>NZ_JPYO01000001.1:0-54116 GCF_000757485.1 Achromobacter sp. RTa
AATGAAGACGTCGGCGCCGCCGATCAGCGCGTCCAGCTGCGCGCGGCCTTCGTCGGTCTTGGCGTCGATCACCGCGCTGCGCTTGTTGCGGTTCAGGTTCAGATGGGTATGGCTCATGGCGGCGTGGCGCTGAGGCGTGACGTGGCGGAACACGTCGCCCTCCGCGGACTCCACCTTGATCACGTCGGCGCCCATGTCGCCCAGCATCTGGGTGGCCATGGGCCCCATGCCCACGCTGGTCATGTCGACGACGCGTATGCCGTGCAGTGGCCCGGGCATGGTCAGTCCTCCCCCAGCAGGCGGCGCGCCAGGCGCAGATGCGGCCGGTCGATCATTTTTCCGTCCAGCCGCAAGGTGCCCGCGCCTGGGTTGGCGGCAAAGGCGGCGATGACCGCGCGGGCCCACTGCAACTGGCCATCGTCCGGGGTCAGCGCCGCGTTGACGGCCTCGACGTGGCGCGGATGGATCGCCATCTTGCCGACGAACCCGTCGCGGAAAGCCTCGCCGGCCTCGGCGGTCAGCACCTCGGGCGCATCCAGGTCGACGCAGACCGTGTCGATGGCGCGCACACCGGCGGCGGCGGCCGACATCAGGCACAGCGAGCGCGCCAGACGAAAGGGTTCGGTATAGCGGCCCGTATCGCGGTTGCGCAGCGCGCCGACGTCGGCGGCCAGGTCTTCCGCGCCCCACGACAGCCCCCACAGGCGAGGCGTGGCGTCGCGGTAGTCATGCAGGCCGAACAGGGACTGGGCGGTTTCGGTGACGATGGCGAGGATGCGCGTGGCGCCCGGCTCCGTGCCGGCGGCGGCCTCGAAGGCGTCCAGGTAGTGCGACAGGTGCAATAGGCCTGCGCGGCCGGCACACTTGGGCAACACGATGCCGTAGGGGGCGGCGGGCATGACTGCCGCCAGGTCGGCCAGGGCGTCGCCGCCGTCCAGCGCGTTGATGCGCACCCACAGCGGCTTGTCCGCTGCGCCGCGCTCCAGCATGGCGCGGACTTCCTTGCGTGCCGCCGGCTTCTGGTCCGGAGCGACGGAGTCTTCCAGATCCAGGATCAGGGCATCGGCGGCGCTGGCGGCCGCGTGGTCGAATTTGCGCCCGGAATCGCCGGGCACGAACAGCAGAGAGCGGGTCATCGTGATTCTCCTGGGCGGCGTCTGGCTCAGGCCGGGCGTTTGCGCATCAGGGCCGACCGCTTGCACGTGGCCACGATTTCGTCGCGATGGTTCAGCGCGGTGTGCTCGAATTCGACGATGCCGGCGTTGGGGCGCGATTTGCTTTCGCGCACCGACAGCACGCGAGTGCGCACGTGCAGCGTGTCGCCTGCGAATACGGGCTTGGGGAAATTCACGTCGGTCATGCCCAGGTTGGCCACCGTGGTGCCCAGGGTGGTGTCATTGACCGTCATGCCGATCAGCAAGCCCAGGGTGAACAGGCTGTTGACCAGGGGCTTGCCGAACTCCGTCTGCGCCGCGAAATGCGCGTCCAGATGCAGCGGCTGCACGTTCATCGTCAGGGAGCTGAACAGCACGTTGTCCATCTCGGTCAGGGTGCGGGTCCAGGCGTGTTCGAACGCCTGTCCGGGTGAAAACTGCTCGTAGAAAAGGCCAGCCATGTTCCTTCCTTCAAGAAGAGAGCGCCGGGCGGCTGCCCGGTTGCCGAGCGCCCGCTACCGGTAAACCCGGCTTGCGTTCTTACTCTTGAACAAAAGTTTATAGATATGAACTTCAGCCCGCAATGGATTTCGCTTGGCGTAAACCCGCAGGAGGCGATCGCGGACGCGGCTGCGCGCCGCGGGCATGGGCGCGCGGCGTCATGGAGTACGGGAACCAGGGGAGGGGCGGGCGGCTGCGAAAGCGCGCCTGCAGCGGAACGCGGGCCCTAGTACGCCGGAACGGCGGGCGTGGGGCTGTCGATGCGCTGCGTGAGTTCGCGGCTGGCCGCAAGCAGGGTCTGGCCGATGAGGTCGGCCCGGGCGGCGGAACGGTCCAGCGGGGCGCCGACCACCAAGGCCAGCACGGCGCCGTACAGCACCAGCGGCGCGGCGACCGACAGGGTATCGGCCTGGTGTTCAGCCAGGTTGACGTGCCAGCCGCGGCTGGCTTCGGCTTCGATCAGTTGCAGCAGCTGCTTGTGGGTCTTGACCGTTTTGCTGGTGTAGCGGTCCAGGGTCAGGCGGGCCGCCAGCGCTTCCCGGTCGGCGGCCGGCATGGCGCCCAGCAACGCGCGCCCGGAGGCGGATGCATGCAGCGGCTTCAACTGGCCGGCCCTGGCGGTGAAGCGCACGATGCGCTCGGGCTCGGCCACGTCCAGGTAGACCACGTGGTCGCCGGACCGTTGCGCCAGGATCAGGGTCTCGCCCAGCTCGTCGCGCAGCGCCTCCAGCGTGGGCCGGATGCGTGTGGTCAGCTGGTCATGCTCGGCGACGGTCCGGGCTTCGTTCAGCCAGCGGCGGGTGAGGTAATAGCGGCCCCCCGTTTGATGCGCATAGCCGTCGCCTTCCAGGGTGTCGAGCAAGGCCAGGCAGCTGGACTTGGGGATGCCCAGCCCGGCCGCAAGCTGCGACAGCGTGGCCGGCGCCCGCGTCGCGGCGAAGAACTGCAGGATGTCCAGGACACGCCTGGCGCTTTTTACGTCGTTCGTACTCATGCACGGGAATATATATTCATGAACGGACAGCGGCAACCGCCGCTGTCCCCCGCGCATTCAGTCGGCGTACACCCCCGCCTTGCGGATGACTCCGCCCCATTTGTCGACCTCGGATTGCAGCCAAGTCTGCAAGCCCTGCGGCGTCTGCTTGGATTCCGGCACGATTTCGGCGCCCAGCTCCGACATCTTCTGCGTGAAGGCGGGGTCCTTCAACGCGGCGCGCAGCGCTTCGTTGAACTTGGCGATGGCCTCGGGCGGCGTGCCCTTGGGCGCGTACACGCCGTGCCACACCTTGACTTCGAAGTCCTTCAGGCCGTTCTCCTGCAAGGTCGGCGCGTCGGGCAGCGTCTTGATGCGCTCCAGCGTCGTGACGCCATACAGCTTCACGCGGTCTGCCTTGATCTGCGGAATGGTCTGGGTGGTCTGGTCGCACAGCACGTCCACCTGGCCGCCCAGCAGCGCGGTCATCGCCGGCGCCGTGCCGGCGTAGGGCACCGTGGTGAACTGCACGCCCAGCGATTCCTGCAGCAGCATGCCGCAAAGCTGGGATACGGCGCCCAGCCCGGCGTTGGCCAGGTTGATCTTGTTGCCGTTCTCGCGGGCGTACTTGATGAAGTCCTTCATGTTGTCGGCGGGCAGGTCCTTGCGGCCCAGCAGGGTCATGGGCACGTCCGCCACCTGGCCGACATACGCGAAGTCGGTCAGCGGATTGAACGACAGCTTGCGGTACAGCGCGGGCGCGGTGGCCATGCCGTTGTGGTGGATCAGGAAGGTATAGCCGTCGGGGGCCGCGCGCGCCACGTGCTGGGACGCCAGCGTGCCGCCCGCGCCCGTGCGGTTTTCGATGACGATGCTCTGGCCCAGCGTCTTGGCCATCGATGCGCCCAGGCTGCGCGCGACCACGTCGGTGGGCCCGCCCGCGGCGAACGGCACGACCAGCGAAATGGGATGGTTGGGATAGGCGCCTTGCGCGAGCGCGCTGCCCGAGGCTAGGCACGACAAGGCCAGGACGGGCCAGGCGGCGCGCTTGGCCGCGCGCGCGAAAATTGGGGGCATGTCTCACTCCTGTGGTTGCTTTGAGGCCCGCAAGCCTGGGCGTCGCGGGTCATGGTCCTGCGGACACACCGTAGTGTCGGCCGCCGGAGCAGGAATGAGAATTCGCGGTTTCGCAAGCCGGGTTTCAGCTGGCGGAAAGTAGTAGGGTTTACGCGTGCATGCGCGGCCGCGCGGCCGCGGCGCTCAGGCCGGCTGGTCCTTGCCCGGGTCTTCGGCCAGCGCCTGCGGCGCGGGGTAGCTCACCCCGGGCTCGTCCGAGGGCTCGGCGCGCAGAGGCTGATGCACCCGGCTGGACGGCACGAGGGAGACGGGGTCTTCCGGGCTGGTCCACAGCGGGTCCGGGATCTCGGCGAAGACCTGCCTCAGGCGTTCGCCCCAGGTGCCTCGGATCATGCGGAAATACTCGTTGTGCTCGTCGATGCTGGCGAAATGCGTGACGCGCAGCGCATGCGCGTCGTAGACCAGCAGGTCCAGCGGCAGGCCCACCGAGATGTTCGAGCGCAGGGTGGAGTCCATGGAGATCAGCGCGCACTTGGCGGCCTCGTCCAGCGATGTGTCGGGGCGCAGCACGCGATCCAGGATGGGCTTGCCGTACTTGGCCTCGCCGATCTGGAAGTACGGGCATTCCTGCCCGGCCTCGATGAAGTTGCCCGCCGCATACACCTGGAACAGCCGGCAGCGTTCCGTGCCGATCTGGCCCCCAAAAATCAGGTTGACGTTGAAGTCCACGCCCTGTTCGTGCAGGGCCGGGGCCTCGCGGTGGAAAACGTCGCGCACCGCGGCGCCGACGCGGTGCGCCGCTTCGAACATGTCGGGCGCGTTCCAGAGCGTCTCGCCGCCTTCCGCGTGCTGGCGGCTCAGTGCGTTCAGCACGGCCTGGCTGACCGCCAGGTTGCCGGAGGTCATCAGCACCATCACGCGTTCGCCGGGACGCTCGAAGACGGTCATTTTGCGGAAGACGCTGATCTGGTCGACCCCGGCATTGGTGCGGGAATCGGACAGAAAGACCAGGCCGGAATCAAGGCGGGCTGCTACGCAGTAGGTCATGATCGAAAATAGGGAAAACCACACCGCATTGTATTGCGGCCCGGCCCGACGCGGCCCGGCCTGACGTGGCCCGGCCTGACGTGGCCCGACCCGGCCCGGCCGGGCGGATGTTACTGCTGGGCGCTCGTCTGGACCTGCACGCTGACGTCCATCGATTCCTTGCCGCCGCCGCTGCGCACGCCGCGCACCGGGGAAGCCGAGTCATAGTCCCGCGCTACCGCCAGCCGGCAGTGGCAGTCCGAGGCGAATTGGCGGTTGGTGATATCCACGCTGGTCCAGCCGACGCCGGACAGCCAGACGTCGGCCCATGCGTGGCTGGCGGCGTGTTCGGCCGTGGTGTAGAGGTAGCCGCTGACGTAGCGGGCGGGCACGCCCAGGCCGCGCACGCAGGCCAGGAAAAGATGGGCGTGATCCTGGCACACGCCGTGTCCCATGGACAGCACCTGGGCGGCGGCGGTGGTGACGTCGGTGGTGCCGGGTTCGTAGGCGACCCGATCACTGATGGCGGTCGCCAGGGCGAGAATGTCGTCCGGGGTGTTGAGGCCGCCGGGCAGCGCCTCGCGCACGAACGCCATGACGGTATCGTCCGCCTGGGTCAGGGGCGTCTGCACGCAGTAGGCGTGCACCGGCAGCCGGCTGTCTTCGCCGCCCAGCAGGCCGCGCGCAAGTGGCGCCACCACCACCTGTCCGGTCACCCGCAGCTCGATCTCGGTGTGCGGGTGGTTCAGGGTCAGCGTGTGCGTGATGTTGCCGTAGGCGTCCACCTGCTTTTCCAGCGCGCCGGGCGCTTCTATGTGCCAGCGCAGGACGCGCTGGTGTTCGTCGTCGCGCGGTGTCAGGCGCAAGGTCTGGATGCTGTAGGTGACCGGCGCGGTGTAGCGGTAGTGCGTGAGATGCGTGATGATCTGCTTCATTCCTGTCTCCTCAGGGTGAACAGGCCCTAGGCCGATAGCGGCACCAGGAAGTCCTGGCTGATCCGGTTGCCCAGGTCGTTGATGCGGTCGAGGAAATGGTCCAGGTACTGGTGCAGCCCGCTGGCCAGGATGTCTTCGACGCGGCCGTATTGCAGCTCGGCGCACAGCATGCCGGCGCGCCGCTCGGTCTCGGTCGAGCGCTGGTTGGAGACGCGCGCCAGATCGTCGGCCACCGCCCGCATCGAGGCCAGCAGCGAGCGCGGCATGTCGCCGTGCAGGATGAGCAGCTCGGCCACGCGGTCCGGGGTGATGACGTCGCGGTACACCTTGCGGTAGATCTCCAGCCCGGATACCGAACTGAGCAGCGCCGACCAGCGGTAGAACTCGCTTTGCAGCGCGTCGGCGCCGGCGGGTTCGGCGCGGCTTTCCTGTCCGCCGCCGTCGCGTTCGTGGAATTTCACGTCCAGCATGCGCGCGGTGTTGTCGGCGCGCTCCAGGTGCATGCCGATGCGCAGGAAGTACAGGGCCTCGTCCTGCAGCATGGTGCCGATGGTGACGCCGCGCGCCAGATGCGAGCGGAACTTCACCCATTCGAAGAACTCTCCCGGATTGCGTTCCAGCAGCCCGGTGTGCAAGTGCTTCAGCAGTTCGAGCCAGGTGGTGTTGTAGGTTTCCCAGACCTCGGTGGTGAGGCTGCCCCGCACGGCGCGCGCGTTCTCGCGGGCCGAGCGCATGCAGGAAAAGATGGACGAAGGGTTCTCGGGGTCGCGCACCATGTATTCCAGCACGTCGTGCGGCGAGATGGATGCGTACTTCTGCTGGTACAGGCCCTGCAGCTCGGAGATGCGCAGCACGCCCAGCCACGAGCCCTCGCGCGTCTGCGCGTCCTGCGGCAGCAGCGACATCTGCAGGTTCACGTCCAGCATGCGGGCGGTATTCTCGGCGCGCTCGGTGTAGCGGCACATCCAGAACAGATTGTCGGCGGTTCGGCTCAGCATGTTCAGTTCTCCTCCAGTACCCACGTGTCCTTGGTGCCGCCGCCCTGGCTGCTGTTGACCACCAGCGAGCCTTCGGTCAGCGCCACGCGGCACAGGCCGCCGGGCACGGTCCGGATATCCTTGCCGCACAGCACGTAGGGGCGCAGGTCCACGTGGCGCGGCGCCACGCCCGAGTCGACATAGGTCGGCACGGTGGACAGCGCCAGCGTGGGCTGCGCGATGTAGTTGGCGGGATGGGCGCGCACGCGCTCCCGGAACGCGTCGACTTCCGCGCGGGAGGCCGACGGGCCCACCAGCATGCCGTAGCCGCCCGAGCCGTGGACCTCCTTCACCACCAGTTCATGCATGTGGGCCAGCACGTGCGACAGCTCGTCCGGCCGGCTGCAGCGCCAGGTCGGCACGTTCGACAGCACCGGCTCTTCGCCGAGATAGAAGCGGATCATGTCCGGCACGTGCAGGTAGGTGGACTTGTCGTCCGCGATGCCGGTGCCGATGGCGTTGGCCAGCGTGACGCGGCCCGCGCGGTACACCGACAGCAGGCCAGGCACGCCCAGCGCGGAATCGGCGCGGAACGACAAAGGGTCCAGGAAGTCGTCGTCCAGCCGGCGGTAGATCACGTCCACTTTGCGCGGCCCTTGGGTGGTGCGCATGTAGACGGTGTTCTGTTCGACGAACAGGTCCTGGCCTTCCACCAGCTCCACGCCCATCTGCTGGGCCAGGAAGGCGTGCTCGAAATAGGCCGAGTTGTACATCCCCGGGGTCAGCACCACCACGGTGGGGGCGTCGCCGCCATGCGGGGCGACCTCGCGCAGGTTGTCCAGCAGCAGGTCCGGATAGTGCGCCACCGGTTCCACCTTGATGCGGCTGAAGGCGTCCGGCATCAGCCGCATCGACATCTTGCGGTTCTCCAGCATGTAGGACACGCCGGACGGCACGCGCAGATTGTCTTCCAGCACATAGAATTCGCCGGCGCCGGCGCGCACGATGTCCACGCCGGCGATGTGGCAGTAGATGTCCTCGGCCACGTCCACGTCCTGCATCTCGGGGCGGTACTGGGCGTTCAGGAATACCTGCTCGGCCGGCACCACGCCGGCGCGCACGATGTCATGTCCGTGATAGATGTCGTGGATGAACATGTTCAGCGCGCGCACGCGCTGCTTCAGGCCGGCCTCCAGCAGGCGCCACTCGTCGGCGGGGATGATCCGCGGGATCAGGTCGAAGGGAATCAGGCGCTCGGTGCCGGCGGCGTCGCCCGCGACCGAGAAGGTGATGCCGACCCGCCGGAAGCTCAGATCGGCCTCCAGCCGGCGCACGGCCATGGCCTCGGCGGATTGCTCGGCATGCCAGCGCTCGAAGGCCTGGTAATGGGAGCGTATGCCGCCGGCGCTGTCGCGCATCTCGTCAAAAGCGGTGGGACGGGCTGTTCTGTCCTTCATGGCTCCTCCGGTACTGGTGCTTGCGGCCGGCTTGCGCGCGGCCTCTGCAGATTAAGCAACCCGCGTGCCAGGTTCGACCGGGCGCGGGCGCCTTGGGACAATATCCTCCCAAGGGCGTTGGAACGCCATCCCCGTGGCGGTTGACGCGCGGGATGGGCGGATGGCGCATGCGCCGGCCGGGGCGGGAAGCCTGGGGCCGGCTGCGGCGGGTGGGGTGGCGCGTTGGGGCGCGCGGGGACGCGCTGGGGGCGCTCTGGCGCGGCTGGGCGCGAGAATCGTCCGGAACGGGCCGGACGCCGCCCTGCGGATGCCGGGCGGGATGTTGCGGTGGGAAGTGTTGCGGGGCGCCCCGGATCGAGGCGTCTGAACCCGCTATGTTACAGCTTGCACCATTTTGGTGCAAGCCGCCGGGCAATACCGGTGCGTCAGTTCATGCGGAAGCTGTGCAGCGTGGTGCCGACAGGGCCGCCTTGTTCCAGGGGGGCCTGCGGCACCCAGCCGTCCTGGGTCAGCACCGCGTCCAGCCTGAAATCGTGAGCGGCGGGCTCATAGCCCGCGTCCAGCTCGCCGCAGCTCCAGGCGATGCCGATCGCGACGAACGGATGCCCGCGATCGCGCAGGGCCGCCAGGCTGCGGTCGTAATAGCCGCCTCCGTAGCCCAGGCGGTCGCCCTGTTCGGTGTAGCCCAGGGTGGGCACCAGCACCACGTCGGGGAGCAGGTCGGGGCCATGGACGGGCTCCTGGATGCCATAGGGGCCGGCGCGCAGCTCGGCGTCGGGCGTCCAGGGCAGGAAGGCCAGCGGCGCGTTGCGTTCCCGCACCACCGGCAGCGCCACCGCCACGCCGCCGTCGACCCACTGCTGCAGCAGGGGGCGCAGGTCGGGCTCGTCCGCCATGGGCCAGAAAGCCGCGACGGTGGCAGGCGCCGGGCGGCCGGCGCGGGCGGCTTCGTCGCGCGCCACGTTCAGCCAGGTGAATAGCCGGGCGCGCATCAGCAGACCGCCGCGGCTGCGCTGGTCTTCGGGCAATTCGGCACGCATTTTCCGCAATCGCGTGCGTAGCTGGACTGCGGTATCCTCTGGAGTATTTTGCGTAGTCATGCGGTGGCTGTGATGGGGATGGACAAAGATGGCGGATGTGCGGATGGCCGGCATGCGGGTGTGGACGATCGGCATGCGGGCTTGCGGCAAGGCCCTTATATAAGGGGTAGGGCATGACACAGACTCTGCAACTTGGACGGTATCAGAAAACCGCGCGCGCCGTCGCCGAAGCCGGATTCAGCCTGCGCCGCTGGCTGCCGCTGGTGGCGCTGTTCACCGCGGCCTGTGCGCCGGTGGACGCCCAGCAGCGCAGCGCCTCCCTCAATACCCAGCCCCAGCCCGCCGTCCAGGCCGCGCAGCCCGTCATCTCGGTGCCGCCTGCAGTGCTGGCAGGCCTGCCGCCCACCACCGAAACGCCCGCGCTGGCCGCCGTGGTCGCGGCGCGCGTGGCCATGAGCCGCAAGCAATGGTCCATCCTGGGCGCGCTGGTGCCGCAGGCCAAGCCGGATCCGCTGGGCATGTATCCCGAATATTGGCTGCTGCGCTACCAGCTGTGGACTCCGCCAGCCAGCGGCCGGCCCACGGCCGCGCTGCAGCAGTTCATCAGCGGCAATCCGGACGCCTACCTGGCCGACCGCCTGCGTGGCGACTGGCTGCTGGCGGCGGCGCGCAGCGGCGACTTCGAAACCGTGCGCAAGCTGGCCCCTGTGAAGAACAGCAACGCCCAGATCGAGTGCGCCATCCTCGACGCCAAGCACATGACCGGGCAGCGCGCCACCGCCGCGCAGGCAACGGCGGCGTTCGCGCCGGGAAGCGCCTGCTGGGCGCTGTACGACCAGCTCGTCGCCGACGGCGTGCTGGGCTGGGAGCAGCTGGAGCCCCAGTTTCGCGACGCCATCGAAGCCAACAAGACGACCGACGCGCGCAAGTTCGCCCAATACATGTTCGAGCCGGGCGACCTGAAGACCTACGATCTGCTCATGAAGGATCCCATGAAGTGGCTGACGCGCCAGGACCGTCAGCCCGTGGGCCGCAACGAGAAAGAGCTGGTGACCATCGCGCTGGCCCGCCTGGCGCGGTCCGACGTCAGCGTGGCCGATTCCTATCTGCGCCGCATCTGGGGCAAGTCCGGGGACTGGTCCAAGTCCATGGCCAAGTCGAACCTTGCCTGGGTGCGCGGGCAATACGCGCTGGTGGCCGCGCTGAAGCTGGACAGCCGGGCGGACGACTGGTATCACGAGGCCGGCCACATCCGCATGACGGAATACAACGCCGCCTGGAAGGTGCGCGCCGCCCTGCGCCAGCCCAAGATCGACTGGAAGTGGGTCATCGCCTCGATCGAGCAGATGCCGGCCGCGCAGCAGGCGGATCCGTCGTGGGTGTACTGGAAGGCGCGCGGGCAGGCTGCCCTTGGCCACAAGCAGCAGGCCGAGGCCGCCTACGCCAGCATCGCCGACCGTTTCGATTTCTACGGCCAGTTGGCCGCCGAGGAACTGGGCCGGCGCATCAACGTGCCGCCGCGTCCCGCGCCCATCAGCGACCAGGAAATCGCCGAGGCCCGCGCCAATCCGGGCCTGCGCCGCGCGGTCCAGCTGTTCCGCCTGGGCTGGCGCGCCGAAGCCGTGCCGGAATGGAACTTCAGCCTGCGCGGCATGAGCGACCGCCAGCTCCTGGCCGCCGCCGAGCTGGCCCGCGCCGAGAACATCTACGATCGCGTGGTCAACACCTCCGACCGCACGGAAAAGGAATTCGACTTCAGCCAGCGCTTCATCGCGCCCTTCGAAGGCCGCGTCACCGCCAAGGCCAACGCCATCGCGCTGGATCCGGCCTGGGTCTATGGCCTGATCCGGCAGGAATCCCGCTTCATCATGGATGCGCGCTCGCACGTGGGCGCCTCCGGCCTGATGCAACTGATGCCGGCCACCGCCAAGTGGGTGGCGGGCAAGATCGGCATGAGCGACTTCACGCCCGACAGCGTCAACGACTTCGACACGAACACCGAGCTGGGCACCAACTACCTGAACATGGTGCTGCGCGACCTGGACGGCTCCCAGATGCTGGCCAGCGCCGGCTACAACGCCGGCCCGCGCCGCCCGCACAACTGGCGCTCGACATTCACGCATCCGGTGGAAGGCGCCATCTTCGCCGAGACCATCCCGTTCAATGAAACGCGCACCTACGTGAAGAACGTGATGTCCAATTCGGTGTATTACGCCGCCATGTTCAGCGGCCAGCCCCAGTCCCTGAAGGAACGCCTGGGCAACATCGTGCCGCTGGGCGCCGAAAGCACCTCGATCCCATGAGCCGGGATCCGGCCATCGAGGGCTTGCAGGTCTATATCGTGGGCGGAGCGGTGCGCGATGCGCTGCTCGGCCTGCCCCCGGGCGACCACGATTGGGTCGTGGTGGGCGCCACCCCGGAAGACATGGCGCGCCGCGGTTTCATCCCGGTGGGCGGCGACTTCCCGGTTTTCCTGCATCCGCGCAGCAAAGAGGAATACGCGCTGGCGCGCACCGAGCGCAAGTCCGGGCGCGGCTACAAGGGCTTTACGTTCTATACGGGGGCGGACGTCACGCTCGAGGAAGACCTGCGCCGCCGCGACCTGACGGTCAACGCCATTGCCCAGACGCCCGAGGGCCGGCTGATCGATCCCCTGGGCGGCGAGGCCGACGTGCGGGCCCGGGTCTTGCGCCATGTGGGCGAGGCCTTCCAGGAAGACCCCGTGCGCATCCTGCGGCTGGGCCGCTTTGCGGCGCGCTTCGGCGATTTCACCGTCGCGCCCGCCACGCTGGAATTGTGCCGACGGATGGTCGAGGCGGGCGAGGCCGACGCGCTGGTGGCCGAGCGGGTCTGGAAGGAGCTGTCGCGCGGCCTGATGGCGGCCGCGCCTTCGCGCATGCTGGATGTCTTGCAGGCATGCGGCGCCCTGGCCCGCGTAATGCCGGAACTGCGGGGCGTGCAGGAGGCCGGCGCGGACGTGGATCGCGCCGCCGGCCTGGGCTTGTCGCTGCCGGGGCGCTATGCCCTGCTGTGCCGCTTGACGCCCGAGCGCGACGCGCTGGGCCGCCGGCTGCGCGTGCCCACGGAATGCAACGACTACGCGCGCCTGCTGCCCGAAGTGCTGGCCGGCCTGGACGCCTCGCAAGGCGAGGGGGACGCCGTCGGCGCGCAGCTGGCGCTGATGGAGAGGGCCGACGCCTTGCGCAAGCCTGAGCGTTTTTTCGACCTGCTGGAGGCGGCTGCGGTGCTCCGGCCCGTGGACCGGCCGGCATGGCGCGCGCGCGTGGCCGCCGTGCGCGGCGTGGACGCAGGAGCGATCGCGAAGGCCTGCGCCGGCGATCCGGCGCGTATCAAGGAACGCGTGCGCGAAGCCCGGCTGGAACGCCTGCGGGCAGGCGCCGCGGACGCGCCGCTATAGCTTGTCGAGGCGGTCGCCGCGCGAGAAACCCGCCAGGGGTTCCGTTATTCCGCGTCCCACCGCCAGCACTTTGAAGAGCTCGCCCATTTCCGCTTCGGACAGCAGCTTCTGCACGGGCGCGACGGTCTTCGCATAGTTCTGCACGTCGGCCGGATCCAGTTGGGCCAGCAGCTCCATCAGCCCGGCGTTCATCAGGAAGCGGGCTTGCGAGGTATAGCCCAGGACTTGCAGGCCGGCTGCCTGCGCAGCGTCCGCCATCGCGGTGAAATCGACGTGCGCGGTGATGTCCTGCAAGCCGGGCGCGGTGAACGGATCGCCGTGCGCATGGTGGCGCAGATGGCACATGAGCGTGCCGCCCGCGCGCTGGGGATGGTAGTACTCGCTGCGGGGAAAGCCATAGTCCACCAGCAGCGCCGCGCCGCGTTCGAGCCAGCCGCCCATTGCGGCGATCCAGGCTTCGCCCTGCGCATTGACTTCGGATACGTAGCCGGGCAGCGCAGGCATCCGGTCCGCCACGAAGGCGGCCAGCGCCGGTTGCGCCGGGCGGTCTTCCCAGACGAAGCCCTGGGAGGCGTCGAGCGCCACGCCGCGTTCCAGCACCGTCCCGTCCTCGCCCCAGCGGAACATCGAGACGGGCATCGCGTCCAGGACCTCGTTGGCCAGCACGCAGCCGGAGAAGGCCTTGGGCAGCGCATCCAGCCACTGCACGCGGTCGCCGTATGCCGCCAGCCTTTCCGCCTGGCGAGCGCGCAGGTCGGCGGACACCTCCAGGATCAGGTAGCGGGTCTGCGCGAGACCCATTGCGTCCAGCTCGGCCAGCACGCCTTCGGCAAGCGCGCCGGTGCCGGCGCCGAATTCCAGCACGGTGTCTGTCCGGGTCTGGCGCAGCACCTGGGCCGCCTGGCGGGCCAGCGTGCGGGCAAACAGCGGCGTCAACTGCGGCGCGGTGACGAAGTCACCGGCGGGCGCGCGGGCGTCGCCGTCCGCTTCGGCCAGCTTGACGTTGCCGGCGGCGTAGTAGCCCAGCCCCGGCGCGTACAACGCCTGCGCCATCCAGCGGTCGAACGGCAGCCAGCCGCCGTTGGCCGCGATGGCGTCGCGCAGGTGGGCGGCCGCGGCTTCGCTGTGTTCGAGGGCGGCGGGAGGCAGGGCGGGCAGATTGGCGGGTGCGGGGCGTTGCATGGTCGGATGAGGCATGGGCAAGCAGACATTTTCCCAAAAATCGGAGCCCCGCGCGGCGCGGCTCTGAGACGGAGCGGCGGCAAAAAAACAAACCCCGCGGCAGGCGCGGGGTTTGCGTCAGGCTCAAGCGGCGGAATCAGCCGCGGCGGTCGGCCGGCTTCGCGAAGCGCTTGGCGGGGCCGCCGGGCCGCTTGTCGAACGTGGGCTTGCCGCGGAAACCGCCTTCGGCGCGGTCGCCGCCGCGGAAGCCGCCTTCACGCTGCGGGCGGTCGCCGAAACTGGGGCGGTCGCCGAAGCTGGCGCGATCGTTGTAGCTCGGACGCGAGTCGCGGTCGCCGCCGCGGAAACCGCCTTCACGCTGCGGGCGCTCGCTGAACGGGCGCGAATCGCGTTGCGGACGATCGCCGTAGCTGGGGCGGTCGCTGAAGCTCGGACGCGAGTCGCGGTCGCCGCCACGGAAGCCGCCTTCACGCTGGGGACGGTCGCCCCAGGGACGGTTGCCCTGGTAGCCGCCCTCGCGCTGCGGGCGGTCGCCGAAGCTGGGGCGGTCGCCGAACGAGCGGGCCGGGCGGTCGCCGTGGAAGCCGCCTTCGCGATTGCCTTGGTAACCGCCTTCGCGCGGCTTGAATTCGCCACGCGGGCCACCAAAGGAGCGGCCCTCGCGGTTGCCCTGGTAACCGCCGCCGGGGCGCTTGCCGAAAGGCTTGCCGCCGCGCGGAGCGCCGCCGGCCGACGGACGCGGGGTGCGCTTGGGTTCCAGGCCGGCGATCACTTCGGGGGTGATCGATTGGCCGATGTAGTGCTCGATGCGGCGGACCTTGTGGCGTTCGGAATGCGTGGCCAGCGTGAAGGCCAGGCCGTTGCGGCCGGCGCGGCCGGTGCGGCCGATGCGGTGCACGTAGTCTTCGGCCTGCATCGGCAGGTCGAAGTTGACGGCGTGGCTGATGCCTTGGACGTCGATGCCGCGGGCGGCCACGTCGGTGGCGACCAGGATGCGCAGCTGGCCGCGTTGCAGTTGCGACAGGGTGCGGGTGCGCTGGCGCTGGTTCATGTCGCCGTGCAGGGCGGCGGCGGCGAAGCCCTGGTCGGCCAGGTGGTCGGCCAGGTCGTCGGCGCCGCGCTTGGTCGACGTGAAGACGATGGCCTGGTCCAGCGAGGCGTCGCGCAGCACGTGGTCCAGCAGCTGCATCTTGTGGCTGGCGTCATCCGCATAGAGCAGGCTTTGCGTGATGTTGGTGTGCTTTTCCTTGGCGCCGGCGATCTCGATGCGCTGCGGTTCGCGCATCATGCGCGCGGCCAGCTTGGCGACGGTGCCGTCCAGCGTGGCGGAGAACAGCAGCGTCTGGCGGCCTTCCGGCAGGCGTTCGACGATGGTCTCGATGTCTTCGATGAAGCCCATGTCCAGCATGCGGTCGGCTTCGTCCAGCACCAGCGTGTGCACGGTGTTCAGCTTGACGCGGCCGGATTGCAGGTGGTCGATCAGCCGGCCGGGGGTGGCGACCAGCACGTCCACGCGGCGCGACAGCGCCTTGAGCTGCGCGCCGTAGGGCATGCCGCCCACGACGGTGGCGGTGCGCAGGTCGGCCAGCTTGCGGCCGTAGGTGGCCGTGGCGTCGGTGACCTGCAGGGCCAGTTCGCGGGTCGGGGTCAGCACCAGCACCTGCACGCCGACGCCCTTGTTGGCGGGGTGCTGGGCGATGCGGTGCAGCGCCGGCAGCATGAAGGCGGCGGTCTTGCCGCTGCCCGTCTGCGAGGACACCATCAGATCGTGGCCGGCCAGGGCCTGCGGAATGGCGGCGGCCTGGACGGCGGTGGGGGTGGTGAAGCCAGCGTCCTGAACGGCCGACAACAGAGCGGGCGCGAGGCCCAGGTTTTCGAAAGACATTACTTTCCCTTGCCGCAATCAATGCGACGCAGTGCTTGGTCGGGCCAGGGGATTAGGCGGCCGGATCCAGGCGACGGTTGATGGAGCATCGTGCCGACCGGATCAACCATGCGCGTGGCGCGTTCTCGAGTGGAGATTGGAACGCAGGGCGAAAGGAAAGGGGTCAGGAATCGATGATGGTTCGGCAGGGGCCGGGGCTGTTTGCCCGGCGGACTGCGAAAACTTCCGCTAAATCAAGGCGGTAAATGCCGAACTCGTTTTGTGCAGTGCGGCGATCATAACCTGAATTCGCCTTGCATGGGAATTGTTTTTTTGTCCAGTCCCCAATCAATAGGGTTTTTCCCTTGGTTGGCCAGCCATTCGTTCGTGGCCAGGAAGTGGCCGCAGCCCAGGAACGGCACCGGCGGCCTTCTTGCGGAAAGCGGTGACGGATGATTGGACATCAGGACCAGATGTCCGCTGTTGTCAGGCAGCAACAGACGCTTGGCCTGGGCATGCGCGCCCCAGAGCATGAACACCTTGGGCGACGGGTCGCGCGCGACCAGCGAGATCAGCGCGTCGGTCACCGTCTCCCAGCCTCGTTTCGCGTGCGAGGCCGGCAGCCCGTCTTCCACCGTGAGCGCGGTGTTCAGCAGCAGCACGCCCTGGTCGGCCCAGGGGCTCAGGTCATTGCCGGCGGGGACCGGCGTGCCCGGAAATTCCTGGGCGATTTCGTTGAAGATGTTGCGCAGGCTGGGAGGCCGCTTGCAATCGTCCGGCACCGAGAAGGCGAGACCCTGGGCCTGGCCCGGGCCGTGATACGGGTCCTGTCCCAGGATCACGACCCGCACGTCCGACGGCGCCAGCCCGTGCAGGGCGCGGAAGGGCGTGGCGGGATAGATGGCCGCGCCCTCGCCCAGGCGCTTTTCGACGTGGGCGGTCACCGCCGCCAGGGCGTCGGCCACGGGCCGGTCGGCGAACGCCGCCTGCCAGGCGGCGGGAAGTTCGGCCGTCTGGGCGGCGAGGGCGTGGGGAGTCAGGCGGTTGTCGATCGGCATGGGCCGGATTTTGGCACAAGGGCGCGGTTCCGCCGCGCCCCGGGGGCTCAGACCGGCCAGCCGGCCTGGCGATAGGCCGAATCCCAGAACATCCATTCCAGTTGCGCCGCATGGGTGTATGCCTGGTGCATCGCCTCACGCGTTTCCGCCGAGGCGGCTTCCGCCGCGCGGTCCACCGTGGCGATGACGGCGCGCACCAGCGCGTGGAATTCCTCGCCCGCATAGGCGTCGATCCAGGCGGCGTAGGGATTGGGCGTCGCGGCGCGCGCCTGGATGTCGCGGCCGATTTCGGCGTAGATCCAGAAGCACGGCAGCAAGGCCGCGAGCGCCACCGGGTACGGGGCGCTCCAGGCGGTGGCGATCAGGAAGCTGGTGTAGTGGTGGCTGGCGGGCGACAGCGGTGTGGCTTCGAAGGTGGCCGCGTCGATGCCGAACTGCTTCATGAAACCGGCGTGCAGGCTGCGTTCGACGATGACGGCGCCCTTGGCGGCATCCGCGAACTGCACGACGCCGTCGGCGTGGTCTGCCTTGGCCGCGGCGACGGCCAGGGCGCGTCCGAACGCGACCAGGTAGTGCGCGTCCTGGATCATGTAGTGGCGGAACGCGTTCTCATCGAGCTGGCCGCTGGCCAGTTCCTGGTTGAACGGCATGGTGCGCGTTTTTTCGTAGAGCGCGATGTTGCGCGCCCAGGCGTCGGAGCTGAAAGACATGGGATTTCCTCAAGACGTGCCTGCCGGCGCGCCGGGATGCGCGCCGGCCCGGAAAGGCGCCTAGGGTACCAAAGACCGCCCGCCCCGCGGACCTACTGCATGTACCAGCCGTGGCTGACCACGAACGACTGGCCCGTGAGCGCGGCGCTGGGGAAGGCGGCCAGGAACAGCGCGGTCTGGGCCACGTCCTCGACGGTCGTGAACACGCCGTCCACCGTGTCGCCCAGCATGACCTTCTTGACGACGTCTTCCTCGCTGATGCCCAGTTCTTTCGCCTGTTCCGGAATCTGCTTTTCCACCAGGGGCGTGCGCACGAAACCCGGGCAGATCACGTGCGAGCGCACGTTGTGGGCCGCGCCTTCCTTGGCGAGCACGCGGGCCAGGCCCAGGAGCGCGTGCTTGGCGGCGACGTAGGCGGATTTGAGCGGCGAGGCTTCATGCGAATGGACCGAGCCCATGTAGATGACGACGCCGCCCCGGTTGTCCTTGTACATGTGCTTGAGCGCGGCCTTGGTCGTGAGGAAGGCGCCATCGACGTGGATGGCCTGCATCTTCTTCCAGTCGGAATAGGCGAAGCTTTCGATGGGGTTCACGATCTGGATCCCGGCGTTCGAGACCAGGATGTCGACGCTGCCGAAGGCCGCCGCCACGCGGTCGATTCCCTGGTTCACGGCCTCTTCGCTGGTGACGTCCATGGCGACGCCCATGGCCTTGCCGCCGGCCTGCTCGATCTCCTTGGCGACGGCCTCGGCGCCCGCCTGGTTCAGGTCGGCGATCGCGACCGCGGCGCCCGCGCGCGCGAGCGTCAGCGCAATTTCCTTGCCGATGCCGCTGGCGGCGCCGGTGACGACGGCGACTTTTCCGTTCAGGTCATGCTGCATGCTGGTACCTCCGGGTTGGGATTGGCCGTGGGCCGGGCCGGGCAGGGCCGCGTCGCCCACGGGTGCAGGGAGCATGGTTCGATGGTAGCGCGTCAGCATGAGAGCAGGCTGAACGCGGGCGGCTGGCCGCCTCAGCCGGAGCGCTTGCCGTGGTGACGGGCGTAGTCGAGCAGCGCGTCGCGCAGCACGACCGCCTGGTTGTGTTCGGTGTCGTGGGCGCCGTAAAGCAGGGTCAGCGGCTTTTTCCCGGCGGCTTCCAGCAGCGCGGCCATGCGCTCCTGCTGCTCCGGCGCGGCCAGCTCCGACTGGTACTTGCGTCGGAAGTCCTCCCAGCGTTCCTCGACGTGGTTGAACCATTTGCGCAATTCGGCGGTGGGTGCGAGGTCACGCGCCCATTCGTCCAGCCCCAGGTCGGCCCGGCGCAGGCCGCGCGGCCAGACTCGGTCCACCAGCGCCCGGTAGCTGCCTTCCGGGCCGGTGCCCTCGTAGACGCGCTGCACGTTGATGACGGGCGGTTTCATGGCGGCTCCTCGGGATCGTGGTGGCTGACCCCGTCTACTGTAGCGCCGGCCGCGTCCTTTATGGCGTTTCGCCCCGCCCGGTGCGCGCGCCGCAGCCGCGCAGCAGCGCGAACCCGGCGACGGCGGATGCAAGCGACCCGGTCAGGACGCCGATCTTGGTGGCATCCACGGCGGCCGGATCGGTGAACGCCAGGGCGCCGATGAACAGGCTCATCGTGAATCCGATGCCGCACAGCAACGCAACGCCGTACAGTTGGGTGAAGGAGGCATGCCGCGGCAGGCTGGCGATGCCGCTCTTGATGGCTAGCCAGGCGAAGCCGAACACACCCAGCTGCTTGCCCAGGAACAGGCCCAGGGCCACGCCCAGCGGCACGGGCTGGGCCAGGGTGGCCAGCCCCAGGCCGGCGAAGGACACGCCCGCGTTGGCAAAGCCGAACACCGGAACGATCAGCAGGGCGACCGGCTTGTGCAGGGCATGTTCCAGCGCGTGCAGCGGAGAGTGCACCGCGGGATGCCCCTGGTTCTGCGGACGCAGCGGAATGGCCAGCGCCAGCGCCACGCCGGCCAGCGTGGCGTGCACGCCGGACTTGAGGACGAAATACCAGAGCACGGCGCCGATCAGCAGATAGGGCGCCAGCCGCAGCACTCCCGCCCGGTTGAGGCAGAACAGGCAGGCCAGCAGGGCGCCCGCCATGCCCAGGGCGAAGGTATTGAGCGTCGAGGTGTAGAACAGCGCGATGATGACGATGGCGCCCAGGTCATCCAGGATCGCCAGCGCGGTCAGGAAGATTTTCAGCGACGTCGGCACGCGGCTGCCCAGCAGCGCCAGGATGCCCAATGCGAACGCGATGTCCGTCGCGGCGGGAATGGCCCAGCCGCGCAGCGTGGCGGGGCTGCCGGCATTGACCAGCACGTAGATGAGCGCCGGCACCGCCATGCCGCCCAGCGCCGCGATGCCCGGCAGGACGATGCGCCCGGCGCCGCGCAGCTGGCCGTCCAGCACCTCGCGCTTGATCTCCAGCCCGACCAGCAGGAAAAACACGGCCATCAGACCGTCGTTGATCCAGTGCAGCACGCTTTCCTTGAGCACGACGGGCCCCGCCTGGAAGCCCAGCTTGGTTTCGAGCGCCCCGAAGTAGTAGGGCGCGGCGGGGCTGTTGGCGACCGCCAGCGCGATCACCGCGGCCAGCATGAGCACGTAGCCGCCGAGCGCTTCGGATCGGAGGAACGACTGGAGGAAAGAGGGGTATTCGGCCCGGGACGAAGCCGGCTGGGTCACTTTTTGGCGTCCGTTTTTTTCAACGTTTTTTTCAATCAAACAATATCTCCCGCGCAATTCTGAATTTTACCTGAATAAGATATAGAAGGCTCTTACGTCGCCGAACCTCGGCCATTCTTGGAAGAAAAACGGCTAATTCTCTGGAAACCTCCGACCCGTTATCAGACTGATTCCTCTGCCGTTGACGGCATGCTTACCCTAGATTCCTAAACCGGGCGTGCGCGTTGGCAAGGCGCGGTTCCGTAAGCTCCCCTCCAGAAACCTGACCCGTGCGCGGCTGGCGGTGCCTCCAGCTGGCGCTTGCCGGCACATACCGTTTGAAGGCGATCGTTCCCCATCATGCTGAGTTCCGCCAAGACGCAGGGCGGCCGAGCCGGCCCGAGCCTGCGCATCCTGCATACCGAAGCCGCCACCTCGTTCGGGGGGCAGGAGTTCTGCATCTGCAAAGAGATGGTCGCCATGCGCGAGCGCGGCCATCGCCTGGAGGCGCTGTGCCAGCCCGGCGCTGAGCTGGGCGAGCGGCTGCGCGAGGCGGGCTTTACGGTGCACCTGCTCCCCATGGACGGCCCGCGCAATTTCATCCGCGGGGTGGCGTTCGTGCGCCGCCTGTTGCGCCGGGGGCGCTTCGACGTGGTCAATACGCACAGCCGCCGGGATACGGTGCTGGCCGCGATGGCGGCCCGCCTGGCCGGCACACCGCTCATCGTGCGCACCCGGCATCTGGCCAAGCCCATCAATTCGCTCTATGCCTACACTTGGCTGGCGCATCGCGTGATCGCCGTCAGCGCCTACGTGCGCGCGCAATTGCTGGACGGCGGCGCGCGGCCCGAGGCCATTGCCACCATCCATTCGCCGGTGGTGATACCTCAGGCGCGGCCGGGCGTCTGCGTCCGGCGAGAGCTTGGCTTGCCCGCCGGCGCCCTGGTAGTGGGCTGCGTGGCCATCATGCGTCCGGAAAAGGGGCATGGCGACCTGATCGACGCCTTCCATCGTATTTCCACCGCGTTCCCGCAGGCGCATCTGGTGCTGGTGGGCGACGGCATGCCATTGTTCGAGCGCCTGCGGGCGCAGGCGGCGGGGCTGGGGTTGGCGGGGCGCGTGCATTTCGCGGGGCGGCGCCACGACATCGGCGACGTCATGGCGGCGTTCGACGTGTTCGCGCTGCCGACGCACCGGGAGGCCCTGGGCACGGTCTTCGTCGAGGCCGCGGGGGTGGGGCTGCCGGTCATCGGCACGAACGTGGGCGGCGTGCCGGAAACCATGCGCGCGGATGTGACCGGCCTGCTGGTGCCGCCCAAGGACCCCGCCGCGCTCGCGGCCGCGCTGGAGCGCCTGCTGGCCGATCCGGCGCTGCGCAGGCGCATGGGCGAGGCCGGAAGGCGCCTGATCCGGGGCCAGGGCCTGTTCTCCGCCGAACGCGCGGCAAACCAGGTGGAACAGGCCTACGTCCGCTGGCTGGGCGAACTGCGCGCCAAGGGCGCCGCCGGCTGACGCCGCAGCCTCGCGCCCAGGCTCAGTGCCAGAGCAGCGCGTTCATGGCTTCGACCAGCCGGTTGCGGTAGCGCGGCAGTTGGGCCTCGACGCTCGCGCGCCGTTCCTTCCATTCCTCGGATTCCGCGCCGGCAGGCACCCTCGGCGGCGCCCAGATCGGGTCGGGAAAGTGGCGGTCGCCGCGCCAGCGCGGGATCACGTGCCAATGCAGGTGCGGCACCATGTTGCCCAGCGAGGCCAGGTTGATCTTGTCGGGCGCCAGGATCGATTGCTGCGTCTCTTCCACGACGTAAACGGCCCGCATCAGCAGATCGCGCCCATGCGTGGAGAGGCTGGTCATTTCCGCCAGGTGGCCGTTCCAGACCACGCGGGTGAAGCCCGGGTAGTCGGCGTCGGCCACTTCGACGATGCGCAGGTGCGGCCCTCTCCAGAGCACCGTGCCGCCGTCTTCCTGGCACAGGGGGCAGTTGGGATCGCGGGCGCTCACGGCATCGCCTTGCGATACTGGATGAAGCCGGACCGGTCGGCGATGCGGTCGTAGAGCTGGATGGCGGTGGCGTTGGTCTCGTGCGTCAGCCAGTACACGCGCGAGCAATTGGCGGCGGCGGCTTGCGCGTAGACGTGTTCGATCAGCTTGCGGCCGGCGCCGGTGCCGCGCACGTCCGGGGCCACGTACAGGTCCTGCAGATAGCAGTAGTCGCCGGCCGTCCAGGTGGAGCGGTGGAAAATCCAGTGCACCAGGCCGATGGCCCGGCCGCTGTCGTAGGCGAGCGCGGCATGCATGGGTTCCGCGCCGTCCAGGAACCGCGCCCAGGTGTTGCGGGTGACGGCGTCGTCGATGTCGACGCGGTAGAAGTCCTGGTAGCCTTTCCATAGCGGCAGCCAGGATTCGAAGTCGGCGGCGACGATGGGACGGATTTCAGCGGTGCTCATGGCTTGCGGTCTCCCCGGAACGGTTCAATGTAGGTCTTCCATGGCTTCGACGATATGTCGCAGCACTTGCAGTCGAGCGTAACGCTTGTCGTTGGCCGACACCAGATGCCACGGCGCGTGTGCGACGTCGGTCCGGGCCAGCATCTCGTTGGCCGCCGCGGCGTAGTCTTTCCATTTGTCGCGGTTGCGCCAGTCCTCGGCCGTGATCTTGAAATTCTTGAATGGCGATTTCTCGCGCTCCTTGAAGCGCTCGAGCTGCACGTCCGGCGTGACCGCCAGCCAGAACTTCAACACCAGCGCTCCGCTTGCGGCCAGTTGTTCCTCGAAATCATTGATTTCGGCATAGGCCCGGCGCCAATTGGCGGGCGCGGCCAGCTTCTCGACCCGCTCGACCAGCACGCGGCCGTACCAGGAGCGGTCGAAGATGGCGATGCGGCCATGGCGCGGAACCTGGCGCCAGAAGCGCCACAGGTAGGGCCTTGCCCGCGCCTCGCTGTTGGGCGCGGCCACGGGAGTGATGTCGAATTGGCGGGCATCCAGCGCATGCGTCACGCGGCGGATGGCCCCGCCCTTGCCGGCGGCGTCCTGCCCTTCGAAGACCAGCACCAGCGAACGCTCCTGGAATTTCCGCGAGCGCGCCGCGCGCGCCAGCCGGCCCTGCAGCAATCCCAGCTCGGACTCATAGTCGTCCTTGTCGACCTTGGCGTCGTAATCCAGTTGCCCCAGGCGGTCGACCACGCGCGTGGGCCGCGAGTGCGCCACGAACGAGGGCGGGATGCGGGGCACGCCGCGCTGGCGCATGGCGGCCAGCACGGCTTCCGCCGTGCGCGCCGACCGCATGTTTTCGTCTGCGCTGGGAATCACGACCCAGGGCGCATGGCCGCAGTCCGTGCGGTTCAGCACCGATTGCCCGGCGTTGCGGATGCGGTCGTATTTCTTGTAGACCTTCAGATCGATGGGGCTGACCTGCCAGGAGGTTTCCGGGCTGGCGAGCAGGCGCTTGGCGCGGGCCTTCTGGGCCTCGGCCGACAGATGGAACCAGAGCTTGACGATCTGCACGCCTTCGGCCGCCAGCATCGCTTCGAAGCGCCGGATCGCGGCGGCCTGCGCCTCGATGCTTTCCTGGTTGGGCTTTTTGCGCGTGGCTTCGAGGATCAGCGGCGCATACCAGGAGCCGAACACGATGCCGGTGCTGCCCTTGGGCGGCAGGTCGTTCCAGTATCGCCACAGCGGCGGACGATCCAGTTCCTCGCCTTCGCGCGGCCCGTAGGCCAGCGTCTTGATGTGGCGAGGGTCCATCCATTCATTGAGCAGGTTCACCGTGGCGCCCTTGCCGGCGCCGTCGATCCCCGCCACCACGACCAGCAGCGTCTTGTCCGCCTTGGCGAGGCGCTGGTATTGCGCGTTCAGCAGGGCGACGCGCAAGCGCGCTTCCAGCGGCTTGAATTCTTCCTTGGACAGGCTGGGGTCGGCTTCGGCTTCGGCGAACATGTGAGGATCCGTCTGATCGGCAATTCTGCGATCGGACGATCTTCCGGGATTAGCCCGGGGCATGCAAGCCCGCTGCGTGCGAGCCTGTGGCGCGCAACGCGGCCGCGGGCCGGGCGGCGCCCGTGGGAATCACAGCGCGTCGACGGGTATCTTCAGGTAGCGCACGCCGTTGTCTTCAGGCGGCGGGAAGTGGCCGGCGCGGATGTTCACCTGGATGGCGGGCAGGATGAGGGTGGGCATGGAGAGCGTGGCGTCGCGCCGGGTGCGCATGTCGACGAAATCGTCTTCGCCCACGCCATCGCGCACGTGGATGTTGGCGCGGCGCTGTTCGGCCACCGTGGTCTGCCAGGACGCGTCGCGGCTGGCGGGAGGATAGTCGTGGCACATGAACAGCCGGGTATCGGCGGGCATGCTCAGCAGGCGCTGGATCGACCGGTACAGCTGATGGGCGTCGCCGCCGGGGAAGTCGCAACGCGCCGTGCCCACGTCAGGCATGAACAGCGTATCGCCCACGAAGGCGGCATCGCCGATCAGGTAGGCCATGTCGGCGGGCGTGTGCCCCGGCACATGGATCGCCTGCGCCGTCAGCCCGCCGATGCGGAAGGTTTCGCCGTCGGCGAACAGGTGGCCGAATTGGGATCCGTCCAGCTGGAACTCGGGCTCGAGGTTGAAGATCTGCTTGAACACGCCCTGCACGGTCTGGATGCTCTGGCCGATGGCGATGACCCCGCCCAGTTGCCGCTGGAGGTAGGGCGCGGCCGAGAGATGGTCGGCGTGGGCATGCGTTTCCAGCAGCCATTCCGTCTTCAGGCCATGCTGGCGCACGTAGCCGGCCACGCGGTCCGCGCTGGCGGTGCCGCTGCGGCCGGACTTGGGGTCATAGTCCAGGACCGAATCGATGATGGCGCAGGCGCCGCCGGGCGCCGGCTCATGGACGACATAGGTGATGGTGGCGGTGACGGAATCGAAAAAGCCTTGGATCTGCGGGGGCATGGGCGCTCGCCTGGCAGCGTGTCGCTGCATATCAAAACAATATATATATTTCAATAATATTGTTGAATATTCTATCGGTCAATATAATGATCAAACTCACCTAGGCCGATTGATGCTCATCAAATGAATGAAGTCCTGACCGAGTGCGAAGTCGCCGTCCTGCGCGAATCCGCCTCCCAGGCCTGCGCCCTGCTCAAGGCGCTGGCCAACGAAGACCGCCTGCTGCTGCTATGCCAGCTGGTCCAGAGCGAACGCAACGTGGGCGAGCTCGAAGCGCTGACCGGCATCCGCCAGCCGACGCTGTCCCAGCAACTGGGGGTGCTGCGCGATGAAGGGCTGGTGGCGACGCGGCGCGAAGGCAAGTACGTCTACTACCAGATGGCCAGTTTCGAGGTCAGCCAGGTCATGAAGACGCTATCGAGTTTGTACTGCGGCCGGGCCATGGAGTCACTCAAGTGAATCTGGACTGGTCCGCCTTCACGCCCGCGTCGTCGGCATTCGGCGGCCTGTTGGTCGGCGCCGCGGCCGTCCTGCTGATGGCCGGCGCGGGCCGCATCGCGGGCATCAGCGGCATCGTGGGCGGCCTGTGGCCGCCCCAGGGCGGCAGTTCCTGGCGCCTGGCCTTCCTGCTGGGCCTGTTCGCTTCGCCCTGGCTGTACCGGGCCGGCGCCGCGCTGCCCGCCGTCACGGTGGAGGCCGGCACGGCCCGCCTGATCGTCGCGGGGTTGTTGGTGGGCATCGGCACGCGCTACGCGTCGGGCTGCACCAGCGGCCATGGCGTCTGCGGCGTGTCGCGGGGTTCGCCCCGCTCGCTGGCCGCAACCGCGCTGTTCATGGCGGCGGGCTTCGGCATCGTCTACGTCATGCGCCACCTGGCGGGAGGCGGATCATGATTGCACTGTACGCCTTTGTGTCCGGCCTGGTCTTCGGGCTGGGGCTGATCGTGTCCGGCATGGCCAATCCCGCCAAGGTGCTGGGCTTCCTGGACCTTGCCGGCGCTTGGGATCCGTCGCTGGCCTTCGTGATCGGCGGCGCGGTGCTGGTCAGCGCCGCGGGCTTCGCCGTGTTGCGTCGCCGCCGCGCCAGTCTGTCGGGCGAGCCCTTGCGCTGGCCCACCGCGACCCGCATCGACGCGCGCCTGGCGCTCGGCAGCCTGGCGTTCGGCGCGGGTTGGGGATTGGCCGGTTTCTGCCCGGGCCCGGCCCTGGTCGCCGCGTCGGCCGGGGTGCCCCAGGCGCTGGTGTTCGTGGCCGCCATGCTTGCCGGCATGGCGATATTTTCAATCCTGGAAAAAATCAAAAGCCGGTAGACCGGCTCGGAGACAAGCATGCCCATGGCACAAGGCCAGCGCGATTTCGACGTGGTTGTGGTGGGCGGCGGGGCGGCAGGCATCGGCGTGACCGCCAGCCTGTTGCGCCGGCGTCCGGACCTGCGCATCGCGGTCATCGAACCCAGCGACAGGCATTACTACCAGCCCGCCTGGACCCTGGTGGGCGGCGGCGCCTTCGACGTGTCCAAGACCGTGCGCCCGACCCGAGCGGTCATGCCGCCGCGCGCCACGTGGCTGCAGTCCGCGGCGGCGGGATTCGAACCCGAGGCGGACCGTGTCCTGCTGGAAGACGGCCGCGCCGTGACCTACCAGCAATTGATCGTCAGCCCCGGGCTGCGCCTTGCGTGGGAGCAGGTCGACGGGCTGGCCGAAACGCTGGGCCGGCACGGCGTCACGTCCAACTACCGTTACGATCTGGCGCCCTACACCTGGGAGCTGGTGCGCGGCTTGAAGGGCGGCCGGGCGCTGTTCACGCAGCCGGCCATGCCTATCAAGTGCGCCGGCGCGCCGCAGAAGGCGATGTACCTGGCTTGCGATCATTGGCGGCGCACGGGCGCGCTGGACCGCGTCGACGTGGAGTTCGATGTGGCCGGCGCGGTGCTCTTCGGGGTTCCGGCCTTCGTGCCGCCGCTGATGCGCTATGTCGAGAGCTACGGCATCGGGCTGGCCTTCAATTCGGCGCTGGTGGCGGTCGATGGCGCGGCGCGCAAGGCATGGTTCGATGTGAAGGGCGCCGATGGCGCCGTGGCGCGCGTGGAGAAATCCTTCGACATGCTGCATGCCGTGCCGCCCCAGGTTCCCCATGCCTTCCTGAAGAACAGTCCGCTTGCGGATGCCGCAGGCTGGTGCGAGGTGGATCCCGCCACGCTGCGCCATGTCCGCCACGGCAACGTCTTCGGCCTGGGCGATGGCATCAGCACGACCAATGCCAAGACCGCCGCCGCCGCGCGCAAGCAGATCGTTACCGTGGCCGAAAACCTGCTGGCGCTGCGCGAAGGTCATGCCATGCCGGTGAGCTACGACGGCTATGGCTCCTGCCCGCTGACGGTCGAGCGCGGCCGTATCGTGCTGGCGGAATTCGGCTACGGCGGCAAGCTGTTGCCGACCTTTCCGCTGGATCCGACGGTGCCGCGCAAGAGCGCCTGGTTCCTCAAGGCCAGGATGCTGCCGTGGATCTACTGGAACGGCATGCTGAAGGGCCGGGAATGGCTGGCGCGTCCGCTGGGCAATTGAGCGCTCACGCATGATCGCTACCGTATGGGCGGCCAGCATGGCGCTGGGAGGATGCGTCGGCCTGATTCTCGGGCTGACGGGGGCGGGCGGCGCCATCATGGCCGTCCCTTTGCTGGTCTTCGGCCTGCATTTACAGGTGGCGCAGGCCGCGCCCATCGCCTTGCTGGCGGTGGGGTTGTCCGCCGCGCTGGGGGCCGTGCTGGGGCTGCGCCGGGGCCAGGTGCGCTATCGGGCCGCCGGCTTCATGGCCATCACCGGCATCATTGTGTCGCCGTTGGGCCTGTGGGCTGCGCGGCGGGTGCCCAACGCGCCGCTGGCCATCATCTTCGCCTGCGTGCTGGGCATGGTGGCGTGGCGGATGTGGGCCCAGGGCGCCCGGCCCGCCGCCGTGGACGTCCCGCGCATGGCGCCCTGCCAGCTCAATGCCGGCACCGGCCGGCTGCGGTGGACGGCGCCTTGCGCCCGCGCGCTGACGGGCACCGGCATGATTGCGGGCTTCCTGTCGGGGTTGCTGGGTGTGGGCGGCGGCTTCGTCATCGTCCCGGCGCTGCGCCGCGCGACCGATCTGCCGATGCAGGCCATCGTGGGCACGTCGCTGGCCGTGATCGCGCTGGTGTCCGCCAGCGGCGTGGTTGCCGCGGCGGCGGGAGGACACCTGGACTGGGGGATCGCGGCGCCTTTCACGGCCGCCGCGGTGGCGGGCATGTTGGCGGGGCGCGCCGTCGCCGACCGGTTCCCGCCCAGGCGCCTTCAGCAGAGCTTCGCGTTGTTCGCGGGGATGGTGGCGCTGGCGATGCTTGCGAAAGGCGTAATGGCGCTGATCGCGGCCGCGTGAATCCGCGCGGCCGCTGCGTTCACTCGTAGGTGCGCACGTCGTCGATGACCTTGCCGTCGTTCGGCAGGCCGCCGGCCTCCACCCATTCCACGTCGCTGCGCAGCTTGGTCACGTCGCGCACCGATTCCGCGATGCGCTTGCCGAGTTCTTCGTTGGGCGCCTGCGCTTCCACCTTGAGCACCATGCGGTCCGATCCGGTGTTGCCGCTGATCACCAGCCGCGCGCGCAGGATCTCGGGATGGCGGCGAGCCACGTCCGCGACCTGCGACGGATGCACGAACATGCCGCGCACCTTGGTGGTCTGGTCGGCGCGGCCCATCCAGCCCTTGATGCGGGTGTTGGTGCGTCCGCAGGGCGAGAGGCCGGGCATGACGGCCGACAGGTCGCCGGTGCCGAAACGCACCAGCGGGTAGTCAGGGTTCAGCGTGGTGACCACGACTTCGCCGACTTCGCCGTCCGGCACGGGTTCGCCGGTGCCGGGGCGCACGATTTCGACAATGATGTCCTCGCCCAGCACCAAGCCTTCGCGGGCGGGCGTTTCGAAGGCTACCATGCCCAGGTCGGCGCTGCCGTAGGCCTGGTAGCCCTCGATGCCGCGCGCGGCGAGCCAGTCGCGCAGGGAGGGCGGGAAGGCCTCGCCGGAGACCAGCGCGCGGCGCAGCGAATCCAGCCTGACACCCAGTTCGTCCGCTTTTTCCAGGATGATCTTGAGGAAGCTGGGCGTGCCCGTGTAGCCGCTGGGCGCGAGATCCTGGATGGCGCGCACTTGTTGTTCGGTCTGTCCGGTGCCGCCGGGAAACACGGTGCAGCCCACGGCGTGCGCCGCGGTTTCCATCATGGAGCCGGCAGGCGTGAAGTGATAGGAAAAGCAGTTATAGGCCAGCTCGCCGGCGCGGAATCCCGCCGCATGCAGGGCGCGGGCGAAGCGCCAGTAGTCGGCGCGCGCGCTTTCCGGCTCATAGATGGGGCCCGGCGATGCGAAGACGCGCATCGCTTCGCCCCAGCCGATTGCGGAGAAGCCGCCGAACGCCTTGCGCGGGCCCGCGGGCGCGGACGGGTCGTCGCGGCTGTGCTGCTGCCGCTCCAGCAGCTCGTGCTTGCGCAGCACGGGCAGGCGAGCCAGGGCTGCGCGCGACGTGATGGTCGCGGGGTCGATGCCGCGCAACTGCTCGGCGATGGCCGGCGCCCGGGCAACGGCCCGGGCGATCGCGCCGGGCAGGGCGGCCATCAGGTCGCGCTCGCGCTGCTCGGGCGCGCGGGTTTCCAGAACATCGAAAAACTCGGACATGGGATCGCACCCTCTCGTGTGCCGTACTGCGGTGTCGTTGCCGGCGGCGGGCCGGACCGCGCCGGCTTCGCCGCTCCAGGAATCAGGCCAGCCAGCGTTTGCGGCGGCGGTAGAACTTGTTGTCGCGGAAACTCTTGCGCTCGCCGCTGGAGATGCCCAGGTAGAACTCCTTCACGTCCTCGTTCTCGGCGAGATCGGAGGCCGCGCCGTCCATCATCACCCGCCCGTTTTCCAGGATGTAGCCGTAATCGGCATAGCGCAGGGCGATGTTGGTGTTCTGCTCGGCGAGCAGGAAGCTGACGCGTTCGCGCTGATTCAGGTCGCGCACGATCTCGAAGATCTCCTCGACGATCTGCGGAGCAAGCCCCATGGACGGCTCGTCCAGCAGGATCATGTTGGGGTCGGCCATCAGCGCGCGCCCGATGGCGGTCATTTGCTGCTCGCCGCCGGAGGTATAGCCGGCCTGGCTGGCGCGGCGCTGCTTCAGGCGCGGAAAATACTGGTAGACCCGCTCCAGCGCCGCCGTCGTGTCGCCGCGGCCCATGCTGCGCGTATAGGCGCCGGTCAGCAGGTTTTCCTCGATGGTCAGGTGCGCGAAGCAATGGCGGCCTTCCATCACTTGCACCACCCCGCGCTTGACCAGTTCGGCGGGCGACAGCTTCTCGATGCGCTGGTCGCGATACTGGATATAGCCCTTGGTGACGTCGCCGCGCTCGCCCTTGAGCAGGTTCGAGATGGCGCGCAATGTCGTGGTCTTGCCTGCGCCGTTGGCGCCCAGCAGGGCCACGATCCGGCCTTCCGGCACTTGCAGGGATACGCCCTTGAGCACCAGGATGACGTGGTTGTAGATCACCTCGATGCCGTTCACGTCGAGCAGGACCTTTGGGGTGTCTGTCGGGGCAGCAATATTGGCGTCGTTCATAAAGGTTCCTGCGGCGTGGCGACTGCCTGTCCCAAGGGACGGCAGCCGGTTCGTATCAACATCCTCTGCATCTGCGGCACCCGCGCCGCATGCAGCTGGCGCGGCTAAAGCGGGGCCGCCGCGGAGCCGGCTTTGCCGGTCCGCGCGCGGCGCCCCCTTGAGGGGAGGCGCCGCAGGTGCTTCGGGGGGTTACTCACACTTTCGAGGCGTGATGTTCTTTTCCTTGGCGTACTTGGCCGCGGCTTCCTTGACCATGGGATCGAGGATGGCGGGATCGGCCTGGTACCAGTCGGATGAGACCTTGAACTTCGAGCCGTCCCACTGCACGATGCGGGCCCAGTCATCGCCCTTGTGGTTGCTGCAAGATGTCTTGACCGGACGCATGATCTGGCCAAAGCCCAGCTTGTCCAGCTTCTCCTGGGTCAGGTTCAGGTTCTCGAAGCCCCAGCGCACCTGCTCCGGCGTCAGCGCCTTGCCCTTGCCGTATTTTTCCTGGGCGGTGCGGATCGCCTCCACCTGCAGCATGGAGATCATCATGCCCCGCGTGTGGGCGATGGTGCCCAGCGTGGTGTTGCCGGTCTTGTCCGAGCCCTGGCCCTTGTCGTAGACGAACTTCTTCAGGTCGTCGTAGACCTTGTCATGGTTGGCGCCGCTGTTGTGGATGGTGATGGCGTTGTAGCCCTTGGCAACGTCGCCTAGGTCCTTCACGTCGCCTTCGGAGCCGGCCCACCAGATGGCGTACATCTTGTCGCGCGGATAGCCGCTGGCCTGCGCCTCGCGGATGGCGGTAGGCGTCATGATGCCCGCGCTCCACAGCAGCACATAGGCCGGACGCGCCTGGCGGATCTGCAGCCAGGTGGACTTCTGTTCGACGCCGGGGGCGGTCACGGGGTAGAGCAGCAGCTCGAAGCCTTCCTTGGCCGCGCGCTTCTGCAGGAGCGGGATGGGTTCTTTGCCGTAAGGCGAATCATGGTAGACCAGGGCGATCTTCTTGCCCTTGAGCTTGTCCATGCCGCCTTCCTTCTTGGCGATGTCCTGGATCATCACGTCGGCCGCCGTCCAGTACGTGCCGAGCAGCGGGAAGTTCCATTCGAAGACGCTGCCGTCGACCGATTGGGACAGGCCGTAGCCCATCGTTTCGACCGGCACCTTGTCGACCATGGCCTTGTCGCTGACGGCGAAGGTGATGCCGGTGGACTGGGTGTCGAAGCCCGACGCGCCGGTGCCCTTGCCCTTCAGGCGCTCGTAGCATTCCACCCCGCGGTCGGTGGCGTAGGCGGTTTCGCATTCCTCATACGTGATCTTGACGCCGTTGACGCCGCCATCGCGTTCGTTGACCAGCTTCAGGTAGTCGAGCTTGCCGTCGGCCCAGGGAATGCCCAAGGGGGCGAAGGACCCGGTGCGATACACCAGCAACGGAACGAACTGCTCTTCGGCCGCCATCGCCGGCGTGGCCACGGCGCCTGCTGCGGCCACCAGGGCTGCCGCCAACTTCAGGTTAAGACGCTTCATCTCCATTTACCTCCTGCGTGGTGTTTGGGTCATAAACCCTCGGACACCGGGGTTGGCCCGGTCTTGAGCCGGGTATTCAGGATGCCTGGCGCGGCGCTCATGCCGCCGCGCCAGGCGATGTTCAATACAGAAGCAATGCAACGCCGTACAGCACATGTTCCAGCAACGTTCGTCAAGCAAAACAGCTGCCACTCGATCCGGGCCGCGGCGGATCCGGCTCCGCCGGTCCCCTGCGGCGCCCCCTAGGCGGGCCCCCCTTGAGGGGGAAGCGCCGCAGGCGCTGCGGGGGTGAACCCCACTTAATGCGGGAAGGGCCAGATGCGGAGTTTCTCCTTGCCGATGCTCCACAACCGCGCCAGCCCATGCGGCTCGGCGATCAGGAAAAAGACGATCAGCGCCCCGAAGACCATGTGCTCCACGTGCGCCGCGGTGTCCACCGACAGCGACAGGCCCAGCATGTGCGGAACGTTGGTCAGCGCCACGGGCACCAGCACGATGAACGCCGCGCCGAAGAAGCTGCCGATGATCGATCCCAGCCCGCCGATGATCACCATGAACAGGAGCTGGAACGAGCGCCCCAGGTCGAAGGCCAGCGGCTCCCAGGAGCCCAGGTGGATGTAGCCCCACAGGGCACCGGCAACGCCGACGATGAACGAACTGACCGCGAACGCCGTAAGCTTGGCGTACATGGGACGGATGCCGATCACGGAGGCCGCCACGTCCATGTCGCGTATGGCCATCCACTGGCGGCCGATGGCTCCGCGCACCAGGTTCTTGGCCAGGAGGCTGAACACCACAACCAGGATCAGCACGAACAGGTACTTCTCCATGGCGCTCTGGACGGGCAGGCCGAACGCGGTCAGCGGCGGCACCGACACGTTGCCGGACGAGGAGTAGTTCGTGAAAAAGGGAATGCGCAGGAACGCCCAGTCCACGAAGAACTGCGCGGCCAGCGTCGCCACCGCCAGATACAGGCCCCGGATGCGCAGGCTAGGTATGCCGAAGATCACGCCGACGATCGTGGCGAAAAAGCCGCCCAGCAGGATCTGGACGACCAACGGCATGCCGGGGAAGCGCACGCCGAAATTCCACGCCGCGTAGGCGCCGACGGCCATGAAGGCGCCCGTGCCCAGCGAGATCTGGCCGCAATAGCCCACCAGGATGTTCAGGCCCACGGCGGCCAGCGCCAGGATCAGGAACGGGATCAGGATGGCCCGCAGCAGGTAGTCGCTGGCCAGCGCCGGGATGGCGATGAACGCCACCGCCAGCAGCAGCCAGATGAAGATGCGGTCCTGGCGGATCGGGAAGATCTGCTGGTCGGCGCGATAGGTGGTCTTGAATTGGCCGTTTTCGCGATAGAACATTTTCTTATCCTAGAGATCCTGTCTGCCTACACGCGATCGATGATCTTCTCGCCGAACAGCCCTTGCGGACGGAACAGCAGGAACACCAGCGCCAGCACATAGGCGAACCAGATTTCGATACCGCCGCCCACGAGCGACCCCAGGTAGACCTCGGACAGCTTTTCCCCGACGCCGATGATCAGGCCGCCCAGGATGGCGCCCGGCACCGACGTCAGGCCGCCCAGGATCACCACCGGCAGCGCCCGCAGCGCCGCGGTGGAGAGCGTGAACTGCACGCCGAACTTCGACCCCCAGATAATGCCGGCCACCAGCGCTACCAGGCCCGCCACGCTCCAGACGATCACCCAGATCCGGTTGAGCGGAATGCCGATGGATTGCGCGGCCTGGTGGTCGTCGGCCACCGCGCGCAGGGCGCGGCCGGTCGAGGTGTACTGGAAGAAGATGGCCAGGGCCGCCACCAGCAGGGCAGCGATGACGGCGGCGGTCAGGTCCTCCAGGTTGATCAGGAGCCCGCCCTCGAAGACGGATTCCAGGATGATCATGGGATCCTTGGGCATGCCGACGTTGATGGAGTACACCGAGCTGCCGAAGGTGATCTGGCCCAGGCCGTCGAGAAAATAGCTGATGCCCAGCGTGGCCATCAGCAGGGTGGTGGCTTCCTGGTTGACCAGATGGCGCAGCACGAAGCGCTCGATGGCGACCGCCAGCAGGAACATCACGGCCGCGCTGACGATGAACGCCAGCACATTGGCCAGGATCATGTTGTCGAAGCCAAGCCAGCGCGGCAGCCACTCCGAGAAGCGCGCCATGGAAAGCGCGGCTACCAGCACCATCGCGCCCTGCGCGAAGTTGAAGACGCCGGATGCCTTGAAGATCAGCACGAAGCCCAATCCGATCAGGGCGTACAGCATGCCGCTCATCAGGCCGCCGAATAAGGTCTCTAGAAAAAATCCCATGTCTGTCCGCCTTAGTGCGACACGCCTAGATAGGCTTTTACGACGTCTTCATTCGCGCGGACTTCGTCCGGTTTGCCGTCGCCGATCTTCTTGCCGTAGTCCAGCACCACGACGCGGTCGGAGATGTCCATGACCACGCCCATGTCGTGCTCGATCAGCACGATGGTGGTTCCGAATTCGTCATTCACATCCAGGATGAAGCGGCTCATGTCCTGCTTTTCCTCGATGTTCATGCCGGCCATCGGCTCGTCCAGCAGCAGCAGGCGCGGTTCCATCGCCAGCGCGCGGCCCAGGTCGACGCGCTTTTGCAGGCCATAGGGCAGGCGGCCCACCGGCGTCTTGCGATGCGCCTGGATCTCCAGGAAGTCGATGATGTTCTCGACGAACTCGCGGTGCTGGATCTCTTCGCGCTCGGCCCGGCCCATCCGGAACGCCTGGGACAGCAGCCCGCACTTCATGCGCAGGTTGCGGCCGGTCATGATGTTGTCCAGCACGCTCATGCCCTTGAACAGCGCCAGGTTCTGGAACGTGCGGGCGATGCCCATTTCCGCGGCGCGGCGCGGATTCATGCGCGAGAAGCGCTCGCCGCGGAATGCGATTGCGCCTTCCTGGGGCGTGTAGACCCCGTTGATGACGTTGAGCATCGAGCTCTTGCCCGCGCCGTTGGGGCCGATGATGGCGCGGATTTCGTGTTCGCGCACGTTGAAGGAGATGTCAGTCAGCGCTTTCACGCCGCCGAAGGACAGGGAAATGTTCTGCATGTCCAGCATGACGTCGCCGATGCGCTGGTCGCGGTCGTTGGGGCTCATGATCTCTACGCGGCTTTGGCGGTGATGGCGGGAAACGTCTTTACCGGGCGGATCTTCAGGTCCGCCGAGATCTTGCCGGTGCGTCCGTCTTCGAATTTCACTTCGGTCTCGATGAACTGCGATTGCTTGTCGCCATAGAGGGCGTCGATGAGCACGCCGTACTTCTGCGCGATGAAGGCGCGGCGCACCTTGCGCGTGCGGGTCAGCTCGTCGTCGTCGGGATCGAGTTCCTTGTGCAGGATGAGGAAGCGGCTGACCTGTGAGGCGGACAGCTTGGGGTCGGTGGCCAGGTCGGCATTGACCTGCTCCACGCATTCCGCGATCAGCTGGTAGACCTCGTCCTTGGATGCCAGGTCGGTATAGCCCGCGTAGGGCATGCCGCGGCGTTCGGCCCAGTTGCCCACGGCTTCCAGGTCGATGTTGATGAAAGCGCACACGTCGTCGCGGTTGGCGCCGAAAGCGACTGCTTCCTTGATGTGCTGGAAGAACTTGAGCTTGTTCTCGATGTACTTCGGCGCGAACAGGCTGCCGTTGGCGAGCTTGCCCACGTCCTTGGCGCGGTCGATGATCTTCAGCTGGCCGTCGGTGTCGAGATAGCCTGCGTCGCCGGTATGGAACCAGCCATCGGCGCTGCGCGCCTCGGCCGTCGCTTCGGGGTTGCGGTAGTACTCCTTGAACAGGCCGGGGCTCTTGACCAGGATTTCCCCGTTGTCGGCCACGCGGATCTCCACTCCCTGGACGGGCGGGCCCACGGTGTCGTCGCGCACCTGGCCGTCCGGCTGCACGCAGACGAACACGGAGGTTTCGGTGGAACCGTAGAGCTGCTTCAGGTTGATGCCGATCGAGCGGTAGAACACGAACAGGTCGGGCCCGATGGCCTCGCCCGCCGTATAGGCCACGCGCACGCGGCTCATGCCCAGCGCATTGCGCAGCGGGCCGTAGATCAGCGCGTTGCCCAGCGCGTAGCGCAGGCGGTCCCAGGCGCCGACGGGCTCGCCGTCCAGGATCCGCGTGCCGACGCGTCGCGCCAGCTTCATGCAGCGCGCGAAGAGCTTGCGCTTGATGAACCCGGCGTCTTCCATGCGGATCATCACGTGGGTCAGCAGGCCTTCCAGCACGCGCGGCGGCGCGAAGTAATAAGTGGGGCCGATGTCGCGCATATCGATCGCCACGGTGTCGGGCGATTCGGGATGGTTCACCGTGAAGCCGGTGACCAGCAGCTGCGTGTACGAGAACATGTTCTGGCCGATCCAGGCGGGCGGCAGGTAGGCCAGCACGTCTTCCTGATCGGTCAGCTTTTCCAGTTCGGACACGGCGCGCGCGCGGTCGATCAGCGCATGGTGAGTCAGCACGACTCCCTTGGGCTTGCCGGTCGTGCCGGAGGTGTAGAACATGGCGGCCGGGTCATGCGGCTGCACGGCCGCGATGGCGGCATCCAGGAAGCCGGGATGCTGGGCGGCATAGTCGGCGCCCAGGGCTTCCAGCTTTTCATAGGACATCAGCATCGCGTCGGTGTAGTGGCGCAGACCGCGCGGATCGTCGAACACCACGCTCTTCATGGCGGGGCACTGTTCGCGGATCTCGAGCATCTTGTCGACCTGCTCCTGGTCTTCGACGATGGCCACGCTGATCTCGGCGTCCTGCAGCACGTAGACCATTTCCTGGGCGACGGCGTCCTGGTAGAGCGGTACGGGAATCGCGCCCAGCGATTGCGCGGCCATCATGGCCATGTACAGGCGGGGACGGTTTTCGCCGACGACGGCCACGTGCATGCCGGGCAGGATGCCCAGCGCGGCGAGGCCGTGGGCGACGTGGCGGACATGCTCCGCCACTTCCGACCACGTAAGGGTTTGCCAGATCCCCAGGTCTTTCTCGCGTATCGCGGGCCGCGACCCACGAACCTTGGCATGCGTGAACAGCAGCGCCGGAAAGGTATCCGACGCCGCCGGCATCCGTGCGGATGCGGGCGGTGTATGTGCCACGTTGTCTCCTCCGGTTTGGGCGCATCGGGCCAGGAGTCCGCGCGGGCGGCAATGGCGATGAGGTGCTTGACCAGTTGGTTTTAGATTTACGGCAGGAGTTAAGGTATAAGGTTGGGTTGCTACCAACTGTCACCATCGCGACATTCAAGGACCTTTTAGGGTATTCCCGATGCAGCTATCCGATTCCCTGCAACTTGCCGCGGCCTGGTTTCGCGTGCTCGACCGCGAACAGCAAGCGCGCGTCGAGCGGGACCTTACCGTGCAGCAGGTTGCCGCCGGGTCGATCATAGAGCGCAAAGGCGAACTCGCACAGGCTTGGATCGGGGTGCTGGCCGGGCTCGTCAAGGTGTCGGTGGGCAATGCCGAAGGCAAGGTGGCGTCGCTGACGGGCGTTCCCGCGGGCGGATGGATCGGCGAAGGGTCGCTGCTCAAGCGCGAGGTCCGCAAATACGACATCGTTGCATTGCGGGACTCGGTGGTGGCGCGGCTGCCCGGCGCCACTTTCGACTGGTTGCTCGACACCAGCATCCCGTTCAACCGCTATCTGCTGCACCAATTGAACGAGCGCGTCGCGCAGTTCATCGGCAAGGCGGAGTACGACCGCCTGCTGGACCCGGACGCGCGCGTGGCCCGCTGCCTGGCCGAGCTGTTCAATCCTTTGCTGTATCCCGGCATGGGGATGCGCCTGACGATTACCCAGGAAGAAGTAGGCTATCTGGCCCGGGTGTCCCGCCAACGCGCCAACCAGGCGCTGCGCAAGCTGGAAGAGGCCGGCTTGCTGAATGTGGAATACGGCGCGGTCCGGGTGCTGGATCTGGACGGGCTGAAGCAATACGGGTCGGACCGCGGCGCGGCGGAGGCGGAGCAGGCAGGCTCCTAGGCAGGCCAGCCTCGAAAAAAAGCGCTTGACGATAAATAGTGCACTATTTAATATTGCGCAATGAAATCCAGATCCAAACCCAAAAGCGGATTCAACCCGCTGCTGCTGGACAGCCAGCTGTGCTTCGCCCTGTACTCGACCTCTCTGGCGATGAACAAGGTGTACCGCAAGCTGCTGCGCGATCTGGACTTGACCTATCCGCAGTATCTGGTGATGCTGGTGCTCTGGGAAGGCGACGGAATCACGGTGACGGATATCGGCGAGCGCCTGTTCCTGGATTCGGCCACGCTCACGCCGTTGCTCAAGCGGCTGGAAGCCGCGGGCCTGGTGAGCCGGCAGCGCGCCCAGGACGACGAGCGCCAGGTGATCGTGGCCTTGACCCGGGAAGGCCGCGATCTGCGCGACAAGGCGCTGGCGGTGCCCCAGGCCGTCTCTGCGGCGGCGCAATGCACGCTGGACGAGGCGCAGGACACCATGAAGGCCCTGCACGCGTTGCGGGAGAAGCTGGTCGACAGTCTTTGAGGCGGACGCTGGCGCTTGCCATCGTCCGGTCATTTAAATAGTGCGCTATATAATTGTGTGCTATTTTTTTGGTAAGGCCGAAACGGGGATTTTCCCGCCAGGCCAGGCAGTCCCCTTTCATCTTTCACAAGGAAACGCATCATGTCTATCGAAAAAGTGCTGTACCGCGCCCATGCGCATGTCACCGGCGGCCGTGAAGGCACGGGGGCCTCCGACGACGGCAACCTGAACGTCAAACTGACCACACCCAAGGAATTGGGCGGCGCCGGCGCGGCCGGCACCAATCCCGAGCAGCTGTTCGCGGTGGGCTATTCGGCTTGCTTCATGGGCGCCATGAAGTTCGTGGCAGGCCGCGACAAGATCGCGATGCCGCCGGACGCGACGATCGACGGCGCCGTGGGCATCGGCCCCATCCCCACCGGGTTCGGGATCGAGGTAGAGTTGAAGATCTCCCTGCCGGGCATGGACCGGGCGGAGGCCGAGAAGCTGGTGGCGGCGGCGCATATCGTCTGCCCGTACTCGAACGCCACGCGCGGCAACATCGATGTGACGCTGACGATAGTCTGAGCGGGCGCTGCGGCGGGGATGCCCGTCGCAAGCGCCTGCGGCAAGTGTCTGACACCCCGGTGGTAAGTGTCTGACACCCGTACGAGACGGCCGTCCGGCTGAAGCGGAGCTTCCCGGGTGTCTGACACCAACGAAAGCATGAACGCATCGGTGTCAGACACCCGGGAGGCGCCGGGGCAGGATGGAGCGCGTCTCGTACGGGTGTCAGGCACTACTTCCCCATCGGACGCCTTCAGTGGGATCCGCCCAGATAGGCCGCCACCACGGCCGGGTCATGCTTCAGCTTGTCCGCGCTCCCGTGCACGGAAATCCGGCCATTCTCCAGCACGTATCCATAGTCCGCTACGTTCAGCGCCGCGGCGGCGAACTGCTCCACCAGCAGCATCGTGACTCCCTCGTCCTTGAGGCGGGCGATGATCCGGAACACTTCTTCCACCAGAATCGGCGCCAGGCCCATGGAGGGTTCGTCCAGCAGCACCAGTTCGGGATTCAGCATCACGGCACGCGCCATGGCCAGCATCTGCTGCTCGCCGCCGGACAGCGTGCCGGCCAGCTGGTCGCGGCGCTCCTTCAGCCGCGGGAACAGGTCCATGGCGCGGCTCAGGTCGGCCTGCACATCGCCCTTGGGCCGGCTGCCCGTCAGGCGGGGAAATGCGCCCAGCAGCAGGTTGTCGGTCACCGACAGGGTCGGAAACACCCTGCGGCCCTCGGGCGAATGCGCCAGCCCCAGTCGCGCGATGCGGTGGGACTCGAGTCCGTCGATACGCCTGCCGCCCAGCGTGATCTCGCCGGCGGTGGGGCGGATCATTCCGGACAGCGCCCGCATCGTGGTCGTCTTGCCGGCGCCGTTGGAGCCGATCAGCGTCACTACCTTTGCCTTGGGCACGTCCATGCTGATGCCGTGCAGCACCTTCACCTTGCCGTAGCCCGCTTCCAGATTCTTGATCGATAGCATGTTGTCGTCCCCTTGGCGTCAGGCGGGCGCGCCGCCCAGATACGCCTCGATGACCTTGGCGTTGCTTTGCACTTCGTTGGGCAGGCCCTCGGCGATCTTCTGGCCGAAGTCCAGCACCGACACGGTGTCGCAGACTCCCATCACCACGTCCATATGGTGCTCGATGAGAATCAGCGTGATGCCATGGTCGCGCACCTTGCGGATGATGGCCAGCAGCTCGACGATGTCGGGCGCCGTCAGGCCGGCGGCGGGTTCGTCCAGCAGCAGCAGTTGCGGGTCCAGGGCCAGGGCGCGCGCGATTTCCAGCAGGCGCTGCTTGCCATAGGGCAGGTTGCGGGCTTCTTCGCTGGCCAGCGATTCCAGGCCGACGAACTCCAGCAGCGCCATGGCGCGTGCGCGGGCGCCCTGTTCCTCGCCCTTCCACTTCGCCGTGCGCAGCGCGATGCCGGCCAGTCCGGTGGTGAAGGTATGGTGCAGGCCGACCAGCACGTTCTCCAGCGCGGTCATTTCGCCAAAGAGCTGTACGTTCTGGAAGGTGCGCGCGACGCCTGCCTCGGCAATGTCCGCGGGCGCCAGGCCCACCAGCGACTTGCCCGAGAACTCCACCCCGCCGGCGGTCGGCACGTAGATGCCGGTCAGCACGTTCATCATCGTGCTCTTGCCCGAGCCGTTCGGTCCGATCAGGCCGTGGATGGTGCCGCGCTTCACAGTGAGGTCGACCTGGTTCAGCGCCTTCAGGCCGCCGAACTGCATCAGCACGCCCTTGACCGCGAGCAGGGTCTCGTCCTTGCCCTTGGCCGCGTCGGGCACCGCGTCTTCCGCCTTCACCAGGTCAGACTTGACCGTGAGCGCGCTGCGGCGGCCCGAGAAGAACAGGTTGCGCACGAAGCCCACGATGCCATCGGGCAGGTAGTACACGACGAAGAGGATCATGACGCCGAAGATCGTCAGGCGCCAGTCGGTGACGGCGTCGAGCCAGTACGCGAAGACCGTCAGGACGATGGTGCCGATCACGGGCACCGCCACGCGGCGCGGCTCGGCGCGGCCCTTGGAGACCGCGACGGCGCTGCCGGCCGTGACCAGGATGGCCACGCCCAGCGCGATCAGGCGGAAGGTCGAGATGTCGTCCAGCATCTTGGGCAGCAGCACGATGATGGAGGCGCCCAGCAGCGCGCCGGTGCGGCTCTTGCGGCCGCCCATGATGATGGCCAGCAGGAACAGGATGGTCAGTTCGAAGTTGTAGGTATTGGGCGAGATGTACTGTTCCGAGTACGAATACAGCGCGCCCGCCAGGCCGGCGAAGCCGGCACTGATCACGAAGGCGAACACCTTGTGCCGGTATACCGACACGCCCATGCAGTCCGAAGCGATCGGGCTGTCGCGCAGGGCTTCGAACGAGCGGCCCAGGTGAGACTTCAGGATGCGGTGCACGACGATCAGCGAAAGCACCAGCAGCGCGGCCACCAGCCAGAAGTACTCGCTCTTGGTCAGGATATGCCCGGCGATGGCCGGCTTGGAGATCTTGATGCCCATGGGACCTTCGGTAAGGAAGGTCATCTCGTTGATCAGGATCTGGATGATGGTGCCGAACGCCAGCGTCACCATGGCCAGGTACGGTCCGGTGACCCGCAGCGCGGGCAGCGCCAGCACCGCGCCGAAGACCGCCGCGATCAGGATGGCGGCCGGAAGGATGACCCAGATGGGCATCTGCAGATGGAAGAACAGCACGCCGGCCACATACGAGCCGATGCCGAACAGGCCGGCGTGGCCCAGCGATACCTGGCCGGTGTAGCCCACCACGATGTCGAGCCCGAACAGCAGGATCGCGTAGATCATGATCGTTTCGATCAGGTGGAGGTAGTACGTGTTGGTGACGCCCAGCGGCACGGCGGCCAGGCAGGCCACGGCCACGATGGAAAGCAGGAGGTGCAGGGGTTTCATCGTCACACCTTCTTGATCGCGGTCTTGCCGAACAGGCCGGCGGGTTTGAAGGTCAGGACGAGCAGCAGCAGGACCAGTCCAGGCACGTCTTTGTATCCCGTGGAAAGATAGAAGCCGGTGGTCGTTTCGGCGATGCCCAGGATCAGGCCGCCCACCACCACGCCCATGCCGCTGGACAGGCCGCCGATGATGGCGACCGCGAAGGCCTTCAGGCCCAGCACGGCGCCCATGGTGGCGCCGGTCAGCGTCAGCGGCGCCACCAGCACGCCCGCGAATGCGGCCATCAGCGACGACAGGGCGTATGAAAACGTGATCACCATGCCGGTGTTGATGCCCATGAGGCCGGCGGCGTCGCGGTCGTTCGAGGTGGCGACGAAGGCCTTGCCGTAGATGGATTTGCGGTTGAATAGCTCGACCAGCAGCATCATGGCCAGCGCGCCGAAGACCACCAGCAGCTCCATCGGCAGAACGTTGGCGCCCAGCACCTGGATCGGGGCCTCGGGCAGCGGCGAGGGGAAGCGCAGGTCGTCGCGGCCCCAGATGTTCTCGGCCACGTTCTTGAAGATGATGCCCAGCGCGATGGTGGCCATGATCCAGCCGAATTCCGATCGTGCCTTGATGGCGGGCCTGACGCCGACCCGCTCGACCAGCGCGCCCTGCGCGAAGCCGAAGATGCAGACGATGGGGATCATTACCCAGTAGTTCACGCCCAGGCCGACCAGCGTGAGGCCGACGAGCGCGCCGAGCATCAAGGCTTCGCCCTGGCCGAAGTTCAGCGTGCCCGACGTGGCGAAGGTGAGCTGGTATCCGAACGCGATGACGGCATAGATCATGCCCAGCGCGATGCCGCTATAGATGAGCTGTAGAAGAATCATGGTGTATGTGCGCAGCGCCGGCGTTGCGGTCCAGGCTGCGTGGGTAGAACGCGGTGTTTAGTTGTCCAGGGCGAAGCGCCACGGTCCGGCAAGGCCGCCCCGGTCCGGGCCGCGCGGAGCCGGCTATGCCGGTCCGCTGCGGCGGACCCCTTGGGGGGGAAGCGCCGTAGGCGCTTCCGGGGAGACGCTTTTCTAGTTGGCCTTGATGACGCGGCCGCCCTTGACTTCGCCGATGACCACTTCCTTGGCGGTGATCGCGTCGTGGTTGTCGTGGCTGAACGGCTTGTTGTAGGTCATCACCACGCCTTCCACGGGCGTTTGCAGGTTTTCCAGCGCCGCGCGGACCTTCGGGCCGTCGGTCGAGTCGGCCTGCTTGATGGCGGCCGCCAGCAGCAGGATCGAGTCATAGCCCTGGGCCGCCGATACGGCCGAGTCGATGCGGTCGTTCTTGGGCTTGAACTTGGCCAGGTAGGCGTCGATGAAGGCCTTGCGCTTGGGCGTGTCCGGATCCTGGATGAAGGTTTGCGGCATGCGCGCGCCTTCGCCGTTGGTGCCGGAGTTGTCGATGTAGTTCGCCATGGCCAGGGTCCAGCTGCCGACGATCGGCACCTTCCAGCCCAGCTTGGCCATGCCGTTGGCGATCTGCGCCAGTTCGGGGCCGATGCCGTAGGTCAGCACCGCTTCGGCGCCGGCCGACTTGGCCTTCAGCAGCTGGGCCGTCATGTCGACGTCCTTGATGTTGAATTTTTCAACCGCCACGGGCTTGATGCCCTTGGTCGCGAGCGCCTTTTCCAGGTCTTCGCGGCCCAGTTGGCCATAGTTGGTGGAGTCGGCCAGGATCGCGACCTGCTTGTAGCCGCGGCGGGTGATGGCTTCCTCGACGATCATCGGCGCCTGGATGCTGTCGTGGGCCGCGTTGCGGAACACGTAGTTGTCCGGATACTCGGGCGCCTTGAACTGGTGCGTGATGACGCTGCCGGTGGCGACGTTATTGAACACCGGGATCTTGGCGTCCTGGTAGAAGCGCTGCGAGGCCAGCGCCACGCCGGTGTTGATGTAGCCGACGGTGGCCGCCACCTGTTCCTTGTTGATCAGCTCCTGGGCGATCTGCACGCCGCGTTCGTTCTTGGCTTCGTCGTCGCGTTCCACCGCGATCAGCTGCCGGCCCAGCACGCCGCCGTTCTTGTTGATTTCTTCGATGGCCAGGCGCACGCCGTCACGCATGCTGACGCCCATGGAGGACGAACCTCCGGTGTAGGGGCCGGCGACGCCGATCTTGATCGGATCGGCTGCGTGGCTTGCGGCCATTGCGGCAAATGCGAGGGTTCCTGCTAGCAGCTTCAAACGAAAATCCATGAATGTCTCCGTTGTAATTGGTAGAACTGCGTGGAAAACCAAATGCCTGCGCCACGATGTCGCGGCGCTCTCCTGTGTTGCGTGTCGTGACTGTCTGCCCAATCGCTTACGCGAATCTGACCCGGCGGGGTTTTTCCGCGTAAATACCTAGTACGGATGCACGGGCTCCCGGTCATGCGCTGCGACGCAGCATGGGATGGAACGAAGGGAAGGGCGTGCGATGGAGGGCGCTGGGACAGCTGCGTTGGCGCATCCTAGCCAGCGCGGCGGAGGGTTGCGCGGAATTTCATTCCGCCCCTGGCTGGAAATTTATTCCTGGCCGGTCCGCAGCCCGCGTGGCCATTGGGCGGCCTGTTTGCACACCTCTTCCAGCCATAGGGAAAACGCTTGGCGCGCGCCGCCGGGCGGGCGCGACGTTTCGGTGCACAGGTAATACTGGGATTCGCCAGGAACCTCGATGTCCAGCACGCGCACCAGCTTGCCTTCGTCGAGCCACTCGGCGGCCAGGGTGCGGCGCGTGAGCGCGATGCCCTGGCCCGCGCGCGCGGCGTCCAGCATCATGCCCAGGTCGACCAGCCATACGCCGCGAGACGGTTCGGGCCAGTCCAGTCCGGCCGCGTCCAGCCAGGGCCGCCAGGGTTCCATCGGGCAGCGCAACAGTTGCGCCCGCGCCAGGTCCGCGGGCCGGCGGAAGGGGCCGTGCGCGTCCCGGTAGCCGGGCGCGCAGACCGCGAACGCCGGATCGCAAGTGAGAGGGCGGGTGTGCAGTCCGGGGTACTTGCCGCTGCCGAAACGGATCCAGACGTCCGCGTTCGGCGGCATGATGTCCAGGTAGGGGATGGACAGCATGATCTCCAGTTCCACGCCGGGATGGGCGGCGGTGAAGCTGGGCAGGTAAGGGATGAGGACCTGCCGGGCGAAGGTCGGCGTGGAAACCACGCGCAGCGGTTCCGGCTTGGGTTCGCGGCGCTTGTGCAGCGAGGCGTCGGACAGCAGGTCCAGCGCGGTGCGCACCTGTTCCAGGTATTCGCGCCCCGCCGAGCTGAGTGTCGCGCCCCGGCTGCTGCGGATGAAGAGGGAGACGTCCAGCAAGGCCTCCAGCGCCGCGATGCGCTTGCCGATGGCGCTGGCCGTGACGAAGAGTTCTTCGCTGGCCCGTTCGAAAGAGCCCAGGCGGGCGGCCGCCTCGAACGCCTGGATGGCGGCGAGCGGCGGCAGGCGCACGTCTTTGGGGGAAGGTCCGCGCATGATCGTCTGGCGGGCCGGCGATGCGCCCGACGAAATAGTGGCTAAGGGCCGATTATAAGGACGGCGGCTCCAGCCCTTCGCCGTACTGCCTGAGCACCTGGGAGATCGCCACCCGATACCCGTTCAGCCAGCGCGATTGCGCGGCCTTCGCCTGGAGGTGCGCGGGGGTGCCGGATGATGACGGGACTCCGGCAGGGGCGGCGGGGGGCGGCTGCGGAAAGGTCCGCGACGCCGCCTTGCCTATGTGTTCATACGCCCTTCAGCGCCAGGCTGACAGCCAGGGCGGCCATGACCACTGCGATGACGCCGTCCAGCACTCGCCACGCGGAAGCGCTGGCGAAGAATGGCGCGAACAGGCGCGAGCCGATTCCAAGCACGGCCAGCCACAGCAGGCTGGCCGTGAGCGCGCCGGCGGCGAATGCCATGCGGGCGTCCTCGAAGCCATGCGCCAGCGAGCCGACCACCACCATGTCCAGCCAGAAGTGCGGGTTCAGCAGCGAGAAGCCCAGCGCGCCCAGCATGGCGGCGCGGCGCGAGGGGACGACGTTGCGCGCGGCGGCCAAGCCGCCCGTGGCGGTCCAGGCGCGGCGGGCCGATTGCACGGCGTACCAGGACAGGAAGGCGACCCCGAACCACAGCACGGCGGTGGTGAGCCAGGGGAACCAGGAAGTCAGGGCTTGCAGGCCCGAGACGCTGGCGAAGATGAAGACGGCGTCGATCAACGCGCAGATCGCGACCACGCTGAGAAGATGCGCGCGCATCAGCCCCTGGCGCAGGATGAACGCGCTCTGCGCGCCCACGACGGCGAACAGGCCCAGCCCGGTGGCCGTTCCGCTGGCCCAGGCAGTGAGAAAGAGGGGGGATGACAACGTGGCGAACATGACCTGCACCTGTGCTGCAACGCCTGTGGCGGCGCTTTTATGACAACGCCGGGCGCTGTGGGCGCTCCGGCAACAAGCCATTTTCCCTTGCGGTCGATCTGAAATAAAGCTAATTTTCCTTCACTATCTTAAGCAAAGCTAATCTTATGAAATTGGATCATGGCAATCTGCGGGCCTTGGCTGCGGTGGTGCGGGAAGGCAGCTTCGAGCGGGCGGCGCTGTCGCTTAACGTGACGCCGTCCGCCGTGTCGCAGCGGATCAAGGCCCTGGAAGACCGGATGGGCCGCTTGCTGGTGCAGCGCACGGTGCCGGCGGTGGCCACCTCCGATGGCCAGGTGTTGGTCCGGCTGGCCGAGCAGACGGCGCTGCTGGAGCACGACGCCCTCAACCGGCTGGGGGTGGCGGACGACGACGTGCCCTACGCCAGCATTCCGGTGGCGGTCAATCACGACAGCCTGGAAACCTGGTTCGTGGACGCGGCCGTGCAGTTTTCGGCGCGCACCCGGGCTACGCTGGACATGCAGTCGGAAGACCAGGACCATACCGCGGCCCTGTTGCGCAACGGATCGGTCCTGGGCGCCGTGACCGCGCTGGCGGAGCCGGTCCAGGGCTGCCGCATCCACGCGCTGGGCAGCATGCGTTACGTGGCGACGTGCACGCCCGCGTTCCACAAGCGCCACTTCTCGCAAGGCGTGAACGCGCAGACGCTGGCGCAGGCGCCAGTGCTGGTGTTCAACCGCAAGGACGCCCTGCAGGCCCGTTTCGCGCATAAGATTTCGGACCCCGTGCCCTGGCAGCCGCCGGTCTGGTGGGTGCCGTCCACGCGGGCGTTCGTGCAGGCCACGCTGGGCGGGCTGGGCTGGACCATGAATCCCCTGCCGTTGGTGCAGGAGCACCTTGATGCAGGTCAGCTGATGCTGCTTCGCGGGCGCGCCTGGGAGGATGTGCCGCTGTATTGGCAGCATTGGCGGGTAAACTCCGAAGCGATGGAAGCCCTGACCGCTTCGGTTCTGTCAGCCGCCCGCAGCCTGGTCCGGCGGCGTTAACCCCTTAGGAGAACAACCCATGAACATCCGCAAGTTCGCTGTCATTGCCGCCTTGGGCCTGTGCACGGCCGGTACGGCTTGGGCGAAGGACTACAAGGTTGGCCAGATCGAAGTCGACGATCTCTGGGTGCGCGCTTCCGCGCCCGGCCAGTCCAATGGCGCGGGGTATATGGATATCGATAACGACGCCAAGGCCGAGGATCGCCTGCTGTCCGTCACGTCGGACGCCGCCGAGCGCGTTGAACTGCATACGGTGCAGACCGAGAATGGTGTGTCGAAGATGCGCCAGGTGGAAGGCGGCATCGCCTTGCCGGCCGACACCGAGGTCAAGCTGAGCCCGGGCGGCTACCACGTCATGTTCATCAAGCTGAAGGCCCCGTTCGCCGAAGGCGGCACGGTCCCGGCCACGCTGAAGTTCGAAAAAGCCGGCGAGGTCGCCGTGCAATTCAAGGTCAAACCGGCCTCGCACAATCCCGGCATGGACCACGGCGGCATGAACCACGGCGCGATGAAGCACTAGGCTGCCGCGGCGCTGTCGGCGTTGTCGGGTGGAGTCTGACACCCAGGGCACGTCCATGCACGCTGAAGCCCGTCTCACATGGGTGTCAGACACCTGGATACCCCGCTAGATCGCCCGCTTTGACGGGCATCTACCCACGAGGCAAGCCCTGCCCCAATCGGGGCCGCGCGGAGCCGGGCTCTGCCGGTCCGCAGCGGCGCCCCCCTGGGGGGGAAGCGCCTCCGGCGCTTCGGGGGGGGACTAGTACAGCCCCTGCTGACGCATCGCGTCGGCCACCTTCACGAAACCGGCGATGTTGGCGCCGTCCAGGTAGTTCACGTATTCGCGCTCGGTGTGGCCGTGGCGCACGCAGTTTTCGTGGATGTCGCGCATGATGGCGTGCAGGCGGGTGTCGACTTCCTCGCGCGTCCAGGCCAGGCGGGCGGAGTTCTGCGCCATTTCCAGCCCGGATACGGCCACGCCGCCGGCGTTGCTGGCCTTGCCCGGGGCGTACAGCACGCGGGCGGCGATGAAGGCCTTGGCGGCTTCCAGCGTGGCCGGCATGTTGGCGCCTTCGGCGACGCAGAGCACGCCGTTCTTGATCAGCGTTTGCGCATCATCCAGTTCCAGCTCGTTCTGGGTGGCGCAGGGCAGCGCCACGTCCACGGGCACGTGCCACGGGCGCTTGCCCTCTTCGTACTTCAGGCCGAACTGGCGGGCGTACGTGTCCAGGCGGCCGCGCAGGTCGTTCTTGATGTGCATCAGCGCGACCAGCTTCTCATGGGTGAAGCCGGCTTCGTCCACGACGGTGCCGTTCGAGTCCGACACGGTAACGACCTTGGCGCCCAGCGCCATGGCCTTCTCGATGGCGTATTGCGCGACATTGCCCGAGCCCGACACCGATACGCGCAGGCCGTCGAAAGAGCGGCCGACGCGCTTGAGCATTTCCTCGGCGAAGTACACGGTGCCGTAGCCGGTGGCTTCGGGGCGGATCAGGCTGCCGCCGAAAGTCAGGCCCTTGCCCGTGAAGACGCTGGCGGTCGAGTTGGACAGTTTCTTCATCATGCCGGCCATGAAGCCGACTTCGCGCGCGCCCACGCCGATGTCGCCGGCCGGCACGTCGGTGTCCGGGCCCAGGTGGCGATAGAGCTCGATCATCAGGGCCTGGCAGAAACGCATGACTTCGGCGTCGGACTTGCCCTTGGGGTCGAAGTCGGAACCGCCCTTGCCGCCGCCCATGGGCAGCGTGGTCAGCGAGTTCTTCAAGGTCTGTTCGAAGGCCAGGAATTTCAGGATCGACAGGTTCACCGAGGGGTGGAAGCGCATGCCGCCCTTGAACGGGCCGATGGCGGAGCTGTGCTGGATGCGGAAAGCGCGGTTGACCTGGGCGCGGCCCTGATCATCGGTCCAGCACACACGGAACTGGATGACGCGTTCCGGTTCCACCAGGCGCTCGAGCAGGGCGTGCTCGGCGTAGTGGGGGTGCTTTTCGATGAAAGGCCACAGGCTCAGCATCACCTCCTGGACGGCTTGCATGAACTCAGGCTGCTGCGGGTCGCGCGCGGCGACGCCACGCAGGAAGTCGTCCAGACTCTGCACTTTCAACATGATCTCCTCGGGGGTGCTTCGAATAGGTGCGGACTGCGCCGGACTGGGGCGCAAAAACACGGTTTTGGTGCAATTCCGCACCTGTATGGTGCGGAATTGTAGGGCTAAATTGTTGCCCTGCGCAAAGACGGAAAGTGCGCCATGGCCTTGATATCAAAGCTCTTTTTTTGCGTCAATAATTGGGGTCATATTAACGGGGAATATGCTGGATCCGGATGGAAAAAAGGCGGATTCCAGCGAACTCGCTTGAATTTCCTGGGGAAAATAATACGTCCCCAATTTATATCGGCGGAGATTCAAGGGGCTGGGAGCGAAGGCTGGCGTGGAAAGGCGGCCTTTGGAGGCCGGTTTGGCATCGGTCGGGCCGATAGTCCGCTTTTATGTGTCCCCAATTAAATATTTGAGGAAAGTCACGCGCCGGCAACACTTCATACCTGCGCAACCGCCAGCGCGCCGCCCAGCGCCATCAGAATGGCGCCCACCGCACGGTCGGCCGTTCTTTGATGGTCCAGCAGCGCCCGGCGCAGAAGCGCCGAGGAAATGGACCATGCGACGATGCTGAACCAGGTCCAATGCGCCAGCGACATGAACAGTCCATAGCCGAATTGCCGGCCCAGGGACGTGCCGGGAGACACCAGCTGCGTGTAGGTGCTGACCACGAACAGGGTGGTCTTGGGGTTGAGGGCGTTCGTCAAGAAACCGCTGTATAGCGACTGCCATCCGGAGACCGCCGGGCGGTCGGACAGATCGCGGTCGACTTGCGAGCGGTTGAAGAAGGTTTTCCACCCCATGTAGACCAGGTAGCAAGCGCCCGCCAGCTTGATGCCCTGCAGCACGGATTGCGCATAGTGCGCGAGCAGGCTCACGCCGAACATCGTATAGAACACGTGCACCTGGACGCCGAGCGCGATGCCGGCGGCGCAAACCAGGCCGGTGCGCCGGCCGAACAGATAGCTATAGCGCGTGACCATGGCGAAATCCGGTCCCGGGCTGATGACGGCAAGAACGGTGATGAGGGCGACGGCAATCAGTTCGGTCATGGCCAGGCAGGAGTGCGTAGAGGGGAACGGCATTGTGTGCTGCTGGCGCGTGTCGGAAAAACGATTTTTAATGCCGGGTATCCGTCAGAAAAAATCACTGATCGTCATGAAGCTCCCACCCCTCAATACCTTGCGCGTTTTCGACGCCGCCGCTCGCCATCAGGCATTCGGCAAGGCGGCCGAGGAACTGCATGTGACGCATGGAGCCGTCAGCCGTCAGATCAGGTTGCTGGAGGAGAACTTGGGGCTGGCCCTTTTCGAGCGCCGCAACAGGGGTGTTTTCCTGACCGATCCAGGGCGGCAGCTGTTCGAGTTGACCCGGTCCCTGTTCGAGCAGTTGGCGGCCGGGCTGGCGACGCTGCGCCAGCCCGTGGCCGACGCGCCGCTGGTGTTGTCCTGCGAGCCCACCATCGCCATGATGTGGCTGATCCCGCGGCTGCCGGACTTCCAGCGCGCCCATCCTGGCGTGCAGGTGCACCTTTACGCAGCGGGCGGTCCCCTGGACTTCGCGGCTCAGGGGGTGGACGTGGCGCTGCGCCGCAATGACTTCGAATGGGATGCCGCCTTGCATGCGGAGCGGGTGTGCGAGGAATGGACCGGGCCCGTATGCAGGCCGGGCCATCCCGACGCCTCAGGCGCCGGGATGGCGGACGATGGCTGGGCCGGCGCCCCGGCGCTCGGCAGCGCGACGCGGCCCCAGGCGTGGCGGCAATGGTCCCAGGCTTCCGGCAGGAAACCGCCGAAGCGCGCGGGCGCGGTCTACGAGCATTTCTACCTGAGCCTGCAGGCGGCCGCGGCGGGCCTGGGAGTAGCGATCGGATCCGCGCTGATGGCGTGCGACGCGGTGCGCGACCGCCGGTTGGCGGCGCCTTGCGGGTTCGTCCAGGACGGTTCGGCCTATTTCCTGCTGTCGCCGCGGCCTTGCACGGAGGATCCCCGGGCGGCCGCGTTCCTGGCGTGGCTGAGGCGGGAGGCGGCAGCGTCGCTGAGCGAAGCCTCGGCGGCCCGGCCCCGGCCGGATCAGAGTTCGGCGTCGTAGTCGATCGTCAGCGGAGCGTGGTCCGAGAAGCGCTCGTCCTTGTAGATGGCCACGCTGCGGGCTTTTGCAGCGATGCCCGGCGTTGCGATCTGGTAATCGATGCGCCACCCGACGTTCTTGGCCCAGGCCTGGCCGCGGTTGCTCCACCAGGTGTATTGATCGGGCCGTTCGTCGATGGTGCGGAACACGTCCACGAAGCCGCGTTTGTCGAAGACATCGGTCAGCCAGGCTCGCTCTTCCGGCAGGAAGCCCGAGTTCTTCATGTTGCCCTTCCAGTTCTTCAGGTCGATTTCCTTATGGGCGATGTTCCAGTCGCCGCAGATGATGAACTCGCGGCCGGTGGTCCGGTGCTCGTGCATCAGGCTATCGATCCAGGGGCCGAAACGGTCCAGGAAACGGTACTTTGCCTGCTGCCGCTCGTCGCCGCTGGAGCCCGACGGCAGGTAGGCGCTGATCACCGACAGGTTCTTCCAATCGGCGCGGATGATGCGGCCTTCAGGGTCGAATTCCTCGCAGCCCAGGCCGGTGTGCACGCGTTCGGCCGCGTTGCGCAGGTAGATGCCGACGCCGCTGTAGCCCTTTTTCACCGCATGGTGGAAATGGCCGGTGTAGCCGGGCGGGTGGCGCAGGTCCTCGGTGAGGTCGTCATGGGCGATCTTGATTTCCTGCAGGCAAAGCACGTCCGCGGCATGCTTTTCCATCCAGGGTTGCAGGCCCTTGCGGAAGGCGGACCGGATTCCGTTGAGATTGATAGACGTGATGCGCAGCAAAGCAGGACTCCTGTAGGGCGGCCGCGAGGGCCGGACAATGCCAGGAATTTAACCGACTCGGCGCCGATGCCCGGGAAAGGCCCTGACAACGGATAAAATGCCAGCGTTTGCCATCTACCGGATTCTTTCGCATGCCCGCCGCCCATTCCTCCGCCACTGCCCTCGATTTCGTCCGTTTCGCCTTGAACGAGGGCGTGCTGCGCTTTGGCAGTTTCAAGGTCAAGTCGGGCCGTATCAGTCCCTATTTCTTCAATGCGGGCCTGTTCAACAGCGGCCGCTCGGTCGGCAAGCTGGCGCAGTTCTACGCCCAGGCGCTGCTGGATTCGGGCGTGGAGTTCGACATGCTTTTCGGCCCGGCCTACAAGGGCATTCCGCTTGCCACGGCGACGGCCGTCGCGCTGGCCGGCCATCCGGACATGCAGGGCCGGGGCGACGTGCCCTTTGCCTATAACCGCAAAGAGGCCAAGGACCACGGCGAGGGCGGCACGCTGGTGGGCGCGCCGCTCAAGGGCAAGGTCGTCATCATCGACGACGTGATCACCGCAGGCACGTCGGTGCGCGAATCGGTGGAGATCATCCGCGCCGCGGGCGCCGAGCCTGCCGCCGTGCTGATCGCCATGGACCGCATGGAGCGCGCGGGCGCGGACGACGCGCTGTCGGCCCATTCCGCCGTGCAGGACGTGGCGAAGACCTACGGCATTCCGGTAGTGGCGATCGCCTCGTTGGCGGACATCCTTGCCTTGCTGCAGGACGACGCATCGTTCGCCGAGCACCGCGATTCCGTGCTGGCCTACCGGACGAAGTACGGGGTGCAATAAGCCGGCGCGCCGGCTCACGAAAAAAAGCCAGGAGTTTCTGAACTGCCCCCCGAAAGTTGGATATTGATCCAACCTTCGGGGGTTTTTACATGGCGAAGTACAACGAGCAGTTCAAGTTAAAGGTGGTTCGGGAGTGTTTGAAGGGCACTGAGAGTGGTCGTTCGGTGGCGGCGCGCCACGAACTGCACCATTCGCTGGTCCGAGGATGGGTCGAGAGGTATCGCGTACATGGCTTGGCGGGTCTACGCCGGCAGTCAGGTACGTATAGCGCAGCCTTCAAGCAGTCGGTGTTGCGCAAGATCCGCGACCAAGGGCTATCCGACATCCAGGCCGCGACACTGCTGGGGATCCGCAGTTCAGGTCATATTGCGAAGTGGCGTGCCCAGTATGATGCTGGGGGTATAGAGGCGTTGGCGCGCAAGCGCCCAGGAGCAAGCATGCCCCACAAATACCCCCCCGAGCCCGTGTCCAAGGACATGACCAAGGAAGAACTTCTCGAGGAAGTTGCGAACCTGCGAGCGGAGTTGGACTACCTAAAAAAGCTCGATGCCTTGATCGAAGCGGAAAAGACCAAAGCGCTCGTTGGAAAGCGCAAGTGGTCCAAGGATTGAGGCATAAGCATCCGCTGGAACGACTGCTGCGTGTGGCCGAGCTGTCACGCAGCACGTTCTACTACCACCTGAAGATGCTGGACGCCGCCGACCCGTACGCTGAGCTAAAGCAACGTATCGGCGCGATCTTCGCGCGTCATAAGGGCCGCTATGGCTACCGCCGTATCACGGCGGTTTTGCGCCAGGCAGGTGATCTGGTGAACCACAAAACGGTGCAGAAACTGATGCAGGCATCGGGCTTGAAGTCGCTTGTGCGCGCCAAGAAGTA
>NZ_JPYO01000001.1:54126-216644 GCF_000757485.1 Achromobacter sp. RTa
CTCTTTATTTCCACTCGACCTTTTCAGGGTGCAGTCCGTGGACGCCCTTATACGGTGAAACCTCGGGCGGTGTCCAGCCTTGCAGCAGCGCGGGATCCAGCGCGTAGACCTCCACGCCCAGCGGACGGCAGACGTCGATGGGGTCGCGCGCCTCGGGGCCCCACATGGGCACGGAGAGGTCGCCACCCGGGCAGGTGGACAGGGCGCACAGCAGGTCCATTTCGGCGAAGAACTCCAGGTAGTCGCCCGGCTTGGCCGGGCATGCCTTCATGAAGTATTTGTCGTCGTCGTTCAGGCCGGTGACCTGGAACACGTTGAGCACGTCATGGACGTCGAATTCGGTCAGGCCGTGCGGCGCCACCGCGCGCGTCAGGTTCGAGTGGCAGTGGAAGTGGAAATCCTCGCCGCTGAGCAGCTTGTTCACGTACGGGTCGCAACGCGTGCCGAGCAGATCGTGGACGCGGCCGCCATCGCTGTCGACGCCATAGTCGGCGAGCGTGTCGTCGGTGATGGTGACCATGGGCCGCAGGTACGGCAACGTGGACCAGATGCGGTCATGCGTGCTGACGTGCGCCTGTTGCAGCTGGCGGGTGCGCGACGCCCACATGCGCTCGCGCGGGTTGTGCAGGTTCCACATGTTGAAGTCCGCCACCTGGGGGCCTTCCAGGGTCACGATGCGGAACACGTGGCCGGCGGGGACCTTCCAGGCGAAGCCGCTGCGGATGGGAACGACGTGGGATTCGACAAGCTTGCGCTGCGCCGGGTCGGCGATGAGCGTGCGGTAGAAGTCCCGGTCCACATTCAATACCGAACCCTTGCCTACCTGGTACGCCGCGGGGTAATTCGACATGGTCTGCCTCCTGATCCGATCCTGGAATCAACGCCAGGATTGTTGAACAATCATGGGGCAGTATACAGGAGCGAAGCGGGGCGGAAAGGCCTTTTCAAAAGGGTTGCACGGCATTCCCGGAAGCGCTGCAAACCTGCTTGATCGTCTGGCGCAGCCAGCGATGGGCGGGGTCGCCGTCCAGCCGCGGCGGCCAGGCCTGCACGACGGTGACCGGGGCCACGGGAACCGGCACGGCGAACGCCCGCAGCTTCAAGCCCAGGCGCTCCACGCCGGGGATCAGGTCCTTGGGCATGGACGGCAGGATCAGGTCCGAATCGGCCAGCGCGAAGATGGCGGCATGGAACGTGGGAGTGATGAGCGACACGTGACGTTCCAGGCCCTGCTCGGCCAGCGCGGCGTCGATGGGGCCCTGCGAGCGGCCGCGGCGCGATACGCCAATGTGGTCGTAGGCGGCGAAGCGCCGCGGCGTGATTCGTCCGGCGAAGATGGGATGTCCGGCTCGCGCCAGGCCGCAGAAGGCGGTGGTGAAAAGGCGTTGCACCTTGATATCGGCGCCGAACTTTTGCGATGAGCCGATATAGAGGTCCGCGTTTCCGGCCAAGGCATCGCCATCGTCCTCGCCCTCCGAGACGAAGCGCAACACGGTGCGCGGCGCGTAACGGCCAAGATGCTCGCGCAGGCGGCCGCCGTAGCCGCCCACGAACACGTCGTTGGCGCGCAGCGTGAACACGCGCTCCAGGGTGGCCAGATCGACGTCCTGGCTGAATTCCGCGAACACGGCCTGCGCCTGTTCCACCACGCTTTTCACGCGTCCGTGCAGGTCCAGCGCCCGCGGAGTGGGCGCCAGGCCCCGCCCCGATCGGACCAGGACGGGATCGCCCACGGCGCGCCTTATGCGGGCCAGGCTGCGGCTGACGGCCGGCGTGCTGAGGTTGAGGCGCCGCGCCGCGCCGGCGACGCTGCCCTCCTGGATCAGCACGTCCAGGGTCAGCAGCAGGTTGAGATCTAGCGATTTCATGCGGCCAAGCATAGCGCGGGCCGATGAGCGTCCGGGGTTTGGGAGTTGTCCGGCGTGCAATTCTGGATTGCGCATGGCGGCATTCCCCGGCGTCCGGGGCCGCGCCAACATGCGGGTCTGGGCGGCGCGTGGGCGTTCGCCGGACGAGAACCGAGGAGAAAGAAATGGCGCTGGATGTTCTGGAGCTGCATCATCACGCGGTGCGCATGCCGCTGGACAAAGTCGCGGCCATGGGCGCGTTCTATGGAGACGTGCTGGGGTTGGACACCGACAAGGGCCGATGGGAGATTCCGGGCATCGCCGGATACTTCCTGGACATGGGCAACGATTGTCAGATCCATCTGCTGGGCAGCGATGGCCCTTCGCCCTATTCCCAAGGCCCGGGCCGCGATCCTGTGGAAAACCATGTGGCGCTGGCGGTGCGCGACATCGCGGCGTCCGAAGCCGAATTGCAGCGCCTGGGAGTGGAGTACTGGAAGCTGGACAACGTGGCGGCCCCGGAGCTGATGCAGCTGTTCCTGCGCGACCCGGTGGGCAACCTGATCGAGTTGCATCAGATCGGCCGCTGCCGCTGCAAGCGCAGCGACCGCGCATTCGCCGACGCCAAGGCCGCCGAAGGGGCTGCGCCCACGCAGGCGCGGGATTGAGGCGGCCGGAGACAAGCCATGTTCATCGACCTGAATGAGCTGGAGGGCCCGGCCCGCTACAAGCTGCTGACGGCGGCGATCGTGCCGCGGCCCATCGCCTGGATCGTGTCGCGCGATACGCACGGGGCGACGAACGTGGCGCCTTTTTCGTTCTTCAACGTGATGTCCGGCGATCCGCCCCTGATCTGCGTCGGCATCGGCGTGCGCGGCGACGCGCCCAAGGACACCGCGCGCAATATCGCCGAGCGCGGCGAATTCACGGTGAGCCTGGTGTCGGCCCCGCTGGCCGCGCGGATGAATGTCACGGCGGTGGACTTTCCCGCCGGCGTGGACGAGTCGCTGGAAGCGGGGCTCATCCTGTCGCCGTCCCGGCGCATCGGCGTGCCATGGGTGGCGCAGTCTCCGGTGGCGTTCGAATGCCGCGTGCACGAACTGATCCGCATCGATCGTCGCAGCCTGGTGGTGGCGGGCGTGGTTGCCATGCACGTGCGCGACGAGGTCGTGGCCGACAGGAACAACCTGTACCTGGACGGCCCCCGAATGGATCTGCTTGCCCGCCTGCACAACCCGGGCTGGTACTGCCGCCCGCAGGCGGCCTTCCAGATGCCCCAGCTGACGCTGGCGCAATGGGAGGCGCTGAAACTATCGGGCGAGGCCGACAGCTATCTGGAGCAGGATCTCGCGTGAGAGCGCGTGCGTCGGCGCGCTTTCAGCGCGCCGGGCGCGCCTTCAGATCCCCCATCTCTTCCTGCATGAGCTGGTGGGCATAGCGTGAGAACACGCTGACCAGGCGGGTGCGGGTGTGGTACGGGGGATAGAGCAAGGCCACGGTGACCGGCACCGCCGGACTGAACGGGCGCACTTCCACGCCATTGGCTTCGAATTCCTCGCGCGCCGCCAGCGGATTGATAAGGGCCACGCCCAGGCCCGCGCCGACCAGGGCGCAGATGGACGAGCCCAGCCCCGCCTCGGCCACGATCTGTCTTTCTATCTTGGCCGTCTTGAAGACCGCGTCGATTTTCTCGCGCAGGGGCGTACCGCTGGTGAAGGCCACGAACGGCTCGCCCGCGAAGTCGGCGGGCTTGAGCTTCTTCAGCCTGGCCAGGCGATGGCCCTTGGGCACCACCGCCACGCAGCTCATCGTCAGCACCGGTTCCACCTGGATGCCGGGAGAGTCTCCCGACAGCATGGCCAGCCCGGTGTCGCAGAAGCCTGAACTGATCCAGTTATGCACCGTGCTGGCGTTGCCGGAATGGATGGACACCATCACGTCCGGGTATTCCGTCTTGAAGGCGGCGACGATGCGCGCCAGCAGGCCGCCGGCCAGCCGCGGCATGGCGGCCACGCTCAGGCGGCTGGCGCTGAAGGAGCGGATGCTGGCCGCGGCCGACTCCAGGCCAGCCAGGCCGATGAAGGTTTTCTCCACCTCCTGGAAGAAGCGCGACCCATCCTGCGTGGGGGTCAGGCGGCTGCCGTTGCGGTCGAACAAGGGGAACTGGGTGATGGCTTCCAATTGCGCGATTAAGCGGCTAACGTGCGGCTGCGAGGTATGCACGCGCCGCGCGGCGGCCGTCATCGAGCCGGTCATCATGACGGCCCGGAAGGCCTCGATGTGTCGCAAGCCCATCCGTGGAATGGCCATGTCAAATCCGTATAGAGGAATACTCGATTGGAACTGGATAAAACCATACTGCTAGTTGATACTTTTCGCCAACCGCGGGGCTCATCGCGGGACGCGGCGGTTTCCGGCGGGCCAGGAAGCGCCGATCGTGAATATAAGCATGCGCCGCTTGCCCGGCGCCAAGGGAATCAGATGAAAGCACTTGCTGTGATCTCCGTCGCCGCGGCCCTCGTGGGCAGCGCCGCATCCGCTCACGCCGAAGGCCCGAGCCGCCTGGACAAGATCCGGGAATCCGGCGTGATCACCCTCGGCCATCCCGAGACCTCGGTCCCGTTCGCCTACCTGGACGGCAACCAGAAGCCGATCGGCTACACGGTGGAGATCTGCCAGGAGATCGCCCAGTACGTGAAGGCCGCGCTGAAGCTGCCGAAGCTGGACGTGCGCTACAACCCGACCACGTCGGCCACTCGCATCCCGCTGCTGGCCAACGGCACCATCGATCTCGAATGCGGCAACACCACCAACAACCTCGAGCGCCACAAGCTGGTGGCGTTCGCGCCCACCACCTTCGTGGCCCAGGTGGTGCTGGTGGCGCGCAAGGATGGCGGCGTGGACCCCAACAACCTGGAGTCCTTCCGCGGCAAATCCATCGCCGCGCAGGCCGGCGGCCAGACTTTCCGGTTGATCTCGCAGTTGAATGCGAAGGGCAACCTGGGCATCACCATGGCGCCCACCAAGGACACCGCGGAAACCCTCCTGATGGTGGAATCGGGCCGCGCCGCCGGGTCCGCCAACGACGACGGCATTGCCTACGGGGTGGTGGCTTCGGCGAAGAATCCGGACGTGTTCGTGATCGGGAAGAAGGGCCTGGAGGTGGCGCCCTACGGCATCATGGAACCCAAGGACGACCCGGCCTTCAAGAAAGTGGTGGACGACGCGGTACTGGACCTGATCAAGACGGGCAAGGTGGCTGCTATCTACGACAAGTATTTCAATTCGCCGATCCCGCCCAAGCAGATCAACCTGAAATACCCCATGAGCGACGCCTTGAAGCGCGCGCTGGCCAATCCCACCGATTCCGGCGACCCCAAGGTATACGAGTAAGCGGGCGGTCCGCGGAAGGCAGGTCTTTCCGCGGCCCTTGCCGGGGCAAGGGTGCCGGCCGCCGGACGCGGACGGCATCGCCATCGAAGGACGGGTATGAACTACAACTGGAGTTGGGGCGTCTTCCTGGAGATGTCGCCTGATGGCGTGCATACGTTCCTGGAGACGATTCTGATCGGCGTGGGCTGGACCCTCGCACTGGCCCTGACGGCGTGGGTGTTCGCGCTGTTGCTCGGGTCCTGGCTGGGCGTGATGCGCACCGCTCAGTCCCGCCTGATGAATGCGATCGGCGCGACCTACGTGGAGCTGTTCCGCAACGTGCCGCTGCTGGTGCAGATGTTCCTGTGGTATTTCGTGCTGCCCGAGCTGCTGCCGCACGCCTGGGGCCTGGCCATGAAGCAGATGCCGCAGCCTTGGGGCCAGTTCGTGCCGGCCTTGCTGTGCCTGGGCTTCTACGGCTCGGCGCGCGTGGCGGAGCAGCTGCGCGCCGGCATCCAGTCGCTGCCGCGCGGCCAGTTCCAGGCGGGTACCGCGCTGGGCCTGACCGAAGCGCAGGTCTACCGCTACATCATCCTGCCCGAGGCGTTCCGCATCGTGCTGCCCCCGCTGACGTCCGAGTTCATGGGCACGGTCAAGTACTCGTCGGTGGCGCTGACGATAGGCCTGCTCGAACTGACCGGACAGGCGCGTTCGATGGCGGAGTTCAGCTTCCACATCTTCGAGGCGTTTTCCGCCGCCACCGTCATTTACCTGATCCTCAATGGCATCGTGGTCTTCGGCATGCGCATGATCGAACGCCGCGTGGCGGTGCCCGGCCTGATCGGCGCCGCGGCCAAGAGGCCCTAGCATCATGGGCAAATTCGACTTCGATGTGATCGGCAGCGCCCTGCCGTACCTGTTCCAGACGGGCATGACGTTCACGCTGACGCTGACCGCGCTGGCGGCGGTGATGGGGCTGGCGCTCGGCACGCTGCTGGCGATGATGCGGCTGTCGCGCTTCAGGATACTGTCGGTGCCGGCGGGCATCTACGTGAACGTGATGCGTTCGATCCCGCTGCTGCTGGTGATTTTCTGGTTCTACTTCCTGATGCCCTACATCGCCGCCTGGGCGGTGGGGTCGTCCACCCCGCTGCGTATAGGCGCGTTCAATTCGGCGGTGATCACCTTCACGCTATTCGAGGCCGCGTACTTCTGCGAGATCATGCGCGCCGGCATCCAGTCGATCGCGCGCGGCCAGGTGTCGGCCAGCCTCGCCCTGGGGCTGACGTCGTGGCAGGGCATGCGCTACGTGGTGCTGCCGCAGGCGTTCCGCAACATGGTGCCCGCGCTGCTCACGCGCGTCATCATCCTGTTCCAGGACACCTCGCTGGTGTATGTGCTGTCGCTGACCGATTTCCTGGGGGCGGCGGCCAAGATAGGCCAGCGCGACGGCCGCCTGGTGGAGCTCTATCTGTTCGTGGCGGTGGTGTATTTCGTGATCTGCTTCACGGCGTCCCGCCTGGTCAAGCTGCTGGAAAAGCGCACGCGGGTGCTGCGCTAGCCCGCCGTTCCGGTCCTCTCCAAGTTATCCACAGGGTTCAACGATGCAACTTACCCCCAAGCCCCCGATGATCGAGATCAGGCAGGTCAGCAAGTGGTACGGCGCGTTCCAGGTTCTGGACGATTGCTCGACGACCGTCGGCCGCGGCGAAGTCGTGGTGGTATGCGGGCCGTCCGGGTCCGGCAAGTCCACCTTGATCAAGACCGTGAACGCCCTGGAGCCCTTCCAGAAGGGGGACATCGTCGTCAACGGCATTTCGGTGGGCGATCCCCGCACCAACCTGCCCAAGCTGCGCGCCGTGGCAGGCATGGTGTTCCAGCATTTCGAGCTGTTCCCGCATCTGTCGGTGACCGAGAACCTGTGCCTGGGCCAGCTCAAGGTGCTCAAGCGCGGCAAGGACGAGGCCCGCCAGCGCGCGCTGGCCCTGCTGGACCGTGTGGGCCTGTCCGCGCACAAGGACAAGCATCCCGGCGAGCTTTCCGGCGGCCAGCAGCAGCGCGTGGCGATCGCGCGGGCGCTGTCGATGGACCCGGTGGTGATGCTGTTCGACGAGCCGACCTCCGCCCTGGACCCAGAGATGGTGAACGAGGTGCTGGACGTGATGACCGACCTGGCGGGCGACGGCATGACGATGATGGTGGTGACCCATGAAATGGGGTTTGCCCGCCGCGTTGCCGACCGCGTGATTTTCATGGACGGCGGCAAGATCGTGGAGGACTGCGAAAAAGAGCAGTTCTTCGACAACGTAGAGGAACGTGCCCCGCGCACGCGCCAGTTTCTTTCCAAAATCCTGCAGCACTGATAGCCATGACCCAGCGTACCCCCGCCGCCCCGCGCCCGCCCGTAGACTTGCGCAGCGACACCGTCACCCGTCCCACCGAGGCAATGTACGAGCGCATGCGCGCCGCGCCGATCGGTGACGATGGCCTGGACGGCGACCCCAGCGTGCGCGAACTGGAAGCGCAGGTGGCCGCGCGCCTGGGCAAGGAAGCCGGGCTGTTCGTGCCCAGCTGCACCATGGCCAATCTGCTGGCCGTGCTGGCGCAGACGCAGCGCAATGAACAGGTCGTGCTGGAATCGTCGGCCCACATGTACACCTCGGAACGCGGCGCGGCCACGTTCACCGGGCTGTTCTACCTGGGCGTGGCCGGCGCCGACGGCGCGATGGACCTGGGCCGCCTTGAAGACGCGCTGCAAGGCGGAGGACATCGGCTGAAGACCTCGCTGGTGGCGATGGAAACGTCGCACAACAACGCGGGCGGCGCGGTGCTGCCCCTGGACCACATGCAGGCCGTCCACGGCATGGCGCGCGCCGCCGGCGCGGCGGTGCACCTGGATGGCGCCCGCCTGTTCAACGCCGCCGTGGCCTTGGGCGTGGCGCCCGGCGACATCGCGCGCCACGCGGACACGGTGTCGCTGTGCCTGTCCAAGGGCCTGAGCGCGCCCGTGGGCGCCGTGCTGGCGGGCGGCAAGTCCGTCATGGCCAGTGCGCGGGTGCTGCGCCGCATGCTGGGCGGCACTCAGCGCCAGTCGGGCATCATGGCGGCCGCGGGCCTGGAAGGCGTGCAGGCGATGGGCGACCGGCTGGCCGAGGATCACGTCCGCGCCCGCCGGCTGAGCGACGGCGTCAACCGCCTGGCGCCAGCGCTGTCCGCGACCGTGCCCCAGACCAATATCGTGCAGGTGGAGACCGCCGGCACCGGCAAGGGCAATACGCAATGGGTCGCGGCGCTGCAGGCGGCCGGCCTGCTCGTGCGCCCATGGGGCCGCACGCGGCTGCGTTGCGTGACCCACCGCCACATCGGCGATGCGGACATCGACGCGGCCGTGCTCGCCTTCGAAACGGTACTGAACGCAGGCTGATCTGCTCCGTTCCTCGGGGTGCGTCCGATGCGATAATGCCGCATGTCCACGACCCACCTTTCCCGAAAAGACTATCTCTGCGCATTGGCGGTCGTTGTCATCTGGGGTTCGAACTTCGTCGTCATGAAGATCGGCATGCGGGGCCTTTCCCCCATGATGCTCGGCGCCTTGCGGTTCGCCCTGGCGGCCTTTCCCCTGATTCTCTTCGTGCGTCCGCCGAAGTTGCCCTGGCGCTGGATCGCGGCCTACGGCCTGGTGCAAGGCCTGGGCCAGTTCGGGCTGCTTTTCACCGCGCTCAAGTTCGGCATGCCGGCAGGCATGGCTTCGCTGGTCATCCAGACCCAGGCCTTCTTCACGCTGTTGCTGGCGGCGCCCATGCTGCACGAACGCGCCCAGCGGCACCATTGGATTGGGCTGGGCGTGGCCGCCGTGGGATTGGCGGTCATCGCCGGCGGCCGCGGCGAGGGGCCGGGCCAGATGACGATGCTGGGCTTTGCGCTGACCCTCGGCGGCGCTTTCATGTGGGCCGTGTCCAATATCATCGTGCGCCTGGCCAGCCGCAAGGCGCCCGGCTACGACCCTTTCGCCTTCATCGCCTGGAGCAGCGCCGCGCCGGTGCTGCCCTTCCTGCTATTGGCTGTGCTGATCGACGGCTGGGAGCCGGTGGTTGGCATGGTGACCGGCATGGGATGGGGCGAGGCGCTGTCCGTGCTTTACCTGGCGGGGCTGGCGACCTTGCTGGCCTACACCCTGTGGACGCAGTTGCTGACGCGCCATGCGGCGGCCAAGGTTGCGCCGTTCTCGTTGCTGGTGCCGGTGGTGGGCCTGTGGGCGGCTTCCATGGCCTTCGGCGAAAGCCTGCTGCCGCTGCAATGGCTGGGCGCGGCCTGCGTCCTGGCCGGCCTGGTGCTCAACCAGCTGGGCGGGCGCTGGCTGCGCACCCGCTGAGCCGAACGGCCGATCCCGCCGCCGTTCCTTCCGCCGTTTTTCAGCCTATCGGATTACGCCGTTCCGGCGGGACGGCCGGGCGGCCTTACAGCTGCTCGAAGCGGATGTAACGCTTATCCGTGTACTCCCTGCTCGTGGTGACTTCTTTCACGTCGGCGCCGGGCGGGCCGCGCCGCAGCCACTCCAGCATGTGGTCGACCTGGTCGGGCGTGCCCTGCACCACGGCTTCGACCGTGCCGTCCGGCAGATTCTGCACCCAGCCCGTCGCGCCCAGCAGATGGGCGCGGCGGACCGTGGCGTGACGGTAGCCCACGCCCTGCACGACGCCGCTGATGGCGACGCGGACGGTTTCGATGTGGGGGGCGGATTTGGGGTCTTGCATGCGGTTTCCTTCGGATGATGCGCCGCCTCTGGCGATATGCGTAGGCGGTATTGGCTACGGCGGATGATCTATAGGCCCGATGGGCATCGAAGCGATACGTTAGAGCTCATGTCAAAACGTGCCAACGGGAACACCCGCTACCAGAGCTTGGAGAAGCCATTATGGAAGAGACCAGTTTGTTGTCGGAAGTAGAGACAGCGCGCTACAGGGAACAAGGGTACCTGGCCCTGAAAGACATGTGCCCGCAAGACGAGGTGGGTTACATCCGCAGGACGCTGATGGATCTGTTCGCCAACAAGACCGGCTACAACGAGGGTGCGCAGTACGACTTCGTCAGCCGCGACGATCCGTCCAAGCCGGCCAAGTTTCCCAGTTTGCACGATCCGCGCCATTATGCCCCGGGCCTGCTGAAGACCACCTATCACGAGCGCACCCTGGAGCTGGCCCGCCAGCTGCTGGGCGAGGATGCCGCCCTCTACGGCGAGCACGCCCTGCTCAAGCCCGGCCCCCATGGCCCCGAGACGCCGTGGCACCAGGACGAGGCGTTCCGATCGCCGGACTTCGTCTATAACGAGCTGAGCATCTGGCTGGCGCTGCAGCCGGCCACGATCGAGAACGGCTGCATGCAGTTCATCCCCGGCTCGAACAAATGGGACGTGCTGGAGCACCGTTCGCCGGGCGGGGACAAGAGCCTGCATCCGCTGGAGTGCTGCGGCGACTTTCCGCGCGAGCAGGCCGTGCCCGAGCCGCTGGAGCCGGGCGGCATCACGGTGCACGACGCCCGGACCCTGCACTTCACCGGTCCCAACACTTCGCAGTCGCCGCGCCTGGCCTACATCCTCATCTACAACACGCCGCCGGTCTACAAGCCCGGGCGCCGCGAGTTTCCGTGGCTGGAAGGGCGCTGGACCGACAGCCAGACCCGCAAGAAGCAATGGCATAAGCGCGGCGGCCTGGCCGTGGACGTGATGCGCCGCCTGCCGGCCGCGAGGCTGACCAGCCCGCGCTGGGTGGCGTGGGCCACGATCCGGGCCGTAACGAAGGTCTGGCCGCGATAGGGGGCGCGGGGGCCGGAAGAGCCCTTGCGGCAGGGGGGCGACCGAGGCCGGCAAGCGACGCTTGCCGGCCTCGGCGCGTATACTGAGCGGCGCCGCGGGCTTGGAGCCCGGCGGCGCCCCGAGGCCGCCCGCAGCTGGTGGCCGGGATCCAAAAATAAAGATCGCAGCCGCCCCTCCACTCTCCATAGACCACTCCATGACCGCTAACCTTTCTACGATCACCTGCATCGAAGATTTGCGCGCCGTTGCGCAGAAACGCGTGCCGCGCATGTTCTACGACTACGCGGATTCCGGCGCCTGGACCGAAGGCACCTATCGGGCCAACGAGAGCGATTTCCAGAAGATCAAGTTGCGTCAGCGCGTGGCGGTGAACATGGAAGGCCGGTCGCTGCGCACCACCATGGTGGGCCAGGACGTGATCATGCCGCTGGCCATTTCGCCCACGGGCCTGACCGGCATGCAGCATGCCGACGGGGAAATCCTGGCGGCCAAGGCGGCTGCGGACTTCGGCGTGCCCTTCACGCTGTCCACGATGAGCATCTGCTCCCTGGAAGACGTGGCGGCCGCGACCCGCAGGCCTTTCTGGTTCCAGCTCTACGTGATGCGCGACCGCGAATTCGTGGGCAATCTCATCGACCGCGCCAAGGCCGCCGGCTGCTCGGCGCTGGTGCTCACGCTGGACCTGCAGATCCTGGGCCAGCGCCACAAGGACATCAAGAACGGCCTGTCGACGCCGCCCAAGCCCACCCTGCGCAATCTCATCAACCTGGCGACCAAGCCGCGCTGGTGCATGGGCATGCTGGGCACCAAGCGGCGCACCTTCGGCAACATCGTCGGCCACGCCAAGGGCGTGAGCGACCTGTCGTCGCTGTCTTCCTGGACGGCCGAGCAATTCGACCCGCGCCTGAGCTGGGACGACGTCGAATGGATCAAGCAGCGCTGGGGCGGCAAGCTCATCATCAAGGGCATCCTGGACGTCGAGGACGCGCAACTGGCTGCCAACAGCGGCGCCGATGCGCTGATCGTCAGCAACCACGGCGGGCGCCAGCTGGACGGCGCCATGTCCTCCATCGCCGCCCTGCCCTCGATCGCCGACGCCGTGGGCGACAAGATCGAGGTGTGGATGGACGGCGGCATCCGTTCGGGCCAGGACATCCTGAAGGCCGTGGCGCTGGGCGCGCGCGGCACGATGATCGGCCGCGCGTTCCTGTACGGCCTGGGCGCCTACGGCCAGGACGGCGTGAGGCGCGTGCTGGAGATCCTGTACAAGGAAATGGACACGACCATGGCGCTGTGCGGCCGCCGTTCCATCGAGCCCGGGGACCGCAGCATCCTGCTGCCGGGAACCTACCCGACGTAATGCGCGTGGCGTACGCCACGATCCTGGATCAACGCTGAAAACGGCGCGCGCCTGTGGAAAACCCGCAGGCTTGCGCCGCGCCTTCCCGAGGACCGACATGCGGCTCATCATCAATTCCGGCGGAGCCCGGGCGACCGACGACTGGCGTTCGAATTTCCAGGCGTGCGCTCCTGAACTGGAGGTGGTGGGCTGGCACGAAGACGTCGATCCCGCCAGCGTGGACTACGCCCTGGTCTGGGAGCCCGATCCGGGCCGCCTGGCCACGTTCCCGAACCTGAAGCTCATCATCAGCGCCGGAGCCGGCGTCGACCACATCCTGGCCGATCCGCAGTGGCCGCGCCACGTGCCGATCGCGCGCATGATCACCGCCCGCACCCAGACCGAAATGGCCGAATTCGTGCTGACGTCGGCGCTGATGCTGACCCGCGAGATCAAGCGGGCCGTGGACAACCAGGCGCGCCGCCATTGGGAGTTCTTCGATTCCGCGCGCATCGCCGCCGAGCTGCGGGTCGGCATCATGGGCCTGGGCCACCTCGGGGCGGCGTCCGCGCAGCTGCTGGCGCGCGTCGGCTTCCAGGTCAGCGGCTGGTCCCGCGGCAACAGCCGGCTGGAGGGCCTGCCCACCTATGCCGGGCAGGCGCAGTTCGGCGAGTTCCTGGCCGCGACGGACATCCTCGTCTGCCTGTTGCCCGCCACCGATTCCACGCGCGGCATCCTCAACGCCGCCACGCTGTCGCAGCTGCCGCGCGGCGCCTGCCTGATCAATGCCGGCCGCGGCTCCCACATGGTCGAGCAGGACGTCGTCGCCGCCCTGGACGGTGGCCAGCTGAGCCAGGCCGTGCTGGACGTGTTCGAAGAGGAGCCCCTGCCGCCGGAATCCGCGCTGTGGTCGCATCCCGGCATCTTGGTCACGCCGCATTGCGCGGCCATCCCGGATCGCAGGGAGCGCGCGCGGCACACCGCGTTCCTGATCGCCGCCTATGAGCGCGGCGAGGCGCTGCCGAACCTCTACGACACGCAGCGGGGCTATTGAGCCGGCGCGAGGCGCGCCGACCGCGAAACCGCAAAATCTGCAAACGTCCCTTCGCTACATTGCCCTCCAAGGAGCCCGCATGAAGCCAGGAACCCTTATCCAATACGCCCGGCGCCTGGATCCCGTCCTGCGCTGGCTGGCAAGCCACCCCGACGCCGATCCCGATCTGTACCGGCTGGCGGAGCTGGCCTGCCTGTCGCCCTATCACTTCCATCGGGTCTATCGCGCCATGATGGGAGAGACGGTGAACGCAACGGTGCAGCGCATCCGCATGCATCGCGCGGCGGCCGCGCTGGCGGACACACAGGCTTCATTGCGAGAGGTGGCGCAGCGCGCCGGCTATGAGTCGGACGCGGCGTTCAACCGGGCATTCGGCGCGGTCTTCGGCATTCCGCCGGGACGCTATCGCGCCGCCCGCTCCCGTCCCTTCGATCCTCAGGAGCTCGGCATGTATCCCATCACCATCGAGAATTTTCCCGGCGTCATCCTCGCTGCCTTGCCGCATCGGGGCAGCTACCAGGACATCGGGCCCGTGTTCGACCGCGCCTTCATGCTGGCGGGTAGCCGCGGCCTGGCCACGCCAGAGACCAGCGGATACGGGGGGTACTTCGACGACCCGGAACAGGTGCCCGTAAAGGAACTGCGCTCGCTGGCCGGCGTGCCGGTGTCCGCCGACGCGGCGCTGGGCGACGGCCTGGAGCGCTTCGAGATCCCCGAGGGCCGCTGCGCCGTGCTCGCGTACACCGGTCCCTACAGCGAGATGGGCAAGGCGTACAACTGGATGTTCTCGGAATGGCTGCCCGGCAGCGGCATGGTGCCTGCCGACTTCCCCATGTTCGAGCAATACATGAACGATCCGCGCAGCACGCCTCCCGCGCAGCTGCTGACCCGCATCCATCTTCCGTTGAAGTAGGCGGCCTGCGCGCCGCGGGCGCGCATTGGGCCGGACCTCGCGGGGGGCTCACCCCACGTTGAGCGTCATGGAGTATTTCATCTTGTCATGCGGGAACGTGGTGATGGTGGCGAGCAGCAGCACGCCGCCCTCGCCGTAATAGCGCCGCGTAATGACGAAACCCGCCGTCCGGGGCTCGACCCCCAGCTGCCTGGCCATCGTCGCGCCGATGGGCGTGGCCGAAAACTCCTGGTTGACTTCCGCGATGCGGTCCCCGAAATGGTCCTCTATCAGGCGCAGGAGCGAGATGCGCGATTTGACCTCGACCCGCAGGTCCGAATGCGCAGGGTCGGTGTAGATCAGCGTGCAGGCGGCGGCGGTGTCCTTGTCGTCCAGGGTCTTGATGGAATTGATGTGCAGCCAGGACAGGCCGGGCTCGCAGCCCAGCGTTTCGGCGAGCCGCTTGCCGAGCTTGACGGTGCGCACGTCCTGCACCAGCAAGGCGGCGTTGCGGGCGTACTGCAGCAGATCGGGGAATTGCGAAATGCGCTGCGTGAAGCGGGTGCCGGCGCGCGCGGTTTCCACTCGCGTGCCCACGCCCGGGCGGCGTGAAACCATCCCGGCCACCGTCAGCATGCGGATGGCCTCGCGGATGGTGTGGCGGCTGGCGTTGAACTGGTCGCAAAGCTCGTGTTCGGTAGGCAGCAGCGTCATGACGGGGTAGCGGCCAGAGCGGATGTCGTGGGAGAGCGTTTGGAAAATGCTCTTGTAACGGGGGCCGCCGGCACTGCCGCCGGGGGCCGGCGACTCCGGCTTGCCGTGTGCTTGCCGTGCTCCGCCGGGGCCGGCCGCGCGCTCGGAGGATCGGGTCATTGGGGAGGCTCCTGGAATTGTTATATGGGGTTTGTACGGACAATAACCCATTGACAAGGGCATCTTGCGAGATCCATTATTTGTCCGGACATTCATGTACGGACAAATTGTACGGCCGACATGAAGTCCAGGAACGTGGGAAGAGATTTTTTTGTCGTGGGGCGCCCTATCGCGCGTCCCTCTTGCGCTCCTGGCGGCATTTGGCGGTTCTTGCAGTTTTCTTCCAATATTCGGGGGTTCTCATGGGCAAGGTACTTGCAGTGCTAGCGGCGGCGGCCATGGCCGCCGGACTCGGCTCCAACGCGGCGGCGCAAAAGCTGGTGGTGGCCGGGTATGGCGGTTCGTTCGAAGACATCATGCGCAAGGACATCTTCCCGCCCTTCGCCAAGCAGCACGGTGTCGAGCTGGACTACGTGGCCGGCAATTCCACCAATACGGTGGCGCGCCTGCAGGCGCAGAAGAGCAATCAGCAGATCGACGTGGCCATCATCGACGACGGCCCCATGTACCAGGCCATCGCGCTGGGCTTTTGCGAACCCATCAAGGGCCTGCCGGCCGACGACATCTACGGGACGGCGCGCTACAAGGACGACAAGGCGGTGGCCATCGGCATCGTGGCGACCGGCATCATGTACAACAAGAAGGTCTTCGACGAAAGGAAATGGGCGCCGCCCACCTCCTGGAAGGACCTGAAGGACCCCAAGTACAAGAAGCAGCTGGTGATTCCGCCGCTGAACAACACCTACGGCCTGCATGCGCTGGTGGAGTACGCGCGCGAAGGCGGCGGCGGGGAAAAGAAGATCGATCCGGGTTTCGACACTTTCAAGAAGGAGGTCGGCCCCAATGTGCTGGTCTATGAACCGTCGCCGGGCAAGATGACGGAACTGTTCTCCAGCGGCCAGGCGGTGATATCGGTCTGGGGCAGCGGCCGCGTCAAGGCATTTGCCGACACCGGGTTCCCGGTGGGCTTCGTGTATCCGCAGGAGGGCGCATACGCCCTGCTGTCGTCCGTCTGCCCGGTGGCCAAGCCCAATCCCAACCCCCTTGCCCAGGCCTTTGTGCAATACCTGGTTTCTCCCGAGGTGCAGGAGAAGCTGGCGACAGCCTATGGCTACGGTCCGGTGAACAAGAAGGCCAAGGTGACCGACGATCCCCGCGTGCCGCTGCCCATCGGCAAGCGCGCCGCCGACCTGATCGTGATCGATTGGGACACGGTCAATCAGAACCGCGATGACTGGAACAAGCGCTGGACGCGGGAAATCGAGCGCTGAGGGCCTCTATCCATGACCTACCTAGTTTTGAACGGCCTGAGCAAGCGCTACGGCGACACCGTCGCCGTGCAGGACCTGAGCCTTTCCGTGAACCGGGGCGAATTCATTTCGCTGCTGGGGCCGTCCGGCTGCGGCAAGACGACAACGCTGCAGATGATCGCGGGCTTCGTCGAGCCCTCGGGCGGCAGCATCGTGCTGGACGGCAGGGACGTCAGCAAGGTGCCCGCCAACAAGCGCGGCCTGGGCATGGTTTTCCAGAACTATGCGCTATTCCCGCACATGACGGCCGCCGAAAACGTGTCGTTCGGGCTGGAGATGCAGCGGGTCAGGAAGGATGAGCGCGAGGCGCGCGTGGCCGATGCGCTCAAGCTGGTGGGCCTGGCGCATCTGGCCGACCGTCATCCGGCGCGCATGTCCGGCGGGCAGCAACAGCGCGTGGCGCTGGCCCGCGCGCTGGTCATCCGGCCTAGCGTGTTGTTGCTGGACGAACCGCTGTCGAACCTGGACGCGAAGCTGCGCGAGGAAATGCAGCTGGAGCTGCGCAGCATCCAGCGCACGGTCGGCACCACCACTATCCTGGTGACGCACGACCAGTCCGAAGCGCTGGCGCTGTCGGACCGGATCGTGGTGATGAACCAGGGGCGCGTGGAGCAGGTGGCCGAGCCGTTCCAGGCCTATGAGGGGCCGGCCAGCCAGTTCGTGGGCGGGTTCCTGGGCAAGGCCAATGTGTTCACGCCGCAGGCCGAGGATTACGAAGGCGAAACGCGCGCCCGCATCGGCGAGGCCCACGTTTCGATGGAAGGCGCGCCCGTGCCGCAGGGCGCCGTGATCGTGCGCCCTGAGAAGATCCTGTTCTCCGAGCCCGCGGCCTGTGCGCTGCCCGGCCGCATGAAGACCCGCGTATTCCAGGGCAACCACTGGCTGTGCCAGGTGGAGACCTCGGTGGGCGAGGTGATGGTGATCCGCCAGAACGATGGCGTGCCGGTGCCCGGCGAAGGCGAGACCGTGCACCTGCGCTGGCGCGCGCAGGACATGTGCGTCGTGTCCCAGCCGCCACGGGGCCAGCCGTCATGAGCGCGCGCGTCAATCCCTGGGTGCTCAGCACGCCGGCGCTGGCCTTGTATGCCACCTTTCTCGTGGTGCCGATGGCGCTGGTGATCCTGATCAGCTTCTTCGACTTCCAGTTCTATGGCGGCATGCAGGCCACGTTCACCTGGAAGAACTACTTCGAGATTCTGTCCGACGGCTACTACTACGAGATCTACGCCCGCACGTTTGGCGTGGCCGCCGCGGTGACGCTGGCCTGCCTGGTGCTGGGCACGGCGGAGGCCTACGTGCTGTCGCGCATGGCCAACCCATGGAAGGGGTTGTTCCTGATGGTGGTGCTGGGGCCGCTGCTGATCTCCGTCGTGGTCCGCACGCTGGGGTGGGCGCTGCTGTTCGGTTCCACCGGGCTGATCAACAAGGCCCTGATGGGCATCGGGTTGATCTCCACGCCGGTGGACCTGATGTACAGCAACCTGGGCGTGGCCATCGCGCTTACGCACGTGCTGGTGCCTTTCATGGTGATCTCGGTATGGGCATCGCTGCAGCGGATCAATCCGTCAACCGAGGCGGCGGCGCTGTCGCTGGGGGCAACGCAGTTCACCGTGATTCGCCGGGTCGTCATTCCCCAGGTCATGCCGGGGATCCTGTCGGGCGCGATCATGGTGTTCGCGATGGCCGCCAGTTCCTTCGCCACGCCGGCCATCATCGGAGGACGCCGCCTGAAGAACGTGGCCACCGCCGCCTACGACGAATTCCTGAATACCCTGAACTGGCCGCTGGGCGCGGCGCTGGCGGTTGTGCTGCTGCTGGCGACGGTCGTGGTCCTGCTGTCGGCAAACCGCATCATCGAACGCAAGTACGGCGCGGTTTTCAATCAGGCGGGAGGCTGAGATGCAATTCAGAAACGGTCCTATCGGCCTGCTGTTCCACACGCTGTTCATTCTCTTCATCCTGGCTCCCATCGTCATGGTCTGCGCGGTGGCGTTCACTTCCGAGGGCTTTATCTCGCTGCCCTCGGGAGGGCTGTCCCTGCGCTGGTTCCGCGCCATCCTGGACAATCCGCGCTTCATCGAGGCCTTCTGGTTCAGCATGGGCCTGGGCACGCTGTCGGCGAGCCTGGCGATCGTGCTTGCCGTGCCCAGCGCGCTGGCGCTGGCCCGCAACCGGTTCCGCGGCCGCGAGGCGCTGGTGGCGTTCTTCCTTTCGCCATTGATGATCCCGCACGTGGTGCTGGGCCTGGCGTTTCTGAAGTTCTTCACCACGGTGGATCTGGCGGGCACGTACGTGGGCCTGGTGGTGGCGCACGTGATCCTGATCATGCCCTACGCCCTGCGCCTGGTGCTCGCATCGGCCACGGGCATCGACCCTGCGCTGGAGCGCGCCGCGCAGTCCCTGGGCGCATCCAACTGGACGGCGTTCAGGCGCGTGGTGCTGCCGTTGCTGCTGCCGGGCGTCGTCAGCGGATGGGTGATCGCCTTCATCACGAGCTTCGATGAGCTGACCATGTCCATCTTCATCGCGTCGCCCTCCACGACCACGCTGCCCGTGCGCATCTTCTTGCAGATCGAAGACACGATCGATCCGCTGGTGACCGCGGTTTCGGCCGTTCTGATCTACATGACCATCATCGCCATATTCATCCTGGACCGCGTGGTCGGCCTGGAAAAGTTGTTTGTAGGAAAGGGACGCTAATGACGGACGAAACGGAATTGGCGCCGCGCGCGCCCGCGCATCGCGGGATTTACGACGCGGCGGTCATCGGCGGCGGCCTGGTCGGCTCGGCCATCGCCTACGGCCTGAGACGCGAACTGGGCCACGTGGCCGTGCTGGATGAGGGCGACGTGGCCTATCGGGCTTCGCGGGGCAACTTCGGGCTGGTCTGGGTGCAGAGCAAGGGCATGGGCCTGCCGCGTTATGGCGTATGGACCATGGCCTCGGCTTCGGGCTGGCCGAGGCTGGCCGCGCAGCTGCTCGAAGAGACGGGCGTGGACGTGCACCTGGAGCAGCGCGGCGGCCTGCATGCGCTGCTGAGCGAAGAGGAGCTGGAGGCCCGCGTCAAGTTCATGCAGACCCTTCTGGCGCAGCCGGGCATGGCGACGTACGACTGGAAGCTGCTCGACCGTTCCGAGGTCGCCGACCTGGTGCCGGGAATAGGTCCGGACGTGCGGGGCGCGACCTGGACGCCGGTCGACGGCATTGCCAATCCGCTCAAGCTGCTGCGCGCGCTGCACACGAGTTTTGCACAGCGGGTTGTGGATTACCTGCCGCGCCGTCCGGCGCAGCGCATCCGCCAGCGTGACGGGGTGTTCGACATCGATACGCCGGCCGGCACGGTGCGCGCGCGCACGCTCGTGCTGGCCTCGGGCCTGTCGAACAAGGAGTTGGGCGCCCAGGTAGGCCTGGACGTTCCGGTGCGCCCGCAGCGCGGCCAGATCGTGGTGCTGGAGCGCACTCGCCGCATGCTGGAAACGCCGCTGTCCACCTTGCGCCAGACCGACGAGGGAACCTGGCTGATCGGCGATTCGCAGGAAGAGGCGGGCTACGCCGACAATCAGGTGGGCCTGCCGATCCTGGGTACGCTGGCCGACCGCGCGGTGCGCACCCTGCCCGCGTTGCGCGAGGTGCGCGTCGTGCGCAGCTGGGCCGCGCTGCGCGTCATGTCCAAGGATGGTTTTCCCATCTATCAGCAATCCGAAACGTGCCCGGGCGCCTTCGTCGCCACCTGCCATAGCGGCGTGACGCTGGCCGCCGCGCACGCGCTCAATCTGGCGCCCATGATCGCCGCCGGCTCGCTCGCCGACGATATGGCGCCCTTCTCGACCCGGAGGTTCCATGTTCAAGAGGCTTGACGAGGCGCAGCGCCAGGCGCAGGGCGCGCCAGTGCGCGTAACGGTCAACGGGACCGAGCTGCAGTGCCGCCAGGGCGACAGCGTGGCGGCGGCGCTGTTCGCGGGCGGCGTGCAGGCCTGCCGCGACACGGCCGTCAACGAAGTGCCCCGCGGGCCCTACTGCATGATGGGCGTGTGCTACGACTGCCTGGTCACCATCGACGGCCAGGCGAACCAGCAGGGCTGTATGACGGCCGTGCGCGAAGGAATGAAGATCGAGCGCCAGATGGGCGCGCGCAAGGTGCAGGCATGATCGATACGACGCAATGCGATTTGCTGGTGGTGGGCGCGGGTCCGGCCGGATTGGCGGCGGCCACGCTGGCGGCGGAACTGGGCGTGGACACGATGCTGCTGGACGAACAGCCGGCGCCAGGCGGACAGATCTATCGCGCCATCACGACCACGCCCGTGACCGACCGCGGCATCCTGGGCGAAGACTATTGGCACGGCGCGTCGCTGGTGGCGCCCTTCCAGCGATCCGGGGCGCGCTACGTGCCGGGCGCCACGGTATGGGCCGTGGCCGAGCACACGGCGGTGGATCCGGAGCAGGGATTCGAAGTGGCGTATTCGGTGGCCGGCGAGGCGCGCATCGTGCACGCGCGCCGGCTGCTGCTGGCCACGGGCGCGCAGGAGCGCCCGTTCCCCATCCCGGGCTGGACCCTGCCAGGCGTGATCACCGCCGGCGCGGCGCAGATCCTGTTGAAATCCGCGGGCGTGGTGCCCGCCGACCGCACGGTGCTGGCCGGCAGCGGCCCGCTGCTGTACCTGGTGGCGTGGCAGTATCTGAACGCCGGCGTGAAGATCGACGCGCTGCTCGAAACCACGCCGCCCGGCCGCATGGGTCAGGCATTGCCCAAGATCTGGGGGTTTCTGCGCTCGCCGTACCTGGGCAAGGGCCTGAAACTGTTGCGGGCCGTCAAGGCGGCGGTGCCCGTCATCCGCGGCGTGACGGCGCTGGAGGCGGTCGGCGAGAGCAAACTGGAAGGCGTGCGCTACACGGCGGGCGGCGTCACGAAGACGCTGCCCGCGGAACAGCTGATGCTTCACCAGGGCGTGGTGCCCAATGTGAATCTGTCGCGCGCGGTGGGCGCGGAGCATCGCTGGAACGAGGCGCTGGATTGTTGGGAGCCGCGGGTCGATGAATGGGGCCTGACCTCGGTGGAGGGCATCGGCATGGCAGGAGACGGCGCGGGCATCGCGGGCGCGCTGGCGGCGGAACATCGCGGCCGGCTGGCGGCGTTGCAGGCCGCCCACCTGCTGGGCCGCATCGATGCCGCCAAACGCGATAGCGCGGCTGCGGCGCCCCGCGAGGCCTTGGCAAGGGCCGTGAGAGGCCGCGAGTTCTTCGACGCGCTCTACAAGGCGCCCGATGCTTTCCGGCGGCCCACCGGCGACACCATCGTCTGTCGGTGCGAGGAAGTCACCGCGGCGCAGGTGCGCGAAACCGTCAAGCTGGGGTGCAGCGGGCCGAACCAGATGAAGGCCTTCCTGCGCTGCGGCATGGGGCCTTGCCAGGGCCGGTTCTGCGGGTTGACGGTGTCCGAGATCATTGCCGAGGAGCGCGGCGTGCCGACGCAGGAGGTGGGCTACTACCGCCTGCGCTTCCCGACCAAGCCGCTGACGCTGGGAGAGCTTGCCTCGCTGCCGCAGACGGACGATTCCCGGCAGGCTGTCGTCCGGCTGAAGAGGTAAACCCAGCCCCTACGCGCTGCGCGCGCCCCCTCTGGGGGCGACGCCTGAAGACCGGCGGAGCCGGATCTTCGGCGTCTCCGCTCCGGGTCGCGGCAATTTGCGGGATTGCGTTCTTGAACAGCCGTGCGGCGGCTGAAGGAAAAATAGACATGACCGGTGCCACGCGGTCGGCGGAAGTCATCATCATCGGCGGGGGGCTGCATGGCGGCTCGGCGGCGCTGCACCTGGCGCGCGCGGGGTGCGGGCCCTGGTGATCGAGAAAAACTACGCGGGCCGGCACGCGTCGGGCGTGAATGCCGGCGGCGTGCGCACCTTGTCGCGGCATCTGGCCGAGGTGCCGCTGGCCCTGGCCTCGCGCGAGCTCTGGTACCGCATCGGCGAGTTGGTGGACGACGATTGCGGCTTCGAGCAGCACGGGCAGGTGCGCGTGGCGGAGAACGCCGAGGATGCCGCCCTGCTGCGCGCCCGCCTGCGGACCATGACGGACCACGGCTATAGCCATGAGCAGTGGATAAGCCCCGAGGACTTGCGGACGCTGATCCCCGCGCTGGCGCCCACTGTGCAGGGAGGCCTGATAGCGCGCGAGGACGCTGCCGCCGATCCTTACCGCACGACCCTGGCCTTCCGCATGAAGGCCGAAAGCCTGGGCGCCCGCTACCTGGAGGGCGTGCGCGTGCTTCAGGTGGCGCGCCGGGACGGGCAATGGCGGGTGGAAACGGACGCGGGAACGTACACCGCGCCCCAGGTGCTGAACTGCGCGGGCGCCTGGGCCGACCGCATCGCCGCGCAGTGGGGCGAGCCCGTGCCGCTGACCGCGATCAGCCCCATGATGCTCGTGACGCTGCGCATGGATCATTTCCTGGACCCGGTCGTGCTGGGCACGGGCCGCGCGCTGTCGTTCAAGCAGCGCGCGAACGGCACGGTGCTGATCGGCGGCGGACGGCGCGCCTGGGTGGACCGCGACGCCGAATGGACCGAACTGGATTTCCGCTCGCTGGCCGAAGGCGCGCGCACGGTCTGCGACCTGTTCCCGCACATGCGGGATGCGATCGTGAACCGGGGCTGGGCGGGCATAGAGGCCGCCATGCCGGACGAGATCCCCGTGATCGGCCGCAGCAGCCGCCACGAGACCGCGTTCCATGCCTTCGGCTTCTCGGCCCATGGTTTCGAGCTGGGCCCCATCGTGGGCCGTATCATGGCCGACCTGATCACCACGGGCGCGACGGACCAGCCGATCGCGCCGTTCAGGATCGAACGTTTCACGGACCCCGCGCCGGAGTCCGGCCCATCCACAAAGGAGCAAGACGAATGACTGATATCGTGCGCAAGGATTCCAACCAGCGCCTGAGCCGCATCGTGATCCACGGCGACACGGTGTATGTGGCGGGCGTGACCTCATCCGCGGCCGGCGGCATCGCCGAGCAGACCCGCGACGTGCTGGCGAAGATCGACGGCTATTTGGCGCAGGCCGGCACGGACAAGTCGCGCCTGCTGTCCGTGCAGATCTGGCTGAAGGACATCGACCGCGACTTCGCCGGCATGAACGCCGTGTGGGCCGAGTGGGCGCTGCCCAATGCGATGCCCACCCGCGCCACCTGCGAGGCCAAGCTGGCCGCGCCGGAGTTGCTGGTGGAGATCATCGTGACGGCGGCGCGGCGCCCCGCATTCGTCAGCGGGCCGGTGTCTGAAAGCTGACCTGGCCGGGACGTCCGGGCAGGTCCAGGGTGGCGGTGGCGGGAGGCGTGGTGGCAATCACCTTGCCGCCGCGCATCACCATCAGGCGGGTGGCGCGCAGGCGCAGCGCCTCGACGGGGTCGCGCGCCTGCAGCAGCACCAGGTCGGCGCGCTTGCCGACCTCCAGTCCCGTTTCATCCAGGCCCAGGATCTGCGCGGGCGTGGCGGTCACTGCCTGGAAACAGGCGCGCATGGCGTCCTGGCCCGTCATCTGGGCAACGTGCAGGCCCATGTGCGCCACTTCCAGCATGTCGCCGGAACCCAGGCTGTACCAGGGGTCCATCACGCAGTCGTGGCCGAAGGCCACCGGCACGCCGGCGGCCAGCAGCTCGGGTACGCGCGTCATGCCGCGGCGCTTGGGATAGGTATCGTGACGGCCTTGCAGCGTGATGTTGATCAGCGGATTGGCGATCGCGGCCACGCCGGCCTCGCGCATCAGCGGGATCAGCTTGGAAACGTAGTAGTTGTCCATGGAATGCATGGACGAGAGGTGCGAGCCCGTTACGCGGCCGTGCAGGCCCAGCCGCTGCGCCTGATAGGCCAGGCTTTCGATGTGGCGCGAGAGCGGGTCGTCGCTTTCGTCGCAGTGCATGTCCACGCGCAGGCCGCGTTCGGCGGCCAGTTCGCACAGGATGCGCACGGATTCGGCGCCGTCCTGCATGGTGCGTTCGAAGTGGGGAATGCCGCCCACGACGTCCACACCCATGTCCAGGGCCCGCTTCAGGTTGTCCAGCGCGCCCGGCGCGCGCAGCACGCCGTCCTGCGGGAAGGCCACCAGCTGCAGGTCCAGGTAGGGTTTGACCTTCTCGCGCACGTGCAGCAGCGCTTCCACGGCCAGCAGTCGCGGATCGCAGACGTCGACGTGCGAGCGGATGGCCAGCAGGCCTTTCGCCACGGCCCAGTCGCAGTACGCCAGCGCGCGTTCCACCAGCGCTTCCTGGGTCAATAGCGGCTTGAGCTCGCCCCACAGCGCAATGCCTTCCAGCAGCGTGCCCGACTGGTTCACGCGGGGCAGCCCGAAGGACAGCGTGGAATCCATGTGGAAGTGCGCGTCCACGAAGGGTGGCGACACCAGCTGGCCGCCCGCGTCGATGGTCTGCGCGGCCTCGGCCTTCAGCGCCGGCTCCAAGGCCGCGATGCGGCCATTGGCGATGCCGATATCGATGTTCCGGCGGCCGTCCGGCAGCGCGCAGTTTCTAAGGATCAGGTCGAGCATTGTGTTCCTTGCTGGAGGTTTCTATTGTTCATCGTACTGCGCCCTTCCCCCGCTGCTTCAAGCTGGCGTCGCCCCATCCGGGTCGCGCGGAGCCGGCTTTGCCGGTCCGTAGCGACGCCCCCTTGGGGGGGAAGCGCGCAGCGCTTCGGGGGGGGGGCCTACCTTTCACCCTTGCGGTAGGGCTTCATCAGGGCCTGCGGGTAGGCGGCGCGGCGCGCCATCACCACCAAGGCCAGGATGGAAAGGACGTACGGCAGCATCAGGTATACCTGGTACGGCAGCTCCGGCAGGCCGGGCAGGGCCGCGCCGCCCTGCTGCAGGCGCAGCTGCAGGGCGTCGAAGAAGGCGAATATCAGCGCGCCCAGCAGCGCCTTGCCGGGCCGCCACGAGGCGAACACCACCAGCGCCACGCAGACCCAGCCGCGGCCGTTGACCATATTGAAGAAGAAGGCGTTGAACGCCGCCAGGGTCAGGAAGCTGCCGGCCACGCCCATCAGCGCCGAGCCCGCCACGATGGCGCCCATGCGCAGGCGCGTCACGGACAGGCCCTGCCCCTCGGCGGCGGCCGGGTTCTCGCCCACCATGCGGATCGCCAGGCCGACCGGCGTGCGGTTCAGCACCCAAGCGAGGATGGGCACGGCCGCAAGGGCGATCAGGGTCATGGGCGTCTGGCCCGCCAGCACCGGCCCGATGAACGGGATGCCGTCCAGGAACTTCATCTCCGTGAACGGAGTGATCGTGGGCGGCGTGTTCACGCTGGGGAAGGTGACGCGGTACGCGAAGTAGCTGAGGCTGGTGGCCAGCAGGGTGACGCCCAGGCCGGACACGTGTTGCGACAGGCCCAGCGGCACGGTCAGCACCGCGTGCAGCAGGCCGAACACCGCGCCCGCCAGCGCCGCGGCCAGCACGCCCACGTAGAGCGGCGCGCCCAGGTACACCACCAGCCAGCCCGTGAAAGCGCCGGCGACCATGATGCCCTCGATGCCCAGGTTCAGGACGCCGGCGCGCTCGCACAGCAGCACGCCCAGCGTGCCGAGAATCAACGGCGTGGCCAGGCGCAGCACGGCAACCCAGAAAGCCGGGGAACTCATCAGATCCATCCATTCCATGGCGCGCTCCTCAGGCCTGGGTCCGGCGCAGGCGGTACTGCGCGAATAACGTCGCGACCAGCATGGCGAGCAACGAGGTGGCGACGATGACGTCGGCGATGTAGTTCGGGACGGAGATGGCGCGGCTCATGCTGTCCGCGCCCACCAGCATGCCGGCGACGAAGAGGCTGGCCAGGATCACGCCCAGCGGGTGCAGGCCCGCCAGCATGGCGACCACCACGCCCGTGTAGCCATAGCCCGGCGACATGTCGAGCGTGACGTAGCCGGTGCGGCCCGCCACTTCGATCGCGCCCGCCAGCCCGGCCAGCGCGCCCGACAGCATGGCGGTGCCCAGCATGACGCGGCTCACGGGCAGCCCCAGGAAGCGCGACGCATGGGCATTGGCGCCGACCGCGCGCATCTGGAAGCCGAACACGGTGTAGCGGTTCAAGAGCCACAGGCCTACCGCCAGCCCGGCGGCCCACAGCAGGCCGGTGTGGGCGCGCGTGCGCTCGATCAGCTTGCCCAGTTCCAGGTCGCCATTGAGCGCCACGGATTGCGGCCAGCCCATGGCCATCGGGTCTTTCATGGGGCCGTCCAGCATCATGGAGACGAACAGCAGCACGATGAAATTGCCGAGCAGCGTGGTGACGACCTCGTCCACGCCCAGGCGGGTCTTCAGCAGCGCGGGGATGAGCAGCAGCACGGCGCCCGCGAGCGCGGCGGCCAGCATCATGCCGGCAAACAGCGCGGGCAGCGGCAGGTCGAAGCCCGTGCCGTCGTGCAGGCCGCCCACGGCGACCGCTGCCAGCGCGCCCAGGTACAGCTGGCCTTCGGCGCCGATGTTGTAGAAGCGGGCGCGGAACGCCACGGCGCAGGCCAGGCCCGTCAGCATCAGCGGGGTGGCGCGGGTGAGCGTTTCGGACAGGGCGAAGCGCGAGCCGAACGCGCCTTCGAACAGCAGCGCGTAGGTGCGGCCCACCGGCGCGCCGGCCCAGGCCACCAGCAGCGTGCAGACCGCCAGCGTAAAGAGGATGGCCGCGATGGGGGCCAAGGCCAGCGCCAACCGGCTGGGCTCGGGGCGGCGTTCCAGGATCAGTTTCATGCGAAAGATGCTCAATATAGGGGCGCCGACGGTCCGTCAGGCGCGGGTGCCCGTCATGGCCAGGCCCACCGTGGCGGGCGTCCAGTCGGCCACCGGTTTGACGGCGACCAGCTTGCCGCCGCACAGCACGGCGATGCGATCGGCCAGCGCGAAGATCTCTTCCAGGTCCTCGGACACCAGCAGCACGCCGGCGCCGCGCTTGCGGGCCGCCAGGAGCTGCTCGCGCACGTAGGCCACCGCGCCGATGTCCAGGCCCCAGGTGGGCTGGTCGGCCACGATGAAGCGCGGCTCGCGCGCCAGCGTGCGGCCCAGGATCAGCTTCTGCATGTTGCCGCCGGACAGGCTGCGGGTGCGCACGTCCAGCGAGGCCGCGCGCACGTCGAACTGCCTGGCCAGCGAGGCCGCATAGGCCTTGCCCGCGCGCGCCCGGATCAGGCCGTAGCGCGCGAAGCGCTTGTCCTTGAGGTCTTCGACGATGGCGTTCTCCCACAGGGGGCTGTCGCCGATCATGCCTTCGCCGTGGCGGTCTTCGGGGATGCGGCCGACACGCGCGGCCGTCCAGCCGGCCGGCGTCGTGGGCGCGGCCGCGTGCTCGGGGCCGAGTCGTATCGTGCCGTCGGACGGCTGGCGCAGGCCGGTCAGCACGGAGACCAGCGCCTGCTGGCCGTTGCCGGCCACGCCCGCGATCGCGACGATTTCATGTTTGTGGACCACCAGGTCCAGGCCGTCCAGCCGCAATGCGCCGTCGCGGCCGTCGCGCACGGAGACCTGGGACAGTGCCACTACGGGCGCGGCCTGTTCGGCCGCCGCCACCGCCTCGGCATGCGGCATGACGACCTTGCGGCCCACCATCAGTTCCGCCAGTTCGGCGGGCGTGGTGCCGGCGGTGTCGCGTTCGGCCACCAGCCTGCCCTGGCGCAGCACGGCCACGCGGCGCGACACGGCCATCACTTCGTCCAGCTTGTGCGAAATGAAGATCACGGCCAGGCCTTCGTCCACGAAGCCGCGCAGGGTGGCGAACAGGTCCTGCACTTCCTGCGGCGTGAGCACGGCGGTGGGCTCGTCCAGGATCAGCACGCGGGCGCCGCGGTACAGCGCCTTCAGGATCTCGACCCGCTGCTTTTCGCCGACGGACAGCGTGCCGACCCGGGCGTCCGGGTCCACGCCCAGGCCGAAGCGCTGCCCCAGCTCCACCAGGCGCTTGCGCGCCTTGCCGCGGCCGGACGCCAGCTTCCACAGCGATTCCGTGCCGACCATGATGTTGTCCAGCACCGTGAGGTTGTCGGCCAGAGTGAAATGCTGGTGCACCATGCCCACGCCGGCCGCCAGCGCGGCGTCGGGCCGGCCGGGAGGCAGGGGCTTGCCGAAAACCTCGATGCCGCCGGCGTCGGCCACATAGTGGCCGAACAGGATGGACACCAGGGTCGATTTGCCCGCGCCGTTCTCGCCCAGCAAGGCCAGCACTTCGCCCTGGCGCAGGGTAAGCGAGATGTCGTCGTTGGCCGTCAGGCTGCCGAAGCGTTTGGTGATCCCCGTCAGTCGCAGGGCAAGCGGCGCTTGGTTCATCGTGCCGAGGACTTGGGTTCTTTGTCGTTGACCTTCACGCTGAAGCTGCCGTCCAGGATGGCTTTCTGCTTGGCCTGGACGCGGGCGATCAGCTCCGCCGGGATCTTGCTCTCGAAGGTGCCCAGGGGCGCCAGCGACGAACCCTTGTGCTTCATCAGCGAGTATTGGCCGTAGTCGTCGGCCTTGAAGGTGCCGGCCTTGACCTGCTTGAGCGCTTCGTCGATGGTGGGCTCCATGCTCCACAGGGCCGAGGCGACGACGGTTTCCGGATATTGAGGCTGCGTGTCGATCACGTTGCCGACGGCCAGCTTGCCGCGTTCCTTGGCGGCGTCCGACACCCCGAAGCGCTCGGCGTAGAGCACGTCCGCGCCCTTGTCGATCATGGCGAAGGCGGCTTCCTTGGCCTTCGGGGGATCGAACCACGAGCCGATGAAGGTGACGGTGAACTCGGCCTGCGGGTTCACTTCCTTGGCGCCTTCGATGAAGGCCTGCATCAGGCGGTTCACTTCGGGGATGGGGTAGCCGCCCACCAGGCCGATCTTGCCGGTCTTGCTGACGCCGCCGGCGATCATGCCGGTCAGGTAGGCGGGTTCCTGGATGTAGTTGTCGAACACCGAGAAGTTGGGCTTCTGCGGCTTGCCGGAAGAACCCATCAGGAAGGCGGTCTCGGGGTAGTCCTTGGCCACCTTGCGGGCGGCGGCTTCCACCGCGAAGGCCTCGCCCACCACCAGCTTGTTGCCCTGTTCGGCGTACTGGCGCATCACGCGCTCATAGTCGGCGTTGGTGACGTTTTCCGAAAACGTGTATTCGATCTCGCCGCGATCGCGGGCGGCCGTCAGCGCCTTGTGGATGCGCGATACCCATTGCTGCTCGACCGGCACGGTGTAGATGGCGGCGACCTTGGTCTTGGCGGGCGCCTGGGCTTGGGCGGCGCCGGTGAAGAGCAGCGCGCCGGCCGCGGCGGCAGCCAGTTTGAGCAGGCCGCGGCGGGCAATGGCGCCGGACAGGGGGAACAGGGCTTTCATGCAGGTGACTCCTACGCGGGGAAGGAAAGGGATCGGGAGGTGTTGCGGGCGCGCCGCGGAATGGCGGTCGCCGGCGGGCATGCCGGGGCGAGCGGACGAAGGCGAGGGCGCGGGATCGGTCATTGGGCGGGAGCGCCGGGTGGCGCGTCCCATCCGAAGGGGCGGGTTCGCGGCCAGTCCAGGCGAAGCAAGTTGTATGCCATGGGGCATCTCCGCGGCAAGTCGGGGAAACCTGATGGCCGGGCAGGATTATAGGCACCCTGGCGGGGAATCGCGGCACCGATGTGGTGCGCGCCGTTTCAGGGGGTGGACAGGGAGGCGCTGGAACGGGCTGTTGCGCCGCCGCGCGCGATCCGCAGCGGCCCCGCAAGCCTAAAATCCGGAGATGAGCCGCGCGCGGCGCGGCGAGCTGGAAGACTCCATGCAAGATATTCAATTGCTGCTCGAACAGTACGGCGGGTGGCTGGTGTTCGCCAACGTGCTGGTCGAGCAGGCGGGCTTGCCGGTGCCCGCCTATCCCATGCTGATCGCCGCGGGCGCCCTGGGCGGCGCGGGCGGCTGGGCGGTGCCCTGGCTGGCGGCCACGGCCGCCTGCCTGCTGGCCGACACCCTTTGGTACGTGGCCGGCCGGCGCTACGGGTCGCGCCTGCTGGGCGTGATCTGCAAGATGTCGCTGTCGCAGGACTCCTGCATCCGCCAGACGCAGCGCCTGTACCTGCGCATCGGCGTGCGGGCGCTGCTGGTCTGCAAATTCCTCCCGGGCGCGGGAGCGCTGTCCACGGTCATGGCGGGGCTGACGGGCACGGCCTATCGCCGGTTCCTGCTCTACGACCTGGTGGGCTCCCTTATCTGGGTCGGCTCCGCGCTGTTACTGGGCGGCCTGTTCCACAACGTCGTGAACGACGTCCTGGAGATCCTGGGCACCTATGGCGCGATGGGCCTGGGCGTGCTGGCGGCGGTGCTGGCGCTGTACATCCTGGCGCGCTTCCTGCGGCGCAGGATCCTGCTGCGCAGCCTGCGCGTCATTCCGCGCCTGTCGGTGGACGAATTGATGCAATGGCGGCAGGATGGCCGCAGCCCCCTCGTGTTCGACGTGCGGCCGGAGGCGGTGCGAGACGAGCAGCGGATCCCTGGGGCGATCGCGGTGGACCTGAAGGCGCCGCTGCCCGAACTGGACCCCAATGCGCTGGAGTCCGACATCGTCGTCTATTGCGCCTGCCCCAACGAGGTATCGGCCGCGCTGCTGGCTTCGCGGCTGCGCGCCGCGGGCTATCCCAATACCTGGGCCCTGCGCGGCGGATACGAGGCCTGGGCCGAACACAAGCGCGCCGCGCCCGCGCAAGGCGCATAATTCCGCCATCGGCCCGCGGCATTGGCGAAGGGCCACGACAGGAGAGAGACATGCGGTTGTTGTTCTTGGGCGCTGGCGGCACCGGCGGGTATTTCGGAGGGCGCGCCGCCCAGGCGGGCGCGGACGTGACATTCCTGGTGCGCGAGTCGCGCGCGGCCCGACTCCGCGAGCATGGCTTGCGCATCCAGAGCCCCCTGGGCGACGCCACGCTGCATCCGCAGCTGGTCACGCAAGAGACGCTGCAAGGCAGCTACGACGTGGTGGTGCTCAGCTGCAAGGCGTACGACTTGCCCAGCGCGATCGAGGCGATCCGCCCCGCGGTCGGCCCCGACACGGCCGTGCTGCCCATCATGAACGGCGTGCTGCAGTACGACGTGCTGGACCGCGAGTTCGAACCCCACCGCGTGCTGGGCGGCCTATGCCAGATCAACGCGACGCTCGGCCCCGAGGGCCAGGTGGTCCACCTGGGCAAGCACGCCAGCATCGTCTTTGGCGAACGCGCGGGCCCGGCGCGCAGCGCGCGTTGCGAGGCGCTGGAGCAGGCGTTGGCCGGGGGCGAATATTCCTGCCGCCTGAGCGGGGAGATCTACCAGGACATCTGGGAAAAGTATGTGTTCCTGACGACCCTGGCGGCCGCCACCTGCCTGATGCGCGGCTCCGTCGGGCAGATCGCCTCCACCGACGACGGCCTCGACATCCTGGGCACGCTGCTGCAGGAATCGCAGGCCGTGGCCGCCGCCTCCGGCCATGCGGTCCGGCCCGAGGCCGACGCCTCGGCGCGCAAGATACTGACCGACCCTTCGCAGCCCATGACCGCCTCCATGTTCCGGGACCTGAGCCAGGGCCTGCCGGTCGAAGCCGATCACATCGTGGGCGACATGCTCCGCCGCGCCCGGACGCTGGGCGTGGATGCGACCTATCTGCGCACGGCCTACACGCATCTGCAGGTCTATCAGGCCCAGCGCGCCGCGGGCTGAGCGCCCGGGCCCGCCACGGCTTCGCGGCCCCCTGTTCAAGCGGGGCCGCGGAGCGCAAACTGACATGGCGGTCCTGGCCGGCCGGTTCGCTCTCCCGGCCTTCGCGGTTCCATGGAATTGGTGCATGGAATGCAAAAAACTCTTCCGCTTTTACGGGTTTTTTGTTCGAATTTGAGCGAATAGTATGGCTTTGCCTGAGCCGGATATGCAGCGCCGCATGGTGCGGCGGCCTACCCGGCTTCCCTTTCCAAGGAGCAAGACCATGAAAGTCGCATTGATCGGAATTACCGGCCGCGTGGGTTCACGCGTGGCGGACGAGCTACTCAAGCGCGGCCACCAGGTCACGGGTATCGCCCGTAACCTGTCCGACGTGAACCCCCAGCCCGGCCTGACCATCAAGCAGGGCGACGCCACCGACCCGGAGGCGCTGACTTCGATCCTGGCCGGCCATGACGCCGTGATCAGCGCATCGCGCTTCGTTTCTTCCGACGCCAAGCCGCTGCTTCATGCCGTGAAGGATGCCGGCGTGCCGCGCCTGGTGGTGGTGGGGGGCGCGGGCAGCCTGCTGGTTGCGCCCGGCAAGATGCTGATCGACACCCCCGAGTTCCCCGACGCCTACAAGCCCGAGGCGCGCGCGGGCGTGGTGTTCCTGGATGTGCTGCGCCAGGAAAAAGTGCTGAACTGGACGTTCCTGTCGCCTGCCGCGCTGTTCGAGCCGGGCGAGCGCACCGGCAAGTTCCGCGTGGGCGACGATAGCCTGCTGGCAGACGACGAGGGCAAGAGCTGGATCTCCATGGAAGACTACGCCATTGCGCTGGTCGACGAGCTGGAAACGCCCAAGCACTCGCGCCGCCGCTACACCGTCGGTTACTGAGCGCCGGCGCGCCGCCCGCGGGCGGACGGAAACGGGGGCCCGTCGCGGGCCCCTTTTCTCATTGGGGGAAAGGCCACGGTATCCGCGTATTTATTTGTAAACTGGCAAACCGCGCCAACCCGGCGTCACGACCTGAGTTGTCCTGTATGCGTATGAAGTTCAAATCTCTGGCCCTCTGTATGCTGGTCGCCGCCGCCACCCTGGCGATCGCGCCGGCCCGCGCGGCCGCGCCCCAGTCCAACAAGGACATCGTGGTGGCGTTCTTCCGCATGATGTTCCAGGACCGCAATATCGACGAAGCCGTGCGCCTGTACGTCGGCCCGCGCTACACGCAGCACAATCCGTACATGCAGGACGGCGTCGAGCCCATGGTGGACTTCTTTCCCGCCTACTTCGAACAGCATCCGCAGTCCATCGTCGAGATCAAGCGGGTGATCGCCGAGGGCGACCTGGTGATGATCCACAACCTGTGGCGAGATTCCCCGGAAGACCGCGGACAGGCCGTGGTGGATATCTTCAGGGTGGAAAACGGCAAGATCGTCGAGCATTGGGACGTGAGCCAGGAGATTCCAGAAAACCCGGCCAACAAGAACGGCATGTTCTAGGCCCTGTTCATCCTCCAAGGAAGCGGATCCATGTCCCGCATCGAGCCCGTCGAGCTGCCTCGCGCCTATCTGTTGCTCAACCACGGCCCCACCGTGCTGGTGACCAGCGCGCATGGCGAGGCCCGCAACGTCATGGCCGCCGCCTGGGCCATGCCGCTGGACTTCAGCCCGCCCAAGATGCTGGTGGTGGTGGACAAGAACACCTATACGCGCGAACTGATCGAAGCGTCGGGCGAATTTGCGCTGTGCATACCCTCGCGCGCGCAGGCACGGGCCACGTTGAGGGTGGGGTCGAATTCCGGGCGCGACGAGGACAAGTTCGCCGCCAGCGGCCTGGCGACGTTTCCGGCCAGCAAGATCGGCGCGCCGCTGGTCAGCGGCTGCCTGGGCTGGCTGGAATGCCGCGTCGTGCCCGAGCCGCACAACCAGCAGGCCTACGATCTCTTCATCGGCGAAGTCGTGGCCGCATGGGCCGCGCCGGAAGTGTTTTCGGGGAACCGCTGGCACTTTCCGGACGACGAGCGCCGCTCGGTCCATTACCTGGCGGGCGGCTCCTTCTTCGCCACGGGCGAAGCCTTCAACGTTTCCGATCCGGAGTAGCCCCATGCGCAGCGTGTATCTCGCCGGTTTCGACGTATTCCTGCCCGATGCCCAGGCGCACGGCAGGCGTTTGAAGGCGCTTTGCGCCACCTATGGGTTCGAAGGCCTGTTTCCCCTGGACAACGAGGCGCCGCAGGACCTGTCCGGCCCGGCGCTGGCGCAATGGATCTATCGCGAGAATGTCGCCCTGATCCGGCGCGCCGACATGGTGATGGCCAACCTGAACCCGTTCCGTGGCGCGGAGCCCGATTCGGGAACCGCCTTCGAGGTCGGCTACGCCATCGCCTGTGGAAAACCCGTTTGGGGCTATACCCGGCAGGGCGGATCGTTGATCGATCAGGTGGCCGTTGGCGCGGCGGCCGACGATGGCGTAGCGCGCATGGTGGATGCCGAGGGCTACACAGTAGAGGACTTCGGCTTGAGCCTGAACCTGATGCTGGCGTGCAGCGCCCGCATCGTCACAGGCGGCGCTGCCGACTGCCTGGCCCGCATGGCCGAGGCGCGCTAGCGCCGCGCGGTTTTCTTCGCCGCCTTGCGCGGCGCCGGCCGGGCCGGCGAGGGCGACGTGTCCAGGTATCCCATCACGGCGTCGACCACAGCGTGTTCGAGCTGCTCCGGCGAGAAGCCGGCGGGCGGCTCCAGCGCGGCGGCATGCACCAGCGATTCCATAATGCGCAGCACCACGTAGGTCGCCAGGTCGCGGTCCTGCTGCGCGATCTCGTCGCGATGGAATTCCAGCAGGTGGCGCATGCGGCGATGGATGTCCTGGTCGGCGCGGCTGTGCTCATGCGGCTGGTCGAACAGCGGAAATTCCCTTTCCAGCACGCGGTGCAGCGCGGGCTCCAGCAGATGCGCATGCAGCATGGCCTGCACGATGGCGGCGACGCGCTCGCGCAGCGTGGCGGCGGGATTGCTGTCCAGGACCCCGTCGATCACGTCCAGCATCTGGTTGTCGTGGCGGTCATGCAGCGCCGCGATCAGTGCGTTCTTGTTGGGAAAGTACTGGTACAGCGAACCCACGCTGACGCCGGCGGTTTCGGCGATCAGGTTGGTGTTGGTGCCGGCATAGCCGTGCGCGGCCAAAACGCGAGCCGTGGCTTGCAGAATTGTTTCTACGGTGTGCTGGGACCTGAGCTGGCGTGGCGATTTCCGGGGCTGTGGGATGGCGGTCATGGACGGGATGAAAGGCGAGTATCGAACATGAGCAATGGCTCATAAAATTTCAGTCAGGCGATCCCGAAGACCGCCCCGCATGGGCGGATTATGCCATCGACGGTGTTCGCGCGATGGCGGCGGGACGCAATCACCTGTTCAAGGAATATCCATGTCGAATCTCTCTGCGGCCGGGGCCATGCCCTCGGCCCACGGACCCGCGCGTTCCGTTTTCGCGCAAATCCTGCCGCTGGCATTGGCGGTGTTCGTCGGCTTTTTCATGATCGGCCTGCCCATGCCGGTGCTGCCGCTGTACGTGGACGGCACGCTTGCCCTGGGCGCGCTGGTCGTCGGCGTGGTGGCGGGCCTGCAGTTCGCCGCCGCGCTGCTGTCTCGCGCCTATGCGGGATCCGTGGCCGACCGCCGCGGCGCCAAGCGCGCGGTGGTGGGCGGCTTCGCGCTGGGCTCCGTCGCGGGCCTGTTCTATCTGCTGGCCGACGACCTGTCGGCTAGGCCGCAGGCGGCGCTGGCCGCCCTGCTTGCCGGGCGCGCGCTGATGGGCTGCGCGGAGAGCCTTATCGTCACCGGCGCCTTGAGCTGGGGCGTGGGCCGCGTGGGGCCGCAGAACGCGGGCCGCGTGATGGCCTGGGTGGGCTTGGCCATCTACGCCGCCTACGCGCTGGGGGCGCCGGCCGGCATGCGGCTCTACGGCGCTGCCGGCTTCGCGGGCATTGCCTGGGCCACGGCGCTGATTCCGCTGGCGGCGTTGGCGCTGGTCCTGCCGCTGCGCGGGGTGCGCGCCGCGGGCGGCGCGCGCACGCCCTTCTACAAGGTGCTGGGGCTGGTGTTGACGCCGGGCCTGGGCCTGGCGCTGTGCAGCGTCGGCTTCGGCGTGATCACGGCCTTCGTGAGCCTGTTGTTCTCGCAGCGGGGCTGGGACGGCGCCGCGTGGATGTTCACCGCATTCGGAGCGGGCTTCATCCTGGCCCGCGTGTTCTTTGCCGGCCTGCCGGACAAGCTGGGCGGCGCGCGCGTGGCGCTGGTCTGCGTGCTGATAGAAGCGGCGGGACAGTGGCTGATCTGGACCGGTTCCACGCCGGCCTGGGCCTATGTCGGGGCGTTGCTGACGGGCGCGGGCTACTCGCTGGCGTTTCCGGCCTTCGGCGTGGAGGCGGTGCGCCGCGTGCCCGCGGCAAGCCGCGGCACGGCCATGGGCGCGTATGTGGCCTTCCTGGACATCGCCCTGGGACTGAGCAGCCCCGCGGCCGGCTGGCTGGCCGGGGCGCAGGGCTACGGCGCGGTGTATGCGATGGGCGGCGCGTGCGCGCTGGCGGCGATGGTCGTGGCCATGGCGCTCAAGGGACGGCGCTGAAGGCTTGGGCGGCGCCGGAACCGGCGCCGCCTGCGCAAGGATCAGACCGTTGCGGCCATCTCCAGCACTTCGTCGTCGATGGCCTCGGCCCGGCCGTCCTTCAGTTGCTGCAGGTGGTCGGCCAGCTCGGCGATGGTCAGCGCGACAAGGCCGTGCAGGGCGGCATAGCGTTCCAGCGCCGCGCCGCGCATCATCGTGCCGTCGGCGTTCATCAATTCGCACAGCACGCCCGCGGGGCGCAGGCCTGCCAGCACCGCCAGGTCCACGGAGCCTTCCGTGTGGCCGCGGCGGGTCAGCACGCCGCCGGGCTGGGCGCGCAGCGGGAATACGTGCCCCGGGCTGACGATGTCGTCGCTTTGCGCCGACGGCGAGACGGCGGCGCGGATCGTGGTGACGCGGTCCACGGCCGATACGCCGGTGCTTACGCCTTCGCGGGCTTCGATGGAGACGGTGAAGGCGGTGGCGTAGCGGCTCTGGTTGCGCTGGACCATGGGGGCAAGCCCCAGGCGGTCCAGGGTTTCGCCGGGCAGGCACAGGCAGACGATGCCGCTGCCGTCGCGGATCAGCTGGGCCATGACGGGCACGGTCAGCTTGTCGGCGGCCACGATCAGGTCGGCCTCGTTCTCGCGGTCGAAGTCGTCCATGAGAATGACGGGCCGGCCCAGGCGCAGCTGATGCAGGGCGCGCTGCAGGCGGACGGAGAACGGCTGGGAAGCCAGGCTGGGGATGGGGGACTGCGGGGTAAGGGTAACGTTGGACATTGGAAACGCTCTCGCAAGTTAAAGGGGCGAAAAACGTTCCAGGGCTACTCGACAGCCGAACGCAATACCGTTGCCCGGACGCGGGCGCGCCAGGACGAGCGGATTTGTGCCGGCACATCTTCTCTCATCCGGACTATGACCGTCGGCCCTGGCATCTCACCAGATCTGCTGACCCCGGCTTCCGCAAGGAAGACCGGGCGCTCGCGGGCTCGCCACATTGCATGGCATACCGCCGGTGGGGAGTTTCACCCCGCCCTGAAGACGTACTGCATGTCGTGTTAACGACTTGGTCGATTGTACGCCTGTCCGGCGCGGAGCGCCGAATACGCGCGCCGCGGCCGGGGTCTTGGCATGCGTGGGGACGGATAGCCTCGCGTTCAGGACGCGGCGTCGGCGGTTTCCGGCTTGGCGGATTTCTTCTTTTTCTCGGGCAGCGCCAGCATCGTGCCGCGGCAGGGCGGCGTGCCGCAGAGGCAGCGGTAGCCTTCCTTGAGCTTCTTGGTGATGCGGCCGTCCAGCACCAGGCCGTAGTCGTAGGACAGCTCGGTGCCGCGCGGGATGTCCTGCAGCGCGACGATGTAGACGCGCTTGCCGTGCTTGCCTTCCTGAGCCTCGCAATTGGGTTCGCACGAGTGATTGATCCAGCGGGCGTCGTTGCCTTCGTCGCCGCCGTCGATCACGCGGCCGGAGCTGAGCGCGAAGAAGAAGGTGTGGAAGGGATCGTCCGGATTGGTCGGGTGGCGGCGGTCGGCTTCCTTGGCGCTGATGCGCTTGCCGCCGTACTCGATGATGCGAGTGCCCGCCGGGATCTTGCGCGTGGCGAAGACGCCATTGCCATGCAGCTTGGAGCGGCGGACGACGTGCCAGGGCTTGATCGGGGTGTCTTCGGTGGTCATTGGGCAGTGGCGGTGGCGGTGAGACGAAACAGGATTATATCGGCGGCCGTTTTACAGAATGACAGGCGTATGGCGTGCGCCGCCCCGTCTCCGGCCGAATTCCCAGGATCTTTCGTCCGTGTCCTTCAGCACAGCGCCTGCTTTGTCTTGCGGGGGTTCCGTCCGGACGCTCGCCGTCAGCCCGCCAGGCCGGTCAGGGGCAGCTGGGTTTCCTTCAGCCGGCGCAGCACGAAGCACGACTTGCTGTGCCGGATTCCCGGAATCCGGTAGAGCTGCTCGCGCAGCAGGCGTTCGTAGTCCCGCGTGTCGCGCACCGCGATGCGGATGTAGTAGTCATAGTCGCCCGAAACCAGGAACGCTTCGAGCACCTCAGGAATCTGCGCCAGCGCCCGGCCGAACTCGTACAAGGTTTCCTCGCTATGGCTTTCCAGGGTGACGTGGACGATCACCGTGTCCATGAAGCCCAGGCTGGCCGGATCGATGTCCACGGTGTAGCCGCGGATCACCCCGGCGCTCTCCATGCGCTTGATGCGGTTCCAGCAAGGCGTGGACGACAGCCCCACGGCCGCGCCGATGTCGTTCAGGCTGGCGCGGGCGTTCTCCTGCAGCACCTTCAGAATGGCGAGGTCAAACTTGTCCAGGTTCATTTTCTTTGATTCCTCCATATCAAAGATAAATTTACTGCGAATGCCGGTTATTTGTGGAAAAGAAGATAAATATTCTTCCGATCTACGAATAAGATAGATAGCATGAACGATCGCCTGCACCCCACCGCCGCCGCCGCGCTTGCCGCCTCTGATCGCCCCGCCGACAACGGGGCGAAAATTCTGCTCGATACCTTGATCGCCTACGGCGTGGATACGGTGTTCGGCTACCCCGGGGGCGCGGTCCTGCCCCTGTACGACGCGCTCTATGCCGAGCCCCGCCTGCGGCACGTGCTGGTGCGCCACGAGCAGGCCGCGGTCCACGCGGCCGAGGGCTATGCCCGCAGCACGGGGCGCACGGGCGTGGTCTTCGTCACCTCGGGCCCCGGCATGGCCAACACCACTTCGGGGCTGCTGGACGCCATGTGCGACTCGATCCCGGTGCTGTGCATCAGCGGCCAGGTCACCACGGCCGCCATCGGCACCGACGCCTTCCAGGAATGCGACGCCATCGGCATCTCGCGCTCGGTGACCAAGTGGAATACCCAGATCCGGGCGGTGGACGACGTAGCCGGCGTGGTGGGCCGGGCGTTCGAACTGACGCGCCAGGGCCGCCCCGGCCCGGTGCTGGTGGATTTTCCCAAGGACGTGCAGCTGGCCGTGCCGCAAGACGCGGACGACGGCGTCCCGGTCGTGCCCTCGCAACAAAAGCTGGCGGCGCTGCGCGCGCGGCGCCAGGCCAGCAAGCTGGCGCCCAAGCTGCCGCAGTCGGCCGTGCGCCGCGCCGCCGGCCTGATCGCCCAGGCCAAGCGGCCCATCTTCTACGGCGGCGGCGGACTGGTGAATGCGGGCCCCGAGGCCTGCGAGGCCTTCACCGACCTGGTGCGCCATGCCGGCGCGCCCTGCACCCTGACCCTGATGGGCCTGGGCGCCTTCCCGGCGTCGGACCCCCAGTTCGTGGGCATGCTGGGCATGCATGGCACGGTCGAAGCCAACCTGGCCATGCACAACGCCGATCTCGTGGTCTGCATCGGCGCCCGCTTCGACGACCGCATCACGGGCAAGCTGTCGGAATTCTGCCCGCACGCGCGCAAGATCCATATCGATATCGATCCCGCCTCGATCAACAAGGTGGTGCGGGTGGACGTCGCGTTGGTGGGCGACTGCCTGCCGCTGGTCCGCGCGCTGCGCGCGGAGCTGGGCGACGAGCCCCTGGACGCCGCCCGGCTGGCGCCGTGGTGGTCCCGCATCGGCGCCTGGCGCGCCCAGGATTGCCTGGGCTACACACCCGCGGCCGACGCCATCCTGCCCCAGCATCTGATGTCGCGCCTGAACGCGGCGCTGGAAGGCCGCGACGCCATCGTCTCGACCGACGTGGGCCAGCACCAGATGTGGGCGGCGCAATACCTCCGCTTCGACGCGCCCAACCGGTGGTTGACCTCGGGCGGCGCCGGCACCATGGGCTATGGCGTGCCTGCGGCCATCGGCGCGCAGGTGGGCCATCCCGACAAGACCGTGGTCTGCGTGAGCGGCGACGCCTCGGTGCTGATGAATATCCAGGAACTGTCCACCGCCATGCAGCACCAGACGCCCGTGAAGGTCGTGCTGTGCAACAACGGCTACATGGGCATGGTGCGGCAGTGGCAGGAGCTGATCCATGGCGGGCGCTACAGCCACAGCTACAACGCCTCGCTGCCGGACTTCGTGGCCCTGGCCAAGGCCTTCGGCTGGGGCGCGGCTCGGGTGGACGATCCGGCAAAGCTGGACGCGGCGCTGGCCGAATGCCTGGCGCACGACGGCCCTTATTTCCTGGACGTGGCGGTGGCGGCGCAGGAGAACTGCTTCCCCATGATGCCCGCCGGGCACGGACATCAGAAGATGATGCTGGCCGAAGGCGTGTGGTACCAGGATGAGACGACCTGATGTTATGGCTGGTGTCTGACACCCGGGTAGGCCTGCTTCAACCTGACCGGGCGGCTCGTACGGGTGTCAGACACCTACCGCAAGCCGGGGCTGGCACCTCACAGCAGTGTCTGACACCCCTCCCGCAGTGGCTGGCACCTACACAGCAGTGTCTGACACCTACACGGCAGTGTCTGACACCCGTACGAGACACGCTTTCAGGCTGAAACCGGCGCACCCGGGTGTCTGACACCCCCCATTCAGAACTGGATCGACAATCCCCCATCCACCACCAGCACGTGCCCGTTCACGTACGAGGCCGCTGGCGAGGCCAGGAACACGGCCGCGCCGGCGATCTCTTCCGGTTCGCCCCAGCGGCCCATCGGGTTGCGCGAGGCGATGCGCGGCCCGAATTTCGGGTCCGCGACCATGGCCGCGTTGGTTTCCGTGGCGAAGGTGCCCGGCGCGATCGCGTTGCTGGTGATGCCATGGCCGCCGAATTCCGCGGCCAGCGCGCGCACCATGCCCGTCAGGCCCTGCTTGGCCGCCGGATAGACTGCGTCGCCCGAGCGGGCCAGCGCCCCCACCACCGAGGTAATGGCGATCAGGCGCCCGCCGCCCTGGCGCATCATGCGCTCGGCGGCAAACTTGGCCAGCAGCATGCCGGCCACCAGGTCGGTGTCGATCAGCTCGCGGATCTCGGCGGGGCTGGTGTCGCGCAGGGTCTTGCGGTTGCGCGCGCCCACGTTGTTCACCAGGATATCCAGCCGGCCGTGTTCGGCGTCGATGCGGCCGAACGCCGCCTGCATGGCCGCGTCGTCGCTGACGTCGAAAGCCAGCGCATGCGCGTCCAGGCCGTCGCGCTTCAGCGCGTCGGCGGCGGCCTGCGCGGCGGCGGCATTGCGGCCGTTGATCAGCACGCGCGCGCCGCAGCCGGCCAGCGCCCGCGCGATGCAGAAACCCAGCCCGCGCGCCGAGCCGGTCACCAGCGCGACCTGCCCGCCCAGTTCGAAATTGCGCAGATACGGCAGCGTGTTCATGGCAGTCATCCATAGCCTGCAAGCAGTATTGTTTTTTTGAACCGCAAAGGAACCCCGGTGGTTGCCTTGCGGCAGACCCGCCCCGACCGGCTCCGCCGGTCCGCGGCGGCGCCCCCTTGAGGGGGGAGGCGCGCAGCGCTTCGGAGGTGGGCCTACCCTTCGCGGAACTCGGGCGCCCAATGCAGCAGCCGGCGTTCCAGCCAGGTCACGCAATAGACCAGCGCGATGCCCACGACCGACAGCAGCGTCACCGCCGCGAACATGTCGGTGGCGTTCAGGGTCGCCAGCGCGGTGATCATCAGGTAGCCCATTCCTGTCGTGGAGCCGACGAACTCCGCCAGCACCACCCCGATCAGCGCGAAGCTGATGGCGTTGGGCAGCGCCGCGAACGTCCATGCGGCGGCGGTGGGGATCCGCACCCGCCACAGGATCTGGCGCGGGGAGCCGCCCAGCGTGCGGCAGAAATCCACCAGCTCGCGCTCCACGCTGCGGCCACCCTTGTAGGTATTGAAGAACACCAGGAAGAACACCACGAACCACGACGTTACCACCTTGGAGGCCAGCCCCAGGCCGAAGAACATGGTGATGAGCGGCACGAAGGCGATGCGCGGCATGGAATTGAACGCCACGATGAAGGGGTTGAACACGTCGGCCAGGAAACGGCTGCGGCTGAGCGTCATGCCCACGATGAAGCCGCTGCCCACGCCGACCACCAGACCCACCATCGTCGCCTGCAGGGTCAGCCACAGGTGCGGCCAGACCGAACGGGGGCCGGGTTGCAGCCACTCCCATAGCCGCACCGCCACGCGCGAGGGCTGGCTGATGAAGAAGGGGTCGAACAAGGTGTTCTGGGCGAACCACGGGATGCGCGTCAGGATTTCCCAGGAGCCCAGGATGAAGGCGAGGATCAGCGCTTGCCACAGGGTGATGCGCAGCCGGCGCGCCACGCCGGCGCGGCGGTCCAGGCGCAGCTGGTCCTGCAGGGAATCGGAAGTATCGGTAGGGCTCATGTCAGGCGGCGGCGCGGAACTGCTGTCCCAATACGCTCCAGAGGCTTTGCACGTGGGTCACGAACTGCGGTGTTTCGCGCAGCGTGAAGACATCGCGCGGATGCGGGATGGCGATGCGTTCGTCCAGCAGCACGCGGCTGGGCGGCCCCGACAGCACGATCACGCGGTCGGACAGCAGGATGGCCTCGTCCAGGTCGTGCGTGACCATGACGATGGTCTGGCCCAGCTTGCGCCAGATCTCGATGAGTTCGCGATGCAGGTGCGTCTTGGTGTGCGTGTCCAGCGCGCCGAAGGGCTCGTCCAGCAGCAGGATGCGCGGTTCCACCGCCAGGCTCATCAGCAGCGCCACGCGCCGCCGCATGCCGCCGGACAGCTGGTGCGGAAAGGCGTCGGCGAAGGCGCTGAGATGGCCCAGCTCCAGCAGCTCGGCCACGCGGCGTTCGATCCTGCCGGCGGGCACGCCCTGGAACTTCAGGCCCAGCGCCACGTTCTTCCTCACGCTGAACCAGGGCAGCAGCGTGTCTTTCTGGAAGATGTAGCCCAGCGCGGGCGGCACCTGGCCGTCCACCACGCGGCCGTCCACGCGGATGATGCCCGTGGTCGGGCGCAGGAAGCCCGCGATCATGTTCAGCAGCGTGCTCTTGCCGCAGCCCGAAGGGCCCACGATGGAGACGAACTCGCCTTCCGGGATCGTCAGGCTGACTTCGCCCACCGCGTGGGTCGTGGCCTGGCGCGTCTGGTACGCCTTGCCGACGTTGTCCAGCGTGATCATCAAAGGCCCCGGGCGCGGCGCACGAAGCTCATGTTCACGCAGCGGTCGTACGGCACCGTCTTGATCTCTTCGTTGGAGAATTGGCGGCCGTCGCCCATGACCGCCGTCATGCGGTCGTAGGCGTCCTGGGTGATGATGTTGTCCTTCAGGAACACCGTTTCCTTGTAGACGCCCAGCGTCTTCTCGATCGCTTCGCGCGGGAAGGCGTTGAGATAGTCGTCGTAGATGGCGTCGGTGACGGCCGCCGCGCTGTTGGCGCTGATGAAATCCTGGGCGCGGACCAGGCCCGTGACGAAGGCCTGCACCACCTCGGGACGTTTCTGTATGGTGTCCTGCAGCGTCAGCGCCGCGATGCCGGGCACGTCGCCGCCCATGAACTCGTTCCATGAGCTCTCGGTGGTGGCGTCGAAGATGGGCACGCCCCAGCCCTCCTGGCGGGCCTGTTCCATCATGGACATGGTGGCCATGCTGGCGGACACCGAACCCGTCTTGAGCGCGCCCAGCATGGTCGCCAGGTCGCCCAGGGGGCGGATGTCGACCTTGTCGGCCACGCCGGCCTTCTGCATCAGGTACAGGGCCATCAGCCAGGTGCTGGACTGCGGCTGCGTGGCGCCCACGCGCTTGCCGGCAAGATCCTTCAAGGATTTGATCTTGCCGCTTTCGAAGTCCTCGCGGCGCACAATGATATTGGCGTAGGTGAGCTTGCGGTCGAAACCGAACACCAGGGTGGCGGGCTTGCCGGCCAGGGTCAGGGCGGGCGCGGCGGTGGCGGCGGTGGCGCCGAACACGATCTGGCCCGCGGCCAGCAGCTGGTTGGTGCGCGGTCCGCTCTGCGAGTTCAGGTATTCGACCTCGAGCCCGCCCTCGCCGAAATAGCCCTTCTTGAGCGCCACGTAGCCGGCGGCGAAGAAGGGATCGATGCTGCCCTGCCCATAGGCCACGCGGCCGAGCTTGGGCTGCGCGAAGGCGACGCGGCCATTGACGAGGCCGATGCCGGCCAACGCTCCGGCTGCGGCCAGCACGCGGCGGCGGGTGGTGAAATCGGGGCTAGCGCTCATGTCATCCTCGGTCTTGGTCTGGTTGCTGCGGTTTGGCGTAGACAATACCCCAGCATCCCGCGTCCAACAATGGAAAACGCCCGGTTGCCCGGGCGTTGCGGAACTGCTGGCCGCTCGTGAGGTGTCTGACACCCGACGAGACGGCCTTACCGTTCGAATCGGCGTCTCAGGGTGTCAGACACCGGCGGTTTTCTTCGGCGCTGCCTTCTTCACCGCCTTCTTGGCGGCCGTTTTCGTGGCCGTCTTGGTCGCGGTCTTTTTCACCGCGGCCTTCTTGGCCGGCGCCTTTTTGGCGGCCGTCTTGGTGGCGGTTTTCGTCGCCGTCCTGGCCGGCGCGCGGCCGGGCTTTTCCGGACGCGGCTCGAACTCGAAGCCGATCTTTCCGTCCGGCTGGCGGACGAGGAAGGCCTTGAACTTGCGGTTCGTGCGACTGGAGACGAAGCCGTCGAGCAGGTCGGTGCGGCCGTCGGTCAGCAGCTTTTCCATCTGCTCGCGCGAGATCTCCTGCTGCAGGATGACCTTGCCCGAACGGAAATCGCAGGTCTTTTCAGGGCCGACGGATTTCTCGCAGACGTAGCTCATGCCGTGCTCGAACACGCGCGACTGGCACTTCGGACATTTGCCGACCGGCGTGTGGCCCGAGAAGTCCACGGCCTCGGTGTCGTCCTCGTCGTTCTGGCCGAAGTCGAATTCCAGCTTGTATTCGTCGCTGATGCGCAGGATGGCGGCGAATGGCCGGCCCATCTTGCTGATGAAGCCTTGCAGCGGACCGATTTCGCGCTTGGCCAGCAGTTCTTCCACTTCCGGGAGCTCGAAGGTGCGGCCGCCCGGGTGCTTGCCGATGGAGAAGTCGCAGGCGGTGCAGGCAAAGCGGCGATAGTTTTCCTTCACCACGGCGCCGCACTTTGGGCAAGGGGTTTGCAGCGTGGCGTAGTCGCCGGGCACCGTGTCGCGCTCGTATTCCTTGGCGCGCTTGACGATGACCTGCGTCATCTGCGCGATTTCGCGCATGAAAGCCTCGCGGCCCAGGCCGCCCTGCTCGATCTGCTTGAGCTTGTGCTCCCATTCGCCCGTGAGTTCGGGCGAGGTCAGTTCGGTCACGTCCAGGCCGGACAGGAGCGTCATCAGCTGGCGCGCCTTGGCCGTGGGGACCAGATCGCGGCCCTCGCGGCGCAGGTAGCTTTCGTTGAGCAGGCCTTCGATGATGGCCGCGCGCGTGGCCGGGGTACCCAGGCCGCGCTCGGACATGGCCTCGCGCAGTTCCTCGTCGTCCACCAGCTTGCCCGCGCCTTCCATGGCCGACAGCAGCGTGCCTTCGTTGAAGCGGGCGGGCGGCTTGGTGGTCAGGCCCACGGCTTCCACGTCCTCGGTGCGCACGGTCTCGCCGTCCGCCACGGGAACCAGGTTGGCGTCCTCGCCCTGGGCTTCCTTGCCGTAGACGGTGAGCCAGCCCGGGTTGACCAGCACCTTGCCGTCGGTGCGGAAGCGGTGCCCCTGCACCTCGGTCATGCGCGTGGTGACGCGATATTCCGCGGCGGGGAAGAACACCGCCAGGAAGCGCTTGAGCACCAGGTCGTACAGCTTGCCCTCGGCTTCGCTGAGATCGTGCGGGATCTGCAGCGTCGGGATGATGGCAAAGTGGTCCGAAACCTTTTTGTTGTCGAAGATACGGCGGTTCGGCTTCACCCATTGCTTGCCGACCACCGTCTCCGCGTGGCGCGCCAGGCCGCCCACGGCATTGGAGCCGCCCTTGGCCAGCGCCCGCATGGTTTCCTGCACCGTGCCGATGTAGTCCTCGGGCAGGTAGCGCGAATCGGTACGCGGGTAGGTCAGCGCCTTGTGGCGTTCATACAGGGTCTGGGCCAGCGCCAGCGTGGTCTTGGCCGAAAAGCCGAAGCGGCCGTTGGCTTCGCGCTGCAGCGAGGTCAGGTCGTACAGGGCCGGCGACATCTGGGTCGACGGCTTGGATTCCTCGGTGACGCTGCCGGGCTGGTCGCGGCAGGCGGCCACCACGCTCTGGGCGGCGGCCTGCGACCACAGGCGCGATTCGCGCTTTTCCGGGTCGCGCTCGTCTTTCTTGAACTCCGGGTCGATCCAGCGGCCTTCGTACAGGCCGGCGGCGGCCACGAACTGCGCGCGCACTTCCCAGTAGTCGCGCGGCACGAAGCGGCGGATGCGCTCTTCGCGCTCGGCCACGATGGCCAGCGTGGGGGTCTGCACCCGGCCGACCGGCGTCTTGAAGAAGCCGCCGTCCTTGCTGTTGAAGGCGGTCATGGCGCGCGTGCCGTTGATGCCCACCAGCCAGTCGGCCTCGGCGCGGGAACGGGCGGCCGCTTCCAGCGGCTTGAGCTGCACGTCGTCGCGCAGATTGGCGAAGGCTTCGCGGATGGCGGCCTGGGTCATCGACTGCAGCCACAGGCGCTGGATCGGCTTTTTCACGCCCGCGTACTGAATGATGTAGCGGAAGATCAGCTCGCCCTCGCGCCCCGCGTCACAGGCGTTGATGATGGCGTCCACGTCCTTGCGCTTGGCCAGGCGGACAAGCAGCTTCAGGCGTTCGGCGGATTTCTTGTCGGTCGGGCCCAGCTCGAACTCGGGTGGAATCACGGGCAGGTGCGTGAAGCTCCATTTTCCCTTGACCGGATCGTTGGGCGCGACCAAGCTGAGCAAATGACCGATGCTGGACGCGAGGACGTAACGTTCGCTTTCAAAATAGTCCCCCTCGCGCGCGAAGCCTCCCAAGGCGCGTGATATATCAAGGGCCACCGAGGGCTTCTCGGCAATAATCAGCGTTTTATTCATGTGTATCCAGTGGCGGTAGTCCCGCCTTAGTAGCGCGGATAATAAGATCGGAGATTCGCCAGATGCAAGTCGGCACTGAAAGGCAAGCGGGATCCGAACTGCACGCTTGGCGTCAATTCCTGGCGCGAAGCACCCTGTGGCTGGGCGTTTTGCTGCTTGGCAGCGCGGCCGTCTGCTGGGTCGCCGCCAACTGGCAGGAAATGACCAAGGTGCAGCGCTTCGCCGGCGTACAGGCGCTGTTGGCGGTCTGCGCGCTGGCCGCCGCTTGGGCCGGGTTGCGCCTGCGCGCCAGCCCCGGCGTGCGGCGCAGCATCCCCGGCGCCCTGCTGGCGCTGGCCGGCATCCTGCTAGGCGCCCTGCTTGCGCTATTGGGCCAAACTTACCAGACTGGGGCCGATACCTGGGAACTGTTCGCCTGGTGGGCGGCCTTGCTGCTGCCCTGGGCGCTGGCGGCGGCCAGCCAGGCCGTCTGGCTGCTCTGGGTGCTGGTGCTGAACGTGGCCACCGCCTTGTGGCTGGGCGAGCGCGCGTTCGACTGGTGGCTGGTCTTCGGCGGCCCGGGGGCCGCCAGCCTGATCATCGCTGCCCTGAACCTCGTGCTGCTGCTGGCCTGGGAAATGGCCGCGCACCGCTGGCGCGCCAGCACGCTCTTCGGCCCGCGCATCCTGGCCGCGTTCACCATCAGCGCGCTGGTGGTGTCCCTGATGTTCGGCGACTACATCCTGCGCGGCCTGGGCACCGCCAACGGCGTGGCCTGGCTGGCCGTCACGCTGGGGCTGGGCTTTTATTATCAGCGAGGCCGGCGCGACCTAGTCATCCTGGCCATGCTGGCGGCGGGCGTCATCTGCGTCTCGCTGCGGGTGGTGGGCGAATGGTTGCTGCGGCTCGAGCCCGGCGTCTGGGCCGCGCTGCCGCTGGCCGCGCTGCTGATGGCGGAGGCCGTCTGGGCCGCCCGCTGGCTGCGCCGCCTGGGCACCGAACCGGTCGCGCCCGTGGCCGCGGCGGATGCCGAACCGGCCGCCGCCTCGGCGGGCAACTCGGTCGATCCGGCCGACGCGGGCACGCCCGTGGCACAGCTGGCGCCCGCCTCGCCGCAGGCCGATCCGCCCTGGTACGTGCAGTGCCTGCTGGGCCTGAGCGCCTGGCTGGCCACCCTGCTGCTGCTGGTGTTCGTGGCCTTCTCCGGCGTCGTCACGACGGAGGAAGGCGCGCTGGTGGCCGGCCTGGTGCTGTGCGCGGCGGGCGTGGCGGTGCTGCGCAGCGACGCCGGGCCCTTCTGGCGCCAGTGCGGCACGGCCATGGCCTTCACCGGCCAGATCCTGATCATCTACGGCCTGTCCAGCTCCACCTCGTTCACCAATGCCTGCCTGTTCGTGCTGCTGATGGCCACCGCCGTCTATGCGCTGGGGCCCGACGCGATCCTGCGTTTCCTGAGCGGGCTGCTGATCGCCTCGGCGGCCGCGGGCCTGGTCTGGCGCGGCGTGGCGCCGGAGCTGATGCGCGAGGATCTGCTGGACGCCTGGCTGGATTTCGACGTGGCCGAGGCTACCTTCATCTGGCTGCCCATCGCCGTGACGGGGGCCTGGGCGACGGCGGTCCTGTTCAGCCTCGGCCGCCGCCTGGGCGGCAAGCGCGCCCACGCCCTGCAGCCGCTGGCCTGGGCCTTCCTGCTGTCGGTCCAGGGCATGGTGTGGCTGGCCAGCGGGATTTCGGCGCTGCAACTGCCGGCGATGTGGCAGCTCAATCCGCGGACGGCGGTGCTGGTGACGGCCGGCGCCGTGCTGCCCGCCGCCGCCGCCCTGGCCGTGCTGTGGCCCCGGCGCCACGTGCTGACTGCCGGCGTGACCTGGGGCGTGCCGCTGGCGCTGCTGGTCCTGGCCCTGTTCTGGCTGCCCAGCCCCGGCGTGGGCTTCGCCCTGGCGTGGCTGTTGCTGGGCTTCGGCCTGAACCAGCCGCGGCTGGCGATCTTCGGGGTGCTCAGCCTGCTGGCTTACCTGGGCGTCTATTACTATCAGCTCGACGTGCCGCTGCTGCAGAAGGCGCTGTGGCTGAGCGGCGCCGCGGTGCTGCTCTTCCTCCTGCGGGGCCTGGTGTGGCTGGTGCCGAGGCTGATGCGCACCCAGGCGCCCGTGGCGCGCGGGCCGTTGCCGCCGGTGTCGGGCGTGTTGCGCTGGCGCACGCTGGCCATCCTGGGCGGCCTGGCGCTGGTGCTGGCGGTGGCCAACGGCGGGATCTGGCAGCGCGAGAAGCTGCTGGCCTCCGGCAAGGTGGTCATCCTGGAGCTGGCGCCGGGGATCCCAGGTCCTTGATGCAAGGCGACTACATGGCGCTGAACTTCGCCGCCAGCCGGGAAGTCACGCGGCTGCGACTGGGCGGCGAAAACCGCAGCGAAGATGACTCCATCCTGGGTTACGAGCCCGACGGCTACGTCATGCTGGCGCGCGACGAGCGCGGCGTGTCGCAGCCGCTGCGCATCCAGCCCGACGTGCATCCGCACACCGATGCCGAGGTGCCGCTGCGCTACCGCGTGCGCAACAACGGCGTGCGTATCGTGACCAATGCCTATTTCTTCCCAGAAGGGCAGGCAGAGCGCTACCAGGTCGCGAAGTATGGCGAACTGCGCGTGGCCGACAACGGCGAGGCGCTGCTGGTGCGGATGCTGGGAGAGGACCTGCAGCCGCTGTAGGCGTCCATAGAGCCCGATCCGGCCAGTCTCCATAGAGACCGTCCGGCCCAGTGTCTGACACCCGTACGCGAGGCCGCCGCGGGCTTCCGGGAGCTTCGCGGGTGTCTGACACCCGGGAAAAGCAAGCACCAGCCTGACGGGCCTCGCGTACGGGTGTCAGACACTTCCACCCGCAGCCGCAGTAGGAACGAAGCGGCGGCTGGGAAGTCAGGGAAAGCGCCGCGCCCAGCGCGCGGTGGCTTCGCGCAGGAAGGCGGCGCGGTCGTCCGCCGGGAAGGGCTCGAAGCCCAGGGCCGCCCAGGCGCTCTTCAGCGCCTCCAGCGGCGCGCCGGTATCGATGGGCGGCGCGCCGTTCTGCTTGGACAGCTTGAGCCCGCTGCCGGCATCCAGGATCAGCGGCACGTGCAGGTAGCGCACCGGCGGCAGCCCCAGCAGGCGGCCCAGCACGCGCTGGCGCGCCGTGGAGCTGAGCAGATCCGCGCCGCGCACCACGTCCGTGACGCCTTGCGCCGCATCGTCCACCACCACGGCCAGCTGATAGGCCCACAGGCCGTCCGCGCGCCGCAGCGCCATGTCGCCCACGGCCCGGGCCACGTCCTGTTCCTGCGGGCCCAGCCAGCGGTCCTCGAAGCGTTCCACGCCTTCCGGCAGCCTCACGCGCCAGGCCCGGGCCTGGCGGCCCTCCGGCAGGCCATTGCGGCAGGTGCCCGGATAAGGCCGTTCGCCGTCGGCGCCGGGCTGGGTCTGGCCGCGCAGGGCGGAATCGGCGATTTCGCGCCGGGTGCAGCCGCAGCCGTAGATCAGGCCGCGCGCCGCAAGGGCGTCGAAGGCGGCCTGGTAGGCGCCGCCGCGACTGGACTGCCACATGATCTCGCCGTTCCAGGACAGGCCCAGGGCCTCCAGCTGCGCCATGATGCGTTCAGCCGCGCCGGGCACGGTGCGCGGTGTGTCCACGTCTTCGATGCGCAGCAGCCAGCGGCCGCCATGGGCGCGCGCGTCCAGCCAGCTCGCCAGCGCGGCCACCAGCGAGCCCGCATGCAGCGGACCGCTGGGGCTGGGGGCGAAACGGCCTACGTAGGTCACAGGGCAATGCCCGCGCGATTGCGCGCGGGGGGCGGCAAGGGGAATCGGGGGCGGCGGCGCGCCGCGCTCAATGGAGGCGGCGCACGCCTTCGTCGTCCAGCAGCTCTTCCAGGACCAGATTGTCGATCTCGGCTTCCTGGCTCCAGAGAACCATGAGGGCGATGATCTTGATCTTGGACAGCGGCACGGGCGATTCCGGCGCAGCCAGGCCACGGTCGATGACGATTTCGCGCAGGGGCGCGGGCAGCACGCCGGCGGATTCCAGGAAGGCGATGAAGCCGATGGATTCGGTGCCGAGCTGCTGGTACTCGTTATCGGTGTAGATCCGGGTGCCGGTGGCGGGCGCCTGGGCGAGATCGACGCATCGTTCGGTGGTCTCGGCCAGGCCGTAAAGCCACCCGAGCGCGTCGTCGATGTCTTCGTGCTCGAACCCGGCGGCGGCAAGCCGCTTGGCCAGCACGTCGGCCGCAGGACAGGCTTGCGGCGTGTAGTAATTCTCGTACAGATAAACCAGGATATCGAACATATGGCGCAGTTTTGTGCCTGTTTGCACAGTCGGCCCGCATATCGGCAGACCAGCAAACATGAATTTTACTTTACGCCGATTTATAGGGGCGGGCAACCGACCGGCCGGGGAATGTTGTATGCCGTCACTATGGGGCAACATGGCGGCCATCGTCGGCCAATTGCTGACAAAATGCATGGTTCAGAGAAAAAGGGGCGGACCTGGTTGGTCCGCCCCTTTTTACAATGGCCGGCGTGGGCGTCAAGCCGTCTTCGGGGTGTTTTCCAGCTTGAGCTGCGCCAGCTGGCGCATGAACACCGGGATGCAGATGGCCAGCCCGATCAGGCCGCTGGTCAGCCCCGGCAGGATCGTGAGCAAGGCGCCGATGGTGCACAGCCAGCGCTCCCAGGCCTTCATGCCGACCAGCATGTAGCGCGAGAAGGCCGCCGACAGCAGCACCAGCCCGACCATGCAGCCGAACAGGGTCACGAAGAAGTCGTACCAGGTGAAGCCCTGGACCGAAATCAGCAGCGACGGCGAGAACACGAACACGAAAGGCACGATGAGCTTGGTGATGCCCAGCCGGAAGGCCGTGTTGCCGGTCTTGAACGGGTCGCTGCCCGCCATCCCGGCCGCCGCATAGGCCGCCAGCGCCACCGGAGGCGTGATGTCCGCCAGGATCCCGAAATAGAACACGAAGAAGTGCGCCGCGATCGGCTGCACGCCCAGCTGCACCAGCGTGGGCGCGGCCACGGCCACCATGATCAGGTAGTTCGCCGTGGTGGGAATGCCGCAGCCCATCAGGATGCAGACGATGCCGGTCATGACGAGCGCTGCGATCAGCGTGAGCGTTTGCGTGTTGGCGATGACGTCGGGAATCACGGTGGCCGCGCCGCCGGCGATCGCCTGGGCCGCCGAAATCACGATGTACGAGATCTTGAAGCCCACGCCGGTCAGCGTGACCACGCCGATCACGATGCCCACCGTGCCCGCGGCCGCGCCCACGGCCAGCGCGTACTTCGCGCCGGTCTCGAAGGCTTCGTACAGGTCGCGCAGGCGCAGGCGCTGGAACGGGTTCAGCATGCCCACCACGATGCAGCCCGTGATGCCCGCGAAGGCCGCCAGGTAGGGCGTGCGGCCGCTGGCCAGCACGCCGATCAGCAGCACCAGCGGGATCAGCGTGGGCCAGCGCATCTTGAACGACTGCTTCAGCTTGGGCATTTCCTCGTCGGTCAGGCCGCGCAGGCCTTCGCGCTTGGCCTCGAAGTGCACCTGCATGAACATGCCGAAGAAGTACAGGAAGGCCGGGAAAATGCCCGCGATCGCGATCTGCTGATACGGAATGCCCAGGAATTCGATCATCAGGAAAGCGGCCGCGCCCATGATGGGCGGCGTGATCTGTCCGCCCGTGCTGCTGGCCGCCTCCACGCCCGCCGCGAAGTGCCGCGGATAGCCGATGCGGATCATGGCGGGAATCGTGAGCGAGCCCACCGTCACGGCGTTGGCCACGGACGAACCGGACAGCATCCCGAACATGGCGGAGCCGAACACCGACACCTTGGCCGGGCCGCCGGCATAGCGCCCCGCGATGGTCGAGGCCACGTCCAGGAACAGCTGGCCCAGGCCGATGCGGGTGGCCAGCACGCCGAACAGCACGAAGTGGAACACGTAGGTCGCCACCACGCCCACCGCCACGCCGTACACGCCCTGGCTGGTCAGGTACATATGGTTGACGACCTGGGACCACGTATTGCCCGCGTGTTGCAGCAACCCGGGGAAATAAGGCCCGAACATGGCGTAGGCCATGAATACCAGCGCGATGATGGGCAGCGGCCAGCCCATGGCGCGCCGCGTGGCTTCCAGCAGGCCGATCAGCAGGATCGAGCCCATGAACACGTCGATCGGCAGCGGATTGCCGACGCGGAAGGCCAGGTCCTCGAAGATGTAGGGGATGTACAGCACCGACAGCGCCAGCGCGATGGCGATGATCCAGTCGTACAGCGGAATGCCGCCCGGCGCATACCAGGTGGATTTGGGTTCGCGGTTGTAATGCGCCTTCGAAAAGCCGAAGACGAGGAAGATGAGGCTCAGCACGAACGCCAGGTGCACGCCGCGGTGCGTGGCTTCGCGCAGCAGGCCGAAACCGGCCGTGTAGTAGTGGAAGATCGAGAGCGTTACCAGCAGGCCGGAGACGATCCAGGTAGCCGTCTTGTCCAGCGGCCGGAAGCGGATTTCCGAGTCGTACTTCTCCGCCAGCTGCTGGGTTTTTTCGTGATCAATTTCCATCGCAGTAATTCTCAGGGTGATTCAGCAAGCAGGGCCGCTCGTGGCGGCCCTACTCAAGCGCGGCGCGTCGCTCCGCGGACATACATACTTCAATCTGGCCGCGCGGCACACTCGCCGCATAATCCCGCCGCCGCCCCATCGGGGCCGCGTGGATCCGGCTCCGCCGGTCCACTGCGGCGCCCCCTTGAGGGGGAGGCGCCACAGGCGCCTCGGGGGTGGGTCTACCTACTTCAGCAGCCCGATTTCCTTGTAGAACTTCTCGGCGCCCGGGTGGAACGGAATGCCGGCGCCCTTGATCGCGTTGTCGCGGGTGATGAGCTTGCCCTTGGCGTGGCCGTTGTCCAGCGTCTTGCGCGTGGCGTCGCTGTACAGGGCCTTGGTGACGTCGTACACGACCTGTTCCGGCAGCTTGGCCGAGGTGACCATCTGGGCGTTGACCGAAATCGTCTTCACCTCGCCCACGTTCTGGTAGGTGTTGGCGGCGATGGTGTCGGGCGTGAAGAACTCCTGCTTGGCGCGCAGCGCGTCGATTTCGGGACCGACCAGCGGCACGATCTCGATGCCGGCGCCGCTGGACGCCAGTTCCGCGATGGCGCCGGCGGGGGCGCCGCCCACGAAGAAGAACGCGTCCAGCCCTCCGTCCTTGAGCTTGTCGCCGGCCTGGTTGGGCTTGAGGTATTCAGCCTTGATGTCCTTGTCGGTCATGCCGTAGGCGCCCAGGATCAGGCGCACGTCGACCAGCGTGCCGGAGCCCGGCTCGTCCATCGAAACGCGCTTGCCCTTCAGGTCGGCCACGCTCTTGATGCCGGAGCCCTTGCGCGCCACCAGGTGGATGCTTTCCGGGTACAGCGTCGAGATCAGGCGCAGGTCCTGCGCCTTGGGCTTGCCTTCGAAGGTGCCGGTGCCGCTGTAGGCCCAGTAGGCCACGTCGGATTGCGTGAAGCCCGCTTCGAACGAACCGCCCAGGATGCCGTTGATGTTGGCCACCGACCCGTTGGAGGCGACCGCCGTGGCGACCAGCTTGCCCGGTTGGGACACCGCGTTGGCGATGATGCCGCCGATGGGATAGTAGGTACCGGCGGTGCCGCCCGTTCCGATGCGGAAGAATTGCTGCGCCTGCGCGGTGCCGGCGGCGCCGACCGCGGCGACGGCCAGGGTCAGGGTGGTGATCCAGTGCTTCAGTTTCATGCGGGCTTCTCCGTGATTTTGCTGACGGTTGAATATTGTTCGTTTTCGCCGCCGGGTCTTGCGCCCGGCGGCAAAAAACGTGCCTCCCCTTGGGGGCTTTCTTTATGATGAAATTCTGTCATGCCGACTTCCTGTAGCCAATGCTTACCGGGCTATCGTTTACCAGGGGGTCGCATGCCATTTAGGTTATGACCTGCCCATGTTTGGTTATGGCGCGGTTACATCCACGCGTGCAAATAACGGAGCATTCCCGATGTCCCAGGAAGTCATACGCGGCATAGCGCTGCCCCCGGCGGCCCAGCCGGGCGATCCCTTGGCCCGAGTCGACACGCCCAGCCTGGCGCTGGACCTGACGGCCTTCGAGGCGAACCTGCGCGCGATGCAGGCCTGGGCCGATCGGCACGACGTGGCCTTGCGGCCCCACGCCAAGGCGCACAAATGCCCCCAGATCGCCCTGCGCCAGCTGGCCCTGGGCGCGCGCGGCATCTGCTGCCAGAAGGTCAGCGAGGCGCTGCCCTTCGTGGCCGCCGGCATCCGCGACATCCACATCAGCAACGAGGTCGTCGGCCCGGCCAAGCTGGCGCTGCTGGGCCAACTGGCGCGCGCCGCCAAGATGAGCGTCTGCGTGGACAACGCGGAAAACCTGGCGCAGCTGTCCGCCGCCATGGTCCAGGCCGGCGCCGAGATCGACGTGCTGGTGGAAGTGGACGTGGGCCAGGGCCGCTGCGGCGTGTCGGACGACGCCACGGTGCTGGCGCTGGCGCAGCAGGCCCGCGCATTGCCGGGCGTGAATTTCGCCGGGCTGCAGGCCTACCACGGCTCGGTGCAGCACTTTCGCACGCGCGAGGAGCGCGCCAGCGTCTGCCGCCAGGCCGCGCGCATCGCCGCTTCCTATGCGCAGCTGCTGCGTGAAAGCGGCATCGCCTGCGACACCATCACCGGCGGCGGCACGGGCAGCGCGGAATTCGACGCGGCCAGCGGCGTCTACACCGAATTGCAGGCCGGCTCCTACGCCTTCATGGACGGCGACTACGGCGCCAATGAATGGAACGGCCCGCTGGCCTTCCAGAACAGCCTGTTCCTGCTGTCCACCGTGATGAGCGCGCCCGCGCCGGGCCGCGTGGTGCTGGACGCCGGCCTGAAATCGGCCTCCGCCGAATGCGGCCCGCCTGCCGTCCATGGCGAATCCGGCCTGACCTGCACCGCCATCAACGACGAACACAGCGTGGTCCGCGTGGAACCCGGCGCCACGCCGCCCGCGCTGGGCAGCGTGCTGCGCCTGGTGCCCGCGCACGTGGACCCCACCTTCAACCTGCACGACGGCCTGGTGGTGTTCAAGGACGGCGTGGTGCAGGACATCTGGGAGATTTCCGCGCGCGGCTTTTCCCGCTGAGCCGTGATGCAGCAGCCCGTATCCTTCGATTGGAAGATTCTCCTGCCCGACGTGCTGGACACGCTCAGGCAAATCTATTCGACCCGCCACCCGGCGCTTGCGTCCGCGCGCCTGGACCTGCTTCGGTCCGTCATGAGCGACGACCGCGCCGAGGACTTCCTGCCCGCGCTGGGCCAGGAACTGGAGGCGTTGGGGCTGGCGCTCATCGAGCAGCGCGAAGAGGACGACGCGATTCGTCTGCTGATCGTGTCGCAGGCCCAGGCGGAAAGCCTCAAGACGCAAATACAGACGCAGGGCTGGGAAGCCGTCGCGCATCGCCAGGATGGCGCCGCGGCTGGCGCGCAGGCAGCCCTGCCCAAGCCGGCCTCGGGTCCGCTGTGCGGCCCCGAGGACTATCTGGACATCCCCTACGCGGTAGCGGTGGCTCCGGGATGGGCCTGCGCCGTCATGGCGGACTGGGATGCTCCGGCGCTCACCGATCTGCGCGCATGGCCGGCATTGCGCGCGATAGCCGGCAAGTTTCCGGCGCGGCGTGGGCTGCTCGCCTCCTGCGTAAACCCCAATGGTGTACATGCCTGGATCGAGCAGGGCCCGGACGGACTGTCCAGCACCCCTTATGCGCGGCTGCTGCATTCCAGCCAGGTCGAACTGCCCCCTTCAAACCGGCCCGGCATGCCCCTGCCGCCGCGCGCCGCGCAAGTGCAACGCCGGACGCCGGAATTCAGCCTGGGGTTCGCGGGCGACGATCTGCTGCTGGTGGACCGTGGCATGGTCTTTCTTTATCCGGGCTACGCGAGGCAGGCGGAAGACGCCGCGGCGGAGCCCACGCTGCTGTACACGGCGCCCCCGCAACGCCGTCCCGTCAGTGACAGGTCCGCCGTCATTCCTACGCCGGACGGCCGTACCTGCGTGCTGTGCCGCGGCCAACTGCTGGAGTTTCGCGAAGGGCGGCTGCATCCCTTGCCGCTGTCTTATGCCGCGCCCACGTCGGGCGACATCTCGCACCCCGTCGCCTTGGGCGACAGTGCCATCGCGTGGCTGGAGGACGGCATGCTTTGCCAGGCAGGCCTGGATGTCGGCGCCGTTCATCAACACGAAGTGGGGCATCTGCCTTCCGGCGGCATGACGCTGCAAGCGCTGCCGGGCGGCTGGCTGTTGCTGGGCCACTGGCATGCGCCGCATCGCAGCATGGATCTGGGCCAGCTCTGGCATCCGGCGTCGGGCCAGGTGCTTCGAATCCGCCACGGCGCGCTCGATCTGGATAGCGGGATACAACGGTGGATCGATCTGCCAGGCGGCGAGGTCGTGGCGGGCGGCCAGACGCGGTACGCGCGGCTGGGCCGTTTCGATGCCCTGCTGGGCCGCCTGGACGCAAAAACGCAATAGGACGCAACGCGCAATCAGCGCAAAAAGGCCGGCGCGCCGTCAGCGCGCCAGCCATTCAAGCAGGCTGCCGATGCAGGACCTACTGGGCTTTCTGCTGGATCTTCTCTCCGCCGCGTTCAATGTCCTTGCCGGCGCCTTCCATCGTGTTGCAGCCGGCCGAGATGGCGGTTATTGCCAGCATCAGCGCAAGCCAGAGTCGATGAATCATTTTTTTCTCCTTTCGGCGTTCATGGGCTAGCGGGCCATGCCGATGGGCAGCCGCGCTATTTCTTGTTCAGCAAGTCGCGTGCCTGATCCTTGGCCTCGCCCACGTTGCGCTGCACCTTGCCCACGGTTTTCTCGGCCTTGCCCTCGGCTTCCGTCTGGCGGTTGCCGGTCAGCTTGCCGGCCGTTTCCTTGACCGTGCCTTTGACTTCCTTCGCAGCGCCCTTGATGCGGTCGTTATCCATGTTTCGCTCCTCGTTGCAGGTTGCGTGAAACCGCGCCGGAGCTCCGGCGGCGGACGAAACCACTATAGAAAGCGCATGGCGCGCGCGTAAGAAGCGCGCACATCAGGCCGGCTGGTACTTTTCTACCGATTCCTGCGGGTGGACGTTTGCGTGCTCGGCTTCGCCTGCTTCTGCGCCCGCTTGCGCGCCGGCTTCTCATAGCCCACGATGCCGCGCTGCCGCGCCCAGATGATGGCGGCGCTGCGCCGGTGCACATCGAGCTTGCTGTACAGCGCGGCCACGTGATTGCGCACGGTGTTGCGCGACAGGTGCAGGCTGGACGCGATCTCGGTGTCAGTATGGCCTTGGCACATCAGGCCCAGGATCTCGCGTTCGCGCGGCGTCAGGTCGGCGAGTTCGGCCTGCCCTTGCGGCGTGCCCTGAGGCGCGCGGATCTGCGCCAGTTTTTCAATGACGGTGCGGCTGAACCACGAGGTGTCCTGCATGACCGTCTCGATCGCCTCCATCAGCTCGACCTCGCTGCGCTTGCGCTCGGTGATGTCCTGGATCGCCGCCAGCACGCAAGGCTGGTCCTGGATGGACACCGGCGCGGCCGACACCAGGCAGTCCAGAAGCGCGCCGTCGCGCGTGCGCAGCGCCATTTCCTGGCCGTGCACGCCGGCGCCCTGCTCCAGCGATGCCATGGCGCGGTCATAGGCTTGGGGGTCTGTCCACAGCAGCGCCAGCGCGTCTTCGTCGCGGGCCAGCGTCTTGGCGTCATAGCCCGTCGTGGCGACGAAGGCATCGTTGACCTCAAGCAGCCGGCCTTCCGTGGTGCTGAGCGTCATGGGCACGGGCGCCAGCCGGAACGCCGTGGCGAAGCGCTGCTCGCTATCGCGCAGCGCCGTCTCGGCCTTGCGCCGCGGCTCCAGGTCGTTGAAGGTGAACAGCATGCAGGGCTGGTCCGCCACTTCGATGGGCTGGCCGGCCACCACCACCAGCTTGGCGCCGCCGTCCTGCACCGAAATAATGGTTTCCATCTGCGGAATCGTCGCCCCTTCCGCCAGCCGGTGCAGCGCGTCCTCGCGTTGCGGCGTGTCGCCCAGAACGTCCAGCTGGCGCAGCGTCTTGCCCAGCACCTGCTCGCGCGCGTAGCCGGTCATGGCCAGAAAGCCGTCATTGACCTTGATGTGGCGCAGGTCCGCCAGCGAGCAGATCACGGCCGGCGCGGGATTCGCGCTGAAGGTGCGCTCGAAGCGTTCTTCCGCGCTGTACTGCTCGGTCACGTCCAGCAGCACCAGCACCATGCCTTCAACCGCGCCCTGCGCATCGCGCAGCACCAGGTTGCGCACCTGCAGCATGCGGCTGAATTCCGGATCGCGCCGGCTGTTCACTTCCACCACCACATCCTTGTAGGCCTCGCCCGCCAGGGCCCGGTCCAGCGGATACTGCGCTGCGCGCAATGCGCGGCGGTTGCGGTAGCGCAGCGAGAATGCCTTGCGGTAGCCGGCGGCCGTGCCGCCCAATGCGGGCAGCTCCGTCACGCCATGCATGGCCAGCGCGGTGTCATTGGCCCAGACGATGCTGCGGTCCTGGTCCAGCAGGATGATGCCCTCGATCAGGCCGTCGATGATTTCCAGCAGATGGCGGCGTTCCGTCGTGAACGCCGTGGCGGTCTTCTTCATTCCCGCTCCCGGTTGGGCAAGAGATAAGAAGAAAGTACTAGATAAAGTCGTGCCGCGTGATCTGGGCGCGCGCGCGCATGGCCTCTATCGTGGACTTGCACGATACGCGTGCCGGTGCGCGTGTAGCGGCTGCATGAATCTTTCAGGAGACATCCATGAACACGAATCAAAAGCCTGGCGATCCCGCCACCCAGCCGGGTATCGACCCGTCGCCGCGTCCCGGACAGGAGCCGGGGGACGCGCCCGAAAAGCAGGCCCCCGGCCAGGTGCCGGGCAAGCCCGGGCCGGACGACACCGGGTCCGGACGCACACCGCCGGAAGTGCCCGGCAACCCGGGCCAGCCTGGAGAGAAGCCCAGGCAACCCGGCGAACCCGGACGCCCGGACCAGCCGGGCGGTCCCGCCTGAAGCGCGCGCCGGCCGCGCTGCATCGAGCGCGGCCAGCGCAGCTTCGCTTACGTCAAACCGTCCCTGCGCCTGCGGGGGCGGTTTCAGGCAAATCAGTCGACCTGGGCGCCCGACTGCTTCACCGCCTTGCCCCACTTTTCGACTTCGCCGGCGATGAACGTGCCGGTGGCCTGCGGCGTCAGCGGCATGGGTTCCGCGCCGCGGTCGCGGAAGAACTTCTGCATTTCCGGGGCGTTCAGCACCTGGCCGATCTGCTGGCTCAGGTAGTTCGTCACCTCGGGCGGCGTGCCCGCTGGCGCCAGCACCGAAGCCCAGCCGATCGCCTCGAAACCCGGATAACCCGATTCCGCCACGGTCGGCACGTCCGGCAGCTGCGGCAGGCGCTTGGCCGTGGTTACCGCCAGCGCCACCGCCTTCTTGCTCTGCACGTGCGGCAGCCCCGCCGTCACCGAATCCACCATCAGCGGAACCTGGTGCCCCAGGAAATCCGCCTGCGCGGGGCCGCTGCCCTTATAGGGAATGTGGCGGATATCGATATTGGCGGCCGCCTTGAACATCTCGGCCGACAGATGCTGCGTGCCGCCGATCCCGGCGCTGGCGTAGGCCAGCTCGCCCGGATTGGCGCGGGCCTGGTCCACCAGCTGCTTCAGCGAGGTAATGCCCGAGGCCGGCGTCGCCAGGAACATCAGCGGCACCGAAAACACCCCCGACACCGGCGCGAAATCCTTGGTCAGGCTGTAGTTGATGGTCTTGTACAGCGTCTGGTTCACCGCGGCGGCAGAGCCCGCGATCACCAGCGTGTAGCCGTCCGGCGTCGCGCGCGCCGCCTGCTCCATGCCGATATTGCTGCCGGCGCCGGCGCGGTTCTCCACCACGATCGGCTGCTTGACCGCCGCGCCCAGCTTTTCGGCCAGGGCGCGCGCGAAGATGTCGGTGGCCTGGCCGGGCGGGAACGGCACGATCAGGCGGATGGGGCGCTCGGGGTAGGCGGCCTGGGCGGTCGCGGCGGCCGCCGTCAGGGCCAGGCCGGCGGCCAGACTGGAAAGAATACGTTTCATGATTGGTCAGTAAAAAGCGACAAAGGGCTGCGCGCGGGGTTGCGCCTGTTGCATAAAATAGAACGCCCCGCGCTGGCAGCCCTTTTGAGGCGGCCGTGGGGCGGATCGGCAGGGGTTCGTCACGATAGCATTCCCCCGCCGGTGCTAAATTCGCGTTTTAGCGTTTCCCACCCTTTTTCAACCCCTGTTCTCTCATTCAGCAGGAACCGCCATGGAATTCAGCCAGTTCAACGTCAACACCCTCATGGAGATCACCTCCCGCCCGGACCTCGTGTTCGTGCGAGGCCAGGGATCCTGGCTGGAGGATCACGCGGGCAAGCGATACCTGGACTTCGTCCAGGGCTGGGCCGTCAACACCCTGGGACACAGCGCCCCGGAAATGCAGAAGGCCCTGCTGGACCAGTCCAAGCTGCTGATGAACCCCTCGCCGGCCTTCTACAACGTGCCGTCCATCGAACTGGCCCAGCGCCTGACCGGCGCCTCCGACTTCGACCGCGTCTTCTTCGCCAACAGCGGCGGCGAAGCCAACGAAGGCGCCATCAAGCTGGCGCGCAAATGGGGCCAGGTGCACAAGAAGGGGGCCTACAAGATCATCACCATGAACCACGGCTTCCACGGCCGCACCCTGGCGACCATGTCCGCCTCCGGCAAGCCGGGCTGGGACAAGATGTTCGCCCCGCAGGTCGAAGGCTTCCCCAAGGCCGAACTGAACGACCTGGAATCCGTGCGCAAGCTGATCGACGACCAGACCGTCGCCATCATGCTGGAACCCGTGCAAGGCGAAGGCGGCGTGCTGCCCGCCACCAAGGAGTTCATGCAAGGCCTGCGCAAGCTGGCCGATGAGCACAAGCTGCTCTTCATCGTCGACGAAGTGCAGACGGGCATGGGCCGCACCGGCAAGATGTTCGCCTACCAGCACTCCGACGTGGTGCCGGACATCATGACCCTGGCCAAAGGCATCGGCGGCGGCGTGCCGCTGGCTGCGCTGCTGGCCCGCCAGGAAGTCTGCGTCTTCGCGCATGGCGACCAAGGCGGCACGTATAACGGCAATCCGCTCACCACCGCAGTCGGCGTCGCCGTCTTCGACGCGCTGGTCGCGCCGGGCTTCATGGAGTCGGTGAACGCGCGCTCCAAGCAGCTGTCGGAAGGCCTGCTGGCGCTGTCGGCCAAGTACGGCATGAAGGGCGAGCGTGGGGTTGGCCTGCTGCGCGCCTTGATCATGGATCGGGATGACGGTCCGGCCATTGTCGACGCTGCGCGGAATCTGACGCCGAATGGGTTGCTGCTGAATGCGCCGCGTCCGAACCTGCTGCGTTTCATGCCGGCATTGAATGTGACGGCTGAGGAAGTGGATACGATGCTGGCGCAGTTGGATGGGTTGATTGCGCAGGTGCGCAAGGCGTAATCGAAGCGAGACGTTAAGCAGTGACGACAAGGGCCGCGATTAGCGGCCCTTTTCTTTGGCATCTCCCGAACGCAAGGCATGGACTATCATCAACCGGCATTCATGTGTGTGCATCGCAGTATTGACCTATTGTTGAACTAGCCAGATATTGGAAGTTTCCATGAGCGGTTACTACGAGTTGACGCGCAGCGGCGATCAGTACATGTTTAATCTGAAAGCGGGAATCATGAAGTTATTCTGACAAGCGAGCGGTACACCACTAAAGCCAGCGCTCAGGATGGCATTGCGTCTGTTCGGCAGAATTCGCCGATCGATGAGCGGCATCAGCGCAAGACGGCCACCAACGGTTCGCCTTATTTCTCGTTGAGCGCGGCGAATGGGCAGTCCATTGGACGCAGTGAAATGTATTCGAGCACCGCGACTCGGGACGCGGGGATTGCATCTGTGAAGACCAATGGGCCAAGCACTGTGGTGAAAGACAATACGTGAGTGGTTGGGGTGTAAGCCCTTATTCGCATCTATCGGTGTCGGGACTAGAGAGCCGCAATGTTTGGGGCCCTTGTTCCGCTGGTTTGCTTTAGTGCGGCCGCCCGGCCTCGACCCATTGTTGGACTAGGTCCATCGACAAACGATAGCGAGCGCAGTTGCACACGTCCAGTATGCGCAGTTCTTGCGCCAGTATCGGGCGGAATAATTGAAAATCGTCTTCGGACAAGCCCAGCGCCGCTGTTGCGGCGTCGGCGGTTTGCTGCTCACGTAGTACCCGGCCAATCGCTTCGTTCAGTTTTTCCCGGAATCGGAATCGCACCGGATCCGGCACGCCCGCAGCGTTCAGTTGCACGGCGTACTTGCGGATCGAGCGCCGATAGGCCCAGGCGAACAGCTCCGTCGCCAGCGTCACGTCGCCGTATTCGTAGACTCCCAACATGGCGTAGACATAGTCCTGTACTTCCACGTCCAGGAAGGACAGCGGCGCGCAGTTGTAAAGCATCAGGGGGATGTTGGCCGACAGGCGGCTGGTGCGCTTGTTGCCGTCTTCGAACGGCTGAAGATAGGCCAGGTTCACCCACAGAAAGAATGCCGCTTCGACCGGGTTCTTGATAAGCCGCGCCTTCTCCACAATCTGGTCGAACATTTCCTGCAACAACAAGGGCGCCTGAAGGGGTACGTAAGTCGTGTCCCCGATGTTCACCACGATCTGACGGATACGGCCCAGGCCGTCAGTATTGGGTAATAGTTCCTGCAGAAGGATCGCGTGCATGTTGCCGATCACGGCGGACGTAAGGCCATGTGCGGGCACCGCATCGACCATGAACTCGATGGCCGTCTTATGGTTGAGCAGCATCACTGCATCCAGATCTCCCCCCGCCATTCCGTGCTTGAAGAGTTCCTGTGTGGCCAACACGGAATACCGGTTGCCTTCCAGCCGAGAGGATGACCAGGACAGGTCGAGCAGCAGCGGCTCCAGGACGCGGCGCGCGTAAGTGCCGGCTGGCGACTGACCTGGCATGCGGCCTTCGTCGGCCAAGTCTTGAGCCAGCGGAGGCGGCAACAGGAAGCTCTGGTTTGGCACATAGCTTTCCACGAAGGCGCGGTCGTATCCCACGGGCGTCCGGGCGGATAACGGCTGCCGGAGTCGGGCCAGCAGGGCTTGACCACGCTCAGACCAGATCATCCCGGTGGCCTCGGACGCCGGCTCCGCCAGCCGCATGGCAATGGCCGTTGGGAGTGTCGATGCGGTTGTTTCGTCCGCAATCCGGTAACGGGTTGCCCGGCCCTGGCCCTCGCGCAGCACCAGTCCGGCCTTGCGCAGGCTTTCCAATTGACGCTTCACCGTGGACCAACTGACGCCGGTTCGGTGGGTCAATTCGCTGGAACTCACCCAGGGGAGATTCTCGCGCTGTTGGGCGCGCAAGAACTGAAGAATGTCGTCGCGGATGGTCATGGTACGAGCCGAAGCTGTCAAATCAGCTCAATTTAGCAGCAATCAGCTCAAAAAAATGAGCTGACTCAATGATCGTATGAGCTGATTTGGTCTGATTCTGAGCTGATTCCCAATCCTTCCGTTCGAGGATATCGATCACTACGATTTTCTCTCTCACGCACCCAACTTAAAACGTGTACTTCGCGGTCAACAAAAATGACGGCGGCGTTCCGAAGTGGTGGTTGTCCCGGTGCGGCTGCCTCGCTACGGCGTTTCATATGTTGTGGTCGCCGGGGCACGTTGTACGCGGGCAAGCTGCCCGCGCTGTATGAGTGCCGCTCCACTCACTCGCCAAGCATTCAGCGAGCCGGCGCAAAAATTGTAGTCTGGCATCATTATTTTCCCAGTTTTCTATCCGAATCTGCCCTGCCTCGTGCATAATCCTGCGCATCGGTTAGTTCATAAGTTTCAGGAATATTTGGAGCGAACAGCAATGACGGATATCAAGGCGCCTGTCTTTGAAGTGACTCAGGGAAAGCGCACATTCTTACTGACCAAGCTTTCAGCGAAGGTGGTGACCAACATAAGCTATGCCGCCGTTCGAGGTAGAGACGAAGAGGAAGGTGCCATTCAAAGGGTACTTAACGCCTCGCGTATCAGTGGTATTAAGGCCTTTACACTTTCCGGGGGGGATTACCCTAACGCGATTGTATTGAACTGGGTTAGTTCGACAAATAAATTAAAACGCCTTGCTCGAGAAATTCGCTTTTCGGATGTTTCAAATTCTGCGCAGATAATCGATGGCCAACATAGAGTAGCAGGAATTAAGGCTGCGATTGAGGAGAGGAAGGCAATTGGCGATCTGCAACTCCCCGTTGTCATTTACACCGGCCTGACGACTAAAGAATGCGCCGATATTTTTTTGGCTATTAATGAAGAGCAAAAGCCGGCGCCGCGTAGCTTGGTTTTCGATTTATTTGGATTGGCTAGCCAAGAATTGGTTGATCCTGCCGCAGTGCGGGCCCGGGACATTGCTCATTTTTTAAATGACGGTGAAGACTCTCCATATAATGGAGAGATCAAATTGCCCGGTGGGAAAATGCGTAAAGGAGGCATCGCGCTGTCTACTGCCGTGGTCGCAATTAAACCGCTTGTTGACGAAAAGGGTTCCTTTGACCAAATTGGTCTTACCAATTTGGAGGACCAGCGGCAGGTTATTTTGAATTTGTTTCTTGCACTGCAAGGAAAGTACGGAAATAAATGGGCGGAAAAAGATAACGCCTTTCTATGGGCAGCCGGATTTACCGCTGCATTGGAATTTCTGCATCTCAAACTTATATCTTATTGCAGCAGCAAGCAATCGTTTGAGAAGGCAACCATTTCGAATGCTCTTAATCTAGATGGTGATTCTCTAATTCTACAATCGGATTTAAGAGGTTTGGGGGGAAGTAGAGCTACAAGCGAGGTCTATGATAGGCTATTGAAAGCCTTCACGCCGCAACAACAGAAGGCAAGAAAGTTCAAGATCTAGTGTGCAAAAAATGCACCATATACAGTCTGTTGTCGAAACACTCGGGACCAATGGTGGTTTTCTGGACCGACCGTTGACTGCCCTTGAGGTTACGAAAGTTGATGAGCGATTGCAGGTAGACGCGACAAACTATTTGTACTCTGCTTGTGTGTCAATAGGGGATGCTCTACAGGGAATTGATAAAGGACTTTTTACTTGGTCGACTGTAAAGCTGTATTACTCGACGTTTTATCTTCTTCGCTGTTTTTTGGCGTTGTCGAGTCGCGCTCTTGTCTACGACGGTACCAAACCACGAGCGCTTCTAGTCAAGGTTGGCGAAACGCCGATACCTTTTGGGGGGAAATCTCGTGGTACCCATCAAACTATCATTAATTATTTCACCAAGGAATTTCCGCATAGTCCGCTGCTATCGCAGGAAATAATTGATGAGTCACCTTTAACCTGGTTACTGCATAGGCGTGAAGAAGCGAACTATTCGACTAGCCGCTTCGAAGACCCCCGGTGTCCTATGTATTTTTCATCAATCGTCAAGACGGGAGTGAGGAAATCTACAACGGAATATATTGCAGATAAAACGTTTCTCTACGCATTTGATCCTGCACATGCCATCGTTGCGCTTCCAATTGAAGTCCTGAAAACTGTTTTGAGCCATGCGAGAATCAACTTGGGACCTAACGCGGACGGCGACGCGCAAAGGTTTTTTCGATCCCTATTCTCCGATAGAGCCGGCCCCCTTACAGAATTAATCGCTCTGCTAAGAATAAAACCTTGATATAAATTCTGAAAAGGTGTCAACAACGATTTGTCAGCATGTGGCTGCCGAATTGTAGTCAGACACCATTTTCTAAGGCGACCGACGGGTCGGAAGCCGCCTGTCACCAGCGGCGGCTCGCGGCCAGAAGTGGGAAGTTGAGTCGCACCACCTCACAGGCAGCTTCAGACTGTGGCAATGGCCATTGCCAACTCACTGCCCGTATGCAGAACGCAAGCCACGCGCCAAGCGTTGATTCACTTGCGAATGCTGCATTCATGCCTCAACGCGAATCTCGGCCCTTCCAATGGCTATACCGCGTGGGGAAAAACTTCTAACAATAAAAGATTCAATGCGTTGCTTCAGAGTTTTTTCTCCCTTTCACAGCGTTTCGACATAGCAGCGCGACGTGGTCGGAAAATTCATCTGCCAACGGCATGATTCTTTCGAGCCTTCTCTCATGTTCAGAAAATGGGCTGGAAAACATGAAGCTGACCATATTCTCAATCTGGCGATTTACGTCAGGAGCTCCGCCGACAACTTCCATGCTTTCAATTAGATGATGATGAAACCGAAGGGTCTTCGCTAAATCAGCGTCGAATGTTTGACCAAGGAGAAGGTAGTCCAGAGGCTGTTTGTACTGTCGGCTGATATCGCAAATCTGAAGCAGATCAATGTCCCCTAAGCCTTGTAGTACCCCCTTTTTCGTAATGGTGTTCAGTTTGGCTAACGCAGCCGTAATTTTTCCAGTTCTTATTGGCTGATAGTTGAAAACCCCCTCAGACTGGTCCGCAATATGTCCTTCGATTCGACTTCCGAAAACCTTTCGGATGTAAAACGGGTCGAAGTACCTAAGCGGCATGTCTTCTGGGATCGCCTTGTCGGCCCAGGCCGTTGCCAGAATCTCACCACCATGCCAGGCACGCAGATCACGTTCCCACTCGGACTGCTCGATCTGATTAGCAAACACCTCCAGATAGTTCGCGTCCGCGTGAACGTCCAGCATCCGCTTGTAAAGTGTATTCCCGTCGTCGAAGCCAATCATTGCGACAGGGAGTCCGCAATAGCGAAGTATCGTTTGCACCTGAATAAATCGGTCGATGGCATGCTCTGGAGAACTTGCCGGCTTACGGCCACCGTGCTCATAGGGAGCGACTGGCGATACTGCCAGATAACTTGGCAAATCGCTCCACTGTGCTACAAAGCGGCAGAATGCAGCGTAAGCCATTGCTCTGGGGCGGCGCCTCTTGTCTTCAAGATGCTTAAAGTCCTGCACAATGCTGTTGTCCAGCACTAGAAACATCTTCCGGCTTAGTTGGTATCCAGCTATATATGAATGAAGGAGATGGTGCAGACTCTTATAGAAGAGCAAAATTTGCTCTTCAGTCATCCGATTGAGATCAGGTGTGAATTCGATCGAAAGTTCGGCCTTTAATCTTTCTGTATGCGTCATGGAGCTTGCATGGGAAGTTAAGCTTCCGCTTAGAGCAAAGCAAAGATGATATCCGGTTGTCCGCACTTGCTGCAGAACAGACCTGCACGAAATTTGGCCGACTGATAGCAACGGGTCGGTTGGGCTAATTGGCGTTGGCTCAAATCGGCCAACAGCAGAAGTTCGCTTAGTTGATTTCGATGTCTGGTGGAGGCTGGTAGCGGTCACCAAAGCCTGAGGCGTCGACGACTGCTATCGATGCATCGCGGACGTCGGATTACTGTGCCTGTTTGGCCATTTTTACTAGTGGATTCCACCGTTCAACCCACCCACGCTGCCCCAGCGACGGCCAACAAACTGCATTGCAAGCTCCAACAGTCGAGATTGTGCAGCCCAACTTCGATCCTCGCTAGACAGCCCCCTGGCGGGAGCACCACCTTCTCCTCTGCGGGCCGGTATGGTGCGTCGACAGTTAAGCCCGGCGGAGATTGGGGTGGCGTCTGCGAAATGACGGCTTGTATGGCTTGTACAGTGGCAAAATGACTGTATAAAAATGTAGCGTCAGCCGATAATCCCAATGTCGACACCGGAGCGTGCGCTAAGTCGGATTTGGTGGAAGCTGTAAACAGCAGCCGTTTCAAAGTTGAGCTGGCTCAATTAGTGAACTGCGGTTGAGCAAGTCTCGCGGACGTACATATAGCTCCCGACCGAACAGCGGGAAGCCGGTGGCACCGCGTCGTGACGCTCCGAAAGCAATCTTTCAGTCCTCATGAACTCAAAAACAACTACAGTTGGCGCCACAACCACCGACTCCGACTTGGTGCGAATGAGCAGAGACGGAGACCAGTTCCATTACCACTGGGCCGCGCGCCACTGCCTCTCGCTCTTGCCTGGTGTGAGCGACTTGGTCGCCATCTCTATTGAGGGCGCATCGGCTGCCGAAGGCCCTGGCTCAGCCAACGAAGGCGACGAACTCATCGACGTGGGGTTCTACTTTGGCAGCGAGTCCCTGAAGGACGCCCGCCTCGTTCGCTATGTGCAGCTGAAGCATTCCACGCAACGTGTGCAGAAGCCCTGGACAGCCAGCGGGCTGAAAAACACGCTTGAAGGCTTCTCCGAGCGGTTTGCGAAACTGCGTAAGACGTTCACCTGGAAGGAGCTTAAGGACAAGTTGCGCTTTACCTTCACGACCAACCGTCCTATCGATGAAAAAGTGGCTGAGTCGCTGGAGGACCTTGCAGAGGGGAAGCCAGCGAGACATTCGTCAGTCGCGAAGACGCTACTTGGTTATGTGAAGGGGCTCGACAGCGAAACTGCAAACTTCTTCACTCTCTTCTCCGTTGAAGCAGGTGAGCCCGACCTGTGGAATCAACGCAATCTACTGTTCAAGGATGTAGGAAAATACTTGGCCGAGGCAGACTCGGACGCATCACTTCAGCTCAAAGAATTGGTTACTAAGAAGGCCACCTCTGAGCACGCCTTAAACCCGTCCATTCGTCGCCTCGATGTTCTGCGAGCACTTGGGGCCGACGAGGCGGACCTCTGGCCTGCAAAGTGTCTGATTGCTGAGCCTACCGACGGTGCATTTCCTCGCGAGCAGGAGCGAGAGATTCGCACGATTCTGGAGTCCACCACTCAACCCGTCGTCCTTCATGCCGAAGGAGGAGTTGGGAAGTCCATCCTCGCGTGGCAACTTTCCAAGTCTTTCCCTGAAGGTTCCGTAGCGGTGCTCTATGACTGCTTTGGCGACGGACTGTATAGAAGCTCCCAACACTTCCGGCATCGACAAAAAGACGCCCTCCCGCAGATTGCAAATGAGCTCGCTGCTCAAGGGCTATGCAATCCTTTGATTCCAATCCGCGGGACGGATAGCAAACAGTACATGCGTGCGTTCGTTGCAAGACTGACTCAGGCCGTCGGTCTGCTCCGGGCTAAAAAGCCCTTTGCCAATCTCTATTTGATAGTCGACGCTGCCGACAATGCCGTTATGGCAGCTACTGAGTTCAATGATGCGGCCTTCGTGCCTGACCTCATTCGCACGGAGATGCCAGACGGCGTCAAACTGGTCTTTACTTGTCGGACCCATCGGCGAGACCATCTGCGAGCTCCGCCCGACGCGACGTACGTTGAACTGCGCCCGTTTAGCCGTTTGGAGACAGAAAAGCACCTCAAAAAGTACTATCCGAACGCGACTGACAAAGATGTCGCCGACTTCGATTTCTTAAGCAGCTCCAACCCACGAGTTCAGGCGCTAGCACTCAGCCGAAAACTGCCGTTAGAAGGCATGTTGAAGGCGCTCGGACCATCACCCTCCACAGTTGAGCGGGCAATTGCCGAACTGCTGGAGCGCGCAGTCGAAAAGCTCAAGTTTCGAGAAGGCTCTATCGAATCAGAACAGATTAACCAAATCTGCCAGGGCTTGGCCGTGCTGCGACCACTCGTTCCAATCGCGGTACTAGCTGAGATTTCGGGAACTACTGAAAGTGCGGTACGAAGTTTCGCCTATGACTTAGGACGACCGTTGCTGGTCAAAGGTGGCAGTCTTCACTTCCTGGATGAGCCTTCCGAGACCTGGTTCCGCGAACGTTTTTGGCCAAACAAGGCAAAGTTGGCGACGTTTCTGGACCGATTGAAACCCCAAGCTGCCACCAGCTCCTACGTCGCATCAACAATTCCTCAACTGCTTCTTGCCGCGGGGCGAATGGATGAGTTGGTTGACCTGGCCCTTTCTGCTGATGGCCTACCTACGTCGAACCCACTCGAGCGCCGTGATGTGGAGGTCCAGCGCCTGACCTTTGCGCTAAAGGCCTGCCTGCAAGAGAAACGCTACGCCCCGGCGGCGAAGCTCGCACTTAAGGTGGCAGGCGAACTTGCCGGTGTCGAGCGACAGAATGACCTGATACAGGGGAACACGGACATCGCCTCTGCACTTCTTTCTCCAGACCGCATCGACGAACTGGTGTCTCGACGCACATTCGGAGGAAGCTGGACAGGCGCACATCATGCCTATGAAGCAGGCCTGCTGGCGGGCCGTCCGGAATTCATTGCTGAAGCACGAAGCCGCCTAAGAATGGCGACAGATTGGCTGTATTCCTGGGCGAGGATGGCGCATGAAGAGCGCGAGGAAAAAAACGAGCGCGTCGAAACTAGCGATATGGCCGAACTCGCAATGGCCAAATTGCTTGCGGAAGGACCGGAGCACGCAGTCAGATTTCTCAGAGGGTGGACGCCTAGGTCTCTCTCGATGGCCGCCGGAGGCATCTTGGCGCGTCGGCTTGTGGACCTTGGTCGATACGACCTTCTTGACCAACTGGCGGAACACGGTGCGCAAGATGTATGGCTGATGCTAGGCCTGGCAGCGGAAGCGTGCGACGGGGGACACTCACTGCCTTCCAAGCCTGTGGAAAAGCTCATGCGTGCATTGAGTTCCCGTCGCATTCAACTGCAAGAACCAGGTGGTCATAGCGCTAAATGGAGCGTGCTAAATGGTGTCACGTCCGCTGTTCTACAAGCGCTGAGAGTGCTGCCACGTGATGACGTGACGTGGGCAAATGTCATACGCCGTTACTTGCCGGACCATCCCCCCCGAAACCTGGCGGAGCGGTACGCGTCCGACAGGTCTACGCTGCTGAGAGCGTACACGCTTGAGGCTGCCTTGTTGGGCAAGCAACTCGCGCTCATCGACTTGGCTCCAAAGGAAATCCGAGAAGAGCTGGAAAAGAAGCAGAGTCACTACAGCGTAAGTTCTGATGCCGAAGCGTTTAACAGGGGGACGGGCGGTGTCTTCGCTTGGTACCGACTGAGCGCGGAAATTGCCTGCTGCAGAACCTCGGCAGATTTCAGCGAGGCCGCACAGGAAGCACTCAAGGCAACGAACGCAGCTAGGTCCAAGGACTACAGCAACGTCTTCAATCTAGACCAAGTCGCTGCACTGGAATGGATAAGGGCGCTACGCGATGCGTCGATTTCTGACGTCACGTCACTGGCTGCATATCGGGCCTGGTTTGAAGAGAAGGCGAAAGGTTTCTGGCCCGCCACCATGGCAGGTGTCTGTCGCTTGGCCGCCCGTACAAAGGTACTCGAGAGCTTTGCGCTCGAGGTGTCCGTCAAGGCCTACGAAGCTATAGAACAAAATCGCGAGCACGCTGAGTCCAGAGTTGAGTCCTACCAAATTCTGGCGCGTGCCGTTTTTCCGGCCAGCATAGCGGAGGCCCGCAACTACTTTGAGCGGGCAGTGGAGATGTCGAACCGCGTTGGGCAAGAGAACTTGGCCCGATGGGACGCGCTCATTTGCCTGGCCGAAGCGAGCGGAAGAGACAGTCCCCCCCGGCCCGAGTCCGCCTACCGCCTGGCACGAGGCACGGAGCTGGCGTACGAATATGTGGAAAGAGACAAGCACTTCGACTGGGAACGCACAATTGATGGATTGTTGAGCTTGTGCCCAGCCTCGACAATCGCCGCTCTCAGTCGCTGGAGAGACCGCAAGTTCGGTTATGCAGACAAGCTTCTAAAAATTGCAACCGACCGCCTTGTAAAGCGCGGCTTGCTTCCGCGCATCGCGCCAATTGCGCTATGCCCGATTGGCGAAGAATGGGCGCGCGCCGAAGACCTGGTGAAAGCGGTCGAACACGAATCGAATAAGGAAGTACAGCGGAAAACGCTCAGCGTTGGCTACCGCTACCTAAGGGTCAGTTCGCCGTCGCTGGAGGAACTTGAAAGGGTTTCTGAGCTGGCACGCACTTGTAACTTCGTGGCTCCAGACATCGATAGGCTTCTCGCCCAAGCGAGGGTGCCTAAGCATGAGGGTGGGAACTCCGCTCGGCAATACGCACCGGAGACGCCAAAGAAACGAAGCGACCCAGACTGGAATGTCCTATTCAAGGGGGTCGACCTAACAAGCTCCGCGGAACTACGTGCGGCGTATCTGCACCTTAGGACTTTCGACCCGCCTTATAAAACTGACGAGTTCTACCAAGAAGCACTACAACGATGCGGTTTAGGCCGAGCGGCCGAATTCTGTCTTGCTATTTCGCAGTGGCCAGAATTTGGGAGCTATGAACTCAGGCAAATTTTCGGCGTGCTCGGAAAACAAAACATCAAGCCGGTTTCTCTGCGCAAAGCGATGGCAGAAGTGGTGCTATCCGTATGCCGAACAAATCCTGAATCGGCTAGGCGAAAAGGATGGTGGAGCTCGTTTCCGTACAGTGAGATTATTGACGAGGGCATTGTTAGCGACGGCCAGATTGTGGACGCAGTGCTTGAAGGGTTTCTAGCCAAGGTCACAGTGCTAACAGCCGGCGAGCTCTTCCAGATGTTGGAGCCGTTGGCCTCTCGTTTGACAAACGATGAGGCGGACGACGCACTGCACTTTGGGTTATCTCTCCTCGAAAGTGACCTTCATCCTGACGATGGCGATGGACCCTGGAATGAGGGCATGAAGCCGCTCGACAGCTGCGAGGCTGCACTGGCTGGTTACCTCTGGGCAGCGTTAGGTTCACCAACCACTTCTGTACGTTGGGAGGCCGCACACGCCGTTCGAGCGACTATCGAGCTTGGCTGGAATCCGGTTGTGAATGCGCTTGCGAAATTCGCAGTCGTCGGTTCACCCGAAGCGTTCGTCGACAAACGGTTTGTCTTCTACGAATGGCATTCCCGTCTGTGGCTCACCTTAGCGCTAGCTCGGTGTGCGGCCGAGCACCGAAACATGGTGAGCATGTTTGGCGAATTCCTTTTGATGTCCGCCAAGGAGGAGCACGTACTATTGCGCCATTTCGCAGCCTGCGCTTTGCACGAACTACCTGAACTCCTAGGTGAAATGACCGCGCTGGGCTCGCCTGAGAAAATCAACGCAAGTGAACTTCCACTCGTTGAGTATGACGCCTACAGGAGGCCCGAGGTAGAGACCCAGCCATCCAACGACTCGTCGGGCGATGTGGTAGATAAATACTACTTTGGCATTGACATTGGCCCATATTGGCTTGAACCTCTCGGTCGAGTCTTCGGCATCTCGCCGAGTGGCATTACTCGACGCGCCATCGAGGCTATCAGCGAACGTATCGGGGCTATCACCACCAAGCATTACGACGACATTCGTTATAAAAGGGGCGTGTTTCAACACGAGCAAACCAGCCACTCGCACGGAACCATGCCGAGAGTGGAAGACCTTCAGGTCTACAGCGCCTATCACGCAATGATGATAGTGGCAGCTAGGCTGCTTAAGACCCACTCAGTTGGCAAGGCGAGTTACAGCTTAGAGGATGAGTTTAGCGAGTGGCTTGAGCGTCATCTTTTGAAGTGCAAGGATGGCATGTGGGCCGCCGATAGGCGTGACCCTCAGCTATCCAAGTCTCCACCCGTGTCCGAGCAATATGGTGACAAGGAGTGGCGCTGGCAGGTAACTGCTGAGCACCTTGATAGTCTTCTAGAGACTGACGAAGGGCTGCTGGTTGTAGCGGGGGATTGGACAAGTGGCCCCCAGGAGTCCCAAGAGGCTATTTCTGTGACCAGCGCGCTGGTGCCGAGAGCTACCGCGACAGCGTTTCTCGCTGCGGCGCAAACTTCCTCGAACCCAAACGACTATTTCTTCCGGTACGACCAAGAACAAGGGACTCCAAACGAGGAGGACATAACATCCGAAGGAGGTCTCCCTGAGCCCACATTGAAAGTGGGCTCTCATGGACAGTTCAACCTTCATCGTTGGATATCTGACCGAGGAGAATCCTACGGAATTGACGACTACGACCCATGGGGTGAACGTGTGCGCGTTCCGGGCGATGAGCCGAACGCTGCAACTATCTCGGCAATGGGCCTGACCTCGGCGGACGATGTGCGAAGATGGGTGACCAAGAGTGGTGCGCACGTTCGAAGTGAGACATGGACCCATTCGAATGGGTATGGCCGTGAGAAGGAAACGATTCCTGGTAACCGCTTGAGTGCTGACAGAGCGTTTCTGAAGGAACTCCTCACCGCCAATCCAGAGCATTGGCTTGTTGTCAGTCTTAGTCTGCGTCGACGGGGCTCGCGATACAGCTCAAGTGACGAAGGTTTGGGCTCGTACGTACCACCTTATGTTCGCTACTACCTGATTAAAGAAGATGGAATCGCTAGAACGCTCAAGCGCAGTAATTGACCTCGGCAAGCGGCTCGTCACCCAGTTGAAGCTTGGGGATGATGAACCTGCTCAGTGGATGGCGCACGCGCTCGCTGAGCGAATCAAAGATGCAGAAAATGCCCCTCCTGAGAAACGAGTCGCAGCACAAAGCTCCTGCGCGGAACTGGTTTTTCAGCTGTGGGAGCGAAGATATAGCCTTCCCACTCAACTTCGCCCCTTGAAGAGTCTGGAGCCGCTTCTACGGACGCTCAATTCACTTGATACGACAAGCGGTCCGCGATTTCGCTTCATGCAGGAGCGGCCTGCCGACATGAAAGTCGATGAGGGTGTCGAGAAGACGCTCGACTTGGCCATGAAACTCGACGACGCAGCGCGGATTCTGGTGCAGTACTTCCTGGCCACAGCGGCAGAGCAAGCCTCAGAGGAGACGCAGCCTTGGATTCAGAGTGCCATTGACGCAGGAGCGGACGTGTCGTTAGAAGTCCGCGTTGTTAGATTTGTGGATAGTGGCCTTGACCGTTCCTCTGAAGCAGCGAAGATGGCCAAGGAAGCCTTGAATGACAAGATACAGAAGCTTGAGGTTTTTGCATCTCTTGCGGCAGCCCTCGCAAAGGACTTGAGAGCAAAGCACGGCCTGCTGACCGATGAAGCGGACGACGCCGAGCCAAATGATGAATGATCGGGTCCGCTGGCAATGTGGTGCGACAGGCTGAAGTCGACAGCTTTGTGGTGGTTGCGGTCATCCGTGACGCAGAAAAATACGTCTGCAATCGCTGCGAAGCAGGCATCGGGCTTCCCACATCGAACTTCCGCTTTGGGTCGATAGCAGACCTAGGCTTAATGAGCATTTGGCACCAACTGTCGCCAAATTGTCTCTCCTGACCGCTAAGGCATCCTCGTCGCCGTATACTCACCCTACTACCGCAACAACGGTAGCCCGGTTTGGAAGCCGGTAATGTCTTTGGCGGACAGCCGCCGCTTCGGCGGCATTTTCACGTCCGAACGCCTTTGCACGTCCCTATGGGCGGGTCTTGGCGAGGGTGCGTTCGCGCACGCCGGTTTCCAAAGACGCCGGTCTTCCAACCTTGCCTTGTGCCCGCCCACCCCATTTGGAAGTGGGGAGCAGGCCTAACTTGTCTTTGGAGCCTGTCATGCCATCCCACCCCCTCACCCAAAACCCCTGGTCCGTCGACGCCGATCCCGAGCACGGCCTCGTCCCCCTTTCCCCCCTCTACCAAATCGACCGAGCCCGCTATGCCATCGCGGCCATGGCCCGCATGGTAGGCAACAGCGCGTCCGAGCCTGACGCAACCGGCGGGCAGCCGCTAGACGCGTGGACAGTGGCGGCGCTGATGGGCGGGGTGGAAGGCTTGTGCGATCACTTGGGGACCTTGGCGGACGCCATGCTGGAGCAGGCGCGGGCTTGCGGCGCGGACGCGGATGCGGACCCTTGCGGCGTGTTGCACGACGCGCCGGCTTCGTTGCAGTAGGCGCTCGTCCAAAGCAAAGACCCGCCCGTGCCGGCGGGCATGGGGACGAACACCGGGCTTGGGCCGGTATTCGTCTGGATATAATGGGAACAATTCCCATTCACAACATATCCCCATGCCCGCTACCCCTAGCGCCAGTCCGGACGCCGGCATCGCGACGCTGTACCGCGACCATCATTCTTGGCTGCACGGCTGGCTGCGGCTGAAGCTGGGCGATGCGCATCGCGCGGCGGATCTGGCGCAGGACACGTTCGTGCGCCTGCTGTCGGCAAACTCCATCTCCCCTTCTGACACCGCGCTGCGCGAGCCGCGGGCCTACCTGCGCACCATCGCGAACCGCTTGCTGGTGGACCATTGGCGGCGGTTGGAGATCGAGCGCAGTTATCTGGCGGTGTTGCAGACTTATCCGCAGAGCCATTGGCCGTCAGAAGAATCGCGGCTGTTGATTCTGGAGTCGCTGGAGCAGGTGGCGCAGATGCTGGGCCGGTTGAAGCCGGAGGTGCGAGAGGTGTTTCTGTTGGCGCAGATGGAGGGGCATACGTGCCCGCAGATTGCGCGGCAGGTGGGGAGGTCGGTGGCGACGGTGGAGCGCTATCTGGCGCAGGCGTTGCAGCACTGCTATCGGCTGGTCTATGGGGTTTGATCGGGCGGGCGTGTCGCCAGGGGCGCCAAGCGCGCGTCCGGAGGACGGCGCGGAGGGCGCGGTGGATCGGGCGATGTTGGACGAAGCGATCCGCTGGCGCATCAAGCTGCAATACAACACGGCGGACGCGTCGGCGTGGCAGGCGTTCGATGCCTGGCTGCGGGCGCGGCCGGCGCATGCGTTGGTGTGGGAGCGCTTGCAGGCGCTGGGCGCGCGTTTGCAGCGGCCGGCGGCGGAGATGCCGGCCGAGGCCGCGGCGCGGATTCTGCGGCAGACGGAGGCGGCGCAGGTGCGGCGGTCGCGCCGCAAGGCCTTGATGTCACTGGGTGCGTTGGCGGCGGGCGGTTGGGTGGCGTGGCGGGCGGGGGATGTGCCGGTGGTTCGGCAGGCGCTGGCCGATGTGTCTACGTCGCGGGGCGAGCGGCGTCGCGTCGCGCTGCCGGATGGCGGGACGCTGGTGCTGAATACGGAGACGGCGGTCGATATTGATTATGGCGGGCCGGTGCGGCGCATTCGTTTGCTGGCGGGCGAGGTGTATGTGATCTCGGGGCATCATGATCCGCTGTCGCGGCCGCTGTTCGTGGAGACGCGCGACGGGCGGGCGCAGGCGCTGGGTACGCGGTATCGGGTGCGGCAGTGGGACGACGGCAGCGAGGTGGCGGTGGATGAAGGCGCGGTGGCGTTGCTGCCGCGCGATGGCGCGGGCGAGGCGGCGGGCGCGACGTTGCGGGCCGGGGAGTCTGCGCGGATGACGCCGCAAGGCGTGCGGGCGCTGGCGCCGGTGGAGGGGCGCATGATGGATGGCGGGGCCTGGGTCGAGGGGGCCTTGTCGGTGCGCGATATGCCGCTGGACGCCTTCTTGCAGGAGCTGTCGCGCTATCACGGGGCGATCGAGTGCGATCCGGCGGTGGCGCGGTTGCCGGTGTCGGGGGTGTTCCAGTTGGACGATACGCGCAAGGTGCTGGCGCTGCTGCGTCAGATTCTGCCGGTGGAGCCGCAGGCGGGACGCTTGTGGTGGGGCGGGCGGGTGACGCGGGTTCGGGCACGCGCACGGGCGCCGGAACGGGCACGGGGCTGAACAAACAAAAAATGCCCCCACGCTGCGCCTGCGGCTTGCTGCCCCCCGAGGGGGCGCTTTTTGTCTTGGGGCGGCCCGGCAACAAAAAAATCTGAGGGGATGAGCGAATTCGTTCGTCATACCGGTTGTAGCAGTGCGCACTGCCCAGCACCGACCGACCCTCATTGGAGTATCCCTTTCGTGAAGACCCATCGTCTCCGGGCCGCGACGCCGTCGTCCGGCGCGCGGGCTTGCTTGCGCGCTTGCCCCCAGCCCTTCTTTACCGTGCTGTTGCCGTTGGCGGCGGCCTTGGCCGCCTTGTCGGCGCCGTCGCCCTCCTACGCCCAGGCCGCGCCGGCCACGGCGGCGCAGTCCGAATCTGCCCGCGTGTACGCGATTGCGCCGGGGCCGTTGAATGACGCGCTGGCCGCGTTTGCGCGGCAGGCGGGGATTTCGTTGGGGTATTCCTCGTCGCAGTTGAGCGGGGCGCGCAGCGCGGGCCTGAGTGGCCAGTATGGCGTGGCGGATGGCTTGCGCGCGCTGTTGGCGGGCACGGGTTATCGCGCGGTGAATGTGGACGGCGGTATCCGTGTGGAAGCCGAGCCGCCGTCCGCCACCAGCACGCTGGCGCCGGTGCTGGTGACGGGCGCCTATCATGCGCAGACCGAGGGCACGCAGTCTTACGGGTCCAGCATGGCGACCATCGGCAAGACCGAGCAGGCGCTGAAGGACATTCCGCAGTCGGTCACGGTGGTGACGCGCAAGCGGTTGGATGACCAGAACCTGTCGACGATCAGCGAGGTCTTGGAGAACACCACGGGCGTGACGATCAGCGAGGTGGCCGACGGCGGGCGCAATTTCTATTCTCGCGGGTTCAAGATCACGAATATCCAGTACGACGGCGTGCCGCTGTCGCGCAGTTTCTATGCGGTGGGCAATAGTTTTACCGGCAGCACGGCGTATCTGGACCGGGTGGAGGTGTTCCGCGGCGCGCAGGGCCTGTTCGAAGGCGCGGGGCAGCCGGGCGGCTCGGTGAACCTGGTGCGCAAGCGCCCTACCGCCGAGACGCAGGTGTTGATGGAGGCGCGCGCGGGCTCGTGGGATCACGTGGGCGGTATGCTGGATGCGGGCGGGGCCTTGAACGCGGACGGCAGCCTGCGGGCGCGGGCGGTGCTGGATCTGGATTCCAAGGGTTCGTTCATCGACGTGGTGAAGGAGCGCAACACCAATCTGTACTTCGCGCTGGATTACGACTTGTCGCCCAGCACGACGGTGGGCGCGGGCGTGCTGGTGTCGCGCCTGCGGTCCACGCCGTTCTTCGGCGGACTGCCGCGTTATAGCGATGGCAGTTCGCTGGGGCTGAAGCGGTCGACCTTTCTGGGCGCGGACTGGAACCAGTGGGACCGGGACGAGACGCAGGTGTTTGCAGACCTGACGCATCGCTTCAATAGCGATTGGCGCGTGAACGTGGCGGCCACCTACGTGAAGGAGACGAGCCTGACCTCGGCGCTGGACGCGACGGGCGCGGTGGATCCGGTGACCTTGATGGGGCCGATGCGCAACGCGTGGAATTACGACAAGTCGGCGGAGCACATCGGTTTTGATGCGAATGTGAACGGGCGCTTCACGGTGCTGGGCATGGCGCAGGACCTGACGGTGGGTGTGAGTATGTCGCGGCTGACGTCGAAGGATCGTATCGAGTACGCGTCCAACTATCTGCCGCTGGACGTGTTCCATCCCAATCCGCATGTGCCCAAGCCGGACAGCTTTCCGGATTCTCAGCGCACGTCGCGTTATGAGCCGCATGTGCAGAAAGGCATTTATGCGCAGTTGCGCAGCAGCCTGACGGAAGACCTGACGCTGGTGTCGGGCGGGCGCTTCAGCTGGTTTGAAAGCCGCTATACCACGCAGGCCGCCACGTGGGACGATGTCAGTACCGCCAAGGCCAGCGCGGAGTTCACGCCTATGGTGGGGCTGGTTTACGCGCTGACGCCGCAGTGGTCGGCCTACGCCAGCTATGCGGATATCTTCGAGCCGCAAACGGCCACCACGCTGGACGGCAGCATCTTGAAGCCCATCGTCGGCGCAAACTACGAAGTGGGCGTGAAGGGCGAGCTGATGGACGGCAAGCTGAATACGTCGTTCGCTTTGTACCGCATCGGCCAGAAGAACCGCGCGGTGCAGGACTACGAGGCGGGGCCGGTGTGCAACGGCGGCTACTGCTCGCGCGCGGCGGGCAAGGTTCGAAGCCAGGGCTTCGAGGCGGAGATGAGCGGCGAGCTGATGCGGGGCCTGCAAGTGGCGGCGGGCTATACCTTCAACAGCAACAAGTACCTGAGCGATCCGGACCGCGAAGGCCAGACTTTCAGCGAGGAAACGCCGCGGCACCTGTTGCGTCTGTGGAGCGAATACCGCTTGCCCGGCCAGTTGAACCGCCTGAGCGTGGGGGCGGGCGTGAATTGGCAGAGCGCGCTGACCAACAGCATTTCGAAGGTGCGCCGGCCGTCGTACAGCGTGTGGAACGCGCGGGTCGCGTATGACGTGACGTCGAATTGGACGGCGGCGTTGAACGTGAACAATCTGTTCGACAAGGTGTATTACGAGTATCCGGGCTATGTCGAGAACCGCAACAACTACGGCGCGCCGCGCAACATGATGCTGACGTTGCGCGGGCGGTTCTAAATCCCTGGACAACAAAGGTCAGGCGGCATGATGTGCCGCCTCGTCCTCCAGCGTTATCCAAGAGGACGGGATTGATGCGCATCTTTTAAGATGTCTGCATCCCCATTGCCAGAGTCCCGACATGTCCTCCTCTGCCGCTGACGACGTGATCGCCCTGTACCAAACACATGCCGCGGCGTTTGAGTCGCTTCGGAGTACGGAATTGATCGAGCGCGCCTGGCTGGCTGCGTTCCTGGAGCGGCTTGCCGTCCCGCATCCGCAGGTGCTGGATGTGGGGTGCGGCACTGGCGTTCCCATCGCCCGCCATCTGATCGAAAACGGCTGCCGCATCACCGGCATCGATACCTCGTTGCCGCTGCTGTCCCGGGCCCAGGCGTCGTTTCCCGATCATCATTGGATCGCCGCCGACATGCGGCAGCTGTCTGGCATCGGACCGTTTCATGGCGTGATTGCGTGGCACAGCTTTTTCCATCTTCGGCCCGAGGACCAGCGGCTGATGTTCCCGATCTTTCGGCGCCTGGCCGCGCCTGGCGCGCCGTTGATGTTCACCAGCGGCACGGCGTTGGGCGAAGCCATTGGAACGTTTGAGGGCAAGCCGCTCTATCACGGCAGTTTGGATGCCTCCGAATATCGTCACCTACTGGCGGAAAACGGGTTTTCGGTGCTTCGGCATCAGCAGGAAGATCCGGCGTGCGGCGGCGCGACGGTGTGGCTGGCCATGCAAGGCGCCCGCAACGACGCACGGCGTCCGAGTACGGACCTGCCCGAAGGGTGAACACCCCAATGCGCGGCTCTACACATGGTGAAAACCTGGCGAAATGGTTGGTGTCAGACTACGCCGCGCGAGGACGATGTTAATTTGTAGTCCGACCGCCGCATCCGCCGCACTCCTCTTCAAGAGATTTTTCGATGTCCAATCTTCAGTCTGCGCGCCCCGTTGCGCTTGTCACGGGTTCGACCTCCGGCATAGGTGAGGCCATCGCCCGCCGTCTGTCGCGGGACGGCTATGCGGTAGTCGTGCATTCCCGGCGCTCGGCTGAAGCCGGCCATGCGCTGGCACGCGAGCTGGGTGAGGCGGCTTATGTGCAAGCGGATCTGGCGAACGATGCCGACAGGATCCGGCTGGTGCGAGAAGCCGTCGCCGTTTGGGGGCGGCTGGATGTGCTGGTCAATAACGCGGGGATCAGCCGGGTCATTCCTCACGCGGATCTGGCGGCCGCCACGCCGGATATCTGGCATGCGTTGCATGAGGTCAACGTCGTTGCGCCGTTTCGCCTGGTGGCCGAGGCGCAGGCTGCGTTGCAAGAGGCGGCGGCGAAGGGCCGGCCCGCTTGCGTGGTCAATGTGAGTTCCCACGCCGGAATCCGGCCCAAGGGCGCTTCCATTCCCTACGCGGCGACCAAGGCGGCGCTCAACCACGTGACGCGCCTGCTCGCGCTTTCGCTGGCTCCGGATATCCGGGTGAATGCGGTGGCGCCCGGCCTGGTGGATACGCCGCTGACGGCCGATTGGACGCAGGCCCAGGCGTTGTGGCGCGACAAGGCGCCGATGCGCCGGGCGGCCAGTCCGGAGGATATCGCCCAGGCGGTCTCCATGCTTGTCGCGTCGGATTATCTGACCGGCGAGGTGCTGCTTTCCGATGGCGGATTGAACCTGACGTAGTCTTGCGCGACTGCCGAAGCGTTGCTGGCGGAAATCTAAGAGCGTCTCCCGAAAACCCGCCCAGCCACTACCGCTTCACAACCCCCTGGCCCGCTCCCGCAGCATGAACTTCTGTATCTTGCCGGTGGCGGTCTTGGGCAGCGGTCCGAAGACGATGGTGCGCGGGACTTTGAATCGGGCGAGGTGTTCGCGGCAGTGGGCCTGGATGTCTTCGGCGCTGGCGGCGGCGCCGTCTTTCAGCGCCACGAAGGCGCAGGGGGTTTCGCCCCAGGTGGGGTCGGGGCGGGCCACCACTGCCGCCTCCAGCACATCGGGGTGCCGGTACAGCACGCCTTCGATTTCGACGGTGGAGATGTTCTCGCCGCCGGAAATGATGATGTCCTTGGCGCGGTCCTTGATTTCGATGTAACCGTCGGGATGCACGACGCCCAGGTCGCCGGAATGGAACCAGCCGCCGGCGAAGGCGTCGGCGGTGGCGGCGGGGTCGTGCAGGTAGCCTTTCATGAGGGTGTTGCCGCGCAGCACGATTTCGCCCAGGCTGGCGCCGTCGGCGGGCACGGGCTGGCCTTCGGGGTCCCATACCTGTACTTCTTCCACGTTCAGTTTGCGCACGCCGATCCTGGCCTTGCGCGCGGCGCGTTGCGCCAGCGGCAGGGCGTCCCATTCTTCGTGCCAGGCGCAGCTGATGGATGGCCCGTAGGTTTCGGTGAGGCCGTAGAGGTGGGTGACGCCGATGCCCAGTTCGTCCATGGCTTCGATGATGGCGGCGGGCGGGGCGGCGCCGCCGGTCATGGCCTGCACGGGATGGGCGGCGCGCCGCCGGAGGGCGGCTGGGGCGTTGACCAGCATGGTGAGCACGACCGGGGCGGCGCAGAAGAAGCCTACGCGGTAGCGTTCGATGGCTTCGAAGATGGCGGCGGGTTCTACGCGCCGCAGGCAGACGCTGGTGCCGGCCAGCGCGGCGAGGGTCCACGGGAAGCACCAGCCGTTGCAATGGAACATGGGCAGCGTCCACAGGTAGACCGCGTGCGGCGGCATGCCGCAGGACAGCACGTTGCCCATGGCGTTGAGATAGGCGCCGCGGTGGTGGTAGAGCACGCCTTTGGGGTTGCCGGTGGTGCCCGAGGTGTAGTTGAGGCAGATGTTCTGCCATTCGTCGGCGGGCCGTTCCCAGCCCGTGTCGGGCGGCTGGGAGGCGAGCCAGGTTTCGTACTCGGCATCGCCGAGCGTGCCGTGTTCGCCTTGGAATTCGCTGTCCTGGATGCGCACGGTGCGGGGCGGCGAGTCGAGCAGGGCCAGTACTTCGCGCACCTGCGCGCTGTATTCGCTGTCGAAGAGCAGCACGGTGGCTCCGCCATGAGACAGGATGTAGGCCAGGGTGGCCGCGTCCAGCCGTGTGTTGAGCGCATTGAGCACCGCGCCCGCCATCGGGACGCCGAAATGCGCTTCGTACAGCGCGGGGGTGTTCGGCGCCAGCACGGCCACCACGTCGCCGCGCGCGACGCCCCAGCTTCGCAGCGCGGCCGCCATGCGCTGGCAGCGGTCTCGCGTGGCGCTCCAGCTCTGGCTGAAGCTTGCGCCATGCACGAGGGCCGGACGTTCCGGGAATACGCTGGCGGCCCAGTCCAGGAAGCCCAGCGGCGAGAGGGGCACGTGGTTGGCGGCGTTGCGCGGCAGGTCGTCGGCGTCGGCAATCATTGCGGTGTCTCCTGGTCCGCCGGCGCGCGGCGGGATTCGCGGCAGGCGGCCTGCCAGCCCAGCTCGGCCAGCGGGGCCACGCGCGCGCCCATTTCCAGGGCGTCCTCGGCGGCGGCGTTGCCGGCGCGGGCGCGCGCGTACACGCCTTGCAGAATGGCGGCGATGCGAAAGAAGCTGTAGGCCAGATAGAAATCCCAGTTGGCCGGCGGCGCGATGCCGCGCTCGCGACAATAGGCGGCGACGAAGGCGTCTTCGCCGGGGATGCCCAGCGCGTTCAGGTCCAGGCCCGCTATGCCGCGCCACAGGGCGGGAGGGATGCGCCAGCACATGCAGTGGTAGGCCAGGTCCGCCAGCGGGTGGCCCAGCGTGGACAATTCCCAATCGAGCAGCGCGATGGCCCGGGGCTCCGTGGGGTGGAACACCAGGTTGTCGATGCGGTAGTCGCCATGCACGAGCCGGGTCTGGCCGTCGTCCTGGGGCAGGTGGCGCGGCAGCCAGTCGATGAGGGCGTCCATGGCGGCGATGGGCTCGGTCTGCGTGTCGCGGTATTGGCGGGTCCAGCGGCCCACCTGCCGCGCGAAGTAGTCGCCGCTGCGGCCGTAGTCGGACAGCCCGGCCTCGGCCGGGTCCACGGCGTGCAGCGCGGCCAGCACCCGGCCCGCCTCGGCGTAGAGGGCGGCGCGCTCGGCCGCGGCCATGCCGGGCAGCGCCGGGTCCATGAAAACGCGCCCCTGCGCAAAGCTCATCAGGTAGAACGGCGTGCCGACGATGGCGCGGTCGGCGCAGTAGTGCAGCATGCGCGGCACCGGCACGGCGCTGTCCGCCAGCGCTGACATCACGCGGTACTCGCGGTCCACCGCGTGGGCCGAGGGCAGCAGTTCGCCCGGCGGCTGCTTGCGCAGCACGCGCCGGCCGGTGGCGTCTTCAAGCAGGTACGTGGGGTTGGACTGCCCGCCGGACAGCGGCCGCAGCGTCAGCGTGGCCGGGTCCGCCAGGCCCAGGCCGCCCAGGTAGGCGGCCAGCGCGGGCAGCCACGGCGGCGCGGGAGCATGGGCGGGGCTCGTCATACCAGCGCCTTGCGCGGGGCATCCGCGTCGTCCCAGCGCCAGTAGGCGTCGCCCTCGTCCATGAGATAGCGAGCCAGCACCATTTTGTGCACCTCGGAGGCGCCGTCCACCAACCGGGCCTGCCGCGCGTAGCGGTAGATCCATTCCAGCGGCGTGTCCTTGGAGTAGCCGCGCGCGCCGTTGAGCTGAAGCGCAGTGTCCACCACCTTTTGCAGGGTTTCGGACACCACGATCTTGGCCATGGAGATCTCTTTGCGCGCGTAGTCACCCTGGTCCAGCCGGACGGCGGCGCGCATGGTCAGCAGGCGGCCGATCTCGATCTGCATGGCGGCTTCGCCCAGCAGCCATTGCACGCCTTCGCGTTCGGCCAGCTTCTGGCCGAAGCTGCTGCGCTGGCCCACGTAGTCCACCGCCACCGCCATGGCGCGGCGCGCCAGGCCCAGCCAGCGCATGCAGTGGGTCAGCCGCGCCGGCCCCAGGCGGATCTGCGTAAGCTTGAGGCCGTCGCCCACTTCCATCAGCCGGTTCTCGTCGGGGATCTCCAGCCCGTCGAACACCAGTTCGCAGTGGCCGCCGTGTTCCTCCGGGCCCATGATGGGAATGCGGCGCTCGATGCGCCAGCCCGGCTGGTCCGCGTCGAACAGGAACGCGCTGAGGCCCTTGCGGGCATCGTCGGAGGTGCGGGCGATGAGAATGAAGTGCCGCGCCACGCCCGCGCCGGTGATGAACCATTTGCGGCCGTTCACCACCCATTTGCCGTTCCTCAGCGTGGCGGTGGTGCGCATCATGGAGGGATCCGAGCCGCTGCCGGGATGAGGCTCGGTCATGATGAAAGACGAACGCACCTTGCCGTCGACGATGGGCTGAAGCCAGCGCGCTTTCTGGTCCGGCCGGGCCACTTGCGCCAGCACGCGCATATTGCCGTCGTCCGGCGCCGCCGCGTTGAAGCACACCGGCCCGAAAATGGAGCGGTTCATTTCCTCGTAGCAGGCGGCCAGCCCCGCCATGGGCAGGCCCTGGCCGCCGAGTTCACGCGGCATCTGCAGGGCCCACAGGCCGGCCTCGCGCACCCGGGCGCGGGCGCGTTCCAGCGCGGCTTCGGCAATGTTCTCGTGGTCGTCGTAGTTGGCCCGGTCGGCTTCAAGGGGGATCAGTTCCCGGTCGACGAAATCGCGCACTCGGCGGCGGTAGTCTTCCAGTTCGGGCGGTAGCGAGAAATCCATGCGGCGTCTCCTAGTCGGGGCGCGCGGCCCCGGGGTGCGGGGTTGCGGGTTATAGCGAGCTGGCCAGGTGGCCGCCGTCCACGTCGATGACCGAGCCGGTCATGAACGCCGAGGCGTCGGAAGCCAGCAACAGCAGCGGCCCGTCCAGGTCCTGCGGCTGACCGAGCCGGCGCTGGGGGACGCGCTTGATCAGCGCCTCGCCGGCCGGCGAGGCAAAGAATTCGCGGTTGAGATCGGTGGCGATGTAGCCGGGGGCGAGCGCGTTAACGCGGATGCCGTGGCGCGCCCATTCCAGGGCCAGGGCGCGCGTCAGGTGCAGCAGGCCCGCCTTGGCGGCCGCGTAGGGCGCCACGTGCGAGGCCACGCGCTGGCCCAGGATGGACGCGATGTTGACGATGGCGCCCGGGGTGCCGTGGGCGATGAAGTGGCGGGCGGCAGCCTGGGCCACTCGCCAGGCGCCGTTCAGGTTCACGTCCACCAGGCCGGTCCAATCGTCTTCGCTGAGCTCCAGCGCGGGCCGCGATACCGCGATGCCGGCGTTGTTGACGACGACGCTGACCGGCCCCAGGGCCTCGGCCGCGGCGTCGAACGCCGCCTGCACGCTGGCCGGCTGGGTCACGTCCATGCCGATCACGCATGCATGCCCGCCTGCCGCGCGGATGGCGGCGGCGGCCTCTTCGCCCAAGGCCGTGCGGCGCCCGCATAGCGCCACCCGGGCGCCCGCGCCCGCCAGCACGCCGGCGAAGTGGCGCCCCAGTCCGCTGTACGCGCCTGTGATCAGCACGGTGCGGGATTTCAGGTCTTCGAACATCCGCTACCCTCCTTGGTGGGTTGGGGACCTCGCAGCAAAGGCGCCAGATCGTCCGGCACCTCCAGTTGCAACCGTAGCACGGCGCTGGCCAGGGCCTTGCCGTAATTGTCGATGGCCAGGCTGCGCGACACGCCGCCGCCCAGCGCGCCGTCCAGCACGAAGTTCAGCACGCCCAGTCCGTCCACCTCGTAGCGCGTGATGTCGCCGCGCACGGCCTGTTCGTTGTAGATGGCGCGCATGGCCTGCACCGTGAGCGCGCTTTTGATGTGGGGATAGAACTGCGGCTCGTAGGCAATGACCGCGATGTTCGAGGTATTGCCCTTGTCGCCGCAGCGCGTGTGCGCCACGCTTCGTAACGTAACCCGCATGAGATGTCTCCTTAGACGAATTCCACGCGGCAGGCCACGCGTTCGCGCGGCACCAGCGTGGACCACAGGCCGATGACTTCGCGCGTGCGGTCCTGGTGCGGCACGCGCTTGCCGGTGGAGGCCAGCCCGCAGACCGCCATCCCGTCCACTTCCCGGCCGATCTTCTCGGCCTGGGCGCGGCTGGCGCAGCGCGCGGCGATGCGCACCGCCACCTCGGCCGGTTCTGCCCGCAGGGCGGCCGAGGCGGCGCCGTGCACCGCGTTCACGCCGATGAAATCGATGCGCAGGTCCTCGGCTTGCAGGCCTGCGGCGCGCAGGCGTTCGCGCAGAATGGTTTCGGCCAGCCGCGCCTTTTCCAGGCAGCCCGGGCCGGCAAAGAAAAACATGTCTTCGCCGATATGGCCTTCGGTGCAACCGATGGATACCTTGAGCGTGGGCGTGCGCGCATGCCCCGAAATGCCGCTCACGCGGACGCGGTCCCGGGCGGCCTGTTCCAGGCGCGCCGTCGTGAAGTCCACCACCACGTCGGGTGTGATGTAGCGCGCCGGGTTGTGCACTTCGTAGAACATCTGCTCTTTCACGGTGCGCAGGTCGATGCAACCGCCCGTACCTTCCACCTTGCCGATTTCCGCCGTGCCGTCGGCGTCCACGTCGGCGTAGGGAAACGCCAGGTTCCAGGGCTCGGGCACGTCCTTGTAGCCGGGGTCGCCGAAGTAGCCGCCCGTGACCTGCGCGCCGCACTCCAGCAGATGGCCGATGCCGCTGCCCTGGCCCAGCCGCGTCCAGTCGTCCTCGCGCCAGCCGTAGTGATGCATCATGGGCGCCAGGAACAGCGAGGGGTCGGCCACGCGTCCGGTGATGACGATGTCCGCGCCCTGGTCCAGCGCCTGCACGATGGCGGCCGCGCCCGCATAGGGCTCGGCGGAAATCAGCGTGTCGCGCACGGCGGAGACCGGCGCGCCGGTCTCCATGATGCGCAGCTCGCTCGCGGCGATTTCCGCGCTCAGGTCGATGGCCGTCACGGCGGCCACGCGGGCGCCGGGCCAGCCCGCCTCTGCGCACAGCTCGGCCACGCGGCGGGCCGCGCCTTGCGGATTGATCCAACCCTGGTTGGAAATGATGCGGGTGCCGTTCGCCTTGCAGTGCGGCAGCACCGCGCGCATGCGGTCATCCAGCCAGGTGTCGTATCCCGCGAATGCCGGATCGCGCCGCTTGCGCACCTGCGCGGCCGAGACGGTGGCCTCCGCCATGGTCTCGAAGCACAGAAAATCCAGCGCGCCGCGCTCCGCGTTCCAGCGCGCCGGGTCGATGCGGTCGCCCCACCAGCCCGCGCCCGAGCCGATGCGCAGCCTGCCTGCCTTGTCGTTCATGTCTGCCTCCTTTGTTCTGGCGCCGCCGCCTTACTGGGGCCGGATGCCGGCGTCCTGGATGACCTGCCGCCATTTGGCGGTGTCGGCGCGGATGGTTTCCGCGTATTGCGCGGGCGTGCCTGCCACGGGGATCGCGCCCAGTTCCTCGACCTGGCGGCGGGTGCCCGGCTCGGCCAGCGCCGCGGCCACCGCGTCGCGCACCTTGCCGACGATCTCGGGCGGCGTGCCGGCCGGCGCAAGCAGGCCGAACCAGGAGTTCACCTCGTAGCCGGGCAGCCCGGCCTCGGCCACCGTGGGCACGTCCGGCAGCATGGGCACGCGTTGCGTGGTCGTCACTGCCAGCGGCTTGACCGCGCCGGCCTTGATCTGGCCCATGGCCGAGGGCAGGTTGTCGTACATGAGCTGCACCTGCCCACCCAGCAGATCCGTCATGGCGGGAGCCGAGCCCTTGTACGGAACGTGGCGGATGTCCACCTTGGCCAGCCGGTTGAACAGCTCGCCCGACAGATGCGGCGAGCCGCCCAGGCTGGTGGACGCGAAATTCAGCGAGCCCGGCGCGCGCCGCGCCTGCTCGATGAGCTGCGCCACGGAGGCAATGCCCAGCTTGGGGTTGACCAGCAGCACGTTGGGCGAGTTGGCCACCAGCGTTACCGGCGCAAAGCCCTGCGCCGAGTCATACGGCATCTGCGCGTAGATGAACTGGTTGGTGGCCTGCGTGCCCAGCGTGCCCATCAGCAGCGTGTAGCCGTCGGGCTGGGCGCGCGCCACCGCGGCCGCGCCGATGCCGCCGCCCGCGCCGGGCCGGTTCTCCACCACCACGCTCTGGCCCAGCCGCGTGCCCGCTTCGCGCGCCACCAGCCGCGCCAGCAAGTCCGTCGTGCCGCCAGGCGGAAACGGCACCACCAGCGTGATCGGACGCGCGGGCCAGGCCGGCGCGGCCTGGGCGGCGGCGGACAGGGCCAGCGCTGCGCCCAGGATCAGGGTCCTGCACAGGTTCTTTGCCATGGGTGTCTCCATTGGTTTTTTTCGTTCAGGCAGCGCGGCGCGTCGCCCGGTCCACGCCATCCGACAGTTCCACCAGCGCGTCCAGCGCCACCGCGCCCTCGCCCTGCGCGCCCACCAGCACCGGGTTGATGTCGATGGAGGCCACATGCCCGGCCGCCGCCAGTGCGTAGCGGCCCAGGAGCGCCGCCTGCTCCGCCACGGCCCGCACATCGGCCGGGGGATCGCCGCGCACGCCGGCCAGCAGCCTGCCGATGCGCAGGCCGCGCAGCGCCTCCAACGCGTCGTCGGCCGCAAAGGGCGGCATCAGCAGAGCCACGTCGCCCAGCGCTTCCACGTACTTGCCGCCCGCGCCCAGCATCACCACGGGGCCGAACACCGGGTCGTTGCGCACGCCCAGCGCCAGCTCGTGCAGGCCGCGCTGCATGCGCGCCACGATCCAGCTTGCGTCGTCCACGCCCAGGGCGGCCAGCGTGTCCGCCTGCCGCGCCAGCGCGTCGCGCAAGGCGGCCTCGTCGTTCAGGCCCAGCGCCACCAACCCGTGTTCGGACTTGTGCGGCAAGCGCGCCGAGCACGCCTTCAGCGCCACCGGCGCGCCCATCCGGCGCCACGCGGCCACCGCCGCATCGGCATCCGCGCATAGCGCATGCTCGCCGACGGCGATGCCCTGCGCGCCCAGCAAGGCCAGGCTGGCGGCTTCGGACAGGAAGCCGGGCCGCGCGCCGGCTGGCGCATCCAGGCGAGCCTCGGGCGCGGCCGGGCCGGTGCGGCCACGCAGTGCGTGCAGCCGCCACAGGCCGGCCATCGCTTCCACCGCCTGCTGCTCGTCCGCGTAGACCGCCACCCCGTGCGCCCGGAACGTGGCAGCGACGTTGTCCTGCCACGCCACCACCGCCACCGGCTTGGCCGCGGCCTGCGCGAAGCGCGCGGTGTCCGACGCGAACCGCGCCACGTCGTAGCCGCGGCCCGCCACCGGGATGTCGATCAGGAACATATCGGCCGCCGGATCCCGCGCAATGGGCGGCAGCACCTCGCCGAACAGACCGTTGTTCGAGAGCAGCGCGGCGGTGATGTCCACGGGGTTGCCGGTGGTGGCGAAGCCCGGCAGCCGCCGGCCCAGCTCTTCCTGCGTGGCTCGGCCCAGGGGAGCGATCTCCAGGCCGCGCTCCACCGCCGCGTCGGCGGCCAGCACGCAGCTCGCGCCCGAATTGCTCACCACCACGACGCGGGGCCCTTGCGGCAGCGGGCCGCGCAGCGCCAGCTCGGCGTAGCGCACCAGCTCCTGCGGGTCGCGCGCGCGCAGAATGGCGTGGTGGGCAAAGAAGGCATCCACCGTGCGGTCTTCATTGGCCAGCGCGCCCGTGTGCGAGGCGGCGGCCCGCGCGCCCGCCTCCGAACGGCCTGCCTTCACGGCGATCAACGGCACGTTGCGCGCCCGCGCCAGCGCCGCTGCCTCGGCCAGCGCGCCGGCGTCGCGCAGCGATTCCAGGTACAGCAGCACGATGCGCACTTCGGGGTCGCGCAGCGCCGCGCAGGCCAGCTCGGCCACCGTCACGTCGGCCTCGTTGCCCGTGGCGTGCACGTGCCGCACGCCCACGCCGCGCTGGCGCAGCAGGCCATACACCATTGCGCACATGCCGCCGCTCTGGCTGATGACGGCCACCGGGCCGTCCTGCGGTTCCACCTCCAGGAACATGGTGGAGAAACTCGCGATGGCGCCGTTGCCGAAATTGGCCAGCCCCTGCGAGTTCGGCCCCACGATGCGCATGCCGGCCGCGCGCGCCCGCGCCGTCATGGCGTCCTGCCGCTGGCGGCCCGCCTCGCCGGTTTCCGAGAACCCCGCCGAGATCACGATGGCGGCCGACACGCCCAGCGCCGCGCAGCGGTCCACGGCCTGCACGGCCTGCTCGCCGGCCACCGCCACGATGGCCAGGTCCGGAGCGGCGGGCAGCGCGTCCAGGTCGGGCCAGGCGCGCTCGCCCTGCACTTCGGCGCGCTGCGGATTGATGGGGTACAAGGTGCCCGCATAGCCGTGGCGCCGCATGTAATGTATGGGCCGCCCGCCGATCTTGTCGGGGTTGTCGGACGCGCCCACGATGGCAATCGATGCCGGGGCCAGCAGCCGGTCCAGCGCGGCCGCGTCGCGGTTGTCGGAAACCATGAATGCTCCTTTCAATGTGTAGAGGCCCGCGCCTTCAATTGACGGTGGCCCCGGAGGCGCGCACCACCTCGGCCCATTTCCGCACCTCGTCGCCGACGAAGCGGCGCGTGTCGTCCGGCGTCATCCAGTCCGCCGCGAAGCCCTGCGCCGCGAACTTCTGCTGCACGTCCGGCCGGCCCAGCACCTGCTGCAAGGACGCGCTCAGCTTCTGCACCACGGCCGGCGACGTGCCCGCCGGCGCCATCAGGCCGTTCCATGCCGTGGCTTCGTAGTTCTCCAGGCCCGCCTCCGCCACCGTGGGCAGATCCGGCGCGGCGGGCGAACGCTGCGCGCCGGTAATGGCCAGCGCCTGCAGCTTGCCGGCCTTCACATAGGGCATGGAAGACAGCATGGTGTCGAACATCAGGTCGGCCTGCCCGCCCATCACGTCGGTAAGCGCGGGCGCGCTGCCGCGATACGGCACATGCACCATGCGCGTGCCGGCCATGGTGTTGAACAGCTCCGCCGACAGATGGGTGGATTGCCCGTTGCCCGAGGACGCAAACGTCAGCTGGCCCGCGCGCTGCTTGGCCAGGGCGATGAGTTCGCTCACGCTGTGCGCGGGCAGGTCGGGCCGCGTCACGATGACCAGCGGGCCCTTGGTCAGCAGCGACACCGGAACAAAGCTCTTCTGCGTGTCGTACCCCAGGTTTTTGAACAGGGACATATTGATGGCGTGCGCCGTGGTGGCAAGCAGCAGCGTGTAGCCGTCCGGCGCGCTCTTGGCCACCATGTCGGCGCCGATATTGCCGCCCGCGCCCGAGCGGTTGTCCACGATCACCGTCTGGCCCAGGGCCTCGCCCAGGCCCTGCGCCACCACGCGGGCCACGATGTCGGTGGGGCCGCCGGGCGGATACGGCACCACCAGCGTCACGGGTTTCTCCGGCCAGGCCGACGCGGCCGGCGCCAGGCCCGGCGCCGAGCACGCCGCCAGGGTAAAAGCGGCCAGCGCCGCGCGCCATGCGGAAATTGCAGGCATGAGTGTCTCCTCCGTCCTCGGTGGGACGTTTTTTTCAGTGGGTTGGAAGGGGGCTACGCTTGCCGGCGGTGCATCACGGCGGCCGGCGCGCCTCGAAGCAAAGCAGGGTGTTGCCACCGTGCTCGAAATCGCGGGCGCATACCGCCTGCCCGATCGCCACGCCGGGCGTGGCATGGCCCATCAGCACCGCGCCCTCGCGCAGCCGCACCAGCGCCAGCACATACGGGGCCAGCGCGCGCCACGAGGCGTCCGGCGCGCGGTGCACCGTGCTGTGCGCAAGTACCTCGCCCTCGCCGCTTGCGCGCGCCCATTGCAGGTCCGTGCCGCCGCAGGCCGCGCAGGCATAGGGGCGTAGCGCCCACCACGCGCCGCAATCCGCGCAGCGCCGCAAATCCAGGGGATGCCGTCCGTTCATGCCTGGTCCTCCGCCTGCAATACCAAGCTCACGTGCGCCGACAGCACGCCGCCGTCCGCGTGCACCAGCGCCCGCCTGCGCGGCGCAACCTGCCGGCTGCCCGCCAGGCCCGCAAGCTGGGTCCAGGCCTCCGCCACGTGCGCCAGCCCGCCCGCCACGCCCGAATGCCCGAACGACAGCAGGCCGCCATGCGTATTGAGCGGCAGCGGCCCCGCCGCATCGAAATCCCCGCGGCGCACCCGTTCGGCCGAGCCGCCGCGCGGCGCAAAACCCAGTTCTTCCAGCAGCATGGTCAGCGTGATCGTGAAAGAGTCGTAGATCGCCAGATAATCGATGTCCGCTTTCGCCACGCCCGCCTGCGCCAGCGCCCGCCGGGCTGCGCGCGCCGCGCCCGTGTCCATCACGTCGCGCATGGCCGATAGATGCTGGTGGCGGTGCGCCTGGCCGGCTCCGGTAATGCGCACGGGCCCTTCGTCCGCGCCCACCACCAGCGCCACCGCGCCATCGGAAATCGGGCAGCAGTCCAGCAAATGCAGCGGCGTCGCGATCGGCTTGGAATCCAGCACGGACTGCACGCTGACGGGCTCGCGCAGCTGCGCCAGCGGATGCCCGCCCGCGTTCCGGCGCATCAGCACCGCCAGCTCGGCCAGATCCTCCCGCCGTGTGCCGGTGGCATGCATATAGGCCGACGCCAGCAGCGCGTAATACGCCGGCACCGACGCCCCATTGGGCACCTCCACGTCCGCCTCGCCCACCTGCGCCAGCGTCTGGATGGACGCGTCCACCGCCTGCCCGGTCAGGCGGTTCTCTCCCGCCACCACCAGCACCCGGCGGCAGGTGCCCGTGCGCACCAGCTCGCGCGCCAGCATCACCATGCCGGCTCCCGTCGCCCCGCCCATCTGCATGCCGTGCGCGTAGTGCGGATCCAGCCCCAGCTTCTCGCTCAGGAGGCTGGCCAGCATGAGATGCGGAAATGTCGTCGCATAACCGCACAGCACGCCATCGATGGCGCCGCGCTGGCGGGCGAGTCCGGCGCGCTCCAGCGCGGCCTCGGCCGCCTCGGCCATCAGGTCCAGCGCGCCGCGCCCCTCATGCCGGCCAAAGCGCGTCACCGCCGCGCTCTGCATATAGGCATGCGCCAGGCCAGGGTTGTCCGTGCGCTCAAGCATGCGGCATCCACGCGCGTTCGATCGCGCGCGCCTCCTCTGCCAGGGCCTGCGCCAGCTCTTGCTCGCGAGGCTCGATACGTTCGTTCAAGGCGGCCACGCTGAGCGCCCCGATCGCGCGGCCGCTCGGCCCTCGCACCGCCACGCCCAGCCCGCCCATCTTTTCCACCACCACATCCAGCAGCATCGCATGCCCCAGTTCGCGCGCCCGCCGCGCCGCTGCGTCGAGCGCCTCGGCCGGGAACCGCGGATACCGCGCCGCCAGCCGCTCGCGCACCAGCGGCAAAAGCGCTTGCGCCTCGTCCTCGTCCAGCGCCGACAGCAACGCCAGGCTGCCGGCGCCCACCCCCAGCGGCCGGCGGCTGCCCACCTCAAGATAGTTCGCCCGTATCGGGTAATCGCCGAAGCACAGGTCCACGCACACCGACTCCCAGCCCACCGGCATCGACAGAATCACCGTATCCCTGAACCGCCGCGCCAGCCGGATCAGCGCCGGCCGCGCCAGCCCGCGCAGATCCAGCCCGTCGACCATGGCATGGTGCATGGCGTATACCTGCGGGCCAAGCATGTAATGCTTGCTTTCGGGGTCTCGCTCTACGAAACCCTCGGATTCCAGGTCCTTCAGAATGCGCAGCGCCGTGGAGATGTCCAGGCTTGCGTGCTGGGCGATATCCGTCAGCCGGTGGATGCGCCGGTCCGACAGGCTTGCCAGCACGCGGCAGGCCTTTTTCGTAGAGGAAACAACGGCGGAATCCAGGGTGGGCATGAGGCGGGCGGCGGGAAAAAGAGAACAGGGGTACAAGATAAGAAAGCCGCGCGGCGCGGGTAAAGTTGCAGCGCAACAAAGTTTTATCTGGCGAAAGTCGGCGTGAATGCCCTACGGGCGAGCATGGGCGGATTGAAGCCCCCGGCCCCCGCGAAGGCGTAATGGCACGCAAGCCGTGCCGACCTGCCCGTTCCTGCGTAAACTTCCCGCATGCTACGAATCGACAAGCTCAGCAAACGCTACGGCGACCATCTCGTCTTCCAGGGCCTGACCCACTCCTTCACCCCTGGGTGCGTGGCGCTATGCGAGGAAGACAGCACCGGGAAATCCAGCCTCCTGAACATCATCGCGGGCGCCGTCGCGCCGGATGGGGGCGACGTCTGGATCGACGGGCATTCCATGATCCACGCGCCGCAGCAGGCCCGGGCCCGCCTGGCCTACGTGCCCGATAACTGCCTGGCGTTTCCCACGCAGACCGGGCGCGGGCTGCTGGAACGGGCGGCGGCGGAAAAGAATGTGCCGCTGGACGAGGCCACCCTGGAGCTGGCCCACGACCTGGGGCTGGAGCCGCACCTGGACAAGCGCTTTGAACAGATGTCGACGGGGACGCGCCGCAAGGTCTTCGTGACGGCGGCGGCCTTGGGCAACCCGGCCGTAGTGATCGCGGACGGGCCCAGCAACGGGTTCGACGCGCAGGGGCGCGCAGTGCTGGCCGAGCTGTTCAAGGCCTGGGGCAAGAATCGCGTGGTGCTGTTTGCCAGCCATGACGCGGAGCTGGTGGAGGCTTGCGGGGCAAGAACGGTGGACGTGGCGGCGTTGCGCTAGGCGTCTTCCCGAGACTCGCCCGGGCCCGACGCCATGAACATCAGCCAGCGCCTCAAAGCCTGGGCCAGGCGCATCAAGCGCGACAGCCTGACGCTATGGTTTGCCGGCAAGCACGCCCGCACGCCCTGGTATGCGAAGGCGCTGGGATTGTTCGTGGTGGCCTACGCGCTCAGCCCCATCGATCTGATACCGGACTTCATTCCGGTGCTGGGCTATCTGGACGATGTCCTGCTGCTGCCTGGCCTGATCTGGCTGGCCGTCAGGCTCTTGCCGCCCGACGTGCTGCGGGAATGCCGGGAGCAGGCCGAGGCGTGGATGCGGATGAATGGCGCCAAGCCTCGCAGCCGGATCGGCGCGGTGCTGATCGTGGTGCTGTGGCTGGCTCTGGCGGCGGCGGCCGGGTTCTGGCTCGCGCCGCATTTCCGATAGCGCGCGCCCGGGCGGCGCTCAGCGCGGCTTCCAGTTGAGCCCGTCGCTTGACCGGTATTCCGGCGTGCCGGTGCAACAACCGCCCGCCCCGAATGCCTGCCGCCCGATGAACGCGGTAACCACGCCCTTGCTCTCGGTCAGCGATTGCCGGATGCAGCTGGTCGGCAGCGGATAGAACTCGCCTTCCAGCACCAGGGTCCACGCCACGTTCTCGCCTTCGGTCCGGTCGACCTTGTACACCTTGCAGTTGTGGACGAGCAGGTGCACGGGCCGGCCCGCCAGCACGCCTTTGAATTGCTGTTCCGGCGGCGTGTCGCGGGTGGCGATGGCCTCGGCGTTGAGCTTCGATCCCGGCGGCGCGGCGGGCAGCGAGGAGTCGCAACCGGCCAGCGCGCTCGCGGCGCTCAACGTGATGAGGATCAGGCGTGCCAGGCGCGTCATGCAGGCGGGTTTCCGTCAGGCCACATTCGCGAAGCGTTGCTCAAGATAGGCGATGATTTCGCTGGATTCGTACATCCAGCGCGTGCCGTCCGCTTCGTCGATGCGCAGGCACGGCACCTTGACCTTGCCGCCGCCCGCCAGCAGCTGTTCGCGCGCTTCGGGATCGCCCTTGGCGTCGCGCAGCGCGATCGGCGCGTTCAGTTTGTGGATGGCGCGCCGCGTCTTGATGCAGAACGGGCAGGCGTGGAATTGGTAGAGCGACAGCCTGGCCGCTTCCGTGTTGACGGCGGCCTGGCCTTGCGCCGAACGTCGTTGCGGGCGCGGACGCGTGAGGACGTCGCCCAGCACGATCATTTGACCCAGGCCGACACGCAGGGCTTTGACTAGCATGGAGGTGGACTCGATACGGATAGACAGGCGACAAGTCTACTCCGTGCCCTTCATTCTTCCACGAAGCCCAGCTTTTTCAGTTCGGCAATGGCGCCTTTCTCTTCTTCGCGCCGCGCCTTCTATTCTTTTCATGCCGCGTGGGGTGTCGCTGGAAGCGCGCCGGACTACGATTCCGCAGGCAAGAAGCCTGGAAATTGCAGTCCGGCGCTGGGGGCGGGATTCGCGGGGCGCTCCGCTATGTGCGTGCGGCAGGACGGCGGCTTACGCCACCAGGCGCAGATGGCGCTTGGCTACCGGCACCGTAGGCTGCTGCTTGACCAGGCTGACGGGCACGAACTCCAGCGGCTTGCGGCCGGCCGTGGCGTCGCTCAGGCCGGCGGTGAGCAACATGGCGCGGGATGCGCCCGGCGCGCGCGCGCGCTGGAGGCCACGGGCCAGTTCCATCGCCTGCTGTTCGGCCATGTCCCGGGATGGCCAGACGGTGCGGCAGAAGTACGTCTTGCACATGGGAGTCTGCTGCGAGTGATCTATGACGTCCACGTAGCCACGAAATGCGCCGTACTCGACCTCCATGACATTGGGGCGTACCGACTTGAGGGCAAGCGGTTTTTGCGAGGTAGGAGCCATGATGGGTTTCCTTGATAGGACACGAATTCATCCTAGCTCACAATGCTTGCAAACTTCGCATTGCTTTGCAGTTATTTAGATAACTGTCTAGAGTTGCCGAGGTGCAAGAAAATCTTTCGTGACGCGGATTTCCAACACTTTCGCGGTGGGGAATCGCGCTCGGCAACCACATTGAACGGGATATTCATGCCGGATTTTTCCTGGGACCCCAACGATTTTCTCGATATTCTCGGCGTGCTGCCGTCCGAGGACGAATATGGCGTTTCCTATCGCTACGTGGTGGATCGGCGGCCGCTGTTCCTGGCGCTGACGATCTGGCCTTTCGATGGCGATGTGGAACTTGCGATCCGCTGCGAGGGAGTGAGCGAGCCGGTCGTGCACTTGAATATTCTGGATTGCCCCGGCGCGCGGGTGATCGCCGAAAAAAGTGGGAAATACATCGAATTCGCGGCGGCGAACCTGTTCGCCGGCCGATACGATAATGCCCGCCCCGCGCCTTACGGATTCCGGCTTCGGATCGAACCTGGCCTGCAGGTCACGACTTTCAGTTATGACATTTAGGCGGCAAAAAATAATCGGCTGAAAGCTTCTGGAAAGACCGGCCGCCCTTGAATGGCGCTTCGACGCGATATCATGGCCTCGCTTCTTGCCGAGGCACTGCGGTGCCAATACTCGAATGCCGCGATGCCTCGTCCTTCCGCTTCGAATACAGGAACCAAGAACGATGCCGTCTTTCCCCGTGCTTGTCCGAGCTTGCCTGATTGCTTTTCTTGCCCCGGTGCTGGCGTTTGCCGAGCCCGTTTCCGATTCGGAGTTGGCGGCGCGCGCGGCAGCGATGAGGGAGCGCCACCGCGAGCACATTGATGGTTTGCTGGGCGATGCGCGGCAACAGGGGCTGGCGCTGCTTGTGATTCCGACCGTCAATCTGGACGCCGCGCCCCGGCGCGATTTCGATGACGAAGCGACGCGCGATCGCTACCTGCGTGAGCGCAGTACCTTGCTGCGCTGGAATCACACGTCGGAAAAGGGCCCGGCGATCAGCGCCGGACAGGGCGATCACAAGCCGGATCTGCTGGATGTCGGCCCGTCGTTTCAAACGCCTCGAGGCAAGCTGCTTTATCAGGTGATTCCCGTGTGGCCGGGCGAGTACCGGCTCAACCGTATTACGTATCATCAGCCTCGCACCGAGCTGCCCGATATCGAGCCGGGGCCGGGTTCGCTGAGCTCGGCCGACAGGCTGAAGAAGATCGGCATGGCGGAGCTGGGATACGCGGTGGATCGCGACTTCAAGCGGACCGCCGGCGCGCCGCAATCGGAGCAAGAGGCCGACGATGGCCTGGGCCAGGGCTGCGAGGTGTTGCTGCGGCTGGGCGGCGGTTGCGATGAGGCGGCACGGGAGTTCCGCTGGTGGATTGATGTGGAGCGCGCGTTCAAGCAGGGCAAGGCCGATGCCGCGCGAGTGCCCGCCATCGACGTCGACCTGGCGTTCTCGCCGATCGCCGCAATCAAGCTGGAGGCGGGAGAGGCGGTGCTGACGGACGGTTTCGTGCTGCCGGTGGACCAGCCGGTGATCACGCCGGATTCGTGCGAGGTGATGGCCGCCGATCCCATTTGCTTTATAGACGCGATTACCTTGAAGCATCTGCCCGCCAGCCTGGACGATTTCCGGCAGGCGCCGAGCGCGGCGGATTTCAAGATGCCCAAGCTGGAGGCGGCGCTGCGCGACCTGGTGTATCGGGCGCCCACGCTGTACTTCAAGCCGCAATCCGATGCCGCGCCCGACCTGATCCGCGCCGTGCGAGAAGAATAGCGGCCTATCGGGCGGCCGCAGCGCCGCCTTGCCGGACGAAACGGACGTGCGCGTGGCGCGTATTTCCAGAACACAGGACTTGCACTACTATCAGCCAGCGTTCAAGTGTGCGCATCGCAGTATCAGCCAATTCCTAGACCAAGCCAGAATATTGGAGATTGCTATGAGTGGTTACTACGATTTGAAGCGCAGCGGCGATCAGTACATGTTCAACCTGAAAGCCGGCAACAACGAAGTCATCCTCACTAGCGAGCGATACACCACCAAGGCCAGCGCCCAGGATGGCATCGCATCGGTCCGCCAGAACTCGCAGGTCGACGCGAGATACCAGCTCAAGACGGCCAGCGACGGCTCGCCCTATTTCACGTTGAACGCGGCGAACGGCCAGGCCATCGGCCGCAGCGAAATGTATTCGAGCGCGGCGGCGCGGGACAAAGGCGTTGCGTCCGTCAAGGCCAACGGGCCCACGCCTACCGTGAAAGACAACACCTGATTCCCTGCGAGCCCTGATGCCGCCGCGCCGCAAGGCGCATGGCGGCTGCGCGTTCCGGCGCGATGTTCAGTACGTCGCCCGCAGGTTCAGCATCACGCTTCGCGGCTCGCCGTAGTAGTTCGAGCCGTAGGCCGCCCATACGCGCTGGTAATAGACCTTGTCGAACAGGTTGTTCACCGTCAGGGTGGCGTCCAGGTGCTTGTTGAAGCGGTAACCGGCCTGCGCGGACACGGTGGTGTAGGGGCGCTGCTCGAATTTCACCGGGCCGTTCAGGCGGTACATGCTGCTGACGCTGCGCACGCCCGCGCCCAGCGACAGGCCTTCCAGCGACCCCGTGGCGAAGGTGTACTTCGTCCATAGGTTGAAGGTGTGGCGCGGCGTGATGAAGGCGTATTGCTGCGACTTCTGCTCTTCCGTGCCCTTCAGGGTCTTGGTGGTGGTGTAGGCGTAGCCTGCGGTGATGTCCCAGCCCGGCGCCGGGCTGCCGCTGATTTCGGCCTCGAAGCCCTGGCTGCGCATCTTGCCCGCGGCCATGGAGAAGAGCGGATTGTCCGGGTCGGTCATGGCGCGGTTTTCGTCTTCCATGCGGAAGAGCGCGGCATGGCCGTTCAGCCGCTTGTCCAGGAACTCGCCCTTCAGGCCGATCTCGAACTGCTTGCCGGTGCGCGGGTCCAGCAACTGGCCGTTGACGTCGGTGGTGGTCTGCGGCGTGAAGATGCTGGTGTAGCTGGCATAGGCCGACAACTGTTCGTTCAGGTCCACCACCAGGCCGAGGTAGGGCGTGAACTTGCCATTGATCTTGTCGCTGGTGTCGGTGAACTGGTTGAAGTAGGCGTTGCGGTTCTGGGTGCGGTTTTCCCACCAGGTGAAGCGGCCGCCGGCGATGATGGTGGCCGCGTCGGCCACTCGCAGATTGGTGCGCGCATACAGGCCGTACTGGTCGGTCTTGCTGTCGTTGCCGTTGGTGAACTCGTAGTCCGGCTTGGGGATGTCGTTGTCCGGGTGGTAGAGGTTGATGTCGGCGTTGTCGCCGCCGCCGTAGCGGAAGTTCTTGTGGATGTTGCGGTAGTCCGCGCCCACGATCAACTCGTGTTCACGGCCGAAGGCCTGGAACGGCGTGGCGACGAAGGCGTCCAGGCCATAGGTTTTCCAGTGGCTGCGGTATTTCCACGAGACGAGGCAGGTGTCGCCCGTGACCGGATCCACCGCGCAGTCGGACCAGCCGAATTCGCGGCTGGGCTCGTCCTGTTCGCGGTAGACGCCGCTGACCTTGATGCGGCCGCCGTTGGACAGGCGGTGTTCCACGTCGGCGAAGTACTCGGTGATCTCTTCGGTGATGTGGTTCCAGCTGGGATCCAGGTTGGTGGAGCGGCGCACGTCCAGCAATTGGCCATCCTCGTAGCCGGGCAGGCCGAAGAAGGGGCGGCCCTTGTACTGCTGGTAGGTGGCGCCGGCGGTCAGGACGGTGTCGGGCGTCAGGTCGAAGCTCAGGGTGCCGTAGAACAGGGGCTTTTCGGTGTAGACGCCGTCGACGAAGGAGCGGCGGTCGTCATAGGACGCCACCAGACGGCCGCGCAGCCGGCCATCGCTGTCCAGCGGGCCGGTGATGTCGGCCTCGGCGTAGTAGCGGTCCCAGGATCCCGTCATCACCTGCCCGCTGAAGGCGAAGTCCTTCATTGCGCGCTTGCGCACCAGGTTGACGGTGCCGCCGGGGTCGCCCGCGCCCTGGAACAGGCCGGAGGGGCCGCGCAGCACCTCGATGTGGTCGTAGATGGCCAGGCCGAAACCCGAGCTCAGGTCGTTGCCGGTGCTGGCGGGCGTGTTCACGCCGTCCACCTGGATGGTGTCCAGCGCATAGCCGCGCGAATAGAAGTTGCCGTGGTTGCCGCCGATGCTGCCCGCTTCCACCGTGATGCCGGTCACGGTGCGCATCGCGTCGTCCAGGTTCACCAGGTTCTGATCGTCCAGCAGCTGGCGCGTGACCACGGAAACAGACTGCGGGATCTGGCGCAGGCTTTGCGCGTTCTTGCCCAGGGTGACGGCGGACGAGGTGTAGGAGCCCGTGCCCTCGGTGACGGCGAGATCGCTGCCGGTGACCGTGACCGGCGCCAGCGTCGTTGCGTCGGTGGCGGTGGAGGCCGCCGGGAAGCGCACCACGAAGCCCGTGGCGCTGGGCACCGCGACCAGGCCGCTCTTCGCCAGCAGGCGGTTCAGCGCCGCCTGCGCGCTCATCTTGCCGGACACGGCGGGCGCCTGGCGGCCCGCGACCGCGTCGGGGCTGAACAGCACCTGCACCTGCGCCTGGCGGCCCAGCGCCACCAGCGCATCGGCCAGGCTGCCGGCAGGCAGGTCGAAGGCCTGCGCGGCGGCGGTTTGGGCGTGGGCCACGGACGGCGCGAAGGCCTGGACCGCCAGCGCGGCGCTCATCGACAGCGCGCACAGCAGCGCGTAACGGCCGGCATTCAGCCGGCGGCGAAAATGGCGTTGCGCCATGGACTTTCCCCAGTCAAGAAGTGGATCTTCATCGGGGAAGACGCGCCAGGCGCCGGAACCCGTACGTCCGAAAGAAAAATTATTCGCAATTCGAGACGGACAGGGTTCAGCGGCTGGCGATCACCGCCGAGCCGTCGGGACGGCGGTTCAGCGTCACGGGCAGCAGGCCGGGCAGCGTGTCCAGGAAGGCCTCGGGATGGCGCAGGTCCAGCGTGCCGGACAGGCGCAGGCCGCGGGCGCGCTCGTCGGCGAAACGCACCGGGGCGTCGCGGTACAGGCCCAGGTAGCCGGCCAGCTGCTGCAGGGTGGCGTCGTGGACGACCGCCACGCCATCCTGCCAGGCGCCGATCTCGCCGGGCGCCACCTGCTGGCGGCCCAGCAGACGGCCGCCGGCGCGCGCCAGCAGCACGGTGTCGCCGGCCCGCAGCGTGTGCTCCTTCGGGCCTTCCGCGCCGCTGGCGTCCAGCATCACTTGCCCGCTGCGCACGCCCACCTGCAGCGTGTCGGGCAGCAGCAGCACATTGAATTCGGTGCCGATGTCGCGCAGCTCGGCGCCACCGGCGGACACGACGAGGGGGCGGCGGTCGGAGGCGGCGTCGATGTAGACCTCGCCGCCGTCGATGTCGATGCGCCGCTCGGCCAGCGTGTAGCGCACGCTGACACGGGTGCCGACATTGGCGTGCACCCGGGTGCCGTCGGGCATGTCCAGGCTGCGGGTCTGGGTGGACGCGTTGGCGACCGATTCATAGCTGACGGGCAGGTACTGGTAGGCCGCGCTGGCGACCAGCACCAGGGCGGCCAGCGCCCCGCTCCAGCGCAGGAAGGCCGGCCGGCGCGCGGGCCGGGGCGGCGCAGGGGGCCTGGCTGGCGCCGCGGCCGGACGCGGCAGGGAGGCCATGTCTTCCCAGACCTGGGCCAGGCGCTCGTACTCCTGCCTGTGCCGTGGCGATTCCGCCAGCCATGCCTGGAACGCCTGTTCGGCGCCCGCGTCGGGCGAGCGCTCGCGGCGGCGCATGAACCATGCGCTTGCGGCCTCTTCGATTGGGGACAGGGAACGGGATCGGGTCATGATGCTTCGCCGTGCACGTGGCGTTTGCAGTGCGCCAACGCCAGTTGCAGGTGCTTTTCCACCGCCCGCAGCGAAATGCCCATGCGGTCGGCGATTTCCTCGCAACGCAATTCATCATACCGATAAAGCAGGAAGGCCTCGCGCTGGCGCGGGGGCATGGCGTCGATGGCGGCCTGCAGCATCCGCAGGCGCTGGTTGACGTCGGCGCGCGCCTCGGGCTGCGTCGCCGGGTCGGCGGCCAGGCTGCCCGCTTGCGGCGCGAATGCCTGGTCGTCGAGGCTGGCCGCCAGGTGTTCGCCGCGCACGCCTTCGCGGCGCCAGTGGTCGCGCAGCAGGTTGCGGGCGATTTCGTAGAGGTAGGCGCGGGGCTTTTCGGGCGGCTCGGCGCCATTGCTGGCCGCCAGCCACCTGGCGAAGGTTTCCTGCGCCAGATCCTGGGCGGTATCCGGCGAACGCTTGAGCTGGCGGTTCAGGAAACCGGTCAGCTCCGCGTTCCACGCTTTGTACGCCTCGGCGATCACGCCGAAGAAACGCTCCCCCATGATGCCCCTGGAGCCATGGCCGCCGAGCGGCGGGCGGGGCCGGGCGCGTGGTCAAGGCTTGAATGGAATGATAATGATTCCTATTGTATCAACTTTGGCCGGCGGCGCGGAGAGGATAGGGGGAGCTGGCGGTCCTATTTTGCGGAGACGATTTCCAGCGAGCGTTCCCGCGCCATCGTGAACTGCGCCTCGTCGCCCATCGACGCGGCCACATTGGCGATGGCCTGGTAGGCCAGCAGATCGAAAGCCAGCCTGACCGGATCCGTGGACGCCGGCAGTTCTTTCGCCGCGACGGCCTCGCGAGCGAGCGTTTCGAAGCGCTCGCGGGCTTCGCTCCTATGCTGGTTCACGCGGTCGCGGATCGCGCCGGGCCGGGTGCGGTATTCGTTGCTGGCCGCCGTCAGGAAACAGCCGCCGGGCAGGCTGCGGCCCTGCACGAACCGGAACCAGCCCTTGACCAGCGCTTGCAGCCGCTCGCCGGGGCTGGCAAGGGCCATCGCGGGCGCCACCACCTCCAGGCGGTAGAGATCCACCGCGCTTTCCAGCGTGGCCAGCTGCAAGGCTTCCTTGTCGCCGAACAGCACCTGGATATTGCCCTTGGCCACGCCCGCCTCGGTGGCCAGGCGGCCGAACGTCAGCCCTTCCAGCCCTTCGACCGACGCGATGCGCGCCGAATGGGCCAATACCCCGGCGCGCGCCTTCTCGCCCCGGATGCGGCGGCGATCCGTTTCAACCATGAGTCCGTCCTCGCTTGTCAGCATGCGATTCTTCAATTTAATATACGGTCGTACGTATATTAATGCTTTCCATCCCCTCGGGCCAACGACATGACCGACTCTTCTTCCTCCGGCACGGGCCGCTGGTTTGCCCTGGCCGCCCTGCTTTCGGCGAATTTCCTCATCATTCTCGACCTCTTCATCGTCAATGTATCGCTGCCCAGCCTGCAGACCCGGCTGGGCGCGAGCTTCTCGCAGGTCCACCTGGTCATCGTCGCCTACGACGCCGCGCTCGCCGTGCTGCTGGTCATCGGCGCGCGGCTGGGCGATCTGTACGGCCGCCGCCGCATTTTCCTGTGGGGCATGGGCTTGTTCACCGCGTCGTCATTGATTTGCGGGCTGGCCCCCGGTCCCGGGATTCTAATTGGCGGGCGCGTGATCCAGGGCGCCGCGGCCGCCCTGCTGATGCCGCAGGTGCTGGCCTCCATCCGCGTCATGTTCGACGGCGCCAGCCGCGCGCGGGCCTTCGGGGCGATGGGCGCGGTGCAGGGCGTGGCGGCGACCATATCGCAGCTTGCGGGCGGGTTCCTGATCGAGCAGGACTATGCCGGCCTGGGCTGGCGCACGATATTCCTGATCAACCTGCCTATCGGGCTGGCGGCGATGCTGGCCGCCCGCCTCTGCATCCCCGAGACGCGCGCATCCGTTTCCAGCCGGCTCGACTTCGCGGGCGCCCTGCTGGCGGCGCTGGGCCTGTTCCTGCTGCTGGTGCCCATCATGCTGGGGCACGACCACGGCTGGCCCTGGTGGTCGTACGCCGGTCCGGTGGCGGCGGTGCCCGTGCTGGCCGCCTTCGTGCGCTATGAGCGGGGTCTGTCGAGGCGCGGCGGGGTGCCGCTGATCGAGATGGCCTTGTTCGCCAATCGCCGCTTCGTCACGGGCGTGAGCGCGGTGTTCCTGTTCTTTTCCGCGATCAGTTCCTTCTTCCTGTCGTTGACCATGCTGCTGCAGTTCGGCCTGGACCTGGGCCCGCTGGCCGCGGGCGCGGTGTTCACGCCGTCTGCGGTCGCGTTCTTCGCGGCCTCGCTCAGCGGCCCGCGCCTGGCGGAGCGGCTGGGCCGCCGCGCGCTGCTGCTGGGTGTGCTGGTGTTCGGCGCGGGCATCGCCTTGTCGGCGGCGGGCGCGCTCCTGGACGTGGCCAACATGAGCCTGATCGTGGCGGCGCTGGTGCTCAATGGCGCCGGCCAGGGCGTCGTGATACCGCTGGCGTTCAACGCCGTGCTGGGTTCGGTGCGGGCGGAAGACGCGGGCATGGGATCGGGCATCTCGTCCACCATGCAATTGACGGGCACCACCGTCGGCGTGGCGGCGGTGGGCGTGGTGCTGTTCGCGGCGATCGGATCGCCCGAGCTGCTGGGCGTGGACCGCGCGCAGCGCTATGGCCATGCGCTGGCCTGGGCCACGATCTACAACCTGGTGGCGGTGGCCGCCAGCTTCCTGCTGTTCGCGCGGCTCACGGGCGGCGCGCAAGCGTCCCGCGCCGTGCCGGCGGCGCGGGCGGAGGCGGCGGGGGACTGAACCCGTCGCCGCCCCGCGTGGGCTTCATGCCGGGGTCAGGGTGCGCAGTTTGCGCAATTCCGGGAACCACCACATCCACAGCCCCGCCACCGCCACGGTGCCCACGCCGCCGATCACGACGGCGGGCACCGCGCCGACCAGGGCGGCCAACATGCCGGACTCGAATTCGCCCAGCTGGTTGGAGGCGCTGACGAACAACGTGTTCACCGCGCTGACGCGGCCCAGCATATGGTCGGGCGTGTTCAGCTGCACCAGCGAGGACCGCACCACCACGCTGATGGAGTCGGCAGCGCCCAGCACCACCAGCGCGGCCACCGACAGCGGGATCGAGGTGGACAGCCCGAACACCGTGGTCGCCGCGCCGAACAGCACCAGGGCGCCGAACAGCAGCCGCCCCACATGCTCGCCCAGGCTCAGCCGCGCCAGCGTGAGGGACATGAGCATGGCGCCGCAGGCCGGGGCGGCGCGCAGCGCGCCCAGCGCCCAGGGGCCGGCGTTCAGGATGTCCTTGGCGAAGATGGGCAGCAGCGCCGTCGCGCCGCCCAGCAGCACGGCGAACAGGTCCAGCGACAGCGTGCCCAGCAGCAGGCGGCGCTGGAAGATGAAGGTGATGCCCGCGAACAAGGTGCGCCAGGTGGTGGGCTCCTTGCGCGGGGGCGCGCGGTCAACGGACATGCTGGCGATGGAAGCGAAGGCGGTCAGGTACAGGGCGGCGGCCACGCAATAGATCCAGCCCGCGCCCAGGCCGTAGCCCACGCCGCCCAGCGCGGGCCCGGCGATCTGCGCGATCTGCCCGCCCGAGGACGACAGCGCGGTGGCGCGCGGCAGCCAGGCGCGCGGCACGATGGCGGGGATCAGCGTGGTGAGGGTGGGCGCCTCGAAGGCGCGCGCCGAGCTCATGACGATGAGCGTGGCGTAGATCAGCGGCCTGCCGCCCAGGCCGTGGAGCGCGGCCGCCGCCAGCGTCAGCGTGGCCAGGGCCTCGATGGCCATGCAGATAGCCACGATCTTGCGGCGGTCGTAGCGGTCGGCCACGTGGCCGACCACCAGCGTCAGCGCCGCCATGGGCAGGAATTGCGCCAGCCCGATCAGGCCCAGGTCCAGCGCGCTGCCGGACAGTTCGTAGATCTGCCAGCCCACCGCGACGGACACGATCTGGAAGGCCAGCGACGCGCCCACGCGGGCGCAGAGGAAATGCAGGAAGGCGGGACGGGAAAGCGGACTGGAGGCGTCGGGGGCAGGCATGGGGGGGTGGGCGGGGGCGCGCGGCGGGCGCCGGAACCGGCATTCTAGGGACAATTCGCTGACGGGAAACTAAGAGGGGGGCCGCGCGCCCGGCCCGGATTCATGCATGAAATGGAGGTCGGGCGTATATATTTCCAGTTTCCGCATCAGCGTCTTCGATGGACGTATCCCCCATGGCCACGCTTCCCGATCTGAGTTCCCGCGAGCTGCAGGCGATCTGCACCGTCGCCGAATGCGGCAGCTTCGTGGCTGCCGCCCTGACGCTGCACATCTCGCAGCCCGCGTTGACGCGCACGGTGCAGCGCGTGGAAAAGGCGCTGGGCGTGGAGCTGTTCCATCGTTCCACGCGGCGGGTGGAGACCACGGCGGCGGGCCAGGAGTTCGTGTCGCTGGCGAACCGCGTTCTTTCCGACTTGCGTATTTCGTTCGAGAACATGCGCGAGATCTCCGATGAGCAGCGCGGCCGCAGCATCGTGTCCGCGGTGATGTCGGTGGCCTATACCCAGCTGCCGGGCATCGTGGCCCGGTACCGGGAATCCCGGCCCCGCATCGAACTGCAGATCCGCGAGGGCGTGCATGGCACGGTGCTGGACGACGTGCGCAGCGGCGTGGCCGACATGGGGATCACCTACATCGACGAGGTGCCGGGCGAGTTTTCGGTCGTGTCGCTGGGCCGCGAGGTCTTCCACGTGGTGATGCCGCGCAAGCATCCGCTGTCCACGCAGGCGGGCTTGACGCTGGAGCAGCTGGCGCCGTATGCGCTGGTCTCGCTGCCCAGGGAGGCGCAGACGCGGCGCCTGATCGACAGCCATGCCTCGATCGCCGGCGTGCCGCTGCGGCACGCGGTCACCGTGAGCCAGTTCGCCACGGTGATGCAATGCGTGTGGGCGGGCGTGGGGATCGCCATCGTGCCCGGCGGCGCGGTGCCCGCCGCGCTGAGCGCGGACCTGGTGGCGCGGCCGCTGACCCGGCCGGCGCTCAGCCAGGCCATCGGCGTGGTGTATCTCAAGGAGCGCGGCCTGACGCCCAGCAGCAGCGGCTTCCTGGCGCAGTTGCGCAACGACTGGGTGCAAGTGGTTCCCGCCGCGCGCGGCCGCCGGGGGCGGCGCGAAGGGGCCTGACCGGCCAATCAATCCGCCCTCAAGGCGTCATGGACCGTCAGGGCGGCGCCGACGCCCAGGCCCGTCAGGAACACGCCTGCCGCCAGCTGGCCGCTTCCTGCCGCGAGCAGCGGTGACGCCAATGGAACGAACGACAGGATCGAAACGTTGTTCAGGGTTTCCGCGGCGGCCAGCACCGCGCCCTTGTCGCGCTCAGAGCGGTTCGCCAGCACGGCGGTGGACAGCGGCGCGCCCGCGCCCAGCGCGGCTCCCCATGCGGCCAGGCAAACGAGCGCGCCCGGCAGCGGCAAGGGCAGCAGATAGAACGCGGCCACGGAGGCAATGAGCAGCGCGGTGGTGATGACCAGCGCCCGCTCTTCGCCGGAACCAAGGCGCCGCAACGTGCCGGCGCAGAGATTGCCCGCGGCGAGCCCGATGCCGAATGCGGCCACGCTAAGCCCGACATGGGCCACGTCCAGCTGATAGCGCATGCGCAAGACTTCCCCCGACAGCAGGAACGCGGCAACGCCGGTCCCATTCCAAAGCCCCTTGGCGAGCAGGGGGCGCACGATGAGCGGCCTGCGCAGCCATTGCATCGCGCGCATGGGGCCCGGCGAGGCGGGAGCGCGGCGGCCGGGTATCGCGATGGCGCCCGCGATGCAGGCGGCGAGGCATCCCGCCGAAGTCAGCACGAAGGGCGCGCGCCAGCCTATCCACTGGGTAAGCAGGCCGGCAAGCGCGGGGCCCGCCGCGATGCCCGCGGTCATGCCGAGCATGACGGCGCCCATGGCCGACGCATGGCGCTCGCGCGGGACGGATTCGGCGACCAGCGCGAACGCATTGGGGACGATGATCGCGGAGGCGAGGCCGCCAAAAATCCGCAGTGCCACCGCGATTTCGAAAGTCGGCGCGAAGGCGATGCCCAGGCCGTCTGCCGCGGACAATAGCAACGCGAAGAGCAATAGGCGGCGCCGGTCGATACGGTCCGACAGGTGGCCGAAGACGGGCGCCGCGATCGCGTACGCGAGCGCATAGCTGGAGATCAGCCATGCGACCTGGGCGGAACTGGCGCCGAAGGCGCCGCTGAGCGGGTTCAACATCGCCGTGAGCATGAATTCGCTCGCGCCGACGAAGAATACGGACATCGAAAGAACGGACAGCAAAGGTCCGTCATTGCCCGCAGGGGCAATTGTTTTGGAATGGCGCATGCTTTTCCCGTGGAAACGCGGGTTGAGGGGAGTGAGGAAAACCGGGGGAGATCGTCGGCGCCGGGCGGTGGCCTAAGAGGCGGCCTGGGAGGCGGCGGGACGATGGAGTGCGCGAGGCAGAGACAGCCGCGAGGGCCGGAGAAGATCAGGACCGGTCAGTGGACCGGCCCTGCCAGGCAATGATATGGGGTTGCCAGGGAACTTTCAAGCCGGCCAGGCAGAAGCCTGTTCCAGGAAGCGCTGCGCGTCCAGCGCCGCCATGCAGCCGCTGCCCGCGCTGGTGATGGCCTGGCGGTACACGTGGTCCTGCACGTCGCCCGCGGCGAACACGCCGTTCACGCTGGTCATGGTGGCCAGCCCCTTGCGGCCTGCCCGCGTCACGATGTAGCCGTCTTCGAGTTCCAGCTGGCCCTGGAACAGCTCGGTGCTGGGCCGGTGGCCGATGGCCACGAAACAGCCGCTGACCTCCAGGTCCGCGCATGCGCCGTCGGCCAGGTTGCGGATGCGCACGCCGGTGACGCCGGATTCGTCGCCCAGCACTTCCTCCAGCACGCTGCGCAGGCGCAACCGGATCTGCCCCTGCTCCACCTTGGCGGCCAGCTTGTCCAGCATGATGGGCTCGGCCCGGAAGGCGTCGCGCCGGTGGACCAGGGTGAGGGAGCGCGCGATGTTGGACAGGTACAGCGCTTCCTCCACCGCCGTATTGCCGCCACCCACCACGCATACGTCCCGGCCGCGATGGAAGAAGCCGTCGCAGGTGGCGCAGCCGGATACGCCGCGGCCCATGTAGGCCTGCTCGGATGCAAGCCCCAGATAGCGCGCGACCGCGCCCGTGGCCACGATCAGCGTGTCGCAGGTATAGGCGGCGCGCTCGCCGCGCAGGACGAAGGGCCTGCGCGACAGGTCCACGCTCTGCACGTGGTCGGCGATGACCTCGGTGCCGAAGCGCAGCGCATGGTCCTGGAAGCGCTGCATCAGTTCCGGCCCTTGCACGCCGGCCGCGTCCGCGGGCCAGTTGTCCACGTCGGTCGTGGTCATGAGCTGGCCGCCCTGCGCCATGCCGGCGATCAGGACAGGCTGCAGGTTGGCGCGGGCGGCATACACGGCGGCGGCGTATCCGGCCGGGCCGGATCCCAGGATGAGCACCCGCGCGTGGCGCGGAGATCCGGCGGCGTTCATTGCAGGCGGATCCCGGCGCGCCGCACGATCTCGGCGTAGCGCTTGGCTTCGCTGCGGCAGTAGGCATCGAAATGCTCGGGCGTGTCGCCCACCGGCATGGCCTGCGAATCGGCCAGCCTGGTGCGCACGTCGGGCTGCTGCAGTACGCCGCTCACCGTTTCGTAGATGCTGGCGATCAGGCCGGGCGGCGTCTGGGCCGGCGCCCACATGCCATACCAGGTGGTCAGGTTCACGTCCGGATACCCCAGCTCGGCGAAGGTCGGCACGTCGGGCAGCGCATCCACGCGCTGGGCGGAAGTGACCGCCAGCGCGCGCAGCTTGCCGCCCTTGACCAGGCTGATCGAGGAAGGCATCGAATCCAGCATATAGGTGACCTGGCCGCCCACCACATCCGTGAGCGCGGGCGCGCTGCCCTTGTACGGGATGTGGGTGACGTCGAGCTTGGCCGCGGCCTTGAAGACCTCGCCGGCCAGATGGCCGGGGGTGCCGTTGCTGGACGACGCGAAATTGTGCCGGCCGGGCTGCGAGCGCACCAGCTCGATCAGTTCCGCCACGGAGCGCACCGGCGAGTTGGCGCTGATCACCAGCTGGATCGGCGTGGAAGCCAGGTTGGTGATGCCGCGGAAGTCCTTGAGCGGATCATGCGACATATTCGCGTACAGCGCGGGATTGACCAGCTGGCCGGAGACGTTGATCAGCAGCACGTAGCCGTCCGGCGCCGCCTTGGCCACCATGTCGGCGCCTATCATGCCGCTGGCGCCCGGCCGGTTGTCGATGACGACGGATTGCCCCAGCTTGTCCGCCAGCGTCGTTGCGACGATCCGGCCGACGATGTCGGTCGGGCCGCCGGGCGGATAGGGAATGACGACGCGCAACGGCTTGGACGGATAGCCGCTGGCGGCGTACGCCCTGGCGCCGCCGCCCAGCGCGCCCAGGGTGGCGCCGGCGGCGCCGATCAGCAGGCGGCGCCTGCGCGGGTTGCTCAATGCCTCTGCTCGAATGCGTGGTTCCATGGTTTGTCTCCCTTGTCGCTTTCTTGTGTAGGGCACAGCTCAGGGGCCGACCGCGATCGCGCCATCGCGCCGCAGTTCGGCCAGCGCCTGCGGCGCCAGTCCCAGCACGTCGCGCAGGACCGGCTCCGTATGGGCGCCCAATACCGGCGGCGCGCTGCGGTATTCCACGGGCGTCGCCGATAAATGCAGGGGGTTGCCGACCAGGTCGGCGCAGCCGGTTTGCGCGCCGGGCATCGGCACGCGCATGCCGCGTTGCAGGACCTGGGGGTCGGCGAACACTTGTTCCAGGCCGTTTATCGGGCCGCAGGGCACCGCCAGCGCTTCCAGTTCGCGCAGCCAGTGCGCGCTGGGACGGAGCGCCATTTGCGCCTGGATCAGGGGGATCAGCGTCTCGCGCGAGGCCAGGCGCGCGGTATTGGTGGCATAGCGCGGCTCGTCGGCCAGCTCGGGGCGGCCGATGGCGCCGCAGAAGCGGCGGAACTGCGCGTCGTTGCCTACCGTCACGATGACGTGGCCGTCGCGGGTGGCGAAGTCCTGGTACGGCACGATGTTGGGATGGGCATTGCCCAGGCGTTCGGGCTCGCGGCCGCTGGCCAGGAAATTCATGGCCTGGTTGGCCAGCGCCGCCACCTGCACGTCCAGCAGGGCCACGTCCACGTGCTGGCCCTCGCCCGTGCGGTCGCGGTGCGCCAGCGCGGCCTGGATGCCGGCGGTGGCATACAGGCCCGTCAGGATGTCCGTCAGCGCCACGCCCACCTTCAACGGCCCGGCGCCGGGCTGCCCGTCGCCGCGGCCGGTGATGCTCATCAGGCCGCCCATGCCCTGGATCAGGAAGTCATAGCCCGGCCGCGCGGCGTAGGGGCCGTCCTGGCCGAAGCCGGTGATGGAGCAGTACACCAGCCCCGGGTGCCGATGCCTGAGCGTGTCGTAGTCCAGGCCGTAGGCCCGCAGCCCGCCTACCTTGAAGTTCTCGATCAGCACATCGCATTGCGCTGCCAGCGCGGCCACCAGCCGCTGCCCTTCGGCGGTGGCGATGTCCACGGCGACGGACTTCTTGTTGCGGTTGGCGCCGGCGAAATAGGCCGATTGCGCGACTTCGCCCCATTGCGGATCGCTGATCCAGGGCGGACCCCAGCCGCGTGTGTCGTCGCCCTGGCCCGGCCGTTCGATCTTGATGACCTCCGCGCCCAGGTCCGCCAGCAGCTGGCTCGCCCAGGGGCCCGCCAGCACGCGCGAAAGGTCCAGCACCCGCAGGTGCGACAGTGCGCCCATCGTTCCCCTCCCCGTGTCGGCGCGTTCCGTGGCGCGCCATCGCGACGCAATGCGGCCGCTATTGCAGTTCCACGCGCACCTGCAGCGGAGCCTTGGTGCCCAGCCATACCTGCTGCGCCTGCTCCTTGATCTGGGCGACGCGCTGCGCCACCTCCTCGGCCGTGATGGAGCTGACTGGATGCGCGATCACGACAGGCTCCAGCGTCTTCATGCCGATGGCCTGCCGGGTCAGTTCGGTTTCGCGCGCGAATTCGGTGGTGATGATGACGGCGCTGGGCACACCCAATCGTTCCAGCGCGATGGAGTCGCGCACGCAGGCCGAGCAGCACGAACCGCAGTCGCCGATGGCGGTGAGCACGATGTCGTTCTCGGCCGCGATGCGTTCGATGAGTTCGGGGGCCGCATCCTTGGAGAAGCTGTGCTTGACGTAGTAGTTGACCTGGGCGAATTCGATGTCCTCGCCCAGCGCTGCCGCCGCGCCGCGCAGCAGCTTGTTGGCGTTCCACTTGGAGTTGTCGAGGATGCCCAGCCGCAGCCCGGCCAGGGCTGTCTTGCGCGCCGATACCGGCGCGTCCTCGAAGCGCAGAGCGCCGCGCGGGTCGAACACCGCGACTTTTTCACCGTTGTTCATCTGCATGTTCCTGCTCCTGGTTGTGTCCTGGGCGCCGCGTCAGATGGCGCAGGCGCCGCTCGTGCAATCGCCGGCTCCGGCGGCATTGGCGCCGTCGATCGCGCGCAGCACGGGCGTGCTCATGTGCCCCCAGCCGGGGATCAGCACCGAAAAACGGCCGGCCTCGCCGCCCATCACGAACAGATGGATGTGATCGGGGCTGTGCACGATGGGGATACGGGTGTCGTCCTCGCGCTTGTAGTACTTCGGCAGGTTGCGGTTGTAGACCTTGCCGTAGCGGTGGCCATAGGCCAGGTCGATGAAGCGGTTGCCGTGATTGACGTACAGGTAGTTGCGCACGTCGGCGCGCGACCAGCCGTGCTTGCCGATGGTCTGGGCATGCTCCAGGCCCAGCACCACGGCGATGTGGCCGCCCAGCACGGCGCTGTTGGACGCGATGGTGCTCATGGCGGAGCACATGGTGTCCAGGATGCCCTCGGGGTCGTTCGAAATATGGTTGGTCACGCTGTGCGGCGCCTCGGCGGCCATTGCGAAGACGGTGGAGTCCTCGGGCTTGTAGCCATGCTCCACGTGATACGGCGCCAGCGGGCTTTGCAGCTCGTTTTCGCAGACGCAGTAGGTATATTTGCCGGGATGGCCCAGCGTGCTCTTGTCCAGGTCACCGGGCCAGCCGCCGCCCACGTTCAGCATGATCAGGCGCAGCGCCCGGCCGATGGTGGCGTTGGCGCGGTTGCCCGAACCGAAGGCGTTGACGCCGCCGTTCATGCCGATCTCGCGGGCAATGGGCCCGTTGACCACCAGCAGGGGCGAGGCCACGTGCGTGGTCGCCTGCACGCCGTTGAGGTTGAAGGCCTGGTCGGTAATGGCCTTCACGCCCGCCAGCACCACCGGGGCGTACTCCGGCTTGCAGCCGGCCATCACCATGTTGATGGCCAGGACCTCGCGGGTCAGTTCGCCCCAGCGCGGCGCCACGCGGGCTTCCACGAAGCCGGCGTCTCCGCCCAGCCGTTCCACGATCTCGTCGATCTTCTGCCGGGTAGGCGGCACCACCGGCAGGCCATCGGTGAAGCCTCGCTCGTAGTAGTACTCCACCAGGTCCACGCCGGCCGGAACCATGCCCGCCGGCGACGCGTTGGTCTGCAGAACCGCGCTCATCGGAATCTCCTCGTTGCTGTCGGATGACGTTGCGAAGAGGATAGGAGCGGTACGCTATTTATAACAAGAACAATCTATTTCCATAAATGATTGCGAAAAATGCATAAATACATGAATACTGTGGCGCGCATGCGAATCGGGGCGGCCCGCAGGCCGCCCCGAGTTCACTTCCGCGGCGCATGGCGCCGCCGCGCGCGAGATGCGCCAGGCTATTCGCCGATCGCCACCAGTTCCGCTCCTTCGGTCACCTGGTCGCCCACGGCATAGAACACCTCCGCCACCTTGCCGCCCGCCGGCGCGGAGATGGTGTGCTCCATCTTCATGGCTTCCATCACGAGCAGCGGCTGGCCCTTCTCCACGGTGTCGCCGGCCTTGACCGAGATCGAGATGATCTTGCCCGGCATGGGCGCGGTCAGCCCGCCGCCATGTTCGCCCTGGGTGTCCTGCGAATGCGCCAGCGGATCGTAGAGCTCCAGCATGTGCGAGCCGGCGTCGGTGAAGACATTGGCGCGGTCCGCGTGCAGCACGACCGTGCCGGCGCTTTCGTGGCCGTTCAGCGTGATGCGCAGGCCATAGGCAAGGTTCGGATTGGCGCTGGCGTGGGCGCGCCACAGGAAGGCTTGCGGGCCGTCGCCGCAGTCCAGCGTCCAGGCCGCGCCGTCGCGCGCGACGAGCGCCTTGCGGGTCGTGCCGTTGTCCACCCATTGCAGTTCACGGTGGTAGCGGCCGCCCAGGCGCCAGCCGTCGCGGGCGTCCCAGGGATCGGTGCCGCCCTTGCCGGGCGCGCCCAGGCCCTGGCGCACCAGCACCGCGGCGCTGGCCAGGGCCAGCACGGAAGCGCCTGCGGCCTCGGGTTCGGGCAGCAGCGTGGCGCGCTGGCGCTCGATGAGGCCGGTGTCCAGGTCGGCGGCGGCGAAGGCGCTGTCCTTCATCAGCCGCGCCAGGAAGGCGACGTTGGTCTGCACGCCCACCGCCTGCGTCTGGGCCAGCGCCTGCAGCATGCGGGCGCGGGCCTGGTCGCGGTCGGCGCCGTGCACGATCAGCTTGGCGATCATGGGGTCGTAGTAGGGCGTGATCGTGTCGCCCATGCGCACGCCGCCGTCGACGCGGATGTCGCCGTTGACGAAGGCGGTATGCGCCGGCAGGCCCAGGTAGGCCAGCGTGCCGATGGAGGGCAGGAAGCCCTTCTCGGGGTTCTCCGCGTAGATGCGGGCCTCGATGGCGTGGCCGGTGATGCGCAGGTCTTCCTGGCGCGCCGGCAGCGGCTGGCCGGCGGCCACGCGCAGCTGCCATTCGACCAGGTCGTGCCCCGTGATCATTTCGGTGACCGGGTGCTCGACCTGCAGGCGCGTGTTCATCTCCATGAAATAGAAGCGGCCGTCCGGTTCGGCGATGAATTCCACCGTGCCCGCGCCCACGTAGCCCACGGCGCGCGCGGCCGCCACCGCGGCCTCGCCCATCGCCTGGCGGCGCTCTTCCGTCATGCCGGGGGCGGGCGCCTCTTCGATCACTTTCTGATGGCGGCGCTGCACCGAGCAGTCGCGCTCGAACAGGTAGACGCAATTGCCCTGCGTGTCGGCGAACACCTGGATCTCGATATGGCGCGGCTTTTGCAGGTAGCGTTCGATCAGCACGCGGTCGTCGCCGAAGCTGGACGCGGCTTCCCGCTGGCAGGAAGCCAGCGCATCGAGGAAGGCGCCGGACGATTCCACCACGCGCATGCCTTTGCCGCCGCCGCCGGCGCTGGCCTTGATCAGCACGGGATAGCCGATGGCGTCGGCCTGGCTCTTCAGGAACTCCGGGTCCTGATTGTCGCCGTGGTAGCCGGGTACCAGCGGCACGCCGGCCTTTTCCATCAGGGCCTTGGCGGCGGACTTGCTGCCCATGGCGGCGATGGCGGAAGCCGGCGGGCCGACGAAGGCGATGCCGGCGTCGGCGGCCGCCTTGGCGAAGTCTTCGTTTTCGGACAGGAAGCCATAGCCGGGGTGGATGGCCTGCGCGCCGGTGTCGCGCGCGGCCCGCAGGATGGCGTCGGCGCGCAGGTAGCTCGCGCGCGGCTCGGAGCCGCCGATGTATACGGCCTGGTCGCAGGACGCGACGTGGCGGGCGTTGGCGTCGGCGTCGGAATACACCGCAACGGTGCGGATGCCCATCCGGCGGGCGGTGGCGGCCACGCGGCAGGCGATTTCTCCGCGGTTGGCAATCAGCAAAGTGTCGAACATGGATGTCATCCAGGCTGAAATTATTCTTGAACTGCGGTGAGGGCGGCTGCGCCGCCCTACATGCGGAACACGCCGAACTTGGTGTCTTCGATGGGCGCGTTCAGCGCGGCCGACAAGGCCAGGCCCAGCACGCGGCGCGTATCGGACGGGGCGATGATGCCGTCGTCCCACAGGCGCGCGGTGGCGTAATAGGGATGCCCTTCGTGTTCGTACTGTTCGCGGATGGGAGCCTTGAAGGCGGCCTCTTCCTCCGCCGACCATTGGCCGCCGCGGGCTTCGATGCCATCGCGCTTCACGGTGGCCAGCACGCTGGCCGCCTGCTCGCCGCCCATGACCGAGATGCGGGCGTTGGGCCACATGAACAGCATGCGGGGCGAATAGGCGCGGCCGCACATGCCGTAGTTGCCGGCGCCGAACGAGCCGCCGATGAGCACGGTGAACTTGGGCACGTTGGCGGTGGCCACGGCCGTCACCATCTTGGCGCCATGGCGGGCGATGCCTTCGTTTTCGTACTTGCGGCCCACCATGAAGCCCGTGATGTTCTGCAGGAAGACCAACGGGATCTTGCGCTGCGCGCACAGTTCGATGAAGTGCGCGCCCTTCTGCGCGGACTCCGAGAACAGGATGCCGTTATTGGCGACGATGCCCACCGGCATGCCGTGGATGTGGGCGAAACCGGTAACCAGCGTGGGTCCGAAGCGCGCCTTGAACTCGTCGAATTCGGAACCGTCCACGATGCGCGCGATGACTTCGCGCACGTCGTACGGCTTGCGGGTGTCGGCGGGGATGATGCCGTTCAGTTCGGAGGGGTCGTAGCGCGGTTCGCGCACGGGCACGGTGGCCAGCGGCTGCGGTTTCTTGCGGTTCAAACGCGCGACCGCGTTGCGCGCCAGCTGCAGCGCGTGCATGTCGTTCGCCGCCAGGTGGTCGGCCACGCCCGACAGGCGCGTGTGCACGTCGCCGCCGCCCAGGTCCTCGGCGCTGACTTCCTCGCCCGTGGCGGCCTTCACCAGCGGCGGGCCGCCCAGGAAGATGGTGCCCTGGTTCTTGACGATGATCGACTCGTCGCTCATGGCGGGCACGTAGGCGCCGCCGGCGGTGCAGGAACCCATCACCACCGCGATCTGCGAGATGCCCTGCGCGGACATCTGCGCCTGGTTGTAGAAGATACGGCCGAAGTGTTCGCGGTCGGGGAAGACTTCGTCCTGCTGCGGCAGGTTGGCGCCGCCTGAATCCACCAGGTAGACGCAGGGCAGGTGGTTCTGCGCGGCGATCTCCTGCGCGCGCAGGTGCTTTTTGACCGTCATCGGATAGTAGGTGCCGCCCTTGACCGTGGCGTCGTTGCAGACGATCACGCATTCCGTGCCCGCCACCCGCCCGATGCCGGTAATGACGCCGGCGCCCGGCGCTTCGCCGCCGTACATGCCATGGGCCGCCATCGGCGACAGTTCCAGGAACGGGGTGCCCGGGTCGATCAGGTTCTCGACGCGGTCGCGCGGCAGGAGCTTGCCGCGCGCCACGTGCTTGGCGCGCGCGGCCTCGCTGCCGCCCAGCGCGGTGTGCGCCAGCTTCTCGTTCAGGTCGTCCAGCTGCGCCTGCATGGCGCGCGCATTGTCGGTGTAGTCCTGCGACCGCGTATTGATGCGGGATTCAATGATGGGCATGGGGTTCCACCCGTCCTGCTTGTTGGGAATTTGGGGGGGTAGGATGGGTGGAGCGCGAGAGATCAGCGGCAAGAACGCCGCCGCCTCAACGCGCGCAACCCATCGAACTGACGTTGTGTTGGGGCTGAAGATCAAAAAGAACCGCGGTGCTGCATGACGGTTGTGGGGCCCATCCCTTTCTGGCTGAGGCCGCTTGGGGATTTGATCCGGCCTGATGGGTTGCGCGCGTTGAGACGTTTGGGCTTTTGCCATTGGCCTCTCGCGCTTCACCCATCCTACGGCGGGGCTTTTGGCCCCGCCATTCCTCACACCATTTCGATCGCCATCGCCACGGCTTCGCCGCCGCCGATGCACAGCGTGGCCACGCCGCGCTTGCCGCCGGTCTTGCGCAGCGCGCCGACCAGCGTGGCCATCAGGCGGGCGCCGGATGCGCCGATCGGGTGGCCCAGGGCGGTGGCGCCGCCATGCACGTTGACCTTTTCATGCGGAAGCTTGAAGTCGGCCATGGCGGCCATGGTGACCACCGCGAAGGCTTCGTTGATTTCGTACAGGTCCACGTCCTCGGCCTTCCAGCCGGTCTTGGCGAACAGATTCTTCAGCGCGCCCACGGGGGCGGTGGTGAACCAGTTCGGCTCTTGCGAGTGCTGGCTGTGGGCCACGATGCGGGCCAGCGGCTTCACGCCCAGCTTCTCGGCCGTGGAGGCGCGCATCAGCACCATGGCGGCGGCGCCGTCGGAAATCGAGGACGAGTTGGCGGCGGTGACAGTGCCGTCCTTCTTGAACGCGGGCTTGAGCGTGGGGATCTTCTCCGGCATGGCCTTGGTAGGGGCTTCGTCGGTGTCGATCACGGTGTCGCCCTTGCGGCCGGCGACCGTCACGGGGGCGATTTCCCACTTGAAGCTGCCGTCTTCCGAGGCGGCGCGGGCGCGGCGCAGCGATTCCAGCGAGAAGGCGTCCTGCTGTTCGCGGGTGAAGGAATACTTGGAGGCGCAGTCCTCGGCGAACACGCCCATGGCCTTGCCCTTATCGTAGGCGTCTTCCAGGCCATCCAGGGCCATGTGGTCGTACACGGTGTTGTGGCCGTAGCGGTAGCCCTGGCGGCCCTTGAGCAGCAGGTACGGCGCGTTGCTCATGCTTTCCTGGCCGCCGGCGACGACGACGTTGGCGGTGCCCGCGGCCAGCAGGTCATGGCCGAACATGGCGGCCTTCAGGCCCGATCCGCACACCTTGTGGATGGTGGTGCACGACACGCCCAGCGGCAGGCCCGCGCCCAGCGCGGCCTGGCGCGCCGGGGCCTGGCCCTGACCGGCTTGCAGCACGTTGCCCATGATGACTTCTTCGACCAGCTCGGGCTTGATGCCCGCGCGTTCGACGGCGGCCTTGATGGCGACCGAACCCAGTTCGTGCGCGGCCAGGCCGGACAAGGCGCCCAGCATGCCGCCCATGGGCGTGCGGGCGACGGAAACGATGACGATGGGATCTGACATGACTAGCTCCTGTGAGGGTCGGGACAGCTCGGGTTACGAGGCCGCGTCGGTGCCCGGCGGGCGTTCGGGACGCAGGCGTCTGTCCGTATCGTAAGGGAAAAATTCTTCAATCCGGCCTTGCGCCACATGCGTCCGGCAGGCCTGCCACCATTCGGGTTCCAGCAGGTCTGAATGGTGACGCATGAAGGCGCCGCGCACGCGCGCGTCGCCCAGCAGGAAACGGCCGAATTCTTCCGGAAACACGTCATTCGGGCCGATGGCGTACCAGGGTTCCGACGCCATTTCCGCTTCCTCGTTGGGGGCGGGCGGAATGCGCCGGAAATTCATTTCGGTCATGCGCTGGATTTCGTCGTAGTCGTAGAAAACGACCCGTCCCAGCCGCGTGACGCCGAAGTTCTTGTAAAGCATGTCGCCGGGGAAGATATTGGCCGCGGCCAATTGGCGGATGGCGTCGCCGTATTCGCGCACGGCCGGGTCCAGCAGCGCGTCGGACGCCTGTTGCAGATACAGGTTGAGCGGGGTCATCCGCCGTTCGATGTAGACGTGACGGATGAGCACCGTGTCGCCGGTGACCTCGATCAGGCTCGGCACCAGCCGTTGCAGTTCGTCGAGCAGGGCCGGCGCGAAGCGGCTGCGCGGCAGCGCCACCTGGGAATACTCCCAGGTGTCGGCCATGCGCCCCACACGGTCGTGCAGCTTCACCATCTGGTACTTGCGCCGCACGGTGGCGTGGTCCATGCCGTCTTTGTCGATATGGTCCTTGATCAGCTTGAAGACGTAGGGATACGACGGCAGCGTGAACACGCACATCACCATCCCCTTGATGCCGGGCGCGATGTCGAACGCGTCGCGCGAATGGGCCAGGTGGTGCAGGAAATCCCGGTAGAACAGCGTCTTGCCCTGCTTCTGCAGGCCGATCATGGTGTAGAGCTCGGCCTTGGGCTTGCGCGGCAGCAGGCTGGACAGGAAGTTCACCACCGCCGCCGGCGTTTCCATGTCGACCAGGAAGTAGGCGCGGGTGAAGCTGAACAGGGTGCTCAGGTCGTCGGCGCCCAGCAGCAGCGCGTCCAGCCGGACCTGGCCCGCGGGATTGCGCGTGAGCGCCACGGTGAACGGATACACCGTGGACTGATTGATCAGGCGCCCGACGATGTAGGCGCCCTTGTTGCGGAAGAACAGCGAGCCCAGCGCATGGATTTGGCAATCGCTGGCGATGCGCCGGCCCACGTGGCGCGGAAGCTGGGCCCGCAGCTGTTTGACGGCCGCGCGCGCCAGCAGGCGGGTGTCGCGTGGCAGGTCTTCGAAGGGCAGCGCCAGGCCGAAATCCGCCACCATGCGGATCAGGCTTTTCTGCAGGCCCTCGGCCACCGGGTAGTACACCCGGTACGAGGGCTTGTGGCTGTCCAGGTATTCGGTGGCCACCGCGGGCCGCACGAACAGGAAATCGTTGTGGAAGTAATCGCGGTGCAGGATGCGGCAGGACACCGAATTGAAGAAGGTCTCGGCGCATTCGGGCTGGCGGTGCTCGCCCAGCAGGCCCACGTATTCCTGCTTCACTTGCTGCCAGAACGCGGTTTGCGCCTCGTCCAGCGGCGCGGGGCCGCCGGCGCCGTTGGCGCCGTTCGCGCCCGCCCCATTTGCATCGGCTCCGTTCGCCCCAGGCGGGGTCGGCGCCGAGCCCGGGCGGCCGCGCAGCGCGCCTTCCAGTTGCGAGGCGCATTCGCGCACCCGCATGTCGTAGTACTCGATGCGCTCGCGCGACAGGTGCTGGATGCCGTGCCAGTCCCCGGATTCGAACAGCGCCTTGGCGCGCTGCGCGCTGTAGCGGAACAGCGCGTAGTGGCGGTCGAAGCCGGCCAGGATGAGCTGCGCCACGTCCAGCGGCGAGGGCCCCGGGGCGGGGGCCTGCTCGATGTGCTGGACGTCGGACATGCGGATCATGGCGGGGCTCGGCCTGGGGTCAGGCGGTTTCGTTGAACAGCTCGCGGCCGATCAGCATGCGGCGGATTTCGCTGGTGCCGGCGCCGATCTCGTACAGCTTGGCGTCGCGCCACAGGCGGCCCACCGGGTATTCGTTGATGTAGCCGTTGCCGCCCAGGATCTGCACGCCTTCGCCCGCCATCCAGGTGGCCTTCTCGGCCGTGTACAGGATCAGCGCGGCGCAGTCCTTGCGGACCTGGCGCACGTGTTCCGTGCCCAGTTTGTCCAGGTTCTTGCCCACCTGGTAGCAGAAGGCGCGGCTGGCCTGCAGCGTGGTGTACAGGTCGGCGACCTTGCCCTGGATCAGCTGGAATTCGCCGATGGCCTGGCCGAACTGCTTGCGGTCGTGGATGTAGGGCACCACCACGTCCATCACGGCCTGCATGATGCCCAGGGGGCCGCCGGACAGCACGGCGCGTTCATAGTCCAGGCCGCTCATCAGCACCTTGACGCCGCCATTGACCTGGCCCAGCACGTTTTCTTCGGGGATCTCGCAATCCTGGAACACCAGCTCGCCGGTGTGGCTGCCGCGCATGCCCAGCTTGTCGAGCTTCTGCGCGATGGAAAAGCCCTTGAAGCCCTTTTCCACCAGGAAGGCGGTGATGCCGCGCTGGCGCGCTTCGGGATCCGTCTTGGCGTAGACCACGAGCGTGTCCGCGTCGGGGCCGTTGGTGATCCACATCTTGGTGCCGTTGAGCACGTAGCGGTCGCCTTTCTTGTCGGCGCGCAGCTTCATGCTGACCACGTCGGAACCCGCGCCCGGCTCGCTCATGGCCAGGGCGCCGATATGCTCGCCGGAAATCAGCTTGGGCAGGTACTTGGCTTTCTGGGCCGCCGTGCCGTTGCGGTTGATCTGGTTCACGCACAGGTTGGAGTGGGCGCCGTAGGACAGGCCCACCGACGCGCTGGCGCGCGAGATTTCCTCCATTACCACCATATGGGCCAGATAGCCCAGGTTGGCGCCGCCATATTCCTCGTCGGCCGTCATGCCCAGCACGCCGAGTTCGCCGAATTTGCGCCAGAGATCCATGGGGAATTGGTCGCTGCGGTCGACTTCGGCCGCGCGTGGCGCGATCTCGGCCTGCGCGAAATTGCGCACGGCGTCGCGCAGCATGTCCAGGTCTTCGCCCAAGTCGAAGTTCAGGCCGGGAAGATTCATCGATGTCTCCGTGATAGTGGGTACTTACATTCTTATGGATGCCCGTGCTCCGCGCCACGCCGCCTCAGGTGGGCCCATGATGCGCCGATCCGCCATCGCCGCGCAATGATGCACTGCAAATATTACGTTTACGTAAACGTAAATTGGAGTCGGGTTATCCCTAGGGGAAACGTGATTTCTCGCGGAGGGCCGATGAGTAATATTCGAATCTGTCCCTGAAATCCTGTACCACCGCGACGGAGTTGCCGTGCTCGAACTATCCAATCTAGACGAAATCGTGGCGCTGCGGCGCGATATCCACATGCATCCCGAGCTCTGCTACGAAGAGCACCGCACGGCCAAGGTCGTGGCGGACACGCTGCGCGGCTGGGGCATCGAGACGCACACCGGCATCGCCAAGACGGGCGTGGTCGGCGTGATCAAGCGGGGCACGTCCGGCCGCGCCATCATGCTGCGCGCCGACATGGACGCGCTGCCCATGCAGGAGGAAAATCAGTTCGAGCACCGTTCGCGCCATGACGGCAAGATGCACGGCTGCGGCCATGACGGCCACACGGCCATGCTGCTGGCCGCGGCCCGGCACCTGCAGACGGCGGGCGGCTTCGACGGCACGGTGTACCTGTGCTTCCAGCCGGCCGAGGAAGGCGGCGCGGGCGGCCGCGCCATGATCCAGGACGGCCTGTTCGCGCGCTTCCCGTGCGAAGCCGTGTTCGGCATGCACAACTGGCCTGGTTTGCCCGCCGGTTCGTTCGGCGTGTGCGCGGGCCCGATGATGGCGGCGGCCAACGGTTTCAAGATCACGGTCAAGGGCAAGGGCGGCCATGCCGCGGCGCCGCAGGATTGCAATGACCCGGTGCCGGCGCTGTTCGCCATCGGCCAGTCGCTGCAGACCATCCTGACGCGCAGCAAACGCCCGCTGGACGCCGCCGTGCTATCCATCACGCAAGTGCAGGCCGGCGGCAGCGTGATCAACGTCATTCCGAATACCGCCTGGCTGGGCGGCTCGGTGCGTGCCTATAGCACCGCGGTGGTGGACCTGATCGAGCGCCGCATGAACGAAATCGCCGGCAGCATCGCGGCCGCGCACGGCTGCGAGGCGGAGGTGTTCTTCGAACGCCGCTACCCGGCGCTGGTCAACACCGTGGCCGAGACCGGGTTCTGCATGGAAGTCATGCGCGAGGTCGTGGGCGAAGACCGCGCGCTGACGATCGAACCGGCCATGGCCTCGGAGGACTTCGCGTTCCTGCTGCAAGAAAAGCCCGGCTGCTATGTGTTCCTGGGCAATGGCGACGGCGAGCACCGCATGGCGGGCCACGGCCTGGGCCCTTGCATGCTGCATAACGCCAGCTACGACTTCAATGATGCCCTGATTCCGGCGGGCGCATCGTATTGGGTGCGCCTGGCGCAACGCTACCTGGCGGCCTGAGCGCCGCGCCAGCCCCGCTTTATCCAACGCAGTGCTACGCAACATCACTAGGACAATATGAAAAAGAAGACTTTGCTGATCGGGGCCGCGGGGGCGGCCCTGGCGATCATGGCGGGCGGCGCGATGGCGCAAGCCTGGCCGGCCAAGCCCATCACGCTGGTCGTGCCCTACACCGCCGGCGGCAGCGCCGATGCGATCGGCCGCCGCCTGGGCGACGTGCTGCGCAAAGAGGCCAATGCGACGGTCATCGTCGAGAACAAGCCGGGCGCGGGCGCGTCCGTCGGCACCGACTACGTGGCGCGCGCGCAGCCGGACGGCACGACGTTGCTGCTGGCGTCCACCAGTCCGCTGACGATCTTCCCGCACCTGGCCAAGACCAACTACGACCCGATGAAGGACCTGACGCCGGTGGCCAGCGTGGCCGTGGCGCCGGTCGCCATCGTGGCGACCAAGGCGCTGCCCGTGAAGGACTTCGCGGGCCTCGTCGACTACGCCAAATCGCATCCAGAAGGCGTGCGCTACGGCACGCCGGGCCAGGGCACCGTGGCTCACATCGGCATGGCGGCGGTCACCGCGCAGACGGGCACCAAGATGCTGCACGTGCCCTACCGCGGCAACAGCCAGGCGCTGACCGACGGGCTGGGCGGCGTGGTGGAGCTGCTGGTGGTCAATAGCGATGTGGTGCTGCCGCACGTCGCCAACGGCGCGCTCAAGCCGCTGGCCGTGATGGCGCCCCAGCGCCTGGCCGCCTGGCCGGACGTGCCCACCATGGCCGAGCTGAAGCTGCCGCAGGCGCAGTACTACTCGAACTTCGGCGTGTTCGCGCCAGCGAACCTGCCGCCCGCGGTGGCGCAGTCCTTGCAGGCCGCCCTGGCGAAGGCCGTGGCCAGCGCCGAGTTCCAGGACCTGCTGGCCAAGTCCTACCTGCAACCGGGCACCGCCGCCGGCGACGCCTTCGCCAAGCAGGTGCAGGCGGAATACGCAAGCAACGCCCGCCTCATCAAGGAAGGCAACATCAAGGCGGATTGAACTACGCCTTCCCGTCCGCGGCCGTTCCGGCGGCCTCCGGCGCCGCGCCCGCCACGGGCGCGTCCCGGCCCGCCTTGCGGCGCGGCCGGAACATCGTCAACGCCATCCCCGCCGTCACGACGAGCAGGCCCAGCACGATCGTCGCGCCCGTGCTCGACGTGTTCCGGCTGAAGGGCTGGCAGGCCGCCTCCATGGCGGACCTGGCCGAGGCCGCGGACGTCCAGCGCGGTTCGCTGTACCACGCCTACGGCGGCAAGGAACCCCTATTCCTGCTGGCCTTCGGCATTTACGCAGACCGCTTCCTGGCCGAGACGCGCAAGGCGCTCGACGCGCCGGACGCCCGGACGGCATTGCTGCGTTTTTTCGAGGTGGCCATCGCCAACATGACCATCGGCCAGCCCTCGCGCGGCTGCCTCACGACCCGCACGGCCACGGCTCTGGATGCGGCGGGCCCCGAAATCCGCGGCCGCCTGGCCGGCTTGATCGGCGACCTGCGCCAGCTCGTCGGCGAGGCGCTGGCGGCGCCGTCCATGCGGGCGGCGCTGGTCCTGGGGCCTGCGGAAACGGCGGACCTGCTCATCACCTTTGCCCGGGGCCTGGCGGTCATGGAACGTATCGAGGGAGACGCGGGGCGGCTGCGCGCCATGGCGCAGGCGCTGACGCGGACGCTGGTCCGGTCCTAGCCCGCGGGCAGCCGCGGAATGGCCGCGTTCTTCAGGGCTTCTGGGCGAGCAGCTCGCGGCACTGCTGTTCCTGCAGCGAGATTTCCTGCAGGGTGTCTTCGATGTCGCGGCGCTGCTGTTCCAGGGTGGCGCGATGCTGTTGCAGTACGCTCAGGTATTGGCGCAGCTGGACTTCGGTGTCGCCGGGCCCGTCGTACATGTCGATCAGGGTCAGGATCTCGGACAGCTGCAAACCCAACCGCTTGCCGCGCAGCGCCAGCTTCAGGCGCGTGCGGTCGCGCGGCCCGAAAATGCGGTTGCGCCCCTCGCGCGCCGGGCTGACGATCCCCTGGTCTTCATAGAAGCGGATCGTGCGGGGCGTGACGTCGAACTCGCGGGCGAGTTCGGAGATGGTCCAGGTTGACGAGGGCATGCGAGGTATGGCAGTTTACGTAAACGTAAATTATGATGACTTGACCGGAACGTCAAGCGTGGAGCGAGAGGCAATGAACCCCAACGAGCAGAAACTGCAGTACCCCTGGGCCGACTTCCAGCCCGAGGCCGGCCGGGCGCACGTGGTGGCCGAAGGGGTCAAATGGATACGGATGCCTTTGCCGTTCGCGCTGGATCATATCAACCTCTGGCTATTGCGCGACAACATCGACGGCAGGGACGGCTGGACCATCGTCGACTGCGGCATCGCGCGCGACGAGGTGAAGACACTGTGGGAACAGGTCTTCGAGAACGAGCTCGAGGGCCTGCCCGTGCTGCGCGTGCTGGTCACGCACATGCACCCCGACCACGTCGGCCTGGCGCACTGGCTGTGCGAACGCTGGAACGCTGGCCTGTGGATGACGATGACCGATTTCATGGTGGCCTCGCTGTGGTCGTCGCGCCGCGGCGACGCGGGCGCGGGCCCCGGCGGCCAATCGGCGGTCGAGCATTTCGCCCGCCATGGGCTCATCGACCCGGACGCGCAGGAACAGATCCGCCAGCGCGCCAACTACTATCCCAATCTGGTGCCGGCGATGCCGTCGCGCTACACGCGCATCCTGCACGGCGACCAGGTCCGCATCGGGGGGCGCGACTGGCGCGTGATCGTGGGCTACGGGCATGCGCCGGAACATGCGTCGCTGTTCTCCCCGGACCTGGCCGTGCTGATCTCGGGCGATATGGTGCTGCCGCGCATTTCCACCAACGTCAGCGTGTTCGACTACGAGCCGGACGCGAACCCCCTGCCCCTGTACCTGCGCTCGCTGGACCGCTACGCGGACCTGCCTGACGACACGCTGGTGCTGCCGGCTCACGGCCGTCCCTTCAAGGGCCTGCACGAACGCATCAAGCAGCAGCACGACCACCACCGCGACCGTCTTGCGGAAGTGCTGGAAGCCTGTACGGGCCAGGCGCAGTCCACCTCGGACATCGTGCCCGTGCTCTTCAAGCGCAAGCTGGACCTGCACCAGCTGACCTTCGCCATGGGCGAGGCGCTGGCGCACCTGCATGCCCTCTACTTCGAGGGCAAGCTCAAGCGCGCCCAAGGCGCGGACGGGATCGTGCGGTTTTCAGCCGCCTGATTACGGCAGGCGAGGCGCCGCCGCGCGCCTTAGCGCGTTGCGGTCGCCAGCCGCAGCGCCAGGCCCACGAATACCAGCGCGGCAATGCGGTTCAGCCAGCGCTTGGCGGTCGCCGAGCGCTGCAGCAGTTCGCCGAATGCGCCCGAGAAGAACGCGATGGCGCCGAACACCAGCAGCGTGGACACCATGAATACCGCGCCCAGCTGCATGGTCTGCACGCCAACCGGTCCCAGGGCCGGCGAGGTGAACTGCGGCAGGAAGGCGAAGAAGAACAGCAGCACCTTCGGATTGGTCAGATTCATTACGATGCCGCGGCGGTACAGCGCGCCCGGCTTCATGGGTTCGGGCCGCGTTCCGGCGCTGCCTCCGACAGGCGCGCGCAGGATTTGCCAGGCCAGGTACGCCAGGTAGGCGGCGCCGGCCAGCTTGAGCACGGTGAAGGCCATGGGCGAGGCCGCGAATACGGCGGCCAGCCCCACGGCCACGGCCGCCGTGTGGCCCAGCAGCCCGGTGCACAGCCCCAACACCACGAACATGCCCGCCTTGCGGCCCCAGATGGCCGATTGCATCAGCACGAACAGATTGTCGGGCCCCGGGGTCAGGGCCAGCAGGACGGCAATGCCGAAGAATGCAATCAGGGTATCGATGGGCAGCATGGGATCTCGCCTGGAACGGGTCGGTCGTCTACGCAAGGGCCGGAGATGGCATCATAAAGGCAAAGCCCCACACATCATGAGCGCCCCATGCGTCCCTCCGGGACCTCCCGGGCCCCGACCAGGAGAGACAAAACCATGCCCCGGTCCGCCACGCAGCCACGCCCGGAAAGCCCGTCCCACGCCGATCCGCGCCCGGATTCCGCGCTGGAAGCGTGGTTGCGCGCGCGCCATAGCTGCCGAGCATTTCTGCCCGAGCCGGTTCCGCGCGCCACGATCGAACGCATCCTGGACCTGGCGCAGCGCACGGCTTCCTGGTGCAACTGCCAGCCCTGGCAGGTGGCGATCACCGAGGGCGCGGGCACGGAGCGCTTGCGCGGCGCGTTGCAGCGCCGCGCCGGCCAGGCGGGCTTCACCCCGGATTTCCCATTCCCGCGCGAATATCAGGGCGAATACCTCGCCCGCCGACGCGAATCGGGCTTCCAGCTCTACGGCGCGGTGGGCGTGGCGCGCGGCGACCGCGAGGCCTACCGGCGCCAGGAAATGCGCAACTTCCAGCTATTCGACGCGCCGCACGTGGCCATCATCACCACCGACGAGGCGCTGGGCGAGTACGGCGCGGTGGATTGCGGCGGCTATGTCGCCAATTTCATGCTGGCGGCCCAGGCCAACGGCGTGGCGGCCGTGGCGCAGGCCTCGCTCGCCATGTATCCGGAAGTGCTGCGCGAGGAACTCGGCATACCGGCGGGGCGGCGCGTGGTCTGCGGCATTTCCTTCGGCTATGCGGACGCGTCGCACCCCGCCAACAGCTACCGCACGAACCGCGCGGCGCAGTCCGAAACCGTCACGTGGGTGGGCTGACCCAGGTCCGTCCCCACGACAGGGCGCGCCGCGCCTGATAAGGTTCACCTATCCGCTTTCCTCTCGTCCATTCGCAGCCGTCACCATCAAGATGCCTACCAAACACATCGATACGCTTCTGCAGCACGCGGGCACCGCCCCATTCAACCCCGAGACCGGCACCGCGCCCGTGCCGCTGCCTCCGATGCGGGCCAGCACGGTGCGCTTCGCGAATATCGCCGCGCTGGAGCAGGCTCAGCGCAGCAAGGCCGCCGGCGGGCGCGCGAGCACCTACGGCCGCATGGGCATGGACACGCATGCCGCGCTGGAGCAGGTCTTCACGCAGCTCGAAGGCGGCACGCACTGCTATCTGGCGTCGTCGGGGCTGTCCGCGATGACCATGGTGATGATGGCCCTGTGCTCGGCCGGCGACCACGCCCTGATCTCGGACTGCGTGTACGGGCCGATGCGCGAGCTGGACGACGCCGTCCTGAAGCGCATGAACATCGACATCACCTATTTCGCGGCGGGCGAAGACCTGGACGAGCTGGTGCGTCCGAATACCAAGCTGCTGTACGTGGAATCGCCGGGCTCGCTGCTGTTCGAGATGCTGGACATGGGGGCGATGGCCGCCGTCGCGCAGCGCCACGGCCTGGTGCTGGCCACCGACAACACCTGGGGTTCGGGCTATATCTACCGCCCGCTGACCTTGGGCGCGCACGTGTCGGTCATCGCCGGCACCAAGTATGTGGGCGGGCACTCCGACCTGATGCTGGGCGCCGTCGTCACCAACGACGAGGCGATCGCCCGCAAGCTGAACCGCACGCAGTACGCCATGGGCTATTCCATCAGCGCGGACGACGCCTGGCTGGCATTGCGCGGCGTGCGCACCATGCCGATCCGCATGGCGCAGCACGCTCGCCACGCGCTGCAGGTGTGCGAGTTCCTGAACAGCCGTCCCGAAACCGTGCGCCTGTTCCATCCGGCGTGGCCGCAGGATCCGGGCCACGCCCTGTGGCAGCGGGATTGCACGGGCTCCAACGGCATGCTTTCCGTCGAACTGCGCCTGTCGCCCGCGGCGGCGCGCGAGTTCGTCGATGCGCTGACGCTGTTCGGCATCGGCTTCTCTTGGGGCGGCTACGAAAGCCTGGTCCAGCTGGTGTCGGGCAAGGACCTGGCCAAGCACCGCTATTGGGGCGAAGGAGACAACGCGCTGGTCCGCCTGCACATCGGGTTGGAGTCGCCCGAAGACATCATCGCCGACCTGGCCCAGGCCCTGGAGAAGGCCGCGGCCGTCCAGGGCTGAACGCCGGCGCGCGCGGCCCTCAGGCCGCCGCGCCGCGTATCCAGGCGCCGATGCGCGCCGCGATGTCGTCGCTGTTGTCGTCCATCATGGGCATGTGCGAATTGCCCGCCACGCCCATGTCGGCCAGGCGCCACGTGGCGACGCGCGCGCCATGGCTCGCCAGTTCGCCGGCATAGGCCTGGCCCGTGGCGCACAGCCGTTCCCATAGCGGCGTGGCGTCCAGATAGTCACCATAGACGAACAGGAACGGCTTGCTGGCCACGCTGGCGGCGTCCACCTCGGGCGAGAAGCCCGAGGGTTCCACGCCGATGACTCCGCGCACCAACCCCGGCCTGGCGTGCAGGGCGCGGTAGGCAACCTCGCCGCCGTGGCTGTGCGCCAGCACCAGGCAGGGGCCGATGCGGTCGAGCGCCGCGCAGAATCCTTCCAGGGCGGCATTGTTGTTGCCCAGCCAGCGCGGCACCGCGTGGCGGATGAATTCGTCGAACGCGGCGATCGGGAAGCGCTGCCCATCGAAGGCGCGCCGCGCCGTGTAGTCCTCGGCGCGCCCGAACCGGAACAGCGACCAGCTTTCCTCGGCGTTGCGGATGATGGGCGCCTCCGGCCAGACTTCCTTGAAAGGCGCCCAGCCCGCGCGGCCGCGTTCGACGTTGTCGACCACGTAGACCGCGTGGCCCTGGCGCAGGAAATGCTGCAGCCAGCCCGGCCGGCCGTCCGGCGTCTGTTCCCACATCGCGCCCGTCATGCCGCCGCCATGCAGCAGCACGATGGGCAAGGGATGAGCCAGTTCCGCCGGGACGAAATACTGCACGTAGGCCTGCTCGAAGTGATACAGGCCGTTGGGATCGTAGGCCAGCGAGGCGCTTTGCGTGAACGCGATGTCGCGCGTCAGCTGGCCCGCGATGCGCACCTGCCTGCCGCCCGCGTAGAAGCTCCCGAAATCGGCCAGCGCCAGGGGCGGGTTCATTGCTTGGCCAAGGGGCATTGGCTTTCCGACAGCGGCCAGGCCAGTGTGTCGCCGGGGATGCGGCGCACGATGTTGTAGTAGTCCCAGGGCGCCTTGGACTGTTCCGGCGTCTTGACCTGCGCCAGCATCATGTCGCGCACCACCAGGCCGTCCTGGCGGATATGGGCGTTCAGGCTGAAGGGATCGTCGATGGGCAGCGATTTCATTTTCGCCATGACGGCGTCGGCATCCGTGGTGCCGGCCGCCTTTACCGATTGCAGGTAGTGGCGCACGGAGCCGTACACGCCCGCCTGCAGGAAAGTGGGCGGACGGCCGACGCGGGCCTCGAATTTCTTGGCGAAGGCGCGCGTGCCGTCGTTCATGTCCCAGTAGGAAGGCACGGTCAGATAGGTTTTCTGCGCCGCTTGCAGGCCCAGGCTGTGCACGTCGGTGAGAAGCAGCAGCATGGCCGCCAGGCGCTGCGTGCTGCCGATGCCGAATTCCGCGGCCTGCTTGATGGCAGAGATGGTATCGCCGCCCGCGTTGGCGATGGCGATGATCTGCGCCTTGGATCCTTGCGCCTGCAGCAGGAAGGACGCGAAGTCCGAGGCGTTCAGCGGGTGGTAGACAGTTCCCACCACCTCGCCGCCGTTGGCCTTGACCACCGCCTCGGTGTCCGCCGCCAGCTGCTTGCCGAAGGCGTAGTCCGAGGCCAGGATGAACCAGCGCTTGTTGCCTTCGTTCACCACCGCGGTCGCCGTGCCGCGGGAGAGCGCATAGGTGGTGTAGGTCCATTGCACGCCATAGGGCGAGCACTGCGCCTGCGACAGCGCGGTGGTGCCGGGGCTGGAGAACAGCACCAGCTTCTTCTTCTCGCGCGCGATGCCCTGCACCGCCAGCGCGACCGAGGAGTTGGGCACGTCCACGACCACGTCCACGCCGTCGGTGTCGTACCACTTGCGCACCATGCTGCTGCCGATGTCGGGACGGTGCTGGTGGTCGCCCGACACCAGGGAGATGGGCTTGCCCAGCACGCTGCCGCCCATTTCTTCGATGGCCAGCCGGGCCGCTTCGACGGAACCCTTGCCGGTGGCGTCGGCGGTGACGCCCGCCATGTCGGTAAGAACGCCTATCTTCACGCCCTCGGCGTCGCTGGCATGGGCCAGGCCCGCGGCCAACGCCAGGCACAGGCCGGCAGCCGCGCTGCTGCGCAGGAATTGCTGTCTCATTTCTTCCACCCGTTGGATGCCGCCGTGGCGGCGAATTATTGTGCGGAAAGTGTAGCGCGGGCGGGCGCTCCCGACGCGGCGCATGCTGTGCCGGCCGAGCCCTGGCCAAAACAGAAACGCCCCGGCCGGAGAGGCTCGGGGCGTCGGAATCCTTGCTGGGGGCGGATCAGTTGCGCGCCATGGGGATCAGGCGATCCACTTCCTTCAACGCGCCTTCATAGCTGTTGCCTGCCATGACCGGCGAGGTCATGAACTTGCCGCCCACGGCGAACGACGGGGTACCCTCGATGCGGTAGGCGTCGGCCAGCTGGCTGGCGCGCTGCACTTGCGTCTGCACGCTGAACGAATCGAAGACCGAATCGAACTTGGCGCGATCCACGCCCTGGGACGCAACCCAGTCGCCCATGGCCTTCTTGTCGAACAGGCGCTTGTGCTCGCCGTGGATGGCGGTGAAGACCTTGGCGTGCAGGTCAGGACGGTCCAGCGCCAGCAGCGTGTAGTAGAGCTGCTGCAGCGGCTTCATGCCGGCGTTGAAGGCGATGGGGATCTGCTTGAGCACCACGTCCGGCGGCGCGGTCTTGACCCAGTCCTCGACCAGCGGCTCGATCGCGGCGCAGTGCGGGCAGGTGTAGGCGAAGAATTCCAGCACTTCCACTTTGCCCGGGGTATCCGACGGCAGCGGCGGATTGATGGGTACGTATTGCTGCGTGCCTTGGGCATGGCTCGCCGGGCTGAAGAACGCCGTGGCGGCCAACGCGGCCGCGGCCAGGATGCGGATAATCTTGGGGGACACCATGGATGAGAGGTTCCTGAGTAAAAAGTTACAGACAGGGCCAGGGCCGGATAAGTTCAATGCCTGCGCCTGTGGGGCGCGCCTTACTGGCGCACCACCGCGGTTTCGATTTTGTTTTCGCCCAGCCTGCCGCGGGCGCGGTTCATGTCGTCCAGGCGGGCGAACGGCCCCACCCTGACCCGGTTGATGGGCTTGCCGTTCACTTCCGCCTTTTGCACGGCCACCGGCAGGCCCAGCAGGATGATGCGGGCCTTGAGCGATTCCGCGTCGTTCTCGCCCCGGAAGGCGCCTGCCTGCAGATAGTACGTGCCGGTAGCCGCGGAAGCCGCGGGGGCCGGCTTGGCGGCCGGCGCCGGGGCGGCCTTCGAAATGGGCGTGGGCGGCGTGGCGGGAGCCGGCGCCGTCGCGGCGGGCTGCTGCCGGGTGGAGGGCAAGGTTGCGATCAGCGCGCCCAGGTCGTCCATCTTGGAAGGCGGCTCGTCGGGCTTGGCAACGCCGGCGCCGGGCAGCGGCGCGGGGGCGGTTGCGGTGGGGCCCGTGGGCGCGGCGCCCGCGCCGCCATCGCGGCCGTACAGGCCGGCGTTGGGGTCCGGCGCCTGGCGGGGATCGGGCAGCTTGCCCGTGTCGCCCTGGCGGCTGGCCCGGTCCACGAAGGGCACGGGCGCCTTGGTGACGTAGAAGGCGACGACGGCGGCCACGATCAGGCCGAGGAGCAGGCCGGCCAGCGCCCCGTACAGGGTGCTGCCGCTTTCGCCGGAGGAACGGCGGGAGGTTTTGCGCTTTGTTGCCATGAACCGATGTTACATCCGCTCGGGCGCGGACACGCCCAACAACTCCAGGCCGTTGGCCAGCACCTGGCGCGTGGTCGAGGCCAGGCGCAGGCGTGCCAGCTTCAGCGCCGTGTCGTCGACCAGCACGCGCTCGGCGTTGTACCAGGCGTGGAAATCCGAGGCGCAATCACGCAGCCAGAAGGCGATGTGGTGCGGGGACAGTTCCTGCGCGGCCAGGGCGATCACGTTCGGGAATTCGGCCAGGCGTTGCATCAGGGCGAATTCGGTGGGTGCGGTGAGCAGCGCGGCGTCGGCCTGCGCCACGTCGGCGGCCGGCATGGCTGCATTGGCCACCACCGAGCAGATGCGGGCGTGCGCGTACTGGATGTAGTAGACGGGATTCTCGTCGCTCTTGGACAGCGCCAGGTCCACGTCGAACACGAATTCAGTGTCGGCGCGGCGCTGGATCAGGAAGTAGCGCACGGCGTCGCGGCCCACCCAGTCGATCAGGTCGCGCATGGTCACGTAGCTGCCGGCGCGCTTGGAGATCTTGACCTCTTCGCCGCCGCGCATCACCTTGACCATCTTGTGCAGCACATAGGACGGGTAGTCCTTGGGGATGCCTTCTTCCAGCGCCTGCAGCCCGGCGCGCACGCGCGCCACGGTGCCGTGGTGGTCGCTGCCCTGGATGTTCACGGCGCGATGGAAGCCGCGCTCCCACTTGGCCTTGTGATAGGCCACGTCGGGCACGAAATAGGTGTAGCCGCCTTCGCTTTTCCGCATGACGCGGTCCTTGTCGTCGCCCGTGCCGAGTTCGGTGGTGCGCAGCCACAGCGCGCCGCCTTCCTCGTAGGTATGGCCGCCGGCGATCAGCGCCTTGACCGTGGCTTCGACCCGGCCGGAGGTATAGAGCGAGCTTTCCAGGTAGTAATTGTCGAAGGCCAGGCCGAAGGCTTGCAGGTCCAGATCCTGTTCGCGGCGCAGGTAGGCCACGGCGAAGACGCGGATATCGTCCAGGTTGTCGACGTTGCCCGTGGCGGTGACGTCCACGCCGTCGGAATGGACGGTCGCGCCGGCCTGGAAGTCGCGCGCGATGTCGGCGATGTAGTCGCCCTTGTAGCCGTCGGCGGGCCAGTCGGGGGAATCGGTCGTCAGGCCGCGGGCGCGGGCCTGCACGCTGATGGCCAGGTTGTTGATCTGGTTGCCGGCGTCGTTGTAGTAGAACTCGCGGGTGACGTCCCAGCCGTTGGCGTCGTACAGGCGGCAGATGGCGTCGCCCAGGGCGGCCTGGCGGGCATGGCCCACGTGCAGCGGGCCGGTGGGGTTGGCCGACACGAATTCGACCAGGATCTTCTCGCCGCTGCGCGGGGCGCGGCCGAAGTCGGCGCCCTGCTCGGCCACGGCCGCGATGACGGCCTGGCGGGCCGCGGCGGTGACGCGCAGATTGATGAAGCCGGGGCCGGCGATCTCGGCGCTTTCGATCAGGTCGGCGGCGCCGGGCTGCGCCATCAGGGCGTCCACGATGGCCTGGGCGAGTTCGCGCGGATTGCGGCGGGCCGGTTTGGCCAGCTGCATGGCCACGTTGGTGGCGACATCGCCGTGGGCGGCGACCTTGGGGCGTTCCAGCAGCACGTTGGCTCGGGCCGTATCGGCCTGGCTGTCGGGCAGGCTTTGCGCGACGGCGGCCTGGATCAGGGAGATAAGCTGTTTCTGTTGCTCGAGGAGCATGGGCGTCTGGAGAAGTTCTGAGTTAGTGGCGGACGCGCCCGCGTGCCTGGCGGGCGGGGCAGGCAGGACGAGGCGCCGCCTGCTGTACGGACAGGGACCGCGCGCGTGCCCGATTCCTGGGCGGCGCAGGTTTTCCCGTCACGGGAATCTCCTGAATCATAGCTTGATTTGGCTTCCGGACAGGGCCTGGCCCGGCACGAGGTGCCTCCGGCCGGGCCTGTTCCAGGGACGAAAGGCAGGCCCTGGCGGACATCCGTCCCGCGGCCAGTTGGCATCCCCCGGGCGTTGCGGTAGTGTATGTAAGTAATCATTGTGGAGACGAATATGTTGATCACCTTTCACTCCAAGGTCGTGGCCGAGGTCCTGATGCTGACCGACCATGCGGGCGCGCTGTTGCAGGCGGCCGGCAAGTCCTTCGGCGACAAGATCCCGGAGCGCGGCGTCTTCACCGTGGAGCAGCTGCAACCCGCCATCACCGGCATCGAGCGCGCGATCGACGAATACCAGCGTGCCCACGAGGGCAGCGAGGAAGACGACGTCGACAAGGCGCCCGTGCCCCCGATGGCCCGCATGGTGGGCATGAAGGAGCGCGCCTTCCCCCTGCTGGACATGATGCGCCAGTCCCTGGCGGCCAACGCGGAAGTCACCTGGGAAGTGTCGCGCGGCTGGTAGGCGGCCGGGCAATGTCGCCGGACCGACAATCTGGCCGGCCCTTTTTGCCTACGCTTCTCGCCTGGCACTCTTAGAAGGAATCCCGATGCGCAGCGATATCACGATTGTTTTCGACCCCCGCCGTACGCTGGACCTTTCCGCCGACGTGGAGCCCTCCCCGCAGCGCCAGGCCGAGGCGCGCGACTGGTTCGACGGCGCCTGGGAAACGCTGGGCTGCGAACCGCTGCGCCCCAGCGGCAAGGTCCTGCTGCTGGATAAGGTGCTGGGGGTGGCGGACGCGCTGGGCTACGACACCCTGTCCACCGATGAAAAAGAAGCCCGCGAATTCGCGGACAACCTGGCGCTGGCCCTTGAGCGCCCGCGCATCACGGTGGATCTGCCCGGCCTGACGGTCGGTTACTGACCTCCCCCGCCCGCAGCATCCGGGCGGGCTTTCCTCTAGCATTCCCCGACCGTTCCGCCCGGCGTGTCCGCGGCGGCTCAGGCGTTTGTGCGCCTGTTTCTTCCGGATCGCGGGTTTTTCCCTAGTCTTTTCCCTTTGCCCGCCGTGCCGCGCTGACGCCGGCCAGGCTATAGTTCAGCTGGTATTCAAGTGGGATCCCACCGGGACCGCAATAGGAAAATGAACCAGGAATCATTCGAAGATCTTGCCGGCGACGGCCCGGCGCTGAGCGTATCCGAACGCACCTACCAGGCCTTGCTGGACCGTATCGCGTCCCGCCGCACCGGCCCTGGCGAGGTGATGGAAGAGCGCCGCCTGTCCGAAGAATTGAATGTTTCGCGCACGCCGATGCGCGCGGCGCTGAACCGCTTGTTGGGCGAGGGCATCCTCAAGCGCCTGTCCAATGGCGCCGTGGTGGTGCAGGAGTTCGGCGCCACCGAATTGCTCGAACTGCTGCAGATCCGCCGCCTGCTGGAAGGCGAGGCGGCGGCCATGGCCGCCGGCCGGATCCCGGGCGCCAAGCTGGCCTCGGTCAAGGCGCGCCTGGAAGACGTGATGCGCCATAGCGCCGCGGGCGGCGAATCCACCTGGACCGCCGACAACGAGGTCCACGACCTGATCTCCGCCCATTGCGGCAATAAATCGATGGCCGCGATGATCGCCGACGCCCGCCGTCGCGCGCGCCTGTGCAACGTGGAACGGCTGGCGGAACGCTCCGTGCAGGCGCGCGGCGAGCACTTGGCCATCGTCGAGGCCTTGCAGGCGGGCGATGGCGAAGGGGCGCGCCAGGCCATGGCGGCGCACCTGGACAATGTGCGCCGCGCCTTCGCCAAGACCTTGGGATACCTGCCCCATGAAGGCTGATCCGATGCGCCGCGTCGTGGCCGAACCCCTGACCTCCGAGGGCTTCGCCGAATTCGGCGAAGTGGTCGAGCATGGCGGCAGCGCGCGGCGCCGCCATCTGAGCCTGCCCTTCGCCCATGCGGCGCCCGCATGCCGGCCTGCCATGTGGGTCAGCCGGATCGACGCGGCGCTTGCCTGGCCCAGCCCGGTCGCGCTGCTGGAACGCCATCCCTATTCGTCGCAAACCTTCATCCCGCTGGACAACGCGCCGTACCTGGTCGTGGTCGCGCCCGACGGCGAGGGCGGCGCGCCCGACCTGTCCCGCCTGCGCGCCTTCATCGCCTCCGGCAGCCAGGGCGTGTGCTACCGGGCCGGCGTCTGGCATCAGGGCCTGTCCGTGCTGCGCGCCCCGGCCCAGTTCGCCGTCGCGATGACGCTGGCGGACGAAGGCGACGATGAATTCCTGGAAGTGGCCGCGTCAGTCGACATCGTGCCGCCCGGTTTTTCCCGTTGAACGAGGAAATCTCCATGCAACCCGATTATCCCCACCTGCGGCGCGACTTCGTCGGCTACGGCGCGGACCTGCCTCACGCGCAGTGGCCGGACGGCGCCCGGATCGCGCTGAACCTGTGCGTGAACTATGAAGAAGGCGGCGAACTGTCCGTGCCCGATGGCGACGAGGTCTCGGAGTCCGCGCTGACGGAAGGCGGGGGCGGCGGTTTCGCCGGCCGCGACCTGGCGGCGGAATCCATGTTCGAGTACGGCAGCCGCGTGGGCTTCTGGCGCGTTGCGCGCCTGCTGCGCGAGCGCGGCATGGCCGCCACCATCTTCGGCTGCGGCCTTGCGCTGGAGCGCAATCCGCAGGTGTGCGCCGCCATCCGCGAGGCAGGCTGGGACGTATGCGCCCACGGTTGGCGCTGGGAGCGCCACCAGAACCTGAGCGAGGAAGAGGAACGCGAGCGCATCCGCCGCACCGTTGCGTCCATCGAGGCGTCGGTGGGCGCCCGCCCGCAGGGCTGGTACTGCCGTTATGGCCCCGGCATCCACACCCGTAAGCTGGTGGCCGAGGAAGGCGGCTTCCTCTACGACTCCGACGCCTATAACGACGAGCTGCCGTACTACGTGGAAGTGGACGGCCGGCCCCACCTGATCCTGCCCTACGGGCTGGCCAACAACGACGCCAAGTTCATCCGCGGCGGCATGGCCACCGGCCAGGACCTGTTCGACTACCTGAAGGACGCGTTCGACATGCTGTACCGCGAGGGCGCCGAGCGTCCCCGGATGATGTCGGTGGGCCTGCATCTGCGGCTGGTCGGCCATCCTGGCCGCGCCGCCGGCCTGGAGCGCTTTCTCGATTACGTATCGCGCCAGCCGGGCGTGTGGATCTGCCGCCGCGCGGACATTGCGCGCCACTGGCTCGCTACCCATCCGCCCCGCTGAGGGCTCGCGCAGAAGAACCATCACAACAAGGAGACAAGCATGACCATTTGGATAAACAGGAAGCTCGGCGTGCTGGCGGGCGCTCTTGCGTTCGCCGTCGCGGCGCCGGCGGCGGCGCTTGCGCAGCAGTCCTATCCGGACAAGCCGATCCGGCTCGTCACGCCGTTCCCGCCGGGCGGCGCGGCCGACACGCTGGCGCGCGCGCTGGCCAAGAGCCTGAACGAGGCTTATGGCTCCACCGTGGTGGTCGAGAACCGCGCTGGCGCGGGCGGCACCATCGGCACCGCCTCCGTGGCCAAGGCCGCGCCCGACGGCTACACCCTGCTGCTGGGCAACGTATCCACGCTGGCGACCGCGCCCAGCCTCTACACCAAGCTCAGCTACGACCCGCTCAAGGACTTCACGCCGCTCACGCTGGTGGGCCGAAGCCCGCTGGTGTTCGCCGTGAATCCCGGCGTGAAGGCCAACAACCTGCGTGAACTGATCGATGCCGCCGCCGCTCAGCCCGGCTCGCTGGACTACGGTTCGTCCGGCGCGGGCAGCATCACGCACCTGACCGGCGAGCTGCTCAATGTGAACTTGAAGGGCGCCATGGTCCATGTGCCCTACAAGGGCAGCGCGCCCGTGGTCATGGCCATGGTGTCGGGCGAACTGGACATGGGTGTAACGCAGGTGGCCGAAATGCTGCAGCAATACCGCGCCAAGCAGGTGCGCGCGCTGGCCATTACCGGAAATCAGCGCCTGTCGGCCGTGCCTGACGTGCCCACGGCGGCCGAAAGCGGCATCAAGGGCCTGGACGCCACCACCTGGTACGCGGTCGTGGCGCCTCAGGGCGTGCCGCAAGCGGTCGTCGACAAGCTGCAGCCCATGCTCGTCAAGGCGCTGGAAAACCCCGGCATGAAGAAGCGCTTCGCCGAGGAAGGCCTGATCCTGGAATCCTCGACGCCCGAGGCGCTGGCGGAATTGATGCGCAGCGACATCCCGAAGTGGGCCGAGGTCGTCAAGCGCGCCGGCGTGAAACTCGACTGAAGCTCACGCACCCGCATCGCGGCAAGCCTCCCTTGGCGAGGCCGCACGGATCCGGCTCCGCCGGTCCGTAGCGGCGCCCCTTGAGGGGGGCGCGCAGCGCTCGGGGGTGGGCTACCTGATTCCGGCTCGCATGAACGATTGCACGAACTGGCGCTGGAACAGCAGGAAGGCGATCAGCAGCGGCGCGGCCGACATCAGGGTGGCGGCTGTGATGACCGACCAATCGATGCCCTGGTCGGTGGACGAGAACACTTGCAGCCCCACCGTCAACGGCCGCGACTCCACCGAGTTGGTGATGATCAGCGGCCACAGGAAGTTGTTCCAGTGGTGGCTGACCGACACCAGCCCGTAGGCCACGTAGATCGGCTTGGCCAGCGGCACGTACACCTTCCACAGGATCTGCAGCTGGTTGGCGCCTTCCATGCGGGCGGCCTCTTCCAGTTCGCGCGGCACCGTCTTGAAGGTTTGCCGCAAGAGAAAGATGCCGAACGCCGACGCGAAGTACGGCAGGCCGATGGCGAACACCGTGTCGCGGATGCCAAGCTGGCTCATCGAGCGGTAGTTCTCCACCAGCAGCACGTCGGGCATGATCATCAGCTGCAGCAGCACCAGCATGAAGACGAAGTCGCGCCCGCGGAACTCCAGCCGCGCGAACGCGTAGCCGGCCAGGGTGGACAGGACCAGCTGCGCGGCCAGCACCATCGTGACGAGCAGGAAGGTGTTGAGGAAATAGCGCGGGAACGGCGCGGCGTGCCAGGCCCGCACGAAGTTGTCCAGCGTGAGCGGCGCGAGCAGGTCGAAGCGGGTCGCGTAGGCGGGCGGATGGAACGCCGCCCACATGGCGTACGCCAGGGGCAGGATCCAGAGCAGGCCGAGCGCCCAGGCGCCCAGGGTGTCGAGCTTGTCTTTCATTGATAGTGCGTCCTGCGGTCCAGCCAGCGGAACTTGACCAGCGCGGTCAGCGCCAGCACCACCAGCAACACGACGGTCAGCGTGGCGGCATAAGCCGTGTCCCAGAAACTGAAACCCACCTGGTAGATGTAGTACAGCAGCAGCGTGCTGGCGTTGTCGGGCCCGCCGCGCGTCATGACGACCACGTGGTCGACCAGGCGGAAAGCGTTGATCAGGGCATTGATCAGCACGAACAGGGTCGTGGGCATCAGCAGCGGCCAGAGAATGCGCCGGAAGTACTGCCAGCGCGACGCGCCTTCCAGCATGGCGGCTTCGCGCAAGGACGGCGACACCGTCTGCAGAGCGGCCAGGTAGAAGATCATGAAGAATCCGGCTTCCTTCCATACCGTCACGAACATCAGCGCGGGCAACGCGGTTTCGCGGCTGCCGAGCCAATTGGGCCCGGGCGACCCGAACAGCTGCATCACCTGGGCGATCAGCCCGTACTGCGGGGTGTAGAAGAACAGCCAGATGTTGGCCACCGCCACCATCGGCAGCACCGTGGGCGTGAAGTACGCCATGCGAAGGAAACCGCGGCCGCGCAGGTTGCGGTTCACCCACAGCGCCATGATCAGCGCAATGCCGATGGATGTGGGTATCGTGCCCAGCGCGAACCACAGGTTATTCCACAGCGATTGCCAGAACACCGGGTCGTCGCGCATGACCGCGTAATTCTCCAGCCCGACGAACCGGGCCGGACGCGCGCCCTTGGGCGTGGAGAAAAAGCTGTGCCATAGCGTCGCCAGCGCCGGGTAATGCGTGAACGCGGCGAGCAGCACGATGGCTGGCAGCAGCAGCAGCCAGCCATAAAGCGCGTTTAAAGAACGACTCATCGTGCTAAGTGCCCATTACTTGTAGGAACGCAGTATGCGATCGGCCTCGCGTTGCGCGTCGGTCAAGGCCTGCTGCGGCGTCTTCGAGCCCGTCAACGCCGCCTGCAGGGCGTCGTTCAGGGTCTTGGTGACGCGTTGGTTCTCATGCGTGGAGAACTCCGCCACGCTGACTTCCAGCTGGTCACGCGCCACGGCGGCGGCCGGCACTTCCTGCGCATACTTCTTCATCTTCTCGGTCTGCCAGGCGGCCGGCGTAACCGCCACGTAGCCCGTGGCGATGCTCCAGTCCGCCGCGCGCTCGGGCGTGGTGACCCATTGCGCGAACTTCAGCGCGGCCGTCTGCTGTTCCGGCGTGCCGCTTTTGAAGATGTAGAAGTTGCCGCCGCCGGTGGGGCTGCCGCCGCGCTTCTTTTGCGGCATCATGGCGACCCCGAAGGGGAAGTCGGCGTTCTTGCGGATGTTGGTCAGATTGCCCGTCGTGGTCCAGACGATGGCGGCCTTCTTCTCCAGGAAGTCCTTCGGCGTGGTGCCCCAGTCGATCGTGCCGGTCGGCATGATCTTGTGCTTGGCGGACAGGTCGCGCCAGAACTGCGCGGCCTCGACCACGGCGGGCTTGTCCAGGTAGACCTCGTTGCCGGCCTCGTTCATCAGGATGGCGTCGTTGGGCGTGGTGAGCGCCTGGAACAGCCAGTAGGCGAAAGCGCCGCCCGAGGGGATTTCGATGCCCCACTGCGTGGTGTTGCCGGAGGCGTCCTGCTTGGTCAGCTTCTTGCCGTACTCGACCAGCTCGTCCCAGTTGGCGGGCGCGCGTTCGGGATCCAGCCCCGCGGCCTTGAACAGGTCCTTGTTGTAGTACATGACGATCGTCGAACGCTGGAACGGCACACCCCAGGTGTGGCCGCCCGTGCGGCTGTTCTGCATGAAAGCGTCATAGAAGCCGCCCAGCCACTTCTTGTCGGCGTCGCTCTTGGCCAGGCTGTCGATCGGAACGATGGCGTCCTCGTCGATCAGCGTGAACATGTCGGTGGACAACAGCACGGCCAGCTGCGGCGGGGTGCCGCCCTTGAGCGCGGTCAGCGCCTTGGCGATCGAGTCCTGGTAGGAGCCGGCGTAGATCGGCTTGATCTTGATGTCGGGATTTTCCTTCTGGAAATCCGCCACCATGTCGTCGACGATCTTGGTGATGGGGCCGCCCACCGCGACCGGATAATAGAACTCGACCTCGACGGGCTTGTTCTGCGCCTGCGCGGGCAGAGAAAGGCAAGCGGCGGCCAGGCTGGCGGCCAGGGTCTTCAGTACGATGCGTCGCATGTTGGTTTCCTTTTCTGTGTAATAGGCGTTTTTACCGCCGGGCCGCCCCAGGTAAATAGCGCCCCCTTTGGGGGGCAAGCCGAAGGCGCGGCATGGGGGCCATTTTTCTTAGCGTCCGTCGGTGTTGATGACCGCCGAATCGGCGGCAAAGAAATGCTGTTGCCCGTCCGGCCAGGACAGGCGCAGGGCTTCGCCTGCGCTTGCGCGCAGGTGTCCGCCCACGCGCACGGCCACGCCGCTGGTGTCGCCGACGCGGCACACCACGATCGAGTCTGCGCCGAAATACTCCACGCTCTCCACGGTGGCGGCGATGCCGTCGCCGTCGATGCGGATGTGTTCCGGCCGCACGCCCAGCTTCACCGCGCCGGCGGGCGCGTTCGCGATGGCGGGGCCTTCCGTGCCGGCGATCACGGTGGATCCGCGCGCTGCCGTCAGGCCGATCAGGTTCATGGGCGGCGTGCCGATGAAGCGCGCCGCGAATTCGCTGGCCGGACGCGCGTACAGGCCGTCGGGCGTGTCGTGCTGTTCGATCTGGCCGCCGCGCAGCAGCACGACCTGGTCGGCCATGCTCATGGCCTCGGTCTGGTCGTGCGTCACGTAGACCATGGTGATGCCCAGGTCCTGCTGCAGCGCGCGGATCTCGCGGCGCATTTCGTGGCGCAGTTGCGCATCCAGGTTCGACAGGGGTTCGTCCATCAGGCAGACCGGCGCTTCCGATATCACGGCGCGGCCCAGCGCCACGCGCTGCTGCTGCCCGCCCGACAGTTGCGAGGGCTTGCGGTCCAGAAGATGGTCCAGGCCGAGGAGGCCGGCCACGCGCTTGAGGCGGCGGTCGTAGTCGCGCGCCGGTTCCTTGCGCACCTTCAGGCCGAACAGGATGTTCTCGCGCACCGACAGGTGCGGAAACAGCGCGTACGACTGGAACACCATGGAGATGCGGCGCTTGGATGGCGGAAGCTGGGTGACGTCGCGGTCGCCGATATGGATGCTGCCCGAGGTGGGCGTGTCCAGCCCGGCGATCATGCGCAAGGTGGTGGATTTCCCGCAGCCCGAGGGACCCAACAGGACCGTGAAGCTGCCGGCGGGAACCGAAAAGCTCACGCCATGGATCGCGGCGGCGCCGCCGTACTGCTTGGTGAGGTTATCCAGAACGATGGATGACATGCTGTCTCAAGATCTAGTAGTTAGATCCGCATTGTTGCCTGTTATGAAAACCTTTTCATTGTGCAGCGCAAACATGACGGATGTATGGCAATGCGGGGTAGTCTAGCCGCTGGTTTCAGGCGAAAGGATAGGGGCCGGGGTATTCCCCAATGACGGCGTGGTGCGTGACCAGATTGCCTCCATGCCACCAATGCAGCTGGTAGCCCGGCGGCTCCATGATGTATTGCAGCGTCGGGCGCGGCCCCAGTTCGAGCGCCAGCTGGTGCGCCGTGCCCGGACAGGTGGACGCGATCGTGCCGCCGAAGCGCTGGAATATCGTGCGGTGCAGATGGCCGCAAAGCACGCGCTGCACGTTCGGAAAGCGCGCCACGATGCGTTCGAGTTCGGGTGCGCCGGCGAGCAGGCCGATGGCGTCCATGTGCTCGATGCCGGTCACGAAAGGCGGGTGATGCATCAGCACCAGCGTGGGCCGGTCCGGCTGTTCGGCCAGGCGCGCGGCCAGCCAGTCCAGCCGGTCCTGGCAAAGCTCGCCGTGGCTCTTCATGGGCACGACGGTGTCCAGCGCGAGCATGCGCAGCGGATAGGTTTCGATGGCGTACTGGATGAACGGGCCCTGGCCTTGCAGGTATCCGTGATCGGGAAATGCGGCGCGCAGTCCGGCGCGGTCGTCATGGTTGCCGGGCAGAAGGAAATACGGGATCTCCAGCGCCTGCAGATGCTCCCGCAGCGCCTGGTACTCCACCGGCTTGCCCAGGTCCGTCAGGTCGCCGGTGATGAGCACGCAATCCGGCCGCGGCGTCAGGGCATTGAGCGCGCGCACGGCCGGGGCGAGGAAGGCGGCGGGATCGATGATGCCGTAGGCCTTGTCGCCGGGAGTGCGCATGTGCAGGTCGGTAATCTGTGCGATGAGCATGACGCGAAAAATATAGGATGGTTATCGTGGAATGGTTCCGGCGGCCGCTAGGCGGCGCTGGAAGCCTTGCGGCGGACTGGCGCCGCGGTGCCGCCGACGACGATGCAATGGGGCAGGCGGTCCGATTGTGGCGGATGGCCGTGGATCTGCGCCAGCAGGTTCGAGCAGGCGGCTTCGCCGATGCCGTCGCTGGGCTGGGCCACGGTGGTCAGCGGCGGCGTCAGCAAGGCGCCGAAGCGCATGCCGTCGAACCCGCACACCGAAATGTCGGCCGGCACCGACAGCCCCAGGGCCACCAGGTCGGCGATCACCGCGGTGGCCAGCAGATCGTTTGAGCAGAACAAGGCGGTGGGCGCCTGCTTGCCGCGCAGCGCGGCCTTCAGCACGTCGGCGTCGCTGCCGGTGTGCGAGCTCATGGAGATGTGCTGGATGGCTTCCAGGCCGAGCCGCTTGGCGCAGGCGCGGGCGCCCACCAGGCGGCGGCGCGCGCGGTCGGATGCCGTCAGCGGGCCGGTCACAAGCGCAATGCGGCGGTGGCCCAGCGCGGCCAGGTGGGCCACCATGTCGCTCGCGGCGGCGCGGTTGTCCACCGATGCATAGGGATGGGCGGCCGATTCGTTGTAGACCAGCACGTACGGGATGCCGGCGCTGTCCAGGTCGTCCAGCGTGGCGCTCTTGGCCACGTCGGCGACGGTGAGGATCAAGCCATCCACCTGGTGGTCCATCAGGCCCTGGACGGCGGCCGATTCCACCGCGGGGTCGTAGCCGGTGGCCGTGAGCATGACGCTGTAGCCGGATTCGCGCGCGCGGCGTTCCGCGCCTTCGAAGCACTCGGCGAAGACCGGGTTGGACAGCGTGGGCAGGATCAGCCCGATGGTGCGCGTGCTGCCCGAGCGCAGGCTGCGGCCCACGCGGTTGGGCCGGAAGCCCGCGCGCTTGGCCACGTTGCGGATGTGCGCGAGGGTGTCGGGGTGCACGATGTCCGGCTGGTTGAACGCGCGCGACACCGTCGCCGGCGATACCCCGGCCTTGCGAGCCACTTCGATAATGGAAAAGCGGGGCGACGAGCGCGATGCCATGGAGGGTATTGCTGCCGGGTCAGTGAAAACGATTTCATCATACAAGACAAATATGACCTTTGTGTTGCACGCGTTTGCGCTATGCTGGGGGAACGCAACAACAAAGCCAAGGCGCGACGCGGGGTTTACCCAAGGAAAACAAGGCGTTTTCCGTGTTTTTCCCAATTGACGCGGAGTGAACAATGGTTGAAGTCGGTCCGTCCAGAACGCATGGCAAGCCTTTGCCTCGTGGAATCGGGCAGGCCCTCGGTCAAGGGGACCGGGTGCGTAGTTCAGCCGCCGCGCGTGATGCGCGGCGCCGGTAAAGAGGAAAGGACCATGTCTACAGCCTTGAACAGACTTGGCGCGCTGGAAGCCGCGCGCAAGCTGCAACGGCGTGAATTAACCGCGGAACAGCTGGTGCGTGCCTGTTTCGCTCGAATCGAGCAGCGCGAGAACACCGTGCATGCCTGGACCGCGCTGCAAAAACAGGCCGCGCTGGACCGTGCGCAAGAGCTCGACCGCGGCGCCCTGCAAGGTCCGCTGCACGGCCTGCCCATCGGCGTGAAGGACCTGTTCGACACCGTCGACCTGCCCACGCGTTATGGCTCCCCGATCTACGAGCGCCATCGCCCGGGCCTGGACGCCGCGTCCGTGGCGCTGTGCCGCGGAGCGGGCGCGGTCGTCATCGGCAAGACCGTCACCACCGAATTCGCCACCTACCAGGCGGGCCCCACGCGCAACCCGCGCAACGAGGCCTACACGCCGGGCGGCTCGTCCAGCGGCTCGGCCGCCGCTGTGGCCGATGACATGGTGCCGTTCGCGCTGGGTTCGCAAACCGCGGGCTCCATCATCCGCCCCGCGTCCTACTGCGGCATCGTGGGTTTCAAGCCCACGTTCGGCGGGATACCCCGCGCAGGGGTCAAGAGCCTGGCGGAATCGCTGGACACGGTCGGCGGCTTTGCGCGCTCGGTGCCGGACGTGGCGCTCTTCGCCTCGGTCCTGATGCGGGATCCCCGCATGCTGGAGCTGGCCTACGACGGCAAGCCGCGCATCGGCATGTACCGCAGCCTCCAGTGGCGCCATGCGCAGGCGGAAACCAAGGAAGCCTTCGCGCAGGCCGCGGCCATTCTGTCGCGGGCCGGCGCCATCGTGGAAGAGGTGCCTCTGCCGCCGGAGCATTGCGTGCTGGTGCAACTGCATTCGGACATCATGGCGTTCGAGGCCTCGCAGGCGCTGGCCTACGAGCGCCTGGAGCACGCGGCGCAGCTCAGTTCCAAGATCCAGGCCATCCTGGACGCGGGCTCGCGCATCACGGCGGAAGAGCACCTGAAGAACCTGGAGCGCGCCGCGGAGTCCCGCGCGCGCGTGGACGCGTGGTTCGACAAGTACGATGTGCTGCTCGCGCCCAGCGTGGCCGGCGAGGCTCCCTTCGCGGACCTGGGCACCGGCGACCCGCAGTTTTCCCGCGCCTGGACCCTGTTCGGCGTGCCTTGCCTGAACTTGCCGTTCGCCACCGGCCCGCAAGGCCTGCCGGTGGGGCTGCAACTGGTGGGCAGGCGCCACAGCGATCACTTCACCTTGGCGGTTGCCGCTTGGATCCACCAGCGCCTGCTGGCCGCCAACGCGCCGGACATCGGCGCGTCCGACATGTGGCCCAGAGGGTGAAGGCGGAATGGCCGCAGCCCCTGCGCCAAACAAAAAGCCCGCCGGATAAGGCGGGCTTTTCTTCATGCCAGGACGCGGATCACGCGGTCTCGGCCGTTTCTTGCTCGGTGGCCACGGCGCTCGCGTTAGCGTGGCGGTTGACGGCGCTCAGGACGGCCTGGAACGAGGCGGTCACGATGTCGCGGTCGATGCCCACGCCGAAGCCAGTGCTCGAATCGCCCACGCGCAGCTCCACATAAGAAGCGGCGCGGGTGTCGGTGCCGGTGCCGATGGCATGTTCGTGGTAGTCCATGATGCGCACGGGCACGTCCAGCGCGGCCACGAAGGCCGAGATGGCGCCGTCGCCCTTGCCGGTCACGATGCGGCGTTCGCCGTTGTATTCCAGTTCGGCCTCGATGCTGAAATGCTGCCCTTCGCCGGCGGCGGGGTTGCCGTCGATGCGGTGGCGCACGAGCTTCCACGGGGTCTTCTGTTCGAGGTATTCGCGGTTGAAGATCGTGTGCACGTCGTCGGCGGTGACTTCGCGGCCGGTTTCATCGGTGACGCGCTGGATGGCGCGGCTGAATTCGATCTGCAGGCGGCGCGGCAACACCAGGCCATGTTCTTGCTCGAGCAGGTAAGACACGCCGCCCTTGCCCGACTGGCTGTTCACGCGGATCACGGCGTCGTAGCTGCGGCCCAGGTCGGCGGGGTCGATCGGGAGGTACGGCACTTCCCAGACGGCGTCGGCCTCCTGTTGGGCGAAGCCCTTCTTGATGGCGTCCTGGTGCGAGCCCGAGAACGCGGTGAAGACCAGGTCGCCCGCATACGGATGGCGCGGGTGCACGGGCAGCTGGTTGCAGTATTCGGCGCAGCGGCGCACTTCATCGATGTCCGAGAAGTCCAGGCCGGGGTGCACGCCTTGCGTGTAGAGGTTCAGCGCCAACGTGACGAGGTCGACGTTGCCGGTGCGTTCGCCGCTGCCGAACAGGCAGCCTTCGATGCGGTCGGCGCCGGCCATCACGGCGAACTCGGCGGCGGCCACGGCGGTGCCGCGGTCGTTATGCGGGTGCACGCTGAGCACGATGCTGTCGCGGCGCGCCAGGTTCTTGTGCATCCATTCGATCTGGTCCGCGTACATGTTCGGGGTGGTGGCCTCGATCGTGGCGGGCAGGTTCAACACCATCTTGCAGTCCGGCGTGGGCTGCCATACGTCGGCCACGGCGTTGGAGACTTCCAGCGCGAATTCGGGCTCGGTCGTGCTGAAGACTTCGGGCGAGTACTGGTAGCGCCACTGGGTTTCCGGGTGCTGGGCCATGTACTGTTTCACGAGGCGGGTGCCGGTCGTGGCGATGTTCTTGATTTCGTCCTTGCTCATGTTGAACACGACCTTGCGGAACGCCGGCGCGCAGGCGTTGTACAGGTGGACGATGGCTTGCTTGGCGCCCGCGGCGGATTCGACCGTGCGGCTGATCAGGTCTTCGCGCGACTGCGTCAGCACGATGATGGTGACGTCGTCCGGGATGCGCTTTTCGTCGATGAGCTTGCGGACGAAGTCGAAGTCGGTCTGCGAGGCGGACGGGAAGCCGACTTCGATTTCCTTGAAGCCGATCTTCACCAGCTGTTCGAAGAAGCGGAGCTTGCGCTCGACGCTCATCGGCTCGATCAGGGACTGGTTGCCGTCACGCAGGTCCGTGCTCATCCAGATCGGCGCGGCGGTGATGCGGCGGCTGGGCCAGGTGCGTTCGGAGAAGTCGCGGGCAAACGGTACGAAGGGGACGTATTTGGCGGCGGGGTTGGCAAGCATCATGACTACACCTCGATCGGTTTCTTTTGAATCCCGGGAGTACTGCTCTCGGCGGCATCGCGACCGGATGGCGGCCTTGTGCCAGGGTTTGCCGGAGTTTGTCGAAATCGACCGGCAGGATTCAGAGATATAAGGGAAAAATCGCGTGTGGCAAGCGTGGCTGCCGAGCTACCACGGGGACACTAGGCCCGGCAACCGATCGGTAGGTATAGCGATAGCGCGATGGAGGAGGTGCGAGCGCGCAGGCCGGCGACCGGAGCGGCGGAGCGTCCGGTGGCAATCGCGAGGGAGGTGCGGTAAGCGGCCATAGGTTGCTAGTCAACCATACTTTCGGCGGGAGTGCAAACGGAAACATCCAAAAAAACGGGGGGCGGAACGCCCCTCCGTTATTTTCCGTGCATGGTCACTGCGTCTGCATGTGGCCGTTTTTCACGACTTTACCAAGACGTTCGCGTTCGCTTGCCGCGAATTCGGCGAAGCTGGCGCGCGAGCCGCCGCCGGGTTCTATGCTGCTTTGGCGCAACGCGTCCTGCACTTCCTTCGTTTGCAGAGAGGCGTCGACCGCGGCGTTCATCTTGTCCAGCACGTCGGCGGGCGTGCCCGCGGGTGCGAACAGGCCGGCCCAGTGGCCGATGCGGATCCCCGGAAAGCCCGCTTCCGCCGTGGTGGGGATGTCCGGCGCGCTGGCCATGCGCTTGTTCCAGGTGGTGGCGAGCGCCTTCAGCTTGCCGCTCCGGATCAGCGGCAGGGTCACGATGCTGGCTTCGGACGTGGCGTCGACCTGGTTGCCGATCACGGCTGTGACGCCCTCCGAGCCGCTCTTGTAGGCGATGGGTTCAATGGGCAGGCCCGTGGCCTCCTTCATCATCTCGGCCACGAAATGCGGCGTGCTGCCGTTGCCGGCGGTGGAGAACGTGATGCGGTCCGTCTTGGCCTGTCTGGCGCGCGCGACGAAGTCCTTCAGGTCCTTGGCCGGATTGGACGGATTGGCCACGATGACGGATGGCGTGATCGACAGTAGCGCCACCGGGGTCAGCTCCTCGTCCTTGTAGGGCTGATCCGAGCGGATCAGGCTGTTGGTGACGGTGCCGTTGCTGCCGACCAGATAGGTGTAGCCGTCCGCGGCGCTGTGCGCGACATGCGCTGCGCCCACGACGCCGCCGGCTCCGGGCCGGTTTTCGACGATGACGGGCTGGTGCAGGGCCGACCCCACCGCCTTCGCGATGATTCTTGCGACCAGGTCGTTGGCGCCGCCAGCGGTGAACGGGGCGACGAAGGTAATGGGTTTGTCGGGCCAGGCCGCCAGGGCGGGGGTAGCGGCGAACGCGGCCGAGCAGGCCACCAGCAGGCCGGCGGCATAGCGGGCGGGGGTACGGGACATGAATGCGACTCCAGGGGGCTGGCTGCGCAGCCGGCAGGTCCGGTTGCCGGTAGAGTTGTTATGCCATCTGCGCGGCCGGCGGTTGTGCGAGCCTGGAACTGCCAGTATAGGGACGCTGGCTGGCAGCGGACTGAAACAAACAGGCCGCCCGAAGGCGGCCTGGGTTGGAAGGCGGGGGGCGGCCTAGCGGGCCGGGCCGATGCGCGGTTCGATGTAGTGGTCGCCGCGGGTTTCGCCGCGGACGGCAACCTCGGGATTGGGGCGCCCGTCGTCGCGGGGATCGCGGCCCGGGCGGATGTCGGCGCCTTCCAGGATCCGTGCCTGGTCGGCCACCATCGCGATCTTGCCGATGCGGTTGTGGCGGATTTCAGACAGGGAACGGCGCAGATCGCCCACCGTGAAGGGCTCTTGCCGGTCGCCCCAGGTCCAGCGCAGCACGCCCAGGGACTCTTCCGACAGGTTCGGAGCCAGGTCGGCCAGCACGTCCGTGCCGACCGGCGTGGCGCTGCCCGAGGCGAGGCTGGCGGCCAGCCAGGCCCGGACGGTGAAGAAGACGATCAGGGACCAGATGGCGGCGACGGCCCACCAGAGGTATGGATTGACCTTTTGCACCATGTCCATGGTGGGCTGGCCCAGCGAATGCAGGAAGTCGTAGTTCATGGTGCGGCCGAAATCCAGTATCCAGCGGGCAACCAGGTACCAGATCACAAGGGCGACGGCGATGACGATCGCACGCACAATGAGTCGGGGAAGCGCCAGTTTGAGCAGGGTCTGGCCAATAAGGCGGCAGTCCTGGCGGACGCTTGCGGGCGAAGTCAGATTCATCATGCAAAATATTGTACCTATGACCCGTCCAATTTTAGAACTGCGACCTGGTCAGCATCTGACGCTGACGCCACAGTTGCAGCAATCGATCCGATTGTTGCAGCTGTCCACGCTCGAACTCGAGGCCGAGATTTCGCAGGTGCTCGCGGAGAACCCCTTGCTGGAGCGGGACGACGAACCGCAGTCGACCGAAACGCAGGCCGATTCCGAGCGCGAGTCCTCCGTGCAGGACGACGAGCCGCCGGTCGAGCGCGAGACGCCGGCCGAGGAAATGCCGGGCTCCGGCGGCGTCTATCCGGACGAGGATTCCTCGATGCCGGAGGCTGCCCGGCCGGACACGCTGCGCGAACACCTGGTGGGCCAGTTGGTGCTGACGCGGGCGGAACCCCGCGACGTTGCGCTGGCGGGGCTGTTGATCGACGAACTGGACGAGAACGGCTACCTGGGATCGCCGCTGGAGGAAATCCTGGGGTGGCTGCCTGCTGAAATGGAGCCGGACCTCGACGAGCTGAAGGCCGCTCTTTCGCTGCTGCAGTCGTTCGATCCGGCGGGCATCGGGGCCCGCGACATGGCGGAATGCCTGCTGTTGCAGCTGCGCAACCCGGACCTGGCGCGCCTGCCCGAAGCGGCGGACAGCGCCGTGCTGGCCTGTGCGCGCCGGATCTGCGCCGAACACCTGGCCCTGTTGGCTACCGGCAACACTGTAAAGCTGTGCGCGGCGGCGGGCTGCGACGAACCCACCTTCCGGGCGGCCCACGCCCTGATCCTGCGGCTGGAGCCACGGCCCGGGCGCGCCTGGACCGTGCCCGCCGCCGATTACGCCGTGCCCGACGTCATCGTGCGCAAGACCCGGCGCGGCTGGCAAGCCACCCTGAACAGCGCGGCCGTGCCCAGGCTGCAGATCAACGGGCTGTATGCCCAGATGCTGGGCAACCAGAAGGAATCCGCGCATGCGGGCCTGCAATCGCAATTGCAGCAGGCCCGCTGGATGATCCGCAACGTGGAGCAGCGTTTCGACACCATCCTGCGTGTGGCCCAGGCCATCGTGGAGCATCAGACCGCTTTCTTCAGCCAGGGGCCGGCCGCCATGCGGCCGCTCATCCTGAAGGACATCGCGGGCGAGCTGGGTTTGCACGAATCCACGATTTCGCGCGCTACAACGCAGAAGTACATGCTCACTCCGTTCGGCACGCTGGAGCTCAAGCGCTTCTTCGGCACGGGCGTATCGACGGAAGGCGGGGACGCCACCTCCGCCACGGCGGTGCAGACCTTCATCCGGCAGATGGTGGCGGAGGAGAACCGGGCCAAGCCCCTGTCCGACAGCCAGATCACCCAAAGACTGGCCGATCAGGGGATAGTCATCGCCCGCCGGACGGTGGCAAAGTACCGCGAGGCGCTGCGGATTGCCCCCGCCGCGCTGCGCAAGGCGCAGGCTGGCGCCCGCTGAAATAAGGGACGGACAGCATCAAATTCGTCCCTTATTTCAAGGACTTGCGTGACATTCCGGTTGCAAATTTATTTAGGGCAAGGGCTTGCCAGTCAGCGAATAATTTTCGATAATTATTCTCATGTACATTTGCGTATGTAATGCCATCACCGAACGCCAAGTCCGCGCCAGCGTGGACGGTGGCGCGACGACGCTTTCCGACCTGCAATTCGAGCTGGGCGTGGCCACGTGCTGCGGCTGCTGCGCGGCGACCGCCGCCGAATACCTGCCGGGCGGCCGCTGCTCCAGCGTGTGCGACGTGCGCTCGATTGCCGTTCCGGTCAATCCTCCGGCCACCATGGTCGAATCGGGCGCGCCTGCTGCCAACAGCAGCTTCCCGATTCCGCTCGTCGCCACGGCCTGAGCGATTGGCTCCCTTGCCGGCTCGCTGCCTGTCATGCGGCGAGCCGAGTCGTTTCCTTCTCGCAAAAATCCTCGATAGTCATTGCCAGCCGGCGCACCGGTTCACGCGCGGGCTCGACCACGCATAGCGCCAGTTCGGTCGGCGGTACCGCGGGCAGCTCCGCGTCGACGATCCGGTGGCCTGCACCGATGCAGCGCCGTTCCAGCAGCGCAACCCCCAATCCCCCCGCCAACGCCGCCTGCAGGCCCAGCAGGTTCGGGCTCTCGTACGCGATGCGCCAGTGCCGGCCGGCGGCTTCCAAGGCGTGGATCGCCCGGTTGCGGTAAATGCAGCCCTGCGGGAAGGCCACCAGAGGCACCGGCTCGGCGCCGGCCAGGTCCAGCGAGGGGCTGCAGATCCAGTGCAGGTTTTCGCGCCAGGTCGCCAGCGCGCCGCCGGTTCCCGGTTCCCGCTTGATGAGCGCCACGTCCAGGTCGCCCCGTTCGAGGCCGCGCGCGAGCGAGGCGGTCAGGTCGCAGCGCACCGACAGCCGCACGTCGGGACGCGACAGGGCGAACTGCGACACCACGGCGGTCAGGGTGTCCGCGGCGAAATCGTCCGGGATGCCCAGCCGTATCACGTCCACGCGCTTGCGCCCGCTGACCGCTTCCCGCACCTCGGTCGACAGCGCCAGCATCCGCCGGGCGTAGCCCAGCAAGCGCTCGCCGTCCTCGGTCAGCGAGACCTGGCGGCCCTCGCGGATGAATAGCGCGCAGTCCAGCGACTCTTCCAGCTTGCGGATCTGCTGGCTGACGGTGGACTGGCTGCGGTGCACCCGTTCGCCGGCCGCCGTGAAACCCCCGGCATCCACCACCGACACGAAACTATGGAGAAGATCGAGATCCATCGGGTCACTCCAACACGCATTTGATTTTCAAATACTGTCGATCCGAATAAAGAGTTTGTCAATGGATCCGGGCCCGCGCAGAATCGCCTCATCCGCCGCGCTTGCGGCTTTCGCATCCTCCCTGGATTCCTCATGAAGGCCACCTCTACCTTGTCCGCCAGCGCCTTGCCCGCCGGCGCCGCGCCCGGCATCAGCTGGGCGCCGATCGCGGCGTTCTGCCTGCTGTGGAGCTCAGCGTTCGCGGCGGCGAAGATCGCGGTGCGGGACTGCCCGCCCCTGACCCTGCTGACCATCCGCTTCCTGGTCGCCGGCGCGCTGATGCTGGGCCTGGCGGCGGCGAGCGGCCGTTGGAAGCTGCCCGCGGGCCGGGACCTGGCGGCGCTGGTGCTGCTGGGCGTGCTGAACAACAGTCTGTACCTGGGGCTGAGCTGGTCCGGCATGACTACCGTATCGTCGGCATTCACCGCCGTGCTGATCAGCACCAATCCACTGCTCATCGGCGTGCTGGCGGGCCCCGTGCTGGGCGAGCGCCTGGGGTGGCGCAAGCTGGCCGGCCTGTGCCTGGGGTTGGCGGGCGTGGCCTTGGTGTTGCGTTCCCGGTTGTCCGGCATGCAGGAGGACCTGCATGGCACGCTGCTCGTCACGGGAGGCCTGGTGGCGCTGGTGGCGGGCACGCTGCTTTACAAGCGCCTGAAGCCGGCCTCGGGCCTGTGGACCTCGACGGGCATACAGTCGCTGGCCGGCGCGGCGGCGTTGCTGCCTTTCGCGCTGGCGAACGAGAGCATCGGCGACGCGCGCATGACGGCCAGCCTGTTCTGGAGCATGGCCTACATGATCGTCGCGGTGTCGATGGGCGGCTACTACCTGTGGTTCATGATCCTGGGGCGGGCGAGCGCCACGTCGGCGAGCGCGCTGCATTTTCTGATGCCGCCGCTGGGCCTGTTGTTCGGATGGCTGGTGTTGAGCGAACCGGTGTCGTGGCTGGACCTGCTGGGCATCGTGCCCATCGCGTTCGGCATCTGGCTCGCGACCCGGCGCAGCCCCTGAGACGCATCGAGCGCGGGCTTGCCGCGGGGTTGTTGATATGCAACGAGCGGCTCCGCGCGGTTTTACCTGCCGCCTGGCGAGGCAGGGGGCCGGATCATTGCCCGCCTTCGCCGCGTCGCTTGATGGAATCGGCGGGTTCGCACGCGGTCAAGCCGCATGGACACTGTCTTGAGCATGCAAGGCATCACGCACGCATACTCATTCTCATTAGCCTATCGCTTCCTTCTCGCGGTCCTAAAGCGGTTTACCAAATGCGGTGCAAGGCTAGGCGCGGGCCCGCGCCAGATGGTAGTCTGCCGAAGTTGCGTACGCGCGGCATCGTGCGCTCCTTTGTCGCGATGCACTCGCGTCGCGCCTGACTGCAAGGAGTCCATCATGAAAGGCGACAAAACCGTCATCCAGTTCCTGAACAAGCAACTGACCAACGAGCTGACGGCCATCAACCAATACTTCCTGCATGCGCGCATGTTGAACCATTGGGGCTTCGACAAGCTGGGCAAGCACGAGTACGAAGAATCCATTGGCGAAATGAAGCATGCCGATCGCCTGATCGAACGCATCTTCATGCTGGACGGCCTGCCCAACCTGCAGGATCTGCACAAGCTGCTGATCGGCGAAGACGTGCCGGAACTGCTGGCCTGTGACCTGAAGCTCGAGCAAGGCGCGCAAGCCACCGTCAAGGAAGCGATCGCGCACTGTGAGTCGGTCCGGGATTACGTGTCGCGTGATCTGTTCCAGGACATCCTGGACGACACCGAAGAGCACATCGACTACCTGGAAACGCAGATCGAGCTGATCGACAAGGTCGGCCTCCAGAACTATCTGCAAAGCCAGATGTCCGTGCCGGAATGATTGCCGGACGGCAATGAAAATGGCGCCCCGCGGGGCGCCATTTTTTTCATGCCGCGGGCGTTCGGCCTGGCGGCCGGGCGCCTATGGCCGGGCCGGGCATTCGGCCATGGTGCCCCAGGCGCGATTGGGGCCGCAATACTTGTTCCGCGCGGCCCAGGAGCAGGACGGGCGCTCGAAGAAGCCTTGCGTGGCGCAGTGCGCGAGTTCGCGCTTGAGCGCATCTTGCCAGCCCAGCGCGCCGGGCGCCTGCGCGGTGTTCGGGGGCGGCGGGGGAGCCTGCACCATCTGGGGCGTGCCGTAGCCGCCGGCTTGGGCCTGGCCGCCATTGACCGCGGCCGAAGTGCCGGGGGCCTGCAAGTCCAGCGTGCTGACGTCCGACGGGCCCGAGGGCAGCGGCACGTTCGAGGCCGCGGCGATTTCGCGGGCCTGTTCCGGGCTGATGCGCTCGCGCGAGATCTTCACGGAAGGATCGCTCACGCTGTCGAACAGGGATACGGTATTGACCTGCCATTCCCGGTCGGCCGGCTTGTCGGGCACGCCCAGCGTGCCGTCGATGCGGGGCTGGGGAGGCTGCGCCACATAGGGGCGGCCGTTTGCGTCCAGCACGGGCTGCTGCGAAGCCGCCGTGTCCTGGCCAGGAGCGGGCGCGGCGGTTGGCGCATGCGCCACCAGCCAGTCACCCAGTTGAATGCCGCCCCAGGCGGACGCGCCAAGCGCGACCAGGAGCGTTGCGAATAAGAAACGCCAAGACATTGCTACCCTCATCTGCCGTGCGGAACCCCAACGGGTCTACGCTTTGTCTCCGAAAACCTTGCCGCCGTGCTCCCGCATGGCGTGGAATTTCACATCGGGATACAGTTCTTCGGCAACGCGCAATTGCGCGGGAGAACCGATCAAAAACGCCGCCGCATCCACAACATCATAGGCGATATGGGCTGCATTGGCATCCATGAACTTGCGCAGCGCCTTGGGGTTTTCAGACGTAATCCAACGTGCCATTGTGTAGCGGGAAGGCAGCATCCGGGCGTCCACGCCGTACTCCGTCTTCAGCCGGTGCGCGACCACTTCGAACTGCAGCTGGCCGACCGCGCCGAGCAGCAGGGAACCCCCGGCGGCCTCGGGGCGGAACACCTGGATGGCCCCTTCCTCGCCCAGCTGGGTCAGGCCGGTGCGTAGCTGCTTCGTGCGCAGCGGGTCCTTGACTTCCACCGCCTGGAACAGCTCGGGAGCGAAGAACGGCAGGCCGGTGAATTGCAGCGTTTCGCCTTCGGTCAGCACGTCGCCCAGTTGCAGCACGCCGTGGTTGGGGATGCCGATCACGTCGCCCGCATAGGCCTCGTCCAGCAGCTCGCGCCGCTGCGACAGGAAGGACACCACGTTGTTGGGGCGCATTTCCTTGTTGGTGCGGGCGACCTTCAGGCGCATGCCGCGCTCGAAGCGGCCGGAGCTGACGCGCACGAAAGCGACGCGGTCGCGGTGCGCGGGGTCCATGTTGGCCTGCACCTTGAAGACCACGCCGGTGAACTTGGGTTCTTCGGGCTGCACCTCGCGCTGCAGCGCCACGCGCGGGCCCGGGCGCGGGGCCTGTTCCACCAGCGCATCCAGGACTTCCTGAACGCCGAAGTTGTTGATGGCGGAACCGAAGAACACGGGAGTCTGCTTGCCGGCCAGGAACTGATCGCGGTCGAAGGCGGGAGCGGCTTCATTGATGAGCTCGATCTCGCTGCTGGCCTGCTCGAACGCCGCGCCGAAGCGCCGGGCGATTTCGGGATTGGCCAGGCCTTCGATGAAATCGTCGCTGTCCGAGCGGCGCTCCTGCCCGGGGCGGAACACGCGCATGCGGTCGCGGCGGATGTCGAACACGCCGCCGAACGCCTTGCCCATGCCGACAGGCCACGAAAACGGCACCGCGTCCATGCCCAGGTGGCCTTCGATTTCGGACAGCAGGTCCAGGGGCTCGCGCACTTCGCGGTCCATCTTGTTGATGAACGTGATGATGGGCGTGTTGCGCGCGCGGCAGACCTGCAGGAGGCGGATGGTCTGCGGCTCGACGCCGTTGGCGGCGTCGATCACCATCAGGGCCGCGTCCACCGCCGTCAACACGCGGTAGGTGTCTTCGGAGAAGTCCTGGTGGCCCGGGGTATCAAGCAGATTGATGACGCAATCGCGGTACTCCATCTGCATCACGGAGGACGCCACGGAAATGCCGCGCTGCTTTTCGATCTCCATCCAGTCGGACGATGCGTGGCGCGATGCCTTGCGAGCCTTGACGCTGCCGGCGATCTGGATCGCGCCTGCGAACAGCAGCAGTTTTTCGGTCAGCGTTGTCTTGCCCGCGTCAGGGTGGGAAATGATGGCGAACGTACGGCGCCGCGCAACTTCTTGGGTGATGTTCATGATCGGAGGATTTTACTTAACGCCGTTTCTTCGCCCGGCGTGGTCCGGTATCGGGCACGAAAGCGCGCGGGGCATGCGCCGCAGCCGGCGCATGCCCCGCGCATGGGGTTCAGGAATGGCGGCGGAACGACGCCAGGAACACGCCCGCCAGGATGAACAGCGAACCGAAGGTCCGGTTCATCCAGCGGATGTGCTTCGCGTCGCGCAGCATGCGCAGCACGCGCGCCGCCAGCAGCGTGTAGACGCCCATGGCCACCAGGTCGGTGAACGCCAGCGTGCCCGCCAGCGCCGCGTATTGCGGTATGAGCGGCAGCGTGGTGTCCACGAACTGCGGCACCACGGCCAGCAGGAACACCGTGCCCTTGGGATTCATGGTGTTGATCAGGAAGCCCCGCAGCACCAGATCGCGGATCGAGGCGCGCTTGGGATCGCCGGCATCGACGGCGACCGGCGCCGCATCCGTGCGGATCTGGCGCACGCCCAGGTAGATCAGGTAGGCCACGCCCAGGTACTTGACCACATTGAAGGCCATTTCCGAGGTGGCCAGCACGGCGCCCAGGCCCACGGCCACGACGACGAACTGGAACAGGATGCCCATGATCAGGCCGGCCGTGTTCCAGTAGCCGCGCGAGAACCCATACTTCAGCCCGGAGGACATTGCCGAAATCGCTCCCGCGCCGGGCGAGAACGAAATGGCCCAGGAGGCCAGGAAAAACGTCAACCAGGTGGATAAAGGCATGGTGCGGGTCCGTGGATCGCGGTTCTGGGGGTGCCGACGAATATTACTTGCTCAACAGTGCGGCGCGCGGGCCGCCGGCGGGACGGCCGGAACCGCCATTGCCGGCCGGGCGGGCGGCGCCTTCCGGACGGCGATGGTTCTGCTGGGGCCGGTTTTCGTTGCGGCCAGCGTGCGCCGGGCGGTCGCCGGCCGGCTTGCCGTCGCGCGGGCCATGGCTGGCGCGGCCTTCGCCGGAGCGGGCCGGGGCCTGCG
>NZ_JPYO01000002.1 GCF_000757485.1 Achromobacter sp. RTa
CCCACAGGTACATCCTGTGGGGTTTTGTTTTTGGGGCGCCGCAATGGCGCCGCCGCCCCGATCATGAAAAGCCCCTCGCCGGGACAGCCCGCGAGGGGTTTTGTTTTTGCCGTTTACGAATCTGAGGGCAGGACATAAAAAAACCCGCGGACCACAAACGGCCGCGGGTTTTTTTTGGGGATGGCCTTAGGGCGTCTGGATCCCCGCCGCGCGCAGCAAATTGGCGGTTTCGAACACGGGCAGGCCCATCACCCCGGTGTAGCTGCCGGCAATGCGCGAAATAAAGGTGCCGGCAAGGCCCTGGATGCCATAGGCGCCGGCCTTGCCGAACGGCTCGCCGCTATCGCAATAGCGGCCGATTTCGTCGTCCGCCAGTTCACGCATGCGGACTTCGGTAATGGAAACGTCTTCGAGGAGGCGGTCGCCCGTCCATACCGCGACGGCCGTGCGCACCTCGTGCGCCGTGCCGGACAGCGCGCGCAGGATCCGCATGGCGTCGTCCCGGTCCGCGGGTTTGCCCAGCACCTGGCCAGCCAGGATCACGGTCGTGTCGGCGGCCAGCAGGGGCAGGCGCGGCAATTCGCGCTCGCCGATCCAGTCGCGGCCGCGCAGGGCCTTGTCACGGGCGGTGCGCTGGACGTAGTCGGCGGCGCTCTCGCCGGGGTGCTGGGGTTCGTCCTCGCCGGGAGGGGCGGGCACGAGCAGCACTTCGTGGGCCAGGCCGATCTGCGTCAGTAATTCGCGCCGCCTTGGGCTGGCCGAGGCCAGATAGAGGCGAACGGGTGAGGCTTGGGTGGCGGCGGTGTCGGTCATGCGGGAGTGGGATGGGCGCCGGCCCGGCCGGCTAGGCGCGGTGGTAGGGGTGGTTGGTCATGATGGCCCAGGCGCGGTAGAGCTGCTCGGCCAGGACCACGCGGACCATGGGATGAGGCAAGGTAAGGGAAGACAGGCGCAACTGGCCGCTGCATGACGCTTTCAGGCCGGCGTCCAGGCCGTCGGGGCCGCCGATGAGGAAGGCGACGTCCTGGCCGCCCGCTCGCCATTGCTCAAGCTTCTGCGACAGCGCCATGGTGGTGAGGTCGCGCCCGCGCTCGTCCAGCGCCAGGCGCAGCGCGCTGGCGGGCAGCGCGGCTTCGATGCGCTTGGCTTCCGCCGCCATCATCTGTGCGGGCGTCTTGCCGGTAGTGCGGGGTTCGGGCTTGATCTCGCGCAGTTCCAGCGCGCAATCGGCCGGCAGGCGCTTGGCGTAGTCGTCCCAGGCGGTCTGCACCCAATCCGGCATTCGCGTGCCCACGGCCACGACGATGAGCTTCACGGCGCGCTCAGTAATCCGTGCCGTCGTAGGCGGTCTCGCCGCCGATGGGCGCGGGGCGGGTGGATTCGGGCAGGAGCTTCACGCGCACCGGCTTGTCGCCCCAGATCTCTTCGAGGTTGTAGTACTGGCGGATGGCGGGCTGCATGATGTGCACGACTACGTCGCCCAGGTCGACGACGACCCATTCGCCGGTGTCTTCGCCTTCGATGGTGATGCCGGAGAGATTGAGCGCGCGCCCGCGGTCAGCCACGCTGGAGGCCAGGGCGCGGGTTTGGCGGTTGGAAGTGGCGCTTGCAATCACGACGCGATCGAACAGGCTGGTCAGATGCGTGGTGTTGAAAACCTTGATGTCTTGCGCTTTGACGTCTTCGAGGGCGTCGATGACGGCGCGTTGGAGTTTTTGTATATCCATAATTGCAAATATAACCCGCGCGCGGTCAGCAGGATGCTGGCTCCGAGGCGCTTTCGGCGCCTGGCGGGTGGGGTTATCGATAAAGATGGTGCGCCGCAATGTACGCAGCGACGGGAGCGGTAAGCAGGCCCTCGGTGGGCTCGCCTCGCGCGAGGCGCTGGCGTATGTCGGACGCCGACACCGGCATGGGGGCAAAAGGCAGTTCCTGGAGTTCGCGGCCCTGCGCGCGCAGATGTTCGGCGAGCTCCGCGGGAGCGCTGAGCGGCGTGCCGGGGCGGGTGGCGACGGCCAGGTCCACCAGGCCGGCGATTTCGCGCCAGTTGCGCCAGGTGCAGAAATTGGCAAGTTGGTCGGCGCCCAGCAGCCAGACGTAGCGCGCGTCCTGGGGCAGGGCGCGCAGCGTGTCTATCGTGTAGGTGGCGCCGCCGCGCTCGATTTCAATAGGATTGACGGCAAGGCCGGCGTGGCCGGCGATCGCCAGTTGCAACATGTGGCGGCGCTGCTCCGCCGTGGCGTGCAGTGCTGCGCGCTGCCACGGATTGGCCGCCGGGATGAGTTGCACCTCGTCCAGGCGCAGCGCCTGCAGCGCGGTTTGCGCGAGCGCGATGTGCGCAACGTGGACGGGGTCGAAGCTGCCGCCCAGGAGCCCGATGCGCTTCAAACCCAGTCCCGCGGTTTGAGGTAGGCGGCCAGTTCGGCCTCGGGCGTGCCGGCTTCAGGATGCCAGTCGTAGCGCCATTGGGCTATCGGAGGCATGGACAGCAGGATCGATTCGGTGCGCCCGCCGGATTGCAGGCCGAACAGGGTGCCGCGGTCGAAAACCAGGTTGAATTCGACATAGCGGCCGCGGCGATAGGCCTGGAAATCGCGCTCGCGTTCGCCATAGGGCAGGCCGCGGCGGCGCTCCACGATCGGCATGTAGCTGCCGAGGAAAGCGTCGCCGACCGAGCGGGTCAGGGCGAACGAGGCGTCGAAGCCGGGGGCGTTCAGGTCATCGAAGAAGACGCCGCCGATGCCGCGCGTCTCGTTGCGGTGCTTGAGGAAGAAATACTCGTCGCACCAGCGCTTGTAGCGCGGATAGTAGTCGGGCCCATGGCCGGCCAGCGCGTCCCGGCACACGGCGTGGAAGTGGCGGGCATCTTCCTCGAAGGGGTAATACGGGGTCAGGTCGATTCCGCCGCCAAACCAGAAGACGTCGGCTTCGTCGTGGCCGGGGCGGGCGGCCGCGACGAACATGCGCACGTTCATGTGCGTGGTAGGCACATAGGGATTGCGCGGATGCAGCACCATGGAGACGCCCATGGCTTCCCAGGAGCGCCCGGCAAGCTCCGGACGGTGCGCGCTGGCCGAAGGCGGCAGCTTGGATCCCTGGACGTGGCTGAACAGCACGCCGGCCCGTTCGAACAGTTCGCCGCCTTCCTGCAGCCGTGACAGGCCGCCTCCGCCTTCGGGGCGCACCCATTCATCGGCGCGGAAGGCGGAGCCTTCCGCGTCTTCCAGGGCGCCGACAATGCGGGCCTGCAAGCCGGTGAGGTAATCCCTGACTGCGGAAACGGGCAAGGCGGTCATTGGCGGTTCCGTCTAGGGGGTGGACTTGGGCTTCTGCTGCGAGGGCTTGAGCGCGCGCCAGCCGATATCGCTACGGTATTGGCGGCCGTCGAAGTGGATGCCGTTGATCGCTTCGTAGACGCGGTCGCGGGCCATCTTGACGGAGTCGCCCAGCGCCGTGACGCACAGCACGCGGCCGCCGGTGGTCTTGGTTTCGTCGCCGTCGATCCTGGTGGCCGCATGGAACACCATGCAGTCCTCGGCGTCGGCGGGCAGGCCGCGGATGACGTCGCCGGTGCGGGGAGTATTCGGGTAGTTGTGCGCGGCCAGCACGGCGCCCAGCGCGGTGCGGCGGTCCCAGGTGATGTCGGCCTGGTCGAGCGTGCCGTCGACCGCGTGTTCCAGGGCGTCCAGCAGGTCGCTCTTCACGCGCATCATGATGGGCTGGGTTTCCGGATCGCCCATGCGGCAGTTGAATTCCAGGGTCTTGATTTCGCGGTCGGGGTCGTCGCCAGGCGCGATCATCAGGCCGGCGTACAGGAAGCCGGTGTACGGAATGCCGTCGCGCGCCATGCCCTGCACGGTCGGCAGGATGATTTCGCGCATGATGCGGTGGTGCAGTTCCGGGGTGACGATGGGCGCGGGCGAATAGGCTCCCATGCCGCCGGTGTTGGGGCCTTGGTCGCCGTCCTGCAGGCGCTTGTGGTCCTGACTGGTTGCCAAGGCCAGCACGTTGCGGCCGTCGCACATGACGATGAAGCTGGCTTCTTCGCCCACCAGGCATTCCTCGATGACGACGCGGGCGCCGGCTGCGCCCATGGAGCCGTCGCCCAGCATGGCGTCCACCGCGGCATGCGCTTCGTCCAGCGTTGCCGCGACCACGACGCCCTTGCCCGCGGCCAGGCCATCGGCCTTGATCACGATGGGAGCGCCTTCCTGGTCGATATAGGCGTGCGCCTTGGCCGGATCGGTGAAGGTTTCGTAGCGGGCGGTGGGGATGTTGTGCCGGACCATGAAGGCCTTGGCGTAGTCCTTGGAACTTTCCAGCTGCGCGGCGGCCTTGGTCGGACCGAAGATCTTCAGGCCGCGGGCGCGGAATACGTCCACCACGCCTGCTGCCAGCGGCGCTTCCGGGCCGACGACAGTCAGGGCGACGCCTTCGCGCTGCACGAAGTCGGCCAATTCCTCGGCATTGGTGAGCGCGATGTTCTCCATCTGCTCGGCGCGCTGCGTGCCGCCGTTGCCCGGGGCGACATACACCTTGTGTACGCGCGGGGAGCGGGCCAGCCGCCAGGCGAGGGCATGTTCGCGGCCGCCCGAGCCAATTACCAGGAGTTTCATGTTGGGTGATTCTGAAGGTTGCCACTCGGGGCCGGGATGGCCCGGCCCCAATTTACACCCCGGCGCCCAGGCGCCGGGGCAGGAGGATTTACTGCGCTTCGTCGAAAACGACGGTCGTATAGACTTCCTGCACGTCGTCCAGGCCTTCCAGGGCGTCGAGCAGCTTCTGCATCTTGACGGCGTCTTCGCCGGCCAGTTCGGTTTCGTTCAGGGCTTTCATCACGATGCCGTCGACTTCGGCCTTCAGGCCGGCATCGTCGAAGGCGCGGCGCACCGCGGCGTAGTCGGCCGGCGAGCACACGACTTCGATCACGCCTTCCTCGTCGGTCGTCACGTCTTCGGCGCCGGCCTCGAGGGCGGCTTCCATGACCTTGTCTTCCGAGGTGCCGGGCGCGAACACGAATTGGCCGCAATGCTTGAACATGAAGGCCACCGAGCCTTCCTGGCCCAGGTTGCCGCCGTTCTTGGCGAAGGCGTGGCGCACTTCGGCGACCGTGCGGGTGCGATTGTCGGTCATGCAGTCGACGATCACCGCCGCGCCGCCGATGCCGTAGCCTTCGTAGCGCACTTCCTCGTAGGCGTCGCCGTCCGCGCCGCCCGCGCCGCGCTGGATGGCGCGCTGGATGTTGTCCTTGGGCATGTTGGCGTCGGTTGCCTTGTCCCAGGCCATGCGCAAGCGCGGATTGCTGTCGGGATCGGGGCCGCCGGCGCGCGCCGCCACGGTGATTTCACGAATGATCTTGGTCCAGAGCTTCCCGCGCTTGGCGTCTTGGCGCCCTTTGCGGTGCTGAATATTGGCCCATTTGCTGTGTCCGGCCATGGCTTCCCAGGAGAAATTGTCTGCAAAAGCGGCATTTTACCGTGACGGCGGGCCATGCGTCCGGGCGGGCTCCGTATGTGTCCTTCTTGCCACGCGCACAATCGAGGCGGCAGGCTCTACACTTGGGCATCCATTCGATTCCCTGGTCCGGAGAGCTGCACATGCCCAACCCCATCGTCATCGCCAAGAATGCACAGACCGAGTTGGCCCTGTTGCCAGCCCTGGCCAACAGGCACGGGTGCATAACCGGGGCCACCGGCACGGGCAAGACGGTTACGCTGCAGGTCCTGGCCGAATCTTTTTCCCGTATTGGCACCCCGGTGTTCATGGCCGACGTCAAAGGCGACCTGACCGGCATTTCCCAGGCGGGAACGGCCAGTCCCAAGCTGCTGGAGCGCCTGAAGAACCTGGGCCTGGACGAGCCCGCCTGGGCCGCCAGCCCCGTAACGCTCTGGGACGTCTTCGGCGAGCAGGGGCTGCCGGTCCGCGCCACCGTGTCGGATATGGGGCCATTGCTGCTTTCCCGCATCCTGGAGCTGAACGACACCCAGGAAGGGGTGCTGGCCCTGGTGTTCAAGGTGGCGGACGACGAGGGGCAATTGCTGCTGGACCTGAAGGACCTGCGCGCCATGCTCCAGAACGTCGCGGACCGCGCGGCGGAGCTGAAAACGCGCTACGGCAACGTCTCCTCGGCCAGCATCGGCGCGATCCAGCGCGGCCTGCTGGCCCTGGAGTCCCAGGGTGCGGAAAAATTCTTCGGCGAACCCATGCTGGACGTGGCCGACCTGATGCGCACCGATGCGCAGGGCCGCGGCATGGTCAACGTGCTGGCCGCCGACAAACTCATGCAGGCGCCGCGCCTGTACGCGATTTTCCTGCTGTGGCTGCTGGCGGACCTCTACGAGAAGCTGCCCGAAGTGGGCGACATGGACCAGCCCAAGCTGGTGTTCTTCTTCGACGAGGCCCACCTGCTGTTCAACGATGCGCCGCCCGCGCTGCTGAACAAAATAGAGCAGGTGGTGCGGCTGGTCCGCTCCAAGGGCGTGGGCGTCTATTTCGTGACGCAGAATCCGCTGGACATTCCCGATACGGTATTGGGGCAGCTCGGCAACCGGGTCCAGCACGCGCTCAGGGCTTTCACGCCGCGCGACCAGAAGGCCGTGAAGACGGCGGCCCAGACCATGCGGCCCAATCCGGGCCTGGATATCGAGGCGGCCATTACCGAATTGGGCGTAGGCGAGGCCCTGGTGTCGCTGCTGGACGCCAAGGGCCGGCCCATGCCCACGGAGCGCGCCTACATCCTCCCGCCGGCCAGCCGTATCGGCCCCGCGACGGATGCAGAGCGGCAGTCCCTGCGCCAGGGCAATTCGCTGGCCTCCAAATACGAAAAGACCATCGACCGGGAATCGGCCTACGAGGTGCTGGCGGGGCGCGCGGCCCGGCCGGCGGATCCGGACGGGGCGGGAAAGAATGCGTCGGGCGAGGCCGCAGGCCAGCCGGCCGACAATGCCGGCGGGGGGCTGATGGACAGCCTGAACGAGGTCTTGTTCGGTTCGACGGGGCCGCGTGGCGGCAAGCGCGACGGGGTCGTGCAGACCATGGCCAAGAGCACGGTCCGTTCCATCGCGCGTGAATTGACTCGCGGAATCTTGGGTTCCCTGCTGGGTTCGAAGGGCCGGCGCTGAGCGGATTTGGGCGGGTTCGGCGCCGAAGAAAAACGGCTGTTACATAGCCGGCTTATCGGTAACTGCGGGTGTCTGGATCGTATATATTTGTAAGATCGGGTGTTGCGCGAGGCTTGTTTATGCCTATGATTTCGGGTTGTGCATCCCCAGAGAAAAAGAGGAAGACGCGTGGCGAAAAAGCATAAGATTGCAGTAATTCCCGGGGACGGGATCGGCAAGGAAGTGGTCCCGGAGGGCTTGAAGGTACTGGATGCCGTCGCGGCGCGATTCGGCATCGATTTCCAGTGGGATCATTTCGATTGGAGCTGCGACTATTACGCCAAGCACGGCAAGATGATGCCGGACGACTGGCAGGCGCAGATCGGCCAGCATGAAGCCATTTTCTTCGGCGCGATCGGCTGGCCCGCCACGGTGCCCGACCACGAGGCGCTCTGGGGGTCGCTGTTCAAGTTCCGCCGTGAATTCGATCAGTACATCAATCTGCGCCCTGTGCGCCTGATGCCCGGCGTGCCGTCGCCTCTCAAGGACCGCAAGCCCGGCGAAATCGATTTCTTCATCGTGCGCGAGAATACCGAAGGCGAGTATTCCAATAGCGGCGGCCGCCTGTTTGCCGGCACCGAGCGCGAAGTGGTCATCCAAGAAAGCGTGTTCACGCGCATCGGCGCCGACCGCGTCCTCAAGTTCGCGTTCGAACTGGCGCAAAAGCGCGGCAAGCACCTGACGGCGGCCACCAAGTCGAACGGCATTTCCATTTCGATGCCGTGGTGGGACGAGCGCGTGGCGGACGTGGCGGGGAACTATCCCGACGTGCGCTGGGACAAATACCACATCGATATCCTTTGCGCGCACTTCGTGCAGCATCCCGCTTGGTTCGCTGTCGTGGTGGCCTCCAATCTGTTCGGCGACATCCTGTCCGATCTGGGGCCGGCCTGCACGGGGACGATCGGCATTGCGCCTTCGGCGAACCTGAACCCGGACCGCAAGTTCCCGTCCTTGTTCGAGCCGGTGCACGGTTCCGCGCCGGATATCTATGGCAAAGGCATCGCCAACCCGATCGGGCAGATCTGGAGCGGCGCCTTGATGCTCGATTTCCTGGGCTATCCCGACGCGTCGGCTGCCGTCGTGAAAGCCATCGAAACGGTATTGGCGGAAGGCCCGCGCACGAAGGACATGCAGGGCAACGCCTCCACCTCCGACGTCGGCAGCGCGATCGCGTCGTTGATCGCGGCTGGCTAAGGCAATTCTCGGTTAAGGCCTGTCAGGCTAGTAGATGGAAGATTCAGCTTTTTCCTCCCCCGTCGCCCAAGTGGGCGGCGGGCGGGCCGATCGTTTTGTGCGCAAGCTGTTCCGCTTGTTGCGCTCGCGCACGCAGAGGCACAACCAGCATTTGTGGCCTTTCGTCAGGATCTGGCGGGACCGCTCGGGCGCAATTTGCGGATTCCGCGCATTTGGCCGTTCGCTGCCCATTACGCCGCTGGAAGAAGGCTACGATCCGGCCGACGAAGAGGTGCACCTGATCCTGAGCGGCCCGTCGGTCGCCCAGATTCCCTACGACCGCCTCGATATCCGCGCGGCGATGGGCGTCAATGGCGCGATCGCGCTGGCGCGCAAGTTCGACCTGCCGTTCAAGTATTACTGCATCATCGACCAGAATTTCGTCAGGGACCGCATCGATCTGGTGCGGGAGATCGTATCGCGCGACTTGACCCTGTATGTGCTGCCCGAAGTGCTGCGCTACATCATGCAGGGCATTCCGCAGGAGTTCATCCGCTGCCGCATCTGCATCATCGAATTGATCTCAGAACGCGCCTATCAGCGCAGCGTCGCGCCGGCCGTCCTCAAGCGCATGGCGGCGGCGACGCCCGACGTGAAGCTGCTGGATGCCAAACAAGGGCTGGGATATAGCTTTGATGTGGCGCTGGGCGTATTCGATGCCGACACCGTGGCCTATGCGGCCTTGCAGGTGCTGGTGTCGGGAGGGGCCCGCAACGTGTATGTGCATGGGCTGGACCTGACGCTGCAGAACGGCCTGCGCTTCTACGACGAAGGGCCGACTCCCCAGGCCAGCAGGCTGGCGCGCAATTTCTCGCAACTGATCGAGCCGTCCTTCCGGTTCGCCGCCGCGCAATGGCGCACTCGCGGCGTGTCCGTTTTCAACCTGTCGCCGATCAGCGCGCTGTCGGCCGACATCATCGAGCGCCTGGACTGGCAGGCGCTGCTGAAGGAATAAGAGGATCCGCCAGGCGCGCAATGCGCCCGGCGGTGTCCGCGCGGCGTGTCAGTGCGCGCCGGCCGCCGCTTCGGCCGCGCCGCCGCCGTCCGCCTTGCCCGATCTCGGCCGGGCGAACCACACCAGACCCGTCAGCGCCAGGAAAATGATGGCGGAGGCGTAGAACACATCCACCGCCGACATGGTGAAGGCCTGTCCGTTGATCATGGCGTCGACGGTGCTCAAGGCCTGCTGGTGGGTCATGCCCAGCCCATTCTGCAGCGTGTTGAGGGTGTGGTCGAACGCCTGCTGTCCGGGCTTGGCCGCTTCGGTCAACTGGGCGTGGTGCATCGTGGCGCGGTTTTCCCAGAGCGTGGTGGCGATCGATGTGCCGAAGGCGCCCGCCGTCAGGCGCAGGAAGTTCGACAGGCCCGAGGCCGCGGGAATGCGCCATGGTTCGATGCCGGCTAAGGTGATGGAGGTCAGCGGCACGAAAAACGCCGCCATGGCCGCGCCCTGGATGATGGTCGGGATCATCAGCGTGCGCACGTCGGTCTGCGTATTGAACCCCGATCGCATGAAGCACACCACGGCGAAGATCAGGAACGCCACCGTTACGAGCTGCCGCGGGTCGCGCGTGGCCAGCATCTTGCCCACGATGGGCGTCAGCAGGATCGCCAGAAGTCCCACCGGCGCGGTCACCAGGCCGGCGTACGTGGCCGTATAGCCCATATTGCTTTGCAGCCAGAGGGGCAGCAGCACGACGTTGCCGAAGAAAACGCCATAGGCCACCGCCAGCGTCAGGGCGCCGACCGTGAAGTTGCGGATCTTGAACAGGCGCAGGTCCACCACGGGATGGGCGTCGGTCAATTCCCAGATCAGGAAGAAGACGAATGCCACGAAGGCGATCGCCGCCAGCGCGATGATGGTGGGGCTGGCGAACCAGTCCAGCTCCTTGCCCTTGTCCAGCATGATCTGCAGCGCGCCCACCCAGACCACCAGCAGCGCGAGGCCGACCTTGTCGATCGGCAGCTTGCGCGTGACCGATTCCCGGTCGCCATAGATGCGCCAAGTGATCCATGCGGCCAGCAGGCCCACCGGCACGTTGATGTAGAAAATCCAGGGCCAGGTGTAGTTGTCGGAGATCCATCCGCCGAGCAGGGGGCCGGCGACCGGCGCGACCAGCGTGGTCATGGACCAGACCGCCAGCGCCATGCCCGCCTTGGACTTGGGAAAACTGGCCAGCATCAGCGCCTGCGACAGCGGGATCATCGGGCCGGCGACCGCGCCTTGCAGCACGCGGAACGCGATCAGCGCCTCGAGCGACGGGGAAAAGCCGCACAGCCATGACGCCAGCACGAACAGCAGCGTGGAAATCAGGAACAGGCGCACCTGCCCGAAGCGCTGCGTCAGCCAGCCCGTGAGGGGCACCGTGATCGCGTTGGCGACGGCAAAGGAAGTGATGACCCAGGTGCCTTGGCTGGTGCTGACGCCCAGGTCGCCCGAGATCGTCGGGATGGACACGTTCGCGATCGAGGTGTCCAGCACGTTCATGAAGACCGCCGTGGACAGCGCGATGGAGCCGATGATGCGGGTTGCGCCTTCCAGCGGCGGGTGAGTGCCCGGCGGCCTGGAGGGTTGGGAGGGCGCTCCCGCGTTCGCGGGCTGGGCGGTCGCGTTCATGATGCGAGATTGGCTTGGATGATCTTGGCGATCATGGCGTCGACTTCGTCATGGGCGGGCTCGAAGGCGCGCGTCGACCAGGCCGGTTCCTTGCGCTCGGCCTGCGTCAGCGGCTCGCCTTCCTGCTTGCCCACGTCGACTTCCACGTCCATCGACAGGCCGACGCGCAGCGGGTGCTTCTTCAGGTCTTCGGGATCCAGCGCGATGCGCACGGGCACGCGCTGCACCACCTTGATCCAGTTGCCGGTGGCGTTCTGTGCCGGCAGGAGCGCGAAGGCGCTGCCCGTGCCGGCGTCCAGCCCGGCGATCGTGCCGTGATAGGTCACGGAGCTTCCGTACAGATCGGCCACCAGTGTGGCGGGTTGGCCGATACGCATTTTGCGCAGTTGGCCTTCCTTGAAGTTCGCTTCCACCCAGACCTGGTCGAGCGGCACGACCGTCATGAGAGCGGAGCCGGGGGCGACGCGTTGGCCGACCTGCACGCTGCGCCGGGCGACGACGCCGCCCACCGGGGCGGGCAGCACGGTGCGCGACTGCGCAAGCCAGGCATTGCGCAGGCCTGCCGCCGCCTGCCGCACGTCGGGATGGTCGGCCACCGTGGTGCCCTGGGTCAGCGCCTCGTTCGTGGCGAGCTTGGCGCGCGAGGCCGCGAGCGCCGCGCGGGCCTGGGCAAGGCCAGACTGGGCCGACTTCAGGGCGGCTTCGGCATGCAGGATTTCTTCGCCGCTGACGCCGCCGGACTTGGCCAGCTGCTGGCGGCGGTTGACGTCGCTTTGCGCGCGGGTCAGTTCGGCCTGCGCGCGCAGGATGTCGGCGTTGCGCAGGTCTACGTCGGCGGCCAGCGCATCGTTCTGGACATAGATCGTCCGCACCTGGCGGACCGTCTGCGCGAGCTTGGCCTGGGCTTGTTGCAGGGCCACGTCGGTGTCGGCGGGGTCCAGGCGCACCAGCGGCTGGCCGGCCGTGACGGTTTCCGTGTCGTCGGCCTCGATGGCGACGACCGTGCCGGGCACCTGGGGAGTGATCTGCACGAGGTTGCCGTGCACGTAGGCGTCGTCGGTGCTTTCGAAGTGGGCGCCGAACAGGGCCCACCAGATGCCGTATGCGATTGCGACAAGAATGAAAGCCCCGGTGGCCAGCAGCAGCAGGCGTTTGCGGGCGGGGTTGGTGGCGGGGGTAGCAGCGTTCATGACGTCTGAATCCGGGGATCGTTCAATGGGTGGGGTTCGTGGCGGGCTCGGATCCGGTCGCGGGGACATAGCCGCCGCCCAGGGCATTCGCCAGGCTGGCGTCGAGCTGATAGGCGCGGATGCGCAGGTCGGTGTCCAGGCGGGCCTGGGTCAGCACGCCGGTCTGCGCGATGAGCACGGATATGTAGTTGCCCATGCCGGCCCTGTAGCGCTTGACGGCCAGGTCGTAGGCCGCGTCGATCGCTTCGCGGGCCTGGCGCTGCTCGGCCTTTTCCTGGTCCAGCAGGCGCAGGCCGTCGAGCGCATCGGCCACCTGGCGCACGGCGTCCAGCACGGTCTGGTTGTAGTCCGATACCGCGAGGTCCGCGTCGGCGCGGCGGCCCGCCAGATTGGCGTTCAGCTCGCCGCCATGGAAGATCGGCAGCGTGATGGCGGGGCCGATACCGGCCATGCGGGCGTCGGGGCCCAGCAGATTGCCGGTGCCCATGGCCTGGAAGCCGGCGAACGCCACCAGGTTCACGTTGGGGTAGAACTCGGCCTTGGCGCTGTCGATGGCGTGACGGGCGGCCTCGGCGCGCCATTTCGCGGCCGCCACGTCGGGGCGGTGGCCCAGCAGGTCCAGCGGCACGCTGGCGGGCACGCCGCCGGCAGGCGCGGTCAGCGCCACCGGCTGGAGGGACTGCCCGCGCTGCGGCCCGGCGCCGGCCAGCGCGGCGACCTGGTTGCGCAATTGTGCCAGCGTGGTTTCAGTCTGGGTCAGTTCCACCTTGCCGGCGGCCAGCGACGATTCCGCCTGCTTGACCTCGACCTGGGTGTCCAGCCCGGCCTTGTAGCGACCCTGGGTCAGCGACAGCACTTCCGCGCGCTGGGCCAGGACCCGGTTCAGGACGTCGCGCTGGGCGAAGGCGTTCTGCAGGTTCAGGTAGGCGCGCACCGTGGCGCTGGCCAGCAGGTTGCGCGCCGCTTGCGCATCGGCCGCGGCGGCCTGCTGTTCCGACACCGCCGATTTCAGGCGCGAGCGGTTCTTGCCCCAAAAATCCAGCTCGTAGCTGAAGTCCAGGGCCAGCCGGTTATCGCTGACGACCGAACCGCCCATCGGGGCGGGGTAGACATAGTCCTTGGACAGGTGTTCGCGGGTCAGCGAGTAGTTGGCGTCCACGCGCGGCAGCAGCGGCGCGCGGGCGGTGCTGACCGCGGCGTTGGCCCTGGCCAGGCGGGCCTGTGCGGCGCTCATCGAGGGGTTGTTCGCCAGGGCCTCGTCCAGCAGCGCGTTGAGCTGCGCATCGCCATAACGCTGCCACCATTGCGTGGTGGGCCAGGCGGTGTCCTGGCCGGTCAGCCCTAGCTTGGACGCATTCAGCTGCGCCACGGGTTCGGGCCCGGGATCCATCAGCGCGCAACCGCTCAGGGCCAGCACCAATACGGTAGAAAGAAGGCGTTTCATCCTGACTGTTTGCTGAAAGTAATTGATTAATCTGTATTTGCCTAGGCAATTATTATGCCAAATAAAACCCCATGGGATGGGGCGGAGGGCGTCGGAAGCGCGTTTCAGCCCGAACCGTTGGCGAGCATGCGGCGCAGGAAGTGCATGAGCTGGGAGACTTCGTCGGTCGAGAATCCGCGCAGGTGGCGATTCAGCGAACGGGCGATATTGGCGGGGATTTCGCGCGCCTTCGCCTCGCCCAGCTCGGTGAGTTCGATCTTGACGACGCGGCGGTCTTCCTTGCTGCGGCTGCGCTGCAGCAAGCCCTTGGCTTCCAGCCGGTCCAGGGCGCGGGTCATGGCTCCGGTGTCCATGCCGTTGAGCCGGGCCAGTTCGGCCGGCGTGTCCGCGCGGCCGAGAAAGACCATGGCGATCGGCCGCCATTGCATGGCGGTGAGGTCCAGCGGGGCCATTTCCTGCTCCAGCATCCGGTTCAGGGAGTTGTAGACCTGCTTGATGAGGAAACCGGCGTTGTCTTCCATCATGCAGCGGGCGTCGCTGCGGTAATGGACGGGCGTATCGGGCGTATCGGACGTAGAGGGGGGAGGCGCGGCATTCATGCGCCGAATTTTACTGCCTAGTCAGTTATTGTCAAGGCTGTATCTTCGTCGCGGCCTGGGGCGGGGGACTGGCCGGCGCCTGCTTGCGCAGGCCCGACCAGACGATGGCCGCCACGATGAGGGCGGCGCCCGCCATCATGCGCGGCGTTGGCTGTTGGCTGAACAGGGCCCAGGCGAAGGCGATGGCGTAAACCGGCTCCAAGGCGATGACCAGCCCGGCGCTGCGGGCATTGAGCCGGGTCAGGCTGGACACGAACAGGTAATGGGACAGGCCGGTGCAGAAGATGCCCAGCAGCGCCAGCCAGAAGAGGTCCAGGGCCGGCAGCGCGGGCAACTGGCCGGCGGCGAAGGGCAGCATCACCAGCGCTACGACCAGGTTCTGCCAGCACGCCACCTGCATCGGGTCCATGCCCGAGGCCGAGCGCCGGTTGCTCAAGGCCAGCAGCGCGAAGCTCAAGCCGGACAGCAGGCCCCAGGCCAGGCCGATGGTGCCTTGGTCGGCCAGGTCGAACGACGGGGTGACCAGCACCAGCCCGGCGGTCACCAGCCCCAGCAACAGCCATTCGGCCAGGCGGATGCGTTCGCGGAAGATCAGGCCCTCGAACAGAGTGATGAAGGCCGGGAAGCTGGCGAACCCCAGCGTCGCGATGGCGATGCCGCCGACCTTGACCGAAATGAAGAACGTGACCCAATGCCCCGCCAGCAGGGCGCCCGCCACGACCAGCACGAACAGCTGCGCCGGCGTCAGGGCGCCCAGGAGCGGCTTGCGGCGCATGCGGGCGAAGAGGCCCAGCGAAACGACTGCGAATGCGGCACGCCCCAGGGTGATCACGGCGGCGCTGGCCTGGATCAGTTCCCCGAATACGCCGGTCAGCCCGAAAAGCACGGCGGCAATGTGGATGTAGGTCAGGGCGCGGTGTCGAGTCATGCGTAGGGGAAGCAAAGGGCGAGGCGTGCATTTATTTTTGCACTGAACATAAAATCATCGCATGAATCGCCTCGCCGAGCTTTTGCCGTTATTCCGTTCCTCCAGCCGCGCGGCTGGATTTTTCTTGGCGACCCTGGGCGCAGTCCTGTTTTCGGCCAAGGCCATCGTGGTCAAGTTCACGTATCGCTACGGCATCGACGCGGTCACCCTCATCGCCTTTCGCATGCTGTTCGCCATGCCGTTCTTCGCGGCCGTGGCCTGGCATCAGTCGCGCCGAGCCTCGCGCGGCGAGATCGCCGTCCTGACGGCCAAGGAGCGCCTGCAAGTCTGCGTGCTGGGGCTTCTGGGCTATTACCTGTCCAGCTTCCTGGATTTCCTGGGGCTGCGCTACGTCACCGCCAGCCTCGAACGGCTGATCCTTTTCCTTTCCCCGTCGCTCGTGGTGCTGCTGTCGGCGTTCTGGTTCAAGCGTCCGGTCGAGCGGCGCCAATGGATGGCCATGGTGCTGTCCTACGCAGGCGTGGTGCTGGTGTTCGCCCATGACCTGTCCTTCGGCGGAAGCGAGGTGCTGTTAGGGTCTTTATTCGTTTTCGGGTCGGCCACAAGCTATTCTGTGTACCTGATTTGTTCAGGGGAACTGATCAAGCGGGTGGGCGCGACGCGCTTGGTTGCCTATGCCATGCTGGTGTCCTGCGTGGCCTGCATCATTCAGTTCTTTGCCGTGCATCCGCCGTCGATGCTGCTCCAGCCTGCCGGGGTTTACGGATATTCCGTGATCCACGCCACGTTGAACACCGTGGTTCCGGTGTTCATGCTGATGTGGGCGGTGGCGCTCATTGGCGCGCCCACCGCGTCGCTGCTGGGCATGGTGGGGCCGGTGTCGGTGCTGTTCCTGGCGTCGTGGTTTCTGCATGAGCCCATCACGGTGTGGCAGATGGCAGGGACCGCATTGGTGTTGGCTGGCGTATTCGCATTGATGGGGGGCGGGGCCGGCAGGCCGGTGTCCGCCAGGCAAGGCGCGGCGCGGCCGCCTCGTTGAATCCGGTTTTCCCGCTCAGTCCGCATTATTTCCAATAGAAAGGAGGCCAGTATGGCCAGCAATCTCGTCAAGGCAATTCGTATCGAGCAACACGGTGGTCCCGAAGTCCTGAAGCTGGTCGAGGTGGAAGTTCCTCCGCCCGCCGCCAATGAAGTCACGATCCAGCAGCACGCCGCCGGCCTGAACTTCATCGATATCTATTTCCGCACGGGCTTGTATCCCCATCCGCTGCCCCATGGCCTGGGCTTCGAGGGCGCGGGCGTCGTGACCGCCGTGGGCGCCGACGTCAAGCACCTGAAGAAAGGGGATCGCGTCGCCTACGGCCAGAGCCCCATCGGGGCCTATGCCCAAGCCCGCAACGTGCCGGCCGCGCAGGTCGTCAAGGTGCCCAAGGGCATCGGTTTCGACGAGGCCGCCGCGTTGATGCTCAAGGGCCTGACGGTGCAGTACCTGTTCCGCCAGACCTATCGGCTGCAGGGCGGCGAGACCATCCTGTTCCACGCGGCCGCAGGCGGCGTGGGCCTGATCGCCTGCCAATGGGCCAAGGCGCTGGGCGTGAAGCTGATCGGCACCGTCTCCAGCCCGGAGAAGGCCGAGCTGGCGCGGGCCAACGGCGCCTGGGAAACCATCGACTATTCGCGCGAAAACGTGGTCGAGCGCGTGCAGGAGCTCACCGGCGGCAAGAAGGTGCCGGTGGTGTATGACGGCGTGGGCAAGGACACCTGGGAAACCTCGCTCGACTGCATCGAGCCGCGCGGCCTGATGGTGAGCTTCGGCAACGCGTCCGGCCCGGTGGCGGGCGTCAACCTGGCGACGCTGAACCAGAAGGGCAGCCTGTACGTGACGCGCCCGTCGCTGGGTATCCACGTGAACACGCTGGCAAAGCTGCAGGCCGCTTCCGAAGAGTTGTTCGATCTGGTGCTGAAGAAGAAGATCAAGGTGCGTATCGACCAGCGCTATCCCCTGGCGCAGGCCGGCGAGGCCCAGACCGCCCTGGCGTCGCGCAAGACGACCGGCGCCACGGTGCTGATGCTGGACTGATCGGCGAGGCGCGGCGCGCCCCGGGAACGGAGCCGCGCACGGCCTGGCCCGGCGCGTAGCCCGCGCCGGGCTTTTTTTGCCTGGCGCGGTGCGCGGGGCAGCAAGCATGCGTAGCATGCGCAGCGTGGGGGCCAACACCCATGCGCAGAATGACAAATCGCCATGCACGGCCCGACAAGCCAGCGGCGGGCGCCGTTGCTATTCTGGCTCCGACCTATTCGTTGGAGTTCCGAATGCCTGCTGCAAGCGCTTCCTCCACCGGCCCCGCCGGGGCCGACCGCCCGGAACTGGGTGCCATCCGCGAGTCCATGCTCATCGACGGCAAGCCGGTGCGCGAAGGGCAGGGCGAACCCATCGCCGTGCATGATCCCGCCACCGGAGAGGTCATCGCGCATCAGCCCGATGCCGGCCCCGCCCAGGTCCACCTGGCCGTGCAGGCGGCGCGGCGGGCATTCGATTCCGGGCCCTGGCGCAACATGCTGCCCGCCGGGCGCGAGCGCCTGCTGCTGAAGCTGGCGGACCTGCTCGAGCAGCACGGCAACGAACTGGCCCGGCTGGAAACGCTGAACAACGGCAAGCTGCTGGGCGTGGCGCAGGGGCTGGAGGTCGGGTCCGGCGCGCAGTGGCTGCGGTACATGGCCGGCTGGGCTACCAAGATCACCGGCGACACGCTGTCGCTATCCATTCCGTTTCCGCCAGGCGTGCGCTACAGCGCCCAAACCCTGCCGCAGCCCGTGGGCGTGGTCGGGGCGATCATTCCCTGGAATTTTCCGCTGCTGATGGCGATCTGGAAGATTGCGCCGGCCCTGGCCGCCGGCTGCACGGTCGTGCTCAAGCCCGCCGAGGAAACTCCCCTGACCGCGCTGCGCCTGGCTGAACTGGTGTTGCAGGCGGGCTTTCCGCCCGGGGTGGTCAACGTGGTGACGGGCCGGGGCGAGACGGCCGGCGCGGCGCTGGTCGCGCACCCCGGCATCGACAAGATCGCGTTCACCGGTTCTACCGAAGTGGGCAAGCTGATCGGCCGCGCCGCGATGGACGGCATGAAGCGGGTATCGCTGGAACTGGGCGGCAAGTCGCCGGTCATCGTGTTGGACGACTGCGATGTCGATCGCGCGGTGCAAGGCGCCGCCGCCGCCATTTTCTTCAACCAGGGCCAGGTATGCACGGCCGGCTCGCGCCTGTATGTGCAGAAAGGCCTCTACGCCAAGGTCGTCCAGGGGCTGGCCGATCTCGCCGCCGGCATGAAGCTGGGCTCGGGGTTCGATCCCGCCACGCAGATCGGTCCGCTGGTATCGGCGCGCCACAAGAAGCGGGTCATGGACTACATCGGGATAGGGCGCGCCGAAGGCGGGCGCGTCCTGGCGGGAGGCGGCGCTGTCGAGGGCGCGGGGTATTTCGTGCAGCCCACCGTGTTCGCCGATTTGCGGCAGGACGCCCGGATCGCGCGCGAAGAGATCTTCGGGCCCGTCGTCGTGGCGCAGGCCTTCGACACGCTGGACGACGCTGTGCGGCTGGCCAACGACAGCGCCTTCGGCCTGGGCGCAAGCCTCTGGAGCAACGATCTTGCGCGGGTCCAGAGCCTGATCCCGAGCATCGACGCCGGAACGATCTGGGTGAACACGCACAACATGCTGGACCCCAACATGCCTTTCGGCGGGTTCAAGCAATCCGGTATCGGCCGCGAGCATGGCCGCGCCGTGCTGGACCTGTATCTGGAGAAGAAGTCCGTTTGCATGGCGTACTAGCACTGGAACGGCAGCGCGGCCCAAGCCGGGAGATACCGGCGGGCGCGCCGTCATGGAACCAAGGGGAAAGGCATGGCAGGCAAGACGGTTCGCCGCATCCGGCGACATGCGATGTTGTTGTTGGCATGCGTGGGAGCGTCGCAGGCGGCATGGGCGGGAGATCCCAGCGCGCGTGATTGGATACCCGCGCCGGTGGGCACCAATCTCATCGCCGGATACCTGGCGGGATTGCGCTCGTCGGGGCTGTATTCCGAAGGCAATCGCGTGGATGGCGCCTCGGTCGACGTGAACGCGCTGGTGTACCGCCAGATGCACTATCGCGACTTCCACGGCAAGACGGTGCAGCTCGAATTCATCCTGCCGATGTACCGGACCTCGCTGGATCTGCCCGGCGTGCCGGGCGACCACCAGACGGGCATCGGCGACCTGACCCTGGGCACGGCGATCTGGTTCGTCAACAACGAGCAGACCAAGACCTGGTTTGCCTGGGAGCCGTTCATCGTGGCACCGGTGGGCCGCTACGACGGCTCGCGCCCCGATGTGTCGCCCGGCAAGAACCGCTGGTCCACCATCCAGGATTTTTCCTTCGTGAAAGGGATAGGCGAATCCACCTATCTGGAAGCCATCGCGGAGGTGGAAATCTACGGCCGCAACACGGATTGGTACGGGCAGACGCTGAAGAAGGATCCATCGTTCCGCTTCTTCGCCCTGGCCTCGACCAACCTGACCCCCGACACCTATACCGGGGTGCGCTACCGCTACGAGACCGGTGGCCGTGAAACGTCCTCGGGCGAAACCGTCGCCACCCGGGCGCGCAATCACCAGCTGGCCGTCGAGCTCACGCACCAGATCAACGACGCCAACCAGATTCAGATGCAGTACATCCACGACCTGAAGGTCGAGAACGGGCCGCGGATGCGTGGCGTGCAGTTGCGCTACGTCTACGCATTCTAGGAAATCGGATCATGAGACCAGGAGACTATCGATGAATGCGCTTCGTGCCAGATCACGCGCATCGCGGGCCGGGCGATGGGCGCTGTGCGCCGCCTTGGCCGCCTCGGCCGGGCTTGCCCGGGCGGACCTGCCCGTGGAGGAGCTCAAGGGCGGCACCCGCCTGCCGCCGGCCACGCCCCACAGGCTGTACGTGATGGACGCCGTCTTCAACCACCTGGTTGACAGCCGGGTCAACATCTACGACGGCGACACCCGGAAATTCCTGGGGATGGTGCCCACGTCGTTCAACGGCCATATGACCGTGTCCGCGGACGGCAAGGACATCTATGTGATGACGACCTACTACGAGCGGCTCAACCGCGGCAAACGGACCGACCTGGTGGAAGCCTGGGACGCCGAGACGCTCACGCCCAAGTTCGAGGTGCCCATTCCGCAGAAGCGCGCGCAGGCGCTGAACTACCGCAACTATCTGCGGCAGAGCACCGATGGCGGGCTGCTGTTCGTGCAGAACGCCACGCCTGCGTCCTCGGTCACAGTGGTGGACCTGAAGACGCGGCAATTCGCGGACGAAATCACAGCTGCCGCCGGATGCTGGAGCATCATCGTCCTGCCTTCGCGTCCGCGCAGCTTCGCAAGCATCTGCGGCGACGGAGCATTGCTTACCGTCGACCTGGATGCGGCAGGCAAGCCCGCGGGCCAGCAGCGCAGCCAGCCGATGTTCGATCCGGAGAAGGATCCGATCTTCACGCACACCGAGAGCCTCGGCAATACCTTCTATTTCGTCTCCTACAACGGCAATGTCTACAGCGCCGATTTCAGCGGCAAGGAAGCCGTCTTCGGTAAGCCCTGGCCGCTGCAGGACGCCTCCGGCAAGGATCAGGGCTGGCGGCCCGGCGGCTACAACCTGCTGGCCGTGAACCAGGCCAGCAAGCGGCTTTACGTGGGCATGCATCCCAATGGCGCGGAGGGCTCGCACAAGACGCCCGCTTCCGAGATCTGGGTCTACGACCTGGCCACGCACAAGCGGGTGGCGCGGGTGCCGGGCAGGAATGCGCTATCGATGTCGGTGTCGCAGGACGAGCATCCGCGCCTGTACACGCTGGACGGCGGCAACGTCAACATCTACGACGCGGCGCCGCCCGCGCCCGCGCTCCAGGGCACGATCGAGGCCGCGGGCGAGACCGCGCTTCAGGTCGAACCCCAGCCGTGGAGGGCGCCATGAACGATCCCGTCCTACTCTATGCCGCGAGTGCGGCGCTGGCCTGCGTGCTGCTTCTCGGTGCGCTGGAAAAACTGAAGGACATGGCCGGATTCACCGCTGCGGTGGCGGCCTATCGCATCCTGCCGGAGGGGTGGAGCCGCGGCTTCGCGTGGGCCTACGCGCTGACCGAGGCCGCGGCCGGAGCCTTGCTGCTGGCGCCGTCGCGCCAGGCGGCGGGCGCGCAACTGGCCCTCCTCGTGCTGGCGGCGGCCACCGCGGCGCTGGCGTTCAACCTGTCTCGCGGCCTCCGCGACATCGATTGCGGCTGCTCAGGCCCGGCGTCCGGCGGCCTCGGGCGCAACGGGCAGGGCGGGGGACTGTCCTGGTGGCTGGTCTTGCGCAACGCGGTCCTGGCGTCGTGGGCGGCGCCCGCGCTCTTCGCCGCTGCGGACGGTTCCCGTGGCCTGCAATGGGTGGACGGCGCAGCCGTCTTCGGGTTTGCGATGTCCGCCGTGGGCCTGTACTTCATCGCCAATCACCTCTTGGCTTCGCATCTCAAGCTGCGGAATCTTTGAAGGAGTTTCACATGGATGCCTTGATCATTTCCAACTTCCTGCTCTGGGGCGTGGTGCTCTGCCTGGTGCTGGTCATCCTGGCCCTGTCCCGGCAGATCGGCGTGCTTTACGAGCGCGTGGCGCCGATGGGCGCGCTGACGATGGACAAGGGGCCCGGCGTGGGCGAGCCCGCGCCGCACTTCGAGCTCGCGGACTTGCTGGGGCGCCGCATCACCGTCGGCGAACGCGGGCAGCACAGCCAACTGCTGTTCTTTCTCTCGCCCACGTGCCCGGTCTGCAAGAAGCTGCTGCCCATCCTGAAGTCGGTGGCCGGCACCGAAAGCGCGTGGCTGCGCATCGTCCTGGCCAGCGACGGCGAAATGCCCGAGCACCTGGCCTTCTACAAACAGGCCGGACTCGAACGCTTTCCGTATCTGCTTTCGGCCGAGCTGGGCATGAAGTTCCAGATCAGCAAGCTGCCTTACGCGGTGCTGATCGACGAGACGGGAACCTTGCGCGCAAAGGGCCTGATCAATTCCCGCGAACAGCTGGAAAGCCTGTTCACGGCCAAGGAACTGGGCGTGGCGTCGGTGCAGGAATTCCTGGCCGCCGGCCCGCTGGACGAAACCCGGATTTCCCGCAAGGAGAGCGGCAATGCACTGGCTGGATAAACTTGGAGAGCGCGCCACGCGCTCCGTCGCGCACGCCACGTCCCGGCGCAGCGTGCTCAACCGCATCGGCAAGGCGCTGGTGGGAACGGCCTTCCTGATGCCCGTCCTGCCGGTGGCGCGTTCGGCGCCCGCAGACGCCAAGAAGCCGCAGATGGACGATACCGCCTGCGACTACTGGCGCTATTGCGCGGTGGACGGCTTCCTGTGTTCCTGCTGCGGCGGCAGCATGACTTCCTGCCCGCCGGGCACCTCGCCGTCGGCGGTGTCGTGGGTGGGAACCTGCCACAATCCGCTGGATGGCAAGGACTACCTCATCAGCTACAACGACTGCTGCGGCAAGGCTGCCTGCGGCAAATGCATGTGCGCGTCGGCCGAGCGCGAACGCCCCGGCTATCAGATGTTCCTGCACAACGACGTGAACTGGTGCATGTCCAACGAGTCCTCCATCTTTCACTGCACCACCTCGGTGATCGTGGGGCTGGCCAAGGCGAAGCCGAAGCCATGACGCGCGGCATGCGGCTGGCGGGGAAGGGATGGCGGCGGCGTTGGGCCGCCGCCATCCTGCTCTGCGCAACGCGGGCCGTGGCGGGAGAGGGCGCGGCTGACGGCTCTTCAGCCGCGCAATTGCGGCAGGCCGTGCGCGCCGATTACGTCTTGCAGTGCGCGGGCTGCCATCGCGTGGACGGCCGCGGCAGCAGCCGCCACGGGATCCCGGACTTCCGCGATTCCGTCGGCGCCTTCGCGCGCCTGCCGGCGGGCCGCGAATACCTGATCCGGGTGCCGGGCGCCGCACAATCGCAGCTGGACAACGCGGAGCTCGCAGCCGTATTGAACTGGGTGCTGGAGGAGTTCAGCCCGGCGCAGCTGCCCGCGGATTTCCGTCCATACACCGAGCAGGAGGTCGAGGCTGCCAGGCCGCGCCGCTACGAAGACGTGGTGCCGGTGCGGCACGGGCTGGCGAAGGCGCTGTCGGACCAAGGGTTCAATCTGGCTGATTATTCCTATGGCAGCGACAGAAAACCCTAGCAGGACGGCAACTTAGGGGTTGTTACCGATACTCCGCCCCGCCGCCCGGTGCTAGAAAGAGTCAGCATTCCGGAGTCGCCATGTCCCAATCCCTTTTGCGCAGCGCTCCCAGGCATTTCCTGGATTGCGCAAGCTGGCAGGAAAGTGTCAGCGATACCTTCGTTCCCCTGGAAGTGTCCGCCGTTTTTCCCGCGCGTTTCCGCAACAGCGTGGCGGTGGACTCGTTGGGCTGGATGCAGGTCAGCGAACTGCGCAGCAGCGCGCAGCGCGTGCGCCGCAGCAAGCTGCAGGCCGACCAGTCCATGGCGGCGGGCTACAAGGTGACGCTGCAGTTGTCGGGCCGCAGCGAAATCCGCCAGGCCAGGCGCAGCGCCTTGCTGATGCCGGGCGAATGGGGCATCTACGACACGACCCGGCCGTACGAGGTCGATGTGGACGACGGCGCGCATTTTCTGGTGATGCAAGTGCCGGGCAAGCACGTCGAAGCCTGGCAGCCCTTCATGCAGAACGCCGTGGCCCGCCGCTTCAGCGCCCGCCAGGGTTGCGGGCGCATGGCCATGGACCTGCTGCGCGTGGCGCTGACCGAGCACGCGCACCTGTCCGAAAGCGCTTCGCGCGACGCGGCGAACGCCATATTGCAGATGATGGGGCTGAATATCAGCGAGCAGGCCGGCGCATTGGCCGAACAGGACCAGGCCGAGCTGCGCCAGGCGCAATTGCGCCGCGTGCAGCAGCACATACTCGAGAACCTGCACGATCCGGCGCTGTCGCCGGCCAGCGCGGCGGCGGCCTTCCGGGTATCCAGGCGGTATCTGTACAACCTGTTCGCGCAAGCGTCCACCACGCCTGCGGACTTCATCCTCAGCGCCCGGCTGGAGCGCTGCCGCGACACGCTTTGCGATGCGGCGCAGTCGGCGCGGCCGATAGGCGACATCGCCTATCGATTCGGCTTTTCAGACGCCGCGCGTTTCAGCCATGCGTTCCGCAAGCGTTTCGGCGTGTCGCCGTCGGAATGCCGGCGCCAGGAACGCTAGCGCCTGCACAGGGCGGCTGGCTCAATGGGCCGCCCCGGCGGCGGCTGGTCAGAGCTGCTCGTCGTTGATCAGGTCTTCCTTGCCGTAGAACTTCACGCCGATGTGAATGCGGTCGCGGCCTTGCGACCGGCGGTGGCGATTGGTGTCGCGCAGCGAATAGACGCAGCCGCAGTATTCCTGCTGGTAGAAGTTCTCGCGCTTGCTGATTTCGATCATGCGGGCGGAGCCGCCGCCCTTGCGCCAGTTGTAGGTCCAGTAGACCAGGTCGTCGTAGCGCGCCGCGGCGCGTTCGCCGCAGCCGTTGATCTGGTTCATGTCCTTCCAGCGCGAGATGCCCAGCGAGCTGGTGATGGTGTCGAAACCATGCTCGTGCGCGTAGAGCGCGGTGCGTTCGAAACGCATGTCGAAGCAGACGGTGCAGCGTTCGCCGCGTTCAGGCGAATCTTCAAGGCCCTTGACGCGGTCGAACCAGTTGTCCATGTCGTAGTCGGCGTCGATGAATTCGATGCCGTGCTGTTCGGCGAAGCGGATGTTCTCCTGCTTGCGGATTTCGTACTCTTTGACCGGATGGATGTTCGGGTTGTAGAAGTAGATCGAGTAATCGATGCCCGACGCCGTCATGGCTTCCATGACTTCGCCGGAACAGGGCGCGCAGCACGAGTGCAGCAGCACTTTGCTGCGGCCGGCGGGCAGGTCGAGTTTGGGGCGCACGAGATCGGACATGGCTGACAGGCAGGAAAAAGCGGAAAAGTCCTTATTTTACGACGAGTTGCCGCAAGCGCGGCGCTGCCGCGCGCGGCCCCTGGAAAGGACTCATCCCAGCACCGCCGTCCAGAGCTCGCGCACGGCGGCCCGCTCCTCCTGCAGCTGGTCCGGCGGCACGCGCGCTTTTTCCACGCCTTGCAGGCGCAATTGGTGCTGGGCGCGGCGCAGCGTGCGGTAGGCGTCGCCGGCGCGGGCGGCGAGCTCCGGCGCGATCAGGCCCGCTTCGCCCGCCAGGCGCAGCAGGGCGATGTTGCCCAGGTTGCGCACCAGTTCCGGATGCGTGCCCGAATGGCAGAGCACCAGGTACTGGGTGACGAATTCCACGTCGACCATGCCGCCCCGGTCGTGTTTCAGGTCGAACAGCTGGCTGTTATTGGGATGGCCCGCGTTGATCTTTTCGCGCATCGCAAGCACTTCCTCGCGCAGCGCCGCGGCGTCCCGGGGCAGCACGAGGATGTCCTCGCGGATACGTTCGAACCGGGCTCCGATGTCTCCGTCGCCGGCGGCATGGCGCGCCCGGGTCAGCGCCTGGTGCTCCCAGGCCCAGGCATGCTTGTGCTGGTATTGCTCGAAGGCTTCCACGGACACGGCCAGCAGGCCGGCATCGCCGTCCGGCCGCAGGCGCAGGTCCACCTCGTACAGGCGGCCCGAGGAGGTCATGGTCGAAAGCCAGGAGGTCATGCGCCGGCCCAGCTTGGCATAGACCTCGGCGGCATCCTCGCGCGGGTCGTCGAACAGGAACACCAGGTCCAGGTCGGACGCGTAGCCGAGCTCCTTGCCGCCCAGCTTGCCATAGGCGATCACGGCAAAGCGTGGATCGGCGCCTTTCTGGCGGTTCACCAGCGGCCAGGCGCGGCGGATGGTTTCGGTCAGCAGCAGGTCGGCCAGCGCGGACAACTGGTCGGCCAGCTTCTCTACCGTGAGCTCGCCTTCCAGATCCTGCGCCAGCAGCTGGAAGCTGGCCTGGCGTTGCACGTCGCGCATCAGGTTCATCTGCCGTTCGATGTCCGGCTCGCCGTCGGGCAGCTTGCATGCGTCCAGGTCCGCGGTCAGCTGGCGCGCGATCTGGGCGAAGTCCAGCGGCTCGAACAAGGTGCGCCAGTCGATCAGGCTGTCCAGCAGCAGGGGGTGCTGCGTCAGGTACTGGGCGGCCCAGGGGCTGGCCGCGACCATGCGGGCCACGCGGGCCAGGGTGTCGGGGTATTCGGCCAGCAGGGCCAGGTAGGCGCTGCGCTGCGCGATTTTTTCGATCAGGTCGAACAGGCGCACGGCGGCCTCCAGCGGAGCCGGCGTTTGCAGGGCGGCGCGCAGGGCGGCGGGCAGCAGGACGTCCATGCGCTTGCGGCTGCCCTCGGGCAGGCTGCGTATCCGGTGGCTGTTGAGCAGGGTTTCGGTGCGGCGCAAGAGGTCCTGGGCGGACTCGCCGAACGCCTGCCTGATCTGTGCGGCGAGTTCGCAGTTGTCGTCCGGATCGTCATCGGTGGACGGGGCCGGCACGGAGCCCGGCGCGGGCGACGGCTCCTCGGTCTCGCCCATGCCCATGATGCGGAACACGTTGCGGAAAGTCTGCGAGACGAATTCGCGGTGCTCGGCCAGCGTGCTTTCGAAGTCTTCGGGGCTCATTCCAAGCGCGGCGGCCAGGCCGGCTCGCTGGGTGGGATCGCCGGGCAGCAGATGGGTCTGCGCATCTTCGCGGTATTGCAGGGCGTGCTCGGTGCGCCGCAGGTAGCGGTAGGCTTCTTCCAGGCGCCGGGCGTTTTCCTCCGGCATCAGGCCCGCGACGCTCTCTGCATGGAGCGCTTCGAGCAGGCCGCGCTTTTGCAGGGCCGGCATGCGGCCGCCGCGGATCAATTGCGCAAGCTGCACCACGAATTCGATTTCGCGGATGCCGCCGTCTCCCAGCTTGATGTTGTTGGCGCTGTCGATGCCGCTGCGCGCGTGGGCGCGGCGCTGCCAGTCCTGGCGGATGCGCTCGCGCAGGGCGCGCAGGGCGGCCAGGGCATCGAAATCGAAATACTTGCGGTAGACGAAGGGCACGCGCAGGCTTTCCAGCTGCCGCGCCTGGGCGGCGCTGTCGCTGCCTTCGAACGCCTGGGCCGGAATCAGGCGCGCCTTGAGCCAGGCGTAGCGCTCCCATTCGCGGCCCTGGCCGATCAGGTAGTGCTCGAGCGCGTCCAGGCTCCAGGCTAGCGGGCCCGAGTCGCCATCGGGGCGCAGCCGCAGGTCGGTCCGGAAGACCTGCCCGTTGGCGTCCACTTCCGACAGCACGGGCATCATGCGCCGCGTCAGGCGGCCGTAGAACTCGTGATGGCTGATGCGGCGCGGGCCGTCGGTTTCGCCCTCTTCGCCGTACAGCATGATCAGGTCGATGTCGGAGGACACGTTCAGTTCGCAGCCGCCGAGCTTGCCCATGCCCACGATCAACATTTCCTGCGGCTTGCCGGTGGCCGGGTCCCGAGGCACGCCGTGGACGGCCGCCAGTTCGGCCGCCACGCTGCGGTATGCCGCGGCCACGGCGGTATCGGCGAGGGCGGTCATGGCGCCCACGACCTCTTCGAGCGGAGCCTGGCCAGCCAGGTCGCGGACGATGAGCACATTGAAGACGCGCTCGCGCAATTTGCGCAACACCATGCGGCAGGTGTCGACCGGCAGCACGTCGGGAGCGTCCGGCCCGGCCAGCTCGGCGTGCCAGTCGGCAAGGCGGGCGGGCGTGACCGGTTGGGACACGGCCTGTTCGAGCCAGGCGGCCAGGTCCGGATGGGCATCCAGTCGGCGGCGCAGATGGCCGGACCAGGCAAGGGCGGGGGCGAGCAGAGAGGGCGTGGACATGGCGAAAGGGGCGGCGGAATGGGCGCGTTTCAGGTATAAGTGGGGACGATACCGCAAGACAATTCTCCTGCCCACCGATCCGTGTCTGTTTCAAAAAAGGACTCCACGCCGGACCCGCAATGCGGGCCTGTCGCCCCCCAAGGGGGCCGTTCGTCCTGGGCGGGCCCGGCGGCAAGAAAAGCGCTCTGTTGCCTGTTCTGGGTGACGCTGGCCATCTACGGCGTTGCGGCCGCGGGGGTGCTGGGCGTGCGGTACTGGGTTCTTCCAAGAATAGATCAATGGCGCCCGCAGATCGAAGCGTACGCCAGCCAGGCGCTGGGTTCGCGCGTCGAGATCGGGGCCATCGATGCGAACTGGCAAGGGCTGAATCCCCGGCTCGATCTCACTTCCGTCCAGGTCTACGACGACGAGGTCGCCCCGGTGCTGACCTTGCCGTCCGTTTCCGCGGTGCTGGGCTGGCGCAGCATCCTGGCCCTGTCTCCGAAGCTGGTCAGCCTGCAGGTCGAGCGGCCCGATATTTCGCTGCGGCGCGACGCCTCCAACCATCTGTGGGTCGCCGGCCAGGACATAGACCTGAACGCCAGCGATCATGGAGCGGATCTGGACCATCCCGCCCTGCGCTGGCTGGGCGCGCAGCGCGAGCTGCGGGTCCGCGGCGCCACCATCCGCTGGCAGGACGAACTGCGCCAGGCGCCCGAGCTGACGCTTTCGGGAGTGGACTTCCTGGCGCGCAACGGCAGCCTGTCGCATCGCTTCGTGCTCCGCGCCAGGGCGGGCGAGGCATTGGCGCGCAACGTCGATCTGCGCGGAGAGTTCAACCGCAATCTGTTCGCGGTGAATTCGGCGAATCCGGGCAACTGGAGCGGGCAACTCTATGCGCAAGTGGACGACGCCGAGCCTCTCGCCTGGGCGCCCTGGTTCGATCTGCCTCCGGTGGCGGGCCGCGTGAGCGCGCGCGCATGGCTGCAGCTGGAGCGGGGGAAGTTCACGGAACTGACCGCGGATACCGCGGTGCGGGGCGCGCGCTGGTCCGCCGCGGCGGATGGGCCCGGCTTCAACGCCGGTTATGCGCAGGCGCGCATCCAGGGGCTGCCCGGCGATTTCATCCAGTTTGATGGCGTGCCGCTGGCGCGCAGCCCGGGCGCTGCGGACGTGTCCATCAGCGGGAAGGCCGAGCAACTGGCGGTGACGCTGCCGGGCGTGTTCGAAGACCCGACGGTGAGGGCGCGCCACGTCGCGCTGGACGCCAGCATCAAAGGGCCGGATGCGAAACATTGGTTCGTGGACGTTGCCCAGTTGCGACTGGAAAACGACGATATCGACGTCCGCTTCCAAGGCCAATGGCAGCGCGAGGGCAAGACGGCGGCGGGCAGCGTCGATATGCGCGGCACGATGGTGCGCGGCTCCATGCCTGCCATTCATCGCTATCTGCCGCTGGACGTCAATGCGGATGCGCGCGAATGGCTGGCGACCGGCTTGCCGGCCGGCGAGATGCAATCCGCCTCGATCACCCTCAAGGGCGACCTGGATGATTTTCCCTATGGCGATCCCGCCTCGCAGGGCGAGTTCGTCATCGCGGGCGCGTATGCCGGCGCCAAGGTCGACTACGCGCCGGCCCGCGGGCACCGCAAGGGGTGGCCGATGCTGGAGAACCTGTCCGGCAATTTCCGCATCGACAAGGTCAGCCTGGCGTTGGACAGCGCGGGCGGCGCGGTGGCCCACGTCGGGGCCGGCCAGACGGTGACGCTTGGAGCCGTGTCGGCCAGCATCCCCAATATGGAGGAAAACTCCGAACTGCTGCTGACCGGGGACACGTCCGGCAGCGTGCCGGCCTACCTGGCGCTGTCGGCGAACTCGCCCCTGGGCGAGTTGCTGGACGGCGCCCTGGACGAGGCCCGGGGAACCGGGGACTGGCGAGTGGGCTTGAAGCTGAAGGTGCCCCTGCTGAACACGGACGACACCGAGGTCCAGGGCAGCATCCGGTTCGCGGACAACAGTTTCACTTTCATGCCGGAAATGCCCATGCTCAGCCAGATGCGCGGCGACCTGGCGTTTTCGGAGAAGGGCGTCGAGACCAAGGAGATCCGGGCCCAATTCCTGGGCGGGCCGGCCAGGATCTCCGGCCGGCTGGCCCAGGGGTCGGATGCGCTGCGGTTCGAGGGCACGCTGGCCGGGCCGGCGCTGACGCAATTGAGCAACACGCCGTCCATGTCGCGCTTTTCGGGCAGGGCCGCCTACAGGGGCAAGGTTGGCTATCAGCGGGGCGGCGCGGTGGATATCTCGGTCGAGTCTGATCTGGTGGGCATGGCGATCGACATGCCCGCCCCGGTCGGCAAGCCCGCCCAGGCCTCGCAAGCGCTGAAGGTGCAATGGGGCCCTGCCCAGAACCGGGGCGCCCAGAACAGGCGCTGGCTTACCGTCAGCCTGGGTGACGGCGTCAATGCGCTGTTCGAGCGCGCCCCCTCCGAGGGCGTATCTTCCTATTTCACGCGCGGCGCGCTGGGAATCGGCCGGCCGGCCAGCTTGCCGGAGCGGGGGCTCAGCCTGAACGCCAGCCTGCCGGAACTGGACCTGGACGCTTGGGAAAAAGTGTCCGACGGGTTCAGCCCGGTTCCCGGCAAGGGCGGGGCGAAAAGCAGGGCCGCCGCGCGGCCCATGTTGCCCGAGGCCGAACGCATCAGCCTGGCGGCGGGGACGCTGCGCACCAGCGGCTATACGCTCAACGATCTGACCGTCTACGCCACGCGGCCCGGGCCGGCGCAATGGCGTGTGGACCTGCAATCCCGCCAGGCTGCGGGTTCGCTGGAGTGGCGGGAAGCGTCCGGAGCCATCGCCGGGCAGATCACCGCGCGCCTGAAACACCTGTCGTTGGGCGGCGAGGGCGACACCAACGACGCCGATGAGGCGCTGTCGTCCGGCAGCGACCTGTCGGATATACCCGCGATAGACCTGCAAGCCAAGGAATTCAGGCTTTACGGCAAGAACCTGGGTGAGCTCCAGGTGCTGGGAACCAACCTCGAGCGCGGCCACCAATGGCGGCTGGACAAGCTTTCCATCGTCAATGAGGCGGCCTCGCTGAACGCCACCGGCAACTGGCGGCTGGAGGGCGCGGACCGCGGGCTGACCGTGGATGCGTCGGTGAAATACGAGGACATCGGCAAATTCATGGATCGCATCGGCTTCGAAAAGGTGGTCTCCGGCGGCCAGGGCACGATGAAAGGCAAGGCGACGTGGCGCAACCTGCCCTGGACCCACAAGATCGAGGACCTGGCGGGCGAGGTCGACGTCAGCCTGGACAAGGGCCGCTTCATGCACGTCAATTCCCGCACGGCCCGGCTGCTGGAACTGTTGTCCCTGCAGTCGCTGCAACGGCTGGCGAGGCTGGACGTGAACCCGACCAATCTGCTGCGAGACGGCTTTCCCTTCGACACGATCCGCGGCCGGGTAAACGTCAAGGACGGCGTGGCGTCCACCGAGGGCTACAAGATCAACGGGCCCGTTGCCGCGATCGTGCTGGCGGGGGGCGTGAACATCATCCGTGAGCGCTGGGACCTGAAGGCAGTGGTGATCCCCAATCTGGACGCCAGCGGCGCGGCCATGGTGACCGCCCTGGCGGTCAATCCGCTGATCGGCCTGGGCGCGTTCGTGACCCAATGGCTGCTCAAGCAGCCGCTGGCGCGCGCCATGACCATGGAATATGCGGTGACCGGCAGTTGGGATGATCCCAAGATCGAACCGATCGAGTCGGGCGGCAAGCCCGTGGCCGCGGACAAGCAGACCAAGCGCCCCGAGGCGCCCGGCAAGCTGGAAGACTTCCTCGGGAACTAAGCCCTCGATCGAGCGCCGGTCCCAAGGCAATAAAAAGAGGATGCTCCAAGAGCCAGGCCGCACGGAGCCGGCTCAGCCGGTCCGTAGCGGCGCCCCCCCCGGGGAGGAAGCGCGCAGCGCTTCCGGGGGGATCACTTCTTCTTCATCATGTCGAAGAATTCGGCGTTGGTCTTGGTGGCGCGCATCTTGTCCAGGATGAATTCCATGGATTGGACCTCGTCCATGTCGTGGATGAACTTGCGCAGCACCCAGACCTTCTGCAGCAGGTCCGGCGCGATCAGCAGTTCTTCGCGGCGGGTGCCCGACTTGTTCAGGTTGATCGAGGGGTAGACGCGCTTTTCAGCCAGGCGGCGTTCGAGGTGGACTTCGGAGTTGCCGGTGCCCTTGAACTCTTCGTAGATGACCTCGTCCATGCGGCTGCCGGTTTCGATCAGCGCCGTGCCCAGGATGGTCAGCGAACCACCTTCCTCGAGGTTGCGAGCCGCACCGAAGAAGCGCTTGGGGCGCTGCAGCGCATTGGCGTCCACGCCGCCGGTCAGCACCTTGCCGGAGGCCGGCACCACGGTGTTGTAGGCGCGGGCCAGACGGGTGATCGAGTCCAGCAGGATCACGACGTCCTTCTTCATTTCGACCAGGCGCTTGGCCTTTTCGATGACCATTTCGGCGACCTGCACGTGGCGGGTGGCGGGTTCGTCGAAGGTCGACGCCACCACTTCGCCGCGCACCGTGCGCTGCATTTCGGTCACTTCCTCGGGGCGTTCATCCACCAGCAGGACGATCATGACCGCGTCGGGGTAGTTCGTGGTGATGGCGTGCGCGATGTGCTGCATCATCACGGTCTTGCCGGACTTGGGGCTGGCGACGATCAGGCCGCGCTGCCCCATCCCGATGGGGGCGAAGACGTCGAGGATCCGGCCAGTGAGGTTTTCCTCGCTCTTGATGTCGCGTTCCAGGCGGATGACGCGGTTCGGATGCAGCGGCGTCAGGTTCTCGAACATGATGCGATGCTTGATCGCCTCGGGCGCCACGCCGTTGACCTTGTCCACCTTCACCAGCGCGAAATAGCGCTCGCCGTCCTTGGGCGTGCGCACTTCGCCTTCGATCGAGTCGCCGGTATGCAGGTTGAAGCGGCGGATCTGCGAAGGGGAGATATAGATATCGTCCGTGCTGGCCAGGTACGAGGTCTCGGGCGAGCGCAGGAAGCCGAAGCCGTCGGGCAGGACTTCCAGGACGCCGTCGCCGAAGATCTGCTCGCCCTGCTTGGCGCGCCGCTTCATGATGGCGAACATCAGTTCCTGCTTGCGCAGGCGGTTGGCGTTCTCGATTTCGAGGCCGGCGGCCATTTCCAGCAGCTGCGAGACGTGCAGCGCCTTCAGTTCGTTGAGGTGCATCGCGGTGAGTGTTGGGGGAAAAGTAAAGGAGGGTTCTGGCGGCGCGCCACGGACGGGCTCGCGCGGTATTGAATGAGCGCCGCCACCAGGGCGGCGCCTTCGTTCACAGCACGCAGTTTACAACGCGCCGTCCAGGAATGCGGTGAGTTGCGACTTCGACAGCGCGCCAACTTTGGTGGCGGCGGCTTGGCCGTCTTTAAAGAGCATAAGGGTGGGAATGCCACGGATGCCGTACTTGGCGGCGGTGCCCTGGTTTTCGTCCACGTTCAGCTTGGCGATCGTCAGGCGGCCGGCGTATTCGGTGGCGACTTCCTCCAGGATCGGGGCAATCATCTTGCAGGGGCCGCACCAGGCAGCCCAGTAGTCCACCAGCACAGGTTGGCCGGACTTCAACACATCGGCATCGAAGCTTGCGTCACTGACGTTCTTGATTTGGTCGCTCATGATGGTGATTCTCGGTTCGGCAGCAAAAGGCGCGCAAAAAAGGGACGCGCCTTGCCGTTTTTCTTGTTTGTGGAATGGATTAAAGCATACCACTGTCAATAACAACAGGCATACCACTGTTAATAACAACAGGGTTTGCCGGATTTGTGTAGGATGTTGCGGCGCAGTTGTCGCGATCCGGGCCATGCGGCCCCTATGCGCCGGCTGTGACTGTCACCATCCTACCGAATTCGAAGGTGGTCAGGTCGTGCGCATCCCACCGGGAGCCGCGCAGAACCTGGGCTTATCCGTAAAATGTCGGTTTTTTTCCACAGATGTTGGGGATAACTTGGCCACTCCACGTTACACCGAGGCGTCCATTCGCGTCCTGAAGGGGCTGGAGCCCGTGCGCCAGCGCCCGGGCATGTACACCCGAACCGAAAACCCCCTGCACGTCGTGCAGGAGGTCATTGATAACGCCGCAGACGAGGCATTGGCCGGCTACGGCAAGCAGATCCAGGTCACGCTGCACACGGATGGCAGCGTTTCCGTCGAGGACGACGGGCGGGGCATTCCCGTCGGCCTGCATCCCGAAGAGCACGCTCCCGTCGTGGAGCTGGTGTTCACCCGCCTGCACGCGGGCGGCAAGTTCGACAAGGCCGGCGGCGGCGCCTACGCCTTTTCCGGCGGCCTGCACGGCGTCGGCGTTTCCGTCACCAACGCTCTGGCCACGCGGTTGGAAGTCGTGGTGTGGCGGGATGGCGCGGTCAACCGCCTGGTCTTCAAGGGCGGCGATGTCGCCGAGCCCCTGGCTCCGTACGACCAGGGCGGTCGCAAGAAGTCCGGCACCCGCGTGCGCGTCTGGCCGGATGCGAAGTACTTCGACAGCCCCAATATTCCGCTGGGCGAGCTGACGCATCTGCTGCGCAGCAAGGCCGTGCTGCTGCCCGGCGTCAAGGTGTCGCTGGTCAACGAAAAAACGGGCGACACCCGCAACTGGCAGTACCAGGACGGCCTGCGCGGCTATCTGTCCGAGGCGCTGTCGGGGGCGGAGCTGATGGTGCCGTTCTTCGAAGGCCAGCAGTACGCGGGCGCCGACCACGAGAATTTCGCCGAAGGCGAGGGCGCCCAATGGGTGGTGGCCTGGACTGAGGACGGCAACGCCGTGCGCGAGTCCTATGTCAACCTGATCCCGACGCCTGCCGGCGGCACGCACGAGTCGGGCCTGCGCGAAGGCCTGTTCGGCGCGGTCAAGGGCTTCGCCGAATTGCACAGCCTGCTTCCCAAGGGAGTGAAGCTGCTGCCCGAGGACGTCTTCGCGCGCGCCAGTTTCGTGCTCTCGGCCAAGGTGCTGGATCCGCAGTTCCAGGGCCAGATCAAGGAACGCCTGAACAGCCGCGACGCGGTGCGCCTGGTGGGCGGCTTTTCCAAGAGCGCGCTGGACCTGTGGCTGCACAGCAATGTCGAGTACGGCAAGAAGCTGGCCGAACTGGCCATCCGCCAGGCCCAGGCGCGCCAGCGCTCCGCTCAGAAGGTGGAAAAGCGCAAGAGCTCCGGCGTGGCCGTGCTGCCGGGCAAGCTGACCGATTGCGAATCCAGCGATGCGTCGCGCACCGAAGTGTTCCTGGTCGAGGGCGACTCCGCCGGCGGTTCCGCCAAGATGGGCCGCGACAAGGAATTCCAGGCCATCCTGCCGCTGCGCGGCAAGGTGCTGAATTCCTGGGAAGTGGACCGCGACAGGCTGTTCGCCAACAACGAAATCCATGACATTTCCGTCGCCATCGGCGTGGACCCGCATGGTCCCGGCGATACGCCGGACCTGTCCGGCCTGCGCTATGGTCGCATCTGCATCCTGTCCGACGCGGACGTCGACGGTTCGCACATCCAGGTGCTGCTGCTGACGCTGTTCTACCGGCATTTCCCCAAGCTGGTGGAGGCGGGGCATGTCTACGTGGCCAAGCCGCCGCTGTTCCGCCTGGACGTGCCCGCACAGGGCAAGCGCCCGGCCCGCAAGATCTATTGCCTGGACGATGGCGAGCTCGAGGCCGCGCAGGACAAGCTGCGCAAGGAAGGCGTGCGCGAAGGCGCCTGGGCGGTCAGCCGCTTCAAGGGCCTGGGCGAAATGAATCCCGAGCAGCTGTGGGAAACCACCATGAATCCGGACACTCGCCGCCTGCTGCCGGTAGGCTACGGCGACCATACGCCCGAAGACACCACCCGCATGTTCGACATGCTGATGGGCAAGGGCGAGTCCTCGCAGCGCCGCGCCTGGATCGAAGAGAAGGGCAACCTGGCGGAGCTGGACATCTGATGGCCGCTTCCGCGCCCGGCTCCGCCCGCATGGACGTCCAGATGACGGCCGACGACTATGCGGACTTCGCCGTCTACGTGTACAAGCGGCCGGAGCTGCGACGACGCCGCTACCGGTCCCACCTGCGTTTCGCGGTCCTGATGATCGTGGCCCTGCTGGCCTACCTGATCTGGCAGACCTGGGACGGCAAGGGGCCGAACTGGGCGCAGATCCTGCCCGTGTACTTCAAGGGGCTGGCGGTGGGCCTGGGCATCCTGGCGCTGCTGGCGCTGGCCTACGAGTTCGTGCTGCCCTCGCTGGTCAGGATGAACACGCGCCGCATGCTGAAAAGGCAGCCCGACGAGCTGTTCCTGGGCCGCCATCAGCTGGACTTCGGCCCCGACGGCATCACGGATACCACCGCCACCGCCTCGGGGCGGATGGACTGGTCCGATGTGCGCCGGGTCGAGGAAACCCCGGAACACCTTTATGTCATTCTCGGCACCTTGCAGGGCGTGATCATCCCCAAGCGCGGGCAGGACGCCGCCACGCTGGACAGGGTGCGCAGCGAGTTGCGTGCGCATGTCGCCGATACGCAGCTGATGCCGTCCGCGCAGGCGCTTTGACGCCGTTTCGATGAAATTGTCTACCTGAATACATCATGACCGACAGCAATCAACCCGGCTTGTTCGATTCCAACCCGTCTGGCGGCGATGGCGACGGCGACGCCGCCATCACCCTGGCGCGCTATGCGGAACAGGCCTATCTGGACTACGCCGTTTCCGTGGTGCGCGGCCGAGCCCTGCCGGACGTGGGCGACGGGCAGAAGCCCGTGCAGCGCCGTATCCTGTTCGCCATGCAGGCGATGGGCCTGTCCGCCGGCGCCAAGCCTGTGAAGTCCGCGCGCGTCGTGGGCGACGTGCTGGGCAAGTATCACCCGCACGGCGACCAGGCCGCCTATGACGCCATGGTGCGCATGGCGCAGGATTTCTCGCTGCGCTATCCGCTGATCGACGGCCAGGGCAACTTCGGTTCGCGCGACGGCGACAACGCCGCCGCAATGCGGTACACCGAAGCCCGCCTGACGCCCATCGCCAAGCTGCTGCTGGATGAGCTGGACGAAGGCACCGTGGATTTCGTGCCCAACTACGACGGCAGCCAGCAGGAGCCGCAAATGCTGCCGGCGCGCTTGCCCGTGATGCTGCTCAACGGCGCATCGGGCATCGCGGTCGGCATGGCCACCGAGATTCCGCCGCACAACCTGCGCGAAGTGGCCCAGGCCTGCGTGGCGCTCATCCGCCATCCCCAGATGCCGGACGCCGAGCTGCATGCGCTGGTCCCAGGCCCGGACTTCGCGGGCGGCGGCCAGATCATCACCCCGCCCGAAGACATCGCCCAGATCTACTCGTCCGGCCGCGGCTCGCTGAAGGTGCGCGCCCGCTGGCAGTTCGAGGAAATGGCGCGCGGCCAATGGCAGTTGGTGGTCACCGAGCTGCCCCCGGGCACGTCGGGCCAGAAGGTGCTGGAAGAGATCGAGGAGATTACCAATCCCAAGGTCAAGACCGGCAAGAAGAGCCTGACGCCCGAGCAGACCCAGGCCAAGGCGGTGATGCTGAACCTGCTGGACGCGGTGCGCGACGAGTCGGGCAAGGACGCCGCCGTGCGTCTGGTCTTCGAACCCAAGACCTCGCGCGTGGACCGCGATGAATTCGTCAACACGCTGCTGGCGCAGACCAGCATGGAAAGCAGCGCTTCGGTCAACCTGGTGTGCATCGGCACCGACGGGCGGCCGCGCCAGAAGGGCCTGCGCGACATCCTGGTCGAGTGGCTGGCGTTCCGCACCAACACCGTGGTGCGCCGCACGCGCTTCCGCCTGGACAAAGTCATCGACCGCATCCACGTGCTGGAAGGCCGGATGGTCGTCTACCTGAACGTGGATGAAGTGATCCAGACCATCCGCGAATCCGACGAGCCGCGCGCCGCGCTGATGGAACGCTTCAAGCTGTCCGAACGGCAGGCCGAGGACATCCTCGAAATGCGCCTGCGCCAGTTGGCCCGCCTGGAAGGCTTCAAGATCGAACAGGAGCTGGCCGACAAGCGCAAGGAACAGCTCAACCTGCAGGAGCTGCTGGACAATCCTTCCGCGCTCAAGCGTCTGCTGATCAAGGAAATCGAGGCCGACGCCAAGCAATATGGCGACGACCGCCGCACGCTGATCGAGACGGCGGAACGCGCCGTGCTCGAAACCAAGGTGCTGGACGAGCCGGTCACCGTGGTGGTGTCGCAGAAGGGCTGGCTGCGGGCCCGCCAGGGCCACGGCCACGACGCCGCCCAATTCGGTTTCAAGCAGGGCGACGACCTGTATGGGGCATTCGAGTGCCGCACCACCGACACGCTGATCGCCGTGGGCGACAACGGCCGGGTCTATTCCGTGCCGGTCTCCGGGCTGCCCTCGGCGCGCGGCGACGGCCAGCCGGTCACTACCATGATCGACCTGGGGCTGGGCACGCGCATCGTGCATACGATCGCGGCCGCCGCCGACAGCCGCTGGCTGCTGGCGACGCGCGGCGGCTACGGCTTTGCCGCCAAACTGTCCGACATGGTCAGCCGCCAGCGCGCGGGCAAGCAGTTCATCACGCTGGAAGAGGGCGACGAGCTGCTGCGGCCGGTGCCGCTGTTCGCGGGCGCCACGCAGCTCGCGCTGCTGTCGCACAAGGGCAAGTTCCTGGTCTTCGGCCTGGACGAGGTCAAGAGCCTGTCGGGCGGCGGGCGCGGCACCATCCTGATGGGGCTGGACGCTTCCGACAAGCTGGACCAGACCGTGCCGATCGGCGCGGGCGGCCTGCGCGCCGCGGGCATCTACCGCAACAAGCACACCGAGGACATCCTGGCCGGTGACGCGCTTGCTCTCTACGTCGGCAAGCGCGCCCGCAAGGGCAGGGCGCTGGACGTGCGACCCAAGCAGCCGGTGCTGTCGCCGGTGCTGGGCTAGTCCAAGATGTCAGTTTTCCCGGCGGCTGCAGTGAATGGAGCCGCCGGGCGGCTGGCGCAGGTGGACGCGCTGCGCGGCTTCGCGCTGTTCGGCATTCTGGTGGTCAACATCGGGGTATTCGCTTCGCCGTTCTATGGCGCCGGCGTGGCCGACCCGGCATACTCGCGGCCTCTGGACCTGGCCGTGCGATGGTTGATTGCCTGGCTGTTCGAGACCAAGTTCTACCTGTTGTTCTCGTTCCTCTTCGGATACAGCTTTACCTTGCAGATGGCGGCGGCCGAACGCGGCCAGGCCGCCTTTGCGCCCCGATTCCTGCGCCGGCTGGCGGGGTTGGCCGTGTTGGGCGGCGCGCACGCCGTGCTGTTCTACCAGGGCGATATTCTGGTCACCTACGCCCTGCTTGGCCTGGGGTTGCTGCTGTGCCGGCGCATGGCGCCGGCGCGAGCGTTGCGCATCGCGCTGTGGCTCATCGTGCTGGCGTCGCTGGCGTGGGCCTTGCTGGGCGCGCTGGCTTTCCTGGATCCTGTGCCGGCCGATTACGCGGCGCAATACAGGGCGGATGCGCTGTCGGCCATCGAGGCTTACCGGGGCACCATCGGCACGACCATCGCCCAGCACGTGAAGGAACTGGTCGAGGCCGTCTGGTTCACGGTGCTCTTCGTGCAGGGGCCATTCGTCTTCGCCATGTTCCTGGCCGGCTACGCGCTGGGCCGCCGGGAAGCGCTGGCCGACCCCTGGCGCCAGCCTCGCGCGTTGGGCCTGCTGTGCGCGCTGGGCTTGCTGCCGGGGCTCGCGGGCTCGGCGGCGTATGCCACGTCTTCGCAGCCTTTCGCGGGCGCGGCCTGGGAATTGCCGGGGCTGGCGGCCGATCTGCTGACCGCGCCGCTGCTCAGCATGTCATACGCCGCGGCGTTACTCCTGGCCCTGCGCACGCGGTTGGGCGGGCGGCTTGGCGGCTGGCTCGCGCCGGCCGGGCGCATGGCGCTGAGCAATTACCTGATGCAGTCCGTGGTCTGCGCCTTCATTTTTACCGCCTGGGGCTTGCGGCTGTTCGCCGCGGTATCGCCGCTGGCGGCCTTCGGAATGGCTGCGGCCATCTTCGCGGCGCAGCTGCCGCTGTCCGCCTGGTGGCTGCGGCGCCACGCCTACGGCCCGGTGGAGTGGTTCCTGCGCGCGCTCACCATCGGCGCCTGGCCGGCCTGGCGGCGCGCGCGAGAAGGCTGATCAGACTGGCTTGGCGTGCAGCCGGCCCGCGGCGGCGCCTCCGTCTCGACGGCCCTGACGCGCCCACATGCCCGCCAGCAATAGCAGCGCGGGCACGTACACCCAGAAATCGGACCAGCGCTGCGGGTTTGGAGCCTTCACTTCCAGCACGTCCCAGCCTTGTTCCCAGCCGGCGCGCTGGGCGCGGCTGCCGAAGCGCACGCCGCCGATCTGCGTCTGGTCGCCCAGGCTCATCAACGTCAGTCCCGCTTCAGCCAGGCGCTTGCGTCCCGCGTCCTGCCCGCCTGCGTTGTCCGTCAATTCGGGCAGGGCGACCGCGACGGTCTTGGTGAGTTCGTCGCCTTCCAGATTGATTCCGCGCAGCACCACGATGAGTCGCCCGTTGTCGGGCAGAGCCGCGGCGATGGCTTGCATCTCCGACGCCGGCCTGCTTTCGTGGCGCGGCGCGAAATGGTCCATGAACCAGTCCGGGCGGAAGAGCATGAACGTTACCAGCAGCAGGATCCCGACTTCGGCCAGCGTGCAGCGCGAGCGGAACCATCTCATGGTGGCTGCCGCGAAGGTCAGCGAGGCGAGGGTGGCGCCGGCCACGACCAGCGCGAGTTCCCAGCCGTAGTCGACGTCGATCAGCAGCAGCATGGGGTTGAACACGAACATGAAGGGCAGGATGGCCGTGCGCGCTGCGTAGGTGACGCCCTGTATGCCGGTCTTGATCGGATCCTCGCCCGAAATCGCGGCGGCCGCGAAGGTGGCAAGGCCAACCGGCGGCGTGATGTCGGCCATGATGCCGTAGTAGAAAACGAACATGTGCACGGCGATCAGCGGAATGACCAGGCCGTTCTGGGCGCCCAGCTCCACCACGACCGGGGCCATCAATGTCGCCATCAGGATGTAGTTGGCCGTCGTGGGCATGCCCAGCCCCAGGATCAGGCACACCACTGCCGTGAAGATCAGCATGAGCAGCACGTTCCCCATCGACACCAGCTCGACGAAGGCGGTCATGCGCAATCCCAGGCCCGTCAGGGTGATGGCGCCGACGATCAGCCCGGCCGTGCCGCAGGCGATGGCGATGCCGATCATGTTGCGGGCGCCGTCTTCCAGGCCGCCAATGGCGTCGCGCCAGCCCTGGCGCCAGGCCGGGCCGGCGGGTTGCTTGCGGAACCATGCGATCAGCGGGCGCTGGGTCACCATCTGGAACAGCATCGCCATCGCCGCCCAGAATGCGGACAGGCCTGCCGAAAGCTCTTCCACGCTCAGGCACCAGACCAGGATGCCGATGGGGATCAGGAAATACAGCCCGGCGCGCACCGTGGGCCAGGGCTGCGGCCGCACGGGATGGTTGATGTCGATGTCCTGCGGCAGGTCGGGGTGGCGCGCCGCGATGCGCAGCAGCCAAAGATAGAGCGCCGCCAGGATGGCCAGCAGCACCCAGGTGGCGGCAGCGCCCGCCACCGCCTGTATGCCCGTGCCGATCCAGTAGACCGCGCCCATCACCACGAGCGTGCCACTGATGCCCATGCCCCATCCCGCGAGCTTTTGCAGCGGCGTGCGGGCGGGGCCGGACGCCATCATGGGCTGGATCCCGAGTTTCAACGCTTCCAGATGGACGATGTAGAAGAGCGCGATGTAGGAGATCGAGGCCGGCAGGATCGCGTGGCGGATGATGTCGGTATAGGGGATGCCGACATACTCGATCATCAGGAAGGCGGCCGCGCCCATGACGGGCGGCATGATCTGCCCGTTGACCGAGGACGCGGTTTCGATCGCGCCCGCGCGCACGCCGCCGTAGCCGGCCTTTTTCATGAGCGGAATCGTGAAGATGCCGCCCGTCACCACGTTCGCGACCGACGAGGCCGAGACCAGCCCGTTGACGGCCGAGGACACCACGGCCACCTTGGCTGGGCCGCCCCGCAGATGGCCCAGCAGCGCGAACGACACCTGCATCATGTAGTTGCCGGCGCCGCACTTGTCCAGCATGGAGCCCAGCAGCACGAAGATGAAGATGTACGACACCGAAACGCCCAGTGCCACGCCATAGACGCCTTCCGTGGTGAGCCACATGTGGGACATCAGGCGTTCCAGCGATGCGCCCCGGTGGGCCAGCACGTCGGGCAGCCAGGGGCCGGCTAGCGCGTAGGCAACGAACACCAGGCCCAGCACAGTCATGGGCAGGCCCAGGGCGCGGCGCGTCACTTCCAGCAGCAGCACCAGGCCGATGGCGGCCGTGGCCACGTCCATGGTCGTGGGCTGCCCGGGGCGGCCGGCCAGTTCGTTATAGAAAAGGTACAGATAGCTGCCGCAAAAGGCGGCCATCAGCGCCAGCCCCCAGTCGTACCAGGGCATGCGGTCGCGCGCGGAGCGTTTGCTGGCCGGGTACGCCAGGTAGCCTAGGAACATCGCGATGCCCAGGTGCAGCGCGCGCGCCTCGGTGTCGTTGAAAATGCCCCAGTTCAGCGAGAACGGCAGCGGGGACGCGTACCAAAGCTGGAAGGCGGACCAGATCAGCGCGCCGACGGCCAGCGTGGCGCCCGCGACGCCGCGCACGTTGCGGCCTCCGCGGTCGGCGTCGGCGACCAGCTGTTCCAGGTCCGGGGCCGGCGAGTGCGGCTCTTGTGTCATGAATTTCCCCTACATGTCATTGCGCGCGCCACGGTACCGCGCGCGTTGTGCCCTTGCGCGCGTTTGCCGCGGGCAAGGAGCGGCAGCCGCGAGGCCGCGCGCGGCGCGGCCCCTTCCGGCTTGCCGGGCAAGCGGTCCTGCCGCCTTAGAGCAGGCCCTTTTCCTTGAAGTACTTTTCGGCGCCGGGATGCAGGGGCGCCGACAGGCCGTTCTTCACCATGTCCGCGGCCTTAAGGTTGGCGAAGGCGGGGTGCAGCTTCTTGAAGTCGTCGAAGTTATCGAACACGGCCTTGACCACCGTATAGACGGTGGCTTCCGGCACATCGGCCGACGTGACGAAGGTGGCGGTCACGCCGTACGTCTTGGTTTCGGCCGGGTTGTTCGGGTACAGCCCGGCCGGGATCGTCGCGTGGGCGTAGTAGGGGTACTTTTCGACCAGCTTGTCCACCGCGGGGCCCGTCAGCGACACGAGCTTCGCGCCGCAGCTGGTGGTGGGATCCTGGATGTTGGCCGAAGGGTGGCCGACGCCATAGAAGAAGCCGTCGATCTTGCCATCGCACAGCGCGGAGCCATGCTCGTCGGGGCGCAGTTCGGACGCGAGCGAGAAGTCCTTCATCGTCCAGCCCATGGTGGCCAGCAGCTCTTCCATCGAGGCTCGGGTGCCCGAGCCCGGGTTGCCGACGTTGAAGCGCTTGCCCTTCAGGTCCTCGAAGGTCTTGATGTTGGCTTCCTTGCGCGTCACGACGGTGAATGGCTCGGGGTGGATCGAGAAAACGGAGCGCAGCTTGGTAAAGGGGCCGGCCTGCTTGAACTGGCCCTCGCCGCGGTAGGCGTTGTAGCCGACGTCGGACTGCACGACGCCCAGGTCCAGTTCGCCGGCCTTGATGGTGTTGGCGTTGAAAACCGAGCCGCCGGTCGATTCGACCGAGCAGCGGATGCCATGGGAAGAGCGGTCCTTGTTGACGAGGCGGCAGATGGCGCCGCCGGCGGCATAGTAGACGCCGGTGACGCCGCCCGTGCCGATACTGACGAACTTCTGTTGAGCGGCGGCAGGAGCCGGCGCCGCGGACAGCAATGCCGTTGCCAGGCCCGCCGCGGCAAGCGACCAGCCATTGCGTAGGCCCAAGGGGTGTTTGACGGACGTGGTCATGCAAACTCCTTTTGGGGTATTTCCCCGTGAGATTGCCGGTCTTTGCCGGCGGTTGGCGCATCCCGCGAGCCGCGGAACGCCCTGTGCGAATCTTCACGTGCCCGCGCGGGGCGGGCGGAGGCGCGCAGCGGATTTCCCCCCGTTGCGCTGGCAGGCGCGCCTAGGAGCGCGCCTGCGCGATGGCGGCGTCGATGGCGCCCGCCAGGCGTTCAGTCAATTGGTCCAGTTCGTCGTCCGTGACGATGAAGGGTGGAGCGAGCAGCACGTGGTCGCCCTGGCGGCCGTCGATCGTGCCGCCCATCGGATAGACCATCAGCCCGCGCGCCATGGCTTCGCGCTTGATGCGCGCATGCAGCGAGAGCGCGGGATCGAATGTTTGCTTGCTTGCGCGGTCCTGCACCAGTTCCACGCCCATGAACAGGCCGCGGCCTCGGATATCGCCCACGTGAGGGTGGTCTCCCAGGGCTCGCTGGAGCCGTTCGCGCAGGCCCGCGCCTTGCCCGCGCACGCGCGCCAGCAGGCCGTCGCGGCGGATCACGTCCTGCACGGCCAGCGACGCAGCGCAGGCGACCGCGTGGCCGAGATAGGTGTGGCCGTGCTGGAAGAAGCCGCTGCCTTGCTGCATGGCTTGCACGATGCGCTGCTGCGCCATGACGGCGCCGATGGGCTGGTAGCCGCCGCCCAGGCCCTTGGCGATGGTGATCAGGTCGGGCGTCACGTCTTCCTGCTCCACCGCGTACAGCGTGCCGGTACGGCCCATGCCGCACATTACTTCGTCGGCGATCAGCAGCACGCCGTGGCGGTCGCATACCTCGCGGACACGGCGGAAGTAGCCGGGAACCGCCGTGACTGCGCCGGCGGTGGCGCCCACCACGGGCTCGGCCACGAACGCCATGACTGTGCCGGGGCCCAGCCGTTCGAACGTTTGTTCCAGTTCCCGGGCCAGGCGTTCGCCGTATTGCTCGGCGCTTTCGCCTTCGCGCTGGTCGCGGTACGCATAGCAGGGCGAGACGTGTTCCACTTCGATCAGCAGCGGCGCGAATTGCGCGCGGCGCCAGGCGTTGCCGCCCACCGCCAGGGCGCCCAGCGTATTGCCGTGATAGCTCTGCCGGCGCGCCACGATGTGGCGGCGCTCGGGTTGGCCGATTTCGACGAAATACTGCCGGGCCATTTTCAACGCCGCTTCCACCGCTTCCGAGCCGCCCGAGACGAAATAGGCGTGCGAAATGCCTTCCGGCGCGTCGGCGACCAGGCGGTCGGCCAGGCGCTCGGCGACTTCGGTCGTGAAGAAGCTGGTGTGCGCGTAGGCAAGCGCGTCGATTTGCGCATGCATGGCGGCCTGGATGTCGGGGTGGTTGTGCCCCAGGCAGGAAACGGCGGCGCCGCCCGACCCGTCGAGATAGGCGCGGCCAGCGCTGTCATAGACCCATGCGCCCTGGCCGCGTACGGCGACAAGGGGCGTCTGGCGTAGGGAACGATGCAGAACGTGAGTGTTGCTCATGGGGCGATTCCGCGAAGCAGGGGTTGAAGACGAATGCTGGTGTCAGGAGGTCCGGCGGCCTTGCCCGCCGGACCAGTAGATGTTGTCGCTGAGCAGGCGCTGCTCGACTTCGGTCAGGCGGTTGAGCACTTCGTTTCCGCCGCGGGCCGTCAAGCGCGCGATCAGGTGTTCGGCCAGGCCAAGCAGGCCCGCAGTGGTATGGAAGAACGATCCCGGGCCCTGGCGCGCAGGCCGCGCCTGCACGCCGTCGCGGTCCGGCGGGGAGAAGCGCAGCGTATGGCGCGCGTCCACCGCGAGGGGCGACAAGGGGTCGTCGGTCAGCGCGATGATCGCCACGCCGCGTTGGATAGCCTGGCGCGCCAACTGCACGGTGGCGGTGGGGTACGGGGCCTGCGAAATCACGATCAGCGCGTCGCCGACGCCCAGGTTGTCTGCCTGTTCCGCGGGGGCGCCGCCCAGGCCGTCGATCAGCATGCTGTTGCGGCGCACCAGCTGGTAGGCGTAGCGCATCTGGAAGGCGATGCCGAACGCCGAGCGTGTTCCCAGGAAGCCGACCTGCCTCGCCTCCAGCAGGGTCTGCACCGCCGCGTCGAAGGCGGAAGGCGGGTTCAGCGCGCAAACGGAGCTCATGGCCTGGATCTGGTAGTCGGTCAGTACGTCGTGGCCGGGCGGGGCGGGCTCGCCCGCCGCAGCCTGCAGCGCGGCGGCGCGGTCGCGCAGCCCCGGCTTTCCCTTTCCCGCCAGCGCCTGCTGGAAAGGGAGGCGGAAATCTTCGTAGCTGGAGTACCCGATGGCCCGGGCCAGCCTCAGCATCGTCGCGGGGGCGACGCCCAGCGCCTGGGCCTGGCGCCGCATCGACCACAGGCCCACTTCGGCGGGATGGGCCGCGACCCAGCGCGCCGCCCGCTGCAGCTCCGGCGGCAGATGTTCCAGTCTTTCCTGGAGTGCGGGAAGCAGGTCCGGCGGCAGGGACATATCAGTGGCATGTATTTTGAGAAAACACATGATAAATCTGCGAACAATGAAAAAACATATGTTTTTTATAGGGGCTTCCCCCTAGGCTTCCCGTGCGCAGGTGCGCCACTGCGTCTCCGTTCGCAAGTCCATGAATCTTGCTGTCATCCGCAGCAAATTCGTATTCATTTATTTACATCGTGCAGACGGGTTTTTGTTTGACTCGAATAGATCGTGCGCATATCATTCGTATAGAAATGAATCTCACCCACGCTACTTTTTTCTCATGACTGACGCAGCGAAACCCGATCCTTCACAGCAGTACGACCTGCGCATTTTGCGAGCCTTGCGCCGCATCACGCGTTCGATCGCGCTGCATTCGCGCCAACTGTCCGCCGTCAGTCACATCACCGCGCCGCAACTGATGTGCCTGCGCACCGTGATCGGCAACGGCCCCATGACGGCCACCGCCATCAGCCGCGAGATGCACGTCAGTCCCAGCACGGTGGTGGGCATCCTGGATCGCCTGGAAGACAAAGGCTTGATCCGCCGTGAGCGCGGCCGCGAAGACCGCCGCATCGTGTTCGTCACGGCCACGGAAGCGGGGCGTGAACTGGCGCAAGGCGCGCCTTCGCCGCTGCAGAAACACCTTGCCGACGCGCTCAATGCGCTGCCGGAACTCGAACAGGCCACCATCACGCTGTCCCTGGAGCGCATCGTGGCGCTCATGGAACAGGACGGCCAGGCCGCCGCCGACACGCATGGCGATGTGTCGTCGCCCATCCTTGAAGTGCCCACGGGCGGGGCACCCCCAGAATCGGGAATCGTCGCATGAAGAAAAACGAACTGGATAACCCAACCCTCTCAAGTGCCGTGGCGCCGGCGGTCAGCGCGCAGACCCATACCATGCGTCTGCCCGACCGCAAAGACGGCGCCGCCATCCACCGCCTCATTTCCGAGTGCCCGCCACTCGACCTGAATTCCCTCTACGCGTACCTGCTCCTGGCTGAGCACTTCCGCGACACCTGCGTCCTGGCCGAAAGCTCCGGCGGACGTATCGACGGTTTTATCTCCGCTTATGTGATCCCGGCCCGGCCCGACGTTCTGTTCGTCTGGCAGGTCGCGGTGCACACCCGCGCACGCGGCCATCGGTTGGGCCGCGCCATGCTTCGCGAGCTCTTGCGCCGCAAGGGTCTCGAGCATGTCCGCTATCTCGAAACCACGGTGGGGCCTGACAACCAGGCATCGCGCCGCAGCTTCGCCGGCTTGGCCAGCGAACTGGGCGCCCACGTCTCCGAACAGCCGTTCTTCGACCGGCAACTTTTCGGTGGCGCGGACCATGACGACGAGATGTTGTTGAGGATAGGTCCGTTCGCCTTGCCGACCCCCTAGGGGTAGCGCAAGCCCAGCGGTCTTATCGACTACCGGGATGGTTGGCCGATCCGGACGCGCACACGCGCCCGGAGGGGTTCTGGCCGTCTGTCAACTTATGAGATGAAAGGGAGGATTAATCATATGGACTTGAAAATCTTTGACCGGATGGAGTCGGAGGTGCGGGGCTACATCCGGTCGTTTCCCGTGATCTTCAGCCAGGCCAGGGGTTCGACGCTGATCGATGAGGAAGGCACCGAGTACATCGATTTCTTCAGCGGCGCCGGCACCCTCAACTACGGCCACAACAATCCTGTTCTCAAGGAAAAACTGCTGGAGTATGTGCAATCGGACGGTGTCGTCCATGGCCTGGACATGGCCACCAGCGCGAAGAAGCGTTTCCTGGAGACCGTGGAGCGCGTGCTGCTCAAGCCACGCAACTGGCAGTACACCCTGCAGTTCACCGGCCCGACGGGAACCAACGCGGTGGAAGCCGCGCTGAAGATCGCCCGGCAGGTCAAGGGGCGTCCGAATGTGATTTCGTTCACGCACGGCTTTCATGGCGTGAGCGGCGGTTCGCTGGCGGTGACCGCCAACATGAAGTTCCGCGAAGCCTCCGGCTATGCCTTGGGCAACACCAGCTTCATGCCCTACGACGGATACTTCGGTCCGGACGTGGACACCATGGCCTACCTCGAGCGCATGCTGGAGGACCCGAGCAGCGGCATGGACAAGCCTGCCGCCGTCATCGTGGAAACGGTGCAGGGCGAAGGCGGCGTGAACGTCGCCACCCTGCGCTGGCTGAAAGAACTGGAAAAGCTCTGCAAGCGCCACGATATGCTGCTCATCGTGGACGATATCCAGGTCGGCTGCGGCCGCACCGGCACGTTCTTCAGCTTCGAGGCCGCCGGCATCCGGCCGGACATCATCACCTTGTCGAAATCGCTGTCCGGTTTCGGACTGCCGATGTCGCTGGTGCTGATGAAGCCCGAGCTGGACGTCTGGAAGCCGGGCGCCCACAGCGGCACGTTCCGGGGCAACAACCTGGCCTTCGTCACGGCGACCCAGGCGCTGGAAACCTACTGGACCAACAGCGCTTTCGCGGCCGACATCCAGCGCAAGGAGCGCCAGGTGCGCGACTGGCTGGAGAACCTGGTGCACAGCTACCCCAACGCCGGCCTGTCGGTGCGCGGCCGCGGCCTGATCCAGGGGCTGGTATCCAATGCCACGCCCGCCCTGGCCAACCGCATTGCGCAGAACGCCTTCAAGAAGGGTGTCGTGATCGAAACCTCGGGCGCGCAGGACGAAGTGCTGAAGCTGCTGCCCGCGCTGACGATCGAGGAAGAGCTGCTGGCCAAGGGCCTGGAAGTGATCGAGGCCAGCGTCGCGGAGGCGCTCGCCGAAGAGGGGCAGTCCGCCCGCATCCTGAAATTTGGAGGAAAACGTCAATGATCGTACGCAATGTCAAAGATGTGATCGGCACCGCCGATGAGGTCCGCACCGATACCTGGGTAAGCCGCCGCGTGCTGCTGAAAAAGGACGGGATGGGGTTTTCCTTCCACGAAACCACCATCTTCCCGGGCGGCCGCACCCATATCCACTACAAGAATCATCTTGAAGCGGTGTGGTGCATCGAGGGCGACGGCTCCATCGAGACCATTGCCGACGGAAAGAAATACGACCTGGGCCCCGGCGTGGTCTACGCCCTGAACGAGCACGACGAGCACTGGCTGTGCGGCGGCAAGGAACCGCTGCGCGTCATCTGCGTGTTCAACCCGCCGCTGACCGGGCAGGAAGTGCATGACAAGGAAGGCGTCTATGCATTGCCCGAGGCCGAGGCCCAGGTCGCCTGATACAAGGAGGTTCGCATGATCTCACCTGCACAGGATCCGTACGCCTCGCGTACGGATCGAAGTTCCGCAATCATCGCCCGGCAGGATCCGGTGGTCTACGAGAATGGCCAGTACGCCAACGCCCTGAGCGCCGACCAGGTCGGGCAGTACGAGCGCGACGGTTTCATCCTGTTGGAGAACCTGTTCACCGACGATGAAATCCGCGCGCTGTCGTCCGAGGTGGAGCGCATGACGCGCGATCCCTCGATCATCCGCCGCGAAGAATCGATTACCGAGCCGGGCAGCAACGCCGTGCGCTCCATCTTCATGGTGCACGTGCTCAATCCTTTCCTGGCGCGCCTGGTGCGCGATCCGCGGCTGGTAAACGTGGCGCGGCAGATCCTCGGATCCGAGGTGTACATCCACCAGTCGCGCGCCAATATGAAGCCCGGCTTCAAGGGCAAGGAGTTCTACTGGCATTCCGATTTCGAGACCTGGCACGTCGAAGACGGCATGCCCTCGATGCGCGCGCTCAGCTGCTCGGTGCTGCTGACCGACAACAATGAGTGCAACGGCCCCTTGATGCTCGTGCCCGGATCGCACCGGCAGTTCATCTCGTGCGTGGGCGAAACGCCCAACGAGCACTACAAGCAGTCGCTGAAAAAGCAGGAGTACGGCGTGCCGGATCCGGTCAGCCTGCAGCTGCTGGTGGAGCAGGGCGGCATCCGCTCCATGACGGCCAAGGCCGGCTCGGTGGTCTTTTTCGACTGCAACACGATGCACGGCTCCAATAGCAATATCTCGCCGTGGCCCCGCGCGAACGTGTTCATGGTCTACAACAGCATGGAGAACACCTTGAGTCCGCCCAAGTACGGGCTGACGCCGCGCCCCGAGCACATCGCGACGCGCAAGGCGTTCAAGGCGGTCACGCCGCTCGACACGCTGAAGCTGGTCGGCGGTTGATCCGCCTCCGTTGAAAGAGCCCGGGCCCGGCTGGCCCGGGCTTTTTTTCGCTTCCCGTCCCCAGGGGGCTGCCCCTTCGAAGGCTGCGCGACGAACGCGCGGCGAGGCGGGCCTCTGCTATTCTTTGCGCACCCTCTACCTTGGAACCGGTCCGCCATGTCTGCCCGCATCCTCAGCCTGCACATCTACCCGCTCAAATCGTGCGCGGGCATCGACCTCGCCGAATCTCCCATCGATCGCGCCGGCCTGGCCCATGACCGCCGCTGGATGCTGATCGGCGACGATGGGCAGTTCATGACGCAGCGCCAATGGCCGGCCATGGCGCTGATCCGCACGGCGCTTACGGCGGACGCCCTGCGCCTGTCCGCGCCCGGGATGCCGGACCTGGAGGTGGCCCTGGATGGTTCGGGCCTGGAGCCCGGCTCCGAGGACGTCACCGTCTGGAAGGACACGATCGCGGCCCGGCGCGAATCCGCGGCCGCCGGCCGCTGGTTCTCCGAATTCCTCAAGACCCCGTGCCGGCTGTACAAGGTGGACACGGCCGCGCGGCGGCCGGCCAAGCTCGATTGGGTGTCGCGCTGGACCGAGGCGCACCCCGACCTGGCCGATAGCTTTGCCGGCGATCACCATTTCGGCTTTGCCGACGGTTTTCCCTTGCTGGTGGCCAACCAGGCCTCGCTGGACGAGCTGAATGGGCGCCTGCGCGCCAAGGGCGAGACGCCGGTCCCGATGGACCGCTTCCGCCCCAATATCGTCGTGCAGGGCGAGGAGTGGGAGCCCTTCGAGGAGGATCACACTGCGATGATCGTGGCCGCAGGCGTGAAAATGGCGTTCGTCAAACCGTGCACGCGCTGTTCGATTCCCGATATCGACCAGCGCACCGCCCAGCGTCACGACGAGCCGGGCCGCACCCTGTCGGGCTATCGCAATCTGGAAATAGGCGTGGTGTTCGGCCAGAACGCCATTCTCGACGCGCCCGCAGGGGCGCGCCTGAAAGTGGGCGACGGGGTGGAGATCGAGCTGGATTTCTAACCCGCCGCCGGCGCGGACCGTGCTCAGGCCGAGGACAGCTTCAGGCCGATCAGGCCCAGCACGATGAGCGTCACGCTGGCGATGCGCATCCAGCTGGTGGATTCGCCGAACAGCACGATGCCGGCAACGAAGGCGCCGATCGTGCCGATGCCCACCCAGACCGCATAGGCGGTGCCCAGGGGCAGGGATTTCATGGCGACCGCCAGCAGCCATACGCTGATGGCCATGCCGCCTGCGGTAATCACGGACGGCCAGAAGCGGGTGAATCCATGGGTGTACTTCAGGCCCACCGCCCAGACGATTTCAAACAGGCCTGCAAGTACCAGGATGATCCAGGTCATGTACGACTCCTATGCATGGCCGGCAAAGCGCCGGCCTAGGGGTCGTCCCCGGAAAAGGGCGTGCCGGCCGAGCGGCCGCGCGCGGCAGCGGGCCGTCCCGCTGCGGCAAAAATTATAGAATACCGGCTTCCGACGGCAAAACCGGGTGCCGGGCATCAACTCTTGCAACACTTCGCGTTCCGGGCCGCGAAACCAGGATATTCCCATCATGCAACGCATTATGCTGCGGGCAAAGCTGCACCGCGTCACGGTCACCGAAGCCGACCTTCATTACGAAGGATCGTGCGGCATCGACGAAGACCTGCTGGACGCTGCCGGCATGCGCGAGTTCGAACGCATCGAACTCTACAACGTCACCAACGGCGAACGCTTCGACACCTATATCATCAAGGCGGCCCGCGGCAGCGGCGCCATTTCCTTGAATGGCGCCGCCGCGCGCCGGGCCCAGGTCGGCGATCTGCTGATCATCTGCACCTATGGCCCGATGTCCGAAGCCGATTCGGCCGTGCACAAGCCGCAGGTCGTGCTGGTGGACGACGCGAACCGCGTCAAGGAAATCCGCAAGTTCCCGGCCTGACGCCGGGCCGTTCGCGGCGCTTGCCCTGCCGGCCGGCGCCGCGTCAACCCTGAACTGTTTCATCATGAGCTTCCAGGTCATCATCCAACCCAGCCAGCATCAATTCCCGGTCGAGCCCGGCCAGACCGTGCTCGATGCCGCCCTGGCCGCTGGCATCGTGCTGCCCTACAGCTGTCGCAACGGCGCGTGTTCCACCTGCAAGGGCCGCGTGGTTTCCGGGGAGTTCGATGCCGGGCAGTATCCGGCGCAGATCCTTTCGCCCGAGGAACTCGCCGACGGCTACACCCTGTTCTGCCAGGCCCGTCCCGCCTCGGACATGGTGGTCGAGTCCACCGAGGTCCGGCTGGCCAGCGACATCCAGATCCGCAAGCTGCCCTCGCGCGTGCAGACGCTGGAGCGCGTGGCGCCGGACGTCACGGTGATCAAGCTGCAATTGCCTGCGTCCGAGCAGTTCCGCTACTACGCCGGCCAGTACATCGAAGTCATCCTGAAGGACGGGCGCCGGCGCAGCTATTCCATGGCGGGCGCCCCCCACACCGGCAGTCCGCTCGAACTGCACATCCGCCACATGCCTGGCGGCGTTTTCACCGATCACGTGTTCGGCGCGGGCGACACGCAGATGAAAGAGCGCGAGATCCTGCGCCTGGAAGGGCCTTTCGGCTCCTTCTTCCTGCGCGAAGACAGCGCCAAGCCCGTTGTCCTGCTGGCCAGCGGCACCGGTTTTGCTCCGGTCAAGGCGATCGTCGAGCACATGATCCACAAAAACATCAACCGTCCCGTCGCCCTGTACTGGGGCGGGCGCCGTCCGCGCGATCTATACATGCATGAGCTGGCGCAATCGTGGGCGGCGCAATTGCCCGATTTCCGCTATGTGCCCGTGGTGTCCAACGCGCTCCAGGAAGATGGCTGGGCCGGCCGCACCGGTTTCGTTCACGAGGCCGTTCTGCAGGATATCCCGGACCTGTCGGGTCACCAGGTCTACGCCTGCGGCACGCCGCTGATGGTGGACGCGGCCCGGCGCGAGTTCAGCGCCCAGAACGGGCTGCCGCCGGAAGAGTTCTATGCGGACGCTTTCACGTCCGAAGCCGATCTGGCGAAAGCTGCATCCTGAGTCACTGAGTAACAGGGCATGAACGAAAGGGGAGGAAGGAACGGGCCTGGAAAGGTTTGTGACTTCCGCCCCTTTTTATTCCGTAGGCGCGGGCAAATCGCCGGGGTAAACTGCCGTGGCAGCAGCCTGCCAGGGGGCGCGGACATCGGGTCCGGAAGCCGAGTTGGCACGCAAGGAGCAATGCGGGCATGAAAGTAGCGGTATTGGGTGGCGGCATCATCGGAATCTCCAGCGCCTGGTGGCTGAACCAGGCGGGCCACGACGTCGTGGTCATCGATCGCTGCACCGGTCCCGCCCAGGAAACCAGCCTGGCCAACGGCGCCCAGATTTCGGTCTCGTATGCCGAACCCTGGGCCAATCCGCAAGCGCCCCTGAAGCTGCTCAAGTGGATGTTCCAGGACAACGCCCCGCTGCTGTTCCGCCCGCAGCTCGACTGGCGGCAATGGATGTGGGGGCTGGCGTTCCTGCGCGAATGCATGCCCGGCCGCCTGGCTCCCAATATCCGCGCCATGGTCCGTATGGCGGAATACAGCCGAGCCACCCTGCGCGGCATGCGCGCGGATCTCGGCATCCAGTACGACCACCTGGAACGCGGCATCCTGAACTTCTACCGGGACCAGCACGAATTCGAGAATTCGCAGCGCGCGGCCGGCCTGATGCGCGATTTCGGCGTAGAGCGGCGGGTGGTGTCCACGGACGAGGTCATCGCCATCGAACCCGCCCTGGCCCCGCACCGCCAGACCATCGTCGGGGGCGACTACACCCCCGAGGACGAAAGCGGCGACGTGCACCTGTTCACAGTGGCCCTGGCGGAGCATTGCGTCCGCGCCGGGGTGGAATTCCATTACAACACCCGCGCCACGCGCCTGCTGACGACCGGCGGCGCGGTGCAGGGCGTCGAACTCATCGGGCCCGACGGCCGCTACGGCGCGTTGTCGGCCGACGCTTATGTCGTGGCGCTGGGCAGTTTCAGCCCCGGCCTGCTGCGCCCGCTGGGCATTCCTTGCAACGTCTATCCGGCCAAGGGCTATTCCGCGACGTTCCCGGTGCTCAAACCGGATGCCGCGCCCACGGTCAGCCTGACGGACAGCAGCCACAAAGTCGTGTTTTCCCGTTTGGGCGACCGCCTGCGCATGGCCGGCACCGCGGAGCTGTCGGGATATTCCCGCAGCCTGAACACGGGCCGCTGCGAAGCCATGAGCAGCCTGGCGCGCGAACTTTTTCCCGATGCGCTCGATTTCGAGCGTGTCAGCTATTGGTCGGGCCTGCGCCCGTCCACTCCCTCGAACGTGCCCATCATCGGCCGCAGCCGCATCCCCAACCTGTATGTCAATACGGGACACGGTACTCTCGGCTGGACGATGGGCGTTGGCTCGGGCCGGGCATTGGCCGATCTCCTCAGCGGACGGCGGCCGGAACCGGAATTTCCTTTTCTTGGTCTGTGAACCTATGAAGAATCTGCAATTGGCGGGCATTGCCCGCGCGATGTTCGCCAACCGGCGCGCATGGGTATTCGGGGCCGCGATGGCGGTTGCCGGAGCGGCGAATGCCGCCGCGGTCGAAATACAGGTCTGGCACACGCTGTCCGACGCAAACAAGGCCGAGTTCGAGAAACTCGCCAAGCAATACAACAAGGAACAGGACCAGGTCCGCGTCACGCTGCGCGGCTTCGCCTCGCCTGCGGCGCTGGAACAGGAAGCCGTGTCGGCGGTCAAGGCCAAGAAGGGCCCGAACCTGCTGCAGCTGACCGACAACCATTCGCCCGAAGTCGTTGCCCAGCACAAGGCCGTGCTGCCGCTGTACGAACTGCTGGCCAAGTATCCGATCAAGGACCTGAACTGGTTCGTGCCGGCCACCAGCAGCTTCACACGCGACAGCAAGGGCCGCCTGCTGGCCTTTCCCTGGATGGCCGAAGTGCCGGTGATGTTCTACAACACCGCCGCCTACAAGAAGGCCGGGCTGGATCCCAAAAAGCCTGCCCGTACCTGGACCGCCCTGCAAGGCGAGCTGCTGAAGCTGCGCGACGTGGCCAACATCGACTGCCCGTACGCCTCCAGCGACCAGGTGTCGGTCCATCTGGAAAACCTGGCGCCCATCAACAACCAGCTGTTCACCAGCAACAACAACGGGCTGGACGCCGTCTCCAAGAAGTCCGCCGCCCCGGCCATGCAGTTCGATACGCTCTACATGCGCCACATCTCGCTGATGGTGAGCTGGAAGCGTTCGCTGCTGTTCATGGCGCACTCGGGCGACAACGCCAGCGACAAGCTGTTCGCCAAGGGCGAATGCGCGGTGCTGACCTCCAACACCGGCGCCTTCGGCCAGTTCATCAACACCAAGTCGCTGTCCTTCGGCGTGGCGCCGCTGCCTTACTACGACCAGGTCACCAAGGACGGCGGCAAGCCGTTCGTGAGCGGGTCGGCGCTGTGGGCGCTCGAGGGCCATCCCCAGGCCGAGGAAAAGGCCACCGCCCAGTTCCTGGCCTGGCTGTCGAAGCCCGTCGTCGCGGCCGAATGGCACCAGCGCACCGGCTATCTCCCGCTGACGGAAGCCGCCTTCCGCGCTTCGGACGTGTCGTTCTACGACCGCATTCCGGGCGTCCAGGCGCTGATCGCCTCCATGCGCACCCAGCCGGGCACCAATAGCCGGGGCTTCCGCATGGCCAACTACCAGCGCATCGAGCCGGTCTTCAACCAGCAGCTCAACGAAGCTTTCGAGGGCAAGGTGCCGCCGGTCGCGGCGCTGAACAACGCCGCCTCGCAAGCCCGCAGCATCGCCGCGCAACGCTGATTGCGGCGGCTTGGCCTGGCGGCGGAGCCGCCGCCATGGCCTTCAAGGAAACCGGTCCTCGGACCGGTTTTTTTTCGTCCCGGAAATGCGGAAGCGGCGCGGCGGGACCAAACCATCCATGCGTACATGCCAGTCTGGCGGGGCAGGGGGCGCTCATCCACCATGCGTGCATGCGCATCGCTTCCGGTGCGCCCATTGTTCGCGGTGAGGCATGGTTCGACTTTTCTTCATGGCGGCAGGCCTGTCCTGCCTGGGGGCTTGCGCATGGTCCGACCAGGGCGTTGCCGGATCATCCTGGCAAGGCGCGCGGCCGGCCGCGCAAGGCTTTCGTTTCGATTGGCAGTTGTCCGGCGATCCGGCCGTGGCGCCCATGCAGGTATTCGACGACGGCAAGGAAACCTGGCTGCAATTCGCTCCCGGCCAGGCCTTGCCGGCGATCTTCGGCATAGGCAGCGATGGCGAACACGCCTTGCCGTATTTCCGGCGCGATCCCTATGTGGTGCTGACTGGCGGCTGGAGCAGCCTTTCGTTCCGGGGAGGACGCCTGACGGCGCGGGCGCAGCGCATGCACGCCGTTGCCGAGGCCGGGGGCGAACACGCGACGCCCGCGCCGCCCGTCGCCCAGCGCATCGGGCCGGAGCCGGTTCCAGCGCCCGTCGGCGCCCTGGCTGCCGGCGGCCCCCTGGCCGTGGCGGCGGAGCCCGCAGGCCCGGCCGATGCCGGCGCAGCCGGCTCCGCCGCGCCCATGCCGCCAGAACCGGATAGCGCCGGCAATCCCGCCACGCTGTACCGCGCCGCGCCGCCCGACGCCACGTTGCGGGCCGTGCTCGCGCGTTGGGCGGGCATGGCGGGGTGGACGTTCCAGCCGCAGCACTGGGCCGTGGACGTCGACATCCCCTTGTCCGCCACGGCGGAATTCACAGGCGACTTCAAATCGGCCGTGCGTGATCTTCTGGGCGCCACCGAACTTGCGGAGAAGCCCCTGCAACCTTGCTTCTATGGCAACAAGGTGCTGCGCGTCGTGCCGCTGGCGCAGTCCTGCACGCGCACCGCCGCGCCGGGAGGGGCCGCCGCATGACTCGCAAACTGCTTTTGTGCGCCGTGGCGTCCGGTGTGTTGGGCGGCTGCTCCATATCGCAGCAAGTTGCCGATCTCCGCCGCGGCGCCACCGAGCGGCAGGCCGGCGTCACGGCCCGCCACCAGGCGTTCGCCGACGGGCTGGCGGACCGCCAGGCGCGCATGGCCGCGCAAGAGGTCGCCGCGCCCTGGCTGGCCGGCAAGCCGCAGCCCCTGGCGCGCGACGTGCTGCTGCCTCCCGCCTTGCAGGAGAACGTGCGCACCACGCTGATGCTGGCGGACGGCGCCGACCTGTCCTCCGTGGCGCAGCGCCTGACCGCCGCGACGGGTATCGCCGTTCGGGTGCAGCCGGATGCCTTGCTGCCGCTGGACCTCTTCCTGCCGCGGCTAGCCGTCAGCGGCGCGCTGGCCGTCCCGGCGCAGGCCAATATCGAGATCCGTGCGGGCGGCCAACCGTTGGCCGATCTGCTCGATGCCCTGGCGGCCCGCTATTCCGTGCATTGGCGCTATGAGCGCAATGCGCTGGAGTTCTACCGCGTCGAAAGCCGGGTGTTCGACTTGCGCGCGCTGTCGCTCGCCAGCAAGGTCGACATCCGGCTGGGCCGCTCCGGCAGCGGGGAAGGGGAAGGCTTCGAAAGCGCTTCCAACACGTCGCTGTCCGCCGGCCAGCACAATGCGCTGGCCATCCTGCGCGCCAACATCCTGCCGTTCCTGACCCGATCCGGCGTCATGGCCGAAGCCGTCGAAGGGGCCACCTCCATTGTCGTCACGGACACCCCCGAGGCGCTGGAGCGCGTCGCCCGCTATCTCGAGCGCGAGAACAAGGCGCTGACGCGCCGCGTCCGGCTGGTCTTCGAGGAAATCACCGTCATCGCCAACGAATCGGTATCGGGCGGCATCGACTGGAATGCCGTGTACGCCGCCGCCGGGGCCACGGCCCGGCTGGCGCTGCCGGGCGGTGGCGACGCAGTGCTCGACGCCGCGGTGCGCAGCGGCCCTTTCCAGGGGTCGCAGGCCATCGTCTCCGCGCTCAGCGCGATGGGCGCCGTCGTGCGGCACAGCAAGGTTCCCGTCCTGACACTGAATCGCAGGCCAGTCACCCATGCCATCAGAACCACGTTTTCCTATATCGACCGGGTGCAAAGCACCGCCGTCCCCGGAACCACCACGGGCGGCGCCAACGGCACGCTGCCCGCGGTGTCCATCAGCCAGAAGGAAGAAACGGTCGGCTCGTTCCTCACGCTGCTGCCCGACATCCAGGAAGACGGCCAGATCCTGCTGTCGCTCGCCTACGACAACGCGGTCGCGCAGCCCTTGAAGACTATCTCTTTCGGCGAGCGCGGCAACCAGGTCCAGGTCCAGCAGATCACGATCGACGGCAATGGCACCGTGCAGCAGATCGAACTGCGGCCCGGGCAGCCCATCATCGTTTCCGGCTTCGACCGCAGCCAGGACCAGCACGAACGTCTGCGGCTTGCGCCCGGGGCGCCGCTGGTCGCGGGCGGCCAGGACAGCGGCGCCTCGGAACGCATGACGACGCTGATGCTGGTGACGGCCCAGGTCGAAGAGGGGTACTGAGCATGGAGCGCGTTCCCCACTCGTTGCTGCTCGATTGTCCGGGTACCGGCAGGGCGCTGGCGTTCGGCTTGCGCTGGTTCGCGCTGATCGGCTCCAACGTGCCCGCGCTGGCACGTTCACGGGGGCGGCGTCTGCGGGCCAGCCACTACGTGGTGGGCGGAGCGCCCGCGGCGATGGCGGGCTATGGCCGGTTGCGGCCGCGGCGGCTGGGCGGCTGGCCCGCCGAACGGGCGCGTGGAAGCGGCGCGCCCCTTATCCAGGCCGCGGCACAACTCTACGCCTTGCTGTACCCAGATGGCGGGCACAGCCTGATCCGCCTGCCTGACGGCAGGCTCTGGCTGGTGGCGGCCCAGCGTGGCACGGTGCTGTCGCAGACCGACAGGCTGTTCGCGTCCCGGGACGAGGCCCTGCGCGAGCAGGCGCTGCTGCTGTCCCAGCGGCCTGCCTTGCCTGCGCGGGAGCCCGACGCAGCCTGGGCGGCGCTGCTGCAGGCGGCGGACCCCGCCTCCCAGTTGGCCGTGCTGCCGAGCCGCTGGGCCGAGGTGCCGCTCGCCTTGCGGCTGTTCCTGGCCTGCGTGGGGGTATCGGCCGTCGCGCCTGCGCTCTGGGATGCCCTGGCGCCGCGATGGCACGCGCGCGAAGCATCCGCGCCAGGCAGCCTCGACGGTGCGGCGCCTCCGCCGGATCCCTATCTCGTCTTGCTGCAAACCACCGCGGCCCATGTCCCCTCCGAACTGAACCGCGTGCTGGCCGGTGTAGGCAAGCTGCCCATACAGGTCCGGGGCTGGGCGTTGAGCCGCGCGCATTGCCTTGCGGGAGCGCAGCGCTGGACGTGTTCGGCGGCCTATGTCCGGGCTCATTCTTCCGCCACGAACCAGGCGCTGCATGCGCTGCGGCCCGCGGGCTGGGAACTGTCGTTCCAGCCGATGGAAGCGGCAACGCTGTTCTGGCGGATACCGTCGAGGCAGGCCTGGCTTGCGGACTTGTCCCTGCCCACGAGCGTCCAGGTCGATACCGAGCTGGTCACCGCCCTGCAGCGATTGCAGCCGGCATTCTCCGCTGTCGTGTTGGCGGCGGCCGCGCCGTTGCCGATATCCGCGCCGCCCGGGGCCAATGGCGCAGCTGCCGCGAATCCGGAACGGCCCGGCATTCGCCGCCGGGTCCTTACCTTGCGTGGGCCATTGCGTTCGTTCGCCTTGTTGCCGGACGCCATCTCGACGGCGCGGTGGTCGCAGCTGTCGCTCGAGATCCAGCCGCAGCCCAGCCCCGGGCTGGCCTCAAGCACGCTCATTGCTGAATTGCACGGAGAACTCTATGAACAGGAATAGGGCGGACGCCCTCCGCCGCGGGCTCGCTGCCCATTTCGTCCGCAGCCTTGCGTTGTCGGCCGCGCTGGTTCCGTCCGTCCAGGCCCAGGTTCCGCCGGCCATCGCGGAAGATCCGCAAGCCTGGCCGGAAGCGGAAACCGTGCGTACGTTGTTGCGCGCCGACGCCGCCGCAGCATTGGCGGATTGCCGGGTGCCGGGCATTTGCCCAGCCGGCGCGGCATCCATGCCATCGGCGGGGCCGCAGGCGGCTTCCGCGCGCCCATACGACGACATTCGCGTGCTGGCCATATTCGGGCTCGCCCGAAGCCTGCGTGTCGATCTCAACGTCAATGGCGCCGTGCTGCGCTACCAGTCCGGCCGCAGCGCGCCTGTGGCGGGTTCCGCAGGGGCGGAGGCCTACCAGTTGCTCGCCATCGAGGATTCCTGCGTGCGGCTGCGCCGCGGCGCCCTCGAGCGCACCGCCTGCCTTGATCTCGGCAGGGCCTCTCCATGACGGAATCCTCCTTGCTGCCCGCCGTCGCGGCCTGGCATCCGCCCGAGCTATGGACACCGGAAGACATCGGCCGCATGGCGCCAGCCTTCGTGCGAGCCCTGGGCCGTGAGTTCGACCTGGCCGCCTTGGCGGGCAGGCTTTGCCCTGTGCTGCTGGAAACCGGCGAGGTCGCGGTTTTCGCCGTGAAGGACTACATGCTGGGCGACCAGATCGACGAAATCGAACGCATGGTCAGGGCGGAGGGTTACCGGCTGGCGCGCGTGCCGCGCTATCAGTTGCCGGCTCCGCTGCTGTTGATGGTTGCCCGGGGGCAACTGGCGGCCCCGGGCCTGGCCATGCGGGGCAGGGCCCAGCAGGAAGAGCGCGCCTCCGCGCTCGCCGCGCTTTTCCTGGATATCGTGCGCTGGGGCGTGGCGCAGGGCGCGAGCGACGTGCACATCAACGTCGACCGGCGGCGCGACGCCTGCGAAATCCGCTACACGATCGGCGGCGAGTACGTCGGCACCGAGCGCTTCGCAGGCTTGTCCAATGCGACGCTGCTGGAAGTCCTGGCCGTGGCCTGGATGGACGTCAGGGGCGGCAATGGCGCGGTCTTCGATCCCGCGCAGGAACAGCAGGGGCGCATCGGGCTGGATATCGACGGCGCGCCGATCGTGCTGCGCTGGGCCTCGCTTGCCGCCGACGCCGGGCCATCCGTCTGCCTGCGGATCCTGCGGCTGGACGCCACGGCCGACGGCGATCTGCTGGCGCTGGGCTATCTGCCCGCGCAAGCGGAAACCCTGGTGCGCGCCCGCGAGCGCGAGGGCGGGGCCATCGTGCTCGCCGGCGTGGTGGGCTCGGGAAAATCCACCACCATCGCCGCGCTGATGCGCGGAATCGCCCCCACCCGCAAGGTCATTACCCTCGAGGATCCGGTGGAATACCGCATTGGAAACGCCTTGCAGAACACCCTGGGCGGCGCCTTGGCGGAGTCCGCCTGGCCGGCGTTCGACGCCAAGCTCAAGACCATCAAGCGTTCCGCGATGAACGACCTGCTGATCGGCGAGATCCGCGATAGCGATACCGGCCGCGCCTTCATGGATCTGGCCAGTTCCGGGATCAGCCTGTACACCACCACTCACGCGGCGTGCGCCGTGATGATCCCGGAACGGCTGGCCTCGGACGCGATCGGCGTATCGCGGGATTTCCTGGCTTCGCCCGGCATACTCAAGCTGCTGGTCTATCAGACTTTGCTGCCGCGCCTGTGCGCCCGCTGCGCGCTGCCGGCGGACAGCCTGTGGGCGCCGTCCGCCGGATCGCCCGGAGCCGGAGCCGCAGTCGATTGGCGGGGATGGATCGAGCGCATGGCCGCAACGTTCCAGCTGGACTCAAGCGTGCTCAGGGTCCGGAACCCCATGGGTTGCCCGGATTGCAGGCGTCCCCACCTGCCCGAGCTCAACGGAACGGCGGGCCGCTGCGTCGCGGCCGAGATGGTCGAACCCGAACGTGTGGACGGCTTCCTCGAACGGGTGCGCGCGCGCGACAACCTGGGCCTCATGCGGCAGGCCCGGGCGGCCGGTCCGGCCGCCTGGCGCGATGACGCCACGCGCGGCGGGCAGGCGCTCGGCAGCGCCTTGTACCGGGCCAGTCTTGGCGAAATCGATCCGCGCTCGCTGTTGCGCCGCTTCGACCTCCCGGCGGGCATGCCAGGAACGGATGCGGGATCCGTCGGAGCCACCCATGGATGAATCGCTCGACCCGAAGGCGCCGGCCTGGCGCCGGCCGCTTGGCAGCGCTGCGCTGTTGCGCCTGGACGCGGCGCGCTTTCGCTCCCGCCGCGCGGACTACTACGAGTATCTGGCGGATCTGGTCGAGGGCACGCAAGGGCGCAAGAGCCTGCGCGACATCTTCGAGGACGATGCGCGGCGATACGGCCAGGACACCGTGCGCGGGCGCCTCTCGCAGCAGTGGGCGGCCGCATACCAGGATGCGGGCGGCGACCTGGGCGCCGCCTGGGCCGGCACGCTGCCAGCCGGCGAATGCCTGTTGCTCAGTTGCGTGCAGGACGAAGGCGGGGACCTCGCCGCCGCGCTGCGGGATCTGGCGCGCGCGGCGCGGCAGGCCGCGGACGCCTGGCTGGCTCTCGCGTCGGCGGCGGCGGCGGGCGTGTTGGCTGCTGCCGTCGCCTTTGCGTTGTTATGCGCCATTCCGTTCTTCACCGTACCGCGCTTGCAGCGCGTGTTCCAGGCCGTGCCGGCGGAAGACTACGCCGCCCTGACCCGCGCCTTGTTCGCGCTCGCCGAGGGCCTGAAGGCATGGCTGCCATTGTGGCTGGTGCTGGTGTTCGGTCTGGCCGCGCTGGGTTTCTGGTCGCTGCCGCACTTCACCGGGCCGGTCAGGGCGCGGCTCGACCGCTGGCTGCTCTGGCGGCTGTACCGCGATTTCCATGCCATCCGCTTTCTTTCCCTGTTGGCGGTGCTGGTCAGGCAGCACGGCTCCGCCGATACCCGCCTGCGGCGAGCGCTGGCGGTGCAGGCGCGCGGCGCGCCGCCCTGGCTGCTGGCGCACCTCCAGGACATGCTGGCGCGGATCGACGCCGGCCTGACCGGCCCGGAAATATTCGGCACGGGCCTGCTCGAGGCGGAAACCTGGTGGTACATGGCCGACATGATCGACGCGCTGGGCATGGAGGCCGGCCTGGCCCGGGCCCGCCAGCGTGTGGAGGGGCGCCTGCTCGCGCATGTGCGGCGGCAGGCGTCGGCACTGCGCTGGCTGCTGCTGATTGCATCGGTCGCGGCGGTGTTGGGGATCGCGCTCTGGCATTACGGCGTGATCGACGAATTGCGCCAGGCGCTTACCAATTTCTATGCCAGCCGGTAGGCGGCAGGCGCCGGCGGCTCGTTACGCCGCCGGCGCTTCATCACCCAGGAGACAAGCATGCGGCTTTCCAATGAGTTCCACGCCAGCGCCATCCGGCAACGGGGTTTTTCGCTGATGGAAGTATCCATCGTCACCGCCATCGTCCTGCTGATCGCGATCGTCGGCATTCCGGCCATCGGCGCCTATGTCATCGAAAACAAGGTGCCCAAGGTCGGCGAAGAGTTGCAGCGTTTCATCGCCAGCATGAAGATCAACGGCTTGGGCGGCGGCCTCACTCCCTATGCGGGCCTGGACACGGGCGCCATGGCCAACGCCTTGCGGGATTCCAGCGTCCTGTCCGTGCAGGGCACGGGCGCGGGGGCGCGCATCGTGCACGGCCTGGGCGGCAACGGCGTGGGCAGCAATGGCGTCATAGAAGTGGCGGCGGCCACGTTCGGCAGCGCGGGGCTGGGCTCTGCATTTTCCATCACGCTGACCAACGTCAGCCATGCGGCGTGCCCGGCCTTGGCCTCGGTATTGCAGCGGATGTCCGAGATCATCTCCATCGGCGGCCAGGGCGGAGCCCGGATCGTGAAGAATGCGCTGGCCACGCCCAGCGTGCCGTACCGGGCCGCCCTGGCCCAGGCGCAGTGCAGCCAGGGCGACGTCAACACCTTTGTATTCACCGCCAAATGAAGCGGCTCGCGCCTCCGCGCAACCAACGCGGATTCTCGATGCTGGGGCTGGCGCTTGCTCTGGCCCTGACCGTCATGGCCGCCATCTGGGCCTCCAACCAACTGGTGCAGCGGGTCGAGGACGCGGCGGCGCGTTCCGCGGGCATATGGCTCACGCAGATCCGGCTGGCCGTGGACCAGGTGCTGGCCAGCCATTTCACGGCGCTGGCAAAAGGGGAGGCGCCGCGAGATGCCCAAGGGGCGCCGTTGTTCGCCGACCCCTGGGCGCCCGCCCTGGGCGAGCTGCGCGCCGCGGGGTTCCTCCCCCCAGGCTTTCCAGAACGGTCCGCCCTGGGTTTTGCGGCCCACGTCCGGGTTGTCCGCGCCCCAGCATGCCCGGGCGCGCAATGCCGGCTGGACGGGCTGGTCTACAGCGCCCAGCCGCTCCTGAAAACAGGGACGTATATTCCGGACCTGGTGGGCATGGCGGCCGTCATCGAGGCTGCGGGCGGCTATGGCGGCGCCGTGTGGCCAGGTTCGCCGCGGCGGCTGCGCGGGGCGGCATTCGATTTCGCGAATCCCCCGACGGCGGGCGTGCCGGTATATGCCCCCGGCACCCTGGCGCTATGGGCAGGAGCGGGAGCGGGGGCAGGGGGGCCGGACCTGGATCGCTTCGTGCGGCGCCACGACACGCGCGATCCCCAGCTCCAGGGAACGCTCACCGTCGGGTCGTCGGCCTCGGTCGGCGCCTACCTTTCCATCGGAGCCCGGGCGGCCGCGGGGCAGTACTGCGGCGTGGCCAACGGGACGATGGCCAGTTCGGCCCAGGGCGAACTGCTGACGTGCCAATCCAATGTATGGGCCCCGGCCAGCGGCGGTTTTGGGGGCGCGTTCAGCGTGAACCACCCCCTGGGTTGCTACCATTACTCCGGCGTGTCCACGGCCAACCCGCGCACGGGCAGTTGCTCGTGCCCGTGGGGCTACAGCGCGGTGATCGTATCCGCGGGCGGCAAATGGACCCAGACGGAGGGCTGGACCACCGGCTATGTCTGCGTGCGCTGAGCCGGCTTCCGTCCGTTGCCGCGTATTCCCGCCAACCCTCTATAATCAAAAATTCGCCTAAATCCTGCTTCATCCACGATGAAATCCTCCGAGATTCGCCAGCAGTTCCTGCAATTCTTCAAGTCCAAGGGTCACACCATCGTCCCTTCGTCGTCGCTCGTCCCCGGCAACGACCCGACTTTGCTCTTCACCAATTCGGGCATGGTCCAGTTCAAGGACGTCTTCACGGGCAAGGAATCGCGGTCCTACACGCGTGCCACTTCGTCGCAGCGCAGCGTGCGCGCCGGCGGCAAGCACAATGACCTGGAGAACGTGGGCTACACCGCCCGCCACCATACGTTCTTCGAAATGCTGGGCAACTTCAGCTTTGGCGACTATTTCAAGCGCGATGCCATCCAGTACGCCTGGGAGCTGCTGACCCAGGTCTACAAGCTGCCGGCCGAGAAGCTCTGGGTCACCGTGTACCAGGAAGACGACGAGGCCTACGACATCTGGGCCAAGGAAGTCGGGGTGCCGGCCGAGCGCATCATCCGCATCGGCGACAACAAGGGCGCGCGCTACGCGTCGGACAACTTCTGGCAGATGGCCGATACCGGCCCCTGCGGTCCTTGTTCGGAAATCTTCTACGACCACGGCCCCGAGATCTGGGGCGGCCCCCCGGGATCGCCCGAGGAAGACGGCGACCGCTACATCGAGATCTGGAACCTGGTGTTCATGCAGTTCGAACGCGATGCCGCCGGCAACATGCCGCGCCTGCCGCGTCCCTGTGTCGATACCGGCATGGGCCTGGAGCGTATCGCCGCCGTGCTGCAAGGCGTGCATTCCAACTATGAAATCGACCTGTTCCAGCACCTGATCGCCGCCGCCGCGCGCGAAACCGGCATCAAGGACCTGGAAGACAATTCGCTCAAGGTCATCGCCGACCACATCCGCGCCTGCTCGTTCCTGATCGTCGACGGCGTGATTCCCAGCAACGAAGGCCGCGGCTACGTGCTGCGCCGCATCGTGCGCCGCGCGCTGCGCCATGGCTACAAGCTGGGTCAGACCAAGCCGTTCTTCCACCGTCTGGTGCCCGACCTGGTCGCCGAGATGGGCGACGCCTATCCGGAACTGGCCGCCACCGCCGAGCGCGTGGCGCAGGTGCTCAAGCAGGAAGAAGAGCGTTTCGGCGAAACGCTCGAACACGGCATGCGCATCCTGGATTCCGCCCTGGCCAGCGTGCCCAAGGGCGGCCAGCTGGACGGCACCACGCTGTTCACGCTGTACGACACCTACGGCTTCCCGGTGGACCTTACCGCCGACATCTGCCGCGAACGCGAAGTGGACGTGGACATGGCCGGCTTCGAGGTCGCCATGGAACGCCAGCGCGACCAGGCGCGCGCCGCCGGAAAATTCAAGATGGCCGAGGGCCTGAGCTACGAAGGCGCGGATACGCGTTTCGAAGGCTATGAAAAGCTCGAACTCGACGGCGTCAAGGTCACGGCCCTGTACGTGGACGGTACGCAGGTCCAGCAGGTCAAGGCCGGCCAGAACGCGGTCGTCGTGCTCGACGCCACGCCGTTCTACGCGGAGTCGGGCGGCCAGGTGGGCGATACGGGCCTGCTCGAGGCCGACGGCCTGCGGTTCGCCGTCGCCGACACCCTGAAGATCCAGGCCGGCGTCTTCGGCCATCACGGCCTGCTGGAATCGGGCTCCCTGTCCGTGGGCGACACGCTGCTGGCGCGCGTGGACGCGGTACGCCGCGCCCGCACGGTGCGCAACCACTCGGCCACCCATCTCATGCACAAGGCCCTGCGCCAAGTGCTGGGCGCCCACGTGCAGCAGCGCGGCTCGCTGGTGGATCCTGACAAGACCCGTTTCGACTTCGCCCAGGATGCGCCGCTGACGGCCGAGCAGATTGCCCGCGTCGAGGCCATCGTCAATGCGGAAATCCTCGCCAACCAGCCCACCGTGGCGCAGGTCATGCCCTATGACGACGCCGTCAAGGGCGGCGCCATGGCGCTGTTCGGCGAAAAGTACGGCGATACGGTCCGCGTGCTCGACATCGGCTTCTCGCGCGAGCTTTGCGGCGGCACTCACGTCGCCCGCACCGGCGATATCGGCCTGTTCAAGATCGTTTCCGAAGGCGGCGTGGCCGCTGGCGTACGCCGCGTCGAGGCCATCACCGGCGACAACGCCCTGGCCTGGGTGCAGAGCCAGAATGCCTTGCTGACGCAAGTCGCGGGCATGCTGCGCTCCACGCCCGCGGACCTGCCGGCGCGCATCGCGCAGGTGCAGGAGCAGGTCAAGGCGCTCGAGAAAGACCTCGAGCAATCGCGCAGCAAGCTCGCCGCCAGCGCGGGCAATGACCTGGCCTCCAGCGCCGCGGTCGACGTCAAGGGCATCAAGGTCCTGGCCGCCGGCATCGGCGATGTGGATCCCAAGGCGCTGCGCGGCATGGTCGACAACCTGAAGGATCGTCTGAAGCCGGCGGTGGTGCTGCTGGCCACGGGTTCCGCTGATGGCAAGATCAGCGTGGTGGGCGGCGTCACCGCCGACCTGACCGACCGCATCAAGGCGGGCGATCTGGTCGGTTTCGTGGCCGCGCAGGTTGGCGGCAAGGGCGGTGGCCGTCCGGATATGGCCATGGGCGGCGGCACCGACGTCAGCGCCTTGCCCGCGGCGATCGCCAGCGTGCAGAAGTGGGTTGACGAGCGTCTGTGATGAACGGCCCCGATGCCAGCGCGCAAGCGCCGTCCTTCGAGCAAGAGGTCGACGCCAGCGGCCTGACCTGCCCCTTGCCCATTCTGCGCGCCAAGAAGGCCTTGGCGCAGATGGCGAGCGGCGAGGTGCTGCGGGTCATCACCACGGACCGCAACGCGATCCGGGACTTCCAGGCCTTCGCCCGCCAGACCGGCAATACCCTGGTCGCGCAGCAGGAGGTCGACGGCCGCGGGGTGCATTTCCTGCGGCGGCGTTGACCGGCCTGAGGCCAGGGCGCAAGAACAAAAAGGCCCGCCTTCCGGCGGGCCTTTTTGTTTTGGTCGTCCGGAGGGCTATTTGCGGACGGCGGCAGCCACGGCCTGCGTGATCGTGAAGTCGACGAGATCGCCTTCCTTCAATTGCTGGAGCCGCGCCTGCAGGGCGGGGTCCTGCACCTGGATGGTGCGCATGCCGCCCTGCGGGCCCTTCAGCGTAACCAGGTTGGCGCTCTTGTTGATGTGCCAGATTTCGGCGGTGATCGTGGTCTGGCGGCCGGCCGCGCCGGCGGGCATGCCGCCCTTGGGGCTGCGGGTGCCAGCCGTTTCCGTCACGACCTCGGGCGCGCCCGAACCGGCTGGGCGCACGGCCACCGCCACGGATTCATAGTAGTCGAGCGTCAGCGTGTCGCCGGGCTTGATCTGCTGGAAATTCCGGACGTTGGGGCCCGCCAGGATGTTCAATGTGTTGCCGTTCTCGCCTTGCAGCGTGATGGTCCGGCTTGCCGGGTCCACTGCGGTGACCTTGCCCGTGGCCGTAGTCAGGGCCGCGCCGACGATGCGGGCGGAGGCCGCCAGCGGCATCGCCAGCGAACCCGCCAGCAGGCCCGCCAGGGCCAGGCGCGCGACAGGGGTGAAGACAGAATTCCGGTTCTTCATGATGTTGCACCCTCCGGTAGAGGAAGTTGGGGGAAAACACAGGGAAGAAGAGACGGCGGCGAGTGGCGGAAGACCCGCCCTCAGGGGGATGGCTTGAAGACTGCGTGCAAGCGGCGCCGCAGTGCCGCGGCGGGGTGGAGCAAAGCGCGGGATCTTGCGTACGATGACATAAAACCGATCTCCAAAATCGGGTTTTTCTTCAAACGCACTGACTTTGAACGCACAGGGACAGGCACAAGCGTGGCCGGAGGGCTACACTTTGGACTGCGGCGGGCTCCGGCCCATTTTTGTAGAATACCTGGATGTGGTGTTTTAGGATATAAATCCCGCCGCTACGCAAGATTCCCGCACTCCCATTTGCCAGCTGGCTGGTTTAAGTGCTAGAATTTCCCGTTTTTCACAACTAATTCAAGGGATTACCTATGGTGGTGATTCGCCTGGCCCGCGGTGGGTCCAAGAAGCGTCCGTTTTACAACCTGGTGGCCACCGATTCGCGTAACCGTCGCGACGGCCGCTTCATTGAGCGCGTGGGTTTCTACAACCCCGTCGCCAGCGAAGGCACGGAAAACCTGCGCATCGCGCTGGATCGCGTGCAGCACTGGACCAGCAACGGCGCCCAACTGTCGCCCGCTGTCGAGCGTCTGGTCAAAGACTACTCGGCCAAGGTTTCCGCCGCGGCTTGATTGCCCGCGTCGCCAAGCCTCAGCCCTGCAGCTTTACAGCGCTTTAAAGCTACCATTCATAGCTGCTTCATAGCTACCAAGAGCACGATACATGCCTGATGCCGCAACCTCCAACGCGGCGCCGACGGATTTGATCGAGCTGGGCCGCATCAGTGCAGCCTACGGCGTGAAAGGCTGGGTCAAGGTGCAGCCACATTCGGCCAATGCCGAAGTGCTGCTCTCAGCATCTCAATGGTGGTTGACTCGCCCTGTGCCTGAACTGGCGCGGGGCGCTGTCGCGTCTGCGCCTGTCGCATACAAGGTCGTGCAAGCCCGTTCGCAAGGGGCCACCGTGGTGGCCCAGCTGGCTGGCATTGCCGACCGCGATCAGGCCGAAGCCCTGCGCGGTTGTTCCGTGCGGGCGCCGCGGGGAGCTTTCCCCGCGACCGAGGAAGACGAATACTACTGGGTCGATCTCATCGGTTGCGCGCTGTATTCCAGCGCCAACGGCGAACCCGCCCTGCTGGGCGTGGTCGACGAGGTCCTGGACAACGGCGCTCACGCCGTCCTGAAGGTCCTGCGCCAGACGGCAGGGGGCCAAGGTCCCGAACCCGTCCTGGACGCCAAGGGCCGACCCACCGAAATGCTTGTTCCGTTCGTGCGCGCGCACATCCACGCCGTCGATCTGGCAGCCCGCCGCATCGACAGCGACTGGCCCGCGGATTTTTGATGCGATTCGACGTCGTTACGCTCTTTCCCGAAATGTTCGGGGTAGTGCGGGACCTGGGTGTCACCGGCCGGGCTCATGCCCAGGGCCGGTGGTCCCTGCATGCCTGGAATCCTCGCGATTTCACGCATGACGTGCACCGTACCGTGGACGACCGCCCTTACGGCGGCGGCCCCGGAATGGTGATGATGGCGGGGCCTCTGGAAGCCGCCGTCAATGCCGCCCAGGAAGCGCGCGCCGCGCAAGGCCTGGGCCGCGCGCCCGTCGCCTTGCTGGCGCCGGTCGGCCGGCGCTATGACCAGGCCGGCGCGGAGTCACTGGCCGCAAGCGAAGGCATCATCCTCATTTGCGGCCGCTACGAAGGCGTCGACCAGCGGTTCATCGACCGATGCGTCACGCAGGAAATCTCCCTGGGCGATTTCGTGCTGTCCGGCGGCGAGATCGCCGCGCTGGCAGTGATCGACGCTGCCGTGCGGCTACTTCCCGGCGTGCTGAACGACGGCGATTCCGCCTTGCAGGATTCCTTCAACGACACCTTGTCCGGCTTGCTGGACAGCCCCCACTACACGCGCCCCGAAGTGTATGAGGGCGAGCCGGTGCCCCCCGCGCTGCTCAGCGGCCATCATGCCAATATCGCCCGCTGGCGGCGCGAGCGATCGCTTGCGCTGACGGCCGTCCGGCGGCCCGAGCTGATCGAATCCGCCCGCGCCAAGGGTTGGCTCGACAAGGCGGACGAACGCTACCTGGCCGAATTGGCCGGTACGTGGGATCCGGCCGCCGAGCCCCCCAAGCGCAGGCGCAGGCCCGCCCGTCCCGCCAAGGCGCCGGACGCATCCTGACGTTCCCCTCGATCCGGCCCGCTGACGCTAGGGATGTTCCTAGCTTGTGGGCCCTTGGGCTGCTCCCTAGCATTGAAAATTACATGGAAATGAAATTTTCATATGAGCCGCTCCGATCCCAAGCGATCCCCGCCTGCGACCGCGCGCCGCGCAGCCGATCTGCTCCAGCAGGCGAAGCTCCAGCCCGGCCGGCCGGAATCCGCCGTTGACTTGTGGCTGGGCCAGCAGCTGCGCCAACTGCGCAAGCAGCACGGCCGTTCGCTGGCGGAAGTGGCTGGCGCCTGCGGCATCTCGCTGGGGCTGCTGAGCCAGATCGAGCGAGGCCTCAGTTCGGCTTCCATCAAAATCCTGCATCTGCTGGCCCGCCAGTTCCGTGTGTCGGTGAACTCGCTGCTGCGCAACGCCGAGCACACGCAAGTCGAGGATGGCGGAAGGGTCGCCCGGGCGGGCACGCACCGCTACATCGATCTCAGCGAAAAAGGCATCAGCAAGGAGATATACACGCCGCCGGCCTGCCGCAGCATGGACCTTTGCCGCGCCACCATCGAGCCGGGCGGCTCCACCGGCAACGAACTCTTCGTGACCGGGCAGGGCGAGCAGATCGGCGTGGTGGTCAAGGGTTCGCTGGAACTCTGGGTAGGCGACCGGGTCGTGCTGCTCAACGAGGGCGACAGTTTTTGCTACGCCAGCAGCACTCCTCGCCGCTGGCGCAATCCCGGGTCGCAGACGACCGAGGTCATCTGGGCCATTTCCAACATCACTCAAGCCGCGGGGGACGATAAGCAACAGGCGCCATGAGCGCACAGCATCCATAGCGGCGCGATGACGCTGGGGATCGTCGCGCCACCGGGCGCGCCAGGCGCGGCCCGGCTTTCTTTGCCACGACGAGGAAATGTCATGAAATTCAAGACTCTGGCTGTCTCTGTAATGGCTGCATTGTCCATGGCCGCGGGCGCCCAAGCCCAAACGGTGTTGAAAGTTGGGTCCACGCCCACCGGCAGTCCGTTTACGTTTCTCGACACGAAGACCAACAGCATCGAAGGCGTGATGGTCGATATCGTGAAGGCGGTTGGCAAAGAGGCGGGATTCGAGGTGCAGATCGAACCCATGGCGTTCTCGGCGCTGATCGGCTCGCTGACGTCCAAGCGCATCGATATCGTGTCGGCGGCCATGTTCATCACGCCGCAGCGCCAGCAGGTGGTGAGCTTTTCGGAGCCCGTTTATCGCTACGGCGAGGGGCTCATGGTGCTCAAGACCGACAACAAGGAATACAAGTCCTTCGCCGACATGAAAGGCATGACGGTCGGCGTGCAGGTCGGCACCGCCTTTGTCGAGCCGATACAGAAAAGCGGCGTGTTCAAGGAGGTCAAGCTCTACGACAACCCGCCGGACATGATGCGCGACGCCAACGCAGGCCGCATCCAGGGCGGCTTCATGGACTATCCCATCGCCGCCTACATCCTGACCCAGGGAAATTATCCCAACCTGAAGATGGCGCAGTCCTATCAGCCAACGGTGATGGGCAGCCTGGGATTGGCGACGCGCAAGGAAGACTCCGCGCTGCTCGACCGGATCAACAAGGCGCTGACCAAGCTGAAGGCGGAAGGCGCCATAGACGCCATCCTTAAAAAGTGGGGGCTGTCCGGCGCCTGACGCCGGCCGGGTCTCGAGCAACCGAACGCCATTGCGCAAGTCCGTCTGGCCCGCCTGTCGCGCGCCGGATGGACGGATGCATGCGGCGTTCCCGCAGGCTGTCTTGTCGGGTGGTGAGTCATGACGGAATTCTTCAAGGATGCGGCGGAGTACCTGCCGATATTGCTGCAAGGCGCGAAGCTCACGATCCTGGTGACGCTAGGGTCGCTGGCCCTGTCCACGGTGCTGGGCCTGGTGTGGGCTTTGATGCGCGTCTCCGGGAACCGCTACCTGTCCAAGTTCAGCGGCGGGGTGATCAATCTGCTGCGCGGCATACCCATCATCGTGCTGCTGTTCTACATCTACTTCGTGATGCCCGACATGGGCGTGTCGCTGACGGCGGTGCAGGCGGCCATCATCGGCCTGGGCGTTGCGTATTCGGCCTACCAGGCCGAGAACTTCCGGGCGGGCATCCAGGCCATCGACCGGGGCCAGATCGAGGCCGCCATGGCCATGGGCATGGGCTGGGGCATGACGATGCGGCGGGTCGTGCTGCCGCAGGCGGTGAAGATCGTGCTGCCGCCCTACGGCAATATCATGATCATGATGCTCAAGGATTCCTCGCAGGCGTCGACGATCACGGTGGCCGAGCTTGCCTTGCAGGGCAAGCTGATCGCCGTGTCCACCTTCAAGAACGCCACCGTGTTCACGCTGGTCGCGCTCATGTACCTGGTCATGTGCGTGCCGCTGATCCTGCTGGTCCGCCATCTTGAAAAAAGGAGCGCAGCCAAATGATCCAGCTCCAGGGAGTCCGCAAAAGCTTCGGTTCGCTCGAAGTGCTCAAGGGCATCGACGCCGAGGTCACGAAAGGCGAGGTGGTCTGCGTGATCGGCCCCTCGGGATCGGGCAAGTCCACCATCCTGCGATGCATCAACGGGCTGGAGCGCTACAACGCCGGACGCATTACCGTTGACGGCGAGCTGGTCGATTGCGACTCGCCGTCCATCGTGTCGATCCGCACCCAGGTTGCGATGGTGTTCCAGCGCTTCAATCTTTTTCCCCATCGCACGGCATTGGAGAACGTGATCGAGGGCCCGATCTTCGTAAAGAAAGAGCCGCGCGCCCAGGCCGTGGAGCGAGGCCGCGAACTGCTGGCCAGCGTGGGCCTGGCCGACAAGGAGAACGCCCACCCGCCGCAACTGTCCGGCGGGCAGCAGCAGCGCGTGGCGATCGCGCGGGCGCTGGCGATGCGGCCCAAGGCCATCCTCTTCGACGAGCCGACTTCCGCGCTGGACCCGGAACTGGTCGGCGACGTGTTGGGCGTCATGCGCAAGCTGGCCGAGGCCGGCATGACGATGGTCGTCGTGACCCACGAAATGAGTTTCGCCCGTGAAGTGGCGGACCGCGTCATGTTCTTCGACGGCGGCGTCATGGTGGAGCAGGGCGCCGCCCGCGAAGTGCTGAATCATCCGCAGCACCCCCGGACGCAGGATTTCCTGCGCCGCGTGCTGCATCCCATGTAAGGAAGGACCATGCCGCAAGCGCCATTTCCGCTTTCCCCTTCGTTATGGGCCGCGACGGCGCCGCCGCCGCCCGCCACGGAGCCGCTGGAGGCCTCCGCGCAGGCCGACGTGCTGGTGATCGGCGGCGGCTACGCCGGCCTGAGCACCGCCCTGCATCTGGCGGAACGCGGCGTCCGCGTGGTGGTGCTGGAGGCGCGCGAGATCGGCTTTGGCGGCTCGGGCCGCAATGGCGGCCAGGTCATTCCAGGCCTGAAGTACGATCCGGACGCGCTGATCTCCATGTTCGGCGCCGAGCGCGGCGAACGCCTCGTGCGCTTTGCCGGCTCGACGGCGGACACGGTGTTCAACCTGATCGAGCGGCATGCGATGGATGTGCCGCACGTGCGCAAGGGCTGGATCCAGGGCGCGCATACCGCCGAGGCCTTGCAGTTGGCGCACGCCCGCGCCGCCCAGTGGGCCCGCCTCGGCGCCGACGTCCAGCCCCTGGATCGCGCGCAGGTGGCCCGGCTGATCGGCACCGACCGCTACCTGGGCGGCTGGGTGGACCGCCGCGCAGGCGCCATTCAGCCTTTGAGCTACGCGCGCGGCCTGGCCCGCGCCGCGCTGAACGCGGGCGCCAGCATCCATACCGACTCGCCCGTCGCCAGTCTGGCGCGCGCGGCAGGCAAGTGGACCGCGGCCACCGCCCGCGGCCCCAGCATCACCGCGGATCGCGTGGTGATGTGCACGAACGCCTACGGCGGCGGCCTGTTGCCGCGCCTGAAGGCCTCGATCATCGACGCCAATACCTTCCAGGTGGCCACCGGGCCGCTGCCGGAGGCGGTGCGCGCCGGCATCTTTCCCGAGGGCCATGTCACTTCCGACACGCGCAATCTGCTGCTGTATTTCCGGCTGGACCACCAGGGCCGGTTGCTGATGGGCGGGCGCGGCCCTTTCCGGGAACCCAAGGGACAGCAGGACTGGGCGCATCTGGAACGGGTGATGCTGAAACTGTTCCCGCAGGTCACGGGCGTGCCGTTCGAGTACCGCTGGTGCGGCAGGGTTGCGGTCACCCGCGACTATCTTCCGCACCTGCATGAGCCCGAGCCCGGCCTGCTGGTGGACATAGGCTGCCAGGGGCGCGGCGTGGGCCTGCAGACCAGCATGGGCAGGGCCATGGCGCAGTACGTGGCCACGGGCGACGCCAACGCCTTGCCGGTTCCGCTTACGCCGGTGGTGCCGTTTCCGCTCTACGGCCTGCGCCGACTGTACGTGAATGCGGTCGTGACCTGGTACCGCATGACGGACGGAGGAGTGTAGAGAGCTCCCACGCCGCGCCCGGAGCAGCATGGCGATAAAAAAACCCCTCGATGGTTCGAGGGGTTTTTGCGGTTGGGGCGGGGTCAGTCGCCCAGCTTAGAGCGTTGTTCTTGCACCTTCTGCAGGGTTTCGCTGAACTGCGCCAGACGCGCCTTTTCCTGCTCGACCACGGCCGCCGGCGCGCGTTCGACGAAGCTGGCGTTCGACAGCTTGCCGTTGGCCTTGGCCATTTCGCCTTCCAGGCGCGCGATCTCCTTGTCCAGGCGCACGCGCTCCGCCGCCACGTCGATTTCCACGTGCAGCATCAAGCGGCTGGTTCCCACCACCTGGACGGGCGCGCCCGCGTCGGGGAGGGCGTCCAGCACTTCGACTTCGCTCAGCTTGGCCAGCGCCGCCAGGTAGGGAGCGTTGCGCTTGAGCGCCGGCGCGTCGCCCTGGGCGCACAGCGGCACCTTCTGGGCCGGCGACAGGTTCATCTCGCCGCGCAGGGCGCGCACGGCCTCGACCTGGGCCTTGAGCTCGGCCACGTCGGCTTCGGCGGCGGCGTCGACCGCTTCCGGGTTGGCGTGCGGGAAGGGCTGGACGCTGACGCTGTCGGCGACGCCTTCCTTGCGCTTGCCGGCCACCACCGACACCTTCTGCCACAGTTCTTCCGTGATGAAGGGGATGATGGGGTGCGCCAGGCGCAGCACGCCTTCCAGCACGCGGATGAGCGTGCGGCGCGTGCCCAGCTGCTGCGCGGGCGTGCCGGTCTGGATCTGTACCTTGGCCAGTTCCAGGTACCAGTCGCAATACTCGTCCCAGACATAGCGGTAGAGCGAGTTGGCGACGTTGTCGAAGCGGTAGTCGGCGAAGCCGCGCGCCACGTCCGCTTCCAGCGTCTGCAGTTGGCTGACGATCCAGCGGTCCACGAAGGACAGCTCGCCGGCGTCCGGGCCGGTCAGGTCATGGCCTTCGGTGTTCATCAGCACGAAACGCGTGGCGTTCCAGAGCTTGTTGCAGAAATTGCGGTAGCCCTCGCAGCGCTTCAGGTCGAAGTTGATGTTGCGGCCCAGCGTGGCGTAGGCGGCCATCGTGAAGCGCAACGCATCGGTGCCGAAGGCGGGGATGCCGTCCGGGTACTGGCGGCGGGTGGCCTTTTCGATGGCGCCGGCCTGCTTGGGATTCATCAGGCCGTAGGTGCGCTTGGCGACCAGGCCGTCCAGGTCGATGCCGTCGATCAGGTCGACCGGATCCAGGGTGTTGCCCTTGGACTTGCTCATCTTCTGGCCGTCGGCATCGCGGATCAGGCCGTGCACATAGACGTGCTTGAACGGGATCTGGCCGGTCAGGTGCGTGGTCAGCATGACCATGCGCGCCACCCAGAAGAAGATGATGTCGAAGCCCGTCACCAGCACGCTGGAGGGCAGGTAGCGCTGCAGGTCCGGGGTGTTTTCCGGCCAGCCCAGCGTGGTGAAGGGCACCAGGCCGGAGGAGAACCAGGTGTCGAGCACGTCCGGGTCGCGCTTGAGTTCGCCCGTCACGCCGGCCGCGCGGGCCTGCGCGGTGGCTTCGGCTTCGTCGTGGGCCACGAACACCTGGCCGTCGTCCGAGTACCAGGCCGGAATCTGGTGGCCCCACCAGAGCTGGCGCGAAATGCACCAGTCCTGGATGTTGTTCAGCCACTGGTTGTAGATGGTGGTCCAGTTGTCGGGGTAGAACTGGATGCGGCCGTCCGCGACCACTTCCAGCGCGACTTCGGTGATGCTCTTGCCCGGGTTCAGCGTGCCTTCGGGGGCGGGCTTGCTCATGGCCACGAACCATTGGTCAGTCAGCATGGGCTCCAGGACGACGCCGGTGCGGTCGCCCTTGGGCTGCATCATCTTGTGCGGTTCGACCTTGACCAGATAGCCTTCGGCCTCCAGCTGGGCCACCACGGCCTTGCGGGCCTCGTAGCGCTCCATGCCCTGGAATTGCTTGGGGCCGTTTTCATTGATGTGCGCGTCCAGCGTGAAGATCACGATCAGGGGCAGATCGTGGCGCATCGCGCAGGCGTAGTCGTTGAAGTCGTGCGCGCCGGTGATCTTGACGCAGCCGGTGCCGAATTCGGGGTCGACGAAGTCGTCCGCGATGATGGGGATGTTGCGGTCGCACAGGGGCAGTTCCACTTCCTTGCCCACAAGGTGCCGGTAGCGGGGATCTTCGGGGTGGACGCACAGCGCGCCGTCCGCCAGCATGGTTTCCGGGCGGGTGGTGGCGATGGTCAGGCCGCGCAGCGTGACGGTCTGGCCGTCTTTGTCGACGATGGTCTGCGGGCCGTCCACGAAGGGGTAGAGGATGTGCCACATGTGGCCATCGGTCTCTTCGGATTGGACTTCCAGGTCCGACACGGCGGTCAGCAGCTTCGGGTCCCAGTTGACCAGGCGCTTGCCGCGATAGATCAGTCCCTGTTTATGCAGACGGACGAACGTCTCGATGACGCCGCGCGACATGCGGTCGTCCATGGTGAAGTATTCGCGCGGCCAGTCGGCGGAGGCGCCCAGGCGGCGGACCTGGCCCGTGATGGCGTTGCCCGACTTTTCCTTCCACTCCCAGACTTTCTCCACGAATTTCTCGCGGCCGAGGTCGTGGCGGGAAACCTTCTGGGCGTCCAGCTGTCTCTCAACGACGATCTGCGTGGCGATGCCGGCGTGGTCGGTGCCGGGGATGAAGACGGTATCGTCCCCCAGCATCCGGTGGTAGCGCACCAGGCCGTCCATGATGGTCTGGTTGAACGCGTGGCCCATGTGGAGGGTGCCCGTCACGTTGGGGGGCGGAAACTGGATGACGTACGGTTTGCTTTCCGTCCCCGTTTTTACGTGCTGGCCCGCCTGGAAATAGCCGCGCTTTTCCCACTCGGCGTACCAGCGGGATTCCAGTTCGGCGGGTTCGAAGCTCTTGGAGAGTTCCTGGGTGTCGCTCGCGGGAGTCGCGGCGTTCGGGGAAGCAGCTTGAGTCATTACAGGGTTCCGGCAGACAGGGGCGCCCGGCCTAGGGATGCGGGCAGCAAACCGCTCATTTTAAGATGTAATGCGGTCTTCTCGGCGTGTTAGAATACCGGGTTACTGTAAACCTTTTAGAAGTCCCTGAATTCATTGAGGATTCCTTCCGAAGCACGCGCTTGAAAATGCGTGTCCGGGCCCTCGATGGAAATCCGGGTCGAGTCCGACAGGTGGGCAGTGTCGAATCCCTGCCTTGGCCCAGCGGTTCAGGCCGGCCCGAAACATTCCCCCGTTTCGGACCGCCTGTGCGCCAACAGCGCGATGACGCTTCAAGGGTGACACCGACAAGCGCAGAGCCGCGCCAGGCAATTGATTAGAAACCAGTCAGAAATCAGCTTTCGGAGTTCTTATGTCCATTCAACGCACCCTCTCGATCATCAAGCCCGACGCCGTCGCCAAGAACGTCATCGGCCAGATCGTCAGCCGTTTCGAGCAAGCCGGCCTGAAGGTCATCGCCGCCCGCCTGGCCCAGCTGTCGCGCGCCGACGCCGAGCGTTTCTACGCCGTGCACAAGGAACGCCCCTTCTTCAAGGACCTGGTCGACTTCATGGTCTCGGGCCCGGTGTTCGTGCAAGTGCTGGAAGGTGAAGACGCCATCCTGAAGAACCGCGACCTGATGGGCGCCACGGATCCCAAGAAGGCCGCTCCGGGCACCATCCGCGCCGACTTCGCCGACAGCATCGACGCCAACGCCGTGCACGGTTCGGACGCTCCGGAAACGGCTGCCGTCGAAATCGCCTTCTTCTTCCCCGAAATGAACATCCACAGCCGTTGATTTTCGCGGAATTGTTCTAAGCTTTTCGAGTTTTACCCAGGTCATGGAATCCGCCGAACGAATCAATCTGCTGGGGCTGGACGGCTCCGCCCTGTCCGAGCTCGTGGGGCAGTGGGGCGGCAAGCCGTTTCGCGCCCGCCAGTTGCAGCGCTGGATGCATCAGCGCGGCGCCGATTCGTTCGACGCCATGACCGACCTTGCCCGCGATTTCCGCGGCCAGCTTGCAACGAATTGCCGCATCGAGGCATTGCCCGTCAATACCGAGCAGCGCTCGTCCGACGGCACCCGCAAGTGGCTGTTCGACGTGGGGCAGGGCAACGCCATCGAAACCGTCTTCATCCCCGAGGACGACCGCGGCACGCTATGCATTTCCAGCCAGGCCGGATGCGTGGTGAACTGCCGCTTCTGCTCGACCGGGCACCAGGGGTTCAACCGCAACCTCAAGACGAGCGAGATCATCGGCCAGCTGTGGTGGGCCAAGCGCGTGCTGGAAGCCGACATCGGCACCGCCCGCCTGGAAAGCGCCAAGGCCACCGAAGACACCCGCGTCGTCAGCAATGTGGTCATGATGGGCATGGGCGAGCCCCTGCTCAACTACGATCAGGTCCTGCCCGCCTTGCGCCTGATGCTGGACGACAACGCCTACGGGCTGTCGCGCCGCCGCGTCACGGTGTCCACTTCCGGCGTGGTCCCCATGATGGACCGCCTGTCGCAGGATTGCCCCGTGGCCCTGGCCGTTTCGCTGCACGCGCCGAACGACGCGCTGCGCGACGAGCTGGTGCCGCTGAACAAGAAGTATCCGCTGAAGGAGCTGCTGGCCGCTTGCGAGCGCTACCTGGCGTTCGCGCCGCGCGACTTCATCACTTTTGAATATTGCATGCTGGACGGCATCAACGACACCGACCAGCACGCCAAGGAACTGATCCACATTGCACGCCAGCTGCGGTGCAAGCTCAATCTGATTCCGTTCAACCCCTTTCCCGAGTCCGGCCTGAAGCGCTCGAACTCGGCGCGGGTGAAGGTGTTTGCCCAGCGTCTGATGGACGCCGGCATCATCACCACCGTCCGCAAGACCCGGGGCGACGACATCGATGCCGCTTGCGGCCAGCTGGCCGGAGAAGTGCGCGACCGCACTCGAATCACCGAGCGCAACGCCGCACAGCGCCAGACCATACCAATTAAACAGGTGCATGCATGACGCAGGATTTCGCTTCTGCAGTTTCAGAGACGCCCGCCGGCGCGGCAGGCAGCGTGGGCTCGGCATTGCGCGCGTTGCGCCAATCCAAGGGCTGGTCGCTCGACGAAGTATCCAGCCGCATCAAGTTCTCGACGAAGCAGATCGAAGCCCTGGAAAACGAAGAGTGGGCGTCGTTGCCCACCGGCGTTTCATTGCGTGGCCTGGTCCGTAACTATGCGCGCCTGCTGGGCGCGGATTCGCAAGCCATCGTCGACTCGCTGGACCCCAAGGCCCGCGTCACCGGCCCGGTGAAGCTCAGCCCTGGCGCCTTGCATTCGGCGCATTCCATTCCCCAGTCCGGCGCCGACGACGACCGTTCGTCCTCGACCTCCTGGGGATGGCTCATCGCCATCGTGCTGGTGCTGGCGGCCGGCGTGGCGTATGCCTTCTGGCAAGGCTGGTTGCCGCAGCACTGGCTGCCGTTCGACTGGCTGCCGAAGCCGACCAAGTAAAACCCGGTTCCACCGATGCAAGAATCTTCTCTGCCTTGCCAGGATGCGCCGCCTCCCGCCGTGGGGGCCGCAGTGCGCCGCGCCACGCGTTCGGTGGCGGTGAAGTGGGGCGATCGCGTCGTCGTCGTGGGCGGCGACGCCCCGGTCGTGGTCCAGTCCATGACCAACACCGACACGGCCGACGCCATCGCCACGGCGATACAAATCAAGGAGCTGGCCCAGGCCGGCTCCGAGCTCGTGCGGATCACCGTGAACACGCCCGAGGCGGCCCGCGAGGTCGCCGCGATTCGCGATCAACTCGACCGCATGGGCGTGGACGTGCCGCTGGTGGGCGATTTCCACTACAACGGCCACAAGCTGCTGACGCAGTTTCCCGAATGCGCGCAGGCGCTGTCCAAGTACCGGATCAATCCCGGCAACATGGGCGGCGGCAAGCGTCGCGACGACAACTTCGCCCAGATGATCGAAGTGGCCTGCCGCTACGACAAACCCGTGCGCATCGGGGTCAACTGGGGCAGTCTGGATCACGAACTGATGGCGCGCAAGATGGACGAAAACAGCCGCCGCGCGCAGCCCTGGGAGGCCCAGGCCGTGATGCGCGATGCGCTGGTCGTGTCCGCCATCAGCAACGCGGAGCGCGCCGAGGAGCTCGGCCTGCGCCGCGACGCCATCGTGCTGTCGTGCAAGGTCAGCCACGTGCAGGATCTGATCGCGGTCTACCGCGACCTGTCCGCCCGCTGCGACTATCCCCTGCATCTCGGCCTGACCGAAGCCGGCATGGGCAGCAAGGGCATCGTGGCGTCCACGGCCGCGCTGGCCGTGCTGCTGCAACAGGGCATCGGCGACACCATCCGCATATCCCTCACGCCCGAACCCGGTGGCGACCGCAGCCGCGAAGCCGTCGTGGCGCAGGAAATCCTGCAGACCATGGGCTTGCGCGCATTCACGCCGATGGTGGTTGCGTGCCCGGGCTGCGGCCGCACCAGCAGCACGTTCTTCCAGGAACTGGCTGACAGCATCCAGGGATACCTGCGCCGTCAGATGCCGGTCTGGCGCGCGCAGTATCCCGGGGTCGAAAGCATGAACGTCGCCGTGATGGGCTGTGTGGTCAACGGGCCTGGCGAAAGCCGCCATGCCGATATCGGCATCAGCCTGCCTGGCACCGGCGAGGTGCCGGCCGCGCCGGTGTTCGTCGACGGCGAGCGCACGGTGACGCTCAAGGGCGACCATATTGCCGAAGAGTTCCAGGCCATCGTCGAAGACTACGTCGCGCGCCGCTATGGCGCGCCCGCTTCTCATTAAAGTAAGGGTGTGGCCGCTAGCGCGCTTGCCGGCGCGCGATGCGGCATGATCAAGATGACTCAAGCTTTCCAGAAAGTCGCCGCCATACGCGGCATGAACGACCTGTTGCCCGGGGCGAGCGCCCGCTGGGAGCAATTCGAGGAAATCGTGCGCGGCTGGCTGCGCGGCTACGGCTACCGCAATGTGCGCACGCCCGTGCTTGAGCATACGCGCCTGTTTGCGCGCGGCATCGGCGAAGTTACGGATATCGTCGAGAAAGAGATGTACACCTTCACCGATGCGCTCAACGGCGAATCGCTGACCATGCGTCCGGAAATGACGGCCGGCATCGTGCGCGCCTCGATCGAGCACAATATGCTCTACGACCGCCCGCAGCGCGTCTACTCCATCGGCCCCGTGTTCCGCCACGAGCGCCCGCAGCGCGGCCGCTACCGCCAGTTCCACCAGATCGACGTCGAAGCGCTGGGCTACGCCGGCCCGGACGTGGACGCGGAGCTGATCGTCATGCTGGCCCGCCTGTGGAAGCTGTTGGGCCTGACCGACGTGCGCCTCGAACTGAATTCGCTGGGCCAGCCAGCAGAACGCGCCGCCCACCGCGCCGCGCTGATCGAGCACCTGGAAAAGCACCGCGACATCCTGGATGAAGACGGCCAGCGCCGCATGTACAGCAATCCGCTGCGCGTGCTGGATACGAAGAATCCCGCCATGCAGGAAATGGCCGACAGCGCGCCCCGCCTGTTCGACTTCCTGGGCGAGGAGTCCCGCGCGCACTTCGACGGCGTGTGCCAGCGCCTGGCGGACGCCGGCATCGAATACCGCCTGAATCCGCGCCTCGTGCGCGGGCTGGACTACTACAACCTCACCGTGTTCGAGTGGGTGACCGATCGGCTGGGCTCCCAGGGCACGGTTTGCGGCGGCGGCCGCTACGACGGCCTGGTCGAGCTGCTGGGCGGCAAGCCGGCGCCCGCGGTGGGCTTCGCCATCGGCATGGAGCGCCTGCTCGACCTCTGGGAACAGAGCGTGCAGGCGCCGGTTCCGGCGGAATGCGAGGTTTATGTCGTGCACCAGGGCGAAGAGGCCCAGCGCCTGGCCGCCCGCGTCGGCGAAGACCTGCGCGACGCCGGCCTGTCGGTCATCGTGCATGCCGGAACGGCGAGCTTCAAGTCCCAATTCAAGCGCGCCGACGCCAGCGGCGCCCGGGTTGCGGTTATTCTTGGCGCCGAAGAAGTGGCTGCACAGACCGCCAGCGTCAAGTTCCTGCGCGCCAATGCGCAGGGCGAAGCCGCGCAACAGCAGGTCCCGTTGGCGGGGTTGGCCGACGTATTGAACATCAAGGGTTAATGCATGGCATACGATCTGGAAGAACAGGAAAAACTCGACGCAATCAAGGCGTGGTGGGCCCGTTACGGCACGCTGGTCGTCACGCTGGCGGCGGCGGTCGCGCTGGCCTGGGGCGGTTGGTGGAGCTGGAAGGCCTATCAAGGGCACCGCGCCAACCAGGCCATGGGCTACTTCGAGGCGCTCGAAGACGCGGCCCGCCTGGGCGGCGCCGATTCGGCCGTGCGCATCAAGACTGCGGCGGCCACGCTGCGCGAAGATTATCCGGCCACGGGCTACGCCACGCGCGGCGCGCTGGTGGCGGCACAGGCCCTGCAGGCCCTGAAGGACGACGCCGGTGCCCGTGAACAGCTGGAATGGCTGGCGGGCCAGGGCAAGGTTCCGTCCATGCAGGCCGTGGCGCGCCTGCGCCTGGCCGGCATGCTGCTGGACCAGAAGCAGTACGATGCCGCGCTGGGGCAGCTCAACAATCCGCCGGCGGCCTTCGCCGCCTTGTACGCGGATCGCCGCGGCGATATCCTCGCTGCGCAGGGCAAGCGTGATGAGGCCCGGGCGGCGTGGCAAAGCGCCATCGATGGCCTGGGCACTGCGAATCCCTTGACCCAGGTTGTGCAACTGAAACTGGATGCCCTGAGCGGAGCGTGACTGTAATGCGTAAATTTGCACCTGGCCGTATGTGGCGTGGCGCCGTTTGCCTGGCGGGCCTGCTCGCCCTGGGTGGATGCGGCATGTTTTCCAGCGACGACGGCCGCTACGATCCCGCGCCCCTGACCGAATACAAGGCCGGCATGTCCGTGCGGCAGATCTGGTCGGCGTCGATCGGCAGCGGTTCCGGCCTGGGCTTCGCGCCCACGGTCCTGGGCGATGCCATCTATGCCGCCACGCCGGACGGCTCCGTCGGCAAGTTCGACCTGCAGAGCGGCCGTTCCATCTGGAAAGCCAGCGTCGACGGCAAGTTGTCGGCCGGCGCAGGCAGCGACGGCACCACCACCGCCGTGGCCTCGCCGAACGGCGACGTCATCGCCTTCGACGACACCGGCAAGGTGAAATGGAAGGTCCGCGCCACCAGCGACGTGACCATTCCGCCCGTCGTGGGCTACGGCATCGTCGTGGTCCGCAGCGGCGACTACCGCATCCAGGCGTTCGACGCCAACAACGGCGAGCGGGTCTGGAGCGTGCAGCGCCCGGGCCCAGCGCTGGCCTTGCGCAGCGTGTCGCAGATGGTCCTGGCCGAAGGCCTGGTCATCACCGGCCTGCCTGGCGGCAAGCTGATGGCCATCGCCTCCAACAGCGGCAACGTGCAATGGGAAGGCACCGTGGCTACCCCGCGCGGAGCCAGCGACCTCGAACGCCTGACCGACGTGGTCGGCGCGCCTCGCCTCGCGGGCAACCTGCTTTGCGGCGTGGCCTACCAGGGCCGGATCGTCTGCTTCGACGTGACGGCTGGCGGCCGTCCTCTGTGGGCCAAGGACTTTTCCAGCGTGAGCGGCCTCACCCTGGACGACCGTTTTGCCTATACGCCGGACCAGAATGGCGTGGTCAACGCTTTTGCCCTGGACAACGGCGGCAACGTCTGGAAGCAGGCTGCGCTGAAGAACCGCCAGCTCACTGCGCCGGCCTTGCTGGGCGGCGCGCTTGCCGTGGGCGACCTGGACGGCTATGTGCACTTCCTGTCGCGCAGCGACGGCAGCCTGATGGCCCGCCTGTCCGTGGGCGGCGGGGCGGTCGTTTCGCCGCCGCAAACCACTCCCCAAGGCGTGCTGGTCCAGACGGGCAATGGCAACCTCGTCCTGATCGGCGCCAACTAATCCTATAGAAAAGCCTTACACCGTGTCTTTCAAGCCTGTCGTCGCCCTGGTCGGTCGCCCCAATGTGGGAAAGTCGACCCTTTTCAACCGCCTGACGCGATCGCGCGCCGCGCTGGTGGCCGATTATTCCGGCCTCACCCGCGATCGCCACTATGGCGAGGGCAGGGTGGGCGAGACCCCCTTCATCGTCATCGATACCGGTGGTTTCGAGCCCGTCGCCAAGGACGGCATCCTGCTGGAGATGGCTCGCCAGACCCGGCAGGCCATCGCCGAGGCCGATGTGGTGGTGTTCCTGGTGGACGCGCGTGCGGGCATCAACGCCCACGACCACGAGATCGCCAAGCTGCTGCGCAAGTCCGGCCAGCAGCGTGTGCTGCTCGCCGTGAACAAGGCGGAAGGCATGGGCGCCGGCGCCGCGATTTCCGAATTCCACGAGCTGGGCCTGGGGCAGCCCTATCCCATCTCGGCGGCGCACGGCGACGGCATCGTGGACCTGATCGAGCTGGCCCTCAACGACCTGGCCGGCCCGCCTGCCGAAGAGGAAGCGGAAGAAGAGGGCGAGCACGATCACCGCATCAAGCTGGCTATCGTCGGGCGCCCCAACGTGGGCAAGTCCACGCTCATCAATACCCTGATGGGCGAAGAGCGCGTGATCGCGTTCGACATGCCCGGCACCACACGCGACGCCATCGAGATCGATTTCGAACGCGACGGCCGCCGCTATACGCTGATCGACACCGCCGGCCTGCGCAAGCGCGGCAAGGTGTTCGAGGCGGTCGAGAAATTCTCCGTCATCAAGACGTTGCAGGCCATCGAGGCCAGCAACGTCGTGCTGCTGATGCTGGACGCCCAGACCGAGATCTCCGAGCAGGACGCCCATATCGCTGGTTTCGTGCTGGAAACCGGGCGCGCCGTGGTCGTGGCCATCAACAAGTGGGACGGCCTGGATGGCGAGGCCAAGGAGCGCATCGAGCGCGAATTCCAGCGCAAGCTGCGCTTCCTGTCGTTCGCCCGCATGCACACCATTTCGGCGCTGCGCGGGCAGGGCGTGAAGCCCTTGCTGAAATCCATCAACGCGGCGCATGCCGCGGCCTTCGCTAAGCTGTCCACGCCCAAGCTGACGCGCGAATTGCAGGCGGCCGTCGAGCAGCAGCCGCCTCCGCGCAAGGGCATTTTCCGTCCGAAGATGCGCTATGCGCACCAGGGCGGGCAGAATCCCCCGCTGGTCATCATCCATGGCAACGCGCTGGACGCCGTTCCGGATTCGTACCGCCGTTACCTGGAAACGCGCTTCCGCAACGCGTTCGACCTGGCCGGCACGCCATTGCGCATCGAATTCAAGTCCTCGCACAACCCCTATACGCAGGAAAGCTGATCCATGAGCCGCTTCTGGAGTCCCGTCGTCGGGACGCTCAGTCCGTATGTCCCGGGCGAGCAGCCCAAACTTCAGAATCTGGTCAAGCTGAATACCAACGAGCATCCCTACGGCCCGTCGCCGAAGGTGCTCGATGCGATCCGCGCGGCCTGCGATGACGCGCTCAAGCTCTATCCGGACCCTTCCTCCGACCGCCTGCGGCAGGCCATCGCCGAAACGGCCGGCGTGCAGCCCGCGCAGGTGTTCGTGGGCAATGGCTCCGACGAGGTGCTGGCGCACGTTTTCCTGGCGTTGCTGAAGCATGAGCGTCCGCTGCGTTTCCCGGACATCACCTACAGCTTCTATCCGGTCTATTGCGGCCTGTACGGAATCGAATACGAAACGGTGCCGCTGACGTCCGATTTCCGTATCGACGTCGAGGATTACCTGCCCGGCCCCAATGGGCAGGCAGGCGCGATCATCTTCCCCAATCCCAATGCTCCCACCGGACGGGCGCTGGATGCCGCCGAGATCGAACGCATCTTGGCGGGCAATCCCGACGCCGTCGTCGTGGTGGACGAGGCCTATGTGGATTTTGGCGGAGAGTCCGTCATTCCGCTGGTCTCCCGCTACGACAATCTGCTGGTGGTGCAGACCCTGTCCAAGTCGCGCTCGCTGGCCGGCCTGCGGGTCGGTTTTGCGGTGGGAAGCGCCGCGCTCATCGAAGGGCTGGAGCGCGTAAAGAACAGTTTCAACTCATATCCCATCGACCGCCTGGCATCCGCCGGCGCGGTAGCGGCGCTGGAAGATACGGAGTACTTTGAGAAGACTCGCCAGGCCGTGATCGAAACCCGGTCGCGGATGACGGCGGGCCTGCAGGCGCTGGGCTTCGAGGTGCTGCCTTCTTCCGCGAATTTCGTGTTCGCGCGGCATCCTTCGAAGGACGCCTCGGACCTGGCCGCCGCCTTGCGCGAACGCAGCATCATCGTGCGCCATTTCCGCCAAGCGCGCATCGATCAGTTTCTGCGCATTACCGTGGGCACCGACGCACAGTGCGAGCTGTTGTTGACGGCGCTTGCGGAGGTCCTGCAAGCGTGACGGCCAGGGGTTTTCAGCCGGAAAACTCTGGTGTCACTTTTGCATCCCGGTCAAGTAGCACGGGCCGGGAAAACCCTGTAGAGTACATGTTTCGGCGTACCCCACCAGTACACAAGTACGCCATCATTCAATAACAAACAAATGGAGCCTGGCCAATGAGCAATAAAGGGCAAACTCTGCAAGATCCGTTCCTGAACACGCTGCGCAAGGACCATGTCCCCGTGTCGATCTACCTGGTGAACGGTATCAAGCTTCAAGGGCAAATCGAATCCTTCGACCAGTACGTGGTGCTGCTGCGCAATACGGTCACGCAAATGGTTTACAAGCACGCCATTTCCACCGTCGTTCCCGCGCGCGCCGTGAATTTTCAGGTGGAAGTCCCTGCTGAGTAATCTCGCTCCAGCTTTATCCTTTTTTGCCCGCCGGACGGCTGACGTCGGCGGGCATTTTCGCTTTGGCTCCGATATGGTGCATGTATGCGCGCTTTGATCATCAGCGTGGATCTGGGTGACCCAGACTTCGCGGCCCATGCCGAGGAATTCGCCATGCTGGCCAAGGGCGCTGGCGCCGAGATCGTCGGCACCCTGACCGCGCGGCGCGACCGCCCCGACGCGAAATTCTTCATCGGCTCGGGCAAGGCCGACGAGGGCGTGGCCATGGCCCAGGCGCTGCTGGCCGATATCGTCCTGTTCGACCAGCCTTTGTCGCCCGCCCAGCAGCGCAACCTGGAACGCGCTTTCAATTTGCGCGTGGTGGATCGCGTCGCGCTCATCCTGGACATCTTCGCCCTGCGCGCCAAGAGCCACGAGGGCAAACTACAGGTCGAGCTGGCCCAGTTGCAGCATCTGGCCACGCGCCTGACCCGCCTGTGGTCCCACCTGGAGCGTCAGCGCGGCGGTATCGGCATGCGGGGGCCGGGCGAATCCCAGCTCGAAATGGACCGGCGCATGATCGGCGCCAAGGTCAAGGTGCTGCGCGAGCGGCTGGACAAGGTCGAGCGCCAGCGGGTAACGCAGCGCCGGGCGCGCGCCCGGGGCGGCGCGCTTTCCGTATCGCTGGTGGGCTACACCAACGCGGGCAAGTCCACCTTGTTCAACGCGCTGACGCGCGCCGACGCCTATGCCGCGGACCAGCTTTTCGCCACCCTGGATACGACGACGCGTCGCATCTGGATCGAAGGCGCCGGGTCGGTGGTGATATCCGATACGGTGGGTTTTATCCGCGACTTGCCCCACGGCCTGATCGCGGCGTTCCGCGCCACCCTGGAAGAGACCGTGCATGCCGATCTGCTGCTGCATGTGGTCGACGCCGCCAGCCCGCAGCGGGACGAGCAGATTTTCGAGGTCAACAAGGTGCTGGCCGAAATCGGCGCAGCCTCGGTTCCAACCATTCTTGTATACAACAAGATAGACCGGGCAGGATTGGAACCCCGGGTGGAGCGCGATGCACATGGTACGATTGCGCGAGTATTTGTAAGCGCCACCGAGCGCGCCGGCTTGGACGCGTTGCGCGGGGCAATTGCGGAGACCGGACAGATTGTGGGAAACAATGCCGCGAATTATCAAACTCTTCAATCTGAATGACCCCGGCTGGGGTCGTGGGAACAACAATGGCTCCGAGCCGCCGCCGAAGCGGCCGCAAGGCAATGGAGACGGTCCTCCCGACCTGGACGAGGTCTGGCGCGATTTCAACAATCGCATCGGATCCCTGTTCGGCCGCAAGGGCGGGGGCGGCAACAACCGCCCCGGCAACCGGGGCGGCATGACGCCGCCTTCGCCGCGCGGTGCGCGCATCGGCCTGGGCGTCGTCGCCCTGGTCGCGGCCGGCATCTGGCTGGCCAGCGGCTTCTACATCGTGCAGGAAGGCCAGGTCGCGGTCGTGACCCAGTTCGGCAAATACAAAAGCACGTCCCAAGCCGGCTTCCAGTGGCGCCTGCCTTACCCGATCCAGAGCCACGAGATGGTCAACGTGTCGCAGCTGCGTACGTTCGAGGTCGGCTTCCGGGGCGGCGCGCGCAACAAGGTCCTGCCTGAAGCGCTGATGCTCACCACGGACGAGAACATCGTCGACATGCAGTTCGTCGTCCAGTATCGCCTGCGCGCCGATGGCGCGCCCGACTACCTGTTCAAGACCCGCGATCCGGATGAGTCCGTCCGCCAGGCCTCCGAAACGGCCATGCGCGAAGTCGTGGGCAAGCAATCGATGGACTTCGTGCTGTACGAAGGCCGTACCACCGTGGCGTCGCAAGTGCAGGCGCTGATGCAGCAGATCCTGGACCGGTACCAGAGCGGCGTGCAGATCAGCACCGTCGCCATCCAGAACGTGCAGCCGCCCGAGCAGGTGCAGGCGGCGTTTGACGATGCCGTCAAGGCAGGCCAGGACCGCGAGCGCCAGATCAACGAAGGCCAGGCCTACGCCAACCAGGTCGTGCCGCTGGCCAGCGGCCAGGCATCCCGGATGCTGGAGCAGGCCGAAGGCTACAAGGCCAAGGTCGTGGGCGATGCCCAGGGTAATACGTCGCGCTTCACCAGCATTCTCGGCGAGTACGAGAAGGCGCCGGCGGTCATGCGCCAGCGCATGTATCTCGAAAGCATGCAGGAGATCTTCACGCGCGCCAGCAAGGTCATGGTCGACACCAAGAGCAACAACAATATGTTGTACCTGCCCTTGGACAAGATCATGCATCTGGCTGCCCAGGACGCCAGCAAGTCCAGCGCCGGCAATGCCGGTTCGTCCGGTTTGTCCAGCCCGCCCGTCCAGCCCCCGCTGCGCGGCGGCGCCGCGCCGGTGACCCAATCTTCCGGCAGCAGCAGTAGCAACACGCTGCCCCGCGACCGTACGTCGCGCTAACCCGGAGGAGTCCTGATCATGCAACGTCTCATGCCTGTCCTGGTCGGCCTGCTCATCGTGCTGGCCGCCCTTTCTTCCTGCGTCTTCGTCGTGCGCGAGCGCGACTACGCCCTCGTGTTCTCGCTGGGTGAAGTGCGCAAGACCATCAGCGAACCCGGCCTGTATTTCAAGGCCCCGCCGCCGTTCCAGAATGTCGTGACGCTCGACAAGCGCATTCTGACCATCGAAACCAACGAAGCCGAGCGCATCCAGACTTCCGAAAAGAAGAACCTGCTGATCGATTCCTACGTGAAGTGGCGTATCGCGGATCCCCGGCAATACTACGTCTCCACGGGCGGCAACGAGCGCGTGGCGCAAGAGCGCCTGCAGGCGCTGATCCGCGACGCGCTGAACGCATCGGTCAACGTGCGCACGGTGCGCGACGTGGTGTCGACCGAACGCGACAAGATCATGTCCGAGATCCTGGCCAATGTGGCCAAGCGCGCCGAGCCCCTGGGCGTGCAGATCGTCGACGTGCGCTTGCGCCGCATCGAATTCGCGCCGGAAATCTCGGAATCGGTGTATCGCCGCATGGAGGCCGAGCGCACCCGCGTCGCCAACGAGCTGCGTTCCATCGGCGCCGCCGAAGGCGAGAAGATCCGCGCCGAAGCCGATCGCCAGCGCGAAGTGATCGTGGCCCAGGCCTACGCCAAGGCCCAGGGCATCATGGGCGAGGGCGATGCCGCCGCGGCATCGATCTACGCGCAGGCCTACGGCAAGAACCCGCAGTTCTACACGTACTACAAGAGCCTGGAAGCCTATCGCGCTTCGTTCTCGAAGCCGGGCGACGTGCTGGTGGTCGACCCCAGCTCCAGCTTCTTCCAGTTCATGAAGGATCCGGCTGGCGCCGCCTTGGCTCCGGTCACCGTGCCGGCCAAGTAAGGCGGTATCGGTAACGCGGTAAGCGAAGCCCCTTGGTTTTCCAAGGGGCTTTTCACTTTCCGGCAGGTGGGCGCGCTTGCGCGGGTAATGGGGACGGTTTGGTAGGGGGGGGTACTCCGGCTGGCGCTCGCCGCTGAACCATGTACAATACCGCGTAAGCTAGAAAACATTCCGCAGCGGCTGAGCGGGCTTACGCCCCTCAGCCGCTTTTCGTTTGGGCGACGCCCACGCATCACTTGGCGTTATTCAGGTAAACATTCATGGGTAACTGGTTGCTGCCCGAGAGCCTTGCCGACGTACTTCCGGCAGAGGCCCGGCGCATCGAGGAATTGCGCCGCGAACTTCTCGATCTGTACCGCACGTACGGCTTCGAGCTGGTCGCGCCGCCCCTGGTCGAATACATCGATTCGTTGCTGTCCGGTACCGGCAGCGATCTGGATCTGCGTACGTGCAAGCTGGTCGACCAGCTGTCCGGCCGCACGCTGGGCGTGCGCGCGGACATGACTCCTCAAGTCACGCGCATCGACGCGCACTTGCTGAACCGCGCGGGGGTCACCCGCCTGTGCTATTGCGGCAACGTGCTGCACGCCCGCCCGGCGGACCTGCTGTCCAGCCGCGAGCTGCTGCAGATCGGCGCCGAGATCTACGGCCATGCCGGATCCGAAGCCGACCTGGAAATCATTCAGCTCGTGCTGGAAACGGTGGCGATCGCCGGCGTGCGCAACCCGAGGCTGGATCTCTGCCATCCCGGCGTGCTCCGCGCCATCCTGGAGTCGGACTCCGCCCTGGCCGCGTTGTCGGAAGAAGTCATTCTCCTGATGCGCGAGAAGGACGTTCCCGGCCTGGTCGAGCTGTCGGCCCGCGCGCCCGGCATGCGTGCCGAAACGCTGCAGGCCCTGAAGCTGCTGCCCAATCTGTACGGCGGCCCCGAAGTGTTGCAGGAAGCCCGTCGCGATCTGCCCTTGCTGCCCGGCGTGGCAGCCGCGCTGGATGCGTTGCAGGCCGTGGTGGATGCGATGCCCAGCGTGTCGTTCGGTGTCGACCTCGCGGATGTCGGCGGCTATGGCTACCATTCCGGCGTGAAGTTCGCGCTGTACGCTGAAGGCTGGCGCGACGCGCTGGTCAGCGGCGGGCGCTACGACGACGTCAGCCGGGCCTTCGGCCGGGCGCGTCCCGCCACGGGCTTCAGCCTGGATTTACGCAAGCTGGCGGCGGGTCTGGCGCCGGCGGAACGGGCGCGTGCGGTTCGCGCGCCCTGGGGGCAAGCCCCCGCCTTGACCGAGGCGGTTCGCCGCCTGCGCCGGTCGGGGGAAATTGTCGTTCAGGTATTGCCCGGCCACGAGCAGGATCAGGACGAATTCGTTTGCGATCGCGAGCTGGCGCTGGAAGACGGCGCCTGGACGGTCAGAACGCTGTGACTAACTCCCTCTCGGAAACGAGGGGGCCGCGGGGAGATTTCCGGATTTCCCGAGAAACTCGATATTGATTCGTAACATGAGCAAGAACGTAGTCGTAATCGGCACCCAGTGGGGTGACGAGGGCAAGGGCAAGATCGTCGACTGGCTGGCGGAATCCGTCCAGGGCGTGGTCCGCTTCCAAGGCGGTCACAATGCCGGCCATACGCTGTGGATCAATGGCAAGAAGACGATTCTTCGCCTGATCCCGTCGGGCATCATGCACCCCGGCGTCACCTGCTTCATCGGCAATGGCGTCGTGCTGTCCCCGGAAGCCCTGCTCAAGGAAATCGAAGAGCTTGAGGCGGCCGGCCTGGACGTCCGTTCGCGCCTGCAGATTTCCGAAATCTGCCCGCTGATCCTGCCGTACCACGTCGCCATCGACAAGGCGCGCGAAGCGCGCAAGGGCGACGGCAAGATCGGCACGACCGGCCGCGGCATCGGCCCCGCCTACGAAGACAAGGTCGCCCGCCGCGCGCTGCGCGTGCAGGACCTGTTCAATCCCCAGCTGTTCGACGAGAAGCTCGCCGAAGTGCTGGATTACCACAACTTCGTGCTGACCAAGTACCTGGGCGCCGAGGCGGTTTCCGCCAATGAAGTGCGCGACCAGGCCATGGCGCTGGCTCCCGCCATTGCCCCGATGGTCAAGGACGTGTCGAGCAATCTGTTCGCCATGCAGCAGGCCGGCCAGCGCCTGTTGTTCGAAGGCGCGCAGGGCGCTTTGCTGGACGTCGACCACGGCACCTATCCGTTCGTCACCAGCAGCAACTGCGTCGCGGGCGCGGCTTCGGCCGGCGCTGGCGTCGGTCCGCAGCAGCTCGACTATGTCCTGGGCATCACCAAGGCCTACACGACGCGCGTCGGCTCCGGCCCGTTCCCCACGGAACTGGTCGACGAGATCGGCACCCGCCTGGCGACCATCGGCAAGGAATTCGGTTCGGTCACCGGCCGTCCGCGCCGCTGCGGCTGGTTCGACGGCGCCGCGCTGAAGCGCTCGGTCCGCCTGAACGGCATCACCGGCCTGTGCATTACCAAGCTGGACGTGCTTGACGGCCTGGAAACCATCCAGCTGGGCGTCGGCTACCGCGTGAATGGCGAGTTCCGCGACGTGCTGCCCTATGGCGCGCACGCCGTGGCGCAGGCGCAGCCGGTGCTGGAAGAGCTGCCCGGCTGGAGCGAATCCACGGTCGGCATCACCGAGTACGACAAGCTGCCCCAGGCGGCCCGTCGCTACCTGGAGCGCGTGGCTGAAGTCTGCGGCGTGCCCATCGACCTCGTGTCGACCGGCCCCGACCGCAACGAAACCATTGTGCTGCGTCATCCCCTGAAGGGCTGACATCGGGTTATTATTCGCAAGGCCGCCGCCGGTCTCATACCGGCGGCGGCCTTTTCGTATTTATTAAGCAGGAGATGCTTGCCTATGAGCACGCCGACCAATGATGACAGCCATCTGTGGGTGACGTGGGACGACTACAACCGCTTGATCGAGCGCCTGTCCTTGCAGGTGCATCAATCGGGTTGGAAGTTCGACAAGATTCTTTGCCTGGCGCGCGGCGGCATGCGCGTCGGCGATGTTATGTCCCGGATTTTTGACGTACCCTTGGGCATTCTGGCCACCAGCAGCTACCGCGAGGCAGCCGGCACCAAGCAGGGCGACATGGATATCGCCCAGTTCATCACCATTACGCGCGGCACCCTGTCCGGGCGTGTGTTGCTGGTGGACGACATGGTCGATACCGGCAAGACCTTCAGCAAGGTCTACGACCACCTCAAGAGCCAATTCACCGACATCACCGAGCTGCGCAGCGCCGTGCTGTGGTGGAAGGGGCATTCCCAGGCGACGCCCGACTATTACGTCGACAAGCTGCCCACGAACCCCTGGATTCACCAGCCTTTCGAAGATTACGACAGCCTGCGTCCGCACCAGCTGGAAGCCTGGATCCGCAAGGGTTCCCAGGGCTGAATCCGGTGGCCCGGCGGGGTGGGGCGCCTGGCGGCCTTTGGCGCCAGACTGTCCCCCCAGTAGTCAAAATGGCCGCTGCCGTGCTAGAATCACTGGTTATCGCTAAACCGAACTTGGCTTGTTACTCTTTGGGTAGTCTTTGGGTAACGGAAACGGCCAGCTGGAATCCGGTTCCCTATTCGCGATACGGGCCTCTGTTGGTATGATTTTCATGTCATCGAGGGCCGTCTTCGTGTGTCTGGATCCGTGCAGCGTTGCTGGTAAGCAAGCCAGGTTTGTCATCAACTTTTGTTACCCTACAAGCAGGCCAATCACTTTATGCCTATCGTTCGACTGAAGGAAAACGAACCGTTTGAAGCCGCTCTGCGTCGCTTCAAGCGCACCATCGAAAAGACCGGTTTGCTCACCGAGCTGCGTTCGCGCGAGTTCTATGAGAAGCCCACGGCTGAGCGCAAGCGCAAGCACGCCGCCGCTGTGAAGCGTCACTACAAGCGCATCCGTAGCCAACAACTGCCCCCGCGCCTGTATTGATCTTTGATTCCCGAATCTATTGATTCCAGAATCATTCATCCAGGATTTGCTCGCCCGAGTCGACGTCGTCGACATAGTCGGGCGATACGTGCAGTTGAGAAAGGGCGGGGCCAACTTGCTTGGCCTATGTCCTTTTCATAACGAAAAAAGCCCCTCGTTCACTGTCAGCCCCACCAAGCAGTTCTATCACTGCTTTGGCTGTGGAGCGCACGGCAGCGCCATCACCTTTCTGATGGAACACACGGGCACCAGTTTCCCCGAGGCCGTGCGCACGCTCGCAGCCTCGGTGGGAATGACGGTCCCCGAAGAAAACCGCAGTCCACGCCAGCAGCAGGAGTCCGCGCGCCGGAAGGCCGAGGAGTCCCGCCATACGCAGGTGCTGGATGCCGCCCAGGCGCATTACCTGAAGCAGTTGCGGGCGTCGCCCGCGGCGATCCGCTACCTGAAGCAGCGCGGCCTGACCGGCGAGATCGCGGCGCATTTCGGCCTGGGCTGGTCCGGCACGGACCGCCATGGCCTGTCGCACGTCTTTCCCAGCTATGAGGATCCGGTTCTTGTGGAATCGGGCCTGGTCATCGAATCCGAGGACGGCCGCCGCTACGACCGGTTCCGGGAACGCATCATGTTCCCGATCCGCAATGCGCGGGGCAGCCTGATCGGCTTCGGCGGCCGCATCATCGGCAAGGGCGAGCCCAAGTACCTCAATTCGCCGGAAACCCCGCTTTTCTCGAAGGGCCATGAGCTCTATGGGCTGTGGGAGGCGCGCCAGGCCATCCGCCAGGAAGGCCAAGTGATCGTGGTCGAAGGCTACATGGACGTCGTCGGCCTGGCGCAGCAGGGCATCGCGAACGCGGTGGCCACACTGGGGACCGCCACCACGCCGGATCACGTGAAGAAGCTCCTGCGCGCCAGCGACAAGGTGATATTCAGCTTCGACGGCGACGGAGCGGGGCGGCGCGCCGCCTGGCGCGCGCTGCAGGCTTGTTTGCCCGTGCTGCGCGACGACATCGCGATCCGTTTCCTCTTCCTGCCGTCGGAACACGATCCCGATTCGTACGTGCGCGAACTGGGAGCGGAAGCTTTCCGCGCCTGTCTGGGCGATGCGGTGGCGTTGTCGCGCTTCCTGCTGGACGAGCTGGCGTCGCGGCACAACATGGACGAGGCGGAAGGGCGGGCAAGCTGCCTGCACGAAGCCAAGCCGCTGCTGGCCTCCATTCCGGAGTGCGCGCTGCGCGTGCAGATCGAACGCGAAATGGCCAAGCTCGTGCAGCTGACGCCCGAGGAAATGGCCCAGGTGCTTGCGCAGCAGCCGGCCAAGCCCTTTGCGCCTGCCTCGCGGCCGGGCGAAGGGGCCCCGGCCGCCAGCCATGGGCCGGGCCAGGATGCGGGCCCGCCCGACATGGGCTATGACTTCGGCGGGCACGATTTCCACGACATACCCGCCGAGGAGTCCGAGTACCCGGAGTATGGCCATTTCCCGTCGCAGGACGGCGACTCCGGAAGTGCCGGCGCCGCGCAGCCGGGCCGCCAGCAATGGAAGGGCAAGGGCGACTGGAAAGGCAAAGGCGACTGGAAGGGCAAGGGAGATTGGAAAGGCGGCAAGGGCGGCTGGAAGGGGCGGCGCGACGACGACGTCGGCGGATTCGAAGGCCGCCGTACCATGCCGTCGCTGGCCAAGCGCCTGTTGGGCCTCCTTCTTGCGCACCCCGAACTGGTGGACTCCATGGGAGACCAGCAGCTTGAAGTCATCGACCACGGACCCCATCTAGGTCTTGTAAGGGACTTGATCATGCTGGCGCAATCCAGCGGCGCGCGCCATGTGGGCGCCTTGCTGGAAGCGGCGGATCCCGATTCGGACCTGGCGACCGTGCTGAAGGGCCTGAGGGCCGACATCCTGTCCCAGGAGGATCTGCCGGATCCGCAGACCGAGTGGGACGACGCGCTGCGCCGCATCGAATTCGACGCCGCCAGGACCGAGATGGCCAAGCTGGCCGCCGGCGGCTTGGCGACCGAAGAGGGGCGCAAGCGCTATTTGGAGCTTTCCAGCCGAATGAACGTGCTCAAAGGTGCTGGGATACGCTAAATGCGCTAAAATCAAGGGTTTTCCGCGGGGCGGAGGGTTTTCCCTTGGCAATTGATTCCCGCGGGGCGGTAGTGGGGTAGTGGGCGCGGGGTAGAGTTCGGATTTTGAATCCGATATCCGATACCGGCAAGCCTATGAGTTGTGAGCCTATGGATTGTGGTGCTTGCAGTTGATTGATGCTGGATTCGTTCTGAATTTGGTGGCAATCCTGGGGCCGCAAGAACATGGCGGACAAGTTGGCAGTACGAATGCATCCGGCCGGCGGAATCTATTCCGGCAGCCGGAATCTAATCGATGTAAGGGTTTGGCGCGGCGACCGAGCAGTGCAAGCGAAATCGCGAAATAAAAAGCGGATGCGTGCGTCAAATTTGTTACATAGTTAATTAATATAGCTGAGCGGTGAATCAGGCAAGTTCGGCGGCGGTTTTTTCCGCGTAGCGTTAGTGGTTTGGGTGCTGTGTCTACTGAGCTGCTTGGGGCAATGGCCCTATAAGCAAGCAACGCCTATTTATAGGCAGGCAGCCCCCCCAGCGCCCGGGATCCGCCGAGGAATGAGGCCACGCACGCCAGACGCCACGACGGTAATGAACCGCAAACGGCGCAAGGCGGGCTCGAAAGAGCCGGCGCTGCGAACAACGCAGGCGCGTGGTCTCTGCCGATTCACCAGTTTTACCCGTAGTACCGCCGCGCTGGGCAACCGCCCGGGGTGGCTTAATGCGGTGCAACATGCCCAATCGGGTTGCGACGACCACGGAAGCGACTATGACCAAATCCACCGGCAAATCCTCCTCTGCAATTGATGCGACCGAAACCGAGGCCAAGAAGGCCAAGCGCACGGTAAGCATGGCGGCGGAAAAAGCACCCGCCAAGACGGCGGTGAAGGTCGCCAAGCCCGCTGCCAAGACGGCCGCCAAGAAGGCGGCCAAGACTGCTGCCGGGGCTGACAAGCCAGAAAAGGTGACGAAGGCTCGCGCCAAGAAGGCCGAAGACAAGCTGGCCGACCTGGTCGGCAGCGCGCGCCCGGCGCCCAGCGGCCGCCGCCCGGGTCGTCCCGCGAAGAACGCCAACAACGATTCCGACGGTTTCGACGATACGATGGACGGCGAAGGCGAAGTCCTGCCCGACCTGAAGCCGCCGAAGCGCGGCGGCAAGCGCGGCAAGGCCGACCCCAAGGACCTGATCGCCCGCGGCCCCGTGAGCCCGGAAGAATACGAAGCCCGCCGCAACCGCCTGAAGCAGCTGATCAAGCTGGGCAAGGACCGCGGCTACCTGACGTACGGCGAAATCAACGATCACCTGCCCGACGACCTGGTCGACGCGGAAGCGATCGACGGCATCATCAGCACCTTCAGCGACATGGGCATCGCGGTCTACGACCAGGCCCCCGACGCCGAAACGCTGCTGATGAGCGAGAACGCGCCGGTCGCGTCCAATGACGACGACGTCGAAGACGAAGCCGAGGCCGCGCTGACCACCGTGGATTCCGACTTCGGCCGCACCACCGACCCCGTCCGCATGTACATGCGCGAAATGGGTTCGGTGGAACTGCTGACGCGCGAAGGCGAAATCGAAATCGCCAAGCGCATCGAAGACGGCCTGAAGCACATGGTCATGGCCATTTCGGCCTGCCCGACCACGATCAACGAGATCCTGGCCCATATCCTGCGCGTGCGCGAAGGCCAGGCGCAGATCGACGAAGTGGTTGACGGCCTGGTCGATCCGGAAGACGGCGAGGAATACGCCGGCGCCGGCGTGACCGCGGACGAAGACGAAAGCGACGACGGCCCCGCCGGCGGCATGTCCAGCAAGCAACTGGAAGACCTGCGCGTCAAGGCCCTGGCCAAGTTCGACGAAGTCGGCAAGCAGTTCGACAAGATGCGCCAGTCCTACGAAAAGGACGGCTACAAGTCGGACATCTACGTGCGCGCCCAGGAGTCCATCCAGAACGAACTGATGGGCATCCGCTTCACCGCCAAGATGGTCGAGAAGCTGGCCGACACGCTGCGCCAGCAGGTCGAGGAAGTGCGCCAGCTCGAGCGCGCCGTCCTGCATACGTGTGTGGACCGTGCCGGCATGCCGCGCACGCACTTCATCAAGGTCTTCCCGGGCAACGAGACGAACCTGCAGTGGGTCGTGGACGAAGTGGCCGCCGGCCATCCGTACGCGGAAACGCTGGAGCGCCAGATCCCCGCCGTGCAGGAACTGCAGCAGAAGCTCATCGACCTGCAAACGCGCGTCGTGCTGCCACTGAAGGACCTGAAGGACGTCAACAAGCGCATGGCCACCGGCGAAGCCAAGGCCCGCAAGGCCAAGCGTGAAATGACCGAGGCCAACCTGCGCCTGGTGATTTCCATCGCCAAGAAGTACACGAACCGCGGCCTGCAGTTCCTGGACCTGATCCAGGAAGGCAACATCGGCCTGATGAAGGCCGTGGACAAGTTCGAGTACCGCCGCGGCTACAAGTTCTCGACTTACGCGACGTGGTGGATCCGCCAGGCCATCACCCGTTCCATCGCCGACCAGGCGCGCACCATCCGTATCCCGGTCCACATGATCGAAACGATCAACAAGATGAACCGGATCAGCCGCCAGATCCTGCAGGAAACCGGCGCCGAGCCGGATCCCGCGACCCTGGCGCAGAAGATGGACATGCCGGAAGACAAGATCCGCAAGATCCTGAAGATCGCCAAGGAACCGATCTCCATGGAAACGCCCATCGGCGACGACGACGACTCGCACCTGGGCGATTTCATCGAAGACACGTCCACGCTGGCGCCTTCGGATGCGGCGTTGCACGGTTCGATGCGCGATGTGGTCAAGGAAGTGCTAGACTCTCTCACCCCGCGTGAAGCCAAGGTTCTGCGCATGCGTTTCGGTATCGAGATGAGCACCGACCAGACCTTGGAAGAAGTGGGCAAGCAGTTCGACGTCACGCGCGAACGCATCCGCCAAATAGAGGCGAAGGCGTTGCGCAAGCTGCGTCACCCCAGCCGGGCCGACAAGCTGAAGAGCTTCCTGGAAGGGCAGTAAGTTTTCCTGGGCCTCTAGCTCATGCCTGGTTAGAGCAGCGGACTCATAATCCGTTGGTGCCGAGTTCGACTCTCGGGGGGCCTACCAAGAAAGTCCTGTTAATTCAGGCACCTACAGCCGCCAGCAATGGCGGCTGTTTCTTTTTCGGCGTCTGCTGTGACCAAAACGTGACCGTTTCGGCGTGCGCGGCCATTCGCGCATGCGAGCTCGACGCATTCTCGCGCGGTGTCGCGCATCCAATCAGTGCCCGACCAGCCAATACAAACTATCGGACCAAACGATGATTGTCTCGGGGCGAATCGTCATAGAGTGGCATCAGGATATCCCGCGACGCCACACATGAATCAAATCATCAGGTTCAACGTTCCAAGTTCGAAGCTTTGTCCCGCATGCCTCGAGATTTGCGAGTGCACTCCAAAATCACGGCTCCATGCATCCTTGCAAAGGGTGCTGGGGCGAGTGCTCCCGTCTGGCTATCAGGAGCACTATCAATGCATGACCTGCGAGACCAAGTGGGTGCTTCCGTTTGATAGCCTGGGGTTCAATATGGGCTTCAGGCTGGAGCCCTACCAAGGGGCCGGGCCGGAGGACGCGCAGCCGGCCGCCGCGCTTGCGCGGGATGCCGCCAGATAGAGCACGCCGGGTTCCAGCGCGCGCTGACGTGTCGCACCCGATCCAGGCCGCTCGGTGATATCGGGCGGCTTTTCTTTGCGCCCCTCGCATTTGGGCCGCCACACGCCAGGAATTATTTGAAATAAACTGCGCATAATGGAAATAGGGCGCAGCGCCGCGGGCGCATCCGCTGCGCCTGTTCGGCCGGCCGGAGCTTGCGCGGCGCGGAATGGCCGTCAGGGCCCATGATCGCTAAAGGAATTGTCTTGTGCCAGGGGATGGAGTGAGCGACGATTTGCCGCGGCAGGGCCGACGGGGACGGCAAGCGTGGTCCATTGCGCGTCGGGCGACGCTAGGCCTGGCGGTGGCTTGGTTGGTGCTGGTGGCCGGCCTTGCTCGATGGCTGTCCCAGGAGGTCGTGGCATCACGGCTGAGCAGCCTGGCGGCCAGTGCCGAATACGAGGCCAAAATCACGGCGCGCGTCATGGACCGCTTGTTTACCGAGATGGTGAGCGTGGCGAACATGGTGGCGCGCCAGGGCCAGGTGATCCAGCTTGCCGTTCGATACCGCACCGATCCTCCCGGCGCCGCCGAGCTGACTCGGGAAGAGAGGGCCGAACTGTTCACGCGCGACCCGTTGGTGCGCAAAGTCGGCGACTTCATGAACCTGCTGGCCACCGATCTGCGATACGCCCGTATTTACATGAACAATATGTCCGACGATACGGTGACGGCCAGCAACTGGGCCGAGGACGACAGCATCGTGGGCATGATCTACTCGGGCCGGGCTTACCTTACCGACGCATTGCAAAACGGCAACGGCAGCTACTTCGGCATCGCCCGTCTCAACAAGAGCCCATCCTATTTCGTGGCCAGCCGTATCGAGGATGCGGACGATGTGCCGCAAGGCTCGGTAACCGTCAAGTTCGATGCGCCAGATGTCGCGCTATATCTGGCCGGGCGGCATATCGCATTGGTCGTGAATCGCCAGGGGCGAGTAACGACGGCCTCTTCCGCGCCCTTCATGCTGCGCAATGTGGCGGCGCTTCTGCCGCCAGATACGGTACTGCCTTCGGATGGAGACGAAGATCCGGGTGATCCGATGGATGTGCGCGCTATTGCGGATTCCAGCCACGCGGATCAATGGTTGATCGACGGCAAGCCGTATCTGGTGCGGCGCCAGCCGCTGTCGAATTCCCAGTATCAGTTGCTTGCGCTCGCCTCTTTGGACGAAGTGGCTCCGATGCGCAGGCAGCACATTCTGGCGGCCGCGCTGGTGGCCATGTTGGGCCTGGTCCTGATCTTTCTTTCCAGCCACGCGATGGGGCAACTGGTGATGCGCCGCCAGGACGAACGGCACGCGGCGAACCATGACGCATTGACCGGCTTGCTGAACCGGCGGGCTGTCCTGGCCGAGCTGGACCGCTATTTTTCCCCGGCGAAGCGGACGCAGCGGTCCGTGTTGGTCGCGTTTATCGACCTGGATGGGTTCAAGGCGATCAACGATACCTACGGGCACGACGTGGGCGACAAATTCTTGATCGAGGTGGGCCGGCGCCTGGCGGCCGGCCTGCGGGCAGGCGATATCCTGGGCCGATGGGGCGGAGACGAGTTCGTCGTAGTCGGGTTGGTGGCATCGTCCAGCGCCAATGATCCGGACGAAATTGTCGAAGCGATGCGCAAGCGGCTCGCGCCGCTGCTGAGCGGCACGTATACCTTTGACGAGTGCAGTTTTCACTATCAAGGCGCGAGCTTCGGCATCGTGAGCGCCGATCCGGCCGCCAGCTCACTGGAAACCGTGCTCAAGGACGCCGATCAGCTCATGTATGCCGACAAGCAGGCAAGGCGGGCGATGCAGATGGCATAGCGTGCGCGCCCGCCTGCCGAAAGGCGGGGAAGAGGGCGGGCGCGGGAGGGGCCAGGGCAACAGCCGCCATCAAGGGCGGCTGTTGCTCGCTTCGTTGGACGCGCGCTAATTGCGGCGGGCGGTCAACCACTTGCTGGACGGCAGCGGTTCGCTTGCGATCCGTATTTCGCCAATATTGCCGAAGAACCCGTCGGTGCGTTCTCCGTCCCAGGAGCCAGCGCCGACGACCCACGGCATGGCGGCCGCTACCGGAGCCAGGCCCGAGGCGTTGCCGGAATTCCGCAGGACGGGCGCGCCTTCGATATACATGATGCTTTCCTGCGCCACCGGATCGGCGACGAGCGCGATATGCACCCAGCTGTCGGCCATGATCTCGCCCGACCAGCTGGCCTGGGGAGAGCGGGTTCCGGCCTGCGGAGTGACCACCTCCCACTGGATCTCGCGGAGGCTGGACACCGCGAACAGCAGGGGCGGCGATTCGCCGTCGCCGCCGGAGTAGCCCGGGATGGCGTCGCGCCGGCCATCGCGCGTCATGATGTTCATCCAGGCATGCAGGCTGGAGCTCCAGTCCTTGTCGATCTTCACGAACGCCTCTACCGTGTAGCCCGTGCCCGCGAAGTCCATGGCGTTGAGCGGCGCGGCGGCGTCGGTCAGGAAGTAGCTGAGACGCTTGGCATTCTTGTCGGTGTTGGCAAAGCGCACCGAGCCGGGGGCGGCCGACAGGAAATGCTTGTCGTCGGTCCAGAGCAGGTCGCCCAGCTGCGCCGTCTGCACGCCGGTTTCAGAGTTCAGGGCGGCGCGGCGCAACGGGTTCATGCCGGCGCGGTCTTCGATGACATGGCCCGCGGCAACGGCCTGTCCGGCCGCGCCGCCTACGAAACGCCAGTGCGCCACGGTGCTGCCTACCCTCGGATAATCCTCGGTATCCGCGGGAGCGCGGGAAGCCTCCACTTCGGGTTCCGTATAGCCGGCAAGAATCATCGCGCTGGCGGCGTCGACCAGCGATGTCCTCAATTCGGCGCCGGGCCCGAATTTCTTGTTGAAGCCCGAGAAGCGCGAAGCAAAGTCCATATCGATGGAGAACTGTTCGTTCGGCGTCTTCAATACGGCCTGGTCGAACTGGGTCAGGGTGTCGCGTGGCTTCTGCACGACCCAGGGCGAGAACGACAGGACATGGATCTTGTTGTGGGTGAGATCGAACTCGTACAGGCGCATCAGGCCGTTTCCGCCCTGGTAGGCCATCTGATAATCCACGACCATCAGCTCGACCTTGTTTCCGAAGTCGTTGGTGCGCGTCCTGTGGGCGGCGCCATGGTGATGGCCGTTGAGTGTCAGGAAGATCTGGTCGTTGTCCCGGATCAGGCGCTCCCACAGCATGTTGCCGTATTCGGTGTCCAGCGGGCTGACGCCATCGCGGTCGATATTGAGAAGCTGGTGGTTGGTGAGGATGACGGGCAGGCCGGGGTTTTCGCTGATGATGCGGCGCGCCCAGGCGATGCCGTCGTCCGAGATGCGCCAGGAGAGCGACAGGACCATGAACTTCTGTCCTTCCGCCTCGAAGACGTGGTACTCGTGGAAGCCGCTGGCGTCCCGGCCGCCGAAGGTCGACATGCGCTTGGCGCGCGAGGCGTTGAACCATTGCAGATAGGGTTCGTTGCTAAGGTTGCGCTGGGCGTCGGTTCCGCTGGACTGGCTGGAGGAGTCCACGTATTCGAGCGATTGAAGCACGTCGTGGTTGCCGGCAAGGACCGAGTAGGGAACCTTGGCCGTTTCCAGGACCCGCATGGCCTGGTCGGCGACCTTCCACTGATCCGGCTTGCTCGCCTGGTCCACCACGTCGCCCAGATGCGCCACGAATGGAATGTTCAGCGCGGCGGCATTGGCGGCGATCCAGTATGTCTGGGCCATGAAGGGCTCGCTGCCGAACTTCCGGCTGTACTGGCTGTTCTCCGCCTGGGTGGCATAGCGGGAGTAGAACTGCGTGTCGGGCAGCACAGCCAATGCAAAGCGGGAGCCCTTGCTTGTATCTTCGGCGGGGCCGGGCTCCTGGGGCGTTTCGCCCGTGACGGGGGCGTCATCATCATCGTCGTCTCCGCCACCGCATGCGGTCAGCAGGCCGGCGCCAGGAATCAGGGCCACAGCCAGGCCGCCACGCAGGAAGGTGCGGCGCGTGGGCGCGCTCGGGGCGGCTGCGGTCGGCAAGCCCTTGGCTTCATCAAACTTCGACATTACAAAAACATCCTGATTGGACTCGGGGGCCTGCTTTATAGTTGGCGCCGGTGACGCAGCAATGACAGGCGCGGGAGCGCAATCCTCCACATGGGCGCGCAGGTCTGTCTCGGGATCGGGCGCGAGTGCAGGCCCGGTGAAACCGTACGGCGCCGAAAAGCGGGTAGGATTGCAGCACCCGCCCGGCTTGCCGGGGCGGCCAGGATAGATAACAAGAAAGGAGCGCTACATGCTTGACAGGTTTACGAAGCTGCGCCGGGCCGGAGCGGCCGCTGCAGTGCTTGGAGTCGCCAGCCTGCTGTTCGCGGGATGCACGACCACCACCACCCGATCGACGGCCACGGCCGCCGAGAAAAAGCAGGAACTGGACGCCGCGGCCAACGCCACGCTCTCCAAGCTCTATGAATCCTCGCCGCAGGCCAAGCAGTTGGTGGAGCAGGCGCGCGGCGTGCTGGTGTTTCCCGCCGTGCTGAGCGCGAGCTTCATCGTGGGCGCCCAGCACGGAACGGGCGTGCTGCGCGTGGAAGGTGCGGACAGCGGCTATTACAGCGTCACCGGGGGCTCCATCGGGTTGCAGGCCGGCGCTCAGTCCAAGGCCATGGTGCTTCTGTTCATGACGGACGGAGCGCTGGCCCAGTTCCGTAAAAGCAGCGGCTGGACGGTGGGAGCGGACGCCACCGTCGCCGTGGCCAATGTAGGCGTCAACGGCAGCATCGACACGAACACCGCGCAGCAGCCCATCGTCGGCTTCATTCTGAACAATGGCGGCCTCATGGCCGGCGTGTCGGTGGACGGCAGCAAGATCTCGCCGCTGCTCCTGTAGCCGGCCGCGCGGATTGGTGACGTTGGGGCGCCCATCGGGGCGCCCCAGGCATTTCTACAGGCCCATGGCCGTTTCCCAAGGCAGCTTGGGCGGCAAGGCCTCGGTCATCGCATCGACGAACGCGCGGATGCGCGGCGATAGATGGCGGTTGGGCAGGTAGACCAGCTGCACGGGCGTGCCCGGCGCGATCCAGTCCGTCAGGATGAGCTGGAGGCGTCCGTCCAGGACGGCGGACTCCGCGATGAAGCTGGCCATGCGCGCGATGCCCGCGCCGGCCACCACGGCGTCCAGGATGGCCTCGGGATGGTTCACGTTCAGGTTGCCGCCGGGCGTGATCGTGTAGCGCTCTTCCCCTTTCTGGAAATCCCATTCGTGGTAGCGGCCGGTCTGCCATTGGACGTAGGCCAGGCAGTTGTGCCGTTCGAGGTCGGCGGGCGTGGCCGGCGTGCCATGGGCCGCGAGATACGCGGGGCTTGCGCAGGTGACATAGCGCAGCCGCGAAAGGGTCTTGGCGATTACCCGCGAGTCCGCGGTGACGCCGATCCTGATGGTGGCGTCCAGCCCTTCTTCGGCCAGGTTGGGAACGCGGTCGCTGAAATCCGAGTTGATCGACAGGCCCGGATAGCGCGCCGTCAAGGACAGCAGGGCGGGCATGATGACCTTTCTTCCCATGCCGACGGGGGCATGCACGCGCAGCTTGCCGCGGGGCGTCAGGCTGGCGCCCGTTACCTCGGCTTCGGTGGCTTCGACCTCCAGCAGGATGAGGCGGCAGCGCTGCAGCAGGAGCTCGCCATCGTCGGTCAGCGACAGGCTGCGGGTGGTGCGGTTCAGCAGCTTCACCCCAAGCTTGCCCTCCAGCAAGGTAACGCTCTTGCTGACGGCGGCCGGCGATACGCCGAGCCGATGCGCGGCGGCGGTGAAGCTGCCGCTGTCCGCGACGCGCACGAAATTGAGGACATGCTTCAGATGGTCAATCAGTATGTACATGGCGATCGGGCTTGGGAGTCCACGCCATCTTAGCGATTCCGTCGCTGAAAGTTAAAGGTGATTTGCCCTAGGATCCGTTTATCTCCGGAATCCGCATCCCTACACTGGCCCGCAGTGCTGGACACAACAGGAGAAGAGGGTGGAGATGCGGAGCAATGCGAGGGCGGAGGCCGGGCCCGAGCAGGTTTACCTGGACGGGCTGGCTTCGGGCCGGTTCGAGATCCAACGCTGCACGGCTTGCAATCAGGCTGTTTTCTATCCGCGCTGCGTGTGCCCGCATTGCGGCGGCACTGCATTGGACTGGTTTGCTCCCTCGGGCAAGGGCGTGGTCTACGCCACCACCACCGTATACCGCAAGCCCGAGCAGGGCGGCGACTACAACGTGTGCCTAGTCGACCTTCAGGAAGGCGTGCGGATGATGAGCCAGGTCCGGTCGCTTGCGCCTGACCAGGTGCGGATCGGCATGCGGGTGGCGGCCCGCATCGCAATGGTGGGCGACGTCGCCCAAGTCGTTTTCGAACCATCGGAGGAGCTGGCATGACGCTGCGCGACTTGCGGGGCCGCGCGGCCATCGTCGGGGTGGGGCAGGCCGGGCTGGGACAGGCCCAGGGCTACACCGAGCAGGAGATTCTCACGCAGGCGGCGATGGCCGCGATCGCCGACGCCGGCCTTAGCCTCAGGGACATCGACGGGATCACCACCTGCAGTTCCCTGTCGACCATGTGGGGCATGTCGGTCGCCGAGTATCTCGGCATCCGTCCCACCTTCCTGGACAGCACCATGATCGGCGGGTCCAGCTATGTTGCGCATTTGCTGCCGGCGATGCATGCGCTGGCGTCCGGGCAATGCAACGCCGTGCTGGTGTGCTACGGCAGCACGCAGCGCACCGCCAAGTTCAACCGCGCCGATCTGACCCGGGTGCGGAAGGTCCTGGATCCGCAGCCCTACGAAACGCCGTATGACCCGCCCATGCCGGCGGCGGCCTACGCGCTGGCGGCAAGCCGCCACATGCATCAGTACGGCACGACGCGCAAGCAGCTGTCGGAGGTGGCCGTGGCGGCTCGCAAATGGGCGCAGCTGAACCCCGAAGCCACCATGAGGGATCCGCTTTCGCTGGAAGACGTGGCGGGCGCGCGCCCGGTCTGCGCTCCGTTCACGGTTCGCGATTGCTGCATGGTGAGCGATGGCGCGGGCGCGTTCGTCATGACCCGGTCGGACCGGGCGCGGGACTGTGCCAAGCAGCCGGTGTACGTGCTGGGTAACGCCACCGCGGTGTGGAACCGCCAGGTGTCGTCCATGCACGACCTGACGGTGACCGCCGCATTGGAATCGGGCAGGCGCTGCTACGAAATGGCCGGCGTGGGCGCGAAGGACATGGACCTGGCCATGCTGTATGACGCCTTCACGATCAACACGATCTTGTTCCTGGAGGACCTGGGCTTCTGCGGCAAGGGCGAGGGCGGGGCCTTCGTCGATGATGGCGCGATCGCGCCGGGCGGACGCCTGGCCGTCAATACCAACGGAGGCGGGCTGTCTTGCGTGCATCCGGGCATGTATGGGGTGTTCCTGATGGTAGAGGCGGTGCGGCAGCTGCGCGGCGAGTGCGGCGCGCGGCAAGTCAAGGATCCGGCCCTGGCGCTGGTGCACGGCAACGGCGGAACCTTGTCCAGCCAGTCCACCGCCATCCTCGGTACCCGGGACGCGCTGTAGCGGCCAACGATCCATTGCTTGGGGAAATCCATGTTGAACAAAATCGTGCCGTCCCTGGAGGCGGCGGTCGCGGGGGTGGCCGACGGCGCCACGCTGCTGATCGGCGGCTTCGGAGCGTCGGGCGTGCCGACGGAACTGCTGCAGGCGCTGCTTGAGACGGGCGCGCGCGAACTGACCATCGTCAACAACAACGCGGGCAACGGAGAGCAGGGTTTGAGCCAGCTGATCCGCGCCGGACGGGTCCGCAAGGTGATCTGTTCCTTCGCCCGCTCGTCGAATCCCAAAAAGCCGAACGCCGCCGCGTTCGGGGAGTGGTATGCGGCGGGCCGGATCGAGCTCGAGGTCGTGCCGCAAGGCACGCTGGCCGAGCGCCTGCGCGCGGCCGGCGCGGGGATCGGCCCCTTCTTTACGCCCACCGCCTATGGCACCCGCCTGGCGGAGGGCAAGGAAACCCGCAGCATCAATGGCCGCGGTTACGTGCTGGAAGATCCCTTGCCTGGCGACGTCGCGTTCGTGAAGGCACAGTGCGGCGATAGCGCGGGCAACCTGACCTACCGCTACGCCAGCCGCAATTTTGGGCCCGTGATGTGCATGGCCGCCCGGCTAGCCGTCGCCCAGGTCGATGAGATCGTGCCTTTGGGAACCCTGGCGCCCGAGCATGTGATGACGCCGGGAATCTTCGTGCAACGCCTCGTCGAGTGCCGCAATGCCAATTGAAACCTTATCGCGCGAACGCATGGCGCAGATCGTCGCCGCCGACATTCCGCCGGCATCCTACGTCAACTTGGGCATCGGCATGCCGACCCTGGTGGCGGACTACCTGTCGCCGGAGGCCGGTGTCGTCCTGCACAGCGAGAACGGCATCCTGGGCATGCGAGGCCTGGCGCCGGGCCAGGAAATCGACGGAGACCTGCTCAACGCCAGCAAGGACCCGGTGGCCCTGGATGTGGGAGCGTCCATCACCGACCACGTCGTGTCGTTTTCCATGATGCGGGGCGGCCATATCGACCTGACCGTACTGGGCGCGTTCCAGGTCTCGGCCGACGGCGACCTGGCCAACTGGGATACCGGGCGCGAGGACTCGATTCCCGCGGTGGGCGGCGCCATGGACCTGGTGGCGGGCGCCAAGCGCATCTTCGTGATGATGCAGCACGTGGACCGGGACGGCCGGCCGAAGATCGTGCCGCAATGCACTTATCCGCTTACCGGCAAGGCCGTGGTCGACCGGATCTACAGCGACCTGGCCATCATCGACGTGACGCCGGACGGCCTGCGCGTGAAGGCGATGGCGCGGGGGCTGGATTTCGCCGCGCTGCAGGAGCGGACCGCCGTGGCCTTGACGCTGGACGATGCATGGATCGAATTGGCGCCCTGAGCCGACAGGCGGGCGCCGCTATTGGAGGCGGTAATGAGTTGGACTCATGAGTTGGAAGAGTTGGAGCGCCGCAGGGAGTATTCCCTGCGCATGGGCGGTCCGGAAAAGATAAAGCGCCAGCACGACGCGGGAAAACTGGACATCCGCCAGCGCGTCGAACGGCTGGTCGACGAAGGTTCTTTCCTGGAAGTGGGCGGGCTGGCGGGCAGCGGCGAGTACGACGAGCAGGGCCGGCTCACGAACGTGGTGCCGTCGAACGTGATCATGGGGCGCGCCACGCTGGACCGTAAGAACGTCGTGGTGGTGGGCGACGACTTCACCGTGCGGGGCGGGGCGAACGATGGAGCCGTCGGCGACAAGATGATGTTCGCCGAACAGATGGCGTACGACTTGCGCATCCCGCTGGTGCGCCTGATCGACGGCACCGGCGGCGGCGGGTCGGTCAAGAACATCGAGAAAATGGGGCACGCTCTGCTGCCCAAGATGAAGATCTGGCCCTATGTGGCGCGCAACCTGACCCAGGTGCCGGTGGTGTCGCTGGCGCTGGGCTCGGTGGCGGGCCAGGGCGCGGCGCGGGTTGCGGGCAGTCATTATTCGGTGATGGTGAAGGACACGTCGCAGCTGTTCATCGCCGGGCCGCCAGTGGTGGCCAAGATCGGCCAGCATCTGAGCAAGAACGAGCTGGGCGGAAGCGCCATCCACACGCGCAACGGCGTGGTGGACGACGAGGTGGATTCCGAGGACGACGCATTTCGCGCCGCCCGCCGCTTCCTGTCCTATCTGCCGCCCTCGGTATACGAGCTGGCGCCGCGGGGCGCGATTCCCGCCGCCGCGGCGGACCAGGAATGGCTGCGCACGGCCATTCCCAAGGACACGCGCAAGGTCTACAAGATCAGGCCCATACTGGAAACCCTGTTCGATCCCGGCAGCCTGTTCGAGATCGGGCGGCACTGGGGCAAGGCGATCGTCGGCGGCCTGGCGCGGATCGACGGGTGGCCGGTGCTGTTCGCAGCCAGCAATCCCTACCATTACGGCGGCGGCTGGGACCGGCATACCGCCGAGAAATTCATCCGCCTGGTGGACTTGGCCGAGGCCTTCCATCTGCCGGTCGTGAACCTGGTGGACATCGCGGGTTTCCAGATTGGCCTGGAGGCGGAGAAGGACGGCGTGATGCGCGCCGGCGTGCGCGCGCTGACCGCTGTTTCGCAATCGACGGTGCCGTGGTTCTCGCTCATCATGCGGCGCGCCTTCGGGGTTGCCGCGGGCGGACATCAGAACTCCAGCCGCTTCAATTTCCGTTATGCCTGGCCCTCGGCCCAGTGGGGGTCGCTGCCTATCGAGGGCGGCCTGGAAGTGGCATACCGCTCGGAGATCGAAGCGTCCAGCGACCCCGAGGCCAAGCGCGCGGAAATCGAAGCCAGGGTGCGCAGCCTGACGTCGCCGTTCCGCAGCGCCGAGGCCTTCGTGATCGAGGACATCATCGATCCGGCAGCCACGCGCGCGCGGCTGGTGGAGTTTGCCAACCTGGCCGCGCCGCTGCGCCAGCCGGGCCAGGTGAACACCGGATTCCGGCCATGAGACGCCAACCATGAAGAAAATACTGATCGCCAACCGCGGGGCTGCCGCCGCGCGCGTCCTGCGCGCCGTGAAGGCGCTGGGCCTGCAGTCCGTCGTGGTGCATTCCGAGGCCGACGCGGATCTGCCCTATGTGCGGCAGGCCGACGAAAGCGTCTGCATCGGTCCGGCCCCTGCCCGCGACAGCTATCTCAACCAGGACGCGCTGCTCGGCGTCATGGCGCGCTGCGGCGCCGACGCGCTGCACCCGGGCTATGGATTCCTTTCGGAGAACGCGGAGTTCGCCCGCCGTGTCGAGGCTGCCGGGCATTGCTTCATCGGGCCGTCCGCCAAGTGGATCGACGCCCTGGGCAACAAGGCCGCGGCGCGCGCGCTGATGCAGCGGCATGGGCTGCCTGCGGGCGGCAGCACGGGCGTTCTGCCGGGAGACGACATGGCCGCCGTCTGCCGCGCGGCCGAGGCGCTGGGTTTTCCGGTCCTGATCAAACCGGCGGGAGGAGGCGGCGGCATAGGCATGGTCCCAGCCGAGGACGCCCAGTCCTTGCCGGCTTGCTGGGAACGCGCCAGGGGCATGGCTGAAAAGGCGTTCGGCGACGCGTCCCTTTATCTGGAACGGTTCATCAAGGCGCCCAGGCATATCGAATTCCAGTTCCTGGCGGACCGCTACGGAAACGTGCTGTCTCTCTTCGAGCGGGATTGCTCCACGCAGCGCCGCTACCAGAAGGTGATCGAGGAGGCGCCCGCGCCCGCGATCGACCGCAAGGCCGTCGCGGACATGGCGGGCAGGCTGTCGGCGATTCTGGGCGAGATCGGCTACGACGTCATCGGCACCGTGGAGATGCTCTATACGCCAGAAAGCGGCTTTTCGTTCCTGGAGGTCAATACCCGCCTGCAGGTCGAGCATGCCATTTCCGAGGCGGTCACGGGCGTGGACATCGTGCAGGCTCAGATCCGCCTGGCCGCGGGCGAGACGCTGTCCTCCGTGGTTGGGCGGAAGCCGGCTTTGGCGGGGCATGCCATCGAGGCGCGCGTGTGCGCGGAGGATCCGGTGCGCTTCCTGCCGTCGCCCGGCGTGCTGAAAGTCTTCGATCTGCCGGACGCGGCGCCGGGCCTGCGGATAGAGACCGGCTATGCGGCGGGCAACCGGGTTTCCAGCCACTACGATCCCATGGTCGCGAAGATCATTGCGCACGCCGATACCCGCGAAGACGCCACGCGGGCTCTGATCGACGCGCTGGATGCCACGCGGGTGGAAGGCATCAAGACCAATATCCCGATGATCCTGCAGGTGCTGCGGTCCGAGCGGTTCGGGGCGGGCGCCATGACCGTGGATGGTCTGCAGGCATTGATCTCAACACAGGCATCGAAGGAGCGAGCATGAAGAAGATTGTGTCTAGCGTGGCGGGCCGCATCGTGGCTTGTTGCGTGGAAGAGGGCGCGCAAGTCGCGACGGGCGACGAGGCGTTCAAGGTCGAGTCCATGAAAATGGAGATTCCCGTCGAAAGTGAAGCAAACGGCCGTATCGCCAGGGTCCTGGTGGCGGTCGGAGACGAGGTGGGAGAGGGGCAAGAGCTCGCATTGCTGGATTGAAGCGGGCCGCTCCAAGAAAAACCGACAACGAGCGAGGAGACAATGTTCAATACAAACCATAGCGACGCGTCCGCATCCCAGGCGCGAAACAAATCACTGAAGGCCTGGGCGGCGCTGGGCCTGGCCGCCCTCTTGGGCACCGCGAACGTGGCCGCGGCCCAAGGCGCGCAGGGCTATCCAAGCAAACCGGTCACCATCAGCGTTCCGTTCTCCGCCGGCGGCACGACGGACATCCTGGCGCGCGTGATCGGCCAGCGCCTGGGCGAGCGTTGGGGCGTGTCCGTGGTGGTCGAAAACAAGCCGGGGGCGGGCGGCAACATCGGCACCGCGCAGGTGGCGCGCGCCGCGCCCGACGGCTACACGCTGGTGATGGGCACGATCGGCACGCACGCCATCAATCCCAGCCTGTACAAATCCATGCCCTATGACGCCATCAAGGACTTCGCGCCGATCACCCGCACGGCCATGGTGCCCAACGCCCTGGTGGTGCCCAAGGATGCGCCGTACAACACCGTCAAGGAGCTGGTCGCCTACGGCAAGAGCCATCCCGGCAAACTCACCTTCGGCTCGTCCGGTCACGGAAGCACGCTGCACATGTCGGGCGAGACCTTCAAGATGATGACCGGCGTCGATATGGTGCACGTTCCGTACAAAGGCAGCACTCCCGCAGTGACCGACTTGCTGGGCGGGCAGATATCGATGATTTTCGACAATCTGCCCTCGGCGCTGCCGCACATCAAGGCCGGCCGCCTGAAGGTGCTGGCGGTGACCTCGGCCCAGCGCAGCGAGCAGCTTCCGGATGTGCCGACGGTGGCGGAGGCCGGGGTCCCCGGCTACGAAGTCGTTTCGTGGTTCGGCCTGTGGGCGCCCGCCAAGACGCCCGACGCCGTCGTCACGGAAATCAACAAGCAAGTGGTCGACATCATCCGGACGCCCGACATGCAGAAGCAGATCCGGGACCAGGGGGCGGTGCCGCAGCCGGATTCGCCCGCCGAGTTCGCGGCGTTCATCGCCAGCGAGAGCAAGAAGTGGGCCGAGGTGGTGCGCCGCGCCAACGTAACGACCGAGTAAGACAACGATGTTTGCAGCCGGGGCCGTCGGGGATTCCGGCGGACCGGCTCTCAGGAGACTCAGGCATGGAACGCATGATGGAAGGCAAAGTGGTGGTGGTGACCGGCGCCGGCGGAGGCATCGGCCGGGAGATCGCGTTGCAGCTGGCCGCGGAGGGCGCGAAGGTGGTGGTCAACGACATCGGCGTTGCGCTCAATGGCGACAACCTTTCCGTTGACGAAGCGCCCGTGGCGCCGGCCGACGGCGTCGTCGCCGAGATTCGCGCGGCCGGCGGCACGGCGGTCGCCAATTTCGATTCGGTGGCAACGCACGCGTCGGCCAACGCCATCATCCAATGCGCCATGGACGAATTCGGCCGCATCGACGGCGTGGTCAATAACGCGGGTAATCTGCGCGACCGTTCGTTCCACAAAATGAGCGAAGACGAGTGGCGCTCGGTGATCGCGGTCCATCTGGACGGCACGTTCTTCGTCAGCCGGTCGGCCGCCGCGCACTTCCGCGAGCAGGAGGGCGGGGCGATGGTCCACATGACCTCGACCTCCGGGCTTATCGGCAACTACGGCCAGGCCAACTACGGCGCGGCCAAGCTGGGCATCGTGGCCCTGTCCAAGATGATCGCGCTGGACATGGGCCGGTACAACGTGCGCTCCAACTGCATCGCGCCGTCCGCCTGGAGCCGCATGACCAGCTCCATTCCCACCGACACGCCGCAGCAGCGGGACCGCGTCGAAAAGCTCAAGAAGATGGAGGCGGGCAAGATCGCGCCGATGGCCGTGTATTTGCTCAGCGATGCGGCGCGCGAGGTGAGCGGGCAGATATTCGCCGTGCGTGCCAACGAGATCATGCTGATGAGCCAGCCGCGCCCGTTGCGCTCCGTGCACTACAGCGAAGGCTGGACGCCGCAGCGCATCGCGGAGGTCGCCATTCCTGCGATGCAGAAGCATTTCTATCCGCTTGAGCGCTCCCCCGATGTGATGAGCTGGGATCCCATCTGATCCCGCGACGCTTGCCGCGCAATCGATTTACAGGCAACAGGAAGGGAGGGCGCCATGCGCTTGAGTCATGAGCAACTGCTGAACTACGAGCTGCCGGAGGTTCGGCAGCAGTACACCGCGCGCGATACGATGCTGTACGCGTTGTCGGTCGGCCTGGGCCAGGATCCCCTGGACCTCCACGACCTGGCATACGTGGGCAGGCAGCACGACCCGCAGGCTCTGCCCTGGATGGCCGTGGTGCTGGGGTATCCGGGCTTCTGGCTGAAGGCGCCGGAGATCGGGGCCGATACGGTCAGGCTGCTGCACGGCGAGCAGGGGATGGAGCTTTTCCATCCGCTGCCGCCCGCAGGCGAGCTGATAGGCAAGACCCGCGTCGTCGAGGTAGTGGACAAGGGCGAGAAGGGGCTGCTGCTGTACTCGGAGAAGTCGCTGACGGAAGCGGATTCGGGGCGGCTCATCGCGCGAACCTCGGCGACGCATGTGCTGCGCGGCGACGGCGGCATGCCTGGCGCCGGACGACAGGCGCGTCCCGCGCATGCCATGCCGGCGTGCGCGCCGCATTGGAGCGTGCTGCTGAATACCCGGCCCGAGCAGGCGCTGATCTACCGGCTGAACGGCGACTACAACCCGCTGCATAGCGACCCCGAGGTCGCGCGGGCGGCGGGTTTTCCCCGCCCCATCCTGCATGGCATGTGCACCTTCGGCATGGTGGCCCATGCCGTGTCCCGGCAGCTGCTGCCGGACGCGGGCGGCTCCCTGCGCTCGCTTTCCTTGCGGTTTTCGGGCCCGGTTTTTCCGGGCGAGACGCTCCAGGTGGAAGTCTGGAGGGACGGATCCTTCCGGGCGCGGGTCGTCGAACGAGAGACCGTGGTCATCGACAATGGGCTGATGCGCGTGGGGTGAGCGAGGCGTTCGCCATAAAAGGCGGTAGCCGCGCTGGTGTACCGGGTGGCGGAGTGAACGTTTTTTCGTCCGTAGCCTTTTTCCCCGTATTGCGGGGACGGGAGCAAGGACGGGTCGAATTATTTCGTCGGCCTAATAAGCCGCTTATTTCGTGGGAATTTTGCCACCTAGAAAAGAATGATAATTATTCTATATTGAGGAACGATGATCGTATGAGATGGCCAGGCGATTTCCCGCTTAAGCATTAATTCCCTCGACTCAATGAGCCCGCTTTTTGCGGGCTTTTGTTTGCCAAGAGGTTCAGCCTCACGCGCTCGGATGAGCCTCTTAATTCTGAGCAGCAGGATGCCGTAAAACGCTTGAATACTCAGTTCGTCCCGGTTCCCGGGCTATCGGCTTTCGCCACGACGGCGAGGAGGTTGTATGCGCAATACCAGTACGCAGGGCAGGGAAGAGACGAGGCGCTGGCCCGGTGATTTTTCTCCCAAGCATTAGCTGACTGGGTTTTGGGTGCGCAGCGGCGTGATTGCGTTCTGGCGGGTTCGGCCTGCTCATCCAAGAGGACTAGTCGCAAATGCTCTATAGAGAAGGGTGGATTCATGAGAGCATAGGATACAAACGCGCATATCCTACCTTCGCGCGTGCATGGGAGGCCTGCCATGAGTGAAACCCGCCCCTCGTCCGACGGTAAGCACAACGACTCGGGCAAACCGGTTAAGCCGGATCGCTCGCAGGAAGAACATGCGCCCGACGGGAAGTCTAAGCAAGACCAACCCCGTCCGATGCGGTGGCCGGAGGATTTTCCTGCCAAGCATTGAGGATTCTATCGAGCGTATCGCCTGCATGAGCCGGAAATAGGGCACTAAGCGGAGCGTTTCGATTATTTTCTTGTCGTCTACACGATCCATAATGGGTGAACCGGTGCCAGATGGTATCGGTTCACCCACAAATATGACCCTTGCCTAGAGTCCCGGATGGCTCCGTTCGGCGCAAATGATAAATTTTTGCGTTTTGACCCAATGACTTTCGAGCAAAGCGCTGATTCGCGACGCTCCAATGGGCATACGGGGCACACCTTAACGCTTACCCGGGGGCCAATCGAAAGCCGCGGCCAACGTCGTGCCGATCGACTCTGTGATGCCACTTGGTTCCGCAAACCATGCAGCGGTACTTGTCAATGCGTCCGCCGGCTTCGCGTGCCAGTATGGGATTGCTGTGCGCGGCGGCAGAGTCTAGAAATTGGAGTGTCGCGTGAGGTTCGGTCCTGGGGCGGCAACTGGCCAATACGTGGCAAGGGTCGCATAACCCGACTTCGAGAGGCGCTTCTTTTGTGACGCTCGTGTATCCGTTCACGGAATGAAAGGGTTCTGGGCGCTGCATACAAGTTATCTCCAGCCGACGGATGGCTAAGACACGCTCAATGCGCCACGGCCTACGCCGAGGAACATTGAGCGTGATCGTCGCTTAGGCTGCCTTTTGCCAGTAGGTGTAGGTTCGCAGGACGTGCAGTTCGATCGCGATTGCGCCTTCGAGCAAGGCCGCGGGGATACGAGCAGCACCGCCAGTCCAGCGCATGCTTACGCCATGAACGTCTTGCTGTTCGTGCAGGCCCTCCAGCGCGGGATGCTGCAGATCGATGTCATGGCGGCCAGAAGACGTTTCCACCACGATTCTCGACACCCCAACGCCGACGGTGCGGAGGTCGCGCCGGGCATGCGTGGTCGTATCACGCACGACTGCCGAACGTGATGCGATGATCACGTCGTCGAGCACCGGCGTTGGCAACTCGAAACGGACCGGCCCTTCGTTCGTCTGGCTGGCCGAATGGATCGTGCGGCCGCCGAGTTGAAGATGCAGACCTGTCTCGGTTACCCGGCGGGCGCCGGTGAGCTTTTCTGCACGTTGGAGGATGGACTTGCGCAGCGCCTCGACGACAGGCCCGGAACGCACGACTTCAATGCCTTCGATCTGCGGGCGGCCATCGGCTGGGCCGAAATCGGGATTCATTGCAACGCTTGTGGCGTTTTCAAACATGTTGCGATTGCCCGTATCGACGTATGACTCGGCTGCGGCTCCTTCGGCAATCAGAATGTCAAAGTGATCGAGTTCGATGTGGAAGTATTCGAAGGAGGTACGGTCGAATTCCTGCGTAACGGTCTGGCCATTGACCAGCAACATCGCTGGCACCAGCTTGCCGTCGAAGTACATATGGTGGCCCGGCGAAACATACAGATCGCGCTTGGGCACATTGAGCGCCAGCGAGCCGGCAGCGAAACGAACGGGGTAGGCACGAATTGCGTCAGAAGCCTTGATGCGGCTGCTGTTCAGCTTGCGATGGCCAACCCACTTCACTGTGGCAACGCCGCCTCGGGCCGTAATTACGCGATCGCCAGCCTGGATATCTTCCACGAGCTTTTCGCCATCGACCGTGGCAATCCGCGTGCCGCGAAGGTAGCAGGCGAACGTGACGTTGCCGGCAGCGTCGATGCTGAAAGTCGCTCCGGGAGGGTAGTCAGTGATCTGGAACGATGCAAGATTCGTGGTGATGGGGATGGGGCCGCTCGTTACATACTGAACCTGCAGCACGCCGGTGGCTTCGTTGAACACAACGTTATTGCCCACGGTGTTCGCGCCGATGAGATTGTCTTTCTCGACAATCAGTTGGTCGCCGTTCTTCAATCCGGATATCGTCGGAAAGCTGGAAAGGTTGAGGTCAACCGTCGGCATGATGACTTTCAGCGTGCCGGTGCCGTTCGCATCGAAGTTGATCTTCGTGTTTTCCAGCAAGGAGACATCCAACAATTCCCCTCCGTATTGGAGGGATGAGTCGGCACCGATGTTGTAGGTAATGGCATTGGCTGCAGTCACGCCTGCTACGCCTGTGACAACCACGTTTGCTCCGTTTACCGCGCTGACGGTGTTGGATTGCAAGACCCCGGCGCCAATCGTGGCATTCAGCGAAATATCTACGCCGTCGATTATCAAGTCGCTATTTCCCAAAAGCTGGGCATTAACTATGTCGTCAGTGGGCGCATTTGCCGAGTTAATGGTTTCAGTGGAGTTCGCTCCGACAGAAATATTAAGGGCCATGATTTTCCTAGAATTTTTTGCGTAAAAGTCCCCCTCCAGGCGTAGAAACGCTTGGATTTTTTTGGGGCACGAAAGGGAGGTGCTACGTAACAGTAGCTAGTGACGGGGTGCTAGTAGCAGACGGGCGGCATTGACTTTCTCCCATGTGGAAAGTTGCGCGGATGGCAGGCGCCCAGAAACGAGGGCTCAAGTAACTGTCGATAAACCGCAGTTACTCGAGGCAATTATTGATGAAGCTCAATTACGGATTTATAGGGATAACCCTTATGAAAAAAAATCCTAATATATTCTGCAATAATTTTTCCAAACAGTTTCAAAATTCACGATCGGGCAAAATTTAAAGATACTAAATGTAAATAAAAAGTCATAACAATGCTAAATGGCCAGAATAATTTACAAAAAAAGACTATCCGGCCAAAATAAATCGTAATATTTCTAATTATTGCAGCTTTGTTTTATAACGAAATATAACGATAAAAAGAATGCTGCGGCGCGGCGGACCGATTTCTATTGGAGTTACAAAATATTCTTGTAAATTCCCATTTGTCGCTTGAATATTTTTTTTTAGCGAATTCGAGAGATAAATATCTTTGTTTTTATGGGTTTACGGGTGAATTGCTGCGTGGAAATTGCCGCCATGTAATTCGCGAGATTTTCAGGTCAAGTGAAAGCCGGCCATGGGGTATGGTCACGCGCAAGTGAGAGAAATTGGTCGGGGCCCGATACGTAAATGGCGCGCAGCCAAGCGCATCGAACTGCGGAACGCTGGGCATGTGAGGGAGAGTGGCGGCCGAAGCGCGGTCTATCCGTCACGGGGGGAGGGGGCGAGGCAGAAGGCCGTGTCTATCACCGCGATTTGCGGTGTTGGACAAGCATATATGGAGAGTCAGGCAGAAAGGTTGTTTTCGATCCTGGGGGGCTCACACTGCGAGGCGAAATCCTTCCTCGACTCCCCATCGATCAATTTTGTGTAGCCACCTAGTGCCGCACTCGACGCATCGATAGTGGTTGACGCGTTCGACCGGTGCGCGATCTGCAGGGGCGCCAGAACCATGTGGAGTAAACCCCTGGTACCTGAGATTGTCGTGGGGAGGCGTTCCTGCCATGCCTGATGCCAAGCTATAGCAGGCGTCACATAACGCAATTGTCACGGCGGTTCCTGTCATGCTGAACGTTGCGAAGAGGCCCATTTCCGAGTTCTGTTGTCCACGGAGAGAAATGCGAACCGATCCTTGGAACGCGGAAGGGCGAGTAGCGGCTGCGCATCAAGAGGGATGAAAAAGCAATTCGTCCGTTCGCAAATCCCAAAAAGGCGAGGATCGGGCGCTTGCTCTTTGCATATATCGTGTGCAGATCTACGTAGAGGCGGGGCGTGCAGGCTGCGATAGCTCAGCAGCCCTGAAGCTGGAAGGATTTACGTCGAAGGCTTGGAATTATTAGTTCCATGGAGATGCCCCATTAGGCAAGATCGTGACAGCGTCGCCTTTCATACCCAAGCTCAATAGAGAAAACGGCCGATTTAAAATGAGGGACGCATTAATCCTATCGGACTCTTGTTTCATCCGCAAGTGGTGAGTGTCTTTTCCGGTAGCCACCGCTGAACCATGACCGACTCGAGAATTCAATTGCGTTGACTGGGTGTATGAAGGCGAATGCTTCAGCTTGGCGAGGCTCAGCATTCTTGTTGCCTGCTTCATTTGCGCCGTTTGCACAAACCGATCAGGTACCGCTGTGGCCCAAGTCTATGGAGTGGAACCTTTATGCGTAGCGAGCGCGTGCAAAGGAATCGGCCGGTTTGTATTTGATGCCAGGACAAATGGACGACGCATCTTTCCCGAAGCAGAAATGGAAGAGCGCCCCAGCTCATGGTGAGTCTGAGGCGCTCCTGCCCGGCTTCGCACGCGATGGGTGTCAGACAGCCCGGCAACTCCAATCTACTGCTGGCCTGTGGGCCGAGCAATAGGGAAAACCCTTGAATATTAAAGGGTTACAAGATTCCCAAAGGCCTGGCCAGGTCTCCCTTCCAAATGCCCAGGCAGCACGCCACGGCCCGTCAATGAGACGGCGACAATTTTGCCCGCCTCGGTATCCGCGAATTGCCGCACCCAGGCTCCGAAATCGACACTGAAGCCTGTTTTCACTGTGTCGGAGAGCGGACATGTCGGGGTTGCGGAAACGTCAGTTGGGCCAAGGGATGACGGAATATATCGTTGTCGTGGCCTTGGTCGCCGTGGCGGCCATTGCGGTGTATCAGTATTTCGGCCAGGTGGTCCGGTCGCAGACGGCCGCCATGGCGCGCGAGCTTGCGGGGGAAGATGGCGGCACGGAGGCGCGCGCCGCGCAGCAGGCTGCGAAAAAGGCCGCCGCGCAAACCAAGGCGCGTTCGCTCAAGTCCTTTACCGGCAACGCCGCGGACGCGAAGTGACGAGCCGCACATGCGCGCCGTCCGGCCATCAGCAAGGCCAGGCGCTGGTGCTGGGCGTGCTGGTGGTCATGGCCGCCACCGTGTCCCTGGTCGTTCTCTACAACCTGGGCCAAACCGCGGAGTCGCGCCTGCGCCTCACGCATGCCGCCGACGCCGCTGCCTACAGTGGCGCGCTCGAACAGGCCCGCACGCTCAATGCGCTGGCTTATGCCAACCGCACGCAGATCGCCCATCAGGTGGCGATGGCCCACCTCGTCACGCTGGCGGCGTCCGCCCAGTATGCCCGCACGATGCAGGGGCAGCGCAACCGCGGCAATCCGCCCGCAGGCCTGATCGCCATGCTGTTCGGCCCGGATGCGGGGCTCGCTTATCAGGCGGCGCGGGCGGCGCCCGATGCAGAACAGCGGCTGGCCGCAGCGTTCGGGCAACACGATCGCATCGTCCACCAGGTGCTGGAGGTGGCGGCGGCCTCCGCCGTCAGGGAACTCGGCAGATCCCGTGAGCGCATCATGCGCAAGGTGCTGTCCGCCAATCTTCCCGACAAGGCCACGGGGGGCGCCGGGGCTGGTGCGCTGCGGCAAGGTCCAACGCTGCGCCTGCTGTCGGATGCTTGGCCAGGCTATGTCGAGCGCAGCTTCGCCACACGCCAAGCGGGCCTGCGGCCGGCCGTCGAGCTGGCTGTGGGGCGCTATGGTTTCCTGGATAGCCGCAGCTACACCCGCCGCAATCCCTGGGTGGTCAGCACGCGCTGTCCCTTGCACCGGCATGAGCTGCGCCGCCGCGGGTTCACATGGCTCGGCCCCGACGGGCGCTGGGGCGCGCTGGACACGCAGTCATTCCATGCGCTGCGGTCCAACCGCTGGGTCGGGTGCTACTACCGCGAGTACGCCATGGGCTGGGGAACGGCGCAGGCCGAGAAAAGCAAGGCTCCGGAAGGGCTGGACTACGTGGACGAGCCGCCCCTCGACTTCTCGAATCAGGACTTCTGGCGCTGGGTAGAACTGTCCACGTCCTGGGACATTTTCAGCGGTGCGACCAACCCCATGGCCAACTCCTACGCCATGGCAGGCGCGCAGCGGTGGGCCGCCAGGGGCTTGCCCGCCTATCGCGAGATCGCCCTTGCTCGGCATCGAGCTCCCCTTCGTTTCGCCATCGGGGTCCGGCTGGCCGGGACGGCCTTGAAGACCACGGACGCCGATAGTTCGGTCGCAGCGCCAGTCGGCCGGTTCGCCTATGCGGCGCTGGGCCGCTCGGGTGGCGTTACGGTGTCCTCGGCCGCCGAGACCTACTTCGTCCGGCCCGAGCGCCGGTCCGATGGGCGCAGCGAGCTTGCAACGCTGTTCCGGCCATATTGGCAAGCACGTTTGTCCGCGGTCACTCCGCAAGAGGCCGCTTTGGCAAAGGAGGGGCCATGAACGGTTCTTTATCGCGGCAGCATGGCCAAGCCGTGGTCGAGGCGCTGTTGATGCTGCCCTTGCTGGCCGTGCTGGCATGGGCCGTTTCGCGTATCGGCGGGTTGCAATTCTCGGCCCAGGAATTGGCGCAGGCCAGCCGCAAGGCCGCGATGGCCGCGGCTCTGGGGCAGCCGCTGAAAGACCTGGCCGCGGCGGCGCGCCCGGGCCTGTCGGGCACGGCCAGGCCGCTGGCCGGCGTTGCGCCGGCGCGCATGGCCGCCCTGCAGGATGCCTGGTTCGATGGGGGCTTGCAGCTGCTATCGGTAGAGGCCCGGCAGGGCGGGCCCGAGGCGCCGCGGATATCCCGCCGGACGCACGTGGCAAGCGGAACGGGCCATGCGCACGGGGATGCCGATGCGCAGCGCCGCATCGGCCGGGCGCCGGATTCCTGGCGGCGCGCGGAAAGCGATTCCCTGGCCCAGGCCCGGCGCCTGAAGCACCTCATCGATCGCATGGAAAGCCCCTGGCGGCGGGCGCGGTTGTCGCTGGATTGGCTGTCGGCCTGGGCGGACGTGGTGCCGCCGGATCGGCTGGGCAGGCGCGGGGAGCGGAACAAATGAATGTGTGTGTTTTCTTCATCGGCAATTCGGTCGGCGAGCCGCCGTTCCTGCTGCGCGTTGCGACCGCCCAGATGGTGCAGGCGGCGCGGCTGTTGCTGGCGGGCTTGCTGGCAGGCACGGCCTGCGTCTGGCCGAAGATGGCGTCGGCCTCGGAATTTGCGGCCGCCTCCAATGGCTTCGCCCGGCCGGCGCAGGCCGTTGCCAGGCCGGTTTCCTTGACGGCGCTGCGCTTTCCCGCCGGATCCCGGCACGAGCTGCTGGCGGATCAAATATGGCTGCATGGCATGCCGGCGCAGGTACTGGCGTTCGACGCTCCGCTGAGCGCTTCGGAACTGATCCGCTTTCTGTCGGGCCAGCAGCCCGCGCTGGCGGACCTGAACGTGCTGCCTGGCCAGGCGATCCTGTCGGGGCAGATCGGCCATGAGCAGTGGGTCGTCCAGATGGAAGGCGCGGGGCCGCGCCGCACGGTCGGCAGCATCTCCACGCTCAATCTCCGGACGATACCCGTGCGGCCCGAGCCCGCGTGGCTGCCCGCAGGCGCCCGGCTGAGGCTGGATGTCGGGGTGCTGGACCAAGGAGTCAAGGTCACCGATCGCATCTGGCAGTATGACACGGCGCCCGCAAGCGTGGCTCCACGGCTGGAGTCGGGCCTGAGGCGGGATGGCTGGCTGCGCCCGCTGGCTGCAGGCGAGCCGCAATGGTGGACCAAGGGCACGGCCCGCTTGCGGATTTCCCTGGTGCCGCTGGATGGCGGCAGCGGGCTTCTGGTCCGAGGGTGGGCGCCATGAAGGGGCGGATCATCATGGCCGCGCAGCGGCTGCGCAGAACTGGCGTGTACGCACTGGCGCTGGGCGCCGGGCTGGTATCGGCGTGGGCAGTGCGCGAGCATGTGCAGCAACGGATCCAGGTGATCGAGGCCCAGGCGCTAGTGCCCCAGGTCCGCCGTCTGGTTGCGGCCTATGACTTGCCTGCGGGCACTCAGCTGGACGAAACGCATCTGGCCGTGCGCGAGATTCCCGAACAATGGGCATCCCGGACCAGCATCGATCCGCTGGACCTGGCCGAGGTCCTTGGCGCAACCCTGCAGGCTGGCGTCGCCAATGGCGAACCCGTGCTCCGTGCCCACCTGACGTTCAGCGCGCCGGTTCCGGCCCTGGCGTCACGGCTGAAGGCCGGGCAGCGGGCGCTGACCGTTTCCGCAGCCGATCTGGGCGGGTCGGGGGACATGCTGCGCGCCGGTGACGCGATCGACATTTACGTCAGCTTTTCGCATCGGCAGCGGGAATTGACCGTGCCAGTGCTGCAAGGCATGCGCGTATTGGCCGTGGGCGGTGAGGCCGAGAGCGATGACGGCAGGGCGGGCGGCAACGTGACGCTGGCCGCCAGTCCCGATGAGGCAATGCGTTTCGTCGCGGCGCGCCAGGCGGGCGCGCTGACGGCGCTGCTGCGTCACCGTGACGATGCGGAGGCAGTGGGGCGCGTGGCCCAAAGCGATCTTGCATCGCTGATCGGGCTGGATCCCGAGCCCAAGGCCGCGCCGGGCGTGGCCATTCTCTACGGGGACCGGCTGGACGGGCACGCCGACGATTTCTTGCAGGACGCTGCAGGTTCCGCCCTTGCGGGCATTCAAGGGGGGCGGCCATGATCCGCGTTCTTGCAGTGCTGGCCGGCCTGGCCCTGAGCCTGGTCTGCGCGGCTGCGCAGGCGGCGCCCGAAATGCTCGAGTTGCAGGTGGGCGAAACGCGGATCCTGTCGCATCCCGGCGTTCGGCGCGTGGCCATTGGCAATGGCCAGGTGCTTGGAGCGGTGGCGGCGGAAGGGCGCGATGTCGTGGTCTTCGCGCGCGCGGAGGGCGTGTCGTCGATGCATGTCTGGACAGGGGCGGGCCGGGCCAAGGCTTACGAGCTGCGCGTCGTCGCGGCTGGCGCGCCGCGGCTGCGGGCCGAGGTTCGCGACTTGCTTGCCCGTATCCCGGGCGCGCGCAGTTCCGAGGTGGGCGGGCGGATCCTGATCGAAGGCGATGATCTTTCCGATGATGACCGTTCGCGGATCGCCGCCCTGGCCGAGCGCTATCCCGCCGTGTTGGATTTCACCGGGCAGGTGGGGTGGGACCGCATGGTGTTGCTGGACGTGCAGGTGGTCGAAATCCCCACGTCCAGGCTGAAGGAGATGGGCGTGCGCTGGGACGGAGTGAGCCAGGGTGGCATCAACGCAGGCCTGGCGTGGGACGGAGGGTCCCTCGGGCGCCTGAACCGTCCAGGCGAAGCCGTGATCGAAACCGCGAGGCCAGTCACAGCGGCAGCCGGTTATTTCGGCGTCAATGCCTTGCTGTCGGCCCGCATTGCCGCGCTGGCCCAGAGCGGCGAGGCCGTCATGCTCGCCCAGCCCCAGCTGCTCGCGCGCAGCGGCGCCAGCGCGACCTTTCTGGCTGGCGGGGAAGTGCCCTATGCGTCGACCGATTCCCGCGGCAATCCCACCACGATGTTCAAGCCGTACGGGGTGTCGCTCAGGATCACTCCCCGCATCGATCGCAATGGCGTCATCCGGTCCTTGATCGAAGTGGAGGCCAGCTCTGTCGACACCTCCTTGAGTGTGGCAGGCGGGCCCGCGCTGCGCACGCGCCGAGCGTCCACCGAATTCAACGTCCGATCCGGCAATACGCTGGTCATCGGCGGGTTCCTGTCGCGCGAGCGCGCCAGCGAGGTCAACGGCCTGCCCTGGCTGCAGGACGTTCCCATCCTGGGCGCATTGTTCTCATCGCGCCGCTACCAGTTGCGCGAAACCGAGTTGGCGATATTCGTCACGCCCAAGATCATTTCGCAGGGGGAGCCCGCCATGGCGGACCGGGTGCGGCGGGGCCGCGACGCGCTGGATGCCGCCTTTCCCGAACCGCCCCGACTCGGCACCGCGGCGCCTGCCGCCGGCAGCGGGTGGGATCCGTATTCGGGCGCGGGCTCTCAATGGGTTTCGCTGGAGCCAGACGGCCATGTCCCGTATAAGGAGTAAAGCTGTGCTCGCCATAGAAATGACATTCGAGGATGCGGCCGTGAAGAGGCTCGAAGCCGCCGCGCCATTGTTGATCGGCAGGGGCGCGCATTGCGGGCTGCGCATCGCGAACTGGCGGGTAGGGCGGCAGCACGCCCGCCTGCTCCTCGAGGATGCCGATATCGTCCTGGAAGACCTGGGCACGCTGGCCGGCACCATGGTCAACGGAGCCCGGGTAGTGCGCCACGCTCCCGTGCTGCCCGGCGACGACATCCTGATCGGACCATGCCGGTTGCGCGTGTCGCTGTCGTTGGCGAACCCAGGCGAGCCCGAGGGCGGCGGTGCGGCCTCCAGCCCAGGGGCCATCGGGCAAGCGCGGGCCGATGCCGTTCCTGAGCCTTCGCCCGTGCCTCCGATGGCCCGGCCTCCGCAGCACCAACTGCAGGAACGTCGGCGCCTGCATGCCGCGCTGCTCGACGCGCTGGATTTGCGCCGGCGTGACGTGGCCGGCATGAGCGATGGCATGCTGCGTGCGGAGGCCGAACGCCTGCTGACGCAGATCGTTGCTGCGGACGCGGACCTTCCCCCTGGCGCGGACCGGGCGGCGCTGTGCCGCGAGGTGCTGGACGAGGCGGTCGGCCTGGGCCCCCTGGAACCGCTGCTCGCCGCGAGCGATATCACCGAGATTATGGTCAACCGCTACGACGAGATTTATGTGGAGCGTGGCGGCCGGCTGTGGCGCCACCTGGCGGCATTCACCAGCGAGCAATCGGTGCGGTGGGCGATCGAACGCATCGTGACGCCCTTGGGGCGGCGCATCGACGAGAGCTCGCCGATGGTCGATGCCCGGCTTTCGGATGGCTCTCGGGTCCACGCCATCATCCCGCCCGTTGCGATGAAGGGGGCCAGCCTGACCATACGCAAATTTCCGCGGCAGCGTCCCCGCATGCCCGACCTGATCGCGGCGGGGTCCTTGAGCGGCGCCATGGCGCAGTTCCTGGCGTTGTGCGTCAAGATGCGCAAGAACCTCGTGGTCTCGGGCGGCACAGGCTCCGGCAAGACGACGCTGCTGAACATCCTCTCCAACGAAATCCCGGACGGCGAACGGGTCGTCACCATCGAAGATGCCGCGGAGCTGTGCCTGAACCACGATCATCTGGTCGCGCTGGAAGCCCGGCCCGCCAATCAGGAGGGCCGCGGGCGCATCGATATCCGCGAACTCGTGCGCAACGCGCTGCGGATGCGGCCCGACCGCATCGTGGTGGGCGAATGCCGCGGGCCGGAGGCGTTCGACATGCTGACCGCCATGAACACCGGGCACGAAGGCTCATTGACGACTCTTCATGCGAACTCCCCGCGTGACGCCCTGGGGCGGCTGGAATCGATGATACTGATGGCCGGCCTGGACCTGCCGCTGCCGGCCGTGCGCGAACACATCGCCGCCAGCGTCGACCTCGTCATACAGCAGGCAAGGCTGGCGGACGGGCAGCGCGTGGTGACGTCGGTCGCCGAAGTCGCCGGCATGGAAAGCGGGCGCATCCTGCTGCAAGACCTGTTCCGGTACGACCGTCACCACGGCTTCGCGGGATGCGGCGCCTTGCCTGGTTTCGCCAGGGAATGGGCCGAAAGCGGCGTGGCCTTAGACGCGGCCTGGTTCTCAGGCGCGGCGGGCCGGGAGGCCGGCGCATCGGTGTTCGCGCAGGGGCTGCCGTGATCTGGCTGGCCGCCGGCGGCGCGATGGTTTGCGCGGTGGTGCTGGCCTGGCGAGCGCAGGCGTGGTTCGCGCCCGCGTTGCGGCGCTACCGGGAGGTCTACACCCAGGAAGCCGGCCTGCGGCTGAGCGAAGTGTTCCTGTTCATAGACCCCGCGCAACTCTGGGCGGGCGCCGTAGCATGCGCGGGCTTGGCCGCCGCGCTGGTCTTTTCCATTACGGGCAGCGGCGTTGCGGCCGCCCTGGGCGCGGCGCTGGCGTCGCGCGCGCCACGCGCAGTCGTCGATGCGCTGCGGCGCAGGCGCGCGCGCCGCTTCGAGCAGCAGTTGCCTATGGCCTTGTTGATGCTGGCGTCCGCGTTGCGCGCAGGCGTGGCGCTGGCCACGGGCCTGCGCCACGTCGTCGAACAGAGCGGCGCGCCGTTGGCCCAGGAGTTCGGGCTGATGCTGCGTGAGCAGCGCATGGGCGTGCCCTGGGACAACGCGCTGGAAAACCTGCAAGGCCGCATGCCCGCCGACTCGACCGCGCTGGTGGTGGCGGCCATGCGCATCGCCGCGCAGACGGGCGGCAACCTGGCCGAGGCGCTCGAAAGCATCGCCCATACCTTGAGAGCCAGGCTGCAATTGCAAGCCAAGCTGCTTGCCTTGACGTCCCAGGGCCGATTGCAGGCCTGGATCGTGGGGGCGCTGCCCCTTTTCCTGCTTGCCGTGCTGAATCGCCTGGAGCCGGAGATCATGGGCTTGCTGTGGAGCACGCCGCTGGGGTGGGCCGTGCTGGCGGTCGTGGCAGTGCTGGAGATTGCCGGAGTGCTGCTGATCCGCCGCATCATCCGGATCGACATCTGAGGGGATAACGCGATGTGGCTGTACCTGGGGGTGTTGGCCGCGGGGCTGGGCGCGAGCTGGCTGGCATGGGTGATCCTGCAGCCGCTGCTGCTGGAAAAGCAGGACGCCTCCGCGACGCTGCCTTGGTGGTGGCGCGCGGCCTGGCCATGGGTATCGGCCGTGGCGCCGCTGGCGGGGCCCTTGTGCTCCTGGCGCTGGCGGCTGCGCCTGACCCGTGCGATCGAACAGGCATCGCTGCCTGCCGGCATCGGTTACGCGCATCTGGCGGCGCTGGGCTGGAGCGCGGCCGTGGCGGCGGCCGGAGTGACGGCGGCCGGCGCCATTGCCCTGACGCAGGCGCGGCCCTGGGAGTGGGGAGCGTGGTCGGCGGTGGCCGCGCTGATGGCCGCCTCCGCGCCGGGGCTCTGGCTGCGAGATCTTGGCCGGCAGCGGCGCCGCGCCATCGAGCGCGACCTGCCGTTCGTGTTCGACATGATGACGCTATGCGTGGAGGCGGGGCTGAGCGTCCAGGGCGCTCTGCAGCTGGCGGCCCAAAGCGGGCCGCCCGGCGTGCTGCGTGATGCGCTGGCGGACGCCCTGGCCGAAATGCGGGCGGGCGTTTCCCGCAGCGCGGCGATCAAGGCCCTGGCGGATCGCAGCAACAGCCCGCTCGCGCGCAACTGGGCCGCCGCCGTGGCGCAGGCCGAGGCCTTGGGGATCAGCCTGGGGCCGGTGCTGAGGGCGCAGGCCGCCCAGTGCCGCAGCGATCGCCATGTGCGCGCGGAACAATTGGCGATGCAGGCGCCGGTGAAAATGCTGCTGCCCCTGATCGGCTGCATTTTCCCGTGCACGTTCATCGTGCTGGCCTTTCCGATCGCGGTGCAGTTGCTGCAGAGTGTGCAATGAGCGGCCGGACGCCCTTGCCGCGGGGGCGCTTCAGGCTGTTGAAGGTATCGCGCTGGCCGGGTCGGATGCGAGGTTTGCTGGGCAGGCCGGCGCCGGGACCGCGTTGCGGCATCCTGCTGGTGCCGTGCGCGGGCGTGCACACCTTCGGCATGCGCCACGCCATCGACGTGGCCTTCGTGTCGCCGGCCGGGCGGGTGGTGGGGGTGCGCAGGGCGCTGGCGCCCTGGCGAGTGGCCTTATGCCTGGGCGCCGCCGCCGTCGTCGAGATGCGCGCTGGCGTTCTCGATGCCGAATACGGAGGTATAGGCGGGATAGAAGCTGCAATACAGCACGCCGCCCGCGGCGATATTGAACGGTATCTGCAGCGTGCCCGCGAACTGCGGAGACAGGCCGATGGCGACCAGCAGGCCGGCGCAGAGGTCGATGAACAGGAACACCAGGACCCAGGTGGCGCCATAGACCAGGAAGGGCAATTTGTTGCGCCAGCAGGCGATGCCGGAGAAGAACAGCGCCTGGACCAGGCGCAGTCCGTGCCAGGCCACCAGCACCGGCGCATGCCAGAAGAGCGCCGCGATCACCACATAGACGATGGCGAACAGTGTGAGGGGAACCGCCATCGCCGACAGGATGGGCGCCATGGTCTTTTCGACGGAGGCGATGCGCATTCCCTCGACCATCGCATCGGTGAAGGGCAGGAAGATTACGAGGCCGGCCACCATGCACAGCGCGGCATACAGCAGCCCCATCAGGAACAGCTTCCTGAAGACGCCGGGCTGCTTGAGCGGTTTGGCCCACATCGAGGGCAGCATGATGCGGTCTGCCTCGACATGCTTGCATGCGGACAGTGTCATCAGGGTGATGATGGGCATCAGCGCCACGACCAGGATCGGCCCGACAGGCGGCGTCGCGGTGGCGAAGATGACAAGTAGGCTGATGGCCATGGCCCAGGTGAACATGGCCAGGGGTTGCTTGCGGAACAGACGGAAGCCGTCTCGGACCCATTGCCAGCCGGATGCCGCGGGTAGGAATGCTGCTTGCATGGCTCTCTAGAAGGGGGAATCTCTCAAAAAGGGACGCTATACGCCATTATGGGGGGCACGACGGTTACGGCAACATGGGCAGGCCCGCGCGGTGGCGCGCTCGCAACACTCTTTCAAAATGCCGCGGGTCGTGCGGCTTGAGGGTCTGGGCGGGCCGAGGCAGGAAAAAGTCATACAGGCGCGATATCCAGAACCGCAACGCGGCCGCGCGCAGCATCAGGGGCCAGACTTCGCGCTCGGCATTGGTGAAGGGCCGCTCGGCGGCATAGGCGCCCAGCCAGGATTCCACCAATTCGGGGACGAATTCGCCCGTGTCCCGCTCGATGCACCAGTCATTGACGCTGACCGCCACGTCGAACAGCCAGGTGTCGCAACCGGCGAAATAGAAGTCGATGATGCCGCCCATGAGCGGGTCCTCGAAGGTTCCGGCGAACAGCACGTTGTCGCGGAAGAGGTCGCAGTGGGCCGGGCCGGTCTGCAGCGCCTGCCAGGCCGGCGTTGCTGCGGCCGCTTCCTGGGCGGCCAGCTCGGAGCTCAGCAGCTGGGCCTGGCCGGGTTCCAGGAAGGGCATGACCTTGGGCGCCGTTTCCAGCCACCACGGCAGCCCGCGCAGGTTGGGCTGGCGCAGCGGGAAGTCCTGGGCGGCCAGGTGGGCGCGGGCCAGCGTGGCGCCCGCCAGGGCGCAATGCGCGGGACCGGGGGCGGGCTCGTAGCCCCCGGGCAGGCGCGAGACGATGGCGCAAGGCTTGCCGTGCAGGGTCGTCAGGCGCGTGCCGTCCCGCAGGGTCTGGGGGCGCGGAACCGGAATGCCGCGTTCGGCCAGGTGGTACATCAGTTCGATATAGAACGGCAACTGGGCGTGCGTCAGGACCTCGAACAGCGTCAGCACATATTCGCCGCGGGTCGTATACAGGAAATAATTGGTGTTCTCGATACCCGCCGTAATCCCCCGCAGCGAGATGAACTCGCCCAGGTCGAAATGCGCCAGGAGGGCGCGTGCGTCGTCGTCGGATACGGGAGTGAATACGGCCATTGATATGCGGGGGTTAGAGGTTAACGGACGCTTGGACATGCCTGTGCGGCGGCGCAATTTTAGACCACATGGCGGGCGGGCCTGTCCGCCGTTCGGAGGGCGGACGGAACCCGGCGCCGGGCATAATCCCGCCAAGCACCGTAAAATACCGCATCCCCTTGTTTTGTAGAGTGATTCTTGGACTCCCCCGATTGGCGGCTGTGCGTCGCCCCGATGATTGATGTGACCGACCGCCACTGCCGCTATTTCCACCGGCTGCTGGCGCCGCGCGCGCGCCTGTACACGGAAATGATCACCACTGGCGCGCTGCTGTACGGCAATGTCGAGCGTCACCTGGACTTCGACGAGGCCGAGCACCCCGTGGCGTTGCAGCTGGGCGGCAGCGAGCCCGACGCGCTGGCCCAATCGGCGCGGTTGGGGCGGCAATGGGGCTACGACGAGATCAACCTGAATTGCGGCTGCCCCTCGGAACGGGTGCAGAAGGGAGCCTTCGGCGCCTGCTTGATGGCCGAGCCCGCTCTGGTCGCCGATTGCATGAAAGCCATGCAGGACGCCGTGGACATCCCGGTCACGGTCAAGCACCGGCTGGGGCTGGATTATGACGAGTCCTACGAATTTGTCCGGGATTTCGTGGGCAAGATCTACGACACGGGATGCCGGATATTCATTGCCCACGCCCGCAATGCGGTGCTCAAGGGCCTCACGCCCAAGGACAACCGCGAAATCCCGCCCCTGCGCTACGACGTGGTTCGGCAGCTCAAGCGTGATTTTCCGGATTGCACCTTCGTGCTGAACGGCGGGCTGGCCGACGCGGAGCAATCGGTGCGCGCCGCAGGCGATTTCGATGGCGTGATGCTGGGCCGCGCCGCGTGGCACACGCCGCGCGTGCTGTCCGAGATTTCCTTGCAGCTGTGGCCGTCCTTGCGGCTGCCCAGCGATGCCCAGGTCGTGGACGCCATGACCGAATACGCCGCGCGCCAAGTGGCGCGGGGCGTGCCGTTGCGGGTGATGACGCGGCCCATGCTGGGCCTGGTGAACGGGCAGACGGGCGCGCGCCGCTGGCGCCGGATGCTGTCCGATCCGGCCTTGCTGGCCGCGAATCGGCCGGAACTCATCTACGACGCCTGGCGCAGCCAGCGGCATGCGCCTGACGTGCGCGGCGCCGCCTGTGAGGCGGCGCCGGCGGGGGCGTGAGCTGCGGCGGACGCCGCTAGCGGGCCAGGTCAGGGCTTGGCCGGTTCGGCGCTTTCGGTCGGCCAGTCGCGGATGTAGGCCTTCAGCATGTTGTTCTCGAATTGCTGGGCCGCCACGATGGCCTGGGCCATGTCGTAGAACGAAATCACGCCCATCAACGTGGGGCCGTCCATGACCGGGATGTAGCGCGCGTGCTTTTCGAGCATCAGGCGCTGCACTTCCTCGGCGCTGGTGTTGGGCGACACGCTGACCGGCGCGTCGTCCATGATGGAGCGGATCGTGGTTTCGCCTGCGCCGCCATGCGCATGCATGTGCCGGATGATCTCGCGGAAGGTGAGCATGCCGGTCAACGTGCCGAATTCCATGATCACGAGCGAGCCGATATCCTGCTCGCTCATCGTTTGCACGGCCTGGGACACAGGCATGTCGGGCGACGCCGTATAGAGCGTATCGCCCTTGACGCGCAAAATCTCGCTGACCTTCAACATCGGTTCCTCCTGGGCGGACTACGCCCGAATGCTATTTACTATTTCTTGTTCGCTTCCAATTGCAATATGGGAGCGATTCCATTTTCAGTATTTTGCGCTTCTCCGCAGACTTCTTCCAGCGTGGGCGTATTTTGCTGGGAAATCACGGCCGAGGCGACCCGCAGTATTTCCGGATCGTTACGGACCCGGGACTGCGTCCGATCCAGCAGGAAATGGTCCACGACGGGCGCCATCGAGGTTTGCCGGGCGTCGCAGGTAAGCACCCAGTTCTCTTCGGGCGTGCGCGTCGCCAAGCCCATGCCGCTCAGCGTTTCCAGCACTTCGTTCAGCTCGTCCTGGTGCAGCCGCAATTGCGAGGCCAGGATATTGGCGGGCAATCCTGGAGGGTTGGCGGCTTGGGCCTTGCGCAAGGCGCGCAGGGCATCCAGGGCGTCGACGAAGGGCGCGCCGGGGTAGCGGTTGATTTCCCAGCGGCCCAGGCGGATCAGCGGCGCGCTGGAGGCCAGCGTGGCGCCCAGCAGCACGGCCAGCCACGACAGGTAGATCCAGAGCAGGAAGATCGGCAGGGTGGCGAAGGTGCCGTAAATGACGGTGTAGGTGGGGAATCGCGTCAGGTAATAGGCGAATGCCGACTTCATGATTTCCAGCACGATGGCCGTCACGCAGCCCCCGATCAGCGCGTCGCGCCACAGGACCTCGCGGTTTGGGACCACGACGAACAGCGCGGCAAATCCCAGCGCGGTCAGTACGAGCGGGATGAACGAAATGGCGACGCTGACGATTTCGGGCACGTCCCGCACCAGCCCCAGCGACTCGCGCGCCACGAACGAGGTGGCCCACAGGCTGGCGCCGGCCACGACCGGCCCGAGCGTGATGAGCGCCCAGTACACGAGCGCGCGCTGCCGCAGCGGTCGCTGGCGCGACACGTGCCAGATGTCGTTGAATGCCTTGTCGATCGTCATGATCAGCAACAGCGAGGTGACCAGCAGGAACGCGCCGCCGATCGCCGTCAGGCGCGAGGCCTGGCGCGCGAACTGGTTCAGGTAGTTCATGATGTTGTCCGAGACGGACGGGGGCATCAGGCTGTTGGTCAGGAAATCCTCGAGCGCCACGCGGAATTCCTGGAACACCGGAAAAGCGGTGAACAGGGACAGCACCACGGCCAGCATGGGCACGATGGCCAGCACGGTCGTGAAAGTGAGGCTGGAGGCGACCTGAAGCAGTTTTTCTTCACCGGCGCGCTCGGCCGTGAAGCGGACGACGCGTCCGACCCTCGCGCCCCATGAAGAGCGCGATGTCGAGGGCTCGGTGGCCGCCGGCGCGGCGGCGGGCTCGGCGGGGCTATTCATCAGGCGATAATAGCAGCATGAACCCTGAACTCAACCCCCGCTTGCGCCTGCTGGCCTCGGTTTCGCTGTTTGCCCTGATTGTGCTTTGCGTCACCTGGGAGACCGTGGTGGCGCCGGTGCGGCCCGGCGGTTCCTGGATGTTGCTGAAGGCCTTGCCGCTTGCGTTCCCGTTGCGCGGAATCGTGCGCGGCAATATCTATACCTATCAATGGGCGTCCATGCTGTCGCTGCTGTACCTGATGGAAGGGGCCGTGCGCGCCATGTCCGACCCGGCCCCGCTGTCCGTGGGGATGGCTTGGGGGGAGATTCTGTTGTCGACGGTCTTCTTCCTGAGCGCCATTTTCTATGTGCGGCCCGCCAAGCGTGCCGCCAGGAGACAACGCGCATGAGCGCCCATTCGCTATCTGACCTCCGCGCCGTCAATTCCTTTGCCGGCCTGCCCGCGGCGTTCCATACCCGGCTGGCGCCCCAGCCCCTCAATAATCCGCGCCTGCTCCGCGCCAATGCCGACGCCGCGCGCCTGATCGGCCTGGATCCTGCCGTCCTGGACACGCCGGAGTTCCTGAGCGTGTTTTCCGGCGCCCGGCCGCTGCCCGGCGGCGACACGCTGGCGGCGGTCTACAGCGGTCACCAGTTCGGCGTCTGGGCCGGTCAGCTGGGAGACGGGCGCGCCCATTTGCTGGGCGAGGTCGAAGGGCCGGAAGGCCCCTGGGAATTGCAGCTCAAGGGTTCCGGCATGACGCCATATTCGCGCATGGGCGACGGCCGCGCGGTATTGCGCTCGTCCGTGCGCGAATACCTGGCCAGCGAAGCCATGCATGGGCTGGGCGTGCCCACGACACGCGCTTTGGCGCTGGTGGTTTCCGACGATCCGGTCATGCGGGAGACCGTCGAGACGGCCGCCATCGTGACCCGCATGTCGCCCAGTTTCGTGCGCTTCGGCTCGTTCGAGCACTGGTCGTCGCGCCGCCAGCCCGATCAGCTCAGGATCCTCGCGGACTACGTCATCGACCGCTATTACCCTGAATGCCGCGAGGCCCAGGACGACGCCGCGTCCATTCTGAACCTGCTGCGCGCGGTCACGCGCCGCACGGCCCGGTTGATGGCGGACTGGCAGGCGGTGGGGTTCTGCCATGGCGTGATGAATACGGACAATATGTCCATCCTGGGCCTGACGCTGGACTACGGCCCCTACGGCTTCATGGACGGCTTCCGCCTGGGACATGTCTGCAACCATTCCGATACGGAAGGGCGGTATTCATGGAACCGCCAGCCGTCGGTGGCCCTGTGGAACCTGTACCGCCTGGGCGGCAGCCTGCATGCGCTGGTGCCGGACGTCGACGGCCTGCGAGCCGTGCTGGACGAATACGAGCCCGTGTTCACGCGCGCTTTCCATGAGCGGATGGCCGCCAAACTGGGGCTGGCCGCCTGGGGCCCGGATGACGAACCGCTACTGGACGATATGCTCAAGCTGATGGACGCCAACCAGGCCGATTTCACCCTGGCCTGGAGGCGGCTGGCCGATGCGGTGTCGGGGCAGCGCAGCGTGTTCGAGGATTTGTTCATCGACCGCCCGGCGGCCGCGGCCTGGCTGGACCGGTTGCTGGCGCGCCACGCGCAGGACGGGCGGCCCGAGCCCGAGGTGGCCGAGGCCATGAACGGCGTCAATCCTCTGTATGTGTTGCGCAATCACCTGGCGGAAGAGGCGATACGCGCGGCAAAAGCGGGCGACGCCAGCGAAATCGATACGCTCTTGAAACTGCTGCGCAATCCGTACGTGGAGCAGCCGGGCCATGAGCGGTATGCCGGATTACCGCCCGACTGGGCGGGCAGCATCGAGGTCAGCTGCTCTTCTTAATATCGCATCAATCCAAAAGCAATTTTTCGGCGATTTACGCGAAAATGACGGTTTAGCAAAGGAATATCGCAGTTTTTTTCACTGCAATCATTCGTTTCCATTGTAAAAGTCGTAAGATTGTCGCCAACGGGACACCCCGGGGGCCAAGCGTCCGCGGGGCATTTGTCGATACTCTTGAATATAAAGCACTCTAAATATGGCTGGCGCAGATGGTTTGCTGTGTATCGGTCTGCTTGAGGATGACGCCGACTTCCGGGAGGAATTGGCGTTAGGCTTGGGTGGCTACGGTTTTCGGGTGGCATTTGCCTGTGATAATGCGGCGGCGTTTTATCGCCGGTTGCAGGAGCAGCCCTGCGATATCGTCATTCTTGACGCTCATCTTCCCGGCGAAGATGGTTTTTCCGTGGCAACCCGGCTGCGCGCCTTGAGCCCGGTCGGGATCGTCATGCTGACGGGCCGCAGCGCCCTGGAAGACCGGGTGCGCGGCCTGGAGGGCGGCGCCGACGTCTACATGACCAAGCCCGTGGACCTGCTGGAACTCAGTTCGGTCATCCGTAGCCTGGCCCGGCGGATGCGCCTGGCCAAGGCGCCGCGGCCCGCGGACGCGGAAACGCGAGCGTCGGCGGACAGTTCGTGGTCCCTGCAGGATGGCGGCTGGATACTGGTCGCGCCGGATGGGGCGTCGCTGCATCTCAGCGCCCAGGAGCGCACTTTCCTGGTTGCGCTGATGGACGCGGCCGGAAGCGCGGTCAGCCGGCAAGTCCTGGCGGAATTGTTCCTGCCCGACAGCCCGGGCGGTTTTGAATTGCGCCGGATCGACGTGCTGGTCAGCCGCCTGCGCGCCAAGGCGCAAAGCGCCGGCCTCAAGCTGCCGGTGCTGTCGGTGCGCGGCCAGGGTTACGTGTTTGCCGCTTGATCCGATTGCGGGCCGTCTGCCGCCGGCGCGTTAGACGGTAGTGTGACGACAAAGCGCGTGCCTACGCCGACTTCGCTTTGCATCGTCAGCGAACCGCCCTGGTTCTGGCAGATGCGCCGGGCCAGGTAGAGGCCTATCCCCATTCCCTGTGTCTCGCGGTGCGCGGCGCGCCGGAAATGCGGTTCGAAGATCCTGGTCTGTTCTTCTTCCCCGATGCCCGGGCCGCGGTCGGTGACGGCGACCCAGGCCATCGGGCTGTCGCCGTCGCGGCCCTGGCCCGTCTCGATGCGGACTGGCTGGTTGGCCGGCGAATACTTGATGGCGTTGTGGATCAGGTTGCGCACCACCACGCTGGTCAGGGGGCGGTCGCAATGCACGGGCAGGGGGCCATCGGCCTGCAGGATCAGGGCATGGGCGGTGTCCGGCTGCATCGAGGCCACAACGTCCCGCGCCAGTTCCGCCATGTCCGTTTGCTCGCCGCGCGGCATCCAGGCCTGTTCGCCCAGCCTGTCCTGGTTCAGCAGCTGATCCATGAGTTCGGTCATGCGGGCGACCGAACGGTGGATGCGCGCCAGGCGGCTGCCCACCGCCTCGCTGCCGTCGGAGAGAATCATGTCCAGCGATTGGGCCGCCGCGCTGACGGTGGCGAGCGGCGCCCGCAGCTCATGCGAGATCAGCGCGTTCATCTGGCGTTGCGTATCGAGCGCGCCCGCCAGTTCGGCCAGCCGCAGTTCGCCTTGGGCGAGGTGCTCCGCGTCGGCGGGCGCGTGATGGCCGCGGCTCGCCAAGGGTTGGGGAAGCGACGGCCTGTTGATGGCCTGAAGCAACAGGGCGCTCGATACCAGCAGCAGCCGCGCGAGTTCGAACGCGGTGCCCGCGCCGCTGGAGGGCCCCAAGGCATCGTGCGCCAGCATCCATGCCGAAACACAATACGCGAGAGCCAGGGTCAGCGTTGATGCGTTCCCGGGCGCCTTGCGCGCGGCGCGCGACAGGAGCCAGCCGGCCAGGAAAACGCTGGCGGCGGCGCAGGCGCCCGCGATGGCGGTGGGGATCATGCCATTGCCCGGCTCGTAGGCGAAGATCAGGGCCAGCGCCATGACGACCGCCAGCGAGCCGCTGGCCCAGCGACAGGCCGTCGCCAGCCTGGAGCTGGCGGGCGGAACCGACAGGAACGGGACGGTCAGGGCGAGCAGGGCGGCGTAGGAGCCTGCTTGCAGCGCGCCGGGCGGCAGTAAAGAGGGCGTGGCGCGGAACAGGCCTTCGATCAGCATGAACGCCAGGCCCGCGCCGTGCATGGCATTGCGGGTGGCCGCCCAGGCAACCGCGCAGACCAGGGCGCAAGCCATCGCCACGCCCGCGGTCAGGCCCAGGTGGATATCTTCATAAGCGGCGCCCGGCGCGTAGGCCAGGGCGGCGGCGGGAAAGAGCAGGGCGTACAGCATTAGCCCCAGCTGCGGCAGGAGAGCTTGCCGCCCGGAGTGCGCCCGGCGGGCGCCGCCGCTGTGGCGAAAAGGCCCGCGGATGCGAAGAAGAGATCCTTCCGTCAACTAGAAACCCATGGATGTTCGGATGCGAGGTCGTGAGCCTGGGCGAAGTTTACGCCAGCGCCGCGTATGGCGTGGACGCCCAGGCCCTCCAGGATATTCTGCGTCGCGATATCGGGCACGTCTTCCGCGTATACGGCCATGTGCAGCGTCGTGGCCGTAGCAACCACCGTGGCGGCCAGGTGCCTGCTGCCGGGGCTGTGCAGCAGGCCGGTAATGAAGCCTCCGCTCAGTTTCAGGTACGAGAGGGGAAACTGGTGCAGGCGTTCCATGGCGCCGAACTGCTGCGACAGGCGCGCCACGCCGACCCGGCTGCCGGCGGCCGTGGCGATGCCGCAAAGCTGGTGCAGTTCGACTTCCTGCTCGATGAGCGCCGCCGCGTCGACCTCGATGATGAGGCGGGCGGTCAGGGAGGGGCGGTCGGCCAGCATGCGTTCCAGTCGGGTCAGGAACGAGGGTTGCGCAAGCGAGGCCAGCGCAATGGGCACCGCGAGCGTGCCCGTTCGAGAATACAGCCAGTCCAGCCCCAGCCGGATGGCCTGCACGTCGCATTCCGCGGAAAGCCCGAGCCGGACCGCGGGCGGCATGAAGATGGACGCGGGCACCGGATCGGCGTCGGCGGTGTCGTGCAGGGTCAGGCTGGCCTCCTGGTGCAGCAGGGCGCCGGACAAATCGTGCAGCGGCTGCACGGCCAAGGAGAAGCGGTGCTGTTCCAGCGCCGTGACCAGGGCGTCGTGCCAACTGTATTCGCCGATATGGGTGCTGTCAGGCGCGCGGTTGGCGGGCGTGACCTGATCGTCGTCCGCGCTTTCGGCGCACATCAGCGCGTGATCCAGGCGCGCGAGGGTCTCGCTCATGTTGTCGCCCGGCGCATAGGTGGTCATCGCCATCGCCCAGCGGCACCAGCCATGCTTGTCCATCGGCACGCGCAGCGAGCGCAATTCGCGCCTCACCCGTTCCGCCAGCAGGCCGGCCTGCGGCGCCGACGTGCGGGGCAGCAGCAATGCGAAGTCGGAGCCGCTCAGGCGGGCGATGAAGGCGGCCTGTCCGCCGAATTCAGCCACCAGCTTGTGCAGCCGGTCGGACGAGGAGCGCAGCCATTGATCGGTGAAGGCGCGGGAAAGGTGCCGGTTGATCTGCGCCAGGTCGCGCTGCCGGAACATCAGGAGATGGCCGCCCGCCTCGGATTCCTTGTCCGTCAGCGCCTGCCTGAACTGTTCGACGAAGTACCGGCGGTTGGGCAGGCGGGTGACGGGGTCCCGGTAGACTTCGCTTTGCAGCGATTCGATACGCGCGTTCTGCTCTTGCACCGTGGCGGCCACCATGCGTTGGGCATCGGCCAGCGCCTGCTCCGCGCCGGCCGCCGGGCGCCCGCCGTCCGAAGCCGTGTCGTTGGCCGGCGCCGGCGCGCGCGGGCCTGCGCCGGTATCGCGCGTGGCGTGGGCCTCCAGGCGCCGGATCAGGTTCAGGGCGAGCAATATCCAGAGAAGCGCCGCGGCCAGCGCCAGGCCCAGCAGTCGCACGCCGCCTTGCCAGAGCGTGTTTCGCGCCTGCCGCGAATCCGCCTGGACCGTGACAGTGCCGCGCAAGGCGCCGCCGGCGTCCGTGTAGGGGCGCGATACAAGGGGCGCTTCCATGTCCAGCCAGGCGTTGCGCCAAGCGCGCTCCCTGGCCGGCGCGTCTTCAGGCCGGGCTTTCCGTTCAAGGCCCGGATTTCCTTGTGCATCCGTGATCCGCACCAGCGCGTACTGGCCGCGCGTGAAAAACTCATCCGCCAGCGCGGCCTGTTTTGCGAGGGCTTCGCCGGATGGCTGCGACAGGGCCCAGGCAAGCATGGCCGCGCCTTCTTCGCTGCGCTGCGCCAGTTGCGTTTCCAGGTACCGGTGCGCGGCCATCATCCCCAGCGCCTGGGCGCCAAGCAGGACGAGGCCGACCAGGAGGGAAGTGAAGAAAAGTAGCCGGCGGAAAGTGGACATGTATTTGAAGGTTCCCTTCCTGCCCGGCGCGGCGCCCCGGGCGCGGGCTGCCCGGTGTCCGGTCAACGGGGCATCGAACAAAGGAGCGTCCGACAAAACCTGGATAAGAAACGTGACACACGTTACTAATACATCAGCCGTGCTGCCTGTACTGTAATTCTACATGTCACATAACGTACAGAATATTACTAAATCCGTGCCGAGATCGGACAAGCTGTGCAATTATTTCGGTCCCGGTTGCTTTTCAAGCGAGAACAGCGAGATGGGCGTATTAATTTTTCCGGTTCGCCTGTCGTAGTAGTAAGGACGAAGCATGCCGCAAGAGGCCGGAGAATGCCATCCATGGCCGTCTTTGCCGCTTGCGAGCACCCGAAGAACTGTAGGAATACAAGGAAAAAGAGGCGCGTTGCCTCTGTAGTGTGGCGTTTTTTTGCGAAACTAATGCATAATTTAAAAAATGTTACAGCCCTTGGGTTCCATCCCGAACCGCAACGCCGGGGGCTTATGGATAGGGGGCTCCGTGCGTGAGAGTTACCTGCTCGCACTGTGCCTGGTGCTGGCGGTCGCGCTTGTTGTGATGTGCCTGATCTTCGCGCGCAGGGAACGCCTGCTGCGCCGCCGCCTTACGTGCGATGAATTGACGGGGGTCCTCAGCCAGCAGGAACTGCATCGGCGCGCGCGCGCCTGGCTCGGCACATCCGGCGAGCGCTCGCGGCGCGGCGCGTTCTTCCTGGTGGGTTTCGAGCAGTATGCCGAGATCAGCGCCATGCTGCGCGCGGGAGAAGACCAGGCCTTGCTGGTGCAGGTGGGCAGCCGGCTCAGTCTGATCGCGCGCGCCCTGGGCGGCATGGTGGCGCGCACGGGGGCCGACGCCTTCACGGTCTGCGTGCCGGAGGTGGACGAGGAGGGCGCGGCGCAGGTGTCGGCCAAGCTCCTGGAAGACCTGAGCGCGCCCTACCAGCTGGGCGGCCGCCCGCTCATCGCCGTGTTCCGCGTCGGCGCGGCTTTGTATCCCGAACATGGGCGCAGCGTGGAAGAGCTGCAACGCTGCGTGCAGGTGGCCCTGGTGCCGCTCAAGGAGCGCGGGGGGCCCGGCTGGAGCCTGTTCGATTTCCGCATGCTTGCGCACCAGCGCGACAGGCAGGGCTTGGAAAACGACCTGCGGCTGGCCCTGACCACGCCGGCCATGGAGCAATTCGAACTGTATTACCAGCCGGTCTGCGACAGCGCGACGGGCGTGGTGCAGGGCTGCGAGGCGTTGTTGCGCTGGCATCATCCCGTGCTGGGCAGCGTATCGCCCGCCGTGACCATCGAACTGGCCGAGCGCAGCGGCCTGATCGTGCCCTTGGGGGCCTGGATCCTGGAGCGGGCTTGTACACAGGCCGCGCAGTGGCCGGCGGCCTGGCGCGTGCATGTGAATCTCTCGGTCAAGCAGATGAACGAGGACGGCCTGGTCGACCTGGTGTCCACCGTGCTGGCGGGAGCCCGCCTGGCGCCGCGCAAGCTGGTGCTGGAAATCACGGAATCCATCTTCATCCTGCACTACGAGCAGCACGTGAAGGTATTGAACGCGCTGCGGGCCAAGGGCATCGGCGTGGCGCTGGACGATTTCGGCTGTGGCTATTCCAGCCTGAACCACCTGCGTTCCCTGCCCATCGACTGGGTCAAGATCGACCGTAGCTTCATTTCCGCCCTGGAATCGGATGCTGGCAGCCGCGAGGTCGTGTCCGCGCTGTTCGGGCTGTGCCAGGCGATGCACCTGCCCGTGGTCGCGGAAGGCGTCGAAACCGAGGGTCAGCGCGAAATCCTCAAGTCCCTGGGCTGCAGGGTCATGCAGGGATTTCTGCTTGGGCGCCCGGCGCCCGCGTCCGAAATCCAGGCTTTGGCTTCGGCGGTGTCATAATCGGGGTTGCTCGCAAACCCGACCCGTTGACTCCTTATGCCCGGCAACACCCTAGGTACCCTCTTTACCGTCACCAATTTCGGCGAATCCCACGGACCGGCCATCGGCTGCGTCGTGGACGGCTGTCCTCCGGGCCTGGCCCTGGACGCCTCCGACATCCAGCTGGAGCTGGACCGCCGCCGTCCGGGCACCTCGCGCCACGTCACGCAGCGCCAGGAAGCCGACCAGGTCGAGATTCTGTCGGGTGTGTACGAAGGGGTGACGACGGGCACGCCGATCGGCCTGCTGATCCGCAACACGGATGCGCGCAGCAAGGATTACTCCAACATTGCCGACACCTTCCGCCCTGGCCATGCCGATTACGCCTACTGGCGCAAGTTCGGCGTGCGCGATCCGCGCGGTGGCGGACGTTCGTCGGCGCGCCTGACCGCGCCCACCGTGGCCGCGGGCGCCATCGCCAAGAAATGGCTGGCCGAGCAGTATGGCGTCAAGGTCCGCGGCTATATGAGCCAGCTCGGCCCGGTCGCGATTCCCTTCGAATCCTGGGACGAAGTCCCCAACAATCCGTTCTATGCCCCCAACGCCGGGGTCGTCCCCGAGCTCGAGGCCTACATGGACCAGTTGCGCCGCGACGGCGACTCGGTCGGGGCTCGCATCGAGGTCGTGGCGGAAAACTTGCCCGCGGGCTGGGGCGAGCCGATCTACGACCGCCTGGATGCGGACATCGCGCACGTGATGATGGGCCTGAATGCGGTCAAGGGTGTGTCCATCGGAGCGGGCTTCGATTGCATCGCGCAGCGCGGCTCCGAACACGGTGACGAGATTACGCCCGACGGCTTCCTGACCAACCATGCGGGCGGGGTGCTGGGCGGAATTTCCACCGGCCAGCCGATTACCGTGTCGCTGGCCATCAAGCCCACCTCCAGCATCCGGGTCGAGCGCCGCTCGGTGAACCGCGCCAACGAGCCGGTCATGGTGCAGACGCTGGGCCGCCATGATCCCTGCGTGGGAATCCGCGCAACGCCGATTGCCGAGGCCATGCTGGCGCTGGTGCTGATCGACCACGCGCTGCGCCATCGCGGACAGTGCGGGGACCCGGTCTGATACGCTGACGTTTTTCGAATACCCCCTGGAGGCCGACATGATCCGGAAACGTTATCTGCTGCGCAACGCGGGCGCCGCGCTGGCGCTGGCCGCCCTGGCCGGTTGCACTGGCATGAACACCACGCAGTCCGGCGCGGTCGGCGTCAACCGGACGCAGTACATGTCGAGCATGGTGCCTTCGCAGGCGCTGGAGCAGGAGGCCACCCAGCAGTACGCCGACATCCTCAAGGAGGCCCAGGCCAAGGGGTTGCTGGACCGTAACGCCCAGCAAGTGGCGCGGGTGCGCGCCATTTCGCAGCGGCTGATCGCGCAGGCGCCCGTGTTCCGGGCGGACGCCTCCAGCTGGAAGTGGGAAGTGCATGTGTTGTCCAGCGACGAGGTCAACGCCTGGTGCATGCCGGGCGGCAAGATCGCCGTCTACACGGGCCTGATCTCCAAGATCAAGCCCACGGACGACGAGCTGGCGGCCGTGTTGGGCCACGAGATTTCCCATGCGCTGCGCGAGCATGCGCGCGAGCGGGTATCGCAGCAGATGGCGACCAATCTGGGGCTGTCCGTGCTGTCCATCGCGACCGGTTCCAGCGTGGCGTCCGATCTGGGGGGCCAGCTGACCAGCGTGATGTTCACGCTGCCCAACAGCCGCACGCACGAAACCGAGGCGGATCGCATGGGCGTGGAGCTGGCGGCGCGCGCAGGGTACGACCCGCGGGCCGCCGTGACACTATGGCAGAAAATGGGGGCGGCGGAGCAGGGCAGCGCGCCTCCCGAAATCCTTTCGACCCACCCCTCGGCGGCCTCGCGCATCAGCGATCTTCAGGCTGCGGCGCAGCAAGTGCTGCCGCTCTACGAGCAATCCAAGGGCAAGGCCGCGGCGCGCTGAGCGCGCCCGCGGGAACTGGGCCCGCCTAGGTTCCGCTTGCGGCCGTTTTCACGCCCGGGCCACGCATGATGCCGATGCCCAGGTTGGCCAGGATCCGCTGGGTTTCGGCGTCGGGCACGTCCTCGGCATACACCGCGATTTTCAGCTTCCGGGCCGTTTCGAGCACCGATGCGGCCAACTGCTGGCTGCCGGGGCTTTGCGACATGCCGCCCACGAAGCCGCCGCCCAATTTCACATAGGACAGGGGCAGGGTGTGCAATTGTGCCACCGCGCCGAACTGCTGCGCCAGGCGGCGCACGCCGATATGCGCGCCGAACTCTGCGGCGACGCGGGCCAGCGTGGCGATCTGCTCGTGGCACTCCACCAGGCCGTGCGCGTCGACTTCGAGGTACAGCCGGTGAGCAAGCGGCCGGTGCTCCGTCAGCAGCAGCGCCAGCTGGCGGAAGAATTTCTGGCCGCGCAATGAGGGCAGGGCCACCCGCACCGCCAGCTCGCCAGGATGGGCAGCCAGCCAGTCCAGCCCCAGGCTTACCGCTTCCAGGTCGCAATCCGCAACCAGGTCCAGGCGCACGGCAGGAGGGATGAAGAGCGTCGCGGGGATCGGCTCCTCGCCGGCGGCGGTGCGCAGCATGAGCATGGCTTCGGTGCGGACCGTGCCGCCGTCCGCGGCCAGCAGGCGCTCGGTGGAGAGCTCGAAGCGATGATCTTCCAGGGCGGACTGAATGGCGTCCTTCCAGGCGCGCTCGCCGGATTCCGAAGGCGATTGCATGTCGGTCGCACCCGCGATCACAACCTGGTCGTTGCCGGCGCTTTCCGCCCGCATCAGCCCGAAGTCCAGCCGTGCAAGCACAGGGCCGGCCTGATTTCCGTGGCCATAGTCGGTCATGGCTTGCGCCCACCGGCAAAGGTGTCCTTCGCCCACAGGGATGCGCGAGGCGTGCAGGTCGGCCCGCACCTGCTCGGCGACCATCATCGCCTGCGGCGCCGCGCAGCCGGGCAGCAGCAGGGCGAAATCCGATCCATTCAGGCGCGCCAGGAGCGGCGCGGCCACATGCAGGCGCTTGAGCGTGCCATCGATACGTTCGCACACCGCCCGCAGCCATTGGTCGATGAACTCGCGGGGCATGTGGCGGTTCAAGTCCGCCAGGTCGCGTTGGCGGAACACCAGGATATGGCCGCCGTCCATGCTGCGGCCGGCCACTGCCGGCGGCGTCTCCAGCGCGCGGCGGAATTCGTTGACGAAGTACTTCCGGTTCGGCAGGCCGGTGACCGGATCCTGGTTGAGTTCGACCTCCAGGGATTCGATCTTGGCATTCTGCTCTTCGACGCTGGCATAGACGCGTTCGCGGGTCTGGTTCAGGGCCTGGACCACGCCGGACAGCTCGGGCACGCGCGCTTCGACCTGCTCGGACGGGGACTCTTGGCCGATGCCGCGCACGTGATCGCTGATCTCGCGCAGCAGGCGGTTCTTGATCCAGCCCACCAGCAGGAAGGCGAACACCGCCCAGAGAATTCCCGCGCCCACCACCAGCGCAATCATCTTAAGGCTGCTGCGCCACAGGGCTTCCCAGGCATAAGCGTCATTGGCGACCAGGGTGACTTCGCCGATCTGGCGCCACCCGTCGCTGACCGCGTGGGTGGCCGGTTCCGCGTTCAGCGGAGCCAGCGTCTGGAACCAGGCAGGCACGGATGCCGCCGTGGCCGTGGAGCGGCGCTCGATGAGGACCTTGCCTTCCGGGTCGGCCAGCCGCACCAGCGAGAAATGCCCCCCGTCGTACAGGGCCGATACCAGCAGTTCCTGGACCACGGGATCATTGTTGGCGGGTTGCGAGAGCGATAAGGCCAGCGATACGGCGGCGTCGGTGCTCTGCACCTGCAATTGGCCGGACAGGTACTCTCGGGCGGAGTTGACGCTGAGCGCCAGCGTGCCCAGCAAAATGACGCCGATCGCGAGGGTAACGCTGAGCAGTAGCTGTCGAAGTATGGACATGGTGTTGTTTCCGGAAATCAGGGGCGCACGCCTTCCCGTTCCATGCGTTGAAGTAGATCGCGCCAGCGGCTGAGGCGATCAACCGGGGCGGCGGGTTTGCCGTCAACATATACGCCGTCGGCGTTGAAACTGAATACCGGCGTCAGGTCGCGGCGCTGCGTGGCCGGCAGGATGGTCGATATCAGGCTGTCTAGCACCAGCGGCACGGCGTTCGGGGTTTCGTAATAGCCGAGCACCATGTGGGCGACCTGGCTGCTGCTGGCGGCGCCGCCGATGCGCGCCCGCACGTAGATGAAACGCAGCTTGCTGGCCGGAACCCCAAGAGCCAGCAAGGAGAAATATTTGCCGATGACGTAGTCTTCGCAGTCGCCCGCGCCTTTGCCCAGCGATTCCAGCGGCGTGGCCCAATAGTCGGCCTGCTTCCAGATCGTGACGTCCTCGCCGGACAGCAGGGCCCGGTTCCAGAAGTCATTCGCCAGGGTCAGGGTTTCCCGTTCCTGGGCGGGCGGGGGAGCGCGCATCAATTGCAGCCAGCTCGATACCGCCTTGGCTCCCTTCGCGCCATACCGGCTGGCCGACAGGCTTTGCAGCCGGTCGGCGTTCACTTCCAGGGCGGAGCTGCCGCCCCAGCCGCAAGCCAGGCATAGCAAAGCCAATCGGCACAGATTCAGCGTGCGTCGGTAACGGCGGGTCGATGGCATGAAGCGGATTTTCACATGTTTCTGAACGTTTCTGGTGAAAAGTCCAAAAAAATGAGACGCCCGGGGAGGGCCCCGCCGGGCCCTTCCCCTATTTGCTACGGCTTAGTTGTGGTCGACGTTCAGCTTCCCCTTCTGCAGCAGGTCATTGATGACGGCCTGGTTGTTCATGAGCTGGCCGTTTTCGTCGTGCATCAGGTCGACGTTCTCCAGCACGATCTTCTGGTCCGCACCCTGGCCGATCTGGCCCTTGGTGTTGATCTCGAGGATCGTATTGTTGGAGTTGTCCGGATCCTGCTTGAAGTTCAGGTACTGGCTCAGGTTGCCGTCCTTTTCGCCCACGAGCAGGTCCTTCAGGTCCAGCACGTCGCCGCCGTCGGCGACCAAGGCCTTCGAGAAGTCCTTGATCGTGTCGATCGCGGGCTGCGCGGTGGTGCCTTCGTCGCCGAGCTGCCACTTGAAGGTGTCGCTGCCGCCGTCGCCCCACAGCGTGTCGTTGCCCTTGCCGCCGATCAGCACGTCGTTGCCGGCGCCGCCGTGGAGCTCGTCATTGCCGGTTCCGCCATAGAGGAGGTCGTTGCCGTCGTCACCCCACAGGATGTCGTTGCCACCCTGGCCATAGATGATGTCGTTGCCCGAGCCGCCGTGCAGTTCGTCGGTGCCGCCTCGCGTATCGCCCTGGACATCGAACATCCCGTGGTTGTCGGAGATGAACTTGTGCAGGTCGGCGTCCGTCGGCTGCGTGCCGTTCTTGAGCAGCAGGAACTGCTTGAGCCCATCCAGGCCCGCTCCATCCGCCAGGTCGGTCGGCTTGGCCGGATTGCCATCCACGCCCCACGGCAAATGATCGGTATTGATCGTGTCGCCGAACAGGATGTCGTTGCCGTCTCCGCCGAAGATTTTGTCGTCGCCGACAGGAGCCAGTTCGTTGGTCGTGCTGCCGCCAACGAGAGCCGACTCCAGATCCGACGGGTTCAGCACGACCTGCGAGTTGTCGGTGCGGCCCGTGGTGTACGTGCGGATGTTGTCAATGTCCACGCGGAACGCGCCGCTCGAACTCTTGTCGTTGAGGATGAACTGGTACAGGTAGTCCCCAGGGCCGTAGATGCCCACCGTCTTGGTATTGGCCTCGGTACCGGACTCGACTTCCTTCCATTCCGAACCGTTCCACTTCAGCAGGACCCACTTGAACGTGTCGGCGGAATTCTTGTTCGCGACGGATGCATCGAAGCCGAATGACGCACCGGCAGGGTTCGTTACCGTGATCTTGTCGGAGTCCCTCATGGTGACGGTGAACGCGTTGCCATCCGACGTCGTATCCGAGATACGCATCTTGTAGCTGTTGTTGTTGTTGCCCGTCCGCGTCACGGTGCCGTCGCCGTCCTTCTGCCAGTTTGCGACATTGTTCGCTCCAGTAGGCGAGTTTCCGGAGAAGTTCACATAAACCTCGCCGCCAGTGGTGAAGCGGCCTCCGGTGTTGTCGTACTTGTTGAGCGTGGAGGTGGAGACGCCCGAGCCGATGCCGATGCCGTGCACTTCGCTGACGCCAGCCAGGGAGTTGAACTCGGCGTCGCGGTCGTATCCAAACCACCCTTCGGAAGTGGGTTCGCCGTCCGTCAGGAAGAACGTCAGGTTCTTGTACGCGTTGCCGTTGCTGTCGACCGTGGGCTGATCATCGAACCAGTCCTTGGTTTCATGGAAGGCCGCGCCATATGGCGTGCCGCCACCAGCCTTCAGATCCAGCAGGATGTCCACCATGTCGTCGACATTGCCGGAGTTCAGGCCCAAGATCTCCTTCTCCAGCTTGGCGCCGCTGTCGGCGAAGGAGATCAGCGACACGTTGATGGTGCCGTCGTGGATGGCCAGCTGATTCTCCAGCAGCGCCTTGAGAGCCTTCTTGGCGGTCTCGAGGCGTCGCTCCTGATTGGAACCGCTGCCCCAGTAGTAGTCCATCGAACCCGACAGATCGAGCACCAGTGCGATGTTGTAGCTGGTGCCGGGGGTCACGTTCTTCAGCATGCCGCCCTGGTCGCCCAGCAGCACGTCGTCGCCCGAACCGCCCTTGACGGTGTCGTTGTTGTTGCCGCCACCCGTGAATTGGTCCACGCGCAACTCGAACGTCTGCTGCTCCGAGGTGTCCTGGCCGCCGTTGGCGGTGCCGCCGGAATCCTTGACGCGGAACTCGAAGGACGAGCCGGCGTTTTCACCCACGTTGGTGGCGTCGGGGCGGAACACCAGCTTGCCGTCCGTGAGGTCCGCAACGCTGATTTCCTGGCCCTGAGTCACCGGCTGCCCATCGATGAGCAGCGTGCCGCCGGACGGCAGGGAGTCGATGATCACCGACTCCATCGAATGCCCTTCCACTGGGTCGGAGAACTCGAAGTCGTCCATGTCGAACACGTAGTCCCGGCCCTCCGTCACGTTGCCCGAGGCATCCGCCGAAACCGGGGCGTCATTGACGGGCAGGACGTCGATGTCCAGCGTGGAAGAGGTCGTTTCCGAACCGTCCGTCACGGTATAAGTGATCTGCGGGACGTCCCCGTTCCAGTTTGCATCAGGCGTGAAGACATAGCCGCCGTTGGCATTCACGACGATAGTGCCGATGCCGGCAATAGTCGCCGTCTGGCCCGCATCGTACTTCGTGCCGTTGATCGAGAACTCGGTGACGGACAGCGCGTCGTTGTCGGCATCCGTCGCGCCCGTAAGCACGTTGCCGCTGGCGATCTGGTCTTCCAGGATCTGATTGATGTGGGTCTCGAGGACCGGCGCTTCGTTCGTGCCGTTGATGGTGATGACGATCACCGCTTCACTGATGTCGCCGTCGGCATCGGTGATGGTGTAGTGGATCTCCTCGGTCAGGGTCTGGTCGTTGCCGAGCGCCCGGACCGCGGCCAGGCTATTGTCCAGTTGGTACGACCAGGTGCCGTCGCCATTGTCGATCAGGGTGCCGTACTTGGCGTCGCCCGCCGTAATGGTCACGGTGCTGGCGTCGGCGCCCAGCGTGTCATTGGCGAGCACGTTGCCAGTGATCGCGCCGGTGGCGCCCTCGTCGACCGATGCCGTGTCGTCCTCGGCTTCAGGCGCGGTGTCGATGATCTGGATGACCAGGTCATCGCTGTGGGTCTGGCCGGCGAGGTCCTTGACCGCGACCTGGAAGAGGTCGCGCACGGAGTCGTCGCCCGCGCTGTGGTCGTCGGCGCCGCCGGTCTCCTGGTAGGAGTAGGAGATGGTGCCGGTGGCCGCGTCGTAGCCGGTGATGCTGAGCACACCCTTGCCGGTGGTGATGACGACCGGATCGGCGGCGGTGGCGCCGGTGACGTCC
>NZ_JPYO01000003.1 GCF_000757485.1 Achromobacter sp. RTa
CGTGAAGGCGGTCGTACCGTCGGCGCCGGCGTCGTCGCCAAGATCCTGAAGTAATCGGATCAGTTAAGCAGCACCCAACCAGCGGGGGCGCGATGCCGCCCTCGTCTTTCGTTCTTTAGGAAACGCCATGAAAAACCAAAAGATCCGTATCCGCTTGAAAGCCTTCGATTACAAGCTGATCGATCAATCGGCCGCTGAAATCGTCGATACCGCCAAGCGTACCGGCGCCGTTGTCCGTGGCCCGGTGCCGCTGCCCACGCGTATCCGCCGCTACGACGTTCTGCGTTCGCCGCACGTGAACAAGACGTCGCGCGACCAGTTCGAGATCCGTACCCATCAGCGTCTGATGGACATCGTGGATCCCACCGACAAGACCGTTGACGCCCTGATGCGTCTGGACCTGCCGGCCGGCGTCGACGTCGAAATCGCGCTGCAGTAAAGCATATCGAGCCTGCTACCTTCGCCGGTAGGCTCGTAAAAATGGCCGCATTCCTCCGGGAGTGCGGCCATTTTGTTTTTGCGCCACAGCCTGACCCATGAATGGTAGGCCAGGGGCCTATTTACGCTAAGTGCTTGTGCCCACTGAAAAAAACATGCTAATATGCCAAGCTTGCCATTTTGTGGCAAGAGCAGCTATGGGAAAAAGGAAGGCCAATCCCCTTGGGGACGGGCCCGAAATTTGAACCAGGTTGAACATAGTCGTAGGGCAAAGGCCGTTACCTTTTGCCTGATTAGCCCCGACCAATCGCAGTCGGGAATGGAGAAAACGATGTCGAATTCGACACCCACGCCCGCCGCTCACCGGCTGGGGCTGGTGGGTCGCAAGGTCGGCATGACCCGCATTTTTACCGAGGAAGGTGAATCCATCCCGGTGACCGTGCTGGACGTGTCGAACAACCGCGTGACCCAAGTTAAGTCGCTGGAAACCGACGGCTACGCCGCGATCCAAGTGGCTTATGGCACCCGTCGTGCCTCGCGCGTGGCTCAGCCGCAAACGGGCCACTACGCCAAAGCCGGCGCTGAAGCCGGCAGCATCCTCAAAGAATTCCGCCTGGATCCCGCTCGCGCCGCTGAATTTGCGGCTGGTGCCGTGATCGCCGTGGAATCGGTGTTCGAAGCCGGCCAACAGGTCGACGTCACGGGCACCAGCATTGGTAAAGGCTTCGCCGGTACCATCAAGCGCCACAATTTCGGTTCGCAACGCGCGTCGCACGGTAACTCCCGTTCGCACCGCGTCCCGGGCTCGATTGGTCAAGCTCAAGATCCGGGCCGCATTTTCCCGGGTAAGCGCATGGCCGGTCACCTGGGTGATGTCACCCGCACCGTTCAAAACCTCGACGTCGTTCGCGTTGACGCTGAGCGCGGTCTGCTGCTGGTCAAGGGCGCTGTCCCCGGCCACGCTGGCGCCGACATCGTCGTGCGTCCGGCCATCAAGGCCCCGGCCAAGAAGGGAGCGTAAGTAAATGGATCTCAAGCTCCTGAATGACCAAGGTCAGGCTGCCGCTACGTTCAGCGCGCCCGACACGATCTTCGGCCGCGACTTCAACGAAGCTCTGATTCATCAGATCGTGGTGGCTTTCCAAGCCAACGCCCGTTCCGGCAACCGCGCTCAGAAGGATCGTGCCGAAGTCAAGCACACGACCAAGAAGCCCTGGCGCCAGAAGGGTACCGGCCGCGCTCGCGCTGGTATGACTTCGTCGCCGCTGTGGCGTGGCGGTGGTCGGACTTTCCCGAACTCGCCCGAAGAGAACTTCAGCCAGAAGGTCAACAAGAAGATGTACCGTGCCGGGATCCGCTCGATCCTGTCGCAACTGGCTCGTGAAGACCGCATCGCCGTTGTCGAATCGTTCGATCTGGAATCGCCCAAGACCAAGGCCGCCGCTGCAAAGCTGAAGAGCCTGGGCCTGGACTCGGTCCTGATCATCACCGACAGCGTTGATGAAAATGTTTACCTCGCCACCCGCAACCTGCCGCACGTTGCTGTTGTCGAGCCCCGTTATGCCGATCCGTTGTCGCTGGTCCACTACAAGAAAGTGCTGATCACCAAGCCGGCCATCGCTCAACTCGAGGAGATGCTGGGATGAACGCTGAACGCTTGATGCAAGTCATTCTGGCTCCGATCGTGACCGAAAAGGCCACCTTCGTTGCCGAGAAGAATCAGCAAGTCGCTTTCCGTGTCGTGGCTGACGCTACCAAGCCGGAAATCAAGGCTGCCGTCGAACTGCTCTTCAAGGTGCAGGTCGAGTCCGTGCAGGTCCTCAACCGTAAGGGCAAAGTCAAGCGCTTTGGCCGATTCGTTGGCCGTCGTCGCAATGAGCGCAAGGCTTACGTCTCGCTCAAGGACGGCCAGGAAATCGACTTTGCGGAGGTGAAGTAAATGGCCCTCGTAAAAGTTAAGCCGACTTCGGCTGGCCGCCGTGGCATGGTGAAGGTTGTCAGCCCGAACCTGCACAAGGGTGAGCCCTACGCGCCGCTGCTGGAAAAGAAGACCCGTGGTTCGGGCCGTAACAACAACGGTCACATCACGATCCGCCATCGTGGCGGCGGTCACAAGCAGCACTACCGTGTCGTCGACTTCCGTCGCGACAAGGACGGCATCCCGGCGAAGGTCGAGCGTCTGGAATATGACCCCAACCGTACGGCGCACATCGCTCTGCTGTGCTACGCCGACGGCGAGCGTCGTTACATCATCGCTCCGCGCGGCCTGGAAGTGGGCGCCACGCTGGTGTCGGGCATCGAAGCCCCGATCCGCGCCGGCAACACGCTGCCGATCCGCAACATCCCGGTGGGTACGACGATTCACTGCGTTGAAATGATCCCTGGCAAGGGTGCCCAGATGGTCCGCTCGGCCGGCGCTTCCGCCGTCCTGCTGGCTCGCGAAGGCGTCTACGCTCAGGTGCGTCTGCGCTCGGGTGAAGTCCGCCGTGTGCACATCGAATGCCGCGCCACCATCGGTGAAGTCGGTAACGAAGAACACAGCCTGCGCCAAATCGGCAAGGCCGGTGCAATGCGTTGGCGCGGTGTCCGCCCGACGGTCCGTGGCGTTGCCATGAACCCGGTGGATCACCCGCACGGTGGCGGTGAAGGCCGTACCGGTGAAGCACGCGAACCGGTCAGCCCGTGGGGCACTCCGGCGAAGGGTTTCAAGACCCGTCGCAACAAGCGGACGAACAATATGATCGTCCAACGGCGCAAGCGCAAGTAAGAGGCGAACACTATGTCACGTTCGATCAAGAAAGGCCCGTTTGTCGATGCTCACCTGATCAAAAAGGTGGACACGGCCGTCGCGGGCAAAGACAAGAAGCCGATCAAGACCTGGTCGCGTCGCTCGACGATCCTGCCCGAGTTCATCGGTCTGACGATCGCTGTGCACAACGGCAAGCAACATGTTCCCGTGTACATCAACGAGAACATGGTCGGTCACAAGCTGGGCGAGTTCGCGCTGACCCGTACGTTCAAGGGTCACGCCGCGGACAAGAAGGCGAAGAGGTAAGCGATGGAAACTACTGCCATTATCCGTGGGGTTCACATCTCCGCTCAAAAGACGCGTCTGGTTGCGGATCTGATCCGCGGCAAGTCGGTCTCGCAAGCGCTGAACATCCTCACCTTCTCGCCGAAGAAGGCCGCCGCCATCCTGAAGAAGGCTGTCGAGTCCGCCATCGCCAACGCCGAGCACAACGACGGCGCCGATATCGACGAACTGAAGGTCACCACGATTTTCGTGGACAAGGCTCAGTCGATGAAGCGCTTCTCCGCTCGCGCCAAGGGCCGCGGCAACCGTATCGAGAAGCAGACCTGCCACATCACGGTCAAGGTCGGAGCTTAAGGAGTCACGATGGGTCAGAAAATTCACCCCACTGGGTTCCGTCTCGCGGTCACCCGTAATTGGTCCTCGCGTTGGTTCGCCGACGACAAGGCCTTCGGCAGCATGCTGGCCGAAGACATCCGCGTTCGCGAGTACCTGAAGAAGAAGCTCAAGAGCGCCTCCGTCGGTCGCGTGATCATCGAGCGTCCCGCCAAGAATGCCCGCATCACCGTCTACTCGGCTCGTCCGGGCGTGGTGATCGGCAAGCGCGGCGAAGACATCGAAAGCCTGAAGGCTGATCTGCAGCGCCTGATGGGCGTGCCCGTGCACGTCAACATCGAAGAAATCCGCAAGCCGGAAACCGATGCTCAACTGATCGCCGACTCGATCTCGCAACAGCTCGAGAAGCGCATCATGTTCCGCCGCGCCATGAAGCGCGCGATGCAGAACGCCATGCGTCTGGGTGCCCAAGGCATCAAGATCATGAGCTCGGGCCGTCTGAACGGTATCGAAATTGCTCGCACCGAGTGGTATCGCGAAGGCCGTGTGCCGCTGCACACCCTCAAGGCCAACATCGACTACGGCACCTCCGAAGCCCACACCACGTACGGCGTGATCGGCATCAAGGTCTGGGTCTACAAGGGCGACATGCTGGCCAACGGCGAATTGCCGCCGGAAACCGCCGCCCCGCGTGAAGAAGAACGTCGTCCGCGCCGCGCTCCGCGTGGTGATCGTCCGGACGGTGCTCGCACCGGTCGTCCGGGTGGTCGTGGCCGTGGTCCCCGCAAGGCGGACGCTGCTCCGGCGCCTGAAGGAGAATAACCATGCTGCAACCCTCTCGCAGAAAGTATCGCAAAGAGCAGAAGGGCCGCAACACCGGTCTGGCGACCCGTGGCACCCACGTGTCGTTCGGCGAATTCGGTCTGAAGGCCACCGGCCGTGGCCGTCTGACCGCTCGTCAGATCGAAGCCGCTCGTCGTGCCATCAATCGTCACATCAAGCGTGGCGGCCGTATCTGGATTCGCATTTTCCCGGATAAGCCCATCTCGCAGAAGCCTGCCGAAGTCCGTATGGGTAACGGTAAGGGCAACCCGGAGTACTGGGTCGCCGAAATCCAGCCCGGCAAGGTGCTCTACGAAATGGAAGGGGTTAGCGAAGAGCTCGCGCGTGAAGCTTTCCGCCTGGCCGCTGCCAAGCTGCCGATTTCGACCACGTTCGTCGCGCGTCATATCGGTGCTTAAGGAGTACTAACATGAAAGCTAGCGAACTCCGTTCGAAAGATGCCGCCGAGCTCGGCAAAGAGCTCGAAAGCCTGCTGAAGGCACAATTCGGTCTGCGTATGCAGAAGGCCACGCAGCAACTGGCCAACACCAGCCAGCTGCGCAACGTGCGTCGCGACATCGCGCGCGTTCGTACCTTGCTGACCGAGAAGGCAGGGAAATAAAGATGAGCGAAACTCAAAACACCCAAGTGGCCAAGCGCCAGCGCACGCTGGTTGGCAAGGTCGTCAGCAACAAGATGGACAAGACTGTCGTTGTGCTCGTCGAGCGCCGCGTCAAGCACCCCATCTTTGGCAAGATCATCATGCGTTCCGCGAAGTACAAGGCGCACGACGAATCGAACCAGTACAACGAAGGCGATACGGTTGAAATCGCTGAAGGCCGTCCCATCTCGCGCTCGAAGTCGTGGCGCGTGGTGCGTCTGGTTGAAGCCGCACGTATCATCTAAGTGAAAGCAGTGCATCGGAACGGTTCGCCGTTCTGATATAAAAACGGCAAGGGTTCAGGCCCTTGCCGTTTTTTTTCGTCTCGGGGCTTCGTTCCGGATTGGGAACCCAAGAACATCATGCGCGGTTTGAGGAAAGCGGTTTTGCTCGGATGGTTGATTGCCGCGGGGACATCGGCGGCAGGCGCGAGCGCGCAATCGGGGAGTCCGGGGCAAGGCCGGCCAGCAACGCCGGCGGCCGTTCCCGCTAAGGATGCCGGAGCCAGGCCGCCGGGCATCGTGGCGCCCAGCGCCGACCCCGCCACCATCGGCCGCAACGTACTGACTGCGGGACCGGAGCCGCGTGTGCGCCTGGATGGTTTGTCCCGCGATCACGCGGCCATCTTCGGCACGCAGGACGAAGACGAGCAGGCCTTGCTGGATAACGAGCGCGCGCTGCAGGCGCAGCAAGAGCAGCTGCATGTCCTGGAGCGCCTCTTGACGCAGAACCCGTCGGCCGCGGATCCGTATCCGCCGGCAATGATTCCGTTGAATCCCGGCACGCCGATGAACATGGCGCCGCTCGCGCCCGCGCCTTCCGGCTCGCAGTTGGGCGGCGGCGAGGCGCAACGCAGCGTGGATCAGATGCAAAGGCGGGTCAACGAGATGCGGCGCGGCGGGGAGACCCTGAGGCAGGGGCCGCGCTAGCGTGGCCTTACCTGCCCGGCCGCCCAGCAAGTTCCCGCAGGCGCCCGGCGACGCCGGTGGGAAAGTAGTACACCGACAGCACGAACAGAATGCCCAGCCAAAGCAGCCAACGATCCGGTTCGAACAGCAGCGCCAGCGGCGCTACGTTTCCGACGGCATCGTGGATCACGTGCAGGCCATCCTGCAGGTAGCTCTGCGCGAACACGAACAGGCTGGCGCCGATCACCGCGCCATACATCGTGCCCATGCCGCCGATCACCACCATCAGCAGGATGTTGAGCATGATCTCGAAGGACAGCGACGTATCCGGTCCGTTGTAGCGTAGCCAGAGCGCGTACAGCGCGCCCGCCAGCGTGGCGAAGGCCGCCGCGAGCAGATTCGACAGGCTGCGATACAGAACCGTGCGGTAGCCGATGGCCTCGGCTCGGAAGGGGTTCTCGCGGATCGCCTGCAGCACGCGCCCGAACGGCGAATTGACGATGCGCAGCAGCATCAGGAACAGCACCACGCAGACCGCGGCAATCAGGTAGTAGGTGATGATGCGGCCATCGATGTTCACGCCGAACAGCGGTTCGGACAGGGGCCGGAAGGCCGGGCGCAGCATCTGCGGAACCTTGAAATTGAGGCCGTCCTCGCCGCCCGTCAGTTCGGAAAGCTGGGACACCAGCGTCTGGAACGCCGCGGCGACCGCCAGCGTGATCATGGCGTAGAAAATGGCGCGCACGCGCAGGCTGGCCAGGCCGATGATGAGCGCGAACACCAGGGATACGGCCAGGCCCGCGGCCGTGCCCGTCAGCACCGCCAGCCAGCCGGCTTCCATGCGCACGCTGGCGATCGCCACGCCGTAGGCGCCGATGCCGAAGAACATGGTGTGGGCGAAGCTGACGATGCCGGTATAGCCCAGCAGCAGATCGTAGCTGGCCACCACGATGACGAACACGAGGATCTTGGCCGCCACGGCCAGCGACTTGGGGCCCGGGAACAGGAAGGGCGCAGCGGCGAGCGCGGCGACGATGGCGACCAGCATGATCGCGAGCAGCGCGCTGCGCGGGGTATCGCCGGAAAGCAGGCGTACGGACATGTCGGCGGTTCCTAGCGGTTCGTGACCGGATACACGCCCTGCGGGCGCCACAGCAGGATGGCGACCATCAGTGCGATATTCGAGAACAGGGCGGCCTTCGGCACCAGGAAGCCGGTATAGTTGGCCATCAACCCGACGAGCAGCGCGCCGATCAGGCAGCCCACGGTCGAACCCAGGCCGCCGATCATGATGACGATGAATATCAGCACATTCACCTGCGCGCCCAGCTGAGGGACGATCGATTGCTGGTACATGCCCCACAGCACGCCGCCGAGCCCCGCCAGCATCGAACCGGCCACGAAGACACCCACGAAGAGGTGCCGGATGCGGTAGCCCAGGCTTTCCACCATTTCCCGGTCTTCCACCCCTGCCCGGATCAGCAGGCCCAGCTTGGTGCGGTTGAGCAGCCACAGCATGCCGCCCAGCACGAGCAGCCCCGTCACCAGCGCGATGATCCGGAATTTCTCGATCGCGGCATCGCCCAGCAGGATCGCCCCGCGCATCGCTTCCGGCAGCGGCAGCGAGATCGTCTGCGGCCCCCACAGCATCTTGATGATCTCTTCGCCGATGATCATGCCGCCCATGGTGATGAGGATCTGCTTGAGATGCTGACCATAGACCGGCCGCACGATGACGCGCTCGAACGCCAGCCCGACCGCGCCGGCCACCAGCATGCCGACGATCATGGCCGGCAGCACGGCGGCGAGGTTCATCCACAGGCTGCCGGACTGCGTCCAATCGGCCATGGATCCCAATACGGTGGCGGCCATGTACGCGCCGATGGCGATGAACAGCCCGTGCCCGAAATTCAGCACGTCCATCAGGCCGAAGACGAGAGTCATGCCCGAAGCCACGATGAAGATGATCATGCCCATGGCCAGGCCGGCAAGGGTCAGCGTTATCCATGTGGACAGGGAGCCCACCAGCGGCAAGGCGATCGCGGCTAGCGCCAGCACCAAGAGGGCGGGGCGCAGGTCCGCGCGCACGCGCGGCAGCGGGGTGTCGAGTTCCAGGGTGCTCATTGGTGGCTTCCCAGCGACAGGCCCAGCAGGCGTGTCTGCAGTTCGTCGTCCGTCGCCAGCTGCGCCATGCTTCCGGCATGGACGACCCGGCCGTTGTCCATCACGGCGACATGATCGCCCACGAGGCGGGCGAAGTTGAAGTTCTGCTCGACCAGCAGGATGGTGGTGGACGCCTGCTTCAGTTCGATGAAGGCGTCGATCATGTTCTGCACGATAGCCGGCGCCAGGCCTTTGCTCGGTTCGTCCACCAGCAGCAACCGGCGAGGCTCGATGATCGCGCGCGCCACCGCCAGCATCTGCTTCTGCCCGCCCGACAGCTTGCCGGCGGGATGCAGCCAGAATTTCCTCAGCGCGGGGAAGAAGCCGAATATCCACTCCAGCCGGGCGGTGTCCAGCTGGTCGGCGGTCCTGGCCTGGCGCGCCGCCAGCAGGATGTTTTCCTTAACGGAGAGATCGGCGAATATGCCCATGTTCTCGGGCACGTAGGCCATGCCCATGCGCGCCATGTCGGGCGGGGACGCGCGCGTGCCCGGACCGCCCACGACCGTGCCGTCGAATCTCACCTGGCCTTGCGATGCGCGCCACAGCCCCATGATCGTGCGCAAAGTGGTGGTCTTGCCCGCTCCGTTGCGCCCGAGCAGCATGGTCACCGCCGCGGGCGGCACGGCGAGGTCGGCGCCATGCAGGATGTGGTATGCGCCTATGTGCGTGTGCACGTCTTTCAGTTCCAGCAGGGCGGGCGTCATGCCGCTTTCTCCGTCGGGCTGATGCCCAGGTAGGCCTGTTGGACGATCGGCGAGGCGATGACCTCGGCGGGCTCGCCGTCGGCCATCAGCCGGCCGTTGTGCAGCACCACGATGCGGTCGGCCAGCTCGCGCACCACGTCCATCTTGTGCTCTACGAGCAGGATAGTCTTCGACGGATCCGTCTTTATTTCGCGTATCAGCTCCAGCACCACGGGCACATCGTCCACGCTCATGCCGGCGGTCGGTTCGTCGAACATGAATACCTGCGGATCCAGCGCCACCAGCATGGCGATCTCCAGCTTGCGCTGGTCGCCATGGGGCAGGTCGGCGGCGGCCTGGTCGCGGCGCGCGGACAGGCGGGTGCGCTCGAGCAGCGTGTCGGCGCGCTCGATCAGGCCGCGGTCGTCGTTCCACATGCGCCAGAACCGGATCTGCCGCCAGCCCAGGCCCTGCCGGCGGGACTGCAACGCCAGCCGCACGTTCTCGTGCACGCTCAGCCGCGGGAACAGTTGCGTCAGCTGGAATGCGCGGCCCAGGCCGGCATGCATGCGGGCCGGGGCGCCCAGCTGCGTGAGGTCGCGCCCGTTCAGCCGCACCGTTCCCGCGCTGGCGCGCAGCTGCCCGGAAATAAGATTGAAATAAGTGGTCTTGCCCGCGCCGTTCGGGCCGACGATGGCGGTCAGCGTGTCAGGCGCATAGCTGCAGCTGACTTCATTGACGGCCACGTGTCCGCCGAAACGGATGGTGAGCGATTGGGTCTCCAGCATGGGCGGGGGGCGGGATCAGCGTTTGTTCTGGATCGGCACCGACATCTGGTCGGGCGTGATTTCCTTCACCAGGTCCTGTACGGCCCACGGCACCGAGGGATCGTTCTTGATGCGGAAGTGGTACATGGACTGCATGGCCTGGTGGTCCTCGGTCCGGAAGGTCATCTTGCCCTTGGGCGTGTCGAAGCTCATGCCTTCCATGGCCTTGATCAGCGTATCGGTATTGGAGTCGCCATTGGTCTTGGCCAGCGCGGTCGCGATCGCGATACCCGAGGCCATCCCGCCCGCGGTGAAGAAGTCCGGCGGCTGGCCGTAGCGCTTCTGGTGCTCCGCCACGAGCCAGTCGTTGATCGGATTCTTGGGGATGCCGTAGTAGTAATAGGTGGCGCCCTCCATGCCGGCGAGCGATTTCAGCGGCGTCATGGCCGCCAGCGTGTTGCCACCCGTGGCGATCTCGATGCCGAAGCGTTTCGGGTCCAGGTCGGCGATCTTGAAGGGATTGCCGGCGCCGGCCCAGAGGATGAAGATGATCTTGCGGCCGGGCTTGTCCTTCAGCGCGTCGAACAGGCGCTGCGCGCCGGCGGTGAAGTCGGTGGCATTGGCCGGCAGGTACTCTTCGTGCACGATCTTGGCGTTCTTCAGGGCACCCTTGAATGCCTTGACGCCGTCACGGCCGAATGCGTAGTCCTGCGCCAGCATGGCGATCGAGGTGCCCGCCTGATCGAAGGCGACCGCATTGGCGATGGCGTCCTGCGAGGAGTTGCGTCCGGTGCGGAAGATATAGCGGTTCCATTTGTCGCCGGTGATCGAATCCGCCACGGCTGGTTCGACCAGCAGGATCTTTTCGTATTCCTCGGCGATCGGCAGCATGGCCAGCGCAACGCCGGACGAGGTCGGGCCCACGGCGATGTCGGCGTTGTCGTCGGCGTAGGCCGACGCCAGCTGCGCGCGGGCCACGTCGGGCTTGCCCTGGTTGTCCTTCTCGATGACGCGGATCTTGCGGCCGGCGACCGTCATGGTGCCTTGCGTCGCGTACTCCAGCCCCAGCATCAGGCCGTTCTGGGTTTGCTTGGCATAGGCCTCCAGGGGGCCGGTCTTGTCGTAGACGTGGGCCACGACGAAGTCTTTGGCCGCTATCGCGGAATTCATGCAGAGGCCGGCGAGCGCGGCGAGCAGGACGCGTTTCATGGGAGTCTCCTGTTATTGGGGGCGGACAGCTGCCGTGTGGTCCGGCGTGGCAAGGAATAGTCGGATGGCGTCGATCTGCGGGGCGACGTTCAGGGCCGGAGCGTGGCCGCAATCGGGGAAGTCGATGCGCTGGGCGCGCGGTCCGCGACGGGTCATGGCGTCGGCGACTTCGGGCAGCAGCAGGTCCGAGTCGGCGCCGCGCAGCAGCAGCAGCGGCATGCGCAGCGAGTCGTAGCCGCTCCAGCGGTCGTAGTCGCCGGGGTGGTTGCTGAACTGGCCGACGATGGCCGGGTCATAGTGCAGGGTGATCCGGCCGTCCGGCAGGCGGCGCACGGACGTTTCGGCCATCCGGCGCCATTGCTCGTCGCTCTGCCAGCCGTAGGGCTTGTAGGCGACGCGCAGCCAGGCTTCCAGTTCCGTGACGGTGTCGAAGGCCGGTGGCGTGCCCACGTAGGCCACGATGCGGTCGATGGCGGCTTGCGGCAGCTCGGGGCCGATGTCGTTGACGACCAGGTGCGAGATCCGATCGCGCAGGGTGGTGGCGGCGGCGTGCATGCCGGTGGCGCCGCCCATGGACGTGCCGACCCAGCGCACGCGGGCGAGCGACAGCCCGTCCACCAGGGCGCGGGCCAGCGTTGCATAGAAGTCCAGCCGGTATTCGGCCACCGGGTCCGCGCTCCATTGCGACAGGCCGCGGCCGATCGCGTCCGGGCAGATGATGCGGTAGTCGCCGGCCAGCGACTGCGCCAGGTCGTCGAAGTCGCGGCCGGTGCGGGCCAGGCCGTGCCACATGATGACGGGGGGCGCGTCCGCGGCGCCCCATTCGGTGTAGTGCAGCTCGCGGCCTGCGCAGCGCAGATAGCGCGAAGCCGGCGCGTGGCGGCCGGCCGGTGCGGGCGCTGGTGCCATGGGTCTCCTCCCGGGTTGTCCAGGTTGTGTGCTTATCGGGCTGAATATAGACTTGCGCCAAGCGCGCCTTCAAGGCGCCGGACACCCCGCAGCAGGGTGAGTCAAGAATATGTAGACGCAGGATCACGAGCGCCCGGCCGCGGCGCCGGCGTCCAAGGAGACCGAGCCATGTCCGATACGGAATTCGCCATTTCGGCCAGCGCCGGCGCTGACCGGCGCGACGAATGGCGCGCGGCGCTGTCGGACGCGTTCGGCCCGTTCGAGGTGCATGGCGGCCGGCCGGACAATTTCGCCGGGCATGTGCGCTACGCGCGCCGGGGCAGCCTGCAGTTCAACGACCTGCATTACCAGGGGCAGAAGCTGGAGCGCACCGCCGGCAATGTGTCGCGCCTGGACCAGGAGTTCTATACCTTCGGCTTGCCGCTGGCAGGGCCCCTGGCCGTGCGCCAGCAGGGGCGGGAATTCCAGGTCGAGCCGGGCTGCGTCTACCTGATGAACCAGAGCCTGCCCTACCAGGCAACGGCGCAGGGCGACTCGGGCTACCGCAGCCTGAGCGTGTCGTTCCCGCGCAGCGCGCTGTCCCAGCGCGATTCCCGCATCGGCGCCTTCTACAAGCTGCGCGTCGACGACGGCTCGCCTCGGGGCGCCTTGCTGGCCAGCTACATGGACCACCTGTTCAAGGGCGTGGACGGTTGGTCGGACGTGGAGGCGGCGGAACTCGGCGAGCGCCTGATCGACCTGATCGTGCTGTTCCTGGTGCAGTCAGGCCAGGGCCATGCGTCGGAGTCGGACAGCAGCGTGACGGTGGCGCATCGGCAGCGGGCGCTGGCCTACATCCGCCAGCACCTGGCGGATCCGGCCCTGTCGCCGCAGCATGTGGCGCAGGGCTGCGGCGTGTCCGTGGCCTATCTGCATCGCATCCTGCGCGCGGGCGGCCTGTCGGCGGAATCCTATATTTTCGAGCAGCGGCTCGATAGAAGCCGCGAACTGCTGCTGAATCCGCAGCATCGCCATCGCAGCATCGCGGAGCTGGCCTACCAGGTGGGCTTTTCTCATCCCTCCCATTTCAGCCGCCTGTTCAAGCGCCGTTTCGGCGTGACGCCGCGCGACCTGCGGGCCGGCTTCCAGCCCGGGCTTTCAGGCGCTGACCAGCAGCAGGGCTGATCCCCATGCGGCCAGGTACAGGCCGATGCCGAAAGAGGCGTGCGCCATCAGGCTGCGCAGGCGCGCCGTATTGGGTTTGGGCGTGCGGGATGCCGCGATGCCTGCCCCCATGCCGGGCTGCAGGATGAGAAACGGGGCCGCCACGCTGATCAGCCCGAAAAGCAGGGCGGGCAGCAAGGTCGGACGCTGAGCCCATTCCAGACCGGCCACCGCCAGCAGGGCTGCCGCGAAAAACACGCCGATCGCATAATGGGCGGCCCAGCCCAGGGCGCGCTCGCCCGTCACGGGAGCGGCCCGGCCGATGGCCTCGTGGGTGAGGCGGCCGCGCGCCACGTGCCCAATCCACCTGCCCACCATGGCGTAGTCCAGCGACGGCGCGCGCAGGCAGTGTTTGAGGAAGAGCGCCCACAGGTCCATGACTGCGGTTGCGCCCACGCCGATCAGCAGCGCGCGCAGGAAGAATTCGGATGGATTGGCCATGGGATCTCCGGTGGTCGTGCCTGGCGGCGCGAAATGAAAGATGAACATTCAATTTATTGATTGAATGTTAGAGTGATGCTATGGTCATGTCAATGAACCAGCCCGCCGCTTCTTCCTATCCTGCCCAGCATTTCGATGCGCTAGCCGAGGTCGCCAAGACCCTGGGGCATGCACATCGCCTGGTGCTGCTCGAGCACGTCGCCCAAGGCGAGCGCGCGGTCGAGCGCCTGGCCGAACTGTCGGGGCTGTCGGTGGCCAATACGTCCCAGCATTTGCAGCACCTGCGCCGCGCCGGTTTCGTGCAGACGCGCCGCGACGGCAAGCGCGTGCTGTACCGGCTGGGCACGGGGCCGCTCGTTCAGCTGCTGGGGGCGTTGCGTGCCTATGCCGAGCACCAGCGTGCCGAGATCAAGGAAATCATTTCCGACAGCATCCACCAGCGGGATCGCCTGGACGGCGTGTCCGTCGACGAACTGCTGAGCCTGCTCGACAGCGAAAGCGTCGTGCTGATCGACGTGCGTCCCGCGGAGGAGTTCGCGCTCGGCCATCTGCCGGGGGCGGTCAATATTCCTCCCGAGCAGTTCGAGGGCCGGCTGGGGGACCTGCCGGCCGACGCCGACATCGTGGCCTATTGCCGCGGGCCGTACTGCGTGCTGTCGTCGGACGCGGTGCTTGCGCTGCAAGCCCGTGGCTTGCGCGCCCGCAGGCTGGATGTGGGTTTTCCGGAGTGGAAGGCGGCGGGCTTGCGCGTCGAGGCGGCCTGACGCCAAGCTGCCGACGGCGATGAAAAAAGCCCCGGACGGGCGAAGTCCGGGGCTTTTTATCTGGTGCCTGGAAAGATCAGATGTGCGTAATGAACTTGGTGACCAGGTAGCCGTCGAACGTTTCGAGGCCGCCTTCGCTGCCGATGCCGCTGTCCTTGATGCCGCCGAAGGGCGTCTCGGCCAGCGCGCTGCCGAAATGGTTGATGTTGACCATGCCGGCTTCCAGGCCGTTGGAGACCTTGGTGGCGGTCTGCAGCGAGTTGGTGAACACGTAGGAAGACAGGCCGAACGGCAGGCTGTTGGCGCGCGCCAGCACTTCATCGGTATCGGTGAAGCGGACCACCGGCGCGACCGGGCCGAAGGGCTCTTCGGTCATCAGCATGGAGTTGTCGGGCAGGTCCGTGACCACCGTGGGCGCGAAGAAGAAACCCTTGCGGTCCAGCGGACCGCCGCCGACCACCACCTTGCCGCCATGCTTCTTGGCGTCGTCGATGAAGGCGCTCATGGCGGGGACGCGGCGTTCGTGCGCCAGCGGGCCCATGTCGGTGCCGGCTTCCAGGCCGTCGCCGACCTTGATGTTCTTCAGCACCTCGGAGAAGCGTGCCAGGAACTGTTCGTAGGCGCCGTTCTGCACATAGAAGCGGGTGGGCGACACGCACACCTGGCCGGCGTTGCGGATCTTGAACTTGGCCAGCATGGTGGCGGCGCGGTCGATGTCGGCGTCGTCGAACACCAGCACCGGCGAGTGGCCGCCCAGCTCCATGGTGACGCGCTTCATGTGCGCGCCGGCCAGAGCGGCCAACTGCTTGCCCACCGGCACGGAGCCGGTGAAGGACACCTTGCGCACGATCGGCGAGCGGATCAGGTAGTCGGAGATCTTGGCGGGTTCGCCCCAGACGATGTTCAGGCAGCCCTTGGGCAGGCCGGCGTCGTGGAACATGCGGGCGATGGCCATGACCGCGCTGGGCGAATCCTCCGGACCCTTCAGCACGACCGTGCAGCCGGCGCCGATGGCGGCGGCGATCTTGCGGATGGCCTGGTTGTACGGGAAGTTCCAGGGCGTGAACGCGGCGCAGACGCCGATGGGTTCGCGCACCACGATCTGGCGCACGTCCGGGTTGCGCGGCGGAACCACGCGGCCGTAGATGCGGCGGCATTCCTCGGCGTGCCAGTCGGCGTGCTCGGCGCAGGAAGTGACTTCGCCGACGGCTTCGGCCAGCGGCTTGCCCTGGTCGAGGGTCATGTTGCGGCCGATTTCCTTGGCGCGCTCGCGCGACAGGGTGGCGACCTTGCGCAGGATGGCGGAACGATCCATGGGAGAAGATTTCTTCCAGGATTCGAATGCGCGCTGGGCGGCGGCTAGTGCGCGGTCCAGGTCTGCTTCGGTGGCGTGGGGCAGCTGGCCGAGCACTTCCAGCGTGGCCGGGTTGATGACGTCCTGGGTGCGCCTGCCCTCTCCGGCGACGAATTCGCCGTCGATATACAGCGCCAACTGTTCATACATGCCTGTCTTTCCTTGCGAAGTAGGAGTGGATAGCGATTGCTGTCGCCCATGCCAGTCTAAACCAGCTTGCGGACGGAGGGGAGGTCCAATCGCGGCGGGATTCCTGGAGCCAATTGGCGCGCAAACCTTGCATGCGCGCCCCGGCATGGACAAAATGGTGCATCTTTGGCTGCCTATCCCATCCCCATTGTGCAACCTGTCGATGCGCGTCCGTCCGGCAAGCCCAGTTTCTATTCGCGAGCCTTTTTCCGTTTCATAGAGTGGTTGCGGCATCGCATCGCCCTGGCGTCGCTGGTAGGGGACAGGCCGATTTTCCGGAATGGCCAGTTTCCCTGGGTGGCCGGACTGGAGGCGCAGGCGCCCGCCATCCGCGCCGAGCTCGTGGACCTGCTCTCCGAACGCCAGCGCCTGCCCGCATTCCACGAGATATCTCCCGATGTGGGCCAGATCACGTCGGACGACCAATGGAAAACCTTCGTGTTCATGGGCTACGGCCTGCGTTCCGAACGCAACCTGGCGCGCTGCCCGGCCACGGCCCGGGCGCTGCGGGGAATTCCTGGCATCCGCACGGCATTCTTCTCCATTCTGGAGGCGGGCAAGCGGATTCCGCTCCATACCGGGCCCTACAACGGCGTCCTGCGCCTGCATCTGGGGCTGGTCGTGCCCGACCCGGCCGAACGCTGCTGGATCGAGGTGGGGGGCGAGCGCTACAGCTGGCGGGAGGGGCAGGCCGTGGTATTTGACGACCTCTACCCGCACGAGGTGCACAACGATACCGACGGGCTGCGCGCCGTGCTGTTCGTGGACTTCGAACGGCCGTGCCGGGCGCCGGTCAGGTGGCTGAACCGCCTGGTGCTGATGGCCGCGCCGTTCACGGACGAAATCCGCCGCGGCAAGGCCAATCACGACGCCTGGGAAAAAGGGTATTACCGCCAAAAATAACAGGGACGCGTTAAGGAACTCCCGGCCCGTGGCGTTTTGTGCGTTATCCCAACAAAGTGCTTGCGCTCAAAGTTTAACCAGGCTAGAATTATCAGCTTTCCCAGATTGTCGATCGGGTTCATCCAGGCCTATGGCAGGTTGACTCGACGTGTTGGGGGAATACCCGCAGGATTTCAACCCAGGGTCGTTGCGTTGCCAACCAGTTGCAGGCGTAGGGCGAAAGCGCTAGGCGTGCCAACACTAAAGCAGGGCGGCAGACCTGACGGGACCAAAACTGGCAGGAATTGCAGTGTTCCCTTGTTGGGAAAACCGTATTTCCAGTTAAGTTGGAACAGGAAAAATCATGATCCAAATGCAGACCACGCTGGATGTGGCCGATAACACTGGTGCGCGTCATGTCATGTGCATTAAGGTGCTCGGTGGCTCCAAGCGCCGTTATGCCGGTATCGGCGACATCATCAAGGTGAGCGTCAAAGATGCGGCTCCGCGCGGACGCGTCAAGAAAGGCGAAATTTACAATGCCGTGGTGGTTCGTACCGCCAAGGGCGTGCGCCGTAAAGACGGTTCGCTGATTCGTTTCGGTGGCAATGCCGCCGTGTTGCTCAACGCCAAGCTGGAGCCTATCGGCACCCGCATCTTCGGACCCGTGACGCGTGAACTGCGTACCGAGAAGTTCATGAAGATCGTGTCGCTGGCCCCGGAAGTGCTGTAAGGAGCCCTACGATGAACAACATTCGTAAAGGCGACGAAGTCATCGTCCTGACCGGCCGCGACAAGAAGCGTCGCGGCACGGTGCTTGCCCGCGTCGACGCCGACCACGTGCTGGTCGAAGGCGTCAACGTCGTCAAGAAACACGTGAAAGCCAACCCGATGGCCAACAACCCGGGCGGAATCGTCGAAAAGACCATGCCGATCCACATTTCGAATGTGGCGCTCTTCAACCCCGCGACCGGTCGTGGCGACCGCGTGGGCGTGCAAGAAGTCGAAGGTCGCAAGGTCCGCGTGTTCCGTTCCAATGGTGCCGTTGTCGGCGCCAAGGCGTAAGGGGCGATAGACATGTCTCGTTTGCAAGATCTCTACAAGAGCAAGGTCGCTGCCGACCTGCAAGCCAAGTTTGGCTACAAGAGCACGATGGAAGTGCCGCGCATCACCAAGATCACCCTGAACATGGGTGTCTCGGAAGCCGTCGCTGACAAGAAGGTTATCGAGCACGCCGTCTCGGACCTGACCAAGATCGCCGGCCAGAAGCCCGTCGTGACGAAGACCAAGAAGGCTATCGCCGGGTTCAAGATCCGCGAAAACTACCCGATCGGTTGCATGGTCACGCTGCGTGGTCAACGCATGTACGAATTCCTGGATCGCCTGGTGGCGGTTGCGCTGCCTCGCGTGCGCGACTTCCGCGGTATCTCGGGTCGTGCGTTCGACGGCCGTGGCAACTACAACATCGGGGTGAAAGAGCAGATCATTTTCCCCGAAATCGAGTACGACAAGATCGACGCGCTGCGTGGGCTGAACATCAGCATCACCACCTCCGCGAAGACCGACGAAGAAGCCAAGGCGCTGTTGACGGCCTTCAGCTTCCCGTTCCGTAACTAAGGGGCTGATGACGTGGCTAAACTTTCCCTCATCAATCGCGACATCAAGCGCGCCAAGCTGGCTGACAAATTCGCCGCCAAGCGTGCTGAGTTGAAGGCGATCATCGACGACCAGTCGAAGACCGACGAAGAACGTTACCAAGCTCGGCTCAAGCTGCAACAGCTGCCGCGCAATGCCAACCCGACGCGTCAACGTAACCGTTGCGTGGTCACCGGTCGTCCGCGCGGCGTGTTCCGCAAGTTCGGCCTGACGCGCCACAAACTGCGTGAAATGGCGATGAAGGGTGAAATCCCCGGCATCACCAAGGCCAGCTGGTAGGAGAAACAATATGAGCATGAGCGATCCCATCGCCGATATGCTGACCCGCATTCGCAATGCGCAGCAAGTGGACAAAGTTACGGTGAACATGCCCTCCTCGAAGCTGAAGGCGGCCATTGCCGCCGTGCTGAAGGACGAAGGCTACATCGACAGCTTTGAAGTCAAGGGCACCCAGGCCAAGCCTGAGCTCGAGATCACCCTGAAGTACTACGCTGGCCGTCCGGTCATCGAGCGCATCGAACGCGTCTCGCGCCCCGGTCTGCGTATCTACAAGGGCCGTACCAGCATTCCTCAGGTCATGAACGGCCTGGGCGTGGCTATCGTTTCGACCTCGCGCGGCGTCATGACCGACCGTAAGGCTCGCGCCAACGGCGTCGGCGGCGAAGTGCTGTGCTACGTGGCCTAAGGAGAAATTCGAATGTCACGTATCGCTAAGTATCCGGTCGAACTGCCCAAGGGTGTCGAAGCCGACATCAAGCAGGATCAGATCACCGTCAAGGGCCCGCTGGGTTCCTTGACCCAAGCCCTGACTGGCGACGTCACGATTGCGCTGGACGAAGGCAAGCTCACGTTTGTCGCCGCCAACGAAACCCGTCACGCCAATGCCATGTCGGGTACCGTGCGCGCGCTGGTGGCCAACATGGTCAATGGCGTGAGCAAGGGATTCGAGCGCAAGCTGAACCTGGTCGGCGTGGGTTACCGCGCCTCGGTTCAAGGCGACGCCGTTAAGCTGCAGCTCGGTTTCTCGCACGACGTCGTGCATCAGTTGCCGGCCGGTATCAAGGCCGAATGCCCCACCCAGACGGAAATCGTCATCAAGGGCGCCAACAAGCAAGTCGTCGGCCAGGTGGCCGCTGAAATCCGCGCGTATCGCGAACCCGAACCCTACAAGGGCAAGGGCGTGCGTTACTCGGACGAACGCGTCGTCATCAAAGAAACCAAGAAGAAATAACGGCGCACGCAAGGACGAATCATGGACAAAAAAGTTTCCCGTTTGCGTCGTGCGGTTCCGACCCGCCGGAAGATCAACGAGCTGCGCGTTCATCGCCTCTCGATTTTCCGCTCGAACCAGCACATCTACGCCAACATCATTTCGCCGGAAGGCGATCGCGTTCTGGTCAGCGCCTCGACGGTCGAAGCCGAAGTGCGTGCGCAACTGGCCGGCCAAACCGGTCAGGGCGGCAACAAGGCCGCTGCTACGCTGGTCGGCAAGCGCGTGGCCGAAAAGGCCAAGGCTGCCGGTATCGAACTGGTTGCCTTCGATCGCTCGGGCTTTCGTTACCATGGCCGCGTCAAGGCGCTGGCCGACGCCGCGCGTGAAGCCGGCCTGAAGTTCTAAGCGAGGATCTGTCAAATGGCTAAAGTACAAGGCAAGAACGCCGCGGAAAAAGAGAACGATGACGGCCTCCGCGAAAAGATGATCGCGGTCAACCGCGTGAGCAAAGTGGTCAAGGGTGGTCGCACCATGAGCTTTGCCGCGCTGACCGTGGTTGGCGATGGCGATGGCCGCATCGGCATGGGCAAGGGCAAGGCGCGCGAAGTGCCGGTGTCCGTTCAGAAGGCTATGGAACAGGCCCGTCGCGGCATGTTCAAGGTGGCCCTGAAGAACGGCACGCTGCACCACACCGTGGTCGGCAAGCATGGCGCCGCTACCGTGCTGATCTCGCCCGCTGCTGAAGGTACCGGCGTTATCGCCGGCGGCCCGATGCGCGCTATTTTTGATGTGATGGGTGTGCGTAACGTGGTTGCCAAGAGCCTGGGCTCGAGCAACCCCTACAACATGGTTCGCGCCACGTTGAACGGCCTGCGCGCCTCCATGACCCCGGCTGATGTTGCTGCCAAGCGTGGCAAGTCGGTCGAAGAAATCCTGGGGTAAATCATGGCTCAGAAGCAGATCAAAGTGACCCTCGTGCGCTCGGTGATCGGTACCAAGCAATCGCACCGTGATACGGTTCGCGGTTTGGGCTTGGGCCGTATCAACAGCAGCCGCGTGCTGGTCGATACGCCCGAGGTGCGTGGGATGATCCGTAAGGTGGATTATCTCGTTTCCGTCTCGGAAGCCTAAGGAATCACCATGTCGGATATGCAACTTAATTCGCTGAAGCCCGCCGAGGGCAGCAAGCACGCCAAGCGCCGCGTCGGCCGTGGCATCGGTTCGGGTCTGGGCAAGACCGCCGGCCGTGGCCACAAGGGTCAGAAGTCGCGCTCGGGCGGTTTCCATAAGGTTGGCTTCGAAGGCGGTCAAATGCCGCTGCAGCGTCGCCTGCCCAAGCGTGGTTTCACCCCGCTCGGCCAGCACCTGTACGCCGAAGTTCGTCTGTCGGACCTGCAAGCCCTGCCCATCGACGAAGTCGACGTGCAAGTGCTGAAGGCAGCTGGAGTGATCGGCCAGGCGGTTCGTTACGCCAAGGTCATCAAGTCGGGTGAACTCTCGCGCAAGGTTGTGCTGAAGGGCATTACCGCGACGGCCGGCGCTCGCGCCGCCATCGAAGCCGCGGGCGGCTCGCTTGCCTGATCACGAGGTGACGAGTGGCTAACGCGCAGGCATTGGGCAAAACCGGAGGACGGTACGGCGACCTAAAGCGCCGTCTCGTGTTCCTGGTGCTCGCCCTGGTGGTTTACCGGTTGGGTACGCACATCCCGGTACCGGGCATCAACCCGGATGCGCTGGCGGACCTGTTCCGTCAGAACCAGGGCGGGATCCTCGGCCTGTTCAACATGTTCTCGGGCGGGGCGCTCTCGCGCTTCTCGATTTTTGCCCTGGGGATCATGCCGTACATTTCGGCATCCATCATCATGCAGCTGATGTCTGTGGTGGTGCCGTCGCTGGAAGCCCTCAAGAAAGAGGGCGAATCCGGCCGTCGGAAGATTACCCAATACACCCGCTACGGCACGGTCGTGCTGGCGCTGGTGCAGGCAGTGGGCATTTCGGTAGCGTTGGAGTCCCAGCAGGGACTGGTGATCGATCCGGGCATGCTGTTCCGCTTTACGACCGTCGTGACCCTGGTCACCGGCACCATGTTCGTCATGTGGCTGGGTGAGCAGATCACGGAGCGTGGTCTGGGCAACGGGATTTCCATCCTGATCTTCGCAGGTATCGTCGCAGGCTTGCCTGCAGCGCTGGCTGCATTGTTGGACCTGGTCCGCACCAACTCGATGTCCGTGCTGTCGGCACTGTTCATCGTGGCCCTGGTGGTGCTGGTTACCGCTTTTGTGGTGTTCGTGGAACGCGGACAGCGCAAGATCACGGTGAACTACGCCAAGCGTCAGGTCGGCAACAAGATCTATGGTGGCCAAAGCTCGCATTTGCCGCTGAAGCTGAACATGGCAGGGGTGATTCCGCCGATCTTCGCATCGTCGATCATTCTGTTCCCGGCCACGATCACGAGCTGGTTCTCCAGCAGCGAGAACATGCGCTGGCTTAGCGACCTGGCTGCGGCCCTGTCGCCTCGTCAACCGCTCTACATCACGCTGTACTCGGTCGCGATTATTTTCTTCTGCTTTTTCTACACGGCTCTGGTGTTCAACAGCCGCGAAACGGCGGACAACCTGAAGAAGAGTGGTGCGTTTGTTCCGGGCATCCGTCCGGGCGAACAGACAGCGCGCTACATCGACAAGATCCTGATGCGTCTGACGCTCGCAGGTGCCATCTACATCACGTTGGTGTGCCTGTTGCCGGAATTCTTGGTGATGCGCTGGAACGTTCCCTTCTATTTCGGTGGTACGTCCCTGTTGATTATTGTGGTGGTGACGATGGATTTCATGGCGCAGGTCCAGGCCTACATGATGTCTCACCAGTACGACTCGTTGCTCAAGAAGGCCAACTTCAAGGGCTCGGGTTTGCCGATGCGGTAAGCAAAAGAATGTCCAAGGACGACGTCATTCAGATGCAAGGTGAGGTTCTTGAGAACCTCCCGAACGCGACATTTCGCGTCAAGCTCGAAAACGGCCACGTGGTGTTGGGCCATATTTCCGGCAAGATGCGTATGCATTACATCCGGATCCTGCCAGGTGACAAGGTCACAGTGGAGCTCACGCCCTATGACCTGACGCGAGCCAGGATTGTTTTCCGCTCCAAGTGAGCGAAACCGGATTACGGAAAATTAGGAGTCAACCATGAAAGTAATGGCATCGGTTAAGCGGATCTGCCGCAACTGCAAAGTTATCAAACGTCACGGCGTGGTGCGCGTTATCTGCACCGACCCGCGTCACAAGCAGCGTCAAGGCTAACCCGGGTTAGCGACTACGCAACGGATTTATTCAAGGAACAGTCATGGCCCGTATTGCTGGCATTAACATTCCGCCGCAACAGCACGCCGAGATCGGCCTGACCGCCATTTTTGGCATCGGTCGTACGCGCGCTCGCAAGATTTGCGAAGCGGCAAACGTACCCTTTGACAAAAAGGTCAAGGATCTGAGCGACGCTGAATTGGAACGCGTCCGCGAACATGTTGGTTTGTTCACGGTTGAAGGCGACCTGCGTCGTGAAGTACAGCTCTCGATCAAGCGTTTGATCGACCTGGGAACCTACCGTGGTATGCGTCACAAGCGCGGTTTGCCCGTGCGCGGCCAGCGCACTCGCACCAACGCCCGGACCCGCAAGGGCCCGCGTCGTGCTGCTGCGTCCCTGAAGAAATAATCGAGGAACTGGATTATGGCGAAAGCTTCCACCAGCGGCGCTTCGCGCGTGCGCAAAAAGGTCAAGAAGAACGTCTCGGACGGCATCGCGCACGTTCACGCTTCGTTCAACAACACCATCATCACCATCACCGACCGTCAGGGCAACGCGCTGTCGTGGGCCACGTCGGGCGGTGCTGGCTTCAAGGGTTCGCGCAAATCGACCCCGTTCGCCGCGCAGGTCGCTGCTGAAACGGCTGGCCGCGTCGCGCTGGAGTACGGCATCAAGACGCTGGAAGTGCGTATCAAGGGCCCCGGCCCCGGCCGCGAATCGTCGGTCCGCGCTCTGAACGCGCTGGGCATCAAGATTTCGAGCATCGCCGACATCACGCCCGTTCCGCACAACGGCTGCCGTCCGCCGAAGCGTCGTCGTATCTAAAGGGAATCCACATGGCACGTTATATTGGACCCAAATGCAAGCTCTCGCGCCGCGAGGGTACTGACCTGTTCCTGAAGAGCGCCCGCCGCTCGCTGGACTCCAAGTGCAAGCTGGATTCCAAGCCTGGCCAACACGGCCGCACTTCGGGCGCCCGCACTTCCGACTACGGCCTGCAGCTGCGCGAAAAGCAAAAGCTGAAGCGCATGTACGGCGTGCTGGAAAAGCAATTCCGCAAGTACTTCGCTGAAGCCGAGCGTCGCCGTGGCAACACCGGCGAAACGCTGATCCAGCTGCTGGAATCGCGCCTGGACAACGTCGTCTACCGCATGGGCTTCGGCTCGACGCGCGCCGAAGCTCGCCAGCTGGTGAGCCACCGCGCCATCGAACTGAACGGCCACACGGCTGACATCGCTTCGATGCTGGTCAAGGCTGGCGACGTCGTTTCGATCCGCGAAAAGGCCAAGAAGCAAGGCCGCATCAAGGAATCGCTCGACCTGGCCACCAGCATCGGCATCCCCCAGTGGGTGGAAGTCGATACGACCAAGATGACCGGTACGTTCAAGTCGGCCCCCGATCGCGCTGACGTCGCTCGCGACATCAACGAATCGATGGTCGTGGAACTGTACTCGCGTTAATCAGGCCTGCCGGCGCTTCCTTCGCAAAGCGCTGGCGAGCTGGTCTCGCGACCCGTTTGCACGTCCCGCAGCAGCCCGCTTTCCGCCTTTAGGTGGAGCGGGCTTTGCGGTAAGTATCGGCCGGCGCTTTTTGCACCGACCCTGTTTCAAGTTTCACCCTGTCCATCAGCCTTATCGGTGTAACGAGCCGAGGGTATTGAAAAGGAACACAGTAAATGTCCACTCAAGGTTTCCTGAAGCCGCGCTCCATTGAAGTCGAACCGGTCGGCACGCACCATGCCAAGATCGTGATGGAGCCGTTCGAGCGTGGCTACGGTCATACGCTGGGCAACGCCCTGCGCCGCATCCTGCTGTCTTCGATGACCGGCTACGCGCCGACCGAAGTCCAGATGACGGGCGTGGTGCACGAATACTCGACCATCCCGGGCGTTCGCGAAGATGTCGTCGACATCCTGCTGAACCTGAAGGGCGTGGTCTTCAAGCTGCACAACCGCGACGAAGTCACCCTGGTCCTGCGCAAGACCGGCGCCGGCACCGTGCTGGCCAGCGACATCGAGCTGCCGCACGACGTCGAGATCATCAACCCCGGCCACGCCATCTGCAACCTGACGGATGCAGGCAAGCTGGAAATGCAGATCAAGGTCGAGAAGGGCCGCGGCTACGTGCCGGGCAACGTGCGCGCGCTGTCGGAAGACCGCACCCACACTATCGGCCGCATCGTCCTGGATGCCTCGTTCAGCCCGGTCCGCCGCGTGAGCTACGCCGTTGAAAGCGCTCGCGTGGAACAGCGCACCGACCTGGACAAGCTGGTGTTGGACATCGAAACCAACGGCGTCATCTCGCCCGAGGAAGCGGTGCGCCAGTCGGCTCGCATCCTGATGGACCAGATCTCGGTCTTCGCCGCCCTGGAAGGCGCTGGCGATTCGTACGAAGCCCCGGTCCGCGGCACGCCGCAGATCGACCCGGTCCTGCTGCGTCCGGTCGACGACCTGGAACTGACCGTGCGTTCGGCCAACTGCCTGAAGGCCGAAAACATCTACTACATCGGCGACCTGATCCAGCGTACCGAGAACGAGCTGCTGAAGACCCCGAACCTGGGCCGCAAGTCGCTCAACGAGATCAAGGAAGTCCTGGCCGCACGCGGCCTGACGCTGGGCATGAAGCTCGAAAACTGGCCCCCCCTGGGCCTGGAGCGTCCCTAAATCTTGAAAAGGGGCCTGCCCTGAACCGGGGCGGCTCCTGCAAGCAGCCGGCTCTGCGCCGGCCCGTTTGCGAAATCGTCGTAAAATGCACCGTTTTCTACCGGACCGCAGCCTGATCGCAGGTTGATAGAAGAGCCGGATAACCCGATGGCGGAAACGCCGTCTTTAGATTCAAAGGAAACTTATCATGCGTCACGGTAATGGCTTGCGTAAGCTCAACCGCACCAGCAGTCACCGTCTTGCCATGTTCCGCAACATGGCCGTTTCGTTGATCACCCACGAAGCCATCAAGACCACGCTGCCGAAGGCGAAAGAATTGCGCCGCGTCATCGAACCCCTGATCACGCTGGGTAAAGAACCCACCCTCGCGAACAAGCGTCTGGCTTTTGCCCGTCTGCGCGATCGCGATGCCGTGGTGAAGCTGTTCGCCGAAATCGGCCCGCGCTACGCGGCCCGCAACGGCGGCTACACCCGCGTGCTGAAGATGGGCTTCCGTCAAGGCGACAACGCTCCCATGGCTTTCATGGAACTGGTTGACCGTCCGGAAGTCGATGAAGCCGCTGAGGACAGCGCTGCCGAGTAATTTTCGGTAGAGCGATAAGCGACAAGGGCGGGTCTTCGGACCCGCCCTTGTTTTATTTGCGCGGGCGTTTCCTGCCGGAAACGCCGGAGCGGGCGCGCGTCAGGAGGCGTGCAGTTCTCCGCGCAGTTGCGCGGCCGTCGCCGCCAGCGCGTCGGGCGCGGCCTGGGGCGGCATCTTGAACGTCAGGTCCTGCTGCTCGATGTACTGCGTGGAGGTGACGTCCTGCGGGTGGTGCATGGGAATGACGTGGGCGTGCGCATGCGCCACGTGTATGCCCGTAAAGGCGAAGCCGACCCGGTCCACGCGATACAGGCGCTTCATGTGACGCCCGAGCTTCTGGCCCAGATTGAGGATGTGGCCCGCCAGATCGGCCGGCATGTCCTCGTAATAGGGGTAGTGCTGCTTGGGGATGATCAGCGTGTGGCCGGGGCGTACGGGCTGGATGTCGAGAAAGGCCAGCACGCGCTCGTCCTCGTGGACGATGTGCGCGGGGATCTCGTGGCGGGCGATGCGGCAGAACAGACAGGTATCGGACATGCGTGCCTCGGTGAAAACGGGTTGCATGGCGGCGCTTGCGGGCCAGGAGGATCCGGCCGATGGCCGCAATACCGATAAAATACCCCGAGTTACGTCCCATACGGACATTCCAAGGAGGCATCATGTTGCGCGATGACGACGTTGTGCTGGTCATCAGCAATGCGCCCGACCTGCTCCTGGCCAAGCGGATCGCGCATGTCCTGGTCGAAGACGGGCTGGCGGCCTGCGTGAACCTTGGCGCGCCGGGCCTGTCCATCTACATGTGGAACGGAGAGGTCGAGGGGGCCGAGGAAATCCCCGTCCACATCAAGACCACCTACGCGCGCCACCAGGCCGTTGTGCAGGCCCTGGCGCAGATGCATCCCTACGACGTGCCCGAGATCATCGTGCTGCCGGTCATCGGCGGCGCCGCGCCCTACCTGGACTGGGTGCGCGAACAAACGGCCGTCACGCAGAACAAGAGAGACTGATGTTGCAATTTGCCGGTATCGTCAGCGCGCCGAGGCGCCAGCCTCGCGCGGTTCGCGGTTCGTTCGGGCGATGCCTCGCCCTGGTGGCCATGGCGCTGATGCTACTTCTGGGCTGGCAGGCGGCCGCGCGCGCGGAGGCGGATTTCCTGGATCCGGAAAAGGCCTTCGTGTTCAGCGCGGAGATGGTGGCGCCGGAAACGCTGGAGCTGCGCTACCGCGTCGCGCCGGGGTACTACATGTACCGCGAGCGCTTCGGCATCACCATCAGCCCCATCGGCGCCGCCAACCTGGGCGAGGCCGTCTATCCCAAGGGAGAGGTCAAGTACGACCCCACTTTCGAGAAAGACATGGAGGTCTTTCACAAGGACGTGGCGATACGTGTGCCCATCACCGCGGGCGGGCAGCCGTTTACGCTGACCCTGACCGGCCAGGGCTGCGCGGACGCGGGCCTGTGCTATCCGCCCATGGACAGCAGCGTGAAGCTCACTCCGGTCGCAGGCGGCTATGCGCTGGCTGGGCCGGCGGGCGCGGCGTCCGCCTCTTCCGCCGCCTCCGGGGGCCTTGGCGCGCTGGTCAACGCGGGAGACACGGGGCTGGCCGAGGCGCTGGGCGGACTGGGCTGGATGAAGACGGCGGGCGTATTCCTGGTGTTGGGCCTGCTGCTGGCGTTCACGCCTTGCGTGCTGCCGATGATCCCCATTCTTTCCTCCATCGTGGTGGGGGGATCGGCGCAGGCGCGGCCTTCGCGCGGGCGCGGCCTGGCGCTGGCGGCGACATACGTGCTCGGCATGTCCGTCGTGTACACCGCCCTGGGCGTGGCCGCGGGGCTGAGCGGGGCGGGGTTGGCCGCGTGGCTGCAGACGCCATGGATCCTGAGCCTGTTCGCGATCCTGCTGGCCGTATTGGCGCTGGCCATGTTCGGCGCCTTCACCTTCCAGATGCCCTCGGGCATCCAGGCGCGCCTGTCGGAACGCTCGTCGCGCATTCCGGGAGGCCGCTATACGGGCGCGCTGGTGATGGGCGCCTTGTCCGCGCTCATCGTGGGGCCATGCGTGGCCGCCCCGTTGGCGGGCGCACTGCTGTATATCTCGCAGACCGGCGATGTGGTGCTGGGCGGATCGGCGCTATTCGCGATGGCTTGGGGGATGGGCGTTCCGCTCCTGATCGTCGGCGCATCCTCGGGAGCCCTGCTGCCCAAGGCCGGCCCCTGGATGGATGGCGTGAAACGCCTGTTCGGCATGCTGTTGCTGGCGACGGCGTGGTGGATGCTGATACCTGTCGTACCGACCTGGGTGCAAATGACGGGCTGGGCGTTCCTGGCGGTGGTTTCCGCGGTGATGTTGCGCGCATTCGACGCCTTGCCCGAGGGCGCAGGCTCCGGGCGCATGTTCGGCAAGGGCGTTGGGTTGCTGCTTGCATTGGCGGCGGCGGCCTGGCTGGTGGGCGCGGCCAGCGGCGGACGGGACGTGCTGCAGCCCTTGTCGCACCTGGCGTCGCGCGGCGATGCGCCCGTCGCCGCGGCGAACGCCAGCGGGGAGCCGCGCTTCACCCGCGTGCGCAGCAACGCCGAACTGGATGCCGTGCTGGCGCAGAGCCAGCAGCCGGTCATGCTGGATTTCTACGCGGACTGGTGCGTGTCGTGCCGCGAAATGGAGCGGTTCACCTTCACGGACCCGGGCGTCGCGCAGCGCATGGCGGGCATGGTTCTGGTGCAGGCGGACGTGACGGCGAACAACGCCGACGATCGCGCGCTGCTCAAGCGGTTCCGCCTGTTCGGCCCTCCCGGCATCATGTTCTTCGAGCCCGGAGGCAAGGAGCTGCCCGAGGCGCGGGTAGTGGGCTTCCAGGACGCGAAGCGGTTCACCGAATCGCTGGACAAAGTGCTGGTGCGCTGACCGGAGGCGGCCTTGCGGGGCAAGGCCGTCTCGAATGTCATGCAGGCCGCGGCCCGGGGGTTCCCGGGCTGCGGCCTTTGTTCATCTAGCCCAGGCTCGTCGCGCGCACGTCGCGGTTCTGCCAGCCCAGTTCCGCGGAGATCGCGTCCGCGCATTGCTTGATGTCGGCGACCAGCGGGCTGCTCCAACGGGCGTCGAAGACGCCGGCGGCGCCGATCGCCGTGATGACGAGAACCACATTGCCGTTCGAATCGAACACCGGCGCGCTCAGGCCGTTGATGCCGGGGATGGGATCGCCGACGGCGCGGGCGATGCCGCGCTGGCGCACTTCCCGCAAGGTTCGCTCGAATTTCTCGGTTTTGCTCAGTGACGGCACCGCGCCCAGGCGGAGAAAGTCTTCGTGCAGCAGGCTCTCGATTTTCTTGGGAGGCAGCAGCGCCGCGAAGACCTTGCCCGTGGCCGTGTTCGTCAGGGACATCACCGTGCCGGTGCGCATGTTGACGTGGATGGGGTAGTTGGATTCGTGCAGGTGCACGATGACGGGACCCAGGTTGCCCAGCACCGCGATGGCTATTGTCTGCCCGGTTCTTTCGGCCAGCTCGCGGGTAATCGGCACCGCGATCTTGATGGGATCCAGCCTGTGCAGCGCCGCCAGCCCCAGTTGGAGCGCAAGCGGGCCCAGTTCGTATTCGCCGGAGTTCGGGTCCTGCCGGACGAGGCCGAGATTGCCGTAGCTGACGAGATAGGCATGGGCGTTTGCGCCCGACATGCCGGCAGCCTTGGCCAATGCGCCCAAGGGCAACGAGGATGAGTGGTCCAGCAGCGCAAGCAGGAGCTTGCCGCCGACCTCGATGGACTGGATGCCGCGCCTGCGGGGTGACGGCTTGGCTGAGGGCTGCGCGGCATTGCCCCTGCCGGAGTTTGCGTTGATGACCATTTTTCTTTATCGAACGAGATTGCCTATGTTAGTACTTTCGCTAATAGCGAACCATATTGACACTATCAAATCACTTATCTACAGTCCATACAACAAGAAAGCCATCCCGGACTCAAGATCGGGACAAGGCCACCCAATGGGTATGGAGACAACGTGGAAGATTCTCGTCAATACGACTGCGACGTGCTGGTCGTCGGGTCGGGCGCGTCCGGCATGGCGGCGGCGATCACCGCCGCCACGGCGGGCCTGAAGGTCCTTATCGTTGAAAAAGAGCCTCGTTTCGGCGGCTCCACAGCCCGTTCGGGCGGCTGGCTCTGGATTCCGGGCACATCGCTGGCGAAGGTGCAGGGAATGCACGAAACGCCCGATGACGGGCGCGCCTATCTGCGCCATGAAGCCGGCGACAGCTACAACGCCGAACGGGTCGACGCATTTCTCGAGCATGGGCCGCGCGCCGTGGATTTCTTCACCTCGAAAACCGAAGTGCAGTTCGACATGCCGCTGGTGTTTCCCGACTACCACGCGGAGGCGCCGGGGGGAAAACAGGGCGGCCGCTCGATGGTGGCGCGGCCCTATGACGGGCGCAAGCTTGGCGCGCACATCCGGGACCTGGCGCCGGCGCTGCCTGAACTGACGGTATTCGGCATGATGCTCGGCTCGGGCAAGGAGATCGTGCATTTCATGCGCGCGACGCGTTCGCTGGCTTCGGCCTGGTACGTGGCCAAACGCCTGTCGAAGCATTTCCTGGACGTGGCCAAGCATGGCCGGGGCATGACGCTGACCAACGGCAATGCCCTTGCGGGCCGCCTGGCGGCTTCCGCCTTCAAGCTGGGGATACCGCTGTGGCTGCGCGCCCCGGCCCAGTCGCTCATCATCGAGGATGGCGCGGTGCGCGGCGCGGTCGTGCAACGCGATGGCGCCACCGTGCGCGTGCGCGCCGCCCGCGCGGTGGTGCTGGCCTCCGGCGGTTTTCCGTACGACATCGAGCGGCGCAAGCGCCTTTATGCGCATGCGCCGACGGGCATGGAGCACTATTCGCCATCGCCTTCCGGCAACACGGGAGACGGCTTGCGCATGGCCGAAAGCGCGGGCGGCTGCGTGAATGCCGAACTGCCCAACGCCGCCGCCTGGGTGCCGGTTTCGGTGGTGACGCGCAAGGACGGCAGCCCCGGATACATGCCCCACTTCATCGACCGCGCGAAACCGGGCGTCATCGCCGTGACGCGCAATGGCAAGCGTTTCGCCAACGAGGGCAGCTCGTACCACGACTTCGTGCAGGAGATGGTGCGGGCATGCCAGGGGCAGGGCGAGGTTTGCGCATGGCTGGTCTGCGACCACAAGACGCTGCGCAAGTACGGTCTTGGCAGCGTCGCGCCGTTCCCGCTGCCCATCAAACGCTACCTCGATACCGGCTATCTGACGCGGGCCGCGTCGGTGGCGGAGCTGGCGCAGAAGACCGGCATCGACGCAGGCAGCCTGCGGCAGACCATCGAGGCGTTCAATCGCGAAGCGGCGCTGGGACGCGATCCGGAATTCGGCAAGGGCAGCAAGGCCTACAACCGCTACCAGGGCGATGCCCTGCATGGCCCGAATCCCTGCGTGGCGCCGATCGTGAAGGGGCCGTACTACGCGATCAAGATGATGATCGGCGATATCGGCACTTTCGCCGGCCTGAAAGTGGATGGCGAGGGCCGGGCCTTGAGCGGGCAGGGCGAGGTCATTCCCGGCCTGTACGCAGTGGGCAACGACGCCTGCAGCATCATGGGCGGCAACTATCCCGGCGCAGGCATCACCTTGGGGCCGGCGCTGACGTTCGGCTATATCGCCGGCCAGAGCATCGCCGCCGGCGCGGTGGCGCAGGGGGCGGCATGAGCGGGGCGCCAGCGGGATTGCTGCAGGACAAGCTGGCGCTGGTCACCGGCGCGGGGCAGGGCAACGGGCGCGCGATTGCGCTGGGCCTGGCCGCGGCAGGAGCGCGCGTGGTGGCCACGGACATGCATGTCGGCAACGCCGCGCAGACGGCCAGCGACATCATTGCGGCGGGCGGCCGGGCATGCGCCCACGCGCTGGACGTGACCGACCCCCAGGCCTGCGCGGCCATCGCCGAGGCCGTCCGGAAAGAGCAGGGCCCCATCGACGTGCTGGTCAATAACGCCGGCATCCTCATCCGGGAAGGCATCGACAGCCCGCGCGCCGCCGAAAACTGGCGCCGGGTGCTCGACGTGAACCTGAACGGCGGCTTCAACATGATCCATGCCTTCTTGGACGCGTTGCGCGCCACCCGCGGCGTCATCATCAACGTGGGTTCCATCGCGTCGTTCGCGGGCGTGGGATCCACCCTGGGATACTCGCCTTCCAAGGGCGGCGTGAAGATGATGACGCAGGCGATGGCGCGCGACCTGGCGCCGGACGGCATACGCGTCAATGCGATTGCGCCCGGTGTCATCGAGACGCCGATGACGCAATACACGCGGGACGATCCCGCGCGCCTGGCGGGCTTTATGCAGCGCATCCCGCTCGGGAGGGTGGGCCAGCCGGAAGACCTGGCCGGGCCCGTCGTATTCCTGGCCTCGCCCATGGCGGCATACGTAACGGGCGTGTCGCTGCCGGTGGACGGCGGCTACCTGGCGGTATAGCGGCGCCGCGCGGATGGCGCCGGACCAATCATCGACTTACAGCACATCTGAAAAACACAGGAGACAGCGATGAAAGCAACGGGGATTTTCTCCACCTTGTCCAAGGCCGCCGTGCTATGCGCGCTGGCCATCGGCGCGCAGGCGCAGGCCCAGGACATCAAGATCGGCTTCAACGGCGATCTGTCGGCTTCGCCTTCGGCGCAAAGCGGGCAGGCGGCGGTGCTGGGACTGCGCACCGCCATCGACGACATCAACGCGGCCGGCGGCCTGCTGGGCCGCAAGCTGGTGCTGGTGGTGCGCGATGACCTGTCGCAGCCGCCCAAGTCGATCCAGAACATGACGGACCTGATCGACAACGAGAAGGTCGTGGCGATCGTGGGGCCGACCAATTCGGGCAACGCGCTGGCCTGGAAGCACATTCCGAACCAGAAAAAGATCCCGGTGATGGGCGCGATCGGTTCGGGCACCGACATCACCAAGCCCGTGCGCGCGGGCGCCGCCAACTACATGTTCCGCGTGGGCATGGTGGACCGCGAGCAGGTGGATGGCGTGATCGGCTATCTGAAGAAGAATCCCAAGGTCAAGAACGTGGGCTTCCTGATCGAGACCACCGGCTATGGCCAGAGCGCGCTGAAGGACCTGGAGGAGGTCGGGGCCGCGCAAGGCGTCAAGGCGGTCGCCGTGGAGAAGTTCGGCGTGGCCGACACCGACATGACGTCGCAGCTCAACAAGCTGAAGGCCGCGGGCGTGGACACGGTGGTGATCTGGGCGCAGAGCACGCCGATCGCGCACGTGTTCCGCAGCATGGAGAAGATCGACTGGTTCCCCCTGACGCTGACTTCCTGGGCGGCGGACAACATCGCGTTCTACGACACCGCGGGCAAGACGTTGTCGGAGAAGCCCTTCTTCCTGCGCACCATCACCGACAACCGCACGCCCGCGCAGCAGAAGCTGTATGACCGCGTCTCGGCCAAGATGACTTCGCCCACCGCCTTCGGCTTCCTGGCGCATGCCTACGACGGCATGAACCTGCTGGGCATCGCGATCAAGCAGGCCAATTCCACCGATGGCGAGAAAGTGCGGCTGGCGCTGGAAAACTTGCAGGGAACCTACGAAGGCGCCATGAAGACCTACGAAAAGCCCTTCTCCGCGACCGTGCACGACGCGCTGCTGGTGGGCGACTACAAGTGGGCGCACTGGCAGGACGGCAAGCTCGTTCCCTATGCGGACGACGTGACCGCCACCGCTGCGAAGTAGGCAAGGACCGCGACAGGAACAAGGGGCCATCATGTTGGCGACATTGCTGCAGGCGCTCGTCAGCGGGCTGGCCGTGGGGGGCGCGTACGCGCTGGTGGCGCTGGGTTTCAGCATCACCTTCACCACCACCCGGACGCTGAACTTCGGGCATGGGGAGTTCGTGTCCGTGGGCGCGTTCGTCGGGGTAGGCGCCCTGTTCCTGTTCGCGGGAAAGCCGATCACCACGGCGGCCTTTACGGGCCTGGAATTGAGCGGCTGGCAGTACCTGCTGGCTGGGCTGGCCGCCGTGTTGGCGATGGGGCTGCTGGGCGTGCTGCTGTATGTGTTCGGCGTGAAGCCATTCGCCTCCCGGCCAGGGATGGCGTGGGTCATGAGCACGCTTGGCTTCGGCATACTGCTTCAAAGCGCGGCCTTCGCGGTCTGGGGGCCCGCGCCCGTTACCGTGCCCGCGCCTTTCGGCGATGAGGTCATCCGCGTGTTCGGCGCCGGCGTGCGCAGCCAGGAGCTGCTGCTGCTGGCGGTGGCGGTGGCCATCATGGTGCTGTTTGACCGCATCATGAACCGCACGGTGCTGGGCAAGGCCATGCGGGCCGTGGCGGCAAATCCCGGCGTGGCCAACCTGATGGGCATCAACGTGAATGCGGTGATGACGGGGGCGTTCTTCGCCAGTTCGGCGCTGGCGGGACTGGCGGGATTCCTGGTCGCGCCGATCACGTCCGCGTCGATCTTCATGGGCCTGGCCATCGGGCTCAAGGGCTTCTCCGGAGCCATGATCGGCGGGTTGTCCAATCCGCGCGGCTGCGTGCTGGGCGGCTTCGTGCTGGGAATCCTGGAGTCGTACGTGAACCTGTGGCAGTCGCAGTGGCGCGAGGTCGCGGTTTTCGGGCTGGTGATACTGGTGTTGGCGGTCAAGCCGACCGGCCTGTTCGGCAAGCGCTTGGTGGAGAAGGTATGAAGCGGCACGGACAATCCCTGATAACCGTGGCGCTGGCGGCGGCGTTCGCGGTGTTCGCGGCGCTTGTGGACAACGATTACTACCTGCGCATCGTGTTCATGGCTTGCGTGTACTACCTGTGCGCGGCGGGCGTGAACGTGCTGGTGGGCTATGCCGGCCAGAAGTCGCTGGGCCAGGCGGGCCTGTTCGCGGCGGGCGCCTATACGGCGGCCTTGCTGACCTCGCGCTGGCAGATCGACCCATGGCTTGCATTGGCGGCCGCGCCGGTGGTGGCCGGTGCATTCGGCGTGCTGATCGCGCTGCCCTCGCTGCGCGTGAAAGGCCCATACCTGGCCATGGTGACGCTGGCGTTCGGCATTGTCGTGGAGAAGATCGTCACCGAATGGGTGGACGTCTTCGGCGGGCCGTCCGGGCTGTTCGGCATCATGCCGCTGACCTGGCGCGGCGATCCGTTCACCAACCAGCAGTGGGTCTGGTTCGCGCTGGTGCTTTGCGTGGCGACGCAGCTGCTGCTGCGCAATGTGCTGGATGGCCGCTTCGGACGGGCGCTGCTTTCGGTGCAGGCGGACGAAATCGCCTCGGCGTCCGTGGGGGTGAGGGTATACCGTGCCAAGGTCATCGCGTTCGTCGTGGCGGCCGTGACCTGCGGAATCGCCGGCGCGCTGGTGGCGCAGCAGAACCAGTACATCAATTCCGACTTCATCACCTTCAATCTGTCCATCTTCATCCTGCTGCTGGTGCTGTTCGGCGGCGCGGGGTCGAAGGCGGGGCCGGCCGTTGGCGCCATCGCGTTGACCATCATCGATGCGCTGCTGGCGCGCTGGCCGTCGGTGCAGCACTTTTTCTATGGCGCGCTGTTGCTGTTCGCGCTCTATTTCATGCCTGGCGGCGTCATGGGGCTGTTCTCGCCCCGAGCGCGCAGGGCTGCGGATGCGCAGCCGGAGGAAAGCGGCGAGCCGAAACCGCCGGCCGCGCGCCAACAGCATGCCGGCCCCAAGGAGGACCTGCTTCTGGTGGTGGAGAACCTTTCCAAGGCGTACGGCGGCGTGAAGCCCGCGCAGGACATTTCCTTTTGCCTGAGGCGCGGCCACGTGCATGCGCTGATCGGTCCCAACGGCGCGGGCAAGAGCACGCTCATCAATATGCTCAGCGGCGTGGTCGTTCCGGACGCGGGCGTGGTCCGCTTCCGCGGCACGGACATCGCGGGCGAGCGTCCGCACGCCATCTGCGCGCTTGGCATAGGCCGCAGCTTCCAGAACCTGCGCCTGTTCGGCGAGCTATCAGTGCTGGACAACGTGCTGCTGGGCCGCCATAGCCGCATGAAAAACGGATTCTGGGCATCCCTGCTGGGCTTGCCGGGCGCGCGCGCCGAAGAGCGCCGCGCGCGCGAGCACGCGCACAGGCTCGTGCGGATGGTGGGCCTGGCCCATCTGGCCGGCACGCCCGCGGGCAGCCTGCCCTATGGCCTGCAGCGGCGCGTCGAGCTTGCGCGCGCCCTGGCGACGGAACCGACACTGCTGCTGCTGGACGAACCGGCGGCGGGGCTGAATCCGCAAGAGACGGCGGAGCTGGGGGAACTGCTGGTGCGCGTCGGCGCTTCCTGCGGCATCACGCTGCTGATGGTCGAGCATCACATGGATCTGGTGATGGCGATTTCGGATCACGTGATCGTGCTGGACTACGGCATCAAGATCGCCGAGGGCAAGCCGGCGCAGGTACAGGCCGACAAGCGGGTGATCGAAGCCTATCTCGGGACCGGCATGGCCTGAGGCCAGGCCCCATTACGCATGAATAGGCCGTAAGACGATGCTGAAACTAGAATCCGTGCAGATTTCGTATGGCGCCATCCAGGCGGTGCGCGATGTGTCGCTGGAGATCCGCGCCGGCGAGATCGTGACCATCATCGGCGCCAACGGGGCGGGCAAGAGCACCCTGCTCAAGGGCGTTGCGGGGCTGGAACCTTTGCAGGGCGGCCGCGTAACGTTCGACGGACGCGACATTACGCAGGTGCCAGCCCACCTGCGCGTCGGCCTGGGCCTGGCCCTGTCGCCGGAAGGGCGGGGCGTATTCGCCGACCAGACGGTCTACGACAACCTGGTGCTCGGCGCCTATCTGCGGCGCCGGGACCCGCCCGCGGTGGCCGAGGGGGTAGAGCGGGGATACCGGCTTTTCCCGCGCCTGCGCGAACGCCGGGACCAGCTTGCCGGCACCTTGTCCGGAGGCGAACAGCAGATGCTGGCGATGGCGCGCGCCTTGATGAGCGAACCCCGGCTGCTGTGCCTGGACGAGCCTTCCCTGGGGCTGGCGCCGCTGATCGTGCAGGACATCTTCACCGCGATCCGCAAGCTGCGCGACGACGGCCTGACGATCGTGCTGGTGGAACAGATGGCCAACCAGGCGCTGGGCGTGGCCGATCGGGCCTACGTGCTCGAAACGGGGCGCATCACCTTGAGCGGATCGGGCGCGGAACTGTTGCGCGATCCCAGCGTGCGCGCGGCATACCTCGGCGCGCATTGAGTCCGCGCGCCAGGCGCGCTACCATGTCCGCTGCGCCGCGTGGGCGGCGCGTCCAACTCCCTCAGGCCGGCGCCCGTGACGTCACCAACAGTTGATGCAAGCCAGGACCGAACAGGTCTTATCTATCTTCAATTGATGTTCGTCATGGCCACCTGGGGCCTGAACATCGTCTCGGTCAAGTACCTGACGCTGCACATGGACATCCAGGCGCTGGCCGCCGTGCGGATCGTCATCGCGTTCATCACCGTCACCCTCATCATCAAGGCCCGCCGCGGCCGCATCCCGAAGCTGGGCCGCGCGGAACTGGGCTGGGTCGCGCTGGCTGGATTGCTGGTGGTGTATGCGCACCAGGTAGCGCTGGTGTCGGGCCTGCGGTTCTCTTCGGCGGCCAACGGCACGCTGATCATGGCCACGAGCCCCTTGCTGTCCGCATTGCTCGCCGCCCTGTTCTACCGCGAAAAACTGACGCTGGTGCGCATCTCGGGCGCGTTGCTGGGCCTGCTCGGCGTGGGGATGGTGGTGGCCGGAAGCGGCGCTCAGTTCGGCCTGACAGGCTGGGGCGACGCGATCGTGTTCGTGGCGGTGCTGGTCTTCGTCTGCGGCGGGCTGGTCATCCAGCGCATGTCCCGCATGATGGATCCGCTGGGCATGCTCTGGTACATGTACCTGGCGGGCGGCCTGATGCTGGTGGCGCATGCGGCGCTGACGCCCTCGTCCTACCAGGCCGGCACGTGGCAGATGACGTGGTGGCCGTGGCTGGTGCTGCTGTTCTCGGCCGTGATCGCCTCGGGGGTCAGCAACATCATGTGGAATGCCGGCATCGCCAGGCTGGGCATCAGCCGCGCGGCCCTGTTCGTGAACTGGCTGCCCATCTTCGGGCTGCTGTTCGCGGCGCTGTTCCTGGAAGAGCACGTCACGCCGACGCACGTGGCGGGCCTGGCCTGCGTGCTGGGCGGTACCTGGCTGGGCTTGCGCCGGAGCGCGCCGGCGGCGCGCGGCGAGGCGGTCGCCAAGAGCTGACCTCGCCGCGCGCGGCGGGATCAGCGCTGGTTTTTCAGCAGCTTCGCGGCTTCGATCGCGAAGTACGTCAGGATGCCGTCCGCGCCGGCGCGCTTGAACGCCAGCAAGGCTTCCATCATCACCTTGTCGTGATCCAGCCAGCCATTGGCCGCGGCCGCCTTGATCATCGCGTATTCGCCGCTGACCTGATAGGCGAACGTGGGCACGCGGAAGGTGTCCTTGACGCGCCGCAGTACGTCCAGGTAGGGCATGCCGGGCTTGACCATGACCATGTCGGCGCCTTCCTGGAGGTCGGCCGCGACTTCGCGCAGCGCTTCGTCCAGGTTGCCCGGATCCATCTGGTAGGCCATCTTGTTGGACTTGCCCAGGTTGGTCGCGGAGCCGACGGCGTCGCGGAAGGGGCCGTAGAAGGCGCTGGCGTACTTGGCCGAGTAGGCCATGATCTGCGTGTGGATGTGGCCGTTGGCCTCGAGCGCGCGGCGCACGGCGCCGATGCGGCCGTCCATCATGTCGCTCGGGGCGACCATGTCGACGCCGGCCTCGGCCTGGGTGAGCGCCTGCTTGACCAGGATCTCGACCGTGGGCTCGTTGATGACGTAGCCGTTCTCGTCGATCACGCCGTCCTGCCCGTGGCTGGTGTATGGATCCAGCGCCACGTCGCACAGCACGCCGAGCTCGGGCACGCGCTTTTTCAGTTCGCGGACGACGCGGGGAATCAGGCCGTCGGGATTGGTCGCCTCGATGCCGTCGGGCGTCTTGAGCGCGGGGTCGATCGCGGGGAATAGCGACAGCACGGGAATGCCGAGCTCTACGCATTCCTCGGCCACCGGCAGCAGCGTGTCGAGCGAATAGCGGACCACGCCGGGCAGGGACGGCACCGCTTGCTGCAGGCCGGTGCCTTCCGCCACGAACACGGGATAGATCAGATCGTTGACCGTCAGGGCGTTCTCGCGCACCAGGCGGCGGGTGAAGTCGTCGCGGCGCAGGCGGCGGGGACGGGATACCGGGAATTCAGGGGAGATGATCTGCGGGTTCATGGTACGACCTTGGGGGAAATCCAGTTTTCGATGTGCGCGCCGGCCTCTTCCAGCCCGATGCGCTCGGGCGCCGAGAACGGGACGGTGTGCAGGGCGCCGATGTCGGCCAGGTCCTTGCGCACGGAGAAGACCGTGCGCATGCGCTGGCCGTAGGGCAGCTTGTCGGCCTTGGTCAGGAGCGCCAGCACAGGGCGTCCGGTGGGGGCGATGAAATTGGCGAGGCGGCGGTCAAGTTCGGTGACGCCGCGGCGGATGTCGATGAGCAGCACGATGCCGACCAGCGATTCGCGGTCGCGCAGATAGCCGCCCAGGATGTCCGCCCATTTTTCCTTTTCGTCGCGGGCCACGGACGCATAGCCGTAACCGGGCAGGTCGACGAGAAAGCCGATGTGGCCTTCCGGATCCAGGGGGTCGGGCAGGCCGAACATATTGATCAGCCGCGTGCGGCCCGGCGTCTTGCTGGAGAACGCAAGGCGGCGCTGGTTGCACAGCACGTTGATGGCCGTGGATTTGCCGGCGTTCGAGCGGCCGACAAAGCAGACCTCGGGGGCGCCGGCGGCCGGCAGCTGGTCGAGGCGAGCCGCGGAAGTGAAGAAGGAGGCGCGATGTAGGAGGGGCACGGGATGGCTTTGGATACGGTTGGTTTCGAGCCCTATTGTATAATCCGGCGTTTGCAACAGTGGTCCCCGTGCGCGGAGCCGTCTTTTTTGCTTACTGGCCAGCTTGCCGAAGTCTGATCGGGCAAGTTCGCAGCAACATCGCAGGCAGGATAGGCAAAACAGGTTCGATACGGCATTCCAGGGTGTGCGGGCAGGCGTGGGCGCCTTTTTGCGCCTTGATCGATGCGATCGTCGAGGTCTTCATGAAGCGTGTGCTGTCCCGGATGTTGGTTGCGAGCGGGCTGTTGCTCGGCGCCTCCGCCTTATCTACTACGAGTTTCGCCGCCGAAGGCGCTGCGGGCCCGGTAAAACCAGATGCCGCCAAGGGCGGGCAGCTGTTTGACCAGGGCGATGCGGCCAGGGGCATCATTGCCTGTGCGTCCTGTCATGGCGCGGCGGGCAATAGCACCATCCCGGTGAACCCCAATCTTGCTGCCCAGCCGCACGAATACCTGGCCAAGCAGTTGGCTGACTTCCAGGTCAAGCCCGGCGCCAAGGTGCCGGTGCGCAACGGCCCGGAAGGCAATCCCACCCCGATGACGGCCATGGCGCAGAACCTGACGCCGGCCGACATGCAGAACATCGCGCTGTATCTGGCGCAGCAGCCCCTCAAGGAACCGGCCACGGCTGGCCACGAGAACCTGGTTGATCTGGGTCAAAAGATCTGGCGGGGCGGCTTGCCCGAACGCAATGTCCCCGCGTGCGCGGCATGCCATTCTGCCAATGGCGCGGGCATGCCTGCCCAATACCCCCGCCTGTCGGGCCAGTTCCCGATGTACATCGAAGAGCAGCTGAAGCTGTTCCGCAGCGGCGACCGCAAGAACGACATCATGTTCGCTATTGCGGACCGCATGTCGGATGCCGATATCAAGGCGGTGGCGGATTACGCGGCCGGCTTGCGGTAGGCGCTTGCCCGCAACGTGCGCGGCCGGTCCGCGTTCTGAAACCGAGCGTAGCGGAACCTCGTTCCGCTACGCGTTGTCTATGAGGGGGGTAGCCGACAGCGCGGCCCCCCTTTTTTCATGAATTCGACCCGAACACATACCCGCCCCTCTTTCCGCACCCTGCCCGGCGATTTTTTCGAGCTGCTGGGCTCGATGCGTTTCGCCGTCAGCCTGCTGATGTTCATCTGCGTGGCGAGCCTGGTGGGGACGGTACTGCAGCAGAACCGCTCGTCCAGCAACTATATCGATCAGTTCGGGCCGTTCTGGTTCGAAGTGTTCGACAAGTTCTCGATCTGGCACGTCTACAACAGCTGGTGGTTCCTGCTGATCATGGGGTTCCTGGTCGTGTCGACCTCGGTCTGCCTGATCCGCAACGCGCCCAAGATGCTGCGCGATGCGCGCTCGTTCCGCGAGCATGTCCGCGCCAGCAGCTTGCGCGCCTTCCCGCACCGCGTGGAGACGGAGGCGCCTACCGACGTGCCGCAGACCGCCGCCGGCCTGAAGGCCCTGCTGGGCAAGCTGGGCTACGCCGTGCGCGAACGCCAGGGCCAGGACGGCGTGCTGCTCGCAGCCAAGAAGGGCAGCGCGAACCGGCTGGGCTACGTATTCGCCCACGCGGCCATGGTCATCATCTGCATCGGCGGCCTGCTGGACAGCGAGTTGCCCGTGCGCCTGCAGGTCATGTTCGGGGGCAAGAAGCCCATCGTCGAGAACATGCTGATCTCCGAGGTGCCGGAAAGCGGGCGCCTGTCGGTCGACAACCCCAGTTTCCGCGCCAGCGTGCTGGTGCCCGAGGGCGGGCAGGCCAGCACCGCGGTCGTGATGGTGGGCGACGGCGCCCTGGTGCAGCCGATGCCGTTCACGCTGAAGCTCAAGAAGTTCGTGGTGGATTACTACTCCACCGGCATGCCCAGCCGATTCCTGAGCGAGGTGGAGGTCACCGACCCCGACACCGGCAAGACTTTCGATTCCACCATCGAGGTCAACGAGCCGCTGCGCTTCAAGGGCATGACGGTCTACCAATCCAGCTTCGACGACGGCGGCAGCACGGTGGCGCTGAAAGGCTATCCGCTAGTAGGTTCCAATGACACCCCCTTCACCGTCGACGGCACGGTGGGCAAGAAGACCGAAGTAACCGCTCACACGGCTTCCGGCCCGCGCGGCATGGGCATCGAGATCACGGCCCTGCGGCCGATCAATGTCGAGGACCTGACCCGCGGCGAGCCCAAGGGGGCCAACCAGAGCTTCGCGGAGCACGTCGCGTCGGTGTCCGGCAGCGCGGCGGGCAAGAAAAACGAGAACCTGCGCAACGTCGGCCCCAGCATCGAGTACAAGCTGATCGACGACGCCGGCCAGGCCCACGAATTCCAGAATTACATGCTGCCCGTCCAGCTGGACGGCGCCAGCGTGTTCCTGGCCGGGGTGCGCAACAACGCATCCGAACCGTTCCGCTACCTGCGCATCCCGGCGGACGAGGACAGCTCGATCGCCGAATTCATGCGCCTGCGCGCCACCCTGGCCGATCCGGCGGCGCGGCAGTTGGCGGCCCGCCGCTTCGCCGAGCGCAACAGCCCGTCGGGGACGGATCTCCAGCCGTTGCAGACGGCCGCGGAACGGGCGCTGGATACCTTTGCGTCGGGCGGCCTGCAGGCCGTGGCGCAGTTTCTGCAGTCCAACACCCCCTCCCAGGACCTGGAGCGGGCGGCCGACGTGGTGATACGGCTGATCGGCGCCAGCATGAACGAGCTGCGCGCCATCGAGCGCGAGCGGGCCGGCCTGCCTCCCGTGGCGGCCGAAGGGCCGGACGGCGAGCGCGCCGCGGTCTGGTCGCGCCTGGCCGTGGCGGCGCTGTCGGACCTGACCGTGTATCCGGCGCCGGTATTCCTGTCGCTGGCGGACTTCAAGCACGTGCAGGCCAGCGTGTTCCAGGTCAGCCGCACGCCGGGCAAGAACACCGTGTACCTGGGCAGCCTGCTGCTGGTCCTGGGCGTTTTCGCGATGTTCTATATTCGAGACCGCCGCATCTGGATCTGGATCAAGCCGCAAGACAGCGGCAGCAGCGTCCTGGCGGCCATGACGTCCCAGAAGCGTACACTGGACTTCAATCAGGAGTTCGAACGCTTCAAGCAGGCGCTGTTGCGCCAGAAGAGGTCTTAAGGTTCCCCTATGTCCACGACGACCACCACGCATCCCACGCCGCCGGAAACGCTGACCGCGTCGCCGGAGCTGCTCTGGCAGGACAGCCTGTCCGAAACGGGCGACAGCCGCGCGCAGCGCGGCAAGCCCGACTGGACCGACATCGTCTTCTTCCTGTTGCTGACGGCGGGCGCCGCCTTCGCGCTGACCCGCTACAGCGGGGCGATGGACTATTACGAAAAGATCATCCTGTGCGGCACCGTTCCGGCGCTGGCCTGGATGGGCTGGCTATGGCGCCCGCTGCGCCGCCTGATGGTGGCCTGTGCCATCGCGGCCGGGCTTGCATTGATGCTGTATGGCAACGATCTGGCCCGCGCCGAGCAGGTGTTCTTCCTGAAGTACCTGTTCTCTTCGCAGTCGGCCATTCTCTGGATGTGCGCGCTGTTCGCGCTGGCCATGGTCTGCTACTGGATCGGGGTCTTCAGCCCCACGGCCGCCTGGCTCGGCACGGCGCTGACCTGGGGGGCGGTGTTCGCGGGCTGCACGGGCCTGCTGGTGCGCTGGCGCGAGGGGCACCTGATGGGGCCGGACCTGGGCCATATCCCCGTCAGCAACCTGTATGAAGTGTTCGTGCTCTTCTCGCTGATCACGGCGCTGTTCTACCTGTACTACGAACGCAAGTACGCCACGCGCGCCCTGGGCGGCTTCGTGCTGCTGGTGGTGACGTCCGCCGTGGTATTCCTGCTCTGGTATTCGTTCACGCGCGACGCGGGGCAGATCCAGCCGCTGGTGCCGGCCCTGAAGAGCTGGTGGATGAAGCTGCACGTGCCGGCCAATTTCATCGGCTACGGCACCTTCTCGCTGGCCGCCATGGTCGGTTTCGCCTACCTGATCAAGCAGCACGGGCAGACCACGTCATGGGCCAAGCTGGCGCCGCTGTTCGTGCTGGGCGTGCTGCTTTGCGCCGAGCCCATGGTGTTCCGCACCGACGGCCTGTCGGCCACCTGGATGCTGTATTTCGGCCTGGGGGCGGTGATCGTGGGCGCCATCCTGCTGGGGCGCCGCCGCATCGCCGCGGCGCTGCCCTCGCTGGAAGTGCTGGACGACATCATGTATCGCGCCATCGCGGTCGGCTTCGCGTTCTTCACGGTCGCCACCATTCTCGGCGCGCTGTGGGCGGCCGACGCCTGGGGCGCGTACTGGCAATGGGATCCGAAAGAGACCTGGGCGCTGATCGTCTGGCTGAACTATGCGGCCTGGCTGCACATGCGCCTGATCAAGGGGCTGCGCGGCACCATGGCGGCCTATTGGGCGCTGACGGGCCTGCTGATCACGGGCTTCGCCTTCCTGGGCGTGAACATGTTCCTGTCGGGCCTGCACTCCTACGGGGAGCTGTAGCCGGGCGCTGCCCGATCATGCGGTCATGACGACCATGACGGGCTGCGACGAGAAGGCCTTGAAGCCGGGCGCGTTGACGTTGTTCTGCAGGGTCAGGCTGGTCATGCGGACGATGGGCGCGCCGCGCACCAGCATGCTGTACGCACCGGTCATATAGCGCGATTGGCCCATGAAGGTCTGAGAGATCACGCCGCCGCCCACTCCCGCGGTATCGCCCAGCGTCACGGGCACCGGCGTGGCCAGATTGTGCACCGGCGCGCACATCAGCCACACGTTCCATACTACCGGGACGCCCATCGACGACGTCGCCGTGTCGATATGCGGCACCGGCGGCACGGGCGTTTTGCAGACGTCGGGAAATCCCACGGCCAGGCTGGGCAATTGGCAGACGGCGAGCATGTCATTCCTCCTTGTTCGATGGCGGCGCGGCGATGCCGCGCCGGGTCAGGCCGTTGCGCGTCCCGCCGACCACAGTTCGGCTTCGAGCAAAGGCGCGTCGTTTTCGATGATGCCGTGGCGCTGCGTCCACTGTGCGCCTGGCGTCAGTGCCCGATGCATGCGCGTGCGCATGAACGTTGCGTCCCGCAGGTCGGCGCGGTCAAGGTCGGCCAGCGAGAAATCGGCGTCGGCCAGGTTGGCGCCGCGGAAATCGGTGTCCGCGCAGCGCGCGCGCTGAAATACGCCCAAGCACAGGCTGGCGCGGCGCAAGGACGCGCCGTCCAGGGTTGCGTCGACCCAGATGGCGCCTTCGAAGCGGCCCCCCTGCAGATCGGCTCCGCTCAGATCGGCCAGGGGGAACAGGCTCTGCGGGGCGGACGCACCGGTAAAGCGCGCGCCGCGCAGCGATGCGCCCTTGAAGCCGGCCTGGCGCAGGTCGGCATTGCGGAAATCGGCCGAATCCAGCTTGCAGTCCGTGAAATGACAGAGCGGATAGGCTTGCGAGGCGAAGTCCTGGCCGGTCAGGTCGCATTCGATGAACATGGTGCTTTCCGCATTGGCGCCCGCCAGTACGCAGCTGCGCAGATCCAGTTGATGAAACAGCGTAAAGCTCACCTGGGCCTGGGACAGGTCCGCGCCCGCCAATGCGCTTTTTGTGAACACGGCGCGGTCCAGGCGGGCGCTCCGTAACGACGCTCCCTCGAACGAGGTGGCGTTGAACGAGGATTCCTTCAGCCAGGCCTGCTCCAGGCTGGCGCCATCCAACTCACATTCCATGAAATTGGCGCCGTGCATCCGGCTGCGATCGAGCACTGCGCGGGGGGCGCGGCAACGGAACAGCCTCGCCATGTCCAGGTTGGCGCCGGTCGCATTCCAGCCCGCCATGTCGCAGCCGAGGAACTGGCTGTCCTGCAACTGGCTGTCGATCATCCTGGCGCCGCCGAAATCCACATGATTGAAGAAGGCGCCCGCCAGGTCCAGGCCGGAGAGATCCGCCCCGGCCAGGCTGACGTGTTCTATGGGTTCGCCATGCTGTACGCAGTCCATCAAGCGGTCGAGGTTCATGCGGCACTCTCCCGCTGCCGGGCGGGCCAGCGCTTGGCGCCCAGCGTGTAGGTGTCGTCCAGCCCGGTGCTGCCGTCCATCTGGGCTTGCGCAACGTCCGCGCGGAAGAGGTTGGCGCCGGTCAGGTCGGCGTGCAAGAGGACGGCCTTGCCGAGCAGGCTGTTGATCAGGTTGGCGTTGCGCAGGCGGGCGCCGGTGAAATCCGCGCGCACGAAGTGCGTATCGGGAGCCGTCACGCCGGAGAGGTCTGCGTCTTGCAGGCGGCATTCCGAGAAGTCGCTCGCGGCCAGCTGGGCGCCGCGCATGTCGGCCCCGCTGAGGACGGCCCCGCGCGCGCTGCCATGCTTGAACCGCATGCGGCGCAGGCAGGCGCCCGGGATCTCGACGCGCCCCGCGAACGCGCAGCCGTCAAGGCTGGCGTCTTCCAGGCTGAAGCGGCCCGAGAAGTCCACGTCCATGAAGCTCACGCGCACCAGATCCGCGTTGGCGAAGTCGGCGTCGGCGAGCGCGCCTTGCATGAATACGCATTGATCGAGCCGCGCCTGCTGGAAGCGGCAGTTCGTCAGCGTGGCGCTCATGGCGGCCCATTGTTCGAATGTCGCGCGGGAAAAATCGCATTCGCGCAGGCGCGCCTGGTACAGCCGGCCCAGCCGCCACGCGCTGCCGAGAAAGCTGCAGCGTTCGCAGTCCGCGTGATCCCAGATCGTCTCCTTGACCTGGCTCTGCGCAAAGTCCGCCTGCACGCAACGGGTTCGGCCCAGGTTGGCGCGCGTCAGGTTGACGCCGCGCATGCCGGCGCGGGTAAGGTCGGCGCCGGTCAGCACCGCATCGGTCAGGTCGCTGCCGTCCAGCCGGGCATCGATGAGCCTGGCGCCGGCCAGGATCGCGCGCTGGAAATTGACGCCCGAAAGATCCATGCCGGACAGATCGGCGCCGGTGAGATTCATGTCCCTGCAGTCCCGATCGCTTTTCAGGCGCGCATCCAGCTTGCGGCGGGTGCGTTGCGCGCGCAGCGGCGACATCGGCGGGGGCGCGGCGAAATGGTGCGCAGACTGCTGGTAGGCCTGATGCACCTGGGGAGTCAGTGTCTGCGAAAGAGGGGGCGGCGAGCCGGTTTCGGCGCCGGGTTCGGCCTGCGCGTGCGGGCTGGCGTCGAACTCGGCGAGATGCCGCTTTACCTTGCGGGGATCGAAACCGGGAGACAGTTCGCCTTCGCCGTCCAGCTTGCGCAGCGTGTCGATGTCTACGCCGGACACCTCGGCCATGACCGGCAGGCTGGGATCGGCCAGCGCGCGCGCGGCGGGGCCGGCGGCAAGGCGCTTGGCCTCTTCCAGCTCGTCCCGCAAGCGCATGACGGTCTGCGGCATGTCGGCCAGTTTCGGCGAAGCGGGCGGCGGATCCAGGGGAGGCATGTATAGGTCCGGATCCAGGCCTTGTGCGAGTAAAGACTCGCGTTCCTTGGCATGGCGTCGCGCCGCGCCCGCATGGATTCTCTTGCGCGAAGGACGCTGGACCGCGGCGTCCATATCGACGTGAGGCAGCTCGCCGCAAATGTCCTCCGGCACGAGTTGCGCATCCTGCAGGGCGTAGACGGCGCCAAGTTCCGGGTCGAGCCGCTGCCGAACCACTGCTTCGTAGTGGGCCGTATCGCGCGCCCGGCCGGCATGTTCCATGGCGGGCATGATGTGCCGGATGTCGGCGGCATCATCTTCGCGGATGGGCAAGGCGCCATGCCAGATCAGCACCATTCGCAAGTGATCGGGAAAGAACCAGGCAGTGGTGAGGCGCAGCGGAATTTCTTCAAGCGCGCCGCCGTCCGCCCGGCGGCTGGCGAAGCAGCGGGCGCGCCAGCCGGGCAGCCGGCCGCGCAGCACGGGATGATCGGGGTGCATGTTCCACAGCGCATACTCCGCGCCGCCCGCCAGCTCGGCGTTGGCCGGCCCCCATTGGTCGGGAGACGCGGCGTTGAAGTAGCGCCAATCCATATCCGGCGCGAACCCGGGGAAATCATGTTCCAGCCATTGTTGCCCGTACTCGCGGCCCAGGTGCGCCGCCCGTTGCGGCCAGTCCATGGCCAAGGGCGCGAAGCTCGCCGGCGCCACGCGCTGCGCCGGATCGTGGATGCGTTGCAGCGGGTGTTCGATATTGGGCAGGCGGCGCACGCGCACGCCGTTGACGGTTTCGTCCCGGGCGCCGATGCCCAGCGGATTCTCGGCGACGTCCGGGCCGCCATAGGCGCGGCTCCAGTCCAGGCGCATGCGGTCAAAGGGCTGAGGGGCGGTCGCCCTGCCATCCAGCCAATAGCGGTCTCCGAATACCAGCAGGGACTTGTCTATCGCGCCGACCTTCAGGCGCACGGCGCAAGAGCCGGGGCTCTTGGAATCGTGCGGGTAGGCGTGGCCCGAGACCAGCACTTCCGGATGCCGTTTGGGGGTGGCCAGATCCAGAAGGCCGCCGGCTTCGGCGCCCACCAGCTTCCACAGCTCCTGATCCATGAGCAGCGTGGGCGTCTTCGCGATATCGACCAGCGCGGATACCGATACGCCCAGCACGTCGCGGCGTTGCCATCGGTACGGCCGGGTGAGCAGGCCCAGACGGAACGGCTTGAGGGTCTTCATGGCTTATCCGGTGGCCTGGTCCACGGCGATGTCATGCGTCGCCGGATCCACGCGCACGTGTATCGTTTTTCCGGCGCTGAAGTCGGCAAGATGCAGCGGCGACAGCGGCAGGCTGAGTGTGCGCGTCAACGGGGGCGTGGCATCGGTGGCGGCAACCTCCAGGTCCAGTTCGACGATGAAGTACAGCGTATCGCCGATGCGGCGGCGCGTATCCCGCGCTGCGACGACACGCGCCGTGCTGGCCAGGCCGCTGGCGCGCAGGGAAGCCTGCCGCTGCGCGTCCCTGCGGCCTGCCGCGCGGCGCCGGCGCTCGCGCCACAGCATGAACGCCGCCTGCGCCAGGGACAGCAGCAGTACTAGCCATACCCATTTCGCCCAGCCGGGCCAGGCATCCAGGAAGTCGGACATGGCGGCCTCAGAGGATGCTCCAGAGACCCACCATCGACGCGCCCAGGCCGACCTTTTTTGCCTCGACCGCATCGAACTGGTAGCCCTGGCCGGTGGTCCGGAACGAGGTCACTTGTCCGATGTTGCTGACGATTGCGTAGTTGGTGAACGACAGGTTCAGCATGACGGTGGTGCGGAACAAGGCGACGCGCCATCCGCCGAACTCTGCCTTGGCGAAGGTCAAGCCGACGGCAAAGGGCGTCGCTTGCAACCAGCTGCTCTTGGACAGGTCCTTGACGTTGGACGCATCCAGCACGATGTCCGCGGGCGTCTCCAGGGTGATGTGGCCGTTCGCCTTGAGCTTGGCCGTGGCGGACTCCGACTCGATATGCATCGCGCCCTTGGACTTGGCCGTCATATTGGCCGTTTCCGATTGCACCAGCATCGCGGTCTTGGCCTTCACGTCCATGTTCGCATCGGTGGAGCGCAGCTCGACCTTGCCTTTGGCCTTCTCGGTGAGGGCGCCCGTCTTTACGTGATGCAGCGAATCGCCTTCGTTCACGTAGACCTCCTCGCCGTTCTTCAGCGTTTCCTTGAACGGCCCCGTGATATCGCGCTCCTCGCCCTTCGCCGCGACCGTCGTCTTCAGGCCCTTGTCGAACTTCTCGTCCATCAGGCCTTCTTTCACGTTGACGGTGCGCGACGCCTTGACGGTGTATTCCTCGTGCCCCTTGACGAAGACGTCGCGCCGTTTTTCCACCCGCAGGTTATCGGTGCCGGTGACCTTGATGTCGCGGTTGCCGCCGATCTTGGTGGTGTCGTTGTCGCCGATGTTGGTCGTGCGGTTTTCGTCCGTCGAATGGAACTCGTTGGCCTCGACCTCGGTGCAGAGTTCGCGCTCCGCATGCAGCCAGATCCGTTCGCTGCCGCTCTTGTCCTCGAACATGAGCGCGTTCGCGGTGGCGGGCGTGCCGCTTTTGGAGCGGCTCAGGAAGCCGCTCTGCGTCGCGTTGTCGGGCAGGTCCCAGGGCGGCAGGTTGTTGGCGTTGAAGACCCGGCCGATCACGATGGGACGGTCGGGCTGGCCGCCGATGAAGTCGACGATCACCTCGTCGCGCACGCGCGGCAGCTGGATTCCGCCGAAGCCGCCGCCGGCCCAGGGGCTGGAAACGCGGACCCAGCACGAACTGTTCTCGTCCTTCTTGCCATAGCGGTCCCAGTGGAACTGCACCTTGACGCGGCCCATCTTGTCGGTCCAGATCTCTTCTCCCTGCTTGCCCACCACGGTGGCGGTCTGCGGCCCGTGCGTGCGCGGGACCGGCGTGACGCGCGGCGCGCGGAACTGCGTGCTGGAGGGGAGCACGACGAATTCCAGCTCGAAGCTGCCGGGGTCGGGCTGGCCGCTGGCGTAGCCCGATTCGCGGATCCGGTAGTAGGTGCTGACGACGAGATATTCGCGGTTCTCGGCCTGGCGCGGGTGGTTGCGCAGCGTGAAAAGGTGGCCCGGGGCGAGCCCTCGGGCATTGGAAGAGCCGGTGTTCTGCTCCTTCCTGCACTGCAGGTCTTCCAGCCGCACCCGCGTGTAGTGCTCCGCGTCATCGGGGTTGGTGTAGCCGCCCTGCCATTCATACATCTCGAGGTCGCCGTGGTCGTGGGCGCCGGGATTGTTGCGGCGCGCCTCCAGGCTGGCCGCGGGCGTCAGGGGATGATAGTCCGTGGTGGCGAAGGCGCCCGGCGTGATCTGCTCGGCCACCTCCCATTTATCTATGTAGTCCTCGCGCGGCGTGGTGATGCGGTCGGGGCCGTAATAGGGGATCTGCTCGTAGTCCGGCATGGGTTCATGCTGGGTGATGTCGTCGGTGAGGACCAGCGTGTGCTTGCCCTTGTCGTGCTTGAACCAGAAGTAGATGCCTTCATGCTCCATCAGGCGGCAGATGAAGGCATAGTCGGTTTCCTGGTATTGCACGCAGTATTCCCAGCTGCGGTAGCTGTCCACGAGCTTGAACTCGACAGGGTAGTCGTAGTCCTTCAGCACCTCGCGGATGACGTCGGGCACGTTCTTGTTCTGGAAGATCTTGTTGTCCGAGGTCTGCGTCAGGTACCAGAGCCACGGGCGCACCGTCGCGCGATAGATGGTGTAGCGCGAAGTATTGTTTTCCCGCCCCACGAGCGCGCAGCGCGTGATGTGTCCGCTGATATAGCGGGGCGTGGCCGAGGTGGTCTCGATCTCGAGCGTGAGCGGCTTGCCCAGCAGCGATTTCATGTCCAGCGAATAGGACTCCGAGACCAGCTCGACTTCCAGTTCGAACAGCTGCGAAAGGCTCTCGGCGCCATGCATGCCGCGGAATTTCAGCTGTTCGGGCGGCAGGGGCGTGTGCGCCTTGACGACACGTTCGCTTGGCACGTTGCGGTCCATCTCACCGTCTCCTTATGAGAATTCGCCTGTTGCTGCGCTTGCTGCACTGCTATTCACGGCCGCGCACGGGGCGCGTCGCGACGACTGCATAGGGATGATCGGCCACGCAATGGGGCCTCTTGCTAAGGGCGGGCGCTGCTGCGGGGCAGCGCGCCGGCGCCGGGGAAGTCTGTCTCTGAATCGGAAGCGCGCCGGTCTGCCGCCAGCGTGAGCGCCGATTGTAGGCAGGCCCCAAAGCGGCCGAGAAGCGCTATCACATGCTTTTGTGTTTTTTACGCTTCGGTAACACACGGCACGTATCAAGCCATGTTGCGTAAGGAGTATGTCAAAAGATCAACACAGCAGGGAGGAAGTGTTCAATTGTTTACGTGGGTGTTAGCTGTTTGTAAGAACAATCTGTACTTGTTAGGTTGCCGTTGCATGCGGAAAGACATGCCTAGAATGCACCCTTCCGTGACGCAGCGCGGAGCGTAGTGGTTGTATCAAGGCAGCATCCCCAGGCATTTAAGTGATGACTATGGAATTCGCCGATATCCTCAATACACTCGATTCACGTCTGCCCTGCGGGGAAGACCTCGAATACGACGCAGACTTCCTGCAGCTGCAGCAAGCCGCGGCGGGCCGGGACGAACAGCAGTTCGGCTCGACCATCATCGCCGCGCAGCCGCCAGACTGGCGCGAAGTCGAACGCCTGGCCCGCGCGTTGCTGGAACGCACGCGCGACCTTCGCGTCATCGGCCTGCTGACCTCGGCCTGGACCGAAATCCGCGGGCTGCCGGGCTACAGCGATGGCCTGGCGCTTGCCGTAGATACCCTGGAACGCTACTGGGAGCCGGTGCATCCCCGGCTGGACAGCGTCGGGGAAGACGATCCCATGCCTCGAATGAACGCCCTGGCGGCCTTCGGCGATATGCAGGGCTGTGCGCGCAGCGTGCGCTCGGCGAGCCTGGTCAGCGGGGTGCACGGGCAATTGACGCTGCGCGATACCGAGGCGCTGCTGGACGGCAGCCGCCAGGACGCCGACAGTTATCCGGGCGGGCGCCCGCGCCTGGTCGAACGCCTGCGGCAGGCCTGGGCCCAGGACAATGCCGACGTCATGGCCCTGGCCTCCGCCGCGCAAGCGCTGCGGCGCATGCAGAAATTGGTGATGGATAAGCTGGGCGCGGTCTGGGCGCCCGATTACGCCGCCATCCTCCGTACGCTGGACGTGGTGCTGGACGCCACGAGAGACGCGCAGCCGGCGTCGGCTGCCACCGCCGCGGATGCGGAAGCGGGCATGGCGCCCGCCGCCGGCGCGCCGCCAGCGGCCGCTCCTGCGGACCGCGGCGTGCGTTGGCAGGATACGCCGATCCAATCGCGCGAGGAGGCCGTGGCCATGCTGGCCAGGGTTTGCGCGTATTTCGAGGCCAACGAGCCCGGCCATCCCGCGCCCTATCTCATCCGCCGGGCCCAGCAGCTCATCCCCATGAGCTTTCACGACATCATCAAGAACCTGGCGCCCCAGGGATTGGAGCAATTCGAGGCGTGGCTGCCGCGGGAAGCGGGAAGCCGGCAGGACTCGTAGGGCGGGCCAGCCGCCGGACCAACAAGAGGAGACGACACCATGGCGACCAGCCTGAAGGGAAGCGGCCAGAAGTTCATCGCGAGGAACCGCGCGCCGCGGGTGCAGATCGAGTACGACGTCGAGATATACGGCGCGGAGCGCAAGATTCAGCTGCCATTCGTGATGGGCGTGCTGGCGGACCTGGCCGGCAAGTCCGAAACGCCCCAGCCGGAAGTGGGCGAGCGCAAGTTCCTGGACATCGATATCGACAACTTCGATGAGCGCATGCGTTCCATCCAGCCCCGCGCGGCGTTCCAGGTGCCCAATACGCTCACCGGAGAAGGCAATCTGAACGTAGATATCACGTTCGAGAGCATCGATGATTTTTCACCGGCCACGGTTGCCCGGAAGGTGGGCGCCTTGAACGAATTGCTGAGCGCCCGCACGCAGCTGGCGAATCTGCTGACCTACATGGATGGCAAGACGGGCGCCGAGGAGCTGATCGGCAATGTGCTCAAGAATCCGGCGTTGATGAATGCGCTGGCCGCCGCGCCCAAACCGGAGGCGGCGGCTGCTTCCGACGACCCGGCCCCGGATCCGGCCGCCTAGGGCCCGCATCAGGCCCATTGGGGCGATAGGCCCTAGCTTCCGCTCGAATCGCTTTTCGGAGAATGCCATGACCGTAGTGGCCAAACGCGCCGGCGCGCGTGCTGTCGAGACCCTGGAGGCGGACGACCTGTCCGCGCTCCTGAAGAAGGAATTCAAACCCAAGACCGAGCAGGCGCAGGAAGCCGTCGAGCATGCCGTGCGGACCTTGGCGCACCAGGCGCTGGAGAACAGCGGCGTGGGGCTGTCGTCGGACGCCTACCGCACCATCCAGGCCATCATCGCCGAGATCGACCGCAAGCTGTCGGAACAGATAAACGGCGTGATGCACCATCCAGACTTCCAGCAGCTGGAAGGCGCATGGCGCGGCCTGCATTACCTGGTCACCAACACCGAAACGGACGAGCTTCTGAAGATCCGCGTCATGTGCATGTCGAAGTCGGAGCTCGGCCGCACGCTCAAACGGCACAAGGGCGTGGGCTGGGACCAGAGCCCGATCTTCAAGCGGGTGTACGAGGAGGAGTACGGGCAATTCGGCGGCGAGCCGATAGGCTGCCTCGTCGGCGACTACTACTTCGACCACAGCCCGCCCGACGTGGAGTTGCTGGGCGAGATCGCCAAGATCTCATCGGCCGCGCACTGCCCTTTCATCGCGGGCGCATCGCCGAACGTGATGCAGATGGATTCCTGGCAGGAGCTGGCCAATCCGCGCGACCTGACCAAGATCTTCACCAACACCGAGTACGCCGCGTGGCGCAGCCTGCGGGAGTCCGAGGATTCCCGCTACATCGGGCTGGCGATGCCGCGCTTTCTTGCGCGGCTGCCCTACGGGGCGCGCACCAATCCCGTCGACGAGTTCGATTTCGAGGAAGACACGGACGGCGCGAACCACGATCGCTACACCTGGACCAACTCCGCCTATGCGATGGCGGCCAACGTGAACCGTTCGTTCAAGCTCTATGGCTGGTGCACATCGATCCGCGGCGTGGAATCCGGCGGCGCGGTGGAGAACCTGCCGTGCCACAGCTTCCCCACGGATGACGGCGGAGTGGACCTGAAATGCCCGACCGAGATCGCCATCAGCGACCGGCGCGAGGCAGAGCTGGCCAAGAACGGCTTCATGCCGCTGGTGCATCGCAAGAACTCCGATTTCGCCGCCTTCATCGGCGCGCAGTCGCTGCAGAAGCCGCACGACTACTACGAGGCGGACGCGTCCGCCAACGCCAAGCTGGCCGCGCGCCTGCCCTATCTGTTCGCATGCTGCCGCTTCGCGCACTACCTGAAGTGCATCGTGCGCGACAAGATCGGTTCATTCCGCGAACGCGACGACATGGAGCGTTGGCTGAACGACTGGATCATGAATTACGTGGATGGCGACCCCGTGAACTCCTCGCAGGAGACCAAGGCGCGCAAGCCATTGGCGGCGGCCGAGGTGCAGGTGCAGGAGATCGAGGACAACCCGGGCTATTACTCCGCCAAGTTTTTCCTGCGGCCGCACTATCAGCTGGAAGGGCTGACAGTGTCGCTGCGGCTGGTATCCAAGCTGCCTTCGCTCAAGCAGAACGAAGGCTGAGTGGAGCTGACAAGACGGGCGCAGCCGCGCCCGGTAACTCCAGGAGACAGATGTGGCAGTGGACATGTTCATGAAAATCGATGGGGCCAATGGCGAATCCAAGGATGCCAACCACAAGGACTGGACCGACATCGTGTCCTTTTCTTGGGGCGCCACGCAGCCAGGCAATATGGCCAGCGGCGGCGGCCTGGGCGCCGGCAAGGCGAGTTTCAACGACCTGCACGTGGTGGCCCGCATCGACAAGGCGGCGCCGGCCGTGATGAAGCATTGCGCCAGCGGCAAGCATCTCAGCAAGATCGAGCTGTCCATGTGCAAGGCGGGCGGCGAGCAGATCGAATACTCGAAGATCACGCTTGAAGACGTGCTGGTGTCCTCGGTACAGATCTCGGGAGACCGCAGCGCGGAAGGCGTGGTGGTGAACTTCGCGTTCCAGGCGGCCAAGGTCAAGCAGCAGTACTGGGAGCAGACCGACAAGGGCGGCAAGGGCGCCGAAAGCCTGGTCGCCTGGGACATCAAGCAGAACAAGGAAGTGGGCTAGGGCGGGCGTTCCATGTCTATAGCTGCCGTTCCTTTCGGCGCGATCAGTCTGGCCGGCCAGCTGGATGAGGTGCAGGCGCAGGTGCGCCGGCGGCCAGCCGACGCGGACCTGCGGGCGCAGTTGTTCCAGTTGCTGGCGGTGCAGGGCGATTGGGCGCGCGCGGCCGAGCAATTGGACGTCTGCGCGCACCTCAACGCCCAGGCGCGCCCGATGCAGGCGCTCTACGGCAGCGCCCTCGCCGCGGAGCGCGAACGCGAAGCCGTGCTGGGCGGACAAGGCGAGCCGGCCTTGCTGGACAGGCCCGCGGATTGGCTGCGGCGCCTGATCTCGGCCCTGCGGCTGGACGGGCAGTCCGCCGCCCAGGCCGCGGAGCTGCGCGGCCTGGCCCTCCAGGAAGCCAGCGCGCGCGCGGGCTCGCTGGGCCTCTCCACGCAGGATGCGGCGCAACCCTTCCAGTGGATCTGCGACGGCGACAGCCGGCTGGGCCCGGTCTTCGAGTTCCTGGCGGGCGGACGCTATGTGTGGCTGCCTTTCGCGGAGCTCAAGCGGGTGCGGCTGCTGGGCCCGCAGGGCCTGTGCGATCTGGTGTGGGCCCAGGCCGAGATCGAACTGAACGACGGCCGGGTGCAGCAAGGCCTGGTGCCGGTACGTTATCCGCCGGTGCCGGGGGAGCGCATGGTCGAGCTGTCGGATCCGGCCAAGCTGGGAAGAATCACCGACTGGCGAGCGCTGCACGGGGACACCTATGCCGGCGTCGGGCAGAGAATGTGGCTGACCGACAGCGGCGAGTTCGCACTGCTCGATATACGCACCCTGGAGCTGGAATGATGGGCCACGCGGACAATCCCGTAGGTTGGGAGCCGCTGGCTCGCAGCCAGCGCGCGGCGCGGGACCGCCTGCAGCCGTCGTTGCTGGACCGGCTGACGGACAACGAGCCGGCCAAGCGCGAAGAACCGCGCGAGAGCGCCATGCTTACGCACGAAGCGCTGCGCGCCGCGGTTCTGCGGGACCTCCGCTGGCTGCTCAACACCGTGAACCTGCAGACTTCCCAGGACCTGTCGGCGCATCGGCCCGTGGCGCTTTCCACCTTGAATTTCGGCGTGCGCGCCATGGCGGGAAAGCGCATGTCGGAGATCGACTGGATCGACGTGGAAGAGTCGATCCGCAGCGCGATTTCGGCGTTCGAGCCGCGCATACTGGATTCTTCCGTCGAGGTCCGCTGCGTGACGGACGCCGGCACGCTGGAGCATCACAATGTCCTGAGCCTGGAGATACGGGGCATGCTGTGGTGCGTGCCGCAGCCGCTCGAATTCCTGTTCCGCACGGATATCGACCTGGAAAGCGGCCATATGGATCTGCGCGATCTGGGTGGCGCCTGATGGACGACCGGCTGCTGGACTACTACAACCGCGAGCTGGTCTATCTGCGGGAGCTGGGGGCGGAATTCGCCCAAGCCCATCCCAAGGTGGCGCGGCGGCTGGGCATGAACGCCACGGAAGTGGCCGATCCCTATGTCGAACGCCTGCTGGAAGGCTTCAGCTTCCTGACCGCGCGCATCCACATGAAAATGGACGCGGAATTTCCGCGCTTTTCGCAACGGCTGCTGGAGGTGGTGTACCCGAACTATCTGGCGCCCACGCCCGCCATGGCGATCGTGCAGTTTTCTCCAAGCATGAACGAAGGCACGCTGGCCGGCGGTTTCGACCTGCCGCGCGGCACGTTGTTGCGCGGCCGTGTGGCGCGTGGCGAACAGACGCCTTGCGATTTCACGACGGGGCATGCCTTGCGCCTGTGGCCCTTGCAGGTTACGCAGGCGGAATTCACGGCCACGCCCCAGGACCTGCCGCTGGCGCGATTGGGCCTGGCGGGACGGGCGGGGCGCGTATTGAGCGCCTTGCGCATCAGGATGGAGGTGGGCGGCGGCCAGAGGCTGGAAGACCTGGACCTCGATCAGCTGGTCTTTCACCTGAATGGCCAGGACGTGCAGATGCAGCGCCTGCTGGAAGTGGTGATGGGACACACGGTGGCGGTCCTGGGCCACGACACGGCGCGCCCAGCCGCGTGGATCAACAAGCTGCCGCCGGGTTCGGTGCGCCACGAAGGCTTTGCCGACGACCAGGCGCTATTGCCCAGCGACGCTCGCGTATTCCAAGGCTACCGCTTGCTGCAGGAGTATTTCGCATTCGCGCAGCGATATCTTTTCTTCAGCGTCAATGGCTTGAAGAACGGGCTGCGCACGCCGCCGCTGCCGCAAGGCGCGCAGCGCGATACCCGAGCCTTCGACCTGACCCTGTTGTTCTCCGTGGCGGCGCCCGAACTGGAGGGGGCGATCTCGGCCGGCAACCTGGCCTTGCATTGCGTCCCGGCGATCAATCTGTTTCCCAAGCGCGCGGATCGCGTCGCCGTTACGCCCCGGACGTCCGAGTATCACGTGGTCATCGACCGCAGCCGTCCGCTGGACTATGAAGTCTTCAGCGTGACGCGCGTCGCCGGCCATGCCTCGGCGCAGCGGCAGGAGCAGGAGTTCCGTCCGTTCTATGGCTCGCTGGGCAGCGACCCGGACGATTACGGCGCCTACTTCTCCGTGCGCCGCGAACCGCGCCTGATCTCCGACACGGCACAGCGCAACGGCACCCGCACCGGCTATACCGGAAGCGAGGTTTTCCTGTCGCTGGTGGACCGGCACGAGGCGCCGTTTTCCGGCGACCTGCGGCACCTGACCCTTGAGGCGCTGTGCACCAACCGCGACCTGGCGATGCTGTTGCCGCTGGGCGCCGAGACCGACCTGACGCTGCGAGTGTCGGCGCCCGTCCGCGCGGTGAAGGTGTTGCACGGGCCCACCCGGCCCGGCGCGGCGCTGGCCGAAAACGCCGCTACCTGGCACCTGATCAGCCATCTGGGGCTGAACTACCTGAGCCTGACCGACCTGGATGCCGAGCAGGGCGCGCAGACGCTGCGCGAGATGTTGCACGTCTATGGGAATCTGGCGGACCCCGCCACGCGCAGGCATATATCGGGCCTGCGCTACGTCAGCGCGACGCCCGTGCACCATCGCCTGCCCGTGCCGGGGCCCATCGTCCACGGGCGGGGCGTGCGCATTGCGCTACAGGTGGATGAAACCGCCTTCTCGGGCATCAGCCCCTATTTGTTCGGCGCGGTATTGGAGCAGTTCTTCGCGCGCCACGTATCGATCAACCTGATGTCGGAGCTGGTCCTGTCGACCCTGCAGCGCGGCGAGGTCGCCCGCTTCAAGCCCCGCATGGGACGCAGGCCGGCCGTCTAGGTCCCGCCACGAACAGGAGCGCATGATGAAATCCGCCGCAAGTCTGAACCGCATGGCCTACGACCCCGTCCATCTGCTGGGCGAACTGTTGCGCCGCGAGCCCGACGGCAGCTACGCGGTCGCGTGCGACGGCCGCGTCTGGACCGCGCAACGCGCCGCCAGCTGCCTGCTGGAACCCATGCCTGGCGACGAGGTGCTGATCAGCGGCCCGGATCCGGCACGGGTCTACCTGATCGCGGTTACCGTGCAGGCGGATCCCGGGCGCACCACGCTTGAAGCGCAGGGGGAACTGGTATTGCGGTCGCGCACCGGCGATGTGTCCTTGGAAAGCGCCGGCAACGTGGCGTTGCGGGGCCGGGCCGCGGTGAGCGTGCGGGCGCCGGAGTACAGCCTGGAGGCCGACGAGGCACGCCATGCCGTCGGCAACATGCGCGTGATCGCGCGGCAGCTGCATGCCACCGTGGGCGAGACGCGCCTGGTGGGACGAAGCTATGAAGCGGTGCTGGACCGCCTGACCCTCATGGCCCGCCTGTCCATGCGCAGCATCAGCGAGATGGATCAGGTGCGTGCCGGGGCGATCGATTTCCAGGCTGAGCAGAGCGCGCGGCTGCATGCGGCCTATACGCTGGTTACCGGCGCCGACCTGGTCAAGGTGGACGCCAAGCAGATCCACATGGGGTAAGACGGTGGACGCCGCGCAGCCCGCATCCGCTCCCGCGCTTTCGCCCTTCGCCCCGTCGGGCGTGCTCGCGCAATGGTGGCGCGCGCTGGAGCGCGAGCCCTATGCCCACGATCTGTTCCATGCCCTGCGCTGGATAGACGCGCATTCGGGCGCCCGCAAGCCGTTGGGACGCGATACCGTGGCGCGCTACGAGCCCGTGCGGCTGCGGCAGGAGCCTTCGATGGCGTTCGCGCCGTCCACCGTCGCGCGCGCCCGTGCCGCCGAGGAGGGGCGGCCCCCGGAACTGTCGATCTATGGCTTCGGCCTGTTCGGCCCCAACGGCCCCTTGCCCTTGCACCTGACCGAGCATGTCCACGAGCGGCTGGCGCACCATGGCGACCGCACGTTGTCGGCATTCGCCGATGTGTTCCATCACCGGCTCATCCTGCTTTTCTACAGGGCCTGGGCCGATGCCCAGAGCACCGTCAGCCTGGACCGGAAGGAAGAGCGCTTCACGCGCTACGTGGCCAGCCTGCTCCACATGGGCGAGCCGTCGATGCGACGGCGCGATGCCGTGCTGGATCACGCCAAATACTTCATGGCCGGCCATCTGGTGCGCCAGACGCGCAATCCGGAAGGCCTGAAGCACATTCTGCAATCGTTCTTCGGCCTGCCCGTGCGCATTCACGAGTTCGTGCCGCAGTGGATCCGGCTGGAGCCCGGGCAGCGCCTGGGCCTGGGCAGCGCGGCCGGCCTGGGGCGCGACACGGTGTTGGGGATCGCGGTGCGCGACGCCCAGCACAAGTTCCGCATCGAGATCGGCCCGCTGAAACTGGAGGACTACCTGAGCTTTCTTCCGGGCGGCGAGCGCGCCCGGCAACTGACGCACTGGGTCAGGCACTACATCGGCATGGAGCTGGACTGGGACCTCAGGCCGGTGCTGCGCGCGCAGGACGCGCGCGGACTGAACCTGGGGGCGCAACGCCCGCTGGGGCTGTCCGCGTGGCTGGGCAAGCGCCGGCCCGCGCAAGGCGAGGCGCGCGATCTGCTGCTGGACTATGAACGCCGCGGACGCACCCCGGCACGTGGCCGTCCGCCGGCCGGACCCTCAACGACCCCATGCGCGTGAAGGCGCCTAGAGACCATGTCGGATATCGGCCGCATCGACCTTTTCGGAAAGCTCAATCCCCTGCTCTACCAGACGCTGGAGGGCGCCACCGCGTTCTGCAAGCTGCGCGGCAATCCCTATGTCGAACTGGTCCATTGGGTGCACCAGATCCTGCACGCCCAGGATAGCGACCTGCATAGGATCGCGCGGCGCTTCGACCTGGACCTGGCCCGCTTGCAGGCCGATCTCACGGCGGAACTGGATCGCCTGCCGGCGGGCGCGGGCTCGGTGTCCGACCTGTCCGAACACATCGATCACGCGGTCGAGCGAGCCTGGGTACTGGGTTCGCTGCGCTACGGCGCGGCGCGCATCCGCAGCGCCCATCTGCTGGCGGGCTTGGCGAGGACGTACGCGTTGCGCCACGTGCTGCTGGGCATGTCGGCGCAGTTTTCCCGCATTGCGCCAGAAGCCCTGCTCGAGCAGATGGACGAGATCGTGCGCGGGTCGCCGGAAGACGCCGCGCAGACGCCGGCGGCGTCCGGCGATGCCGGCACGCATGGGGAGGGCGCCTCTGCCCTTGCGCGATTCGCCGTCGACCTGACGGCCAGGGCGCTCGAGGGCGCGATCGATCCGATTTCCGGACGCGACGAGGAAATCCGCCAGATCATCGATGTGCTGATGCGGCGCCGCCAGAACAACCCATTGCTGGCGGGCGAGGCTGGCGTCGGCAAGACCGCGGTCGTGGAGGGGCTGGCGCTGCGCCTGGCGGGCGGAGACGTGCCGCCGCAGTTGCGCGAGGTTTCCCTGTACCTGCTGGACATCGGACTGCTGCAGGCCGGCGCGGGAGTGAAAGGCGAATTCGAACAGCGGCTGCGCAGCGTCATCGACGAGGTGCAGGCCAGCGAGAAGCCGATCGTGCTGTTCATCGACGAGATCCACACGCTGGTGGGAGCCGGCGGAGCGGCGGGCACGGGAGACGCGGCCAATCTGCTCAAGCCGGCGCTGGCGCGCGGCCAGCTGCGCACCATCGGCGCGACCACCTGGTCCGAATACAAGAAATACATCGAGAAGGATCCCGCGCTGAGCCGCCGTTTCCAGGTGATCCAGATCCACGAGCCCGACGAGACACGGGCGTTCGGGATGCTGAGGGGGCTGGCCGGGACCTTGCAGACACATCACGGCGTTCTGCTGCTGGACGAAGCAATCGAGGCGGCGGTGACTTTGTCGCATCGCTACATTCCGGCGCGCCAGCTGCCCGACAAGGCCGTCGCGCTGCTGGATACGGCCTGCGCGCGCGTCGCGGTCAGCCAGCATGCCGCGCCGCCCAGCCTGGAAGACGCCCGCAGGCGCATCCAGGCCCTGGAAATCGCGCAAGGCATCGCGCTGCGCGAGCGCCGCCTGGGCGCGGGCGATGCAGAGCGGGTCGAACGCCTGGCGGCCGAGCTGGCCGGGGCGGCGGAAAGCGAGCGGACGCTGGCGGCGCGCTGGGAGGCCGAGAAGGCGCTGGCCGGGCGCATTCTTTCGATGCGCGAGGCGCTGGACCAGGCTTCGGACACCGGGCAGGAAGAGCAGCGGCAGGCGCTGGCGCAGGCGCAGGAAGCGCTGGCGCGGAGCCAGCAGGAGGCTCCGATGATCCATTGCGCGGTCGACGCCGCGGCGGTGGCGGCGGTGGTCGCCGACTGGACCGGAATTCCGGTGGGGCGCATGGTGCGCGATGAGGCGCAAGCGGTGCTGGCCTTGGCCGACACGCTGGAAAAGCGGGTGCTCGGCCAGCGCGAAGGGCTGGAAGCGGTGGCCCGCCGGGTCCAGACGTCGCGCGCCCGCCTGACCGATCCCGACAAGCCGGTGGGCGTATTCCTGCTTTGCGGTCCAAGCGGCGTCGGCAAAACCGAAACCGCCCTGGCCCTGGCGGAGGCTCTCTATGGCGGCGAGCAGAACCTGATCACCATCAACATGAGCGAGTTCCAGGAATCGCACACGGTGTCCACGCTCAAGGGCGCGCCGCCTGGATATGTCGGCTATGGGGAGGGCGGCGTGCTGACCGAGGCAGTGCGCAGGCGGCCCTACAGCGTGGTGCTGCTCGACGAGGTGGAAAAGGCCCACGCCGACGTGCACGAGATTTTCTTCCAGGTCTTCGACAAGGGCTGGATGGAGGACGGCGAAGGGCGGTACATCGATTTCCGCAACACGATCATCATCCTGACTTCCAACGTGGGCGCGGAGCGGATCGCGGCCCTGTGCGCGGATCCGGCTCTGATGCCGGACGCCCCGGGATTGGCGGCCGCGCTGCGGGAACCCTTGCTGCAGGCCTTTCCGGCCGCCCTGCTGGGAAGGCTCGTCGCCGTTCCTTACCTTCCGCTGCCGGACGCCATGCTGGAGCGCATCGTGGGCCTGCAGTTCGAACGGGTGCGCCGCCGCCTGTCGGCGCATCACGGCATCGAACTGGAGGTGGCGCCGGAAGCCGTTGCGCTGGTTGTCGCGCGCTGCGCGGAAGTGGAGTCGGGAGCGCGCATGGTGGACGCCGTGCTCACGAACACGGTGCTGCCGAAGATCGGCCGCGAATTGCTGGGCGCCTCGATGCAGGGCCGCAGCCTGAGCCTGGTGCGCGTGTCGGCGGCCGGCGGAGAGTTCCGCTATGACTATGCGTGAGCCGCTAGCCGTCCTGGCCGCCGGGCGTCCGCTTGACGGCTGCCGGCCGCATGAAGCCGCCGATCTCCTTGAGATGATCGGGCGCGCTGCGGTTTTCGGCGGCCTGGCGGGTTCCGGCCAGCACCTCCTGGACAGGATGGTCCCGGTGCTCGGCCAGCGGGTCATGGGCGGGCAAGGCGGACGGCGAGCCGTCCGAGAAGATGCTGGGCGAACCGTCGCCGGGGGCGTCGAAAAGCGCCAAGGGGTCGGTGGCCGGACGCGACACCGCGGCATCTCCCGGCGGCAGGTGCTGCAAGGGATCTTCCGCGTTGCGGGCCTGCGCGGAGTCCAGGTCGAAGGGATGCGAGGAGACGTCCGGGGCGCTGCCTACGGGCAAGGTGCCCGGCCCGATCAGGTCGGCGAAAACATCGTCGTCGGCCACGGCCGCCGGAGCGGCCGCCTCGGCGCCGTGCCCGGACGCGTCCGCGCGCAGCCGGTAGCCGCCGATTTCCACTTCGTCGCCCGGATTCAATGGCACTTCCTGATCGTGCGCCACGGCGTGGCCGTTGACGCTGACAGTGCTCATGCCGCTCAGATTCTGGAGAAAACCGGTGTCCGGGCCGCTGACGCGGATCGCCGCCTGAACGCGGCAAATCGCGCCCGAGGGGTCGGGCAGCGCCAGAAGGTTGTCGGCGCTGCGGCCTACCGTGCCGCCCGGCGCCGGGAACACGGCATGGATGGGTTCGAAGTCCGGATCGCCGGCATGTTGGAACGCGGTGAGCTTCACGCCTGTCTCCTTGGCGCCGTGGGCGCGTCAGCGGGCCTGGGACGCCTGGGCCGCCTGGAATGCCGGGCCCCACTGGGGATGCCCGATTTCATTGGGTGCGAGCTGGAACGAGGGCTGCAGCTGCAGGATGCGGACGAAGCTGTCTTCGCAGAGCTCGCGATAGTCGGTGACGCAGTAGCTGAAGGCCTGCAGCTTCAGCGCCTCGACCCGCATGGGCTTGGGCGCGGTGGCCAGCGCGTCGGAGGTGGCCACGGTGCGGATCACTGTGCCGAACCGGCTGGCGGCGTATTCGTCGCGGACTTGCTGCAAGGCGTCTATTGCCTGCGGCGAGGGCCTGGAGGCGCAGGCTGCGAGCAGGGCAAGAATGGATATCAGGCTGATACGGACGGGCTGTTTCATGGCGCGGGCGTGTCGTTCGGAAAGAGGAGGAAGCGCTTATTCCGCCGATGATAGCGGTCCGTCGCGGCAGGTATGCGTCGCGGCGTAACAGACGTGTGTGTTTTTATTTCCGAGGTCTTATGAGCGGTCTATTTCAACGAACGGTCCTGGCGGGACGCCGCGTGGGAGAGCCCTTGCGTCGCATCGCGCCGTTCGCCGCGAGCCTGGCCGCCGCGGCGATGCTTGCGGGATGCTCGTCGACTGCCAAGCGGGTTCCGGTGCCCTACGCCATTGAATTGCGGGCGGATCCGAAGGTGAACCAGAACGCCAGCGGCAGGCCGTCGCCGGTGCAGGTGACGATTTACGAGTTGAAGTCGTCCAGCATTTTCGAGTCGACCGATTTCTTCACCTTGCAGGGCGACGCGCATGCGGCGCTGGGCGCGGAACTGCTCAACGTCGACCAGGTGATCCTGCGGCCCGGCGAGAAAAAAGTCGTGCAGTACCCCGGCAATGCCGAGGCGCGCGTGGTGGGAGTGGTGGCCGCCTATCGGGACCTCGAACAAAGCAAATGGCGCCTGTTGGTGGCGCTGCCCGAGGCGCAGAACACCAACATCTACAAGGTCTGGCAGTTCTCGCCGAACGAGGAAACGGTGAAGGTCGCAGTCAAGCGCGATGGACTGGAGGAAGTTGATCGCAGCCGTTCCTGGTGGCCCTTTTAGATGCGGAAGAAAGTGAACCGGACATGATGACAAAAGACAAGGTGATCTGGTCGGAGGGGATGTTCCTGCGGCCTCAGCATTTCCAGCAGCTCGAGCGCCATATGCTGCATGCCGCGCAGCAGCGCGCCGCCGCCGTCCAGGGATTCTTCTGGGGATTCAGCCATTTGGCGCTGGACCGGGACGCCCTGGCGATCGGCAAGGTGGTGCTGACGCAGGCGCAGGGCATCATGCCCGACGGCACGCCCTTCGACTTCTCGCATCCGGACGCGGCGCCCGCGGCGTTCGAGGTGCCCGCGCGGACCCATGATGCGCGCGTGATGCTTGCAGTGCCCCGCGCGCGCGCCGGCGCCAGCGACGTCATCTACGAGGGCGAAGAGGACACGCTGGCGCGCTACCTGGTGCACGAGGCCGAGGTGGAGGACACCGGTTCGATGGCGCTGGAGCCGGCATTGATGCAGCTGGGCCGGCTGCGGCTGCGCCTGATGCTGGAGGACGACCTGACCGAGGACTGGCTGGGCCTGGGCGTCGCGAGGGTTGCCGAGCGCCGCGCGGACAATCGGGTGGTGCTCGATGAGCACTATGTGGCGCCGTGGCTGACGGCTGGAGAGCATCCGGTGCTGCAGGGCTTCGTCAACGAGCTGCAGGGGCTGCTCGACGCCCGCAGCGAGGCGCTGGCGTCGCGCCTGTCGCAGCCCGGCCGCGGCGGTGTGTCCGAGGTGTCCGATTTCATGCTCCTGGAGACGGTGAACCGCTATCTGGGTTCGCTCTGGCATGCGCGCCAGAACGCCGCGCAGCATCCGGAGCGCCTGTTCCACGATTGGCTGATGCTGGCTTGCGATCTTTCCACGTTCACCTCCGCCACGCGCCGCCCGGGCGAGCTGCCCGAGTATGTGCACGACGACCTGCAGGGCAGCTTCGCTCCCTTGATGGACGAACTGCGCCGCTCGCTGTCAGCCGTCCTGGAGCAGCGCGCCTTGCAGATCCCGCTGCAGGACCGGGGCCAGGGCGTGCGCGTGGCCCAGATCCAGGATGCCGAACTGCTGCGCACGGCAGGCTTCGTGCTGGCGGTGCATGCGGATCTGGCTGCCGAGACGGTGCGCACGCGCTTCCCGGCCCAGGTCAAGATCGGGCCGGTCGAGCGCATCCGCGATCTCGTGCATCTGCAATTGCCCGGCGTTGCGGTGCGAGCCTTGCCCGTAGCGCCGCGGCAGATTCCCTACAGCGCCGGCCACGTGTATTTCGAACTGGATAAAGGCGGCGAGTTCTGGAAGCAACTGGAGCGCACCGGCGCGCTCGCGCTGCATTTGGCCGGTGAATTTCCCGGACTGACGATGGAGTTCTGGGCGTTGCGCGATTGAGCGCGGCCAACCAGGCGGAGAAGATTATGCATGCTTCGGATCACACCCTGTCCGGCCCGCCGGGCGGCCTGGGAGAAGGCAACGCGCCGGGCCCCAGGCTGCGGCCCCATGATTATGTGATCAGCGGAACCAACCCGCTGGTGGCGGCGGCGAACCCGTTGCTGGACCTGATCCCGCAGATCCGCGCGACCGCGGCGCATCCGTCGCCCGCCATACTGCGCGAGCATCTGCTGGACGAGGTGCGCCAGTTCGAGCTGCGCGCGCAACAGGCGGGCATTCCGAATGAAACCATTCTGGGCGCGCGCTATTGCCTGTGCACCGCGCTGGACGAGGCCGCGGCGCTCACGCCTTGGGGCGGCGGCGGAGTGTGGTCGGCGCACAGCCTTCTGGTGACGTTCCACAACGAGACGTGGGGGGGAGAGAAATTCTTCCAGCTGCTGGCCAAGCTGTCGCAGAACCCCGCGCAGCACCTGGACCTGCTGGAGTTGCTGTATTACTGCCTGCTGCTGGGTTTCGAAGGCCGCTATCGCGTCATAGACAACGGCCGCTCGCAGCTGGAAACGCTGCGCCAGCGGCTGCTCAGGATCCTGCGAGGGGCCCGCGGCGACTATCCGCTGGCCCTGTCTCCGCATTGGCGCGACGCGCCGGCGCAGACGCCCTTGCGCCGCCTGCCCGTGCCCCTGTGGGTATTCGGCGCACTGGCGGCGGTTCTCGCGCTGGCGCTGTACTGGGGCCTGGGCTGGCGGCTCGGCAGCCAGTCCGATGACGTATTCGCGTCCATCGGCAAGCTCAGGCCGCCCACCGTGCAGATCGCGCCGGCGGCGGTGAAGCGGCCGGCGCCAGCGCCGCGGCTGGCGGTGTTCCTGGCCCCCGAGATCCGCGACCAGCTGGTGAGCGTGCGCGACGAGGTGGACCGCAGCGTCGTGGTGCTGAAGGGCGACGGCGTGTTCGAGTCCGGCGCCAGTTCCGTGCGCGACCAGTACCTGCCCGTCCTGTCGCGCGTGGCGGACGCCTTGCGCGAGACCCAGGGCAGCATCCTGGTCCGCGGCTACTCCGACAACACTCCGATGCGCAGCGCTCGCTTCCCCTCCAACTGGCACCTGTCGCAGGCGCGCGCGGACGCCGTCAAGGAGATGCTGGAGCAACGCCTGGGGCAGACGGCGAGAGTCAGGGCCGAGGGCCGTGGAGACGCCGATCCGGTGGCGCCCAACGATACCGCCGCGGGCCGCGCGTTGAACCGGCGGGTCGAAATAACAGTGCTCGTGCCGCCCACGCCGCATGAGCTTGGCGGACAGGGAGGCCAGGAATGATCTACAAGCTGTTCGGATGGTTCTTCAGCCGGCGCGTGTGGAACTTCCTGGGGCTGGTCGCCCTGGCCGTGCTGATATGGATCGCGGGGCCGCTGATTGCGATCGGCGCGGTGCGTCCGCTGGAAAGCGAGACGGTCCGCATTGCGGTCATCGTGCTGATGTTCGCGATCTGGCTGCTGCGCCTCCTGTGGCGCAAATGGCGGGAAGGGCGGTTGAACGCGCAGTTGCTGGGACAGCTGCGCCGGCCCCGGGCAAGCGTTGAGAAACCGCAGGAGGACGCGGCGGAGAACGACGAGATCCGCCAGCTGGAAACGCGGTTCGACGAGGCCGTGGAATTGCTGCGCAAGACGCGCTTCGAGAACCGCGGCCGGCGCGGCGCGCTGGATCGCTTCTCCAAGCAGTACCTGTATCAGCTGCCGTGGTATGTGATCATCGGCGCGCCGGGCGCGGGCAAGACGACCGCGCTGGTGAATTCGGGCCTTAATTTTCCGCTGGCCGAGCGCTACGGGAAGGTGGCCTTGCGCGGCGTGGGCGGCACCCGGAATTGCGATTGGTGGTTTACCGACGACGCGGTGCTGCTGGACACGGCGGGACGGTACACCACGCATGAAAGCGACCCCACGGGCGACGAGGAGGAATGGCGCGGCTTTCTCGGCCTGCTGGCCAAGTATCGCGGCCGGCAGCCGATCAATGGGGCGATGCTGACGGTCAGCGTCGAAGACCTGCTGTCCGCATCCGATGCGGAAAGGGCGCAGCATGCCGCCGTGCTGCGGCGCCGCCTTCAGGAACTGCGCGAGCAGCTGGGCATCGCATTCCCGGTCTATGTCCTGGTCACCAAGACCGACCTCCTTTCGGGCTTCGAGGAGTATTTCGCCTCGTTCAGCCGCGATGAGCTGGCGCAGGTTTGGGGCTTTACCCTGCCGTATGCGCATACGCAGGAACCAGGATTCGACCTGTACGAGGCTTTCCATGCCGAATACGCCCTGCTGCAGCGGCGCCTGGACGACGCCTTGCCGGAAGTGGTGGCAGCCGAAAGCGATCCGTCGCGGCGCGCGCTGGCCTATATGCTGCCGCAGCAGTTCGCCGGCCTGCAGGCCATCCTGGGACACTTCCTGAGCGACGTCTTCGCCACGTCGAAATTCGAGGCCCGGGTCATTCCGCGCGGAGTGTATTTCACCAGCGGCACGCAGGGAGGCGAGACCTTCGACCAGGTGACCGGCCATCTCAAACGCTATCTGCGCATCGATGGCGGCGCAGCGCCCGCGTCGAGCGTGCCGGGCGAGGCGGAGGGCCGCAGCTACTTTCTCAAGAACCTGCTGCAGGACGTCATCTTCCGCGAAGCGGGCCTGGCGACCCGGAACCTGCGTTGGGAGCGCCGCTACCGGCAGTTGCACTGGGCGGGGTACGGGCTGGTCACGGCGGCATTCATTGCCTTGATCGCTGGCTGGGCGCTGAGCTACCGCAACAACGCGGCCTATGTGGAGGAAGTGGCGCGGCGGGTGCCGGCAGTGGAGAAGCTGACGCGCGAGATCAAGATCACGCGCACGGGCGATCTGTTGGGCCTGATGCCTTTCCTGAACAGTCTTTGGTACCTGCCTCAGCATGAGGGCTTCGAGATCGAGAGCCCGCCGCTCGGCTATCGCTACGGCCTTTATCAGGGCCTGAAGCTGCAGGCGGCCGCCCAGGGTGTGTACGGCAATACGCTGGACCAGGTGTTGCTGCCGCAGGTGGCGCGGCGCGTCGAGGCCGCGTTGCGGGATGCGTCGGCCAGCGACCTGGAATACTCGTACGAAGCATTGCGGGCCTATCTGATGCTGTACGAGGCCGACCGCTACGACGCGGAGTTCATGCATGCGTGGCTGCTTTCCGACATGCAGGCCACGTTGCCGGAAGGCTACACGCGGCGCGAGTACGAACAGCTGTCGCTGCATCTGCGCAACCTGACCCAAAGCCATGTGCTGGCGTCGCCGTTTCCGAAGGACGAAGAGCTGGTGGCGCAGGCGCGCGAGAAGCTGGCGCGCTATACGCTGGCCCAGCGCGCCTACAGCCGGCTGCGCCGCACCCTGGCCAATACCGACGCCGCGTCCGAGAGCACGGCGGTGACGCTCGGGGGCGCGCAGGCCAGCGCGGTGTTCGTGCGCAAGAGCGGCAAGCCGCTGAGCCAGGGCGTCCCGGCGCTCTACAGCTACCGGGGCTACTGGGACGTGTTCAACAAGCGTGTCGCGAGCGTGGCGGAAGTGCTGCGCTCGGATGACGCGTGGATACTGAACATTCCGCTGCGCGGGCAGCTGGACCAGGCCGCGCAGCGTCAGCTGGTGGTCGATATCAAGCGCCTGTACATGAACGATTACGTGGCGCAATGGGACGGCTACCTGAACGACCTGCAGCTGGCCCCCAGCAAGTCGCTGTTGCAGAACATCCAGATGGCGCGCACCTTGTCGGCGCCGGAGTCGCCCCTGGTGCAGCTGGTGCGGGGCGTGGCGCGGGAAACCTCATTGCTGCGGGATTCGGGCAAGGAGGACCGGTCGCTGGTCGACCAGGCGCGCGACCGCGTCAGCAGCACACGCGAAGCGCTGGAGCAGATGTTCGGCCCCACGGGACCGGGCGCCGCGACGCGCGCGGACGCCTCGGACGAGAAGCTGGAACGCATCGTGGACCAGCATTTCGAACCGTATCGCCGGCTGGCGCAGGGGGAGGGCGGAGCGGCGGGCGCGTCCGCGCCCATCGCGGCCACTACGGGCCTCATCAACGAGCTCTATACCTATCTGACCGCGGCGGACGCGGCCCTGCGCAGCGGCAGTCCGGCGCCCAGTTCGGATGCGGTGACGAAGCTGCGCGCCGAGGCCGGACGCCTGCCGGGGCCGCTGCGCGACGTGCTCAACGCGCTGTCCGTGAACGCCTCCGGCGAGGTGTCGGACGTGGCGAGGGCGCGCATGGGCGAAACCGTGTCCGCCACCATCGGGGTGTTCTGCGGCCAGTCGGTGGCCGGACGCTATCCGTTTTCCAGCCGCTCGACGCGCGACGTGGCGCCCAACGACATGGCGCGCCTGTTCGGCCCCAACGGCCTGATGGATGATTTTTTCCAGAAAAACCTGGCGACCCAGATCGATGCGTCCGGCCAGCGCTGGCGCTTCAAGCCGGGGATCGATGGGCGGTCGGGCGCGAATTCGGCCACGCTGGACGCATTCCAGCGGGCGGGCGTCATCCGCGACGTGTATTTCATGGCGGGCAATCCCATGCCGTCCTACCGGGTGGCCATCCGGCCGGTGGAGATGGATGCGGGCATCACCCAGTTCGTGATGGACGTGGACGGCCAGGCGGTGCGCTACGCGCATGGCCCGCAGGTCGCCACCACCGTGCAGTGGCCGGGCCCCCGCGGCAGCAACCAGGTGCGCATAGAGCTGACGCCGCAGGAGGGCGCGGCGGGCATGACGACATCCGGCCCGTGGGCGCTGAACCGCATGCTGGACCGCGCGCAGCTGCGGCGCGGCGCAACGCCGGAGGTCACCCTCGCCACCTTCGACCTGGGCGGGCGCAAGGTGGTGTTGGAGATCACCGCCAGCAGCGTCAAAAGCCCGTTTCATCTAGCCGAGATGCAGGCTTTCGCCTGCCCCGGCGCGTCGTGAACAGGACATGGACATGGAGCTAGGAGTGGAGCGCGGACATGTGGGCTGGTACGGCAAGATACCTGCGGCGGGCGATTTCGTGCATCGGCGCCTGCCGCGCGAACTGATTACCTGGTGGGACCGCTGGCTGCAGTTCGGATTGGCGGCGCTCAAGCAGGCGCCGGACGCCACGGCGGCGCGCGGGTTCGCCGCGGCGCCGATCTGGAATTTCGCCATTCCGTCGGGGCCCGGCGCGGGCGTTGCGCAACTGGGATGCATCACGCCAAGCCGCGACCGCGTGGGCCGCGGCTACCCCTTGTGCGTCGTCATGGCCCTGCCGCCCGCGCAGTACCACAGCAGTATCCTGGACGGCGCCAGCGATTACTACCGGCAGATCGGCGCCAGCATGCTGGCCGCGGTCCGCCATGGCTGCCCGCCGGAGCAGTTCGACCGCAGCCTGCAGCAGGTGCGCATGCCGACCGCGGCGCCCGGCCTGTCTTCCCGGCCGGCGGGCAGCGACATCATGGACATCCTGAGCGCGGGCCTGGAGCAGGAATCGGCGCCGCTGGCGCGGCGCGCGCTGGGCGCCTGGCCCGACCTGCCGTTCTGCTTCAACCCCAGTTCCCATACGAGCTATTGGTGGACCAACCAGGCGGACGGGGCGGCGCTGCAGACCTATGTCCATGGCGGGGCGCTGAACGCCACTCTGTTCGCCCGGCTGTTTTCCTCGCTGCCTACCTGGCACCCCTGAATCCTGTCGGAGGATCGCATGCACAGAACTTCCGCTATGCCGTCGGACCCGGGCGGGGCCGGCGTTCCTCCCGTCTCCGGCGAGTCGCGCTTCGACGACCTTCTCCGCTTGCCGCCGGGGCCGCGGCGTGAGAAGGCGATCCTGGAGATCGTTTCCGGCGTGGCCGCCGCCCTGGCGGCGCTGCATGAGCGGGGCCGGGCGCACGGCGGTATCCGTCCGGACGCCGTGACCCCCGATCCGTCGGGCGGGGCCATTCTGGCCGCGCCTGCGGATGCCTGGCCGGACGACGAAGACGCGCCCCGGCAGGCCGGCTATGCCGCGTTCGAGCAATACACGGATGACCCCGCCTATCCCTGCGGCCCATGGACCGATGTCTATGGCCTGGCGGCGCTGGCCTATTTCCTGGCGACGGGCAGCCCCCCGCCAAGCGCGCTGGCGCGCCGCGTGCGCGACGATTGGCAGCCCTTGGAGGAGCGGATGCCGGGCGCGTACGGCGAGGCGTTCCACGCCGCGGTCGACAGGGGGCTGGCGATGCCATTGCGCGCCCGGCCCCGCACGGCGATGGAACTGGCCGAGGCGATGGGCGCATTTCCGCCGCCGCCGCCGGAGGTGCCCGCGGCGGCCCCCGGCCTGGTTACGCCCTCGCTGATGGCGGAGGCTTCCGCCAATGGCGAGGCTTCCCAGCCGCCGCCAGCGGCGGTGCGCCTGACGGCGATGCGGCCGGAACATCCCGCTCGCGGCAGGCGCGTGCTGCCCTGGGCGGCGGCGTTGGTCCTGCTGCTGGCGGTGGGCGTGTACGGTTGGATCCAATGGACCCAGCCGCCGGTCCAGCTGGCCGCCGCGCCGCAGGCGGCGCAACCGGCGCCCGCCGCTCCTGCTGCGCCCGCGGTTCCCACCGCGCCCGAATCCGCGCCGGCGCCGCTTGCCGCCGGGCAACCGGCTGAGCGGCCGATTGAGCCGGCAGCGCCGCCGGCCGGTGGAACCGCCGAGCCTGCGCCGCAATCCGGAGGACCTGCCGTCGACGGCGCGGCGGCCGACCCGTCCGGCGCCGCGCCGCCGCCCGCGGCCAATCCGGAAGCCGGTGCCGACCCGCTTGCCCCGCTCGCGTCGCAGGCGCCGGGCCCGGCCGGTGCCGAACCCGCCGCGCCGGCGGCGCAGGAGCAGCCCAAGGCGGCGCCCGTCACGGTGCGCGTGGCGGTACGTCCCTGGGGAGAGGTGCTGGTCAATGGCCGTTCACGAGGCGTGAGCCCGCCGCTGCGTCAGCTGTCGCTTGCGCCCGGGCGCTACCAGGTGACGGTGCGAAACGCGTCGGCGGGAGAGCACCGCATGACCTTGACGGTGGCGCCGGGCAAGCCCGCCGCGATTGCGCACGAATTCGAGTGAGCGGGCCGCGGATCGCGCCCGCGCGCCGGCGGCTTCGCCAATGGGCGGCGCCGGTCAGGGCAGGGTGGATTCGCCCTTGAGCAGGTCGTCCAGCGTTTCGCGCCGGCGCACCACGTAGTATTTGTCGCCATCGACCATGATCTCGGCCGCGCGCGGACGGGCGTTGTAATTGCTGGCCATGGCCATGCTGTAGGCGCCTGCGGATTCCACGGCCAGCAGGTCGCCTTGCTGGATGGCCAGCTTGCGCTGCTTCGCCAGCCAGTCGGCGCTTTCGCAGACCGGGCCGACGATGTCGTAGAGCGTTTCTTCGCCGGCGCGGGGATGCACCGCGCGCACGCCGTGGAAGGCCTCGTACAGGGCCGGGCGCAGCAGGTCGTTCATGGCCGCGTCGACGATGGCGAAATTACGCGCTTCCGAGTGCTTGAGGTACTGGACCGTCGTGAGCAGCACGCCGGCGTTGCCGACGAGCGAGCGGCCAGGCTCCAGCACCAGGTGCAGATCCCCCAGGCCGCGCGCTTCCAGCCGTTCGAAGACATGGTCGAGCAGGGCCTTGGGCGAAGGCGGGGTTTCATCCGTGTAGCGGATGCCCAGCCCGCCTCCCAGGTCCAGATGGTTGATCCGGATGCCGTCCTGGGCCAGCCTTTCGATCAGGTCCAGCAGCTTTTCCAGCGCATCGAAATAGGGGCTGATGTCGGTGAGCTGCGAGCCGATATGGCAATCCACGCCCACGATGTCCAGGGCCGGCAGCGACCGCGCGCAGCGGTAGGCGTCCAGCGCCGAATCGATGGCGATGCCGAACTTGTTTTCCTTCAGGCCGGTGGAAATGTAGGGGTGGGTCTGCGCATCCACGTCCGGGTTCACCCGGAGCGAAACGGGGGCGCGCGCGCCCATGTCCCGCGCGACCTCCGAGAGCTTGCGCAATTCGGCCTCGGATTCCACGTTGAAACATTTGACCTTGGCCGCGAGCGCATCGCGCATTTCCCAGGCCTCTTTGCCCACCCCCGAAAACACGATCCTGGACGGATCCGCTCCGGCCGCGAGGGCGCGCTTGAGCTCGCCGCCGGAAACGATGTCGAAGCCCGCGCCCAGGCGCGCGAATTCCTTCAGGACGGCCAGGTTGGAGTTGGCCTTCATGCCGTAGCACACCAGCACCGGGCGCTGCCCCACGGCGCTGCGGTAGGATTCCCAGGCGGCCTTGAGCGCGGCGCGAGAATAGACGTACAGCGGCGTGCCCAGCCGTTCGGCCAGGTGGTCCAGCGGCACGTCCTCTGCGTACAGGACGTTGTTGCGGAACTGGAAGTACGGATGTCCGGCCAGTTCGGGCTGCGCGGGGAAGCGGGAGGTCATAGAATCGGAGGTGCCGGCGGTATCGGCACCGATTTCTGCTGCGGCTGTGAGCTCGAGGGCGGCTTGCCATCCGGTGTTGGCATGTACAACGGCCCCTTGTACCCGCAGGCCGCAACCATGCCGGTCGTCACTAGCGTGGCTACAATGCGAAGAGCCATGCGGCTGAATGCCAATTGGAACACTGGGAACTCCGTAATTCTTGCAGGCTCGATTATGACCGAAACCGAATTTCTTGCGTTGATCGACCAGGTGCTGGACAGCATCGAAAGCCAGGCCGATGACTGGGCGGCTTCGCTTGACGTCGATGTCGAAACCAGCCGCAGCGGCAATGTGCTGACCATGGTTTTCGAAGACAATACCCACGTCGTGGTGAACAGCCAGGCGGCCATGCAGGAGCTGTGGGTCGCGGCGCGCAGCGGCGGTTTTCACTACCGCTACGATGGCCTGCACTGGAACGATACCCGAGGCGGCCCGCAACTGCCTGACGCCCTGTCGCAGATCTGCTCCGCCGCGGCGGGCGTTCCCGTGACGATACGCCTTTAGTCCGCACGGAGCACGCCGCGTGCCTGACGCCCCCTCCCGGGGGCGTTTTTATTGCCTTTTTCGAGCGCCCGGGAGCGGTCCCGGGGCAAAAAAAACCGGCCCGCCTGAACTGACCCCCAGAAGTTGGACGGTCAGAAGCTAAAGCCCGAAGGCCTGAGC
>NZ_JPYO01000004.1:0-77984 GCF_000757485.1 Achromobacter sp. RTa
GGCCTCGCCGCGCTGGCGCCGCGCGGCGAACCCGCCCCCGCGCCGCCCGCCAACGCGACGCGGCGCGTGGCGCTGCTGGATGGATGCGCCCAATCGGTGCTGGGCGCCGAGATCAACGCCTCGGCCGAACGCCTGCTGACACGCGCGGGCGTGGCTGTCGTATCGGTGCCCGGCGTGCAATGCTGCGGCGCGCTCGAACTGCACATGGGCCGCCGCCAGGCCGCCGTCAAACACATGGAACAGGCGGTCCGCAGCTGGGCGACGGCGCTGGAGGACGGCCGCATCGATGCGATCGTCAGCACCACTTCCGGCTGCGGCTCGGTCATCAAGCGCTATGAGGAATTGCTATCCGACCGCCCCGACCTGAGCTCGCAGGTGCGCCGCGTCGTCGAAGCCACGGCAGACATCACGCAGATCGCGGCAGGCCTGCCGCTGGCCGCCAGCGGCGCGGCGCAAGGCCTGGCCGTCTCGTACCACGATTCCTGTTCCCTAAAGCACGGCTTGAAACTGGAACGGCCGCCGCGCCGCGCAATGGGAGCGCTGGGCCTGGACGTGCGCGACATCGCGGAATCGCACCTGTGCTGCGGCTCGGCGGGCACCTACAACATCCTCGAGCCGGCCATCGCCGACCGGCTGGGTCAGCGCAAGGCCGCCCATGCCGCGGCCGGCCAGCCGGACGTGATCGCGGCGGGCAACATGGGATGCCTGGTGCAGATATCGCGCTTCACGCCCATCCCCGTGGCGCACACGGTCCAGCTGCTGGACTGGGCCACGGGCGGCCCTCCCCCGCGCGGCCTGGAAGGATTCCGGCCCGCGCCGCCCCCGGCGGCGGCCGATGACCAGACTCCGGCGGCCACGCCGGTTCCGACAACCGCCGGCAGCGGCGATCTTCTGTGGTGAACGACGAATGCCTACCAATGACCCTATCGTAGATTTCGCCAACGCGGCGGCGGCCGAACTTGGCGCAGAATCCATCACGCTCGGTGACGACGTGCTGGGCCGCTACGGCGAACACACCCTGCCCGGCCCGGACGTGCGGCCCGGCGCGGTCGCGTATCCGGATTCGACCGCGGCGGTGCAGACGCTGGTGCGCCTGGCCAACCAGTTCCGCGTCCAGCTCTATCCCATCAGCAACGGCCAGAACATCGGCCTGGGCACGCGCTCGCCCATCCGTCCAGGCCAGGTGGTCGTGGATCTGGGCAGGCGCATGAACCGCATCCTGGAAGTGAACGAAAAACTGGGGTACTGCGTGCTCGAGCCCGGGGTGAGCTTCCGCGCCATGCACGACGAACTGCAACGCCGGGAAAGCAAGCTGATGATCTCGCCGACTGCCGGCCCGTCGCAAGGCAGCATCCTGGCGAACGCGCTGGACAAGGGCGGCGGCAGCGGAGCCTATGCCGATCACTTCGGCATGAGCTGCGGCATGGAAATCGTGCTGGGCAACGGCGACGTGATCCGCACGGGCGACGGCAGCCTGGCCGGCGACTCCCATCCCAACTGGCACGTATCCAAATACAGCTTCGGCCCCACGCTGGACGGCCTGTTCTCGCAATCGAATTTCGGCATCGTCACGCGCGTAGGCATGTGGCTGATGCCGCGCCCGCCCCATATCGAACCCTTTTTCTTCACTTTTCCCGACGATGAAGACCTGGGCGAAATCGTCGAACGGATCCGCCCCCTGAAACTGAGCAATTTCGTGCCCACCCTGATCCGGGCCACCAACGACCTCTACCTGCTGTCTTCGGCCGCGACCAATCCGGAGTACGCAGCCAGCGGCGGGGCCCGCGCTCTGTCCGATGAAGGCCGGGCCGCCTTGCGGCGGCACTATGGGCTGGGGTCATGGACCGTATCCGGCGCGGTGTACGGCGCCAACCGCGCCGCGGTCCAGCCGCAGATCGACCGGATCGCCCAGCATTTCCTGGCCTCGGGCAAGGGGCGGCAGATTCCGATGGAAGAAGCGGAGGACATCGGCCCGCTGCATATCGCCATCAATTCCAATACCGGCGTGCCGACGGACAGCGAACTGAAAATGCTGGGCTGGCGGCCCGGCGGCGGCGCCATCTGGCTGTCGGCGGGGTCTCCCGTGATCGGCGAGACCGTCAATGCCCTGCAGGCGCAGGCGCGCCGCATCTGCCAGGAGCACGGGCTGGAGTACCTGTTGTCGAACGTCTGCGGCGCGAGATTCGCGCGCAGCATCCACGCCATCATCTACAACCGCGAGGACGCCGCCGAAACCGCCCGGGCGGACGCCTGCTACCGGGCGCTGGGCGAACTGTTCGCCAAGCGCGGTATTTTCGTGGGCCGCGCGCCGACGATGTACCACGCCTTCCACCAGGCGCAGCGCATGCCCGAGTTCGTGCGGGCCTGCGCGTCGATCAAGGCCGCCCTGGATCCGAATGGCGTCATCGCCCCGGGCAAGTACGGGATCGAACTGGAGCCGGCCCGCAACGGCTGACGGCCCCGGCCCGCCGGCCTCAGGCATGCAAGTTGCTTCGCCAGACGAAGGTGGCCATCCCGGCCGTCCTTCGAAAAGGAGCATAGTTCATGGCTAGACCCTCCATTCTCCAAGCCCTGGGCGCTGCGATGCTGAGCCTGGCGCTGGCGGGCTGCGCGGCCCAGGATGGGCATCGCAGCACCGGCCAATACACCGACGACGTCTCCACCACGGCACGCGTGCGCGAGGCGTTGCTGAAAACGCCTAACCTGAGGTCCAACACCATTCAGGTGGAAACCTACCAGGGCGTGGTCCAACTCAGCGGCTTCGCCGACAACGAAGACAGCGCGGCGTCCGCCGTTGGCGCCGCCCGGGGCGTGGCCGGCGTCAAAGAGATCCGCAACAACATCCAGATACGCAACCCGCAGTAGCACAGCGGGGGCAATCGGGGCACGCGGCTTGCTGATGCAATCCCGTCATTACGGAGATCCCTCATGCCGCGTACCCCCGCCTCATCCCTCCCCGATCCCAGGATCGACGAGTCCGGCCGCCCGGACCTGGGCCCCAGCGACTCGTCCGATTCCGCCAGCGACTTGCCCAGGGACCTGGTGCATACCGATAGCGATGCACAAGGAACCGGCGACCGCGAAAGCGCCAACCCGCGAGACCGCGGCCGCGAAGGCGCCGACGTCGATACGGACCACGTCGCCGACGCGGAGCAGGCCGGCGTCTCGCGCAGGCCGCCCGACCCGGCGCGCAACGGAGGCTAGGCCGCGCTCAGGCCGGCGCGGGCTTCAGGACCAGAGCTGAGTCGTCGGTCACCAACTCGCCGTCCGACGCGCTCTCCGGCAGGGTCAGCGTCAAGATCGTCCCCTGCCCGATGACGCTGCTTGCGCGCACGTCCCCGGCCGACTGTTTCACGAAGCCGAACACCTGGCTCAACCCCAGGCCGGTGCCTTGGTTCAGGGGCTTGGTCGTGAAGAACGGTTCGAACGCCTTGACCAGGACCTCGGGCTCCATCCCGCAGCCCGTATCCCGCAATTCGATCTCGACGTTCCCGCGCTGGCCGTCCGTGCCCCCGTCAGCCATGCCGGCCCCGCGCTCGCGCCGCAGCGAGATGGTGAAACGGCCGCCGTCCGGCATGGCGTCGCGCGCATTGACCGCGATATTGAGCAGCGCCGTTTCCAGTTGATGGGGATCGGCGCATACGTACAGGGGCCCCTCTTCATAGCGATACTCGATCGCAATGGACGCCCCCATCGTCGCCGCGAAGATCTCGCGCATGCCCTCGATCGATGCCTGTACGTCAAAGCACCTGGGCCGCAAGGGCTGGCGCCTTGCATAGGCCAGCAGTTGCGCCGTCAAGTGGCCCGCCCGCTCGGCGGTTTCGGCTATCGTGCCGGCCAGATGCAGGCGCTTCTCTTCCTCCAGGCCCGGCCGCCGCAGCATGTCGGCCGCGAAACGGATGGTTGTCAGGAAGTTATTGAAATCATGCGCGACGCCGCCCGTAAGCCGCCCCAACGCCTCCATTTTCTGCGCGTGCTGGAGCGCATCGCGGGCGGCCTGGACCTCGTCCTGCGCCTTCTTCCTGTCGGTGATGTCCCGCGTGATTTTCGCGAAACCGATCACCTCTCCCGTGTCGTTCCTGATCGCATCGATCACGACGCTGCACCAGAACTTTTCGCCGCCCTTGCGCACCCGCCAGCCCTCGGCCTCGAAGCGGCCTTCGCGGCGGGCGGTCTCCAGCGCCATCTGCGGCACGCCGGCGGCCCGGTCCTCGTCGGTATAGAAGCGCGAGAAATGCGCGCCCATGATCTCCTGGGCCGAATATCCCTTGAAACGCTCGGCGCCCTTGTTCCAGCTGCTCACGTGGCCTTCGGCGTCGAGCAGATAGATTGCGTAGTCCATCACCGCCTCCACCAGCAGGCGGTACCGGTCTTCGCCAGCTACGCGAAAGGCGGTGTCGGCAGGCGCGGATCCAGGCATGTCAGTCCTCCGAGGCGGCATGGGTCACGGGAATTATGTAGTAGCCATCGGCCGAATGAAAGCCTCTCTTTCCTGGCATATCAGGGACACATCAGCAGCGTGTGAACCCGGCAACGCCGCCCGTGCGGGCACGGCGCTTGCTCCACTCTCAGGCATACCGCCCCCATCCCGATTTCCCATGAACGCCATCGAGCGCGTAGCCGCCTTCATGCATGAACATACCCTGACGCTGGTAACCGCCGAATCCTGCACGGCGGGGCTGATCGCCGCCACCCTGGCCGACGTGCCCGGCGCAGGGGCGCTGCTGGACTGCGCCTTCGTCGTCTATTCGCCGGAAGCGAAATGCCGGTGCCTGGGCGTCTCAGCGCGGACCCTTGCGCGGCACAACCTGACCAGCGAGGCGGTGGCTCGGGAAATGGCCTTGGGCGCCTCGCAAAAAAGCCCGGCGCTCGTGGCCATCTCGAACACGGGCGTGACGGACTCGATAGACAGCGATATCCCCGCGGGAACCCAGTGCTTTGCCTGGGTGTTCAAATCCGGCGGCGCCGACGCCGCGCCCGCGGTCTATTCAGAAACAAGGCGCTTTTCCGGCAGCCGCAACGGCATCCGGGAAGCCAGCGCTCGATATGCCCTTGTCCGCCTGACCGAATATTTCGCCGAACTGCGGCAGGCGCCAGGCCGCCGCTAGGCGGGGTGGCGCGGGAACAACGATTGCTGACAATGGCTTACTCCCTTAGCCAACGGCGCCACGCGCCTTCCTGGAGGTACCCATGAAAACCCAACACCTGACTGCCACCCTGCTTGCCGCGCTCGCGTTGGCCGCGGGCCATGGCGCGCAAGCACAAACCGCGCCGCCGGCCGCCCCGATGCCCGCCGAGGCGAAGCTGGACAGCGCCGATCGCGACTTCCTGGAAAACGCGGCGCAGGCCGGAAACATGGAGATCGCGGGAAGCAAGCTCGCCCTGGAAAAAGCGCGGGACCCCGACGTGAAGGCGTATGCGCAGAAAATCATCGAAGACCATGAAAAAGCGGGGCAGCAATTGGCCACGCTTGCGCAGAGCAAAGGATACGAAGCTCCCAAGGAGCCATCCCTCGTCCAGCAGGCAAAGCTGAAGGCCCTGGGGCTGCGGGACAACAGCTTCGACAAGGCATACATCGATGAAATCGGCGTATCGGCGCACAAGGACGCGGTCGAGCTTTTCGGCAAGGCCTCCAACGATGTCAAGGACCCCGACGTGAAGCAATTCGCCATACAGACCCTGCCCGTCCTCCAGCAGCATCTGGACGCGGCGCAAGCGCTGGCGGCGCGTGCAAACGCCGCGAAGAAGTAGGCGCATACGCAGGAACCACCGAGGCATCTGCCGGCGGAACACGCATATGGATCGTGAGGACCTATTGGCGCAAATGATTGCCACCCCGGCGATCGACCGGAGCTTTACCGATTGGCCGGAAGTGCTGTCCAACTATGCGGAATGCCTGGCGGCGCTCCAGTCCAGGCTCGACCAGAAAGATATGGAGCGGCTGATACGCGTCGGCGCGGACTTCTACCGCACACTGGCCCGCGCCGAGCAATACCGGAGCAATAGCGTGTGGGAGGACCGCTCCTCCTGACGCATTCAGCCGTAGGAGCGTCGGCGGTATGCCTGCTTCACGTACCGGGTCAGCTCGACCTCGACCGACGACATTTCCGGGCCGGACTCCGGATTCAACAGCCGCTGCGCCGCGGCGAGCGTACGTTGCGCCCTGCGTTCACCCTCGCTTATTCCAGCAGCAGGCCCCGTTGTCGCGCCGATATTCGATTTTTCCATGACGATTCTCCCGGTAGAGGCAGGAAAGGCAAGCCTGCGCAGCCTTGAGCAAGTCCCATGCCCGAGGCTCCGTCCGCCCCGCCCGCCCGAGATGGCCGGCACACCATTTGCTGGCCTGGCCGGATTTCCGCCCCGGAGGCAACATGATCTCAGATTGGCCCGCCGGCTCTCCCCTGTTCGGGGGCCACCCCGTCATGCAATGGGCGCTGGCCCTCACGGCGGGAGTGATCCTATTCTTCGCGATGACAGCCGCATTGCAGCTGATCCGGTCCCGCCTGCAGCGGCGCGCCGCGGCATCGGAGCATCCGTTGGCGCAAGCCACCGCCGACGTGCTGCGGCGTACCAATCGAGCCGTACTTCTGATCCTGTCCATCCTAATCGGCGCGGAGATCATGCGGGCGCCGCTGCCATGGAGCAGCCAGAATGCGCAACATCTCTGGTTCGTGCTGGTCGCCTTGCAGCTCGCCTTGTGGCTCGACCGCGCCGTGGACGTCGGCCTGGATCACGCCTTTGCATCGCGCGGACGCGTCAGCACGGTCACGGCCACCCTGTTCCGCTTCCTGCTGCGCGCTATCGTATCCATCGTCGCCCTGCTGGCGATGCTGGACAACCTGGGGGTGAATATCACGGCGCTGGTGGCCAGCCTGGGGATAGGCGGCGTTGCCGTCGCACTGGCCGTGCAGACCATCCTGAGCGATCTTTTCGCCTCGATCTCCATCGGATTGGACAAGCCTTTCGAAGCGGGCGATTTCATCGTATTCGGCCAGGTGGCGGGCAGCATCGAACACGTGGGCCTGAAGACCACCCGCATCCGCAGCCTGGGCGGCGAGCAGATCGTCTGCTCAAACACCGAACTGCTCAAGCAGACGATCCAGAATTACAAACGCATGCAGCAGCGGCGCATCATTTTCACCGTGCGCATCACGTACATGACTGGCGTGGACCGCGCCGCATCGGTGCCCGGGATCATACGCGCCCAGATCGAACGCCAGTCCGATACCCGCTACGACCGCGCCCATCTGGCCCGCTTCGGCGACAACGCGCTGGAATACGAAGCCGTCTACTACGTCATGACGGCAGACTACAACCGCTACATGGACATCCAGCAGGAGATCAACTTCGGCATCATGCGCGAACTGGAGGCGGCGGGAATCGCGCTGGCCCTGCCCGAACGCATCGTGCACCTGCATCCGTCCCGCCGGCGCGAGGACGCCACAGCATAAACCCGGCCCTTCCGCGTCCGGGCACGGTATTTGCGATAGGCCGCTACCTGACAGACCAAGGGGTTCAAATGAAGCGCATCCGCATTGCCGTCTTCCCGGTGGCCGGGCTGGGCACCCGTTTTCTTCCAGCAACCAAGGCCATGCCCAAGGAAATGCTGCCCGTGGTCGACAAGCCGCTCATTCAATATGCCGTCGAAGAGGCCGTCGCCGCCGGATTCACGGAACTCGTGTTCGTCACAGGCCGGAACAAACGCGCGATAGAAGACCATTTCGACAGAGTCCCCGAACTCGAGCAGGACCTGGAAGCCAAGAACAAGGTGGCGCTGCTCGAAACCGTCCGCAACGTTCTCCCAGCCCACGTCAACTGCGTCTACACGCGCCAGCCGGCCGCGCTGGGCCTGGGCCACGCCGTGCTGTGCGCAGCGCCTATCGTCGGCAACGAGCCGTTCGCCGTGCTGCTCGCGGACGACATGATCGACGCCCCCGCCCCCGTCATCGGCGAGATGGCGAAAGTAGCGCAGGAGTTCGGCGGAAGCGTGCTCGCGCTGCAGAAGATTCCGCTTGCCAATGCCCGCCAGTACGGCATCGTGTCGGGATCTCCGCAAGCCCGCGGCATCCTGAGGCTGGACGGCATGGTGGAAAAGCCGGCCCCGGAAGATGCGCCTTCGGACATGGCCGTCGTCGGCCGGTACATCCTGGACCCGCGCATCTTCGACTGCCTGCGCGAGACCCCGCCCGGGGTCGGCGGCGAAATCCAGCTGACGGACGCCATCGCTGCGCTGCTGAAAGAGCGCAAGGTCTTCGGATACGAGTACGAGGGAATCCGGTACGACTGCGGCAGCAAGGCCGGCTTCTACCAGGCCACGATGGAAATCGGCCGGAAGTATCACGGCCTCGGCGGATTGGAGGCCTAGCCGTCCGCTACTGCGCCAATGCCGTCCTCAGCAGCCCGGCCAATTGCGCGAGGCCGGGCGCCAGCGGCCCGGAGATGTGGACGCGCAGGCAGGGCCGGCCCCGCGCAATCAGTTCTTCCATATCGCCGAGCGCCTGCGCGCGCTGCGTGGCGGCAAACCCTATCCCCTGCCCGGGCGCATCCAGATCGAATGGCGCGTCCGCCGTGACGAACAGGAATCGCCCGCCCTCCGGGCCGCCCTTATGCAACTGTCCGCTGGAGTGCAGGTACCGCGGGCCGAAGCCGCCCATCGTCGCCAGCCCCGTCGCTTGCCTCAGCCGGCGCCGCATCGACGCCAACCACCGCTCGTGAGCCGCGTCGCGCGCGACATAGGCAAGCAACGCGGCATAGCCGCCGGCGCCCGCCGCCTTGAAAAACGCGGCCAGGAGCTGCATGGCCGATGCCGTGCCCCGGGATTCACCATGAAAGGCCAATGCGCCCTCGACCAGCAGGGGCGCGTCGTCGATGGGCTTGCTCCCCGCCTCCTGGCGCGCCGCCAGGGTACGCGCGCGGATCTTGCTTGCCTCCACATCTGGCTGGTTGAACGGATTGACGTGCAGGATCGCGGCCGCAACGGCGGTGGCCATCTCCCAGCGGAAAAATTCCTGGCCCAGCAGCGAAGCCGAGGGCAGGTCGCAGCGCAACACGGGGAAGCCTGCGTTCGACAGCCGCCGGACGCTGGCCTCCAGCTCCGCGCATGGCGCGTCGTTTTTCGCCAGATAGGCGAACACGCGGTCGCGCCGATAGTCCGCAGGGCGTCCGACCGGTTCGTGATCGACCGGAATGATGCCTCGCCCATTCTTGCCCGTGGATTCGGCCAGCAGTTGCTCCAGCCAACAGCCCAAGTGCTCCAGTTCGGGATGAGCCAGGATGGTGAGCTTATCGCGACCGTCCAGCGCGGCCTCGCCCAGCAACGCCCCCAGGACCAGGCCGGGGTTGGCCACCGCCGGGGCGCTCGCCGCGCAAGCCCGCAACATGGGGCGCGTGCCGCGCAGGAACGCGGCAGGGTCGTGGCCCAGCAGCGTCAGCGCGACCATGCCGAACGGCGTTAGCACGGAGTTCCGCCCGCCCACCGATGGCTCGCCTTCGAACACCGCGGCATACCCCTCTTCCCGCGCGCGGACGTGCATGGAAGACCCGGGATCGGTAATGGCCACGAACCGCTTTCCCGCCTCCTGCCGCCCTAGTCTTCGCGCCAGCTCTCCGTGGAAATAGGAGGCCAGCATGTGCGATTCCAGCGTCGATCCAGACTTGCTTGCCACGATGAAAAGACATCTGGTCAGGTCCACGGCGGACCGCTGGGCCAGCACCTGCGCCGCGTCGGTGGAGTCCAGCACGTGCAGGCGCAGCCCCGCTCCGGCCGTGCCCAAAGTGTGGGCCAGCACCTCCGCCCCCAGGCTGGCGCCGCCCATGCCCAGCAGGACGGCGTCGGAGAATCCGGCGACGCACAGGCGGCGGCAAACTGCCGTCATGCGGTGAAGTGCCCCCGGCTCCGCGCAGGGCTGCAGCCAGCCGAGCCACCGATTCTCGTCCGCGCCGGTCCACAGCGTCGCGTCGCGAGCCCACAGCCGGTCCATCCACGCATCTTTCTGCGCCTGCGCCAGACGCGCGCGGACCCGGGCGGCAAGCGATGCGTTTACGTCAAAGGAGAAGCCATTCAGCGACGGCTGCGGGCTGGCCAACCGCAGCGGGGCGCGCCTGGACACGCCCTTTCCTGCGGGCTTGCGGGCACGCGCCGTCGAAGAGAAATCGAATTGGAGATGTCCGTGCATCGACAATGGCCGGCCGACCGGCGTGGAAGGGAAAGGGGAAGTCGCGGCGAACGGCGCTGCTGCGGCCACGAAGACGCCCGGCGTCACGTTGCTCCGCCGGGGGAGAATTGAAAGCTGGAGGCGGGCGCAACCGCCCGCCTCCGGCCTCGTCCGTCCAGCCCTACCAGTAAGGGTCCTGGTCGTAGTACTTATGCAGGCTGAGCGCCCACGTTTCATCCGCCATCCTGGGCCAGTCGTCCTTGTCGAAGCCGGGCGCGTTCTTCAGGACTTCCTTATCGACGTTCAGAATGAAGCATTTGCGATCCGTGTCGAGCGTCAGGGCCGCCCACGGGATGGCGAAAAGCTTGTCTCCCATGCCGAGAAGACCGCCACGCGACAGCACCGCGTAGGCAACGACGCCCCTTGGCACATCGATCATGATGTCCTTGATGGACCCCAGCTCTTCTCCCGCCGCGTTGTAGACGTCGTTCCCCTCCAGGGTGTCCGCCGCCATGATTTCGGGACCCGGGCCCGTGGCCGAGGATTTGGGTCCGCCGACGATATTGGTTTGATGCTCCATGCGTCTCTCCTGTGCAGGGCCTATCCCCACGTTGAACTTCGATTACGGCTATGCATCACAGCCGCCTTTGTCACGCATTTCGAACCCGCCAGCTTCCGCAAGCTTCGTTCCCATGCGGCTTCAGCTCTTGCTGCGCGCGCCTGCCCCCCGATTGCGCTGGCTCTGCTGATCTTGTCCGGTGCCGATCTGGCTGACGTGGCCCTCCTTCTTCGTTCGATGCTGCTCATCGCGATGGCTGGCCTGCGTTTCACGCGCGGTATCGTCGGCGGCTGGATTGGGTTTGCTGTCTTTGGGTTTCATGGCTGCAATCCTCCGTTGAGCGGTAACGAACCCTCCCAGCAAACCGCATGCCCGCCAGGCAGCTGCGCCAGTCGGCCATGGTCTGCGGCACGCCGTTTGCTTGTCGCCGGCATGGACAAATTCATGGAAATCTTCGAACTCCAGGCAGGCTACGGGGAGATGGTCATCCGCGGCACGACCATGTACTGGGTGCTTTACGCACTGTTGCGAATATCCGGAAGGCGCGACCTGGGATCCCTGGGAATGGCCGACATGCTGGTGCTCGTCCTGGTGGCCGACGCCGCCGGCAATGCCATGTCGGGCGACTCCTACTCCATGGGCGACGGAATGATCGTCGTTGCGACCATCGTCGGCTGGAGCTATCTGCTGGACAGGCTGGGCTATTACCTCCCACCTTTGCGGCGCCTGCTCGAACCGCAACGCGTCTGTCTGGTGCGGTCGGGCCGCGTACTGGCGGGGGGCCTCAAGCGCGAACACATCACACGCAGCGAATTGATGGAGCAGCTGAGGCTGAAAGGCGTGTCCAACCTCGCGGAAGTCGAACGGGCCTACCTGGAATCGACCGGCGAATTCAGCGTGATACGCGCGTCCGGCGCGCTCGGAAATGGAGCCTCTACGCTGGAAGACGAGGGCCCTTCCGGCTAGGGCTTGCTAGTGTGAACAGGCCCTGAAGGCCAGCCCGCGCAAATATTCCACTTGCCGGTACTTTTTCCCGATGTATGCCAGCCTGGGCGCCGCCTGGCTTCTTCTGGCCATGCACGCGCCTACGGCGGACGGCCTAGCGGCAGACGGGCATGGCGCTTGCGGTTTTCCAGGTCCGACCACCCCTTCGCTGGAGCGTACTTATGAAGATTCGAACCCTCACCTCTGTGCTGGCCCTGTCGGCCGGACTGGCCTCGGGCGCGGCGTTCGCGCAGTCCGCGACTCCGACCTCACCGTCCAATACGCCGAACGACAGCACTGCCGTTCCACCCAACCAGCCCGTGCCGCCGGGCCAGAAGGCGCCCGCGCCAAACGCGACGCCCAACACACCGACCAATCCGCCCAATCTGGATAAGCGCGACCAGATGAAATCGGGCGGGCATTCCAAGGACAAGCCGGGCCACCATCGCGAGGCCAACGACAACGTGCCGAGCACGCCGGGCAGCGGCGCCATGCCGCCGCCCGGATACCCGAATACAGGCGGCTCGAAGTAGTTTCCGGAGAACCGGGAAGAAGCTGGTCGGGGCCGCCCCGGGGCGGCCCTGGCCTGCCGCCGTTCGGCGTGTCCGCACTAATTCAAGTAGTACTGCAACACTATTGCAAGCATCCTCGCCGTACGCAATACTGCCCTCCCATCATCTTCTTCTTTTGGAGGGTATTGCAATGCAACGCGACGACATCCAAAAGCAGGGCGCCCAAGCTGCCCGCGAAGGATTGACCTTGTGGGATTGCCCCTACTATCGCGCCGCCAACATGCCAGGCCACACGGGCGAACCGATCGTGAAGTGGAGGGAGAAGGTGGAAGCCTGGGAGGCTGGATGGCTCGCGGAGACAAAATCCTGGAAGCCGCCGCCCGGCAAAGAAGTCAGATTCGCACCGCGCGCGCTGGAACGGCGTCGCAATTGAACATGCGCCCGGCGCCCCTTATGGGGCGCTTTTCATTGGCGCCGCGCCGTCCCTGCGTCACGCCAGCTTCGCGCACGCCCTCTTTATCCGCGCGCAGCCCTCCTCCAGTTGGTCCATCGACGCCGCGTACGAGATCCGGAAGAAGGGCGACACGCCATATGCCGCGCCCTGAAGCACCGCCAGGTTCTCTTCGTCCAGCAGGTACATGATGAAATCCTCGTCGTTCTTCAGCACCTGCCCCGCCGGCGTCTTCCTGCCGAGCAAGCCTTCGCAAGACGGAAACACATAAAACGCGCCTTCGGGCACGTGGCAGGAGATGCCCTCGATCCGGTTCAGGCTGCCGACGATCATGTCGCGGCGTTCCTGGAAGATCCGGGTGCGGTCGGCCATGAACTCCTGCGGCCCCGACAAGGCCTCCTGCGCTGCGGCCTGGCTGATCGACGAGGGATTGGACGTGCTCTGCGACTGCAGCTTCGTCATCGCCTTGATCAGCGCCTCTGGAGCAGCGCCGTAACCGATCCGCCAGCCGGTCATCGCGTAAGCCTTGGAAACGCCGTTGATGGTGAGCGTGCGGGCCTTGAGTTCCGGTTCCACCTGCGCCATGGTGGCGAACTGCCGGCCGTCGTACAGGATGTGTTCGTAGATATCGTCCGTCATCAGCCAGACGTGCGGATGGCGCCGCAGCACTTCGGCCAGCGCCTTCAGCTCTTCCCGCGTGTAGGCCGCGCCGCTGGGATTGTTGGGACCGTTCAGTATCAGCCAGCGGGTGCGGGGCGTGATGGCCTTTTCCAGGTCGGCGGGCTGCAGCTTGAAACCTTGCGCCGGCGGGCAGGCGACGAACACCGGCGTGCCGCCCGCGAGCAGGACGATGTCGGGATAGGACACCCAGTACGGCGTGGGCACGATCACCTCGTCGCCCTCTTCGACGGTAGACAGCAGCGCGTTGAAAATGATCTGCTTGCCGCCGTTGCCCACGATGATCTCGCCGGCCTTGTAGTCCAGGCCGTTGTCGCGACGGAATTTCTCGCGGATGGCCGCCTTCAGTTCGGGCGTGCCGCCCACGTCGGTGTATTTGGTGCGGGACTGCGCCATGGCGCGCACCACGGCCTGCGTGACGTTGTCGGGCGTATCGAAATCGGGTTCGCCGGCCGTCAGCGCCACGATGTCGCGGCCGGTGGCGCGCAGTTCGCGCGCGCGCTGGCCCGCCATGGAGCTGGGCGAGGGTTTGATGCGCTGGATGCGCGCGGCAGTCTGGAGCATGCGGGTTCCTAAAGAGAGATGTCGGGTTGCGGTCGTACACGGCCGGACGCCTGCGCGCCCAGCTCCAAGACGGGGATCACTGCCGCCATTCGCGCAGGTAATCCAGGAATATGCGGTCCACGCGGGCCTCGTTGCCGTCCGAATGGCCCGCGGAATGCGGGGTGACGATGACGTTCGGCAGGCTCCACAGCGGCGATTCTCCGTCCAGCGGTTCATGCTGGAAGACGTCCAGATAGGCGCCGGCCAGCGCCTGGGCGCGCAGCGCGTCGATCAGGTCCCGTTCGACGGCGACCTCTCCGCGCGCAACGTTGACCAGCCTGGCGTGCGGCGCCATGCGCGCCAGCACGCGGGCGTCCACCAGGCCGCGCGTGCGGTCGCTGAGCGGGCAGGCCAGCACCAGCCAGTCCGCGCGGCACGCGATCTTCTCCAACTCCTCGAAGGCGTAGGTCTCCACCCCCTCCGACGCTGGCGCGGCCGCGCTGCGCACGGCGATGACATTCAAGCCCAGCATCCGCAGATAGCCGGCCAGCTGTTGGCCGATGGGCCCCCACCCAACGATCACGGCGGTCTGCCCCGCCAGGTCGCGCGGCAGCAGGCCGCCGATCAGCGGCGTCCATGTCCGGGCGCGCTGCGCCTCGAACATCCGGGGGAGCTCGCGCGCCAGCGCAAGAATGCCGGCCAGCGCGGTCTGGGCGACCACTTGCCCGTTGGCGCCGGACGAGGTTGTCACGCGCACGCCGCGGTCCTTCAGTTCGCCGAAGATCGGCCGGTCCGCGCCCGCCGAATGGGCGTGCACCCAGGCCAGGCGCGGAGATCTGCGCAGCGAGACGTAAAAGGACTCCAGCGGTTCGAGCACGCGGTGCTTGGTCGACAGCCCGGTCACATCGCGCGAAATGAAGGCCAGCTCGACGTCCGCCGGCTCGTTGCCGTGCGTTCGCGCAGCGATGACGGGCTCGAAGGCGCGCCGGCCCAGCGTATCCGTAATGGCGTCGCCGATCCGGCCCAGGGTCTGGTCTGATATCAGGATGCGCAGGGGTTGTTGTGTCGTCATGATGGCGGCCTAGGTGCGGAAAGAGGGATCCATGCGGTCCAGCTTGCGCAGCAGCGCAGGCCATTCCATGACGCCGTACGGACGCCGCGTGCCCGGCTGGTAGTTGTTCCAGGTTTCCTGCAGCACCGGTTCGGCGACGCGCGCAAGCGGCGAATTGGCCGCCATGGCTGCAAGCTGCGAGCGACATGCAAGCTCCAGGCGATGCATCCAGTTGAAGGCTTCGCCCACGCTGTTTCCCACCGTCAACGCGCCGTGGTTGCGCAGGATCAGCGCTTCGCCGCTGCCCAGGTCCGCGATCAGGGACTCCTGCTCCGCCACGTCGAGCACCACGCCCTGGTAGTCGTGATAGCCGATCTTCAGGAACCGCATGGCGGTCTGAGTGATGGGCAGGAGGCCGCAGTCCAGCGCGGACACCGCCATGGAGGCCCAGCTATGCGTATGGATGACGCAGGCCACCTCGGGGCGCGCGGCGTGGATCGCGCTGTGGATCACATAGCCCGCCTTATTGACGCCATAGCCCAGGTCCCCGAAGTCGGGCTTGGACAGCACCGTGCCCGCGTGGTCCACCTTGATCAGGCTGGACGCGGTGATCTCTTCGTACATCATGCCGTAGGCGTTGATGAGAAAGGCGCCGTCTTCGTCCGGAACGCGCGCCGAAATATGATTGGCCATCATGTCCGACATGCCATACAGGTTCACCAGCCTGTAGCACGCCGCCAGGTCCACACGCGCCTGCCATTCCACGGCGGAACACCGGTTCCGCATCGACTCGATCTGTAAAACACCTGGACTGCCCATCGTTACGCTCCCTCCTGCATCCGGTAGACGGCGGCGCACGCCGCGCCTGCCTGAGGGAAATTCTAGGGCGGTATTTTCTTCACTACAAATTGTTGATTTCTGCGTATTATTCGTTTTTTCCAATATATTCACGCCTTGCGGATCGCGGAGCCCGACGAATGAAGCGCAACATCACGCTGCGGCATTTCCGCAGCTTCGTGGCGGTGGCCAACACAGGTTCGTTCACCGTGGCCGCGTCGCAGCTGTTCCTGACCCAGTCTTCGCTCACAGCAACGATCCAACAGTTCGAGGAAGCCGTGGGCGTGAAACTCTTTGACCGCAGCACGCGCCGCGTGGAAATGACACCTGAAGCGGCCCGTTTCAAGGCCGAGGCCGAGCGCATCCTCAGCCAGTTCGACGGCGCGCTGAGCGACCTGGAAGCGCTGTCTCAGGGCCGGCAGGGCCACGTCCGGATCGCGGTCGTGGCCTCGGTCACCAACTACTTTCTGGGCGACGCGATCGCCGCGTTTCGCCAGGCGTATCCGAAGATCACGTTCTCGCTGCACGACGCGGGCTCCGAACTGGTCGAGAAGATGATCGCCAACGGAGACATCGACTTCGCGATTTCGACCTCCCACCATGGCTTCGACGAGCTGGTCTACACGCCCCTGTTCGAAGACCGCTATGGCGTGATCTGCGCCTCGACGTACCCGTACGCGCAAGGCTCGCGCCCGTTGAAGTGGGCCGACCTGGATCCAGCCGAATACGTGGGTTTCACAGAGGACACCGGCATCGGCGCATTCCTGCGCGCGCATGCGGGCAAGCCTGGCTTCTTCGAGCAGCAGCATGACGAGGTCTCGCGCACGTCATCGCTGCACGCGGTGCTGCGGGGCGGCGGCCGCTATTCCATCCTGCCCGCCCTGGCCGCAAGCTCCATTGCGCCGCCCTCCACTGCTAAAGGAACCGGCCCCGGGCCATTCGTATTCCGCGAACTGACTTCGCCGCGGCTCTCGCGCGAGGTCTGCCTGATCACGCGCCGCCTGCGGTCCTTGTCAGCCAGTTCGGAATTGTTCCTGCAATACATGCGGGACGTAATCAATGAGAAACCGGCGCCCGCGGGGGTCAAGGTGCTGGGGCGCAGGGACCGGAAGGCGCAGCAGAGCTGACGGCCACGGAGGTTCGGGCGCCAGCGCCAGCGCCCGCGCGCGCCGCGGCGCCGATCGCCTCGCCTACTGCGTCGCGATCTTCGCTTCCTTCACCAGCCTGCCCCACTTGGCGCGCTCGGCCTCGATATGCCTGGAGAAATCCTGCGGTGTGCCGCCCGTGGCCTGCGCGCCCAGCTCCGTCAGCTTCTTGCGCACGCCCTCGTCCGCAAGAATGGCGTTGATTTCCTTGTTGAGCTTGTCCACGACGGGCTGCGGCGTTCCCGCGGGCGCCACGACGCCGGTCCATGACAGGGACTCATAGCCCCGCAACCCGGTCTCGCCGAGCGGCGGCACTCCAGGCAGGACGGCGAGCGGCGTCGCACTGGTGACGGCCAGCGCCTTGACCTTGCCCGACTGTGCCAGCGGCACCGCCGAAGGCGCGTTGTCGAAAATCATATTGATCTGACCGCCCACAAGATCCACCAGGGCCTGGCCGCTGCCCTTGTACGGCACATGCATGAGGTCCACGCCCGCCATGCTCTTGAAAAGCTCGCCGGACAGATGCGTGGAGCTGCCCGCGCCGGACGACGCGAAGGAGTACTTGCCGGGATTGGCCTTGGCCAGCTTGATCAGGTCCGCCACGTTGGACACGGGCAGGTCCTTGTTCACGATCAGCACGTTGCTGATGGACGCGGTATAGACCACCGGCCGCAGGTCGCGGTCGGCCTTGTAGCCCGGGTTGCTGTACAGGAACTCGTTGATGGCCAGTATGCCCGTGGTGCCGAAAAGCAGCGTCTGGCCGTCCGGGGCGGCTTTGGCGACCAGGGCCGCCCCGATGTTTCCGCCCGCTCCCGAGCGATTCTCCACGACCACGGGCTGCTTCAGCGCCACGGCCAGCCGTTCCGCCAGCAGCCGCCCGATCACGTCGGTCGAACCGCCGGGCGCGAAAGGCACGACCAGCGTGACCGGCCCTTTCGGATAGGCCACGCCCTCCGCATGCGCCGTCGATGCAATGGCCGACAGCGCCATGACGGCCGCAACCGCCAATGTCCACTTCTTCATTTTTTCCCCTTGATTTTTGGATTGCGGATAACGCAACCCTGCCGATCATAGGGAGTGGGATCCAGCACAACAAATGAGAAATTCCGGCCGATTAATTGGTGCAGCCAATATATCGGGGTATGCCCGAATGCCGTCGGCTGGGAGGCCCATACGGTGCGAACCGGGGATCCGGCGATTTGGCGATGTTCTCCGGGCGCGGGGGTGGAACAGGCATGCCATCAACACTCGACGATGTTGACCGCCAGGCCGCCGCGGGACGTCTCTTTGTATTTGATCAACATATCCGCACCGGTTTCGCGCATGGTTTTCATTACCTTGTCCAGGCTGACCGCGTGGCTTCCGTCGCCGTGCAAAGCTATCCGGGCTGCGTTGATGGCTTTTACGGATGCCACGGCATTACGTTCTATGCACGGGATCTGCACCAATCCTCCGACCGGATCACAGGTCATGCCCAGGTGATGCTCCATACCGATCTCAGCGGCGTTCTCCACCTGCTCAGGGGTTCCGCCCATGACCGCGCATAGCGCGCCGGCCGCCATTGAGCACGCAACGCCAACCTCTCCCTGGCAGCCCACTTCCGCTCCCGAGATCGACGCTACGGCGCAAGCCCGCGCCGACCTCTTCTTTCGTACGCCAGAACTCTTCATTGCGCCGCATGATGTCCGCGATGGAGCAATCGTGTTCTCGCGCCAGCATGAGCAGATCGCCGGCGCTTCTGAACGGCAGAGGCAGAAGGCTCACGTCCGGCACCATCTCTTTGCGGGTACTTCCTGCCCCATCGTCCTCATTCCGGATAACGAAGCCACCACCAACGGAGTAATAGATACGCTCAAGCAGTACGTTTCCATTCGACTGCGCGACAAAGCGCATGCCGTTGGCGTGCAGCGGCAGGGCTTTCAGCCCGAAGAAGCTGATATCCGCGCTTGGGTTGAAATCCAGTTCGATTGCCCCCCCACGCGTAACCGCTTCGTTGTCCGCACGACATGTATCCGGCTTTCGATGCTCTCGATATCCACAGTTTCCGGATCATTGCCCGCAAGGCCAAGAATCACGGCGGTATCGGTTCCATGCCCTTTCCCGGTGGCGCCCAATGACCCATATAACTCCACGCGGATTCGGAGGTCTTCACCGCCATTCAATCCAGCCGCCAAAGCCGTGGCAAACATTCGTGCCGCTCGCATAGGGCCCACCGTGTGGGAACTGGACGGTCCGATACCGACCTTGAAAATGTCAAAAACGCTGACTGCCAAAATTCACTCACCAAGGTCTTCGCTAGGGATCGGTCCAGTACGCGAGAATTCTCAAATCAGAGCCGGCAACAGCCGGCCCTGTGGAACGCTCTAGTCTTGCCGGATATTTTTGGCTTTGGCGATAGGCGCCAGATTGTCGGTGTCCTGCTTGATCAGGGAGGCATACTGATCAGGTTGACCATATTTAGTGTCGAAGCCCAGCCCGACAAGTTTGTCGTGGACACCATTGTCAGCCATGGTCTCGGCCAGCGCCTTTACGAGCACGGTCTTGGCCTGCTCAGGAATACCGCTAGGCGCCACCACTGCCCACCAGGCTTCCAGAGCCACCGGGTAGCCGCTCTCGGAGATAGTAGGAACATCAGGCAACAACGACGCGCGCTGCCGGCCGGTAGTCGCCAAGATCTTGATCCGGCCACCCTTCGCCGCCGCCATCGCCGCGGGAACTGAGTCAAAGGTCAGATTGATTTGGCCGCCCATCAGGTCGGTCATTGCCGGCGCGCTTCCCTTATAGGGAATATGCAGCACCTTTACGCCCGCGGCGTGCCACAGCATTTCGGCTGCGAAATGCACCGTCGAACCCGAGCCATGCGATCCGTACGAGAATTTTGCCGGATCCGATTTGATCTCGTCGACGAGCGCCTTTACGTCGTTGGCCGGGACCGTGGTATTGGCCAACAGCGCCAATGCGTTGCTTCCTACTATGCCTATGGGCTCGAAACTCTTGAGCGGGTCATAGGGAAGCTTGGAATAGATGATGGGATTGACGGCAAACGTCGTTGCCGAGCCGAGCAGCAACGTGTACCCATCCCTATCCGCCTTGGCGGTGAAATCCGCGCCGATGATGGTGGCCGCGCCCGCCTTGTAGTCAACGATCACAGGCTGGCCGAGCGATTTGCCCAGGCGATCGGCTATCACCCTGGCGACGGTGTCGGCCAGCCCTCCCGCGGGGAATGGCACGATGAGCTTGACCGGCTTTTCTGGAAAGGCCGCCATCGCCGACGCGCCCATGGACAAGACGGCCGCGCCCACCAAAAGCTTGGCCAGTGTATGAAAACTGCTACGCATGCTTCTCCCCTTCAGGTATGAAATCTGGCTATATCGCCAGGTAACGCTCCACCAAGCGCTTCCAGAATGCTGCGCCGATGACAATATTTGAATCGTCGAATTCGTATCGAGGGCTGTGCAACGCCGCGCTGGCAACGCCGTTTCCAATGCGCATCAGGCAACCCGGCCGCGCCTGCAACATATAGGCGAAGTCCTCGCTGCCCATCATGGGCGGCGCATTGCCGTCGACGGCATCCTGTCCGAAAAGTTCTTCCGCAACACTGACAGCCAGCGCGGTTTCGGCCGCCTGGTTGACCAACACGGGATACCCCAATACGTACTCGATATCCGCAACCGCACCGTATGTTTCGGCTTGCGCGCGCACGACGCCTTCGATCCGAGCGCGTAGCCGCATCCGGACATCGGCATCCAAAGACCGAACGCTGAGCTCGAGCTCAGCAGTGTCGGGAATTACGTTATAAGTACGCCCGGCAGACATCCTGCCGACAGATACCACCGCAGCCTGCATGGGGTCCACGTTTCGTGCGACAACCGACTGAAGGCTGACGACGATCGCAGCAGCCACCAGGCTGGCATCGACACACTGATGAGGCCGTGCGGCGTGCCCGCCCCGGCCACGCACCGTGATGCGCACTTTGTCGCTGGCAGACATGAACGCGCCCGCGCGGCACATGAACCGGCCCGACGCCACGCCTGGATGGTTGTGCATGGCAAACACCGCATCGGCCGGGAATCGCTCGAACAGCCCGTCTTGGAGCATGCGCGCAGCGCCGCTGTCTTCACCGACCTCTTCAGCCGGCTGGAATACCAGATGCAGCGCTCCTGAGAATCGGCCGTCGCGAGCAAGCTCCTGCGCCGCGGCCAACAGCATGGCGGTGTGCCCGTCGTGTCCGCACGCATGCATGACGCCGTGATGTGCACTGGCGTGGCCCACCCCGCTTTGTTCATGAATGGGCAATGCATCCATGTCCGCCCGCAGCGCCACGCGGCCCGAGCCTGTCCCTCGAGACAAGGTTCCAACGACTCCGGTCCCAGCGATTCCCTCGGCAACCTGATATCCCAAGGCGCGCAGCTTTTCCGCGACAATGCCGCTCGTGCGGCGTTCTGCAAATCCCAATTCCGGGTGTCGATGCAGATCGCGCCGCAACGCGACGAATTCGCTCAGTGCCGACGTAATGGCGCGAGAAGGCATGGTCATGTACCGGAATGCACGCGCCTACACCGTGGGGGGGCTCACGGCTCGCTGGAAATTCACGATGCGATTGAAATCCTCGCCGTCCGCCAGCATCCCGGCACTATCACGCCAAATCTGAGCGACCTCTTTGGTGACGGGCACGTCGACGCCCAGCTTTTCGTAAAGGGAGACGGCCAGCGCGACGTCCTTGCGCATCAATTGCATCGTGAAACCCGAGTTATACGTGCCGGGCAGGATGCGATTTGGATAGTTGAACAGCGTTACTCCGCTGCGGCCCGATCCCGCGTTGACGGCGTCAAGCAACTGCTCCGTCTTTACCCCGGCGGCCTCCGCCATACGGAATGCTTCACCCGCCGTCAGCAATTGCGCCGCCGTAAGCAGGTTATTCACGATCTTTGCGATGTTCCCCGCGCCAGAGGCCCCGATGTGAAACAGATTCTTCCCCATGGCAGAAAGCACCGGCTTGGCGCCTTCCACGTCAGCTTCGCTGCCGCCCAGGAACATGGTCAATTCGCCTCGCAATGCACCGCCAGGGCCGCCGCTGACCGGAGCGTCCAGCAACACAATTCCCACTTCCCTGAGCTGTGCAGCCAGTTCGCGGGTGACCTCCGGATCTGCTGTGGTCGTATCGATGATCGTCAGGTTCCGCTTGGCCAGACCCTGAACACCACCGTTCCCGACCAGCAACTCCCGCACGATCGCCGACGTCGGCAGCGACAGGACTATGGTTTCGCAGCGTTCGACGATCTCGGCCAGGCCCTTGGCCAAAGGCACGCCTTCGGCCTCCGCCCGCTGCGCAGTCTGCGGCGCTTTATCCAGGCCCAGAACCTGAAAGCCGCCCCGCAACAAGGAAAGAGCCATTCCACGGCCCATATTGCCCAGGCCGATGACGCCGATGAATTTCGTTTCGTTCATTACTATGCTCATGAAAATGGGGCTTAGGCACCGTGCGCCGTCGGCACCCAGACGCTTTTGGTCTGCGTGTATTCGTATAAGGCTTCAACACCGCTGGACCTGCCGTAGCCGCTACTGTCGTAGCCGCCGAATGGTGTCGCCACATGCATGTCGCGATACATGTTGATCCAGAAGATGCCCGCGCGGACGGCAGCAGCCACGCGGTGCGCCCGGGCGATATCGCGCGTCCAGACGGCGCCACCCAACCCGAATTCGCTATCGTTGGCCTGCTTGATCACGTCGTCCTCGTCGTCAAACGGTATGGCGACCAAGACCGGGCCGAATATTTCTTCGCGCGCGATGCGCATATCATTGCGCACGTTCTTGAATACAGTCGGGCCTACCAGGAAACCGTTTTGCTCCGGCGCCTGCGCTGCGCCATGCGCGAGTTCGGCGCCTTCGTCCAGGCCCAGCCTTATCATTTCCCACACGCGACGGTATTGCGCGGCGTTATTGATCGGACCGCTTTCCGAATCCTCATCCAACGGCTCCCCTATCCTGTAGCCTGCGGCTTGTGCAACGACGCGCTCAACGAAAGCGTCGTAGATTGGGCGTTGGACGAACAGGCGGGAACCCGCGACGCAATTCTGGCCGGTGTTCGAGAACGCGGCGATTGCTGCCATCCTGGCGGCCGCATCGATATCCGCGTCCTCAAAAACGATGTTCGCCGACTTGCCGCCCAACTCCAGCAGACATCCGATAGGCCGGGCCGCCGCCGCGGCATTCACGCGACGCCCTGTCTGCGTCGAACCCACGAAGACGACCTTCTTCACAATGGGATTGGCTATCGCCGGATCTCCTACCGTCTGTCCCAGGCCAGCGACTACGTTCAACGTCCCCGCAGGCAAGCCGGCCTGGATGGCAAGCCTTGCCAGCGCCAACGTCGTCAGGGGCGTCAGCTCCGAGGGCTTCAATAACACCGCATTGCCCATTGCCAGCGCCGGCGCGGCATTCCACGCAGCCAAATACAGCGGCGAATTCCAGGGCATGATCTGAAAAATCACTCCGATGGGTTCACGCAACGTGTAGTTCAACTGGCCGCCCGGCAAGGGAATCACGCTGCCACCGAATTTGTCGGTCCAGCCGGCGTAGTAGCGGAAGATCTCAGCAACGGCCGCCACTTGCGCGCGGCAGCCTTTAATGGCTTTGCCGGACGAAATCGATTCCAGCACGGCCAGGTCTTCGGCATGTAGCTTGATCGTGGTGCTCAGCTGCAGCAGCAGCTCCCCACGCCTCTGCGCGGACAGGGCCGCCCAATCTCGCTGTCCTTGGGCGCACGACGCTAGCGCCTCTTGCACTATGGCAGGAGTGGCATCGCGGTAGTTCTGTAGCAGAGTCCCATCGGCGGGATACAGAATCGGCAGTTCGCGGCCGCCGCCTGCCACCGCGGCGCCGTCAATGAATGATCCGACTTCACTGCTGCTGCCCACAAGACGGGTTCGTAGCAATTCATAGAGAGCAGGTATGTCAGTCTGGGGCATGGCGCGGGCGGCTCCGTATCCGAGTTCGTCTTTACTTCGATGCCGCATCGATCTCGGCAAACGTCAGTTTGGCGACGCGCGTGGCCTCGCTGCCTGCCGGGACGCCGCTGTATAGCGCAACCTGAAGAAAGACCTCGCCGATTTCCTCACGCGTCAGTCCGTTGTTCAGCGCCGCGCGGATATGGGTCTTCAGTTCTCCGGCGCGATTGGCACTGGACAGGATGGCCAGGTTCACGATGCTTCGCGCGCGACGATCCAGCCCCGGCCGCGCCCAGACGTCGCCCCAGAGATTCCTGATCGCAAATGCGCGCATCGGCTCGCTGAAGTCGTCGGTGTTCGCGGTTGACGCAGCCACGTACTCCGGTCCGAGAACTTCGGTGCGGATTTGCTCGCCACGGGCAAAAAGTTCATCACTGGTGCTCATTGCTGGTCCTTGCTATGTGTCAGGTAATGAACGGCAGTCTAGGGATGGACCTGTGAGTGCACAAGATACTACTATTGTTATCTCGATTACTTAATATACTCACCCCGCATGACCCTGAACCAATTGCGCGCTTTTGTGGAAGTTGTCGAACACGGCAGCATCCGGGCCGCTGCCCGCCACCTGTCCATGGAGCAAAGCGGCCTGACGCAGCAAATCAAGCGCCTTGAAGAAAGCCTCGGTGCGAGGCTGTTCATACGAGCGGCCAGGGGTATATCGCTAACACCCGAAGGCGCCGAACTGCTGGCGCGCGCACGCATCATCCTGGGTGAATGCGAGCGGGCCGAACAGATTTTTCAACAGTTGCACGGCGATCTTTCAGGCTCGATCAACGTAGGGGTGTCATCTGAAGTCTTCGGACGTCTGCTGCCCCCGGTGCTGCAGGAATTCCGGCGCCAGCATCCTCGGGTATCGGTGCACATGAGCGCAGGTCCCTCAACGCTGCTGTTGTCGGCGTTGCGCGAAGGCAAGCTGGATTTTGCGTTGACGTTGATTTCCGCGGGCACCGACACCGGTGACTTCCGAAGCACGTTTCTGGATAAATCCGACCCATGCGTTCTTTGCCGCAAGGGACATCCGCTGCGCGACGCCCGATCGATACATCAGCTTCAAGACGCGGAATGGGTAAATACGCGCCCGTTCGGCCGAGTCGGCACGCCAACGAATCGCCTTGCAGACTGGTTCGCACGCAATGCACTGGGCACGCCCAAAATGGTGGGCAGCGTCGAATCTCTTTTCGACACACTGGATTTGATCGCCAGTTCCAACTATCTGTTCCTGGCTCCACGCATTATTTTGCAGAAACTGTCTCTAAGCCGGCATCTGGAGAGCATTACAGTCGTCGAACCCATACCGGAGTCCGACATGTGCCTGGTCGAGCGGGCAACGATCGACTTGGCCCCCGCACCGAGAGCATTTGCGGAACTTCTACTGGATCGCGCAGGAGTCGGCGGCAACTGAGCCTCGAACGCAGCCCCTGGAGGCGTTACGCGAAGCCGTCTCCCTCGGGGAGATCTCATGGAGCTGTCGATTACCCGGACGGCTGCGTTACGCAGCCGCCCAGGCTGCGAAAATTGGTCGCACCCTCGCCCGGAACGCCCAGCGGGTGGCCATGTTGCCGTTATTGAGGATTGTGGCGCGGCAGGAGGGGCTCGAACCCCCGACCTCAGGCTTAGAAGGCCCGTGCTCTATCCAGCTGAGCTACTGCCGCGCGGTGTGGTGTGGACCCGGAAACGATCCGGGCGCCGCATTTTACCTTGTTGCGGACGACTTGGGCGGCCGGCCCGTATTCAGGCCATCGGCGCGGGCCAGGCCCCTATTCTTCGCCGATATCCGCGTGCGTGGACACCCACAGCACCACCGCGTCTTCCTTGCTCAGGCTGATCACCCGGTGGCCCATGCGGCTGTCTATGTAGAAGCTCTCGCCGGCCTTCAGGCGGGCGGGCTCGTAGAACTCGGTGTAGAGCTGGACCTCGCCCTCCAGGACATAGACGAATTCCTCCCCGCGGTGGCGGCTCCAGTCGTGGAATTCCTCGAAAGCGCGGGCCTTCACGCGGGTATGGAAGGGCATCATGCGCTTGTGCGACAGCGCCGTGCAGAGCAGGCGATGGTCGTAGTACGGCGTTTCGTACTGGCGCCCTTCCCCCTGCCGGCTCAAGCTGCGGCGCCCGGTGCCCATGTGGGCGTCGGACGCGGTGAACAGCTCGGCCACGTCCAGCTCCAGCCCCCCCGCGATCTTGATCAGGTTGTCATAGGTGGGCGAAAGCAGGCCGTTCTCGATCTTGGACAACGTGGACGCGGACACGCCGGTGGCCGCGGCCGCCTGCTTCAGGGTCCAGGTCCGCGCCTGGCGCAGGGCTCGCAGCCGTTGTGCCAACACGCTCTGTTTGTTGCCTTCCATCTATACACCCTGTCATGCCCGCGACCGCCGCTCCCGCCACCAGTCGCGCGCCTGGTAAGACCAATAAGTAAGTTGAACCGCCGCCGTGCCGAAGCCGCCGCCGTTCCAGGCAAGCCCGAAGGGTGCGAATAGCTTGTAGCGCTGGGTATCGCCGGTGATCCCTTCGGCGACCACCCGGCCGCCGATCGAGGTGGTGTTCATGCCGTGCCCGCCGAACGCCGTGCAGTACCAGACATCCGGCGCCAACTGCCCGATCTGAGGCATCAGGTGCCGCGCGTACGCCATGCGGCCGGACCACGCCGCCTCGACCCGCAGCCCCTTCAATTGCGGATAGACGGAGAGGAGTTCGCGGCGCAGCGAGTCGGCCAGGTCGGGCGGGTCGTCGACACGGGTGGTGATTCTACTGCCCCAGCCGATGCGGCCGCCATCGAGCACGCGATAGTAGTTGCCGGCGCGGCGGTCGTCGCCGATGGCGGCGGTGCTGCGGATGGCGTCCCGGACGCGGTCGCCCAACGGTTCGGTCAGCATGATGTAGGTGGCGATCGGCAGCATCGCGCGGCGCAGCGCCGGCACCAGCCCATCCGTGTAGCCGCCGGTGGCCAGCACCACGCTGCGGGCGTCGACCTGGCCCTGGCCGGTCTTCAGGCGCTTGACCGCGCCATTGAGCTCGACCTGAGTGACCGCGGAATCCTCATGGATGCGCACGCCCAGCCGCGCGCACTCCCGAGCCAACGCGCGGGCATAGTTCAAGGGATGGAAGTGGAAGGAGGTTGGATCCTCGATACCCTGGAAGTAGACATCGGACAGCAGGCGCTCGCGCACCTCGTTGCGGGTCAGGAAACGCACGTCCCGGCCGAATTCGCGCTGCTGGTCATCGCACCATTGCCGCAGGGAATCGGTCGCTTCGTAGCGCACCACCCGCAGGCGGCCGTCCACCTTGCGCGCGTCTTCGATGGCCAGGTCCCGGATGTTGGCCCGGATGATCTCCACGCCTTCCATGGAAAGCCTGTAGAGCTGGCGGTAGTGATCCTCGTCCACGTGCCGGCGGATGGCGTCCGCGCCCGCGGAAAAGGCCGGGGACACCGATCCGCCGTTGCGGCCCGACGCGCCCCAGGCGATGCGCCGTCCTTCCAGCAGGGTCACCCCGCGGCCGCGGCGCGCCAGCTCCAGCGCGGTCGACAGGCCGGCCAGCCCGCCTCCCACCACACAGACGTCGGCGCTGTCCGCGCCCGCCAGCGGCGGATAGTAGGTATCGGCATCGGCCAGCGTGCGCCGGTAGTAGGTGTCGATGTACTCGGATGCCATGATGCTCCGTGTCAGTGCAGGCTTGCGCCCTGCAGGCCGCCGGTCAGCCGTTTTTCAAGCCAGTTGGCCAGGCGCAGCAGCGGGTAGCAGTAAATAAAATAGATGGCGGCGATCATGCCGTAGATGAACAGCGATTTGGCCGGGAAGGTGATGATGAAGACCTCACCCTGCCTCGTCAGCTCCGTGATGCCGACCACGGACAGGATGGCGGTGCTCTTGATCAGCATCACGTAGACGCCGCTCATGGGCTGCACTATCAGGCGCATGGCCTGCGGCAGGATGACCAGCCACAGGATCTGGAGCGGCTTCAGGCCCAGCGTCATCGCGCCCTCGGTCTGGCCGCGCGGCACGGCCTGGATGGCGCCCATGACGATCTCCGCCACATAGCAGGACGTGTACACCGACAGCGACACGAAAGCCGCCGTGGCGGAATCCCAGTGAAGCATCTCGATGCCGGAACTGGGCAGCACGAAATAAAAGATGTAGAGCTGCACCAGGAATGGCGTGCCGCGCAGGATGTGGATGTACAACCCCAGCAGTTGGTGCACGCCGCGGATGCGGTAGCTGCGGATCACGCCGATGACGAAGCCCAGCAAGGACCCGGCGATGATCGCGACGAAGGAGATCTTCAGGGTTTCCCAGAAGCCCTTCAGCAGGAAGGGCAGCACGACGCCGGCGGTGGAAAGATAGGAATCCAGCATGCTTACCTCGCATTCCAGGCGGGGCCCGCAAGCCAGAGGCTCACTCCCCGCGACAACAGCAGCATGCAGCCGTAGATCAACAGATAGCCCGCGGCGATGGTCAGGAAACTCTCGTTGGGCACGATGCGGTCGCTGTTCATCTGCACGCCGGCGGCGACCAGTTCGAACACGGTGATCAGAGACAGCAACGAGGTGTCCTTGATCAGCACGGCGGTCTGGCCCAGCAGGGGCGGCAGCGTGTTGGCGAAAGCCTGCGGCAGCACGACGTAGCGCAGGCGCTGGCGGTAGTTCATGCCGCAGGCTTTCGCGCCTTCGATCTGGCCGCGAGGCACGGACTCTATTCCCACGCGGATGATCTCGCTCATGTAGGCCGCGTGGTGCAGGGTCATCGCGATGATGCCCAGCAGCATTTCGCTCCAGCCCTTGGCCCCGGGGACCAGCATGGGCACCGCGTAGTAGACCAGGTAGATCTGGACCAGCAGCGGCGTGGAGCGGATGAACTGCACATAGGCCGCCACGGGCCGCCAGACGGCGCCCCGCGACGACATATGCGCAAGCGCGATCGGGATGCCCGCCAACACTGACAGCGCCAGGCTGGCGCCCGCCGCGATGAGGGTGTTGCCCAGGCCGGTCGCGAACTGGCCCGCGTACTGGCTGACGATGCGCCAGTTATAGAAATCGATCAGCCAGTCCATGGGCTCAGTGGTCTTTCTTCCAATCGGTGGAGTACCAGTACTTCACCTGTTCGGGCAGCGTGTTGTCGGCGGTCTTCAGCGTTTGCCAGTTGTCCAGCCAGAACTTCAGGCGGAAGGCGTTGGGGCCGACGGCGAAGGCCAGGGGCTCGCGCACCATGATGCCGTCCAGCACGCGCAGATTGCCGAAGTCGACCAGGAACTGATTGGCGGTGGACAAGGACATGATGCCGGCGTCCAGCCGGCCGCTGGACAGGGCCTGCCCCACCGGCGCGCTGCCGCCCGAGAACTCTTTCATGGTGGCCTTGGGCAGCATCTTCTTGCCCACTTCCGCGTACGTGCTTGCGCCCAGCACGCCCACGGTCACGCCTTCCTTGTCGAGTTCGGCGTAGGACTTGTAGGGAGAATCCTTGGGCACCACGGCCACCGTGTCGGCGTAGAACATCGGCAGCGAGAACAGCACCTGGGCCGCGCGCTGCGGCGTGGGCGTCATGTCGGCCGCCACCATATCGGCCTTGCCGGACAGCAGGGCCGGGATCAGGCCCTTCCACTCGTAGTCCTGCAGCACCAGCTTCACGCCCAGGTCGTCGGCCATGCGCTTGGCCACTTCCACGGCCAGGCCGGTGCGCTTGCCGCTCTTGTCCATGAAGCTCATCAGCGGCCCCGACGTCTGCACGGCGACGCGGAGTTCGCCGCGCTTGAGGATGTCCGCCAGCTCGTCGGCCTGGGCCGGCACGGCAACCGCCGCGGCTGCCAGGGCAAAGCCGGCGACGCCCAGCCATTGTTTGATTTTCAGCATGTCTAACCCCTTGTGGTGAATGGACTCATCTCATTCCGGGCAAAGCACATCGCGCCGGCAGCGCCCGGATCAGCCGGACCGGCCTGGTTATCCTGGGCGCCGCGCCGCGCGCGGACAGCCCGCTACGTTGCTTCCTTGCTGCTGGGACTACAGAATCTTCTCCAGGAAGGCGCGGGTGCGAGCTTCCTTGGGGTGGCAAAAAACCTCGTCGGGCGTGCCGATTTCCACGATACGGCCGGCGTCCATGAACAAGGCGCGGTCAGCCACGTCGCGGGCGAAACCCATTTCGTGCGTCACCACCGCCATGGTCATGCCGTCGCCCGCCAGGGCGCGCATCAGTTCGAGGATGCCGCCCACGGTCTCGGGATCCAGCGCCGAGGTCGCCTCGTCGAACAGCATCAGCTTGGGATCCATGGCAAGCGCGCGGGCGATGGCCACGCGCTGTTGCTGGCCGCCGGACAGTTGGCTGGGATAACGGCCGCCATAGTCGGCCATGCCCACCCTGCCCAGCAGTTCGCGGGCGTAGCGCTCGGCCTCCGCCCGCCCGCGCCCGCGCACCACGCGTTGGGGTAGCGCGACGTTGTCCAGCGCGGTACGGTGTTGGAACAGGTTGAAATGCTGGAACACCATGCCGACCTCGGTGCGCCAGCGATTGACGTCGGTCGCGGGGTCGGTGAGGGACACGCCGTCCACGCGGATGGCCCCGCTGTCTATGCTTTCCAGCCCGTTCAGCGTGCGCAGCAAGGTGCTTTTGCCGGAGCCCGACGGCCCCACCACCACCATGACCTCGCCCCGGCCGAGTTGGCAATCGATGCCGTCCAGGGCCCGATGCGGGGCCTGCCCATCGCGCTGATAGGTCTTGGTGACTGCCTGGACAACCAACAACGGTTCCGCCACGGTTTCACCCTGGAAAGTGTGGGCGCCACACGCTGGATCGCGCCTGGCGCCTGGCTGCCTCCGCGCATCAGTGCGCATGAGGGGCGATCAAAAAGGTTTCGCATTTCAGGCTGGAGTTTCGTATAGTAAATTTTTTTCCAGAATCGCCACTTAGGCATAACCCTTAAGCGAAGGAACCGGCATGGATACTCCCCAAGACATCTTGCGCGCGCTCGGGTTGAACCCGGACTCGCTGACCGGCGGAACGCTGAGCGCACGCAGTCCGATCGACGGGGCCGAACTGGCCCGGGTCCACGAACATACCGTCGCGCAGGCGCATTCGGCCATCACGCGCGCGCGCCAGGCCAGCCTGGCATGGCGCGACGTCCCCGCGCCGCGCCGCGGCGAACTGGTGCGCCTGTTCGGCGACATCCTGCGCCAGCACAAGCGCGAGCTGGGCCGCCTCGTCAGCCTGGAAGCGGGCAAGATCATCGCGGAAGGCGAAGGCGAAGTGCAGGAGATGATCGATATCTGCGACTTCGCCGTGGGTTTGTCGCGCCAACTGTACGGCCTGACCATCGCGTCGGAACGCCCCGGCCACCGCATGATGGAAACCTGGCATCCGCTGGGCGTGGTCGGCGTGATCAGCGCGTTCAACTTCCCGGTGGCCGTGTGGTCCTGGAATACAGCGCTGGCGCTGGTCTGCGGCAACGCCGTGGTATGGAAGCCGTCGGAAAAAACGCCGTTGACCGCGCTGGCCTGCCAAGCCCTTTTCGCCCAGGCCGCGCAGCGCTTCGGCGATGCGCCCGCCGGCCTGTCCGAAGTGCTGATCGGCGGACGCGAGATCGGCGAGGCGCTGGTGGATTCGCATGCCGTGGCGCTGGTATCGGCCACCGGATCGACCCGCATGGGCCGCCAGGTGGGCCCGCGCGTGGCCCAGCGCTTCGGCCGCGTGCTGCTGGAGCTGGGCGGCAACAACGCCATCATCGTCGGCCCGACCGCCGATCTGGACATGGCCGCCCGCGGCATCGTGTTCGGCGCCATCGGCACGGCAGGCCAGCGCTGCACCACCACGCGCCGCCTGATCGTGCACGAAAGCGTGGCGGACGACCTGATGCAGCGCCTGCACAAGGCCTACGCCAGCGCGCCCATCGGCAATCCGCTGGACGGCGCCAAGCTGGTCGGCCCGCTCATCGACCGCAACTCTTACGACGCCATGCAGGCCGCGCTGAACGCCGCGCGCGAGCAAGGCGGCAAGGTGACCGGCGGCGAACGCGTGCTGGCCGACGAATACCCCGATGCCTGGTACGTGCGCCCCGCCATCGCCGAGATGCCCGGCCAAACCGACGTGGTGTGCCACGAGACCTTCGCGCCCATTCTCTACGTGATGCGCTACGCCGATTTCAGCCAGGCGCTGGCCATGCAGAACGGCGTGCCGCAAGGGCTGTCCTCGGCCATCTTCACCAATGACCTGCGCGAAGCCGAGACCTTCCTGTCGGCGGCGGGTTCGGACTGCGGCATCGCCAACGTCAACATCGGCACCTCGGGCGCCGAAATCGGCGGCGCATTCGGCGGAGAAAAGGAAACCGGCGGAGGCCGCGAGTCGGGTTCGGACGCATGGCGCAACTACATGCGCCGCGCCACCAACACGATCAACTATTCGCGCCAGCTGCCGCTGGCCCAGGGCATCAAATTCGGCGAATAGCCTCTCGGGTACCCCCGCCCCGCAAGCCCCCGCGCATTGTCGACAACGCGCGGGGGCTTACGCTTTCTACATACGATTAGCCTGCCTTACAAACTGTTGCCGGGGTCGGTGCTACATTTCCTCGTCACAAAGCCAGGTTATGTCCCTATGCATATAAGCCGTCCCGCCCGACCCGTCCTGTCCATGCGCGCCTTGGCCGCCGCCCTCGCCATGGGCGTCGCCGGCACCGCTGCCGCGGGCGTGTCGTACAGGCTGGACCGTCCGTCGGCCGCCCCCGGCGAGACTGTCACCATCGAGGCCGTGTACTTCAATGAAGACACCGCCCGCGTCACGTGGGAAGCGCCGCCCGAACTGGTGCTGCAATGGCGAGGCCAGGACGGCCAGATCGTGCGCAGCCTGGCCAAGCTGCGCGGCGGCGCCGCCAGCTTCAGCGTGCCGGTCAACAGCTTCGCGCGCATGGCGTGGACGGCCGTCGTGCCCGCCACGGCGCACGGCCTGCAAGCCGTGTCCATCGAAGGCCAGCCCGCGATGATGGCGCTGGACGCCACCGGCCGCGACAGCGGCACGCTGGCCAGCACCCCCGCGCAAGGGCCCGTGGTGGATCCGAACAGCGGCCAGCCCGTGCCCGTTGCCGCCGTCACCGCGGTCGGCGCGTCGCCCGAGGGCGGGCCTTCGCCCGATGCAAGCGCCGTGCCCACCGTGCAGCAGCAGACCGCGTTCGACCGCTTCCGCAGCTCCATCTCCGAATACAAGCCGGTGTATTTCGACATCGGCACCCGCGGGCAGACCACCGCCCGGTTCCAGATCAGCGCCAAGTACCGCCTCTTCAGCCCCGCGGGCGGAAGGCAGCCCACCTGGGACGAGAATTTCTACCTGGCCTATACCCAGACCTCGCTGTGGGACCTGCAGGGCGACTCCATGCCCTTCATCGACACCACGTTCAACCCCAGCGCCTTCTGGCTGTCCGACAACATATGGTCTTCCGCCAGCCAGAATTGGCGCTTCGGCATGAACACGGGGGTGGAGCACAACTCCAACGGCAAGGACGGCGCCGACTCCCGCTCGCTCAACGACGGCTATATCGAGCCCCGCTTCCACTATCGCTTCGACGGCGGCAGCACGCTTACCTTCGCGCCCAGGATCAAGGCCTATTTCGGCGTGGCGAGCGAGAACAGCGACTACTCCGACTATGCGGGCCATGTCGACTGGCAGCTGCGCTGGGCCCAGGACAACGGCGCCGTGGTCTCGGCCCTGTACCGCCAGGGCGACCAGAAGCGCCGCACCACCCAACTGGATTTCGCCTGGCCGCTGCAGCGCACGTGGCTGAACATGAACGGCTACCTGCACCTGCAGTATTTCAACGGCTACGGCGAAACGCTGCTGGGCTACAACCAGCGCAACGAATCGCAGTTCCGCATCGGCCTTTCGCTGGTGCCCTGAGCCCGCTGGCCGCTATTCCTCGACGGCCAGTTCTTCCCAGGCCAGCTCTCGGGTGCGCTCCAGCGTGACAGTGACCTGGGCCGCCGCCTCGCGCGCGGCCTGGACCAGATCCGTTCCGTTCAGCAGCCTGGCGGTCACACTGGCCATGAATACGTCGCCCGTGCCGTGCACCGACGGCGGAATGGCGATTTCCGGGTGCGTCACCACCGTGGCCTCGCCGCGCGTAACCACTGCCAGTTGCAGCGTGCCGGCCTCGGCCTCCATGGGCGCCGCGCTGGTCACGATGATCCAGCTGGGGCCGAGCGCGATCAGCTCGCGCGCGGCGGCCACCACCTCGGCCATGGACGACAGGGCGCGGCCCACCAGCAGTTCCAGCTCGAAATGATTGGGCGTCATGCCATCGGCCAATGGCACCAGCAGCGCGCGGTACTGGGCGACCAGCCCTTCGTCCACGTACAGGCCGTCGTTGCGGTCGCCCATGACCGGATCGATATGCACTTTCAGCCCCGGCCGCGCCGCGCGCAGGGCGGGCAGCCAACCCGCCAGCAGGCCGGCCTGGCCCGGCTGGCCCAGGTAGCCGCAGACCACGGCGCGCGCCACCTTGGTGACGCCGCGCTCGTCCAGCCCCTGCAGCAGCCCTTCGAACCAGTCCAGGGGCGTCGCCCCGCCGTGCAAGGTCGGATAGTGCGGCGTATTGCTCAGGATGACGGTAGGCACGGCGATCGCGCGCAGGCCCGCCTTGCGGAAGACGGGCATGGCGGCGTTATTGCCGACATATCCATAGACCACCTGGGATTGAATGGAAACGATATCCACCTGCGCGGTAACGGCGGGCAGCGCTGCGCCCGGCGCGGGGGCAGCGGGAATTGCGGTCATGGGGCTTGCTCCTGGAAGGAAGCGCGTTCTGGTGCGCGTGGCGCTATGCCATGCGGGTAATGAAATAGATCTTTTTGACGAACTGGTCCACTTCCCAGCGTCCGGTATAGCCTTCGGGCATGACGAAGGCCTCGCCCACGGTCAGCTCGTGCACGGTGCCGTCCGGGTCGACCAGGCGGGCCGAACCTTCGGTGATGTAGCCGAATTCGATATAGCCCGTCGTGTTGGACTGGAAGACGCCCGCCGTGCTTTCCCATACGCCGGCTTCGGCCTTGCCGCCATTGCCCTCGAAGGCGGTTACCGTACGGAACGCCGCGTCGCCGGAAATCGGGCGGCGGGGCTTGCCGGGCACCGGATTCTTCATGGGACCTGCATCGATGCGGACGAGCCGCGATTGGTCGTTTTTCATGGTGATTCCTGTCTCTTCTGTATCCGTACGGACATTATGCGGCAGACTCGGCCGGGCTCAGTGCGCCGCCACCACCAGCACTTCGGCCATGGCGCGGCTGACGGTGCGCATGCGGTGGGGCAGTTCCGAATCGAAGTAGACGGAATCGCCGGTTTCCAGGCGGAACTGGCGCTCGCCCACGTGGACTTCGATGGCTCCCTTGAGCACCAGCAGGAATTCCTCTCCGGGGTGCGGAAACACGGCGGCGGCATCGGGGAACTCGCGCGGAGGATGCACCACGAAGGGCTCCATCGCCTTGACCTTGCGGCGCCCGGCCAGCGATTCATAATGGTATTCGCTGCCCAGGCCCCGGCGCTGCAGCGCCTCGCGGTCGGCCACCCGGACGACGCTGACCACCTCTTCCTGCGCCGCGTCGTCCGCCCCCACCAACTGCGACACGCCCAGGCCATAGGCCTCGGCCAATCTCAGCACGGTGGAAATGGACGGCTCGCTCAGGCCGCGCTCCAGCTTCGAGAGGTAGCTTTTGGTCAGTCCGGTGCGCTGGGCCAACTGCTCCAGGGACAGGGCTTGCTGGCGGCGCAGAGCGCGCAGACGGTGCGGCAGGTCGATCATGGACGGTGGAGGTTGCGAAACACAACCGCCAAGAATGCCCGAAACCCGCCCGGCCGTCGAGCCGCTCCGCTCCTGCCGGTCCTGGCGGCCCTAGGCCAGCACGTCGGGATGGGCACGCAGCGCCCGCCGCGCGTAATAGGAAAAGCCCACCTGCGAACGCTTCGGCGTCAGGATCCAGTCATGGGCCTCGCGGCCCAGGGCCGCCGGGATGGGCTGGATCTTGCCCGCGGCCATGGCCAGCAGCTGCATGCGCGCGGCGCGCTCGAACTGCAGGGCCAGCACGCAAGCCTCCTCGACCGACCCGGCCGCGACCAGCATGCCATGGTGCGACAGCAGGATGGCGCGCTTGGCCCCCAGCGCCGCCGAGATGATCTCGCCCTCTTCGTTGCCCACCGGCACGCCGGGCCAATCCTTCAGGAAGGCCACGTCGTCGTACAGCGGACAGTTGTCCATGTGCGAGATCTCCAGGGGCACTTCCAGCATCGACAGCGACGCGGCATGCAGCGGATGCGTGTGGATGATGCAATTCACGTCAGGGCGCGCACGATAGATCCAGGAATGGAAGCGGTTGGCCGGATTGGGCATGCCCCCGCCCTCCTGCACCCGCAGATCCTCGTCCACCAGCAACAGATTGCTGGCGGTGATCTCGTCAAAGCCCAGGCCCAGGCGCTGCGTGAAATAGCGGTCGGGTTCGGGCGCGCGCGCGGTGATCTGCCCCGCCAGCCCCGAATCGTGCCCGCCGTCGAACAGGATGCGGCAGGTCAGCGCCAGACGCTCGCGCAGGCTCCATTCGGGCGTCTCGAACTGGCGCTGCATCTCGGCCTTCGCCCGCGCGATCAGTTCGTCTTTTCCCAAGTGCATCGTATCGGCCATCATTTCTCCATCGGATTCAGTCAATCATGCCGCTTCGATCAACGGCGTAAAACCGGGCAAGGCGCGCATGCGCGCCAGCCAGGCGTCGATATGGGCGAAGCCGGACAGGTCGTAGCCCCCCTCCGCCGCCATGCTCGTGTAGGGGAACAATGCGATGTCCGCGATGGTGGGCTCGGCCCCGATCAGATAGGCCCGGCCCGCCAGATGCGCGTCCATCCATGCCGCCGCCTTCAGGCCGACCTCGCGCCATGCCTTCATGGCGGGGTCATCCACCTGCGCCGTCCTCCGCAAATGAATCAATAGCCGCGGCTGCGCGAAGGCGTGCATGTGCTGCGTCTGCTCGAAACTCAGCCAGCTGGCGACCTGCGCCTGCGCCAGGCGGTCCGCCGGCAGCCACGGGGTACCCTGGCCGAGGTACCAGAGGATCGCCTGCGACTCCGCCAGCCATTCTCCCTCCGGCGTCAGCAGGACGGGAACCTGGCGCCACGGATTGATGCGCGCGAACGCTTCCGTTTCCAGGTCGCCGCAGACGATATCGAAGGTGCGCCGCGCGAGCGGCAGGCCCATGTAGCCGCAGGCCAGCCGGATCTTCCAGGCATTGCCCGAACGCAGCGTGTCGGCCAGTTCCAGCCGCTTGCCGGCCAAAGGATGAGGTGTCGAGATCATGCTCAGTCCATCTTGATGTTGGCGCGCTTCACGATATCGGCCCATTTTGCCTTTTCGCCGGCGATGAAGCGCTGGTACTCGGCGGGCGTCCCGTCATACAACTGCGTACCCTGCGACGCCAGCCGTTCCCTCAGCTCGGGCGACGACAAGGTTTTCTGCAAGGCTGCGCTCAATTTTTCCAGCACGTCGGCAGGCGTGCCGGCCGGCGCGAAGAACGCATTCCAGGAACTGATCTGCAGGCCGGGATCGCCCACCTCGCCGGCGGCCGGAACCTCGGGCGCGGACGGCAGGCGCTTGTCGGCGGCAACCGCCAACGCGCGCAGTTTGCCCGACGCCGCGTGCGGCATGATCACGGGGCTGGCGTCCATCACCACGTCGACCTGCCCGCCAATCGCGGCATTCACCGCCTCGCTTCCGCTCTTGAATGGCACGTGCATGATGTCCACGCCCGCGGTGAGCTTCAGCAATTCAAGGCCCAGGTGCGGGGAGCTGGCATTGCCCGCCGACCCGAAATTCAGCTTCGCGGGATGCGCCTTGGCGTAAGCCACGAACTCGCCGAACGTGGCCGCTGGCACGTCCGCCCGCACTGCCAGCAGATAGGGCGAACCCGACACCATGCCCACTGGCGCAAACTTGCCCGCATCGTAGGCCAGCTTGCTATAAATCAGCGGGTTCACCACCTGCGTGCCTACCGTGCCCATGAAGATCGTATAGCCGTCCGCCGGCGCCGTGGCGGCGACCTGCGCCGCGATCACGCCGCCCGCGCCGGGCCTGTTCTCCACCACGATGCCCTGCCCCAGCACATCGCCCATGCCCTTGCCCACCTGGCGCGCGACGATATCCGTGATCCCGCCGGCGCCGAAAGGCACCACCAGCCGTATCGGCCGCTCCGGATACGCCGCCTGGGCTCCACCGCCCGCCATTGCCGCCGCCAGCGCCAACGCGCCCGCCATGCTCCGATACTTCATCCTGGTTCCCCTTTGTGCTGCGGATCGATTCCGCAATGACACAAAGTGTCCTATAGAGCATTGATTTTCCGCAAGGAAAACAAAGCTAGGGAAATCCCTGAGAAAGGGGAGTAAAGTTCGCCTTTTGCGCTGAAGTCCGCTATTTGGCTTTCGCGGGCAACGCCAGCCATTCCTCCTGCCATTTCCGAATGCACAAACTCCTTATGCGCGTCCTGGACCTTCTGATCCTGTCCTCGGCGGCCGCCCTGTTCGGCGCGGTCCTGACTTCTGTGCTGTCGACCGACACCTTCGGCTGGCTGATCCCTGACGCGCCCTACCCCTACGGTCCCCGCGATTTCTATGTCGAGGCCGTCCTGGCTGGGTTGGCCGGCGTGATTGCGCTAGCGCTGGCCGAGCGTTCGGTCAGGCTGCGTCAATCGTCACCCTGGCGTATCCTGGCGACCTTTGCCGCCGCGCTAATCACCCTGTACCTGGCGCCGCCTTCGCCGCAGGCGTTCGGCAACACCTGGGCGCCAGGCGAAGCGACCCGCGAGCTGTTCCTGGGGCAATGGCGCATAGTGCTGCCCATCGCGCTGGCGGTCACCGCTTTGCGGTCCGGCGTACACCGGGTTATGCGCTAGGCTTGTCGAGCTGGAGCGGTAACCGCAATTAGGACTGCCTTTGGCGGGTCGAACGCGCCCATAAGCAACCGTGATGGCTGTCCGCTCCTGGCCAAGAGCGGGGATGGTCCAGCACGGGCAAGTCGCCGTTCGACATGCTGCGCGGTTAAGACGGCGCCCGTCAAAATACGCGCACTCTGAAATAAGAATCAGCGACCAGAAAATATTGCTTCCCGAAAAGGCGGACTTTATTCCTGCTGCTCAATCCCGGAGAAGCAGGAAGCCGACTGCTCAAGTCAAATGCCGGCCGCGCTCTTCAGAGCGCAGCCGGCATCTTTCAACACGGTTTCAGATGTCCTGGCTTGTAGCGCTGCCCGGTTCCATGCGTCGGGGCTCCCGCTCGCACCAATCAGCGGTCGAACGCAGCCTGCAACGCTTCCTTGCTGCTCTGCCCCTGATGCAACAGCAGCATCAGCAGCAACCGGGCCTTCTGCGGACTGAGATCCCCCGCCATGACCGCACCGGCGTCGAAAGTGGTTTTCCCTCCTCCGGGAAAGCCATAGACCGGCATCGTGCGGCCATTGGGCACGCGGGTCGAAATGACGACGGGCACGTTCTTGCCCAGCGCGTACTTCACGGCCTCGAACATCGAAACGTTCATGTTTCCCATGCCCACAGCCTGCACCACGATGCCCTTCGCGCCCTGGTCCACCGCGTAGCGCAGCAAGTCTCCATCGGCGCCGCCGAACATCGGCAGGATCTCCACGCGCGGCATTTCGCCGTCGCCGATATCGATGTGCTGCCGCCGCAAGGGTGTGCGCGAGAATTGCACACGGTCCGACCAAACCTCACCGAGAAAGCCGAAATCGCCCGATTTGAACGTCTCGACATCGGCGGTATGGGTCTTGGTCGCCGTGCGCGCGGCGTTGATCTGATTGTTCATCGCAATCATCACCCCCTTGCCTTTTGCATCCGGCGCGGTGGCGATGCGGATCGCATTGAGCAGATTGCGCGGCCCGTCGAAATCCGGGGACGACGCGTTGCGTTGCGCGCCGATCAGGATCACCGGCTTATCGGATTTCACGGTCAGATCAAGCCAGTACGCGGTCTCCTCCATCGTATCCGTGCCATGGGCGATCACCACGCCGGCCACCTCAGGCCGCGCCAAGGCGTCGTCCACCGACCTGGTCAACCGCGTCCACCATTTCGGTTCGACATAATTCGCCGACATCGCCGAGAAGTTATTGACTTCGATGCGGGCGTATTTGGCCGCGTCGGGCACCGTCTGCATCAAGTCGTCACCCGAAATGGCGGGGACCACCCCCTTGGTGACGGGATCCACCTTCATTGCAATCGTGCCGCCCGTGGCAATGAACTGCACAACCGGCGGACTTTCAGCGGCGGCGCCCGCCGACATCGCGCACATTGCAAAAAGCGAAAGAACTCGTAGTTGCAGTTTCATGGGACGGTCTCCGGACGATGAACGGAAAACCCATTCTAGCCACTTCGCTTTCCGCGATCAGGTTTTGCGGCGGCGGGCTTTCCGCGTGGCCAGCACGGTGTTCAGCCTGGACTGCTGAAACTCACCCCGCCTGACCGCCGCTCGAGCGCGCCGCCTCGACCAGGTTCTTGCGCAGTTCGACGACCTGTTCCCTCAGGGACGTGAATTGGTCGGTCGTGAGTCCGCAGGCATCGCTCAGGTTGATGCTGGCGGTCTTCTCGCGCAGGAGCAGCCCTTCCTCGGTCAGGCGCACCCGCACCAGCCGCTCGTCCACCGAGTCCCGCACGCGCGCCAGGTAGCCCATGCCTTCCAGCTTCTTGAGTATCGGCGTAAGCGTATTGGATTCAAGAAAGAGCTTTTCTCCCAGGCTGCTGACGGTTTGGTCGTCTTCCTCGAAGAGGGCAATCATGGTCACGTACTGCGTATAGGTGAGCCCAAGCGCATCGAGGATCGGGCGGTACACGCGGCCGAAGGCCAGGTTGGTCGAATAGACGGCGAAGCAGAGGAATTCCGCCAGCTTTCTCTGGGACGGGTCGTTTGGGGTCTTGGACTTCATCTGCACCTCATGGATATCGGATCTGTTCATTGCGCCACTTTACATCGCATGCGATGCAGTCGCAAACGATTTGATACGAATTTCCGCGGCGATGGCTATTGACGCCAGCGTTCGCTCTCCTTACCATGCGCTTCAATCGCATTCGATCAAATCGAATACGATACAAATTATCAATTTCCAGGACTCCACGATGCCAACCCGAATCCAGAAGGTCCTATTGACCGGCAAGACTCATACCACCCTCGCCCGGAACGGCGCTGCCGCGGGCGGCGAGGAACGGCTCGACATCCGCCTTTCATCCCCCAACAACCCGGACCTGGTCCACGCGTTCGAGGATATCCAGCCGCATCCGACCGCCGAACAGCTTTTCGCCGGCGCCTGGTCCGCCTGCTACACCAGCGCGCTGGAGGTCATCGCCAAGCAGATGAAGACACAGTTGCCGGCCGATCGCGCGGTGGAGGTGGAAGTGGACCTGGGCATGTCGGGCAGCGCCTACCTGCTCCAGGCCCGCTTCGACGTATTCCTGCCCGGACTGGACCAGGCCCTGGCCGAACGTATTGCCCACGCGGCCGACGAGATCTGCCCGTACTCGAAGGCCACCCGGGGCAACATAGACGTGGCCCTGACCGTCCATACGTCCTGAAGGGAACTCCAGATGCGCAAGCTCCTGCTCGTGCTCATCCTGTTTGCCGGCGGGCTGGCGCACGAGCTGCGCAACCCGCTGAGCTGCCAGACCATCGCGGCGCGCAAGGATCTGGATCCGCGCCGGCAAAAGCGAGAGTCCTGAGCGGCACGCGCTCTCGCTTCTTCAACCTCCATGTGAAAGCGGTGCATTCCCATGCTGATCATTCTTGTTGCCTTTCTCGGCGGCGCCCTCACGATAGTGAGCCCATGCATCCTGCCTATCCTGCCGCTCGTGTTCGCCCGCGGGGCGGGCTCCTTCCGAACCCACGCCTTGCCGCTGCTGGCGAGCATGGCCCTCGCCTTCGCGGCGGTCGCCAGCCTTGCAGCCGTGGGCGGAGCATGGGTGGTGACGCTCAACGAGAGCGCGCGCTACGCGGCGATGGGGCTGCTGGCGCTCTTCGGACTCGCGCTCCTGATGCCTGCCGTGGGCGACTGGCTTAGCAGGCCATTGGTCGCACTGGGCCGGCGCTTGACCGGCGCGGCGTCCACCCAGCCGCGCATGGCCCCGCTGCTGTCCATCGGGCTGGGCATCGGCACAGGCCTGCTGTGGGCGCCGTGCGCCGGCCCCATCCTGGGCCTGCTGCTGACCGGCGCGGCGCTCAACGGCGCCAACATCCAGACGTCCCTGCTGTTGTTTTCGTTCGCATGCGGCGCCGCGGTGGCCCTGGCTGCGGCGCTCTGGCTGGGGCGCGGAATCGCGGCAGGTCTCCGCCGCTTCCTGCCGATGGCCACTGGCATGCGCCGGATTGCAGGCGCTGCGGTGCTGGCCGGCGTTGCCTTGCCCGCGCTCGACTGGAACCCCGCGCTCGTCCCCAGCGCCTCTGCGCCTGGCGCCGCGCAGCTGGAGCAGCGATTGGTGGAACAGGTCCGCGCGGAAGCATCCGCCAAGGCGCCGGCAACCCCGCGGGGCCCGCTCGCGTCGCTGCATAGCGCGAACGGCTGGCTCAATTCGAGTCCGCTCGGCGCGGGCGACCTGGATGGCAAGATCGTGCTGGTCGACTTCTGGACCTACTCGTGCATCAACTGCTTGCGCACTCTCCCCTATCTGAAGACCTGGCACGAAAAATACAAGGACGCGGGGCTGCAAGTAATAGGCGTGCACTCACCCGAATTCGCTTTCGAGAAAAGCGTATCCAATGTGCGCCGGGCTGTCGCGGATCTGGGTATCCGCTACCCCGTCGCCCTGGACAATGCGTTCGGCATATGGCGTTCGTTCCGCAACCAGTCCTGGCCCGCTTTCTATCTGCTCGATGGCCAGGGCCGCTTGCGGTACGCCGTTGCGGGCGAGCATGATTACGAGCGGACGGAGCGGATGATCCGAAAACTGCTTGAGGAAGCGGGTCGGCCCCTTCCTGAGGCAGATGTCGTTCACCCCGGGGCGCGCGGCGTGGAAGCTCCTCCACTGTTGTCGGCGCTGCATTCCGGGGAGAGCTATCTGGGGTATGAAAAGGCGACGGGCTTCGCTTCGGGCGCCACCCCGATCAGGCCGGGCAGGGACACGGTCTATTCCCCCGCGGCCAATCTGGGCGCCAATCAATGGACGCTTGCCGGATCATGGCAACTGGAAGCCGAGCGCGCGGTCGGCACGGGGAAAAACAGCCGCGTCATCCAGCGCTTTCGTGCACGCGACCTGCACATGGTGCTTGGCCCCTCTGTAGACGGCCGGCCTGTGCGTTTTCGCGTCACGTTGGACGGCCAGCCGCCGCAGGCCGATCACGGGACAGACATCAATGAACAGGGAGAAGGCGTGATCGACCGCCAGAAGCTCTATCAACTCATCCGGCAGCAGGCACCCGACCGGGACCGGATCTTCCAGATCGAGTTCCTGGAGCCCGGTGCCGAGGCTTACGCTTTCACTTTCGGCTGATGCAGGCCAAGGGGTGTTTCGGACCAGCCAGGAGCAGCTCTGTAAAGGTGTCCAGAAACGCCTGGGCTCTAGCGGAAACCACCCGCGTCTGAAAGAGCGCGTACAGTGTGGTCGGGGGCAGCTCCCAGTCTGTCTCCATTGCGACCGTGAGCAGCTCATGGTTGCACAGGTCAGCCGGTGTTCTTGGCCGTCCGGAGCCGCTCAGGTAAGCGCGCGAAGCGATCAGGATGCGCCTGACGTCCAACATCGGACGCTGTATCAGCTGGGAGTCGCGCTGGGCCCCCCCGCGGATAAGCAACTCGAAGGGTGCGGAGTTGGGTCCTGTTTCCCCTCCCCCGACCACGATGTCGAGCCTGACTTTGGGATAATCGCGGCGCATTGCCGCGACCACAGCCGGGAGTATTGCCGTCAGGCTCGAAAGAATGGAAACGCGCAGCGTCCCTTCGGGCCGGTCGACGTATGACTGGACGACTTCATGAGCGCTGAGCGCGGCCTCGACGTGACCGACGCATTCCTCGAAATACCGGGCGCCCACCGTCGTGGGAGAGACTTTGCGCGTCGTGCGGACCAGAAGCGGCGCGCCGAGTTGGCTCTCAAGTATCGACAATCGCCTGGATACCGTGGAGACAGGCATGTCCAGCATCGCAGCGGCGGATGAGAATCCGTCGTGCTTGACCACTTCCACGAAGATGAGGATGTCCTGTAGGGAGATTCCGCGGGTTTCCATGAGCGTCCTTGCCGGCTTTCGGTTCAAATTGCCCGTTCAATCGAAAAACGATGTGGATCTCCCTTCAGGACCAGACCCTGGCTCTTGCACGGAGCCGCAGCTGGGCACGCAGGGCTCAGGCCGCCGGCCGGGCCAGCCAATTGTGAAAGCGCGTCTGCCCCTTGTGTGCATCCGCGTCCGCAACCAGCGAACGATCGTTCAGTTCACTGCCGAAATAGCGCGCATGCACGTCGGCAACCACTTCGCGCCTGTCGCCTCGGGCAGCCAGGAACTTGCGTCCCAGTTCGTCCAGCGGGTAGCGGTCAGGCCCGCCCACTTCGGCCATGCCATTTATCGGCGTCGCAACTGCCAGGTCCGCCAGGACTGCGGACACGTCGTCGGCCGCAATGGGCTGGACCAAGGCAGGAGACAGCCGGATCGTGTCGCCCTGCACGCTCGAGTTGACGATGCCTTCGACAAACTCGAAGAACTGGGTGGCGCGCAGGATGGTGTAGGGAGTCTTCGACGCCCGGATCAGGTTCTCCTGGGCCACCTTGGCGCGCATGTAGCCGCTTTCCGGCAGGCGCTCGGCGCCGACCACCGACAGGGCGACGTAGTGTTCGACACCAGCCCGGGCCGCCGCCGCCAGCAGATTCCGCCCCGACGTATCGAAAAACTCCATGACCGCGCGGTCCTCGAACGACGGAGAATTCGATACGTCCACCACAACCTGCGCGCCGGCCAGCGCCTCGGCCAGGCCCGCGCCGGTCAGGGTGTCCACGCCCGTCCTGGGCGATGCCGCAACGATCTCATGACCATTCGCGCGCAGGCGCCGCACCACATTCGACCCAATCAGGCCGGTACCTCCGATAACCACGATTTTCATGTTCCGCTCCTTGCTGGAATGCCGTCCGTCCAATATCGCGACCGGTGCTTGCAGTATGCTTAGCACCCGGGCGGAAGGCTTTGCTGCCGCCTTGTCTTTCCCTTGGATTTGGCTTGCGCATTCGTCCAGCCGCCCGCCCCTGACGCCAGGCGCATGAAGACGGCACAAGGAGTACGGAATGCAATTTTCTTTTGACAACTGCCTGCTGGACCTGGACCGGCGGGAGCTTCTCCGGGCGTCCAGCGCCGTTTCCACCGCGCCCAAGGTATTCGACGTGCTGGTCTATCTGATGGAGAATCGAGACCGCGTGGTCAGCCGGGACGACCTCGTCAACGCCGTCTGGCAGGGCCGGATCGTATCGGAGTCCACCTTGGCCACGCATATCAATGCGGTTCGCAAGGCCGTGGGCGACGACGGGCAACAACAGCGCGTGATCCGAACGGTGGCCCGCAAGGGTTTCCGGTTCGTGGCGGCGGTGGCGGATGCGCAGCCGCCGAAAGCCGCAGACCTGCCGGAGCTTTCGCCCACCCCTTCCGGACCCGCAACGGCCGCCCCCTCCGAGGCATTTGCCGCCTCGGCACCGGCCGTCCCGGCCAAGCCTTCCATCGCCGTCCTGCCGTTCGTCAATCTCAGCGGAGACCCAGAACAGGACTACCTGTCTGACGGCGTGATCGAGGACATCATCTCGGCCTTGTCCCAATACCGCTGGCTTTTCGTGGTGGCCCGCAACTCGAGCTTTGCGTACAAGGGCCATACCGTGGACATCAAGCAGGTCGGCCGTGAACTTGGCGTGCGCTATGTGCTGGAAGGCAGTTGGCGCAAGTCCTCGAACCGGGTGCGCACCTCGGCGCAATTGATCGACGCGACGACGGGAATACTGCATTGGGCGGGCCGCTTCGAGGGCGTGTTTGGCGACATCTTCGAACTGCAAGACCAGATCACCGAAAGCGTCGTGGGCGCTATCGCGCCCCAACTGGAGCGGGCGGAGATCGACCGCGCCCAGCGCAAGCCGACCGAGAACCTGGACGCCTACGATTACTATCTGCGCGGTATGGCCAAGCTCCACCAGGGCACCCGCGAAACCATCGACCAGGCATTGCAGCTGTTCCACAAGGCCATCGCCTCCGATCCGGATTATGCGTCCGCCTATGCAATGGCGGCGTGGTGCCATTGCTGGCGCCGGGTCAACAACTGGATGACGGATCGCGAGAAAGAGACCGCGGAGGGTATCCGCCTGGGCCGCCTGGCTGTCGACCTGGGCCCGGATGACGCGGTTGCTCTGACCCGGGGCGGACATACGCTGGGCCAGCTGGGCGGAGACACGTCGGGCGCCATTGCACTGCTGGACAAAGCGCTTGGGCTCAATCCCAATCTGGCGGCAGCCTGGTTCCTGGGAGCGTTTCTCAGGCTGTGGCGCGGCGAAATCGAGGATGCCGTCGAGTTCTTCAAACATGCCATGCGGCTCAGTCCGCGCGACCCGGAACTGTATCGCATGCAGGCGGGAATGGCCGCCGCGCACCTCTTCCTGGAGGACTTCGACGCAGCTGCGTCATGGGCGGAAAAGGCCTACCAAAACCTGCCGAGCTTCCAGATGGCCGTTGCGGTCGGCACGGCCAGCTATGCGCTTTCCGGGCGGGCCAACGAGGCCGAGCGCGGGCTGGCGCATCTGCGCCAGATCAATCCCGCACTGCGCCTGTCCACCCTCTCGGATTGGATGCCCTTCTGCCTGCCGCGGAGTTTGGCCATATTGGCCAGCGGCCTGCGCGCGGCGGGGCTGCCGGAATAGCGATTGGCGCATTCCTGCCAAACGAACATCAGTCGTCGATGAAGATTTCCGGCGTGACCGACATGCCGACCTTCAGTTTTTCCGCCGCGGGCTGATCGGCATCTATGCGTATCCGCACCGGCAGGCGCTGCACGATCTTCGTGAAGTTGCCAGTGGCGTTATGCGGCGCAACGGCGGAATAGCTGACCCCGCTGGCCGGCCCCAGGCTTTCCACCTTTCCCGTCAGGGTCTCGCCCGCCAGGGCATCGACCTCGATATCCACCGACTGGCCCGGCCGCACCCGCGCCAACTGCGTCTCGCGAAAGTTCGCCGAGATATAGACGGCATCCAGCGGGACGATCGCGAGCAGCGGCTTTCCGACGTTGACGTAGGCGCCGACGCGCACCGACTTCTGCCCAACCGTGCCGTCCATCGGCGCGGTGATCCGGGTATAGGAGAGCTTGAGCTCCTCTGCGGCCAGCACAGCCTGCGCCTGGGCAAGCGCGGCGCGGGCCCGTTCCAGGTCTGCTTTCAGGACATCCACCTGCTGCCGCGCGGCCAGCAGGCTCGCCTGGGCTTTTTCCAGGCTGGCCTGCTGGACGCTTGCCTGCATTTCGGCCTGTTGCCGCGCCTGGACCGTTCCCGATCCGTCCGCGGCCAGGTTTCGATAGCGCGTCTGGTTGGCCCTTGCCAGTTTGAGCGCGGCCTCGTCCACCGCCACCGCCGCCTGCGCCTGCCGTATGGTGGACTCCTGCTGCACCAGGCGCGCAGCCAGCCCGGCGACGCTGGCGTGGGCGCTGGCAGTCTGGGCCTTCGCGGCTTGCATGGCGGCAACGAAATCGCGGTTGTCTATGGTGGCGAGCAACTGCCCTTGCTTGACGTGCTGGTTGTCCTCGACCAAGACCTTGTCGATTCTTCCCGATACCTGCGGCGCCACCATCGTGAAATCCGCATGGACGTAGGCATCGTCCGTGGACTGGGTCGACGCGCGGGACTCTGGACGGTTGAGATACAGGCCGCCGCCGACCAGCAGCATGAGCAACAGCACCGTGGTCGTGATTTTTGCCTTCTTCGGTAGTGCCATGATCGATTATCCCTGAGAGGTAGATGGAAATGCGGAGGCGCGCGAGACCGGGCGCAAGTCGGGAGCGGGGATGTAGGTCAGGCTCAACACGACAGGAATCAGCAGAAGCGCCACGACGCCCAGCACGCGATAGGCATCGGCAATCGACAGCACCAGCGACTGCTGGCCGACGATGCGCATGAGTTGCCCGGGTTCCAGGCTGTCCGGGACGAAGTTGCCGGCAAGCGCCGCATGATCCAGCAGCATCTCCGCATGGAAGCGGCCCCGCACGGTCAACAGCTGCCCGACCACGGCGGCGCCTATCATCGAGCCAAGCGCGCGCAGCGTATTGATCGCTCCGGAGACATAGGGTCCTTCGTGCGGCCGCACCACGCTGGTAATCAGGAACAGCATGGACACCACGGCCATAGGCTGGCCCAAGGCTTGCAGCGCCTGCGCCAGCACGAACTGCTCGCGGTTCCAGGCAACCGTCAACTGGGCGCCGGCGAGGCACGCCAACGCGATGAGGACCAGCCCTGCGGCGAATACCATCCGGGCGTCCACCCACTTCTGATACAGCAGCAGCGCGACCGCAAAGCCCAGGACCAGTTGCGGCAAGGCGACGATCAGGCCGATGGACGCCATTTGCATGGGCCGGTAGTCCTGGATCGGCCCCAGATAGCCAGCCGGCAGCATCGAGCCGGACAGCAGCACCACCAGCAGGAAGACGAACAACGTGAAACCCAGCAGCAGGTTTCGGCGGTCCATCACCTGCAACTTGATGAATGGCGCGGGGTGATACCACTCCGTCAGCAGATAAACGGCCAGCAGGATCGCGCCCGCGGCCAACGAGAAGGTCACCAGGGCCGAATTGAACCAATCCAGCCTGACGCCCTGGTCCAGCGCGACGGCGATCAGGCCGAAGGCCGGCACGCCGCAGGCCATGCCGAACCAATTGGCTTGCCGAAAGCGCGCAGCGTCGATGGGCTCGCGCGGCATCCCCCAGCCGATCAGCACTCCGGAGATGACCGCAAGCGGAACGATCTGCCAATACACCCAGCGCCAGTCGAACAATCCGTCGATCCACTGCCCGGCCAGCCAGATGGAGAAATTGGGGGCAAAGGTGGCGGTCATCGCATACAGGGCAAGGCCGTACAGGCGGATGGGAGGCGGCAGGAATTTCAGGGCGGCCATCATCAGTATCGGAATCGTCGTACCGCTCGCGACGCCCTGCACGAAACGCAGGGCCAGCAGCAGATTCAGATCGTGGACGAATGGCAACGCCAGCGCCAGCAGCGTGCACACGCTCAGCATCCAGATTTCGAAGCGGCGGACCGAGAGCGTGATGGCGAACCACGCCGAGAACGGCATGGCGATCAGCTCCCCGGCGCTGTATGCCGTCGTGAGCCAGGATCCGTCGTCGAAGCCCGCGCCGAGCGCGCCGCGCAGGTCGGCCAGCGCCAACGCGCCGACCCGGCTGTTCATCCCCGCCATCATGGCCGCGAGGAAGATGCCCAGGAGTCCCAGCATGGGGCGCATGGAAGGCCTGGCCGCAGCCCCATGGGCGCCGTGCGCCGCCTGCACCGATGCAGCGGCGCTCATGGCGTGGCCTTTTCCGGCGAGGCGGCCAGGCGGGCGCCGGCAGGCCGGTCATGTGAAACGGGCTGCGTCGCCGCGGATTCCGACGCGCCTTCGAACTCTGCCGGATCCCAGCCTCCGCCCAGCGACTTGTACAGATTGACCACCGTAAGCGTGCCGTTGGTCGCGCTGGCGTTGAGGCGGGTCTGGCTGGCGAGAAGATTGCGTTGCGCCGTAAGCACGGTGAGGTAATCGGATGCGCCTTGCTGGTAGCCGCGCTCGGCTGCGTGCAACGCCAGCTTGTTCTGTTCATACGAAACCAGCAGTTCGCTGTGCTCGCGCTGCTGCTCGGCCCAGGCATCCAAGGCATTGTCCACCTCATGCCAGGCCTGCAATACCGTCTGCCGATAGGCAAGCGCCGCCGATTTCTGCCGCGACTGGGTCAGGGCCAAGCGCTGCACCAGCCGGCCACCCTGGAAAATGGGCAGGTAGACCGTGGGACCGATCGAAAAATAGCGGGAGTCCCAGCTATCCAGATCGCTGCCCAGGAACGCTTCCACGCCCAATTGCCCTATCAGGGAGATGCGCGGGTAGAAATCGGCCTTGGCCACCCCGATAGCCGCGGTGGCGGCATGGAGTTGAGCCTCGGCCCGCCGGATGTCGGGCCGCCTCCGCGCCAGTTCCGACGAGACTCCGACCGGAACGCTGGCGGGCAGCGCAGGCAAAGGCATCGCGTCGCGCAGCTGATCATCCAGCGCGCGCGGCCTTTCTCCCATCAACAGCGCAAGCGCGTTCAACAGATTGTTGCGGCGCTTGTTCAGCTCGGGGATCAAGGCGCGGACAGCCGCCAATTGCGCGCGGGCCGTGGCGGTTTCGAAACGGGTAGCAACCCCATGACGCTCGCGGCTCTGTGTAAGGCCGAGGACACGTTCGGCGACGTCGAGGTTCTGCCGGGCGATGGCGAGCTGAGCCTGCGTGCCGCGCAACTGCAAATAGGCGCGGGCCACTTCGGCGGACAAGGCCACTCGCGCCGCTTCGCGCTCGTAGGCGGTCGCCGCCAGGGAAGCCTCGGCGCCTTCCTGCAAGCGCCGTGCGCGGCCCCACAGGTCGATCTCCCATCTGGCATTGAATCCCAGCCGCCAGAAATCGGTGGCGCTGCTGGGCGCGCCCAACGCGGCGAGTTTTCCATTTTCGCTGAGCGCCTCGCGCGCGTAACTGGCTCCGGCATCCAGGCTGGGCAGCAGCTCGGACGAAGCGATACCCAGTTGCGCCCGGCTTTGCTCGATGCGCTCGGCAGCCATCTGAAGATCGAGATTGCCGGCCGCGGCCCGGGCCTGCAGGCTGGCAAGCACAGGATCGTCAAACAGTAGCCACCATGCCGCGGGCACGTCGGCGGCGGACAGGCGCGAATGGCCGGCATCGCCCTGCCTGGGCGCCAGGTCCGCCTCGGAAAGGCCATTCGCGGGCTTGGAAAAGTCAGGTCCGACCGCGCAGCCCGCCAGCGCCGCGACGCAAAGCGCTGCGCCGGCGCAACGCCATAATGACGAACGGATGGGAGTCAAGATCACGGCAGTTCCCCGTAGGTAAGCAAAGAAGGGCATCGGAACAACGCACGTGCCCAGTATGCTCAGCGCCCTACAGGAAGACTTCGCCTGCGCTTTGGATTTCCATTTATTTTGGCTTGTCGATTCGTCCAGACCCGCGGGACTTCCTGGTGAAGAAGTATCGACCCGCGCATGAAGCTCGTCTTTTTCCGCTAAAGTTAGTTCAATACCGTCAAACACTCGCCAAATCCGAAGAACACGCACACTGGGACTCGAACGCATGAGTCGCGTGGGGCGGCCTAAGCCGCCATACCGAAATTCCCGAACATGGCAGCCAGAACTCTCAAGCAATCAGAGCTCGACTTTTTTCATGACGAAGGGTACTTGCGACTGAACCTCGTTCATTCCAAGAGCCATCTGAAGCCGCTCAGGGAAAGCATCCTCCGAGAACTATCTCGGCTCAAGGTCTGGGCCGGCGGAAAGCCCCTTGGCAGATCACTGAGCGATTTATCGCCATTTCAGCAAATCTCGAAGCTGTCCTCGATGGTGAAGATTGCGGGTCTGGACGAAACGCTGAACACAGCGGAGATTCGCGGCGCAATCGCTGATCTTACCGGCAGGGCACCGCAATCCGACCAAGGTTCGCAACCCTTGCTTTCTCTTCCTCATCAGGGGCCATGGTCATTGCGCAACCTGGCCTGGCACGTGGACGTGGCTGCGAAACCTGACGGTGAGATCCCCGGCATCCAGGCGTTCTATCTGATCGACGACGTTGGTCCGCAAGGAGGCGCGACTTTGGCTCTGGCCCGTTCTCATCGCGTGGCGGGCGAGTTGGCCGGCAGGCTACGCGGATCGTTGAAAATGCCAGGCGATCTCGACGCCGCTCTCAGCGTATCCAACACGGAGATCATCGAAATGTCAGGACGCGCTGGCGACGTTTTCTTGATGGACATGCGCGTGCTGCACACTCCGTCCATCAATTCGGCCGACCGTATCAGGATGATGGCCACAACCCGTTTCAGTCTGCGCGCAAGCAGATAAGGGCGGAGTCTGCTCCGAGGAAATCGATGCGTAATTGGCTCAAGCATGACTAGCAACGAAGAGATCGAAACGTCGGTCTATACCCGCTGGCACCAGTTGTCGGTGCCGTTGGCCTTCGCCTTGGCCGTGGGCAGTTTCATGCTGGTGGTGTTCAACCGCGGGCCGATCGGCCTTGCGGCGGTGCTGGCCGTGCTGGGGTTGCTTGTGCCGCCGCTGGTGGCGTTCAAGGGCTTTCCCCCGCGCAATACCGTGAAGGTGACGCCAGAGGGGCTGGAGTTTTCGCGCCGCGCTCCCGTCCCCTTCGCCCAGCTGTCCAGCTGGGGCACGGACGATTATCTCAAGCTGGTCCGCCCGGGGCTGCCGACGTTACTGGTCAGCGCGGCGGACCTGCCCAGGCGCGAACGTTTGTTGCGCGAGTTCGAACAGGCGTTGGCGGCGTGGCAAAAGCGCCAGCCCGCCGGTGCGCAGGCGGCGCGACGCACGCATTTCTATGGTTCCACGGGTGGACGCCTGGTGGGCTTGCTGATCACCATTCTGGGGGTGGGTTCGGCGATCATGGCGCTGGGCTTGCGCGAGACATCGGTATCGCTGGCCATCGTCGGCGGGCTGGGAGCGTTGTTCGGATTGACAATGCTGTTTGGCCGGCGGAACTGAATGGCGCCGCATCCTGCGCAGCGGCGGCCACGCGCCCTTGCCCAAGCTACGCCGCGCCCTCGTCCTTTTTCAGTGCCGCGGCCACGCGCGCGGCGGCGCAGACGGCCATCAATGGCGCCACGGCCAGCACCGCGAACAGCCACCAGGCGGCACGCGACGTGCCCTCGATACCCCCGGGCACGTTCAGGCCGCCCAGGTTGGCGAGCATGCCGGCCAGCGCCGAGCCCAGGGCCGTGGCGAACAGCTGCACCGTGGTGATAGAGGTGGCGGCCGTGTCCTGGTCGCCGCTGGGAGCCACCTGCAGAATCCGCGTCAGCAGGTGCGGCCAGCCCAGCCCTATGCCGAAGCCCACCAGGGCCAACCCCAGGCAGATGAAGGCCAGCACCGTTCCATCGCCCTGCGAGTGCAGGGGCGCGCTGAATGCCAGCGCCACCATCCCCGCCAGCACCAGCACCGGGCCGCCGGCGATGGCGCGGCGGATGCCCTCATGCTTCCACCCCGAACTCCAGATTTCCGATACCGTCCAGCCCGCCGCCATCAGGGCGGCCAGATAGCCGGAAACCAACGGCGTCTGGGCATGCAGGACCTGCAGGAAATACGGCACGAAGGTTTCGCTGGTCATGCCCACCACCAGCAATCCGATCGTGAGATACAGGGCCAGCAACGGCGAATCCAGGCGCAATGCGTGCTTGGGGAACAGCCGGGTTTCGCTGGCGAATTCCCTGCGCACCAATAGCAGGGTCGACATGGCGGCCACGGCCACGCCGGCGATATTCCACCAGGGATCCGGCGACATGCTGCCCACGCTCACCGCCAGCACGGCCAAGGTCAGCAGCAGCAATTGCGCCAGCGGCAGCCTGCCGCCGCTGGCCGTGGCGTCCTGCGCTCGCGCAGGCAATACCAGCCAGACCAACGCCACGTACACGAGCGTCATCGGCACCAGCGAGCCGAACGCGGCGCGCCAGGCGTCCATTTGCGCAAACACACCGCCCACCGCCGGCCCCAGCAGCGTCGCCACCCCCCACATGCCGGAGATCAGCGCCATCGCCATGGGCCACAGGCGCTGGTCGAACACCGAATAGATCATGGCGTAGCACAGGGCGAACAGGAAGCCGCCGCCCAGCCCCTGCAAGGCGCGGCCCAACAGCATTACCGGCATGCTCGGCGCAAGCGCGCAGACCAGGCTGCCCACGATGAAAATCGCGGTCGCAACGGCGTAGGCGCCGCGCGAGCCGGCGGCCGCCAGCAATCTGGCCGTCAACGCCGAGCCAAGAATGGACGCGACCACGAACAGCGTCGTATTCCAGGCGTAGAGCTCCAGCCCCCCGATTTCCTTGACCACCGACGGCAACACCGTGGTGGCGATATAGATGTTGATCGCGTGCAGCGCCACTCCGCCCGCCAATGCGATGGAACGCGCCAGATTCACCCCGGAGAGCAAGCCTCCCCAACTTCCTTCCTGTGCCGACATGCGATCTCCAGACAACAAAGGCTCATACGCATCGTTGTCCAGGACGGGCGGATGCGCCGCTCAAATAAAACAAGAATATTCTTGGATTATTATGGAGGCGCGATCGATCCGTCAAGGAATCGATCGGGGAATCCGGAGGGGCCCGCGCGGAGGATCGCGCGGGCGCCCGGCGCTGCCCTCGGCGTCAAGCGCGCTGGCGCGCGCGCGAGGCCGTCCCGGCCAGCACCAGGACGGCAAGGGCCAGCGGCACGAAAGACACCCACAGTACGGTATCCCAATCGTAGGCGGCCAGCAGCCCGCCAGAAGCGAACGAGCCCACGGCCATGGTGCCGAAGACGACGAAATCATTGAGGGACTGCACCCGGGTTTTCTCTTCCGGACGATGGCACTCCAGCACCAGCGCGGATGCTCCGACGAAGCCGAAGTTCCAGCCGACGCCAAGCAGGATCAGCGTGAGCCAGAAGTTGGCGACGTCGACGCCGGTCAGGCCGACGGCCGCGGACAATCCGGTAAGCAGCAGCCCCGCCGCCACGATGCGGCCGGCTCCGAACCGGACGATCAGGCGCCCGGTGAAGAAGCTGGGCGCATACATGGCGATGACGTGCCATTGCAGGCCGAGATTGGCGTTCTCTTGGGAATGGCCGCAGATATGCATCGCCAGCGGGGCCGCCGTCATGAGGAAGTTCATCAGCATGTAGGAAACGGCCCCGCAGATGACGGCGGTGATGAACAGAGGCTGACGGGCGATGACGGACAGCGGGCGTCCCTTCGCGACTTCGGCCGGCGTCGGCGCAGGCAGCCGGACGCCCAGCAGGACGACGGCCGACAGCGCGGCAACTGCGGCTTGCACGAGGAAGGTGGCCGCGAACATGTGCGGCTGCCAGAGATACATGGTGTGCGTGACGAGTTGCGGCCCCACTACGCCCGCCACGACGCCGCCCCCCATCACGAAGGAAAGGGCGCGCGCCCGCAACGCGGGAGACACGCCGTCCGCCGCCGCGAAGCGGAAGGAAAGCACCACCGCCGCATACGCGCCGCCAAAGAAAGTCGCCAGGCAGAAAAGCCAGAACGAGCTCAATATGATAGCGGCCGCCGCGAGCAGCCCCACCAGCACGCCGCAACCGGTGCCGGCCAGGAAGGCGGCTCTTCTGCCATGGCGGCGCGCAATGGCTCCTGCGGGCATGATGCAGGCCGCCATGCCCACCACGAAAATGGAAATAGGCAGGGTAGCCAGCGCCTTGTCCGGGGCCAGCATGTCTCCGACGATGGCCCCGGTAGCGTAGACCACGACGGAGTTCGCTCCGGCCAGCGCCTGGGCGGTGGTCAGCCGTGCGATGTTTCCGCGCTGCTCGCGCGACGAAAGTTCATGGGTGGGACCGCTGGCTGATGCTGGCGCGACGGAGGACAAGGCATACCTCGGTTGTAAGTAAATAATCACAGGTTATAAGGCGACACGATAACGCCTTTCCCGGGCGCCGCCGGAACGCCGCTGGATTCCAGGATCGGGAGCGGCCCGCCGGCCCGGTCCATGGTGAGGACCATGCGGAACTTCGCTTCGCCGGACTTCATGCGCCGATAGGCCTCTTCGGCCCGATCCAGACGCGGACGCCGCGGAAAGCCCGCTCCATCGCCAGATGCTGCGTCAACGCATGCAGGCCGGCCTTGGCCATCGAATAGGCCGCCCACGACCAGCAGCTTCCTGCCGTTGAACCCAGTGCCCATGTTGAAACCTCCAGGCGTCCGGCGCCTTGGTCCGTCGATAGAAAAACTGTGCGCCAAAGTGCACGCACAAGCGGGATTCTTCACCCGGCGCTCCCCCACCGCAAACGAGATAAACTTCCTTTCATTAAAAGAAAATCTTTATCGATATGAAGTCACCCGTGCATCTGAACGCCCTGCGGGCATTCGAGGCCAGCGCCCGGCACCGGAGCTTTTCCTCCGCCGCGGCGGAGCTGCACGTCACGCCCGCCGCAGTGGGCCAGCTCGTCCGCACCCTCGAACAATGGCTGGGCGCGCCCTTGTTCCATCGAGGCGCAAGCGGCAAGGCCCGGCTGATTCCCTCCGAGGCCGCCGAGCGCGCGCTTCCCGATATCCGCGCGGGTCTGGCCAGGCTTGCGCAGGGCTTGGAGCGGCTGAAGGAGGCGTCTCCGAACGGGCTGCTCACCGTGGCCGTCAGCCCGGCGTTCGCGGCGAAGTGGCTGCTGCCGCGCATCGAGCGCTTCCAGGCGGCATGGCCCGATACCGACGTGCGGCTGGACACCAATCTCAAACCCGTGGACTTCGTGTCCCAGCAGATCGATATCGGCGTGCGCTACGGCTTGGGTGTCTGGCCCGGTCTGGCGGCGGAAAAGCTGATGGACGAAGAGGTCTACCCAGTCTGCTCGCCCGCGCTCCTGCACCGCCGCGGCCGGCTCGACCGCCCCGCGGACCTGATGCGCGAGACCTTTATCCACGATCTGTCGATGGATGGCCATCAAGGCTTCCCGACATGGGATATGTGGCTGGAAAAAGCCGGAGTCCGGCCGACCCCGGCGCGGCGCACCATGAAGATCAACAATTCCGCGGCGGTGCTGCAGGCAGCGATCGACGCGCACGGGGTCGCGCTGGCCCGTAGCGTCATGGTGCGCGACGATCTGGCCGCAGGACGCCTGGTCAGGCTGTTCCCGGAGGTCGGATTCCCGTCGGCGCTTGCCTACTACGTGGTCTACCGCCCCGAGACCGCCTCCCTGCCCAGGCTGAGGGCCTTTCGAGACTGGCTGTTCGAAGAAGCCATGCCTGCCCGAAACGACGCGGCCGTCGGGAGCCGCTAGGGCGCGCATGGCGCGCGCGTTCAGTGCTCCCCGCCGAACTCAGCCAATTCCTCAGGATCCAGCCAATCCTCCAGCGCCGCGGGATCGGGCGGCTGCGGCGCCGTGGGCCGGGCGCTGGGCGTCCTGCTGAAGCGCGGCGCCGGCGCCGGCTGCGTGATGCCGTCGATGTCCAGCAATGTTGCGCGCGCCTTGATCTGGGGATGCTCGGCGGCGTCGGCCAGCGTGTGCACGGGCGCCACGCATACGTCCAGCTCCGCCAGCCGTTCGCACCATTCGTCCCGGCTGCGCTGGGCGAAAGCCGTGCGCAGCACCTCCCGCAGGCGGGACCAGGTGTTCCTGTCCTGATGGTCGCCCAGTTCGCGGATGGCGTTGTCGTCCAGGCCCAGCTGTCGCAGCAGCAATTCGTGGAAGCGGCGCTCTATCGGGCCGACTGACAGCCACTTGCCGTCTGCGCATGGGTATACGTCGTAGAACGGCGCGCCGGAATCCAGGATATTGGTGCCTCGCTGCGGCTGCCACGAGCCGGAGGCAGCCAAGCCGAAAAATGCCGTGGCCATCGAGGCCACGCCATCCATGACGGCGGCATCCACCACCTGGCCTTGTCCTGACTGGCGCGCCTCGATGATCGCGGCCAGCATGCCCAACGCCAGGTATGGGCCGCCGCCGCCGAAATCGCCCACCAGCGCAAGCGGCGGCGTGGGCGGCTGGCCGGCGCGGCCGATGGCGTCCAGCACACCGGTGACGGCGATGTAGTTGATGTCATGCCCGGCGACATGCGCAAGCGGGCCGTCCTGGCCCCAGCCCGTGATGCGGCCGTAGACCAGGCGGGGATTCTCGGCCAGGCACGCTTGCGGCCCCAGGCCCAGCCGCTCCGTTACGCCAGGGCGAAACCCTTCTATCAGCGCGTCGGCCTTGCGCAAAAGCCGCAGCACCAGCGCGATGGCGCGAGGATTCTTCAGGTCCAGCGCAATGGAGCGCCGGTTGCGCAGCAACAGGTTGTATTTCAGCTCCCGCTTCACGCCCAGGTCCGCCGGCTCCTTGCGCTCGATGCGCAGGACGGTGGCGCCCATGTCGGCCAGCAGCATGGCCGCCATCGGCCCCGGGCCGATACCCGCCAATTCGATGATCCTGATTCCAGCCAAAGGCCCCATGTGTACGTCTCTCCTTGCAATGGCGGCTGGCGCGCCGCCGGATCAAAGCAGTTCGACGGCGATGGCCGTGGCTTCGCCTCCGCCCAGGCACAGGCTGGCGACGCCGCGGCGCAGCCCGCGCCGCTCCAGCGAGTGCAGCAGCGTCACGATGATGCGCGCGCCAGTGGCGCCCACGGGGTGTCCCAGGGCGCAGGCGCCGCCTTCGACATTGACGCGCTCCGGCGAAAGGCCCAGGTCGCGCAAGGCGATCAGCGTGACGACCGCAAAGGCCTCGTTGATCTCGAACAGGTCCACGGAGTCGCGGCTCCAGCCCACCCGATCCAGCAAGCGCGTGATGGCGTGCACCGGCGCCACCGGGAACTGCCCCGGCGCAAGCGCCGCGGCCGCATGGCCGACGATGCGCGCCCGCGGCGCGAGGCCCAGCGTTTCCGCATGCCCTTGCCGCGTCAGCACCAGCGCGGCCGCGCCGTCGGATATGGAAGAGGCATTGCCCGCCGTGACCGTGCCGTCAGGCGTGAATACCGGCTTCAGGCCGGCCAGCCGCGATGCGTCGCACTGGCCCGGCGTCTCGTCATCGCAGACGAGCCCGCCGGCCGGCTCGCCACGGCGCGCCCGCGCCGCGATGGGCGCGATCTCGGCCGTGAAGTTTCCTGCCGCAATGCTGGCCTGGGCTCGCAGCACGCTCCGCTCGGCGTAGGCGTCCTGCTGGGCGCGGCTGAAGCCGTGCTCGCGCGCCGCCAGATCGGCATAGTGCCCCATCAGATGGCCTTCGTAGGCATCCTGCAGGCCATCGCGATACATGTGGTCCAGCAGTTGCCCGTCGCCAAGGCGGTAGCCTTGGCGGGCCTTGGGTATCAGGTGCGGCGCATTGCTCATGGATTCCATGCCCCCTGCCAGCACCAGGTCGGCGGATCCGGCGCGGAGAATGTCGTGCGCGAGGATTGCGGCCTTCATGCCCGAACCGCACATCTTGCTCAGCGTCGTCGCCTGCACGGTGGTCGGCAGCCCCGCGCCAAGCACGGCCTGGCGCGCCGGCGCCTGGCCCAGGCCCGCAAACAGGCAGCACCCCATCAATGCCTCCTGCGCGGCATCCTGCGGCAGCCCGGCCTGGCGCACCGCGGCGGCCAGCGCATGGGCGCCCAGCTGGGGCGCGGTGTAGTGCGACAACGCGCCCTGGAATGCGCCGATGGGCGTGCGCTGCGCGGCAACGATGACGACGGGGTCTGAATGGGTGGACATGGTTTGATGCCTCGGTTTCAAAACGGGTTCGAACAACAGGGCCGCTACGCGGCAACACAGGACGCCTTTGCATCGCTTCCGGCAGGGGCGGCGTCCATGATGCCGCGCACGAAGCCCAGCAGCGTCTGGCTATCGCCAGCCAGCAGCCGGCGGCCGATCAGGCCGGCGCAATCGTCCTCGCTCATGCCGGTCGCGCGCCATTCGTGCAGCCGCGTGGTGTAGATGCCCAGGGCCAATTCCTCCGTTATCCCGATCGCGCCGTGAATCGCGTGCGCGATGGCGCAGACGAGCGGAATGGCTTCGCATGCGCGCAGCCTTGCGCAAGCCGCAAGCGAGACGTCGGGAAACAGGGCGCCGCTGGCGCACGCCAGGCGCGCCGCCATCGCGGTCGACGCCACTTGCTCGGCAAGCACGCTGATCTCCTGCTGAATCGCCTGGAAGCGCCCCAGGGCCCTGCCGAACTGCTGGCGTTCCCCAACAAAGGCAATGCAACGGTCCAGCACTGCCTGCATGGCGCCGGCGATGCAGGCTGCGTCGGCGGCGTTGCGCCAGGCCTGCACGGCATCGTCCGGCAAGGTAACGCGGCCGATGACCGGCGGCGACTCCGGCCATGCCGGCGCGGCGCTGACGCGCGGCCGGAACAAACCGGGGTCAGGCGCGGCTGGCGCGGCCACGAGCAACAGGCAGCCATCGCGCTGGACCAGCACGCTGCGCGCCAGCCCGGCCCCCGGCGTCTGGACGCAACGCAGCCCGCTCGGCCCGGGGCGCGCCAACGCCAGGGCAATGGGGCCATCGGGCACGGCCTGGCCGGCGCTCCGCAACAAGGCGCGCGCCAGCATGGTGTCTGCCAGCGGATAAGGCAGCGCCGAGGCCCCGGCAGCCCGCAACAGCCCCTCGGCATCCGCCAGCGATAGCCCGGCCCCGCCCAGGTCTGCCGGCGTCAAGGCGTCGACATAGCCCAGCGCGTCGATGTCCTGCCAGACACGCGCGGCGAGGCGCTCCGCGTCCGGCCCGCCGTCCCTGGCCTCGATCTCGCGGACACGCTCCAACGGACACAGGCCGGCCAGGGCGCGCAGGAATTCGTCATGGAGGTCTTGCTGAATGGTTTGCGGCATGCGCTTTCCTTCTCGTATTGGCGGGCTTCTAGCGCAGGCCAAGTTCGCGCGCGATGATGCCGCGCAGAATATGGCGCGTGCCGCCGCGCAGCGAAAAAGTCGGATTGATGAGCGTCAGGTAGGCCAGCGTGCGCGCCAACACCTCATCCGGCGCCGGGCCCGCGCCCGCTCGCAGCGCCTGGCCTATCCATTCAGGCACGGCCTGCTCGAACTCCGTGCCCAGGTCCTTCACCAGCACCGCCGCCAGGCTGGCGTCGGCGCCTTCATTGAGGCGCTGCGTCACCGCCAGGGACATTCCCCGCAGCACGGCCAGGCGTCCGGCCAGCCGCCCGGCAAGACGGATCTGCTCCATGTCCGGCGCGGGCCCCTGCCGCAGGTAGGCGAGCCAGCCATCTATCAGCACCATGCTGGAATAGATGCGCTCCGGGCCGCTGCGCTCCAGCGCCAGCTCCGCCGTCACCTGCTGCCAGCCGCTGCCTTCCTCGCCCACCAGCGCATTCGGAGGCAGGAGAACGTTGTCGAACAGGACCTCGCAGAAATGCGCGTCTCCCGAAATATCCCGGATCGGCCGGATCTCGATACCCGGCAAGCTCAGGTCGAAGATCATCTGCGACAGGCCGCGATGGCGGTCTTCCGGCGAACCGGAAGTTCGCACCAACGCGCACATGTAATGCGAGCGATGCGCGTTGGTGGTCCAGATCTTGCGCCCGTTCAGCCGCCATCCTCCGGCCTCGGGAGTGGCGCGCGTGCGCACGCTGGCCAGGTCGGATCCTGTGTCGGGCTCGCTCATGCCTATGGCGAAAAAGGCTTCGCCGCGAATGATGCGAGGCAGGTAGAAATCGCGCTGTTCCTGCGAGCCGTAGCGCAGGATCAATGGTGCGGTCTGGCGGTCCGCGATCCAATGCGCCGAGACCGGAGCGCCGGCCGCCAGCAGCTCCTCGCTCAGGACGAAGCGCGCGAAGTTGCTGCGCTCCGCGCCGCCGTAGGCCGCCGGCAGCGTCAAGCCCAGCCAGCCTTGCCGCGCCAGCGCGCGGCTGAACTCCGCGTCGTAGCCCATCCAGGAGCGCGCGCGGCGATCGGCCGGCATATCCTTCAGCGCCTCCCCCAGGAAGGCGCGCACGGACGGACGCAAGGCCTCGTCCTGCGCGGGAATCGCGGCTAGCCGCAGTGCGTCGTTGATAGCGCCCAATCTGGTCCCCGGAGCATGCGGCGGCACGGCGCCGGCGCATGCATTCCAATGTTCGGAAAATGCCGTGAAAACGCTGGCCCGCGCAGGTTGCGCGGGCTTCATGGCAATCTACACGGGGGCCACATCCCGGTCTAATATTAGATGTGGACCGGGTAATACATCACAAATATCGCGAGCCCGGCGCATCAAGGGAGACACCCGTGGAGCTACGCCAGCTCAAGCAGCTGTTGGTCCTATCCGAGACGCTCAATTTCCATCGCGCCGCCGAACGGCTGCACATGGCGCAACCGCCCCTCTCCACCGCAATCAAGAAGCTGGAACAGGAACTCGGCGTGCAGCTTTTCGAGCGCCTGCCCGGAGGGCTGCAGCCGACGCCGGCCGCCCAGGTCGTATTGCGGTACGCGCGCACCACGCTGTTCTATGCCGAAGAGATCCGGCGCGCGGCCAGGGAAGGAGCCAGCGGCGAACAGGGCGTCCTGAAAGTGGGCTTCGTCGGTTCGTCCACCTACTCGCTGATGCCGCGGCTGCTGTCCGAGTTCCGGAAAGACTTCCCGCGCGTCGACCTGATCATCGAGGAGTCCACGACCATCGATCTGCTGCGCCGCCTGGACGCCCACACGCTGGACGTGGCGCTGGTGCGCTTCCCCGTGCTCGAGCCCACCGCGGCACGGGTCACCTTGCTGCAGCCAGACCATCTTATGCTGGCGGTCCCGGCCGATAGCCGCCATGCGCAAAGCGATGACGTCGCGCTGAGCGACCTGGCGGATGAGCCGTTCATCGGCTATTCGCGCACGCATGTGCCGGGCATGCATGCGCTGGTCATGTACGCCTTCCAGCAGGCGGGCGTGGTGCCGCGCATCGCGCAGGAAGCCATCCAGGTGCAGACCATACTCAGCCTGGTCGAGAGCGGGCTGGGCGTCGCCATCGTGCCCGCGGTGGCCCGCCGGCAAGCCGGCAGCAACGTGCGCCTGGTGAATGTTTCGCAGCTGGCCGAGACGATCAAGGTGGGCATCGCCCTGGCGGTGCATCCGGACAACGCTACCCCGACCACCGCCAATTTCGTCGACATGGCATGCCGCCTGATGCCCGTGGAGCCCGCCTGCGCCGACGCGGCGTAGGCGGACTCAGGCGCGGCTACTCCTGCTGGATGTTGGCCAGCTTGGCGATGCGGCGCATGGATTCGAGCTCGTCCTTCTGGAACGTGGCCAGCGTGTCGGGGCCGCCGACGAAGGACTCGCCTCCGAGCTTGGCCATGAAGGCCCGGCCCTCGTCGCTGCGCACCAGGGCCTGGACCGCCTCCGACACGCGCGCAACGATGGCGGGGTCGACCTTGGCGGGGAAGAACGCCGCCGTCCAGGCATACGCCTCGTACCCCTTGTTGCCGCTTTCCTGCATGGTGGGCACGTCCGGAAGATCCTTGATGCGCGCGGCGCTGGTCACCGCCAGGGGCCTCAGCTTGCCGCCGCGTATCAGCGGCAGCGCAGCGCTGACGTCGGCCAGACTGTACTGCACTACGCCCCCCGCCAGGTCGGCCAGCGCGGCCGACGTGCCTTTGTATGGCACGTTGGTGGACTTGATTCCATTCTGCTCGTGGAACAGTTCCAGCACCACCTGGTAAGTTGCGGTGCCGCTGGCGAAATTCAGCTTGCCCGGGGCTGCTTTCGCGGCCGACACCAGGTCCGCCACGCTCCGGTAAGGCGAGTTCGCGGGCACCACCAGCACCATCGGAAAGCGCGCGATAGGCGCGACGGGTGAAAAATCCTTGATCGCGTCGTACGGCAGATGCTTGAAGACCGCGGCGTTCGTCGTCATGGGCGAATTGCTGGCCACGAACATCGTATAGCCGTCGGGCGCCGCGGTGGCCACCGCCTGAGCGGCGATGAAACTGTTGGCGCCCGGGCGGTTCTCGACGATGAAAGGCTGCCCGAGCTGCTCCGCCAGATGCTTGGACAGGAATCGCGCCGTGGTGTCGGCACCGCTGCCTGGAGGCAGCGACACGATGATCTTCACGGGGTGGGAGGGGTAATCGGCCGCCGCGCGGGCGCTGCCGCCCAGCGCCAACGCGGCGCCCAGCAATCCCGTCATGGCCAAGGTCCTGATATTCATGCGTGTCTCCGCAAGGCTGTTCCATGGGTCGCCATGGCCTTGGCGGCCATGGGACATCCGTGTTCACTCGGGCTGTATGCCCGCCATCCTGACTGCATCGCCCCAGCGCCGGACCTCCTGCCCCAGGTACGCCTGGAACTCGGCCGGCGAGGAACTGCGCAGATCTACGCCCTGGGCGGTGAAGGGCCCGGCGATGGCAGGATCGCGCACGGCGTCGGCCAGCGCCTGGCTCAGCCGTTCGACCACCGGCTGAGGCGTGGCGGCCGGAGCCAGCACGCCCTGCCAGGTGCTCATCGTCAAGTCTTTCAGGCCCGCTTCGCGCAGCGTAGGCACCTGCGGCAGCGCGGGCGACCGTTCTGCCCCGGTCACGGCCAACGCCCTTACCCGGCCATCGCGAATATATGGCAACGCCGAGCTTATCGCGTCCACCATGAATTGCACCTGGCCGCCCAGCATCGCCACCATCGCCGGATTGGTGCCCTTGAACGGAATGCCGACGGCGCGCGTCCCGGTGGCGTGCAGGAACAGCGCCACGCTCAGATGGGTAATGTTGCCGACGCCGCCCGTGCCGTAGCTGAGCGCATCAGGATGCGCCTTGAGGTAGTCGATGAACTGTCTTGTGTCGGTGGGCGGCAACGAGTTGGCCGTCATCAGCACCAGGGGAATCGAGGCCGTTAGCCCAACGGGCGCAAAATCGCGCAGCGGATCATAGGGAAGCTGCCGGTACAGCGCGGGGCTGATGGCCAGCCCCGATGAGTGGTAGAGCAATGTATATCCGTCCGGGCGCGCGCGCGCCACGGTTTCGCCCGCGATGTTGCCGCTTGCGCCGGTCTTGTTCTCCACGATCACCGGCTGGCCCAGCTGGCGCGCAACATGCTGCGCCACCGCCCGCGCCAGCACATCGGTCGGCCCGCCCGCGGCATAGGGCAGAATCAGCCTCAAAGGCTGCGCCGGCCAGGCCGTTGCGCTCGCCCTTGCGGCGCGCGCCAGCGGCAAGCCGGCCAATCCGCCTAGCGCGGCAAGCAGCTTTCTTCTCGTTGTCTGCATCGGTCTCCTCCTTGTGTCGCCTCGTTGTTGATTGCGCTCCGGCGAGGCTGCCGTGGTTGTGGCCGTTCGGCCTCAGCCGCGCGTCTTGCTCAGGTACGCGTCCAGCGCGCCGGCATGTTCCTGCGTATGGTGCGCCAGCGCCTGGAAGCCGGCCGAGAATTCCAGCAGCGTGTCCAGCCGCATGTGCTGGCCCTCGCGCAAGAGCCGCTTGGTCAGGCGCAGCGCGTGGCCGGAATGCTGGGCGATCTCCTGCGCCAGCGCCATCGCCGCCGGCAGCAGTTCTTCCCCGCCGACTACCTGCGAAACCAGCCCCATTTCAAGCGCCTGGGCGGCGTCTATGCTGCGGCCCGTGAAGGCCATTTCACACGCGCGCGACATGCCCACGGCCCGCGGCAGCAGCCACGCCCCTCCGTCTCCAGGCGTCAGACCCAGCTTGACGAAACTCTCGGCGAATCGCGCCTCTTCGGCGGCCACGCGTATGTCGCACATGCATGCCAGGTCGCAACCCGCGCCGATGGCCGGCCCGTTGACCGCTGCGATCGTCGGCACCTCCAGATTGCACAGGGCAAGCGGCACGCGCTGTATCCCGTTGCGGTACGCCAGGCGGCTGCGCACCGGCTCTCCAAGGCCGGCGCCGACCGTATCGGACAGGGTCTTGAGATTGCCGCCGGAAGAGAAAGCGCCATGCGAACCGGTCAGCACCACGGCGCGCACCGACAGATCCGCGTTGATGTCGGCGCATGCGCCGACCAGCGCCTCGATCGCGTCGGGATCCGACAGCGCGTTGCGCGTCGATTCGCGGTCCATGGTCAGGAGCAACACGGCGCCGTGCCGTTCGCGCTTCAAAAAGTCAGTCATGGCTCGCTCCTGCGGGCTCCAAGGTGACGCCCGCCCGCAGTAGCGCGGCGATGGCCTCGTCCTGGTAGCCGGCCTCTTTCAGCACTTCGACGCTGTGTTCTCCCAGCCTCGGGGCCTGCCGTGAGGGATCGGGAGGCGTGCCGGACCAGCGCGACGGAACCGCCATCGTGCGCAGTTTGCCCTCGCTGGGATGCTCGACGGTATTGAAGAAGCCCACCGCCTCCAGTTGCGGATCGCGCAGCAGCGACTCCACCGTGTGCATCGGCATGGCCGGAATATCCGCCGCTTCGAACGCTACCAGCCAGTCCTGGGTCGTGCGCGCGGCGATCGCATCCGACACCAGCCGGTAGATCGCGTGGATGTGCTGGGTCCGGGTGCCGATATCGCGGAACCGCGGGTCGGTGCGCTCCCTGCCGGGCTGTCCGATCAGTTCGAAGAATGCCGCCCATTGCTTGTCCGCGTAGAGCAGCACGCAGATATGCCCGTCGAGCGTGGCATAGGGCCTGCGGTCCGAATTCAGGATCCTCGGATAGCCGGGCGGCCCCAACGGCGGCTCGAAGGACTGGCCCGCCATATGGTCGCCAAGAATCAGTTGCGCCATGGTCTCGAACATCGGCACGTCGATGGCCTGGCCCCGGCCGGTGCGGGCCCGGTGGTACAGGCCCGCGCTGACGGCATTGGCCGCGCTGATGCCGACGATGCGGTCGGCGATGGCGCTGGGCGCGTACCGCGGAGTTTCGCTGCCGGCCTGCACGGACAGCGCTGGGATCCCCACCGCGCCCTGGATGAGGTCGTCGTAGGCGGCGCGCGCCGCATAGGGGCCGCGCTGGTCGTAGCCGTAGACGCCCACATACAGAATGGCGGGGTTGACCTCGGCCAGTTCCTCGTACGAAAGGCCCAGCCGCGCCATGGCCTGCGGCCGCACGTTGTAGATCAGTACATCGCAGGAAGCCGCCAGCTTGAGCAGCGCCTCGCGGCCCTCCGGCCGCTTCAGGTCCAGCACGATGCTGCGCTTGCTGCGGTTGGCATGCAGGAATATGCCGCCCATGCCTGGATGGCGCGCCGGGCCGATACCGCGCACGTTGTCGCCTGCCGGGGGTTCCACCTTGATCACGTCCGCGCCCAGGTCCCCCAGTATCTGCGTGGCGTATGGCCCCATCAGCACCGTCGTGACGTCGAGGATGCGGACTCCTTCCAACGGTCCGCTCATGCGCCGCCCCCGCAACCCATCGCCCCGGCGCGTACCACGCGCAGCCCGGATACCCTGCAAGCACCGCTTTCGAACATGACAGCTCCCATTCCAGAATGCCTTGCTGGACATCCTAGGTAAGAACCATGCACGCCGGAAATACTATATTTGGGTCAGCCGATACATTGAAAATATTGGCAGGCCGTGCCGCGTTGGCCGGGTGCCCGCTGCGGGGATGCGCCCGTCACACGATCATCCACGCCACCGAGCTCGCCAGGGCCGCGAGCCCCGCGCCCGCAAGCGCCATTCTGGGCGCATAGGCCAGCAACGCCCCCAGGGCCATGGCCGCCGCCGTCAACACGCCCAGCCACGCAGCGACGGCCACCGATACGCTCCATGCCCGCAGGCAGGGGATGAGCGCCACCCCCAGGCCCAGGTATCCCGCCACGCGCCATGCCAGCGTCCAGGGTACGCCCAGTTCCCGGGACAGCATCTGTTCCTGGTGGCGATGCATGGACAGGCCCAGCATGGCGCTGGCGGCGAATGCCCATCCCAGGCTGATCCACGCCATCATGGCCGCGCTCCGGCATTTGTCGAGCCGACGGCAAGCGCATCGTTTACCGCCGCCGAGCTTGCGAGCTTGCGCTGCGGGCCGCTCGCGGGCGACAAGCCGGAGCGGGACAGCTTGAACGCCATGAAGGCCAGCAGCGCGCCCATGGCGAAGGCGGACAGATCGAACGCCGCCACGCTCCACAGACCGTGTGCGATGCTGGCGGGCAGTGCGGCTCCGCCCGTCGCCGCGTTCAGCGCTGGCAACAGCATCAGCAGTCCGGCCGAAAGCGCCAGCGTATCTATCCAGGCGCGGCGGTGCGTGCGCAGGCAGGCATATGCCAGGCTCAGCGCCCAAGCCGCGAAAAAGCCGCGGATCTCCCAGTCGGCCCGCCCTGCGAGCGACGCCGGCAGCAGGCGATTCATCCAGAAGTACACCGCGATCGCCAGGAACAGACCAGCCAGCGCGGCCACGTTCGTCGCCTCGACCAGCCGGTGGCCCTTGGGTGTGCGCCCCAGCTTGCGGCGTTCCGGCAGGCGTTTGACCACCCACAGCACCATGCCGCTGGCCACCATGAAGCTGCCCACCATGCCGGAAAGAAACAGCAGCCACCGCAGGGCCGGACCGGCGAAGCGGCCAAGGTGCGCGCTGGTGAACACGTTGTAGACGGCGACGGCTGCCGTAGGCGCAGCCGCCGCGGGGGCATCGAGACGCGCGCCGCTGGCCGCGTCGAAGACCGCCCGGCGCGCAATTCCTCGGTCCACCAGGCTTGCGCCCTGCCCTTCGCGCGCTTCGACCGTGACCGCGTGGCCGCCGGGCCGATTCACCGTGAGGGAACCGACGGATGAATCCGGCCACGCAGCTGCCGTCTCGTCCAGAATCGACTGTAGCGCAGCGCGCGGCGGCGCCAGGACGGGCGCATCGTGCTCGGGGACCTGCACCGGCGCTGCCGGCGCGCGCCGCTCGGCGAAATAGGCGCGGGTATCTCCCTGGTACGCCGCTTCGATCGGCCAGGGCATGAGCTGGTACATCAGCAACAGCAGACCGCTGAACGTAATCACGAAATTGAACGGCAACGCCAGCACGGCAGTGGCGTTATGACCGTCCAGCCAGGAGCGCTGCCCTTTGCGCGGGCGGAAGGTGAAAAAATCCGTGAAGATCTTCTTGTGCGTGATCACGCCGCTGACAATGGCCACGAGCATGAACAAGGTCGCCGCGCCCACGATCCAGCGCGCCCATATTTGCGGCATGCCATAGAGCTCGAAGTGGAAGCGGTACAGGAAATCCCCCCCGCGCGTGGCCCTGGGTTCCAGCACCTCACCCGTGCCGGCGTCCAGCACGGCGCGCTTCAGGCCCGCCCGGCCGGCGGCCGCGCCGGGCTCCCGCCAGGACACTCTTACCGCAGGATCCCGCGGTCCCGGCAAGGAGATGGACCAGACCGTGGCGGCGGGCGCAATGCGCTCCAGGGTATCCATGGTCAGCCGCAGCGTATCCGGCCCCGCCCGCGACCCATGCACCTCCGGCTGCATCCAGGCCGTGATCTCCGTGCGCGCGAAGCTCAGCGTGCCGAGCAGGAATACGGCGAACAGCAGCCAGCCGAGCACCAGGCCTGACCAGGTATGCAGCCACGACATCGCCTGGCGCAGGCCCTCGGGCTTTGCGTCGGGCCTCATCGCGGCGCCTTGCCGCGCCGGGGGCCGGCGGATGGATTGGACAGGAACGAAAGTGGCTTCATATCGGAAGGTAAAGGTGAACCGGGCGCATCCCATGCCGGTCCGGGTTCGATCATTGCCTTGTAGACAATCCGCCCGGAGAAATCCTGATGCCTTCGGCTCAAATATCGATATTGAGATTTGTTATCATTATCAAAAATTGAGGCAATACAAATGAGCCGCGACGCGGAAAAGACGGACCGGGGAAACGGGTGGATAGCGCTTGACGACTGCTTGAAGTCCGTGCGTCGGGCGGTTTCGGCGCATCTGGGCCGGCAGCACTCGGCGGCCGACCTGGTGCAGGAAGCCTATGCGCGCATGCTGGACCGCCCCGGCCAGGCTCGCCTGGGCAATCTCGCGGGGTACCTGTACCGGACGGCGATCAACCTTGCCTACAACGCAAGCGCGCGCAACAACGTCGAAACCCGCGTTTATCAGGAAGTGTCGCTGAGCCAGGAATCGGCATCTCAGGCGCAGGACCCCGCCCGCATCTATGCCGACCGCCGGCAACTGGCCGAAGTCATGAAGGCCATAGACAGCCTGCCGCCGCGCTGCCGTGAAGTATTCTTGCTTTATCGTTTCGAAGGCCTGGACCAGGGAGAAATCGCATCCCGGCTGGGCATTTCCCGCAACATGGTCGAAAAACACGTCATCCGCGCAATGCGCGCCTGCAGGGCCGCCTTGAATCCGTGAACCAGGACCGACATTCTCCGCCGCCAGCGCAGGACGCCGACGACGACGTCGACGACGTCGCCCTGCGCTGGTTCATGACGCTGCGCGAAGCGGGCGCAAGTACGCGCGCCGGCGCGGCGGCGCGTGCGGAACTCGACGAGTGGCTGTCCCGCGATCCCCGGCATCGCCGCGCTTTCGAAGCCTGTGAACGCGATTGGCTCAGCTTGCAGCCGTTGGCGGAACGCTATGTGCCCGCCGCGCCCCCGCCCGGCCGCGCCCACAGGCGGACTCGCTTGGCGCTGGCCATGGCGGCCGTGGTGACGGCCGTCGGCGGCTATCTCGCCTGGCAGGCGCAGCAATACGCCGACTTCTCGCTGTGGGGTCCGCGCAGTTTCGAAACCGCGCAAGCCGGGTCCGAGGCGCTGGCCATGAGCGATGGAACGCATGTCGTCATGGACGTGGGCACGGAGTTGAACGTGGCCTATTCCGGTCAGCAGCGGCGCGTTGCTCTAGCAACCGGCGCGGCGTATTTCGATGTCGCGCGCGATCCGGCCCGGCCGTTCATCGTCGACGTCGGAAGCGGGTCCGTGCAAGTCCTGGGCACCGCCTTCGAAGTGCAGCGCCTGCCGGACGGCTTGCGCGTCAACGTGGCGCGCGGCCATGTGCGGGTGCTTCCGGCAGACGGGGCAGCCGCCGTCGAACTGTTCCAGGGGCAATCCGTGCGCCTGGAACAGGGAAGCGTCACACCGGTACGCCCGATCTCCGATTCGCAAGTGGCAGCCTGGCGCCAGAACAGGCTCGTCTTCGAGAACGAAACGCTGGAAGAGGTCGGCCGCGCCCTGAGCCGGCGAGGCGTATGGAGCGTGCAGGTCGATCCCTTGGTGCGGAACCTTCCCGTCACACTTATCGTGCAGCTCGGCGACGTCGTAAACGCGCTGCAGGCCCTGCCCGACATCGCGCCCGTCGCCGTGACGCGCACCGGACGAGTGCTGACGATCGCGCCCAGCGACAAACCCGAACGCATCGAGCCTCCGCGCCGTCTCCGGCGCTGAAGCGGCCCGCCCAGCCGCGCCATGCCCTTCACGGTACGCATACAAATAAAAACACGTCTCAATATCAGGATCCCGCTCGCTGGATTGTCTTTAAGGAATCGAACATCCAGGAAGGGAGAGAATTGCCATGCAGGCCGGAAAGTGCAGAACGCGCGTCAAGAACCGCTGGGCGCCGCGCGCGGGGCGGCGGCGCGGGACGGCGCTGGCCGCCATGCTGATCTGGAGCGTCCACGTAGGGGCGGCGCAAGCGCAAACGCAAATTGCCCAGACCGGCCAGGCCGTCATGCTGAACATCGAGCTGCAGCCGCTGGAGAAAACGCTGGTCGAGCTGAGCCGGTACACCGGCCTGTCGATCGCCTTCGACCCTCAGCAGGTACGGGGCATCCAGGCGCCCGCCATCCGCGGTGAAATGACGCCCGAACAGGCGCTGCGCAGCGCGTTGTCCAATAGCGACCTGGTCTATACCCTGCGCGGACAGGTTGCCACGGTCCGCCCGCAGGGCGTGGCCCAATTGGCGCCGGTCACCGTCTCGGGAGACGGCCTGTCCGGCTACATCGCCGACACGCCGACGTCGATCGCGACCAAGACCTCCCTGCCGCCGCGGCAGACGCCTTTCACGATCAACCAGGCCTCCAAGGAGCTGATCGTCGAGCGTGGGGACGCCAATATCTACGACACGCTGGAGGGCTTCGCTGGGGTAACCACGACCAGCGGCAACGGCGACATCGGCCAGAGCATGTCGCGCTCGATCAACGTGCGCGGCTTCTCCACGGGTGGCGCGGGCCAATTGCTGATCAATGGCCAGCGCACCTACAGCTCGGCCTCCACGGCACGCAGCCCCGACAGCCTGGAGCGTGTGGAACTGCTGCGCGGCCCCGCGGCGCTGTACTACGGCGCCGCCGAACCCGGCGGCATCGTCAACTATACCTACAAGCGCCCCCAGGCCGAGGCTGCCTATACGATCCGCGGGCGCACGGACAGCAAAGGCTCCTACGGCTCGATGGTGGACATGACCGGCCCCTTGAACCAGGACGCCACTCTCCTGTATCGCCTGGTCGGCAGCTACACGCACACCGAAGACGACCAGGACCACATCTGGCAAGAACCGAAGAGCGCGCTCGCCGCGCTGACCTATGCGCCGAATTCCCGGTTCGACACCACCCTGACGTACGAGCGCATGGACATGCGGGCCGTTCCGGAACAGGAAAACAATATGCGGATCAGCAATCCGAAGAGCCCCTATTATGGCGGCTACTATCCGGTGCCCCGCGATTTCTTCTGGGGCAGCCTCAACGACCGAGCAGTCACGCAGACCGACAGCCTGCTCTGGGACGCCCGCTGGCGGCCGAACGACAGCTTCAACGTTTCCGCGTATGCCAACTACCAGGAAACCAAGCAATGGTGGCAGAACACCCGCGTGAACAGTGCCGGCAACGGCCCGGACGCGAACGGCAATGTGCAGCGCTACGTGAGCGGACGGCAGAGCCGCGACCGCAACTGGTCCGTCGGCATGGATTTGAGCGGCGAGGCCCATACCGGCGCATTCCGCCACGACTGGCTGACGGGCATGGGCTACGGCCACACGCAAACCCGGTCCAGCGGGCGCAAAGTGGCCTCGGACTCCCGGCCGGGCCAGCCGTATACGCCGGGTCCGCTGAACATCTTCGACCCCGACTACGGCAACTGGGCGTACCAGGACCGCATCTGGGAAGACCCGCTGGGCGAACCCACCAAGCGCAATGACCTGAACTTGTATTTCCAGGACACACTGCATTTTCCGAACGACAGGACCCGCCTGCTGCTGGCGATGGGATGGACCCAGTTCGACAACCGCCCCGCCGACCGCGAACAGCGCAACAAGATCAGCAAGTGGTCGCCGCGCATCGCGCTCATGCACGACTTCACTCCGAGCACCACCGTCTATGCGAGCTATGGTGAATCGTTCTACCCGAACGAGTTGAACCTGCTGGACATGAGCGGCCAGTACATTACCAAGCCGCAGGAAGGAAAACAGTACGAGCTCGGCATCAAGCAGGACCTTTTCGATGCGCGCGCCATGTTTACCGCCGCGATCTTCCGCATCGACAAAAAGAACATGCCGATGGCCGCGCAGTCCGAAGGCCTATGCGATCCCCTGGCCGCGCCGGCGCCCGGCACCCCGGGCAGCACCGACGGCACCGGCGACTGCCGCACGGGGTTGGCGGGCCTGGAACGTTCGCAGGGCATAGAGTTCGAACTCTCCGGCCTGCTGACGGACTGGTGGGCCGCGTCGCTCTCCTACGCATACCTGAAGACCGAATACGTGGACACGGCGGATCCGTACGCCCAGGGCCGCAGCAAGCCCAACATGCCCGCCCACAACCTCGCGCTGTGGAATAAATTCCGCGTCTACCACGACCCCGACTACGGGACGGCGCACGTGGCCGTGGGCCTGCGGGCCTGGAGCAAGAGCCACAATGCCTGGCGCGATCCCAGCGTGGGAACGTACTACAACCCCTATTCCCGGACCGACTACAACCCGGGTTACGGGATAGTGGACCTGGCGCTGTTCTACAACAACACGCTGGCCAACGGCATGGACTTGAAGCTGCAGCTCAACATCAAGAACCTGTTCGACAAGACCTACTACGACCGCAACCGGTTCGCTAACGGCTCGACCATCGTATGGGGCAATGAGCGCCGGGCGATGCTGAGCGCGGAATTGAGCTTCTAGGCGTCCGCCCTGCCCCTCTTGCCGCCCGCATACCAGCAAGCCAGGGCCGCCGCGGCGCAGGCGGCCCAGACCGCCCAGTGGAGCGGTGTGGCCAAGGCGGCGCGCAGGCCGGCGTCGGGCGCCAGCGCCAGCAGATCTGCCGGAATGACTGCCAGCCACAGCAAGGCCGCCGCCCTCCATTGCCGACGCCATAGCCTGGAAGCAGGTTGCGCCAGCGCGTGCGCCCCGCAAGCGCCCCAGGCCAGGAAGAAAGCCAGCACCTCGCGCTCATGCAAGCCCGGAGATGCAGGCCAGGCAAGGCGGTTCGCCAGCAGATAGGCGGCGCAAGCGCATACCGGCCCGCAGACCATGGCCACGTTCAGGCGGTGCGCGGCCCGCCCGAATGCGGAAACGGCCGCCGCCGGCCTGGCCGTGTACAGCACCAGCCCCGTGGCGATCATCGCGGCGCCGCACAGCGCCAGGAGAAAATACAGCGCCCGCAGCAGCGGCGCGGCGTAATAGCCGTAATGCAGTCCACCCAGCGTCCGGATGAGTTGCAGAGACCCGGGATACGCCGTCCGCGCATCGACGATATCCGCCGTGGCTGCGCGCATTGATACGCGATCGGGAAAGGCCATCAGCCTGTCGTCGAAGCGGCGCCACACGTCCGCCATGGCTCCTTGCGTGCCAGGCTGCCTGACCTCGATCACGGCGGCCTTGCCCACGCCCAGGATGGACTCCGCCCGCTGCGCCAGCGACGCCAAGGGCTGCATGGCCGCCGCGTTTCCCGGCTCGGGCGTGGCCGGCGGCCGGGGAAAGACCTCGGCCACCATCGCCCCCATGTCCCCGCCATACCGGCTATGCACGCCCGCCGGGAGGTAGGACAGCAATAGCGTGCTCAATGCGGTGAGCAGGATCATGCAGTGGAACGGCAACGGCAGCACCGACAGCGCATTGTGCGCGTCCAGCCAGGCGCGCCCCGGCGAGGCCCGCGGCCGGAATGTGAAGAAATCCGCGAAGAACCGGCGATGCACGATGACGCCCGACACCAAGGCCACCAGCAGCGCCAGGCTGCATGCGCCCACCAGCCAGATGCCGGCCTGCCCCGCGTGCAGGCTGTAATGGAACTCCACCAGGAATTCACCGCCCTCCGTGTCGCGCGGCGCAATCTCGCGGCCGCTGGCGGGGTCCAGCAAGGCGCTGCCCTCGTCGCGCTCGCCGCGCCATGACAGCGCCATCAAGGGATGCCGCGCATCCGGCAGTTCTACCCGCCACGACGCCGCGCCGGACGCATGGCGTTCCAGCCATGCCTGGGCCTGCGCCAGCGACAGGTTCCGGCTCGCCGGGCCAGCCGCCGCGATCTCCGGCGTCATCCAGCGGCCGATCTCCGGCGCGTATACGCTCAGCGCGCCGGTCAGGAATACCGCAAACGCGATCCAGCCGAACAGCAGGCCTACCCAGGTGTGCAGCCAGGACATGCGCTGGCGCAGGCTGCCTTCCGGATACGCGCGCAGTGGGCTACCTTCATGCCGCGCGCTCCGGCATTCGCCCTTGGGGCGGTCCGGCGAGCTCATGGCGCCAGCCCCCACCGCAAGCCCAGCGCCCCGATACAGCCAGCCGCGATGGCCAGCCATATCCGGGCCGGGCTGCGCGCCGCGAAGCACCATATGGCCAGGGTCACATAGGCGGGAATCGCCAGCAGCGCCGGATAGAGGATGGCGTCGGCCGGCGGCCATGGCAGCCACGCTGCCGCCGCGGCCATGGACGATGCCAGCGCATAGCCGCCGAGCGTGGCGGCCAGCGCGCGCGCCAGCGTTCCGCGCCAACCGCCGCGCCGCGTCACCATGCGTATTTCATCGTGGCCAGCACCAGCCGTCCCGCGCCATAGGTGCAGGAGGTGGTCGTGATGCAGGTTCCCACATAGGTCCGGTCGAACAGGTTGCTGACGTTCAGCGCCACGCTCAGCCCGCGCATCTCGGGCCGCATCTGGCCCAGGTCATAGGACAGCGCCGCATCGACGAGCGTGACCGACGGAATACGCAGCGTGTTCGCGGCGTCGCCCCAGTCGGCGCCGATATAGCGCACGCCCGCGCCCAGCCCCAGTCCCTGCAGCGGCCCACCCTGCACCTTGTAGCCCAGCCATGCCGCCGCCTGGTGCGCTGGCGCGTAGAACTGCTTCTTGCCTTCGCGCGATTGCGGCACGCCATCGATAACATCGACATTGGAGCTCTTGGTCACAACGGCGTCGACATACGAGTAGGAGGCGACGAGATCCCAGCCGCGGCCCAGGCTGGCCTTGCCTTCCAGTTCTATGCCGCGCGCGCGCGTCTCGCCAGTCTGGGTCTGGAAGCCCGGGGGCCGGCCCGGCGTGGTGTCGCTGGTCAGCACATTGGTCTGCGTCAACTGGTAGGCGGACAGGGTCACCATGCTGTCGCTGCCTGGCGGCTGGTATTTCAGCCCGGCCTCGATCTGCCTGCCCTTGGACGGCTGGAACGGGTTGCTCTCGTAGTCGGTGCCGCCCGTGGGCGCGAACGAGGTGGAGTACGCCACGTAGGGCGCCAGGCCGTTTTCCAGGAGGTAGGTCAGCCCCGCCCTGCCGGTAAAGGCCGAATCGCTCTGCGACACCTTGCCCGCGATCATCCGGTTGCGGGTGGTGCTGCTCGCCATGTCGTAGCGTCCGCCCAGCGTCAGCAGCCAGTTGCCATAGGAAATCTGGTCCTGCAGGTAGACGCCGGACTGTTCTGTGTTCTGGACGGCGTCGATACGCGGGATCAGGTCCTGCACACCCGGCCGCGGCAGCCCATAGACCGGATCGTAGAGATCCAGCGGCGGCACGCCGGCAATGACGTTCGCGAACTTGTAGGTATCGCGCATGTTCAGGTAGTCGAACCCGGCCAGGAACTCGTGGCCGACCGAGCCGGTGCGGAAACGCGCGATAGCCTGCGTATCGACGTTCAGCGTCGAGCCGGTGCCCTGGCCGCGCGACATGGTGCGCGACCAGGTGCGCATGTCGACCGGATTGAGCAAGTAGCCCACGGTGGTGCGCGCCTCGCCGCGCATATGGCTGTAGCGCAGTTGCTGCTTGACGGTCCAGGTGTCGTTGAACTTGTGCGAGAACAGGTAGCCGGCCGAAAACTGCTCCCGGTCATAGGCGTCCCAGCCCGGCTCGCCCGCAAAGCGGTCGCGCGGAATGCGGCCGTTGGGATTGGAATAGAGCGTCCCGTCCGCCGGCAGATTGCTGTACAGCGGCACCTGATGATCCTTCTGGTAGAAACCCAGCACGGTCAGCGATGTGGCCGCCGATGGCCGCCAGGTCAGCGCCGGCGCGACGAAAGTCCGGTCTTCTTCCGAATAATGCGCGGACTGGGCAGCGTCGCGCTGCAGGCCCACCAGGCGGTAGCTCCATTGCCCCTCTTCGTCGACCGGGCCGCTCAGGTCGAAAGCGGCCTGGGCCCTGCCATAGCTGCCAGTCTGCAATTCGATCTCGCGCCGCGGCGTCTCGGTGGGCAGCTTGCTCACCATGTTGATCAGGCCGCCCGGCGTATTCTGGCCGTACAGCACCGAGGACGGCCCCTTCAGGACCTCGATCCGCTCCAATCCATAGGGCTCTATCTGCAGCATGCCGAAACTGTAGGCGCCATACGGCAGCCGCGCGCCATCCAGATTATTGCGCGCCGCGTAGCCGCCGCGCAGATAGATGTTGTCGTAGCGCAGGTCCGCGCTGCCGCCCGGGGCATAGACGCCCGGGGTATAGGCCAGCGCCTCGACGACGCTGCGCGAGCCGCGCATCGAGATCTCGTCGCGCGTCACCACGTTTACCGTCTGCGGAATCTCCAGGATCGGGGTTTCGGTCTTGGTGCCCGCGGCGCTGCGCTGCGCCACCAGGCCATCGTCCGTGCCCCGGGCGTATTCGTTCGCCCCTTCCACGCGCACCGCCGGCAGCAGCGTCGGTTCCGCGGGAAGCAGCCGCAGCGTGTAGACGTTGACGCCATCTCGCCGCGCGGCCAACGGCGTGCCGGCCAGCAGCCGGGCCAGCCCCGCCTCCACGGGCCAGGCTCCCTTCAAACCCGCGGTGCGCCGGCCCTCGGCCAGGGCCGGATCGAACGAAAGATTGATGCGCGCGGCCCCCGCGAACGCGGCCAGCGCCGGCCCCAGCGGTCCGGCGGAGATATCGAACTGCGGCAGGGCTGGCGCCCCGGACGCTGAACCGGCCGGCTGCGCCAGGACGGCGGGCGCGGCGGCCACCCATCCCAGCGCCGCGCACAAGGCGCTTGCGGCCGCCCGGCGGCTCGCCCAATGAGGCGGCCTGGCCGCGGTGTGCTTGCTTGAAACCATGCTGATCCCGACAGAATGCTAGCGAAGGTGCTATATGGACTTGTCGGCCGAGATAGAAAAAGGTGCCAAGAAAGCCCCCCACGCTGCGCATGCCACGCATGCTTGCTGCCCCCCAAGAGGGCTGCCCCGCCTTGAGGCGGCTCGGCGGCGGGGCGGGCCCCCACGCT
>NZ_JPYO01000004.1:77994-144160 GCF_000757485.1 Achromobacter sp. RTa
TACGCATGCTTGCTGCCCCACAAGGGGGCTGCCCCGCCTTGAGGCGGCTCGGCGGCGGGGCGGGCCCCCACGCTGCGCATGCCACGCATGCTTGCTGCCCCACAAGAGGGCTGCCCCGCCTTGAGGCGGCTCGGCGGCGGGGCGGGCCCCCACGCTGCGCATGCCACGCATGCTTGCTGCCCCACAAGGGGGCTGCCCCGCCTTGAGGCGGCTCGGCGGCGGGGCGGGCCCCCACGCTGCGCATGCCACGCATGCTTGCTGCCCCACAAGAGGGCTGCCCCGCCGCCTGCTCCGCTTTCACATGGCGGGGCGCTCTTTACTTCACATTTTCGTCCAGGAACGCCCGGATGGCCGCTCCGATCTCGGTTCCATGCGTCTCAAGCGCCAGGTGGCCAGTGTCATAGAAACGCACGTCGGCGCCAGGAATGTCGCGCTTCCATGCCTCCGCGCCAGCGGGCAGGAAGAACGGATCGTTCTTGCCCCACACAGCCAGCAGAGGCGGTTGATGTTCGCGGAAGTAGGCTTGGAACTCCGGGTACTTCTCCACATTCGACGCGTAGTCCAGCAACAGATCGAGCTGGACTTCCGCATTGCCAGGCCGGGACACCAGGAAGCTTTCCAGCGCGATGGCATCGGGCGCGACCAGCGTCCGGTCCGGAACGCCTTCGAGATACTGCCACGTGATGGAGGCCGGGGTGGCGAACTCGCGCAGCGCATCGCGGTTCGCCTGCGACGGCTCCTTCCAGTAACGCTGAATCGGCGCCCAGCCCTGCCCCAGACCTTCCTCGTATGCGTTCCCATTCTGCGAAATGATCGCGCTCACGCGGAAGGGATGCGCTAGCGCCAGGCGCCAGCCCACTGGAGCGCCATAGTCGAACACCTGCATGGCGTAGCGCTCCAATTCCAACTGCTCCGTGAACCGGCCGATGGTCGCGGCGAGCTGGTCGAATGTATAGGCGTACTGGCCGCGGGGAGGCGCTTCGGTAAACCCGAAACCCGGCAGGTCCGGCGCGATGACATGGTATCTGTCCGCAAGCATGGGGATGAGATTGCGATACATGAATGAAGACGCTGCATACCCGTGCAGCAAGAGCACCGTCGGAGCGTTGCGGTCGCCAGCCTCGCGATAGAACACCTTCACATCCCCCACCTGCTCGAACCGATGGCGGACCTGGAGGTCCGCGGCCTCTACTCCCCCGCTCAGCACCATTGCAACCGGACCGGCCGCTCCTATCAAACTATTCGAAGACATGATTGAACTCCCATGTAACCGTATAAATGGATTTTAAAGGTTACGACACACATTAGTAACTGGTCAATTTAATTTTTATCGGTTACATTGGCGGCATGCAAGAGAACGCAAAAGTCCAGAAGGCTCCTCTGTTCGTAGGGGATGACCTTGCGCTCGATTTCATCAACAGTGAATTCGGCGTGGGTCCGGCACGCCATGAGTGCTTCGCCGATGACGACGCCGTGCTGGCGTGGCTGAAGCTGGCCGGCGTGGTTCCGGACGGCATCGATGCGGCGCCGGAAGGCCTGCTGGAACTCGCCCTCCAATTGCGCGAAAACGCAAAATCCTTGGTGAATGCAGCCAGGCACGGGACATCCGCAGATGCCGCCGTCGTGAATCACGTGCTCCAGGCCGGTCGCGCATCAAAGGAATTGGAATGGGACAACGCGAACGGATCTTTCAAGGTGGTAAGGCGGCGCCTCCATGAGAATGCCGCCAGCTTTCTCGAACCCATAGCCCAGGCCGTCGCCAGGCTGCTGACCGATACGCCCTTGGACCTGGTCCGGCAATGTGAAGCGCATGACTGCACGCTCATGTTTCACGACAAGACGAAGTCGCATCGCCGCCGCTGGTGCAGCATGGCTATCTGTGGCAACCGGATGAAGGTAGCGGCGTTCCGTTCGCGCAAGAAAGGGGAATAGGCCCGCGCTGTCCAGCGGATGGCGTTACCAAGCCCCTTCCGCCAACGGCTCGACTGCAATCGCGATCTTCCCTCGGACGCCCTTATCGGGACTTTCCTGCCGGGCGTGGGCGACCGGATCGCCGGCAAGGAGATAGACGGCACCAATGTGCGGCCGCACCTGGCCTCGGCGATTGAAAAAATGCTCAGGCAGGAACCACGGTCACCCAGTAGCGGCTGCGGAACACCAGCCGCACCGGCAGGCTGCGCGATACGGCCAGCAGCACCGCATCGGTGTCGTCCACCTGGAATCCCCCTGAAATGCGCAGGTCGGCGACCGCAGGATCGCAGCGCAGCAGCCCGGGGCGGTAGCGCGCAAGCTCTTGCAGGAAGTCGGCCAGCCGCAGGCCATCGGCATACAGCACGCCGTCCAGCCAGGCCTGCGGCGGATACTTGCTGGCGAGCGGCGGCTGCACTCCCCCGGCGGAGAAATCGGCGCATTGCCCGGCGCTCAGGACAAGGCCGGCGGAAACCCCGCGCGGCTGCAACCGCACCTGGCCTTCGATCACGGCGACGCGGCTGCGCGAATCCAGTTGCCGGACGCTGAAGTAAGTGCCCAGCGCCTGCGCGCTGCCTTCGGCGGTGCGCACGAGCAGGGGCCGGGGATCGGCAGGCACGGCATGCGCCGTCCGCAGCAGGATTTCCCCTTCCCTGAGCAGCACCAGCCGCTGCGCCTCGGAATAGTCCAGGTCCACCGCGCTGGCGGTATTGAGCACCAGCAGGCTGCCATCGGGCAGTTCTATCCGCCGGCGCTCGCCGCTGCGCGTGGCGTAGTCGGCCGTCCAGGTCTGCCAGGGCGCTGTGCGCCACGCCAGCCAGCCGGCCGGCAATGCAACGATCAGGCCCGCCAGCGCGCGCAGCCCCGCGCGGCGCGACGCACCAGCCTCCAGCGCCGCGCGGCCCAGGCCTGGCGGCAGGCCGCCCAGCTTGGCCAGCACGGCCTGGGCTCGCGCCCAGGCGCGGTCGTGCTCGGCGCTGCGCTGGCGCCAGCTCTCACAGGCTTGCTGGTCGGCTTCTGAAAAACGGCCCGAGTGCAGCCGCACCAGCCAATCGGCCGCTTCGCCCGCGATTTTGGGGTCGATGGAATCCGGCGCGGACGTCATGGCGCCGCCAGGATGCAGTGCTTGAAAGCCTCGGCCATATAGCGCTTGACCGTGCGCAGGCTGACGCCCATCTCGGCGCCGATCTGCTCATACGTCAGCCCGTCGAGCTGCGACAGCAGGAACGCGGCCCGGACCTTGTCCGGCAGGACGGCCAGCAAGGCGTCCACTTCCCGCAGCGTCTGCTGTATGGCCAGGCGCTGCTCTTCGGAGGGAACATGCTGCGCCGGCATGGCCGCCAGCGCTTCCTGATAGGCTTGCTCAAGCGCGTGGCGCCGGTACATGTCCACCATGAGGCGCTTGGCGATGGTGGTCAGGTACGCGCGCGGCTCCTGCAGTTCCGGCATGGCCCGGCGCCGGTAGGCGCTCAGCAGCCCGACGAAGGCGTCCTGGGCCAGATCGGCGGCGTCGGCGCTATTTCCCAGCCGCCGGCGCAGCCAGCCGAACAGCCAGCCGTGATGCGCGTCGTAGAGACGCTGCACAGCGACGGCGGAAGTCTGCTCGGAGAAAGACATGGCAAGGCGCGGCGTGGTTCTTCAGGAATGGGAATTAATCGCAATTATCGCCACAAACCCCTATGCCGGCAATCCGCCCTCTCAATACAGGTTGCGTTTCGCGTCCTGCTTCAACGCAAAGTCGATCAGCCTGGCCGGGAAGATGGTCTTGATCTGGTCGCGGAACATCTGCCCCAGCGAGGGCAGCGCCGAGCGCGGCACGCGCTTGTCCGGGTTCCAGAGGTCCGCCCGTTTGAGCGCCTTGCTGCAATGCAGGTAGACCTCCCGCGCCTGCACGACCACCACCGAACGCGGCCGCTTGTCCTGCACCACGAAGCGCCGCATCAGGCTCTCTTCGACCGACACCCTCGCCACGCCATTGACCCGCAGCATCTCGTCGATGCCAGGAATGAAGAACAGCAGGCCCACCCCGGGCTCGTGCACTACGTTGGTCATGGTGTCGAGGCGGTTGTTTCCGGGCCTGTCGGGAAACGCCAGGTGGAAGTCGTCCAGCACGTGCGCAAATCCCGGCTCGCCGCCGCGCGGCGACACGTCGGCCAACGCGCCCGGACGGCTGCTGCCGATGCAGAAAAACGGCGACAGCGCGATGAAACTGCGCGCGTGCGCGTCGAACCGGTCCATCGTCTTGTCGACGACCGCCGCAGGCGGCTTGGCGTAGACGCCGCGCAGGGCGGCTTCAGATTCGAGATCGTGCCTGGCGTCGGGGCCGGTTGTTGGCGGTCCGTTCATCGGCTGCTCCTGGCATGGGCTTGGAAGGAAGTGCGCCGCGACAGCGCCGAAAAATTATAAATGCGAATCAATCTCAAACAATCAAATTCTTACGATTTTCTGAACCCATGTGCAAAGGGTGTACTCTGGAGACGGCAGACACGGCGGCAAGCCGCCGGCCCGCCCGTCGTAGGAGACCCCGCTCATGGCTGCCCTATTCCCTGGCCTGACGTCCGGAACCCATTCGATGCTCCGCATGCTGCGCGGCCTGGCCGCGGCGTTGGCGGCGGCCGTGCTTGCTATGGCCAGCGCAAACGCCCAGCAGGCCGGCGACGGCCGGCAAACCGCCGTGGTGCTGTCCCTGGATGGCATCGTCGGCCCGGCCTCGGCGGACTACCTGATACGCGGCCTGGCCGCCGCGCGCGAACAGAATGCCGCCGTGGTCGTGCTGCGCATCGATACTCCCGGCGGGCTCGACGCGTCGATGCGCGACATCATCCGCGCGATCCTCGCGTCCCCCGTGCCCGTCATTGCCTATGTGGCTCCCAACGGGTCGCGCGCGGCCAGCGCAGGCACCTATATTCTTTACGCGAGCCACCTGGCGGCGATGGCGCCCGCGACCAACCTGGGAGCGGCCACGCCCATCTCGCTGGGCGGCAATCCCGCCCGGCCGGCGGAGCCCCCTCGCAAGAAACCCTCGGCCGAAGGCGAAGAAAGCCCGCCGCCCTCATCTCCCAAGGATCCCAGCGAATCGAAAGCGATCAATGACGCCGTGGCCTATATCCGTTCGCTGGCCGCCTTGCGCGGACGCAACGCGGACTGGGCGGAGCAGGCGGTGCGCGCCGCCGCCAGCCTGTCGGCCGGCGAGGCGCGCGCGCAGAACGTGATCGACCTGATCGCCGACGATCTGCCGGACCTGATGGAAAAGGCCGACGGACGCAGCGTCAAGGTGGGCAATACCGAGGTGGTCCTGCACACGAAGGGGCTGGCGCTGCTGGAGCGCGAACCGGATTGGCGCACGCGCGTGCTGGGCGTCATCACCAACCCCAACCTTGCGCTCATCCTGCTGATGGTCGGCGTATACGGCCTGATCTTCGAGTTCATGAGCCCGGGCGCCCTGTATCCGGGCGTCATCGGCGCGATCTGCCTGCTGGTCGGCCTGTACGCCCTGTCCGCGCTGCCCCTGACCTACGCCGGCGCCGCCCTGGCGCTGCTGGGCGCCGTGCTGATGGTGGCCGAGATATTCACTCCGTCCCTGGGTGCGCTGGGCATAGCGGGCGCGGTCTCGTTCATCCTGGGCGCGCTGATGCTGGTAGACACGGATATGCCGGCGTACGAGGTCTCGCTGCCGCTGGTCGCGGGAGTCGCGGTGGCGAGCCTGGGCATGACGTTTCTCATCGCCCGGCTGGCGCTGCGTTCGCGCCGGGCGCCCATCGTCAGCGGCGTCGAGGCGCTGCTCGGCCAGCGGGTCAAGGTACTGAGCTGGGCCGGCGCGCAAGGCTATGTGTCCGCGGCCGGGGAACGTTGGCGGGCAACGGGCCCCGACGGCCTGGCGGCCGGCGACAGCGTGGTGATCGAATCGGCGCAGGGCCTCACGTTGCACGTGCGGGCGGAGGCCGGCGCGCCGCCACGAAAGGAGCCCGCATAGCGCCCAACCCCTGTCCCGGCAACGCCGCATACTCACTTTTCAGGAGCCTGCCATGTTGATGAACCTTGCCTTCTATGGCCCCATTCTTGTGCTGGCGCTTGCGCTGTTCGCGCTGGCGGTGCGCATCCTGCGCGAATACGAGCGGGGCGTGATATTCACGCTGGGGCGCTTCACCGGCGTGAAGGGGCCCGGGCTGATCCTGATGATACCCGTGGTCCAGCAGATGGTGCGCGTGGACCAGCGCATGGCCGTTTTCGACGTGCCCAGCCAGGACGTGATCTCCCGCGACAACGTATCGGTCAAGGTGAACGCCGTCATCTATTTCCGCGTGATCGACCCGGAGCGATCCGTGATCCAGGTCGAGAACTTCCGGCAGGCGACCAGCGAACTCGCGCAGACCACCCTGCGCTCCGTGCTCGGCAAGCACGATCTCGACGAGATGCTTTCGGAGCGCGACAAGCTGAACAGCGACATCCAGGAAATCCTCGATTCGCAGACCGATGCATGGGGCATCAAGGTGGCGAACGTGGAGATCAAGCACATCGACCTGAACGAAGGCATGGTGCGGGTGATCGCGCGGCAGGCCGAAGCCGAGCGCGAACGGCGCGCCAAGGTCATCCATGCGGAAGGCGAGCAGCAGGCCGCGCAGATGCTGCTGAACGCCGCGCGCACGCTGTCGCAGCAACCGGAGGCGATGCAGCTGCGCTACCTGAGCACGCTTGCCATGATCGGCACGCAGAACAACTCGACGATAGTCTTTCCGTTCCCGACCGAACTGGGACAGGTGCTGCGCAATCTCACGGGGAAAAACGCAGCCTGAAGGCCGCGAAAGCCGGCCCTGGCCGGCAGCGCTACATGCCGGACAGCTTGTCGATGATGGACTGCCGTATGTTGTCGATGTGGCGCATCGTTTCGGCGGAGGCGGCCTCCGCATCCCCGCGCGCCAGCGCGTCGATCATGGCCATGTGCTCGCCACAGACCGGAACCATGCGCTTTTCGAGCCGCTTGAGCGAGAACATCCGCGTCTTCTGGCGCAGGTTGGCGATCATGCTGGCAAGCAGTTCATTGCCGCAGTATTCCGCGATCAGCCCATGCAATTCGGCGTCCAACTGCTGGTGCAGGGGATCCGCCGGAGAATCCATGTTCATCAAGGCTTCTATGCGCTTGCGCAGATCGGCCAGCTTGTCCGCCGGCACGTTGCCGGCCGCCCGGCCGGCGGCGTCCGATTCGAGCATCCGGCGGATGTAGAGCCCCTCCATGAGCTCCTGCAGCGTCACCTGACGCACGAACAGCCGGTTGTTCGACTTGCGTTCAAGCATGCGCTCGCCCTCGAGCCGATGCATGGCTTCGCGCAGCGGCGTGCGCGATACGCCCAGCCGTTGCGCAAGCATGCGCTCCTGCACCTGCTCGCCCTGTTTCAGCTCACGCGACAGGATCAGGTCGACCAGGGCGTCGTACGCCTGATTCGCCAATCCCTTGCCGTTGCCGTCGGCCTCCTGGCCATCTTGTTCTATGAGTTGACCCGTAGTCATGGCTCCTGTTCGCGCCCAATTCCAAAAAATGCAGTTTGGCACATATTCGTCAAAACCCCCGCCAGCCGCAGCCGGCGGCGCTTGCGCCCCGGGAACCCGTGCCTATCGGCACCCGGAGCCGCTTGCCTCCTTTCAGGGAAAACCATGCATCCCATTCTTTTCGGCACTCAACCTTAAAGCAGCTTCAATGTTATCAAATATGGGTATATAGGTGGTATACCGGATGTACTTCTTTCTGTATACCACTCAAGATCTAGTTTCCTTCCACGCCGTTCCCGGGTTCCACATGACCACTGCCCACCTCGACTTGCGTTTGTCCGACCGTCTCTCCTCGGCCAGCCCTTCGGCCACCGGCGCCGTCAGCGAACTGGCCCGCCGCCTGGCCAGCCAAGGCCGCTCCATCATCAGCCTGAGCGAAGGGGAACTGGATTTCGACACGCCCGCGCATATCCAGCACGCGGCGATCAAAGGGATCGTGGACGGTCATACCCGCTACACCGGCGTGGGCGGCTCGCCTGCCCTGAAAGCGGCGGTGGTGCGCAAGTTCACGCGCGACAACGGGCTCGACTACACGGAATCGGAAGTGATCGCGGCCACGGGCGCCAAGCAGATCCTGTTCAACGCGATGCTGGCAACCATCAATCCCGGAGACGAGGCCATCATCGTGGCGCCGTTCTGGGTCTCCTACAGCGAGATGGTGAAAATCGCGGGCGGCGAACCCGTCATCGTCACTCCCGACGAAAGCCGGAACTTCAAGATCACGCCCGAGGAACTGGCTTCCCGGATCACGCCGCGCACGCGCTGGCTGATCCTGAACGCGCCCTGCAACCCGTCGGGCGCGCTCTACTCGCGCGACGAACTGCGCGCCCTGGCGGACGTCGTCCGCCAGCATCCGCGGCTGATGGTGCTGTCGGACGACATCTACGAGAAGATCGTGTACGAGGGCGAATTCACCTCGTTCGTGCAGGCCGCGCCCGACATGCGCGAACGCACCCTCACCGTGAACGGGGTGTCCAAGACCTACGCCATGACCGGGTGGCGCCTGGGATACGCGGGCGGACCTGCCTGGCTGATCAAGGGGCTGGAACTGCTGCAATCCCAAAGCACCAGCAACCCCTCGTCGGTCAGCCAGGTCGCGGCTGCGGCGGCTCTCGATGGCCCGCAGGAATTCCTGGACGGCTGGCGCGACCGGCTCCGCGCCCGCCGCGACATGGCCCTTTCCATCCTGCAGGAGGCCGCGCCCCTGCTGACCATCGCACGCCCGCCGGCGGCCTTCTATCTCTTCGCCAATTGCGCCGGCGCCATCGGCGCCCGGACGCCCAAGGGCGAGCGGATATCGACCGATTCGGATCTTGCCCGCTACCTGATCGAAGAGGCCGGAGTGGCCGTGGTCCCCGGCACTGCGTTCGGGCTGGCGCCCTACTTGCGGCTGGCGTTCGCGCTGTCCGACGAGCGCCTCAAGCTCGCCTGCCAGCAGATCGTCGCAGCCTGCGCGCTGCTCACCCGCGACTGACAAGCATTGTGTTCCACACAGCCCCCTCCATGCCCCCCGCAACGCTATCCAATGCGCGGATCGAGCCGGTCGGCGACCGTTGCCTGCTGATCCGCCTGGGAGAACAGGTCGACATCGGGATCAGCCGGGCGGTGCACGCCGTTGCCGCCCTGCTCGCGGCCAGCAAGCCGCCCGGCGTGATCGACGTCGTGCCCGCTTTCACCACCGTCGCCGTGCACTTCCAGCCGTCGGCCTTCCCGAAAGGCGCGGAGCTTCCTTCCGCGCAACTGACGCGCCATCTCGAATCCCTGCTGGCGCAGGACCTGCCCGTGCTGTCCGCGGAGGGACGCGCCATCGAGATACCTGCCTGCTACGGCGGGGAGTTCGGGCCTGACCTGGAGGATGTCGCGCGGCATTGCGGCCTCGGCATCGACGAAACGATCGAGCTCCACAGCAGCGCGCCGGTCACGCTCTATGCGTTTTTCTTCTCGCCGGGCAATCCATTCGCCGGACCGCTCGATCCTCGCCTGAGCATCGGCCGCCGCAGTTCGCCGCGCACCCGCGTGGAAGCCGGATCCGTGGCCATCGCCAACGGCCTGACTTCCATCTACCAGGACGCTTCGCCGGGCGGCTGGAATGTCATCGCCCGCACCCCCTGGAACCTGTTCGATGTGCGCCACCAGCCGCCGACGCGCCTGCGCCTGGGAGACCAGTTGAGGTTCAGGCCCATCACGCCCGACGAATTCCGGGATCTGCTGGAGCCGCGGCAATGAGAACCATGCTTGTCGATCGCCCGGGCATGCTCAGCACCCTGCAGGATACGGGCCGCCTGGGGCACCAGCAGTACGGCGTGTCGGTCAACGGCCCGATGGACGAATGGTCGCATCGCGCCGCCAACGCGCTGGTCGGAAACCCGGAAAACGCTGCGGTGCTGGAATGCACGCTAAACGGCCCGCGCCTGTCCTTCTCCGAACACACGCTGATCGCCCTGTGCGGCGCTCCCATGGACGTGACCGCCGACGGGCAGCCCGTTCCCTACGGACGCGCGGTGCTGCTGCGCCGCGGGGTGGTATTGGACATCGGCGCGCGCACCGCCGGCGCGCGCCTGTACCTGGCCGTGCGGGGCGGCTTGGCGCCCGAGCCCGTGCTGGGCAGCCGCAGCACCAATGTGCGCGCCGGATTTGGCGGATTCCACGGCCGCCCGCTGCGCAAGGGCGACCACGTGCCGCTGAGCCCGCCGCGCCGGGGAGCCTCCGCGCTGCCCATCGAACGCCGGATGGTGCAAAGCGGCCTGCCCATGCTGACGGCGCTGCCCGTGGACATATCGCCGCCCGCAAGGCCCGACGGATTGCTGCGCTTCATCCCCGGCCCGCACTGGAACGCCTTCACGGACGCGGCCCGAGCGGACTTCGAACTCGGCCCCTACAAGGTAACGCCTCAGTCCGACCGCATGGGCATGCGCCTGCAAGGTCCGGCTCTGAAGCTCCAGAACGCGATGGAGCTGGTTTCGGAGGCCACCGTCTTCGGCACCGTACAAGTCCCTCCCGACGGCCAGCCGATATTGCTGATGGCCGACCGACAGAGCGCCGGAGGCTATCCGAAGATCGGATACGTCGCCAGCGCCGATCTCCCACTGCTCGCCCAGGCCATGCCGGGCGACAACCTGCATTTCAAAGCCGTCTCGCAAGCCGAAGCCGAAAACGCCTGGCGGGACTTCGAAGAACGCTTGCAACAACTGCGCCAAGCCGCCGCGCGGGCGTTGGAATCCTGACGCGCCGGTTCCCCCGCCCAGATGATCCCAGGAGAAACCACTATGCCATCCATCGATATCAACTGCGACATGGGCGAGAGCTTCGGCCCCTGGGTCATGGGCCAGGACCTCGAACTGTTCGCTCACGTCACGTCCGCCAACATCGCCTGCGGCTTCCATGCCGGCGATCCCGACGTCATGCTCAAGACGGTGCGCGCCGCCATTGCGGCCAATGTCGCCATCGGCGCGCATCCGGGCCTGCCCGACCTGCAAGGGTTCGGCCGCCGGGCCATGGCGATGACGCCGGACGAAGTCTATGCGCTGGTGATCTACCAGGTGGGCGCGCTCGACGCCTTTGCCCGTTCCCAGGGGGGACGGCTGCACCACGTCAAGACGCACGGCGCCCTCTACAACATGACCGCGCGCGACCCGGCGCTGGCGAACGCCGTCGCCCGCGCCGTCCATGACCTCGACCCCACGCTCCCGATCTACGTCGCCAATGCCGCGATCGCGCAGGCCGCCCGGGATTTCGGCCTGCCCACGGTATTCGAGGTGTACGCGGACCGCACCTACCAGGATGACGGCACCCTCACTCCCCGCTCCATGCCCAACGCCATGATCGAGGACGTCGGCCAGGCCGTCGCCCAGGTCAAGCGCATGGTGAAGGAAGGCCTGGTGCGGTCGCTTTCCGGCAAGGACGTCCCCATCGCAGCCGACACCCTATGCATCCACGGCGACCAGCCCGGCGCCGTGCAGTTCGCAAGCCAGATCCGCACCGCCCTGGAGGCCGAGGGCATCGCGGTCAAGACCATCTGACGACACGCAGCACCGGCCACACATCCCGTTCCTCCGGAAGGCGAAAGCCCCGCTCCCTCTAAAGGAAACACCCGCATGTACTCCGTCCTGGCTACTCCATCCCTGGCCCCCTCCCGCGGCAAACGCTCCCTCGCGGCGCTGGCGTTCGCTGCCGCCCTCGCCTTCGCCGGCGGCGCGCAAGCGCAGACGCAAGGCGGCACGCTGCGCGCGATCGTCCAACCCGAGCCGCCCATGCTCATGCTGGGCCTGAACCAGCAAATTCCCACGCAATATGTCGCGGGCAAGATCTACGAAAGCCTGCTGACCTGGACGCCCGCCCTGGAGCCCGCGCCCGGGCTCGCCAAATCGTGGTCGATCTCCGACGATGGCAAGGTCTACGTCTTCGAACTGCAATCCGGCGTCAAATGGCACGACGGCAAGCCCTTCACGGCCGACGACGTCGTGTTCTCCATCGATAAGTTCCTGCGCGAGGTGCATCCGCGGGCGCGCGTCATCATCAGCCAGTTCGTCGAATCGGTCACGGCGGTCAATCCGGAAAAGGTGGAGATCCGCCTGAAGCAGCCTTTCGCCCCGTTCCTGAAGGCGTTCGTCAGCGACAACATGCCGATGGTGCCCAAGCACATCTACGATGGCACGGACTACAAGACCAATCCGGCCAACCAGACGCCCATCGGAACCGGCCCCTTCAAGCTGAAGGAATGGAAGCGAGGCTCCTACATCATCCTGGAGCGCAATGCCGACTACTGGCAAAAGGGCAAGCCTTACCTGAACGAGATCGTCTTCAACGTCATCCCGGACGCCGCTTCGCGCGCCGTGGCGTTCGAGCGCGGCGACGTCCAGGTGCTGCGCAGCGGGGATGCCGACAGCGTCGACGTCCGCCGCCTGAAGGCTCTTCCGAACGTGCAGTACACCACTGCCGGCTGGGAGATGTTCTCGCCCCAGGCCTACATGCAGATGAACCAGCGGAAGCCGCCTTTCGACAACGTGCTGGTGCGCCGCGCGGTAATGGCCGCCATCAACCGGAAGTTCGTGGTCGACAACATCTTCTTTGGCCTGGGCAAGATTGCGACCGGCCCCATTTCGTCGGGCACGCCGTTCTATGACGCCGACGTTCCGCCATACAAGTACGACTTGAAAGCCGCTCGCGCGCTGATCAAGGAATCCGGCGTGGACCTTTCCAAGACGCCTATCAAGATTCTCTCCTATCCCTACGGGGCGGTGTGGGACCGCCTGGGCGAATACACCCGCCAAAGCCTGGAGCAGGTTGGCTTCAAGGTGGAGATCGAGCCCGCCGACGCCGGGACGTGGTCCAAGCGCGTCTCCGACTTCGACTTCGACCTGACCTTCAGCTTCACCTCGCAGTACGGCGATCCGGCGCTGGGCGTCTCCCGCCTCTACCTGGAGCGCAACATCGTCAAGGGCTCGGCCTTCGTCAATAACCAGGGCTACAAGAACCCGGCCGTCGATGCGCTCTGGGACAAGGCAGCCACCACCACCTCCAACGAAGAGCGCCAGAAGCTCTATGACGAGATCCAGCGCCAGCTGGTCGCGGAGGTGGCCAATGGCTATCTGTTCGAGATCGAGAACCCCACGCTCTACAGCAGCAAGGTCCACAACCTCGTGAAGTCCGCCATCGGCCTGCACGACAACTTCGCGGACGTGTACCTGGACAAGTAACAACCGGCAGCCGCGGGGTCCTGCGCCTGTCGCAGGGCTCGGGACCCTGAAGCGCCAGAACACCGTTGGAATCGAACGCATGCAGAAATTGTCCTTCCTGGTCTCGCGCCTGGGCAAAGCCCTATTCGTCATCCTGGGCGTGGTGATCATCAACTTCATGCTGATCCGCATGGCGCCGGGCGATCCGGCCGCCGTGCTCGCGGGCGAGTCCGGATCCTCCGATCCGGCGTACGTCGAGCAATTGCGCCAGCAATTCGGCCTGGACAAGCCCGTCTACGTCCAGCTCGCCACCTACCTGAAGGGTGTGGCGCAGTTCGACCTCGGCTATTCCTATCGCGAGCGCCTTCCGGTCTTCGACCTGATCATGGACAGGCTGCCGGCGACGCTCCTGCTGATGGCCTGCGCTTTCATCTTCGCGCTGCTGTTCGGCGTGCTGTTCGGCATCGTCGCGTCGCGTTGCCGCTACCAGGGCAAGCATCCCTGGGTCGACAGCGCGCTGATGACGGCGTCCCTGCTGATCTACGCAACGCCGCAATTCTGGCTGGCGCTCCTTGCGATCATCTTCTTTTCGCTGCAACTGGGCTGGCTGCCGCCGTTCGGCATGGAGACGGTGGGCAGCGGCCTGGCCGGGTGGGCCCGGGTCAAGGACATCGCAACGCACCTCGTCCTTCCCACGGTCTCGCTGGGCTGCTTTTTCATGGCGGTCTACGCGCGCCTGACGCGCGCCTCGATGCTCGAAGTGCTGGGCATGGATTTCATCAAGACGGCGCGCGCGAAAGGCGTGCCCGTCAACCAGATCATCCGCCACCACGCGCTGCGCAACGCCCTGCTGCCCGTCGTCACCTTCGCCGGAATCCAGCTGGGGCAGATGGCTGGCGGCGCGGTGCTGACCGAGACCGTCTTCGGCTGGCCCGGAATCGGACGGCTGATGTTCGACGCCCTGCTGCAGCGCGATTACCAGCTCCTGCTCGGCGTTTTCCTGATCACCTCGACCATGGTCGTGGTGTTCAACCTGCTCCCCGATCTGATCTCCCGCTTCGTCGATCCGCGCACCCAGGAAACCTGAGAAACCCGCCATGAAGAAATTCCTGAACAGATTCCTTGCCAATCGCGGGGCCGCCGCGGGCACGCTCCTGCTGCTGATCGTCATCGCGGTGGGCGCCTCGGCGTCGGTCCTGTACGAAGAATCGCCGTGGATGATGGTGGCCCAGCCCCTCATCAAGCCCTTCACGGACCCCGCCTACATCCTGGGCACGGACATGCTGGGCCGCGACATCGCCGCGGGCCTGGCGTACGGCGCCCGCGTCTCCTTGATGATCGGCGTCATATCGACCCTGGTGGCGGTGTTCGTGGGCATTCTCGTGGGCGCGCTCGCCGGTTACTACGGGAAGTGGGTGGACGACGCCCTGATGCGCGCGACCGAATTCTTCCAGACCGTGCCGCAACTGGCGATGGCAATGGTGCTGGTGGCGATATTCAAGCCATCCCTCTATTCGATTGTGGGCGCGATCGCGATGGTCTCGTGGCCTCCCGTCGCCCGCCTTGTGCGCGCCGAATTCATGACGCTCAAAACGCGCGAGTTCGTGCAGGCGGCCGTGGTGATAGGCCAGCGTCCCAGCCGCATCATCCTGACGCAGATCCTGCCCAATACGGCCTCGCCCATCATCGTCACGGCGTCGCTCATGACCGCCACCGCCATCCTGACCGAATCGGCGCTGTCGTTCCTGGGCCTGGGCGACCGCAACCTCATGAGCTGGGGCTACATGATCGGCGCCGCGCGCACCATGCTGCGCGAGTCGCAATGGATGAGCCTCTGGCCGGGGCTGGCCATCATGTTGACCGTGCTGGCCATCAATCTGATCGGCGAGGGCCTCAACGACGCTCTCAACCCGCAACTTCGCAAGCGTGGAGCCTGAGCCCGTGACCAAGAACACTTTGCCCCCTTCCGATCTCCCCTTGCTCTCCATCAGGAACCTGAGCATCGCCCTGCCCGCCGGCGGCGACCGCGCCTACGCCGTCCGGGACATTTCCTACGACATCCACGCCGGCGAGATCCTGTGCATCGTCGGTGAATCCGGTTCCGGGAAGTCCATGAGCGCCAATGCGATCATGGGCCTGCTTCCCCACTATCTCCGCCCCGAAAGCGGGCAGATCATGCTAGGCGGCCGCGACCTGCTGACGCAGGACGAAGACGTCCTGCGCGGCATGCGCGGACGCGAAATGGCCATGATCTTCCAGGAGCCGCTGTCCGCGCTGAACCCGCTGCTGACCGTCGGCGAACAGATCGCGGAAGTCATGCGCGTGCATAACGCCTACCCGGGCGAAGCCAGGGAGCGGCGCGTGCTGGAGCTGCTGGAACTGGTGGGCCTGCCCGATCCCGCCGCCATCCGGCATGCGTGGCCCTTCCGGCTGTCGGGAGGCCAGCGCCAGCGCGTGATGATCGCCATGGCGCTGGCCCTGGAACCCAAGCTTCTGATCGCCGACGAACCCACCACGGCGCTGGACGTGACCACGCAGGCGCAGATCCTGGCGCTGATCGCGCGCATCCAGCGGGACAAGGGCATGGGCGTGATGTTCGTTACCCATGACTTCGGCGTCGTCGCGGAGATCGCCGACCGGGTCGCTGTGATGGAAAAGGGAATACTCGTGGAACAAGGCACGGCGGAACAGGTCTTGAACCGCCCGCAGCACCCCTATACCCGCAGGCTCATCGGCGCCGTCCCCCGGCAGCGCGCGTCGGCGTCCACGCGCCAGGCGCCCGCGGGCGGGCCGGTGCTGCAGGTCGAGAAACTCAACAAGACCTACGCCCTGGGCGGCGGCCTGTTCCGCAAAGGCCGCGTCGTCCACGCCGTCAACGACGTGAGTTTCACGGTCAGGCGCGGCGAAACCCTGGGCATCGTCGGCGAATCCGGCTCGGGCAAGTCCACCATCGGCAAGTGCCTGCTCAAGCTGCTGGACATCGACAGCGGCCAGATGCGCTTCGACGGCGAGGACATCGCCCCCTTGTCCGAGGCGCAGTTCCGCCCCAAGCGGCGGAACATCCAGATGATCTTCCAGGATCCCTTCGCCTCATTGAATCCGCGGCACACGGTGGGCCGGATCCTCTGCGACGGCCCTCTCGCCAGCGGCGTTTCCCGCCAACAGGCCGAGAAGCGCGCCCGCGAACTGCTGCAACTGGTGGAATTGGATCCTTCCGCGTTCGACCGCTACCCCGGGGAGTTTTCCGGCGGCCAGCGCCAACGCGTCGGCATCGCGCGCGCCCTGGCGATGGAGCCGCGGCTGATCGTCGCCGACGAATCCGTCTCCGCGCTGGACGTCTCGGTGCAGGCGCAGGTGCTCAAGCTGCTGCACGACGTGCAGCAGCGACTGCAACTGGCGCTGATCTTCATCACCCACGACCTACGCGTGGCCGCGCAGATCTGCGACCACCTGCTGGTCATGCATCGCGGGCGGGTGGTCGAACAAGGCCCCCCGGCACAGATCTTCGATGCGCCCCAGGACGCCTATACGCGGCAGCTCATCGCAGCCATGCCTGGACGCGGCTGGGATCCCGGCGCCGCCATCCTCAACTCCGATTCCATGAACGACGCCTGCATCTCATGATAGAACCCGATATGGCCCTGGCTGCAAGCCTGTTCGAGCAGCTGCACGCGCTGAGCTTCGACGGCGTGGGCATCACCAGAGACACCTATGGAGCCGGCGAGCAACGCGCCCATTCCTTGATGGCGGACACCGCGCGGCTTCTGGGGCTGGAAGTGCGTATGGACGCGGCGCTCAACCTGTACCTGACGCTGCCGGGGCGGCATCGGGACAGGCCGGCCGTCATGACGGGTTCGCACCTGGATTCCGTTCCCCGTGGCGGCAACTACGACGGCGCCGCCGGCGTGGTCGCCGGCCTCGCCGTCCTCGCCGGTTGGATCAAGGCAGGCGCACGGCCGGATCACGACGTGACGGTCATGGGAATACGGGCCGAGGAAAGCGCCTGGTTCCCCGTTTCCTACATCGGCAGCACCTCCGCCTTCGGCCTGCTGAGTCCGCAGGCGCTGTCCTGCCGCCGCGCCGGCACCGGACGGACGCTGTCGGAGCACATCCGCGAACTCGGCGGACGGCCGGAGGCGATTGCCAGCGGCGAGGCCGCGCTGCGCCCCGAGGCCATCGATTGCTTCGTCGAACTGCACATCGAACAAGGGCCTGTCCTGGAGGGCAGCGGCCATGCCCTTGGCGTGGTGACCGGCATCTGCGGCAGCCACCGCTACAGGCAGGCCCAGGCCAAGGGGCGATATGCGCATTCCGGCGCCACGCCGCGCACCCACCGCCAGGACGCCGTGGTCGCGCTGGCCACCCTGATCGAACGCCTTCAGCGCGAATGGCGCGGCCTGGAAGCGGATGGACACGAACTCACCCTCACCTTCGGCCAGGTGAATACCGACGCCCGGCAGGCCGATTTCAGCAAGGTGCCCGGGCAGGTGAGTTTCTGCGTCGACATCCGCTCCCGGAGCCTCGACACATTGCAGCTGATGGATTCCTTGCTGCTGAAGGCCGCGGGCGAGATGGAATCCTGCCATGGCGTCCGCTTCGAATGGGGGCCCGTCTCGGGCAGCCAGCCCGCGGTCATGGACGAAACCCTGCAACGGGCGCTGCATGACGCGGCGCTTGCGGCGGGCGTGCAGCCCCGCCAGCTTCCCAGCGGGGCGGGACACGATGCCGCGACCTTCTCCAATCGTGGCATTCCTACCGCCATGCTGTTCGTGCGCAACGCGAACGGCAGCCACAACCCCGAAGAGGCCATGGACCTGGACGACTTCGCCGCCGGCGCGCGCACCCTGGGCCAGGTGCTCGCCATGCGCGCCGGACTGATCCGGCCGCAGAATTCCGCCCCCAATTGAGGATCTTTCATCATGCCGATTTGCGTCATCGCGCAACCCATCCACCCCATCGGCGCGCAAATCCTGCGCGGCGCGGGCGTGGAGGTGCGCCAATCTCCCGGGCCCGGCCTGGACTCGCTGTGCGAGGTCATCGCCGAGGCCGACGCGGTCATTGTCCGCGACAGCCTTCCCGCCACGCTCATCGACGCGGCGCCGCAACTGTGCGTCATCGCCAACCACGGCACGGGCACGGACAAAATCGACGTCGCCCATGCCAAGTCGAAAGGCATACCCGTTGTTTTCACTCCCGATGCGAACGTGCGTTCCGTCGCGGAACATGCGTTGATGCTGATGCTGGCCACCGCCCGCCAGGCCGTGCAGGCGGATGCCGCGACACGCCAGGGGCACTGGCGTTTCAAGTATGAACAGCCCATGTTCTCGCTTTGCGGAAAGACCCTGGGCGTCGTGGGCTGGGGCCGCACCGGCCGCCTGCTCTGCGGCATGGCCACGCAGGCGCTGGACATGCGCGTGGTCGTCTGGTCGCCCAGCCTGCCCGGCGACGGATCGCTGCCATCCGGCGCCGAGCGAGTTGAAACGCTGCAGGAACTGCTGCAGGCGTCGGACGTCGTGTCGCTCCACCGCCCGTTGCGCGAGGACACCCGGCACACGCTGGATGCAGCGGCGCTGCAACAGATGAAACCCGGCGCCATCGTCATCAATACGTCCCGGGGCGGGCTCATCGATGAATCGGCGCTGGCGGACGCGCTGCGCGGCGGACGCCTGTTCGGCGCGGGCCTGGACGTCTTCGAAACGGAGCCGCTGCCTGCGGGGTCCGTGGTCGCCGGGCTGCCCAACGTCGTGCTCACTCCGCATGTCGCCGGTTCCGCCCAGGAGGCCCTGGAGGCGACCGCCCGCCAATGCGCTGAACAGATCCTTTCGGTGCTCGCCGGCCGGCAGCCTGCCCATCTTGTGCACCCTCAGGAGTGGGACCGCCGCCGCCAGCCCGCATCCTCCAACTTCGCCGAGCGCCAGCCATGACTCCTCCGATCGTCACTTTGACCCAGGGCCATCTGCCCCTGCTCATTTCCATTCCCCACGGCGGCGAATGCCTGCCCGAACCATTCCTGCGCCGCATGACGCCCGCCGCCCACAAGATCGCGGATACCGACTGGCACCTCGCGCGCCTCTACGGCTTCGCCCGCGCGATGGGCGCTTCGGTGCTGCAGGCCAATTATTCGCGCTACATCATCGACGTCAACCGGCCGGCCGACGGCGCGAGCCTTTACCCGGGAACCACCACCACCGGCTTGTGCCCGACCGAGAGCTTTGTCGGCGAAGCCCTGTACCGCGCCGACTCCGCGCCGCCGGACGAGCAAGAGACGGCAGAACGCATCGCCGGGTATTGGAAACCCTATCACGACGCGTTGCAGCAGGAGCTGGCGCGCCTGCGCGAGAAGCATGCCCACGTATTGCTATGGGAAGCCCACTCCATCGCCAATGAGCTGCCCCGCCTCTTCGAAGGACAGTTGCCTGACTTGAACATCGGCACATTCAGCGGCGCCGCATGCGCGCCCGCGCTGCGCGAAGCCGCTGTCGCCGCAGCCAGCGCCAGTCCGTTCAGCTGGGTCATCGACGCGCGCTTCAAGGGGGGCTACATCACCCGCAACTACGGCCGCCCCCAATCCGGCGTGCATGCCGTTCAGCTCGAAATGTCGCGGCACCTCTATATGAAGGAGGGAGAGCCTTACGCCTATCGCGAGGACCGGGCGGCCGCGGTGCTTCCCACCGTAGAAAGCATGGTCAGGAACACGCTGCGGGCGCTGGAAGGGCTGCAATGAACGGGGGACGGCCATGACGACACTCTCCGACATCCGGACCTATGTGCGGCAGCTCCGCCTGCGCGGGATCGAATCGGTCGAGATCCAGGAGGGCGAGCGCCTGGTCAGCATCCGGATCGACGTGCCTGCGATTTCCGAGGACGCCGCCACGCCGGAGGCCGCGCCCACCCCGGATTCCTCTCTCATCGACGTGCGCAGCGCCACGCTGGGCCGGTTGCTGCGCAGCCATGCCGACAGGCTGCCGGTTCAGATCGAGACGGGCGACGAGGTAAGCCAGGGCCAGCTGCTGGCGCTGGTGGCCCTGGATGAAAACCTCGTGTCCGTGCATGCGCCCGTGGATGGCTCGATCGGCGCCGTGCTGGGGGCCGAGGGCCAGATCGTGGGTTACGGCATGCCCCTGTTCCAACTCAAGCCTAGGCAGCGCTGAGCGATGACCCAGAACACCCAATTGATCCTCGACATGATCGACCTGGTCGCCGAAGAACGCATCGCGGAGCTCTACGTCAGCGAACCCGCCTTCAGCGTCCGTATCCGCCGGCGTGCAGGCAGCGCAGATCCCGCAGCGCCCGCCGGCATGCCCGCTTCCGAGCCGCAGGCGGCCGCCACGGCGCCGACCTCCCAGACAGTCGCCGCCCCGTTGGCGGGCGCTTTCTACCGGGCTTCCAGCCCGGGGGGAGAGCCCTTGGCGCGCGAGGGAGGCTGGGCGGCTGCGGGAGCGCCCCTGTGCGTCATCGAAGCGATGAAGATGTTGACCGAAGTGACCGCCCCCCAAACCGGCACGGTCGTCCGGGTGCTGTGCGAAGACGGGCAGATGGTCGAACAAGGGCAGGCGTTGTTCATTCTTGAACCCGGCGAGGCCGATCATGTTTCGTAAGATTCTCATCGCCAATCGTGGCGAAATCGCCTTGCGCATACAGCGGGCCTGCCACGAGCTGGGCGTCCAGACCGTCATCGTGCACTCCGAAGCGGACCGGGATGCTTCCTACCTGCAGCAGGCCGACGAAGCGCTCTGCATCGGGCCGGCAGCCTCCGCGGACAGCTACCTCAACACTTCCGCCATTCTTGCCGCCGCCAGGCTGACGGGCGCGCAGGCGGTCCACCCCGGCTACGGCTTCCTCAGCGAGAACGGCGGCTTCGCCGAGGCCGTGGAGGCTGCGGGCATGACGTTCATCGGCCCGGCCCCGTCGGCGATCCGCATGATGGGCGACAAAGTCAAAGCCAAACAGGCCATGCAAGAATCGGGGGTGCCTTGCGTGCCGGGATCGGACGGCGTGCTGCCCGATGACGCCCCGGCCATATTGCGGCAAGCCGGGAGGATAGGCTTTCCGCTGATCATCAAGGCGGCGGGCGGCGGCGGGGGCCGGGGAATGCGCGTGGTCGAGTCCGAAAGCGGCTTGCAGGCGGCCGTGGAAACGACGCGTGCCGAAGCGCGGGCGGCTTTCGGCAATCCGGATCTTTACATGGAACGCTTCCTGCAGCAGCCCCGCCACATCGAAATCCAGGTACTGGCCGACCACCACGGCCAGGCCGTCTGGCTGGGCGAACGCGACTGCTCCATGCAGCGGCGGCACCAGAAAGTCGTGGAGGAGTCTCCCGCCCCCGGCGTCGATCGCCAGGCTATCGAGGCGATCGGCGAACGCTGCGCCAGCGCGTGCAGGTCGATCGGCTATCGGGGCGCGGGAACGTTCGAGTTCCTGTATGAGGACGGCGAGTTCTACTTCATCGAAATGAACACGCGGCTGCAGGTCGAGCACCCCGTCACCGAACTCACGACCGGCATCGACATCGTGCAGATGCAGATCCGCATCGCGGCCGGAGAGCCCCTGCCCTGGCGCCAGGACCAGATCCGGCGCCACGGCCATGCGATCGAATGCCGGATCAATGCCGAGAATGCCGCGTCCTTCCTGCCTTCCCCGGGCCGCATCACGCACTGGCGGCCGCCGGGCGGGCCGGGCTTGCGGGTGGATTCGCATGCCTATGCCGGCTATACGGTGCCGCCGCACTACGATTCGATGATCGGAAAATTCATCGCATTCGGCGACACGCGCGAGCAGGCGCTCGCCCGCATGCGGGTCGCGCTGCGCGAGGCCGTCGTGCAAGGCATCGACACGAACATCCCGCTGCACCGCGACCTGTTCTCGGATCCCGTCTTCTGCCTGGGCGGCGCGGGTATCCATCATCTTGAATCCTGGATAGCATCACGGCATACCGCCGCGGCTTAGTCCCGGCCAGCCGCGGCTTGTGAAAGCCCGGCGGCTTCACCGCACGTCATTTCCACTCTACTGAAAGGAAATCCCATGAGCTTGATCGAACAGAAATTCGCCAGACTCTCCACCGACAACGCGCCTGGCCAGGAAGTCCGCCAGCGTGCTGAGGGGTTGGATGCCCTGCTGAAAGGCGACACGCTGCCCGGCACGCCGGTGGACTTTTCGCACGGCGACGTGAACGACAGCGCATTCGCGCCCACGCCCGGATCCCTGGAAGCCTTCGTCGCCGGCGTGGAAAGCGGAGGCGAGCAGGCCTATACGGAGTATCGCGGGCGCGCCGACCTGCGCGCCCACGTGGCGGAGCACCTGGGGCGGTTCACCGGCAGCCCGGTTTCGGGCTCGGACGAACTGATCATCACCCCGGGCACGCAGGGAGCCCTGTTCCTGTCCATCGCCTCCACCGTCGCGCCCGGCGACAAGGTCGCGATCGTGCGGCCCGACTATTTCGCCAACCGCAAGCTGGTCGAATTCATCGGCGGCGAAATCGTCCCGATCGAAATGGATTACCTGAACAATGCCGACCGCGCGGGCCTGGACCTAGGCCAGCTCGAGTCGGCCTTCAAGGCGGGGGTGAAGACTTTCCTGTTCTCCAACCCCAACAATCCGGCCGGGGTGGTCTATTCGAAGGACGAAATCGGACAGATTGCCGCGCTTGCCAACCAGTATGGGGCGACGGTCATCGTCGACCAGCTGTACTCGCGCCTGCGCTATGCCGGCGTCGAATATACGCACCTGCGCGCAGCCGGGATCGACCCCGGCAACGTCATCACCATCATGGGCCCCTCCAAGACCGAATCCCTGAGCGGCTACCGCCTGGGCGTGGCTTTTGGCGCCCCGAAGCTGCTCGACCGCATGGAAAAGCTGCAGGCCATCGTGTCGCTCCGGGCTCCCGGCTACTGCCAGGCCGTGCTGCGGACGTGGTTCGAGGAGCCCGAAGGCTATATGGAGGAACGGATCCAGCAGCACCAGGCCATCCGCGACGACCTGCTGCGCGTGCTCCGCTCCGTCGAAGGCCTGGCCGCCCGCACTCCCCAGGCAGGAAGCTATCTGTTCCCCAGGCTGCCCAGGCTGACGGTGTCCCCGCAGGATTTCGTGCGCATCCTGCGCCGCCAGGCCGGCGTGACGGTAACCCCCGGCACGGAGTTCAGCCCCGATACCGGCGACAGCTTCCGCCTCAATTTCTCGCAGAACCACGCCGCGGCGCTGCACGCGATCGAGCGGACGGTCGAACTCATCGCCCGCTACCGCGCTTAACGACAGGAGATCTCCTATGACACGCAAGGCATTTTCCAGCGACCGCACGCCCCCGCCCGCCGGTACCTACAGCGTCGCCATCCAGGCCCAGGGCCTTATTTTCCTTTCCGGCCAGACGCCGCGAGACGTCCACAACGTGCGCCACGGCGACAAGCCCTTCGCCGAACAGGCGCGGATGGCCCTCGACAATCTCCAGGCCGCGGCGGAAGCGGCGGGCTCGTCGCTGCGCGACGCCGTCAAGGTCAGCGTCTTCCTGAAAAACCCGGCCGATGCCAAGGAGTTCGACGCCATCTATGCCGGCTATGTCGGCGATCCGCCTCCCGCGCGAACCCTGACCCAGTCCAATTTCGCGGGTTTCGACATCGAAGTGGACGCGGTGCTGCTGGCCCGCCAGGCCTGACGGCCCGGGCGGAACTATCCTGACTTGGAGGGACTTTCAATCATGAGCGCACGCAGCGGGCTCATCAACGAGACAAGCAAGGGCGTCTACGTCATCGCCGCCACCCCGTTCGCCGACAACGGCGAGCTGGACCTGGAAAGCGTCGACAGCCTGACGGATTTCTATCTGGAGAAAGGCGTAACCGGCCTCACGATACTGGGCATGATGGGCGAGGCGCCCAAGCTGACGGAGGCTGAGACCACGACGGTGATGCGGCGCGTGCTGAAGCGCGTCGAAGGCGGCGTTCCGGTGGTCGTCGGCGTAAGCGATGCATCGGACCGCAACGTCGAGCGCCTGTCGCATGAAGCGATGTCGCTCGGGGCGGCGGGCGTCATGATTGCGCCCGTGCCGAACCTGAAGACGGACGAGCAAGTCTACGCATACTACGCGAACATCGCCACCCAGCTCGGCCGGGACATCCCGATCTGCCTGCAGGATTTCCCCCAATCCACGGGCGTGCATACATCGGTCGCAGTGATACACCGCCTGGTCGACGCCTTTCCGCAGATCGTCATGCTCAAGCACGAGGACTTTCCCGGCATGCGCAAGCTGAGCCAGGTCCGCGAAAAAAGCGTGGCGGACGGCAGGCGGCGCATCAGCATCCTGGTGGGCAATGGCGGCCTGTTCCTGCCGCAGGAGATGCTGCGTGGCGCCGATGGCGCCATGACGGGGTTCGCCTATCCCGAGATGCTGGTGCAGGTCTGCCGCCTGTTCCACGAGGGGAAGCCGGAAGCAGCGGAGGACCTGTTCAACATCTACCTGCCCTTGCTGCGGCATGAGTTCCAGTACGGCATCGGCCTGGCCCTGCGCAAGGAAACGCTGCGCCGCCGCGGCGCGATCCGTTCGGCCTACGTGCGTCGCCCCGGCCCGATGCTGGACGCCACGGACCACGCCGAACTGGGCCGCCTGATAGGCAGGCTGGAAGCCGCATTGGCCTGAAGCCGCGGGGTTTCCGTCATTCGCGGAACCCCTGCGCGCGCATGTGCTCGGCCAGGAACTCCACGCACGCGCGGATCTTGGCCGAGGCGCTCAGTCGCGAAGGGTAGACGGCCCAGATGTTGGCCTCCTGCCGGTAGGCCGGCAGCACCTGCTCCAGCTTGCCTTGTGCGATCAACGGCCCCACGTCCCAGGCCGAGCGCAGGATGATTCCCCGGCCGTCCACCGCCCACTGCACGACCATCTCGCCATTGTTGGCCGATAACGGCCCGCGAACCTTGACCGTATGTTCGCGGCCGCCCCTGCGCATGCGCCAGACGCCGAAGGGATGGTCGCGCTCCTTGATGACCAGGCAGTCATGGGCGGCCAGGTCGGCCAGGGTGCGCGGCGCGCCCCGCGCCCGCAGGTACGCCGGCGCGGCGCACAGCACGCGGTGATTGCCGGCGAGCTTGCGCGCGATGACGTGCGGCGCGATGTCGTCGCCCACACGCACGTCCAGGTCATATCCCTCCGCCGCCACGTCGACCAGGCGGTCGAACACCTCGAAGCGGACCTGCACCGCGGGATGCTGGGCGGCGAACGCGGACAGCGCGGGCGCTACCACCCGGCGGCCGAACCCGAAGCTGCTGCAGACCCGCAGCAGCCCCCGGGGTTCGCGCCGGGTGATGCCCACCTCCTCGACCAGGTGGTCCACGTCGTCGAGGATGCGCTGAGCCCAGTGGTAGACGCGTTCGCCCGCCTCGCTGATCACGACGCGCCGGGTCGTGCGATGGAACAGCCTGGTGCCCAGGCCTTCCTCGAGCAGGCGGATGCGCTTGGTGACGTAGGCGGGCGACATGCCCAGGTCCTCGGCCGCCTTCGAGAAACTGGAGGCTCGCACCACCGCACAGAGGACGCGCAAATCGGCGGGAAGAAAATCATTATTCATGATTCGTGCATAGTAATTTCACGGGACGGCCTATTGTAGATAGGCCGTGCGGACGCCTACCATCGTTTCCGTTCCGTTTCCCTTACTCCCACGCAAACCATCATGTCCCAAGTATTCAAAATCGCCGCCATCGCCGGCGACGGCATCGGCAACGAAGTCATGCCCGAAGGCCTGCGGGCGGTGAACGCCGCCGCCAAGCGCTTCGGCGTGCCGCTGCAGATCGACACCTTTCCCTGGGCCAACTGCGAGTACTACGCGCAACACGGCGAAATGATGCCGCCCGACTGGAAGGTGCAGCTGCAAGGCTACGACGCCATCTTCTTCGGCGCGGTGGGCTGGCCCGCCACCGTGCCGGACCATGTGTCCCTGTGGGGGTCGCTGCTGAAGTTCCGCCGCGAATTCGACCAATACATCAACCTGCGCCACGTGCGGCTGTTCGACGGCGTGCCCTGCCCGCTGGCCGGACGCAAGGCGGGCGACATCGATTTCTTCATCGTCCGCGAAAACACCGAGGGCGAATACACCAACCTGGGCGGACGCCTGTTCGCCGACACGGACCGCGAAATCGTCATCCAGGAATCCGTCTTCACCCGGCACGGCACCGACCGCGTCATGCGCTATGCCTTTGAACTGGCCAACCGGCGCGAACGCAAGGCGCTGACCGTGGCGACCAAAAGCAACGGCATCGCGGTCAGCATGCCCTGGTGGGACGAGCGTGCCGACGCCATGGCCCGGCAGTATCCGGACGTCAAGACCGACAAGCAGCACATCGACATCCTCGCCGCGCGCTTCGTACTGCAGCCGCAGCGGTTCGACGTGGTGGTGGCGTCGAATCTGTTCGGCGACATCCTGTCGGACCTGGGCCCCGCGTGCACGGGCACCATCGGCATCGCGCCGTCGGCGAACCTGAACCCGGAACGGGCATTCCCCTCGCTGTTCGAACCGGTGCACGGATCGGCCCCGGACATCTACGGCAAGGGCATCGCCAATCCCATCGCCATGATCTGGTCGGGCGCGCTGATGCTGCAATTCCTGGGCAGCGAGGAAGCGCATGACGCGATCCTGCGGGCGATCGAGCATTGCCTGAAGCACGGCCCCCGCACGCCCGACCTGGGCGGACAGGCAAGCACCGAAGAACTCGGGCTTGCCATCGCGGCGCACATCGAGGCCGCGGCCTAAGGCTGCGTCAATCGGCGCGCGACAGCATGCTGTCGCGCAGCCGCAGCACCGAGGCGCACGAGGTATCGCGGTGCGTGACGAGCGACAGCGACAGCGCGCTCTGCGCATCGGCGTCGGCCAGCGGCACGAACGCGACGTGCGGCGTGGAATACGCCCGGGTCACGCCCGGCACCAGCGCCAGGCCCATCCCGCTGGCGACCAGGCTGACCAAGGTCTGCACCTGGATCGCTTCCTGGCTGATGCGCGGGGAAAAGCCCGCCTTGCGGCATAGCGCCAGCGCCACGCCGTACAGGCCAGGCACTTTCAAGGGCGAATACAGCACGAAGTTCTCGGCGCGCGCCCGCTCCAGTTGGACCGGACCGCCGGCTGCCAGCGGATGCCCCGCCGGCACCGCCAGGATCAGGTCGTCCCGCTCCACCACCCAGGAATCCAGCCCAGGGTCCTCCGCCAGCGGGCCGCGCACCAGGCCGGCGTCGATATCGTTGGCGCGCAGCATCGCCACCAGCCCTACCGTGCTGTCCTCGCGCAGATCCAGCTGCAGATCCGGATACCGGGCGCGGAACGCCGGCAGGCAGCGCGGCAGCAACATGTACGTGGCCGACCCGACGAAGCCCAGCCGCAGCAGCCCCCACTCGCCCAGCGCGACGCGGCGGGCAGCCTGGCGCGCCTGTTCGGAATGGAACAGCGCCCGGCGGGCGTCGGCCATCAAGGCCTGGCCGGCCGGAGTCGGCGTCACGCCCTTGGGGCCGCGCACCAGCAACGGCACCCCCACCGCATGTTCCAGCTTCTGGATCGACACCGACAACGCGGGCTGCGCGATGTGCAGCAGATCGGCTGCGCGCCGGTAGCTGCCCTGCTCCGCAATGGTCACGAACTGCCGGAGCTGCCGTAGATCGATAGCCATAACAAATTCCATATCGCCCAATACCTAAGCCATATTAGACGCGTATGCGCGAGGCCGATAGCATTCCCGTCATGACAGCCACTCCCCTCCCACGAGCCGGCGCGCTGGACGGCGTGCGCATCCTGGACCTGACGTCCGTGGTGTTCGGCCCTTACGCGTCGCAGATACTCGCCGACTACGGCGCCGATGTCATCAAGGTCGAGGCGCCGGCTGGCGACTCGACGCGCCGCACCGGCCCCGCGCAGGAACCCGGGCTGGCCGCGATCTTCCTGGGCCTGAACCGCAACAAGCGCAGCATCGTGCTGGACTTGAAGCAGGCCGCCGCTCGGCAGGCGCTGCTGACCATGGTGGATCAGGCCGACGTGCTGATGCACAGCATGCGGCCCGCCAAGATGGCCGCGCTCGGACTGAGTCCGGAAACGCTTTGCGCGCGCAATCCGCGGCTGGTGTATGCCGGCCTGTATGGCTTCGGGGCGGGCGGCGCCTATGATGGCCGGCCCGCGTATGACGACATCATCCAGGGGCTGTCCGGCTTTGCCGACCTGGTCGACCGCCAGACGGGCGAACCGCGCTACCTGCCCACCGTCGCGGCCGACAAGACCTGCGGCCTGGTCGCCGCCCATGCCATCCTGGCCGCCCTGTTCCAGCGCGAGCGGACCGGCGCCGGACAGCAGCTGGAAGTGCCCATGTTCGAAAGCATGGCGTCCTACGCGCTGGTCGAGCATTACTACGGCAGGCACCTGGCCGACGAACCGGGCCAGGCCGGCTATCCGCGCGTGCTCACTCCCTGGCGAAAGCCCTGCCGCACGGCCGATGGCCACGTCTGCCTGATGCCCTACACCGACGCCCACTGGCGCGATTTCTTCATCGCCGCGGACCGCCGCGACCTGGCGGAAGATGCCCGCTTTGCCGACATTTCCGCTCGAACGCGCCACATCGAGACGCTGTACGAATTGCAGGCCCAGATCGTCGCCCGCCGCGATACCGCCTATTGGCTCGCCCTGTGCGAACGGCTGGAGATCCCGGCCGCGCCCGTCAACCGCCTGCAGGACCTGGAGGCCGATCCGCACCTGCAAAGCGTGGACTTCTTCGTGCCGCTGGAAAGCGCGTCGGGCAGCCGCTACCGCTTTCCCCGCAACCCAGTGCGCCTGCAGCATTCCCACGTGCCCGCCACGATGCCGCCGCGCCTGGGCGAACATACGCTCGACGTGCTGCGCGAAGCCGGCCTGGACGAAACCCGTATCGCCGCGCTCCTGGAGACGGGCGCCGCGCTCGACGTGCTTTCCACAACCCTCGACAACAGCGAGAACCCCGCATGAACGCAGACCGCAGCAACGCCGCCATCGCGCAACTGGGCCAGGGCTATTACTGGCAGGACCTGTCCGTGGGCCAGCGCTTCCATACATTCCGCCGCACGGTTACCGAGACCGATATCGTCAACTTCATCAGCGTGACGGGAATGCTGGAGACGATTTTCATCGACGCCACCTATGCGCACGGCGCGATCCAGGGCCGCCCCGCTCCCGGCGCGCTGACCTATGGCCTGATCGAGGGGCTGATCATGCAGGGCATGGTCCAGGGCACGGGGCTGGCCCTTTTGGAAGTCCACAAGAAAATGCTGGCGCCCGTGGTCGCGGGCGACACCATCTGGGCGGAGATCCAAGTGACCGGCGTGCGCCCGACCTCGCAGCACAACCGGGCGGTCGTCACGTCCGCCATCGAAGTCCGCAACCAGCATGGCAAGCCGGTGATGAGCTACACGGCCACCCGCATGCTGGCCGGCAGGCCCGAGGCCTGATCGGGCGGCAAGCGCCCCGCCCAGAGGGCGCCGCCGCCTGGACGCGATCCGCGTCGTCCAGAAAAACACAAGGAGACAAACCATGAAGAAAGCAATGCTGGCGGCCAGCCTGGCCGTACTGGCGCTTGGAAGCGCGGCCGGCGCCCATGCCGCCGCCTGGCCCGAGCGGCCCGTAACGATGGTGGTGCCGTTCCCGCCCGGCGGCCCCACCGACCTGGTCGCGCGCGTGCTGGCCAAGCAGTTGACCGACCAGCTGGGCCAGACGGTCGTGGTCGAGAACAAGGGCGGCGCCAACGGCAACATCGGCATGCAATACGCGGCGGCGGCCAAGCCCGATGGCTATACCGTGCTCTACAACACCTCTTCCATCGCGCTCAGCCCCAATCTTTACCGGTCGCTGGCATTCGACCCGGTCAAGGATTTCGCGCCGGTGTCGTCCACGGCCGTCATTCCGCTGGTGCTGCTGGTGCATCCGTCCGTGCCGGCAAAGGATACCCAGTCGTTCGTCCAGTATGCGCGCCAGAATCCAGGCAAGCTCTCGTACGGCTCGGCGGGCGCCGGCAACGTCACCCACCTTGGCGCCCTGCTCCTGCTGCGCTCGCTCGAGATCGACGCGGTGCACGTGCCCTATCGCGGCAGCGCCCCGGCCATGACGGATCTGGTCGGGGGGCAGGTGCAAGTAATGACGAACACGCTGAACGACTCGCTCGGTTTCATCCGGGAAGGCAAGCTGCGCGCGTTGGCGGTGACCAGCAGCGCGCGCAGCGGCCAGCTGCCCGACGTGCCGACCGTGGCGGAAACGGCGGTGCCCGGATTCGAAATGGGAGCGTGGCAGGGCGTGGTGGTGCCGACCGGCACGCCCGAGCCGGTGATTGAAAAGCTGAACGCCGAAATCCGCCGCGCGCTGCAGTCGCCCGAAATGCAGAAGCAGCTCAAGGCGCAAGGCGCTCAGGCGCTAGGGTCCACGCCCCAGGAATACGCGGCCTACATAAAAAGTGAAATCTCGCGCTGGGGCGAAGTGGTAAAGGCCGCCAACGTGAAGTTGGATTGAAGCGCGGGGCGGCAAGCGTACCCAGCCTGCGCAAGAATGGCCGGCCCGCCGCCGGGCCGCCCCAAGGCGGACCAGCCCCCTCGAAGGGCAGCAAGCACGCAAAGCGCGCGCAGTGCGGCAAGCGTACCCAGCCTGCGCAAGAATGGCCGGCCCGCCGCCGGGCCGCCCCAAGGCGGGCCAGCCCCCTTGGGGGGCAGCAATGCACGCCTAGCGTGCGCAGCGTGGGGGCAAAACTTCTTTCAGCGCCCCGCAGCCTTGGCGCTGATCCCGTTGGCCACGCCCATATCGACCTTCGGCACGTCGCGGATCAACACGCGCACGTCTTCGCCCGAGATATCGATGCTGGCGCAAACCGCCTGGTTCAGCGCGGCGATCAGGGCCGCCTTCTTGGCTTCGTCGCGGCCTTCGATCAGCGCCACGTCCACGCGCGCCATCCGCTTGCCGATCTCGCCTGCCACGATCACGTTTTCCGCGGGCACTTCCTGCAGCACGATGCGCACGCTGGGCAACGGCGCGGCGATGCTCTCGACGACGGCGTTGGACGCTGCCTTCAGCAGAGTGGCTTTCTGGGCGGCCGAGTGGCCTTGCATGATCTGGACATTCAAAATGGGCATGACGGCTTCCGATGTTCCGAATGAAGGGAGACAAACCGGCCATCCGGCCGGTTGACCATCATATCCGGACTTTGCCCATGCCCAGGCACAGTCCGGATACGGGTCTTCCCTGTCAGGCGGCCTGGTCCCGATGTTCCAACTCGGGCTCGGCCTCTTGGCCGGAGGCCGCCTCTTCGGCAGGCGCCGCGGTATCGGCCAGGGCCGGCGTGACCAGCTCCACGACCTTCTTGCGCGACAGCATGCCGATGAACTCGTCGTCCTCGCCCGTCACCGCCACGGGCTGGTCGCTGTGGACCAGCTGGGCCAGCACTTCGCCCAGGCCCGCCGTGGCCGGCACGGAAGCCAGGTCCTCGACGTAGCGGGAGATGTCGCGCACGCCATCCTGGATGGCCTTTTCGGCCGCCTCGGCGGTCAGCACGCCGGCCAGGCGCTTGCCGTCCAATACCGGCGCGTACTCGTAGTCCAGCGCGCGCATGCGGTCCATGGCGTGCGCGGGACGCGAACGCATGGTCAGGGTCAGGCGCGCCGGGTTCACGGCATGCGTGGCATTGAGCACCTTGGTGCGGTTCACGTCCTGCAGGAACGACTGCACGTAATCGTTGGCCGGATTCAGCAGGATGTCTTCCGGCGTGCCTTCCTGCACCAGTTCGCCGTCCTTCAGGATCGCGATGCGGTTGCCCAGACGCAGGGCCTCGTCCAGATCGTGCGTGATGAAGACGATGGTCTTGTTCAGCTTGGCCTGCAATTGCAGCAGCTGATCCTGCATCTCGCGGCGGATCAGGGGATCCAGCGCCGAGAACGCTTCGTCCATCAGCAGGATTTCGGCATCCGTGGCCAGCGCGCGGGCCAGGCCCACGCGCTGCTGCATGCCGCCCGACAGCTGGTGCGGATACTGGTTCTCGAAGCCCGACAGGCCCACCTGCTCCAGCCATTCGCGGGCGCGCTTCTCGCGCTCGGCGCGGCCCACGCCCTGCACGGTCAGGCCGTAGGCGGCGTTGTCCAGCACCGTGCGGTGCGGGAACAGGCCGAAGCGCTGGAACACCATGCTCATCTTCTTCTGGCGGAAGACTTCCAGGTCGCGCTTGTTCAGGCTGACCACGTCCACGCCGTCGACCAGGATATGGCCGGCGCTGGGTTCGATCAGGCGGTTGAAATGGCGGATCAGCGTGGACTTGCCGGAACCCGACAGGCCCATGATGACGTAGATGCTGCCCTCTTCAATCGACAGGCTGATATCGCGCAGGCCCAGCGTGTGGCCGCTTTCGGCCAGCAGCTGTTCCTTGCTCATGCCGCCCTGGGCGGCTTCCAGCCATTTCTTCGGGTGCGCCCCGAAGATCTTGTAGATGTTCTTGACCTCGATCTTGCTCATCGCTGGCCTCCCATGCGCATGCGCTGTCCATACGATTGCGTGATCCGGTCGAACAGCACGGCCAGCACCACGATACCCAGCCCGGCCAGCAGGCCGCGGCCCACTTCCAGACGGTTGATCCCAAGCAGCACTTCATAGCCCAGGCCGCGCGCGCCGATCATGGACGCGATCACCACCATCGACAGCGCCATCATGGTGGTCTGGTTGATGCCGGCCATGATGTTGGGCAGCGCCAGCGGCAGCTGCACGCCGAAAAGCTGCTGGCGCGGATTGGCGCCGAAGGCGCGCGACGCTTCCAGCACTTCGCGGTCGACCAGGCGGATGCCCAGGTCCGTCAGGCGGATCAGCGGCGGCACGGCGTAGATGACCGTGGCGATGATCGCGGGGATCTTGCCCAGGCCGAACAGCATGACGACCGGAATGAGGTACACGAAGCTGGGCATGGTCTGCATCACGTCCAGCACGGGGAGCATGCCGGAACGCAGCCAGTTGACCCGTGCCATCAGCACGCCCAGAGGAATGCCGATCAGCACGGACAGGCCGGCCGCCATGATCATCAGCGCCAGCGTCTGCATGCCGGCGTCCCATAGGCCCAGCACGCCGATCACGCACAGCAGCGCGCCCATCGCCAGGCTCAGGCCGATGCGGCGGCTCACGCCCCACGCGATCGCCACCGTGACGGCGACCACCGCCCACCAGGGCGAGCTGCGCAGCACCTGCTCCAGCCACACCAGCGCATGCAGGACGGGCTGGGACAGGGTTTCCAGCGTGTCCGCGTAGTTGGTGACCAAATGATCGACGAAACCGTCGATCGCCCCCCGGACCTGCCGGGCGGGAATAATTTCAGGAAACATTCGTTCTACTCCATTCTGGCGCGCTCATCGCCCGTGCCGCCGCAGGCCGCGGCATCGCGCAAGACAATGAAACCAAGGGGCTTCCAGGGCGGAAGCGGCCCGCCAAGTCGGCGGCACAAGCGCGCATCTGGCCGGGCAACCTCGCCCGGCCGGCGGCCATCCCGGCAAAGCAGTCCGGCCCGAGGTAGGGCCGGTACGCGCCATGGTGGCGCGCTGCCAGGCTCACGGCAGGTTAGAGCGCGCTTTGGACGCGCCCGGCGACGTCTGCGGGGACCCACTTGGTCCAGACGTCGGGCTTGTTCTTCAGGAACCACTTGGCCACGGCGGTAGACTCGTCGCCGGTCTCTTCCATGTGGGCCAGGGTTTCGTTGATCACCGGCAGCGGCACCGACACCTTGGACAGGAATTCGGTGAGCTTGGGCGCTTCCTCCGAGAACTTGGTGTTTACCGCGGTGAAGACGGGATTGTCAGGATAGGCGCTGGGCTCGGGATTGGCGCACTTGGGCGACGTCAGGCACTTGTGCTTTTCGGCGTCATAGGGCGGCATGTCCAGCTTGACCAGGTCCATCGAACCGACCAGCGGCGTGGGCGACCAGTAGTAGAAAACGACGTTCTGCTTGCGCTTGTAGGCCGACATCAGGGCCGCCTTCTGCGCCGCGCCCGTACCGGGCGAATACAGCGTGTAGGTGTCGTCCAGCTTCAAGGCGTGGAACAGGTTGTTGCTGGTCACTTCGCAGCCCCAGCCTGCCGGGCAGCCGTAGAAACGGCCCTTGCCGGGCTCTTCCGGATCCTTGAACTCGTCCTTGAACTTCGGCAGGTCGGCCGCGGACTTCAGTTCCGGCAGGCGCTCGGCCGTGTAGCGCGGGATGTACCAGGCTTCGGCGCCCATGTAGAGGTCGCCGATGCGCTTGACCTTGCCGGTCTTCTCGGCGCGGTCCCAGGGATCGGCGACGCTGTTCAGCCAGATCTCGGTGTTGATGTCCAGGTCGCCGCGCTCGAGCGCGGCCAGCGCCGGAAGGGTCTCGGTAGGCAGGGTCTCGGTTTTGCAGCCGTAGCCCTTTTCCATGATGAAACGCTCGACGTCAACGAGAACCAGGTTGGATTCCCAGTTCATTGCGCCGAAATTGACTGGACGCTTGAGCTCGCATTGGGCGGCGTCGGCGGCCTGGGCCGAACCGGCAAATGCAAAGAACACGGCCGCGGCGGCCAGGGTCTTGACAGGGGTAAAACGCATTGGCTTTTGCCTCCATAGGTTCAGGGACACACGCAGGGCTGGGCCCGTGGGTGCCATGGAGCTAAGGGGGTTGTGCGGAAGACGGGCAGAACCGCCAATACAAACCGACACTAGCAACAAGACCCTCCGCGAGGATGCGGGGTCTTGCAAGACAGGAGTTTCAAAAACGCAGTTTTTGAAAACCCACAGAAAGTGAACAAACTGAACGAAGAAGCGAGCATCTTAAACGAAATTGATGCCCAACCCAACCCCACCCCTGAACAAAACAGAAACATTTCGGGAAAAATGAGTGCGGGATAACCCCGATCGACCACAGGGAAATCGCCGTTTTTCCCTAAGGGAATTTGATTCGGAATCGAGTTTACATTTAGTTAAATATATATTCTTATTAATACATTCCAGCGATTTCAAAACGGCCTGGAATGCCCATTTCGACCCTCTTGGGCGGGCATGACCAGGCCCAGCTTCCCGGGTTAGCGCCCTTCCCCGTACATGTAGTCCCGCCGCCATGGATAGGCGAGGTCTGCGGGGTTGTCGAGTTCGTCCGGACGCCCCGTGGCCGGGGGCTGCGCCAGTATCTGGTGCAGGGCGATCCAGCCGTGCTCGAACGCCATGGCGCACCCGGCAAGGTAGAGCCGGTACGCGCGCAGCGAGCGCTCGCCCTGTTCGCCCCCCAGGATCCCGGCGGCTTCGGGCAGGCGCGCCTCCAGCGCGTCGCTCCACGCCCACAAGGTGCGCGCGTAATGCGGCCGCAGGTTTTCCACGTCCACTTCTTCCAGCCCGCCGTTGGTCATGGCCTCCATCACGACGCTGATATGGGTCAGTTCGCCGCCGGGGAAAATGTACTTTTCGATGAATTCGCCCATGCCGTTGCCGAGCTCGGCGTTGTAGACCCCCGCGGCGGTGATGCCATGGTTCATGATCAATCCGCCCGGCTTGAGCAGCCGGCGCAGCTTGGCGAAATACCCCTCCAGCTGCGCCCGCCCCACGTGTTCGAACATGCCCACCGAGGCGATCTTGTCGTAAGGGGTGGATTCGTCCAGCTTCCGGTAGTCCAGCAGCTCGACGCGGACGCGCCCCGCAAGGCCCTTTTCCTCGATCAGCCGGTTGACGTGCGCATGCTGGTTGCGCGACAGCGTGATGCCCGTGGCATCCACGCCGTAGTTTTCCGCGGCCCAGAGCAGCAACCCGCCCCACCCCGCGCCCACATCTAGGAAGCGCTCGCCCTCGCGCAGGCGCAGCTTGCGGCAGATGTGGTCCAGCTTGGCCTCCTGGGCCTGGGCGAGGCTCATGTCCGGCCGGCGGAAGTAGGCGCAGGAATAGACCCGGCGCGGATCCAGCCACAGCGCATAGAAGTCGTCGGACAGGTCGTAATGGAATTCGATCTGCTTCGCGTCGCGCTCCACCGAGTGGCGCCAGACCGACACGACCTTGCGCACCAGTTCGGTCAGCCAGCCGCCCCTGGCGGCGTCCACCGGCGAGCCGGGCAGCAGCGCGGCGGCCGCGGCCATGACGTCGCGCATATTGCCTTCGATATCGATCCGGCCTTCCACGTAGTCCTGCCCCAGCACGCCGACCGCGCCTTCGGCGAGGTGCGCCAGCGCGGTCTTGTCATGGGCGACGAAACGGACGCGGGGGTCGGGCGCCCCCAGCACGGTGCCGTCGGGCAGCACCAGTTGGACGGTCACGGGCAAGGCCTGCAGCTTGCGCTCCACCACAGACAACAAAGGATTCACGGCTACTCCCCTGGATGCGTACGGACGCCGATGACTTTATCGGAAAATTGCTGAAACTTGCATGTAAGGTTATGCGTGATACAGTCGCTGACTTGGCCCAAAACATGCAACAAACCGCATCGGCGCCCTGTCCTGCGTTGTAACGCGATCCTCATGCCCCCATCACATTCTTTCCGCAGCGGTCTGCCCGGCTGGCTTATTCTCATGGGCGCGCTGACGGCCATCGGCCCGTTCGCCATCGATATGTACCTGCCCGCGTTCCCCACGATCGCGGCGAACCTGGGCGTATCCCGCGGCGACGTCGAGCGCACGCTGGCTGCCTACCTGATCGGCCTGGCGATGGCGCAGGTCTTCTACGGCCCCATGGCCGACCGCTACGGGCGCAAGCCTCCGCTGCTGGTGGGCCTGACGCTGTTCATGATTGCCTCGCTGGGTTGCGCGTTGTCCGGGTCGGTCGAAGCGCTGACCGGCTGGCGCGTGGTGCAGGCCATGGGCGGCGCCGCCGGCATCGTGATCCCGCGCGCCGTCATCCGCGACCACTACGAAACCCATGAAGCCGCGCGCGCCCTGTCGCTGCTGATGCTAATCATGGGCCTCGCCCCCATCCTCGCGCCGCTGATCGGCGGGCAATTGCTGGCCATCACCAGCTGGCGCAGCCTGTTCTGGGTCATGCTGGCGGGCGGCGCGATGCTGATGATAGCGGTGCTCAAGATCATGAAGGAATCGCTTGCGCCCGACCGCGTCGTGCCGCTGCGCTGGAGCACCATCCTGCGGAACTACCGCGACCTGTTCGCGCACCGCGGCTTCATGGCGCACAGCCTGGCCGGCGGCTTCGGCCAGGCCGGCATGTTCGCCTACATCATCGGTTCACCGCGCGTCTTCATCGAGCTGTACGGCGTGCCTCCGCAGTATTACGGCCTGCTGTTCGGCACCAACGCGCTGTCGCTCATCGTCTGCTCGCAGATCAGCGCCCGGCTGCTGCGCACCTACACACCGCGCCAGCTGCAGCGCAGCGCGCTGATGTCGCTGGCCTGCGCCAGCCTGGCGGCCGTCGCGCTGACGCTGGCGGGCTGGATGACGCTGCCCCTGCTGATGCTGTGCCTGATCTGCTACATGGGCAGCCAGGGCTTCGTGAACCCCAATTCAGCGGCGCTGGCGCTGGCGGAACAGGGCAAGCGGCTGGGAGCCGCGTCCGCGCTATTGGGGACACTTCAATTGTCCTGCGGCGCGCTCGCCGGCTTCGCGGTCAGCGCCTGGCAAGCGGACAGCGCGCTGCCCCTGACCACCACGCTGGCGGTCTGCGCCTGCCTGTCCTGGTTTTCCGGCCGCGTGGCGCAATTGCACACCCGCTAGCCTGTCTGCTTGATTTATTTACGTTTTTCGTATTAGAATCTAAGTCTTCACATGAAGTTTCCCGTGCAGGACTACTATGCTTTGTAGTTCGGCACTCTGACCCCAACCGCGTAGCGTCAAGATTCTTTTTCCGGAACCGTCTGGAAAGATTCGCGGGTGGCAGGCAGCGGGTATAAGCACAGGGACGAACCTGAACACCGGTTCCTCCCCATCCACTAAGACTGGGTGGCCGGCAAAGCAGCACTCGCAACACGCGATGCTTCTGTACAGCCCGGCGGCTGAACCCCCGTCTACCCCCAAGCGATGCGCGAAAAGAACGACACAAAGAGGTGCATCCATGGCACGCGTATGCCAAGTGACCGGCAAAGGCCCGATGGTGGGCAACAATGTTTCGCACGCGAACAACAAGACCAAGCGCCGCTTCCTGCCCAACCTGCAATCGCGCCGGTTCTGGGTTGAAAGCGAAAACCGCTGGGTCCGCCTGCGTGTTTCGGCCAAGGCCATCCGCACGATCGACAAGAACGGCATCGACGCCGTCCTGGCCGAAATGCGTGCCCGCGGCGAAATCGCCTAATCGGCCATCCCGCCAATCTACATACTAGGAGCACGACATGGCCAAAGGTATCCGCGAAAAGATCAAGCTCGAGTCGACCGCCGGCACGGGTCATTTCTACACGACCACCAAGAACAAGCGCAACATGCCCGAGAAGATGCTGATCAAGAAGTTTGATCCCGTCGCTCGCAAGCACGTCGACTACAAGGAAACCAAGCTGAAGTAATTCGGCCGGTATCCGAGGTAGCAAAAGGGCCCTGCAATGCAGGGCCTTTTTGTTTTTCATCGCTGCGTTATTGCGGCACGGCGAAGACACATGCTTCAATTGGGCCGCCGCCCCTCCCACGGGGCGCCTCGATTCCTCTCCACGCGATACTGCCATGCTCCGTCCCTGCCTTACCCTGCTGCGCCGAGCCCTCGCGCCGGCTCTCCTGACCCTGGCCTTGACGCCGGCCGCCCACGCCAAGGACAAGGAGCCGCCGATCCGCATCGGCGAGATCAACAGCTACAAGGCGATTCCGGCCTTCCTGGGCCCCTACAAGAAGGGCTGGCAGCTGGCGCTTGAACAGGTCAACGCCCAGGGCGGCGTGCTGGGCAGGAAGCTGGAAGTCATTTCGCGCGACGACAACGGCAACCCCGGCGATTCGGTGCGCGCGGCCCAGGAATTGCTGGCGCGCGAAAAAGTCGAACTGCTGTTCGGAGGATTTCTCTCAAACACCGGCCTGGCGCTGACGGACTTCGCCAAGCAGCAGCAGGTGTTCTTCCTGGCGGCCGAGCCGCTCACGGACAAGATCACCTGGCAGGACGGCAACCGCTACACGTACCGGCTGCGCCCCTCCACCTGGATGCACGTCGCGGCCCTGGCCCCCAAGGCGCTGGCCCTGCGCAAGAAGCGCTGGGCCATCGTCTACCCCAACTATGAATATGGGCAATCGGCGGTGGCCACGTTCAAGGCCATGATGACGTCCTTCCAGTCCGACGTGGAATTCGTGGCCGAGCAAGCCGTGCCGCTGGGCAAGGTGGACGCCGGCGCCGTCGTGCAGGCTCTGGCCGACGCCAAGCCCGATGCGATCTTCAACGTGCTGTTCGCGGCAGACCTGACCCGCTTCGTGCGCGAGGGCAATACGCGCGGCCTGTTCGAGAACCGCGCCGTCGTCTCGGTGCTGTCCGGCGAACCCGAATACCTGGAGCCGCTGGGCGCCGACACGCCCACGGGCTGGATCGTCACCGGATACCCTTGGTACGCCATCGACACCCCGGCCAACACCGCTTTCGTCGAGGCTTACAAGAAGCGCTACAACGAAAATCCGAAGGTGGGTTCGGTCGTCGGCTACGCCTCGCTCATGTCGATCGCGGAGGGGCTGAAGGCCGCCGGCGCGGTGGACACCGAAAAACTCGTCGACGCGTTCGCGGGCCTGAAGGTGGACACGCCCTACGGCCAGATCCAGTACCGCAAGATCGACCATCAATCGACCATGGGCGTCTACGTGGGCGTGACCGCAGTGGAAGACGGCAAGGGCGTCATGAAGGACTTCGCCTATATCGACGGCGCCCGCCTGCAGCCGCCCGACGAACAGGTCCGCAAGATGCGTCCGGCGCACTGATGAGTCTTTCCGGACTGCTGCTGCAGCTGCTCAATGGCCTGGCGGACGCCAGCGCGCTCTTCCTGGTGGCTGCAGGCCTGTCGCTGATCTTCGGCGTGACCCGTGTCGTGAACTTCGCGCACGGTTCGTTCTACATGCTGGGGATCTATCTCGCCTGGACCTTCACCGGTTATTTCGGCGACGGCGCGGGCTACTGGGCCGGCTTGCTGCTGGCCGCGCTGGCGACAGGCGCCATCGGGGCGGCGATCGAGCGGCTGGTCCTCAAGCGCCTGTACCAGGCCCCCGAGCTTTTCCAGCTGCTGGCCACGTTTGCGATGGTGCTCATCATCGGCGACGCGGCGCTGGCGATCTGGGGGCCCGAGGATCTATTCGCGGCGCGCGCCCCAGGCCTGTCGGGCGCCGTGCAGATCCTCGGCCGCCGCTATCCCGAATACGACCTGCTGCTGATCGCCGCGGGCCCTGTCGTGCTGGGCCTGCTCTGGCTGCTGCTGATGCGCACCCGCTGGGGCCGGTTGCTGCGCGCCGCCGCCGAAAACCGCCAGATGCTGGCCGCGCTGGGCGTGAACCAGGCCTGGCTCTTCACCTCGGCCTTTACGCTGGGCGCCTTTCTTGCCGGCCTGGGCGGCGCCCTGGCCGCCCCGCGCGTCCCCGCCACGCTAGGCCTCGACCTGGAGATCATCGCCAGCGCCTTCGTGGTCGTCGTCGTGGGGGGCCTGGGGTCGATACCCGGCGCTTTCCTGGCCGCCCTGCTCATCTGCTCGACCAAGGCCCTGTTCGTGTTCCTGGGCGCCGTACAGGTCGGCCCCTGGATCTTCAATCTGTCCAAGCTCACCCTGCTGGCGGAATTCGCCGTCATGGCCATCGTGCTGGTGGTGCGGCCCTGGGGCCTGCTGGGCAAGCCGCCCGGGCCCTCGTCCCATGCCGTCGCGGCAGAACGCCCCATTGCGCCTGCGGGTCCGCGCCTGCGGTTCGCCTACGGCACGCTGCTGGTCTTGCTGGCGCTAGCCCCGGTCGCGGCCATCCAATGGCCCTATCTGGGCATCCTGCTGACCGAAATCCTGATCGCGGCGCTGTTTGCCGCCAGCCTGCACTTCCTGACCGGGCTGGCGGGCATGACGTCGTTCGGCCACGCCGCCTGGTTCGGCCTGGGCGCCTATGGCGCCGCGCTGCTGCTGAAACTGGCGTCCGTGCCGATGGAAGCGGCGCTGCTGCTCGGCCCCTTCGCCGCCGCGTTCGGCGCCCTGCTGTTCGGCTGGTTCTGCGTGCGGCTGTCCGGCGTGTACCTGGCGATGCTGACCCTGGCGGTGGCGCAGATCCTGTGGGCGCTCGCCTACCAATGGGACGACGTGACGGGCGGCAGCAACGGCTTGATCGGCCTGTGGCCATCGGCGTGGCTGGCGCGCGGCCCCTGGTTCTACTACCTGACCCTGGCGCTCTGCGCCGCGGGCGTCTGGTGGCTGCGCCGGCTGGCGTTCTCGCCGCTAGGCTATGCGCTGCGCGGCGTGCGGGATTCTTCGCTGCGCGCCGAAGCGCTCGGCATGGACACCCGCCGCGTGCAATGGGCGGGCTTCGTGGCAGCGTCCTTCGCCGCAGGGCTGGCGGGTTCGCTCTATGCATTTTCCAAGGGAAGCATCGCGCCCGACGTGCTGGCCGTGAGCCGGTCGGTGGACGGCCTGGTCATGGTGCTGCTGGGCGGCCTGCAAACGCTGGCCGGCCCGCTCGTGGGCGCGGCCTCCTACACCTGGCTGCAGGATGCCGCCGCCCGCAGCACCGAGTACTGGCACGCCGTGCTCGGACTGGCCATCCTGGCCCTGGTCATGGTCTTCCCCGCAGGCCTTGCGGGCGCCGCGGCGCGGCTGGCCGGGAGGCGCGCATGAGCCTGCCGGGCCGCCCCAAAGGCGAATACCGAATTGCGGAACACGAAGGTGCTCCAGTGACTGCCGCTCCCTTGCTGCAGGTCCGCGACCTGCGGAAATCATTCGGCGGCATCGACGCGCTGGCCGGCGTGTCCTTCACCCTGGAGGCAGGCCGGATGCTGGCGCTGATCGGGCCCAACGGCGCAGGCAAGTCCACTTGCTTCAACGTGCTGGGAGGCCAGTTGCGCCCCGACTCCGGCTCGGTTCTGATGGACGGGCGCGAACTGGTGGGCCTGTCCGCCGGCAAGATCTGCCGGCTGGGCGTGGGCCGCAGCTTCCAGACGGCAGCGACCTTCCAGTCCATGACGGTGCGGGAGAACGTGCAAACGGCGCTGCTGTCGCGCGACCGGCTCCTCTTCACCCCCTGGCGCCGCGCCGCCCGGCATGCGGTCGACGAGGCGATGACCCTGCTGTCGCAGGTGCAGATGGCGGACAAGGCCGCCGAGCCTTGCGGCACGCTGGCCTACGGGGACGTCAAGCGGGTCGAGCTCGCGATGGCGCTGGCGCACCAGCCGCGCCTGTTGCTCATGGACGAGCCCACGGCCGGCATGGCCACGAACGAGCGCCACGCCCTGATGCGGCTGACCCGCCAACTGGCCGACACGCAGCGCATGGCCGTCCTGTTCACGGAGCACAGCCTGGACGTGGTATTCAAGCACGCCGACCGCATCGCGGTGCTGGTGCGCGGCGGCCTGCTGGCGGAAGGCGAACCGGCTGCGATCGCCGCCGACGAACGGGTCAAGGCCGCCTATCTCGGCACAGAGGCGCCGCCGGCCTGAGGCCCGCTCCCCGCGGCCTGCCGCGTGACGGGCTCAGGGCTGCCTGGAATCCCCGGGCTAGCATTCCCAGAAGATCCTGGCCTGGCAGCCCGCGCAGATGCCGCGGTCCAGCCTGGCATAGATGGTGCGCAGCGCCGTCGCCTTGTCGGGAAACACGTGGTCCTCGCCCAGGCGCTCCAGGAAACCGGTGCGGCGCCACATGGCCAGCACCTCCGGACGCGGCCGATGGAAATACAGGTCGCCGCCCATTGCCCGTCTTGCGGCCAGCTCGTCTTCCCAGACCTGGGCGCCGGCCAGGTCGATGAAGTTCATGCTCTTGGCCATCACCAGCAGGTGGCGCGGCGCGCCGGGCGCCGCCCGCAGTTCGTGCAGGCGCTGCGCCACGTGCGTCGCGGCGCCGAAGTAGACGGAACCCTCCATGCGCAGCAGCTTCAGCTGCGGGCATTCCGGCAAGGCCTCCGGCTGGTGCTCGAGCACCACGAAACGCCGCTCCGGGCCGCGCGCATCGAATCCCATGGTGCGCATCGCCGGACGCGAGGTTCGGTGCAGATAGACCATCAGCGAGAGCACCGTGCCCAGCAGAATCGCCACCTCCATGCGGATCGTGACGGTGGCGGCAAGGGTTGCGCCGGCGATGACGCATTCGCTGGGCTGGGTCCGGATCAGCTGCCTCCAGCGCGGAATGTCCAGCAAGGTCCAGGCGACCAGCAACAGCAACCCCGAAATGGCGGCGTGGGGAATCATGGCCAGCAGGGGCGCCGACAAGGCCACCAGCGCCATCAGCAGCAAGGCCGAGAACACGGAGGCCAGCGGCGTCTTGGCGCCGGCCTCGTAGTTGGGAACGGACCGATTCAGCGAGCCGCAGGACAGGTAACAGGAAAAGAAGCCGCCCACGATGTTCGACAGCCCCTGCCCCACGAATTCGCGGTTCGCGTCGATGCGCTGGCCCGAGCGCGTGGCCACGGCCTTGGCGATGGAAATCGATTGCGCCAGGGCCACGATGGTCAGCGCGAAGGCCAGGCTCAGCAGGTCGGGCAAGGCGCGCCAGTCGACGCTGGGCACCTGGAACGGAGGCCAGGGCTGGGCGATGGCGCCCAGCACGGACACAGGCTCGCCGTCGGTCAGCGCATTGAACGCCGCGGCCGCCGCCAAGCCTGCCGCCAGCCCGGCCAGCATGTATGGCTTGCGCTTGTCCAGCCGGCGCACCAGCAAGGCCACGGCCAGGGTCGCCAGCGTCACGAGCAGCGCGCCCCAATGGATCCGCTCCATATTCGCGCCCAGGCTTGCCAGCAAAGCGCCCGCGCCGTGGGAATCGGGCGCTGGCAAGCCCAGCGCGTCCTTCAAGGCATGCACGGCGATCAGCAGGGCCGCGCCGCTGGTAAAGCCGAACAGCGCCGACGGCGAGATGAAATGCGCCAACGATCCCAGCCTCAGGGTGCCCACCAGCCATTGCATCACCCCGACCAGCACGGTCACGGCCAGCGCCAACTGTATGTATCCCGGGCTGCCCGCGGCGGCCAGGGGAGTCAGGACGGCATAAAGCGCCAGCGAATTGGCATTGGTGGGGCCGGACATGACGTGCCGGCTGGAACCGAACAGCGCCGCGACGATACAGGGCACGATGGCGGAATACAGGCCGTACTCGGGCGGCAGGCCCGCCAGCATGGCAAACGCGACGCCTTGCGGCAGCACCAGCAATGCGCCCAGCAGGCCCGCCGCCAGGTCCGCGCGCAAAGTAAGCGCGCTGACCTCGTTGACCCACGGCCCGAACAGCCGGCTCGCGACGTTCATTACCCCTTGCATCATCCCTTCTCGTCCCCTGGCGTCTGCTCTTGAATCGGCCCTGCCGCCAGCCTCTCGGGCGCGCGCAAGGCCGTCTAGCGTAATCTCTAGACCCGGCGCGCGCAACGCGCCCGCCTACTTCAGATAGCGGCGCTCCAGTTCCCGCATGCCCGCATCGCCCTGCAGCGCGATGATTTCCTTGACCGCCGGCAGGCTGGCGTCCACTTCATGGATGCCGCCATCGCGGCGGATGCGGGCGAAGACGTCGCGCATGGCCCCCACGGCCGCGCGGATGGCGTGGTTACCGTAGATCACCAGACCCACGTTGCCCAGGGCCTGGATGTCGGACTCGCGCAGTTGCGGGTACGCGGTCGGCACCAGCACCAAAGGAACGCCCCCGCGCCAAGCCGCCGCAAAGGACAGTATTTCGTCCGGCGTGCTTTGCTTGGAATGGATCAGGATCGCGTCGGCGCCAGCGGCCTCGTAGGCCGCGGCCCTAGCCAGCGCCTCGCTCTGGCCCATCCCCGCGATCAGCGCCTCGGTCCGGGCGATCACGCAGAAATCCGGGTCGCGGCGCGCGCCGCAGGCGGCTTCGACCTTGCCCTGGAACTCCTCGATCCGCACCAGCTCCTGGCGGCCGGCGGCGCGCAGGCTGGTGTCCTTGGGAAAGGTCTTGTCCTCCATCACGATGGCCGAACAGCCGGCCGCCTCGTACTGGGGCACGACGTAGGACACGTTGACCGCATTGCCGAATCCCGTATCGATATCGGCGATGAGCGGCACGTCCACCGCGGCCGCGATTGCCCGCATCATGTCTAGGTGCTGCCCGAAAGAGAGGATATTGGCGTCGGGCACCGCGTAGCTCGCCGAGAGCTCGAAGCCGCTGCCCCAGATCGCGTCGAACCCAGCCTCGGCCGCCAGCCTGGCGGACAGCGGATTATGCGCCGACATGGCGTGCATCAAGGCGGGATCCTGCAATTTCTGGCGGAAGCGAGCGTTGCGGTTCATGGCGGGACAGGTTGCGCAAAACCCGGCGCGGCGCGCGCCGGCTACGCGCATCGTAGCGCCAATCGGGGCTGCGCCGCGAGCTCAGCCCGCCTCGCCTCCGCGCCGCGACTTCATGGCCTGCCCGATGGCGGCCAGCGCGTCGTCGGGGATCAGCCTGGCGGCCATGGGCAGCAATTCGTCCTCTTCGCGCCGGATGTGCGCGGCGTAGGCCTCGGTGAATTCCTTGATTTCATGGGCGGGCAGCTCGGCGGGCCGGCCCCGGGATATCTCGGCGAGCGCCTGGCGCAGCGGCTCCCAGCGCCGGGCCAACTGCCGGTGCTCGGCCACCAGCCCGTCCACCAGCGCGTGCAGGCAGACGGCGTCGGACCCGGCCATGGAATCGATCAAAGCGGGGAACAGGTCCTCTTCCTCGTCCCCGTGATGATGCGCGGCCGCGGTGTCGAAGTACCGCAGGACGCTGGCCGCGGCAGTCTGGGCCGCGGCATCGCTGCCGTGCGCCGGCAGATGAGCGGCCAGCCGCCCCAGCGTGGCGCATTGGCGGGCGATGCGCCCGTGGCAGGCCGACAGCAAGGCCAGCGGATCGTCCGCCCCCGGCGCTGGCGCCGGACCTCCTGGAAAACTCACCGCCATCGCACACCTCCGTTATCCCGCGTGGCCGCGCCACCACAAGCGGATGGAATCCCACGCCCGCCCCGCGAATCCAGCCTCGGCCACCGGCTCCAGCGCCACGACGGGGAATTGCATGGCGGGCTTGCCGTCCACCAGCACGCGCACCTCGCCCACCGTGGCCTGGGCCGCGATCGGCGCAACCAACGGATCCTGAGGCGTCCAGACCCTCTCGACCTTGGCGCCGGCGGGCACCGTCACGTAGGCGTCGCGCTCGAAGCCCACCTTCAGGCTGTCGCTTTCGCCCTTCCAGACCTCGGGGGTGGCTACCGCCTCGCCCCGCGCGTAGAGCTTGATGGTATTGAACCCCTGAAAGCCCCACTCCAGCAACTCGCGGCTCTCCTGGGTGCGCAGCTTGTCCGACGCCGTTCCGACAACCACCGTGATCAGCCGGCGCTCGTCCTTGCCGTTGGGCCGCTTCGCGCTGGCCACGATGCAATAGCCGGCAGCCTCGGTGTGCCCGGTTTTCAGGCCGTCGACGCTGGGATCCAGCCACAGGAGCCGGTTGCGGTTCGGCTGCGTGATCTTGTTATAGGTGAATTGCTTGGCGGAATCGTAGCGCTGGTAAAGCTGGGGGTAGTCGCGGATGAAGCGCGCTGCCAGCACGGACAGGTCGCTCGCGGTGGAATAAGTGCCCGGATCCGGCAGCCCGTGCGGGCTGGCGAAATGCGTGGCGTGCAGGCCAAGCTTCGCGGCGGTGGCGTTCATCCGCGCCACGAAGGCCTCGACGCTGCCCGACACCGCCTCCGCCAGGGCGATGGCCGCGTCATTGCCGGACTGGATCATCAGGCCCCGCAGCAGATCGTCCACCGACACCTTGGAGCCCGGCTCCAGGAACATCTTCGAGCTGCCGGCAGGCACTTTCCAGGCGCGGGTCGATACGGTCACCAGTTGCGTGGCCGACAATTCTTTCTTGCTCAGGGCCTCGAACACGACGTAGGCGGTCATGATCTTGGTCAGGGACGCGGGCTCTATCCGGTCCGTCGCAGCATGCGAGGCGATGACCTGTCCGCTGGTCTCGTCCAGCAGGAGCCATGCCTTCGCCGACAGCACCGGCGCAGGCATGGATTGCGCCGCCGCGCCCGAAACACACGCGGCCGCGACGATCAGGCTCGCCGCCAACTTCTTCATAAACATATAGCTGCTTCACTTTCCATGCGTTGTTTTCATCTCGCGGGAAACGCCTCCGGACGCCTTCAGGCAGGCATCCGGCCGTGCGGCCCTCTCCCGCGCCGCCCGTAATTGGAACACGCGCGGCGCGGTTGGTTCACTCTTCGCCGCACCATGCAAGAAAGCGCGATGAATGTCACGACATCTTGCCGGAACCCTTGTAGAAGGCACTTTCTGCGTTGAAAACAACAAACAACGGCTGAAAACCCGCTGGAAAGCCGCATTTACCGCCACTCTTCCGCTATCATCGGGCGCGTAGCGTTAAATGCCGATAACCGGCACGCGCTGCTCCATGTCCTCAACATACGGATTTTGACCATGGCCACGAAAGCAAAAGCTCCTGCCAAGAAAGTCACCAAGCCCGCCGTCAAGGCACCCGCTAAGAAGGCTCCCGCCACCAAAACCGCTGCGAAGCCCGCTGTGAAGCCCGCAGCCAAGAAGGTCGTCGCCGCCAAGAAGGTCGCTGCTGCCCCCAAGGCCATCAAGGCTGCTCTGAACAAGACCCAGCTCATCGCCTACATCGTTGAGCAATCCGGCGTTGAAGCCAAGGCTGTCAAGGCCGTCCTGGCCAGCCTGGAAACCTCGGTTCTGGGTTCCGTGGACAAGAAGGGCGCCGGCGAATTCACGCTGCCCGGCCTGTTCAAGGTCGCCGTGCAGAAGGTTCCCGCCAAGGCCAAGCGCTTCGGCAAGGATCCGTTCACGGGTGAAGAGCGCTGGTTCCCCGCCAAGCCGGCCTCGGTCAAGGTGAAGGTTCGCCCGCTCAAGAAGCTGAAGGACGCCGCGCAGTAATTCCGCGCGAGTATCCGGTCAAGCCGGAAGGGCCCGCCTCGCAAGAGGCGGGCCCTTCTTTTTTGCCGCGCGCATTGCGCGCTGCGGGATGCCACTGTTAGAATTTATCTTCACGTAAAGATACTTTACCTGGAAATAAATGGCATCCACCAACGATCTCGTCGACCTGGTGATCTCGCAATGGACCGCGGAATGTCCCAGCCAGGACTTCTCTCCCATGGCCGTCATCACCCGCGTGTTCCGCCTGAACGCCCTGGCCACGCGCAACGTCAACCGCAGTTTTCGCCACCACACCCTGCACCAGGGCGAATTCGACGTGCTGGCCACGCTGTACCGCAGCGGGCCGCCCTACGCCCTCAACCCGCAGAAGCTGGTCGCGGCCCTGCTGCTGACCTCCGGCGCGATGACCAACCGGCTGGACCGCCTGGAGCAGGCGGGGCTGCTCATGCGCAGCCCCAACCCGGACGACCGGCGTGGTGTCATCGTGTCGCTCACCGCCGAGGGCCTGCGGATCGTGAAGGCGGTGCTGAAGGACTACCTGAAGGACCTCAATGAATTGCTGGATCCGCTATCGGCCAGCGAACGCAAGCAATTGGCCGGCCTCCTGAAGAAGATGCTGGTCAGGCTGGACCAGGAAACGCCAGGCGGCATCGACGCCTGAGCCCTCCGCCCCGGCGCCTCCCGGCGCAATCCGCTATTCCCCGCCCGAGACCCATGACTTCCGCTTCCCGTTCTCCCCAGGCGCCGGTGCTCACCGCGCCGATCATCCTGCTGATGTCCGTCGCCACCGGCCTGGCCGTCGCCAGCAACTACTATGCGCAGCCGCTGCTGCACACCATCGGCGAGCAATTCTCGCTGTCCACCGCCGCGGCCGGCTCCATCGTCACCACGGCGCAGCTGAGCTATGCGGTAGGCCTGATGCTGCTGGTGCCGCTGGGCGACATGTTCGAACGCCGCAGCCTCATCGTGCTCATGAGCCTGCTGTCCTCGGCGAGCCTGCTCATCTCCGCCTTCGCTCCCAATATCACCGTCCTGATCGTGGGCACCGCGCTGACCGGCATGCTGTCCGTCGTGGCCCAGATCCTGGTGCCCTTCGCCGCCACGCTGGCCGCCCCCCACGAACGGGGCAAGGCGGTGGGCACGGTCATGAGCGGGCTGCTGCTCGGCATCCTGCTGGCGCGCACCATCGCGGGCGTGCTGGCCGACGTGGGCAGCTGGCGCACGGTGTACTGGGTGGCGGCGATCCTGATGCTGGCCATGTCCGCCGCCCTGTGGCGCCTGCTGCCCCGCTACCAGAGCCCCGCGGGCCTGAGCTACCCGCGCCTGCTTGCCTCCATCTTGAAAATGTTCGTCGAAGAGCCGCTGTTCCGCGCCCGCTCGCTCCTCGGCGGCCTGCTGTTCGCCGCCTTCAGCATGCTGTGGACGCCACTGACCTTTCTCCTGGCCAGCCCGCCCTATCAATACAGCAACACGACGATCGGGCTGTTCGGGCTGGCCGGCGCAGCCGGCGCCTACGCCGCCAACCGATTCGGCCGCCTGGCCGACCGCGGCCTGGGCAACCTGGCCACCCGCGTCGGGCTGCTCCTGCTGCTGGGCTCATGGGGACTGATGGCTTTCGGCCAGGCGTCCGTGATTGCCCTGCTGGCAGGCATCCTGGTGCAGGATCTTGCGATCCAGGGAGTGCATGTCACGAATAGCAGCGCGCTCTACCGGATGCGCCCCGAGGCGCGCAGCCGGCTGACGGCCGGTTACATGACCAGCTACTTCATCGGCGGAGCGTCCGGTTCGCTGGTATCGTCCTGGCTGTACGCCCATTTTGGCTGGCCCGGCGTGGTCACGGCGGGCGCCGTTCTCGGAGGGATAACGCTGCTTTACGGCGCCCTCTCGCCAAGCGCGCGCATCCCGGAAACGGCCTCGCCCCCGGTCCACGCCTAGCACCTCCTATAATCAGGGGTTTTGACCGCCACCGAGCCAGGCCGCCCCCGCGCCCGGCGCGGCCGGGCGGCTCACCCTTTTTTGCCACCGTGCACGAGCCCATGCAGGAACGTTACCTCCCCAATATCGTCGAAGCGGCCGCCCACCAAGACTGGCAGGCCCGCGACGTCTACCTGGTCCACGAACACGCCAAGAACGCCGACGGCTCCGAAAAGCCGAAGTTCTACGCCTGCTCGATGCTGCCCTACCCCAGCGGCAAGCTGCACATGGGCCACGTGCGCAACTACACCATCAACGACATGATGGCCCGCCAGTTGCGCATGCGCGGCTACAACGTCCTGATGCCCATGGGCTGGGACGCCTTCGGCATGCCGGCGGAAAACGCCGCCATCAAGTCCAAGGTGCCCCCGGCGAAGTGGACGTACGACAACATCGCCTATATGAAGAAGCAGATGAAGGCGATGGGGCTGGCGATCGACTGGTCGCGCGAAATGTGCGCCTGCGATCCCCAGTACTACAAATGGAACCAATGGCTGTTCCTCAAGATGCTGGAAAAGGGCGTGGCCTACCGCAAGACCCAGGTCGTCAACTGGGATCCGGTGGACCAGACCGTGCTGGCCAACGAGCAGGTCATCGACGGCCGCGGCTGGCGTTCGGGCGCGCTCGTCGAAAAGCGCGAGATCCCCGGCTACTACCTCCGTATCACCGACTATGCCGACGAACTGCTGGGCGCGGTCCAGAACGACCTGCCGGGCTGGCCGGAGCGCGTGCGCCTGATGCAGGAAAACTGGATCGGCAAGTCCGAAGGCCTGCGCTTCGCGTTTCCGCACAAGATCGCCGGCCCTGACGGCCAGCTGATCCAGGACGGCAAGCTGTACGTCTTCACGACCCGCGCCGACACGATCATGGGCGTGACCTTCTGCGCCGTGGCGCCGGAACACCCCCTGGCCACCCAGGCCGCCCGCTCCAACCCGCAGCTGGCCGCGTTCATCGAGCAATGCAAGCTGGGCGGCACGACCGAGGCCGAAATGGCTACGCGCGAAAAGGAAGGCATGCCCACGGGCCTGTACGTCACGCACCCCGTCACGGGCGCCGAAGTCCAGGTATGGGTCGGCAACTACGTGCTCATGACCTACGGCGACGGCGCCGTCATGGGCGTGCCGGCGCATGACGAACGCGATTTCGCCTTCGCCAAGAAATATGACCTGCCCATCGTGCAGGTCGTGGACGTGGCCGGCAAGGCCTACTCCACCGACGCCTGGCAGGAATGGTACGGCGACAAGCAGGCCGGACGCACCATCAATTCCGGCAAGTACGACGGCCTCTCGCACAAGGAAGCGGTCGACGCCATCGCGGCCGACCTGGGCGCGCAGGGCCTGGGCGAAAAGCAGACCACCTGGCGCCTGCGCGACTGGGGCATTTCCCGCCAACGCTACTGGGGCACCCCTATCCCCATCATCCACTGCGCGGATTGCGGCCCGGTTCCCGTGCCCGAGAAAGACCTGCCCGTAGTCCTGCCGGACGATCTCATCCCCGACGGCAGCGGCAATCCGCTGGCCAAGAACGAGGCCTTCCTGTCCTGCGCCTGCCCCAAGTGCGGCAAGCCCGCGCGCCGCGAGACGGACACGATGGACACGTTCGTGGACTCGTCCTGGTATTTCATGCGCTACACCTCGCCGGGCAACGACAACGCCATGGTCGACGCGCGCAATGACTACTGGATGCCGATGGACCAGTACATCGGCGGCATCGAGCACGCCGTACTGCACTTGCTGTACGCCCGCTTCTGGACCAAGGTCATGCGCGACATGGGCCTGCTCAACTTCGACGAGCCCTTCACCAAGCTGCTGTGCCAGGGCATGGTGCTGAACCACATCTATTCGCGCAAGACGCCCCAGGGCGGCATCGAGTACTTCTGGCCGGAAGACGTCGAAAACGTCTATGACGACCGCGGCGCCATCGTCGGCGCCAAGCTGAAGTCCGACGGCTCCGCCATCAATTACGGCGGCGTGGGCACGATGTCCAAGTCCAAGAACAACGGCGTCGACCCGCAGTCGCTCATCGACACCCTGGGCGCCGACACGGCCCGCCTGTTCGTCATGTTCGCCAGCCCGCCCGAGCAGACCCTCGAATGGTCGGACTCCGGCGTCGAAGGCTCCAACCGCTTCCTGCGCCGCCTCTGGTCGATCAGCTACGCCAAGCGCGAGGCCGTCGCCCGCGGCCTGGCTCACGGCGCCGACTGGACGCAGGCTCCGGCTCCCGTCAAGGATCTGCGCCGCGAGGTCTATTCGCTGCTCAAGCAGGCCGACTACGACTACCAGCGCATCCAGTACAACACCGTCGTGTCCGCCTGCATGAAGATGCTGAACGCGATCGACGACGCCAAGCTGCCTGAAGGCGCTCCCGCGGACGCCGCCTACGCCGAAACCCTGGGCGTGCTGCTGCGCGTGCTGTACCCGGTCGTGCCGCACATCACCTGGCACCTGTGGAGCGACCTCGGCTACGCGCAGGAATTGGGCGACCTGCTGGACGCGCCCTGGCCGCACGTGGACGAGGCGGCGCTGGTCGCCGACGAGATCGAACTGATGCTCCAGGTCAACGGCAAGCTGCGCGGCTCGATCCGCGTGGCCGCCAAGGCCGCCAAGGAAGACATCGAAAAGCTCGCGGCCGCGCAAGAAGAGGTCGCCCGCTTCCTGGAAGGCCGTCCGCCCAAGCGCGTCATCGTGGTTCCGGGCAAACTGGTCAACGTCGTAGGCTGATGAGGTCAAGCATGCACTTCGCCGGGCAACAAACGCACTTTCCCCGCCAAACGTGGCTGCTGCGCGGCGCCTGCCTGGCGCTGTTCATGCTGCTCTCCGCTTGCGGCTTCGCCCTGCGGGGAGTCACTCCGCTGCCGTTCGACACGCTGTACATCGGAATCCCCGACAACACCCAGTTCGGCGCCGACGTGCGCCGCGCGGTGCGCGCGGCGTCGCCCAACACCAAGCTGGTCGACAACATCAAGGGTGCGCAGGCCATCCTCCAGCAGGTCTCCGACGCCCGGACCTTGCGCGAGGTCTCGCTGAACGCCCAGGGCCGCGTCGAGGAATACGAACTCGGCATCAACTATACGTTCCGCCTCATCGACGCCAAGGGCCGCGCGGTGATCCCGGACACCACGCTGTCGGTCTACCGCGAAATGCCCTACGACGACCAGGTCGTGCAGGCCAAGCAGGGCCAGATCGAAACGCTGTACCGGGCCATGCAGCGCGACCTCGTGTCGCGCCTGCTGCGCCGCTTGACCGCTCCCGAAGTGCGCACCGCCTTCGAGAACGCCGAGCAACGCGGCGAAGACGGAGAAATCCCGCTGTACGACCCGAACGCCCCCGAGCCGCAGCGCACACCGTCGCCCTGGCACACGCCGTCCACCACCGATCCGGCCAACGTGCGCTAAATGGCACAGCCCCTGGACGCGGACCGCCTGGCCGAACACCTGCAACGGCCGGGCAACCGGCTGGCGCCGCTATATACGGTGTCGGGCGACGAGCCCCTGCTGGTGACGGAGGCGGTGGACGTGCTGCGGGCCTCGGCCCGCAACGCCGGCTATACCGACCGGCTGTCCATGGTGATGGACGCCCGCAGCGACTGGAGCTCCGTCACCGCCGCCACGCAAAGCGTGTCGCTTTTCGGCGACCGCCGCATTCTCGAAATCAAGATCCCGACCGGCAAGCCCGGCAAGGCCGGCGCCGACACGCTGTCGCGGCTGGCCGAGCAGGCCGAAAAACAGGCCGACCCGGACACGCTCGTCCTGATCTCGCTGCCCCGGCTGGACAAGGCCACGCGCGAGAGCCGCTGGGTGCAGGCATTGAGCCGCGGCGGCATGATGGTCGATATCGCCAGCATCGAACGGGGCCGCCTGCCAGCCTGGATCGGCATGCGCCTCGCGCGCCAGAACCAGCGTGCCGACAACGCCACCCTTCAATGGATGGCGGACAAGGTCGAAGGCAATCTGCTGGCCGCCCACCAGGAAATCCAGAAGCTCGGCCTGCTCTATCCCGAGGGCCAGTTGGCGGCGGAGGACGTCGAACGCGCGGTGCTGAACGTGGCGCGCTACGACGTCTTCGGGCTGCGCGACGCCATGCTCGCCGGCGATACGGGCCGTACCATCCGGATGATCGACGGGCTGCGCGCCGAAGGCGAGGCCCTGCCCCTGGTGCTGTGGGCGGTGGGCGAGGAAATCCGCTTGCTGGCCCGCGTGGCGGAAGCCCGCGCCCTGGGGCAGGACGTGAATGGCCTGATGCGCCGCCTGCGCATTTTCGGAGCGCACGAACGCCTTGCCCTGCAGGCCTTGGGCAGGGTGCAGCCGGGCGTCTGGCCGGCCGCGGTGCAGCACGCGCACGAAGTGGACCGCCTGATCAAGGGCCTTTCCGTGCCAGGCCGCCTGTCCGATCCCTGGGAAGAAATGACGCGGCTGGCGCTGCGCGTAGCCGCCGCCGGCGGACGACCGTGAAGGCGGCATAGCCGCCGCCTCCGCCCTCCACCACCGGCCACGCGCCGGATATACACTGATTCTTCAGGCGGCCCACATGCCGCCCCATACTCCATGATCGACGCCGCCATGTCCTCGTCCTCCATCGAACAATCCATGCTCACCCTGGGTGAGAATGCCCGCCGCGCCTCCCGCGCCATGATGCGCGCCACCGGCGCCGCCAAGAACCAGGCCCTGCTCGCCATGGCCGACGCGCTCGCCGCCAGCCATGACGAGCTCAAGGCGGCCAACGAGAAAGACGTCTCCGCCGCCCGCGCCAATGGGCTGGAGCCCGCGCTGCTGGACCGCCTGACCCTGTCGGACAAGACGCTTGCGCACATGGCCGAAGGCCTGCGCCAGATCGCCGCCCTGCCGGACCCGATCGGAAGCATTACCGCCACCACCGTGCGTCCCAACGGCATGCGCGTCGCCCAGATGCGCGTGCCGCTCGGCGTGATCGGCATCATCTATGAATCCCGCCCCAACGTGACGATCGACGCCGCGGCCTTGTGCCTGAAGTCAGGCAACGCCGCCATCCTGCGCGGCGGCAGCGAAGCGCTGCACTCCAACGTCGCACTGGGCCGCATCGTGCAAAAAGGCCTGGCCGCCGCCGGCCTGCCGCAAGACGCCGTGCAAGTCGTGGCCACCGCCGACCGCGCCGCCGTGGGCAAGCTCATCACCATGACCGAACACATCGATGTCATCGTGCCGCGGGGCGGCAAGGGCCTGATCGCCCGCCTGGCCCAGGAAGCCCGGGTGCCGCTGATCAAGCACCTGGACGGCAATTGCCACGTCTACATCGACGCGGCGGCAGACCCGGACAAGGCCCACGCCATTGCCCTCAACGCCAAGACCTACCGCTACGGCATCTGCGGTGCCATGGAGACCCTGCTGGTCGACGCGGTGGCCGCGGTTTCCATCCTGCCCAGCCTGGCCGCGGATTTCGCCGAGCATGGCGTCGAGCTGCGCGGCTGCCCCCGCACGCTGGCCTTGCTGCCGCACGCCAAGCCGGCCACCGAAGAAGATTGGGCGACGGAATACCTCGGCCCCATCCTGGCGGTGCGCATCGTCGACTCGCTGGACGACGCCATCGAACACATCGCGCGCTGGGGTTCTGGCCACACCGACGCCATCGTCACCGAGGACCTGTCGGCCGCGCAGCGCTTCCAGCGCGAGGTCGACTCCAGCTCGGTCTACGTCAACCTGCCGACCTGCTTCGCGGATGGCTTCGAATACGGCCTCGGCGCCGAAATCGGCATCTCCACGAACCGGCTGCACGCCCGGGGGCCGGTCGGCCTGGAAGGCCTGACCACGCTGAAGTGGGTGTTGAGCGGCGAAGGCCAGGTCCGCGGCTGAGACGCATCGGGCGCGCCGCCGCGGCGCGCCTGACGCAGCCCTGAACACGGGGCCGCGGCTAGCCTTTTACAATACGGCCAGGCATTTTCTCCCGGCTTTCTTGTCATCCGAACGCGGCCCGCCGCGCAACCCGAGATCCCCCATGCATTCAGCCGCCATTTCCATGGCCTTCAGCCTTTTCGTGCTGTGCTTCATTACCTGCACAATCAGCGGCATCGTCCTGTTCTTTTTCAAGAGCAAGCAGATCAACTCCGCGCTGAAGCATCCGTACCTCCAGCACCGCACTTTCGCCCAGTATCCCCTGGCGGTGCGGGCAGCGATCACGCTGGACTACTTCTTCCGCCTGATGTTCCCGGGCACCCGGTTCTCGCTGATCGGCAACGCCAACGACCTGCTGGGCCACGTCGATCCGAAGAAGACGCCGCTAGCCCTGAAATGGCCGATCGTCGGCTTCTGGGGCTCTTGCTGGCTGGGGCTGATCGCGATGGTCGCCCTGTGGATCATGCTGTATCTCGGAGTCTGAGCGCATGCAGATCAGAATCGAAGACTATCCCGGCTGCCTCGAGGCGGCCCGTTACCTGATCGCGGCGCGCGAATCCGGCGTGGCCGGCCCTCGCCTGCCTGCCGACGTCCGCCCGCAGTCGCTGGGGCAGGCCTTCGCCGTGCAACAACGCACCGCGCAGCTGCTGCAGGAAAAGCGCCAGGACGGCATCGCCGCCTGGAAAAGCGCGCTGCCGTCCCCCGAGAAAACCGTCGTCGCCCCCATCTATGCCTCCACGGTCGCATATGCCGAGACCGGCCCGATCGCCGCGCGGACCGACGTGCTGCGCATCGAACCCGAAATCGCATTCGAGATCGCCCGGGACCTGCCCGCGCGCGCCGAGCCTTACACGGATGCCGAGATCGACGCCGCAGTCGCGGGCGCGCGCCTCGCCCTGGAGGTCCTGGGCTGCCGCTACTCGTCTCCGGAACACGCCAGCCTGCCCGAGCTCCTGGCAGACCATATGTTCAACCTGGGGCTGGTCCTGGGCCCGCGCATCGCCTCGCCTCATTCCGCCCCCGGCAGCATGAGCATCACCCTGTCCATCGACGGCGAGGAAATCGAGCAGCACGCGGGCATCCATCCGAACGACCAGCCGAAGGCCGGGCTGTACTGGCTGGCCAATTTCCTGCGCGAACAAGGCCTGGGGCTGCGGGCCGGCCAGCACGTCATCACCGGCTCGTACGCCGGATTCCTGGACGTGCCCGCCAACCGTGACGTCGAACTCGCCTACGGCGACCTCGGCGTCCTGCCCCTGAGGTTCAGCAAGTAGACCGCGAACACCGGAGGCTGGCCGCGAGCCAGCCTTTTTTTCTAGCGGGCCGCCGGCTCGGCGACGCCGACGGCCTCGCCGGCCGCCTCGATGATCTCGCCGACCGCCAGGCATAGGTCTTCGCGGTAGCGCCCCGCCACCACCTGCACGCCGACCGGGCTCGGACCCGCGCCGCTCATGGCCGTCCCCATCGCGACCGTCAGGCCGGGCAATCCCATGAACGGCACGCCGATCTGCGTCATTTGCGCGCGCCAGACGCGGGCATAGGCCTCGTCGCCCTGCAGATCGAGCTTGTCCGGAAAGGGAAGCTCCGCGGATACCGGCAGCAGCAGCACCGGGTAATCGGCAAAGAACAACTCCCACATGCGCGTAAGCGTGGCGCGGCGCGTCAGCACCGCGGAAAAGCCTGCCAGATCGGCGCCGGCCGCCTTCTCGCGCTGGCCCGCCAGCGCCACGAGCGCACCGCGGTCGCCTTCTTGCTCGGCTGCCGCGACCAGCGCCTCATAGCCGTCCGCCAGCCACATGCGGATCTGCAGTTCGGCCGCCTCCTGCATCGGAGGCAGGGAATCCAGGGTGTCCACCGTCCAGCCAGCCTCGCTGAGCCTGCGCGCCGCCTCCTGCAAAGCCTTGACCACGGCGGGTTCGGTGTCCATGCCATCGGGATTCAGGCACAGCGCCGCCCGGCGCGGCGCATCGGGCCCGGTCAGGGGCGCTGGAACCCACCAGGGATCGCGAGGGTCTGGCGCCGCCAGCGCGGCCAGGCCCAGCCGCAGATCGGCGATGCTGCGCCCCAGGGGGCCCGACACGGCGGTCAGTTGCGCGCCGATGGAGCGTTCGGGCAACGCCGCGTTGTACGCGGGCACACGCCCCAGGGAGGGCCGCAGCCCATGGACGCCGCAGGCATAGGCCGGGTAGCGGATGGATCCAGCGATATCGGTGCCATGCGCCAGGTGGCCGACACCGGCAGCCACGGCGCTGGCCGCGCCGCCCGAAGATCCTCCCGGCGTCAGCGCCGGATTGCGCGGGTTCAGCGTGTCGCCATGCAAGCGGTTGCTCGTGAACCAGCGCAGCGAAAACGCCGGCGTATTGGTGCGCCCCAGGATGACCGCCCCCGCGCGGCGCAAGTTGTCCACGACCGGGCTGTTTTCGGCAGCGATCGCGTCCTTCTGCAGGCTTACGCCATTGGTGGTGGCAAAGCCTGCCTGGTCCACATTGATCTTTACCGTGACGGGCACGCCGGCCAACGGCCCCGGCTCCTCGCCGCGCGCCAGGGCCGCGTCCACCTCGGCGGCTTGCGCGAGCGCCGATTCGGGACGGTAATCCACCACGGCATTGAGAACGGGGTTGACGGCTTCCAGCCGCTGCAGCGCGCTTTGCGCGGCTTCGCGCGCGGAGACATCGCGCTTGCGGATACGGGCGGCAAGCTCAACTGCGGACAAACGCCAAAGATCGGACACGCTGGGCTCCTGGGTCATGGATTTGCAAGGCTCGTCCACCTTAGCGCCTGGCGACGCCGCCCACAAGCCGGCCCCGCAACGGCGCCGCTACTTGGCCTCTTCGAAGACCTCGACGATCGCGTCGGCCACCGCGCGCACGCGGGCCGTGCGGTTCAGGTCGCCATGCATCACCAGCCACAGATCATAAGGTTCGCTGCGGTTCGGCCAGATGCGCACCAGATCCGGATAGTCGGGCGCCATATGCGTGGGCAGTTCGCCGATACCCAGGCCTGCGACCACGGCTTCGATGATCATCAGGCCGGAATTCACCTCCAGGCCGATGCGGCCATTGCCCGTAGGCTCCCCGCAAAACATGTCGGACCAGCCCGGCAAAAGCGCTTTCTGGTACGCCACCAGCGTGTGTCCCGCGAACGCCGTTCCCGGGCGGGGCTCGCCGTGCTCAGCCAGGTACGCCCGGGACGCATACAGCCCGACCTCCTTGCGCGCCAGGTGGCGGTGGATCAGGTCGGGGTTGTCCGGCCTGAGGTTCCGTATCGCCAGGTCCGCCTCGCGGCGCGTCAGATTGCTCAGCTGGATCGCCGTGGACAGCGTGACGCGGATATCGGGATGCTGGGCGTGCACGCGCCGGATGGCCTCCATGACGAAATACCGGGCCACGGTTTCCGACGTCGCCACCCGCACCACGCCTGACAGGCGGTGGTCCAGCCCCTGCATCTGGCGCTGCAGCTGGTCGGCCGCCTGCTCCATGCGTTCCGCCGCAGCGAACGCCAGCTCGCCGGCGGCCGTGGGCACGTATCCGCCCGGCGTGCGCAGGAACAGCCGCGCGTCGAGCGAAGACTCCAAGGCCGCCAGCCTGCGGCCGGCCGTGGCCTGATCGATCTGCAGCAGGGCCGCTGCGCCGCGCAGCGTGCCTACCCGGTAAATGGCCAGGAAAATCCTGGCGTTGTCCCAATCCATGCGGAGTTCCGTTGATGCATTTCCGCATCACTATAAAGCAATTATTCGGCTTTTTTGCATCAAAGAAAAATCCTAAGCTTGCCTCCTCGAAAGCCCGCTGAGCCCATGCCATGAATTCCGCCTGCCCCCATGCCCCCTCCCTGGATGCCCCACCCGCCGCCGCCGGCTGGCTGCCGCTCGTCACGCTGGCGATCGGCTTCGTCATGGCCATGCTGGACGTCACCGTCGTCAACGTCGCCCTGCCCAGCATTGCGCTGCAATTCACCGTGCCCCTGACGGATCTGGTCTGGATCGTCGATGGCTATACGCTCACCTTCGCCGCCCTGCTCCTCGTCGCGGGCGCGCTGGCCGACCGCTACGGGGCCAAAACCATATACCTGGCAGGCCTGGGCGTCTTTACCTTTGCGTCCCTGCTTTGCGGCCTGGCGCCGGATGCGGACATCCTCATCCTGGCCCGCATGCTCCAGGGCCTGGGCGCGGCCTTGTTCATGCCCAGCTCCCTGAGCCTGCTGACCCACGCCTATGACGACGAGCACATGCGCAACCGCATGCTGGCCGCCTGGTCGGCGATCGTGGCGGTAGCGGGCGCGGCCGGCCCGCTGATGGGCGGCATGCTGATCCACCAGTTCGGCTGGCGCGGGATCTTCCTCATCAATATCCCGCTGGGGATCGTGGGGCTGTGGCTGGCCCGCCGCCGCATCCAGGCCGCGCCCCGCCGGCCGCGCGCGCTCAATCCGCTGAGCCACCTTCTGGGCATCATCGCGCTGTCTTCGCTGTGCTTCGCGCTGATCCAGGGCAACGCCTATGGCTGGACCTCCAGCCGCATCGCAATCGCCGCCGCCCTGTTCCTGGGCAGCGCGACGCTGCTGGTCCGGCGCGAGCGCCGCCACGCCGAGCCCATCATTCCACGCGCGCTTTTCGCAACCACGCAATTCGCGGCGGCCAACGGCATCGGCTTTTTGATCAATCTGGCCTCCTACGGCCAACTCTTCCTGCTCAGCCTGTTCCTGCAGCAGGCGCGCGGCGCCGACGCCCTTCAGACAGGCATCCAGCTGGTTCCGATGCTGGCGGTATTTTCCATCGGCAATCTCATCTCCAGCCGGATGTCGGCGCGCTGGAACGTATCGGCCTCGCTGCTGGGCGGCATGTCGCTTGCCGCGGCCATGAGCGCGGTCGCCATCTTCACGGTCACGCCGGGCGTTCCTTACTGGCCGTTCGCCGCCATCGTCGCGCTGGCCAACCTCGGCGTGGGCATCGCCGTGCCGGCTATGACCAGCGTAGTCATGCAGGTATCGGGAAAAAACCATGCGAACAGCGCCGCGGCGACGCTGAACGCCAACCGCCAGTCGGGCGCGCTGGTGGGCGTCGCCTTGATGGGCACCATCCTGCACCTCATGCCGGACTGGCGCGGCGCCCTGCCCGTGGCCTATGTGATCATCGCCGCGAGCTATCTGGTGGCCGTGGTTCTGGGATCTCGGCATCTGCGCCGCGCCCGGAACGCCTGAACGGCAGCCGTACCCTCAAACGGACGCGGCGGGCAGAATGGCCACGCCGCGTCCCGCGAAATAGCGGTCGAACGTGGCCAGCGGCAATTCGACATCGGCTTGCGAGCCCGGCTCGCCCGAGGGGTTGTGGAACCTCACCGAGCCCGGGGTGGCGCGGGTCAGCAGCACCAGATGCCCGCCCTTCTTCGGCGGCTCCCTGTCCGGCCAGCGGATCCAGGGATGGACCGAAGCCATGAAGTATTCGGCCTGGCCCATCAACGCGGGCAGTTCATCGGTCCGCAAGCCCACATGCACCTTGGCGTCCAGGCCGAACACCTCGGCCACGTAGCGCACGAACGGCGCGTATATCATCCCATTGATGCGCTCGCCGTCCACGGTGTAGGCGCCATAGGGCAAACTGCGGCGCGCCAGCTCCAGGACGGGATGGCGGCCCGCGCCGCGCGCCGCCAGCACCATGTTCAGGCAGGCCATGCCGCAGACGTGGCTGGCCCAGCGCGCGTACTCATCCACATCGCGCGCGCCAGAATCCCGCCACCCGGGGTCATCGGCCAGCGCCAGCTCGCCACGGATGATCTGGCCGGCCAAATGCGCCGACGCCCACTGGCAGCAGTACGGCACGGCGGATAGGCGGTCGGGCGTCTCGTGCATCCAGGGGCTCCGGCGAATCAGGGGAAAGCGTTATCTTGCCCGCGCCCGCTTCGCGTGGCAACGCTCCGGCGTTTGCTTCACAATGCTCCTATCCACGCAACCAGGAGACCCGCATGTCCAGTCCCGCCACGCCGCTTCCGCCCGCCATCCGCCGCGTCGCCATCGTGGGCGCCGGCACCATAGGCGCCAGTTGGGCCGCGTTGTTCCTTGCCCGCGGCCTGGAAGTGGTCGTCAGCGATCCGGCCGCCGACGCCGAATCCCAGACACGGGCCCGCGTGCAGGCCGCCTGGCCCGTGCTGACCGAACTGGGCCGCGTGCTTCCGGACGCATCGCCCAGCGCGCTGACGTTTGAACCGGACCTGGAAACGGCGCTGGCCGGCGTGGACTTCGTCCAGGAGAACGGCCCGGAACGCGAAGACTTCAAGACTGAACTGTTCGCGCGCATGGATGCGGCGCTGCCGCCCCACGTCATCGTCGCATCGAGTTCGTCCGGCCTCATCATGAGCCGCTTGCAGTCGCGCTGCCGGCATCCTTCCCGCTTCGTCATCGGGCATCCGTTCAATCCGCCCCACCTGATTCCGCTGGTCGAGGTCGTGGGAGGCGAACAGACATCGGCGGACACGATCGACCGCTGCATCGCCTTCTACCGGAACATGGGCAAGTACCCCATCCGCCTGAACAAGGAAGTTCCAGGGCACATCGCAAACCGACTGCAGGCCGCGCTCTGGCGCGAAGCCATCCATCTGGCGGCCGAAAACGTCGCCAGCGTCGCCGATATCGACGCCGCGGTCTCACAGGGCCCCGGCCTGCGCTGGGCGCTGTTCGGCCCGCACATGACGTTCAACCTGGGCGGCGGCGAGGGCGGCCTGGCGAATTTCATGAACCATCTGCTCGGCCCCGTGCAAACCTGGTGGGACGATCTGGGCGCGCCGGACGTTAGCCCCGAACTGCAACAGCGGCTGATCGAGGGCGTCAAGGCCGAGGCGGAAAATCGCAGCATCGCGGACCTGGTCGTGGCCCGGGATGCGCAGTTGACCGCGCTGCTTAAAACCTTGCAACGCTGACCCCGTCCCCAGTCTTCTATTTCATCAATCCCCAGGAATCCATCCGCATGATTTCCGTGACGCAAGACATCGAACGCTCCCGCTACACGGCCACCGTCGAGGGTGTGCTGTGCGTGCTGGACTACCATCTGCAAGGCACCATCATGACGATCACCCATACGGGCGTTCCCAGCCAGGTGGGCGGCCGCGGCATCGCCGCGGAACTCACCCGTCATGCGCTGGAGTCTGCGCGCTCCAATGGCTGGAAAGTGCGGCCGCTGTGCTCGTATGCCGAGGTCTATATGCGTCGCCATCCCGAATACGACGACCTGCGGGCCTGAAAGGCGGCGGCGCACTCATCGTGGCAAAACTTCCAACCCAAGCCGCCTCGGCCTGCCCTTGCGGCGGCCCCAGGAACTATGCCGATTGCTGCGGCCGCTGGCACGACGGGCCGCTCGCCATGCAGGCGCCCACCGCCGAAGCGTTGATGCGCTCGCGCTACAGCGCCTTCGTGCTGGACAAGCTGCCCTATCTGCTCGCTACCTGGCATTCCAGCACTCGCCCCGCGGCGCTCGAACCCAATCCTCCCGACCTGAAGTGGCTGGGGTTGGCGGTCAAGAAAGCGCAGGTACAGGACGCGGATCACGCCACCGTGGAATTCGTCGCCCGCAGCCGCCAGGCCGGCCGCGCCCACCGCCTGCACGAACTCAGCCGCTTCGTGCGGGAAGACGGCAGGTGGTATTACGTGGACGGCGATCTGAACTGAACGCCGTCCATCACGCGGCCTCGGGCAGGCCGGCGCGGCCGATGGCTTGCTTCAGCGCCTCCACCAGATGCTGTTCCGCCGCGCTCAGCGTGCGCGGGTTCCCGACGATAGCCAGTTCCGTCGGCGGCACCGGCGCAAAACCCGTCTCCTCATCCAGCACCTCATGCGTATCGAGGCGCGCAAACGCCGGCAATAGGCTGACGCCGAGCCCGGCGGCGACCGCGGCCTGCACTCCCGACAGGCTGGGGCTGTGATACGCGATATGCCACGGCCGGCCTGCGCTCTCCAAGGCGTAGATCACGCGCTTGCGATAGATACAGCCTTGCGGAAACAGGACCAGCGGCACCGAGGCGCACTCCTGAAACCGCTGCCCGCCGCCCACCCACAGCAATTTCTCCGGCCAGGCCGCAAGGCACGGCCCATCGCCCGGCTCGCGCTTGACCAGCGCCAGGTCCAGCTCGCCCGAGGCCAGTCCGCGGCGTAAATCCATGCTCATGCCGCTGCTCGTTTCCAGGCGCACGTCGGCATGTCCCGCGGCGAACCCGGCCAGCAGCGCGGTCAGCCGCGACACGTCGAAGTCCTCCGGTATGCCCAGCCGCAGCACGCGGGTCTTGCGGGGAGCCGATAGCACGTGCTCGGCTTCGCCGGCGATGGCCAGCAGGCGGCGCGCATAAGCCACCAGCAGTTCGCCGTCCTCCGTGGCCGAGACATTGCCGCCGGCCCTGTCTCTCAGAAGCAGCGTCTTGCCGACGTTCTGTTCCAGCTTGCGCACCTGCTGGCTGACGGTCGATTGCGTGCGATGCACCCTGCTTGCCGCCCGCGTGAAGCTGCCTTCGTCCACGACGCAAACCAGGGTTCTCAGAAGTTCCAGATCCAGCATGGCGGGGCTCGTTATTGATTAATCAACTGAACTGAGTTCAATAATTAATTTTACAACTTAACCCGGCAGCTCCTACGCTGGAACCTCTCTCTCATCGCTGCGCGGATCTATCCAAGGAACCGATATGCCCCTGGCGCACCTGCCCCGTCCTCAATGGCTTACCTTCGATTGCTACGGAACCCTCATTCAGTGGGATGAAGGCCTGCAGGCCGCCGTTGCCCGCATCCTCTCCGCCAATCCAGCCGCGCCGGAGGGTACGCCCACCCCCAGGCAATTCCTGCATATCTATGACGGGTACGAACATCGGCTGGAGCGCGAACAGCCGCAACGCCGCTTCGCGGACATCAGCGGCGAAGCACTGCGCCTGACCATGCAGGAACTGGGGCTCGAATACCGGCCCGAGTACGCAGAGATGCTGGTCTCCAGCATTTCCGCCATGCCGCCCTTTCCCGAGGTGGTGGGTGCGCTGGCGGCGCTCAAGGAGGCCGGTTTCCGGACATGCATCGTCTCCAACACCGACGACGACATCATCGCCGGCAACGTTGCGCAGCTGGGCGGCCATATCGACCGTGTCGTGACGGCCGAACAGGCCGGCGCCTACAAGCCGTCGCGCCAGATATTCGCCCACGCCCATGCCGGCCTCGGGGTGACGACGGACGAGGTGGTCCACATTTGCGCCAGCCCTCATCTGGATCATGCGGCCGCGCGCGACATAGGTTTTCGTTGCGTCTGGATCGACCGCGGCACGGGCCGCAAGCTCTTGCCTGACTATCGGCCGGACGCTACCGTAGCAACTTTGGACCGCGTTCCCGATCTGTTCCGCGACGCCGGATGGCTATGAACGGCGCGCGACTTCCTTCAACTCCCCATCCCTGAAAGGCAGCCATGAACCAAGAACCCCATTTCGCCGACGCGCTCTTCCATGCCGAACCCGTGGCGGCGTTGCGCGCCGACCTGGCTCTCGCGCTGCGGGCGGCGGCCGCCCACGGATTGGGGGAAGGCGTCTGCAATCATTTCAGCGTGGCGCTGCCCGGCGATCCGGACCATTTCCTGCTCAATCCGCGAGGGCTGATGTGGAACGAGGTGCAGGCGGATGACATCGTGCTGGTCGATGCCCACGGCAACAAGCTCGCAGGCCGCCATGAGGTCGAGCCCACGGCCATGTACATCCATGCCGCAATCCATCGCATCGCCGGCAAAGCCTGTGTACTGCACACCCACATGCCATATGCCACCGCCCTGACGCTCATTTCCGATCGCGCGCTGGATACCACCCTGTCGCAAAACGCCATGCGATTCCACGGCCGTCTGGCCATCGACGAGCACTACAACGGTCTCGCGCTGGACGCCGGCGAAGGGGAACGCATCGCCCGCGCCATGCAGGGAGCGGATATCGTTTTCCTCGGCAACCATGGCGTGGTCGTCTGCGGCGAGCGCATGGACTACGCGTACGACGACCTCTTCTTCCTGGAACGCGCCTGTACCGCTCAGGTGCTTGCACAGTCCACCGGCAGGCCGCTGGTTCCGGTCAATCCCGAACTCGCCGCCAGGGTTGCTGCCCAGGTACAGGGCGAACGGCTGCAATCCGAGTTGTTCTTCGCGGCGTTGCGCCGCCAGTTGCCCTGATCTTTCCAGGTGGCGCCGCACCCAGGGCGGCGCCATTGCGGCGCCCCAAAAACAAAACCCCACAGGATGTACCTGTGGG
>NZ_JPYO01000005.1 GCF_000757485.1 Achromobacter sp. RTa
CCATGTCCCCGGTCCATACACTGCGCCGCCTTGGGGCGGCCCGGCGGCGGCGCGGCTATTCTTCTGTGGGTCCCTAGGCTGCGCACGCGTTGCGTGCTTGCAGCCCCTCGGAGGCGCTTCGGGGGGAGCTTGATGTAGCATACGGACACTATGCCAATTAACGTACCCATTATCCTGACATGGCTGCGCATCGCCATGATTCCGCTGGTGGTCGGGCTGTTCTACTTGCCCGACAGCTGGATGTCCGTGCCTACGCGCGACACCCTGGCTGCCTGGGCCTTCATCATCGCGGCCCTGACCGACTGGTTCGACGGCTGGCTGGCCCGCCGCTGGAACCAGACGTCCGCGTTCGGCGCTTTTCTCGATCCCGTGGCCGACAAGCTGATGGTTTGCGCCGCGCTGATCGTCCTGCTGGATCTCAGCCGCGTCGACGCCTTCATCTCGCTGATCATCATCGGCCGGGAAATCACGATTTCCGCCCTGCGCGAATGGATGGCCAAGATCGGCGCCAGCGCCAGCGTGGCGGTGCATCGATTGGGTAAATTCAAGACGGCCGCGCAGATGGTCGCCATTCCCTGCCTGCTGTACAACCAGCCGGTCTACGGTGTCAGCACCAAGTTGCTGGGCGATGTGCTGATCGTCGTCGCGGCTGTGCTGACGGTGTGGTCCATGCTGTATTACCTGCAACGCGCCTGGCCCGCCATCCGCGAAAAAGCGCTGTAGCACCGGGGTTCGCCCCGAAATACCAGAATGCGGCCTCCGGACCCGGACGCCGCCGGAGACAACCCGCGCGGCGCCGCAGGCGCCCGCACCTTGCCGCCGCCCGCGGCCTTTTGCGATGAATACCGCTGCGAATACCCTGGCCATGGACGCCGCCGTCCGCCGGCGCGATTGGAAGATCATCCTGCTGATCGGGGTGGCGCATGCCTCCTCGCACTTTTTCCAGCTGGTGCTGCCGTCGCTATACGTCTCCCTGGGCAACGAGTTCGGCCTGGACTTCGCGCGGCTGGGGCTGCTGGTTTCCACCTTCTATGTGGTGTCGGGCATCGGGCAGGCGTCTTCGGGCTTCGTGGTCGATCGCATCGGCGCGCGGCCGGTGCTGTGGTTCGGGTTGGCGTGCTTCGTGCTGTCGGGCCTGCTGATCGGCTCGGCCACGGGCTACGCGATGCTGATCGCGGCGGCGGTGGTGGGCGGCGTCGGCAATTCGGTGTTCCATCCGGCCGACTATTCCATCATCAACCATCGCATCACCGCGCCGCGGCTGGGGCACGCTTTTTCCACGCACGGGCTGACGGGCAACCTGGGCTGGGCGCTCACCCCCGTTTTCATCACGACCATCACCTTGCTGGCCGACTGGCGGGCGGCGGCCTACAGCGCCGCCGGTCTGGTGGCGCTGGTGCTGCTCTTGACCGTGCTGGGACGGGACCTGCTCGGCGGCCCGCTGCCGCAGGACGGCCAGACGGATGCCGCGGCCGGCAAACCCGCCGCCAAGCCGGCCGCCAAGCCGCAGGAGGGCGTGCTGACCACCCTGGCGACGCTGCTGTCCAAGCCTGCGCTGTGGGGCGCTTTCCTGTTCTTCGCCTGCACCTCCATCGCCTTGTCGTCGGTGCAGAACTACACCATTCCGCTCCTGGGCCAGCTGTACGACCTGTCCAAGGTCGCCGCCAGCTCGGCGCTGTCGGGCTATATGGTGGCCTCCGCGGTCGGCATGGCCGCGGGCGGCTTCCTCGTGTCGGCCAATCCGCGCACCGAGCGCACCGTCATGGTGGCGCTGATCCTGGCGGGCCTGACCCTGGTCGTCCTGGCCCTGGGCCTGGTGCCTGCGGTGCTGGCCGCGCCCGTGGTCGCCCTGGCGGGCTTCTGCTCCGGCGTGGCGGCGCCCTCGCGCGACATGCTGATCCGCCGCGTGACGCCCAAGGGCTCTACCGGATCCGTCTATGGGCTGGTCTATTCCGGCATGGACGTGGGCTCGGCCCTTGGGCCGCTGGCCTTCGGCCTGCTGCTGGACGCCGGCCTGCGCCAGGGCCCCTGGGTGGGCGCGGGCGTGGCCTTTGCCGCCGCGGCCCTGCTGGCCCAATGGATCGCCGTGCAGGCGCGGCGGGCAGAGCCTGCCGCCGCGAGCGGAGCGGCGGCGCGTTCCTGAACCTTGCGGGCGGGCCGCGCCGCCGTTTGACGCGGCGCAAGGCCTGGACGGTTTCAGCCTGATGTAATAACCATATGAATGAAGAGGTTATTACCCAGGAGAAGCACATGAATAAGGCAAGCGCATTGCTGGCGGCGGGGATCGCCTTGGCCTGTTGGAACCCTTTGGCGTCGGCGGCCTCGCAGGAACCGATACAGCCGGTGGAACCGGCCGTCATCAAGGAACCGGCCAAGGTGGAACTTGGCAAGAAGCTGTTTTTCGACCCGCGCCTGTCGCGGTCCGGCGCGATTTCCTGCAATTCCTGCCATAACCTCGCCATGGGCGGATCGGACAACCTCAAGGCGTCCATCGGCCACAAATGGCAGCAGGGCTCGATCAATTCGCCCACGGTGCTCAACTCCAGCCTGAATATCGCCCAGTTCTGGGACGGCCGCGCCAAGGACCTGCGCGAGCAGGCGGGCGGCCCGATCGCCAATCCCATGGAAATGGCTTCCACGCACGAACTGGCCATCCAGGTCCTGAACTCCATTCCGGGCTACCGGGCGGAATTCAAGCAGGTTTTCGGCAAGGACCGGATCACGATCGACGAGGTGACGGGCGCGCTGGCCGCGTTCGAGGAAACGCTGGTGACGCCCAACTCACGGTTCGACCAATGGCTGCGCGGCGACAAGAAGGCGCTGACTGTGCGTGAGGCGGCCGGCTACGAGCTCTTCAAGAACAGCGGTTGCGTTGCATGCCACAACGGCGTGGCGGTGGGCGGCAATTCGTTCCAGAAAATGGGCCTGGTCGCGCCCTACCAGACGGCGAACAAGGCCGAAGGCCGCGCCGCCGTCACGGGCAAGGATGCCGACCGCTTCAACTTCAAGGTGCCTACGTTGCGCAACGTGGCGCTGACCTATCCGTACTTCCATGACGGCGAGGCGGCCACGCTGACGCAGGCGGTGGACGTGATGGGCCGGCTGCAGCTGGGCCGGACCTTCACGCCGGACGAGAACGCTCAGATCGTGGCCTTCCTGAAAACGCTGACGGGCGACCAGCCGGCGATCCAGTACCCGGTGCTGCCGCCGTCGGAGGACGATACGCCCAGGCCCGAACCCTTCCTGAAGTAGCGGGCGCGGGGACGGCTACTGGCGGACGGTGCGCAAGTCCGCCGGAGGCCCTGCCTCGAAGTTGCTGCGCCAGGGGTTGATGTCCAGGCCGCCCCGGCGGGTGTAGCGCGCGTAGACCGTCAACTGCTCGGGCCGGCAGGCCTGCATGATGTCGGTGTAGATGCGCTCGACGCAATGCTCGTGGAATTCCGCATGCTGGCGGAACGACACGATATAGCGCAGCAGCGATTCGCGGTCTATGGGCGCGCCGCGGTAGCGGATCTGCACGCTGGCCCAGTCGGGCTGGCCCGTCACGGGGCAGTTCGATTTCAGCAGGCGCGATGCCAGCGTTTCCTCGACCGGATCGCCGGGCCGCGTGCGCAGCACTTCCGGCGCCGGCTCGTAGGTATCGATCTCGATGTCGAGCTTATCGATATAGACGCCGTCCAGTTCGCCCATCTGCAATTCGGAGAAACGCTGGGGCAGGAAGAAGTCCAGCCCCACGGGGGCGCCGGCGGCGGCGCTCAGATCGCGCTCCAGCCGGCCGCGCAACGCGGCCGAATTGACCAGCCGTGTCTGGTTGAACGAATTCAGATAAAGCTTGAAGGACTTGGACTCGATGATGTTGGGGCTGTCCGCCGGCACCGAGAACGTGGCCATGGCGATGCGGGGCTTGCCCTTGGCGTCCAGCCACGACAGCTCGTAGGCGTTCCACAGGTCCACGCCCTTGAAGGGCAGCTTGCCCTCGGCGAGGTTCAGGGCGGCCCGGTTGTGCGAGCGCGCGATGGGGAAGAGCAGCGTCGGGTCGTACTGCGAAACGTAGGACACGCTCTGGCCGAGCGGACCGTGGGACAAGGTCATGGCGGAATCACGGAAAACAGGGGAATGGACGCATTGTAGGCCGTCGGCGGAGTACGAATTTTTGCATTGTGAAATGTAACCTTCGCCATATGAAAGTGCCTGCTGCGTAGCAGCGCCAGGCCATTTCACAGATGACAATTGCGTTTCGTGATACGAAATCAAGTTTATAAGTGGCTGATTTTAATGGATAATATTTTTCGTCTTGTATAAGACATAAGCTCACCTTGCTCTGCAGCAGAGACTTAGACTTTCTCCAACGATTCACGCAATGCAAGACGCGAATCCTTTGAAGTCTTTCCCATCACTGACCAGGAGCATCACCATGAGCACCCGCGAAACCGAAATCCGCAATCTGCAGAAGGACTGGGCCGAGAACTCCCGCTGGCAGGGCATCAAGCGCGACTACAGCGCCGAGGACGTCATCCGCCTGCGCGGCTCCATCGGCGTGGAACACACGCTGGCGCGCCGCGGCGCCACCCGGCTGTGGGAACTCCTGCACAGCGAACCGTTCGTGAATTCGCTGGGCGCCCTGACCGGCAACCAGGCCATGCAGCAGGTCAAGGCCGGCCTCAAGGCCATCTACCTGTCCGGCTGGCAGGTCGCCGGCGACGCCAACCTGGCTGGCGAAATGTATCCCGACCAGTCCCTGTACCCCGCCAATTCGGTGCCGCAGGTGGTCCGCCGCATCAACAACTCGCTGTCCCGCTGCGACCAGATCCAATGGATGGAAGGCAAGAACCCGGGCGACGAGGGCTACATCGATTTCTTCGCCCCCATCGTGGCGGATGCCGAAGCCGGTTTCGGCGGCGTGCTGAACGCCTTTGAACTGATGAAGGCGATGATCGAGGCGGGCGCCGCCGGCGTGCACTTCGAGGACCAGCTGGCTTCCGTGAAGAAATGCGGCCACATGGGCGGCAAGGTGCTGGTGCCCACCCGCGAGGCCGTGTCCAAGCTGGTGTCCGCCCGCCTCGCGGCCGACACGATGGGCACGCCCACCGTGTTGCTGGCCCGCACCGACGCGGACGCGGCGGACCTGGTGACCAGCGACGTGGATGAGAACGACCGTCCGTTCATCACGGGCGAGCGCACCGTGGAAGGTTTCTTCCGCACCAAGGCCGGCATCGACCAGGCGATCTCGCGCGGCCTGGCCTATGCGCCCTACGCCGACCTGATCTGGTGCGAAACGTCCACGCCCAACCTGGAATACGCTCGCAAGTTCGCCGAGGCCATCCATCGCCAATTCCCGGGCAAGCTGCTGGCGTACAACTGCTCGCCCTCGTTCAACTGGAAGAAGAACCTGGACGACGGCACGATCGCCAAGTTCCAGCGCGAGCTGGGCGCCATGGGCTACAAGTTCCAGTTCATCACGCTGGCCGGCTTCCATGCGCTGAACTACGGCATGTTCGAACTGGCCCACGGCTATGCCCGCCGCCAGATGAGCGCCTTCGTGGAATTGCAGCAGAAGGAATTCGCCGCCGCTGAAATGGGCTTCACCGCCGTGAAGCATCAGCGCGAAGTCGGCACCGGCTACTTCGACGCCGTCACGCAGACGATCGAAGGCGGCCAATCCTCGACCACCGCGCTGACGGGCTCCACCGAGGAAGCCCAGTTCGAGCACGGCAAGGCCCAGAAGGCCGCGTAATCGAGGATCGCAACAAGTTTGTGCGGTTGTAGTTGCTGTTGTAGGGTGGATTTGGGTGCCTCCGGGCACCCTTTTTTTTTGCCTGGATTTACTTAAAGCCCGAAGAACGCCGTGTACACCAGGCGTTCCTCCACGATGCGTCGCCGCCAGCCCGCCGAAAGCTACTCCGCGACCGCGGGAGCTCCGCCCAGCGCGGCCAGGCAGTCGTCCAACGGAGGGATGCCTTGCGCCAGCGCTTCGACCGTTGCGGCATCGACCCTGGCCAAGGGGGGAATCTCGGCCAGCACGCGCACGTTGCCGAACCGTTCGATGGCTTCCTTGTTGCCGGCCGAGAGCGGCCCGCTCATGATGACGCCCAGCACCGGGATGCCGCGGCGCCTGAGCGCCTCCAGGCTGAGCAGGGTATGGTTGATGGTGCCCAGCCCGCTGCGCGCCGCCAGGACCACGGGCATATCCAGCCGCGCGATCAGGTCGATCATCATGTGAGTGTCGTCGATGGGCACGTAGAGCCCGCCGGCCCCTTCCACGATCAGCGGCGCCTGGCTGGGGGGCGGCACGATGCTGGTGGCGTCGACGACGGCGTCTTCGAGCGTGGCCGCGGCCCAGGGAGACAAGGGCGCCTGCAGCACATACGCGGGCAGGTGCAGGCGTTCCGGAGGCAGCCCGGCCAATTGCGCCACGGTTTCCGTGTCGCCCGGCTCTTCCGACACGCCCGTCTGCACCGGTTTCCAATAGTCGGCGTTCCAGGCGCGCGCCAGGATGGCGGAGACGAGCGTCTTGCCGATGCCCGTATCGGTGCCGGTCACGAACACCCCCGCGGGGCGCGAATCAGATTTTTTCCACATGCCATAGGCCAGGTGATACGTCACCGTGGCTCCTTGTTCGTCAAACGCCGCCAGCACCCGGCGCAACCCGGCGGCGCTGAGCGGCTTGCTTCCCGGCGCCGGGGTGGTGGCGCCTATGCCCTTCAGGCCTTTCAAAAAATGCAGACCGTCAGGATGATTATGTAGCAGCCGTTCCGCGCGCACGCCACCCGCCAGATTGCCCATGTCCGGATGGATGGCGGCCGCGGGCGGATAGGCCGGCGTGGCCGCGTCCAGGCGGGCCGCGGCATGGGCCGCCCGCCACTCATGGAAGGTGTCCGCGGCCAGGGTCGCCACCGCCAGGCGGCCGCCGGGGGCCAGCAGCGAGGCCAGCCGGCCCAGGCCGGCGTTCAGGTCGGAAAACCATTGCACCGCCAGGCTGGAGCAGATCAGGTCATAGCCGCCGGGCAGGCCTTCGGGGTATTCGCCGTCCAGCAGCTGGTAGCGGACGATTCCGGGCAAGGGCGGCTGGCGCCGCGCCGCCTCCAGCATGCCGGGGGCGATGTCGGTCACCGTCCAGTCGGCGGGTCCGAGGCGGCGCGCCAGCGCTCGCGTCAGCAGACCCGTGCCGCAGCCGATTTCCAGGATGCGCGGGAACCGGGGCAGCGGCAGCAAGGCGATATCGCCAGCCAGCCGTTCCGCCGCGATGCGCTGCACGGGCGCGTGGTCATCGTAGTGCCGGGACGCCGCGCCGAAGCGCGCGCCAACCTGCGCGTTGCGCCGTGCCTGCGTCATGCTTGCGGCGCCACGCGGGAAACGAAGGCGCGGATGCGCGCGGCGCACCACGGCGCGTCGGAAACGGGCAGCAGGTGCCCGCCGCGTTCGCGCCAGCACAGCTCGCCGGAGGGGCGTCCCGCGAACAGCGCCCGCGTCATCGGAGCGGGGACGATGGGATCCTCTACGCCGGCCAGGGCCAGCAGCGGCACGGGTAGCGCGGCCAGAGCAGCGCGCCGGTCGTCGTCTCGCAGGGCATGCAGGTCGCGGCCGAGGGGTTCGACCCGGGGAGCCCCGAACGGCGACGCCGCGCCGCAGCGCTGGCGGAAATCGCGCAGCACCGCCGCCGGGTCCGCCGACAAACGCTTGATCATGCGGTCCAGCATGCGGGCGGGCACGCCCTCATCGAAGCCGGGCGCGGCGGCGAAGCGCGGGAAGCCGTTGATGGAAACCAGGCCCAGGCAGGCCTGCGGCAATTGGCGCAGCAGCCGCAGCGCGCCCAGCGAGTGGCCGATGGCGATCACTGGGCCCGAGACGTGCGCCTCTTGCTCCGGGCCGAAGTAGCCTGCGTCGAAGACGGCCTGCGGCCAGTCGTCCAGCTCGGCGCGCAGCGTCGTCCAGACCGAAGCGTCGAAGGCCCATCCGTGGACGAAGAGCAGGGTGGGGCGCGCCGGCGGCGCCGGGACGGGGCCGGGCATCACGCCAGCACCGCGGCAAAGCCGTCGATCAGCCGGGAGACGTCGGCGTCCCGGTGCGCGGCGCTGAGCGTGACGCGCAGGCGGCTGGTGCCGGCGGGCACGGTGGGCGGGCGGATCGCCACGGCCAGCAGGCCGCGCTGCTCCAGTCCGGCCGCCATCTCCAGCGCGCGCGCTTCGTCGCCGACGAGCGCCGGCACGATCTGGGTGGAGGAAGCGCCGGTGTCCAGCCCCATTTCCCGCAGGGCGGCGCGCAGGCGGTCCCCGGCGGCCGCCAGGCGGGCGCGCTCGTGATCCATCGCGGGGACCAGGTCCAGCGCCGCGTCCATGGCGCCCAGCACGGCGGGCGGCAGCGCCGTCGTGTAGATGAAGCCCGAGCAGGCATTGAGCAGGTAGTCGCACAGGGCGCGCGAGCCGGCGACATAGGCGCCGAACCCGCCCAGCGCCTTGCTGAACGTGCCCATCGCCAGGTCGATCCGCCCCGGCGCCAGGCCCGCCAGGCCCATCCCGCCCGGGCCGAGCACGCCGGTGGCGTGCGCTTCGTCCAGGTAGACGAACGCCTGGTAGCGGTCGGCCAGGCCGGCCAGGCGCGCCACGTCGGTCCGGTCTCCGTCCATGCTGAACACGCTTTCCGTGACGATGAAGCGGGAGACGGGCTTGCCCGGCTGCGCATCGGCCCGCGCCGCCATCAGGCTTTCCAGGTGGTCCAGGTCGTTGTGCCGGAACCGGATCTGCCTGACGCCGGCCGCCTGGCACCCGTGGTGCAGGCTGGCGTGGTTGAGTTTGTCGGCGTAGAGCTCGACGTCGCCCTGGCTGGCGGCCGCCCGCAGCAGCGCGGGCAGCACGGCGGCGTTGGCCTGCCAGCCCGAGGCCAGCAGCAACGCGGCTTCCGTGCCTTTCAGGCGGGCGAGCTTGGCTTCCACCTGCTCGTGCAGGTCCAGGTTGCCGCAGACCAGGCGCGAGGCCTGGGCGCCGGCCCCGTGGCGGGCCGCCCATTCGCGGGCGCGTTCGACCAGCAGCGGATGCCGGGCCAGGCCGAGATAGTCGTTACTGGAGAAGTTCAGGATAGGCGCGCCGCCCAGCACGATGTGTCCGGGAGCAGCGGCGGTGGCCGTGCGCAGGCGGCGGCGCACGCGGCGCGCTTCCGCACGCGCCAATTCGGAGGTAAACAGTGAATCCAGCTTTGACATCGGCCCATCCGGCGGCAGCCCGGCCAGGGCCTGCGCGAAGCGCCAATTGGTGCAAGCAGGTCCTCGGCCAGGCCGTAGAATGCGGGCCATTGTAGTGGAGGCGGACGCCGCCCTCTCCCGGCAGCGCCGGGGCGGGCGCCACGGGCCGCCGGTTTTCAGGAGGTAATCCATGCAAATGCCCGATTGGGCGGCCCGGGGGCAGCCCCATATCTGGCTTCCCTATGCCCAGATGAAGACGGCGACGCCGCCCTTGCCCGTGGTGCGAAGCCACGGCAGCCGGCTGGAACTGGCCGACGGCCGCAGCTTGATCGATGGGGTGGCCTCCTGGTGGACAGCATGCCACGGCTACAACCATCCGCACATCGCGCAGGCGGTCCGGGCCCAGCTGGAAGCCATGCCGCACGTGATGTTCGGCGGGCTGACGCACGAACCCGCGCTGACCCTGGCGCGCCGGCTGGCCGGCCTGCTCGGGCCGGGGCTGGACCGTGTCTTCTATACGGATTCGGGCTCGGTGGCGGTCGAGGTCGCCATGAAGATGGCCTTGCAGTTCTGGTTGAACCAGGGCGAGCGCGGCCGTGACCGTTTCCTGGCGTTCCGGGGCGGCTATCACGGAGATACATTCGGCACCATGGCGGTGTGCGATCCGGAGGACGGCATGCATAGCCTGTTCCGGGGCATGCTGGCCGAGCACGACATCCTCGACCTGCCGCGCGGCGACGCGGAGCTGGCCGCGCTGGAGGCCCACCTGGATAAGCATGGCGAGCGGCTGGCTGGGATCCTGGTCGAGCCGCTGGTGCAGGGCGCGGGCGGCATGCTGCTGCACAGCCCGGAAGTGCTGCGGCGGCTGCGCCGCCTGGCCGACCGGCACGGCCTGCTGCTGATCTTCGACGAGATCTTCACCGGCTTCGGGCGGACGGGCACGATGTTCGCGTTCGAACAGGCCGGCATCCGGCCGGACATCCTGACCCTGTCCAAGGCCCTGACCGGCGGCACCTTGCCGCTTGCCGCCACCGTGGCCAGCAGCCGGGTGTTCGATGCCTTCTGGTCCGACGATCCCTCGCACGCGCTGATGCACGGCCCCACCTTCATGGGCAATGCGCTGGCCTGCGCGGCGGCCAATGCCTCGCTGGACCTGTTCGAGACCGAGCCGCGCCTGGCGCAGGCCGCGGCCATCTCCGAGGCGCTGGCGGCAGGGCTGGAGCCGTGCCGCGAACTCGGCTGGGTGCGCGACGTGCGGGTGCTGGGCGCCATCGGGGTGGTGGAACTGGACGGCATCGCCGACCGCGAGGGCCTGAAACGGCGCCTGGTGGAAGCCGGCGTCTGGGTGCGGCCCTTCGGCAACGTCGTCTACCTGACTCCGGCGCTGACCATCGGCGAGGATGAACTGGCCAGCCTGATGCGGGCCGTGGCCGGCGTGCTGGGCCGCCAGCGCCCCTGATCCCCGGCGGCACGGGGATCAGGCAAGCCGGATCGGGCGCCTTGATTCAGATCAAGGCATGGGCGCGGCGCGCTGGTTACCATCGGCGCATGCGAGCAAAATCGATCTTCGCCGTCCCGGCGGCCCTGTCCCAGCCAGAACGCCAGCAGCGCCGCCATGCGCTGGTGCGCCTGTCGCTGGCGTGGCTGGCGATGATGCAGGTCATGATGTTCGCCTGGCCCGGCTACCTGCGGCACGAGAGCATGCCGGCGGACGCGCTGGAAACGCTGGACTGGGCCATCGTTCTGATGAATTGGGCCAGCCTGGCGCTGACCGTGCCCGTGGTGCTGTATTCGGCCTGGCCGATCTGGCGCCACGCGGGCGACAACCTGCGGCGAGGCCGCGCCGGCATGGACGTGCCGGTGGCGCTGGGCATCGTCGCCGCCTTCATCCCGAGCGTCCACGCCACCTATACCGGCCGGGGCGAGGTCTATTTCGATTCGGTCACGATGTTCGTGGCCTTCCTGCTGACCGCGCGCTACCTGGAACTGTGCGCCCGCCAGTCCTTCGGCGGCGCGGCCGGCGGGCTGCGCCATGAGCGCGTGGAGGCGCAGCGGCTGGAGCTCGGCGCCCGCGCCGACCGCCTGGCCTCGCGCTTCGTGATGGCGCAGGTTGCGCTGGCGCTTGCGGCCGCGGCTGCCTGGGCCTGGATCGACCCGGCCCACAGCATCCCCGTGATGGTGGCCCTGCTGGTGATGAGCTGCCCCTGCGCCATGTCGATGGCGGTGCCCACCGCCATGGCCTCCGCGCATTCGGCGCTGGCCGCCCATCCCAACATGCCCGACGCCGCGCTGGACGCACTGCTTGCCGAGGCGCGGCGCAAGGCCCGCCAGAATCTCAACGGATCGCTGGTCTGGCATCTGCTCATGACGCCGCTGGCGCTGGTCGGCTGGGTCACGCCGTGGCTGGCCGCGATCACCATGCTGGTGTCGTCGCTGGCCGTCGCCTACAACTCCTGGCGTCTGTGCCGCCGCGACTGGTCCGGCGCGCCGTCGGGAGCCGCGCTGGAAGCGGCTTCATGACCATCCTCTATCTGCTGCTGCCCTTGTCCCTGTTGTTCGTGCTCGCCATCGGCGTGACGCTCTGGTGGGCCGTCTTCAACGGCCAGTACGACGACACCGATGACGCCGGCACGGCCATCCTGCGCGACGACGACAGCGGCCCCGCCGGCCGCGGTTGAGGGCCGGCCGCATCCGCGGCCCCGCCATAGATCCGTTGCGCAATCCGCGCGTTCCCCTGTACTGCCTGTAGGGTTTGATCCAAATCAACGTCCGTTTATCCGCCAGCCCCCATCATTGCAACCTGGATCTATTTGTTTCTCTTTAGGGGTAGGGTGATGAACGATTGCACAGCAATCGCAAGCAAGGCCGATACCTTCAACTACAAGATCGTGAGGCAGTTCGCACTCATGACGGTAGTCTGGGGCATCGTCGGCATGGCTGTGGGCGTATTTATCGCCGCGCAGTTGATCTGGCCGCAGCTGAACTTCGATATCGCATGGTTGTCGTACGGCCGCCTGCGCCCGCTGCATACCAACGCGGTCATTTTCGCGTTCGGCGGCAGCGCGCTGTTCACGACGTCGTACTACGTGGTCCAGCGCACCTGTCAGGCGCGCCTGTTCTGCGGCCCGCTGGCCGCGTTCACGTTCTGGGGCTGGCAGATCGTCATCGTCGCCGCCGCCATCACCCTGCCCATGGGTTTCACCAGCAGCAAGGAGTACGCCGAGCTGGAATGGCCCATCGACATCCTGATCACGCTGGTCTGGGTGGCCTACGCCATCGTGTTCTTCGGCACGATCGTCAAGCGCCGGTCCAAGCACATCTACGTGGCCAATTGGTTCTTCGGCTCGTACATCCTCACGATCGCCATCCTGCATATCTTCAATAACATCGAGATGCCGGTTTCGCTGTGGAAGTCCTACTCGGCCTACGCCGGCGTGCAGGACGCCATGGTGCAGTGGTGGTACGGCCACAACGCCGTCGGCTTCTTCCTGACCACAAGCTTCCTGGGCATGATGTATTACTTCGTGCCGAAGCAGGCCGGTCGCCCCATCTATTCCTACCGCCTGTCCATCGTCCACTTCTGGGCGCTGGCGTTCACGTACATGTGGGCGGGCCCGCACCACCTGCTGTACACCTCGCTGCCCGACTGGACCCAGTCGCTGGGCATGACCTTCTCGCTGATCCTGCTGGCGCCGTCGTGGGGCGGCATGATCAACGGCATCATGACCCTGCAGGGCGCCTGGTACAAGCTGCGCACCGACCCGATCCTGAAGTTCATGGTGACGGCGCTGTCGTTCTACGGCATGTCGACCTTCGAAGGCTCGATGATGTCGATCCGCACGGTCAACGCGCTGTCGCACTACACGGACTGGACCATCGGCCACGTGCACTCGGGCGCGCTGGGCTGGGTCGCCATGATCTCCTTCGGTTCGCTCTACTACCTGATTCCGCGCCTCTACGGCCGCGAAAAGATGTACAGCGTGAAGGCCATCGAACTGCACTTCTGGATCGCGACCATCGGCGTGGTGCTCTACATCGCCGCCATGTGGATCGCCGGCGTGCAGCAAGGCCTGATGTGGCGCGATACCGCCGCCGACGGCACCCTGGTGTACAGCTTCGTCGAAGAACTGAAGACGCGGGTTCCGTATTACCTGATCCGCCTGCTGGGTGGCACGCTGTTCCTGTCGGGTGTGTTCGTCATGGCCTGGAACGTGTGGATGACGGTGCGCGGCGCGCGCCCGGTCAACCCCGCCATTCCGCAAGACGATCCCCATGCCGCGCGTCCGTCGGTCCCCGCGACCGCCGTGCCGGCCACTGCTTGACGAGGACATCATGGCCAAAAAGCAACACGGCTTCTTTTCTCACGAGACGCTCGAGAAGAACATCGGCTGGATGATCATCGCCAGCATCCTGGTGGTGTCCTTCGCGGGCCTGGTTCAGATCATTCCGCTGTTCTTCCAGCACAGCACGACCCAGGCCGTCGCGGGCGTCGAACCGTACAGCCCGCTGCGGCTGATGGGCCGCGACGTCTACATTCGCGAAGGCTGCGTCGGCTGCCACTCGCAGCAGGTGCGCGTGCTGGCCGCAGAGGTGCAGCGCTACGGTTCGTACTCGGTCGCGGCGGAATCGGTCTTCGACCATCCGTTCCTGTGGGGCTCCAAGCGCACCGGTCCCGACCTGGCGCGCGTGGGCGAACGCTATTCCGACGACTGGCACCGCATCCACCTGCGCGATCCACGCAAGGTGGTGCCGGAGTCCAACATGCCCGCCTATCCCTGGCTGGAAAAGACGGTGATCACCGGCCAGAACGTGGACGAGCGCATGCGGGCCCTGCGCAAGCTGGGCGTGCCCTACACCGACGAGGAAATCGCGGCGGCGCCCAAGGCCATCGAAGGCAAGACCGAGGAAGACGCGCTGGTCGCCTACCTGCAGGGTCTGGGCGTCGGCGTGCGCAAGGCCAAGCAGGCGGAGCAGGCCGGGAAGGCGGCCCAGTCCGCCGCGCAGCCGGCCGCCACGGGAGGCTGACCATGCTGGGCTACCTGAGCGCAATCGTCACCGCCATCTCGATGGCAACCTTTTTCGGCATTGTCTGGTGGGCCTGCTCGCGCGGCCGCCAGAGCGCCAATCGCGAATCGGCCATGCTGCCGTTCGCACTGCCCGATGAATTCGGGCCGGCACAACAAGATGGAGCGAATCGGTCATGAGCGATTTCGTTAGCGGCTTTTGGGGGTATTTCATCTCGATCATCGCCGTGGGCGGCGTGCTCTGGTGCGTCTGGCTGCTGTACACGCAGCGCCGCTGGCTCAGCACCAGGCCGGCCAATGGCCAGGTCGAGGACACGGGCCACGTCTGGGACGGCGACCTGACCGAGCTCAACAACCCGGTGCCCGGCTGGTGGACCTGGATGTACCTGCTGGCCTGCGGCTTCGCGCTGGGCTACCTGTTCTTCATGCCGGGCCTGGGCGAATACAAGGGCCAGCTGGGTTACAGCAGCACGCAGGAAGTCGCGCAGCAGCAGGCCAGGATGGCCGAGGCCGTGCGGCCGATCTACGCGCGCTTCGAGACCATGGACATTCCGCAGATCGCCCAGGATCCCGGCGCCCGTGAAATCGGCCAGCGCCTGTTCCTGAACACCTGCGCGCAATGCCACGGTTCGGACGCCAAGGGCGGCCCCAGCTTCCCCAACCTGGCGGACGGAGACTGGCTGCACGGCGGCACTCCCGAGGCCATCACCCAGACCATCACGCATGGCCGCGTCGGCGTGATGCCGCCCTGGAAGGCGGCGATCGATCCCAAGACGGCCGGCGACATCGCCCAGTACGTGCGTTCGCTGTCGGGCCTGACGGCCGATCCGGTCCGCGTGTTCCGCGGCAAGCGCGAATTCGCCAACTTCTGCGTCGCCTGTCACGGCGTGGACGGCAAGGGCAACCAGGCCATGGGCGCGCCCAACCTCACGGACGACGTGTGGCTGTATGGCAGCTCCGAGGCGACCATCGTAAAGACGATCCTGGATGGCCGCGACAACCGCATGCCCGCGCACCAGGACATCCTGACGCCCGAGCAGATCAAGATCCTGACGGCGTGGGTCTGGGGCTTGTCGAACAAGCCCGGCGCGGCGCCCCAGGCAACGGCCGAGGCGGCGAAGTAAAGGGCATAAACGGCGCTTAAGTGGGAGCGCAAGGGCGGCTCCCACATCACTGGACTTACAGCAGGGAGCAGCAAATGGAAGATGGGTCAACCGCAAGCGTCGGCAATTCGCCTGGCGGTGACCCGCCGCCCTGGCGGCCGCACACGAGGCCGCCGCGTCCCGGACAGGAAACCCTGGAACAGACGCTGGCGGGCGTGCGCAGCAAGATCTACCCGCGGTCCGTCAGCGGCATCTTCGCCCGTTGGCGCATCGCGTTCGTTTTCATCACGCAGCTGGTTTTCTACGGCCTGCCCTGGCTGCAGTGGAACGGGCGCCAGGCCGTGCTGTTCGACCTGGGCGCGCGCAAGTTCTATCTCTTCGGCCTGGTGCTGTGGCCGCAGGATGTGGTCTACCTGGCCGTGCTGCTCGTCATATCGGCCCTGGCGCTGTTCCTGTTCACCGCGGTGGCGGGGCGCCTCTTCTGCGGCTATGCCTGTCCGCAGACCGTCTATACCGAGATCTTCATGTGGATCGAGCGCAAGGTCGAAGGCGACCGCATCGCGCGCATCCGCCTGGACGAATCGCCCTGGACCTGGCGCAAGGCCCGCCTGAAGCTGACCAAGCATTTCCTCTGGATCGCGCTGGCCTGGTGGACCGGCTCCACCTTCATCGGGTATTTCGCGCCCATCCGCGAACTGGGCCACGAGCTCTTCGCCCTGCAGCTGGGGCCCTGGCAGTGGTTCTGGATGCTGTTCTACGGCTTCGCCACCTGGGGCAACGCCGGCTTCATGCGCGAATCGGTGTGCAAATACATGTGCCCCTACGCACGTTTCCAGAGCGTGATGGTGGACCCGGACACCTTCGTGGTCACCTACGACAAGCGCCGCGGCGATCCGCGCGGCGGACGCTCGCGCAAGGTCGACCACAAGGCGGCAGGAATGGGCGATTGCGTCGATTGCAGCCTGTGCGTGCAGGTCTGTCCGACGGGCATCGACATCCGCGACGGCCTGCAATACATGTGCATCGGCTGCGGCGCCTGTATCGACGCCTGCGATCAGGTCATGGACAAGATGCAGTACGAGCCCGGGCTGATCCGCTACACCTCGGAGCGCGCGATGCTCGACGGCCTGTCCGCCAAGAGCGCGCGGTCCCATCTGCTTCGCCCGCGCGTGCTGATATACGGCACGCTGATCCTGGGGTTGGCCGTTGCGTTCGTGGTTTCGCTGGCCATGCGCAACCCCTTGCGGGTAGACATCATCCGCGACCGCGGCGCCCTGGGCCGCGAAGTGGCCGGCGGCCTGATCGAAAACGTGTACCGGCTCCAGATCATCAACACGTCCGACCAGCCCATGCACCTGCGCCTGTCCGCCGAGGGCATGCCGGGCCTGGCCGTGATGGCGGGCCAGCAGGGCTCCGACACGGTGGACGTGGAGCCGGCGGCCAACAAGCTGGTGCCGATGGTGATCCGCGCCCCGGCCGGCTCGCAACCCGGCGCCCATCCCATCACGCTGCGCGCGCGCGGCCAGGACGGCGAGAACCGCCAGATCGAAACCGACGAAGCCGCGAGCTTCTACGTCCCCGACTAAGCACTGAAAAGGATATGCCCATGAACGCCGCTCCCGCCGCGCAGCCCGTCAAGCCCTGGTACCGTGAGCCCTGGCCGTGGATACTCATGGCCGGGCCCTTCGCGGCCATGATCGGCTGCTTCGTCACGATCTATTTCGCGTTCACGAATTTCACCAACCAGCCGATCCAGGATGGCGTCGTCAAGCGCGGCCTGGTCGTCGAGCAGGCCGCTCCGAGCGCCAATCCGTAAACCGGGAGTGCACAGATGGGCTTGAGATCGTTGATGTGGATACTGTGGCCGTCGTTCCTGGCGGCAGCGGCGGGGAGCGCGCTGATCTTCGCCCTGATCGACCCTCTGGACGTGGCGATCTTCGGCCACGTGCCGACGGGGCGCATGGGCTTCTACACGGTGTCTTTCTTTGTGCTTTGGGTCATGGCGGGCCTGTCCAGCACGCTGACGGCCTACCTGATGCCCAAGCCCGACGAAGACGAGGACCTGTAGCCGCGCCCGCCGGGTTGCGGCCCCCCGGGAGGGCTAGACCTTCTTGACGAATTCCGACTTGAGGCTCATGGAGCCGAAGCCGTCGATCTTGCAGTCGATGTCGTGGTCGCTGTCGACGAGCCGGATGCCCTTGACCTTGGTCCCCATCTTGATCACGCCGCCGGACCCCTTCAGCTTCAGGTCCTTGATGACGGTGACGGTATCGCCGTCCTGCAGGACGTTGCCGGCCGAATCTCGGTAGACCTTGGCTTCCTCGGCGGCTTCGGCGGCCTGCTGCGGCCATTCGTGCGCGCATTCCGGGCAGATGTACAGGGCGCCGTCCTCATAGGTGAATTCGGACTGGCATTTCGGACAGGCGGGCAAGGCGCTCACGGGTAAACCTCTGGTGCAAAAACGGCGCGGTTCGCGCAACCCGCAAGTATACGGCGCGGCAGCCCTGCGGCCAGGTATCCGACACGCCCGGCCGACGCCAGTGTCAGACACGCCCGCCCGATGCCAGTGTCTGACACCCGTACGCGATGACGGTACGAATTGCAGCCGTGTCGCCGGGTGTCTGACACCCCGAGGGAAGAGATTGCCGTCCCGATCGGTGCCAGACACCCTGATGCGCTGCGTCAAGCCTGGCGCTTCGTGCAGTACGGGTGTCAGACACGTCCCGTCCCCTCCATTTCCAAAACACACTGTTCCGCCACGCCAAACAAGCCGCCGCGGCGCGGCGGGTAAAATTCCCGGCTATCGATCAATTGGGGGCGCGTGTGCAGCCGGTCATTTCAGTCCAGGATCTATCCAAACGGTACGCATCGGGATTTCAGGCGCTCAAGAACGTGAACCTGGATATCCAGCGCGGAGAAATCTTCGCCCTGCTCGGACCGAACGGAGCGGGCAAGACGACGCTGATCAGCATTATCTGCGGCATCGTCAATCCGACCGGGGGCAGGGTGCTGGCCGACGGCCACGACATCGTGTCCGAATTCCGCGCGGCGCGCGCCAAGATCGGGCTGGTGCCGCAGGAGATCTCCACCGACGCATTCGAAAGCGTCTGGAACACCGTCAACTTCAGCCGCGGGCTGTTCGGCAAGCCGGCCGACCACGCCTACGTCGAGAAGGTGCTGCGCGACCTCTCCCTCTGGGACAAGAAGGACAGCCGCATCATGGCGCTGTCGGGCGGCATGAAGCGCCGGGTCATGATCGCCAAGGCGTTGTCGCACGAGCCCGCGATCCTGTTCCTGGACGAACCCACCGCCGGGGTGGACGTGGAGTTGCGGCGCGGTATGTGGGAAATGGTGCGGCGGTTGCGCGAAAGCGGCGTCACCATCATCCTGACCACGCACTACATCGAGGAAGCCCAGGAAATGGCCGACCGGATCGGCGTGATCCGCAAGGGCGAGATCATCCTGGTCGAGGAAAAGAACGCGCTCATGAAAAAACTCGGCAAGCGCCAGCTGGCCCTCACCCTGAAGGCGCCGTTGCCCGGCATTCCGACGGCGCTCGACGGTTTTCAGCTGGACCTGTCGGCCGACGGCTACAAGCTGGTCTATACCTACGACAACCAGGGCGGCGGCGAGATCTCGCGGCTGCTGCATGAACTGGGCAGGCTGGAGATCGAGTTCACGGACCTGAATTCTTCCGAAAGCTCGCTCGAGGATATCTTTGTCAGCCTGGTGCACGGTCAATCATGAATTTCTACGCCATCCGCGCTATCTACCTGTTTGAAATGGCCCGCGCGTGGCGCACGCTGATGCAGAGCGTGCTGTCGCCCGTGATCTCCACGTCGCTGTACTTCGTGGTGTTCGGCTCCGCCATCGGCTCGCACATGGTCGAGATCGACGGCGTGAGCTACGGCGCCTTCATCGTGCCCGGCATGATCATGCTTTCGCTGCTGACGCAGAGCGTCGCCAATGCTTCCTTCGGCATCTACATGCCGAGGTTTTCCGGCACCATCTACGAAATCCACTCGGCGCCCATTTCCTATGTGGAGATCGTCATGGGCTACGTCGGGGCGGCCGCCAGCAAGTCCATCATCCTGGGGTTGATCATGCTGGCCACGGCGCGGCTGTTCGTGGCCTTCGAGGTGGCGCATCCCATCTGGATGCTGGCCTTCCTGGTCCTCACTTCCGTGACGTTCAGCCTGTTCGGCTTCATCATCGGCATCTGGGCCGACGGTTTCGAGAAGCTGCAGATCATTCCGCTCATGATCATCACGCCGCTGACCTTCTTGGGCGGCACTTTCTATTCCATCAAGATGCTGCCGCCGTTCTGGCAGGCCGTCACGCTGTTCAATCCGGTCGTGTACCTGGTCAGCGGGTTCCGCTGGGCGTTCTACGGAGTGGCCGACGTCAGCGTGGGCATCAGCGTGGGCATGACGCTGGCCTTCCTGCTGGCCTGCGTGCTGGGCGTGCGCTGGATCTTCAAGACGGGCTACCGGCTCAAGACCTAGCGCCGGCCCAGTCCGGCGTTCGGATCAGGGCGCGCAGACCGGCGCGGCGCGCGCCATGCCGCCGAAGGCGTCCAGCAGGCGTTCGCGCCAGGCGTGGACGGGATCGTCCTCGGCCAACAGCTCCAGGGGGAAGGTGCAACGGGCCCACATGAACATGCCGAACACCGCGTAGTCCGCGTAGGCGGGCTGCTCGCCGGACAGATAGGGTTGCCTGCCCAGCGTTTGCCGCAGCGGCAGCAGCGACGCGCGCAGCGCGGCGAGCTGCTCGTCCCGTATCGCGGGCAGGTCCTCCAGCTTGCCGAAGCGTTTTTCGCGCGTTGCGCGGAAGTAGTCCTTGTCCTTGTCGTGGATCAGGCCATGGATGCCGGGAAGCAGCAGGCGGGCCAGCGTGGGCACCAGCGTGGCGTCCGCCCAGGAGTTCGCAAAGAGGCTCAGCGCGCGGCCGGCCGCGCCGCCGAAGAGGGAGGGGCGCTCGGGGAAGGCTTCTTCGAGATAGCACGCGATCTGCCAGGAATCGCTTACCACATGCGTGCCATGCACCAGCACCGGCACCAGCTTCTGGCCGGAAAAGTCGATGGCCTCCTTCTCGGTGAAGCGCCAGGGCACGGTCGTGGCGGACAGGCCTTTGTGGGCCAGCGCCATGTGCGTTTTCCAGCAATGCGGGCTGAACCGCAGCGACGGGTCGGCGCCCGCCAGGTCATAAAGGGTGAGATCCGGGGTCAAGATTCCGCGCTCCTTGGACAGGACTGGGGGAGAAACGGAAACAGCATAACTGCAGAAAGAAAAAACGCCACGCTCCCGAAGGCGCGTGGCGTTTGCCGCGGCGGGGGGCGGGGCGGCATTACTTGGTGGCGGGACCGCCCTTGCTCAGGTTCATCACGCGTTGCTTGAGCTGGGGGTCCTGCTGCACGGCCTGGCCGATGCCGTTGAATTCCTCGACGGTCAGTCCGTCCGCGCGGACCAGTTGCACCATCTTGGCGTCGGCTTCCTGGACGACCTGCTGCTTGGCTTCGTCCGTCTTGGCGGCGTCGACCTTGGGCCGGTATTCGTCCACGACGCCGGAGATCTTCTGCGACGCCGACGCGAAGCGCTGCAATTGCTGGTCGGTCGGCTTGATCGCGGGCGGGGGCGCCATTTGCTGCTGGGCCTGGGCTTGCGCCTGGCTGGCCTGTTGCGCAAGGGCGGGGGCACCGGACAGCGCCGTCGTCAGCAGGGCGGCGGATAGGAATGCGTAAGTGGAACGCTGCATGAAACCTCCATGTTCCGGTTGAATGTCTGCCCATGATGACAATCGGCCCCGTCCAGGAGCAAGTTTCGCGATGTGTTTTCCTGTGTCGGCAGGCCACCGGATGCGCGCGCTGCGCGGGAGGGCGCTCCCCGCGCAGCGCCGGAAACGTTTTGCGCGCTTTCGTAGTCGCTGCTGGCCGCGATGTTTCCTTAGGTGTTCGGCGGCCCTAGACGGCCAGCATGCTCAGCATCACCAGCGCCAGCAGCAGCACATAGACGCGGGCGTGCATGCGGTCGGGGATGCGGGGGATCAGGGGCGCCGCCAGCCGGATGCCCGCCAGCGAGCCCAGAGCCAGGGCGGCGAAGGCCAGCAGGTCCACGTAGCCCACGATCCATGGCGCCAGGGCCTGCGGCAGGCCGCGGGCGGCCGCCATGTAGGCCAGCGTGCCGACGATGGCGACGGGCAGCGTCAGCGGATTGGCCATGGCCGCGGCTTTGGACATGGGCAGGCCCCGGCGCCGAAGCAGGGGCACCGTCATGACGCTGCCGCCGACTCCCAGAAAGGCCGCGATCGCGCCGATGGCCGCGCCGCCGCCCACCATCACGCCCGCGCCCAGCGGCCTTGGCCGCGCCTCGCCTTGCGCCATGAAGCCCTGGCGCAGCAGGCAGTCCAGGATGGTCACGGCCAGATAGGCGATGAAGGCGTAGCGCACCAGTCCGCCGCTGGCGCGGGTGGCGGCCAGCGCGCCCAACAGCGAGCCCGCCGCGATGAAGGCCGCCAGCGGCCAGACATAGGCCCGCAGGATGTTGCCGGCGCGCTGGTGCTTGCGTGTGGCCGCCACCGAGTTGACGATCATGACGCAGGTGGAGGTGGCCACCGCGATGTGCATGGCCGACTGGCCGATCGCGTCCTGCGTGCCGTGGGTGGCGGTCAGCACGCCATACAGCACGGGCACCACGACGAAACCGCCGCCGAAGCCGAACAGCACGGTCGTCACGCCGCTCAGACAACCGAAAAACGCCAGAACCAGATACATCATGCCGCCCGTCCTCCCGGGGAAAACGGTCACGATACGGCGGCCAGGCCTGGCCCGCTTTCGAGGATGGGACAATAATGTTTGCATTTCGGCCAATAGATACGCCGCCGGCCCTGGCGGCCCAAGCGCCATGCGCAATGTCCATATAGACCGCTACGACCACCTGGACCGCCCCGTCGTCGCCATCGGCAACGACTACCCTCCCGGCCAGTTGCTGCCGGCTCACGCGCATCGTCGCGCCCAGCTGCTGTATGGCGCCACCGGCGTCATGCAGGTCGCTACCCGCGACGGCAACTGGGTGGTGCCGCCGCAGCGCGCCGTGTGGATTCCCGCTGGCGTGGTCCACGAGGTCCGCATGCTGGGCGTCAGCACGCGCAGCGCCTACGTCGAGCCGGGAGTGGCGCGCGCCGATGGGCAGGCATGCGAGGTGATCGAGGTCTCGCCGCTATTGCGGCAGTTGCTGATGGATGCGGTGGACATGCCCGCCGAGTACGACCGGGCCGGACGCGACGGGGCGCTGGCGGCCTTGCTGCTGCATGAGATAGCGCGCGCGCCGGTGCTGCCCCTGCATATCCCGCTGCCGCCCGACGAGCGCCTGGCGGCCCTGTGCAGGCAGTTCATCGCCGCGCCCGACGCGCGCGCCGCGCCCGAGGGCTGGGCCGGCCGCCTGCATATGAGCCCGCGCACCTTCAGCCGCCATTTCCGCGGGCAGACCGGCATGGCGTTCTCGGAGTGGCGCCAGCGCGCTTGCGTGGTGCTGGCGCTGTCGCGCCTGGCCTCGGGCGCGCCCGTCACCGCCATCGCGCTGGATTTCGGCTACCAGAGCCCCGCCGCGTTTTCCACGATGTTCCGGCGCGTGCTGGGGCGTCCGCCCACGGAATACCTGCGCCAGGACTAGGGCCTGTTCACACTAAATCGAGCCTTGCATGAGTACCCAAATGAACGCCTATCAAGGCGCGAAGCGCAGACGTGGCGGGACCACGGCGAGCATTCGCAACGCAGAGAGGCGTTCATTTGGGTACTCACCCTTCGGGCAGGCCAGCCATCGGGCGGCTGGCGTCGTTGCAGTCACCTTGCGTGGCACAGCCACGCGGCGGCGCCTACGCCTAGCCAGCCGCCCGATGGCTGGCCTGTGCAAGGCTCGATTTAGGGTGAACAGGCCCTAGGCCCTGTCGGTAGTTGGTACTATGCCGGCACTCATGAAGCACGCGACCCATTCCAGCCATCCCTCCCTCTCCATCGGCATCGCAGGCGCGGGCAGCGCAGGCCTGGCCACCGCGCTGGCGCTGGCGCGCGACGGCCACCAGGTGCGGGTGTTCGAAAAGCACCAGGGCTTCACCACGCTGGGGGCGGGCCTGTTGTTGCAGCCGCCGGGCGTGCGCGCGCTGAGAACGCTCGGGGTGGATGTGGAGGCCTTGAACGTCGGCGCGCCCATCGACCGCCTGCTGGGACTTTCGCACCGGGGCTGGCCGGTCGTGGATATCGACTACAAGGGCGACGGCGCGCGAGCCGTGACCCGGGCGGCCTTGGGCGAGGTGCTGTTCGACGCGGCGCGGCGGGCTGGCGTGGAGTTTTCGTTCGGCTGTCCGGTCAGCGAGCTCGACACGCGGGAGGGCAAGGCGCTCGTGACGCACGGCGCTGGCGAAGGCCAGGCCCAGTCCTGCTTCGACCTCTTCGTAGCGGCCGATGGCGCCGCTTCGGCGCTGCGTGAGCAGGCCGGGCTGGCCGCCCGCTCGCGCGCCTATCCCTGGGGAGCCCTGTGGGGCCAGTTCTGGGTTCCGGGCTGGCCGGGCGCGACGCAGTTGCTGCAACGGTTTCGCGGCACCCGCGAAATGATGGGACTATTGCCGACCGAGATCGGCCCGCAGGGCGTGCGCCTGTCCCTCTTCTGGAGCATCCGGCACGACGCCCTGCCGGCCTGGAGGGCCGCGCCCATCGGTGTATGGAAGGCGCGCCTGCTGTCCTTGTGGCCAGAGGCTGCGCCGGTGGTCGACCAGATTTCAGGGCACGAGGACCTGGCGGTGGCCACCTACCGCCACACCTGGCCGCGGGGATTGGCCAAGGGCCCTTATTGCGCGGTGGGAGACGCGGGCCATGCGATGAGCCCGCAGCTGGGCCTGGGCACGACGCTTGCGGCCTTGGACGCCATGGCGCTGGCGCGCGCGCTGGGCCGGCACGGCGCGGCCCGGGGGCCAGCGGAATACGCCCGCAGCCGGCTCATGCCGTCGCGGATGTACCAGACGCTGAGCCGCGCGCTGACGCCTTGTTTCCAGGCCTCGGGGCCCGGGCTGTGGCGCGACCTGGTGTTCGGCGGAGCCTTGCTGGTGCCCGGCATGCGCGCGCTGATGAAGCGCGGCCTTCTGGCCATGCCGCAGCCGGACCCGGCCCGCCGCCATTGAGAAGAGGCGGGCGCGCCGTCAGGCCGCGTACCAGAGCACCGCGAAGAAGTGGCAGACGGTGCCGGCAAGCACGAACAGATGCCAGACGAAGTGGCTGTAGCGCCAGCGGTTGTCGAGCACGAAGAACACCACGCCGCCCGTATAGGCCAGCCCGCCCGCGACCAGCCACCACAAGCCGCCGGTGGGCACGTTTTCGATCAGGGGATTCACGGCGATGAGCACCAGCCAGCCCATGGCCAGGTAGAGGCCGGTGGAAATCGCAGGGCGGTTGAGGCGCTTGCTGGCCTTCAGCCCCACGCCGAGCAGGGCCATGCCCCAGACCAGGCCGAAGAGGGTCCAGCCCCAGGGGCCGCGCAGCGCGCCCAGCGCGAACGGCGTGTAGGTGCCCGCGATCAGCAGGTAGATGGCCGAATGGTCCAGCACATTGAAGAACTGTTTGGCGCGGCTGCGGGGCAGGGCGTGATAGATGGTGGAGGCCAGGTACAGCAGACACATCGAGGCGGCGAAGACGGCGGCCCCCGCAATGAAGGCGGCGTCGCCCTGGCGCACGGCGGCGACGATCAGGATGGGAGCCGATGCCACGGCGCCGGCCGCGCCCACGCCGTGGCTGATGGTGTTGGCGATTTCCTCGCCGAATGTCTGGGGTCTGTCGTTGGGAAACATGAATGCGTCTTGGTTGGCCCGAAGGTTCCACCATAGGCGCTTTGATGCGCCGCCTCAAGGCCGGCGCCGCACTTTGCGCCGGCGATGAGGGGCCGGTTTGATCTTGTGCAAACCAGGGGCTGCCCTGGGGGCGGGACCACCGCCGGCCGGAAGTTACTGTGTGATACATTCCATGCCGGTGTCATGCTCAACGGGTTTACTGGCCGAGGCCTCGAATGGCGCGCAGTTTTACCAGTCTGTTTTTCAAAACCGCGAAGAAACTCGGCAGGCTGCAGCGAGCCGCCCTGCGCGCGGCGGCTCCGCAGACTGCCAAGCGGCGCAGCGCCACCCGGCGCAAGGCCACCGTCGCCGCCCGGCAGGCCGCCAAATCCGCCGCGTCCGCGGCTCCCTCCCTGGGTTGCGGCCGCTGGGAGGCCGCCAGGCAGTTCTCCGACAGCCGGGGCCAACGGCTCGGCTTCTCCCGCTATACCCCCGATTCCGCGCCGCGCTCCGGCATGCCGCTCGTGGTGATGCTGCATGGCTGCAGGCAGACTTCGCTGGCGTTCGCCCGCGGTTCCCGCATGAATCAATGGGCCGACGCCGGCGGTTTCATGGTGCTGTATCCGCAGCAGTCGCTGGCCCGGCAGGTGCAGCGCTGCTGGCGCTGGTTCCAGCCCGACGATGCGCATGGCGGCGCGGAGGCCGACCTGATCGCCGCCCTGATCCGGTCGGAGTCGGACCGGTTCGGACTGGATCCCGAACGTATCTATGTCGCCGGCCTGTCGGCCGGCGCCGGCATGGCCGCGCTGGTGGCGCTCCGGCATCCTCGCCTGATCGCCGCGGTGGCCATGCATTCGGGCCCGGTCGTGGGCGACGCCCACAGCGCGGCCGGCGGCATCGGCACCATGCGGCGCGGCACCCTCAAGCCGCTGCTGCCCCTTTTGCAGCGCGTGGCGGATCCGGCCGTGTTCCAGCTGGGCATGCCTGCCATGATCCTGCAAGGCCAGCTGGACCCGGCGGTGGCGCCGCGCAACGCGCGCCAACTGTTCGAACAGTTCCGCCTGCTCAATGGCCTGTCGCCCGAGCGCTCCCCGATCGAACACGTGCTGGGCCTGGGCACGGAAAAGGCCTATCGCCGTGTGGACATGCTGCGCGGCCAGAACACCGTGCTGCGCCTGTGCGAGATCACGCGGCTGGAACACGCCTGGAGCGGCGGCGACGCGGCCATCCGGTACCACGCCCGCAGCGGCCCCGATGCCTCGTCGCTGATCTGGCGTTTCTTCCAGGCGCAGCGCCGCGCGGGGAGTTGAACGGCGCCGAAAGCCGCAAGATCACATTGGCTTTCGGCGACTTCAAGCAGGAATTCCGGGGCGACGACTATCTGCTGACGTTCGCGCTGCCCAACTTCTATTTCCACGTCACGACGGCGTACGGCATCCTGCGGCAGGCGGGCGTGAAGATCGGCAAGCTCGATTTCCTGGGGCCGTACCCGCAGCCCTAGCCTGAGCGGGCCTCAGCCCGGCTGTTTTTTGGACGGATCGCCGCAGCCTTCCATGTCGCCCATCTTGGCCATGTTCTGCTGGATTTCCTCTGGCGTCAGATCGAACTTGTGCGTGGCGATGGACCAGCGGTGCCCGAACGGGTCCACCACCTGGCCGTAGCGGTCGCCCCAGAACATGTCCGCCACGGGCATCGTCATCTGGGCGCCGGCGGCCACGGCCTGCTTCATGGCGGCGTCCACGTCGTCCACGTACAGATGCAGGGTGACCGGCGTTCCCTTCAGCGCCTTGGCGCCCAGGCTGCCCCATTCGGGGAAATCGTCCATCAGCATCAGGACGGAATCGCCGATGCGCACGGCGGCGTGCATGATCTTGCCGTTGGGGCCAGGCAGCCGCGCGAGCTCCTGGGCGTTGAAGGCTTTCTTGTAGAAGGCGATGGCGTCCGACGCGCCTTCGCACACGATGTGCGCGGTCAGGGTGTGCATGCCTTCGGGAATGGTCCGGGTTGCAGGGGTGCTCATATCGAGTCTCCGGGATGTTCGCGATTGAAAATAGAAGAGGGGGGCGGAATGCCCCGGCCTCCTAGTTGCCCACCAGCGTGTTGAATCCCCCCCAGCACATCCGCTTGAAGTCGAATACGCCTTCGCAGCACATGTCCTTCAGGCGGGCGTCCGACATGACCTGGGCATTGATCCGGTCCCGCTCCGCCTTGTTGGCGTACAGAATCCACGCGAACACGACGGTCTCGTCCTCGCGCGCGCCGGCCGCGGCGCTGAACGAGGCGAAGCCTTCTCCGTCGATATCGTCCGCCACGCCCTCGCGGTAGTCCAGCGCGCCGTATTCAAGCCAGATCGCCTGGGCCTGCTGCGCCATCTTCTTGTAGGTTTCCACGTTGGCCTTGGGCACGCTCAACAGGTAACCGTCTATGTACTTTTCCATCGTTGACTCCTTTGATCCGCGTTGTTCTATTGCGTTTCGGCAAGCCCGCGAGCCGCGCGCCGCGCAAGCCGGATCTGGCTCCGGTGAGTGTCACTGTATCGGGATCGGCCGGGATTTCAGATAGGAGATTGCGACATTCTTGAGGGTGGATTGCGACAGCCGGCAGGCGTATGCTTTGCGGAATGAAAAACATCGCGTTCCTGCTGCCCCAGGGGGCCAATATCGCGTCGCTGGAGACCGCCAGGCACGGCTTTCTCGTCGCCAATGAATACTTGGCCGCGCACGGACGCGAGCCCCGGTTCAATGTATGCACCCTGGGCCTGACGCGAGAGGTCAGGCTGGACGACGGCCGCATTACCGTGCAGGCCGACCTGGTGCTGGCCGACGCCCGGGACATCGATATCTGCATCGCCCCGCCGCTGCTCGGCTCGGTGTCCGACGCCGTGCTGTCCAACCGCGAGCTCATCGAGTGGCTGTCGCGGCATCACCGCGAGGGCGGCGAGGTCGCCAGCCTGTGCATGGGCGCCGCGCTGCTTGCGGCGGGCGGCATCCTGGACGGCCAGCAGGCCGTGGTCCATTGGGTGGCGCAGAATCTGTACGCCAGCCTGTTCCCCAGCGTGCGCTGGGTCAGCGACCGCGTCGTCATGGCGGACAACGGCGTCTACACCAGCGGCGGCGCGTTTTCCGCCGCGCACCTGGTGCTGCACCTGATCGAGAAATACACGGACCGCGATACCGCCATCTGGTGCGCCAAGTATTTCCAGCTCGACTGGAGCCGCCAAAGCCAGCTGCCGTTTTCGGTGTTCATGGGCCAGAAGGCGCATGCCGACGAGGTCGTGCGCGCCGTGCAGGACTATATCGAAGGCCGCTACACGGAAAAGATCACGGTCGAGGAGCTGGCCGGCCGCCATGCCATGGGCCGGCGCACCCTGGAGCGCCGCTTTCGCCAGGCCACGGGAAACAGCATCGTGGAATACGTGCAGCGCGTGCGCGTGGAAGCCGCCAAGAAGCGCCTGGAAACCTCGCGCAAGAGCGTGGCGGAAGTCATGTACGAGGTCGGCTACAACGACACCAAGGCGTTCCGCGATATTTTCAGCAAGTATTGCGGCATGTCGCCGGTGGGATACCGCGAGCGCTACCACTTCCAGTAGCGCGGCGTCCGCTCAGCCCTGGTAGCGGTACACGCGGGTATCGCGCATGATGAAGCCGGCCGATTCATACAGATGGTGGGCCGAAAGCCGGCCGGGATTCGATGTCAGGTCCAGTGTCCTGGCCTTCAGTTCGCGGCTCTTGACGATGGCGGCGTGCGTCAGCGCCATGCCGACCTTCAGGCCGCGCGCCTGTTCGTCCACCACCACGTCCTCGATCCAGGCCCGCACGCCCGTGGGGATGCGGAAATGCACCAGGGTCAGCGTGCCGACGATGCGGCGGTCTTCGCCCATGGTGGCGATGAACACGTGGTTGGAAGGCGAACGGATGATTTCCTCCAGCGCCTCGCGCGACAGGGGCGCGGCGGTACGCGACAACTGGGGCAGCAGCCGCGCGAACGCCGCGACCAGAGCGTCGTCGGCCTGCATGGCCAGCGTGACTTCGACGTGGTTTCCCAAGGGTTTCACCGGGAGCTCCCGCGAGGGCTATCTTGATGTTGTAGCCCACACCCGGTCAGGATACCAAGCGGTGAATTTCATCGCCGCGGCAAGCGCGGCGATCGTCACCGCGATCGCGATGGCCTGAGGCAGCTGCGGACGGTAGACCAGCAGCGCGTCCGTCGCAACCATGGCCGCGAAGGCCAGCGCCCAGGCGATGGCGACCGCATACTTCATGCGCACGAACCGGCGGCTCTTCCATACATACTCGGGTTCCTTTTCGCGCGCGTACTCCAGCGTGAACGGCCTGCGCAGGACGATGGTCAGCAGCACGAGAAACAGCAGTCCGGCGTCCACCCTCAGCCGCGTTTCGGAGATCGTCCAGGATTCGCCGTCGACCATGGGGGCATATATCGTCAGCCCCGCGAAGAGCAGCAGCGTGCCGGTTTCCATGAGCTTCACGCGGCGCTCGGGGCTGATCCAGTCGCGCAGTACGAGTCCTGCGGACACGAAAGCCCCCGCCGCCAATCCTTCCAGCACCCCGACAGCCCTCTCGATGATGACAAACATGATGAAGGGCGCGAACGCCAGCAGGATGTTCATCTCGATTCCCCGACCTTGAGCGCGCCCCTGCGCGTTTGCCGCGTCGCCATGAGAATCGAGACGCGAACGTATCTATTTCTGCCTGTCCGCCAGGGTGAGGCATATCTCGCCGTTCGTCCATCGTCCGCCTGGACGGGCGCGGAAGTAGGGCCCGTACTTTCGGAGGCCGGGAAGCCGGGAGAGCCTCGGCCGGGCGGCCGAGGGGCGTCGGGAAAAAGGCGTCATGCCTGCGGCGGGCGCGATGCCGCAGGCCGGGTCCATTACCGCGCGGGCTGTCCCACGGCGAGGGGCCTGTCGCCGGATATGGTGGTCCGGTGCATTTCGCGGTCGAAGCCGTCGTAGTCGTTCATCGCCAGATGCTGGGTGCAGCGGTTGTCCCACAGCGCCAGCGACCCCGGCGTCCAGCGGAAGCGGCAGGTGAATTCCGGCCTCGCCGCGTGGCGGTACAGGAAGTGCAGCAGCGGCTCGCTTTCCTCTTCGGTCATGCCGTCGAAGCGCAGCGTGTAGGTGCTGTTCACGTACAGGGCCTTCCTGCCGGTGGCGGGATGCACCCGGATCACGGGATGCACCACTTCGTTGGTGGCGCGGCCGTCGGTGCGCACGTCCATCTTGTGGGCCGGGTCGCCGTTGTTCACCACGGCGCCGCCCGCGCCATACGAGCGGACCGGGCTGTGCACGGCGCCGAGGCCCTCGAGGATGCCCTTGAGGCGGTCGGACAGGGTGTCATAGGCGCGGTACATGTTCGCCCACATCGTATCGCCGCCGTAGGGCGGAATGACGCGGCCATACAGCGCCGAGCCCAGCGGCGGCTCTTCGGCGTAGCTCATGTCGGTGTGCCACAGGCCGCCGAACAGGCGGCGGGTGCTTTCCGTCTTGCCCTTCATCACGGGGAGAACGGCCGGATACCCTTCCAGCGCCCGCACGAAAGGCACTTCCAGCAGGTCTCCGAAGCGCTTGCTGAAGTCGATGTGCTGCTGCGGCGTCAACCGCTGGTCGCGGAAGAAAACCACCAGGTGCTCGTGCAGCGCGGCGCGCACTTCCTCGAACTGCTCGTCCGACAGCGGGCGCGACAGGTCCAGGCCCCGGATTTCGGCGCCCAGCGCGCCGGCGATCGGGTGGGTTTCCAGATGGCGATACGTGGTCATGCTTGTCTCCTTGCCTATTGAAGCTTGATCTGTGCGCTGCGCACCAGCGCGCCCCATTTTTCGGTTTCCGACGCGATGTAGCGCCCGAAACCGGCCGGGCCTTCGGCCGCGATGATGCCGCCCATGGTGCCGATCTGCTCGCGCACGTCGGGCATCGCCAGCACGGCGAGCAGTTCCTTGTTCAGGCGTTCGACGACGGGCCTGGGCGTGGCGGCCGGCGCCAGCACGCCGAACCATCCCGCGATCTCGTAGCCGGGCAGGCCCGCCTCGGCCATCGTCGGCACGTCGGGCAATTGCGGCGAGCGGGCGGCGCTGGTGATGGCGAGCGCCCGCAGTTTGCCGGCCTTCACCAGTTGCAGCGCCGACGGCATGTTGTCGAACATCATCGGCACATGGCCGGCCACGGTGTCGTTCAGGCCCGGCGCGCTGCCACGGTACGGCACATGCGTCAGCCGCAGGCCCGCCGACGAGGCGAACAGCTCGCCGGCCAGGTGCAGCGAGGTGCCTGCGCCCGGAGTGGCGTAGCCGATCGGTTCGGGCGCCTTCCTGGCGTACGCGATCAGCTCCTGCACGGAGCGCACCGGCAGCGCGGGATTCACCACCAGCAGATTGGGGACGCTCATCAGCATCGTCACCGGCGCCAGGTCGCGCTGGGGCTGGTAGGGCAGGTCCGGGTACAGGGCCGGGTTGATGGAGATGGGGCCGATATTGCCCATCACGATGGTGTAGCCGTCCGCGGGTTGCTTCACGGCGAAGTCGGTTCCCACGTTGCCCCCGGCGCCCGCCTTGTTCTCCACGATGACGGGCTGCCCCAGCCGTTCCCCCAGCTTGTGGCTGACCAGCCGGGCCAGCATGTCCGTGGATCCGCCGGGCGGATAGGGCACGATCCATTTGATCGGTTGCGATGGCCACGGAGCTTGTGCCGCGGCGGGGCCCGTACAGAGGGCGAGGCCCGCCGCCAAGGCGAGTGCGATGCGTTTCATGCGTTTGTCTCCTTCCCGGGCTCGCCGGTCTTGCCGGGAGCGTCATTTATGTGTATTGTTCACCTAGTGATCAATACGTTTATCAGGTGAACGCATGAAGAATAATAGATCGATTCAGCGGTGTCTATCCATCATGCGGGCCTTCCGTGGCGCCGGCCGGCCGACGCTCGCCGAGCTGGCGCGCGCCGTCGATCTGCCGCATGCAACCGTGCTGCGTTTCCTGCAGACGCTGGAGGAAGAGGGCTATGCCGCGCGTGAAGACAGCCGCTGGCGCCTGACGCCCCAGGTCTTCGAACTGGGGTTCGCGGCCATGGACAGCCTGGGGGTGACCGACGCCGTGCAGGAGATACTGCAGAAGCTCGCCGACGCCTATTCGGGCACCTCCAACCTGGGCGAGGCCAATCCGGAGGGCGTCATCATCATCGGGCGCGCGATGGCGCCCGCCGAGCGGCGGCGCCTGGTGGTCATGAATCTGCGCGTGGGCAGCGTGCTGCCGCCTTCCAGCGCGCTGGCGGGCGGCTTGCGCCTGGCGGCCGGGCAGTGGAGCCGCTACGACTATCCGGACAGCAACCAGGTTTCGGTGGCGGTTCCTCTTCCCCAGGCCGGCTCGCGCGTGCTGTCGGTGGGCATATCGGTGGACGTGTCGGAGGTCGTGGGGAACCGCCTGGAGGCGGAAATGGTGCCCGCCTTGCAGCGGGCGGCGGAAACCATCTCCGGGGTGATACGGGTCGGGGTGGTGTGACGGCCGGCTCAGCAGCCCGCAGCCTTGGGCAATGAGGCGCCGGCCGCCGCCCGGCAGGTCGAACACCATCTCCGGGCAGCGCACCTTCACCGCGTCGGGATCGATGATGTTGACGTCCGCCTTGTAGCCCGGGCGCAGCGGGCCGCGGTGCGACAGCGTCGCCCCCGCTCCTAGCTCCCGTTCACATCCGTTCACCGGGGAGCGCGCTTGCCTGCTTCACCCAGTCCATGAACAGGGCTTCGTCCAGCGTGTCGTCCTCGCGGATGTCGAGATAGCGGGTGCCCTGCATTTTGGATGCGCCCGGTGGGACGGGCTGCAGCGACGCGCCCTGGAAAAAGGCCACCTTCACATATTTCGTGAAGCAATGGATGCTGAGAAACCAGCCCTGGCCCTCCACGCCGTACAGCGGCGAATTCCATTTGACCGCCTTGCGCACGCCGGGAACCGCGCGCTCGATGAGCGCGTCCAGGCGGCGGCCCAGCCCGCTTTTCCAGCCCGGCATGGCGGCGATGTAGGCCTGCACCGGCGCGTCGCCTTCGCCCTTGGGGATCTGCGGGTTGCCGCCTGACAGCAGGGCGGGTCGCCCGTCCGATGGGCCGGCGGCCTTTGTCGCCTTAGCCGGCTTGGCCGGCGGCTTGTCGGTCATGGTTCGGCTCCTTGGGCCGCGGCCGGCGCTCAGTCCGGGATGTCGGGTTCGACCAGGCGCTTCAGCTGATCCAGCGAATCCTGCCAGCCCAGGTAGCACATTTCAGTGGGTATCACCTCGGGTATGCCTTCCTGGCGTATGGTGATTTCCGTGCCGCAGGAAACCTGCCGCAGCGTGATGGTCGTCTGCATCTGGCCCGGCAGGTTGGGATCGTCGAATTGGTCCGAGTAACGGATCTTCTCGTTCGGAACCAGTTCCAGATACTCGCCGCCGAAATCGTGGCTCTTGCCGCTTCCGAAGTTGCGGAACGACATCTTGTGCGTGCCGCCGACCTTGGCGTCCAGGTGGTGGACCAGGCAGGTATAGCCGTACGGAGGAAGCCAGCGCGCGACGGCGTCGGGCTCCAGGAAGGCCCGGTAGATGCGCTCGGGGGGCGCGCACATGACGCGATGGAGATTGACAGTGCCGGTAGTCATGGTGAGTCCGCCTTTCAGAAAGTTGTGCGCACTGACACGACGTACCAGTGGACCGGAAATCGACAGGGTCGACCCTGGGGAAAACCCTCGATATGCATATTCCGTTACGAAGTCGACGCGGGCTCCTCTTCTGACGACCGGTTCCGTCGCCGGCGCGCGGCAAGCCATTTGCCCGCCGCCACGACCAGTAGCGCACCCGCCAGTTCGACCGCCATCTTGAGCAGCGGGGCGGGCTGGCCCCAGCGTTCGACGATGAAGATGTCGGTGATCAGCATGCCGCCCGCGATCCAGCCCAGCAGCCCTGCGCCCAGCGTGACGGCCACCGGGAAACGGTCGATCAGCTTCAGGACCAGGGTACTGCCCCAGACGATGATGGGCACGCTTACGCACAGCCCGAAGATGACGTAGTACAGCTGGTGGTCGGCCTGGGTGTTCTGGGCGGCGCCCGCGATGGCGATGACGTTGTCCAGGCTCATCGCGAAATCGGCCAGGATGATGGTCTTGATGGCCGACAGCACGGTCGTGCCTCCGGCGATGTTGCCGTGCGCGTCTTCCTCCGGCGCCAGCAGCTTGATGCCGATCCAGACCAGCAGAAGGCAGCCCAGGGCCTTCAGAAAGGGAATGTCCAGCAGTACGAGCGCGAAGGCGATCAACAGTATCCGGAGCAGCACGGCGCCCGCGGTGCCCCAGAGTATGCCCCTGATGCGCTGGCGGGGCGGCAGGTTGCGGCAGGCCAGCGCGATCACGACGGCGTTATCGCCGCCAAGCAGAATGTCGATGAGAATGATCTGGAATATGGCGCCCCAATGGAACGTCTCGATGGCCTCGAGCATAGGTATCCCGCCGAAAAGAACGATAGGGCGCGGGGCGGGCGCCGCCCGCCCCGCGCGTTTTTTCGGTTCATTCTAGGCAAGAGGGGGCGGGGATCCGCGAGTACTGGCGCTGCATGCATGGTTATGGGATCGGTTCTCTCATGACCAGCACGGAAATCGTGCGGTCCTTCCAGAAAACCTGGTGGATGCGGGGCGCGAGGGCGCGCAGCGCCGCGGCGCTGCAATCATTGAACGTCAACAGGACGGCGGGCCGTTCCCAGGCGCTGGGAACGCGTCGGATGTGGTCGAACGGAGGAAAGCCGTACTTCAGGAGAAAAGTCCTGATGTCTTCGTCGGAGGTGCTTTCCTCTACATGATTGATCAGTAGCTCAGCCAAGATGGTATCTCCTTGGTGTGCGGCCAGGCAGCGCGGCTCCCTCAGAACACCTCGGGAACGCGCCGCGGCTGGCGGGTGGGCTCGTGGTAATCCCCGGGCTTCTGCCGCTTCGGCAGCTTGACCTTGGCACGGGGCAGGGCCTCGTAGGGGATGCTTGCGAGCAGATGGCTGATGATGTTCAGCCGCACCCGCTTCTTGTCGTTGGACTGCGCAACGAACCACGGCGACATGTCGGTGTCGGATGCCAGGAACATATCGTCGCGCGCGCGGGAATAGTCGTACCAGCGGCTGTACGAATCCAGGTCCAGCCTGGAGAGCTTCCAGATCTTGCGCTCGTCGTTGATGCGGGCCTGCAGCCTGCGCGTCTGTTCCTCCTCGCTGACCTCCAGCCAGTATTTCAGCAGGAGCACGCCGGAACCGATGATGGCGCGTTCGACCAGCGGAACGGCCCTGAGGAAGACCTTGACTTCTTCCTTAGAGCAGAAACCCATCACGCGCTCGACCCCGGCGCGGTTGTACCAGCTGCGGTCGAAGATCACGATCTCGCCGGCCGCGGGCAGGTGCGGAAGGTAGCGCTGCATGTACATTTGCGTCTTCTCGCGGTCGGAAGGCGCGGGCAGGGCGATCACCCGGAATACGCGCGGGCTTACGCGCTCCGTGATCGCCTTGATCGTTCCGCCTTTGCCCGCCCCGTCGCGGCCTTCGAACAGGATGCAGACTTTGGCGCCTGTCCTCACCACCCATTCCTGCAGCTTGACCAGTTCGATGTGCAGGCGCGCGAGCTCCTTTTCGTAGGCTTTTGCCGATAGCTTGGCCGTGGCCGGCGCGGGCTGTTCGTCCTGTCCTGCCGCCTTCTGTTCTGATGCCTTCTTGCGAGCGTTCATGATGGCACTCCGGAGAGCACTGCGGGGAACCTGCAAATCGTGGCGCGATTTTGACTTTAGCGCCAACTGCGAGGCTTTGTACATGGGCTGAAACGGGGAGCGGACATGCTGCCAGGGCCTGCGGCGGCGTCATGCTTTCCGTTCGATCCGTTCTCGTCCTCCCCCTCTGGCGAGAAGCAAGAAAGGCCAATAGAATCATCTGGCACGTTGAAATCCCGTCATGCAACCTGGCATTCAGTCAAGGAGAACAGGCCTCTTTCGATTTCGACCGCCCGGCATGCGCGGCCGGCAGAAGTGCCGGACGGCCGCGGCCCGGGTCCCCAGGCGTTCGCGCGGTGTGACCGGCTTGTCCGGGCCGCGGCCGGCGCCGTTGCGGTTAGGCTCTAGACCGACCGGATACCCGATGTCGCTGCAGACTTGTTCGAATCGGCTGCTGCTGATCGGCGCACTCTGCCTCAGCGGTTGCGTGCAACTCGGGCCAGACTTCGAGCCCCAGCGCGAAGCCTGGACGCGGGGCTGGAATACGCCGGCGCTCCAGCAGGCCAGCCGGGAAGGCCAGCAGCCGGACGCCCGGCAGTGGTGGCGGATATTCGACGATCCCGTCCTCGAATATCTGGTCGCCCAGGCGGACGCCGACAACGCGGGCCTGAGGATAGCCGGCCTGCGCATCATGGAGGCCCGCGCCCAGCTCGGCATCGCCCGCAGCGGCCGCTATCCGCAGGTGCAGGTGCTTGGCGCCGACACGCTGTACACGCGCCGGTCCTCGCGTTCAGCCGAAGGCAATCCCCGCCCCAGCAGCTTCTGGCAGTACAGCGCGGGATTCGACATCGGCTGGGAGCTGGACTTCTGGGGGCGGTTCAGCCGCGCCATAGAGTCCGCGGACGCAGCGTATTTCGAGGCGCAGGCCAATCGTGAAGATGTACTGGTGCTGCTGCACGCCCAGGTGGCCGACAGTTATTTCACGCTGCGCACCGCCGAGGCGCGGCTGCGGATCGCCCGCGGCAACGCCGCCATCCAGAAACGCAGCTACGAGATCACGCAGCGGCTGTACGCCAGCGGCGAAAGCGACGAACTGGACCTGCAGCAGGCCAAGACGCAGTACCTGGCCACGCTGGGCTCGATACCCGAATTCGAAAGCCAGATCATGCGGGCGCGCAACGCGCTGGCGGTGCTGGTCGGGCGCGCGCCCGGCCCCATCCCGCAATTGGCCGAGAAAGAGGCCGTCGTTCCCCTGGTCGATCGCGCCGTATTGCAGGACGTTCCCGCCAATCTGTTATTGCGCCGCCCCGACATCCGGGCGGCGGAACTGCGCATCGCCGCGCAGTCGGCGCAGGTCGGCGTGGCGCAAGCGGACCTATACCCTGCGCTGACCTTGCTGGGAAGCATCGTCTGGTCCGCTACGTCGCTGGCGGGCACCTCGGGCGGCATGGCCCTGCTGGCCGGACCCGCCCTCAGCTGGAACGTGTTCGACCACGGCCGGCTGCAGAACAATGTGCGCGTCCAGGATGCGCGCCTGCAACAGCTGATCGTCGCCTATCAGGATGAGGTGCGGCAAGCGGCGCGCGAGGCGGACGACGCGGCCAGCGGCCTGATCAAGGCGCTGGAACGAGACGGCATCCTGCGGGATTCCGCGCAGGCCGCGGAGCGGTCGTTGGCGCTGGCCAACGCGCTCTATCGCGAAGGCTATTCGGACTTCCAGCGCGTACTGGACGCCCAGCGCGCGCTGGCTTCCCAGCAGGATGCCTACGTCGCGAACCGCGGCGCGGCGGTGGGCGACCTGATCGCCTTGTACAAGGCGCTGGGCGGCGGCTGGCAGAGCGCCGAGCCGGTGCTCGACGCGGCTACCCGGGAGCAGATGCAGCGGCGCACCGATTGGGGCGATCTGTTGTCCGAGCCGGTGGATCCTTCCGCTTCGCCACTCGCACAAAAGGTGCGATCCGATGAGTAAGCCCGCGTCTCCCGCAACGGCTCCGGCGCAGCCCGGTCCGGACCCTGCCAGAAAGGGTGTCGGGTGGGTCGCGCTGCTCATCGTGCTGAGCCTGGGCTGGTATCTGCTGGCCGACCGCTATACCCCGTACACCCAGCAGGCGCGGGTCGATGCCTTCGTCATTCCGGTGGCGTCGGAGGTGTCGGGGCGCGTCACCAAGGTCTACGTCCACAACAACCAGGACGTGCAGGCCGGCGCGGCGCTGTTCGACGTAGATCCGGAACACTACCGGATCGCCGTCGACCGCGCCCGCGCGGATCTGGAATCCATGCGCAGGCAGATCGGCGCGAGCACGGCGGGCATCGATTCGGCCCAGGCCTCGTTGCGCGCCGCCCAGGCCAACGAACTGAAGGCGCGGCAGGACAGCAGCCGGTTGGAGCGCTTGTACCGCGAAGACCGCGGCACGGTCTCGTTGCGGCGCCTGGAAATCGCCCGGGCCAGCCTGGAACAGGCGGTCAGCCAGGTCGCCGCCGCGCGCGCCGAAGTGCAGCGGGCCCGCGAGCAGGAAGGCGGCAGCGACGAGGACAACGCCAAGCTGCGCAGCGCCGCCGCCGCCGTGGAGAAGGCCGAACTGGACCTGGCCAACACGCAGGTGCGCGCGCGTTCGGCCGGGCTGGTCACTGACCTGCGCACCGATGCCGGACAGTTCGCCGCCGCCGGCAATCCGGTCATGACGCTGATCTCCATCCACGACGTCTGGATAAGCGCGGAGATGACGGAGAACAATCTGGGCCACATCGAGCCGGGCACGCCAGTGGGCATCATCCTGGACGCGCTGCCGGGGCGGATCTTCGAGGGCCGCGTGCGCAGCGTCGGGTATGGCGTCAATGTGGGGCCGGGCACGCCGCCCGGCAGCTTGCCGACGGTGCAGAACAGCCGCGACTGGCTCCGCCCCGCCCAGCGCTTCCCGGTCATCGTCGAGTTCGACCGGGACGATCTGCCCAGCCTGCGCGACGTGCGCGTGGGCGGCCAGGCGGAGGTCATGGCGTTTCCTCGCCCCGGCAATCCGCTCAATCCGCTCGGGCGCGCATACCTGCGTTTCATGAGCTGGCTTTCCTATGCCTATTGACGCCATGCCAGCCCATCCCGATCCCCGCGGCCCGCGCGCCCTGCGCCTGGGCGTCGGCACGGCGCTCTGCCTGGCGCTAGGCTTCGGCCTGGACCTGCCCATACCCATGGTTGCGCCCGTCCTGGGCGTATTCCTGCTTGCGTCCATGAACCGCCCCTTGTCCCCCAAGCTCGGACTTGGCCTGATCCTCGTGGTCATGTTCACCACGGCGACCGGCCTGCTGCTCAGCCCCTTGCTGCGCTACTACCCGCTGGCCGGCGTACTGCTCATCGGCCTCTGCCTGTTCCTCGCGTTTCGCGCAGGCCTGCGCGGCGGCAACAGCCTGGTCTCCCTTTTCCTTGTAATCGGCCTGACCATCATCTCCGCGGCCGGCACCGTCGATTTCCGGCTGGCGGCCCTGGCGGTAGAGGCGCTGGCCAAGGGGCTGCTGGCCGCCGTTGCCGTCCTGGGGGTGTGCCACTGGCTGTTCCCCGAACCCGCCGACGCGGCGGCGCCGCCGCCAACCCCCATCGCGTCCGCGCCCGAGGCCGCCAGGATGGCTTTGCGCGCCGCCCTGGTCGTCATGCCCGCCTTCCTCCTGGCGCTGACCGATCCGCTGGGCTACATGCCCATCATCCTGAAATCGGTCAGCCTGGGGCGGCAGAGCTGTGTCACGGCGGCGCATGGCGCGGCGCGCGAACTGCTAGGCTCCACGCTGCTTGGCGGAGCGCTGGCCGTGGTGTTCTGGTGCGCCCTCAGCCTGTACGTGAGCTTGTGGATGTTCTTCCTGTGGATGCTGCTGTTCGCCCTGCTGGCCGCCCGCAAGCTGTACCGGCTCAGCCCCACCCGGCACCCGCCCAGCTTCTGGGTGAACACGCTGGTGACGCTCGTCATCCTGCTTGGCCAATCGGTGCAGGACAGCGCCGCGGGCAAGGACGTCTATACCGCTTTCGCCGTGCGCATGGGACTGTTCATCGCCGTCACGCTTTATGCCTGTTTGATGCTGCAGCTGTTCGAACCGTGGCGCCGCGCGCCGCGCCCGCCGGAGCCGTCCGCTCCGGTTCCTTCAGACGCCTGAAAAGGAGTCCGCCATGTCATCGCCAGACAATACGCCCCAGCCCGCTCCCTCCATGGGATGGCGCTTCAAATGCGGCATAGGGCTTTTCATCCTGGCCTTTGCGCTATGGTTCCTCATTCCCATCGCGGCCGCGCTCGACGTGCCGGGCTCCCGCATCGCAGCGCTGACCGGCACCATCTTCATAGCCAACAAGGTACTGCTGTTGAGCTGCGTCGCCGTCATGGGCAAGGAAGGCTTCCAGCAGCTCAAGGCCATCGTCTTCGGGCATGCGAAGCGGCTGGCGCCCGTGCAGAAGGTCGGGCCCGTCCGCCACGCCATCGGGCTGGTCATGTTCTTCATCCCCATCCTGACCTCGATGCTGGAACCCTATGTCGACGAACTCTGGCCCGGCCTCAGGCCCGACATGTGGCAGCTGCAGGTGCTGGGAGACATCATGCTGATCGCCAGCTTCTTCGTGCTGGGCGGCGACTTCTGGAGCAAGCTCAGGGGGCTGTTCGTGCGTTCCGTGTAGCGGTTCGCGCCGCGCTAGGCATGCGGCCGGATGTGCTTCGGGACCAAATCCAGCATGCACGCGATCTGCGGACCGTTCGCAAGCAGCCGAGCAACTCCCCTCCCGATAAAAAGAGTTGACACGATTTATGCTCAACACTAGCATAAATCGTGTCCTTTTTTTGATCTATAAATACTCATACTGAGCATAAATACGGAGACAGCCATGGAAACGCTCATTCCCAGGCCCATCGAGTTCGACCTGCCTGCCGAGGCAGGCTGCCCCAGCATCGTCGGCCACGCCTGGGCCCGCGTGCCCGTGCCGCTGCCGGCGGCGGAAAGCGCGGCCGCCGTGGCGCGCATTCGCGGGCTGCTGGAACGCGAGGGCGCCGTGCTGGTGGCCCACTACTACGTGGACGCGGCATTGCAGGAACTGGCCGAGCAGACCGGCGGCTGCGTCGGAGACTCCCTGGAAATGGCGCGCTTCGGAAGGGACCACCCGGCGCGCACGCTGGCGGTGGCGGGCGTGCGCTTCATGGGGGAAACGGCCAAGATCCTGAGCCCGGGCAAGCGCATCCTGATGCCGGACCTGGACGCCACCTGTTCGCTGGACCTGGGATGCCCGGCCGACGAGTTCGCCGCGTGGTGCGATGCCCATCCCGACCGCACTGTGGTGGTCTACGCCAATACCAGCGCGGCCGTGAAGGCGAGGGCGGACTGGGTCGTCACCTCATCCATCGCGCTGGACGTGATCGCCGAGCTGCATGCGCGCGGAGAAAAGATCCTGTGGGCGCCGGACCGGCACCTTGGCGGCTACATCCAGGGCCAGACCGGCGCCGACATGCTGCTGTGGCAAGGGTCCTGCGTCGTGCACGACGAATTCAAGGGCACGGAGCTGGAGCTGCTGCGCGCCGAGCACCCGCAAGCCAGGGTGCTTGCCCATCCCGAATCGCCCGCCGCCGTGCTGGCGCAGGCGGACGTGGTCGGCTCGACCACCCAGCTGATCGACGCCGCGCGCAAGCTGGATACCGCCGTCCTGATCGTGGCGACGGACCAGGGCATCCTGCACAAGATGCGGGCGCAGGCGCCCGGCAAGACATTCCTGGCCGCGCCCACGGCGGGCGACAGCGCCACCTGCAAAAGCTGCGCCCACTGCCCCTGGATGGCCATGAACGCCTTGTCCAATCTGGCGGATACGCTGGACGGCGGCCGCAACGAAATCATCCTGGACCCCGCGTTAGGCCTGCGCGCCAAGACCCCGATCGACCGCATGCTGGATTTCGCCGAGCGGCGCAAGCGCCGCGTGCAGGCAAGCGGAGACATGGCCCACGACACCGCGCTGTTCGCGCGGGTCGGCCCGGCGTAGCGCGCCGCACTCATTCTGACCGGAGAGCCGGCGCATGGAATTCGACGTCATTATCATCGGAAGCGGATTGGCCGGCCTGGCCGCCGCGCTGGAACTGGCGCCCCGGCGGCGGGTCGCGCTGGTGTCCAAGGGCGGCCTGGCCGACAGCGCCAGCAACCGGGCCCAGGGCGGCATCGCCGCGCCGCTGGCCGAAGGCGACAGCGTGGAGGCGCACGTGCGCGACACGCTCGTCGCCGGCGCTGGCCTGTGCGATCAGGGCGCCACGCACGGCATCATCTCGCAGGCTTGCGGCGCCATCGCGTGGCTGCGGGAGCACGGCGTTGCGTTCACCGCGGACGGCCAGGGCCTGCATCTGACGCGCGAAGGCGGGCACGGACAGCGCCGCATCGCGCACGCCGCCGATGCGACGGGCAGCGCCATCGTGGCCGCGCTGGGCGCCCGCGCGCGCGGGCAGGCCGGTATTACGCTGCTGGAGCACCATTGCGCCGTGGACCTGCTCCTGGCCGGCCCGCCGGGAACCGCGCAGGCCATTTGCCGCGGCGTACAGTTGCTGGATCTGCGCGGAGGCCGGGTGTTCGAGGCCGCCGCCGCCCACGTGGTGCTGGCCAGCGGCGGCGCCGGCCAGGTGTACGGGACGACGACCGCGCCGCCGGCCGCGACGGGCGACGGCATCGCCATGGCATGGCGCGCGGGATGCCGGATCGCGAACATGGAATTCACGCAATTCCATCCCACCGGCCTGCATCATCCGCAGGCTGCGGGGTTCCTCATCTCGGAGGCGGTGCGCGGGGAGGGCGGCGTGCTGCGCCTGCCCGGCGGCGCCCGTTTCATGCCGGCGCACGACCCGCGCGCCGAGCTGGCGCCGCGGGATATCGTCGCCCGAGCCATCCAGACGGAAATGGCGCGCCACGGCCTGGACTGCGTCCATCTGGATATCAGCCACCAGCCGCGGGATTTCCTGCTGGCGCACTTTCCCACCATTCATGCGCGATGTCTGGCGCTGGGCATCGACATCGCGTCCATGCCCATTCCCGTCGCGCCGGCGGCGCACTACACCTGCGGCGGCGTGGTCGCGGACGTGGCGGGCCGAAGCGGCCTGGCGGGGCTGCATGTGATCGGAGAGGCGGCGTGCACCGGCCTGCACGGCGCGAACCGCCTGGCCAGCAACTCCCTGCTGGAATGCGTGGTGACGGGCAGGGCCGCGGCGCAGGACATCCTGCAACGTGCCGCAATGCCTCCGCGCGCCGCCGGAGCAGGGTGGGCCGCCGCCAGGACGGCCTCGCCGCCGTCCGCGGACCTGGCGCGCCTGCGGCAAGACCTGCGCCAGCTGATGAGCCGCGACGTCGGCGTCGTGCGCAGCGACGCCGCGCTGCGGCGCGCGGCAGCGTTCATCGGCCCGCTGCGCGCCGCCATGGAGGCGCGGCTGCTTCGCGAAGGGCCGAGCCTGGAATTGCTGGAACTGCGCAATCTGGCGCTGGTCGCCGACCTGATCGTCCAGGGCGCCAGCGCTCGCCGCGAAAGCCGCGGCGCGCATTTCAATAGCGACAGGCCGGAGTGGAGCGATGCGCGGGCGGGGCGCGTGATGCCGCCGCCTGCGCAGCCGGGCGGCGCATTGAGCGCCGCGGCCGTCAAGCCAGTGCCAGCGACTCCTTGACGCTGGCCGCCAGCATCTGCGCGGTCGCGGCGGATAGCGTCCATCCCAGGTGTCCATGGCCCGTGTTGTAGAACACCCCCGGCCGCTTGCCGGGGCCTACCCTGGGCATCATGTTCGGCGTCATCGGGCGCAAGCCGCACCAGGGCACCACGCGCGAGGTGCGGATGCCGGGGAAGTGCTTGCGCGTCCAGTCCACCAGCGGCTGCACGCGTTCGGCCCGGATGTCCATGTTGAAGCCATTGAACTCGGCCGTGCCGGCAACGCGGAAGCGGTCGCCCAGGCGGCTGGTGACGATCTTGGCGGCTTCGTCGAGCAGGCTGACGCTAGGCGCGGCATTGCGGCTTTCCGCGTCATCCAGGTGCACGCTGATGGAATAACCCTTCACCGGATAAATGTTCAGCGAGTCGCCCAGCCGCCTGGCGAATTGCCGGCTGGCGGCGCCGGCGCAGATGACGACGGCGTCGGCGGACTCGCGCTGGCCGGCCCGTGCGCCGTCTTCGTTGGCCAGGTCCAGCAGGTAGGCTCCGCGCTCGTGGACGATGTCCCGGACGTCGGCGTCGTGCACGAAGCGCACGCCGCGGCGCTCGCAGGCGCGGGCCAGGCCGCTCGTGAACTTGTGGATGTCGCCGGTGGCGTCGGACGGCGTGTAGAAGCCGCCATGGCAGGCGGTTTGCAGCGCGGGCTCGATGGTGCGCGCCTCATCGGGCGTCACAGCATAGCGTTCCAGCCCGCCCGCCTGCAGCAGCGCGTTGGCGCGCCGCGCCGTCTCGAAGCTGGCGGCGTCGTGATAGATGTGCAGGATGCCGCGGCGCTCCAGGTCGAAGTCTATGCCTTCCTCTTCCGCCATCGCGTAAAGGTGCTGACGGGCTTCGATGGCCAGGCGCGTGGTGTCGATGGTGTTCTGGCGGTAATGGCGGATCTGTCCGATGAACTGCGCCAGCCAGGAATACTTATGCCAGCTGAACCGGGGGTTCAGCAGCAGCGGCGCGTTGTGGCGGCCCAGCCAGCGCAGGCCTTTCATGATGGTCGAAACGCTGTTCCAGACCTCGGCGTTGCTGGCCGACAGCTGGCCGCCGTTGGCGTAGGACGTTTCCATGGCGGGATAGCGCTGGCGGTCGTAGATGGTGACGTCGTATCCCAGTTTGTTCAGGGCATGGGCGGACGTGACGCCGGTAATGCCGGCGCCGATGATGGCGATGCGGGGCATGGTCGCTCCAGATTCGGGTGGCCGCGGCCACCCGGCCGCAGCACCCCATCTGTCTCTGTACCTGAGAGCTTCACCCGCTGCGCGGACGGCGGCGGGTTCCCCTTCGGTGGGCGCGCATGGCGCCTCTCTCCAGATTGTCTAGGCCGCGCAGTCTTGTTTGCCTGAGAGTTTCCGGGGCGGTTGCTCCGTCGGCGCCTGCCGCGGGGGGCAGGTCTCTTCTGCGGGGTTTTGGATCGACTCGGGCAGGATAGCCAAAATCCCAGGATATGGGACCAAGGGTTAGTACCAATGGGCCATGCGTCAACGGATCGCGCTTTCATAGCGCGGCAGCAGGCCCATGATTTCCAGGCGTTTGCATAGCTGCGACAGCCGTTCCATCTTGTAGGCGTCCACATCCACGCCGGCATAGTCGTAGAAGCCCTTGCCGTCGCGCAGGCCGTTGCGGCCTTCCTCCATATTGCGCGTGATGACGGCGGGCGATGCGAATCGCGGATCGATGGCGCCGGACAGATAGCGCGAGGCGTAATGGAGAATGTCGCCTCCACCCCAGTCGATGAATTCCAGCAGCCCCAACACCGAGAATCGCAGGCCGAACCCCAAGCGCACGGCGGTATCGATGTCTTCGGCGCTGGCGACGCCTTCCTCGACCATGCGGGCGGCCTCGTTCATCGCCAGGGCCTGGATGCGGGGCACGATATAGCCGGCGGCGGGCGCGCAGTGCACGGGCTTCTTGCCCGCCAGTTGCAGGACGGCAAGCAGGTCCTGCGCCGCGGCGTCGCTGGTTTGCGGGCCGCGGCTCACTTCCACCAGCGGGATCAGGTAGGCGGGATTCAGCCAATGCGCGTTCAGGAAACGCTGCGGGCCGTCAAGCAGGTCCGCCAGTTCGGTGACGAGAAAAGTGGATGTGGTCGACGCGATGACGGTGTCCGGCGCGCAGGCGCCGCCCAGCCACTGGAGCGTGTCCCGTTTGGCATCCAGGCGTTCGGGCACGGCTTCGAACACGACGCGCGCCTGGCGCAAGTCCTCGTCCGCCTCGTTGCGCGCGCATAGCCGGACGCGTTCCAGCGCGGCGTCCGTTTGCCGGGGTTCCAGCAAGCCCAGCTTGGCCAGCGTGCCCAGCTCGCGCCGCAGGCTGTCCAGGACGCGCGAAAAATACTGCGCCCGTTCCGCGGCGGGACGGTTCTTGATGTCGATCAGCGTGACGTCCAGCCCTGCGTGTATATAGGCCAGGGCAATGCCGATGCCCATGCGGCCGGCGCCGGCCACGCATAGTCTTCTGTTCATGGCGAGCATCCTTTTGTCAGCAGCCTTCGGCCAGCAGCGTGGCCATGGCATCGCGCGACAGGCGCTCCAGGCCCAGGCGCTCCAGCGTGCGGCCTTCGGCGTAGAGGTTCCGCCCGACGATGGCGCTGGCCACGCTCAGCAGGCCTTCGGCCACCGGAGTGGGCGCGCCTGCCCAGCGGCCGACGGATACCAGGAATGACAGGCCGAGCCGCGTGTCTTCGAGCATGTAGCGGTGCGCATGCAGGTCGATGGCTTCGCGCCAGTCGCCGCTGTCGGTGAGCCTGCCATGCGCGCCGCGCCCATACATCCATTCGTCGCCCTCCGTGGCGTAATGGTCCGACAACGGAAAGTGCGGGGCGGCATAGCCCAGGGCCTCCCGGATGGCGATCCGCTCCGCGTCCAGCGTGTCGGTGACGCGCCGTATGGAGGCCTGGGTGCCTTCGTTGTGGATGTCCCATTTATCGAAGTGTTCCAGCGGGCCGGCGTTCATCATGATGAGCGGGGGATGGATGATGGGGCCCGCATTCATCAATGCGCCCGACAGCGCATCCTCGATCGGTTCGATGCTGGGATAGGCGCGCCGCGCCAGTTCCAGCGTGCGGCCGGCGAGGCGGCTGGGGAAAACGCCCGTGGGCAGGCGAGTGGCATAGCCGCTGATCACGACCCGGCTGCCGTGCTTGCGGGCCAGGTAGGGAAGGGTGCCGGTTTCGGCAAACGCCGTGTCGGCGGAGTTTTTCGCGTCTTTCATGGCCCGCGCGAATACGTAGCTGCCGAAGGTGCCCGGTGGCAGGAACACAACCTGGCCATCGCGGAGCAAGGGCGCCAGCTCGCGCGCCAGCGCTTCGTGCGAGGTGGCTGGAAGGGGAATGACCAGCAGCTCGGCGTCGGCCACGGCGGCGCCGAGTTCCTGGACCAGCTGCAATTGGCCGGACCCCTCGCCCAGCGCAAGGCGGCGCGTGCCGCGGTAGTCGGTGACGGTCAGCGCGCCCGCATCCCGCAGTTCCTGGAAGGCCGCCCAGTCCCTGCGCCACCAACGCACCTGATGGCCTTTTTCAAGCAGGTGCGCCGCCGCCGCGTAGCAGCCGTGGCCGCCGCCTATGACGCTGATCCTCATGGTCAAGCTCCTTCTTGTGGAGCTTTGATCCTAGCGTTGCGCGGCGTGACGGACTGCGCCGAATGCGCAAGCGGCATTCCGTTCCGGCAAGGGATTCAAGGCGCGGCGGAGCGGCCTTCAATGGCGGTTTTGACGCAGGGTATCCGAAGGCAGGCAGCCGTAGCGCCTGCGGTAATGGGTGGCAAAATGGCCGAAGCTGGCGATGCCGTGCCGCAGCAGGATGTCGGTGACGCTGTCGCCTGCGCGTGCCTGCTCCAGCGCCGCGTGCACCAGGGCCAGCCGCTGGTTGCGCACGTAGTCGCTGGGGCTTTGTTTCAAGAATTGCGTGAAGCCGTTCTGCAGCGTGCGCACGGACACGCCGCAATGCTCGGCCAGGTCCGCCAGCGAGATCGTTTCGTCGAGATGGCTTTCTATGTAGTCCCGCGCGCGGCGCACGTGCAACGGTAGCGGCTGGCGGCGGTCCGCAAGCAGCGCGTCGGAATAATTGTGCGGCAATTGGGTCAGGAGCAGCGTCAGCAGATAGTCCGAAAACCCATCGGCCAGCGTCTGCGTCACTCCGTCTATCGCGGGGTGCCGGTACAGCCGGCACAGATAGTCCAGCGTTTCGCGCACGGCGGCAGGGCCCGCGGCGTCGGCTTGCGCCTGCAGGTCGAATACCAGCGCCTGCTTCACCGGGCGCTCCAGCAGCCGTTGCAGGTGGCGTTCCAATGCAAGCCGATCGATGCGCAGGATCAGGTTGCGGCAGTCACGGCCGATGCGGATGACGCTGCGCTCGGAGGGCGAGGAAATCGTCAGGCTGCCGGCGTTCATGGAGGCGCTGCGCCTGCCCAGGGTTATCAGCCCGGACCCTTGCAGCGTGATACGGATCAGGTAGTAGTTGGCGATGTCGCCGGCGTCGATCTCGACTTCCGCGCCGTAGTGCAGGTCGAACAGCGCGGCATTCCCGAAGAACACGCCGTACAGGCGCGACTGCAAGGGTTTTCCCTGGGCGACGCACATCCGGTGCGACCACAGGTGCTGGCTGACCTGGTCCTTGATTTCGGAAATGTTGCCCGAGTCCAGCAGGCAATGGCGGTCCAGTGGATTGGTGTGGTCGAACATGCTTTCCTGCGCAGCGGGAACAGTCATTGCGTCCGGCGTATAGAGGCCCGCCGCACAAAGACCTACAAAAGATGGACCAGCAAACAAGTGAGGCGCAGCAACGCCCATCGGGCGATGGATCCGATCTCACCACCATACAAGGGAAAAACCATGACTGACGGCAGCCCGCGGCACGCAGCGAGACCAAGCCATGCCTACGAGTGGTACGTCGTGGTGATATGCATGCTAGCGTACATATTTTCCTTCGTCGACAGGCAGATCCTGGCGCTGATGATCGAACCGATCAAGCGCGACCTGCAACTGTCGGACACCCAATTCAGCTTGCTGCACGGCCTGGCGTTCTCGTTGTTCTACGCCTTCATGGGCATTCCCATCGCCCTGCTGGCGGACCGCTGGTCGCGTCCCAGGATCATCGCGATCGGCGTGGCGTTCTGGAGCCTGGCCACCGCGGCCTGTGGCCTGTCGCGCAATTTTGTGCAGATGTTTCTTGCGCGCATCGGCGTGGGCGTCGGAGAGGCGGCGCTATCGCCCGCCACGTACTCCATGCTCAGCGATATGTTTCCGCGTGAAAAACTCGGCAGGGCGGTCGGCGTCTATTCCATCGGCTCCTTCATCGGCGGGGGCATGGCGTTCCTGATCGGCGGCTACGTCATCGACCTGCTGAAGAGCGTGGACACAGCCACGCTGCCTGGGATGGGCGCCATGCGGCCATGGCAGGTCACCTTCTTCCTGGTGGGGTTGCCTGGCCTGCTGATTGCGCTGCTGGTCCTGATGACGGTGCGGGATCCGCAGCGGCGAGGCTTGAGGCTCAATGCCGCGGGGCAGGTCCAGAAGCCCGCCATGAAGGACACGTTCCGCTTTCTGGGCAGGCATCGCCGCACCTTCTTCTGTCACTACGCCGGATTTTCCTTCTATGCGATGGTGCTCTTCGCGCTGCTGGGCTGGACCCCCGCGTTCTACATGCGCAGGTTCGGCATGTCGCCCGCGGAGGCGGGCTACATGCTGGGCGGGGTGGTGCTGGCGGCCAATACGGCGGGGGTATTCTGCGGAGGCTGGCTGATGGACTGGCTGGCCAAGCGCGGTTATAGCGACGCGCCACTGCGCGCGGGAGTTATCGGCGCCGCGGGCATGGCGCTGCCTGCGGTGCTGTTCACGCAGGTGGGCTCGCTGTGGCTGTCGGTGGGCTTGCTGCTGCCCGCCATGTTCTTCGCTTCGTTTCCGATGCCGACCTCCACGGCGGCGATGCAGATCCTTCCCCCCAACCAGCTCCGCGCCCAGGTCTCCGCGCTGTTCCTGTTGATCTCGAATCTCGTGGGCTTGGGCCTGGGCACCACGGCCGTCGCCTTGCTGACCGACCGCTGGTTCAAGAGCCCCGCCGCGGTGGGGCAGTCCCTGTCCGTTCTGGTGGGCGCGGCGGCCGTACTGTGCATCGCGCTCCTGGCGGCCGGTTGCAAGCACTACCGGAGCAGCCTTCGCGTGGAAGACCAGGAAGCCAGGCCATTGGAAGCCGCAGCCGGATAATGCGGCCCCTTTTTTAACCCTGTTACCTCTCCCTTGAACTGCACAATCCTCGTAAAGAAATCCCATGGAGGGATGCGCTATAACAATTCCCTCTATGCATCACTGCTTCGTCTTGCAGGCAGCCTTTCGCGCCGTTTCAAGGCGGGCCCCCATTCATGCCCCGTTTCATCCGCCGTTCCCCTGTTGCGCTGCTCGCCGTCCTGACGGGCCTGGTCGCGGGATGTTCCTCTCCCAAGCCCGCCTTCGAAAAGGAAGACTTCGCCCAGAGCGACACCTATTCCCGCACCGTTTCCGCCAGCAGCGCCGCCGCCTGCGACGCCGGCCGCCGCGCCTTGCTGAGCCAGGGCTATTACATCGACCGGTTCGAGTCCGCCCGCGTGACCGGGCACAAGAACTTCCAGGCGGAGGATGGGCAGCACACCCAGATCAGCTTCAATATCGAATGCGCATCCGACGGCAGCTCGAACGAGCGCGCGACGGTGTTCGCCAATGCCGTGCAGGACCGCTATTCGATCAAGCGCACCGCCAATTCGGCCAGCGTGGGCGTGAGCGTCCTGGGGCAGGTGTCCATGCCCTTCGGGGCCAGCGACGATTCGCTGGTGAAGACTGCCAGCCAGACGGTGGCGCGGCCCCAGTTCTACGACGGATTCTTCCAGCTGCTCCAGCGCTTCCTGCCGGACGCGCAGGCGGCCTCGGCGCCGCAGGATGCGTCCGCGA
>NZ_JPYO01000006.1:0-48979 GCF_000757485.1 Achromobacter sp. RTa
CCATGTCCCCGGTCCATACACTGCGCCGCCTTGGGGCGGCCCGGCGGCGGCGCGACTATTCTTCTGTGGGTCCCTAAGCTGCGCACGCGTTGCGTGCTTGCTGCCCCCCGAGGGGGCTGCGCCGCCTTGGGGCGGCCCGGCGGGGGGCGCGGCTATTTTTGTGAGGATGTGGAGCGGGCTCCAGCGCTGCGCATGCTTTGCGTGCTCGCTGGCCCCGAGGGGGGGGGCGCTTTTCCCTTACGCTGCGCGCGCCTTGTCCGGCGCGGCCAGGGCGGGATGCCATAGCGCGTCCTGCACGCGCCGCACGCCGGTCGCCATCGATCCGTCCTGGTACAGCTTGATCCAGCGGTAGCCGGGCGCCATGTTGTCCACCACGTGCTTGCCGTCGCGGATGCTGAACTGGAAGCAGGTCGATGGCGTGGCCAGCATGCGCAGGTTGTGCCTGCGGCGGTCGAATTCGTGATGCACGTGACCCCACAGCAGCACGCGCACCTGCGGCCAGCGGGCCAGCAGCTTGAACAGCGCCTGCGGGTTGTCGATCATCATCGTGTCGTGCCAGTGGCTGTCGATCTGCATGGGGTTGTGGTGCATGGCCACCAGCGTGTGGCGGCCGGGCGCCTCGGCCAGCGCCGCCTCCAGCATGTCCAGCTCGCTGTCGGGCAGGTGGCCCGCGTTCGAGCCCGGCACCGTGGTGTCCAGCGCAACGACGCGCCAGGCGCCCACGTCGGTCACCGGCGCCGACCATTCCGGCAATTCCTGGCGCATCACGGCCGGCAGGTCGTGGTTGCCCGGCAGGCAGCGCATGCAGGCGCGGTCCAGCGCCGGCGCTTCGGACAGAATGGAGGCAAAGCGCTGGTAGGACGCCGCTTCGCCGTCTTGCGAGAGGTCGCCCGTGGCCAGCAGCAGGTCGGGGTGGCGGCCGTCGGCTTCGACCTGGCGCAGCACGGCGCGCAGGCTGGCGTCGGTGTCGACGCCCAGCATCGCGGTGCCGGCCGCGCCGAACAGATGGCTATCGGTCACTTGGACCAGCATGGCGGGCGCGTCGTCGCGCCGGCCCAGGGAATGGATGCGGGCCAAGTGCCGCTCCTGAAAAGTTGGTGCGATTCCACATTACCCAAAAACGCGCCGCGACGCGTTTCGCGCGCCTGTATTGGGGTAACGAAACGTGCATTCTCTACGATTCTCTACAGTTTCCGGCCAAAAGCCAGGGAAAAAAGCCGCTATTCTTGTGAAACTTTACACAAGCTTCAAGATCGGACGCGGCGCTACCCATGGATGTCGGTTTTCTCGTATTCGGCTTGGCCGGTTTGCTCACGCTGGTCTGTTTCATGCCGCCCCTGGCCGGCCGCCTCAAGCTGCCGTACTCGGTGCTGCTGGCTATCGTCGGCTGCCTGCTCGGCATCATCGTGCACGTCCACGGCTGGGCGCCCAGCTGGATAGGCGACTTCCTGGACTCCCTGGAACGCTTCGAGATTTCGTCCGAAACGTTCCTGATGGTGTTCCTGCCGGTGCTGCTGTTCGAAACCGCCCTGTCGATGAACGTGCGGCGCCTGATGGACGACATCGGCCCCATCCTCATGATGGCCATCGTGGCGGTGGTGGTGTGCACCGTGGTGGTCGGCGTCACCCTGGACGCCATATCTTCCTACGGCCTGGTGGTCTGCCTGCTGCTGGGCGCCATCGTGGCGACCACGGACCCGGTGGCCGTGGTGGGCATTTTCCGGGAAGTGGGCGCGCCCAAGCGCCTGACCACCCTGGTCGAAGGCGAAAGCCTGTTCAACGATGCCGCGTCCATCGCCTTGTATTCGGTGCTGCTGGCCGTGCTGGGCGGCCATGGCGAATTGACGGCAAGCGGCATCTTCAACGACTTCATCGTGCACTTCATCGGCGGTGGCGTCGCCGGCTTCGCGATGGGGCGCCTGGCCTGCTTCCTGTTCGCCTGGCTGCGCGGCTTTCCCACGGCGGAAATCACGCTGACGCTGACGCTGGCCTATCTGTCCTTCTTCATTTCCGAGCACTACCTGAATGTTTCCGGCGTCGTCGCCACCGTGATCGCCGGCCTGGTGGTCGGGTCCACCGGCCGCACGCGCATGTCGCCCACCACCTTCGAATACCTGTCCAGCGCCTGGGAACAGTTCGGGTTCTGGGCCAACTCGCTGATCTTCCTGTTCGCGGCCATGCTGATCCCCAAGCTGATGGCGGCGGCCGACTGGCAGGAACTGGCGCTGGTGGCGGTGGTGTTCGTCGCCACGCTGGTGGCGCGCGCCATCGTGGTCTTCGGCTTGCTGCCGCTGCTGGGGCTGACCCGGCTGGGGACCAAGGTCAGCAATCCCTACAAAGTGGTCATGCTGTGGGGCGGATTGCGCGGCGCCGTGTCGCTGGCGCTGGCGCTGGCCGTGACGGAGCAGATCGGCGTGGCCGAAGAGGCGCGCCAGTTCATCGCGGTGGCTACCACCAGCTATGTGCTGCTGACCTTGTTCATCAACGGCATCAGTCTGCGGCCGCTCATCCGCATGCTGGGCCTGAACCAGCTGTCGCCGGTGGAGCGCACCATCCGCAACCAGGCCCTGGCCGTGGCGTTGGAAGACCTGCAAGGCAAGACCGAAGAGGTGGCCAAGACCGAGCATATCGGCACTGAAGTCCGCGACCGCATCCGCGCCGTGTTCGACGCCAGCCTGACCAGCGTGCATGACGGCCAGGTCGGCCAGATGACCGACGACCAGCGCGTCGCGGTGGGGCTGGCCATCGTGGCGCAGCGCGAAGAGGAAATGTTCTTCGACATCCTCAAGGCGCAGATCGTGGACTGGCGCATGGCCGAGGCCCTGCTGGCGCGGGCGGAACGGCTGGAGGACGCGATCCGGCTGGGCGGCATCCCGGGCTTCGAGCGCGCCATCGCCGCCGACGTGCGCTATTCCACCGGCTTTCGCCTCGCCCTGCGCCTGCACTACCTGTTCGGGTTCCAGGGCTGGCTGGCGCGCGAGCTGGGCCAGCGCTTCGCCAACCTGATGAGCAAGCGGTCGGTCGCGCAGCGCCTGATCGTATTCGCGCGCGAACAGATCACGCCCCTGCTGGGCGAAGAGGCGACTCAGCGCATCGTGTCGCTGCATCAGCGCCGCCTGGACCTGATCGAGAACGCCATGCAGGCCCTCAACCTGCAATACCCGTCCTACGCGCAGTGGCTTCAGGAAAGCTATCTGGGCCGGGTGGCGCGCGAAATGGAGCGTATCCGCTACCGCGACATGCTCGAGCAATTCCTGATCAGCGGCGAGGTGTACGCGGACCTGATGGCGCAATTGAAGAGCCGCTGGGCCCATATCGATACGCACCCGCCGCTGGACATCGAAATGAGCGCGGCGGAGCTGATCAAGCGCGTGCCCCTGTTCGAGGGCCTGTCGGCCGACTCGCTGCGGGCCATCAGCAAGCTGCTCAAGCCGCGGCTGTCGCTGCCGGACCAGCGCGTGCTTACGAAGGGCCGGCACGGCGAAGAGATGTGCTTCGTGGCGTCCGGGGCCGTGGCCGTGCACCTGCCCGACAACACGATGATCGAGCTGGGCAGCGGAGAGTTCTTCGGCGAGCTCGGGCTGCTGGGCGAGCAGCAGATCGCGCCCGACGTCACCTCGCTGGGCTACAGCAAGCTCCTGATGCTGTCGTCGCGGGACTTCCACGCCTTGCTGGCGCGCGACGAGCATCTGCGCGAGCGCATCCAGCTGGTGGCCAAGCAGCGCCTGCGCGCGATCGAAGTGTGGAAGCAGTTCTCGCAGGCCAACGCCGCGCCCGCGCCGGCGCCTGCCCCCGCGTCGGCGCCCAGCCCGGCGCAGGCGGCCGAAGCCGCGGAAGCGGCGGGCGTGAGCGCGCCGCCCGTCGCCGAGGCGCAAGCCGCCCCTGCGGCCCAGGAAACTCCCGTCGCGGACCCGCCGCGCGAGGATGCGCAGCCAGGCGAAGTGCTGGGCGAGCCCGGTGTCGTGCCGCGCTAGGCCGGGATTTCGCCGCCCGCGCGGCGCTGCATGATGTCTTCGATGATCACCAGCGCCGCTTCCAGCGTGAATTCGCCGTCGGCGATCCGGCGCACGGCCGTGGCCGCGTCGACCGTTGCGATTTCCATGACCTCGCCGTCCCGGTTGGCGGGACGGGCGTCGGCCGCCAGCACGCAGGTGCTGGTCAGGACGTCTTCGACCTGGTAGCCCTCGGGCAGGCGGCGATGGATGCGCAGGATCGTGCGCAGGGGCGAGCGCCGCGCCAAATCGGGTTCGTCCAGCCCCGCCTCTTCGCCGCATTCGCGCACCAGCGCCAATTCCAGGTCCTCGCGGCTGCCGGCCAGTCCGCCCACCAATGTGTCCCACATACCGGGATCGGTGGACTTACTGAGCGCGCGGCGCGCGACCCACAGGCGGCCGTCCGGCGTCCAGGCGTTCAAGTGCACGGCCTTGGTGAGCAGGCCCAGCGGGCGGACCGCCGCGCGTTCGATCACGCCCAGGGGCTCGTCGCCGTCCATCACGTCCAGCAATTCGTCGCGCCAGCCGCGCAAGCAGTTGGCTTGGCGCAACAGTTCCGCGGCCTGTTCGAGCACGCGATCCAGGTCCGCGCCCGGCTCGATGCCCGTGCCGATGCGCAGGGCCACGCCGTCCGAGTCGATATTCCTGGCGCCGCGCAAGGCGTCGCAAGCCGCGTGCGTGGCCCAGCCGCAGCGGCGCCCCGCTATATATAAAGCGCGTGCGCCGTCGGGGGCGGGTTCTTGGGCGCGCGCGCAAAGGGCGGCGTACAAGTCGGACAACTGCTGTTGCATCGTGGGTTTGCGGTGGTGAAGTTCCTGACGATTTTATGCCAGCCGATTTCGGCCGCACGGTCAAGTGGGTGCGCGCAAGCCAGGGGCGGTTTCGACAAAGTCAAGAGCACTAAATTACGTTTGTTTGCGCGTCCGCTATAATCCGGCAGTTTCTTTGTGATTTCGAGTGGGAACGACAGGGGCCGCTCTATCTCCCTGCCTCGCCCTGCCATCTAATAATTGCGCGTTGCCCGTTTCCGGTGACTTCCGCCACTAGAGAACGGACCTACGCGCCGTGTTTCGAGGTAAGCATGAAGAAGTGGAGAGGGATACTGGGGGCTTGTGCGATGCTGATTGGCAGCGTGGCGGGTGCTCAGGTGCAAGACATGCCCGGCGGCCCGAAGGTCAATCAGCTCAACCTGCATGAGGGCGTCACGTCGATTTCGCGCGACATCATGTGGTTGCATTGGATGCTGCTCACGATCTGTATCGTGATCTTCATCGGCGTCTTCGGGGTGATGTTCTACTCCATCTGGGCGCACCGCAAATCCCGCGGGCACAAGGCCGCGACCTTCCACGAGCACCTGGGCGTCGAAGTCGCGTGGACGGTGATCCCATTCATCATCGTCATCGCCATGGCGCTGCCGGCCACCAAGACCGTGGTCGCCATGAAAGACACCTCCAGCGCCGACGTCACCGTGAAGGTCACGGGCTACCAATGGAAGTGGGGCTACGAGTACCTCGATGGCCCGGCCGCCGGCATCAAGTTCCTTTCCACGTTGTCGACCCCGCGCGCGCAGATCGAGAATCGCGAGCCCAAGGGCGAGTTCTACCTGATGGAAGTGGACAATCACCTGGTCGTCCCGGTGAACAAGAAGGTCCGCGTCGTCCTGACGGCCGCCGACGTCATCCATTCCTGGATGATTCCCGATTTCGGCGTGAAACAGGACGCCATCCCCGGATTCCTGCGCGATGCCTGGTTCAATGCCGACAAACCCGGCATTTACCGTGGTCAGTGCGCGGAACTTTGCGGCAAGGACCACGCATTCATGCCCATCGTCGTGGAAGTTCTGGCGCAAGCCGACTACGATAAGTGGGTTGAAGACCAAAAGAAGAAGATGGCGGCGAACGCCGACGATCCCAATAAAGAGTGGACGGAAGCCGAACTGGTTGCCCGCGGCGAGAAGGTTTTCGCGGCGAATTGCGTTGCCTGTCACCAGGCCAACGGCAAGGGCATCCCGGGAAGTTTCCCTGCGCTTGACGGAGACAAGGTTGTTCTGGGCCCGAAGGCGGAACAGATCAACACCGTGCTGAAGGGCAAGCCCGGCACCGCGATGGCGGCATTCGGCGGGCAGCTCAACGATGTCGAGATCGCAGCGGTCATCAGCTATACGCGCCATGCCTGGAGCAATGCAGGCAAGGGGCAGGACCCGACGGTTCTACCGAAGGACGTGGTGGCCGGGCGCTGATAGCGCGCGCGCCCAGTTCCTCCACCGTTAGAACCGGTTCCGTTTAGTTAGAGATACCCTGCCGGCCCCGTGGATCGGGGGCGGCACTCAGCAGGAAGGAGTCCATCATGAGCAGCGTCACTGTAGACCACGTGTCGCCGGGCCACGGCCACGGTCACGATGACCACCACCACGCCATCCCCACCGGCTGGCGCCGCTGGCTTTTTGCCACGAACCACAAAGACATCGGGACGATGTACCTCATCTTCTCGTTCGTCATGCTGCTGGAGGGCGGCACGCTGGCCTTGCTGCTGCGCACCGAGCTGTTCGAGCCGGGCCTGCAGTTCTTCCGCCCCGAGCTTTTCAACCAGTTCACCACCATGCACGGCCTGGTGATGGTGTTCGGCGCGGTCATGCCGGCGTTCGTGGGCTTCGCGAACTGGATGATCCCGATGCAGATCGGCGCGTCCGACATGGCATTCGCCCGCATGAACAACTTCAGCTTCTGGCTGCTGCCCGTGGCCGCCATCATGCTGACGGCGTCGTTCTTCGTGCCCGGCGGCGCCACCGCGGCCGGCTGGACCCTGTACGCGCCGCTGTCGCTGCAGATGGGCCCCGGCATGGACCTGGCGATCTTCGCGCTGCACATCATGGGCGCGTCCTCCATCATGGGCGCGATCAACATCATCGTGACCGTGCTGAACATGCGCGCGCCCGGCCTGACGCTGATGAAGATGCCGCTGTTCTGCTGGACCTGGCTGATCACCGCCTTCCTGCTGCTGGCCGTGATGCCGGTGCTGGCCGCCGCCATCACCATGGTGCTGACCGACCGCCATTTCGGCACGGGCTTCTTCAACGCCGCCGCCGGCGGCGATCCGGTCCTGTACCAGCACGTGTTCTGGTTCTTCGGGCACCCCGAGGTCTACATCATGATCCTGCCGGCGTTCGGCATCGTGTCGGCCATCGTTCCCGCGTTCGCCCGCAAGAAGCTGTTCGGCTATGCCTCCATGGTCTACGCCACCGCGTCCATCGCCGTGCTGTCCTTCATCGTGTGGGCGCACCACATGTTCACGACGGGCATGCCGGTCACCGGCCAGCTCTACTTCATGTACGCCACCATGCTCATCTCCATCCCCACCGGGGTGAAGGTGTTCAACTGGGTCGCCACCATGTGGCGCGGCTCCATGACGTTCGAAACCCCGATGCTGTTCTCGATCGGCTTCATCTTCGTGTTCACCATGGGCGGCTTCACCGGGCTGATCCTGTCGGTGGCTCCCATCGACATCCAGGTGCACGACACGTACTACGTGGTCGCCCACTTCCACTACGTGCTGGTGGCGGGCTCGCTGTTCGCCCTGTTCGCCGGCGCCTATTACTGGGTGCCCAAGTGGACGGGCCGCATGTACAGCGAAAAGCTGGGCAAGCTGCACTTCTGGTCCACGCTGATTTCGTTCAACGTGACTTTCTTCCCGATGCACTTCCTGGGCCTGGCCGGCATGCCGCGCCGCTACGCCGATTACGCGGGGCAGTTCACGACCTTCCACCAGATGGCCACCATCGGCGCGTTCTGGTTCGGCCTGTCGCAGCTGATCTTCCTGTGGGCGATGCTGCGCTGCTACGCGGGCAAGGGCGAGCCGGCCTCGGCCAAGCCCTGGGAAGGCGCCGAGGGCCTGGAATGGACGGTGCCGTCGCCGGCGCCCTTCCATACCTTCGAAACTCCGCCCGAAGTGAAGTAAACACGCTTTCATGATCCAGGTAGCACAGCAATGACACCCGAGCAGCGCCGCCGCAACAAGATCGCAGGACTGATCCTTCTGGCTTTCGTCATCGCCGTGTTCGCCTGGACCGTGTTGCGCGGATCGGCCCTGCTGTCCGGCGTTGCCGTCAACTAGGCGGCGGCCATGAGCGATGACCTGCGCCAGACTTCCCAGCGCAAGCTGAGCTTTCTTCAGACGATGAAAGCGGTGGCGTGGGGATTTTTCGGCGTCCGCAAGGGAGCGGGCCACCGGGAAGACGTCGCCAAGCTCAACCCGGTCCATGTGATCGTGGCGGGGCTGCTGGCAGCGGCTATCTTCGTTACTGTGCTGGTATTAATTGTGCGTTGGGCCGTTTCCAGCCTGACTTGAATCACTTAATCTATAAATCTGTACCAGGGAGAAAGCCATGAGTGCAAGCCACTCGGTTCAAGGTAAAGAGGCACCGTACTACTTTGTGCCCGCCGACTCGGGTCATCCCGTGCGTACGGCTGTGGCGCTGCTGTTCATGGGCCTGAGCGCCGCGGCCTGGATCAACGGCGTCAGCTGGGCCAAATGGACCCTGCTGGCGGGCTTTATCGGTTTGATCGTGGTGTTGTACTACTGGTTTGGCGACGCCATCCACGAATCCGAGATCGGCCTGAACAGCAAGCGCATCGACGGTTCCTACCGTTGGGGCATGAGCTGGTTCATCTTCTCGGAAGTCATGTTCTTTGCGGCGTTCTTCGGCGCCCTCTGGTACACGCGCACCATCACCACGCCGTGGCTGGGCGACATGGACCACCGCCTGATGCTGTGGCCCGACTTCCAGGCCGTGTGGCCGAACTTCGGCCCCGCCGGCGTGGTCGAGCACTTCCAGACCGTCGGCCCGTTCTGGCTGCCTACCATCAACACGGCGCTGCTGCTGAGCTCCGGCGTCACGCTGACCATCGCCCACCATGCGCTGCGCGAAAACCATCGCGGCAAGACCATCTTCTGGCTGCTGGCCACGGTCGTCCTGGGCTTCGTCTTCGTGGCCTGTCAGGCATACGAATACCACCACGCCTATACCGAACTGAACCTGAAGTTCAATTCGGGCGCATACGGTTCGCTGTTCTACATGCTGACCGGCTTCCACGGTTTCCACGTGCTGCTGGGCGCCACCATGCTGACGGTCATCCTGATTCGCCTGATCCGCGGGCACTTCACTGCCGACCATCACTTCGGCTTCGAAGGCGCGGCCTGGTACTGGCACTTCGTGGACGTGGTGTGGCTGGGCCTGTACCTGTTCGTCTACTGGTTCTGAGGTGGAAAAAGCTCTCCCCGTACCCGCTTGCGCGGAGAGCAAAGCGCGATAGGAGGCTGGGCGGCAAGCCCGGCGTCCATCGCGCTTTTACATTCCCGCGGGGTGTGGCGGGAACCCGGGTCCCGGATGCCTATCTAAGGCCTGTGCTCTCGATCCAGCCCATGTGGTGGGCGAACAGCACGAACAGGAACAGGGCTACCGATAGTCCGATGCGTACCGTCAGCGCGTTGACTGTGCGGCTGGTGGTGCCCTTGTCCCGCATCAGGTAGACCAGGGCGGATGCCAGGCTGGCCAGGATACCGATAAAGGCCAGGACGACAAAAACGCGCATGGTGGTCTCCGGACAAATCAGAGTTATTGAAGAAAGATGGCCCGACCGCATTCAACCCGCTACACGGTAGCCGCCCTGCTGCTGCTTGGCGCCGCCGTGATCATCCTGGCGTCGCTGGGGCAATGGCAATTGCGCCGCGGCGACGAGCGACGCGCCATTCTGGCCGCTATCGAGGCGGGCCGCAAGCAGGCGCCGCTGAAACTGACGCCCGGGACCGATCCCGCGGACATGACCGCATGGCGGGCCGCGCAAGCCACGGGCGTGTGGCAGCCGCAATTCAGTGTACTGCTGGACAACCGCAACCATGACGGCAGGCCCGGCTACTGGCTGGCCATGCCCTTGCTGCTGGATGGCGACGCGAAGCGCGCCGTGCTGGTGCTGCGCGGCTGGCTGCCGCGGGCCCTGCCGGCGGCGGGGCAGGCTCCCGGCCAGGGGCCGGCGCAGCCGTCCTTGCCGGGCACGCCCGAGGGCACGCAGACCGTGACCGGAGAACTTTCCCTGCGGGTGCCCCGGTTGTTCGAGATCTGGTCGCTTGGCGGATCGGACCAATCCGTCCTGCCGGCTAGGCTGCCGGCCGGCGACGGCGTGCCGCAGGTGCAGAACCTGCCGCTGGATGCCTATGCCAAGGCGACGGGACTTGCCCTGCTGCCCACCGTGCTGTTGCAATCGGACGGCGGCGCGGACGACGGGCTGGTGCGCGATTGGCCGCAGCCGTCCGTGGACTTCCAGCAGAACACCTCGTATGCCGTACAGTGGTTCGCTTTTGCTTCGATTGCGGCCGTGGCATGGCTGGTGGTGCTGGGGGGCGCCATCCGGCGCATGCGGCGCCGCGAGTCCGCCGGGTCCCAGGCCTGAGCCGGCGTCCACCATCAACCCGCAAGACAACAGGATACAAAGTGGCTCGCGACATTTCTCCTACCCGGCCCGCCGGCAAGCGCTCCCTGATGCCCATGCTGCTAGTGTTTCTGTGCAGCCTGGCGCCCATCGTCGCCGCCGTCGTGGTCTACATGAACCCGCAGTGGTGGCCCGACGAAACCAGCAACTACGGCGCGCTGGTGAGCCCGCAGCGGCCCATGCCCGCGGCCGCCGACCTGCAGCTGACCACGCTGGACGGCAAGCCTTTCGACCTGCAGAGCCTGAAGGGCAAGTGGCTGCTGGTGGCCGCCGACGGCGGGGCCTGCCCGGACAGCTGCGCCCGCAAGCTCTTCATCGCCCGCAACAGCCACGCCAGCCAGGGCAAGAACGTGGACCGGCTGGCTCGCGTCTGGTTCATCACCGATGACGCGCCGGTGCCGGACAAGGTGCTGGAGGCCTACAAGGGCACGGTCATGGTGCGCGCGAACCCGGATCAGCTGGCGCGCTTCCTGATGGCGCGCGATACCGCGGCCGGGCAGCCCGGCCTGCAGGATCCGATCTGGGTGATCGATCCCCTGGGCAACCTCATGATGCAGTACCCTGCCGAGGCCGACGGAGTGAAGGTGCGCAAGGACATCAGCAAGCTGGTCTACAGCTCTAGGATAGGGTGATCCCCCCCGGAGCGCCTGCGGCGCTTCCCCCCCAGGGGGGCGCCGCAGCAGACCGGCGGAGCCGGATCTGCGCGGCCCTGATTGGCGTGGCGATGTTCGCATGCGGGGGGCTGCTGGTTTTTCGTGCCGCGGAATCCGCGCGGCAGAGTAATGGTTTATGGAAATGGAACGCATCAAAGCGCGGTATCGCAAACTGGTTTTCTTCACCTGGTTCCTTACGCTGGACCTGATCATGTTCGGCGCATTCGTGCGCTTGACGGATTCCGGGCTGGGTTGTCCCGATTGGCCGGGCTGCTACGGCAGCGTGACGCCGCTGGGCGCCATGGGGGATATCCACGAAGCGTCCCAGGCCATGCCTTTCGGCCCCGTCACGCTTTCCAAGGCCTGGATCGAGATGATCCATCGCTACGTCGGCTCCATCCTGGGCATGCTGATCATCGGCATCGTGTACATGGCGTGGCGCTATCGCCGTGAACTGGGCCGCTCGCCGGCCCTGGCCGTGACCACGCTGGTGGCCGTTTGCGTGCAGGGCGCGTTCGGCGCCTGGACCGTGACGCACAAACTGATGCCCGCTGTCGTGACGGCGCACCTGGTGTTCGGCCTGTCCGTGCTGGCATTGATGACCTGGCTGTCCGCACGCGAGCGCCCGCATCTGCCCGTGCCCGAGTCGGCCGCGCGCTGGAAGCCATGGGTGGCCGTGGGCTTCGGGCTGCTGCTGGTGCAGGTGACCCTGGGAGGCTGGGTCAGCACCAACTATGCCGCGCTGGCCTGCATGGACTTCCCCATGTGCCACGGCCAGTGGGTGCCTGAAATGGACTTCCACGGCGGGTACTCGATCATCCGCGGCCTGGGCGAGCTTCCTTCCGGCGAGATGATTTCCCAGCCCGCGCTCACGGCGATCCATTGGGTGCACCGCAATTTCGCCTTCGTGGTGTTCCTGTACCTGGGCACGCTGGCCTGGCGGCTGCGGGCCGAGCCCGGGCTGCGCGGCCCCGCCACGCTGATGCTGGCGCTGCTGGCGGCGCAGCTCGTGACCGGCCTGACGACGATCTTCTTCCAGTGGCCGCTGCTGATCGCGGTGTTGCACAATGGAGGCGCCGCCGGCCTGACGCTGGCCGCGGTGGTCTTGATGGTGCGTTTGTCCACGGCGCGGCGTTCGCCCGCGGGTGAATACGGCCCCAATTCGGTGCGCGTTTAAAATAGGGCTCATTATGACCAGTATTGCCGCTCCCCAAACCGGATTGCTCCGCCAGTATTTCGTCCTCACCAAGCCGCGCGTGACGCAATTGGCGGTGTTTTGCGCCGTGATCGGCATGTTCCTGGCCGCGCCCGGCATCCCGGACATGCGGCGGGTGGTGTTCGGCACCATCGGCATCTGGTTGCTGGCGGCCGCCGCCTTCGCCATCAACTGCCTGATCGAACAGGAAGTGGACGCGCGCATGCTGCGAACCGCCCGCCGCGCCACGGCGCGCGGCACGATCTCGGCCTTCCAGGTGCTGTCCCTCTCGGGGCTGCTGGGCGGCGCGGGCATGTTCGTGCTCTACCACCTGGTCAATCCCCTGACGATGTGGCTGACCTTCGCCACCTTCGTGGGCTATGCGGTCATCTACACCGTCATTCTCAAGCCGCGCACGCCGCAGAACATCGTCATCGGCGGCCTGTCCGGCGCCATGCCGCCGGCGCTGGGCTGGGCCACGGTGGCGGACTCGGTGCCGGCCGAAGCCTGGGTCCTGGTCCTGATCATCTTCATCTGGACGCCGCCGCACTTCTGGGCGCTGGCGCTCTATCGCAATCACGATTACGCCAAGGCCGGGCTGCCCATGCTGCCCGTGACGCATGGCAACCAGTTCACGCGCCTGCACATCCTGCTCTACAGCGTGGCGCTGGTCGCGACCACGCTGCTGCCCTACGCCATCCGCATGAGCGGCGCGCTCTATCTGGCGTCCGCACTGGTGCTGGGCGGCATGTTCGTGTCCTACGCATGGCGGCTGTACCGCGCCTACAGCGACGAACTGGCGCGCAGCATGTTCCGGTTTTCCATTCTTTACCTGGCGCTGCTCTTCGGCGCCCTGCTGGCGGACCACTGGGTCGGCCTGTTGCGCTGATTTCCTGGAGGTTGTCGATGTCCGTGTTTTCCACCAGCCGCAGGCTGGCCTTGCGCCTGGGCGCCGCCGCCGCCTTGACCGCCGCGCTGGCCGCCTGCGGCGAGAGCGCGCCCGTGTTCAAGGGCAGCGATATCAGCGGAACCCAGCTGGGCCGCGGCATGGAATTGTCCGACTACAACGGCAAACTGCGCCAGCTGTCCGACTTCGCCGGCAAGGTGGTGGTGGTGTTCTTCGGCTTCACGCAATGCCCGGACGTGTGCCCCACGTCGCTGGCCGAACTGACCGAGGTCATGAAGAAGCTGGGGCCGGACGCCGACCGCGTGCAGGTGCTGCTGATCACGGTGGACCCCGAGCGCGACACGCCCGAGGTTCTCAAACAATACGTTACCGCCTTCGACCCGCGCTTCCTGGGCTTGACGGGCACGCCGGACCAGGTCAAGAAGGCCGCTGCGTCGTTCAAGGCCTATTACGCCAAGGCGCCCACCAAGGACGGCAGCTACACCATGGATCACACGGCCGCCTTCTACCTGCTGGACGGAAAGGGCGAATCGCGCGTGCTGGCCAATAACAATATCGGCGTCGACGCGCTGACGCACGACATCCAGGCCCTGCTGAAGCAATAAAGGGCGCTATCTGCCCGTTGCGACGGCCCAGCCGTCCAGCGCGGCGCGGGCCTTGTCGCCGAGTTCCGCGGCGGGGATTTCGCGCCGGTGGGCCATGATCATGAGCGCGTACGGGGTTGCCAGCGCGGCCGCCTCGGGGCATAGGCGGCATTCGTCGCCGACGGACGGCGAGACATTGCGCCAGTAGTTGATCGCCTGTTCGAGCAGGGGCAGGGTGACGGAATCCATGCGCCTATTGTCCACGATTGGCCAGTGCTGTCCACCGGGCGCCGCCAGCAAAGAAGCGTCACCATCGCAACATGCCGAAACCGCGGGCGGGTGCTATACCACTGCCGGTTAGTTACGATGGAGCATCGTTATGAGTACCCCTACCCGAATCGAAGCGCCGCGGCGCGCGCTGCATCCGCTGGTCGCGGCCGCGGCGGTCGCCGTGATCGTCATGTGCTCGGTGGGCGTGGCCGCCGTGCTGGGATGGCTGCCCACGCCCTCCGCCAATCCGCACGCCGATGAGCCTGTGGCCGAGGCGGGCCCGGAAGGCGCCAACCTGGCGCCCGCTCCGCCCGCCCAGGGCGCGCCTGGCCAGCAGGCTCGCCCCGAGCCTGGGCAGACGGCCCGTCCTGCTCAAGCGCCTGCCCCGGCGCCCGCGAAGCAGGCTTGCGCCAGCTGCGGCGTCGTCGAATCCATCCGCCAGGTCCAGGTGCCCGTGAAGGACAACAGCGACCATCTTGTCGGCACCATTGCCGGCGGGGTGGCGGGCGGCGTCGTGGGCAACCAGTTCGGCGGCGGCAGCGGCAAGACCGCGCTGACGGTGCTGGGCGCGGTCGGCGGTGCTTTGGCAGGCCGTGAAGTTGAGCGTAATATCAGACAGCAACAAACGGTGACGCACTATGAGCTCACCGTGCGCATGAGCGACGGCAGCGCGCGCCAGTTCCGTAGCGCGCAGCCGTTCGCGTTTGCGTCCGGCGATCACGTGCGCGTGGAGAACAACCAGCTGCTGCCGGGGTAGGCCCGGCGCGGCAGGCAATTATCTGTTTTGGGGAGACCAGGAATGAGCGACCAACAATCGAACCCGTTCGTCCTACCCGGCATGGGTCAGCATTCCGACTTGTCGGGCAACCCGCTCCTGGCCAGCATGGAAATGATGCGCCAGGCCTGGGCCGGCCTGACCGGGCCGGGGGGACTGGCCAGTAGCCTGCCCATGGCTCCTCCGATGAATCTGGAAGACCTGGACCGCCGCATCGCCGAATTGCGGTCGGTGGAAAACTGGCTGCGCATGAACCTGAGCATGCTGTCCAGCACCATCCAGGGCATGGAAGTGCAGCGCTCCACCATCAGCACGCTGCGCGCATTCGTGGACAGCGCGGCAAATATGGACATGGCCGCCGTGCGCGAAAGCGGCGCGGCGTCGCCGCTGGAAGTCGTGCTGGGGCTGAAGCCCGCGCCGAAGCCCGCGGCCGCCGCTCCCAAGGCGGCGGAAAATGGCAACGCCAAGGGCCAGGATGCGGCCAACGCGGCGGGCGAGCCGCCCTCGGCCGCGCCGGGGATGAGCGAGCAGATGGGCGCCGCGGCGCAATCGGCTTCCAAGGCGTGGTGGGACCTGCTGCAGCAGCAGTTCAACCAGATCGCCGCCGCCACGGCCGCGTCCATGCCGGCCGCGCCCGGCGCCGATGCCGCGTCCAAGGCGAAAGCGGGCGATTCCAAGGCCGCGCCGCAGGCCGGGGCCTCCAAGCCGGCGGCCCGCAAGCCCGCCGCTTCCCGTAGCGCCGCCAAGACCAGCAAGAAAACGGGGCCGGCCGCGAGCTAGCCCTCCTATTCAATCGATGCCCTGGACGGCCGCAAGGCCGCCGGGCCGTCTTCAACATTGTGGAACTTATGCTTAACGTAGTGATTCTTGCCGCCGGACTGGGTAAACGCATGCAGTCCGACCTTCCCAAAGTGCTGCACACGCTCGCGGGCAAACCCATGCTGTCCCATGTGCTGGACAGCGCGCGCCAGCTCGATCCGGCGCGCATCATCGTCGTGGTGGGGCATGGCGCGGACCGCGTCAAGCAGGCTTTCGAAGGCCAGGCCGACCTGCACTTCGCGCTGCAGCAGCCCCAGCACGGCACGGGCCACGCGGTGCAGCAGGCGGTGCCGCTGCTGCTGGAGGGCGATGGCAAGGACGACGTGACGCTGGTGCTGTATGGCGACGTGCCGCTGGTGCAGCCTGAAACCCTCAAGCGCCTGCTGGAGGCCCGCGGCGCAGGCGCCGCCGTGCTGACCGAAGTGCTGGCCGATTCCACCGGCTATGGCCGTATCGTGCGCGACGATCGAGGCAACGTCTGCCGCATCGTGGAACACAAGGACGCCTCGGACGCCGAGCGCGAAATCAAGGAAGTGAACACCGGCATCCTCAGCGCGCCCACCGCGAAGCTGAAGGACTGGCTGTCCCGCATCGACAACAACAACGCCCAGGGCGAGTACTACCTGACCGACACCGTCGGCCTCGCCGTGGCCGACGGCGTGCCGGTGGGCGCGGCGCAGCCCGGCGCCAACTGGGAAACGCTGGGCGTGAACAGCCGAGTGCAGCAGGCCGAACTGGAACGTCGCTGGCAGAGCGAGCAGGCCCGCCGCCAGCTGGAAGCCGGCGTGACGCTGGCCGACCCGGCGCGCTTCGACGTGCGCGGCTCGCTCACCTGCGGGCGCGACGTCTTCATCGACGTGGGTTGCGTGTTCGAAGGCCAGGTGACGCTGGCCGACGGGGTGCGCGTGGGCCCGCATTGCGTGCTGCGCGACGTCAGCGTCGGCCCTGGCACGCATATCGAGGCCTTCAGCCATCTGCAGCAGGCCCAGGTCGGGCGCGACGCGCGCGTCGGTCCGTATGCGCGCCTGCGTCCGGGCGCCGAGCTCGGCGACCGCAGCCATGTGGGCAACTTCGTCGAGATCAAGAAGAGCGTGCTGGGCGAGGACAGCAAGGCCAACCATCTGGCCTACATTGGCGATGCCGACATCGGCGCCCGCGTGAACGTGGGCGCGGGCACCATCACCTGCAACTACGACGGCGTGAACAAGCACCGCACCGTCATCGAGGACGACGCCTTCATCGGCTCGGACACGCAGCTGGTCGCGCCGGTGCGCGTGGGCCGCGGCGCGACGCTGGGCGCCGGCACCACCCTGACCCGGGACGCGCCGGCCGACAAACTGACCGTATCGCGCCCGAAGCAACTCACCGTCGAGGGTTGGCAACGCCCGGTCAAGAAATCGTGACCGGCGAGAAAGACGCAGCCCCAGGCGGGGCGCCCAAGCCCGCCCCGCCCGACGGCCTGCCGACGCCGCGGCGCTATTGGGCGGCGGCAACCGTGATGACGGGCATCAGCCTGTCGGTGCTGGACACCACCATCGCCAACGTCGCGCTGCCCACCATCGCAGTCGACCTCAACGCTTCGCCGGCCCAGGCGGTCTGGATCGTCAATGCCTACAACCTGGCGGTGGTGACAATGCTGCTGCCGCTGTCGGCGCTGGCCGAACGCATCGGCTTTCGCCGCATGTTCACCTTCGGCCTGATGCTGTTCACGCTGGCCTCGCTGGGGTGCGCCCTGGCCGCCACGCTCTGGCAGCTGACGGCGGCGCGGGTGTTCCAGGGCATAGGCGCCGCCACGCTGATGTGCATGTTCGGCGGGCTGGTGCGCAATATCTATCCGCTGAAGCTGTTGGGCCGCGGGATCAGCATCAACGCCACCACGGTGGCCATCATGTCGGTGCTGGGGCCGACCATCGGCTCCGCCATCCTGTCGGTGGCGCCCTGGCCCTGGATCTTCGCGGTCAACCTTCCCATCTGCATGCTGGCGATGCTGGGCCTGCGCCATCTGCCGGAGGTGCCGCGCAACAACGTGAAGCTCGATTGGGTCAGCGCCCTGTTGTGCATGGTCACCCTGGGCGTATTCATCTCCGGGGTGGACATGATGGGCATGGACCTGCTGCGCGGCATCGGCCTGGTCGCGATCGCGACGGTGGTCGGCCTGGTGCTGGTGCGCCGGGCCAGCCAGCAGCCGATGCCGCTGGTGCCGGTCGACCTGTTGCGCATCCGTCCGCTGGCCTTCGCCGTGGGCGCGTCGGCCTGCACGTTTGCGGCGCAGATGGCGTCCTATGTGTCGCTGCCGTTCTACTTCCAGCAGGTCCTCGGCCGGCCCTACCTGGAGGTGGGCATGCTGATGGGAGCCTGGCCCGTGGGCACCGCGATCATCGCCCCGCTGGCGGGGAGGCTGTCCGACCGTTATTCGGCCGCCACCCTGAGCGGGGCCGGGGCGGCCACGATGGTGGCCGGCATGCTGTGGCTGGCGGCGCTGCCGGCCTCGGTGTCCAACTGGCCCATCATCGCGGGCATGTTCGTGGCGGGCACGGGATTCGGCTTCTTCCAGACGCCGAACAACCGGGCCCTGCTTTCGGCCGCGCCCCGTTCGCGCAGCGGCGCGGCGGGCGGACTGCAGGCCACGACCCGTGTGTTCGGCCAGAGTTTCGGCACGGCGCTGGTCGCCATCGCGTTCAGCATCAGCGTGGCCCATGGTCCGGGCCTGGCCCTGGTTCTGGGGACGGTTTGCGCCGGCCTTGCCGTGGTGGTCAACACCGTGCGGTTTACCAAGCTGAAGCCCTAGCGCGGGCTCGTGTCTGACACCCGTACGAGCCGTTCTTCGGATTGGGGCAGGCGCTTCCCGGGTGTCAGACACCCGGCGGCGGCGAAGCAACCCGTCCCGTCATCTCGTACGAGCCGTTCTTCGGATTGAGGCAGGCGCTTCCCGGGTGTCAGACACCCAACGGCGCCGAAGTAACCCGCCCCGTCATCTCGTACGGGTGTCAGACACTTCCCGGGTGTCAGACACCCGGCGGCGCCGAAGCAACCCGTCCCGTCATCCCGTACGGGTGTCAGACACTTCCCGGGTGTCAGACACCCAACGGCGCCGAAGCAACCCGTCCCGTCATCTCGTACGGCTGTCAGACATCGCCGGGAGCCGCTCCTATAATGGCGACCTGCGCCCGGTTCTGGATATCGGGGGCAAGGCTTACCAATTTTTGAGGCGTTCAGGCATGAAGATCACGGTCGTGGGTACCGGTTACGTGGGGTTGGTGTCGGGGGCGTGCCTGGCCGACATGGGCAACGACGTCATGTGCCTGGACGTGGACGCGGCGAAGATCGCCCTGTTGCGCCAGGGGGGCATCCCCATTTACGAGCCCGGCCTGGAAGACCTGGTGCGGCGCAACGTGCAGGCCGGCCGCCTGCACTTCACCGACGATATCGCGCAAAGCGTCGCCTTCGGCGACGTGCAGTTCATCGCCGTGGGCACTCCGCCCGGCGAAGACGGCTCCGCCGACCTGAAGTATGTGCTGGCTGCGGCCCAGAACATCGCGCGCCACATGACGGCGCGCAAGCTGATCGTGGACAAGTCCACCGTGCCGGTGGGCACGGCCGACAAGGTGCGCGAGGTCGTCGCGCGTGAACTCGCCGAGCGGGGCGTGGAGATTCCGTTCAGCGTGGCGTCCAACCCCGAGTTCCTGAAGGAAGGGGCGGCGATCAACGACTTCATGAGCCCGGACCGGGTCGTGGTCGGCGCGGACGACGACTACACCATCGGCGTCATGCGCCGCATCTACGAGCCCTTCCAGCGCACGCACGACCGCCTGATGGTGATGGACGTGCGCTCGGCCGAACTGACCAAGTACGCCGCCAACGCCATGCTGGCCACGCGCATTTCGTTCATGAACGAAATGGCGAACCTGGCCGAGGCGCTGGGCGCCGACATCGAGCAGGTGCGCCGCGGCATCGGCGCCGATCCGCGCATCGGATACCACTTCCTGTATCCCGGCGCGGGATACGGCGGCTCCTGCTTCCCCAAGGACGTGCAGGCCCTGGTCAACACCGCTGCGGAGAATTCCCTGCCGATGCGGGTCATCGAAGCCGCGGAAGCCGCCAACCACGCCCAGAAATTCCGTTTGTCCGAAAAGCTGGTCGAGCGCTTCGGCGAAGACCTGCACGGCCGCAAGATCGCGCTGTGGGGCCTGTCGTTCAAGCCCAATACGGACGATATGCGCGAAGCGCCCAGCCTGACGGCGATTGCCGAACTCACGCGCCGCGGGGCCGAGGTGCGCGCCTATGATCCCGTGGCCATGCACGAGGCGGGCCGCGTGCTGGCCGGAAAGCCCGGCATCAGCTTCGCCGCCGACATGTACGATGCGCTGGACGGCGCGGATGCGCTCTTGATCGCGACCGAGTGGAAGGTTTTCCGCGCGCCCGACTTCGACCGCGTCAAGGCCCTGCTCAAGACGCCGCTGATCATCGACGGCCGCAATCTCTACACGCCGGCCGACGTGCGCGCCCTGGGCTTCGAGTACTCGGGCATCGGGCGCGCATGAAGATCCTGCAACTGAACTTCGAGAAAGGCTGGCGCGGGGGCGAACGGCAGACCCTCTATTGCATGCGCGCCTTCCGCAAGGCAGGCCACGACGTCGAAGTGATGTGCCGCGAAGGAGCGCCACTGGCCGAACGCGCCCGCCAGGAGGGCTTCGTGGCCCATACCTGCCGCAACGTGCCCGGGCAGCTGGCCTTTCTGGCCGGAGCCGGCCGCTACGACGTCGTCCACGCGCAGACGGCCAACACCATCACCTGGGCGGTCCTGACCAAATGGCTGCATCGCCGGCCGGTGGTCTTCTCGCGCCGCACCTCCTTCGTGGTGAAGCCCGGCGACGAATGGAAGACCGGTTTCAAGTGGCGCCACGCGGATCTGTTCGTGGCGATCAGCGAGATGGCCGCGGGCGAGCCGCGCCGCCTGGGTATCGAGCCGGTCATCATCCGCAGCGCGGTCGAGCCGCACGAGATCAATGCCGAGAACGTCGCCAGCCTGGCGCGTGAATTCGGCCTGGCCGGCAAAAAGGTCATGGCCACGTCCGCCGCGCTGATCCGCGACAAGGATCCGGTGACGCTGGTGCGCGCCGTGGGCGAATTGGCCAAGACGCGCCGCGACTTCGTGTTCCTGCACTTCGGCGCGGGCGGAGACCGCGAGCAGCAGGCCAAAGACGAGGCGCGCAGGCTCGGCATCGAGGGCGTCTACCAGTTTGCCGGCTTTCGCAAGGGCGTCGAAGATTTCTACAGCATCCTCGACGTGTTCGTCATGAGCTCCGAAGAAGAGGCCCTGGGCAGCAGCGTGCTGGACGCCTTCCTGCAGCGCGTGCCGGTGGTGTCCACCGATGCCGGCGGGCTCAAGGAAAGCCTGGCCGACGGGCGCGGCGTGCTGTGCGCCGTGGGCGATTTCCAGGCCATGGCGCAAGGCATGGCGCGTTGCCTGGACGACGCGGCGTTCCGCCAGGAAGTCACCGAGCGCGCCTATGAGTACGTCCGCAACGAGCACGACGTGCAAAAAATGGGCAACCGCTATCTGGCGCAGTTCGAGCGCCTGCTTGCCCGCCGCTGAATCCCGGGGCATCGCGCAGGCGGCGCATGGGTATCAGGCCCGTACGTCGATCCGGGTTTCGAACTTGGCGCGATGCACCGAGAAAAAGGTGCGCACGTTGCGCACATTGGCCTGGGCGGTGAACGCCCGATGCACCAGCGCGTGATAGGCCGGCATGTCCTTCACTTGCGCGATCACCACGAAATCCGGCCCCGGCGAGACCCGGTAGCACTGCAGCACCGCGCGTTCGGCCAGCATGCTCTGCTCGAACTCGTCCAAGCGTTCCGCCGCCTGCACGTCCAGCGTGATTTCCACGATTGCGGTCAGCGTGCTGCCCAGTTTGCCGGCAGACAGAATGGCCACCTGCCGGTCGATCACGCCTTCGTCCACCAGCCGGCGGACGCGCCGCAGGCATGTAGGCGGCGATGCATGCACGCGCTGGGCGAGGTCTTGATTGGTCAGCGAGCTGTCTTCTTGTAACTGTTCAAGAATGCGCCGGTCCAGATCATCCAGTTCTGGCAGTGGAATCGGTGGATTCTGCATGGTTAATTTCAAAAATCAGTTCTGGAAGAAAGATTATTTAATCACAAATATGTAAGGGAATTAATTTACATAAATGACCAGATAAAGAAATCAAATTTCTTTGCGGGGCGAGCACAATGCGTCCGTACACGAACTTCCCGGAGCACTCCCTATGTGCGGCATTGTTGGCGCCGTCGCCCAGCGCGACATCACCCCGATTCTTGTTGAAGGCCTCAAGCGCCTGGAATACCGCGGCTACGATTCCTGCGGCGTCGCGGTCTACGCCGACGGCCACCTGCGCCGCACGCGCAGCACGCAGCGCGTGGCCGAGCTGGCCGAACAGGTTTCGCAAGACAAGCTGCAGGGCTACACCGGCATCGCCCACACCCGTTGGGCGACCCATGGCGTGCCCGCCACGCACAATGCCCACCCGCACTTTTCGCATCTGGGCAACGACGAGCCGCGCATCGCGCTGGTTCACAACGGCATCATCGAGAACCACGATGAATTGCGCGCCGAGCTCCAGGCCGTCGGCTATGTGTTCGAAAGCCAGACCGATACCGAAGTGATCGCGCACCTGGTCAATCACCTGTATGCCGGCGACCTGTTCGAAGCCGTGCAGAACGCCGTGCGCCGCCTGCATGGCGCCTACGCCATCGCCGTGTTCTGCCGCGACGAACCGCATCGTGTGGTGGGCGCGCGCCAGGGCTCGCCGCTGGTGGTGGGCGTGGGCCAGAATGAGAACTTCCTGGCTTCCGACGCGCTGGCCCTGGCCGGCACGACCGATCAGATCATTTATCTGGAAGACGGCGACGTCGTCGACCTGCAGCTGTCGCGCGTCTGGATCGTCGACGCCAGCGGCAAGAACGTGGACCGCGAAGTGCACACCGTGCACGTGCACACCGGCGCGGCCGAACTCGGTCCCTACCGCCACTACATGCAGAAGGAAATCTTCGAACAGCCCCGCGCGGTCGGAGATACGCTGCAGGACATCGAGTCCATCACGCCTGAACTGTTCGGCGACGATGCCTACAAGATTTTCAAGGACATCGATTCCCTGCTGATCCTGGCCTGCGGCACCAGCTACTACGCCGGCCTGACCGCCAAGTACTGGATCGAATCGATCGCAAAGATCCCGGTGGCCGTGGAAATCGCCAGCGAATACCGCTATCGCGACAGCGTGCCCAACCCGCGTTCGCTGGTGGTCACCATCTCGCAGTCGGGCGAAACCGCCGACACGCTGGCCGCGCTGAAGCATGCCCGCTCGCTGGGCATGGAAAACACGCTGACCATCTGCAACGTGTCCACCAGCGCCATGGTGCGCGAGTGCAAGCTGTCGTACATCACGCGCGCCGGGGTCGAGATCGGCGTGGCCTCCACCAAGGCCTTTACCACCCAGCTCACCGCGTTGTTCCTGTTGACGCTGACCCTGGCCCAAGTGCGCGGCAAGCTGACCGAAGAACAGGAATCCGAGCACCTGAAGGCCTTGCGCCACCTGCCCGTGGCCATTGGTTCCGTGCTCGCGCTGGAACCGCAGATCATGGCCTGGGCCGACCGCTTCGCCTCCAAGGAGAACGCCCTGTTCCTGGGCCGCGGCATGCACTATCCGATCGCCCTGGAAGGCGCGCTCAAGCTCAAGGAAATCAGCTACATCCACGCCGAAGCCTACCCGGCCGGCGAGCTCAAGCACGGCCCGCTGGCCCTGGTGACGGAGCACATGCCCGTCGTCACCATCGCGCCCAAGGACGAACTGCTGGAAAAGCTGAAGTCCAACATGCAGGAAGTGCGCGCCCGCGGCGGCGAGCTCTACGTATTTGCGGACGCCGACAGCAAGATCCAGAGCGCCGAAGGCATGCACGTGATCCGCATGCCCGAGAACTACGGCAAGCTGTCGCCCATCCTGCACACAGTCCCGCTGCAACTGCTGTCGTACCACACGGCATGCGCCCGTGGCACCGACGTGGACAAGCCGCGCAACCTCGCCAAGAGCGTGACGGTCGAGTAAGGCCGGCGGCAGTATCGAGCAAAAGCCCACCCGCACGCGGTGGGCTTTTGCTTTTGCGGGCCTTGCATATGCGAATACTCACTATCCCGAGGGCGGAAGTCAGGCTTTGTTATTTCTGAATAATGACTGTATCCAGGCTGTTTTGGAATATGACATATCCTTGGGCGATTAATAAATAACCCCCTGATGGGTATTATGTTTTTTCATTTTGGTTAAACCGGACCAAGAAAAACTCTTTTATATATTTGCTAACAACCTCGTGGCCGGTCCATGTTGCGGTTCATGTAATGAATGTAATTGTTTGAGGGATTTCCCTGGGTTTATTGCGACGAATCTGATTTATTTCCACAGCAATAAAAATTTTTAGAAAGAATTTTGCTGTCGGCCCCCTTTACGATTCGTTGGCTCATCGCTTGGCACGTTTAAGCGAGTATCGAGCTGTAAATATTCTTAAGCAATACGCCCGCCAAAGCTGAGAAAAACGTATTCGATTTCGCATCGATTTCGTGTCTCAGGGCGTCGATTTCTAGTGTCTCCGACACGACGAAAATAGTGAGGTCCCCCCGTGGTAAAGAGAATCGCAGTGTGTGGCCTTGGATATGTCGGCCTTCCCGTAGCCGTCGCATTTTCCAAGCGCTTTGATGTCATCGGTTTTGATGTGGACAATCGGAGAATCGCGCGGCTGAAAGAGGGTGACGACTGGACAGGCGAGATCGAACGCGACGTATTGCTTGCCTCCCCCATGCAGTTCACCGACCAGGTGACGGAACTGGAAGGCTGCGACTTCTTCGTGGTGGCCGTCCCCACGCCGGTGGACGAGAAGAACAATCCGGATTTTTCGTTGCTGGTGCGTGCCTGCCGCACGATCGGCCCCGTGCTGCGCCCCGGCTGCATCGTCGTTTTTGAATCCACCGTCCACCCGGGCGCCACCGAGGAAATCTGCGGACCGGAACTGGAGAAAGCCTCCGGCCTGCGCTGCGGCACCGATTTCAAGCTGGGCTACAGCCCCGAGCGGATCAATCCGGGCGACCGCGAGCATCCGCTGGAGAAGATCGTCAAGATCGTCTCCGGCCAGGACGAGGAATCGCTGGAAACCATCGCCGGCGTCTACGAAAAAATCATCGATGCCGGCGTGCACCGCGCTTCGTCGATCAAGGTCGCGGAAGCCGCGAAGGTGCTCGAGAACACGCAGCGCGACATCAATATCGCGCTGATGAACGAAATGTCGAAGATCTGCGATCTGGTCGGCATCCGCACCTCGGAAGTGCTGGCGGCCGCCGGCACCAAGTGGAACTTCCTCAAGTTCTCGCCCGGCCTGGTGGGCGGCCATTGCATTGGCGTCGATCCGTACTACCTGACCTCCAAGGCGCAGGAGCTCGGCTATCACCCCGAAGTGATCCTGTCGGGCCGGCGGATCAATGACGGCATGGCGAACCACGTCGCCTCGCGCGTGGTGCAGAAGCTGGCTCGCAACGGCCTGCTCAATGCCACGACCCGAGTCGGCATCCTGGGCATGACCTTCAAGGAAAACGTGCCGGATATCCGTAACTCCAAGGTAGTCGATCTGTACAACGCCCTTGGCGAGTACGGCATTACTCCGGTTGCGTGCGACCCCATGGCCGACGCGGAGCAGATGGAGCACGAGTACGGCATCAAGCTCGTGGAGCGCGACCAGTTCCGCGACATGGACGTGCTGATCCTGGCGGTCCCGCACCGCGAAACCATGGATTCCATCTGGGACGACATGCCCGCGCTGGTCAAGAGCGGCGGCATGGTGTGCGACCTGAAGTCGGTGCTGGACAGCAAGCGGCTTCAGTCCGATCTCCTGTACTGGACTCTTTAAGTTCAGGCTCACTATCGATCACTAGAGGAGAGCCTCCGAATGGCTGCTTTTACCACCGCTCCGATTGGCACCTGCCGCATCCATACGCCGCTGCGCGATGCCGTGGGCCGCTACCCGATCAAGCTGCAACTCGGCCGCAACTACGGTTTCGTGCACACCAGCGCCGAGGCGCTGCAGCAGGCGCGATTCATGTTCGGCCAGGGCGACATCCCGGCTGACGTCCAGCGCGTGATCTTCCGGCCCTCGAACGGCGAGCAGGCGCGTAAAGGCACGCACAAGCCGGCTGACCTCTACGTGGTCGAACTGTCCTCGCGCAAGCTGCTGACCATAGACGGCTACCCCATCCAGTCCAACTACCTGGTGCGCTATTTCAGCGAATTCTTCGCTGACCGCACGCGCACCCGGATGTTCTGGTCCATGGCGCACACCGACCGCCTGGCCGAACGGCGCGCCTTGCTGGATCAGGACCCTGTCTACAAGGGGCTGACCCCGGACGACCGCGAGCTGCTCGCCCGCATCGTCAAGCGCGATCAGACCGACGAAGAGATCGAGCAGGAAATGACGCAGCTGGTCGACCTGCTAGGCCGGGACAAAGTGGTGTTTGTCACACACGTCAATGCCTTGACGCCGGACAATGCGCCCATCGAGCAGCGTCAGCAGCTGATCGCCGCGGTGACCGCCAGCGCGCAACGCATCGGCGTGCCCTGCTATGACCCGACTCCGCTGATGAACAAGATCGGCCAGGCCGAAGCGATGGAAGACGGCGGGCTCGACCTGACCCACTACACGCCAGCCTTCGCCGAGCGCCTGTGCGCCGAGTGGTTCAAGACCTACATGCGTCCTCGGATGGATGCTTCGACGACGCAGCCTTCCCCGCCCAAGCTTGGCGCGGAAGAAAGCGCCGACCGCATCGAGAAGCTGTGGGATTCGGGTGATCTGCGCGAAGCTTCGCGCCGGGTGCGCGACGTGCTGCGCCGCCACCCCGGTCTGCCCGACCACACCCTGCTGTTTGCGCGCATCCAGGAGGAACTGGGCGACTACGAAGGCTCGCTGGCGCTGCTGGGCAGCGCCGACGGCGCAGTGGCGTCGGGCAGCAAGGCCGAGCAGATCCTGATGCGCAACCAGTTCAAGCTGGGACGCTTCGATGTGGCGTACTCGCTCGCAGCCGGCCTGCTGGGCGACGAAATCGAAACCCCCGAGATCGTGCGGATCGCGGCGGTTTCCGCGGGCCACCTGGGTTATGGGGGTGAGACCTTGGGCAACTGGAAGCAGCTGTTCCGCATTTCCTCGCCGGAGGATGCGGGAGCGGTGGAAGCGGCCGACACGGTTCTTGCGCTGCTGCAAGCCAGCGGCGACATGGAAGCCGCCATACGTTGGGTCCATGAGGTCCGCGCCGCCATGCCCGCCTATGGCCGGGGTTTCGCCACGCTGTGGCGCGACCGCCTGCTGGCCGGGGACCGCGCGGAACTGCGCAACCTGGCTTCCGAATCGCCCGCGCTCAATGACGTCGACGCCCTGGAGCTCGTCAAGGAAGCGTCATGGCGGGGCTGCATCATGGCCGCCGCCACGCTGGCCGTCTCGTGCAAGCTGGCCAGCAGCGAGCAAGAGGACATCGTTGCCTGGCTGCATGGCCAGTCGCAGGCGTGGGCCGAAGAAGGCAACCGCGCGCTGGAAGAGGGGCGCCTGCGCGATGCGGCGGAGCGCATCTGCGCGCACCGCCTGCTGACTCCCGATGCGCTGGCCGGAGTGCGCGCTCAGCGCGCATTCGAACGCGCCCTGCGCCTGGGCGTGCGGGCCGCGCTGGTCGCGGGCAATCACAAGGAAGTCATCGACCTTACCGACATCGCGCTCGACAGCCAGATCGATTTTCCCGAGCTGCACGCCATGCGTGGCCGCGCGGCCGACGCGCTTGGCGACAAAAAGACCGCCATGCGGCACCTCGAACAGGCCGCCGCCGGCGACTCCGCTTCGTTCAGCACGCAGCTGCACTACGCGCGGGTAGCCTTCCACGGCGGCTGGTACGGCGAAGCCATCGACGCCTACAAGACAGTGCTCGGCCACACCGGAGCGGATCAAAGCGCCAAGGACGAAGCGCAGCGTCAGCTGGGCCGGCTCGGCCCCCGCGCCATTCGCGGCGCCCGCGAGATCCTTTCCGCCGGCGATCACCAGGCAGCCTGGAACCTGCTGGAGCGCGTTGCGCAGTCATGGCCCGGAATGCCGGAAGTCGACCATGAAAAACGGCGCATCATCGCCGTGCTGTACGCCGAAGCGCGCGCGCTGGATTCGGCGAGCACGACGGAGCGCCTGGCTTTGGGCGAGCGGATCCTGAAGCTGGTTCCGGACGATCCCATTGGCCTGCGCCTGGCCGCGGTTGGCGCCATGCGCCTGCATCGTTTCGAACAGGCCCTGCCGTACTGGCGTGCGCTCCAGGAACGCTCCGAGAATCCTGCGCAGTTCGACCACTACATTGAACGCTGCCTCGTGTGGATCGAGAAGATCAACCGGAGGAAGGCAGCATGAATCCGCCATTGATTGCCGAGCAAGAAGAAACCGCGTCCGATCTGGAAAGGGTGCAAGCCCAACTGGAGGAGATCGTTGCCGCGTCGGTGCGGGTGCAAGTGGCGCAGGAGAACCTGGCCCGCGCACAGGAGTTGGCGCGCGATCACATGGCCGACTCGAAGGTCCGATTCCTGCTGCTCAGGCTGAAGGAGGCGGCGGGCCTGAACGAAGGCATGGCCGAGCAGTGGGCCACGCTGCTGGAAGAATGCCCTGACGACTTCCAGATCGTGCGCTATTGCGCGACGCGCCTGGTGAAGGAACGCAAGATCGATGAAGCCTTGTCGCTGGTCGACCGCCATCTGCCGCCTTCGACGCAGAATCCCAATCGCTTGTTCGCCCGCGCCAAACTGCTTAGCGACATCCGCGCCCACGAGCAGTCCGACGCGCTGTTCCGTCGGCTGATTTCGGAGAACACCGATCGCAACATGCGGGTCGAGTTCGCCAAGCGCCTGCGCAAGCGCGGGCTGCTGGCCGACGCATTCGACGCGATAGCGCCTGTGATGAAGCACCTGACGCCCGGCAGCAAGGCGGCGGAACTGGCCAATGACCTGGCCAGCGATTACGCCTTCTACCAGCGCTTCGAATCCGAAGAGGGGCTGGTGGGCAAGGATGTCAGGATCGTGTCGATGAAGCATGCGATCCTGCACTTCCGGGACCGGAAGATCGTCGAACAGTCGGCGGAAAGGCCGGTGTCGGTGGCGCTGGTGACGGGCAGCCTCGGCCCAGGCGGCGCCGAACGCCAGCTGACGCGGCTCGCGGGCGAGCTGACCCGTCTGGCCGAGGCTCCCGAGCGCCGGCCGGCGGACGTCGTCATGATGCCCAAGAAGGTCGAAGTCATGGTGAAGCAGCACACCGAGCCGGCGGGTTCCACCAAGAAGCAGGGGCTGGACTTTTTCCTGCCCGTGCTGGTGAAGGCGCAGATCCCGGTTACGGAAATCAACAAGTTGCCGGCCGTGTCGGTCTCCCATCAATCGGTTCCCGAGGGCAGCCTGAGCCGCTTGCTGGAGCAGTTGCCGCCTCCCGTTCACTACGGTGTGACCCGGCTCGCGCCGGTGCTGCGGGAGAACTCGTTCGATGTGGTGAGCCTGTGGCAGGACGGAACCTGCCTGTTTGGCGCGTTGGCCGCGTTGCTGGCGGGAGCGCCGACCATACACCTGGTTTTCCGCGGATTGCCGCCGAATATCCGCAAGGACCGTTTTCGGGAAGAGTATCCGGAGCTATACCAGGCCCTGGCGCAGGTGCCGGGGGTGGTGTTCGTCAGCAATAGCTGCAAGGCTGCGGAAGCGTATTCCGAATGGCTGGGCATCCCGATAACACGTTTCCACATTCTGTATAACGGCGTGCCCGACCTGTCGACGGACGCTTCGGCCGCGGATGAGGAAAAGTGGAAAGCCTTCCAGGAAAGCACGAATGACGCCACGGAGACGATCGGCGGCGTGTTCCGCCTGGAGCCGGACAAACGGCCCCAGCTGTGGATCAAGCTGGCGGCGCTGTATCTGAAAGAGCGTCCGCAAGCGCGCTTTGTCATCGTCGGCGACGGACGCCTTCGAGAGAACATCGAGGCGCTGGCCGAAGAGTTGAGCGTGACGGGCAGGCTCTTGCTGGTCGGTCTTTCCAACCATGTGGGTTATTGGTATTCGCAAATGGATGCCAGCGTCCTGCTGTCCCGCTACGAAGGCTTGCCCAACGTGCTGATCGAAGCCCAGCTCGTGGGGGTGCCGGTGATCTCGACGCCAGCGGGGGGCGCCGGCGAGTGTTTCGTGGAGAACGAGACCGGTCATCTGCTCAGCTGCGTCGATCATCCGGATCTGCACGAGGCCTGCGAGAAAGTCGCGTCCATGGTGGACCAGGTGCGCAGCAACGAGAAATTGAGGGAGCACAGCCGCCACCGGGCGCAGAAACTGTTCTCGCTCGATGCGATGCTGACCAAGTTCATGGGCTTGTGCATGCCGGTCATCTCCGAGAACGATGAACGCATGGATATGGAACCCATGAGCCTGATGCAGGCCTGATTGGCGTCCATCCAATCCAGCTGCTGAAACGAAAGGATCTTATGCATATGTACGTCCCGGCTTCAGGACCGCGGCGCAAAGCGGCCCTGGCCACGGTGGTATTTGCCACGCTTTTGTTGACGGGATGCCAACTGCCGCGTTCCGGCCCGATGTTGAGCGAGATGACGGGGGCGCACGATGACAAGGACGTCATCGTGATGCCCGTTTCGCGCGAGCTTGCGCAGGCGAGCCGGGTGCCCGACGTCGCCGACTTTCCCGTGCGCTACCGCGATCTCACGCAGGCCGGCTTCGACCGGCTTGTGCCGGGCGACGGCATCAACGTGAAGGTATGGGAGCGCGGAGGGCTGGGCGTGTTCGCGGCCGATCCTTCCGGCGTGAGCGACCTGGGCAACCAGGAGATAGATCCGTCGGGGAATGTGACTTTTCCCATCCTGGGGAAATTCCATGCCGCCAACATGACGCTGGCGCAATTGCATGACGCCGTGGTTGCGCGTTTGGCCAAGCTCGTCGTTGGCGCTGACGTCAGCGTGACGCGCGCGGCGGACGCGCGCGGACAGATGGTGACCGTGCAGGGCAACCTGACCAAGCCTGGCATGTATCCCATTACGCAGACTTCCCAGCGCTTGAGCAGCGCGCTGGCGCAGGCGGCGCCGGTGCAGACGAACCCCGAGCAGTTGGTCATCAGCCTGCGCCGCGACAACCAGGTGGTGTCGGTTCGGCTGTCGGACATCTACCGCAACCAGAACAACGACATCCTGCTGCGGGCGGGCGACGTCATTACCGCCTACGACTCGAAGGAGTACCTGACCGTGCTGGGCGCGGCCGGCAACCAGGGGCGTGTGGCGATCAGCAAGCGCAACTACAGTGTGCTGGACGCGCTGGCGGATTCCCGAGGCCTGGACGACAAGCTGGCGGATCCGCGTTCCGTGTTCCTGTTCACGCCTGCCAAGGCTGGCGTCGACGGCAAGCCGGACATGCTGCCCGTGGTCTACCAGTTCGACCTCACCCGCCCGGAGCAGGTGGCGTTGGCGCGGGAGTTCACCGTGCATGAAGGACAGGCCATTTACATCTCCGACGCGCCGTTTACGCAGGTGCAGAAGGTCTTGTCGGCGTTCCGCGTCACGATGAGCGCGGGCTTTAGCGCCACGCGTGCAATCGACAGCGATTCGGGCTCCAGTTCTTCTGGCATTACCCAGTAGCGTGTCGATGAGTAACGAGGACAGGATCAAGGGCTGGCGCTCGCGCCGAAAAGACAGCAGTTACGCGGTAGGGGCGGGCGTTTCGGCCTGGCGCCTGGATCCGGCGGCATTGTTTGAAGCGAAGGCGACGCCGGCCGTCCTGCTCAAGCCCTTGGTCGCGCGCCTGCAGGGCGAGCCGCACGATTCCGTGGCGGCCCGGCGGGCGGTGTACGAAGCCGTGCAGGCGGAGCTAGACGCGGAGATCGCGCGCAGTAATGTCGATGAGACGTTGGCCGATTTTTCGCGGCGGCGCTTGCGCGTCATCGTGCGCCTGCTGGAAATGGACATCCGCGATGGCGCCGAGGTGTTCGCGCCCGGATACATGCCGGCCAAGCTGGTGGCGGAAGACGAGCGCCTGGCCGCAGCGCATGCGCGGCGCGTGGAGCGCAGGAAGCAGGACGAAGCGCGTGAAGCGCGCCGCCATGCCTCGCGCAACGACATCGCGCTGGAAGTCGAGGTGGCGCAGGACGAAGCCGGAGATCTCGCGATTCTGCGGGAGCGCCTGCAGGACCTGCATGAAGGGCACGACCCGAGCCATTCCGTAAAGGTCCGGCCGGTCGGGCGCACGCTGTTGGCGATGTTCATCTACCAGCTGCGCGTGATGCACGGCGAGAGCCGGATCGCCCTGGTATGGGCGCTGGTAGGCCCGGTCGTGCTGCTGACGCTGATTTCGTCGCTGTACATCCTGATGGGCACCCACTACATCATGGGCATGGATGTGCAGACGTTTTCGCTGCTTGGGGCGACGACCTGGATCATGTTCCGGCAGATCGTCTTCAGGAGCAGTACCGCCTATGTGTCGGCGCGCGGCTTGCTGAACTTCCAGGGGGTTACGCCATTGATGTGCGCGCTGGTGCAGGCGTTCATCTACGTGTCGGTGTATCTGGTGGTGTTCCTGGTGCTGATCAGCGCGGGCCATGCCCTGGAGCTCATCACGCTGCCGAGAAGCTGGCCCGGGTTCCTGCTTTACGTCGTGCTGATGGGGTGTTTCGGCGTTGCGCTGGGCGTGCTGTTCGGATCGATCGCCACCTTCTGGCATTTCTTTCTCAGGCTGGCGCCGATCATCGAGAGATTTCTGCAGATATTCGCCGCCGTGTTCTTTGTTTCGGAGCAGTTGCCGGAAAATCTGCGCCACTGGATGCTGTGGCTGCCGTTGGCGCACGGCATGCAGCTGCTGCGTTCGGCCTATTTCGAGGCCTACTCCTCGCACGATGCGAGTCTGGGGTATTTCCTGACCTCTTTGGTTTTCTTGATGGTGCTTGCGTTGGCGGCCGAGCGTCTGGCCCGCCCCAACGTCCAGCCGATGTGAAGGAAGAGGATGATCCATCTCAATGGCGTCACTGACGAGCCCTATGCATTCGGAAGCAGGCAAGCGCTGCTTTCCAATGTCGATCTCGACATTCCGGTCGGCCGCTATGCGCTGCTGTCGCCCGCGCCGGAGCTGCATCGCCAGATCGTCGATGTGTTGTGCGGCCTGCGTCCGCCGCGCCAGGGATTCGTCAAGCACGATGGCAACGTGTCGTGGGCGATAGGCCGGCAGGGCTTCATCCGCGGCAAGGCGAACGGCCTGAGCATGATCGACTTCGTCAGCGAAATGTACGAGATCGACGCGGACGCCACGCACGAACTGGTCGCCGACCTGGTTAGCGATCCGAGGACCCTGGCCAAGCCCATGGAGCATTGGCCGCTCTATGCGCGGCAGGAGTTCTCTTTTGCGCTGGCGCTGGCGCCGGCGTTCGATGTCTATGTGATCGAAGGGGCCATCCCTTTCGAGCCTTGCCGTTTCACCCGCCTCTGGCTCGCCCTGTTCGAAGAGCGGCTGGTCGGCCGGACACTCATTCTTTCCAGTTACCGCCAGAATCAGTTGGCGGACTATTGCTTCAAGGGTTTGATTTATGAACGAAGCGCACTCAGCATCGAAGACGACCTCGACCAGTGCATCCGCAGGTTCCCTCCGAGACGATCAAGGAACGAATCCGGCAGCGCAGGCGACGACGTCCTCGGAGGCGGCTTCGAGGAAACCGGGTTTGGTATCTGAGGGCCGCTCGGAAATCGAACGCCGCCGCCGCGAGCGGCAATCGGCGCTGCGTGAGCGGCGCCGCCACCGCTGGGTCAACGTGCTCATCGTGCTGGCGCCGGTCGTGTGCGCCCTGGTTTATGTGCTGTGTTTCGCCACGCCCCGCTATGAAGCGGAGTCGCGCTTCTTCGTGCAGTCGGCCTCGGGCCAGCAAGGCGGAGGGGGCGCCGCGGCCAGCCTGCTGACCACGGGCAACGCGGGCGGCATGCTGGGCGGCTTCGTGGATGGCTGGGCCGTCGCCGACTTTCTCAAGTCGCGCGATGCCATGCAGCAGCTCGACAAGAAGGTCGGCCTGCGCCAGTACCTGATCCGAGCGGGCATGGACCCGGTGAGCCATCTTGCCGAGGATTCCAGCGAGGATGATCTCTATCGTGCCTACCAGGCCTCGGTAAAGGTCTCGTTCAACGCGCTGGAGCAGATCGATGTGCTGCGCGTGAGCGCGTTTTCCTCGGAGGATGCCGCGTTGCTGTCCAGGGCGTTGATCGAACTGGCCGAGAACTTCGTCAGCTCCATGAACGAGAAGGGCGTCGCCGACAAGCTGAAGGTGAGCGAGGAAGCGGTGAAGCTTGCTGAGCAGAAGGCGCTTGCCGCCCGGGAGACGCTGACTGCCTGGCGGACGACCCACGGCAATATCGACCCCACGGCCACGGTGACCATGCTGCTGAACCTTTCCAGCCAGCTCGAAGGGGAGCTCAACACCGCGCAGATCAATCTCGACAAGATCCGCGCGCTGGGCAATAAGGACCATTTCATGCTGCGGCCCGCCGAGATGCAGGTGACATCCTTGAAGAAGCGGATCGCGGCCGTGCGCCAGCGCCTGAGCGGCGCGGGCAACACGGAAGCGAAACAGCTCAAGTCCTATGAAGCGCTGAGGAATGCCCAGGCGTTCGCGGATTCGAACCTGACCCTGGCCCAGCAGACCTACCAGCAGGCCATGACGGATACCCTGCGCCTGCAGCGCTACCTGTCCATCATCGCGCAGCCGGTGCCTACGGACCGCCCGAGCAGTCCGCGCACGGGCATCCTGCTGCTGCAGGCGCTGGCGCTGGGCTTTGTACTGATGTTCATCGCTCGTGTGGCGATGGCCTTGCTGAGGGGGCTGCGCCATGGTTGATGCGGCAATGGCAAATCGTCCCGCGGGCGCCGAGGCTGCGGCCCGGCTGCGCGACGTGATCAAGCAGATCCATGCCTCGGCCGATCCGCAGCATGAAATGCCTCTGCTGGAGCCCGCGCTGCGGCAGGCCGCCGACGGCTGGCGCGATGCGCGCCGCCTGCTGGTGTCGCCCTTGGTGCGGGAAGGCAAGCTAGGCGCGGCGATCGCCGCGCTGGAGATCATGGTCGCGGTCTATCCCGCGCGCGCCGACGAGCGTCGCCTGCTCGCCAGCCTCTTCGGGCGCACGGAGCAATGGGATCGCGCCATCTCCGAGGCGGACGCTGCCGCCGGCATCGAGCCCGGCGCGGCGGCGTTGCATGCCGCGCGCATCCAGCTGCGCGTGCAGGCCGGCCGGACGGCCGAGGCCGCCGAGGTCGCCCGCGCGACGCGGGGCCTGGCGGAAAACGAACCTGGCGAGGCCTCCCCCTGGCTGATGGCCTTCGTGCGCAACGGGGATGCGGCCGAGGCAGCTGGCATGGCGGCGACGCTGGATCCGCGCGAGCTGCCTAATGAACGCGTGGCTACGATGGCCGTGCGCGCCTTGCTGGAAGATGGCAGGGTGGAAGCGGCCATCCAGTTCGGCGCCGCGGCGTTGGAGGCCGGCCTGGATTGCCCGGCCCTGCGCTCGTCCCTGGGGCTTGCGCATCTGCGGCGCGGCACCGAGGACGACCGCAAGATGCATGCCCTGGCGCATTTCGAGGCCGGCCTGGGCGCGGCGCCGGCCGACGTCAGGCTGCTGACGCTGCATGGCGAGACCCTGTTGCGCGCCGGTCGCTACAAAGAGGCGCTCGCGCCGCTGAAGCAAGCCATCGACCTGGCGCCCGATCTGGAGCAGACGCGGGCTTTCTATGCACGCGCTTTGCGTTACACGCTGCAGTACGATGCCGCGGCCGACCAGATGATGTATCTGCTGGAAAAATCCCCGGAGAGCCAGCTCTGGCAGCGCGGGACCATCAGCGCGCTTTCCCAGGCTGGCCGCAAGCAAGAGGCGGAAGCGCTGTTCGGGAAGTATGTCGCGCAGCGCGGCAAACGGCTTCCGGCGACCTTCCAGCAGGCCATGGCACAGCTGGAAGAGCGCTTGGATAGCGCTCCGATCCCGCAGGCGCGCCTGGACTGGGCCTGGTCGATGCGTGGCGACACGGGGGTCGACCGGGCGCAGTGGGAGCGCCGCGCCCGCTGGGGCCATCTGGTCGACCATCTGCTATTCGATTGGCTCGAATGCCGCGAGGAAAGCGTCGAAGAGGCCATGCAGGTGCTGGGTGAGCTCGACACGGGCGAGCGTTTTTTTGCGCCGCTGCTGGCGGCCGGCAAGGGGGTCGTGGTCGCCACGGCTCACGTCGGCCCCATGTATGCCGGACTGATGGCGCTGGAATTGGTGGGCATTCCGTCGCGCTGGCTGGCGACGGCGCCCAATATCGCGCAGAGCAGCTACGCCGCCGCCTTGATTTCCACGGCGGACCAGACCGAGGCGCAGGTTGCCAAGGCCTGCATGCGGGCGCTGAGTTCAGGCTACGTGCTGTGCCTGGCCATCGACGGCGCGGCCAATCCCGCCGCGCCGCGCACCCGCTTCGAAGGGCAGGAGGTGACGTATTCCAGCTTCGCGTCCAATCTGGCGCATCGCATGGGCGTGCCCTCCGTGTTCTACGCACCCCGCTGGGAGGATGGCCACGTGGCTTATACGCTGGAGATGCTGCCCGCGGCCCAGCCCGGCGAGGATGCCGACGCATACTCGCAGCGTTGGCAGCAAGCTTATTTCGAACGGCTGCGGGAGCATCTGGCCGGCCCGCCGGAGAACCTGCGCCTGAGCGGAGGAATCTGGCGCCACGTCACGGCCGCCGACCGGTCGGCGCAGCAATAGGAGCGAGCGCCGATGAAGGCTGCAATGAAACCCGCGTGTTGGCTGCTCGCCCTGGCCATGTTGTATGGCGGGTCGGCGGCGGCGGAGGTCTCGTGCCAGAGCCCGGACGAGCGCTGCCCGACTGTGGCGGCGCTGCTCCAGCAGCGCGAAGGCTATGGCGCCCAGGCCACGGGAGGCCTGGGCGGAAAGTTCATCGAGGTTACGTCCGACCAGGACGCGGGTCCAGGGACATTGCGCGCCGCGCTGGCGCAGGCGAAGAAAGGCCCTTCGTGGATCCGCTTCGCGTCCGATATGACCATTGTCTTGAATTCCCAGCTGCGCGTGCCCTCGAACACGACGATAGACGGGCGCGGCAGGCGCGTCACCCTGATCGACGACGGGCTGGGCGTGTACGGCAGCAAGAACGTCATTCTTACGCACCTTACGATAGACGGACGCCTGAACCGGCTTACGCAAGCGGTGAACGTGGCCAATGGCAGCCGCGATGTGTGGGTCGATCACATGGATCTTTCACGGATGTCCGACCGCTTGCTCAACGTGAAGAATGGCTCGACCGACGTCACGATTTCATGGACGAAATTCCATAATTCGAACAAGGTCATGTTGCTCAACAACATTACCTCGAAGAACCTCTTCCAGAACTACGGCCGAGATTCGATCGCGCGCGTGACGCTGCACCATAATTATTTCTTCAATACCGTGCAGCGCAATCCGCGCGGGCAATTCGGCACCTTCCACCTCTTCAACAACCTGCTGGAGAACTGGGATTTCTACGGCATGAGCTTCAGCCTGGAGGCCAAGGCGCTGGTCGAAGGAAACATCTTCAACAACGAAGCGCAGCGCAAGTGCGTCGAGCCCGAATTTTTTCCCACGGTCGAAGGCATCAATGTGAATTACTGCCGCTATATCCCCATCGCGCCCCAGCGCAGCGCGCTGGACAACGGCGAATCCGACCGAGGCGCCTACGAGAAGCGGAAGGACGCGCATGGCTACACGCGGGATTACAAGGCCTTCCTGCGCTTGAAGGACAACCTGTACCTGGGCGATGCGAAGCCGGTGTTGAAGGACTATCGTCCCGAGTCGGCCCCGACGCCGCCGTATTGCTACAGCTACGAGCGGCCGACGCCCGAGCTTGCGGAAAGAATCCGCCGGTTCGCGGGCAACACCGCTGGCGATACGCCCTTGCCCGCGGCGCGGACCGGAGCGGGCTGCCCGGGGTGACGGACCGGGCCGGTCTTTGCAAGATCGCCAAATCTGTCTTCACCTACCGCGTGGATGGTATTGCTCCCGCGCCGCGGAAAGCCGGCGCGGCTTTCCTGGTCAGGCGGGCGTTGCGGCAGCCATCTCGTAGTCCTGCTCACGAACCAGGCTCAACGTATTCAGGAACAGATCCAGGCTCAGAATGCCCAGGCCTATCGTGGACAGCACGGTCTTGCCGGACTCGTCCTTGATGACGACTTTTTCGGTCCAGGCGTTCAGGTCGACGCTGCGCAGGCTGGACAGGGAAATCTTCCGTCCCTGCACTTCAAGCGCGTCGCGGGTCAGGACGATGGGCTGGGTGGAGACGTTCAGGAACTTACCGCTCATGCGCTTGCGCCAGACCTGGCCGCTGCTGATGTAGTTGAACGTGACGGCCCCGCCGGACGCCAGGGTTTCGAGGACGGCGGGCTGGCGCTCGCGCAGGTACAGTTCGCGGACCAGTTGCTGGAAATCCATGAATTTCCAGAGGTGTTCGCTGATCCAGCGGAAAGGTTCGCTCGCGTCGCGGCGATAGGCCAGGTTGGTTGCCATGCCGCTCAGAATGGTCTGCCCGGAACTGAACAGGTAGAGGTCCTGGATTTCGGTGAAGGGCGTGTACTGCGCCTGGCCGCCGATGACCTGGGCAATGCCTTTTTCGTAGACGTCGTAGCTGGCGCGGCGCAGTTTCTTCTGCCACACGGAGGCGGCGAATGCGCAAATCGAGCAGAACAGCAGGAAGCCGCTGGTGCCGAAGAAGAGAACGGGATCTTTCTGCGGCACGATGGTGCTCAGATACACCACGAACCCGGCCGTGCCCAGGCAGACGAATCCCATTATCACAAGAAAATAGACGAGGGCCTTGCCATGGCGAAAGGTCTGGATAAGGTCGCCCTTGGAATAAGACTGAGGGTGCTGCATGGTGGGTATGACTTCCTTTTGAATAGCGGATTGCGCCAATGCGGCGGACGAACAAAGGGCGACTCGATAAGTCGCCCTTTGGGTTGTCAACGAGGCATCGGCCCGCGCGGATTGTAAAGGAGAGACGGCGTGCGTCCGCCGCGCCGCCTCATTCCAGATCGGGATGCCGGTCCGCCAGGCGCTGGCGGCGTTGCCGCAGTTCCTCCAGTTTTTCTTCCAGTTCCGCGATCTCCGCCTCCACGTCGAGCACGCTCTGCTCGATATGCTCATGGGCTTGCTGCAGCAGGGCGTGCGCCTCGCGCCGGTTCGAGGCTGTCGGGGTGTCTCCTCGCAGCGGGCGGTTCGCGGTTTCGGGCAGGAAGAAGGACGTGACGATGCCGATCAGCGATGCCGCCATCAGGTAGTAGGCGGGCATCATCAGGTTGCCGGTCTCCTCGACCAGCCATGCGGCCACGGTGGGGGTGAGGCCGGCGGCAATGATCGCCACGTTGAAAGAGCTGGCCAGCGCGCTGTACCGGATCCGGGTGGGAAACAGCGCGGGTAGCGTGGACGCCATGACGCCGGTCAGGCAGTTCAGGAACACGGCGATGAACAACAGCCCCAGGAAAATCAGGCCGGTGTTGTCGCTGCCCACGAACGTGAAGGCGGGTGCCGCTATCGCCAGCAGGCCGATGCTGCCGACCCGCAGGAACGGCTTGCGGCCGACCTTGTCGCTGAAGAAGCCGACGACAGGCTGCACGAACAGCATGCCTATCATGACCACTACGATGATGAGCACGCCGTGCTCCTCGGAATAGCCGAGGCTGCTCGACAGGTAGGTGGGCATATAGGTCAGAAGCATGTAGTAGGTGATGTTCGTCACCAGCACCATGCCGATGCAGACCAGCAGCGCCTTGCGGTACTTGGAGAAGATTTCCCGGAAGGATACGGTGGGCCGTTCCTGCACGGCGTCGCGGTCTTCCTGCTCCATTTTTTCCAGCTGCTGCGTGAACGCCGGGGTTTCCTCGGCGGCATGGCGCAGATACAGGCCCAGCAGCCCGAGCGGACCGGCGACGAAGAAGGGCGCGCGCCATCCCCATTCAAGAAAGGTCCGTTCCCCCAGCGTCGCCTGCAGCAGCACGACCAGGCCCGCGCCCAGCACGAAGCCGGCGATGGAGCCGAAGTCCAGCCAGCTGCCGAGGAAGCCGCGCCGGCGGTCGGGCGCGTACTCGGCCACGAAGACGGCGGCCCCCGTGTACTCGCCGCCCACGGAAAACCCCTGGGCGAGCTTGCACAGCAGCAGCAGTACAGGCGCCCACAGGCCGATGGATTCGTAGGAGGGAATCAAGCCGATACAGAAGGTGCTGATCGCCATGATGATGATGGTCAGCGAGAGCACCTTCTGGCGACCGAAGCGGTCGCCCATCACGCCGAAGAAGACGCCGCCCAGCGGGCGCACGAGGAAGGGCACGGAGAAGGTGCCCAGCGCGGCGATGGTCTGGACCGCGGGCGAGGCGTCCGGGAAGAACACCTTGCCCAGCGCGAAGGCGACGAAGCCGTAGACGCCGAAGTCGAACCACTCCATCGCATTGCCGAGCGCGGCGGCCGTTACCGCCTTCTTGAGCTTGGTGTTGTCGATGACGGTGATGTCGCCGATCTCCAACGGCCGGACCTGCTGTGACGCTGGGGATATCTCTGGCATGAGTCAACCTCCCATTGTGTGCAAGGTGTGCCTTGGCGCCCCGGGGCGCGCTGCAACGCAAAAATTCTACTCCGCCGGCGCCGCGGCGTGGCGCCCGCGCGCGGATTTCGGGATTTACTGACTATCAATTCGTCATATGCGAATTGTTCCCGGAATCGCGCCGCTCTAGACTGGATTCGTGTATTTGCCGCAAGCCGCCGGCCAGGCGCCGGAGGTGCGGCGATGGCGGGAGACCCTGATGGATCAGGTCGAGACCTTTGCCACCCTGCCGATGTGGGCGGGCTTCGTCGGGTTCGTGCTGGTCGTGCTGGCGCTGGACCTGTACGTGCTGGGCGGCAGGCACGCGCACCGCGTCTCTTCGCGGGAGGCGCTATGCTGGGTGCTTGCCTGGGTGGCCCTCGCCACGCTGTTCGGCGCCCTGCTATGGTGGTTCCTGGATGCCACCCTGGGCCGCGCCACGGCGAACCGGAAGGCGCTGGAGTTCTTTACCGGATACCTGATCGAACTGTCCCTGTCGGTGGACAATATGTTCGTGTTCTCGCTGATCTTCGGGTACTTCGCCGTGCCGCTCGACCTGCAGCGCCGGGTATTGCTGTACGGCGTGCTGGGCGCGATCGTGATGCGCGTGTCCATGATTCTTGCCGGCGTGTGGCTGCTTTCGCAGTTCGCATGGCTGTTCTACGTCTTCGGCGCGCTTCTGGTCGTCACCGGGGCCAGGATGCTGGCCAAGGCGGATCACCAGCCGGACATCGCCCGCAATCCGCTGGTCCGCTTGCTGCGGTCGTCCATGCGGATCACCAAGGACTATCACGGAGAGGCCTTCTTCGTGAGTATCGGCGGCCTGCGCTACGCCACGCCGATGTTCGTGGTGCTGTTGATGATCGAGGCCAGCGATGCGGTGTTCGCGGTGGACAGCATTCCCGCGATCTTCGCGGTCACCACCGATCCCTTTCTGGTATTCACCTCCAATATATTCGCCATCATGGGCCTGCGCGCGATGTACTTCCTGCTGGCCGACATGCGGGAGCGCTTCCGCTATCTCAAGCATGGCCTGGCCGCCGTGCTCATCGTCATCGGCGGCAAGATGCTGGCCGCGCCATGGCTCCATGTGCCCGTGCATTGGTCGCTTGGGGCAGTTGGCCTTATCCTGTTGGCGTCCGTTGGCGCCAGCCTGATTCTGCCCGGGCGGATTGCGGCAAATGCCGCGCGTCCCAAGGCCAAAGCGTCAAAAACCGGAGATCCGCCATGAACACGATCATTCTTGCCACCGATGGGTCGAGCTACAGCGATGCGGCAGCGCGCTACCTGGTCGGAAGTTCCCTGCTCAACCGGGATTTCACCGTGCACGTGGTGCACTGCGAGCCCGACGTGACGGGAGATGTGCAGGCCTTCATCGGCAAGGCAGGCATAGACGCCTGGCACCACGAAGAGAGCGGCAGGGCGATGAAGTCGGCGGTCGACATCCTGACCGAAGGCGGCGTGGCGTTCGAATGCCACGAGCTGACGGGCCACGCGGCGGAGAAAATCGTCGAGTACGCGGCCAGGATCGAAGCGGCCGCGATCGTGATGGGTTCGCACCACCGGGGGCAGTTCGTCGATGCCATCCTGCGGTCGGTTTGCGGGCGGATCGTCGCGAACGCGCCCTGCCCGGTCCTGCTGATCTAGGGCACGCCGGCCGATCGGGCCGCCCGCGCGGGCGGATTGCATGGCGGGACGGGGATCTGAACCCGTCCCGCGCCGGATGGTATCTTCTGCACATTTCCCTGCAATCCGCCGCACCCCCATGTCCGACGTCCGCATTTCCGCCGATTCCCCGCCGCCCGCCGCGTCCACCGGCAATCCCAGGCCCTTTGTCCAGGATTCAGGCGCCCGGCGGACGCTGCATTTCACCGAGAAGGAAATACAGAGCAGCATGTCGCTGCTCAATCCCGATGCGCTGGACCTCGAATACACGCGGATGATGATGGGCTTCGTGTTGTTCAAGCCGGAACCCGCCCGCATCCTGATGGTCGGGCTGGGGGGCGGGTCGCTGCCCAAGTTCTGCCACCGCCACCTGGCCCGGACCGAGATCGAGGTGATCGAGATCGATCCCGACGTCATCGCCTTGCGGGATGCCTTCATGGTGCCGGCGGACGACGCCCGGTTCCGGGTCATCCAGGCGGACGCCGCAGAATACCTGCGCGAAGCCGAAGACCACGCGGACGTGATCTTCCTGGACGGTTTCGGCGTGGGTGGGATTCCCGATGCCCTGTGCTCGGTCGGCTTTTATGCCGATTGCTTCCGCGCCCTGCGGGAGGACGGCATCCTGGTGATCAATTTCCACGTGAATCATCCGCAGCATCACGAGTACATGGACCGGGTGCGCGCCTCGTTCGGGGCGTCGATGTTCGAGGTCGTGGATGACGACATGACCAACAGCATCGTGTTCGCCTGCAAGGGCGATCTGCTGGACGATCCCGCCGCCGCGGCGCTCCGGAGGCCTGCCGCCATTTCCAAGGACGCCTGGCGCCAGCTGATGCCGACCATGCGCGTCATCGGGGCGACCCTGGTGCTGCGCTAGCCGAGCCGCGTGCGCCAAGCGAGGGCACGCAATAGGCGCCCGTTCCCGGCGCCGGTCAGCGCTTGATGAATGCGATGACGTGCTGCTGGGTTCCTTTATCGTTGTCGAAGCCGCCATGCGTGCTGGAGGCGACGGGCGGCAGCCCGCCGCCCGAAGCATGGGCGCCGGCCGGCGAGACATGCACGGCGTCGCAGGGGATGCCGGCGTCGCGGAAGTACCGTTCCATGCCGAGCAGCGGCGTGGTGGTGCCGCCCTCGAAGGACTCGCTCACCAGATAAAGCAGCGAGCGCCGGTACGGCCCGCAGGTGGGGTCGTCCTCTTCGGCGCGGTCCGACAGGTGGAACTGCTGGTAGCGCTTCACGCGAGTCTTCAGGCTCGGCACGACCAGCCGGCGGAACGTGTCCATCGTTACCGCCGGCGCCATGAGGCTCAGGGATTCGAGTTCGCCGCCATCCGCCGCCAGCCGTTGCACGAAATGGCTGGCGACGATGGCGCCGGCCGAGTGGCCCACGATGTGCAGGCGGACGCGGCCCTGGCCGACCTGAGATTTGAAGTGCTTGTACAGCATGAGCATCGCCGCCTCTTCCTGGGAGCTGCCCTTGGGGTTGGGCTCGCTCATGGCCTGCGCGTTCTGCTTCATTTCTCCCCAGACGACCGTGCCGGGCCGAGCCAGCCAGCGTTCCAGGCGTTGGTTCCACCAGCGCTCCAGGCGCTCGCCGAGGCCGCCCGTGGTCCTGGGCACGCTGTTGGCCGCGTCCTGGATGATGTTCATCACCGTGGTGATGAAATCGGTTTCCCACATCAGGAAGACCGGGAAGATCTGTCTTTCGTACAGCAGGGGTATCCACTCGGCGGCAGCCTGCGCGGCATCTTCCTCCCCGACCAATCCTCCATGGGCATAGACGCACACGTCCATCGGCTTGTCCTTCAGGCCCCATTTTTCGCGCGCGGCGTTCATATGCACGTCCACGATGGCGCGGAGGTCGTCCGGCGTGGTCCTGAAGGTTCCGCTGTTGCTGAGCTTCCCGTTATTGCCGATGTTGACGATGAACGGGGAGATTTCACGGTTGCGCAAGACCGTGCCCGCGGCCAGCGTGACCTTCCTGCCGTCCGTGCGCAGGCTGATGCTGTTGGAAATCTTTTCGTGCTCATGGGTGACGACGCCCAATTGGACCACCCAGCAGTCCATGGCGTTGCGCATCCAATCGTCGTAGGTCAGCACCGCCATGCCGTGCGTGCCCCATTCCTCGCCCCAGGAATTCTGGATCAGGAAGCCGTCCTGGGTATAGCCCACGATGACGAAGGCGTGGCCGTCCATCGCGGATTCCTGATCGTTGGAAGGAATGATCCAGAAGGGTTGGGCGACGGGCGTGGCGGGCGCCGTCCGCGGCGTGACGCCATGGCCGGCGTCCCAGCCGGAATGGCACCCGGCGCTGGCGTAGAGGATGCCGACCTCGTTGAGCGCCGCATGCATTTCGACGATGCTGCGCGTGTCGACGCGATAGTAGGCGCCCAGCGGCCGCTTCACCGCATCCAGCCACCAGTCGTCCTCCGTTGCGTTGGCCGCGGCGGGCATCTCGATACCGGGGAACAGGGCCTGGGCGCAGGCGCCGTGCTTGAACCAGCCCTTGAGCGCGCCGCGCAGGCTCGATCCGTTGTCGTCGACCGAGCCCGGGAATTCGTCGTAGCGCCTGGCCATCGAATACAGCATGTACGGGGAAATGGCCGGGCGCGGCTCGCGTTCGGAGCGGCGCAGCAGATATTCGACGACGGTCGACAAGGCGAAGCCGGTGCAGGCGGAGGTGTCGCCCTGGTGTTTTACCGTCAGCCCCATGGCCGGGATCATTTCCGTCTTGGGGGTGACGGAAATGTTGGGATGGAAAGCGACGTCGCGAGCGTCGAAGGCGTCGGGCTTCGCCGTGCGGCGGAAGGGAAGTTCCGGCGGGAGCTTGCGGGTCTTGCGCGGGCGCGGCGTCTTGCGCGCGGAGGCCTTCGTGGCCGGCTTTTTCTGGGCAGCGCGCCCCGTTTGCTTCCTGGCAGCCATGGCGGCCCCTCCCTTATTGTCGGCCTGGTTTCGAAATCTGTGTTATCGGCAAACGACATGACGGCGGCGCGGTGCGGCGCGGCCGTAGCAGCGATATATAGGCGGAGCCCGGGCGGCCCGCCAGTATCCGAAAGAATGGCTCCGTTAATTCATACCGGTATGTTTATGCTGCCTGAGAGGCCGGCCGCTGGCGGCCCGGAATTTCAAGCGATGGGCCATTTCGGCAGCCTGGCCTTGCGGTATGGCAGGCTGCGCCAGTCCGGGCTGGCCGAACCGGGGGCGGCCACGTACAACACCGCCTTGGCCAGCGGGGCGTACATGGCGTGGAAGTGATGCGCGGACTTCACCACGATCAGGCGTTGCGCCGTCAGGTCGCAGCCCAGCTGAGTGAACAGATCCGTATGGTAGGCCTGGGTACGCAGCGATACGAGCGCGACCAGGATGCCGTCCACGTCGACCAGAGCACAGTCGCCCAGCGCGATGCGGGTGTTGGAGTTGCCGGTCATGAACATCCCGGCGCGGGTCGACACGACGCGGCAACGGGCATCCACGGGGTTGCCGGACAAGGGGCCGACCTTGCCGCCGATGCGCAGGTCCAGCACCGCGCCGGGGCCTGCATCGAATGCGATGCGCGCCGCCACCGGATCCCACATGGGGCCGATGGCGGCGTCGCGTATGCCACGTTCGCGCATGCGGGCCAGCAGATAGGTGGAGTCGCCCGCGGCGCCGCTGCCGGGGTTGTCGGAGCGGTCGGCCAGGACGATGGGGCCGTCGCCGAATGCCAGCGCTTCATCGAGCGCCTGGTCCACGCTGCGGTACGGCACCATGAGCTGTTCGCGCATGGCGATGAGTTCGTCGGCCAGCTGCCGGGCCAGCGCCTGCGCGCGGCCGGCGTCGCCGTCGGCGTAGACGAGCACCTTGGTGCCCATCTCCGGCACGTCGCCCGTGGCGAAGCCCTGCGCCACGGAAACCGACAGGATGCCGTCGCGGCCTTCCAGCGCCTTGATGCGACTGACGAAGCCTAGCGCGGGCTCGCGCGTGGTGTGCATGGGTACGATCATCTCGCAATCCACCAACGCCGCAACGGGATGCCGCTGGCGAAGATGGGCCGCATGGCTCAGTTCCAACAAATCCTGCGCCCGTTCCAGTACGTCGGTATGCGGATATTCCTTGAACAGCACCAGGACCGTGGCCTGCTCCACCATCAGCGGAGAGAGGTGCGCATGCGGATCCAGTTCCGCGCCCACCACGACGTCCGGGCCCACGATCTCGCGCACGCGGCGCAGGATGTCGCCTTCGCAATCATCGTAGCCGTCGGCCACCATCGCGCCGTGCAGGCCAAGCAGCACCATGTCCACCGGCATGGCCGCGCGCAGATCGGCCAGCAACTCGTCGCGCAACGTTTCGTAGGCCATGCGTGTCGTTGTGCCTCCGGGTTGCGCGGACGCAACGAGACCCTCGATGAGCGTCCATCCCATCTCTCTGGCGCGCTGTCGCGCGACCCATAGCGGCCCCGCGTAGAACGTCATATGGTCGGGGTGCGTGCCGCCCGGCAGGTATTCGCGCGACTTGAAGGCGGCGAGCCCGGTGGGCAGGGGCGAGAACGTGTTGGTTTCCGTGGCGAGAGCGCCGGTGAAGACACGCATGGGACGACTCCAGGGCGCAGCGCGCCGGTCAGGGTTGGAAGGGAGCGGGATCGATGGGCGGCCGTACGCCGCTCAGTTGCGCCGTCAGCAGGGCGGCGCTGCCGCAGGCCAGGGTAAAGCCCAGGGCGCCCTGGCCGATGTTGAGCCACAGGTTGTTCGCGACGCGGCTTCTGCCAATCAGCGGCTTGCTGGTAGGCGTCGCGGGGCGCACGCCCGCCCAGGCTTGCGCCTGCGACAAGTCCAGGCGCGGAAAAGCACCGGACACCTGGCGCCGCAGCGTGGCCAGCCGGGATGCATCGATCTCTTCCGGCTGGGCGCCGATGTCCACCATGGCGGCAATGCGCAGCACGTCGCCCAGTCGGGCGTAGACGATGCGGCGTTCGTAGTCGGTGACGCTGATGGCCGGGACGCCGGCGCCGCCGGCAGCAAGCGGGATGCTCAGGCTATAGCCCTTGAGTGGATAGAGCGGCACGCGCTGGCCGAGGGCTGCAAGCAGCGGGCGGCTGCCGATTCCGGACGCCACGACGAATGCGTCGGCCTGCAGGTCGCCTGCGGACGTCTGTGCCGCCACGATGCGTCCACGTTCGCGCCGCAGGCGCTGTACGCGGGTGTTCATATGCACGGAGATATCGGACGCGCGTTGCAGGCGCTGGAAGAGCGCGTCGGTGAAGCGGCGGCAGTCGCCGGCTTCTTCGCCCGGCGTAAAAACGGCGCCTGCGATCTTTCTTCCCATGCCGGCCAGCGCGGGCTCCGCGGCAATGGTTTCGCTGGAAGACAGCACGCGCTGTTCCGCGCCATGCGCGGATTGGTAGCGCACAAGTGCGGCGGCTTTGTCCAGCAGGGAGGCGCTGCGGTACACGATGAGCTTGCCGGTGCGAGTCAGCCCGAAATCCATCGGCGCTTCATCCAGCATGGCGTGCAGAGTGTCGCGGCTGAGATATGACAGCGAAAGCAACTGCGCCGTGGACGCGCGCGAGACCGAAGCGCGGCAGGCGCTCAGAAATCCCGCGAGCCATCGCCATTGCGCCGGATCGCAACGATAGCGCAGGCGCAGCGGCGAGTCCCGCCGGAACATCCAGCGGGGCATTTCGGCCAGGGTGCCTGGGCCGGCGAGCGGCGCGACGTAGCTGTAGCTGAGCTGGCCGCCGTTGGCGAAGCTGCTGCCCAATGCGGGCTCGGCCCGCTCGTCGACCAACGCAACCTCGTGCCCTTCTCGCGCCAGCAGGTGCGCCGTGGTTACGCCGACCACACCTGCTCCAATTACGCATACCCGCATGATTCGCCCCGTAGGTCCAGAACAGGCCACGATTCTGGGCCGACCGCCGAGGGCCGGCAAATTCCAAATCATGAGCTATCCATAACCTTGCGGCATGTGCGTGGCGCGTTTCCATCGTCCTATCGTTTTCCCTTAAAAAAGCCCGTTTCACGCGCGTTTTTCTGCAATTTCGCCCGAAAAAACGCACGCCATAACCTTGGGTTATCCATACGCCCACATTAGCTATTTGTGCCACGCTTGTGTGCCGCCGATGATCCGCGTTACGGAACGCAGTGCCGCTTTCCACGCAGCGGCAATGACGGATATCCGGTCCAAACAAGGGGAACAATATGTCGTCGTACCGGAACGCCGCGCATGCCGCGGCGCATGCTCCAGCTTGTCCGGGAGCGCGGCCATGAAGATCTTCAGCGCCGGCCTGGGCACGGAAACCAACACCTTCGCACCCATGCCCACCAGTCTCGCCGCCTTCCAGGAGCGGGACTACTATCCGGCGGGCAAACATCCGGATTCGGTCACCTTCGCGGGCGCGCCACTGTACGTGGCGCGTCTGCGCGGCCGCGAAGCGGGCTGGACGCTGGCCGAAGGCCTCGTCACGTCCGCCCAGCCCGGGGGCACGACGACGCGCGCAGCCTACGAGACACTGCGCGACCAGATCCTGGCCGATCTGCGCGCGGCCATGCCGGTGGACATGGTGCTGCTTGGCCTGCACGGCGCGATGGTGGCCGACGGCTACGATGATTGCGAAGGCGACATCCTGCGCCGCGTGCGCGAGATCGTGGGCCCGGACGTCGTGGTGGGCGCGGAACTGGATCCGCATGCGCACCTCTCTCCGCTGATGGTGGAGCAGGCCACGGTCCTGGTGCTGTTCAAGGAATATCCGCATACCGATATCCGAGAGCGCGCGGAGGATCTGCTGGCGCTGTGCCTGGATGCGCAGGCGGACCGTAGCCGGCCCGTGGCGTCGCTGGTGGACTGCGAGATGATCGTGCCCATGCACACCACGCGCGAGCCCGCGCTAGGCTTCGTCAGTCGCATCAAGGCACTGGAAGGCCGCGACGGCATCCTGTCGGTTTCCGTGGCGCAGGGCTTCGCCACG
>NZ_JPYO01000006.1:49467-156167 GCF_000757485.1 Achromobacter sp. RTa
GATCCTGTCGACCTGCGTTGCACGGTCAAGGCCATCAAGGCGGAAATGGTGATGACGGGCCTGTCGGGCGCGCCAGCCCCGATGGGGGATTGCGCCCTGGTCGAAGCCCAGGGCATCGAGATCGCGTTGACCTCGGTGCGCAACCAGGCCATCAACATGGATCTCTTCACGCAGCTGGGCTGCAATCTGGCCGCCAAGCGGATCGTGGTGGTCAAGTCCGCCCAGCATTTCCATGCCTCGTTCTCGAAGGTCGCCCGCCACATTATCTATGTTGGCGGCAAGGGCGTCGCGACGCCCGACTGGAAGACCCTGACCTATCGCAACATCCGGCTGCCCAAGTGGCCGCTCTAAGACCTTGCCGGCGCATCATGCCGGCGAATCCACCATCAAGATGGGAGCCTAGCGCGATGAAGAAACGTCTGCTTTGCCTGTTTTCGACGGCCACGCTCGGCCTGGCCTGCACTTTTGGAGCCGTGCCCGCGCAGGCGCAAGCCAAGACCCTGCGAATCGTGCCGCACGCCGACCTGAAGGTGCTGGATCCGACCTTCACCACCGCGTACATCACCCGCAATTTTGGCTACATGGTGTACGACACGCTGTTCGCGATGGACTCGAACAGCAAGCCGCAGCCGCAGATGGTCGAGAAGTACGAGGCCAGCGACGACAAGAAGACCTGGACCTTCACGCTGCTGCCTGGCCTGAAGTTCAGCGACGGCCAGCCGCTGACGACCGCCGACGTGATCGCGTCGCTGGAACGCTGGTCCGCCCGCGACAATATCGGCCAAGCGATCACGCGCGCCGGCGGCAAGTGGGAGGCGTTGGACGACAGCCGCTTCAAATTGACGCTGGCGCAGCCCTTCGACCTCGTGCTCGACGGCCTGGCGAAGGTGTCGAGCTATCCGGCGTTCATCCTGCCCAAGCGGCTGGCTTCCCAGCCCGCCAACCGTCCGTTGACCGAGGTCGTGGGTTCCGGTCCCTATGTCTTCAAGCGCGACGAATGGGTGCCTGGCAGCAAGATCGTGTTCGAGCAGAACCCGAACTACATCGGCCCCAAGGCGCAAGCCGATGGCCTGGCTGGCAACAAGACGCCGCACATCCCGCGCGTGGAGTGGCGCGTGCTGCCGGACTCTAATAGCGCCACCGCCGCGCTGACCAATGGCGAAGTCGACATGATCGAGCAGGCGCCGGCGGATTATATCGACGCCCTGCGCGGGAACAAGAACGTCAAGATCGGCGTGATGGAGCGTGCCCAGGGCTACATTATTCTCAACCAATCCATGCCGCCCTTCGACAATCCGAAGGCGCGCCAGGCCATCGCGCACCTGGTCGATCAGGACAAGTTCACCGCCGCCATGGGCTACCCCGACGACCTGCGCATGAAGTACTGCGCCACGGTCTTCATCTGCGGCGGGCCCAATGATACGACCGCCGGCGCGGCGCCCTATGCCAAGGCCGATCCAGCGCTGGCCAAGAAAATGCTGGCCGAAGCCGGGTACAAGGGCGAGAAGGTGGTGATTCTGCTGCCCACCGACCTGGCCTATCTGAATTCCGCTACTCTGGTCGCCATCCAGGCCCTGCAGGACATCGGCGTCAATCTCGACATCCAGTCCATGGACTGGGCAACGCTGACCGCCCGCCGCGCCCGCAAGGAGCCCATCGACAAGGGCGGCTGGAACATCTTCCTGTCGGCCGCGTCCGAGTTCAACGTCGACTCGCCGATCAGCAACACCTATCTGGGCGCGGTGTGCGGCAACAGCCTGCCGGGCTGGCCTTGCGACAAGAAGCTGGACGAGCTGCGCGCCCAATGGATCGCGGCCACTAGCTCCGACGAACGCAAGAAGGTCCTCGACCTGTTCCAGGAGCGTGCCTATGAAGCCTTTCCCGCGATCTCGGTGGGCCAGTATTCGAGGGCATTCGCCTCGCACAACAGCCTGAAGAACGCGGACAAGATCTGGAGCCTGCCGAACCTCTGGGTGCTGGACAAGTAGTCCGCCGCCGGCCTTATCGATACGCGAGACAACTATGGGTTACATCATTCGGCGGGTGCTCGCCATCGTGCCTGTCATGGCCGTGGTCGCGGTGATCGTCTTCCTGTTGATCCACCTGTCGCCTGGAGACCCGGCGGCGCTGATCGCCGGGGATTTCGCTTCCGCGGAAGACATCGCCAAGCTGCGCGTGGCGCTGGGCCTGGACGAGCCGTTGTGGCGGCAGTTCGGGCTGTGGGCCGGCAAGCTGCTGCAGGGAGACCTGGGAACGTCCATCTTCACTCACGTGCCGGTGACGCAGCTGCTGGCGCAGCGCGTGGAGCCCACGTTATCGATCGCTGCGCTCACGATGTTGGTTTCGATCCTGGTGGCGGTGCCGCTGGGCGTGCTGGCCGCCTATCGGGCCGGCACCTGGATCGACCGCTTGGTGATGCTGTTCGCGGTGCTGGCGTTCTCCGTGCCGGTGTTCCTGGTCGGCTACCTGCTCATCTACGGCTTTGCCATCAAGCTGCAATGGCTGCCGGTGCAGGGCTACGTCAGCCTGTCCGAGGGCGTCGGCCCCTGGCTGCGCAACCTGACCCTGCCCTGCATCAACCTGGCGCTCGTATACATCGCCCTGATCACGCGCATGACGCGCGCCACGGTGGTCGAAGTGCTGCACGAGGATTACATCCGCACGGCCCGCGCCAAGGGCCTGGCGGTGCTGCCCGTGCTCGAGCATGCGCTGCGCAACGCTGCCATCCCCATCGCCACAACGGTGGGCGTCGGCATCGCGTTGTTGATCGGCGGCGTGGTCGTGACCGAGACGGTGTTCGCCATCCCCGGCATCGGCCGGCTGGTCATCGACGCGGTCCAGCACCACGACTACCCGGTGATTCAGAGCGTGCTGTTGCTATCGGCCGGCACTTACGTGCTGATCAATCTGCTGATCGACCTCAGCTACCGGCTGTTCGATCCGCGTATCCGCTACTGAGCCGCCGCAGGGAACAATCATGTCCGAAAGCTCGATTTCCACCAACGCATCCGGCGCGCCCATCGTGCTGCACGAGGCGCTGAGCGCCAGCGGCCGGCGCTGGCGCTGGATGCGCAAACACCCCACCCTCATCCTCGGCCTGTTGCTGCTGTTGATCGTGGCGGGACTGGCGATCGCCGCACCTTGGATCGCCACGCACAACCCCATCAGCATCAATCCCCTGCAACGTATGAAACCGCCATCGGCCGAGCATTATTTCGGCACGGACGCGCTGGGCCGCGACGTGTTCAGCCGCGTGGTCTGGGGCGGCCGCGTGTCTCTCGTGGTCGCCATCGTGGTGGCGCTGATCGCCACGGCGATGGGCGTGGTGCTCGGCCTGATGGCGGGCTTCGTGCGCTGGGCCGATGCGATCATCATGCGCATCATGGACGGCATGATGGCCATCCCCGACATCCTGTTGGCGATCGCCCTGATGGCCGTGATCCGCGCCAGCCTGACCACCGTGATCATCGCCATCGCGATTCCGCAGGTGCCGCGCGTGGTGCGGCTGGTGCGTTCGCTGGCGCTGACGCTGCGTGAGCAGTTGTACGTCGAGGCTGCCCATGCCGTGGGAACGCGCCTGCCCGTGATCCTGCGTCGCCATGTGCTGCCCAACATGGTCACGCCGCTAGTGGTGCAGGCCACCTTCATCGCCGCGACCGCGGTTTTGACCGAGGCCGTGCTGTCGTTCCTGGGCGTCGGCGTGCCGGCCCAGGTGCCCAGCTGGGGCAACATGATGGCCGACGCCCGCAACTACGTGGCGGTGGCGTTCTACACCATCCTGTACCCGGGAATCCTGCTGGCCATCACCGTGCTGGCGATCAACCTGATGGGCGACGGCTTGCGCGATGCGCTCGACCCCCGCCTGACCAATCAACGCTAGGGCCTGCGAACAGGCCCTAGGAGGACGCCATGGCATCATCTCCCGCCGCCGCCGTCGCCCCAGGCGACGTGCTGCTAGAAGTCGACAACCTGCGCACTTACTTCGATACCGTCTCGGGCACCGTGCGATCGGTGGACGGGGTTTCCTACCAGGTGCGGGCCGGCCGCACGCTGGGCGTCGTGGGCGAATCCGGCTGTGGAAAGAGCGTTACCGCGCTGTCTATCCTGCGGCTGGTTCCCACGCCGCCCGGGCGCTACGCCGGCGGCCAGATCCGTTATCGCGGCACGGACCTGCTGGGCCTGACGGAAAAGCAGATGCGCCAGATCAGGGGGAACCGGATATCGATGATCTTCCAGGAGCCCATGACCTCGCTGAATCCCGTGCTGACGGTGGGCCGCCAGATCGCCGAGACGGTCATGCTGCACCAGAAGCTGGGGCGCCGGGACGCCTACCGGCGCGCCGAGGAAATGCTGCGCCTGGTGCAGATCGCCGAGCCAGAGCGGCGAGTGCATGAGTATCCCTACCAGCTGTCGGGCGGCATGCGGCAGCGCGTGATGATCGCGCTGGCCCTGGCTTGCAATCCCGAGGTGCTTATCGCCGACGAACCGACGACCGCGCTGGACGTGACCATCCAGGCGCAGATCGTCGACCTGTTGCGCAGCCTGCAGAAGAGCCTGGGCATGGGCATCGTATTGATCACCCACGATCTGGGAGTGGTCGCGGAATGCTGCGATCGCGTGGCGGTGATGTATGCCGGCCGCAAGGTCGAGGAGGCGCCGGTGACCGAGCTGTTCGATCGGCCTTCGCACCCGTACACGCGCGCGCTGATGGCTTCGATGCCCTCGATGAACGCTTCCACCCAGCGGCTGGCTGAGATTCCTGGCATGGTGCCCGCGCCCAGCGAGCTCGGCAAGGGCTGCAGCTTCGCTCCGCGCTGTGCCTTCGCAACCGAGCGCTGCCGCGTCGAGGCGCCGGCGCTGGCCGAGTATGGCGCCGACCATGTGGTGGCGTGTCACGAAGCGGCGCGCGTCGCCGCGCAACCCGGCCCCCATGCCGCCGCCGCCCTGACCGGAGCCCAAGTATGAGCGTCCGCAACAAGTCCGTCTCCGTCCCGGCGTCCACTCCCCTGTTGGACGTCCGTGATCTGAAAATGCACTACCCTGGCGCAGGCGGATGGTTCAAGCCCCGCCGCAAGGTTATCCAGGCCGTGGATGGCGTGTCGTTCTCCGTGGCGAAGGGCGAAACCCTGGCGTTGGTGGGCGAGTCCGGCTGCGGCAAGACCACGACCGGAAAATCGGTACTGCGGCTGATCCAGCCGACCTCGGGATCGGTCCGGCTGGAAGGCGAGGAGATCCTGGCGCTGACGCCCGAGCAGATGCGCAGCCGCCGGCGCGACATGCAGATCATTTTCCAGGACCCATACGCATCGCTGAATCCGCGCATGACGGCGGGAGATATCGTCGGCGAGCCTCTGCAGAACTTCCCGGGCCCGGGCGGGCGGTCCCGGCAGGATGAAATCGCCTGGCTGTTCAGCAAGGTAGGTCTGCGTCCGGAGGCGATGAAGAAGTTTCCCCATGAATTCTCCGGCGGGCAGCGTCAGAGGCTGGGCATCGCGCGTGCGCTGGCCCTGCGGCCCAAGCTGATCGTTTGCGACGAGCCGGTATCCGCCCTGGACGTGTCGGTGCAGGCGCAGGTGATTAACCTGCTGATGGACTTGCAGCAAGAGATGGGCATCGCGTACCTGTTCGTCGCGCATGACCTGGCGGTGGTGCGGCACATCAGCCATCGTGTGGCTGTGATGTACCTGGGCCGCATCGTCGAGGTCGCCGACCGCGATACGCTGTTCTCGCGGCCGCTGCACCCCTATACGGAAATCCTGCTCTCGGCGGTTCCGGTGCCGGATCCGCACAAGCCCGCGCAGCGCAAGCTGCTGCAGGGCGATCCTCCCAGCCCGGCGAACCCGCCCAGCGGCTGCCGCTTCCACACGCGCTGCCCGCTGGCGCAACCCATTTGCAGGGAGAAGCAACCGGCGCTGGCCGACCGGGCCGCAGGCGTGGCCGCCGGGCAACACTGGGTGGCGTGCCACTTCCGATGAGCCGGCCGAGCCTGCTGGCGGGCCCGCTGTCGGAAGATCCGGTCTTCGGGCAGCCGATAGCCGCGCTGCAGGCGGCCATGGCGGCCGGAAGCCTGAGCGCCGAGGAGCTGGTCCGCTGCTACCTGGCGCGGATCGCCGCCCATGACCAATCGGGGCCGGCGCTCAATGCCGTACTGGCCCTGAACGGGCGGGCGCTGGACGAGGCGGCCGCGCGGGACGGGGAGAGGAAGCGCGGCTCCGTGCGAGGCCCCTTGCACGGTATTCCCATCCTGTTCAAGGACAATATCGATACGGCAGGCATGCCGACCACGGCGGGTTCGCTCGCCCTGGCGCAACGCCGGCCACCGCGCGACGCCGATGTCGTGCGGCGCCTGCGCGAGGCTGGCGCTATCGTGTTGGGCAAGACCACGCTGCATGAGCTGGCCTGCGGCATCACCAACGTATCGTCGTTGTCCGGCCGCACGCGCAATGCCTACGACGCCGGACGCGTACCCGGAGGCTCAAGCGGTGGCAGCGCCGTGGCAGTGGCGTCGAGCTTCGCCGCGGCGGCGATCGGCTCGGATACTAGCGGCTCGATCCGCATCCCGGCGGCCTTCAATCAGGTCTGGGGGCTCCGGCCAACGGCTGGACGATGCAGCACGATTGGCGTGGTGCCCTTGTCACCCACGATGGACACTGTCGGGCCGATGGCGCGCACGGTGGAGGATCTGTCGCTGCTGTGGTCCGCGATGGCGGATCCGGCGGGAGCGCCGGACGACGGACGCACACCGGGCGGGAGATGGCGCATCGGCACGTTGGAGACCCTTTTCGGCAAGACGGCGGACGAACGGGATGTGAGCGTCCAGGTGCGCGCGGCACTCGGACAATGGAGCAGTTGCGATGCTTGCGTGTCGCCCGTCGGCTTGGCACTGGACGATGAACGGCTGATCAAGGCTAACGTTACGGCTTACGAATTCCGCGACGCGTTGAAGGCTTGCCTGCGCGACGCCAGACTGGTCGTGAGCAGCCTGGCGGATATTCTGGATGGTGGTTATCCGCATGCAGAAGTGCTGGCGATATTGCGCCAGCGCGAGGCGCAACGGGATTCGGGTGGCCGCTTTACCGCGTTGGAGCATGCCAACGGCCTGCGCGGCGAAGTGCTGGCCGCGCTGGATAGCTTGGGCCTGGATCTGCTGGCCTATCCCAGCATGCGCCGCGGGCCCGTGCTGCTGGGCGAGGCGCAAAGCGGAGGCAATGGGCTGCTGGCTGCCGTGACGGGCTTGCCGGCCTTGAGCGTGCCAGTCGGGTTTTCCGCGTCCGGCGTTCCGGCGGGCCTGGAATTGCTGGGCCCGCCCGGCAGCGAGGAGATGCTGTTGCGGGCGGGGAGCTGCCTGACGAGGGCATTGCAGCAGGGAATCAGTCCCAGGCGGCGGCCAGGCCCTCCGGGCTGACCTCGCGGCCATTGCGTTCCAGCGCGGCGATTTCAGCCATGTCTTCGGCAGTCAGGCGCAGTTGCCTGGCCAGCAGGTTGCTGGCCAGGTTGTCGCGCTTGGTCGACGAGGGGATCACCGCGTAGCCCAGTTGCAGCGCCCAGGCCAGCGCGACTTGCGCGGGCGTGGCGTCATGGCGCTGCGCGATCCGGCCGATGACCGGATCCTTCAGCACCTTGCCATAGGCCAGCGTCATGTACGAGGTGACGTGGATGCCCTGCTCCTTCAGGAAGGAGGTAAGCGTGGCGTTCTGCAGATAGGGGCTGAGCTCGATCTGGTTGGTCGCGATCTGGTCCCTGCCCACGGCCGCGATGGCTGCGCGGGTTTCGGCGATGGGGAAGTTGGAAATGCCGATCTGGCGGGTCAGGCCCTGCGCCTTGGCGTCGGCCAGCGCCGTCATGAACTCCTCGATCGGCACGCCGTTGCCCGGCGCCGGCCAATGGATCAGCGTCAGGTCCACGTAGTCGGTGCGCAGCCTGGCGAGGCTGTCCTTCAGGCTGGGCGCGAGCTTGCCGCGGCCGTAGTTGGGAACCCAGATCTTGGTGGTGAGAAACAGTTCGTCGCGGGATACGCCGGATTCGGCGATCGCCTGGCCGACCCCTGCTTCGTTCTCATAGATCTGCGCGGTATCGATGGCGCGGTAGCCCACGTCCAGCGCGTTGCGCACCGAGTCGATGACGGCCTGTCCTTGCAGGCGGAAGGTGCCGGCACCGAAAGCGGGAATGCTCATGTAAAACTCCTGGCGGTTCGTTCGATCAGGCGGAAGTGCCTGGAATGCGCTCAGTGTGCCCGCGCGATCCTTGCAAAAAAAGTCCCATATCGGAGAAAGACTTTTGATATAAGTGCAATTATGAAGACGACGCTCGACGAAATGCAGGTCTTTATCGCTGTTGTGGACAGCGGTTCCATCACTGCTGCCGCAGACGTGCTGGGCCAGACCGTCTCGGCCGCCAGCCGCGCCATGAGCCGGCTGGAGGAAAAGCTGCAGACCACGCTGATGCGCCGCACCACGCGCCGCCTGGCGTTGACCGAGGAAGGCAGCGCCTACCTGGAACAGGCCCGCAAGATCGTGGCCGCGGTGGAGGAAGCCGAAGAACTGATGAGCCTGCGCCGCAACCAGCCGGCCGGGCTGCTGCGGGTGGACGCGGCGTCGCCTTTCATGCTGCATGTGGTGGTTCCGCTGGTGCCGGGCTACTGTCGCCGGTATCCGCAGGTGGAGCTGGAACTCAATAGCAATGAAGGCAACATCGACCTCATCGAGCGCCGCACGGATCTGGCGATCCGCATTGGGCGGCTGAAGGATTCGTCGCTGCACGCCGTGCCGCTGGGCAGCAGCAGGGTGCGCGTGCTGGCCAGCCCCGGCTATCTGGAGAAACACGGCACGCCCAAGAGCGTGGCGGACCTGGCCTCGCATACCCTGCTCGGGTTCAGCCAGCTGGAAGCGCTGAACGAATGGCCGCTGCTGGATGCCTCGGGCCAGCCGCTGCGCGTGACGCCCGCCGTGAAGTCATTCAACGGGGAAACCCTGCGGCAACTGGCGCTGAACGGAGCGGGCATCGTGTGCCTGTCCGATTTCATGACGCACGGCGACCGGAAGACGGGCGCCTTGCGGCAGCTTTTCTCCAGGCAGACCCTGGAGGTGAGGCAGCCGATAAACGCGGTGTACTACCGCAATACCGCGATCTCGTCCCGCATCAAGTCCTTCATTGATTACATGGCGGGGGCGCTGGGGCCCCGCGGATTCGAGTAACGGAGCGCCGTCGCATGCGAAATCTGGATTTCACTTCCTGGCAAGGCCTGCTCTCGACGTTGCTGGGGCTGGCATTGATTACCCTGATCGGCGTCGGAGTCCGTTTGCTCGTCATGCAGACGATCCAGCAGCGCCGCGCCCGCGAGAACCGGCAGATCAATGAACGCCTGCGCACGTTGATCGCGGCGTACAAGACGCTGGGCGGATCGTTCACGGGCAATCTGGCGGTGGATCCGCGGCATCTGCGGGACTTGCGGCGCGAGGAGGCCAGCGCCGGGGCAGAAGGCGAACCCGTGCCGCTGCGGCCCAGCGGGGACCGCGCGCGCCGCATGCGCGACGCGACGGAAGCCGCGCTGTCCGACATCATCCTGCTGGGCACCGAAGAACAGGTCAGGCTCGCGGCCCAGGCGGCGTCCGACCTGGTGGCGGGGCGTCCGGTGCACACCGCCGAACTGGTGGTGTCCCTGCGCGAATTCATCCGCCGGGTGCTGGACCTGGAGCCGGTGCCCGCGGAGTTGAGCATTCCCCGGCAAGGCCCTGTCCGGCCCTCTTCGTCGGCGCGCGGCAAGGGCGACGGCGGCGCGAAATCCGGCGGTGGCGGGGGCGGGGGCGGGGGCGGCGGCGAAGGCGGCGCGGGCGCCGGTGGCGGCATGATGATGGGCGTGACCCTGGACCACGACCGCCACCCTACGGTGCGTTCGAGGATTCGTAGACCAGCGTTGCCAGCGTCAGGTCTTCCAGCGCGCTGCCCACGGCCTTGAATACGGTGATTTCCTGGTCGTCGTGGCGGCCTTGCAGCTGGCCCGCGGCAAGCTGGTGCAGATTGCCCTTGATGTCTTCCCGCGTGAGCACGCCGGCTTCGAAAGCGGACAGCAGGTCGCCGGACTTGGTGGGCGCCTCGTCGGTGTCCACATAGACGCTGGTGCCGTCGAAGCAGGCCGCGTCGGTTTCGCGCATTTCGGGCTTGAAGCTGCCGATCAGGTCCAGGTGGACGCCCGGACGCAGCCAGGCGCCCCGGATCAACGGCACGGTGGACAGCGTGGCGCAGCTGATGATGTCGGCCTGGCGCGCCGCGCCTTCCAGGTCTTCCGTGGGCCGGGCATCGAAGCCCAGTGCGCGCAACTGCTCCGCCAGGCGTTCGGCGCCGGCGTGCCGGACGTTCCACACCAGCACGCGCCTGATGGGGCGCACGGCGCGCATGGCCTGGGCGACCAGGCCGGCGATGCGGCCCGATCCCACGATCAGCAGCGTGCTGGCGTCCGCGCGGGCCAGGTAGTCCGCGCCCAGCGCGGCCGCGCCCGCGGTGCGATACACCGTGACGACGTCGCCGTCCACCTGGGCGATCGGCACGCCGGTGGTGGCGCTGTACAGGTTGTAGGTGGCGTGCAGGCCCGGCAGGCCCTGATGCGTGTTTTCGGGAAAGATATTGATGATCTTCACGCCGAAATAACCGCGGTCGCTCCAGGCCGGCATGATCAGCGACGTGCCGTGCGCATTGCCCGACTGGATGGCGTGGACGTGGCGCGGCGGCACCGTGGCGCCGTCGCGGAAAGCGTCACGCAGGGCGGGAATGACGGCGTCGAAGGACAGGGCGTCGCGGGTCTGTTCTGTGTCGATGAAGCGCATGGGATCCGGGTCGGTTTCGAGCTGGGCTGCGGGCAGTCTAGCAGCGCGGGAGGCGGAGCGAGCTTTGGGGGACCGCGCGAAGGGCCGCGGCGGGCTATCAATCTTTGCGCAGGCGTCATAACACCCCGTTATCGGGTGTGCGCGCCGGGGGGCTTTCTGAATTCCGAAAATTCCTTTCTTTTCAAGTGTTTGTGCGGAATTCGATGCAAGGCGCCCGAATCGCTTCATAGTGGATTTCCCTGGGTCCACGACGCCGGAGGGCGCTGGCATTCTTCGACGACCGTAGCGTTCGGACGCGCAAAGAGGGGTAGTTTCATGCCGAGTTCAGTTCATCCCGTCACAGGAAGGCCTTTGCCGGCCTGGCTAGCCCGCGGGCGGCTTTTCGCAATCGGAGCGTGCCTCGCATGATCCGGCAATTGCTAAACCGCCTCACGATTTCGCTGCCGGTTCTGCTGGGTGTGGTGGTCGTGTGCTTCGTGCTCCTGCAGGTCGCGCCGGCCGACCCCGCCGCCGTGATTGCCGGCCCCACGGCAACGGCCGACGAACTGGCGCAGGTACGCCAGGAGCTGGGCCTGGACAAACCGATGGCCTACCAACTGTCGTTGTACATGTGGCGTTTGCTGCACCTGGACCTGGGCCGGTCGATGATTTCCAATGTGCCGGTGATCGACGAGATCGCGGGCACCATCGGGGCGACGGCTGAACTGATGCTGGCCAGCGTGGTCTGGTCGATTCCGCTGGCGATCCTGCTAGGCACGCTGGCCGCCTATCGGCGCGGCAAGCTGATCGATCGCTTCGTGATGACCCTGTCGGTCGTGGGCGTGTCGTTGCCGGTGTTCTGGGTCGGCCTGCTGCTGGTGCAGCATATCGGTGGCGCAGGCATCCTGCCCTATATCGGACGCAATGGTCCGATCTGGACCTTGGCGGGGCTGGAATCCATCGCGTTGCCGGCGCTTACCTTGGGCTCGGTGTTGATCGGACCTGTGGCCCGCATTACACGTACCGCCGTGATTGAAACGCTCAGCGGTGACTACGTGCGTACGGCGCGAGCCAAAGGCGCGGGTGAGCGCCGGGTGGTACTGCGCCACGCCTTGCGCAACGCGCTGCTGCCGATTGTGACGCTGGTCGGGCTGCAGGTGGGCAACCTGCTCGGCGGCGCGGTGGTCACCGAACAGATCTATTCCTGGCCGGGCGTGGGACGCATGGCCGTGGGCGCGATCTTCGCGGGCGACTTCCCGCTGGCTCAGGGCGCGATCCTGGTGACCGCGCTGGGCTTCATCGTTATCAACCTGATCGTGGACCTGCTCTATGGCTACCTGGATCCGCGGGGACAAAAATCATGAGCGCAGGGACCACATCTTCGCTGGGCGGCTTGCCGCCCCAGGTCATGGCCACGCCGTTGGCGCGCATCGCGTCGCGCTTGCGCCACGATCCCATTCTCCTGCTATCGCTTCTGGCTGTGATCTCCATCGTGCTGATCGCCGCGTTCGCGCCATGGCTCGCGCCGCACGATCCCTACTCGACCAATATGGCCATCGCCCGCAAGCTGCCGGGCTGGACGTCGCCTGATGGCGTGAGTTATCTGCTGGGCACCGATGTGCAGGGACGCGATATCCTGTCCCGCATCATCTACGGCATTCGCGCGACGCTGATGCTAAGTGTGCTGGCGGTGATCGGCGGATCGGGTATTGGCGCCATCCTGGGTATTCTGGCTGCGTACTACCGTCCGCTAGAAGGCGTGATCATGCGCGTCGTGGACGTGCTCCTGTCGTTCCCCGCGATCCTATTCGGCCTAAGCCTGTCCGCGCTGCTCGGTCCCGGCACTTTGAGCATGGTGCTGGCGCTGGGTGTATCCGCCATTCCCGGTATGGCGCGCATCGCACGCGGCTCGGCCATGGTGGTGATGAAGCAGGAGTACATGGAAGCCGGCCACGCCATGGGCTTCGGCAACTTCTATCTGATCACGCGCTACCTGCTGCCCAATTGTTCGTCGATGTTGATGATCTATGCCACGCTGCAGCTTGGCCACACGATCCTGCTGGGTTCCGTGCTGTCGTTCCTGGGGCTGGGTCCGCAGCCTCCCTTCGCCGAGTTGGGCAGCATGGCTGCCGACGGCCGCAAGTTCCTGCAGATATTTCCGCACATCTCGACCATACCCACGATGACTATTTTCTTCATCGTGCTGGCGTTCAACCTGCTGGGCGACAGCCTGCGCGACGCGCTGGATCCCAAGCTGCGGTTCTGAGCCGCGGCGCGCTTGACCTTACAACAGACCAACTCCGGGGAATTGAAACCATGAAGATCATCAAGGGCCTGGCCTTCGCGCCGTTCGCATTGACCTGCCTGCTGGCCACACCGGGGCTCGCGCTCGCCCAGTCCGGAAAGACTGTTTTGATCCTGCGTGAACTCGACACAGATAAGTACGACCCCCACCGCACCACCGCGCGGGGCGCGGCCGAGGTACTGTTCATGGCCGCGGACACAATGGTAGGCCTGGACTATGACATGAAGACGCCGGTGCCGGCCCTGGCCAAGAGCTGGACTGTGTCGCCCGACGGCCTGACCTACACCTTCAACCTGCGCGACGACGTCACGTTCTGCAGTGGCAGGAAAATGACCGCCAAGGACGTGGTGGCCAGCTACGAGCGCTGGCTGAACCCGGAGACCAAGGGACTGGAACGCTGGCGCGCGGGCCCGGTGGACAGCATCACGGCGCCCGACGACGCGACCGTGGTCTACAAGCTGAAGAAGCCCTACAACGAGCTGCTGCGGCAGATGGCGCACTACATGCACTCGGTCATCAACATCGACCAGGTCAAGGAACTGGGCCAGGACTATGGCGTCAAGGCCTTCGACGGCACCGGCCCGTACTGCTTCCAGAGCTGGTCCCCGCGCAACGAAGTCGTGCTGACCAGGCATGCCGGCTACAACTGGGGGCCGGCCATCTACAAGGATCCGACGCCCAAGGTCGACAAGATCGTCTGGAAGATCGTGCCCGAGGAAAGCACCCGCCTGACCGCGCTCCAAAGCGGCCAGGCCGACCTCTCGCGCTACCTGCCGCAATGGGCCATCAAGGACCTGAAGGCGGACAAGCGCCTGTTCGTCAGCAAGGCGGATCCGTTCTACTGGACGTTCTTCCTGGGCTTCAAGATCGACAAGCCGATGCTGACGGACGTGAACGTGCGCCGCGCCATCAACCTGGCCATCGACCGCAAGGCGCTGACGGAAGCCATCACTTTCGGCGAGGCGGTTCCCGCCACCAGCATGCTGGCCACCAGCACGCCCGCCGGCAAGAACGAGGCCTATCGCTACGATCCGGACGCCGCCAACAAGCTGCTGGACGAGGCCGGCTGGAAGAAGCAATCCGACGGCTACCGCTACAAGGACGGCCAGCTGTCGTTGCTGCACTACGGCATCACCGGCTACTGGAAAGACATCATGGAGGCCGTGCAGGGCGACATGAAGAAAGTGGGCGTGGACCTGCGCGTGCAGCTATTTGATTCGACCTCGGCCTGGGGCAAGCTGGCCACGCAGGAATTCGACGAATTCAGCATGAGCTTCGGCTACATGAGCACGGGCGAAGCGCTCAACAGCTACTTCCTGTCCAACAGCATTCCCACGCCCAACCGCATGAACTGGAAGGACGCCGAGACCGACCGCTGGCTGGGCGAAGGCAGCGAGGCGCTGGACGCCGCGGCCGGCGACGCCATCCTGTCCAAGGCGCTGACCAAGATCTCCGACGGCGCCGCGTGGATTCCGCTGTACCACGACTCCCTGTACCTGGTGGGCGGCCCGCGCATGAAACCCATGCGCGCGCACGGCATCTTCGGAGCCGCGGCCTACAAGGGCCTGGACATCGAACTCAAGTAAACCGCACAGAGAGCCATCCGTGAGCGACGCCAATCAAGCCCGTACCACCCAGATCAAGAACCTCGCCACCCTGGTGGCGTGGGACGCGGAACTGGGTTCGCATGTCTATATCGAGAACGCCGACCTGGTGATGCGCGGCGGCACCGTCATCCATGCCGGCCCGGGCTATTCGGGGCCGGCCGACACCGTGGTGGAGGGCGGCGGCCTGATGGCGATGCCGGGCCTGGTCAATATCCATACCCATCCCTCCTCCGAGCCGGGAAATCGCGGCCTGCTGGAAGAGCTGGGCAGCGACAAGCTGGGCCAGAGTTCCCTGTACGAATACATGCCGGTTTTCCGCATGGGCATCGAGACCGCGCAGTACGCCAACCAGGTGGCGGTGGCCGAAATGCTGCTCAGCGGCGTGACCACGTTCGTGGACATGTCGCTGCCGCGCCCGGGCTGGGCGGACGTGGTGGCCGCCACCGGCATCCGCGGCGTGCTGGGACCCATGTTCCGTTCCGCCGCCTGGCGCACGCCGGATGGCCATTCGGTGGAATACGCCTGGGACGAAGCCGCCGCGACCAAGTCGTTCGAGGCCGCGCTGGACGTCGTGGACAGCGCGGTCGGGCATCCCAGCGGCCGGCTGAGCGCGATGCTGTGCCCTTCGCAGGTGGATACCTGCTCGCCGGAACTGCTCAAGCAGGCGCAGGCGGAAGCCCGGCGCCTGGGCATCCCGATGCAGATCCACGCGGCGCAGAGCGTGGTGGAGTTTTCGGAGATGACGCGCCGCCATGGGCGCACGCCCATCGAATGGCTGGACGACCAGGGCCTGCTGAATGGCGACCTGATCATCGGCCACGGCATTTTCCTGAACGATCATCGCGCGCTGTACTGGCCGCATGCGGACGACTTCGGCCTGCTGCAGCGTTCGGGCGCGCACGTGGCGCACTGTCCCACCGTGTTCGCCCGCCGCGGCATCGCGCTCAGCTTCCTGGGCCGCTACCTGCGCGCCGGCATCAACGTCGGCATGGGCACCGATACCTTCCCGCACAACATGCTCGACGAAATGCGGCTCGCCTGCTATGTGGCCCGCCTGCAGGCCGGCCATTTCCGCGCCGCGTCCACCGAAGAGGTGTTCAACGCGGCCACGGTGAACGGCGCCCGCATGCTGGGCCGCGACGATATCGGCCGCATCGCCGTGGGCGGCAAGGCCGATTTCTCGCTGGTCGACCTCTCGCATCCCTATATGCGTCCCGGCCGCGAGCCGCTGCGCAGCCTGATCTACTCGGCGGGCGAGCGGGCCGTCCGCGATGTGTACGTGGACGGCTCGCTGGTCGTGAAGGACGGAAAACTGCTCACCATCGACATCGAGCGCGCGATGCAGGAGGTGGAGCGCGCCCAGGCGCAGACGATCGCAACCGTGTCGCAGCGCGACTATGCCGGCCGCGGCATCGACGCCATGTCGCCGCGCGTGTTCCCCACCCGCGCCTGACGGAGAAACCCGATGAGCGAAACCTTACTGGCGGTCGAGGGCCTGAGCGTGGAGTTCGGCTCGCGCGCGCAGCCCTACCGCGCCGTGAAGTCCCTGGACTTCACGATCGGCCGCGGCGAAACGGTGGCGCTGGTGGGCGAGTCCGGTTCCGGAAAGTCGGTCACGGCGCTGTCCATCCTGCGCCTGATCGAACGCGCCGGCGGCCGCATCGCCGCGGGCGCCGCGCGCTTCGTGCCGCGGGACGGCCGCGAGGTGGATCTCTTCGGCCTTGCGGAATCCGAGCTGCGCCGCATCCGCGGCAACGAGATTTCGATGATCTTCCAGGAGCCGATGACTTCGCTGAATCCGGTGATGACCGTCGGCGACCAGTTGGCCGAAGTCTATCTGCTGCACCAGGACATCTCGCGCCAGGAGGCCTGGGCGCGCGCCCAGGCCATGCTGGTCGCGGTGAAGATGTCGGAACCGGAGCGCCGGATGACGCAGTATCCCGGCGACCTGTCCGGCGGCATGCGCCAGCGCGTGATGATCGCGATGGCGCTGGCCTGCCGGCCGCAGCTTCTGATCGCCGACGAGCCGACGACCGCGCTGGACGTGACGGTGCAGGCCGAGATCATCGACCTGATCCGCGACCTGCAGCGCGAGGTGGGCATGGCGGTGCTGTTCATCACGCACGACATGGGCGTGGTGGCCGAGATCGCGGACCGCGTGGTGGTCATGCGGCATGGCGACAAGGTGGAGGAGAACTCGACCGTGGCGCTGTTCGATGCACCCGGGCAGCCCTATACGCGCGACCTGCTGGCCGCCGTGCCCAAGCTGGGAGACGGTTCGCCGGACGAGGCCGCCGTCCAGGGCCGTCCTGCGGTGCTGGAGGTCTCGGGCCTGGCCAAGCGCTTTCCCGTGAAGACGGGCGCCTTCGGCAAGGTGGTGGCGAACGTGCATGCGGTGGAGGGCGTGTCGTTCGATCTGCGGGCCGGCGAGACGCTGGCCCTGGTGGGCGAATCCGGGTCGGGCAAGTCGACCACCGGGCGCCTGCTGATGAAGCTGGTGGCGCCCACCGAAGGATCGATCCGCCTGGCGGGCCAGGACATCACGCATATGCCGCCGGACCGCATGCGCGAGATGCGGCGCCATATCCAGATGATCTTCCAGGATCCATACGCTTCGCTGAATCCGCGCCTGCATGCCTGGGACCTGGTGAGCGAGCCGCTGAAGGTGCATGGCGGCTTTACCCGCGATCAGCGCCGGGAGCGCGCCGCGCAGTTGCTGGAGCGCGTCAACCTGCCGCGGGAGTTCCTGGACCGATACGCCCACCAGTTCTCGGGCGGCCAGCGCCAGCGCCTGTGCATCGCGCGCGCGCTGAGCGTGAATCCCAAGATCATCGTGGCCGACGAGCCGGTGTCGGCGCTGGACGTGTCGGTGCAGGCGCGCGTGATCGAATTGATGAAGGAGCTGCAGGCCGAGATGGGACTGTCCTACCTGTTCATCTCGCACGACATGGCGGTGGTGGAGAAGGTCAGCCACCGCGTGGCGGTCATGTACATGGGCCAGATCGTCGAGATCGGGCCCACGCAGGAAGTGCTGCACCGGCCGCGCCATGCGTATACGCAGCGCCTGCTGTCGGCGGTGCCGGTGCCCGATCCGGCGCGCCGCCACCAGCGCGCCGTGCGCGCCGCGCGCGAGATCCCCAGCCCCATCCGCAAGGTGGGCGACAACCCCCAGGTGGCGAAGCTGGTGCAGGTGGCCGCCGGCCACTACGTGCAACAGGCGGCCTGACCGCCCGCCGCTTTCAGGCGCGGCTGAAAATCCTGCCCACCGCCATCCCCACGGCGGCCTGGGTGGGCTCCACCACGGGCACGCCGCAAGCATCCTCCAGCCGGCCGCGCAGGTCCGCCATGCCGGCGCAGCCCATGATGAGCGCGTCGGCGCCGTGCGCGTCGCGCAAGGTCCTGCCCACCGCCGCCATGCGCTGGAACGCCAGTTCGGCGTCGGCCAGCTCGCTTACCTTCATGTCCAGCGCCAGTTCGCCGCAGATGCGGTCGGCCACGCCCATCGCGCGGAAATAGCGCAGGTGGCGCGGAATGGCGGCGCCGGCGATGGCGATCACGCCGATGCGCGCGGCCATGCCCATGGCGGTCAGCACCGAACATTCCCCGATGCCCAGCACCGGCACCGGCACCAGGTCGCGCAGCCCGTGCAGGCCGGGATCGCTGAAGCAGGCCACGATGAAGGCGTCGGTGCCGGCGGCCTCCTGCCGGACCAGCCGGGCCAGGGGCGCGATGCTGGCATCGGCTTCCGCCTGCGTCTGGATGCCGGCGGGGCCGTCGGCCGAGGTCAGGCAGCGGAACTCCAGCGGCAGGCGGCGGAACGGCGCCACCGCGCGGTCGATGGCCTCGGTGACCTTGGCCAGGGAATTGGGATTGACGAGGGTGATGCGGGCGTTAGGCACGATTGAGTAGAATCCCTGCGAAAGAGGCGGGCCGGCGCCATGCGCGCACCGCCCAGGTCTAGAGGAAAGAAAGCAGCATGTCGGAATTACCGGGAAAGGTCCGGTCTGGGCCGCTGAACCTGCGGCAGATCGAGGTGTTTCACGCCATCATGATCACGGGCTCGCTCAGCGCCGCCGGGCGGTTGCTCCACGTGACCCAGCCGGCCATCAGCCGGGTGCTGGCGTCGATAGAGCTGCGCCTGGGCTATGCCTTGTTCGAGCGGTTCAAGGGCCGCCTGCATCCCACCAAGGAGGCTCGCAAGCTGTTTCAGGAAGTGGAGTCCATCCAGGCGGGGGTCAATCGCCTGAACGACATGGCGGCCGGCCTGGCGGGCCACGGCGGCGGCCTGGTCAGCGTGGTCTCCAGCCCCAGCTTCGGCGAATGGCTGATTCCGGCGGCGACCGCGAAATTCTGCGCCCGCAATCCCGGCGTGCGCATCCGCTACCGGCCCTTGGGCATGGACGCGCTGCTGCCGCAGTTGCTGCTGGGCCACGCGGATATCGCGATCTCCACGTTCAAGCCCGAGCATCCCAATCTGATCACGAGCGAACTGGCGCAAGGCGAGATCGTCTGCGTGCTGCCCGCCGGCCATCGCCTGGCGCGCGAAAGCGTGATCGAGCCGGCGATGCTGGCAGGCGAGATGCTGGTGGGCTACGGCCGCGATACGCCGCTGGGCGAGACCTTGTGCGACTATCTGGATCCGTTGGGGCAGGAGTTCGTCCCCGCGATCGAAGTGCGCTCGTCCCAGACGGCGTGCTCGTTCGTGCGGCAGGGAGTCGGCATCGCCCTGGTGGATTCCTACGGTCTCACGGATGCCTTGATGCACGGCATCGTGGTGCGGCGCATCGAGCCTGCGATCGCGCTTTCGGTGCACGTGTCTCATTCCCGGATCGAACCTCCGCCGTCCATCGCCAAGGCGTTCCTCGCCCAGTTTTCCCAGATCGTCAAAAAGGAGTTGCCTGCGATGACGCAGGCAATCGTCAAGCGAGGCTAGCCCGCTTCGGGCACGGGCAGCGGCTCGCCGGCGCCGGTGCGCTCGATGATCAGCCTGTAGTGCTGCGGACTGCGGTGCTTGGCGAAGTTGAAGACGTGGTCGCGGAAGGTCTGGCCCATGCCCAGGTCGATGCGCGCCGTGATCACCTCGTCTTCCTCGCCGCTGGAGCGCGCCACGATCTCGCCCGAGGGGGCGACGATCATCGAGCTGCCGATCATGTGGTGGCCGTCCTCGTGGCCGCACTTGGCCGCGGCGCCGACCCAGACCGCGTTCTGGTAGGCGCTGGCCTGCAGCACGATCTCGTGCGTCGTGGTGCGCAGGTGGGCGGGCTCGTTCCAGTGGATGTTCAGGGACGGGGTGTTGTAGCCCAGCACGATCAGTTCGGCGCTTTGCAGCGACATCACGCGGTAGGTCTCGGGCCAGCGGCGGTCGTTGCACAGGCACATGCCGATCTTGACCTCGTCGGTTTCCCAGACGCCGAAGCCCAGGTCGCCCACCTCGAAGAACTTCTTTTCCAGGTGCTGGAACGGCGCGTCGACCTTGTGGTCCGAATGGCCGGGCAGGTGGATCTTGCGGTACTTGCCGATGATCTTGGCGCTGCGGTCCACCAGGATGGCCGTATTGAACTGCCGGCCCTCGGGCGTCAGCTCGGCATAGCCCAGATAGAAGCCGATGCCCAGTTCGCGGGCGGTGTCGAACAGCGGCTGCACGTCGGCGTTGGGCATGCTTTTTTCAAAGTAGCGCTCGACCGCCTCCGCGTCTTCCATCCAGTAGCGCGGAAAGAAGGTCGTCAACGCCAGTTCCGGAAAGACGACGAATTCCGCCTGCCGGGCGGCTGCCTCGCGCATCATCTCGACCAGGCGGCGGACGACCGCCGCGCGGCTGTCGGCCAGGTTCACGGCGCCCATCTGGGCGACCGCCAGGCCCATTTTGCGGGAGGGGGTTGCGTTGCTCACGATGTAAATCTCCAGGTGTTCTTGTCGCTGTGGATTGAGTGCCGTGCGCCGTGCTCTACGGTTCGATCACGGCCGGGAAAATCTTGCGCAGCAGGGCGGCGCGCGGACTGATCTCGCGCGTCTTCTGCAGCGGCGCGGGCAGGCCGCGGGCGATGAAGCGGCCGCGGCCGCGTTCGGCCCGCAGCACGCCGTCGTCGACGATGACCTCGCCGCGGCTGATCACCGTCGTGGGCCAGCCGGTCACCTGGCGGCCTTCGTACGGGGTGTAGCCGACGGCGTCGTGCAGGCCGGCGGCGCGCAGGGTCACGGTCTTTTCCGGATCCCACACCGCGATGTCGGCATCGGCGCCGACCGACAGCGTGCCTTTCTTCGGATGCAGGCCGTACATGCGGGCGTGGTTGGTGGAGGTCAGCGCCACGAACTGCTGCAGGCTCAGGCGGCCGCTGCGCACGCCTTCGGAGAACAGCAGCGGCATGCGGACTTCCAGGCCCGGCAGGCCGTTGGCGATCTGCTTGAACGTGGTGGCGTCGCCCGCCGGAAGCTTGCCGGATTCGTCATAGCGGTACGGCGCATGGTCGGACGACAGCAGGGCCAGGGTGCCGCTGTCCAGGCTTTGCCACAGGGCCTGCTGCGACACCGGATCGCGCGGCGGCGGGCTGCAGCAGAACTTGGCGCCTTCGACGCCGGGGATGTCGATGTCTTCGGCCGTCAGCAGCAGATAATGCGGGCAGGTTTCGCCGTATACGGGCGCGCCCAGCGTCTGCGCGGCGTGGATGGCCTGCGCGCCGCCTTGGGTGGACACATGCACGATCAGCACCGGCACTTCCAGCACCGCGGCCAGGCTGATGGCCCGCTGCGTCGCCTCGCTCTCCGCGATGGGATCGTGGCTGACGGCATGGTATTTGGGCGCCTTGTGGCCGGCCGCCAGGAGGTGGCGCGCGATCCAACTGATCACATCGTTGTTCTCGGCGTGCACCATCGGCAGCGCGCCTTCGCGCGCGGCGATGGCGAACACGTCCAGCAACTGCCTGTCGTCCAGCTTGAGCTTGTCGTAGGTCATGAAGACCTTGAACGAGGTGATGCCCGCGCGGATCAGCTCGGGCAGGTCGCGGTTGAGCGTGTCGGGCGTGGGGTCCGAGACGATCAGGTGATAGCTGTAGTCGATCACGGATTTCTCGGCGGCCGATGCGGCATAGGCGTCCGCCACCTGGCGCAGCGACTGGCCGCGATGCTGGGCGGCGAACGGCACGATGGTGGTGTTGCCGCCATAGGCCGCGGAGATCGAGGCGCTGTGCCAGTCGTCGGCGCACAGCACGCCCATGCTGGACAACTGTTCCACATGGCAATGGCTGTCGATGCCGCCAGGCATCACCAGCCGGCCCGTGGCGTCGATGGCGCGCCGGCCCGCCGGCAGCTTCGCGGAAACCGCGGCGATGGCGCCGTCCACGATGCCGATGTCGCCGATGAAGTCGGCCTCGGCCGTGACGATGCGGCCATTGTGCAGGGTCAGATCGAAGTCTGTCATGGGAAGTCCGAGCGCATGAAGGGGCAGGCCGGGCGCGCGTCGCGGCGAGCCCGGCGGAAGGTGCAAGCATGCATGCGTACGCGGAAATCCGAAACCTGGCCGCGGCCTCGCTCGGCGCCGGGGGCGGCGCCCGGGAATTTCCGCTAAGGCCCTGATTCGACGGACTATTTGGAGGGGCTGGGCAAACCGTCAAGGCGCCATGCATAACGCTGGATCATGGGCGCTGTGCAAAGTTTTATATCGGGTTTCCCCGCGCCCGCGGGGCTCAGAGCGCCTTGAAGGTCTTGAGATGGATGCTGGTTTCGGTGGCTGCGATGCCCTTGAGGGTGCGCAGGCGGTCCAGCACGTCGGACAGCTGGTCTATGGTCGGGACGCGCAGCTCGGCGAGCAGGTCCCAGCGGCCGTTGGTGTCGTGCAGGCTCGCCACGCTGGGCTCGCCCATCAGCAGATTCACGATCTTGCGCGTTTCGTGGCCTTCGACGGCGATGCTCATCCACGCGACGATGTCCTCGGTCTCGACCTCGGGACGCAGGCGCACGGTATAGCCGAGGATGATGCCCCGCTCCTCCAGTTTCTGGATGCGGTTGTCGATGGTGCCGCGCGAGACGTCCAGTTTTTTCGCCAGCGTGGCGACGGACATGCGGGCGTTGGCGCGCAATAGGCCCAGCAGGTTCTGATCTAGCGTATCCATTGTGAAAAGTGCTATTTGTCGCTGTCAGAATGTCAGGATCTTAGCGTTTTGTGTGGATTGTTGTCACTAGGAATTGGTTTGCCCGTCCTCCAGAATTTCCTTTCCATAACTCGGGGAGAAATGAATGACGACGCTGCTTTCCACTTCCGATGTTGCGAAGATCGTGGCCCTGCAAGGCCCGCAACAGGTATTTTCCAGCTTGCTGGACTATGTGCTGTCGGACTTTCTTCGATGGCAGGAATTCGACAAGAGTGCGCGGGTGGCCAGCCATTCCGCGACCGGTGTGATCGAATTGATGCCCACTGCCGACAGCGATTTCTACAGCTTCAAGTACGTGAACGGCCATCCCGGCAATCCGCAGTCCGGACTGTCCACCGTGATGGCCTTCGGCGCGCTGGCGCGGGTCGCGACCGGCGAGCCGCTGCTGATCAGCGAGCTGACGCTGACCACCGCGCTGCGCACGGCCGTGACGTCGGCGCTGGCGGCGCGTGCGCTGGCGCGGCCAGGCTCGCGCAAGATGGCCTTGATCGGCAACGGCGCGCAGAGCGAATTCCAGGCGCTCGCCTTCCACTACATCCTGGGTATCGATACGCTGCACGTCTATGACGTGGACGCAGGCGCCACACGCAAGCTTGAAAGCAATCTGGCCTCGGTGCCCGGCTTGCGCGTGGTGCGCTTCGGCAGCACGGCGGAAGCCGTCAAGGGCGTGGACATCGTCACCACGGTGACGGCGGACAAGGCGTACGCCACCATCCTGACGCCCGATATGATCGAGCCCGGCATGCACATCAACGCCGTGGGCGGGGACTGCCCGGGAAAGACCGAGCTGCACGCCGACGTGATGCGCGCGGGACCGGTGTTCGTGGAATACGAGCCGCAGACGCGCATCGAGGGCGATCTGCAGCAGATGCCGGCGGATTTTCCCGTGACGGAACTGTGGCGCGTGCTGACGGGGCAGGACGCCGGCCGCCGGCGCGCCGATGAGGTGACCGTTTTCGATTCCGTGGGTTTCGCGCTGGAGGACTTTTCGGCGCTGCGCTGGCTGCGCGACACGGCCATGCGGCACGGCATAGGCTCCCGCATCGAGGTGGCGCCGCGGATGGCCGACCCGAAGAATCTGTTCGGCATCGTGCCCGCCGCCCGGACTGCTTCTCCCGCCCTCGTCCGCGGATAGCCGGCCCCGGCGGCGGGCCGGGGCCGAACCGTATACTGGCCCCCTTTATGTTTGCAGAGGAAGGGGCCAGATGACGTCCGTTTTTCGCCCATTGCGCGCCGGGCGCGCCATGCTGGCGGCCGCGCTCCTGTCGACGTGCGCCGCACCGGCGGCGGCGCAGGGCTCGGCCCCAACGGCCGAGGCGCAGGCTCCGCTGTCGCCCTTCATGCGTCATATGGAAGCGGCCCGCGGCCAGATCCGCGAGGCTTCGTGGGCCGCCGCCACGGATTCGGCGCGGGCGGCGCTGGATGCGGCGCGCCTCAATCGCAACCGGTACGAAATCTTCGATGCCGCGATGCTGCTGCTCAACCTGTTGCAGAAACAAGGCCTGCATGCCGAAGCCCGCCGCGTAGCGGAGGCGCAGGTCGAGGACTTCGGGCGCCTTGGCGACGACGACGGCATGGCCATCCTCTTGTCGCGAGCCATCGAGGCCGGCACGGCGGCGGGGGAAACGGCGGAGGTCGCCCGCCTGCAGGCGCGGCTCGTCGAGCTGGCCCGGCCCTATCCCGCGCTGTGGGAGGCCGAGTCCGGCCAGCGCCTGCGCTACGCGCCGGCCGGCCTGTCCGTGCCGCTGGCGCGGGACGGCTGGGCATTGCTGCGCTTCGAGCCGGCCGATGCGCGCGGCAAGACGGCGCGGCTGGACTATGCGCGAGCGCTGAACGAGCGCGGCCGCATCGTCGTGCAGCTGCGCATCGGCTACATGGAAGCGTTGCGCGGCCTGGATGGCGCGGAGCGGCTGGCGCAGCTGGAGCGCGCTCTGGCCGGGCCGTATGGCGAGCAGGCCGCCGCGCCTGCCGTGGCCGCGGCGATGCCGGACCTTCCCTTCAAGGACCTGACGCAGGCCAAGGGCGCGGTGCGGTCAGGGAAAGAGCGGGAAGGCGTGGTCGAGGCTGAATGGGTGGCGGCGCGCGGAGACTGGCGTCTCGAGGTGCTGGCGTCGTATCCCGAGGAACTGAGGGAAGAGGCGGGCAAGCAGCTGCAGGCGCTGCTAGGCGCCGTGTCGTGGGATCATGAGCAGCGCCTGTTCCGCGAGCGGACGATGGCCGCGCAATACGAAGCCATCAATGCCGAATGGGCAATGGCGCGGGATTGGGCTGCGGCCGCGAAGCTGGCGCAGGCGGCGCTGCCCGATGCGGCGTTTCCGCTGGAGATCGCGCGCTTGAACACCGTAATGGCCACCGCCGCCTACGAGCGCGGCGCGCTGGACGAGGCTCGCCGCCAGTACGATGCCGGGCTGGCGGCCTGGGCCTACGCGGGCAAGGCCTATCACGACGAAGTCCTGTACGAGACGGCGCTGGATCGCGCCGCGGACGTCGCGTACCGCCAGGGCCGCGAGGAAGAGGCGATCGCGCTGAACAGGCGCTTCATCGAATGGGTAGGAGACCGGGACCCCGCATGGAGCCTGCCCGAAGGCCGGGCCGAGCTCCAGAGCGGGCGGACGGGGCAGGTCCTGCCCTTGCGCATCGCGGATTTCCGCCTGAAGCCGATCGGCGGAAAGCTCTTTCAGTACCAGGACCTGAAAACGGGGGCGCTGCTAGGGCTCTCGGTAGAGCAAAAGGCGGGAATCGATGACCACGCGCTGGAAGAATCCATGCGTTCCTTCATGCGGAACAAGCTGGGCCTGGAGGCCGGAGACAAGCAGGCTTCCGCCTTTTCCCCCCGCGAGCGCGAAGGCGGGACAGGACGTGTGCAGGGCAGGAAATGGGTATTCGAGGTATTGCCCGGGCAGGATGACGGGCGCACGCTGCGCCTGGATGGCGGACGCGATGGCGCCGCGCCCGCGCGCATGGTTTTCTGGATCGTGGACCGCGGCGACAGCCGGTCCATCCTGCGCGCGCCGCTGACCGCGGACGGCGACGCGCGCATCGAGCAGGTGGCGCAAGCGCTGGCCTGGTGAGCCGCGCCGGCGCCTGCATCGGGAAGTTCAGGCGCGGGGCGGTGTTTCGACCGGCGGCGTGCCGTCATGGAACAAGGACTTCAACTGCGTCCGGAGTTCCGGCGTATCCGCATGCTTGTGGACGGTGGTGGCATGCTGGACGGCGGCTTCAAGCAATTCATTCTCGGAGTCCGCGGCCAGCGCCACCGAGCAATTCATTTCGCTGGGATATTCGCGGCAATCGATGTATTTGCGTGTCATGAAAGTCTCCCTGAGCGCAGGCTCGCTGTGGCTTGCGCAATAGAGAATCCGACGCGCGGCGCGGAGCGCCCAGGCCGATGGCGCGTCGCAACGGCCGGGACGATAGGAAAAGTATAGATCCGGCGGGCGCCGCTCAGAAGCTGACGCGCTGCTTCAAGGCAGCCGCGATCATGGCGATGTCGATATCCCTGCCCGGATTCTTCAGGCAGAAGTCGTACAGCACCGCCACATAGGCGTTGCCCAGCAGCTTGGTGATGGAGCCGGCCGTAGTGGCGGCGATGGTTCCGCCTACCGCGCTGCCTGCTCCGGGGATGAACTTCAGCAGGCCCGAAACGACCGAACGCCCGATCAGCGTGGCGGCGGACGCACCCAGCGTGGACGTCACCAGGGTGGTGATGGCGGTAGTGTCCAGTTCCATGCCGAAGGTGATGCCGATCTTGGCGATCATGCCCACCTGGATGGGCACCAGCGCGAAGGCATCGGAGAACGGGATGGGGGCGGCGGCGGCCGACGCGGCCAGCCCCGCGGCCACGTTGACCTCTATCTCAGCCCGCTTTTTTTTTACTTCCAGGGCCTTCTTGTTGCGTGTGGACAGGGCGTTGGCGTACGCACGCTGCTGCGATTCGGGGATGTGCAGCGCCGTCACCTCGATGAGCTTGTCCAGGCCCATGGGGGGAAGTTCGGCGTCCAGTTCCTCGATCCACTCCGGCAGCGCCCGCACCGCCACGACCTGCTTGGCGCGCGGCAGCAGTTTGCGCGCCTCGTCCACGAAGGCGCTGTTCTTGCGTGCCTTGGTCAGGACGGCCACCACCGGTATGCCGGCGTTGGACAGCATGTCGCAAAGCTCGATCTCGGCGTCTTCCACGCGGTGGCTGCTGTCCTGGATGCAGAGCCAGGCCACGTGCAGGTGCTTGTCCTGGTCGTCCGACGCGGAGCGCTCCTGGATCAGGTCGGCCAGTTGCCGGCGCGAGCGTTCGTAGTCGCCGACTTCCAGGCCGCGCGTGTCGATAATGGTGAGCGGGTGGCCCGGCTTGGTGAATTCCTGGGTGGACTGGGTGACGGGCTTGCCCGCGCCGGTCTTGGCAAGGTCGCCGCGGAACACGGCGTTGATCAGCGTGCTCTTGCCCACGCCGGTCTTTCCCGCCACCAGGATGTTCACGCGCCCCGCGCCGCGGGTCGCGGTGCTGATGGCATCCGCGATCGCGTCCTGCAGTTGGGGAGGGTCGCTGCGGGGCATGCTCATGGCTTGTGCGCGTAGGAAGACATGGGGACGATTCTAGCCGGGCGTGGCTCAGGCCACGCCGTAGAGATGGGCGGAATCGGGAAATGTCCGGTTTTTTACCTCCGCGGCGTAGCCCTGCGCCGCCTGCTGGATGCGGGCGGACACGTCGTCGTAGCGTTTCACGAAGCGCGCCGTGCGATCGAACATGCCCAGCATGTCGTCCACCACCAGCACCTGGCCATCGCAGCGGGCGGACGCTCCGATCCCGATGGTCGGGCAGGCGACGGTTTCGGTGATGGACGCGGCCAGGGGCTCGACGACGCCCTCGATCACCAGCGAGAACGCGCCGGCGTCGGCCACCGCGGCGGCGTCGGCGGCGATGCGGGCGTACTCGGCTTCGCCCTTGCCGCGCGCGCCGTATCCGCCCAGGATGTTCACGGCCTGGGGTGTCAGGCCCACGTGGCCCATGACCGGGATGCCGCGGGCCGAGAGATAGGCGATGGTCGGCGCCATGCTTTGGCCGCCCTCCAGCTTGACCGCGCCCGCGCCGGTTTCCTTCATGACGCGCGCGGCTGAGCGGAAGGCCTGTTCGGGGCTTTCTTCGTAGCTGCCGAAGGGCATGTCCACGACGATCAGCGCGCGCCGCGCGCCGCGCACCACGGCGGCGCCGTGCGCGATCATCATGTCCAGCGTGACGGGCACGGTGGATGGCAGGCCATAGATGGTCTGCGCCAGGCTGTCGCCCACGAGCAGGGCATCGCAGTGCGGATCCAGCAGTTCGGCCATGCGCGCCGTATAGGCCGTCAGCATGACCAGCGGTTCCTGGCGCTTGCGGGCCCGGAACGCCGGGACGCTCATCCGGGGCGTGCTGGCGGTGGCCGCGGCGGTGGCGGCCAGGGTGGCGGTCGTAGACATCGAATTCCTTTCCTATCCAGGGGTTCAGTACTTGCGCGCGGGGGCCGAGCCTCTCCAGGCGCGCGGCCGTGGAGGCCGTCATGCCGGTACCCGCATCGTAGCGGAACGCCGGCGCCAGCGCCCCGGGGCGCTTTATCGGCGTGCGGGGCAGCGAAGGCTAATCTTTGCGGCAAAACGTAATCGAAGGTGTTGCCCTGGCCATGCGGCTGCGGCCGCCGGCTGGTGCAGGCAAGCCGGTATATACGCACTGCTTTCAGGCGCCCGGCCCTCTATGAACCATGCCGGCCGCGCAATGCGCTGAAGGCTGGGCGCGTGAATTCCCAAGCAATTCAGGGACGTGTTGCCAGCAGCGTGAAAGCGTTACATCTCAACGGTTTCGCTCGCGTTTGCGCAGGGTTGGCTGCGTAGAATTTGTCGCTCGTCAAGTTTTTTGCGGCATACACGCAACATTGTCCATGCCTAGTTTCGGGCTCATTCCCCGCTTGCTGCGCTCGCGCCCGTTGACCAAGGGCTTGCGCTATTTCTATCGCTACACGCGGCCCCAGGCGTATCGGCACAATGAAACGTTGTGGCCTTTCGTGAAAGTGCGGCGCGACGCGGGCGGGCGCCTGGCGGGTTGCGAGCTCCGCGGCGTGCGCGGTCCGGCCACCACGCCGATGGAACAGCTGGCGCGCTCCATCGGCGACGATGCGCACCTGATCCTCAGCGGCCCCTCCGTGGCGCAGATCGATTATGCGCGCTGCAGGCTGGGAGCGGTGATGGGCGTCAACGGTTCCATCGCGCTGCGGCGGCAACGGCCCTCCTTGCGTTTCGACTATTACGCGATGCTGGACGCCGGCTTCGTCAAACGCCGCCGCGACCTGGTGGCGGAGGTGCTGGGGCAGGACCTGACCCTGTTCGTCACGCCGGAGGTCTACCGCTGGATCGCATTCCTGTTCGACGGCCGCGCCGTGCGCTGCCGCATTGCGCTGTTCGAGGAAGTGCATCAGCGCGCCTTGCGGCCGCGGGCGCGTCCCGAAGAGCTGGAGGCGCAGCTGGCCGAGGATCCTGGCCTGGTGCTGTTCGACGCCAGGCACCCCGTGCATGCGCACGGATTCAGCCTGGACCCGCCGCGTGGCCTCTTCGGCGGGGGGACCGTGGCCTATACGTCCCTGCAGCTGCTGGCGTGGCTGGGCGCAAAAACCGTTTACCTGCACGGCCTGGACCTGACGGCCGCCGCGGGGCCTCGATTCTATGAAAGCGCCGCGTCGCAATTGCCGACCGCGCTGGACCGGCAGTTCTCGGGGCACATCGAACCCGCGTTCCGGCAGGCTGGCCGTCTGCTGAGCGCGCGCGGGGTCAAGGTCTACAACCTGTCTCCCGGCAGCCGGCTGGGCGGCGACGTATTCGAAAAACGCCATTGGAGCTGCCTGCTGCCGCGGCAGATGGATCCACAAACGCTCGGGGATGTGAGCCCATGAAGATTCTCTATACCAATTTCCATCAAGGCGATGGCGGCGGCCACACGACCTATGTGATGTCGCTGGCGCGCATTCTTTGCCATAAATCGCAGGTCACCGTGGCCGCGCCCGCGCGCAGTCGGCTGCTGGCCGAGGCTGGCGCCCTGCCCGGCGTGCGAACGATTCCGCTGGAATTCAAGAGCCGGCCGCTGGCGCAGCTCCGCGCGCTGCGCCGCTTGCGCGCCCTGCTGCGCGACGAGCAGTTCGACGTGGTGCACGTCAACGGCTCGGCCGACCACCGGCTGTGCATGTTGGCGACGATGGGCATGGGCGCGCGCCGTCCCTTCATCGTCTACACGCAGCACACGGACCGCAGCGCGACGAGCCTGGGCGCGCGCGTGCGCGCCAAATGGGGCACCAATCGCGTCATCTGCGTGTGCAGCCATACCTTCCGCCGAATGAAGCAATCCGTGTTCCGCAACGAGGACCTGCGCGTGGTGCACAACGGCGTCGATACCGAGAAATGCCGCCCCGCCACGCGCAGCCAGGCGGCCCTGGCGCGGGACAGCCTGCTGCCCGGCAACATGCAGGGCAGGCTCGTCATCGGCAGCAACGCGGGAACGGCGGTCTACAAGAACTGGCTGGATATGGTTGCCGCCGTTTCGAAGCTGCCCGCCCCGCAGCGCCGGCAGGTGGTGATCCTGATCGCCGGCAAACTGCCGGACGCCGAACAGATGCAACGCGTGGCCGAGCTGGGGATGTCCGACCAGGTGGTGTTCACGGGCCTGCTGGACGATGTGCGTCCGTTCCTGTCCGCGCTGGACGTGGGCTTCGTGCTGTCGTCGAAGCTGGAGACGATTTCGTTCGCCTGCCGCGAGATGATGGCGGCGGGCAAGCCGGTGATCGTGACCGAGGTGGGCGGGCTGACCGAGAATGTCACCGATGGCCGCGATGGCTGGGTGGTGCCGCCGGCTTCGGTGGACAGCGTGGTCCAGGCCCTGTCCCAGATCCTGGCGAACCGGGACGCCCTGGGCAGGATGGGCGAAGAGGCGCGCAGCACGGCCCTGAAGGAGTTCTCGCTGGCCACTTTCGTCGGAAAGACCGAAAGCGTCTATCAGGAAGGACGCGTGCGGCAGCCCTACCGCCTGCGGCTCACATCCTGATCGCGGCGCCGGACCCTGTGGCGGGCCCGGCGCCGCCGCTGACCGCTACTCGCTGTACGTCTTGGTGCTGTACAGGCTGACGGGGAGCAGGTTCAGCACCGGCAGGCCGCTGACGGGATCCTTGGCCTGCTTATCGATATAGGCCTGCAGCACGTCGGCGTCCAGCACCCCGATGTCCTGCCTGCGGGCGGCGGGCACATCGGCCAGGGTCTTGTAGCCGTCGCCGCCGGTGGCATTGAAGCTCAGGACGAAAAGCCTGTAGCTGCGGCTCGCGTCCAGCGGCAGCCAGTTTCCGCTGGCCTGGTCCAGCACCTCGATGCCGGATACGCGGCTGCCCTGGGCCTGGGCGGCGTTAACGTCCCAGCGCAAGCCGCCCGCATACGGGTATGGGCCGGTCGAGCCGCCTGGGCCGTAGACGGCCTGCATGCCGTCCTCCAACATGTTCTTCACCTCGGCGCCCGTGACTTCCAGGCGCCAGAGCATGTTGCCGAACGGAACCACTTCGATCACATTGGCCGCGGTCACGTTGCCCAGCAGCGGCACGCGCACGCCGCCGCCGCTTTGCAGGGAGATGTCCGCGCCGCCGTAGTCGGCGTTGGCCACTTCCAGGTAGGCCTGGGCCACCAGTTGCTGGATATCGCCGCCGTGCAGGCTGACGTTGCCCAGGGTATTGCAGGCGGCGCTCGAACGGCTGTAGTCGCGCGATCCGGGGCCGCCCGGCACGCGGCGGGAGCACAGTTCCTGCGGAACGGACGCGACCACGCTGGCGCTGAAGGCGTCGACCTTGGCCTTGAAGGGCTGCAGCACCGCGGCGGCCTGAGCGTCCGGCTCCTGTACGCGCAGGAAGCCGCTTGCCTGCACGTCCGCCAGGATCGCGGCCGCGTCGCCCGCGGCGGGCGGGGCCCCCGCGACGCTGAGCGCCCCGCCCATCAGGACGTGCGGGGTGCCGGCGCAGGCGGTGACGTCGCCGTTGGCGTCGAAGCTCACTTTCAATTCGCCGACCACTTGCGAATATTCCCAGGCCTGCACCAGGCATACGCGCTTGCCGTCCTTGTCCTGCAGCACGGTGGGATAGGCGCCGGCAGGCGAGCCCACGCCATAGTCCGCCATGGCATCGGGGCCCAGCAGCGTATGCGAATCCCCGCCCACGACCACGTCCACGCCGCTCAGGCGAGCGATGACCTGCTTGTCGTAGTCATAGCCGATGTGGCTCATCACGACGATCTTGTTCACGCCCTGGGCGCGCAGGGCGTCGATCTGCTGTTGCGCGGCGGCGGTTTCGTCCGAGAACAGCGTGCCGGGGTCAGGGCTGGAGGATTGCTGGGTCTTGTTGGCGATGGTCAGGCCGACGAGCCCGATCGGCTGGCCGTCCCGCTGCAGCACGACGGAGGGCTGGACCATGCCGGGAGCGCGCGAGGGATTCAACGGCGAGTCGGCGCCGAAGCTGACGTTGGCGCTCAGCACCGGCGTCTGGCACGTGCCGGAATGCAGCAATTCGATGAACCGCTTCAGGCCGGCGTCGCCCTTGTCGAACTCGTGATTGCCCAGGGTCATCGCGTCGAAGCAGACCGTATTCATAAGCGCGGCGTCGGCTTCGCCGGGCTCGCCCGCGCGGTTGAAATAAAGTGTGCCGGTGGTGGCGTCGCCCGCGTGCAGCTTGAGCACGTTGGCCGATTGCGCCGCCAGGGCGCCGATCGCGCCCGTCACGCGGGGAAAGCCCCCGGCGTCCACGCTCACTGCCAGGGGCGCGCCGCTGGCCGCCTTGAGCGTAAGGGTCTTGGTCTTGGCGTCCAGGTTGGAGTGATGATCGTTGATGTGCAGGATCGTCAGTTCCATCGGACGGGCTGGCGCGGGCTGTTCCGGCGCGGGCTGTTCGGGCGCAGGGCTGGCGGGCGTGTCGTCATCGTCGCTGCCGCCGCAGCCGGCCAATAGCGCCAGGGCGCTCAGCATCGCCGCGCCGGCGTTCCTCTTCCACGTAGTCATTCGCGTGTATCCCTCCGTTATTGGAGGACGAATGGTCGCGGCTCAAGATGACGCGGAAATGAATGACAGGATTGTCATGCGCGCGGAAGACGGGTCGCGCGACTGTCATGAAACGGCACGGGCCCGGCGCGCTGCGCCGGGCCCGTGCATCCGCCCGCATTCAGCGAGCGGTTTCGGTTCAGTAGTGGATCACCGTGCGGATCGACTTGCCTTCATGCATCAGGTCGAAGGCCTCGTTGATGCGCTCCAGCGGCAGGGTGTGCGTGACGAACGGATCGAGGTCGATCTTGCCGCTCATGGCGTCTTCCACCATGCCCGGCAGCTGCGTGCGGCCCTTGACGCCGCCGAAGGCGGAGCCGCGCCAGACGCGGCCGGTGACCAGCTGGAACGGACGGGTGCTGATTTCCTGGCCTGCGCCCGCCACGCCGATGATGATGCTTTCGCCCCAGCCCTTGTGGCAGCATTCCAGCGCCGCGCGCATGACGTGCACGTTGCCGATGCATTCGAACGAGAAGTCCACGCCGCCGTCGGTCATCTCGACGATGACGTCCTGGATCGGCTTGTCGTGGTCCTTGGGGTTGACGCAGTCGGTGGCGCCCATGGCGCTGGCCAGCACGAACTTGTTGGGGTTGGTGTCCACGGCGATGATGCGGCCGGCCTTGGCCTGCACCGCGCCCTGGATCACGGCCAGGCCGATGCCGCCCAGGCCGAACACGGCGACCGTATCGCCTTCCTTGACCTTGGCGGTGTTGTGCACGGCGCCCAGGCCCGTGGTAACGCCACAGCCCAGCAGGCACACCTTCTCGTGGGGGGCGGCCGGATTGATCTTGGCCAGCGAGATTTCATTGACGACGGTGTATTCGCTGAACGTCGAGCAACCCATGTAGTGGTACAGCGGCTTGCCTTCGTAGCTGAAGCGCGAGGTGCCGTCGGGCATGACGCCCTTGCCTTGCGTGGCGCGCACTTTCTGGCACAGGTTGGTCTTGCCGGACAGGCAGAACTTGCATTCGCGGCATTCGGCCGTGTAGAGCGGAATGACGTGATCGCCCGGCTTCAGCGAGGTCACGCCTTCGCCGACCTCGACCACGACGCCGGCGCCCTCGTGGCCCAGCACGGCCGGGAACAGGCCTTCCGGATCTTCGCCGCTGAGGGTGAACGCGTCCGTGTGGCAGACGCCCGTATGGGTGATCTTCACCAGCACCTCGCCGCGCTGCGGGGGCGCGACGTCGATTTCAACGATTTCCAGCGGCTTGCCGGGTCCGAATGCGACTGCTGCGCGTGATTTCATAGCTTTGCTCCACGAATGTCAGGTAGCGTTACTTCAAATAGGAACGGACGATGCGCATCAGCTGCTCGACCTCGGCTTCGGGGTTGACGCTGGCCGCTTGCGGCCCGCCCTGGGAGGACTGGAGGAAGGTCTCCCGGAGATGGCTTTCAAGCACCTCGGCCATCAGGCCGGTGGCGGCGCCGCGCAAGGCGGCCAATTGCTGCAACAGCGCGCCGCACTCCGTGCCCTCGTTGACCGCGCGTTCCAATGCTAACGCCTGCCCCTGGATACGGCGCAAGCGGGTAACGACACGTTTTTTTTCTTCCGGCGAGTGCGGCACGGCAGGCTCCGAAGCAATACAGGGGGGGAGTATAGGGAATCCCGGACGCGCCGTCTACCTTGCCGGCGCGCGCTCGGTCCTGGGTGCGCGCGCCATCGATCGGGCGGCCACATTCACAGCCCATCTGTACCTGTCTATACTTGAATCCTTCGTTTCCGCCGAATCGCGGCCCCTCACAGGATTCCCCGTGGCCTCTTCTCCTCCCAAATTGCCCATCCAGGACAACGCCTTGCCCGCTCCGCTCTATGCGCAGGTCAAGCAGATGATCGCGCAGCAGATCCGCACCGGCGCCTGGCCGGCGCACTATCGCGTGCCTTCGGAAAGCGAGCTGGTCGACGAACTGGGCTTCAGCCGCATGACGATCAACCGCGCGCTGCGCGAGCTGACGTCCGAAGGGCTGCTGGTGCGCATGCAGGGCGTGGGCACATTCGTCGCGCAGCCCAAGGCGCGGTCGGCGCTGTTCGCGGTCAACAATATCGCGGACGAGATCGCGGCGCGCAATCATCGCCACCATAGCCGCGTCGTGCGCCTGGCGGAAGAGCCCGCGGGCGCGGAACAGGCCCAGGCGCTCGAGATCCGGGCCGGGCAGCCCGTGTTCCACTCGGTCATCGTCCACTTCGAGGACGACTTGCCGATCCAGCTGGAAGACCGCTACGTCAACGTGAAGCTCGCGCCCGACTACCTCAAGCAGGATTTCGCGCGGAGCACGCCATACGAGTACCTGACCCGCGTGGCGCCGCTGAGCGAAGGCGAGCACGTGGTCGAAGCCATTCTGGCCAAGCCGCGCGAATGCCAGCTGCTGCAGATCGACCGAGACGAGCCCTGCCTGCTGATCAGCCGCCGCACCTGGTCGGGCGAACGCGTCGTCACGCTGGCCCGTTTGATCCATCCGGGTTCGCGCCACCGCCTGGAAGGGAAGTTCACGAAATGACCCGCCCCGACGTCCGGCTTTACCGCGCCGCCGGCTACCCCCGCATGCCGTGGCGCAACGGCGGAGGCACCACGCAGGAAGTCGCCTGCAATCCCGGCGGCAGCACGGCCGCGTTCGACTGGCGGCTTTCCATCGCGGACGTGGCCCAGGAAGGCGGATTCTCCACGTTCTCCGGGTACCAGCGCATCATTACCGTGCTGGAAGGGCAAGGCATCCAGCTTACCGTCGACGGGCGCGCGCAGGCGCCGCTGGGCCAGCGCCAGGCATATGCGTTTTCCGGCGACGCGCCCGTGCATTGCCGGCTGGTGGACGGCCCGATCCGGGATTTCAACCTGATCTATGCGCCGGCAAGCCTTCAGGCGCGCTTTCAATGGGCGGGCGGGACCGGCCCCTGGACCTTCCACAGCGCGGCGCGCACGGTGCTGATCCTCAACGCAGGCCAGGACCTGTCGGTGCGCGTGGACGGCGTCGCGCATGCCTTGCCCGGGCGGTACGACTGCCTGCATGCCGAAGGGCAGGAAGGCCTGGCGGAGTATTGCCTGGAGGGCGCGGGGGCGCTGGATGCCTGCGTGATCGAGCTCTCTCCCCGCGCAGGTTGATCCGGGAAATCCCCTAGGGAAATACCAGTCTTACTATCTTGTATATACAAGCATAGAGGTCCTATGATCTGGACAAGCGCCGCGCATTCCGAATGCCTGCGGATGAACCGATCAAGGAGACCGTCTTGGACCAACCGACCCGATATCGCGATGTCGTCATCCGCGCGCCGCGCGGCAATCAACTGACTGCAAAGAGCTGGCTTACCGAAGCCCCCCTGCGCATGCTGATGAACAACCTGGATCCGGACGTTGCGGAAAACCCCAAGGAACTGGTGGTCTACGGCGGCATCGGCCGCGCGGCCCGGAATTGGGAGTGCTACGACAAGATCGTCGAGACTCTCAAGGAACTGAACGGCGATGAAACGCTGCTGGTGCAATCGGGCAAGCCGGTGGGCGTGTTCAAGACCCACGCCGACGCGCCGCGCGTGCTGATCGCCAACTCCAACCTGGTGCCCAACTGGGCCAACTGGGAGCACTTCAACGAACTGGACGCGAAGGGCCTGGCGATGTACGGGCAGATGACCGCGGGCAGTTGGATCTACATCGGCAGCCAGGGCATCGTGCAGGGCACGTACGAGACCTTTGTCGAGGCGGGCAGGCAGCACTTCGGCGGCGACCTCAAGGGTCGCTGGGTGCTGACGGCCGGCCTGGGCGGCATGGGCGGCGCGCAGCCGCTGGCGGCCACGATGGCCGGGGTGTCTTCCCTGAATATCGAGTGCCAGCAAAGCCGGATCGATTTCCGGCTGCGCACCCGCTATGTGGATGAGCAGGCCTCGGATCTGGACGACGCGCTGGCGCGCATCGCCAAGTACGCGAAGGAAGGCCGGGCCGTCTCCATCGCGTTGTGCGCCAATGCCGCCGAAATCCTGCCGGAACTGGTGCGCCGCGGCGTCAAGCCGGACATGGTCACGGACCAGACCAGCGCGCACGATCCGCTGAACGGATACCTGCCTGCCGGCTGGACCTGGGACGACTACCGCGCCCGCGCGCAGCGCGAGCCCGCCGCCGTCGTCAAGGCCGCCAAGCAATCGATGGCGGTCCACGTGCGGGCCATGCTGGACTTCAAGCGCCAGGGCGTCCCCACGTTCGACTACGGCAACAACATCCGCCAGATGGCCAAGGAAGAAGGCGTGAGCGACGCCTTCGATTTCCCGGGCTTCGTGCCGGCCTACATCCGGCCGCTGTTCTGCCGCGGCGTAGGGCCGTTCCGCTGGGCCGCGCTGTCCGGCGACCCGCAAGACATCTACAAGACGGACGCCAAGGTCAAGGAGCTGATCCCCGACGACACGCATCTGCACCACTGGCTGAGCATGGCGCGCGAGCGCATCAGCTTCCAGGGCCTGCCGGCGCGCATTTGCTGGGTGGGCCTGGGCGAACGCGCCAGGCTCGGCCTCGCTTTCAACGAAATGGTGCGCTCGGGCGAGCTGTCGGCGCCCATCGTCATCGGCCGCGATCACCTGGATTCCGGCTCGGTGGCCAGCCCCAACCGCGAAACCGAATCCATGCGCGATGGCTCGGACGCGGTCTCCGATTGGCCTCTGCTCAACGCACTGCTGAATACCGCCAGCGGCGCGACCTGGGTTTCGCTGCATCACGGGGGCGGGGTCGGCATGGGTTTCTCGCAGCACTCGGGGATGGTGATCGTGTGCGACGGCACGGACGAAGCCGCCGAGCGCATCGCCCGCGTGCTGACCAATGATCCGGGCACGGGCGTCATGCGCCACGCGGATGCCGGATACGACATCGCAATCGAATGCGCCAAGGAACAAGGCCTGAATCTTCCCATGGTCACGGGTTCGCGCTGAGCCGGCGCGCAACACCATTTCGCTAACCGGGGCGGGGACGGCCGCAAGCCGCGATCCCCGCGCCAATTTCGGGGCAATGCAATGGCTTTGGGCAACGAGGCAGGGTCCGCGCCGCTTCTGGAGCGGCGTTCCATTGACCACATTCCTGAATCTGAACGGCACGGCAAGCTCTACAGCCAGTTCACGCTGTGGATGGGCGCCAATCTGCAAATCACCGCCATCGTTACCGGCGCGCTCGCAGTAGTGCTGGGCGGCGACGTGTTCTGGTCGCTGATCGGCCTGTTCATCGGCCAGGTGCTGGGCGGCGCCGTGATGGCGCTGCACGCGGCGCAAGGCCCCAGGCTGGGGCTGCCGCAGATGATATCCAGCCGCGTGCAGTTCGGCGTGTACGGGGCGGCGATTCCCATCGTGCTCGTGTGCCTGATGTACCTGGGCTTCACCGCCACGGGCACGGTGCTGTCGGGGCAGGCGCTGGGCCAGCTGTTCGGCGTCAGCGACACCGCGGGCATCCTGATTTTCGCGGCCGTCATCATCCTGGCCACGCTGTTCGGCTACCGGGTGATCCACATCATCGGCCGGGCCGCGACGGTGCTGGGAATTATCGCGTTCGTCTATCTGTTCAGCCGCGTGATCGCGGTGGGCGACGTCGCCCAGCTCCTGCAGATCCGGCATTTCAGCTGGAGCTCGTTCCTGCTGGCGGTGTCGCTGGCGGCTTCGTGGCAGATAGCCTATGGCCCCTATGTGGCCGACTACTCGCGCTACCTGCCCAGTTCGACGTCGCCGGTGAAGACGTTCCTGGCGGTGGGGCTGGGATCGGTCATCGGCGCGCAGATCGCGATGGTGCTGGGCGTGCTGGCCGCCGCGATGTCCGCCGGCCAGTTCGCGGGCCGCGAGGTGGCGTACATCGTCGGGCTGGGTGGCACGGGGACGATGGCGGCCCTGCTGTACTTCAGCATCGCGTTCGGCAAGGTCACGATCTCCACGCTGAACTCCTACGGCAGCTTCATGTGCATCGCAACCGTCATCAGCGGTTTTCGCGGTTCGGTCGAGATCACGCGCTGGCAGCGCGCGGCGGCCGTGGTGCTGATCGTGGGCGTGGCGACGGCCGTGGCCTTGGTGGGCCAGCATTCCTTCCTGAACGCCTTCAAGTCCTTCATCCTGTTCCTGCTCGCATTCTTCACTCCGTGGAGCGCGGTCAATCTGGTGGACTACTACTTCGTCAGCCGTGAACGCTACGACGTGCCCGCGCTGTCGGACCCGGACGGGCGTTATGGCCGCTGGAACCTGCCCGGCATCCTGGTCTATACGTTTGGCGTGCTGGTCCAGATGCCCTTCATTTCGACCAAGCTTTACACGGGGCCGATGGTGGAGCGCCTGGGCGGCGTGGATATTTCATGGGTCATCGGATTGATCGTTCCGAGCATCCTCTACTACCTGTTTGCCCGCCGCGACGCGAGGCCCGCGGTCCGCAAGCCTGCGCACAAGACCGCTTGAAAAAGAATGGCATGACGCCGGAGAACCGGCATGGGAGATACAGAATGGATCTGCACTTGAAGCCCGGACACATGACGCTGTCCGACCTGCGGCGCGTATATCAACAGCCCGTGCGCCTGGCCCTGGACGCCAGCGCCGCCGGCGCCATCGATGACAGCGTGGCGACCGTCGAACGCATCATCGCCGAGGGTCGCACGGTATACGGCATCAATACCGGCTTCGGCCTGCTGGCCTCGACGAAGATCGCGCGCGAAGACCTGGAGGCCCTGCAGACCTCGCTGGTGCGGTCCCACGCCGCCGGCGTGGGCGAGGCGCTGGACGACGCCATGGTCCGGCTGATCATGGTGCTGAAGATCAACAGCCTGGCGCGCGGCTGCTCCGGTATCCGCCGCCGCGTGATCGACCATCTGATCGCGCTGGTGAACGCGGGCGTGTATCCGCACATCCCCTTGAAGGGTTCGGTGGGCGCGTCAGGAGACTTGGCGCCCCTGGCGCATATGTCGCTGGTGCTTCTGGGCGAAAGCCGCGCCCGTTTCCAGGGCGAATGGCTGCCCGCCGGAGAGGCGCTGGCGCGCGCGGGGCTGGAGCCGTTGACGTTGGCGGCCAAGGAAGGCCTCGCCCTGCTCAACGGCACGCAGGTTTCCACGGCATACGCCTTGCGCGGCCTGTTCGAGGCCGAAGACATGATGGCGGCCGGTCTGGTCTGCGGCAGCCTGAGCGTCGAGGCCATGCTGGGGTCGCGCGTGCCTTTCGATGCGCGCATTCATGACGCGCGCGGCCAGCCGGGCCAGATCGCCGTGGCGGCGGTATTCCGCGACCTGCTGGGCGAAGACAGCGAGGTCGGCCATTCGCACATGGATTGCGGAAAGGTGCAGGACCCGTATTCCCTGCGCTGTCAGCCCCAGGTGATGGGCGCCTGCCTCACGCAGATCCGCCACGTGGCCGAGGTGCTGCGGATCGAGTCGAACGCGGTGTCGGACAACCCCCTGGTGTTCGTGGAGCAGGGCGACGTGATTTCGGGCGGCAACTTCCATGCCGAACCCGTGGCGCTGGCCGCGGACAACCTGGCGCTGGCGCTGGCCGAGATCGGCGCGCTGTCCGAACGCCGCATCGCATTGATGATGGACAAGCACATGTCGCAGTTGCCGCCCTTCCTGGTCAGCCGGGGAGGCGTCAATTCCGGGTTCATGATCGCGCAGGTCACGGCGGCGGCGCTCGCGAGCGACAACAAGGCGCTGGCCCATCCGGCCAGCGTGGACAGCATGCCGACGTCCGCCAACCAGGAAGACCATGTGTCGATGGCGCCCAATGCCGGCAAGCGGCTATGGGCCATGGCCGAGAATGTGCGCGACATCCTGGCGATCGAATGGCTGGGCGCCTGCCAGGGCCTGGATTTCCGCGTAGGCTTGAAAACATCGCCTCGGCTCGAGAAGGCGCGCAGCATTCTGCGCGAGCAAGTGCCGCACTACGAGGAAGACCGCTTCTTCGCTCCCGACATCGCGGCGGCCAGCGGCCTGATCGCCGGGCAGGCCTTGAATGGCCTGATGCCCGCCGGCCTGCTGCCCAGCCTTGGACCGGCTTGACGCGAGGCGCGCCTTCAAGGAGACGACATGAGACAGCTATGGCGTAATTTCCACGCCGCAACGATGGCGCGGGGCGCCTATTCGGCGATCGAGCGCGCCGCCATCGTGACCCTGGACGATCGCATTGAATGGATCGGCCCGGAGGCGGCGCTGCCGTCCATCGACGCGCAGCGGGAGCACGATCTGGGCGGAGCGTGGGTCACGCCCGGGCTTATCGACTGCCACACGCACCTGGTGTTCGGTGGAAACCGCAGCCTGGAGTTCGAGCAGCGCCTGCAAGGCGTGGATTACGCGACGATCGCGGCGCAGGGCGGCGGCATCGCCAGCACGGTGCGCGCCACGCGCGCCGCCTCGGAAGACGAGCTCTACGCCAGCGCGCGCGAACGAGCCTTGCACCTGCTTCGCGACGGCGTGACCACGCTGGAAGTGAAGTCGGGTTACGGGCTGGACCTGCCGAACGAGCGCAAGATGCTGCGGGTGGCCAGGCGGCTGGGGCAGACCTTGCCCGTGACGGTCCGGGCCACCTGCCTGGCCGCGCACGCGCTGCCGCCCGAGTTCGCCGGACGCGCGGAGGACTATATCCACGAGGTGGCGCAGCGCATGTTGCCGGTGCTGGCGGCCGAAGGCCTGATCGACGCCGTCGATGCCTTCTGCGAGCACCTCGCGTTCTCCCCCGAGCAGGTCGAACGCGTGTTCCAGGCCGCCCGGCAACTGGGCCTGCCGGTCAAGCTGCATGCCGAACAGTTGTCTTCGCTGCATGGCGCCACGCTGGCGGCGCGCTATGGCGCGCTGTCGGCGGACCACCTGGAGTACCTGACCGAAAGCGACGTGCTGGCGATGGCCAGGGCAGGCACTGTCGCGGTATTGCTGCCGGGCGCGTTCTATGCCCTGCGCGAAACGCAACTGCCTCCGATCGAGCTCTTGCGCCGGCACGGCGTGCCCATCGCCATTTCCACCGACCTGAATCCGGGAACCTCGCCCGTGCTGTCCTTGCGGTTGATGCTGAGCATGGCCTGCACCCTGTTCAGGATGACGCCCGAGGAGGCGCTGGCCGGCGCGACCGTGCATGCGGCGCGGGCGCTGGGGCTGCAAGGCACGCACGGGGAACTGGCGCCCGGGCGGGCCGCGGATTTCGTGGCGTGGGAAATCGCCCATCCTTCCGAACTGGCCTACTGGGTGGGCGGGGACCTGCCCAAGCGGGTCATCCGGCACGCCGAAGACGCGGGCGCGCCGCGGCGGGATTGATAGCGGCGGATTCGGACCAATGTGCGTCCAAAAAGGACCAAGTGGCGCGCAGGCGCACCCAGGCCAGGCGCGGCGTTCTACGATGTGGCTCCAATGCGCCCGCTGGCGGGCGAGCACATCGTCCAAGGAGCACGCATGCGGATCTGCATAATGGAAAGTCCGGTAGACCTGGCGCCGCAAGGAGCCACGTGGGAAGGCATCGCCGAGCGCATCGGCGAACTTGCGCCCGACCTGCTGGTCACCAGCGAGCTGCCGTTCGGCTCCTGGCTGGCGGCTTCGTCCACTTATGACGCCGCGCGGGCCGCCGAGTCGTTGCGGATCCACGAGGCGGGGCTGGAGGCACTGGCGGCGCTGAATGTGCCGGCCATCGTGTCTTCCCGCCCGGTGCCGGCGGGCAAGCGCCTGGCCAACGAGGCCTACGCCCTCGAGGGCGGGCGCTACACCAGGCTGCACCACAAGCAGTACTTTCCGCAGGAGCCCGGCTATTTCGAGGCGACCTGGTTCGAGCCAGCCATGGAGGGCTTCGAGGTCTTCGAGGTGGGTGGAATCCGCCTGGGCGTGCAGCTATGCACCGAGCTCATGTTCAATGAACGTTCGCGGCGCTACGGGCGGGACGGAGCGGAGTTGATCGTGGCGCCGCGCGCCAGCAGCGCGTCGACCCGGCGCTGGCTGACGGCCGGCGCCATGGCGGCGCTGGTGTCGGGTTGCTATGTGGTCAGTTCGAACCGCGCGGGGCGCGCCGCGGGCGGGCAGGTGTTCGGTGGCTGTGCATTCGCCTTCCAGCCGGATGGTGAACCGTTGGCGACGTCCACGGACAGCGAGGCTATCGTGGTGGTCGACGTGGACCCCAGGAGATCGCGGGCGCAACAGTTGCAATACCCCTGCTACGTGCGCGAGCTGCCGGCCGGCCGCTAGCGAGGACGGCCAGGCCCTATCGGGGGCAGCGCGCCTGCACGGGCTCCGAGGCGTCGAAGCGCAGCCTTGAAAAGCTGGCGGCGCAGGCCAGCGCGGCGCACAGGCCGCCGAGCCACAGCGCGGCGACCGCGCCCTGCGTGCTGGACACATTGAAACAGGCGGCCACCAAGGCCGCGCCCGACGCCTGTCCGAGCAGGCGCACGGTGCCGATCATGCCGCTGGCGCCGCCCGCCCGCGAGGCCGGCGCCGACATCATGATGGCGCGCAGATTGGGCGATTGGAAGAAGCCGAACCCGGCGCCGCAGACGGCCATGCGCCAGCAGATGTCCCAGATGGGCGGGTCGGCGGGCATCATCGCCAGCAGCGCCATGCCCAGGGCCATCAGCGCCAGCCCCACGCCGCCCAGCATGCCCGCGGGATAGTGGTCGGACAGGCGCCCGGCGATCGGCGCCATGAAAGCCACCACCACCGGCCAGGGCGTGATCAGAAAGCCTGTTTCCACCTGGGTGTAGCCCAGCGTGGTCTGCAACAGGAAGGGCAAGGACACGAATGCCAGCGCCTGGGCCGCGAAGGCGCAGATCGCGGTGGCGGCGGACAGGGCGAACAAGGGCCGGCGCAGCAGGTCGACGGCCAGGATGGGCGCGGGATGCCCGGCCTGCCTGCGCATCAGCAGGAACAGGCTGGCCGCGGCGACGCCCCATTCCAGCGTCACGCGCGGCAGGGGGGCGCCGTGCGCCAGCTCATTGGTTCCCAGCACGAACAGGCCCAGCGTCAGGGCGCACAACGCCGCGGCCAGGCCGTCGAAACCATGCGGCGCGCGCGTCGTTTTGGGCAGGCCGCGCAGGGCCAAGACCGCACACACGACGCCGACGGGCACATTCATCAGGAACAGCCAGTGCCAGTTCCCCAGCAGGAGGATGGCCGACGCGACGGTGGGGCCCGCCGCGAAAGACAGGCCCACCACCATGGCGTTCAGGCCCAGTCCGCGGCCCAGCAGGTGGGAGGGATAGATGAAGCGCAGCAGCGCGCCGTTGACGCTCATGACGCCGGCCGCGCCCAGGCCCTGCAGGATCCGCGACGCCACCAGGGTGGGCAGAGACGGCGCCAGTCCGCTGGTCAGCGACGACAGGGTGTACAGGACCAGCCCCACGATATAGACGCGGCGATGGCCCAGGATCTCGCCCAGCGCGGCGGCGGGCAGCAGGCCCGCCACCATGGCAAGCTGGTAGCCGCTGATGACCCAGATGGATTCGGCGTCGTTGGCCCCGAGGTCCCGCGCAATGGTGGGCAGCGCCGTGTTGGCGATGGCGGTGTCCAGGCTGGCCATGCACAGCGCCAGCATGACGGCCAGGAGCGCGCCCAGGCGTTCCGATGCCGGCAGGCCGACGCCGGCCGGATAAACGGTATTGTGGGAGAACGTGAGCATGTGACAGGCTGCGCCGCGAGGCGTCCGCGTTGCGGACCGGGAATCGTGACCGTCGATTCTACGGCACGGGAGACGGGCCCCGCGGACGCCGTCCGCTTATTCCACGTTGTGGACGCGCAGCTGCTCGGCCAGTTCGGCGTAGCAGCGCCGCACCGCCGCGCGCGCCTGCTGTTCCGGCGCGCGCGCCATCAGGCAGATGCGCCGCGTGAGCCGCGGACGCTGCAAGGGCACGATGGCCAGGCCGTCCTGGCGCTGGCCTTGCGTGTACAGCCGCGAGATCAGCCCTACGCGCAGGCCGGCCCGCACCAGGCTGTACAGCGTGTCGGTGTAGTTCAGGGTGTCGGTCGCGGCCAGGTCCGAGCCCTGCTGGCGCAGCGTGGACACAATCATCTCGTAGGTGCTGCCGCGCGACAGCACGGCCAGCGGTTCGGACTTCAGGTCCTGCCAGGTCAGCGCCTGGCGCCGCGCAAGGCGATGGGTGTCGGCCAGCACGGCCACCAGATCGTCTTCCGCCACGAAGGCGGCGGCCAGGCCGGGCGTGAGGCCGAAGTCCAGGCCCAGCCCGATATCCAGTTCGCCATTGCCCAGCGCGGCCATCAGCTCGTCGTTGAGATGGTCGCTGAGGATCAGCGCGATGTCCGGATGGCGCCGGCGCCATTGGGCCACTACCGGAGCGAGCAGGTGCATGGTGGACGGGATGCAACCGATGCGTACGGTTGCTGCCTGGGTGTCCAGCAGGCGCCGCAGGTCTTCGGCGCCCTGGGTGTAGCTGTTGAGCAGCCATTCGATCTGGGCGCGGGCGGCAAGGCCCGCGGGCGTCAGCCGCACATGGTGGGTGCTGCGTTCGAACAGCGCCATGCCCATCAGCGCCTCCAGCTCGCGGATGGCGGCGGAGAGGGCGGGCTGGCTCAGCGCCAGCGCCTGGGCGGCGCGGCTGAAGCTGGCGTGGCGGGCCACTTCCTTGAAGCCGCGCAACTGCCGCAGCGTGGGCTGGCGCGCCGGCACGGACACGCTGTCGGGCAGAGGAGGCTTGGTCATAGATTTACCTGATGAATCTATAAAAATATAGCATTTCAGTTATTACCAGGATCTGCGTAGCATGGCGCCGTCGCCCTTCTTCGCGCCCGCTGCGCGCGCGCATTCGACCGTTCCCGCCATGTTCAAACGTCTGTTCCTGTCCGTCGCCGCGCTGGCGGCCGCGCTGTGCGCCGCTCCGGCCATGGCCGCCGAAGCCGCCTGGCCCGAAGCCCGGCCATTGACCCTGATCGTGCCGTTCAGCCCCGGCGGCAACGTCGATACCACCGCCCGGCTGGTGGCGCAGAAACTGGCGGACCGGCTCAAGCAATCCGTCATCGTGGATAACGTGGCGGGCGCAGGCGGGGTGCTGGGCGTGGCGAAGGCCGCGCATGCCAGGCCCGATGGCTACACGCTGGTGATGGGCTTCGACGGCCCCATCAGCGTGGCCCGCCTGATCAATTCCGCCGTGAAGTACGACGCCGAAACGGATCTGGAGCCGGTCGCCCTGGTGACCACCGCGCCCGTCGTGCTGCTGGCCCGCCCCGGCTTGCCCGCGCGGGACATGGGCGAACTCATCGCGCTGGCGCGGGCGAAGCCCGACACGCTGACCTACGCCTCGTCGGGCGTGGGCACCGTGCTGCATCTGGCGATGGAGGTGATGCAGGACCAGGCCAAGGTCAAGCTGGTGCACGTGCCCTATCGCGGGGGCGCGCAGATCACCAACGACGTCATGGGCGGCCAGGTGGACCTGGGCCTGCTGGTGACCACCAGCGCCACGCCGCTGGTCCAGCAGAAGAAGCTGCATGCGCTGGGAGTCACCTCGGCCGAGCGCGTCGACACGCTGCCGGACGTGCAGGCGTTCGGCGAGACGCCCGAGCTCAAGGGTTTTGAACTGAATACCTGGACGGGCGTCTTCGCGCCGGCGGGCACGGATCCCGCCGTGGTGGGGCGGCTCAACCAGGAACTGAACGCCGTGCTCAAGCTGGATGATGTGCAAAAGCGCCTGGCCGAAGGCGGCGCCATCCCCGGCCAGGGCACGGCCCAGGAATTCGCGGAGTTCCTGAAGAAGGAAAAAGCCCTGTACGGCCACATCGTGAAGAGCGCCGACATCCAGCAGGAATAAGCCCGAGGACGCCAACGCCATGAACATTCCCGCAAGCGGCCCCGTGCTGCCCGAAATCCAGGCCATCCAGGACGAGATGGTGGCCCTGCGCCGCCGCATCCACGCCAACCCCGAGTTGGCCTACGAAGAGGTCGATACCGGCGATCTGGTGGCGCAACAGCTGGCGGAGTGGGGCTACGAGGTGCACCGGGGCCTGGGCGTGACCGGCGTAGTGGGCACCTTGCGGCTGGGCAGCGGCCAGCGCCGGCTGGGCTTGCGGGCCGACATGGACGCCCTGCCCATCCACGAGACCACCGGCCTGCCGTACGCCAGCCGGAACCCGGGGAAGATGCATGCCTGCGGCCATGACGGCCATACCGCCACCTTGCTTGCCGCCGCCCGCGCCCTGGCCGGGCGCGGCCGCTTCGATGGCACGCTGCACCTGATTTTTCAGCCGGCCGAGGAGGGCCATGGGGGCGCGCAGAAGATGATCGCCGACGGCCTGTTCGAGCGCTTTCCCTGCGATGCCGTCTACAGCTTCCACAACGAGCCGGGCTATCCGGCGGGCCATTTCGGTTTCCGTTCCGGCGTGATGTACAGCTCGTCCGATACTGTGGTGCTGACGGTCAGCGGCGTGGGCGGCCACGGCGCCATGCCGCACGTGGCGGTGGACCCCATCGTGGCCGCGGCCAGCATCGTGCTGGCCCTGCAGACCATCGTCTCGCGCGAGGTCGACCCTAACGACATGGCGGTGGTGACCATCGGCGCCATCCATGGGGGCGACGCGCCCAACGTGATTCCCAAGACGGTGGAGCTGCGGCTGACGGTGCGCGCGCGCCGGCCGGAGACGCGCGCGCTGCTGCGCGAGCGCATCACGGCGATCGCCACCGCGCAGGCGGCGGTGCACCGCGCCACCGTCGAGGTCGACTACCGCTGGCGCTATCCGCCCGTGGTCAACGACCGCGGCGCCACGCAGTTCGCGGCGGACGTGGCGCGCGGCTGGCTCGGCGAGGGCCTGCTGATTCCCGACCTCGAGCCCCTGCAGGCCAGCGACGATTTCGCCTTCATGCTGGAGGCGGTGCCGGGCAGCTACTTCATCGTCGGCAACGGCGAGGGCGAAGGCGGCTGCATGGTGCACAACCCCGACTACGATTTCAACGATGGCATCCTGCCGGTCACGGCCAGCTACTGGGTGACGCTGGCGGAAGCCTACCTGGCCGCCGGCGCGCGCTGATCCGCCGCTTTTCGCCGTTCCATCCGCAACGCATGACTGTTCCTCAACACTCGACATCCGCCGGCGCGCCGGCGTTCGACGCCACCACCGGCTACTGGCAGGAGATCGTCGGCGCCGACGCACTATCCGTGCCGCTGGATCCGCCCTATTGCCGGGGCTATCCCGCGAGGCTGCCGGACGGCCGCTACCTGGTGCTGCCGCTGCGCGGCGTGCCTGGCGATCCGGAGCGCTGCGTGGCCTCGCTGATCGCCAACCATGCGGGGCTGGACGTGGTCGATGCGCTGGCGGGCTTCATGGCCGAGCGGGCGCGCGCCTTCGGGGCCGAAATGGTGGTGGGCCTGCCCACGCTGGGTTTGGCTTTCGCGCCCATGGTGGCGCGCGGGCTCGGATTCACGCGTTATGTGCCCTTCGGCTACTCGCGCAAGTATTGGTACGACGAGCGCCTGGCGGTGCCGGTGCGTTCGCTGACGACGCCGGACGCCGGCAAGCTGCTGTACGTGGACCCGAACCTCGCGGAGAGCTTGGCCGGCCGCCGGGTGCTGGTTGTGGACGACGCCGTCAGCACTGGGCAGACGATGGTTTCCGCGCTGGAGCTGCTGGCCCGCTGCGGCGCCGAGGTGGCGGGCATCGTCGTGGCCATGTGCCAGGGCGAGCGCTGGCGCGCGCGCCTGGTGGACGCACAGGGCGCGCCGATACCGGTGGCCTGCGCGTTCGAGTCCCCCCGCATGCGCCGCGTGGCAGGCGGGTGGGCGCCGGAGACGGCATAGCCGGATACGCTGCTACAGCGATTCGGGATCGCGACGCAGCGAAAAACCCTGCGCTTCGTTCATCGCCAGGTAGCTGACATTGCGCGACACCACGGGCGGCTTGTCGCCGGCGTGCAGCGCGTGCACCTTGTCCAGCACCATCTTGTCGGCCAGGGTCATGCGGTCGATCATCCGCAGGTACTGCATCCAGCTTTCCACCAGGAATACCTCGCGCCAGATTCCTTCGCGCTCCAGGTCGCGGAACAGCTGCCACTGCTGCGCGCCGTTGCGCAGCCGCAAAAGGCGCAGCGGACGCGCGGCCTGGATCAGCGCGGACAGCTTGTCCCGTTCGATCTGGTATTCCACCGCCACCAGCACGGAGCCGTGCTGGGTATTGAAGCCCGCCGCGGCCAGGGCGGGCTCGGTGCTGTCGGCGCGCGCCAGGGATTGCGTGTCCACCTGTTCGGGCAGGCGCGACCGGTACAGGAGCGCCACGGTGATGCCCAGCATGATGCCGGCGGCTGCCAGCGCGCCGGAGACACCCATGGTTTCCGCGAAGTGGCCCCACATGAAGGAGCCCGCGGCCAGGCCGCCGAAGATGGCGGTCTGGTAGAGCGCCAGGGCGCGCGCCTTGACCCAGTCGGGCACCAGCATCTGGACGGTGGTGTTGTAGGTGGCCAGCACGCCGATCCAGCAGCTGCCGGAAAGGAGCAGCGCGGGGAACGCGATCCACAGGGAGCCGGCCAGGCCCAGCGCCAGCAGGCAGGCGGCCAGCAGCCCGGCCGCCACGCTGACCAGTCCGCTGGCGCCCCAGGCCGCCTGCACGCGGCGCACCACGGCGCTGCCCAGGATGGCGCCCAGCCCCAGCGCGCCCAGCATGTAGCCGTACAGCAGGGCGCTGCCGCCTTCGTGTTCGTGCGCCAGCAGGGGCAGCAGCGCCCAGAGCGCGCTGGCGGACAGCCCGAAGGCGAAGGATCGCAGCATCACGACGCGCGTCACGGTGGAATGCTGGGTGTAGCGCACCGCCGCCACCACGCCTTCGAAAATGCCCTCGGGCGGCAGCCGGCGCAGGGGCAGGTCGCGTTTCCAGCGCCAGATCGCCCAGATCAGGCCGCCGTAGCAGAAACAGTTCAGCAGGAATACCCAGGGAGCGCCCATGGCGCCCAGCAGCAGGCCGCCGATGGCCGGGCCCACGGCGCGGGCGACGTTGAAATTGACGCTGTTCAGCAGCACCGCGCTGCCGACGTGGGCGCGCGGCACCTGTTCGCCCACCGCCGCCTGCCAGGCGGGCGTAACGATGGCGCTGCCGATCGCGATGCAGAAGACCGACGCGATCAGGGTGATGGGATGCAGCAGCCCGGCGAAGGCGAGCACGGTGATGAACAGGCCGCCCGCCAGTTCCAGCAGCATGCCGGTCAGCATGACCTTGCGCCTGTCGTAATTGTCGGCCAGCACGCCGGTCAGGATCGACAGCGCCACCAGCGGGAACGCGGCGGCCACCTGGATCATGGCGACCATCAATGGGCTGCTCTGCTCGGTGGTAATGATCCACGCGGCTGCGACCGACTGCGCCCAGGTGCCCAGGTTGGCGAAGAGATTGGCGATCCAGATGATGCGGAACGCGGGGAAGGCGAAAGGGGAAAGCGTGCTTACCTGCAGGACGGGAGCGGGGGCGGCCGGCGCTTCCGGGGGCAGGTCGTTCGTGGCCGAAACGGGTTGCAGCATGGGGATGGGTTCGGGGCGCGCGGGAGCCGCCCCGGCAGGCTGTCTGGGTCGGGTAATGGTACGCCTAAGCGGATGGGAGGTGGGGATGCCGCGCCGGAGCGGACGGATCCGGCCTGGCCCGCCGCCGGGCGGGGCCAGGCCGGGGCAGGCCAGCCGGTATTACGGCTTGGATTTGGCCGCGGCGCTCGCCGCGGGCGGGTAGGCCTGGTTCAGGTATTCCACGATCAGGGGAACCTGTTCGGCGGGAATGGGGGCGCCGTAGGTGCCGATCATTTTCTTGACCTCCGCATCCCAGAAGCCGAGCGGCATCGGCGGTTGCGACGAAACATAATCCACCGAATGGCACATCAGGCACAGGGACGCGCCCTGGGCGCCGGGGGTGGTGCCGGGACGCAGCTTGGCGGTCTCCTGGGGGAGCTTGATCTCCAGGGCCTGGGCCGCGGGGGCCAGGCAGGCGGCGGCGAGGGCAAGCGCCAGCGCGCAGCGACGATAGTGGCGAGTCATGGCGGGCTCCTCAAGCGGCGGTGACGCGGATGGTTTCGACCACGTTGCGCATGTAGCCAGCCGGATTCCAGAGCGGATCGAGCGGCTGCGTATCGCCCGCCATGTTCGTGGCGCGGACCTTCAACTCGTAGTCGCCGGCGGTGGCGGGGGTGAAATCGGCATGCCATTCGCGGAAGGAGTAGCGGCCCAGGTCCTTGCCAAGGGTGGCGGCATGCCAGGTCTTGCCGCCGTCGGACGAGAACTGGACGTCGCGGATGCCCTTGCCGCCGTCGAAAGCGATGCCCCGCACCTGCACGCGCTTGCCCTGGGCGACCCGTGCGCCTTCGGTCAGGCTGGTGATGAAGCTGCGCACGTTGTAGCGCCCGATGGGGCGGGTTTTCTCCGGCGCCTTGCCCGGCGGGGTGCAGGCGCAATCGTTGTCCGGGATGCGATAGGCCTTCTGCATCCAGAACCCGTCGAACTCCTTGTCCAGCACCTTAATGTCCGCCAGGTGCTTGACCCAGTAGGTGCCGTAATACCCGGGCACGACCAGGCGGACGGGATAGCCGTTGAGCATGGGCAGGTCGGAGCCGTTCATGGCGTAGGCCAACATGACCTCGCCGTCCATGGCGTGAGCCGTGTCCAGCGCCTTGACGAATTCCGGCGTGCCGGGGAGCACCGGGCGGTCCATGCCCTCGAACGTGATCTGCCGTGCGCCGGCGCGGATGCCGGCTTTTTCAAGAACGCGCTTGAGCGGAATGCCCAGCCAGCGGGCATTGCCCATGGCGCCGTTGCCCGACTGGCCGCCGCCCACCCGTGGCGAGAAGAAACCGCGGCTGTTGCCCGAGCATTGGGTGACGGCCACCAGCTCCACCGGCTTGCCGAACTGCTGCTTCAGGTCGGACAGCGACAGCTCCAAGGGCTTGTCGACCAGCCCGCTTACCCGGATGCGGTAGGCGTTCAAGTCGATGGCGGTGGGGATGTTGCCCAGGTGATAGCGGACAAAGAAGGCGTCGTTGGGCGTGATGACGTTGTCGTTGAAGACCGAGAACGGCGTTTCGAGCTGGGGCGGGCGGGACGTCTGCCGGATCAGCGGGCGTTTTTGCGGGTAGGCGATCAGGTCGCGCTCGCCATTGGCGAAGGGCAGCGTGACGGTGGCGGGCGCCGCCAGGCTCGTCAGGGTGTGGCCGGCCAGCGTGCTGGTCGCGCCAAGGGTACAGGCCTGGCGCAGGAAGCGCCGACGCCCATTCGCATCGAATGTGCTCATCTCCGTGTCTCCTCGTTTTTATCCAACGCCCTACCCCGCGGCGCATGCATACGAGCCTACGCGCCTCGTCCTGACAAATGCGTTAATGTCCGCGCTGACCGTTCCAATATCCGCGTTTTCCGCTGTGATGATCCTGAGATTCAATGGGCGCGCGTTTGCCGCGCTGCTGGCCGTGACTGCGCTGGAAGCGCTTATCGCCACCCTGGGCGCTCCCTATCCCCTGTTGCGGGGCTTCGTGGGAGACGTGGTGGCGGTGGGATGGGCGTACCTGGCGTACCGCAGCATCATCCGCGCGGGCGTGCTGCCGCTGGCCTTCGCGGCGCTGCTGACGGGCTATGCGGTGGAGCTGGGCCAATACCTGGCCCGGCATTTCGGCTGGCGGCTTGAGCAGCCGCTCTTGCGCATCGTGCTGGGCAGCGTGCCAGATTGGTGGGACGTGCTGGCCTATACGCTGGGATTCGGGCTGGTGCTGGCGCTGGCCGCCTGGCGGCGGCCTGAGTTGCGCGCCGCCTAGCCGCGCATGGATCCAGGCCTGGCCGCGAGGGCCTGGCCTGGCGTTCAGCCTGCCTGGCAGACCGCCGCGTTGTCATCGTGCCGGTGCGGGGCGGGCGCTGCCGCGCGCAACGGCTGCAGCCGCGCGTTGCGGAACGGCGCGAAACATTCGGACCACGACGAGGGGAACAGGGGAGTGGCATGCCGCACGGCATCGCGGCGGGCGTAGTGCGCCAGCAGTTGCTGGCCGATCGGGGCGTCTCCCAGGGGATGGCGGGTATTCATGGTATTTCCGTATTGCATTGAGATTGTATTCAGTGTACCAGCGTTGACCTCGCGGCGCCAGCCCCGCCCACAGTCTCAAGTGCTTGATCCTAAAGGGACCGTCCCCGTTTGTTGATGGGAATCTCCGGGATTGCCCTAGCAGCTCAAAATAGTAGACGGTATACAATGTTCAACATGCCCGGGCTGAGACAGGCCTGGATCCCTCCCTACTGGACCTGGAGCGCGTCATGGCTGAACTGATGAACCGAGATGAATTCCGTACCGCGTTGGAAAACGCGATCAAGGGCAAGAGCGCCAACGCCTCGCCTTTTTCGATTGCCTGGGCAGAAGGCAAGCTCAGCCGCCAGCACCTGCAGCGCTGGGCGGAGAACCACTATCACTATGTGGGGCCTTTCGCCGACTACCTGGGATACCTGTATGCCCGCACGCCCGACACCTACACCGAGGCCAAGGATTTCCTGCTGGCCAATATGTATGAAGAGGAGATCGGGGGCGACCGCCACACGGACCTGCTGATCCGCTTCGCCGAAGCCTGCGGCACGACCCGCGAGCGGGTCGTGGACCCCGACAACATGTCGCCCACCACGCGCGCGCTGCAAAGCTGGTGCTACGCGGTTGCGATGCGCGAGGACCCGATCGTGGCCGTGGCCGGACTGGTCGTGGGCCTGGAATCGCAAGTGCCCTCCATCTACCGCAAGCAGACGCCCACGCTGCGCGAAAAGTACGGCTTTACCGATGAGGAAGTGGAATTCTTCGACCTGCACATCGTGTCCGACGAAATCCACGGCGAACGCGGCTACCAGATCGTGCTGGAGCATGCCAATACGGTGGACCTGCAGCAACGCTGCCTGAAGATCTGCGAGATCGGCGCGCAGATGCGGCTGCTGTACACCACGGCGCTCTACACCGACTACGTGCAGGACGACATCGCGCTGCCCGAACTGGGCCTCGCCGCCTGAATCTCTCGCGCGGCTCGTCCGGCTATCCCGCCGGACGGTCTGCGCGAGGCTCCTATTTGTGTCGAGAGGCCCTAGAGAACCATGCCTACCGTTGTGTTTCATAAAGGCGGCCAGACCTACACCGACGTGGTGAAGGAAAACACCAACCTGGTGGTGCGGGCCGGCATCAAGCAGTTTCCGTATCCGCACCTGCGCTACGAGTGCGGCATGGGCAAGTGCGCCAAGTGCGCCTGCCGGGTGCTGGCCGGGTCCGAGCATCTGCCGCCGGTCAACTGGAAGGAAAAGAAGCAGCTGGGCGACCGCATCGACCAGGGCTACCGGCTGGCTTGCCAGCTGTGGCTCAACAGCGATATCGAGCTGACCCAGGACGTGGAGGCGTAGCGGCGATGGACCCGGTATATGTCATCCTGACCTCCAAGCCCGGCGTGTTCCGCACGGAAGCCGGCGGCGAGGTCGACATCATCGAAACCTACGATTACGTGTTCTATGGCCGAGCGCTGGCGGAATACCGCATCGCCCGACTGCATGGGGAGACGAAGCTGGTCGTCACGGAAGAGACGCCGCCGTACGTGGTGAACCGCGTGCCGTCCAAGTTCCTCGAGAAGTTCGAGTCGGTGGAGGCAGCGCGCAAGGAGCTTGCGCACCTCACGCGTTTCGGCAGCATGGAATCCACCCTGACGCTGCGCCGCGGCGCCGTTCCCGCGGAGCACTGAACATCATGGTCCAGATCACATTCATATCCAATGGCGGCAAGATCGCGACGGCTCCCGAGAACAGCAATCTGCTGCGGGTATCGCTCAAGGAAAAGGGCGGGATACCGTTCAAATGCGGGGGCGGCCTGTGCGGCACCTGCAAATGCCGGATAGAAGAGGGGCTTGAGAATACCGACGCCATCAAGCCCAAGGAGCGCAAGCATCTGCGCCCGGAGGACTTCGTGGCGGGCTACCGCATGGCATGCCAGACTTTCGTGAACGGCGACATCAAGGTGTCGTGGGTGATCCAGAACGGCAAGGGCATCGTGGTGGACGCGCCCGCCGATCCCGTGCAAACCGCGACCTGAGGGCCAGGGGCGTAGGAGCCTTGGCTGCTACGCCACGGAAGCGTGCTGCGCCTGTTGCGTGTCGGTATAGGCCTTGGCGGCGTTATGCACGTGCTGGCTGGCCAGCAGGGCGGCCAGATCGCCATTGCCCGCGATGACGGCGTTCAGGATCTGGGAATGCTCGTCCCAATTCTGCTTGGCCCGGTGCATGTTGCTGGGCGCGAACAGCAGCGCGGTGCGGTCGCGCAGCGAACGCATCAGGTCGGTCAGCACCACGTTGCCGCCGATGGTGGCGAGCATTTCATGGAACTGCGAATTCAGCGCCAGGAACTTGTCCAGCTGCTCGCTGCGGGCGGCCTCGGTGCCTTCGCGCAGGAAGGCCTGTAGGCGCTCCACCGTCTTTTCGTCGCGGCGTTGCGCGGCGAGCTTGGCGTTCAGCCCCTCCAGCGTGGCGCGCACTTCCACCATGTCGTAGGCAACCGCGTCGGACAGTACCGACACGGACGCGCCGCGCCGCGGTTCGATGGTGACCAGCCCTTCGGCGGCGAGCGCGCGCAGCGCCTCGCGCACCGGAATGCGCGACACGCCCATTTCCTCGGACAGGCGGCCTTCGACCAGGCGGTCGCCGGGCGTGAATTCACCGCTGAGGATGCGTTCGCGCAGCTTGTCGCGGATGACCGCGAACAACTGCGGATGCTGCTCCCCGATCTTCAGCGGGGCGGAATGCTGCGTGGCTACAGCTTGCGGGCTGACGGGAAGAGTGGTCATGGCGAGCGGTTTTGGCTTAATGGATACAGTCTCCATTGTATTACCGGGCATGGCCGAGCGCGGGTCGGGGCGTATGGCATCAGCCGCCCCAGAACGCCTTGGCCAGCACTCCCAGCGCGCCCAGGGCGCACACGGCCAGCAGCACGCCGCGCACGGCGCGCGGCGGCAGCCGGTTGCGAAGCCGGTTGGAGACCGCAAAACCGGCCAGCAGGAAAGGCGCCAGGCTGAGCGCCAGCCCGGCGTGGTAACCCGTATACCGCTTGGCCAAGGCCAGCATGGCAAGCGAAAAAACCGATCCCAGGAAGAGCACCATGCCCAGCGTGGCGCGCAGGCGCGGCGGCGCGGAATGCTGCATCACGATGGCGATCGGGGGCGCGCCCACGGAGGTCATCGTGCCCATGATGCCCGACGCGACGCCCGCGCCGGAGACGCGCCCCGGCGTTGCGGAAAAGCGCAGGCCGGCCGCGCTGATCGCGACGGCCGCCAGGATCAGGCCGGCGAACAGCACGCCCAGCGCCTGCGGGGCGAAGCGGGTCATGGCGTAGATGGCGATCAGCGTGCCTACGGCGCGGCCGGCCAGCGCGTAGGAGACGGACGGCCAATCGATGGCCGCGCGTTCGCGCAGCGCGGTCAAGAGGGAGATGCAGCCGCCCAGCGTCAGCAGCGGGCCGGGCGCCAACTGGGGAAAGAACATGGCGGCCACCGGGGCAGCGAACATCGCGAAACCGACTCCGCCCACGCCCTGCGCGATCGCGGCGCCGAATACGACGATGGCCATGGTGGCGTATTGCAGCAGGTCAGGGTACGGCAGGGAGGGTGTCATGCCTAGGGCGGTAATTTATGTATACGGTAGTCTATCCATGATTCGAGCGTAATGGTCGAACCAGGTGGAAATTTAGGGTAATTCCCTGATTTATTGATTTTATTCAAGGATTTTTAAGAATTATCGCTTTCCCTAGGCACCGCATATTTTGATTGGTATAGCTCGAAACGAAATATAGTATACCGATTGTGGCGACCCAACAGCCACGCCTACAAGGGGAATCGCGCATGCAATCGGACGTAGTGCTCAACGCTGCTCATTGGATGTACCTATTCAGCGTGGCCGCCATCATCCTGACGATGATCCTGCGGGCCAATGTGGTGGTGCCGTCGGTCATAGGCACTTTCCTGGTGGTGTTCGCCATCACCGGCAGCCCCATCAGCGCGCTGATAGGCATCTTCTCGGCCAGCTTCGTGGCCGCCAAGGAGCTGTTCAATATATTCCTGGTGATCACCTTCATGACGGCGCTGCTCAACGCGCTGAAGACCCTGCAGGCGGACGTGCGCATGGTGCAGCCGTTCCGCCGCGTCATGCGGGGCGGGCACTCCTCGTTCCTGATCATCGCCCTCTGTACCTATGTGATCTCTCTTTTCTTCTGGCCCACTCCGGCGGTGCCGCTGGTCTCCGCCATATTGCTGCCCGCCGCCATCGCGGCCGGACTGCCGCCGCTGGCGGGCGCGATGGCCATCGCCATCGCCGGCCAGGGCATGGCCCTGTCCTCGGACTATGTGATCGGCGTGGCGCCGAGCATCAGCGCCAAGGCCGCGGGGGCGGCGGTCAGCGCCGCCATGGTGGCCGACCGCGCGCTGGTGCTGTCGCTGATCACTGGCGGCGTGGCGCTGGTGGCCGCCTACCTGCTGGTCCGCAAGCACATTGTGGCAGCCGATCCGGCGCTGCTGTCGGCCTGGCAGGCGCGCGCGCAGGACGGCAGCCTGGCGAGCATCGAACATTCGGGCTCGTTCGACAAGGCGGAACTTGCGCGCGGCACCATGGGCGCCGATCCGGCCCTGCCCAGCGAGCCGCAGCTCAGTGCAGAGGAGCGCCGCCGGGTGCGCTGGTCCAAGACTTTCGCGGTCGTGACGCCGCTGGCCTTCCTGGGCGTGATCGCGGTGATGGTGTTGCCGCGCCTGTTCCCGTCCCTGCCCGCGCTGCGGGGCGGCGACGCGGCGGCGCTGGTGGGCGGCGTGGCCTTCGTCGTGATGATGCTGGTCACGCTGGCGGCGGAGGGGCCGCGCAAGATGCTGGACGTCTGTCCGGAGCATGTCACCGACGGTTTCGTGTTCGCCTTCAAGGCCATGGGCTCCGTGCTGCCGATCGCGGGCTTCTTCTTCGTCGGCGCCAATGAAACCGCCGCGCAGATCCTGGGCGTGCCCCAGGCGCAAGCCCCCGGGCTGCTGTTCGAGGTGATCTCGGCGGGGCAGCATCTGATACCCGAGAACCATTTCCTCGTGGCCTTCGGCGTGCTGCTGGTCGGCATGATCACCGGCATCGACGGCTCGGGTTTCGCCGGCCTGCCGCTGACTGGCACGCTGTCGGGCGCCCTGGGGCCGGTGGTGGGCGTGGATCCCGCAACGCTGGCGGCGGTCGGGCAGATGGGCGCGGTCTGGACCGGGGGCGGCACGCTGATCGCCTGGTCCTCGCTGATCGCGGTGGCGGGCTTCGCGCGGGTGAACGTGCTGTCCCTGGTGCGCGCCCTGCTGCTGCCGGTGTTGCTGGCGCTGTTCGTCTCGACGATCTGCGCGGTGCTGATCTGGCATTGAGCCGGCCGCCAGGCGGGCTGGAGGGTCCCTGCGGGGACCCTTTGCACTTGAGGGCGGCCGCTTGCTGGCCGGCGGACCAGGGGTTTTCACGTATCGCCCTATATTGATTAAAGTATACAATGTTCCTAAGCCAATCAGCCGTCCTCTTGGCGGCACGCCTGGCATAGCCAAAGGAAGCGCTCCCGTGGACGATCTCTCGCAGCAAACTTTCCTGAACCACATCGGCGGCGCCTGGGTTCCCAGCGCCACTGGCAAAACGGCGCCCAACGTCAATCCCGCGGATACCTCGGATATCGTGGGCCGTTTCCAGGTATCGGACGCGTCCGACGCACAGCAGGCCGTGGAAGCGGCGGAGGCGGCGTTCCCCGTCTGGCGCGACATGCCGATCTCCAAGCGCGCCGCAATCCTGTTTCGGGCGGCCCAGCACCTGGAAGACCATGCCGGCGACATCGCGCGCGAACTGACGCGGGAGGAGGGCAAAAGCCTGGGCCTGGCCAAGGATGAAGTGCTGCGTTCGGCCCAGACGATCCGGTTCTACGCCGTGGAAGGCCAGTCCTTCACGGGCGAAACCTATCCCAATGACGATCCGGACATGGTGGTCTACAGCCAGCGCGAGCCGCTGGGCGTGGTGACGGTGATTTCGCCCTGGAACTTCCCCATTTCCATCCCCGCCCGCAAGATCGCCCCGGCACTGATCGCCGGCAACACGGTGGTGTTCAAGCCGTCCTCCGATGCCCCCTTGTCGGGTTACCGCCTGGCCGAGGCGTTCATAGAGGCCGGGCTGCCCGCCGGCGTGCTCAACTTCCTGACGGGGCCGGCCGGCGCGGTGGGCGAGGCGATCACCGGCGCGCGCGCCGTCCGCGCGATTTCCTTCACCGGGTCCACCGCCGCGGGCGAGCAGATCCACCGGACGGCCGGGCTGACCACGCGCACGCAGATGGAACTGGGCGGAAAGAATCCGCTGATCGTTCTGGCGGACGCCGACCTGGACCGGGCTGTGGACCTTGCCGTGAAGGGTGGCTTTTCGCTCAGCGGCCAGGCCTGCACCGGCACCAGCCGGGTGCTGGTGGACAAGCGGGTGCGGCAGGACTTCACCGACAGGCTGCTGGCCCGGATGAAGGCGCTGACCATCGGCAATGGCCTGGATGGAAATTTCGACCTGGGTCCACTGGCGACGGCCAAGCAGCTGGACAACGTGCTGGGCTATGTGGCCCTCGGCAAGCAGGAGGCCACCCATCTGTATGGCGGCGACCGCATCACGGGCGAGGGCTTCGACCGCGGCTACTTCGTGTCGCCGGCGTTGTTCACCGGGGTGACGCAACAGATGCGCATCGCGCGGGAGGAGATTTTCGGGCCCGTGATAGCGCTGATCGAGGTCGATGGCTATGAAGACGCCATCGCCAAGGCCAACGACACCGAGTACGGCCTGGCGGCCGCGATCGCCACCACCGACGCGCGCTACGCGCATCGTTTCGCGCGCGACATCCAGGCGGGCACGGTGAAGATCAACCGGACCACCACCGGCAACCTGATCAACGCCCCGTTCGGCGGACTCAAGCATTCCAGCACGTCCACGTTCCGCGAGTCGGGACGCGCCGGCCTGGAGTTCTACACCCAGATCAAGACTGTCTACCGCGCGGGCTGACGCCACGCGCTCCCGTCCATTGCAATCGAAGAGGATATCGATATGAAACAGGTCTACCGCCTGGAACTTGAAGAAGCGCGCGCCATGGTCCGCGCAGCCATCGCCAAATCGGAAGAGATAGGCGTGCTGGAAACCATCTGCATCGTGGACGACGGCGGTTATCCCATCGCGCTGGAGCGTATGGACGGGGCGCGCATCACCGGCCCGCAGATCGCGTGGAACAAGGCATTCACGGCCGCCGGGCACAAACGCTCCACGCATCTGTTCAACACCCCGCCCAACGGCCCCGCGCTGCCCGGCAACGAGGCATTCGGCATCCAGTGGAGCTTCGACGGCAAGTTTGCGGTGTTCGTCGGCGGTTTTCCCATCGTGGTGAATGACGAAGTGATCGGCGGCGTGGGCCTGAGCGGCGGCAATGGCGAGCAGGACACCAAGGCTGGCCTGGCCGCATTGGCCGCGCTGGCGGCGCTATTGGAACCGCGCGGCATGAAAGTGCTGGTCGAGGCGGACATCAAGAAATAGGCGAGGCCGGCCATGGCATACCGCGTGCATATCCTGGAAACCGACGAGGCGTTCCACGTCGAAGACGGCGAATCCGTGCTGCAGGCCGCGGAGCGCTCGGCGGTGAAGCTGCCGCACGAGTGCACCTTCGGCGGCTGCGGCACCTGCCGCATCAAACTGGAGTCCGGCGCCGTCGCGTACGACGAGTTTCCGATGGCGCTGACGCCGGAGGAGGCTGCCGACGGCTATGCGCTGGCCTGCCAGGCCCGGCCCCTGGGCGACCTGTGCATCAGCGTGGCCAGCAGCCGGCAATCGTTTCCGGAGCCGCGCCGCCTGCCCGCCACGATCCACGGCATCGAAAGGTATTGCGACGACGTCATCCACCTGACGCTGGCGCTTCCCGAACCCGGCCTGGAATACGTGCCGGGCCAATACATGAACGTGGTGCTGCCCGATGGCGAGACGCGCAGCTTTTCCATGGCGTCCGTGCCCGCAGGCAACCTGGTGGACTTCCACGTCCGCCGCATTCCGGGAGGCCGCTATACCGACCTCTGGCTGGGGCAGGCCCAAGCCGGCGCCCGCGTGGAGATCGAGGCTCCCCTGGGCGTGTTCAGCTATCACGAGGAAGACTGGCGGCCGCTCATCATGATGGCCACCGGCACTGGCATCGCGCCCATCAAGGCCATCCTGGAATCGCTGCTGGACAACGAGGACTGCCCGCCCGTCACCCTTTACTGGGGCATGCGCACCGAGTCCGACCTGTACCTGCGCGACGTGATCGAAGGCTGGGCCGGGCGCCTGTACGAATTCAATTTCGTGCCGGTGCTGTCGCGCGCGGGGGCGGGCTGGCAGGGGCGGCGCGGCCACGTGCAGCAGGCCGTCCTGGAAGACCACGAAGATCTGTCCGAGCACGCGATCTACCTGTGCGGAGCGCCGGAGATGATCCAGCAGGCCAAGAGCCTGCTGGCCTCGCGCGGCGCCAGCCTCGACCACATGTACGCCGACAGCTTCACCTTCCAGCACGCGCTGGCCGTCGCCGGCTGAGCCGGCCCTAGCGGAACACCAGCACCGGCAGGCGGGTGTGCGCCAGCACGCGCTGGGTTTCGCTGCCCAGCAGGAAGCCGGTCATGCCGTGGCGCCCGTGCGAACCCATGATGATCAGGTCGCAGCCCAGGCTTTGCGCCGCCTCGACGATTGCTGCATGGGGATGATCGTTGACCGTGACGATGGCGTTGCACGGCACCAGCGCGTGGCGCGCTTCCGCTTCCAGGCCGTCCAGATACGTTTGCGCGTTCTTGCGTGCCTGGTCGGTATGCTGCGTTTGCGTGGTGCCCAGCATCTCGGCCTGGTAGATCAGCAGATGATCTTCCGGGATGGCGCGGATGAGCGTCACCGTGGCTCCCATTTCCTTGGCGAAAACAAGAGCACGCTTGAAAGCCGATTCGGACAGGAGCGAGCCGTCCACGGCGATGAGCAAGTGCTTGTACATGTTGCCTCTCCTTTAGGAAAAGGAATACCGAGCAACCGCGAATCCAGTATAGGCTCGCGTCCGGCGGCAGGCCAGTCCCGCATACGGACGAGACGCGGCCCGGCCGGCGCCGCCCCGCCATATGCCGATTCCGCATATCGCCATTCGGAATCGGTCCTTCTCCGCGGCGCGCCCGGCCCGTAGGCTTGCCCTACTCGTCATACCTTCAGGAGCCGGACCATGAGCATTCAATCCATCAACGCGCGCAACCAGTTCCGCGGCAAGATCAGGGAGATCGTCCTGGGACCGGTGGTTTCCGAGGTGGACGTGGACACTCCCGCGGGCATCGTCACGTCCGTGATCACCACGCGCTCCGTGAAAGAACTGGACCTGCAGGTGGGCACCGAGGTGCTGGCCTTCGTCAAGGCCACCGAGGTGTCCGTCGCCAAGCTGTAACGCCATAAACGCCACAACGCGGCGCTTCCCCTGCGCCGCCGTTGGGCATATATTGTCAGCGCGATATCCGGCTGTTCCCTCCTGGCTTGTGGCGTGATGCTTTGCGATTCACGGAGAACGGAAAATGCGTCGACTGCATCGGTGGTTCATCGGCTGGTTATGCCTGGGGCTGGCGGCCTGCCTCCCCGCCACGGCGCAGACCAAGCTGGACAACGCGCAACTGGATCAGCTCATGGCTCCCGTGGCGCTATACCCGGATTCGCTGCTGTCCCAGATACTCATGGGCGCCACCTATCCCGACGACGTGGCGGCGGCCGCCAAGTGGTCGGCCGGCCATGCTTCCGAATCCGGCGACAAGGCCGTCAAGGCGGTCGAGGGCGAGGCCTGGGACCCTAGCGTCAAGGCCCTGGTGGCCTTTCCGTCCGTCATGGACATGATGGGACGGCAGCCGGACTGGGTGAAGTCCGTGGGCGACGCCTTCCTGGCCCAACCGGACGCGGTCATGGATTCGGTCCAGCGGCTGCGGGTCCAGGCCCAGAAGGCGGGCAACCTGAAGAGCACGCCGCAGCAGAAGGTCACCTCCAGCACCGCCAATGACAAGACCGTCGTCGTGATCGAGCCGGCGGATCCGCAGGTGGTGTACGTGCCCAGCTACAACCCCAGCGTGGTCTACGGCGCCTGGGCCTATCCCTCCTATCCCCCTTACTACTATCCGCCGCCGCCGGGATCGGTGTTCGCCACCTCGCTGGTGGCCGGCGTCGGCTTCGGCCTGGGCGTGGCCGCCATCAACTCGATGTGGGGCGGTTTCGACTGGGGGCACAACGACGTGGACATCGACGTCAACCGCTACAACAACATCAACGTCAACCAGCGCATCGACCGGACCAACGTCAACAACAACAAGGTTGCCTGGCAGCACAACGCGGCCAACCGCGGTAACGCGCCATATGCCGACCAGGCCAGCCGCCAGCGCTTCGACAGCCAGCGCCAGGCGGGCCTGCAGGACCGCGCGCAGCGGCAGGGCCAAGCCGGCCGCGCGTCCGGCGCGGCGCCAGGGGCCAGCTCCCGCGATGCCGCCCGCGAACGCGCGGCGCAATCGTTTGAAGGCCGTACCGGCCAGGCCATTCCGGGGCACAGCCAGCCGGGCGCTGGCCGGGGCGAGGGCGCCGCGGGACGCGGGCAAGGTCAAGGCCAGCGGCAGCAGGCCGGCCAGGGCGCTCGCGAACGGCCCCAGGCTGGCGCGCAGCACGACCGGGCTTCGGGCATGTCGTCGCAAGACCGCCAGGCCGCCGCCCAGCGCCAGCGCGCGGACGAATCGGCCGCTCGCAACCGGGGCCGGGCCTCCAACAGCACCAATGCGCTGAGCGACGCAGGCAACGGCGAACGCATGCGGCAGCAGAGCCATCGCAGCGAAATGGGCCACGGCGGCGGCGGAGGAATCCAGCGCGGCGGCGGGCACGGAGGCGGAGGGCGCGGCGGTGGTGGCGGACATTTCGGCGGCCGGAGATAAGCATCATGGAAAACGGAACTTTCATGGCTTTCGCCCGTTTGCGCGCGCTGTGCGCCGCATCGGCGCTGGCGCTCGGCCTGGCGGCTCCCGCCGCAGCGCAAAGCCTGTACCCCAGTCCGCAGGCGGCCGCGGATGCCTTCGTCGACGCCATGGCGACCGGCGACCTCGACGGGCTGGCCAAGGTGCTGGGGCCGAATCATCAGCGGATCGTGCCGGGCGGCGTGGCGCAGGAGGATATCTACCGCTTCCTGGCGGCGTGGTCCCGCAAGCACGAGATCATCGCCGACGGGGGGCGCTCCTGGCTGGGCGTTGGCGACTCGGGCTGGACGCTGCCCGTGCCCATCGTGCGCGCCGGCCACGGCTGGCGCTTCGATCCGGCCGCGGGCACGGCGGAAATCCGCCGCCGGGCGATAGGCCGCAATGAGCTGACTGCCATCGAAACCCTGCAGCAGTTGCAGGCTGCGCAGGCGCGCTACAAGGACGGCGTGGGCCAGGGGCGCTACGCCAGCCGCCTGGTCAGCCGGACGGGCGAGCGGGATGGCCTGTACTGGCCGGAGGTCCCAGGTTCCCCGCAGCAGGCTTTCGGACCGGACGCCTTGACCATGGGGCCCGAGGTGCCCTTGGACGATGCCTATTACGGATACCGCTATAAGGTGATCCCGGGCGGGCAGGGCGATACGTATCGCATCGTCGCCTGGCCCGCCCGCTACGGACAGACCGGCATCGGATCCTTCGTGGTGGGGCCCGAGGGCGGTGTGCTGGAGGCCGACCTGGGGCCTTCATCCGCCGCGCGCGCGGCGACATTGCGCGAGCGCGATATCGCCGCTGCAAACTGGGCCGCCGCCAACGCGCAACCCATTGGCGCAAAATGAGTTTTCCGGTTTTCGGGGGCAGATCGGAACACGCTTGTTGCTGGGTCGCAACAGGCGTGTGCGTTTGTGGCGAAAGCAGGCTTTGACGCTCTTTTGTCAGGCCGCCGTGCCTACAATGGCGAGCACCGGGACCCAGCCCGATTTCCCTTTGCCGGACCTAGAAATTGAACCCCAAGCATTTTGTCCGCTACGCCCTGTTCGGCGTAGGGATGGCGCTTAGCGCCGCGGCGGCGTCCACGCCGATTTTCGTCCTGAACTCCCTGGACGCCAACGTCAGCATCATCGATCCGGCCACCTACAAGGAATTGCGGCGCGTGCCGACGGGCAAGGAGCCGCACCACCTGTATCTCACGCCCGACGAAAAGTCGCTCATGGTGGCCAATGCCACCGGCGACACGATCACGCTGATGGATCCCAAGACGGGCGAGGTGCAGCGCACCCTGACGGGCATCGTCGATCCCTACCAGCTTCAATTCTCGCCCGACATGAAATGGTTCGTGACGGCGGCCAACCGCCTGGACCATATCGACATCTATGCGTGGAAGCCGCTGGAAAAGGGGTTCGACCTGGCTCTGGTCAAGCGCATCCCGGCGGGCAAGACGCCCAGCCACATCATGATCGACAAGAACAGCACGACGGCCTATGTCACCCTGCAGGACAGCGATCAGCTGATCGCGATCGACCTGGCAACCCAGACTCCGAAGTGGACGGTGCCCGTGGGCAAGACGCCCGCCGACGTATTCCTGACGCCCGACCAGAAAACCCTCTTGGTGGCCTTGACGGGCGATTCCTACGTCGAGGCCTATGACGTCAGCAATGGCCCGGCCAGGCTGGTGACGCGCATCAAGACCGCCGCCGGCGCGCACGCCTTCCGCGCGCAAGGCGACCATCGCCATCTGTTCGTGAGCAACCGCACCGCCAATTCCATCAGCCGCATCGATATGCAGACGCTGACCGTCGTAGAAACGTTCCCGGTGCCCGGCGGCCCGGACTGCATGGACGTGCTGGCCGATGGCAAGACGTTGCTTGTCACCTCGCGCTGGGCGCGCAAGCTCACCGTGGTGGACCTTGAGCAGAAGAAGGTCTCCAACCAGGTGCCGGTGGGCAAGTCCCCCCACGGCGTGTGGACGCTGAACCATGCTCCGACAAGATAGAGGAAAGAGCCCCCACGCTGCGCACGCTGCGCGCGCTTGCTGCCCCCCGAGGGGGCGTCTTTCGCCTTGGGGCGGCCCGGTGGCGAAAGGGAGCCCCCACGCTGCGCGCGCTTGCTGCCCCCCGAGGGGGCGTCTTTCGCCTTGGGGCGGCCCGGCGGCGAAAGAGGGCCCCCACGCTGCGCGCGCTTTAAGGGGCTTGGCTGGGGCCTTGTTTTTGGCGCTGGCGGTTCCCGCCGCAGGCGCTGCGGAACCGGCCACCTGCGACAAGCCCGTCTACCTGACCTTCGACACCGGCCACATGGGCGTGGCGCCGCTGGTGGCGGATGTGCTGGCCCGCCATCACGTCACGGTCACGTTCTTTCTCGCCAATGAACGCACGCTGACGGACGGCTCCAGCATGGACGACGTGTGGGCGCCCTGGTGGAAGGCGCGCGCGGCGGAAGGGCATGCCTTCGGCTCGCATACCTACGATCACGTCTATTGGCAGGGCGACCTGCCCGGCGGCAGGTTCCGCGTCAAGCCCAGCGCCGGCCCCGACGCGGGCAAGCGCGCCGAGTGGACGCCCGAGCAGTATTGCGCCGAGATCAAGCGGTCCGTCACCCGTTTCCACCAGATGACCGGCAAGAACATGCTGCCGATCTACCGAGCCCCGGGCGGCAAGACCTCGCCGGCGCTGCTGAAGGCGGCCAAGGCCTGCGGCTTCGAGCACGTGGGCTGGGCGCCCGCGGGTTTCCTGGGCGACGAGCTGCCCAGCGACAAATATCCCAATGCCCGGTTGCTGGACCAGGCGCTGCGCACGATAAAGCCCGGCGACATCCTGCTTGCCCATCTGGGCATCTGGTCGCGCCAGGATCCCTGGGCGCCCGCCGTGCTGGAGCCTCTGATTGAAGGTTTGCAGCGCAAGGGCTATTGTTTCGCTACTCTGGACAAGCATCCGGCCTACCGCGACTGGATTGCCACTCATCATTGATCATGGATACGCTTAGTCAACTTTTCGGAGAGTGCCAGCAATGGGTCTTCGAAACGGCGATTCAGCCCGCGCTGTTTCATCTGGGCATGAGCAACTTCATCGAGGACGGCTATGACGCCACGATGTGGCTGCTGGTCGGCCTGCTGCAGATCGCGGTGCTGGTCCTGGTGTTCGGCCCCCTGCAGCGCCTGCGGCCCGTGGAACCCGTCACCGACCGCCGCCAGATCGGCATCGACGTGCTGTACACGCTGATCCACCGGCTCGGCGCGTTCCGCCTGGTGCTCTTCTTCACCATCGATCCGCTATGGGACAGCGTGTTCGGCCAGCTCCACATATGGGGCTTCGCGACGTTCCAGCTGGACCAGTACTGGCCTGGCGTGACCGATAAGGCCTGGGTCAGCCTGATCATCTACCTGCTGCTGTTCGACGCGGTGGACTACTTCTATCACCGCGCCCAGCACCGCTTCGGCTGGCTCTGGGCGCTGCATGCCGTGCACCACAGCCAGCGCCAGATGACTATCTGGAGCGACGACCGCAACCACCTGCTGGACGACATGTTGCGCGACGTGCTGGTGGTGTTCGTGTCGCAACTGGTGGGCGTGCCGCCGGCGCAGTTCGTGATGGTGGTGGCCATTACCCAGCTGGCGCAGAGCTTTTCGCACGCCAACCTGCGCATGCATTTCGGCGCCGTGGGCGAACGCCTGCTGGTCAGTCCGCGCTTCCACCGCCACCATCACTCCATCGCCTACGACGCTTCGTCGCCGGGGCCGGCGGGCGGCTACAACTTCGGCGCGCTGTTCCCCATCTGGGACGTGCTGTTCCGCACCGCGCGTTTCGGCGTGGGCTACGGCCCCACCGGCATCCATGACCAGCAGCCCGAAGCGGGCGCCAGGGACTACGGCCGTAGCTTCTGGTCCCAGCAGTGGCTCGGGCTCAAGCGCCTGGCGGGCCGGGACCGCGACCGCGAACCGGCCGGTGCGCCGCCGGGCCAGCCGCCAGCCGCCGAGCGCGCCTGACGCGCCCAGGCCCGGCGTCAGCCCGCCCAGCGCGACTGGCGGATGACGTCGCAGAAATTGCCGGGCCGGAAGTCCGGCTCCTTGTCGGCGATCACGTCGCCCTTGACGTTGCCGAACGTGGTTTGCGGCTTGTGCCTGATACCGTCGTAAAAGGCCTGGATGATCTCCTCCTTGAAGCGCGGCCCGCGCGGATGGGCCGCCACCACGGCTTGGCGCTGCGCGTCGCTGTATTCGCCATAGGTCAGGCCCAGCACGTCCATTTCCACGCCCGCGGTCACCAGCGCGACGATGGGATCCATGAATTCGGGAATGCCGGGCGTGGTGTGCAGCGCGATCGCCGTCCAGACGAGCTCGATGTCCCGCGGGGCGATGCCGCGGCTTTGCAGGAAATCGCGCGCCGCGTTGGCGCCGTCCACTTCGAAGCGGCAGCAGTTGCTGCTGTGCCGCTGCGTCAGTCCCATGTCGTGGAACATGCAGCCGCAATACAGCAGCTCTGGGTCGAATTTCAGCCCGCGCTGCTTGCCCGCCAGCGCGCCGAAGTAATAGACGCGGCTGGAGTGATGGAACAGCAGCGGCGACTCGGTGTCGCGCACCAGTTCGGTGATTTCGCGGGCCAGCTGGCTGTCGGGGATCTGGATGTCGTCGATGGAGAATGTCATGGCAAAGGCCTTCAGGTAGGGGGTGGCGATTCATTCTGCTGCCGCACTAGAATGGCCTCAATAGGCGTAATACGCCGATTCCTGCCAAATACCGCGATCTGCTGCCATGACCCAAACCATTGCCGTGCTGGCCCTGCCGGGCGTCCAGATGCTCGACGTTTCGGGCCCGCTCGACGTCTTCGCCCAGGCCAATGCGGAGCTGGGGCGCGCGTACTACGTGTTGCGCGTGGTGGCTTATGAACCGGGGCCCGTGCGCAGCTCGTCGGGCGTCTGCCTCCTGCCCGACGCCGTGGTGGGCGACCCGCTGCCGCGCTTGAACACGCTGCTGGTCGCCGGCACGCCGCATGCCTCGCGCGCGGTGCTCAGCACGCCCGCGCTGCAATGGATCCGGGCGACGGCGCGAGAGGCCCGGCGCTACGGATCGGTCTGCACCGGCGCGTTCGTGCTTGCGGCCGCGGGCCTGCTGGATGGGCGCCGGGTGACGACGCACTGGAATGCGGCCCGGGAGTTGCGGCTGGCCTATCCGCGGGTCGAGGTCGAGGAAGATGCGCTGCACGTGCGCGACGGCAAGCTGCGCACCTCGGCGGGCGTGACGGCCGGGCTGGATCTGGCGCTATCGCTCGTCGAAGAGGACCTGGGACGCGAGGTGGCGGCGAAAGTGGCGTCGCAGCTGGTGATGTTCTTCAAGCGCCCTGGCGGGCAGCTTCAGTTCAGCCGCAAGGGGCAGGCCGGGCCGGTCGGCAGGTCGGTGCTGCAGGAAGTGCAGCGCTGGGTGGCGGCGCACCCGCAGCTGCCGTTGTCGGTGGATGCCCTGGCCGCGCACGCGGGCCTCAGCCCGCGGCACTTTGCGCGGCTGTTCCACGCCGAGGTCGGCGTCACGCCGGCGGCCTGGGTGGAGATGACGCGCGTGGCGGCGGCCCGGGCCATGCTGGAGGGCGGCGCCGCCACGCCCAAGCAGGCGGCGGCTCAGTGCGGCTTCGCCAACGTGGACACTTTGCGGCGGGCCTTCGTCAAGCATGTCGGGGTGTCGCCGGCGGCGTACCGGCGGCATCATGGCAGCGGCCCGGATTGAACGCAGGCCGCGGCCCGGTGGCAGGTCAGGCGCCGGGTTGGGCGTCGTGCGTGGTTTCGCGCTTGATCTCGCCGTGCCGGCGTTCCATTTCCTGGCGCAGTTCGCGGCGCAGCCTGGCTGCTTCCATGCGCTGCTTTTCCTCGAGCGTGCGCGGCGCAAGCGGCGGCACCGCGGTGGGGGCGCCCTGGTCGTCTACCGCCACCATCGTGAAGTAACAGCTGTTGGTGTGGCGCACGAGCTTCTTGCGGATGTCTTCGGTGACGACCTTGATCCCGATTTCCATGGACGTGCGGCCCGTGTAGTTCACGGCGGCCAGGAAGGTCACCAACTCGCCCACGTGGATGGGTTCGCGGAACACGACCTGGTCGACGGACAAGGTCACGACGTACTGGCCGGCGTACCGGCTGGCACAGGCGTAGGCCACCTGGTCCAGGTACTTGAGGATGGTTCCGCCGTGCACATTCCCTGAAAAATTCGCCATGTCGGGCGTCATCAGGATGGTCATCGACAATTGGTGGCTAAAGGCGTCGTCCATGGCGGCGTTGAATCTCGGATAAAACGCCTATGGTAGCGGCAGGCGCCCGTCATGGCTCCGTCTTTTCGGCGCTTTCCGGGTTTTCTTCCCGCTGCGCGGCCGGGGGCGCCCACAAACCGTCCAGCAGCGCCGGCCCGGGCTGGTAGACGCGCAGCAGCACGCTGGCCGGGCCCGAGAGCGGCAGGGGCAGCCAGTTGGATTGCGCTTCGGGCGCGGGGACCGCATGGCTGAGGCGCACGTCCAGCGAACCGTCGGCGTTGTAGCGCAGGGGCGCGCGGCTGCCGAGCGCGCGGCGGCCCAGGGGATTCGCGGCAGGCATGCCGTTGCCATCGTACGCCGCCAGCGACCACAGCGCGCCCGCGGGCGGGAGCTGGCCGCTTTCGAAGCGCAGCACATAGCCGTGCGCGCCGTCCAGCGGCGCTCCCTCGCTGTCGGCAGCCAGCAGCAGCACGGCCACGTCCTCGGGCAGGCCCGAGCCCGGCTGCGCCTGGGCGGCCAGCGCGCGCCGCAGATAGGCGTTGCCGTACACGCCGATGCTGGCGGTTTCGCGTTGCCAGCCGTTGACGTCCTGCACCGTCCGGCCCGCCGCGGCCGCCATGCGCTCGCGCGCGGCCCGCATCCCCCGGCGCATGCCTTGCTTGGCAGGGTGGTCGAGCTTGTCGAAATCGAACGGCCTGCCGGGAACCAGGCCTACGCGGCGCAACTGGGCCAGCACGGGCTGGTCCGTGGGGTGCGGCGGATTCTTGCGCAGCAGTCCGGCCGCGTAGGTGAAGAAAGCGTCCGTGGGCATCGATTCCACCTGCTCGCGCACCGGGATGGCCAGGTCCAGTGAGGGATCGGAGCGCAGCCGCTGAGCCTGGGGGGGCAGGTTCCATTGCGCAAGCGGCGTCAGGACGAAGCCGTCCTGCAAGGCGTGGACCGCGGCGTAGTCGGCGGGGCCGTCGGCCTGGATCAGGTTTTTGGCCCAGACATGGGCCGTGGGAGCGTCGATGCGGGCCATGCCCGGAGGCAGCGCGCCGGTCCAACCCGGCGGCACGATGGCGGTATTGCCCTTGGCCGTGCCGGTGCCGCGCTTGCCGAGGATGGCGAAGGCGTCCGTCCACATGTCCAGCAGCGTCAGCGTGTAGAGCCGTCCCTGGGTGTCCGGCGTGGAGAGCACCACCGGACCGCCGGTCAGGTCCAGCCAGGCGGTGCTGCGCAGCATGTCGGGGTTGGCCCACGGCGTGGCGGCCTCGGGTTCCGGCAGGGCCCGTCCGTGCAGGAAGGTATTGGCGGGCGCGCCTTGCGCGCCCCGGGACGGATGGATCGACTGGCGGCGGGTGAGGTCCATCGTCACCAGGGGGTAGAAATAGAGATAACCCTCCATGGCGGCCTGGCGGGCCGCCTCGGTGGCCGCCGCAGCCGGGGTCGGCATGGCCGGCGCGGCACCCGTCATGGCGGGCGCCAGCGCGGCGGCGAAAGACAGGGCCAGGACAACAAGGCGGCGCATCGGCGTTCCTACGGACTAACCGGGAAAAAATGAGGGGGCCGCGTGCAGGCAATCCGCGGCGCGGCGTCGCCGGAAGGCGAGCCTGCCGCCTCCCCGAGGGTGGCGGCCATGGTAGCAGCGGGGCGCGCATCCGGAATCCGTGAAAAAGCGCATTTCCGCGGCCAATTTCTGCCATAGGGGCGGCCGGCGGCGCGCCCGCGGGCCACGCGGCCGGGCCGCGCAAAAGGGCCGCCAAGGCGGTGCTATGCTTTTCGATTGGCGTATGGAGATCGAAATGCCCCAGGATGTTGCTAGCGCCGCGGTGCCGCGGCTGACTTCGCTTTCGCACGGCGGCGGCTGTGGCTGCAAGATTGCGCCGGGCGTGCTGTCGGCGCTGTTGGCGCGCTTCGGCCCCGCGGCCAGCTACCCGGATCTGATGGTCGGCACCGAGACCGCCGACGATGCAGCGGTGTACCGCCTCAACGACGAGCAGGCGCTGATCGCCACCACCGACTTCTTCATGCCGATCGTGGACGATCCATTCGATTTCGGCCGCATCGCGGCGACCAACGCGCTGTCCGACGTGTATGCGATGGGCGGCACGCCGATCATGGCGTTGGCGATCGTGGGCATGCCGATCAACGTCCTGCCGCACAGCGTCATCGCGGACATCCTGCGCGGCGGCGAATCGGTGTGCGCGGATGCCGGCATACCGGTGGCCGGCGGCCACAGCATCGATTCCGTCGAACCCATTTACGGTCTTGCTGCGATGGGGCTGGTGCATCCGGCCCGCGTGAAGCGCAACGCCGACGCCCGGGCCGGCGACGTGCTGATCCTGGGCAAGGGCCTGGGCGTGGGCATTCTGTCGGCGGCGTTGAAGAAAAGCCTTCTGGACGAGGCCGGCTACCGGGTGATGATCGACACCACCACCCGCCTGAACCGGCCGGGGGCGGCGCTGGCCGCGCTGGACGGCGTGCATGCCGTTACCGACGTGACGGGCTTCGGCCTGCTCGGCCATGCGCTGGAAATGGCGCGCGGAGCGAAACTGACGGCGCGCCTGCGGCTGGAGTCCTTGCCCTGGCTGCCCGGCGTGCAGGCCCACGCGGCAAACGGCGTCATTACTGGCGCATCCGGCCGCAACTGGGCGTCCTATGGCGAATCCATCCGCCTGGGCGCCGCGGTCACCGACACGCAGCGCGCCCTGCTGACCGACCCCCAGACCTCCGGCGGCCTGCTGGTGTCCTGCGCGCCGGAAACGGCCGAGGCGGTGCTGGACCTGTTCCATGGGCAGGGCTTCGCCCAGGCCGCCGTCATCGGCGAGATGAGCGCCGGCGAGCCCCTCGTGCGCGTGGAGTAGGCGCGGGGCCCGCGGGCCCTACGAGGTCAGGTCGCGCGCGGTCGCCGCGGCCTGTTCCATCAGCCATTGCATGACGACCTCCGCGTCCGGCGTGCTGCGGCGCGCATTGCGCACCAGCCAGTAGGCAAGATCGGTGGCGCGGGCGGCCTGCCCGCCAACGGCCTCCAGGCGCTTGTCCGCCAGCATCGGGGCGATCAGCGCCAGCCGTCCCAACGCGATGCCGTGGCCCGCCAGGGCTGCATGCACGATCTGGTCGTACTGGTTGAAACGCAGCATGCCCTTGGCGGCCACCCGGCCCAGGCCGCGGGCATTGAGCCATTCGGACCATTGCAGCCAGGGCCGCGTGGGGTCGTCGAACTCCAGCAAGACGTGGCGCTGCAGTTCGCGCGCATCCAGTTCGCGCGCCCGGAGGGACGGGTGCGCCACCGGCACCACCGATTCCCCGAACAGCCAGGCCGCCGTGTCCGGCACGCTGTCGCGCAGGCTGTAGCGGATGGCGATGTCCACGTTCTCGCGGTCGATGTCGATGAGCCGGTTGTCCGCCGCCACGCGCACGTCGATATGCGGGTGGGCCTCCTGGAAGTCGCCCAGGCGGGGCAGCAGCCAGAGCGACGCCACGCCGATGGTAGTGGTGATGGTGACGGGCGTGCGCCTTTCGGGGGCCCGCAGCTGCTCGGTCAAATCGCCCAGCTGGCTCAGCCAGACGTCGGCCATGCGGAATAGCTGGGCGCCTTCGGAGGTGAACGACACGCTGCGGAAGCCGCGCACCAGCAAGGGCACGCCCAGGTGGGCTTCCAGCGCCCGGATCTGGCGGCTGACGGCGGACTGGGTTACATGCAGGTCCTGCGCCGCCAGGGTGATGCTCATGCGGCGGCCCACGGCCACGAAGCCTCGGACGAGATCAAGGGGCGGAAGTTTGGCCAGCGGATATGGCATTCGTAAAACTCATGCGTACCGGACAGAAATGTCGCTTGAGCAATAGTACTCCGCAGGCGTTCAATAGAACCCAGACGACGGATCAACGGGCGTTGCCCGGCGATCCGCCTCGATTGCCGCCGCCGCGGCCCGGGAGGAACGCCATGATCCAGGTATGTTGCACTGCGGGAATGTCATTCCGTTTGGCCGGCGGGTCGACTATGCTGCTCAAGCGGGCATCGGGCCTCCGCATCGTGTGTCACGCCGGCACCTTGTGGGTCTCCGAATACCGCCGCTTCGATGACAGCGTGCTTCAAGCCGGTGATTCCGTTACCGTCGGCAGCGATCGCGACGTCGTTCTCAGCGGCCTGCCGGATGCGCAGGTCGCGCTAATTTCCTAGGGTCCTACCGGAGTTCGTGATGACTGCGTCCCTGCCCGATTCGCCCCGCATCGAGATGTGGTTCGATTTCGCCAGCCCCTACAGCTACCTGGCCATCGAGCGCATCGACGCCCTGGCGCAGGATGCCGGCGTTCGGGTCGAGCTGCGCCCCTTTCTGCTGGGCCCGATCTTCCAGGCCCAGGGCTGGAACGACACGCCGTTCCGGCTCTTTCCCGGCAAGGGCGCCTACATGATGCGGGACATCGCCCGTCTGGCCGAGAAGTACGGGGTGGTCTACAAGCGGCCGCGCCTATTCCCGCGCATGAGCGTGCTGCCCGCACGCATCGCCCTGCTGGGCCAGGATGAGCCCTGGGGCCGGGATTTCTGCGTGGCGGTGTTCCGCGCCAATTTCCAGCATGACCAGGACATCCAGGCCGAGGACGTCGTGCACCAGCTGCTGACGGATCTTTCGCTGGACGCGGACGCGCTGATCGCCCGCGCCAAGTCCGAGGCCGCCAAGGAGGCGCTGCGGCGCCAGGTGGACCGCGCCCGCAACCTGGGCCTGTTCGGCGCGCCCACGTTCTTCGTGGACGGCGAAATGTTCTGGGGCAACGACCGGCTGGAGGATGCGCTGGACTGGACGCGCCGGGGTGCGCCCGCCAGCGCCTGGACGCCGCCCGCGGCCCGCGCCTGAGCCCAGACGCCGCACGAGTTTTTCGTCAAACCACCAACAAGCAATGAAGAACGCCAGCAGTGCCTATCGCGGTGCGCCCATGCCGGGCGGCCGTTCGTTCACGCAATTCCGCGCCGCCCGCATCAGGCGGGTGTCGTTCCAATGGGAACAGGCCGAGCACCTGCCCCAAGAACCGCCAAAAGACACCATCCCAAAAGAAGCCGGGTCCCTGACACCCTTCAAAAGAAGCCGTGTCTAACACCCTTCATCAGAAGCCGTGTCCGACACCCTTACGCCCCGCCGCCACGCACCGAACAGACGCTTCCCGGGTGTCTGACACGGGTGTCTGACACATAACGACATAACGCACATCTCCCCCTAGCCACGCCCCACCGGCGCCACCCGCGCCCACTCTTCATCCGAGTAAAGCCGCGAGCGCAGCAGGAAACGCTTGCCCTCGGCGCTGTCCAGCGAAAAGGCGCCGCCCCGGCCGGGCACGGCGTCGATGATGAGCTGGGTGTGTTCCCAGTAGGCGAACTGGTCCTCGCCCATGTAGAAGGGGCAGCCTTCCAGTTCGCCCAGCAGCACGTCCGAACCGCCCACCATGAATTCCCCCAGCGCATAGCACATGGGCGAACTGCCGTCGCAGCATCCGCCGGATTGGTGGAACATCAGCGGGCCGTGCTTGGCGCGCAGGGTTTCGATCAGTTCGCGCGCTTCGTCGGTCGCGACCACGCGCGGCGTGTGCTCTGCCATGATGTCGTCCTTTCGGGCGCGCCCGGCCGCAAGGCCAGGCGCGCCCGTCCTTCGCGGTTTGCGGCTTAGAAGAAGCCCAGTTTCTTCGGCGAGTAGCTCACCAGCAGGTTCTTCGTCTGCTGATAGTGGTTGAGCATCATCTTGTGGTTCTCGCGTCCGATGCCGGATTGCTTGTAGCCGCCGAACGCCGCGTGCGCCGGGTAGGCGTGGTAGCAGTTGGTCCACACGCGGCCGGCCTTGATCGCGCGTCCCATGCGATAGCACGTGTTCGCGTCGCGCGACCACACGCCGGCGCCCAGGCCGTAGAGCGTATCGTTGGCCAGGGCAAGCGCGTCATCGGCGTCCTTGAAGGTCGTCACCGCCACCACCGGGCCGAAGATTTCCTCCTGGAACACGCGCATCTTGTTGTGTCCCTTGAAAACCGTGGGCTGCACGTAGTAACCGCCTTCCAGCGCGCCCTGCATCTGCGCGCGCGAGCCGCCGGCCAGCACGTCGGCGCCTTCCTGCTTGCCGATGTCCAGGTACGACAGGATCTTCTCCAGCTGCTCGGTGGACGCCTGCGCGCCCAGCATGGTGTCCGCATCCAGCGGATTGCCCTGCTTGATCTCCGCGACGCGCTTCAAGGCGCGTTCCATGAACTTGTCGTACAGGGATTCCTGGATCAGCGCGCGGCTGGGGCAGGTGCAGACTTCGCCCTGGTTCAGCGCGAACATGACGAAGCCCTCAACGGCCTTGTCGAGGAAGTCGTCGTCCTGCGCGGCCACGTCGGCGAAGAAGATGTTGGGAGATTTGCCGCCCAGCTCCAGCGTGACCGGGATGATGTTCTGCGACGCGTACTGCATGATCAGGCGGCCGGTGGTGGTTTCGCCAGTGAAGGCGATCTTGGCGATGCGCTTGCTGGACGCCAGCGGCTTGCCGGCCTCCAGGCCGAAGCCCGTGACCACGTTCACCACGCCCGGAGGCAGGATGTCGGCGATCAGTTCCATCAGCAGCAGGATGCCCAGCGGCGTCTGTTCGGCGGGCTTGAGCACCACGCAGTTGCCGGCGGCCAGGGCGGGCGCCAGTTTCCACGCCGCCATCAGGATGGGGAAGTTCCACGGAATGATCTGTCCGACGACGCCCAGCGGCTCGTTGAAGTGATAGGCCACCGTGTCGTGGTCGATCTCGGACAGCCCGCCCTCCTGGCTGCGGATGCACGAGGCGAAATAGCGGAAGTGGTCGATCGCCAGCGGGATGTCGGCGGCGCGCGCCTCGCGGATGGGCTTGCCGTTGTCCCAGGTCTCGGCCGTGGCCAGGCGTTCCAGGTTCGCTTCCATGACGTCGGCGATCTGCATCAGCATGCGGGCGCGTTCGGCGGCGGGGGTGGAGCCCCATTTGGGAGCGGCGCGGTGCGCGGCGTCCAGCGCCAGCTCGATGTCGCGCTCCTTGGAGCGGGCGTTGCGGGTCAGGACCTGGCCCGTGACGGGGGTGACGTTGTCGAAATATTCGCCGTCTGCCGGCTTCTGCCACTTGCCGTCGATGAAATTGTCGTACTGGGTTTTGAGGTCGAGGCGCGTGCCGTAGGTGTCGGGGGTAACGCGGGTCGCGATGTCCATGCTTGTCTCCGGTATTGTGGGGATGCGGCAGTCGGCTGCCTGACCTGTATCAAGCAAGGAGCGTGCCAGCCCGGACTTATCCGCTGGACAGCCCACGCGGCACATGCGAAAGTAGATTTTCCAAGCGGGCGACGCACAGCGAATGTTCCTCGGCGTCCCCTCGGGGGGCAGCAAGCCCGCGCAAGCGGGTGCGGCGTGGGGGCCTTCCCCTCACCGTTGCGTTTTGCGACAGTGTCGCGGAACAGGTGTCGCAGAACGCCTGTCCAAGGAGACATGCATGGCCACTCAGTCCCGTCAGCACGCGCTGACGCAAGCGCGCCTGCTGTTCAACCAGCAGGGCGCGGTGCCCGGCGGCATGGTCGCCGAGCCCATCCTGCGATCATGGCGGCGCTGCGCCGACCTGGGTTTCGACATGCGCGGCGTGCGCCGGGCCGAACTCATGACGCAGGGAGAGCTGCGCGAGGCGCAGCAGCGCAATGAAGCGCTGCGCCGCATGTCCGAGCCCGCCATGTCCATGTTGCGCCGCCAGGCCGGCGGCAGCGGCAGCCTGGTCATCCTGTCCGACGCGCAAGGGCTGGTCCTGGACAGCGATGGCGACCTGGATTTCGCCCAGCGCGCTTCGCGCGTCGCGCTCATGCCCGGGGCGCCCTGGGACGAAGCCGCCGCAGGCACCAATGCCATCGGCACCGCGCTGGTGGAGGGCCAACCCATTACGGTCCACGGCGCCGAGCATTATTTCGAACCGAACCGTATCTTGACCTGCGCGGCGATCCCCATCGCCGACGGCGAAGGCCGCACGCTGGGCGTGCTGGACCTGTCCAGCCAGGCGCGCGAGGTGCGCCCGGACGTGCTGGAACTGGTGCGCGCTGCGGTGGACCTGATCGAGCACCGTTTGTTCGAGCAAGCCTACGAACAATATGCGGTGTTGCGGCTGCACGTGGATCATTCCGGTCTGGGTATGCCGGGCGAAGGTCTGATGGCGTTCGAGGGCGACCGGCTGGTCGGCGCGAACCGGTGCGCGTTGCAGGCCCTGGGCCTTGCGCCCACCGCCTTGGGCGTGTACCGCTACGCGGATGTTTTCGATGGAGACATCGACCGCTGCCCCGATGCAGCGGGCAGGGTGCAGACGCGTTCGGGCGCGGTGTATCACGCGCGCCTGCGGCTGCCGCGCTCCCGAGTCCGCCAGGCGCCGGCGCAGCCGGCCTCGCCGCCCGCCGGCCCCGCGCGCGTCGACACGCCGAATTTCGATACCGCGACCTTGGGCGCGCTGGCGCGCGCAGTGCATCTTTCCGATGCCGGCGTGGCGATCCTTCTGCAAGGCGAAACCGGCGTGGGCAAGGAAGTGTTCGCAAGGCAGCTGCACGCCCGCGGCAAGCGGGCGTCGGGGCCATTCGTGGCGGTGAACTGCGCCGCGTTGCCGGAAAGCCTGATCGAGTCCGAATTGTTCGGCTATGAAGAGGGCGCATTCACCGGCGCGCGCCGCCAGGGCAGCAAGGGCTTGCTGCGGCAGGCGCATGGCGGCGTGCTGTTCCTGGATGAGATCGGCGACATGCCGCTGATACTGCAATCGCGGCTGCTGCGCGTGCTGCAGACACGCGAGGTGTCGCCATTGGGCGCGGCGCGGCCGGTGCCGGTGGATTTCGCGCTGGTATGCGCAACGCATCGCCCGCTGGCGCATGAAGGTCCCGATGCGCCGGTGCGGCCCGACCTGTATTTCCGGATCGCCGAGTACACCGTCACGCTGGAGCCGCTGCGCGCACGCGCGGATCGCCTGGATCTGTTGCGCGGCCTGTGGGCGGCGCATGGCGCGGGCCCGGTCCTTCCTCCCGAGATCGAAGCCATCCTGATGGCCTATCCCTGGCCCGGCAACTACCGGCAGATGGTGGCGGTGCTGCGCACCTTGCACGTGCTGGCCGGGCCGGCGGGCAGAGTCGATGCCGACATGCTGCCCGCGGATATCCGCGGCGCGCCCAGCCTTCCTCCGTCCGCCAGCGCCGGCGATCCCGCCAATCTGCAGGCGATGACGGATGCCGCGATCCGCGATGCCCTGGCAGCCCATGGCGGCAACGTCAGCCGCGCGGCCCGCGCGTTGGGCGTGCACCGCAGCACCCTCTACCGCCGCTTGCCGCGCCCCGCCTGAGGGCGCTTTTCCAGTACCGCTCGCCACCCTCGGTGGCGGCGCGGCCTTGCCTGGGGCGGCTGTGCGCCGCTTGAAGAAAAACTATCTTTTGAAGATAAGTTAAGTATCCCTGCGCCTGGGAAGAACTGCTTACGATGCCCGCATCCCCTTCAACGCAGGTGATGACATGGCAAGCAACGAGCTGTTCTACGACGACTTCGAACCGGGCCGTCTCTTTCCTCCCTGCCGATACAGCATCGGCGCCGCCGATAGCGATGCATTCATCGGCACCTTCGATCATTCCCCCGTTCTCGACGCCGCAGGCCGCGCGGTGCCGGGCAATGGCGCGGCAAGCGCCGTGCGCAGCGTGCACCCGATCCTCGTCGGCAGCTTTCAGCCGCAGCACGCGGCGTTTTCCTGGCCCGTCGGCGTGCTGCATGCCCGTGAAAAGGTCCGCCTGCTGGCGCCGGTGTATCCGGGCGAGGAACTCGAGGCCAGCGTGCGGGTGAAGGACAAATACCTCAAGAACGACAAGCGTTTCGTCGTGCTGGAGATCACCGTCCGCAAGCTGGAAAACGCGCGCGTCGCCCTGGTGGCGGAGCGCAGCCTGGTTTGGCCCAACTGAGGAGGCGAGCATGGAATTCAAAACAGGCGACACATTCCGTTCCGCCGCGCGCGGGGTCGCGCAGGAAGACATCAACCGCTTCGGCGCGCTGCACGGCACGACGGGCAGGACGCACACCGATCCGGAGTACGCCGCCAAGAGCGTGTTCGGGGGCGTCATCGTGCAGGGCGCGCTGGTGATGGCCCCGGTCATGGACATGGCGGCCGAACTGCTGGGCGCGGGCTGGTACGACGGCTGCGAGATCGAAGCGAAGTTCGTGGCGTTCACGCGGCCGGGGGACGCGGTGGACGTGGAGTTCGAAGTGACGCGCAGTGAACCCGGATGGCTCGAGCTGGCCTACGCCTGCGCGCTGCCCGATGGGAAGAAGGTGCAGGTGGGGACCATCACCCGCCGTCTCGGCTGATTCTTACGCCATCTCTCAAAACAAGCATACGGAGACAATCTTGAAACGCATCCTGATCAGTCTTGCCTTTTCCTGCGCGGCGTTGAGCGCGACGGCCGCGCAGGCGGCGCCTTATCCCGACAAGCCGATACGCATGATCGTGCCCGCCGCGGCGGGCGGCGCCGCCGACACGCTGGCGCGCATGATAGGCCGCGGCCTAACGGAGAAGTTCGGCCAGCCCGTGGTGATCGAGAACAAGCCGGGCGCCGCGGCCATCGTGGGCATGTCCGCCATCGCCAAGGCGCCCGCCGACGGCTACACCCTGGGCATGACCTTCTCGGGCGCGATGTCGATCAATCCTTCGCTGTACCAGCAGCTGCCGTACGACCCCGTCAAGGACTTCGAACCCATCACCATCGTGGCGGTATCGCCCCTGGTCATCGCGGTCAGCCCCAAGCTGGGGCCGAAATCGCTGGGCGAATTCCTGGCCCTGGCGAAAAAGGATCCCGGCAAGCTGACCTTCGGATCGGCCGGCACCGGGTCCACGCAACATCTTTCCATGGAGCTGCTGAAGTCCACCGCAGGCGTGGACATGCTGCACGTGCCCTACAAGGGCAGCGCGGCGTCCCTGGTCGACGTGCAGTCGGGGCTGATCTCCGCGGTCAGCGACAACGCGATCACGCTGGTGCCGCTGATCCAGTCGGGGCAGCTCGTTCCGCTCGCGGTGGAAACGGCGCAGCGGATCCAGTCGCTGCCGCAGGTGCCGACGGTGGCCGAATCGGGCTATCCGGGATTCCAGGCCGCGGGCTGGTACGGACTGCTTGCGCCCGCCGGCACGCCCAAGCCCATCGTGGCCCAGCTCAACGCCACGCTGCGCGACATGGTGAGCAAACCCGACTTCACGCAATGGCTGCAGCAACAGGGCATGGAGCCGCAGACCGATACGCCCGAGGGCTTCGGCCGCTACATCGGGCAGGAAAAGGACAAGTGGGCCCAGGTCATCAAGACGGCCAAGGTGCCGATGCAGAAATCGCGCTGAATCGCGGCGGCGGCTCGCCGCCATCACTACAGGACAACCATGCAAGCCGTATCTTCCACGCTCAGCGGAAACATCCGCGTCATCATCATCGACAACCCTCCGGTCAACGCCACTTCGCAGGCGGTGCGCGCGGGCCTGATGCAGGCCATTGAACAGGCCGGCGCCGACGCCGCGGCCCAGGCCGTCGTGATCGCCTGCGCGGGCGCCACCTTCGTGGCCGGCGCGGACATCAAGGAATTCGGCAAGCCGCCGCTGGACCCGCATCTCTCCGTGGTCATCCATGCCATCGAGTCCAGCGCCAAGCCGGTCGTCGCGGCAATCCACGGCAACGCCCTGGGCGGCGGGCTGGAGCTGGCGCTGGGTTGCCACTACCGGGTGGCGGACCGGCGGGCCCGGCTGGGGCTGCCCGAGTCGACGCTGGGCATCATTCCGGGCGCCGGCGGCATTCCCCGGTTGTTGCGGCTGGTCGGCGTGGAAAGGGCGCTGGACATGGCGGCCGGCGGTAAACCCATCGGCGCGGCCGAGGCGCGCGAGGCGGGCCTGGTGGACGAACTGGCGCAAGACGACGTGCGCGCCGCCGCCATCACGTTCGCGGAACGTCTGCTGGCGCAGGGGCGGGGCGCTCGGCGCACGCGCGAGCTGCCGGTTCCGGCTTTCGATCCAGGCGTCTTCGATGCCGCGCGCGCGCGGTTCCAGGCGAGCCATCGGGGCCAGCTCGCGCCGCAGGCTTGCATGGACGTGGCGCAGCATGGCGTGTCCGCGGACTTCGACGAGAGCGTCGCCCATGGACGCGAGCGTTTCCGCGAGCTCGTCGCGTCGCCGCAGGCGGCGGCCTTGCGCCATGCTTTCTTCGCCGAGCGCGTCGCGACCAAGCCGGCGGGCCTGCCCGCCGAGGATGCCGCGCCGGTCCGCAAGGCCGGTGTCGTGGGCGCGGGCACCATGGGAACGGGCATCGCCATGTGCCTCCTGAACGCGGGCATTCCCGTCACCTTGGTGGAGCAGAACGAAAAGGTGCTGGCGGCCAGCGTGGAGACGATACGCAAGACCTACCGCAACGACGTGGCGAAAGGGCGCATCGGCGAAGACACGCGCGAAGCGCGCTGCAACGCGCTTGCGCCGACGCTCGAATACGGCGCGCTACGGGGCTGCGACCTGGTCGTGGAGGCGGTCTTCGAAGACATGGACGTGAAGCGGCAGGTGCTGGCCGCGATAGAAGAAGTCCTGGAGCCGGACGCCATCATCGCGTCCAACACGTCTTTCCTCGACATCGACGCGCTGGCCGCCGGGCTGCGACGGCCGGAGAACGTGGTGGGCATGCACTTCTTCAGCCCGGCCCACATCATGAAACTGCTGGAGAACGTGCGCGGGGCCCGCAGCTCGCCGCGCGCCCTGGCCTCGGCGCAGGCGTTGGGCAAGCGCCTGGGCAAGGTCGCGGTCATGGTAGGCGTGTCCGACGGCTTCGTCGGCAACCGCATGCTGGCGCGACGCACCCGCGAGTGCTATTTCATGCTGGAAGAGGGGGCGCTGCCCGAGCAGGTGGACCGCGTGCTGCGCGAGTTCGGCTTTCCCATGGGGCAGTTCCAGCTCAATGACCTGGCGGGCCTGGACGTCGCCTGGCGCAACCGGCAGAGCCGGCTGCACCGCCTGAGCGAACGCGAAGCGGCATGCGACATCCTTGACGAGATCGTCGCGTCGGGCCGCCTGGGCCAGAAGACGGGCGCGGGCTTCTACACCTACGACGAGAAGCGCAACCGTTCGGTGGATCCGGCGATCTCGGACCTCATCGTGCGCAATGCCGAAAGGCGCGGCATCCGGCGCCGCGCCATCTCCGACGACGAGATCCTGGAACGCTGCCTCTACGCCATGATCAATGAAGGCGCCCGCATCCTGGAAGAGGGCGTCGCCAGCCGGCCCGAGGACATCGACACCATCTGGCTCAACGGCTACGGATTTCCGCGCTTTCGCGGCGGGCCGATGTTCCATGCGGACCAGGTCGGCGCCGCCCGCATCTGCGAGCGGATCCGCCACTACGCCAGCCAGGCCGGCGAAGCGTACTGGACCCCGTCGCCCCTGCTGCTCGCCCAGGCCCGGGACGGCAGCGGCTTCTACTCGCGCTGACCTTCACCCGTCATCCAGGAATCCATCCTATGTCGATCAAAAGAGAACCGCCGCTTAGCGGCATCACCGTGCTGGACATGACCCGCATCATGGCGGGGCCCTGGTGCACCCAGAACCTGGCGGACCTGGGCGCCGAAGTGCTGAAGATCGAGCGTCCGCTGTCGGGCGACGATACCCGCGGCTGGGGGCCGCCCAACCTGATGGACGCCGCCGGGCGCCGGACGCAGGAATCTGCGTACTACCTGGCCGCCAACCGGAACAAGAAGTCGCTGGCGCTGGATGTCTCCACGCCGGCCGGCGCCGACGCGGTGCGCCGCCTGGCGGCCGGAGCGGACATATTCGTGGAGAACTTCAAGGTGGGCGGGCTGCGCAAGTACGGTTTGGACCATGCCAGCCTGATCGCCATGAACCCGCGGCTCATTTACTGCTCGATCACGGGGTTCGGACAGGACGGCCCCTACGCGGAAAAGCCCGGCTACGACTTCGTCATCCAGGCGCTGGGCGGCCTGATGAGCATCACCGGGGAGAAGGACGCGCTGCCCGGCGGTGGCCCACAGAAGGCCGGCAACGCCGCCGCGGACCTGATGGCCGGCATGTACGCCACCAGCGCCATCTTGGCGGCGCTGCACGAGCGGGGCCGCAGCGGCCTGGGCCAGCACATCGATATCTCCATGCTGGACTGCCAGGTGGCGGCGCTGGGCGTGCAGAACTTCAACTACTTCCTGTCGGGAGAAGTGCCGCGCCGCGAAGGCAATGCCCATGTCAACCTGTCGCCTTACCAGGTGTTCGAGGCCGCCGACGGGCACGTGGTGCTGGGCGTGGGCAACGACGGCCAGTTCCAGAAGTTCTGCCAGGCCGCCGGCCGCCCGGACCTGGGAGAGGATCCGCGCTACCTCACCAACACCGGCCGCGTGCTCGGCAAGGCCACGCTCATCCCGGAGCTGGAACGCCTCTTCCGCGCGCGGGGCCGCGACGAGTGGGTCAGGCTGCTGGACGCCGCTGGCGTGCCCGTGGGCGTGATCAACGATATCGCCCAGGTCCACGGAGATCCGCAGGTGCAGGCACGGGGCCTGAAGTTCTCGCTGCCGCATCCCGTATGCGGCAGCGTGCCCCAGGTCCGCAGCCCGATGCGTTTCTCGGACAGCCCGGTGGCCTACCGCAATGCCGCGCCCTTGCTGGGCGCCGACACCCGGGACGTTCTCAGCGCGAGGCTGGGATGCTCCGACACTGAAATCGCGGCGCTGCAGCAGCACGCCGCCAATGGAGGATCGCGATGACCGGCGCATCAACCGCAGCCGTGGGCGTCGAACGGCAGTATTTCGACCACCTGGCGCAGGGCCGCTTCCTGATACAGCATTGCTCCGCATGCCGCCGCCACGTCTTTTATCCGCGTGAGATCTGCCCGCATTGCGGCGGCGATGCGCTGGATTGGGTCGCGCCCGCGGGCCGGGCGACGGTCTACAGCTTCACTACCGTGGCGCGCAAACCCGAGGCGGGCGGCGACTACAACGTGTCGCTGGTCGACCTGGAGGAGGGGGTGCGCATGATGTCCTGCGTGGTGGGCATGCCGCCCGATCAGGTGCGCATCGGCATGGCCGTGCAGGCCTTGATCGGCGAGCGCGACGGCGCGCCGGCGGTGCTGTTCGAGGAGGCGAGATGAACTACCGGCAACTTCGGGGCAAGACGGCCATCGCCGGTGTCGGCCACTTCGGGCTGGGCCAGGCGCCGGGCTATACGGACATGGAGCTGTTGACGCGCGCCGCGCATGCCGCCGTGCGGGACGCGGGGCTGACGCTGCGGGACATCGACGGCATCGCGACGTCCAGCGTGGCCGCCAGCATGTGGCCGATGTCCGTCATCGAGACGCTGGGCATCCGGCCGACTTACATCGACGGCACCTGCCTGGGCGGGTCCAGTTTCATGTCCTACATCCTGGCGGCCGCGCATGCGTTGGAATCGGGGCAGTGCAATGCCGTGCTCGTTTGTTACGGCAGCGCGCAGAAAACCGCCGCGGTCGGCCGTTCGGCGATCGCCGGCGCCCGCAAGGCGCTGGATCCCCAGCCCCACGAGGCGCCTTATGCGCCCCTGAATCCGCCCAGCGCCTACGCGCTGGCGGCCAGGCGTCACATGCACCAGTTCGGCACGCGCCGCGAGGACCTTGCCGAGGTCGCGGTGGCGGCGCGCCGCTGGGCCCGGCTCAACCCCGAGGCGCACTCCCGGGATCCGCTCTCGATCGAGGACGTGCTTGGCGCCCGCATGGTGTCGGATCCGCTGACCGTGCGGGACTGCTGCCTGGTGACGGACGGGGCGGGCGCCTTCGTCATGGTGCGGGCCGACCGCGCCAGGGACCTGCCCCGGCCGCCGGCCTATATCATGGGCAGCGCCACGGCGGTATGGAACCGCCAGATTTCCGCCATGGAGGACCTGACCATGACGGCGGCGAGGCAGTCCGGCGCGCTGGCCTTCGACATGGCGGGCTGCCGTCCCGCCGACATCGACGTGGCCGAGCTATACGACGCCTTCACCATCAATACCATTCTGTTCCTGGAGGACCTGGGCTTTTGCCCCAAGGGAGAAGGCGGGGCCTTCGTGCGCGGGGGCGGCATCGCTCCGGGCGGCCGCCTGCCAGTGAACACGAATGGAGGAGGGCTGTCCTGCGTGCACCCGGGCATGTACGGCGTATTCCTGGTGATCGAGGCGGTGCGCCAGTTGCGTGGCGAGGCGGGGCAGCGGCAGGTCAAGGACGTCCGCCTCGCGCTGGCCCACGGCAACGGCGGCACGCTGTCGAGCCAGTCCACCGTCATCCTGGGTTCCGCGGAGACGCTTTAGCCGTTCAGGCCGCCCGCGCGATGTCGTAGATTTCCTCGATCAGCGCGGCGCGGACCGATTGCCGGTTCCACAGCAGGCCGACGCTGCGGAAATGCTCGTTGCCGGGCAGCGGGACCTTGCGCAGCTTGGGATTCGCCGCCAGTTCGCCGGCGCCGTCCGGGATCAGGGTCACGCCCAGCCCCTGGGCAACGAGCAGGGCGATGACCTCGATGGACGCGGTTTCGATGCGGATCTTCGGCCGTATGCTGTGCTGGCGGAAATAGTTGGTGGCAAGCTGCCCGCCCCACAGTTTCCGGTCGTAGCAGATCAGCGGGTTGGCGCGCAGCAGCTGGTGCGGGTCGGTTTCCGCCAGCGAGGCCGGCGCCAGCACCACCAGCGGCTCGTCGCGGACGCGCCGCCATTCGAGGTTCTTGGGCATCTGGAACTGGGGCTGGAGGATCAGCGCCGCGTCCATTTCACCGTCGCATATCTTGCTGTAGAGATTGACGGAATAGCCCTTGACCAGGCTTATCTCCAGATTGGGGTACCGGGCGATGAGCCGCGCCAGCAGCGGCGGCATAAGCGTCGTCATGGCGGAATCGAACGCGCCCAGGGTCAGGTGGCCGAACACCACAGGCCCCTGCGACGCGGCCTTGAGGTTGCGGACCTCTTCCATGACGTGTTTGGCCTGCGCCAGGATCTGGGCGCCCTCGACCGTAGGCTTGACCGTGCGCCCGGAGCGCACGACCAGCTTGAAACCGAGTTCGTCCTCGATTTTCTTGATGCGCTGGTTCACCGCCGCCGGGGTCAGGCCGTTCTTCCGCGCGACCTCGGCTATCGAGCCGTGCTCGATGACCTGGATGAAATTGAGCAGGAAGGAAGTATCCATGGGCTCCTGGCGGGTCCGGGGCGGGCCGCGCCCGGCGCGCGAGGCCGCCGGCGGGGGCTAGCCGACCAGGCGCGCTAGCTCCACTCCCGGATCCTTGGCGCGCATGAAGGCCTCGCCCACCAGGAAGGCGTCGACCTTGTGTTCGCGCATCAGCTTCACGTCTTCCGGCTTGAGGATGCCGCTTTCCGTCACGACGCGCTTGCCCGGGGGGATGCGCGGCAGGAGGTCCAGCGTGTTCGAGAGGCTGGTTTCGAAGGTGCGCAGATTGCGGTTGTTGATGCCCAGCAAGGGCGTTTTCATTTCCAGCGCGATGTCCAGTTCCTTGGCGTCGTGAACTTCCACCAGCACGTCCATGCCCAGCTCCATCGCCAGGGTTTCCATGTCGCGCAGCTGCGCCGGGGAGAGCGCGGCCACGATCAGCAGCACGCAGTCCGCGCCCATGGCGCGCGCGGCGATGATCTGGTAGGGGTCGATCACGAAGTCCTTGCGCAGGACCGGCAGCGAGCAGGCCGCGCGCGCCTGGCGCAGGTGGTCGTGGGAGCCCTGGAAGAACTGCACGTCGGTCAGCACGGACAGGCAGGCCGCGCCGTGCACCGCATAGGAGGAGGCAATTTCGACAGGGTTGAAGGTGTCGCGCAGCACGCCCTTGGAGGGCGAGGCTTTCTTGATTTCGGCGATGACGCCGGCCTTGCCCTGCGAGATCTTGTCTTCGATGGCCTGGGCGAAGCCGCGGACGTCTTGCCGGGCCTGCGCCTCGCGCAGGACTTCGGCTTCGCTGCGCATCTGGCGGGCGGCGGCGACTTCCTCGACCTTGACGGCGAGGATCTTCGCAAGAATATCGTTCATTTCTGGAATTTCCGGGTATATGCGCAGAATTCTTCCAGCTTGGCTCGTGCCGCGCCGGTGGAAATCAGTTCAAATGCTAGCGCTAAGGCTGCGGGAATGGAATCGGCTTTATTGCCGGCATAGATGGCGAGCCCGGCGTTGAGCGCGACAATGTCGCGGGCCGTGCCCTCGACATTCTCGAGCGCTTCAATGACAAGCTCGCGCGATTGTTCGCGATTGGACACCTTGATGCTCCGGTTGGACATCATGGATAGCCCGTAGTCCTCGGGGTGGATCTCGTATTCGAGGACTTTGCCGTCCTTGAGTTCCCCGACCATGGTGGCGCCGCCCAGCGAGGCTTCGTCCATGCCGTCCTTGCCATGCACGACCAGCACGTGGCGCGAGCCCAGGCGTTCCAGCACGCGGACCTGGATGCCGACCAGGTCGGGGTGGAATACGCCCATGAGCTGGTTGGCGGCGCCGGCCGGGTTGGTCAGGGGGCCGAGGATGTTGAAGATCGTCCGGACGGCCAGTTCCTTGCGCACCGCCGCCACGTTCTTCATGGCGCCATGGTGGGCAGGGGCGAACATGAAGCCGATGCCGGTGGCCTGGATGCACTCGGCCACTTCCTCGGGCGTCAGCACGAGGTTGGCGCCCAGGGCTTCCAGCACGTCGGCGCTGCCGCTGGAGGACGAGGCGCTGCGGTTGCCGTGCTTGGCGATCGGCACGCCGGCCGCCGCGGCCACGAACATGGCGGTGGTGGAAATGTTGAAGGTATGGCTGCCGTCGCCGCCCGTGCCGCACATGTCCAGCAGGTCTTCGGGGTTGGGGGTGGCCACGGGCGTGGCGAATTCACGCATGACCTGCGCGGCCGCCGTGATCTCGCCGATGGTTTCCTTTTTCACGCGCAGGCCCATCAGCAGGGCGCTTGCGATCTGCGGCGACATCTCGCCGCGCATCAGCATGCGCATCAGATGCAGCATTTCGTCGTGGAAAATTTCGCGGTGTTCAATGCAGCGCGTCAGCGCTTCGGAGGGGGAAATCGTCACGATGCTTCCTTCTTAGGCGAGGTTCAGGAAATTGCGCAGCAGGGCATGGCCATGCTCGCTGAGCACGGACTCGGGGTGGAACTGTACTCCGTATAGCGGCAGAGTTTTGTGGCGCACGCCCATGATGTCTCCATCGGGGGCGGTCGCCGTTACCTCCAGGCACTCGGGCAGGGTGTCGGGGTCTATGGTGAGGGAGTTGTAACGGATGGCCGTGTACGGGGTGGGCAGGCCGGAGAAGATATCGGTGCCGGTATGCGAGATACGCACGGTCTTGCCGTGCATGATCTGCTGCGCGCGGACGATGTCGCCGCCATAGGCGGCGCCGATGGCCTGGTGGCCCAGGCATACGCCCAGGATGGGTTTCTTGCCCGCGAAGGCCTGGATGACAGGCACGGAGATGCCGGCCTCGGCGGGGGAGCAGGGGCCGGGCGACACGCAGATGCGGTCCGGGTTCATGGCGGCGATCTCTTCCAGCGTGATCTGGTCGTTGCGCGCCACGCGCACCTCTTCGCCCAGCTCGCCGAAGTATTGGACCAGGTTGTAGGTAAAAGAATCGTAATTGTCGATCATCAGCAGCATTGTTTTCTCCTGTCGGGCCGTCCGGCGGCCCGGGGGTGTCCGGGTTGAGCCGCGCGGGCCTCAGATGGGTTCGTCCAGGCCGTGTTGCACCTGCTCCGCCGCGCGCAGCACGGCGCGGGCCTTGGCTTCGGTCTCGGCCCATTCGGCTTCGGGGCTGGAATCGGCCACGATGCCGGCCGCGGCCTGCACGTACAGCGTGCCGTCCTTGATGACGCCGGTGCGGATCGCGATGGCCACGTCCATTTCGCCGCCATAGCTGAGGTAGCCGGCCGCGCCGCCGTAGATGCCGCGGCGCACGGGCTCCAGCTCGTCGATGATCTTCATGGCCTCGACCTTGGGCGCGCCAGTCAGGGTGCCGGCCGGAAATACGGCACGTAGCACGTCCATGCTGCTCAGGCCGGCGTCGCCGGGCCGCCCCAAGGCGCCGGCAGCCCCCTCGGGGGGCAGCGAACCCAGTGAGCGTGGGGGCATCTTCTTGGAGTTGAGCGTGCCGGTGACGTTGGACACCAGGTGCATGACGTGCGAATAGCGTTCGATCACCATGGTGTCGCTGACCTTGACCGAACCCACCTGGGCCACGCGGCCCACGTCGTTGCGCGCCAGGTCGATCAGCATCACGTGTTCGGCCACTTCCTTGGGGTCGGCCTTCAGTTCGGCGGCCAGGGCGGCGTCCTCCTCGGGCGTGCCGCCGCGCTTCCTGGTGCCGGCCAGGGGACGGATCGTGATCTGCGACTTGGCCTCGCCGTTCTCCACCACGCGCTCCTGGCGCACCAGGATCTCGGGCGACGCGCCGACCACCTGGAAGTCGCCGAAGTTCCAGAAGTACATGTAGGGGGAGGGATTGAGGGACCGCAGGGCGCGGTAGAGGGAGAGGGGGGAGTCGCGGAAGGGCTTGGCGATGACCTGGCCGATCTGTACCTGCATCAGGTCGCCCGCGGCGATGTGCTCCTTGGCGCGGCGCACGGCGGCCAGATAGTCTTCCTTTTTGAAGTCGCGCCGCTCTTCGGTCTGCATGCTGGCGTGGCTGTAGGGGATTTCCACCGGGCGCCGCAGGCGGACGCGCAGGTCGTGCAGGCGCTGCTGGGCGCGGCTGTAGGCCTCGGGCTGGCTGGGATCCGCGTAGACCATCAGGTAGATGCGGCCGGCCAGATTGTCCACGATGACCAGTTCGTCCACGTGCATCAGCATCAGGTCGGGCGTGCCGCCTTCCATGCCGGCGGGAAACGGCTTGACCGCGGGGCCCAGGCAGGGCTCGATGTGGCGCACCGTGTCGTAGCCGAAATAACCGGCCAGGCCGCCGCAGAAACGCGGCATGCCGGGGCGCAGGGCGACCTTGAAGCGGCTTTGGTATTGCTCGATGAAGGCCAGCGGGTCGCCGTCATGGGTTTCGGCGATCTTGCCGTCGTGCAGCACTTCGGTGCGGGTGCCGCTGGCGCGGATCACCGTGCGGGCCGGCAGGCCGATGAAGGAATAGCGGCCGAAACGTTCGCCGCCCACCACCGATTCCATCAGGCAGGTCATGCGGCCCGCCAGGGGGCCGGCATGCGCCAGCTTCAGGTAGATGCCGAGGGGAGTGTCCAGGTCGGCATAGGTTTCGGCAACCAGCGGGATGCGGTTGTAGCCTTCCGCGGCGAGGGCCTTGAATTCGATTTCGGTCATGTCGGGTCTCGTAAGCGATTGATTTGCTATCGGACCAGGCGCACAACAAAAAAGCCCGGTCCAGGTTACTGGTTCCGGGCTTGGCTCTGTGGTTACACAGCTACGGCACTAGGCGGCATACGCGTCCAGGGCCGGGAGGGATCATCGCCACCCGGAAGACAAACGCCACCAGCGCCACGAGGCGCCGAGCATTTGGTTCTGGATGGAAGCGTTCATTGAGCTGTATTTGGATTCGGGTGCTGAATTTGCGTCAAGCGTGCCTGCGAGCCGCCAGAGGCATCAAGAGCCGGTTTTTGCCGCGTTCTGGTTCTGATTCCAGACCGCGATCCACTGGGCGGCGTCGACTAGCGTGTCAACTATACCATCGACATCCAGCTCGCGCACGTCCCTTCCTTCGTTGTAGCCATATGGCACCACCAGCACCTGCGTGCCGGCGCTGCGGCCGGCCTGGGCGTCATTAAGGGAATCGCCGATGGTCACGGCCTCGCCCACGGAGACGCCGAGCAGCTCGCAGGCATGCAGGACCTGGTCGGGATCCGGCTTGCGGCGCGCGCAGGTGTCGCCGCAGACCACCGCCTCGAAAAAGCCCGCCAGGCCCGTGCGCTGCAGCAGCGGCAGCGTGAACTCGGTCGGCTTGTTGGTGACGACCGCGAGCTTCAGGCCGTGGTCGCGCATGTGCTTCAGGCCGTCGATGACGCCCGGATAGACCATCGCCTTTTCGCCATTGACCAGGTGGTAGTGGCGGAAGAACGCCGCGCGGGCGCGTTCGAATTCGGCCGGTTCCGGGGCGGCTCCGTCGAGGCTGCCCGCCAGGCTGCGGCGGACCAGGTTGTCCACGCCCTTGCCCACGAAGGTGGCCACCACGTCCTCGCGCAGCGGGGACATGCCCAGCTCCACGCGCATGGCATTGGCGGCGAAGGCCAGGTCGGGAATGGAATCGAGGAGGGTGCCGTCGAGATCCAGCAGCGCGGCGCGAAAAGCGGTCATGTCGGTTCCTGGTCAGATGGCGGTGGTTTCGCCGATGGCGATCTGCTCGCGCATCGATTTGATGATGCCGGCATAGTCCGGCTTGCCGAAGATGGCGGAGCCGGCCACGAAGGTGTCGGCGCCCGCGCGGCGGATCTCGGCGATGTTGTCGATCTTGACGCCGCCATCCACCTGCAAGACGATTTCCTGGCCGCCGGCCTGCGTCCAGGCGTCGATGCGGGCGCGGGCCTCGCGCAGCTTCGCCAGGGCGGCGGGAATGAAGCTCTGGCCGCCGAAGCCGGGGTTGACCGACATGATCAGGACCAGGTCGATCTTGTCCATCACGTAGTCCAGGTAGGACAGCGGGGTGGCGGGGTTGAACACCAGCCCGGCCTTGCAGCCGTTCTCGCGGATCAGCGACAGCGTGCGGTCCACGTGGCGGCTGGCGTCGGGATGGAAGCTGATGTAGTCGGCGCCGGCCTTGGCGAACATCGGGACCAGGTCGTCCACCGGCTCCACCATGAGGTGCACGTCGATGGGCACCGAGACGTGGGGACGGATCGCCGAACACACCATCGGGCCGATGGTCAGGTTGGGGACATAGTGGTTGTCCATCACGTCCACGTGGATCCAGTCGGCGCCGGCGGCGACGACGTTGCGGACTTCCTCGCCCAGGCGGGCGAAGTCAGCCGACAGGATGCTGGGGGTGATGCGGGTGGAGGCCGGTTGGGTAGACATGATGTTCGGGGTCGGGGAGGGCATAATGTGCCATTATTGCAGTTTGAGGCGCAGTACCGGGAATGGCCCGGTCCGGAGGGTCCGGGATCCGCGCCTGCTACACAGGGAAGGACTGTGAAACCTTACGACCTGAGCGTCTCTGTCTCTCCGCGCTTCGTGCCCGAACAGTCCGATCCCGGCGAACAGCAATTCGTATTCGCCTATACCGTCCGCATCACCAATACGGGCGAGCATCCCGCCCAGGTGATCAGCCGCCACTGGATCATCACCGACGGCAACCAGCGCGTGCAGGAAGTGCGCGGGCTGGGCGTCGTCGGGCAGCAGCCCCTGCTGGCGCCCGGCGAGACCTTCGAATACACCAGCGGCTGTCCCCTGCCCACCCCGGTGGGCACGATGCGAGGCACCTATCACTGCGTCGGCGAGAACGGCATCCCGTTCGAAGTGCCGATCTCCGAATTCGTCCTGGCCATGCCGCGCACCCTGCACTGAATGGCCCGGCTCCCGTCGTACGTTTTTCCTCAGCTCATGAAGCGCATTCTCAGTCTGTCCGTGCTGTCCGTATTGCTGGCGGCATGTTCCACGCCCTCCGACATCCCTCCCGAATCCGGCGCGCCTGGCACGGCCGGCAGCCGCTTCCCGGCCGACGGCCCGCTGGTGGTTCCGCCGCTGTCGGCGCTGCCCGACACCCCGCCGCGCGCGCTGGCGGGAAAGTTCAAGCCCGGGACCTGGGCCGAAATGCCCGGCTGGACCAATGATGATCTGTCGCGATTCTGGCCCCTTTTCCTGCGGAACTGCCGCGGCCTGATGCGTCCGACCTCCGGCAACCTGGCCGCGCCCGCGCGCGCCACGCCGCGGGCCTGGCAGCCGGTCTGCGCAGCGGCGGTGGATCCGTCCCGCGCGCCCGCCGCCGGCGACGGCGAGGCCGTGCGCCGCTTCCTGCAGACCTACCTCCAGCCCTGGCGCCTGAACGCGGCCGACGGCAAGCCGGCCAGCAACACGGTCACGGGCTACTACGAGCCCCTGGTGCGCGGTTCGCGCCGCCAGGGCGGCAACTACCAATGGCCGTTGTACGCCGTGCCGGCCGACCTGCTGACCATCGACCTGGGGTCGGTGTATCCCGACCTGGCGGGCAAGCGGGTGCGGGGCAAGCTGGACGGCAAGCGGGTGGTGCCCTACGACACGCGCGCCGCCATCGAATCGTCCGGCCGCCGCCCGCCCGTGGTCGTGTGGGTGGACGACCCGGTGGACAACTTCTTCCTGCAGGTGCAGGGATCGGGCCGGGTTCAGCTCACCGATGGCCCCGATACCGGCAAGACCATCCGCGTGGCCTACGCCGATCACAACGGCCAGCCCTATGCGTCCATCGGCCGCTGGCTGATCGACCGCGGCGAACTGTCCGCGGACCAGGCGTCGATGCAGAACATCCGCGCCTGGGCGCAGCGCAATCCCAAGCGCGTGCCCGAAATGCTCAACGCCAATCCGGCCGTCGTGTTCTTCCGGGAAGAGCCCGTGGTCGATCCGGAACAGGGCCCGAAGGGGGCATACGCCATCCCGCTGGCGCCGATGCGCTCGGTGGCGGTCGACGCGAGCTTCGTGCCCCTGGGCACGCCGGTGTTCCTGGCCACCACCTACCCGGCGTCCGACCGGCCGCTGCAGCGCCTGGTGTTCGCCCAGGACACGGGCACGGCCATCCGCGGCGCGGCGCGCGCCGACTTCTACTGGGGCTACGGGGACGAGGCCGGCCAGCAGGCGGGCCGCATGAAGCAGCGCGGCCAGATGTGGGTGCTGTGGCCCAAGCAAGCAGGGGAGCCGACAGCAAGATGAGCCATCAGATCGTCGTTTGCGGGGCCGGCATCGTCGGCCTGTCCACCGCCCTGGCGCTGGCCCGCCGCGGCCAGCGCGTGGCCGTGCTGGCGCCGCGCGCCAGCGTGCCGGCGGCCGATCCCGACCGCTACCACCCGCGCGTGTACGCGATTTCTCCCGCCAGCCAGCGTTTCCTGGCCGAATTGGGCGTCTGGGACGCCATGCCCGCCTCGCGGCTGATGCCGGTCAGCGCCATGGAGATCCACGGCGACGCCGACGGGCAGGTGAATCTCAACGCCTGGCAGGCGGCGCTGCCGCAGCTGGCATGGATCGTCGAATCCGGCGAAATCGAACGCGTGCTGATCCAGGCCGTGCGCATGTTCGGGATCCCCTGGCTGGAAGACCGCTGCACGGGATACCACGCCGGCACGGTCGAAACGGAAAGCGGGGCCCGGATCCAGGCGGAGCTGTTCGTGGGCGCCGACGGCGCGGCCTCGCCGCTGCGCACGGCGGCCGGCCTGAAGCACGAGTCCCAGCCCTACGACGATACGGGGCTGGTGGTGCACCTGGATGCTGAGCATCCGCACCAGGGAACGGCCTTCCAATGGTTCCGCGACGATGGCGTGCTGGCCCTGCTGCCGCTGCCCGACACGGCGGATGGCCCGCAGGTCTCCATGGTCTGGTCCATGCGCAGCGAGCGGGCCCAGGCCTTGCTGGCGCTGCCGGCTGCCGAGCAGGCAGCGCGCCTGGAGGCCCTGCTCGCCGACGCCGCCGAAGGCCGCCTGGGGGCGCTGAAGGTCCGCAGCAAGCTCCACGGCTTTCCCCTGACCCTGGAGCGCGCCCAGATGGTCGCGCCCGGCATTGCGCTGGCGGGCGATGCGGCGCACCGCCTGCATCCGTTGGCCGGCCAGGGCCTGAACCTGGGCCTGGGCGACGTCGAAGCCCTGGCGCGCACGGTCGCCGGACGCGAACCCTACCGCGAAGCGGGCGACCTGAGGGTGCTGCACCGTTACCAGCGCGCTCGGGCCGAGCCGGTGCTGGCCATGCGCCTGGCCACCGACGGCCTGCACAAGCTGTTCGCCTCCCGGGCGACGCCGCTGGTGTGGCTGCGCAACGCCGGCATGCATTGGGTAGAGCGCGCGCCCCTCATCAAGCGCCGCCTGATCGCCGGCGCCTCGACCAACTGACGCCAAGGAAAGGGGCGCCTGCCCGCCGGGCGGCGGCCACGGAAGTGGAACCTTGGATGATGGCGGGCGTCTCACTTTAAGACGGTTCTGCCGGGCCGGCCCTTGGGGGGATCGGTTACGCTTCCCCGGAAGAACACGATAGACAAGTACAGGAGTACTGATGAATTTCCGCATATCCGCCGTCCTGGCGGCTGGTTTCCTGGCCGCGGGGCTGGGCGTGTCCACCGGCGCGATGGCGCAGGACGGCAAGTCCGTCTCCACTCAATCGCAGGGCCTGCCCGCCAAGGGCGACAAGGTCTACTCGACGACCCAGGCGGCGCCGGCCGATCCCGCGGCGGACGCCGTCAAGGAACGGTTCAAGCAGCGTTTCTCCGGCATGGACGTCACCGCCGTGCGCCGCACGCCTTATGGCCTGTTCGAAGTGCAGCTGGGCATGGACATGATCTACACGGATGAGAAGGTCACGTGGGTCATGGAAGGTCCGCTGATCGACGCCATGACGCGCCGCGACGTCACGCGGGAATCCCAGGAACGCCTGAGCGCCGTCACGTTCGACCAACTGCCGCTGGAACTGGCCATCAAGCAGGTCAAGGGCGACGGTTCGCGCAAGGTGGCGATTTTCGAGGATCCCAACTGCGGCTACTGCAAGCAGTTGCGCAAGACGCTGGAAGACGTCGACAACCTGACCGTCTACACCTTCCTCTATCCCATCCTGTCGCCCGACTCCAAGGTCAAGGTGCGTGACGTCTGGTGCGCCAAGGACCCCGGCGCCGCCTGGGACGACTGGATGCTGCGCGGCCGGAAACCCGCCACCGCCGAGTGCGACGTGCCCGAGGACAAGCTGCTGGCCCTGGGCCAGAAGCTGATGGTGCGGGGCACGCCCACCCTGTTTTTCGCGGACGGCTCGCGCACCAGCGGCGCGCTGCCCCTGGAACAACTCAAAGCCCGCTTGAACTGACCGGCGCCATGAGCGCCGGCCGGGAGGCTGGCGCCACAGGCGCCACGCCACCCGGAGACAGCACTTGAAAATCGCAATACTCGACGATTACCACGACGTAGCCCGGCGCTATGCGGACTGGACCTCGCTGGGCGGTGACGCCGAGGTGCAGATCTTCAACAATTTCATCCCGCCCGAACAGGTCGAGGCTTCGCTCGAGGCCTTCGACGTGATCGTGGCCATGCGCGAGCGCACTCCGTTCCCCGCGGAACGCATCCGGGCGCTGCCCAATTTGCGCCTGCTCATCACCACGGGCATGCGCAACAACGCCATCGACATGCAGGCCTGCGCCGAGCAGGGCATCATCGTCTGCGGCGCGCCCGGCAGCGCCGACGCCAACACCGCCACGGCCGAACTGGCCTGGGCGCACATCCTGGGCTTGTTCAAGCACCTGCCCGCCGAAGACGCCGCCATGCGGCGCGGCATGTGGCAGACGGCCATGCCCGAGCCGCTGGCGGGCAAGCGCCTGGGCGTGCTGGGCCTGGGCAAGCTGGGCGCCGCGGTGGCCAAGGTGGGCCTGGCCTTCGGCATGGATGTGGTGGCCTGGAGTCCCAACCTCACCGACGAGCGCGCCGAGGCCGCCGGCGTGAAGCGGGTGGACAAGCACGAGCTCTTCGCCACGTCCGACGTCATCAGCCTGCACCTGATTCTTTCCGAACGCAGCCGCCACGTGGTCGACGCCGCCGCGCTGGCCGCAATGAAGCCGACGGCCTACCTGGTGAATACCTCGCGGGCAGGCCTGGTGGACCAGGAAGCGCTGATGGACGCGCTGGTGAAGTTCCGCATCGCCGGCGCGGGGCTGGACGTCTATCCCGAGGAGCCGCTCTCGCCCACGGATTCCGTGCGGGACCTCGACAACGTGATCCTGACTCCCCACCTGGGCTACGTCAGCCGCGAAAATTTCGAGGCGTTCTACCAGAACGCGCTCGAAGCCGTGCAAGCGTGGCACGCGGGCAAGCCGATACGCGTACTGAACGGGTAAGCAATGCCGCCGGGCGCCAGTGTCAGGTACTCGACGGTGGGGCAAGTATCAGACAGTCGAGACGATGAGGCAGGTGTCAGGCAGTCGAGACGGTGAGGCCAGTGTCTGACACCCTCTGACCACCCGTATGGACCGTGACGGCATCGCCCCAGGGTGTCAGACACGGAAGTCTCACCCCCGAGAGAACACCACCTTCTTCTCGATGATGGCGCCCGGCTCTTCGGCCTGGGGCGTGTCGCCGCAGGCTTCGGCGCCATCCTCTTCCGGATCCACGGCGTCGAACGCCGTGTCGCCGTTGGCGTCCGGCACGCCCGTGGGTTTCAGGCCCACGAAGTCGAACAGGTCGCGGTCCATCAGGTGCGAGGGCACCACGCGTGAAAGCGCGTTGAACACGTTCCAGGAGCGGCCCGGGTGCTGCCTGTCCCATTCCTTGATCATCCGGCCGACTTCCTTGCGCTTCAGGTTTTCCTGCGAGCCGCAGAGATTGCACGGAATGATGGGGAACTGCTTGAGTTCCGCATAGGCGATCAGGTCGGTTTCCGGCACATAGGCCAGGGGGCGGATCACCGTGTGGCGGCCGTCGTCGGACACCAGCTTGGGCGGCATGCCCTTGGCCTTGCCGCCATAGAACAGGTTCAGGAAGAAGGTGCCCAGGATGTCGTCGCGATGATGTCCCAGCGCGATCTTGGTTGCTCCCAGTTCGGACGCCACGCGGTACAGGATGCCCCGGCGCAGCCGCGAACAGAGCGAGCACATGGTCTTGCCTTCCTCGAGCACGCGCGTGACGATCGAATACGTGTCCTGGGTCTCGATGTGGAAGGGCACCCCCAGCTCGGTCAGGTAGCGCGGCAGGATGTCGGCCGGGAAGCCCGGCTGCTTCTGGTCCAGGTTGACCGCGATCAGTTCGAACTTGAAAGGCGCGCGCTTTTGCAGCTGTAGCAGGATGTCCAGCAGCGCGTAGGAGTCCTTGCCGCCCGACAGGCACACCATCACGCGGTCGCCGTCCTGGATCATGTTGTAGTCGGACAGGGCGCGGGTGGTCTCGCGGGCAAGCCGCTTGGTCAGCTTGTTGCCTTCGTGGCGGGCTTTCTTTTCTTCGGCTCCGGTAAGGAGGCCGGGGGATGCGATGTCGTTCATGGTCAGCGCGTGATCTGGATTTCCACGCCTACCGCCGCACAGTCGGAAAAGGCCATGGGCTTGCTGATGCGCAGGCGCAGCGCGCGGATTTCCTGGAAGTCGGCGAGCAGGCGCGCGGCAACCTGCTCGGACAGGGTTTCGATCAGGTTCACGTGGGCATGCGTGCATTCCTCCACGATGGCCTCGCGCAGGCGGCGGTAGTCCAGCACGCTGTGGATGTCGTGGTCGTCGACCTCGCGCTGGATGTCCACGTCGAAGTCGGCGTCGACATGCAGGGGCTGGGTGGCGCGGCGTTCGTGCTCGAGGATGCCGATGCGGGCGTCGAGCGCGAGCCCGGAAAGGATGATGCGGCGTGTAGGCATGATGAAAACCTGGGTGGGGTAGCCGGGAATTGTAAGGCGGACGCGGGACGAGGGCGGTCCGCTGGCTACAATCCGGCCATGTCCGGGCGCCCGCGAGGCGCCGGCGCAGTCAATAAGGGGTGAAATGCAACAGATGCACGATTCGGTCATTGTAGGCGGCGGCCCGGCCGGCGCCTCCTGCGCCCTGTGGCTGGCCAGGCTGGGCCTGTCCCCGCTATTGGTCGAGGCCAGCGCCCGGCTGGGAGGGCTGGGCAACGAGAACCCGTTCGCCGACGACTGGATCGCCGTGCTGCCCGGCGTCACCGGGCAGCAGGTGGCCGCCAATATAGCCGAGAGCGTGCGGGCGGCCGGCGTGCCGCTGCGCCTGGAAACCCGCGTCACCGGGGTGCGTCCCTGCAAGGGCGGCATCGAGGCCACCCTTGCCGGCCCGGGCGGGGCCGAGACCCTGGCACGGGCGCGCACCCTGGTCATCGCCTCCGGCGTTCGGGCCAAGGGCTTGCCGGACCATCCTGCGGGGGCCTCCTGGCCCGGCGTGCTGATCGGCCCCGGCTCGCCCATCGTGGCGCAGGACTATTCCGGCCTGTCCGTGGCGGTGCTGGGCGGCGGCGACAACGCCTTCGAAAATTACGTCTATGTGCGCAACCGCGGGGCGCGCGCCGTCCATCTCTATGCCCGCAGCGTCCGCGCCCAGCAGCAATGGGTCACGCGCGCCGGCCGCGACGGCGTGAGCATCGGCCCGTACAAGGTCGACCCGGCCGCGCGCACCGTCGACGGCCGCCGGTACGACCTGATCCTGGTTTTCTACGGCTGGGAGCCCCAGGCCGGCTTTGCCGACAGCCTGCAACTGGCGCGCGACGAGCGCGGCTACATCCGCACGGATTTCGCCACCGCCGAAACCAGCGTGCCGGACATCTACGCCGTGGGCGAAGTGGCCAACCGCATGCATCCCTGCGTGGTGACCTCCATGGCCGACGGCGTGGTGGCGGCCAAGGCCATCCAGCGGCGCTGGGAGCGGGCCGGATCGTAATCGGGCCGTGCCCGCCGCGCAGGCGGCGTTAAGCCCAGGCGAAGCCTCTCCTCCAGATTGGAGAATGGTCATTTGCCAGCGCGGCGCACACACTCTGTGCCACAAGTTGATCGAACAATGATCGCATTGGGAGACAGACATGTTGCACGCGCACCGCTGGCTGGCCGTCGGCGCGATGGCCGCCGCCTTGGCAGGCCCGGCCCATGCCGCCTGGCCTGAAAGGCCGATCACACTCATCATCCCGGCCTCGCCCGGCGGCACCACCGATATCTCCGCGCGCCTGATCGCGGACAAGCTGGGCGCCAGGCTGGGCCAGCAGGTCATCGTGGAGAATCGCGCGGGCGCGGCCGGCATCATCGGCGCGCAGGCGCTGGCGCGAGCCAAGCCCGACGGCTATACGCTGCTGATGGGCAACATCGGCCCCAACGCCATCAACTACGCGCTATACAAGACGCTGCCCTACAAGCCCGCCGATTTCGCGCCGGTCACGCTGGTGATCTCGGTGCCCAACGTGCTGGTGGTGAACGAGGCCTCGCCCGTCCGCACGGTGGCGGAGCTGAAGGCCGAGGCGCTGCGGGATCCTTCCAAGGTGTCCTTCGGGAGCTCGGGCGCCGGCCAGTCGCCGCATCTCTCGGCCGAACTCTTCAAGCAGCGCGCGGGCATCTCCGGCACGCACATCCCGTACAAGGGCGCGGGGCCGGCCGTGGCCGCGCTGCTGGGCAGGCAGTTCACCTTCATGATCGACAACCTGCCCAGTTCGATGCCGTACATCCAGTCCGGCAAGCTGCGCGCGCTGGCCGTCACCAGCGGCAAGCGCCTGGCGGAATTGCCTGACGTGCCGACCATGGCCGAGGCCGGCGTGCAGGACATGGTGGTCACCGCCTGGTTCGGCCTGGTGGCGCCCGCGGGCACGCCGGACGGCGTCGTCGACAAGCTCTACGCCGCCACGCGCGATATCGTCCGCAGTCCCGAGATCAGAGAACGCTTCAAGGCCATGGGCGGGCAGGCCGGCGGCAACACGCCGGCGGAATTCTCGGCATTCATCGACCAGGAGCGCGCGCGCTGGAAACAGATCGTGGATGCGGCCGGGTTGGCGCAGGAGCAATAAGTGATCGACAAGATTCAAACATCCATGGCCGAGGCGGTGGCGGTGATCCCCGATGGGGCGTCGGTGCTGGTGGGAGGCTTCGGCGAGGCCGGCGTGCCCTACGAGCTGCTGCATTGCCTGGCGGAGCTGGGGCGGCGCGACCTGACCATCATCTCGAACAACGCAGGCACCTTCGAGCGCGGCATCGCCGCTTTGCTGATCCGCAAGCAGGTGCGCAAGATCATCTGCTCTCATCCGCGCCCGCCCAATTCCGAGGCCTTCGCGCGCGCCTACCGGGCCGGCGAGGTCGAACTGGAATGCGTGCCGCAGGGCACGCTGGCCGAGCGCCTGCGCGCGGCTGGCGCCGGGCTGGGGCCGTTCTACACGCCTACCGGCTATGGCACCGAACTGGCCGAAGGCCGCCGCCAGGAAGTGATCGACGGCGTGGGCTATGTGCTGGAACAGCCGCTGCGCGGCGACTACGCCTTGATCCGCGCGCATCTGGGCGACCGCTGGGGCAACCTGATGTACCGGCACGCCGCGCGCAATTTCAATCCCGTGATGTGCATGGCGGCGGGCCACGCCATCGCGCAGGTCGATGAAGTGGTGCCGCTGGGCGCCTTTGCGCCCGAACAGGTCATGACGCAGGGTATTTTCGTGAAGTCCGTCGTGCGGGTGGAGGCCTGATATGCAAGAAACCATAGGCTTGACCCGGCAGCAGATCGCCCGGCTCCTGGCCGGCGACATCCCGGACGGCTCCATCGTCAACCTGGGCATCGGCATGCCGACCCTGGTGGGCGACTATCTCCCGCCCGACAAGGACATTCTCCTGCACAGCGAAAACGGCATCCTGGGCATGGGCCCGGCCGCCAGCGGCGAGAACGTGGATACGGACCTGATCAACGCCAGCCGCCAGCCGGTCACGCTGCGGCAAGGCGCGTCGATCACCGAGCACACCGTTTCGTTCGCCATGATGCGCGGCGGCCACCTGGACTACGCCGTGCTGGGAGCGTTCCAGGTATCGGAGCGGGGCGACCTGGCCAACTGGAAGACCGATGCGGCCGACGCCATCCCCGCCGTGGGCGGCGCGATGGACCTGGCCGTGGGCGCCAGGCAGGTGCTGGTCACCATGGAGCACCGCGGCCGCGACGGCGCTCCAAAATTGCTGGAGCGATGCACGTACCCGCTGACGGGCAAGGGCGTGGTGACTCGCATCTATACCGACCTGGCCGTGATCGACGTGGCTCCGGAAGGCTTCCGCGTCCACGCGATGGCGTCCGGCGTAGATGAAGCATTCCTGCGTTCCGTGACCGGCGCGCCGCTGTATTTCCCGGCGGCGCCCCTGCGTATCGTGCTGGAGGCCGACGGCACGCCGCGCTACGCCTGACGCGTGGCGCTTCCCGCCCGATCCCGGGCCAAGGAGACCCTGATGATCCGTTCCATACTGGCCGCGGCAACGCTCGGCATGCTGTGCATGGGCGCCGCGCAGGCCGCGCCCGCGTATCCCGACAGGCCGATCACCTTGCTCATCCCTTATCCGCCCGGCGGCAGCGCGGACATGCTGGCGCGCCCGTTGGGCGCGGAACTGCAGAAGAAGTGGGGCCAGCCCGTGGTATTGGAATACAAGCCGGGCGCGGGCGGCGCCATTGCGTCCGCGCAGCTGGCGCGCGCCAAGCCCGATGGCCATACCCTGCTGATGGTGCTGGCGGCCCACACGATCAACCCCAGCCTGTATCCCTCCCTGCCTTACGATACGCGCCGCGATTTCGCGCCGGTGTCGCTGGTCGCCACCTTGCCGATGCTGGTGGCGGCGCCCTTGACGACCCCGGCCGACACCATTGGCGAGCTCATCGCCTACGGCAAGAGCCATCCCGGCAAGCTCAGCTTCGCTTCCGCGGGAAATGGCAACACCAGCCACCTGGCCGCGGAAATGTTCAAGAACCAGACCGGCGCGGACATGATGCACGTGCCTTACAAGGGCAGCGGCCCGGCCGTGGTGGCCCTGTTGGGCGGCGAGGTGTCGCTGATGTTCGACAGCATCTCCACATCGCTGCCGCAAGTGCGGGCCGGCAAGCTGAAGGCGATTGCCGTCACGGCGGCGCGCCGTTCGCCCCTGCTGCCCGACGTGCCGACGGTGGCCGAAACCGTGCCGGGCTTCGTGGTGAACGGCTGGTACGGCGTGCTGGCGCCTGCTGGCACGCCGCCCGCGGTCGTCGATACCCTGAGCCGCGGCATCGCCGAGGCGCTGGCCGTGCCGGCTCTGAAGCAGCAGGTGGAGGGATACGGCTATGAAACCGTAGGATCCACACCGGCCGAATTCGCCAGCCACATCGACCGCGAGCTCGCAACCTGGAAGAAAGCGGTCGAGACGTCGGGCGCCAAGTTGAACTGATGCTTCAGGCCGTCAGCACGCACTCCAAGGCTTCCGGCGCGGCCAGCTTCACGCGGAATGCGCGCAGCTCGTCGCGGCGGAACACGTGCACCGTCACCCTGTCGCCCGCCCGGTATTGCGCCAGGAGCAGGTCGAGGCCGGCCGGCGCATCCACGCGCAAGCCGTCGATCGCCACCAGCACGTCGCCGGCCGACAGCCCGCCCTTGTGCCCGGCGCCGCCTTCCAGCACCGTTGCCAGCGCCAGCGAATCGCCCTGCTTGCGGGTGCGCACGTCCAGCGACGGGATATTGGCCGCGGCTTTCCATTGCAGCGTGACGCCTTGCGGCTCCAGCAGCTCCGCCAGCGGAACGTCGGCCGTGCCATAGGCATGCCTGGCGATGAAGCGGCGGGTATCGACGCCCGTGGCTTCCTGGATGAGCGCGGGCAGGCCGTCTTCGGGCAGGCCCTGGGGCTTGCCCCGGTAGAAGTCCCGCCCGTAGCGCTCCCACAACAGGCGCATGACGTCGTCCAGCGAACGCGCGCCCGCGCTTTCGCGGCGGATCAGCAGATCCAGCCCCAGCGCCACGAGCGCGCCCTTGGTGTAGTAGCTGACCAGCGCGTTGGGGGAGTTTTCGTCCTGCTTGTAATAGCGCGTCCAGGCGTCGAAAGAGCTCTCCGCCACGGATTGCTTGCCGCGGCCCGGCGTGCGGGCCACGCTGGAGATGGTCTTGGCGAGCAGCCGCAGGTAGTCGGGCCGGGTGATGGCGCCCGAGCGCAGCAGCAGCAGGTCGTCGTAATAAGAGGTGAAGCCTTCGAATACCCACAGCAGCCGGGTCAGGTCGGGCTGCGTCAGATCGTAGGGCGCGAACGCTTCCGGCTTGATCCGCTTGACGTTCCAGGTATGGAAGTACTCGTGGCTGACCAGGCCCAGGAAGCCGCGATAGCCCTCGCCCTGGCCCTGCTGCCCCAGGACGGGCAGGTCCTTGCGCGCGGTCATCAGCGCCGTGCTTGCGCGATGCTCCAGGCCGCCGTAGCCGTCGCCCGTGACCATGGTCATGAAGACGTAGCGGTCCGCGCTGTCCAGGAAGGGCGCGCGCTGGGTCCGGGGTTCGAAGAAGGCAATCTGCGTCTCGCAGATCTTGCGCACGTCCTCGGTGATGCGGGCCAGGTCCAGGTTGGGCGCGACGCCGGTGAACACCAGTTCGTGCTCGGCGCCGTGCGCCGTGAAGCTGGAGACTTGCGGCGTGCCCATTTCGACGGGGTGGTCGATCAGCGCGTCGTAGTCCGGCGCCAGGTACAGGCCGAAGCCGTGGCGGCGGGCCGCGCCCTGGTGGCCGCGGGCTTCCGGCAGGCTGGTGTAGACCTTCCAGCCATCGATGCCGCGCGGCGGTGCCAGGTCGACCAGGCAGGGCAGGTGGTCCTGGCCGTGCACGCGCAGGAACACGCTGGTGCCGTTGAAGAAACCGTGGGTCTCGTCAAGGTGCGCGCCGCGCACCGACAGGTCCCAGGCGTAGACCACATATTCCACCCGCAGCGGGCCGTCGCAGGGCGCGGCCTGCCAGGTGTGGTTGTCCGTCTTGTCGACCGGCACGCGGCGCGAGCCCGAATAGGCCGCCAGCGATTCGATCTGGCGCGAGAAATCGCGGATCAGGTAGCTGCCCGGAATCCAGGCCGGCAGGGACAGGCGCTGGCCGCCGGGAGAGGGCGCGGGGATGGTTAGGGTTATCCGGTAGCGGTGTCCGGCGGGATCATGGGGCGCGAGGCGGTAAAGTAGCGGCGGGGCTTGGTCTTTTTCCATAGCCATATCTTACTTTCATACAACTTCGGAGACATGCAATGAGCGAGTCGTTTGTGCTGGTCGAAACCCGGGGCCGCGTCGGCCTGCTGACGCTCAACCGCCCCAAGGCGCTGAACGCGCTGAACGATCAACTGATGGATGAGCTCGGCGCGGCGTTGCTGGCTTTCGAAGCCAATCCCGACATCGGCGCGGTCGTCATCACCGGCAGCGAAAAAGCGTTTGCCGCGGGCGCCGACATCGGCGCGATGAAAGACTGGTCGTACATGGACGTATACGGCGGCGAATACATCACCCGCAACTGGGAAACGCTCAAGCGCATCAGGAAGCCCGTGATCGCGGCGGTGGCCGGCTATGCGCTGGGCGGCGGCTGCGAGCTCGCCATGATGTGCGACATCATCATCGCGGCCGACACCGCCAAGTTCGGCCAGCCCGAAATCAAGCTGGGCGTGATTCCTGGCGCGGGGGGCACCCAGCGCCTACCGCGCGCGGTGGGCAAGGCCAAGGCCATGGACCTGGCCCTGACCGCCCGCATGATGGGCGCCGAGGAAGCCGAGCGTGCCGGCCTGGTGTCGCGCGTGGTCGCCGCCGACAAGCTCATGGAAGAAGCCCTGGACGCGGCCACCGTCATCGCCTCCATGTCCCTGCCGTCGGTCATGATGGCCAAGGAATGCGTCAACCGGGCTTTCGAAGGCTCGCTGAACGAAGGCCTGCTGTTCGAGCGCCGCGTCTTCCACTCGCTGTTCGCCACCGAAGACCAGAAGGAAGGGATGGCTGCTTTCACGGAAAAGCGCAAACCGGAATTCAAACACCGTTAAGGTTGGTTACGACGGCGCAGCCCCCTCGGGGGCCGCCAGCACGCTTGGCGAGCGTAACGTCGGCAGCATCCGCAGTCTCCATAAGAATGGCCGGCCCGCCGCCGGGCCGCCCCAAGGCGGGCCAGTGTATGGACCGGGGACAT
>NZ_JPYO01000007.1 GCF_000757485.1 Achromobacter sp. RTa
GAACCGCCCGGAAAAACTCAACGCCTTGACCATCGACGGCTGGCGCCTGCTGGGCGACACCTTCCTGGAGCTGGACGCCGACGACAGCGTGCGTTGCGTGCTGCTGCGCGGGGCCGGCGAGAAGGCCTTCTCGCCGGGCAACGATATCGGTGAATTCGAGACCGCGCGCAGCAACAAGCGGCAAGCCGTGGAATATGGCGCCGTCATGCGCCGGACGATAGAGGCCATCGGCGGATGCCGGCATCCCGTCGTGGCGCAGATCCACGGCATCTGCGTGGGCGGCGGGCTGGAGATCGCCAGCTTGGCGGACATCCGCATCTGCGGCGAAAGCTCCCGGTTCGGCGTGCCGATCAAGAACCTCGGCCTGGTGATGTCGTATTCGGAACTGGCGCCGCTGGTGCGGCTGGTCGGGCCATCTGTGGCGCTGCAGGTGCTGCTGGAAGGCAGCATCTTCGACGCGGCGCAGGCTTTGCGCCTGGGCGTCGTCACCCGAGTTGAGCCCGACGGGAAGGTCGCGGAAGAAGCCTGGGCGACGGCGCGCCGCATCGCCGACGGCGCGCCGCTGGTTGCGCGCTGGCACAAGAAATTCATCCGCAACCTGGTGGGCGGCAAGGCCTTGACCGACGCCGACCGCGACGAGGCGTTCGACTGCTTCGACACCGAAGATTTCCGCGCGGGCTACCACGCCTTCCTGGCCAAGGCCAAGCCGCAATTCAACGGCCGCTGAACGCGGCGCTAGGAGTCCTCATGCATAACGACACTCACCGCCCCGCCGGCGCCCTGGCCGGCATGCGCGTGATCGAGCTTTCGCAAATCATGGCCGGGCCGACCTGCGGCATGATGCTGGCCGACATGGGCGCCGACGTCATCAAGGTCGAGAAGCTCGACGGCGGGGACGATTCGCGCCAGTACCGCGATCCCCAGATCAACGGAATCTCGGCGCCGTACCTCATGCTCAACCGCAACAAGCGCGCCATCGCGCTGGACCTGAAACACCCCGAAGGCAAGAAGGTCCTGCTGCGCATGATCCGGGACGCGGACGTCGTGACCGAGAACTTCCGCAAGGGCACGATGGAAAAACTGGGCCTGGGCTACGACACGCTGCGCCGCGAGAATCCCGGCCTGATCTATTGCGCGGTGTCGGGTTACGGCACCACCGGCCCCTATGCCGACAAGGGCGGCTTCGACCTGGTGGCGCAGGGCTTTTCCGGGCTGATGGCGATCACGGGCGAACCCGGCGGCCCCCCGCTGCGCACCGGCAATTCCGTGGCTGACATCAACGCCGGCCTGCTGGCCGCGTTCGGCGTGCTGGCGGCGTACCAGCACAAGCAGCGCACCGGCGAAGGCCAGATCGTGGAAACCTCGCTGCTCGAAGCCAGCCTGCAGCAGCTGTATTGGCATGCCGCGATCTATTTCGGCAGCGGTGTCTCGCCCGGCCCCACCGGGTCCGCGCACGTGCTCAGCGCGCCATACCAGGCGTTCCCCACCGCCACGGACTGGATCATCATCGGCGGCGCGAACGAGAAGAACTGGCAGCGCATTGCGCACGCCTTGGACAAGCCCGAGTGGGCGGACGATCCGCGCTACGCCCGCAATCGTGACCGCATGAACAATCGCAACGAACTGGTGGCGGAGATGTCGACCATCCTGGAGACGCGCAGCGCGCAGGAATGGCTGGATATCTTCGACGCTGCGGGCGTGCCCGCAGGGCCGGTGCATTCGGTCGCGCAGGCGCTATCGCATCCGCAGACGCTGGCGCGCGGCATGGTGGTGGAACAGGATCACCCGGTGGCCGGCAAGGTGCGCACCGTCGGCATGCCGGTGAAGCTGTCGGCCACGCCCGCCCAGTACCATCGCGCGGCTCCGCGGCTGGGCGAGGACACGATCGCGATCCTGGGAGAGTTCGGCTACGGAGTACAGGAAATCGATGCGCTGATCGAGGCCGGCGTGGTCGCGGCCGTGGACCGGGAGCGCGCGCCGGCCTAGAACGTGAGGGCGGGGTTTCTTGAGCCGCCGGCGTCCGGACTGCGGGATTCCGATGCTCGCCCAGTGGGCTGCGCTTCGGATCCCTCCGCCCGGCCTCCGGCTCACGGCATCCGCGAACTCGAAGCCCTGCCCTAGGCGCTCTACTCGGTTTCGCCCAGATAGGCCGCGCGCACCTTGGGGTCGTGCAGCATGTCCCCGGCAGGGCCGGACAGGATGATCTCGCCGGATTCCATCACGTAGCCGCGATGGCTGTTCTCCAGCGCCAGGCGCGCGTTCTGCTCGATCAGCAGGATCGTGACGCCTTCGCTGGCGATGGTGCGGACCACCTCGAACACCTTCTCGACCATCAGCGGCGCCAACCCCATCGAGGGCTCATCCAGCAGCAGCAGCCTGGGGCGCGCGATCATCGCGCGGCCCATCGCCACCATCTGCTGTTCGCCGCCGGACAAGGTGCCGGCCGCCTGCTTGCGGCGTTCGGCCAGGCGTGGGAACAGGGTGAAGACCCGGTCCGTGTCCTGGCGGACCTGCGCCGCGTCGCGCCGCACGTAGCCGCCCATGGCGAGGTTTTCCTCGATGGTGAGCTGGCCGAAGATGCCCCGGCCTTCCGGCACCATGACCAGGCCGCGGCGCACCAGTTCGTGCGATTTCTCGCCGCCGATGGACTGGCCGCCGTAGACCACTTCGCCGCCGGCCAGCGGCACCAGGCCGCAGATGGAGCGCAAGGTGGTGCTCTTGCCCGCGCCGTTGGCGCCGATCAGGCATACCAGTTCGCCCTCGTCCACGCGCAGGTCGATGCCGCGCACGGCGCGGATGCCGCCATAGGCGACCTGCAGGCCGCGCAATTCCAGTAAGGGTTGGGATGCCGCCGTCATGCCGGGCGCTCCTGATGAATCAGCGGATCCTGGGCAGCGCCCGCGCCCAGATACGCTTCGATAACCTTGGAATCGCGCTGCACCTGGGCGGGCTTGCCCATCGCCAGCACCTTGCCGTACTCCAGCACCAGCACGCGGTCGCACAGTCCCATGACCAGCTTCATGTCGTGCTCGATGAGCAGCACCGTGATGCCATCCCCGCGGATCTTCTCGATCAGCTTGCGCAACACCACGGTTTCGGAGGCGTTCATGCCGGCCGCCGGCTCGTCCAGCGCCAGCAGCTTGGGATCCGTGGCCAGCGCGCGCGCGATCTCCAGGCGCCGCTGGTCGCCGTAGGGCAGCGACCGGGCCACGTCGTTGGCGCGGTGGCCGATGCCCACGTATTCCAGCAGCTCCTGCGCCCGCGCTTCCGTGGCGGCCTCTTCGGCGCGCGTGGCACGCGTGCGCAGCACCGCGCCGAATACGCCGGAACGCGTCCGCATATGGCGGCCGATCATGACGTTCTCGATGGCGCTCAGGTTGGCGAACAGACGGATGTTCTGGAACGTGCGCGCCAGCCCCGCGTAGGCGACTTCGTGCGGCTTCTTGCCGGACAGGGATTCGCCCGCGAAGGTGCAGGAACCCTCTTCCGGGATGTACAGTCCGGTCAGCACGTTGAACAGCGTGGTCTTGCCCGCGCCGTTGGGGCCGATCAGGCCGTAGATCTCGCCCTGCTCGATATCGAAGCTGACTTCGGACAAGGCCTGCAGGCCGCCGAAGCGCTTGCCCAGTCCCTGGGCTTGCAGCAGTTTGCTCATGCCGCGCCTCCTTGGGCCTTGCTGGCCAGTTCGCGCTTGCGCACGGCCGACGGCCACAGGCCGGCGGGGCGGAACAGCATCACGCACACCATGGCCAGGCCGAAGAGCAGCATGCGTATGCCCTCGGGATCCAGCACCACGGCGCCGAACACCATCTGCTGGAACGGTTCGACCACGGCGCGCAGGAACTCGGGGAGCGCGGCCAGGATCAGCGCGCCCAGGATCACGCCCGGGATATGCCCCATGCCGCCCAGCACCACCATGCAGAGAATCGAGATGGATTCCATCAGCGAGAAGCTCTCGGGGCTGACGAAGCCCTGCATCGACGCGAACAACGCGCCCGCCACGCCGCCGAAGGACGCGCCCATCGCAAAGGCCAGCAGCTTGATGTTGCGGGTATTGATGCCCATCGCCTTGGCGGCGATCTCGTCTTCGCGTATGGCTTCCCAGGCGCGGCCGATGCGCGAATTCTGCAGGCGCACGCACACCACCACGATGACCAGGGTCAGCGCCAGCAGCAGGTAGTAGTACTTTTCGGGGCCCGTCACGCGGAAGCCCAAGAGGCTTTCCGTGCGGCCGAACGCGAACTCGCCCACCTTGAACGTGTCGATGCGGTTGATGCCCTGCGGCCCGTTGGTGATGTTCACCGGGGCGTTGAGGTTGTTGAGGAAGATGCGGATGATCTCCCCGAAACCGAGGGTGACGATGGCCAGGTAGTCTCCTCGAAGCTTGAGCGTGGGCGCGCCCAGCAGCACGCCAAACAGGCAAGCCACGGCCAGGGCGATCGGCAGGATCGCCCAGAAAGGCAGGTGCAGGCCGAAATGCGGCGAGGCCAGCAGCGCCCAGGTGTAGGCGCCCACCGCGTAGAACGCGATGTAGCCCAGGTCCAGCAGCCCGGCGAAACCCACCACGATATTCAGGCCCAGCGACAGCATCACGTACAGCAGGGCGAAGTTCAGGATGCGCACCCAGCTCTGCCCGGCCATGCCGAGCACGAAGGGCAGAACGGCGAGCACGATGCCGATCAGCGCGATGCCGATCAGGTTGCGGGCCGAGAACCCGCTGCTTTTCAGGTTTCCGCTCATGCGCGATCTCCCACGCGTTCGCCCAGCAGGCCCGACGGACGGAAGATCAGCACCAGCACCAGCACGAAGAACGCGAACACGTCCTGGTAGTGGCTGCCGAGGAAGCCGCCGGTCAGGTCGCCGATATAGCCCGCGCCCAAGGATTCGATAACGCCCAGCAACAGGCCGCCGGCCATCGCGCCCACCAGGTTGCCGATGCCACCCAGCACCGCGGCCGTGAAGGCCTTAAGGCCGAGCATGAAGCCCATGGTGTATTGCGAAACGCCGTAATAGGTGGCGACCATCATGCCCGCGACCGCCGCCAGCGCCGAGCCGATCAGGAAAGCCGCGGAGATGACGGTGTTGATGTTCACGCCCATCAGCCCGGCCACTTCGCGGTTCTGCGCGGTGGCGCGCATGGCCGTGCCCAGGCGGGTCTTGTGCACCACGGCCAGCAGGCCGCCCATGATGAGCGCCGCGATCACCACGATGGCGACCTGCAGCGTGCTCATGCGCGCGCCGCCGATCTCGAACACCTGGGGCGACAGCACTTGCGGGAAATTCAGGTAATTGCGGCCCCAGGCCATCATCGCGACGTTCTGCAGAATGATGGATACGCCGATGGCCGTGATCAGCGCGGCCAGCCGTGGCGCCCGGCGCAGCGGCCGGTAGGCCACGCGCTCGGCGGTCCAGCCCACCGCCATGCACAGCGGCACCGAGACCAGCAGGCCCACGCCCAGGACCACGAAAGCGGACGTGCCCGGGTCGCCGCCGACCAGCGAAATGGCGACCGTGGTGGCCGCCATCGCGCCGATCATGACGACGTCGCCGTGCGCGAAGTTGATCAGCCCGATGATGCCGTACACCATGGTGTAGCCGAGGGCGACCAGGGCGTACACGCTGCCTAGCGTGACGCCGTTAATCAGTTGTTGAATGAAGATATCCATAGGGGCCGCGGAATAAGCCTGGAAAAATCGCGCGTATGGCGCTGCGGCGGCCCTCGGGCCTGCCGCGCCGCCGCGCATCGCGCACGCCGGACGGCGCGCGCGCTTTTACTCGCGGGCGGGCGCGGCCATGCCGCCTTCCCGCCCGGACCAGCCAGCCTTAGTTGGCCTGGCTGACCATCGTTTCAACCATCTCCCACTTGCCGTTCTTGACTTCGTAGATGGTGACCGAGATTTCCTTCAGGTCGCCGTTGGCGTCGTACGAGATGTGCTCGCTGGTGGCGCCCTTGCGGTTCAGCTTGGCCAGGGCCGGCAGGTACTTTTCGGGCTTGGCCGAGCCGGCCTGCTCGATGGCGGTGATCATGTTCCATGCGCCGTCGTAGGCGTACGGGGCGTAGACGCCCGGCGCCTTCTTGAAGCGCGCCTGGTAGCGCTGCTCGAAGTCCTTGCCCGCAGCCATCTTGTCCAGCGGCACGCCGGCCAGCGAGGCGTAGGTGCCGTCGGCGGCGTCGCCGGCCAGCTTGATGAAGGTATCGCTGCGGGTCATTTCGCCCGAGACCAGCGGCGCCTTCAGGCCCAGCGTCGCCAGCTGGCGCTTCATGGGACCGGATTGCGCGTCCAGGCCGCCGTAGAAGATCGCATCGGGCGCGGCGCCCTTGATGTTGGTCAGGATGGCGGTGAAGTCGTTCGCCTTGTCGGTCGTGTACTCGCGGCGCACGACCTGGCCGCCCGCGGCCTTGACGGCCTTCTCGACCTCGTCGGCCAGGCCTTGGCCGTAGGCGGTGCGGTCGTCGATGATCGCGACCTTCTTGGCGTTCAGCTTCTCGACCATGAACTTGCCGACGGCGGCGCCCTGCTGGGTGTCGCTGGTCATCATGCGGAAGGTGGTCTCGTAGCCCTGCTTGGTGTATTCGGGCGAGGTGGCCATCGCGATCTGCGGCAGGCCGGCTTCGTGATAGACGCGCGAAGCGGGGATCGTCGTGCCCGAATTGAAGTGGCCCAGGATACCGACAACGTCCTGGTCGACCAGTTGCTGGGCGACCTGCACGCCGACCCGCGGATCGGCCTGGTCATCGCGCGAGACGAGCACGAAGGTGGCGGGCTTGCCGTCGACCTTGATGCCCTTCTTGTTGGCTTCTTCCAGGGCCAGGTTCAGACCGTTCTGCATGTCTTCGCCATAGTGCGATTGCGGGCCGGTCAGCGGCGCGGCGAACCCGAACTTGATGTCGGCGGCCTGCGCGGCGGCGGCCACGCCTGCGGCGGCGAGGCTGGCGGCGACAAGCTTCAAAGTGGTGCGGAACTTCATGGGTATCCTCCGAGGTGTCGGACTTAAGACCTTGTTATACCTGAGCTTTTAGCCAGGCTTCTGGTTTTTTACTACCGTAAGCCCCGATGTTGCCGGGGTCTTGCGCATGCATGTTCTGCAGAGTCCGGATGCCGGGTTGCGACATCCGGACTAGAGGTGCGACCGGATTTTGCTTCCAGTGCAACCTTGCCCGATATTGGAGATAACCCTCAGATACCAAAGGGTTGCCCCCGGCGCCGTCAGCCGATGGTCATGAGACTGGCGTTGCCGCCTGCCGCCGCCGTATTGACGCTGATGGAGCGCTCGGCCAGCAGGCGGTCCGGCACGTAGCCGGCTCCGGCTGCGATCGCGTCCGGCGTCAGTCCGTGCACGGACAGGATGGGTCCGGGGCGCTGGGCAATGCGCTGGTTCAGCGCCAGCAGCGCGTCGCCGTCGCCCTCGAAAAGCACGGCCTGGTAATCCGCCTGGTCGACTTCGTCGTCGGCCAGGATCCCCGCCTGGCCGCCCTGCTCGGCGTCGAGCGTAGCCAGCAGCGCCTGCGCCGCGGGCGTGTCCGCGAACCAGGCGTGGTTGCCGGTCCGCCTGGCGGCCGACCACTGCGCCCGCGCGCCTGCCTCGGTGGCCGCCACGCAATACACGGCGCCGCGGGGCTCGAGCACGTAGGTATTGGTTTCGCCCGTCGGCCCCGGCAGCGCGATGCGCTGCGGCAGCGGAGCCGATGCGTCCAGCGCGGGCGGCAGGCCGGACGGACGGGTGGCCAGCAGGCGGTACATGTACAGCGGGCCGCCGGCCTTGGGGCCGGTGCCCGACAGGCACTCTCCGCCGAACGGCTGCACGCCCACGACCGCGCCGACGATATTGCGGTTGACGTAGACGTTGCCCGCATGGACCTGGCCGGTCACGTGCGCGATGGTTTCGTCGATGCGGGTGTGCACGCCGAACGTGAGGCCGTAGCCGGTGCCGTTGACCGCGTCGAGCAGGGCGTCCAGCTCATCGCGCTTGTAGCGCACCACGTGCAGCACCGGGCCGAACACTTCGCGCGTCAGTTCGCTGATGTGGTCGATCTCGATGATGGTGGGCGGCACGAAGGTTCCGTGGCGGCATTCGCCGTTGAGTTCCACCTGGTCGATCCGGTGGCCGGCGGTGCGCATGGCCTCGATGTGACGCTGGATGCCGTTGCGGGCCTCCGTGTCGATGACGGGGCCGACGTCCACCGACAGCCGGTCCGGGTTGCCCACGCTCAGTTCGCGCATCGCGCCGCGCAGCATGGTCAGCACGTGGTCGGCGCTGTCCTCTTGCACGCACAGCACGCGCAGGGCCGAGCAGCGCTGGCCCGCCGAATCGAAGGCGGAGGTCAGCACGTCGAACACGACTTGCTCGGCCAGGGCCGAGGAATCGACCACCATGGCATTCTGGCCGCCTGTTTCCGCGATCAGCGGAATGGTATGGCCCGCGTCGTCCAGCCGGTCGGCCAGCGTGCGCGCGATGATCCGCGCAACATCGGTGGAGCCGGTGAACATCACGCCGCGCACGCCAGGGCTGGAAACCAGCTGGGCGCCCACGGTTTCGCCCCGGCCCGGCAGCAACTGCACGGCGCCGGCCGGCACGCCCGCGGCGCGCAGGATGGCCACGGCCTGAGCCGCGATCAACGGGGTCTGTTCGGCCGGCTTGGCCAGCACCGTATTGCCGGCGGCGAGCGCGGCCGCGACCTGCCCGGTGAAAATGGCGAGCGGGAAATTCCAGGGGCTGATGCACAGCACGGTGCCCAGCGGACGGTGCGTGTCGTTGCTGAACTCCGTTTCCGCCTGGTCCGCGTAGTAACGCAGGAAATCCACGGCCTCGCGGACTTCGGCGATGGCGTTGGGCAGCGACTTGCCGGCCTCGCGCACGATCAGGCCCAGCAGGGTCTGCATCTGCTCTTCCAGCAATTGCGCGGCGCGGCGCAGGCATTGCGCGCGCTCGGCCACCGGCGTGGACTGCCAGATGGGCGAGACGTTGGCGGCCGCGCGCAACGCGGCCTCGGCCTCTTCCGGCTGCGTCTCGATGACGTGGCCCACCACGTCGCGCAGGTTGGCGGGGTTGCGCACTTCGACGGCGCGGCCGGCGTCCCAGACGTCGCCTCCCTCGCCCAGCATCGGCGCGGCGCGCCACGGCATCGCGGCGCTGGCCAGCAGGGCCGCGGACAGCGAACCCAGGCGATGTTCGTTGCTCAGGTCCAGGCCCGCCGAATTGGAGCGCGCGCCCTCTTGCGGGTCGCCATAGAGTTCGCGCGGAAGCGGGATCTTTTCGTGCGGCGCGCCCAACGGCACGATGCGAGACGCGGCCTCGACCGGGTCCGCAACCAATTGCTCGACCGGAATGGTCTCATCGCCGATCAGGTTCACGAACGAGGTGTTGGCGCCGTTCTCCAGCAGGCGTCGCACCAGATAGGCCAGCAGGGTTTCATGCGTGCCCACCGGCGCGTAGATGCGGCAAGGGCGATTCAGCTTGCCCTGCGCCAGCGGCCCCACCACTTCGTCGTACAGCGGCTCGCCCATGCCGTGCAGGCACTGGAACTCGTACTGGCCGGGGTAATAGTTCTGGCCGGCCAGCTGATAGATGGCGGACAGGGTATAGGCGTTGTGCGTGGCGAATTGCGGGTACACCGCCTCCGGCGCGCCCAGCAACTTGCGCGCGCAGGCCAGATACGCCACGTCCGTGTAGACCTTGCGCGTGTAGACGGGATAGCCTTCCAGGCCGTCGACCTGGGCGCGCTTGATCTCGCTGTCCCAGTAGGCGCCCTTCACCAGGCGCACCATCACGCGATGGCGGCTGCGGCGGGCCAGGTCGATCACATAGTCGATCACGAAGGGCGCGCGCTTCTGGTAGGCCTGGATGACGAAGCCGATGCCGTTCCAGCCCTCCAGCTCCGGCTCGAAGCACAGTGCCTCCAGCAGGTCGAGCGAGATCTCCAGGCGGTCGGCTTCTTCGGCGTCGATGTTCAGGCCGATGTCGTAGCTGCGGGCCAGCACGGTCAGGGCCTTCACACGCGGCAGCAATTCGGCCATCACGCGTTCGCGCTGGGCGCGGGAATAGCGGGGATGCAGGGCCGACAACTTGATCGAAATGCCCGGCCCTTCATAGATGCCCCGGCCTGCCGCCGCCTTGCCGATCGCGTGGATGGCCTGTTCGTACGACGCGTAATAGCGATCCGCGTCCTCGGCCGTGGTCGCGGCCTCGCCCAGCATGTCATAGGAATAGCGGAAGCCGCGGGATTCCATCTTGCGGTTGTTGGCCAGGGCCTCGGAAATGGTCTGGCCCGACACGAATTGCTCGCCCATCATGCGCATGGCCATGTTCACGCCCTTGCGCACCAGCGGTTCGCCGCCCTTGCCGATCAGGCGGGTCAGCGCCTTGGACAGCGATTGCTCGCTGCTGACCGCCACCAGCTTGCCGGTGATCATCAGGCCCCAGGTGGCGGCGTTGACGAACAGGGACTGGGAACCGCCCATGTGGGACTTCCAGTCGCCCCGGGCCACCTTGTCGCGGATCAGCGCGTCGCGAGTGGCGCGGTCGGGGATGCGCAGCAAGGCCTCGGCCAGGCACATCAGCGCCACGCCTTCCTGGCTGGACAGCGAGAACTCCTGGATCAGCCCTTCCACGCCGCCGCCGCTGCGCTTGCCGCGCAGCTTCTGCACCAGGCCGCTGGCCAGCGCGTGGATCTTTTCCAGGTTCGGCATGCGGGCCTGCCCGAGCAGCAGCGGCACGCACTCGGACTCGGGACGGCGGTAGGCCGCGGTAATGGCCGCGCGCAGCACGGACTGCGGCTGCACGTCCTGGCCAAACTCGAAGAACGGCGGCGTGGGCGCCGAATGCCCCTCGCCCGCCTCGTCCTCGGCGCCGGCGTCCGAGCCCAGGTGCGACATCTCCGCGGGCAGGTGGCCGCGCTCGATCTTGTCCAGGTAGGCAAGAATCGCCTGCTTGTGCAGCCAGTGCGGCGTGCAATTGAGCTTTTGCGCGGCGGCCTTCAGCCGGTCGCGGAGCGCGTCATCGACTTTGACGCCTAGGGTCGTGCTGGCCATAAGAGATTGCTTCCTGTCGCATGGCAGAGGTGATGCTGGGCCGGCACGGAACCGAAACCCGGAACCCAGCATGGGGTAGGACCGTATGCTAGACAGGTTGCAACCGCGTTTGTATTGCGGTTAACCCTAGGTTAACCACTTGAGAACAGGCGTGTTTTGCCCGGACGCGCTTTAGTCTTTCAAGGGCGAGCAGCCCAGCATCTGGACCGATGCGGAGCCGGCGGGCGCCTGGCCGCGGATGGCCGAGGCCATGGTCGCCGCCAGGGCGGAAACCGCGCGCTGCTGCGCGGAGATCAGCGCGGGCACGCCGGCTTCGGCCACGGTCTCCGTGACCACGCTGCGGCACAGCAGGCCGGCGCCCTTCATGTTGACCGGCCGCACGCGCCAGGTAGCGTCCAGCTGCGCCATGCTGCCCGACACCAGCTCGAACCGCTGCACGTCCGTCTGGACGCGCCAGACGGCGGCGCCGGGCCCGGGCTTGACCATTTGCACGTCCAGCGCGCCCAGTTCCCGCTTGAGCGCGTCGGACAGCGCGCCGCGCAGCTCGTCTCCCAGCGGCGAGCTCCAGCGCTCGGAATACAGCGCGGACAGGCTGCCGTCGCCGGTGCGCACCATCAGCTGCGGCTGGTCGGCCTGGGTCGAGATGCTGACCGGCTGCACGTCGACCAGATAGGCGGCGGACGCGCCGCCGGCCCCGGCGGCCGTGGGGGCCGACGGCCCCTGCAGCGTGTAGTAGTTCACCGGCGCCGACGAGCCGCAGCCCGCCAGCACGGCCGACAAGGCCGCCAGGGCCAGGGCCGCGCGCAGGCGGGACGCCTGCCGGCCGATGGAGGCGGCAGCGGGCTTGGAGGGCAGGCTCGCCGGGCGAGCGCGGGATGGGCGTCTATTCATGGGTTTCAGTTCCTGACAGGACCGGCGCCGGGGATCGGGTCTGGGCCGCGGCCGCGCAACAAGGCCTCGGGGTTGGATTGCAGGAAGTCGGCCAGGGCTCGCAGCGAGCGGGCCGCGCGGCCCAGCTCCTGCATGGCCCGCTCCGTATTGACGGGCAGCGACGAATCGGAGGCCAGCAGCGCGTTGATCTGCGCCATCGACTCCCTGGCCTGCTTCAGCATGCGCTGCGCTTCGGGCGCCACCTGCTTGTCCAGGCGGCCCATCAGCTTGGAAGTGCTGGCCAGCGTGGCGCGCAGGTCCTCCCCGATCTTGTCGAACGGAATCTTCTCGACCTTGGAGATGATGTTGCTGACCTGCTGCTGCAGCTGGTCCAGGTTGCCGGGCACCGTGGGGATGAACGCGGGCTCGGACATCTTGAACTCGACCGGCTTGGCGTTCGGGAATATGTCGAGCGCCACGTATAGCTGGCCCGTCAGCAGGTTGGCGGTGCGCAGCTGGGCGCGCAGGCCGTGCTTGATCATGCCGCCCAGCAGCCTGCCGCCCGCCACGTCGCCGTCCTTGAGGGCGCGTTCGCGCACTTCGTCGAAGACGCGCCCCAGGCGCTCCGGATACAGCGTGGCGTCCACCAGGGAATAGAAGCGCTTGGCGACAGGATCGAAATCCAGGTTGATCTGCGTGACGTTGCCCAGGGTGATGCCGCTGAAGTCGATCGGCGCGCCCACGGCCAGGCCGCGGATCGATTGGTCGAAACGCATGCGGATCGGGAAGGCTTCGCCGTCCGGATTCGCCTTGGCGGCCGTCTCGGTCGGATAGAGATCGAACTGGGCGTCCGCCGCCGCCGGCGTGCCGGCATCGCGCGCGGTCAGCACCGGCTCGAAGGCCACCCCGCCGACCGCCATCGACACCAGCGACTGCGTGCGCACCTTCAGGCCGTCCGCATTGACGCTGAAGTCCACCCCGCTGGCATTCCAGAAGCGCGTGCCGTTGGTGACGAACTTGTCGTTGGGCGCGTCCACGAACACCTCGACGTTCACGGCCTTGCCGGTCTGATCCAGCGCATAGCCGATCACGCGGCCGACGTTGATGCGGCGGAAATACACCGGCGAGCCGATGTCCAGCGAGCCCAGGTCCGATGCTTTCAGCTTGAATCGCTTGCCCGCGCGATCATGCGTCACGGCGGGCGGAACTTCCAGGCCTTCGAACTCCAGCTTGGTGGCCTTGTTGCCGTTCTTGCCCTCGACCGCGTCCACGCCGATGTAGGCGCCCGAGAGCAAGGTGCCCAGGCCGGACACGCCGCTCACGTCCAGGCGCGGACGCACCACCCAGAAATTGGTGCCCTCGCGGGCAAGGTCGGAGACTTCCTTGGCCAGCTCGGCCTGCACCACCACTTTGGTGCGGTCGGAATTGAAGCCGATGGACTTCACAGTGCCGATCGTCACGTCCTTGTAGCGCAGCTGGGTCTTGCCGACTTCCAGCCCTTCGGCGGTATTGAACGAAATGGAGATGTCGGGTCCCGCCTGCATCCAGGTCCGCACGACCAGGGACAGGCCCATCAGGGCCGCTACGATGGGCACCAGCCAAATCCATGAGATCCGGCTCTTCTGCTTGCGCGAGATCGAGGGCGAAGCGAACTTCTCCTCGCCGGATCCGGGTGCTTGCTCGGACATCTACTCTTCCTTTTTTGTAGGCTGACCCGCCGCAGCCTAGCTGATTTCCTGGCCAGCGCCGGGCGCCGGCTGGCGCCGGCCCTCGACCGGCGCTGATTCTATTTCACTTTGCCCTTCCAGGTCCCAGCTGCGGCGCAGGTCGAAGCTCATGGCGGACAGCATCGTCAGGATCACGACCACCCCGAAAGCCGCCGCGCCCGCGCCGGCGCTGATTTCCATCAAGCCCTGGAAATCCGCCAGCGCCGCAAGCAATATAACGACAAAAACGTCCAGCATCGACCACTGGCCGATGAACTCGACCATCTGGTACAGCCGGGTGCGCGGGCGCAGGTTGGTCGTGCTGCGCCATTGCTCGGTGAGCAGCAGCAGGATGAGCGCAAGCAGCTTGGTGAGCGGCACGGCCACGCTGGCGATGAAGACGATCAGGGCGATGTCCCAGGACCCCATCTCCCATAGCTCGACCACGCCGCCCAGAATCGTATGGGCGCTGTCGCCCAGCACGGAACTGACCTTCATGACCGGCAGCACGTTGGCAGGAATGTAGAACACCACGGCGGCCAGCAGCAGCGCCCAGGTGCGCGCCACGTGGTCGGGCTTACGGTAGTGCACCAGCGCGTCGCAGCGCACACAATGGTGCTCGGCCTCCGGATCGGCCTCGCGCGCCAGGGCCTGCACCTGGCCGCAGACGTGGCAGCCCGTCAGGATCTGGCCGGGCCCGGCCTCGGGCACGTGCACCGGGGCCACGCCTACGCTTTCGGCATAGCGCCACACCACGTGCGGCGACAGCCGGCCCAGCATGGTCAGGAGAATGGTGAGGACGCCGAACGCGCCCAGCCCGATGCCGGGCGACACCGCCGCCATGCCGGCCAGCTTCACCACGGCCACCAGCACGCCCAGCAGGAACACCGGCACCATGCACCAGGGCCGCAGAAAGCCCAGTAGCCGCATCGCCGGCCGGAACCCCACGGGCTCGCGCCCCTGCGACAGGGGGCCCAGCACCCAGAGCAGGACGCTCAGCTGCAGCAGCGGAAGCACGAAGCCGGCCATGCCGGTCATCACCGCCACCACCCAATGCCCCTGGCGCCACGTGATGGAAATGGCGTCCAGCAACGAGGCCTGCTGCGTCATGCCCTGCACGGACATGGAGGCGACAGGATAGGCGTTGGCCACCCCGAAGATGATCAGGGCGGCGATGGCGAGCGCCAGCCAATTGGACAAAGTCAGCCCGCTGTAGCGCCACAGAATGGCGCCGCAGCGGGCGCAATTGGCGGTCTCGCCAGGTTCGAGCTGATGCCGGCGATAGATGCTTGCGCAGTGTTCGCACTCGATCAGCGGCTGGCGGTCCGCAGTCATAAGGGAGGCAGGCCCTTGCCTAATCAACCAATTCGACTTCCTGCTTGTCGGGCGCATCCGAGGACGGCGGCTTGCCGCTGTCATCGAAGCTCAGCGTCACCTTGCCTTCGTCGTCCAGGTCCACCGTGACCGTGCCGCCCTCGACCAGCTTGCCGAACAGCAGTTCGTCGGCCAGCGCGCGGCGGATGGTGTCCTGGATGAGGCGTTGCATGGGACGCGCGCCCATGAGCGGATCGAACCCCTCTTTCGCGAGATGCTCGCGCAGTCGGGTGGTGAAGATCGCTTCCACGCGGCGCTCGTGCAGTTGGTCTTCCAGTTGCATGAGGAACTTGTCCACCACGCGCAGGATGATTTCGCGGTCCAGCGCCGCGAACGGGATGATCGCGTCCAGGCGGTTGCGGAACTCGGGCGTGAACATGCGACGGATCTCGGCCATTTCATCGCCCACCACGCGCGAATTCGCGAAGCCGATGGACGGACGGTTCAAGGTCTCGGCGCCCGCGTTCGTCGTCATGATGAGGATGACGTTGCGGAAGTCCGCCTTGCGGCCGTTGTTGTCGGTCAAGGTGCCGTGGTCCATCACCTGCAGCAGGATGTTGAACACGTCCGGGTGCGCCTTTTCGATTTCATCGAGCAACAGCACGCAGTGCGGCTGCTTGGTGATGGCTTCGGTCAGCAGCCCGCCCTGGTCGAACCCGACGTAGCCCGGAGGCGCGCCGATCAGGCGCGACACGGCGTGGCGCTCCATGTATTCCGACATGTCGAAGCGCAGCAACTCGACGCCCAGCGTAAACGCCAGCTGGCGGGCCACTTCCGTCTTGCCCACGCCGGTGGGGCCGGAGAACAGGAAGGCGCCGATGGGTTTTTCCGGCTTGCCCAGGCCCGAACGCGCCATCTTGATGGCGGCGGACAAGGCCTCGATGGCGTTGTCCTGCCCGAAGACCACGGTTTTCAGGTCACGATCCAGCGTGGCGAGCTTGCTGCGGTCGTCGTTGGAGACGGACTGCGGCGGAATGCGCGCGATCTTGGACACGATGTTCTCGATATCCACCTTGCCGATCACCTTCTTCTGGCGCGAGCGCGGCAGCAAGCGCTGCGCGGCGCCGGCCTCGTCGATCACGTCGATGGCCTTGTCGGGCAGGTGGCGGTCATTGATGAAGCGCGCGGACAGCTCCGCGGCGGCCGACAGCGCGGCGGCCGAGTAGCGGACGCTGTGGTGCTCCTCGAAGCGGCTCTTCAGCCCGCGCAGGATCTGCACGGTCTGCTCGACGCTGGGCTCGGGCACGTCGATCTTCTGGAAGCGGCGCGACAGCGCGTGGTCTTTCTCGAAGACGCCGCGGTATTCCGTGTAGGTGGTTGCGCCGATGCACTTGAGCTGCCCGGACGACAAGGCCGGCTTCAAGAGGTTGGACGCGTCCAGCGTGCCGCCCGAGGCCGAACCGGCACCGATCAGCGTATGGATTTCGTCGATGAACAGGATGGCGTCGGGGTTGCCGCGGATCTGCTTGAGCACGCCCTTCAGGCGCTGCTCGAAATCGCCGCGGTACTTGGTGCCCGCCAGCAACGCGCCCATGTCCAGCGAATAGACCTGGGCGGCCTGCAGGACCTCGGGCACCTCGCCACGCGTGATGCGCCAGGCCAGGCCTTCGGCGATCGCCGTCTTGCCCACGCCGGCCTCGCCGACCAGCAGGGGATTGTTCTTGCGGCGGCGGCACAGCACCTGGATCACGCGCTCGACCTCGTGCTCGCGCCCGATCAGGGGATCGATGCGCCCGGCCAGCGCGGCCGCGTTCAGGTCGGTGGCGTACTGATCAAGGGGCGACTGGCGCGATTCGCCCTGCTCTTCACCATTGGTCTGCTGCTCTTTCTGCACGGCGGCGGACTCCACCTGTGGCTGTTTGGTAATGCCATGCGAAAGGAAGTTGACGACGTCCAGCCGCGTGACGCCCTGCTGCTGCAGGTAGTACACGGCATGCGAATCCTTTTCGCCAAAAATGGCCACGAGCACGTTCGCGCCGGTAACCGGCTTCTTGCCGGTGCCCCCCGCGGATACGTGCATGATCGCGCGCTGGATCACGCGCTGGAATCCCAGCGTGGGCTGGGTGTCGACCTCGGCGCCGCTCGGAATCACGGGCGTGTTTTCCGAGACGAACTGGCGCAGGTTGCGGCGCAATTCATCCAGGTTGGCAGCGCAGGCGCGCAGGACCTCGACAGCCGAAGCGTTGTCGAGCAGCGACAACAACAGGTGCTCGACTGTAATAAATTCGTGCCGGGCCGAGCGGGCCTCGACGAAAGCCATATGCAGGCTGACTTCAAGCTCTTGAGAAATCACGCTTCCTCCGTGACGCATCGAAGCGGTCAAATACACGATTCATATTCTATGCCGATCATGGCGTAACGCCAGCGATTTCAAAAACCACGCTATCGTGGCGCCCTTGCGCATCCATGACTGTAAGCGTATACCGGCCGTCGCCGGCCAGCACTAATTTGAAAGGATGATCCGGCGCGCCATGATTGACGACGCGCCCGTCGAGCATCCACCATACTTCGCCTTCGGCTCCTTGCACATCCACGTCCAGCGCCACCTGGCGCGCGCCGGGCACGGGCCTCAGCACCGAACCCACCGCGACGCCCTGCAGGCGCAATGGCCCCTGCGAGGCGTCGGCATAGCCCGCGAACGACGGCGGCGCCGTCTCGTTCAAGATCCACGCCGCGCGCTGTTCCGGACAGACGCCGGACGGCACGCTGCCCAGCCTGTAACCCAGCGGCCAGCAAATCACGGCCGCCTGCACCGTTTCGGGCCTGACGCGGACCTGCTGCACGCCTTCCGGCAATGCCGCCACGATATCCTGCAGCAGCGGCGCCGCCACGTTCGCCCCGAAAAAGCCCGGATTGGGCGTGCCGTCGGGACGCCCGACCCAGACGCCTATCGTCCACCTGTCGGTCACTCCGACGGCCCAGGCGTCCCGGAATCCGAAACTCGTCCCGGTTTTCCAGGCAAGTTGCCGGCCCGGGCTGCCCGACTGGTAGAACGGCCGGTCGGGGTGGCCGCCGCCCTCGAGAATATCGCGGACGATCCAGGCCGCCCCAGGGCTCATCATACGGGACTCGACCATCGGCTGCTCCGCCCTCAGGCGGGGCCGCCCTGAAACACCGCCCCGGGCCAGGGCCCGGTAAGCGCCCACCAGTTCTTCCAATGTGGTGCCGCCCCCGCCCAAAATCAAGCTCAAATTCGGCTGCGCGCCGGCAGGCAATCGTAACCACACTCCCCCGGCCAGCATGACCGAGGCGAACCGGGCGGGCCCGACCCGGTCCAGCAGGTCCACGGCGGGCACGTTGAGCGACCGCTGCAGCGCCTGGGCGACGCTGACGGGGCCCGAGAAAGTCGCCTGGAAATTGCCGGGCGCATAGCCGCCGAAAGACATGGGCGCGTCGATCAGCAGGCTTTCGGAATGGATCAGGCCCTCGTCCAGCGCCTGCGCGTACAGGAAGGGCTTGAGCGTCGAGCCCGGCGAACGCACGCCGCGCACCATGTCCACGTGGGAGTAGCGGCTATCGTCCGAAAAATCGGCGGAACCGGCATATGCCTTGACCTCCAGCGTGTCGTTGTCCATCACCAGCACGGCCATCGACACCTTGGGCGGCAGGCCGTCCACCCGGTCCAGCAGCATGCGCTCCACCGAGGCCTGCATGTCCGCGTCCAGCGTGGAGGCCACCAGGGCCGGCCGCTCGCCCGGGCGCCGGGAACCGGGGCGCTTCACGGCGGCCTCCTGCAACAGCCGCTGCGCGGCCAGGGGCGCCAGCCAGCGGGCCCGCAGCGGCGGCGCCACTACGTGCTCGATCTTGGCGTCCGCCACTTCGGCCGGCGTCCAGCGGCCCAGCTCGACCATGCGGTCCAGCACCTTGTCGCGCGCGGCCTGCGCGGCCTCCGGATGGCGGTCGGGCCGCAGCCGCGACGGAGCCTGCGGCAAGGCGGTCAGCATCGCTGCCTCGGCGGGGCTCAGGTCGCGGGCGGGCTTGCCCAGCCACAGGCGCGAGCCCATCTCGACGCCCTCGACGATCCCGCCCATCGGCGCGTGGGTCAGGTACAGCGACAGGATCTCGTCCTTGCTATAGTGCATCTCCAGCTGGACGGCGCGCCAGGCCTGGCGCAGCTTGGCGAAAATGGAGCGCGAGGGCTTGCCGGCCAGCTCCGGATCGATCAGCCGCGCGACCTGCATGGTCAGGGTGGACCCGCCCGACACAATGCGGCGGTTCGTGGCCCATTGCCATCCGGCGCGCGCCAGCGCCACCGGGTTCACGCCGGGATGCCAGTAGAACCAGCGGTCTTCGTAGGTCAGCAGCGTTTCCAGGTAGCGCTCGGACACCTGGCCCGGCTTGACCGGGTAGCGCCAGATCCCGTCGCGGCTGGGATAGTTGCGCAAGGGCGTGCCGTCGGCGGCCACGACCACGGCCGCGCCGCCCGAGTCCACGGGCGGCAGGGGATACAGGCGGTCCAGCGTGAATAACAACGCGGCCAGCGCAAACAACGCGCTGGCCGCGAAGATTCCCCGCCGCCGCCAGCGGCGGGCGCGCGTGGCGCCCGACGCCGGGGTGACGGCGGCGTTCAAGGACGCTTGGCGCCGCGGTCGCGGATTTCTACCGTGCTCCATTGCTCGCCTACGCCCCGGATTTCCGGCCGGTACATATCCTCGGCCACCGTCGACGGCACCGCGTAGCGGCCCGGCGTCACGACGCGCACCAGGTAGAACACATCCACCTTGCCGCGTCCCAGCGCCACCGCGGCCACATAGCGGTCGTCGCGGAATTCGCGGTGCTTGATGTTGGGATCGGCCATGGCTTCGGCCACGCGGCGCCCGCCGATGGTCCAGTCCTGCATCTCGGGACTTTGCGACAGGTTCAGGTTCTCGACCTCGAAGCCAGCCGGCACGCGGTCAACCAGCAGCCCGTCGGGGATGTTCTGGTTGGCGCTGGCCTGCACCCAGACCACCAGCATGTCGCCGGTCTGCAGGGTGCCGCCATCCCACGGACGGCCGTCCGGTCGATACCAGCCGCGCTTGAGCTGGATCACGTCGTTGCGGGGCGTGGGCGCCGAGGTCGGGCTGCCCTGGATGTCGTACTCGACGAACAGGGATTGGGTGCCCGTATTCTGCAGCTGCGTGCCGGCCAGTTCGGCCGCCGACAGCGAGACCGTCTGGTCGCTCTTGCCTCCGACCAGCGGCTTGCGCACGCCGTTCACGGTCAGCGCGGCTTCCCAAGGCGTGGCCTTGTCGCCGCCGAGCGCGCGCGCGGCCAGCAGCAGCGCCATCTGCTCCTGCGTCGACAGGTACGAACGGTTGCCCAGGCGGCTTGCCAGCTGCGTCAGCAGGTTCCCCGCGCGCTCGTGATGCAGGTCGTACTGCTCCACCAGCGCATAGCCCAGCGCGTAGTCGCGCACGCTGCTGCCGTAGTCGCCCAGCCAGTCGTCGTAATAGGCGCTGTTGCGGCGCTGGTTGATACCGTACTCGCGCGCCACGGCCAGGTCGAGCGCGGACTTCATGCGCCCTTCGTCGCCCATGAGCTTGAAGGCTGCCGCCAGCTGGATGAGCGGCAGCGGCGAACGCGCGCGCTCCTGGTAGTTGTCGAACAGCTGGCGCACGGTGGACAGCGGCGCCTTCTTGTCGCGCGCCAGCGCCAGCGCCGCAGTGGCTAGGCCGGCGAAGCGGCGATGGTCTTCCCGCAGGATGTTGGCGTCGCTGGAGTCGAAGCGTCCGGACTCGAGGTTGCGCTTGAGGTTGGCCGACCAGGTGCCGAACGCGCCGGTGCTCTGCTGCACCTGCTCCAGCAGCCACTGGCGCGAACGGTCCAACGACGCCTCGGGCACTTCGAAGCCCTTGTCGCGGGCGTCTTGCAGGAAGCCGACGGCATAGGCCGTGAGCCACACGTCGCGCGACGAGGAGCTGCTCCACAGGTTGTAGGACCCGACGGCGTTGCGCATGCCGGCCAGGCGGCCGATCGCGCCAGCCACCTTGGCCTCGCGTTCGGCCTGGGTGCGCGGCTTGAGGCCGAACTGCTTGGCCGAATCCTCGTCGATCATCACCCACGGCAAGGTCGCGCTGATGGTCTGCTCGGTGCATCCGTAGGGATAGTTGAGCAGGCCCTCGACCAGGCGGTTGACGTTGAACGGCGGACGGTTCGACACGGTCAGGCTGACGGTGGTGGAGTCCGGGTAATACGACGCCACCCACGACGCCTGCGGCGCATTCGATTCGCCCGGGTTCAGGCGCAGGCGCCGCACCTGGCGCTCGGCCGCATGGGCGGGCTGCACCTGAAGCACGGATTCGCGCACGATGTGCACGGGCTTGCCGCTCCCCTGCCCGTCGACGGTCAGGCGCATCAGGCCCAGGCCGTACGAGCCGGTGGTGGTCGCGTTGAAGCGCAGCGTGGCGCGCTGTTTGTCCTTCAGCGTCACGGTCTTGACGCCATCGACGATGGCCAGCGGATCCAGCGCCTCCAGCTTCACGGTCACCTTCTGCTCGGCGCCGCTCAGGTTGGTCAGGTCCAGCGCGATCGCGGCCTGGTCGCCCGGCGTGATGAAGCGCGGGGTGTTCAGCTCGGCCACGATCGGCGCCGCCACCACCATTTCGGTGTCGGTGCTGCCGTAGTTGTCGGGCGTGAAGGCCACGGCCATCAGGCGCAGCGTGCCGTTGAAATCAGGCAGGTCCAGCGGGATGTCCGCCTCGCCCTGCGCGTTCAGCTTCACCGGCCCCGAGAACAGGTCCACGAGCTTGACCTTCTTGGGCAGGCTCTTGCTGTCGCCGCGCATGGCGGCGTCGCCGCCCCACTTCAGCTTGCCCTTGGTGCCGTCCATCTTCTCGATCAGCTTGCCGTACATGTCCAGCAGTTCGGGCGCGTAGCGGTGCTTGCCGAAGAAGTAGTCCAGCGGATCGGGCGTCTTGTACTGGTTGATGTTCAGGATGCCCACGTCCACGGCCGACACGGTCACCGTGGCCTGCTTGCCCTGGGCGCCGTCCACCTTGACGCGCACCGTCGTCTTGGTCTCGGGCACCGCCTTGGGCGCGGCCGTGAGCTGCACGTCCAGTTTGCGATCGGCGCTGGCGATGGGCAGGAAAGTCAGGCCCAGCGCGCGCGCCGGCGTCACGCGGTCGCCTTCGCTGCCGGGGCGGAACACCGCCGCCGCGATATACAGGTCGTGCCGCTTCCAGGTCTTGTCGACCGGAATCTCGACCTGAGTGCCCGTAGCCTTCACCGCCACCCAGGTGGACCACAACATACGGTCGCCTTCGACGGTAATGAGCGCCTGGCCGTCATGCGGCGGGGTCAAGGTCAGCTTGACGCTGTCGCCCGGCTTGGCCGGCACGCCTTCCAGCTTCATCTGGACGCGGTCGGGGCGGTTGCCCATCGAGTCGGCGTCCTGCGCGTTCCAACCGGCGTAGAAGCGGTAGCGCATCGTTTCGCCGGTCTCGGGATCGGCGATTTCCAGGCGGTAGCGGCCCCACTTCACGGGCAGCGTCATCTGGGCGCGGTCGTTCAGCGCGATCTCGCGCGAGTCGACCAGCTCCTCGGTTTCGGTATAGCCGCTGTTCCAGCCGCGCTGGTCGTCGAAGCGCCAGTAGTATTGGCGTTCTTCACGGAACAGGCGCACCTGCGCCTGCGCCAGCGGCGCAAACTTGCCCTGCGCGTCCACGCGCAGCACTTCAAAACCGGCGGGCGCGCCTTCGCGGGCGACGTCGCTGTCGAACTGCGGGCGCACGGCGATCAGCCGGTCGGCGGGCCAGACGCTGCGCTCGATGGAACGCACGACGGGGCGGCCGCCAGATTCCAGCAGACTGGCCGAGACCCGCACTTTCATCGGCGAATGGGTGCCGCCGGTGCGCGGATCGACCTCGAGCTGGCCACGGCCCTTGTCGTCCAGCGCCGCTTCGGGCAGCTCTTCGAAGTGGCGGCGCGTATCGTCGGCCACGTCGCCGAAGATGAAGCCGGGCCACTGCTGGGGCAGCGCGTAGCGGTCGCGCTTGACCTGGAAACTGGACAGGAGCCGGTTGCCGGCCGCGGGCGCGCCATAGAGATAGTCGCCCTGCACGTCCACGGTCAGCGTTTCCTCGGGCTTCAGCACCTCCTGCTCGGAAGTCAGCGCCATCTTCATGCGCTCTGGCAGGAATTCCTCGACCTGGAATTTCCAGGAAGCGTCGGGCGCGCGGGACGCCGGGTCCACGCGCAGTTCCAGCAGCCAGGTGCCGGTCTGCGCGTCCTGCGGCAAGTCGACGCTGCGCTCGACATAGCCCGGCAGGTCCTTGGCGGGGTGCCACAGCGTGGTCAGCACCGTACGGCCGTCGGGGCGCTTGAGCGTGGCGGTCAGCGGAGACGGCGCCAGCATGCGGCCGTCGAGGTCGCGCGGCAGCACCGATACGTTGAAGGTCTCGCCCGGGCGGTACAGGTTGCGCCCGGCGTAGACGAACAGGTTATTGGGGCGGGCCGTGTGGCCGCCCGTATCGAATTCGGACAGGTCCAGGGCCGGCTCGCCCAGGGCCAGGACCGTCATTTCCTTATCGCGCGAGGCGCGGATGACGCGCGCGTTGGCGAAGCTGCCGTCGAAGCGGACATGGCCCTGGCCGTCGGCGGCCGCCTTGGCAAGCGTCTTGCCTGCGCCGTCCACCAGTTCGAACACGGCGCCCGAGATCGCGGTTCCGCTCTTCAGGGAAACGGAATAGGCCTCGATACGGTCGGTATAGCGGCGCGCGTGCAGGCCGATGTCGCTGACGTAGAAATACGTCACCTGGTACTCATAGCGGAAGCGGCCTGGCTGGCTCATCACGGCGACGTAGATGCCGGGTTCCTGCAGCTCCTTGATGCCTTCGACCGGCAGGAACGTGACGTGGCGGCGGTTGGGCTTGTCGTCGGTAACGAAACGGCCCTGGTAGACGCTGGTCGTCAGCGAATTCAGGCGGTCCAGGTCCCAGTTGCTGACCGAGCCTTTGAGGCTGCGGTTGTCGGAATAGCGCCACTCGTCTTCATAGTCGCTGCCCGCGTCGTCGTCGTCGCCGGACGAGGCGGAGGCATTGCGGCCGATGCCCAGCACGGTATCGAACAGCTCAGGCACGCGCTCGGGCGACACGCGCAGGAACTGCACGTCCACCTCGGGGGTGTTCACGGTGGCCACGGGCAGGCCGCCATTCTGGCCGGCCGGCAGCACCACGCCGCGGCTGGCGAAATAGAACGACGGCGGCATGGCCTGCGTCTTCACTTCGCAGTGCGCAACCTGCGCCAGCTTGCCCGAGGCGCCGGCGCCCGGCAGCCCGGCGCGCATCGTGATCGCGTAGGAACGCTGCGGCTGGACATAGGGGAAATAGACGATGCGGGGATTGTCGCCCACCACCCAGTTGCCCTTGAGGATCTTGCCCTTGGGCGCGGAGTCGCCCGGCTGGACCGAGGCGGGCTGATCGCCGGCATTGGCGGCGGACTCGGAATCCTCGTCCGCGGCTCCGGACGTGGAACCCGTGTCGGTCACCTGGAGGAACGTGTCCAGCTGGGCCTTGGCGTCCACCGGCTGGGTGAATGTCACGGCCAGCGCCAGGGCGTCGTTATATTGGCGCGGCTGGCAGGTCAGCGCCGCGAAGGGATCGGCCGCGCCGACCACCGCCGTGGCGGGCAAGGCCGGCGTGGCGTCATTGCCGCCCGCGCCAGCCGCAGCCGGCGGGCTGGCCTGCTGCGACGTTGCAACGGGTGCCGGAGGGGCCGCCTGGCGTTCTTTCCCCATCCACCAGCCCAGGCCGATGGCGCCCGCCAATACGACGACGCCGGCTGTCGCCAGCCAGGTCTTGCTGATCTTTCCACTCACGGCACATCTCCCGCTTACTCTTAATATTGCGCAGTTCCTTTTTGCGGCGGAACTGCCGACCGGCCATCCCGCGCGCTTCTCCGGTGCGCGGGCACTGCTTTCAAACTATCCGTACAACACAACGCCGCCATGACAGGCGGCGTATCGGATTCTGGGTTTCAGACCGGTTCCATGACGCATTGCAGGGGATGCTGCCGCGCGCGCGCATATTGCGCGACCTGCGCGATCCGCGTGGCGGCCAGGTCGCGGGGATAGACCCCGCACACGCCACGCCCTTCGTGGTGCACCTGCAGCATGATCCGCGTCGCTTCTTCATGATTCTTATTGAAGAACTTCTGCAGGACTTTCACGACGAACTCCATCGGGGTGTAGTCGTCATTCAACAGCAGGACCTGATACATCGGAGGCGGCGCGACGCGTGCCGGCGCCTTCTCGACGGCCAAATCATGCTGGGTATCCAAGGTAGAACTCATAGGGCCGCTATTCTATTTAAACTGGGGACGGCTAGCATGTAACTTACGGAAAATTACACGTAGAAATGCGTAGTTTCCATACTTGACGCCGTAAAGAAAAGCGGCGCATTATCCACGCATTCTGGGGTTTTCAACTCATCGAAAATCTGCCAGGAAGCCGAAGGGGGACCAGGGGTCTAGGCCGCGTGCCCTTCTGTCAACATACGATTCAATGAGGCAGTCCGCATGTCTGATACGACCGCAACCGCCGTCCAAGGGGACAATCCCAAATCGACGGGCACCGTCAAATGGTTCAACGATGCAAAGGGGTTTGGCTTCATTACGCCCGACGACGGCGGTGAAGATCTGTTCGCCCATTTTTCGTCCATCCAAATGAATGGTTTTAAAACCCTGAAAGAAGGCCAGAAAGTGGCCTTCGAGATTATTCAGGGGCCCAAAGGCAAACAGGCGCTGAATATCACTGCTGCCTGATTTACCATTAAAGCGCAACCGCAGGGTTGCGCCATTATCAGGCGGGGCTCTCGGGCCCCGCCTTGTTATTTTCTTCCGCTGCCAGGGCCATGTCCAAGAACGCCGTTTTGTTTTCCATCAGCCGTACATTGTTCAAGTTACCGTTCTTCAAGGCAATCCGGCCATCCGCCACGGCCTTTTTGGTGGCCGCGACCGCGGCGTTCGCCCTGCCCGCGGCCGCCCAGCAATCCGGCCCGCAGCCTCCGCTGCCCACCGTGCAGTTGTCCGCCGGCATACATATTATCCGCGCGGAAGTCGCCGATTCGGACGAAACCCGCCGCAACGGCCTCATGTTCCGCCGCGAACTGCCGGGCAACGACGGCATGCTGTTCGTCTTCGAGCAGCCGGACGTACAGTGCTTCTGGATGCGCAACACCCTTCTGCCGCTCTCGATTGCCTTTATCGCCGACGACGGCACGATCGTCAACATTGAAGACATGGCGCCCCAGACCGAAGACCCGCATTGCGCCAAGAAGCCGGTGCGCTACGCGCTCGAGATGGCCCAAGGCTGGTACGAGCAGCACGGCATCAAGGCCGGCAAGAAACTGGACGGCCTGCCCTGAGGCGCGGCCGGCGCCGCGCCAGACGCAATAGGAAAGGGAGCCCCAGGGGCTCCCTTTTCGTTCCCGCCCCCGGCTGGCGGCGGAACTGGCGGACGGCGCTTACACCCGTTCGATGATCACCGCGATGCCCTGGCCCACGCCGATGCACATCGTGCACAGCGCATAGCGGCCGCCGGTGCGGTGCAGCTGGTTGATCGCGGTGGTGGCCAGGCGGGCGCCGCTGGCGCCCAGCGGGTGGCCCAGGGCGATCGCGCCGCCGTTCGGGTTCACACGCGGATCGTTGTCGGCGATGCCCAGCTGGCGCAGCACGGCCAGGCCCTGGGCGGCGAACGCCTCGTTCAGTTCGATCACGTCCATCTGGTCCAGCGTGAGGCCGGTCTGCGCCAGAACCTTCTGGGTGGCCGGCGCCGGGCCGATGCCCATGATGCGCGGGGCCACGCCGGCCGTGGCCATGCCGACCACGCGGGCGCGCGGGGTCAGGCCGTGGCGGGCGGCGGCCTTTTCGTCGGCCAGCAGCAGCGCGGCGGCGCCGTCGTTCACACCCGACGCGTTGCCGGCGGTGACGGTGCCCCCTTCGCGGACCACGCCCTTCAGCTTGGCCAGCGATTCCAGGCTGGTTTCACGCGGGTGCTCGTCCTTGCTCACGACGATGGGATCGCCCTTCTTCTGGGCAATCGACACCGGCACGATCTCGGCGTCGAAGAAGCCTTCCTTCTGCGCACGCGCGGTCTTCTGCTGGCTGGCCAGCGCGAACAGATCCTGGTCTTCGCGGTTGATCTTGAAGTCGTCCGCGACGTTCTCGGCCGTTTCGGGCATCGAATCCACCCCGTACTGCGCCTTCATCAGCTTGTTGATGAAACGCCAGCCGATGGTGGTGTCGTAGATGGCGGCGCTGCGCGAGAAGGCGCTGTCTGCCTTGCCCATGACGAACGGGGCGCGGCTCATGCTTTCCACGCCGCCGGCCAGCATCAGGCCGGCTTCGCCGGCGCGGATGGCGCGGGCGGCGGTGCCGATGGCGTCCAGGCCCGAGCCGCACAGGCGGTTGAGGGTGGCGCCGGGCACTTCGATCGGCAGGCCGGCCAGCAGGGTGGCCATGCGCGCCACGTTGCGGTTGTCTTCGCCTGCCTGGTTCGCGCAGCCCATGATGGCGTCGTCCAGTTCTTCCCAGCGCACGCCGGGGTTGCGCGCCACGAGCGCCTTGATGGCTACGGCTGCAAGATCGTCGGGGCGCACGGAAGCCAGCGCGCCGCCATAGCGGCCGAAGGGGGTGCGAATCGCATCACAGATATAAGCATGCACGGTCATGGGAGGCTCGAAGTAAGTGAGAAAAAACCGGATCGGACGATCTTAACGCAGGCCCCTCGCACCATACTGGCGCATAGGCGGGATGTCCGCTGCACGGACAGTGTCCAATGGATGTTCACCTCGGCGCCGGCGCGCGGACACGGAGCGGCGCCGCTCATGCCGCGGGCGGCCGGGCCGCGCGCGCCGTCTCCACAATCGCCTGCCGGCGGAAACGCCCCGCGGCCAGGTGATAGAACGGTTGCGGGCAGAACTGGCGCGACACGACCGAAGCCAGCAATGACGCCACCAGCAGCCAGAACAGCATGGGCTGGCTGCCGGTCATTTCCATCACCACCACGCTGGCGGTCAGCGGCGCCTGGGTGGCGGCGGCCAGGAAGGCGGCCATGGAGATCAGCACCAGCACGCGGTGGTCCACGCCCTCGCCCGCCAGCTGCCAGATATGGTGGCCGATGCCCGCCCCCGTGGTCAGCGCCGGCGTGAAAATGCCGCCCGGTATGCCCGCCCAGTACGAAACGACGGTGGCCGACAGCTTGGCCAGGCCGAAACTCGCCGGCGCGGTGTCGTGGCCCGACAGCAGGTCCGCCGCCACGCCATACCCCGTGCCGTACACGCTGCCGGCCGTCGCGAGGCCGATGGCCGCCAGGAGCAGCCCCATCGCGAAGGCCACCCAGATCGGATGCGCGCGGATCCACGCGCGCCAGGGGCGCGGCGCGCAGCCCGTGACGCCCTTGCCGAGCAGGCGCGCGAAAATACCGCCCAGCGCGCCGTTGAGCGCGGCGCAGATGACCACCCAGGTCACCATGCCATGCGCCAGCGGCGCGCCGCCGAAGACGCCGAAATACGGGTTGTTGCCCACCACGGCCACGACCAGGAAGCCGGAGGCCAGCACGCCGATCAGCACCAGGCGCTGCCAGCGCAGCACCGTGCCGCGCCCGAGTTCCTCGATGGCGAAAATGACGCCGGCCAGCGGCGCATTGAAGGCGGCGGCGAGGCCGCCCGCGGCGCCGGCGGCGATCAGTTCGTTGGCATGGAACCCACGCAGCTGCACGCCGCGCCGCTTCCAGAAGTCCCCCCAGGCCAGCATGAGCGCCGCGCCGACCTGCACCGAGGGGCCCTCGCGGCCGATCGAGGCGCCGGCCAGCATGCCGAAAAACGCCAGGGGAATCTTCCAGAGCGTCTGCCCGAGCGACACCAGGCTGTTCTGGCTGGCTCCGGGCGGCAGCGACAAGGCGCCGATGACTTGGGGAATGCCGCTGCCGGAGGCGTTGGGCGCGTAGCGCAGCGTAAGCCAGCGCAAAGCGGCCAGGCCCAGCGGCAGCACCAGCACGGCCAGCCAGCCGTTGTGGGACACCCAGGCGCGGTTCCATTCCAGCGCCTTGTCGGCCAGGTATGCAAAGCCCAGCGACATCAGCGCCACCAGGCCCGCGCCGCCCAGCAGCAACCCCATCTGCACGCTCTTGCGCGATAGGCGATTGATCTGGCGCACCTTGCGGTGCGCCCAATGGCGGGGAGCGGCCAGTATCCGGCGCAAGGAATCGGGCTGGGTCATGGGCGTGGCGAGCGGGGATGGAAAGCCGCCCACCTTACCACTGCCGCCCGCGCCATGGGGTCAGAATGACGAGCCGCCCGCCTCGACCTTGAAACGGCGCACTTCCTGCGCCAGGCGTCCGGCCTGCTCCTGCATGCTGGCCGCGGCGGCCGCGGCCTCTTCCACCAGGGCCGCGTTCTGCTGAGTCACGGTATCCATCTGCGCCACGGCCTGGTTGACCTGGCCGATGCCCGCGGACTGCTCCTCGGAAGCGCTGGCGATTTCGCGCACCAAGGCCGCGACCTGGCCGACGCTGTCCACGACTTCACGCATCGTGCGGCCGGCCTCGTCGACCTGGCGCGTCCCGCCTTCCACGCGAGCCGCGGATTCGTCGATCAAGGCCTTAATCTCCTTGGCCGCCACCGCCGACCGCTGCGCCAGCGTGCGCACCTCGCCCGCCACCACCGCGAAGCCGCGGCCCTGCTCGCCCGCCCGGGCCGCCTCCACCGCCGCGTTGAGCGCCAGGATGTTGGTCTGGAAGGCGATCCCATCGATCACGCCCGTGATCTCGGCGATGCGGCGCGAACTGTCGGAAATGGCGCCCATGGTCTGGACCACGCCATCGACCACCTCTCCGCCCCGGACGGCCACGCGGGAGGCCAGGCCGACCAGCCGGTCCGCTTCGCCGGCATTGTTCGCATTCTGCTGCACGGTGCTGGTCAGCTCCTCCATCGACGCGGCGGTCTCCTCCAGCGAGGAAGCCTGCTCTTCGGTGCGCTGCGACAGGTCGGCGTTGCCCTGCGCGATCTGCGAGGACGCCGAGGCGATGTTCTCACAGCCGTCGCGCACGTCCTTCACTATCCGGGCCAGGCTTTCGTTCATGGCCTTGAGCGCGCCCATCAGCTCTCCGGTCTCGTCGCGCGAGGCCACCTGGATATCGGTCGTCAGATCGCCCGCCGCCACCTGCCGCGCGGCCTTCACGGCCTGCTCCAGCGGACGCACGATGCCGCGTGTGACCAGCCAGCCCAGCAGCATGCCGATCGCCACGCCCATGACCGCCAGGGCGATCATGACGGCGCGCACCGTGCCGTACAGTTCCGTACCGTCCTTCACCGTTTGCGCGGCAGCGCCCTCCTTGCCCTGCGCCAGCGTCGTCATCAGGTCGTCCAGCTTCTCCGACGCCGAGATCACGCGCGCCTCGATCTCGGCCACGCGCGGATCGGCCTGGGTCAGCGGCTGCGACTGGGCCGCGGCGAAGAATGCCGCCGATTCGCGCTTCCAGACCTGCTCGATCTCCGCGAACTGCGCGAGCAGGCGCTTGTTGTCTTCCGAGTAGAAGTTGGCGCTGGCCTTCTCGCGCAGCGCATCCATGTTCCTGATGGCGTCGTCGAACTGCTTGCGCAGGGCCTGGCGCTCCTGCTCGCTCGAGACGGCCAGATACGCGTTGCGGGCCCGGCCCGCGTAAATCAGGTTGATATTGGCTTCCTTGAGATCCGAGATGCCTCGCAGCTCGGTGTCGTAAAGCCGGTCATTCATTGCGTCGATGCGCGCGAGGCCCCAAACCCCGAAAGCGCCGATCGCGCCGCCTACTACCGCGACCAGCAAAAACGCGCCCGACAGGCGCGTGCCGATGCGCATTCCCGAAAAAAACCGCAACATGCTTCCCTTCCCTGTGATTACCCCGGTTTATGGCGGGCGTGCCGCGGTCATGGGCCCCGTGGTTCAGTCGCAGACCGGGGGCAACGATAGCGGTTGGATTTCCTAGGGATAACCCTGAGAAAAAGGCTGTTTGCGCGTCATTTCGCCGCAATGAAGTCGACAATCGACAAGAAAAATACCGGCTGAAGACGAAAAAAAACCCCTCGGATTGGCGAGGGGTTTCTTCGGAGCCGGCACGGGCCGGCCCGTCAGCCTGGCCTTGCGGATCAGGCGAAGTTCTTGGCCGCGAATTCCCAGTTCACCAGCGCCCAGAAGTTCTCCAGGTACTTGGGACGGGCGTTGCGGTAGTCGATGTAGTAGGCGTGTTCCCACACATCACAGGTGAGCAGCGGCTTGTCGGCCGTGGTCAGGGGGGTGGCGGCGTTGCTGGTGTTGACGATGTCGACCGAGCCGTCGGCCTTCTTGACCAGCCAGGTCCAGCCCGAACCGAAGTTGCCGGCGGCCGACTTGTTGAACGCTTCCTTGAAAGCGTCGAAGCTGCCCCACTTGGCGTTGATGGCGTCAGCCAGCTTGCCGGTGGGAGCTCCGCCCGCCTTGGGGGCCAGGCTGTTCCAGTAGAACGTGTGGTTCCAGATCTGGGCGGCGTTGTTGAAGATGCCACCCGAGGACTTCTTCACGATGTCTTCCAGCGACAGCGATTCGAATTCCGTGCCCGGGATCAGGTTGTTCAGGTTCGTGACGTAGGTCTGATGATGCTTGCCGTAGTGGAACTCCAGCGTTTCCTTGGAGATGTGCGGCGCCAGCGCGTCCAGTTCGTAAGGCAGGGGGGGAAGAGTATGTGCCATGTGAAAGTTCCTTCTGTTGAGTGCACGATCAAGCCGTTCAATTGTATCGGCAACTCATGAGGATACCGCGTTAACCCCGCCCTGGCGCGGGGTTAACGGACGCTTGCGCCGCGCCTCAAGCGCGCCGGCCGCGAAACGCGGCTCAGGCGGCGTCGCGCGTGTTGCGCGTATGCGTGACCTCGACGCGGGCGCCGCCTTGCGCAAAGCTGAGATCCAGCGCCTGCCCCGCCGCCAACGCCGCCGCGTCGCGCACGATGCGGCCTTCCGCATCGCGGGCGATGGAATAGCCGCGGGCCAGCGTATTGCCGGGATCCAGCGCGCGCAGTTGCGCCGTTGCGGCCGCCAGCCTGTCGCGACGCTGCGCCAGCATCCGCGCATGCGCCTGGCCCAGCTGGCGCAGCGCGCCGTTCAGGCGGTCGGCGGCGCGGCCGGTGTCGGGCACGCGGTGCGCCAGCCGCTGCGTCAGCAGGTTGACCCGCGCCGAGCGGCGGGCCTGCGGCCCCGCCCAGGCGGACGCCAGGCGGAAGCGCAGGCTGTTGAGACGTTCGCGCTGGTGCTCCAGCCGCTGCGCCGGAGACACGAGCTGCGCGGCGGCGCGGTCCAGCCTCTGGGCCGCGCGTTCGAGCCTGCGCTGCTGCCCCCGCGCCATCGCCTGGCCCGCATGCATGACGCGGCCCAGCAGTTCGGAACGCGGCACGCAAGCCAGTTCGGCGGCCGCCGTCGGCGTGGGCGCGCGCACGTCGGCCACGAAGTCGGCGATCGTGAAATCCGTTTCGTGCCCCACGCCGCTGATGACCGGAATCTCGCTGGCCGCGACCAGGCGCGCCAGGCCCTCGTCGTTGAAGCTCCACAGATCCTCGATGCTGCCCCCGCCCCGCACCAGCAGCAAGGTGTCCACTTCGGCGCGTTCATTGGCCAGCCGCAACTGGGCCGCCAGGCGCCCGGCCGCATCCGCCCCCTGGACGGGAGCCGGATAGATGATCACGGGCACTTGCGGGGCGCGCCGGGCCAGGGCCGAAAGCACATCCCGCAACGCCGCGGCATGCAGGGAGGTGATGACGCCGATCGCTCGGGGCAGGCGCACGGGTTCGCGCTTGCGGGCAGGATCGAACAGGCCCTCGGAGGCCAGCTGCTCCTTCAGCCGCAGGAACGCTTCATAAAGATTGCCGACCCCGGCGCGGCGCATGGCGTCGGCCTGCAACTGGTAGTCGCCGCGGGGCTCGTACAGGGATACCCGCGCCCGGATCTCGACCTGGTCGCCCGCCCTGGGCATGAACCCCACCGCGCTGGCGCGGCTCCGGAACATGACGGCGCGCACGGAAGCCCGGCTGTCCTTGAGCGTGAAATACCAATGCCCGGAAGCCGCGGCCGTGAAGTTGGAAATCTCTCCGCGCACCCATAGCGCCGGAATGCTGCGCTCCAACAACTGCCCTACTGCTTGGTTCAACTGGGCAACCGTCAGGATATCCCGCGCAAATGCGTTGTTTGTGACTGCAAATTCAATTGTCATGAGGCTTTCCGATGCATAACCTGTCCACAGGGCACGCGTAGCGGGCCGCCATCATACCGCGTCCCCGCTTGTTTGCCCCAATCGGCCCGATAGCCAGCAAATTCGAATCAAACCATTGATTTATATGGATTTTTTATGAAAATCGGGCTGATCGAAATTGAAGCAAACAAGTGCAAGCCCTGTGCCCACAAGCATTCCGGCCAAGTTTTACACAGAATTATCCACAAGATCTGTGGATAGCTTTGGGGTCGTTCCGACTTGCCACGCCCCGGCCGCCCCGTTACAGTTTCGGCTTGATCAGTTGCCCTGCGCCCGCCCCCTGCGCGCATGGCGCTCCCCGGGAGTTGAACGCTTTGCTTTCCATCTTGCGCGAGGCCGGCTGGCCTATCTGGCCCCTGCTGGCGACATCTGTCCTGGGCTTGGCGCTGATCTTCGAGCGCTTCCTCTCGCTGCGGCGCGGGCTGGTCATGCCGCGCGGCCTGAACGAACAGGTCGCGGAAATGCTGCGCAACCGCCAGGACACCCCCGAATCGATCAACCGCCTAGAACGCAATTCGCCGCTGGGCCGTGTGCTGGCCGAGGTGATGCGGCATCGCCACCTGCCGCGCGAAGAGCTGCGCAACGTGGTCGAGGACGCCGGCCGCGCCGTCGCCCATGACCTCAGCCGCTACATATCCGCCATCGGCACCATCGCCGTCATCGCGCCCTTGATGGGCCTGTTCGGCACGGTGGTCGGCATGATCGAGATCTTCGGCTCCTACACTCCCGGCGGCGGCGACCCGGCGCAGCTGGCGCGCGGCATCTCGATCGCGCTCTACAACACCGGTTTCGGCATCCTCATCGCCATTCCCGCCATGATCGCCCACCGCTACCTGCGCGGCCGCGTGGACGGCTACCTCAGCGCCATGGAACAGGCCGCGTCGCGCCTGGTCCGCGCCGTATCGTCCCACTCCGTCCATTCCCGCGAGGGCCGTTCATGAATTTCCGCGGATCCCGGGGCGACCGCGATGAGCTGGACATCAACCTGATCCCGCTCATCGACGTCCTGCTGGTCATCCTGATTTTCCTCGCCGCGACCACCTCGTTCGCGCGCTTCACCCAGCTTAAGGTCACCCTGCCCCAGGCCTCGATGGAACAAGACACGCCGCCGGCCCTGGAAGTGGCCATCAGCCAGGACGGGCGCTACGCGCTCAACGGCACGCTCATCGACGTCTCCACCGCGCCCGAGATCGCCGACGCCCTGCGCCAGGCCGCTGCGGGCAAGACGGAACCGCTCGTCGTCATCAACGCCGACGCCCAGGCCACCCACCAATCCGTGATCAACGTCATGGAAGCCGCACGGCTGGCCGGCATCGGCCGCGTCAACTTCGCCGCGCAGACAGCCCGGTGACCGCGAAGCGCGCTTCGACGCTGCTGGCGCGCCAATGGCAGCACGGCGGCTGGCTGTCCACCCTGCTTTGCCCCTTGTCCGCGCTGACCGCCTGGGCGGTGGCGCGCAAGCGCGCACGCTATCTGGACGGCTCGCGCCCGGCCTATCGGGCTCCCGTGCCCGTGGTGGTGATCGGCAACGTCTATGTTGGCGGCACCGGCAAGACGCCGATGGTCATCGCCACAGTGGAAAGCCTGCGCGCCCGCGGCTATACGCCGGGGGTGGTCAGCCGCGGCTACGGCGTCAAGGTCGGCCCGCACGCCCGCGTCGGGACCGGCGCGCTGGAGGCGGCCCACTACGGCGACGAGCCGGCGCTGATCGCGCGCGCAACCGGCGCTCCGGTATCGGTCCACCCCAGGCGCGCCCTGGCCGCCCAGGCCCTGCTGCAGGCGCACCCCGAGGTGGACGTGATCGTCTCCGACGACGGCCTGCAGCACCTGGCGCTGGCGCGGGATATCGAGATCGTGGTGCAGGATGAACGCGGCGTGGGCAACGGCCGCCTGCTGCCGGCCGGCCCCCTGCGCGAGCCGGCCAGCCGGCTGCGCGAAGTGGACGCCGTGGTGACGAATATCGGCGCGCCCGACGGCCGGCCGCAGGACGCCGCCGCGGGCCGTCCGCGCCAGGTGCGCATGTGGCTGGAACCCGGAGACGCCCGGCAGATCGAAGGCGGGGGCAGGCGTCCGCTGGCGGCCTTCGCCGGGCAGCCGCGCATCGCGGCGGCGGCCGGCATCGGCAATCCTGAGCGGTTCTTCGCCACGCTGCGGGCAGCCGGCATCGCGCCGGAAACCACGCTGGCCCTGCCGGACCATCACGACTACGCCGAATCGCCCTTCCGGGCGCTGAAGGCCGACGCCATACTGGTCACCTCCAAGGACGCCATCAAGTGCCCCGCCCTGGGCGACGTCCGCCTGTGGGAGGTGCCAGTGCGCGCCGGCTTCTCCGACCCGGAACTGTTCGATTGGCTGGCGCAGGCGCTGCGCCAGCCCGCCGCGAGCGGAAACTAGAAAAACGCTGGCTTGGCCGCGGCGCGGCGCGCGTCGTACTCCCGCAGTCCGCGCTTGCGGGCGGAGGCCTGGCGCCAGCGGACGACGGCCAGCGGCAGGTGCGCCAGCACCAGCAGGCCCGCCAGCAGCAGCCAGGCCATGCGCGCCAGCGACGGAAGGGGTTCGTCCAGGCTGCGCTCCGCGTCCACGACGACCTCCGGCGCGCCGGAGGCATCGCTGCCCGTGCCCGCGGCCAGGCCGCCGACCTTGAACGGCATCACTCCCTCGGGCGACAGGTACTTCAGCCGTTGATTCCACGCTGCCAATTGGCCTTCGGCCCCTACGCCCGGCACGCTGGGCAGCGCCGTACGCGGGCCGGGCAGCACCTGCAGCACCACGCCGCCGCGCTGCGTGTCCATCGTGCTGCGGGAAGCGCGCTCCACGGCGGCCTCCAGCACCCCGCTCATGCTGGACCGGGCCAGCCTGCGCATGTCTTCGACATAGCGCGAGAACATCACGCCCTCGTCGTTGCGACCCTTGGCCTTGAACGCGCCGCCCTCCGCCAGCTTGTAGAGCTCCAGCCAACTGCCGGGCTGCTCCTGCGCCAGCAGGATATTGGAGGCGAATTCCCGCTTCAACCGGTCGCACCGGGAAATCGATTCCCCCGAAGCCTGTCCGCAGGCTTCCTCGATGGTGGCAACCGTCTCGCTCAGGCCGACCACACTACTGGCCGAAACGCCGCGCGCGTTGTAGGCCGCCATGGGATCGGCGCGCATGCGGCTGTAGACCTGGCTGGCCACCAGCACGTCCAGCATCGGATTGGACCGGGTCTTCAGGAAATCGCCCGAATACAGCTGCCGGACCGCTTCGTTCACTTCCAGGCGGGCGGGCTGGGGCGCCTCGCCGCCCCAGCGCAGGCGGCTGCAATCGAAAGCCGTCCGGCCGGCATCGTCGTCGCGCCGCAGTTCGCAGCGCGCGCGGCCCTCCAGCGAAACCGGAACGCCGAAGCCCGGCGGATCCTGGGCCAGTTCGGCGGCCGAGGCGTAGACGCGCGGCTGCGCGCCCCGCAGCCAGGCGCCTGCCAGCGCCGCATCGCCCTCGAGATTGTCCGCGGATGCGCAAAGCGCCCACCCGGCCAGCGCCCCGACCAGCGCCAGCGTGGCGTGGCGCCCCCAGAACACGCGCGGGTACAGGCGCTGCTCTTCGTCCACCGAATGGCTCGCGCCCAGGCGGACGACCGAATAATCCTCCACGCGCACGTCCACATCGACGCGCCCGTCCTCCGGCAGCTCCAGCGTGGAGCGCCAATGGTCCGGCAGCTTGACGGGCAGCTTGTCGCCCAGGAACAGCTGGGTGGACACGGCCTGCGCATTGTCCGGATTGGTCAGCACGATGGCGTGGAGCTCGCCCCTGGCGCGGTTCACTTTCCAGGGCGCGCGCGATCCGCGCCTGCCCCAGGTCAGCCACAGCGCCAACGCGGCCAGCGCGGCGGCCCCGCCGGCGAATGCCGCGCCGCCGCCCACCCCCGCCGCGGCCAGGCCCGTGAAGGCCAGCGCCCACAGCACCGAGATCCAGAACCCGATGCCCGGATGCTGGCGGGCCGCGACCTCCGCGGGCGTTTCATCGCGCTGGCCCAGGATCTCGACGCGCATCGCCTCGGCCAGCTCGCGCTCGCTCTGCTCCCGCTGCCCGGCATCCGATGCGTCGGACGCCTGCGTCTGCGGATCGACCACATTCTGCATGGCCCCGGCCTTGCCGGCGGTCCATTGCTGGTCCTTCCGGTGGCGGCGCTGCTCGCGCTCGCGCCCGCCGGCCAGGTCGAACTCTCCGTTCAGGGCGACGACGATGGCGTACTTCTCCGTCATCGCCACTTCCGCCACGTTGTCTGCGCGCAGAAAGCCGCGGGCATCGTAGGGCAGCACCACGTCCACCCCGCCCAGCGTGTCGTGCATGGTCGAGCCGCCCTGGTTCGACGAAATGCCGTGGCGCACGAATGCGCCGCGCAGCGGGAAAATTCCGTCGTTCACCAGCTTCCCCGCCTTCTTGAGGCCTGCCGGATGGATCAGGAAGGGCTGCAGCATCTCGCGTTCCGCCGCGCTCATTCGCCGCAAGGGCCGGCCTTCCCGCTTCAGGTCCCGCAGCGCGCCCTTGTTGTCGCTGCGCCGGACCATGTAGGTGACCCCGCTGACCACCGTCCAGACCAACACGATGATCATCAGGCCCAGCTTGAGGGTGTTGGCATCCATGTTTTTCCTCTGCTTGGAATCGCGGCGGATGATAGCGACCATCCGTCCCGCAATTCGCAACACACAATTCAAAACATGACATTAATTAACAAATGAACAAAAATCACGGCCGTCCCCGACTGCGCGGCCCTCCCGCACGCGCCTCCAGGGTCGGTCCGGCACGGGGCAAACTGCTTTAGAATTCCGCTCATGGAATCCCGCCTTCTCGACATCCTCGTCTGCCCTCTTTGCAAGGGCCGCCTCGAACACGACCGGCAGCAGGCCGAACTGGTTTGCCGCGCCGATCGCCTGGCCTTCCCCGTGCGCGACGGCATCCCCGTCATGCTGGAGTCGGAAGCCCGCGCGCTCGACGACGCCGCCCCCGCCTCCCACTGAACCGCCGCCGCATGAGTTTCATCGCCCTGATTCCGGCGCGCACGGCCTCGACCCGGCTGCCCGACAAGCCGCTGGCCGACATCGCCGGCAAGCCCATGGTGGTGCGCACGGCCGAGCGCGCCGCGCAGTCCGGCGCCGAGCGCGTCTACGTCGCCACCGACGACGTGCGCGTCCAGCAGGCCGCGCAGGCCCATGGCCTGGAGGCCTTGATGACCCGCGGCGACCATCCCACCGGCACCGACCGGCTCGCCGAAGCCGTGGACCAGCTCGGCCTGCCCGATGACGCCATCGTGGTGAACGTCCAGGGTGACGAACCGCTGATCGAGCCCGGCCTCATCGACGCCGTCGCCGCCAAGCTCCAGGCCTGCCCGGAAGCCGACATCGCCACCTGCGCCTGCCCTCTGGCCGACGCCGAAGCGCTGTTCAACCCCAACGTGGTGAAACTGGTCTGCGCCGCGGACGACCGCGCCCTGTATTTCTCGCGCGCTCCCATCCCGTGGGCCCGCGACGCCCTTGCCGCCGGCGAGCGCGTGCTGGCCGACGGCCTGCCCGCCTGGCACCACATCGGCCTTTACGCCTATCGCGTGTCGTTCCTGCGCCGCTACCCCGCCTTGCCCCAGGGCGCGCTGGAGCGTTTCGAGTCTTTGGAACAGCTCCGGGCCATGGAGCATGGGCATGTCATCGTCGTCCATCTGGCCTCCCACCCTCCTGCCGCGGGCGTAGATACCCCCGCGGACCTGGAACGCGTCCGGCAGGTCTACGCCAGACAGACATAAGGGTTATTTCCTATAGCGTGGCGCCGCATCGGCTGCTGCATTGCGGCATAATTCCCCGGATCACAAAAAATAAACCCCTTCAGGAGCACTCATGCGTCTCATCTTGCTCGGACCCCCCGGCGCCGGCAAAGGCACCCAGGCCGCGTTTCTTACCCAGCACTTCGGCATTCCCCAGATCTCCACCGGCGACATGCTGCGCGCGGCGGTGAAGGCGGGCACGCCACTAGGTATCGAAGCCAAGAAGGTCATGGACGCCGGCGGCCTGGTCTCCGACGAGATCATCATTGGCCTCGTGCAGGACCGCCTGAAGCAGGCCGACTGCGCCAATGGCTACCTCTTCGACGGCTTCCCCCGCACCATCCCGCAGGCCGACGCGCTGAAGAGCGCCGGGGTCAAGCTGGACTACGTGGTGGAAATCGAAGTCCCCGAAGAAGACATCATCGAACGCATGAGCGGACGCCGCGTGCACCAGCCCAGCGGCCGCAGCTACCACGTGCGCTTCAACCCGCCCAAGGTGGAAGGCCGTGACGACATCACCGGCGAAGAACTGATCCAGCGCGACGACGACCGCGAGGAAACCGTGCGCAACCGCCTGTCCGTGTACCGCGAGCAGACTCGCCCCCTGGTCGACTACTACTCGACCTGGGCGCAGCAGGATGCGGCCGGCGCGCCGAAGTACCGCAAGATTTCGGGCGTGGGCGCGGTCGACGAAATCAAGTCGCGCCTGTTCGAGGCCGTCAAGAGCTGACCGGCGCCTTGGCTTAAATGAAGGCCTTCGGCGCCGGCCGGACGCAACGCGTTCCGGTCCCGGCCCGAAGGCTTTGTCATATTCGGCGCCTGCCGCGCCGTTTTCATCCCTTGAATTTATCTGGTGGCAGAGACATGGAAATCGCGAACAAGGTATTCATCGTTACGGGTGGCGCGTCCGGACTGGGCGCTGGCACCGTGCGCATGCTGGTGCAGAACGGCGCCAAGGTCGTCATCGCCGACGTCCAGGACGAGCCGGGCGAAGCCTTGGCCAAGGAACTGGGCCAGCGCTACGTGCATTGCGACGTGACGCAAGAAACCGACGGCAAGAACGCCGTCGCCGCGGCCAAGGAACTGGGCGCCCTCTTCGGCCTGGTGAACTGCGCCGGCGTGGCTCCCGCCGCCAAGATCGTCGGCAAGAACGGCGCCCATCCGCTGGACCTGTTCCAGAAGGTCGTGTCGATCAACCTGATCGGCAGCTTCAACATGATGCGCCTGGCCGCCGAGGCCATGAGCGCCAACGCGCCGGAATCCACCGGCGAGCGCGGCGTGATGATCAACACCGCCTCCGTCGCCGCCTTCGACGGCCAGATCGGCCAGGCGGCCTACGCCGCCTCCAAGGCGGGCGTGGCCGGCATGACCCTGCCGATCGCCCGCGACCTGGCCAAGACCGGCATCCGCTGCATGACCATCGCCCCGGGCATCTTCGGCACCCCCATGATTTTCGGCATGCCGCAGGAAGTGCAGGACTCCCTGGCCGCCAGCATCCCCTTCCCCGCCCGCCTCGGCCGTCCGGAAGACTACGCCAAGCTGGTCCACAGCATCATCACGAACGATATGCTGAATGGTGAAACCATCCGTCTCGATGGCGCGATCCGCATGCCTCCGAAGTGATTGGGCCCCCACGCCGCGCACACTTCGTGTGCTTGCTGCCCCCCGAGGGGGCTGGCCCGCCTTGGGGCGGCCCGGCGGCGGCGGCGCGGCTATTTTTGCGTAGATCGTCAAGACAGCTATCGGTGCCCGCGTCTATTCTTGCAGCCTCGACGCGGGCCGTTCTAGGTATCGGACATTCTTGCGGGCGCGGCGCCTTTCGGGCGAATATCCTGCATTGCGGGGCCAGTCGGCCCCTTTTTCATTACATAGCCTTCCCATGAGCCTGTTTCGTTCGGCGGCCACGGTCAGCAGTTTTACGCTGCTGTCCCGCATTTCCGGCCTGGTCCGCGACATCCTGGTAGCCCGCGCCTTTGGCGCCGGCCCTATCACTGACGCCTTCTGGGTCGCGTTCCGCATTCCCAATCTGCTGCGCCGGCTGTTCGCGGAGGGCGCCTTCGCGCAGGCCTTCGTGCCCATCCTGGGCGCGGCGCGCAACAACCGTTCGCCGGAAGAGGTCCGCACGCTGCTCGACCGCGTCGCGTTGCTGCTGACGGCGGCGCTGATGCTGATTACGCTGGCAGGCATCGTCGCGGCGCCCTGGGTGGTGTCCGCCATGGCCAGCGGCCTGCGCGGCGCGGACCGCGACACCGAATTCGGCGCCGCCGTCTGGATGACGCGGATGATGTTCCCGTACATCTTCTGCATGTCACTGGTGGCCTTCGCCTCGGGCGTGCTCAACACCTGGCGCCGTTTCGCCGTGCCGGCCTTCACGCCGGTGCTGCTCAATCTTGCCATGATCGCCGCCTGCCTCTGGCTGGCCCCGCGCGTGGACGTGCCCATCTATGCGCTGGCCATCGGCGTAATGATCGGCGGCGTGGCGCAATTGGCGGTGCAATGGGCCGCCCTGGCGCGGCTGGGCCTGACCCCGCGACTCACGCTCCGGTTCGGCGAAGCCCGGCGCGACCCGACGGTGCAGCGCATTCTCAGGCAGATGGCGCCCGCCACGCTGGGCGTGTCCGTGGCCCAGCTCTCCCTGCTGATCAACACCAATATCGCCACCTGGCTTACGCCGGGCAGCGTGACCTGGCTGTCCTTTGCCGACCGCCTGATGGAATTCCCCACCGCCTTGCTGGGCGTTGCGCTGGGCACCGTGCTCCTGCCCAGCCTGTCGGCGGCGCATGCCAGCGACGATCACGGCGGCTACAGCGCGCTGCTGGACTGGGGCCTGCGCCTGGTGCTGCTGCTGGGCCTGCCGGCCGCGGTCGGCATGGCGCTGCTGTCGGACGGGCTGGTCGCCACGCTGTTCCACTACGGCGCTTTCGGCGCGCAGGACGTCGCCCAGACCCGGCTCGCCGTCATCTCTTACTCCGCGGGGCTGATCGGCCTGCTGGCGGTCAAGATCCTGGCCCCCGGCTTCTACGCCAAGCAGGATATCCGCACCCCCGTGAAAATCGCTATCGGCGTGCTGATCGTGACGCAGCTGCTGAACCTGGCGCTGGTGCCCCTGATGGCGCATGCCGGCCTGGCGCTCGCCATCGGGCTGGGAGCCTGCCTGAACGCGCTGGCGCTGCTCTTCGGACTGCGGCGCCGCGGCGTCTACCAGCCCGGGCCGGGCTGGGCGGCGTTCGCCCTGCGGCTGCTGCCCGCGCTGGCCGCGCTGGCCGCGCTGCTCTGGTATGTGGACGGCCGGATCGACTGGATCGCCCTGCAGGCCCATCCCGGCCTGCGCGTGGCGTGGCTGGCCGGCGTGCTGGCCGCCAGCGGGGCGGTCTACTTCGGAATGTTGTTACTGTTTGGCTTCCGCCCTCGGGATTTCGGGCGACGCCCCGCACGTTAAATTCGGCAATTCTGCCGGGATTCACTCGGAAAGCCGGCCTAGTGCTGGCTTTTTTTGCACTAGATCCGTCAAGAATTGACAATAACCCGGTAATCTTTGGTAAAAAACCTTTATTATTTACAAGTTGCCAACGAAAGGATCCCCCCCGGGAACATATGCGGGGACATGAAGTGAAGTACGCCCAAGGACAACCCATGGCGGACCAGGTCATCAATTGGCTGCTGCTGTTGCGCTCAGGCAAGGCAACAGCGCAAGACTACAACGACTTTCTGGCTTGGCGCGCAGCCGACCCTGCCCATGAGAACGCCTGGCAACAGTTGACAGGCTCATTGGAAGGGTCGACGTTCGGCCGGCTGGGCGACGCCTACCCTGCGGGGTACGCCACCGCCGGCTCGGCGCCGCCGCCGCAGTCCCTGTCCGCACCGCCCCAGGTCATCGTGCCTGGCCGCCGCCGCTTCCTGACCGGCGCGCTGGCGCTCGCGGGTACCGGCGCCTGCGCGGCCTATGTGGGCAATGCATTCTATCCCTTGAGCAACGTCGCGGCGGACGCCGCCACGGCCACCGGCGAACGCCGCCGCTACGTCCTGTCTGACGGCAGCCAGCTCCTGCTTGACGCCCGCAGCCGCGTCAACCTGGATTTCACGCCGGCCTACCGGCAGGTCCGCCTGCTGGATGGCGCCGTCACGGTATCGGTCGCTCCCGACGCCCGCCGCCCCTTCCTCGTCCAGACCGCCCAAGGCACGGTCCGCGCCCTGGGCACTCGCTACATGGTGCGGCAGCAGGCCCAGCGCACGGTCGTGGTGGTTCATGAACACGAGGTCGAGGTCGAAACCATGTCCGGCGCCCACGGCGCCGTCCGCGCCGGCACCGGCGCCCGTTTCGATGCGTCCCGCATGGATACCCCGCGCGCCGAGCTCATGGCCGAAGCCGCCTGGGAAGCGGGCTGGGTCGAGGCCCGGGGCCGTCCGCTGGCCGAGGTGATCGCCGCCCTGCGCCCGTACCGCAGCGGCACCCTGCGCGTTTCCATGGCGGCCGGCGGCCTCCCCGTCTCGGGCCATTTCCCGCTGGACGATACCGACGCCGCGCTGGACACGCTCCGCGACATGATGCCGATCCAGGTCCGCCGCTTCACGCCCTGGTTCGTGTCGATCAACGTCGCCGCGTGACAACGCCTTCGCGTCCGCGCCGTGCCGCCGGACCCGCTTCGTTGTATACTTATCACGGTGTTTTTATCCAGTAGGCGCCGCGGATTCTCCTTCAGGCCGGATTTCCTCCGGGCTTTTTCGAGGATCATCCGCAAGGGTTCTCCAGCCCAGGAATTTTTCTCCTAGCGCCCCCCGCCCGGTTGACGGGCGCTCCATCGGTAGACTTGACATTAAAAGCTTGCAATCCCATAGGGACTTGCTACAATGTTCGACTTTGCCGAATTCAACTTATATAGCAACATGGCCAATACCGCCCAAGCCCGCAAGCGCGCTCGCCAATCCGTTGAGCGCAACAAGCACAACTCCAGCCTGCGCTCGATGCTGCGCACCGCCATCAAGCGCGTTCGCCAATCCATCGCCGCTGGCGACAAGGCTGCGGCAGGCGAAGTGTTCCAGAAGGCCACCAGCGTGATCGATCGCGTGGCTGACAAGAACATCATCCACAAGAACAAGGCCGCTCGCCACAAGAGCCGCCTGGCTGCCGCCATCAAGGCGCTGGCCTAAGCCATTCTGCCGCCCCGGTTTTCCGGGGCGTCACGAATACGGCAAATAGAAAAGGATGCCCACGGGCATTCTTTTTTGTCGCCGGGCCGCCCCAAGACAAAAACGCCCCCCCTGGGGGGCAGCAAACTCGCGAAGCGGGTGCAGCGTGGGGGCATTTTTTTGTCGCCGGGCCGCCCCAAGACAAAAACGCCCCCCTGGAGGGCAGCAAACTTGCCTGCTCCCGACCCGGTGCCCCTCAGTCCAGGCCGGACGCCAGACGCATCTCGATCGCCCCGGCCGCTTCGCGCAGCGACGCCATGAACGCGCCCACCAGCGGATTGCCCGGGCGGTGCTCCGGAAACACGACGCTGACGCGGAACGGAAAGGAGCGGGCCAAGGGACGGATGTGCAGCCCGCGGCCCACGAAATCCAAAGCGGTCAGCGGATTCACGATGGCCAGGCCCAGCCCCTGGCGCACGAAGGCGCAGACGGATGCGGCAGCGGGCGTCTCCACGATGGACCGCCGCAATACGCCCGCCTCGGCAAAGGCCTCGTCGATCAGGATCCGGTAGGGATCGCTGGAAGACAGGCTGACGAAGGTCTCCGCCTCGAAGTCCGGCAGCTCGATCCGCGAGCGCGCCAGCAATGGGTGGCTGTCGGGCAACACGCACACTTCATCGACTTGCAACAACAGCTCCACGCGCGTGCCGGCAGGCGCCGCGTCGTGCTCGGTGAGGCCGAGATCGTAGCGCTGCGCCGTCAGCCATTCCTCCAGCACGGGCGACTCCTGCGTTTCCACGGCCAGGCTCACGCCTTCATGCCGCTCATGGAACCGCCGGAACGCATCGGGCAGGATCGAATGGGAGAACACGGGCAAGGCGATGACCGACAACTGCCCACCCTTGAACGCCCGCAGGCGCGCCGCGGCGGACGCCACCCGCTCCAGCCCGGCGTAGGACTGCCGGACCTCGTCGAACAGCGCCAGGCCCGGCATGGTGGGCCGCAGGCGCCCTCCTACCCGCTCGAACAGGGCAAAGCCGATGCCCTGCTCCATGCGCGCAAGCTCCCGGCTCACCGTGGGCTGGGACGAACCCAGCAGCTCGGCCGCCTTCGTCACGCTGCCGGCGATCATCACGGCGCGGAAGACTTCGATATGCCGATGTGTCAGCATGCCTGGCCCATATCCATAATGAATAGATGAAGGAAATCCAGGCATTTTACTGGATGACGGAACCCGGGCATCATGCCGCCTGGTTTCACTCCCCTGAGGTTACGCCAGCCATGGCATTCGATCCGCGCCAACTCACCCAGCTCGCCGCCGAACACGGCACGCCGTTATGGGTCTACGACGCCGCCATCATCCGTGAACGCATCGCGCAACTGCGCCGCTTCGACACCATCCGTTATGCGCAGAAAGCCTGCTCGAACCTGCACATCCTGCGACTGATGCGGGCGGAGGGCGCGGTAGTGGATGCCGTGTCCCTCGGCGAGATCGAGCGCAGCCTCGCGGCCGGCTTCCAGCCGCAAGGCGAGCCGGAAGGCATCGTGTTCACCGCGGACCTGATCGACCACGCCACGCTGGCCGCCGTGCTCAAGCATGGCATCACCGTGAACGCGGGCTCGCTGGACATGCTGGCCCGCGTCGGCCAGGCCTCGCCCGGCCATCGCGTCTGGCTGCGCATCAATCCGGGATTCGGCCACGGCCACAGCAACAAGACCAACACCGGCGGCCCGCAAAGCAAGCACGGCATCTGGATCGGCGACCTCGCCGAAGCCATGTCCATCGTGCGCCGCCACGGCCTGAAATTGGTCGGCATCCACATGCACATCGGCTCGGGCGTGGACTACGCGCACTTGTCGAGCGTGTGCAACGCCATGGTGGACGTCGTGGCGTCTCTGGATCACGACATCGAAGCCATTTCGGCGGGCGGCGGCCTGTCCATTCCGTACCGCGACGGCGAACCGCGCATCGACTGCGACCACTATTTCGAGCAATGGGACGCGGCGCGCAAGCGCATTGCCGAACGCCTGGGCCATGAAGTCCGCCTGGAAATCGAGCCGGGCCGCTTTCTGGTGGCCGAGGCCGGCGCGCTGGTGGCCGAGGTGCATTCCATCAACCGCCGCCCCGAACGCGACTTCGCGCTGGTGGACGCGGGGTTCAACGACCTGATGCGTCCGGCCATGTACGGCAGCTACCACCGCATTTCGGTGCATGCGCCGGACGGCGGCCAGCCGCAGGGCACGCCTGAAGCCCGCATCGCGGTGGCCGGCCCGCTTTGCGAATCGGGCGACGTCTTCACCCAGGACGCGGGCGGCGTCGTGTCCGACCAGTTGCTGCCCCGGCCGCGGATCGGCGATTTCCTCGTCTTCCACAGCGCGGGCGCGTACGGCTCGTCCATGTCCTCGAACTACAACAGCCGCCCGCTGGCGCCCGAAGTGCTGCTCGACAACGGCAAGGCCCGCCTCATCCGCCGGCGCCAGACGATCGCGGAATTACTGGCGCTGGAAGAGTAACCCTTCCCGATACCCCGTGTGTCAGACACCCTTACGAGCCACCCGTCCCACTGAAAGCCCCCCTCCCGGGTGTCTGACACCGGCTGACTTTGAATGGCCGTCCCTACAAGATTAGTGTCAGACACCCGGGGCCATCGTTTCACCGCAAAGTCCATTTCGTACGGGTGTCAGACACTGGCTGCCGATGCTCCGTGTGTCAGACACCCTGCCCTATACCCGTGTGTCAGACACCCTTACGAGACACCCGTCCCACTGAAAGTCCCCCTCCCGGGTGTCTGACACCGGCTGACTTTGAATGGCCGTCCCCGCACGATTAGTGTCAGACACCCGGGGCCATCGTTTCACCGCAAAGTCCATTTCGTACGGGTGTCAGACACTGGCGGATCACGTGGGGAACGCCTCCCTCGCGGCGAACACCGCCTGCTTGAACACCCCCAGGTCGGTGCCCACGGCCACGAAGTGCATGCCCATGTCCAGGTAGCGCCGCGCGTCGGCATGCACCGGCGCCAGGATGCCCACCGCCTTGCCCTGGGCCGAGACGCGCTGGTACAGGTGGCGGATGGTTTCCTGGACTTCGGGATGGCCGGGGTTGCCGATGTGGCCCAGCGCGGCGGCCAGGTCGGAGGGGCCGATGAACACGCCGTCCACGCCCTCCACCGACGCGATCTCGTCCACGGCATCGATGCCGGGGCGGCTTTCGATCTGAAGCAGCACGCAGATGTTGTCGTTGATGGTGTGCAGGTAGTCCGGCACCGTGCCGTAGCGGTTGCTGCGCTGCGCGCCCGCCACGCCGCGCATGCCCTGCGGCGGATAGCGCGTGGCCGCCACGGCGCGGCGCGCGTCTTCCTCCGATTCGATGAACGGAATCAGCAGGTTGTAGAAGCCGATATCGAGCAGGCGCTTGATCTCGACCGGATCGTTCCAGGACGGCCGGCCCACCGCGGCGCTGGCGCTGCCTTGCAGGGCCTGCAGCTGCTGCAGGAACATCGGCACCTCGTTGGGCGAATGTTCGCCGTCCAGCAGCAGCCAGTCGAAGTCCGCCAGCCCCACGAGCTCGGCCGTGATATGGCTGGACATGCACATCCAGAAACCGATGAGCCGTTCACGGGCCAGGATGCGTTGCCGGAAGCGGTTGGGTAAGGGTGAATTCATTGCTGCCTTCTTGTTCAAAAAAATAGAAATCATGCCAGCCGCCGCGGACGGGTGCGCGCAGGCTCGATGCCCGGCCCAGCCGTCCGCGGAAGATCAATCCAGTTTCGCGCCGGACGCCTTGGCCGCCTTGCCCCACTTGGCGATCTCGGCGTCGACGAAAGCCGAGAAGGACTTCGGATCGTTCGCCACCACCACGAATCCCACGCTTTCCAGCTTCTGCCGTATCTCGGGCGAGGACAAGGCCTTCACCGTCGCCTGGTTCAGTTTCTGGATCACCGCGGGCGGCGTCTTGGCGGGCGCGGACAGGCCGAACCAGGACTCCGCGGCGAACCCCGGAAAGCCCGATTCGGCCACCGTGGGCGTATCGGGATAGGCGGGATTGCGCTTGGCGCTGGCGACGGCCAGGGCGCGGACCTTGCCTGACTTGACCTGCGGCAGCAGCGCGTCCTGGTTCAGGAACAGTACCGACACGCGCCCGCCGATGGTGTCCGTGATGGCCGCCGCCCCGCCCTTGTAGGGCACATGCACCAGATCGATCTTGGCGTCCTGTTTCAGCATTTCCATGGCCAGGTGGCCCGAGGAACCGCTGCCGGAACTGGCGTGCGTGTACTTGCCGGGATTCTCGCGCGCCAGCTTGATGAAGTCCGCGAAGGTCTTGCCCGGAAAGTCGTTGTTGGCCACCAGCACGTTGGGCCCGGTGGCCAGGAGCGAGATGTGGGCGAAATCGCCGTTGCGGTACGGCATGTTCTGGTAAACCGCATAGCTGATGGCGTTGGACCCCACGCCGGAGAGCAGCAGCGTGTAGCCGTCGGGCTCCGCCTTGGCGACCATGTCGGAACCGATGTTGCCGTTGGCGCCGCCCTTGTTCTCGACGACGACGGTCTGCCCCAGTTCCTTGGACAGCTCGGCGGCGAGCAGCCTGCCCACCGAGTCGGTGCTGCCGCCCGCCGGGAACGGCACCACCAGCTTCAATTGTCTGGCCGGCCAGGCATCGGACTGCGCGATTGCGGCGACGGGCAGGAAGGTCAGCGCGCCTGCCGCCATGGCGGCCAGGGCGAAGAAGCGTCTGCGCGCATGGGTTTTGTTGGGGTGGTGCATGGTTGTCGTCTCCTCTGTGGCTTTTTTGAGTATGGTTGGTGTCAACCGCTGGCTTGTGTCTGACACCCGTACGAGCGCCTCTTCGATTTGCCTCGCCATTTCCCGGGTGTCAGACACTGACACCCGTACGAGCGGCTCTTCGATTTGCCTCGCCATTTCCCGGGTGTCAGACACCATCTGGGGCGATTGGTGGCTGACACCTGTGCGATGGTTGGTGTCTGACACCCGGGAAGGCCTGCTTCGGCTCGCAAGAACGTTTCGCATGGGTGTCAGACACTGAGGTGTCAGACACTTACATCAATGGATCTCAGGCTCGCCTGCGGCCGAAGCACGCGTTTCAGTCTGAAGAAAATCAAAATCGCAGCCCGTGTCGGCCTGCCCGATGTGCTTCAGGTAGAGCACGCCGTAGCCGCGCTCGAAACGCGGCGGCGGCGCCTGCCAGGCGGCGCGGCGCGCGGCCAGCTCCTCGTCGGATACCAGCAGCTCCAGCCGCCGCGCCGGCACGTCCAGCGCGATGCGGTCGCCGTCCCGCACCAGGGCCAGCGGACCGCCCACGTAGGCCTCGGGCGCCACGTGCAGCACACAGGCGCCGTAGCTGGTGCCGCTCATGCGCGCATCAGATATCCGCACCATGTCGCGCACGCCCTGCTTGAGCAGCTTCTGCGGGATGGGCAACTGGCCCCACTCCGGCATGCCGGGCGCGCCCTGCGGCCCTGCGTTCTGCAGCACGATGACGCTATCGGCATCCACGTCCAGGTCCGGATCGTCGATGCGCGCCGCCATATCGTTGTAGTCCTTGAAGACCACGGCGCGGCCGGTATGCACCTGCAGGCGCTCTTCCATGGCGGGCGGCTTGATCACCGCGCCGTCCGGGGCCAGATTGCCGCGCAGCACCGCCAGCCCGTCGCGCTCGATCAGCGCCTGCGAGCGCGTGCGGATGACGTCTTCATTGAAGATGCGCGCGCCGGCGATGTTTTCGCCGAGCGTGCGGCCGTCCACGGTGCGCTGGGTGGTGTCCAGCAGATCGCCCAGCTGCACCAGCATCGCGCGCAGGCCGCCCGCGTAGTAGAAGTCCTCCATCAGGTACTTGCCCGCGGGCCTCAGATTGGCCAGCACCGGGGTCGTGCGCGCGAGGTGATCGAAGCGGTCCAGGTCGAGGTTGAAGCCGCTGCGGCGGGCCATGGCTATCAGGTGCACGACGGAATTGGTGGAGCCCGACAGCGCCAGCACCGCGCGCACCGCGTTGTCGTAGGACGCCGCGGTCAGCAGGTCGGACGGCTTCAGGTCTTCCCACACCATCTCGACGATGCGCTTGCCCGTCAGGCTGGCCATCTGCGCGTGCCGCGAATCGGGCGCCGGAATGGACGACGCGCCCGACAGGCACAGGCCCAGCGCCTCGACCGCGCCCGTCATGGTGGACGCGGTGCCCATCGTCATGCAGTGCCCGGGCGAGCGCGCGATGCCGTCCTCGACGCCCTGCCAGTCTTCCTCGGTGATGTTGCCGGCGCGCAATTCCGCCCAGTACTTCCAGGTATCCGATCCCGAGCCCAGGGTATTGCCGTTCCAGTTTCCGCGCAGCATCGGGCCGGCCGGAACGAAGATCGTCGGCAGGTCCATGGATACCGCGCCCATGATGAGCGCCGGCGTGGTCTTGTCGCAGCCGCCCATCAGCACACAGCCGTCCGCCGGATAGGAGCGCAGCAGCTCTTCCGTTTCCATCGCCAGCAGGTTCCGGTAAAGCATGGTGGTGGGCTTCTGGAAGGGCTCGGACAGGCTCATGGCCGGCATTTCCACCGGAAAGCCGCCCGCCTGCCAGATGCCGCGCTTGACCTCTTCCACGCGCTGCTTGAAGTGGCTGTGACAGGGGTTGATGTCGCTCCAGGTATTGATGATGGCGATCACCGGCTTGCCGGCGTAGTCCGAGCGGTGATAGCCCATCTGCGCGGTGCGCGAGCGATGCCCGAAAGACCGCAGGTCGCGCACGCCATACCAGCGATGGCTGCGCAGCTCTTCGGGCTTCTTGCGCTTGTCTGAATTGCTCATGTCTCTGTTCCTGTGCTCTTGGGCAAGGGTTTATAGGGAAAACGGAATTACGCCGGGTCCAGCAGGTAAGGCGTGCCTGCGCGCGCGCAGATGGCGCGCAGGCGTTCGGCCAGCGCGGCGGGTATGGGGATGCCCTCGCGCAGCCGGCGCGCGCGCTCGGCGGCTTCGGGCTCGCCCGCCACCAGCACCGGTTCGTCCGGGTTGGCGGGCGGCGTGTCGTGCATGGCGTCGATCATGTCGTCCATGTCGGACTCGAACGATCCGGCGGCGCGGAATGCGTCGGGATTGAGCGCCAGGAAGAAATGCCCCACGTCGTCGGGCTCGCCCGGCCGGCGCGTCGGGGCGCGGCGCGCGGCGAACGCGCTGCCGCTCAGCGTGCCGCCCAGTATCTGCGCCATCATCGCCAGCCCGTAGCCCTTGTGGCTGCTCATGGCGGCCGTGCCGCCCAGCGGCGTCAGCCCGCCCTCGGGGTGCTTGAAGATGAACTGCATGGCGGCGTCCGCGTCGGTGACCGCGCCGCCCTGTCCATCCACCGCCCAGCCTGGCGGCAGCGGCTTGTCCAGGAAGTCGTACACCTTGACCTTGTTGGCCGCGACGGTGGTGGTGGCCATGTCCAGCAGGAAGGGCTCGTTGTAGGCGGCTGGCGCGCCGAAGGCGATGGGGTTCGTGCCCAGCATGGGCATGGCGCCGCGCGTGGGCACCATGATCACCCCGTTGGCGCTGCTCGTCGCCAGCCCGACCACGCCGCGCTCTACAGCGATGCGCGCATAGATTCCGGCCGCGCCGAAGTGATGGGAATTGCAGACCGACACCGCGCCCACGCCATGCTCCAGCGCCTTGTCCACGGCGAGGTGCATGGCCTGCGCGGCAACGGGGTAGCCCAGCCCGCCCATGCCGTCGATCAGCGCGCTGGCGCCGCCGTCGCGCACGATGCGGGCGCGCGCGTCCAGCCGCAGGGATCCCGCGCGCCATTTTTCTTCATAGGCCGGCAGCATCGAGATGCCGTGCGAATCGATGCCCAGCAGGTCCGTGCCGGCCATCAGCCCGGCCGTGGTGCGCGCCAGGTCCTCCGCCATGCCCCAGGCCTGCAACACCCGCAGTATCTGTTCCCGGACCTGCTCCACCGGCACGTCCGTTGCTGTCGCTCCATTCCCTCGCACTCTCTGGTCTCCTCTTGTCGTTGGCGGGTGGCGGCGGGCGGAAAGGCGGGATCAGTCGCGATCCCGGTCCACCAGCCGGTGGCGGGCCTGGCCCAGGTGGAATTGCATGGCGACGCGGGCGCGCTCGCTGTCCTGCTCGCGGATGGCGTCGAGGATGGCGGCGTGCTCGTCCACGACGCGCTGCGCGCGCTGGCGCGAGCCGGTGCGGGTGAGGTTCAGGGTCAGCCTCATGAAGCCGCTGATGGATTCGTGGATGCTCTCCAGCACGCCCAGATAGAAGTCGTTGCCGCTGGCCTCGGCGATGCTGGCGTGAAACGCCAGGTCCGCCTCGGCGGATACCTGGCCGCGCGCCAGGCTGTCCGTGAAGGCCGCGTGCGCATCCTCGATCTTCCTGAGCTGCTCGTCCGTGCGGCGCAGCGCCGCCAGGCGCGCGGCATCGCCTTCCAGCGCCACGCGGACCTCCTGCGCCCGCAGGTAGGCGCTGACGTTCTGCACGTCGTTGAAGGTCTTCAGGCGCGGCGCGGGCTGATGGCTGACGAAAGTGCCCAAGCCCTGGTGCGCGGTAATCAGGCCGTCCGCGCGCAGGCGCAGCAGGGCTTCGCGCACGACGGGCCGCGACACGCCGAAGCGTTCGGATATTTCATTTTCGGAGGGCAGCTTATCGCCGACATTCAGCCCGCCGGACACGATCTGCTCGAAGATCTGCCCGTAGAGCTGGTCCGCCAGCCGCACCCGGTGCCCACGCTCGAGCACCAACGCGCCATGCGCGTCGGGTTCGGCGGACGCATGGGGCGCGGGCGGGGGTGAAGCTTTGGGTCGGGCCACGGAACCTCCTCGATACTACGGAACAGCGCTCATCGTACCGTCAATGCGCGGATCGATGCGCCTGCCCGCGTCCACCCTGCGGCGCATGATCAGGCTTGGGCGGTTTCCCGATCCCAGGCGGCCAAGGCGCGCGCGGCCGGCGCCACGCGTTCGCGCTCGGCGCTGGAGAGCCCCGTCAGCAGCGGCAGCATCGGCCCCATGTCCGCAACGCCCGACAACGTCACCGCATCGTGCAGCACCCGGATCGGGCTGATGCCGTCGCGGCAGTCTTCCAGCGCCAGGTAGTTTTCGCGCACCGCCTCGGCCTCCTCGTAGCGGCCGTCGCGCAGCAGATGCAACAGGCGCATGGAACCGCGCGGCGCCACGCAGACCGATCCGGAAGTAAAGCTCTTCAGCCCGAAGTCGCGATAGTGCACGATGGCCGGACGCTCGCCGATGCCGCTGACGATCCAGCGCGAATCCACGGCCTGCAACAGGGACGACAGGTACGCGTCCCGCGAGGGGTCGTCGCGCACGACCGCGTACTTGAACGCCACGATGCGGCCTTCCTCGATCAGCCTGGCCGCGGTGGCGGGCGCCAGGTAGTCGGCCGATTTGAGATAGATCACGGCGGGCTTGCCCAGGGCGTCCGTGAAGCGCCGCACGCCTTCGGCCAGCCCCGCATCGGTGTAGGGGAAGGACATGGGCAGCAGCATGGCCGTGGGAAACGCGCGCGAACGCAGGATCGCGGCCTGGTCCATCATCTTGCCGAAGTCGGGCCCCACCGAAGGGAGGATCCAGGTATCGGCCCCGGCCAGCTCGGCCAGCATGTCGACGATGCGCGCGTACTCGCTCACGCCCACGTTATAGAAGTTGGCGTTGCCGCCATACATGACGTTGCGCACGCCGCCCGCTTCCAGGTGGCCGAGCAGGGCCTGGTTGGCCTTCACGTTCAAGGACAGATCGTCGTGGCGCGCCAGCGGCGGCACGGCGATGACCGAACGCTGAAGATCCTGCGCGGTGACCGGGGAAGTTTTCATGGATGGGGCTCCTGGCTGACGGTCGGATGACTAGGTGAAAAAAGTATACTTGGTTGACAAGCATAACCTCAATACATATATTTGTTTTACAAGTAGACCGGCAGCATAAATGCAAGGCGCCGCGGGTGATGCCCGGGGCGGAATACCCCATCAACGATGCGCGGCCACGCGCACACCGAGGAGACGAATTCCATGCATGCAGCCCCCGTGCGAGGCCGGTCCGTCACGGCCGCCCTGTTCGCCGCCACCCTGGCCGCCGCCGTCCTGCCGGCCGCCCCGGCCCTGGCCGAGTACCCGGAACGCGAAGTCCGGATCATCGTGCCCTTCCCCGCCGGCGGCACGACCGACATCGCGGCGCGCGTGGTCGCCGCGGAACTCGGCAAGGCCTGGAACAAGCCCGTCGTCGTCGACAACAAGGCAGGCGCGGGCGGCAACGTCGGCACGGCCGAGGCCGCGCGCGCCGCGCCGGACGGCTACACCCTGCTGATGGGCACCGTCAGCACCCACGCGATCAACCAGTCCGTCTACGCCAAGCTGCCCTACGATCCGGTCAAGGATTTCGTGCCGGTGACGCTCGTCATCCCCGTGCCCAACATCCTCGAGCTGAACCCCAAGTTCGCCGACAAGCACGGTATCCGTAACGTCGCGGACCTGATCAAGTACCTGAAGGCCAACCCCGGCAGCGTCAACATGGCGTCCACCGGCAACGGCACCTCCACGCACTTGTCCGGCGAGCTGTTCCAGAACATGACGGGCACGCGCATGACGCACGTGCCCTACAAGGGCAGCAGCCCCGCGCTGACCGACGTGATGGCAGGCTCGGCGGACCTGATTTTCGACAACCTGCCCTCTTCCATGGGCTTTCTCAAGAGCGGCAAGCTGCGCCCGCTGGCCGTCACGAGCGCCCAGCGTTCCCCCGCCCTGCCCGACGTGCCCACGATGGCGGAAGCCGGCGTGAAGGGCTACGACGCGTCCAGCTGGTTCGGCCTGCTGGCGCCCGCCGGCACGCCGGCGGCGGTGGTCGACAAGGTCCAGCGCGACGTGGCGGCCGCGCTGCGACTGCCCGCCGTGCGAGCGCAGCTGCAGGCCCAGGGCGCGACGCCGTCCGGCAACACCCCCAGCGAATTCAAGCAGTTCATGGCGCAGGAATCCGCCAAATGGGCTGAGGTCGTGAAGAAATCCGGCGCCAAGGTCGATTGACCCTGCGCCGATCCGGGCCCGTCCGCAACGCGTGGGCGGCGGGCTCATCACAGCATCACGCGAACCTGGAGACACCATGAACAAACTACTGAGCGCCGTAGCCGCGGCGGCCGCTGCCGCGGCGGGCGCCGTCCTGCTTGGCGCGCCGGCCGCGCACGCGGCCGGCTATCCCGACAAGCCCGTCACGATGATCGTTCCCTTCGTGCCGGGCGGCTCGTCCGACATCACCGCGCGTTCGGTCACCCCCGCGCTCACGAAACTCCTCGGACAGACCTTCGTGGTCGAGAACAAGCCTGGAGCGAACAGCGCGATCGGCGCCCAGGCGCTGGCCCGCTCCACTCCCGACGGCTACACCATGATGGTGGGCTCGATCGGCACATTCGCCATCAACGAGGCTCTCTACAAGACCCTGTCCTACAACCCCAGCAAGGACTTCGAATACCTGACGCAGGCGGTGCGCAACCCCAACGTGCTCGTCGCCGCGCCCAATTTCCCCGCCGCCACCGTCGCGGAACTGGTGGACTACGCGAAGAAGAACCCGGGCAAGGTGTCGTATGCCTCGTCCGGCACGGGCTCCTCCGACCACCTGTCCGCCGTGCTGTTCCGCCAGCGCACCCAAAGCACGGGCGTGGACGTGCCCTACCGCGGCGGCGGCGCAGCCATCGCCGACCTGATCGGCGGGCAGGTCAACGTGTCGTTCCAGAACCTGGGCGCCGTCCAGACCCACATCAAGGCGGGCAAGCTCAAGGCGCTGGCGATCACCGGCGACGCGCGCGCCGCCGACCTGCCGGACGTGCCGACCCTGGCCGAAGCTGGCATCAAGGACATGGTGGTGTATTCCTGGCAAGGCTTCGCCGTGCCCAAGGGCACCCCGGCGCCCATCGTCCAGCAATTGTCGAAGGCGCTGCAGACCGCCCTGCGCGAGCCCCAGACCGAGAAAACGCTGCAAGGGCTGGGCTTCGAGGTCGTGGCGAACACGCCGCAGCAGTTCACCGCGTTCCAGCAGGCCGAGGTCAAGCGCTGGAAGGAAGTCATCAAGCAGGCCAACATCCAGCTGGAGTGACTCCGGGAATGCCCTTGCCGGGATGCCCCTCGCGGGCATTCCCGGCCTTATCCGCGCCCGGATCAAGTAGCATCGGTATTTTGCCACCCACCTGTACGACAACATGACCACCAAGCATCGCATCATCCAGGTCGGCTCGCTGGCCGGTTCTCCTTCCGCCAACCAGAGCCTCGCAGAGCGCTACGACGTCGTCGAGCTGTGGAAATACCCCGACCGCAAGGCCGCGCTGGCCGAGCACGGCAAAGGCATCACCGCGGTCGTCACCTCCGCCAACTACGGCGCCGACGCCGAACTGATCAACGCCCTGCCGGACCTGAAAGCCATCTGCAGCTGGGGCGTCGGCTATGAAACCATCGACATCCAGGCCGCCAGGCAACGCGGCGTGCAAGTCAGCAATACCCCCGACGTGCTGACCGACTGCGTGGCGGACCTGGCCTGGGGCCTGCTGATCGCCGGCGCGCGCCGCATGGGCCAGGGCGAACGATTCGTCCGCGCGGGCCACTGGGGCCAGGTGCACGGCAGCATCCCGCTGGGCCAGCGCGTCAGCGGCAAGAAGCTGGGCATCGTCGGCCTGGGCCGCATCGGCGAGGCCATCGCGCGCCGCGGCGCGGGCTTCGACATGGACGTCCGCTACCACAACCGCCGCAAGCGCGACGACGTGCAGTACGGCTACGAGGCCACCCTCACCGGCCTGGCCGAATGGGCGGATTTCCTCATCGTGGCGACGGTCGGCGGCGCCGGCACGCGCCACTTGGTGAACCGCGAAGTGCTGGAAGCGCTGGGCCCCACCGGCATCATCGTCAACATCGCGCGCGGCCCCGTCATCGACGAAGCCGCGCTGGTCGACGCGCTGCAGGCCGGCAAGCTCGGCTGCGCCGCGCTGGATGTGTTCGAGCACGAGCCCAAGGTGCCCGAAGCGCTGATCACCAGCGACAAGGCCGTGGTCCTGCCGCATATCGGCAGCGCCACGCTGGAGACACGCATGAGCATGGAGAACCTCATGCTGGAGAACCTGCAAGCGTACTTCGAGACCGGCCGCGTGATCACGCCGGCGGAGTAGCGCGCCGCCCGCGGGCGGCCCGACCGGACGCCCGAACCGGACACCCAAACGAAAAAGCCTCTCGGCGCCCATACCGAGAGGCTTTCGACTTTCCGGCCCCCGCGGGAATCGGAAGTCGTTTGCGCAAAGGAACCCGGGCCTCGCGGCCCGCCGCGATTACTTGGCCGGCGTCGCGGCTCCGGACTTGTCCATCTTCGCGGCTCCGCCCGACTTGCCCGCCTCGTGCTTGGCGGAGGTTTTGTCGGACTTGTGATGCTTGTGCTGCGCCTGGGTCTTGCTTTCGCCCGTCTTGGCCGAGGCATCGGCGCCAGCCGCAAACGCGCTTGGCGCAGCGGCAAGACCGAGGCACAGGGCCGAGGTGGACAGGAACGCAGCGATACGGGAGTGAGTCGTCATTTCATGACCTCCAGAATGTATAAAGGCCTGGGCCTTTTCCAACACGGGGCGGCAACATCACCGCTGAACCCGTATCGGGTTGGAGCATGACACCCGTGGAAGGTTCAGCGCGGAACCAGAAAATTTCTGCCGCTAACGGTTCGAAATGGGTTCGAAATGACTTCGCAAGAATCAGCTCTCGAACGCCAGCAGCGCGACGGTGGCGAAGAGCATAAGCGCGAAGCAGGCTCTCAGCTTGCGTTCAGGAAGCCGGTACGCAAGCTTGACGCCCACCGGCACGAACAACAGGCTGCCTATCGCCAGGGGCGCCCCAACCAGCCAGTCGGCCTGCCCGGCCCACGTGTAGGTGATCAGCGCAATGGTGGATCCGGGGATCACCATGCTCAGGGCCAGCGCCTGCGCGGTGGTCTGGGACAGGCGGAACACCGTGGTGATGATGGGCACGGCCAGCACCGCTCCGCCCACGCCGAAGAAACCTCCCAGGGTGCCGCACAGGATGCCCAGCACGCTGGCGCGGCGCGGCGTGAAGACGGGCGCCTCGCCCTTGGCCGACGGCTTGCGCGCGGCGGCGGGGCGCGATGCGCGCCACGTCTGCCATACGTAGAAAAGCGCGATGAAAAACAGAAAGACCGCGAAGCTGCGGCGCAGGATGCCGGAATCGATGCCCAGCGCCAGCCGCGCGCCCACCCAGGTGAACACGACGGCGCCCGCCGCGCCCGCCAGCGCCACGCGCTTGTCGATGCGAACCTGCTGGTTGTACTTGCGCACCGCCATCATGATGGTGGGCAGGACCATGATGAGCGCCGTTCCCTGGGCCAGCTGCTGCGACATGCCCATCAACAGCACCAGCGCGGGAATAGCGATCAGGCCGCCGCCGATGCCCAGCACGCCCCCCATGAAACCGATCAGGCCTCCGGCGGCCAGGCAGGCCGCGATAACTAACAGACTCAAGTCTTGCTCCAGCAGGCGCCGCCCATCATGGGCGGGCAAACAGAATACGGATGTTCGAACCGCCGCAGCCCATGCCGGGCGGCGGCGTCAACGCAGTTTGTCCAGCGCGGCGTCCAGGCGGTCCACGGCCCAGATTTCCAGCCCTTCGATCGCTTGGCGCGGGGCGTTGGCCTTCGGGATCAGGGCGATCGAGAATCCCAGCTTGGCCGCTTCGCGCAGGCGTTCCTGGCCGCGCGGCGCGGGCCGGATCTCCCCGGCAAGCCCCACTTCGCCGAACGCGATCAGGCCGCGCGGCAGCGGCTTGTCGCGCAGCGAGGACATGATGGCCAGCAGCACCGGCAGGTCGGCCGCCGGCTCCGTGATGCGCACGCCGCCCACCGCGTTGACGAACACGTCCTGGTCGAACGTAGACACGCCCGCATGCCGGTGCAGCACGGCCAGCAGCATCGCCAGCCGGTTGCCTTCCAGGCCGACCGTCAGCCGGCGCGGATTGGGCGCGTGCGAAGAATCCACCAGGGCCTGGATTTCCACCAGCAGCGGGCGCGTGCCCTCTTGCGTGGCCATCACGCAGGACCCGGCCACCTGCTGCTCGTGCTGCGACAGGAACAGGGCGGAAGGGTTGGCCACGCCGCGCAGCCCGCGGTCCGTCATGGCGAAGACGCCCAGCTCGTTGACCGCGCCGAAGCGGTTCTTGAAGGCGCGCACCAGACGGAACGACGAATGCGTGTCGCCCTCGAAATACAGCACGGTATCCACGATGTGCTCGAGCACGCGCGGCCCCGCCAGCGCGCCGTCCTTGGTGACGTGGCCGATCATGACGATGGCGATGCCCGTCTGCTTGGCCAGGCGGGTAAGCTGCGCCGCGCACTCCCGCACCTGCGACACCGAGCCCGGCGCGGCGCTCAGCTCGCCGCTGTACAGCGTCTGGATCGAGTCGATCACGGCCACGGTCGGCTTCTGTTCGGACACGGCGGCCTGGATGGCTTCCAGCCGGATTTCCGCCAGCAGGTTGACGTTGCCGGTCTGCAGGCCCAGGCGGCGCGCGCGCAGCGCCACCTGCTCGGCGGATTCCTCGCCGGTGACGTACAGCACGTTGGTGGTCGTGGATAGGGAGGCCAGCGCCTGCAGCAGCAGCGTCGACTTGCCGATCCCGGGATCGCCCCCGATCAGCACCACGGCGCCTGCCACCAAGCCCCCGCCGAGCACGCGGTCGAATTCGTCCAGCCCGGTGGGCTGGCGCGGCGTTTCGCGGGCTTCGATTTCGGACAGGCTGCGCACCGGGCTGCTCGAGGCAAGCGGCGCGTAGCGGTGGGCGGAAGCGGCCGGAGTCGAGGACTCGACCGTTTCTTCCAGCGTGTTCCAGGCGTTGCAATGCGGGCATTTGCCCTGCCACTTCGGGGTGGTGCCGCCGCAATCGGCGCAGACATATACGGTTCGGGATTTGGCCATGCGCGAAAGTTTACCGGCATCCACTTGCGGCCGCCCGGAAGAGCGCGGCCATTGAGCGCGCTGGCTCCGTCTTCACGCACCGCTTTGGCGCATCGGGCTTTCGTTTTGCTTCCAGAAAAAGGGCCGCAGCGAAGTTACATGATGCAAACTCAAGAAATTTCCTGCCGGATTTCTTCAAATCGCGCATAATCGACAAGTGCAGCGCATTGTCGAACCGCCCGGTCCAGGGCGGCATACCCGCAGCCGCACGCCCGCCAGGGCGCAGCAGTGGGAATCGCGGCGCATTCACCCGCGGCTTTCCAGGAAGCCGCCTAAACCGGAACAGGACCCGAGCTGCAACGAGACCGCCGGACGAACCGGCGCGGCGCACGCGGAGGTCAAACGCGGATGCGCCCTGCCACCAGGCGCATGCGCGAGGAGTACGCGCATGAGCATTACCTACCGCCCCCCTTTCGACGAAGACGATGAACGGGATCTGCGCGCCCTGTACCGTCGGCCCGGCCCCGGATCCAGCCCCGAACTGGACGCGGCGGTGCGCCGCAGCTGGCATCCTGGCCATAGCTGGCATCCGGCCTGGGGCGCGGCCGCCTGCGCCGCGATGGTCATCGGGCTGTTCGCATGGACCGACATGCGCGAGGCACAGCAGGACCTGGCCGACCAGGCCGCGCAACTGATCGCCCCGCACGAATCCGCGTCGAGCCCGGATCGGTCCGCCGCTCCGCCCGTCCAGGCGGAAGCGCCCGCCGCGCAGCCCTCGCCCGCCGCCCTGCGTGAAGCCGCCCCCCAGGGCGATGCGTCTCCGCCCCAGGCCGTGCCGGCTCAGGAAGCGGCGCCAGCCGCCGGTCAGCAAGCGGCCGAAACGCCGCAAGGCGAAGCCGCCGCCGAGCAAACGGCCCCGTTCAGCGAGCAGGACATCGATGCCCGCGTGGCCCATATCCGCTCCCTGATGCAGGCCGACCAGCAGGACGACGCCGTGCAGGCGCTGCGCGAATTGCAAGAGGGCGCCCCCGATCTGGCGCTGCCCGACGACCTGCAGGAACTGGCCGACCAGAACCCCGCCTGAACCCGCCATCCGGCCCCGGCATCGGAGCCCGCCTGCCCGGCGGGTCCGGTGTCCGCGCACTGGGCACACCGGGCAGGAACCGCGCGGCTTCTTGCTAACATACCCGCATGAGCCCGAGCTTCCACCACCGCAACCTTCCCCATCTGCTGCTGTACGCGCGCGAAACGCTGATGGCGCATTTCCGCCCCATCCTGCACGAGGCGGGCGTCACCGAACAGCAATGGCGGGTCTTGCGCACCTTGAGCGAAGTGGGCGCCATGGAACCCAACCAGATCGCGCGCAGCTGTCAGATCCTCAGCCCCAGCCTGACCCGCATGCTGGCCGGCATGGAGGAACAGGGCTTGATCAAGCGCGTGCGCTCCAGCGCCGACCAGCGGCGCCAGGAAATCTCGCTTACGCCCAAGAGCAACAAGCTCATCGACCGCATGCGCCCCCAAGTAGACGCGAAGTACCAGGAGATCGAGGCCAGGATCGGCAAGGAGTTGCTGGAACGGCTCTACCGCGACGTGGACACGATGGTCGACCTGATCAAGCGCGACTCCGACGCGCCGCGCGCGCCCGACGAGGCCTGATCAATCCGGCACGGGGAAGATCGCGTTGATCTGACCCGTTCCGGAACTGGCGAAGTAGTCGGTGACGATCTCCACCGGCTTGTCGTATCCATCCCAGCCCAGCAGGCCCAGCAGCATGGCCGTGTCGTGCATGCCGCCCTCGCCCACGCACAGCTCGGCGTAGTCGGGCAGCATGGCGCAGAAGGCTTTCCAGTCGCCCTGGCGCCACAGCTCCACCACGCGCAGGTCCACCTGCCGGAAGAACTCCCGGCTGATCTGATGCATCGCGGCTTCGGGGCTGCCGTTGTCGTTGAAGCGGTGCGACAGCGAGCCGCTGGCCAGCACCGCCACGCGGCTGTCGCTTTCTTCGATGGCCTGGCGCAGCGCGGCCCCGAAGCGCCGGCTTTCATCCAGCGCGTGCCAGGCGCACCAGGCCGCCACGGACACCACGTTGAAGCGGCCGTCCCCGTTCATGTAGCGCATCGGCACCAGCGTGCCGTATTCCAGCTCCAGGCTGTCGATTTCGTGCGATCTGGCGCCCACGCCGGCTGCGTTCGCGCATTCGGCGATGCGGCGGCCCAGTTGCGGATTGCCGCGATAGGCGTAATCCATGTCTTTGATGAAATGCGGCAGTTCGTTGCTGGTGTAGCGGCCTTTGAAACCCGCATTGCAATTGACGTGGTAGCCGGCGTTGACCAGCCAGTGCACGTCCAGCACGACAAGGGTGTCCACGTCCAGGTCCCGGCACCGCTGGCCGATGATGCGGTGCCCTTGGATCGCGGCTTCCCGGCAGCCCTGGTGTTTGCCGGGAAGCTCCGACAGGTACATGGACGGCACATGCGTCACCTTGGCCGCCAGCGCGAGCTTGCCCATGATCTGGTCTCCTTCGTTCTCGTGAATTGCAGCGGGCTCAGACGCCCCATTTCGGAATGTGGTGGCTGCCCATCGACAGGCACACGTTCTTGATCTCGGCGAAGACTTCGTAGCTGTATTCGCCGCCTTCGCGCCCCGTGCCGGATTCCTTGGTGCCGCCGAAGGGCTGGCGCAGGTCGCGCACGTTCTGGCTGTTGATGAACACCATGCCGGCTTCGATGCCACGGGCAAGGCGATGCGCGCGGCCGATATCGCTGGTCCAGACATACGACGCCAGGCCGTACTTCACGTCGTTGGCCAGCGCCAGGCCTTCGGCCTCGTCCTCGAACGGCAACAGGCAGGCGACGGGGCCGAAGATCTCTTCCTGCGCGCAGCGCATGCGGTTGTCGACGTCGGCCAGCACCGTGGGGCTGACGAAGTTTCCGCCCGCAAGACTGGCCGGCAGGCCCGCGGGACGGCCGGCGCCGCCCGCGAGGATGCGCGCGCCTTCCTGCTCGGCCAGGCGGATGTAGCCCGTGACCTTTTCCCAGTGCGCGCGCGAGATCATTGCGCCCACGTGGGTCTTTTCGTCGGTCGGGTCGCCCACGGCCAGCCGGCGCGCCCGCTCCGCGAACCTCCGCACGAAATCGTCATAGATGGTCCGCTGCACGAAAATCCGCGAACCGGCGGTGCAGCGTTCGCCGTTGAGCGAAAAGATGGTGAACAGGGCCGCGTCCAGCGCGCGCTCCACGTCCGCATCGTCGAAGACCAGCACGGGGGACTTGCCGCCCAGCTCCATGGAGTACTTCTTGACGCCGCCCGCGCTGGCCAGGATCTTCTTGCCCGTGGCCGTGCCGCCCGTGAACGAGATTGCGCGCACGCCGGGATGCCGCACCAGCGCGTCGCCCGCCGTGGCGCCATAGCCCTGCACCACGTTCAGCACGCCGGCCGGAATGCCGGCCTCCAGCGCCAGCATGCCCAGTTGGTCGGCCGTCAGCGGCGACAGCTCGGACATTTTCAGCACGGCGGTGTTGCCCAGCGCCAGGCAAGGGGCCGTCTTCCAGGTGGCCGTCATGAACGGAACGTTCCATGGCGATACCAGCGCGCACACGCCCACGGGCTGGTACAGCGTGTAGTTGAGCATCTGGTCGTCCACCGGATAGGTGTGGCCGTTCATTCGGGTGCACACCTCGGCGAAGAAATTGAAATTCTCGGAGGCGCGCGGGATCAGCTGCTTGCGGGTCTGTGAAATAGGAAGGCCGGTATCGCGCGTTTCCAGTTCGGCCAGCGCCGGCACGTTCTGGTCGATCAGCTCGCCCAGCCTGCGCATCAGGCGGGCGCGTTCCTTTGCGGGAGTGCCGGCCCACTTGGGAAAGGCCTCGGCCGCGGCGGCTACGGCCGCATCGATTTCCGCCTGGCCGCCCGCGGCCACTTCGCCGATGGCCTCGCCCGTGGCCGGGTTGTAGGTGATGAAGCGGTCCGGGCTGTCGACCTGCCTGCCGTTGATCCAGTGTTTGATGCTCACGCTCGGCTCCTTGGCCTGGGTCTGCGCCGGAACCGTCCGGGCAGATATAATTAACACGTTAACATTATGCTGGCCCGCCCCCACTGTCAACGGCGGGAAACCCCGAACCGGACGGGTCTACCCGCGCATTGTCACTGCCGGCCCTTTTCGCTAAACTAATTAACATGCTAATTACTTTGTGTGGAGCGTGCCATGCCCCATATCTGGATTGAGTATTCGGGCAACCTGGCCCTGGATACCGCCAAGCTGATGCGGACGGTGCAGGATGCCGCCGTGGGCGACGGCAGCCTGTTCCCGCTGGCAGGCGCGCGCACCCGGGCCCTGCGCGTGGACGACTGCCTGATCGTCGACGGCCATCCCGACAACGCCTTTGTCCACGTGGTGCTGCGCATCGGCCACGGCCGCAGCGATGCGCAGAAAGCCGCGCTGGGCGAGCGCGTGTTCCGGGCGCTGACGGCGGAGCTGGCCCCGGCGATGGCCTCGCGCCCTCTCGGCATTTCGATGCAGATCGAAGAGGCCGACCCGGTGCTGAACTACAAGCTCAACAACTACCGCGATTACCTCGCGGCGCGCGCCGCTCGGGCGGCCACGCCCATGCCCAGGACGGTGGTGGGCGCGGCCCTCAATACGCCCGAGGCGCTGGCCGCGCTGGGCGAGGCCATCGACGCCGCGCCCTACAAGGGCGCTCCCAAGGCGCCCGTGCTCTACATCAAGCCCGCCAACACTTATGCGCGCGATGGCGCCGCCATCACGCTGCCTGCCGACGTGGACGAAGTGGAGATAGGGGCCTGCCTGGGCGTCGTGTTCTCGCGCCGCGCCACCCGCGTCGACGAAGCCGAGGCGCTGGACTACGTGGCGGGCTACCGCGTCGTCGCCGACCTGTCCGTGCCGCACGCCAGCTACTTCCGCCCCGCGCTCAAGCAGAAGTGCCGCGACGGCTTCTGCCCCATCGGCGCGGAATTCGCGCCCGCCGCGTCCATCGCCGATCCCGACGCGCTGGACATCGAGGTGCGGATCGACGGCGTGGTGGCGCAGCGCGCCAGCACGGCGGGCCTGATCCGGCCGGTGGCCCGCCTGATCGCCGACGTGACCCGGTTCATGAGCCTGGAGGCGGGCGACATCCTGCTGGTCGGCGCCCCGCCGGGCGCGCCGCGCGCGCGCGCCGGCCAGCGCTACGACATCCGCATCGCGCAGGTCGGCACGCTGGCCAATACCCTGGCGGCGCAGCGCGCCGGCCTGTGACCGAAGGAGCCTCGCGATGAAACATGCCCGCATTTCCCTGGACGGCGCCATCCATGCCGCGACCGAAGCCGGCCCGGGTCGCGTCCGGCTGGCCGATGGCCGCGAACTGCCCGAAGACGCGGTGACGTGGCTGCCGCCCATCGAGCCCCGCACGACGTTCACGCTGGCCATCAATTACGCCGACCACGCCAAGGAGCTGGCGTTCAAGGCGCCCGAGGAGCCGCTGGGCTTCCTGAAGGCCGCCAACACGTTCATCGGCCACCGCTCGCAGACCTTGCGCCCCGCCGACGTCGCCTTCATGCACTATGAATGCGAGCTGGCCGTGGTGATCGGCAAGACGGCCAGCAAGGTCGGCCGCGACCAGGCCTACGGCTACGTGGCCGGCTACACGGTGGCCAACGACTACGCGCTGCGCGATTACCTGGAAAACTGGTACCGCCCCAACCTACGCGTGAAAAGCCGCGACACCTGCACGCCCCTGGGGCCTTGGCTGGTGGACCGGGACGACGTCCCGGACCCCATGAACCTGAACCTGCGCACCACCGTCAACGGCGTCGAAACGCAGCGCGGCAACACGCGCGACATGGTGTTCGACGTGCCCGCGCTGATCGAGTACTTCAGCAGCTTCATGACGCTCTCGCCCGGCGACCTGATCCTGACGGGCACGCCCGACGGCGTCGTCAACGTCCAGCCCGGCGACGAGGTCGTGACCGAAATCGAAGGCATCGGCCGGCTGGTCAACACGCTGGTCCCCTACCCGACTTGAATCCCCACCCATCAGGAATCCGCATGCTGGACACCCACACCGTGCGCGCCATCGCCGCGCGCCTGCACGACGCCGAACGCGCCCGACGGCAGATCCGCCAGGTCTCGCTCGAACACCCCGACATCGATATCGCCGACGCCTACGCCATCCAGCGCGCCTGGATGGACATCAAGCTGGTCGAAGGCCGCGTCAAGCGGGGCCACAAGATCGGGCTGACCTCGCGCGCCATGCAGCAGGCCTCCCAGATCGACGAGCCGGATTTCGGCATGCTGCTGGACGATATGTTCTTCGACGACGGCGCCGACATACCGGCCGGCCGGTTCATTCTGCCGCGGCTGGAGGTCGAACTTGCCTTCGTGCTGGGCAAGCGCCTGCAGGGCCCCGGCGTCACGCTGTTCCAGGTATACGACGCCGTGGACTACGTGATCCCCGCGCTGGAGATCATCGACGCGCGCTCGCATGGCATCGATCCCGACACCAAGCGCCCCCGCAAGGTGTTCGACACCATCGCCGACAACGCGGCCAACGCGGGCGTGGTGATGGGCGGACGGCCCGTGAAAATCGGCGACCTGGACCTGCGCTGGATCGGCGCCATCCTGTCGCGCAACGCCGTGATCGAAGAAACGGGCGTGGCCGCCGGCGTCTTGAACCATCCCGCCAATGGCGTAGTATGGCTGGCTAACAAGCTGGCCGCCCATGACGTGGCGCTGGAAGCGGGCGAGATCGTCCTGTCGGGCTCCTTCACCCGGCCGGTGGCCGCCCGCGCCGGCGACACCTTCAACGTCGACTACGGCGCGCTCGGCTCCGTCAACTGCCATTTCATTTGAGCGATCTGCCGCCCATGGACATCCTGACCAATACCTTCAAGCGCGCCCTGCAAGACGGCAAACCCCAGATCGGCCTGTGGGCCGGCCTGTGCAACGCCTACTCCATCGAGATCGTCGCGGGCGCCGGCTTCGACTGGCTGGTGATCGACGGCGAGCATTCACCCAACACGCTGCAGACCACGCTTGCGCAGCTGCAATCGATGGCGGCCTATCCGGCGGCCCCGGTGGTGCGGCCCGCCTGGAACGATGCCGTCCTGATCAAGCAGATCCTGGACGCGGGCGCGCAGACGCTGCTGGTGCCCATGGTGCAATCCGCCGAGGAAGCCGAGGCCGCCGTCGCGGCGGTGCGCTATCCGCCGCAAGGCATCCGCGGCGTAGGCAGCGCGCTGGCCCGCTCGTCGCGCTGGAACCGCATCCCCAACTACCTGGAACGCGCCAACGACGAAATGTGCGTGCTGGTGCAGATCGAAACCCCGCGCAGCGTCGAAGCGCTCGACGAAATCCTTGCCGTGGACGGGGTGGACGGCGCCTTCATCGGGCCGGCCGACCTGTCGGCCAGCATGGGATACCTGGGCCAGCCGGACCACCCGGAAGTCACCAAGGCAATCGACGACGTGATCAAGCGCATCGTCCGTTCCGGCAAGGCCGCCGGCATCCTGCACAGCGGCATCGAACAGGCCAGGCACTACCTGTCGTTGGGCGCCACCTTCGTCGCCGTGGGCGTGGACGCCATCCTGCTGGCGCGCGCGGCCGAACAACTGGCGGGCCAGTTCAAGAACGTCGCCGCGCCCGCCGCCTCGAAGGGCCCCTACTGAGCGTACCGAGCGCTACGCGGCCCTGGCCGCGCCGAGAAATGCCCGCAGTGCCGCATTGAACAGAAGCGGACATTCCAGGTGCGCGGCGTGTCCGCTGTCCGGCAGGACGCACAGGCTGCCCTGGTCCAGCGCCGCCCGCAGGGCCAGCGCCGAGGCCAGCGGATGGCTGCGCTCATGCTCGCCCAGGATCACCAGCGCCGGCGCTTGGGCCATGCGCAGGCGCTGGCTGAAATCCACGCCCTGTGCGGCCTCGATCATCGCCGCCCCGCCTGCCGCGCTCATGGACGCGCCGTCCTCCAGGCACGCTGCGTAGGCCGGATGCCGTTCTCCCTCCCTGAACCAGGTCGCCAGCACGCGGCGGGCCGTGGCCCCCGGGCCATCCGCGCGCAGACGCGCCAGGGTCTGCTCGATGGATTCGAAGCGCGCGGCGGGATCCATCCGCAAGCCCGAACCGTACAGCACCGCGCGCCCGACCCGGGCCGGCGCATCGCAAAGCAGCTGCTGCACGACGAAGCCGCTGAATGAATGGCCCAGGACGTCGAAGCTGGAGAAGCCCAGATCGTCGGCCAGCGCCAGCAGCGCCCGCGCATAGGCGGGCAAGCCCCGCAGCGGCTCCGCCCGCGAGGCGCGCCCGAAGCCGGGCCAATCCGGCGCGATCACGTCGCGCGTGTCCGCCAGCTCCGCCATCAGGTCCCGCCAGATCGCGGACGACGAGCAGAAGCCATGCAGCAGGAACAACGGCCGGCCCGAGCCTCGGCGTTCGAATTCCATGGCGCCCTCCTCAGTTGTCCAGCACCACGCCGGACTCGCGCACCACGGCCTGCCATTGGCGGGCTTCGTTCCGCCATTCCTCGGCGAACGACGCCGGCGAGTCCCGTCCGGGCACGAAGCCGTTGGCAAGATAGGCCTGGCGCACCTCGGGCAGGTCCAGCACCTCGCGCAAGGCGCCGGCAAAACGCGCGACGCGGTCGGCCGGCGTGCCCTTGGGCGCGGCAAACCCCCACCAGTTGCCCTGCACCACGTCCGGCATGCCGGCCTCGGCGGCGGTGGGCACGTCGGGCAAGCCGGCGAAGCGCTGTGGCGCCGCCACGGCCAACGCCCGGACCCTGCCCTGCGGCATGTAGGCGGCCGCTATGCTGTAGCCCCCGACATACATCTGGATCTCGTTCGCCAGCAGGGCCTGCACGCCCGGCGTCGAACCGCGGTAGGCGATGTGCGTCATGCCGGCGCCCATCGCCTTGGACAGGCGGTAGGCCGACAGGTGGGGCGTGGTGCCCATGCCCGGCGAACCGTAGTTCAGCTTGCCCTTCTGCGCGCGCGCATACTGCTCGAAGTGCGGGTAGTCCGCCGCCGGGACCTGCGAGCCGACGTAGACGAAGGCCGGCACGTCCGCCAGCTTGCCCACGGGCTCCAGGTCCGCCAGGGGATCGAAGCCCAGCTTCCGGTACAGGAACTGGTTGATGACGAAATTGTTGGTCGCGCCCAGCACCAGCGTGTAGCCGTCCGGCTTCGCGCGCGCGACTTCCTGCGCGCCGATATTGCCGCCGGCGCCCGTCTTGTAATCCACCACCACGGGCTGGCCCAGGCGCTTCTCCAGCAAGGGCTGGATCTGCCGCATGGCGACGTCGCCCGCCGCGCCCGGCGCGTAGGGCAGCACGATGCGGATGGGATGATCGGGATACTGCGCCCGGGCGGCGGGCGGCGAGACCGCCGCGCCCAAGGCAAGCAAAACGGATACGGCGCAAGTCCGGTACGTCATGGTGTTCTCCCTGGCCGGCGGGCTGCGGGCCCGCGGCACGCCGTCCCGAAGGCCGGTTCTTGTTCCCCGCGCAGGCTAGAGATCGATGCGCATCAGGTCGTGGGCCAGCCGCAGCGGGCCGGAGTAGTTCTTGCGGATGTCGGCCACGATCTCGTCCATCAGGTGCGGGCCCATCAGGTCCACCGGCAGGTGCTTGGCCGCGGCGCGCTTGAGCACGGGGCTGGTGGAATCGAAGTGCCCGAAGTGCGTGGCCACCAGGCTCTTCACATTGGCCTCGCGCGCGATCTTGCCAAGATCGGTCGGGCTCGTGTGCGCGTACGTGCCCACGCCAGTCTTGGCGCGATGGGCGATGAACGATTCGGGAAACGTGCACTCGTGGATGAGCAGGTCCGCGTCCCGGGCCAGGCGCACCATGGCCTCGCAAGGCGCGGTGTCGCCGCTGAACGCGATGACCTTGCCTTCCGCCTCCACGCGCACGCCGAAGCACTCACAGACCTCGCGCGGGATGTGCTCGACCCAGTCCACCGAAATGCGGACCTTGCCGTCCTCGAAGACCACGCCCGGGCTGACTTCGCGCACCTCGGGCCGGGCTGCCTCGATATTGGCCTGGCGCACCGGATAGGCGCTGCGCGCCCGGAAATCCGTCTGGTACGCGCCGTTCTCGAACAGGTGGTCGACGAAGTGGCGCGTGCCCTTCGGCCCCAGCACCAGCGGCGCGCCCTGCCTGTTCAGCATCCAGCTGGAGATCACGAAATAGGGGTAGTCGCAGATATGGTCGTGGTGCAGGTGCGTCAGGAACACGAAGCCGACCTTCGCAGGGTCGACATTGGCGCGCACCATCTGGCGCGTGGCGCCCTCGCCGCAATCGAACAGGTAGTGCGTATCGTCATCCAGCGTCAGCAGGATGGCGGATTGGCCCCGGTCGGGATCGGGCAGCGCGGCGCCGGTGCCCAGCATCGTGATCTTCATGGTTTCCCCTTTTTCGCAGCACGGTTGAACTGCGATCCAGTATAGGTACGGGGTGCATACAATCTAATCAATTATTAGAATGCTGTGATAACCAATCGGAATCTTAAAAACCATGCCATCGACGCCGCGGATTCCCGAGCTTCGCCACATCGGCGGCCGTTTGCGCATGCGCCATCTCGACCTGCTGCGGGCGCTGTACGCGCAGGGCAGCGTGCACAAGGCCGCCGCCGAGCTCGGCATGACCCAGCCCGCCGCCAGCAAGCAGCTGCTGGAACTGGAAGACATGTTCGGCGTGCCGCTGTTCCAGCGCACGCGCCGCGGCATCACGCCCACCGGATTCGGGCACGCGCTGGCGCGCAAAGCGGACGTGCTCTGGTCCGACCTGTCCGGCGCGCGCAACGAGATCGCCGCCCTGGCCGCGGGCGCCAGCGGGCGTATCCGAGTCGGCGTGCAACAGGTAGCGCTGCCCGTCCTGGTGCCGCGGGCCCTGCAGCGCTTGCGCGCCGATCATGCCGGCGTCACCGTCATGCTGCAGGAAGGCGCGCACGACATGCTCCTGGCGGGCCTGGCCCGCGGCGAATTCGACTGCGTGCTGGGGCGGCTCATGCTGGACGCGACCCAGCCCGTGTTCCGCACCGAGGTGCTGTACGAAGAACCGATATGCGTGGTGGCGCGCATCGGCCATCCGCTGGCGGCATCCACCCGCATTACCGCCGCCGCGCTGGCGCGGCAGGACTGGATACTGCCACCGCCGCAAGCGCCGCTGCGCCAACGCATCGACGCCTACTTCACCGAACAGGGGCTGACCTTGCGCGCGCCCATGGCCGAATCGGTATCGCTGCTTGCCAACGAGGTGCTGTTGCGCAGCAGCGATTTGCTGTCGGCCATGCCGCGCGCGGTGGCCCAGCACTATGCCGCCATGGGCGTGCTGGCCATCCTGAGGTTCCGCCCCGACTGGACCCTGCCGCCCGTCGGCGTGGTGCAGCGGGCACAGGTCGACGCGGCGCCGGCGCTGCTGCGCTTTCTGGACGCGTTGCGCCTGGAGGCCAGCGCGCTGGGCGAATAAAGCCTACGCCTGGCGGCCTCACGCATACTGGGCGAGGCCGCGGCCGAGCGACCAGTTCTCTTTCGCCACCTCCACCAGACTCACGAACACGTCCTCCGAGCGCATGCCCGGGCTGGCGCCCAGGCGTTCGGCGATCCGCCGGAACAGCGCCTTCTTCTGCTCCGCGCTGCGGGTATTGCTCGCCGTGATCTGGATGAACACGAGGTCGTCGCTGCGCGCAACATCGAGATAGGTTGCGCCATAACGGAAGTTCGCGGCGTCATGCTCGGTCATGGCCATGAACTGGTCGTCGTCGGGTACGTTGAATGTTTCGCGCAACGCCTGGTAGACGCCATCGAAAATGGCCTGGCGATAGGCTTCCGTCTTTCCGGCGCGCAATGAGATGTGAACGAGCGGCATGGTGGGTTCTCCATAGAATGCCGCTTCATGTTATCTATTCTGATACGCTATCTGTGCATATATCAGAGATAAATATTTGAAATGACTGAACGCGCGCTGGACCTCGATGCCGTCAAGGCCTTCGTCCGCATTGCCGAGCTAGGCAGTTTCACTCAGGCCGCGGAAGCCACGGGCGCCACTCAGGCCGCGGTCAGCTTGAAACTGAAGCGGCTGGAAGAAAGGCTCGGCTTCCGCCTGATCGAACGGACGCCCCGTTATGTGGAGCTTTCGGCGCGAGGCGCCGGCTTTCTGGAACACGCGCGCGAACTCCTGGCCGTGCACGATCGCGCGCTGTCCGCCGTGGCCGAAGCCAGGCAGCGCCTCGCCATCGGCATCAGCGACCATGTCGCCGGCCCCGAGCTACCGGCGCTGATCGCGCGCATGAACGCCCAGAATCCCCAGCTGTTGATCGAAATCCGGATTGCTTCGTCGGCAGACCTGCTCCAGAGCTTCGACCGGCGGGACCTGGACACGGTGATCGTCCGCCTGCATGCCGGCCGCAGCGACGGGAAAATCATCACCCAAGAGAAATTCGGCTGGTTCGCGGCCCCGGGCTGGCAGCACCGCGCAGGCGAACCGCTGCCGCTGGCCACTATGGCGCAGCCTTGCGGCGTGCGCGCGCTCGCCGGCCAGCTGCTGGATGCGGCGGGCATACCCTGGACTGAAGTATTCGTCGGCGGCGGCGTAATGGCCGTCACGGCCGCCGTGATGGCGGGGCTCGGCGTTGCGGCGCTATCGCCGCGCATGCTGCCGTTCGGCGCGGTGGATGCAGGCCCCAAACTGGGGCTGCCGGCCATACCGCAGTTGCCGGTCTTGCTGCACACCCGGGTCAAGGACGGCCGGGCTCGCGATGCGCTCACTGCCCTTTCAGCGGCCTTCCGGAGCGCGGTGCGCGGCTGACGCCGCGCGTTAAGGGCGTTTAAGGGTTACGAACGCCCGGCCAGGCTGCCGCCGCCGTCCACGCCCAGCACCTGGCCGGTAATGAAGCCGGCGTCATCGGACAGCAGGAAGGCGATGGCGGCCGCCACCTCGGCGGGGGTGCCCAGGCGCTTCATGGGCACGGAAGCCAGGGCGCGCTTTTCGCCCTCGCTGCCTGCGGGACGCGTGGCGCGGAACATTTCCGTTTCGATCGGGCCGGGCGCGACCGCGTTGGCGGTGACGCCGTATTCGGCCAACTCCAGCGCCCAGCTGCGGGTGCAGCCCACCAGCGCGCTCTTGGCGGCCGAATAGGCAGTGCGCTCCATGCCGCCATGGATGGCGCGGCTGACCACGTTGACGATGCGCCCGGCGCGGCGCACCTTCATGGATTCGATGAAAGCCTGGGTGACCTGCACCGCCACGCGGACGTTCAGGTCGAGCACGTTGTACAGGGTGGCAAGATCGATTTCGCCCAGCGGCTGGGGCGAGACGATGCCCACGTTGTTGACCACGGCGTCGACGGGGAATTTCTCGCGGATTTCGCGCAGCACTTCCTCGGTGCGGCCGGCGTCGGCCAGGTCACAGGCGTAGAGATAGCCGGGAAAATCCACGTCGGTGGTGTTGCGGGCAATGCCCACCACATGACAGCCCATGTCGGACAGCCGCTGCGTAAGGGCCCAGCCTATGCCTTTGGTGGCGCCCGTGATGAGTACGCATTTGTCCTTCATGGATTGAAACCTCGTCGTCTGTTTTCTTGGTCAAAAACGGGCGCTTGAGCGCCCGGTCTTCCAAGTAGACACCATCCGGCGCCACCTGTCTTGTAAATTGCGTAGCAATTCTTGCACGCCGGACGGCCGGCTCAGGCGTCCCGCGCAACCGGGACGCGCGGCGCGAGCGCGCACAGAAGCTCGTAGCCGATGGTGCCGGCGGCCTGGGCGACCTCGTCCACGGAAGGGCCGTCCTCGCCCCAGAGCGAGACGGGCGTGCCCACGCCGGCCGCGGGAATGGGGCCCAGGTCGACGATCAGCATGTCCATGGACACGCGGCCCACCAGCTGGGTGCGGATGCCGGCCACGACCACCGGCGTGCCGGTCGCGGCGTGGCGCGGGTAGCCGTCGGCGTAGCCGCAGGCCACGATGCCGATGCGCATGGAGCGCTCCGCGCGGAAAATGGCGCCGTAGCCGACGGAATCGCCCGCCTTCAGGTCCTGCACGGCAATGATTTCCGAGCGCAGCGACATGGCCGGCTTCAGGCCGAAGGAGACGGCCTCGGCGTCGGCGAACGGCGAAGCCCCGTAAAGGCAGATGCCGGGGCGCACCCAGTGCGACTGCGTTTCCGAGCCGACCGCGATCTCGGCGAAGCGCAGCGTGGCCGCCGAATTGCAGACGCTGATGGCGCCGGGCAGCTTATGCGTCACCGAATTGAAGAGGCCCAGCTGTTCATTCACGCCCTGGGGGCCGTCGGCGCAGGCGAAGTGGGTCATCTTGCCCACCGAGCCCAGGGTGCCCTGCTGTTGCAGCAGCATGGCGCGTTCGTGCGCCGCGGCGTAGGCGGCCGGGCTGAAGCCCAGGCGGTTCATGCCGGTGTTGAGCTTGAGCATGATGTCAACCCGGCGCGACAGGCGCGCCCGCGCCAGCATGTCCAGCTGCTCGCGGTTGTGCACCGTGGAGCTCAGGTGGTAGCGGTCGACGATGTCCAGGTCGGACGGGTTGAAAAACCCTTCCAGCAGCAGGATCGGCCCGCCCCACCCCGCCTCGCGGCAGCGCACGGCTTCGTCCAGGTCCAGCATCGCCAGGCCCTGCGCCTTGGAGAAACCGGCCACCGCCTGCTCGATGCCATGCCCGTAGGCGTTGGCCTTGATGACCGCCCAGATCGAGGGCGGCAGGCCGGACGCGGCGGCCGCGGTCTGGTCGAGATGGCGGCGCACGGCGGCAAGGTTGTGCGCAAGGGCGGAAACGGAGACGGAGGCTGAAATTGGGCGCGGCATGGTGTGCAATCCTGTGGCGCTTAAGTCTAACTGATCCTTGCCCCCGCGGCATCGCCCCATGCCCGGGTAAAACGGCCGGGGCTCGTTCACCTTAAAATGGGTTCGTCAGGGCCCCCGGGCCGCATCGCAAACCCGCTTTATGTCCATCGATCACTACGAGAACTTCCCCGTCGCCTCGCTGCTGCTGCCGCGCAGGCTGCGCGGCGCCGTGACCGATATCTACCGGTTCGCCCGCGCCGCGGACGACATCGCCGACGAAGGCAGCGCCACGGACGAGGAACGGCTGAATCAGCTGGCCGCGTTCCGCGCCGAACTGCATCGCATCGGCGCCGAGCCGGGCTCGACGCCGGAACCCGGCTCGCCCGAACTGGCCGGCATTTTCAGGCCGCTGGCGGCCACGATCGCCCGCCACCAGTTGCCGATCACCCCTTTCTACGACCTGCTGTCCGCCTTCGAGCAGGACATCAGCGTCAAGCGCTACGAAGACTACGCCACCCTGGCCGACTACTGCACCCGCTCCGCCAATCCGGTGGGCCGGCTGATGCTGCACCTGTTCGAAGCCACCAACCCGCAGAATGTGGACGAAGCGGACGCGATCTGCACCGGCCTGCAGCTCGTGAACTTCTGGCAGGACGTGCGGGTGGACTGGCGCAAGCACCGCGTCTACCTGCCGCAGGAAGACCTGCGCCGCCATGGCGTGACCGACGACGATCTGGCCGCCTGCCGGCTGACGCCCGCATGGCGCGACCTGATGGCTTTCGAGGTGGAACGCGCCCGCGCACTGCTACACTTCGGCGCTCCGCTGGCGCGCCGCCTGCCGGGCCGCATGGGCCTGGAGCTGCGCCTGGTGGTGCAAGGCGGGCTGCGCGTGCTGGAGCGTATCGAGGCGAGCGGCTACGATGTATTCATGAATCGCCCCGAATTGGGCGCCAAGGACTGGGCCATCATGTTGTGGCGCGCAATTACCTGATATGACCCCTGACGAATATTGCCAGGAAAAGGCCGCCAAAAGCGGTTCGAGCTTCTACTACGCCTTCCTGTTCCTGCCGCCCGAGCGGCGGCGCGCCATCACGGCGCTGTACGCCTATTGCCGCGAAGTCGACGACGTGGTGGACGAATGCACCGACCCGTCGCTCGCCCGCGTCAAGCTGGCCTGGTGGCGCACCCAGATCGACCAGATGTTCGACGGCACGCCGGACCACCCCGTGACGCGCGCCCTGCAGCCGCACCTCGAAAGCTGTTCGATCACCCGCGAACGCCTGCTGGCCGTGGTCGACGGCATGGAAATGGACCTGGACCAGACCCGCTACCTGGACTGGCCCGGCCTGCGCAAGTATTGCTGGCACGCCGCGGGCGTGGTGGGCGAGCTGTCCGCCGGCATCTTCGGCTACTCCGATCCCAAAACCCTGGTCTACGCGGAAAAGCTGGGCCTGGCGTTCCAGATGACGAACATCATCCGCGACGTGGGCGACGACGCCCGCCGCGGCCGCATCTACCTGCCGGTCAACGATATGCAGCAATTCGAGGTCAAGGCCTCGGACATCCTGAACGGCCAGTACTCCGAGCGCTTCAGCGCGCTGATGAAGTTCCAGGCCGACCGCGCGCGCGGCCTGTACCGCGAAGCGATGAGCAACCTGCCCGAGGCCGACCGCCGCTCGCAGCGGCCCGGGCTGATGATGGCCGCCATCTACCACGCGCTGCTCGACGAGATCGAGCGCGACAACTGGCAGGTGCTGCATCAGCGGATCTCGCTCACGCCCCTGCGCAAGCTGTGGCTGGCCTGGAAGACCTGGGTGGGCGGCGGACGCGGACTCGTCCGCCGGTTGGCGAGGTGAAGGCCGCGGTCATCGGCGCGGGCTGGGCCGGGCTGGCGGCCAGCGTGGCCCTGCGCGAGGCGGGCGCGAAAGTCACCGTGTTCGAAGCCGGCCATACCCCCGGCGGGCGCGCCCGCCGTGTCTTCCACACTGAATTCGAAGCGCCGCTGGACAACGGCCAGCACCTGCTTTCGGGCGCCTATAAGCACACGCTGGCGCTGATGCGCCGGGTGGGCCGCAATCCGGACGCCCTGCTGATGCGGCGCCCCCTGCAACTGGCCAGCCTGGACGGCCGTTTCCGCCTGTCGGCCCCGCGCCTGCCGGCCCCGCTGCACATGGCCATCGCCATCCTGCGCGCGCGCGGGCTGTCCTGGGCCGACCGGCTGGCCACCCTGCGCCTCATGCGCGGGCTGAAAACCATGTCCTGGACGCCTCCGCGCGACTGGACCGTGCTGCACCTGCTGCACTACCACGGCCAATCCGACGCGCTGATCCGCCAGCTCTGGGAACCGCTCTGCCTGGCCGCGCTGAACACGCCGATGGCCACGGCCAGCGCCGCGCTGTTCGCCCGCGTGCTGCGCGACAGCCTGGCGGGCAGCCGCGAGGACAGCGACATGCTGCTGCCCTGCACCGACCTCTCGGCGCTGTGGCCCGACGCCGCCGCGCGCCAGGTGACCATGCGTTATGGCAGCACGGTGCGCCAGATACGCCCGTCCGCCGAAGGCATCGACATCAACCAGGAACGCTTCGACGCGGCGGTGCTGGCCGTGCCGCCCACCTTCGCCGCCCGGCTGCTGGACGCCCCGCTGCGGGAGGCCGGCGCCGCCGGCCTGCTTGAAGCCCTGAAGGCCTTCGACTACCTGCCCATCGCCACGCTCAACCTGCGGCTGGCGGAGCCCTGGCGCCTGCCCGAGCCCATGATGATGCTGCGCGAGGAATCCGCCCGGGGCCACATCGGCCAATGGCTGTTCGACCGCGCGCAACTGGCCGGCGACACCCGGGCCGGCGAACTGGCCGTGGTGGCCAGCGCCGCCGCCGGCATCGCGGACCGCAACCGCCAGCAGGTCATCGAGGAACTGATCGACCAGGTGGCCGAACAGGCCTCGCGCCATCCCGCGCGCCTGCCCTCCATGCCGGAAGTGACGGCGGCGGAACTCTTCATCGAGAAACGCGCGACCTTCGCCGCGGTGCCGGGCCTGACCCGCCCGCTTAATTCCACGCCCTGGCCCACGCTGGCGCTTGCCGGCGACTGGACCGACACCGGCTACCCCGGCGTGCTGGAAGGCGCGGTGCGCAGCGGCCTACAGGCCGCGCGGGTGCTGGCCCCGCTGGCCGGCTAACGCAGCAGGCTGGCTGTGGCCAGGCCCGCCGCCGTCAGCAGCAGCGAACCCGCCAGGCTGAAGCCCGCGTAGCCGATCGCGGTGCCGTAGGCGCCTCGTTCCAGCATGGCCACCGTTTCCGCCGAGAAGGTCGAAAACGTGGTCAATCCGCCCATGAAACCCGTGATCGCGCCCAGCCGCACCCAGGCCGGCCACTCGGGATGGCCGGCCACCAGGGCCAGCACCAGCCCCACCAGATAGCCCCCCGCGAGGTTCACCGCGAAAGTCCCCCACGGCCAGGACTCGACGTTCAGCCAGAGGCCGACCAGCCACCGGACCCAGGCGCCGAACGCGGCGCCCACGCCCACGGCGAGGAAATTCAGGGGGATCAGGGTCTGGTATGCGGACATCGGGAATCAGGACGCCTTGTGCTGTCTGAGGCGGAAGGAGAAAACCAGCAGAAGTATGCCGAAAAACACGGCGTAGATGCCAATGATCCAGACCAGCGCCAGCGCGCCCGCGCCGGGCTGCATGATGAGCATGCCGCCGAACAGCACGGATACCAGCCCCGACAGGCCGAGCAGCCACTCGTTCCGGATTTCCTTGCGGAAGCGGATGGCGGCGATGATCTGGAACACGCCCGACACCAGCGCCCAGATCGCGATGATGTACAGCAGGATCAGCGCGGTCAGGCCGGGCCAGAGAAAGGTGACGATCCCCGCCGCGACGCCCAGCAGGCCCACCACGATGAGCGCCCACAGCGGCTTGCCGTTGTCCCGGATGCGCACGCCGGCGATCAGCGCCAGCACGCCGTCGGCCAGCGCGAAGGCGCCCCACACCAGCACCAGGGCGGACAGTGTGATGGCTGGCATGGACATGGCCATGAGGCCGAACAGGATGGCTACGACGCCGCGCAGTGCCACCCACCCCCAATGACGACCGATGCGATCCGCGACTTGCTGTTCAAGCATGACGACCTCCGGTGTTTGTAACGGGTGGCCTATCTTATCGCCGCCGGGGCGCAGGCGCCACGCCGCGCCCCGGCCCGCCCGGGACTTGGCCCCGAAATCGATTGAAATCTCCTTCCGGGCTCGATCGCGGCATTTATAAGAGTCATTCTCATTAAGTGTTAGAATCCGCGGGCTTTCACCCAATACCCCATGGACAGTCAACCCACTCCTCGCCGCCGGGCCTATTGGCTCAAGACGCTGCACCAATGGCACTGGATCAGCTCGGCGCTGTGCCTGCTGGGAATGTTGCTGTTCGCCATTACGGGGCTGACCTTGAACAACGCCTCGCACATCGAGGCCAAGGCGGTGGTGACCAGCCGCGAAGCCACGCTGCCCGCCGCCGTTCTGGCGCAATTGTCCCCTCCGCCCGCGCAGAAAAAAGCGCCGCTGCCGGCCTCCGTCGCGCTGTGGCTGGACGACACGCTGGACGCCGGGGCGGCCGGCAGGCCCGCCGAATGGTCCGCCGACGAGATCTACCTGTCGCTGCCGCGCGCTGGCGGCGACGCCTGGCTGTCCATAGACCTGGCCAGCGGCGACGTCGAATACGAACGCACAGACCGCGGCTGGATCTCGTACCTGAACGATCTGCACAAGGGCCGCAACACCGGCCTGGCCTGGAGCTGGTTCCTGGACATTTTCGCCGCCGCCTGTCTGGTCTTTTCGCTGACTGGGCTGGTGCTGCTGAAAATGCACGCCGGCAACCGCAGCGCGACCTGGCCCATGGTCGGGCTCGGCGTCGTGATCCCGGTCGTGCTGGCCCTGCTCTTCATTCATTGATCCCATCGATCCGCCCTGGAGACTTCCATGCGCAAGCTGTTGCTGTCGGCCCTGTTGGCCGGCCTGATCGCCCGAACGGCCCAAGCGGCCGACATCGGCCTGTCCATCGAGGTCCCGCGCCTTGATGTCGCGGAATACCACCGCCCCTACGTGGCGATCTGGATCGAGAATCCCGACCAGAGCGTCGCCACCGACCTCGCGGTCTGGTACGACGTGGCCAAGAAGAACAACGAAGGCACCGAATGGCTCAAGGACATGCGCCAGTGGTGGCGCCGCAGCGGCCGCAACCAGCAGTTCCCGGTGGACGGCGTGAGCGGCGCGACCAAGCCCGTGGGCAAGCACGCGCTGAGCTTCGACGCGGCCAGCAAGCCCCTGTCGCAGCTCAAGCCCGGCCAGTACGCGGTGGTGGTGGAAGCGGCGCGCGAAGTCGGCGGCCGCGAACTGCTGCGCATCCCCTTCCAATGGCCGCCGCAAAAGGCCGAGCAGTTGACGGCCCGCGGCGAACACGAACTGGGCGCCGTCGCGCTCGACCTGAAACCCTGACTAGGAACGCAACGATGAAATCCGCCGCCAAACTGGCCGCCGCCCTGGCGCTCTGCCTGCCTTTCGCCGCCCACGCGCATGACGTCTGGATCGTGCCGTCCTCGACGGTGCTGTCCGGCACCGACAGCTGGATCACGGTCGACGCCGCCGTGGGCAACGACAAGTTCTATTTCAACCACGCGCCGCTGCGCCTGGACGGCCTGGCCGTGACCGCGCCCGACGGCAGCGCCGCCGAAGCCGAGAACCTCAACCGCGGCAAGCTGCGCAGCACCTTCGACCTGCAGCTCAAGCAGAGCGGCACGTATCGCGTGGCCGTCGTCAACGACGGCGTGTTCGCTCGCTGGAAGGAAGACGGCAAGAACAAGCGCTACTTCGGCAAGGCCGAAGGCCTGGCCCAGGCCGTGCCCGCCAAGGCCGAGGGCCTGGAGATCTCCCAGAGCCTGGGCCGCATCGAAACCTTCGTCACCGCCGGCAAGCCCTCGGCCGTCAAGCCCGTCGGCCGCGGCCTGGAGCTGGCTCCCGTCAGCCATCCGAACGACCTGTTCACGGACGAATCCGCCACCTTCCAGATGCTGCTGGACGGCAAGCCCGCTGCGGAACTGGAAGTCAACGTCGTGCCCGGCGGCAGCCGCTATCGCGACAAGGTCGGCGAAATCCAGCTGAAGACCGACAAGGACGGCAAGTTCTCGGTGAAATGGCCGCAGCCCGGCCTGTACTGGATCGAGGCCGGCATGGAAGACGCCAAGGTCAGCGTGCCGCAGGCCAAGAAGCGCCGCCTGTCCTACGCGGGCACGGTCGAAGTGCTGCAGCCCTAAGCCGGCGCGGCCGCATGGCGAATCCTCCTTCCTACGCCCCGCGCGGCGCGGCGGTCGCCGCGCCGCGCGTCGCCTATGGCGCCATGCCGGCCCGGCCGGCGGCGCTGGCCGGAGCGACCATGGGCACCACCTGGTCGGCGCGCATGGCCCTGCCGGCCGGGCGCACCGAAGCCGCCGCGCGGCAGGCCATCCAGGCCGCGCTGGACGAAGTGGTGGCCCAGATGAGCACCTGGGAAGCGGACTCCGACATCACGCGCTACAACCAGGCCGGCCCCGGCTGGCAAACCCTGCCCGCGGGATTCTTCCACGTGCTGGACCATGCGCTGGCGCTGGCCGAGGATACCGGCGGCGCCTACGACCCGACCGTAGGGCCGCTGGTGAACGCCTGGGGCTTCGGCCCGCACCAGCGCGCGTTCGAGCCGCCCTCGCCCGCCGCCATCGAAGCCGCCCGCAAGCGCTGCGGCTGGCGCCGCGTCCGGCTCGACGCCGCCAGGCGCGCGGCGCTGCAGGAAGGCGGCACCTATCTGGACCTGTCCTCCATCGCCAAGGGCTATGGCGTGGATTGCGCCGCGATGGCGCTCGACGCCCTGGGCGTCACACAGTACCTGGTGGAAGTGGGCGGCGAATTGCGCGCGCGCGGCAAGCGGCCCGACGGCCAGCCCTGGCGCGTGGCCGTCGAAGTGCCCGACGCCAGCGACGGCCACGCGCTGGCGCTGCCGCTGGAGGAATGCAGCATCGCCACCTCTGGCGACTACCGGCGCCACGCGGGCCGCGGCGACGAACGCTACGCCCACACCATCGATCCGCGCAGCGGCCAGCCCGTGCGCAACAAACTGGCCTCGGTCACCGTGGTCCACCCGGGCTGCATGCAGGCCGACGCGCTGGCCACCGCCCTGACGGTGCTGGGCCTGGACGACGGCCTGGCCTATGCCCGCCGGCACGGCCTGGCGGCCCTGTTCATCGTTCGCGGCCCCGGCGCCTACCGCGTCGCCGCCACCCCGGCGTTCCAGGCGCTGGCCCTCCCCCGCTGAAACCATGGCCCCTACCCGGTTGATCGCGGCGGCGTGCGTGGTGGGCCTGTGGCTGCTCCTGTGTCTCTGGGCCCGGCGCCGCGCCCAGCGCCAGGAAACGCAGCTCGCGCTGGCACAGCAGGCCCTGGAGGCCCCCGTTCCCGAAGACACCTTGCTGGTCGCCTACGCGACGCAAACCGGCTACGCCGAATCGCTGGCCGAACAGACCGCGGAATCGCTGCGGGCGGGCGGTCTGACGGTGCGCGTCGCCGCGCTGGGCCAGCTGGACCTGGCGCGCCTGGCGGGCTACCGCCGCATGCTGTTCGTGGCCAGCACCTATGGCGAAGGCGACCCGCCCGACACCGCCGCCGCGTTCTCCGACCAGATGCTTCCCGCCGCGCCGGATGCGGGCAGGCGCGGCCTGCCCCCGCTTGCCGGATCGCAATACGCGGTGCTCGCGCTGGGCGACAGCGAATACGCGAACTTCTGCGGCTTCGGCCACCGCCTCGGCGAATGGCTGCATGCGCAGGGCGCCGCGCCGCTATTCGACCTGGTGGAGGTCGACAATGGCGATCCCGCGGCGCTGCGGCACTGGCAGCACCACCTGGGCCTGCTGGCTGGACGCAGCGACCTGCCCGACTGGCAGGCGCCCGCTTACCAATCCTGGCGCCTGGCCGCGCGCGAACGGCTCAACCCTGGCAGCCAGGGCGGCCCGTGCTATCTGCTGACCCTGACGCCTCCCGCGGACGCGGACGCGGGCGCTGGCTGGCAGGCCGGCGACATCGCCGAGATAGGCCCGCGCCGGGAAGCCGGCGGCCCGCTGCATGCGCACCGCGAATACTCCATCGCCTCGCTGCCCGCGGACGGGGCCATCCAGCTGCTCGTGCGCCAGATGCGCGGCGCGGACGGCGCCCTGGGGCTGGGCAGCGGCTGGCTGACCCACATTGCGCAGCCCGGCGACGCGATAGACCTGCGCGTGCGCGTGAACCGGAATTTCCATGCTCCGGCCGACGGCCGTCCGCTGATCCTGGTGGGCAACGGCACGGGCCTGGCGGGCCTGCGCGCCCTGATCAAGGCGCGCCGCGCGGCCGGCCACCGGCGCAACTGGCTGGTGTTCGGCGAGCGCAACGCGGCGCACGATTGGTTCTGCAAGAATGACATCGCCGCCTGGCATGGCGACGGCACGCTGGAGCGCCTGGACGCGGTGTTCTCGCGCGACCAGCCCGAGCGCCGCTACGTACAGCATCATTTGCGCGAACAGGCGGATACCGTGCGCGCCTGGGTCGACGATGGCGCGGCCATCTACGTCTGCGGCAGCCTGCAAGGCATGGCGGGCGGCGTCGACGCCGCCCTGCAGGACATCCTGGGCGACGCGCGCCTGCAAGTCATGCAGCACGAGGGGCGCTACCGCCGCGACGTGTACTGAGCGGGCGGCCGCGCCGCCGCCCCCGCCATCACTGCAGCTTGATCTGCGCCTTGTCGATCACCGATTTCCAGCGGTCGCGCTCGGCGCGGATCTGCTCGCCGAATTCGGCGGGCGTGTTGCCCAGGGGGAAGGCGCCGGTCTCTTCCATCTTGGCGGCGGTGGCCGGATCGCGCACCGCCTGGGCGAAGGCCTGGGCCAGCTTGTCGCGCACATCGGCCGGCATGCCCGCCGGGCCCACCACGCCATACCATGCCGTCACGTCGTAGTCCTTGTAGCCCTGCTCGGCGAAGGTCGGCACGTCCGGCAGGCGCGGGTTGCGCTCGGTGCCCGTGATGGCCAGGGCGCGCAAGTGGTTGCTCTTCAGGTAGGGCAGCGAGGACGGGAAGTTGTCGAAGATCACCGGAACCACCCCGCCCACCGTGTCGGTCAGCGCGGGCGCCGAACCCCGGTACGAAATGCTGTTCATCTTGCCGCCGATGAGCTGCAGGAACCAGATCATGCCCAGGTCGTTCACGCCGCCCGCGCCCGCGTTGGCGTAGCCGTCCTTGTTGGGGTTGGCGCGCACGTGCGTCACGAATTCCGCCAGCGTCTTGGCGGGAAACTGCGGATTCACGCTGAGGATGTTGGGGCTGGTGACGAGGTTGCTGACCGGCGTGAAATCCTTGACGGGATCGTAGGCCAGGTTGGGGAATAGGTGCGGCGCCGTGCCGTGCGTGCTGACGGTGGCCAGTCCCACGGTGTAGCCGTCGGGCTTGGCGCGGGCCGTGGCCGTCATGCCGATCGTGCCGGACGCGCCCGTGCGGTTTTCGACCACGATCTGCTGGCCCAGGATCTCGCCTGCCTTGGCGGCGGCCACGCGGCCGACGATGTCGGTCGGGCCGCCCGCCGGGAACGGCACGATCAGGGTGATGGGGCGGTCCGGAAAGGCCGCGTGGGCGGCGGGCAGCGCGGCGGCCAGCGCCAGGGCGATGCAAGTCTTGCGCATCATGATGTTTGTCTCCTGTAGGAATGGGATGTGTTTTATTGAATGGAGCCCGCGGCATCGGCCGCCATGGCCTCGCGCCGCAGGATCCTGCCGGGCCGCGGCATGCCCGCCGCCGCCGGGAATACCTGGCTTCCGTTGACCAGCACGTGCTCGACGCCCGCCGAGGCCAGGGTCGGCGCTTCCCAGGTGGCGCGGTCCTCGACGGTGTCGGCGTCGAACACCACGATATCCGCCCACGCGCCTTCGGTGAGCTGGCCGCGTCCCGCCAGGCCGAACACGCGCGCCGGCAAGGCGGTCATCTTGGCGACCGCCGCCTCCAGCGTAAGCAACTGGGCCTCGCGCACATAGCGTCCCAGCACGCGCGTGAAGCTGCCCCACAGGCGCGGGTGGGGATGCGCGTCGTTGGGCAGCCCGTCTGAGCCGACCATGCAGCGCTCATGCTGGAAAATGCGCTGCACCTCCGACTCGTCCATCGCGAAATAGATGGCGCCCGCCGGGCACAGGCGGCGCGCCGCCGTGGTCTTGTCGCAGCCCCAGCGCGCCGCGATATCGCTCAGGTATTCGCCGCCGCATTCGGGGTGCGGGGTGGACCAGGTGATGCGGATATCGTCGATGATCTCGGCGCGCTCCGGGATCAGGATGGTGGAGCTGCCCGGATACGGATAGATGTCGAGGGCCACGTCCACGCCCTGCGCGCGGGCGCGGTCGATGTCGGCCAGCGTGGCCCGGCTCTTGCCCCAATTGCGCGGCAACATGCATTTGTGGTGCGACAGCACCGTGGCGCAGCCGGTATTGCGCCCCACGGACAGCACCTCGTCCACCGCGGCCTCGACGTCGTCGCCTTCGTTGCGGATGTGGCTGGTGTGCATGGCGCCGCGCGCCGCCGCCACCTTCGCCAGGCCCTCCAGCTCCGCCGGCCGCGCTGCGCCGCCCGGCTGGTAGGCCAGGCCCGTGCTGAACCCCACCGCGCCGGCGGCCAGCGCGTCGTCCAGCATGCGCTGCATGGCCTCCTGCTCTTCGTCCGAGGGCTGCGCGGCGGGGTCGCGCATGGCTGCCAGGCGCAGGTTGGCATGCCCCACCAGGGCCGCCACGTTGATCATGGGCCGCTGGGCGCGCAGCTCGTCGAAATACGCGCCCATGTCGGCGAACAACGGCGTTTCCCCCAGCAGGGCCAGCGCCGCCGCCGTATTGCCGGGCAGGGGCGCGGGCGCGCCGCTGACGCCGCAATTGCCCACCACGACCGAGGTGATGCCCTGGCTGGTCTTCCATTCCAGGCCGGGGCGCTCCACGAACATCAGGTCGTCATGGCCGTGCACGTCGATAAAGCCCGGCGCCACGATCTTGCCGCGGGCATCCACGCGCCGCGCCGCGGCGGCGCCTGCCAGATCGCCGATGGCGGCGATGCGCTCGCCCGCCACGCCCACGTCGGCGCGCCGCCGGGGGCCACCCAGCCCGTCGACGACCCAGCCGCCTTCAATGATGAGGTCCAGAGTTTGCTGCCGCATTGCTTCCGCCTAAATCCGGCCGCGGGGGCCGGAGGATGCTGAAAAGGCGTAGTATCGTCGCGGCGATCAATCTGGGAAAATTGTTTTTGTTGATCTATCTATCGTGATTTGAAATGAATCGGCTGCCCAAGCACGTTACCCTGAAACACCTGACCGCCTTCGTGGCGGTGGCCCAGGAATCCAGTTTCACGCATGCGGCCAAGCGCCTGTTCCAGACGCAATCGTCCGTGACCAGCCTGGTGCGCCAGCTGGAGGACGCTCTTGCCACCCAGCTGTTCGCGCGCACCAGCCGCCGCGTGCTGCTGACGGCCGCGGGCGAGGAATTCCTGCCCCGCGTGATGCGGCTGCTGGCGGACTTCGACGGCGTGATCGAGGACGTGGTGCGCTTCGGCGCGCTGGAACGGGGCCGCGTGGGCGTGGCGGCGGCGCCGTCGGCCATCACGCAGATCATCGCGCCCGCCGCCGCGGCCTTTTCGGCCCAACACCCGGGCGTGCGGCTGTATCTCAGCGACGACAACTCCGGCCGCATCCAGCGCAAGGTCGCGGCGCGCGAAGTGGATTTCGGCCTGACCAGCCGCTGGGCGGACGCGCCGGGGCTGCGTTTCGACGCCTTGCTCGAAGACCGATTCGGCGTGCTGTACCGCGAAGACGACCCGGACCTGCGCGCGGGCCGGGACGGCGCGATGCGCTGGTCGGACCTGGCGCAGCGCAAGCTGGTGGGCGTCGTGGACGAGACCGGCATCATGGCGCTGCTGCGCGCGCGCGCCGACCTGCCGATCGAAGCCGCCGCGCCCTTCTACGAAGCGTCCAGCACCACGTCGCAAGCCGCGCTGGTGAAGGCGGGGCTGGGGGTGGCGCTGCTGCCTGCGCTGGCCGCGCAACGCGTGCTGGAGCCGGGGCTGCGCTACGCGCTGCTGGCACGCCCGACCGTCGTCCGCACGGTCTGCATCATCCGGCACAAGGAATACCCGCTAAGCCCCGCCGCCCAGGCGCTCATCGGCGCCATCCGCGGCTACCTGCGCACGGCGGACCTGCCGCCCGGCTGCAAGCGCCTCCCCTCAACGCCGCAAGCCGCGTAGGATGGGTAAAGCGCGAGACCCTCTGTCCAAGAACGCAATTGCCCAGCGCGCGCAACCCATGCGGCCGTGGGCAGACAGCGTCCCGCATCGGCCGAAAAACAATCTGCCCATGACTGCATGGGTTACGCGCGTTCGACAGCGGCGTTCTAGCTTAAGAACTCTCGCGCTCTACCCATCCTACGCGGCTTGCGGTCAGGCGCGGCGCAGCTTCTCGTCCAGCGCCGCGAGGCCGGCGGCGAATACGCCCTTGCCCACGGCGTTCGCCACGTCGCTGAGTTCCGCGCCCTCGACTCGGAAGTCCGCCCACCATTGCACCAGCGTATGGCCGCTTTCGGTGATGGGGTGCAGCGACACGCCGGCGACGTAGTCGCGCATGGGTAGGTCGGTCTCGATGATGGAATAGCGCAGCGCAGTGCCCGGATCGTCCAGCATCAGCAGGCGCTCGCGGACGAATCCGGCGGGCTTGAGCGTCAGGTGACGCACCGAACCCACGGCGTCATGGCGGCCGCCCTCTTCCAGGCGGCTCTGCTCAATGCCGGGATGCCAGCCCGCCAACCCGTCGAAATCGCGGAACCGGGCCCAGACTTCCTGCAGCGGGGCGTGGACGACGGCGCTGACATGTACGGTGTGCGTCATACGGACTCCTGCGGGCGCGCGGCCCTGGAAAAGGAAACGGCGGGAATGGATTCAGAAGGTCAGGCTCTTGAACTCGCGGGTGGCGGCGGTCAGGGCCTGTTCGGTGGGCAGGCGCTCCATCGAGCTGGCGCCGTAGAAACCGTGGCAGTGCTTGCATGCCCGCAACACGTGCGCGGCGTCCTCGGGCGTGGCGATGGGGCCGCCGTGGCACAGCACGATGACGTCCGGCCGCACGGCCAGCGCCGCCTCGGCGATGCGGTCGATGGCGGCCACGCAATCGTCCAGCGACAGCGCCGTTTCGGCGCCGATGGAGCCGCCGGTGGTCAGACCCATGTGGGCCACGATGATGTCGGCGCCGGCGCGCGCCATGGCCACGGCATCATCCTCGTTGAACACGTAGGGCGTGGTCAGCATGCCCTTCTTGTGCGCCAGGCGGATCATGTCCACTTCCAGGGCATAGCCCATGCCGGTCTCTTCCAGGTTGGCGCGGAAATTGCCGTCGATGAGACCCACGGTGGGGAAGTTCTGCACGCCGGCAAAGCCCTGGCGCTTGAGGTCGTCCAGGAACACGTCGAAGTCGCAGAACGGATCGGTGCCGTTCACACCAGCCAACACGGGGGTCCTCTTCACCACCGGCAGCACTTCGCGGCCCATGTCGACCACGATCTCGTTGGCGTTGCCGTAGGCCAGCAGGCCGGCCAGCGAGCCGCGGCCCGCCATGCGGTAGCGGCCCGAGTTGTAGATCACGATCAGGTCGATGCCGCCAGCTTCCTCGCACTTGGCAGACAGGCCCGTGCCCGCGCCGCCGCCCACGATCGGCGTGCGCGCGCGCACCATGGCGCGGAACTTGTCCAGTAGCTCGTTGCGGTCAAAACGCGGCATGGCGGTAATCCTCAGTGTGTAGCGATTTCAAGATAGTGATCGACCGCCGTCTTGGCGAACAGCGGATCGTTGATGTGGCACGGCACGCGCACCAGGCGGCGGTCGGCCGTCTGCTGCACATTCGCCTCCAATGCCGCGTACAGGGCGGCGTCGGCCTCCGGATCCCAGAACGCCTGGTCTGGCGCATCCAGCGCGGACACGCCGCCTTCGGGGATCAGGAAGCGCACCGGGCCCTGGCAGCGGTTCAGCCTGGCGGCGATCCATTCGCCCTGCCGGGCATTCTCTTCAGCGGTGGTGCGCATCAGCGTCACCTGCGGGTTGTGCGGGTAGAACTTGCGGCCCCGATAGCGCTCCGGGATGGTGTCCATGGCGCCGAAATTCACCATGTCCAGCGCGCCGCAGGAACCCACGTAAGGCGCGCCCGTGCGGGCCACGGCGTCGAAGCGGTCTTCCGTGCAGGCCAGCACGCCGCCGAAAAGAAAGTCGCAGACTTCGGTGGTGGTCAGGTCCAGCACGCCGGCGAGCAGATGGCTGTCCAGCAGCTTCTCCATCGACTGGCCGCCCGTGCCCGTGGCGTGGAACACCAGGCAGTCGTAGCGGGATTCGAGCAGCGGGGCGACCTGCTGCACGCAAGGCGTGGTGACGCCGAACATGGTGATGCCCACGGCGGGCCGGCCATCGTCCTCGGCCGCGCTGGAGGCCTGCCGGAAGGCCCCGCCGATCATGCCGGCGGCATTGGCCAGCACGCGGCGCGAAATGCGGTTCAGGCCCGCGACGTCGGTCACCGAATACATCATGGCGATATCTGACGGCCCGACATAGGGCGCGACATTGCCCGAGGCCATCGTGGAGACCATCAGCTTGGGCGTGCCGATCGGAAGCGCCCGCATCGCGGGGGTGATCAGGGCGGTGCCGCCCGAGCCGCCCAGGCCCAGCAAGGCGCCGATGCCCGCGTTGCCCGCGGCGTAGCGTTCGAAGGCCTGCGCCATCGCGGCGATGGCGGTGCCCCGGTCGCCGGTGAAGACGGCATCCGCGCCCTGGGGATGGCATGCCGCCACCTCGCGCGCCTGGACCTGGGCCGCGCTGGCCGCGCCCGAGGTGGACACGTCCACCGAAACGGCGTCCAGCCCTTCCCGTTTGAGCAGGCCCACCACGTACTCGGCCTCCTGGCCCTTCGTGTCGTAAGTGGCGGCCACGTAGACCCGCCGGTTCGAATGCGTCATGACTCCTCCGCGGGCGGCTACACTCGGTGCGCGCCTCGATATGTGGGGCCGCGAGGCCTGTAGAATCTAGAAATGAGACGAAAGAATCATACTGAGACACCTGTCTCACGTCAAACCCGTTCCCCCGCCAAGAACGCCCCGGCGAGCGCCGGCGCGGCGAGGCTCATCGCGCCCGCCAGCCCTCAGGCCGCGGCCAGCGGCGAGCCGCCGCACGGCCCCCGGGCGCGCATGCGCAAAACCCTGCTGGACGCCGCCCAGCGCCTCATGGCGCAAGGCATTACGCCCTCGGTCGCTGAACTGGCCGAGCACGCCCAGGTTTCGCGCGCGACGGCCTATCGCTACTTCCCCAGCCAGAGCGCCCTGATCGCGGCGGTGGTCGATGAAAGCCTGGGCCCGATCCTGGCGTGGGACTCAAGCGCCCCCGACGCCTCCGCCCGGGTCGATGAACTGCTGCGCTTCGCCTATCCCAGGCTCGAATCGCACGAAGCGCCGCTGCGCGCCGCCATCATGGTGTCCCTGCAGCAGCACGCCGAAGCCAGCGCCGGCAAGGCAGGCGCCGAGCCGCGGCTGGTGCGCGGCCACCGGGTCGACATCCTGAGGCGCGCCATCGCGCCGCTGGCGGCCGACCTCGCGCCTGCGCAGCTGGACCGCGTGGCGCAGGCCCTGTCATTGGTCTACGGGACCGAAGTGTTCCTGGTCCTGAAGGACATCTGGAAGCTGGAGCTTCCAGAACTCACCGAGGTGGCGCGCTGGACGGCCAACGCCATCATCAAGCAGGCGCTGGCCGAGGCCGCGCCCGGAAAGGAATAGCGCCGCCCCGCTATTTTCCCGACTTGCGGTGGCTGCGAAAAAGCAGGTGCGTGGACGCCAGATGGAAGCGCATCGCGATCTGGGCGCACTCCGCGTCGCGCGCCTTCAGGGCAGCGATGATCTGGCGATGATGCTCCACGCTGCGCAGCATGTCGTCCTTGGTGTAGAAGTAGAACGAGCCGATGATGATGGGCATGTCGAGCAGGCTTTCCACCATGGAACGCACCCGCGCGGATTGCGCGGCCTCGAGCAAGGCGTGGTGGAACTGATTATTGAAGTGCTGCACGCGCGCGACGCTGTCGGGAGCGTCGGCGTTGATCGCATCGAGCATGCTCTCGTTGATGCGCTCGAGCTCGAGTATCTGCTCCGGGCTGGCCCGTTCGGCGGCCGCCTTGGCGGAATACGGTTCGAGCAGCATGCGCAGCTCGAACGCTTCGTCGATATCGCGGTCCTGCCAGCCCAGCACCACGGCGCCACGCCGGCCTTCGTGCTTGACCAGGCCGTCCGTCACCAGGCGTTCGATGGCGCTGCGCACCGGCGTGCGGCTCACGGAAAGCTCGGCCGCGATGTGCTCTTCGCGCAGCCGCTCGCCCGGCATGAAAGAGCCCGCCATCAGGCGTCGGCGCAACTCTCCATATACGTAATCGCGGGCGCTAGACATGATGGCGCATGGCTCCAGACTTGGGTTTTCGAACTATACCGGAAGCCTTTCCCCGCGTAGCGGCGATGGCGGCGTCAACGGCGGCGCTGCGCGAGCCGTTCCAGGAACCTGGGCCAGACTTCCGGATTCAGCAACCGCGGCGGACGGCGGCCTGCCAGCATGTCCGCGATCTGGGCGGCGGATCCCTGCGCCACCTTGCGCCGGCCTTCGTGCGTGACGCCGCCCGTATGGTAGGCCGCGACAACATCTGGGCGCAGCAACAGCCCGTTTCCGGGCGGCGGCGGCTCCTGGCTCCATACGTCCAGCCCGGCTCCCGCCAGCCGCCCCTGCTCCAGGGCGGAAAGCAGCGCATCCTCGTCGTGAATGCCGCCGCGCGCGGTCGAGATGAACAGCGCGCCGGGTTTCATCCTGCCGAACGCCTCGGCCCCCAGCATGCCTCGCGTATCGCCATTCAAGGGGCAGTGCAGGCTCACCACGTCGGCCTCTTCGAGCAGCGCCGCGAAGCTGGCCGGCTCGGCTCCCCGGCCGCGGATTTCATCGGGCGTCAACAGCGGATCGAAGGCAATGACCCGCATCCCGAAACCCGCGGCAGCGCGGGCCACTCTCCGCCCGATCTCGCCGATGCCCACGATGCCGAGCACGCGCCCTTCGATTTCGCGGCCCATCAGCGCCTCGCGCGATGCGGCGGTTCCCGCTTGCAGGGCGGCCTGGGATTCACGCAGGCGCTTGACCAGCGACAGCAGCAAAGCGAAGGTCATTTCCGCCACCGACGCGGCATTGGCGCCGGCCTGGTTCACCACGGCCACCCCGGCCCGCGTGCAGGCCGCCACGTCCACCGTGTCGTAGCCCGCCCCGCCCGAGGACACGCAAAGCAGTTCCGGACATTGGGCCAGCAGGCTCTCCGATACCCACCAGCGCGCCGGAACCTCGTCCTTGGCCGCGCTGACGTGATAGGCCTGCGCGCCAGCCAGTCCAGCCGCCGTGACCGCGTCGCCATGCACGGGCAGCACCTCCAGGCTCAAGGCCTGCTCGCGCTCGATGCTCGCGTCGAACACGGGGTCGATCCAGAGACCCAGCCGGACGACGCGCATCTTGTCCTGGAGCCGCACCGCCGCGTTCACGCTTGCGTCTCCACGCAGCCCAGCAGCTTGAGCCTGGCATCGACCCAGGACGTGTCCAGCGTGCCCGCCGCGATATCCGCCAGCATTCTGGTTTCCAGCTCGTGCTTGGACGAAGCCGCCTGATAAAGCGCTTCCGTTTGCTCGAACGGGATCGACAGCAGGCCGTCTTCATCGCCCAGGACCAGGTCCCCCGGCGCAATCGTCATGCCGTCCAGGGCGATGACGCAATTGATCTCGCCCGGTCCGTCCTTGTATGGGCCCCGGTGGGTCACGCCGGCCGCATAGACGGGGAACGACCCGCTGCGTATCGCGCCGCTATCGCGGATCGCGCCGTTGATCACGATGCCCGCGATGCCGCGCGACTGCGCATAGCTGGTCATGATCTCGCCGATGATGGCGTTGGTCAGGTCGCCGCCCGCGTCCACCACAATCACATCGCCGGGCTGCGCCAGGTCCAGCGCCTTGTGCACCAGCAGGTTGTCGCCGGGACGGGTGCGCACGGTCAGCGCCGGGCCGGCCAGCGGACTGCCGTCGTGCATGGGCAGCAAGTGCGCGCCGCCCGCCGTCATGCGCGACATGCAGTCGCTGATGTTGGCCACCGGAATGCCGTTGAACTTGTCGACGGTTTCCTTGCTTACCGCGCGCGCCCGGGGGTGGATCTGAAAGCCGATCATCTTTGCTCCTGTCGGAAAAATGGGTTCTTTGCCGTTACTGCTTGGGGATGCCGGCTTCCTGCACGACCTTGCCGAAGATGTCGTGGTCCGAGCGGTGCTGCCTGGCCAGATCCTCGGGCGTGCCCTTGAGCACGCTGTAGCCGGCGTCTTCCAGCTTTTTCACCAACTCGGGGTTGGACTGGACATCCTGCAGCGCCTTATTCAACGTGGCGATCACGTCGTCGGGCGTCTTCGCGGGCGCCATCAGGCCCCACCAGATCGACTGGTCGATCGTCTTGAATCCGTTTTCCGCGAACGTGGGCACGTCGGGCAAGGCGGGCGAGCGCTCCTTGGCGACCACGGCAAGCGCGCGGACCTTGCCGCCGCGGATCTGCGGCAACAGCGAGGCCACGGAGCCCACATACATGTCGATGCGGCCGCTGGCCAAGTCCGGGAAGGCCTGGCCCCAGCCCCGGTACGGCACGTGCATCAACTCCATGTTCGCCGCCTTGCGCCAGAGGTAGCCGGTCAGGTCGCCCGTGCCGCCGATACCCGGGATGCCCAGCGAGACCTGGCCCGGACGGGCCTGCGCCGCCTTGACGACGTCGTCGATCGTCTTGAACGGGGACCCGGGCAAGACCACGAAGACGCTCGGCGAAGTCGCCACCGGGCCGACCGGCTTGAAATCCTTGAACGTGTCGTAGCTGAGCTTGTTGTAGAGCCAGGGATTCAGCACGATGTTGTCGGTCTGGGCCATCACCAGCGTGTGGCCGTCCGGCCGGGCTCGGGCGGTGGCGTCCAGCGCCAGGTTCCCCCCGGCGCCCGGCTTGTTTTCCACCACGATGTTCCAGCCCTTGTCCTGGCTGACCGCGCTTCCGATCATGCGCGTCAGCGTGTCGGTGCCGCCTCCTGGCGGGAACGGGGAAATAAGCGTGATGGGCGCATTGCCCAGATCGGCCGCGTGCGCCGCGGCGCAGCCCAGCACGAGCGTGGCGGCCAGGAGGTTCTTCAAGAGTTTCATCGTCTTCCTCACACAGTTGGTTTTGTTTGATACGCGATACATTGCGGCGCAGCGGCGCGCTCAGCGCCGGCGCGCCAATGACGCCAGCCAGGCCAGGCGCGCGTCGACCGAATCGGGCACGTCGAAATCCCCGCCGGCCCGCGCCGCCTGGATACCCCGGCTGGTCCGGTCGAACAGCCGTTCCACGCCGTCGAGAACCAGCGGTTCCAGCCCGGCCTCGACCAGTTGTGCCCTGGCCTCGCAGACTTCGGCCTGCCGGCGCTGGGCGTGCAGCACATGCGAACGGACGAACGAATCCATGAACGCCGTGAGCGGCGTCCTGTCGATGTCCGCCAGCACTTCGTAAAGCGGGGCGCGCAGGCCCATGGACTCGGCCGCGACCAGGCATTCGACGGCCAGGCTTTCCATGCCTTTGGTCATGATGCTGCGCAGCAGCTTCAGGCGCACGGCGTCTCCGGCCGCCCCCGGAATGACGCGTGCCGGCGCCCCGCCGCTCTCGGCCAAACGCAGCACCGCGTCCGTGCCGCTTCCCGCGCAGAGCAACGGCGTGCGCTCCGCCAGCAGGGCGATCGCGCCCATGATCGCCACGTCGGTGAAAGCAATGTTGCGCTCGGCGGCGGCCGCTGCGGCCGCCTGCATATCGGGCGCGCTGGCCGTGGTGAAGTCGGCGTAGACCGCGTCCTGGCGCATGTGCGGAAAGCTCTGCCGCGCCACCTCCAGCGCCGCGTGGCCATAGACGGCGGAAACGACGATGTCTGCCTCGCCCAGCCAGGGGCCGGGCTCCGCATGCAGCACGGCGCCATGGCTGCGCGCGCGCCCTGCCATTTCCTCGTCTTGCCGCAGCTCGCAGATGCCGGTCACCATGTGCCCGGCGGCGCCCCATGCCTGCGCGTAGCAGGAACCGACCTCGCCACAACCCAACAGCGCAATTTTCATTTCTATAAATACATAAAAAAAACAATGATGCGTTTATAGAATGAAATTTCCCGGTAAATTACCCGTATAAACCCTAGGTTTCATGAAAATTTAGTACATTAAAAAAACATTAATGCTGACAAAAGCATGCGGGAACGGGAATCGCGGGCAAAAAAAAGCTCCTCGAACATTCGAGGAGCTTTCCGGTGCGGCCAGCGCTTGATGCTTAGCGATAATCGCCTTACTGCAGCGTTCGCGTGAAGACGAACTCTCCGTCCTGCCAATCCACCGGCACCACGTCCCTCGGGCCGAAACGGCCCTCCAGGATGAGGCGCGCCACCGGGTTTTCGATCTGCTGCTGGATCGCGCGCTTCAAGGGGCGCGCGCCGAACACCGGATCGAAGCCGGAACGGGCCAGTTCCGCCAGCGCGGGCTCGCTCACTTCGAGGCGCATCTCCTGCCGTTCCAGGCGCTCGCCGAGGCGGCGCAGCTGGATGCGGGCGATCGACTCGATGTGCTGGGCTTCCAGGCCGTGGAACACGACGACCTCGTCGATGCGGTTCAGGAACTCGGGGCGCAGCGTCTGCTTCAGCTCGTCCCATACCACTTCCTTGACCACTTCGTACGGTTTGCCGGCCAGGGTCTGGATGTGCTGCGAACCCAGGTTGGAAGTCATTACGATCACCGTGTTGCGGAAGTCCACAGTGCGGCCCTGGCCGTCGGTCAGGCGGCCGTCGTCCAGCACTTGCAGCAGCACGTTGAAAACGTCCGGATGCGCTTTCTCCACTTCGTCCAGCAACACCACGCTGTACGGCTTGCGGCGCACAGCCTCGGTCAGGTAGCCGCCCTCTTCGTAGCCCACGTATCCGGGCGGCGCGCCGATCAGCCGCGCCACCGAATGCTTCTCCATGAACTCGCTCATGTCGATGCGGATCATGTGCTCTTCGGAGTCGAACAGGAATTCCGCCAGCGCGCGCGTGAGTTCGGTCTTGCCCACGCCGGTGGGGCCCAGGAACAGGAACGACCCGTAGGGGCGAGAGGGATCCGCCAGCCCCGCGCGCGAACGCCGGATCGCGTCGGACACGAGACGCACGGCCTCATCCTGGCCCACCACCCGCTTGTGCAGGTATTCCTCCATGTGGAGCAGCTTGTCGCGTTCGCCCTGCATCATTTTCGATACGGGGATGCCGGTGGCGCGCGACACGACTTCGGCGATTTCCTCGGCGCCCACGCGGGTGCGCAGCAGGCGCGGGCGCCCTTCGCCGCCCTCGGCTTCCTCGGCTGCTTCGGCCGCGCCGACTTCGGCCGCCTTCAGGCGCGCCTCCAGGTCCGGCAGTTTGCCGTACTGCAGCTCGGCCAGCTTGTCGAACTGGCCCTTGCGCTGCAATTCAGCCATTTCGGCGCGCACGCTGTCGATCTCTTCCTTGATGGCCTGCGTGCCCTGGACGGCGGCCTTTTCCGCCTTCCAGATTTCCTCGAAATCGTTGTACTCGCGTTGCAGCTTTTCCAGCTCGTCCTCGATCACGCCCAGGCGGCGCTTCGAAGCATCGTCGGACTCTTTCTTGACGGCCTCGCGCTCGATCTTGAGCTGGATGATGCGGCGATCCAGCTTGTCCATCACTTCCGGCTTGGAATCGATCTCCATGCGGATGCGCGCGCCCGCCTCGTCGATCAGGTCGATGGCCTTGTCGGGCAGGAAGCGGTCGGTGATGTAGCGGTGCGAAAGCTCGGCCGCGGCCACGATGGCCGGGTCGGTGATCTCGACGCCGTGGTGGATCTCGTAGCGCTCTTGCAGGCCGCGCAGGATGGCGATGGTGGACTCGACGTCGGGTTCGTCGACCAGCACCTTCTGGAAGCGGCGCTCCAGCGCGGCGTCCTTCTCGATGTACTTGCGGTATTCGTCCAGCGTGGTCGCGCCGATGCAATGCAGCTCGCCGCGCGCCAGCGCCGGCTTGAGCATGTTGCCGGCGTCCATCGCGCCTTCGGCCTTGCCCGCGCCCACCATGGTGTGCAGTTCGTCGATGAAGACGATGTTGCTGCCGTCGTCCTGGGACAGTTCCTTCAGCACGGCTTTCAGGCGTTCCTCGAACTCGCCGCGGAACTTGGCGCCGGCCAGCAGCGCCGCCAGGTCCAGCGACAGCACGCGCTTGCCGCGCAGGGTCTCGGGCACTTCGTCGTTGACGATGCGCTGCGCCAGGCCTTCGACGATGGCGGTCTTGCCCACGCCGGGTTCGCCGATCAGCACCGGGTTGTTCTTCGTGCGGCGCTGCAGGATCTGGATGGTGCGGCGGATTTCATCGTCGCGGCCGATCACCGGGTCGAGCTTGCCCTGGCGGGCGCGCTCGGTCAGGTCCATCGTGTATTTGGACAGGGCTTCGCGGTTGGATTCGCCTTCGGCGCCGGACACGTTCTCGCCGCCGCGCACGGCGTCGATCGCGGCTTCCAGCGCCTTTTTCTGCAGGCCGGCCTCTTGCAGGATGCGGCCGGCCGGACCCTTGTCGTCGGCCAGCGCCAGCAGGAAGAGCTCGCTGGCGATATAGGTGTCGCCGCGGCGCGCGGCTTCCTTGTCGGTGCGCGTAAGCACGCCCTGGAGGTCGCGGCCGACCTGCACGTTGTCGTCGCCCTGCACCTGCGGCAAGGACTTCAGCGCGCTTTCGATCGCCGGCTGCAGGCGGTTGACCGCCACGCCGGCGCGCGCCAGCAGGCTGCCCGCGCCGCTGTCGGGATCCGACAGCAAGGCGGAGAGCACGTGGAGCGGCTCGATGTAGGGGTGATCATTGCGGGCGGCCAGACTCTGAGCGTCGGCCAGGGCTTGCTGGAACTTGGTTGTCAGTTTGTCGAATCGCATAATGGTCATTTGGCTTGTTGAGGAGCCTGACCGATACGTGCCGGCGGGCTCGATAAGCTGAATATGCGGCCGGATGAGAAAATTTCAACACCCTGCCCGCGCCATGGTTTTTTCGACGTGCAGCAACGATCTGATTCATGAGCATATACGTTTTTGTCTACGGCACGCTACGCGCCGGCGAAATCAACGACCTGGCCCGGGCCGCCGCCGGACGGGGGCTCCCTGCCGCGCGCTACGTGGGCCCGGCCAGCGTGCCGGGCCGCCTGGTGGACTTCGGCGAGTGGCCGGGCCTGATTCCCGTGGAGGATGGCCGGCGCGTGCGGGGCGATGTTTTCGGGGTGGAACCGGCGCTGCTCGCCCTGATGGATGAAATCGAGGAGTACGACCCCGAAAAACCCGGCTGCTTCGTGCGGCGCGAGGTCGCCGCCCGCCTGGAGGCCTCCGCAAAAGGGCGGGCGCCGGCCGCCGAGGCGCGATATCTCGCTTGCCAGTACTATCCAATAGATCCGGCCCTGCGCGGCGCGGCGGTGGATATCGAAGCCGACGACTGGGTCAGTTACCGGCGCGCGCGGCCGGCCCCGCCAGGCCGGTAAGACGCCCGTAGTAACAACAGACTACAATGGAATTTGTCTTCCCGCTTTACACCCATTCCGGCGCTGGTCCGAGCAATGGGCACTATAAAGGTCATCGTATGCAAAAACGGGTTCCCGTTGCCCCTGATGCCGCCCACTGTTCCACATGCATGCTGGGCCACGTGTGCGTGCCCGTCGGCATGGCTGCCGCTGAAGTGGAAAAGCTCGACGAACTGGTCAAGGAGCGCGTGCGCCTTGAAAAAGGCAAGCCGCTCTATTCGCTGAACCATCCGCTGGACGCGGTCTACAGCGTGCGGTTCGGCAGCCTCAAGACGCAGCTCGAAGACGCCACCGGCCAAATCCAGGTCACCGGCTTTCACCTGCCCGGCGAAATCGTCGGCATGGACGGCATGCTCGACGGCAAGCACGTCTCGACCGCCGTGGCGCTGGAAGATTCCGAGGTTTGCGTGATCCGCCTGTCGGACATCGACCGCGTCGCCACGCACCTGCCGTCCCTGCAGCAGCAGTTCCGCCGCCTGATGAGCCGCGAGATCAATCGCTCGCACCAGATGCTGGCGTCGCTGGGCTCCATGCGCTCTGAACAGCGCCTGGCCGCGTTCCTGCTCAATCTGTCGCAGCGCTACGCCTCGCTGGGCTATTCGTCCACCGAGTTCGTGCTGCGCATGAGCCGCGAAGAGATCGGCAACTATCTCGGCCTGACCCTGGAAACGGTCAGCCGGCTGTTCTCGCGCTTCGCGCGCGACGGCCTGATCAAGATCAACCAGCGCGAAGTTCGCATCCTGGATCTGCCCGCGCTCAAGCAGCTGCTGGGCCAAGAAGGCTGCTGACCGCCCGCCGCGCCATGCGCCGCGCGCCCGCTTCCCCCATGCGCCAGGCGCGGCCGGGCCGGGCCGCCGTCGCGGCGCGCCGCCTCGCCGCGACGCTCGCCCTGGCGGCCTGGCTGGCCCCGATGGCGGCCCGCGCCCAGACTCCCCTGCCCGACCCGTACGACTACGACGAAACCGTGCCCGCGCCCAAGCGCGCGGCGCCGTTGCGCTGGCAGGCCGTGGAGCTGGGCAAGGCCGGACACCGGTACAAGATGCCGGTCTACGCCAACCGCAAGCTCGACCGCGACGACCTGCGCGGCATCAAGCACATCATCGTCGTGATCCACGGCGTCAAGCGCGACGCCGACCGCTACTACGAAACCATCGACGAACTGCTCGGGCGCAATCCGCAGCGCGCGCGCGACACGCTGATCCTGGCGCCCCGCTATTCAGGCGCGATCGACTCGGGTTTCGGCGGCATGGCGGCATGGCGCAAGGCCAGCTGGGAAGACGGCGAAGACAGCGTGCAGGCCGCCGGACGGCCCGCGCCGGTCAGTTCCTTCCAGGTGCTCGACGACCTGCTGCGCAGCCTGGACGACCGCAAGCGCCTGCCTGCCCTGGCGGGCATCGTGCTGGCCGGGCATTCGGCCGGCGCGCAACTGGTGCAGCGCTACGCCGTGCTGAACAATGTCGACGGGCCGCTGCGGCGCGACGGGCTGGCGCTGCGCTACGTCATCGCCAATCCCTCGTCCTACCTGTACCTGACCAACGAACGTCCGCGCCCCGACGGCAAGGGTTACGCGCCCTACGAACGCGGCATCTGCCCGACGTACAACCAGTACAAGTACGGCCCCGACAAGCTGCCCTCCTACACGCGCGAAACCGACGAATCGCGCCTGTTCGTGCGCTACGCGGCCCGCGACGTCACCTATCTGCTGGGCGGCGCGGACAACAACCCCGAGCATCGCCTGCTCGACAAGACCTGCGGGGCCGAAGCCCAGGGCGCGACGCGGCTAGCCCGCGGTGTGGGCTACGCGCAATACGAATACCTGCTGGCCGGACGCGGCGCCAAGCCCGTGCCGCTGCACCGGCGCGCCTACGAAGTCACGGGCGTCGGACACGACAACAAAGGCATGTTCGGCTCGGTCTGCGGCGCGCGCGCGCTGCTGGGCGAAGACGCCAGGACGGCCGATGGCGCGGCGCCCTGCGAGGCCGTCAAGCCGCGCGCAAAGTAAGGCCGCCGCTCGCCCCCTCCAACGGCAGGCCCACGGGAAACAGCTGATTTTTCGCTTGACACGCCAGCCGCGCCGGCTTAATACTTAACCATATGGTTAACTTTAACGACGACACGCTCGACGGCATCTTCGCGGCGCTGGCCGACGGCACGCGGCGCCGGGTGCTGGCCGACCTGGAACAAGGCGCGGCTTCGGTCAGCGAGCTGGCCCGCCCGCACGCCATGTCCCTGCCCGCGTTCATGAAACACCTGCGGGTGCTGGAAGACGCCGGCCTGATCGCGCGCGCCAAGGATGGCCGCGTGGTGAATTGCACCCTGTCGCCGGAACCGATGCAGGCCGCGTCCGACTGGCTGGCCCGCTACGAAAGGTTCTGGAACGGGCAGCTGGATTCGCTGGCGCGGTACCTGTACCACGAGGAGGAGATCCATCCATGGAAGACCGACACACCCCGCAAGCAGCCGCCCCCATCGAGCTCCGGCTCAAGCGGCGCTTCGACGCCCCCGTCGAACGCGTCTGGCGCGCCTGGACGGACCCGCAAGCGCTGATGCGCTGGTTCGGCCCCGCCGAGACCCGGCGGGTGCTGGTGGCCGAAACCGACGTGCGCGTGGGCGGCGCCTACGTGGTCGGATTCTCCACCGAGGACGGGCTGGAACATCACGCCAGCGGCCACTACCGCGAAGTCGAGCCGCAACGCCGGCTGGTCTTCACCTGGGCCTGGCGCGACACGCCCGCCGAGGTTTCCCTGATCACCCTGGAATTCACCCCTGCGGGCGGCGGCACCGAGCTTGCCTTCCTGCAGACCCCGTTCGTCGACCAGGCCACCCGCGACAGCCACGACCATGGCTGGTCGGGCGCGATGGAGCGGCTGGCGGGCCACCTGGCGGACACGGCTTGAGCCGGTCCGCCCTACCGGGCCGCCAGGCCCGCACCAGAGGAGCCGCAGATGCAAACCGATCATCCTGTCGTATCCCAGGCGCAATGGGACGCCGCGCGCGAGGCGTTCCTGCGCCGCGAGAAAGAACTGACCCGGGCCCAGGACGCGCTGGCGCGCGACCGGCTGGCCCTGCCCTGGGTCAAGGTGGAAAAGCCGTACCGTTTCAAGGGCCCGGACGGTCCCCTCGCCCTGGCCGACCTGTTCCAGGGACGGCGCCAACTCATCGTCTACCACTTCATGTTCGACCCGGACTGGGAGGAAGGCTGCGTGGGTTGCTCGTTCCTGGCGGACCATATGGAGGGCGCCCTGATGCACCTGCGCCGGCACGACGTGACGGTGGCGGCCGTTTCACGCGCGCCCTACGTCAAGCTGGACGCGTTCAAGAGGCGGATGGGCTGGCGCTTCGATTGGTATTCGTCCCATGGCGGCGATTTCAATTTCGACCTGCGGGCCTCGGTGCCCAAGGCCGACGGCGGCGTCGAGGAACGCTCGGGCGCCAGCGCCTTCTTCCGCGATCCGGACGGCGAGATCTTCCACACCTATTCGACCTTCGAACGCGGCGTCGAACGGCTGGCGGGCGCGTACAACTACCTGGAGCTGGCGCCGCTGGGCCGCAACGAAAACGGCCCCCACTTCAACCTGGGCGACTGGGTCCGGCACCATGACCGCTACGACAACGCGCGGCAGGCCTGCCACGCCTGCGGCTGACGCCGCGCCACGCGCCGGCGCCGGTGCGGCCGGCCTGTGGCTGGCCTGCATGGCGGCGATGGCGGCGGGGTTGTGGATCGACACGCTGCGCACGCCCGCCGCCTTGCTCGCGAGCGAATGCGCGGCCCCGGCCAGCCTGGCGGAAATGGCGTGGCGGCATGCGTCGCTGATGCCGGCAAGCAGCATCGCCATGCTGGCCGCGGCGCTGGCGCCCTGGCCGCGCGCTCCCGCGCTCGGGGCACGCCTGGCCTGCGCGGTATCCATGAGCGTAGGCATGCTCGCCGGCGCGCAGCTGGGCATGCTGGCGGCCCTGCCGCTGGGCGTTGCGCCGTTTGCCGGCATGGTGGCGGGAATGGCGGCCGGCATGGCCGTCGCGCTGCCGGCGGTAGGCTCGCCTTAGGGCCTGCCGGGGTTAGCGCCGCGCGCCGGTCAATGGGCGCGGCGCGGGCGCGGCGGGCTCGAGCGGCACAGCCAGCGGGACCTGGATTTCCAGCGCGGAAGCGGGCTGGGCCACGCATGGCAGGATCCAGCCGTCTTCCTTCTCGTCGCGTGACAGCCCCGGCCATTCGATGCCGTACACGACGGATCCGTCCAGCATCAGACACATGCAGGCGCGGCAGGTGCCGTTGCGGCAAGAGCTTGGCAGCTTGATGCCCGCGGCCTGCGCCGCCAACAGCACGGACGTGCCGGCTGGCGCATCGAAGCGCATGCCGGAAGGCTGCAGCAGGACCGGAAAAGACTTGGACATGGCGAAAGGACGGCGCGCCTCAGGCGGCGTTGCCCTGCCAGTCGAGCTGCCATGCGCCGGACAGCACGTTCTGCATCCACAGCACGCAGGTCAGGGTCTTGGCGTCGGTGACTTCGCCCTTGCGGCACGCCTCGACCAGCTCTTCGGGGCGCGCGCTGGCCACGTCCAGGAATTCGTCCTGGTCCAGCTGGCGGGGGCCGGGGCGCAAGTCTCGCGCGAAAAAGATGTGAATGATTTCCGTGGAATAGGCGATGGCCAGGTGCAAGACGCCGGCATGCGCCCACTGGCCGGCCGTATAGCCCGTTTCCTCGAGCAGTTCGCGCTTGCCGCACACGAGCGGGTCTTCGCCCGGGTCGAGCTTGCCCGCGGGGAACTCCGTCATGACGCGTCCGATGGGGTAGCGGTATTGCCGTTCGAGCAGGACCCGGCCGTCGTCCAGCAGCGGGATCACCACGACGGCCCCCGGATGCACCACGTATTCGCGTATTGCCGTATTGCCATTGGGCAGGCTCACCGTGTCGCGGCGGACCTTCAGGAAGCTGCCGTCGTAAGGCGCCTCGCTGGCGACGAGTTTTTCAACGAGATGGGAATCGGGTTTGTCGGTCATGACGGGTTCCTGGGCCTGGCGCAACGCGCGGGCCGCGTGGGCCCGCGAGGATCATGCAGCTTACCATCGCCGCGATGACGCCTCAGCCGAACTTGCGGCGGGCATCCAGCGCCAGGCCGGCCCCGATGCTGCCGAACAGGTCGCCCTCGACGCTGCGCGCGTCCGGCACCAGCGCCGACACCGCCTCGCGCAGGCGCGGCACGCGGCTCGAGCCCCCGGTGAAGAACACGGTGTCCACGTCCGCCGTCGCCACGCCGGCGTCGCGCATCAGCGCGCCCACCGTGGATTCGACCTTCTCGATCAGGCGGCCCACGCAGGCGTCGAACGACGGCCGCGTCACATCCACGCCCAGGTCGGGCGCAACGCGCGACAGATCGATCCGCGCGGCGGACGTTTCCGACAGAGCGATCTTGGCTTCTTCCACCTGCACCGCCACCCAGTGGCCGGCGCGCTCCTTGACGAGATTGAGCAGCAGATCGATTTTCTCGCGGTCGCCGGCCTCGGCCCGGATGAAGGCGAAGTGCTCGGCCGCCTTGCGGGTGTACGCCTGGTTGATGGTGTGCCAGCAAGCCAGGTTGCCATATTGCGTGGACGGCACGTCCTTGCCGCTGCGCAGCTGGCTGCCCAGCCCGAGCAAGGGCATCACGTGACCCAGGCTGAGCTGCTTGTCGAAATCCACCCCGCCGATGTGCACGCCGCCATAGGCCAGGATATCGTCGCGCCGGTCGGCCTTGGCAGCCCGGCCGGGCCCCAGGCGGATCAACGAGAAGTCCGAGGTGCCGCCGCCGATGTCGATGACCAGCACCAGCTCTTCACGGTCGATCTGCGATTCATAATCGAACGCCGCGGCCAGGGGCTCGAACTGGAATTCGATGTCGGTGAAGCCGACGCTGCGGGCGATCTCGCCCAGCGTATCCTGCGCCGTCTGGTCGGCGGCGGGGTTGTCGTCCACGAAAAACACCGGCCGGCCCAGCACCGCGCGGGTGAAACCCCGGCCCGCGGCGGTCTCGGCGCGTTGCTTCAGTTCGGCGATGAACCGGGTCAACAGGACGCGGAATGGAATCGAACGGCCCTGGACTTCCGTCGAGCCGTCGATGAGCGAGCTGCCCAGCAGGCTTTTCATCGAACGCATCAGGCGCCCGTCGTAACCCGCCAGGTAATCGGAGATGGCCGCGCGGCCATAGCTGACCTCGGCGTCTTCGTCGTGGAAGAAAATGGCCGAGGGCAAGGTGGTCTTGCCGTCTTCCAGGGCGAGGAGCGCGGGTTGGCCGGCACGGCTCCAGCCCACGGTGGAATTGGACGTGCCGAAATCGACGCCGCATGCGGTGGAAATCATGGAAACTCTGGAACTGAAGCAAAACGGCGCACAAGTGTACCCGCTTCGGCTCCCGCCCCTTGCGAGGCCCCGCCGCCCCTACCCCGCGGGCCGCGCCAGCGCCTTGGCGGTAAAGGCCAGGGTCAGCGCCGCCACCGCCAGGCCGGCCGCGAAGCCCCCGGCATAGCCCGCGTAGGCCGCCAGCCCCGTCATCAGGGACGAAGTCAGGATCTCGCCCAGGTCCCGCGCGCTCTGGACTGCGGTCATGTCGGTTCCCGCCTGCTCCCCGCGGCGCGCGAAACGCATGGCCAACGTCATCAAGGCCACCGACGCCGCCCCCGCGCCGAAAGAGCCCAGCGCCTGCGCCGCGTAGGCCAGCCCCGCCTGCCCGGGCGCCCAGCCCTGCGCCTGCGCCAGCCAGCCCAGCGCGGCCGCGCCGGAGGCCGCCAGGCCCAGCGCCAACGCGGCGCGCGCGCCCAGTCTGCCGATCAGCCACGCGCCCCCGCCGCAGCCCAGCAGCACGGTGACGACCCCGCCCGCCATGCCGATGCGGCCCACGTCTTCGACCCGCCAGCCGGCGTCCACCAGGAACAGCTTGGACAGGCCGTAGCCCGCCACCGCCGTCATGGCCGACAGGAAAGCGGCCGCCGCCAGCGCCCAGGCGCCCGGCCGGCGGATGAATCCCGCCAGCGTGGCGCGCGGCCGGGCGGACGGCGCGGCGGCTTCCGTCTCGCGCCAGGCCGAGGCCAGCAGCAGGCTGAACGCGACGGCGGCGGCGAGCACGGCGACGGCGCCCGTCTGGCCGATGTAGCCCGTCATGATCAGGCAGCCCGGGCCGCCAAAGAAGAAGCCCATCATCGTGCCGCCTACTTGCGCCGCATTCGCCCGCGCCAGGGCCTGGCCTTCGAAACGCTCCGCGGTCAGGCCGTCGGTGGCGATGTCCTGGGTGGCGCTGGCCAGCGAAGCCACGGCCATCAAGGCAACCACCCAGGCCGCGCTCGCCGACGAGATGCCCAGCAGCGCCAAGCCCGACAGGCAGGCCAGCACGACCGTCTGCAGCGGAACGATCCAGCTGCGCCGCCGCCCCATCGCCGGATTCCAGCGGTTGTCCACCACCGGCGCCCACAGGAACTTCAGGACCCATGGCAGGCCCACCAGCGGCAGCCAGGCCAGCGCATGCAGGTCCGCGCCGTCGCGGCGCAGCAGCGTGGGCAAAGCCTCCATCGCAACGCCCAGAGGAATGCCCTGTGAAAAATACAGGGCGGTGATCATCAGGAACAAGCGTCCGTTTGCCTTGGGGTGCATCGTCAGGATTCCAGTTGCGGTTGCGCCGCCGCGCGGCGATGTTCGCTGCCGTGGCCCGGCGTCACGAACAGGATTTTTCCGGGACAGGCAATGTGCAGGCGGTGCCACACGCCGCGCGGCACCACGGCGCAGCGCCGGGTGTCCAGCAACACGTCGGTTTCCGCCCCGCCCTCGTCCGCGAGCGTCAGCACCACGCGGCCTTCCAGCACGCACAGCATTTCCTCGCCGGCCGGGTGGCGCTCCCACACGTCGCCGTGCACGTCGGCATCGCTGGTCACGGCCTTGACGCCGACCAGCCAGCCTTCGCCGGGCGACAGGCTCCGGCGCCTGCCGATCTCGCGCAGGGCGCCGTCGTTGCCCAGCGCCATGAAATGGTCGAGCCAGTCGAAGACCGGCGGTATCGGATGGTGTTCTGTCTTCATCGGAATGCCTCCTTGGGGTGGCGGCGGGCGCCACGCCCGCCGCTGTCGTTCAGTACTGGGCGCGCAGCGTCAGCATGACGTTGCGGGGTTCGCCGTAGCGGTTGTTCCATGCCGTGCCCGACAGGCTCTGGTAGTAGCGGCGGTCGAACAGGTTGTTGACGTTCAGCGCCGCGGTCAGGTGCTTGTCCAGCCGGTAGGCCATGCGCAGGTCCACCAGCGTGTAGCCGCCCTGGCGCAGCGTGACGGGGCCCGAGACCGTCGAGTAGCCCGACTGCATCTGCACGCCGCCGCCCACGCTCAACCGGCGCTCCATGACGGGCAGCGCGTAGTTCGTCCAGAGACGGAAGATGTGCTTGGGCGTGAAGCTGGCGAAAGGCTGGCCGTTGGAGACCGAGTCGGACAGGTATTTGCTGGTGTTGAACGTATAGCCCGCCGCCACCGTCCAATACGGCGTGACCTGCCCGCTGGCCTCGGCCTCGAAGCCGCGGCTGCGGACTTCGCCGCCCGAGATGTAGTAGCAGTTGCTGCCCACGCAAGGCCAATCGGGATCCTGCTGCGCGCGGTTCTTCTGCTGGATCTGGAACACCGCCAGCGACACGTTCAAAGCGCCGTCCGCCAGCTCGCCCTTCACGCCGGCCTCGTAGTTGGTGCCGGTGACCGGATCCAGCGGCTTGCCCTCTCGGGTCAGCTGGCTTTGCGGCTGGAACACCTGCGCATAGCTGCCATAGACGGACCACTGCTTATCCAGGTCGACGATCAGCCCGCCGTAGGGCGTGAACTCGGGGTCGATACGCTGGCGCGCAGACGGCGCGCTCTGGTTCCACCAGCTCACGCGGCCGCCCAGCACCAGGGTCACCGGGTCGGCCAGCGAGAAGCGGCCCATGGCATAGACGCCTTGCTGCTTCAGCCGCGTTTCGCCCGGCGAAGAATAAGGCCCCACGCCGGGTTCGGGCACGCTATGCGGATCCCAGTCGAAAACGTTCACCGGCACGTTCAGCGCCGGCCTCAGCATGCCCGTGTACTGCTCTGACGTAGTGCGCTGCGCGTTGCCGCCCAGCAGCAGTTCATGGCGGCGGCCGAACCACTGCACGGGCCCGCTCACGTAGGCGTCCACGCTGGCCTGCGTGTTGTCGAATTTGTAGGCGCCGCCCATCAGCCTCGACCCCATGCCGGTTTCGCGGTCGATGGCGCCATACGCGCCGGCGTACTTCAGATTGCTGTCGGCCGTCAGGTAGTTGGCACTGATCTTGGCCGTCCAGCCCTCGCCGAAACCGTGTTCAAGGTCGGCGAACACACGCGTCGTGTCCCAGTTGAAGCGGTCCCACGCGGCATCCAGATAGGTCGAGCGCGATAGCCCGATGTCGCCGCCGTCCTTGTAGCGCGGCACGCCCGCCATGTTGGTGGTGGAACGGATGCGCTGGTATTGCAACCCGGCGGACAGCACCGTCCGCGGCCCCAGGTCCACCTCGCCTATGCCGTAGAAGAGCGCCGACTGCTGATCCGCCACGTCGTAGAAATAGCCGCGGTCTTCGACCGCGCCGACGATGCGTCCGCGCACGCTGCCGCTGGCGTTCAAGGGACCGCCCAGATCCGCCTCGGCGCGGTAGCGGTCCCAGCTGCCCGCGCTGACCGTGCCATTGAATGCGAACTCGCGCTGCGGCCGCTTGCGCACCAGGTTAACGGTGGCCGCAGGGTTGCCCGCGCCGTGCAGCAGGCCGTTGGCGCCGCGCAGGATTTCCACGCGCTCGTATACGGCCATGTCCTGCGGCGACGCCGCCATGTTGCCCATCAGGACCGGCACGCCGTCCTGCTCGAAGGAATCGACCTTGAAGCCGCGCGAGTAGTACGCCGTGGTCAGCAGCTGGTACGGCTGCACGGTGATGCCGGTGGCGTGCTGCATGACCTCGTCCAGGCTTTGCAGGTTCTGCTCCTGCATACGCTCCAGCCCGATCACCGTGACCGATTGCGGGATCTCTCGCACAGACAGAGGCAGCTTGCCCAGCGTCGCCGTGCCCGGCGCGATGCCCTCGCCGGTGACCGTCACCGCCGGCAGCGATTGCGCCTCCTGCGCGTGCGCCGGCCCCGCCGCCGCCGCGAGCCATAGCGGCCACTGCAATGCGCGCGCCGCATTCCTGAGCGTCCTGCCCGCCCGGGGTTTCAACTTTTTCTGCACCGCTATCCCTCTTTCTTGTTACTGAGAATTATTCTCAAATAATTCTAGAGAGGACGGCTGGCGGCCGCTGGCGATCGCGGAAGTCTTGCTGGCGATTGCGGAAGTTTCGCCGGCGCGGCAGGCGCGCGGGCTCAGCCGCGCGGCGCGAAGCTGCTGGGCAGCGTGCCGTAGCGGCGCTGGAAGACCTTGGTGAAATGCGAGTCGGTGTAGCCGCAGGCGTAGGCGGCCTCCGAAACCGAGAGCTCGCCCGCGGCCAGCAGCGCGTGGGCCTGCTCCATCCGCCGCTCGCGCACGTAGGCATAGACGCTCGTGCCGAACAGCTTGCGAAAGCCCGTGGTGAGCTTGTTGACGTTGACGCCCGCCAGCCGCGCCAGCTCCGGCAGCGACGGAGGGTCCTGCAGATTGCCGGCGACCAGGTCGCGCGCATGATGCAGGCGCTCGACGTCGCCGCGCGTCATGCCATGGGCCGGCGCCACGCTGGGCGCGGGTTGCAACGCGCCCAGCGCCAGCGCCGTCAACTCCAGCGCCTTGCCCGACAGGTACATGCGCCTGAGCGCGCCCTGCACCGGGCAGGCCAGCATCTGATTGCCCAGCGCCTGCATGGCGGGAGCCACCCGCAGATTGGCGTCGGCGTAAGCCTGACCGCCGGGCGCGCGCAGCAGCGCGGCCAATTCCTCCGGCGCCATGCGAAGCGCGTCGCCCAGGTGTTCCAGGCCGGTGCGCAAAGAGATGAACCGCAGCGCCTTGTGCGCGCCGAATTCATGCTCCATGCCCATGGCGTCCTGGCAGAGGCTCATGTGCAGCAGCGGGCCGCTCACCCGCCTGGCCGGCGCGCCGCACACGCTATAGCGAAGCTCGCCGTCCAGCACCAGCACCAGCTTGAGCCCCGGCTCCAGGCGTTCCTGCACCCGTTCGTCGCGGCAAAAACGCAGCGTGCCGCCCGCCAGCGACATCGCGGGCATGGCTGCCGATACGGTCCAGTCGGGTTCGGGGTGGAGGGCGGTCACGGTCGCGGGCGAGGGGCGCCCCGCCTAGTTGATGAGATTGAATATTATTACCGTTTGACCAAAACGGAAAGCCGGCACCGCGCCCCTACTGTTGCTGGCGGCGCTGCTCCAATTCTTTGAGGCATTGCTCCACGCCAGCCTGCATCTGCGCATTCGACACCGCAGCGCGGTCCGAGACTTCGCGGCAACGCGCGTATTCGGCCTGGCTTTCCGGCGTATCCCGGATGATGGCCGGCGCGGCGTTGGGGTCCGGCGTGACCGTCATGCGCAGCGTGGAAGGCGGCGAAAGGCTGCCGTCCTTCGAACGCACGCTGGGATATTGGTATTCCTGCGTGACGGGCGCGGCGTTCTGCGCCTGCGCGGCGCCCCCTGCGCACAAGGCGGCAAGCAGAAATGCGGAAATGTGGAGTTTCTTCATGGCGACCTCTCTTCAATGAGCAAGCGCGCCGGCCCCAGGAGCCGGTGGCGGCCCGGCCCGGCGCGCGCCGCCCTATCGTATCCTCGCCTACCGCCGGGCGACGCTACACAATCCGCCACAGTTGTTTCGTGGGGTTTCTCGCCAGGCCGCTTCAGCGCTTGCTGGCAGGCTTGCCGGCGGGCTGCCGCAGCGGCGCCAGCAGCGATGACAGGCCGTTGTGATCCAGCTCGTGCATCAGGGCCAGCAAGCGGCCCAGTTCGCCAGGCGGAAAGCCCTTGCGCGCGAACCAGGCCAGGTACGGCCCGGGAAGGTCCGCGATCAGGCGGCCCTGGTATTTGCCGAAGGGCATCGTGCGCGTGACCAGCAGGGAAAGCAGCTCAGAATCCATGCCTGTCACCTCGCGGCCAGATGCGGGCGTACATCCAGAAATGGCGCGGCTCGCCACGCACCGTCCGGTACGCATGCAGCAGGCCTTCCCGGCGGAAACCGCAGCGCTCCAGCACGCCCGCCGAAGCCACGTTCGAATCCAGCACGGTGGCCTGGATACGCGCAAACCCCAGCGTTTCGAGCGCCCAACCCGTCAACGCCGCACAGGCCTTCGTGGCCAGCCCCTGGCGCCAGCAGGCCGGCGCGATGTCGTAGGCGATCTCGGCGCGGCGCTGCGGCAGCGCGATCTCGTTCAGGCCGATGGTGCCGACGAGCCGGTCATCCTGGCCGACGATGGCGAGCCGCATGCAGTGCGACTGGCCAGGTTGCGCATAGGCCCGGATCAGGCCGGCCAAGGTTTCAACCCCCTCCAGGCGCCAACTGGTGTGGCGCGTCACTTCCTCGCGCCGCAGATAGGCGTACCAGTCGGCGGCATCCTCGTCGCGCATGGCGCGCAGGCGCATGCCTGGCGCGTCCAGGGCGGGATAATCGTGGGGCCAATCGGCAAAGGTCGGCAACATTGCGGTTCAGTGCAGAGGGCGGCAACGCCGCCATTACGCGCAGCTTATCAGGCGCAGCCCCGCCGCGCCTCAGTCCGCGTGAGCGACGCGGGGTTCGCAAAGCACGGGGAAGTTCACCGAGTTGGCGATGAAGCAGAAATGGTGCGCGCGGCCGTGCAGTTCCTCGGCCAGCGCCGCGTCGCCGCCAGCGGCGATGGTCACCACCGGCCGCAGCGTGACCCGGGAGAACGCTCCGCCGCGCTCGCGGTCTTCGGCCATCACGCCTTCGGCCTCGTCCCGGTAGGCCAGCACGGTCACGCCCTCGACCGCGCAGAGATGCAGGTACCAGAGCTTGTGACAGGCGGACAGCGACGCCACCAGCATGTCCTCGGGATTCCAGCGCGCGGGATCGCCCCGGAACGCGGGATCGGACGATCCCGCCACGTCGGGCTTGCCCTGCGCCCGTATCAGGTGATCGCGGGAATACGCCGCGTAGCTGGATGTGCCGGTGCCGGTGTTGCCGGTCCACTCCACCGTAACGTGGTAGCTATGTTCGCCGTTCATGGGAATCGTCCTGTTCGGGTTCATGCCGCCGGGCCGTCCCGGCAAACAAAGAGGCCTAGCGTAGCGCATGCGCGCAGGCGGATGAAGGCCCGCGGCCTTACAACCCGTTTCAGCACCGGAGCCCTACTCTCCGTATCGTGAACGCGTTTTTCACACAGGAGCTCGCCATGATGAAAACCACCCTGACCTGCGCCCTGACGCTTGCCCTGCTGGCCGGTTGCGCGCCTTCCCATACCGTCTCGGGCCGCGCCGCGCCCGCCGACGGCCACACCGCCCGGAACTCCTTGGACTGGCCCGGCAGCTATGAAGGCACCCTGCCCTGCGCGGACTGCCCCGGCATCCGCACCCGGCTGACCCTGGCCCAGGACGGCCGCTACGAAAGGCAGACCCAGTACCTGGACCGCGAGCCGCAGCCCGAGACGGTGACGGGCACTTTCAGCTGGGAGTCCGACGGCAGCACCATCCGGCTTGACGCCTCGGGCGACAGCCAGCGCTACTTCGTCGGCGAAAACCAGGTAACCATGCTGTACCGCGACGGCACGCGCCCCACCGGCCCGCTCGCCCCGCACTACGTCCTGCGCCGCGCGCAGTAGGGCGCAGCGCAGGACGCGCGCTTCCGGCTGCTATGCTTGCCGCAACGTCCGCGCCGCGGCGCGGCACCTCCCGCCAAGGAAACCATGAAGACCGACCACGAGCTGCTCTCCGCCTTCGCCCCGACGGGGGTGCTGCGCGCTTCCATCAATCTGGGCAATCCCATCCTGGCCAATACCGATCCCGCCACCGGCCGACCCGGCGGCGTCTCGGTGGACCTAGCCACCGAACTGGCCCGGCGCCTGCAGGTGGAACTGGAACTCGTCGTGTTCAAGTCCGCCGGCGAATCCGTCAATGCCGTGGCCGCCGAGCAGGCGGACGTGGGTTTCTTCGCCATCGATCCGCTGCGCGGGGAACAGATCGCCTTCACCGCGCCCTATGTGGTCATCGAAGGCGCGTACCTGGTCCGGCAGGGCTCCCCGATAAACGCCATGGACGAAGTGGACCGCGAGGGCCAGCGCGTCGTGGTCGGCAAGGGCAGCGCCTACGATCTCTACCTGACGCGCGAGCTCAAGCAGGCCGAGATCTTCCGCGCCCCCACCTCGCCCGCGGTGGTCGACACGTTCCTGCAGGAAAACATGGAAGTCGCCGCCGGCGTGAAGCAGCAGTTGCAGGCGGATGCGCAGCGGCTGGGCGGCCTGCGCCTCCTGGACGGCCATTTCATGCTGATCCGCCAGGCCATGGGCGTGCCCAAGAGCCGCGGCGACAAGGCCAGCGCCTATCTGGGCGCCTTCGTCGAAGCCATGAAGAAATCGGGATTCGTGGCCGAGGCCCTGGCGCGTCACCAGATCCAGGGCGCGGCCGTGGCGCCGCTGGAACCGGCGCCCGGCGCCTGACGACGCGCGGACGGCCTCAGGCGCCGTCCCGCAACATTTCCCGCAGGCGGAACTTCTGCACCTTGCCCGTCGGCGTGCTGGGCAGGCTGTCGCGCACCTCCAGCCGCTCCGGGATGTATTGCAGCGCCACGCCATGCCCCTTCAGGAATTCCACCAGCCCGGGCAGTTCCAGCGCGCTGTCCGGCTTTAGCGTGACCACCGCGCAGGCCCGTTCGCCCAAGCGCTCGTCCGGGTACGCCACGATGGCCGCCTGGGCGATGGCAGGATGCCGGTACAGCAGGGATTCGATCTCCACCACCGGAATGTTCTCGCCCCCACGGATGATCACGTCCTTGCTGCGGCCGGTGATGCGCAGATAGCCCTGTTCGTCGATGCGCGCCATGTCTCCGGTATCGAACCAGCCCTCGCCGTCGGTCGCGTTCAGCTGCGGCCGCTTCAGGTAGCCGCCGAAGTTGGAGCAGGAACGCAGCCAGAGATTGCCCACCTCGCCCGCCGGCAGCGCCGCGCCGGACGCATCCACCACCTTGATCTCGACGCCCGGCAGCGGGCAGCCATCGCTGGTGTAGGCGCGGACGTCGTCGTCTTCCGGACGGGTGAGCGTGACCGCGCCGTTCTCGGTCATGCCCCACGCCGAGATGATCTTCGCTCCCAGCACCTGCCGGGCCTGCTCCACCAGCGGCCCCGGTATCGGCGCGCCCGCGCACAGGAAAGTGCCCAGCGTGGGCACGCCCTGCCCCGACTGCGCGACTTCGCGCGCCAGGTCCGTCAGGAACGGCGTGGACGCCATGCTGAACGTCGCGCCGTGCTCGCGGATGAGGCCGGCCGCAACCGCCGGGTTCCAGATATCCAGCGTCACGGCCTCGCAGCCCAGGTAGATCGGCATCATCAGTCCGTACATGAAGCCGGTCTGGTGCGCCATAGGAGATCCCATCAGCACCACGTCGTCCGCGCCCAGGCCCAGGCGCCCGGCGTAGGCGGCGATGTTGGAGAACGTGGTGTTGGCCGTGTGCATCACGTCCTTGGGCTCGCCCGTGGTGCCGGACGTGTAGATCAACTGCGTAACGTCATCCGGCCCAGGATGCGAACGGCCCAGGATGTCTCCCGCGTCGGGCTCGTCCTCCCAGCGGGGTTCGGCCAGCAGCGACTCGAAACTGTCCGGGCCGGCGCCCCCCACGGCGATCACGCGCTCCAGCCGGGGCAGGTCGGCGCGCAGCCCTTCGGCCATCGCCGGATAATCGAAGCCGCGGAAACGCTGCGGCACGATGAACACGCGCGCCTCGCCATGGCGCAGCATGAACGAGAGTTCGCGCTGCCGGAAGATGTGCATCAGCGGATTCATCACGGCGCCGATGCGCGAGCAGGCCAGGTAGGTCACGACGAACTGCCAGCCGTTGGGCAGTTGGCAGGCCACCACGTCGCCCGCCTCGATGCCCAGCCGCGCCAACCCCACCGCCACCCGGTCGGCCATGGCGGCAAGCTGGCGATAGGTGAACCGCCTGGTTTCGGCGCTGTCGGTATGCACCGCGGTCAGCGCCGTCTTGTCGGGATGCAAGGCCGCGCCCCGGTCCAGGAAGTCATTGATGGTGCGGTCCGGCCACCAGCCGCGCGCGATGCTTTCCCGCCGTCTGGGTGCAATCAATACAGCATCGAATTCCATGTCTGTCTCTCCGATGATTCCGCGCCGGGCCGGCGTCAGGCAGGCACCGCTGCGCGCCCGGCCCGGGTGCGCGCGATGATGGTCTTCATGATCTGCGCGGTGCCGTCCCCGATCTGGAAGCCCAGCACGTCGCGCAGGCGCTGTTCCATGACGCCACGGTCATAGCCGCCATGGCCGAAGGTCAGCAGGCATTGGTGCACCACGTCGTACGCCAGCTTCGGCCCCCACCATTTGCACATGGCGGCCTGCGCGCTGTGCGGCAGCTGACGGTCTTTCAGCCACAGGGTCTGCAGGCACAGCAGGCGGGCGGCCTCGACCTGGGTGTCGCCCTCGGCCAACGGGTGCGATACACCCTGGAACGCGGACAGGGGCTTGCCGAAGGCCTCGCGCTGCGCCGCGTGCTCCCAGGCTTCGTCCAGCGCGGCCCGCGCGACCGCCAGCACCTGCAGGCCGATCAAGGCCCGCGAATAGTCGAAGCCCTGCATCACCTGGACGAAGCCCTCGCCTTCCCGACCCAGCAGGTGGTCCGCCGGCACGCGCACATTCTCGAAGAACAGCGAACCTCGCCCGATCGCGCGTTGCCCGTGGCAGTCGTAGCGATTGCGCGTGATGCCCGGCAGCTCCATCGGCACGAGCAAGGCGGTGACGCCGCGCGCGCCGGACTCCACCGTGCCGCTGCGGCCGAACACCACGGCGGCGTCCGCCTGGTCGGCGGCGGAAATCGACGCCTTCTCTCCGTTGAGCACATAGTGGCCGTCCGCCCGCTCCACGCGCAGGCGCAGATTGGCCGCATCGGAGCCGCCGCGCGGCTCGGTCAGCGCAATGGCGAGCAGCGCCTCTCCCCGGGTCAGGCGCGCGAGCCATGGCCGCGCCACTTCCGGCTTGCCGTGCTGCGCAAGGATCTGGCCGTTCAGCGACGCCAGCAGGTTGATGTATGACAGGCTGAGGTCGGCGCGCGCGATCTGCTCGTGGATCACGCCAGCGGCCAGGCAGCCCAGCCCCTGCCCGCCGCAATCCTCCGGCAGCTCGGGCGCGATGAAACCCATGCCGCCCATTTCAAGCATCAGCCCGCGGTCGAGCGTGCGCGTGGCGTCGCGCTCGAGAAAGCCCGGCGCCACGCGCCCGGCCGCGAAACGCCCGGCGTGCTCGGACAGCGCGGCCAGGTCCTCGTCGATATAGGGATTCATCTTGTCTCCTGCGGCTCGCCGGACTTGGCGGCGAACGCGTGCGTGGGTATGGCGCTATCTGGCGTGGCGGCGGAAATCGGGCTTGCGCTTTTCCTGGAAAGCCTTGACCCCTTCGCGCGATTCCTCCGTGTCGTAGTACAGCTTCAGCGCGTACATCCCCATTCCGGCAATGCCCGCCTGATGCGCCGTGTCCATGTTGAAAGAACGCTTGGCGATCGCGATGGCGGTGGGGCTTTTCTCCATGATCTCGCCGCACCATTTCCGCACCTCGGCATCGAGCTGGTCCGGCGGCACCACCGCATTGACCAGGCCCATGGCCAGGGCCTCGGCGGCGGAATAGCGGCGGCACAGATACCAGATTTCACGGGCTCTTTTCTCGCCCACCACCCTCGCCAGGAACGCCGTGCCGTAGCCCGGATCCACCGACCCCACCTTCGGCCCCACCTGGCCGAACACCGCCCGCTCGGACGCGATCGTGAAATCGCAGATGGTGCACAGCACATTGCCGCCGCCGATGGCGTAGCCCTGGACCCGCGCGATCACGGGCTTGGGCACGTCGCGGATGGCGCCGTGCAACTCTTCCATCGGCAGCCCGATGGTGCCGCGGCCGTCGTACTGCCCGGAGTGGGCCGACTGGTCGCCCCCAGTGCAGAAAGCCTTGTCGCCCGCGCCCGCCAGCACGATCACGCCGATATCCGGCGCATAGCCCGCGCGGTTGATCGCGTGGATCAGCTCATCGCAGGTGCGGCCGCGGAAGGCGTTCATCTTTTCCGGCCGGTTGATCGTGATCCAGGCCGCGCCGTCGCGGACTTCGTAGAGGATGTCTTCGTAGTTCATGTGAGCTTCCTGTGAAGAAGGAAAATGGCCCGCTCAGCCGTTCATGGTCAGGCCGCCCGAGACGCTCAGCACCTGCCCGGTGACATAGGCGGCGTCGTCGCTGGCAAAGAACAGAATCGCGCCGGGCAGATCTTCCGGCTGGCCGATGCGGCCGAGCGGAATGGCCCGGGTGAAGGCTTCGACCAGCTTCTCCGGATTGCCCGCGCCTTCCTTGTAGCTGGCGAACAGCGCGGTATCGGTGGGCCCCGGGCACACCACGTTCACCGTAATGCCGTGCCGCGCATGCTCGCGCGCGATGGTCTTGGAAAACGCCACCAGCCCGCCCTTGCAGGCCGCGTACACGGCCTCGCCCGACGAGCCGGCCCGGGCGGCGTCGGACGCGATATTGACGATGCGCCCCGACTTGCGAGCCGCCATGCCCGGCAGCACCGCATGGTGCATGTGCAGGGCGCCGATCAGGTTGATGGCGACGAGCCGGTCCCATTCGGCGGGCTCCGTCTTCGTGAAGGGCTTGAAGATGTCCCAGCCCGCGTTGTTCACCAGCACGTCGGCCGGCCCCAACCCGGATTCGACGGCCGCCACGGCCGCGTCGACCTCGTCGCGGCGCGTGATGTCGCAGCGCAGCGCCAGCGCCCGGCCGCCCTCGGATTCGATGGCGGCGGCGACGGCGCCGGCCGCTTGCGGATCCAGGTCCAGCACGGCCACTGCCGCGCCCTCCCGCGCCAGGCGCCGGCAGGTGGCCCCGCCGATGCCGCCGCCGCCGCCCGTCACGATCGCCGTCCTGCCGCTCAGTCTTTGCATGATTTCCTCTGCCCAGGTTGCGGGGCTTGGTATCCTTACCCGACTGGCTGGATACGCCACCCAAATACGTAAATATGTTTACCTATATTAGCGACCGTCGATACAGGTAATCAAGGCTGGAAACGCGAAGAACCCACTATGGAAAACCCTAGAAAAAATACTGATATCGCACGAATGGAGCTGGCCAACCGCTTGTTTTTCAGGCTGTATCAATGCGCAAACATGCTGCATAAAACAGGCAGCCGCGCGGTCGAGCACCTGGGTTTGACGACGCAGCAGTGGGCGGTGCTGGGCGCGCTGTCGCGGCCCGAGGCGCAGGCGGGAATCAGTGTGGGAGATCTGGCCCGCTACCTCATGGTCAGCCGGCAAAGCCTATCGGGTCTGATCAGCCGGATGGAACGCGACGGCCATATCGCCAGCGCGCCCGACGGGCGCGACCGCCGCTCGCGCCTGGTCACCATGACGGCCTCGGGCCGCAAGGTCTGGACCCAGGACGCGCTGCCGCGCATCCATGAATACTATGAAGGGGCGCTCGACGAGTTCTCGATGGGAGACCTCAGCCACACCCTGCACTATCTGCTGAAGCTGCTGGAGAACATGCAGCGCCTGGACGACGCCGCGCCGCGCGGCGAGGGGGAATAGGCCCGCCTCGCGCCCGCATGCCGGCGCGCGGCGAGCCCCTTGCCGCTAGTGGCTGATCATCCAGGGCCGGGCGCCCGCGAACGATTTCGCGCCGTCCGGCGCCGTGCGCGTCTTGCCCGCCTGGGCGCGGCCGGAACAACACCCGCAATTCATGCCGTGGCCCGAACGCGTGCTGCGCGGTTCATGCGCGCTGCGCTCATTGGCCGCGCGCGCCCGGTTCACCGCGGACGACAGCGCCGAGATCGCGGGCGCCCCGCCCACGATGCGGCCCGACGGCTCTCCGCATTGCGGGCAGGCGGCCGGGTCGCGCCACCGCGCCAGGGGCACGAGCGCCGCGAATTCTCCGCAGCGGCCACAGGCATAGTCATACATGGGCATCGTGGTTCCTCCTAGCGGTCGCGAGACAGCGGCATGTCGGTCCCGCCCTGGATGTGCTTGACGGGTCCGGAGGCCGACGGCTGGATGTCGAAGTCGAAGATCTCGGTGGGCAGCCACAGCGTCGCGCACGAGTTGGGAATATCGACCACGCCGCTGATGTGCCCCTGCACCGGCGCGCAGCCCAGCAGGGAATACGCCTGGGCTCCCGAATAGCCGAACTTCTTCAGGTATTCGATGGCGTTCAGGCAGGCCTGGCGATACGCCACGTTCACGTCCAGGTAGTGCTGCTTGCCCGATTCGTCGACCGAAATGCCCTCGAAGATCAGGAAGTCCTTGTAGGCGGGCGCGATCGGGCTCGGTTTGAAGATGGGATTCTTGATCGCGTACTTCTCCATGCCGCCCTTGATCAGCGACACGCGCATGTGCACCCAGCCCGCCATCTCGATGGCGCCGCAGAACGTGATTTCGCCATCGCCCTGCGAAAAATGCAGATCCCCCACCGACAGGCCCCCGCCCTTCACGTATACCGGAAAGAAAACACGGGCGCCGCGCGAGAGGTCCTTGATATCGCAGTTGCCGCCGTGTTCGCGCGGCGGCACCGTGCGCGCGCCTTCGGCCGCCGCCCGGTCGCGGTCCGCCCCTTGCAGGCCGCCCATGTGCGCGGTCTTGGGCGCGGGCGGATTGGCCAGCGGCGGCACCCGCTTGGGATTGGTCTCGATCAGCGCCTGCTCGCGCCGGTTCCAGGTATCCAGCAGCTTTTTGTCGGGCAGGCAGCCGATCAGCCCCGGATGAATCAGGCCCGCGAAGCTCACGCCGGGAATATGCCGCGAAGACGTGAACATCCCGTGGAAATCCCATATGGACTTCTGCGCATGCGGGAAATGCTCGGTCAGGAAGCCGCCGCCGTTGTTGCGGCTGAAGAAGCCGTTGAAGCCCCACATGCTTTCGGGCTTGGCGCCGATGTCCAGCAGGTCCACCACCAGCAGATCCCCGGGCTCGGCCCCGTCCACGCCCACCGGGCCGGACAGGAAGTGCACCGTGGTCAGATCCACGTCGCGGACGTCGTCGGCGCTATCGTCGTTCTTGATCGCGCCGCCGGTCCAGTCGTAGGTTTCCAGGACGAAGTCATCCCCCGGCTTCACCCACACGGCCATCGGAATGTCCGGGTGCCAGCGATTGTGGATCTGCGCGTTGTCGTAGGGGGATTGGGCCAGATCGACCTTGATGAGCGTGTCAGTCATTCTCTTTCATCTCCAGCGTAACGTGTTGATAAAACAGAAGTTTCCATCTCCGATCCGCCGATGCGCGCGGGCAGCTCGGCCCGCCGGCGGATCATTGATATGTGAAGCACAGTAGGCGAGATTCGGGCAGCCGTAAACTGGGATTCCGACCAGTAGAAGATATCTGCCTGGCCGACCCTATACTGGCCCTTCCGCTGGCAGCATCACATCGTCCAACAACCCGCCGCGCGTGCGCAGAAATCGGATCCATCATGGCAATCTCAACCGCAATCACCGCCATTCTCGTGGCGCTTCTGGTCGGCGCAATGAGCCCTGGCCCGAGTTTCGTCGTCGTCGCTCGAACCGCGGTGGGCTCCTCGCGTCAGGCCGGCCTGGCCGCGGCGTTGGGCATGGGGGTGGGCGGCGTCCTGTTCAGCGGCGTAGCGCTGGTCGGCCTGTACACGGTGCTGGCAACGGTCGGCTGGCTTTATATCGGCCTGAAAATCGCCGGGGGGCTGTACCTCGTGTATCTCGCGTGCAAGATGTGGCGCGGCGCCAAAGAGCCGCTGGCCCTGCACGGCATCCCGGGCGGACAAGGCACCCGCAAAGCCTTCCTGACGGCCCTGGCCACCCAGCTCAGCAATCCCAAGACGGCCATCGCCTATGGCAGCATCTTCGCTTCGCTGCTGCCGCACAACCCACCGCTGTGGTGCTACTTCGCGCTGCCGCCTCTGGTGTTCCTGGTGGAAGCGGGTTGGTACTCGACGGTAGCCCTATGCCTGTCCAGCCGCCGTCCCCGTGAACTGTATCTGCGGGCCAAGGCCGGCATCGACCGCGTGGCCGCGGGCGCCATCGGCGGCCTGGGCCTGCGCCTGATCTGGACGGCACGCGTCACGGACTGACCGCCGGGAAGAATTCCGCCGCCGGGGCGCGGCCCATGGCCTGGCTCGCGTGCAGGCAATCCCTACGCCCGAGGCGGGCGCGCCGATGCGCAAGGGCAACTCGGCCCGCCGGCGAAGCGTTGATAGGTGAAGCACAGTAGGCGAGATTCGGGCAACCCTAAACCGGGATTCCAGACAGTGCCCTCCGGCCTGAGCCGGGTGCCCGCCTCGATTTACGATAATGAGAATTATTTGTAAAATGCGCGGCTCGCCTTGCCTACGGATGCCGCGTCCCCATGTCCCGCAGTTCCCCTTCCCGCCCCGGCTGGCTCGCGTATTACGACGAGCTGGTCGGAGCGTGGAGCCGCCGGACGGGCAACCGCCACGACGCCGAGGACGCGGCGCACGACGCCATCGAAGATCTGCTGAAGGCCGATGCCAGCGTTGCCAAACGCGCGCGCAGCTACCTGTTCCAGGCCACGGGGCACCGGCTGATCGACCGCTGGCGCAGGCAGTCGCGGCTGGAACACGTCCCCCTGGATGAACTGGGCGAAAATGAACAGCCCGCGATAAGCGACCCCGACGCGCCGCTGCGCGCGGCGCAATTGGCCGACGACCTGGCCCGCGTGCTGGCAGAACTGCCCCCCAAATGCCGCGAAGCGTTCGTGCTCAACCGCGTCGAGGGCTGGACCCAGGCCGAGGTGGCCCGGCACATGGGCCTGTCGAAGAACATGATCGAACGCTACGTAATGCGGGCCATCCAGTATGCTCGCGACCGCATGCAACAACATACGCCATGACCGCGCCGCCCTCCTCCTCCACACCCGGCTCCGGCCAGCCGCGCACCGCCGCCTGGTGGTTCGCGCGCTGGCATTCGGGCGAACTAGGCCGAGCCGACCGGCGCGAATACGAGGCGTGGCGCAAAGCGCATCCGGAAGAAGCGCACGAATTCGACCAAATGCAGCAGCTAGGACATACCGCAGAGCGCCTGTCACGCGGCCAGGTCGAAGCCCTGTTGGGCGGCCCCGTCCCGGCCCGGCCGCGGCGGACCGGTTGGGGCCAAAGCCGGCGCGCGGCGCTGGGCTGGGCATGCGCCGCCCTGGTTCTGCTGGCCGCGGGCTCGGCCTGGTGGAGCCTGCCGGCCGCGACTCCGTCCTATTCGGCCTTGATCGCAGCCGAACGCGGCGAGCGCCGGCGAGTTTCGCTGCCCGACGGATCCCAACTCGATATCAACGGCGCAACCCGCGCGGAACTGCGGTTCTACGACAAGAGGCGCGAAATCAACCTGGCCTCGGGCGAGATCCTGTTTTCCGTCGCGAGCGACACCGCGCGGCCCTTCATCGTCAAGGCAGGCAGCAGCGACATCCGCGTCACCGGCACCGTGTTCGACGTACGCCGCAATGCCGACGAGGTCTCGGTGGCGGTCGAATCCGGCACCGTCGAGGTCACCGGCGGGCACTGGTGGAACATGGGCAAGGCCACGCTGCGGGCCGGACAAGGCATCCGCGTCCCGGCCGACGGGACCATCGGCGTGCCCGCGCCCACGGATGTCGCGACGCTCACCGCCTGGCGCGACGGGCGGCTGGTGTTCCGCAACGCCCCCTTGGGCGCCGTGCTAAGCGAGATGAACCGTTACCTAGCCACGCCGCTACGGCTTGCCGACGAACGCGCCGGCAAGCTGCGCGTGTCAGCCTCGTTCGACCTGGATCGCCCTGAGGCGTTCCTGGACGCCCTGCCGGCCATTGCGCCGGTGCGCCTGGCGCCAGCGCCCGACGGAAGCGTCGACATCTCCCTGCGTTGAAGCTTTTTCGCGCCAGGATTCAGGTTTTTTCTGTCCTCATTCGTTCTATGTAGAGCGGCGCCATTTTCCCGCCGCGGCCATCCTACATCGATCCGAACCCAGGCATTGTGAATATCCGAATCCATACCAACGCGCCCCGCGGCGCAAGCAAATCGCGGCCCCGGCTGCTTCTTTCGCTGGCTGCCGCCATGGGGCTGGCTCTCGGCGCTGGCCAGGCCCGGGCCCAAGCCCTGGCACATGCCGAGCCTGTGGCCATCGACATCGCGCCGCAGCAGCTTGGGAACGCGCTGCTGCAATGGGCCGCCCAGGCACGCGTGCGCGTGTTCTACCCGCCCGAGGCGGTGGCCGGCCTGACCAGCCCCGGGCTGCGCGCGACGCTGGCGCCCGAAGACGCCCTGCGCGCCTTACTGAAGGGCACCGGCGTGACTTACCGCAGGCAAGGCGACAGCATCATCCTGTCGCGCGAGGACCTGGTGTCCAATCTCGCCCCCGTAACGGTGCTCGGGGCCGGAGATGCGACGGTCACCGAGGGTACCGGCTCCTACACCACCGCCGCCACGTCGGCGGCTACGGGCCTGACCCTGACGCTGCGCGAAACGCCGCAGTCGGTGAGCGTGGTGACGCGCCAGCGCATCGAAGACCAGAACCTGCGGTCGCTGGACGAAGTGATGGGCAACGTGGTGGGCGTGCAGGTCGTCAGCGAAGACAGCGACCGCACCGATTTCTGGTCGCGCGGCTTCTATATCGACAGCCTGCAGTACGACGGCGTGCCTACCACGCTGGGATTGTCGATGTACGGCGAGTCGGACAACGATTCCGTCATCTACGACCGCATCGAGGTCGTGCGCGGGGCCACCGGCCTGATGACCGGCGCCGGCAATCCCTCGGCTTCCATCAACCTTGTGCGCAAGCACGCCAACAGCCGCGAATTCACCGGCACACTGACCGCAGGCGTGGGATCCTGGAACCAGTACCGCGGCGTGGCGGACCTGTCGACCCCGATAGACAAGGAAGGCAAGGTGCGCGCGCGCGTGGTCGCCATGTACCAGGGGCGCGATTCTTACCTCGACATGTACCATGCCAACAAGCGCGTACTCTACGGCGTGATCGATGCGGACCTGACGCCGGCGACTCGTCTGAGCGTCGGCGCGGACTACCAGGACAAACGGCCGCACGCCTCCACCTGGGGCGGCTTGCCCGTCCTGTTCTCCGATGGATCGCCGACCAACTGGCGCCGTTCCAAGAGCCCCGCCGCGGACTGGACCTACTGGCACACGACCAACCGCAGCATGTTCGCGACCCTATCCCACCGCTTCGACAACGGCTGGGAGGCGCGAGCCGACTGGTCGCAGCGCAAGAGCGAATATGACGCCAAGCTGCTGTGGCTGAGTGGTCAGCCCGATCGCCAGACCGGCGAAGGCATGAGCGCAAGGCCAGGCTACTGGAATTCTTACGCGCAGCAGACTTCGCTGGACCTGCAAGCCAAGGGGCCTTTCACCCTGTTCGGGCGCCGCCACGAACTGGTGCTGGGAGCCATGCGAAGCCGCTACGGCGAGGACTTCTACAGCTTCGACCGGACCGGCGTGCTGGACAGCGTCGGCAACTTCTATCATTGGGACGGCTCTTTCGCCCAGCCCGAATGGACCACTTCGATGCTGCGCGACACCGTCACGCACCAGCGCGGCGTGTACACGGCGGTGCGCTGGTCGTTGGGCGACAGCCTCACGGCAATCACCGGCGGACGCTATGCCACCTGGAAATCGCGGGCGCCGGGACGCGACCAAAAAGACTCGCAGTTCATTCCGTACGCCGGCGTTATCTACGACCTGAACGACAATTATTCGGCCTACGCGAGCTACACCGATATTTTCCTACCGCAGGACTACCGCGACCGCAACGGCGGCTACTTGGACCCAGTGCAGGGCAGGAACTACGAAGCAGGCCTGAAGGGGGAATACCTAGACGGCAGGCTGAACGCGTCCATCGCCTTGTTCAAGGTCGAACAGAGCAAGGTAGCGGTGGTAGACCCCGGCCAGATCGTCCCCGGCACGTTCGACGAAGCCTACACCACCGCCGACGGCGTAACCACCAAGGGCGTGGAACTCGAGTTGAGCGGACAGCTTGCGCCCGGCTGGAACATCTATACCGGCGGCACTTACTACACCAGCCGCGACGCCGACGGCGTATCCGTCAACACGGAACGCCCGCGAGCGGTAGCGCGCTTCTTCACGACCTACCGCCTGCCGGGCGAATGGAGCAAGCTGACCGTAGGCGGCGGCGTCAACTGGCAGCTCACCACCTGGTCCAGCGTGCCCATCGGGGACCGCAGCGTCACGGCGCGCCAGAAGGCCTACGCAATCTACAACCTCATGGCCCGCTACGACTTCAGTTCGCGGCTGTCGGCGCAGGTCAATCTCAACAACTTGTTCGATGAAAAGTACTACCTGGGCGGCGTGATGAACCAGGTCTATTACGGCGAACCGAGAAGCGTGTTCGTCAACCTGACGGCGAAGTTCTGAGCAAGGAGACATGCAGCGCGGCGTCGATCGGTTTTAGTCGCCTTCGGCAGCCTGGAGCTGCGCCTTGTCCGGACCGCGCTCGGTTGCCGCAATCGTGCGCGGTCCGCGCGGCTGGCGGTTCACGCAAACCGTTCCCCGGACACCGCAATACTATTGCGAATTTTCACTAATTTATTTCACACCACCCATCCGATCATCTACCTTTGGTGGATGCTGGTCATGTGCGATGGCATCCGAAAGCATGAGGAAGCTAACCCGGAAAAGGTTCACCTATGTCCTCGTACGCCCGTTATCTATCGGTCCATACACACGCAGACACCAGGCGATAGCCAGGCAAAGCGCCCCGAGACCGGGGCGCTTTTGATTTGCAGGCCGGCTCAATGGCCTGGCTCGCGCGTACGCCTGATACCTGCCCGCCGCCATACCCATCACGACGGATGCTTCTCATCCGAATGCCGGTGCTACAGATGGAAGCGCCACGGGAACATGCGCCTGCAGGCAATCCCCTTACCCGAGGCAGGCGCGCCGATCCAGGAGGATGACAGCATGGCTTCAGGCACTCGCTTATCAGACGTCATCGTCAAGCTGCCGGATCGTTCTACGTGCCGCGTAGAACGACGTTTGGTGATCAAGCGAAGCGCGAAAGCATCACCGCAGCCGCAGTACATCTGCTCATTGCCGACGGGCGAGCTCGTCACATGGCTCCAAGGCGGGAAATACCGGCTGCCCGACGGCACGATAGCCGTCGCCGTCGCCCATCGCCCCCCAAGCAAATGACCACCACGCCTGGCCTCGGACGGCTGGCGCGCCCGCGGCCGGCTATCAGGACTGCCACAGCCCGCGGAGGCGCCGGCGAGGCTGGCGCGCGGCGCGCAGCAGTTATGATGCAGACCGTTCCATCCGCAACGCCAAGGTTTCACGCATGCCCGCTTTTGCCCGCCGTCTTTTTGCCGTCCTGTTGTTCTCCGCCGCCAGCGCCGCCGCGCACGCGGCCGGCAGCGAATGCGTGGCCGAAGTCGAAGCCGCGCGGGCGGACATTGCACGCGCGCAAGACGTGCAGCGCACGCGCGAAATGGCCAACGACCTGCAGTTGAACCACGCGTTGTGCCAGGGCCGGCTGGACCTGCTCGACGCCCGGTTCGCGCTGGCGGACGAGTTCGAGGCCTGCCGCCGCGATGGCGTGGCGTTTCCGGAGAAAACCGTGCGCGCCATGACCGACGCATCCGACGAATTGACGGACCTGAAGGCCGCGTGGATCAGGACCTGCGGCCCGCAGATGAAGGATTGACCGGAGAGCCGCGCCCTTGCCAACGGCGCGGCTCCTGCCAGCCATATCAACGCCGCTGCAATTCCGTCGGCGCCCGGTTGCCGAATCTCAGCGGATCGCCATGTGCCGAGGTAAAACCGTATAGCTCGGGACTGGCAGGGCCCTCTTCCCACATCGACGGTCCGTCCGCCCAGATCAGCAGGCTGGCGCCGTAGCGCGACGAGAAAGTGAGCTGCGTGCCTGGTTCCATGACGACGAAATCCCCCGCCCTGGCGTGCGCAGCCCTATCGTTCGCCGCAAGCGTAAGGTCGCCGCCCAGCACATACATGTCGACCAGCGCCGTCAGGCGATGCGCCGGCACCGTGGTGCCCGGCAGCAGCATCAGCTGGGTCACCCGGCGCATATGAGGCGTGTGGGCATAGTCGTATACCAACCGCCGCGTCAGCCCCGCCACGCGGGTCCCCGTCACGGTGACCGAAGCCACCGCGATGTTCAGATCCGGAAGATGTTCCGGAAACTGGTTGTCGAACTCGGCGTGGCGATTGCCCGCGTGCAGCGAATGCTGGATGTCGGGACCATAAGCCACGGGCCCTTCCATGCGACCCACCGAGAGAGTCGCCTGGTAGGCAATGGCGTCATGCGTCGATCCCGTGAAATTGATTCCGAGTTCGCCCGCCGCGGTGGTGCCTTGATAATCGGTCAACCCGCCCGCCAGGAAATAGCTGAACGCCGGCCCCAGATGCTGATGCACGCCCGTGCGGGTCAACGTGTCGAAAGACATGAAACCGAACGAATGGCCCGTACGATCGTCCCTGCGCACGATCTTCTGCGCCAGCCCGCTCTTGCCCACGCCCTGCCAGGGCCGGTCCGAAACATCGAATACATACACGCCTGGTTCGCGCTGCCCGCGCGCTGGCGACTTTGCATCTGGCAATGTGTCCACGTCAGTCTCCTCGTTCTGTTTCAACACCGATATATTATCAATTGATAATATATGGGCACAACCGTTTCCGCTGCGCCGGCGCCCTCGCCTCCCCGTCCGGCGCGGCGCTCGCATAGAATCTCCGCTTGCACACGAGCCCGCAACGCCCCATGCACTTCAAAGAACTCGCCGCCTACCGGGTACGCCGCATCGCCGAATCCATTCTGGGAATGGCGGAAGAACTGTTCGCACGCCATTTGGGCATACGCGCGTTGGAATGGCGCGTGCTGGTAAAGCTGGCGGAAGCGCCCGGCAGCATCTCGACCGAAATCGGCCGCGACATGCTGCTGACCCCGGTGCAGACCGGACGCTGCCTCCAGAAGCTGCGCGAAGTGAACATGGTCGTGGCCATGCCCGATCCGGACGATGGCCGCGCCACTCGCTATACCCTGACCAACCCGGGACGCCGCGCGCAAGAAGCCGGCACCCGCATCGTCCTCGAAGTCCAGCGCCATGCTCTGCGCGATTTCAGCGCCGTAGAGATCGTGGCGCTGAACAATCTGCTGGAACGGCTGATGGCCAGTTCCAGCTATGACGAGGACGACGTCGAACGCCTGTCCGCGATTCTGTTCGAAGGCAAGCGCGGCCAGGCCTGAGACCTAGCCGCGGGCCCGGCGGTAGTCTTCATAGGAACTTCCGGTCACCAAGGACAGTCCGCCGTCCACGTCCAGCGTGGTTCCAGTGATCATGCGCGCCGCCGGGCTGCCCAGGAACAGGATTGCCTCCGCCACGTCCGCGGGACTCATCCAGTCGCCCAAAGGCACCATGGCGGCAACTTTCCGGCGCTCGTCCATCGGAATGTGCCGCTCCGTCATGGCGGTCAGCACAGGCCCGGGACACACGGCGTTAACGCGGATGCGCTCCGCGGCCAGTTCGAATGCGGCATGGCGCGTCAGCCCCAGCACGCCGGCCTTGGCCGCGGTGTAGCTGACGCCACCGGTGTACGACACCCGCTTGGCTGCCAGCGAGGCCACGTTCACCACCGCCCGGCCCTCGCCAGCCTTCAACAGGGGCAGCATCTGCTGCAGCATCAGGAACGTGCCCGACAAATTGACGTCCAGCACGCGGCGCCATTCCTCAGCGGACGTCGTGTCGAACAGGCCGCGAGATACGATGCCGGCGCTGTTGACCAGCAGATCGACGCTACCCGCCGCGGCCAGTCCCTCCGCGACGGCTGCGCGTATGGAGGATTCCTGGGCGATGTCGACCGGCACCGGCGTCATCGTCCAGCCATGCGCGCCGAAGTCCGCTCGCATGGCATCCAGCGCCTCCTGGTCCCGATCCAGCGCCAGCACGCGCGCGCCGCGCGCCGCGGCGGCATCGGCCGTGGCCCGGCCAATGCCGCTGCCCGCGCCGGTGACGGCCACGGTCTTGCCGAGGAAGTAATCCATAAAGCACTCCTTTTTCCTTGGGCGCGATAGCCTAGGGATAGTCCTAGGACACGTGACTCCACTTCTGCGCCCGATGCCGATATATATTATCGTTTGATAATAACGTTACGCGGCCAAGATCGCGTAGTCAATGGAGACATTCATGAGCAGCACGCTGCAATCGCCCATACCGGCCCCCGTCGATCGAACCACCGACTCCAAAATATTCTGGCGCTTGATCCCCATCATCCTGGTCAGCCTGGTCGTGAACCAGCTGGACAAGGTCAACGTGGCCTTCGCAAAGCTGGAGATGGCTCCCGACATAGGATTGAGCAGCGCGGCGTACGGGCTGGGCGCGGGCATTTTCTTCATCGGCTATTGCCTGTTCGAAGTGCCCAGCAACATGCTGCTGCACCGCCTTGGAGCCAGGATGTGGATCACGCGCATCATGGTGACCTGGGGCATCCTGTCGGCCTGCACCATGTTCGTGACCGGCCCCATGTCCTTTTACGTCGTGCGGTTCCTGCTCGGCGTGGCGGAAGCCGGCTTCGCGCCCGGCATCATGCTCTATGTCAGTCAGTGGTTTCCGGCGCGCACGCGTGGCCGGGTCATCGCCACATTCATGACGGCGCTGCCCATATCTGGCGTTATCGGCAGCCCGCTGTCCGCCTGGCTGATGACCGCGTCGCCGGACTTCCTGCCGATCAAGGGCTGGCAATGGATGTTCCTGTGCGAAGGCCTGCCCGCCGTCTTTCTTGGCTTTCTGTTCTGGACGATGGTGCCGGACAGGATCGACGACGCACGCTGGCTCACCAGCCAGGAGAAAGCGGCGTTGAAGGCGGAAGTCGGCGATACCGACCAGCACCGTTCGGGCAGCTTTGCGCGCGGCCTGTCGGATGGACGCGTCTGGATGCTGTGCCTGATCTACTTCCTGTTTGTCGCGGCGCTGTATGGGGTCAGCTTCTGGCTGCCGACCCTGATCAAGACACTGGGATTCTCGGACCTGCGCCAGATCGGACTCCTGACCGCGCTGCCCTACGCGGCGGCCGTCGTCACCATGCTGGCGCTGGCCTGGAATTCCGACCGCACCAGCGAACGGCGCGGCCACCTCGCGGCCGCCGGCCTGCTGGGCGGAGTCAGCCTGGCGCTCAGCGTGGTCTGGCATGCGGATCCCTGGTGGTCGTTTGGCGCGCTGATCGTGGCCATGGCGGGGATCGTCACCACCATTCCGCTGTTCTGGAACCTGCCGACCGCGTTTTTGAAAGGAGCGACTGCGGCAACCGGGTTTGCCCTGATCACGTCGATCGGCAACCTCTCCGGGTTTGTCGCGCCGTACATGATGGGGGCAGTCAGCGAGGCTACCGGAGCCACCTCCATGGGCATGTACACGCTGGCGTGCGCGGCCTTCGCGGGCGTCGTGTTTACGCTGCTGGTCCCCGCCCGGCTGGTGGAGCGCGCAGGAGGCCGCCGATGAGCCGCGCGGCCGCCTCTGTTTCGCCCCGCGTCGCGCTGGTCACGGGCGGCGCACAGGGAATCGGCCGGGCGATCGCTTCCCGGCTGGCGGCGGACGGCATGACCGTGCTGATCGCCGACCGGGACGCACCGGGTTCGGAAAGGCTAGCGGCATCCCTGCAACGACAGGGGTCCCGCGCGCATGCGCTGGCAATGGACGTAGCAGATCCGGCGTCGATCGCCGCGGCATTCGACGATATCGAGCGGAACCATGGACGCTGCGACGTGCTGGTCAACAATGCCGGCATGGCGGGCGCCCGACCGTTCATGGACTATCCGTTGGAACTCTGGTCCCAGGTATTGGCCGTGAACCTGACGGGGCCTTTATTGTGCGGGCAGCGCGCCGCGGCATTGATGGCCCGGGCGAGCTGGGGCCGCATCGTCAATATTGCGTCAATCAGCGGCGTGCGCGCCAGCCCCGGCCGCAGCGCCTATGGCGCCTCCAAGGCGGCGCTGATCGCGCTGACGCGGCAGATGGCCGTGGAGCTCGCGCCCCTGGGCATCACGGCGAATTGCGTGGCGCCCGGCCCCATCGAGACGCCGCTGACTCGGGACCACCATACGCCGCAGACCCGGCAGTCGTATTACCGTAGCGTGCCGCAGCGCCGTTATGGCGAACCCGAGGAAATCGCCAGCGCCGTGGCCTTTCTAGCAAGCGACGGCGCTGCCTACGTCAACGGCCATACCCTGGCCGTGGATGGCGGCTTCCTGGCAGCGGGATTCCTGGAAACCTGAGCGTTGCGGAGACCGCAGGCAAGCCCGGCAGCTCTACGGATTGGTCAAGCTGCCTGTTTGTCGCCGCTTTGCGGGTAGAAGATGGCGCGGCTGGGGTCGAAGCCGTAGCGGTGCTCGAATTCGGTGGCGTCCGCAGCCAGCGCCAACACGGAATCCAGGATGAAATCGGCCTTGGCGTCGGGCAGCAGGACGCTGAAATTCAGCCTGACGAAGCCGGGCTTTTCGATTTCGCGGCCATCGAGGATGGCCTGGCGCATCTGGCTGGATTCGGCCTCGCCGATCTGCAGCAGGCGGTGGACGTAAGGCCCCGCGCAGGCGCAGCCCCCGCGGGCCTGGATGCCGAAGCGGTCGCTCAGCATGCGGGTCACCAGCTGCTGGTGCACGAAGCCGCCCTTGCCGTTGCGCACCCGGAAGGAAAAGATCGGCAACCGGTTAGCCGTGAGCGAACCCAGCAGTTCGAGCTGCGGCGCGCCCTTCCACCTGGCCAGCGCGCGCTGGACGAAATACGCATTCCGCTCGCGCATGAAGTCTGCCCCCAGCGCCTCTTTCACCAGCAGAGCCAGCGCGGCGCGGATATCCCCGACCACGTTGGGCGTGCCGGCTTCCTCGCGCGCTTCCAGGCTGCCGCTGTAATCGTGGCCGGCAGGCGACACGAACTTTACGGTGCCGCCGCCGGGCCAGGTGGGCTTGGTATCGAGGACCGCGTCGCGGCGCACGATAAGCACCCCCGATGCACCGGGCCCGCCGATGAATTTGTGCGGCGAGAAGACAATCGCGTCGATGCGGGAGTCGGCGGCGGGCGACATGCTGACGGGCAGGTAGGGCGCGCCGCCGGCATAGTCCCACAGCATTTTGGCGCCCGCTTGCTTGACCCGCCGCGTTATCCCCGCCACGTCCGCCACGATACCCGTCACGTTGGAAGCGGCGGACAGGGCGCAGATGACGAGCGCGTCGCCGGCGCCGGCCAGGGCCGCGTCGAGCTGGGTCAGGTCGGGACCGCCTTCCGGGCTTTCCGCCAGTTCGATGAGTTCAGCCCCGCATTCCCGCCAGGGCAGGATGTTGGAATGGTGCTCGTAGGGCCCGATGACGACCCGGACCTTCCTGCCGGCGGCCAGCGCGGCGGGCACGCCGAACAAGTGCACCAGGCGGTTGATGCCCGCAGTGGCGCCGGAGCCGGCGAAGATCACCGCATGCTCATCGCCCGCGCCGCAGCAGCGGGCGATCGCCGCGCGCGCTTCGCGGCGCAGCCGCGTAATGTAGCCGCCGCAGAAAGAGGCCTCGGTGTGCGAATTGGCGTAGTACGGCAACACCTGCTCCAGCACGAAACGCTCCACCTGCATGAGCGCCCGGCCCGAAGCGACGTAGTCGGCATAGACCAGCGGCTTCGCGCCGTAGGGGCCGTCGACCAGCGCGTCCTTGCCGATCAGCCCATCGGCGAGCGCCGCGGCGGCATCGCCCGTTTTCAGGCTGGCTTCGAACTGCTGCAATGGCCGCGCTGCGGCCGGGCTGGGCTGATTGGAGGGGGCGTTCATGGAGAAAGGATTCCGGTCTAGTTCGGAATATCATACGATGGATACTTCGTTGAAACATCACCGAAATTTTGCCAATAATCTCCAAAAACGGGTCAATTGATCTTAATAATGGAAAAAATAGACAAACTTGATCTAAGCATTATCTCTTGCCTGTTGAAAGACGGTTCGCTGTCGCAACGCGAGCTTGCCGATCGCGTCGGACTTTCGCAGAACGCCTGCTGGCGCAGGCTGCAGCGCCTGAATGCCTGCGGGATCATTCGCGGCACGCGGGCCGAGGTCAATCTGGTGGAGCTGGGGCTGGACCTGACGGTATTCGTGATGATCCGCACCAGCCACCATGCCAAGGACTGGGCCGACGGCTTCCGCCGCCACGTCGAGCGGCTGCCCGAGGTGACGGAGTTCTATCGCATTGGCGGGGACTGGGACTACCTGATCAAGGTAGCCTGCCGAGGCATGGCTGGGTACGACCGCTTCTACCAGAAGCTGATCACGGACTTCGAGCTGTCCACCGTGACCGGCTTCTTCAGCATGGAAGCCATTATCGAGAACCGGCCTCCGGACCTGCGGCAGCTGGAAGCCTAGCGCTTGCGGGCGGCACGGCGCCGGCATGAGCCGCCGGCCGGCGCTTCAGCAGGAACAGGAACACATGCTGGAATGTATCGCCGATGCTGTGCAGCGGCCCGCCCACGCTTGGGATAGGCGGCGTGAAGGCATCGAACAAGCCAAGCGCCATGGGCAATACCGGGTAAGGCGCGCGGTCTGGCCGATCGTTGTAGCCCAGCACCAGCAAGCCTCCTGGCTTCAGCACCGCTTCGCAGTTTTCCAGCAGATTCCTGCAATCCCGGGCCTCGTCGATCCCGAAGCCCAGCAGCCCGTTCGCCACCACCACGTCGAACACATTGCCGCCGTAATACCCCGCCATGCGGGTGGCGCTGCCAGTCCAATGCCTGCCCGGCTGGCCGTATGCCGCCTTGCGCGCATCGATATCCAGCGAATGGAACTCCGTATGCAATAAGCGGGGATAGTGCCAGTTGTGCTTGTCGATACCCACGAACAGCGTCTTGACCGGGCCACGGGCCTCTGCGGCCATGCCGTTGATATAGCCGAAAACCGCCTCTTCCAGAAAGCGGCGGTTCGCAACGCGCAGCCTGAAATCGATGCCCAGCCTTTCGGCCGCCCTCGGGGACAGTTTGAACAGCGCTCTCTTCAGCAAATAGCGCAGCTTGCGCATCCCCTATTCCCTTTCCATGCCATGAACGGCGCCGGCACGCGCGGACCGCGGCCGTCTGCCTGCAAGGAAAGATATCCAGCGGCGCCAGCGGCAGATATAGGATCGGGCTGATTCTGGAATTCCTTGATGGGTTTAGTTTCCGAGCGCGGTGCCGTTCTACAGGGCAGCACGAACAAAACAAAGGAGAACCCAATGAATATCGGCCTGAATACCGCCGCCCGCCTGTTTGCGGCCGCCCTGACGACCAGCGTTCTGTTGGGCGCCAGCCCGAACGCGCTGGCCCACCCAGCAAACTACAAGAACACGCGTGAATACCAGGACGCCTTCGCTTGCGGCAAGGAATCCCTGGAGAGCGATCCCAGCGGCAATTCCGCGGTGTCGTACTGCGTCGGCAATTCGCGCGACCCGTCCAGAATCGAGATGCAGGCATACAAGGACGCCGTCACCGCCGCCAAGCGCCCTGCCGCGCAAGCCACGGCTTGCACCTTCGGATACGGGGTCTACCAGGCCAATGGCTCACGCGCCGACAACTTCGAAGAAGGCCCGCAGAAGGTCACGACCATGAAGCAGGTCGCCCTGCTGGCGTCCGGCCGGGAAATCCAGGTATACGACGCCCAGGGCAGGTCCATTCCGCTGAATATCCTGCAGCAGTGGTTCAAGGGCACCGCCAAGGGGATCAGCCTGACGCCCCTGGCGCTGAAGACCTGCTCCAAGCAGCAGATCGGATAAGCGGATATTTCTATTTCAGGCACGGGGGCCGGTGGCGAGGTGGACCCGACGAAAGGAATCGCCGTCGGCACGGTATTCGAGCGCGCCGCCTTTATCCCGCATGGCGCCTATTTCCATATCACGTCCTTCGACGATAAGCGGATCGTGCGGGAAAGCGGCTGAGGCGACGGCAAGCCGGCCATCGTCAACAAGGTGCCCAAGGGCGTGGGCAGCACCTTTGAGCTACAGTTTCCGCCCCCAAAAAAAAGGTCACCCGCTGGGCTCTGGATTACGGCCAACGCATCAAGGTGTCGGAAGGCAGCAAGCAGACGCACTGAATTATAGAAATCATCAATGTACTCGGCCAAGCTTAACGTAGCAGCATCGCGGTCTGAGTAGATATGCTTCTTGATGTGTTCCTTCTTCAGGCTACCGAAGAAGGACTCGGCTAGAGCGTTGTCCCAACAGTTTCCCCGCCTGCTCATGCTCGGCTCAAGATGATTTGCTTTGCAGAAACGTCGCCAGGCATCACTGCCATACTGAGTGCCTTGATCTGAATGGATCAGCGTGCGTTGAGGGCGTCGATCTCGTACTGCTTTGGCAACAGCATCGAGGACTAATTCTCGATGAATTGTCGGCCTTGTAGCCCAGCCAACGATCTTTCTAGAAAAAAGATCCATGACTACGACCAAATAAAGCCAGCCTTGCCAGGTTCGAATGTAGGTGATGTCTGTTACCCAGGCCTCGTTGGGTCTGGAAACGGTAAATTTGCGCTGCAACAGGTTGGGAATCAGCGGTGATGGTTTGGGGGCTGGAATATGCCTCGTGCGATATCCATGCAGCGCGCGCAAGCCGTTCTCCCTCATAAGTCGCGCCACTCGATGCTTACTGCACGTTTCTCCGTGCTCTCGCAAGTCTTGCAGGACTCGGGGAGCGCCGTAGATGCCATGGCTGGCAATGAAGGAGGCACGAATCAAGCGGAGAAGCCGAACGTCCTCCTGCGCCCGATCAGATACTGGATCACTTAGCCAAGCGTAGTAGCCAGCACGCGCGACGCCAAGAACCCGGCACATAACTGAAATGCTGTGGTCGTCGCTGTGCGCTTCGATGAATCTATAGGCTCGCCTTACTCTGCTTGGTGTCTTGTTCCCAGACATAGATCATCTCCAATCGGTTCAGATGCTACTCCTGTCCACTGAACCCTGGTAACTCCAGTCTGACACCTTATTTATTTTTTTCTATACCTTATTTTTAGAGCGTATGATAAAAGTCCACTATGGAAGATACACCTACCTTCCACTGAGAAATTATCATCCCATCCGCGTTAATTTCAGCCCTTTCAGGGATGTAGATATTCACATTATCGGGAACAAATGGCACAGAAAGCTCATCCAAAAAGAGCACGCTATTTTGAATATACGCGCCCCCCTCAATAAATACCACCCAATAGAACAAAAAATTTGACACACTAGGATCCCACATCGACGTCAGCAACGCTGAATGTCTACCATTTTGCAGCCCCTCAGCCAAAGATTGCTTCCAGCTCCTTAAGTAATCGTCTTTAGACCAATACCCCACCGGCGCAAAGAAACTCTCTTTATAACCGTCAATTTCCACTTCACCGCGCAATACCGCCTCATCAAACTCTTTGAGAACCTCGCCTTTCAGGCTAATACTAAAACTCATTTTTTCACCCAATTCAGATCTTTGTCATAGGCACCCACTCTCCCGCCTCGACGATCAAAAACCTTCCAGCCATCCGAAACATTATGACCATCAACGTCAGGGGTAATGTAGTTTTTCCCATTCCAAAAAACAGGAAAAAGGTGTCAGACTACATTTTCGCGAACGACTTAGCCCCGCCGGCAGGGAAATGTAGTCTGACACCTTATTCTTCCCAGATTCGAGTAGTACGCCTTGCGTGCTTGCTGCAGGTTGTTGGCGGCCGTCACCGCCTCCTTGGGGTCCAGGCTTTTGGCTTGTACCTCCAGTGCTGCGATATCAGCCTGCAGGATTTTCGCCACCGCCGCGCAAGCCGCCGGACTATCAGGAAAATGTAGTCTCACACCTTATTTTATTTCCTCATCTCACCTATAAACCCAAAATTCCCTGCAAATTTTGTCACATCCACACATCCCGGACGAAACACGACACAAGTGATAGGAAGATTAAATAACAAGCAATCTTCCAAATTTATCTCCCTATAAAACGGCCCTTGAAACTCCTCTATACCAGCCTTACTGGCTTCAAATCGACATGCACTTACCTTTTTTTTCCTTGCAAGAAGGTCACTCACGCGAGCCACCCAGAATGAACTCGCGCCCTGAGTTTTGAATGCATTTTCTAATCGAAATGCATCGTCTTCAAATATCGCCTTATCATCTATGCAAAAAACACTCCACGACCGCCTGCCCACTTCGATTTCGTCAAGATCTCCACTTTCAAGTAAGAGTTTTTTTATATCGACAAGGCAATTCCCTTCCAAATCGATACTTCTATCACTTTGATCCATAACGAATTTCCCTCGTCGTACGCCCATTTGGATTTTGAAACTCAATCGTTGTACGGCCATCCCGACTAGGGCGCATTATAACTGTACTACCATCCCCAAACGTACCGATGCTAATATCGCCCCGGCTGGTTGAGACCGTCTTTACGTTAGCCGGCTTCAAAGGGATACAAGGCTACCGTCCAGTGTCCAGCCGGCTCAGAGGTGCGGATTCGAGGCTTAATCTGTTAAACAAAGTCCAAGCTTTGGGTGTCAGAACAAGCTGCTCGAATCCGCTGTGGTGATAGCTAATCACCACGCCGACCAAGATACAAGGTGTCAGACTACATTTCGCGAACGGCTTAGCTCCGCCTACAGAAAAATGTAGTCTGACACCTTATTTTTCGTGCCTTAACCAAACTGTCCGAGAAATCCGGGTCAGCTCAGACTACATTTTCTCGACATTTTCTCGCGAACCACAGAACGCGGCCTGAGTGAAAATGTAGTCTGACACCTTATTTTCATTATTTTGTTTAGAAAGATATTTTATCCAAAATCTCTTTTAGTTTCGCAATATCCTCGGGGTGACACTGAAGATACTTCTCACAAGCGAGCCGAATGAATTCAAAACAAACCGTCTCACTCACAACAACGGTGTCCCCATCCTTAGGGGAATCGCCATAAGCAAACTCAACCCCCTCAAAATGCTCCTCGCCAAACGGGCTACCCATATCTGGAAAATTGCAGTACGCACCATCCGTACCGAACCCCCACCCCCTTACTATGTAACCAACCGCCTCTAAGAAGTAGCCATCAGCATACATCCTGTCGAAGTAGCCCTTAATAACCCAATAAGGATCCAACTCATCGTATGGCTGACCAAACAACTCTTTCATAGCAAACACCACCTTACTTAGGATGGAAATTGGTCACGGCCCCAGTGGTCTTATCTAAATACACCCTAAAAGCAACACCTCCGGCGGTGGAGTCATACTGCCTCAGCCCTCTAGCCAAAGCCTCCTTATATCCGCTGCTTGCAGCCTGCTGCCCCAAGTCAAGGATTTTTTGATCAGTGAACACTTTGGGGTCATAAACAGTCTTGGGAAATACCTGATTTTTATAACCAACAACATTTCCCGCTTGATCATATGCAGGAATTTGGTATCTGACGGTAGTAATACCCGCGACAGAGGTCGGTGTCTCGCTAAGCACCTTCACACCATTTGCAGCCGCAGCCTGATTGAAAGCTTCCAGGTTATGAGTACCGCTAATCCCGCTCTTCTGCGTCAGGCCGTCAAAACTGCTGAGATGGTTCTTGATGTTAGGATTGAAGCTCATCCCTTCCGGGAAAGTGGCAGTTGCTTTTGCACCATTCAATGCCGAAGCCTTAGCCTCCTCCGCCACCGATTGTATTCTCTGCCCTGCAGTCGATCCTCCCCCTTTCAGCCCCAGCGCTAGTGCCGGCGGCACAAACGCCGCAGCCAGCGTTTCGCGCCGCATCGCTTGCAGGTCCCGGGCCTCTTGCTGCGTCAGATAGCCGCTTTCATATAGTTCCTGCCCCGACATCGAGGCCAACCACGAGCCTTTGCCTGCTTCTTCGAGTTCCTGCTGGGCAGCGTATGCGCGCCATTCCAGATTCGAGTAGTACGCCTTGCGTGCTTGCTGCAGGTTGTTGGCGGCCGCGGCCGCTTCCGTGGGATCAAGGCTTTGGGCTTGCACCTCCAAGGCCGCGATATCAGCCTGCAGGATTTTCGCTACCGCCGCGCAAGCCGCCGGATTATCGAGGCATGCGCCATCCGCAGCATAGTTGCGCCCCTGACTGACAGCCTGTAGCCTGCGCGCCTCCTTTTCGGCTAGCGCGCAGTCCCCTCCGGCGCAATCTTTCCACGCTTGTAGTGCGGCAAGGTATGACTTCAGTTCATCTGGCTTGAGGTAATTGTTTTCCGTCTCATTGACAGCCGCAAACGTGGCATCCATGACGCTAGTGCCAGCAGCTAGCGCAATACCCGCCACCAGAGACTCCACGAGGTTACGACGAGCCTCCTTCTCCTCCGGATTCAAACTCTTTTGGTCAGCGCTCAGCAAGGCATTGATTACCGAACCGGCACCGGCGCCTAAAACACCGGCCGAACAACTCCCCCCTTTGCCCGCCGCGCCTGCGCAGCCCACGATTGCATGCATGGCGGCTCGCGCTGCCTCGGCTTCGGCACCATCTCCGAGGTTCGTGGTGATGCGCTTAACCTCCGATGCCGCCAGTCCTTGCAGATAGTTGATGGCGGCGGCTTGAACCATGTCGCCCATGGCGCCGGTCACATTGCCGGTTATCGCAGCGGATATGGCCGTCAGCCACCGGCGCATCTCTCCGCCCGGTTGCCAAACCTTCGCCTCTTCGAACGCCAGCTGCAATTGGTCTCGGCGCGGACCTTCGGGTTCATTCTCCAGTGCTTGCTCAAGCGCCTTCGCCTCTTTCGCCCGATTCGCCAAGAATTGGCCCGCTTGCAACTGAAATTCCGAAGCGATCTCGAACCCTGCCTCGATCTTCTCCTTGTCGAAGATCGGTTTCAGCGCATTCAGCGCATCCGACGTGTCCCGGTTCAGCGACGCGATCGCCTCGGCGGCCGTCTTGCCGGTCATCGCCAACTGGCCCGCCTCGTCGCGAATGACGATGGAGCCGCCGCTTACGCCGCTATGGATGGTTGAATTGGCATTGCCTGAGGCGGCGGCAATGGCGGGCATGCCGACGGACGTGCCGTTACTGCTAGTTGGCAGGCTGGTGCCCGGAACCTTCTCAGACCCGCCCGCCGCCTGGCCCTTCGAATTCGTGCCTACGTCACCGCTCTTGCTCTCCGCGCCCCCGCTGCCGCCCCAGCTATAGCCACCGCTCAACGCAATTTGATCCGCCTTGTACCGCGCGGTGTTCTTCAGGTCCTGGACGACGAGCGTTCCCGTGCCGAAGCGATTCAGACCGTCGGACACGGCCTGATCGCTGCTGGATATCACCCCTCCGATCAATGCGGTGTTCCTGTTCACGTCGACCAGGAAGCCGCCGTCGCCGGCCTTCAATCCCGCCTGTTCCGTGGCGGACTTGAAGTCGCTGTTCATCCGCCCTTGCGACACGTTGCCCGACACCGAGCTCTTGCAGTACCCGTAAATGCAGATGTTCGCCTGTATTCCGGCGCTTTGCCGCTTGGAGTCGTAGGTACTCGTGTTTTGAAGGGTCTCGATGCGCAGGTCTCTTCCAACCGATGCAATGATCTGGTCGGCTTGACCCACCGCACCGACCAGGGAGGTATCGCCGCCCGACTGCAGCGCGAGCACGTTGCCCGCCGTCACGCCGGTATAGGTCCAACCAGTGTCCTTGCCATCCGCGCGGCCGCGGGCGCCGCCAGCGCCGATATTGAGCATCACGCCGACGCCGTTCTCAGAGCTGGCCGTCACGCCGATGCCTATGCTCGCGCTAGCACTCTTGCTCTTCGTACGCTGTTCGAACGTACTTTGCGCAGCTTGCAGCAGGATGTCGCCGTCCGCCTTGATGACGGCGTTGTTCCCCGCCGAGAGCCGCGAGCCCGTTACGGTAACGTCCGAATCCGCCCCCGCGCCTCGGGCCACGATGGTGAGATCGTTGCCCGCTGCGACCGTGGAGCCCGCAACGGAGGAAGAGGACCGATCCGTGGTGCTTTGGCTCTTGCTCACGCCAAAGTTGATGTTCACGCTTACACCGCCCGCGCTCTTGGGATCGGCGGCTACTGCATCAGCGGCGTTCATGGCCGCCAAGCCGGTCGTGGCCAGCGCCAAGCCCTGCATGACCTTGTTGTCGGTCTTGCCGGCGGCATCACCCATCCTTCCCGCGGTCTGCATGGCGCTAACGATAGGTGTGCTTGCATTGATGCTCACACCAGTCTGCTTGATCTCGTGGAACTCCTTCTCTTGCGTGGTATCCAGCGCCGCGCCAATACTGACTTCCTTGCCGATCAACGTAATGTCGCCCTGGCGCGCGATGACGTTGCTGCCCATGATGTTCAGGGCGTTTCCGGCATTGATCAGCACGTCACCTTCCACGCTGCCGACCGTAGCGGCGTTGTGGAAGACCTTCTTGCCTTCGAGCGAGTCCGTCTGCTTGCTGCTGCCGTAGCTAAACCCGCCCATCGCGCCGAATCCCGACTTCTTGACCATCTTGTAGTCATAGCTGTCTTCGGCGTTCTGGCCGGGGAGGATGCCGACATCGCGGTCGGCAGACATCACCAAGTCGCGCTGGGCGCCGACGTTGGAGCCCGCCACGGTCAGGTCGCGTCCGGCCATCAGCACGGCCGTGTCTCCGGTGAAGGTCGTGGCGAGAGACTGTTCCCAATCGCTGGAAGTAATGGTGTGCGTCGTCTTCGACGATAGGAACCCCTTCTTCTTGTAGCGGGTTTCGTCGTAGGCGGATCCCGTTTCCACGCCGGCGGTCAGGTTGATGTCGCGCCCGGCGCCCACCGCCAGCTGCTTGCCTGCCGTGACATCGGCGACGCGCGCGTTGACGTCCTGGCCGGCGATCAGCGTGAGGTTTCCGCCCGCCGCGATCTGCGAGCCGATTTCCGTGCCGGTGCTCAGGTCATGCCGGTTGTTCTTGTTGCGGACGATGGATTCGCCATGGCTTTCGGTAAGCGTGGCCAGGGTGATATCGCGGCCGGCCTGCAGGCGCGCATTGTCCTTGACGGTGACTTGCGCCGCGGTCAGGGTCAGGTCGCATCCGGCCTGCATGCTGAGGCTGCCGGCATCCACGCGGGATACGCCGGAAACGTACGAACCCCAGGTCGCGCCGTGGTTCTCGGAAGCCGAGGTGGAGGTCAGCGCGATGTCGCGGCCGGCCGACAGGGCGACGTTGCCGCCCTTGATCAAAGACACCAGGTTGGTCAGGTCCTGGCGCGCGGCGAGGTCGATGGTGGCGCCCTGGATCAGGCCGCCCACCTGGTTGACGACGTTGGCGGCGGACATGACGGTGGCGTCGCGCGCGCCGATGGTTCCGCTGTTGGCGATGTCGCCTTCGGCGGCGAGCTTGACGCTACGCCCCGCCACCAAGGCGCCGTCGCCCTTCAGGTCGCCTTCGCGCACCACCAGGTAGACCTGCGGCGCCAGCACGGTCTCGGTGGTGCCGTCGGGCAGCGTGAGGGTCTGCTCCACCAGCCAGACCAGGTCGGTGTCGAGCAGGCGCTGCTGCGCCTCGGTCAGCGCGAGGCCAAGCTGGATGCCGTTGTTGCGCGCGAACTGCGCGCCGGCCGCGAGCAGGGCCTTGTACTGGCTGTCGTTGTCGGCGTAGCCGTCCAGGAAGCGCTGGCCGGAGGTGGCCAGGATCTGGTCGGCGACGAGCTTCTGTTCGTAGAAACCGTCGCCCAGCCGCCTGGGCTGGCCGGCCGGCGTGAGGAATCTTGCGCCGACGGGGATCACGGCGTTCAGGCCGCCAGGTTGCTTGCCCAGGCCGGCGTTGACGGAGCCGGAAGCGCCGGCATTTCCGACGGGCGCGCCGGGATGGCGCAGCTGATCGAACAGGTAGTCGCTGGAGACGCTTGGGCGATTGCCGACGAAACGCGGTCGGTGGCGACGATGTAGGGCGCATCGGGCCGGCCGTTGACGGCGAAAAGCTGGCTGTCCGGGATGGCGGCCGGGTTGGAGACGGTGCGGACCGCGCTACCGCCGGGCAGGCCGATGCTTGCGACGAGGACAGGGCCGGGCGCGCTGCCGCCGCTGGCGCCGGGAGCGCCGCCGCTGAGCGAGACGGACGCATAGCCGCCGGACGTGCCCACCGGAAGCTCGATGGCCTGCGCGGCGAGCGTGGCGGTGTACGGGACGGAGGTTTCCTTGCGGTCGCGTGAACGCGCCTGGGTGTAGGTAGCAGTTCCCACGCGCGTCACGACGCGCTCGCCGCCGGCGCCGATATTGTGGATGGCGGGGCCGGCTACGTTCAGCGCGCCGCCCGCGGCGATCTGGCTCTTGTCGTTGGTGACCGTGCCGGCCAGCGTCATGGCGCCGCCGGAGAGGATCTTGCCGGGGTCGGACGAGACGGTGCGGGTTTCGGTGACGGTCTCTTCGACCTGGTAGTAGGTGAAGGTGCCGACCAGGCGGCTGTCGAAGTCGGCGTTGAAGGCGCGGATGCGCGCATCCAGCTCCATGTGCAGCGCCTTGTACGCCGCATAGGCATCCTCGAACGCCTGGCGGCGCGCGGCTTCGGCCGCACACGCCTCTCTGCCGACACACTCGCGTTGCGGCGGCGTCCAGACCGGCATGGGGCCAGGCGGCGGCGTCAGGCCGAAGACAGCCCAAATGCGGGAATCGTAGGGGTAAAAAAACGTCTCCGGGCGCGTCTTGCAATCGGCGCCGCCCTCGCCTCCCGTGCACACCATTATTTCGGGGGAGTACGTGACGGGAATCGGCGCGGTTTTGCCCGCTCGGCCTTTTTTGTTGGGCACGTAATCGAACGGCGGCCCGTACCGCGAGGCGGGATACTTGCTGGAAGGCAACAAGAACCGTCGCTCTGGATCGTCATCCAGCCAGGCGGGCTCCTTGCCGCACATCGGCGTGACCTGGTCGCAGAACCAGTTCGCCTCCATGTCGTACACATCCGTCGAACCCGCTGGCGTCACGTACAGCTTGGGAACCGTCTGCATGGGCACGACCTGGCTGACGAAGTTGGTGTTGACGTTCTGGAGCGTGGCGGCCGAAATGGCGGCGTTGCCCGCGGCCTCGATGGCGGCCGAAGCGTTCAGCAGCGACACGGCCTGGCCGATGGCCTTGCGGTTGGCGTCCAGGGCGCCGCCGATGCGCAGGTCGGCGCCGGCGTAGATCAGCGCGTGCTCGCGGTTCGCGAGCGAGCCCACGCCCAAGTCCAGATCGCCGCGGGACGCGATGACGGCGCCGCCGCCGGCGCCCGAGCCGTTCACGATTTCCCCGGCGCGAATCGAGATGGCGTCGCCGTAGATGCGGCCGAAGTTGTCGAGGCCGCCCGCGTTGATGTTGGTCGAGGCACCGTCGATCAGGCCGGCGTTGGTCAGCCCGCGGGTGACGTTGATGGTGTTGTTGCGGCCGGCCAGCAGTTCGCCGGTGGCGCGGTTGTTCAGCGAGTCGGCCGTGACGCTCAGGTCGCGCCCTGCGCTGACGCTGGCGCTGTTGTCCATGGCGCCGCCCACGGACAGGGTCAGGTCGCGGCCGGCGGCGATGTTGCCGGCCTGGCTGAGCGAGCCCGCGTAGGTGAAGGACAGGTCCTGCGCGGATTGCAGCGTGCCCAGGCCTTGCAGGGCATCGATGTTGACGGCGAGGCGTTCGCCCGCCAACAGCAGGCCCTGGGCGTTCTTCAGCAGAGCGGCCCGCACCGTGGCGTTGCGCTGGGCGGCGACTTCTCCGCCGGTGTTGTCCAGTTCCCCGGTGGTAAGGGTCAGGTCCTGGCCGGCGCCGACGGAGCCGCCCTGGTTGTTCACCCGGTCGGCCATGATGGCGACGAACTTGCCCAGCACGCCCTTCGCGGGCGTTCCGGGGGCTGCCAGCGTGGCGCTGTTGTCCAGGACGGCAGCGTTGAGGGCGAGGGATTCGTCGGCCTGGATCAGGCCGCCCTGGTTGTCGACCGCGCCGGTCGCGGCGACGGTCAGGTCTCCGCCCGCCAGCGTGCCGGCGGCGTTGCCGACCCGCGCCGCTTCGATCCGCAGGCCGCGGGCGGCGGCGATCAGCCCTGCGGCGTTGTCGAGCTCACCGCCCAGCTTCAGCGCGGAGTCGCCGGCCGAGGTGAGCTTGCCGCCCTGGTTGCGCAGGCTGGCGGCGGCGATGTCCAGGGCGCCGCCGTGTACGACAGCATTGCGCGTGGCGATGTCGCCCGGCGAGGCGAGCGCAAGCCTGCCGACGGAGGACAGGTTGCCGCCGGACAGGTCCATGCCGGCGGCGGCAAGCGACAAGTCCTTGCCGGCCGCGCTGATGCCAGGGTGCGTAATGAGGGCCGCGGTGAGTTTGACGCTGCCCGGCAGGCTGAGGGTGCCGTCATCGCCGACGCCGGCGATAAAGCGGCCGGCGTTGCCGAGCGCGCCGAGCGCTGCGGCGTTCAGGTCGCCGCCCGCCAGCACCGAGCCCGTGTTGTCCAGAGTGGATCCCGCCCGCAAGTTCGCGACGCCCGCCGCGGACAGGATGCCCGCGTTCCGCAAGGCGGCGCCCGCCTGGAGGTCGAGGGCCGCCGCGGCCTGGAGGCGGCCGTCCGCCGTGGCCGTGAGGTTGCGGTTGGCGTTGACGACGAGGTTGCCCGCCTGGGTGGCGGCAATGCCGCCCAGCGTGGCGTCCGTGCCCGCGCGCAGCGTCATGCCCTGCCCCGCGGCCGCCGAGCCCATGGCTTGCAGCGCGGCGCTCGCGGTGGCGGCGAGCGTTCCGCCCGCCTGCAGGCTGGATGCGGCGCCCAGCACCAGATTGCCGCGCAGCGTGTCCAGCGTCAGGTCGCCCTGCAAGGCGGCCACGGTGCCGTCTATGGCCATGCCGTCGCCGGCATTCAGCGCCTGGGAGGCACCCGCCAGCATGCGGCCCTGGGCCAGCAGCGTGCCTTGCGCGCCCGCGGTGAACGTGCCGGCAGCTTGCGCCAGCCCCGCCGCGCCCACGGCCACGTTGCGACCCGTCAGCGTGAGGTTTGCGTCGGTGGCCGCCGTGCCGTCCACGCGCGCATCGCGCGCCGCGCCCAGCGCCATGTCTTGCAACGAAGCCAGCGCGCCGGCGGCGGTCAGGTCCCGGAGGGCCTGCGCCGTCAGCGTTCCCGCGGCCTGCACCTGCCCGCCTTGCGTCACGGTCAGGTCGCGCGCGCGCAGCTCCACATTGCCGGCGGACGTGTTGCCCAGCGCGGCGGCCGTGCCGCCTAGACGGGCGTCGCCCGCCGCCGCCAGCGTCAAGCCGCCGCCCGCGACGATGACGCCGTCGGAGTCCAGGTCGCCGCCCGATTGCGCGGCCAGGTCGCGCGAGGCCTGCATGCGGCCGGTTGCGCCTACGCGCAGTTGACCTCCGGCGTCGGCGGCCAGGTTGCCGGCCAGCGCGGCCACCGTGCCGTCGATGCCCATGTGACCCGCCGCGGACAGGCTGACGGGCGTGCCCGCCGTGACGACGCCGGTCACGAAGAGGTCTCTGGCCGCCTGCACTTGCAGCAGGCCGTCCGCGTCCGCCGTATCGGCGGTGCCGGCCGTGCCGGCGACGCGCACGTCCCGGCCCGCGCCCAGGAACAGCTTGCTGCTGCCTTGCGCCAGGCCCGCCCGGCCGACGGACAGGTCCGCGTCGGCTTCGGCGCGCAGGGTGCCGTTGGCGACCGTCTTGCCGTTCAGTTCGGCATCGGTTCCGGCCGACAGCAGGATGTCGGTTTCTCCTGAAATGGTGCCGTCCGCAAGCAACTTTCCGCCGGCCCGCGCGCCCAGCTGACGCCCGGACTGCAACACGCTGGCGCTGCCCAGCGTCAGGTCGCCGCCACTGATCGCCTTGAGGGTGCCGGCATCGGCCAGCAGCGTGCCGTCCACGCGCAGGTTGCCGCGGGTGGCGACTTGCGCGGTGTGGCCGGCGATGAGCACGCCGGCCAGCGAGGCCTGGTTGGCGTCTGCCTTGACCGAGCCGTCGGCCTGCAGGCGCGAGGCGGACGACGCCGCCAGGACTTCGCCCGCATCCAGCCGCAGATCTCGGGTGGCGAGCGCCTGGCCGTCCAGCGCCAGGTTTCGAGCCGCCCGCAGCGACAGATCCTTCTGCGAGGTGAGCTTGCCGAGGCTGCGCAGATCCCCGCCGGCCGTCAGGTCGATGGGGCCGGCCGCCGCCACTTGCGCTTGCGCGCCCACGGATACGTCGCCGCCCGCGGTTGCGCTCAAGCCGCCGGATGCGGCCGACAGCGCGCCGTCGATGGCCAGCGCGCCATCCGCCGCGATATCCGTGCCGGCGTTGGCGCGCACCGTGCCGGCCAGCGCCATGTTGCCGCCCGCCTTGGCCGCCATGGCGCCTTCGGCATCCCATTGCGCCTGGGCATCCAAGCGCAGGTCGCGCCCAGCAGCCATGGCGACGCGGCCGGAGCCCGCGCCCTTGCCCGACATCAGCGAATCGCGCCCCGCCATCAGCGACACATCGCCGCGCGCGCCGACCAGGCCGCCCAGGCTCAGATCCGCGCCCGCGCGCAGGGCCGTGGCCGCGCCGGACTGCAACTGGGCGCTTGCGCCCGCGGCCAGATCCGCCCCGGCCCGCGCCTGCAGCGCGCCCGCGGCGGTGATCCGCCCGGGCAGCGTCATGTCGCGGCCGGCCCGCAGCACGATCGCGCCCGCGGCCGTTACCTGGCCGCCGGATGCGTTCGAGGCCCCGCCGTTCGATCCGAAGCCGCCCGCGCCCGCCGCTTCCGAGCCCGAGCCGCCTGCGTCGGAACCGCCGCCCGCGGCGGGCCC
>NZ_JPYO01000008.1 GCF_000757485.1 Achromobacter sp. RTa
GCCGCCCGCGGCGGGCCCCTGGCCCGCGCCCCCCGTGAGCGGCGGCGCGCCGCCGGGCGCGGCGGCTGCGGGGCCGATCCGCAGGTTGCGCCCGGACTCCGCGCGCAGGTCCTGGCCGCCCATCAACATGGAACCCGCCAGCGACAAGTCCCGCCCGGCCGCGATGCGCAGCGCGTCCTGGGTTTGCAGCCCGGCCCGCGCGGCGATGGCCACGTCTTGCGCGGCGCTCACATCCAGCGATCCGCCTGCGCCGACCGCGCCCTGGATGTCGGCATTGCGGCCCGCCGCAAGCGCGACGGCGCCCGCCGCCTGCGCGGCGCCATCCAGCGCCAGGTCGCGGCCGGCCGCCAGCCACAGATCCCGCGCCGCCTGCATGGTTGCGCTGGGCTCGATGCGCACGTCTCCCGCCGCGCTGACTTGCAAGTCGCCCGTCAGAGCCACCAGGTTGCCGCCCACGTTCACGCCCACGCCGGCCTCGGTTCCGATCAGACGGATGCTGTTGGCGTACATGCCGCCCAAGGCGGCGGTGTCCAGCGCGACAGCTGGCGCCGCGCCATCGCCCGCCAGGGCCGATGCGGCGCCGGAGACGTAATCGACACGCGCGGCGCCAGCCGTCACGTTAAGGCGGTCAGCCCAGACGCCGGCATTGATTTCCAGCGACCGGGCGATCAGGTCGACCTGACTGAGATTGGCCCCATAGAGGCCTTCGCCTTCGACCCGGATCTTGCCGGCCGCCACGTCCAGCGCAATGCTGCCGTCCGGGCCGATCTGCGGCCTGCCGGTAGTCAGGGTGGCGCGGTCCGCGTTCAGGAAGCCGCAGCCGTTGCAGGTGATGCCTGCCGGATTGGCGACGATAACGTTGGCCCGGTTGCCAGCGACCTCCAACGTGCCCATCAGTTGCGATGGGTTCGGCGCCGTGACCTGGTTCAGGATGGTGGCGGCGCGCTGGTTGCCCAGCATGACGTTGCCGGCGACCTGCCCGGCAAGCTGGGTCTGGCTTGCGCCGCCGCTGTTGTTGAGCACCACGCCCGCCGGCCCCACGTTGAACTGGGTATAGCGGTTGTTCGAGACCCCGCCCGCCGAAGGCGGCGCGATGTTGATGACGGGCACGCCGTTGCTGACGCCCACCACCGGCTTCTGCCCCGCCACGCTTTTGTCCACCGAGATCGGCAGGGTCTGCGCCAGCACGGGCGACCACATTTGCGTGCCAATGACGGACCAGACGATGAAGGATCGGAGTTTGGACATCATGCGTACCTGGCTAACGGGATCAGAATTCGAACATCACGGCCATCGCGAAGACGGTGGACGCGGTTTTCAGGGATTCGGGCTTTTTCAGCGGCCAGCCCGCGAACAGGTCATAGCTGGCGTTCACGCAGGGCATCGAGATCCGGCCGCGCAGCCCCGCGACGGCGCCTACCAGAGTGCGCCCGGAGAGGAACGTCGCCGACGGCCCGCCGACGCGGCCGACGTCCAGGCCGCCGTAGAGTTGCTGCCCTGGCGCCCCGGCAAGCGCGTCCAGGTTCAGCGACAGGTCGTTGCGCAGCGTCCAGCCGTCTTCGGCGGCCAGGGTCATCTGCCCATCGAAGCCACGCACGGCGTAGCGGTTGCCGATGGTGAAGTAGTCGGCCGGCACGATGGCCGTCTTGGCGTGCTGGATCTGCCAGTTGACCTGATAGGCGAAAGACTGGCCCGCCAGCTTGAAGGGCGCGTAGAGGCCCGCGTTGGCCGCGAGTATGGTGCTGCGGCCGTTCCAGTCGGGATCGCCGTAGACGTAGCCCGGCTCGTCGGAGTACTGCGGCCAGGTGCCGCGCAGACCGGCGCCCACGTCCAGCATGGCCAGGCCCAGGTAATGACGGTGCCCGTAGTTGAGTTCGTAGCCGGTGACGTCGCGGCGCTGCACCTCGATGGGCACATCGTTCAGCGTGCTGTCGGAGCGCTTGCGCAATACCGTGAAAGAAACGTTGCCTTTGTAGGCCGTGCCGCGATAGGGCGCCAGCGAAACACCCGCCTGGATCTGCCTGGTACTGCCGCCATAGATGATGGGCTCGTCGAAGCCTGCCACGGCCTGCCGGTAGGTCGACTTGCTGGCGCCGGCGAAGAAGGCCCAGTAGCCGAAGGGGATGCTGTAGTTGAGCGAAGCCGCGCGCGTATTCGATTCCGCGTCGCGCCAGCGGGCGTTGCTGTTCCAGGCCACCGAGAGCTGGTCGTACAGGAACAGCGGGGAATCCAGCGTCAGCCCGGCGTTCACCTGGTACTTGCCGATGGAGTCCATGCCGCCGTTGTCGCCGCCGACATAAGCGTGCCAGCGTTTGCCCGTGCCGGGCCGGACGAGGATGTCGGAGTCTCCAAGTTGCGGGCCAGGCGCGATATCGATGGCGGCATCGGCCTGGCTGCCCAGGCGGCGGATGTTTTCCAGGGCCTGGTCCAGGTCGCGTTGGCTCAGTTCATTGCCGGGCCCGCTGGGCAGCGCCGTGCGCCACCAGCCGACGGCGCCCTCGCTTTTCACCGCCGAGATACGCCCCGGCAGATAGCGCAGCGTCAAGATGCCGGCCGCCAGCGACTGCTCTGGCACGACGACGCGTGCGGTGACCAGGCCGTCATCGATCAGCAGGCCGATCAGGTGTTCCTGCAATGCGCGCAGGCCCTGGGCGCCAACGCAATGACCCAGGACGGCGCCGGCCGCCCGAGCCAGCGCCTTGGACGGCCCCGCCCCTTCCCAGCGCAGTTCGCGGATGGTGAAGCAGGGAGCCTCGGCCGGGAAGCTGAGGCCGCCGGGAGGCGCCGCGGCAGGCGACAGCACGTCGGGGCGCTCCGCCGCGCGGGCGCGCTGCGCGTCGATTTCCTGTTCCTGGCGGCGCTGGATCTCGGAGGCGCGCGAAGCGAGGTCGGGAACCGCTTGCGCAAGCGACGCCGCCGGGGTGCCGCCCGCAGCCACCCAGATGATCATTGCCGCCCGCCTACGCCACATCGCTTCCATACCGGCCTGACGCTCACGGCCGCGGCGGTGTCGCGTCTTCTCCATTCAAGAAAATTTGCTGAACTTGGCCCAAGATGAAGGAGGCTTGGCGCCCGTTTGCGCGCATTTCCGCCTATCGGAACTTATCGCTCTGTAATAGAACGACATCCCGGCAAAGACGGATATGGCAGGGGATGAAAAATCAGACCGGGTTAACCCGGATGACCGCAGGTCGGCGAATCGTCAATAATCCGCCGACGTTTTGCCGCCGACCCGTCCCTTTGCTGTCTTGCCCATACCTGTCTCTGCCCGGGACGCCATCGTTTCCTCCCCATCCCGCCTCTTCCGCACCGGCGCTTTCCAGGGTCGAGTCCGGTCGCCTGCCGCCCGATGCCCTACGCGCCCTCCCCGGCTTGCATGATCCGACCGCGCGCGGCGGCGCCGCGCATGGGCTGGCTGACGGGGCGCACAATGCAGACGCGCCGGACGGCGATACCTTGCGCGTGGCGGGTAAAACGCGCGAACAGGACTGGCGCGCTACGATGAGCCCCTGTCGCGCGGGGAAAGGCCCGCCAATCGCGCGAGCGGCGGGACCCGATGGGGCAGGCAGGTATCGCCGCCCGCCGCCAGTCAGGGATTTTTAAGGATTGCCGAAGATGTCGTTGCTGGATAGAACATTCGACCGCACGCTGGATGCCTGGACGCACGCCTACCTGGGGCCGGCCTGGCGCGGCGCGGTCGTCGAAGGCTGGCTGTTCGAAGGGCTGGAAGCGCGCCGCGCCGCGCAGGCCCGCCTGGCTCAGGCGGGAGTCACCGCGCGCTTTCGCAGCGCTTACAAACCGCTGCTGCATTTCTTCCTGGAAGAAGTCGATCCTGCAGGGCTGGACTCCGTCATCGTCCGCTATCCCGTGCACGAACACGCCCAGGCCAATCGCTTCACGCTGGAGGCGTATCCGCTGGCCGCCCTGCTCGAAGGCGCGCGAGTCACGATGCATGCCGGCGCCAGCGATCTGCACTACGACGTCTGCCTGACGTACGCCGACGGCCGCAAGATCGAAGAGCGCGTCTACGCGCCGAACCAGTTGGGCCAGTCGCGCGACGGCACGCCCGAACTCTCGCCCACCGGTTGGCTGCGCGTGCGCGACGCCGGCGGCGCGCTGCAGACCGACGCGGCGCAAACCACCGAATACCAGCAAGTCTTCCGCAGCATCGTGGACACGGTGCGCACGCACGCGTGGGGCGCCCATGAGCCGTATTTCGAGCGCCTGGAGATCCGCGTGGACCTGCCGGGCATCGATTTCGCGCTGCCCTTGGACGAGGAAATCGTCAGCACCTTCGAAGCGCTGCACGAAGACGTGTATTTCTCGCTGCTGGAACACTTCCAGCAGCATTCGGGCCGGCCCTCGGGCGACCGCGGCCTGCAGCCCGGCCAGATCATTCCGGACATCCGCCGCCACGACGGCGCGGCGCGCGTGCGGATATCGCTGGAACCGTTCGCCGCGCTCGCGTCCGTCGTCCCCGCCGCGCCGGAAACGCCGCTGGCGCAAACCCGCGAGCCGCTTTCGGCCGCTCACATCGCCGGGTGCATGGCCGCGTTGGGCGGCGACACGTTCCAGGCCGTTTCGCGCCAGGGCCGGCCGGTGCTGGGAACGTACCTGCGCGGCCCCGGCCCCGCCGTCTTCATTTCGGGCGCGCAGCACGCCAACGAAACCTCGGGCGTCGTCGGCGCGCTGCGCGCCGCGCAGACGCTGGCCGCGCGCGGAAATGCCCATTTCGCGCTCATCGCCGCCGAAAATCCGGACGGCTATGCGCTCTTCAACCGGCTGCGCGAGCATCACCCGCGCCACATGCTGCACGCGTCGCGCTACAGCGCGCTGGGCGATGACATCGCCTACCGCGAACGCGCCCCGTTCTTCGAGCGCGACGGCCGGCATCAGGCGGTGGCCATCAGCGGGGCGCAGCTGCACATCAATCTGCACGGCTATCCCGCCCACGAATGGACGCGGCCGCTATCCGGCTATCTGCCGCGCCACTTCGAGCAGTGGACGATACCCAAGGGCTTTTTCCTGGTGCTGCGCCATCATCCGGGCTGGAGCGAACGCGCCCGCCGCCTGATCGAAGGCGTCACCGCAAGGCTCGCGCACAACGTGCCCGGCCTGATCGAGTTCAACGCCCGGCAGCTTGAACTATTTCAGGCGCACGCGCTCGAAACGGGATTCAACGTGCTCAACGGCATCCCCGTGCAGATGACGGAAAGCGACCGCGAAGATCTGCCGCTGGCGCTGATTTCGGAGTTTCCGGATGAAACCGTCTACGGCGACCGTTTTGTTTTCGCGCATACTGTGCAGATGGAAACCGTCCTGGCGGCGACTGAGCTATACCGCTCGGGACTTTAGCGGCATCATGCCGCCCACGGCCAAGGACCGCGACGGCAACCGACCTTCAGAACCAATAAGAAAATGAACATCCGAGAACGCAATCACGGCGACGACCTGGCCCTGGTGGACATCTGGCTCCGTTCGGTGCGCGCCACGCATACGTTCCTGACGGAAAAAGAAATACAGGCCATGTACCCGCAGGTGCTCAATACCTACCTGCCCTCGGTGCGGGTATGGGTATGCGAAGACGATGCCGGCGAAGTCGCCGGCTTCATGGGCCTGAACGGCAACAAGGTCGAAATGCTGTTCGTGGACGCGAACAAGCGAGGCAAGGGGGCCGGACGCCGCCTGCTGAATTTCGCGCGGTCGCTGCACGGCACCCTGCTGGTGGACGTGAACGAACAGAACCCCCAGGCCCACGGCTTCTACAAGCACTACGGCTTCGAGGACGTCGGCCGCTCGGCGCACGACGACTCAGGCCGGCCCTTCCCCATCATCCACATGAAGCTGGCCGGCTGAGGCCAGGGCCTGTCTATGCTGATTGGAGCTTGGCACAGGCCCTAGGCGCCTGACTTTTCCTCGTGCCTGGCCTTCCACGCCTTCAGCGCTTCGCGGTAGGCGTCCATGGCCTCGTTATAAACGTCATACACGCAGGGAATGCAGCCACTGTTGCAGCACTCCTCGGGCGCGGGAGGCTCGGGCGGAATGGGCGGCGGATCGTCGTCTGGAATTGCTTTATGGGTGTTCATGGAGAAATGTTAGCGCCGATCCGGCCGGCCCCGATCGATCACGCCGTAGCTGCGACTCGCCACTCGGCGCGGCGGATCTCGTAGTGCCGCTTCCCGGCGCTGCCCGCGCCCTGGGTGGCGACATGGCGCATGCCGCATTTTTCCAGGACCCGGCATGAAGCGGCGTTGCCGTCCAGCGCCACCGCCGCCAGCGCGTCCACGGGCAGACGCCCGAAGCCCAACGCCAGCAGCGCCTGGGCGATTTCGGTGGCGTACCCCCTGCCCCAACTGCCGGGCAGGAAAGCGTAGGCCAGCTCTATCCCCTCGCGCGCGATGGCGCGCTTCAGCCCGGCGCGCCCCACCGGCGCGCCGCCGTCCCTTTCGCTCAGCATGTACATGCCGAAGCCGTGCTCGTTCCAGTGCGCGACGTTACGTTCCAGATAGAGCTGGCTGGCCGTCAGATCGCGGGTGCCGCCCATTGTCGCCATGAGGCGGCCGTCCGCATGCATGGCGGCGATGAGCGGAAGGTGGGCTTCGTCCATGCGCTGCGCATGCAGCCGGGCGGTGTCGAACACAAGAGGAAACAGCGCTATGGACATGGCGGAAAAAAAGTGATGGCGCCTTCCATCATACCGGCCGTCCCCCGGCCCGGCCCAGATCCGGAAGGATGAACCGGCGCCGCGGTTCAGCCGCGGCGCAGGCCCAGGAAACTCCAGCGCACGTCGGCGCGGTCCAGCATGTCCTCGCGTTCGCTGAGATGATGGGAGAACAGGCCGTGCGCGCCGGCCAGCTCGATAGTCTCCTGCGCGGATACGTCGAACATGCGGCGCCCGGGAGGCACGGGCCCATGCCGCAGCGACATGAGGATCTGGCCACGCGGCGCCAGCAACGCCGCCAACGCCTCCATGCCGTGGCGGCGCTCATCGGCATCCAGGTGCATCCACACGGCCGTGAGCATGATCACGTCGAATGCGCGGCCCTGCCCGCGCAGGCCGTCCAGGCCTGGCAAGGCGTCATCCACCCACTCCAGGTTGGGCAGCGCATGACGGCGCTGCCCTTCCAGACGCAGCGCCTGCGTGGGCTCGGCCGCGACCACCGCATGGCCCATCCGCGCCAGCGCGGCGGCATCGCGGCCGGACCCCGCGCCGATGTCCGCGATGCGCGACGGCGCGGACGGAATCAGGTGCGCCACGTCGCGGTGCACGTCCGCGAACGCGATGCTCTCGTATTGGTCCGCAAGGGCCGCGGCGTTTTCGCCGTAGCCCTGCGTGCCCGGCGCGGCCGTCACGATTGGCCGTCCGGGCGGGCGCGGATCGCCTCGGGCGGCCAGGTGGCCTTGATCGCGTCGTAGATACGCTTGCCGACCCGCCCATCCTGCGGCAGGTCGCGCTTGGCCTGTTCCTCGCGCACGGCGTCGCGGGTCTTGGCGCCCGGAATGCCGTCCGCCACGCCCACGTCGTGGCCCAGGCCGTAGAGCATGTCCTGCAGCTCTTTGATCTGCGCGCGCGACAGGCCGGGGTCGTCGGTGGGCCAGGCCGCGACGAGCGCCGGGCCGCCTTGTAGGCGGTTGAGCAGCAGCGACACCGCCAGGCCGTAGCGGCGCGACTGGTTGTAGTGCAGGATGGCGTCGAAGTTCACCGTGGCCAGGAAGACGGGGCCCTTCGCGCCGGTGGGCGCGAACAGATAGGCCTGCTCGTCGTTGCCCGAGGGCAGCTTCAGCGCGGACCCGTCGCCCTGCTTCAGGCCGGCCTGCGCCCATTGGGCGATCGTGCGGCGGTCCTGCGAGCCGACGTACTCGGCATCGGGTTCGGGAGGAATGGCGGCCGCCAGCTCGGCGGGCACGCGCACTTCCACCACCGCCGGCAGGCCGTGCGTCCACTTGGCGCGGCGCTTGCGCAGATGATTGGCCGTGGAGGCCAGCGCATCGGGCAGCGAGTTGTACAGATCGATCTTGCCATCGCCATCGCCGTCGGCGGCCAGTTCATAGAACGAGGTCGGAATGAACTGCGTCATGCCGAAAGCGCCGCTCCAGGAGCCGATGAACTTGTCGGCCGGCACGGTGCCGTCGCGCAGCAGCCGCACCGAGGCGTAGGCGTTCTTTTCCCACAGCGACTTGTTCTCGGTGCAGGCGCGCGTCAGCCAGGCATCCAGCACGTCGGTCTTGCCGACCTGGCGGCCGTAGTTGGTTTCGATGCCGAAGATGGCGACCAGGGTGGCCGGGTCCACCTGGTACTGCTGGCTGATGGCGGCGAGCTGCGGGCCATATTTGGCCAGCACGGCGCTGCCGTCCTTCACGCGCTCATCGTCCACCGTCTTGGCGATGTAGTCCCACCACGCTTCGCGCCCCTCGAGCTGGCCCTTGGCGGACGCCACCGTCGTGGGCAGCAGCTTGGCGTTGGCCGTGTACTTGTCCCAATCGGCGACGGTCAGCCCATTGGCGGCCGCCCCCTTGCGCAGCTTGGCGATGCAGGCCTTGGTGTCCAGTTCGGTCGGGATGATGACCTGGGGCGCGGCGGCGGGAGCCGCCGGCGCCGGCGTGGCGGCAGGCCCCGCGGCGGCTGG
>NZ_JPYO01000009.1 GCF_000757485.1 Achromobacter sp. RTa
CGGGGCGGCGGCGGGCGCGTCGTCGAAGCTGCGCTTGGGCGTCAAGGTGGGCAGCGGCTGGGCCGGAGCGGCCGGCTGGGCGCGCGATCCGGTGGCGGATGACGGCGCTTGCGCATGCGCGGCCCCCGCGGCGGCGGCCGCGAACACCGCGGCCGTCAGCACGCGGGAAAAAGTATCGATTCGAAAGCGAATGGAACGCTGGCGCATGGCAATCCTGAAAAATCGAAGTCAGCCGGGATCGTACCGCGATCCGGCCGATGACATCGAACAGCCGCGCCCGCCGCGAAACGGGCGTCCGGCGCCAGCGCGCCCCGCAACACCGTCCGGATCCGCCGAGCGCGTTGCCAAGCGTGCCGCGACAGAGAATAATCGGCACATCGACTAAGCTGCGCCATGACACCGTTCCGAGGAAAGCTTCGCATCCGGCACCTGGAAATCGTGCTGACTGTCGCCGAGCTGGGCAATCTGTCCAAAGCGGCGGCGCAACTGCACAGCACGCAATCCGGCCTCTCGCGCGCCATCGCCGAAATCGAGGAGCTGGTCGGCGCGCGGCTGTTCGAGCGCACCGCGAAGGGCACCACCTGCACGCCCCTGGGCGTTGCGATGTGCCGCCACGCGCGCCAGTTGCTTACCGGATTCCGCAAGGCCGAAACCGATCTCGCGGCCGTGTCGCGCGGCGACGAAGGCAGCCTGACCGTGGGCTGCTTTTCGATGTTCGCGGGCTGGCCCGTGGCCGAGGCCGCGCGCGCTTTCCGGCAGGCCTGTCCGCGCATCACGCTCACCATCGAGATCGGCACGCACGAGCGGCTTATCGAGGACCTGGACGCCGGCGCGATCGACGTGCTGATCAGCCGCTTCTCCTCTACCGTCAACCCGCAGATCTACCGCTCGACCGCCCTGCTGGACGACCCGGTGGTGCTGGCCTGCTCCACCCGCCACCCCCTGGCCGGGCTGCCCGGCACCACGCTGGCGGACTACGTGGCCTACCCCTGGATCACCGCCCTGCCCGGCAGCCGCATACGCGGCGAACTGGAAATGTCCCTGCGCCAGGCCGGCCTGCCCATTCCCGATATGATCGGCGTCCTGTCGCTGGAGTTCGGCCGCGAGATGCTGCTGGACGGGCAGTATCTATGGATGCTGCCGGGCAGCGTTGCGGCCGTCCAGCAGGCGCGCGGCGAGCTGGCGGTGCTGCCGGCGCGGCCCGCGCTGCGCAAATCGCCCCTGGCGGCCATCTGGCGCCGCGACCGCCCCAGCACGCGCCAGGCGCGCGCCTTCGCGGCGCAGCTCGAACTGGCCATCCAGGCCGACAGCATCGCGCTGGCGGCGTGAACACGCATTCCCTTCAGGATCCGAACACCATGCACGACTGGCTCAACGCATTGCCCAAGGCGGAACTGCACCTGCACCTGGAAGGCTCGCTGGAACCCGAGCTGCTGTTCCAGCTGGCGCAGCGCAACGGCGTGGCCCTGCCCTGGCCCGATATCGACGCCCTGCGCGGCGCGTACGACTACGGCAATCTCCAGGAATTCCTGGATCTCTATTATTTGGGCGCCGACGTGCTGCGCACCGAGCAGGACTTCTACGACCTGACCTGGGCCTATCTGCTGAAATGCCGCGAGCAGAACGTCGTCCATACCGAGCCCTTCTTCGATCCCCAGACCCATACCGACCGCGGCGTGCCGCTGGAGGCGGTGCTGGACGGCATCGGCCAGGCGCTAAAGGACGGCCGCAAGAAGCTGGGCGTGGAAAGCGGCCTGATCCTGAGCTTCCTGCGCCACCTGCCCGAAGAGCAGGCCATGCGTGCGCTGGAAGCGGCGCTGCCCTACCGCGACGCCTTCATCGCCGTCGGCCTGGACAGCAGCGAGAAGGGCTTCCCGCCGCGCCTGTTCCAGCGCGTGTTCGACCGCGCTCGCGCCGAAGGCCTGCCCGCCGTGGCCCACGCGGGCGAGGAAGGGCCGCCGGAATACATCTGGGAAGCGCTGGACCTGCTGAAGGTGCTGCGCATCGACCACGGCGTGCGCGCCGCCGAAGATCCCCGCCTGATTGCCCGCCTGATCGACGAGCAGATCCCGCTGACAGTGTGCCCGCTGTCCAACATCCGCCTGCGCGTGTTCGAACACATGCGCCATCACAACATCCTGTCGCTGCTGGACGCCGGCGTGAAGGTGACCGTCAATTCCGACGATCCCGCCTATTTCGGCGGCTACGTGAACGAGAACTTCCACGCGCTGTACGAGCACCTGGGGATGACCCGCGAGCAGGCCCAGGCGCTGGCGGACAACAGCCTCGACGCGCGCATCGTGAAGTAGGCCGGCGGCGACCGCCTCCCGGGCCATGCGGGTTTCGCATGGCCTCGTTCAAAACCGGCATGGCCGGCACGGCTTTTTCCTCCCTACCATAGTGCGGCGTCCGCGGCATCCGCCGCGGACGTTCGACCAACAAGCACACAAGGGGACAGGATATGAGTCAAACCGTTCAGGCGACGCTGCGGGCAGGCACGCTGACCGGCGTGCGCGAAGGCGGCGTTTGCCGCTATGGCGCCATTCCTTATGCGCAGGCGCCGGTGGGCCGCCTGCGGTTCGCGCCGCCACAGCCTGCGGCGTGGCGCGGCGACCTCGACGCCACCCGGCCCGGCGCGGTCGCGCCCCAGCTGCCATCGCGGCTGCGCGGCGCAATGGGCGATTTCGAGGCCGCGCAGTCCGAAGACTGCCTGCACCTGACCGTCTGGACGCCCGGCGCCGACGAGCAGCGGCGCCCCGTGGTGGTGTGGCTGCACGGCGGCGCCTGGCAAAGCGGCGCCGGCGCGCTGGACTGGTACGACGGGTCGCGCCTGGCGCAGCGCGGCGACGTGGTGGTCGTGGCCGTGAATTACCGGCTGGCCGCGCTGGGTTGGCTGCACGTGTCCGGGCAGACCGCCAACGCGGGCCTGCTGGACCAGGAAGCCGCGATCAACTGGGTGCTGGACAACATCCAGGACCTGGGCGGCGATCCGGAGCGGATCACGGTCATGGGGCAATCCGCCGGCGCATCCTCGATCTGCGCCATGCTGGCCCGCAAGCCGCGGTTCTCGCGCGCCATCCTGCAAAGCGCCGCGCTGGGCCGCGGATTCCGCACCGCGCGGCAGGCCGACGCGCTGGGGCAGGCCTTTCTGCGCGCCGCCGGCGCCGACAGCCTGGAAGCTGCGCGCGAATTGCCGGTCGCCGCGCTGCTGGCCGCGCAGCAGGCCCCCGAAGTGGCCGAAGCCCTGCGCGCCGAAGGCAGCAGCCGCAGCCTGTTCGGCCCCGTGCTGGACGGCGAAATACTGCCCCTGGACATCGCGCCCGCGCTGAAGCGGGCCGCGTCGCGCACCGACGTGCTGGTCTGCTACACGCGGGACGAAATGGCCGCCTTCCCCGGCAATGCCCTGGACGCCGCCAGCCAACAGCTGGGCGAGGACGTTTTCGGCGCGCCGTCGCGGCAATGGGCCGAGGACGCCATCGCCCAGGGCCGCGGCGCCTGGCTCGCGCGCTTCGACGTGGCGCCCACGGCGCGCTTCGGCGCGTGCCACTGCATCGAGCTGCCTTTCGTGTTCGATACCCTGCAGGCGTTTTCCGCCGCGCCCATGCTGGCCGGCCTGCCGCCCGAGCAGGCCGGCCAGCTGGCGCGCCGCACGCAAGCGGCATGGATCGCGTTCATCCGCGGAGACGCCCCCGGCTGGCCCGCGGCCCCGCACATGCAGATCCTGGCCTGAGCCTCCTCTGCGCCTCGCCCGGGCCTCGCCGCCCGGCGCCCCCCCCATATCAACGATTCAAGGGAAATTCCATGTTCAAGCAAACCACGCTCGCGCTGGCGCTGCTGATGCCGCTGGCAGCCACCGCGGCCTACCCCGACAAGCCGGTGAAAATCATCGTGTCCAACCCGCCCGGCGGGCCCGTGGACGTCATGCTGCGCGTGCTGGCCAGCAAGCTCGGCGCCGCCTGGGGGCAGCCCGTGGTGGTCGAAAACAAGCCGGGCGCCTCCGGCATCATCAGCACGGGCGCGCTGGTGAAGTCCGCGCCCGACGGCTACACGCTGGGCATGGTGGTGGCCTCGTCCATCACCATCGTGCCGTTCGCGGTGGACAGCCTGCCGTTCGATCCGCAGAAGGACCTGCAGCCCATCTCCCTGGTGGCGCGCACGCCGTTCATCTTCATCGTGCCCAAGGAAAGCCCGCTCAAGACCTGGGACGATTTCGTCCGCGAAAGCAAGGCCCGCAACCTCAGCGTGGGCTCCTTCTCCATCGGCACCGCCTTCCACCTGGTCTGGGAGCAGACGGCCCGCCGCGCCGGCATCAAGGCCCTGTACGTGCCCTCGTCCTCGTCAGGCAAGACGCAGAACGACCTGATCGGCGGGCAGCTCGACGTGGGCCTGGATGCGCCTTCGAGCTCCAAGGGCCTGATCGACAGCGGCCGCCTGCGCGCCCTGGCCATCACCAGCCCCGAACGCTTCGGCGGGCTGCCCGGGACGCCGACGCTGGAGGAATCCGGCTTGAAGGGCTATGCGCCGCAGCCGTGGATCGGGTTGATGGCCCCGGCCGGCACGCCCAAGGACCGCGTGGCGCTGATCCAGAAGTCCGTTTCCGACATCCTGAAGGATCCCGCGATGAAGGCGCAGATGGAAACGCTGGGCATGATCCCGATCGGCAGCTCGCCGGAGGAGCTGGCGGCGACGATCGAATCAGACCGGGCGGACATGGAGCCGCTGATCAAGGAACTGGGCATCAAGCTGCAATAGCCGGCCCCGCACGGGTTCAGTCCGCGCGCGCGCCCAGCGCGCGCAGGAACGTTTCCGACAAGGGCTCGGACAGCTCGCGCGCGTCCAGCCGGCCCTGCGCGATGCGGGCGTCCACGGCGCCGTGCATGCCGTGATACAGCACGATGGCGGCGAGCGCCGCGTCATCCATGGGCCAGCAGCCGGCCCGCGCGCCTGCTTCCAGGATGCCTTCGAGCTGCTCCAGCACCGCGCTTTTCTCGGCCACGCCCCGGTCGGGATGGTGCGTATCGTGAAACACCACGTCATGCAGGGCGTAGCCTCCGAAATAGGCTTCCACCCCGGCGCGCGTCCAGGCGCGCAGCCGCGCCACGCCGTCATCCGGCGCACAGGCGTCCACGGCCTGCGCGATATGGTCCAGGAAGCCCTGCGAAAATTTGGCGCGCAGGGCCGCCAGCATGTCGTTCTTGGAGGTGAAGTAGTGATAGAACGTGCCCTTGGCCACGCCGGCGCGTTCGACGATTTCGTTGATGGTGGTGGCCTCGACTCCCTTCTGGACGAACAGCGCTTCCGCCGCTGCCATCAACTCGTCCAACCGGACCGCGGCCGGCTTGGTGCGCGGCTTCCGGGCGGCCGCCGGGCCTGCGGGCGGGGAAAGCGGGTCTGGGGCGGCAGACATATCGGCTAGGCATCCATTCAACGGCAAGGCGCCAGTGTAGAGGACACGCCCGCCCAGGATCAAAATTTGAGAACGATTCTTTTTCCAATTGACCGACGGTCGGTCGGTTATTAGAATACCCCTTCCTTCACCCCATCCGCCGCTATGCATCCCGCACGCCGCCGCGCCCTGGTCCTGGCCGTCAACCTGGGCAGCTTCATCACCATCCTGGACATCAGCATCGTCAACGTGGCGTTGCCCACCATGCAGGCCGCGCTGCGCATCGACATGGCCGGGCTGCAATGGGTGGTGGACGCCTATGCCCTCTTCCTCTCGGCCTTCATGCTGTCCGCGGGCCCGCTGGGCGACCGCTACGGCCGCAAGCGCTCGTGGCTGGCAGGCGTGCTGCTGTTCACCGCGGGCTCGGCCCTGTGCGGGCTGGCGGATAGCCTGACCGCCTTGCTGATCGGCCGCGCCGTGCAGGGCGTGGCCGGCGCCCTCCTGGTTCCCGGGGCGCTGTCGCTGCTGACGCAGGCGTTTCCCGATCCGAAAGAGCGCGCCCAGGCCATCGGGATCTGGGCCTCGTGCAATGCCGTGTCGCTCATCGTCGGGCCGATGCTGGGCGGCGTGCTGGTCGCGCACTTCGACTGGCAGAGCATCTTCTTGATCAACCTGCCGGTGGGCGCGCTGGCCGTGGCGCTCGGGGCCTGGAGCATCACGGAAAGCGCCCATCCCGAACATGCCGCCTTCGACCCGGCGGGCCAGGCGCTGAGCGTGCTGTGGCTGGGCGCGCTGACCTTCGGGCTGATCGCCGCCGGCGAACACGGCTGGGCCGCGCCGCAGGCGGCGGGCGCGCTGGCCGTCGCCGCCGCCGGGCTGATCGCCTTCCTGTGGGTCGAGCACCGCGTAGCGCGGCCCATCCTGCCCCTGGGCCTGTTCCGCGACACCGGCTTCGCCATCACCAATTTCGCGTCGTTCGTGCTGGGGTTTTCCGCCTACAGCAGCCTGTTCTTTTTTTCGCTGTACCTGCAACACGTGCGGGGCCTGTCGCCGCTGGCGGCCGGCTGGCAGCTGGCGCCGCAGTTTGCCGCGGCCGGGCTGGTTTCTATCGTGTTCGGCCGGCTCAATCTGCGCTTCGGCCTGCCGCGGCTGATGATCGCCGGCTACACGCTGATCGGCGCCGCCATGCTGGGCATGATGGGATTCGAGGCGGACACGCCCTACGCGGTATCGGGATCCCTGCTGGTGCTGCTGGGCCTGGGCACGGGCCTGGCCGTGCCGTCGACCAGCATGGCGGTCATGGCCACCGTGCCGCGCGAGCGCTCCGGCATGGCGTCCGCCACCATGAACGCGTTGCGCCAGACCGGCATGACCATCGGCATCGCGCTGCTCGGCGCGCTGATGAGCGGACGCGCGATCGAGGCGTTGACGGCGTCGTTGTCGCGCCTGGGCGCGTCCGATGCGCAGGCGCTCGCGCGTGCCGCCATCACCCAGCATGCCATGCCGGCGCAGCCCGCCAACGCGGCCGCGCTGTACGCCGATGCGCTGGCCGGCGGCTTCCACGCCGCGATGCTCGCGGCGGGCGCCGCGTCGCTGGTGGCGGCACTGTTGCTGCTGGCCCTCGCGCGCGGCTCCAAGCGCGTCCTGCGCCCGGCATGAGCGCCGATTTCCGAGGCGCGGAATTCCACCGGCCGGAATCAAAACCGCCTGTTTTTAAGCGTCCGTAACAAACGCGCCGGCGCCAAAACGCTCAGGTAAGATCCTCGTTCAATAACAGGTTAACAACCAAGAGGAGAACGAGACATGCCGCAATCCAATGCCCTGTTCCGCCTGGCGCCGCTGGCGCTGGCCGCCCACCTGCTGATGGCCGGCCCGGCAGCCGCGCAAAGCGCGCCGGGCACGCAGGGGCCGCTGGTCCCGGCGCCGAATCCCGCGCTGGCCGCGCAGATCGACGAACGCGCCCGCGCCATCGAAGACAAGCTCATCGCCTGGCGGCGCGACATCCACCAACACCCGGAACTCGGCAATCAGGAAACGCGCACGGCCAAGCTGGTGGCCGATCATCTGCGCGCATTGGGCATGGACGTGAAGACCGGCGTGGCCGGCACCGGCGTCGTCGCCGTGCTCAAGGGCGGCAAGCCCGGGCCGGTGGTGGCGCTGCGCGCCGACATGGACGCGCTGCCGGTCAAAGAACAGGTGGACGTGCCCTTCGCGTCCAAGGCGAAAGGCACCTACCTGGGCAAGGAAGTGGACGTGATGCACGCCTGCGGCCACGACGCCCATACCGCCATCCTGATGGCCACCGCGGAAGTGCTGGCCGGCATGAAGGACGAGCTGCCCGGCAGCGTCAAGTTCATCTTCCAGCCCGCCGAGGAAAGCCCCGCCGACTTCGAGCCCGACGGCAAGAAGATCTGGGGCGCCAAGATGATGGTGCAGGAAGGCGTGCTGGACAATCCGAAGGTCGACGCCATCTTCGGCCTGCACGTATCCAGCGCCTACCCCGCCGGCAAGCTCTCGTGGCGCAGCGGGCCCGCCATGGCCGCCGCCGACCAGTTCTGGATCGACGTCACAGGCAAGCAGACGCACGGCGCGCGGCCGTGGTCGGGCATCGATCCCATCGTGGTCGGCTCGCAGATCATCCTGGGCCTCCAGACCATACCCAGCCGCCAGATCAACAGCATGCTGGAGCCGGCCGTCATCACCGTGGGCGCGATCCATGGCGGCAACCGCATGAACATCGTGCCGGACAGCGTCGTCATGACGGGCACCATCCGCACCTACGACGAAGGCATGAAGAAGGACATCCACCAGCGCATCGCGCGCACCGCCGACATGATCGCGCAGAGCGCGGGCGCCAAGGCGGACGTGCGCGTGGTGGAGCTCTACAACGCCACCGTCAACAACCCGGAGCTTACGGAAAAGATGGGCGCCACGCTGCGCCGCGTGGCGGGCGACGGCAACTATGGGCTGCAACCCAAATCGACGGCATCCGAGGACTTTTCCTTCTATCAGGAAAAAGTGCCGGGCATGTTCTTCTACCTGGGCGTGACCCCCAAGGGCACCGACGTGGACAAGGCGGCGCCCAACCATTCGCCGCGCTTCTACGTGGACGAGTCGGGCCTGCTCAACGGCGTGCGCGCGCTGTCCAACCTGACCGTCGACTACATGGCCCGCGCGCAGAAAGGCAGCTAGGCCGAAAACGCGGCATGGTAGGCGACCTCGCCTTGCGCGGGGCGCGTGAAGCTCAACGCCATGAAGTATTCGGGCGGCACGCCCGGGTACTTCAGCTCCGCCTGGGCAAACCCGAAACGGCCGTAATAGCCCGGGTCGCCCAGCACCACGCAGCCCGCCGCGCCCAGCGCCCGGAGCCGCGCCAGGCCCTCGCGCACCAAAGCGGCGCCAACGCCGCAGCCCTGCCGGTCCGGCCGCACGGCCACCGGCCCCAGCCCATACCAATCGCTTGAACCGTCGCTTACCGTCACCGGCGAAAATGCGATGTGGCCCGCCATGCGTCCGTCCTCCCAGGCCGCCAGCGACAGCGTCAGCGCGCCCGCCTCGCGCAGGGCGTCGATGATGCGCCCTTCGGTTCCCTGGCTGTGGGGATGGTCTTTGAACGCGTCCTGCGTCAACGCGAAGATGGTCTCGCGGTCGCGCGGCGTTTCTCGAAGAATCTGCATGGCTCTGCTCCTGCCGGTATCGCGCACGAGTGTAGCGCCCGCGGCCATTGCGCATTGACGCTGGCCCGCGCGCTGAATACAGTGAGCCCACCAACTACCTTACGGATTCCTATGACTCGCTATCGCGTCGGCATCGCCGGCTTCGGCGCCATCGGCCAGGCCGTGGCCCAATCCCTGGACGCCGGGCTGCCCGGCCTTGCGCTGGCCGCCGTCGCGGTGCGCGACCCGAACGCCCCGCCCGCTTTCGCATGGGCCAACGGCGCCCCGGTGTACACCCGCATCGGCGCCCTGCACGAGCATTGCGATGTGGTCGTCGAATGCGCTCCCGCCGCAGTGTTCCGCGACATCGCCGAACCCGTGCTGCGCGCCGGCAAGAAACTGGTCGTGCTGAGTTCGGGCGCCCTGCTGCGCCACGACGACCTGATAGAACTCGCGCGCGCCCATCAAGGCCAGATCGTGGTGCCGTCCGGCGCCATCCTCGGCCTCGACGCCATCACGGCCGCGGCGGAAGGCGTCATCCATTCCGTCACGATGATCACGCGCAAGCCCGTGCGCGGCCTGCTGGGCGCCCCCTACCTGGCCGATAACAATATCGACATTTCGGACATCACCGAGCCCCGCCTGATCTTCCGCGGCACGCCGCGCGATGCCGCGGTGGGGTTCCCCGCCAACCTGAACGTGGCGGTCAGCGTCTCGCTCGCGGGCATCGGCCCCGACCGCACCACCCTGGAGATCTGGGCCGATCCCTCGCTGGAGCGCAATGTCCACCGCGTCGAAGTGGCGTCCGATTCCGCATCGTTCTCGATGGAGATCCAGAACATCCCCTCGGCCAATCCCAAGACAGGGCGCATCACCGCGCAAAGCGTGATCGCCGCGCTGCGCAAGCTGACCGGCCCCTTGCGCGTGGGCACCTGACACGGAAATACGGAACGCGTCAGGCCGCGGCGCGGCGCAATGCCGCGGGCTCCCGCCGCGCCTCCATCCGCCCCAGTTTCCAGTTGCCCGCGCCGTCCAGGTCCAGCCTGTGGGTATGGAAAGCATCCAGCGTGCTGCGGTGGCCCACGCTGACCAGCATGCAGGCGGGCAGCGCGCTGCGCAGCAAGCTGTACAAGGCATGCTCCAGGCCTTCATCGGTGGCGGAGGTCGCTTCATCCAGGAATACGATGGCGGGCCGGTTGAAAAGCACTCGCGCGAACGCCACGCGCTGCTGCTCGCCGATGGACAGAATACGGCCCCAGTCCGCCACCTCGCCGAGCCGGCCGGCCAGATGCCCCAGGTTCACCTGCCTCAGCGCCTCCGCCAGGCGGGCGTCGTCCTCGGGCTGGGCCAGGCCCGGGTAGGCCACCGCGCCGCGCAGATCGCCCAGCGGCAGGTAGGGCCGCTGCGACAGGAACAGCGCGGACGCGCCCTGCGGCCGCCGCACCCGGCCCTCGGCATAGGGCCACAGGCCCGCCAGCGCGCGCAGCAGCGTGGTCTTGCCGCTGCCCGAGGGCCCCTTGATCAGCAGGGCCTGCCCGGGCCGCAGCTGTAGGTCCAGATCGCGCAGCAGGGCCGCGCCGTCGGGGCGGCGCAATTGCACGCCTTCGATGTCCAGCCCGTCGGGCAGCGCTTCCGTCCGCACGGAAGGCAGGGCCCGCGCTGCCTCGTTGGCGTCCAGGAATCCATTCAGCCGGTCCAGCGTGGCGCGATATTGCGCGAAGGTGTCGTACGAGGTGCGGAAGAACGACAGCGAGTCCTGCACCTGGCCGAAGGCCTGCGAGGTCTGGATGACGTCGCCCAGCTTGATCGCGCCGCTGAAGAAGCGCGGCGCCTGCAGGATGAAGGGAAACACCACGGCCACCTGGCTGACCGACAGGTTGAAGCCATCGAATTTCAGGCCCCGGTACACCCTGGCCCACAGGTTGGCGATGTAGGCGGTGAAGCGTGTCCACAAGGTGGCGCGCTCTACGTCCTCGCCCTGGTAGAACGCAACGTTTTCCGCGTTTTCGCGCAGGCGCACCAGGGCGTAGCGGAAGTTCGCCGTCAACCGTTCGGACAGGAAGTTCAGCCTGATCAGCGGCCGCCCGATCTTGAACGCGAACAGCGTGGCCACAATCACGTACAGGTACACCACGAACACCATGGCCCGCGGAATCTCCACGCCCCCCACCGTCAGCGCGCCCGACAGCCCCCACAGAATGGACGTGAACGCTACCAGCGACACGATGGCGCTCAACGCGCCGATCGCCAGCGTGCGCGAGCCGGTGACGAACATGGCGATGTCCTGCTCGATACGCTGGTCGGGGTTGTCGACGGGCGCTTCCAGGAAATGGCCGCGATAGTAGGCGCCCGCCCCCAGCCAGTCGCGCGTCAGGCGTTCATTGAGCCAGACGCGCCAGCGGATGTCGAAAGCCTGGCCGGCGTAGCTGTCGACCAGGGTCCGCGCGACGTGCACGCAGGCAAGCACCGAGAAAATGCCCAGGAAGCGCCAGAACGCGGACTGGTCCAGCGCCTGCAGCGCGCTGTAGAAGCCGTTGTACCAGAACGAAAACAGCACCGTCATGCGCACGGCGAACATCGCCAGGAACAGCAGCAGCGCCAGGGTCAGCAATGGCCGCCAGCTGCGGCGGGGGGTGAGGTACGGCCATGCCAGCCGCCAGAACTTGCGTCCCCAATCAGTGGTGCGCGCGAGCACGGCCGCGGCCAGCGCCAGGGCCACAGCGGTCATGCCGAACGCGCGCGCCAGCCACAGCGCGCTTTCCGCGAGTTGCTGCTGCCAATTCAGGTCCATGAGCCGGTCGCCCTCCAGATACGCGTTTCTTGTTAGACGACACGCGTACTTCGAGTTCCGGCGGCAGGCCCGTTTTAAGCCTCGCTTAAGTGTTCCGGCCGGGCAAGTGAAGGCGCATTGAAAGCAGCCGCATTCAACGGGCTCCCAGGTCCAGGTTGGCGAACATGTCCGCCAGCGTCGGCACGGACCGGGCGGGCCAGATGGCGCTCAGGTCGAAGCTGGGCAGCGCCTGGCCGTCGCGCACTTCGCAGAAGCGCACGCCTCGGAAGTTCATCGAGCGGATCCAGCTGGGCAGCAGCGCCACCCCGCAACCGCCCGCCACGCAGGACAGCACAGTGAGCGTGCGGTTCGCCTCCTGCGCCACGTGCGCGTCGTGCCCTGCCTTGCGCATGGCGTCCAGGATGCCGGCGTAGAACGCCGGCAACTGCGACTGCGGATACATCACCAGGCCGGCCTGCGCGATCTGGGCCATGCTTACCTGGCCATCGGCGGGCACGTCGAGCTCATCCGGCACGGCGGCCACCAGCCGGTCCCGCAACAGCTGGCGTTCGCGCATGCGGCCGCCGACCGCGACCGGCGTGTGCATCAGGCCGATATCGATTTCGCCGGTCTGCAGGGCCTCGGCCTGCTCGGCGTTGCTCATTTCACGCAGGATCACGCGCACGCCCGGCGCCTGCCTGCGCATCTCGCGCAATGCGCGCGGCAGCATGTCGAAGAGGGCCGACGACACCAGCCCAACAGTCAGTTGTCCGGCGCTGCCGCGGCCGATCTCGCGCGCGCGGTGCGCGGCGGCGTCGATCCGCGCCACGCTGGCGCGCACGTCCTCAAGAATGGCGAGGGCGGCGGGCGTGGGCGTGGAACCCCTGCGCGAGCGTTCGAACAACCGCACGCCCAGGTCTTTCTCCATGCGGCCCAGGCCCTGGCTCAGCGCGGGCTGCGCGATGCCCAGCCATTCCGAGGCCCGGCTGACGCTGCCGTGGTCGACCACCGCCAGGAAATAGCGCAAGTGCCGGGTTTCCATATTGATTCAATATAAATAAAGCAATTTTCCAGAATAGAAAATTATATGTCGGCTTCCTAGAATCCCGCCTTATGAAAAGCGCCTCCGGCCCCGGGCCGGGCGCAAGACAAGGAGACCGTTTTGCCCTCGCCCGCCACAGGCGCCGCCGTCGACACCCATGCGCACGTATTCCGGCAAGGCCTTGCGCTGGCCGACGTGCGCCGCCACACCCCGGACCACGACGCCACCCCGGCCGAGTACCTCGCGTTGCTGGACGCCCACGGGCTGAGCCACGGGGTGCTAGTGCAGCCCAGTTTCCTGGGCACGGACAACAGCCACATGCTCGACGCGCTGCGCGCCGCGCCCGGACGCCTGCGCGGCGTGGCCGTGGTGGAACCCGGGATCGCCCCGGCGGCGCTGCAGGCGCTGGCCGGCTCGGGCGTGGTGGGCATCCGGCTGAACCTGATCGGCCTGCCCGTTCCCGATCTGGGCCTGCCTCTCTGGCAAACGCTGCTGGCGCGCGTGAACGCGCTGGGCTGGCATGTCGAAGTCCACCTGCCCGCCTCGCGCCTTCCCGACATCCTGCCCGGGCTGCTGGCCGCGCAATGCCGCGTGGTGGTGGACCATTTCGGCCGCCCCGACCCGGCTCAGGGCGTATCCGACCCGGGCTTCCAGTACCTGCTGCGGCAGGCAGACAGCGGCCGCGTATGGGTCAAGCTGTCCGCCCCCTACCGCAACTGGCAGGCCGCCGCTTGCGCCGCGTCGGGCCGCCAGGCCACGCAGCGCCTGCTGGAGGCCTACACCGCCGAGCGGCTCATGTGGGGCAGCGACTGGCCCCATACCGAACATCGCCACCTGGCGTCCTATCCGTCGGCAACGCAATGGCTGGACGCCTGGATCGACGACCCCGAACAACGGCGCATCGTGCTTGCCGACACGCCCTTGCAGCTGTTCCAATTCCAAGGAGACACACCATGACCCATCTTTTCAAACGCCTGGCGCGCCGCAGCGTCCTGTTCGCCGTCGCGGGCCTGCTGGCCGGCGCCGCGGGCGCCGCATCCGCCGCCTATCCCGAACGCGCCATCACCCTGGTCGTCACCTACCCGCCCGGCGGCACCGTGGACGTGGTGGCGCGCCTGATCGGCCCCAAGCTGGCTGCCGAGCTGGGCCAGCCTGTCGTCATCGAGAACCGGGGCGGCGCCGGCGGCATGATCGGCGGCGCCGTCGTGGCCAAGGCCAAGCCCGATGGCTACACGCTGATGCTGGACGCGTCCAACCATGCGCAGAACCCCGCCCTGCATTCGAAGATGCAGTTCGACACGCTGACGGCGTTTGCGCCCGTCTCCCTGTTGCTGCGCGTGCCCAACGTGCTGGTCGTCACGCCCTCGTACGAGGTCAAGACCGTGGCCGACCTGATCAAGCTGGGCCAGCCCGGCGCCAAGGACCACGTGTACTTCGCCTCGGCCGGCCCCGGTTCTGCGCAGCATCTGGCTGGCGAACTGTTCAACCTGCTTGCCAAGACCCAGCTGCAGCACGTGGCCTACAAGGGCGGCGGCCCGGCCATGATCGACGTGATGTCGGGCCAGGTGCCGGTGATGTTCGCCAGCATGGGTTCGGCCTGGCAGCACGTGAAGAACGGCAAGCTGCGCGCCGTCGCCGTCGGCGGCCTGGAGCGTTCCAAGGCCGCCCCCGACCTGCCCACCATCGCCGAGTCCGGCGTGCCGGGCTACGAAACCTACGAATGGAACGCGGTGTTCGCCCCGGCCGGCACGCCGCCCGGAATCGTGGACCAGGTTTCGCAGGCGCTGGCCAAGGTCTTGAAGGACCCCGCCATCGCCGAGCAACTCGCCGGCATCGGCGCGGAGCCCATCGGCTCGACGCCCGCCGAACTGGACACCTTCCGCCGCGCCGAAATCGCCAAATGGCAGCGCGTGGTCAAGGAAGCGAACCTGAGCCTGGATTGATTGGTGCCGGGCCTCCCGGCCCGGCTATCATGATCCCTGGCAACGCATAGGCAGGGACAGGCAGATGGACAGGATCCGGCTCGACAAATGGCTTTGGGCTGCGCGCTTCTACAAGACGCGCAGCCTGGCCGTGCAGGAAATCGGCAAAGGCCGGGTATTGGTGAACGACCAGCCCGCCAAGCCCGCCCGCGAAGTCGCGCCCGGCGACCTGATCGCCATCCGCAAGGAAGACCCCGCGCTGCGCGTGCGGGTCGTGGCCATCAGCGGCGTGCGCGGCCCCGCGCCCGTGGCGCGCCAACTCTATGAAGAAACCCCGGACAGCGTGGCCGCGCGCGAACGCGCGGCGGAGATGCGCCGCCTGGCTCCCGAGCCTGCGCTGGGGATAGAAGCGGGCCGGCCGACCAAGCGGGATCGGCGGCTGATCGACCAGATGCGCGGTAAATGAACGGCCGGGCCGCTCTACGGCGTCAGCGCCAAGGCCTGCGGCCGCACCACATCGACCCAGACTCGCGACCGGACCACGCTGGCGACCAGCTCGAACATATGCTGCGGCACCTGGGCCGGAACCACGACCCGGCTGAGCAAGGCCTTCAGGTCCACGCGTAGCGTCACCCGGCGCGCCGCGCCCACGCGCTCCTCGCCGCGCCGTCCAGGGTGAGCGGTCGCATACAACCGCAATCCCCGCGCTTCGCCGACGGCGCGCATGGGCCGGGCCTCCCCGGCCAACCGCCCGAAATCCAGCACGGTGTCGCCGTCGGGCAGCACCGCCTCCTTCAGCGCGGCCGTGCTCGAACAGATATACACCGCAACGTCCGACGCATCCGCGCACGCCGATGCCCACTCGGCAGGCGATGCCGAAAACCACCAGTCCAGCGTGCCTATGAGTCCGGCCCGCGCCGGCTCCGGCCGGCACGCCTGTGGACTGTCCAGCCGCAGCACGCTGAACTCCAGCAGCTCCATCAATTCGATGAAGGCCAGCTTGCGCATCACATCGATGCTTGCGGAGCGATCGGATCCGTTGACGGTCCGGCCATGGGGATGCCCGTACATGGAAACCTCCCTGTCCAGGATGGAACGACGGCCGCGGCAGCGGCCATTCCCGAGTGATTACTGTGTCTGCTCCAGCAAGGCGGCGCGCATCTTGCGGCGGGCCTTCATGGTGGAATAGACCAGCCAGGCCGCCAGGGCGCCTATGGCATAGATGAACGCCGCGCTGATGGGACGATCCACGAAGATGGCCATGTCGCCGCGTGACAGCAGCAGCGCGCGGCGGAAGTTCTCCTCGACCATGGGGCCGAGCACGAAGCCCAACAGCAAGGGAGCCGGCGAAAACCGCAGCTTCAGGAACACGTAGCCCACCACCCCCAGTATCAACACGACGGCCACGTCGAAGAGGCTGTTGTTGGTGCTGTATACGCCCACGCAGACAAAGAACAGCGCCGAAGGGAACAGGTACTTGTAGGGCACCCGCAGCAACTTGGCCCACATGCCGATAAGCGGAAGGTTCATCACCACCAGCATCGCGTTGCCGATCCAGAAACTGGCAATCAGCCCCCAGAAGATGTCCGCATGCTCGGTCACCATCTGCGGACCGGGCTGAATGCCATGGATGATAAGCGCGCCCAACATCAGCGCCATGACCGAATCGCCTGGAATGCCAAGGCTCATCGTGGGAATGAAGCTGGTCTGGGCAGCGGAGTTGTTCGCGGACTCCGGACCGGCTACGCCTTCGATGGCGCCGTTGCCGAAGCGGCCAGGCGTCTTGGACACGCGTTTCTCGACCGCATAGGACATGAACGACGCGATGGTAGCGCCTGTTCCCGGCAGGATACCCAGCACGGAGCCGATGGCGCTGCCGCGAGCGATCGGCGCAACGGACTTCTTGATGTCGCCAGGCTCCGGACGCACCGCCATGCGCCTGGCTCCGTTGTCCACCACGGTCGCCTTGCCGATGCGGTTCACGTTCGCGAAGAAATCCGCCAGGCCGAACAGCCCCATCGCCAGCGCCACCAGTTGAACGCCGTCGCTCAGTTCGATCACTCCGAACGCATAGCGGATCGTGCCGGTGTTGACGTCGGTGCCGACGACACCGAACAACAGGCCCAGGAACACCATCGCCACCCCCTTGACCGCGGAGCCCTTGGCCAGCGTGGCGCCCGCGAACAGGCCCAGCATCATCATGGAAAAGTACTCGGCGGGACCGAACTTGAACGCCACTTCGACCAAGATGGGCGAGAACAGGATCATGATGACAATGCCCACGCACGCGCCGATGAACGACGACATCACCAGCATGAACAAGGCGGAACCGGACTTGCCCTGCCTGGCCAGGGGATTGCCGTCCAGGCAGGTCACGGCGTGCGACGGCGTTCCGGGCAGGTTCAGCAGAATGCAGGTAATACCGCCGCCGTACTGGGCCCCATAGTAGATGCCTGCCAGCATCATGAGCGCTGCGGTTGGCGTCATGGCATAGGTCAGCGGCAACAGGATGGAGATCGCCGCCAGCACGCCCATGCCGGGCAGCACTCCGATCAAGTTGCCCATGAAGACGCCGAATAGCGACCAGGCCAGGTTCTCCCATTGGAAGGCAATGGAGAAGCCATGCATTACGTTCGATAGCAGTTCCATGGCTTAGCCCCAGCGAAACATCGGAAACTGGAGCTGCAGGCCCCAGGAGAAGACCAGCCAGCCGAACACCGTCATCGCCGTGGCGAGCAGCGCCGCCGAGCGCCAGGTGTTGGACGTATCTCCCATGGCGGCGATAAAGACCAGCGCAAACGTCGCCGGGAGAAAGCCGGCGAAATGCCCGATCACGATGAAAGCGCCGATTCCTGCCGCAATGCAGGCCATGCCTCGCAGGCGTTCCGCCCTCGTGGGTTGCGGCGCGCCATGGTCGGCCGCCTCGTCCGGCTGCTCCAGGTCATCCGGGTCGGGGCTGATCGGAATCAGGATGCCCAGGGCAACCAGGAAGCAGCCCACCAGCATCGGAAAGTAGCCCGGCCCCATCCGCGCCAGCTCGCCGACCGCGTAGCTGTTGGCCTCGATGATCGTCAAGGCTCCGCAGAGCGCAATCAGCGCTCCTCCCCATAAATCGCGTTTTATCGTCAGTATCTTGCCGCGCATCTTCCCCTCCCTTTCGGAGTCAATATTGTTTTCGCGGCGGCTCGGGCCGCCACGGATCGAAAGAAACGGGACTGTAGAGATGGGCGCTTGCATTCCGCTTTCACCGTCGCCTCGCGCGGCGCGTGCGGCGGAACGCCCGGGCCGGGCCGCCGTGAAAACGTTCACTTAAATGAACATGCCCCGTCTTCAATGTTCAGAAAAGGGGACATGCATTCCCTGGAAACCCTCTGCCCCACAAGGGAAGCAACGAACGGGCATGGAACTTGCCCGCGAAGCTTCGGTTTTCCAAACGTTGCACTTTTTTCCGCGATGCCGAGCGCTGCCCGCGGCAGGCATAATCCCTCTCTTTGCCCCAACGATTCTTGCCATGTTCCGCCGCATGGGCCGCCTACCGCTGACCGTCAGGATTCCGCTGGGCGTGGCCGTTCTTTTCTTCCTCGTTTCCAGCGCGCTGATCTCGCTATCGCTGCACGGTCTTTCGCGCCAGTTCGAGCGTCAGATCTCGAACCTGGGCCAGGTCTATCTGGATGGGCTGTCGGCCGCCGTGCTGCCTGCCGTGCGCGCCGGCGACCAGGCTCAGATGCTCGAAGTTCTGAACCGCGCCCTGGACACGCAAGTCGGCATCGTCGATCGCACGCTGGCCATCATCGGCGCACAGGGCCAGTTGATTGCGCACGTGGCTCGCTATGCCGAGGTCGAGGCCATTCCGCTCAAGGCGCAGCTTGCGAAGTCAGCCAGCGGCACGTATCTGAGCGCCGTGTCCAACGGCGTGTGGACCTGGCGGCTGCTCGACGAAAACCGGCCCTGGCTGGGCACGGTCGCGGCCAACCTGGATGCAGGCGACTTCATCGCGCAACGCCGCTCCCTGACAATCGAACTCGTGCTGGTCGGCCTGGGCGTGAGCCTGGCCGGCGCGGGCCTGGGATTTCTGCTTGCGCGCCGTCTGCAACGGCCCATCATCCGCCTCACGCAGCAACTGCGCGCCGCCCGCCGCGACACGCCCGAACTGCTGGACCTTCGGGCGGTCAAGCCCGGAGACAACGAACTGAACGAGCTGATGGAGGCCTATAACTGGATGGTCCGCAGCGTGCAGGAACGCGAGACCCTGGCCCGCCGGCACGACCGCATCGAGCGCGCCGCGCTGCTGGGACGCATGTCCGCCGCGCTGGCCCACGAGGTGCGCAACCCGCTGGCGGGCATGCAGACAGCCTTGCAGACACTGCGTCGCTTCGGGCATCAGGAAGAAGCGCGCCGGGACGCCATCGATTTCATCGACCGCGGCATACAGACCTTGCGTTCCGTGGTGGACGCCAGCTTGCAGACCTTCAGGCCGGACGAGCCGTCCCCCCGCCTGACCCTGACGGACATCCAGGACGTGCAGCTGCTGGTCCGCTCGGAAGCCAGGCGCAAGCGGATACGGTTGGCGTTCCGCAATGATTGGCCGGGGCAGGCGCTGCCCCTGCCCGCCGCGCCGCTGCGCCAGATCCTGCTCAACCTCCTGCTCAATGCCGTCGCCGCGTCGCCGCCCGGCGCTGAGATCGAGGTCGACAGTGAATGCGACGGGTCGCGCCTGTTGCTGCGCGTCACGGACCAAGGCCCAGGCTTTCCCGATCACGCGCGCGCCGCGCTGATGCAGCAAGGCGACGAGCACGCGGAGGGAATGGGGCTGGGTATCGTGCGGGAATTGGTCCAGGGCCTGGCTGGCGACATCGCCATCGCCGACGCCCCAGGACGCGGCGCGGCCGTCACCGTGCAATTGCCGTATGCGCCATCGGAGGACAGGACATGAGCTACGTCGACGTCTTGCTGATCGAAGACGACCGCGTGCTGGGTGGCGCGCTACGGCAGCGCCTCCAATTGGAAGGGCTTTCGGCCGCCTGGGTGGAAAACTGCTCGCAGGCCGTCGAAGCGTTCCGCCGCCAACGGCTGCGCCCCGCTTTCATACTGGCCGACATCCGTCTGCCGGACGGCTCGGGCGAAGACTTGTACCGCCGCATCATTCCTTACGTGGCGCGCTCCACCATCGTGTTCGCGACCGCCTACGGCGAGCTGGCGCAGGCTGTGCGCCTGATCGCGGCGGGCGCCACCGACTACCTCACCAAACCCTACGACGTCGACGCCCTGATTCCCCGCATCCGCGCCGCCATCGAAGCGTTCGACGACGAGGACGCCGGCGGCCCCATGCCGGAAAACCCCTTTCTGGCCAGCGCTGCGACGGAAGCCGTCGCCATGAATATTCAGAAACTGGGGGCGCAAAGCCTGACCGTGCTGCTGCAGGGCGAAACCGGCGTCGGCAAGGAACTGACGGCGCGGTTCATGCACGCGAACTCTCCGTTTTCCAGCGGACCGTTCATGCCGGTCAATTGCGCAAGCCTGACGGACGATCTGGTCGAAAGCCAATTGTTCGGACATCGGCGGGGCGCGTTCAGCGGAGCCAGCGACGCGCATCGAGGCCTGATTGAACACGCTGACGGCGGCACGCTGTTCCTGGACGAGGTCGGCGAATTGGCTCCCAAGGCCCAGGCGGCGCTGCTGCGCGTTCTGGAAGACAAGCGCTTCCTGCCGCTGGGGAGCAGCGCGCCCATGAAAGCCAACTGCCGTTTCATGGCCAGCACCAATGCAGACCTGCCCGAAGCCGTGCGGCGGAAGACATTCCGCGCCGACCTGTATTACCGCCTTTCGGTGGGCCACCTGAACCTGCCTCCATTGCGCGAACGCGTGCAGGACATACTGCCACTGGCAACACGGTTTCTGAACGACTGGTCCGCGGCTTCGCCCGCGCCTGCCGTGTTCTCGCCAGGCGCGCAGCAGGCGTTGCTCAGGCACGCCTGGCCCGGCAACGTCCGGGAACTGAAAAACCGCGTCCTGCGCGCGGCGGTGATCGCCGAAGGCCCCACGATCCAGGACGGCGACCTGTTCCCCGAAGGCAACTTGAACGAGTCCCTCGTCATCCCGGACCTGAACGCCGCGCGCGCGGATGCTGAATTGCGTTCGATCCAGCAGGCCATCGCGGCATCGGGGGGCCAACTGGGGCTGGCCGCCAAGCGGCTGGGGATTTCGCGCACCACGCTGTGGAAGAAGCTTCGCCAGCGCTGATCCCGGCCACGCGGCGCGCTCAGGCGATTAACATAGGACTTTTTACGCAAGCCCATCATGAAAAGCAGTTCGACAGGCGGTCTCGTCTATTCCACGGAAAGCGGGCGGATGTGCCCAGACTGCCGCCGTCCCATTGCCCAATGCCTGTGCAAGCAGGCAGCAAAGCCCGCGCCGGCCGGCGATGGCGTGGCGCGCGTGTCGCGGGAGACCAAGGGCCGCGGCGGCAAGAGCGTCACCCTGGTCAAGGGCCTGGCGCTGGACGGCGCCGCGCTGAACTCGCTGGGCAAGCAATTGCGCGCGGCCTGCGGGTCGGGCGGAACGGTCAAGGACGGCGTGATCGAAGTGCAGGGAGACCACTGCGACCGCATCATCGACGCCCTGCAGAAACAGGGTTATCGCGCCAAGCGCGCCGGCGGCTAGCGCGTACGGAGAACGATCAATGACGAACCTATCGATGGCGGACGTTGCCAGCTGGCACGCCCACGTGTACTTCGACGCAGGCAGCAGGGATGCCGCCTTCGCGCTGCGCGAGCGGATCGCCGACGCGTTCGGCGGCCGGATGGAACTGGGACGCTTCCACGAGCGCCCCGTCGGCCCCCATCCGCAATGGAGCTACCAGATCGCATTCGAGCCGGCGCAATTCGCCGAGATCGCGACCTGGCTCGCCCTGCACCACGGAGCCCTGGACGTGTTCATGCACCCCAACACCGGCGACTCGCTGCGCGACCACCGCGACCGCGCCGTCTGGATCGGGCGCAGCCACGTGCTGAACCTGCACGCGCTGGGCGCCTGATCAGAGCGCGCGGCCCACGATAAGTGGATCCAGCGCCATCGCCGGGTCGCCGCTCTTGCCTTCATACGGCAGGCGGCTCAGCACATAGCGCATGGCATTGAGGCGCGCGCGTTTCTTGCAGTCCGACTTGACCACGACCCACGGCGCGTCCGCGGTGTCGGTGTGGGCGAACATCGCCTCCTTTGCGCGCGTGTAATCGTCCCATTTGTCCAGCGAGGCCAAGTCCACCGGGCTCAGTTTCCACTGCTTGAGCGGATGGACCTTGCGCTGCTGGAAGCGCCGCAGCTGTTCTTCGCGGCTGACGGAGAACCAGAACTTGATCAGGTGGATGCCGCTGGAGACCAGGTGGCGCTCGAAATCCGGCACCTGGCGCAGGAAGTCCTGGTATTCGCCGTGCGTGCAAAAGCCCATCACGCGCTCCACGCCGGCGCGGTTGTACCAGGAGCGGTCGAACATGACGATCTCGCCCGCCGTGGGCAGGTGCTGCACGTAGCGCTGGAAGTACCACTGGCCCCGCTCGGTGTCCGACGGCTTTTCCAGGGCGACCACGCGCGCTCCGCGCGGGTTCAGGTGTTCCATCATGCGTTTGATGGTGCCGCCCTTGCCCGCCGCGTCGCGGCCTTCGAACAGGATGACGACGCGCTGGCCCGTGGCCTTGACCCAGGCCTGCAGTTTCAACAGTTCGACCTGCAGGCGGTACTTCTGCTTTTCGTAGTTGCGCCGCTGCATGCGATGGCGGTAAGGATAGATGCCTTCGCGCCAATCCACGACCAGTTCGTCGTCGGCGTCGAGGGCCCCGTCCGGCGCCCGCGCGCCCGCTTCCAGCAAGGCGCGGTGCACGGCCTGCGCATCGTCCGGAGACAGTTCCTCGATGACCGAACGCAGGGCCTCGCGCGCCTGGATGGGATCGGCGGCGTGATGGCGCCGCGCGATGTCGGCCAGCACCGCCACGGCCTCCTGCCGCGCGGCGGCCACGCGAGCGGAGATGCGCTTGCGGGCGTCCAGCTCGGGCCTGGCCGTATCCTCGGGTTCCGGCGCGAGGTCCTGGCCGGCGCTGTCCGGCATCTTGTCCGTCATGGAGTTCTCCTTGTTGCGCTTGCCATCCGGCCCGCGGCGGCCGGGCGGTCGCCTGCTTTCCTGCCGGCAAACGCCCGGAGCCCGGCGGGGCAGACGGCGCGGATTTGACGTGTATGCCCGGTTGTAGCATCTTTGGCTAGCCAGGTCCGCAACGGGCCTGCCAGCCCTCACCTCTCTTTCACGGCGCGCCATGTGGTCATTCATCAAACGGCTGCTCGCCGGCCCTCCGCCGGCCGAGGATCCCCTGCGCGAAACCCTGCGTTTCGACGACGCCGGCCTGACCCGCAGCGGTGAGCTCTTGCGCGCCATGCGGCAGCGCGAATTCTTGCCCTGGAGCGAGATCCACGAGTTCGGATTCCGCTATGCGCAAGCCATGTTTCCCGACCCATGGTCCGGCGATTACATGGAAGGCCTGTGGCTCTTCCGCGTTCCCAGCGACGGAGGCGGGTTGATGGCGATGGAATTCGACGAAGCCGTGCTCGACATCGACCGCCTGCCCCCCGCCCTGCTGCGCAACCTCCCCGGCCTGGACATGGACACATTGCGGACGGGGCTGGCCGCAGCCCGCCGGGGCCCGCGCAATTTCGAGGAAGAAGGCGAATGGATAGCGTGGCGGCGCGCGGCGCCGTCTCAGGCTACAGCCGGTCCAGGCCCTGCCTGAGGTCCGCGAGAATGTCCTCGGGAGTTTCCAGGCCCACGGACAGCCGCAGCAGGCCCTCGGACAGGCCGTAGCGTTCGCGGTCCTCGGGCGTGTAGCTCGCATGGGTCATGGACGCGGGATGCTGGATCAGGGTCTCCGGATCGCCCAGGCTTACCGCGATACGCGCCAGCTTCAATCCATTGAGCAAGGCGCGGCCGGCGGCAATGCCGCCCTTCAGCTCGAACGCCACCAGACCGCCTCCAGCCGCCAGCTGGCGCCGCGCAATATCGGCGCCCGCAGAGTCGGGCAGGCCCGGATAGAACACCTCGGCCACCGCGGCGTGGCCGCGCAGCAGCTCGGCGACCCTCCCGGCCGATTCGCTGTGGCGCTGCACGCGCAGTTCCAGCGTCTTGATGCCGCGCAGCACCAGGAACGCCGTGAACGGCGACAGGGTCGCGCCGGTGAAGTAGCGCAGTCCCCGCAGGCGGATGGCGTCGATGTGTTCCTTGCGCCCCAGCACCGCGCCGGCCAGCAGGTCGCCGTGCCCGCCCAGGTACTTGGTGGCGGAATGCAGGACGATATCGGCGCCGTGTTCGATCGGGCGCTGCAACACCGGCGTGGCGAATGTGTTGTCGACGATGGTCAGCAGGCCTTTGCCGCGCGCGATGGCGGACACGGCGGCGATGTCGACCAGGCGCAGGTTGGGGTTGGCGGGAGTCTCGAAGTAGACGGCGCGCGTCTTGGGGCCGATGGCCGCGGCCACGGCTTCCGGACGAGTGAAGTCCGCGAACACCGCGCGCACGCCGAAGCGCGTCAGGCCCTGCGCGAACAGCGTGAAAGCGGTGCCATATACGATCTGGTCCACCACGATTTCGTCGCCGCTTTGCAGCAGCGAGAACAAGGTCGCGGAGATGGCCGCCATGCCGGAGGCGGTCACCACGCCAGCCTCGGCGCCTTCCAGCGAAGCCAGCCGCTCCTCCAGCAGCGCCTGCGTGGGGTTGCGCGTGCGGCCATACACATAGCCCTGCCGTTCGCCCAGGCGGATCTGATCGAAGGCCTCGATGCTGTCCTGGGTGTAGGTGGAGGTCAGGTAGAGCGGCGGCGACAGCGCGCCCTGCTCCTCCAGCGGGTCGTAGCCCAGGTGGATGGCGCGCGTGGCGAAGCCGTGTTGCGAGGTGTCGGACATCTTGGAATTCCTATCGTCGGGTAGCGCAAGGGCCAGCGCCCTTGCCGGGAAATCAACGTTTGTGGTCGGCGCGGCGCGACAGCCATTCGCCGGTGAACTGCACGATCGACACCAGCGCGATCAGGATCACGATCACCTCGAACATCACGCGGGTCTCGTAGCGTTCGTAGCCGTAGCGGATCGCCAGGTCGCCCAGTCCGCCCGCGCCCACGGCGCCCGCCATGGCCGAGGCGTTGATCATGGCGATGACGCTCACCGTCATGCCGCCGATGATGCCCGGCAGCGCTTCGGGCAGCAGCACGTGGCGCACAATGTGCCAGCGCCGGCATCCCATGGCGCGCGCGGCCTCCACCAACCCGTGATCCACCTCGTTCAGGCTGACCTGCGCAATACGCGCGAAGAATGGGACCAGGTTGGCCGACAGCGGCACGATGGCGGCCCACGTGCCCAGGGTGGTTCCCACCAGGAAGCGCGTGAAAGGCAGCATGGCCACCAGCAGGATGATGAAAGGGATGGCCCGGAACGTGTTCACCGTAATCGACAGCGCCTTGTTGAAGCGCGGCCGGGGATAGAGGTTGCCCGGCGCGGTGACGGTCAGGACGACCGCCAGCGCCAGGCCGGAAACGATCGCGATGGCGGCCGAGATACCAACCATCGCCAGGGTCTGCAGGAATGCCTGCACGTATTTATCGAGCATCGGCAGCGACATAGCCCAGCACCTTGATCTGATCGGCCACCAGCGCGGCGCGCGCGGCCTCTTCCTGTAAAGCGCCCGCGGGCACCGACACCAGCAGACTGCCTTGCGCATGCCCGCGCAGGCGGTCCAGCCCTCCGTGCAGGAGCGTCGCGCCGGGGCCCAGCGCGGCCAGCGCCTGCAGCGACACGCCCTCGGGCCTCCCCTGCCCCGTGAAACGCAGCCGCAGCACGGCGATTCCTTCGCGGCCCTGCAGGTCGGGCACCAGCCGTGCCTCCAGGTCCGCCGGCAGATCGTGCTGCAGGGGCCGCAGCAAGGCGCGCGTGGCGTCCGCCTGCGGATTGCCGAAGACGCGCCAGACTTCGCCTTGCTCCACTTTGCGGCCCCCGTCCAGCACCAGCACCTTGTGACAGATTTCGCGGATCACCGCCATGTCGTGCGTGATCAGCACCACCGTAAGGCCCAGCTTGCGGTTGATGTCGCGCAGCAGCGTCAGGATCGAATGCGTGGTTTCGGGGTCCAGCGCCGACGTGGCCTCGTCGCACAGCAGGATTTCCGGCTCGTGCACCAGGGCGCGCGCGATGCCGACCCGCTGTTTCTGGCCGCCGGACAATCTGGCGGGATAGGCGTGCGCCTTGTCGCGCAGCCCCACCAGGTCCAGCAGCGCCTCGACGCGGGCGCGCGCCGCGACCGGTTTCACCCCGGCCACGCGCAGCGGCAAGGCCACGTTCTCGGCCACCGTCTTGGCCGACAGCAGATTGAAGTGCTGGAAGATCATCCCGATGCGGCGGCGCAGCCCCACCAGCGCGTTCTCGTCCAGCCCGCCCACGTCCATCCCATCCACCAGCACGCGGCCGGCGCTGGGCCGCTCCAGCATATTGATGGAGCGCAGCAGCGTGGACTTGCCGGCGCCGCTTCTCCCGATGATGCCGAACACCTCGCCGCGCGCGATGGAAAACGAGACGTCGGACAGCGCCGCGACGGGCCCCTGCGCGCCCTCGTAGCGCTTTTGCAGCCCGTCGAACACGATGTGGGCGTCCAGAGCCTGGAGCGGCGGCGCGGCGGCCAGCTGCCCGATGGAAAATTCGTGTTGCATCATGGCTTAGAAAACCGGAATCACCGAACCTTCGTACTTGCTCAGGATGAACTGGCGCACCTCTTCCGAGTGGTACGCCTTGATCAGCTCGGGCACCCAGGGCGCGTTCTTGTCCTGCTCGCGCACCGCGATGATGTTCACGTAGGGATTGTTCTCTTTCTTCTCGACCGCGATGCCGTCGCGCGTGGCGATCAGCCCGGCCTGGTAGGCGAAGCTGTTGACGATGGCGGCCGTGTCCACGTCGGGCAGCGAGCGCGCCAGCACGACGGAAGCGCTCTCGACGAAATCGAGCTTCCTGGGGTTGGCCGTCACGTCGGCCAGCGTGGCCGTGCCCGTCGCCGGATCGAAGCCGTTCTTCAGCGTGATCAGCCCCTGGTCGCGCAGGATGACGAGCGCCCGCGTCTGGTTGCTGGGGTCGTTGGGAATGCCGACGCGGGCGCCGTCCGGCAGGTCTTTCAGCGATTTGTACTTGCGCGAATAGAACGCGATCGGCGAAATCAGCGTGTTGGCCACCGGCACAAGCTTGTAGCCGCGCTGCTCGATCTGGTCGTTCAGGAAGGGAATGTGCTGGAAGGCGTTGGCATCGAGGTCGCCATTGTTCAGCGCCTCGTTGGGGCTGGCTGTGCCGGTGATGACCACGGGCTCCACGGCCAGGCCGTTCTTCTTGGCGACCTCGGTCACCACTTCCCAGATCTGCTCGTCGACGCCGCCGCGCACGCCGACTTTCAAAGGCTTGGGATCCGCCGAAAAGGCCGGCCCATGGAACATCGCCGCCGAGGCCAGCACTACGCCAAGCAGCTTCTTCAAAAAACGGGGAGTCATATTGGAATCGCCTCTCAGGCTAAGCGGTTATGAGAGAAACGATTCTAGGGACGGGCATCCGCCCGGCGAACGAATAGTTCGTTGAGTCTTTATTACAAGGGTGTTTGGTTATGGCCGCGCGGCATATGCCTGCCGCGCGGATCCCGCCGTGGAATCAGAAGGGCTTGACCACGACCAGCGTGACGATCGCGGCGGACGCGACGACCGTGAACGGCGCGTACAGGTCGACCAGCGGCGGGCGCCGGCCGCTGCCGGCCGCCATGCGGCGCAAGGCCGCGCTCTGGATGCCAAGCAGGGCCGACAAGGCCAGCGCGAAGCCGATCTTGACCCAGATCCAGCTCATGGCGAACCAGCCGAAGGTCGCGGCCAGGTGCAGGCCGACAAGCCAGGTCAGCACCATGGCCGGCGTGGTCACGAACAGCGTCCAACGGCGCAGCGCGCCCAGCATCTTGCGTTCTTTCGGAGCTTCATCGCTTTCCTGCGGCGGCGAAGACAGGAGGAACAGCGACACGAACAGCGAGCCGCCCAGCCAGGCGACCACGGCCGCCACGTGGAGCATTTTGAGTAGTTGGTATGTCATGGCCCGGATTATCGCCGGATGCGGACGCGTTCGCTAACAGCCGCTTGGCGGCCGTTTGCGCTACAGCAAACCGGCGCCCGGAGGCAGGCTCAGTTGGCGGCCTCCGGGCCTGCCGGCGCGGGAGGGGGAGCCGGCGTGGTAGCCGGCGTGGCCGCGGGCTTGGGCGCGGGAGCAGGCGTGGAGGTGGACGGCCCGGATCCGGCGCTGGCGGGCGTCGACGGCGCCGCGGCCGGCGGCGGGCTGCCCGCGGGCCCGGACTGGCCG
>NZ_JPYO01000010.1 GCF_000757485.1 Achromobacter sp. RTa
TGCTTCTTCCAGATTGTTAAAGAACAAATATAGCTGTTGGGTAAAACCCAACTCGTAGAATCGTTATCGACGACGCTATGAGTTGGCCTCTACATCACACCAGGCGGTTGGGACTTGGTGGAGGTGAACGGGATCGAACCGATGACATCCTGCTTGCAAAGCAGGCGCTCTCCCAGCTGAGCTACACCCCCGTACCCCGCTTGCGCAGAATACCTGGTGGGTCTGGTTGGATTCGAACCAACGACCCCCGCCTTATCAAGACGGTGCTCTAACCGACTGAGCTACAGACCCAAAACCTTTTCGGATCAGTAGTCAGGAGGCTGCAGACCCAGGGAAGATTCCCTCGACCCAAGCCTACAACTGATCCCAGCTATATCAAACAACCGATAAGAGTGGACGCTTAACACGAGCGCTAAGCTCTGAAAGGAGGTG
>NZ_JPYO01000011.1 GCF_000757485.1 Achromobacter sp. RTa
GAGTTGGGTTTTACCCAACAGCTATATTTGTTCTTTAACAATCTGGAAGAAGCACAACGAAATGTGCTCATCGAGTAATCAGCTTCGCTGATGAAGATGAGTACGGGTTGTGATTGCATTAATTTTGTTCCAAGTTCTCAAGACTGGGGTGAATAACCTCAGACTGCTTTGAAACTTATGAACGGCACAAACGCTAATACTCAGGGTCCTATAGCCTACAGCGTTATAGGATCAAGCGACTAAGTGCATATGGTGGATGCCTTGGCGATCACAGGCGATGAAGGACGTAGTAGCCTGCGAAAAGCTGCGGGGAGCTGGCAAACAAGCTTTGATCCGCAGATATCCGAATGGGGAAACCCACTGCAGCAATGCAGTATCCCTGACTGAATACATAGGTCAGTGGAAGCGAACCGGGTGAACTGAAACATCTCAGTAGCTCGAGGAAAAGAAATCAACCGAGATTCCGAAAGTAGTGGCGAGCGAAATCGGAAAAGCCTTTACGTTTTAGCATTCAGGATAGTCGAACGGGATGGAAAGCCCGGCCGTAGCAGGTGATAGCCCTGTAGACGAAATCTTGAGTGTGGAACTAAGCGTAAGACAAGTAGGGCGGGACACGTGAAATCCTGTTTGAAGATGGGGGGACCATCCTCCAAGGCTAAATACTCGTGATCGACCGATAGTGAACCAGTACCGTGAGGGAAAGGCGAAAAGAACCCCGGAAGGGGAGTGAAATAGATCCTGAAACCGTATGCATACAAACAGTAGGAGCCTCCTTGTGGGGTGACTGCGTACCTTTTGTATAATGGGTCAGCGACTTACATTCAGTGGCGAGGTTAACCGAATAGGGAAGCCGTAGCGAAAGCGAGTCCGAATAGGGCGATTCAGTCGCTGGGTGTAGACCCGAAACCAGATGATCTATCCATGGCCAGGTTGAAGGCACGGTAACACGTGCTGGAGGACCGAACCCACTAATGTTGAAAAATTAGGGGATGAGCTGTGGATAGGGGTGAAAGGCTAAACAAATCTGGAAATAGCTGGTTCTCTCCGAAAACTATTTAGGTAGTGCCTCAAGTATTACTGCGGGGGGTAGAGCACTGTTATAGCTAGGGGGTCATGGCGACTTACCAAACTATGGCAAACTCCGAATACCCGCAAGTACAGCTTGGGAGACAGAGCACCGGGTGCTAACGTCCGGACTCAAGAGGGAAACAACCCAGACCGCCAGCTAAGGTCCCAAATTATCGCTAAGTGGGAAACGAAGTGGGAAGGCATAGACAGTCAGGAGGTTGGCTTAGAAGCAGCCATCCTTTAAAGAAAGCGTAATAGCTCACTGATCGAGTCGTCCTGCGCGGAAGATGTAACGGGGCTAAGCGATAAACCGAAGCTGCGGGTGTGCACTTTGTGCACGCGGTAGGAGAGCGTTCTGTAAGCCTGCGAAGGTGGCTTGTAAAGGCTGCTGGAGGTATCAGAAGTGCGAATGCTGACATGAGTAGCGATAAAGGGGGTGAAAAGCCCCCTCGCCGTAAGTCCAAGGTTTCCTGCGCAACGTTCATCGGCGCAGGGTGAGTCGGCCCCTAAGGCGAGGCAGAGATGCGTAGCTGATGGGAAGCTGGTTAATATTCCAGCACCGTCGTACAGTGCGATGGGGGGACGGATCGCGGAAGATCATCAGGGTGTTGGATGTCCCTGTTGACGCATCGAAGATGGCGCTTAGGCAAATCCGGGCGCGTAAATCAAGGGTGTGGCACGAGCGAGCATTGCTTGCGAAGTGATTGGAAGTGGTTCCAAGAAAAGCCTCTAAGCTTCAGCTGTACGAGACCGTACCGCAAACCGACACAGGTGGACGGGATGAATATTCCAAGGCGCTTGAGAGAACTCAGGAGAAGGAACTCGGCAAATTGATACCGTAACTTCGGGAGAAGGTATACCCCGGTAGTGTGAAGCGCCTGCGCGCTTAGCATGATGGGGTCGCAGAGAATCGGTGGCTGCGACTGTTTATTAAAAACACAGCACTCTGCAAAGACGAAAGTCGACGTATAGGGTGTGACGCCTGCCCGGTGCCGGAAGGTTAAGTGATGGGGTGCAAGCTCTTGATCGAAGCCCCGGTAAACGGCGGCCGTAACTATAACGGTCCTAAGGTAGCGAAATTCCTTGTCGGGTAAGTTCCGACCTGCACGAATGGCGTAACGATGGCCACACTGTCTCCTCCTGAGACTCAGCGAAGTTGAAGTGTTTGTGATGATGCAATCTACCCGCGGCTAGACGGAAAGACCCCATGAACCTTTACTGTAGCTTTGCATTGATCTGTGAACCGGCCTGTGTAGGATAGGTGGGAGGCTTTGAAGCGTGGTCGCTAGATCACGTGGAGCCATCCTTGAAATACCACCCTGGTTTGTTTGCGGTTCTAACCTTGGTCCGTTATCCGGATCGGGGACAGTGCATGGTGGGCAGTTTGACTGGGGCGGTCTCCTCCCAAAGTGTAACGGAGGAGTTCGAAGGTACGCTAGGTACGGTCGGAAATCGTGCTGATAGTGCAATGGCATAAGCGTGCTTGACTGTGAGACTGACAAGTCGAACAGGTGCGAAAGCAGGACATAGTGATCCGGTGGTTCTGAATGGAAGGGCCATCGCTCAACGGATAAAAGGTACTCTGGGGATAACAGGCTGATACCGCCCAAGAGTTCATATCGACGGCGGTGTTTGGCACCTCGATGTCGGCTCATCTCATCCTGGGGCTGTAGCCGGTCCCAAGGGTATGGCTGTTCGCCATTTAAAGAGGTACGTGAGCTGGGTTTAAAACGTCGTGAGACAGTTTGGTCCCTATCTGCCGTGGGCGTTGGATACTTGACGGAGCCTGCTCCTAGTACGAGAGGACCGGAGTGGACGTACCTCTGGTGTACCGGTTGTCATGCCAATGGCATTGCCGGGTAGCTAAGTACGGAAGAGATAACCGCTGAAGGCATCTAAGCGGGAAACTCGTCTGAAGATTAGGTATCCCGGGGACTTGATCCCCCTGAAGGGTCGTTCGAGACCAGGACGTTGATAGGTCGGGTGTGGAAGCGCAGTAATGCGTTAAGCTAACCGATACTAATTGCCCGTGAGGCTTGATCCTATAACACTGATGGTTATGACCTGGTGGTATAGCGTTCCAAGTGTCGTTCAATACAAAATCTGGCTGCCCCGTCAGCAGCCAGCCAACACCAATTACACCCCACTGTGCGCGCGATCATCGAGCTCGGCCTCTGATCCGCCCACACGTTGTGTTTCTTCCCAGATTGGAGCGCTTGCGCTAACCCGCAACCGCTCAACCAGTTACGCCTGACGACCATAGCGAGTTGGTCCCACTCCTTCCCATCCCGAACAGGACAGTGAAACGACTTTGCGCCGATGATAGTGGACGGACGTCTGTGAAAGTAGGTCATCGTCAGGCTTTTATTGCTCAAAACCCCACAGGT
>NZ_JPYO01000012.1 GCF_000757485.1 Achromobacter sp. RTa
GATGCACTCGCATCAAGCGCCCACACTTATCGGTTGTTTAATTGTTAAAGAGCGATACTGCTAAATTCTGTACTACTGCCGCCGCAACCAACGCTTTCACATCGATCACCGCTGCCCTAGCACTTATCGAAACATCAGGGTTAACCCTAATTTTTCGGTAACTGCCAAGCCTGAAACTATAACACAACTTTTGCAGATTATGCAACTGGCTTCTGCCTAATTTGCATCCTATCTTGCAAAACCGCGAAACGCCTGCCTGCTCGTTTTGCGGCGGCCTTGCCGGGCAACTTCGCCCCGCCAGACCTGCCATGCGCCGACAGCCAACCCGCAGCCACCGAACTCATTCCACCTTGCTTTCCTGCTTGCCTTCTTTCGCTTCGCTGCTCAAGAAACTGTTTGAACTGCGAAGGAGCGAGACTATAGCACAGAATTTAAACGTGTGTCGCCGGCATGACACCTATTTTGCAGAAAAGTGAATTTTTTAAGGGGACGGCCCCTAATAGCGCAATGCAACGCGCCCTCCCCTCTATATAGGAGAGCGGAGGCCGTAACGGCGCCGCCGGAGCCGGAGACCTAAATCCGCAGCTCGGTGGTTTCCTTGATCTGCTGGAGCGCGAAGAACGATTTCATGTCGACCACCGCGGGGTGGCGCATGAGCGTATCCATCGCAAAGCGGGAAAAGTGCGCCAGGTCCGCCACCTGGATGCGCAGCAGGTAGTCCATATCGCCAGACATGGCGTAGCACTCCACGACTTCAGGCCACAGCTGCACGTCGCGCGCGAAATCGCTCATGGGCGCATGGCTGGAGCCGCTGTGCTTGTTCAGGCGGATGTTCACATAGGCCAGCAGGCCCAGCCCCACTTTTCCGGCGTCGATCAGCGCCACATATTTCTTGATGAAGCCCTTCTCTTCCAGGCGCCGCACCCGGCGCAGGCACGGACTGGGGGACAGGGACACGCGGTCCGCCAGCTCCTGGTTGCTCAGGCGCCCATCGCGCTGCAGTTCCGCCAAAATCCTTAGATCTGTCCTATCAAGCTCAATGTCAGACATTTATAGCCCTAATTTTTACTTCTACGGCAATATTATTGCCCAAAGCTATGGGTTTCGCGACACGTTTGCAATTGTCTGCCCGCGGTTCCTACCTACAATCTCCTTCTAGACTTGAAGGACAGGTCGTCCTTAAAACGATGCAAGGGAGCAGACTTATGAGCAGCGCATTCCAACCCTGGGACAACCCGATGGGCACCGCCGGGTTCGAGTTCATTGAATATGCCGCGCCGGACCCCGCCGCGTTGCGCAAGGTGTTCGAGCTGCTGGGCTTCAAGGCCATCGCCAAACACCGCCACAAAGACGTTACGCTCTATCGCCAGGGCGGCGTGAACTTCCTGATCAACGCCGAACCGGACTCCTTCGCACAGCGCTTTGCCCGCCTGCACGGACCGTCCATCTGTGCGATCGGCTTTCGCGTGCAGGATGCCAACGCCGCGTACAAGCGGGCCCTGGAACTGGGCGCCTGGGGCTTCGATTCGCACAGCGGCCCGATGGAGCTGAACATCCCGGCGATCAAGGGCATCGGTGATTCACTCATCTACCTGGTGGACCGCTGGGCAGGCAAGGATGGCCATGGCGGCATCGGCGACATCAGCATCTATGACGTGGACTTCGTTCCCGTGGACCCGGCGAACGCGCAAGCGGACCTGAATCACCGTGGCGCCGGCCTGACGCTGGTCGATCACCTGACGCACAACGTGCACAAGGGCCGCATGGCCGAATGGGCCGAGTTCTACGAGCGACTCTTCAATTTCCGCGAAGTGCGCTATTTCGATATCGAAGGCAAGGTGACGGGCGTGAAGTCCAAGGCCATGACTTCGCCTTGCGGCGATATCCGCATTCCGATCAACGAAGAGGGCACGGAAGAAAAAGGCCAGATCCAGGAGTATCTGGACCTGTACCGCGGCGAAGGCATCCAGCACATCGCCATGGCGACGGAAGATATCTACAGCACCATCGAGGCGCTGCGGGCGAACGGAGTCGTGTTCCTGGACACGCCGGATACATACTACGAGCTGCTGGACCGCCGCCTGCCCAACCACGGCGAAGACGTGGCGCGCCTGCAGAAGAACCGCATCCTGCTGGATGGCGCCCCCGGCGGCGGCCTGCTGCTGCAGATCTTCACCGAAAACCAGATCGGCCCCATCTTCTTCGAGATCATCCAGCGCAAGGGCAACGACGGCTTCGGCGAAGGCAATTTCAAGGCCCTGTTCGAATCGATCGAACTGGATCAGATGCGCCGCGGCGTAGTGAAGTCCGCCGACTGAGCATCGCCTGCCAATCCAGCCCTTCCCCCGGCCTGGCCTCCGGTGCCCGAGCACCGGCCCCGGCCTTGAAACCTCACTTCGGTGAGGTTTTTTTTGCGCCAACAGCGCGGAAACGCCGCCTACTTCTGCAACCGGTCCTGAAACTGCTTGCGGAACTTGGCGACCTTGGGCGCAATCACGAACTGGCAATAGCCCTGCTCCGGATGGAGGGCAAAGTAGTCGCGGTGGTAGTCTTCGGCCTGCCAGAACCTGGCGGGAGCCAGCAGCTTGGTCACGATGGGCGCATCGTAGACCTTCTGCGCCTCGACCTCGGCAATGACGGCTTCCGCCTGTTCGCGCTGGCCCTCGTTCTGCCAGAAGATGGCGGACTCGTATTGCGGACCGACGTCGTTGCCTTGCCGGCCCGGCGTGGTTGGATCGTGGGTTGCAAAGAACACGCGCAGCAGGTCGCTGTAGGAGAGTTCAGAGGGATCGAACTCCACGCGCGCGACCTCGATGTGGCCGGTATTCTTGCCGCATACCTGCTCGTAGCTGGGATTGTCCACGTGGCCGCCGCTGTAGCCGGGCAGCACGCTCTTGACGCCGCGCAACTCGGTAAACACCGCTTCGACGCACCAGAAGCACCCGCCGCCCAGTACGGCGACCTCATTGCCTGGGGATGGTTGTTCAGCCATGACGATTCCTTCTGTATCGAAACTATTGCTTGGGAGGCGCCAGCGACAGGATCCACTCCGCCAGTTGGCGGGCGTCTTCCTGGCCGACCTGAGTCTGCGCGGGCATCGGAACGGCGCCCCAGGCGCCCCGGCCGCCGCCGCGGATCTTGCCTGCCAGGTAATCCACCATGGCGTCGCCCTGCCCGGCGTAGCGCTCGGCCACGCTCTTCAATGGCGGACCCACCCGCTTGGCCTCGACCTGGTGACAGGCCATGCAGGCCTTGCTTTTGGCGAGATCCAGACCGGTGGTTTGCGCATGCGCCGCGCCCGCGCACAGGGCGCAGGCGGCGGCCAACAACAAACTACTCTTCAAATGCATCGGTTACGGCCCCACGGCTCGCGGTGCTGGCGAGCTTGCCGAACTTGGCAAGCACACCGCGTGTATAACGCGGCCTGGGTTGAACCCAGGCCTGGCGACGAGCCGCCATTTCTTCGTCGCTGATATTGAGCTGCAACAGCAGCTTGTGGGCATCGATGGTAACCGAATCGCCCTCCTGGATCAGCGCGATGGGACCGCCGACAAACGCCTCCGGCGCAACGTGCCCCACGACCATGCCCCAGGTTCCGCCGGAAAAGCGCCCATCGGTGATGAGCCCCACCGTTTCGCCCAATCCTTGCCCCACCAGCGCCGAAGTGGGCGCCAGCATCTCGCGCATGCCCGGACCGCCCTTGGGCCCCTCATAGCGGATGACCACGACGTCGCCATCCCGGATCTCACGGGCCATGATGGCGGTCATAGCGTCGTCTTCGGAGTCGAAGACCCGCGCGGGCCCGGTGATCACCGGATTCTTCAGCCCGGTGATCTTGGCGACACAGCCTTCCGGCGACAGGTTGCCCTTGAGGATGGCCAGGTGACCCTGCGGATACAGCGCACGGTCCAGCGGCATGATCACGTCCTGGTCGGCGCGCGGCGCGTCGGGCACATCGGCCAGGGTTTCGGCGATGGTCTTGCCGGTGATCGTGACGCAGTCTCCATGCAGCAGGCCCGCATTGAGCAGGAGCTTCATGACCTGCGGAATGCCGCCGGCGCGGTGCAGGTCTGTCGCGACGTACTTGCCAGAAGGCTTCAGATCGCAAAGCACCGGGACGCGCTGACGGATGCGCTCGAAGTCATCGATGGTCCAGGGCACTTCCGCTGCGTGGGCGATCGCCAGGAAATGAAGCACCGCGTTGGTGGAACCGCCTGTGGCCATGATGACCGACACGGCGTTCTCGATGGACTCGCGCGTGATGATGTCGCGCGGGCGCAGCTGGCGCTTGACCGCCTCTACCAGCACGCGCGCCGATTCCCCGGCCGACGCGACCTTTTCCGCGTCTTCGTTGGCCATCGTGCTGGAATACGGCAGGCTCATGCCCATGGCTTCGAATGCGGAGCTCATGGTGTTGGCCGTGTACATGCCGCCACAGGAGCCCGAGCCGGGGATCGCGCATTTCTCGATCTGCTTGAAATCCGCTTCGGGCATGCGGCCCATCGTGTATTCGCCCACGGCCTCGAAGACCGAGACGATGGTCAGATCGTTGCCCTTGTAGTGGCCGGGCTTGATCGTGCCTCCGTAGACGTAGATGCCCGGCACATTGGTGCGCGCCAGCGCGATCATGCCGCCCGGCATGTTCTTGTCGCAGCCGCCGATCACCACCACGCCATCCATCCACTGGCCCTGCGCCGCGGTCTCTATGCAGTCCGCGATCACTTCGCGCGATACCAGCGAGTACTTCATGCCCTCGGTGCCCATGGACATGCCATCGGAGATGGTGGGCGTGCCGAACACCTGGGGGTTCGCGCGGGAGGCGCGGATGGCGTCGATGGCGGCGTCGGCCAGCCGCTGCAGGCCGCTATTGCAGGGAGTGATCGTCGAGTGGCCGTTGGCCACGCCGATCATGGGGTTGTCGAAATCGGCTTCCTGGTAGCCCAGCGCGTAATACATGGCGCGATTGGGCGCGCGCGCGACACCTTCGGTGATATGGCGGGAACGTTCGTTGTGCGGCATGGTCTGTGTCTCCTGTCGGCATCGGGCGCGGGCATGGCGGCCGCGCCCGAGGAAGCTGGTTCGCTTGCGCGCGAATCTTCAGGGCTCGCCGGTTATTATCATTCAACTTTATTGTGTCGGGCAGAACATGCTGCAATATCCGAAATTCGACCCCGTCGCCCTGCAGATCGGGCCGCTTGCGATTCACTGGTACGGGCTGATGTACCTGCTGGGCTTTGCACTGGTATACCTGCTGGGCCGGCGGCGCATCACCAGCGGCCACACCACGTCGCTCAACGTGCGCGACCTGGAAGACCTCATCTTCTATAGCGTGCTGGGCGTGGTCCTGGGCGGGCGCCTGGGTTATGTGCTGTTCTACAAGCCCTCGTACTACCTGTCCCACCCCATCGAGGTGCTTTACCTGTGGCAGGGCGGCATGTCGTTCCACGGCGGCCTGATCGGCGTGATCCTGGTGATGCTGCTCTTCGCACGCAAGAAAAAGCTGCCTTTTTTCGCGGTCAGCGATTTCATCGCGCCGCTGATCCCCCTGGGGCTGGGCTTCGGCCGCCTGGGCAACTTCATCAACGGAGAACTCTGGGGCCGGCCCACCGACGTGCCCTGGGCCATGGTCTTTCCCGACAGCGGCGACGGCCTGCCGCGCCATCCGTCCCAGCTCTATGAGCTGGGCCTGGAAGGCATCGTGCTGTTCGCGTTGCTGTGGTGGTTCTCGAGCAAGCCGCGCCCCCTGGGCCAGGTGAGCGCGCTCTTCCTGATGGGCTACGGAACGTTCCGCTTCCTCGTGGAGTTCACCCGCGAGCCGGACAATTTCCTGGGTCTGCTCGCGGGCGGGCTGAGCATGGGACAGTGGCTGTCCCTGCCGATGGTCGCCCTGGGCGCCATCATGTTCAGCCTTACTGCAAAACGATCGTCCCGTTGACCGCGATGCTGACCGTGACGTCTCCCGCTTCGAGCGGGACGTCCGGGTTATAGCCGGCCGAGGCGTCCTTGGCCATGGCCGCCCCCATCATGCGGGGCATCGGCACCGGGCCGGCGCCCCCCGAGCCGCCCAGCTCCAGCTTGCTCAGGCGATAGCCGGAGAAACCGAACGCGTTGGCGGCCGCCAGCGCGCGGTCCTTGAAGGCTTGCGCGGCCTCTTTGAGCAGCTTGCGCTCTTCGGCCTCGCGCGCCTCGCGCGACAACAGGAAGCCGATATTGGAAATGGCGGTCTTGTCCGACAGCTTGGAAGCCAGGGCGGCAGCCGCTTCGAAGTCCTTGGATTCGAGGATCACCTCGCCGTGGCCGCGCCAGGATGCGATCTTGCCCTTGCTGCTGGTATTGGGCCAGATGTTGTAGCCGCCCGTACGCACCTCCACGCCCTTGACGTCGCGCGCGCGCTTCACCACGTCATCCAGCGCGGCCGTCAATTTCTTGCCCGCGGCGGGCTGATCGGGCGCTTCGACTTCGGCGGACAACGAGATGCGGACCGTGTCCTGCTTGACCTCGGAAGACGCCGTGGCCTGCAGGGTCAGCTCCGGCGCGCGGTTCGCGGCGGCTTCCGTGGCGGCGGCAGGCGCTTGCGCCTGCGCGCGCACGGGCTGCACGGCGGCAAGAGCAAGGACGGCTGCGCAGGCCGCGCCGAGTTTGGTCAATGAAAAAACGGAGTGTTTGGGCATAGACGGGTCCTAGGGCCTGTTGACACTAAAAGAAGGACAGTGGGGAGGAAGGAGGCGCCCGGCGCGGACCTGCGCTCATGGCAGGCCCGCTGGGATAGATGCCCCGCCTGTGCCGTCAAGGCCGGCATCTCGAACCCTGAGGTTCAAGGTGGTCGCGTTCCGAAGAGCGTCGGGTTCGTCTACAGGAGACGATCACTCCAGCTCTGCACTCCCGCAACCAATATGCCATAAGACATAGGTTCAGAGAATGTATGGCCTAGTCACGAACACGGCAGGGACAAACTGAAAAATCTTGACTACAGCTTAATGAATTACAGCTCGATGAACGCTAGAGCAGCTTTTCCTGACCCGACAAGGCATCATCGAGCACTGCGTTCATGTCCTCGATTCTACGCTTGAAGTCGCCGACCGCCAAACCGCCCAAGGGACCATCGGGCGCTTTCATCGCAAGCAATTCACCCGCGATCTGCAGCGCGGCCATCACGGCGATGCGTTCGTTGCTCGAGACCTTGCCCGTGCCTTGGATGCGCAGCATCAGTTGATCGACGTGGCGCACGGCGGCAACCAAGGTGGGCTTCTCTTCCGCGGAGCACGCCAGGGAATAGTCGCGCCCCAGTATCGTTACGTCTACGCGTTCCATCAGTGTTGCTCTCCAGACGGCGCGCCCGGCAAGCGGGCCAGCACGGCGTCAATGCGCTCGCGGGCCGAAGCGGCGGCCACGCGCAAGCGCTGTAGTTCGGTGTCGCGGGTCTGCAGATTGCCCTGCAGTTCGGTTTCCCTAGCGGAGAAACGCGATTCGAGCGATTGGCGCTCGGAGGTCTCGCGGGCCAGTTGTTCGCGCAGCGCGACTTCGGCCTGTTGAGCCTGTTCGAGCATCGCGGTGACGGCGCCGTCGTGTTCCTGAAGCTTGCTCTGCAGCGTGACGATCTCGGCCTCGCGCTCGGCGGCGCGCTGCTTCAGCACGCGCTGTTCAGCTTCGGTTTCGTTCAGGCGGGCGCGCAACGCGTCACGCTCTGCGTGGAGTTGGCGGGTGCGTTGCACCAGTTGCCCGATGCGGGCAGCGAGTTGGTCTAGATCTTGCAGCATGGGCGCTATCGTAAACCATCCTGGGTTGTAGAGGGCCTCTTCACGCAAGGTGAGAAACCCGGCAATATTCAGTAGGAATTACGACTGTGACTCGGGACTGCGACCTTACCCGATTCCAGGCCCCGGAAAAAAGCCCCGCGCGATAAATCCCGCATCTGGCCGATCCTGCTTTCGCAATTCTTTCTATAAACTTTCACTTAGCTTTCAAAAAACCCTCAAACCTCCAGCCTCGTTACAACTCGGGGTCGGGAGTTCCCGAATTTTAGGGAAAACCCCAGGCTTTCACCGAGCTTACAGGGTTTGCAGCGTGGCAGGCGTCCATTACCATTCGCCCTTTCAAGAAACCACGCCGTCGCTTTCAGAAGAATAAATGGCACCCCGAAGTGCCTTTTTTGTGCCTGTCACCCGCCTTTCGACGGGCCATCCGGCTACAAACCCTTTTTTATCTACATGCTGTAAACAGGAGCCAACCAATCATGCAGCTACGCAATCGACAGGACTTCTGGTCGGGGGTGATGTTCATCGCCCTTGGACTGGGATTCGCCTGGCAGGCCAGCAGCTACCAAATGGGTACTGCCGCACGGATGGGCCCAGGGTATTTTCCTTTCTGGCTAGGCATTGTTCTCGCATTGCTGGGCGCCATCGTGCTGCTTGGCTCGCTGTCCAAGAAAGCCCATGAAACGCACGTCGACAAGTTCGACTGGCGCATCGTCTTCCTGGTGGTCGGATCGGTCGTGCTCTACGGCTTCATCCTCAAACTGCTGGGCATCTACATCTCGGTGTTCGTACTGGTTGTCGTCAGCAGCCTGGCCAGCCACGAGTTCAGCCTGAAAGTCGCCGTCGCCAACGGCATCTTCCTGGTGATCTTCTCGTATCTGGCGTTCGTCAAGGGGCTGGGGCTGATTTTCCCGCTGTGGCCGTCCTTCCTGGGCATGAACTAAGGAGCTATCGGCCATGGAATTGCTAGATCACCTGATGATGGGTTTCTCGGTTGCGTTCACGCCCGAGAACCTCGCCTACGCCCTGCTGGGCTGCATTCTGGGCACGCTGATCGGCGTGCTGCCGGGCATCGGCCCGGTCCCGACCATCGCGATGCTGCTGCCGATCACGTACGTGCTGCCCCCGGTGGCCGGCCTGATCATGCTGGCAGGCATTTACTACGGCGCCCAGTACGGCGGCTCCACGACGGCCATTCTGGTGGCGCTGCCAGGGGAAACGTCCGCGGTGGTGACCGTGCTGGACGGGCACCAGATGGCCCGCAACGGTCGCGCCGGCGCCGCCCTGGCCATCGCCGCCCTGGGTTCGTTCTTCGCAGGCTGCGTGGCTACCCTGCTGCTGGCCGGCTTTGCGCCTCCGCTGGCTGAGGTCGCGTTCAAGTTCGGCCCCGCCGAGTACTTCTCGCTGATGTGCCTGGGCCTGGTCGGCGCCGTGGTGCTGGCCTCGGGTTCGCTGCCCAAGGCAATCGCGATGATCCTGCTGGGCCTGCTGCTGGGCATGGTGGGCACCGACGTGAACTCGGGCGTTGCACGCTACGACTTCGGCATCCCCGAACTGCAGGACGGCATCGACTTCGCCATCGTGGCCATGGGCGTGTTCGGCTTCGCCGAAATCATGACCAACCTCGAGCAGAAGGAAAACCGCGTCGACATCACCGACAAGATCGGCTCGCTGTATCCCAACAAGCAGGAATTCAAGGAAGCCGCTCCCGCCGTGCTGCGCGGCACGGCCCTGGGTTCGGCCCTGGGCATCCTGCCGGGCGGCGGCGCCGTGCTGTCTTCGTTCGCGTCCTACACGCTGGAAAAGAAGATCTCGAAGAATCCGGAGCGCTTCGGCAAGGGCCACCCGGCCGGCCTGGCTGGCCCGGAGTCGGCGAACAACGCCGCCGCCCAGACCTCGTTCATCCCGCTGCTGACGCTCGGCATCCCGGGCAACGCCGTGATGGCGCTGATGGTCGGCGCGATGACCATCCACAACATCCAGCCCGGCCCGCAGGTCATGACGAGCCACCCGGAGCTGTTCTGGGGCCTGATCGCCTCGATGTGGATCGGCAACCTGATGCTGGTGGTGCTGAACCTGCCGCTGATCGGCCTGTGGGTCAAGCTGCTGAAGGTGCCCTACCGCATCCTGTTCCCGGCGATTCTGGTGTTCTGCACGATCGGTGTGTATTCGTTGAACTACAACACCTTCGACATCTTCACCACCGCCATCTTCGGCATCATCGGCTACGTGTGGTCGAAGCTGAAATGCGAAGGCGCGCCGCTGCTGCTGGGCCTGGTCCTGGGCCCCATGATGGAAGAAAACTTCCGCCGTGCGCTGCTGCTCTCGCGCGGCGACTTCAGCACCTTCGTCACGCGTCCGCTGTCGGCTTCGCTTCTGGCCATCGCCGTCTTCCTGGTGATCCTGGTGGCCCTGCCCGCCATTCGCAAGAAGCGCGAAGAGACCTTCGTCGAAGAAGACTAAAGCACTGCCTGCCGCCCCTCGCGGCGGCCTCTGCACAAAAAGCCCCCGGCCCGGTCCGGGGGCTTTTTTTTGCAGCCGCGCCTGGCACGGCAAAAGCTACAAATCAATACAACACAATACGGGCTGTTCCGAAGCCTGGTTCTTCTACGTTAAGCTACGGGTTTACCCCACGCGATGATTCGAGATGAATTTCGACTGGAACAACCCCTACCCCAGCACGCGCCGGCCGGTATTTGCCCGCAACATCGTTGCCACCTCGCAGCCGCTGGCTGCCCAGGCCGGCCTGCGGATCCTGGCCCGGGGCGGCAATGCCGTCGACGCCGCCATCGCGGCGGCGGCAACGCTGGCCCTGACCGAACCAGTCAGCAATGGGTTGGGATCGGACTGCTTCGCGATCATCTGGGACGGCTCGAAACTGCACGGGCTGAATGCCTCCGGGACAGCGCCCGCAGCCTGGAATCCGGATTACTTCCGCCGCAAGCATCAGGGCGCTATCCCTGCTCGGGGCTGGGACAGCGTGACCGTGCCCGGCTGCGTGGCGGGCTGGGCTGCCTTGCACGAAAAACTGGGCAGCCTTGCTTTCGCCGAGGTCCTCGAACCCGCCATCGAGTATGCCGAGCGCGGCTTTGCCGTGTCTCCGGTCGTGCAAGAGAAATGGGCCGCGCAGGCTGACTTCCTGCAGCCCCAGCCGGGGTTCGCGGACCATTTCCTGCCTCGCGGACGCGCCCCGCAAGTCGGTGAACACTTCGTCCTGCGCGGGGCCGCGGCCACCCTCAGGCGCATCGCGGCAACCGGGGGACGGGATTTCTACGAAGGGGAAACGGCGCACAAGCTGGTGGCGCATGCGCAGGCGCACGACGCCGCCCTGACGCTCGCGGACCTGCGCGACTACACGCCGGAATGGGTGTCTCCGATCAGCCAGCCGTACCGCGGCCATACCGTGCACCAGATCCCTCCGAACGGCCAGGGCATCGCCGCGCTGATCGCGCTGGGCATCCTGCAGCACTTCGACGTGGCGGCCCGCCCGGTCGATCACGCCGATACGCAGCATCTGCTGATCGAAGCGATGAAACTGGCCTTCGCCGACGTCTACGCACACGTGGCCGATGCGCGCCACATGCGCATGACGCCCGAAGAGATGCTGCGCCCGGGCTACCTGGCCGAACGCGCGCGCCTGATCGACCCCGGCGCCGCCCGGGACTTCGCCAGCGGCCACGCGCCCCGGGGCGGCACGGTGTACCTGACGGCCGCCGACCGGAACGGCATGATGGTGAGCTTCATCCAGTCGAACTACATGGGATTCGGTTCCGGCGTGGTGGTGCCTGGCACCGGCGTCAGCCTGCAGAACCGCGGGCACTGTTTCAGCATCGATCCCGGCCATCCCAATGTGGTGGCCGGCGGCAAGCGGCCCTTCCACACCATCATTCCCGGTTTCCTGATGCGCGATGGCGCCCCCGTGATGAGCTTCGGGGTGATGGGCGGCAATATGCAGCCCCAGGGGCAGGTGCAGGCGCTCGTGCGCATGCTGGACTACGGCCAGCAGCCGCAGGCCGCCTGCGACGCGCCTCGCTGGAAATGGAACCACGGGCTGACGGTGGACCTGGAGGCCGGCATGGCTCCGTCCATTGCTCAGGGCCTGCGCGCGCGGGGACATGTCCTGGAAGGGCTGGAAGACCCCTACATGGACTTCGGATCGGGCCAATTCATCTGGCGCCTGGGCGATCCGGCCGTGGACGGATACGTCAGCGCAAGCGACAGCCGCCGGGATGGGCTCGCCGCGGGCTTTTGATTGCGTTAAGGTTAATGTCCTCAGACTGACCTTACCCTCATAGAGCGGAGTTCCCTGCATGGCAACGATCGGTACCAAGAGCTACGACGCGGTTGTAGCCCAAAAAGTCACTTTCCTCGGATTGGGCGTGATGGGCCTGCCCATGGCGGGCCACCTGGCCCGTGCAGGACACGACGTCACCGTCTATAACCGCACGCCGGCTAAGGCCCAGGCCTGGGTGGCCGAGTTCGGCGGCAAGCGCGCGGCCACGCCGCGCGAGGCCGTCGCGGGCGCGCAGATCGTGTTCGCCTGCGTCGGCAACGACGACGACCTCCGCAGCGTCGTGCTCGGCCCGGACGGGGCATTCGCGGGCATGGCGCCCGGCGCCGTCTTCGTCGACCACACGACGGCGTCGGCCGACGTGGCGCGCGAACTCTACGCCCAGGCCAAGGAGTTGGGCCTGAACTTCGTGGATGCCCCCGTATCGGGCGGACAGGCGGGCGCAGTCAACGGCGTGCTGACCATCATGTGCGGCGGCGAACAGGCCGTGTTCGATGCGGTCAAGCCCGTGGCGCAATGCTTCGGACGCGCCGTCACGCTCGTCGGCCCGCCCGGCGCCGGCCAACTGGCCAAGATGGTCAACCAGATCTGCATCGCCGGCGTCGTGCAGGGGCTGTCCGAAGCGGTGGCCTTCGGCCAGGCGGCCGACCTGGACATGAAGCTGGTGCTGGACGTGATCAGCAAGGGCGCCGCGCAAAGCTGGCAGATGGAAAACCGCGGCGGCACCATGGTCGACGACAAGTTCGACTTCGGGTTCGCCGTGGACTGGATGCGCAAGGACCTCGGCCTGGTGCTGTCTGAGGCCCGCCACAACGGCGCGCGCCTGCCGCTGACCGCGCTGGTGGACCAGTTCTACGGCGATGTCCAGAAAATGGGCGGCGGCCGCTGGGATACCTCCAGCCTGATCAAGCGCCTGCGTGACTGAGCGTCGCCCGCCCGGCAAGCAAAAAGGCGAGCCCGCGGCTCGCCTTTTTCGTGCTTGCGCCCGGGATCACGCCGCCAGGCCGGCCGGCGCCGAGTCGGACACCAGCGCATCGATGCGCTGCTTGGCCTGCGCGATCCCTTCCAGCGCAGCGACTTCGCCCATGGCCATGCCTTCGGCGGCGATGAACGTCACATCGTCCATGCCCAGGAAGCCGAGCATCTGGCGCAGATAGGGCGTCAGCGTGTCGGACGGCGTGCCTTCGGCCTTGCCGCCCCGGGCGGTTAGCACGAACACCTGCTTACCCTTGACCAGGCCCTCGGGCACGCCTTCGGACGTATAACGGAACGTGATCCCGGCCCGGGCGACGTGGTCGAGATAGCTCTTGAACTGCGCGGGCAGGTTGAAGTTGTAGACGGGCACCGCGAAGACGATGCGATCGGCTTCCATCAGTTCGGCGACCAGCGCGTCGCTCATTTCGACGATGCGATGCTGCTCGACGGTGCGAGCGTCCGCCGGGGTGAACAGCGCGCCGGCGGTATTGCCGTCGAAATACGGGATGGGCTGCGCGCCAAGGTCGCGCACCTTGATGGACGCGGCGGGATTGGCGGCCTTGATGCGCGCAATCAGGTGATCAGCCAATTGCTTGCTGTTGGAACGGTCGCCGAGAATCGAGGAAAGGATAACCAGGGTCTTCATTGCAAATTTCTCCAGTGGGCAGATGCCGAATGCATGGCGTCACTGTAGATGGGTTAATTGTTCACATAAATACGGTTATCATGAACTGTTCGTTCCAGGTACAGAACAATCATGCAAGATCTCAATGACCTCTACTATTTTTCCCAAGTCGTCGAGCAAGGCGGCTTCAGCGCCGCGGCGCGGGCTCTGGACATCCCGAAATCCCGGCTGTCGCGCCGGATATCGCACCTGGAGGAAAGCCTGGGCGTGCGCCTGCTGCAACGCACGACCCGGCGGCTGCGCCTGACTTCGGCCGGCGAACGCTACCTGCACTATTGCCGCGAAATGGCGGCTTCCGCACGCGCGGCCGACGAAGCCATGCGCCAGCTGCAATCGGAGCCCAGCGGGCCGGTCATCGTGAGCTGCCCGGTTTCCATCGCGCAGGATGTGCTGTCGCCGCTGCTGCCCGAGTTCCTGGACGCCTGGCCGGCGATATCCGTGCAATTGCTGGTGACCAACCGCCGCGTGGACCTGATACGCGAGGGAGTCGACCTGGCGCTGCGCGTGCGCACCAAGCTGGACACGGACGCCGAGCTGGTGGTGCGCCACTTCGGCACGGCGCGCGGCACACTGGTGGCCAGCCCGGGCTACCTGCAGCGCCACGGCGTGCCGGACACGCCGCAGGACCTGGCCACCCACACCACGCTGAGTTTCAGCGACCCGCAACACGAAGTGCGCTGGCCGCTGCGCAACGACAAAGGCGAAGAAGTGCACGTCGAACTGAAGCCGCAACTGTCCTGCAACGATTTCATCGTGCTGACCGAAGCGGCAGTGCGCGGCCGGGGCATTGCGCTGCTGCCTTCAATCGCGACCCATGAACAGCTGAGGCGCGGCCAGCTGGTGCCGGTGCTGCCCCAGTGGCAGTCGCCCGAAGGAATCGTGCACTGCATCTATCCATCGCGGCGGGGCATGATGCCCGCCGTACGCGCCCTGCTCGACTTCCTGTCGGAACGCCTGCCGTCCATGTACCAGCGCCTGGAAAAAGCCCCCGCCCCGGCGGCTCAATAACCGCGCGAGCGCTCCACCACGCCGCTGATCGCTTCGCCGCGCAGCATTTGGGCGACCTTGCCCGCGATCTGCTCGATGCTTTCGTCGCGCAGCGTGCGCGCCGCGATATGGGGCGTGACGTGAACCCGGGGGTCGTGCCAGAACGGGTGGTCCCGCGGCAAGGGCTCGGTGTGGAACACATCCAGCGTGGCGCCGGCGATCTCGCCCTCTTCGAGCATCTGGACCAGATCGTCCTCGACCAGGTGTTCGCCGCGGCCCACGTTGACGAGATGGGCGCCGGGCAGGAGTTGCGACAGCGTATCGCGGTTGAGGACGCCGACGGTGTCAGGCGTCAGCGGCAGGACATTCACCAGGAAGCGCGTGCGGGCCAGGAACGCCGGCAACGCGGCCTCGCCCGCGAAGGACTCGACCCCCGGGATGTCGCGCGGCGAACGCGACCAGCCCGCCACGGGGTAGCCGAAATCGGCCAGGGTCTGCGCCACGCGCAGGCCCACCTGCCCCAGCCCCAGTACGCCCACGGGCCAATCGGCCGGCCGCGTGCCTTCGCGCGTGTCCCAATGCTGGCGCGCCTGGGCCTGGTCGAAGGCTTCGAAATCGCGCGAAACGCGCAGCAGCGCATACAGCGCGTATTCGGCCATCTGCACCGCCATGCCCGCGTCTTCCAGGCGCACGATGCGCACATGCGGCGGGATCTCGGGCATTTTCAGCAGGGCATCGACGCCCGCGCCCAGATTGAACAGCGTCGTCAGGCCGGTTTCATGCTTGAAAAGCTCGGCCGGCGGGCGCCAGACCAGGGCGACGTCCGCTCCCGACGGCGGGCCTTCGGGGTCCCAGACCGAAATGCGACAGCCCGGCATGGCGGCTTCCAGGCGGGGAACCCAGGCATCGGGATCGTGGTGGGGGCAGGCAAAGAGTATGTGCATGGTGGCGTTCAAGTGCGGAACTCAGGGAACCCCAAGCATGAGGGAAGCCGCCGCACAAATCAAACGGCCCGGCGAAAGCCGGGCCGTTCTCGACCGTGAATGCAGCCCCGCTCAGGCCGCTTGCGGCACTTCGGGCTTGTCCCCGCCCTTGTTCCGGCTGCGGCGCAGGAAGGCCCACACCTGCAACAGCACCAGCAAGGCGCTCGCGGCGATGAACCACGCGCTGATCGGCCGTTCGATGAACACCCCCAGATCGCCGCGCGACAACAGCAGCGCGCGGCGGAAGTTCTCTTCCACCATCGGTCCGAGCACGAAGCCGAGCAGGATGGGAGCCACGGAGAACTCCAGGGTCATAAGGATGGCGCCGATCACGCCGAACGCCAGCACTTCCCAGATCTGGAAGAGGCTGTTCTGCGTGCTGAACACGCCCACCGCAATGAAGAACAGCGCGGAGGGGAACAGATAGCGGTAAGGCACCTGCAGCAGTTTCACCCACACGCCGATCAGCGGCACGTTCAGCACCATGAGCAGCACGTTGCCCACCCAGAAGCTGGCGATCAGCCCCCAGAAGATGTCCGGATGCTCGGTGATCAGCTGCGGGCCCGGCTGGATGCCCTGGATCAGCAGCGCGCCCAGAATCAGCGCCATCACGGCGTCCCCCGGAATGCCCAGGCTCATCGTCGGGATGAAATCCACCTGCGTCTTGGAATGCGACGAGGCTTCGGGCGAAGCCACGCCGGCGATCATGCCGGTGCCGAACTTTTCCGGCGTCTTCGAAATTTTGCGCTCCAGCGCATAGGCCACGAACGTCGTGATCGTGGGACCGGTGCCGGGCATGGCGCCGAACAGCGTGCCCACGGTCGTGCCGCGAACCATGGGCCAGAAGGCCGTCTTGAGCTCCTGCCGGCTGGGCCGCATGTCTTTCAGGCGCAGCTTGGCGCCGCTGCCGATGATGCTCATGCGATTGACGCTCATCAGGAAGTCGGCCACGCCGAACAGGCCCATCGAAATCGCCACCAGTTCCAGGCCGTCGGACAGATCCAGCAGGCCGAAGGAGAAGCGGATGGTGCCGGTGTTCACGTCCGTGCCCACCACGCCGCACATCAAGCCGAACAAGGTCATCGCCACGCCCTTCAGCGGCGAGCCGCGGGACATCGTCGCGCCCGCCAGCAGCCCCAGCAGCATGATCGAGAAGATTTCCGTCGGGCCGAATTTGAACGCGATCTCCACCAGCAGCGGCGAGGCGAAGATCATGACGATGATCCCCACGGACGCGGCGAAGAACGAGCAGATCATCGTGATGCCCAGCGCCGTGCCGCCCTTGCCCTGTTTGGTCAGCGGATAGCCGTCCAGGCAGGTAACCGCGTGAGGCGGGTGCGAAGGCAGGTTGAGCAGGATCGCGCCGATGGCGCCGCCATATTGCGAACCGTAGAAGATGCCCGCCAGCATCAGGATGGCGGGCACCGGATGCATGACATAGGTCAGCGGCAACAGGATCGAAATGGCCGACAGCGCACCCATGCCGGGCAGCACGCCGATGAGGTTGCCCACCAGCACGCCGAAGAACGACCACATGAGGTTATGCCACTGGAAGGCAACGCCGAAGCCGTACCAGAGGTCCATCAAGGATTGGGAAATCATGGCGCTTCAACCCCAGCGAAACAGCGGCAGCTGCAGTTGCAGCGCCCACCAGAAAACAACGACCGCGATCGCGACCATGGAGATCGAAAGCAGGAACGCCTGCTTGATCGTGTTCTTGCGATCGCCTAGCGCGGAGATGAAGACGACGGCGAACGTGGCGGGCAGCAGGCCGCCATAATGGCCCAGAAGCAGGAAGGCCAGGATGCCCAGCAGGATGCATGCCCCGCCGCGGAAATCCGGCAGCCCGTGCGCATGGCCATCCCCTGGCGCCGGCGCCGTCGTCTCGCCCGAACGCGCCGATATCGCTATCAGCACGCCGGTCAGGGCCAGCAGGCCGCCCAGCGCCGCCGGAAAGAAACCCGGGCCCATGTGGCTCAGCGTGCCGATGTGATAGTCGGTCCCGCCGTAGATCGCCCCCAACCCGATGAGGACCATCAGCGCTCCGCCGTAGTAGTCCTTCCTGTTGATTGTTTTTTGCACGTCATCCTCCTTCCTGGTGCAGGGCACATGCCGGCCCTCGATGTGCCGCCCGGAACGGACGCCACCCGGCCTCTGACGAAAGGCCGGAGCGCAGATTAAGGAAGGAAGCTGCGAATTCGCTTTCTGTGCGCTGTCGCCTTCCTGAATCCAGGGGTAATCCCTGACCGGAAGGCGAATTTCATGTGTAAGCAGCGGTGAAAGCGGCGCGGGGAGACGTTACTGGTCGCCTTTGAGTTCGACATCGAGCGGGCGCGGATACTGCGAGACCGTCGAGGCGATCGGCAGCCACAGCACGGAGGACAGGCCGACGCCGCCCTGCGCATTGGGTTCGCCGTCGCGCAGTTCGATGTCGCCGTCGTTGCGGCGCGCGTAGGCGCGTGCGATCGCCAGCCCCAGGCCCGAACCCGACGAGGTGACCGGCTTGTCCGTGCCGACCCGCTCGAAACGCGAGAAGGCGCGCTGGCGCAGGAGGGGTTCCAGGCCGGGCCCGTTGTCGGACACGGCGACCTCAGCGCGGTTCTCCACGCGGCAGACCGATACGGTGATGCGCGCGCCCGCCGGCGCGTAGTGGATTGCGTTGTGAACCAGGTTCGATAGCGCCTCGTGCAGTTCGGCCTCGTTGCCCGAAACCGGCACGGGCGTATCCTGCCCGTCCTTGGCGCCGGCCTGCACCCACCCCAGATCCTGCTGCTTTTCGTGTGCCAGCGGCAGGTACTGAAGCACCACCTCGCGCGACACGGCGTTCATGTCGAGCAACTGCCTGGGCAGCTGGTCGGCCTGGTTGGCATGCGCCAGGGACAGCAGCTGTTCGGTGAGGCGCCGGGTGCGGCCCAGTTGATCGACGATGGCTCGCAAGCCTTCCTGCGCGCGCGCCGGATCGCGTTCGCGCAGCGCATACTGCGCCTGCGTCAGCATGATGGCCAGCGGCGTGCGCAATTGATGGGAGGCGTCGGCCAGGAAATGCGACTGTTCGTCCAGCACCCGGCGGTAGCGCGCGATGTGGTGGTTGACGGCGTCGACGAGGGGAGCCACTTCGCTGGGCACGCGCGACGCATCCAGCGGCGTAAGATCGTCAGGGCGGCGCCCCCGGATGTCGTTGCGCAGCCGGCGCAGCGGCTTCAGCGCCCAGGAGACGCCCCACCAGACCAGCAGCACCACCAGCGCCAGCATGCGGGTATCGCGCAGGATCTCCTGGCGCCGCGCGCGGTTCTCGGCCTCGATGCGCTTGCCGGTGCTTTCCGCCACGACGACCAGCACCTGGCGGTGCTGTCCTTGGTAATACAGGTCCCGCACCACCGAAACGACCCGCACGGGGTCGTTGCGATAGGCGCTGTCGTAGAAAACGGGTTGGCCATTGGAACGCGGCCAATTGGGCGGGCGGGGCATTTCCGGCATGCCCAGCAAGGTCTTGCCCTGGTCCTTGGGCACCGGCGAGCCATCCGGCAGCGGCGGATCGATTTCTTCGATGCGGAAGTACTTGCGCAGGCCTGCCCGCGATTCGAGCATCACCTGCGCATAAAGCGGCGTGGCGACCTGCAGTTTGCCGTCCGGCGTGAACTCCAGGCTGCTTTCCAGGACGCGGGCCGGCTCCACCAGCGCGCTGTCGTAGGCTTCGTTGGTGATCTCGGACAGGGTGCGGTAATCGTTCAGGCTGTCGACGACCAGCAACACCACCACGCCCGGCAGCAGCAGGATGATCAACAGCGCGCGGATGCCGACGCGCGGTAGCCCCGGCAGCCGGAGGCTCACGGGCGCTTCGCGCCGAAACGGCAGCGGATAGGGGTGGCCATGCCAGGCGCCTGCCGGAGGCTACGAGCCCGTGGGCTCCGCGGGCTCGCTGGCCACGCTTTCCAGCATGTAGCCCAGCCCGCGGACCGTCACGATGCGCACGTCGCTGCCCGCCAGCTTCTTGCGCAGCCGGTGCAGCACGACCTCGATCGCATCGGGATTGGCTTCGCTGTCGTGCGTGAAGACCTTGCCGAACAACTGGGACTTGTCCACCGGATAGCCGCTGCGGGTCAAGAGCGCCGCCAGGGCGGCGTGCTCGCGCGGGGTCAGGAACAGCAGGGAGCCATCCAGCGTGAATGCGCGGCTTTCGCTGTCGTAGGACAGCGAGCCGCACTGCAGGCGCGGATGCTGGCGGCCGCGGCTGCGCCGCACCAGGGCGGTGAGCCGCGCCTCCAGTTCTTCCAGGGCGAAGGGCTTGGTCAGGAAATCGTCCGCGCCGAGATTCAGGCCCCGCACGCGGTCCTGCAGGGCGCCCTGGGCGGTCAGCAGCAGGACCGGCGTGCGGTCGTCGCGGTTGCGCATTTCACGCAAGACCACCAGGCCGTGCTTGTCGGGCAGGCGCAAATCCATGACGATGGCGTCGTATTCCGTGCCCGCCATGAAGGCCTCGGCCGTCCTGGCGTCCGCGGCGTGGTCCGGCACGAACCCGCTCTGGGCGAGCGCGCGCATCAACCAGGACGCCATGTCCCGTTCGTCTTCAACCAACAATATGCGCATGACCGTCCGTTCCTTCGGGCAAATTCTCTGCCGCCCGCTGTCCGTGCACCCGTTGGCGCAAGTAGCGGGTTTCGTGATGCCGCCGAAAGAGGATAGCCGACAACTCGTTCAACGCCTGGGTGTAGACGTCTCGCTTGAACTCGATCACGGCATCCAGCGGCACCCAATACTGGCTCCAGCGCCAGGCATCGAATTCCGGATGCTGCGTCGCGCGCAGGCACACGTCGCTGTCGCGTCCGACCAGGCGCAACAAGAACCAAATCTGTTTTTGTCCTTTATAGTGGCCGCGCCACTCACGCCGGACGAAGTGATCGGGCACGTTATAACGTAACCAATCGCGTGTACGCCCCAAAATACGGACATGCTCGGGCTTCAAGCCCACCTCTTCATGGAGTTCGCGATACATGGCCTGCACCGGGCTTTCGCCATATTTGATGCCGCCCTGAGGGAACTGCCATGCATGTTCCCTGATACGCTTGCCCCAAAAGACCTCGTTTCTACCGTTGACGAGAATGATGCCGACATTGGGGCGGTAGCCTTCGCGGTCAAGCATGGGCCACCCCCACCGAATTCAATACAATTACGGTCGATTATACGTATCTGCTGCCACCTTTAAACATGCGCGCATCCAACTACCACATCAACACCCTCAAAGAAGCCCCGTCCGAGGCCGAAGTCGCCAGCCACCAGCTGATGACCCGGGCCGGCATGATCCGCAAGCTCGCGGGCGGCATCTACACCTACATGCCCCTGGGCCTGAAGATCATCCGCAAGGTCGAGGCCATCGTCCGGGAAGAGATGAACGCCGCGGGCGCCATCGAGCTGCTGATGCCGGTGGTCCAGCCGGCCGAGCTCTGGCAGGAATCGGGCCGCTGGGAGCAGTACGGCGCCGAACTGCTGCGCATCAAGGACCGGCACCAGCGCGATTTCGTGCTGCAGCCCACGTCCGAGGAAGTCATTACGGACATCGCCCGCAATGAAATCCACAGCTACCGCCAGCTGCCGCTGAACTTCTACCACATCCAGACCAAGTTCCGGGACGAGCGCCGCCCGCGCTTCGGCCTGATGCGCGGCCGCGAATTCACCATGAAGGACGCCTACTCCTTCGACCGCGACGAAGCCGGCGCCCAGCGCAGCTACGACATCATGTTCAACGCCTACATGCGCATTTTCGGCCGCCTCGGCCTGGAATTCCGCGCGGTGGCGGCTGACACGGGCTCGATCGGCGGCACCCGCAGCCATGAATTCCAGGTGATCGCCGAAACCGGCGAGGATCTTCTGGTCTACAACGCCGAATCGGACTATGCCGCCAACATCGAGCTGGCCGAGGCGCCCACGCTGTATCCCACGCGCGCAGAACCGGCCCAGGCCATGGCCGACGTGCCTACGCCGGGCGCGGCCAAGTGCGAAGACGTGGCCAAGCTCCTGGGCCTGCCGCTGGAACGCACGATCAAATCGATCGTGCTGGCCACCGACGGCGAAAAGGGCGCGGACATCTGGCTCCTGCTGCTGCGCGGCGACCACGAGCTCAACGAGATCAAGGCCGGCAAGCTGCCCGGCCTGGCCGGCTTCCGCTTCGCCACGGAAACCGAAATCGTCGAGCACTTCGGCTGCAAGCCCGGTTACCTGGGCCCCGTCAAGACCGCCCGCCCGGTGCACGTCATCGCCGACCGCACCGTGGCCAACATGGCCGACTTCGTCTGCGGCGCGAACAAGGAAGATTTCCACATCCAGGGCGTGAACTGGGGCCGCGACCTGCCCGAGCCGGAGCTGGTGGCGGACTTGCGCAACGTCGTCGCGGGCGACCCCTCGCCCGACGGCAAGGGCACGCTCTCCATCCAGCGCGGCATCGAAGTGGGCCACGTTTTCTACCTGGGCAAGAAGTACTCGGAAGCCCTCAAGGCCACCTTCCTGGACGAAACCGGCAAACCGGCCGTGCTGGAAATGGGCTGCTACGGCATCGGCGTGACCCGCATCGTGGGCGCGGCGATCGAGCAGAACCACGATGCCCGCGGCATCATCTGGCCCCGCGCGATCGCGCCTTTCGAGGTCGTGATCTGCCCGGTGGGCTGGGGTAAAAGTGAAACCGTGCGTGACACCGCGCAGAAGCTGTACGAATCGCTGCTGGCGCGCGGCGTGGACGTCATCCTGGACGACCGCGATGCCCGCCCGGGCGTGATGTTTGCTGAATGGGAGCTGATCGGCGCGCCGCTGCGTGTAACAGTTGGAGAACGCGGCCTGAACGATGGTGTGGTGGAATTGCAGGCCCGTCGGGAAACCGAGGCAGCCAAGATTCCGGTAGAGTCCGCGCTGGAAGCCGTGCTGACGAAGCTCGACACCCTGTAAACCCTATAGTAACTATGGACTTTCCGCGTCCCGACCCTGAAATCTGCCCATCGTGACCGACCCGAAGTCCCCAGAATCCATCCTGCAAGTCCGTGTCTACTACGAAGACACGGACGCAGGCGGGGTGGTTTTCTACGCCAACTACTTGAAATTCCTGGAGCGCGCTCGCACGGAGTGGCTGCGCAACCTGGGAGTCAACCAGTCCGCCCTGGCCGCCGGCGAGCAACGGCTGTTCGTTGTCCGCGCGCTGGACATGTCCTACCGGAAGCCCGCCAGGCTGGACGATTTGCTTACCATACGCAGCCGGGTCACACGACTGGGCCGCGCTTCGATACACTTCGCGCAGCGCGCGGAGCGCGACGGGGAACTGCTTGCCGAAGGCAATATCCAAGTCTGCTGCGTCGATGCCATTCACATGCGGCCGGCGGAATTGCCGGCTGACGTTCGCGCCAAACTGAAATTCATTCAGGAATAACCATGCAAGTCACCAACGACATGTCGTTGCTTTCGCTGATCACCCACGCCAGCGTGCCGGTCCAGCTGATCATGCTGATGCTGTTGGGCATCTCGATCATGTCCTGGACCTACATCTTCGCCAAGCGCCTGGCCATCAAGCGCGCCCATGCCCAGACCCGCCGTTTCGAAGACGATTTCTGGTCGGGCGGCGACCTGTCCATGCTGCAGCAGGCTGTGGCCTCGCGCCGCGACGAGCAAGGCGCCCTTGCCCGCATCTTCGATGCCGGCATGACGGAATTCCTCAAGGCCCGCCGCGGCAACGCGTCGGGCGACGCCACCGCGGTGCTGGACGGCCCGCGCCGCGCCATGCGCGCCGCCTATCAGCGCGAGATGGACTCGCTGGAGTCGCACCTGAACTTCCTGGCCTCCGCCGGCTCCGTTTCGCCCTATATCGGCCTGCTGGGCACGGTCTGGGGAATCATGCACGCCTTCATCGGCCTGTCGAACATGCAGCAGGCCACGCTGGCCTCCGTGGCGCCCGGCATCGCGGAAGCGCTGATCGCCACCGCGATCGGCCTGTTCGCCGCCATCCCGGCCGTCGTCGCCTACAACCGGTTCACCAACGACATCGACCGCATCTCGATCCGTTTCGACAGCTTCGTCGATGAATTCCTGAACATTCTGCAACGGCAGGTGCGCTAATGCCTTCGGTAAGCTCACGCGGCAGGGCCGGCCGCCGCATGAAGGCCGACATCAACGTGGTGCCGTACATCGACGTCATGCTGGTGCTGCTGGTCATCTTCATGGTGACCGCCCCCCTCATTACTCCCGGCCTGATCCAGTTGCCCTCGGTAGGCGCCGCCTCCGAGGTGCCGGTCAAGCCGCTGGAAGTCCAGATTTCGGAAGACGGCAAGCTCGCCCTGCGCATGCGCGAACCCGGCGCCACACCGCAGGACATCGCGCGCCCCGAGCTGGTGGCGCAAGTGCGCTCGCGCATCACGGCCGAAACGCCGGTGGTCATCGCCGCCGACGGCAAGGTGCCGTACGAGACCGTGGTGAAGGTCATGGACGAATTGCGCACCAACGGCATCACCCGCCTGGGTCTGCTGGTGGACCAATCCTCCGGCGCTCCCCAGCCCGCACCCGCGAAAAAACGCTAACGCGACGCCTTCCGCCGGCGCCGCCGGCATGCAACGCTCATGACGCCACCCATTATTCGACATCGCAGCGGCCCTCCGGCCCCCCCGCCCAACCACGACAACCGGAAGGCTTTGCTCCTGGCCGTGGCGGTGCATTTGCTGCTGCTGATCGTCTTGATCTTTGGCGTGAACTGGCGCTCCGAGAACCCCGGCCCCGTGCAGGTGGAACTCTGGGCCGACGGCAATTCGCCCGTCTCGCCGCCCCCCACGCCCCAGCCCGAACCTCCCAAGCCGCAACCCAAGCCGGAG
>NZ_JPYO01000013.1:0-225801 GCF_000757485.1 Achromobacter sp. RTa
GTACGGGTGTCAGACACCTAGATGTGGCAGTGTCTGACACCCGTACGAGATAACGGTCACCCTATGGGGTGCATCGCGGGTGTCTGACACCGATTTACTTCAGCGCCTTGTAGCGCAGGCGCTTGGGCTTGGCGCCCTCTTCACCCAGGCGGCGCTTCTTGTCAGCTTCGTATTCCTGGTAGTTGCCGTCGAAGAACACGACTTGCGAATCGCCTTCGAAGGCCAGGATGTGCGTGGCGATGCGGTCCAGGAACCAGCGGTCGTGGCTGATCACCATGACGCTGCCGGGGAACTCGAGCAGCGCGTCTTCCAGGGCCCGCAGCGTTTCCACGTCGAGGTCGTTGGACGGTTCGTCCAGCAGCAGCACGTTGCCGCCGGCGATCAGCGTCTTGGCCATGTGCAGGCGGCCGCGTTCGCCGCCAGACAACTGGCCCACGACCTTGTTCTGGTCGCCGCCCTTGAAGTTGAAGCGGCCCAGGTAGGCGCGCGACGACATCTCGAACTTGCCCACCGTGAGGAGATCGGCGCCATCGGCCACGGCGTCGAACACGGTCTTCTTGTCTTCCAGCGCGTCGCGCGACTGGTCCACGTAGGCCAGCTTCACGGTCTGGCCGATCTTGACCTCGCCCGAATCCGGCTGCTCGCGGCCCGCGATCATGCGGAACAGCGTGGACTTACCAGCGCCGTTGGCGCCGATGATGCCGACGATGGCGCCAGGCGGCACCTTGAAGCTGAGGTCGTCGATCAGCAGGCGGTCGCCGTAGGCCTTGCTGACGTTGTTGAATTCGATGACCTCGTTGCCCAGGCGCTCGCCCACCGGAATGAAGATTTCCTGGGTTTCATTGCGCTTCTGGTATTCGTAGGACGACAGTTCCTCGAAGCGGGCCAGGCGCGCCTTGGCCTTGGCCTGGCGGCCCTTCGGGTTCTGGCGCACCCACTCCAGTTCCTTCTTGATGGTCTTCTGGCGCGCGGATTCCGAGGCCTCTTCCTGCTTGAGACGGTCTTCCTTCTGCTCCAGCCACGAGCTGTAGTTGCCCTTCCAGGGAATGCCGTAGCCGCGGTCCAGTTCGAGGATCCATTCGGCCGCGTTGTCGAGGAAGTAACGATCGTGGGTCACGCCCACCACGGTGCCGGGGAACTTGTGCAGGAACTGTTCCAGCCACTCCACGCTTTCGGCGTCCAGGTGGTTGGTGGGTTCGTCGAGCAGCAGCATGTCGGGCTTGGACAGCAGCAGGCGGCACAGCGCGACACGGCGCTTTTCGCCGCCGGACAGCTTGCCTACGATGGCATCCCAGGGCGGCAGGCGCAGGGCGTCGGCGGCGATTTCCATCTGGTGCTCGATATCGTCGGCGCCGCTGGAGGCGGCGGCGGCGATGATGGCTTCGAGCTCGGCCTGTTCGGCGGCCAGCGCGTCGAAATCGGCGTCCGGCTCGGCGTAGGCGGCGTAGACCTCATCCAGCCGCTTTTTCGCGGTGACGACGGCTCCCAGGCCTTCTTCCACCGCCTGGCGCACCGTGTGCTCGGGGTTCAGCTGCGGTTCCTGCGGCAGGTAGCCGATGTTCAGGCCCGGCATGGGGATGGCTTCGCCTTCGATTTCGCGGTCGACGCCTGCCATGATCTTCAGCAGCGTCGACTTGCCCGAGCCGTTCAGGCCCAGCACGCCGATCTTGGCGCCAGGAAAAAACGAAAGCGAGATGTCGCGCAGGATCTGCCGCTTGGGCGGCACGATCTTGCCGACGCGGTTCATGGTGTAGACGTATTGGGCCATGGGCTCGTATCGAAGATATAGCTGATAAACCGCTGATTGTAGGCCGGAACCCTGACCGGCGTGCGGTCGCCGCCAAATGCCCTGCGCGGCCCACGCGGGCGGGCCTTCAGGCCGCCCTGGGCTGCCCCGCCGGACGGCTTGGGCGCATCTGCGCCAGCATGACGCCAGCCAGCGCCATCGCGCCGCCGACGATGTGGAAAAGGTGCGGCTTCTCGTCCAGGAATACCGCCGCGATCGCGACCGTGGCGACCGGCATGACGTTCAGGAAGATGCTGGCGCGGTTCGGCCCCAGGTGCTTTACGCCCTGCATCCACAGGAAGGGAGCGAACAGCGACGGAAAGATCGCGGCGTACAGGACCAGCGGCAGGTTGTCGCCATTGAGGGGCGAAGCCGGAGCCGCCAGGAAGGCCGGCAGCTGGAACAGCACGCCGAAGGCCACCTGCACGTACAGCGACTGCCACGGGCCCACCGGCAGCGCCCAGCGGCGCAGCAGCACGCCGTACAGCGCATAGGCCAGCGCGCCCACGCCCATCAGCACATCGCCGTGGTTGGCGCCCACCGACAGCAGGCGGGCGGGATCGCCCTCGCCGATCAGGAGAGCGAGGCCCGCCAGGGACAGCAGGCCGCCCAGCATCGCCATCATCGACGGCAGCTCGCGCAGCACCACCGCCACCACAGCAATGGTCATCAACGGAATCATGGCCGTGATGATGCCCATGTTGGTCGCGGTTGTGCTGGCGGCCGCCACGTAGGCCAGCCCCTGGTACAGCGCCATTCCCAGGCCTCCCAGCACCGCGAGCTTGGGCAGGCTGGGCAGGATCTGGCGGCGCTGCGCCCAGACGCCGGGAAGGGCGAATGGGGTCAGCATCACGCCCGCCAGCGCCCAGCGGTAGAACCCGATGGCGGCCGGAGCGATCACGCCCGCCGCCATCTTCGTGACGATCATGTTGACCGACCAGATCAGGGCCGCGAGCAAGGGAAACAGCAGATAGCGGGCGGAAGGGTGCGTGGCGCGGGCGGTCGACATGGCGGGGGCAAGGCAAAACGAAACAGAGCGACAAGTTTAGGACCTGTCCGACCTGCTGTATATAATGAAAAACAGACAAATCCAGACGAAGTTCCGACATGCCGCCAGCAGACGCCGCGCCGGTGCTGGCCAGCCACCTGCCCTACCCGCTGGCCTGCCGCATTCTTCACTTCACGCCCAATTCGCGCATGAGGCGCCATGCTTCGCCATGGGCGGAACTGAATTTCGCGATCTCCGGCATCATGGAGCTCGGCATCGGCGGCGTGACCTACCTGTCGCCGCCGCAGTACGCCATCTGGATACCTCCCCATGTCGAGCATTGCTGCCAGAACGAAGGCGAAGTGCATTACGCCTGCATCGACATCCCCGCCGCCGCATGCGCCGGTTTGCCCGACAAGCCCTGCACGCTGGAGATCAGCCCGGTCATGCGCGCGATTCTGGCCGACTTCGAACGGCGGGGGATCAGCTATCCGGATACGCCTGAAGATCGGCGGATGGCTCAGATCGTCATCGACCAGGCCCGCCAGGCCCGCGCCTACGCCAGCTACCTGCCGTCCGCCGCCGACCCGGTGCTTGCGCCCATCCTGTCGGCGCTGCAACAGCGTCCGGGAGACAAGCGCGGCGCCGCGCACTGGGCCGCCACCGCAGGCATCACCGAGCGCACGCTATTGCGCCATTGCCAGCAGCGCCTGGGCATGTCGTTCAATGAATGGCGGCAACGGCTGCGCGTGGTCAGCGCGCTGGGCATGCTGGACGAAGGCCGGTCGGTCCAGTCGGTGGCGCGCGAGCTGGGCTACAGCACCCCGTCGGCCTTCATCGCCATGTTCCAGCGGCTGACGGGCGAATCGCCCGACAGCGCGCGCAGGCGCAGCCTGGGCTGCTCACCCTCTTCGTGACCCGGGAAAATCGCGTCGTCCAAGCGTCGGATGCAAGGCAGGGCCGATAGAGCGACAATACGCCTGACTTTCGTCTTGCCGTGCCGTCGCGGCTTCATCGCGCCCAGGAATTCCCCTCATGTCCGCCTCCGCCACTCCCCCAGCTTCCCTGACCCATTTCAACGCATCCGAACTGGACATGCTGGCCAAGACCGCAGACGCGCTGAGCGCCTATCTGGGCAAACCCGTGCTGGCCGAAGTCGTGCTGGGCGACGACGGCACGGAATGGGTGACCTACGGCGTGCCCGTGGACGAAAACGCCAAGCCGGACGAAGAACAGACCCACGTCCAGCTGGGCGGCCCCGGCGCCCGGCTGCTGGGCAACCGCGGCGGGTTGCCCCAGTCCGACGACGACACCTACGACTGCCTCTATCTCTGGGCCATCGAAATCTCGTTGAACGAGGGCGAGCGCTTCGTCAAGCTCGACCACGACGGCGAGGAGTCCGCCTGGTCGGACAGCCTGGAAGACGTGCTGCCGTTCGCGCTGACCGAAGAACCTCTGCCGGACGACCCGGACGAAGACGAGGACGAAGACGAGGATGAGGACGACGAGGAGGATGCCGATGGGGAAGACGGCGATCCCCAGCATCATCCTCACGACCACGGCCATCGCCACTGACGAAACGGGGTCCGGCGGCTGACGGCGCCCGGCGCCGCCCGTCAGGCCTGCCCCCCCAAGCCAGGCGGATCAGCCGGTGATCCGCCCCTCCTGCACCGCATGGCAAGCCACCACGGACAGGCCCGCAGCCATCGCCGCGGGCGCTTCGCGCTTGCATCGCTCGTTCGCGTGCGGGCAGCGGGGATGAAACGTGCAGCCCGACGGCGGATTGAGCGGATTCGGCACTTCGCCCGCCACCGCCGTGCGCGGCTTGCCCGCGCCATTGATGTCCGGAATGGCCTCCAGCAACATGCGCGTGTACGGATGCCGGGGCCGCTGGAACAGCTCGTCGCGTGGCGCCACCTCCACCATGCGGCCCAGGTACATCACCCCCACCCGGTCGGCCACATGGTGCACGACCGCCAGATTGTGCGAGATGAACAGGTAGGTCAGGCCCAGCTTGCGCTGCAGGTCTTTCATCAGGTTCAGCACCTGCGCCTGCACCGAGACGTCGAGCGCCGACGTCGGCTCGTCGCACACCAGGAACTCGGGGTTCACCGCCAGCGCCCGCGCGATCGAGATGCGCTGGCGCTGGCCGCCGGAGAACTGGTGCGGATAACGACTCTGGTCGGCCGGGTCCAGCCCCACCTGCGTAAGCAGCTCGCCCACCCGGGCGCTGCGCTCCGCCGGCGTCATCCGCGTATGCGTCAGCATGGGCTCCGCGATAATGCGGCCGACCCGCCAACGCGGGTTCAGGCTGGCATACGGATCCTGGAAGATCATCTGCAGGCGCTTGCGCAGCGCGCGCCCTCCTGGTTCCGACATACGCGAAAGAGGCTGTCCGTCGAACAGGATGTCGCCGCGGGTCAGGCCGTACAAGCCGACCAGCATGCGCGCCACCGTCGACTTGCCGCAGCCCGATTCGCCCACCAGCGCCAGCGTCTCGCCGCGCGCGATCTCGAACGACACGCCGTCCACGGCGCGCAGCATCACCTGGGGCTTGCCCGCAAGCTTGCGTTCCAGCCATGGCGGCGATACGTCGAACCAGCGGGCGGCGTCCTTCACTTCCACCAAGGGCATGCTCATTTCGACTCCTCCCCTTGGGGGGCCGCCGGAACGGCCCCGTCATGCAGCCAACAGGCCGCCAGGGACGTGCCCGCGGGCATCAATTCGGGCCTGTCCCGCCCGCAACGCGGCAAGCGCCGGCCGCAGCGCGGATTGAAGGCGCAGCCCGGCGGGATGGCATTCAACCTCGGCATGCTGCCGTCGATCTGCACCAGCCTGTCGGCATGCCCGTCCAGCGATGGGATCGATCCCATCAGCCCCGAGGTATAGGGATGGCGCGGCTTGTGGATCACGTCCGCCACCGGGCCGATCTCGGCCACGCGGCCCGCGTACATCACCGCCACGCGGTCCGCGGTCTCGGCGATCACGCCCATATCGTGCGTGATCAGCATCACAGCGGTGCCGTTCTCGCGGCACAGGCGTTTCAGCAGCTCGATGATCTGCGCCTGGATGGACACGTCCAGCGCGGTCGTCGGTTCATCCGCCACCACCAGCTTGGGCTCGGCCGCCAGGGCCAGCGCGATCACCACGCGCTGGCGCATGCCGCCCGAAAACTGGTGCGGATAGTGGTCGATGCGCTCGCGCGCCGCCGGGATACCGGTTGCCGCCAGCAGTTCCACGGCGCGGTTGCGCGCCTGAGACCAGCTCATGTCCAGGTGCGTGACGATGGTTTCCGCCAATTGCCGACCCACCGTGTACAGGGGGTTGAGCGACGTCAGCGGGTCCTGGAACACCGCGCCGATCTCGCGGCCGCGCACGCGGCGCATCTGCTCGTCGGGCAGGTTGTCGATACGGCGGCCCGCCAGCAGGATCTCGCCGGCGGCGATGCGCCCCGGCGGCTCCAGCAGGCCGATGATGGACGCGCCGGTCAGCGACTTGCCGGCGCCGGATTCGCCCACTACGCCCAGGACTTCGCCCGCCTGGATGGAAAACGAAACGTCGTCCAGCGCGCGCAGCGTGCCGCGGCGCGTGGGAAACTCCACGCGCAAGTTGCGGACTTCAAGTAATGCGCTCATGCGCGATACCTCAATTCAATTTCGGGTTGAGCGCGTCGCGCAGCCAGTCGCCCAGCAGGTTGACGGACAACACCAGCAGCACGAGCGCCGCGCCCGGGAAAATGGTGATCCACCACTCTCCGGAAAACAGGAAGTCATTGCCGATGCGGATCAGCGTGCCCAGCGAAGGCGCCGTCGGCGGCACTCCCACGCCCAGGAACGACAGCGTCGCCTCGGTAATGATGGCGGTGGCCAGGTGCACGGTGGCAAGCACCAGCACCGGTCCCAGCACGTTGGGCAGCACGTGGCGGAACATGATGACCGGCGAAGCCACGCCGATCACCCGGGCCGCCTGCACGTATTCGCGGTTCTTCTCCACCAGGGTGGAGCCGCGCACCGTGCGCGCGTACTGCGGCCAGCCCGCCAGCGCGATCGCGCCGATCAGCACGGGAAAGGCGATCAGCTCGTGCATTTCACGCGGAACGGCGGCGCGCGCCACTCCATCGATCAGCAGGGCGATCAGGATGGCGGGGAACGACAGCTGCACGTCCGCGACGCGCATGATGAACGCATCGATCCGGCCTCCGGCGTACCCCGATATCAGCCCGAGCACGATGCCGATCAGCATGGACAGCAGCACCGACGCCAGCCCGATCAGCAGCGACACGCGCGTGCCGTACAGGATCGCGGAATACAGATCCCGCCCCTGACTGTCCGTGCCCAGCAGATAGGTCGACAGACCGTTGGCCTCCCAGGCGGGCGGCAGCAACGCGTCCAGCAATTCCACCTTGGTGAGGTCGAAGGGATTGTGCGGCGCCACCCAGCCGGCGCCGAAGGAGCCGATGAGCAGGAGCGCAAGCAGCAGGGTCGCCGCGATGGCAACGGGAGCCCGGCGCCAGGCCCAGGCGATGTCGCTGTCCCACCAGCGTTTGAGTATGGCGCGCATCAGTGAGCCCCCCCGCCGCGGGTAAGCCCGGAACGCAGGCGGGGGTCCACGACAAAATACAGAAGATCGACGATCAGGTTGATGACCACGAACACCAGCGCGATCAGGCACAGGTACGCGGCCATGACAGGCACGTCGGCGAATTGCACCGCCTGGATGAAGAGCAGGCCCATGCCCGGCCACTGGAACACGGTCTCGGTCACGATGGCGAACGCGATGATGCCGCCCAGCTGCAGGCCCGTGATGGTGATGACCGGCACCATGGTGTTCTTCAGCGCATGGCCGAAGTGGATGGCGCGGCGCTTCAGGCCGCGGGCGCGCGCGAACTTGATGTAGTCCGAGCGCAGCACTTCCAGCATTTCCGAACGCACCAGGCGCAGCACCAGCGTCATCTGGAACAGCGACAAGGTGATGGACGGCAGGATCAGGTGCTTCCAGCCCGTGGCGGTGAAGAGCCCGGACGTCCACCAGCCGACGCTGACCGTATCGCCCCGCCCGTAGCTGGGCAGCCAGCCCAGCTGGACGGAGAACACGAGGATCAGCAGGATGCCGATCAGGAATGTGGGCAGCGACACGCCCAGCAGCGAACCGGCCAGCAGCAGCTGGGACACCAGGCTGTTGCGCTTGAGCGCGGTGTAGACCCCGAGCGGAACGCCCACCAGCAGCGCCAGCAGGGCGGCCACCATGGACAGCTCCAGCGTGGCCGGCAGACGGGATTTCAGCAAGGCGGAAACGGGTTCGCTCTGGCGCAGGGAAATGCCGAAATTCCCTTGCACGGCGTTGGCCACGAAATGGCCGAATTGGACGATGGCGGGCTCATTGAGCCCCAGGCGCTCACGCAATTCGATGCGCTCGGCATCGGTGGCGTCCTGCCCCAGCATGATGGTGACAGGGTCGCCGACGTATTGAAAAAGCACAAAGGCCAGTAGCGCGACGGTGAGCATCACCGCTACGGCCTGCAACAGGCGACGCAGTATGAAAGCGAACATAGGCGGAAAAGGCAAAACGGCGGGAGCCCGGAAAGGCCCCGCCGTTTGATTAGCCTGGATCAGTCAACCTTGACCCAATCGGCAACGAGACGATTGTCGGCACGGTGGATGACCGTGACGTTCTTGCGCATCGCCCAGGGGATGACCTGGTCGTGCAGGGGAATATGGCCGAAGTCCTTGGCGTGCCCCTGCAGCACCGTGATGATGTCGGCGTCACGCTTGGCCGCATCGGTTTCCGTCTTGATCCGGTCGATGATGACGTCCAGTTCCTTGTTGCTGTAGTTGCCCAGGTTGTACATGCCGTCCGCGCCCTCGCCCTTGGTGCGGATCAGGTTCTGCAGCGTGTACATGGCGTCGAACGTGGGCACGCCCCAGCCGAACAGGTAGGCGCTGGTGTCGGACGACTGCACCTTGGGGAAGTACGTGGAGCGCGGCATGGCGTTCATCGTCGCCTTCACGCCCACCTTCGCCCACATGCCGACGACGGCCTGGCAGATGGCTTCATCGTTGATGTAGCGGTTGTTCGGACAGTCCAGCGTGAAGTTCAGGGTGCCGTCGTAGCCGGCTTCCTTCAGCAGGGCGCGGGCCTTCTCGGGATCGTAGGGCACGCGCTTGTGCAGGGATTCGGCCCAGCCGTGCACTTGCGGCGCGATCATCGTGCCGGTGGGCGCCGAGAGGCCGCGCATCACCGCGCGCTTGATCGCGTCCACGTCGATCGCGCGATACAGCGCTTCGCGCACGCGAATATCCTGGAACGGGTTCTTGCCCTTGATGCTGGAATACTGGAGCTCGGGGCGCTTCTGGTCCAGGCCGAGATAGATGGTGCGGTATTCGTTTCCTTCCACCACCTTGGCGGACTGGCGCAGGCGGTCCAGGTCCTGCGCGGCGGGGTCCAGCACGAAGTCGATCTCGCCCGACAGCAGGGCCGCGGTTCGGGTGGCGTTCTGCTTGATCGGCGTGAACACCACTTCGGTCACGTTGCCGACCTTGCCGGCCTTGTTCCACCAGTCCTTGTTTTCCTCGAAGACGGTGCGCACGTCCACTTCGCGCGACTTGAGCTTGTACGGGCCGGTGCCGTTGGTGTTGCGCGCGCCGTAGGTTTCTTCCTTGTTGACGAAATCCTGCGGCTTGGCGATGTTGTTCTTCTCGGACCAGGCCTTGTTCATGATGAACACATTGGTCAACTGGCGCAGCAGCACGGGGTTGGGCGCGGAGGTCTCGACCTCGACCGTGAGCTCGTCGATCTTGCGCGCTTCCTTGATGCCGGTGGTGTAGGCCTTGTAGTTCGACGTGGGCGCCATGGCGCGGTGGATCGAGAACACCACGTCGTCGGCGGTGAACGCGGCGCCGTCATGGAACTTCACGTTGGGGCGCAGCTTGAAGCGGTACAGCGTGGGCGAAACCTGCTCCCATTCCGTCGCCAGGCGCGGCGACACCTTGAAGGACTTGTCGTAGTCCACCAGCGGTTCATAGATGTAGCTGTTGGCGGCGATCGTCATGCCCTCGTTTTGCGAGTGCGGGTCGAAAGTGAGGATGTCACCCTGGGCGGCCCAACGAAAGGTTTTGGCCTGCCCGATCGAGGGCGCGGCCACGGCGGCGGCGATCGCGATAGCAATCAAAGTGCGGCGCATAGTTTCAACTCCTGACAATAGTCTGAATACCGGCGCGATATTGCCTAGCCGCAAGACCCCCGTCAATTAAGGGTTTATGCGTACCGGAACATGTTTTCACAGAGGGAAAACATATCGGGGACGCATATGCTTGTAACAAAAAAATCGATGTAAACGGCGTTGGAACGGGCCGCCGCGATCCGCCGGAGCGCTTGCCCTATTCGTCTTCGGGCGCCGCCATTTCCAGCGGCACGTGCTCCGTCATCAGCACGTCCAGCATCTCGATCAGCAGCGCGGCCTTTTCATCGCCGAAAGGCGCGAGCACCGCCTTCTGATGCTGCAGCGCCTGGTCGCACAGGGCGGCGATCAGGTTGGAGCCCTTGGTGGTGATGCAGACCCGAGTCTGCCGCCGGTCGGCCCGCACGCCCGAACGGGCCACCAGGCCCTCGGCCTCCATGCGCTGCACCACCTTGCTCAAGGTGGGCTGCTTGGTGATGGCGAGCACCGCCAGCGTGCCGATGGTTTCGCCGGCGCTGCCCTGGAGGCTGGCCAGCACCCGCCACTGCGTGACCGACAGGCCGGCCGCCCTGACCTGCTGATGGAATTCCGCCGAGATGCGCTGGCTGGCCTGCGCCAGCAGGTAGGCCAGGTAGCCGTCGACGAAACGGCCGCCAGGCGCCGCCGTGGATGTGTCCCGCCGCTTTTCCAACCGCATACTGCCTTGCTCCCATGCGTGCACCACGGCGGCGCGATCATGCGCCCGGACGGGGCGCTTGCTGTTGCGCAACACAGGGTATACCCGGAATCGCAACCCGTTTTTGCACCATGCCGGCGCTCGCCGCGTGCTCTGAAACTAGAGAACAACGAGTATATACGTCCTTGTTTTAGCGTGATATTTTTTTCTTTCCATGAAATTTCATCTTTTTTGTTGACAGCTAAAACGTTGACTCCTAAAGTATTTTTTAGGCGAGATTTTCCTGACGTGACGATGCTGCGCAGCAGCAAAGCTTGAGGACCCGCAGGCCGGGCCGGGAAGGAGTTCTAGATGGCTGAAAGGTCTTTCAAGAAAGAAGTCCAGCAGTTGCGCATCGGCGCGGGCGAAGAGTTCCGCGGAGAGGGCATCCTTGCGGTCACAAAAGCCCTGCTGCAGTCCGGCGTGGGCTATGTCGCGGGCTACCAGGGCTCGCCGATCTCGCACCTGATGGACGTGCTGGCCGACGCCAACGACATCCTCCAGGAACTCGGCGTGCACTTCGAGGCCAGCGCTTCCGAAGCCACGGCCGCGGCCACCCTAGCCGCTTCGGTCATGTATCCGATCCGCGGCGCGGTCACCTGGAAATCCACCGTGGGCACCAACGTCGCGTCCGACGCCCTGGCCAATCTGTCTTCCGGCGGGGTCACGGGCGGCGCGCTGGTCATCGTGGGCGAGGACTACGGCGAAGGCTCGTCCATCATGCAGGAGCGCTCGCACGCGTTCGCCATGAAGTCCCAGATCTGGCTGCTGGATCCCCGCCCCAACCTCGAAAGCATGGTCAAGGCGGTGGAGGATGGCTTCGAGCTGTCCGAGGCCAGCAAGACGCCCGTCATGCTGCAGTTGCGCATCCGGGGCTGCCACGTGCATGGCCGCTTCGTCGCCAAGGAAAACAAGCGCCCCGAGTTCTCGCTCGCCCAGGCGCTGGAAAGCCCCGCGCGCGACACCAGCCGCATCGTGCTGCCGCCCGCCTCCTTCCTGCACGAGCAGGAGAAAATCAAGGAGCGCTGGCCCGCGGCCATCCGCTACATCAAAGAACACAAGCTCAACGAATACTTCGACGGCGATCAGGACGATATCGGACTGATTCTTCAGGGCGGCCTGTACAACGGCGTCATCCGCGCCCTGCAGCTGCTGGGCCTGGCCGACAACTTCGGCAACAGCCGCATCCCGCTGTACGTCATGAACGTGACCTATCCCGTCATCGAGGACGAGGTCATCGATTTTTGCCGCGGCAAGCGCGCCGTGCTGCTCCTCGAGGAAGGCCAGCCCGACTACATCGAGCAGAACCTCCACGCGGTGCTGCGCCGCGCAGGCGTCGACACGCGCCTGTCCGGCAAGGACGTGCTGCCCATGGCGGGCGAATACACCACCCAGGTCATGCGGGACGGCCTGCGCGAATTCCTCAAGCGCAACCGGCCGGAATCCCTGCAGACGCATCCGGCCGCGGCCGCCGACGCCCAGGCCGCCGAACGTCAGCTCGAAATCACCGAGCTGGCCCGGCCCAGGCCCGCCCCGCCCGCCGAGCAGCCCATCACTTTCCACAAGCACGTGGAAGGCCTGGCGGCGGTGGTCCCGCCCCGGCCCGCGGGCTTCTGTACCGGCTGTCCCGAAAGGCCGATCTTCTCGGCGCTGACGCTGGCGCAGGAAACGCTGGGCCAGCACCATATCTCCTGCGATATCGGCTGCCACCTGTTTTCCATCCTGCCGCCCTTCAACCTGGGCGCCACCACCATGGGCTATGGCCTGGGAGCCTCCAGCGCGGCGGCGTTCAACGTGCCGGCCGCCAAACGCCCCATTTCCATCATGGGAGACGGCGGCTTCTGGCACAACGGGCTGGCCTCGGGCATTGGCAACGCGGTGTTCAACAAGTACGACGGCGTCATCGTCATCGTCGACAACTATTACGCTTCGGCCACCGGCGGGCAGGACATCCTGTCTTCACGCGCAGAGAATCCCGACCGCTCGACCAACAATCCCATCGACCAGGCCGTGCGCGGCGTGGGCGTGAAATGGGTGCGCACGCTGGACCGCACCTATGACGTGGCCAAGGTGCGCGCCACGATCGAAGAGGCGCTGACCACCGACGTCAAGGGCCCCAAGGTCATCATCGCGCAGTCGGAATGCATGCTGAACAAGCAGCGCCGCATCAAGCCGCAGTTCAACAAGGCCGTGAAGGAAGGCAAGCGCGCGGTGAAGGAACGCTTCGGCGTGGACCCCGACGTCTGCACCGGCGACCACGCTTGTATTCGACTGTCGGGCTGCCCTTCCCTGACGGTCAAGGACAGCGGCGACCCGCTGAAGGAAGACCCGGTCGCGCACGTGGAAAGCAGCTGCGTCGGCTGCGGCAATTGCGGCGAGGTCGCCCATGCCGCCGTGCTGTGCCCGTCGTTCTACCGCGCCGACATCATCCACAACCCCACCGGCCGCGACCGTTTCCTGGCGCGCGTGCGCGGGGCGGTCATCGGCCTGCTCCAGCGGCGCCGCGCGGCCCGCCTGGCCAACAACGCCCTCTAAGGCCCGTTCACTCTAAGGACACCCGCCTCATGAAACCGGTGGCTATGCAGCAAGGCAACCCGATCAAGATCGCCATCCTGGCCATGGGCGGCCAGGGCGGCGGCGTGCTGGCCGACTGGATCGTCGACATGGCCGAGCATGCCGGCTGGTGGGCGCAGACCACCTCGGTGCCCGGCGTGGCCCAACGAACCGGCGCCACGATCTACTACCTGGAACTGCTGCCTGAATCGGACGTGAAGCGCGCCGGACGGCAGCCGGCCCTGGCGCTGATGCCCACCCCCGGCGATGTGGACCTGGTGGTGGCGGCCGAACTGATGGAAGGCGGCCGCGCGATCCAGCGCGGCCTCGTCACGCCCGAGCGCACGGTGCTGCTGGCCTCTTCCCACCGCAGCTACGCGGTCAGCGAAAAGTCCGCGCCCGGCAACGGCATCGCCGACCCGAACAAGGTCCTGGAAGCGGGCCGCGCCGCGGCCAAGCGCTTTCTGTGTTTCGACCTGCAGGCGCTGGCCGACCGCGCCGGAAGCGTCATCAGCGCCAGCCTGTTCGGCGCGGTGGCCGGCAGCGGCGCCCTGCCCTTCGCGCGGGAAGACTACGAAGCCACCGTGCGGCGCGCCGGCCTGGGCGTGGACGCCAGCCTGCGCGCCTTCGCCCTGGGCTTCGAATCGGCCGACCAGGCGCCCGCCCAGCCCGCTCCCATCGACCTGGAGCGGCCGGTGCCGGCCCTGCCCGACGTCGCAGCCAGCCCCAGGACGCAGGCGCTGCTGGACACCATCAAGCGCGACTTTCCCGCCTGTGCGCAGCCCATGCTGACGGCCGGCGTGCGCCGCCAGCTCGAATTCCAGGACCTGGCCTACGCCGGCGACTACCTGCGCCACATGAAGTCGATCCGCGACCTGGACGCCGCGCATGGCGGGGAGGCCCGGCAGTGGGCGCTGACCTGCGCTGCCGCGCGCTACGTGGCCACGGCCATGGCCTACGACGACGTGATCCGCGTCGCCGATCTGAAAACCCGCGCCACGCGTTTCGACCGTGTGCGCCAGGAAGTGGGCGCGCGTCCGGACCAACTGGTCCACACGACGGAATTCATGCACCCGCGCCTGGAAGAAATCTGCGGCACCCTGCCCGCCGGGCTGGGCCGCTGGCTGGAAGGATCCAAGGCCTTCGGCGGCTTCGTGGCGCGGCGGCTGGGCCACGGCCGCCGCATGCAGAGCAGCACGCTGGGCGGCTTCCTGATGCTGTATGCGCTGGCCGGCATGCGCCGCTTTCGCCGCGGCACGCTGCGCCACCAGGCCGAGGCCGCCGGCCTCGCGCAATGGCTGGACCTGATCGCGAAACTGGCGCCGCGCGATTACGCGCTGGCCGTCGAAACCGTCAATTGCCGCCGCCTGGTCAAGGGCTATAGCGACACGCACGCGCGCGGCGGCGGCAAGTACCGCCAGTTGATCGCCGCGGCGGAACAGCTGGCCGGCCGGCCCGACGCCGCCGAAGCGCTGCGCGCGTTGCGCGACACCGCCCTGGCCAACGAGAAATGCGGCCCCATGGAACGCCAGCTGGCCGAAAAGCTGGCGGCCTGAGACAAGTAAAGATAGGGACAAACGCCGTGCAGACACTGAAACTCATCGTCCGGGAAGTCCGGCAGGAATCGCCGCTGATCCGTTCGTTCCGGCTGGCGCGCGAGGACGCCGGCCCCCTGCCCGCCTTCGGACCGGGCGCGCACCTGAAGGTAACGGTGCCCGGCCTGCGCGAGCCGCGCTGCTATTCCCTGGTGCAGTTGGCGCCGGAGGCCGGCAAGTTCGCCCAGCCCGCGGAATACCGCCTCGGCGTGCGCCTGGAGGAAACCAGCCAGGGCGGATCGCGCCACATGCACGCGCTGGCCGAGGGCGACACGCTCACGGTCGAAGGCCCGAAGAACGACTTCCCGCTGCACGAATCGCCCGCCGGCGACGAACCCGTGGTGCTGATCGCGGGCGGCATCGGCATCACGCCGGTGGCCTCCATGGCCGCGGCGCTCAAGTCCGCCGGGCGCGCCTTTCACCTGCACTACTGCGGCCGCAGCAAGGACCAGCTGGCCTTCCTGCCCGAACTGCAGGCGCTGGCCGGCGACGACCTAAGCCTGCACGCCGACGACGATCCGTCCTGCCGCTTCGACCTGCAGGCGCTGCTGGACGCGTCCTCGCCGCGCCAGCATCTGTACGTCTGCGGCCCCAAGGGCCTGATCGACGCGGTGATCCAGGGCGCCCACGCGCGCCACTGGCCCGATGCACACATCCATTTCGAACTCTTCGCGACCGCCGCGCCGCAGGCTGGCGACCAGCCCTTCGAGGTCGAGCTGCGGCAGTCCGGCAAGGTGCTGACCATCCCCGCCGACAAGACCATCATCGACGTCATGGAAGAGGAAGGCTGCGATCCGATGTACGACTGCAAGCGCGGCGAATGCGGCGTCTGCCAGGCCACGGTGCTGGAAGGCGAGCCCGACCACCGCGACTACTACCTCTCGGATACGGAGAAGGCCAGCGGCAAGATCATCCAGATCTGCATCTCGCGCGCGAAATCGGCGCGCCTGGTGCTGGATCTATAGGAAGGAAGCGCCATCATGAGCAAATACCGCGACAACCCCGACGCCATCCGCGCCCTGCTGCGCGACACCGAGGTGCACAAGGACCTGTTCATCGACCAGGAGCTGTTCGACCTGGAAATGGAACGCCTGTACGCCAACACCTGGGTCTATGTCGGCCACGACAGCCAGGTGCCCAATCCCGGCGACTACATCACCACCACGGTCGGCAACCAGCCGGTGGTGATGGTGCGCCATGGCGACAAAAGCGTGCGCGTGCTGCACAACCGCTGCCCGCACAAGGGCACGATGGTCGCCGGCGACGCCTGCGGCAACACCGGCAAGTTCTTCCGCTGCCCCTACCACGCGTGGACCTTCAAGACCGACGGCAGCCTGCTGTCCATCCCGCTGAAGAAGGGCTACGAGAACACCGGCCTGGAAAACTGCGAAGCCAGCCAGGGCATGGCCGCGGTGAAGGACGTGAAGAACCATCGCGGCTTCGTGTTCTGCCGGCTGAATCCGGAAGGCCAGTCCTTCGAGGATTTCTTCGGCGAATCGCTGTCGACCCTGGACAACATGGTCGACCGCTCGCCCGAAGGCAGGCTGGAAGTGGCCGGCGGCGTGCTGCGCTACATGCACCGCTGCAACTGGAAAATGCTGGTCGACAACCAGACCGACACCTGCCACCCGATGGTGGCGCATGAATCCTCGGCGGGCACGGCCGTGAAGGTCTGGGAACAGGCGCCGGAAGGCACGCCCAAGCCCATGGCCGTGGAGCTGTTCGCGCCCTTCATCTCCCCCTACGAGTTCTTCGAGAACATGGGCATCCGCGTATGGGAGAACGGCCACGGCCATACCGGCGTGTCGGATTCCATCCATGCCTCGTATTCCGGCATTCCGGGCTACTGGGATTCCATGGTGGCGGCCTACGGCGAGGACCGCGCCAAGCAGATCCTGGGCGACGTGCGCCACAACACCGTGTACTTCCCCAACATCATGGTCAAGGGCCCGATCCAGACGCTGCGCGTCTTCAAGCCCATCGCGGCGGACCGCACCCTGGTCGAGTCCTGGACCTTCCGCCTGGTGGGCGCGCCCGACCTGCTGCTGGAACGCACGCTCATGTACAACCGTCTCATCAACGCGCCGACCTCGGTGGTCGGGCACGACGACCTGGAAATGTACGAGCGTGCCCAGGACGGCCTGCAATCGCGGGCGCGGGACTGGGTCAACGTGGGCCGGCTGTACTCGCCCGACGAAGTCGGGCAGAAGAACGTCGCCACCAATGGCACCAATGAATGGCAGATGCGCAACCAGTACCGCGCATGGGGCCGCTACATGACCGGACCGGAGTCGGTATGAGCGCAAGCGACCGCGAGTTGATCGATTTTGTCTACGCCGAGGCGCGCATGCTGGACGAGCTGCGCTTCGAGGACTGGCTGAACCTGTACACCGAGGACGGGCACTACTGGATGCCGCTGGCGCATGGCCAGACCGACCCCAGGCTGCACGCCTCGCTGATGTACGAGGACAAGCTGCTGCTGCGCGTGCGCGTGGAGCGGCTGGCCGGCCAGCGCACTTTCTCGCAGCAGCCCAAGAGCCGCTGCCATCACCTGCTGCAGGCGCCCACGGTAGAGCACGACCATCCCGACGCCGCGCCTGCCGAAGGGCGCCATGTGGTCCGCACCGCCTTCCATTACGTCGAGACCCGGCAGGACGCGCAGACACTGTACGCGGGCTGGGCCACCCACCATCTGGTGGAGCAGGACGGCGCCTTGCGCATCCGGCTCAAGCGCGTGGACCTCGTCAATTGCGACGCGGCCTTCGGCAATATCCAATTGTTCATGTAGGAGCGGCTTGTGAGCACCACGGTCCATCAGGCATTCCGCGACACCGCGGCCCGCTACGGCGCCCAGCCCTTCCTCTGCATCCTGGAGGAAACCGCGCAGGCCTACGGCATCGGCGCGGGCGAACTGGGCTACGCCCAGGCCGCCGACGCCATCGAAACCCTGCGCGCGGCCTACGCCCAGGCAGGCTACGGGCACGGCCACCGCGCCGGCCTGCTGCTGGAGAACCGCCCCGCGTTTTTCCTGCACTGGTTCGCGCTGAACGCGCTGGGCGTTTCCGTGGTGCCCATCAATCCCGACCTGCGGGCGGCGGAACTCGAATACCTGGCCGGACACTCCGAGATCGCGCTGGCGGTGGCCCTGCCGGAACGCCATGGCGACCTGCTGGCGGCCGCGCAGCGCGCCGGCCGGGAACTGCGCGTGATGGGTCCGGACGACGCGCCGCCGCCGGCGCCGTTCGCCGCGCCGCTGGCGGGCGCGGAGCCCGGAGAGCTGACCGAGTGCGCGCTGCTCTATACGTCCGGCACTACGGGCCGGCCCAAGGGCTGCATCCTGCCCAACCGCTACTTCCTGCATGCGGGCGGATGGTACGCCCGCATCGGCGGCCTGGCCGCTCTGCGCCCCGGCCAGGAACGCATGCTGACACCGCTTCCGCTCGTGCACATGAACGCCATGGCGTATTCGGCCATGGCCATGGTGCTGACGGGCGGCTGCCTGATCCCGCTGGACCGCTTCCATCCCAGGACCTGGTGGGACAGCGTGCGCGAATCGCGCGCCACCGTGCTGCACTACCTGGGCGTCATGCCCGCCATCCTGATGAAGGCGGAGCCCTCGGCGCGCGATCTGCAGCCCGCCATCCGCTTCGGCTTCGGCGCGGGCGTGGACCGCAAGCTGCACCAGCCTTTCGAGGAGCGCTTCGGCTTTCCGCTGCTGGAGGCGTGGGCCATGACCGAGACCGGCGCGGGCGCGGTCGTCATCGCCAACAAGGAACCCCGCCACATCGGCAGCAGCTGCTTCGGCAGCGAGGAAGACGATGTGCAGGTGCGCATCGTGACCGACGCCGGCGCCGAAGCACAGTCCGGCGAACCGGGCGAACTGCTGGTGCGCCACGCCGGCGACGATCCGCGCTACGGCTTCTTCGCCGGCTATCTCAAGGATGCCGAGGCAACGGACCAGGCCTGGGAAGACGGCTGGTTCCACACCGGCGACATCGTGCGCCGCGAGGCCGATGGCGCGCTGCGCTTCGTGGACCGCAAGAAGAACGTGATTCGCCGCAGCGGCGAGAACATCTCGGCCGTCGAAGTCGAAAGCGTGCTGATGCAGCACCCGCTGGTGAAGGCGGTGGCCGTGGCCGCCGTGCCCGACCCCGTGCGCGGGGACGAGGTGCTGGCCTGCGTGGTGCCGGAGCGGCTGCCCGCCACGCATGCGGATCTGGCCGAGGCCGCGCGCAGCATCGTGCAATGGAGCCTGGAGCAGCTGGCCTACTACAAGGCGCCCGGCTACGTCGCCTTCGTGGACAGCCTGCCCCTCACCACGACCAACAAGATCCAGCGCGGCGAGATGAAGGCGCTGGCTCCCACGCTGCCCGGCACGGCCCGCTGCGTGGACACCTGCGCGATGAAGAAACGTCCCCAGGCTGAAACGGGCGCGGCTCAACGCCAGGAGTCCGCGCCATGAGCCCGACGCGCCGCGGCTATGACGGCGTGGTGGCGGCCTTGCCCGTCACCATCCCGTACGAGCGCTATTCCACGCACGCCGCCCACTGGTGGCTGGGTCGCGCGCTGGGCGCGCTGATCCGGCAGGCCGGCGTCGCCAAGACGGACGTGGACGGGCTTTGCGTTTCCAGCTTCACGCTTGCGCCCGACACGGCCGTCGGCCTGGTGCAGCACCTGGGCATGAGCCCGCGCTGGCTGGACCACATCCCCATGGGCGGCGCCAGCGGCGTGGCCGCCTTGCGCCGGGCGGCCCGCGCCGTGCAGGCCGGCGACGCCAGCATCGTCGCCTGCATCGCGGGCGACGCCAACCACGTGGACTCGTTCCGCAACACAGTCAGCCAGTTCTCGCGCTTCGCGCAGGACGCGGTCTATCCTTACGGCGCGGGCGGCCCCAACGCCAGCTTCGCCCTGCTGACCGCCAACTACATGCGCGCGACGGGCGCCACGCGCGAAGACTTCGGCAAGCTCTGCGTGGCGCAGCGCGACAATGCCCTGCGATTTCCGCACGCGCTGATGAAAAAGCCGCTGACGCTCGCCCAGTACCTGGATGCTCGCGTCATCACCGAACCCATCCATCTGTTCGATTGCGTGATGCCCTGCGCGGGCGCCGACGCCTTCCTCGTCATGAGCGAGGACCGGGCGCGCTCGCTCGGCCTGCCCCACGCCCGCATCCTCTCCACCATCGAGCGCCACAACGCCTGGATCGAGGATCCCATCCAGATGCGCGGCGGCTGGACCATGGACGTGGACGAGCTGTACCGCCAGGCCGGCGTCCAGCCCGCCGACATGGACTTCCTGCAGGCCTACGACGACTACCCCGTCATCAACCTGATGCAGATGGAAGACCTGGGCTTCTGCGAGAAGGGCTCGGCGCCGGAATTCGTGCGCGCCAATTCGTTCACCGTGGACGGCAGCTTCCCGTTCAACACCAACGGCGGCCAATTATCGGTGGGCCAGGCCGGCGCGGCCGGCGGCTATCTCGGAATGGTCGAGGCGCTGCGCCAGCTGACCGGCACGGCCGGCGGCACGCAAGTGGCAGGGGCCCGTCTCGGCATGGTCAGCGGCTTCGGCATGATCAATTACGACCGCGGCCTTTGCACCGCCGCGGCCATCCTGGGGAGCAACGCATGACCGAACCCTTGGCCAAGCCGCCCCGCAAGAACCCCGTCGCCCGCACCCGGCAGCCCACCCTGCCGCCCGGCTCGCGCAGCCGCAGCGCCCTGGGCCTGACCGCTGCGGCGGCCGAAGGCCGCTTCGATCTGCAGACCTGCGCCGACTGCGGCGCCGTGCAGTATCCGCCTCGCGAAGTCTGCGGCCATTGCCTCTCCGAACGCCTGCCCTGGCGCCCCGCCGATCCCGCCGGCGTCCTGCTGGTCAGCACGGTCCTGCATCACAGCAACGACCTGTACTTCCGTGAACGCCTGCCCTGGCGCGTCGGCACGGTGCGCATGGCCGCGGGTCCTTCGGTAGTCGCCCACGTGCACCAGGACTGCGCCGACGGCGCCCGCGTGCGGCTCGCCCTGAAACTGGACCGCAGCGGCCAAGCCGTGATGATCGCCCTGCCTGAAAGGAACACCCCCAACATGGAAGACGACAAGACCCTGCGCGAAACCTCGTGCGATCCGAAGTTCCGCCGCGCGCTCGTCACCGACGGCAAGTCGGCGGTCGGCATGGCCGTCGCCCGGGCGCTGCTCGAGGCCGGCAGCCCCAAGGTGTTCCTGGGCAACCCCCAGGCCTGGCGCCGCGACGCCGCGTTCGACGCCCTGGCGGCGGATCCACGGGTGGAGGCGGTGACCCTGGACGTGACCGACACCGATTCGGTGGAACGCCTGGCCGCATCCATCGGCGGCAAGGTGGAGATCCTGGTGAATACCGCCGACCTGGAGCGCGAAGGCGGCCTGCTGAACCGCAAGGACGTGAACACGGCGCGCGACGCCATGGACGTGAACGTGCTGGGCTTGATGCGCCTGGCGCAGGGTTTCGGCCCCGCGCTGTGCGGCCGCGCCGCGGACGGCGTGAACAGCGCCGCGGCCTGGGTCAACGTGCTGTCCATCTACGCCCACATGAATCTGCCGTCGCGCGGGATGTGGTCGGCCTCCAAGGCCGCCGCGCTATCGCTGGCGCAATGCCTGCGCGCGGAAATGCGCGGCGCGGGAGTGCGCGTGGTGAACGTGTTCCCCGGCCCGGTGGACCATGAATGGGAACAGCGCACTCCGCCCCCGCGCGTGGCGCCGGCCGCGATCGCCGCCGCCATCGTGCGCGCGCTGAAGGAAGGCACCGAAGACGTCTACGTCGGCGACGTGGCGCAGGAGTTCCGCGCGCGCCTGGCGGAGAACCCCAAGGGACTGGAACGGGAACTGGGCGCCTGACGGCGCCGCCCGACGACACGCAAACCACGAGGAACCGCGCATGAGCCAAAACATTCTTGCCCAATTCATGGCCGAACTGGCGTCGGGCCGCATCCGCATGGTGGATCTCACCGAAACGCTGACCCCCGAGTTTCCCACCATCGTGCTGCCGCCCGAATTCGGCCAGGCCTGGCCGTTCCGGATCGAAGAGATCTCGCGCTACGACGAACGCGGCCCCGGCTGGTACTGGAACAACTTTTCGTGTTCCGAACACACCGGCACGCACTTCGACGCGCCGGCCCACTGGGTGACGGGCAAGGACCAGCCCGACAACACCGTCGACACCATCCCGATCGACGCCTTCATCGCCAACGCCTGCGTCATCGACTGCTCGGCCGAAGCGAGCGGCAACCCGGACTTCCTGCTGACCATAGACTTCGTGCGGAAATGGGAGGAACGCCATGGGCGCATTCCCGCCCGCTCCTGGGTGCTGATGCGCACCGACTGGTCCAAGCGCGCCAAGCCCGCCGATTACCTGAACATGCAGGAAGACGGCGCGCACTCCCCCGGCCCCGACGCCGAGGTCGTGCCCTGGCTGATCAAGGAGCGCGACGTGCACGGTTTCGGCACCGAATCGGTGGGCACGGACGCCGGCCAGGCGCAGCACCTGGACCCGCCCTACCCCTGCCACTACTACATGCACGGCAATAACCGCTACGGCCTGCAATGCCTGACCAACCTGGACCAGCTGCCTCCGACGGGCGCGGTGATCTTCTCCGCGCCGCTCAAGATCCGCAGCGGCTCGGGCAGCCCATTGCGCGTGCTGGCGCTGGCGCCCAAGGCCTGAACAACGACAACAAGGGGAAACCATGACGCAAACCCACGTCGCCCTCGTCACCGGCGGCAGCGCCGGCATCGGCGCCGAAATCTGCCGCAGCATGCTGGACGCCGGCTACGAAGTGATCTCCATGGCGCGCCGCGCAGCCGACTTCAGCCATCCGCGCCTGCACAACGTCCAGGTGGACCTGCTGGACGCCGAGGCCACCGCGCAGGCGGGGGCCGAAGCCGCGGCGAAGTTTCCCATCAGCCACGTCATCCACAACGCCGGCGTCATCTGGCCGAACCTGCTGCCGCAGGTCACGCAGGAGGAACTGCACGGCCTGACACAGATCCACCTGGGCGCGGCCATCAGCCTGGTGCAGGCCGCGTTGCCGGGCATGCAGGAACGCCGGTTCGGCCGCATCGTGCTGATGTCATCCCGGGGCGCGCTGGGCTTGCCCACGCGCACCGCCTATTCGGCCACCAAGGCCGGCATGGTGGGCATGGCGCGCACCTGGTCGCTGGAGCTGGCGCCCCATGGCATCACCGTCAACGTCGTGGCGCCTGGCCCGATCCAGACCGATATGTTCTACGAGGTGATCGAACCCGGCAGCGAACGCGAAAAGCAGCTGGCCGCCGGCATTCCGGTCAAGCGGCTGGGCCGATCCGACGACGTGGCGCGCGCGGTCATGTTCTTCGCGGATCCGGCCAACAGCTTCGTCACCGGGCAGACCCTGTTCGTCTGCGGCGGCGCCAGCGTCAGCTCCATCACCATCTGACGGCCGCGCACCGGCCGCCGCTTCGGGTTTTGACGGATAGGTAAGCACTGCGACGCGGTCTACAGTGCTGAGCCTGCCCCAGGAAACTTTAAGCAACAAGTAATTCCAGCAGTTCCTGTTTTCTCCGTTTTCCAGCCGCACTCCCACCCTGCTCCCTATCCGGAGGTTTTGCCATGCTGTCGAAGAAACTCCCCCTGGCCGCGGCCGCCGCGGTAGCCGCGCTGTTCGCCCTGCCCGCCCTGGCGCAAGTCAAGGTCGGCGTCGTCACCTCCTCCACGGGCCCCACCGCGCTGGTGGGCATTCCGCAGAAGAACACCGTGCCGCTTCTGCCCAAGAAGATCGGCGACCTGACCGTGGAATACATCTCGCTGGATGACGCCAGCGATTCCACCAACTCGGTCACCGCCTTCAAGAAACTGATCTCGGAGCAGAACGTCGATGCGCTGATCGGCCCCTCGGGTTCGCCCAACGCAATGGGCGTGATCCAGTTCGCTGCCGAAGCGGGCGTGCCGATGCTGGCCCCGGTGGGCACGGCCGCGGTCGTGCTGCCGATGAACGAGCAGAAGAAGTGGGTATTCAAGACGACCCAGAACGACGACATCATCGCCCGCGCGCTGGTGGATCACATGGTCAAGACCGGCATCAAGACGGTCGGCTTCATCGGACTGAACGATCCCTATGGCGAGAACTGGTACAAGGTCTTCTCGGGGCTGGTTGCCGAGAAAGGCATCAAGATCACCGCCAACGAACGCTACCTGCGCTTCGACAGTTCGGTCACGGGCCAGGCGCTGAAGATCCTGGCCGCCAAGCCGGACGCCGTGCTGGTCGCCGCTCCCGGCGCCGCCAGCGTACTGCCGCAGACGACCCTGTACGACCAGGGCTACAAGGGCAAGTTCTACCAGACCCACGGCGCCGCCCTGCCCGACTTCCTGAAACTGGGCGGGAAAAAGGTCGAGGGCACGGTGCTGGCGGCAAGCCTGATGCTGGTGCTGCCGGAAATGCCCGACAGCAACCCGTCCAAAAAGGTCGCGTCCGACTACATCGCCGCCTACGAAAAACTCAACGGCTCCCGGCCCGCCACCTTCGGCGCCAACGTCTTCGACGCCGGCCTGCTGCTGGAAAAGGCGGTGCCGCTGGCCGAGAAGGCAGGCAAGCCGGGCACCAAGGAGTTCCGCAGCGCCCTGCGCGATGCGCTCGAACAGACCAAGGAGCTGGTCGGCACCCAGGGCGTCTACAACATGACGGCAGCCGACCACAGCGGCTTCGACGACCGCGGCCGCGAACTCATCACCGTCAAGAACGGCGCCTGGACGCTGGTGAAGTAGTCCCCCCCCGAAGCGCTGCGCGCTTCCCCCCCAGGGGGGCATGCCTGCGGACCGGCAGAGCCCGGATCCGCAAGGTGGCCCCCCCCGAAGCGCTGCGCGCTTTCCCCCAGGGGGGCATGCCAGCGGACCGGCAAAGCCGGCTCCGCGGCATCCCGATGGGGAGGCGCTCACGCGGAGATGAGGTATCTGCCATGTTTGTCTGTTCTATCCGGAAGTTCCGATGAATGCTCAGATTGCCCTGATCCTTGGGCAGGACGGCATCACCAACGGCGCCATCTATGCGCTGCTGGCCTTGTCCATCCTGCTTGTGTTTACCGTTACCCGCGTATTGTTCATCCCCCAGGGAGAATTCGTAGCGTTCGGCGCGCTCACCATGGCCGCGCTCCAGGCCGGCAAGCCGGTCATGCTGGTGTGGCTGCTGTTCGCCTTCGCGGTGGCCGAAGCCGCCGCCGACCTGATGGCCCGCCGCAAGCGGCCGGGCCGCAATCGTGGCCTCGGACGCATGGCCGCCAAGCTGGCCTATCCACTGATCCTCGCGGCGCTGTTCTACAAGCTGCCGCTCGCCCAGTTGCCGATAGCGGCACAAGCGCTGCTGACGCTGCTGCTGGTCGTGCCGATGGGACCGCAGCTGTATCGCCTGTTCTACCAGCCCATCGCCTCCGCCTCCACGCTGGTGCTGCTGATCGTATCCATCGCCGTGCACCTGGCGCTGGTCGGGCTCGGGCTGCTCGCCTTCGGCGCAGAAGGCGCCCGCACCGCGCCATTCAGCGACGCCAGCCTCACGCTGGGGCCGCTCAATGTGAATAGCCAGGCGCTGTGGGTCGTCGCGGTGTCCGCGCTGCTCATCATCGTGCTCTACCAGTTCTTCGAACGCTCCATGTACGGCAAGGCGCTGCGCGCCGCGGCCTTCAACCGGCTGGGCGCCCGGCTGATGGGCATCTCGCCGATCTTCGCCGGCAAGGCCACCTTTTTCCTGGCCGCACTGATCGGCACGGTATCGGGCATTCTCATCGCCCCGATCACCACCATGTACTTCGATTCCGGTTTCATGGTCAGCCTGAAGGGCTTCGTGGGCGCCATCATCGGCGGCCTGGTGAGCTATCCGCTGGCCGCGGCCGGCGCCATCCTGGTCGGCCTGATCGAGGCCTTTTCCTCGTTCTGGGCCAGCGCCTATAAAGAAATCATCGTGTTCACGCTGATCATCCCCGTATTGCTCTGGCGCTCGCTTAAAAGCCATCACGTCGAGGAGGAAGACGAATGAATCCTCGCCATATCCTCCTCGCATTCCTGGCGCTGCTGGCGCTGGCCCCGCTAGCCCTGCCGCCCTTCTACGTCACGCTGCTGAACTACATCGGTCTGTACGCCATGGTGGCGCTGGGCCTGGTGCTGCTGACCGGAGTGGGCGGGCTTACGAGCTTCGGCCAGGCGGCCTTCGTGGGCGTGGGCGCCTACACGACTGCGCTGCTCACCACCCGCGCCGACACCCTGCCGTCCTGGCTGGCGTGGCTGGGCGCATCGCCCTGGTTGACCTTGCTTGCCGGGCTGGCCCTGACCCTGGCGATCGCCTATCTGCTGGGCGCGATCACCCTGAAGCTCTCCGGCCACTTCCTGCCGCTGGGCACCATTGCCTGGGGCCTGTCGCTGTACTTCGTCTTCGGCTCGGTCGAAGGCCTGGGCGGCCACACCGGCATTCCGGACATTCCTCCCATCAACCTCTTCGGCTGGCCGCTGACGCAGGGCGACAGCATCTACTACCTGATCTGGGCCTTCCTGCTGGTGGCCGTGTGGTCCACCCAGAACCTGCTGGATTCGCGCGAGGGCCGGGCCATCCGCGCGCTCAAGGGCGGCCGCGTGATGGCGGAGTCCATGGGCGTGGACACGGCGCGCTCGCGCATGGTGATCTTCATCATCGCGGCCCTGCAGGCCTGCGCCTCGGGCTGGCTTTATGCGCACATGCAGCGCTTCGTGAATCCCAACCCCTTCGGCCTGCAGATGGGCATCGAATACCTGTTCATGACCGTCATCGGCGGCGCCGGGCAGGTCTGGGGCGCGCTGGTCGGCGCGGGCGTGTTCACTGTGCTCAAGCAATGGCTGCAGGACTGGATGCCCAGACTGCTGGGCCAGACCGGCAATTTCGAGGTCATCGTCTTCGGTTTCGGCATGGTGCTGCTGCTGCACCGCGCCCGCAGCGGCCTGTGGCCGGTGCTGACGCGCTGCGTTCCGCTGAAGAAGCAGGCGCGCAGGCTGGACATGGACGCCGAACCGCTGCCCCGCAAGCCCATGCCGCCCCGCGGCGAAGTGGTGCTGAAGGCCGTGGACGTGACGCGCAAGTTCGGCGGCCTGGTCGCCAACAATGCGATGAACCTGGAAATCCGCGCGGGCGAGATCCTGGCCCTCATCGGTCCCAACGGCGCCGGCAAGAGCACGATGTTCAACCAGATTTCCGGCGTGGACACGCCGACCTCGGGCCAGGTCACGCTGCTGGGCCGGTCAGTGGCGGGCGCCGGGGCGCGCGCCATCGCCCGGCTCGGCCTGTCGCGCACTTTCCAGCACGTGCGCCTGCTGGGCCGCATGAGCGTGCTGGAAAACGTGGCGATCGGCGCCCACCTGCGCGGCCACCGCGGCGTGATGCCGGCCGCGTGGCGGCTGGATCGCGCGGAAGAGGCGCGCCTGCTGGCCGAAGCCGCCCGGCAGGTGGAGCGCGTCGGCCTGGGCAAGCATCTGCACGACGAAGCCGGATCGCTCGCCCTGGGCCAGCAGCGCATCCTGGAGATCGCGCGCGCGCTCGCCTCCGACCCGTGCATCCTGCTGCTCGACGAGCCTGCCGCAGGGCTGCGCTACCAGGAAAAGCGCGAGCTGGCGGACCTGCTGAAAATGCTGCGCGCCGAAGGCATGGCGATCCTGCTGGTCGAACATGACATGGATTTCGTGATGGGGCTCGTGGACCGCGTCGTGGTCATGGATTTCGGCGAGAAGATCGCCGAAGGCCTGCCCGCCGAAATCCAGAACAACCCCGCGGTGCTTGAAGCCTATCTGGGCGGAGTGGAATAGATGAGCGCGAAACTGCTGGAAGTGCGCGATCTGCGCGTCGCCTACGACAAGGTCGAAGCCGTCTCTGGCGTCAGCATCGCGGTGGGAGAAGGCCAGATCGTTACCGTGATCGGCCCGAACGGCGCGGGCAAGACGACGCTGCTGTCGGCCATCATGGGCGTGCTGCCGTCCAGCGGCGAGATCGTCTTTGGCGGCAAGCGGCAAGAGCACGCCGAAATCGAAGAGATGGTGGCCGCCGGGATGAATCTGGTGCCCGAGAAGCGCGAACTCTTCGCGGAGATGACGGTCGAGGACAACCTGATGCTGGGCGCGTTCCACCGTTACCGCAACGGCATGCGCGACCAGGATGCGACGCTGGCGGAAGTCTACGAGCTGTTTCCGCGTCTCAAGGAGCGCCGCGCCCAGTTGTCCGGCACGCTGTCCGGCGGCGAGCGCCAGATGCTGGCGGTGGGCCGCGCGCTGATGGCCAAGCCCCGGCTGTTGATGCTGGACGAACCCAGCCTGGGCCTGGCGCCCCGCATCGTGCGCGAGGTTTTCCGCATCGTGGCGCGCTTGCGGGAAATGGGCGTGTCCATCCTGCTGATCGAGCAGAACGCCCGCGCCGCGCTGCAGGTGGCCGATTACGCCTACGTGCTGGAAACGGGCGCCGTCACGCTGGAAGGCCCCGCCGCACAGGTCGCGGCGGACCCGCGCGTGGTCGAGGTGTACCTGGGGCTGGGGCATGGCGCGAGCGCGTAGGGCGCCTGGCTTCGTGTCTGACACCCGTACGGGATGGTGCCGCGAATCTGGGACGGTCTTGCCGGGTGTCTGACACTTTTTTAGATTTAGCTGGTGTCAGACACCCCGGGGAGGTTGTTTTTGCCTGGTACGCCGTCTCGTAGGGGTGTCAGACACGCAGGGTATTAATTTAGCTGGTGTCAGACACCGGTGAGGTTGTCTTTGCCTGGCAGGCCGTCTCGTAGGGGTGTCAGACACGCAGGGTATTAAGCTACGCCGCGCCTTCTGTCGCGGCGGTACAGCGCATAGCCTAGCGGCCACATCGCCGCCACCATGAATTTGGCCACGGGATTGGTCAGCCGGTAGGCCTGGACCGCCGTGGGCACGCCGGAATGCTTCAGGTGCAGGCGGAATCGCGTGTAGCGCGCGGCGGCCATGATGAATTCGCGTGGCCGGTAGCGGAAGAATTCGAGGTGATGCTGCAGCATGTCCCAGGCCAGCAGGTAGAGACCCTGGGCGTTGTTGGCGGCGGATACCGCGCCCTGGCTCAAGCTGCCGGGCGTATCGTGATAGGTGCGCACGACGCGGTTGATGAAGCGGCTCAGGTAGCCGGCGCGCGCGATCGCCCACCACACCAGGCTTTCGGGCACGAAACCCGCCACGTCTTCGGGAAAGGGATAGGTCCTGAGGATGTCGGTGCGCATGCAGCCGAACTTCTCGCCCTTGATGCGGTAGCGAAAATAGACGTCCACGGCCGTGCTGTCGAACACGTCCTGCGGATACGAGTCTCCCACGATGCTGCCGTCGGGGCGCGCGCACAGGCCGGTGACGGCAACGTAGGATTCCCGCCGCGCCGGCGGAATGCTGTCCCAGGCTTCCTTGAAGATGGCCAGCGCGTCGGGCGGCATCTCGTCGTCGCTGTCGAGCCCGACGATCAGCTTGCCGCGCGCTTCGCGCACGCCGCGGTTGAACGCCGTTTTCTTGTGCTGATTGTTCTGCCAGAAATAACGGATAGGAAAATCGGCGCGAGCCTGCCAGCCCAGGATGGATTCGTGGGTGTTGTCGGTGGATCCATCGTCCACTACGACCCATTCGAAACCCCGGAAAGTCTGCCGGGAAAGAGACTCGTATACCCTGTGCAGCGTGCCCGCCCGATTGTAGGTGGGCGTCAGTACGGTAAAAAATGTTGGCGTGTCGGTCATGCCCACTGTGCCCCTTTGCGATTCCTCATGCAACCGCTGCGGTCTTGGTCTTTATGTATTCGCCTGAAGTTTAGGGGATATGCCCGCGCGTACAGACGCCGCGGCATTCGAATTTGCAATCAAATCTGACAAAACTCGATTTAATCCCGATCATTCGGGCGGCGCCGGCTTTGGGCGGCGCACGCGAGTGGCGTAAACTCGGGCGGCCAAATTCGGAATGCCTATGGAAGCTTCGACCGTCCAGCTCAATGACATTGCCCTGTTCGTGGAGGTTGCCAAGCGCAAGAGCTTCAGCCTGGCGGCGCGCGCGCTGAACATGCCCACGTCGACTTTGTCGCGCCGCATCAACGAGCTGGAACGCGCCATCGGCCTGCGGCTGATCAATCGCAATACGCGCCGGCTGGACCTCACCGAAGCCGGCGCGGCCTACATGAGCCGCTGCCAGGGCCTGATCGACGAAGCCCGCCTGGCGCACGAGCAGCTGCAAATGCTGTCGGGCGGCCCCTCCGGCAATCTGCGCGTATCCATGCCGTACAGCCTGGCGATGTGGCTGTTGCCCGAAACCATCAACGACTTCACGGAACGCTACCCGGAAGTGGAGTGCGAGTTCGACCTGAGCATGATGACGGCATCCGACGCGCAGGGCACGCCCTTCGACGTGGTGCTGCGCTTTGGCCGCGATACGTCCCATCCGCAAGCCGCCGTGGAAACCGGCAACGGCGTTGCACACAGTGGCGCCGTGGTGCAGGAGCTGGTGTCCCTCGACAATTACCTGTATGCGTCCGACCGCTACCTGGCCCTGCACGGCGAACCCAAGACGCCCGCCGACCTGACGCAGCACCAGTGCCTGCGCACTACGATCGACGAGGCGCATTCGTACTGGACGCTGAACCGGGGCGCGGTCAGCGAACGCGTGCCCGTCACCGGCCACCTGGCGGCCAACAACATGAGCATTGCAGGCACCCTGGCGGGCCTGGACCTGGCGATTACGCGCATGCCGCACTGCCAGGCGCTGGACCCCATCATCAAGCGCAATTCGCTCAAGCGGGTGCTGCCCGGCTGGTCGGTGGACCCGATCTCGATCTACGTGGTGTACCCTTCGAGCATCCAGCCGGCCAAGACCCGGGCCTTCATGGATTTCATCCTGCCCAAGCTGGGCCCGCCGCAGGACGAGTGAAGCGCGAGGGTTTTGCGGCAACACAGAGAAAGGGCCCCCACGCTGCACCCGCCCTGCGGGTTTGCTGCCCCCCAAGGGGGCGTTTTTGTCTTGGGACGGCCCGGCGACAAAAAATGCCCCCACGCTGCACCCGCCCTGCGGGTTTGCTGCCCCCCAGGGGGGCGTTTTTGTCTTGGGACGGCCCGGCGACAAAAAATGCCCCCACGCCGCATCCGCCCTGCGGGTTTGCTGCCCCCAAGGTTTTTTTGCCTTGGGACGGCCCAAGACAAAAAAACCCGCTCGGCGCGAGCCGGCGGGTTTTTCTCAGACCGGGGCCGAAGCGCGCTTCGGCCCGGCGCGTGATTAGACGCGCTTGATCTTTTCGAGCATCTTGAAAACGCCCTTGGGCGACTTGACGAACAAGCGCTTGAAAGCCTTGCCCAGGCAACGGCGTTCCAGGGTGTTGCGACGCACGCGTTTGCGTTCGGCCATGTTTATTCTCCTGATGAAATTGTGCGGAAAAGGCGAGCCCGCACAACCGGGTACTGGGCTGGCGGAAAATTCGGGTAACTTGGCATTTTAGCCTGAAACCGGCCTCGAACGCCAATAGCGGAAAATCGAGCGCCTCGCCCTCTGGCACGGCGGGCGGCCTGAAAATCGGGACAGGCTCGGCCCGCCATGTGCCGGCAGGCACCCGAGGCTCAGCCGGAGATGTCCTTCAGCCGCTCCCGGACCTGCTCGGCGCGCGGCAGCGGATCGACCGCGCCATAGCCCAGGGTGGAAAGCGCCGCGGCAGCGTTGGCGTAGCGCACGGCGTCCTCCCAGGAGTCTCCCTGGCAGCGGCGCGCCAGCAGGCTGCCGGCGAAGCAATCGCCCGCTCCGGTCGCGTCCACGGCCTGCACCCGCAGGGCAGGCATCGGAACGCGCTTGCCGCCGTCATCGATGATGGAACCGTCCTTGCCCAGCTTGAGCACCACGACGCCCGTGGCGCCGCCATCGCGGATCCAATCCAGCGTGCGCTCCGGATCGTCGTTGCCGGTCAGGTGCTGCATGTCGTCCATGCTGGGCAGGAACAGGTCGGCCGCGCGCATGGTTTCACGCAGGATGGCGCGGGCGCGGTCGACCGGCCAGAGCCGCAGGCGCAGGTTCGAATCCAGGCTGACCTGGGCGCCGGCTACCCGCGCCCGCTCGATGGCGGCAAAGACCGTGTCGCAGGCGCTGGTGCTGATCGCCAGGCTGATGCCCGACACATGCAGGAAATGGGCGCGCTCGATCAGGCCCGATTCCAGGCAGGCCGGCGTCATCAGGCTGGCGGCCGAGCCGCGGCGCAAGTAGCTGAAGGCGTGCCCATCCGGCCCATGCTGCACGAAGTACAGGCCGGTATGCGCCTCGTCGTCCACCTGCACGCCCGAGGTATCCACCCCCTCGGCCTGCCAGAGGTCCAGGAACTGCCTGCCGAAAGCGTCGTTGCCCACGCGGGTCAGGTAGGCGCAGCGCGCGCCCTGCCGCGCCGCGGCGATGACGGCGTTGGAGGTGTCGCCGCCAAAGCCCTGCAGGTATTGCCGCTGGCCCTTGTGCGTCTGGTTCAGTTCGACCAGGGGCTCGCCCAGGGCGACTATATCGAAATCAGCCATGGGCGGCCTCGCGTGTACGGACGATCTGCGCCACCAGTGCGGCGGTGTCGCGGGCGGCGAAGGCCGCCTTGTCATAGAGATTGCTGCCTATGCCCACCAGCGCCGCGCCCGCGGCGAAATACGCGCCCATATTGTCCTGGGTCACCCCGCCGGTGGGGCACAGGAGGACGTCCGGGTAGACGGACTTGATCGCGGCCAGATGCTTGGGGCCGCCCGTGTCTGCCGGGAATATCTTCACGACATCCGCCCCGGCGCGGCGCGCCGCCAGGACCTCGGTGGGCGTGAAGGCGCCCAGCAGGCACAGCGCGTCGGCCGCGTGCGCCATGTCGACGATCTCGGTGGCCAGCGCGGGCGACACGAGGAAGTCGGCGCCCGCGACGAGCGCCTCGCGCGCCTGGTGCTCGTCCAGCACCGTGCCCACGCCCAGCTGCAGCGCGCTGCCGTGCTTGTCGCGCAAGGCGCGCAGCAGGTCGGTGACGCCCGGGATGGTCCAGGTCAGCTCCAGCGTGGCGCACCCGGCGGCCACGGCGACTTCGGCCGCGTACGCGGCGGTGGCCGCGTCCGTGTACCGCAATACGGGCACGACCCGGGCGGCCATCAGGGCGGCAAGCTTGGAGGCAAGGGGAGCGGTCATGGAATTCCTTTGGGAACTGACGGTCAGGCGCCGCCGGGAGCAACGGGCAGCATGGCAAGTTTGGCCGCGGCGGCGTCGCGCAGCCGCAGCAGGGGTTCGATATAGGCGGCTTGCGGATCCTCGCGCCGCCGGAACAGCAAAGTGCTGACGCTGACGCCGGCGACCGGCCGGCCGGCCGCATCGCACAGCGCCACCCCGTAGCAGACGATGCCGGCTTCGTTTTCCTCGTAGTCGGTGGCGTAGCCGCGCCTGGCGGTTTCGTCCAGCTGGGCCCGCAGGGCAGGCAGGCTGGTCACCGTGCCGGGCATGCGCGCGGCCAGCGGCAAGCCGCGCAGCAGGCGCTCGCGCGAGGCCTCGTCCAGCGCCGCCAGGTAGGCCTTGCCGACCGCGCTGGAATGCAGCGCCACGGACGCCCCCACGCGCGACGCCATGCGCACCGGGCCGGGGCTTTCCAGCTTGTCAATGTAGGTCATCTCGCGCCCGGCGGGAACCGCCAGGTGCACCGTTTCGCCGGTTTCGTCGCGCAGGGCCCGCAGCTCGGCGGCCAGCTCGGCGCGCAGGTCGAACTGCGACCAGGCCCTGCTGGCCAGGGACATCAGCCTCGGCCCCAGGCGGTAGGCGCCGGCCGTTTCGGCCAGCATGCCCTGCTCGGCCAGCGCCGCCACGATCCGGTACACGGTGGGCCGGGGATAGCCGCAACTGCGCGCCAGCGCCGCCGCGCTGGGCGGCTGCGGCGCGTCTGCCACCGCCTGCAGCACCGTCATGAACTTGGCGAACGCCGCCGCGCCCGCGACCTTGGTTTCCAGCAAAGGGGTCTCCAGTCTCCAACCCAGGGCCGGCTCGCCATACCGCTGCGGACAGCAGAAAGTTCAAGCCGGACAGCGCGAATTTCGGACGAATCTGCGATACTGTTTATTTGTACAGCTAGTGAACCTGTTATTGTCCATATATTGGACAACAGCCTCACGATATAGGCAATTATTCCATATCGCCGCGCTCGGAACCAGCGACAGGCCGTCGCTCGGGCAGGCCTCTTCCCTCAGGCTACGATACCGTCCATGAGCTCTCAAATTCGCATCGTTGGCGCCCGCCAGAACAATCTCAAGAACCTGGACCTGACCATCGCCACCGGTGAACTGGTCGTCGTGACCGGCGTATCGGGGTCCGGCAAGAGTTCGCTGGCCTTCGACACCCTGTACGCCGAGGGGCAGCGCCGGTACGTGGAAACCTTCTCGCCCTATGCGCGCCAGTTCCTGGACCGCATGGACAAGCCCCAGGTGGACCGCATCGAGGGCATACTGCCCGCCATCGCCATCGACCAGACCAATCCGGTGCGCAGCTCGCGCAGCACGGTCGGCACGATGACCGAACTGAACGACCACCTGAAACTGCTGTTCGCTCGCGGCGCCCGGCTGTATTGCCGCGGCTGCGGCAAGGTGGTGCGGCGCGACACGCCGGACTCCATTCGCCATTCGCTGGCCGAACGCGCCGCGGCCGCCGGCGACCCGCGGCTGGTGGTGACCTTCCCCATTGCCGTCCCCGCCAACTTCACGGAGGAAGAGGTGCGCGGCTTCCTGGAGCAGCAGGGCTATACGCGCGTGCACGCCGAGGAAAACGCGGCGCCGCGCGCCGAGGCCCCGGCCAAGGGCGCCAAGAAGGCCAAGGGCGCGAAAGCCGCCGCCGAAGCGCGCCGCATCCTCCATGTGGTCCAGGACCGCTTCCGCTTCGCCGGCGCCGAGCGCGAACGCGTCATGGAAGCGCTGGACACCGCGCTGCGCATGGGCGGCGGCCACCTGGCCGTCTATGCCATGGACGCCGACGGCGGCAACGCCCATGTCTGGAAATACAGCGACCGCCTGCATTGCGCCGACTGCGATATCGAATACACCGACCCGCTGCCCAGCAGCTTCTCGTTCAATTCGCCGCTGGGCGCGTGCGAAGCCTGCCGCGGATTCGGCCGCGTGATCGGCATCGATTTCGGCCTGGTCATCCCGGACGAGAACAAGACCCTGCTGGAAGGCGCCATCAAGCCCTGGACGACCCCTTCCTACAAGGAATGCCAGGACGAGTTGCAGAAGTACGCGCCGAAGGCCGGCGTGCCGCTGGGCGTGCCCTGGAAGAAGATGAGCGAAGAGCACAAGCGCTGGGTGCTCTACGGCACCCCCGACTGGAAGGGCGGCAGCGATGCCTGGAAGCACCAGTGGTACGGGGTGCAGCGCTTCTTCGACTGGCTGGAAACCAAGGCCTACAAGATGCACGTGCGCGTGCTGCTGTCGAAGTACCGCAGCTATACGCCCTGCCCCACCTGCAACGGCGCGCGGCTCAAGCCCGACGCGCTGCTCTGGCGCCTGGGCACCAAGGAAGAGGCCGACACGGTGCTGCCGCCGGAAGACGGCCGCTACAAGCGCTTCATGCCCGTGGGCGCCAACTGGAGCCGCGAGCAGCTGAACGGGCTGGGCGGCCTGTCCATCCATGACGTGATGCTGCTGCCCATCGAGCGGGTGCGGCTGTTCTTCGACACGCTGTCCTTCTCCGGCGCGCTGGACGCCGCCACCGACCTGCTCATGACCGAGGTCCGCGCGCGCCTCAAGTTCCTGTGCGACGTGGGCCTGGGCTACCTGACGCTGGACCGCCAGAGCCGCACGCTGTCGGGCGGCGAAGTGCAGCGCATCAACCTGACCACGGCGCTGGGCACCTCGCTGGTGAATACGCTGTTCGTGCTGGACGAGCCCTCCATCGGCCTGCACCCGCGCGACATGCACCGCGTCGTCGAAGTCATGCACCGGCTGCGCAACGCCGGCAACACGCTGGTGGTGGTGGAGCACGATCCGCAGGTCATGGTGGCCGCGGACCGCATCATCGACATCGGCCCCGGCCCCGGCGAGCGCGGCGGCCGTATCGTGTTCGACGGCTCTCCCGCCCAGCTGCGGGCCGCCCACACCCTGACCGGCGACTACCTCGGCGGACGCCAGCGGGTGGAAGCGCCGCGGCCCATGCCCGTGGCCGCCAACACGCCGCGCCTGCTGCTGGAAGGCGTCAGCGCGCACAATCTGAAGAACGTCTCGGTCGAGCTGCCGCTGGGCCGGCTGGTCTGCGTGACTGGCGTTTCGGGTTCGGGCAAGTCCACGCTGGTCCAGGATGTCCTGTATCCCGCCCTGCTGAAGCAAAAGGGCAAGCCCTCCGAAGCGCCCGGCGCCTTCGAGCGCCTGCTGGGCGCCGAGCAGATCGCCGACGTGGTCATGGTGGACCAGACCCCCATCGGCAAGACCACCCGCTCCAACCCGGCCAGCTACGTGGGCGCGTTCGACGCCATCCGCAAGCTGTTCGCCCAGGCCCCGCTCGCGCGCGAACGCGCCTATACGGCGGGCACCTTCAGCTTCAACGGCGGCGACGGCCGCTGCCCGACCTGCGGCGGCACGGGTTTCGAACACGTGGAAATGCAGTTCCTGTCGGACGTCTACCTGCGCTGCCCCGATTGCGACGGCAAGCGCTTCCGCCCCGAAGTGCTGGAAGTGCGCGTCGAGCACCTGGGCAAGAGCGCCTCGATCGACGAGGTGCTGGAAATGACCGTGAGCGAGGCGCTGGACTTCTTCAAGGGCCTGCGCGACGTGCAGACCGGCCTGGCGCCGCTGGCCGACGTGGGCCTGGAGTACGTGCGGCTGGGCCAGCCCGTGCCCACGCTGTCGGGCGGCGAGGCGCAGCGCCTGAAGCTGGCGGGCCACCTGGCCGAAGCCGCGCGCAGCGGCATCTCCACCGCCAAGGTCGCCAAGAAGGGCAGCCTGTTCCTGTTCGACGAACCCACCACCGGCCTGCACTTCGACGACGTGGCGCGCCTGATGCGCGCCTTCCGCAAGTTGCTGGCCGCGGGCCATACCCTGCTCGTCATCGAACACAACCTGGATGTCATCCGCGCGGCCGACTGGCTGATCGACCTGGGCCCCGAAGGCGGCGACGCCGGGGGCCAGGTCGTCGGCATAGGCACGCCGCAGGACCTGATGGACAACCCGCAGTCGCACACGGGCGCGGCCCTGCGCGACTACGACGTCAGCATCCTGCCCGCGGACGTGGTCGTGACCAGCGACGCCGATGCCCAGGAAGTGGAACAGGCCGGCCTGACCGCCCGCATCGCCGAGCCCGGCGCGGCCTACGGGGCCGGGATGGGCACGCCGCTGCAATCCCTGGTGCGCGCGCGCCGCCAGGACAACATGGCGATCGAGATCCGCAACGCCCGCGAGCACAACCTGAAGAACGTCAGCGTGGAGATCCCCCGCGACAAGTTCACCGTCATCACCGGCGTGTCGGGCTCGGGCAAGTCCACGCTGGCCTTCGACATCCTGTTCAACGAAGGCCAGCGCCGCTACCTGGAATCGCTCAACGCCTACGCGCGCGCCATCGTGCAGCCGGCCGGCAAGCCGGACGTGGACGCCATCTTCGGCATCCCGCCCACCGTCGCCATCGAGCAGCGCACCAGCCGCGGGGGCCGCAAGTCCACCGTGGCCACGATGACGGAAATCCACCATTTCCTGCGCCTGCTGTACGTCAAGCTGGGCACGCAGTACTGCCCCGACTGCAACGTCGCGGTCGAGCCCCAGAACACCGACCAGATCGTGGCGCGGCTGTTGCGCGAGCACAAGGGCGAGCACATCGGCCTGCTGTCTCCGCTGGTCACCGCGCGCAAGGGCTACTACACGGACCTGGCCAAGTGGGCCGGATCCAAGGGCCATACGCACCTGCGCGTGGACGGCGAATTCATCCCCGTCGCGCCCTGGCCGCGCCTGGACCGCTACAAGGAACACACGATCGAGTTGCCGGTGGCCGACGTGGTCGTGGATCCGGCAAACGAAGCCGAGCTGCGCGCGGCGGTCAAGAGCGCGCTGGAAAACGGCCAGGGCGTCATGTCCGTCGTCTGGCCGGTGAACAAGCTGCATGAAGCGCTGAACAGCGAATTGCAGCAGCAGCATTTCTCGGTCAAACGGGCCTGCCCGTCCTGCGGCACCAGCTTCCCCGAACCCGATCCGCGCCTGTTCTCGTACAACTCCAAGCATGGCTGGTGCACGGGCTGCTTCGGCACCGGCCTGCAATTGCAGGGCTTCGACGAAGAACAGACCGGCGAGGAAACCGCCTGGAACGCCTGGTACGAAGGCGAGGCCAAGGTCTGCTCCGTCTGCGACGGCCAGCGCCTGAACCGCGTGGCGCGGGCCGTGCGCTGGCGCGACAAATCGATCGCCGAACTCGCCTCGCTCCCGGTGTCGGACGCCCACACCTTCTTCACGGGTCTGGTCGCGCGCGGCCGCGAAGGCGAGATCGCCCGCGACATCCTCGCCGAGATCCGCGGACGCCTGAACTTCATGCAGGAAGTGGGCTTGAACTACCTGGCGCTGGACCGCGCCGCGCCCACGCTTTCCGGCGGCGAGGCGCAGCGCATCCGCCTGGCCGCGCAACTGGGCTCCAACCTGCAGGGCGTGTGCTACGTGCTCGACGAACCCACCATCGGCCTGCACCCGCGCGACAACCGCATCCTGCTGGACGCGCTGGCGCGCCTGGAGGGCAACGGCAACACTCTGGTGGTGGTGGAGCACGACGACGACACCATCCGCCGCGCCTCGCACATCATCGACATCGGCCCCGGAGCGGGCATCCGCGGGGGCCGCGTGGTGGCGCAAGGCACCGCGCAGGACCTCGTCGACGCGCCCGAGTCCGTCACTGGACGCTACCTGGCCAAGCCGCTGACGCACCCCTTGCAGGGCCGCCGGGCGGTAGAGGCCGACACGCCCATGATCGAGATCAGGGGCGCCCGCCTGCACAACCTGCGCAGCGTGGACGCCAAGATTCCGGTCGGCCGCCTGAGCGTGGTGACCGGCGTGTCCGGTTCCGGCAAATCCACCCTGGCGCGCGAAGTGCTGCTGGACAACCTGATGCAGGCGGTCTCGAAAGGCAAGGCGCCCGGCTGGGCGGGCTGCGAGGGCATCACGGGCTGGGAAGCCATCGACCGCGTCCTGGAAGTAGACCAGACGCCCATCGGCAAGACGCCGCGTTCGTGCCCCGCCACCTACGTGGGCTTCTGGGACGACGTGCGCAAGCAGTTCGCCGATACCCGCGAGGCGCGCATGCGCGGCTGGACGGCGGCGCGCTTCTCGTTCAATACCGGCGACGGCCGCTGCCCGATCTGCGAAGGCCAGGGCATGCGCACCATCGAAATGAACTTCCTGCCGGACGTCAAGGTGCCCTGCGACGCCTGCAACGGCGCGCGCTTCAACAGCGACACGCTCAGCGTGCAGATGCGCGGCAAGAATGCCGGCGAACTGCTGGCCATGGAAGTCGACGACGCCATCGGCTACTTCGCGGCCCATCCCAAGATCCACCGCCCCCTGCAGTTGATGCAGGACGTGGGCCTGGGCTACCTGACCCTGGGCCAGCCCTCGCCCACCCTGTCCGGCGGCGAAGCCCAGCGCATCAAGCTGGTGACCGAGCTGTCCAAGGCCAGGCTGACGGACGGCCTGATCAAGACCGGCCGCGCCTCGCGCATACCCCATACGCTGTACGTGCTGGACGAGCCCACCGTGGGCCTGTCCATGGCCGACGTGGAGAAGCTGATCCACGTGCTGCACCGCCTGGTGGAAGCCGGCAACACGGTGGTGGTGATCGAGCACAATCTCGACGTGATCGCCGAGGCCGACTGGCTGCTGGACCTGGGCCCCGAAGGCGGCACGGGCGGCGGGAAACTGGTGGCCGAGGGGTCGCCCGAACATGTCATGACCCTTAGCGACCATTCCCACACGGGGCGGGTCCTGAAGGAATTCCTGGCGCATCAACAGCAGTAGGAAGCATGGAATGTCGTTTTGAAGACCGGCTGGCCGGCAGCGCGCTTCGATTGGAGGGCTTCCGCTCTCGGATCGAGGCGCGCTCGGCCGCCGGGATCGCCCCCGCGCTGGCCGCCATCGAGGCGGCGCGGCGGCAGGGGCGATGGGTGGCGCTCCTGCTGGACTACGAGCTGGGCGAATGGCTGTTGCCGGAAGCGGCGCTGGCGCCGCCCACCGGTCCCTGGCGGCCTCCGTCCGGCGGCGGCGATCCGCGCCTGACCGCGCTGGTATTCGAGCGCAAGGTGGACGAGGCGCCCTGGGACGCGCCGGACGCCGGCAGCGCCCCGGCGGCCATCAGCCTGCCCGCCCCTCGCTTGACCGAACCGGATTACGTGCGGCAGATCGACGCGATCCGCTCGCTGATCGGCGACGGCGAGCTGTACCAGGTGAATTTCACCCAGCCCCTGGACCTTCGGTACCAGGGCGATCCCGCCACGCTGTACCGGCGCATCGCGGCCCGCAATCCGGTGGCGCATGGCGCCTACATCCAGGACGAAGCGCGCACGGTGCTGTCCTTTTCACCCGAGCTGTTCGTGCGCCGCGACGGCCCTCGCCTGATCACCCGTCCCATGAAGGGAACGGCCCCGCGCCACGCCGACCCTGCCGAAGACGAGCGCCTGGGCCAGGCGCTGCTGGCCAGCGAGAAGAACCGCGCCGAAAACCTGATGATCGTCGACCTGCTGCGCAACGATCTCGGCCGGCTGGCGGAGCCGGGCTCGGTCCAGGTGGATGCCCTGTTCTCGCTGGAGCGCTACCCCACGGTCTGGACCATGACGTCCACGGTGTCTGCGCTGGCGCCCCGCGCCAGCCTGGAGGACGTGCTGCGCGCGCTGTTCCCCTGCGGCTCCATTACCGGGGCCCCCAAGGTCGCGGCCATGCGCCGGATCCGCCAGATGGAGGCCGCGCCGCGCGGCCTGTATTGCGGCAGCATCGGCTGGCTGGCGCCGGACGGCGATTTTTCGCTGAACGTCGCGATCCGCACCCTGGTCCTGGACGCGTCCGGCCACGGCGTCTACAGCGTGGGCGGCGGCATCGTGCATGATTCCGACCCGGCGGAAGAATGGCAGGAATGCCACTGGAAGGCCCGGATTTTGCGGGCCTGAGGCCCCCAGGCAGAGGCCGCGGTAGTAGGATAGAGCGCGCATCCACGCGCCATGGAGAGTCCCATGCAACCCGAACTGATCGAGACCATCCTGGTGGATGCCGAGCGACGCGTGCCGCTCCTTTCCCGCCACCTGAAGCGCCTGGAAGCGTCCTGCAAGGCCCTGGGTTACGGCTGGGGCGGGCGGGCGGTGGAAGCCGACATCATGGTCGCCGCGCTGGGCCTGGCGACGCCGGGGCCGCATCGCCTGCGCCTGCTGGTGGCGCGCGACGGCAGCCGCAGCATCCAGACCGCTTCCCTGCCCTCCCTGGCCCCGAAGCAGGAAGCCATGCTGGCGCCCGAAACGCTGCGCTCGTCCGAGCCGCTGCTGCGCTACAAGACCACCTACCGGCCCTGGTACACCAAGACGATCGAATGGCTGCCCTCGCATCCGCACATCTTCGACCTGCTCTACCTGAACGAGCGCGGCGAGCTTTGCGAAGGCAGCCGCAGCAACGTCTACCTGCGCATGGATGGCGACTGGTACACGCCGCCCGTGGACAGCGGCTGCCTGCCGGGCGTGCAGCGTGCAGAACTGCTTGATACCGGCCGCGTCGAGGAGCGCGTCCTGACCCTGGCCGACCTGCACGCCGCCGAGGAAATCCGCCTGTCCAATGCGCTGCGCGGCTGGTTCCCCGTGACGCTGCACGCGAGCTGAGGCCGCTCCCGGGCACCGTCCGGCTCAATCCGCGAACTCGTCCACCACCACCTGGCGCAGCCATTGATTGGCGGGCTCGCGGTGGTTGCGGGCGTGCCAGAACACATTGATCACCGACTCCGGTATCTTCACAGGACAGGCCGCGGCGGCCAGGCCGAACGGCCCGCTGGCGCAGTCGGCGAAGCGCCGCGGCACCACGGCGATCATGTCGGTGGCGGCAAGCACCGGCCCCACCGCCATGAAATGCGGCACCGTCAGGCGCACGCGCCGCCGGATGCCGGCCTGCCCGATCACTTCGTCCACCACGCCATGGCCGGTTCCTTCCGACACGATGGCCACGTGCTCCGCCGCGCGGAACTGCCTGGCCGACACGCCGGTGCGCGCCAGCGGATGGTTCCGCCGGAAGATGCAGACATAGGGCTGGCGGAACAGCAGCCGCTGGAAGAAACCGCTCTTCAAGCCGGGCAGGAAGCCCATGGCCAGATCGATCCGGCCACGTTCCATTTCGTCCTTCACGTCGATCGAGGTCGTGCGCACCGTGCGCACGGTGACGCCCGGCGCCGCGCGCTCCAGGGCGCGCATCAACCGGGGCAGGAAGTAGGTCTCGCCCACGTCGTTCACGCCGATCACGAATGCGCGCTCGCTGTGCGCGGGGTCGAACGCCGCGCGGGCGTTCAGCGTGCTGTGCAGAGCGTCCAGCGCATCGGCGATCGGCCGCGCCAGCCCCTCGGCGTAGGGCGTGGGCACCATGCCGCGCGAGGTCCGCAGGAACAGCTCGTCGCCCAGGAGCTTGCGCAACCGGCCCAGCGCATTGCTGACGCCGGGCTGCGAAATCCCCAGGCTCTCCGCCACGGCCGATACCCGCCCGTGCTTCCTCAATTCATTGAAGACGACCAGCAGGTTCAGGTCCACGTCTTGCAGGTTCATGCGCTTGTCTCCACCAATATTCATTTTGGTGATTTATCTCATTGATCAGATTCTATTTATTTATTTCACGCCCTGCCCGATCATGCGGAAAAACGCCCGCGCCCATGCCGCGCAGGCTCTGCCCGGCCGCCTCGCGGCCAGCCGAACCAAGGAGACCCGCAATGCATCCCAGCACGAGCCTCGTGGCCGCGCCCTGTACCAGGGGCACGCCATGAACGCCCCCCAAGCCCCCCTCGAATTCGTGCCGCCCTGGCAAGGGGACGGTTCCCACCGCATCCCGTTCGGCGTCTATACGGACGCGGCCCTGCACCAGCGCGAGCTGGAGCGCTTCTTCTACCGCGGGCACTGGAGCTACGTGGGCCTGGAGGCGGAAATCCCGAATCCCGGCGACTTCAAGCGCACCGCCGTGGGCGAACGCTCCGTCATCCTGCTGCGGGACAACGACGGCCAGGTGCGCGTGGTGGAGAACGTGTGCGCCCACCGCGGCGTCCAGTTCTGCCGCGAACGCTCCGGCAACCGCAGCGAGTTCGTCTGCCCCTACCATCAGTGGAACTACGACCTGCAGGGCAACCTGATCGGCGTGCCCTTCCGCCGCGGCGTCAAGCAGGACGGCCGGGTCAACGGCGGCATGCCGCCCGACTTCAATCCCGAGGAGCATGGCCTGACCAAGCTGGCGGTGGCCTGCCGCAACGGCGTGGTCTTCGCCTCGTTCGACCACGACGTCGAGCCGCTGGAAGACTACCTGGGGCCGGACATCCTGCATTATTTCGACCGCGTCTTCGACGGACGCGAACTGGTGATCCACGGCTACAGCCGCCAGCGTATCCCGGGCAACTGGAAGCTGATGCAGGAGAACATCAAGGACCCATACCACCCGGGCCTGCTGCATACGTGGTTCGTCACCTTCGGCCTGTGGAGGGCGGACAACCGGTCGGAACTGAAGATGGACCGCCACTTCCGCCACGCCGCCATGATCTCCACCCGCGGCCAGGGCGGCAAGGGCAGCGTGACCAGCGGCGTATCCAGCTTCAAGGAGCAGATGTCGCTGAACGACGACCGCTTCCTGGACATCGTGCCGGAACCCTGGTGGAACGGCCCCACCGCCGTGCTGATGACGCTGTTCCCCAGCGTCATCATCCAGCAGCAGGTGAACTCCCTGTCCACCCGCCACATCCAGCCGGTGGGCCACGACGCCTTCGATTTCGTCTGGACGCATTTCGGCTTCGCCGATGACGCACCGGAAATGACGCGCCGCCGCCTGCGCCAGGCCAATCTGTTCGGCCCGGCGGGCTTCGTATCCGCCGACGACGGCGAGGTCATCGAGTTTTCGCAAGCGGGCTTCGAACAAAAGCCCTGGCACCGCAGCGTGGCGGAACTGGGAGGCAAGGCCGCCGAGAACACGGATCACATGGTGACCGAAACGCTGATCCGCGGCATGTACGCGTACTGGCGCCGGGTGATGGAGGCCTGACGATGCTGGACTTTCCCCTCTACTACCAACTGACCTGCCTGTACAACGACTACGCCGCCGCGCTGGACGCGGAGCAATGGGAAAACTGGCCCGACTTCTTCACGGAAGACTGCGTGTACAAGGTGCTGCCGCGCGAAAACCATGAACGCGGCTATCCCCTGGCGACCATGTCCTTCGAGAGCCGCGGCATGCTGAAAGACCGCATCTACGGCGCCACCGACACGATCTTCCACGACCCCTACTACCAGCGCCACGTCGTGGGCGCGCCGCGCGTGCTGTCGGTGCAGGGCGACCGCATCGAATCCGAAGCCAACTACGCCGTATTCCGCACCAAGCCCAGCCAGCTGACCACGGTGTTCAACGTGGGCCGCTACCTGGACGTGGTGCGCCGCGGCCCCGACGGCCTGAAGTTCGAATCGCGCCTATGCATCTTCGACAGCGAGCTCGTGCCGAATTCGCTCATCTACCCCATCTGACCAGGACACCTCACCATGAGCATGCAATGGATCAAGGCCATCGCGAGGGCCGACGTGCCGGAAGAAGACGTGATTGCCGTCGAGGCGGGCGGCCGTGAAATCGCGTTCTACGGCGTGGACGGCGAAGTCTACGCCACCGACAATCTCTGTACGCACGGCAATGCGCGGCTATGCGACGGCTTCCTGACCGGGCACGAAATCGAATGCCCGTTGCACCAGGGCCGCTTCGACGTGCGCGACGGCCGGGCGCTCTGTTCGCCGCTGCGCGACAACATCGCCACCTACCCCGTCAGGATCGAGGACGGCATGGTGTTCGTGGCGCTGTAGTAGCCAGGCCCGCCGCGGCCCTGCGCTCAGACGGCGAGGCGCAGCGCTTCGTTGGCCGCGGCCATGCCCATGGCCGCGGTGACGGTCACGACCGAACCGTATCCGGCGCAGGACAGCCCTTGCGGCGCCAGCACCTGGCCCGACGCGCCCATATCGTCCTCGCCTTCGGTGGCGCGGGTCCAGGCGTCCGGCAGGATGGCGGGCTGGTCGAACCACAAGGCATGGATGCCCATCTTCGGCACGCGCTTCAAGGCCTTGCCGTTCTGGTCGGAAGCGCGCGGAAACCCGTGCTCGCGCCGCAGCTTGTTGCGCAGCTTGGACAGCAGCGCGTCGTTCACCGCCGCCGACAGATCGCCCGCCCGCAAGGCCAGCGGATCCGTCTTGCCGCCCGCGCCGCCGCACAGCAGCATGGGCACGCCCTGCGCCCGCGCGTGCAGGATCATCGCGATCTTGGCGGCGGCCTGGTCGGTGCAATCGATGATGACGGAGTACGGGCCGGGCAGCACGTCGGCCACGTTTTCCGGCGACACGAAATCGTCCACCCGCGTGAGCCGGCATTCCGGATTGATGGCCAGCACGCGTTCGGCCATGGCGTCGACCTTGGATTGCCCGAGCGTGGACGTCAGCGCGTGGATCTGCCGGTTGACGTTGGATTCGGCGATGTGGTCCAGGTCGATGAGCGTCAAGGCGCCGACCCCGCAGCGCGCCAAGGCCTCCACGGTCCAGGACCCGACTCCTCCCAGGCCGGCGACCGCGACATGCGCGTTACGGAGGCGGGCGGGGGCTTCGGGGCCATACAGCCGCGACAGGCCGCCGAAGCGGCGGTCCAGGTCGGCGGGTTCCTGATGGTGAAGTTCTGGGGAGTTCATGGGAGGGTATTTTAGGGCAGGCGGTATGGGGGGATGAGGGCCCCACCGTTCAAGTGTCTGACACCCCAGTGTCTGACACCCAAGGAAGTGCCCTTCACGCGGCTCCAGCGCCCCGCGGGTGTCTGACACCCATCGATATGCGCTGGTGTCAGACACCCTATGGCGCGCCCATGCAACTTGACCGCCGTCTCCCCAGGGAGTCAGACACTATCCCGATATGCGCTGGGTGTCAGACACCGGCGGCTCTCCGACGCGACAAGCGCCTCAAGATCCCGCCGCCACACCGGCAAGCTCGTCCGCCGCATCATCCCCGCCAAGCGCCTGGTACACCGTTACCTGGTTCACCAGCCGGTTCAGCATGTTCTCGTCTCGCGCAATCTCGGCCGTGCGGCGCTTTTCCTGGGCGTCCAGCCAGTCCTTCAGCGGCACTGCGCCCGCCCGGTAGCGAACCTCGTACAGGCTTTCGGCCTGGCGGGCCGCCCGCAGCGACGCATCCAACTGCTCGGCCTGCAAACGCAGCTGAGTGCGGTTCGACAGGGCGTTTTCCACGTCGGCCATCGCCTGGTACAGCGACTGCCGGAAATTCACCACGCGCTCTTCGTAGTCCGCCTTGGATATCTTGATGTTGAGTTGCATCTGGTTCCATTGCAGGAACGGCAAGGTCAGCCCGGCGGCCAGCGATCCGACCGGGTTCTGCAGGATGTCGGACAGCGTCGGGCTGGCGCTGCCCAGGGCGCCCGTCAGGGTCAGGGGCGGATAGAAGCTGGCGCGGGTCGCGTCGACGTTGGCCAGGGATTCCCGCAGGCGCAGTTCAGAGGCACGCAGATCGGGGCGACGGCCCAGCAGTTCGGCCGGGACGCCGGCGCGCGCCTCGGGCAACGGATATTGCGGCAGGCGCGGCGGATCGGCCATGGTGCGCTCCGGCGGGCCGTCGAACAAAATGGCCAATGCGTTCGCGTACTCCACCCGCGCCTGCACCAGCAGCTCATGGGCGGCCTGCTGGCTGGCGACGGTCTGCTCGGCCTCGGCCATTTCCAGCGCCGACGCGCCCCCCGCCGCGTACTGGGCGCGTACCAGGTCCTGCGTCTTGCGCGCGTAGGCGATGCTCTCTTCGCTGCTCGCGATGCGCTGGTTGATGAAGGCAGTCTGCCAGTACAGCGTGGCGGTGGTGCCGACCAGCGACAACGCCGCGCTCTGGCGGTCCTGCTCGGTGGCCAGCGCCTCCCATTGCGCGGCATCGCGCTGGCGGGACAGCCTGCCCCACAGGTCCACTTCATAGCTGACGGTCAGCTCGGCCGCATTGTTCCGCGTGGTGAAGCGTTCGCCGCTGAGCGTGCGGGTGCGCGTCACGTTGGCGGTCCCGCCCAGCTGCGGGAACAGCTGGTCTTCGGACAGGCCGGCCTGGTACTGGGCCCGGCGCACCCGGATGGCGGCGGCGGCCAGGTCATTGTTGCGCGCCAGCGCGCCCTCGACCAGGCCATTGAGCACCGGGTCGCCGAAGTTGCGCCACCACGCCCCCCCTTCGACCAGCGCGCCGGCCTGGGCCGCAGAGACGGCCGGGCCATGGGACCAGGCCGCCGGCACCGAGGCCGCCGGCGTCTCGTAGTCGGAGCGCAGCAGGCCGCCGCAGCCGCCAAGCGCCAGCAGCAGCGTCAGCGCGGCGGGTTTGCAGATCAAGGAAACCGCTTTCATCGTCCTCATTCCCGGGCCAGTGCCTCGACGGGGTCCAGCCGCGCCGCATTGCGCGCCGGCAAATAGCCGAAGAGCACCCCGATCAGCGTCGAGCAGGTGAACGCGGCCACCATGGCCGCCGTGGAGTAGATCATTGTGAACGAACCGCCCGTGGCCTTGGACACGAGCACGCCCAGCCCCAGGGAAAGAATGATGCCGATCGCTCCGCCGATCAGGCACACCAGCACAGCCTCGATCAGGAACTGCTGCATGATGTCGCTGCGCCGCGCGCCCACCGCCATGCGCACGCCGATTTCGCGGGTGCGCTCGGTGACCGAGACCAGCATGATGTTCATGACGCCAATGCCGCCCACCATCAGCGAGATCAGCGCGATCATGGATACCAGGAGCGTCATCGTCGCCGTGGTGCGTTCGATGGTCTTGCGGATGGCATCCGTGTTGAAGACGAAGAAGTCCTTCACCACATGCCGGCGTGTCAGCAGGCGCACGATGGCCTGCTCCGCCGCGGCGGGCGGCGAGGCGTCGTTGACCCGCACCGTGATGCTCTTCAGGTGCTGCTGGCCCAGCACCCGCGACAGCGCCGTGGTGTAGGGGATCCATACGTTCAAGGTGTCCTTGCTGCCGAAGACGGAGTCCTTCTTCTGCGTCACCCCGATTACGCGCGCCGGCATGGAACCCAGGAACACCACCTGGCCGATGGGGTCGGTATGCGAACCGAACAGCGTCCGGCGGGTGCCGTCGTCGATCACCACTTCCTGGGCCCGGCGCGTCACGCTGGTTTCGTCGAAGAACTTGCCCTGCGCGAGCCTGATCGCGCGCACGCGGAAATACTGCTCGCCCACGCCCTGTATCACCCCGTTCACCGACACGTTGCGGTAGCGCAGCGTATTGCTGGTGGACACCTCGGGCGTGACGCTGTCCACATAGGATTCGCGCGCCAGCGCATCCGCATCCGCGGCCACCAGCGTGCGGATGTTGACGGCCTTCTCGTCGCCGAAGTCCTTGCCGGGAAATATCTCGACGGTATTGGTGCCGATTTCGCTGATGTCGTCCAGGATCTTGCGGCGCGAGCCCTCGCCCAGCGCAACCACGGACACCACCGCCGCGATGCCGATGATGATGCCCAGCATCGTCAGCGAGGTGCGCAGCCGGTGCGCGTTCATGGCAAGCAGCGCCATGCGCAGGGCTTCGCCGCAACGGTCCAGGTAGGCCTGCCAGGCGGGCCGCTGGGCCAGCCCCGGCGGCTCGTCCCTGGCGATCTCGCGCCGCGGGGCGTCTGGGTTGCGATGGTCGGAAACGATCTCGCCGTCGCTGATCTCGATGATGCGCTGGGCATGGCGCGCCACGTTCATATCGTGAGTCACGATGATGATGGTGTGCCCCGCTGCATTCAGCTCTTCCAGGATGCGCAGCACTTCCTGGCCGGTATGCGTGTCCAGCGCCCCGGTGGGTTCGTCGGCCAGGATGATGTCGCCGCCATTCATCAGCGCCCGCGCGATGCTCACGCGCTGCTGCTGGCCGCCGGAAAGCTGGCCGGGCCGGTGCCCGGATCTCTCGCCCAGCCCCAGCCTCTCCAGCAGCTCGCCGGCGCGCGTCAGGCGCGCCTCGCGCCGCTTGCCTGCGTAGACGGCCGGCACTTCGACGTTGCCCAGCGCAGTCAGGTCCGACAACAGGTGGTAGCGCTGGAAGATGAAGCCGAAATGCTCGCGACGCAGTTCGGCCAGCTCGTCCGGGTCCAGCTCGCCGGTGCTGCGCCCGTCCACCCGGTACTCGCCGCGGGTCGGCCGGTCCAGGCAGCCCAGGATGTTCATCAGCGTGGACTTGCCCGAGCCGGATGCGCCTACGATGGCCACCATTTCTCCCGCCTCGATGGCCAGGTCGATGTCCTTCAGGACGGCGATGGTCTGCTCGCCCGCCGGGAACTCGCGGCGCACGCCTGCCAGCGCGATGAGGGGCCCGCTCATCTCAGGCCCCCGGCGCCGGGACGGCCGGGGCGGCGTCGGCCGACACGACCCGCTCGCCCACCTCCAGCCCCTCCAGCACCTGCGCCTGGACGTTGTTGTTCATGCCGATCCTGACCTGCCGCTCTTCCGTCTTGTTGTCCTTCAGGACCACGCGCACGGCGTAGCGGCCGTCTTCGCCCCGCTTGCCCAGAGCCGAGGCCGGCACCACGACGGTGTCCTTGGCCTCGCCCAGCACGATGAAGACCTGCGCGGTCATCGAGATGCGCAGCTTCTCGTCGGGATTGGGCACGTCGAACAGGCCGTTGTAATAGACGGCCGCGGTGGTGGAACTGCCGGTGGAGGACGCGGTCAGCGAGGACGCCGCGTCGTCCTTCTGGATGGAATCCGGCGCGGGCTCCACCGCCCGCAGCTTGGCGTGATAGCGCTCGTCGGGCTCGCCCAGAATGGTGAAGTACACGGGCAGGCCGGGCTTCACGCGGGTCACGTCCGCCTCCGAGATCTGTGCCTTCACCGTCATGGTGTCGACCTGGGCCACCTTGATGATGGTGGGCGCGCTCTGGATCGAATTGACGGTCTGACCTTCCTTGGTGACCACCGCCACCACCACGCCGTCGATGGGCGATGCGATGCGGGTGTAGCCCAGGTTGACCTTGGCCGTGTCCACCTGGATCTCGGCCTGGGCGATCTGGGCGTCCAGCGACGCGATCTCCGCGCGGGTCACCCCCAGCGTGGCTTCCGCGGTCTCGTAGGCTTCGCGCGAACTGGCGTCCGCGGCCAGCATCTGGCGCTGGCGGCGGAAAGCCAGCTCGGCTTGCTTCAGCATGGCGACCTTGGCGGCCCGCTCCGCGCGGCGCGTCTGCAGGGCGGCCTCGGCGTTGCGCAAGTCGTTCTGCTGGGTCAGGTCGTCGATCTCGGCGACCAGCTGGCCCTTCTTGACCCGGTCGCCCAGCGCCACCTTCAGGGATTTCAGCTGGCCGGAAACCTGGGCGCCCACGCTCACGCGCTCGATGGCGTCGATGGTGCCGCTGGCCAGGACGCTGTCCTCGAGATCGGCGCGCGTGACCTCGGCCACGGCGAAAGTGGGCGGAGGCGGCGCCGAGAAAAAGGCGGCGCGCACGGCATAAACGACCAGGAGGAGCAGAACGGCTATCAGGGAATAGCGTTTGAACTTGCTGCGGGACTTTTTCATTGAACCTGCCGAATGGGGCGCGGGGATCCGCTCCCGCGCCGGTATTGCGAATTGCGGACGGAACCAGGACAGCCTGCCCGCGATGCCTGCACATCCTAAACGCGGGGCCCGGCCAAACCATGGTCAATCTATGGCAAAACAGTGAAAAACCGTAAAGCGCCGCCGCTGCCAGGGATCCTGCCGATTGTTCCGTTGCGAGAACGATACAACGCTTTGGCCCGGGCCGGCGCCGCTTCCGCGCGGCCAGAAGCGCCGAACATGCCGCCATCTTGCGCCATAAGCATGCGAGTTCGACCCTAGATGGCCTTTATCGTGTAACGGACGATTGGCGCCAATTGCGGCACTGCAAAACACGCCCGCCTCGACATTGGGCGACGATATGGACAGAATGAATGCAGTTAAGCCGTATCCGTGTCTACCTCCCATAGATCCCCCTCCTCGCCGTCCAGTTCCCCGGAATTTTCCGGGGCGGTGCTGCTGTGCCTCCTGGCCATGATGAATCACGTGGCGCTGACGGGGGGACGCATCACCGTCTCGCTGACCGCACTGCAAATGGGGCTGTCGACCTTCAAGGTGGGCACTTTGGTTGCGGTATTCGCCGTGTTGCCCATGCTTTTCTCGGTGCGCGCGGGCCGCTGGGTCGACCGGGTCGGCATCGTGCGGCCGCTGGTCATCGGCACTACATTGGTCGCGTTCGGCACCCTATTGCCCTTTATCTTCCAGACCCAGCTGGCGCTGCTCATCGCATCCTGCTGCATCGGCATCGGCTTCATGCTGCACCAGGTCGCCACCCAGGACATGCTGGGCCACGCCGAGCCCACGCAGCGGCTGCGCAACTTCTCCTTCATGTCGCTGGCCCTGGCGGGGTCGGGCTTTTCCGGGCCGCTGATCGCCGGCCTGGCGATCGACCACCTGGGCACCCGCCTGGCCTTCGGCCTGCTCACGCTGGGCCCCTTGCTGTCGGCGGGCGGGCTTTACGTGCTGCGTCACCAATTGAAGGCGGCGGATTCGCTGCTGTCCGGGGCAAAAGAGGCCGAACGGCGGCGCGTTACCGAATTGCTTGCCGTGCCCGCGCTGCGCCGCATCCTGATGGTGAACACCATTCTGTCCGGCGCCTGGGACACCCATTTGTTCGTCGTGCCCATCTTCGGCGTGGCCATCGGGCTGTCGGCCACCACGATCGGCGTGATTCTTGCGTCCTTCGCGGCGGCAACGTTCGTCATCCGCCTGGTTCTCCCGCTGATCCAGCGCCGGGTGCGGTCCTGGACGCTAGTGCGGGTCGCCATGGCGACGGCGGCCATCGACTTCATGTTTTACCCGCTGTTCACCGACGTTACCGTGCTGATCGTGCTGTCTTTCATCCTGGGGCTGGCCCTGGGATGCTGCCAGCCCAGCATGCTGTCCCTGCTGCACCAGCATTCGCCTCCGGGGCGCGCCGCCGAGGCCGTAGGCCTGCGTATGGCCCTCATCAACGGCTCCCAGGTCTCGTTGCCGTTGACCTTCGGCGCGCTCGGTGCGGTAATTGGCGTTGCCCCCCTTTTCTGGGCCTATTCCCTGGCCTTGATGGCCGGGGGCTGGGCCAACCGCAATCCCCCGATCGAATCTGACCGCAAACCGTAGTCGTGAACATCCCGTCTTCCCCTCCCGCCGGCATTCCCGGCTCCAGCCTGCCGTTTCGCCTCTGGACGCCCGAAGAACGGCAGGGCTCCTTGGACGAGGCCTTGCGCCACTGGCAATCGGGCGAGGATGTATGGGTGTACGGATACGGTTCGCTGATCTGGCGCCCTGATTTCGACTTCATGGAGCGCCGGCTCGCCACCCTGCGCGGCCATCACCGGGCGCTGTGCCTGTGGTCGCGGGTGAACCGGGGCACCCCGGAATGCCCGGGCCTGGTGTTCGGCCTGGACCGGGGCGGTTCGTGCCGCGGCGTGGTGTACCGGTTGGCCGGCCACCAGGTGCCCAATTACTTCCCCGCGCTCTGGGAGCGCGAAATGTCCACGGGCGCCTACCTGCCGCGCTGGCTCAACTGCACGACCGAGGCCGGCACCGTCCGGGCGCTGGTCTTCATCATGAACCGGGACAATCCCGCCTATATCCGCGCCCTGCCCGAGCCCGAGCTGCTGGAGATCGTGCGCCGCGCCGCCGGCCGCTACGGGCCCTGCACCGATTATGTGGTGCAGACCGCCCAGGCGCTGCGCGCCGCCGGCATCCATGATGCCCGGCTGGACGCCATCGCCCGGCGGCTGGAGCAGGATGGGCGCCCCCTGCCGGAAGGCGCGTGAGGCGCCCGCCCCGGATTCCGGGGCTTGCTTGCCGGAGACCTGAGCGGGGTCAATAGAGGGACGGCGGTCCAGGCGGTATAAACTCCCTGTTATCAACGCTGAATCCTTACGCCCATGTCCGTCTCCGATCTGCGTCAAAGTTACGAGAAGAACGTCCTGCTCGAAAGCCAGGCCTCGGCTTCGCCGTTCGCGCAATTCACCCTCTGGTTCGACGAGGCCCTGGCTTCCAAGGTGCCCGAGCCCAACGCCATGACCCTGGCCACGGTGGACGCCAGCGGCCAGCCCAGCGCGCGCATCGTCCTGGTCAAGGGCTTCGACGAGCGCGGCTTCACGTTCTTCACCAACTACGAGTCCCGCAAGGGCCTGGACCTGCAGGCCGAGCCGCGCGCCTGCCTGCTGTTTTTCTGGCAGCCGCTGGAACGCCAGGTCCGGATCGAGGGCGTGGTGGAAAAAGTGGCCACCGAGGAATCGGATGCCTACTACCGCAGCCGCCCCGCCGGTTCGCGCATCGGCGCCTGGGCTTCGCGCCAGAGCCAGCCCATCACCCGTGAAGAACTGGAAGCCCGCGAACGGGAATTCCGCGAGCGTTTCGGCGAAGAGCCGCCGCGTCCGCCGCACTGGGGCGGTTACCGCCTGAAGCCCACCGCATTCGAATTCTGGCAAGGCCGGCCCTCGCGCCTGCACGACCGCCTGCGCTACGTCGCGGAAGGCGCGGCCTGGAAGATCGAACGTCTGTCGCCTTGATGCCGGGCGCGTCGCGCGCCCGCCCCAATCCACGATTGCATGACCGCCTCCTCCCCTGATTTTGACGCTGTTTTTTTCCGCACCGCGCTGGGCCGCTACGCCACGGGCGTGACCGTCGTGACGACGGCCGGCCTCGATGGTGCCCCCATCGGGCTGACGGTGAGTTCCTTCAACTCCGTCTCGCTGAACCCGCCGCTGGTGCTGTGGAGCCTGTCCCGGAACTCGTCCTCGCTGGCCGCCTTCGAGCAGTGCGAGCGCTACGTCGTCAACGTGCTGGGCGCCGAACAGATCGCGCTGGCGCGCCGCTTCGCCACCGGCAAGACCCCCGATCGCTACGCCGGCCTGCCCGTGCACCACGCCCCGGGCGGCACACCCATGCTGGACGGCCACTGCGCAGCCTGGTTCGAATGCCACAACCGCAGCCGCTACGTGGAGGGCGACCACGTCATCATGGTGGGCGAGGTGGAGCGTTGCGGCCATAGCGCCGAACCGCCCCTGGTTTTCCATGCCGGCGGCTTCGACCTGACTCCCGCCGGCGATCGCTCGGCCAGGAAGACGCCATGAGCGCGGACGTCGATTGCGTCGTCATCGGCGCGGGCGTGGTGGGCCTGGCGATCGCGCGCGCGCTAGCCCAGTCGGGGCGGGAAGTGCTGGTGGCAGAAGCCACCGAGGCCATCGGCACCGGAACCAGCTCGCGCAACTCTGAAGTCATACACGCGGGTATCTACTATCCCGCTGGCAGCCTCAAGGCCCGGCTGTGCGTGCGCGGCAAGCACCTGCTCTACGCCTATTGCGCGGAGCGCGGCGTGCCGCACAAGCGCCTGGGCAAGCTCATCGTGGCCACCAACGCCGAGCAGGCCGCGCAACTCGAAAGCATCGCGCAGCGCGCCCGAGCCAATGGCGTCGACGATCTGCAATTCCTGTCGGGCGAAGACGCCATGCGCCTGGAACCGGCGCTGCAATGCACCGCCGCCCTGTCCTCGCCGTCCACGGGCATCGTGGACAGCCATGCGCTGATGCTGTCGTTCCAGGGCGACGCCGAGAACGCGGGCGCCCAATGCGTCTTCCACACGCCGCTGGTGTCCGGCCGCGTGCGGCCGGAAGGCGGCTTTGAACTGCAGTTCGGCGGCGACGAAGCCATGAGCCTGAGCTGCAACGTGCTCATCAATTCGGCCGGCCTGCAGGCGCCGGCGCTGGCTCGCCGCATCGACGGCGTGCCGCCGGCCAGCATCCCTACCGACTACCTCTGCAAGGGCAGCTATTTCACGCTGTCCGGCCGCGCCCCGTTTTCGCGCCTGATCTACCCCGTGCCGCAGCATGCCGGCCTGGGCGTGCACCTGACGCTGGACATGGGCGGGCAAGCCAAGTTCGGCCCCGACACGGAATGGGTAGGCACCGAGGACTACACGCTGGATCCGGCCCGCGCCGACGTGTTCTACGCCGCGGTCCGCAGCTATTGGCCGGCCCTGCCCGACGACGCCCTGGCACCCGGCTACACGGGCATCCGGCCGAAGATATCCGGCCCGCACGAACCCGCCGCCGATTTCGCCATCCTCGGGCCGGCCGCGCACGGCGTGCCCGGCCTGGTGAATCTCTTCGGCATCGAGTCGCCCGGCCTGACTTCGAGCCTCGCCCTGGCCGAAGAGGCCCTGGCCCGTCTACTGTATGGTTAGCCCCCACGCCGCGCACGCTGCGCGTGCTTGCTGCCCCCCGAGGGGGCTGCCCTCCCTTGGGGCGGCCCGGCGGGAGGGCTTGGATGAGTGCCCCCACGCCGCGCACGCTACGCGTGCTTGCTGCCCCCCGAGGGGGCTGCCCTCCCTTGGGGCGGCCCGGCGGGAGGGCTAACATTCTTACCGCCTTCTGGTTTTATTTTTCCTCTTTCTTTCCTGAGCCATGCAGCACAACGACTACATCCTGACCCTGTCCTGCCCCGACCGCACGGGCATCGTGTACCGCGTCAGCGGCCTGTTGTTCGAATTGGGCTGCAACATCCTGGATTCGCAGCAGTTCGGCGACGAGGAAACCGGGCGCTTCTTCCTGCGGGTGCACTTCGACGCGCCTGGCGGCGTGTCCGCCAGCGACCTGCGCGCCCGCCTGGCCGCCATGTCCGACGAGTACGGAATGGAGCTGAAGCTGCACGACGCCCGCCGCAAGGAACGCCTGCTCATCATGGTCAGCAAGCAGGGACACTGCCTGAACGACCTGTTGTTCCGCGTGCACAGCGGCCACCTGCACGCCGAAGTGGCCGCCATCGTGTCGAACCACAACGACTACGCCAGCCTGGCGGCGTCCTACGGCATCCCTTTCCACCACCTGCCTGTCACCGCCGACACCAAGGCGGAACAGGAACGCCAGGTGCTGGCCCTGGTCGAGCAGGAAAACATCGACCTGGTGGTGCTGGCCCGCTACATGCAGATCCTGTCCGAGGACATGTGCCGCGCCCTGAACGGCCGCGCCATCAATATCCACCACAGCTTCCTGCCCAGCTTCAAGGGCGCCCGCCCCTATCACCAGGCGCACGCGCGCGGGGTCAAGATCATCGGCGCCACCGCCCACTACGTGACCTCGGACCTGGACGAAGGCCCGATCATCGACCAGGACATCGAGCGCGTGGACCACACGATGACCGCCCAGGACCTGACCCAGGTCGGCAGCGACATCGAATCCCTGGTGCTCTCGCGCGCCGTGCGCAGCCACGTCGAACACCGCATCCTGCTGAACCGCAACAAGACGGTGGTCTTCCGCTAGCCGGCTGGCGGCGGCTGCCCCCTACGCGCCGCCGTCCGCCCGGGCGAGCGCCACGGCAGCCGCCGTGGCGCTCGCCACGTCGGGCTGCAGATGGCCCTGCAGGCGCTTGTACAAGCCGATGCGGCGCGCAATGTCCTGCGGCTGGCCCATCAGCCCGGAAACGATCAACCGAACCTGACGCGCGTCGCATGCATCGCTCAGCCCTTCGAGCGCCTCGGCCCCCGTCGAATCCACGTAGATCACGTTCTTCAGGTCCAGCACCAGCGCCCGCTCGGGCAGATGGTCCTCAAGCGACTCCACCAGCTTGGTCGCGCCGAAGAAGACCGTGCCGTACAGGCGCCAGACCGCCACCTTACCCTCCACCCCGGCCAGCAGGGGCTGCTCGGCCGCCGTGATCCGTTCCGCGCGCGACAGGCTGGAAATGCGGTAGATGAAGGTGATGCAGGCGGCGAAGATGCCGAATTCCACCGCGATCGTCAGATCGAAGATCACCGTCAGCAGGAACACCGACACCAGCGTGACGCGGTAAGGAAGCCGATAGGTCCTGAGCCGCGCGAACTCGCGCCATTCGCCCATGTTCCAGGCCACGTACATCAGGATGGCCGCCAGGGTGGCCAGCGGAATGGAGGCCGCAAGCGGCGCGGCCGCCAAGATCACCAGCAGCAGCACCAAGGCATGCACCATGCCCGAGACCGGGCTGGTGGCTCCGCTTTTCACGTTCGTTACCGTGCGCGCGATGGTGCCGGTGGCAGGCATGCCGCCGAAGAACGGCGTGACGAAGTTGGCGACGCCCTGCGCCATCAATTCCTGGTTGGGATCATGCCGGTCGCCGATCATGCCGTCGGCCACGCGCGCGCACAGCAGCGACTCGATGGCGCCCAGCACCGCCAGCGTGATGGTGGGCATGAGCAGAAAGCGGGCCGATTCCCAGCTGAACGCCGGCAGCGTGAAATCGGGCAGCGCCGCCGGTATGCCGCCGAAGCGGCTGCCGATGGTCTCGACCGGCAGGCCGAACATGGCTACGGCCGCCGTGGCCAGCGCCAGCGCCACAATGGAGCCCGGCACCCGCGTCAGCCGCGCGGCCCGGCGTCCGCCCCACTTCGGCAGCCAGCGCTGCCAGCCGACGATCACCAGCAGCGACACCAGCGCCACGCCGGCGGCCCATGGATTGATCGTGGACAGGTGGCCGCCCAGCGCCCCCAGGATGCCGAAGAAATCGCCCGGCATCTCGGGAATCGAAAGCCCCAGGAAATCCTTGACCTGCGAAAGCGCGATCAGCACCGCGATGCCGTTGGTGAAGCCGATGATGACCGCCACCGGAATGAAGCGCACCAGCGTCCCCAGCCTGAGCAGCCCCATCACGAACAGCAGCACGCCCGACAGCGCGGTGGCGATGATCAGGTTGGCCACGCCGTACTGCTGGACAATGTCGTAGACGATGACGATGAACGCGCCCGCCGGCCCGCCGATCTGCACCCGGCTGCCGCCGAGCAAGGCAATCAGGAAGCCCGCGATGATGGAGGTGAAAAGGCCCGCCTCCGGCTTGAGGCCCGAACCGATGGCGAAGGCCATGGCCAGGGGCAGCGCCACCACGGCCACCGTGAGGCCTGCGCCCAGGTCCTGCAGGAAACGGCTGCGGTCGTAGCCCCGCAGCGCCACGAAGAGACGCGGATGAAAAGAAAAGGGAATGTCCACAATCGACTCCGGAGAAGTGAAACTGAAACGCCCTCGTATGGGGTTCAGTTCTTCGCCGGAGGGCCGCAATGACGCAGCCGGGTGATGAAACGCTTGCGGCGTGTCAGCGGCAGGATCGGTCGATAGGACATGGCCGGATCAGTGTACTCCCGCAGGACGGCTCTGGCGCTGCCTGTTTGCAGGCCGGGCCTAGGGAGTTTCCGGGCCGGCCCCGTAATGGCGCGCCACCAGCTCCACGGCCTTCTCCTGCAACGGCGTGCGCCCGGCGCCGGGCCAGATCGCCTGGCTGACCGAGCGCGCCGCATGCTCGAATTCAATGAAGCGCGTGCCGGCCAGGCCGCTGCTCGACAGGCAGGCCGGCACGATGGACACGCCCAGCCCTTGCGACACCAGCGAGGCGACGCTCAGCCAGTGCCTCACCTCGTGCCGGATGACGGGCATGAAGCCGGCCGACACGCACATGGCCAGCACCGTCTCGTAATAGCTCGGCGAAGCCGCCCTGGCAAAGAACACGAAATCGTCCCCCGCCAGATCGGCCAGCCTCAGCGATGCGCGGCCTGCCAGCGGATGCGCTTGCGGCAGGCACACCATGAAGGGTTCGGCCACGAGGTCGCGCGCCTCCACCCCTTTCGGCAGGGGATTGGCGTGGATGAAGCCCAGATCCTGCTCGCCGCGCCGCACCGCCTCGATCTGATCGTGCGAATTCAGTTCGGTCAGCACGTGCTCCACGTCGGGCAGCTCGGTCCGCATCGCATTCAGCAGCGCCGGCAGGCCGCGGTACAGCATGGAGCCCACGAAGCCGATGCGCAGCCTGCCTCGCAGGCCGGCGTCCACGCGCTGCACCAGCGTGCGCACTTCTTCCGCCTGGCGCAGCAGCGTCAAGGCCTCGCGGTACAGCACCTGCCCGGCGTCGGTCAGTTCCACGTGCCGGCTGCTGCGGTTCAGCAGCCGGGCGCCCACGCTGTCCTCCAACTGCCGGATGGCGTAGCTGAGCGGCGGCTGGGAAATATGGAGCCGGACGGCGGCCCGGCTGAAATGGCGCTCTTCGGCCACGGCGATGAAATACCGCAGCAGGCGCGGGTCCAGGTCCATGTCGGTCTCCTTCCCGCTCTTATCTATACTTTTTTTGGATTGTTCTACACAAAAACAGTATTTGTATAGATTAATCGATTTGCGCACCATCAAGGCATCTTTTCGTTTTGCACTGGATGCCGCCATGGATGCCCCCGTCAAGACCGTCACGCCCGCCGCCACGCCCGTACCCGATTCGCGTGGCCTGAACCTGTTCCGCGCGGACCCCTATGCCGCGGCGCTCAGCCAGCGTTACCTGCCCCCGGCGCTGCACGCCCATCTGCTGCCCCACCTGGAACGATTGGGCGAACTGGCTGGCGGCGCCATGGACGAACTGGCCTCCACGGCGGACAAGCACCCGCCCACGCTCTCGGTGCGCAACCGCGCCGGCACGGATGAATCGCGCATCGACAAGCATCCGGCCTACGTCGAACTCGAACGCCTGGCCTATAGCGAGTTCGGCCTGGCCGCGCTATCGCACCGCGGCGGCGTGCTGGGCTGGCCAGAACCTATGCCCGCCGCCGCCAAGTACGCCCTCAGCCATCTGTTCGTGCAGGCGGAGTTCGGTCTGTGCTGCCCGGTCAGCATGACGGACTCGCTGGCGCGCACGCTGCGCAAGTTCGGCGCCCCAGAGCTGGTGGAGCGGGTCCTGCCCCAGGTGACGTCCCAGGATTTCGACACGCTGCGCCAGGGCGCCATGTTCATGACGGAACAAGGCGCGGGTTCGGACGTCAGCGCCACCGAGGTCACGGCCGAGCTCCAGGACGACGGCACCTGGCGCCTCCACGGCGATAAATGGTTCTGCTCGAACCCGGACGCGGGCTACGCCATGGTGCTGGCGCGCAGCGAACCGCAGCCCGGGCTGAAAGGCGTGTCGCTCTTCCTGCTGCCGCGCGACCTGCCCAACGGAGCCCACAACCACTACCGCATCCTGCGCCTGAAAGACAAGCTGGGCACGCGCTCGATGGCCAGCGGCGAAATCCGCCTGGAAGGCGCGGTGGCCTGGCTGGTGGGCGAGCGCGGCCGCGGCTTCAAGCAGATGGCCGACATGATCAACAACTCGCGCCTGTCCAACGGCATGCGCGCCGCCGGCCTGATGCGCCGGGCCGTCACCGAGGCGGTCTATTTCTCTCAGCACCGCCGCGCTTTCGGCAAGCGCCTGATCGACATGCCGCTGATGCAGCGCCAGCTGGTCAAGATGACCGTCTGGGCCGAGCAGGCGCGCAGCGTGATGTTCCAGACGGCGCGGGCCCTGGCCGATGCCGACCAGGGCCACGGATCTCCCGCCCTGGCCCGCATCCTCACGCCTCTCATCAAATTCCGCGCCTGCCGCGACGCCCGCAAAGTCACCGGCGACGCGATGGAAGTGCGCGGGGGCTGCGGCTACATCGAGGAATGGACCGAGCCGCGCCTGGTGCGCGATGCGCACCTGGGTTCCATCTGGGAAGGCACCAGCAACATCGTGGCGCTGGACGTGCTGCGCGCGATCACCAAGGAGCAATCGCTGCCGGCGCTGCGCAGCCATATCGACCGCCTGCTGGCCGACGGCGCTCCCTGCCGCCCCGAGCTCGCCCCGCTGCAGGCGCGCGCGCTGGAGCAGACCTATGCGCTCGCCGAGCACGCCGCGGCAGGCAACCATGCCGAACTGGCCCGCCAGGCGGCGTCGCTGCTGTACCACGCGGTGTCCCTGGCCGCCCTGCGCTGGGAAGCCGCCGCGCCCGGGCTGGAAAGCCGGGCGCAGCTGGCCGACCAGGTGCTGCTGCATCGCCTGGGGCCGCGCGATCCCTACGCCATCCCGCCCGACGAAAGCGCGGCTTGCCGGGCCATCCTGCAATACGCGCTGTAAACCGACGCCGGCGGCACAGCCGGCGCGCATCCACCACTGGAGACAAGCATGAACCGCTACCTCGCCCCCTTGCTGCTGGCCGCCGCCGCGGCCATCCCCGCAGCGCCCGCCCTGGCCGCCGACGCCTATCCCTCGGAGCGCCCGGTCACCCTGGTCGTGCCCTTCCCGCCCGGAGGTCCCACCGACGCCCTGGCCCGCAGGCTGGCCGACAAGCTCAGGCAGCCGCTGAACCAGAACGTGATCGTCGAAAACCGCAGCGGCGCGGGCGGCAACATCGGTTCGGAGTACGTGGCCAATGCCAAGCCCGATGGCTACACCATCCTGTTCGGCACCTCGGGGCCGCTGGCGATCAACGTCAGCCTGTACAAAAAGCAGGGCTACGACCCCCAGACCAGCTTCGCTCCCATCATCCGGATCGGCCACCTGCCCAATATCCTGGTGGTGAATCCGTCCGTGCCCGCCAAGAACATGCAGGAGCTCATCGCCTACGCCAAGAAGAATCCGGACGCGCTCAGCTATGCCTCGTCCGGCAACGGCGCGTCTTCGCACCTGGCCGGCATTCTCTTCAACCGCATGGCCGGCACGCAGATCATGCACATTCCCTACAAGGGCACCGGCCCCGCCCTGAACGACCTGCTGGGCGGGCAGGTATCCATGTCGTTCACCGACATCCTCACCGCGCTGCCCTACGTCAAGGCAGGCAAGCTGCGCGCGATCGGCCTGGCCAGCGCCCAGCGCTCCGATGCCCTGCCGGACCTGCCCACGCTGTCGGAGCAAGGGCTCAAGGGCTATGACGTCAGCGTGTTCTTCGGCATCGTCGCGCCCAAGAACACGCCGGCGCCGGTCGTGGACACCCTGAACCGGGCGTTCCAGAGCGCCCTGTCCGATCCCGACGTGGCCCAGACGCTGCGCAGCCAGGGCATTGTCGAGGCGCAGGACAAGACGCCCCAGGGCCTGTCTTCGTTCATCTCCGCCGAAGTTCCCAAATGGCGCGACGTCATCGCCAGCGCCCACGTTTCCATCGACTGAACGGATCCCGCATGGCTTCAACCCTACCCAATGCCGGCGCCCTGGCCGGCTGCAAGGTGATCGACCTGTCCCGCGTGCTGGGCGGCCCCTATTGCACGCAGATCCTGGCCGACCACGGCGCCGACGTGCTCAAGATCGAGCCGCCCGGCGGCGACGAAACGCGGGGCTGGGGCCCGCCCTTCCTGGGCGACACCGCGTCCTACTTCATCGGCGTGAACCGCAACAAGGAGGGCATGACGCTGGACCTGTCCCAGGAGGCCGGCCAGGAGCTGCTGCGCCGCCTGCTGGCCGACGCCGACGTGCTGGTCGAGAACTTCAAGCCGGGCACGCTCGAGAAATGGGGGCTGGGCTACGACACCCTGACCCAGGAGTTCCCCGCGCTGATCCATTGCCGGGTCAGCGGCTTCGGATCCGACGGGCCGCTGGGCGGCCTGCCCGGCTACGACGCCTGCGCCCAGGCCATGTGCGGCCTCATGAGCGTGAACGGCGATGCAGAGGGAGAAGCCACCCGCGTCGGCCTGCCCGTGGTGGACATGGTGACGGGCCTGAACGCGGCGGTAGCCATCCTGCTGGCGCTGAACGAGCGCGGCCGCAGCGGCCTGGGCCAGTTCCTCGACATCACGCTGTACGACTGCGCCCTGTCGCTGCTGCACCCGCATGCGCCGAACTATTTCTACAGCGGCAAGGTTCCCTCGCGCAGCGGCAACGCGCACCCGAACATCGCCCCCTACGAAACGCTGCCCACGGCCACCGGCCCGATCTTCCTGGCGGTGGGCAACAACCGGCAATTCGCGCAGCTGGCGCAGGCGCTGGAAGCGCCGGCGCTGGCCGAGGACCCGCGCTATGCCGCCAACGCGGACCGCCTGCGCAACCGCCAGGCACTGCGCGACGACCTGTCCGCGCTGCTGGCCGGACACGACGCGGCAGCGCTGGCCGACCGCCTGCTGCGCAGCGGCGTGCCCGCGGCCGCCGTGCTGACGGTGGACCAGGCGCTGGCGCATCCGCATACGCGGCATCGCGGCATGGTGCTGGAGCAAGGCGACTACCGCGGCGTGGGTTCCCCCATCAAGCTCTCGCGCACCCCCGCCACGCTGCGCAAGCTGCCACCGGGGCTGTAGGATGGGTGCAGCGCGCGAGTTCTAAAAAAAGACCCCAAGTATCCAACGCGCGCAACCCATCGGGCGGCGCGAGCCGCCGTTTTTCGTGGCAAGCGCAAATCCCAGCCTGCACCAGCCGATGAATCTCGCGCGTTGAGCGTCGGCCTTCTACCCATCGACCGGCGCGAGCCGCCGTTTTTCGTGGCAAGCGCGAATGCCGGCTTGCGCCGGCCGATGGGTTTCGCGCGTTGAGCGTCGGCGTTCTCGGTTAAGAACTCCCGTGCTACACCCATCCCACCGGGCATTTCGGATCAGCCGCCCAGCGCCAGGCCTTCGCGGCGCGGGTCCACGCCGCCCTGCAGCCCATCCGGGCCGATCACGATGCCATGGATGCCGCTGGGAAATTCGGTAATGCGCACGGGATGCCCCATTCGCTCCAGCGCGGGCGCCAAGGCCTCCAGCGGCGTTCCCTTCTCGAGTTCGGTGTCCTTGTTGCGGCTGCCCATATTGGGCAGGGCGATGGCGGCCTGGATGTCCAGGCCCCAATCCAGCACGCCCACCAATGTCTTGGCCACATAGTTGATGATGGCGCTGCCGCCGGGCGAACCCACCAGCAGATAGGGCTTGCCGTCGCGCAGCACGATCATCGGCGCCATCGCGCTGCGCGGACGTTTGCCGGGCTCGATCCGGTTGGCCACCAGCCGGCCCTCGGGATCGCGGTACGACGAGGAAAAATCCGTCATCTCGTTGTTCAGCAGGAAACCGCGCACGAAGATCTTGCTGCCGAATTCGCTTTCGATGGTGGTCGTCATGCTCAGCGCATTGCCCTGGGCATCCACCGCAACCAGGTGGCTGGTGGACGGCAGCTCGAGCGCATTGTCTTTGCCCAGCGACAGGAGCTTGCCTTCCGGATCGCCGGGCAGCGCCACCTTCATGCTCCGGTCCGGCCGGATCAGGGCGCCGCGCGCGCGCAGGTAGGCCGGGTTCAGCAAGGCGCTCACCGGCACCGGCACGTAGGCCGGATCGGCCACGTAGAAGTCGCGATCGGCGAACGCCAGCCTCCCCGCCTCGGAGAAATAATGCACGGCCTCGACGCTGCCCGGCGCGTAGCGGCCGATGGGGTATTGCTCCAGCTCGCCCAGCATCTGCAACACCGCGATGGGGCCGCTGCTGGGCGGGCCCATGCCGCACAGCCGGTAGCCGCGGTAGTCGCCGCAGATGGGCGGCCGCTTCCTGGCGCGATACGCCGCCAGGTCGGCCAGGCTCAGGTCTCCCGGCACGGCGTGCCCATGCACGGCGGCCACGATATCTTGGGCGATCTCGCCCTGGTAGAACGCATCCGCGCCCTGCTCGGCCAGCGCGCGCAGCGTGCGCGCGAAATCCGGGTTCTTCAGCACGTGGCCCACCGGCCACGCCGTGCCGTCCGGCGCGTAGAAATAGACCGCAGCCGCCCGCTGCGCGGGCAGCGCCTTGTTGCCGGCCAGCAACTTGTGCAGGCGCGGCGATACGGCGAAACCCTGTTCGGCCAGCCGGATTGCGGGCTGGAACAGCTCGGCCCAGGGCAGCACGCCGTGCTCCTTGTGCGCCAATTCCAGTCCGCGCAGCAGGCCGGGCACAGCCACCGACATGCCGTTGTTGACGGCTTGCGCGAAAGGCAGGGGCTTGCCCTGGGCGTCCAGGAAGCGGTCCTCGCGGGCCGCCGCGGGCGCGGTCTCGCGGCTATCGTAGGTTTGCATGCGGCCGCTGCCGGCCGAATACAGCACCATGAACGCGCCGCCGCCGATGCCGGAGGATTGCGGCTCCACCAGGTTCAGCACCAGCTGGGTCGCGATGGCCGCGTCCACGACGCTGCCGCCCCGGCGCAGCATCTCATCGCCAGCCTGCGTCGCGAGCGGATTGGCCGACACCATCATGAAATGCGATGTGCGCGCCAGCTGCCGGGCCTGCGTGCCGCTGGCGGCCTCCGGATTGAGGTCCTCGGCCGCCTGTGGCGTGCGCGCCCAGGCGGCGGGCATGGCAGCCATGGCTGCGGCAAGCAGGATCGCGGCGGCGTGACTGGGTGCGCGCATGTGGAACTCCGAGGTGCGCCGGCATTCCGGCAGGCGTCCATCATATCAACGCGCCCGCTTGCGCTTCCGGCATAGAATCCGGGTTTCCGTCCATTGCCTCCGTCGTGCCATGCGCCTGCGCCACATCGAGATTTTCGAAGCGATCCGCCGTACTGGATCCCTGACCGAAGCCGCGGCCGCGCTGCACATCTCGCAGCCCGCCGCCAGCAAGCTGCTGGCGCACGCCGAGGCCCAACTGGGTTTCAAACTGTTCGAGCGCGTGAAGGGCCGGCTGGTCGCCACCCGCGAAGCCGAAATCCTCACCCCCGAAGTCGCGCGCCTGAACCAGGACCTGAACAGCGTGCGCAGGCTGGCGGCCAGCCTGCGCGACCGGCCCAACGGGCACCTGCGGCTGGGCTGCGCCCCCGCGCTGGGCCTGGGGCTGCTGCCGGGCGTGGTGCGCGACAGCCGCGACGCGCAGCCCGGCATTACTTTCGACATCCACACGCATCACAGCGCCGAACTGGTGCAGGGCCTGCTGACGCGCGAACTGGACCTGGCCATCACATTCGACACGAACGACTATCCGGGCCTCACCCGCATGGGCCTGGGCCACACGGAACTGGTGCACCTGAGCCGCAAGCCCGGTTCAGGCCCGCTCAGGCTGCCGGAGGTGTCGGCCATGGCGGGCGGCACGCTGATCGTGCTGGATGCCGGCGATGCCTCCGGCGCCCTGCTGCAGATGGCGCTGGACGCGCAGGGCCTGGATCCCCAGGTCGCCATCCAGGTGCAGACCCACTACGTGGCCTGCGCGCTGGTCGAGGCGGGCTGCGGCGACGCCATCGTGGATGCGATCACGGCCCAGGCGATGCTGCGTCCCGGCATGAACCTGCGCCGCCTGGAACCGGCGCTGCGCGTGCCCATCAGCATCATGGTGCGCAACCAGGATCCCCTCTCCGCCCTGCACCGCGATCTGATCGAGCGGCTGAAGGCCGGCTGCGAAGCGCGCCAGGCGGCGCTTGACGGCCCTGCCTGAAGGCCCGGTCTCGACACAAAAAAAACGGGCGCCCGAAGGCGCCCGTTCGCTAGCCCAGGGCGGGCCCGGCCCACCCCATGCGGCATCAGTCCAGCTTGATGTTCTGCTTCTTCACGACGTCCTTCGCCCAGTCGTACTGTTCCTTGATTTCCTTGGCGAATTCCTCAGGCGTGTTGCCCGACGGAGCCGAGCCCTGGTCGTCCAGCGCCTTGATGACCTTCGGGTCCTTCAGGGCCACCACGGCTGCGTCGCGCAGCTTGTTCACGACTTCCATGGGCGTGCCCTTCGGGGCCAGCAGACCGTACCAGACCGGCTGGTTCAGCACGGGGAAGCCGGCGTCCTTGAATGTGGGAACGTCCTTGATGGACGCGATCCGGTCCGGCCACGCGATGGCCATGGCGCGCAGCTTGCCCGCCTGGATCTGCGGCATCGACGACGGCAGGTTGTCGAAGATGATTTCGATCTGGCCGCCGACGGCGTCGGCCACGGCCGGACCCGAGCCCTTGTACGGCACGTGCACGATGTCCGTGCCGGTGGCCATCTTGAAGGATTCGCCCATCAGGTGCAGCACGCCGCAAGTGCCCGAGCTGCCGTAGGAGTACTTGCCCGGATTCTTCTTCAGCTCTTCCAGGAAGCCCTTGAAGTCCTTGGCGGGAAACTTCGGATTCACGGCCACGACGTTGGCGGTGTTGGCGAAGTTGGTGACCGGCTGGAAATCCTTGATCGGATCGTAGGGCAGGTCATTGGGACGGCAAGCAGGGTTCACGGCCATCGTCGACACGGTGGCGATGGACAGGGTGTAGCCGTCGGCATCGGCGCGCGCGGCTTCGGACGCGCCGATGGCGCCGCCCGCGCCGCCCTTGTTTTCCACAACCATGGGCTGGCCCAGTTCCTGGCTCATGCGCTGCGTCACGAGGCGCGCGATGATGTCGGTGGAACCGCCAGGCGCGAACGGAACGATGACGCGGATGGCCTTGCTCGGATACTTGTCGGCGGCGTGCGCGACGGAGGCGCCGAGGGTACCGGCAGCGCCGGCAGCCAGGGCGATGGCGACGGCCAGGGAGCGGACTTTGTTCATAGAAGTGTTTCCTCCAATATTGCGGGCCCGCATGTAAACAGCCCGTATGTGATGTGCCCGCCTGTGGACGGGTCAGCAATTGATAATGGCGGGGCGCTGCTTGGGTACGGGTCGAATCGCACCGCGTTTGTAGGTTGCTTGTGGCACACGCGGCCGCCAGAATGACGGAGAATAGCAGCAAATGCTTACAGTCGCATAGCGCGCCGATTCCCGGTTGACGCCCATCAATTCGTACTCGCCAATGTCGGTTGCACTCCTGGTTTTCCCTGATTTTCTGCTGGTCGCGCTGGGTTGGGCGCTGCGTCACAAACTGGGTTTCTCCCGGGAGTTTTTCGCCGGCACCGAGCGGCTGGTCTACTTCGTCCTTTTCCCCGCCCTGTTGTTCCAGGCCATCATCCGAACTCCGATCACGGCCGGGAACGCGGCCATGCTGCTCCAGGCCACGGCGGCCGTCGTCGGCTCGGGCGTGGCGCTGTCCTGGCTGGCCGGCCTGGTGCTGCGGCCCTCTTCTCTGGGCCTGGCCTCGTCCGCGCAATGCGGCTACCGCTTCAATACCTACATCGGCCTGGCGCTGTCCGCCAGCCTCGGCGGCACGCAGGGCCAGACGGTCATGGCCCTGATCGTCGGCTTCGCGGTGCCGATGGCCAACCTGGCGGCAGTCTATGGGCTGGCCCGGCACAGCGGCGGCAATCTGTTCCGCGAACTGGCCCGCAACCCGCTCCTGATCTCGACCCTGCTGGGCCTGGCCTGCAATCTGGCCGGCCTGCAACTGCCCGGCCCCGTGGACACGGTGCTGGCCCGCCTGGGCGCGGCGGCGATCGCGCTGGGCATCATCTGCGTGGGGGCCAGCCTGTCCTGGGAAGGCGGCAAGGGCTATGGCGCTTTGATCGCGTGGATGCTGGCGGTAAAGCTCGTGGCGCTGCCCACCGTCGCCTGGCTGGTGGCGGGCCTGCTGGGGCTGCCTCCGCTCGAGGCGCGGATGCTCCTGCTGTTTGCCGCCCTGCCCACGGCTTCCGCGGCCTATGTGCTGGCGATGCGCATGGGCGGCGACGGCCGCATGGTGGCGGTGCTGATATCCCTGGGCACGCTGTTTTCCGCGCTATCGATCCCGCTGTGGCTGATGCTGGCCGGCTGAGCGGGGCCCATATCAAACAGACAAGGCCGAGCGCGAGATAGTGTAAGTATCTGACATCAAGCCGGGCATTGGGACCGTACAAGTGCCTGACACCCGGGACCGTACAAGTGTCTGACACCCGTACGAGACGCTGGCTCAAGCTGAAGCCAGCGCTCCCGGGTGTCTGACACCAAGCCAGGCAGCAGGACCATGCAAGTGCCTGACACCAGATCCGCCCCCCAGGCCGCCAGCCCCCTTCTCAGGGGCTAGCCAGGGAGTACGGCGGGCGGACCCACTATTTATTGGTCATCGAAGCCGGCACCACCCACTCGGCGAACTGGGCTTCGGTCAGGTAGCCCAGCGCCAGCGCCGACTCTTTCAACGACAGGCCTTCCTTGTGGGCCTTCTTCGCGATCTGCGCGGCCTTGTCGTAGCCGATGTGGGGGTTCAGCGCCGTGACCAGCATCAGCGAACGGTCCACCAGTTCGGCGATACGCTCGCGATTGGGCTCGATGCCCGCGGCGCAATGCTTGTCGAAGCTGGCCATGCCGTCGGTCAGCAGCCGCACGGACTGCAGGAAATTGTGGATCACCAGCGGCTTGTACACGTTCAGCTCGAAATTGCCGCTGGCCCCGCCGATGTTGATCGCCACGTCGTTGCCCAGCACCTGCGCGGCCAGCATCGTGATGGCTTCGCATTGCGTCGGGTTGACCTTGCCTGGCATGATCGAGCTGCCCGGCTCGTTCTCGGGAATGCTGATCTCGCCCAGGCCCGAACGCGGGCCGCTGGACAGCCAGCGCACGTCGTTGGCGATCTTCATCAGACCCGCCGCCAGCGACTTCAGCGCTCCGTGCGCGAACAGCAGCGCTTCGTGCGAAGCCAGCGCCTGGAACTTGTTGGGCGCCGACACGAAGGCCGTGCCGGTGGCGTGCGCCAGTTCCGCCGCCACCTTGACGCTGAATTGCGGATGCGCGTTCAGGCCGGTGCCCACCGCGGTGCCGCCGATGGCCAGCTGGTGCAGGCCGGCCAGGGTGGCGCGGATCTGCTGCTCCGCCAGATCCAGTTGGGCGACATAGCCGGAGAGCTCCTGGCCCAGGGTCAGCGGGGTCGCGTCCTGCAGGTGCGTGCGGCCGATCTTGACGATGTCGTAGAACTCCGCGCTCTTGGCGGCCAGCGTGGCGCGCAGCGCCTTCAGCGCGGGCAGCAGATGGTGCTCGACCTGCACCGCGGCCGCCACGTGCATAGCCGTCGGGAAGGTGTCGTTGGACGACTGCCCGCGGTTCACGTGATCGTTCGGGTGGACCTTGCGCTCTTCGCCGCGCACGCCGCCCAGCAGCTCGGAGGCGCGGTTGGCCAGCACCTCGTTCATGTTCATGTTGCTTTGCGTCCCCGAACCGGTCTGCCAGACCGACAGCGGGAACTCGCCGGGCCATTTGCCCGCAATCACTTCGTCGGCGGCGCGGACGATGCCATCGGCGATCTTGGGATCCAGCTCTCCCAGGTCGGCATTGACCTTGGCCGCCGCCCGCTTCAGGCGTGCCATCGCCTCGACCAGGGGCGCCGGCATCTTTTCGGTGGAAATCGCGAAGAAATGCAGCGAACGCTGCGTCTGCGCGCCCCAAAGATGGTCTTCGGGCACTTCAATCGGGCCAAACGTGTCTTTTTCGATGCGGGTCTTCATGGCGCGTGCAACTCCGTGGCGACGTCGATGGCGGCCGGCGGCTGGGCGCCGGCCACGGTAATGTTGAGAATGAAAATCACTACTAGATTAGCAGAAACCCGCATTCCTATAATTGCGCGTACATCCGTGTTTCCTCCACTGTTTTTACCACTCGCCCAGCGCCATGTCCGCCCCTCTTTGCAGCCTGACCTTGCACCTGCCCGACGAAACCGCCACGGAAGCGCTGGCGCGGCAGCTCGCCCCCCTGGTTTCCGGCCGGCAAACGGGGCTGGCGGGCGGCTGCATCCACCTCCAGGGGGACCTCGGCGCAGGGAAAACAGCCTTCACCCGGGCGCTGTTGCGCGAATGCGGCATCACCGGGCGAATCAAAAGTCCAAGCTACGCGCTGCTTGAATCCTATAAAGTTTCTAACTTATACTTCTATCACCTTGATTTTTATAGATTTAGTGATTCGCGCGAATGGTTGGACGCAGGATTCCGGGATTTACTGCGTGACGACGCAGTCGTTTTGATCGAATGGCCGGAGCGGGCAGAGGGCCTTTTGCCCCCGCCTGACCTGCTGGTTTCCCTCGCCTACGCAGGCGAAGGACGCGACGCCACCCTGACCGCGTACACCGCTCGAGGACAAACATGGTTGAACGCGATTGTCCCCCCGCCCTCAGCGGCGCCCTCCCCTCGGCAGGCGCCACCCGGCGTCGCCTGATCAGCGTCGCAGCCACCCTGCTCGTCCTGCCGGTCCTGCCGCGCCTGGCCCAGGCGGCTACGATCCTGGCCGTGCGCACTTGGCCTGCCGATGAATACACCCGGGTTACGCTCGAACTCGACAGCGAACTCAAGGCCGAACAGTTCACGCTGGAAAACCCTCACCGCCTCGTGGTGGATATTGAGGGACTGACCATCAGCGCCGCGCTGAACGACCTGGTTTCCAAGGTCCGTCCCGACGACCCTTATATCCAGAGCCTGCGCGTGGCGCAGAACCGTCCGAATGTCGTGCGCCTGGTGTTCGACCTGAAGCAGCCCGTGGCGCCGCAGGTGTTCACGCTCAAGCCCGTGGCCGATTACCAGTACCGGCTGGTGCTGGACCTGTACCCGAAAATCGCCCAGGACCCGCTGATCGCCATCCTGAACAAGCAAAGCGGTCCCGACGTGGACGATCCGCTGGCGCGCATCCTGGAAGACATCCAGCGCAACCCGGTGACCCGCGCCGACCCGCCCGAGCCGCCCCGCGTCCGGGGCCAGCAGCCCGCCGCGCCCCTGCCGTCCACGCCCAAGCCACCTCCCGCCACCGCCAGCCGCGGCAAGCCGCGCATGCTGACCATCGCGCTGGACCCGGGCCACGGCGGCGAGGATCCAGGCGCCATCGGCAGCAGCGGCCTGCGCGAGAAAGACGTGGTGCTGCGCATCGCCCGGCGCCTGAAGGCGCTGATCGACAGCCAGCCCTACATGCGCGCCTACCTCACGCGCGACGACGACTATTTCGTGCCTCTGCACGTGCGCGTGCAGAAGGCCCGCCGCGTGCGCGCAGACCTGTTCATCTCCATCCACGCCGACGCCTGGATCAAGCCCTCGGCCAACGGGTCCTCGGTGTTCGCGCTGTCCCAGCGCGGCGCCACCAGCACCCAGGCGCGCTGGATGGCCGACAAGGAAAACGCGGCCGACCTGATCGGCGGCGTCAACCTGGGCAGCCACGACCGCCAGGTGGCGAAGGTGCTGCTGGACCTGTCCACCACCGCGCAGATCAACGATTCGCTGAAGGTCGGCAGCGCCTTCCTGGACGAAATCAAGAAGATCAACCGCCTGCACAAGAACAGCGTCGAGCAGGCCGGCTTCGCCGTGCTGAAGGCGCCCGACATTCCGTCGGTGCTGGTCGAAACCGCCTTTATCAGCAATCCTCAGGAAGAGGCCCTGCTGCGCAGCAGCTCGCACCAGGACAAGCTGGCGCAGGCCATGATGACGGGCATCCAGCGCTACTTCACCGCCAATCCGCCGCTCGCGCGGCTGGGCGACGTGAGCTGAGGCCGTTTCGTCGACGGCCGGCCCCGGCGATAAAAAAAGGCGATGCGCGGAAGATGCGCATCGCCTTTTTTCCTTTGCCGTCGCGCCGTGGCGCGGACCTCGCTCAACGAGCGCCGCGGCGCGCCTTGAAGAGCTTGAACAGCCCCGCCCCGATCACCGGCACGATCGCCGCGGCCAGGCCCAGCAAGACGATGGTGTTCAGGTGTTCCCGCACCAGCGGGATATTGCCGAAGAAATAGCCCGCGGCCACCAGGCTGATCACCCACAGGAGCGCGCCCATGATGTTGAACAGCTGGAAGCGGGCCAGCGGCATGTCGGCCACGCCCGCCACGAACGGCGCGAATGTCCGGATGACCGGAATGAAGCGCGACATCACGATCGTCTTGCCCCCATGCTTTTCATAGAACGCGTGCGTGCGCATCAAGGCGCCGCGGTCGAGAAAGCGCAGATTCATCGAGAACACGCGGGGCCCGATATAGCGTCCCACGGCATAGTTCACGGTATTGCCGGTGATCGCCGCGATGATCAGCAGGGCCGCCATCAGGAACGGATCGATATGGCCTGTCGCGCCGAAGGCGCCGGCGATGAACAGCAGCGAATCGCCCGGCAGGAAGGGCAGGATGATCAGCCCCGTCTCGGCAAAGACAATCAGGAACAGCACCAGGTACACCCATACGCCATACTGTTCGACCCAGACGCCGAGCGTCTGGTCGATGTGGAGCACCATGTTGAAGAATTCGAGCATCGAAGCAATCCTGCGGTCGGAACGGAATAAGTCTCAGCGACTATAGCCCACCCGCCCATGACGCTAAAATCATCCACATAGCCATGCCAGAAACCACCAGCAATATGACCGAACGCCGCTCCATTCTTGCGCTTCCCGACCTGCTGATCAGCCAGATCGCCGCCGGCGAGGTCATCGAGCGGCCCGCCTCCGTGCTCAAGGAAATCCTCGAGAACGCGATCGACGCGGGCGGGCGCGCCATCGAGGTGCGGCTGGAGGGCGGCGGTATCCGCCGCATCGCCGTCACGGACGACGGCGGCGGCATCCCGCCCGATGAACTGCCGCTGGCCCTGGCGCGCCACGCCACCAGCAAGATCCGCTCGCTGGACGAACTGGAATCGGTCGCCTCCATGGGGTTCCGGGGCGAAGCGCTGGCTTCCATCGCCTCGGTGGCGCAGCTAACCATCATTTCCCGCACCCGCGACGGCGAACACGCCTGGCAGATCGACGCGGGCAGCATGCAGGTCAGCCCCGCGTCGGGCCCGGTGGGCACCACGGTCGACGTGCGTCAGCTCTTCGACGCCGTGCCGGCCCGCCGCAAGTTCCTGCGGTCCGAGGCCACGGAATTCGGCCACTGCGTCGACGCCATGGAACGCATCGCGCTGGCGCATCCGCAGATCGCCTTCCGCCTGTTCCATCACGATCGCGCGCAGCGCCAATGGCTGCCCGCCGAGCCCCCCCAGCGCATCCGCGACGTGCTGGGCGCGGAATTCGCCGAACACGGCCTGCTGCTGTCGCATTCGGTCGGCAACGTCAGCCTCGCCGGCATGATCACCCGCCCCACCGCCGCGCGCGCCCGCGCGGACCGGCAGTACCTGTACGTCAACGGACGCTATGTGCGCGACCGCACCGTCAGCCACGCGCTGCGCGCCGCCTACGCGGACGTGCTGCACGGAGACCGCCAGCCGGCCTACGTGCTGTTCCTGGACATCGACCCTGCCGCGGTGGACGTGAACGTCCATCCCGCCAAGCACGAAGTGCGCTTCCGCGACAGCGGCGCCGTGCATCGTTTCGTTTCCCATGCAGTCGGCCAGACGCTGGCGCAGACCGGCGGTTCTGCCGTGGTCACGCCGGCCAGCCAGGACGAAGATGCCGGATTCGAAACCGTGGCCCAGCCAGCCTCCTCGGCCGGCATGCCCCCGCAAGCCGCGCCTGCACCCGCCAGTCCCCTGGCCGCGGATCCGCCCAGGCCGGCCTATGGCGGCAACGGAGGCAATGGCGGCGCGTCCTACGGGCTGCGTCCCTCGCCCGCGCCGCAACGCCCGCATACCCAGGTTCCATTCCGGCTGCACGCCGAACCCGCCGGCATTCCCGCTGCGGACTGGCAATCGCTCTACCGCCCGCTCGACGACGATACGGCGGCCAAGGCCGCGCCCCTGCGCGAGCCCTCTCCCGCGGCGGCTGCGCCGGCCGCCATGCCGGCGGATGAAGAACACCCGCTGGGCATGGCCCTGGGGCAGCTGCACGGCATCTACATCCTGGCGCAGAACCGCCGGGGCATGGTGCTGGTGGACATGCACGCCGCGCATGAACGCGTCGTGTACGAGCAGCTCAAGCAGGCGCTGGACGCGCGCAGCCTGCCGCGCCAGGACCTGCTGGTGCCCGTGGTGTTCCACGCGCAGGAAAAAGACGTGGCCCTGGTCGAGGAATTCGAAGAGCAGTTGAACGAGCTGGGCTTCGAGATGCGCCCGTCGGGGCCGACCTCGATCGCCGTGCGCTCCGTGCCGGCCATCCTGGCCCGCGGCGACATCGAAACCTTGGCCCGCGCCGTGTTGCGCGACCTGGGCGCCGTGGGAGTCTCGCGCCTGCTGACCGAGCAACGCAACGAATTGCTGTCCACCATGGCCTGCCACGGCTCGGTGCGCGCCAACCGCAAGCTCACCATCGAAGAAATGAATGCGCTGCTGCGCCAGATGGAAGCCACCGAACGCGCCGACCAGTGCAACCATGGCCGCCCGACCTGGGTGCAGTGGTCGGTGTCCGACCTGGACAAGCTCTTCCTGCGCGGGCAATAGGCTTGTCGTCCCTCTCCCCTTCCTCCGCCGGCCAGCCGGTCATCTGCCTTGCCGGCCCCACCGCGGCCGGCAAGAGCGCGTCCACGCTGGCGCTCGCGGAACGCTGGCCGCTGGAAATCGTCAACGTGGATTCCGCCACGATCTACCGCGGCATGGACATCGGCACGGCCAAGCCCTCGCCTGCAGAGCAGGCGCGCGTGCCCCAGCACCTGCTGGACATCCTGGATCCCGTCCAGTCGTACTCCGCCGCCGACTTCGTCGCGGACGCGCGGCGGCTGATCGGCGAGATCCGCGCGCGCGGCCGCATTCCCCTTCTGGCGGGCGGCACCATGATGTATTACAAGGCGCTGCGCGACGGCCTGGACGACCTGCCCCAGGCCAATCCGGCGCTGCGCGCCGAACTGGAGGCGCGCGCGGCCGTCCAGGGCTGGCCCGCGCTGCATGCGGAGCTGGCCCTGCTGGATCCGGCTACCGCGGCCCGCCTGGCGCCCAACGACAGCCAGCGCATCCAGCGCGCGCTGGAGATCTGCCGGCTATCTGGGCAGCCCATGTCCGCCCTGCTGCTGCGCAGCCAGCGCCAGCGTGACGACAGCGGCCGCCAATACCTCACCATCAGCCTGGAACCTTCCGACCGCGCCGCCCTGCACGCGCGCATCGAGCAGCGCTTCGACGCCATGCTGGCCAATGGTTTCCTCGACGAGGTGCGCGGCCTGCGCGCCAGGGCCGACCTGCATCCGGGCCTGCCTTCCGTGCGTTGCGTGGGCTACCGGCAGATGTGGGCGCATCTGGACGGCGAAACCGACCTGGCCACCGCCCGAGAACAGGGCATTGCCGCCACGCGCCAGCTGGCCAAGCGCCAGATCACCTGGCTGCGCGCGCAACCCGAGCGCGTCATCGTGGACTGCCTGGCCGCGGATGCCGTGGCGCAGACCATCGATGCGGTGGCGGTGATGTTGGGGGAGTGATTGGGTGGCGGTGTCCGACACCCGAAGATATCCGCAAGTGTCTGACACTTTAAAGTGTCTGACACCCTAAGAGACGGCGTTCAGCCTGCGCTGATGCCCCGTGGGTGTCTGACACATTCGAACTATGGATGCCTGACAGGTTCAAAGTCAGGCGGTGTCAGACACCCGGGAAGACCGGCTTCAGCTTGTGCCGGCGGGTCGTTGGGTGTCAGACACGCGCAGGATCAGACTACAAAAGTCTGCGCCATGCCTTCCTTCTGCTCGACGATTTCGCCCAGCGTGCTGACCGTTTCGCCCTGTTCGCGCAGCGTGGCCGCGATGGCTTCCGCCTCGGCCGGATCCACGACCAGCACCATGCCGATGCCGCAGTTGAAGACGCGGTACATCTCGGTGTCCTCGACGCCGCCCTGCTCCTGCAGCCACTGGAACAGCTTGGGCATTTCCCAGTTGGCGCGGTGCAGCTGGGCCGCCAGGCCGGGTTGCAGGATGCGCGGCACGTTGTCCAGCAGGCCGCCGCCCGTGATGTGGGCCAGGCCCTTGATGCTGGCGCCGTGCTTGGCCAGCGCGGCCAGCACCTGCTTCACATAGATGCGCGTCGGCGCCATGACGACGTCGACCAGCGGCTGGCCATGGAAGTCGTCGTCGGGCTTGGCATTGGCGCGTTCGAGGATCTTGCGCAGCAGCGAGTAGCCATTGGAGTGCGCGCCGCTGGAAGCCAGGCCCAGCACCACGTCGCCCGTCTTGATCGACTTGCCGGTGATGATGGCGGACTTTTCGACCGCCCCCACCGCGAAACCGGCCAGGTCGTACTCACCGTCGGGGTACATACCGGGCATTTCGGCGGTCTCGCCGCCGATCAGCGCGCAGCCCGACAGCTCGCAGCCCTTGGCGATGCCGCCCACCACCGACGCCGCCGTGTCCACCGAAAGCTTGCCGCAGCCGAAATAATCCAGGAAGAACAGGGGTTCCGCGCCCTGCACCAGGATATCGTTGACGCTCATGGCGACCAGGTCGATTCCCACGGTGTCGTGGCGGTTCCAGTCGAACGCCAGGCGCAGCTTGGTGCCCACGCCATCGGTGCCCGAGACCAGCACGGGTTCCTTGAAGGTCTTCGGCACTTCGAACAAGCCGCCGAAGCCGCCGATACCGGCCAGCACGCCGGCACGCATGGTGCGGGCCGCAAGCGGTTTGATACGGTCGACCAGGGCATCGCCTGCGTCGATGTCGACACCGGCATCGCGGTAGGTCAGAGGGGCGGTAGGTTGATTCGTCATGAGAAATGCCGTGGGGTATGTAACAATTGCTGGGATTTGGGTGGAACGCCCCGCATTTTACGATGTTGCGGGCTCAAGCAGGGATTGCCCCCGCCGGGGCGCCGCGAAAGCGGCCCGGCCAAGGATGGCAGGAACCGCGCAAAGCCAGGCCGGCCCAAGGGCCCGACGCGACACTGCCCCCTCAGGTGGTTTAAAGTGTAGGGTTCGCCGGTATTGATTTTGCCAGTTTCTGGCGGCTGAAGCCCGACGCGATCCTGTTTCGGTTCGCATCGCGCCCGGCTTCCGGCCCTTGTACTACCGTTTTTTGGCTTTTCGGCACCCGGCGGCGCTGCCCGGCATGCCGCTCGCGGAACCCCGCTATGTGGACTCGCGGCGTTGGTTTTCGGGTATTCCGGAAAAGCCTGATTGATAAGCTCTCATGAACCGCCAGCTGCTGCTCGACGTTCTTCCCGCGCCAGCGCCATCGCTGAACAACTATATCGCCGGCCCGAACGGAGAAGCGCTCGCGGCCGTGCGCGCGCTCGCGCCCGGCCGCGCCTTGTATATCTGGGGCGCCGCGGGTTGCGGCCGCAGCCACCTGCTGCGCGCCCTGACCGCGCGCCGCGACGCCGTCTACATCGACGCCCCCACCGGCGAGAACATGCTGCGGCGCCTGGCCGAGGCCGATTCAAAATCGCCCATGCCCAAGTTCGTGGCGGTCGACGACGTGCACCGCATGGACGACAGCCGCCAGGCCGCCCTGTTCGCCCTGTACAACCGCTGGCGCGAATCCGCCGCGACGGGCCGCGCCTTCGCGCTGGCGCTCGCGGGCGACCGCGCCCCGCTGTCCATGCCCCTGCGCGAAGACCTGCGCACGCGGCTCGGCTGGGACCTGGTGTTCCGCCTGGATCCGCTGTCCGACGCCGACAAGCTGGCCGCCCTGTCCGCCCAGGCGGCGGAACGCGGCATGCACCTGGCGCCGGAAATCATCAACTGGATGCTCACGCACCACGAGCGCGACATCCGCAAGCTGGCGACGCTGATCGACGCGCTCGACCGCTATTCCCTGGCCACCGGCCGTCCCATCACCCTGCCCCTGCTGCGGGCCATGCTCGCAGACCCTGATTCGCAACGCAAATGACCTCCCGACGTCTCGCCCTGTTCGACCTGGATCACACCCTGTTGCCGCTCGATAGCGACTACCAATGGGCCGACTATCTGGCACGCACGGGCCGCGCGGGCGATCCCAACGAGGCCCGCCGCCGCAACGACGATCTGATGGACCGCTACAACCGCGGCGAACTGACAGCCGAACAGGCCGCCGAATTCATGCTCGGCCTGCTGGCCGCGCACACTCCCTACGATCTGGCCGCCTGGCACGAAGCCTTCATGGGCGAGGTGATCCGCCCGTCCATGACGCCCGCCGCGCGCGAACTGGTGCAGGCGCACCTGGAAGCCGGCGATCTGTGCGCGGTCGTCACCGCCACCAACAGTTTTGTCACCGCCCCCATCGCCCGCGCCTTCGGCGTGCCCCACCTCGTGGCGACGGATGCCGAATACCTGCAAGGCCGCTACACCGGCCGTATCCTGGGCACCCCCAGTTTCAAGGAAGGCAAGGTCTTGCGCGTCAACGACTGGCTGGCCGGCATGAACCTGGGGCTTGCGGATTTCTCGGAATCGTTTTTCTATAGCGATTCGGTGAATGATGTCCCGCTGCTCGAAAAAGTCACCCGTCCGATCGCCGCGAACCCCAGCCCCACCCTGCGCAAGATCGCCCAGGAACGCGGTTGGCAAGTGATCGACTTGTTCGACCACATGGAAGATGCGAAGTCCTAAATGATCACTGAAACCATAAGAAAATTCGTCGGCCGACTGTTCGCGCCGGCGCCCCGGGGGCCGTTGCGCATCGAGCGCGACAAACACGGCATCGACCGCCGCAACGTATCGCGCCACGCGATCAAGGTCTGCGAAGTCCTGCGCCAGCATGGCTATGAAGCCTATATCGTCGGCGGCGCGGTCCGCGACCTGATCGTGGGCCTGGAGCCCAAGGACTTCGACGTGGCCACCAACGCCACGCCCGAGGAGATCCGCCCGCTGTTCCGCCGCGCCCGCATCATCGGCCGCCGCTTCCAGCTGGTGCACGTGGTGTTCGGCCAGGAAATCATCGAAACCTCCACCTTCCGCGCGCCCGCCTCGGAAGACCAGGAGACCGACGAACACGGCCGCATCCTGCGCGACAACGTATTCGGCACGCAGGAAGAAGACGCCAAGCGGCGCGACTTCACCATGAACGCGCTGTACTACGATCCCCACACCGAGGAAGTCATCGACTACCACAATGGCGTGGCCGACCTGAAGAAGCGCCAGATCCGCATCATCGGCGACCCCGCCAAGCGCTACCGCGAAGACCCGGTCCGCATGCTGCGCGCCGTGCGCTTCGCGGCCAAGCTCAACGGCACGATCGACCCGGCCACGCGCCAGCCGATCGGAACGATGGCCGACCTGATCGAGAACGTGCCGGCCTCGCGCCTGTTCGACGAAATGCTCAAGCTGCTGACCTGCGGCCATGCCATGGACTGCCTGCGCCAGCTGCGCGCGGACGGCCTGCACAAAGGCCTGCTGCCGCTCCTGGACGTGGTGCTGGAACAGCCCGGCGGCGAGCATTTCGTGGAGCTGGCGCTGGAACGCACCGATGCGCGCGTGCGTTCGGGCAAGACCATCAGCCCGAGCTTCCTCTTCGCCGCGCTGCTGTGGCAACAGGTGGACGTGCGTTGGAAGCAGTTGCGCGCCCAGGGCGAGCACACCATTCCCGCGCTGTCCCAGGCCGCGGACTCCGTGCTGGACGAACAGACCGAGAAGCTCGCCATCCAGCGCCGCTTTTCGTCCGACATGCGCGAAATCTGGTTCATGCAGCCGCGCTTCGAGCGCCGCATGGGCAAGAGCATCTTCCGCATGATCGAACAGCCGCGCTTCCGCGCGGCCTGCGACTTCCTGCAATTGCGCGCCGCCGCCGGCGAATTCGACAGCGTGCTGGCTCAATGGTGGATGGACCTGGCCAACGCCGACGACGTCACCCGCGCGGACATGATCGAGGAAATCTCGCGCCAGCCGCGCGACGCCGGCGATGCACCGGCGCCGCGCAAGCGCCGCCGCCCGCGGCGCTCATCCTCGCGCGGCGCGCCCAGCGCGGGCTGACTCATGGCGCCCGCTCCCGTTCGCGCCTACGTCGGCCTGGGCGCCAATCTCGGCGACGGCGCGGCGACCCTGCGTCAGGTCCTGGCCGAGCTGCGCGATACGGATGGCATCCTGACGGTCGAGGCGTCGCCGTTCTACCGCAGCGCTCCCGTGGAGGCCACCGGCCCGGATTTCATCAACGCCGTGGCCGCGGTGGACACCGATCTTGCGCCGCTGGCGCTGCTGGACGCGCTGCAAGCACTGGAAAACCGCCACGGCCGCCAGCGGCCTTACAAGAACGCTCCCCGCACGCTGGACCTGGATTTGCTGCTTTACGGCGACGTCGCGATGGAGCACGAACGGCTGTACCTGCCGCACCCCCGCATGCACCTGCGCGCTTTCGTGCTGCTGCCGCTGAAGGACCTGGCGCCGGGCATGATGCTGAAAGGAAAGAGCCTGGAGGAATGGGCGGAAGGGATCGGGGGGCAGGAAATCCTGCAACTCAGCGTGTCAGGCTAAACCCCTACTTTCCGAGTGTCTGACTAAGCCCTACTTTCCGAGTGTCTGACACCCTTATGAGACAGTCTGCCAAGAAGGAGACAGTCCTCCCGGGTGTCTGACACCGGCCATATTTCCAACATCGCTTCAAAGTCAGCCGGTGTCAGACACCCGGGAAGACTATCCCTGATCCACAGAGCCTCTCACAAGGCTACCGTCCAGTGTCCAGCCGGCTCAGAGGTGCGGATTCGAGGCTTAATCTGTTAAACAAAGTCCAAGCTTTGGGTGTCAGAACAAGCTGCTCGAATCCGCTGTGGTGATAGCTAATCACCACGCCGACCAAGATACAAGGTGTCAGACACGCGGAGTTGTTGGTTTTACCCCATAAACCATCATCGCCCTTTCCACATCTTCCACCTGCGGCAATCCGGCCTCGTTCCCCAAATGCTGGATCTTGTGCGCAGACGCGGCGCGCGCGAACGTGAAATGCTCTACCCAGGGCTGTTCCGGCCGATTCAAGTACGACCAGACATAGGCGCCGTGGAACACGTCCCCCGCGCCAGAGGTGTCGACGATGCTCGGCCCCGGCACGTCCAGCGAAGGCAGCGTATCGACGGCGCCCGTTTCGTCGTACCAAAGCATGCCGCGCTCGCCCATGGTGACGGCGCCGATGCGGCAGCCGCGGGCCTTGAGCAGGTCCAGCAGGCCCTGCGGCGACAGGCCCAGCTGTTCGCACATGCGCTCGGCGCAGACGGCCACGTCGATGTAGCGCAGCAACTCATCGGTGTTCTCGCGCAAGCTTCCGCCATCCAGCGAAGTCAGCACGCCCGCTTCCCGGCAGGCCCGCGCGTAATGCAGGGCGGCGTCGGGCTGGTGCCCGTCCAGGTGCAGCGCGCGATAGCCTCGGATGTCCAGGCGGGGGAAATCATTCAGGTAATCCACATCGCGCGCCCGCACGATCGCGCGTTTGCCCTGGTTGGGCATGATGAAGGACAAGGAAGAACGGCGCACCTGCCGCGCGTGCAACGACACGCCATGCGCCGCGGCCATATCGGAGTACATATGGCCCAGCCAGTCGGGCGCCAGCGAACAGATCAGGTCGGGCGGCGTGCCCAGCCGCCCGCAGGCGAACGCGGCGGTGACCGCGTTGCCGCCGAAGGACACGGCGTAGTCCCGCGCCACGCTCTTCTCGTCGCCCGTGGGCCAGTGGTCCGCCAGCACGGTTACGTCGATATAGGTGTGTCCGATGAAGAGCGCTTCGCGCATAGGCCTGCCAGAAAGAGGTTGACGGGAAGGCGCGCCCCTACGCGCCGGCGGATTCCCCCGCTTGCGCCAGCACCAGCCGGGCGCGCGCGATGACCGGCGCGTCGACCATCTTGCCTTCCAGCATGAAGGTGCCGGCGGCCGTGTCGCGATGCGCGGCGATGACGCGGCGCGCCCACTCCAGTTCTTCCTGCACCGGCACGAAGGCCGCGTGGATCACGGCGACCTGCGTGGGATGGATGCACAGCATTCCGCCGAACCCCATCTGCTGGGCCCTGCCGGCGGCTTGCGCCAAGCCGGCCTGGTCCTGGACGCCGGGGAACACGCCGTCCAGCGCGGGCGCCAGGCCGGCCGAGCGCGTATGCAGCAGCACCTGCACGCGCGCCTGGTCCAGCACCGTCGCGGCGCCAGGCGTGTCGGGCGCCAGCCCCATGTCCAGGGCATAGTCCAGGCTGCCGAAGGCCAGGCGCGCCACGCCCGGCGTCGCCGCGACCTCGGCGGCATTGAGGACGCCCTGGGCCGTTTCCAGAATGGGGATCACGGGCAGCCCGGTCTGGGCCACGTGGCGCACCTGCGCCAGGCTTTCCGCCTTGGGCAGCAGGATGCCCGCCACGCCGGGCTTGCCGCGGCAGGCCTTCAGATCGTCGTCGTGCCAGGGCGTCGAGGCATCGTTGATGCGCACCCACAGGCGGGCGCGGGGATTCGTCCCCAGGAAATCGCACAGGGATTCCCGCGCGGACGCCTTGGCCAGGTGCTCGACGGCGTCCTCCAGGTCGACGATGACGGCATCCGCGCCGGCGGCGAGCGCCTTGGGGATGCGCTCGGCCCGCGAGGCGGGCACGAACAGGGCGCTACGGACGACAGGATGGGTCACACGACCTCCGAGGCATGGAATTGCGCCACCTGATCAGGCGCGTATCCCAATGATGCTAGCACCGCATCCGTGTTTTGGCCCACCGCCGGCACGGCCTCCATGCGCGGCGCGAAGGCGTTGCTGCTGGCCGGAGGCAGCAGCGCCGGCAGTTCGCCGGCGGGGCTGCCGACCTTGCTCCAGCGGGCCCGCGCCTGCAGCTGGGGGTGCGCCCACACGCCCGCCATGTCGTTCACGCGGGCGTTGGCGATCTGGGCGTCCTCCAGGCGCTGCGTCACCTGCTCGATGGACAGGTCGGCGAACGCCGCCACGATCAGCGCCCGCAGGTCGTCGCGGTTCGCGGTGCGCAGCGAATTGGAAAGAAAGCGCGGATCTTCCGCCAGCTCCGCCTGGCGCAGCACCTGGGCGCAGAACACGCGCCATTCGCGCTCGTTCTGCAGGCCCAGCATGATGGTGGAGCCTCCCCCCACGGGGAACGGCCCATAGGGGTAGATCGAGGCGTGGGCGGCGCCCGCGCGCACGGGCGGGGAGCCGCCGTCGAACGCGTAGTACATCGGGAAGCCCATCCATTCGACCATGCTCTCCAGCATGGAGACGTCCAGGCGGCTGCCCTCGCCGGTCTTCTGGCGCAGCAGCAGGGCGTTCAGGATGGCCGAGTAGGCGTACATGCCGGCGGCGATGTCCGCGATGGAGCAGCCCGCCTTGACGGGGTCGTCCTTGGTGCCGGTCACGGAGAGGAAGCCGCTTTCGCTCTGGATCAGCAGGTCGTAGGCCTTCTTGTCCTGGTAGGGACCGCCTTCGCCGTAGCCGGAAATGTCGCAGACGATGAGGCGCGGATATTTCTCGTGCAGGGCGCCGAAGGACAGCCCCAGCCGCGCGGCGGCCCCCGGGGCGAGGTTCTGCACCAGCACGTCGGCCGATTCGAGCAGGCGGTCCATGATGCCGCCGGCCTCCTCGCGCTTGAGGTCCAGCGTCAGGCTTTCCTTGGAGCGGTTGGTCCAGACGAAGTGCGAGGACAGGCCGCGCACGCGCTCGTCATAGCCCCGGGCGAAATCTCCGCTGCCGGGGCGTTCGATCTTGATGACGCGCGCGCCCATGTCCGCCAGCTGGCGGGTGCAGAAGGGCGCGGCGATGGCGTGTTCGAGACTGACGACGGTGATGCCGTCCAGCGGACGGGGGGCCTGCTTGCTCATTCGGAGAACCTCAATTCGGCTTGGTGGGCCAGCGTGCCGTCTTGCTCAGCCCAAAGCTGGGCCACGCCCGGCTCGGTCAAGCGGCCGGCCACCTGGAAGGGCTTGGGCGCGATCAGCGGGCGCAGGCCCCGGTATGACAAATGGGTAAGACGCGCCTTGGGATGCGCGCGCGAGAAGGCGGCGACCATCTCCGTGGCGATGAGCGGGCCGTGCACCACCAGGCCGGGATAGCCTTCGGTGCCGGTCACGTAGGGATGGTCGTAATGGATGCGATGGCCGTTGAAGGTCACCGCCGAATAGCGGAACAGCAGCACGGGGGACGGTTCCACCGTATCGCGCCACTGCGCTTCGGGAGCCGGTTCGCTGCCCGCGAGCTTGGGCGGCGTGGGCTGACGGTAGACGATGTCCTGCTCTTCCTGGATGACGATTTCGCCCGCCTGGTGATATTCGTGGCGCACCGTCACGAACAGCAGCGCGCCGGTGCGGCCCGTTTTTTCCTTGACGTCGATGACGGTGGATACGCGCTCGGCCGGCACGCCGGCCTTCAGCGGCTTGCGGAACTCCACGCGGCCGCCCGCCCACATGCGGTTGCGGTCCTGGGCCGGCGGGAGGAAACCGCCTCGCGAGGGATGGCCATCCGTCCCCAGCCCGTCCATGCCCACGGTGCCGATGAAAAACGCCCATTGCCACAGCGGCGGCAATGCGTCCCCCTGGGCGGGCGCGGGGCCGCCCAGCGTGGCCGCGATGCGCGCGGCGTGGCCCGGGTCCATGGCGTCCGCCTTCCGTTCGCCGCTGCCGATCCACGCGGCCGGATCTGTAGTCGTCATGCCGATATCCTTTGGTGGGGTTTTTACAGCCTGAAGCATGCCCGCAAGCCCTTCCCATTGTGAATTCGTTTTTCCTCAAGGCGGGGTTTGCGGCGCCTGAATCGGACCGCCTCCCCGCTGCCGCCGCCCCGCCGCCGTAATATATGGGCTATGCACTTCGACCTCGCCGACCTCCGCCTGTTCATCCACATCGCCGAATCCCCCAGCCTGACCCAGGCGGCCAAGCGGGCGCACCTGTCCCTGGCGGCCGTCAGCGTGCGGATCAAGGCCCTTGAAAACCAGCTGAATTCCCGGTTGCTGTACCGCGACAGCCGCGGCGTGGAAATCACGCCCGCGGGCCAGAAACTGCTGCAGCATGCCCGGGTCATCATGCGCCAGGTCGACCACCTGAAGCATGATTTCCAGGAACAGGCCGACGGCGACGCCGGCCACATCCGCATTTTCGCCAACACCACGGCGGTCACCGAGTTCATGCCGGACATCCTGGCGCAATTCCTGTCCGGGCATCCCGGCGTCACGGTGGACCTCCAGGAACGGCTGACGCGCGATATCGTGCGCGGCGTGCTCGACGGCACCACCGATCTGGGCATCGTGGCGGGCCCGGTGGACGCCCCCGAATTGCAGGCCATTCATTTCAGCACCGACCGGCTCGTGCTGGTGGTGCCCAATGGCCATCCGCTGCAAGACCAGGAAAAGATCAAGCTGGCGGATGCCGTGCGCTATCCGTTCATCACCATGCATGAAGGCTCCACCCTGGTGGCGTTCCTGCGCGACCAGCTCGAACGCGTCGGCCAGCGCCTGCCCCAGCGCATCCAGCTCTACAGCTTCGATTCGATCTGCCGGATGGTGCAGGCCGGCGTCGGCATCGGGGTCATCCCCGATTCGGCCGCACGGCGGTACGGCGCCGACATGAAGCTGCGCGTGGTGGAGTTGGACGAGCCCTGGGTCGTGCGCGAACGCAAGCTGCTGGTGCGCGACATCGACGCCCTGCCCGGCTGCGCGCGCGAGCTGATCGAGCAGATCCAGGCGGCCCGGGCGCCTTAGGCCGACCGGCATCGAAAGATGTCCGCCCGAAGGCCCCCTGGCGCCCGCCGCGTCAGGTGCTGGTGAAGGCAGGCGGGCGCTTCTCGGCAAAAGCCCGCATACCTTCCAGATAGTCGTTGGTATGGCCAAGCTGGCGCTGCAGGCTGCATTCCAGGTCGAACTGCTGCGCCAGCGTATTGCCGCTGGAAGCATGCAGCGCCGCCTTGGTCGCCGCGTATGCGCGCGTGGGGCCGGCCGCAAGCGTGGCCTCCACCTCGGCCAGCGTGTCCGCGAGCGCCGCGTCCGGCACCACGCGCCAGATCAGCCCCCAGGACTCCGCCTGCGCGGCGCTCACGGCCTCGCCGAACAGCGCCGCGCCCATGGCCCGCGCAGACCCCACCAGGCGCGGAAGGAACCAGGTGCCGCCCGCATCGGGCAGCAGCCCGATCTTGCTGAAAGCCTGGATGAAACGGGCCGATTCCACGGCGAAAACCACGTCGCAGGCCAACACCAGGCTTGCGCCCGCGCCGGCCGCAACACCGTTCATGACACACACCACCGGCACGGGCAAGGCGCGCAGGCGCCCAATGAGGGGCCGATAGCGCTTTTCCAGGCCTTCGGCCAGATCGCGTCGCGAGCCGTCTTCCGCCGGCTTGCGTTCGCCCAGGTCCTGCCCGGCGCAAAAGCCGCGGCCGGCGCCGGTGATGACCAGGCCGCGCAGCCCGGGCTCGGCCTCCAGCGCGTCCAGCGCCCGCGCCAGCTCGGCGTGCATGGCCTCGGTGAAGCTGTTCAGGCGCTCGGGCCGGTTGAGCGTGATGCGGCCCACGCCGTTTTCCAGCGTGAAACGGATCTGCGCATAGCCGCCGCCGGACATGGGGGCCGTCATGCCAGCACCTCCAGGACGGCCAGTTGCTCGGCGGTGTCGCCCAGCAGCTGGTCCACGACGGTCAGCCGCTTGAAGTAGTCGCCCACCTCCAGTTCGTCGGTCATGCCCATGCCACCATGCAGCTGCACGGCCATCTGCCCCACCAGGCGGCCCGCGCGCGCGGCCTCCAGCTTGGCCGAGGCGACCATGCGCCGGCGCTGCGCGGCGTCGGGCTCGGTCAGGGCCGCCACCGCGACGTAGGCCATCGACAGGGCCAGCTCCTTCGCCACCAGCATCTCGGCCAGGCGATGCTGCAAGGCCTGGAAGGACGCCAGCGGCTGGCCGAACTGCTTGCGCGTCTTCAAATATTCGACGGTGATCTCCAGCAGGCGCTCCATGGCCCCCGCCGCATGGGCGCACAGCGCCGCCGTGCCCCATTGCAGGGCCTGGGCCAGCGCGTGCTCGGCCGCCTCGCCCTGGGCCAGCAGCGCGTCGGGCGGCACGACGGCTCCGTCCAGGTCCAGCCGGGCGCAGCGCGCCCCGTCCAGCGTGGGAGTGTCCGTCATGCGCACACCCGCCGTATCCGCCGGCACCGCCAGCAGCAGCGGGCGCCCGTCGGCGCACCGCGCGCTCACCAGCCAGGCGGAGGCCGCCGCGCCGTGCCAGACCAGGTGCTTGGCGCCGTCCAGCCGCCAGCCATCCGCGGTTTCAGCGGCTCGGCAATCCTGGGGATCCGTGTCGTAGCGGCGGCCCGGCTCCTGATAGGCCACGCTGACGATGGCCTCGCCCGCCGCGATCGCCGGCAGCCAGCGGGCCCGCGCCGCATCGCCGCAGGCGTCGACCAGCGCGGCGCCCATGACGGCGCTGGGGATGACGGGCTCTGACACCAGCCCCCGCCCTAGCTCCACGTGCACCGGCAGCAGGCTGGCCGGCACTTCGCCGAACCCGCCGAAATCCTGGGATATGTTCAGGCCCAGCACGCCCAGCTCCGCCAGCGCGTCCCAGGCCTGCGGGTCCAGCACGCCGGCGGACTGCCGCAAGCGGCGCTGGGGAAAGGTCCATGCCTGGTCCACCAGGCGGCGCAAGCTGTCGGCCAGCATGCGTTGTTCTTCGGTATAGATGAAATCCATGCGTCGCGTTCCTGTCGATACGCCCTGGGGCCGCGGCCCCTAGAGGCCCAGCACCTGGCGGGCGATGATGCCCTTCTGCACTTCGGTCGTGCCGCCGTAAATGGAGGTCTTGCGCATGTCGGCATAGCCCGCGCCCGCCGCCGCGGCCATCTCGGGGCCGGGACCGTGGAAGGCGGCATCGGCATGCATCCAGTCGGGGTCATAGGGCCAGGCGTCCGGCCCCGCCACTTCCATTTGCAGCATGGCCAGGTCCTGCTGGATTTCGGAGCCGCGTATCTTCAGCACCGAGGCTTCGGGGCCCGGCGAGCCGTCATTGCTGGACGCTACCCGCAGCAACAGCATCTCTAGCGCCATGATGTCCACTTCGATGCGGGAAATCCGGTCGCGCATGCGGCCGTCCGCAAGCAAGGGCCTCCCGTGCGAGCGCGCGTTCTCCGCCATGCGCTTCAGGATGCCGAGTTCGCGGTGGCAATGGCCGAGCCCGGCGATGCCGGTGCGCTCGTGGCCCAGCAGGTATTTGGCGTAGGTCCAGCCCTGGTTTTCCTCGCCGACGAGGTTGGCCGCGGGCACGCGCACGTTCTCCAGCCACACCTCGTTCACGTCGTGGCCGCCGTCGAGCGTGCGGATGGGACGGACGGTTACGCCCGGGGCGCGCATGTCCAGCAACAGCATCGAGATGCCGCGCTGCGCGCGCGCGTCGGGATCGGTGCGGGCCAGGCAGAACATCCAGTCGGCGTACTGGGCCAGCGTGGTCCAGGTCTTCTGGCCGTTGACCACGTAATCGCCGCCGTCGCGTTCGGCGCGCGTCTTGAGCGAGGCCAGGTCGGACCCGGAGCCCGGTTCCGAATAGCCCTGGCACCACCAATCCTCGACGCGCGGGATCCGCGGGAGAAAGCGGGCCTGCTGTTCGGCGCTGCCGTACTTCATCAGGACGGGGCCGATCATGGACAGCCCGAAGGGCAGCAGGCGGGGCGCGCCCGCCTTGAAGCACTCTACCTCGAAGATCAGGCGCTCCAGCGCACTCCAGCCGGTGCCGCCGTGCTCGACGGACCAGTTCGGCGCGCCCCAGCCCTGGTCGGCCAGGATGTTGTGCCAGCGCACGTAATCGTCGCGCTCCAGCCGCTGGTGCCGCAACACCTTGCCGCGGATATCTTTCGGCAGCTTGGCCTCGGCGAACGCGCGCACCTCATCTCGGAATCGGCGCTCTTGCGGCGTCCAGGTCAGGTTCATGGTCTACCTCCTTTTCCCGGTATCTAGCCATGGTCCAGCGGCCCGGACAATCTGCCTCTGCCGAAGACCGGCTTCGGGCTGGATGTAGGGCGCGCACCCACTACGGGCCGGCGGAAGGCCTGCTTCAGCAATGAAGAATGGCCCAACGCGGCGGCAGTGCCGACACTAGTGCCTGTTGACACTGACCGAAAGGCCTCACGCATCATGACCCTCCCCGATCACCAGGAAGCCGCGCCGCAGGGCGTCGAGGCGCAGTACCGCCAGGCGCTCGACCAGGGCCGCTTTCTCATCCAGCATTGCGCCGCCTGCGACCGAGCCGTCTTCTATCCGCGCATGATCTGTCCGCACTGCGGCGCCGGCTCGCTTTCCTGGGTCGCGCCGGATGGACGCGGCACCGTCTATTCCACCACCGTCGTGCGGCGCAAGCCCGACGCGGGCGGCGATTACAACGTGGCGCTGGTGGATCTGCAAGAAGGCGTCAGGCTGATGAGCCGCGTGGAAGGCGTGCCGCCTGAGGCCGTGAGCATCGGCATGGCCGTGCGCGCCCAGGTGGCGCAACAGGACGGGCATGGCCTGGTGGTGTTCGTTCCCTGCAAGGAGGCGCAATGAAGCTCGACGATCTGCGGGGCGCCGTGGCGGTGGCCGGCGTGGGGCACGCCGGACTGGGCCAGGCCGCCGGCTACACGGAAATGGAAATCCTGGTGCAGGCCGCGCAGCGCGCGGTGGCGGATGCCGGCCTTTCCATGCGCGATATCGACGGCATCTGCACCGCCAGCGTAGCCGCGCCGATGTGGGCGATGCCGGTCATCGAGCACCTGGGTATCCGCCCCAGCTTCATCGACAGCACGATGCTGGGCGGCTCCAGCTTCGTGGCGCACCTCATGCCCGCGCTGCATGCGCTGGCTTCGGGCCAGTGCAATGCCGTGCTGGTCTGCTACGGCAGCACCCAGCGCACCTCGACGCTGAGCCGGGCCGAAATCGGCCGCGTGCGCAAGCAATTCGATCCTCAGCCCTATGAAACGCCGTACGACCCGCTGAGCCCCCTGTCTTCGTATGCGCTGGCCGCCGCACGCCACATGCACCAGTACGGCACGCGCCGCGAGCACCTGGCCCAAGTGGCGCTGGCGGCCAACCAATGGGCCCAGTTGAACCCCGAGGCGCAACTGCGCGAGCCCGCGACACTGGAACAGATCCTGGCTTCGCGCATGGTGTCCGACCCCTTGAGCGTGCGCGACTGCTGCCTGGTCACCGACGGCGCCGGCGCCTACGTGCTGGTGCGCGCCGACCGCGCGCGCGATCTGCCCCGCCCCCCGGTCTACGTGCTGGGCAACGCCACGGCGGTCTGGAACCGGCAGATATCGTCCATGACGGACCTCACCGTGACGGCTGCCTCCGAATCGGGCAGGCGCGCGTTCGACATGGCGCGCGTGGCGCCCGGCGATATCGACGTGGTGGAGCTCTACGACGCGTTCACCATCAACACCCTGCTCTTCCTGGAAGACCTGGGTTTCTGCGCCAAGGGCGAAAGCAAGGACTTCATCGCCGGCGGCGCGATCGCGCCGGGCGGCAGGCTACCCGTGAACACCAATGGCGGCGGGCTGTGTTGCGTGCATCCCGGCATGTACGGCGTCTTCATCATGATCGAGGCGGTCCGGCAACTGCGCGGCGAAGGCGGCGCGCGTCAGGTCTCCGGCGCGCAATTGGCGCTGGTGCATGGCAACGGCGGCACGCTGTCCAGCCAGTCCACCGCGATCCTGGGCACCCAGGCCACTCTTTGAACGACACCGCATCGATGCACCAGGCAGCCTCTCCCACACGCATTCACCACTTGCTCGCGCAACAGGCGGGCCAGCGGCCCGACGCCGTCTTCCTGCACGAGGAAGGCGGCGGCACCTTGAGCTATGCGCAATTCTGGCAGCGCGTGCAGGGCGTGGCCCGCTGGCTGGAAACGCAAGGCGTGCGGCCCGGCCACCGCGTCATGATGGTGGGCGAGAACTGCAGCGCCATGATCGCCGCCCTGTTCGGCTGCAGCCTGGCCGGCGCCTGGCCGGTGGGAGTGAATGCCCGGCTTTCCGCGCGCGAGATCGAGAACATCCGCCAGCACGCGCAACCCCAGGTCACGCTCTACACCACCGGCATTTCCCCAAGCGCCCGCGTCCACGCCGAAACGGCCGGCGCAAGCGAGGCCCCGCCCGCCGTATGGGGGCCCGGCGTGCAGGCCGTTCCGGCGGACGCTTCCACGGCTCCAGAAACGGCCAGCCACGCAAACGAAGTGGCCACCCTCATCTACACCTCCGGCACGACCGGCGCGCCGAAGGGCGTCATGGTGCCGCATCGCGGCCTGCTCCACTTCGCCCGCGTGTCGGCCGCGTCGCGCCGCCTGACGCCGCACGACATCGGCTACGCAGCGCTGCCCATGTCGCACATCTTCGGGATCGCCACCGTGCTGATGGCCACGGTGCACGCCGGGGCCAGCCTGGTGCTGCGCAGCCGTTTCGACCCCGAAGACGCATTCAAGGCCCTGGCATGCCCTGGCGTCAGCATCCTGCAGGGCGTGCCCACCATGTTCAGCCGCATGATGGCGGCGGCGCCGCCAAAGACGGCGCTGCGCGCGCCCGCGCTGCGCTACGTATATACCGGCGGCGCGGCGTTGGATCCGACCCAGAAGCGCGACGTGGAGCGCTATTTCGGCTTGCCCATGCACCATGGCTACGGAATCACCGAATACGCCGGCTCCATGTTCGTCACGGACATGGACGCACCCCGCGCCGACTGCTCGGCGGGATTCGCGGTGGACGGCGTGGAGTTGCGCATCGGCACCCCGGACAGCGGCGCGTCCGTGCCGGGCCAGCGCGGAGATATCCTGATCCGCGGTCCCGGCGTCATGCTGGGCTACTACCGGGACGCGGCGCAGACGGCCCAGGCCCTGCTGCCTGGCGGGTGGCTCCATACCGGCGACATCGGCTATGTCGACGCGGACGGCGCGCTGTTCATATCGGGACGCTCCAAGGACCTGATCATCCGCTCGGGCTTCAACGTCTATCCGATCGAAGTCGAATCCGTCATCAATGCCTTTCCCGGCGTGCGGCTGTCCGCCGTGGTGGGCCGCGCCACCGCCGACCAGAACGAAGAGGTCATTGCTTTCGTCGAGCCGCTGCCCGGCGCCTCGCTCGACCTGCGCCTGCTGATGCTGCACCTGCGGGCCCAGCTGGCGCCGTACAAGCGGCCGGCCCAGATCATTCCCATCGACACGATTCCCACCACAGTCAGCGGCAAGATCCTGAAGCAGCCGCTGAAAGAAAGGCTGGCGTAGCGCTTGCACCTGGCTTAGCTCCACGACCGGCCCACGCACACTAGGAGACATGAGCATGCGCATCAAGACCCTGTTCGCCGCGGCAGCCGCCACGGCGATGATTGCAGCCGGTCAGGCCGCCTGGGCCCAGGCCGCCTATCCGGATCGCCCCATCCGGCTGCTGGTGGGCTACGCCCCCGGCGGCCCCGTGGACACCACGGCCCGGGTGTTCGCCAAATACCTGGGCGACAAGCTGGGGCAGGCCGTCGTCGTGGAAAACCGCGCGGGCGCCAGCGGCATGATCGCCTCGGACGCCACGGCCAAGGCGGCGCCGGACGGCTACCTGCTCGGCTTCGCCGCCAGCCCCACCCTCACCATGTCGCCGCTGGTGCAACGCAGCACGCTGTTCGATCCGCGCAAGGACTTTTCGCTGATCGGGCTGGTCGTGGATTACGCCAACGTGCTGCTCATCGGCCCGCAGATTCCCGCCAAGGACGTGGGCGAGCTCGTCAGCTACGCGCGCTCGCACCCCGACGCCGTCTCCTTCGGCTCCGCGGGCATCGGCGCCTCCAACCATCTGTCCGCGGAACTCCTGAAAAAGCAGGCCGGCGTGCCGATGCTGCACGTGCCCTACCGCGGCAACTCCCCTGCCATGATGGACGTGGTAAGCGGCAAGGTGACGTTCATGTTCGACATCACCAGCACCGCCATTCCCTTCATCAAGAGCGGCAAGGCCCGCGCGCTCGCGGTCACGTCCAAGACTCGCAACCCCGAGCTACCCGAGGTGCCCACCATGATCGAGGCCGGCCTGAAGGACTACGAAGTCGTCGGCTGGTACGCCCTGGTGGGGCCGAAGAAGCTGCCCGAGGCCGTCTCCGCCCGGCTGACCCGAGCGCTGGCGGACGTCTCCCAGGACCCGGCGTTCCGCCAGGCCATGGTCGACGGCGGCTACGCCATCAACAACGGCGACTCGAAAGCCTTGCAGGCCCGCATCGATCGCGAGTACGCGTTGTGGTCCGACGTCATCCGAAACGCCAACATCCAGGCCAACTGAAGCTCCGGAGCGCCATGATGAACCCGCCGCCCGCATTGCGCGCCCAGACCCGCCTGCCGGTCATCGGCGCCCCCATGTTCCTGGTCTCGGGCCCCGAACTCGTGATCGCGCAATGCGGCGCGGGCATCATCGGAACGTTTCCTTCTCTCAACGCCAGGCCGCAGGAGCAACTGCATGCCTGGATCTCCCGCATCGAGCAAGGGCTGGACGAGAAGCGCCGCGCGGACCCCGCCGCCAAGGTGGCGCCATATGGCGTGAACCTTATCGTCCATCCCAGCAACGCGCGCTGGCAGGGCGACCTGGCGATCTGCGCCGAGCGCCGCGTGCCGCTGCTCATCACCTCGCTGCAAGCGCCCGAGGCCGCGGTGCGCGCCATGCATCCGCATGGCGGGCTGGTTTTCCATGACGTCACCAACGTGCGCCACGCCAAGCGCGCGCTCGATGCCGGCGTGGACGGCCTGATCCTCGTGGCGGCCGGCGCGGGCGGCCACGCGGGCCAGGTGAACCCCATCGCGCTGGTGAACGAGATACGCGCCTTCTACGACGGGCCTCTGGCGTTGTCGGGCTGTATCAGCCACGGCAAGGACATCCTGGCCGCGCAGGTGATGGGCTGCGATTTCGCCTACATGGGAACGCGCTTCATCGCCACGCGCGAGTCGCTGGCGGGCGACGCCTACCGGGAAATGGTGCTGCAGGCCCAGGCCGCGGACGTGGTCTACACCCCTTATTTCTCGGGCGTGCCCGCGAACTACCTGGCGGCCAGCATCCTGGCCGCGGGGCTCGATCCCGCGGAGCTTGCGAAACACCGCGAGGCCCCGCCTCCGATGCTGGACAAGAACTCGCGCCCCAAGGCCTGGAAAGACGTCTGGAGCGCGGGCCAGGGCGTGGGCGCCGCGCAGGAGATCCTTCCGGTGGAAACGCTGGTGGCCCAACTGGAAGTCGAATATTTGAACGCGCGAGAGGCCGTGTCCATCCGTGCCTGACACCGGATTGCAGTGTCTGACACCGGTTGCAGGATTACAGTGTCTGACACCCGTACGAGATGACGGTCAATCAGATCCATCGCCTCTCGGGTGTCTGACACAGTCTCCCAGTGCCTGACGCATTCCATGCCGTATGGTGTCAGACACCCGGGAAGCAGCAATGCGAAATCGAGTGCATCTCGTATGGGTGTCTGACACCCGAGTCCATCTCGTATGGGTGTCTGACACCTGAGCGCGTCCCGTATGGGTGTCTGACACTTGCCTGCATGCATACGAGAAACCTGCACGTCGCGGCGTCCGGCACACCTGTCCTTACTCCAGCTTGATTCCCGCCGACTTGATCACCTCGCTCCATTTCGCGATCTCGGCCTGGACGAACTCGCCGAACTGCGCGGGCGTGCCCGGCCGGGGTTCCGCTCCTGCCGCGATCATGCCCTTGGCGGTGGCCGGATCCGACAGCACCCTCACCATGTCGGCATTCAGCCGCGCGACGATGTCGGCGGGCGTTCCCTTGGGCGCCAGCACGCCGCTCCATGAATAGGCCTCGTAGCCCGGCAGGCCCGACTCCGCGATGGTGGGCAAGTCGGGCAGCATGTCCGAGCGCCGCGGATTGCCGACTCCCAGCGCGCGCACTTTCCCCGCCTTCAGGTGGGGAACGGCGGAGGGCCCGTCGGCGAACATCACCTGCACCTGCCCGCCCAGCAGGTCCTGCATTGCGGGCGCGCTGCCCCGGTAGGGAACGTGCTGGATCTTCACGCCGGCCATCGCATTGAAGAGTTCGCCCGCAAGGTGCGTGCCGCCGCCCGTTCCGGACGAGCTGAAGGACAGCTTGCCGGGATTGGCCTTGGCATAGGCAATCAATTCACTGACGGAATTGACGGGCAGCGACGGATTGACCACCAGCACGATGGGAAAGACCGCCGCCATGCCCACTGGCTCGAAATCGCGGCGGATGTCGTAGCTGAGGTTGTCGCGCAGGCTGGGCAGCACCGCATGGTGGATGGAGGCGAAGAAGAAACTGTAGCCGTCGGGTTCGGCCTTGGCGGCGAACTGCGCGCCCACGATGCCGCCCGCGCCGGAACGATTGTCCACCACGGTGGGGACGGACCATAGCTGGCTGAGCGGCTGCGTGGTGAAGCGGGCCGTGGTGTCCACCGGCCCGCCCGCCGGAAAGGGCACGATGAATGTTACGGCATGGCCCGGCCAGGCGGCGGCGCGGGCCCAGGACGGGATGATGGCGGCGGCGCATGCGGCCCCCAGCCCCGCGATGACGCGGCGGCGTTGAGTATCGGTCAAGGCTGTCTCCTGGGTCTTGTTTTTCACGGCCTGGACATGGAACCGCTGCCTGCCGCGCCGTTTATTATTTTCCGAATGCGCGCGCCCGCCGCTACACATTTCCGGAAGCCCCTCTTTCGCACGACCCCGAAGTTCGGTCACCGGACACTATCCGCCTGATGGCGTAGCGCCGATGGCCCTGGCGCTATTGCCCACGCGCGGCGCGCTGCAAGTGGCCGATGAAGCATTCAGCGAAGCTGGGCAGGTCGCGGCCGCGCTGGCGGCACAGCAGCCGGTCGCGCAAGGCCCAGGGATCATTCAGCTTCAGCACGTGCAGCGCGTCGGGACGGCTGTAGCGCGCCGCGCAGGCGCGCGGCACCACCGCAATGCCGGCGCCGGCCTCCACCATGCGGCATACCGCTTCGAAGCTGCCTACGTGCACGCGCTGGCAGATGCGCTTGCCCAGGCCGCTGGCGATGTCTTCCAGAAAGGTCTGAATGGCGCTGTCCGGATGTATGCCCACGAACTGGTAGGCGTCCACCAGGTCCACGAAATGCGCCGATTCCTGAGATGCCAGCGGGTGGTCCAGCGCCGTCACCACGGTGAGCTCGTCGCGGAACAAGGGCGTGACGTCCAGCCCCTCTACATCGATGTTGCCCGCCACCAGGCCCAGGTCCCCTGCGCCCGCGCGGATCGCGATGACGATATCGCCGGAGATTTTCTCTTCCAGTTCGACGTCCACGTCCGGGTTTTCCGCAAGAAACGTGGAAAGCGCGTCGGCAAGAAAGGAATTGGTGGCCGTGGTGTTGGCCAACAGGCGCAGGCGCCCCTTCAACCCGCTCGCGTAGGGCTGGAGATCCGCATTCAGGCACTCCAGCTGGCGAAAGACCGCGTTGGCGTGCTTGAGCAGCACTTCGCCCGCCGGGGTCAGCGCAACGCCCGTGGCCATGCGCACGAGCAGCCTGGCCTTGAAGGCCTCTTCCATGTTCTTCACCCGCGCGCTTGCCGCCGGCAAGGACAGGAAGGTCCGCTCTGCGGCGCGCGTCAGGTTGAGTGTTTCCCCCACGTTCAGAAACAAACGCAGGTCGGTCAGGTCATGTCTCATGTTCCACCACGCAGAAGGGGGGCATTTCTAATTTTGAATTCTGCGAATGCCTTGCCGAATCTACCATGGGGCATTCCCCTAAACCAGACTGGTTGATGCGGAACTGTTTTCCACACGGCGCGCGCGCCGCAGCACAGGAGTCAGCTTCAATGAGCGGCATAGTTTCCGGCAAGGTAGTGATCGTTACGGGCGCGGGCGGCGGCATCGGCCGCAGCATCGCGCTGGCCATGGCGCAGGCCGGCGCCAAGGTGGTCGTGAACGATATCGGCGTCTCGCTTACCGGCGAAGGCGGCGCCGAGGGCCCGGCGCAGGCCGTGGCCAAGGAAATCATCTCTGCCGGCGGGCAGGCGGTGGCCAACACCGACAGCGTCGCCGCCTACGACAGCGCCAGCCGCTGCGTGCAGACCGCGATCGATGCCTACGGCCGCATCGATGCCGTCGTCAACAACGCGGGCAATCTGCGCGATCGCGTTTTCCACAAGATGAGCGAAGAGGAATGGCGCCAGGTGCTGGACGTGCACCTGAACGGTTCCTTCTTCATGAGCCGGGCCGCCGCGCCCTACTTCCGCGAACAGGAATCCGGGGCGTTCGTGCACATGACGTCCACCTCGGGCCTCATCGGCAACTTCGGTCAGGCGAACTACGCGGCGGCCAAGCTGGGCATCGTCGCCCTGTCGAAATCCATCGCGCTGGACATGGCGCGCTACAACGTCCGCTCCAATTGCATCGCGCCGTTCGCCTGGAGCCGCATGACCAGTTCCATTCCCGCGGAAACCGACGAAGAAAAGGCGCGCGTCGAAAAGCTGAAGAAAATGGAGGCTGGCAAGGTCGCCCCCATGGCCGTATACCTGGCCAGCGACGCGGCCAGCGCGATCACCGCGCAGATCTTCGCCGTGCGCGCCAACGAGATCATGCTGATGAGCCAGCCGCGGCCGCTGCGCACCGTGCATCACGCAGAAGGCTGGACGCCCGAGCTCATCGGGGAAATCGCGGTGCCCGCCATGCGCAAGCACTTCTACGCGTTGGAGCGTTCGCCCGACGTGATCGACTGGGATCCCATCTGAGGCCGCCATGCCCCTGGACTACGCAACCGTGAAAGACTGGCGCTTCGATGACGTGCGCCAGCGCTACGACGAAAAAGACACCATGCTGTATGCGCTGGGCATAGGCCTGGGGCAAGACCCCGAAGACGCCGGCCAGCTGCGCTACGTCTACGAAAAGGGCTTGCTGGCGTTTCCCACCATGAGCGTGGTGCTGGGGTATCCGGGCTTCTGGGTCCGGGATCCCCGCGCCGGCATCGACTGGGTCAAGGTGGTGCACGGCGAGCAACGGCTGACGATGCATGCGCCCCTGCCCGCCTCGGGCGTCGTCATCGGCAAGAGCCGCAACACGCACGTGATCGACAAGGGCGCGGACAAGGGCGCCATCGTCGTCACCGAGCGCACGCTGCACAGCGAGGACGGCACTTGCCTGGCCACCCTGCAGCACAGCACCTTCTGCCGCGGCGATGGCGGCTTCGGCCAGGGCGATGACGGCCCGCCGCCCCTGCCCGCCGCGCCCGGCGGCGAACCGGACCTGCGCTGCGAACTCCACATTCCGCCGAACGCCGCCCTGCTGTACCGGCTGAACGCGGACCGCAACCCGCTGCACGCCGATCCCGAAATCGCGCGCCAGGCGGGCTATCCCCGGCCCATCCTGCATGGCCTGTGCTCCTATGGCTTCGCGGCGCACGCGATCGTGAAGACCTGCTGCGGCTACGACGCCTCGCGCCTCTCCAGCCTGAGCACGCGCTTCTCGGCGCCGGTGTATCCCGGCGAAACCCTGCAATGCGACATCTGGCGGATGCCGGACGGACAGGTGCGCTTTCTTGCGCGCGCCCGCGAGCGCAACGTGGTCGTGCTGAGCAACGGCACCGCGGAGCTGCGGCCATGACCCGCCCCCCCGCTCTCGACGGCATCCGCGTGCTGGACCTGTCGCGCATCCTGGCGGGCCCCTGGTGCACGCAGAACCTGGCGGACCTGGGCGCCGACGTCATCAAAGTCGAGCGCCCCCGGGTGGGCGACGACACCCGCGCCTGGGGCCCGCCCTTCCTCAAGGACGGCAACGGCCAGGACACCAGCGAATCCGCCTACTACCTCAGCGCCAACCGCAACAAGCGCTCGATCGAGGCCGACATGGCCACGCCGGAAGGCGCGGCGCTGATCCGCGAACTGGCGGCCGTCAGCGACATCCTGGTGGAAAACTTCAAGGTCGGCGGCCTGGCCAAGTACGGCCTGGACTACGACAGCCTCAGGGAAATCAATCCCCGCCTGATCTATTGCTCGGTCACCGGGTTCGGACAAGACGGCCCCTACGCCCAGCGCCCGGGCTATGACTTCATGATCCAGGGCATGGGCGGCCTGATGAGCATCACGGGCGAACGCGACGACCTGCCCGGCGGCGGCCCGCAGAAGGCGGGCGTGGCGGTGACGGACATCGTCACCGGCATGTACGCCACGGTGGCGGTGCTGGCGGCCCTGCACGAACGCCACAGGAGCGGCCTGGGCCAGCACCTGGACATCGCGCTGCTCGACAGCCACGTGGCCCTGCTGGCCAACCAGAACTCCAACTATTTCAATTCGGGCGTGGCGCCCACGCGCGCCGGCAACGCGCACCAGAACGTCGTCCCCTACCAGGTGTTCGGCGCCAGCGACGGCCACCTGATCGTGGCCACGGGCAATGAATCGCAGTACCGCGCCTACTGCGCCGCCATCGGCGCGCCGGAATTGGGAGACGATCCACGCTTTGCCACCAATCGCCTGCGCATCGCCAACCGCGAAGCGCTGGTAGGCATGCTGGCCGACATCATGCGGCAAGGCAGGCGCGACGACTGGATCGCAAAACTGGAGGCCGCGGGCGTGCCTTGCGGCCCGATCAACAATATCGCGCAGGCCTTCGCGCATCCCCAGGCGCACGCGCGACAGCTGCGCCGCGACCTGCCCCACCCCGCCGGCGGCTTCGCCGCCGTCACGGCCAGCCCCTTGCGGCTCTCGGCATCGCCGGTCGCGTACCGACGCGCCCCGCCCCTGCTGGGCGAGCACACCGAAGAGGTGTTGCGCGATGTGCTGGGGAAATCCGCGGATGCGATCGCAGCGTTCAAGGCCGCGACCGCGAAACCGTCCCAGGACGGCTAGCCCTCAAAAAGAAAACGGCCGCTGCGCCAGCGGCCGTTTTCAGCTCAAGCCAGCCAGGTCAGGCGACGGCGACCGGGATCTTCCCGATCTTGGCTTGCCATTCCTTGGGGCCCGTCGTATGGACCGAGGTGCCCTGGGCGTCGACCGCCACGGTGACCGGCATGTCCTTCACGTCGAACTCGTAGATGGCTTCCATGCCCAGGTCGCCGAAGCCCAGCACCTTGGCGCCCCGGATGGCCTTGGACACCAGGTAGGCGGCGCCGCCGACGGCCATCAGGTAGGCCGAGCCGTGCTTCTTGATGGACTCGATCGCGACCGGGCCGCGCTCGGACTTGCCGATCATGGCGATCAGGCCGGTCTGCTCGAGCATCATGTCGGTGAACTTGTCCATGCGGGTGGCCGTGGTGGGGCCGGCCGGGCCGACCACCTCGTCACGCACCGGATCGACCGGGCCGACGTAGTAGATGACACGGTTCGTGAAATCCACGGGCAGCGGCTCGCCCTTGGCCAGCATGTCCTGGATGCGCTTGTGCGCGGCGTCGCGGCCGGTCAGCATCTTGCCCGACAGCAGCAGCGTCTGGCCCGGCTTCCAGCTGGCGACCTCTTCCTTCGTCAGCGTGTTCAGGTCGACCTGCTTGGACTTGTTGTAGTCCGGCGCCCAGTGCACTTCCGGCCATTCGGACAGCGACGGCGGATCGAGGCGCGCGGGGCCCGAGCCATCCAGTTCGAAATGCGCGTGACGCGTGGCGGCGCAGTTGGGGATCATGGCGACGGGCTTGGAGGCTGCGTGCGTCGGGAAGGTGTTGATCTTGACGTCGAGCACCGTGGTCAGGCCGCCCAGGCCCTGCGCGCCGATGCCCAGCGCATTGACCTTTTCATACAGCTCGATGCGCAGCTCTTCCAGCTTGTTCTGCGGACCGCGGGCCAGCAGCTCGTACATGTCGATGTCTTCCATCAACGACTGCTTTGCCATCAGCATGGCCTTTTCGGCGGTGCCGCCGACTCCGATGCCCAGCATGCCCGGCGGACACCAGCCGGCGCCCATCGTCGGGACAGTCTTGAGCACCCAGTCCACCAGCGAATCGCTGGGGTTCAGCATGGCGAACTTGGATTTGTTTTCCGAACCGCCGCCCTTCGAGGCAAGCTGCACGTCGACCTTGTCGCCGGGGACGAGCTCGACGTGCAGGATACAGGGCGTGTTGTCGCGTGTGTTCTTGCGCGCGAACAGCGGGTCGTCCAGCACGGAGGCGCGCAGCGGATTGTCGGGATTCAGGTAGCCGCGGCGCACGCCTTCGTCACAGAGCTCCTGCAACGTGCGCTTGGTGTCGAAGCGCACGTCCATGCCGACCTTCAGGAACACGTTGACGATACCGGTGTCCTGGCACAGCGGGCGCTTGCCTTCCGCGCACATGCGCGAGTTGGTCAGGATCTGGGCCATCGCATCGCGCGCGGCCGGGCTTTCCTCGCGCTCGTAGGCACGGGCGAGGTGGCGGATGTAGTCCACCGGATGGTAGTAGCTGATGAACTGGATCCCGTCGGCGATCGACTGGATGAAGTCTTCTTCTTTGATGATGACGGACATGGCGATTGACTGTCTGGATGGAAAATTGAAACCGCGGCCGGCGCAGCCGGCCGCGCGCTATAGGTTAACGATTCTTGGACGGTTCGCCGCAGGGGCGCGGCGTGGGGGGCATTTCCTATTTGCCCTGCCACACCGGCTTGCGCTTCTCGGCAAAAGCGGTGGCGCCTTCCTTGGCGTCGGCCGACGAGAAAATGTGGGCGATCAGCGGACGCTGGCGGTCGAACATGCCTTCCTGTTCCCAGTCGCCCGACTGCGACACGATGCTCTTCGCGGTCTGCACGGCCAGCGGGCCGTTCTCGACGATGGCGCGCGCCAGTTCCAGGGCGCCGGCCAGGGCGCCGCCCGGCTCGGTCAGGCGGTTCACCAGCCCAAAGGAATGGGCGCGCTCGGCGGTGAGCATCTCGCCGGTCAGGATGACCTCCATGGCGATATGGTACGGCAGGCGGCGCGGCAGGCGCAGCATGCCGCCGGCGCCCGCCACCAGGCCGCGCTTGACTTCGGGCAGCCCGAATTTGGCGTTGCTGGCGGCCACGATCAGGTCGGAGGCCAGCGCCATTTCGCAGCCCCCGGCCAGCGCATAGCCCTCCACGGCGGCAATCAGCGGCTTCTTGGGCGGACGCTCGTTCAGGCCGGCAAAGCCGCGGCCATCCACGTACGGACGCTGGCCCGACTTGGCGAAGGCCTTCAGGTCCATGCCCGAGGAGAACGTGCCGCCTCCGCCCGTCAGGATGCCGATGCGGATGTCGTCGCGGCTGTCCAGCTGGTCCAGCGCCGCGGCCATGGCCTGCGCGGTCTCCAGATTGATGGCGTTCTTGGCTTCGGGACGGTTGATCGTGATGATCTGGATGCCGTCGGTGACTTCTACCTTGATCAGGTCGGACATGGGGCTGCTCCTTTTCGGGTTCCTCGGAACCGAGTTCCTGGCTTTTATATAAGACTTGGCTCAACCCGGAATCATACGACCATTGGTTTGACGCCGCCGCCGCCGCCCTGGCCGAGCGTCCACCAGGGGCACATCGGGGGGCCTTCGGGCCAGATGTAACCGTCCAATGGCCCTCTGGGAACAGGACCGCTCCGCGCCAGTTAAAATGCCAGGTTTTCCACGCCCAGGGCAAGCCCTGCCCGGCGGCCGAATTCCAAGAATCCTATGCTCACCTTTCAGCAAATCATCCTTACGCTCCAGGAATACTGGGACAAGCAGGGTTGCGCCCTGCTGCAGCCCTACGACATGGAAGTCGGCGCCGGCACCTCGCATACCGCCACGTTCCTGCGCGCGATCGGCCCGGAACCCTGGCGCGCGGCCTACGTGCAGCCGTCGCGCCGTCCCAAGGACGGGCGCTATGGCGAAAACCCCAACCGCCTGCAGCATTACTACCAATACCAGGTGGTGCTGAAGCCGGCGCCTCCGGAAATCCTGGACCTCTACATCGGTTCGCTCAAGGCGCTGGGCATCGACCCGGCCCAGCACGACATCCGTTTCGTCGAGGACGACTGGGAAAACCCCACGCTCGGCGCCTGGGGCCTGGGCTGGGAAGTCTGGCTGAACGGCATGGAAGTCACCCAGTTCACCTATTTCCAGCAAGTGGGCGGCCTGGACTGCACGCCGACCACGGGCGAAATCACCTACGGCCTGGAACGCCTGGCTATGTACCTGCAGGACGTGCAAAGCGTGTACGACCTGGTCTGGACCGAAGGCGCCAACGGCAACCGCGTGCTGTACCGCGACGTGTTCCACCAGAACGAAGTGGAGCAGTCCACCTACAACTTCGAGCATTCGTCGGCCGAGATGCTGTTCGCGCACTTCAATGACTACGAAGCCGAGGCCAAGCGCCTGATGGACGTGCCGCTGGCGCTGCCCGCCTACGAGGCCGCGCTGAAGGCCGCCCACACCTTCAACATGCTGGACGCGCGCGGCGCGATCAGCGTTACCGAACGCGCCGCCTACATCGGCCGCATCCGCAACCTGTCGCGCTCCGTCGCGCAGGCCTACTACGATTCCCGCGAACGACTGGGCTTTCCCATGCTGGGCCGCAACAAGGCCGCCGGGGAGGCAGCATAAATGACGACGAACATCCGCCCGCTGCTGGTCGAACTGCTGACCGAAGAACTTCCGCCCAAGGCCCTGCAAAAGCTGGGCCAGGCCTTTGCCGAAGGCGTGCGCGCCACGCTGGAGCGCCACGGCCTGCTGGCGGCCGGCTGCGCCGCCACCGCGTATTCCACGCCGCGCCGCCTGGCCGTGCACCTGTCCGCCGTGCTGGCGCAAGCGCCTGACCAGCCCTATGCCGAAAAACTGATGCCGGTGAAGATCGGCCTCGCCGAAGACGGCAGCGCCACCCCCGCGCTGCAGAAGAAGCTGGCCGCCAAGGGCCTGGAGAACATCGACGTCTCCACGCTGGACCGCGAATCCGACGGCAAGCAGGACTACCTGGTCGCGCGCGGCACCGCGCCGGGCGCCCAGTTGGCCGCCGGCCTGCAGGAAGGTATCGACACCGCGATCGACGGCCTGCCCATCCCCAAGGTCATGCGCTACCAGCTGGCCGACGGCGTCACCACGGTCAAGTTCGTGCGCCCGGCGCATGGCCTGGTCGCGCTGTTCGGCGCCGACGTGGTGCCTGTGTCGGCGCTGGGCCTCTCGGCAGGCCGCGAGACGCTGGGCCACCGCTTCATGAGTTCCGGCCCGGTATCGTTCGCCGACGCCGATTCCTACGCCGCCACGCTGGCCGAGCGCGGCAGCGTCGTGGCCTCGTTCGAAGGCCGACGCGACGAAATCAAGCGCCAGCTGCTGGACCACGCCGGCCGCCTGTCCGCCACCCTGGGCGACGACCCCGAAGTGGCCGCGCTGCTGGACGAAGTCACCGCCCTGGTCGAGCACCCCACCGTCTACGTGGGCGAGTTCGAGGAACAGTTCCTGCAGGTGCCGCAGGAATGCCTGATCCTGACCATGCGGCTCAACCAGAAGTATTTCCCGCTGTTCGATCCGGCCACCGGCCGCCTGACGCACCGCTTCCTGATCGTGAGCAACATGCACACCGACAATCCGGTGAACATCGTCGAAGGCAACCAGCGCGTGGTGCGTCCCCGCCTGGCGGATGCACAGTTCTTCTTCGAAACCGACCGCAAGACGCCGCTGGCCGCGCGCGTCGAACAGCTCGGATCCATCGTCTACCACAACAAGCTGGGCACGCAGCTCGAGCGCGTGGAGCGCGTGCGCGCCATCGCCCGCGGCGTGGCCGGGCAACTGGGCGGCGACATCTCCGCCGCCGACCGCGCCGCCCTGCTGGCCAAGGCGGACCTGGGCTCCAATATGGTCGGCGAATTCCCCGAGCTGCAAGGCGTCATGGGCGCGTACTACGCAGCGGGCGATGGCGAGCCCGACAGCGTCGTGCAGGCCCTGCGCAACCAATACCGCAACCGTTACGACTCGCCTGTCACCCAGGAATCGCTGACCGCCGCCGTGCTGTTCATCGCCGAGCGCGTGGAGACCCTGGTGGGCATCTGGGCGATCGGCCTGGCCCCCACCGGCGAACGCGACCCCTTCGGCCTGCGCCGCGCCGCGCTGGGCCTGATCAGCGCGTTCGAGCAGCTGGCCGCGGGCGGCTGGCTGAAGATCAGCCATGACGGCCCGCTCTCGCTGGACGGCCTGCTGGAACTGGCCGCGGGCACCTTCCCCGCCGGCAAGATCCCGGCCGATACGCTGGCCGAGGTCCGCGCCTTCATCTACGAACGCTATCGCAACCAGCTGATCAACGAGTCCGACCGCAACGCCGTGGAAGCCGTCATCGCGCTGACTCCGCCCCTGCACCAGGTGGCCGAGCGCGTGCGCGCGGCCGCCGCCTTCGCGCAGCTGCCGGAAGCCGCCAGCCTGGCCGCCGCGAACAAGCGCATCGGCAACCTGCTCAAGAAGGCCGAGGGCGAAATCGGCGCGGTGAACGACGCAGCGCTGGTCGAGCCGGCCGAAAAGGCGCTGGCCGCCGCGGTGTCCGCATTGCGCCCCAAGGCCGAGGCGCAACTGGCCGCGGGCGACTTCGCCGGCAGCCTCACCACGCTGGCCCAGGTCCGCGAGCCCGTGGACGCCTTCTTCGCCGACGTCATGGTCATGGCCGAAGACCCGGCCGTGCGCGCCAACCGGCTGGCCCTGCTGGGGCAGTTGCATGGCCTGATGAACCAGGTGGCAGACATTTCCAGGCTCGCACAGTGAAACTGATCATCCTCGACCGCGACGGCGTCATCAACCAGGACAGCGACGCCTTCGTCAAGAACCCCGATGAATGGATCGCCCTGCCCGGCAGCCTGCAGGCCATCGCGCGCCTCACGCAGGCCGGCTGGAGAGTCGTGGTGGCCACCAACCAGTCGGGCCTGGCGCGCGGCCTGTTCGATATGGACACGCTGACCGCCATCCACGCCAAGATGCGGCGCGAACTGGCCGCCGCCGGCGGCAGCATCGACGCCGTCTTCATGTGCCCGCATGGCCCGGACGACAATTGCACCTGCCGCAAGCCCCGGCCGGGCATGTTCGAACAGATCGGGCACCGCTACGACGTGGACCTGGCCGGCGTGCCCGCGGTCGGCGACTCGCTGCGCGATCTGCAGGCCTCATCGTCGGTCGGCTGCTCGCCCTGGCTGGTGCTGACGGGCAACGGCAACAAGACGCTGGCCAAGGGCGGCCTGCCCGAAAACACCCGCGTGTGCGACGACCTGTCGGCCGTGGCCGACGCCCTGCTCCAGGACAGCTGACCCCATGGCCTGGCTACGCTCCCTGCTGTATCTCCTGTTCCTGTCCGTCACGGTCATACCCTACGCGTTTGCCTGCATCCTGTGGGCGCCGCTGCCGCTGCATTGGCGCTACAGGCTGACTGTGGGCTGGCCGCGCCTGGCCATCTGGGGCGCGCGCGTCATCTGCGGCATCCGCTGGCAGGTCAAGGGCTGGGAAAACCTGCCCGACGGCCCTGCGGTGCTGCTGTCCAAGCATCAGTCGGCCTGGGAAACGCTGTTCTTCCCCGCCTACATGCCCCGCGAAGTCTGCTTCGTCTACAAAAAAGAACTGCACATGGTGCCGTTCTTCGGGTGGGGCCTGGCGCTGCTGCGCATGATTGCGATCGACCGATCGAAAGGGCGCGACGCCTTCGAACAGGTCGTCAAGCAAGGCCAGACCCGCCTGGACGAGGGCCGCTGGCCCCTGCTGTTCCCGGAGGGCACCCGGGTCGCGCCGGGCAAGGTCGCCCGCTACAAGATGGGCGGCGCGCTGCTGGCGTCCCGCACCGGCGCCGCCGTCATTCCCGTCGCGCACAATGCCGGCGAGTGCTGGCGGCGCAACGCCTTCGTGAAACAACCGGGCATGGTCACCCTGTCCATCGGTCCCGCGATAGAATCCAAGGGTCTCTCCCCCGAGGAACTGAACCAGAAGGTTCAGGACTGGATCGAAGGGGAAATGCGGCGTCTCAATCCTGAAAGGTATGTCCAGCCCTGATCAGCTCGAACTCCTGTTCGACGTGCAGCCAAACGGCGCGCCCGCCGGCGCGCCGCAACTGGGCGGCGCTACCGGCGCGTCCCCGCTTCAGCCTACGCCTCCCAAGCCGCTCTACCCCGACGCGCCGCCGCCCTCCGGCCCCGCTGGCGAACCGCTCCTGACACTCTCCCCCAACGCCTCGTCGCGCGTGCCGACGCCCTGCCCCGAGCCTCTGCCGCCCGGCGCTCGCTGGCGCGAAGTCCCGACCGAGCAGCAGCCGATCGGCTTCGTGCTCTTGCGCTCGCGCCGCCGCAGCATCGGTTTCGTGGTCACGGACGATGGCTTGCGCGTCACCGCCCCCAACTGGGTCACGCTGGCGCAGATCGACGACGCGGTCCGGGAAAAATCCCGCTGGATCCTGGCCAAGCTGCGCGAATGGCATGCCCGCAAGCAGCAGCTGGCCATGGCGCATACGCGCTGGCAGCCCGGCGGCGAACTGCCCTACCTGGGCAAGCGCATCGTGATCGGCGTGAGCGGCGACAGCCGCCAGGCCTATCTGTCCGGCGACGCGGAGGCTCCCCAGGACGGCGACACGCTGTGGCTGGCGCTGCCTTCCTCGGCCGACCAGGGCCGAATCCGCGATTCGGCGCAGGCCTGGCTGCAACAGCGCGCCGGCGCCTGGTTCGGCGCCCGCCTTGCCCACTTCCTGCAGATCAGCGGGCTGAAAATCCGCCGCTGGCGCCTGTCGTCGGCGGCCACGCGCTGGGGCTCCTGCACCAGCGACGGCAACATCATGCTGAACTGGCGCCTGATCCATTTCGCGCCCGCCATCATCGACTACGTCATCGCGCACGAGCTTGCCCATCTGCGCGAGATGAACCACAGTCAGGATTTCTGGCGTGAAGTGGGGCAGATCCTGCCCGGCTTCGAAGACGCGAAGAACATCCTGCGGCGTCACGACCCCGCTTCCCTGCCTCAATTCTGAGACGACTTGCTGCCTGTTCCACGAAAGGAGCTTTGAAATGTTGCTGCTGATTCCGGGCCCGGTCACGACCGACGCGCGGGTGAAGGCCGCCATGGCGCAGGACTACGCGCCCTGGGACAACGATTTCCGCCAGGCCTACCGGCAGGTCTGCGATAGCTTGCTGCGCGTGGCGCAGGCCTCGGCCGACGAGCATGCCGCGCTGGCGCTGCCCGGCTGCGGCCACTTCGCCGTCGAAGCCGCGATACGCACCTTCGTGCCGCCGGGCGGCAGGCTGCTTGCCCCTTCCACCGGCGCCTACGCCGCCCGCCTGCAGAAGCTGGCGGCCGACGCCGGCAGGATCGCCGTGCCCCTGCCCGTGGGCGCGGCCGAGCGGGTGGACCCGCAAGCCGTGGCCGCCGCGCTGGAACGCGACCCCACGCTGACGCACCTGGCCGTGGTCTATAGCGAAACCGGCAGCGGCATCTGCCACGACGTGCCCGAACTGGCGCGCGTCGCGCATGCGCAGGGCCGCCGCCTCATCGTCGATGCGGTGTCCGCCTTCGGCGCGCTGCCCCTGGATCTACGCGCCCTGCCCGCCGTGGATGCGGTGGTGCTGACGGCCAACAAATGCCTGGAAGGCCTGCCAGGCGCCGCCTTCGTCGTGGCCCGGCGCGACAGCCTGGAGGCCGCGGGTGGCAATGCCGGCAGCTGGTCGCTGGACCTGGCCGACATCTATCAGCACACCCTGCAGCCCAATGCCGGCCCGCGCTTCACGCCGCCCGCGCCCACGCTGGCCGCGCTTGCGGTCGCCCTGGAGCTGTATCATGAGGAAGGCCGCGAGGCCCGCCTGGCGCGCTACACGGCGAACATGCGCACGGTATACGAGGGCATCGGCTCACTGGGCCTGGTCCCTGACCTGCAGCCCGCCCTGCAAGGCCCCATCGTCGTCAACGTCCGGGCTCCGGACGCGCCGACCTGGAACCTGCAGCTGTTCGTCGATGCGCTGAAGCGCCGCGGCTACGTGCTCAGCAACTTCTACAACACCGAACAACCCACGTTCCGGGTCGGCTGCATCGGCGCCTTCGGCCCGGACCAGATGCGCCAGGCCGTCGACGCCATGGGCGCCGCGCTGGGCGATATCGGCATCACCCGGGAACCCGCCTCAAGCGGCGGGTTCTTCCCGCTCCCCCTCACCGCTTAAGGAAGACATCCATGCGTATGCTCCACACCATGCTGCGAGTCGGCAACCTCGACAAATCCATCGACTTCTACACCAACGTGCTCGGCATGCGCGTCTTGCGCCGCAAAGACTATCCCGACGGCAAGTTCACGCTGGCTTTCGTGGGTTACCAGGACGAGTCCGAAGGCGCCGTCATCGAGCTGACCCACAACTGGGACACGGAAAAATACGACCTGGGCTCCGGCTACGGCCACATCGCCCTGGAAGTGGACAATGCCTACGAAGCCTGTGACAAGGTCAAGGAAAAAGGCGGCAAGGTCACCCGTGAAGCCGGCCCCATGAAGCATGGCAAGACCGTCATCGCCTTCGTCGAAGACCCGGACGGCTACAAGATCGAATTCATCGAGAAGAAAGGGCGCGAAGACTGAATCCTCTGGTGTCTGACACCCGGGGAGGCTGTTTCAGGCCTGTAGCGGCGTCTCGTAGGGATGTCAGACGCTGTATCTTGCGGCCACTGGTGTCTGACACCCGGGGAGGCTGTTTCAGGCCTGTAGCGGCGTCTCGTATGGGTGTCAGACACTGTACTGCGCCCCTGGTGTCTGACACCCGGGTAGGCTGTTCCAGGCCTGAACCGGCGTCTCGTATGGGTGTCAGACACTGTATCTTGCGGCCACTGGTGTCTGACACCCGGGTAGGCTGTTTCAGGCCTGTATGGGCGTCTCGTATGGGTGTCAGACACTGTATCTTGCGCCACTGGTGTCTGACACCCGGATAGGCTGTTTCAAGCCTGTACCGGCGTCTCGTACGGGTGTCAGACACTGACACAATAAAGGTCCCTCATGATCCACCCCATCCTGAAAATGGGCGATCCGCGGCTGCTGCGCGTGGCGGCTCCCGTGGACCGCTTCGATACGCCCGAGTTGCATGCCCTGATCGACGATATGTTCGAAACGATGGCCGCCGCTCAAGGGGTCGGCCTGGCCGCGCCCCAGATCGGCATGGACCTGCAATTGGTTATCTTCGGTTTCGACCGCAACGAGCGCTACCCCGACGCGCCGCCCGTGCCGCAGACCATCCTGTGCAATCCCGTCATCACGCCGCTGTCGGACGAGATGGAAAACGGCTGGGAAGGCTGCCTGTCGGTGCCGGGCCTGCGCGGCCTGGTGCCGCGCTACCGCCGCATCCGCTACAGCGGGCGCGACCCTTACGGCCAGCTCATCGAGCGGGAAGCCGAAGGTTTCCATGCCCGCGTGGTGCAGCACGAGTGCGACCACCTGATCGGCCGGCTGTACCCCTCCCGGATCCAGGACTTCTCGAAGTTCGGCTACACCGAGATCCTGTTCCCGGACATGGATCCCAACCAGGACGACTAGGCCTCCTTGCCAGGCTCCCCTGGCAAGGAGGCCCCGCCGCGCGGCGGCGCTTCCGGCCCCGCTGCGGGCGGCGACAGGTCTTCGGGCGCGAAATCATCCACCTGCAGGACCTGCGACACGATCGTCTCGGCTTCCTCGAACGCGGCCGCCTGCGCGTCCGTGAGCGCGCCGCGCCGATACGCCTCGCGCCAGTCGCGCACGCCCGATTGATGCAGGCGTTCGCGCAGCGGCTGCACCGCATCAGCAAGCGCGAACGCGCGGGTCAGCAGGCCCACCGGATCGCTCCCTGAATGGGGATCGCCCGGATCCCGGTGCAGATCGGCGGCCAGCCGGGCATGCGTCGGCGAGGGCTTCAGCAACAGCTCGGCGCATTCGCGGGTCAGGGCGTCGCTCGGCCCCCTGGCCAGGCGCAGCGGCAGAATGGCCGCGCGCAGGCCCCAGGACAGCACGCGGCCCGGCAGGTTGCGCAGCACCTGGTCCATGCCTTTCTCGATGGCGGCGTAGCCCTGTTCCAGGCACCAATGCACCAGGGGCAGGTCATCGTGCTTGCGGCCCTCGTCCTCCCAGCGCTTCAGCACGGCGGACAGCAGGTACAGCTCGGACAGGATGTCCCCCAGCCGCGCGGAGATCATTTCGCGACGCTTCAAGGCCCCTCCCAGCTGCCCCAGCGTTGCGTCGGCGAGCAGGGCGAAGCCCGACGCGTAGCGGCTCAACCGCCGGTAATGCCCGGCCGTGGGCCCCGAGGCCGGAGCCGGCGCCAGCAGGCCTCCGGTCCAGGCGCGGCCGACGGCGCGCAGGGCGTTGATCCCCGCATGGCGCAGGTGCCGCCAGAACACGTCGTGGAAAACGGCAATGCCGCGTTCCTCGTCGGGGTTGCCCAGCGCCAGGATTTCCGGCATCAGGTAGGGATGGGCGCGGATCGCGCCCTGGCCGAAGATGATCAGGTTGCGCGTCAGGATGTTGGCGCCTTCGACCGTGATGGCGATGGGCACGGCGCGATACAGCGCGCCCAGGTAGTTGCTGGGGCCGTCGATGACGGCGCGGCCCGCATGGATGTCCATGGCGTCGTTGACCGAACTGCGCATGCGTTCGGTGGCGTGGTACTTCATGATGCCGGAGACCACCGCCGGCTTCACGTCCTGGTTCAGCGCGGCGCAGGTCAGGCGCCTGGCGGCCTCCACCAGGTAGGCATTGCCCGCCAGGCTGGCCAGGCGCTCCTGCACGCCTTCGAACTTGCCCACCGGTATGCCGAATTGCTCGCGCACGCGCGCGTACATGCCGGTGGTGTGCGCGCACATCACGGCGGCGGCGGCCGACAGCGACGGCAGCGAAATGCCCCGGCCCGCCGCCAGCGCGCTCATCAGCATCTGCCAGCCATGGCCCGCGCGCTCGGCGCCGCCGATCAGCGCATCCAGGGGCACGAACACGTCGCGCCCACGGTTGGGGCCGTTCTGGAAGACCTGCATGGCCGGAAGGTGGCGGCGGCCGATCTCCACGCCCGGCGCCTCGGTCGGCACCAGGGCGACCGAAATGCCGATGTCCTTGGGCCCTCCCAGGATGCCGTCCGGATCCGACATCTTGAAGGCCAGGCCCAGCACGGTCGCCACGGGGCCCAGCGTGATGTAGCGCTTGTGCCAGTTCAGCCGGATTCCGATCAGTTCGCGGCCGTCCACCACCTGCCGGCAGACGACGCCCGTGTCCACCATGGACGCCGCGTCCGAGCCCGCCTCGGGGCTGGTGAGGCCGAAGCACGGCACCTCGCTGCCGTCGGCCAGTCGGGGCAGCCAGTAATCGCGCTGGGCGGGCGTGCCGAACTGCATCAGCAATTCGCCCGGGCCCAGCGAGTTGGGCACCATGACCGTCACGCCCGCGGTGATGGAATAGGCCGAAATGCGCCGCACGACTTCGGAATGGGCATAGGGCGAAAACCCCAGGCCGCCATAGCGCCGCGGAATGATCATGCCGAAGAAGCGCTCGGCCTTCAGGAAAGCCCAGACCTCGGGCGGCAGGTCGCGCCGGTTCCAGGTGATGTCCCATTCGTCCAGCATGGCGCACAAACGGGCTACCGGGCCGTCGATGAAGCGCTGCTCTTCCGGCGTCAGCACGGCGGCGGGCACGTCCAGCAGCTTGCGCCAGTCGGGGTTGCCGGTGAACAGGTCGGCGTCCCACCAGGTGTCGCCGGCCTCGATGGCTTCGCGCTCGGTAGCGGACATGGCCGGCAGCGCGTTGCGCGCCCAGCGATACGCGGGTTCCGAGATGCGGCGCCGGCGCCAGGCATTGAAATCCATGAGTGTCTCTCACTGTTATCTGTTATCGCCCTGGGACCAAAGTACCAGAATTGGCAAGCCCGGGCCAAGCTGCGGCTTGCCGGGATGCGACAATGGGCGGCGCAACGAATCGCTATCCGGGCACTTTCCGCATGCTGAACAAACTCTGGCTGGGCTTCTTCCTTACCGCAGCGGCGGCCGCGCTGTACCGCTGGCTTGCCGTCGGCGACCCCGAGGTCTTCCGCCTGATGGTGGCCAGCCTGTTCGACATGGCCCGCGTGTCCGTGGAAGTGATGGTGCTGCTGTTCGGCACGCTGACCCTGTGGCTGGGCTTCCTGCGCATCGCCGAAGGCGCCGGCCTGGTGGAAAAGCTGGCGCAGATACTGGGCCCGCTGTTCGCCCGCCTGATGCCCGAGGTGCCGCGCAACCATCCCGCCATCGGCCTGATCACGCTGAACTTCGCCGCCAACGGCCTTGGGCTGGACAATGCCGCCACGCCGATCGGGCTGCGCGCCATGCGCGAACTGCAATCCCTGAATCCCACGCCCGAGACCGCCACCAACGCGCAGATCCTCTTCCTGGTGCTGAACGCCTCGTCGCTGACCCTGCTGCCGGTCACGCTGTTCATGTTCCGGGCGCAGCAGGGCGCGGCGGATCCGACGCTGGTGTTCCTGCCCATCCTGCTGGCCACCAGCGCGTCGACCCTGGCCGGCTTCCTGGCGGTGGCGGCCTGCCAGCGACTGCGCCTGGCGGACCCCGTCGTCGTGCTCTGGCTGGGCGGCGCGGCCCTGCTGATGGGAGGATTCATGGCGCTGCTGGCGGGCATGTCGGCCGCCGCCATCGCCTCTCTGTCGTCGCTGATGGGCAACCTGAGCTTGTTCGGCATCCTGATCGCATTCCTGATCGCCGGAGCCTGGAAAAAGGTGCCCGTCTACGAGGCCTTCATCGAAGGCGCCAAGGAAGGCTTCGACATCGCCAAGAGCCTGCTGCCCTACCTGGTGGCGATGCTGTGCGCCGTCGGCGTGCTGCGCGCGTCCGGCGCGCTCGACTTCCTGCTCGACGGCATCCGCTGGATGGCCCATCACGCGGGCTGGGACACGCGCTTCGTGGACGCCCTGCCCACCGCGCTGGTCAAGCCGTTCTCGGGCAGCGCCGCGCGCGCCATGATGCTGGAAACAATGACGCACTTCGGCGTGGACAGCTTCCCGGCCCTGCTCTCGGCCGTCGTCCAGGGCAGCACCGAAACCACCTTCTACGTGCTGGCGGTGTATTTCGGATCGGTGGGTATCCTGCGCGCGCGCCACGCCGTGGGCTGCGCCCTGGTCGCCGACCTGGCCGGGGTGCTGGCGGCCATCGGCGTGTGCTACTGGTTCTTCGGCTGAAGCCCGGCGCGGCGGCGGCCGGGATCGCGCCCCGGCCGCCGCCGCATCAATCGACCAACAGGATCTTCATGCCGTTGGTGCCGCCGCTGTCACGGTAGAAATCGCCCTTCGTCAGGATCACCCAGTCGCCGGTCTGCACCAGGTTGCGGCGGCGCAGTTCGTCGATGGCGGCATTGCTCAGGTCGGCGGGCTCGTAGTCCGACGGCGCGAACGGGATGGTGTAGACGCCGCGGAACATCGCCACGCGGTTCTGCGTGACGCTGTGCGGGCTGTAGCAATAGATCGGCACGCCCGAGCGGATGCGCGACATGATCAGCGGCGTATGCCCGCTTTCCGTCAGCGAAATAATGGCCTTCACGCCGGGAAAATGGTTAGCCGCGTACATCGCCGCGAGCGCGATGGTCTCGTCGCAGCGGGAGAAGGTCTCGCCCAGGCGGTGATGCGATTTCGTCGAGGTGGGATGCTTTTCGGCCCCCAGGCACACGCGCGCCATGGCCTGCACCGTTTCCACGGGATACTGCCCCGACGCGCTCTCCGCCGACAGCATGACGGCATCGGTGTAGTCCAGCACCGCGTTGGCCACGTCCGATACTTCGGCCCGCGTCGGCATGGGGCTGGAAATCATGGACTCCATCATCTGCGTGGCGGTGATGACGACCTTGTTCAGGGTACGCGCATGCTGGATGATGCGTTTCTGGATGCCCACCAGTTCGGCGTCCCCCACTTCCACGCCCAGGTCGCCGCGCGCGACCATCACGCCATCGCTCGCGCGGATCAGGGCGTCCAGCGCTTCGTCGTCCGCCACCGCTTCCGCGCGTTCGATCTTGGCGATGATCCACGCCTGGCTGCCCGCCGCCGCCAGCAGCGTGCGCGCCTCGTCGATATCGCTGCCATAACGCGGGAACGACACCGCCACGTAGTCCAGCTCCATTTCGGCCGCCAGCTTGATGTCGACCCTGTCCTTGTCGGTCAGGCTGGGCGCCGACAGGCCGCCGCCGCGCCGGTTGATGCCCTTGTTGTTCGACAGAGGGCCTCCCACGGTCACGGTGGTATGGACCTCATCGCCCTCGACGCTGTCCACCACCAGCACCACGCGGCCGTCGTCGAGCAGCAGCTCGTCGCCCACGCGGCAGTCCTGCACCAGCTCGGGGTAGTCGATGCCCACGATGCTGCTCGTGCCGGCTTCCTTGGGATGCACGCGCGACAGCGTGAAGGGCTGGCCCGCCTGCAGCTGGACCTGCTTGTCAGTGAAGCGCGCAATGCGGATCTTGGGGCCTTGCAGGTCGCCCATGATGGCCACGAAACGCCCTTGCTTGGCGGCGATCTCGCGCACCAGCCGGGCGCGCGCGCGATGGTCGTCCGCGCTGCCGTGCGAGAAGTTCAGGCGGGCGACGTCCAGGCCCGCGCGGATCATCGCTTCGATGCGCTCGGGCGTCGAAGTCGAGGGTCCCAGGGTGGCGACAATTTTGGTGCGGCGCAATACGGGCATGACGATCCACTCTCGCTAAAACGACGGAAGCGTTATGGTACGCCGCCCGCGCACAGCCGGGTATCATGGGCATCCAGCCATCCCTCAACCAACCGTTCGAATCCGTGAAAATCGTCATCGCTCCCGACTCTTTCAAAGAAAGCGTTTCCGCGCCCGATGCGGCCGCGGCCATCGCGCGCGGCGTCAAGGCCGCCTTCCCCGGCGCCCATACGGTATGCATTCCGATGGCCGACGGCGGCGAAGGCACGGTCGAGGCCGTGCTGGCCGCAACCGGCGGCAAGGCGCGGCAGCTGGCGGTGAACGATGCGCTGGGCTACAAGGTCGACGCCATCTGGGGCCTGCTGGAAGACGGCACGGCGGTGATCGAAATGGCCGCGGCGGCGGGCCTGGAACTGATTCCTGCCGCCCGGCGCGACCCGATGCGCGCCAGCAGCCACGGCGTGGGCGAACTGATGCTGGCCGCCTTGAATGCGGGCGCCAAGCGCATCATCCTGGGCCTGGGCGGGTCGGCCACCAACGACGCCGGCGCCGGCATGCTGACGGCCCTGGGCGCGCGCCTGCTCGACGCGGACGGGCGCAGCCTGCCGCCTGGCGGCGGCGCGCTCGGCAAACTCGCCAGCATCGACGCCCGCGGCCTGGATCCGCGTTTGGCAGGCATCCCCATCGATATCGCTTCGGACGTGGACAACCCGCTATGCGGCCCGCAAGGCGCGTCGCATGTCTTCGGCCCGCAAAAGGGCGCCACGCCGGAACAGGTGCTGGCCCTGGATCAGATGCTGGCGAATTTCGCCGACGTGTGCGCGAAGCACCTGGGCGCGGACCACCGCCATGAGCCCGGCGCGGGCGCGGCTGGCGGGCTGGGTTTCGCGGCAAAGGCCTTCCTGAATGCCCGCTTCCGCCCCGGCGTGGAAATCGTGGCCGAGCTGGGCGGCCTGGCCGAGGCCGTCGAAGGCGCCGCGCTGGTGTTCACCGGCGAAGGCCGCATGGACGCGCAAACCCTGCGCGGCAAGACGCCCGCCGGCGTCGCGAAAATCGCGCAGCGCGCGGGCGTGCCGGTCGTGGCGCTGGCCGGCTCGCTCGGCGAAGGCTATGAAGCGCTGCATGCGGGCGGCATCAGTGCCGCCTTCAGCCTGGCGCCCGGCCCCATCACGCTGCAACAGGCCCTGGCGGACGCCGAAAAACTGCTGAGCGATCGCGCACGCGACGTCACGCAGCTCTGGCTGGCCGCGCAAAAGCGCATGCTGTAGAAATCGAAAAGCCCGCTGACGCGGGCTTTTTCCTTGCTGGGAAGGACTCAACCGGCCTGCAACACCCCAGCCTCGACCAGCGCGTCGGACAGGCGGATATACCGGTCCACCGAAATATCCTCGGCGCGCGCGGTGGGCGGGATGTCCAGGGCCTCCCAGGGCACCTGCGCAGCCCAGTCGGCCAGAACCCGGCGCAGCATCTTGCGCCGCTGCGAGAACGCGCGCGCCACCACCGTCTCGAATGCGCGCTCGCTGGCCGGGCGCAGGCGCTCTGCCGGCAAGGGCACCATGCGCACGATCGCGGACACCACCTTGGGCGGCGGATCGAAGGCCTCGGGCGGCACGTCGAAGAGCTTGTGCATGCGGTAGCGCGACTGCAGCATCACCGAAAGCCGGCTGAAGTCGCCCGAGCCCGGCTGCGCCACCATGCGGTCGATCACTTCCCGCTGCAGCATGAAATGCTGGTCGCGGATATGGTCGGCCCATGCCATCAGGTGGAACAGCAAGGGGCTGGAAATGTTGTAGGGCAGGTTGCCCACGACTCGCAGCCCGCCGCCGAACTGGGAAAAATCCACGGTCAGCGCATCCGCCTCGACCACGGTCAGGCGGCTTGCGTCGAACTGCTTGCGCAGGCGGGCGGCCAGGTCGCGGTCGATCTCGACCGCAGTCAGGTGATCCAGGCGTTCGAGCAGCGGCCGGGTCAGCGCGGACAAGCCCGGGCCGATCTCGACCACGGCATCGTCGCGAGCGGGGGCAACCGCCCGGACGATGGACTCGACGACGCTCTCGTCGGTCAGGAAGTTCTGGCCGAAGCGCTTGCGCGCCTGGTGTTGAGACATGTAAAGCCCGTAATGCGTTTAGCGGTTGTTCTGCTGGATCTTCTGCTGCTTTTCCAGGCGGTTGTCCACGTACGCCTGCGCGCGCAGCTGCTCCAGCCAGTCTTCGAATGCGGGCTGGGCGCGGCGTTCGAAGAGGGTCTGGCGGGCCTTCATGCGCGCCATGTCGTCGGACGCGTCATGCTGGCGGCGCTCTTCCACCTGGATCAGGTGCCAGCCGAAAGGCGACTGGACCGGCTGGCTGATCTCGCCCGGCTGCAAGGCGTTCATGGCGGCCTCGAACGGAGGCACGGTTTCGCCCGGGTTCAGCCACCCCAGCTCGCCGCCCTGCGGAGCCGTCGCGTCCTGCGAGTATTGGCGGGCCATGTCCTCGAACTTGGCCCCGCCGCTCACCAGCCGCTGGCGGACCTGTTCCAGGCGCTGCCGCGCCAGCTCATCGCTCATGACGGTGGAGGTCTTGATCAGGATGTGGCGCGCGCGGGTCTGCACGACTTCCACCGGCCCTTGCTGCGCCTGCTGCGGGCGCGCGGCGGGCTGCGGCGCGGGCGCCGGGGCGGGAGCCGGCGCGCGGGCCGTGCGATTGGGCGCGGGCTGCGCCGTTCCGCGGTCCATCACCTTGATGATGTGGAAGCCGTTGCCGCTCTGGATCAGGCCGCTGACCTGCCCTTTCTGCAGGCCGCTGATGGCCTTCACGAACAGATCGGGCCAACCGTCCAGCGGACGCACGCCCATGACGCCGCCCTGCAGGGCCTCAGGGCCGTCCGAAGCGGCCGCGGCCAGGCTGGCGAAATCGTCGCCGCGCTTGGCCTGCGCCAGCAGGCCTTCGGCCTTCTTGCGCAACACGGCCAGCTGATCGGGCGACGAGCCTTCGGGCACGCGCACCAGGATCTGGGCCAGGGCATAAAGCATCGGCCCCGCCGGCGCGGCAGCCTGCTCCGGCGCGGGCTCCGGCTGGGCCTGCGGCTGCGGCGCCGCGACGGGCGCGGCGCCGAACGCCGGATTGCGCCGCTGGTCCTTCAGGAAAGCATCGACCTCCGCGTCGGAAATGACGATGGTGGAGTCCACCGCGCGCTGGCGCAGGCGATCCGTGCGGATCTCGTCGCGCAGCGACTTGCGGTAGGCATCCCAGGATGTGCCGGACTTCTCGATTTCCTGGCGCAGCTGGGCCACGGTGATCTTGTTGCGACCGGCAATGGTCTGGATGGCCATGTCGATCTGCCCGTCGTCCACGCGGATGCCCAGGCGGTCCGCCTCGTGGCGCTGCACGCGTTCCATGATCAGGCGCTGCAGCACCTGGTGCTGCAGGGTCTGGTCGTCGGGCACCTGGATGCCGCGGGACTTCAATTCGCCCGCAATGCGCTGGGAGGCGTCGCGCAGCTCGCGCAGCGTGATGACGTCCTTGTCGACGACGGCGGCGATACCGTCGACGAATTGCTCGCCCTGCGGGGCAGGAGCGGCATCTTTCTGCGCGGGCGAGGCCGTCGCGCCCTTCTGCGCGGAAGCGGCCCTGGCGCCGTTGTTCGAGCCCTTGCCGTTCTGCTCCGCCGCATGCGCGGCGGGCAAGCCGGCGCACATGGCCAGCAACAACGCATTGCGGGAGAGGCGGCGCAAAGAGTGCAACCTACGCATCATTCATACCTTTCAAATGTGGTCCCGGCCGGCACGGGCGGAGTAATGCGCGAGTAGCCGGGGATACTTCTGTTCAGCAGGTTCATCGGGTCGGTTCCCAGGGAACCCAAGCCGGTCAGCTCAAGCTGCAGGAACACTGCGGAGTTGGCGTCCGTCGCCGAAACGGCATAGCGCTGGTAGACCACGCGGCCCACCCAGCAGCAATCCCCTTTGTACTCCAGGCCGGCGATGGCCTGCGTCACGCGCGGGGACTCCGTCGTGTTGGCGACCGTGCTGGAGGGACCGGAGCGCAAGGAATAGTCGATCCGGCCCACGCCGTACCAGCGCTTGCTGAACGGCCACTGGAGCGCCAGGCTGACCTGGTTCTGGCCCTGCGGCTGGTAGAAAACGCCGGGCTGCGGATCGCGCTGGTAGCGGTAGGACAGCGCCACCGTGGTCAGGCGCTGGGGCATCCAGCGCGCGCTCACCAGCCCGCGCGACCAGTTGTTGTCGTAGGGGTTGTATTGCGCCGCGATCTCGGTGGTAAGCGTGTCGGTGAGGGCCGCGCTGGCGCCCACCAGGAAATCGGAACGCACGTTCTCGCGAGGCGTCTCGCCGGGCAGCGTGACCTTCTGGTCCGCGAAATACAGCCGCTGCGCCACGGACAGCGACATGCGCTCGAAACCGGTGTTGGCGTCAAGCCAGCGCGTGGTCAGCGCGGCCGTGAGCTGGTTCGCGTTCGAGATGCGGTCCCAGCCGCCGGTGTAGATGTTTTCCTCGAAGGCCTGGGAAAAGCTGAAGTCCGCCAGCGACGTGTCGTAGACGGGCAGCTTGGACTGGTCGCGGTACGGCACGTACAGGTAGTACAGGCGCGGCTCCAGCGTCTGCGTCGAGGCCTTGCCGAACAGAGAGGTGTCGCGCTCGAAGATCAGGCCCGTGTCCAGCGACATGATCGGCACCGTGCGCGACTGCGACTGCGGATAGCCGAAAGAAGTGTTGGCGTTCGGCGTGTTCGCATTGAGGCCGAGCCAATCGCGGCCGTACCAGTTGGTCTGGTATTGCGTGTAGTTCACGCCGGCCTTCGGGACAATGAACCAACCCGGCCTTACGATCGGATAGGAGACGGTCGGATAGCTTTGGAGACGATCGCCCTGCGGCCCCTGGCGCGCGCCGCCCACCGTGGGGATGCTGAAGCGCACGGCGGTGGAGGTCCAATCGACGTCGAAGCCACCCCAGTCGTAGCGCGCCCCGCGCAGGAAGAGCTCGGGGACCTTGTCGTACGGCGGCACCAGCGGCGCGTCCGGATCCTGCAGGGTCTGGTACTTGAAGACCTGAGCGTACGCGCTCCAGTACTTGGAGCCCCAGCCCACGCGGGCGCGCTGCGGCAGATAGGTAGTGGACGCCTGGTTCAGGCCCAGCTGGGAGATATCGCGGAAGTAGTCGTCGTCCGAAACCTTGGCGACGTCCCAGTCGGCGTAGAACCCATGGGAGAACGTCTGCTGGTGGCGCCACCAGTACATCCAGCGGTCCTCGCCCGTGACGTTGTCATTGGGCAGGTAGGTGCCGTTCATGGTGCCGGCGTAGCTCCACCCCATATAGCGGAACTCGCCACCCAGCTGCAGGCCGCGCTTGGAGAAATAGCGCGGCTGTATGGTCATGTCGTAATTGGGCGCCAGGTTCAGGTAGTACGGCAGCGAAAGATCGAAGCCGCCCTGGCTGGTGGTGCCGTAGGTCGGCACCAGGAAACCCGATTTGCGTTCCTTCTTGACCGGAAAGGTCATGTAGGGCGACGCCAGGATCGGGACGTCCTTGAAGTACAGCACGCCATTGCGCGCCACGCCTTCGTTCTCGTCGAAGTCGACGTCGACGGTATTGGCCTTGATGTACCACGACGGCGTCTCGCAGGAGCAGCCGCTATAAGTCACCGTATGCAGCCGCATCTGCGACTTGCTGAAGATGTCCGCGTGTTCGGCAACCGCAAAGCCGCCCGTGGCGCCCATCCAGAAATTGGGCTTTTCGACCTCGCCCGAATACTTGTCCACATTGAACGTGGCGTTCGGCCCCGTCACCAGGGTGCCGTCGCGCATCATGCGGGCATTGCCCTGGACGTCGACTTCGCCCGTGTCCTTGCGGTAATTGATGCGGTCGCCCTTGATCACGCCGTCGATGCGGCGCACCTGCGCATTGCCGGACAGGATCAGGTCGGAATCGGGGTCGCCCTCGATCGTGTCGGCTTCCATGAAGGCGGGAATGTTGTCGTCGGGCAGGCGGTGCATCCGCAAGCCCGGCGATGTGCGCAGCACCGGCGCTTCCGTGGCCGACGAGGCGGCGGGAACGGTGCCCTGGCTGCCTTGAGCCTGGACGGCTCCGGCGGCCATGCTGACAGCAGAGAGGATCAACCACCGAACCTTGCGCACGAGTGAAAACAGCCCTTTTTGACGATGGGGAAACCCGACACCGGCACCCACGAAGGGCCAATGCTAACGGAAACGAGCCGGTATTATAGAGAAGCCGCGCCATAGGCCCAGCCCTAAGTGCTCACGACACAATTTTCTGCAATATTGCCTTACTGACACGGATCTTCCTTGAAAAACGACCACGACCCCCGCCTGGAGCAGATCCGCAACTGGCTGGCCAGCCTGCCCGCCGCCCTGAACCTCGCCGTGGACACGCTGCGTCCGGCGTCGGCCGACGCCAGTTTCCGGCGCTATTTCAGGCTCGACGCCGGCGAACGCACCCTGATCGTCATGGACGCCCCCCCGGCCCACGAAGACACCCGCCCGTTCCTGCAGGTGGGCCAGTTGCTGGCGGATGCCGGGCTGAACGTGCCCGCCGTGGTCGAAAAGGACCAGGACCAGGGCCTGCTGCTGCTCACAGACCTGGGTGAGCAGACCTATTACCAACGCATCCAGGCCGGTCTGACGGACAGCGAGCTCCAGGCCCTGTACCGCGACGCCATCGCCGCGCTGGTCCGGCTGCAGCAGGCATCCACCGCGGGCCTGGCCACCTACGACACGGCCCGGCTGGCCGACGAACTGAAGCTGTTCCCCGAGTGGTACGTGGGCAAGCACCACGGCGTCACCCTGGACGACAAGACGGCGAACGCGCTGGACAAGATCTTCGCCCTGCTCTCGGCCAGCAACGGCGGCCAGGCCCAGGTGCTGGTGCACCGCGATTTCCACTCCCCCAACCTGATGGTCTGCGACGATCCGCGGTACGGCCCCAACCCCGGAGTCATCGACTTCCAGGACGCGCTGGCCGGCCCGATCACCTACGACCTGGCTTCGCTGGTCACCGACGCGCGCACCACCTGGGAAGAACCCCAGCAGCTGGACTGGGCGATCCGGTACTGGGAAATGGCGCGCGCGGCCGGCCTGCCGGTGGACGCCGATTTCGCGGAATTCCACCGCGCCTATGAATGGATGGGACTGCAGCGCAACCTGCGCATCATGGGCGTGTTCGCGCGGCTCAACCATCGCGACGGCAAGGCGCACTACCTGGCCCATATGCCGCGCATGAACGGCTACGTCCGCCAGGTGGCCCAGCGCTATGGCGTCTTCACCCCCCTTCTGCGCCTGCTGGACAAGCTGGACAACCGCGAAGTCTCCGTCGGGTATACGTTCTGATGCGGGCCATGATACTAGCGGCGGGCCGCGGCGAGCGCATGCGCCCGCTGACTGACCGCCTGCCCAAGCCGCTGCTGCCGGTGGGCGGCAAACCTCTGATCGTCTGGCACCTGCGGCGGCTGGCGGCCGCGGGCATCCACGACATCGTCATCAACCATGCCTGGCTCGGGCACGAGATCGAACGCGCGCTGGGCGACGGCAGCGAATTCGGCGTGCGGATCCGTTATTCGGCCGAGGCGGCCGCACTGGAAACGGCGGGCGGCATCGCCCAGGCGCTGCCGCTGCTGGGCGACGCCCCTTTTCTGGTGATCAACGGCGACGTCTGGTGCGACTGGGATCCGGCCTCGGCCTTCGACCTGGCCCGGAGCCTCCCGGAAGGCGGAGCCTGGCTGCTGATGGTGGACAATCCCGTCCAGCACCCGAACGGCGACTTTCACCTGGCGGCGGACGGCCGCGTCCACGCCCAGGGCGAACCTCGTTTGACCTTTTCCGGTATCGGCGTCTACCATCCTTCGTTGTTCGCGGACGTCGTCCGAGGCACGGCGGCGCCCCTGGCGCCGTTGCTCAGGCAGGCCATGGCCCGGAACCTCGCGCGCGGCGCGCGCCATGCAGGCCGCTGGACGGATGTCGGCACGCCGCAGCGGCTGGCCGACCTGGACGCCGAGCTCGGCGGCCCGGCCCGTTGATGTCCACATATTTCACAATATCAACGTGCGCAACCAGGATTGTCCGCGCACCCAACGCCCCCGGCTAACGGGGTATTCTCTGACGTTTTGACCCGCGCCCCTGGGCGCGGTTGAGCCTACATACAGGAAGTTTTCTAGGAATGGGGATGTTCGGAAGATCACAACGGGCCGTGTTCAAGCCCTCCGTATACCAGCCGGGCCAACGCACACGGCGCATGCCGCGCTGGCTTGTCCTGTTGCTGGTGGGCATTGCCCTCGGCGCCGGCGGCGTACTCTTCCTCCAGACCAACTACGGGCCGCAACGGCTGACCGTCGAGCAATCCGAGCAACTGCACAGCGAGCTCAGCGCGGCCAACCTCGAGCGCCAGCGCCTGCAGACCCAACTCGAAGAAACCACGCAGCAGCGCGATGCCAACAAAACCGGCCACGAAAAGCTGACCAGCGACCTGGCCGAGGCCCGCAGCAAGATCGAAACCCTGAACAAGGAACTGGTGCTGTTCCAGGACGCCATGCCGGCCGACCCGCGCGGCGGCAACCTGGGCATCCGTTCGGGCACCTTCAAGCGGGCGCCGGGCCAGCTTGACTACCAGGTCCTGGTCATGCGCGAAGACCGCCAGGGCGCGCCGTTCAAGGGCACGCTCACGTTCACCATCGAAGGCACGTACTCGAATGGCCGCGCCGCCACGGTCACGCCCGAAGGCCCCGAACTGAACGTGGACCGCTACGACTACGCGATCGGCCAGTTGAAGCTGCCCGACGGCTTCACGCCCAAGGTCGTGGTGCTGCGCGTCATGGACGGCGCGCAGAAGCAGCACGCCATGCGTATCTACTACGTGCGCAACTGATAAATCCAGGCTCCCTGAAACCCGCCCTGATCCGGCGGGTTTTTTTTGCCTGCCGGAAATGGTTGCGCCCTCAACCACTTGGGAATATAGTTGCGCAAACAACCAAATTGACGAGACATCATGACGCTCCCTTCCCACGTCCCCGTCCTCATCGCCGGTGGCGGCCCAGTCGGCCTGATGCTGGCCGCCCTCCTCGCCGAATACGGCATCGCCTCGCTGACCGTGGAAGCGGACGACGACTATTGCAGCGGCAGCCGCGCCATCTGCATTTCGCGCCGGTCGCAGGAAATCATGGGCTGGGTCGGCGCGGACCGTCCCCTCACGGCCACGGGCCTGGCCTGGACGGGCGGACGCAGCTACTACCGCGACCGCGAGGTCCTGCATTTCGAGATGCCGCACGACCCGCTGCAGCGCTATGCGCCGATGGTCAACATCCAGCAGTACGCGGTGGAGGAATACGCCCACCAGGCCATGCAGCGCCATCCGGAACTGGCCGCGCTGCAATGGTCGGCCCGCGTTGCCGGCCTGCGGGCGGATGCCGACGGGGTAACGGTCGAGGTCGACAGCGAAGGCCGGCGCCAAACCGTGCGCGCCGATTGGCTGATCGCCTGCGACGGCGGCCGCAGCACCGTGCGCGAAACGATGGGCCTGAAGCTGGAAGGCATGCAGTACGAAGGACGCTACGTCATTGTCGACATCGAACAGGAATCCCTGCGCCCCGTGGAGCGCCTGGCCTGGTTCGACCCTCCGTCCAACCCCGGCTCCACCCTGTTGATGCACCGGCAGCCGGGCAATGTCTGGCGCGTGGACTACCAGATCCGGGACGATGAGGATCCCGAAGAAGCCGTCAAGCCGGAGAACGTGCTGCCCCGCGTGCAGAGCCACCTGGACATGATCGGAGAAACCGCGCCCTGGAAGCCGCTGTGGATATCCATCTACAACGCCAAGTGCCTGACGCTGGAAAGCTATCGCCACGGCCGGGTCCTGTTCGCGGGAGACGCCGGCCACCTGGTGCCGATCTTCGGCGTGCGCGGGCTGAATTCTGGGCTGGACGACGCCGGCAACCTGGCCTGGAAACTGGCTTGGGTGCTGAAGGGCCAGGCGCCCGACAGCCTGCTGGACAGCTACAGCGTGGAACGCGTCCATGCCACCCGGCAGAACCTGGCCTATGGCGCCAAGAGCACGGAGTTCATGGCCCCGCCCGACTACGGTTTCCGCCTGATGCGCGAAGCCGCGCTGCGCCTGGCGCTGGTGGACGACTCGGTCCGGCCGCTCATCAACCCGCGGCAGTCGGCGCCCATCTCGTATGACACCTCGCCGCTGAACCAGGAAGACCAGGCCCCGCGGGCGGGCGGCGCCGCGCCCGGCCAGCCCGCGCCGGAGGCGCTGCTGCAGGACGACGAAACACCGCGCCACCTCAGCGAATACTTCGGCGCCGGTTTCGTGGCGCTGGCCTTCTCGCCCGATGCCGCGCTGGCGGCCGGCCTGGAGGCATTGGCCGCGTCCACCCGGAACACGCCCCATCCGCTGCGCGTGCTGCGCGTCGGCGCCGACGGCCTGCGCGACACGCATGGGCAATTGGCCCAGCGGTTCGGCGGCGGCGCCGGCACCGTCTACCTGATGCGTCCGGACGGCTACGTGCTGGGCCGTTGGGCCGCTCCCGCGGCCGCGGCCCTGCTCGCGGCGCTGAAGCCCTATTACCCCTCGATCGAACTGTACGCCAACAAGGAAGGCCAAGCATGAACAACGACGAACTGGACCAGGCCTACACCGGCATGGCGCAGGCGCTTTCGCGCGTCGGCGAAGCGCGGGCGCCGCTCTTCCTGTCCATCCTGGGCCTGTCGCTGCTGGCCCGGCTGCCGGACGCGAAGCAAGCCGCCGCGCTGGTGGCCCAAGCCGAGGCAGCCTGCCTGGCCAACGGCCCTGTGGCAAACTGTGCCGCCGCCCCCACCGCCAGCCCGACGTGACTCAACCCGCCCTCGAACGATTCCTGACCTATCGCCTGCACGTGCTCAACAAGATCACGGACCGGGACACGAATCGCGCCTACCTGGCCGAATGCGGCATCCCCCTGGGCGAGGCGCGCTGCCTGGCGGCCATCGGCCGCTACGCGCCCTTGTCCGTCAACGACCTGGCGCGCGCGGCCAATCTGAACAAGGGCCAGGCAAGCCGCTCGGCGCAGGCGCTGGTAGACCGAGGCCTGGTCGAGAAAACCCATTCCGAGTCGGACGGGCGCGGCGTGGTACTGGCCCCGACCCAGGCCGGCATGGCGCAGTACCAGCGCATCATCGACCTGATCGCCCGACGCAACGACGAAATCTTCTCTTGCCTGAACGCGGACGAGCAGCAAGCGCTGGGCGGCCTGCTGGACCGCCTGATCGGGCACCTCCAGGCCGCCGAAGGCAACGAGGAAGACTGAGGCTTCAGGCCCCGGCCTTCGGCGCGGTCGCGCCCAGCTGCGCGGCGGCCTCGTCCATGAACTGCGCCATGCGCACATCCAGCTCGGTCACGCCGCCAGCGTCATGGGTGGTCAAGGTCACGTCCACGCGGTTGTAGACATTGGTCCATTCGGGATGGTGGTTCAGCTTTTCCGCGAACATCGCCACACGCGTCATGAAGCCGAACGCCGTGTTGAAGCTGGCGAAGCGGAAGCGCTTCTCGATGGCGTCGCGCATCGCCACCGCCTGCCAGCCGGACAGGGCGGCCACCGCGGTATCGGTGCCGATGCGGGCGGGAGGAAACATGCTCATGGCGGACTCCGGAAAAAATGCGCCCCCGCAAAAAACGGAAGACGGCCGCGCAACGCGCAAGCCGCCTCGCACACGGGGGCAAGGGCAAACGCCCCGGGCTTACTGCTTCACCGCGTAAAGATAGATCTCCACGCGCCGGTTCAGCGCGCGGCCTTCGGCGGTCGCATTGTCGCCGATCGGATCGTTCGGGCCGCGCCCTTCAACGGACAGGCGGCCGGCGGCCACGCCCTGCTTGCCCAGGTAGTCCGTCACGCTCTTGGCCCGGTTGACCGAGAGAGTCTGGTTGTGCGCCAGCGAGCCCGTGCTGTCGGTATGGCCGACCACCTTGGCCCGCAGTTCGGGATGCTGGTTGAGCGAACGCGCCACGCTGTCCAGCACGGGCAGCAAGGCGGGCTTGAGTTGCGTCTTGTCGGTGTCGAACGACACGCCGCTGGGGATATTGACCTTCAGGCTGCCGTCGGGCATTTCAACCACGTCGATCCCGAGCGAAGACGCGCCCGAATTCTGCACGTCTTCCTTGACGACCTTCCAGTTGTACCCGACCAGCCCGCCCGCCACCGCGCCAATGCCGGCGCCGATGGCCGCGCCCTTGCCGTGGCCGATCAGGGCGCCGATCCCGGCGCCGATCGCCGCTCCCGCGCCCGTGCCCACGGCGGTATTGGTCTGCTGTTGCGTGGCGCATCCCGCCAGCAAGGCCCCCGATGCCGCGACAATTGCGATACGGTTGAGTATTGTTCTTGAACGCATGGCAACCTCCACTTCCTGTCTGTATGCCGGGTCATCCCGGCCTGCTCATGCTAGCAAGCGCGACGGGGGATATCGGCAACATTTTGTACTTCCGAAAGGAAGATGTGAAAGCAGCCACAGTATGCAACCGGCGGCGTAATGCCGGCGGGAGTACCGGTCAGCCGGCATGGAATCCGGCCAGCCACGGCAGCGCCTCTTCCAGCCGGGAAGACTCCCGTTCCGGCCGCGCCGCGCCGTCCGGCAGAGACAACCCCACCCGGTTGTGCCAATACGTGCGCAGCCCCACCTTGCTGGTGCCGAACATGTCGTAGCCGGATCCCGCGATGAACGCAGCCTGCGACGGCTTCGCATCCAGACGCGCCAGGGCCAGTTCGTACGGGCGGGGATCGGGCTTGTAATAGCCCGCCTCCTCGGACGTCACCACCACGTCCCAGTCCACGCCCAGCAGGCGGGCCGCGCGGCGTCCCAGGCGGTCCGAGCAATTTGTGACCACCGCCAGCCGGCAATGCGGACGCAACGCCTGCAGCAGCTCGCGCGCGCCGTCCCAGACGGGCAACTCGTCCCAATGGGCCTCCAGCGCGGCCGGCGCCGTGGCGGGCAGGCCTACCGCGGCGGCGGCGGCTTCCACCAGCTGTTCATAGGGCTGGTAGGCCCCGCAGCCATACGTGCGGCGCAGATACTCCGCGCGCCAGGCCCGGCCGGCGGGCTCGGACCCGGCCGCGCGGTTCCAGACCGTCCAGGAATCGAGCAAGGCGGTAAGCAGATCGAACAGCACGGCGCGCGGATAGGCGGACGTAACGACAGGGCTGGGCATGCGGTGCTCTCTCTCGGAATGGCGATGGACCCACTATAAATAGTCCCGCGCCCGCCGTGATTCATCGTCCGTTTACCCATGGTTAAGCCGGGCCTTAATGCGACATGCGCAACACAAACCCGACGAGTCCGATATTCAGCGCGCGGGCATCTATGGTCTATTGCTGATCAAAACCTCGATACCCCTCGAATCGATGCGATTGCCGTCGCCGCCTCGCCGCGGCGCGATCAGCAACCGCCGATTGGGCAGGCGGTTTCGCATTCTTCCCTGGATCAGCATTCATGAAATTTCTCCCAGCCGGCGCAGCCATTCTGTCTGCCGCGTTAGTCCTGGCAGGCTGCAGCGCCCGCCCCGCCGCCCTCGTCTCCAAGAATGACGATGCCCTCGACAAGAACCAGCAGTGCTATCAGGAATTTTCCGCCCTGAGGCAATTGAATCCAGACGCCTACGAAACCTACAGGGCCCAGCTCGCCGCCATCAACGAAAACTACGATCTCTACAAATCCAACGCCTCGGCAATCGACGGCAAGGCGGCCGAAGTCATGCAGACCGAAATCGACAGGGTGCTTTCCCTGGTGTGCTTCCGCATCAACAACGCCATCTATTCCAACATGATGCAGCGTGCGCAGGGCCTGCACAGCCAGCTATGAGAAAACATATCGGCACGGCGCTGTGCTGCGCGCTCGCGTTTTCCAGCGGAAAGGCATCCGCTTCCGAAACCAGCCTGCTGGATAGGTTGGTGGAAGAAAGAATCATCGGAAGCGAATCCTCCCGGCGCGCGATCCCGCCGCCAGCGCCCGCGCCCGTGGCGCCGCAATCGGCCGGGCAGATCGGCGAGCTGACCCAGCAACTGAACGACGCGCTGGCGCAAAAATACGCGCTCGAAAATGAACTTGCCGCCTTGCAGGCAACGGCCAGCAGCCGCCCCGCCCATGACGCATCCGAAGACGGCTCCGATGCCGCCGGAATGGAAATCTCCGGCCTGAACAGTCAGGTCGCCGAACTGCTCGCGCAAAACCAGGTCCTGGCGCAGCAGCGGGAGGAACAGGAGCGTGCGCTGGCGGACCTGCGCGCGGCCAGGCAGCAGGCCGGCGAGGCAAAGGGAGCAATCCCAGGCCCGGCCAAGCGCGTCACGATCAACGGCTCGGTCCCAAAGGACGTCCGCATCAGCTACGCGCTGGGCGCCTGGTACGGAGACAGCGCGCCGCAGGAAACACGAAAGCTGCTATCCATCGGCAAGACGCTGGACCTGGCCGCGTTCGCCCAGGGGTTCAACGACAGGGTCGCCAACAACATGCAGCTGCCCCAGGACCAGATCTCCGCCGAGCTTGCCAGCGTGGACCAGCAACTGGATGCCGCCATGCTGTCCAAGAACGAAAAGCTGAGCAAGGTCCTGCTGGCGGAGGCCGCAAAAGAAAAAGGCGCCGTCAAAATGCCGGATGGCACCGTGTATCGCATCCTGAATAAGGGCAAGCCTCCCATGGCGACCGCCCAAAGCGAAATCCTCTTCGAACTGGAAGAAAAGCTGGGCTCCGGCGAAGTGCTTTCCTCCGGGGAAGGAGCCACCAGCAAGGTCACGGACCTGCCGCCGGCGTTCCAGGCGGCCGTCACCCAGCTTGGGCTGGGGGGCTCCGCGAAATTCCACGTTCCGGCGAAGCTGATTTATGGCGACTCGGGCAACACCGACATCCCGCCTGGCGCGATCTCGATCATGACGATCAAGATCGTCGGAATCAAGTAAGGCGCCACTGCTCCCCCGCGGCCCGGCGCTACCACCGCAAATGGCCTCAGAACGCCGTTTCCACGCGCCAGCTCACCGGAATTTCCGCCACGCTGGCCGTGGCGGGCAGCTCCAGCGCCATTCGGGCGATCCTGGCGACTTCCTGGGGCTGCGTCAGTTGCGATTTGATTGACTCTTCCACGCCGTCGGCCATATCGGTGGCGACGAAGCCCGGGCAGATCGCCGTGCATCGGATGCGATCCGCTTCGCCCGCATGACGGATGCCATGCGCCAGCATCAGCGCGGCGGCCTTGCTCATGGAATACAGCCCGCCCTCCGCCGCGCGCACGCGCTTGCCGGCCAGCGAGGCGATGACAAGCACCTTGCCTTCCGGCGCGGCCCGCAAGTATGGCCACGCCAGCCGCGTCAGGCGCATGGGAGACTTGACGTTGACGGCGAAGATATCATCGAAGTCTTCGTCGCTGGCCTGGATCACGGTCTTGTCGCTCAGGATGCCGGCGTTGTGCACGATGGCGTCGATGCGTCCGAAATGGCCGTGCGCGGCAGCCACCCAGGCGGCTTCACTGGCCGGGTCGCGCGCGTCGAAAGCCGCCCCATGGCAACGATCCGCCCCGTACTCCGCCAGCGCCGCCACGGGCTGGCGCGTACCCGTCGACACCCGCCAGCCATGCGCCAGGAGTTCGCGCGCGATGGCCAGCCCGATGCCTCGGCTGGCGCCGCTGATCAGCGCAACCCGGCCCGCGCCGGCCTCGCATGCGGCAGTCGTCATGCTTATTCCCCCTGGCGCTTGAGATAGCCGTCGACCAGCGAATTGACGTTGGCGCGCAGCGTATCCACCTTGTAGCCTCCTTCCTGCACGAAGAGGGTAGGCAAGCCGAGCTGGCCGATGCGATCGCCCAGCACCGCGTAGTCGGCCGTGTCGATATTCAGGTTGCCGAACGGATCGTGCCGGAACGTGTCGTAGCCGGCGGCCACCACCAGCACGCCGGGCGCGAAATCCTTGATCCGTTCGAGCGCCTGGTCGAAGTAGCCGAGATAGCCGCCGATCCCCGTGCCGCCTTCGATGGGCAGGTTGAGGTTATAGCCTTCACCGGCGCCGGTCCCAGTCTCGTCGGCATAGCCGCAGATGAATGGAAACAGGGTTTCCGGCTTGCCATGCAGCGACACCGTCAGCACGTCGTCGCGGTCATAGAAGATCTGCTGCGTGCCGTTGCCATGGTGCACGTCGATATCCAGGACGGCCACCCGGCCGAAGCGCTTGGCCAGGCGTTGCGCGGCGATGGCCGTGTTGGCGATGTGGCAACCGCCCATCGCCAGGTCGCGCATGGCGTGATGGCCGGCCGGGCGCAGCACCGCATAGGCGCTGCGTTCTCCCGCGATGATCGCATCGGCGGCCGCCACCGCGGCGTCCACGCTGCCGTTCATGTTGGCCCAGGCGCCCTCGACCAGAGGCGAACCGCCGTCGCCCAGGTATTGGCCCGCCAGCGTCACCGGAATATGCGTGCGCAAGGTCGGGAAATAGCGATTGGTCGTGATGTAGGGCCGCACTTCGAACGAGGCTTCCGGCGCCTTGGACCACTCGTCCCAAGCGGTTTCCAGGTAGTGCAGGTAGTCCGGCGCGTGCACTTCGAACAGTTCCACGGGGCGTTCGGCCGCGCGCTGGACGAACCGGCAGTCCAGGCGCAGGTCGTCCCTCAGCGCGGCAAGGACTTCGAAACTGCGTTCGGCGCGATCATGGTGCTGCTTGAGCAGCCCACGGATCATGGCATTGCCGAGCCAGGGCACGTCATGGGTCGGAGAGATGAAGGCTTTCACTGCGCGATCCTATAAGGGCATGTGGGAGTGTCTATTTCCAGCTTCGTCCGGGCACGGCGGCGATCAGCTCGCGCGTGTACTCGTGCCGGGGCTGTTCCAGTACCTGGGCTGTCAGCCCCTGCTCGACGATCTCGCCGTGCTTGAGCACGATGACGCGATCACACAACTGGGACGCCACGCGCAGGTCATGGGTAATGAAAAGCATGGACAGCTGCAATTCCTGCTTCAGTTGCCGCAGCATGGTCAGCACCTGGTCCTGAACCGACACGTCCAGCGCCGAAACGGGCTCGTCCGCCACGATCAGTTCCGGCGTCACGGCGATGGCCCGGGCAAAGCCCAGGCGCTGGCGCTGGCCGCCCGAGAACTCGTGGGGATAGCGGTCCAGCGCTGACGGGTCCAGCTTGACCAGCTGCATCAGTTCGCGAGCCCTTGCCATCGCGGCGCCGGCGGACATGCCATGGCGGCGCATGCCACCGGTCAGGATGCGCGCCACCGTATGGCGCGGGTTGAGCGAACCATACGGGTCCTGGAAAATCATCTGCACCGAACGGCGCCGCTCGGGGTCCGCAAATGCGCCTTCGGCCAGCAGGTCGGCCCCGCGCAGCCGCATCTCGCCGCCATCCGCGGATACCAGCCCCGCCAGCATGCGGCCGATGGTCGACTTGCCCGACCCCGACTCGCCGACCAGCCCCACCGTCTCGCCGCGCCGGATGTCGAACGACACGCCCTTCACGGCCGGGAACTGCTGGGCCGGGCCAAACCACTTGCCCTTGCGCAGGTAGGTCTTGCGCAGGTTCGTCACCCTGAGCAAGGCGTCGGACTGGACCTCGCTGGCGGCCGGCGGCCGGAAGGACGGCACCGCAGCCAGCAGCGACTGCGTATAGGCCGCCTGGGGATCTCGCAGCACCTGCTGCGCGGTCCCGGACTCCACCACGCGCCCGCCCTGCATCACGACGATGCGGTCGGCGATTTCCGACACCACGCCGAAGTCGTGCGTGATAAAGAGCACGGCCAGGCCCTTGCGCTGCTGGATGTCCTTGATCAGAGCCAGGATCTGCGCCTGCGTCGTGACGTCCAGCGCCGTGGTCGGTTCGTCGGCGATCAGCACATCGGGCTCCAGCGCCAGCGCCATGGCGATCATGACACGCTGGCGTTGTCCGCCCGACAACTGGTAGGGATAGGAATCCGCGATGCGGGCGTGGTCGGGCAAACCGACCGAGGTCAGCAGCTCGGCCACGCGCGCGCTCGCCTGGCGCGCATCGCGCATGCCATGCGTGCGCAGCATCTCGCCGATCTGGCGGCCGCAGCGCATCAATGGATTGAGCGCGCTGAGCGGCTCCTGGAAGACCATGGCGATGCGCTTTCCGCGCACCTTGCGCAGCTCGCCCAGGGGCATGCCGGCCAGCTGCTGTTCGCCCAGCCGGATATCGCCGCCGGCGATCCGCAGGCCGCGCGGCAGCAAGCCCAGCACGGCGTGCGCCAGCGTGGACTTGCCCGATCCGGACTCGCCCACCACGCACACGATCTCACGCGGGTTCAAGTCCAGGCTGACGCCATCCACCGCCAGGGCGCGGTCTCCGCCGGCCGGCAGCGAGATCGACAGGTTTTCAATCTGAAGCAACGGCGCCACGGCTCACCCCTTGCGATGAAGACGGGGATTGAGCGCATCGTTGAGGCCCTCTCCCATCAGGTTGACCGCCAGCACGGTGACGAAGATCGCAATCCCCGGGAACAGGCACATCCACCAGGCCAGGCGCAGGAAGGTGCGCGACGCGCCGACCATGTAGCCCCAGGTCATCAGATTCGGATCGCCCAACCCCAGGAAGCTGATGGCGCTTTCAAGCAGAATGGCGTTGGCCACCATCAGCGACGCCATCACAATCAGCGGCGACACACAATTCGGCAGGATTTCGGCGAACACGATATGGGTGCGCGAATAGCCCTGCACCGAGGCGGCTTCCACGAATTCACTGGACTTGACCCGCATGAATTCGGCACGCACCAGCCGCGCGATCGGCGGCCAGCTCACCAGCGCCACGGCGGCGATCACCGAGCCGAAGGACGGCTGGAATATGGCCACCAGCACAATGGCGAACAGGAAGCTGGGAATGGTCTGGAAGATCTCGGTCAGGCGCATCAGCAGCTCGTCCCAGCGGCCGCCGAAATAACCGGCGGGCACGCCCACCAGCATGCCGATGAAAACCGCCACCACGGTCGCCACCACGCCCACCATCAGCGAGGCCTGCGCGCCATGCACAATGCCCGCAGCGATATTGCGGCCCATGGAGTCCGACCCCAGCCATGCGCTGGCCTCTTCGAACGGATGCAGGAACGGCGCTTCGGTCGCGTCCCAGGGATTGATGGGATAGAGCCACTGGGCGCCCAGGGCCATCAGCACGATGGCGGCCAGGCAGACCAGCCCGACCACCGCGCCGGCATTGCTGAAATATCGCTTGATCAATGACTTCATGATTGACTCTGCATGCGAGGATCGACGAGGCGGTAGATCAGGTCTGTGAGCAGGTTGAACGCCACCACCACCACCGATGTGCAGAAAAACACTCCCAGCAGCACGGGGTAATCGCGCTGCTGCAGCGCGTCGAAAGCGAGCCGGCCGATGCCCGGCCAGGCGAACACGGTTTCGACCAGCACCGAACCGCCGATCAGTTGGCCGGCCTGCATGCCGGCCAGCGTGATGACCGGCAGCACGGCATTGCGCAACTGGTGCACCCATACCACTCGGCCTGACGACAGGCCCTTGGCCCACGCCGTCTTGACGAAATCGGCGCCCTGGATCTCGTTCATGGACGCCCGTGCCAGGCGGGTGTAGACCGCCAGGTTGAAGCCCGCCAGGGTGACGATGGGCAACAAAGCATGCTTGGCGATATCCAGCATGCGCGCGACGCCCGTCAGCGACGAACCCATGGTCTCGTAGCCGAAGGCCGGCAGCCAGCCCAGGCTGACCGAGAACCCCAGCACCAGCAGCAGCCCCACCCAGAAAATGGGCGTGGCGTAGAAGGCCAGCGATGCCGCCGTGATGGCGGAATCCAGCCATGAACCCCGGTAGCGGCTCGCCAGCGCCCCCAGCAGGATCCCTCCCAGCAGCGCGATGAGAAACGCCGGCACCGCCAGCACCAGCGTCGCGGGCAGGCGATCGGCGATCATGTCCCAGACGGGACGCTGCTGCCGATAGCTATAGCCCAGATCCAGCGTGGCGATGGATTGCAGATAGCTCCCCAGCTGCACCACGATGGGCTGGTCGAGCTTGAATTCCTGGCGCAACTGCTCCAGGAACTTCGCGTCGGACGACCCGGCTTCGCCGGCCAGCACGCTGACCGGGTCGCCGGGCGCCATGTGCACCAGGGCAAAGTTGATGACGGCGACTGCGACCAGCACCGTGACCGATTTACCCAGCACGGAAAGTAAGGGCCGCAGCCATCTCATCATCCGTTCTCCCGCTTACTTCTCGATATAGGTCGTCGCGAAGCTTTCCGCCACGCCGATGGCGGACGTCGTCACGTTCTTGACCTTTTTGTTGGTGATGGTGGGGAAGGCCAGTTCGACCAGCCAGGCCGTCGGCGCATCCTTGGCGACCAGCCCGTAGGCCTGCGAATACAGCTGCTGGCGCTTGACCGGATCGACTTCCTTCGCGGCGGCGATCAGCGCGGCGTCCACGTCCTTGTTCACATAGCCCGACGTATTGGTGCCGTAGCCGCCCTTGTGGCTGTTGTCCGAACGGTAGGTGCGGTCCACGCCCAGGGCCGGATCCGAGTACTGGTACAGGTACTCGACGACGGAATCGAACTCCCAGTTGGAATAGCGGCGCGCCCAGCTGCCGGCGTCGGTGCTTTCCAGCACCACTTCGACGCCCACCTTGGACAGCGAATTCTTGACGTATTCCGACACCTTGTTCCAGGTGTCGCCGTACGGCAGGCCCAGCAGCTTGATGCTGGCGCGCTTGCCCGCGGCGTCCGGCTTCAATCCCATCTCGTCGAGCAGGGCAATGGCTTTCTTCGGATCGTAGTCATAGCGCGGCAGCTTGTCGTCGTAGAAGCGCGTCACCGACGACACCGGGCCCGTGGCGGGACGCGCCGCGCCGAAGAAGATGCGCTCGGCGATGAACTTGCGGTCGATGGCGTACTGGATGGCCTGGCGGAAGCGCGCGTCGTCCATCGGCTTGACGCGATGATTGAGTTCGATCGCGGCGTGCGAGCCGGTGAACTCGTAGCCCTTGGTCGTGACCTCCAGCTGCGGATTGGCCTTGATCTGCGGCAGGAAGGCGAAATCGATGTCGCCGAAGCTGGCCACCTGCACCGAACCGCTCTCCAGCGCCACCAGGCGCGAATTGGCGTCCGGAATCACCTGGAAGTAGATTTTGTCCAGGTACGGCAGATTGGGGCGCCAGTATTTATCGTTGCGCTCCAGCAGCACGAACCGGCCGCGCTGCCATTCCTTGAACTTGAAGGGTCCGGTGCCGATCGGCGTCTGGTTGGCCGGATTGTTGCGGAAGTCCGTGCCCTTGTAGATGTGGGCCGGCACGATGGGCGCGGAGGACACTTCAAACGCGTTGATGAAAGGCGAGTACGGCTCCTTGAGCGTGATGACGACGCTCAGCGGACCGGTCTTCTCGATGCTCGCCACATGGCTGAGGTTGTTACGGGCGCGCGCATGCACCTCGGGCAGGTATTCCTTGAGCGAGAACAGCACGTCATCCGCGCCGAACGGCTTGCCGTCGTGCCAGGTCACGCCTTCCTGCAGCTCGAAGGTATAGGTCAGGCCGTCGGGCGATACGGTCCACGACTTGGCAAGGCTGGGCTGGGGATTGAGCTTGAAATCGTAAGTCAGCAGGCTCTCGTAGATCTTGCCGCCGACGATCTGCGTGGGCGTCTGCTGGTTCAGGCCCAGCATCAGCACGGGCGGCTCGGGGTTCAGGATCACGTTGAGCGTGCCGCCGCGCGTCTGCGCCCAGGCGGCCGTGCACGCCCCCATGGCCGCGCCGGCCAGCAGGACATTCAGTGCGGTTTTCCTGAAGAAGGTAGTGTTGCGCATGATGATTCCCTTGCGTATTCGAGGTGGTGTATTGGGATCGGTCTTGTTGTGTAGCGTCTTGTTATCTAGTCTGCTGCCGCTCAGCGCATTGCCGCGCGGCACTGCTCATCCAGGGCTGCGGCCAGGAGGCCGACATGCTCGGGCTGGAACACCAGCGGCGGACGGATCTTGAGCGTGGATGCATTGCGGCCGGCGGTGCCGAGCAGCACGCCGGACTGGCGCAATCCATTGACGACGCGCTGGGTCAGGCGGGCGGCATGCGCCGCATCGCCATCGGGCGCCACGATGTCCACGCCCCAGTACAGTCCATTGCCGCGCACCGCGCCCAGGCAGTCATGGCGCTGCGCCAGGTCCGCCAGGGCCTGCCCCATCGCCTGGCCGGTGCGCTCGACATGCGCCGGAGCATCGATGCGTTCCAGCTCGTCCAGCACTGCCAGCCCGACCGCCGACGACACGGTGTTGCCGCCGAAAGTATTGAAGTAGCGGCATTGCCGGCCAAAGACCTCGACCAGGCGCGCCTGCGCGACCAGGCCGCCTATCGGATGCCCGTTGCCCATGGGCTTGCCCATGGACACCATGTCCGGGATCACGCCATCGCGCTGGAATGCCCACCAGTTGGCGCCCATGCGGGCAAAGCCGCCCTGCACTTCATCGGCGATGAACAGCCCGCCCCGGGCGCGCACGCGCTCGGCCGCCAGCGTCAGCGCCTGGCTGGCATCGGCATACATGCCGTCGCTGGCGAACACGGTGTCGACCATGAGCGCGGCCACCGGCGTGCCGGCGGCTTCCAGCTCGTCGGCCGCCGCGTCCACGCAGGCGGCGAACTTGGCAGCCACCTCCGCCGGCGCGCCTTCCAGCTGGCAAGGCGCGGGAATGGTGCGGACGTGCGCGCCGACGGGACGCAGCGACGGCGACACATCGGCCAGCGCCATGGTCACGCCGTGATAGGCGTTGCCGGTAACGATCACGCCGCGCTGACCAGTCGCCTCGAAAGCGATGCGCAGCGCCAGGTCATTGGCCTCGCTGCCCGTGCAAGTGAACATGGCGGTGTCCAACGCATCCGGAAACAGCGCCAGCAACCGCTCGGCGTAACGCACCACGCCGTCGTGGAGATAACGCGTATGCGTATTGAGCACCGAAGCCTGGCGCGACAGCGCCTCCACCACGGCCGGATTGGCATGGCCAACGACCGGCACATTGTTGTAGGCATCCAGGTAGCGGCGGCCCGACGCGTCGTACAGCCACACGCCCTCGCCGCGCACCAGCTCCACCGGCTCCTCGTAGAACAGCCGGTACGCCGGCCCCAACGCCTTGCGCCGCGCCAACAGGTCCTGCTGCGTATTGCTCCGGTTCACCGTCATTGCATGTCCTTCACTCGATTCTTGCGCTGCCTCGCGCAGCTCCGTGCAGGGCGCGCTCAACGCGCGCCCCGGCTCCATTCGTCGTACAGCTCGTTGAACAGCGCCGTCGCCGCCGCGCGGCTGCGCAGGATATAGGCGCCATTGCCAGGAAAGCGCAGGGCGCGCCACGACGGAATCGCGATGCGCTGCACCAGCCGGGCCAGCACCAGGTCCAGCACGTGGCGCCGCTCCTGTGGGGTCAGCGGCAACACCGACTCGTAACCCGCCACCACCGCCGCCAGCACGGCCAGGGGATCGCCGGGAACCGTCATCTGGTAGGAGGCGGCGATGGCGATCTCGGCGATGCGCGGCGCATGCACCATGTCGCCGAAATCCAGGATGCCGGCCAGGCCCGTGCCCGCTTCGTCCACCAGGATGTTGCTGGGCGACAGGTCGTTATGGATGATCTGCCTGGGCAACGAGGCCAGCGCCGGCATGACGTCCAGCTCGAACACATCCAGATAGGCGGCGATGCGGGCCCGTTCCTCCGGGCACTCCACCGCCCCCAGCATCGGCCGCACCCGTGCCACCTGGCAGACGTCCCACAGGAACAGGCGATGCGCCGCCGGATGTTCGAAGCCGGCAAGCTGCGCGTCCAATTGGCCGGCCGCCCTGCCTACCGCATGCCAGGCCCCCGGCCCGGCAGACATCGCCGTTCCGGCCCGGCCAGCCAGGAAGCCATAGGCCCGCAGCCGTACCGGCCCGCCGATTTCCGGCACCCGAAAGCTCAGCCAGTCCCGCGTGGCCGCGCCATCGTCGCAACCCGGCGCGATATCCGGGTCGTCTCCCGGAGCCGCGGCGTCGGCGGGCTGATGGTGCGGCGCCCGCACCGCGCCCAGGCCGCTACGACACGCTTCCAGGTGCTTCAGCACGGCGATCTGCATGCGCGTTTCATCCAGGCTTTCCGCACCATTGATGAACTTCAGCGTCAAGGACGCGCCGTCCTCCCGGCTGATCCGGAAGTTCATGTCGCGTTCGCCCGACAGCGCAACGCATTGCACGTAGCCCGGATAGCAGACCCTGGCCACGCGCTCCGCATCCTCCAGCCTGATCGGCGGAGGCGAATTGACCAGCAGGGCATCCACCGGTTCTTCCATGCCGGCGGCGGCGTTGGACAGCATCACAAGATATTCCAAATTAGATATTTGATGCATCATGCATCAACAACCATGGATCGTAATATCGGTGTATTCCCCAAGGCAGGGAAATCCCGGCCGGATCGTTTCAGAACGCTGGTTTTGTCTATAAGACTGATAAAGTAGGGAGTGGGCCCCATAGCCCGCCATCCGCCCGCCCGGACCATCCCTTCGTGGCGAACCCATCACCCTAGGCACGTACGTTGATGCATCATCCGAGCGCAAGCCCACATTCCGCCCCTACCGCCGAACCTGCCGCGCCGTCGTCGCCAGCGCCGCAGGCCGAGGCCCGTTTCGCGGCCATGCAGTACGAAAGCATGGGCAACCGGGTCTACACCCGGATCTGCAGCGCCCTGATGGAAGGCCAGCTCCGGCCCGGAGACCGGCTGCGCATCCGAGAGCTGGCGGCGGAATTGGGCACCAGCATCACCCCCGTGCGCGATGGCGTGCTGCGCCTGGTCCAGGATGGCGCCCTCGTCATGCGCAGCGCGCGCGACATCCGGGTCGCCGAAGTCACCCTGCCCGAATACCTGGAAATCCGCGACATCCGGCTGGAGCTGGAAGGCATGGCGGCGGCGCGGGCCGCCGAAGTCGCCACCGCCGACGACATCGCGCGCATGGAAGCGCTGATCGAACAGAACGAGCAGGCGCTCGCCGCCGGCGACGTATTGGCCGCCATCAGCCTGAACCAGCACTTCCATTTCGAATACTGCCGCATCGCCAACATGCCGGTGCTGCTGAGCATCCTGGAACGGCTCTGGCTGAAGATGGGCCCCTTGATCGCCCAGTGCTACAGCGCGGGCGGGCGCGACATGATCGACGGCCACTACTCCCTGCTGACGGCCATGCGCAACCGCGACAGCCAGGCGGCACGGGTCGCCGTCCAGACGGATATCCTTTCCGGCGGGCAAGTGATCCTGGAACTGAAGAAGCGTTCGGCGCAGGCCGCGGGGAATACCGACGCCGCGCAAGCGGCCCCGGCAGCAAGGCAGGCACGGCCTGCGGCGTGAGGAGAGGATGGAGCAATAGGCAACGGAGCAACCGGCCCGGGCCTGCAATGCCTCGTGAACCGTCATGAGTACGCAGGCCGCCGCGGCAATGAAAGCGAAAGCCGTTGCCCGGCCCATACTTTCGCGGCCCATAGCACCAACTGCAGCACCGCAGTTGCACGGCGACGGCGCGACAAGGCGGCCGGAAAACAAAAAGCCCACCGGAACCGGTGGGCTTTTTTTCTGGTGCTACCAGGAATTCTGGTGGGCTGTGAGTGGCTCGAACACTCGACCTACGGATTAAGAGTCCGCTGCTCTACCAACTGAGCTAACAGCCCTTGCAATTCGCCCAGTCCCGAAACGCGTTTCGTTATGTGCGTAGTGCGAAGAAGCAAGATTATATGTAGCTTTTTTTGTTTGCGCAAGTCGCCCGCCAAAAAACTTTCAGCGAGCCCCGCCTCAGGCTGCGTAGCCTCCGTCCACCGACAGGCTGGTCCCCGTGATATAGCGCCCCTCGGGTCCGGCCAGGAACGCCACCATGCCGGCGATGTCGCGGGTTTCGCCATAGTGCGGCAGGGACAGCACCGCGATCAGGTCCCCTGCCCGTTCGCCATCGGCGGGATTCATGTCGGTGTCGATCGGGCCGGGATGCACGACGTTGGCGGTGATGCCGCGCGCGCCCAGGTCGCGGGCCAGGCCCTGCGTCAAGCCGACCAGCGCGGCCTTGCTCGCGGCGTACAGCGCCACGCCGGGACGGCCGGCGCGGGCCGCCAGGCAGCTGCCGATATTGATGATGCGGCCGCCGTCCGGCATGGATGCCTGGGCCGCCTGGATCGCGACGAAGGGCGCGCGGACGTTGACGTCCATCGTCCGTTCGTAGTCTTCCAGGCTGGCGTCGCCAATGGGGCCTGCGATGAACACGCCCGCATTGTTGACCAGCACGTCGACGGGCCCGAGTTCCGCAACGGCCTGTTCGACCGCTTGGCGGACCGCCGCGGCGTCCAAAGAATCGGCCTGGATGGCCAGCGCGCGGCGTCCATCGGTGGACAGTTCCCGCGCCAGCGCCTGCGCGCCGTCGGCGGAAGACGCGCTCACGTAGGTGAACGCCACGTTGGCGCCATCGGCCGCCAGGCGGCGCACGATGGCCGCGCCTATGCCCCGGCTCCCGCCGGTGACGAAAGCAACTTTCCCAGTCAGGTTTTGCATGGTTGAACTCATATTTGTAGTGATCAGTACAAATATATTCGCCGAGAGGGATCGCGTTCGTCAATGATTTTTTTATCGATCAACACAGAATTTACGCCACGGGTAAAATCATCGCCATGGCAGAACGTGGGCGCCCCCGGAACTTCGACCGAGCCCAGGCCTTGCGCAGGGCCATGGACGTGTTCTGGTCGAAGGGATATGAAGGAGCATCGCTGACCGATCTGACGGAAGCGATGGGCATCAACTCGCCCAGCCTTTATGGCGCCTTTGGCTCGAAGGAAAGCCTGTTCCGCGAAGCCGTGGAACTCTACCGCGACACCGAAGGCGGCTCGGGCAGGCGCGCACTGGAAGATGCCGCCACCGCGCGCGAAGGAATCCAGTCGATGCTGCTGGCCTCGGCCGAACGCTTCACCGCTCCCGGCCATCCGCCGGGCTGCATGATCGTGCTGGGCGCGCCCTCGGGCTGCGTGAACCACGCCGGCGTGGGGGACTTCCTGGGCGACAACCGCCGCGAAATGCAAAGCCGGATCCTGGCCCGCCTGCACGCCGCCGCCGCTGACGGCGAACTGCCCGCCGGCGCGGATCTCAAAGGCCTTGCCGCGTTCTACACCACCGTGCTGCACGGCATGTCGATCCAGGCGCGCGATGGCGCGACCCGCAAGACCTTGCAGGCCGTGGCCAGGCAGGCGATGTGCGCCTGGGACGCGCTGGCCGGCCCCCAGCCGGGCCACGCCCGTTCCTGACGGACCGCTTCATGTTCCGCATCGATCTGCGGCGCCTCATTCTGTGGATCAGCCTGCTGTCGATCATCCTGGTGCTGGCAGGCGGCCTGCATGCCAGCTATCTCGTGCAGCGCGACCTGTTGCTGCGCAACGCGCTGGAAGTCAACCGGGTCTATGCCTCCAAGCTGGCCAGCGCCAGCGACTCGTTCCTGAGCGACCTGCAGCGCTACCTGGCGTACAGCGCGGACATGCTGTCCGACATGGAAACCCGCCCGGAACACATGAGCGCGGAGACTCGGCGCCAGGAACGGCAACTGGGCCATTTCAATTCCAGTTTCGTCGTATCGCCGCAAGGCAAGGTGCTGGCCGAACCCACATCCTCTCCGCAACTGCTGGGCCAGAACCTGCGCAGCGAGGCCTTCCGCAATGCGTTGACGGCCAGGCAGCCCACCATCAGCGAACCCTTCCAGACCCGCAGCGGGCGCTGGCTGATCCTGTACACCCACCCCATCTTTTCCCGCGACCAGCGTTATCTCGGCTATATCGCGGGCACGCTCTACCTGCACGGGGACAACGTGCTGGACCGGCTGCTCGGCGAGCACTTCTACCGCGACGACTCCGCGCTGTACGTCGTGGATCGCAACGGCACGCTCATCTATCATCCCGACGACGGCCGCCTGGGGCAGGCCAGCCCCGACAATGAAGCCTTCGCCTCGGCCCGCCGCGGCGAAACCGGCGAAATGCGCTACACCGACGACCAGGGGCGCGACATGCTGGCCGGCTACGCGCCCGTGCCGAGCACGGGCTGGAGCATCATTGCGCAACGTTCCGTCGACAATACCCTGCAGCCCCTGAGCGCCCTGCTCATGGCCACCGCCAGCAATACGCTGCCCCTGCTGTTGCTTGCCGTGGCGTCCATCTGGCTGCTGTCGCGCTGGATCGCCCGGCCGCTGGGCGAACTGGCCGGCATCGCCAAACACATGCAGGCCCCGGATTCCGCGGACCGCATCCGCAGCGTGCGCTCGTGGTATTTCGAGGCGGCGCAGCTCAAGCGCGCGCTGCTCATGGGGCTGGCCTCGCTGCACCACCAGATCCGGGACCTGCGCCGCGAAACCACGACGGACACCCTGACCGGCCTGCTGAACCGCCGCGGGCTGGACGAAATGCTGGCGCTGTTGCAGGCCGAGGACGAAGCGGTGGCGATCGTGGCCATCGACATCGACCATTTCAAGACCGTCAATGACCGCTACGGCCATGCGGCCGGCGACCGCGCGCTGCAGGAGCTGGCGGCGTTGATGCGCGAAGGCTCCCGCGCCGGCGACACGCTGGCGCGCGCCGGCGGCGAGGAATTTGTCATGCTGCTGCCCGGCGCGCCCGTGGCGGCGGCGGCCGCCATCGTGGACCGCCTGCGCCTGCGCATGGCCTCGCGGCAAGGCCTGGCCGCGGCTCCGGTCACCATATCGGCGGGGGTCGCGGCCTATCCGGACCATGGCGCGACGCTGGACGCCGCCTACCAGCGCGCGGACCAGGCGCTCTACTACGCCAAGAACCATGGCCGCAACGCCGTCTGCGTGGCGGACGACAACACCCAGGCCGGCTCGCGGATCGCGCCTTCGGCCTGAAACCGCCTACTTCCTGGCCGGAGCCGGCGCCTTCGGCGGCTTGCGCATCTGCTCGAGCATCGGGCCGCATGCGTTCTCGTCGGTGGTGCTGGGCGCCACCAGCGCCAGCAGGCCGGCTGCCGGCGTAAGCAGCACGCCCAGGGCCACCATGCCCGCGCCGCGCGCCGCCAGCGGCAGCGCATGCACGCCCACGTCGGGCGAACCGAAGGAGCCTCGCACGTACAGCGGCGAACGCAGCGAAAAGATGCGGAAGCCCTTGCTGTCCGGCGTGATATCCATGTCCAGCTTCTCGTTCTTGAAGTCGGCCGTGCCGGTAATGCTGATCAGGGCGTTCTCGGTGTCGAACACGAAGATGCGCGGCGTCATGACGCCGTTCTTCATGCCCAGGTCCGCGGCGCCGCAGTTGATCTTCACCTCGTCGTCGCCGAACAGCTTGGACACGACGTAGTTGCCCACATTGAGCCCCGCGATTTCCATCAGGCTGCGGCTGATCACGCCGTCGTTGACCAGCATCTTCACGTCGCCCGTGGCCGTGCCCAGGAGCGCCGCCACCGAGTTGCCCGCGCCGCTGATGGCCAGGTCGCCGTTCAGCTCGCCCAGCGTCTTCTGCATCGCCGGGGTCGCCGGAAAGAGCTGTTTGAGCCTCAGGCGGCGAGCATGCAGCTCCACCCGGCCGGTCAGGGGCGCGCCGGCGCCGTCCAGGCGGATGATCGAGTTGATGTTGCCTCCCGCCATGCCGAAGCGCAGGGGATCCAGCGTCAGCTTGCCGTCCTGCAGCACCAGATGTACCGAGAGGTCGGAGAGCGGCAGCTTGCTGTCGTGCACGATGCGGCCGGCTTCAAGCGCCACGTCGGCGTCCATGTCTCGCCAGCGGTCCGTGCGGAAGGCCTGGGTGGGCAGCACCTTGCCGCCCTTGGGCTTGGCGGGCGCATCCTTGGCCTTGTCGGCCGCCGCCCCCGCGGCCTTGCCCGAGGGCACGCCGATCAGCGGCCCCAGGTCCGCCATGCGCAGTTGCTTGGAGGACAGCTTGCCGGTCAGCCTGGGGCGCGGCGCGCCCAGGGCGAACGAGATATCGCCATGCAGATCGCTGTTTCCGACCTTGCCGTTGAAGTCCTTGTAGTCGAAGACGGCCCCGCCCGGATTGCGCAGCCTGGCGACCAGATGCCCATCGGTGGAATAAGGAGGCGTGTCCGGCAGCGTGACGCCGGTCAGCGGATACAGCTGGGCCATCGAAGCGCCCGACAATTTCAGCCGCAGGTCCAGCGCGCCCAGGTTGACCGGGTCGGTCAAGGTGCCGGTAACCGCGGCCCGCGTCCCGCCGATTGCCACGTCGGCCTGCACCGGGAACGGCTGCTTGTCGTCCTGCAGGGCCAGCATGCCGCCGACCTTGCCTTCGCCCTTGGTGGCCAGGCCTTTGTACTTGCCCTCCACCTTCCAGCCGAATACGTAATCGCGCGGGGCCGCCCTGGCGCCGTCTTCCTCGGCAAAGGCCGCGCCCGCCACGTCCGCGAACGGCACGGGCTTGCCCAGAGGGTCCACCTGGACGGTCAGGTCGGCCTTGAGAACCTCGTCGACCAGCCCGACTCGGCCCTTGTCGAAACCGATCTCGTTGATGTCCAGCACCCACGGCGAAGGCTCGCCGGTCTCGGGCAGCGTGAACTCCCAGTTCGCGCGGCCGTCGGCCAACCGCTCCAGGTCCGCGGCGGGCTCGGTCAGCTGGATGCGCCGGATCACCACCCGCTGGCGCAGCAGCGGCAAGGGCGCCAGGCTGAATTCGCCGCGCTTGAGCGTGGCGAACTGGGGCGCCTTCGCCCAGGGCGCATTGCCCACCGAGATGTCGTTGGCGATGACGCGCGGCCAGGGCACCCAGGCGCGCCAGCCCCCCTCATCGGGCTGCCGCAGCCACTCGACGCTCAGGTCGCCATTGATGGCGAAGGGGCGTCCGATCGCGGCGCTGACCCGCTCGTTGATCATGGGCCTGGCCCGGTTCCAGTCAAAGGTGGCGATCGCCACCACCAGCACAGCCACGAGGAGCGCCGCTCCCCCTACAATCCCGATCGCTATTTTTCTTGAGCGCGTCATGGTTATTATCCTTGCCATTGCGGCCGGCATACCGCCGCCGGCCATCGCTACCTATAAAGGGTATCGCGGCCCGCAGTGCCGGCCGGGCCTGCTGGCCCCATAATGTATGCGGATCTTTCCATGCCCATTCGTCCTGGCGGCGCCGAGCGGCGCGGCTCGCCCGGCGTTTGCGCAGCATGGCGCGTGCCTGGCCTCCTGGCGGCCGGTTACAAAGCGAAAAGGCTCCGGACGGCGAAATAGGTAGAACACGCCAGCGCCAGGCGAATTTTCGACGCCGGCGCCGTTCAAATGTCCGAACGCGAAAGACGTGCGGCCCGGTCAGGCCGGAACGCTGAATAACCTGGAGGCCCGATGCGGCATTCGACCTTGATTTTCGTAGTGGCGGCATTTGCGCTGCTGACGCTCAGCCGGCTGGCGCTGGCCGCCTGGCAGTTCAAGCGTGTGCGCAACGCCGGCGGCCTGCTGCCGCTGCTCCTGGGAGGGCTGCGCATCGACGCCCATCAGATCGGCGTGCTGGCGGCCCTGCCCGCCGTGCTGTCGCCCCTGCTGGGGCACTTCCCTCTGGCCGCGACGCTGGCGGGCTACTGGTACCTGGCCGCATTCATACTGCTGGCCTTCCTGGAAGTGGCCACGCCGCCCTTCATCCTGGAATACGACAGCCGCCCCAACCGCCTCTTCGTCGAATACCTGAAGCATCCGCGCGAAGTGTCCGGCATGCTCTGGCGCGGCTACAAGACGGCCCTGGTAGGCGGCCTGTGCGTCCTGGCGCTGATAGGTTGGGGCGCCTATGGCCTGTTTGGCGGCGCCCGGCCTGACGCCCAACTCGTCTGGTGGCAGATGCCGATCGCCAGCGTAGCGATCCTGGCGGTCGTCATCCTGGCCATCCGGGGCACCCTGGGCCACCGCCCGATCAATCCGTCGTCGGTGGCCTATTGCTCGGACGGCATGCTCAACACCCTGGCGTTGAACTCGCTCTACAACGTTTTCTATGCCGTCTACAGCATGAAGAACGAGAAGTCCGCCTCCGCCGTCTACGGCGGCATGGATGACGACAAGATGCACGGGCTGGTGCTGGCGCAGGCCGGCCTGCCCGTGCCGCCCGCCAACCCGGACTATCCCAGCCTGCACCGCCAGCCCGCCACCCGCAAGACGGCGCGGCCGCTCAACCTGGTGATCATCCTGGAAGAAAGCCTGGGCGCTCAGTACAGCGCCGGGCTGGGCGGCGCCGACCTGACGCCGGAGCTGGACGCGCTCGCGCGAGAGGCCTGGACGTTCACGCGCGCTTACGCCACGGGCACCCGCTCGGTGCGCGGGCTGGAGGCGGTGGTCACCGGCTTCCTGCCCACTCCCGCCCAGGCCGTGCTGAAACTGCCCCGGTCGCAGCGGGGCTTTTTCTCCCTGGCCGACCTGCTGGGGCGCCATGGCTACCACTCGCGCTTCATCTACGGCGGCGAGTCGCACTTCGACAATATGAAGGGCTTCTTCCTGGGCAACGGATTCAGGCAGATCGTGGATCGCGCCGATTTCGTCGACCCGGCTTTCGTTGGCACCTGGGGCGCCTCGGACGAGGACATGTTCAACCAGCTGGACCGGCTGCTGCGCGAAGACGGCGACCAGCCGACCTTCACGCTCGCCTTCAGCGTGTCGAACCATTCTCCGTGGGAATACCCGGCTGGACGCATCCAGACCGAAGGCAATCCCGCCACCGTGGAAAACACCGTCCGCTACGCGGACTGGGCGCTGGGCCGCTTCTTCGAACGCGCCAAGGCCTCGCCCTATTGGGAGAACACGGTATTCCTAGTTGCCGCCGACCATGATTCGCGGGTCTTCGGCGCCAGCCTGGTGCCGGTGCGGCACTTCCACATTCCGGCCGTGATCCTGGGCGCCGGCATCCAGGCGCGCCGCGACGACCGCCTGATCAGCCAGATCGACCTGCCGCCGACCCTGCTGTCGCTGATAGGCGTGGACACCGAGCACCCGATGATCGGGCATGACCTGACGCGCAGCACGCCCGGCCGGGCCATCATGCAGTACGACAATACCTACGGGTATCTGAAGGAAGACGAGTTGCTGGTGCTGGCGCCCAACAAGACGCCGGTGCAATACCGCTACACCGCGCCCGAGGACTACGCGCCCGTGGCCCTGGACCCGGCCCTGGCCACCGAGGCGCTCGCGCATGCGCTGTGGCCCAGCTGGGCCTATCGCGAAGGACGCTATTGCCTGCCTGGCGCCGCCGCCCCGGAACAGGCTACGCCGGCCGCCTGAACGCCTTGCGCGCCTTTTCGCTGGCCGCGTAACAGTGGCAATCGGGGCTGTGATCGTTCACCATGCCGACCGACTGCATGAACGCATAGACCGTGGTGGGCCCGACGAACTTCCAGCCCAGCTTCTTCAGCGCCTTGGACAAGGCCTCGGACTGCTCGGACGTGGACGCGCCATAGGTGGACGGCGCGCCGGGCGGGGCTTCGAACCGCCACAGGTAGGCGCCCAACGATCCCTCGCGCTGGATCATTTCAAGCGCCCGGGCCGCATTGTTGATCACGGCTTCGATCTTCCCCCGGTGGCGCACGATGCCGGAATCGGCCAACAGCCCCGCCACCTCTTTTTCACCGAACCGCGCCACCCGGGCGGGATCGAAATTGGCAAAGCCGCGGCGGAAGGCCTCGCGCTTGGACAGGATGGTGCGCCAGCTGAGCCCGGACTGAAAGCCTTCCAGGCAGAGCTGCTCGAAAAGCGCGCGGTCATCGGCTTCGGGGTGGCCCCATTCGGTATCGTGATAGGCCATGTACTCGGTGGAAGTATCCACCCAGCTGCAACGGGCGAGGCCGTCGGGGAATTCGGTCTTGGCGTTCAATTCTGGCTCCTGGCCGCAGTCGGGTCACCGATGCTACCGCAGCAACACCCCTGAAAAAAGTCGTAGCGGCCGCGAGGAATATCCAGCTAATATTTGCAGCCCTGATCCCGCGCCGGCCGTGACCGCGCGCTCCGGCGCCCCTCGCGGGTTTTGCAAACCTGCCGGGCCCGGACAGGCTAACGCACCGCGCGCCATGTCCCTGCTCGACTCATCGCTTGTCACCTTCGTCTCGCCCGCCGTCCTGGCAGGCGACGACCCGGCCGCCAACCCCTGCCTCGACTGCGGGGCATGCTGCGCCCACTTCCGCGTTTCGTTCTACTGCGGCGAACTGGCGGGAGAAAATGGGGGCCACGTGCCCGTGGAGCTCGTCACCCAGATGAGCCCGCTGCGCGCCTGCATGAAAGGCACCGAAACCGGGGGCGGCCGCTGTATTTCGCTGCGCGGAGAGCTGGGCCGGCCCGGCATCCACTGCGCCATCTACGAAAACCGCCCCACGCCCTGCCGGGAGTTCGACATCTGGATGCCCGACGGCTCGCCCAACCCCGATTGCCAGCGGCTCCGGCTGCGCCTGGGGCTGCCGGCGGTACCGCCCCGCCCGGACGCCGAAAACGATCCGCAAGGACCCATGCATCCCAATCAGCCGGCCGCGGCCTGAGCCGGCGGCAAGGCCGTACGGACGGGGGCTTCCGCTAGCCGCGGCCCGCCAGGTAACGGGTGGGCGTGGCCCCGAACGCCGCGCGGAAACTCCCGATGAATGCGCTGGTGCTTTCATATCCGACCGAAAGCCCGGCTTCGGTGACGGAACCGCCGCGGCACAGCAGCTCCAGGGCTCGCAGCAAGCGGGCCTGCTGGCGCCACCTCCCGAGTGTCACCCCGGTTTCCTGGCGGAATCTGCGCATCAGCGTGCGGGACGACATATTGAGCCGCTGCGCCCATTCCTCGATGCCGGCGGTGTCCTCGGGGGTGTCCAGCAGAGTGTGGGCCAGGTCCTGCAGGCGCGGATCGGCCGGCATGGGCAGCAGCATGGGTTCGTGTTCGCGGTGCCTGAGCTCTTCCAGCAGCACGTCGAACAACTGCATCTGGTAGGCCGGCGATACGGCCTGCGCGTCTGGGCCGGTGAAACGATCCATCAAGGCCTCGATCAACTTGGACGAAGGCCAGGACCGGCAACTGGCCGGCAGCCGCTCGCAGACGTCCTTGCGCACGTACAGGAACGATCCGCGCGCCTCGCCGAACCACCGCGCGCCATGCCGCACGCCCGGCGGAATCCAGCCCAGACTGCCCGGCATCACGGTCCAGACCTCGTTGCCCGCCTGCACCATCACCAACCCTTCGTGCACCAGCACCAGCATGCCCTCGTCATGGACATGCGAGGGCACGGAGATGCCTTTGGATTCGCGGCGACCCTGAACGCTGAAAGGCGTCAGCAGGACGTCCGGCAAGGCGGGCGCGATGGCCACGTGAAGCATGGTTGGCAGGTTTGAGCTACTGATTGTCGGTTTCCGCGGAGCGGGGCTTTTTGAAAATGTACATCATTCTCATCAGGACATCAGCCCCCCTGAAGGAGAAACCTCATGGACCACTCACGGCTGCGCCACGCCGGCATCAAGGCCACCTTTCCCCGGATGAAGATCCTGGACATCTTCTACCAGCATGCCGATCTGCACATGAGCGCGGCGGACGTCTACCGCAACCTCGTATCGGATCACAGCAATATCGGCCTGGCCACGGTCTACCGCGTCGTCACGCAACTCGAAGGCGCCGGCCTGCTCAAACGGACCCAGCTCGATACCCACACCACCGTGTACGAGCTCAACGACAAAGGACACCACGATCACCTGGTCTGCACCCAATGCGGACGGATCCTGGAATCCAGCGACGCCGCCATGGCGCAATTGGTAAGAAAGATCGCCAAGCGCAGCGGCTTCCAGCTGAATTCCTACAGTCTGGTGCTCTACGGCGGCTGCGGCTGCCGCCAGGGCGCGCCCCTCACTCCTCAAGGAGAATTCGAATGAATCGCGAACAGTTTTTCTTCCACGATCTATCCCAGTTTCCCATCGTCACCGCCCGGCATGGCGGCGCGCCCGACGGCTACTCGTCCACCTGGATCCGCGAAATGGAGATGCTGCTGGACAATCCCCAGACCTTCGTCATGGTGGTGCCCGACATGCGCCAGGAGGCCGGTCAGGCGGACCGCAAGGCCATGATCGAATGGCAGACCGCCAACATGCCGCGCCTGAAGGCCCGCTGCCGGGCGTTCATCGCGGTGGAAAGCGATGCCGACGCGCTCGAGAAGATACGCAAGCGCGGCGAGAAGATGACGCGCGCGTTCGGCATGCCGTTCCTGGCGGTGGCGACCGCGGGCCAGGCGACGCAGTGCGCCCGCGAATTGCTGGGCCAAGCGGGGCCGGGCGGTTTCATCGTGAATTAGGTAGCTGCCCCTGCGCAGCGTCTGGCAGCCCCTTGCCTGGGGCTTAAGAGTTCGCGGGCCGCGCCGTTGTTGATAGCAGGACGCCGGCATCCGCGACGTCCGCGCTCCCGCCCACCCGATGATGAGCCGCCAGACGCATGAACCTCGCACTCGCCTGTATATTCTGCCGATCGACGCTCTCCCAGGGCGCGCCGCTGCTGGAAAAAAACGGCGCGGCCATCTGCAAGGCCTGCGTCGACAGCTTTTCGGCCCTGTTCGCCGAACGCGCCTGGGTGATGGCGGCAACCCTGCAAGAGCAGCTGGACGTGCTGCTGGAAGAAAGCCAGCGCGCCCTGGCGCACAGCGAATCCCTCTCCGTGCGCGCCCGCAGCTGCGGCCTGAGCCTGCACGAGCTGTCGGCCATGCCCGCGCGCAGGCCGTCCTGAAACAGCCGGTCCCCGCCTTCGAACTGGCGGGGGCAATCCGGCGCAACTCAGAACAGGTACTGCGCGCTCAGCCAGAACAGCGGTTTGACATCGCGGTTGTCGGATTGGGGCCCGCCGCCGTCGGTGCGCCACGCCACCGTGGCTTCGCCGCGCCAGCCGCCCACCGCCACGCGGGCGCCCACGCCCGCCCCGGCCACCTGGCGGAAATTATCGCCAGCCAGCCACGGATGCGTGGAAATCTGTACGCGGCCGGCGTCGTAGAACGCGAACGGCGAGATGGCGCCCGCCGCGTAGCGCACTTCCAGCTGCGTCAGCCAGCCGCGGTCGCCGTAGCCTTCGCCCACGGGATAAGCGCGCACGCCAGCCGGGCCGCCCAGGCCGAAGTCTTCGGATGAGTCCAGATTGTCGTTCGTCCACTGGCCGCTGAAACGCCCGAACAGGCTCCAGCGCGACGAGATCGATTGCACCCGCGCAATGTCCAGGTTCAACTTGCTGTAGTGGCCCGCCGAGCGCGCGCTCACGCGGTCGCCCGCCGCCAGATCGCCGTCCAGCTTCAAGGTGCCCGGCGTCCACGTGACGGCGCCGTAGGTCAGGCCGCCGCCTCCCAGGCTGTCGCGCAGGTCGAACTGCGCGGAGACCGGTACGCTGTTGCTGAACTTGTTCTGCACGATCTCCGCCGCGCGGTAGTCGTCACGCAGCTTCTTGTGCAGGAAGTCGATGCCGACGGTCAGGTTGCGGCTTTGCGAGCGGACCAGCGGGTAGCTCAGACCCATGCTGGCGACCTTGGCGGTGCCGTGCGCGTCCAGGTCGCTGAATTCCTTGCCCAGCTCGTAGCCCGTGTAGCCATAGCCGATGCGGCCGCGCAGGCCGGAGCTGCCCAGGGGCGCGCTATAGCCCACGTCGCCATAGTTCAGGTTTTCGCTGGTGTGCTGGGCTCGCAGTGTGATCTGGTCGCCAAGCATGAACGGGCTGTTGATCGACAGGGCCGCATTCGCCCGGTACTGGCCGGTGTAGCGGTTGCCCTGGTTGTCCAGCCCGACGCTGCCATTGACGCGGTCGGCGCGCTCCACCTGCACCATCAGGTCGCCCGTGCCCATTTGCTGGCCTGGACGGATGATGGGGCTGACGGCGATGCCGGGCAGGTCCGAGAGCAGCAGCGCCGCGCGTTCCAGCGGCGCGCTTTCGATGATGTCGCCGGATCTCAGCGGGCTCAGGTAGGACTGCGCCTTGGCAGCCAGCGCGGCGTCGCCTTCGGCCTGGACCCGGCCATAGCGGCCTTCGACGACCTGCAGACGCAGCAGGCCGCGTTCCAGCCCTTGCGCCGGCAGGTAGACGCGCGCAAACGGATAGCCCGCGTCGTGGTAGTAGCGCGTCAACTGGTTCGCCAGCCCCTGCATGCCAGCCAGGTCGTAGGACTTGCCCTGATAGTCGCCCAGTTGCGCCAGCAACTGCTCCGACGAAAATGCCTGGTTGCCGGTCAACTCGACGCGGGACACGCCGGCCTGCGGACCGCCGGGAGCCGCCGTGGCGGGCACCGGACTGCTCAGGTTCAAGTCGGGCGCGGGCGCGGGCGGCTGGGGCTCGGTCGCCTGTTCCTGCAGCACGCGGCCTGCATTGGGGATCTGCTGGGCGCCCGCCGCGGCGGGCAGCAGCGCGGCAAGCGCCAGGACCAGATAGTGCGGACGGGCGGAAAATGAAGCTAGCGTCATGATCTTGTGGAAATCGGTGTTCGCGCATGGCGTCCGTACCCCGGCCAGGGCATGAACGCCAGCAAGCGGATAAGAAGTGGAATTCGCCTTGTGGAATGCCGGGATCAGATGCCGCCCCGGACGACGTCCTCGGGCAGGCGGATGCCGCCGTCGATCACCAGCACCTGGGCCGGGCCTTGCATGGCGCGCGCGCCCTGCCCCGCGTTCGGCGCCGGCGGCGTATTGGCGCCCTGGCCGTTGCCGCCGGAGCTGACCGGCACGAAGTCCAGGCCGCCCGACAGGTCCGGTTCGGTCGAATTGGCGGCGCCCACGGCGGCCCTCAGCGACTGGACTGCCGACAAGGACGCCTCCCGGCGCGTATCGGATTGCACGGCGTTTTCGATAAGCAGCGTGCCGTCCACCGCGGCGATGCGGTAATTGGCGTTGCCCAGGCCGCCCGCGCCGATCAGGTAGCTGCCCGCGGTCTCTCCCGGCGCGCGGCTGAGCGCGCCGGCAAGCGTGTCGTCGCCGACCAGCGTGCCTTGCGTGACGCGCCAGGTCAGTGCCGGGTCGGCTTCGCCCGCGCGCTTGGTCTTGTCGTCCGCCGCCACCGTGATGGCGCGGCGGTCGATGACAGCCCGATGCTGCGTGTCGGCAAGCACGTAATTTCCGGCCAGGCCCGTGCCGCTATCTGCCAGCGCGTATTGCACCGTGGCGTTGCGCTCGCCGGCATCGGCGCTGTCGTAGCGGGCGGTGGCGCTGACGCCCAGGGTCTCGCCTGCGACGAGATTGGTCAACGAGCCCGTTCGCGCCCGTGCGTCCGTGCCGCCGTCATAGGTCTTGCCGTCGACGACGGTGCCATCGATGCCGAGCACGCGGCGGGCGATGGTGGCCCGCGCCTGGGCGGCGTTCAGCACGTAGTTGCCGGCGTCTTCGCCCGTGAGCGAGAAGGCGACCGCCTTGCGCTCGCCCGCGTTCTTGTCGGCGAACGCGCCGGCAAAGCCCAGGTCGTCGCCGGCGATGATGCCCTGGATCGCATCGGCGCCCAGCACGCTGGCCACGCTGCTGCCATCGTAGACCTTGTCCTGCGCGCCCAGCGCGCCGGTCAACTGGCGGGCCGCGATGGAGGCGGTGGTGGAAGCGTTGGCGCTGACCGTGTAGTTGCCCGCGTCCGCGCCAACCAGCGCGCCGCTCACGTCGACCCGCTTGCCCGTGCCGGCGTTCTTGTCGGCAAACACGCCCGCCGTGGACAACGCCACCAGGTCGCCCGCGACCACGCCGGTCAGCTGGCCCGAGGTCGTGGCGGCGGTCGTGCCGTCGTAGGTCTTGCCTGCGGCCGTGATGGCGCCCGTCAACGCCTTGGGCGTGATGTCGGCCGTCGCAGTGGCGTTGGCGGACAGCGCGTAGTTGCCGGCATCCAGGCCGGACAGCGTGCCTCCGACAGCCACCGTCTTGCCGCTGCCCACGTTCTTGTCCGCGAAGGCGCCCGTGGTCGACAGCCAGACGATGTCGCCCAGCAGCACGCCGGACAGCGTGCCGCCCGTGCTCGCGGCCAGCGTGCCGTCATAGACCTTGCCGGATGCCGTGATGGCGCCCGTCAGCGCCTTGGGCGTGATGTCCGCCGTGGCGGTGGCATTGGCCGCCAGCACATAGTTGCCCGCGTCCGCGCCCGACAGCGTACCGCCGACGTTCACCATCTTGCCCACGCCCGCGTTCTTGTCCGCAAACGAGCCCGACGTCGACAGGGAAACGGCATCTCCCGCCAGCACGCCGGACAGCGCGCCGCCCGTGCTCGCAGCCAGCGTGCCGTCATAGACTTTGCCGGACGCCGTGATGGCGCCGGTAATCGTCCTCGGCGTGATGCTGGCGGAGACATTGGCCATGCCGCTGCCCAGCACGTAGTTTCCGGCGTCCGCGCCAATCAGTCCTACGGTGATCAGCTTGCCCAGCCCGACGTTCTTGTCGGCGAAGTTGCCGACCAGCGCCAGGCTGTCGCCGCCCACCGCTCCCGAAAGCCCTCCGGACACGAATGCGACGGTGTTGCCGTCGTAGACCTTGTTGGCGCCGATCACCGTGCCGTCCAGGACTTTGGCGGTGATATTGGCCGTGGTGACCGTGGAAACGTTGTCGATGAAGTAGTTGCCGGCGTCGGCGCCGGTCAGCGCGACGCCACCAACGATGACGGTCTTGCCGCTACCCACGTTCTTGTCGCCGAAGCTGCCGGCGCCGCTGACGCCGATATCGTCGCCGGCGATGACGCCCGCGCCCAGCGTCCCGTTCACTGTCGCGCCGGTGGCGCCGTCATAAACCTTGTCCCCGGCGGTGAAGCTCGCCGAGACGCCTTTCTGCAGAACGTTCAGGCTCAGGCCATCGGCATAAATGATGTCGTAGCCTCGCTGGTCCGAGTACAGCCCGCCATTGCCGGTCAAGGTTCCGTCCGCCAGGCGGTACGTGCCCGCGTTCTTCGAACTGGTGGTGAATTCCAGGGCGCCGCCCAGTTGCGCGCCCGCTTCCGAAGCGATGTAGTCCGCTCCCCCGCTGACCTGGCCGTTATAGACCTTGTCGGCCAGGCTGACCGTGACCTGCTTGAGGAATCCGCGCAGCAGGGGCGTGCCATTGCCTTCGTACATGCGCCAGGTCGCGCCCGTGCCTCCCGCGTTGTCGATGTCCCAGCCAGCGTCCAGGAAGGTGGAGAGCTGGGTCAACTGCTGGTATGTCCTCATGCCGCTGGCGGCGTTCACCGTGCCGCCATTCGCACCGATCAACATCATGGCCGGATTGCCCGAGGCGGGATTGCCCGAAGCGTCCGTGCTGGCGGCGAAGCTGTCATTCACCGTGCCGGCGTTGTAGCCGACCAAAGCGCCATTGCCGGCAAACATGAACAGGCTGCTGATCGTGGAAGTGGAGTACGTCTTGCTGATGGTTCCGTAGTTCAGGCCCACCAGCCCGCCTGCATTGCCCACCAAAGGACCGTCGGTGGACACCGTCCCCGATGTATAGGCATTGGAAATGGAGCCATGATTCATGCCTACCAGGCCACCAGTTCCATTGCCGAGGCCATTGGTGCGGATATGGCCATTGGCGTAGACGTTATCGATCGTGCCGAGGTTCATGGCGGCCAGTCCGCCGGCCTGCATGAATCCGTTGACTGTGACGTTGTCTAGCCCGATATTGCGGATCGTTGCCGAGCTGCCGACGGTTCCGAACAAGCCCGCGTAAGGCAGGTAATTGCCGACAGTCAGATTGGAAATCGTGTGTCCGTTGCCATTCAGGCTGCCCATGAACTGATTGCCGCCCCCTATGGGACTGAAGCCGCCCGTCTGCCACATGCCGCTGCCGCCAGTCGAGGTCGCCTTGGCGTCGATATCGCGCACGATGTTGTAGTGGGCCGAAAGGTCGGCCGCCATCAATTGCAACTGGTGGTCGTTGGACACGGCCAGGCTGTATTCGCTCGCCAGGAAGGGACGCGTCATCCCTTCGACCATGATCCACTGCGCCTTGCCGGCGGCGTCTTTCGCGACCCATACGTTGTCCGTGCCCGGAATTTGGCTCCAGGTCCCAAGGTTGGCGTAGGAGCCATGCGATAACGCGTTCGCGACAGCCCCCGTTCCCGAGACCGAGCCCGACGAGCCGCCGCCAACGGCGTTCGCCTGGCCCGTCGTCGCGGCATCCCACTGCGCGTTCTCCAGGACGATGCCGCTGCCTGAAAACATTCCGACCACGCCGCCGACGAGATTCTTGCCCGTCACGCGGCCGGTCGCATGCACGTTGGACACGATGCTGTTGTCTCGGGCCGAACCCACCAAGCCACCGATAGCCAGCCCCAAGCCATCCTCGGCGGCATCGACGTTGCCGATCGCATAGGCATTCCGGATCGCGCCGGAATTGATGCCGACCAGGCCACCCGTGTCGGAATTGCCGCCGGCCACATTACCCGTCGCGTACGCATTTTCAATGCTGCCGGCCGCGGAATTGCTGCCGGCCAGGCCGCCAAGCGCGTAGCCCTTGTTCGTACTCGTGACCGTCGTGCGGGCGCTCGCGCCGACGATGTTGGAAGAATTGTTCCCGACCAGGCCGCCCAGGAAGGAATCTCCCACAACGCTGCCGCTGGCAGACGCATTGCGGATGGTGCCTTCGTTGCTGCCAGCCAGGGGACCCAGGTTGGAGCGGCCGGTGATCGAGGCGTTGGTCACCGAAAGATCCCGAACCTCGCCATCGCTGGTAATCCTGCCGATGAGGCCCAGGTAGGAACCGGTGGAGTTGATGGTCAGATTGTCGATCGTATGGCCCAGGCCCGCCAACGTACCGCGCAAGTCCGTCACGATCGAACTCGAAAACGTATTGCCTTTCAGGTCCAGGTCTTGCGCAAGCGCGTAAAAACCGTAGCCAGACTGGCCGATGGCCTGCAGGTCCTGCAGCGAATGAAGCAGCGTGAAGCCCTGACCATTGACCTTGAACGTGGCCTCTGCGCCGCTCAGCGTGATCGGCGCGTTCGCCGCGTAGGAGCCACCCGAGGAATACCCGCGCTGCTTGAATCCGCCAAGGTTCAACTCAAGGCCGGCATTCCTGCCTGTCGCGGTGATCGGAGCATTGATCGCCACGCTGCCATGCGAGCTGAGCGTCAGCTTGGTATCCGCGCTCCAGGCCACGCCGGCGTTCACATTGATATTGCCCGCCTGGTCGCCGCCATCGATCGTCTGCAGTTCGATGTTGCCGTTGTTCAGATTGGCCGACAGGGTATCGGCGCCGATGCCGCTGTCAGTCTGGCCGGCTGCGCCCGCGCTGACGGTGAAGTCGGTCGGATCGACCAGCCAGGCGCCATGCTGTCCGCTTGCCGCCTTGGTCGTCACCACCGCGCCCTTGGCGACGGTGATCTTCGCCGCCGACGTTTCCACGAAGCCGCCCTTGCCGCCGTTCGGCGCGCTGGCGTCCAGCGTGCCGGCCACGGCGACGCGGTCGTTGACCATGTCGCCCAGCAGCGCGATCTTGCCGTTCTCGCCGGTCGCCAGCGTCCTGGCCTGCGTGATGCCGGTGTGGTTGATGACGGTGCTGGCAAGGTCGCCCGCGGCCTTGGCTGTCAGGTAGACCACGCCGCCGTCGGCGCGGATCGCTCCGCCCTGCTCGATCAGCGCGTCGATCGCGCCCTGCTCCACTTCGATCTTGACCGGGCCGCCCAGGTCCAGCTTGACGCGGCTGCCTGCGCCAAGCAGCACGCTGCCCTTGTCCGCCGTCAGATTGCCCGTGTTGGTGATCCTGGCCGCGATCAGCGCGATGCTGCCGCCCGGCGCGGCGGTGATATTGCCCTGGTTGACGATGGCGTTGCTGCTGCCGCCTTCGAAGCGGTAATTGCCCGCCAGGAAATCCTGCGTCGAGATATTCAGCGTGCTGGCCACGATGCCGCCCACGTTCACCTGGGCGCTGGGCGTGAACACCACGCCGTTCGGATTGACCAGGAACACCTGGCCGTTGGCGTTCAGCGCGCCCTGGATCACGGATACGTCCGGTCCCAGCACGCGGTTCAGCGCGACGGAATCGCGGCCCGGCTGGTTGAACGTGACGCTCTTGCCCTTGCCGATGGAAAAACTCTGCCAGTCCACGGCCATCTTGCCGCTGTGCTGGTTCACCGTCATGGCGTTGCCGTTCTGGCTGATGGAGCCCGAACCCGCCACCACGTTGCCGCCTGTCGGCAAGTCCGCCGCAAGGGCCGGACCGGACAGCAGCAGGGCCGCGCTCAACGCGGCCGCGCCGCCTGCGTTGCGCTTGCGGCGGGCGCTGGCATGCTCGGCAACAGGGACATACACCCCCAGGGCGTCGTTCCAGACCAGGCGGTAGATATGGTTGAGGGAGGGCTTTTTCATGGCATATTCCGGAAGCGGCAGCGTCACAATTTGTAAATTTCGCTGCTGAAATATACCGATTACTGCGAGCCCAAATCTGAGCAAATCTAAGCAATTCGTAAATGCTGGATCTCTGCGCGGCGGCAAGGACGGAAAAGCGCGAAGTTCCCATGATTTGACGGAATTTCTTTCCGACCCAGAGAATCCGGGCTGATACAAACAGACGCTTTTACGCAACAAATTGTCGGTTGCCGACAAGTTTGACGCTGCGCCCGTGGTCAGGAAGCACGCGCGGCGTTCCGGCGTGGGAGGCTCAGGCAGAAACACACCGGCTCCGCGCCGCCGGCGGTCTTCAGGCACACCGACCCGCCCAGCCGTTCGGCAATCGTCCTGACCAGGTACAGCCCCAGCCCCGCGCCCGGATGGCGCAGCGCATTGGGGCCGCGGTAGTACTTCTGGAACAGGCGCTCCTGCTCGTCGGCGGGGATCGGATCGCCGGAATTTGCCACGTCGATATGCTGGAGGTCCGCGTCCTCGCGCAGCGCAACGTGCACCGCCTCGCCTTCCGGGCAATGACGGTCCGCGTTGGCCAGCAGATTGCGCAACGCGATCCGCAGCATGCCGGCATCGCAGAGCAGGACGTGCCGGCCCGGGCCGTAGGCGCACTGGATGCGGCCTGCGGGAAACTCGCGGTCCAGGTCCGCCAGCAAGGCCCGCAGATCGCACTCCGTCAGGCGCGGCTCGGCTCGCGGTTCGCCCATGCGGTCGTGCGTCAGGTATTCGTCCACCAGGGCCAGGAGACGCATGGCCGCGTCGCGGATGTTGCCGCAGCGCGCCAGGCTTTTCTCGACGGGCGCCGCCAGGTTGCGGGCGAGCTGCTGCGCCGAGGTCGTGATGATGGCCAGCGGCGTCCGGAACTCATGGGACACCATGGCCACGAAATCGCGCTGCTCGGTGAACACGCGCCGTTCGAGCTCCAGCGAGGCGCGCAGCTCGTCTTCCAGCAGCACGCGGCGCTGGATCTCCTCCTGCATTTCGGCGGTGCGCAAGGCCACCTCCCGTTCCAGGCGGTGGCTGTGCTGGCGCGCCAGATCGGCCGCGACGTTCGCCTGCTGGCGCTCCTTGCGGCGGCGCTGGCGTTCATGGCGGCCGACGATGCTCAGGCTCAGCAACAGCATGTGCAGCATCGTGCCCAGCGTGGAGATGTATTCCGTGAAGGCGTTGACCGGCAGCACGCCCAGGTTGCGCAGGAAGGCGATCAGCACGCCCGCGTAGAACACGCCGAACGCCACCGCGAAGAAGCGCGCGGGCCGCCATCCTTGCTTCAGCAGGTAGACCGCCAAGGTGGAAAACGCCACGATCAGCGTCAGGGCCAGCAACTGGGTCGGCTGCATGCCCCAGGCGTAATGTCCGGTAAGCACGAAGAGGGAACACAGGCCGGCAATGGCCCAGAACAGCCGCTGCAGCCCGCGCACCGCCCGCGGATACAGGGCGGCGAGATCGAGCTGCGCAAAGGCGATCCGCAAAGCCACCGGCAGGCTGACCGCGATGCCCACGCCCAGCATTCGGTCGCTCCACTCCACCGGCAGCCCCGTCAGTTGCTGGACCAGGCCCAGCGACATCACCTCGTTGAAGACGCAGTTGCCGATATAGGCCAGGAACAGGCCGCTCATCGGCGCGCGCGTGGCCCACCAGAAAACGGCATGCACGCAGATCAGCAATAGGTAGAAGCCGAAATACAGTCCGAACAGCAGGCCCTCGCGCCGCGACTGATTGTCGAACGCCAGGCGCTGCCAGACCTCCACCCGGGTCGCCACGGCGTTCTTGCTTTGCAGACGGATCATGATCGCGTAGGAGCCGGCTGTGGGTGGATCGAACTGGATCACCGGGCTGCGGTAGTCCACGGGCCATTCCCTGCGCGGCCTGTCCTCGCCGCTCCAGCCCAGCAGCGACCAACTGCCCCCGTCGCCATCGCTCACGTAGACGCGCACGTCGTCGAGCAGGGAATTGCTCAGCCGCAGCATCCAGCCGCCTCGCGCCACCTCGTCCACCTGTATCGGCAGGCGCAGCCAGACCGTGTCCCGGGTAAAGCCCGCGCTCAGGCTCGCAGGCAGCGGCTTCCAGGCCTGGGCCTCGGCCGCCTGGCTGACTGTCAGGGCGCCAGCGGGATCGTCCAGGCGCTCCAGATGGCCGGAAGCATCCGCGTGGCCCAGCCGCGTGTCCAGGCGCAAAGGCTCGGCGCGCGCCTGTCCGGCGGCCGCCAGAACCGCAGCCAGCCAAAGCGTCAGCAGCGCCAGCCACGCCCGCCGCATAGGGTAAGATTTCCGTTTCATCCCGTCGCAATCCCGTGCAGCCACGCAGATTACACCACCGCCCCAGCCGATCCTCCGAAGGCGCCCGGCATGATTGAAGTCATTCTGCTCGAAGACGAACCCGTGCTGCGCCAGGAACTGGGCGAATTCCTGGAAGAACTCGGCTATGCGCCCAGATGCGTGTCCAGCCTGCAGGAATTCGACCGGCACTTCGACGCGGGCCGCCATCACCTGGCCGTAATCGACATAGGCCTGCCCGACGGCTGCGGCCTGGACCTGGTCCAGCGCCTGCGCCAGGACGGCCAGAAGCTGGGCATCGTCGTGTTCAGTGCGCGTCAGACCAGCGCGGACAGGATTGCCGGCCTGGGGCTGGGCGCCGACCACTACCTGGGCAAGGGCTGCGATCTCGACGAACTGGCCGCCACGCTGGCTGCCCTGGTGCGGCGCTTGGGTTTGCAGCAACAGCCGGCGTCCGGCCAGGCGCCGCCTGCCTGGACGCTGGAAGTGGGCCCTCGCCGCCTGCTCGTTCCCGACGCGCCCGCCGTGCCGCTATCGCAGCAGGATTTGATGGTGCTGCGCTGCCTGATGAGCCATCCCGGCGAAAACATCAGCCGCAGGCAGATAATCGAAGAACTGGGCTTCGACTTCCTGGACTACGACCAGCGCCGCCTGGACACGCAGATGCGCAGGCTGCGCCGCCGCGTGGAAGACGCCAGCGGCCAGACGCTGCCCGTCAAGACATTACGCAGCAGCGGCTATTGCTTCTATCAAGCGGCGCAGGTGCGCGCGTAGCGACAATAGCGCCGGCAAAGAAAAACACCACACAACCCAACCTTACTTGCTGGCCTTGACGGTCGAGTACGAGGCCATCAGGTTGCGGTAGTCGGGGATATGGTTGGCGAACAGCGTGCCCAGGCCTTCGATGTCATTGCGCCAGTCGCGATGCAATTCGCAGGCCACGCCAAACCAGCTCATCAATTGCGCGCCGGCCTGCTCCATGCGGCTCCAGGCGGCATTGCGGGTCGCTTCGTTGAAGGTGCCGGAAGCGTCGGTGACGACGAATACGTCAAAGCCTTCTTCCAGCGCCGACAGCGCAGGAAATGCCACGCACACTTCCGTGACGACGCCCGCGATGATCAGTTGCTTCTTGCCGGTGGCTCTGACCGCCTTGACGAAGTCTTCGTTGTCCCAGGCATTGATGTTGCCGGGACGGGCGATGTAGGGCGCCTTCGGGAATTTGTCCTTCAGTTCCTGCACCAGCGGACCATTGGGTCCGTCTTCGAAGCTGGTGGTCAGGATGGTCGGCAGCTTGAAATAGTCGGCCAGGTCGGCCAGGGCCAGGACGTTGTTCTTGAACTGGTCGGGCTGGAAATCCCGCACCAGCGACAGCAGGCCGGTCTGGTGATCGACCAGCAGCACCGCGGCCTGGGTCTTGTCGAGTTTCACATAGGGCTTGGCCATGAATTTCTCCGGGAATGGGTTGGACGCGAACAAGAGTAGTCCAGTCCGGACACGGCGGGGAGCAATCCAGGTTTCCTTGCGCCGAACACCAGATTCGCCAGCACCGAACGAGAAACCAGGCCTTGCGCGAACGCGCTCGTCCGCGCCCTCGGCAGTAAACTAACGGCCTTGTTCGCACGAACGCCGATCAGCCGAAGGAAGCACCATGCAGTGGCGATACGACGACATGGAAACCTTCGTACAAGTGGTCCGGTGCGCAGGCGTGACGGGTGCGGCCAAGCACCTCAAACTGACGAAATCCGTGATCAGCAAGCGGGTTCGCGACTTCGAACTGGCCCTGGAGCTCCAGCTTTTCCAACGGCTCCCCGGCCGGCTGGAACTTACCGAGGCTGGCGAGGCCCTCTACGATCGCATCGCGCCTCTGCTGGGCGAACTGCACGAGGCCGTGGAAGACATGGTGCCGAGCAGTGGCGGCTCGCTGCGCGGCCGCCTCCGCATCTCCACGCCCATGTCGTTCGGCATCCGCTACCTGGGCCCGGTCATCGCCGACTTCGGCCGCCTGCACCCCGATCTCGAAATCGCGGTCGACTACGACGACCGCCCGGTCTCGCTCGCCCACGGCGGGTACGACGTCGCCGTTCGGATCGGGCACTTGGAGGATTCCTCGCTGAAGACGCGCACGCTCGGAGAATGCAAGCGCCTGATCTGCTGCAGCCCCGACTACGCGCAACGCCGCGGGATGCCGGGCAACGTGGCTGGCCTGGCGGAACACGATGCGATCGATTACGCCTTGGTGCACGCCAGGCGCTTTTGGCAATTCGAAGGGCCTCAGGGGGAGCCGGTCACCGTGGCGATGCGGTCCCGGATCCTGGCCAACAACGGAGAAGCCATCCGCGACATGGCCATCGCGGGGCTGGGCATCGCGTCCCTGCCGGCGTTTCTTGTCGCGGAAGCGATTGGCGACGGACGCCTCATCGCCATCCCCCTGGAAATGCAGCAGCGCCCATACACTATGGCGGCCCTGTATCCGAATACTAGGCATGTGCCCGCCAAGGTCCGCACTTTTATCGACCACCTGGTGCGGATGTTCCAGCTGCATGCGCCCGGCGAGTTGCCGGGTCAGACGCCCGAATACATGACGCGCCCCGGTACAGGCATCGGCGCTGTCAGGATCGACCCCGACTCGGACTCGGTAATGTAAAGCGTCTTGCGGTCCACCCCCCCGAACGCAATATTGGTGGTCAAGGCTCCCAGCGGGGAATTGATGCGCAGCATAGGTTCGCCGCGGTTGCTGAATAGCCAGACCGCGCCCAGGCCGACATGCGCTACCGCCAGGTTGCCTTCCTCGTCGATGGCAAGGCCATCCGGCCCGCCTCCGCCGGACATCTGGATGAAGGTGCCGACCTTGGTCACATGGCCGTCGCGCGTCAGCGGAACGCGCCAGATGGCGTTTGCCCGCGTTACCGCCACGTACAGAACGGACTCGCTCGGATCCAGTACCAGACCGTTTGGGCTGGGTATGTTGTCCAGCAGGCAGTCGACACTGCCATCCGCCCGGCGCCTGAAGACGCGGCCCGTCTGATCATGCCAGCCGGTCAGGCCCTGGTCGGTGAAATACAGATCGCCGTTGGACGCGAATACCAGGTCGTTCACGGCCTTTAGCCGCTCAAGGTGGACCCGTTCAAGAACAGGCCTTACCTCGCCGGTTTCCGGTTCGAGCTGAACGATGCCGCGGGCATAGTCCGCAATGAAAATGCTGCCGTCCTGATGGATTTTGAGACCATTGGGCTCGCCATCGTAATCGGCAATCAGTTCAAACCGGCCTTGACCGTCGACCCGGAATACCCGGCCCCAGGGCACGTCCACGCAATACAGGCGGCCCTGGGCATCGAAGGACGGCCCCTCCAGCAGGGAATGCGGCGGTTGATTGCCCGGCTGATAGCGATGCCACTCGGACGTGCCTTCCGGCTTTCTGAATGCGTCGGGCAGACGAGCAAAGACTTGGGCTTCGATGGCTGGCGGAACGGCGTACATGGTTTTCCCGTGGCAACTGGTTATTCGTGGACGGCAACGATCTCGAAACGGAAGCCTCAGGAGATTCTGTCGGTTGTGCCGACAAACTCCAGGGGGCAATAGAAGCCGCCGTGGAACTGGGCGGCTATCGGATCCTCGGGTATGTTCCTGGCCAGGATCTCCGCCGCGAAAACCTCGGAGTCGTCTTGCGGCTGGTAGCCCAGGAACTTCACATTGGAGTTGTCCCAGCGATTGCGAAGATTGTTCGACACGCCATAGGCCACGGCAAAATGGTACGACTCGTGCTCGATGCAGCAACGCGCCAGCTCCGCCATGTCCTTGTGGCTGATCCAGGTCAGCAGTTGCCGGGCCTCGCTCGGATGGTCTGGGGTGCGGAACGTGCCGATCCGCAGGCACGCGACCGACATGCCGTACTTGTCGGCATACATCCGCCCCAAGGCCTCGCCAAACACCTTCGAAACCCCATAAAGCGAATCGGGCCTGGGCTGCACGGTGTTGTCCAGGAATTTTTCCCTTCTGTGATAGCCCACCGCATGGTTCGAACTGGCGAAAATGACGCGGGGCACGTTTTGGCGACGGGCGGCTTCGAACACGTTGTAGCAGCCATCGATATTCATTGGAAGGATTTTCTCCCAGGTGTCCACGCCAGGAATCCCGGCAAGGTGGACAACGCAATCGATGCCTTCCATGCAGCGCTCTACGGAGCTCATGTCCCGGACGTCGATCGCGCAGATTTCCTCGCCCGCTTGCGCGGGCTCCTGCTCGGCGATATCGGCCAGGCGCAGCAAGGCATAGCGGCCGCGCAACTGATCGCGCAGGCATTTGCCTATGTTCCCAGCCGCTCCCGTGATCAGCACCCGCAGATCTTCAGGTTTTGTGAAGCAAGTCATTGGTCTTCCTGTGTCTTTCCCGAGGCGGGGCAATGGGCTATTTCTTGGCGCTGGCCTTGGCGGCAATCACGGCGTCATAGAGCGCCTGGCCATTGGGCGCTTCGCCGATCAGCTTCTTTACGACCGGCCTTGTCGCCTGCACCAGGGAATCGAGATCGCTCGGGTAGACAATCGCAACGCCCTTCTCCTTCATGGTTACCATCCCTTCGTCATAGACCTTCTTGTAATAGTCGCGGGCGTAGGCCATCGCTTCATCGGCCGCTTCCTTGACGATTTTCCGCTCATCGTCGGAAAAGGAATCCCAGCGGGTCTTGGACATGACCAACAGCGCTGGGTGAATATTGACATGCGTCATGTTGAAGTACTTGGACACTTCGATGAACTTGTCGGACACGAATTGGTCGGGCGTGGTCTCGCCGCCATCGATGACCTTCTGCTGCAGCGCCAGGTACAGCTCGGAATACGCCATCGGGGTAGCCTGCGCGCCCAGGGTCTTGTAGCTTTCAACATATCCCGGCGACTGGATGACGCGGATTTTCATGCCCTTCAGGTCATCGGCAGAATTGATGGCCCGATTCCCGAAAACATTGCGCTCGATGGCCGAGAACCAGCCCAGGCCCACCAGGCCATATTTGGGAAGAATATCCATGAACTTGTCGCCGACAGGGCCGGCGAGAATTTCGTTGGCCTGCTGAACGCTGTCGAACAGGAAAGGCGTATCGAAAACCAGGAATTCTTTCACCACGTTGTTCAACGCTGGCTGGCCGGTAACGAACAGATCGGTAGCGCCGGCCACGGCGCCCTGGATCATGGTGAGCTCCCCGCCCAATTGCGAATGCGGGAATACCGTGACAGTGATCTTTCCGTTCGATTTCTCTTTCAGGATATCGGCGAACTTTTGCGTTCCGACATGGAACGGGCTGTCCGTGGTAAGCGTATGCCCCACGTCCATATTCAACGCATGGGACGGCGCAGAGAACATCAGCGCGCTCAAGGCCCCGATGCCGAGCATTTTCTTGAAAGCCTTCATTTTTTGTCTCCTGGATTATTTCTGGATTTATGTTTTTTCGGTTTGCGCCGAGCTTCCACCCGGCGCCGCTATCTACAGAAACGCCGTGCTGAGGGCGGGAACATAAGAGATGATCAGGATGTCCACGATCAGCACCGCCAGAAAGATGACCAGGTAGCGGGCCAATTGGTGCATCTTCAACTGGGCAACCTCACACACCACAAACAGGTTGACCCCTACCGGCGGAGTGACCATGCCAACAGCCAGATTGGTAATGACGATCATGCCGAAATGGATGGGATCGATTCCAAAACTCACGCTGATCGGAGCAAGAATCGGCACGATAATCAGGATCGCGGCCAGCGCTTCGATGAACATGCCGACAACGAACAACATGCCGTTCACCAGCAGCAGGAAGACAAAGGGGCTGGTCGTCACCGATCCGAGCGTGGCGGCCACGCGTTGCGGCACCTGGTTGATCGTCAACAGATATGCAAACACGGCGGCAAAGGCAACGATCAGCAAGATGATCGCGGACATCACGGCGGCACGTCCGAAAATGCCGAGCAGGTTCTTGAGCGTGATTTCCTTGTATACGAACATCCCCAGCGCCAGGCCGTAAAGGACCGCAATACAAGAAGCTTCGGTGGGCGTGAACAGGCCGCCATATATACCGCCCAGGATGATGACGGGCATCATCAGGGCCAGCGTCGCGTCGCGCAAGGCCACCAGCACGCCTTTGGTCCAATCCTTCAGGCTCAGCGCGCGAACTTCATCAAAGCCCTTGATGCTGGCAATCACGCAGACCGTCAGGATCAGCGATACGGCGATCAGGAGCCCCGGGAGGATCCCCGCGATGAACAGCGCCCCGACCGATACGTTGGCCGTCAGCGCATAGACGATCATCGGAATCGAAGGCGGAATAATGGCTCCCAGCTCACCGGAAGACGCCGCGATCGACGCCGCGAACGAGCGTGGATATCCCTTCTTCTCCATTTCGGGAATCAGCACGGATCCGATGGCGGCGGTGGTCGCGGAGGAAGATCCCGACACCGTGGCGAACAGCAGGGACGTCAATACCGCGACGGCGCCCAGGCCTCCCCTGATCCAGCCGACAAACGCGTTGGCCAACTGGACCAGTCTGCGCGCGACGCCTCCCGACTGCATGAGATGGCCCGCCAGGATGAAAAACGGCACGGCCATCAGGCTGAATGAGTCCAGCGACTGGAAAGCCATCTGCACCACGATCAGCAGCGATCGGTCGCCCGACTGCAGCGCCATGGCCGCAGACAGGCCCAGCGCCGTCATGATCGGCGCGCCTATCAGCATGATCAGGAAAAACGACAAGCCAAGAACCAGGATCATAATGCCCCCTCGACACTATTCTTTATTTCCATCGCCTCTTCCATTTCCGCCGATTCCCGCTGCGGCGATTCCACGTTCAGCAGTTCCTTGACTGCATTCGTAAGCGTGTTCGCGCACATGAGCAGGCAGCCGGCAGCCATCAACGAATAGACATAGGCCATCGGCATTTCCATCGCGGGCGACCATTGCTTCAGCCCGAGTTCGATCAATCGGATGGATTTCCAGACCAGCAACAGTGCAAGCGCCAAGGTCAGGACATGGGACAGCAGCCGCAGCCAGCGGGCAAGACGCTCCGGGACCAGGCTGATGAATACGTCGACGCCGATCAAGCGCAGATGATAGGCAGCCACCGCACCGCCGATGAAGACGCTCCCGACCATCATGTAGCGCGCGATTTCTTCCGCCCATGGCGCGGAAAATGGAATACCGGTGTAGGTATAAAGAAGCCGGGCGAAAACCGAAACCGAAATAGCTGCAATCATGCCGAGCAGCAGCAGCCCGGCGCATTTCTCCGCAGCGTTGTTGACGGAATCCATGGTTCGCTGCAGGGCCTGGAACTTCCTGTGGGAGGCAGCGCCTTCGCTCATACGGCCTCCCCGTGTTTTTTGTCTCGCTTCATCAACCTACCCCTTTTTTGCTTGATAGGAATCTGCGTTGCAGACTTGTCTTATTGGTGTTTTTTTATGGTTGCCGCGTTTGCCTTTGTATAGCCAATGTCAGTTATTGGCCTCTTCATCCGAAAGAATGCGTGCGGCCTTGAGCAGCGCCGTCTCGTATCGCTTCTGCTCGGCTGCCACTTGTTCGGGAGTCCATTGGTAAAACCCGCGCAACGATGGGGATTTCACGCCGACATTTCCGTTTGCCACCAGTTCGCGCATATAGGCGCTGGGTTCCTGGTCGGTACGCAGGTAGGGATACATCGTCGCCGCCGCGGCGCAGTGGATATCGATCCCGGCCAGATCCTTCTGCAGCAAGGGGCCGGCCGCGATGTACCGGAACCCGAATCCATACCGGACGGCCGCATCCACATCTTCCGGAGACGCGAAGTCCTCTTCGACCAGCGCGATTGCCTCGCGCATCAAGGCATGCTGAATCCTGTTGGCAAGAAATCCCGGAATATCGCGCTTGACCCGGATCGGTTTTTTTCCGACTGCCCGCATGATTGCGCTGACCTGCTCGGCCGTCGACGCATCCGATACCGCGCTGCAAACCACTTCAACGGCCGGCACCAGATGGGCCGGCATAAAGAAATGCAGCCCGAGCATGCGGTTTTGCGTCGCCAGGTTTTTTCCGATCTGGCTGATTGGAAAACTCGATGAATTACTGGTCAACGGCGTTGGCGCCGCGCATAGGGCTTCCAGCTCGGCAAACACCGCCTGTTTGAGTTCGAGATTCTCGAATACGCATTCGATGACAATATCGACATCAGCCCAATCGACATCCGCCAGCGCTCCATAAATGGCCGGCGGGGCAGCGCTGCCGTCAGCGCCGAGCGCCCGGGCAGCCGCGTCCACTTTTCCAGGGAGCGCGAGCCGCGCCGACGCATCCGATTCAACCACGTGGACGCTCCACTGCGCCACGTTGAACATGGCCGCCACCGCGCACCCCATTGTTCCGCCGCCCACCACAACCACCTTATTGACGCCGCTCATTATTTATTCCCGATTAAAGGCTTGGTTAAGTGCTGGGTATCAATGTACAGAGGTGCCTGTGATTGGTAAAATTCAAATAACCGAATAGAGTTTTCAAAAATATCAATAGTTCATCTATCGCCGCATCGAATGGAGTTTCGGCAATGCTGGGGGATCTCAAGCAACTCCGCGCGTTTCTCGCGATCGCTCGCCTCGGTAACTTCACCCGGGCCGCGTACGAGCTGAACATCTCGCAATCGGCGCTCACCATACAAATCCAGCAGCTCGAAGCGCATTTGCGCACGCCGCTGTTCGATCGCAATCGCCGGTCCGTAAACCTGACGCCGCAAGGCCTGGAGCTGTTTCCAAGAATTGAGCGTGTGGTTGCTGAAATTGAGGACCTGGTCACCCACGCCCGGGAGGCGAGCGACCCAGACCGCGGCACGGTGACCGTCGCCGCCTTGCCTTCGCTGGCGGCGGGCCTGCTGCCCCGCGCGATACACCGGCTGAATCGTGATTACCCACGCATCACCGTCCGCATACGGGACACGGTCGCCTCGCGCCTTACCTACATGATCCGGAATGGAGAGGTCGACTTCGGGGTGGGAAGCCCGGTCAAGCGCGATCAGGAACTGGTCTGGGAAAAATTGATGACTGACCGCTTTTGCGCTTTTGTCGCTCCGGATTACCCCTGGACGACGCGCGACACAGTGGCGCTCAGAGACCTGGCCGGCCCGCCTCTTATCCTTCCCGTGAGGGAAAGCAGCATCCGCATGCACATTGAAGCGGCGGCCGACAAGAACAAGATCTCGCTGCCCGCGGCGTATGAGGCCGTCTACAACTCAACGATCATGGCGATGGCGGCGCAAGGGCTCGGGGTAGCCATTCTCTCGGAGCTGGTTGCGCGCGGAGGAGACACCAGCCGTCTGCGGCGCATTTCGATCGATGATCCACCGCTGTACCGATACATCGGCATCCTGCGGCGGGCGGGGCGGTCGCTGTCTCGGCCCGCCGAGCGGCTTGCCGCCGTACTGAGGGAAGTCGCAAGCGAGGATTGAAGGGCGAAAAAAAAGCACCGCGATCGCTCGCAAGTGCTTGATTCTCTTCCCGCTTTCGTTAAAAAGTGGGGGTGGTGGGCTGAGCGAGACTCGAACTCGCGACCAACGGATTAAAAGTCCGCTGCTCTACCGACTGAGCTATCAGCCCGACCGAAGCCAGAAATTATGGCGCACTTGGAGGCGTTTGTCAAAAAAAGACGGCCGAATGCCTTCCCCTGCCCTGGGTTCCAATGAAAACGGCCGCCAGCGGCGGCCGTTTCCAGGAATGACAGGGCTGAGCGTGCTTACCAGGCGGCCACCACCGCGCCCTTGTACTTGGTCTCGATGAACTGCTTCACGGCCGGGCTGTGGTAGATGCTGACCAGCTTGGCGAACTCGGGACGGTCCTTGTCCTTTTCACGCACGACCAGCACGTTGGCGTACGGCGAGTCCGGCGATTCCTGGGCAATGGCGTCCTTGGCGGGATTCAGGCCGGCTTCCAGCGCGAAGTTGGTGTTCACGGCCGAGGCGTCCGTGTCGTCCAGCGAGCGCGGCAGCTGGGCGGCGTCCAGCTCGATGAAGCGCAGCTTCTTCGGGTTCTCGACCACGTCGATCGGGGTGGCCTTCAGGCCAGCGTCGGGACGCAGCTTGATCAGGCCGCTGGCTTGCAGCAGCAACAGTGCGCGGCCGCCGTTGGTCGGGTCGTTCGGCAGCGCGAAGCGCGCGCCTTCCTTCAGCTCGGACAAGGACTTGATCTTCTTGCTGTAGATGCCGATGGGGAAGATCACGGTCTTGGCGATGCTGACCAGCTTGTAGCCGCGGTCGGCATTGGCGTTGTCCAGGTAGGGCTGGTGCTGGTAGCTGTTGGCGTCGAGATCGCCGGACGCCAGCGCCACGTTGGGCTGCACGTAGTCCGAGAACTCGATGACCTCGATCTTCAGGCCCTGCTTGGCGGCTTCCTGCTTCACCACGTCGAAGATCTGGGCGTGCGGGCCGGCGGTGACGCCGATCTTCAGCGGCTTGTCCTGCGCCAGCGCGGGCTGGGCGAATACGGCGGCGCCCAGGGCGAACGCGGCCAGCGACTTCAAAACCTTGATGCTCATGTTGCGGATATCCCGAATGTCGGAAGTGGGGAAAGAAAGCTCAGCGATGCGAGATGCGGCGCACGTAGCGGTCGCCCAAGCTCTGGATGACCTGGACCAGGACGATCAGCACGATGACGACCGCGGCCATCACGTCGGACTGGAAGCGCTGGTAGCCGTAGCGGATGGCCAGGTCGCCCAGGCCGCCTCCGCCGATGGCGCCGGCCATCGCCGAATAGCCGATCAGGCTGACCACCGTCACCACGGTGGCGGCCACCAGGCCGGGCAAGGACTCGGGCAACAGCACCTTGAGGATGATCTGCATGGGCGATGCGCCCATGGCGCGCGCGGCGGTGATCAGCCCCGGGTCGACCTCCCGCATGGCGTTCTCGGCGATCCGGGCCATGAACGGAATGGCCGCGACCGACAGGGGCACGATGGCGGCGGTGGTGCCGATCGAAGTCTGCGCCACGAAGCGCGTGAACGGAATGATCGCGACCATCAGGATCACGAACGGCACCGAGCGCGTGGCGTTGATCACCGCGCCCAGCACGTGGTTGACCGACTGGTTTTCCAGCATGTTGCCGCGAGCGGTCACGGTCAGGACGACGCCCAGCGGTATACCGACCACCACGGCAATGGCGCTGGCCACGCCCACCATCAGGAGGGTGTCAAGCAGCGACGTAATAAGCAGGTCGATCAGTTGCGGGCTCATGAGCGATTTCTTCAACGGTGATGTCACGGGCCGTCAAGGCGGCGATCGCCTCCTTGACGGCGGCGGGCGCGCCTTGGGCCAGCACGAACATCGTGCCGACGGCCACGCCCTGGATGTCTTCGACGCGGGCCTGGATCAGGTCCACGTCCAGCGAGAACTGCTTGTACAGGTCGGACAGGAAGGAGCCCGACGCGTCGTTGCCGGTCAACGACAGGCGCAGCAGGCGCAACGCCTGGCCCGGCTTGGCCGCCGCCAGGGTATCGATGCGCTGCTTGACCGCGGCCAGCGTGGCGTCGGTCAGGTCGGACGCGGTGGCGGCCGACACCATGGCGCGGGTCACTTCATGGCGCGGCTGCGCGAACACTTCGCGCGTGCTGCCCAGTTCCACCACTTCGCCCTGCGACAGCACGGCGACGCGGTCGCAGACCTCGCGCACCACTTCCATCTGGTGCGTGATCATGACGACGGTCACGCCGGTCTTGCGATTGATGTCGCGCAGCAGGGCCAGGATGTTGTGCGTGGTTTCCGGGTCCAGCGCGGACGTGGCCTCGTCGCTGAGCAGCACGTCCGGGTTGTTGGCCAGGGCGCGGGCGATGCCGACGCGCTGCTTCTGGCCGCCGCTGATCTGGCTGGGATAGCGGTCGCGCAGGTGTTCCAGGCCCACCAGCGCCAGCAGGCGCTCCACGCGGGCCGGGATCTCGGCCTTGGCGACGCCCGCGATTTCCAGCGGCAGCGCCACATTGCCGTACACCGTGCGGCGCGACAACAGGTTGAACCCCTGGAACACCATGCCGATGCGGCGGCGCTGGGCGCGCAGTTGCGCTTCGCCCAGGCCGGTCAGGGCCTGCCCGCCGATGGTGATGGAGCCTTCATTGGGCCGTTCCAGCAGGTTGATGCACTGGACCAGCGTGCTTTTACCGGCCCCGCTGGGGCCGATGATGCCGAAGACCTCGCCCTGCTCGATGTGCAGGTTGATACCCCGCAGCGCCTGGAACTGGCCATGCGGCGTGGCGTAGGTCTTGGATAGGTTCTCGATGTGAATCATGGCAAGCGATTTTGTATCTTCTCTCTTCTAAAGAGAACGACCGTTTTTTCCATTTTTAATAACTTTAAGTAATATAAAAGCCCGAGCTCCCGCTTGCCGGCCTTGCCGGCTGGCGCCAGCCATAACGCGGAAATGGGCAGCCGGGAGGGAAGGCCCTCCTGACTGCCCATCTGATCCTCCCGGCTTCGCGCCCACCAAGCGGACGCCTCGCGAGGGGTGCTCCTGCCTCCAGGAGCTCGGTGCGGAGCTTAACGCGCCCGCGAGATCCGGACTTCAGCGCCGCGGCGCTTGACCTCAAGCCCCTCGGACGGCGAGATGCGCAAGCCTTCCAGCCCCTTGATGTAGCTGGAACCCTGCATCTGCATCACACGGATCTTGTTGCGCATGACCACCGGGTTGTGCACTGGCATGCCGAACATCCAGACTTCGTCCAGGATGCGGGCCGAATTGAACTCGCCCGTGTGCTGCGCGGCCGGTCCAAGACAGAGCATGTGCCCTTCACGGCCGAACACCGGGAACTGGCCAAGTTCGCACTCGATCGTCCAGGTGGTGCCGCCTTCGTAGCGGTGCCCCGTGTTCAGGTCCCACCAGGCCTCGCCCTTGGGCAGGTACACCCGCACCTGCTTGCCGGGTTCGGTCACGGGCGCCACCAGCAGCGCCGGGCCCAGCAGGTATTGCAGGTCCCAGTCGTGCGCATAGGGATCGTTCGGGAACGACAGGGCCATCGAACGCTGCACCGGCAGGCCGGTGCGCGCGGAATCCTCGATGGCGCCCAGCACATAAGGCACCAGGCGATAGCGCCATTGCAGCCAGGTCTTGGCCTGCGCCAGGGTTTCCTCGCCGAAGTCCCAGGGCATCAGGCCTTCCACGCCCTGGAACGAGAAGTTCGACGAGAACACGCCGGCGGTCAGCCAGCGCAGGTAGAGCTCGGGCGTCATGCCCGCGCGGTCGCGCGAGGCCGAGCCGATGTTATGCACTTGCACCGGCAGGCCACTGGCGCCGATCGACAGGGCGGTGCGCAAGGTGTGGCGCAAGCCTTCCCAGCTGTTCTCGACCTGCGGCCCCACCTGCCACGGCAGGCGCTGGGCGGCCGGGAACAGATCGGAACTGGGCACCACGCCTTCGGGCGGGACCTTCAGCCCGGCGACCGCGTCGAACAGCGCGCGGCGCACCAGCAGCGGATACATGCTGCGCAGCGCGGGGCCGGTTTCGCCGTTGCGGGCGGTCACGCCGTCGGGAATGGCGATCTGGGCGTCGCACGCGGGCGCGTCCAGGCCGTCTTCGACCAGTTGGCGATGACGCTCGACCCAGAGGTTGTAGATGTCGCGGTAAGTGAGGTCCAGCAGGCCGTAGGGCTGCCCCGACGTGGCGGCGTTGCCGTCGAACACCTGGGCGGACCCGTCATCCTTGGTCAGCAGCCAGCCGCGGTCTTCCAGTTCCTCGAACAGCGGGCTGGTCTTCAGCACGCCGGGGAAACCGGAAGCGGCGACATGCACGTTGTGCTTGTGGAAAAGCGCCAGCATCTGCTTGGCGTCCGGGAAGCGCTGGGCGTCCCATTCGAAAACCGTCTTGTCCGCCTGGAAGCCCCAGGCCACCGGCTGCGCCAGCGTCACGGCGTCGACCGGAATCTGGTTTTCGCGCATGCGCGACACCAGGGCGACCGTCTCGGTGGGCATCTCGCCCGCGGCCTGTTGCAGCCACGCGCCCATCGCCCACAGCGACGGCTGGCCGGCGCGGCCCGTCAGCGCGGTGTATTGGTTGAGGATTTCACCGGGCTCGCCGACGAACAGGAACAGATCGAGAACGGCGTCGTCCACGGTCAGCACGTACGCGGAGTCCGCGGGCGCCGCGCCCACCGAATGCTCGACGCGGCGCATCGTGTTCACATAGACGCCCCAGCCTCGCGGGCTCCAGGCCAGCGGCAGCGCGCGGTGTTCCGGATCGTCGGACACCACGGACTCCTCGCGGCGGTTCAGATCGCCCGGGGTCTCGCCCAGGCCGAACACGCGCTCATCGGCCTGCAGCCCGAATCCCACCGTCCAGACGGCGTCGTCTGCCTGATCCAGCGCGTTGTGCCCGAACGCAGGCGCGTGCGCCGACACTTCGGATTCGAACACGAGCTCGTCGTTGCGGTAGAGCGCCACGCGCACGGGGCTGGATTGGATTTCCAGGACGACGTCGCCCTGGGCGATCCGCCAGCCGCCCCCATCTTCGCGTGGAGCAATGGTTGCCTCGCCCACGGCCTCCTGGCGCGCGAGCAGCATTTCCGCCACGGCGCGCGCACGCGCGCCGGGCTTGTCATCGGTAAGGTGGTTCGCCTCGCCGCAGCGCAGGCGAAAAACACCAGGCGCATGCGCCTCGACTACCAGGTGCAACCCATCGCCCGCGTCGAAATCGATGCGACTGGGGCGGGACGTCAGCAGCTCGACGTTATCGAGCTGGGTAGTATGGGCAAAGTCGAACTTGGGCGGCACAGAGCATCCCCCGGCTTAAGCCAAAAACCATCAAAAGACGCTATTTTGACGGATTTGGGCTTTGAAATAAACTCGGTCCCTCTTTTGGACGGCCAACTCATCCATAAAAGGGGTCTAAAGCCCCCGGCTACCGCCCATGGGCGCTGATGCCTGCCGGGCCGCCAAAACACCGGGTCTGGCACCAATTCAGGCCCAATTGGCGCCAAATCCTGGCAATTCCTGCATTCTACGCCACCTAAGACTCCTTCCCCGCTCTCCGTCCCGGCTTTTTTCAGCGAGGGGAAACCAATCTGGCCAAGTCCGTTTCCAAGGGCGAGGGTTCGCCCCCCAGGCGCGCGGCAATCACATCCCCCATCAGGGCCGACCACGACAGCCCCCGCGACGCATACCCCACGGCAAGCCAAAGACCAGGAGCATGCGGCAACTCGCCCACGGCCGGCAGGCGCCCCGGCAGCACGGCTCTCCATCCTGCCCAGCCCGGCAGGCTGCCGGGCACCAGGGCGTCTAGATCCGAATGGAAGCCGCCCAGCAGGCCCGCCGCCTTGTCCAGGGTGACTCGCTGCCCTTCGGCGCTCACCCGGGCCTCGCTTGCGCCGTGCACGTAAGTGCTGCCCACGACGCAACCCTCGCCCGTGTCCGGCAACAGGTAGCCTTCTCCACCGACGATGCACCGCGGTCCGCCCGACAGGGCCGCCGCCGGCACCAGTGTTACTTCACCGGCCAGCGCATGCATCTGCGTCACCCGCGGCAGCGGATCCAGCAGGCCGCTGGCGGACAGGATCGCCTGCGCGCCCGCCGCATTGGCCAGGATGACCGTATCCGCGCCCGCAAGCTCGGCGCCCGAGGCATCCCGCACGCTCCAGCCCTGCCCGGCCCCCTGCCCGGTCCGTTCGACCCGCTCCGCCCTGCCCGGCAGGACCGTCACGCCAGGGGCCGCAAGCAGCGCCTCGATCAAGCGGCCGGGCTGCACCAGCATGCCCCGCGCGAAGAACACGCCGCCGCGCGCCAGCGGCAGGCCCGCCAGCGCGCTGGCCTCGTCCCGGCTCACCTGGCGCACCCATTGCTGCGGGAACGCCAGGGCCTCCAGGGTGCCGGCCATCGCCGCGGAACGCCCTGCGTCGCGCTCGAGCTGCACGGTGCCGCAGACGCGGGGCGCGGCGCCCGCCGGCAGGCCCAGCCACCGCGCCAGGGCCCGTTGGCTGCCGGCTCGCGACAAGCGGGCCCGCGCGTTGTCGTCGCGCGCCACCACGGGCGTCAGCGCCGCGGCGATATGCCCGGCGTGCGCCGGCGCGCCCTGCGCGCGGCCGGCGTCGATCACGGTGACGCGCCATCCGCGCATGGCCAGCGCCTGGGCGACGCCGCCCCCGGCCAGCCCCGCGCCCACCACGACGGCATGCCGTGCGGCAGCGGGCCGCAGCGCCGCGGCCACCCGGCCCTCCGCGGCCGCTTCTCCCGCCGTCATATGCCATTTGCCGCCGTAGCCAGGGGCGCGCCGCACGTTGAACCCGGCCTCCTGCAACGCCCGGCGCAGTTCTCCGGTGCAGGCCCATGTCGCCACCCTGGCGCCTGGCGCCGCCAGCCCCGCCAGGTCCCGCAGCAGCGGCAAGGCCCACATCCGGGGATTGCGCTCGGGCGCAAAGCCGTCCAGGAAAAACGCATCCACTCGCGCGCTCAGCCGCGGCGCCAGTACCTGCGCGTCGCCGAAACCCAGCGTCAGCGTGACGGCGCCGTCCTCGAATTCCAGGCGGTGCAGGCCCGGCAGCAGGTCGGGCCATTGGGCGGCCAGCCGCCGCCCCAGCTCCGCCAGCGGTTCGGGCGCATAGCGTTCCAGCAAGGCGGCCAGGTCCTCGCGCCCAAAGGGATGCCCTTCCATCGACACCACGTGCAGCGTCGAGGAACGCTGGGGATCGTCCCGCCAGGCCTTCCACAGCGCCAGGAAATTCAGCCCCAGGCCGAAGCCGGTCTCGCAGACCGTGAACGCCTCGCGTCCGCGCCAGCGCCCAGGCAAGCCGTTGCCGCGCAGGAACACATGCTCCGCCTGCCCCAGGGCGCCGGATGGCGAGTGGTAGACATCGCCGTAGACGGGGCTGTACAGCCGGCCGTCAGCATCGAATTCGGCCACAGCGGGGACGAGGGGAACAAAGGTAACGGACATGGGTGCGGCGGGAAAAACAGATGGGAACAAGCTGGATTATCGGATGGCGGGCGGCGCTTCGTTGGTTGGACGCCACGCGGCACGCCGGTTTCGGGCGCGTGCCACGAGTTTGACGCATACATGGGCTTACACTGGTTTCATGGATACTTACGATCAGCCCCGTTCGCTGGCCTCGCCCATCGACCTGTGCGCCGCGATCGACGCGGCCGTCACAGCGGCCCATGCCGGCGCAGCCATCCTGCAATCCTACGCGCATCACCGCGCAGATCTCGTGATCGACCGCAAGGCGCGCAACGATCTCGTGTCCCAGGCGGATCGCGAGGCGGAAGCCGCGATCATCCAGGAACTTCAGGCCCGCACGCCCAAGTTCGGCATCGTTGCCGAGGAAACCGGCGGCAAGGCGCAAGGCGCGGCCACGTGGTACATCGACCCGCTGGACGGCACCACCAACTTCCTGCACAACATCCCGCACTACGCCGTATCCATCGCGCTGATCGCCCACGCGGGCACTGCCGTCTCGGCCGGCGAAACGCTGACGGAGGACACTCCCGTGGTGGGCGTGGTCTACGATCCGAGCCGCGAGGAACTCTTCACCGCGGTCCATGGGCTGGGGGCCTGGCTCAATGGCCGGCGCATCCAGTGTTCGCGCACGCAGACGATCGAAGACGCGGTCCTGGCCACGGGTTTCCCCTTCCGGGACTTCTCCTTCGCCGGGCAATACATGCCCATGCTGCACGACGCCATCAACCGCGCCCGGGGCGTGCGCCGCATGGGCGCGGCCGCGCTCGACCTAGCCTGGACCGCCTGCGGCCGCTACGATGGCTACTGGGAGATGGGGCTGGCGCCGTGGGACGTGGCCGCGGGCACGCTGATCCTGCGCGAAGCGGGCGGCGCCTGCTCGGACATGCACCAGCAGGACCCCTGGCCCATCGGCGGGCGCGTCGTGGCCGGCAACCGCGCCATCGAACGCGCCTTGCACGAGATGATCGCCCCGCACCTCGACAGGAAAGCCTGACCTCCGGCCGTTACGCCGCCTTGCCCGTTCCAGGCGCGGCGGCGTCGGGTCGCAGTTCCCGGCGCAGGATCTTGCCCACGTTGCTCTTGGGCAGCTCGTTGCGGAATTCCACGAAGCGCGGGCGCTTGTAGCCCGTCAGGCGCTCCCGGCACCAGTCCTGGATCTGCGCCTCGGTCAGGGACGGGTCTTTCTTCACGACGAATACCTTGACCGCCTCGCCGGAATGCTCGTCGGGCACGCCGATCGCCGCGCACTCCAGCACGCCCGGATGCTGCGCCACGGCGGCCTCGACTTCGTTCGGATAGACCTTGAAGCCGGACACGGCGATCATGTCCTTCTTGCGATCGACGATGCGGGTGTAGCCCTGCTCGTCCATGATGCCGATGTCGCCGGTGCGGAAGTAACCGTCCGCCGTCATGGACTGCCGGGTTTCCTCGGGCTTCTGCCAGTATCCCAGCATGACCTGCGGCCCGCGGATACTCACCTCGCCCCGCTCTCCGAGCGGCACTTCGCGGCCCTCGTCGTCCAGGATGGCCACATCGGTGGACGGCAGCGGCAAGCCGATGGAACCCGAGTACGCCGTTGCGTTGGTGGGATTCACCGTCGCCACGGGCGAGGTCTCGGACAGGCCATAGCCTTCGACCAGCGGCCTGCCAGTGATCTTCAGCCAACGCTCGGCCACCTGACGCTGCACGGCCATGCCGCCGCCCAGGGTGAGCCGCAACGCGGAGAAGTCCAGGCGCGCGAAATCATCGTTGTGCGCCAGCGCGTTGAAGAGCGTATTGACGCCGGGAAAAATATTGATGGGTGTCTTGCGCCACGCATTGATCAGGGACGGCTGGTCGCGCGGATTGATGATGAGCACGTTGCGCATGCCGGCATACAGGCCATAGAGCCCGCAGACGGTCATGGCGAATACGTGGTAGAGCGGCAGCGCGCTGATGATGGTGAGCTGCTGGCCCGCGAGATCGTGCACGACGGGCTGCGCCACCGCCTCGGTCTGCAGGACGTTGGCGGTCAGGTTGCGGTGCGACAGCATGGCGCCCTTGGGCACGCCGGTGGTGCCGCCGGTGTATTGCAGCACCGCCACGTCGTCCATCGAGAGGGCCGGCGGCGTGAACGGCAGGTTCGCGCCCTCCTGCAGCGCCTTGGGCAGCATGCGGGCACCGTCGATGCGCCAGGCGGGAACGATCTTCTTGATGTACCGGGCGGCCAGGTTGACCAGCGGCGCCTTCAGGCCGCCGAGCAGGTCTCCGGGCCCGGTCACGACGATGTGCTGGAGCTGCCCGCGGTCCGTCACGCGCTCCAGGGTGTGGGCGAAGTTCTCCAGGATGACGATGACCGACGCGCCGCTGTCCAGCAATTGCCGCTGCAGCTCCTCGGCCGTGTACAGCGGATTCACGTTGACCACGACGTGGCCCGCGCGCAGCGTGCCCAGCATGCTGACCAGGTAGGCGGGCACGTTGGGCATCATCAACGCGACCCGCGAGCCCTTGGGCAGGCCCAGGCTTTGCAGCCAGGCGGCGAATGCCCGGGCATGGGCGTCCAGTTGCGCGTAGGTGATATCGCTGCCCATCGCGGTGCATGCGATGCGCGTGGCGTATTGCTTGCAGGCCCGGTCCAGCAGATCGGTCAGAGAGGAATATCCCTCGGTCGATATCTCGGCCGGAACGCCTTGCGGGTAATGGGCAAGCCACGGACGCGTCATGGTATTTGTCTCCATTAAATTGGTTTTTGATTGATGATACCCTTGTTGCGTTCCCTTATTTCGCCCGAGCGCCTCCCCATGAAACTCCTCGAACCCATCGTCGCCTGGCATCACGACATTTCCAAGATTCGGCGCGACATCCACGCGCATCCCGAACTGGCGTTCGAGGAATTCCGCACGGCCGACGTGGTGGCCGCGAAGCTTGAGGAATGGGGCATCGAAATCCACCGCGGACTGGGCGGCACGGGCGTCGTCGGCATCATCCGCGGCAACCAGCCCGGCGACCGCGCCGTGGGCCTGCGCGCCGACATGGACGCGCTGCCCATGCAAGAGGTCAACACCTTCGCGCACGCCAGCAAGAACGACGGCAAGATGCACGCCTGTGGCCATGACGGCCACACCGCCATGCTGCTGGCCGCGGCGCGCTACCTGTCGCAGCACCGCGACTACGCCGGCACGGTCTACGTGATCTTCCAGCCCGCCGAGGAAGGCGGCGGCGGCGCCAAGCGCATGATCGACGACGGCCTGTTCACGCGCTTCCCCATGGAGGCCGTGTTCGGCATGCACAACTGGCCCGGCATGAAACCCGGCCAATTCGGCCTGACTCCCGGCCCCATCATGGCGTCCAGCAACGAGTTTTCCATCGTCGTGAAGGGCAAGGGCACGCACGCCGGCATGCCCAACCTGGGCATCGATCCGGTCATGGCGGCCGTGCAATTGGCCCAATCGCTGCAAACCATCATCACGCGCAATCGCAACCCGCTGGACGCGGCCGTGCTCAGCATTACCCAGATCCACGCCGGCAGCGCGGACAACGTCGTGCCCAACGACGCCGAGTTGCGCGGCACCGTGCGCACGTTCACGCTGGAAGTGCTGGACCTGATCGAACGCCGTATGGAAGAAATCGCGCGGCACACCTGCGCGGCCATGGACTGCGAAGTGGAATTCACCTTCCAGCGCAACTATCCGCCCACCATCAACCACCCCGAGGAAGCCGCGTTCTGCGCCGATGTACTGCGCGACATCGTCGGCGAAGCCAATGTCAACGACCAGGTCCAGCCGACCATGGGCGCGGAGGACTTCGCCTTCATGCTGCAGGAACTGCCGGGCTGCTACGTCTGGATCGGCAACGGCACGGGCGACCACCGCGACAGCGGCCACGGCCTGGGCCCCTGCACCCTGCACAACGGCAGCTACGATTTCAACGACGAGCTGCTGCCGCTGGGCGGCACCTACTGGGTCCAGCTGGCGCTCAAGCGCCTGGCTATGGCCTGATCCGCTAGACGCTATACGCCGTCCGGCGCGCCGACCGCCAGGCACATCGCCAGGAAGCGTTCGGCGGCGCGGGCGGCGGCGTCCGCATGCGGCACCAGGATGCTCAAAGTGCGCGTCAGCGGCCTGGGCAGCAAGCGCAGGGCCGCCAGCGCCCCGTCCTCGTGCCGCATCGACATGACGGACACGAAGCCCACCCCCAGGCCCGCGCGCACGGCCTGCTTGACCCCCTCCACCCCCGCCAGCTCCAGCCCCACCGCAGGCGTCAGCCCGGCGTCGGCGAAGGCGCGCTCCACCAGCCGGCGCACCCCCGAGCCGGGTTCACGCATGACCAGGGCCGATGCGGCCAGGTCGCGCAGCGTCACCGCCCCCTTGCTTGCCAGGGCGTGGTCCGCCCGCACGATCGCCACCACCTCGTCCTGCCTCCAGGCGTGCACCGCCGTGTCCGCCGGCAGGCCCGCAGGCACGTCCCCCTCGATGAACGCCAGGTCCAGGGCCGGCAGGCGCTCGACGATCTCGCGCGTGTTGCCGTCGGAAAGGTGCAGGCTGACCGCGGGAAAGGCATGGCGAAAATCCGCCACCAGGCTGGGCAATAGATAGCTGGCGGGCGTGGTGCTGGCCCCCAGGCGCAGGGCCCCCGTCTCCAGGCCGCGCCAGGATTCCCGCACGGCCTGGGCCTGCCGGTACACCTGGCGCAGTTGCCGGGCCTGCTCGGCCAGGCGCTCGCCGGCCTCGGTCAGTGCAATTCCATGCCCGCTGCGCCGGTACAGAGGCTCGCCGAACCATTCCTGCAGCATCCGCAACTGGCCGGATACCGCGGGCTGGGACAAATTCAATGTCTGGGCGGCGCGGCTGATATTGCCGGTATCGGCCACGCAGGCGAAGGTAAGCAACTGGTCCGGTGTCATGTCGCACAATTATCAGAATTACCGATATTACATATCCGAAATAAAAATTTTTCAAATAACAGGGCGGAAATTAATATTTCGTCTAGTTATTTAGATATGCCCCAAGGCCAACCATGAGCAATTCGTCCAGCACCGCCGTCCCCCTGCCCACCACACCGGCCGCGCCCGCCGCGACGCCGGCGGCCACGCCCTGGCGGGACAAGCTCAACGGGATCCTGTTCGTCGGGCTGATGGCCGGCGCCGTGATGCAGCTCGCCGACCTGCCCGCCATCAAGCAACTGGGTTTTTCGCCGCTGGTCGTGGGCATCGTCTGCGGCATGCTTTACGGCAACTTCCTGCGCGGCACCATGCCCGCCGATTGGGGCGTGGGCGTGAATTTCACCGCGAGGCGCCTGCTGCGCATCGCGGTGGCCTTCTACGGCCTGAATATCAGCATCCAGCAGATCGCCGCCGTGGGCCTGCCGGGGCTGGCCGTCTCGGTGGCCGTGGTGGTGGGCACCCTGCTGATCGGCACCGTGGTGGGCCAGCGCCTGCTGGGCCTGGACCGCGACACCGCCATGCTTACCGCGGCAGGCAGCGCCATCTGCGGCGCCGCCGCCGTCCTGGCGTTCGAACCGACCCTGCGCGCCGCCCCGCACAAGAGCGCCGTGGCAGTCGCGACCGTCGTGCTGTTCGGCACGCTCTCCATGTTCCTGTACCCGGTGTTCTACCACGCAGGCTGGCTGAACTTCGACACGCAGGCGCTGGGCATCTACATCGGCGGCACGATCCACGAAGTGGCCCAGGTCGTCGGCGCCGCCAGCAACATCGACCCCGCCACCACGGAAGTCGCCACCATCGTGAAGATGACCCGCGTCGCCCTGCTGGTCCCGGTCCTGCTGGTGCTGGGCATGTACCTGCGCAGCGCGGCCTCCCATGCCGGCGGGCAGTCCAAGGGCGCCAAGCTGCCCATCCCCTGGTTCGCGGTGGGCTTCCTGGCGCTGGCCATCGTCAATTCGCTGGACATCATTCCCGCCGACGTCGTGGCCGCCATCCGCCGCCTGGACGTCTTCGCGCTGACCATGGCCATGACGGCGCTGGGCATCGAAACCCGTTTCGCCCAGATCAGGAAGGCCGGCCCCCGCGTGATGGCGCTGGGCCTGATCCTCTACGGCTGGCTGTTGGTTGGCGGCTACGCCATCGTCAAGTTGGCCTACTGATTCCCCGCCCGTCGCGGCAAAGCGCCGCGGCGGGCCTTCCGCCCACGCGGCTGTCTCGTTTTTCCTGCATAATCGGCTGGTTCTCTAGCAGTGGAGTCAGCCGCATGACCTCCAGCAACAAAACCCCTTTCACGACTTTGCCCGCCGACCGCGACGCGGTATTGCGCGTCATGCCGATGCCGGCGGATGCCAATATCCACGGGGACGTTTTCGGCGGCTGGATCATGTCCCAAGTGGATATCGCCGGCTCGATTCCCGCCGCGCGCCGCGCCGCCGGGCGCGTGGCCACCGTCGCGGTCAACGCCTTCCAGTTCAAGCAGCCCGTGTTCGTGGGCGACCTGCTCAGTTTCTACGCATCCATCGTCAGAACCGGCACGACTTCCATCACCGTGTCGGTCGAGGTCTACGCGGAACGCCAGCGCCTGGACGCCGAGATCGTCAAGGTGACCGAAGCCACGCTGACCTACGTCGCCACCGACGAAGCGCGGCGCGGCCGCCCCCTCCCTACCCTTTGAGCCGTAACGCATGACGCAGTCCGCCGCCGCGCAGAAACCGCCCGCGACGCCCCGCCGCCTAGACCCGGAAGACGCCCAGCACGCCTTGGCGGAGGTGCAGGAACGTCTGCGCCGCCAGCAGCTCGTCGCCGATCTCGTGCATCGCCAGGAAGAAGGCGACTCGAAGGCCTCGCTGGTCGAAGACCTGGTGCACCGCCAGCACGAAGCCGAACTCAAGACCCTGCTGGACGGCCTGCATCCCGCCGACATCGCCTTCATCCTGGAGTCGCTGCCCAAGGACGAGCGGCAGGCCATCTGGGCCCTGGTCAGCCCCGAGCATGACGCGGACGTCCTGCTGGAGGTCGAGGACTGGGTGCGGGAATCGCTCATCGAAGCGATGGACCGCCAGGACCTGGTGGCCGCCACCGGCAACATGGACGCCGACGAGCTGGCCGACCTGGCTCCCGACCTGCCGCCCGACGTGGTGGCGGAGGTCCAGAAGGGCCTGACCGAAGAAGAGCGCGCGCAGCTGCTGGAAGCCATGGGCTATCCGGAAGACAGCGTGGGCGCCATCATGGACTTCGAGATGGTCCGCGTGCGCGAGGACGTGACCCTGGAAGTGGTGCTGCGCTATCTGCGCCGCCTGCACGAACTGCCCGACCACACCGACCAGATCTTCGTAGTAGACCGCCAGGACAGGCTGCAAGGCATCCTGCCCCTGTCGCGCCTGCTGGTCAGCGAACCCGAAACCGAGGTTCGCGCGGTCATGAATTCCGACTTCCTGGCGCTGAACCCGCTGGACTCCGACGCCGACGCCGCCGGCGCCTTCGAGCGCTACGACCTGGTGTCCGCCCCCGTGATGGACGACCAGGGCCGGCTCATCGGCCGCGTCACCATCGCGGACGTGGTGGACGTGATGCGCGAAGACTCCCAGGAACAGGCGCTGTCGCGCGCCGGCCTGCAGGAAGAAGACATCTTCGCGCCGGTCGCCACCGCGCTGCGCAACCGGGCTCCCTGGCTGCTCTTCAACCTCTGTACGGCGGCCACGGCGTCCTTCGTGGCCTCACAGTTCGAAGGCACGGTCAGCCAGATCGTCATCCTGGCATTCCTGATGTCCATCGTGGCGGGCATCGGCGGCAACTCCGGCAACCAGACCATGACGCTGATCATCCGGGCGCTGGCCATGGGCCGCATCACCGGACGCAACCTCTGGCAGCTGGTCAAGCGCGAACTCTTCGTGACCCTCATGGTGGGGCTGTGCGGCAGTTTGGTGGCCGCGCTGTTCGCCTGGGTGATTTCGCATTCGGTGTCCATTGCGCTGGTGATGATGGCCGCCATGGTCTGCAACATGCTCGTGGGCGCCTCGGTGGGCGTGCTGGTGCCGATGGTGCGCGCGCGTTTCGGCAAGGATCCCGCAATGGGTTCCTCGGTGCTGCTCACGTTCGCCACGGATTCGCTGGGATTCTTCATCTTCCTGGGCTTGGCGACGATCTTCCTGCTGTAGCCCTTCCGCAACAGATGCCGGCGCGTTTGTCCTGTTCCCCCAGAGGGATGCGCCGCTTGACAGCTGGCTGACAGGGACGAAGGCGACTGTTCCATTACAGTAATGGAATTGTCATCTTCATCCCTTCCGTGCCCGCAATGACCGCCAGACTCCGGGCAGCGATCCTGTGCCTGCTGCTCTTCTTCCCCTTCGCCCCCGCCGTCCAAGCCTGTGAAAGCATGCCCTCGTGGGCGCAATCGGCCTGCAAGCGCCTGGACCAGATCTGGACCGAGGGCGGCAACGATCTCTACCTGACCGGCTATTCGTGGCACAACCGGGCCACCTACAGCAAAGAGAAGATCGACAGCTTCAACGAACTGGCCTGGGGCGGCGGCTACGGCCGCAGCATCTACGACGAAGACGGCGACTGGCAAGGCCTGTACGCCATGGCCTTCCTGGATTCGCACAGCAAGATCGAGCCCATTGCCGGCTACGGCTTCCTGAAGATCGGCCAGGTCAGCGAGAACTTCCGCCTGGGCGCGGGCTACACCATCTTCCTGACGGCGCGCCACGACATCATGAGCTACGTGCCCTTTCCCGGCATCCTGCCGCTGGTGAGCGCGGGCTACAAGGACGCTATGCTCTACGCGACCTACATCCCTGGCTCCAGCGGCGCGGGCAACGTGCTGTTCATGTTCGGCCGCTGGCAGTTCTGAGCGGCCTGGGCCTGGCCTCAGCAGGCCAGGCCCAGCCTGCGGACGAGGTCGCCCAGGCGCCAATCGTCGATACCGTGCGCGCGCAGCGCCCGCGCCGTTTCCACCACGTAATCCAGGCAAGGCCCCGATTGCCCCACGGCATTGCGCACAGAGGCCAGCAGGCGGTCGTCGCTGAGGCCCGCGGCGTACTCCTGGCAGGCCCGGTTCAGCAGGAACACCAGCCCGCGCACGGGCGCCGCCTCGGTGTGGCAGGTCAGCCAGCGGGGCGAGTACGCGCCCGTGACCATTTCCCGAAGCCACAGCGCCCGGAATACCGCGGGCACGTCGCAAGCCGCCACCAGGAACGCCACCCCGCGGCAACAGCCGCCGCGGTCCAGGCCAAAGACCAGGCCGGGGTTGTCCGGCGAACCGCGGTGGTCATGGGACCACAGACACAGGGAACGGTGATAGCCGCGCACGGTCGCCAGGCGGCGCTCGCGCCACGCGAAACCGGGATGCCAGATCAGGGAACCATAGGCGAACACCCACAGATCGTCGGAGCCATTCCAGCCGGCCAGCAGGTCGTCCACCGAAAGCGCGCGCCTTGGTTTTGCCGGGCCGGCGCAGCCGGCGGGTACTGCCAACGACATAAGGTCCTCTGATATCCCGTTCGTTCCATGCCTGGAATGGCGGATATCCTACGCCCTTGCCCGCGCAAAAGAATTGCGAGATGAGAGGCCGCAGCGGCCCCGGACGGAATTTGCATCCCCGGCGGCGGCGGCCCGGGAAATAAAATTGCGCGCCCCGCCTATAGCGAGTCCAGCGGCAGTTCGGTGGTGCTCTTGATGACCTCCATCGAGAAGCTGGCGCTGACGTCCAGCAGATCCACCGCGCCGATCAGCCGGCGGTAGAAGCGGTCATAGGCTGCCATATCCTCGACCACGACCTTGAGCAGGTAATCGACGTCGCCCGCCATGCGATGGAACTCCACCACATTGGGCAGGGCCATCACGGCGTTGATCAGGCTTTGCGTCCACTTCTCGTTGTGCTGGCTGGTCCTGATGGACACGAAGACGGTCAGGCTCAGGCCCAGCGCGCGGGGATCAAGCAGGATGGCGTTGCGCGCGATGACGCCGTCATCCTTCAGCTTCTGGATGCGGCGCCAGCACGGCGTCACGGACAGGTGCACCTGCTCGGCGATCTCGGCGACCGAACAGGCGGCGTCCTTTTGCAGCAAGGCCAGTATCTTGATGTCGGTCTGGTCCATGGAGAGTCCTTACGCGATCGGCCCCAATCTTGCCCGTTCGGTCCGCCCGCGTCCAGCCGTCCGGCCCTGCCGTCAATACGTGCCCGGGTAGCCGCCGCCATCGATCAGGATGCTCTGCGCCGTCATGTAGCCGGCATGGGCCGAACACACATAGGCGCAGAGCGCGCCCAGTTCCTCGGGCTGGCCGTAGCGGCCCGCCGGATTCGAACGCCCGCGCTCGTCCCAAAGCTGCTCGAAACTCTTGCCGCCGGACTGCTCCAGCATGCCCTGTATGTGCCTGACCTGCGCGTCGGTGGCAAATGCGCCAGGCAGCAGATTATTGATGGTGACGTTGTGGCGCACGGTCTGCCGCGCCAGCCCGCCCACGAAGCCCACGAGGCCCGAGCGCGCGCCGTTGGACAGCCCGAGCTCGGCATGCGGAGCCTTCACGCTGCGGGAAACGATGTTCACGATGCGGCCGAAACGCCGCTCGATCATCCCGTCCACGACGCGCCGGATCATGTCGATCGGCCCGAGCATCATGGCATCCAGCGCGCCGACCCAGTCCTCGTGAGTCCAGTCGCGGAAGTCGCCGGGCAGCGGGCCATCGGCGTTGTTGATCAGGATGTCGGGCTGCGGACAGGCGGCCATGGCCGCGTCCCGGCCGTGCGGCTGCGTCAGGTCGGCCGATACCCAGCCCACGCCTATTCCGGTTTCGCGGGATATTTCCGCGGCGGCCTGCTCCAGGGTCGCCGGATTGCGGGCCGCGATCGTGACCGCCACGCCCTCTTTCGCCAGTTGGAGGGCACATGCCCGGCCCATGCCGCGGCTGCCGCCGAATACCAGTGCCGTCTTGCCGCTGATCCCCAGATCCATGCCTGACTCCCCTGTCTTTGCGGACGCTCCCGGGTGGCTCGCCCTGCCGAAGCAGTTCAGTATAGGTCTGGCGCCGCCCGGAAAGGCGGCGCCGCAGCGCCGGCGAGCGCCGGCACGGCCGTTCAGGTCAGCCCATCCACTGGCTCACGGGCGCCGCGGCGTCCTGCAGCGGCTGGGCCACCACGTCGATCAGCGCCGGGCCATCGTGCTCCATCGCCGCCTTGATCGCGGCGTCCAGCTTGGCCGGGTCCTCCACGCGCCATGCCTTCACGCCATAGGCCTCGGCGATGCGGGCATGGTCGGTGCGCTCGAAATCCACGCTGTAGTAGCGCTTGTCGTAGCCTGCCTTCTGGCTGGCCTTGATCCAGCCGTAGACCGAATTCGAAAACACCACCATCAACAGCGGCGCCTTGTGCCTCACGATGGTTTCCAGTTCGCCCACGGTAAAGCCGAAGCTGCCGTCCCCCATCACGGACACGCACTTGGATTGGGGCCTGCCCACCCACGCGCCCAGCGCGGCGGACATGGAAAAGCCCAGCGCGCCGTGCGCCCGGTTGGTGATGAAGTGGCGGCCGGGGCGCGACACATCGTAGTAGGCCGAAAAATACGGGCAAGGCGTGCCGGGATCCGCGCAGACGATCGCGTCGTCGGGCAGCAGGCGGTTCAGCGACTGCACCACGCGCTCGGGGCGGATGGGCGTGTCCAGGCTGCTGGCCAGCGGTTCCAGCTGGGCTTGGCGGGCTGCCTTTGCGCGGCCGGCCAGCACCGCGCCATCGGTGGCGTCCGAGGGGCGATGCGCCAGGCGCTCCGCCACTTCCGCCCCCAGCGCTTCCAGCGCCAGCCTGGCGTCGCCGACCATGCCGACTTCGGTCAGGTAGTTGGCGCCGATCACCATCGGGTCGATATCGATGTGCAGGATCGGCACATCGCGGTTGGGGAAGCGCCAGTGTTCCGTCGACGTCGATCCGGCGCGGCATCCCACGAACAGCACCACGTCCGCGGCCGCCACGACATCGCGCGTCGCCATCACGCCGCCATTGGAACCTACCACGCCCGCATTCAGCGGATGCGTGTCGGCCAGGCTGCCCTGCCCGCTCACCGTCACGCAGACCGCGGCCCTGAGCGCCTCGGCCAGCTGCTGCAGGGCGCCGCTGGCGCCGGCGATGACCACGCCGCCGCCGCAAATGATCACCGGCGCGCGCGCGCCGACCAGGCGCTGCGCGGCGCGGGCTACATCAGCAGGGTCCGGCGCGAAGCGCATCGAGGGGAAACTGCCGTGCTCGGGCTGGGCCCAGATGTCCGACGCATCCACCTGCTGCTTCATGACGTCGTACGGAAAGCACAGATGGGCCGAACCGGGCTTGCCGGTCGTCATTGCACGGAAAGCCGCCCGCACCATGCCCGGGATCTGGTCCGCGCGATCGATCGTGCGGTTCCATTTCGTGAGCGGACGGTACAGCGCCTCCTGGTCCAGCTCGGTCAGGGGATACTTGCCGCGCGAGCCCACCGCCACGTCCGACGTGATGCCCAGCACGGGAACCGACGATTCGTTGGCCTCCACCAGCCCGGGCAGCAGATACGTCGCGCCGCCGCCGCTGGGGCCTTCGCACACACCGACCTTGCCGGTCACGCGGGCGTAGGCGTCCGCCATGTAGCCGGCGCTGCGTTCATCGCGCGTCAGGATGTGCCGCATGCCGTGGTCCAGGCGGTACAGCGCGTCGTAGAACGGCAGGCTGGTGTCGCCGCACAGGCCAAAAATATGTTTGACGCCGTTGTGCTGCAGCATCCGCACCATGGCTTCGGCGCCGGTCAGGTTTTCCATGTCATCTCCACGTGTTGCTTGCGCGCGGCCGGGATATCCGGCCGCCCGTCGTTCAGTTGTCCAGATTGATGTTGCTGCTCTTGATGAACGCGCTCCAGCGCTCGTATTCCGACTTCACGTAGGCGTCCAGAGCCGGACCGTCCGAAGCCACTATCTCGAAGCCGGCCTCCGTCACCTTCTTCCTGATCTCGGGGTCGGCCAGCACGGCCTGGAAATCCTTGGTCAGCTTTTTCACGGAGGCTTCGGGCGTGCCCTTCGGCGCGAACATGCCGCTCCAGGAATAGGCGACGAAACCGGGGAAGCCCGATTCGGCCACGGTCGGCACATTGGGCAGCTCCGGCAGGCGCTTGTCGCCCGCCACTGCCAGCGGCTTGATCTTGCCCGCCTGGATCTGGCCGCGCAGCGCGGCGAAGCTCAGCCACGTCATGTTGGCCTGTCCGCCCACCACGGCCTGGATGGCCGGTCCGCCGCCACCGTACGGCACGTGCAGCAGTTCGACCTTGGACAGGCGCTTCAGCTCTTCGGGCGCCAGATGGTTCAGCGAACCGACGCCCGTGGATGCGTAGTTGAATTTGTTGGGCGGCTGCTTGGCGGCGGCCGCCAGGAATTCCTTCAGGTTGTTGCCTGGCACGCTCGGGTTCGCGCCGATCACCAGCGGGAAGCGCACCGTTTGCGAGATCGCCACGAAATCCTTGAAAGTGTCGTAGGGCAGCTTGGGTTTCACGGCGGGATTGATGCCGTGATTGTCGAAGCTGACCAGGAGTGTATTGCCGTCGGGCTCGGCTCGGGCCACGAACGCAGTCGCGATCTGGCTGGCCGCGCCGGGGCGATTTTCGACGACGACCGCGCGGCCGCCCAGTTGCTCGGACAGGCGCGGTTGCAAGATGCGGGCCAGGATATCGGTGCTGCCTCCGGGCGGATAAGGCACCACCAGCACGAGCGGCCGCTCCTCTGCCATGGCGGGCGCGGCGGTGAATGCGCCCCCTGCTGCGGCCAGCATGCATGCCGCCGCCAGACCGCGTTTCAACCTCTGGTTCATTGATTTTCCCCTGCTGATATGGTGTTGGCCGGCATTGCCGAGGCGGGTTCGGCCTGGTCCCGCATGTAAATCGTGGAAAAACCGGTGCGTATGACGTCGGTGATCTGATCCAGCCGGCGGCCGATGTGCGCGGTCATGAGCCCCGGCAAGGCGTCGATGTCGCGCCGCTCCAGCGCCTCGACGATGCGCAGATGCTCGCCCTGCGTATGGCCGCGGCGTCCCTGCTGCATGTCGATCCAGCGCACGAAGTGGATGCGGGCATTGACGCTTTCCAGCGCCCGCACGAATTCGTCGTTCCGGGAATAGCGGGCCAGCATCAGATGAAAGGCCTCGTCCAGTTCCAGCAGCCGCGTCGCCTCGCTGTCCTCGGGCACATCCCGCGACCGCTCGACGAACGCCCGCAGGCCGGCCAGTTCCTCGTCCGTGGCGCGCTCGCAGGCGGCGCGCACGATGCCGGCCTCCAGCACCGCGCGGTATTCGTACAGGCTATGGATCTGCTTCGCGTCGAGCAGGCGGGCGATGAAGCCGCGGTTCACCGAGCGGGTCAGGAAACCCTCGACCATCAATTGGTTCAGCACCTCCCGCAAGGGGGTGCGGCTGACATTCAGCCTGCGCGCCAGCTCCACCTCGTTGATGCGTTCGCCGGGCTTGAATTCGAAGCGCACGGCCATTGCCTTGACGGCGCCGTACAGCTCGGCCTGGGCCGCCTGGGTGCGGGCGGCGGGGCGGATCGCGTTGGAGGTTTGCATCGTTCCGGATCGCTGGCTGCGATATGGTCGTCGGCATTGAAGTGCATACTAAAGTGCATACACTTCACGGGCAAGCAGGGTTTGCCCGGAATCCAGAGCACGAGTTGGGTAGGATGGGTATAGCGCGCGGGCAGTGCGCAGAAGAACCCTGCTCCTGAACGCGCGACACCCATCGGGCGGCGGTCAATGCATGGCTGGCTCAGCCTAGCGCCACGGCTGCTTGATGGGTGCCGCGCGTTGGGGACTCTATTCTTCTGCGCACTGTCCGCGCGCTATACCCATCCTACGAGCCGGTATCCAGCGTGTAGTGGGCGCCGTCGCGGTTTTCCAGCGTCAGCGTGGAAAGCGTGGGCGTCGTCGCAGCCGCGTCCTGGCCTACATGGATGCGCAGGTTGGCCAGCGGCACGTCCCAGCCGTCGCCCGCGGGCTCGGCGGCCACGTCGGCGACCTGCGCGAGCCGTTCGGCGACCGCGCGGGCGTCGGACGCCCGCGCGTCGATGCGCAGCAGGCTGCGCGCGCCGTTCGGATGCGCCATCAGCTCGGGCGACCACACGCACTCCGGCGTCAGGTGCCGGCAGAAATACATGCGGATGCCGGGCAAGGGCTGCTCGGCGAACCGCACGGTGTGGAAACGGGCCTGGACTTCTTCGCCGTCCAGCATCGCCGGGCGGGTCAGTTCCTGGACGGGATTGACGGCGAACCCCGCGGCGCGGAGCCGTTCGTAGGTCGCCTCGGCGTCATGGGTACGGAACACCAGCGCCTCCAGCCCAAACGGCGAATCGGCGATCTCCTTGCGCGCGGGCGGCGCGCCCGGCGGCCACCCCAGCAGTTCGATGTACGTGCCTTCCAGCCCGATCAGGCGGTTGCACGACCCCAGGTTGTGCACCGCCTTGTCGCTCAGGTGAAAGCCCTGGCGCTCGAAATGCGGGGCCAGCGCATCCAGCCGGTCGCGCACCATGACCACGGCGTGATCGAATTCAGTACGGCCGACGGAATGCAGCATGATCGCCTCTCCTTGCTCAGACGAGCTTGCCGTGGCACTGCTTGTACTTCTTGCCGCTGCCGCAGGGGCACGGATCGTTGCGGCCGACCTTGGGCATCGCGTTGCGCACGGGTTGCGCGCCGCTCTGCGCTTCCGGCTGGGCCAGCGCTTCGTCGTAGTCGGAGTGGTGGTACTGCACGTTCTGCACGTGCGATTGTGCCGCTTCGGCCTCGGCCTGGTCCACTTGTTCCTGGGACTGCACGCGCACCGTCATCAGCACGCGGACTACGTCGTCGCGGATGCGGTCCAGCATGCCCGAGAACAGTTCGAAGGCTTCGCGCTTGTATTCCTGCTTGGGATTCTTCTGCGCATAGCCGCGCAGGTGGATGCCCTGGCGCAGGTAGTCCAGCGCGGACAGGTGCTCGCGCCAGTGCGTGTCGATCGCCTGCAGCATGATCGAACGCTCGAACTGCGACCACGACTCCAGGCCGACCTGGTCCACCTTGGCCTGGTAGGCGTCGCGCGCGGCGGCCACCACGCGTTCGCGCAGGTCTTCGTCGGTCAGGCTGGTTTCCTTTTCCAGGATTTCCACCAGCGGCAACTGCACGTGCCAATCGGCCTCGAGCGCCTTCTGCAGCGCCGGCACGTCCCACTGCTCTTCCACCGACTCCGGCGGAACATGCACGTTGAACATCTCGGTCACGGCGGCGTCGCGCAGATTCTGCACGGTCTCGCCCACGCTGGCGGCTTCCAGCACGTCGTTACGCTGCGAATACAGCACCTTGCGCTGATCGTTCGCCACATCGTCGTATTCAAGCAGCTGCTTGCGGATGTCGAAGTTGCGGCCTTCAACCTTGCGCTGCGCGGTCTCGATGGAACGCGTCACCATGCCGGCTTCGATGGGCTCGCCCTCGGGCAGCTTCAGCCGCTCCATGATGGCGCGCACGCGGTCGCCCGCGAAGATCCGCATCAGCGAATCTTCCAGCGACAGGTAGAAGCGGGACGAGCCCGGATCGCCCTGGCGGCCGGCGCGGCCCCGCAGCTGGTTGTCGATACGGCGCGACTCGTGGCGTTCGGTGCCGATGATGCGCAGGCCGCCCGCGGCCTTGACCTGCTCGTTCAGCGGCTTCCATTCGGCGCGCACCTTCTCGATGCGCGCCTCTTTTTCCGCCTCGGACAAGGATTCGTCGGCGCGGATCAGGTCGACCTGCTTGTCGACGCTGCCGCCCAGGACGATGTCGGTGCCGCGGCCGGCCATGTTGGTGGCGATGGTGATGTGGCCCGGCTTGCCGGCCTCGGCCACGATCTCGGCTTCGCGGGCGTGCTGCTTCGCATTCAGCACTTCGTGCGGCAGCTTCGCCTTCTTCAGCAGGCCCGACAGCAGCTCGGAGTTCTCGATGCTGGTGGTGCCCACGAGCACCGGCTGGCCGCGCTCGTGGCAGTCCCGGATGTCGTCCAGGATGGCGTTGTACTTTTCCTGGTCGGTCTTGAAGACCTGGTCGTTCTGGTCCTTGCGGACCATGGGCTTGTTGGTCGGGATGATGACCGTTTCAAGCCCGTAGATTTCCTGGAATTCGTACGCTTCCGTGTCGGCCGTGCCGGTCATGCCGGACAGCTTTTCGTACATGCGGAAGTAGTTCTGGAACGTAATCGAAGCCAGCGTCTGGTTCTCGTGCTGGATCTTCACGCCTTCCTTGGCCTCGACCGCCTGGTGCAGGCCATCGGACCAGCGGCGGCCCACCATCAGACGGCCGGTGAATTCGTCGACGATCACCACCTCGCCGTCCTGCACCACGTACTGCTGATCGCGGAAGAACAGCGTGTTGGCGCGCAGCGCCACCATCAGGTGGTGCATCAGCGCGATGTGGCGCGGGTCGTACAGCGATTCGCCTTCGGGCAGGATGCCCAGGCGCGCCAGGATGCCCTCGGCGTTCTCGTGCCCGGCTTCGGACAGATAGACCTGCTGGCTCTTTTCGTCGACCCAGTAGTCGCCTTCGGGTTCCGGCTCCTGCGGCTTGGGCTCGCTCGCCATGCGCTTGAGCAACGGCGGCACCGCGTTCATGCGGATGTAGAGCTCGGTGTGGTCTTCGGCCTGCCCGGAGATGATCAGCGGCGTGCGGGCCTCGTCGATCAGGATCGAGTCCACTTCGTCGACGATGGCGTAGAACAGACCGCGCTGGCGGCGGTCTTCCACACGGTATTCCATGTTGTCGCGCAGGTAGTCGAAGCCGAATTCGTTGTTGGTGCCGTAGGTGATGTCGGCCACGTAGGCGGCCTTCTTCTCCTCGTTGGGCTGCTGCGGCACCACCACGCCCGTGCTCATGCCCAGGAAGCGGTACAGGCGGCCCATCCATTCCGCGTCGCGGCGGGCCAGGTAGTCGTTCACCGTGACCACGTGCACGCCCTTGCCGGCGATCGCATTCAGGTAGACCGGCAGCGTCGCCATGAGCGTCTTGCCCTCGCCCGTGCGCATTTCGGCGATCTTGCCGTTGTGCAAGGCGATGCCGCCCAGGAGCTGCACGTCGAAGTGGCGCATGCCGAACACCCGCTTGCCGGCTTCGCGCACTACGGCGAAGGCTTCGGGCAGCAGGTCGTCCAGGGATGTGCCCTGGGCGTGGCGGGAACGGAATTCCTCGGTCTTGGCCGCCAGCTCCGAATCGGAGAGCGCGGAGATCTTGGGCTCCAGCCCATTGATCTGGGTTACCAGCTTGCGATACTGCTTAAGCAGCCGGTCGTTGCGGCTGCCTATGAGTTTTTTGAGCAGAGAAACCATGCGTATGTCGGCCGCACGGGACACGCCGCCCTCGCGTAAGGGCTGGGCAGCGTCGCCCGTGACTTGATGTTATTGGTTGAGCGGGGGTCCGCTGGGAAACGAACCAGTTTAACGCACCTGGAGCGCAATAGCCTGGATCTATCACCAGGGTAGCACTGTTGGCCAGTTTGACCGGCCAACGCGCCGGCGGTTCACCGCGCGGCGTGGGCCACGGCGGGCGGCGCGTTCTGCTGGGGGCCCAGGAACAGGCGGGGGTCCAGAGGCTGCCCCGCAAGACGCACCTCGAAGTGCAGGTGCGGGCCCGTGGAACGGCCGGAACTTCCCACGCGGGCGATCTGCTGGCCGCGCTCGATCAGCTCACCCTGCTTGACCAGCAGGGACGAGGCATGGGCATAGCGGGTGATCAGGCCGTCGCCGTGGTCGATCTCGACCATATTGCCGTACCCCGGCTGGAACTTGGACTCCAGCACCACGCCGCCCGAGGCGGCCAGGATGGGCGTGCCGGGCGGCGCGGCGAAATCCAGCCCTTCGTGCATGGCGGTGCGGCCCGTCACCGGATTTCGGCGCCAGCCGTAGGACGAAGTGAGATAGGGATAATCGGTGATGGGCATGGCGGTCGGCATGCGGGCCTGGTCGGCGGAACGCCGGGTAAGCGCCGCATCCAGCAGCTTCAGGTTGTCCGTCTGCTGCGAGAGCCTGGCCTGGATGTCGTCGAGCTGGCGGCCCAGGGCCTCGGCCGACGCCGCGCTGGGCGGGGGGTGATCGGTGAACAGGTCGTCCATGACCTGGGTGGCCTCGGGCTGGGTCAGCGCTTCCGGCTGCGCGACGGCCAGCTGCTTGGCCAATTCGGGGTCGGTATAAGCCACGCCGGCGACCTTGGCCACGCGCTGGCCCAGGCCGTCGATGCTGACCAGCTTGGCCTGCAGCGCCCCCACCTTGGCGGCCAACAGGTTCATGTTTCCGCGCAGGAAATCGGCGTCGCGCCCCGGCTGGTTCGACAAGGGCCAGCCCACGGTGTGTACGGCCGGCAGGATCGGAGTAAGGTATCGTTGCAGCGCGGCGCCGAAGATGGCCGCCGTGATCAGGGCGAGCCCCAGCAACAGGGCCAGGTGCCCGCCGCGCAGGGTGAAATGCCCGTCCTGCCCGTCGCGGGCGTGCATAATCACGATTTTCAAGGTTTGCTTCCTAATTCTTAGAGCCGGGATGAATAGACCCACTTCATACCGTCAACGTTCCAGTTCCAGCCGGCGCGAAGAAAATACCGCCCTGGGATGGCTGGGTCATGACATGCGGGGAGCCGGCGTTCTGGCAACCGCCCGCAAGCACTTGCAAATCCAGTACGCGGTGGCGGCGGTTCTGCCCGCCCCGCTGGGCGCCGTATGCCAGGTGGGCAAGCTGGAAAACCAGTGCCTGCACCTGGTGGTGCCGAGTGCCGCTCATGCGGCCAAGATGCGTCAGTTGGCTCCGCGCATCGCGCGGACCCTGGCAGACCAAGGCTGGAACCTTAACGAAATCGCCGTCAAGGTACAAGCGGGTTTGCCCAAACCCGGCGCCCGCCAGCCGCGCCCTCCCACAGAGGCGCAGCCACTAGGCGAAACCGCCCTGGGCGCGTTCGAGACGCTGCGTGGAAACCTGCGCCCCGGGCCGTTGGCCGATGCGGTCGCCAAACTCCTGAAACACCACAAGAGTAGCTGAAGCCAGGGGTATTGTCCGGCGGGAATCGCGCTCCGAAACGAAGCGAAACCAAGTTATCGGACGGATTGATCCTATGGTTTGCCGCCGGTTTGCGCCTTAAGCGCGAGAGGATGACGACCACCCATCCTCCGGAAGTTATCCCAAGCCTGACCTCGCACAATGACAGCGCGGGCGCCGCGGAGCCGGCTTTGCCGGTCCGCTGGGGCCGCCCCCTTGAGGGGGCCCGCGTCAGCGGGTAGGGGGTGCGCTCACCCCCGGCTTTGCCGGTCCGCCGGGGCCGCCCCCTTGAGGGGGCCCGCACAGCGGGTAGGGGGTGGACCCCTACGCCAGCTTCCATTCATGGCGGAACGCCTGCGGCGCCTCCGCCTGGGATTCATACGTGATCAGTTCCCAGGCATCGCGCTGCTCCAGCAGCGCGCGGGCCAGTTGGTTGTTCAGGCCGTGGCCCGACTTGCACGCAACGTAGCGCGCCACCAGGGGCTTGCCCAGCAGATACAGATCGCCGATGGCGTCCAGGATCTTGTGCTTGACGAATTCGTCGTCGTAGCGCAGCCCGTCGCTGTTGAGCACGCGGTACTCGTCCATGACGATGGCGTTGTCCAGGCTACCGCCGCGGGCCAGGCCCATCGAGCGCAGGGCCTCGACTTCGTTCACGAAACCGAAAGTGCGCGCGCGCGCGATCTCGCGCACATAGGAGTGCGTCGCGAAATCGATCTCGGCGAAATTGGCGGTGGAGTCGATCGCGGGGTGCCGGAAGTCGATGGAAAACGCCAGGGCGAAGCCTTCGTGCGGTTCCAGGCGGGCCCATTTTTCATTGCGGCCCTCGCCTTCGCGCACTTCCACGGGCCTCAGCACGCGGATGAACTGCTTGGGCGCATTCTGTTCGACGATTCCCGCCGAGCGCAGCAGGTAGACGAACGTCGCCGCGCTGCCGTCCATGATCGGGACTTCTTCGGCGGTCAGGTCGATATGCAGGTTGTCGATTCCCAGGCCGGCCAATGCCGACATGAGGTGTTCGACCGTGGACACGCGGACATTGCCCTGCTGCAGCACCGATGCCATGCGCGTGTCGCCCACGCCGGCCGCCTGGGCAGGCAGGTCCACGACCTGCGGCAGATCGACGCGGTGGAAAACGATACCCGTGTTGGGTTGTGCCGGGCGCAAGGTGAGCTCGACCCGCCGTCCGGAGTGGACGCCGACGCCTGTCGTGCGGACGAGATTCTGGATGCTGCGCTGTCGGAACATGAGACTTGGGTGATTTGAGCCAGGAAGCCGGCAAGATGGCCAATAGATTGCCGGCGTAACTGACGTATTGTAACGCTGTCCGATTCCTGGCGCCATCAAGCGTCTGGATCGGTCTATACCTCCGTCCCCTATTTTTAACGTGCAAGGGAAACACGGACCGCTCCGCCTCCGGCCCACCCGAGGGGACAGGCGGGCCGGAGATGAGGGAGTGCGTTTTAGAGCCTGTGACCGGCTCTTTGGTTCAATCCGCCTGCTTGCGCAGGAACGCCGGGATGTCGAAGTGATCCATGCCCGAGCTTTCCAGCGCGCGCACCTGGGCAGACGCCTGGCTGCGCGGATTGCGCATGACCGAGGGCATGTCCAGGTTGCGGTAATCGCCTTGGCCGGCCGGCATCGCGCCCATGGGCATGTTGTCGGTACCGGTGCGCAGCACTTCAGCCGTGTTCTGCACCAGTTGCGGACGCGATTGCGCGCGGCCCAGGCCGGTCGCGACCACGGTCACACGCAGGTTCTCGCCCATGGATTCGTCGTAGGCGGTGCCGAAGATCACGGTGGCGTCGTCCGAAGCGTAGCTGCGGATCGTTTCCATGATTTCGCGCGTTTCGCGCATCTTCAGCGAGCGGCTGGCGGTGATGTTGACCAGCACGCCGCGAGCGCCGTTCAGGTCCACGCCTTCCAGCAGCGGGCAAGCAATGGCGTGCTCGGCGGCCACTCGGGCGCGGTCCGCGCCGGAAGCCGATGCCGTGCCCATCATGGCCTGGCCTTGCTCGCCCATGATCGTCTTGACGTCTTCGAAGTCGACGTTGACGTTGCCTTCGACGTTGATGATTTCGGCGATACCCGCGCAGGCGTTGTGCAGGATGTCGTCGGCCGAACGGAAGCAGTCTTCCTGCGTCGCGTCCTCGTCCATCAGTTCATAGAGGTTCTCGTTGAGCACCACGATGAGCGAATGCACGTGCTTGGCCAGTTCCGAGATACCGTCCTCGGCCATCTTCAGGCGCTTGTTGCCTTCGAAGGTGAAGGGCTTGGTGACCACGCCCACGGTCAGGATGCCCAGTTCCTTCGCCACTTCGGCCACGACCGGACCCGCGCCGGTGCCGGTGCCGCCGCCCATGCCGGCGGTGATGAAGACCATGTGCGCGCCGTTCAGGGCGGCACGGATCTCCTCGCGCGCGGTTTCAGCCGACGCACGGCCCTGCTCGGGCTTGGCGCCCGCTCCCAGGCCGGTGCGGCCCAGGCGGATTTGCACCGGGGCGTTGGTCGCCGCCAGTGCCTGCGCATCGGTGTTGGCGCAGATGAAATCCACGCCGTTCACGCCGCTGCGAATCATGTGCGCCACGGCATTGCCGCCCGCACCGCCCACACCAACGACCTTAATAACGGTCCCTTTGGTGGTGTTCTCAAGCATCTCAAAGTTCATCATGATGACTCCCTCACAAGTCCGATTTGCAAATCACAAAATTCCCCAACAACCTATTTTTTGTGAATCGCCTCAAACACGTCGCCGGCATGGCCCGCAACGGGTTTGAAGCGCCTCCCCTCTTCTGGCCCGGCCTGCGATACCGCCAGCCGACCGGACCAAGGAGCAGGCCCCAACCTGCCCCCCTCTACCTAATTCATGAACCATTCCTTCATGCGCGCCAGCAAGGTCTTGAAGTTGCCGGTCTGGGCGGCGACCTTGCGGCCGCGCACCCGTTGCATCCGCGCTTCCTGCAGCAGGCCCATGACAGTCGAGAAGCGCGGATTGCGCATCACGTCGGCCAGGCTGCCTTCGTATTCGGGCACCGCCACGCGCACAGGCTTGAGGAACACGTCCTCGGCCAGTTCGATCATGCCGGGCAATTGCGCCGAGCCCCCGGTCAGGACCACGCCGGAAGCCAGCAGATCCTCGTAGCCGGAATCGCGCACGACTTGCTGCACCAGCGTGAACAATTCCTCCACGCGAGGCTCGATCACGGCGCCCAGCGCCTGGCGCTTGACCTGGCGCGGGCCGCGGTCGCCCAGGCCGGGCACTTCCACGGACTCGTCCGGGCTGGCCAGGACCTGCTTGGCCACGCCGTAGCGCAGCTTGATTTCCTCGGCATCGGGCGTGGGCGTGCGCAGCATCGCGGCGATGTCATTGGTGATCTGGTCGCCGGCGATGGGCAGCACGGCGGTGTGGCGGATCGCGCCACCGGTGAAGATCGCCACGTCGGTGGTGCCTCCGCCGATATCGACCAGCACGACGCCGAGTTCCTTTTCATCGGCGGTCAGCACGGCCAGGCTCGAGGCCAGCGGCTGCAGGATCAGGTCCTGCACTTCCAGGCCGCAGCGGCGCACGCACTTGACGATGTTCTGGGCGGCGCTGACCGCGCCCGTCACGATGTGCACGCGCACTTCCAGGCGCAGGCCGCTCATGCCGATCGGCTCGCGGATGTCTTCCTGGCCGTCGACGATGAACTCCTGCGTCAGCACGTGCAGCACCTGCTGGTCGGTCGGGATGTTCACCGCCTTGGCGGTCTCGATAACGCGGGCAACGTCGGTGGCGGTGACTTCCTTGTCCTTCACGGCGACCATGCCGCTGGAATTGAAGCTGCGGATATGGCTGCCGGCAATGCCGGTGTAGACGTCGCGAATCTTGCAATCTGCCATCAGCTCGGCTTCTTCAAGCGCGCGCTGGATGGAATTCACAGTGGTCTCGATATTGACGACCACGCCCTTGCGCATGCCGCGCGATTCGTGCTGGCCGAGGCCCAGCACTTCGAATCGCCCTTCAGGCAAAATTTCAGCCACCACAGCCACCACCTTGCTGGTGCCGATATCGAGGGCGACGATAAGGTCCTTGATGTCACGGGTCATGGCGTTAGCGTTTCTTCGGAGGTTTCGGTGTGGATTTGGATTTGGTTTCCGACGGCGGCAACGGAGCCAGCGCCAGGGCGAAACCATTCGGATAGCGCAGGTCGGCCTGTGTCACGGTGCGCCCTTCCAGGCGCCCCGCCACGGCGGGCCACGCCTGCACAAAGCGTTGAATACGGGCCGCGAACGGCAACGCGCCGGGCAGGCCATGCGGGTCGGGCGCATCGGCACCCGGATCGCGTCCCAGGTCCAGCGACATGCCGTTGGACAGCACGACGCGCCAGGCATAGCGCGGGCTCAGTTCCAGCTGCTTGACGTGCATGTCCAGCGGGGCGAACCAGCGCGCCAGTTCGGCATAGCGCTGCACGACCAGCGACTCGGTGCCCTCGGGGCCGAAGAATTGCGGCAGCACGGTCTCGTCGTCCACCTCGCCCGTGTTCGCCGTGAACGCCTCGCCCCAGGTGTTGATCATCTGGTTCTCGTTCCACAGAGCCAGGGGCTGCTGCTCCTCGATCCGCACGCGCAGCACGTTCGGCCAGATGCGCCGCACGGTGGCATGCCGGACCCAGGGAACCGACTCGAAGATCTCCCGCGCGTCGTCCAGGTCCACCGTGAAGAAGTTGCCCTTGAAGCGGCCGGCGATCGCCGATCGCACCGCCGCCGGCGACACATAGTGCAGTTCGGTGTCCGGCATCGATTCCAACTCGATGGCCGACAGCGTGAAGAACGGACGTTGCGCTACCCACACCACGCCCGCGACGAGCATGGCGCAAACCGCCAGCACGGCCAGCGTGTTGGCGATCAGGTTGGTAGTGCGAGCGTCGTTCCACACAGATTATCCAGGTCAAGCGTTGCGGGCCGGGCTGTGCACCTTGCACGCGGCCTCGGACAAAATGGCCACGCACAGATCGGCATAGCTGATTCCCACCGCCTTCGCGGCCATGGGAACGAGAGAGTGGCTGGTCATGCCAGGCGAGGTATTCATTTCAAGCAGCCACGGCCGGTTGTCCTGGTCGAGGATGAAGTCGGCACGGCCCCAGCCTTCGCAGCCCAGCGCCTGGTATGCCTTCACGGCGATCCCGGCGACTGCCTCCGCCACTTCGGGCGGCAGGGTGGCCGGGCAGAAGTACTGCGTATCGTCGGAGAAGTACTTGTGCTCGTAGTCGTAGTTGCCGCCCGGCGCGGCGATCTCGATCACCGGCAGCGCGCGCGCGGCCTTGCCGGAACCCAGCACCGCCACGGTCAGTTCGCGGCCGGAGATGAACTGCTCGGCCAGCACCTCGCTGTCGAATCGCGCGGCCGCGGCATACGCTTCCTTCATGTCGGAATAGCCCACCACTTTGGTGATGCCGACAGTCGATCCTTCATGCGGCGGCTTGATGATGAGCGGCAGGCTCAGGCGGTCGGGCACCAGGCGCAGCTCGGTGTCGGCATCCAGCACTTCGAATTCGGGCGTAGGCAGGCCGTGCTGCAGCCACACGCGCTTGGTCATGGTCTTGTCCATGGCCAGCGCGGAAGCCAGCGGTCCGCTTCCGGTGTAGGGGATGCCCAGCAGCTCCAGCGCGCCCTGGATCGTGCCGTCCTCGCCGTAGCGGCCATGCAGGGCGATGAACACGCGGTCAAACCCCTGCTCCGCCAGTTCGGACAAGCTGCGCTCGCCGGTGTCGAACAGATGGGCGTCGACGCCGGCGCTGAGCAGCGCCTGGTGCACGCCCGCGCCCGACATCAGGGACACCTCACGCTCGGCGGAACGCCCGCCGTACAACACACCCACTTTGCCGAATTGCGCGCTCATGCCAGCTCTCCTACTTGGGCGGGGACCTTGCTGATCGAACCCGCTCCCATGACAACCACGACGTCGCCGTCACGGACAAAGTCCACCACCGCTTGCGGCAGCTCGGTCACGTCCTCGACGAACACCGGTTCGACCTTGCCGGCCACCCGCAATGCGCGCGACAGGGCCCGGCCGTCCGCCGCCACCAGCGGCGGCTCGCCCGCGGCGTAGACCTCGGTCAGCAGCACGGCGTCCGCCGTGCTCAGCACGCGCACGAAATCCTCGAAGCAATCCCGGGTCCGCGTGTAGCGGTGCGGCTGAAACGCCAGCACGATGCGGCGGTCGGGCCAGGCGCCGCGCGCGGCGGCCAGCGTGGCCGCCATTTCCACGGGGTGGTGGCCGTAATCGTCGATCACCGTGAAGGTGCCGCCGCCATGGCTGGCGGGCACCGGGAATTCGCCGGTCTGGGTGAAGCGGCGGCCGACGCCCTTGAACGACGCCAGCGCTTCGCGGATCGCGTTGTCGGACACGCCCAGTTCTGTCGCCACGGCGATCGCCGCCAGCGCGTTGCGCACGTTGTGCAGGCCCGGCAGGTTCAGCTCCACTTCCAGGGGCGGCAACAGCGTATCGAGATAGGTGCGCTGCACGTTGAAGCGCATCCTCGTGCCTTCCGGCTGCACTTCGTAGGCATGCACCTGCGCTTCGGGGTTGAGCCCGTAGGTAGTGATCGGCCGGGACACGAAGGGCATGATCTCGCGCACGTTCGCGTCGTCCAGGCAGAGCACGGCGCTGCCGTAGAACGGCAGGCGCTGGGTGAACTCGATGAACGCGCTCTTCAGGCGCGCCACGTCGTGCCCGTAGGTGTCCATGTGATCGGCATCGATATTGGTCACGATGGCCATCACGGGCAGCAGGTTCAGGAACGAAGCGTCGGATTCGTCGGCCTCGACCACGATGTAGTCGCCCTGCCCCAGCCGCGCGTTGGCGCCGGCCGAATTCAAGCGGCCGCCGATCACGAAAGTGGGATCGAGATCGCCGGCGGCGAGCACGCTGGCCACCAGACTGGTCGTGGTCGTCTTGCCATGAGTGCCGGCAACCGCGATGCCGCGCTTCAGGCGCATCAGCTCCGCCAGCATGATGGCGCGCGGCACCACGGGGATGCGGGCCGAACGGGCCGCGATCACCTCGGGGTTGTCGCCGGCCACCGCCGTGGACGTCACGATGGCGCCGGCGCCGGTTACATTGCTGGCCACGTGGCCGATGGAGATCTTCACGCCCAGCGCGGCCAGGCGGCGCGTCACGGCCGACTCGTTCAAGTCGGAGCCGCTGATCGTGTAGCCCAGGTTGAGCAGCACTTCGGCAATGCCGCTCATGCCCGAGCCGCCGATGCCTACGAAATGGATATGTTGGATTCTGTGTTTCATGATGAACGCCCCGCTGCTTGTTCACAGGCGTCGGCGATATGGGCCGCCGCCTCGGGGCGCGCATGCGCACGGGCCCGTTCTGCGACGGCTTGCAGTTCTTGTCGGGTACGCTGGCCCAGCCACTGCGCCAGCCACTCGGGCGTCAAGGCGGTCTGAGGCTGCAGCCAGGCGGCCTGCGCGTCGCTCAGGAAGCGCGCGTTGGCGGTCTGGTGGTCGTCGATGGCATGCGGGAACGGCACGAACAGCGCCGCCACTCCCGCCGCCGCCACTTCGGACACCGTCATGGCGCCCGCGCGGCAGATCAGCAGGTCGGCCGCGCCCAGGGCGCCCGCCATGTCGTCGATGAACGCGCGGCAGTCGGCCGCCACGCCCGCCTGGGCGTAGGCCTGCTGCAGCGCGGGCAAATGCTGTTCGCCGGCCTGGTGGACGACTTCCGGCCTGCTTTCCTGCGGCAGGAGCGCCAGCGCCTGCGGAAGCGTGGTGTTCAGCGCCAGAGCGCCCAGGCTGCCGCCGACTACCAGCACGCGCAGCGCGCCGCTGCGGCCGGCATAGCGCTCGGCCGGATCCGGCAGCGCGCACATATCCGCCCTGACGGGGTTGCCCATGGCCTCGCCCTTGGGCAGCACGCCCGGAAAGCCGCTGAGCACGCGGCGCGCCATCCTGGCAAGCCACTTGTTCGCGGTGCCGGCCACGGCGTTCTGTTCGTGCACGACCAGCGGCGTGCCGCGCAGCGCGGCAACCACGCCGCCCGGGAAAGCCACGTAGCCGCCCATGCCCAGCACCACGTCGGGGCGCACGTCGGCCAGGCGCGACCAGGCTTGCGCGAACGCGCGCAGCAACAGGAACGGCAGCTTCAGGAGCGCCGACGCGCCCTTGCCGCGCACGCCCTGGAAACGCAGGGGCACCAGCTCGATGCCGCGGGGCGGCACCAGCCGCCCTTCCATCTTTTCGGGATTGCCCAGCCACAGCACGCGCCAGCCCCGCTCGCGCAGCACGTCGGCCACGGCCAAGCCGGGCATGATGTGCCCGCCGGTGCCGCCGGCCATGATCAGGATGGTGCGGGATGCGGTCATACGCGCCCCCCGCGCATCATGATGCGGTTTTCCACGTCGACCCGGATCAGCATGGCCAGCGCGCACAGGTTCATCACCACGCCCGAGCCGCCATAGCTCATCAGCGGCAGGGTCAGGCCTTTGGTGGGCAGCAGGCCCAGGCATACGCCCATGTTGATGAAGGCCTGCACGCCGAACCACATGGCGACGCCGTGCGCCACCAGGCCCGCGAAAGTGCGTTCCATGGCGATGGCCTGGCGGCCGATATCGAAGCCGCGGTACACGATGATCGCGAACAGCGTGATGACCAGCATCACGCCCGCAAAGCCCAGCTCTTCGCCCACCACGGCCATCAGGAAGTCAGTGTGCGCCTCGGGCAGGTAATGCAGCTTCTCGACGCTGGCGCCCAGGCCCACGCCCAGCCATTCGCCGCGGCCCAGCGCGATCAGCGAGTGCGACAACTGGTAGGCGCTGCCGTAGGCGTTGTCTTCGTTCCAGGGATCCAGATAGGCGAAAAGACGCGCGCGGCGCCACGGCGACAGCCAGATGAGCATCAGGAACGTGCTGACCAGCACCGCCAGCAGGCTGCTGAAATACTTGCCGTTGATGCCGCCCAGGAACAGGATGCCGATGGCGATCGCCACGATCACCATGAAGGCGCCCAGGTCGGGCTCCAGCAACAGCAACATGCCCACGCCGCCCAGCGCGACGGCCATGGGCAGGAAACCCCGGGCGAATGCCTGCATGTGCTCCTGCTTGCGCACCGTGTAGTCGGCGGCGTAGAGCAGCGCGGCCAGCTTCATCAGCTCGGACGGCTGGAAGTTGAGCGGCCCCAGCGGGATCCAGCGGTGCGCGCCGTTCACTTCCCGGCCGATGCCTGGGATCAGCACGGCGACCAGCAGCGCCATCGCCACCCCGAACAGCGGCACCGCCAGGCGCTGCCAGACGCGGATGGGAATGGCCAGCACCACGGCGGCGCCGATCAGGCCCGCGCTGACGAACAATCCGTGGCGGATCACGAAATAGTAGCGGCCATAAGACGCGTAGCGCGGGCCGTCGGCCAGCGCGATCGACGCCGAATACACCATCAGCAGGCCGAGCAGCAGCAGCGTCGATGCCGCGATGACCAGCGGCAGATCGAAGTTGCGCATGCGGGTACGGCCGGGCCGTACGGCGTTGACGCTGGCGGTGAGATCGGCGATCAGGCTCATGCCACCTCTCCTCGGTCGCGGGCAAGGTCTTCCACCTCTTCCACGAACGCCTGTCCGCGATGCGGATAGTTGCGGAACATGTCCATGCTGGCGCAGGCGGGCGAAAGCAGCACGGCATCGCCCGGCTGCGCCAGTTCGGCGGCGCCGCGCACCGCGTCGCGCAGCGTCTCGACCGTGATGCACTTCACGCCGGTCGGCGCCAGCACACGGCCGATCTCGGCGCCGTCCTGACCGATCAGCATCACGGCGCGCGCATGGCGAGCCACGCCCGGAATCAGCGGCGAGAAATCCTGGCCCTTGCCCAGGCCGCCCGCGATCAGCACCACCTGCTGGCCCAGGCCTTCCAGCGCGGCAACGGTGGCGCCCACGTTGGTGCCCTTGCTGTCGTTGATGTAGTCGACGCCGCCGATCGTGCGCACGAAGGCCGCGCGATGCGGTTCACCCGTGTACTCGCGCAGCGCGCGCAGCATGGCGCCCCAGCCCAGGTCCAGACAGCGCGCCAACTGCAGCGCGGCCAGCGCGTTCAAGGCATTGTGGATGCCTCGGATGCGCAGGGCGTCCACGGGCATCAGGCGGCTCATGCGGCCCTTGGCGCGGACCGGTTCGGGCGCGTCCTTCTTGCGGCGCGGAGGCGGCGCAGGCTCATCGAAATCGTTGGGTTCGCAGGCCGTCAGCCAGGCCACGCCCTGGCCCAGTTCCAGGCCCATGTCGCCGACCAGCTCCGGCACGTCGCGGCCGAAGCTGCGCACGTTCAGCGCGTTCAGGGTGGCGACCATGTCGACGGTATAGGGGTCGTCGCGGTTGACGATGGCGACCCGGGCCATCTTCAGCAGACGCGCCTTGGCCTGCGCGTACGCTTCCATGCCGCCGTGCCAGTCCAGGTGATCCTGGGTGACGTTCAGCACGACGGCCGCGTCGGCCATCAGCGAGCGCGTGGTTTCCAGCTGGAAGCTCGACAGCTCCAGCACCCAGACCTGCGGCAGCGTATCGGCGTCCAGCGCCGCCATCAGCGCGGCCAGCGCCGCAGGGCTGATATTGCCCGCCGCCACGGCCGACAGCCCGCTGGCTTCAACCAGCTGCCGCGTCAACGCGGTGACGGTGGTCTTGCCATTGGTGCCGGTCACGGTCAGCAGACGCGGCCGGTACTCGCGCGTTTCGGCCAGACCGGCCAGCGCGCGCGCGAACAATTCGATCTCGCCGACGATCTCGATACCGCGGGCCTCGGCCTCGCGCAGCAGATCGGCCGCGGGGGCCTGGGCGGGCGCCAGACCGGGACTCAGCACCACCTGGTCCACGCCGTCCAGCAGCGCCGCGTCGAAGGACTCGTCGCAACCCAGGCGATATTCCACGTCGCTCTGCGCCAGCGACTCGCGCAGCGCGGCCAGCCCGCCCGGCTCGGCGCGCGTGTCGGCCACGCGCAGGCGGGCGCCTTGGCGGGCGCACCAGCGAGCGGCGGCGACACCCGTCTCGCCCAATCCGAGGATCAGGACGAGCGGCGCGTCTGCGCGGGAGGTTTCCATCGTATTCATCGCAACTTCAGAGTAGAGAGGCCGATCAGCACCAGCATCATGCTGATGATCCAGAAACGCACGACCACCTGGGTTTCTTTCCAGCCACCCACTTCAAAGTGATGATGCAACGGGGCCATGCGGAAAATGCGTCTACCTGTTCCATAACGTCGCTTGGTGTACTTGAACCAAGTCACTTGCATCATCACGGAAAGGGTCTCAACCACGAACACGCCGCCCATGATGAACAGCACGATCTCCTGGCGCACGATGACCGCGATGGTGCCCAGCGCTCCGCCCAGCGCCAGCGCGCCGACATCGCCCATGAAGACCTGCGCCGGATACGCGTTGAACCACAAAAATGCCAGGCCGGCGCCGCCGATCGCGGCGCACAGGACCATCAGTTCCGCCGCGCCCGGGATATAGGGAAACAGCAGGTACTTGGAATAGTCCACGCGGCCGACCACATACGCGAAGATGCCCAGCGCGCTGCCGACCATGACGGTGGGCATGATCGCCAGGCCGTCCAGGCCGTCGGTCAGGTTCACGGCGTTGCTGGTGCCGACGATGACCGCCCAGGTCAGCGCCACGAAGCCCAGCACGCCCAGCGGGTAGCTCACGCTCTTGAAGAACGGAACGATCAGGTCGGCGCGCGTCGGCAGCGACATGGTGAAACCGCTGCCCACCCAGGCCTTGAAAAGGGGCCACAGTTCAGTATTGGCGGGGGCCGACACGGCGAACGCCAGATACACCGCGGCCACCATGCCGATGGAGGCTTGCCAGAAGAATTTCTGCCGGGCGGGCATGCCTTCGGGATCGCGGTAGACCACCTTGCGGTAATCGTCCATCCAGCCGATCCAGCCGAAGCCGAACGTGACCAGCAGCACCACCCACACGAAACGGTTGGTCCAGTCCGCCCACAGCAGCGTGCTGATGGCGATGGAAATGAGGATCAGCACACCGCCCATGGTGGGGGTGCCGGTCTTGACCAGATGGGTTTCGGGACCGTAGGAGCGCACGGCCTGGCCGATCTTCATCTCGGTCAGCTTGCGGATCACGCGCGGGCCGGCCACCAGGCCGATAAGCAGCGCGGTCGCGCATGCCAGGACAGCGCGCAGGGTGATGTATTCGAACACCCCCAGTGCGCGCACATCGTCAGACAGCATGCGGGCGATTTCAAGCAGCATCGTGCTCTCCCTGCCCCTGGGCCGCCGTGTTTTCATTCGTGGAAAAAGCCGTCACTACCCGCTCCATGCGCATAAAGCGCGATCCCTTTACCAATACGCAGGACGGGCGCAGGCCGCGCAAGGCGGCAACGACTTCGTCTACCGATGCGCAGGCGTGCGCCCCCACACCGAATGCGGCCGATGCCGCCCGGCTGGCTTCGCCTAGCGTGATGAGCGCGTCGAGCCCTTGCTCGCGCGCGTAATTCCCCACCTCTACATGCATGGCGGGGCCGTTGTCCCCGACCTCGCCCATGTCGCCCAGTACGAGGACACGCGTGCCGGCAATGCGCGCCAGCACGTCGATGGCCACGCGAACCGAGTCGGGGTTCGCATTGTAGGTGTCGTCGATGAGCAACGTACCGTCACTCATTTTCTTGTGCTGCATGCGGCCCGCGACCGGACTGAAACCGGCCAGCGCGCGCACCGCGCTTTCCAGCGGCGCCCCTGCGGCGATGGCGCTGGCGATGGCCGCCAAGGCATTGCGCAGGTTGTGCAGGCCGGGCACCGGCAGCGCCAGGTCGGCGGTGCCGACCGGCGTCACCACGCGGCAGCGCGTTGCATGCACGTCGGCCAGGATCTGCTCCGCGTACACGTCCAGGCCCGGTTGCAGGCCAAAACGCAGCACGCGGCGCGGCTCGGCCAGGGCGTCCCAGATTTTCGAATACGGTTCATCGCCCGGATAGACGGCGACGCCATCCTCGGGCAGCGCGGCGATGGCGGCGCCGTTCTCGTGCGCAACCGCCTCCACGCTGTGCATGAATTCCTGGTGCTCGCGCTGGGCGTTCGTCACCAGCGCCACCGTGGGCGCCGCCATGGCCGCCAATTGCGCGATTTCGCCGGGATGGTTCATGCCCAGCTCGAACACCGCCGCGCGGTGCTCGGGACGCAGGCGCAGCAGCGTCAGCGGCACGCCGATATCGTTGTTCAGGTTGCCGGCGGTGGCCAGGCGGCCCGCCTCGCCACGCCAATCGGCCAGCATGGCCGAGATCATTTCCTTGGTCGTGGTCTTGCCGTTGCTGCCGGTCACCGCGACGACGGGCAGGGAAAACCGCGCGCGCCAGGCCGAACCGATGCGCATCAGCGCCACGCGGGTGTCGCCCAGCACCAGTTGCGGCAGGCGGGAGTCGGACACGGCATGCGCCACCACGGCCGCGCACGCGCCGCGTTCCTCGGCCTGGTCCAGATAGTCGTGCGCGTCGAAATTCTCGCCCACCAGCGCCACGAACAGTTCGCCCTCGCCGATGCGGCGCGTGTCCGTGGACACGCCCTTGACCTGCGGCAACAGCATGGCCAGGCGCGCCCATTCGCGATCGTCGAAGGGCAGTTTCTCGCCCCCGATGTCCTGGTAGGTTTCATGCCCTTTGCCGGCCAGCAGCACCACGTCTTCGGGCGAAGACGCCCAGATGGTCTGCATGATGGCGCGCGCGCGATCCACCTGCACGTCGGCATGCGCCGCCTCGGGGATGCCGGCAAGAATCTGCTGGACGATGGCTTCGGGCGATTCGGTGCGCGGATTGTCGCTGGACACGACCACGTGGTCGGCCAGGTCGGCGGCGATGCGTCCCATCTCGGGGCGCTTGCCCGGATCCCGCTCGCCACCGCAGCCGAACAGGCAGACCAGACGGCCCGAACGCGCCACGGCGACGGCGCGCAAGGCGGCCAGCGCCCGCGACAGCGCGTCTGGAGTATGGGCGTAGTCCACCACTACCAGCGGACCGCGGCCGGTGCCGGCCTGGGCGCCGCTGGAGCCAAGCGGCTCCACGGTCTGCAGGCGGCCATCGACCGGGTCGGTCGCCGCCAGCTCGCGCGCGATCTGCGCGAACGGCAGGCCAAGCTGATACAGCACACCCGCGACAAGCAGCAGGTTCGAGACATTGTGCGCGCCGAGCAGGCGCGTCACGATCTGGGCTTCGCCGTGCGGCGACACCAGCGTGAAGATCTGGCCCTGGGACGTGGCCTGCAGATCGCGCGCGCGCATCGCGGCGGGAATCTCGGACGCATCGCTCAGGCTGTAGCCCATCGCCATGTCAGCGGGCAGGCTCGCGATCAAGCGGCGCCCGGCCTCGTCGTCTGCGTTGACCACGGCGGCCGTCAGGCCCGGCCAGCGGAACAGGCGCGCCTTGGCCGCTTCGTACCGCTCCATCGTGCCGTGATAGTCGAGGTGGTCGCGGGTCAGGTTGGTGTACGCCGCGAGCGCAACCCGCACTCCGTCCATCCGGCCCTGTTCGATGCCGATCGACGATGCCTCCATCGCGACGGCTTTCGCCCCCGCGTCGCGCATCGCGGCCAGCGTGCGGTGCACGGTCAGCACATCGGGCGTCGTCAGGTCGCCGCCCAGCGTGCGGCCGTCGGGCAGCACCGCGCCCAGGGTGCCGATGGTGCCGCAGGGCTTGTCATTGCGGCTCAGCGCGTGGGCGATCCACTGCACCGACGACGTCTTGCCGTTGGTGCCCGTCACGGCCACCACGGCCAGCGCGGCGGACGGCCGGCCATACCAGGTGTCGCCCAGCTCGCCCAGCAGGGCGCGCAAACCGGTCACCGGCAGCATCTGGGCCTGCGCTGCCGAAGCCTCGATGGCCTCGCTGGCGGGCGCTTCGAACAGTACCGCGCTGGCGCCCAGCGCCAACGCCTTCTCTATATAGAGGCGCCCATCGCTGGACAGGCCCGGGCAGGCGACGAACACGTCGCCAGGCTCGATCTCGCGGGAGTCCAGCTTGAGATGCGCCGTCAACGAAACGCGCGCATGCAACCACGCCACGATCTCGGCAACCGTGGCGACGGGGGAAGAAGTATGGAAGCCTTTGGCGTTCATCTGCCTGGCTCCTTGAGACCAGCAACAATAGTGGATTCGAAGGGTGCGTCCGGACGCACCCCCATCAACCGCAGGCTGCCGCCCACGATCTGGGAGAACACGGGCGCGGCGATCGCGCCGCCGTAATAACCGCCCACCGTCGGCTCGTCGATGGACACGGCCACCACGATCTTCGGATCGGACACCGGCGCAAAGCCCACGTACGAGCTCCGGTAGCGCTGCGTGCTGTACTTGCCGTCGACAATCTTGCGCGCGGTGCCGCTCTTGCCGGCCACGCGGTAACCCTGCACCTGGGCGGCCTTGGTGCCTTCGGGACCGGCGGCGGCCTCCAGCATGCCTCGCACCAGCTCGGTGGTCCTCGGCGTATAGATCTTGACGCTGGTCGGGTCGCTGTCGCGCTTGACCAGTGTCAGCGACACCATGTCGCCGTTGCGGGCGAAGACGGTATAGGCGCGCGCCACCTGCAGCAGCGACACCGACAGGCCGTAGCCATAGGCCATCGTGGCCTTTTCGATCAGGCGCCAGCGATCCCAGGGACGCAGGCGGCCGGGCGCCGCGCCGGGAAATCCAACTTGGGGCGCCTGGCCCAGGCCCAGTTCCGTGAAGCGGTCCCACATTTCGCGGGCTTCCAGCTTCTCCGAGATCATCGTCATGCCGATGTTGCTGGACTTGCGCAGCACGCCAGCCACGTCCAGCGTGCCGTTGCGGCTCACGTCGCTGATCGTGCTGCCCTGGTACTGGAAGCGGCCATTGCCGGTTTCGAACAGGGTCTTCGTGCTGATGCGGCCCAGGTCCAGCGCCAGCGCGGCGGTGAACGGCTTCATGATCGAGCCGGGCTCGAACGTGTCGGTGATCGCCTGGTTGCGCAGATTGGCGCCGTGAAAGGTCTCGCGCTTGTTGGGATCGAAAGTGGGGACGTTGGCCAGGGCCAGAATCTCGCCCGTATGCACGTCCACGACCACGGCGGTCGCGCCCTTGGCCTGGTGCTTGTCCATGGCGTCCTTCAACGCCTTGAACACCAGGTACTGCAAGCGCGTGTCGATCGACAGGCGCAGGTCGCGGCCGTCGACGGGCAAGGTCACGGCCTGCACGTCCTCGATCACGCGGCCCAGCCGGTCCTTGATGACACGGCGGCTGCCCGGGCGGCCCGAAAGCTGCTGGTTGAACGTCAGTTCGACGCCCTCCTGCCCCTGATCCTCGACGCTGTTGAAGCCCACCACGTGGGCCATCACGTCGCCGTCCGGGTAGTAGCGGCGGGTCTCGGGCTGTTGGTGCACGCCAGGCATGCCCAACTGCTTGATCTTGTCGGCCACGTCCATGGCGACCTGGCGCTTCAGGTAGACGAAATTCTTGTCTTCGTCGACGAGGCGATGGCGCAGGTCGGCCACCGGCGTATCCAGCAGCTTCGCCAAGGCATCCAGCTGGGCCGGAGTGGCCTGCTTGGTGTCTTCGGGAATCGCCCAGATTGCGCGCGCGGGCACGCTCGAGGCCAGCACCGCGCCATTGCGGTCCATGATCTTGCCGCGCGTGGCGGCCAGGGTCAGCGTGCGCTCATAGCGCCGCTCGCCCTGCTGCTGCAGGAATTCGGTCGACAGCCCCTGCAGGAACAGCGCTCGGCCGGCCAGCACGGTAAACCCGCCGAACAGCAGGATCAGCACCAGGCGCGCGCGCCACGTGGGCAATTGCCCTCGCAGCACGGGGTTGTCGAAGAAAGGAACGCGTTTCATTGCGCGCCTCCGTTGGCGGAGACGGGCGCCTGATTCATATACAGCGTGCGGTCCGGAACGATGGAGATCATCTTTAGGCCGTCACGCGCGATGGCGTCCACCCGCGCGTTGCGGGCGAGTTCGGCGCGGTCGAGCTGCAAGCGCCGCCAATTGGTTTCCAGGTCGCGCGCCTGGGCCTGATCGCGTCCCAGCTCGACGAAGAGCTGGCGCGACTGATACCGGCTGGTGACCAGGGAAATGGCCGACAGCATCAGCAAAGCCGCAACGATCAGATTGACGCGACCCATCAGCGGCGCCCTCCCTTGCCGCCGCGCCGGGGCGGCGGAGCCAGGTCGCTGCCGGGCAGGGAACCGATCTTCACGAACGCAAAGCCGCCCTCGGCGGGCAGCGGGGTTTCCGTGCGTTCGGCAACGCGCAGGATGGCGGAACGGGCGCGGGCATTCGACGAGACTTCTTCGTCTTCGGCCACCACGCGCCCGAGGGAACGCAGCACGGGCTGGGGCATTTCGCTTTCGCGCAGAGGCAGGCGCGCGTGCGCCGCAGCCGGACGAGCCGCCGCCGCGATGCACTGCTTGACCATGCGGTCCTCAAGCGAATGAAAGCTGATCACCGCTAATCTCCCCCCCGGAGCCAGCAGGTCTAGAGCTGCCGCGAGGGTGCGCGCGAGCTCTTCGAGTTCCCGATTGATGTAAATCCGTAAAGCTTGAAAGGTGCGTGTGGCCGGATGCTGCCCCTTTTCGCGCGTGCGGACGGCGCTGGCGACGCACTCGGCAAGCTCGAGCGTGGTGCGCAGCGGCCTTGTTGCGCGGCGAGCAGCAATCGCCTTTGCAACCTGAAAAGCAAACCGTTCTTCGCCATAATCCGCTATGACCTCCCGCATCTCATCCACACTGGCTTGCGCCAGCCAATCCGCCACCGTGGGACCACGAGTGGTGTCCATCCGCATGTCGAGCGGGCCGTCTCGCATGAACGAGAAACCGCGCTCGGCATCATCGATCTGAGGCGACGAAACGCCCAGATCCAGCATCACGCCATCGACCTTGCCGATGCCGAGCTGCTCCAACTCTTCGGCCATGGTGGCAAAGCCCCCATGCACCACGGTGACCCTCGGGTCCGCTGCCGCCAACGCATTGGCCACCGCGATCGCCTCCGGATCCTTGTCGAACACAACCAGCCGCGCGCCCGGGCCCAGACGGCCAAGCAGCTCGCGGCTGTGCCCGCCACGCCCGAAGGTGCCGTCGACGAAGACGCCGCTCTCCGCTCGCGTAGCCGCAGCCGGCCCGCCTTGCTCTTGCGACCGTGCCGCGCCCTTGCCGCCGAATCCGGCCAGCAGTAACGCGTCCACCGTCGGCTCCAGCAAGACGGGCCGATGTTCGAATTCCATAACTTTTTCAGAACGAAAACTGATTCAACACATCCGGCATACCCTTGGCCAGGTCCTCAGCCTCGCGGCTGGCCAGGGTAGCGGCGTCCCACAGCTCGAAGTGCGCGCCCAAACCGAGCAGCATCACATCGCGCGTCATACCGGAAGCGTTGCGCAGTTCAGGAGCGATCAGGACGCGGCCGGAGCCGTCCAGTTCCACGTCCTGAGCGTTGCCCAGCAACAGCCGCTGCAACGCGCGGGCCGACATGGGAAAAGCGGCGATCTGTTCGCGCTTCTTTTCCCACTCGGGCCGCGGGTAGACCAGCAAGCAGCCGTCAGGGTGGCGAGTCAGGGTCAGCCGACCATCGGCCTGCGACATGAGCGCGTCACGATGCCGGGTCGGAATCGAGATCCGTCCCTTGGCATCCAGCGTGAGCGCGCTGCTTCCCTGAAACACCACTTTTACCCCACTTAATTGCACAATTTCCTACTATTTCCCACTCTACGGTATGGGACAGGGGCGGTCAAGCGCGTGGTTGCAATTTTTTCAATCACAACAAGGACTTAGATCAATATGTAAATCCGCAAAAACAAAAACCTCCCAATAAATCAGGAGGTTGCGACATTATCTAAAAGTCCTTCTTCAGAAGTGGCGCCTAACAATGACTTTGCATTGTTTTACGATCGGTCGTTTGCGCCTATTGGCGAGGCTTCCCGGCGAGCTCAGCGCCCACAACCGCCAAAAAAAGGGCGCGACCCGATCCGCGCGGCGCCGGAGACCGCCCGGCGGCCGCTGGTTTTGAGAATGAGTTGCAAGACGGATCTATAGGCCGGATTCTGTACACCAGGTTTCCCTGGCGGACGATCATTCCTCTGCGCTGACCATTGCTGGCCCGCTGTAGCCATCTACCCGCATGCTTGGACGGAGCCGCCCTTCGCGGCCCGAAGACCGCACGCATGCCTATTTGATGTTGCTCCGGATAGAGGTTGCCGCGTTTCACCCTGCGATGCCGCCGCCCGTTGCCGGACGGCGCGATACGGAGATGGCCGTATCTGTGCGCGCGATGCGCGCCCACCCCGCAGACTCGTCTCTGTGGCCCTATTCCTCAACCGCCCCCGAAGACGCGGCCGGACGGCCGTTAGCCGTTACCCTGCCCTGTGGAGTCCGGACCTTCCTCGATGGATTCGCATCCACCGCGATCGCCCGACCCGCCTTGCGGTTCGTATTCTAGTACAGGTGGCGGCTCCGTCCCCGAAGCCCCCCCCCCGCGGACCGTCCGCGCCAAACGGTCCGGCGCGTTCCTGCGACAATACGCCTTGATTCGCACAGACGCAGACGCTACCCCCATTACATGGCCCTCGCTACTCTCATCACTCTTACCGACATCCAGCTGGCCTACGGCCACCACCCGTTGCTGGACCACGCCGATTTCGCCATCCAGGCGGGCGAGCGCATCGGCCTCATCGGCCGCAACGGCGCCGGCAAGTCCTCCCTGCTGAGACTGCTGGATGGCAGGACCCTGCCCGACGACGGCGACATCGCGCGCAGCTCCGGCTTGCGCGTGGCCACCGTCGAACAAGAGCCCGAGCTCGACGAGAACGCCACCGTATTCGATGTGGTCTGCAACGTGGAAGGCGACCACGAAGACTGGCAGCGCCCGTCGCGCGTGCGCGCCGTGCTCGAAAAGCTCGGCCTGCCCGCCGACGTGCAGATCGCCGGCCTGTCCGGCGGTACGCGCAAGCGCGTCGCGCTGGCCCGCGCGCTGGTCGACGAACCTGACCTGCTGCTGCTGGACGAACCCACCAACCACCTCGACTTCGAAGGCATCGCCTGGCTGGAAGACATGTTGCGCGGCTGGAAAGGCGCCGCGGTCATCATCACCCACGACCGCCGCTTCCTGGACGCCATCGCCACGCGCATCGTCGAACTCGACCGCGGGCGGCTGCTGAGCTTTCCCGGCAACTTCTCGCAATGGCAGGAACGCAAGGCCCAATGGCTGGAATCCGAACGGCTTGAGCAGGCCCGCTTCGACAAGCTGCTGGCGCAGGAAGAAGTCTGGATACGCAAGGGCGTCGAAGCGCGCCGCACTCGCAACGAAGGCCGCGTGCGCCGCCTGGAGCGGTTGCGCGTCGAACGCGCCGAACGCCGCGAACGCGTCGGCGATGTTTCGCTGGCGCTGGCCGAAGGCCAGCGCTCGGGCAAGCTCGTGGCAGAGCTCGAGCACGTGGTCAAAGCCTTTGGCGAGAAGATCGTGGTGGACGACTACTCCACCACCATCCTGCGCGGCGACCGCATCGGCATCATCGGCCCCAATGGCGCCGGCAAGACCACCCTGCTCAAGCTGATCCTGGGCGAAATGCAGCCCGACAGCGGCGCCACGCGGATGGGCACCAACGTGTCGGTCGCCTATTTCGACCAGATGCGCGCGCAGCTGGACGAGAACGCCACGCTCGTCGACATCATCAGCCCGGGCAGCGAATGGGTCGAAATCGGCGGCACCCGCAAGCACGTGATGAGCTATCTGGGCGATTTCCTGTTCTCGCCGGCGCGCGCGGGCTCGCCCGTGCGCAGCCTGTCGGGCGGGGAGCGCGCCCGTCTGCTGCTGGCCCGCCTGTTCGCCCGCCCCGCCAACGTGCTGGTCCTGGACGAGCCCACCAACGACCTCGATATTGAAACGCTGGAGCTGCTGGAAGAGTTGCTGCAGGAATACTCGGGCACCGTGCTGCTCGTCAGCCACGACCGAGCCTTCCTCAACAATGTGGTCACGCAGACCATCGCATACGAAGGCAATGGGCGCTGGCGCGACTATGTCGGCGGCTATGACGAATGGGTCGCCCAGCGCCCCGCGCCCGCCGCTCCCGCCGAAGACGCCGGCGCTGCCGCCCGGCCCGCCGATGACAGCGCGGCTCGCGCCAAGGCCGCCCGCCCCAAACCCGCCCGCTCCGCCAAGATGAACTCCTGGGAGCTGCGCGAACTGGAGGGGCTGCCCGACGCCATCGCCGCGCTGGAGGCGCAGCAGGCCGAACTGGCTGGAAAGCTCGCGGATGGCAGCCTGTACCGCGACGCGCCGGCCGAGGTCGAGCGCATCAACGGCGAACTGGCCAAGCTGGAAAGCGAGCTGGAAGAACGGTTCGCCCGCTGGGAACTGCTTGAGGCGCGCCGCGAGGGCACGCTGTGATTTAAGGCAGCTCTATATACATATAGAGGGGCAATGAAAACGGGCTGTCTTGCGACAGCCCGTTTCGACATCTAGGCGTGCGCCCGCCAGGCCAGCGCTTCGCCCGCGGCCAGCGGCACCAGCGTCGTATCGCCGAAAGGCAGGCCGTCAGGCACCTGATAGGCCTCGCGCACCAGCGTCAGCGTGCCAGTGTTGCGCGGCAGGCCGTAGAAGTCGGGGCCATGGAAGCTGGCGAAGCCCTCCAGCTTGTCCAGCTTCCCGGCCGCCTCGAACGCGGTGGCGTACAGCTCCATCGCATGCAGCGCGGTGTAGCAGCCGGCACAGCCGCAGGCATGCTCCTTCAGCCCGCGCGCATGCGGCGCGCTGTCGGTGCCCAGGAAGAAGCGCGGGCTGCCGCTGGTGGCCGCGTCGACCAGCGCCTGCCGGTGCGTCTCGCGCTTCAGGATCGGCAAGCAATACCAATGCGGCCGCACGCCGCCCTGGAAAATCGCGTTGCGGTTGTAAAGCATGTGCTGCGGCGTGATGGTCGCGGCGATGGGGCCTTCGGCATCCCGTACGTACTCGGCGCCTTCTTTCGTCGTGATGTGCTCGAACACGACTTTCAAGGCAGGAAACGCGCGGCGCAGCGGCTTCATGACGCGGTCGACGAACACCGCTTCGCGATCGAACACGTCGATCGACGGATCCGTCACTTCGCCGTGCACCAGCAAGGGCATGCCGCATTTCTCCAGCGCTTCGAGCGCCTTCGTGCACTTGCCCAGCAGATCGGTCACGCCCGCGTCCGAGTTGGTGGTGGCGCCGGCGGGGTACAGCTTCACCGCATAGACCTGGCCCGACTCGTGCGCCCGGAAGATCTCCTCCGCGGACGTGTTGTCCGTCAGGTAGAGCGTCATCAACGGCGTGAACGCCGCGGGATTGCCGCCCGCCTTGCCCAATGCCGCGAGGATGCGGCCGCGATAGGCCAGCGCCTGCTCGGTGGTAGTCACCGGCGGCTTCAGGTTCGGCATGATGATCGCGCGCGCGAACTGACGCGCGGTGTCCGCCACCACGGCTTCCAGCGCGGCGCCGTCGCGCAGGTGCAGGTGCCAGTCGTCCGGACGGGTAATGGTGAGCTGAGTCGTGCTTTGAGTAGACATGAAAAGGCTTCTTAATCTGCCAGCGGCATGCCCCGTTCAGCCAGCGCGCAGAACATTGCGCTGCCCAGGGGAATGACCGCATCGTTGAAATCGAAATGCGAGTTGTGCAGCACGCAGCCGGAATCGGCTCCGCCCTGTCCGAGCCTGAAGTATGCGCCCGGCTTGCTCTGCAGCATGAAGGAGAAATCCTCGGACCCCATCGACGGCACCAGGTCGCGCACCACATTCTCCTTGCCTATCATCTCGGTGGCGATGTCGGCCACCAGATTGGCATGCTGCGGCGTATTCAAGGTCGCGGGGTAAATGCGTTCATAGACCACTTCGGCGGTGCCGCCGAAGGCGCCCGCGATTGCAGACACCAGTTCACGCATGCGCGTTTCCACCATTTCCTGGACGGACTTGCGGAACGTGCGCACCGTGCCCACCATCTTCGCTTCGCGCGGAATCACGCTCATCGCGCCAGGATGCCCGGCCTGCAGGGAGCCGATGGACACCACGGCCGAATCCAGCGGATTCACGTTGCGCGACACGATAGTCTGCAAGGCCGTGATGACCTGGCCCGCGATGGTGACGGGATCGATGGTCTGGTACGGATGCGCGCCGTGCCCGCCGCGCCCCGTGATCTGGATCTCGAAACGGTCGGCAGCCGCCATCATCGGCCCGGGGTTGATCCCCACGGTGCCCGGCTTCAGGCCCGGCCAATTATGCAGCGCATAGATGGCGTCGCATGGGAAAGTGTCGAACAGGCCGTCTTCCAGCATGGCGCGCGCGCCGCCTCGCCCTTCTTCCGCCGGCTGGAAAATCAGCACGGCAGTTCCGTCGAAATTGCGCGTCTGCGCCAGGTATTTCGCCGCGCCGATCAATATGGCGGTGTGGCCATCGTGGCCGCAGCCGTGCATGAGGCCCGGCTTCGTCGACTTGTGGCCGAAATCATTGTCCTCCGTCATGGGCAATGCATCCATGTCGGCGCGCAGGCCGATCATGCGCCCGCTATCGCAGCGTTTTCCGCGGATAACGCCCACCACGCCCGTCTTGCCGATGCCGCGATGCACCTCGATGCCCAGCGCTTCGAGCGAGCCCGCGACGATTCCGGATGTGCGCACCTCCTCGAATCCCAGTTCAGGATGGGCATGCAAATCGCGCCGAAGCGCCGTCAATTCGTCATGAAACAGTCGAATTGATTCCAATGGAGATCGTGCGTACATAGGAGGTTACAGAATGACGAGAGAGGGAGGACAATCTGTGCATTTTAGTTGCTACAGAGGATAAATGCCTTTGTCTTTACGGGAGAGACACGTTATGCTCCGGCCGCAGGACAATTTTTCCAACAGCCAGAGAAGGAGCGCCGCATTATGGCCACAACCTCCAAACCCGCGACCGCGCGCAAGCCGAACGCTGCATTCATGAAGCCCCTGACCCCCAGCGCCGAATTGGCTGCCGTCATCGGCTCGGAAGCCGTGCCGCGTACCGAGGTCACCAAGAAGATCTGGGAATACATCAAGAAGCACAACCTGCAAGATGCCAGCAACAAGCGCAACATCAACGCCGATGCCAAGCTGCGCCCGATCTTCGGCAAGGATCAGGTCACGATGTTCGAATTGACCAAGCTGGTCAACGCTCATCTGAAGTAAGCAGGCAAAGGGCGTACCCCGTACGTCCCTGCCTCCAGCTCGCCTCGACGCCCTGGCTCAGTGCCGGGCGAGCCCGCCTTACCCGTGTCTGGCGCCATTCCCCCTCCGGCTGCGGCAACCGCGCCTACATCGCCTTACCCGCATCCCCCAATCGTCAAGCCCTGCGCGCTTCTTCGAGCAGCCAGCGGCGAAATGCCACCAAGTCCGGACGCTGCGTAGCCAGGCGCGGATAGACGATCCAGTAGCTGTAATCGTTTGGCAAAGCCAGATCGAAGAGCCGCACCAAGCGCCCTTTGCGCAGGTCGTCGCCTGCCAGCGTCAAACGCCCCAAGGCAACGCCCTGGCCCTCGACCGCGGCCTGCAGCACCAACGCAGAATCGTTGAATGCCGGGCCTTGCGAGAGATCCAGCGAGACATTCGCATGGCGGCACCACTGCTCCCACGCGGCTCGCGGCTGATCGTGCAACAGTGGAGCCGCAACCAGGTCCGCCGGCTCGGCCAACAACGGCGGACCTTGCGCCAGCGCGGGGCTGCACACGGGAGACAACGACTCGCGAGCCAGCAGATCCGCCTTGAGGCCTGGCCAACGGCCCAGTCCCGAACGAATGCCGGCATCGAATTCATCTCTACCGTCCCACGTCTCCAGCGAGCTCGTCACGCGCAAATCCACCTCCGGATGGCGGGCACGAAAGGCGGGAAGGCGCGGCAGCAGCCAACGCGAGGCGAATGAGGGCAACACCGTAATGCGCAAGGGCCCCTCTCTTGCTTTCCTCACTTGCCCGGTTGCCTCTGCAATGCGGTCGAACGCCAGCGACAGCTCCGCCAGATAGGACGCTCCCTTGCGGGTCAACGTCAAAGCATGCCCCCGGCGCGTAAACATGGGTTCGCCCAGCCAGTCTTCAAGCTGGCGCACCTGGTGGCTGATAGCAGCCTGGGTGACGCACAGCTCGCCCGCAGCACGGGTGAAACTCAAGTGGCGGGCCGCGGCCTCGAAGGCACGCAGCGCTCCGAGAGGCGGCAGGCGTCGCATGATGCTTGATTAGCTGTATTTATGAAGCGTATGAGAATAGATCGTTTTGCGCCGGCCACATAGCGCTATCTACTAGAGCCCTTTCCGGCCTGCGGACACCGATTGCCGCCGGGCCCGTGCCACACAATAAAAGGACGGCGGCAATGATAGCGTGGGAGGTTTGGGCGGTGTTCCTCGGATATGCGGTGCCTATGATCGCCAGCCCGGGGCCGGGCAACACCTTGCTGGCCACCGCCGGCGGCCGCTATGGCCTGCGCGGTTCCGTGCCATTCTGGATTGGCTTCGAAGCCGGCAACGCCTCGCTTTGCGCCTTCTACGGCTTGGGTCTGGGCGGCACGCTTCACGAGTATCCGCAACTGCACGCCGTGCTGAAATGGGCAGGCGCCGCTTATCTGCTGTACCTGGCGTGGGGCTTCTTCCGGGCCTCCGCCACGCCGCCAGGCCAACAAGCCGGCGGCAGGCGGCTGGGGTTGCTGGACGGTTTCGTTTGCGTGATCCTCAACCCGAAAATCCATTCCATGATCATCGTGATGTTCGCGCAATTCCTTGTGCCCGACGCCGGCCTGGCGAGCCAAGTGGCTCAGTTGGGCATGGCCTTCGTGGCTCTAGGCCTGTTCTGCCATTTTCCCTGGATCTACGGCGGACAGATCGTCCTCGGTCGCTTTACCTCTCCGCGCGCCTTGCGCATTCAGGCCCTGGTGTTCGGCAGCTCCATGCTTGTCGTCGCCGCCTACGTGATCCTTTCCTGACACCCCAGCGGCAACGCGTAAATTGAAAAGGCCGGCGAAAGCCGGCCTTATGCGTGGGGATCGATGCGCTCAGGCGTATGTGGTCGGCGCCGCGCCTTCCAGCAAGGCCAGCCAGCCCTTGATCAAGCGATACAGCACCCACACCACAGTGGCGGCCAAGCCGATCCAGCCGATGAAGATGAGTGTCGCGATGGCGCTGATGGCCAGCCACAGCAAGGCCCACCAGAAGGTGCGCAGCAACCAGTCGAAATGAGAGGCGTAGACCGTGCCGGCAGCATCCGAGCGCTTGACGTACATGAGCACAACGGCCGCCAATGTCGCAATGCCCAGAAATCCACTCGTCAGGAAGCCCAGCGCGTACAGGCCGTAAGCAACGTGGGTCAGCGTGCGCAGGTCTAAAGTCGTACCGGGCACGGGGGTCTGGGGATCACTCACGATAACGCTCCAACGAATTGACTCGGTCAATCTTACCGCACAAAGCTACCCCGCCCACGGCCGTTGTTATTTGGGCACAATCAATGCTGGCGCGGCTTGCAGCCTGGTATGCAGCTGACAATCCTCAAAGAAAAAACCCCACAGCGCATGCTGTGGGGTTTCGGGATTGAAGCCTGACAATGACCTACTTTCACGGACGTCCGTCCACTATCATCGGCGCAAAGGCGTTTCACTGTCCTGTTCGGGATGGGAAGGAGTGGGACCACCTCGCTATGGTTGTCAGGCATAGCTGTTTGAACGCCCGCCTTGCCTGGCAAACGCTCCAATCTGGATCTGAAGCCCAACCCTGGCGCCTGGAGACTGGCTCGACAGACGCTGACAATGGGCTCTCACAAAAAACAAAACCCCACAGGATGTACCTGTGGGGTTTTGAGCAATAAAAGCCTGA
>NZ_JPYO01000013.1:225811-290120 GCF_000757485.1 Achromobacter sp. RTa
GCTGACTCCTGACCTGGATTGCGCTTCTGACTGAAGAAAAGAACTTTGGAAATTAGTGGTGCCCATGGCGCGGATCGAACGCGCGACCTCTCCCTTACCAAGGGAGTGCTCTACCACTGAGCCACATGGGCATATAAAGCTTGGAGCGGGTGAAGGGAATCGAACCCTCGTCGTAAGCTTGGAAGGCTTCTGCTCTACCATTGAGCTACACCCGCGGCTACCCTTTCACCTTCTCTTTCCCAAACCTTTCAACATCAAGCCCAGAAAGCCTTGCCACCTTCCTTGCGAAGGCGGCCCAGCGCTTCCTGGCCTTACATTGCAAATCCAGGCCAACTGCGCCTGGATTCGGGTATGGGTCTCTGGTGGAGGAGGTTGGATTCGAACCAACGTAGGCGCAAGGCCAACAGATTTACAGTCTGCCCCCTTTAACCACTCGGGCACCCCTCCAGAGAATTCGAGATTATGAACACTTTCAGATCCGGTGTCAAACGATTCGGACGAAATATTCAAAATCCCGTTCAGAGCGACTCCGCGTTTGCGCGCAGAGGGGGCGTAGCTTACAGGTTTCCGCGGATTGCTGCACGAAAAAGATCGGCGTACTGCCCTGGCGTGTAGGCGACGGGGTTGGTGCCGGCCGACGGGTCCTCGGCCGCCATGCGCCCCACCCGCTCGGCCTGGGCCTCGTCTATGCCGATCTCCGCGAGCGTATGGGGGATCCCCAGGGACTCGCGCAAGGCCAGCACCCACTCCAGCACCGCGCCAGGGCCCTGGCCCGGCAGGTCCAGGTAGCGCGCCAACGCCTCCAGCCGCGGCGCCACCGCCTGCTGGTTGGCCTTCAATACATAGGGCATGAGAATGGCGTTCAGGGTGCCGTGGTGTGCGTCGTACAGCGCCCCCAGCGGGTGCGCCAGCGCGTGCATGGCCCCCAGGCCGCGCTGGAAGGCGGTGGCCCCCATGCAGGAGGCCACCAGCATCTGCTGCCGCGCCTGCAGATCGCCGCCATCGGCCACCGCCTGGGGCAGGTATTCCCTGATCATGCGCATGCCCTCGATCGCGATGCCCGCCGCCATGGGATGGAAGAACGGCGAACAGTACGCCTCGAGATTGTGCGAGAGCGCGTCCATGCCGGTCGCGGCCGTGATTCCCGGCGGCAGCCCCACCGTGAGCTCGGGGTCGAGAATCACGATGGCCGGCAGCATGCGCGCATGGAAGATGATGCGCTTGACCTCGGCGGACTCGTCGGTGATGACGGAGGCCCGCCCCACCTCGGAACCGGTTCCCGCAGTGGTCGGCACCGCCACCACCGGCGCCATGCCGGCCACGTCCACGCGCAGGTAGTTGTCGCCCACGTCCTCGAAATCCCATAACGGACGCTTCTGCCCCGCCATCAGCGCAACCGCTTTCGCCGCGTCCAGCGCGGACCCGCCGCCCAGCGCGATCACGCCATCGTGGGCGCCCTGCCGGTAGGCGGCCACGCCATCGTCGACATTGCGGCCCGTGGGATTGCCCTTGATCCCGTCGAACAGGCCGCATTCGAGACCCGCCTGCCGGCAGGCGGCCACCGCGCCGACCACCATCGGCAGCGCGGCGAGCCCCGGGTCCGTCACGAGCAGCGGGCGCGTCATGCCAAGTTCGCGGCACCAGTCCGGCAACTCCTTGATGCGGCCCGGACCGGCCTTGATGGCGGTGGGGTAATTCCAATTTACGCTGGGCACGTTCATGGTTCGCTTCCTGTGGGCGCCCTGTCAGACGCTGCGCAGATGAAAGGATTTGGCTTGCGTGAGCTGCTCGTAGCCAACGACCGACAGCGAGACGCCGCGGCCGGAATTCTTGACCCCGGTCCAGGCCAGGGCGGGATCGAGGTAGTCGCACCGGTTCATGAAGAACGTGCCCGCCTCGACCCGGCGGCCGATATGCAGGGCGGCTTCCTCGTCCTGTGTGAAAACCGCAGCCGTCAGCCCATATGGACTGTCGTTCATCAGCGCGACGGCCTCCTCGTCGCTGTCGACCGCCATGACGCCCACCACCGGACCAAAACACTCGTCGTTCATCACGCGCATGCGGTGGTCGACCTGGGTCAGCAAGGCTGGCGCCACATAAGGCGAGTCTTTACTCGCTTTATTGAAATGCGAGGAATCTATCAGGTTCCTGGCTCCGGCGGATATGGCCTCGTCGACGATCTCTCGGATCTCGGCGGCGGCCCGAACGCGCACGACAGGCCCGAGCGTCGTGTCGGCGTCCAGCGGATCGCCCAGCACATAGCCCCGCGTCAGGGCGACGGCGCGCTCCACGAACTCGTCGTAGAGCGGCCGCGCCACGTAGATGCGTTGAATGCCGCAGCAGGATTGGCCCGAATTGAAGTAGGCTCCGTCCACCAGCGTTTCGACCGCATGGTCGATCTTGGCGTCCGCCCGCACGTAGGCCGGATCGTTGCCGCCCAGTTCCAGCCCGGCTCCGATGAACCGCCCGGCCGCCCCCTCTTCCACGGCGCGCCCTCCCCGCACCGAACCGGTGAAAGACACATAGCCGATCTCGGGCGCGCGGATCAGCCGCTGCGCAATATCGTGACTGGCATGCAGATACTGGAACACGCCCTTGGGCGCGCCGGCCTCCCGGAACGCCCGTTCGATGAACTCCGCGCAAAGCGGCGTCTGATCGGAATGCTTGAGGATGACGGCATTTCCCGCCATCAGCGCGGGCACGATGCTGTTCACGGCGGTCAACAGAGGATAGTTCCACGGCGCGATGGTCAGCGCGACGCCGATGGGTTCACGGCTGATGAAACGCGTGTAGCCTGCTTGCGCCGGCACCTGGATAGGCGCCAGCGCCTCGCTCGCGATCGAGACCATGTGGCGCGCGCGGGCCTCGAAACCCGATACCTCGCCGGGGGTGTAGCGCAAAGGCCGTCCCATCTGGACGGTGATGGCGCGCGCGATCTCGTCCTTGGCCGCGACGAAACGGTCCACCGCGTCCGACACGATGCGTCCCCGCGCCGCCACGCCCAGCGCATGCCAGGCCGGCTGCGCGGCCTGCGCGCCGGCCAGCGCCTGCGCGATCTGCGCTTCGCTGGCGTAGGGACGGCGGACGACCTCGCGCCCGTCGATGGGACTGATGGTGATGAGTTCCTGAGTCATGGCTGCCCTGTGCAAGCGTATATCGGTGATCAGATGATTTCGAAGTAGCGCGCCAGCTCCCAATCTGTGACGTGGCGCCGGAATTGCCGCTCTTCCCATTCGCGCGTCGCCACGTAATGCTCCACGAACGCATCGCCGAACAGATGGCGCGCGGCCTCGGATTCGCGCAGCCGCTGGGCTGCCTCCCACAGGGTGCACGGCAGCCGCAAATGCGCGGGAAACTGCTGCGTGTAAGCGTTGCCCTGTACCATCGGCTCCGGCGCCAGGCCCTGTTCAATGCCGTAAAGGCCCGAGGCCAGGGCGGCGGACAAGGCCAGGTAGGGATTGGCGTCGGCGGATCCGATGCGCACCTCCACACGCTGCGATTTGTCGCTGCCCGGGATGAGCCGAAGCGCGGTGGTGCGGTTCTCCATGCCCCAGGTGGCGTCCAGCGGCGCCCAGTATCCGGGCACCAGCCGCGAATAGCTATTGACGGTCTGCGCGTACAGGGACATGAATTCGGGCAGGTAGCGCTGCACGCCCGCCATGAAGGATGCCTGCGTCGCGCTCATGCCGTGGGGCCGGGATTCATCGTGGAACGCGGAACGGCCGGTCTTCCTGTCGCGCAGCGACAAATGGATGTGGCCGCTCTGGCCCGGATGATCGTGCGACCATTTCGCCATGAAGGTGGCCATCAGGCCGTTCTGCTGCGCCAGGGCCTTGGTGAAGGTCTTGAAGAGGAACGCCTTGTCGCCCGCGGCCGCGGCCAGGTCGACCGCGATGGCGGCTTCCAGCACGCCAGGCCCGGTCTCGGTGTGCAAGCCTTCGATGGGCATGTCCATGCGCTCGCACATATCCAGCAGCTTGCGGTAGAAATCGCCTTCGACCGTGCTGCGCAGCACGGAATAGCCGAAATTTCCCGGCGTCCAGTTCTCCAGATTGCGATAGTTCTTCGCGCGCACGGAATGCGGCGTTTCGCGGAACATGAAGAACTCGTATTCCAGCGCGGCGTAGGCGTCGTAGCCCATGGCGGCCGCCCGCTCGAGGGTCCGGTGCAGCAGGCGCCGCGGGCAGATGGCGCCCGCGTCCCCTTCGAATTCAGCGAGGAACAGCAGCATGTCCTCGCCCCCCGGGCCCTGCTCCAAAGGCAGCCTGCGGCCTGTGTGAGGAAGGATCTTGAGCTTGGCGTCGGGATAGGCCGTATGCCAGCCGGTGTACTTGGTGTTGTCGTACAGCTGGTCGTCGAGATCCCAGCCGAACACGACGTCGCAAAATGCCAGGCCCGAGCGCAGCGCGCCCAGGAACTTGTCGCGGCGCAGATACTTGCCCAGCATGACGCCGTCGATGTCGGACAGACCGACCTTGATGTGCGAGAGCGTGCTGGCTTGCACCAGCCGCTCCGCGTCTTCCACCGTTGCTACCCCTAGTGCATGCATGCTCGTTCACCTTGCTGTGGCTGAAGCGTTGCGTTGACCTGCGGGCGGGCGGCGCGGCGTTCAGGTCACGGCAGCCCCCAGCACCCGCATCGCCTGGCGATGCAGCTGCGGCGTGGCGGCCGCGACGACGCGGCCCTGCGATTCGAGGCCTAGCGGCTGCCCCGACCAATCGGTAATGACGCCGCCTGCCCCTTCGATCACGGGCATCAGCGACAGGTAGTCGTATGGCTGCAGGCCGGCTTCGACCACGAGGTCGACATGGCCGCTGGCCAGGAGCCCGTAGCTGTAGCAGTCACCGCCGAAGCGGCGCATGCGCGCGGCCTGCGCCAGCGCGTCGAAGGCGGCGAGCTCCGCGCCGGCGAAGATGTCGGGCGAAGTGGCGTAGAGGATGGCCTGGCGCAATTCGGTGCATCCGCTGGCGCGGCAGGCTGCGCCGTTCAGGCTTGCGCGCCCGCCCGCCGTCCCTACCCAGCGTTCGTCCAGCATGGGAACGTCGATCAGCCCCAGCACGGGCTTGCCCCGGTGCAGCAGCGCCAGCAGCGTGCCCCACAGCGGATTGCCGGAAATGAAGGCGCGCGTGCCATCTATCGGATCCAGCGACCACACCAGCTCGGCCTCGGCGTGCGAGGCGCCGAACTCCTCGCCGAAAATGCCGTGATCGGGGTATTCCCGGGAGATTGCCTCCCGCAGGGCGGCTTCGACCTCCCTGTCCGCCTGGGTGACCGGGCTGTCGTCCGCCTTGGTGTCGATCGACAGGGCGTGCCGGAACCACTTGCGCGACAGCGGCCGGACCTGATCCGCCAGCGCCTGGGCGAATGCGGAATAGGCGGCGAGTTGCGGCGCGGATAACGGCAATGAAGTTTGCATCGACGATGCCTCCGGGCGTGACGCGGGCGGATGCGTCTACGAAAAAAATGCCCGCATACTGGTTTTTCCAGTCTAGACACGTTGCCACAAATTTGCAAACATACCTAAAACTGCAACTCGCAACCGGGTTGGCAGACCGCAGTCCGCATACGTAGCTCGCACCGTTGCCGTGTATTCCAACTGGAGTCCCATCATGCAATGTATGAAGAAGCTCAGTCTTGTGGTTGCAGTAATTTCCCTAGGTTATGCACAGGCGCATGCCGGCGCGATCACCGTCTACACCGCGCTCGAGGAAGACGAGATCGCGGCCTATCTGAAGGCGGCCAATGCGGCCATGCCCGACGTCAAAGTCAACGTGCTGCGGCTGTCCACGGGCGACCTGGGCGCCCGCCTGATCGCCGAGGCGTCGAATCCCCAGCAGGACGTCATCTGGGGGTTCGCCGTCAGCAACATGCTGGACCCGCGCCTGCAGAAACTGCTTGAGCCGTACGCGGCCAAAGGGATCGACGCCCTGCCCGCCAAGTACAAGGGCGCCGACAACAAATGGTTCGCAGCCACCGGCTACGTCGCGGCCTTCTGTGTGAACACCGACAGGCTGAAGTCCAAGAACCTGCCCATGCCCACGTCCTGGGAAGACCTGACCAAGCCCGTCTACAAGGGCGAGATCGTCATCCCCAGCCCCGCGGCGTCCGGCACCGGCTATCTCCAGATCGTCGCGCTGCTGCAGGGCCTGGGCCAGGAAAAAGGCTGGGCGCTGCTCAAGGACCTGGACAAGAACGTTGCGCAGTACACGCCGTCCGGCTCCCGCCCTTGCAAGATGGCGCGCGCCGGCGAGTACGCGATCGGAGTGTCCTTCGCCTTCCCCGCCATGCAGTCCATCGAAGAAGGCTATCCCATCAAGATGGTGATCCCCTCCAAGTGGGTGGGCTACGAACTCGAAGCCTCCGGCCTGATGAAGACGGCCAAGAATCCGGCGGACGCCAAGCGCTTCCTGGACTGGACGCTCTCGCAACAGGCGGGCGGCCTGTACAGCAAGTACAAGGAGCTCGTCACCATCCCCGGCGCCGCCCCCAACAAGGCGGCGGAAGCGGCAGGCCTGCCCAAGGACCTGGGCGCGGTGCTGTATCCCGTGGACTTCCAGAAATCGGCGGCGGAACGGGACGCCACGATCAAGACCTGGCAGGAAACCATCAAGCGCTGACGGCGGCGCCGGCCGCGGCCCGTCCTGGGAGACGCCATGTACCTGGAATTGCGCGGGATACGCAAGACTTTCGACGGCTCGGTCGCGCTGGAAGACATCGACCTGTCCGTGGGCGAGCACGAATTCGTCTGCCTGCTCGGCCCGAGCGGCTGCGGCAAGACCACGCTGCTGCGCATCGTGGCCGGGCTGCTGCCGTTCGACCGCGGCGCCATCACCCTGGGCGGACGGGACCTCAGCGCGCTGCCCGCGCGCAAGCGCGGCTTCGGCATCGTGTTCCAGTCGTACTCCCTGTTCCCGAACATGACCGTGGCCGAGAACGTGGGCTACGGCTTGCGCATCCGCGGCGAAACCCGCGACCGCATCGCATCGCGGGTCGGGGAACTGCTGGCGCTGATCAAATTGCCCGATCATGCCGAACGCTATCCGCATCAGCTGTCGGGCGGCCAGCAGCAGCGGGTGGCCCTGGCGCGCGCGCTCGCCGTGGACCCTGCGCTGATCCTGCTGGACGAACCCTTGTCCGCGCTGGACGCGCGCGTACGCACCGACATGCGCGCCGAGATCCATGACGTGCAGCGCCGCCTGAAGATCCCCACGATTATGGTGACGCATGACCAGGAAGAGGCGCTGACGCTGGCGGACAAGATCGTTTGCATGAACGACGGACGCATCGAGCAGGTGGGCTCGCCGGCCGATCTGTACCTGCGGCCCCGCACGCGCTTCGTGGCGAATTTCGTCGGACTGAGCAATCTGCTGCCGACCGACTGGGTGCGGGAAGCCATGCCTGAATTGCTGGCGACGCGGCCCGATGGCGACAGCGAGCGCTACGAGGCCTGCCTGCGGCCCGAGAACCTGCGCGTCGCTGCGGACGAGCGCGGCGCCGGCCGCGTGCAGGATATGACCTTCATGGGCAACCTCACCCGCCTGCGCATCGCCTGGCGCGGGCGCGAACTGGTCGTGGAGCAGCACGGCGCGGCGGGATTGTCGCGCGGCGCCCCCGTGCGCCTGGACGCGGAGCCCGGCCAGTGCGCCTGGGTGAGCGTATGAAACGTACGCCCCGCCCTTGCGGAGCCCCCGCGTGAGCGCCGCCCACGCCGGCACGGCCATCGCGGCGCCAACCGGGCGGGCGCCCTGGTCGGCGGACCGCATGCTGCTGTGGACCTGCGTCGGCATCCCGATGGCGGGCCTGGCGCTGTTCTTCCTTTATCCGCTCGCGACCGTCGCCTGGCACAGCCTGGTCGAAAAAGACGGTTCGATCGGCCTGGGAAATTACGCCGAAGTCTTCGCCACCCGGGGTATCCTGACCGCAACGCTGAACAGCCTGGTCATGAGCCTCGCCACCACGGCCGTCAGCATCGTGCTGGGCTTCGCCATTGCCTATGGCCTGGACCGCAGCTGCATGCGCGGCAAGGCCGCCGTGCGGGTGGCGCTGGTCCTGCCGCTGCTGGCTCCTTCGCTGGTGCAGGGGCTGGGGCTGATCTTCCTGCTGGGCCGCAACGGGCTGGTGCATCGCTGGACCGGCTGGGAAATCGATATCTATGGCTTCTGGGGCCTGCTGATCTCCAATGTGTTCTATGCCCTGCCCCAGGCCGTGCTGATCCTGCAGGCGGCCTTGCGCAACATGGACGCGCGCTATTACGACGCAGCGGAAGTCATGGGCGCGTCGGGCCCCCGCCAATTCTTCGACATCACCTTGCCCAATTGCAAATTCGGCCTGCTCAGCGCGGCCTTCGTCGTGTTCGTCATCACCATCACCGACTTCGGCAACGCCGCGGTGATCGGAGGCAACTACCGCGTGCTGGCGACCGAGATCTACAGCCAGGTGTCCGGGCAGATGAACTTCGGCATGGGATCCGTGGTGGGCATCCTGCTGCTGCTGCCCTCTTTGATATCCGTGCAGATCGAGCGCGTGGCCTCGCAACGCCAGTTCGGCTCGGCCTCTTCCAGCGGCCTCAAAGTCACGCCGCAACCCGCGCGGGGCCGCGATGCGGCCTTCGGCGCCGGCGTGCTGCTGGCGAGCAGCGCAATCATCGTCACGGTGGCCACCGTAATCTTCGCGAGTTTCATGCGGCTTTGGCCCTATCGCATGGAATGGACGCTGAAGCACTACGACATCACCGTCAGCGGCGGCTATGCGCCGCTCTGGACCTCCTTGTACCTGTCCCTGGCCGCGGCGGGCGGCGGGGTGCTACTGCTGTTCTTCCTGAGCTTCGGCGTGTGCCGCATCCCGCGCGCGTGGGCCAAGCCCGTGTACATGCTGGCGGTGTTGCCGGTGGGCGTGCCGGGCCTGGTCCTCGGCCTGTCCTACATCTTCGCGTTCAACGCGCCGGGCACGCCGCTGTATGCGCTCTATGGCAGCGCCGCCCTGATCGCGCTGTGCAACTTCTACCACTACCACACGCAGGGCTTCCTGACGATGATGACGGGCATGCGCGCCGTGCCGCAGGCCCTGGAGGAGGCGGTCAGCTGCCTGGGCGGCGGCACGCTGCGCGTGCTGCGCGATGCGGTGCTGCCGTTGATCGGCCCCACCGTGCTGGGCGTCTTCTTCTTTTTGTTCATGCGCTCGATGGTTACCCTTTCGGCGGTGATCTTCCTGGTCACCCCATCCGTCAGCGTCGCGCCGGTCTCTGTCCTGCGACTGGACGAAGCCGGGTTCGTATCGCAGGCGGCGGCCTATTCAACGCTTATCATGCTGGTCGTTGGAGGTTCCCTGCTGGTGTTGCGCGCGCTGATTGCCTGGGCCGCACGGCGGCGGGCATAGACTAGGAAGCATCGGACATGTGGCAAGAAGAGCGGTATCAGAGAATCCGCGCCCTGCTGTCTTCACTGCAGCAGGTATCGACCGACCGTATCGTCGGCGAACTCGGGGTATCCCGGGAAACGGTCAGGCGAGATCTATTGGAGCTGGAGGCAATGGGCGAGCTGCGCCGCGTGCATGGCGGCGCGGTGCCCGTTCACAGCGAACCGCCCATCGCGGAGCGCGTGCATACCCGCGTCAAATACAAGCGCGCCGTCGCACGCGCGGCGGCGGGCCTGGTGTCCAGCGGCCAGACCCTGTTCCTGGACGCGGGCAGCACTACCAGCGTGCTGGCCGACGAACTGGCCAAGCTGTCGGGCCTGACCGTCATCACCAACTCGTTCGACGTGGCCCTGAAGATCGGCACCGCGGGCAGCGGCGCCAACCAGCTGATCATGCTGGGCGGCTCGGTGGACGGTCCGGTATGCGCCACCGCCGGCGACATCACGATAGGCGAGATCCACCGCTACCGCGCCGACCTGGCGCTGCTGTCGCCCGTTGGCGTGGATGCGGAGTGCGGCGCCACCAACTATGACCTGCGCGAGGCGGAGGTGGCGCGCGCCATGACCGCCAATGCCAAGCAATTGGTGCTGTTGGCCGATTTCAGCAAGATCGGCCTGTGCAGCCGCGTGTCCTATTGCCGCGCCGACCGCATAGATCATCTGGTCACCAACGCCAGCGCGCAGAAGGCGCCCGCCTATGCGGCCTTGAAATCGGCGGTCGGACGCGTCCTGGCCGTATGACGCGGGATCTCAATCCAGCGACACGCCGGCGGTCTTCACCATGCCGGCCCAGTACACCGCGTCTTCCTGCAGCCGCGTCTTGAACGCGTCGGGCTTGCTGCCCACCGCCCAGCTGCCGCCGCTGTTGATCTTCGCGATCACGCCGGGCGACTTCATCGCCTGCTCCACCGCCTGCGCCAGATAGGCAATGCGATCGGGAGGAGTGCCCGCGGGCGCGAAGAGGCCGTACCAGTCGTCGGCCGTAATGCCGTCCATGCCGGCTTGCTTGAGCGTGGGCGCGCCTTTGAACAGGCCGATGCTGTTTTCGTGGCTGAGCGCCAGGATGCGCAGCTTGCCCGCGGCCACCATCGGCTCGGCCGATGCCGGCGAAGTGATGAGCATGTCCACCGTGCCGCCCATCAGGTCGGTGATGGCGGGCGCGGCGCCCCGGTACGGCACGTGCACGAGCTTCACGCCGGCCTTCTGCGACACCAGCGCCCCCATCAGATGGCTCATGGTGCCGTTTCCGGGCGTCGCGTAGGTGATGACGCCCGGTTGCTTGCGCGCGGCGTCCAGGTAATCGTTGAGCGTCTTGTACGGGCTCTCGGCGCGCGCCACGAGCACCAGCGGCGCGGACGTGATCTGGGAGATGGGCACGAAGTCCTTGATCGGATCGAAGCCTACGTTCTTGTAGAGGCGTGGATTGACCGCCATCACGCTGGTCTGCGACATCACCAGGGTGTAGCCGTCGGGCTTGGCCCGCGACACCTGCGCGGTGCCGACGTTGCCGCCGGCGCCCGAGCGGTTTTCCACAACCACGCTCTGGCCCGTGATGGCGCCGAGCTCCTGCGCGAGGAGGCGCGCCACGCCGTCGTTGCCGCCGCCCGGCGGAAACGGCGACACAATGGTGATGGCCTGCTTGGGATAGTCGGCCAAAGGCGCGGGCGCCTGGGCCTGGGTGGCGCCTGCCCACAACAGGCCGGCGAGGGCCGCGGCCTTGCAAACGTGCGATGCGATCTGCTTCATCTGTATTTCCCCTTGTGTTGGCGGCCGGATGCTCGGCCGTCCGTTGCATTTCGGTTCGCCATGAACCGTCCGCACCCCTGCGGCGCGGGCCGCGGGGCGTACTGTCAGAATGAATGCGTTGGCGCGCCGGCGTTTGCCGCGCCGACGGGCGTCGGCGGGCTCGCCCGGCGCTATCTAGCTCGCGGGAAAGCGGTAGCCCGCGAGTTCGCGTTCGTCTATCTGCCTGACCAGGTTGGTCTCCCAGGCCAGGTACTGGCGCGCCGCGGCCTTGTTGCCATCGTGGCGGTCATGCACGAAGAACAGGTAGTCGATGCAATCCGCATCGGCGGGCGCGTCGGGCGTGGATTCCAGCGCAATGCCCTGTACGGACCAGCCGGCCGGCGTGCCGGCATTGGCGCTGATGTCATGCATTCCGAGCGCCGCCAGATCCTGCGCCGCCCACGCGGCCAGCGCGGCGTCTTCGGCCAGCAGCACAACCGGGCGCGAGGCGTCCAGGGACAGGCGGTCGAAGCGCGGCCGGATGGCCCAGTGTGCGCCGGCGATATGTTTGGCGCGATAGCGCATTCCGGGACGGATATCGATCAGTTGCGCGCCTTGCGCGATCGCCGCGGCCAGTTCTGCATCGCCCAGCAGGCGGATCTCCGGCGCGCGCGCCTCGTCGGCGCCACGCTCCAGCCTGGCGTGCACGCCTTCCCTCAGCACGCTGGCGTCCCAGCCCATCTGCCGCAGCCAGCTGGCGATGACCGGAGCCCGCACGCCCTCGGCGTCGAACACCACGATGCGCGCGCCCCTCACGGCCACATACTGGTCCGTGGCCTGGATCAACTGCCCCCCCGGCGTGTGCTGCGCGCCGGGCAGGGAGCCCTGGAGATACTCTTCCGCGCTGCGCACGTCGCACAGGAAAGTGGTGCGTGTCGCGTCGCGCAGCCAGGCCTGCACCTCGTCCGCGGACACCGTGGGCACGCCATGACGTTCCGCCAGCGCCGCGGAACGCCGCGCCAGCGCGGGCACGTCCTGCGGCGCGATGTCGTCGGCGTAGCGGCGCAGCGCCCCGTGCTCCAGCTGCAGGTCTTCGAGATACCAGCCCTGCGTGCCGTTTTCCAGGGCATAGACGGGATTGGGCACGCCCAGGTTGATCAGCGTCTGCGCGCCGATGATGCTGCGTGTGCGGCCCGCGCAGTTGATGACGATGGTGGTCCGGGGGCTCTTGGCCAGCGTATGGGCGCGCAGCGCCAGTTCGCCATTCGGGCAGCAGACGCCGCCCGGGATGCTCATCTTCTGGTACTCGGCATAGGGCCTTCCATCCAGCACGATCAGGTCGTCGCCGCGACGCTGCCGCTCGGCAAGTTCGCGTGCGCCAATGCGCGGGGTGTGGAAAACCTCTTCGGCCAATTCGCCGAACGTCTTGCTGGGCACATTCACGCCGGCGAAGGCGGCGTAGCCATCTTGCCGCCATTGCGCAATGCCGCCCGCCAGGCGGTGCACATTGGTGTAGCCCAGCGCCGCCAAGGCGCGGGCAGCGCGCGCCGCCGTGCCGTCGGCGCCCCCTTCGTCGTAGATCGCCATCCGCACGTCGCGCCGCGGCGCCAGGCGCGCCACGTCCACCTCCAGGCGGCTATACGGCACCGGCACCGCGTAGAACAGGTGGGACTCGCCGTACTGGCCGTGTTCGCGCACGTCCAGCAACGCGATCTCGTCACCGTCATGCAGCCATTGCTTGAGCGTGTGCGAATCAATGTCGGCGACGGAATGATCTTGGATGGAATGCATCATCTGATTCAGAGTGAACGGGAAAGGGAAAGCGCGGTCAGCGCCTGTTCGAGGTCGGCGATGAGATCATCGGGGTCCTCGAGGCCTATATGCAGGCGCGCCATGACCCCGCGCCGGACGGTATCGGGCAGCGACCGGCTGGTGTCCAGCCGCACGGGGATCACCAGGCTTTCAAAGCCGCCCCACGACGCGCCGATGCCGAAGAGCCGCAGGCTGTCGATCAGGCGTTCGACATCCGCCTCGCCCAGGGCGTCCGAAAACTCCACCGTCAACAGGCCGTTGGCGCCGCTGCAGTCGCGCTTCCAGATGGCGTGCGAGGGATCTCCGGGCAGGGCCGGACAGAGGACGCGCTCCACTTCGGGACGGCCCAGGAGCCAATCCGCCACTCGCAACGCGCTGCGCGCATGCTGCGCCATGCGCAGCGGCAGCGAGCGCATCCCGCGCAACACCAGGAATGCGTCGTCGGCGCCGACGGTCTGGCCGAGGTCGATGGTGGCGCGTTCGAGGGCGCGCCAGGCGCGCGCATTGGTTACGGCCGCTCCCATCATCACGTCGGCATGCCCGCCCAGGTATTTGGTGGCCGCCAGGATGGAAATATCGGCGCCCAGCGCCAGAGGCTTGCAGAGCAAGCCAGACGCCCAGGTGTTATCCACAGCCAGCCAGCAATCATGCCGGCGGGCCAATTCCGCGAGCGCGGGCAGGTCCGGCATCTCGTAGGTCAGGGAACCCGGCGACTCCGCATAGATCATCCGCGTGTTGGGCCGGATGAGTTCCGCGACGCCGGCGCCATCCGGCCGGTAATACGTATATTCGATGCCCAGCCGGGACAGGTGCTCGGAACAGAAGCGGCGCACGGGTTCGTACACCGCGTCGGTAACAAGCACGTGGTCTCCGGCGCGCAGATAGGCGAGCAGCACCGTGGCGATGGCGGCCTGGCCGGTAGGATAAAGCTTGGCGCGATGGCCGGCCTCGAGTTCGACCAGCGCGTCTTCGAGCGCGTGCGTGCTGTCGGTGCCGCGCGCGCCATAGGACGGCAGGCGTTCCTCTTCGCGGCGGGCGCGCGTATCGCGCCACGCCTGCACGCTGTCGAAGACGTAGGTGCTGGCGCGCGTGACGGGCGTATTGACCCAGCCTTGATGGGGACGCCCTGCGCGCAGCAGGCGCGTCGCGGGCCGAAGGGGCTTGCTCATGATCAACGGCGGGTCTGCACGCCGATCGGCATGACCTTGCAGGTGCCGGCTTCGAGATCGAACGCCAGGCGCTCATTCAGCGTTTCCAGCGCCCGCCCGTACATGTGCAGGTGCCGGATGACGCTATCGCCCTGGATTTCCACCGCGTGGATATCGTCGGGCATCAGGGCGATGCCGGCGCCCGGCCCCACCACGACGGTTCCCGTTTTTTCCAGGCGGCCCACGCCGGGCTCGGAACCGTCGTCGAGGCGGTCGTAGACGTAGTTGTATTCCACGCCTTCAACGGCAGCGATACAGGCCCACGTCGTGTGATTGTGTGGAACGATCTGCTTGCCGGGACGCATCACGTTCAAATACAGCGCGTAGCTCTTGTCGGCATCCTCGGCGATCAGGTAGCGCGCCTGGCGTTCGCCGTCCTCCGGCGCGGGATAGCGGTCCGCGGCCCACCAGTCCGCGTGGCCGGCCAACGCCACCAGCTCGTCGAGCACGACCTTCAGGCTGTCCCGGTTCAGCCCCTTATTTCCTACAGTTTTCTTAATATTTCCGATGGCGCCGTCGATGCCGGCCTGATGAGGATGCGGATTGCTCACTTGGATTTTCCCTGGTTTCAGTCGTTATCGGATTTAATGTATCCCCCGGCCGGGCACCGGACAATTTAAATTGCCTTAATATCCTATTAGCGTTCCTAATACTTTTGAGCCATCCATGCGCAACCTGGATCTGGACCTGCTCCGCACGCTGGCCGCCATCGCCCAATACGAGACGTTCTCGGAAGCGGCCAACCGGCTCTACAAGACGCAGTCGGCCGTCACGCAGCAGATGCAGCGGCTGGAATCCACCATAGGCCGGCCCCTGTTCGAAAAGCAGGGCCGTAACAAGGTGCTGTCGTCGCACGGGCGCCGTCTCGTGGAATATGCCCGCCATATCCTGGCCATCAACGACGAGGCGCTGCGCGCCCTGCAGGACGGGCCGCTGGAAGGAGACCTGCGCCTGGGCGCCCCGTTGGACGTGGCGGACACCATACTTCCCACGCTGCTCATGCATATCGCGCGCTCGGCGCCCCGCGTGAAGCTGGAAATCCGCACGGACCGCAGCCCCATCCTGATGGACGCGCTGCGAGCCGGCGAAATCGACCTCACGATCTCCACCCGCTTCGATCAGGACTTCGAAGGGGTGGCGCTGCGCACTTCGCCGACGGTGTGGCTGGCCTCCGCGGACTATGTGCACGACGTGCATGCTCCCGTGCCGCTGGTGCTGGCCGATGAGCCCAGCATCTTCCGCCGCCTGGCCCTCAATGCGCTGGAACAGGCGCGCGTGCGCTGGCACACCAACTATGTGGCGCCGAACCTGGTGGGGATAAAGGCGGCGCTGCGAGCCCGCCTGGGCGTGACGGCGCGCAGCGTGGAACTGCTGGGCCCGGAGATGCGCGTGCTGGGAGAAAAGGAGGGGCTGCCTCCCTTGCCGGACGTCACGTATTTCCTGTGGATAAGGCGTGACCTGATCAATCCGCTGACGCGGCAGGTCTATGACATGCTCAGGGCCAACCTCGGCCTGGCGCAGCAAGGCGACGTGGCGGCCTAGCCGCCAGGGCCCATTCAATAGCGGTCGAAAATTCGCTGCAGGGCGGCCGGGTCGCGCGTGATGGACAGGCCCAACATCAGCAGGATGCGCGCCTTTTGCGGGTTCAGGTCGCGCGCGGCGACGAATCCCATGCCGGCATCGTCCAGTTCGACGTCGCGCGCAACGAAGCCGCTGCCCGTGCGGCTGGATCGCACGACCGCCACGCCATTGGAGGCGGCCCGCACCAGTCCGTCGATGGCCAGGTCGGTCGCATTGCCGTCTCCGACGCCCGCCAGCACGATGCCGTCCGCGGCGCCGGCCAGGAAATCGATCAGATCGGCCTGCAGGTTGGCGTGGGCGTAGACGACGTCCACGCGGGGCCATCCGGCCTTTTCGAGCAATGCGAGTGAAAACTCGCTTTCCGTCGTGTGGACGGTGGTGTTGCGGGAGTAGAAGATCGGCGCGGCGCCGTGCATCACGCCAGCGCGGCCGCGATTGGGCGAGGCGAATGCGCACAGGCCGGCGCTGGCGGTCTTCTGGATCTCGCGGGCGTAGTGCACGTCTTCGTTCATGACGACCAACGGCCCGCGGCCCCGGGCCTCGGGATGGCGCGCCAGCGCCACGGCGTTATAAAGATTGGCGGGCCCCTCGGCGCCCAGCGCGGTGGCCGGGCGCATGGCGCCCACCAGCACGATGGGCTTGTCGTGGCGGATGACCAGGCTCAGGAAATACGCCGTTTCCTCCAGCGTGTCCGTGCCGTGCGTGATGACGATGCCGGCCACCGACGCGTCCCGGCACAAGGCCTCTACGCGGGCGGCCAGCGCCTGCCACACGCCGTGCGTCATGTTCTGGCTGCCGACGTTGGCGATCTGCTCGGCGCGGATGTCGGCGATGCCGGCCAGCTGCGGCACGGCGGCCAGCAGATCGCCGACGGAAAACGACCCGGCCTTGTAACCCGCGGAAGTCGCGTCTGCCTGGGCGCCGGCAATCGTGCCGCCCGTCGCCAATACCGCGATGACAGGCAGCGCGCGATCAGGCATCCACCACCCCGGACAAGCCCTGGCGTTCGAGCAGGGAATTCAGGTGTTCCCAGCCATGGAAGTCGATGACGATCTGGCCCTTTTCCTTGGCGCCCACCTTCAGCGCGACGCGCGTGCCCAGATGGTCGGACAGGGCTTCTTCCAGGCGGGTCAGGTCGCGCGACGCGCCATTGGCCTTCTTCTTGGGCGAGGCGGATGCGTCGGCGTCCTTGGCGGTCTTGGCGACCAGCTTTTCGGCTTCGCGCACCGACAGGCGGCGCGCGATGATCAGGTTGGCCAGCTGGATCTGCGTAGCCGCGTCGACGGCCAGCAACGCGCGCGCATGGCCCATGTCCACGTCGCCGGCCAGCAGCATGGTCTGAACCGGCGCGGCCAGGTTGAGCAGGCGCAGCAGGTTGCTGGTGGCCGAACGCGAACGGCCGATCGCCTGGGCGGCCTGCTCGTGCGTCAGCCCGAATTCGTCCAGCAGCCGGCGCACGCCCTGCGCCTCTTCCAGGGGATTCAGGTCTTCGCGCTGGATGTTCTCGATAAGCGCCATGACGGCCGCGTTCTCGTCGGCCACTTCACGCACCAGCACGGGCACTTCCTTCAGGCCCGCGATCTGGGCGGCCCGGAAACGGCGCTCGCCCGCGATGATTTCGTAGTGGCCGGGCGCGGCCTCGCCCAATGCCCGCACGAGAATGGGTTGCATGATGCCTTGCGTGCGGATCGATTCGGCCAGTTCGCCCAATGCGCCTTCGTCCATGCGCGTGCGCGGCTGGTATTTGCCGGCGCGCATCTTCGAGACGGGCAAGGTGGACGGCGGACCCTCGGGCTTGGCCACGGCCTTGCCGATGTTTTCGATGGCGGGCGCGTCCGCGCCGAGCAAGGCGTCCAGTCCGCGACCCAATCCCTTGGGTTTCTTGGTGGCCATAGTTAAATCCTCTTTCCTTCTGTTTTTGTATCTCGAGCCTGGCTCAGGCTTCCGCGTGCTCGGCGGGCAGGCGGTACCAATACGCGTAACAGTCTTTGAAACCGTAGCGGCCATACAAGGCGCGCGCGGCTGAATTTTCCGGCTCAACCTGCAAATAGGCTGTCGTGGCGCCGCCGGTAGCGCCCTCTGCCAATAAGTGTTCCACCAGGGCGCCAGCGTAGCCTTTGCGCCGCTGCCCCGGATCGGTGACGATGTCGAACAGACCCACGAGATCCCCGTCGCGGGCCGCCAGGCCCGCAGCCACGCACCGTCCGGCGGCGTCCATCGCCAGCACCGGCAGAATATCCACAGCCAGCCCTTGAAGGCGTGTCCGGTGTTCATCGACGTGCTCGGGCCGCGAGCCGCGCATCTCCCCAACCGCCGCCGCAAAGCGGCTGGCATCGACCGTAAGGAATTGCAGGTCGCCCCTGACGCGAGTCATGGGGGCGAGCGGCATGCACATGACTCGCGTCTCGTCGGTGAAGGTATAACCGCGGGACTCCAGCTCGGCGTCGAGGAAAAAATCGGGGCCGATGGAGGTAATGCGCAGCACCATGGGCAAGCCATGGCGCGCATACAACGAAGAACAATACGCCAGCCGCTCGTCCAGCGTACGTGTGGATAACCCCAGCACATTGACGCTGCGCGCGCGCTTGGCGGACGAGTGCGCGAAACGCACCAGCCAGCCATCATAAAGCACCTGCGCGCCCACAGCCGTCGCATTCAGCGCGGCCTCCTCCAGACGCGCGCGCAGGCTATCGCGCACGTCGGCGGGCGGCGTGCGGCTGGCGGTCATCTGGGGCGGAGCAAAGAGCGCGGAGGTGGACATGGATACGGCTTACTTCAAATCCTTCTTTACGCGCTCGATCATTTCGGCACCAAATGAAATGTAGGCCTGCGCGCCGCGTGACGCACGGTCATAGATCACGCCGGGCATGCCGTAACTGGGTGCTTCGGCCAGGCGCACGTTGCGCGGCACGACGGTCTTGAAGACCTTGTCGCCGAAGTGCGCCTCGAGCTGCGCGGACACTTGCTGTTGCAGGGTCATGCGCGGGTCGAACATCACGCGCAGCAGGCCGATGACGCGCAGGTCGTCGTTGATGTTGCGATGCACGCGCTTGATGGTATTGACCAGGTCGGACAGGCCTTCCAGCGCGAAGTACTCGCACTGCATCGGAATGATGACGCCATGGGCGGCGGCCAGCCCGTTCAGGGTCAGCAGGGACAGCGTGGGCGGGCAGTCGATCAGAACGAAGTCGTACTGGCCCGAAACGGTGTCGATCGCCGTTTTCAACTGGCGTTCGCGCTGCTCCATCTGCACCAGGTCGATCTCGGCGCCGGAGAGTTCCCGGTTGGCGGGCAGCACGTCGTAGCCGCCCGATTCGGAACGCACGCGGGCCTGCTCGATGCCGGCCTCGCCGATCAGCACCTGGTACAGGTTCGATTCAAGCGTGTTCTTGTCGATGCCGCTGCCCATCGTGGCGTTGCCTTGAGGGTCCAGGTCCACCAGCAGCACACGTTGATTGTGCGTGGCAAGGCCGGCCGCCAGATTGATGGCGGTAGTCGTCTTGCCCACACCGCCCTTCTGGTTGGCAATGCAGAATACGCGGGCGGTCGTGCTGGGGGGTATGTTCTTCATAGGGTTCCTTGACTACGGCGCATCCAGATCAGGCAGCGCTCCGCTTGCAGCTCCGGCACATGAAGCGGCTGAATACGGTCGACCTGCCATTCCCCGCGCGCGTGCAACGCCTGGATTTCATCCTCGGGGAGCTTGCCCTTCATGGCGACGAGGGTACCATCGTTGCGCACGTGACGACCTGCGAGTTGAGCAAAATCGTCCAAGGATGCGAAGGCTCGCGACGTGACAATGTTGCACTCGGCGGGGGCCAGCGTTTCGATGCGCGCGTGCCGCGCCTGAAGGTTGGGCAAGGCCAGCACGCCGCTCATCTGGCGCACGAATGCGGTTTTCTTTTCGACGGCGTCCACGCAGGTCACGGACCAGTCGGGCCGCATGATCGCCAGGACGACGCCGGGCAGGCCTCCGCCCGATCCGACGTCGTAGACCTTGGCCGCGGCGCCAGGCACGCCCAGCGCCTCGCTGAAGGGCCCTACGGCGGCAAGGCTGTCGAACAGGTGCTGGACCAGCATCTGCTGCGGATCGCGGATCGCCGTGAGGTTGTAGGTGCGGTTCCAGCGCTGCATCTGGGACAGATAGTCCAGCAGCTTCGCCATCGCGCCGGCATCGGCGTCCAGCCCGAGTTGCTCGCACGCGCGGGAGAGGCGGCCGGGCATGTCGGCGCCGGCGCTCATGGAGTGGCCTTCGTGCTCCGCACTACGGTATTCGCCCTTGGGGCGGCCCGGCGGGCTCATGGAGCTGCCTTCGTGCTCCGCACTACGGTATTCGCCCTTGGGGCGGCCCGGCGGGCTCATGCCGCTTGCTTGCGCGAGCCGTAATGCAGGCGCTTCAAGTGGATAAGGAGCAGCGAGATGGCAGCGGGCGTGACGCCGGAAATCCGGGCGGCTTGGCCTATGGTCTCGGGACGATGCGCCTTGAGTTTCTGGCGCACTTCGAACGACAGGCTGGTAACCGCGTCGTAGTCGACGTCTGCGGGAATGGGCTGCTGTTCGTGCGCAATGTGCTTTTGCACCTCGTCCTGCTGGCGCGCGATGTAGCCGGCATACTTGACCTGGATCTCGACCTGTTCGGCGAGCACCTCGTCGTCCGATACGCCGGGGCCCGCGAGCAGCGTGCCGTCCGTGTTGCGGGCAGCCATCAGGGCTTCATATGAGACGTTCGGCCGTTTCAGCAGATCTGCTAGTGAGTACTCACGTTCAATTGCCTTGCCCAACAGCGGCTCGGCCACTTCCGCCGGCAGCACCCGCGGATTCACCCAGGAAGATTTAAGGCGCTCGACTTCGGCGGCGACGGCGTCGCGCTTGCGGTTGAATGCGTCCCAGCGTAGGTCGTCGACGATACCGAGCCGCCGGCCGATTTCCGTCAAGCGCAGATCGGCATTGTCTTCGCGCAGGCTCAGGCGGTACTCTGCCCGCGACGTGAACATGCGATAGGGCTCGGTCACTCCACGCGTGACCAGGTCGTCCACCAGCACGCCCAGATAGGCTTCGTCCCTGCGCGGTGTCCATTGCTCGCGGTCCAGTGACAGGAGCGCCGCATTGGTGCCCGCCAGCAGGCCTTGGGCCGCGGCTTCTTCGTAACCCGTCGTGCCATTGATCTGGCCTGCGAAGAACAGGCCCTCGATCGCCTTGGTCTCGAGCGTGCTCTTCAATCCACGTGGATCGAAGTAATCGTATTCGATGGCGTAGCCCGGTCGCAGGATGTGTGCGTTCTCCAGGCCGGGCAAGGAATGGATCAACTCCAGCTGCACATCGAACGGCAGGCTGGTCGAAACACCATTCGGATAGACCTCATGCGTATCCAGGCCTTCGGGTTCCAGGAAGACCTGGTGCGACTGCTTATCCGCAAAACGGTGGATCTTATCTTCGATGGATGGGCAGTAGCGCGGCCCCACCCCTTCGATCACTCCGCTATACATCGGCGAGCGGTCCAGGCCGCCGCGAATGATGTCGTGCGTGCGGGCGTTGGTATGGGTGATCCAGCAGGGCAGCTGCCGCGGATGCATCGCCACATTGCCCAGGTACGAGAACACGGGGATGGGATCCAGGTCACCCGGCTGCTCTTCCAGCACGCCGTAGTTGATGGAGCGTCCGTCGATGCGGGGAGGCGTCCCCGTCTTCAGGCGTCCCTGCGGCAGTTTGAGTTCTTTCAAACGCTGCCCGAGAGAGATCGCGGGAGGATCCCCTGCCCGGCCGCCGGAATAATTCTGCAGGCCCACGTGAATCAGGCCATTGAGGAAGGTGCCGGCGGTCAGCACCACCGTCTTCGCTCGGAACTTGAGCCCGATCTGGGTGACGGCGCCCACAACGCGATCGCCTTCCACCATCAGGTCTTCGACGGCCTGCTGGAACAGCCAGAGATTCGGCTGGTTCTCCAGACGGCCGCGGATCGCCTTCCGGTACAGCACGCGGTCGGCTTGCGCTCGGGTCGCACGTACGGCCGGGCCCTTCGATCCGTTCAGGATGCGGAACTGGATCCCCGACTCGTCGGTGGCCAAAGCCATTGCGCCGCCCAGGGCGTCGACTTCTTTGACGAGATGACCCTTGCCGATTCCTCCGATGGAGGGATTGCAAGACATTTGACCTAGGGTTTCGATGTTGTGCGTCAGCAGCAGCGTCTGGGCGCCAGTGCGTGCGGCAGCCAATGCGGCTTCAGTGCCGGCGTGGCCGCCGCCGACGACGATGACATCGAATGCGCGGGGATAGTCCATGATGGGGAGGTAAGAGAGCGTTCGGTGCTCATTATAGAGGCAGCGATTGCATGTTTCACGTGAAACATGTTTCGGTGCAGCAATGGAGGCGTCCGGGTGGCTTGAGCCGTAGGCAAATGGCAACGGCGCGTCGTCAAGGCCGCACAATATGTCGGCATTTGCCGGTGTTTCTACGATTTGTTCCACGTGAAACAGGGGCCTCCGACAGGCTCTTTGGGGAGCTACGATAACTCATGGAGAGCATGAGGATTCGGGTTTGCATCCTTTCGCTATGCCCAATCCCTGACCTTGGCCCTCATCGATGGACTTTCCGTCTCTGTTTCACGTGGAACATGTCCACCTGCGAAAGCACCTAGGCATTGTGGGGAGGAAATTCCTGCCCGACTGCTAGTGGCACCCCACGGACTGGCCCTACCTCGTTGCCAGAAGGATGCACCACATGTTCCACGTGAAACATCAAATTGACTGATATGCCGTGCGTAGGCTTAGGGCTGGGTCGCCTATGCCTACTATTATTGGCCGGTCATATTCCTAGCCGCCTTCTGACGGTAAGCGTAGCCATTCAAGTATTGGCTTGGCGGGAATCAGTCCGTCGATGTTCCACGTGAAACATCCCATTTACCTGTAATCGATACAGACCAGAGCGCTAGTGCCATTCACCGCCAGGACCGAGCTTCGCTAACGCATGTCCACTGGCAGTACCCCCCGGTCTCGCTTGACGACGCCTGAAGTGGTCTATGTCTCACGTGAAACATAGACCATAAATACGGGCGAACGCTCTTCGGCAACCGCTACATACGCACCTGAGAGGCAACGTCGCGGATGCACAGGCTTCAATATTCGAAAACAAACTGGCCTATGTGGGCTATCCCATTGATGCGGCGCCATCAATGTTTCACGTGAAACACCCATAGCGCGCAAAGGCTGCTCATATTATTCGAGCTGCTCACGCTAAACTCCGCGAAGAGCAACTGGGAGAACTGATAAGGCAAGCCACGGATCACTCAATGTTCCACGTGAAACCGATCGGAAGCGAAGGACTGGCCAAACGCTCGAGTTGCCAGACGTCATGCCAGGCGATCTGGCGAATTGCTTGTTCTGAATCAAAAATCAGCCTGGCGCCACAAAAATTTGAATGTTTTTGACCCTACCCTACCCCTACCCCCAAAAAGTGCATCATTTTTGGAGTTTCACGTGAAACAGGATCAATACCTTCAAATAATCGCAGCAAAGAAAACGCCGGTTTACCGTCCATAACTTGTTGAGCGGCAGGGATAAATTCAATGCATCGAAAAGAACGCCGCCCGTTCGGCGCCGAACAGAGTCACTTCCAGCTGCGTAACTTTTCAAATATGCGCCACCCCTAGCAACGGCACTCCATCACGCAACAACATGGCCGGCTGGGCAACCGGAGCTATACATGAGCGAGGTTCTGCAATTCGCCTCGCGCGAAACCTACACTCAAAAAAACCAACCTCAGATGTCCATTGAGTTCATAACAGAGTTATCAACAAACACCTCTATTCCCGATTGCCCAGCCCGGGCGTTTCACGTGGAACAAGTCTGGGGATAAGTCGGAAGAAGGGAGGAAAGCGGCGACGATCCGAGCCACGATGCTGCATGTGAGTGCAAAAGACCCAGATCCATGAAAAAGCACAAATGCGCAACATCTTCCCTATGAGAGCAACCTGTTCTTGCAGGGCCAAAGGGAAAAAGATTCTCAGGAAGCGACGCCTTCACGGTACGCGAAGGTCACGGGCCGCCGTGGAAAACTTTGTGGATAAGATGAAGCCGGAGAGCCGGCATCGCGCCACGATTGCGTCCGCCCGCAGCATCAAACCATGCGGGAACCAAGCTCCGATCCTCGGGTCAAAATCGCCTTGCGCTGCGCATCACTCATCGCTGACTTATCCCCATTGTTATCCAAGCGCGCGATATTTATCCCGCGAGCTTGCCGAGTACGTGGAGGCCGGCGCAGCAAGATTCATTGACCAAGCAATTATCTTGCCCATCTGTCAGCTGCGGCACCATCATCCATTTGGTTGATATCCAGCTTATCTTCCGCATGCTGTGGAAAACCCGTAGACGTGGCCAAAGAGCCGCCTCGCCATACTGGCGGTCCTTCCCGAGAATTCCAGCAACGCTACCCGAAAGTCTGAGCCAGGCCCTCCTATCCCCATTTATATCCACAGGCGCGAACCTCGCTTCGACAAGCCAAAAGGAGTAATTCTGTGCATAACCGGGATGGGGATATCTTTGTGAACAACCACCCTCGCGCAGCCCCTGAAAAAGGCCAGACCAAATAGAAAAGTCGCGCGCGACAGCCATGGCCATGCCGCGCATTTGCGCCGAAACAAGGCCAAGCGCATGTATTTGCTAGGGAAAAATCCCGTTTTCTCTTCAGTATGACAAAAGCGGCAAACTTGCCGCGACGGCCGGCGCCGCGTTACCGGATACTCGTGAAAACTGGGATAACTGTGCAAAACCCCGGCCAAGTCGACCGGGCTGCTTCATTACTGAGCACGAAAATACTCATGCCCGAAAATAATTATCCACAAACTTATCCACGGGTCGAGAATATGTTAGTAATTACTAACATTGAAAGAGCGCTGCCGGAAAGACAGGGCTCCAAAATGAAACAACGCCCCAGACCCGGAGGTCTTGGGGCGTTGCAGCCAGGCCGAACCTGGCGGACGGGAAATTGGGATTTCCCGATTTAGAGCGGGCGAATTTCGGCCGCTTGAGGTCCTTTCGGACCATCCTTAACTTCGAATTCGACTTCCTGGCCTTCGTTCAGGCTGCGATAGCCGCGGCCCTGGATGGCGGAAAAGTGTGCGAAAACATCGGTCCCGCCAACGTCCGGAGTGATGAAACCGTAACCCTTGTCAGCGTTGAACCACTTAACTTTGCCCTTCTGAGCCATTTTTTCTAGCGTCCTGTAATTAACTCGAAATGCAATGAATCAAGGACGCCGTGAGAACTGAACGACCGGTAGTGACACCTGCGTTGCTGCTGCGTTCCCGCTTGCCGCCAAGCTGCAGAACGAGTCCGCGCGCTGCTTGAATCAACTGCCTGATCAGCATACTCACCACACATTACAGACTCATATAGTTGTTTTCCCCAATGTCGTATTTTTCAGACTGGAACGGGTCCGATTCACACCGAATCGGCCTGCCGCGGGGCCAGGAACGCGTACAGCGGGCCGGTAACAATCACGACGAATACCATCCGGGTTACATGAAACGCCGTGACCACCGGCACGCCCAGCTGCAGCACTTTGGCGGTGATCGCCATTTCCGCAATGCCTCCCGGCGTGGTGCCCAGGATCAAGGTTGGAATGGGCGCCGCCGACCACAAGGACAGCAAGGCTCCAAGACCGAACGCAAGCGCCAGCGCGGTAATGGTGAACCCCGCCACCGCGGCAATGAAGCGTGGAGCCGCCCTGAAAAAGTCGGGCCGATAGCGGTCTCCCAATGACCAACCGATGAACAGCTGCCCGATCTTGGGCACATAGTCCGGCAACGCCGACAATTCGATGCCGGACGCCGTCAACATCATGGCGACAAGCATCGGGCCCAGCACCCAGGGGTTGGGCAGGCGCAGCTTCATGAAGGCCGCTCCGCCTATGCTCGTGAGCGCCACCAGCAAGGCCAGGCCCGCGCCATGGACTTCGCGCGGCCCCGGCACGGTCGGATCCAGCCCCGCGACGCCCCACCACTGGAAAATGAATGGCACCGTGACCACGACCAGCAGCACGCGCACGCTATGCGCCGTCGCCACGCGATCGATGCGCGCGCCGTGGCGCTCGGCCAGGTTGGCCATCTCGCTTGCGCCCCCGATCGCGGACGAGAACCAGGCGGTCTTGAAATCCACGTCCGCGTAGCGGCGCAGGATAGCGGTGCCCATGAACGCCAACCCCAGCGCGAACAGCATGCCCACGATGATGGGCCCCGCGTTGCTGCCGATGTGTCCGATCACCTGCGGCGTGAAATAAAGGCCCAGCGATGTTCCGATGACCCATTGTCCGCCGTTGCGTGCCGGCCTGGGGCAAGCCGTGCCCAGGCCTGCGATCCGCGTAGCGGCAGTCAGCAATAGCGCGCCCAGCATCCAGGGCAAAGGAATATGCGCCCATACCGCCAGCAAGGCCCCTGTCAGCGCAATCGCAAACCCGCCCAGCACCCTCAACAGCATATTCCCCACCACGTCCCCTTCCGCGCCTTGAGCTCATGAGAAAACCGAATTATGAGTTAGTGGGATACTTACGAAAACTCTCTCTGCTAGCAGCGTCCACTACCCCGTTCACCATGATCCGATCCAAACTTCCTGACGTTGGCACCACCATTTTTACCGTGATGAGCCGCCTGGCCATCGAACACAAGGCCATCAACCTGGGCCAGGGGTTTCCGGACTTCGATCCCGACCCTGCCCTGTGCGCGCTCGTTGCCAAGGCCATGGCCGACGGCCACAACCAATACCCCTACATGCCTGGCGTGGCTCCGCTGCGCGAGGCCATCGCCGCCAAGACGCGCGAACTCTACGGCCATGCCTATGATCCGGAAACCGAGATCACCGTCACCAGTGGCGCAACCGAAGCACTGATGGCCACGGTGCTTGCCGCCGTCGGCAGCGGCGACGAGGTCGTCGTCATCGAACCTTGCTACGACTCCTACCTGCCGGCGATTCGCCTGGCGGGCGGCACGGCGGTGCCCGTGCCGCTGCGCGCGCCGATCGAAGGCGATCCCTACTACCGCATCGACTGGCAGCGCGTGCGCGACGCCATCACGTCGAAAACGCGCCTGTTGATGCTGAACTTCCCGCACAACCCCACCGGCGCCGTGCTCGACGACAGCGATCTCGACGCCCTGGAAGCCATTGTGCGCGACACAGGCGTGCTGCTGGTTTCCGACGAGGTCTACGAACACATCGTGTTCGATGGAAAGCCGCATGCCAGCGTCGCGCGCCGTCCGCTGCTGGCCGAGCATGCGTTCGTGATCTCGTCCTTCGGCAAGACCTATCACACCACCGGCTGGAAGATCGGCTATTGCTGCGCTCCGCGCCAGCTCAGCGCCGAACTGCGCAAGGTGCATCAGTTCATGGTGTTCACCGTGCCTTCGCCCATGCAGTTCGCGCTGGCCGAATTCATGCTCAACCCCAAGCCCTACCTGGATCTCCCGGCCTTCTACCAGGCCAAGCGCGACCGCCTCTCACGGGGCCTGGAAAAGACTCGTTTCCGCCCTCTTCCCAGCCCCGGCACGTTCTTCCTGCTCGCTGACTACAGCGATATTTCCAAGCAGAGCGAGGCCGATTTCGCACGCGACCTGACCATTAAGCACGGCGTCACCGTCATCCCGGTATCCGCTTTCTACCGCCAACCCGATGCGCCCGAATCCAATCACCGCATCGTGCGATTCTGCTTCGCGAAAAAGGACGCCACCCTCGATACCGCGCTGGAACGCCTGGCCCAAGTCTGACCGGACGAATCATGAATATGAATAAAAGCTCATATTTATATTCCGCTGGTTCCGATGCATGAAAAATGGGGCGCCGCGAGGCGCCCCATGCAATTCCGGCGATGATCCGGAACATTCGCCAAACAGCCTGGCGAACGCCCCGGCTTCGAATCAGGCCGGATCGGCGGCAACCTTTCTTGCTGCGCGCATCCGGCGCATGATCTGCGGCACGATAACGACCGCGGCCGCCCCCGCCCACAAACCGATAGCGACGGGGCTGGCGAACAACACGCTCACGTCGCCGTCCGTAATGGACAAGGCTCGGCGCAAGTTTTGTTCCATCATGTCTCCCAGCACCACCCCCAATACCAATGGGGCCATCGGCACCCCCAGTTTGCGCAGGAAGTAGCCCAGCGTGCCAAGGCCCGCGACCAGCAACAGATCGAACGTGCCCGCATTGATCGCGTACACGCCGATATAGCTGATGCAGAGAATGCCAGGCACCATCAGCCATCCCGGCACCGACAACACCTTGGAGAACAGGCGGACCAGCGGCACGTTCATGATGAACAGCAGCACGTTGGCGACGAACAGCGAGGCGATCAGCCCCCACACCAGATCGGGCTTGGAATCGAACAGGACGGGGCCCGGTGTGATGTTGTAGAGCGTCAACGCGCCCATCATCACCGCGGTGGTGCCCGAACCAGGAACGCCCAGCGTCAGCATCGGAACAAAAGAGCCGATTGCCGATGCGGTAGCGGCGGCCTCGGGCGCCACGAGGCCCCGCATATCGCCTTTGCCGAACTTCGCCTCCGGATCCTTCGCCTCGATGATGCGCTTCTCCTGCGAGTACGCGACAGCCGCGGCCACGCTGGCTCCCGCGCCGGGCAGCACACCGACGCCGAAGCCGACGAACGCGCTGCGCACCACGCTCCACCACGTGAAGGCGAGCTCTTTCAGGTTGAACAGCTTGCGCCCGCTGGGCTTGACCTCCACGCTATGGCCCGCCATCACTTTTTCCAGCATTTCCAGCATTTCGCTGACCGCGAACAGCGCGATCACCACGACCACGAAATCAATGCCGTCGGCCAGATGCACCGATTCGAAGGTATAGCGGTATACGCCCGAGTTCGCATCCACGCCCACCACCGAAATCGACAGGCCGATCATCGCCGCCAGCACGCCCTTGACGGGCTGCTTTCCGAGCAGGCTGGTCAGGCAGCAGAACGCGAATACCATCAGTACGAAGTACTCGGCGGGGCCGAATGCGAGCGCCCATTTCGCCAGGAGCGGCGCCAGCAGGATGATGCCGACCACCGACACGATGGCGCCGAAGAAGGCCGACCACGCAGACAGCGACAAGGCCACGTTGGCCAGGCCCTGCCGCGCCAGGGGGTAGCCATCCAGCGTCGTCATGATGGCGCTGGCTTCTCCCGGCACGTTGAGCAGGATGGAAGTAATGCGCCCGCCGTACTCGGCGCCCACATACACCGCCGCCAGCAGGATCAGCGCCGTTTCCGGCGGCAGGTTCATGGCGAAGGCGATCGGTATCAGCATCGCCACGCCATTGATGGGCCCCAGCCCCGGCAGCACGCCCACCATCGTGCCGAAGAAGGATCCGATGGCGGCCACCAGCAGGTTCGTCACCGAGAAGGCGACGCCGAAGCCTATGGTCAAGTGATCGAGTATGGCGCTCATATCAGGCTCTCCAGCAATCCGCCCGGCAGGACGACGTCCAGCACTTTGTCGAACAGCACGAAAAAGAAAATGCTCATGACGACGCCGCCGATGGCGCATTTGAGCCAGCCACCCCCGAACAGGCGCCCGACGAATACCGTCATCAGCGACGTGGCTATCACGAAGCCCAGCCACTGGAACAGGAAGGCATAAGCGGCGGCGAACACCACCATCAGCGCGATGCGGCCATTGGCGCCGGGCGGATTGGCCTCGACTGCGTTGCCGCCCTTGTAGACCAGCCACAGGCCGCACAGCCCGATGATCAGCGCAAGCAGCAGGGGAAATGCGCGCGGCCCCACGGGCTCGTAAGCGAACGGGGCTTCGATCCCCCATCCCGCCGCGGTCATGAAGGCGGAAAGCGCCAACGCCGCCAGTCCCAATAATCGATCGTTCATGATCACTTTTTCCGTTGTAGTCGCATCGCGCGGCGCAGCCTCTCCCGCCGCCGCGGAAAAACCGCGGCGGGAAAGCCCTGGCGGGCGCGATGCCGGGAGGAATGGCCTGGTGCTTACTTCTTGACCAGACCGAAGGAATCAGCCAGTTCGCCGTACCGTTTGACCTGGTCCTTCACGTAGGCGTCCAGTTCGGGGCCTGTCTTGTTGAACGGAAACAGACCCTGCTGCTGGCGCAGCTTGTCGAACTCGGGCGAAGCCATGGTCTTGTTGAAGGCGTCGACCCAGAACTGGTAGTCGCTGTCCGACACCTTGGGGCCGACGTAGAAGCCGCGGATGATGGGCCAGACGATGTCGTAGCCCTGTTCCTTGGCGGTGGGCACGGTGCCGAGCTTGCCCGGCAGGCGCTGGTCGTTGAACACGGCCAGCACGCGGATCGGCGCGCCGCCTTCCAGCATGGTGAAGGCTTCCGCCGCATCGCCCATGTAGGCCTGGATATGGCCGCCGCGCAAAGCCGTCACGGCTTCGCCGCCGCCTTCAAACGCCACGAAGCGCATCTTCTTGAAATCCACGCCCGCGGCCTTGGCGGTCAGCGCGGCCTTCATCCAGTCCTGGCTGCCCACGGTGCCGCCGGCGCCCAGCACGATCTTGGTCGGATCCTGCTTGAAGGCCTCCATCAGGCTCTTCAGATCCGTGTACGGGGAATCGTTGCGAACCACCGCGACGCCGTAGTCCGTGCCGATCGCGGACAGCCAGCGCACGTCATTGACGTTGTACTTGCCAAACTTGCCCTGGGCCAGGTTCAGCAGAGAGCCGCCCGAGAACGCCACGATGGTACCCGGCTCGTTGGGGTGCTGGGCGACGATGTTGTTGTAGGCCACGGCGCCGATGCCGCCGGGCATGTAGACGATGCGCATGGCGCTCTTGAGCGCGCCGCTTTGCTTCAGGCCCTCGGTGGCCAGGCGGCAGGTCAGGTCGAAACCGCCCCCGGGCTGCGCCGGCGCGATGCATTCCGGACGGCGGGGCTCTTCGGCGGCTTGGGCTGCGCCCAGGGAGAGGGTAATCGCGCCAAGCGCCGCGATGGCGGCCAGGCGCAGCTTCAGACTCGTCTGCATTCTTGCGTCTCCGAGATTTATAGGTCTAGGTATGGCTGGAAGCCCCGCCGTGGCGATTTTCCGCGCTGGCTGCCCCAGTGCACGCAACCGTACAAAATCGAAGCTTTCCAATACCTTTCAAAAACCGCCGTTTTCGTGGCGCAGCGCAGCATCCGGGCCCTGTCCGAGGGTAAACACCAGGGCGGCCCGCAAGCCGGGCAACGGCGCCCGGTTTTCCAGGACGAGCCTGGCGCCGAGAAGCTCGGCAATAGTGCCGACGATGGCCAGACCCAGCCCAGCGCCCGGTTTGTTCTTGCCGGCCGCCCCCCGGCGGAAGCGGATGCAGGCGCGGGCGATATCCTCGGCGGACATTCCCGGCCCGCTGTCTTCCACGACCAGCCTGGCCTGCCCGGCATCCGCCTCGATCCGTACAGTGACTTCCCCCGTGGGCGAGGTATACCGGATTGCGTTGTCCACCAGGTTGCTGACGGCCTCGCGCAGCAACCAGTCGGCGCCCTGCACGACGACGGGCCGCTGCCCTGCCTCCAGGCCGATGTCCAGCTGGCGGACGCGGGCGGTGGGAAGCTGGCTGCGGATGACGCCGTCGGCCAGATCCACCAGGTCAACGGATTCGAGGACAAACCCCCCTTCGGCCAGGGAGGCGTCTTTAGCGCGCGCCAGGGCCAGCATCTGGTTGGTGGTGCGTACGGCCCTGTCCAGGCCTTCCTGCATCGCCAGAAGGGCTGTACGGACCTCCTGAGGGTCTGTTTCGCGCAGGGCATAGGCCGTCTGGGTGCGCAAAACCGACAGCGGGGTGCGCAACTGGTGCGATGCGTCGTCCAGGAACTGGCTCTGGACCCTCGCCTGAGCCGCAAAACGGGCCATGTGGAGGTTTACCGCGGCAACCAGGGGTAGGACCTCCCTGGGCATGTCCGACGCGCTGACGGGGCTCAAATCGTCTGCAGAACGCCCTTCCACCTCTTGCCGCAATCGAGCCAGCGGCCGCAGGGCCATGAAAACCCCCAGGATGATCACCAGGACGCTGATGAGAATGACGGCAAGGTCCCGCTCCACGGAGCGCACCAGGACCTGGTGCAGGAACGCCTGCCGGGTGTCCAGGCCTTCCGCTACCTGGACAACAACCCGTCCCCCTTTATTCGCGTACAGGGGCGGGTCCATGGGGCGCGCCAGCGCGGCGACGCGGACCGGGGTCCCCTGGTAGGTCGCGTAGAAAAAACGAGGCTCGCCCGATACCAGGGGGTCTTGCGGCATGGGCAGGTCGGGATGCCCGATTTCAGCCAGCCCATCTTCGGTCGCCACACGGTAGAAAACGCTGCCGTTGGCCGTCAGCTCGAAAAATTCCAGCATCAGGTATGGCTGCTCCATGGCTAATCCACCGCTGGCTGTGGATATGTTGTGGTCGATCGCGCGAAGCGCTCCAGAGAGCGACCGGTCGTACGCAATGTCGACCTGGTTTCGCAGCTGATGGTTGGATAGCCAAAGCGCGCCCATCATCACCAGCACCAGTGTCGGAATCAGCCACCAGAGCAACTGGGCTTTGAGGGTGCGCGTCCGTTTTTGCCTGGTTTTTCGCGGACTTCTAGTTGTCAACAACGTTCTCCAGGCAGTAGCCCATGCCCCGCATGGTCACGATCTGCACACCGGTGTCCGCCAATTTCTTGCGCAGCCGGTGCACCAGGACCTCGATGGCTTCCAGGTTGATGTCTTCATCGTCGGTGACGATGCGGTCCAGGATCTGCTGCTTGTTGATGGGTTCGCCGCTTTTCTGGATCAGCACTCGAAGCACCGAATGTTCACGTGGGGATAACTGCAGGGGCTGTCCGCCGACGGTGAATTTCTGGGCTGAAGTCTCGAAAACGAGGTTCCCCAGGGTGAGGCGCGGGTGTTCACGCCCGCGGCTGCGTCGGATGAGTGCGATCAATCGTGCTTCCAACTCTTCCACAACAAACGGTTTTGGCAGGAAATCGTCCGCTCCCTGGTGGAGGGTTCCGATTTTTTCGGCCAGCGAATCGCGCGCGGTCAAGACGAGCACCGGCGTACGGTCGTCCCGCGCGCGAATCTTCGCCAGCAAGGTATGCCCATCCATGCCCGGAAGTCCGAGATCCAGGATGACGGCATCGAATTCCTCGATTGCCAGTCTTCGTTCGGCAACCAGTCCGTCATCAGCCCACTCGACAACGAAACCGGCATGCCTGGCCAGGCTTCTTGAAAGCCAGCGGGCAAGTTCGGCTTCGTCTTCTATCAGAAGGATGCGCATGGACGGAGTCCGGGGGGGGATGGCTGGGCGGAATGGGAAGACATGTTTGGCTTTTCCTTTATTTCTCTTTATATAAAGACTAATGATTAATAAGGCCTGTGGATAACTACCTTAACCTTGAAAACCTGTTTTTTTTCATCCACTTGGAGCCGTTTTTGCCTGTGCAAGAACTCTGTGCGGGAAAAAAGCTGAAGTTGGACAAGATTTTGGACCCTGTCCGAAACCCCCGCTTGTTCAACTTGCCTCCACAAAATGTGCACAACCAGCCGCCTTAGGAGTTATCCACAGGCCTCTTTCCGGATCGAGGCTGCAAAACTGGCACTTTTACCCCGAAAAACGCCGCTTCGCACCCCCGCGTTTTGGCCCTCCCAAGGCCCCAAAACGGCCCTGCAAGCCGACATCGAAACCGGGGATTCGGGGGGAGGCATCCGCGCTTTCTTTACAGGGGACTGAACAAAAAATGAGCAGCTTTCGCCGTAGAATCGCGCCATGGCGAGAGAAATCAGAATCAAGAATTCCGGCTGGGCGACCTGGCTGAGAAGCCGTTTGCTGGCTGACAATCTGCCGGCTACCGTGTGCGCGGCGGCGTTGATGGGCCTGTTTGGCGCCTTGGCCACTGTCGTTTTTCGTGAATTGCTGGGCTGGACCCAGATATTGCTCGGCGGCGGGGATGTTCCCCACGGCATGGTGTCGCTGGCCCGGGGACTAAGCCCTTGGCAGCGGTTTCTGATGCCCGCCATCGGCGGGGCGATCGCAGGCGCGATCCTGCAGCTGGCCGCGAAGCGGCTGCCCAAGCGCGGCGCGGCGGACTACATGGAGGCGATATCGGTGGGCCGCGGCATCATCGGATTCCGCCAGACGGTCGCCCGCAGCCTATCATCCATTTTTTCCATCGGGTCCGGCGCTTCCATCGGCCGCGAAGGTCCCATGGTGCAGTTGGCCGCGATGCTGTCTTCTTTGACGGGGCGATACCTGGTGCTGCCGCCCAGGCATCTGAGGCTATTGGTGGCCTGCGGCGCCACCGCGGGCATCACGTCCGCCTATAACGCGCCGATCGCCGGCGCGCTGTTCATTTCCGAGATCGTCTATGGCGCCATCGCGTCCGCCACGCTGGTGCCGCTGGTCGTTTCGTCGGTCGTGGCCAACATCGTGACGCGCCAGATCCTGCACTACGACGCGGTGTTCCACATGCCGCCCTTCGATTTCGTGTCGGGCTGGGAAGTCATCAACTATCTGGGGTTGGGCCTGATCGCCGGCCTGGCGGCGCCGCAATTTCTTCGCTTCCTGGACGTGGCGCGCAGCGCGTTCGGACGCCTGCCTTTTCCTTTGTGGGCAAGGATGGCGCTTGGCGGCCTGATCGTGGGCGCGCTGTCGGTGGTGAACCCCGAGGTCTGGGGAAATGGATACAGCGTGGTCAACAGCTTGCTGCATACGCAGTGGGCCTGGCAGGCAGTCGCCGCCATCCTGTTGCTCAAGACGTTGGCGACCGCGGCCAGTGTGGGGTCGGGAGCAGTGGGAGGCGTGTTCACGCCCACGCTGTTCGTCGGGGCGGCGCTGGGCGCCCTGTATGGCACGGGCTTGCAAGCCCTGTTTCCCGCCGGCGATCTGTCGGCGGTTTCGAGTTATGCGATCGTCGGCATGGGGGCGCTGCTGGCGGCCACGACGTATGCGCCGCTGATGTCGATCTTGATGATATTCGAGATGACTCTAAGCTATGAGGTCATGCTGCCGCTCATGCTGGCATGCGTCACTGGCTATGTAATCGCGCATCATATCCGGCCCGATTCCGTCTACGCGAAATCATTGGCCAGCAACCGGCGCGCGCGAATGGCGGTGTCCCACGTTCAAGAAGGAGATAAGCCCGAGTCGTGATTTACGAGTAAATGCTCGTATTTTAGATATGGGGGCTTCATCAAAGCGCCTTCTTCATGAAGACGCGCTTCAATCCTATTTCCTCGGCGCGGTGCGTTTCGACATAGCCATAACGCGTATAGATGCCGATGTTCTCGGTCATTTTTTCCTGCGTGTAAAGGCGGATGTGCGCATAGCCGAGACGGCGCGCCTCGCCTTCGGCAAAACGGAGCAGCAGCCTCCCATAACCCTTGCCCTGCGCGCCGGGCGACACCGCGATGTTGTCCAGCAGCAGGCAGTCTTCTTCGGGGATCAATACCAGGATGGCCTGGATACCGGCTTGCGTTTCCAGCACGTGGACCGTGTTCCGCGCAACGCGCGCGGGATAGTCGTCAAGCATGGGGCCGGGTGTTGCGCCGATGCGCGCCACATACGGCGCATAGGCGCTCGCGACGATCTGCTCGATCGCGGGGACGTCGGCGACAGTGGCGGGACGGATATCGAAGGACACGGGAATCCTGTGCGCAAGAAAAGCCGGCTGGGCACTAGCCTGGGCGTCCGCCGGGCCGGCGGAATCCAAAATATACGGGCATTCCAGCGCGGCGGGAGCGTCGGTCAAATTAGTTATAAAATTTATAATAAATATGCCGCGCGCGTTCTTGACCGAAGTGCGCGGCCACACGAAGAATTGCTGCGCGGTTCCACACAGGAGCGTCCATGGCATCCGGAAAGTCCGTTCCGGCGGGTAGCGGCCCGCCCAATCTCTGGGAGGAATACTCCAGATTTCACGGGGCGTGCGCCGCCGTTCTCGACCGGGCCGAACAGCGCCGGGACCAGGGCATCCCTCTGACTGAGAGCGAACAGTCGGAATTGCGGACGATGGCGCTGAATCTCGGCGCGCTCGGCCGGGTGCTACATGGCAAAAGAGCGCGGGATATGCATACGCTGGCCGAGCGTCTGGACAAGCTGTTGAAAGACTCCGGACCGGGTGTTTCCGCACAGGCCCTGGACGGCGAAGAGCCCGAACGCGATCCAGCGGCCGTGACGGGCTGAGCCGCTTATTTGGCGGGGCTTTCCTTGATTGCGTTCGCGCGCGCGCCGGCCGGGAGCCGCCGGAACATGGAAGCTACCGCCTTGAGCGTGTAAAGCACGAACAAAGAGCCGGTGATGTCTCCCGTGAACATCGCCACGAATCCGCCCGCCAGCGCGGCTCTTTCTCCCTGGAAGAAAAACCAGGCGTGGTGGATCGTCGTATTCGCCAGTGCATAGGCAAACGCGCAGACAATCAGGCGCCAGGTGGTGAGATTGCTCAGGTCCGGCTGCAAGCGCAGCGCTGCCCGGGCCCAGCGATAGGCCAGGTAGGGCGCCGCGGCCGCCATCATGCCGCCGGCCACGGAGCGCACGAGATCATCGGGAAAATAATAAAAAAAGCAGGCGATCCAGGAGCCGATCAGCAAGCCCATCGCGGCCGGCAGGCCAAGGATCAGCGTGCTGACCAGGCGTATGCCCGCCGGCAGGTAAATCCAGTTGATGCCGCGGACGAATTCCAGATTCGTGAACACCCATTCGTTGACCGCGAGGCTAGCAAGGAACAGTATGGCCGTAGCCAGGGCCCATTTTCCCTGACCTAGAATGTTGTCCATATCCTGAGTATCATCGTTTACTTTTCGCCACGCCATCGGCCGCCGCGTTCATTATCCATGAAACAAAGAAAGAGGCCCGCGGACATCTATATGCGTTTCCTGCGCCTTGCAGAAGCGCTGCGCGGCCTGCCTTCCCTGCCATCGTTGGACCCGGTAGAAGAACGGATCCTGACCTTGGTCGCCCGCGCCTCCCAAGAGCAACGCCGCCTGTCCGTGCGGGATGTCATGGCCGTGGACAGCATCGGTTCGCCCGCCACCCTGCACGCCCGCCTGAAGTCCATGCGCGAAAAAGGCTGGGTCCTGCTGGTGGATACCGAAGACGCCCGCCGCAAGCAGGTCGAGTTGAGCCAGGCCGCGCTGCAGCATTTCGACCGCCTGTCGGAATGCCTGGTGGAAGCGGCCCGCAAGCCCTAGGGGCTTGGGTTGCGGCCTGCTCTCGGTGGCGCGGCCTACTTCCCGATACAGAAGCTGGAAAAGATCTCGCCCAGCAGATCGTCGCTGGTGAATTTGCCGGTGATGCTGGACAGGCTATCGTGCGCCAGGCGCAGTTCTTCCGCGAAAAGATCCAGCACTCGGTCGTCCTGTTCGGCGTGCTCGCCCGCCAAGCCCAGGTGTTCCGCGGCCTCCTGCAGGGCGCGTAAATGGCGTTCGCGTGCGAGCCAGGGGGATTCCGCCCCCGGATTCCAGCCCGCGATCTGCAATAGTTCGGCGCGCAGCGCGTCCAGGCCGATACCGCTCTTGGCGGAAATGCCCAGCTCGCCTGGGCTGGCGGCGAAGGCCGCGGGCAGCAGGTCCACCTTGTTGAATACCTTGAGGACGGGCGTGCGCGGCGGCAGGCGCGCCGTGATCTGGGCGTCCAGCTCGTCTCCGGGCTGGGTGGCGTCCTGCAGGTGCAGGATGACGTCCGCGCGTTCGATTTCCTGCCAGGTGCGGGCGATGCCGATGCTCTCGACGGTATCCTCGGTATCCCTGAGGCCGGCCGTGTCGACAATATGCAGCGGCACGCCGTCGATGTGGATTTCCTGCACTACCTTGTCCCGCGTCGTGCCGGCGATCGGCGTGACGATGGCGATGTCGTCGCCGGCCAGCGCATTGAGCAGGCTGGACTTGCCGACGTTGGGCTGGCCGGCGAGCACGACGTGCAGGCCTTCGCGCAGGATCACGCCCTGGCGTGCCTGCGCGATCAGCCTGGCCAGGTCGGCGGCCAGCGTTTCGAGGGTGGGGCGCGCCTGGTACTTTTCCAGGAAGTCGATTTCCTCTTCGGGAAAATCCAGCGTGGCCTCGACCAGCATGCGCAAATGGATGATGCGGTCCGACAGGTCGTTGACCCGGGCCGAGAACTCGCCCGACAGGGACGCCATGGCGCCGCGTGCCGCGGCCACCGACGACGCTTCGATCAGATCGGCGACGGCCTCGGCCTGGGCCAGGTCCATGCGGTCGTTCAGGAAGGCGCGGCGCGTGAATTCGCCGGGCTCGGCCAGCCGTACGCCCAGGTCCCGGCCCGCGGCCAGGCAGCTTTCCAGCACGCGCCGTAGCACGGCGGGGCCGCCATGCCCCTGCAGTTCCAGCACGTCTTCGCCGGTGTAGGAATGTGGAGCCCGGAAGTAAATGGCGATGCCTTCGTCCAGCAGCTCGCCCGATTCGGCCTTGAACGGAAGATAGTGCGCGTGGCGCGGGGTGAGGTCGCGCTGGAAAAGGCGACGAACGAGCCCGGAAAGGTCCGCGCCGGACACGCGCACGACGCCGATGCCGCCTCTTCCGGGGGCGGTGGCAATGGCGGCGATGGGGGCGTAGGCGGACATATTTCAGCGTAGGCGAAGCGAGAACAATAAGGGAATATAACTGTTGCGCGGGTGCTTGTTTGGTGGTTACTGTGGCCCGGAGGTTCAAAACCCGAAACAACTCTGGGAGATCACAATGGCATCTCGGTTTTCGCGCGTCTTGGCCTGTGGTTCGGCCGCGGTGGTATTGGCGTTTGGCACGCTTGGTTCGGCCATGGCCCGCGATCTGGTGATCGCTTTGAAGACCGAACCTTCCTCCATGGATCCGCAGTACCACGCGCTTACGCCCAATACGCAGATCTCCCAGACCATCTTCGACACGCTCGTCGCGACGGACGCGCAGCTCAAGCCGAAGCCGGCGCTTGCCGAATCCTGGACCGTGGACGGCAATGTGTGGACCTTCAAGCTGCGTCCCAACGTGAAGTTCTCCGACGGCACGCCATTCACGGCCGAGGACGTCGTCTTCACGTATGCGCGCGTGCCGAAGGTGCCCAACAGCCCGTCGCCGTTCACGCTATATCTGGGATCGGTCGCGAAGACCGAGGCGGTGGACCCGCAGACCGTGCGCATCACTACCAAGGACGTGGCGCCCAACCTGCTGGTCAACCTGGCGCAGCTGCCCATCATGTCCAAGAAGGCGGCGTCGGGGCCGGCCGCCGAGGGCAAGACGACCACGGAACTGAACAGCGGCGATGGCCTGATCGGAACCGGTCCGTACAAGTTCGTGTCGTGGAAGCGTGGCGCGGAGTTCGTGCTGGCGCGCAATGACAACTACTGGGGCAAGAAGCCCGAATGGGACCGCGTGGTCTACCGGCCGATCAGCAATGCGGCGGCGCGCGTGGCGGCGCTGCTGGCCGGCGACGTCGACATGATCGAGGATCCCCCGACCGACGACCTGCCCAAGCTGAAGGCGGACAAGAAGCTCTTCGTCGAGGAAACGCCCTCGGTGCGCGTCGTGTACGTGGCGCTCGACCAGTACGCGGAGCCCTCGCCCGGGGTCAAGGGCACCGACAAGAACCCCATGAAGGACAAGCGCGTGCGCGAGGCGCTGTCGCTGGCCATCAATCGCCAGGCCCTGGTGGAGCGGGTGATGGGCGGCGTGGCGCTGCCGGCGGGCAATTTGCTGCCCTACCCCATGTTCGGTTCCAGCAAGGAGCATTCGAAGGCGCCCAAGGCTGATGTCGAAAAGGCCAAGGCCCTTTTGAAGGAAGCGGGCTATCCCGATGGCTTCTCGATCACGCTGGGCTCGCCCTCGGGCCGCTACGTGAACGATTCGAAGGTGGCGCAGGCGATCGCCTCGATGTGGACCCGCATCGGCGTGAAGACCAGCGTGGACGCCATGGCGCCCCCGGTGTTCTTCAAGAACCGCGACAGCTACGCGTTCTCGGCGTACCTGGCCGGCTGGTCGGTGACGAGCGGCGAGATGTCCAACGCGCTGACCTCGCTGCTGGTGACGCGCAACCCGGAAGCGGGCCTGGGCACCACGAATCGCAGCCGCTATTCGAATCCCAAGATGGATGCGCTGGTGAAGGAAGCATCGTCCACCATGGATGACGCCAAGCGCGCGCAGCTGCTGTCCCAGGCCAGCAATATCGCCATGGACGACTATGCGATGCTGCCTATCCATTTCGAGCTGTCGGTGTGGGCCATGAAGAACGACATCCGCTACCAGGGCCGGCCCGACCAGGTCACGCTTGCGCAGTTCGCGACCTTGAAGAAGTAATGCGCGTGGCGGGCGGCATCTCGTGCTTGCAACGATCGTAAGAAGGCTGCTGCAGACCATCGTCGTCATGCTCGTCATGTCGGCGCTGGTCTTTGCCGGCATCTACATGGTGGGCGACCCGGTGTCGATGCTGGCGAGCCCCGAAGCCACCGAAGCGCAGCGCGCCGCGGTGCGCGCGTCGCTGGGCCTGGATCTGCCGCTGTGGCGGCAGTACCTGATATTCATGGGCCAGGCGGTGCGCGGAGATTTCGGCAACAGCTTCCTGACCGGCGAACCCGCGATGCGCTTGATCCTCGAGCGCATGCCGGCCACCGTGGAGCTGGCGTGCGTGGCCATGCTGCTGTCCGTGCTGATCGGCGTGCCCTTGGGCATCCGCGCCGGCCTCAAGCCCAACGCGCCCGCATCGCGCGCGATCATGACGGGGTCGGTGCTGGGATTCTCGCTGCCCAATTTCTGGGTGGGCCTGATGTTCATCATGGTGTTCGCGGTGATGCTGGGCTGGGTCCCGGCGGGCGGCCGGGGACAGACGGTCAGCATCGGGTCACTGCAGCTGAGCGTGCTGACGCTAGATGGCTGGCTGAGCCTGGCCCTGCCGGCGGCGACGATCGCCTTCGCCAAGTGCGCGATGATCATCCGCGTGACGCGCGCGGCCACGCGCGAGGCCCTGCCCATGGACTACATCAAGTTCGCGCGCGCCAAGGGCCTGTCGGAAAGACGCGTGCTGGGCGTGCATCTGCTGAAGAACATCCTGATTCCGGTGGTGACGGTCGCGGGACTGGAATTCGGCCAGGTGATGGCGTTCGCCGTGGTGACCGAGACCGTGTTTTCGTGGCCGGGCATGGGCAAGCTGCTGATCGATTCCATCATCAATCTGGATCGTCCGGTGGTGGTCGCCTACCTGCTGCTGATCGTGTTCTTCCTGGTCATGTTGAACCTCGTGGTGGACATCATCTATACGGTGCTGGATCCCCGCGTACGCCTGGATAGCCGCCGATGAATACACCCGTCTCCGCCTCCGCCTCCGCCACCGTGCCGACGCCGCGGGCCAAGGAGCAGACGCCCTGGCGCCGCTTTCTGTCGGACTTCTTCGCCAGCAAGCTGGCGACGCTCGGCCTGGTCATGCTGGTGGTGATCGTGGGCGCCGCGCTGCTGGCGCCGTGGATCGCCCCGCAGAACCCATACGACCTGGCCGTGCTGGACATCATGGATTCCAAGCTCGAGCCGGGCAGCGAAAGCGGCGACGGCGCCATGCATTACTGGCTGGGCACCGACGGCCAGGCGCGCGACCTGTTTTCCGCCATTCTCTACGGCATGCGCACCAGCTTGCTGGTGGCGACAGTGTCGGTGCTTGCCGCCTTCGGCATCGGCGCCACCGTAGGCTTGATCGCGGCCTATTTCGGAGGGCGCATCGATGCCTTGCTGATGCGGGTTGTGGATATCCAGCTGTCGTTTCCCGCAATCCTCGTGGCGCTGATGCTGCTGGCCATCCTGGGCAAAGGTGTGGATAAAGTGATCATCGCGCTGATCGTGGTGCAATGGGCGTATTTCGCGCGGGCCGCGCGTGGCGCGGCGCTGGTCGAGCGCGGCAAGGAATACGTGGAAGCGGCGCGCTGCATGTCCTTGTCCTGGGGGCGCGTGCTGTTTCGCCATGTGCTGCCGAACTGCATGCCGCCGTTGATCGTGATCGCCACGATCGACCTGGCGCACGCCATCGCGCTGGAGGCGACGCTGTCGTTCCTGGGGGTGGGCGTGCCGGTGACCGAGCCTTCGCTGGGCATGCTCATCTACAACGGCTTCGAATACCTGTTGTCCGGCCAATACTGGATCTCCTTCTTCCCCGGCATCGCCCTGGCGCTGGCCATCATCGCCATCAACCTGGTGGGCGACCACCTGCGCGATGTGCTCAACCCGCGCCACGAGAACTGAGGGGCGGCGAGATGCAGACACCGCTTGTGGAAAACCCGTTGGCCGCCCGGAAGCCGATACTCGAGGTGCACGGGCTGAAGACGCATTTCTTCACCCGCAACGGCGTGGTGAAGGCGGTGGACGGCGTGGACCTGCAACTTGCCGAAGGCGAGATCCTGGGCCTGGTCGGCGAATCGGGATCGGGCAAGAGCATTACGGGTTTTTCGCTGATGGGCTTGCTGGATGCGCCGGGCCGCATCGTGGACGGGCAGTTGCTGCTGAACGGGGAAGACTTGCGCGGCGCGACGCCCGCGCGCTGGCGGCAGCTGCGGGGCCAGGAGATCGCGATGATCTTCCAGGATCCGATGATGACGCTGAACCCGGTGCTGCGCGTGGACACGCAGATGATCGAAGCGGTGCAGGCCCACGGCAGCGCCACGCGCGAACAGGCGCGCCAGCGCGCGTTGCAGACCCTGGCGATGGTGGGCATCCCCTCGCCGGAGGAGCGCCTGCGGACCTATCCGCACCAGTTGTCGGGCGGCATGCGGCAGCGCGTGGCGATCGCGATCGCCCTGCTGAACTCTCCGCGCCTGATCATCGCCGACGAACCGACCACGGCGCTGGACGTGACGATACAGGGGCAGATTCTTTTCGAAGTGCAGAAGCTATGCCGCGAAACCGGCACCGGCCTGATCTGGATCACGCACGACCTGGCGGTCGTGGCCGGCCTGGCGGACCGCGTGTCGGTGATGTACGCGGGCCGGATCGTGGAGACCGGCAGCACCGAGGCGGTCATCAGCCATCCCATGCATCCCTACACGCACGGCCTGATCGCATCCATCCCCACGCCTGAATCCCGCGGCAAGCCTTTGGTGCCCATTCCTGGGATGACGCCCTCGCTGCTCAACCTGCCTCAAGGTTGCGCATTCCGGGGGCGCTGCCCGCGCGCGACCGACGCCTGTCTGGCCGAGCCGCAGCCGGTGGAAGTCCGGCCGGCGCAATGGGTGCGCTGCTGGCATGCAGGAGGGCCCGACATCAAATGAGCACGACGCAACGCGCCGCCGCCGTCCCCATCCTGTCCCTGCGCCAGGTCGAACTGCGCTTCGTGCAGCACGTGGATCTGGCCGGGCGGATCGCCAACCTGCTGGGAGCGGGCCTGAAGACGCAGGTCGTGCATGCCGTGGCCGGCGTGGACCTGGACGTGATGCCGGGCGAGGTGATCGGTATCGTGGGCGAATCGGGCTGTGGAAAATCCACCCTGGGCCGCATCGTGTCGGGCATTTTGCCGCCGACATCGGGAGAGGTGCGCTATCAGGGCAAGCCGGTGCGGGAGCTGGCGGGGGCACAACGGCGGGCCTATGAACTGGGCGTGCAGATGATCTTCCAGGATCCCTATGCCTCATTGAATCCGCGCATGCGGGTGCGGGAGATCATAGGCGAGGCCCCTGTGGCCCACGGCCTGGTACGGACGCGGGACAAGGCGGAGTACGTCGCCGGGCTGATGCGCCAGGTGGGGCTGGATCCGAGTTTTGCACAGCGTTATCCCCATCAATTCTCGGGCGGCCAGAGGCAGCGCATCGGAATTGCGCGCGCCCTGGCGCTCAAGCCGTCGGTCATCGTCTGCGACGAGGCCGTCGCCGCGCTGGATGTCTCGATCCAGGCGCAGGTGCTGAATCTGTTCGAGCAATTGCGCGCGGAACTGGACCTGACCTATCTTTTCATCAGCCACAACCTCAGCGTGGTCAGCCATATTTCGGATCGCGTGGCTATCATGTACCTGGGACGCGTGGTGGAGCTGGCGCCCACCGATACCGTTTTCCGGCATGCCAACCATCCGTACACCCAGGCGCTGCTGAAAGAACTGCCTACCCTGCGGCCGGGGCGCAGAACGTACCAGCCCATCAAAGGCGAACTGCCCTCGCCGCTGGATCCGCCGACGGGCTGCGCGTTCCATCCGCGTTGTCCACACGCCATGCCGCGCTGCAAGGCGGAACGGCCGTTGCTGAGGGAAGTCGCGCCGGGGCAGCTCAGCGCCTGCCATTTGAACGACATGGCCTGAGCCGGCAGGCCGCCAATTTTCACATTTACCGTTTATCCACAGCCATGAAAACCATCGACGAAATCGAACGCGCACACAGCGATCTGACCGCGCTGCGCCGGGATATCCACGCGCATCCCGAACTGGCGTTCCAGGAAACGCGCACCTCCACGCTGGTCGCCGAGCGCTTGCGCGGCTGGGGACTGGAAGTCCACACCGGGCTGGGGAAAACCGGCGTGGTGGGAATCCTGCGCGCGGGCAGCGGCAAGAAGACGATCGGCCTGCGCGCCGACATGGACGCCCTGCCCATGCCGGAACACAACCGTTTCGCGCACAAGTCCACCATCAGCGGACGCATGCACGGCTGTGGCCATGACGGGCACACGACCATGCTGCTGGGCGCGGCGCAGTACCTGTCCACGCATCGCGATTTCGACGGCACCGTCGTGTTCATCTTCCAGCCGGCCGAGGAAGGCGGCAATGCCGGCGCGCGCGCGATGATGCAGGACGGTCTGTTCGACCGGTTCCCGTGCGATGCGGTTTTCGGCATCCACAACATGCCCGGCATGCCGGTGAACCAGTTCGGATTCCGCGCGGGCCCGACCATGGCCTCCAGCAACCGGTGGGACATCGTCATCAAAGGGGTAGGCGGCCACGCGGCGCAGCCGCATGCGTCGGTGGATCCGATCATCGTGGCGGCCGATATGGTCCACGCCCTGCAGACGGTGATCTCGCGCAGCAAGAATCCGTTGGACCAGGCGGTGCTGTCGATCACGCAGATCCACGCGGGCGATGCGTACAACGTGATTCCGGGCGAGGCCGTGCTGCGCGGCACCGTGCGCACGTACTCAGTAGAGGCGCTGGACAAGATCGAGGCGGACATGCGCCGCATCGCCACTACCCTGCCGCAGGTATACGGCGGCACGGGAGAACTGGATTTCGTGCGGGCCTACCCCCCGCTGGTGAACTGGGAGAACGAAACGGCCTTTGCCGCCCAGGTCGCGGAGGACGCTTTCGGCGCCGAAAACGTGCTGCGCGACATGCCCCCCTTCATGGGCGCCGAGGACTTTTCCTTCTTCCTGGAGGCCGTCCCCGGCACCTACATGTTCCTGGGCAATGGCGATGGCGGGCATCGCCTGGAAAGCTATCACGGGATGGGGCCGTGCCAGCTTCACAACCCGAACTACGACTTCAACGATGCCTTGCTGCCGGTCGGCGCGACATACTGGGTAAAACTGGTGGAGGCGTTTCTTCCCAAGGCATGATGCACGCAAGTCATTGATTTAAAAGGCGTGGGGCCTCACGGTTCCGCGCCTTTTGTTTTGCCGGGGCCAGGTTGTCCACCGGCTATCCACGTGCAATCCACTGGCTATCCACCGGGATATCCCCCGGCTTTCCACCGGTTTTCCCGGGCTTGCCACCAGGCTTGCCCCCAGAGTTATCCACAGGTGGGGATCCCACCCTATATGACGCTCGGGCTTGAACAAAGGCCGAATAATTCGTTTGCCCGGATGCAGCGGGTTTTCATAATGGATCGCTCCAACGCCGGCCTGTGCGCCGGTTCACCCGCAAGGAGCGATCCATGTCCCAGAGCAACGCGCTGCGCCGGTCCGAGGCATATGCGGCACCGCGGTACGCGGCGGCCCCCGCGCCCCAGGATTTCGTGATCCGTCCCCTGGCGGACGCGATGGGCGCCGAGATCGTGGGCATCGATCTGTCGCGCGAACTCGACGCGGCCGATTTCGCCCGAGTGCACAAGGCCCATCTGGATCATCACTTGCTGGTGTTCCGCGATCAGCGCATCACGCCGCAACAGCACATCGATTTCAGCCGCCGCTTCGGCCGCCTGATGATCCACGTGCTGCATCAATTCCATCTGCCCGGGCATCCGGAGATCCTGGTCGTTTCCAACATCGTGGAGAACGGCAAGCCGGTGGGGTTGGGCGACGCCGGCAAGTACTGGCATTCGGACATCTCGTACAAGGAACTGCCCAGCCTGGGCTCATTGCTGCATGCGCAGGAACTGCCGGCTGAAGGCGGCGATACGCTCTTCGCCAACATGCACCTGGCCTATGACACGCTGCCGGCCGCCCTGCGCGATGCCATCGACGGCAAGCGCGCCGTGCACTCTTACCTGGCCAAGTATGGGCAGTTGCAGAAGGAAGGCGCCTGGCGCCCCAACCTGAGCGCGCAGCAGTTGGCGCAGGTGCAGGAGGTCGTGCATCCGGTGGTGCGCACGCATCCCGAGTCCGGCCGCCGCGCGCTGTTCGTCAGCGAAGGCTTCACGACGCGCATCGAGGGTTTGCCGGAGGACGAGAGCCGCCAGATCCTGGATGAACTGTTTGCCCACAGCATCCGGCCCGGGCATATCTACCGCCACAAGTGGCAGGCGCATGACCTGGTGTTCTGGGACAACCGTTCGTTGATCCATCTGGCCGGGGGCACGCCGGACCACCTGCGCCGCAAGCTGTATCGCACCACCATCGAAGGCGACACGCCCTTCTGAAAAAGCGGGCCGCCGCCTGCGCAACCACTTATCCACAAGGAACGCCATGCGTTTTTCTTCCCCCGTGCGAGACCGCTTCGTCCGCATCGCCACCGGCGCCGGCCTTGCCCTGGCGCTCGCCGTGCTGGCGCTTGCCTCGCCCACGCCGGCGATGGCGGAAGGCCGCATCCGCATCGCGGAACAGTACGGCATCGTGTACCTGTTGCTGAACGTCGCCCGCGACCAGCAACTGATCGAGAAACACGGCAAGGCCGAAGGCCTGGACATCTCGGTCGAATGGGCCAAGTTGTCCGGTGGCTCGGCGGTGAACGACGCGCTGCTGTCCGGGGCTGTGGATATCGCGGGGGCGGGCGTAGGGCCGCTGCTGACGATCTGGGACCGCACGCGCGGCAAGCAGAACGTCAAAGGCGTTGCGTCGCTGGGCAATTTTCCCTACTACCTGGTGAGCAACAATCCGAACGTGAAGACGATAGCGGACTTCACGGACAAGGACCGCATCGCGGTTCCCGCCGTGGGCGTGTCGGTGCAATCGCGCGTGCTGCAGCTGGCGTCGGCCAAACTGTGGGGCGATGCGCAGTTCAATAAGCTAGACAGGCTGTCCGTTGCCTTGCCGCACCCGGACGCCGCCGCCGCGATCATCGCGGGCGGCACCGAGATCACGGCGCATTTCGGCAACCCGCCTTTCCAGGAGCAGGAGCTGGCCGAGAACCCCAATGCGCGCATCGTGCTCAAGTCGTACGACGTGCTTGGCGGGCCCAGCTCCTCGACGGTGTTGTTCGCCACCGAGAAATTCCGCAAGGAAAATCCCAAGACCTACAAGGCTTTCCAGGAGGCGCTGAAGGAGGCCGCCGCTTTCGCCGCCGCCAACCCGGAAAAGGCCGCCGACACCTACCTGCGCGTCACGGGAGCCAAGCTGGACCGCGGCTTCCTGGTGAAGGTGATCAAGAACCCCGACGTGCAATTCAAGCTGGAGCCGCAGAACACCTACGCGCTGGCCGAGTTCATGCACAAAGTGGGCGCGATCAAGCACGCGCCGGCGAGCTGGCGCGACTACTTCTTCGACGACCCCGTAACGGCGCAAGGCAGCTGATATGGGCCTGACCGCCGCCAAGCCTGTGGATAAGCCCGAAACGGCCGCGCCTTTGCTGCTTGTGGATAAGGTGTCGATCGAATACAAGACGCGCGATCGGCGGGTGCGGGCCACGCATCAGGCAAGTTTCGAGGTGCATGAAGGAGAGCGGTCCATCCTGCTGGGGGCGTCCGGTTGCGGCAAGTCCACTCTGCTGAAGGCGATCGCGGGTTTCATCGAACCCACCGAGGGCCGCATCGAGATAGATGGAAAGCCCGTGCGTGGCCCGGGGCCCGACCGGATCGTGGTGTTCCAGGAATTCGATCAGTTGCCGCCCTGGAAGACGCTGCGCCAGAACGTGGCGTTTCCTCTGCTGGCGTCGCGCAAGCTGGGCCGGCGCGAGGCGGATGAGCGCGCCATGCACTACCTCGATAAGGTGGGCCTGGCGGCATTCGCGGACGCCTATCCGCACACGCTGTCGGGCGGCATGAAGCAGCGTGTGGCCATTGCCCGCGCCCTGGCCATGCAGCCGCGCGTACTGCTGATGGACGAACCGTTCGCCGCGTTGGATGCGCTGACGCGCAGGCGCATGCAGGAAGAGCTGATGGCGCTATGGGAAGACGTGCGTTTCACGCTGCTGTTCGTCACCCATTCGATCGAAGAGGCGCTGGTGTTGGGCAGCCGCGTGCTGCTGCTATCGCCGCATCCGGGCCGGGTGCGGGCCGAATTGAATGCCCACGCTTTCGATCTGCACAGCCAGGGCTCCGCGGCATTCCAGTCGGCCGCGCGGCGCATTCACGATCTGCTGTTCGAACCGGCGCAGCCCGCGCGGGCCGAACTGGCCGCGGCCTGAGAAGTCCATGAGCAACGCCTACGCAGGGGCCGTCCCGGTCCGTCCCGAAGCCGAATACGATCTGCCGCCCCTGCCCGCGCAGGCGGCCGAGGCGCCGCTGCCCTGGCACGAGCGCGTGTGGCAGCATGCCGGATTACGCAAGCTGTTCATCCTGGCGCTGCTGGCCGGCATCTGGGAACTGGCCGCGCGCCATGCCGATAACGACCTGCTCCTGCCTGGCGCCGTGCAAACGGCGCAGGCCTTCGTCCAGGGCATTGGCAGCGGCGAACTGCCGGCGCGCGCGTGGCAGTCGCTGCGGGTGCTGGTGCAGGGCTATGCGGCGGGCGTGGCGCTGGCGTTCGTGTTGACCACGCTGGCCGTATCCACGCGCTTCGGACGCGACCTGCTGTCGACCTTGACCGCCATGTTCAATCCGCTGCCGGCCATTGCGTTGCTGCCGCTCGCGCTGCTGTGGTTCGGCCTGGGCGAAGGCAGCCTGGTGTTCGTGCTGATCCATTCCGTGCTGTGGACGCTGGCCCTGAACATGTACGCAGGCTTTCTGGGCGTATCCGATACCTTGCGCATGGCTGGGCGCAACTACGGCTTGAACGGCCTGCGCTACGTCCTGCGGATTTTGGTGCCGGCGGCGCTGCCGGCCATCCTGGCGGGCTTGCGGATAGGTTGGGCGTTTGCATGGCGCACGCTGATCGCGGCCGAGCTGGTGTTCGGCGCGTCCAGCGGCAAGGGCGGCCTGGGCTGGTACATCTTCCAGAACCGCAATGAGTTATACACAGACCGGGTGTTCGCTGGGCTGGCCGCCGTGGTGATCATCGGCCTGATTGTGGAAAACCTGGCATTCGACACGGTGGAGCGCCTGACCGTCAGGCGCTGGGGCATGCAGCGCTGAAACGGCGCCGCGTCGCAGAGGCCTGGCGACGAAAAAAGGGCGGCCTCGCAAGGCCGCCCTTCTTGTCGACGCTGCGGGATTACAGCTTCAGTCCCAGCGCCTTGGCCACGCCGGCCGCATAGGCCGGATCCGCTTTGCGGAAATGTTCCAGCTGGCGGCGCTGGATTTCTTCGGGCACGCCCGCCATGTGGCGGCCGATATTGCCGAACAGCTGTTCCTGCTGAGCGGGCGTCATCAGGCGGAACAAGGCGCCCGGCTGGGAATAGTAGTCGTCGTCCACGCGGTGGTTCCAGCGCGCGGCGGCTTCGCCGTCCAACGCCAGCGGCGGTTCGCCGGCCGACGGCGTTTCCTTCCATTCGCCGAAGCTATTGGGCTCGTAGTTCAGCGTTCCGCCCGCATTGCCGTCGACACGTCCGGCTCCGTCGCGGTGGAAGCTGTGGAACGGGCAGCGCGGCGCGTTCACCGGGATCTGGTGATGGTTGATGCCCAGGCGGTAGCGGTGCGTGTCGCCATAGGAGAACAAGCGCCCCTGCAGCATCTTGTCCGGCGAGAAGCCGATGCCGGGAACGACGTTGGCCGGCGTAAAGGCGGCCTGTTCCACTTCGGCGAAGTAGTTCTCCGGGTTCTTGTTCAGTTCCAGCACGCCGACTTCGATCAGCGGGTAGTCCCCGTGCGGCCAGACCTTCGTCAGGTCGAAGGGGTTGATGTGGTAGGTCGCGGCTTCGGCCTCGGGCATGATCTGCACCTTCAGCGTCCACTTCGGGAAATTGCCCTGTTCGATGTTGTTGAACAGGTCGCGCTGCGAGCTTTCGCGGTCGCGCGCGACGACCTGGGCGGCTTCCTCGTCGGTCAGACAGGCGATGCCCTGCTGCGACTTGAAGTGGAACTTCACATAGAAGCGTTCGCCGTCCTTGTTGATGAAGCTGAACGTGTGCGAGCCGAAGCCGTGCTGCTGGCGCAGGTTGGCGGGGATGCCGCGGTCGCTCATCAAGGTGGTGATCTGGTGCAGCGATTCGGGGTTGAGCGACCAGAAGTCCCAGGCGGCGGTGGCGCTGCGCAGGTTGGACTTGGGTTCGCGCTTCTGCGTGTGGATGAAATCGGGGAATTTCAACGGGTCGCGGATGAAGAAGACAGGCGTATTGTTGCCCACCAGGTCCCAATTGCCCTCGTCGGTATAGAACTTGATGGCGAAGCCGCGCACGTCGCGTTCGGCGTCCGCCGCGCCGCGTTCGCCGGCCACGGTGGAGAAACGCAGGAACAGCGGGGTCTGCTTGCCGACTTCGGAAAAAATGCTGGCGCGGGTGTAGCGCGTGATGTCGTGGGTGACGGTGAAGGTGCCGTAGGCACCCGAGCCCTTCGCATGCACGACGCGTTCGGGGATGCGTTCGCGGTCGAAGTGGGCGAGCTTCTCGATCAGCCAGAAGTCCTGCAAGAGCGCCGGGCCGCGCGGGCCCGCCGTCAGTGTGTTGTTGTTGTCTGCCACGGGCGCGCCTGAGGCGGTGGTCAGATGCTTCTTGTCGTTCATAGCACACTCCCTATGTCGTTCCTGGAATGCGGGGCCGCTCTGGCCCCGCGCCCTGTTCCGGATTGCCCGGCACTGCCTGCCAGGCCCATCGCCAACACATCATAGGTGGCTTGCTTTACGTTGTGAAGTTGATTGATATATAAAAGTTGATTAAGAATAACTATTGAAAAAATCGGATTCTGGCTCACTTGCGGATGCCGGCGCGCATAAAAAAACCGGCCCATCGGGGCCGGTTTCCTGATTGAGCCGGAATCAGCGGTTTGCCGCGGCTTCCGTCTTGCGCTGCATGGCGCGGGTAATGGACCACTGCTGCGCGATCGACAGGGTGTTGTTCACGCACCAGTACAGCACCAGGCCGGCCGGGAAGAAGAACATCATCCCGCCGAACACCAGCGGCATGATCATCATGACCTTGGCCTGGACGGGGTCCGGAGGCGTCGGGTTCAGTTTGATCTGCAGGAACATGGTGGCCATCATGATGGCGGGCAGAATGAAGAACGGGTCGCGGATCGACAGGTCGTGCACCCACAGGATCCACGGCGCGCCGCGCATTTCCACGCTGGCCAGCAGCACCCAGTACAGCGAGATGAACACCGGAATCTGCACCACCATCGGCAGGCAGCCACCCAGCGGGTTGATCTTCTCGGTGCGGTACATCTCCATCATGGCCGCATTGAGCTTCTGCTTGTCGTCGCCGTACTTTTCCTTGAGGGCCTGCAGGCGCGGCGCTACTTGCTTCATGCGGGCCATGGAGCGGTAGCTGGCGGCGGCCAGGGGATAGAACAGGGCCTTGATCAGCACGGTCAGCGCCACGATGGTCCAGCCCCAGTTGCCCAGGATGGAATGCAGCCAGGTCATCAGCTTGAACAGCGGCTTGGCGATGATGGTCAGCCAGCCGTAGTCGACGACGAGTTCCAGGCCGGGGGCAAGCGCCGCCATGGCCTTCTGGTCTTGCGGACCGACCCACAGGTGCGAATCCACGCGGGCGGCGGCGCCCGGGGCAACCTCGCCGACGGCTTCGATGCTGCGGGCGGCGTACAGGTTCTTCTGCACTTCCAGCAGTTCATTGTTGCGCGGCTTGCCCTGCGGGGGCACCCAGGCGGTGGCGAAGTAGTGCTGGACCACGGCGATCCAGCCGTTGTCCGCCTGCTTGACGTAGTTGGCCTTCTTCTTTTCGATATCGCTGAAGGTGATCTTCTGGAACTTGTCCTGTTCCGAGTAGACCGCGAAACCGGTGAAGGTGTGATAGAAGCTGGACGTATCGGCCGGGTCGTTGCCGTCGCGCTCGAGCTGCAGGTACAGCGCCGGAGTCACGGGGGCGCCGCCCACGTTGGCCAGGTCGTGGCGCACGTCGATGTCGTAGCGGCCGCGATGCAGGGTGAACGTCTTGGTGACCTTCATGCCGCCCGATTCGCTTTCAAACGCGACGGCCAGGCTGTCGCCCGTCATCTGGCGTTCGGACGAAACAAAGCGGAACGGCGTCTGGTGCGTGGGGAAGCTTTGGCCGTTGGGCGCGCCGACCACGCCGGTCTGCACCACGTAGTTCAGGCCGGCGGAGCGGTCCAGCAGCACGGTGGGCTTGTCCGGCTGGCCGGTGGCCGGGTATTTCAGGAGCTCGGCGCGCACCAGCTGGGCGCCCATCGTGTCGAAAGTCAGGCGCAGCACGTCGGTCGTGATGACGATTTCTTCCGAGCGCGCGGTAGCGGGCGCCGTGGCCCCGGGCACCGCGGACGACGCAGCGGCTGCCGCGGGAGCGGGAGAACTGGGCACCGAGGGCGTCGCGTTGTTGTTCGCGGCAGCCTGCGGTTCACTCGTGCTGGCCGTGGGCGTGGGGCCCCCGAACAGCGACGGCTTGCCGTTATGGATTTGCCAGTTGTTCCATAGGAGCAACAGCGAGAAGGAAAAAATCATCCAGAGGACGGTTCGTCGGATATCCATGGTGCCTACTGAAGTGAATACGGGCCAGCAAAGCCCGCCAGTTTAGCGTCAATCATGCTCGATGCGGTGGCTGTGGGAACAGCGGCGGGTGCCATTGGTTCCCTTGGCCGGCGGAACCGGATCCAACCCGCCAGGCGACCACGGGTGACAGCGGCCGATGCGCCGGACGGCGAGCCAGAGGCCGCGCCAGGCGCCATGGCGTTCGATCGCTTCGATCGCGTACGCCGAGCAGGTGGGGGTAAAGCGGCATTGCCGGCCGATCCAGGGACTCAGGAAGAACCTGTAGAACCGGATCGGGGCAATGAGTAAAGCAGCTCCGAGCTTGCGGGTCCGCCCGTTCATCGCGCGATACGCCCAAAGTGAGCGTCCACTTCGGCTCTGACGCCGCGTTTGAGCGCGGTGAGCGTGGCGGGCGCGACCTTGCTATGCAGGCGCACGACATAATCCTTCGCCGGAAGGTCCAGCCGCCGATGGCGGAACGCCTCGCGGATGACCCGCTTGATGGCATTGCGCGTGCTGGCATGGGCGGCGAACCGTTTGGCGATCACCAGGCCCAGGCGTGCACAGGCATCCTGTCCAGGGGACAGATCATTGGAAGCGGCGCTCACAATGAAGAACGCCCCTCGGGCAAGACGCCGGCCTTTGAGGGCGGCGGCGAACTCGGAGGGGCGATGCAGCCGCGCCTCCGGGGGAAGCGTGGCGCGCGGCATGGACTGCGGATCGGGCGTCAGGTTTTCCGGAAAATCCGGAATACCCGGACTTAGACGGCCAGACGCTTGCGGCCCTTGGCGCGGCGGGCGCTCAGGATGGCGCGGCCAGCGCGGGTTTTCATGCGCACGCGAAAGCCATGGGTGCGCTTGCGGCGGGTAACGGAAGGTTGGTAGGTACGTTTCATGGACGATCCACAAAAAGAACAAAAGTCAGAAGGGACCTGCCCGGAGGGTTCCTGGTCGCGCATTCAAGAAGCGGGTATCTAGCGGGCATTTTTGCAACATAGGCAAAAAACAACTCGTAGACGGGGCTCTGACCGGGAAAAACCCAGGCGACCTATAGAAGCTAGAACCGGGCGGTTGCCATATGGCGGGGCCATATCGATATGGGTGAAAACACCCTTATCAGGCGAGCGCGGTCAAGCTCTCTGTGAAACCTTCTGACAGACAGAATTCGGAAAAGCCCACCATTTCAGCAAGTTTTCCCTGTCTTGTCAAACAGTTAAGCCTGCGGCATGCGGACACTTATGCCCTACCCTGTGGATAACCCCAGCCCAGGCAAGGTAGAATCGAGGTTTGAATAAGAGCGACATGAAAGAATTCTGGCAGACCTGCGTCAGTCGTCTTGAGCAGGAACTCCCCCCCCAACAAATCAGCGCGTGGATACGACCGCTGGTCCCGCTTGCGTATGACGAGACGCAGGCGGTGCTGCGCGTTGCCGCGCCCAACCGCTTCAAGCTGGATTGGGTGCGCAAGAACTTTTCCCACCAGATCGAAGCGTTGGCCGCGGAGTGGTTCGAGCGTCCGGTGCAGGTGCTGTTCGAGTTGCCCTCCCATGGCACCGCGCCGCGCATGCCGGTCGCGCCCGTGCGGGCCGCCCAGCCCGCGCCCACGCATCCGTCCGCCGCGTCTCCGTCAGGCGGCGCGCCGCCCATGAGCGCGCCGGCCGCCGCGCCTGCACCCGCGCCCGCCACGACGGCCGCGGCGCAGGCGGTGACCGCCGATGCGGCCAATATCGTGTACGAGCGCTCGCGCCTGAACACCGACCTGACCTTCGAGAACTTCGTTACCGGCAAGGCGAACCAGCTGGCGCGCGCCGCCGCGCTGCAGGTGGCCGAGAATCCGGGCACCTCGTACAACCCGCTGTTCCTGTACGGCGGCGTGGGCCTGGGCAAGACCCACCTGATCCACGCCATCGGCAATGCGATGGTGGCGGCGGGCACCGGGGTGCGCGTGCGCTACGTGCATGCCGACCAGTACGTGTCCGACGTGGTCAAGGCGTACCAGCGCAAGGCGTTCGACGATTTCAAGCGCTACTACCATTCGCTGGACCTGCTGCTGATCGACGATATCCAGTTCTTCTCCGGCAAGAACCGCACGCAGGAAGAGTTCTTCTATGCGTTCGAGGCGATGGTCGCGCAGCGCAAGCAGATCATCATCACCAGCGATACGTATCCGAAGGAACTGTCCGGCATCGACAGCCGCCTGATCTCGCGCTTCGATTCCGGCCTGACGGTCGCCATCGAGCCGCCGGAACTGGAGATGCGCGTCGCGATCCTGCTGCGCAAGGCGGAATCCGAAGGCGTGCCCATGCCCGAGGAAGTGGCGTTCTTCATCGCCAAGCATCTGCGCAGCAACGTGCGCGAACTGGAAGGCGCGCTGCGCAAGGTGCTGGCCTACGCGCGCTTCCACGGCCGCGACGTCCTGACGGTGGATGTCTGCAAGGAAGCCCTGAAGGACCTCCTGTCCGTGTCCAACGGGCAGATCACCGTGGAAAACATCCAGAAGACGGTGGCGGATTTCTACAAGATCAAAGTGGCCGACATGTACTCGAAACGCCGGCCCGCCAATATCGCCTTGCCGCGCCAGGTCGCGATGTACCTGGCGAAGGAGCTGACCCAGAAAAGCCTGCCGGAAATCGGCGATCTGTTCGGTGGCCGTGATCACACCACCGTACTGCATGCCGTACGCAAGATTTCCGACGCCCGCGCCAAGCAAGCGGAGCTCAACCATACCCTGCACGTGTTGGAACAAACTCTAAAAGGATGAACATGCAACTCGTACAAACCACACGCGATGCATTGCTGAAACCGCTGTCGACTGTGGCGGGCATCGTCGAAAGACGCCATACCCTGCCCCTCCTCGCGAACATCCTGATGCGCAAGGAAGGCAACAAAGTCGCCTTCATTGCGACCGACCTGGAAGTACAGATCACCACTCATGCCGACTTCGGCGTGGGCCAGGACAACGAGTCCACCACGGTTGCGGCGCGCAAGCTGCTGGACATCCTGAAGGCGCTGCCCGATACGGGCGAGGTCAAGCTGGCGCTGGCCAGCAACAAGCTTTCCGTGCAGTCGGCCAAGAGCCGCTTCGCGCTGCAGACGCTGGCCGCCAGCGAGTTCCCCACCGTGGCCCAGCCCGAGCAGTGGGACGTCTCGCTGACGCTGCCGCAGCGCACGCTGCGCCACCTGTTCAACATGGTGCATTTCGCCATGGCGCAACAGGACATCCGCTACTACCTGAACGGCATGCTGCTGGTGTTCGAGCCGGGCCGCGTGCGCGCCGTGGCCACCGACGGCCACCGCCTGGCGCACTGCGCCACCGAGGCCGACGGCATCAAGGAACGCCACGAAGTCATCGTCCCGCGCAAGACCGTGCTGGAAATGCAGCGCCTGCTGGAAGACTCCGACGAGCCCGTCTCCATCGACGTGGCGCCGGGCCAGATCCGCTTCCGCTTCGGTGACGTGGAGCTGGTTTCCAAGCTGGTCGAAGGCAAGTTCCCCGACTTCACCCGCGTGATCCCGACGAACTACACGCGCCATTTCCTGGTCGGCCGCGAAGCGCTCCAGGGCAGCCTGCAGCGCGCCGCCATCCTGACCACCGACAAGTTCAAGGGCGTGCGCCTGCAACTGGCGCAGAACCAGATGAAGATCTCGTCCTCCAACGCCGAGCAGGAAGAGGCGCAGGAAGAGATCGACATCGATTACGGCCATGAAGCGCTGGACGTCGGCTTCAACGTCGGCTACCTGCTCGATGTGCTGTCGAACGTCAAGGTCGACAGCATCCAGTGGTCGGTCATGCCCGACGCCAACGCGTCGGCGCTGATCACCTTGCCCGAAGACGACCAGTTCAAGTACGTCGTCATGCCCATGCGGATTTGATCCGCTCGCCTATCGTGGGTTTGTGCCGCTTGCGGGCCTGAGGGCCCGTGGGCGGTCCGGCCGCCAGGCCGTTCTTTAAAGCGTTATCGATACAGACATGTCAGATCAGCAGAACACCACTCCCGAGAACAGCGGCTACGGCGCTGACTCGATCAAGATGCTCAAGGGGCTGGAGGCCGTGCGCAAGCGCCCCGGCATGTACATCGGCGACACGTCCGACGGTACCGGCTTGCACCACATGGTGTTCGAAGTCGTCGACAACGCCATCGACGAAGCCCTGGCCGGCTATTGCGACGACATCGTCGTCACGATCCACACCGACAACTCCATTTCCGTCACCGACAACGGCCGCGGCATTCCCACCGACATCCACAAGGACGATGAATTCCACCGCAGCGCGGCGGAAATCGTCATGACCGAGCTGCATGCCGGCGGCAAGTTCGACCAGAACTCGTACAAGGTGTCCGGCGGCCTGCACGGCGTGGGCGTTTCCTGCGTGAACGCGCTGTCGGAATGGCTGCGGCTGACCATCCGCCGCAACGGCCAGGTGCATCAGATGGAGTTCCGCCAGGGCGAGCGCACCGCGCCCCTGGCCGTGACGGGCACGACCGACAAGCGCGGCACCGAAGTGCGCTTCCTGGCCGACCCGATCATCTTCACCAACATCGAGTACCACTACGAGATTCTCTCGAAGCGCCTGCGCGAGCTGTCGTTCCTGAACAATGGCGTGAAGATCCGCCTGATCGACCAGCGCCAGGGCAAGGAAGAGAACTTTGCGTTCTCGGGCGGCGTGAAGGGCTTCGTCGAATACATCAACCGCAGCAAGACCGTGCTGCACCCGAACGTGTTCTCGGTCACCACCGAGTCCTCGGCGGGCGGCGTGCCGGTCGGCGTGGAAGTGGCGATGCAGTGGAACGACAGCTACAGCGAAAGCGTGCTGTGCTTCACCAACAACATCCCGCAGCGCGACGGCGGCTCGCACTTGACCGGCCTGCGCGCGGCGATGACCCGCATCATCAACAAGTACATCACCGACAACGAGCTGGCCAAGAAGGCCAAGGTCGAAACGTCCGGCGACGACATGCGCGAAGGCCTGGCCTGCGTGCTGTCCGTGAAGGTGCCCGAACCCAAGTTCAGCAGCCAGACCAAGGACAAGCTGGTTTCCAGCGAAGTGCGCCCGGCCGTTGAAGAAGCCGTGGCCCGCACGCTGGAAACCTGGCTGCTGGAGCATCCGAACGACGCCAAGGCGCTGTGCGGCAAGATCGTCGAGGCCGCCCGCGCGCGCGAAGCCGCGCGCAAGGCGCGCGAGATGACGCGCCGCAAGAGCGTGCTGGAAGGCGCGGGCCTGCCCGGCAAGCTCGCGGACTGCCAGGAGAAGGATCCCGCCCTGTGCGAGCTGTACATCGTCGAGGGCGACTCCGCAGGCGGCTCGGCCAAGCAGGGCCGCGACCGCAAGTTCCAGGCCATCCTGCCGCTGCGCGGCAAGGTGCTGAACGTTGAGAAGGCGCGTTTCGACCGCCTGATCGCCAGCGAGCAGATCGCCACGCTGATCACGGCGCTGGGCACCAGCATCGGCCCCGATTTCAACGTGGACAAGCTGCGCTACCACCGCCTCATCATCATGACCGACGCGGACGTCGACGGCGCGCACATCCGCACCCTGCTGCTGACGCTGCTGTACCGCCAGATGCCCGAACTGGTGCAGCGCGGCTACGTGTACATCGCCCAGCCGCCGCTGTACAAGGTCAAGGTCGGCCGCGAAGAGCGCTACCTGAAGGACGACCAGGAAGAAGCGCAGTTCATGTTGGCGCTGGCGTTGAAGGATGCCGAGATCATCTCTGGCGGCAACATCATCCGCGGCGAAGAGCTGAACGAGCTGGCGCGCCAGTACGTGGCCGCCGACGGCGTGATCGCCCGGTTGTCGCGCGTGTTCGACGTGGCTGCGCTGTCGGCCATGGCCGAAGGCGTGGAAATCAATCTGGAGACGGCCGAGTCCACCGCGGATTCCGCGCGCCGCCTGGCCGACGCCATGCGCGATCCGGTAAGCGGCAACGGCGTGGAAGTCGTGGCCCAATTCGACGAGGCCACCGAGCGCCACCGCCTGTCGGTGCAGCGCATGCACCACGGCAATGTGCGGGTGAGCATCATCGACGCGGACTTCGTGAACGGCTCGGACTACGCCGTCCTGTCCAAGGCCGCGGCGAGCTTCTCCGGCAAGGTCGGCGCGCGTTCGCTGGTCGCCCGCGGCGAAGGCGAGAAGCGCAAGGAACAGACCGTGTCGGACTTCCGCGAAGCCATGCAGTGGCTGCGCAGCGAAGCCGAGCGCGGCATCTCCAAGCAGCGCTACAAGGGCCTGGGCGAAATGAACCCGGACCAGCTGTGGGAAACCACGATGGACCCGAAGGTGCGCCGCCTGCTGCGCGTGCAGATCGAGGACGCCATCGCGGCGGACGAAGTCTTCACCACGCTGATGGGCGACGACGTCGAACCGCGCCGCAACTTCATCGAAACGCACGCGCTGTCGGCGGGCAATATCGACGCGTAAGCATCGTTTCAACCGCTTGCGGCACACCGGCCGGCCCCTTATCGGGGCCGGTTTTTTTTTGCCTTCATCATGGCCCGGCACCATGCCTTGGCGCCGTTCCCGCAGGGCGCGCGATGGCAATCCGCTAGGGAAAACACCCATATCCCGTGCTTTCCCATTGCCGCAGAATCGCAAAAATTGTTCAACAATCCTGGCTCGGAAAATGCCTCTTGGCAGGCGCAGGCCCAGTCTTGCCGCGGGTTCCAGGGCGTTCAATAGGGGAAATCATGTCCACTACGATTCTGGCGGCATCACGGCGCGGCGCCGCGCGCGCACTGGCCGCTTTCATGTTGTGCGCAGCATCTCCGCTGGCTCTGGCCTCCGCTACGATCAAGGCCGACAGCCTGACGGTAGGCTCGGACCTCACCTATCCGCCCTACGCCTACATGGAGGGCGGCAAGCCCGCGGGCTTCGATGCGGATTTTTCGCGGCTGCTGGCGTCCAAGCTGTCCTTGAAGCCGGTGTTCATCGACACGCGCTTTCCGGACCTGATCCTGGGCATGCGGGCGCACCGCTTCGATACCGTGGCCTCCGCCCTGTATGTGACCCCCGAGCGCACCAAGCTGATCGATTTCATTCCGTACCTGAAAACCGGGGCATCGCTGGTGGTGCTGGCCGCCAGCCAGTACGCGCCTGCCGGTCCGGAGGCGTTGTGCGGCAAGCGGGTGGCCTCGATCAAGGGCGCCTCCTGGACGCCCAAGCTGCAGAAGGTCTCGCGCGAGACCTGCCAGCCCAAGGGGCAGGGCGAAATCAAGGTGCTGGAGTTCCCGACCTCTCCCGAAGCGATGATGGCCCTGCGGTCGCAGGCCGCGGACGCCATGATCGAGGATGCGGCGGTGGTGCACGGCATGCTGGAGCAATCCAAGGACGGTCTCAAGGTGACTTCCACCTCGCTGCTCTATCCGATCGTGATCGGCCTGGGCATCAACAAGGAATCGAAGGAGCTTCAGAGCGCATTGGCTGGCGCGCTGCAGAGGGCCCGCGAGAGCGGCGAGTATCAGGCGCTGCTGGCCCGCTACGGGCTGGAAGAGCCGTCTGCGGCCGAGATCCAGGCTGCCCTGACGGGCCCGGCCCGATAACGCCGCGACGGAAGCCGGAACATGCATTTCGATTGGGACTACGCCGTCAGCCTGCTCTGGGATACCGATTTCTGGAAGGCGTGCTGGGTGGTGGTGAAGCTGAGCACGGCGACCTGGGTGATAGGCGTGGGGGCGGGCTTTCTGCTGGCGCTGGGCAAGCAGGCGAAGAACCCCGTCGTCAGCCGCCTGGCGGGCCTGTACATCTGGTTCTTCCGCAGCCTGCCGCTGCTGGTGCTGCTGGTGTTCATCTATAACCTGCCCCAGGTTTTTCCGGCCGCTGGCGCGTTACTGTCGGACCCGTTCTACGCCGGCCTGACCGCCCTGGTGGTGAGCGAGACGGCCTTCATCGCCGAAATCCACCGGGGCGGGATCCTGGGCGTGCCGCGGGGGCAGATCGAAGCGGGACGGGCGCTTGGCATCCGTTATGCCGGCATTCAGCGCATGATCGTCATTCCGCAGGCATTGCGCATTGCGCTGCCGGCCCTGAGCAATGAATTCATCACGATCGCCAAGCTGACTTCGCTGGTGTCGGTGATCTCGCTGGCCGAGATCCTGCTGGTCGGACAGCGGCTGTACACGCAGAACTTCCTGGTGTTCGAAACGATGCTGGCCGTGGCGCTGTACTACGTGCTGATCGTTACGCTGTTCGACAAGCTGCTGGGCTGGCTGGAGTCGCACATGAATATCCTGCGGCGCGCCCCCAAGCCGCTGGCGCTGGACGAGCAAGCCCGCCGCGCGGTGCAGGAAGGCGCGTCGGGGCCCGCGATGAAGGCCGCCGGCGACGAGCCCGCGCTGGAAGTCCGGCAGGCGCGCAAGCGCTTCGGCGAGCACGAGGTGCTCAAGGGCATCGACCTGACGGTCAAGGCGGGCGAGGTCATCAGCATCATCGGCCCGTCGGGTTCGGGCAAGACCTCCCTGATCCGCACCTTGAACGGGCTGGAGACGCTGGACGGCGGCGAGGTGCTGCTGCACGGCAAACCTTTTCTCGGGTCTCCCGGCGCGGGCGCGCAGGCGGGGCCCGGCGATCGGATCCTGGACATCGGCATGGTGTTCCAGAGCTTCAACCTGTTCCCGCACAAGACGGTGCTGCAGAACGTGATGCTGGCGCCGGCATATCACGGGCGCGGCAGCGCCGACGCCCTGCGATGCGAGGCGCTGGTGCTGCTCAACAAGGTAGGCATGCTGGACCACGCGCACAAGTATCCGCACCAGCTCTCGGGAGGCCAGCAGCAGCGGGTTGCGATCGCCCGCGCCCTGGCCATGCGGCCCTCCATCATGCTCTTCGACGAACCCACATCGGCGTTGGATCCGGAGCTGGTGGCGGAAGTGCTGAAGGTGGTGGAAACGTTGGCGCGCGAGGGCATGACGATGTTGATCGTGACGCATGAAATGGGATTCGCGTTCAAGGTGTCGGACCGGGTGGTGTTCATGGAGACCGGCCGCGTGCTGCTCGACGCGCCGCCGGCTGAGGTGCTGGGCAGCGCGGATCCGCGCGTGAAGGACTTCCTGAGCCATGTCCATGTCTCCTGATCGGCGCGGTCCGTCATCGCGGGCGGTGTCGGAGTGCCTGGCGCGCACGCTTGAGAATCCATCCGCGGCAAAGCAAGCCCTGCTGGCGCGCCGCGACGAGGACGCCCTGGCCGAAGCGCGGGCGCGCGATGCCTTGCGAACGCTGGCGCCGGCGGACGAGCCGCTGGCCGGAACGACGCTGGGCGTGAAGGCTTGCTTCGACGTGCGGGGATGGACGACGCACGCGGGTTCGCGGGTGCTGTCCGACGCGCCGGCCGCGGCGGCAGACGCCCCGCTGGTCCGCAGGCTGCGGCATGCGGGGGCCGTGTTGCTGGCGCAGAACAACATGACCGAGTTCGCCTACGGAGCCCTGGGCCTGAATGCGACCTTCGGCACGCCGCTCACGCCATGCATGGCCGATGCTCCTCGCGTGGCGGGCGGGTCCAGCAGCGGCGGCGCGGTGGCCGTGGCGCTCGGCATGGTGAATCTTGCGCTGGTGTCCGATACCAGCGGGTCGGCGCGCATACCTGCGGCATTTTGCGGCGTTGCAGGTTTCAAGCCTTCCCGGGGCCGGTATGACGACGCGGGCATGATGTATTTGTCGCCGACGTTCGACGTGCCGGGCATCATCGCTACGGATGCGGCGCAATGCCTGCGTGTGGATAAGGCGTTGGCGCCTTGCGCAGGCGCCGGATCGCCGTCGCCGCTGGCGGGCCGCAGTTTCGTGGTGCCCGACCATGTCGAGGACATGCTGGACCCGGAAGTGCGGCGCGTATTCTCGAACTGGCTGGATCGCCTGATGGACGCGGGCGCGGCGTTGCGGCGCTTGCCCATGCTGTGCGTGGCCCAATCCGGCCTCGTGGCGCGCGACGGAGGCATTATCGCGGCCGAAGCCTACATGCTGCACGCCTCGCGCCTGGCGGCGGATGCGGCCCGCTACGATCCCCGCGTGGGGCCGCGCATGCTTCTGGGGGCGCAGGTTCCAGCGCATGCCTATCTTGCGGCGCAGCGGCGGCTGGTGGAATTGCGCCAGGAATACGACGCGGCGATGGCGGGGGCGGACGCGGTGCTGACGCCGACGGTGCCCATGCTGCCGCCGACGTTGGCGCAACTGGAAGACAACGACGCCTACCTGCGCGAAAACTCTCGGGCATTCAGCCTGACGGAATTCGCGAACCGCCTGGACCTGCCCAGCATTTCGCTGCCGGGCGATCTTGCCGATGGAAAAGCCGTAGGCCTGATGGCGACAGGCTTGCGCGGCGGCGACCAAGCCCTGCTGGCTGCCGCCGTGCAGATCGAAGCGGCGCTCGGATCGGCGGCGCGTGGCCGGAACTGATTTTCTCCACTCATTTGCGGATTCGCATCCATGATAGTTATCCACAGCGACGAACTGACCGATACTGAACGCCACGCCCGGGGGCCGGGCTGGGAAAGCAAGCGCATCATCGTCAAGCGCGACGGCATCGGATATTCCGTGCACGAGACCCGCGTCTTCGAAGGCGCCGAGCTGCGCCTGCACTACAAGCATCACTACGAAGCGAACTACTGCATGGAGGGCGAAGGAGAGGTCGAGGACGTGGCCACCGGCGCCGTTCACGCCATCAGGCCCGGCACGCTGTATGCGCTGGACAAGAACGACCAGCACGTGCTGCGGGCGGTGAAGGGGGATCTGAGACTGGTCTGCGTCTTCAATCCGCCCTTGAGCGGGCAGGAGACGCATCGGGCGGATGGCAGCTACGCGGAGCCGGAACCCGAGCAGCGCGCCTAGGCGCATTCGGGCGCCGGGCGCGCGCCTGGCGTCCGCTATTTGGCCTGCTGCTTCAGGCGGGTCAGCACGGCCATCAGCGTGCGTTCGGAATCGTCCAGGTATTCCGTCAGGGCTTGCGCCGCCAGATCGCGGCGCCCTTCCACGAGCAAACCGTGGATGCGGCGTTCGCGTTCGATCCAGTCGGGCGTCTGGATACGGCTTTCATCGACCTCCGACGCGAACACCAGGCGCAGCTGAGCGCAAAGCGTGAGAAAGAACTCGTCCAGCAGCCGGCTGCCCAGCTGCGCGACGATGTGCTGGTGCACTTGCAGGCTCAGCGTGCCGACGGTGCGCCATTGCTTCCTGGACAGCGCGCGTTCGGCCGCGTTGATGGTCGTGTGCATCTTGTCGAGCAGCGCGGGCTGCAGCGGCAGCCCGCCTTCGATGGCCTGAAGTTCCAGCGCGCGGCGGGCCGCATAGATTTCGCGCAGGTCCTTGCGCTCCATGCGCCGGACCACGACGCCCTTGTGGCGGATGAAGGTGGCAAGCCCTTCGCGGCCGAGCTGGTGCAGGACTTCCCGGATCGTGTTGCGCGACGCGCCGTAGTCCGCGGCCAGGTCGACCTCGACCAGTTGCGTGCCGGGCGGCAGCTTGCCTTCCATGATGTCGTCGCGCAGCTGGTGGCTGATGCGTTCGGCGATCGAGATTCCGCTGTCGCGTTCGGCGGGCATGATGGCATGGGCTCCTATAGAAAAGCGCCGCGGCTTGGCCGCGGCGTGGGGGGCAGCAAGCCGAAGGCGCGGCGTGGGGGCATTTTTTTGCCGCCGGGCCGC
>NZ_JPYO01000014.1 GCF_000757485.1 Achromobacter sp. RTa
TCGGCAAACACGCCCGCCGTGGACAACGCCACCAGGTCGCCCGCGACCACGCCGCTCAACTGGCCCGAGGTCGTGGCGGCCGTCGTGCCGTCGTAGGTCTTGCCCGCTGCCGTGATGGCGCCGGTCAGCGCCTTGGGCGTGATGTCGGCTTGCGCGGTGCTGTTGGCGACCAGCAGATAGTTGCCGGCATCCAGGCCGGTCAATGTGGCGCCTACGGCCACGGCCTTGCCTGCGCCCACGTTCTTGTCGGCAAACAGGCCGGTGCCGTTGATCGCCACCGCATCGCCCAGCACCACGCCAGACAGCGTGCCGGTCGTGATCGCGGTCAGCGTGCCGTCGTAGACCTTGCTGGCCGCCGTCAGTGCGCCGGTGATCGTCTTGGGCGTGATGTCGGCCGTCGCAGTGCCGTTGACGGACAGCGCGTAGTTGCCGGCGTCCAGGCCGGACAGCGCGCCCCCGACAGTCACCGTCTTGCCGCTGCCCACGTTCTTGTCCGCGAAGACGCCCGTGGTCGACAGCGAGACGACGTCGCCCAGCAGCACGCCGGACAGCGTGCCGCCCGTGCTGGCCGCCAGCGTGCCGTCATAGACCTTGCCGGCGGCCGTGATGGCGCCGGTAATCGTCCTGGGCGTGATGCTGGCCGCGCCCAGCGCGACCCCGCTGCCCAGCACATAGTTGCCCGCGTCCGCGCCGCTCAGCGCATAGGCAACGGCCTTGCCATTGCCCACGTTCCTGTCGGCAAAGCTGCCGCTCACGCTGAGTTCGTCGCCCGAAACCACGTTCAGGCTGCCGGCGCCAGTCACGGAAGCCGCGGTCAGGCCGTCATACACCTTGTCCAATGCGCCCAGCGCGCCCGTCAGCTGACGGGCCGCGATGGAGGCGGTGGTGGAAGCGTTGGCGCTGACCGTGTAGTTGCCC
>NZ_JPYO01000015.1 GCF_000757485.1 Achromobacter sp. RTa
GCGTGCCTGCTGCGCCCGGCGTGCCTGCTGCGCCCGGCGTGCCTGCTGCGCCCGACGTGCCCGGCGTGCCCATTCGTTCGACTGCCTTGTTCAAATCGTCGACGTTGCTTTGCAACTGATCCACGCGCCCTTGGACATCCGCCATGGCGCGCTGGTTGGAGGTCTGGGCATCGGCCTGCGCTTCGGCCTGGGCGGTGGCGCTATCGGTCGCCAGGCCCGAGGAAAGGCGCACGCGATCCTGCGGAGGCGTTGCCGTGGCGACGCCGTTATCGGCGGGACCGGCAACGCTGCCCGACGCCCCACTCTGCCCCTGGATGACGGAAGGATTCGCAGCGGACGCAGCGCCTATGCGCGAGCGGTACTTGGCGAAAGCCTCGGCGTGTTCGTTGAAGATTCTGCGCGCCTCGGCCGGATCCACCGCGCGCACGGTGGCCGCGTCCGGGATCGACAGTTTCTTTCCCGCGCGCACCAGATTCATATTGTTCTGGATGAACGCCTCGGGGTTCGCGCGCCACAGCGCCACCAGCATCTGGTAGACGGAAGCGTTGGGCACGGCATTGCGTTGGGCGATTCCGAAGAGATTGTCTCCGGTCTTGACGTTGACCGTCCGGCCGCCGGCCGATCGGGGCGTGCCGACCGAGGCCGGCGCCACCTCGGCGCTGGTGCCGCGCAGCGGCACCAGGATGCTGACCTGCACCTGCCGCTGCCCGGCGCTGGAACTGATGTCCAGCAGCAGGTCCACTGCCCCGCTGGCGGGAGGCTGCGTGGCCCGCACGCGCAAGTTCTTGCGCGTGGCGTCCATCCCGTCCTCGATACGCACCACCATGCTGGCCAACGGCACCGGCGGCTTCAGGCCTGCGCGCTGCCATGCGGCCTCGTCGGCGACCGACACCTTCAGCGACGACACTTCGTCGGGGGTCAGTTCCTGCAATCCAACCACCGCCTGCAATGGCGCGCCCGGCACGGAAACCACCCGCGAATGCCCCACGCGCATGGCCATCGCCGAACCGCACACGCTTGAGCCAATCGCCAACGCAATCGCCCACTGCAGGGCTTTCAAACGGCGGGCATGCTTCACTTGGCGCGAACGCTGGGTCATAAGCTGGAATTCCGTTCTTGTAGTCGAATTACGGGCTGGCGCTCATTCGCGCCGAACAGACGGGAATGGGCATCAATTCACCCGAAAAGTGTAATGGATCAAGCGCATTTCACAAACCTGAAAGGCGCGCCAGCGTTCGCTGGCATGCACATCCGCCACACATGCCGCAAGCCTCTTGCAAACGGCAAGGGCACCCGAAGGTGCCCTTGCGTGGCTTGCCCACATGGCCGGACGGCGCCAGGCGCCGCCCGCAAGCGCATCAGGCCTCGGCCAGCGCGATGCGCAGCATGCGGCGCAGCGGCTCCGCGGCACCCCACAGCAACTGGTCGCCCACGGTGAAAGCGCCCAGGTACTGCGAACCCATCGACAGCTTGCGCAGACGGCCCACCGGAATGTCGAGCGTGCCCGTCACGGCGACCGGAGTCAGCGCGGCAACGGTGGCTTCCTTGGTGTTCGGCACCACCTTGGCCCATTGCGTGCCCTGAGCGATCAGCGCCTCGATCTCGTCCAGCGGCAGGTCGCGCTTGAGCTTGATGGTCAGCGCCTGGCTGTGGCAGCGCATGGCGCCGATACGCACGCACAGGCCGTCGATCGGCGTGGCCGGCGTGCCGAAGGCGGCGCCGCGGCCGAGGATCTTGTTGGTCTCGACCTCGCCCTTCCATTCTTCCTTGGACATGCCGTCGCCCAGGTCCTTGTCGATCCAGGGAATCAGGTTGCCGCCCAGCGGCACGCCGAAATGCTCGTGGGGCAGCGCCGGATCCTTTTGCTTGGCCAGCACGCCGCGGTCGATTTCAAGAATGGCCGACGCGGGATCGTCCAGCAGGGGCTTGACCGACTGATTGATCTCGCCGAACTGGGTCAGCAGTTCGCGCATGTGCTGCGCGCCGCCGCCCGAAGCCGCCTGGTACGTCATGGTCGTCATCCATTCGACCAGATCGTTGTTGAATAGGCCGGCCAGGCCCATCAGCATGCAGCTGACCGTGCAGTTGCCGCCGACGAAATTGCGCACGCCGCGCTTGAGCGCCGCGTCGATGACCGGACGGTTGACCGGATCCAGCACGATGATGGCGTCGTCGGCCATGCGCAGCGTGCTCGCCGCGTCGATCCAGATGCCGTTCCAGCCCGCACCGCGCAACTTCGGGTAGATCTCGGAGGTGTAGTCGCCACCTTGCGCCGTCACGATGATCGGCAGTTTTTTCAGAGCATCAATATCGTAGGCGTCCTGCAGCGGGCCCGCGCCGTCGGCCCAAGTGGGCGCGGCGCCGCCAGCGTTGCTGGTGGAGAAGAAAACCGGTTCGATCAGTGCGAAGTCGTTCTCGTCGCGCATGCGTTGCATGAGCACCGAGCCGACCATACCGCGCCAGCCGACAAGGCCTACTGCTTGATTCATTTCAATCGCTCTTTAAAGGTGGAGACAAGGTCCGTGGGAAGAAAAGCCGTGCAATTCAACAATTTATCAGAATGCACGGGGAGATGTTGCGGCGCAGCTAGAAAAAATAGGGGCCACAATGGGCGCGGCAGGCTTGCGCGGCGCCGGGACAACAGGAAAAACAAGGGCCGGCGGGCGCCTTGGCGTCCGCCGGCCCGTCGTGTGCCGCCGGGATCAGGCCAGGGCCTTCAGGACCGCGTCGCCCATTTCAGCCGTGCCGACCTTGGTCGTGCCCGGCTCGAAGATATCGGCGGTGCGCAGGCCCTCGGCCAGCACGCGGCGCACGGCGGCCTCGATGCGGTCGGCCTGGGGCGCCAGGTTCAGCGAATAGCGCAGCAGCATGGCGGCGGACAGGATCGTGGCCAGGGGGTTGGCGACGCCCTTTCCGGCGATGTCGGGCGCGGAGCCGTGGCTGGGCTCGTACAGGCCCTGCCCGCCGGCGTTCAGCGACGCCGACGGCAGCATGCCGATCGAGCCGGTCAGCATGGCCGCTTCGTCCGACAGGATGTCGCCGAAGAGGTTGCCCGTCACGATGACGTCGAACTGCCGCGGATTGCGCACCAGCTGCATGGCGGCATTGTCCACGTACATGTGCGACAGTTCCACGTCGGGATACTCGCGCGCGATTTCGATGACGATGTCGCGCCAGAATTGCGAGGTTTCCAGCACATTGGCCTTGTCCACGCTGCACAGCTTCTTGTTGCGCTTGCGGGCCGATTCAAAGCCGATGCGCGCGATGCGGCGCACTTCGGATTCGGCGTAGCGCATGGTGTCATAGCCTTCGCGCTCGCCCGCGAACGCGCCGTCCGGCGACGAACGCACGCCGCGCGGCGTGCCGAAATAGATGTCGCCGGTCAGTTCGCGGATGATCAGGATGTCCAGGCCGGACACGATCTCGGGCTTCAGCGACGAGGCGCTGGCCAGCTCGGGATAAAGAATGGCCGGACGCAGGTTGGCGAACAGGCCCAGCGCCTTGCGCAGGCCCAGGATGGCCTGTTCCGGACGGAATTCGCGCGGCAGGCTGTCGTATTTCCAGTCGCCCACGGCGCCGAACAGCACGGCATGCGATTCCTGGGCGAGCTTCAGCGTTGCCGGAGGCAACGGATGCTCGAAGGCATCGAACGCCGCGCCGCCCACGGGCGCTTCCTTGATGTCGAAGGAGACGTCCAGCGCCTTAAGGACGCGCACGGCCTGTTCGACGATTTCCGGGCCGATGCCGTCACCCGGCAAGACTGCAATGTTGTGAGTCATACGAAAACGATCCTGTGATCAAAAAATGAAGACGTCAGGCGATGGGGCGGCTTTCCAGCCACGGATGGCGGGCCAGGCGCTCGGCCTCGAACGCGCGGATCTTGTCGGATTGGCGCAGGGTCAGGCCGATATCGTCGAACCCGTTGAGCAGGCAGTACTTGCGGAACGGTTCGATGTCGAAACCCATTTCGCGGCCGTCCGCCGCCACCACGACCTGCCGATCGAGGTCGACGCGCAGCTTGTAGCCCGGGAAGGCCTTCACTTCGTCGAACAGGCGCGCCACTTCCAGCTCGGACAGCACGATGGGCAGCAAGCCGTTCTTGAAGCTGTTGTTGAAGAAGATGTCCGCATAGGACGGCGCGATGATGGCGCGGAAGCCGAACTGCGTCAGCGCCCAGGGCGCGTGCTCGCGGCTGGAGCCGCAACCGAAGTTCTTGCGCGCCAGCAGCACCGAAGCGCCCTGGTAGCGGGGCTGGTTCAGGACGAAGTCCGGGTTCAGCGGACGCTTGCTGTTGTCCATGCCCGGCTCGCCGTGGTCCAGGTAGCGCAACTCGTCGAAAAGGTTCGGGCCGAAGCCGGTGCGCTTGATGGATTTCAGGAACTGCTTCGGGATGATGAGGTCCGTGTCGACGTTTTCGCGGTCGAGCGGGGCCACCAGGCCTTCGTGAGTGGTAAATGCTTGCATGATGTCTACTCGGTGCTTGACGCTTAACGGAACGTGCGGACGTCGACGAAATGGCCGGCGACCGCGGCGGCGGCGGCCATGGCCGGGCTCACCAGATGGGTGCGCCCGCCCTGCCCCTGGCGGCCTTCGAAGTTGCGGTTCGAGGTGGAAGCGCAACGTTCGCCGGGTTCGAGCCGGTCGGCGTTCATGGCCAGGCACATCGAACAGCCCGGCTCGCGCCATTCGAAGCCGGCATCGATGAAGATCTTGTCCAGCCCTTCGCGCTCGGCCTGCTGCTTGACGAGGCCCGAGCCCGGAACCACCATCGCCTGGCGCACGTTGGACGCCACGTGCTTGCCGCGCGCCACGGCAGCCGCGGCGCGCAGGTCTTCGATGCGCGAGTTGGTGCACGAGCCGATGAATACCCGGTCGACGCGGATGTCGGTCAGCGGCGTGTTGGGCTTCAGGCCCATGTATTGCAGGGCGCGTTCCATGCCACTGCGGCGAACGTCGTCTTTCTCGCGATCGGGATCCGGCACGCGGGAATCCACCGGCAGCACCATTTCGGGGGACGTGCCCCAGGTGACCTGCGGCTTGATATCGCGGGCGTTGACTTCCACTACGGAGTCGAACTTGGCGCCCTCGTCCGTGTGCAGCGTGCGCCAGTAGCCGACGGCCTGGTCCCAGAGCACGCCCGTGGGCGAGAAGGGACGACCGCGGAAGTATTCGATGGTCTTGTCGTCCACCGCGACCATGCCGGAGCGGGCGCCGGCCTCGATGGCCATGTTGCAGACCGTCATGCGGCCTTCCACGGACAGCGCGCGGATGGTGCTGCCGGCGAACTCGATGGCGTGGCCGGTGCCGCCAGCCGTGCCGATGATGCCGATGATGTGCAGGACCACGTCCTTGGCCGTACAGCCGAAGGGCAGTTCGCCTTCGACCTTGATCAGCATGCTCTTGGCTTTCTTCATGAGCAGCGTCTGGGTGGCAAGCACGTGCTCGACTTCGGACGTGCCGATGCCGAAGGCCAGCGCGCCCAGGGCGCCGTGCGTGCTGGTATGCGAATCGCCGCAAACCACCGTCATGCCGGGGAGGGTCGCGCCCTGCTCCGGGCCGATCACGTGCACGATGCCCTGGCGCAGGTCATTCATGCGGAACTCGGTGATGCCGTATTTCTCGCAGTTGGAATCCAGCGTATCCACTTGCAGGCGGGAGACCGGGTCGTCGATACCCTGGGCGCGGTTCAGCGTGGGCACGTTGTGATCCGCCACCGCCAGGTTGGCGCCGGTGCGCCAGGGCTTGCGGCCGGCGATCGCCAGGCCTTCGAACGCCTGCGGACTGGTGACTTCATGCACCAGGTGGCGATCGATATAGAGCAGACAGGTGCCGTCTGATTCCTGGTGGACGACGTGGGCGTCCCAGAGTTTGTCGTAAAGGGTTTGGGCCATGGATGCGCTCTGCAAATAGACAATCCGGCTCGTGCCTCGCGCGGTTGAAAGCAAATCGCTCCCGCGCCGGCCACTGCGGCATGAAGGGATTATGCACAGGGTCTGAACCTAGTACAAGCGCACCACATATACCAGTACTACTACTACCATGCTGGCTGAAAAATCAAGCTGCCGGGCAGTCCCGACCCAGCCCGGCCTGGCGGGGCATAGCTGGCATGCATGGATATAAATTCGCGGATACAAATTCAGCCCGAAAAATAGATACAAAATTATCAAAACGATAAAATCACGCAACGCTTGCGCTTTGCCATTTACGAAATAAAACGAAATAAATAGCATCAAAGACGCATTAAATCAGCACATTCAAGACATACAGAGCGAAGTTGATGCGGATTCAACAAAATTAGGGGATGATGCGCGACGAAACTACGAAATCGGCCGTGGAAATCTCATCAAGAATTAACAAATATTGACTCGTCAAAACTGACATTTCCACACAATATGCGGCCATTCATCCTCAACTCGACTCGCGAATAATCACTATGGCTTCGTTTCTGCTCAAAAGCACGACTTCGGTCCTTGCCCTGGCATTCGTTCCTGCGGCATTTGCACAGTCTTCCGCGCCCGCTGCTGCGCAGCCCGCGGTCACGATGAACCAGATCGTCGAACAGACGCTGCTCGGCAATCCGGAAATCCAAGCCAAGTATCACGACTTCCAAGCGTCGCTTGAGGGCCAGAACGTTGCCCGCGGAGCCTTCTTTCCGCAGATCAACGCGCAGGGCTACGTGGGTCGCGAGTACCGTCGCAATGTGCCTGGCGTGGGTTCGCAGGACTGGAGCCGCCCGGGCTACAGCGTCGAGTTGCGGCAGTTGATTTTCGACGGATTCCGCACGAGCAACGATGTCAAGCAAGCGGGCTTCGACAAGCTGGCGAAGTTCTATGACCTGCTGGCCACCAGCGACAACACCGCGCTCGCCGCCGTGCAGGCCTACGTCGACCTGCAGCGCTACCGCGACATGGAGTTGCTGGCCCGCCAGAACTATTCGCTGCACGAGGAAACGCTCAAGCAGATCAACGAACGCGCCGAATCGGGCGTGGGCCGCCGGGTCGACCTGGAACAGGCTGGCGGACGCCTGGCCCTGGCGCAGACCAACCTGATGACCGAGACCGCCAACCTGCTGGACGTGCAACAGCGCTTCCAGCGCGTGACCGGCGCCCTGCCCCCCCAATCGATGCAGCCGCCGCCCGACATCAGCGGCAAGCTGCCGGCCAAGCCGGCGGATTTCAACGAGTCGCTGCGCCGCAACCCCAGCTTCCTGTCCAAGCAGGCTGGCCTGCAGGCGGCCGAAGCCGGCGTGGCCTCGTCCAAGGGCGCGTTCTCGCCGAAGTTCGAGTTCGTGGCCGCCACGGGCCGCGACCAGAACGATCCGACGCCGCAAAGCCGCGACATCCAGAGTTCCAGCGTCCAGCTCGTGATGAGCTACAACCTGTACCGCGGCGGCGCCGACTCGGCCCGCGTGCGCCAGACCGCCGCGCAGTCCTATGCGGCGCGCGATATCCGCGACTACACCTGCCGCAACGTGCAGCAGGACCTGGCCGTGGCGTGGAACAACGTCGTCAGCCTGAACCAGAAGCTGCCCTTCCTGCGCGACCACGAAGTGGCCACCACGAAGGTGCGCGAAGCCTATCGCCAGCAATTCCAGATCGGCCAGCGCACGCTGCTGGACCTGCTCGACACCGAAAACGAGCTGTTCGAATCGCGCCGCGCCCTGACCAACGCCCTCTATGACCTCCAGCTCGCGCAATACCGCTGGCTGGCGCTGTCGCACCAGCTGCTGCCCGCCCTGGCCCTGCAGCCGGCGCGCAATGAAATGCCCGAGGAAAACGGCAAGCTGGTGGTTTCCGACGATGTGATCAAGCTCTGCAATTCGACGGTTCCCGACACTGCCCGCCTGGCTCCCGTGCGCGTGCAATACAACGAAGGCACGCTTCCGCCCACCTTCATCCCGATGAACGCGCCCAGCGCCAAGCCCTGAGCGCTCTCGAGCGCAAGGAGACCCCATGCCGAAACAGGGCAAAGACTTCTCGCAGTTGGACGCGGACTTCGTCCGCGTCCTGGAAGACCTGATCGACGCACTGATCGCCAATGGCACCTTGCGCATGACAGACCTGCCGATACAGGCACAACAGAAACTCACACAGCGCAAGCAGCAACGCGCGCGGCTCTCGGAACACCTGGACCTGCTGGATGACGAAGATGGACAAGTTATCTGAATTGGCCGCCCGGGAGTGGCGCGCGGACGCCCGCGCCGCGCACGACGATCCGCTGCTCGATTGCCTGGTCGAAATCACCCGGCTGCATGGCGTGACGGCCACGGCCCAGGCGCTGTCTTCCGGCCTGCCGCTGGAAGAACATCGGCTGACCCCTGCCCTGCTGCCTCGCGCGGCCGCGCGCGCGCAGTTGTCCGCCCGTGTAGTCAAGCGCACGCTGGACAGCATCTCGCAGGATTTGCTGCCCGCCATCCTGCTGCTCCATGGCGAACGCGCCTGCCTGCTGCTCAAGAAAGACGGCGGCGCTTACGTCGTCAGCCACCCCGAGCTGGGCGGTAGCTCGATCGAAATGAGCTCCGAGGAACTGGCGGCGCAATACACCGGCCTGGTGTGTTTCGTGCGCCCGCAGTTCCGCTTCGACGCGCGCGCGCCCGAGGTCGCCAAGGTGCGCCAGCGCCACTGGTTCTGGGCCGCGATCATGGAGAACCGCCGGCTGTACCGCGACGCGCTGATCGCCGCCCTGCTGATCAACGTCTTCGCGATGGCGATGCCTTTGTTCACGATGAACGTCTATGACCGCGTCGTGCCCAACAATGCCATCGAAACGCTCTGGGTGCTGGCCATCGGCATCACGCTAGTCGTGATCTTCAACATGATCCTGGGCACGGCCCGGTCGCACGTGGTGGACAGCGCCAGCAAGCGGGTCGACGTGCGCCTGTCCGCGCAGATCATGGAACGGGTGCTGGACCTGCGGCTGGAAGGCCGGCCGGTATCGGTAGGATCCTTCGCCGCCAACCTCCGCTCTTTCGAATCCATCCGCGATTTCATCGCCTCGGCCACGATCACCACGCTGGTCGACCTGCCCTTCATCCTGCTGTTCCTGCTTGCGCTGGCCTGGATCTCTCCCTGGATGATCCTGCCGCCGCTGGTCGCCATCGTGCTGATCCTGCTGGTGTCGCTGGCGGCGCAGGCGCGCATGGAATCCCTGACGATGGCCACCTTCCAGGCTTCGTCCCAGCGCAACGCGACGCTGGTGGAAGCGCTGACCGGCCTGGAGGCCGTGAAGACGCTCAACGCCCAGGGCTCCATCCAACGCAACTGGGAACGCGCCACGGAATACATCGCCCAGACCGGCGGCAAGCTCAAGCTGATCTCGTCGTCCACGGTCGGCTTCGTGCAGGCCGTCCAGCAGATGGTCTCGATTTCGGTGGTGATCATAGGCGTGTACCAGGCGCAGGAGTCGGCCATTTCCATGGGCGGCATCATCGCCGCCTCGATGATCGCAGGCCGCTGCCTGGCGCCGCTGGGGCAAGTGGCGGGGCTGTTGCTGCAGTACCAGAACGCCCGCACCTCGCTGGGTTCGATCGACAACTACATGAAGCTGCCGGTCGAGCGCCCGCCAGAAGCCGAATTCCTGCACCGCCCGGTCTTTCACGGCGGGCTGGAGTTCCGCGACGTGACCTTCACCTATCCGGGGGCCGCGCAGCCCGCGCTGAAGAAGGTGTCGTTCAAGCTCAAGCCAGGCGAAAAGGTCGGCGTCATCGGCCGCATCGGCTCCGGCAAGACCACCCTGGAAAAACTGGCGCTGGCGCTGTACCAGCCCACCGAAGGCGCGGTCCTGCTGGACGGCGTCGACGTGCGCCAGATCGATCCTGCCGACGTGCGCCGGGCCATCGGCCACGTGCCCCAGGATCCGCTGCTCTTCTACGGCAGCCTCAAGCACAACCTGGCCATGGGCGCGCCCTACGCCGACGACGCCAGCATCCTGGCGGCGGCCAACCTGGCGGGCGTTTCCGATTTCGCCAACCTGCACCCCAACGGGTTCGACATGGTGATCGGCGAGCGCGGCGAATCCCTGTCCGGCGGGCAGCGCCAGTCGGTGGCGGTGGCCCGGGCCTTGATCAACGACCCGCCCATCCTGCTGCTGGACGAGCCCAGCAGCAACATGGACCACCAGAGCGAAGCCCAGTTGCGCAAGCGCCTGGGCGAAGCCAGCGAGACCAAGACGATCCTGCTGGTCACCCACCGCACCGCGCTGCTGGACCTGGTCGACCGGCTGATCGTGATCGACAACGGCCACATCGTGGCCGACGGCCCGAAGGAACAAGTCGTCGAAGCCCTGCGTCAGGGACGCGTCGGACGCGGAGGCTGAGGTAACCATGCTGAACAACCCAGCCGAAACCAGGCCCGGCCTGTTTGGATTCCTGTGGCGCAAGCTACGCGGCGTGTTCGTGTTCTTCTTCGACCGTCTGCTGGACGGCGCCGAAAAGGGCAAGCCGCAGCACCGCTCCGATTATGTCGGCAACGCCGAATGGGTCATCCATGAATCCCACGCCCGCGGCTCGCGCATCCTGCTGTGGGTAAGCCTGCTGGCCACCGGCGGACTGCTCGTCTGGGCGGGCACCGGCAGCATCGACGAGGTCGTCCGGGGCGAAGGCAAGGTCGTGCCGTCGCGCCAGGTCCAGATCATCCAGAGCCTGGACGGGGGCATCGTCGACGAGATCCTGGTCCGGCCCGGCCAGGAAGTCGAGGCCGGCGAGGTCCTGCTGAGGATCGATTCCACCCGCTTCGCATCTTCGCTGGGCGAGAACAACGCCGAATACCTGTCACTGCTCGCCAAGGCGGCGCGCCTGAAGGCCCTGGCCACGGGCGACCCCTTCGTGGCGCCCGAAGAAGCCCTGGCTCAGATGCCGGGCGTGGTGGAAATGGAGCGCAACGCCTGGCAGGCGCGCACCACGGAACTAAACGCCACCGTCAACGTCGCCCGCGAACAGCTCAAGCAGCGCCAGGAAGACCTGCGCGAAACGATCGCCAAGCGCGATCAGGCCGCGACCAGTTGCGGGCTGACTTCGCGCGAGCTCCAGGTGACTCGCCCGCTGCTCAAGAGCGGCGCGGTCTCCGAGGTAGACCTGCTGCGCCTGCAGCGCGACGTGGCTCGCTATTGCGGCGAGCAGAAGGGCGCGGAGGCGCAGATCGACCGTTTCCAGGCTTCCATCAAAGAAGCCGAAAGCAAGATCCAGGAAACCGAGCTGAACATCCGCAACCAGGCCCGCAGCGAACTGTCCGAGACCAATACCAAGCTGTCGACGCTGCGCGAAGGCAAGCTCGCGCTGGCCGACCGCGTCAAGCTGGCCGAAGTCCGCGCCCCGGTGCGCGGCACCATCAAGACGCTGTTCAACAACACCGTGGGCGGCGTCGTGCAGCCGGGCAAGGACATCATCGAGATCGTGCCCAAGGACGACACCCTGCTGCTCGAGGTGCGCGTCCAGCCGCGCGACATCGGTTTCCTGCACGCCGACCAGAAGGCGGAAGTGAAATTCACCGCCTACGACTTCGCCATCTACGGTGGCCTGGAAGGCAAGGTGGAACAGATCGGCGCGGACACCGTGACCGATGAAAAAGGCAATTCCTACTACGTGGTCCGCGTTCGCACGGACCGCAGCACGGTAGGCGACAAACTGTTGCCCATCATCCCCGGGATGGTGGCGGAGGTTCATATCCTGACAGGCAAGCGCACGGTACTCCAGTACCTGCTCAAGCCCATATTGCGCGCCAAGGCGAACGCCTTCACCGAACGTTAAGGAGGGCTGTAAGGCTTTATGAAACCCGTTCCTGTCCTGTTGATTACGCACGACGACCTGTTGTGGCAGCATTGGCGCGCCCTGGACCCGGCGCGCTGGCTGGCAGCCCGCGGCCGCGGCCTCGCCGACCTGCAGCGGTGGCGCGAGCAGGGCCGCGCGCTGGCGGTGCTAGACACCGGCCTCCCCCGCTTGCCCTCCTGGCAGGATCCCATCTGGGCTCCCACCCTGGCGGACATGCGCGTGGTCGTCGCCAGCCCCAGTCCGAACGACGAGGAAGGCACCCGGGTGCTGGGCGCCGGCGCCCATGGCTACTGCCACGGCTACGCGCCTGCCGCGTCGCTGTCGCAGGCCCTGGAAGTCGTGGCCTCCGGCGGCATCTGGATGGGCAGGTCTTTGGTATCCAGGCTGCTCAAGCTGGTTGCCGAACGCACCCAGGACACGCACTCCTGGGACGGCGGCCTTCTGACCGAACGGGAAATCACGGTGGCGCGCTATGCCGCCAACGGCCAGGCCAACGCGCCGATCGCGGAAGCGCTGGGCATTACGGAACGGACGGTAAAGGCTCATCTGTCGGCCGTTTTCGAGAAACTGGGCGTCGCGGACCGCCTGCAGCTCGCGCTGCTCGTCCATGGCATTTCCGCACCCGCCGACAGCCGGATCAAAATTACCTCCTGATACTGTCCTTGAGGACAATATCCCGCGCCGGCGGCGCAATCTAGTATCTGGCCATCTTGGATAACTCCCTGAAACGGAACCAACATGGCCAACACCTCACCTGCAGTCGTCAACGAAATCACGGGTCGCGCGTGGATACGCAATAGCGACGGTTCCCTGACCGAACTGCACCAGGGCAGCAAAGTCCCCGCCGGCAGCGACGTCGTCACCGCCTCGGGCGCCACGGTTTCCCTTCAGGTGGGCGACGGCATGCCGATCGTCATCGGCGAAGGCCGCGAAGTGGCGATGAACGGCGACATCGGCGGCCCCCTGGCCGACCCGTCCGAAGCCGCGGTCGCTCCTCCCAGCGGCACGGATTCCGACCGCCTCCTGGCCGCCCTGCGCGACGGCCGCGATCCGTTCGATGAATTGGACCCCACCGCGGCCATCGTGGCCGGCGGCGGCGATGCCGGCGGCAGCAGCTTCGTGCGCCTTGCCCGCATTCTTGAAACCACCACTCCGCTGGACCTGGCCTACCCCAACCCGGCCCGCGGCAACGAAGTCCTGCCGCGCATGTCCGCCACTGGCGCCGGCGACGACGATGAAGCCGCCTCGCCCACGCCGACCACGCCCGTCAACAATGCGCCCAATGCGCTCGACGACGCGGGACGCGGCGACCAGAACAGCCTGGTGCGCGGCAACCTGCTGCTCAATGACTCGGACCCCGACGGCGATCCGCTTGCCATCACCTCGATCAACGGCCGTCCCATGACGCCGGCCGGCGTGACCGTCAACGGCAGCAACGGCGGCACCTTCACCGTCCAGCCGGACGGCAGCTACGTCTTCAACCCGGGCGGCAACTACACCCACCTGGCCGAAGGCGAAACGGCGACGACCACCATTTCGTACACGATCACGGATCCCGGCGGCGCCACCTCGACCGCGACCGCGGTCGTGACGGTTACCGGCACCAATGACGGCCCAGTGTCGAGCTCCATCTCGGACATGAGCGGCATCGACGCCGAAGCGGGCGTGAGCTACGACGTCTCCGGCCACTTCTCGGATCCGGACACCAGCGACAAGCTCACCTATACCGCCACCGGCCTGCCGCCCGGCCTGAGCATCGACCCGAACACGGGCCTCATTACCGGCACCATCGACCACTCGGCCTCGCAAGGCGGAAACAACGGCGTCTACACCGTCACCGTCACGGCCACGGACCCCTCCGGCGCGACCACCTCCCAGAACTTCGACTGGGACGTGACCAACCCGGCCCCCACCGCCGCCGACGACGCCGGCACCACCGACGAAAACACCGCCCTGACCGTCGACGCCCAGAACGGCGTGCTGTCCAACGACAACGATCCGGACGGCGACACGCTCTCCGTCTCGCAGGTCAACGGCAATCCGGCCGGCGTGGGTTCGGCAGTGACCGGCTCCAACGGTGGCACCTTCACCTTGAACGCCGACGGTTCCTACACCTTCAATCCGGGTTCGACCTTCCAGAACCTGGCCGCCGGCCAGACGGCGACCACCTCCATCACCTACGTCGTCTCCGACGGCGAAGGCGGCACCAGCACGGCTACCCTGACCGTTGAAATCACCGGCACCAACGACACGCCCATCCTGACCCCGGATGTGACGCTGGACAACCAGAACAGCAACGACGGCCAGACCATCGCCCCGATCGACATTTCCGGCCAGTTCAGCGACGTGGACGACGGCGACGTACTGACGTACTCGGCCAACGGCCTGCCGCCGGGCCTGACCATCGACCCGGCCACCGGCATCATTTCGGGCACGCTGGACCGCTCCGCCTCGCAAGGCGGCGCCGACGGCGTCTACACCGTTACCATCACCGCCACCGACAAGGGCGGCGCCACCGTTACGCAGGACTTCTCCTGGGACGTCAAGAATCCGGTGCCGACCGCCGTCGCCGACAACGGCGCGACCGACGAAGACACCTCGCTCAACGTCAGCGCCCAGAACGGCGTGCTGGCCAATGACACCGATCCGGACGGCGACACGCTGTCGGTCTCGCAGGTCAACGGCAACGCGGCCAACGTGGGCAATGCCATCGCCGGCTCCAACGGCGGCACGTTCACGCTGAACGCCGACGGCTCCTACACCTTTAACCCGGGCTCGGACTACCAGAGCCTGGCGGTGGGCGAGAAGACCACCAGTTCGGTCACCTACACCGTCTCCGACGGCGAAGGCGGCACCAGCACGACCACGCTGACGGTCGAGATCACCGGCACCAACGATACGCCCACGGCCATCGCGCTGGACAACCAGAACAACATGGATGGCGACGTCGTCGACTACAACCTGTCCACGTTCTTCAGCGACGTAGACAACGGCGACGTCCTCACCTATTCCGTCGACCACGTGCCGGGCGGCCTGTCGTTCGACCCGGCCACGGGCACCTTCTCCGGCCAGTTCGCCAACTGGGCGTCCGACCATACCAATACGGGCGTGAAGGGCGAATACCTGATCACCGTGACGGCCACCGACAAGTCCGGCGCCTCCGTCTCGCAGACCTTCCTGTGGAAGGTGGGCAACCCCGAACCGGTCGCCGCCAACGACACCGGCAACACGGGCGAAGACAACATCCTGATCGTCGACCACCGCACCGAAGGCGTGCTGGGCAACGACACCGATCCGGACGGCGACGCTATCTCCGTCTCGCACGTCAATGGCAACGCAGCCGGCGTAGGCACGGCCGTGACCGGCTCCAACGGCGGCACTTTCACGTTGAACGCCGACGGCACCTACACCTTCAACCCGGGCTCGGCCTTCCAGTACCTGGCCGCCGGCCAGACCGCGACCACCTCCATCACGTACACGGTGTCCGACGCCCAAGGCGCAACGGACACGGCCACGCTGGTCATTACGATCACCGGCAGCAACGACGGCCCGATCCTCACGCCGGACGTCATCCTCAACGATCTGAGCAGCAATGACAGCGACGTCATTACCTCCGTCGACATCGCCAAGCAGTTCCAGGACGTCGACGCGGGCGATACCCTGACCTACAGCGCCACCGGCCTGCCGCCGGGACTGACGCTCGATCCCGTCACCGGCCTCATCTCCGGCAAGATCGACTCTTCGGCCTCCCAGGGCGGCCACAACGGCGTCTACGAGGTCGTCGTCACCGCCACCGACTCGTCGGGCGCCAAGGTCAGCCAGACCTTCGAATGGGACGTCAAGAACCCCGCGCCGAAGGCCGTCGACGACAATGGCGCCACGGACGAGGAAACCTCCCTTACGGTCGACGCCCAGAACGGCGTGCTGAGCAACGATAGCGACCCCGACGGCGACACCATCAAGGTTTCGCAGGTCAACGGCAACGACGCGGACGTCGGCAAGCCGATAGCCGGTTCGCACGGCGGCACGTTCACCCTGAACGCCGATGGGTCCTACTCGTTCAACCCGGGCAGCGACTTCCAGTATCTGAACGACAACCAGTCCGCCACCACCTCGATCACGTATACGGTCACCGACGCGGACGGCGCCAAGACCACCGCCACGCTGACCGTGACCGTGACCGGCCAGACCGATGCACCGCCCGTCATCACCCCGGAAGACAGCGACGGCAACGTCACCGGCGCGCAC
>NZ_JPYO01000017.1 GCF_000757485.1 Achromobacter sp. RTa
TTACTTCAGGATCTTGGCGACGACGCCGGCGCCGACGGTACGACCGCCTTCACGGATGGCGAAACGCAGGCCTTCTTCCATGGCGATCGGGGCCAGCAGCTTGACGGTCATCGTCACGTTGTCGCCCGGCAGAACCATTTCCTTGTCGGCCGGCAGGTCGATCGTGCCCGTCACGTCCGTCGTGCGGAAGTAGAACTGGGGACGGTAGCCGTTGAAGAACGGGGTGTGGCGCCCGCCTTCTTCCTTCGACAGGATGTACACCTCGGAGGTGAATTCCGTGTGCGGGGTGATCGAGCCCGGCTTGGCCAGAACCTGGCCGCGCTGGACGTCTTCACGCTTGGTGCCGCGCAGCAGAATACCCACGTTGTCGCCAGCCTGACCTTGGTCCAGCAGCTTGCGGAACATTTCCACGCCCGTGCAGGTCGTCTTGACCGTCGGGGTGATACCGACGATTTCGATTTCTTCGCCGACCTTGATGATGCCGCGTTCGATACGGCCGGTCACCACGGTGCCGCGACCCGAGATCGAGAACACGTCTTCAACAGGCATCAGGAACGCACCGTCAACCGCGCGCTCGGGCGTCGGGATGTACGAGTCCAGCGCTTGCGCCAGCGACAGGATGGCCTGCTCGCCCAGTTCGCCCTTGTCGCCTTCCAGCGCCAGCTTGGCCGAACCCTTGACGATCGGGGTGTCGTCGCCCGGGAAGTCGTACTTGCTCAGCAGTTCGCGGACTTCCATTTCCACCAGCTCGAGCAGCTCAGCGTCGTCAACCATGTCAGCCTTGTTCAGGAAGACGATGATGTACGGCACGCCAACCTGGCGCGACAGCAGAATGTGTTCACGCGTTTGCGGCATCGGGCCGTCAGCGGCCGACACCACCAGGATCGCGCCGTCCATTTGCGCCGCGCCCGTGATCATGTTCTTCACGTAGTCAGCGTGGCCCGGGCAGTCAACGTGCGCGTAGTGGCGCGTTTCCGTTTCGTACTCCACGTGGGCCGTGTTGATCGTGATACCGCGAGCCTTTTCTTCAGGAGCCGCATCGATCTGGTCGTAGCCGCGGGCTTCGCCGCCGAACTTGTTCGACAGAACGGTCGTGATCGCCGCCGTCAACGTCGTTTTGCCGTGGTCAACGTGACCAATCGTACCCACGTTCACGTGCGGCTTGGTACGTTCAAACTTGCCTTTTGCCATGATCTCTATCCTTTGACTTTCAAGGAAACTTTGATATCTGCCGGGACCGCCCGAGGAGCGGACCCGGCAAGGGTTATTTACTTGGCCCGAGCGGCGATGACTTCGTCAGCGACGTTCTTGGGGGCCTCGGAGTAATGCTTGAATTCCATCGTGTACGTGGCACGACCTTGCGTCAGCGAACGCAGGTTCGTGGCGTAACCGAACATCTCGGCCAGCGGAACTTCGGCCTTGATGGTCTTGCCGCCGCCAACCATGTCGTCCATGCCCTGAACCATGCCGCGACGCGAGGACAGATCGCCCATCACCGTGCCAGCGTAGTCTTCAGGCGTTTCGACTTCAACGGCCATCATCGGTTCCAGCAGCACGGGGCTAGCCTTGCGCATGCCTTCCTTGAATGCCATCGAGCCGGCCATCTTGAACGCGTTTTCGTTCGAGTCCACGTCGTGGTACGAACCGAAGAACAGCGTGACCTTGACGTCCACGACCGGGTAGCCGGCCAGGATGCCCGACGGCAGCGTTTCCGTGATGCCCTTGTCCACCGCGGGGATGAACTCGCGCGGCACAACGCCGCCCTTGATGGCGTCCACGAACTCGTAGCCACCGCCCGGCGGGAGCGGTTCGACCTTCAGGACCACGTGACCGTACTGACCACGACCGCCCGACTGCTTGACGAACTTGCCTTCGACTTCTTCGCAGGTCTTGCGGATGGTTTCGCGGTAGGCCACCTGGGGCTTGCCGACGTTCGCTTCCACGCCGAATTCGCGCTTCATGCGGTCGACCAGAATTTCCAGGTGCAGCTCGCCCATGCCGGAAATGATGGTCTGGCCGGATTCTTCGTCGCTGCGCACGCGGAACGACGGATCTTCCTGCGCCAGGCGCGACAGCGCCAGGCCCATCTTTTCCTGGTCAGCCTTGGACTTGGGTTCCACGGCCTGCGAAATCACGGGCTCGGGGAACTCCATGCGCTCCAGCGTCACGTGCGAATCGACATCGCACAGCGTTTCGCCGGTGGTCACGTCCTTCAGGCCCACGACGGCGGCGATGTCGCCGGCCAGAACTTCCTTGATTTCCTCGCGGTTGTTCGCGTGCATCTGCAGGATGCGGCCAATACGCTCCTTCTTGCCCTTGACCGGGTTGTACACGGTGTCGCCCGACTTCAGGACGCCCGAGTACACGCGGACGAAGGTCAGCTGGCCGACGAACGGGTCCGTCATCAGCTTGAAGGCCAGGGCCGAGAACTTCTCGCTGTCGTCGGCGCTGCGCTTGACTTCGTTGCCAGCGTCATCGGTGCCTTCGACCGGCGGAATGTCCACGGGCGAGGGCAGGTAGTCGATGACGGCGTCGAGCATGCGCTGCACGCCCTTGTTCTTGAAGGCGGTGCCGCACAGCATCGGCTGGATTTCGCCGGCGATGGTGCGCTGGCGGATGGCCAGGTTGATCTCGGCTTCGTCCAGCGAACCGGATTCGAGGTACTTATTCATCAGTTCCTCGGACGATTCGGCGGCAGCCTCGACCAGCTTTTCACGCCATTCTTCGGCAGTGCTCTGCAGCTCGGCCGGAATGTCTTCGTAGTCGAACTTGATGCCCTGGCTGGCTTCGTCCCAGATGATCGCTTTCATCTTGACGAGGTCGATGACGCCCTTGAAGGTGTCTTCGGCGCCGATGGGGATCACCACGGGCACGGGATTGGCGCGCAGGCGCGTCTTCAGCTGGTCATAGACCTTGAAGAAATTGGCGCCGGTGCGGTCCATCTTGTTGACGAAGGCCAGACGCGGCACGCCGTACTTGTTGGCTTGGCGCCACACGGTTTCGGACTGGGGCTGAACACCGCCCACCGCGCAGTAGACCATGCAGGCACCGTCCAGGACGCGCATGGAACGCTCCACCTCGATGGTGAAGTCCACGTGTCCCGGGGTGTCGATGATGTTGATGCGGTGTTCGGGGTAGTTCTTAGCCATGCCACGCCAAAACGCCGTCGTAGCAGCCGACGTAATGGTGATGCCACGCTCTTGTTCTTGCTCCATCCAGTCCATGGTGGCTGCGCCATCATGCACTTCGCCAATCTTGTGATTGACGCCGGTGTAGAACAGGATACGTTCGGTCGTGGTGGTTTTCCCTGCATCGATGTGCGCAGAGATACCAATGTTGCGATAGCGCTCGATCGGGGTTTTGCGGGCCATGGTGGGTTAGTCCTTAAATTACCAGCGGAAATGGCTGAAGGCCTTGTTGGCCTCTGCCATCTTGTGCGTGTCTTCGCGCTTCTTCATCGCGGCGCCACGACCTTCGGAGGCGTCGATCAGTTCGCCAGCAAGACGCAGATCCATCGACTTCTCGCCACGCTTCTTGGCGGCTTCACGGAGCCAACGCATAGCCAGGGCCAGGCGGCGCACGGGGCGCACTTCAACCGGCACTTGGTAGTTGGCACCGCCAACGCGGCGGCTCTTCACTTCGACGATCGGCTTGATGTTGTTGATCGCCAGGCTGAAAACCTCGATCGGCTCCTTGCCGGTCTTGGTTTGCACTTGCTCGAGGGCGCCATAGACGATGCGCTCGGCGACGGCCTTCTTGCCGTCCAGCATGACGACGTTCATGAACTTGGCGAGCTCGACGCTGCCGAACTTGGGATCGGGCAGAATCTCGCGCTTGGGTACTTCGCGACGACGGGGCATTGTTGCTTCCTTGTGTCTGTTCAGTTGAACCGTGTTTCATTACACGGCCATGGCCGCCCAATGGGACGACCCCTTACGTGCCGCGCACCTTCCTGTTTCCGGATGGCGCGGTTGCACTTCCCTGATGACGGACTTCCGCCACTTCGGGGTACTACCGACTCGTTATTAAGCCTTCTTCGGGCGCTTGGCGCCGTACTTCGAGCGGGCTTGCTTACGGTCCTTGACGCCTTGCAGGTCGAGGGAACCGCGCACGATGTGATAACGCACACCGGGCAAGTCCTTCACACGGCCGCCACGCACCAGAACCACCGAGTGCTCTTGCAGGTTGTGGCCTTCACCGCCGATGTACGAAATGACTTCGTAACCGTTGGTCAGACGCACTTTGGCAACCTTACGCAGAGCGGAGTTCGGCTTCTTGGGGGTGGTGGTGTACACGCGAGTGCACACGCCGCGGCGTTGCGGGCAGTTTTCGAGCGCGGGGCTCTTGCTTTTGATGATGCTGACTTCGCGCGGCTTGCGCACGAGTTGGCTAATGGTAGGCATGACCTTTGAAATCCCTTTTACGTACCACTGGTAAGTACTTGCGTACTAGTCTCCTAAGGCGGTGAGCTTCGGAGAAGGCAGTTCGCGCAAAACCGCCTCAAACGTTCGTATACGTAAAAGAGCGGGCTTGCCAACAAACTGTGACAAAACGCACAAGACCGAGAACCGTGAGGGGAGACGCCACGGGGCAGGACCCCGTTTGTGTGCTGTGTGCCGTGAAACGAAAGGCTCGTGACGCACCTCGTTTCCTGACTCTGAACTTCCAGACCCTACGCGGCCAGATTTTGCACGCGAAATAAAGCAGTTAGCCCTTTAGCATAACTGAGATCCGGGCGTACTGTCAAAGAAATTTGTAAATCCGACGAGGCCGCGCGTTGCCGGCAGAAGACGGCCAGTTAGCCGCCAGTCGTGAAAATTTGGGGCCATATAGGCGGGCATTCGGGCCGGCATTCGGACCAGCATTCAGGCCGGCATTGGGGATGACGCCGGGTCGGGAGCCGGGTCGGGAGCCGGCGCAGGCAACCCGGCCCGCGTCCGGGCGCCGCATCGGGGCAGTGTACCCGCCTGGCGCCCTTTCTACTATTGGTCGGCGAACAGGTAGCCGCTGCCGTAGACGGTACGGATCGGCAGTATTACCCCGGCCAATTCGGCCTTGCGGCGCAGCCGGCTGACGATCACGTCGATACTGCGCGAGCCGCTGGCCCGCGCGCTGCCGCCCTCGACCTGCAGCTCTTCGCCCAATTCGGAACGCCCGACCGCCCTGCCCGCCACTTCCAGCAGCGAGCGCACGATCAGGCGCTCGTTCGCGGACAACGAGATGGTCGTTCCCGAAGGCGCGGCCAGCGTCCAACCCTGGTCGCGCAGTTCCCATTGGCCGTTCGCAGCCGCTTCGACCAGGCCCTCATCGTCCTGCCCCGAGGGCAAGCGGCGAGCCAGCGACAGCAGGATGCAGGCCAGTTCGCGCGGGTCCTGCGGTTCGGGCAGGCAGGCGTCGGCCCCGCTTTGCAGGCAGCGCAAGCGGCTTTCCACGGACATATTGCTTCCCATCACCACGATACCCAGGGACGAGGAGCCACGCAGCCGCGCCACCAGGGCGTAGCCGATTTCCCCGAGCGACCCCACGTCGAGGACCACGACGTCGTACGCGCCCCCATTGAGCAATCCGAACAGTTCCAGGGACGTCGAGCAGCCGCGCGCGGAAATGCCGGCCTGCAGCAAAGCGGACACGGCGACCCCGCGGGCCGCCTCATCCGGAGACATCATAAGTATGCGCAATTGATTCATATTTGTTCCATCCAGCGATTCGACCCGCTCACTTCAGTGCAGCCGGCGATGGGACGATTGAGACAGTGTGGCGCGTTGCGACGCAACAACTCCAGTCAAGATTCGTCAACTTTGCAATGTTTGACAGTTCTTGGCATAACGTAGCCAGCGGGGACACTGCCCGAGTTATCATTCGTCTACTCGAATTCCCTTACCCTCTTGCAGTAGGGCGCCATAGCGCGCGCTTGCGTAGCAAACCTTCGCGAGAACACGTCTGATGAAAATCGCGTCGCTGGAAGACGACCTGGACCAAGCACGCCGCATCCAGCAAGTTTTGACCACAGCGGGATACACCTGCACCAGCTATCAGCAAAGCCGGGATCTCCTGGCTGCGTTGCGCACCGAGCGTTTTGACCTGGTGCTGCTGGACTGGCACTTGCCCGATATCGACGGCGATGATGTCGTGCGCTGGCTGCGCGCCAATATCGGCCCGCGCATACCGGTCATTTTCCTGACCAACCGTTCCAGCGAGGACGACCTTGTGGAAGGTCTGCGCGCCGGCGCCGACGACTACATCGTCAAGCCCTTGCGCCCCCAGGAGCTTCTGGCCCGTGTGGCGGCGTTACTGCGCCGCAGCCAGATCGCGGAACCCGCCAATGACGGGTTCGACGTCGCGCGCTACCGCATCGAGCCGGCAGCGCGCGCGATTTCCCTGGATTCCACCTCGATCGCCCTGGCGCCGAAGGAATTCGACCTGGCATTGCTTTTTTTCCGCAATATCGGCCGCCTCATGTCACGCGACGTGCTGGCCGAATGCGTCTGGAACAGAGAAATCCCCGCCACTTCCCGCACGCTGGACACCCATTTGTCGAACATCCGACAAAAGCTCCAGCTGCGTCCCGAGCATGGCGTGCGCCTCTCCTCCTCCTATGCCCTGGGCTACCGGCTTGAGCTGACCAGTCCGGCCGAGGATGTTCCATCCAGTCCGCAGTAAGCGTAATTCCTCGCACCCCGGAGAATCGATCGACATGAGCCGCTGCCGCGCGCTTTCTTTGCTTGTCCTGATGTCCTGTCTTCTGCTCACGGCCCCGGCGCGCAGCCAGCCGGCCGGCGCCCTCGGAGACGATTTCATCTACCGCGTCCGCCAGGGCGACACGCTGATCGACCTGGCCACCCGCTACACACGCAACCAGTCGAACTGGAACCACCTGCAGATGCTGAACCGGGTCACCACGCCGGAGCTGCTGCCCGTGGGGCTGGAGCTGCGCATTCCGCTTTCCATGATTCCCGAGCGGGCCGCCAGCGCACGCGTGCTGCACGTCAGCGGCCAGGCGAGCCTCGACGGCAAGTCCCTGCAGGCCGGCGACACCGTGGCCGAAGGCAGTACCGTCGCCACGGCGGCCAACGGTTTCGTCACGCTGGAATTGGCCGATGGCTCCAAGCTGACCCTGCCCGCGGGCGGAGCGGTCGAGCTGACGCGCCTGCGCCAGTTCGAAGGCACCTCGCTGACGGATTCGGTGGTCCAGGTGCAGCGCGGCGGCGTCGAGTCGTCCGTTGCGCCCGCCGGGGAAGGCGTGGGGCGCTTCGAAGTCCGCACGCCCGTCGCGGTGACCGGCGTACGCGGCACGCGGTTCCGGGTGCAAAGCAACGAGCACGGCGTGCACAGCGAAGTGCTCGAGGGCAGTGTCCGCCTGCAACCCCACGCGCCTGGCGCGCGTCCCGACAGGCCGGTCGCCGTGGCCAAGGGCTACGGCGCGGCGATCGGCGCCGATGGCGTCGTCTCGGGCGTGCGCGCGCTGCTCGCCGCGCCGGCGCTGGGCGAACCGGTACGTGCCGGCGGCGGCGCATGGACCGCCGACGTGTCGCCCGTGGCGGGCGCGCAAGGCTATCTTGTGCGCGTCTCGCGCGATGCCGACGGCACATTGCCGGTATCGTCGGCGAGCTTCCCCACGACCGACATCCGCTTCACCGCGCCTGGGGCGGGCACCTATTACGTATCCGTGCGAGCCGTGGACGAGCTGGGCTTGAGCGGAAAGGACGCGATCGCGACCTTCGAAGGCGCGAACCAGCTCATGACTTCCTTCGGCCTCGGCGTGGCCAGCGGCACTGGCGGCTTCATCACGCTCACCGAGTACTAGGGCCCGCTCACACAGGGCAAGGAGCTTCATGGCCACCGCCGATCCACTGGACCGGACCTCGCGCTCAGGGCTGTGGCTGACGATGGCGCTGGCGGTGCTGGCCGCCCTCCTGGGTTCTCTCAACGGTTTCGGCCGCGTCGACCAGATCCTGTACGACCGGGCCGTTTCGGCGACCAGCCGCAACGCCGACCCCGACATCCTGATCGTGGCGATCGACGACGCCAGCATCGACGCCTTGGGACGATGGCCCTGGCGGCGCGCGGTCCACGCCGCCCTGCTGGACCGGCTGCATGGCGCGAAAGCGGTCGGGCTGGACCTGATCTTCGCCGAACCCGACACGGTCCATCCCGACGACGACCGCATTCTTGCCGACAGCATCCGGCGCAATGGGCACACCGTCCTGCCCATCGTGCTGGACCGCCTCTCGCGACCCTCGAGTGCCAGCGCCCCTATCGCCGGCCTGGCGCAGGCGGCGGCTGCGAAAGGGTTCATCAACGCGCGCGTCGACCCCGATGGCGTGGTCCGCGAGGCCACGCTGACCTCCGAGGTAGCGGGCAACCGCTGGAACCACATGGCCATATCGATGCTGGAAGTCGGCGGCGAAGGGCAGCGGGCGCAAAAACTCCTGGAACACGCCCAGCCGGACGGCAGCATCCTGATTCCTTACGCGGGCCCCACCGCGCACGTGCGCACGGTGCCCTACCTGGCCGTCCTGCGGGGAGACCTGTCGCCCGAGGACCTGCGCGGCAAATACGTGCTGGTCGGCGCGTGGGCCACCGGCCTGGGCGACGCCTACCCCACTCCCGTCTCACACGAAGTCAGCGGTATGGCTGGCGTGGAGATCATCGCAAACCTGCTGCAGGCGGCGCGCGACGGACTTGCCTTCCAGCGGCCGCCGGCCTGGTGGAACGGGTTGTTCTCGGCGCTGCCCGTTCTGCTGGCCTGCCTCGCCTTGTGGCGCCTGTCTCCCAAGCGGGCGCTGCTGGTCTGCGTCGGCCTGCTGGCGGGCATACTCGGCGCCGCGCTGCTGCTGCTTGCCTATGGCCATTTCTGGTTCGCCCCGACCGCGGCGCTTCTCGGCGTGGCGTTGTGCTATCCGCTATGGAGCTGGCGCAGCCAAGAGGCCGCGCTGCGCTATATGGACAATGAATTGCGCCGGCTGCAGCGCGAATACCCGCCGGTGCTGAACGAGGCGCGCGCCCAGACCGCCGGGCCCAGCGCATCGCTGGAAAGCCGCGTCGGCGAGTTGCGGCGGGCGCTGGCGCGCGTGCGCAACTTGCGGCGCTTCCTGGCCGACGGCCTGGACGGCATGCCGGACGCCACGCTCGTATTCGACCAGGACGGGCGCATGCAATTCCGCAACCAGGCCGCCGTGATGTATTTCCAACGTCTGGGCATGCGGCCTCCCCGCGTCGGCCGCCCCGCCATCCACCTGCTGGAAAAAACCATTTCCGATCCCGCCACGCGGCAGCGCGTCGCCGAGGCGCTCAGCGGCCAGGGCCCAGTCGCCGGAACGTCGCCCTGGAGCGCGGATCTGGAATTGCACGACCGGGCCGGGCGCGATCTCATCCTGAAATGCGCCCCCATCCATACCGCCGAAGGAAACTTCGCCGGCACCGTCGCCACGCTGACGGACATCTCGCGCATCCGGCAGGCGGAGCGCCAGCGCGAAGAAACGCTGCGCTTCATCTCCCACGACATGCGCGCCCCCCAGAGCTCCATCCTGGCGCTGGTGGAAATGAAGCAGGAGGACGGCGTCCAGGACGAGCAGGGTGAAACGCTCAACCGCATCGCTATGCTGGCCAGGCGCACGCTGCACCTGGTCGATGATTTTGTGCATCTCACGCGCGCCGAATCGATGACCATCAGCGCGGTGGAGCTGGACCTGGGCAGCCTGCTGCAGGATGCCGTCGATGAGTTCTGGGCTTCGGCGCAAAAGCGCGGTATCGCGCTGGATCTTCGGCTGCCGCTGCCTGCCGCCTACATCCGCGGCGACCAGACCTTGCTCATGCGCACGCTGTGCAACCTGATCGACAACGCGATCAAGTACAGCCCGCCGCAGACCCGCGTCGAGTGCGGCATCGACGATGAACCCGGTTTCTGGCGGGTCGCCATCCATGACCAGGGCCAGGGCATCGCAGCCGAGGACCTGGCTCGCCTGTTCGAGCCGTTTTCGCGCGTGGGAGTGGAAACCCGGGGCGACGTCGGCGGCGCCGGCCTGGGGCTGGCGTTCGTGCGCACCGTGGCCGAACGGCACGGCGGATCGGTGGAGGTCAGCAGCGAGCTTGGCGTAGGGTCGATCTTCACGCTGCGCCTGCCGATGGCGCCGGAAGCGCCTTTGGAGCACCCCGAAGGCGCGCCAAAGGCATAGCGGCCGCTACTGGAACGTGTGCGAAATCACGCCCGGCCGGCCAGCCTTGACCTCCAGGCTGGTGCGGTACGGCGGCAGATCGGCATTGCGTACCACCACTTGGTATTTGCCGGGAATCAGCCTGAGCTCCTTGACGGGCGGGCTGATGCCCCGCGCCACGCCGTTGATCCACACTTCTCCCCAAGGACGGATATCCAACCGTACCAGCACCGGCACGGGCTTGGGCTTGGCGGCTTCCTCGGCTTCTACGGCTTCTACGGCGGGCGCCTCTGGCGTCGGGGACGCCTGCGGCGCCTCGTCCGGGGATGGCGCTTCGGCGGGCGGCGCGGCAGGCGCCGGGCTTTCCACCTGCCCGGTGCTGCCGGCCGAAGCCAGGCTCGGTGGTTCGGGCGGCGCCTGGGGGCCTGGCGGAGCTTGAGGCTCGGGCGCCGCTGGCGGCGCCGCTTGCGGCAAGGGATGGACGACCGGCGGATTGGGCTGGACGACTTCGGAGCGGGTAATCAGAGCATTCTGGGCGCCCAGGCCCGACTCCAGCCAGGCGTATACGCCCGCGCCGGCCAGCGCCGCGATGAACAACAGCCACAACAGCGCCCGGCGCCCACGCGCAGGCCGGCGTTCCACGGCGGCAGCCGCCGCGGGCGTGGCCTGCGCGGCAACGGCCTCGGTGGAATCGGTCTGGTCGGGCAAGATTTCGGGCTGCGCGGCAACGCCCAGCATCTCGGCCAGCTCGGCCAGTGTTTGCGGCCGGTCGGCGGGCTTCATCGACAGGCCGGCGTCGATCACGGACAGGAAATCGTGGCTATATTTCGGCAGGCCCAGCGAGACGAGCGGTTCGTAGGTATCGGCCGCGCGGCGTTCGGGCGCGGGCGGAGGCCGGCGTCCGATGACCAGCGCATGCATGACGGCGCACAAAGCGTAGATGTCGCTCCAGGGGCCGCGCGGCCACTCCATGGTATCGGTATACAGCTCAAACGGCGCGAAGCCGGCGGTCGGAGTGCGGCTGACGCGGCGCGAGCGCGCTACGATCAGCTCCGGAACCAGATGCGCCCGCGCGTTCTCGTCCATCCCCACTGTTTCCAGGGAAATGTCGCCACAGATCTCACCCTGCGCATGCAAGGATATGAGGGACGGCAATAGATCGGAGAGAAGCCGCTTGATGCGCGCTTCCGGGACGCCCCCCGCCGTGCTGGCGGCAATGGCGCTCAATGGGCGCAGCGCAAGCGGCGCGGCGCCGGAAAAAGGGCCACGCGGCGTCAACAGGCCGGCGGAAGGAGACATGATCGAGAGTTGCGCCACGGCGCGAATATGCATTGAGAAGTGAATAGGGCGAATATTATCGAATCCGCTACGCAAGGACATTGCCGAAAATGTCCGAGCGCATCAGGCTGTGGCACGATAGCGTATGGCCACATCACCCTCCCCCTTTGGAAGCCCATGAAAATTCGCATTCTGAGTAGTCTGCTCGGCCTATCCGTCCTCCTTGCGGGTTGCGCCGGCACCTCCCGGCAGCCGGAGGGCCCGCCGACCGCGGAAGCGCTGGATCAATTGCAACAAGTGCGCGACAAGTACAGCGCAGGACGCTATGGGGAAGTCATCCGCACCGTGGCCACCTCCGACGCGCTGGCCACGTCCACCAAGGCGGTGCGCATCGAAGCCTACAAATTGCAGGCGTTCAGTTATTGCGTAAGCCGCTATCCGCAGCTTTGCGAAGACAGTTTCTCCCGCATCCTCGTCCTGGATCCCTCGTTCACGCTGGCGCCCAACGAGGCCGGCCACCCGGCCTGGGGCCCCGTCTTCCAGCAGGCCCGGGCGCAGGCTTCGCGGTAAACCCCGCCCCATGAAAAAAGGCCGCTGATTCGCATCAGCGGCCTTTTTACTTGAGGGCTTCCGCTTATTCGGCGGAGTCCTCGGCGCCCAGGTCGGCAGCAGGCGTTTCGGCATCCGAGCCCACCGTGACCGGCGAGTCTTCGAACGGGTTGGCCTGCTGGCGGGCGGCTTCGCGTTCCGCAGCCTCCAGCGCTTCCTTGTCCTTGCGGGCATGGTGGTACGCCAGGCCGGTACCCGCCGGGATCAGGCGGCCGACGATGACGTTTTCCTTCAAGCCGCGCAGGTCGTCGCGCTTGCCCATGATGGCGGCTTCGGTCAGGACTCGCGTGGTTTCCTGGAACGAAGCGGCCGAGATGAACGAGTCGGTCGACAGCGAGGCCTTCGTGATGCCCAGCAGCACGTTCTCGTAGGTCGCGGGGCGGCGATCTTCAGCCGTGACGCGATCGTTCTCGTTCAATAGCTCCGAACGCTCGACCTGCTCACCCGGGATGAACTCGGTATCGCCGGCATCGACGATGTTCACGCGGCGCAGCATCTGGCGGACGATCACTTCAATGTGCTTGTCGTTGATCTTCACGCCCTGCAGACGGTACACGTCCTGCACTTCGTCGACGATGTAGGTCGCCAGCTTCTCGATGCCTTGCAAGCGCAGGATGTCGTGGGGATCGGCCGGGCCGTCCACGATCATTTCGCCCTTGTTCACCACTTGGCCGTCGTGCACCAGAACCTGCTTTTCCTTCGGAATCAGGAACTCGTGGCTGACGCCTTCCAGGTCGGTGATGACCAGGCGCTGCTTGCCCTTGGTGTCCTTGCCGAACGAGACCGTGCCGGTGACGTCGGCGAGCATGCCGGCATCCTTGGGCGAACGGGCTTCGAACAGCTCGGCCACTCGCGGCAGACCGCCGGTAATGTCGCGGGTCTTTTGCGATTCCTGCGGAATACGCGCCAAGACTTCACCCACGGCAACCTGCTGGCCGTCGCGCACCGTGATCAGCGCGCCCACCGGGAACGAGATGTTCACCGAGTGATCGGTGCCGGCGATCTTGACGTCTTCGCCGTTCTCGTTGACCAGCTTGATCTGCGGACGCATGACGATCTTGCCGCCACGGGTCTTCGGCGTGATGACGACGAGCGTCGACAGGCCGGTGACTTCGTCCACCTGCTTGGCCACGGTCACGCCTTCTTCGATGTTCTCGAAGCGGACGGCGCCGCCATATTCCGACACGATCGGACGGGTCAGCGGATCCCACGTCGCCAGGCGCGCGCCAGCCTTCACGGCTTCGCCATCGCCCACCAGCACGGTCGCGCCGTACGGGATCTTGTGGCGTTCGCGTTCGCGGCCGTTGTCGTCGAAGATCGCCAGTTCGCCGGAACGCGAGATGGCCACGCGTTCACCCTTGGAGTTGGTGACGTAGCGCATCGTGCTGGCAAAGCCGACGGAACCGCTGGACTTCGTTTCCACCGCGCTGGCCAGAGCCGAACGCGAGGCCGCGCCACCGATGTGGAACGTACGCATCGTGAGCTGCGTGCCCGGTTCGCCGATGGACTGGGCGGCGATGACGCCAACCGCTTCGCCCTGGTTGACCGAGGAGCCGCGGCCGAGGTCGCGGCCGTAGCAGTGCGCGCACAGGCCGTGGCGCGTTTCGCAGGTCAGCGGCGTGCGAACCTTGACTTCGTCCACGCCGATGCGGTCGATGGTGTCGACCATGTCTTCGTCCAGCAGGGTGCCGGCGACGATGGCCGTTTCCTGCGTGTCCGGGTTGACGATATCCACGGCCGCCACGCGGCCCAGGATGCGGTCGCGCAACGGTTCGATGACTTCACCGCCTTCGACCAGGGCCTTCATGTTGTAGCCCTGCGAAGTGCCGCAATCGTCCTCGGTGATCACCAGATCCTGCGTCACGTCGACCAGACGGCGGGTCAGGTAACCCGAGTTGGCGGTCTTCAGTGCCGTATCGGCCAAACCCTTACGCGCGCCGTGAGTCGAGATGAAGTACTGGAGTACGTTCAGGCCTTCACGGAAGTTCGCGGTAATCGGCGTTTCGATAATGGAGCCGTCCGGCTTGGCCATCAGGCCGCGCATGCCGGCCAACTGGCGGATCTGGGCGGCCGAACCACGGGCGCCCGAGTCAGCCATCATGTAGATGGAGTTGAACGATTCCTGGCGCACTTCCTCGCCGTGACGGTTGGTCACGGGCTCGGTGGCCAGTTGTTCCATCATCGCCTTGCCGACCTTGTCGCCGGCCTTGCCCCAGATGTCCACCACGTTGTTGTAGCGTTCCTGGGACGTGACCAGACCCGACGAGTACTGCTTGTCGATTTCCTTCACTTCGCGGCTGGCTTCGGCCAGGATGCCTTCCTTGGCGGTCGGGATCAGCATGTCGCCCATGGCGATCGAGATACCGCCGCGCGTGGCCAGGCGGAAGCCCGACTGCATCAGCTTGTCGGCGAAGATGACCGTATCGCGCAGGCCGCAGCGGCGGAACGACTGGTTGATCAGGCGCGAGATTTCCTTCTTCTTCAGCGCCTTGTTCAGGACGGTGAAGGGCAGGCCCTTGGGCAGGATCTCGGACAGCAGCGCGCGGCCGACCGTCGTCTCGTGACGGCGGATGACCGGCTGCCATTCGCCGTTTTCGTCGCGCTCGTGCTCCTTCAGGCGCACGGTGATGCGGCTTTGCAGCTCGACTTCGCCGTTGTCATAGGCGCGCTGGACTTCAGCAACGTCCATGAAGAAGATGCCTTCGCCGCGGCCGTTGATGCGCTCGCGGGTCGTGTAGTACAGACCCAGCACGATGTCCTGGGACGGCACGATCGACGGTTCGCCGTTGGCCGGGAACAGCACGTTGTTGGAAGCCAGCATCAGCGTGCGCGCTTCCAGCTGGGCTTCCAGCGACAGCGGCACGTGAACGGCCATCTGGTCGCCGTCGAAGTCGGCGTTGAACGCCGCGCAAACCAGCGGGTGCAGCTGGATGGCCTTGCCTTCGATCAGCACGGGCTCGAACGCCTGGATGCCCAAACGGTGCAGCGTGGGCGCACGGTTCAGCATGACCGGGTGTTCGCGGATGACTTCTTCCAGGATGTCCCAGACCACCGGTTCCTGGCTTTCCACCAGTTTCTTGGCAGCCTTGATGGTCGTGGCCAGGCCCATCATCTCCAGGCGATTGAAGATGAACGGCTTGAACAGTTCCAGAGCCATCAGCTTGGGCAGGCCGCACTGGTGCAGCTTGAGCTGCGGACCCACCACGATGACCGAACGGCCCGAGTAGTCGACGCGCTTGCCCAGCAGGTTCTGACGGAAACGGCCGCTCTTGCCCTTGATCATGTCGGCCAGCGACTTGAGCTGGCGCTTGTTGGCGCCGGTCATGGCCTTGCCGCGGCGACCGTTGTCCAGCAGCGAGTCGACGGCTTCCTGCAGCATGCGCTTTTCGTTGCGCAGGATGATTTCCGGAGCCTTCAGCTCGAGCAGGCGCTTGAGACGGTTGTTCCGGTTGATGACGCGGCGGTACAGGTCGTTCAGGTCGGAGGTCGCGAAGCGGCCGCCGTCCAGCGGCACCAGCGGACGCAGGTCCGGCGGCAGCACGGGCAGCACTTCCATGACCATCCATTCGGCCTTGATGCCGGACTTCTGGAAGCCTTCCAGCACCTTCAGGCGCTTGGAGATCTTCTTGATCTTGGCTTCCGAACTGGTGGCCTTCAGTTCGCCGCGCAGCGTTTCCACTTCGCGGTCGATGTCGATGGTGCGCAGCAGTTCGCGCACGGCTTCCGCGCCCATCAGGGCACGGAAATCGTCGCCGTACTCTTCGGTCTTGGCGAGGAAATCGTCATCCGACATGATCTGGCCGCGCTTGAGCGGCGTCATGCCGGGTTCGATCACGCACCAGGCTTCGAAGTACAGAACGCGTTCGATGTCGCGCAGGGTCATGTCGAGCACCATGCCCAGACGCGACGGCAGGCTCTTCAGGAACCAGATGTGCGCAACGGGGCTGGCCAGCTCGATGTGGCCCATGCGTTCACGGCGAACCTTGGCAACGGTAACTTCAACGCCGCACTTCTCGCAGATCACGCCACGATGCTTCAGGCGCTTGTACTTGCCGCACAGGCACTCGTAGTCTTTGATCGGGCCAAAGATCTTGGAGCAGAACAGGCCGTCGCGCTCAGGCTTGAACGTGCGGTAGTTGATGGTCTCGGGCTTGCGAACTTCGCCGTAGGACCACGAACGGATCTTCTCGGGCGAGGCGATGCCGATCTTGATGGCATCGAACTGCTCGTCTTGCGAGACTTGCTTAAAGAGGTCGAGTAGCGCTTTCATTAGTTACGCTCCAAATCCATGTCCAGGGCCAACGAGCGGATTTCCTTGACCAGCACGTTGAACGATTCCGGCATGCCGGCATCGATGACGTGGTCGCCCTTGACGATGTTTTCGTATACCTTGGTACGGCCGGTGATGTCGTCCGACTTCACCGTCAGCATTTCCTGCAGGGTGTAGGCGGCGCCGTATGCTTCCAGCGCCCACACTTCCATTTCCCCGAAACGCTGGCCGCCGAACTGCGCCTTGCCGCCCAGCGGCTGCTGGGTAACCAAGGAGTACGGGCCGGTCGAACGCGCGTGCATCTTGTCGTCGACCAAGTGGTGCAGCTTCAGGTAGTGCATGTAGCCGACGGTCACGGGACGCTCGAACTGCTCGCCGGTACGGCCGTCGAACAGCCATGCCTGCGTGCGCGACGGCGTCAGCGCCATGCGCTTGGCGACGTCGTCCGGATAGGCCAGTTCCAGCATCGTGGTGATTTCCTCTTCGGTCGCGCCGTCGAAGACGGGCGTCGCGAACGGCACGCCGTTCTTGAGGTTCTGGGCCATTTCCATGACTTCGTCGTCGGTCAGCTCGTCGATGCGCGCGCCGGTGCCGGTCGTGTTGTAGACCTTGTCCAGGTAGGCGCGGACGTTCTTGACCTGCGCGGTGCGCTCGTCGCGCAGCATGTCGGCGATGCGGTGGCCCACGCCCTTGGCAGCCCAGCCCAAGTGCACTTCCAGCACCTGGCCGACGTTCATCCGCGAGGGCACGCCCAGCGGGTTCAGAACGATGTCGGCCGGCGTGCCGTCAGCCATGTGCGGCATGTCTTCCACCGGGGTGATGCGCGAGACCACGCCCTTGTTGCCGTGGCGGCCCGCCATCTTGTCGCCAGGCTGCAGACGACGCTTCACGGCCAGGTAGACCTTGATCATCTTCAGCACGCCCGGGGGCAGCTCGTCGCCCTGCGTCAGCTTCTTGCGCTTCTCTTCGAAGGCCAGGTCGAACTGGTGACGCTTCTGCTCGAGCGATTCCTTGGCCTGCTCCAGCACGACGGCGTGCGGCTCATCGGCCAGGCGGATGTCGAACCACTGCCAGCGATCCAGATCGGCCAGATAGGCCTTGGTGATCGTGGCGCCCTTGGCCAGCTTGCGCGGACCGCCGTTGACGGTCTTGTTGACCAGCATCTTCTCGATACGGTCGAACTGGTCGTTCTCGACGATGCGCAGCTGGTCGTTCAGGTCCTGGCGATAGCGGCGCAGTTCATCGTCGATGATGGACTGGGCGCGCTTGTCGCGCACGATGCCTTCGCGCGTGAACACCTGCACGTCGATCACGGTGCCGGTCATGCCCGAGGGCACGCGCAGCGAGGTGTCCTTAACGTCGGACGCCTTCTCGCCGAAGATGGCGCGCAGCAGCTTTTCTTCCGGCGTCAGCTGGGTCTCGCCCTTCGGCGTCACCTTGCCGACCAGCACGTCGTCGGCGCTGACTTCGGCGCCGATGTACGTGATGCCGGAATCGTCCAGGCGGTTCAGCTGCGTCTCGGCCAGGTTGCTGATGTCGCGCGTGATTTCTTCAGGTCCGAGCTTCGTGTCACGGGCAACGACCGTCAGTTCCTCGATGTGCACCGAGGTGTAGCGATCGTCGGCCACGACCTTTTCGGAGATCAGGATCGAGTCTTCGAAGTTGTAGCCGTTCCAGGGCATGAACGCGATCAGCATGTTCTGACCCAGAGCGAGTTCGCCCAGGTCGGTCGATGCGCCGTCGGCCAGCACGTCGCCCTTGGCGACACGGTCGCCGCGCTTGACGATGGGACGCTGGTTGATGTTCGTGTTCTGGTTGGAACGCGTGTACTTGATCAGGTTGTAGATGTCGACGCCGACTTCGCCAGCGACGTTTTCTTCATCGTTCACGCGGATCACGACACGCTCGGCGTCGACGTGGTCGACCAGGCCGCCACGCAGGGCTTGTACGGTCGTGCCCGAGTCAACGGCCACGGTGCGCTCGATGCCCGTGCCCACGACCGGCTTTTCCGGACGCAGGCAAGGCACGGCCTGGCGTTGCATGTTGGCGCCCATCAGCGCGCGGTTCGCGTCGTCGTGCTCCAGGAACGGAATCAGCGAGGCGGCGACCGAGACGATCTGCGACGGGGCGACGTCCATGTAGTGCACGTTGGCCGGGGCGGTCAGCATCGTTTCGCCGGCTTCACGGCAAGCAACCAGGTCGTCAACGAAACGGCCTTCGTCATCGAGCGCGGCGTTCGCCTGCGCGATGACGTAGTGGCTTTCTTCGATGGCCGACAGGTAGTCGATCTGGTCGCTGACGCGGCCGTCGACGATCTTGCGGTAAGGCGTTTCCAGGAAGCCGTACTCGTTCAGGCGAGCATACAGCGCCATGGAGTTGATCAGGCCGATGTTCGGGCCTTCCGGCGTTTCGATCGGGCAGACGCGGCCATAGTGGGTCGGGTGCACGTCGCGGACTTCGAAGCCGGCGCGCTCGCGCGTCAGGCCGCCCGGGCCCAGTGCGGAAACGCGGCGCTTGTGCGTGATTTCCGACAGCGGGTTGGTCTGGTCCATGAACTGCGACAGCTGGCTCGAACCGAAGAACTCCTTGATGGCGGCCGAGATCGGCTTGGAGTTGATCAGGTCGTGCGGCATCAGGTTTTCCGTCTCGGCCTGGCCCAGACGTTCCTTGACGGCGCGCTCCACGCGCACGAGGCCGGCGCGGAACTGGTTCTCGGCCAGTTCGCCGACGCAACGCACGCGGCGGTTGCCCAGGTGATCGATGTCGTCGATCTGGCCGCGGCCGTTACGCAGCTCGACCAGCACCTTGATGGTTTCAAGGATGTCTTCGTTGGTCAGCGTCATCGGGCCGCTGGTGTCTTCACCACGGCCGAGGCGGCTGTTGACCTTCATGCGGCCGACGCGCGACAGATCGTACGTTTCTTCGCTGTAGAACAGGCGCTGGAACAGGGCCTCCACCGCTTCTTCGGTGGGGGGCTCGCCAGGACGCATCATGCGGTAGATGGCGACGCGTGCGGCCATCTGGTCGGCGGTTTCGTCGGTGCGCAGCGTTTGCGAGATGTACGGGCCGCGATCCAGGTCGTTCGTGTAGAGCGTCTGGATATCGTGCACGTTGGCGGCGCGCAGGGCGCCCAGCACGCTTTCCGTGATCTCGTCGTTGGCGTTGGCGATGACTTCGCCGGTGTCCGGATCAACGATGTTCTTGGCCAGCACACGGCCGTACAGGAAGTCTTCCGGCACGGAAATGCGCTGGATGCCGCCGGCAGCCAGATCGCGCAGGTGCTTGGCGTTGATGCGCTTGTCCTTCTCGACGATGACCTTGCCGGCACGGTCCGAGATGTCGAAGCGGGCCATTTCGCCCTTCCAGCGCTCGGGCACGAATTCCATCATCGCGCCTTCGCTCTTCAGTTCGAAGTTGTCGAAGTCGAAGAAGTTGGCCAGGATCGATTCCGGCGTCATGCCGATGGCCTTGCACAGGATCGTGACGGGCATCTTGCGGCGGCGGTCGACGCGGAAGAACAGCACGTCCTTCGGGTCGAATTCGAAGTCCAGCCACGAACCGCGGTAGGGAATCACGCGGGCCGAGAACAGGAGCTTGCCGGAGCTGTGCGTCTTGCCGCGATCGTGCTCGAAGAACACGCCGGGCGAACGGTGCAGCTGCGAAACGATGACACGCTCGGTGCCGTTGATGACGAAGGAACCCGTGCCCGTCATGAGCGGAATTTCGCCCATGTAGACTTCCTGTTCCTTCACTTCCTTCACGGTGGGCTTGCTGACTTCGCGGTCAAGCAGCACCAGGCGGACCTTGGCTCGCAGGGGCGAGGCATAGGTCAGGCCACGTTGCTGACATTCCTTGACATCGAACACCGGTTCGCCGAGCACATAGCTCACGAACTCCAAGCGCGCCATACCGTTGTGACTAACGATCGGGAAAATCGACGAGAACGCCGCCTGCAAACCGTCGGCTACGCGATCGGACGGGGCGGTATCCGCCTGCAGGAAAGTTAGGTAGGATTGAAGCTGTGTCGCCAACAGGAAGGGAACGTTTTGAACGTCTTCACGCTTGGCGAAGCTTTTGCGGATGCGCTTTTTTTCGGTGTACGAGTAAGGCATGAGCACTCCGACTCGAGGTTGCATGGGCCGTCAACCACGGCCCCAGGTGATACGACTCCAGGAAACCCCCCTGGAAAGGGCATGCCCCCAGTAGGGGTTTCCTGGAAACGCAAAAGCCCGGGGACTGCAAACTGCGCTGTCCCCGGGCAAGTTGACGCAGGTCTTACTTGACTTCGACCTTGGCGCCAGCTTCTTCCAGCTTCTTCTTGGCGGCTTCGGCGTCAGCCTTGGCAACGCCTTCCTTGACGGGCTTCGGAGCGCCGTCGACCAGGTCCTTGGCTTCCTTCAGACCCAGACCGGTCAGTTCGCGCACGGCCTTGATGACGCTAACCTTGTTGGCGCCGGCTTCAGCCAGAACGACGGTGAACTCGGTCTGCTCTTCAGCAGCGGCGGCAGCGCCACCAGCGGCGGGAGCAGCGACAGCGACAGCGGCGGCAGCAGCCGACACGCCGAACTTCTCTTCCATTTCCTTGATCAGCTCGGACAGCTCGAGCACGGTCATGCCAGCGATGGCGTCAAGGATTTCAGCTTTGTTAAGTGCCATTTTTCAGAACTCCAAATATTTTGGTAATGCCAGGGTTTGGGTGTCGCTCGGTCGTTCAGCGAATTCCGTGAAGGCAGGCGATTAAGCCGCAGCCTTCTGGTCGCGCACGGCGGCGAGGCCACGGGCGAACTTGGTCGGAACTTCGTTGAGCGTACGCACGAATTGCGCGATGGGGGCTTGCATGGTGCCCAGCAGTTTCGACAGCAACTCTTCGCGCGAGGGCATGGTGGCCAGAGCCTTCACGCCGTCTTGGGTCAACAGGCTGTTGGGCAGCGAGCCCGCCTTGATGACCAGCTTGTCGTTGCTTTTCGCGAAACCTGCGAGGACCTTGGCCGCCGAAACCGGATCAGCGCTGATACCGTAGATCAGCGGACCGGTCAGTTGCTCGGCCAACGGCTCGAAAGCCGTGCCGGCAACAGCACGACGGGCCAGCGAGTTCTTGAGAACACGCAGATACACGCCCGATTCACGCGCAGTTTTGCGCAGTACGGTGACAGAGGCGACGTCCAGACCACGGTACTCAGCGATAACGATCGATTGGGCCTTGGCAACTTCAGCCGAGACTTCCTCGATCACCACCGCTTTCTCTTGACGATTGAGACTCACGGTTTGAACACTCCATCAAAAGACGCTTGGGGCGAATGCCTTGCACGTCAACCGAATGCGGCGCCTGGTCGAGTTCTTCGTGTAAAGAAATCTTCCTGGGGACGCCGTCTACGCTGGATCCGAACTATGCGAGCTTCGGGATTAAGCGGGGCAGCGAGGACTGCCTTCCAAACAGAAAAGCGAGACGCTGTACTGCCCTGCTCCAGCGGTCTTTGACAGCAGCATCCGGAGAAATCCGGATGCGGCCCAAAGTACGTTTACAACTGTCGGGCTTAGGCCGACAGCGAGGCAATTTCCACGCGCGCACCGCCGCCCATCGTGGACGAAACGGCCAGCTTGCGCAGGTAAATGCCCTTGGCAGCTGCGGGACGAGCCTTTTGCAGGGCGTCGACCAGAGCGGCCAGGTTGGTTTGCAGCTGTTCCACGCCGAACGACGCGCGGCCGATCGTTGCGTGGATGATGCCAGCCTTGTCGGTACGGTACTGGACCTGACCGGCCTTGGCGTTCTTGACGGCGGTGGCGACGTCCGGGGTCACGGTGCCGACCTTCGGGTTCGGCATCAGGCCACGGGGACCCAGGATCTGGCCCAGGGCACCCACGACACGCATCGTGTCGGGCGAAGCGATGACCACGTCGAAGTCCATCTGACCGGCCTTGATGCTTTCGGCCAGGTCGTCCAGACCCACGATGTCGGCGCCAGCGGCCTTGGCGGCTTCAGCCTTGTCGCCCTGGGCGAACACGGCGACGCGGACCGACTTGCCGGTGCCGGCGGGCAGCACGACCGAACCGCGGACCAGCTGGTCCGACTTCTTCGGGTCGATGCCGAGTTGCACGGCCACGTCGATGGATTCATCGAACTTGGCGACGGCGGTTTCCTTGACCAGGGTCAGGGCTTCAGCGACCGGGTACAGCTTGGAGCGGTCGATCTTCTGCGCAATGGCAGCAGCGCGCTTGGACAGTTTTGCCATGATTAGATCCCCTCAACCGTGATGCCCATGCTGCGGGCGCTGCCAGCGATCGTGCGCACGGCGGCTTCCAGATCAGCGGCGGTCAGATCGGGGCCCTTGGCCTTGGCGATCTCTTCAGCTTGAGCGCGGGTCAGCGTGCCGACCTTGTCGGTGTGCGGCTTGGCCGAACCCTTTTGCACGCCGGCGGCCTTCTTGATGAGGACCGTCGCGGGCGGGGTCTTCATGATGAAGGTGAAGCTCTTGTCCGCGAAGGCGGTGATCACCACCGGAATCGGCAGACCGGGCTCCATGCCCTGCGTCTTGGCGTTGAACGCCTTGCAGAATTCCATGATGTTCAGGCCGCGCTGACCCAGCGCCGGGCCAATCGGGGGGGAGGGGTTAGCCTTACCAGCCGGCACTTGCAGCTTGATAAAGCCGACGATTTTCTTCGCCATGCTTTGCTCCTTGCGGGTTATATCGCTTCGTTCCGTTCAGGCCCGAAGCTCCCCGGGGTTGAAATTAGGTCTTTTCGACCTGACTGAAATCGAGTTCGACGGGCGTGGCGCGACCAAAAATGGTGACAGACACGCGCACCTTGCTCTTTTCGTAGTTGACTTCTTCGACGTTGCCGTTGAAGTCCGCAAACGGACCTTCCTTGACCCGAACCATCTCGCCCACTTCGAAGAGGATCTTGGGGCGCGGTTTCTCGACGCCCTCTTCCATCTGGGAGAGGATCTTCTCGACTTCCTTTTCGGAAATCGGGGTCGGACGGTTGCCCGAGCCACCCAGGAAGCCGGTGACGCGGTTGGTGTTCTTGACCAGGTGCCACGTTTCGTCGGTCAGGTCCATTTCAACCAGGACGTAACCGGGGAAAATGCGGCGTTCGGTGATCGACTTCTGGCCACCCTTGACCTCGACGACTTCCTCGGAGGGCACAAGAATGCGGCCAAAAGACGTTTGCAGGCCCGCGCGCTCGATGCGCTCGTTCAGGGCCTTGTGTACGCTTTTTTCCATGCCGGAGTACACATGGACGACATACCAACGCTTACTCATTCGCCGTCCTTATTTCCAGCCCAGCAACAGGCCGTAGAGAATCCATTCGATGCCCTTGTCGAGCACCCACATGAAAATGCCCATGACCGCCACAAACGCGAAAACGATGCCCGTCATCTGGGTCGTTTCCTTGCGCGTGGGCCACGAGACACGCTTGACTTCGTTGTAGGACTCGCTCGCGAAGCTCAAGGTGCGACGGCCGGGTTCGCTGAACCAGGCGATCACGGCTGCGATCACGAGGCCGCCGACGAACACGCCGATACGAGCAGGCATCGGCTGCGCGCTGAGCACGGAGAACCCGACGATGCCAGCAATAACGACGAGAACCGCCAGCCCGAGCTTTACCCGGTCGGCGGTACTGGTTACGGTTTCTACGCTGGTATTAGACATATTGCGACGCGAGCCGCCGTGAATGCGTAACTCGCGATGATCTCCCGCGGGTTTATCCTGGCGGTGGCAGGGGCAGTAGGAATCGAACCTACAACCTTCGGTTTTGGAGACCGACGCTCTGCCAATTGAGCTATGCCCCTAAAACACTACACTTGCACTACACAGCAGCTTCCGCATTACATGCAATAGCTTGCGGAACCATACATCATACTACTTTTACAGCACTGATGGATAGAGGGGCTCAAAAGCCCACTCTATCCATCCGGGTATTGCTTACTTCAGGATCTTGGCGACGACGCCGGCGCCGACGGTACGACCGCCTTCACG
>NZ_JPYO01000018.1 GCF_000757485.1 Achromobacter sp. RTa
CAGCGTGGGGGCTATTTTTGCCGCCGGGCCGCCCCAAGGCAAAAACGGCCCCCTCGGGGGGCAGCAAGCCGAAGGCGCAGCGTGGGGGCTATTTCTTTAGCCGTGCCGGCGATGAGCCGGCCGGCGTTTTGGAGCGGCGCGGCCGCGACGGCATGATGCCGATCGCCGCCGCGCCGTTGCTTTGCGGGGCCTGCAGGTTCTGCGACACCTGCGCGGCCGCGACCTGGATGCGCGCCCGCAGGATATCCAGCCGCTCTTCCGAGGTGCGGGCCTCGGCGGCAATGAACACCAGGCTGCCGACCACCTTCTGTTCGGGGCTGAAGATCGCCGAGCCGATGCCGATCAGCCCGCGATCGATCTCGCCGTGCGAAACGTACACGCCCGCGTTGCGCAGGCGCTTCAGGTTGGCGCGGAATTCATCCCAGTCTTCACCCAGGCCGGCCTCGCGGATTTCCGCGCTGTGCCAGAGCATCAGGTTGCGCAGCTGATAGGGCGGCAGGTTGGCCAGGATGGGCTTGGCCGTGGCCCCGTGGAACATGGTGTAGGGGCGGCCGCGGGCATAGCTGGACTCGATGGAATTGTCCGTCCAGTAGCGGTCCACGCACATGACTTTGTCGCCATAGTAGCTGCAGAGCATCAGGTTGGCGTGCAGCTCGTCGCCCGTGGCGCGCATGACGTCGCGCGCGGCCCGCATCAGGGGATCGTGTTGGCGCAGGTGGCGGTCCAGCTCGATGATGCGCGATCCCAGCACGTAGGCGCCGCCGGAGGTGGGCGCGAGCAGGCCGCTCTCGGTCAGCGACTTCAGATAGCGGTACGCCGTAGCGCGCGAGCACTCCAGATGCGCCATGACGTCTTCCTGGAACGCGGCGGTGGTGTCGTCGCGAAAGAGGTCGAGGATGGACAACATGCGGTCTGGGGTGCTCATTGCGGGATGGCGCGCCTAGTGAATGTGGAAGCCGCCGTTGACGTCGACCACGATGCCGGTTGAGTAGGAGGACAGGTCCGAGGCCAGGAAAAGAATGGCTTGAGCGACTTCGGCGGGCGAGCCGAAACGCTGGAGCGGAATGCCCTGTTTGAGTTCTTGTTCCCAATTTTCGCCGAATTTGCCCAGCGTCATGTCCGTTTCGATGATGCCCGGCGCCACGCAATTGGCGCGGACGCCGCGTGGGCCCAGTTCGCGGGCCAGCGCCTTGGTGAAACTGATGACGCCGCCCTTGGACGCGGCATAGTGCGAGCCGCCGAGCAGACCTCCGCCGCGTAGCGCGGCAGTGGAGCCCAGATTGACGATGGCGGGGCGTCGCGGGCTGTCCAGCAGGGCCGGCAGCGCCGCGTGGGTGACGTTGTAGGTGCCGGTCAGGTTCACTTCGATCATGCGGCGGAATTCATCCTCGGGCAGGTCCCAGATGCGCGTGGCGGCGACGATGCCGGCGTTATTGACCAGCACGTCGATCCCGCCGAGCGCGGCCTTCGCCTGTTCTACCGCGGTTGCGCAGGATGCCTGGCGCGATACGTCGCAATGCAGGTTGACCCGGCCCCCCTCAAGCGCCGGGGCGGCGCCTTCGGGATAGGCCTGGTCCAGCACGGCGACGGCAGCGCCTTGCGCGATGAACAAGTCCACGATGGCCGCGCCGATGCCCCGGGGGTTGGCGCCCCCCGTGACAATGGCGCGCTTGCCGGCAAGCAGCCCAGGCGCGCCGTCCATCACGGCTTCACCAGCGAGCAGCCGCCGTCCTGCAGCGGACGGAAGGCCTGTTCTGCGGGAATCTTGCGGACGAGGTTGTAGTAGTCCCAGTCGCGCTTGGATTCCGACGGCTTCTTGACCTGGAACAGATAGAGGTCGCGCATGACGCGGCCGTCCTCGCGGATCCGGCCGTTCTCGGTCATGAAGTCGTTGATAGGCGTTTCATGCATTTTCTTCAGCACGGCCTCGGAGCCGTCGGTGCCCGCCGCCTTGATGGCGTTCAGATAATGCATGGTCGCGCTGTAATTGCTCGCCTGCACCATGGAGGGCATGCGGCCGGTGCGCTTGAAATAGCGTTCGGACCATTGCCGCGCCTTGTCGTCCTGGTCCCAGTAGAACGGCTCCACCAGGTTCAGGCCCTGCGCGTATTCCAGCCCCACGCTGCGCACGTCCACGATGCTCATGAACAGCGCCGCCACGCGCTGCTTGCTGCCCATGATGCCGAACTCGAATGCCTGCTTGATGCTGTTGATGGTGTCGCCGCTGCCATTGGCCAGGCCGATGACCTGGGCCTTGGAAGCTTGCGCCTGCAGCAGGAACGAGGAAAAGTCGGCGCTGGCGATGGGGTGGCGGACGCTGCCCACGACCTGCCCGCCCTTGGACTTGACCACCGCCATGGCGTCGCGCTCCAGCGAATGGCCGAAGGCATAGTCGGAGGTGATGAAATACCAGCTCTTGCCGCCGTCTTCCATGACGCCATTGGCCACGCCGGTGGCGTAGGCGTAGGTGTCGTAGGTCCAATGCATGCCGTTGGGCGAGCAGGCCTTGCCGGTCAGATCGGCGGAGCCGGCGCTGGTGAAGATCACCACGCGCTTCATCTGCCGGGTCAGGTCCTGCACCGCGAGCGCGATGGCGGAATTGGGCACGTCCAGGATCAGGTCCACCTTGTCGTTTTCGTACCAGCGGCGCGCCGTCGCCACGCCGATGTCCACCTTGTTCTGGTGGTCCGCCGAAATGACTTCGATGGGCTTGCCCAGCACGGTTCCGCCGAAATCCTCGACGGCCATCTTCACGGCTTCGACGCCGAACTTGCCGGAGAGGTCGGCCATCATGCCGGACTGGTCTCCCAGCACGCCGATCTTCACGACGTCATCCGACACCTGCGCCTGGGCGGACACGGAAAGGGCGCCCAGCACGCAGGCGGCAAGGCTGTTCTTCAAACGGGTCTTCATGGGGTATGTCTCCTCGGGGGCTTCGAGTCCAGCGCGCCATCCTGTGCCGGGCGGTCGCGCAAAAAAGTGCCTTCACGCCGCGTCTTTGGCTTGCTGCGGCCCGAGGGGACGCTTTTGCCTTAGAGCGGCCTGGCGGCAAAAAAAAGCTTATTCCAGCGTCTGGCCGGCGTAGCCTTCGATGAACAGATTGGGTTTCAGGAAGAAGCTGAGCACCAGCGCGCCGTTGGGCGCGCGCGCCACGTGCCGGTTGCCGCGAGGGCGCCAGACGTAGTCGCCCGCGCAGACCTCGCCTTCGGCATCGACGATCGAGCCTTCCAGCACATAGGTCTGCTCGACCTCTACGTGCTCGTGCAGCGGGAGCTCGGTGCCGGGTTGCCAGCGGAACAGGGCGGTAAGCAGGCCGGACTCCTTGTCCTGCATCAGGATCTTCATATCGATGCCTTCCACCTGCGTGGGCTTCCACGGGAGGTCGGCGACTTTCAGGAAGCGCGAGGCCAAGGGCGGCAGCGCGTTGGCTGCGGGGCAGCCGGGGGTTTCGAGGGCCATGATTGTCTCCTAGCCAGAACTCTTTATAAGAGATAAAGAAAAAATCTTGTTATTGAGTGTTTAAAAATAGTCGCGTATATTGAGATTTATGTCAATCAGGTTTTCTTGAAACGGAGGCCTGATCGGACGCAGGCCGGGCCCAGAGATCCGGTCGCATACAAGATCTAGGAGACAAGCTTGAAACACGACTATCTGGACCGGACGTTCGGTCTGGCGGGGCGCGTCGCGCTGGTGACCGGCGCGGCGCGGGGATTGGGCTACGCGATCGCGCAGGCGCTGGGCCGGGCGGGCGCGCAGGTAGTGGTCAATGACCTGTCCCCCGAGGCCTGCGAAGCCGCTTGCGAACGCCTGGGGCAGGAGGGCATCAAGGCCCTCGGCGCACCGTTCGACGTGGCCGACGGCGACGCGGTCGCCCGGGCCGTTGCCGGCCTCGAGGACACGGGGCTGGCGATCGACGTGCTGGTCAGCAATGCGGGCAACCAGAACCGCAAAGCCGTGGTGGAAATGAGCCCAGCCGAATGGCAGGCGTTGCAGAACGTCCACGTCAACGGCGCGTTCAACTGCGCGCGCGCCGTGCTGCCGGCCATGGGCAAGCGCGGCTTCGGCCGCATCATCCTGATGTCGTCCGTGGCGGGGCAGGCGACCATGCCGAACATCGCGGCCTACGCAACGGCCAAGGGCGCCGTCGCGGCCTTCACCCGAGCGCTGGCCGTGGAGTACGGGGGCAGCGGCATCACGTGCAACGCACTGGCCCCGGGGTTCGTGCGCACCGACTTCACCCAGGGCCTGCAGGACAATCCGCAGTTCCAGTCCTTCCTGTCCACGGCCGTTCCGGTCGGCCGCTGGGCCGCGCCGGAAGACATCGCTCCGGCGGTGGTCTACCTGGCCTCGCCAGGCGCGTCGTTCGTCAACGGGCACGTCCTGGCGATAGACGGCGGCCTGCTGGCCCGCATGTAGGAGATCCGCCATGAACCCCCAAGCGGTCCTGTCCGCCCGTGGGCTGGTCAAGCGCTTCGGCGGCTTCAACGCCGTCGACGACGTGTCCCTGTCCCTGCGGGAAGGCTCCATCCACGCCCTGATCGGCCCCAACGGCGCGGGCAAAACCACCTGCTTCAACCTGCTGACCAAATTCCTCACCCCGGACGCCGGCGCCATCCACTATCGCGGCCGCGACATCACGGCGCTCGCTCCGGAGCAGATCGCGCGGCTGGGCATCGTCCGTTCTTTCCAGATATCCGCGGTATTTCTTGGCCTTACGGCCTTGCAGAACATGCGCGTGGCGCTGATGCGGCAGCATGGCGACGGCTGGCGCTTCTGGCGCAGCCGCCGCAGCATCGACCGCCTCAATGGGCGCGCGATGGAGCTGCTGGACGCGGTCGGCCTGGCCGCGCTGGCGGACACGACCGCCGCCTTGTTGCCCTACGGCCGCAAGCGCGCGCTGGAAATCGCGATTACCCTGGCGCTGGAACCGGAAATCATGCTTCTGGACGAACCGATGGCCGGGCTGGGCCAGGAGGACGTGGCACGCATTGCCGCGCTGATCCGCAGCGTCTCGGTCAACCGCAGCATCCTCATGGTCGAGCACAACCTCTCGGTGGTGGCGGACCTTTCCGACACGATCACCGTGCTGGCGCGCGGCGCGGTGCTGGCGCAGGGCGACTATGCCGCCGTGTCGCGCGACGAGCGCGTCATCACGGCCTACATGGGTTCGGACGAGGAGACGCACTGAGATGCTGGAGATCAAAAAACTCAATGCGTGGTACGGCGAATCGCACGTGTTGCACGGCGTGGACCTGAACGTGAACCGCGGGGAACTCGTCACCATTCTTGGACGCAACGGCGCCGGCAAGACGACGACCCTGCGCGCCATCATGGGCATCCTGGACAAGCGCCGCGGCTCCATCCTCCTGAACGGGCGCGAGACGGTGAACATGGCTCCGCACCGCATCCCGCGGCTGGGCGTGGTGTATTGCCCGGAAGAGCGGGCGGTGTTCCGCAGCCTCAGCGTGACCGAGAACCTGATGCTGCCGCCGCGGCTGGCGGACGGTGGCATGTCGCTGGACGAGATCTACACCCTGTTTCCCAACCTGCGCGAACGCAGCGCCAGTTCCGGCGGCAACCTGTCCGGCGGCGAGCAGCAGATGCTGGCGATCGCGCGCATCCTGCGCACGGGCGCCCAGCTCATCCTGCTGGACGAACCTACCGAGGGCCTGGCCCCGGTCATCGTGCAGCAGATCGGGCATGCCATCCGTACCTTGAAAGAGCGGGGCTTCACCATCGTGCTGGTCGAGCAGAACTTCCGGTTCGCGAGCAAGGTAGCCGACCGCCATTACGTGATGGAACACGGCTGCGTGGTCGACCAGCTGTCGGCGGAAGAGGCGCGCAACGATCCCGAGCGGATCATGCGCCGCCTGGGTGTCTGAGGGAGAATCCACGTGTTCGAAATTTTCGGCGTGCCGTCCACGGCACTATTCGGCCAGCTGCTGCTCGGCCTGATCAACGGTTCGTTCTACGCCTTGCTCTCGATCGGGCTGGCGGTGATCTTCGGCCTGTTGAACATCATCAATTTCGCCCATGGCGCGCAGTACACGGCCGGCGCGTTCCTGGCCTGGATGCTGCTGAACTACCTGGGCGTGAACTACTGGGCCGCGCTGGTGCTGGTGCCGCTCATCATGGCGGCCTTCGCCATCGTGGTCGAGCGCGCGCTGATCTCGCGCACCTACCGCATGGACCACCTGTACGGCCTGCTGCTGACCTTCGGCATTGCGTTGCTGATCGAAGGCGGGCTGCGCCAGGCCTATGGCGTGTCGGGGCTGCCCTACACCATCCCCAAGGCGCTGATGGGCGGCGTCAACCTGGGCTTCATGTTCCTGCCCTGGTATCGCGGCTGGGCGGTCGTCGTGTCGCTGGTATTGTGCCTGGCCGTCTGGGTGCTGATCGAGAAGACCCGCGTTGGCGCCATGCTGCGCGCGGCGACGGAAAACCCGACGGTGGTGCGTTCGTTCGGCATCAACGTGCCGCTGCTCATCACGCTGACCTACGCGCTTGGCGTGGCCCTGGCCTCGGTGGCGGGCGTGATCGCCGCGCCGATCTACCAGGTCAGTCCGATGATGGGGTCCAACCTGGTCGTCGTCGTGTTTGCGGTGGTGGTGATTGGCGGCATGGGGTCCATCATGGGGGCCATCGTCAGCGGCTTCGGCCTTGGCATCATCGAGGGCCTGACCAAAGTGTTCTATCCCGAGGCCGCCAACCTGGCGATTTTCATCATCATGGTGCTGGTGCTGCTGTGCAAGCCCGCAGGGCTGTTCGGCAAGCCTCTGCAGGTGCAGAACGTGCTGGCGGCCGAAGCGACCCGCGAGCCTGTGCAGTTGGGCCGCCGCGGCATGCGTGTGGCGATGGCGGCGCTGGCGGTTGCGGCGCTGGTGGCGCCGTGGTTCATCTATCCCACCTTCCTGATGAAGGTGCTGTGCTTCGCCTTGTTCGCGGCAGCCTTCAACCTGCTGGTGGGCTACGTGGGCCTGCTGTCGTTCGGCCATGCCGCGTTCTTCGGAGCGGCGGCGTATGCGACCGGCATCGTGATGAAGCTGCTGGGCGCCACGCCGGAGCTCGGCCTGCTGGCCGGGGTGCTGACCGGCGGCCTGCTGGGCCTGGCGTTCGGCGCCATCGCCATCCGCCGCCAGGGCATCTACTTCGCGATGATCACGCTGGCGCTGTCGCAACTGGTGTACTTCATCGCGGTCCAGGCGGGCTTCACTGGAGGCGAGGACGGCCTGCAGAGCGTGCCGCGCGGCAAGCTGTTCGGCATCTTCGACCTGCAAGGCGTGATGCCCATGTACTACTTCACGCTGCTGGTCTTCGCGCTGGGCTACGCCTTCGTGCTGCGCGTGCTGAACTCGCCGTTCGGGGAAGTGATCCGCTCGGTGCGCGACAACGAGCAGCGCGCCCGTTCGCTGGGCTATTCGACGTCGCGGTACAAGCTCATGGCGTTCACCCTGTCCGCCTCGGTGGCGGGCCTGGCCGGTGGGCTGAAGGTGCTGGTGTTCGGCGTGGCGTCGCTGACCGACGTGCACTGGCATGCCAACGGGGAGGTGGTGCTGATGGCGCTGCTGGGCGGCATCGGCACGGTGTTCGGCCCGCTGGCCGGCGCCTTCACTTTCGTGTCGCTGCAGAACTACCTGGCGCCGCTGGGGTCCTGGGTGCTCATCGCCCAGGGGGTTATTTTTGTCCTGTGCGTGCTGCTGTTCCGAGACGGCATCATGGGGCTGATCGCGCGGGCCTGGCTGGCGCTTACCCGATCGAAAAAGGAATCCTGATGTACTTGCATGTCGTAATGCTGCAACTTTCCGATGCCGCCGACGAGCGCTTCCACGACCGGGTCCAGGGCTATTGCCAGCGGATCCTGTCGGAGTGCGACGGGGTTTCTGCGTATGCCTTCCGGCGCAACGAAGCCAGCCGCTCGGACGGCCTGACGCACGCCGTGGTGGCCGCGTTCGGCGACAGCCCCGCGCACGATCGCTACCAGGTGTCGCCGGCGCACCAGGAAATGAAGGCCTACATGGCGGATTTCATCGAACGCCTGGTGGTGTTCGACGGGGAAATCCCTACGTTGGCCTGAACGCCCGATGACCGCGCCCGGCCGCGCGGAAAGGGATAAACTCGCGAATGGTTTTCATCGCCTGGCCGCCCAAGGCGACACTGCCCCCTTGGGGGCAGCAAGCGCTTAGCCGGTTTCCGGTCACGTATTCATCATAGGTTGATTGAACATGGACTACGTATTGCCTCCCCAGCCGCCCGTGGCGGTTCCCGTTGCCGGCAGCGCCGCGCTGTTCCCGGTACGCCGTGTCTATTGCGTCGGCCGCAATTACGCCGAGCACGCCAAGGAAATGGGCTTCACCGGCCGTGAAGATCCGTTCTTCTTCTGCAAGCCCGCCGACGCGGTGCTGAGCGTGGCCGACGGCGAAACCGGCAAGATGCCGTATCCGCCCAAGACTTCCAACCTGCACTACGAGATGGAACTCGTCGTCGTGCTGGGCAAGGGCGGGCGCAACATTCCGGTCGAAGAGGCCAATGAATGCGTGTGGGGCTATGCGCTGGGCCTGGACATGACTCGCCGCGACCTGCAGGGCGAAATGAAGAAGCAGGGGCGTCCCTGGGAAATCGGCAAGGCGTTCGATCTGTCCGCGCCGCTGGGCCCGATCCACCCCCGCAGCGTGGTCGGCACCCTGGACAAGGGCGCCATCTGGCTGGACGTGAACGGCCAGCGCAAGCAGTCCAGCGACATCTCGCAAATGCTGTGGAATGTGCCGGAAAGCATCGCCTACCTGTCGGGCCTGTTCGAACTGCAGCCGGGCGACATCATCTTCACCGGCACGCCGGAGGGCGTGGGCGCGGTGCTGCAGGGGGATGTCATCACGGGCGGCGTCGAGGGCCTGGGCGAACTCCGCGTCGAAATCGTCTAAAGTACGGGCCGGAACCGTTTTATCACTATAGGAGCGCCAGCATGCGCAGCAAGATCGTGCTGACCGCCTTCGTCGTGTTCGGCTTTGTCCTCGCCGGTTGCAACACCGTCGCGGGCATGGGCAAGGACATGTCCAAGGCTGGCAACGCCATCACCAACGCCGCCGACAAGTAATCGTCGCCGCCGGCAAGAAAAAGCCCCTTGATCGCTCAAGGGGCTTTTTCTTTGGCGGACCAGGCATTAAACCGTTTCCCCGCCGGGCCGCCCCAAGGGGAAACCGTGTATGGACCGGGGACATGGGTAACAGGTGTACGAGGACATAGGTGACACT
>NZ_JPYO01000019.1 GCF_000757485.1 Achromobacter sp. RTa
GTTCCAGTTGCAAAGCCGGCGCCGTCCGCGCCATCAAATGGACAATCTCGTGTTGATCCGTCACAAGTATTTATATAATTATTAGAAATTAGCTTATTACCAAAAATCCAATACCTATGGAGCAGGTTCCATGTCCCGATCCTTACCCGGCGCGCTGATCCTGGGCGCGCTGTTCGCCGCCTCGTCCGGCGCGCAAAGCGCGCCGGACGGCAAGCAGATCAGCGCCCAGGGCGCCAACGGCGCGCCCGCCTGTATCACCTGCCACGGAGCCCGTGGCGAAGGCAATCCGGCCGCCGGCTTTCCGCAATTGGCGGGCATGGGCGGGCGGTACCTGGAGGAGCAGCTGAACGCCATGGCCAATGGCTCGCGCGTCAGCCCGGTCATGGCCGCGACCGCCAAGGCGCTGGATCCAGCCCAGCGCCAGGCCGTGGCGCGCTACTACGCCGCGCTGCCATCCGCGCTGGACACCGACCGGCTCGCCGCCACCGCCATGCATCCGGTCAAGCCCGCCGACACCGGCGCCTGGCTCGCCACGCGCGGAGCCTGGGACAAGAACGTGCCCGCCTGCAACCAATGCCACGGCCCCGGCGGCATCGGCGTAGGCGAGAACTTCCCCGCCCTGGCCGGACAGCCTGCCGCCTATATAGCGGGCCAGTTGCGCGCCTGGCGCCAGGGCCAGCGCCCGCCCGGCCCGCTGGGCCTGATGCCGGCGGTAGCCACCCGGCTCTCCGACGACGAGATCGACGCCGTCTCCGCCTACTATGCCGGCCTGCCCAAGGCAGCCGACACGCTTGCCGCGCAAGCCAACGCCTCCGCCGGAGCCAAGCAATGACCATCGTCCGCCTGCGCCTCCTGCTCGCCGCCGCCGGCCTCGCCGCCTCCGCGTCCCTCCACGCCGCCGAGCCCCGCCCTGCTTTCACGCCGCCTTCGGCCGCCTCGCTGCCCGACACCGACTTCGGCAAGACCGTGCGCCAAGGCGAGCAGATCTTCCTGCATACGCCCCAACTGGCCGGCAAATTCGTCGGCAACGACCTGAACTGCGCAAGCTGCCACTTGGACGCCGGCCGGCGCCCCGATTCGGCTCCGATGTGGGCCGCCTATGTGCTGTACCCCGCATATCGCGCGAAGAACGGCCACGTGAACACGCTGGCCGAACGCCTGCAAGGCTGCTTCCGCTTCAGCATGAACGGCAAGGCGCCGCCCGCGGACGACCCGACCCTCACCGCGCTGCAGACCTATATGTTCTGGCTGGCCAGCAAGGCGCCCACCGGCGTGGTGCTGGAAGGCCAGGGCTACCGCAAGCTGCCGCCGCCGGCCCGCAAGGCCGACTACCTGCGCGGCAGCGAGGTATACGCGCAGTACTGCGCCGTGTGCCACGGCGCCGAAGGCCAGGGCCAGAAGAACGGCAAGCACTGGGTCTTCCCCGCGCTGTGGGGGCCGGACTCCTTCAACTGGGGCGCGGGCATGCACCAGATCGGCAACGCCGCCGGCTTCATCAAGGCCAATATGCCGCTCGGACAGGCCGGCATGCTGAGCGACCAGGAAGCGTGGGACGTCGCCTATTTCATGAACGCCCATGAACGCCCGCAGGATCCGCGCTACACGGAATCGGTGGCCGCGACCCGGGCCAAATACCACGACTCCGACGATTCCCTGTACGGGATCGAAGTCAACGGCCATCTGCTCGGCAGCGGCGCACCCGCGTCCGGCGGCAAGCTCGGCGCGGCCGCCGCTAAGGCCGGCGGCTGAGCGAAGCTCGGCGGGCTACGCGCGGCCCGGCAGGGTTTTTCCTCCTGCCGGGCCGCGCGATTTGCTATCCTTTCAGTCTTAGCACCAAGCCCGATAACAATTCATGCACGCCAATCCCGGAAACGTCTTCATGGTCGTCGCGCCCAGCGGCGCCGGCAAGTCCAGCCTGGTCAAGGCCTTGCTGCAGCAAGACCCTTCCATCCTGCTCTCCATTTCCTGCACTACCCGCGCCCCTCGTCCCGGCGAACAAGACGGCCGCGAGTACCGTTTCGTGTCCACGGACGAATTCCAGCGCCTGCGCGAAGCGCAGAACCTGCTGGAATGGGCGGAGGTGCACGGCAATTTCTACGGCACGCCGCGCGACCGCATCGACGAGGCCACGCGCGCCGGGCGCGACGTGCTGCTCGAAATCGATTGGCAGGGCGCGCGCCAAGTCAGGCAGCGCTTTCCGGGCGCGATCGGCGTCTTCGTTCTGCCGCCCTCGATCGAAGAACTCGAGAGCCGCCTGAAGGCGCGCGGCCAGGACGAGCCGCAAGTCATCGCGCGCCGGCTGATGGCTGCGGGCGGCGAAATCGCCCACGCGCCTGAATGCGAATATGTTATTATTAATCAAGAATTTAGCGTAGCCTTGTCGGAACTGACTCAAATCGTCAGCGCCGCGCGGCTGCGTTTTTCGTCTCAGGCCGCCCGCCACAGCCAGTTGTTCTCGCAACTCGGCATCCCGGCCGAACACTGAGCCGAACGCGTTCTCCCTATCCTCCATCAGCACCAGGTGTCCTAATGGCTCGCATTACCGTCGAAGACTGTCTGAATCAAATCCCCAACCGTTTCAAGCTCACGCTGGCCGCTACCTACCGCGCCCGCGAGCTGGCGCAAGGCCATGCCCCGCGCCTGGACAGCAAAGACAAGCCCACGGTCACTGCCCTGCGCGAAATCGCGGGCGGCCTCACCGGCGTGGAAATGCTGCGTAAAGTTCCCACCTGATCATCTCCGGGGGGCGGCAAGCATGGCTTTTCCCGGGCTGAAGTACGCTTCATCTGGTCTGCTTGCCGCGCTGCGTGCCGGCTCCCGTCTCGGGCGCCGCACCGGCAAGAAAGACAAGAACCTCTCCGCGCCACCGTCCGTCGCCGCTCAAGAAGCGGCGGACGCGACCGCCTCTCCGGTCGCTTCCCTGGCGCCGCTGACCGAAATCATCGGCAGCTATCTCGACAAGAAAGACGTAGAGCGTGTGCGCGAAGCCTATCGCTTCGCCGACCAGGCGCATCTGGGCCAGTTCCGCGCCAGCGGTTCGCCCTATATCTCGCACCCCATCGCCGTCACCGAAATCTGCGCCGGCTGGAAGCTCGACGTCAACGCCTTGTCCGCCGCCCTGCTTCACGATGTCATGGAAGACCAGGGCATCGCCAAGCATGAGCTTGCCGAGAAATTCGGGCCCGAAGTCGCCGAACTGGTCGACGGACTGTCCAAACTCGACCGCCTGGACTTCGCCACCAAGGCCGAACAGCAGGCAGAGAGCTTCCGCAAGATGCTGCTGGCGATGGCGCGCGACGTGCGCGTCATCCTCATCAAGCTGGCCGACCGCCTGCACAATATGCGCACGCTGGATGCGGTCAACCCTGAAAAGCGCCGCCGCATCGCGCGCGAAACGCTGGACATCTACGCGCCCATCGCGCACCGCCTGGGCCTGAACCTGCTGTTCCGCGAACTCCAGGACCTGTGCTTCGCGGCGATGTACCCGAACCGCTACCAGGTGCTGTACAAGGCCGTGCTGGCCGCGCGCGGCAACCGCCGCGAAGTCATTACCAAGATCGCCGATTCGGTGCGCGCCGCGCTGCCCGCCGCCGGTATCGAGGCCGAGGTCACCGGGCGCGAAAAGACGCTGTTCGGCATCTACCGCAAGATGGTCGACCAGAAGAAATCGTTCTCCGACGTGCTCGACATCTACGGCTTCCGCGTCATCGTGCACACGCTGCCGGAATGCTATCTGGCGCTGGGCACGCTGCACCAGCTGTACCGCCCGGTCCCGGGCAAGTTCAAGGACTACATCGCCATTCCCAAGGTGAACGGCTACCAGTCCCTGCACACCACACTGGTCGGCCCCTACGGCACGCCCGTCGAATTCCAGTTCCGCACGCGCGACATGCATCATGTGGCGGAAGAAGGCGTCGCTTCGCACTGGCTGTACAAGGGCGCCGACCTGACCCTCAACGACCTGCAGAAACGCACCCACCAGTGGCTGCAATCGCTGCTGGACATCCAGAGCCAGACCGGCGATTCCGGCGAGTTCCTGGAGCACGTCAAGGTCGATCTTTTCCCCGACGCGGTCTACGTGTTCACGCCGCGCGGCAAGATCATTTCCCTGCCGCGGGGCGCCACGCCGGTGGATTTCGCCTACGCGATCCACACCGACATCGGCAACCAGGCAGTGGCGGCCAAGGTCAATGGCGAGTTCGTGCCGCTGCGCACCGAGCTCAACAGCGGCGACACGGTTGAAATCGTCACCTCGCCCGCTTCCCGCCCGAACGCGCAGTGGCTCAACTACGTGCGCACCGGCCGCGCCCGCTCCGAAATCCGCCACTACCTGCGCACCGTCAAGTATGAGGAATCGGTGGCATTCGGCGAACGCCTGCTGGGCCAGGCGCTGCAGGAACTGCGCATGCCCCTGCCCGCCACCGACGATCCCGCCTGGCAGAAGCTTGCTCGCAGCACCGGCGCCAGCTCCCGCGAGGAAATCCTGGCCGATATCGGGCTGGGCAAGCGCCTGGCGGCCGTCGTGGCCCGCCGCTTCGCACCCGAGCACCAGTTGGTCGCCACCACGGCGGCGGCCGTGGACGAGCTGACCTCGGCGCGCAGCGCTCCCATCCTGATCCAGGGCAACGAAGGCCAAGCCGTGCAGCTGGCGCCCTGCTGCGGCCCGCTGCCGGGCGACCCGATCGTCGCGGGCATGCGCATGGGGCACGGGCTGGTGGTGCATACCGCCGACTGCCCCGTCGCCCTGCGCCAGCGCCTGCGCGAACCGGAACGCTGGATCAACGTGGCGTGGGATGCCCACACCGCCAAGCACCTGGCCACCCGCCTGGATATCGTCACGCGCAACGAGCGCGGCGTGCTGGGGCGCCTGGCCGCCGAAGTCACCGCCGCGGACGCGAACATCATGCACGTCACGATGCACGATGACGCGGTTTCGACGGTATCCCTGCACCTGACCATCCAGGTGGACAGCCGCAAGCACCTGGCGCAGGTGATCCGCGCCATCCGGCACGTGCCGCAAGTGCAGAAGATCGTGCGGGTGAAGGGGTAGTTTCTATCGGGGTGTCAGACACCCGGGAGCACTGGCGTAAGGTGCCGGTTTTCTCGTAAGGGTGTCAGACACTTGAGAAGCCGCCTTCCGTTTCAGGTGTCTGATACCCCTACGAGACGCCGCTCCAAGCCTGGCAGACGTCCACGGGTGTCTGACACCCCCCCTTCAAGCCACGTGCTGCAAAAAATCCTTCAGGCGCTGGCTGGGAGGGTTGCCGAGCAGTTCGGCCGGCGGCCCGTCGTGGGCGATCTTGCCCGCGTCGATGAAGATCAGGCGGCTGCCTACCCTGCGCGCAAATTCCATTTCGTGCGTGACGACCACCATCGTCATGCCCTCTTCCGCCAGATCCCGCATGACCTTGAGCACTTCGTGGCGCAGCTCCGGATCCAGGGCCGACGTGGGCTCGTCGAACAGCATCAGCTTGGGCTTGATCGCCAGGGCGCGCGCGATCGCGACGCGCTGCTGCTGCCCGCCTGAGAGCTCGGCCGGATAGTGGTTCATGCGCTCGGCCAGGCCGACCTTGGCCAGCAGGCTCTCGGCCAGCTCGCGCGCCTCGGCGCGGCTTTGGCCCCGCGTATGCACGGGGCCGAACATGACGTTCTCCAGCGCCGTCATCTGCGGAAACAGGTTGAACTGCTGGAACACCATGCCGGCCTCGCGCCGGATCTCGCGCACTTGCGCCGCGCTGCCGTTCACGCTCAGGCCGTCCACCAGCAAATCGCCATCGTTGATGGTCTCTAGGACGTTGATGCAGCGCAGGAACGTGGACTTGCCGGAGCCGGACGGGCCAACCACCACCACGACCTCGCCCGCATCGATGTTCAGCGAAATCCCGTCGAGCACCGTGGACTCGCCGAAGCGCTTGGTGACGTTGTGAAATTCGACCATGCTCATAGTATGCGCATCCTCTTTTCCACCAGATGCAGGCTCAGCGCCATCAGACCGGTCAGGATCAGGTAAACGATGGCGACCGCCGACCAGATCTCGACCGCGCGGAAGTTGCTGGCCATGATCTCCTGGCCCTGCCGGGTCAGTTCAGCCACGCCGATCACGATGAAGAGCGAGGAATCCTTCAAGCTGATGATGCACTGGTTGCCCAGCGGCGGGATCATGCGCCGGAACGCCACCGGCCCGATGATATGGAAGAGAATCTTGTGGAACGGCAGCCCCATGGCCTGGCCGGCTTCCTTCAGGCCCTTGTGCACCGACAGCAGCGAACCGCGCACGATCTCGGAAATGTAGGCGCCCGAATTGATGATCAGCGTGGCGATGGCGGCCCATTCCGCATCCACCCGGATGTCCGCCAGCAGGGGCAAGGCGAAGTAGATGAACATCACCTGCACGACGATGGGAGTTCCGCGGATGATCGCGACATAGACCTGCGCGATGGCCGACAGGATGGGATGCCCGTAGGCTCGGGTCACGCCCGATAGCGCTCCAAGCAGGAAGCCGCCGAACAAGCCCCAGAAGGTGATCTTGATGGTCATCAGCGTACCCTCGAGCAAATTGGGTAGCGCGTCTCTGATTACAGCCCAGTCAAACTCCACGATATTCCCCCCTGGATCCGGCATTGCGGCCAACTGAGGCCGGCGCCCGCTGGCCGCGGGCGCCCAGAAAGCGATTCAGCCCCGGCGGTCAGGGCTTCTTGCCGAACCACTTCTCGTAGATGGCGTCGTACTGGCCGTTGGCCTTCAGCGTGGCGAGCGCCTTGTTCACCTGGGGCACCAGCTCGCTGCCCTTGGGGAAGGCGATGCCGTAGAAATCACCGCTCTTGACGGAACCCACCACCTTCACGCGGCCCTTGCCCGCCGTGTTGGCGTAGTACTGCACGTTGGGCGTGTCGTGCACGGCAGCGTCGACGCGGCCCGTGGCCAGTTCCAGGTAGGCGTTGTCGATGTTCGGGAACAGCTTGAGCTTGGCGTCCGGCACCTGGGCCTTCAGGAAGTCCACGGTGGCGGTGCCGGTCTTGACCGCGACGGTCTTGCCGGACAGCGACTTCGCGTCCTTGATGTCGGTGTTCTTCTCGCCCACCAGGATGGCCAGGCCGCTTTCGTAGTAGGGATCGGAGAAGTCGATGACCTTCTTGCGGTCGTCGCGGATGGTGATGCCGGCCAGCGCCGCATCGATGTTCTTGGTCTGCAGGCCGGGAATGATGCCGGCGAAGTCCATCGGCTGCAGCTTGTACTTCAGGTTGAGTTCCTTGGCGATTGCCGCCCAGAGATCGACGTCGAAGCCCGTGTAGGTGTTCCCCTGCTTGAACTCGAACGGAACGAAAGCGGTATCGGTGGCCACCACCAATTCCTTGCCTTGGGCATGGGCGCCGGAGGCGGCGCCGAACATGGCCACGGACAGGCCGACCAGCGCGGCGGCGACTTTGCGTTTGATCATGAAACTCTCCTCTTGGGGACCGTCGGCACCCCGGGGTTGTTGTAGGGGCATGATTCCTGGGCTACGCCGGGGTCACCGGAGCAACTTACTGGGGATCTTAACGCATCCGTCCCCACCCGGTGGAGCTTAGAAAAATTACAATCCGCTGGACACCCGGAGATTCCCCATGGCCTACAAATACGAACGCATCGCCGGAAACCGGCGCCAGGTCGGCCTGGCGCTGGGCAAACTGGCACGCCCGATCATGTCCACCTACCTGGAGCAAAGCGGCACATGGGAGGCCCTGCGGCCGTGGCGCGGCCACCGCTTCCTGGATGAACTCGCGCAGCAGGCGCAGGCGGCCGTTCCCGCCATCTGGGAAGAGCTCGAGGGGCTGGCCGAAGGGCTGCGTCTGCCGTTCGAGGACGTGCTGCTCTGGAACTGCCGCGGCGATCTCCTGCACAGCACGGCCGACGGCTGCACGTCCGTCGCTCTGAAGACCCCGGACGGCGCGCGCTGGATCGCCCACAACGAAGACGGCGACCCTTATCTGCGCGGGCGCTGCTGCCTGGTGGACGTGGCGCTGGAAGACGCGCCGGGCTATCTCAGCTTCTATTACCCCGGCTCCCTGCCCGGCCACACTTTCGGCGCCAACCGCGCCGGCCTGGTCCAGACCATCAATAATCTGCGCACGCGCCAGCGGCATCCGGGCGTGCCGCGCATGCTGCTGGCCCGCGCCGCCCTGGATTGCTCCACGCTGGACGACGCCCTGGCGCTGCTGCGCGACCTGCCACATTCGGGAGGGTTCCACCACCTGCTGGGAGCCGCGGGCGACCCGCGCCTGTTCAGCGTGGAGGCTGTTCCCGGCGCCATCTCCATCCTCGAAACCGGCACCCGTTACGGCCACTCCAACCACATGGTGCACGCCGAGACCCGCGGGCTGGCCCAGATCGTCACCGACTCGTCCCGAGCCCGCCAGAACCGCATCGAAAGAATCGTGGACGGCTGGTCCGCCGGCGCCGGCAGCGAGGACCTGCTGGACGCCCTGCACGACACCGAGGGCGACCTGCCCATCCTGCGCACCGCGCAGGATGATCCCGACGAGGAAAACACCCTGGCCACGGCGGTCTTCGAAATCCGCGACGACGAGGTCACGCTGCGGGTCTACGATCGCAAGCGCAAGGCGGAAATCGCCCTGGATGTGATGTCCGACCCGGACGAGCCGTAGGATGGGTGTAGCGCGGCAGTTCCTGGGGGAGAACTCAGGTATCCAGCGCGCGCAACCCATGCGGCCGTGGGCGGATTGTTTTCAGCCGATCCCCGGCACAATCCATTCCCTGCCGCGTGGGTTGCGCGCGCTGGAGGTCGATGTTCTAGCTTAAGGACTCTCGCGCTACATCCATCCTACCGTTGCCCGTAGCCGCCGCCTCCGGGGGTTTCGATCACGAACACGTCGCCGGGCTGCAACTGCGCGCTGTCCTGCGGGCCCAGCTCTTCGATGGTGCCATCCACCCGCTCGACCGAGTTGCGTCCCATCGCGCCCGGCTGCCCGCCCGCCAAGCCAAACGGCGCATAGCGCCGGTTGTTCGAGAGGATGGCCGCGGTCATGTCTTCCAGGAAACGAATACGGCGGACGCCGCCTTCGCCGCCGGGATAACGTCCCGCTCCACCCGAGCCCTTGCGGATCTCGTAGGACTCCAGGCGCACCGGGAAGCGGAACTCCAGCACTTCCGGATCCGTCAGGCGGGAGTTCGTCATGTGCGCCTGCACCACCGACGTGCCGGCAAAGCCCTCATCGCGCGGTCCCGCGGCGTCGATGCGCACCGGGCCGGCGCCCGTGCCGCCCGAGATGGTCTCGTAGTACTGGTGGCGCGCGTTGCCGAACGTGAAGTTGTTCATCGTGCCCTGGCTGGCGGCCAGCACGCCCAGCGCGCCGTACAGCGCGTTGACGATGCACATCGACGTTTCCACGTTGCCCGCCACCACCGAGGCCGGCGGATTCGGGCGCAGCATCGAGCCTTCCGGCAGGATGATGGACAGCGGCACGAGGCAGCCGTCGTTCAGCGGAATGTCGTCATTGACCAAGGTACGGAACACATACAGCACCGCTGCGACGGCGATCGCGCCGGGCGCGTTGAAGTTGTTGTCGAGCTGTTCCGACGTGCCGGTGAAGTCCACCACGGCGCTGCGAGCCTCGGTATCCACCCGCACCGCCACGCGGATCACCGCGCCGTTGTCCAGCGGATATTCGTAGCTGCCGTCCTTCAGCACCGAGATCACGCGGCGCACCGCCTCCTCGGCGTTGTCCTGCACGTGCCCCATGTAGGCCCGCACCACGTCCAGGCCGAAGTGGTCGCACATGCGCAGCAATTCCTGCACGCCCTTCTCGTTGGCGGCGATCTGCGCGTGCATGTCCGCGATGTTCTGATCGGGATTGCGCGCCGGCCAGCGGCCGGAACCCAGGATGGCGCGCGCGGCATCCTCGCGGAACTCGCCATTCTTCACCAGCTGGAAATTGGTGAAGAGCACGCCTTCGTCCTCCACCGTCCTGGAATCGGGCGGCATCGAACCGGGCGTAGTGCCGCCGATGTCGGCATGGTGGCCGCGCGATCCCACATAGAACAGGATCTCGCTTCCCGCGCGGTCGAACACCGGAGTAATGACCGTCACGTCCGGCAGGTGCGTGCCGCCGTGATAAGGATCGTTCACCACGTAGGCGTCGCCCGGCATCATGCGGCCGGCATTGGCGTTCATGACGGTGCGCACCGATTCGCCCATGGAACCCAGGTGGACCGGCATGTGCGGCGCGTTGGCGATCAGGCGGGCCTGGGCGTCGAAGATCGCGCAGGAGAAATCCAGGCGCTCCTTGATGTTCACCGAGTAGGCGGTGTTCTGCAGGCGGTAGCCCATCTGCTCCGCAATGGACATGAACAGATTGTTGAATACCTCCAGCATGACCGGGTCCGCCTGCGTGCCGACGGCGCGGCGCTCCGGACGCGCTTCGACGCGACGGATCACGAAATGGTCCTGCTGCGTCAGTTCTGCCTGCCAGCCGGCCTCGACCACCGTCGTCTGGTTGGGCTCGGAAATGAGGGCGGGCCCGGGCACCACATCGCCGCCCGCCATGTCCTCGCGCACATACAGGGGCGTGTCGCGCCATGCGCCGCCGCTATACATGCGCACATTGCGGCGCGCGGCGAGCGCCCCCTCGCGCACCCGGGAGACAGACGCTTCGCCGACACGCTCGCCGCCGCCCGTGGCTTCGACCGAGATCGTTTCCACCACCAGTTCGCGGTTGGGCATGAGGAAGGAATAACGCTGGCGGTAGGCCGCCTCGAAATCCCTGCGCACCTGGTCCAGGTCCGAATAGGCCACTTCCAGCGCCGTATCCGTGCCGCGGTACTTCAGGTGCAGGCGGCGCTGTACGCCGATGTCGTTTTCGGCCACATGCTGGCGGCGCAGTTCGCCGACGGCCTGCCCGGCCAATTCGTCCAGTTCGCCCTGCAGGGCCTGCATCAGGTCCGCGTCCAGGATCTTCTCGACCGTCTTCTGGCGCATGTCGGTCTGATCGGCCAGGCCCATGCCGTAGGCCGACAGCACCCCGCCCAGCGGATGCGCGAACACGGTCGTCATGCCCAGCGCGTCGGCCACCAGGCAGGCGTGTTGGCCGCCGGCGCCCCCGAACACGGTCAGCGCGTATTCAGTCACGTCGTGGCCGCGCTGCACCGAGATGCGCTTGATGGCCTCGGCCATGTTGCCCACCGCGATCTCGAGGAAGCCCTCGGCCAGCTGCTCGGGCGTCATGTCGCGGCCGGTGGCCGCGCGCACTTCGCCGGCCATGGCCTGGAAGCGCTCGACGACCGCGTCGCGGTCCAGCGCCTCGTTGGCGTCCGGACCGAAGACCTTGGGGAAGAAGTCCGGCTGGATCTTGCCCAGCAGGACGTTGCAGTCCGTCACGGCCAGCGGGCCGCCCCGGCGATAGCAGGCCGGACCGGGATTGGCGCCCGCCGAATCCGGGCCCACGCGCAGGCGCGCGCCGTCGAAATGCAGGATGGAGCCGCCGCCCGCGGCGACGGTGTGGATGCTCATCATCGGCGCGCGCATGCGCACGCCGGCCACCTGGGTCTCGAACTCGCGCTCGAACTCGCCCGCGTAGTGCGACACGTCCGTGGACGTACCGCCCATGTCGAAGCCGATGACCTTGGGAAAGCCCGCGGTTTCGCTGGTGCGCACCATGCCGACGATGCCGCCGGCGGGCCCGGACAGGATGGCGTCCTTGCCGCGGAAGCGGTGCGCATCCGTCAGGCCGCCGCTGGACTGCATGAACATCAGGCGGATGCCCGGCAGCTCGCCGGCCACCTGGTCCACGTAGCGCATCAGGATGGGCGACAGATAGGCGTCCACCACGGTGGTGTCGCCGCGAGAAACGAATTTGATCAGCGGACTGACCTCGTGCGAGGCCGAGACCTGCGGAAAGCCGATATCGCGCGCGATGCGAGCGGCGCGCGCCTCATGTTCCGGCGCATGCCAGGCGTGCATGAACACGATCGCGACGGCGCGGATGCCAGAGTCGTAGGCCGCCTGCATGCCGGCGCGCAGGCCTGCCTCGTCCAGGTCGCGGATCACCTCGCCATCGGCCGCCACGCGCTCGTCGGCCTCGAAGACGGATTCGTAGAGCATCTCGGGCAGCACGACGTTGCGGTCGAACAGGCGCGGCCGGTTCTGGTACGCAATGCGCAGCCCATCCCGGAAGCCCCGCGTCGTCACCAGCAGGGTGCGCTCGCCCTTGCGCTCGAGCAGCGCATTCGTGGCGACCGTGGTGCCCATCTTCACGCATTCGACCTGATCGGCCGGCACGGGCTGCCCTGGCGCGATACCCAGCAGCTTGCGGATGCCGGCGACAGCGGCGTCGCGGTACTGCTCGGGGTTCTCCGACAGCATTTTCGCCGTGGTGGTCGTGCCGTCGGGACGACGCGCAACGATGTCGGTAAAGGTGCCCCCACGATCAATCCAGAATTGCCACTTCATAGGTGTCCTTGGTAACAAGAGGCCGCCACGGCGCGTTCGGCCGCGGGCGGTTGCGGGTGACGGGGCCATGCCCCGAATGTTGGTGAATGCGGTTCAGAGAGAGGTGGCCGCGCGGGCCGCCTGGTCGTACAGCCCGGACAGCGCGCGCAGCGTGTGCGCCAGCTGGCGGCTGAATTCCAGCCCGCCTCCGCCTGGCGCATCCAGGCCGGAGGTCAGGCATTGCTCGCGGATCTCGGCGTAGCGGGCGAGTTTGGCCGCGCCCTCGTCCGTGACGCTGTAGAACACTTCCTTGCTGCTGCGCTCGCCCTTGACCACGCCGAGCCGCTCCAGCTTCTTGAGCGCATAGTTGACGATATGGGTGTCTTCGACGTTCAGCGTGAAGCAGATGTCCGCCAGCTTCTTGGGACGCTGCCGGTGGTAGACATGATGGAACACCATCACGTCGGTCGCCGTCAGGTCCGGCAGGCCCGCCGCCGCCATGCAGCGCACGGTCCAGCGGTCGAAGGCGTGGCCGGCGATCATCAGCCCGAATTCCACCTCGGACAGGTCGGGCGCGCTGCCGCTGGCGAGGTGGGCCGAGGAAGCGATCAAAGCGGGTGTCATGGCAGGCGTAGAACAAGTTTATCTACGCAAAATACTAATAATTTATCGATAATTCATCAATAAAAAACTGCCAGCATATGGCGGGATCTCCCTCTTTCAAGGGAATACCCCTAGATGGCGTTCCGCAGGATGGCGGTTAAGGCGCGGACCAGCCCATGGGCAGGTTGGCCCGGATGAGCGAACCCGCGATGGAAATCCGGGCCGCGATTTCCGGCATCGCGTCGCCCGGCCCAAACCAGCGCGCGTCCGCGATCTCGTCCTCCTGGACCCGGATGTCGCCCGATACGTAGTCCGCCGTGAACGCGACCATCAGCGAATGCGGGAATGGCCAGGACTGGCTGCCGAAATACTGGAGGTTGCCGACCTTCAGCCCGACCTCTTCGTAGACCTCGCGATGTATGGTCTGCTCGATGCTCTCTCCCGGCTCGACGAAGCCGGCCAGAGCCGTGTAGCGGGAGGTGGCCGTCGTGGTGTGCCGCGCCAGCAGGATGCTGTCGCCCTTGCGGATCAGCACCATCATGGCGGGCGAAATGCGCGGATACGCGGAGAAGCCGCAGGACGGGCAGCGCAGGCAGAACTCCGTGGGCAGCCGTTCGGCCGGCGTTCCACAGACGCCGCAGAAACGGTGCGTGCGCGCCCATTCCGCAATCTGATACGCGCGGCCGGCCAGCGCCATGCGCTCGTCGTCCAGCACGCCGAACAGCGAACGCAGCTTCCGGAACGCATACCCCTGCGGCGCGTCGACGCCGGGCTCGACGTGGACGGTGCGATGGGGGGAATCGGGCTGTGCCCAGATCGGCTGCAGGATCTCGGCCCGCACGCCGATGCGCTCGCACAGGGCCATGTCCGGCAGCACGCTGGACACTTCTTCAATCAATAACTCATCACGACGGAAAACGAAGTTCACGCAAGCCTCGGCAGATGCATTCGATAGCGCAATCTTAGAAGAAAAAAAGCCCCCCGGCCGAGCGTGGGCCGGGCTTGCGCAAAGATTGAACCCTCAAGCATCGGCCGCGTCTCGGCCTCCCTAGGAATAACCCGTAAAGTCGCGATTTCACGCGCCCCTCTGCCGCACGGCAACATAGAATGGCACGGCTTTTCAGCTGCGCGTCATTACCGCAGCGCTCTCTTTCGCAATGCCTATCGGGCTAAACCCGGCTTCACCATTTCGCAAGAAGGACCACCCATGCACAAGAAAATCTCCCTGTTGGCTGGCAGCATCGTCCTGGCGTTCAGCGCCGGCGCGCAGGCCCAGACGAAATGGGACCTGCCCAGCGCCTATCCCGCCAGCAACTTCCACGTCGAAAACCTGACCACGTTCATCAAGGACGTGGACACGCTGTCGGAAGGCAAGCTGAAGATCACGCTGCACAATAATGCGTCGCTGTACAAGGCGCCCGAAATCAAGCGCGCGGTGCAAGGCAACCAGGCCCAGATCGGCGAAATCCTGCTGACCAACTTCGCCAACGAAGACCCGATCTACGAACTGGACGGCCTGCCCTTCCTGGCCACCGGCTACGAAGCGTCGTTCAAGCTCTACCAGGCGCAAAAGCCCTTCCTGGAGAAGAAGCTGAACGCGCACGGCATGACGCTGCTGTACGCCGTGGCTTGGCCGCCGCAGGGCATTTTCGCCAACCGCGACATCAAGAAGGTCGCGGACATGAAGGGCCTGAAGTGGCGCGCATACAGCCCGGTGACGGCCAAGATCGCCGAACTGGTCGGCGCGCAGCCGGTCACGGTGCAGCAGGCCGAACTGGCCCAGGCCATGGCCACGGGCGTGATCGATTCCTACATGTCCTCGGCATCCACGGGCTACGACACCAAGACCTACGAGTACATCAAGAAGTTCTACGACACGCAGGCCTGGCTGCCGAAGAACGCCATCATCGTCAACAAGAAGGCGTTCGACGCGCTGGATCCGGCCACGCAGGCGGCCTTGAAGAAGGCGGGCGCCCAGGCCGAGGAACGCGGCTGGAAGCTGTCCGAGGAAAAGAACAAGTGGTACCAGCAAGAGCTGGCCAAGAACGGCATGGAAACCATCCAGCCCACCGTCGAGCTGAAGGAAGGCCTGTCGGTGATCGGCAAGCGCATGCTGGACGACTGGCTGAAGAAGGCCGGCGCGGACGGCCAGGCCATGATCGACGCTTACAAGAAGCAGTGATTTTCCCATGCGCCGCTTTCTAGATGGTCTTTACGGCGCGGCCGGCCTGCTGGCCGGCCTGTGCACGATCGGCGTACTGGTGTCGGTGCTGGCCGCGATCATCGCGCGCCAGCTCAACATGAACATACCCGGCACGGACGCCTATGCCGGGTATTTCATGGCCGCCGCCGGCTTTCTCGCCCTTTCCAGCACCTTCAAGCACGGCGAGCACATCCGCGTGACGCTGCTGCTCAATTCGCTGAATCCCGCCGCCAGCCGCCGGCTGGACATCTTCGCCCTGTCGGTCGGCTGCCTGCTGGCTGCCGCATTTGCGTTCTTCAGCATCAAGCTGACCTACGACTCCTGGCAGTTCAACGACATCTCCACGGCCAACGACGCCACCCCGCTCTGGATTCCGCAGATCACCATGGCGGTGGGCACGGTGCTGTTCCTGGTCGCCCTGATCGACGAACTGGTCCGACGCTCACGCGGCCTGGCCGCCGCAACTTCGCAGCAAACCCATGAATGAACTACTCGTCATAACCCTATTGGTCGTCTCGATCTTCGCGCTGCTGGGCTGCGGGGTCTGGGTCGGCCTGACCCTGGCGGGAACGGCGTGGATCGGCATGGAGATCTTCTCCAGCCGCCCGGCGGGCGACGCCATGGCCGTCACCATCTGGGGCGCGTCCTCCAGCTGGACGCTCACCGCCCTGCCGCTCTTCCTGTGGATGGGCGAAATCCTGTTCCGCACGCGCCTGTCCGAGGACTTGTTCAAGGGGCTGGCCCCCTGGCTCAACCGCCTGCCCGGCCGCCTGCTGCACACCAACGTGATAGGCTGCGCCATCTTCGCGGCGGTCTCCGGCTCTTCCGCTGCGACCTGCGCCACGGTGGGCAAGATGACCATCCCCGAGCTGAAGCGCCGCGGCTATCCCGAGGAGAAGATCCTCGGCACGCTGTCGGGCGCCGGCACGCTGGGCCTGCTCATACCGCCCTCGATCATCATGATCGTGTACGGGGTGGCGGCGGACGTCTCCATCGCCAAGCTGTTCATCGCCGGCATCCTGCCAGGACTGCTACTGGCGGCGCTGTTCATGGGCTACATCGCCTGGTGGGCGATCCGCAATCCGCGGGACGTACCCGCGGCCGATCCGGGCCTGTCGTTCATGGAAAAGCTGTCGCGCTCGCGGCACCTGATCCCGGTGATGCTGCTGATCGGAGCCGTGCTGGGCTCCATCTACACCGGCATCGCCACCGCGACGGAAGCCGCGGCGGTCGGCGTGGTGGGCGCCCTGATCCTGTCGGCGCTGCAAGGCTCGCTCAACCGGTCCACCTTCATGCAATCGCTGCTGGGCGCCACCCGGCTGTACTGCATGATCGCGCTGATCCTGGCGGGCGCGCAGTTCCTGACCCTGGCGATGGGCTACATCGGCCTGCCGCGCGCGCTGGCCGAATGGATCGGCGGCCTGGGCCTGTCCCAGTTCGGGCTGATCCTGGCGCTGATGGTGTTCTTCATCGTCCTCGGCTGCTTCCTGGACGGCATCTCCATCGTGGTGCTGACCATGGGAGTGCTGCTGCCGACCGTGCAGGCGGCCGGCATCGACCTGATCTGGTTCGGCATTTTCATCGTGTTCGTTGTGGAAATGGCACAGATCACGCCGCCCGTAGGGTTCAATCTGTTCGTTCTTTCCGGCATGAGCGGCAGGGAGTTGCCCTACATCGCGCGCGCCTCGCTGCCGATGTTCTTCCTGATGATCCTGGCCGTGCTGCTGCTTTATTTCATCCCGGGCATCGCGACCTGGCTGCCGCTGCACATGACCCTGTAAGGCTGCGCCGCGTTGCACGCAAACCCCGTTCCTGGAACGGGGTTTTTTATTTGGGCAGCGCGACCGGCCTGCCCCCGCCGCCTGTTTCCGCGTTCTGTAAACCCGGGAAAACGCCGAACGAATCCGCCCCCTGTTCCGCTTCCAACTTTTTTAGAATCCCCAGGCGCCCATGCGCCCTATCGGCATGGCGCGCATGTGCAACCGAGGCTGCCGCCCGGACCCGCGCTCATCCTAAGCGTCGGAGCGGCCGCCCAGCGCCTGGCAACCCGCCATGCGCAACAAGCCGGGCCACAAGCCTGGCGCAACTAAAACAGCTACACCTGGAGGAGCCCGCATGAAACGCATCACCCTATCCCTTGCCCTCGCCGGCATTGGCCTCGCAACGGCCGGCACGGCCGCGGCGGAAACCAGCGTCACCCTGTACGGCATCGCCGACGTCAGCATCCGCTACCTGAGCACCAGCGCAGGCAGCGTCGGCGAAGACGGCAGCCGCGTGTCGATGGAGAACGGCGCCATTTCCAACAGCCGCTGGGGCCTGCGCGGCTCGGAAGACCTGGGCGGCGGCAATCGCGCCTTCTTCCGGCTGGAAAACGGCATCAACCTGCAGAACGGCCGCGGCTCGGACACGAGCAAGGCGTTCAGCCGCCTGGCCTACGTGGGCCTGGACGGCGGCCAGATCGGGACCCTGACCCTGGGTCTGCAGAACACCCCCATGTTCGACCTGCTGGCCGATTATTTCGATCCGCTGACCGTAGGCAACTATGATCAGAACGCTTGGCTGCCCGCCGCGATGTCGCGGGTCCGCACGAACAACATGACCAAGTACGCCAATACGTTCGGCGATCTGTCCGTCGTGCTGTCCTGGGCCAACGGCGAAGACTGGGACGACCACAAGGCGGGCCAGCAATACGGCGCCAGCCTGCGCTACACCATCGGCCAACTGGGCCTGGGCGCGGCCTACCAGCAGACCTACGACGCGACGGATTCCGACCAGCGCCAGCGCGTATGGAACCTGAACGCCTCCTATCAGTTCGACGGCGCCAAGGTATTCGCCGGCTACTACAACGGCCGCGACGAAACCGGCTGGGTGAACGGCGTCATGGGCGGAACCACCACGGCCAGCCTGGACCGCAAGGACAACGGCTACTTCGCCGGCGTCACCTGGCAGGCCACCCCGCGCTGGGCCATTACCGGCGCCGCCTACTACGACCAGAGCAAGAACGTCGTGGAGGAAGGCGACAAGGGCAAGCGCTACGCGCTCGTCGCCGTGGCCGAGTACTCGCTGTCCAAGCGTTCGCAGCTGTACGGCACCGTGGACTGGAACAAGGTCAGTGACGCCGCCAGCGGCGAAATCGCCGGCAAGAGCAACCAGCTGGGCGCAGCCGTGGGGTTCAGGCATATTTTCTAACCCGATACTCCGAGTGTCTGACACCCTTACCTATACTCCGAGTGTCTGACACCCTTCCCGATACTCCGTGTGTCAGACACCCTTACGAAACGCCGGTAAAGCTGAAGCAGGCGTTCCCGGGTGTCTGACACCGGCTATATCTGAGGACGGCCATTCAAAGTCAGCCGGTGTCTGACACCCGGGAAGGGGTCTTCCAATGGGACGGGTGTCTCGTAAGGGTGTCAGACACACGGAGTACAGGTAAGGGTGTCAGACACACGGCGTACTTACATTCCCAAATACGCCTTTCTCACCTCATCCGAGGCCGCCAATTCCGCCGCTTCTCCCGATAGCGCCACCCGTCCGCTCTGCATCACGTAGGCGCGCGCCGCGACTTCCAGCGCCTGGGCCATGTTCTGCTCCACCAGCAGCACCGACAGCCCGTCATCGCGGTTCAGAGCCGCCAGCGCATCGAATACCTGCTCCACCAGCAAGGGCGACAAGCCCAGGCTGGGCTCGTCGATCAGGAGCAGGCGCGGGCCGCTCATCAGCGCCCGGCCGATAGCCAGCATCTGGCGCTCGCCCCCGGACATCGTGCCCGCCAGTTGCTCGCGCCGCTCCTTCAATCGCGGGAACAAGGCATAGACCCGACCCAGGCGCTCGCGGTAGACCCGCTCATCGCGCACCGTATAGGCTCCCAGGCGCAGGTTCTGCTCCACCGGCTGGCGCGCGAACACGCGCGCGCCTTCCGGGATCATGGAGATGCCCTGGGTCACCAGCCTGTCGGGCGGGGTGCCGGTGATGTCCTTCCCTTCGAAGATCACGCGGCCTTCCCTGGGCCTGACCGAGCCCACGATGGCCATCAAGGTGCTGGACTTGCCCGCGCCGTTGGCGCCCAGCAGCGCGGCGATCTCGCCCGGCCGGACTTCCAGCGACAAGCCGCGCACCGCCTGCACGCCGCCATAGGCCACGCTCAGGTTCTCGACTTTCAGCATCGCATCAGGCACGGTGCTTTCTCCCCAGATAGGCTTCGATGACGGCGGGATTGCGCACGATCTCCTGCGGCGCGCCCTCGGCGATCGTCTGCCCGAAGTTCAGCACCAGCACCCGCTGCGCCAGGCGCATGACCACCTCCAGCACGTGCTCCACGATGATGAGCGTGACGCCCGCGGCGTGTATGCCGCGCAAGATCTCGGTCAGCGCAATGGCTTCGGCTGGGTTGAGGCCGCCGGCCACTTCGTCGAGCAGCAGCATGCGCGGCTCCGTCGCCAGCGCGCGGGCGAGCTCGACCCGCTTCTGCCCGGCCACGTTGAGCTCCGCCGCCCGCACCTCGGCGCGGTCGGCCAGGCCGACAAGCTCCAGCACCCGGGCGGATTCCCGGCGGGCATCGGGCAGCCGCGGATGACGCAGCAGCGCGCCGACCATGGCGTTCTCCAGCACCGTCATCTGCCCGAAACTGCGGGGAATCTGATAGGTGCGGACCAGGCCCATGGCCGCCACCTGCTCAGGCCGCCTGCCGATCATGGATAGTCCGTCGAAGGTCACCGTGCCCGAGGTGGGCTCGTGGTGGCCCACCAGGCCGTTGAACAAGGTGCTCTTGCCCGCGCCGTTGGGGCCGATGATGGCGACGATTTCGCCCGCGTCCACGGACAGCGAAATGTCCTTGTTCGCCACCAGCCCGCCGAATCGCTTGGTCAGGTTCTTAACGTCCAGCAGAGCCACGGCGCCTCCTCAGTGTGACCAGTCCGCCCGGCAGGAACAGCGTGACCAGCAGAATGGCCAGGCCGAAAACCAGCAGGTCCAGACCCATGCCCGAACTGCCCCACAGCACACGCGTGCCCTCGGAGAGAGGGAGCAGCACCGCCGCCCCCAGCCAGGGCCCTACCAGCGTGCCCACGCCGCCCAGGATGGTCACCAGCACGACCTGCACGGACATCGTCAGGTTGAACATGGATTCCGGATCGATGAACCCCACGTACATGGCGAAGAAGCCGCCCCAGACGCCGGTCATGCCCGCGGAGATCACGAAGGCCAGCATCTTGTAGCGGTCCGCCGGCACGCCCAGGCTGCGCGAGGCGGCCTCGTCGCCGTTGATCGCGCGCCAGTAGAAGCCGGTCTTGGAATGCACCAGGAAGAACGTGGCGCAGAAGGTCAGGAACGCCAACCCCACGGCGATCAGGTAGTACGGCACCTTGCTGCGGAACAGCAGCATCCAGGCGGCGTCCCCGATGGGCGCCTCCAGGCCCACCGCGCCGCCCGCCCATTCCCAGTTGATCAGCAGCAGCAGGCCGATCTGCAGCAGCGCGATCGTGGCCATGGCGAAGTAATGGCCGGAAAGCCGCAAGGTGGGCCCGCCCACCAGCCACGCCAGCGCCGCGCTGATCAGCCCGCCCAGCGGAATGCCGAGCAGCGGCGTGAGCTTCAGGTGGTGCAGCAGGAGCAAGGTGGTGTAGCCCCCTACCCCCACGAACACGCTGTGGCCGAAGGAGATCCGTCCCAGGAAGCCGCCCACGAGGTTCCAGCACGCGCCCAGCGCGCCGAACATGATTGCCAGCAGCAGCACCTGCAGGGTAAAGGCGTCCGTCACCGCCAGCGGCACCAGCGCCATGGCGATGGCGGCCGCGGCCGCCGCCGCGACGGGCCATTTACGCACGCCCGAGGACTCGGTATCGATTTTCTGTGTCGTCTGCATCTGTCACCACCGTCCGAACAGGCCGCGCGGCCGATACCAGAGAACCAGGATGAACAGGATGAAAACGCTCACGGTCTTCATCGCGGGCGCAACGAAGTAGCCTGTCATGGCCTCGATGATGCCGATCAGGATCCCCGCAATGAACGCGCCCGGCAGCGAGCCGAAGCCGCCCATGCACACCGCCACGAAGGCCAGCAGCCCGAACACCGTGCCCACCGATGGGAAGACGTAGAAGAAGGTGGTCAGCAAGGCGCCGGCCAGGCCGACCGCCGCGCTGCCCAGCATCCAGACCTGGGCGTTGACACGGTCCGGCGAAATGCCCACCAGCGCGGCCACCTGGCGGTCTTCCGCCACCGCTTGCAGGGCATGGCCCCAACGGGTCCGGTACACCAGCACGAACAGCGCCGCGACGACCACCAGCGCGATCAGGCCGGTGACCACCTGGGGCCGTCCCAGCGAAATGCCCGCCACCGTCACGCTGCCGGAGACCAGCGTGTCGGGCAGGCTGCGGTAGTCGGGGCTGAAGGCGATGAAGGCGACCTGGCGCAGCACCAGGCCCAGCCCGAAGGTGGCCAGGATGACCGCCATCGCCGGCCCCTTCTGCAGCCGCCGGATGATCAGCGCGTAGGTCAGGAATCCGACGAAGGCGAGCACGACGGCCACCAGCGGCGCCGACAGCGTCGGGTCGATGTGGCCCAGGGTGTAGAGCCAATAGGCGGCATACATGCCCAGCATCAGGAATTCGCCATGGGCGAAATTGATGACGTCGGTAATGCCCCAGATCAGCGCCAGCCCCACCGCCACCGCGGCGTAGATCAGGCCATTGAACAGGCCTGCCGAGAGAGCTTCGAACATGGAGTGCTCCTGCGGCGGGCCGCGCGGGCCGCCGCGTCATGCCAGGGCCTGTTCCAGGGAACAGGGCCCAAGCTCATTTCCAGGCGAACGGCAGCGTGGGCAGGCTCTTGTCCGTGCGGAATTTTTCCGGCCATACCGTCTGGTAGGACGCCCCTTTCAGCTCCAGGATCAGGCCCGCGCCCTTGGTGTTCTGGCCCTTGGCGTCGAATTGCACGCCGGCCCAGGGCATGGCGACCTGCGCTTCGCCGAGATCGGTCGCGACAAGCGCCTTGCGGATGGCTTCGGGATCGGTGGAGCCGGCCCGGTTGATCGCGTCCGCAAGCACCAGCACGCCCTGCATCGAGCGCGCGTTGTTGCCGTTCAGGTCCTTGCCCGTCTTGGCCTTGTACATGTCGTTGATCTTTTTCAGGCCGGCCTTGGCGGCGGCGACGTCGTTGCCCCACACGTCGCGCGTCAGCACGCCCTGCACCTGCGGCCCCACTTCCTGAACAAAGCGCGAATCGATGAAGCCCGCATCGTTGGCCAGCAGCACCGGGGGCGCGTACTTGCTTTCGCGCATGGTGCGCACGAAGAGCATGGCATCGGACGTGTAGCTGGCGAAGATGGCCACGTCGGGCTTGGCGGCGGCCAGCTTCTGCACTTCCGCCGTCACAGAGGCCGAACCCGCGCTGTAGGCGATATTGGCGACCAGCTGGCGCTTGTACTGTTTGGCGAACTTGTCGACGGCCTTGTACGTGTTCACGCCGAAGTCGGTGTTTTCGTACACCACGGCGATCTTGGCGGTCGGCACCGCCGTCACCCCGTCCAGGAACTGCATCATGTTCTCGACGAAGGTGTCGTCGTTGGGCGAGGTGCGAAAGAACCACTTGTAGCCGCGCTCGGTGAGGTCGGGGCTGCTGGATTCCCCGTTCACGTAGGGGATGCCGCGCTGTTCGGCGATGCGGCTGGCCGTCTTGGTCACGGCGGACTGGTAGGCGCCCGTCAGCGCCACCACCTTTTCCTGGTCGATCAGGCGCTGCGCGTCGGCCAGCCCCACCTCGGGCTTGCCCTGGGAATCGCCGAACACCACCTCGATCTTGGCGCCGCCCAGCTTGGTCAGGCCGCTGCCGGCGGCCAGGGGAATGCCTTCCAGCTCCGGATGCGGATTATTGATGATGTCCACGGCCAGTTCGATGGCCGCCTTGATTTCCGAACCGGTCGACGCGAGCGCGCCGGACAGGGGATAGATCGCGCCGATGCGCACGGCCTTGTCCTGCGCCTGGGCAGGCATGGCGGCAATCAGCGCCAGACTCGCGGCGACACCCGCAATGAGCTTCATCTTCATTACTAGACTCCTGGATTGGTCCGGCTAGGTGAGAAAACAATGCAAATGCATGGGCCGTAGCGCGCCGGGCTGGCGCGCGCGGACTCGCGGCGGGCAGGCGCCTTCCGGTCGGAGGCGGCTGGCCCTGAACTGTTGTCGCCATTTCCCCTTGTCCTGTGATGGATCGTTTTGGTGGCACAACCGGTACTGCTGGAACTACATCTTGCCGCCAGCCGCAGACACACGGCTGAGCGGCGGCGGTCAGAACACCGCCATCCTGCTGTTGACGAGGTCCGTGACCAGCATGTGGCCCGGAGCGTGGGTGATGCAGAACTCTGGACGCACCGCGGCGACCACGGACTGCGGCGTGACGCCGCAAGCCCAGAACACCGGCATTTCGCCCGCCCGAATCTCTACCGGGTCACCATAGTCCGGGCGGCCGATATCGGCAATCCCGATCAACGAGGGGTCGCCGATATGCACCGGCGCGCCATGGACCGAAGGAAAACGCGAGGTGACCTGGATGGCGCGGATCGCGTCGGCCGCCTTCAAGGGACGCATCGAGACGACCAGCGGGCCGCTGAAGACGCCGGCGGCGTGCGTCGGAACATTGGTGCGGTACATCGGAACGTTGCAGCCCTGCTCGATGTGGCGCACGGGCAAGCCGTTGTCCAGCATGGCTTCCTCGAACGAGAACGAGCATCCGATCAGGAACGACACCAGGTCGTCGCGCCAGATGTCGCGCACGTCGGTGGGCTCGGCCACCAGCTCGCCGTTTTTCCAGACGCGGTAGCGCGGGATGTCGGTGCGGATGTCGATGTCCTGGCCCAGCTCCGGCAGCGCGGGATCGCCCGGCTCGGACATGGCCAGCAGCGGACAGGGCTTGGGATTGCGCTGGCAGAAATGCAGGAAATCCGCCGCCAGCGCGCGCGGCAGGATCGCGAGATTGGCCTGGACATGACCCGGCGCCAGGTTCGCGGTGGGACCGGCCAGTTTGCCGCTGCGAGCGTCCAGACGCGCCTGCCGAGCCAATTCCACGCTACCGCGCGCCCCAGGATTCGAAACCATGGCTACCCCCTTCGATGATGATGCCGATACGGGGCCATTGCACAGGAAGCGCGCCCGGCCGTCCAATCACAAGTTGCGATAAACCCCGATCAGAATTACTTATCAGGGTTATGCCGGATGACGCAGCGCCTCTTCGCGGGCGATCTGCTGGGCCGCTTCGGCCACGGCGCGCGGGACCTGGCTGTCTGGCCCCTGCATCCAGCAGGCCGTGTAGTGCAGCGGCGGCAAGGCCGGCGCCTTGACGTCCAGGATGCGCAGCTCGCCCTGGGCCAGCTCCTTGTGCAGGATCACGGGCGCGATGACCGCCGTGCCGATGCCGTCCTGCGCCATACGCACGATCACGCTCAGCGCGGAGCTGCCATACATGCGCGGCGCCTCCACGCCGGCCTGCTGCAACAGCTGGCGCACGGCGCGGTGCGGATCGGTAGTGGAGGAATACGTGATCACCGGCCATTCGGCCAGCCGCTTCAGGGGAATGGGCTGGCGCCCTACCCTGAGCTTGGGGCTCGCCACCCAGCGCAAGGGGTAGTTGCACAGATAGAGGTTCTCGACCCGGGGCTCCTCCATCGGCCCCAGCAGGAACGCCAGGTCGATCTGGCGCGCAGCCAGCTGCGTCTTGAGCATGGTGGTCGTGTCCACCTGGATCTCGACCATGAGCGCCGGATAGACGTCATGCAGGTGCTCCATCAGGGCGGGCAACCACGTATGGACGATGGTCTCGGACACCCCCAGCCTGAGCGTGCCGCTCATGACGCTCTTGGCGCGCGCGGCTTCCTGCATGTCGCGCCGCATCTGCAGCATGCGTTCGGCATGCGACAGCAGTTCCCGCCCCTTGCCGGTCAGCTTGATACCGCGCGAATCGCGGTCGAAGAGCCGCACGCCAAGGTCCGACTCCAGCGAGGCGATGCGCTGGGAAATCGCGGGCTGGGTGGCGCTGAGCTTCTCGGCCGCCGCGCGGAAGCCGCCCAGCGTCGCCACCCAGAAGAACGTCTCGATATTGCGCAGATCGATCATGGCACCGGATCCGGCTGTGGAGATGCCATCTTAGCGCCAGCCAGCCTCGGCGTTACTGGCCCGCGAACAGCTCCTCGACCGACAGGCCGATGGCCAGGATGCGGCGGTCGGCGCCGTTGCTGCCGGCGATCATCAGGCCGACCGGCGCGGTGCCCGCTGCCTGGCAAGGCAGGGAAAGCGCGCAGCCATCCAGGAAATTGATCAGTGTGGGGTTGCGCAGGATCAGGCCGTTGGCGGCGTAGTAGGCATCGTCCGAGGCCTGCAGATCCGCCACCGCCGGCGCCACGATGGGCGTGGTCGGCATGATCAGCGCGTCGTAGCCGGCGATGCGCCCGTCCACCGCGGCGACCCAGGCTTCGCGGGCGTCCAGCAGGTCCAGGTAGTCGGCCGCGCTCATGTCCTTGCCGCGCATGATGCGCGACACCACGCGGGGATCGTAGCGCTTGCCGGCGCGCGCAATCAGGTCGCGGTGCCAGGCCCAGGCCTCGGCGGCGGTGAAGCCGCCCTTGGCGTTGATGGCCGAAAGCTCGGCGAATTCCGGAACCGCGATCTCGTCGACCAGGGCGCCCGCGCTCTTCAGCCGGCTCACCGCGGCCGCGAAGGTCTCGGCCACGTGCTTGTCCATCGCGTCGAGCGCCAGCGTGGTCGGGACGGCCAGGCGCAGGCCGCGCAGCGGCATCGCCTCCGGCACCGGGCCGCCGTCGCCGGAAAGAATGGCGTCCAGTTCGGCGCAGCAACGCACGCTGGCGGCGATGGGACCGATGGAATCCAGATTGGCCGACAGCGGCAGCACGCCGTCCATGGAAACGCGCCAGGCGCTGGGCTTGAACCCCGTGAGGCCGCAAAGCGCGGCGGGGATGCGCACCGATCCGCCGGTATCTGAACCGATGGCCGCGGCCGACATGCCATCCGACACGGACACGGCGGCGCCGGACGACGAACCGCCGGGGATGCGCCCGGTGGCGCGATCATAGGGATTGAGCGGCGTGCCGTAGTGGGGGTTGATGCCCAGGCCCGAGTAGGCGAATTCGGTCATGTTGGTGCGGCCGATGATGACCGCGCCCGCGGCGACCAGGCGCCGCACGACCTCCGCGTCCGCGTCGGCCGCCGGTTCGCCTTCGCGCGCGACCGAGCCCGCCATCGTGGTCTCGCCCTCGATGTCGAACAGGTCCTTGATGCTGATGGGCAGGCCTTCCACCGCCGAACGGACGATGCCCGCCGCGCGCAGCGTGTCGGACGCGCGCGCCTGTGCCAGCGCCGACTCGGCGTACAGGCGGGTGAAGACGCGGGCGCCCTCGCCCGCTTCGTCCTGCGCCCGCGCCAGGGCGGCTTCCGTCAGCTCCACGGAGCTCACGCGGCCCTCTCGCAGGGCCAGATTCAGATCATTCAGGGTCGAAACCATAGTCATCCTAGTGCCGCCGGGCGGCATAAGTGCGAATCGGCGCGTCCGGCATGGACGCGCCTGGCGATCAGCGCCGGGGGATGGCAGCGTTGTCCCGCCAGCTCAAGCCACCACGGGCAGCGTCTCGACATGATAGCGGTGACGCAGGCTGCGCTGGCGGCGCGGATCATGCAATTCCATCGTGAAGTCGACGGAGGGGCGGATTCCGCCGATCGCGCCCACGGTGCCGCAGGTCATGCCGGCGCCTTCGGGCAGCACGGCCGCGCCGCCGGTATAGCCGGCGATCAGGTCCTGGGGCGTGCGCAGCGAAGCCAGCGGACCTTCCTGGTACAGGACTTCCACGCCGTTCTCGACGATGTAGGAACGGATGACCAGTTCGTCCCAGTAGTCCGCCACGTCGGCCAGGCGCCAGGCGCTCTTGGCCACGGGCTTCACGCAGACCTGCTTGGACATGGCCACGCTGTAGGTTTCGAGCTTGCGATCGGTATGGTCCGAGGCAATGCTGACGTACATCTCGCCATCGACCGAGAACACGAAGGTCTCGACCTCGCCCGAGGACTCCTCGCCCAGCGCCTGCACGGTCTCGTCCTGGGTCAGCTGGTTGTCGGCGATGCGGTAGTAGAGCGGCACGCTGCTGGGGCGCGGCACGCCGATAGCGGCCAGTTCCTCGATGTGGTGCTCGATGGCCGCCATATCGCGGCCGGCCCAGCCGGCGACGATCACGGTGTTGAAATCCACTTCAACCTGGCGGGGCTGGGTATCTTCGATCTGGAATACGGCTTTCATATCTGTCCTGCGGAAACTAGGAGGTAAAGGGCGCGGCGGCTCGCCGCGCCCGGGATGTGCGTAGGGATGGAGCTCAACCGAATACGCGCGGCAGCCACAGCGCCAGATCGGGCCAGAACGCCAGCAGCGCCAGCATCACGAACATGGCCGCAACGAACGGCAGGCTGCCCACGATCACGGCGTTCATGGACCCGCTCTTGCGCAGGCTCTGCACGACGAACAGGTTCAGGCCCACCGGCGGCGTGATGAGCGCGGCCTCGACCAGGATGATGATCACGATGCCCAGCCAGATGGGATCGAAACCCAGCCCGATCATGATGGGCGCCACGATGGGGATGGTGGTGATCATCATGGACAGCGTTTCCATGAAGCAGCCGAGCACCAGGTAGAAGACCACCACGATCAGCAGCATCCACCCGGGCGACAGGCCCAGACCGGTGATCGATTGCGTCAGCGCATCGGTCAGTCCGGTGGCGGACATGACGAAGTTCAGGAAGCTGGCCGCGATGACGATCAGCATGATCATGGCCGTGGAACGCATGGTGCCTTCCATGACCTCGCGCAGCATCGACCACGTCAGGCGGCGGAACCACGCGGCCAGGATCAGCGCGCCCAGCACGCCCAGCGCGGCCGCCTCGGTCGGCGTCGCCAGGCCGGCGTAGATGGAGCCCACCACCAGGAAGAAGATTCCCATCGGCGGCGCCAGATGCACCAGGCTGGCAAGGCGCTGGCCCCAGGTCGCCTGGATCTTCTTGCCGCCCCAGGACGGCTTGGCCACGCAGGCGACGACCACGGTCAGCATGAACAGCGCCGCCATCGCGAAGCCCGGGATGATGCCGGCCAGGTACAGCTTGGGCACGGACGAATTCGTCAGCACGCCATAGATGACCAGGTTGATGGACGGCGGGATCAGGATGCCGAGCGTGCCCCCGGCCGCCAGGCTGCCCAGGAACAGCGGTTCGTTGTAGCCGTACTTGCGGATCTGCGGGATGGCGACGGTGCCCACGGTCGCGGCCGTGGCCACGCTGGAACCGGAGGTGGCCGAGAACAGCGTGGACGCGCCGATGTTGGCGTGCATCAGCCCGCCCGGCAGCCACGACAACCACAGGCTCATCGCGCTGTACATGCGCTCTGCGAAGCCCGCGCGCAGCAGCACTTCTCCCAGCATGATGAACAGCGGAATCGCCACCAGCAGGAATTCGTTGTTGGTGCTCCAGGAGATCTCGCCGATGGCCCGGGTGAGCGGCAGCATGGAGAACAGCGGATCCAGTATCAGGCCCAGCACGCCCAGCGCCGCGCCCACGGGGATGGACAGGCCTATCAGCACCAGGAGCAGGATCAATGCGGTGGAAATCATGCGGCTTCTCCCTTGACCATGCGCTCGCCGGCGGCGGCTTCCTCGTCGGCCTCTTCCTGCGCCGAGCGGACGCCGCAGATGTTCTTGACGAGATCGAGGTCGCCCGTGACCAGCGCCGCCGAGGCGCGCACCAGCATCAGGGCCACGGTGATGCACATCCAGGCCAGGCCCAGCAGCCACAGGCCTTGCGGGATCCACAAAGGCGTCGCCAAAGGCGTGTTGGCGGTGGACTTCTGCGCCCATGAAGCCTGCACGACCTCGGACGCGTAGAAGGTCAGGTACACCATGAAAATGGCCAGGGCCACCAGGGAGATCCAGTCGAGCACGGCTGCCACGCGCACCGGCATGTGCTGGTAGAGCACGTCCACGCGCACGTTGGCGCGCTGCAGCGTAGCGAAGGCCAGCGCCCAGGAGGTGCTGATGGCGAAGGCGTAGCTCGACAATTCGTCGGCGCCGCCCGTGGTGAAGCCCAGGAACTTGCGGGCCAGCACGTCGAAAGAAATCAGCAGGACGCTGGCCACCGTCAGCGCGCCGCCGGCCCATACGGCCACGCGGGAGAAACTCTCCGCACGCCGCAATATGCCGCCCAGCAGGCGGAAGTGTTCGGATTGAGTCATGAATAAAACCTTTGCAGGGCCAGGCAGGTCGCCCTACCCGCTATGTAACGAGCGCCCCAATCGGGATGCCGCGGATCCGCCTCAGTAAGCGCCCCCAATCGGGATGCCGCAGATCCGGCTCAGTACGCGTTCCGATCGGGATGCCGCGGATCCGGCTCAGTAGGCGTTCCGATCGGGATGCCGCGGATCCGGCTCCGCCGGTCCGCAGGCATGCCCCCCTGGGGGGGAAGCGCGAAGCGCTTCGGGGGGGGGCCTACTTCTTCGCGACCACGCCCAGCGTCTTGCCGATCGTGGCGTTGAAATCGTTCACGCACTGGGCCGAGCAGCGCGCGGCCCACTTGGGCAGCACGGCTTCCTCCGTGACCTTCTTGAGCAGTTCGCGGTCGGCGTCCGAAGGCTGGACCAGGACCATCTTGCCCTTGACGGGGTACGGGCACGCGGCGGCGCCGGTGTTGCAGTCATAGCCTTCCTGGGTCTGGCGCGCGGCGGCGTCCCAGATGTTGTCGACCAGGGTCTTCACATTGGTCTGCAGGAAAGTGCGCACGTTGGGATCCAGCTTGTCCCAGGCCTTCTGGTTGACGGCGTGGATCTGCTGGTTCCAGTTGATGGGCAGCGCAACCAGGTGCGTCGAAACCTCGTACCACTTGGCCGAATAGCCCGACAGAGAGCCCGTGATCGCGCAGTCGACGACCTTGTTCTGCAGGGCCGGCACGACCTCGCCGAAGGCCATGGTCACGCTGGAGCCGCCCAGCGCCTCGACGAACTCGGCGGTGGTGCGGCTGCTCGTGCGCACCTTCTTGCCCTTGATGTCGGCCAGGCCCTTGATCTCGGCGTTGCAGAACAGCACCTGGGCGGGATAGGTGGAGATGCCCAGCAGCTTGACGTTGCTGCCTTCGCCGTACAGCTTGGCGTAGACCGGTTCGAAGGCGTCGGTCACGGCGCGCGCGGTCTTGACGTCCGGCGCCAGGCCGGCCAGGTCGATGGCTTCGTTGATGGGGTTGTCGCTGGCGAAGTACGCCAGGGTGGCGGTGCCGAACTCAACCACGCCCTGCGACATCAGGCGCAGCAACTCGGGGCCCTTCAGGCCCATTTCGTTGAAGCCCTTGATCGTTGCCGTGACCTGGCCCTTGGACAGCTCGGGGATGGTCTTGGTCCAGAACGGCTTTTCGTAGTCGTTGTAGGCGGTCAGGTTGCTCAAGCCCCCCACTACCTTCAGTTGGGTCTTGGGCAGGTCCTGCGCCTGTACGGCGCCGGCCAGCAGGCTGGCGGCGACGGCGGCGAAAACTAGAGACTTTTTCATGGACAAAACTCCTAGCTGGCGGGATGGTATGCCGCGCGCGGGATCCCGTTATCCTCGTCGCGCGCGGGTGGCTATCGGGAAGTCAGGAGCCCCGGCGGCAATCGTTGTCGATGCGCCGCCATTGCATCGTCAGGACCCTGGGGCGTCCAATCGTAAGTTGCGATACGGGGGTATAAATATTTCTTGGGTCTCGCCGGCGCGGCGCGTGGCGTTTTCGCCAAACGACGCGGCGGCGCGGCTTTGCGGGCAGCCGAGGAAGCTTTTCCCTGCGCCCGGGGGCGGCCGGAAATGAAAATAGGGACACTGTCTGCTGGGGAAAACACCTAGGGGCGCAGGGGCATCGAAGCGCCCTGCGGGGCCGCTAGCAGGGCGTGCCGTTCCCGGCCTGGGCGGCCACTTTCTGCGCCATCTGCGCGATGACTCGCACCGCATGGCTGTCGGGCCCCTGCACCCAGGTCGCCGTAAAGCTCAGTTCCGGCAAGGGATCCGCCTCCACGTTGAGAATGCGCAGCTCGCCCCGCGCCAGCTCCTTGCCCAGGAACACCGGCGCGATGACGCTCGTGCCGATCCCGTCCTGGGTCATGCGCACCACCATCGACATGGACGCGCTGCCGTACATGCGCGGAGACGTCACCCCGGCCCGCGTCAGCATGTCGCGCACAACGCGATACGGCGCGCTATTGGACGGATAGGTAATGATGGGCAGCTTGCCGATCCGCTCCAGGGTCAGCGGCTCGGGCCCCAGATCCAGCATGGGACTGGCCACCCAGGCCAAGGGATAGGTGCACAGCGGCAGGTTTTCGACCCTGGCTTCGAGCACGGGGCCCATCAGGAACGCCAGGTCGATCTGGCGCGACATCAGGTGCGAGCGCAGCACGTGGGTGGTATCCACCTCGATCTCCAGCACCAGCGCCGGATACGTCGTGTGGATCAGCTCGATCAGCGTGGGCAACCAGGTCTGCACGATGGTTTCGGCCACGCCGATGCGCACGGTGCCGGTCATGACGTTCTGCTCGCGCGCGGCCTCGAACATGTCGCGCCGAACTTGCAGCATGCGTTCGGCGTGCGACAGCAGCTCGTGCCCCTTGCCCGTCAGCTTGACGCCGCGCGCGTCGCGCTCGAACAGGCGCACGCCCAGGTCGGCCTCCAGCGAGGCGATGCGTTGCGATACCGCAGGCTGCGTAGTGTTGAGCTTTTCCGACGCGGCGCGGAAGCTGCCCAGCGTGGCCACCCAGAAAAAAGTTTCTATGTTGCGTAATTCGATCATGAGCCTGTTCCCCCGGCTCGATGAGCGTATCATGTCAGCCGCCTGCCGGTCCCCAGGAACAGGGCCCCAAAATAAGGAGTTTTCCGATGACCCCGGCCGATAACGGTCGCACGCGCCCCGGCGCGCCCGCCGCACGCGGCCCGATGCTCGGGGTGCTGTTGCTGGTGCTTTCGATGTGGACCCTGTCCTGTCTGGACGCCAGCGGCAAGTGGGTGATGAACGAAGGCGTGCCGCTCCTGGTGCTCTCGTGGTTCCGCTACGCGGTGCACCTCGTGCTGGTGCTGGCGCTGGTGCTCCCCGCGCGCGGGCTGCGGATATTGCGCAGCAACAAACCGCGCGAACAGGTCATCCGCGGCGGCTCCATGTTCCTGGCCACGCTCATGTTCTTCACCACGCTGAGCTACATTCCGCAAGCCGAGGCCACCGCCATCAACTTCCTGGCGCCGCTCCTGGTGCTGTCCGCCGCGCCCTGGGTCCTCAAGGAACCCGCGCGCCTCTCGCGCTTCGTCGCGGCCGGCGTCGCCTTCATCGGCGTGGTCATTGTGATCCGCCCCGGCGGCGGCCTGCATCCCGTCGGCACGGTCTTCGGCCTGATCACGGCCTGCTGTTTCGCCGTGCAGTTCATCGCCACGCGGCGCGTGGCCGGCGACGACCCATTCACCTCGCTGATCTGGAGCGGCGCGGTGGGCACCGTCTTCCTTACGATCGCCCTGCCCTTTATCCTGCCGCCCGCGCTGCCCGTGCTGCGCGCGCTGACGCCGCTGGATTGGGTCGTGCTGATTTCCACCGGCATCACCGGCGGCCTCGGCCACCTCTTCCAGATCGCGGCCTACCGCCGGGCGCCCGCCTCCACGCTGGCGCCATTCGTCTATCTGCAGATCATCAGCGCCACCTCCGTGGGCTGGTTGGTATGGGGCCATTTCCCGGACGCGCTGACCTGGCTCGGCATCGCCATCATCTGCGCCAGCGGCATCTGCATCGGCGCGGTGGAATGGCGCCGCGGCCGCGCCCCCGCCTCTCCCCTGGCGGACGCCCGCGTCCGCTGAACCGCCACGGGCGGGCGCCTCTTGGCGCCTCCCGTACAATGCGGGTCGCCCTTTGCGCTTTGCCGCAAGGGCTCCTCCCCCGGCATCCCCCGAATCGAGGCCCTCATGATCATCAAGCCCCGTGTGCGCGGCTTCATCTCCGTAACCACCCACCCCGTCGGCTGCGCCGCCAACGTCAAGAACCAGATCGACTACGTCAAGGCGCAAGGCCCGGTAGCGGGAGGCCCCAAGCGCGTCCTGGTGCTGGGCGCATCGACCGGCTATGGGCTGGCGGCGCGCATCAGCGCGGCCTTCGCCTGCGGAGCGCAGACCCTGGGCGTGTTCTTCGAGCGCCCGCCCGAGGGCGGCAAGCCCGGCACGGCCGGCTGGTACAACACGGCCGCCTTCCACGAACAGGCGCAGGCCGAAGGGCTCTACGCCAAGAGCATCAATGGCGACGCCTTCTCCGACGAAATCAAGCGCAAGACCATCGAAGCGATCAAGCGCGACCTGGGCCAGGTCGACCAGGTGGTCTACAGCCTGGCGGCGCCGCGGCGCACGCACCCGAAGACCGGAGAGGTCTTCAACTCGACGCTCAAACCCATCGGCGCGGCGGTCAGCCTGCGCGGCCTGGACACCGACCGCGAAGTGGTGAAGGAATCCGTGCTGGAACCCGCCACGCAGGCCGAGATCGACGCCACCGTTGCAGTCATGGGCGGCGAAGACTGGCAGATGTGGATCGACGCCTTGCTGGAGGCCGGCGTGCTGGCCGAAGGCGCCACCACGACGGCGTTCACCTACCTGGGCGAGAAGATCACCCACGACATCTACTGGAACGGCTCGATCGGCGCGGCCAAGAAGGACCTGGACCAGAAGGTGCTGGACATCCGCGCCAAGCTGGCCGCGCGCGGCGGCGACGCGCGCGTCTCCGTGTTGAAGGCCGTGGTGACGCAGGCCAGCTCGGCGATCCCGATGATGCCGCTGTACCTATCGCTGCTCTTCAAGATCATGAAGGAGCAAGGCACGCACGAGGGCTGCATCGAACAGGTATACGGCCTGTACCGCGACAGCATTTGTGGCCCGGCGCCGATCATGGACCAGGAAGGCCGCCTGCGCGCGGACCGCAAGGAGCTCGATCCCGAGGTGCAGGCCCGCGTGCAGGCATTGTGGGGCCAGGTCTCTAGCGAAAACGTCTATCAGATGACGGACTTCGCCGGCTACAAGCAGGAGTTCCTGCGCCTGTTCGGATTCGAGATCGACGGCGTGGACTACGACGCCGACGTCGATCCGGCGGTGGAGATCCGCGGCCTGGCCTGAGGCCGCTTCACGCCAGAAGCTCCAGCAGCCGGTCCAGGCCGCCCTCGTCGATCGCCACATTCACTTCCTGGCGCACGGCCGGCTTGGCGCGGTAGCCCACCGACAAACCGGCGGCGCGCATCATCGGCAGGTCGTTGGCGCCGTCGCCCACGGCGATGGCGCGCTCCGGCCCCACTCCCAGCGCGGCGCACACCTCCAGCAACTTGCGGCGCTTTTCCTCGCCGTCGCAGATATCGCCCCATGGCTGGGGCAGCAGCCGGCCCGTCAGGCGGCCTTCGCGCACCTCCAGCACGTTGGCGCGCACGTCGTCCAGGCCCAGGCGCACTCTGAGCCTGTCCGTGAAGCAGGTAAAACCGCCCGTCACCAGCAGGCAGGTCAGGCCCGCGGCCTTGCAGGCGGCGATCAACGTCTCGGCGCCGGGGTTGATGCGCAGGCGCTGTTCGTAGACCTCGTCCAGCGCCGCTACCGGCATCCCGGCCAAAAGCGCCACCCGCTCCCGCAGGCTCTGCTTGTAATCCACGATCTCGCCGCGCATGGCGGCTTCGGTCAGCGCCGCCACTTCCGCCTTCTTGCCCATCAGGTCCGCCATCTCGTCCAGCGTTTCGATCGAGATCAGGGTCGAGTCCATATCGAACGCGATGAGCTTGTAGCCGGACAGCGCGAGCGGCGGCTCGATGCCGCGCCAGTGCAGGCCGGGGGTCGTCGTGGGCAACAGCATGGAAAGGTCCTTTTCTATCCAGGTTGGAACGGCTCGCGCCCTTGCGCGCAGAGCCAGTCGATGAATAATTGCGCCGAAGCGGCCGCCGGGCCTTCCGGCCGGTACAGCGCGTGGATGCCGGCATTGGGCAGTTGCGGCTCGGCGAACAGCGGGCGCAGCCGGTCGGCGCGGATGTCGTCGTGCAGCAGGCACCACGGCGCCAGCGCGATGCCCAGATCGTTCATGGCCGCCTGCATGCACAGGAATTGATGGTCGAAGACCGGGCCGGGCAATTGCGCGGGCACGTCCACTTTGGCCAGCGCGAACCAGCGCGGCCAATGGTCCATGCCGCCGGCGATCTTCAACAGCGGATGCCCCAGGCAGTCCGCCGGCGCGGCCAGGCGGTTGCGCTCGATGAAGCGCGGCGACGCCACCGGCACGTGGTAGTCGTCCAGGCAGTGCACGCAGGCCAGCTCGGAATGCGCCATGTAGCCATGGCGGATCAACACATCGCTGCCGGCGTCGCCGCCCCGGTCCAGGAAGGGGCGCCCTTGCGTGGTCAGCTGCACGTCGATGCCCGGATGCTGCGCCTGGAAGGCCGACAGGCGCGGAATCAGCCATTTCATGGTCAGGGACGGCGTTGCGCAAACGCGCAGCACGCCGCCATACGCGGGCGATTTCAGTTTGGCGGTGGCCGCCGCGATGCGCTCCAGGCTGGCCTGCACCTCCGGAAAGTACGCCTGGGCGCAGGGCAGCAGCGCGACGCCGCGCGCCTCACGCGCGAACAGGGGCTGCCCCACATACTCTTCGAGAATGCGGATCTGCTGGCTGACGGCGCTGTGCGTAATGCTCAATTCGTCGGCCGCCGCCGTGAAACTGCGCAGGCGCGCCGCGGCTTCGAATACCCGCAAGGCCTTCAGCGGCGGCAGGCTGGGGCCCGCCATCTCAGTAAATGCCCCCACGCTGCGCCTTTGGCTTGCTGCCCCCCAAGGGGGCGTTTTTGCCTTGGGGCGGCCCGGCGGCAAAAAGGCCCGCCCCGGCACCTGCCTGGCGCCACGCTGCGCTGCTCTTTCCCACGTTTACCCTTGTCGTCTATTTATTGTCGGCGCGCCGCTGGCAGCGCGCACGCCATATCCAGCCGCATTCTAGGGGATAGGCAGGCCGCCGACCTCTTAGAAAATCTAACGCCATGCCTTAAAAAACACTGCTGGTCGCCCGGCGGGCCCGTTCCTATGATGCCGACAATCTCAGGCAGGAACCCAACATGGCATCAATCACGGTAGACGGCATCGTCAAGACCTTCGGCGGGCAGCAGGTGCTGCGCAACCTGTCCCTGCACATCCCGGACGGCGCGTTTTATACGCTGCTGGGCCCCAGCGGCTGCGGCAAGACCACCTTGCTGCGCTGCATTGCCGGCTTCTACGAGCCGGACGCCGGCCGCCTGCTGTTCGACCAGGACGACGTGACCCACGTGTCCGCCCACCGCCGCGACATCGGCATGGTGTTCCAGGACTACGCCCTGTTTCCCGACAAAAGCGCCTTCGACAACGTGGCCTATGGCCTGCGCGCCCGCGGCGTGGCCCGGGCCGAGACCGCCCGGCGCGTCAACGAAGCGCTGGACAAGGTGGGGTTGCTGGCGCTTGCCGACCGCTACCCCGCGCAGATGAGCGGCGGGCAGCGCCAGCGCGTGGCCCTGGCGCGCGCGCTGGTGATCCGGCCGCGCGTGCTGCTCATGGACGAACCGCTGTCCAACCTGGACGCCAAAATGCGCCTGCAGATGCGCGACGTGATCCTGGACCTGGTGCGCGAGGCCGGCATCACCACGGTGTTCGTGACGCACGACCAGGAAGAGGCGCTGGCCATGTCGGACCGCATCGCGATCATGGACCACGGCGACATCGCCCAACTGGGCACGCCGGAGGAACTTTACGGCACGCCGGTGAACGCCTATGTGGCGGACTTCATCGGCTCGGCCAACGTGATCCCGGTTCCGGCCAGGAACGGCCAGGCGGGCGCGCCCGCCGGCCATGTCCGCTATGAACTCTGCGGCCTGGGCTTCGACGGCGTGCAGGGCAGCGCGCAGCTGGCCGAAAACGGCATGCTGATCGCGCGGCCGGAAGAACTCGCCCTGATGGCGCCCACGCCCTACGTGCCCAATACCCTGCCGGGCAAGGTGCTGCGGCGCCAGTACCTGGGTTTCAAGACGGCCTACCGGATCGCGCTGGCGAACGGTTCCGAGATCCGCGTCGAGCTGCACGCCGGCAACATGGTGGCGCAGTTCCAGCCGGGCGAAGCCGTGCAGGTCCTGATCCCGGCCGACAGCCGCGTCGTCAACGCCTGAGGACGCGCACGCCATGAAAATCCAATGGTGGCCCTGGGGCGTCCTCACCGCGATCAGCCTGGCCCTGCTGCTGTTCTTCGTGCTTTATCCGCTGGGCGTGCTCTTCGGCAACAGCATCACCGGGCAGGACGGCGGTTTCTCGCTGGAGGGTTTCCGGGCCCTGCTGGCCGACTCGCAGTACGTGGAGGCTTTCGGCAACACCCTGATCCTGGGCCTGGCCGTCACGACGTGCACGGTGCTTGTGGGCGTGCCGTTCGCCTTCATGGTGGCGCGCTACGACTTCCCGCTGAAGAACCTGGTGGCCATCCTGCCGGTGCTGACCATCGTGATTCCCGAGATCATCGTAGGCCAGTCCTGGCTGCTGATCCTCGGCAACAACGGCATCCTGACCAACCTGCTCGGAGACGCTGGCATTTCGCTGCCGTCGTTCTACGGCTGGACGGGCATGGTGTTCTCCATGACGCTCGTCTACTACACCTACATCTACCTCGGCGTGCTGGCCGCATTGCGCGGCTTCGATGGCCAGCTCGAGGAAGCGGGACTCAGCCTGGGCACTCCGCCGCTCGCCACCAAGCTGCGCGTGCTGGTGCCGGTGCTGCTGCCCGCGGTGCTCGTCAATGCGCTGGTCGTGTTCACCCTGGTGGTGGGCAACTTCGCGCTGGCCATGCTGCTGGGCAGCCGCGTGCCCCTGCTGTCGGTAATGACGTACAACACCTTCGTCAGCGAAATGGGCGGCAGCCCGACGCTGCAGAGCGCCATGTCGGTGGTGTCCATCGCCATCGTCGCGATCGTGCTGTTCTTCCAGAAGCGCGTGGTCGAGCGCAAGGTCTATACGATGACCCAGGGCCGAGCGCCCGCGGCCACGCGCGTGCGCTCCTGGACCGCCCTGCTCTACACCGGCGGCGTGGGCCTGGTGATCTTCATTTCCCTGCTGCCGCTCATCGTCGTCTTCATCGCGGCTTTCACCAAGACCAGCGGCCCGGTCATGCAATGGGGGCAATGGTCGCTCGCCAGCATGCAGCGCGCGGTGCACGGAGCGCCGGAGCCCATCCTGAATTCGCTCAAGTTCGCTTCCCTGGCCACCGTGCTGGGCGTGGCCTTCGCGGTCCTGGCCAGCTACCTGACGATCAAGAAGCGCAGCGCGTCCACGCAGGTCCTGGACTACATCGTGGTGCTGCCGCTCACGATCTCCGGCACGGTGCTGGGCATCGCCCTGGTGCAGACCTTCAATACCGGCTGGCTCGTGCTGGCGGGCACCTCCGGCATCATGGTGCTGTGCTACACGGTGCGGCGCCTGCCCTTCGCGGTGCGCAACGCCTCGTCGGTGCTGTTCAACATTCCCGAGTCGATCGAGGAAGCCTCGATCAGCCTGGGCGTATCCCCGCTCATGACCTTCTTCAAGGTGGTCCTGCCCGCCATGAAAGCGTCGATCATCTCGGCCGCCATCCTGATGTGGCTGACGACGATATCCGAACTGTCCGCCTCCATCGTCGCCTACAGCGGCGGCCTGGAGACGATGCCCATCGCGATCTTCCGCCAGGTGGACGGCGGCAGGCTGGGCATGGCGTCGGCCTACGGCGCCGCCCTGGTCACGGTGATCGTGCTGCCCATCATCGTGTCGGTCAAGGCGTTCCGCATCAAGCTGTTCTCCGGCAAATAACCCACTCGCACAGAGGCTCACCATGCAACTCAAGCACATCCTTCAGTACAGTGTCCTGGCCGCGGCCCTGGTCACGGGCGCGGCCCATGCCCAGAACGTGGTGCTCTATTCGTCCAACAACACCGAGACGATCGAAACCGCGCTGGAAGCCGTGAAGAAGCACGCGCCCAAGCTGAACGTGCAGCCCGTTACGGGCGGCACGGGCACGATGATGAAGCGCATCGAGGCCGAATCGCAGAACCCGCGCGGCGACCTGTTCTGGAGCGGCGGCTTCGGCACGCTGGGCGCGTACCGCCAGCATCTCCAGCCCTACCACCCGGCCGATCTCGACAAGATTCCCGCCGAGTTCCGCGGCCCGGACGATCTCTGGGTGGGCACGAACGTGCACGTCATGGTGATGATGGTCAATGAACGGCAGCTCAAGGGCCTGCCGGCCCCCGCCACCTGGTCGGACTTGATGCAGCCGCAATGGAAGAACAAGTTCGCCATCACCGATCCATCCAAAAGCGGCACCGCCTATATGCTGGTGTACGGCCTGTACAAGCAGTTCGGCCAGGAAGGCCTGGACAAGATCGCGGCCAACGCCGTGGTCACGGCGTCCTCGGGCACCACCTATAAAGGCGTGGCCGCGGGCGAGTACGCCGTGGGCATGACGCTGGAATACGCCGCCCAGGAGTATGTGGCCGGCGGCCAGAAGGAAATCAAGCTCGTGTACCCGACGGAGGGCAGCTACCTGGCACCCGAAGGCATGTTCATCATCAAGGGCGCAAAGAACATGGACGCCGCCAAGGCCCTGTACGACGGCCTGCTGAGCAAGGAATCGCAGGAATCCCAGCTGGTGAAGAACTTCCGCCGCCCGACGCGCACGGACGTGGCGGTGGCCAGCCTGACCACCCTGCCCGACCTGAAGACCATCAAGATCTTCCCCGTCAGCCAGGAAGCCGCGGCCAACGAGTACGAGGCAGTGGTCGCGGCCTGGAACCAGGCCGTAGCAAAATCTAAGTGAGTTGCCCCCCACGCTGCGCCCGCTGCGCGGGCTAGCTGCCCCCCCGAGGGGGGCTGGCCCGCCTTGGGGCGGCCCGGCTGAAGGTGTGTGCCCCCACGCTGCGCACGCTTCGCGTGCTTGCTGCCCCCCGAGGGGGCTGGCCCGCCTTGGGGCGGCCCGGCGGCGGGCCGGCTATTTTTGCGGAGAGTGCCGCGGGCTCCAGCGCAGTCCATGCTTTGCATGCTTTGCATGCTTGCTGCCCAAGGGGACTGGCCCGCCTTGGGGCGGCCCGGCGGAGGGTGTGTGCCCCCACGCTGCGCGCACTGTGCGCGTTCGCTGGTCCTGAAGGGCTGCGCTGCCTCGGACAAGTGGATCTGAAAGCCATGAAGCAAGCAGATCAACCTGTTACCCATGTCCCCGTACACGTGTTACCTATGTCCCCGGTCCGTACACTGGCTCGCCTTGCGCCGCCAAGTGTCTGACACCCTTGGAGAGACGGATGCCAGCATGCGCGGTTGCTGCAAGGGTGTCAGACACCCATCATGCAACACCAGCACCCTTCAGCGGCACGCCGCGCGGTCTAGATCGAAAAAGGGATGGATCGTGCTAGCGGATGAGGCTGAGGAACTCGGCGCGGGTGGAGGGGTTGTCGTGGAATTCGCCCAGCATGACGGAGGTGACCATGGACGAATTCTGCTTTTCGACGCCGCGCATCATCATGCACATGTGCTGGGCTTCGATGACGACGGCCACGCCGGCGGCGCCGGTGACGGACTGGACAGCCTCGGCCACCTGGCGACTGAGGTTTTCCTGGATCTGCAGGCGGCGCGCATACATTTCGACGATGCGGGCGACCTTGGACAGGCCGAGGACCTTGCCGTTGGGCAGGTAGGCCACGTGCGCCTTGCCGATGAACGGCAGCATGTGATGCTCGCACAGCGAATACAACTCGATGTTCTTTACCAGGACGATTTCACGGGTGTCCGAGGTGAAGAGCGCGCCGTTGACGATCTCGTCCAGGTTCTGCCCGTATCCGCGGCACAGATGCCGCATGGCCTTGGCCGCGCGCGCGGGCGTGTCCGCCAGCCCTTCGCGGGACGGATCCTCCCCCAATTGTTCGAGAATGGCGGTGTAGTGCGGTTCCAATGACATCGGGGGACTCCTGGGGTTGCGCGCCTTGGGGCGGCAATTTGCTATTGCGTTGTGACGCAAGTCTACCGCAGGCGGCAATGCATGCGCAGGGTAGGCCCGCCTGGGTGGCCAATGCCACAAACTCGATCTTCTGGTCTTCCGCGGTAACGTGACTCCAAGGCGCGGATATCTTCCAGGCGCCTAACCCGGAAAAGTGTCACCCATGTCCTCGCACACCTGTTACCCATGTCCCCGGTCCATACAGCCAGCCCCCCGGGGAGCAGCAAGCACGCAAAGCATGGACTGCGCTGGAGTCCGCGCCACTCTCCGCAAAAATAGCCCGCCCGCCGCCGGGCCGCCCCAAGGCGGGCCAGCCCCCTCGGGGGGCAGCAAGCACGCAAAGCGTGCGCAGCGTGGGGGCACACACTTGGCTCCTACTGATCCGGGCATCTGGCCCTAGCGTTCTGGTCGCATCCGGGCAAACTGCTATCAGCATCCCGGTCGCGCCGGAGCGCGGCCGTTTCCACCCGGAGATCACCATGAACGCGATATACCGCCTCATCCGCCGCTGCACCCTGGCCGGCCTGGCCGCCGCGCTGCTGGCCGCTCCCGCTTACGCGCAGACCAAGCTGGTGGTCGGCTACCAGCTCATCGTCGGCCCGTTCCTGTCCGCCATTGCGGACGGCAGTTTCGACGCCGCCCTCAAGGAGGCCGGCTACAAGGTGGACTGGCGCCAGTTCACTTCCGGCGGCGACATTTCCACCGCGCTCGCATCGGGCAACGTGCCGGTCGGCGTATTGGGCTCCACCGGCATCACCGCCGCGGCCACGCGTGGCGTGGACATGGAGCTGTTCTGGATCCTCGACAACATCGGCAAATCCGAGGCGCTGGTCGCGCGCAACGGTTCCGGCATCAACGGCACCGCCGACCTGAAAGGCAAGCGCGTCGCGACCCCGTTCGTGTCCACCTCGCACTTTCACCTGCTGGTGGGCCTGGAACAGGTCTGGAAGATCAACCCGCGGGACGTGCGCATCCTGAACATGCAGCCGCCCCAGATCGTCGCGGCCTGGCAGCGCGGAGACATCGACGCCGCCTATGTCTGGCCGCCCGCCCTGACCGAAATCACCAAGACCGGCAAGATCATCGCGGACTCCGAGCAGATCGGCGCGGCCAGCGTCCCCACCTTCGACGGCATCGTCGTCGACCGCGCCTGGGCCGCCAAGAATCCGAAGTTCATGGCCGCGTTCACCTCCGTGCTGGCCAAGTCCTATGCCGAGTACCGGGCAAATGGCGCCAAATGGACGGCGGACTCCCCGCAGGTCAAGGGCATGGTCAAACTGATAGGCGGCAAACCCGAGGACATGGTCGAGGCGTTGAAGCTGCTGGTCTTCCCCACCGTCCAGGAACAGGCTTCCAACGAATGGCTGGGAGGCGGCAAGGAGTCGGGCGCCGCGCGCGCGTTCACGGCCAGCGCCAAGTTCCTCAAGGACCAGAAGCAGATCGACCGCGCCCTGGGCGACTACAGCGCCCATGTCACGGACAAGTACGCCAAGGCGGCGGCGAAGTAGCGGCCACGCCGGCCCGGCGGCCTTACCGCGCCGCCGTTCACGCGCCACGGCGGCGCCCCACTACAGGGAGCACGCATGACCATGCAGCCATCCACGCCCGCGCAGCGCCTGTGCGCGGAGAAAGTCAGCGTCACCTATCCCGGCCTGCACGACAGCGGCCCGGTGATCGCCTTGCAGAACGTCAACCTGACCATCCAGCCGGGCGAGTTCGTGGTCGCGCTGGGCGCCTCCGGCTGCGGCAAAACCACTTTGCTGAGCCTGCTGGCCGGCTTCCTGTCTCCCACCGAGGGCGAGATCACCCTGGGCGACAAGCCCATCGTCGGGCCGGGCGCCGACCGCGGCGTGGTGTTCCAGAAGCACGCTCTGCTGCCCTGGCTGAACGTATTGGAGAACACCGAGTTCGGCCTGATGCTGCAAGGCGTGGACAAGGAAACGCGCCGCGCCCGCGCCCGCCGCAACCTGGAACTGGTGGGCCTGCAGGATTTCCACCGCCACATGATCTACCAGCTTTCCGGCGGCATGCAGCAGCGCGTGGGCATCGCGCGCGCCCTCACCTGCGACCCCGCCATGCTGCTCATGGACGAGCCCATGGCGGCGCTGGACGCGTTGACCCGCGAAACCATCCAGGAACTGCTGCTGGACATCTGGCGGCAGACCAACAAGATGTTCTTCTTCATCACGCACAGCGTGGAAGAAGCGCTATTCCTGGGCTCGCGGCTGATCGTCATGTCGCCCCGGCCCGGCCGGATCACGCACACCTTCACGCCGGATTTCAACCGGCGCTACCTGGAGACCCGCGATGGCCGCAGCATCAAATCCAGTCCCGACTTCATCGACATGCGGGAACAAGTCCTCGGGATCATCTATGGCGACGAACGCGCCTCCGCCTCCCCCCAAGGCGTCCATGTCTAGGAGCCGTTCGCCGGGGCACAAGCCCGCGACGCCCGGCATGGTGTACGGCGCGCCGGGCGCGGGCTACAGCGGCCACATCAGCCTGCTCACCAGCCTGGCGCTGGTCGCCCTGTGGTTCCTGGTGACGGGCGCGGGCTGGGTGCGGCCGCTGTTCCTGCCCTCGCCCTTCGCGGTCTACGACAAGTTCGTCTTCGCCATGACCGAGGGCGTGGCCAATCCCCCCCTCACCGAGCACGCGCTGCCCAGCCTGTACCGCGTCTTCGGCGCCTTCTTCCTGGCCTGCCTGACCGCCATACCGGTCGGCATCCTGATGGGCGTGAACCGCTACGCGCGCGGCATCTTCGATCCGCCCATCGAGTTCTACCGCCCTCTGCCGCCGCTGGCCTACCTGCCCCTGATCATCATCTGGTTCGGCATCGGCGAGTTTCCCAAGATCCTCCTTATCTATCTGGCGATCTTCGCGCCCATGGCGATCGCGGCGCGCGCCGGCGTGCGGTCCGTCTCCATCGAGCAGATCCACGCGGCCTACGCCATGGGCGGCTCGCGCGCCCAGATAGTCTGGCACGTCATCCTTAAGGCGGCCATGCCGGAAATCTTCACCGGGATGCGCATCGGCATCGGCGTCGGATGGACCACGCTGGTCGCGGCGGAAATGGTGGCCGCCGACCGGGGCCTGGGCTTCATGGTGCTCAATGCCGCCCAGTTCCTGGCCAGCGACACCGTCATCATGGGCATCATCGTGATCGGGGTGTTCGCCTTCGCCTTCGACCTGCTGGTGCGCTACCTGGAGAAATTCGTGATCCCCTGGAAGGGACGGGTCTAGCCGGCAGGGCAATCCCTCATTCCTTCCCCCATCCGGCTCCTCTATCCTGAGTGACGGAACCCGGAACGGAGGTGGCGCGCTGCGCGCCGCCTCCGTCCGCGTGGTCGTCACAAGGGGAGCCTTCATGTCCAGCCAGGCCTCGATGCTCAAGCCTGTGTTGTGGGAGCGCCTGTTCGAACGGGAAAGCGCGCCCAACCTCAGCCTGCAGGGATGCGTGCGGCAGATGCTGGTGTCCGCCATCCTGAGCGGCCATCTGCCGCCCGGCACGCCGGTGCCGTCCAGCCGGCATCTTGCCGACCAGCTGCGCATCGCCCGCAATACGGTCGTCTTCGCCTACCAGCAGCTGGTCAGCGAGGGATACCTGGTGTCGCGGGAGCGCAGCGGCCACTTCGTCAGCGACACAGTCATGCTTGGGCATTCGGGCCCCGCGGCCGACGCTAGCCCCACCGGCGGCGACGGCGCGCCCACGGTGCGCTGGGAAGAACGGCTGCGCTTCCGGCCATCCCGGCAGCGCAACATCACCAAGCCGCGCGACTGGCAGAAGCAGCCCTATCCCTTTGTCTACGCGCAGTTCGACCAGGACCTGTTCCCAACCGCCGAGTGGCGCGAATGCTGCATCAAGGCGCTGTCGGTGCTGGACATCCGCAGCTGGGCCCCGGACCTCATCACCCACGACGACCCCGCGCTGATCGAGCAGATCCGGACCCAGGTCCTGCCGCGCCGCGGCGTATGGGCGGACGCCGAGGAAATCGTCATTACCGTGGGCGCGCAGCACGCGCTCTACCTGCTCGCGGACCTGCTGGTCAACGAGGACACGGTCGTGGGCATGGAAGATCCAGGCTACCCCGATGCCCGCAACATCTTCGCCAGCCATACGCGCAATCTGCTGCCCATGCCCGTCGACGAGCAGGGCCTGTGCACCGGCACCCACCTGCTGGGCTGCGACTATCTTTTCGTCACTCCGGGCCACCAGTGCCCCACCACGGTCACGCTCTCGATGGAACGGCGCCAGAGCCTGCTGGCGCTGGCCCGCCAGGCCGACAGCATGATCATCGAGGACGATTTCGAAAGCGAGAGCCGCTGGGGCGAAGGCGCCATACCCGCGCTAAAGAGCCTGGACCGCGACGGCCGCGTCATCTATGTGGGCAGCCTGGCCAAATCGTTTGCGCCCGGCCTGCGCATCGGCTATATCGTGGCGCCGCGCGAACTCACGGGCGAACTGCGCGCCCTGCGCCGGCTCATGCTGCGCCATCCGTCCGCCTACATCCAGCGCGCCTTCTCGCTCTTCATTTCGCTGGGCCATCACCACGCGCTGCTGCGCCGGCAGTCCCAGGCCTACCAGAAGCGCGGCAACGAACTCTCGCGCGCGCTGGCGCAGCACCTGCCCGATTTCAAGGTCATCCCCATCACCGGGTCGTCCTCGTGCTGGCTGCAGGGGCCGCCCTGGCTCGACGCCGTCGAATTGTCCGAGGCCGCCCTGGCCGAGGGCGTGGTCGTCGAGCCCGGCGACGTCTTCTTCATGAACGGCGCCGACGCGCCCCGCAATTTCCTGCGGGTGGGCTTCACCTCGATCCGCCCCGAGCACATCGAGCCGGGCATCGTCAGGCTGGCCCGGGTCGTCGACCGATTCCGCGCCCGCGCCGACGGGCGGCGCGACACGGAAGGCCCCGATCTCAACACGCTAGAGCAGTTCGTCTCGTAGGTAGTACCAACGGTACAGCAGGCCCTGGCCCAGCCTGCGGAACGGGGCGAACGGATGCCCGGGCAAGGGGGAATCGTAGATCGGAAGATTCCAGGCCACGCCGTCCTTGCCCATCATCCGCTGCGCCAGCCGCCTGCCGGCATGGGCCGAGAACGCCACGCCATTACCTCCATAGCCGAACGCGTAGTACACCGGCAGCACCGGGTCGGGCTGCGTCACGCGCGGCATCATGTCGTGGCTGACGTCCACCCAGCCCCACCACGAATACGCCACCTCCACCCCTTTCAGGGCGGGAAACTTGCGCGCCAGCCCGTCGCGCAGCAACGCCAGGTGGCGCGGATTCTCCGCGTCGGCGCCGCGCAGCGCGCTGCGGCTGCCGATCTGCATGCTGCCATCAGGCAGCAGCCGGTAGTAAAAGCGCAGGGTCCGCGTATCGGTGATGAACACCGTGCTCTTCAAGCCTGCCGCCTCGCGCTCCGCGGGCGACAGCACCCGCGTCACCAGCGAATTCGACAGCACGGGCATGATGCGGTTGTCCAGCAGGCGGTTGACGCCCTGCGCGGTGTAGCCGCCGGTGGCGAACGCAACCCGGCGCGCGCGCACCACGCCTCCCGGCGTTTCCAGCAGCACCCTGCCATTCTCCGCGCGCCAGCGCAGCACCGGGCTGCCGGGGTGGAGCCGCACCCCCAAGGCGCGCGCCTGCCTCAGATAGCCATAGGCGAGCTTCAGCGGATGCACGCCCACGCCATCGGGCTCGTGCATCGCGCCCACCGCCTCGCGGTCGTCGACATAGCGTTCGCGCAGCTCTTCCTTGCTGAGCATCTTCGTGTCGTAGCCGAAGACCTCTCGCATCACGCGCGCCTCGTTCCGCAGGAACGCCATCTTCTTCTGGCGATGCGCCGTGTACAAGTGCCCCCCCGGCTGCGCGTCGCAATCCACCTGGGCGACCAGGCTTTTCCAGTACTCGAACCCTTCGCGGATCTCCGCATCGAGGCGCTTGGCCGTGTCCAGGCCCCAGCGCTCGATCCATTGCGAACGGTACAGCCGCCCCGAGGCGTTCTGCCCCTGCCCGCCATTGCGGCTGGTGCAGCCCCACACCGCGCGGTTGGCCTCCAGCACCACCGCCTTGACGCCGAAGTCCCGTGCCAGGGTCAGCGCGGCCGACAGCCCGGTGAAGCCGGATCCGACAATCACCACGTCGGCGTCGATATCGCCATTGACCGGGCCGTCGTCCTCGGGCGGCGCGCCCGCGGTCGCGACCCAGTAGGTGGGCGCGTAGTCCTGCCCTTGGCCAGGCGGCGACACCAGCGGATCGTAGGCCGGGTTGTATGCGCTGATTGCTGCCCCGCCCGAACGGGCCGGGCCTTCAGGTTGGAAGGACATTTGGGTATCCATGCTGCGGTTCCGGTTGCTGAGTGCGCGGCGGGCGTCACGACCGCGCCGGCAAGGCCGGCCGCTGCTTGCGGAATGCGTTCTTCACGCGGATCTTCCCGTCCTGGAAAGTGAAAACGTCCACCATGTCCGCCTCCACGCGCGATCCGTCCGCGGCGGTGCCCGTGAACGTGGATTCGGATACGCCCCGGTCCCCGGCGACCCAGTGCCTGCCGTTGCGCCACTGCGCGTCGGGAAAGGAGGCCCACGCCGCCGCGAAGGCCGCGCGCACCGCATCGCGCCCCGCATGCCGCGCGCCCCACTGCTCGGGTCCGCCCACGGTTTCGAATACGCAGTCGTCGCTCATGAAAGACATCAGGGCTTCGATATCGTGGCGGTTCCAGGCCGCCGCGAATTCGGCCAGCATGTCCGCGGTGACGGTCTTGTGCATTGCGTGCCTCCAGTGGAAGCCGGCGCGGCATGCGCCAGCATTCAGGATCCAAGGTAAGTGAGCGGCCTGGCAGGGTCTAGAACCAGAAACGGAAAATCGCTTGCACCAGAACGGCCGTTCGACGCGCGCGGCGTTATGCCTCGGCGGGCGCGAGCCATTCCGCCACCGCGCGCGGGTCGACGGCGCCGCGCAATCCGATCAACACCAGCCCGGGCTCGTCCAGCCCGGCAGGCGGCTGCGCCTGTGTGTCGTAACGCACCCGGCGTCCGGCCAGTTGCACCAGCACAAGGCCATGCCGGTCCGTGCGCACCCAGCCCTTCGCGCGCAGCAACTGCCGAGGCGTCTGCCTGAGCCGTTCGGCCAGCCTGTCGGCGTCGAGCAGCGCAGGCGCCCGCCACAGCCAGCTTTCGAACGGATGGTCCGGTTCCTCGGCCTCATGTCCGGCATGGCCGCAGCCGGCGGCACGGCAATCGTGGTGCTCGTGGTGCCCGTGATGCGCGACCGCGGCCTCCCCCATCAGGCAGCGCAAATCCACGCGGCCTTCGCGAGCTTCGATGCGCGGCGCGCCGTGGGTAAGGTCCTCAAGCCACGCATGCAGAGCCGCCAGCTCCCGCGGCGGGGCCAGGTCCGTTTTGTTGAGCACGAGCAGATCCGCCGCCCCGAGCTGGCGCTCCAGCGTATCGGCAAACAGCGGATCCGCCGCCAGGGCGCGCACATTGGCGGCGTCGACCACGACCACCACGGCTTCCAGTTGCAGCAGCGGATCCGACATGCCGACCTGTGCGATGCGGGCCGGATCGGAAACGCCGCTGGCCTCGATCACGATCCATTCCGGCAACGGATCCAGCGCCAGCACGCGCGCCAGCGCATCGTCCAACCCGCCTGCCATCGAGCAGCAGACGCAGCCGTTGGCCAGCCGGATAACGTCGTCCGCGCGCCCCGCGATCAGGCCGGCGTCGATATCGACCGGCCCGAAATCGTTCACCAGCACCGCCGCGCGGCGCCGGCTCGTGGCGAGCACGTGATTGAGCAAGGTCGTCTTGCCGGCGCCCAGGAAGCCGCCCACCACCGTCAGCGCGATGCGCGCCGGCGCCCCGCCCCGCGGCGCCACGTCAGCCCTCCCGCAACGCCAGGGGCCTGCCCCCGATGACCGTGCCCGCCACCGGCACATCCTTCAGTTTGTCCGCCGGCACCGCCAGGGGATCTTCCTCCAGCACGCAGAAGTCCGCGTACTTGCCGACTTCGATCGACCCCACCATGTGATCCATGTGCAGGGTATAGGCCGCGCCCAGCGTCACGGCATGCAGGGCTGCATCCACGCCGATCCGCTCCGATTCCCCCAGCACCCTGCCGCTGGCGGTCTGCCGGTTCACCGCGCACCATGCGGTGAACAGCGGCCCCAGGGGAGTGATCGGCGCATCCGAGTGGATCGAGAACGGCACCCCCGCGCGCGCCGCCGTGGCGCAGGCGTCCATGCGGTTGGCGCGGTCCGGCCCCATGGTCAGCGCGTGGTGCGCATCGCCCCAATAGAAGATGTGGTTGGCGAACAGGTTCGCGCACATGCCCAGGCTGGCCATGCGCCGGAATTGCGCCGCGTCGGCCATCTGGCAGTGCTGCAGCGTATGGCGGTGGTCGCGCCGCGGGCTGCGCCGCAAGGCGCGGTCCACGGCCTCGATCGCCAGTTGCGTCGCCTCGTCGCCGTTGGTGTGGATATGCATCTGCACGCCGGCCTCATGGTAGGCCTGCACCAGAGTATCCACTTCGGCCGGCGCGATGACCCAGATGCCATTGGGCGCCCCGTTGTAGTAGCCGGGCCAGCGCACCCGGGCCGTAAAGCCCTGGATCGACCCGTCCACCACCAGCTTGACCATCCCGAAATGCAGCTTGCCATGATTCAGCCGGCGGGCCTCTTCCAGCTTCGCCAGGCAGCGTCCAGGATCGCCCGCGTAGGTCAGCGCCGACGCGGCCGGCACGATGCGCACGGGGTAATCCGGCTCGGCCGTCACGCGGGCCAGCGCCGCCAGCCCTTCGTCGCCCAGCTCGTTGACCAGGTCCGTGGCCGTGGTGACGCCGGCCCACGTCGCCACCTTGCCGAACATGCGCAGGCCCTCTTCGGACACGCCTACCGTGCGGAACGGACTGCCGATCAGCCGCATCACCGGGAACATGGCCGCGAATTCGCAGAGCTCTCCGCTGGGCTGCCCGTTCTCCATCCGGGTCACGCCCTCGATATCGGTATCGCGGTCGATGCCCGCCTTGGCCAGCATCGGCGTGTTGACATTCATGAGGTGCATGCTGGCGTGCATCACCACGACCGGCCGCCGCGGGGACACGGCGTCCAGGTCGCGGACGTCCATCCTGCGCCCCTCGAAGAAGATCGGGTCGAAGCCCCAACCGATCAGCGTCGTATCCTGCGCCAGGGCGCCTTCGGCCTCGCGCAGCCTGGCGGCGACGGCCTCGAAGCTTTTCAGCCCCTCCCAGAGCCGGCCGTCGGGCCCGCGCCTGTCGTAGAAGCCGACATAGACGAACTTCCACATGCCGCCTTCGGGCAGATGGCAGTGCCCTTCCACCAGGCCCGGCATGAGCACCTTGTCCGCGTAGCGCCCATCGACCTCGGCGGGGCCCCAGCCGGCCAGGGATTCCTTGCTGCCCACGCCCAGGATGCGGCCGTCGCGCACGGCGACGTGCGTGGCCCGCGGCTGGGCCGGGTTCATGGTCAGGATGCTGCGCGCGGCGTAGATGGTCGTGGCTGGCTGGGTCATCAGGGTCTCCTCTGGATATCGGGGTCAGGCCCGCAGCGGCGATTCCGGGACGCCATTGCGGATTTCGACGAAGTGGCAGGCCACGCGGTGGCCCGGCGCGGCTTCGCGCAACGCCGGCTCGCGCGTGGAGCACAGTTGCTGCGCGGCGGGGCAGCGTCCGGCGAAGCGGCAGCCCGGCGGCGGGTCCACCGGGCTGGGCGGATCGCCCGCCAGCCGTACCCGCCGGGCGGCAAGCTCGCGCCCGCCCTTGACCGTCGGCACCGCCGACATCAGGGCCACGCTATAAGGATGCAGCGGCCGCGAGAAGAAGGCCTCGCGCGAGGTCTGCTCGATGATCTTGCCCAAATACATGACGGCGATGTCGTCGCAGATGTGCTCGACCACGGCCATGTCATGGGAAATGAACAGGAATGACTGCCCCTGCTCGCGCTGGATCCGGCGCAGCAGGTTCAGGATCTGCGCCCGGATCGCGATGTCCAGCGCGGATACCGGCTCGTCGCAGACGATCAGGTCGGGCGCGCTGGCCAGCGCCCGGGCGACGTTCAGGCGCTGCCGCTGCCCTCCGGAAAACTGGTGCGGAAACAGCTGGCGCTGCTCGGGCCGCAATCCGACCAGCTCGAACATCCGGGCCACGCGCGCCTCGCGGCCGCCGGGCGGGTCTATGCCCATCAGGTCCAGCGGCGAACGCACGATGTCGCCGGCCCGCTGGCGCGGATTCAGCGACGAGTACGGGTCCTGGAATACCAGTTGCAGGCGCCGCCGCATGCGGCGCAGGTCCGCGCCGCGCAGCGCGGTGAGGTCCGTGCCGTCGAAATGGATCGAGCCCGCGGTCGGGTCGGCCAGGCGCAGCACCGAAAGCGCGGTCGTGGTCTTGCCCGAGCCAGACTCTCCCACGATCGCCAGCGTGCGTCCGCGCTGCAGGTCGAACGACACGCCATCCACGGCCTTGACGACGACCGGCTTGCCGTCCCGTCCGCGGCCGCCGATGGGGAAATGCACGGCCAGGTCGCGCACCGACAGCAAGGCAGGGGCATTCGGCTGCGTCATGGCGTCGCCTCCGGGTAAAGCCAACAGGCCACTTCCTGCGCGTCGCCCACGCGCGTCAGCGGTGGAAAGGTGTCGCGGCAGCGCGGCATCGCCTGGCCGCAGCGCTCCAAAAATGGACAGCCCACGCCACGCTCCCAGACCGAAGGCACCACGCCGGGGATCTCCGGCAGGTCCGGCCGGATGTCGCTGGGTTCGCGATCCAGCTCGGGCAGGCAGGCGATCAGCCCGCGCGTATAGGGATGGCGGGGATGCGCCAGGATCTCGCGCACCCCTCCCTGCTCCACCACCCGCCCTCCGTACATGACCACGACGCGGTCGGCCATTTCCGACACCGCGCCCATGTCGTGCGTGATCAACAGCACGGCGGTGCCGCGGCGCGCCTGCTGCTCGCGCAGCAGATCGAAGATCTGCGCCTGCACCGTCACGTCCAGCGCGGTGGTGGGCTCGTCGGCGATCAGCACGTCGGGATCGCAGGCCAGCGCGATGGCGATCATCACCCGTTGCCGCATGCCGCCCGACATCTGGTGCGGATAGTCGTCCACGCGCCTCTCGGGCAGGGGTATGCCGACGGACTTCAGCATGTCGATGGCGCGCTCGCGCGCCTGCGCCTTGCCCATGCCCTGGTGCAGCCTCAGCGGCTCCGCGATCTGGTCGCCCACCGTGTACACCGGATTCAGCGCGGTCATGGGCTCCTGGAAGATCATGGATATCTTGTTGCCCCGCACCTGGCGCATGGCTTCCTCGTCGTGGTCGGCCAGGTTGTCGCCGCGCAGGCGCACGCTACCGGCGCCGATGCGCCCCAACGGCGGAATCAGGCGCATGATGGCCAGCGCGGTCATGCTCTTGCCGCAGCCGGACTCCCCCACCAGGCAGAGCGTTTCGCCCGGGCGCAAGTCGAAGCTGACCGCGCTCAGCACCTCGGCCACCCGCCCCCGCGCGCGGAATTCCAGGCTCAGGCGGTCCACTTCCAGAACGGGAACCTGCTCGATCGCGTTCATGAGCGCCCCCGCGAGTTGGGATTGAGCGCGTCGTTCAGGCCGTCGCCGATCAGGCTGACCGCCAGCACCGTCACGAAGATCGCGGCTCCCGGCAGCGTCACGGCCCACCACGCGGTCAGGATGTAGGGCCGGTTGCTGCCTATCATCAGCCCCCAGCTCATGATGTTCGGATCGCCCAGCCCCAGGAACGACAGGCCGGCCTCGAACAGGATCGCCATGCCGATGGCCAGCGTGGCCGACACGATCAGAGGCGCCAGCGCATTGGGCAGGATCACGCGCCAGATGATGCGCGCGTCACCCGCGCCGATCACCCGCTCCGCCAGCACGTACTCGCGTCGCTTCAGGCGCAGGAATTCGCCGCGCGCCAGCCGCGCCGTCCCCGTCCAGCTGACCACGCCGATCGCTACCGCAATGGTGGCGAGCGACGGAGAGAACAGCGTCACCAGCACCATGGCGAACAGCAAAGTGGGCAGCACCTGGAAGAACTCGGTGATGCGCATCAGGGTTTCGTCCACCCAGCCGCCGTAATACCCAGCCAGCGCACCCACGGTCAGGCCGATGGCCATGGACAGCACGGCCGCCACCACCCCGACCAGCAGGGTGGCGCGTCCCCCGTAGACCATGCCGGTCAGCACATCGCGCCCCAGGTAGTCCGTGCCCAGCAGCGCATCCTCCCCGGGCGGGCTCATCGGCGCCCCGGCGATCTCGAAAGGATCCGCCTGCATCAACATGGGCCCGAAGATCGTCACGGCCAGCACTGCCGCAAGCAGCAGCACGCCAACCACCGCAGAAGGATTGCGCACGAACACCCGCAGGGCCTCGTAGGATTGCCGCGCCGGCGGCCGGGCCGCCGCGGCGGTCGGCGCGGCGATGGGAACAGCGGAAGGAACTTGGCTCATGTCGTCTTGATCCTGGGATCGATCAGGCGGTAGGCCAGATCGGTGAGCTGGTTCATCACCACCACGAGCAGCGATGCGAACAGCAGGATCCCCAGCAGCGTGGGGTAGTCGCGCCGGAGCACGGAGTCGAACGCCAGGCGCCCCAGGCCCGGCCAGTTGAAGACCGTCTCGACCAGGATGGCGCCCGCCAGCACGTTGCCGAATTGCAGGCCCAGCATGGTCACCACCGGCAAGACGCCGTTGCGCAGCGCGTGCTTGTACAGGACCGAGCGTTCCGACAGGCCCTTGGCCCGCGCCGTGCGGATGTAGTCGGCGGACAGGGCTTCCATCACGCTGGCCCGCGCCAGCCTGCTGTATTGCGCCAGGTACACGAACGCCAGCGTGAAGGCCGGAAGCACCAGGTGGTGCAGCACGTCCAGCATGCCCGCCCAGCCGGCCTCCGGCCCGCCCGCGGAACGCATGTCCGATACCGGGAAGATCGGCAGGACGGAGGCGAACAGCAGGATGAGGATGATGCCCGTCCAGAACACCGGCGCCGAATACCCCACCACCGACAGCAGCGTGATGCCCTGCGAGAGCGGCCCGTTGGGCTTGCGCGCGGCCAGCGTGCCCAACAACGTGCCGACCAGGAAGGCGCCCATCACCGAGGTCACGACCAGCAGCAGCGTGGCCGGCACGCGTTCCCAGATCAGCTGGGCCACCGACACGTTGAAAAAATAGGAATAGCCCAGGTCGCCGCGCAGCACCTGGGACAGGTACATGCCCAGCTGCACCAGGAAGGGCTTGTCCAGCCCATACTGCGTGCGCAGCTGTTCGCGCAGCTCTTCGCTGATGCCGCCCATCGAGCCGGCGATCGTCTCGACCGGGTCCCCCGGCGAAATGTGGATCAGCAGGAAGTTCAGCGTCACCACGGCCAGCAGCAGCACCAGCGCGTAGGCCAGGCGGCGCAAGATATAGCGCGTCATGGCGGCCCCCTACTGCAGGTAGGTTTCGTCCATCGGCGACATGACGCCCCAGATCCCCGCGGGCAAGGCGTGCACCTTCTTGGACGTCAAGGTGTGGTACGGAATGACGGTCAGGAAGTCGATGGGCAGGTCTTCCGTGACGATCCGCTGGAATTCGCCGTACAGGGCGCGGCGCTTGTCTACGTCGGTCTCGGTGCCGGCCTGCTCCAGCAGCGCGTCGACCTTCGGATTGGAGTAGGACTGCGTATTGGTCCAGATGATGTCGCGGATGTTGCTGGACAAGTAGGTGCGGTGCACGCCGATGACGGGATCGCCCCAGTTGAAGACGATGTCGGTGGTCATGTCGAAATCATGGCTGGCGATGCGCTTGGCCCAGGTCGGAAAATCCGGCGACGCACGCACCTGCACCGCGATGCCCACCTTCTTCAGCTGGCTGCGCATGTATTCCGCCACGTTCTTGCCCTGCACGTCGGACCCCGGCATGTAGTCCACCGTGAGCGACAGGCGCTCGCCCTTGTCATTCTTCTTGAAGCCGGCCTCCTCCAGCAGTTGCTCGGACTTCTTCAGGTCCAGCGGATACTTCTTGACGTCTTGCGCCGCGAACGGGCTCGTGCCGATGATGGGGCCGTCGGCCGGCTTGGCGAAGCCCGCGTTCAGCGCCTTGGTGATGAAGCCCTTGTCGACCGCGTACGCGATGGCCTGGCGCACCCGCACGTCGTTCAGCGGCTTGCGCGCCGTATTGAAGGCCAGCCAGCTCAGCGCCCCGATGCCTTCGTAGCCCTTGCTGGTCATCGCGATCGCCGGATTGTCCTTGGCGCGCCGCAGGATGGTCGGCTCGGTCATGAACGGCAAGGCCGCGATGTCTCCGCGTTCCAGCCCGATGAGCAGATTGGTGGCGTCCGGGTTGATCTTCACGACGATCCGGTCCAGGTAGGGCTTGCCGGGCAGGAAGAACTTGTCGAACTTCTCCAGCACGATTTCCTGCCCCGGCTTGAACTCCTTGAACTTGAACGGACCCGAACCGACCACGTCGGCCGAGTTGCGCGGGTGCGTCTTCAGGTCCTGGCCGTCGTCGTAGATGTGCTTGGGCAGCACGGGCATCAAGGCAGGCGACAGGGCCAGCAGGATCGCCGGGTGCGGCTTGCTCATGCGCAGCACCGCCGTGTAAGGATCCGGCGTATCGACGGCCTCCACCGGCGCGAACATGGTCTGGAACGGATGGTTCTTCTTGACCGCCATGACCGAGAACGCCACGTCCGCCGAGGTCACGGGCTTGCCGTCATGGAACAGCGCGTCCTTGCGCAGGTGCAGCGTCAGCGACTTGCCGTCCGGAGCGAGCTCCCAGGACTGCGCCAGATAGGGTTGCGGCTTCCAGTCGGCGTCATAGCGCAGCGGGCTGGCGAACAGCTGCGCGCTGGGCAACGCAGTCGCCGTGCCCGATTGCACCGCGCCATTAAGGTGCCGCGGCACCTGCGTCGAACCGATTACCAGGGTGCCGCCCGGCTTGGGAGTGTCCGCCGCCATGGCGCCGCCGGCCATCGCCAGTGCTGCCAGGATCGTGGTCAAGCATTTTCTTGCGCTGCGCATGTTCAACCCCTTTATGTTCTGTCTCACGAACCATTCAACGGGATGGCCTTACAGGTAGCGTAGCCAGCCTGAGGGTCCGGGCTTAGTACCAAACCGCCAGACTTTTTGGAGCCAGGCGCGGTATCGGACTCATGGAGGGTCAGCCGGCAAGCGCGCGCGCATACAGGGCGGCCACCGCGCAGCTGTTCACGCGAGCCGACATGGAGTCGGAGCGGCTCGTCAGCAGCACCGGCACGCGCGTGCCCAGCACCAGCCCCGCGGTGCCCGCGCCGGCCAGCCAGGTCAGCTCCTTGTAGAGCATATTGCCGGCCTCTATGTCCGGCACGAGCAGGATGTCCGCGTCCCCGGCCACGCTGGACACAATGCCCTTCTGATCCGCGGCCGCGCGCGAAATGGCGTTGTCGAAGGCCAGCGGGCCGTCTATCTCCCCACCCTGGATCTGATGGCGGTCGGCCATCTTCGACAGGGCGGCGGCGTCCAGCGTCGCCGGCATCGACGGATTGACCGACTCGGTGGCGCACAGCACCGCAAGTTTGGGCCGCTCCACGCCCAGGGCGCGCGCGAGGTCGATGGCGTTCTGCGCGATATCCGCCTTCTCCTGCAGGGTGGGCGCGATATTGACCGCGGCGTCGGTCAGGATGAAAAGCTTGGGATAGGCTGCCACGCCCATCACGAATGCATGGCTGATGCGCCTGTCGGTGCGCAGCCCGGCGTCGCGCGCCACCACGGCCGACATGAAATGATCGGTGTGCAGGCTGCCCTTCATCAGCATGCGCACGGCCCCATCGCGCGCCAGGGCGGCGGCGGCGCAGGCGGCCAGTTTTTCGTCGTCCGGCGTATCGACCACCTCCAGCGCATCGGCGGCCAGGCCCATCTCCGCCATCAGGGGCCGCAGCCGGCACGCGGGCCCCACCAGCACCGGCTCGATATAGCCGGCATCGCGCGCCTGAACCGCGGCGCCCAGGCTCGTGGGACACAGCGGATAGGCCACCGCCGTGCGCAGGCGTCCCGCCGATAGCGCAGCGCTGCGCAGCGGCTCGAACAATCGATCGCTTTCCATGTCTGTGTGCTCCTGCCGCGGACGATCCGCAAGGCCAAGCGGAAAAAAGCCCGGCGCGGGCATTGCCGCGCCGGGCATGTCGCGGTCAGCCCCTGACGGGATCGATCGGCAGCGGCACCTCGCCCGGGCTGAAGGGCTGGTTCACATACGGCTTGTACTTGTCCAGGAAACGCACCGGCTGCTTCAAAGCGTCGCGCCGGAACGGGTCGCCGAGTTCCTGGCTGACCATCATCTCCAGCACGGTCGTCTTGCCCTCGGATTGCGCCTTGCAGGCGGCCTGCAAGGCGGCGCCCACCTGGTCGGCGTGCTCCACGCGTATGCCTTCCGCGCCCATGGCGCGCGCCAGCTCGGAGAAGTTCGGATTCTTCAGGTTGCTGCCGACGAAGCGGCGCCCGTAGAAATCCACCTGGTTCTTCTTCTCGGCGCCCCATTGGCCGTTGTGGAACACCACGGCGGTAACCGGGATCTGTTCGCGCACGCAGGTCAGCAACTCCTGGAAGCTCATGCACCACGCGCCGTCGCCCACGTAGGCCACGGCCGGCCTGTCGGGGCGGCCCAGCTTGGCGCCGATCAGCGCTGGCAAGGCGTAGCCGCAATTGCCGAAGCTCATCGCGGCCAGCATCGAATTCGGCTCCTCGAAGCGCAGATAGCTGTTGGACACCGAGCAGATGTTGCCGATGTCCGTGGACACCATCACATGCTTGGGCATGGCGCGTTCGAGTTCGCGCAGCATGCGGCGCGGATGCATGCGGCCGCCGCCGTGCTCGATGATGTCCAGGCTCCAGTCGTCGCGCTCGTGCGACCAGCTGTCCAGTTCCTTTTCCCACTCCGCCTTCTGCGCGGCGATCTGTTCACCGCGCGCCGCCTTGGTGCGCGCGCAGGCCACCTCCCGCCCCTGCAGCCTGGCGGCCAGGGCGGCGGCGGCGGGCTTGGCGTCCCCGCAGATGCCTACCGATATCGGGCGCACCAGCCCCAGCATGCGATGGTCCGCGTCCACCTGGATGATGCGCGCGCCCTGGGGCCAGTAGTCCAGCCCATGCTGCGGCAAGGTGCCGAAAGGCCCCAGGCGCGTGCCCAGCGCCAGCACCACGTCGGCCTGCGACAACAGCTTCATGCCGGCCTTGGCGCCCTGGTAGCCCAACGGGCCGCACCATAGCGGATGGCTGGCCGGAAAGGCGTCGTTGTGCAGATAGCTGGTCACCACCGGCGCGCCCAGCAGCTCGGCCAGCGCCACGCATTCGGCCTGTCCGTCCGAGAACAGCACGCCGCCGCCCGCGACGATGACCGGGAACTTGGCCTGGGCCAGCAGGGCCGCCGCCGCTTCCAGGTCCTCTTCGGCGCCCGGGCCGCGGCGCACGCGGCGCGGCTCGGGAATGGCCACGTCGATCTCGCCGTAGAAATAATCGCGCGGGATGTTCAGCTGCGTCGGCCCGCGTTCCGCCAGGGCGTTGTCGAAGGCCTTGGCGGTGAACTCCGCCATGCGGTCCGGGCGGTTCACATGCGCCTGGTACTTGGTGATGCGCGAAAAGATCGGCAATTGCTCCGTTTCCTGGAATCCGCCCAGGCCCATGCCCGAGGTACCGGTCTCGGGGGTGATCGCCACGACCGGGCTGTGCGCCCAATAGGCGGCGGCCACGCCCGTCACGAAGTTGGTGATGCCCGGCCCGTTCTGCGCGATGCAGACGCCGTGGCGGCCGGTCACGCGGGAATAGCCGTCGGCCATGTGCGCGGCGCCCTGCTCGTGCACCGTCGGCACGAAGCGGATGCCCGCCGCCGGAAACAGGTCCAGCGCGTCCATGAAGGCCGAACCGACAATGCCGAATACGTCCTTGACGCCCTGCGCAACCAGCGTTTCAACGAACGCTTCGCTGGGGGTCATGTGTTGCTTGCTGCTCATGGTCTCTCTCCTGGCAGGCCGGCGCGTGCCGGATTGCATATTGGCCGGTGTGATCCGATACTGCAGCAGAACGCCCGCCGATCCCACCCCATGGCGTTTCATTTTCTGCAGAATCCGTGCGAGGATAGGGGCCACGCCGCCGAATCTTCAATTATTGAAAGATGAAAGACGAATCCTCCGCCGCGCTGCGCGCGCTGACGCTGCTGGAACAGGTCGCCCGGGCCGGGCACCCGGTGTCGCTGGCCGCGCTCACCGACGCCACGGGCCTGCCCAAGCCCTCCGTCCTGCGCATCCTGTCGCGCCTGGTCGACGCGGGCATGCTATTGCGCGAACCCGCCGGCAAAAGCTACGTCAGCGGCCCGCGGCTCAGCGCCCTGGCCCGCGACACTCTGCTGAATTCGCCGTTGCGGGGCGAACGCCATCGCATCCTGGACAGCCTGGTCGACGAAATCGGCGAAACCTGCAACTGCACCATGCTGGACGGAGACGAGGTCATCTACCTGGACCGCGTCGAAACCGCCTGGCCGCTGCGCGTCAACCTGCAATCCGGCTCTCGCGTCCCCCTGCACTGCTCGGCCAGCGGCAAGCTGTTCCTGGCCCACATGCGGCGTGAAGCGCGCGAACGCCTGCTCGCCGCCGCGCCGCTGCCCCGCTACACGCCCAACACGCTATGCGACGTGGCCGCGCTGGAGCGCGAACTGCGCGCCATCAAGAAGGAAGGCGCCAGTTTCGACCGCGAGGAATTCCTGCTTGGCATCGTGTGCATGGCGGTGCCCATCCTGCACGGTTCCCGCGCCATCGCGGCCGTGGCGCTGCACGCGCCCGTGGCCCGGCTGTCCATCGAGGGCGCGCGCGCCTGGCTGCCGCGCATGCAGGAGGCCGCCCGCAAGCTCGCCCGCACCTACCAGCCGCAATCCGAGGCGAGCGGGCCGGACGAGCCCTGAGCGCCTGACGTCCGGCAGGCCTTACACTCTCGGTTGATTCCCCTACAGGCGCCCTCGCCTGGCGCCCCTCAACGTGACGAACACCGCCTTTTCCTCCCTGCCCCTCGCGCCCGCCCTGCTTTCCAACCTGCAAAGCCTGGGGTTCGAACAGATGACGCCCATCCAGGCGCAAAGCCTGCCGCTGATCCTGGAAGGCCGCGACCTCATCGCGCAGGCCAAGACCGGCAGCGGCAAGACCGCGGCCTTCGGGCTGGGCGTGCTGCAGAAGGTCAATCCGCCCTGGCTGGCGCCCCAGTCCCTGGTGCTCTGCCCCACGCGTGAACTGGCGGACCAGGTCGCCCAGGAGCTGCGCCGGCTGGCGCGCCAGATCCCCAACATCAAGATACTGACGCTGTGCGGCGGCGCCGCCACGCGTCCGCAGGCCGAGTCCCTGGCCCGCGGCGCGCACATCGTGGTCGGCACGCCCGGCCGCATCCAGGACCACCTGGCGCGCGGCAACCTGGACCTGGCCGGCCTGAACACCCTGGTGCTGGATGAAGCCGACCGGATGGTCGACATGGGCTTCTACGACGATATCGTCGCCATCGCCTCGCATTGCCCTGCCAAGCGCCAGACGCTGCTGTTCTCGGCCACGTATCCCGACAACATCCGCAAGCTCGCCGCGCGCTTCCTGCGCAACCCCGCCGAGGTCAAGGTCGAGGCGCAGCACGACGCCAGTCGCATCGAACAGATCTTCTACGAAATCGACGACCGCGACCGGCTGGACGTCGTGGCCCGCCTGCTGGCGCATTTCCGGCCGGCGTCCACGCTGGCGTTCTGCAATACCAAGGTGCGCAGCCACGACCTGGTCGAACGCCTGCAGGCCGACGGCATCAGCGCCCAGGCTCTCAACGGAGACCTTGAACAACGCGAGCGCGACGAAATCCTGATCCAGTTCGCCAACCAGAGCTGCGCCGTGCTGGTCGCCACCGACGTGGCCGCGCGCGGCCTGGACATCCAGAACCTGGGCGCCGTCATCAACGTAGACGTGACCAAGGACACCGAAGTCCACGTGCACCGCATCGGGCGCAGCGGCCGCGGCGAACAGAAGGGGCTGGCGCTCAGCCTGTGCTCGCCCGACGAAATGCGCTGGGCCAACCTGATCGAACAGTACCAGGGCTCGCCGCTGGTCTGGGCCGACATCAAGTCGCTGCGGCCCAAGGCGGACCGCCCGCTGCGCGCGCCGATGATCACCCTGTGCATCCAGGGCGGCAAGAAAGACAAGCTGCGCCCCGGCGACCTCCTAGGCGCCCTGACCGGCGACGGCGGCCTGGCGTTCGAGCAGGTCGGCAAGATCAACATCGGCGAATTCGTCTCCTACGTGGCGCTGGACCGCCAGATCGCCAAGCAGGCCTTCTCCCGCCTGTCCAACAGCAACATCAAGGGGCGCCGCTTCCGCATGCGTTTCCTGGAAGAATTCTGAGCGCCTGCCCCGTCGGTAAGCATTTGTTGAAAAGCGTCGCGGCGCCACGACAAATGCTTGATGATTTTGATCGGGTTTTGCAATAATGGCCCGGCCCGTCCCCGGTTCAGACCCAGCTCCCGCGGGGCCCGCCGGGCGCGGAACCAAAGGCTCGCATTCCGTTCCAACGGCCGCTGTCCCTTTCAACCATTAGAAGAGAACCCACCATGATCAAGTCCGATGACACCGGCAAACTGATCCTGCGTCTGACCCTCGGCATCCTGATACTGCTGCACGGTCTTTTCAAACTGACCGGCGGCGGCGTCGGCGGCATCAGCGGCATGCTGTCCTCGCACGGCCTGCCCGGCTTCCTGGCCTACGGCGCCTACGTCGGCGAAATCCTTGCGCCGGTCCTGATCATCGTCGGCGTTTACACCCGGCTGGGCGGCCTGCTCATCGCCATCAACATGGTCGTCGCCATCCTGCTGGCGCACTCCGGCCAGATCAGCAGCCTGACCAACAATGGCGGCTGGGCGCTGGAACTGCAAGGCATGTTCCTCTTCACCGGCCTGGCCATCGCCTTCATGGGCGCCGGCCGTTTCAGCCTCGCGGGCAACGGCGGCCGCTGGAACTAAAACCCGCCACACACGGCTGGCATCGGATAGGGGTCGCTCAGGCGGCCCCTATTTTTTTTGGAGAGGCAACAGCTTTGCAGCGCAGCGAATGCCTTGAACGGAAGACTGTTTTGCGGCTCCTCGCAAGAATAGCCGCGCCGCCGCCGGGCCGCCCCAAGGCGGCGCAGCCCCCTCGGGACCCAAGGCAAGCATAGCCAGTGCGCTGGAGAGGCAACAGCTTTGCAGCGCAGCCAATGCCTTGAACGGAAGACTGTTTTGCGGCTCCTCGCAAAAATAGCCGCGCCGCCGCCGGGCCGCTCCCAAGGCGGCGCAGCCCCCTCGGGACCCAAAGCAAGCGTAGCCAGTGCGCTGGAGAGGCAACAGCTTTGCAGCGCAGCGAATACCTTGAACGGAAGACTGTTTTGCGGCTCCTCGCAAAAATAGCCGCGCCGCCGCCGGGCCGCCCCAAGGCGGCGCAGCCCCCTCGGGGGGCAGCAAGCACGCAAAGCGTGCGCAGCGTGGGGGCTCCCATCCTGATACGAACGACATCGACGGTCACGAGAACGCAAACATCCGTCACCCGAAAGCTGTTTCGGAATGATTACAGTCCAGAACTCCAGGCAAGGCCCTGTGGCCTAATCCTTACGAGCGCGACCAGGGCGCAAGCCGCGCCTGGCGCTCGGCAGGAGTTGCAAAATGAAGAAGAGTCTATTGCTGATGCTGGCGATGTCGAGCGCGTTGACCGGATGTGTGGTGGTGCCGGCCCGGCCGGCTCACTACCGCCCGGCCCCCGTCTATTACACGCCGCATTACTACTATCCGGCCTATCCCGCTCCGCATTACTACTATCGTGGCTACTGATCCGCGCGCCAGTTGCGCAAAGGAATAACCATGACTCGCCAATCCCGGATCCTCCATGCGCGGCCTCTCGCCGCCGCCATCCTGCTGGCCGCCTGTGCCGGCGCCGCGGCGCAGACCTATGAACCGCCGCCCGCCCCCGCGGCCCCTGCCTATGACGGGGGCGACCCCTCGGACGCCAATCTAGCGCTGGTGGACCGAAGCCCCGAGCCTCCGCCGCCCTTGCCCGTCTATGTCCAGCCGCCCGCCCCCGCGGACGGCTATATCTGGGTGCCGGGCTACTGGAGCCGCAATCGCTACGGCTTCTTCTGGGTGCCCGGCGCGTGGGTGCTCGCGCCCTATGCAGGCGCGCTCTGGACCCCCGGCTACTGGGGCTTCGTCAACGGCCTGTACATCTGGAACGCCGGCTATTGGGGGCCCCACGTGGGTTTCTATGGCGGCATCAACTATGGTTTCGGCTACACGGGCCTGGGCTACGTCGGAGGCTACTGGAAGCGCGACCGCTTCTACTACAACCGCTCCGTCACGAACGTGAACATCACGCGCGTCACCAACGTCTACAACCACACCGTGGTCGTGAACAAGGTGGACAACCGCCGCGTCAGCTATCACGGCGGCCCTTCGGGCATCCAGCGCCGGGCCGATCCTCGCGAACTCGCCGCACGCAAAGAACGCCATGCTCCGCCCACTCAGGCGCAGCGTGGCTATGTCCGCGATGCCGGCAGGGACCGCAATCAATTCTATGAACACAACAAGGGCCGTCCGCCCCAGGCCTACCTGGACCATCACGACGACAACGGCAGGCGGCCCGAAGGCCGCCGCCCGGAACAGGATGTCCGGCAGGGAAACGGACCGGACAATGGGCGGGGCAACCAGGATCGCGGCCAGGGCGGCCGCCGGGACGCGCCGCAACAGGCCCAGCAACCGCCGCGGAATCCGCAGGCCCAGGACCAGGCTCGCCAACAGCGGCAACGCGACGACCAGGTTCGCCGGCAGCAACAAGGCGAACAGCAGGCGCAGCAGCAGGCTCGCCAGCAGCAGCAACGCGAACAGCAGGCCCAGCAGCAGGCCCGCCAGCAGCAGCAACGCGAACAGCAGGCCCAGCAGCAGGCCCGCCAACAGCAACAGCGCGAACAGCAGGCCCAGCAGCATGCCCGACAGCAGCAACAACGCGAACAGCAGGCCCAGCAACAGGCCCGCCAGCAGCAACAGCGCGAACAGCAGGCCCAGCAGCAGGCCCGCCAGCAGCAGCAACGCGAACAGCAGGCCCGCCAGCAGCAACAACGCGCGCAGCAGGCCCAGCAGCAATCCCGCCAGCAAGGAGGCGAAGGCCGTGGCCGCGATCAGCCGCGCGGAGACGGCAACGGCCGGGGCCAGTCGGGACGCGATTGACGGCGCAGGGGCGCATCGCCCCCTGGACCCTCGCCGCCCGCGGGACTACAGTACGACGAATGCCGGCTCACGGCGCGAGACACAGAAGGAGATTCCGATGAAGCGCATTGCCAATTGCCTGTTGCTATGCGGCCTGCTGGCCGGCGCGCCGGCCCACGCCGCGCTGACGGTGGGAGCCCCGGCTCCAGACTTCAGCGCCCAGGCTACGCTGGGCGGCAATGTCTTTACGTTCAAGCTGAACGAAGCGCTCAAGCAAGGCCCCGTCGTGCTGTACTTCTTTCCGGCGGCCTTCACGCAGGGCTGCACCATCGAAGCGCACAACTTCGCCGAAGCCACGGACGAATACAAGTCGCTGGGCGCCACTGTCATCGGCGTGTCGACGGACAACATCGACACCCTGAACAAATTCTCGGTCAGCGAATGCCGCAGCAAGTTCGCGGTGGCCGCCGACGGCGACGGCAAGATCATGAAGGCTTATGACGCCGTGCACGACAAGCGCCCGGAGTACGCACAGCGCGTCTCCTACGTCATCTCGCCGCAGGGCAGGATCCTGTATGAATTCACGGACATGAGCCCCGAGTCCCACGTCGCCAACACCATGCGCGCGTTGCGCGAATGGAAAGCGGGCAACAAATAGGCAGGCGGCCCGCGCCTCTCAGTGGAACGGCCAGACCGTGGGGTGCGTGCCCGGGGGGCTGGAAGGACGGGTCCAACGGGCCGGCGTTTCCGAGAATTGCGCGGCATGGCGCACCGCGATCAATTCGCCGAAGCCCGAAGGCTCGGTCTCCAGCAGGCCGTCGAAACCGGGCATCGGACAGGCCAGGCCGCCTTCTACCCGCCCCAGGCTGCGCAACCAGTGCGCGGTCTGCGCCAGCGATACCTGCACATGCCAGCTGCCGCCTTCCGTCGCCTGGCGCGCCAGCGCGGCCTGCGCGCCGAACGCCATCAGGTAGCCGGATGCATGGTCCAGGATCTGCATCGGCAACGGCTTGGGCGCGTCCTGGCCCGCCGCCTGCGCTTCCGCATGGTTGAAGCCGGTGGCCGTCTGCACAAGGGAATCGAAACCCCGGCGGTTGGCCCACGGGCCGGCGTTGCCATAGGCGGACAGGGAAACGTAGACGATGCCCGGGCGGATGCGGGCCGCGTCCCGGGGCCCGAAGCCCAGCGCGGCCAGGCCGCCCGGCCGGTAACCTTGCACGAACACGTGCGCGCTGCGCAGCAGGTTGCCCAGGGCGATGCGGCCGTCGGCCGTGTCCAGGTCCGCCAGAACCGAGAGCTTGCCCCGGCTGGTGTCAATGATGTTGTCGATATTGGGCAGTTGCGGAGAATTGACCAGCATCACGTCGGCGCCATAAGCGGCCAGCGCCCTGCCGCAAACCGGCCCCGCGATGATGCGGGTGAGATCGAGGACGCGGATGTCCTTGAGCGGCCGGGCGTCATGCCCGTACTTGGGCAAGGGCCGCGGGTCGGCTTCCCCGATGCGTTCGATCGTCAGCAAGGGCTGCGCGGCCACCGCCTGGCCCTGGGGGTGGCGGTCCCACTCGTCGAAGCTGCGCATGGCGGCTACGGCCAGCCCCGCGTCGGCGGCCACCTGCTCGAAATCGAATGCGTTCCAGCGTCCCAGGGCGCGCTCGACGGCCGCGCGCGTCGCACCGTCGCCGGGCGGGCAGCCCAGCAGCGCCAGCGCGCCATCGCGATGATGGGCGAAATTGGCATGGATGCGGACCCAGCTGCCATCCCCGCAACGGTACAGGCCCGTGATGGGGTCCCAGGGGTTGGGCGTAATGCCGTTGATCTTGAAATGGCTGCGGCATTCCTGCGCGGCGTGCAGCATGTCGACGCTGACCTGCTGCCTGGCGCCGCCCCGCAAGTGCCAGATCTCGGCGGCGGCCAGGGCGGCCGCGGCCACGCTGGCCTGTGCCGCCGCGCCGACGGCAAACGACGAAGGAAGGACGGGATCGGCGCCTGTGAGCACGACATGGCCAAGCGATTCGTCCGGAAGGTCGACCGAGCGCCAGAGCTTCTGCAGTACGTCGAGCGGAGTCTTGGCAGGTGCGCGGCCTTTCAGAAAGGACGGGCGTAGGTCCATCAGATTTCCCATAGCGTTCACTTGCTCTAGTCGTTTACTTGGATTACAGGCCGGGGCCCCTGCCGCGTCAATACTTACGAAACGCCAGCGTGTTTCATGGTTTGACGGTTGCGCGGCCCAGCCGCGCCCGACCGGACACATCTACTCGTAGTTTTTACATCATCTTCCACGCCTCGCGGGCCGCTGCGCCCAGTCCCGTGCAATATAGAATGCCTGCCGTGCCCGCCCGTGCCGCGGGCAATCCTCCCCCCTGGACCTCCATGAATACGCTGCTCTGGCTGCGCACCGACCTGCGGGCGCATGACAACCCGGCGCTTGCGGCAGCCGCCGAGAGCGGCTCCGTGACCGCGCTGTTCCTGACCGCGCCGGGCCAATGGCGCATGCACGGCGACGCGCCGGCCAAGGTGGACTTCTGGCTGCGCAATCTGCGCGAGCTTTCGGGCGGACTGGGCCGGCTGGGCATACCGCTCAAGCTACTGACCGTGCGCGACTGGAGCGAAGCGCCCGAGGCGCTGGCGGGATTCTGCCAGGCCCACGCCATCGGCCATGTCCATGCCAACGCCGAATGGGCCGTCAATGAACGCCGCCGCGACGCCGCGGTCGCCGACCGCCTGCGGGCCATGGAGGTGGGCTGGACCCTGCACCATGGCGCGTCGCTCCTGCGTCCCGGCACCGTGCTTACCGGCAAGGGCGAGTGCTATCGCGTCTATACCCCCTACGCGCGCGCCTGCCGCGAACGGCTGCGCACTGCGCCGCCCCGCGCCATACCGGCGCCTCGCCCGCAGTCGCCCCCTGCCTGGCGGGCCGACTCCCTGCCCGGGTCGTTCGAAGGGTTCAGCGCTCCGGACGACGCCGTAAAGGCCCTGTGGCCTGCGGGCGAAGCCGCCGCCGCAGAGCGCCTGGATGCCTTCGCCGACGGGGCGATCGATGCATACCACGAGCAGCGCGACTTCCCTGGCCTGCCCGCCACCAGTTGCCTGTCGCCTTATCTGGCCGCGGGCGTGCTGTCGCCCGGCCAGGCCTTGCGCGCCGCGCTGAGTGCCAACCACGGCGAACTGGACAGCGGCAAGGCAGGCGCATCCGCCTGGATCGATGAGCTGCTATGGCGCGAGTTCTACCAGCATCTCCTGGCCGCGCATCCCGCTCTATCCATGCACCGGCCCATGAAACCGGAGACGGCCGCGGTGCCCTGGCGCCATGCGCCCGAAGACCTGCGCGCCTGGCAACAGGGCCGCACGGGCGTTCCCATCGTGGACGCCGCCATGCGCCAGCTGCAGGCGCTGGGCTGGATGCACAATCGCCTGCGCATGGTGGCGGCCATGTTCCTGTCGAAGAACCTGCTCATCGACTGGCGTGAAGGCGAGGCCTGGTTCATGTCGCAGCTGGTGGATGGCGATCTGGCCTCCAACAACGGCGGCTGGCAATGGAGCGCATCCACCGGCGCCGATGCAGTGCCGTACTTCCGCGTCTTCAATCCGCTGTCGCAATCGCGGCGGTTCGATCCGGACGGCTCGTTCCTGCGCGCATGGCTGCCGGAACTGGCGCACCTGGACAAACATGCCATCCACGATCCCAGCCCGATGGAACGCGCGGCCGCCTCCTACCCTGCTGCCATCGTCGACCTGGCTCAGAGCCGCCTGCGGGCGCTGGAGGCGTTCGGCGGGCTGCCTCGCGCGCCCGCCGCGAACGCTTGACGCGCCTCAGGCGCCGGCCGCGGCGTCCTTGTCCAGGCGCTTGAGGAATACCTGCAATTCCTTCACCACCTGCTGATCGCCCCGCGCCTGGGCGGCCTGAAGGCCGGACTCCCAGGCCGTGCGCGCCCCGGCCTTGTCTCCGCGTCCCAGGCAGGCCTTGCCCAGCCATTTCCACGCGACGGAATACGCGGGATCGAACGCCAGCGCCGCGCGCAGATGCTCCTCGGCTTCCTGAAAACAATCCTGCTCCGCGTAGGCCTTGCCCAGGGAAAATCGCAACAGCATGTTGTCCGTTCCCTTGGCCAGCATCGCCTCAAGACGCTCGATCATTCCTTCCATTGCCGCCCTCCTTCAGGCGCTTGCGCATCTCTGCCATCCGCCATGATAGGACGGCGGCCGCCCGGCGCCGGCAAAAGCCCCGCGCGGCGCCCGGACTTGGGCGATGGCAGGATGCGATCCGTTTCCTTGCGTTTCAAGACGCGCTCGGCGGGGAAACTTGCCGCGATTATCCTGTCACATCTCGATTGGCCCCAAGGAGGGTTTCCATCCCATGTTGCCAGCCCATCTGCGGCGCGTCCTACCCTTGCTGTTGCTCCCGTTGGCCGCATGCGCCCTGGCCCAAGCGGACGTCGACGCCAAAACGCGCGAAGCGGCGCTGGTCAACCGCGTGACCTGGGGCGCAACGCCCGCAGAACTGGCTCGCATGCAGCAAGTAGGCGCCGAACGCTACCTGCACGCGCAATTGCATCCCGTATCCCAGGACAAGCTGCCGGCCGCTGTACAGCAACGCATCGACGCCCTCTCAATTTCGCGCACTTCCGACGAGGCGGCGCGAGCCACGCAGATCAGCATGCGACAAAAGGCGAACAAACTACCGCCCGACGAGAAGATCAAAGCTATGCGCGAAGCGCGGCGGTTCTCGATTCGGCGCGCCGCGGAAGTCAACGACCGCGCCCTGTGGCGCGCGCTCTATTCGGCCAACCAGCTGCAGGACCAGATGACCTGGTTCTGGATGAACCATTTCAACGTCGATCTGAACAAAGGCGACGTGGGCGTTTTCCTGTCGCAGTATGAAGACCGAGCCATTCGTCCACATGCGTTGGGTAAATTCCGGGACCTACTGTCGGCTACGATGCGCGCGCCGGCGATGCTGATCTACCTGGACAATACCCAGAACGCCGCCGGCAAGATCAACGAAAACTATGCGCGCGAACTGATGGAGCTGCACACGCTGGGCGTGGGCGGCGGTTACTCGCAGACGGATGTGCAGGAACTGGCCCGCATCCTGACTGGGCTAGGCATCAGCAACAAGCCGGAGCCGCCGAAGGTCAAGCGCGAATGGCGCGACAAGGTCGTCCAGGAGGGGCTGTTCCTCTTCAATCCCGCGCGCCACGATTTCGGTGAAAAGAAATTCCTCGGCCACCGCATCGCCGGAACCGGCATGCAGGAGGTCGATAAGGCCGCCGAGCTGCTGGCGCGCAATCCCGCGACCGCGAAGCACGTCAGCGGCAAGCTGGCCGTGTACTTCATGGGCGATGCGCCCCCCGCCTCCGTCGTCGATAAGATGGCCAGGACATTCCTGGCCTCGGACGGCGACATCGCGGCCACACTCAAGACGCTGTTCGATTCTCCGGAGTTCTCGGCATCCCTGAAGAAGGGAATATTCAAGGACCCCGTCCATTACGTCTATTCCTCGTTGCGGTTGGCCTATGGAGGCATGCCGCCCATCCTCAATCCGAAGATGGGAGTCGGCATGCTGAAGCAGCTCGGCCAGCCCCTGAACCAGCGCCTGACGCCCGACGGCTACCCCATGAGCAAGTCCGACTGGGCCGGTTCGGGCCAGATGACGACGCGTTTCGAAGTCGCCAGCGTCATCGCCGGCGCGCCCCAGCGCTTCTACAAGGTAGGCGGCGACGACCCGACGGACCTGCCGCCACTGCCCGACCTGCTGAAAGCGAACGCCGGCAACGGCCTGTTCGCGGGGCTCTCGTCCGCCACGCGGGAGGCGATCGAGCAGGCCAAGTCGCGCAGCAAGGCCAACACCTACCTGCTGGCCTCGCCGGAGTTCATGCTCCGCTAGGGCCGGGGCGAGGCTTCTACCATCAACAGGTCCCAGGAGAACACCATGGATCGCCGCCGCCTGCTCCAACTGATGGCTGCCGCCCCGCTGGCCTTGGGAGGCAGCCGCCTCTATGCCGCTCCCGCCGCCTCTGGCAACCGCCTGCTGGTCGTCTTCATGCGCGGCGCCTATGACGCCGCCAGCCTGCTCGTGCCGGCGGGCAGCGACTTCTATTACGAATCCCGGCCCAATATCGCCATCGCGCGCCCCGGCAGCGGGCCGGGGGCCGCCCTGCCCCTGAGCGACGGATGGGGCCTGCACCCCGCGCTGGAGGAAAGCCTGCTGCCCTTCTACGAAAGGCGCCAGCTTGCGTTCGTGCCGTTCGCGGGCACCGAGGACACCAGCCGCAGCCACTTCGAAACCCAGAACGGCATCGAGCTGGGGAGAGGCGCGGCCGCGGGCGGCAACTACCGCTCGGGCTTTCTCAACCGCCTGGCCTCGAACCTGGGCGCCGGGAGGGCGCTGCCGGCCGCCTTCACCTCGGAAGTGCCCCAGATATTCCGCGGCGACACGCGCGTGCCCAACGTCGACCTGATCGGCGCCGGCCGCAAGTCGCGCCTGAACGCCGAAGACAACCGGATCATCGAATCCATGTACCAGAACACCGATCTGCACGCATCGGTCGCGCAAGGGCAGCGCATCATGGGCGCGGCGCGCAAAGAGATCGAGGCCGAGATGAAGGCGGCCAACGGCAATGCCGTATCCACCGACAGGCTGGAACAGGAAGCGCGCCGCATCGCCCGCTTCATGGCGGACCGCTACAACCTGGGCTTCGTCGATGTCGGCGGCTGGGACACGCACGTCGGCCAAGGCGCCGCCAGCGGCCTGCTGTCGAACCGGCTGGGCCAGCTGGGCCGGGCCCTGGCCGCCTATGCCGACGCCATGGGGCCGGCATGGAAACACACCACCGTGGTGGTCATCAGCGAGTTCGGCCGCACCTTCCGCGAAAACGGCAACAAGGGCACGGACCATGGGCATGGCACGGTCTATTGGGTGATGGGCGGCAATGTGCAGGGCGGGCGCATCGCGGGCCGCCAGGTCGGCGTCAAGCGCGACACGCTGTTCCAGGACCGCGACTATCCCGTGCTCAATGAGTACCGCTCGGTGTTCGCCGGCTTGTTTTCGAGGCTGTACGGACTGGACCAGGCCCGGCTTGCCCGCGTGTTTCCGGGAGTGGCCCCCGTGGATCTGAAGCTGGTATAGCCGCCTGCCCGGGCAGGTTTGATCAGGGTATACCCTTAATATCAGCAGGGCCATCCCGGCGCTGCGCCGCCGGACTGCCCTAGAATTCCGCCCTTGCCTTTTACCCGCGCACACCGGCGCGGCTTTCCCTCGCCGCCCGGCCCACTCTGCCTTCCATGCCCCTGCACCTCATTGCGCTGGCCGCCGCCGCTTTCGGCATCGGCACCAGCGAGTTCGTCATCATGGGCCTGCTGTCCAACGTCGCCGAAGATCTCCATGTGGGGATCGACATCGCGGGCCTGCTGATCACCGGATACGCCATGGGCGTGGTCATCGGCGCCCCCATCATGGCCATCGTCACCGCGAAGCTGCCCCGCAAGGCCGCGCTGATCGGGCTGGCCAGCACGTTCGTCCTGGGCAATCTGCTCTGCGCGCTGGCGCCCACCTACGCGCTGCTCATGGCGGCGCGCGTATTCACCGCCTTCTGCCACGGCGCATTCTTCGGCCTGGGCGCGGTGGTGGCTGCGGACCTGGTGCCGCGCAACCAGCGCGCAAGCGCCATTGCGCTGATGTTCACCGGACTGACGCTCGCCAACGTGCTGGGCGTGCCCCTGGGCACGGCGCTGGGGCAGGTGGCGGGCTGGCGCTCCACGTTCTGGGTGGTCAGCGGCATCGGGCTGGCCGCCGTCGCCGCGCTGGCGGCATGGCTGCCCTCCCGCATTCCAATGCAACCCGGCAACATCCTGCGTGAATTCAGAGTGCTGCGCGACGTGCGCGTGCTATGGCCGCTGGCCGCCAGCGTGCTCGCGTCCGCGGCGCTCTTCTGCGTGCTGACCTACATCGCGCCCCTGTTGCGCGAAGTGACCGGCGTGTCCGAGCGCGGCGTCACCGGCGTGCTGCTCCTTTTCGGGGTGGCGCTCACCATCGGCAGCACCCTGGGCGGCAAACTGGGCGACCGCAATCTCGAGGTGTCGCTGCGCCGCATTTTCGTCGGCCTGCTGCTGGTCTTCCTGGCCCTGAGCCAGGCCATCCACTCCCTGGCGCCCATGCTGCTCACGGTTTTCGTCTGGGGCGTGCTGGGCTTTGCCGTGGTGCCGCTGCTGCAGACCTTGATCGTGGACCAGGCGGCCGAGGCGCCGAATCTGGCGTCCACGCTCAACCAGGGCGCGTTCAACCTGGGCAATGCGGGCGGCGCATGGCTCGGCAGCATGGCGCTGGGCAAGGGCCTGCCCCTGACGGACCTGCCCTGGATGTCGGCGGCCATCACGCTCTGCGTGCTGCTGCTGACGCTGTGGGGCACGCGCTACTACGGCCGCCACGCCGGGGCTACACTCGTGGAACAAGCCGGCGCGCTGACGCCCTCGCGTTCCGACGCCTGACCGGCAGGAGCCCCCATGAGCACGATCTATGATTTCTCCGCCCGCGGCATCGATGGCGCGGAACAATCCCTGGACACCTATCGCGGCCGCGTGCTGCTGGTGGTGAACGTGGCCTCCAAGTGCGGCTTCACGCCGCAGTACTCGGGCCTCGAGGAGTTGTACCGCGCGTACCGCGACGACGGGCTGGCCGTGCTGGGCTTTCCGTGCGACCAGTTCGGCCACCAAGAGCCCGGCGACGAAGCCGAGATCCGCAATTTCTGCAGCACGCAGTACGACATCACCTTCCCCCTCTACGCCAAGATCGAGGTCAACGGCAACGGCGCCCATCCGCTGTACCGCTGGCTAAAGGGCGAAAAGCCCGGGGTATTCGGCACCGAGGGCATCAAGTGGAACTTCACCAAGTTCCTGGTCGGCCGCGACGGCCGCGTCATCAAGCGCTACGCGCCCACCGACACCCCCGCGGGCCTCAAGGACGACATCGAAAAGGCGCTGTCTGCGCCGGTCTGAGCCCGCTTGCCTGCCGCCTAGCGCAGCGGCGGCAGGCGCCGGCGCACCGTGTGCGCCTTGACGATCGCCGTGTTGGTCTCGGCGAATTCGGTCACGCGCTCCAGGATGCCGTCCAGGTGCGAGATCGAGCGCAGCACCACCCGCGCGATGAAGCAGTCGTCGCCCGTCACCTTGTCGCATTCCACGAACTCCGGGATCTCCTGGATCAGACCCTCCACGTGGCGCAATTGCCCGGGCAAGGGCCGGATGCGCACGATGGCCTCCAGCGTGTATCCCAGCGCCACCGGGTCCACGTTCACCGTATAGGCCCGCAGCACTCCCGAATCCTCCAGGCGCCGCAGGCGGTCCGCCACGCTGGGCGCGGACATGCCCACCTGGCGCGCAAGATCGGCCGTGGTGGTGCGCGCATTGGCGGAAAGCGTCTCCACCAGGCGGCGGTCGATGCCGTCCAGAACCGGATTTTCATTTTTTAGGTCGTTTTGCATAAATTCCACCCAAACAAAGGTTCAATTACCGATTCATCGCATCAATATCATATAACCAGCTTTGTCTGCCTGGGATAATTTCTCCATCAAACGTCGAGGCCGGCGCGCCTCCTGGAGAATCCTCATGAATCCCTCATCAGAACGTACCGGCCTGGTGCAAATGGCGGCCGCGATGACCCTGTCGGGCACGCTGGGCGTCTTCGTGCTGGAGTCCGGCCAAAGCGCCTGGAACGTCGTCTTCTTCCGCTGCGTCTTCGGCGCCTTGTCGCTCTTCCTGTATTGCTGGATGCGGGGGCTGCTCAAGCCGGGCCTGTTCACCGCCAGGACGCTGGCGCTGGCGCTGGCCGCCGGAGCCGCCCTGGTCATGAACTGGGTGCTGCTGTTTTCCGCCTACCGCCTGGCCTCGATCTCGCTGGCGACGGCGGTCTACAACGTCCAGCCTTTCTTCCTCATCGGCCTGGGTGTCCTCTTCCTGGGCGAACGTCCTACCCGGGGCAAGCTGGCCTGGTCGGTCATCGCTTTCGCCGGGCTGATGCTGGTGCTGCGCCTGTCCGAGAGCGGCGGGGCCGGCGGCAGTGCCTATCTTTCCGGCCTGCTGCTGGGCCTGGGCGCAGCAGCGCTCTATGGCGTGACCGCCATCATCGTCAAGCGGCTGAAGGAAATCCCGCCCCAGGTGCTGGCGCTCGTGCAGGTTTCGCTCGGCGCGGTCATGCTCCTGCCCATGGCGGACTTCGGCGCCTTGCCGGCGGCGCCCCTGCAATGGAGCTATCTGGTGGCCCTTGGCCTGGTCCATACCTGCCTCATGTACATCCTGATGTACTCGGCCATCCAGAAGCTGCCCACGACCTCCACCGCCGCGCTCAGCTTCATCTATCCCGCAGTTGCCATCATGCTGGATTTCGTGGTCTACGGGCACCGCATGGACGCATCGCAGATCGTGGGCGTGGCCATGATCTTCCTGGCGGCCGCCGGCGTCAGCCTGAACTGGACCTGGAGGCTGCCTGGCCGCGCCCGCCCGGGCGCGGCGTGACGCTCCGGCCGGACCGGGGGGCAAACCCGCACCCGTCCCCCGGTTATTCGGGCCGCCGCCCGCGATGCCCCGCTATCATGGCCGTTCCATCCGCCGGCCGCCGCCGGCGCCATGACCAGGACACCCCCATGATCGATCTCTATTACTGGACCACCCCCAACGGCCACAAGATCACACTGTTCCTCGAAGAAGCCGGCCTGCCGTACAAGATCCACCCGGTGAACATCAGCCGCGGCGATCAGTTCAAGCCCGAATTCCTTGCCATCGCGCCGAACAACCGCATCCCGGCCATCGTGGACCAGGCGCCATCCGACGGCGGCGCGCCGGTCCCGCTGTTCGAATCGGGCGCCATCCTGCTCTATCTCGCCGAAAAAACCGGCCGCTTCCTGCCCGCGGACCTGCGGGGCCGCGCCGAAGTTTCCCAATGGCTCTTCTGGCAGATGGGCGGGCTGGGCCCCATGGCCGGCCAAAACCATCATTTCTCCGCCTATGCGCCCGAGCGCATCCCCTACGCCATCGAGCGCTATGTCAAGGAAACCAACCGTCTCTACGGCGTGCTGGACAAGCGCCTGGCGGACCGTGAGTTCGTCGCGGGCGACTACTCGATCGCGGACATGGCGGCCTATCCCTGGATCGTGCCGCACGCCAGGCAGGGCCAGGACCTGAACGATTTCCCCCACCTGAAGCGCTGGTTCGACGCGATCGCCGCCCGGCCCGCCACGCAGCGCGCCTACGCGCTGGCCGACACGATCAACACGGCCCCGTCGGTCAACGACGAAGCCTCGCGCCGCATCCTGTTCGGCCAGACTGCCCAGAACGTCGCCCGCTGAAGGAGCCGCAATGCCTGATCCGCAACTGGAGTTCCGCCGGGCGCGCCTGGGAGACCTGCCCGGTATCGTCGCGCTGCTGGCCGACGATGAACTGGGCGCGACGCGCGAAAACCCCTCTCTTCCCCTCGATCCGCGCTACACCGCCGCCTTCGCCGCCATCGCCCAGGATTCCAACCAGTTCCTGGCGGTGGTCGAGCAGGATTCGCGCCTGGTCGGCTGTTTGCAGTTATCGTTCATACCCGGCCTGTCGCGGCTGGGCCAGTGGCGCGGACAGATCGAGAGCGTGCGCATCGCCTCCTCGTCTCGCGGCGCGGGCCTGGGCCGCGCCATGTTCGAGTGGGCGATCGAGCAATGCCGCATCCAGGGTTGCGGACTGGTGCAGCTGACCACCGATCGCGCCCGTCCCGACGCGCGCCGGTTCTACGAAAGCCTGGGCTTCAAGGCCAGCCACGACGGCATGAAACTCAGCCTCTAGGGCCTGTTTACACTAATTGGATTTAGCAAGGAGCGCCCATGCATGGCGAATATAAAGTCCCCGGCGGCAAACTGGTCGTCGCGGATCTGGAAGTGCGCGACGGCCGCCTGGCCGACGTGCGCATCAGCGGCGACTTCTTTCTCGAGCCTCCGGAAGCGCTCGAAGCCATCAACCGCGGCCTGAACGGCATGCCCGCCGACGCCGGCGAGCTCGAGCTGGCGGTGGCCGTGCAATCGGCCCTGCCCGCCGACGCCGAGATGTTCGGCTTCACTGCGGAAGCCGTCGCCGTGGTGCTGCGGAGAGCGCTGGCATGACGCGCACCGACTGGAATGACTACGGCTGGGAACTGATCCACGAAGGCCCGCAACCGCCCGCGCTGCACATGGCGCTGGACGCGGTCATCACCGACGAAGTCGGCGCCGGCCAGCGCGCCCCCACGCTGCGCATCTGGGAATGGTCGGCGCCAGCCGTGGTTATCGGACGATTCCAATCCCTGAAGAACGAGGTCGATCCCGAAGGCGCGCGCCGCCACGGCATCGCGGTCGTGCGCCGCGTCAGCGGCGGCGGCGCCATGTTCATCGAACCCGGCAACTCCATCACCTATTCGCTCAGCGTGCCGCAGGCGCTGGTGCATGGCATGAGCTTCCAGGAATCCTACGCCTTCCTCGACGCCTGGGTGCTGACCGCGCTGCAGGGCCTGGGAATCAAGGCCTGGTACCAGCCGCTGAACGACATCGCGTCCGACATCGGCAAGATCGGCGGCGCCGCGCAGGCCCGCCGCTCCGGCGCCGTGCTGCACCATGTGACGATGTCTTATGACATCGACGCCGATAAAATGGTGGAAGTGCTGCGCATCGGCCGCGAGAAGCTCTCGGACAAGGGCACCACCAGCGCGAAGAAGCGTGTCGACCCGCTGCGCACCCAGACCGGGCTGGCGCGCGAGGTCATCATCGACCGCATGGTGGAAACTTTTGCCGGGCTGCATCGTCTCACTCCGGGGCAAGTGGGTAGCAGCACGCTGGCGCTCGCGCAGGCGCAGGCGGCCGAAAAGTTCTCCACGCCGGAGTGGACGGGCGTCGTCCCCTGACCGGCCACGCCCTGATTCTCTGGAGGTAGTTCAATGCGTCGCACGTTCACGCCACGAGGCGCGATTAGCGGTTTCATCCTGGGCGCGGCCGTCATGGCGCTTGCCGGCTGCGGCAGCGCGCCGCCGGCCGACATCACCCTCGCCCCGCAATCGTCGCCCGCGGCCACCACGCCCGAGCAGATCGGAGACCTGTCCACCGAACGCATCCAATGGGCATCTAACAAGCCCGGCTGCGAGGGCGATTGCCCCCGCATCGAGATCGACAGCGTGGCATTCCCGGGCATTCCCAAGCTGACGGCCCTGGTGGACCACGTCCTGGCCTACATGACCGGCACCGATGCCAACCGCCGCGGCCCCTACGACACGCTGTCCGAATACACGCAGTACTTCTGGTCCACCGCCCGCCCGCGCGATGCCACCTATTTCAAGGCGAGCGTGAAGGACACGGTCGGCGACGTGGTCTCCATCGAGTTGCATACCGAACAGTTCCTGACCGGCGCCGCGCACGGCATCCCGGCCACCCAGTACCTGAACTGGGAGCGCAGCCGCGGGCGCGTAATGAGCCTGGACGAAGCCCTGATTCCGGGCCGACGCGCGCAATACGTCGCCGCGCTGCAGCGCGCGCACGCCAAGTGGCTGGAGCAGAATGCCGATGCCCGCCGCGATCCGGCGGCCTACGGCAAGATGTGGCCGTTCCAGGAAAGCGACAACTTCGCGCTGACGCGCGACGGCATCGTGGTCAAGTACGACGCTTATTCCATCGCGCCGTACTCGCACGGCGAACCCGAATTGAGCATTTCCTACGCGGATCTGCGCGGCATACTCAAGCCGGAGCTGCTGCCCCAGCCTTGAGCGGCCACGGCAGGCGCAAGGCCCCATCGGGGCCGGGGTTCGGGTGAGCGGACTGGGAGTGGAGCTAGGGAGGTGGCCGCCTTTTTCGCGTCTGTGGCCGGGTAAGACGCCCAATCCGCTCAGTGCAACCGCGGCTCGGCGCAAGGGGCGGCGCTTGCGCGCCGCCCGCTCATGCCTGCGCCTTAGAAGCGGTGGCGGATGCCCACCATCGCCACGGTGCTCTTCACGCCATCGACGAACGCGAAGTTGGTGGCATACGAACCCAAGGCGTACAGGTTGGTGCGCTTGGACAGGTTATAGGTGTAGCCCAGGCTGTAGACGTTCATGGTGGCGTCATCGCCGGTCAGGGCGTCGCTATCCGGATCGGCGCGCTGCCACGAGGCCAGGATGTTGCTGGCGCCGCCCAGCGGCACGCTCAGGCCGACCAGGTAGGAATTGGCCTTGAAGCCCGAAACGGCCACGTTGGTGCCGAAACCCTTGGCTTCGGGGCTGCCGCTGCCGAAGGCGTTGGCGCCCTGGCCCGTGAACCAGCCGTCGCGCGTCTGGCCGTAGGCCAGCGCCAGCTTCAGCACTTCGAAGTCATACGAACCGCCCACCATCCAGGACTTGGGGGTAGCGTCCGTATCCAGCTGGCTGGCCGGATTGAGCTGGTCGTACGTCACGGCGAGGTTCAAGGGGCCGTTCACGTAGCGCAGGCCGGTCGTGATGGCGCGCGTGTTGTCGGCCGTCTTGAAGCCGGTCTGGGCGGAGGTCGTGTCCGACGCGTTGAACGAGTAGCCGATGCCGAACTGCACGCCGCCGAACGACGGCGTCGAGTACTGCACCATGTTGTCGTAGCGGACCGTGTTGGCGGCGCTGAAGGCCACGCCCACGTTGGCCTGGCCGTAGCTGCCGCCGAACGGATCGATCGCGGCGAAGTACTTCGACGCGATGTTGGTCTGGCGGCCCAGTTCGAACAGGCCCCACGAATTGCTCTTCAGGCCGATGGTGGCCTGGCGGCCGAACAGGCGGCTGCTCTGGCCCGATTGGCCGTTGCCCGAATTGAAGCCGCTTTCCAGCGTGAACACGGCGCTCAGGCCGTCGCCCAGGTCCTCGGCGCCGCGCAGGCCCCAGCGCGAACCGCTGGACACGCCGTTGACCATGCCGACCTTGGATTCATGGTAGTTGTCGCCCTTGATGCGCTGGTAGCCCACGCCGGTGTCGATCAGGCCATACAGCGTCACCGAGGTTTCCGCCTGCGCCGCTGCGCCGAACGTGGCCAGGATGGCGGTGGCGAACAAAGTCTTTTTCATTGCAAATTCCCGTTGATTGAACAGACATGGCCGGTTGGCTCGAATCGCGAACGGCGCGTCCGGCACATGGCAGGAATGGATTCTAGGGACGCAATGTTTCAATTCGTGAAAAGCAAGCCGGGATTTTCCCTGATCGCGAAAACAGGGGCGCATTGTGGCGCCGGCCCGACACCCGCATGAAAAAATGTCGCGCCCGCATCGCTGCAATGTCCGCGTGCCCGCGATCCATTTGCGGCGGCCAATGAAAATCGCCCCTTGCGGGGCGATTTTCGTTTTTGTCTCCTTGCCTCCTCGGCGGCAGGTCGCTGACCCGCCGCCGAATCGGATATCAGGGGTACAGGCCGCGCACCTGGCGCGCTTGCAGGATCCGCGTGCAAGCGACGATGAACGCCGCCGTGCGCAGCGTGACCTTGTGCTCGCGGGCCACCTGCGACACCGCTGCGTAGGCTTCGCGCATGAGACGTTCCAGGCGCTGGTTGATTTCGTCCTCGCTCCAGAAGAAGCTGGAGAAATCCTGCACCCACTCGAAGTAGCTGACCGTCACGCCGCCGGCGTTGGCCAGCACGTCGGGCACCACATAGACGCCATGTTCGGCGAGGATGTCGTCCGCTTCCGGAGTCGTCGGGCCGTTGGCGCCTTCCACCACGATCTTCGCGCGCACCTTGGGGGCGTTCTCGGCGGTGATCTGGCTTTCCAGGGCTGCCGGGATCAGGAATTCGGTTTCCAGCGTCCAGAACTCGTCCTTGTCCATGGCCTGGCCGCCGGAGAAGCCGCCCACGCCGCCGTGCTGCGACACGTGCGACAGCAACTTGTGCACGTCCAGGCCTTCGGCGTTGTGCACGGTGCCGGTGTGGTCCTGCGCAGCGATGACCTTGGCGCCGGCCTCATGGAACAGGCGAGCGGCGGTGCCGCCCACGTTGCCGAAGCCCTGCACGACCACGCGCGCCTTCGACACGTCGATGTTCAGGTCGCGGGCGGCCTCGCAGCCCACGACGAACACGCCGCGGCCCGTGGCTTCGACCCGGCCCAAGCTGCCGCCCAGCGCGATCGGCTTGCCGGTGACCACGCCGGTGGCGGTGGCGCCTTCGTTCATGGAGTACGTGTCCATCATCCAGGCCATGGTCTGGGCGTTGGTGTTCACGTCAGGAGCCGGAATGTCCTTGGAGGGGCCGATGATGACGCCGATCTCCGAGGTATAGCGGCGCGTCATGCGCTCGAGCTCGGATTGCGACAGCTTGCGCGGATCGACGCGGACGCCGCCCTTGGCGCCGCCGTAAGGCAGGTTCACCGCGGCGTTCTTGATCGACATCCAGGCCGCCAGCGCCATCACTTCGGAGAGCGTGACGTCCTGGTGGAAACGCACGCCGCCCTTGCCGGGGCCGCGCGAGGTGTTGTGCTGGACACGGTAGCCCTCGAAGTGCGCGATGCTGCCGTTGTCGAGTTCGATCGGCACGTCGACGATCAGCGAGCGCTTCGGACGCTTCAGGGTTTCGACCCACCGCGCCAGAGAACCGAGATACGGGGTGACCCGATCGACTTGTTGCAGGTAATTACCCCAGGGGCCGAGGTCTTCGGCGTTCAGATACGACGGCAAGGCGTGGGTGGGAGTTTGAGACATGAGCATGCTCTCCTGACTAAGTTGCGCCATTTTATCCGCGAAAAATATAGTGTCCCCAATTTAAAAGAAAAATATTTAAATGGGGACATATAAATGTTGCGGGCACCTGACGGGTCGCAAGCCGGCCCTACTGCTGGCCCTATCCTAAGCCGGAGCCAAGCCAGCGTCCAGCCCATCCGCCATAAGCGGGACTCGTCATTCCAGGCATGAAAAAGGGCGGCCTCCCCATGGGAAGCCGCCCTTTCCGCCCCGCCCCTGGCCGTTGCCGTTCAGGGGGAAACCAATTGCCATGCGAGGCGCGCCGCCGCGCGGGCGCCGTGGCCATCCACGTCGAAGCGCGGGTTGTACTCCGCCATGTCGGCAAGGCGCAGCTTGCCGCTCGCCTTTACCCGCAGGACGATGTCCTCGACCACCGCCAGCGGCACCCCGTAAGGCGCGGGCGCCGATACGCCGGGCATGACCGCCGCCGGCAACACGTCCAGGTCTATCGTCAGGTAGACGTGGGCCGCCCCCTCCAGCAAGGCGTCCACGTCGGCCAGCCGGGCCTCCAGGTGGCGCTCCTGCATATCGCGGTCCTCCACCCAGAATGCCCCGATCTCGGCGGCCCGGGCATACAGCGCGGGGGTATTGGCCAGCCGCGACACGCCCAGGCAGGCGTATTGCAGGGGCTGGCCTTGCTCCTCGCAGTAGCGGGCGATCTGATCGAACGGCGTGCCCGAACTTCCAGGCCGCCCGGTGCGCAGGTCGAAATGCGCGTCCAGGTTCAGCACCAGCACGGGCCCCGCGCCGCCGCCCGCCCGCAGCCAGCGGGCCAGGCCCTGGAAGCTGCCCCAGGCGATCTCGTGCCCGCCGCCCAGCACCACCGGACGGGCGCCCTGCCCCATCAGTTCCGCCAGGCGCAAGCCCAGGCGTTCCTGGGCATCCTCGAGCAGGTCGCCCTCGCATGCCACGTCGCCCGCGTCCAGCACGCGCGCCAGGCCATGCGCGGGCAATCCCGCCAGGAATTTCCGGATGCCGGCGGGGCCTCCTGCGGCGCCGACGCGCCCCTGGTTGCGCGCCACGCCGGCATCGCAGGCAAAGCCCAGCAGCACAGCCTCGCCCGCCTGGATCTGCCCGGCGGCCGGTTCAACGATGTGAGCCAGGCGCCGCGTATCGCCCTGCTCCGCGCTGTCGTCGCGCGCCTTCCAAAGGCTCTTGTCCAATTGCCCCATGCTCATGCCGCCGCTCCCGGCGACGCGCTCAGCACCGCCTGCAGGAACTCGCGGGTGCGCGGCTCGCGCGGCTGGCTGAAGATCACCTCGGGCGAGCCGGACTCCAGGATCACCCCGCCGTCCATCACCGCGACCACGTCGGCCACATCGCGGGCAAAGCCCATCTCGTGCGTCACGACCATCATGGTCATGCCCTCGCGGGCCAGCAGTTTCATGACCTGCAGCACCTCGCCCACCAGTTCCGGGTCCAGCGCCGAGGTCGGTTCGTCGAACAACATGACCTTGGGCTGCATGGCCAGCGCGCGGGCGATCGCCACGCGCTGCTTCTGGCCGCCGGACAGGCTGGCCGGCATGGCCGACATCTTCTGGCCCAGGCCGACCTTGGCCAGCAGGTCGGCCGCCAGCGCATTGGCCTCGTCGCGGCCCATGCCGTGCAGCTTGCGCGGACCGATCGTCACGTTGTCCAGCACCGACAGGTGCGGGAACAGGTTGAAGCCCTGGAACACCATGCCCACCTGCATGCGCAGCTGGTTCAGCTCCGCCTCCGGCAGCAGCGTGCCGTGGTCCAGCAAGGTCTGGCCGCAGATGTCCACGGTGCCCGCCTCGGCCACTTCCAGCCCGTTGCAGCAGCGCAGCAGGGTGCTCTTGCCCGAGCCGCTTGGCCCGATCACCACCACCACCTGCGAAGGCAGCACGTCGAAATCGATCCCGCGCAGGACGGCATGGGCGCCGTAGGATTTTTGCAGGCCGCGGATGCGGATCATTTCTTGCGGGCCCGCGGCCCGGTTCGTCGAGGCGTTCATTGCACCATCCCTCCCGCGCGCAGGCGATGTTCCACCTTGCGCAACACCAGCATCGTGACCGTGGTCAGGACCAGATAGATCAGCGCCACCACCAGATACGTTTCCAGCGAGCGATACGACACGCTGATGATTTTCTGCCCTTCGTGCATCAGGTCATGGATGGTCAAGAGCGACACCAGGGCCGAATTCTTGATCAGCGCGATGAACTCGTTGCCCAAGGGCGGGATCATGCGCACGATGGCCTGCGGCAGCACGATGATGCGCATGGCTTGGCCGGAGGACATGCCCAACGAGCGGGCCGCCTCCGTCTGGCCGCGGTCCACCGACTGGATTGCTCCCCGCACGATTTCCGACACGTAGGCGCCCGAGTACATGCCCAGACCCAGCACGCCGCAGGCGAACGCAGGCAGCGTCACGCCGAAATGCGGCAGGCCAAAGAACCAGATGAAGAGCTGCACCAGCAGGGGCGTGCCGCGGAACAGCAGCAGGTAAAGGCTGCACAGGTTGTAGATCACGTAGCGCCGCGGATCGAGGCGGCCCACGCCCACGAGCAGGCCGATAAAGCAGGCAAGCAACAAGGCCCCGGCGGTCACCTCCACGGTAACCGCCGCGCCGTCCATCAGCGCGCCGAAGTCGGCAAAGACGGGGGAGAAATCCAGGTTCATTTCGCGGGCGCCTCGAACCACTTGTTCACGATGGCCTGGTAGCTGCCGTCGACCTTCAGCTTCTGGAGCGCGGCGTTCAGCTCACGCGTCAGCTCCGGCTTGTTCTTGGGCACGGCGATGCCATAGTCCTCGGTGGTGATCTGCTCTCCCAGCACGGTCAGGTCCTGAGTGCTTTGCGCGAACAGCTTGGCCGCGGGCTTGCCCGTCACGGCGGCTTCGGCGCGGCCGATCTGCACCAGGTTGAACATCTCCTGGTTCTTCTCGACTTCCACGCGCTGCACCGACGGGTAGTGCTCCTTCAGGTAGTTGACCGACTTCGTGCCGACCTGCACCGACACCTTGCGGCCGTCCAGGTCCTTCAGCGTCTTGACCGGGCCATCCTTCTTCGTCATGACGACCAGGCCGCCCGCGTAGTAGGGATCCGTGAAGTCCACCACCTTGGCGCGCTCGGGCGTGATGTAGATGGCGGACACCGCGATGTCGGCGCGGCCGGCCTGCAGAGCCGGAATCAGGCCCTTGAAGTCGATATCGATCCATTCGACCTTCTTGCCCATCGCGCCGGCAAGGGCCTCGACCAGCTCGATGTCGAAGCCGGTGCGCTTGCCGTCCTTGACGAATTCCATCGGCGGGAAGGTGGCGTCGGTGACGGCGCGGATGGTTTCCTGCGCGTGCGCGGAACCGGCGCTCCAGGCCAGGCCCAGCGTCAGGGCGGCGGTCAGCAGTGTGCGGCGAGTGGTCATGGTGGGTCCTATGGAAAATGGGTAACGGCGATCGGATGGGTGCGGATGCGTGGACTTCAGGAAAAACGTGAACGACGGGGCTGCGGAATCAATGAACCTGCAGTTTCGACGAGATGCGCCGCGCGGCCGCCACGGTCATCTCGATCAAAGCATCGGGCCGCTGGGCGGCCCGCGTGGAAGGAGCCATCAAGGTGATCGACGCAACGGCCTGATTGGCGCGCTGGAAGATCGGCACGCTGACGCCCCAGACGCCGGCATCGACCTCGCTGTCGGTCACGGCATAGCCTTGCTCGCGGATGGTCTCCAGTTCCTTGGCCAGCCTGGCCGCGTCCACCCCGGCCTCGGAGGCGAGATAGGCCAGCGCGGCCTGCAACCGGGCCACAGGCATGAAGGCGAGCAGCGATTTGGCGGAGGCTCCGCGCGCCAGCGGCAGGCCGCGGCCCTTGGTGAAGGAGCAGCGCAGCGGATGCTGGCTTTCGACCATATCCAGGCACACGGCCTGGTCCTTGACCGCGACCAGCAGGCCGATGGTTTCACCCGAGGCCATGGCGAGCGCCGCCATGTCGGGCTGGGCTTCGTGGATCAGGAATGAAGATTGGTCGAATCCCCAGGCCAGTTGCACGCAGAGCGGGCCCGGGCCGTACTCGCCGTCGTGCTCGGCGACGAAGCCCCAGCGCTTGAGCAAGGCCACCTGACGGTACAAGGTGCTTTGCGCCAAGCCGGTCTCTTCAGCCAGCGCGGCGATGCTAAGCGGGCCGTCATGCCGGGCCAGGGTGGCCAGCACATACAGCACGCGGTCCGCGCCGGCTCCGACTGATTGATCCGCTTTCAACATTTGGCTCCATGCTAACGGAGCGCAGATTATCAATTTGTGGTGTTATCTGAGGTTTTTATTCCCGAATACTGAGAATAACCAGGGAAAACCCCGAAAAGCAGGCATGAAAAAAGCGCCCGAAGGCGCTGGGAAAGAGGCCGGCAGGAGGCGCGGGGCCCTAAGGAGGGCCGCCACGCCTTGCGCGCTCAAGGCGCGGCCGGCTCGTCGTAATTGTTCAGCTTCAGGCCGGACACGCCCTTCACGGAGGAAGACGGAGCCGGGGCTGCGGGTGCCTGGACCTCCGCCGCAGCCGGGGCCGGGGCAGGAACGGCCGCGGGCGTCGCGGGCGCCGCGCCCGTATCGGCCGGAACCGCCGCGCGGCGCTTGCGGTGCGCTTCCTCCTGCTGGGCGATCAGCTTGTCCAGTTGGGCCGCCAATGCCGTCGACTTGCCGGTGCGCGCCCAATCCGCCGCGGTCTGGCCCTTGGTGTCACGCGTGCCCACGTCCGCGCCGGCCTTCAGCAACAGGTCCACCATGGGCTTGCGGCCCGACAGCGCCGCCATCATCAGGGGCGTTTCGCCGTGGGGCGCGGGCGCGTTGGGCATGGCGTGCTGCGCCAGCAGCAGGCGCGCCATCTCCACCTGCCCCTTGGATGCGGCGTAGTGCAGCGGCGTCCAACCCAGCCGATTGACCTGCGCGCCGCGCGCAATCAACTTTTTCGCCCTTTCCGTCTGGCCCGCGATCGCCAGGTACATCAGCGGGGTCTCGCCGGCGGGGTTCTCCGCGTTCACGTCCGTGCGCTTGTCGGCCGCGATCACGTCGAACACTTTCCAGGCGCCGTCGGCCACCGCGCGCATCAGCGCCGGCTGGCCGTTCTTGTAGCGCACATTGGGATCCGCCCCCTGCTTGAGCAAATCCCGAATGTCGTCCGGATAGTCGTTGGCGACATAAACCCACCAATCGGCGGGGTTGGCCGCCTGCGCCACAGGCGCGGCCAACCCGACGGCCACGGCCAGAAGCGCGCCGCGGCAGCACGACAACACGGCCCTGCGGGCGATAGCGAGACTGATAGCCATGAATATCCTAGAATTTACTTTAAATAAATGACTTTAGATTATTTCTTTATCTTGTTGAAAAGACGGAAGAAATTATCGGTTGATGCGCGCGCCACTTCTGCTACGGGAATGCCGCGGAGGTCCGCGATCTTCTCGGCCACGTGTATCACTTTGGAGGGATCGTTCAGCTTGCCACGGTATGGCACGGGCGCCAGGTACGGCGAATCGGTTTCGATCAACAGCCGGTCCAGCGGCACCTTCGCGGCCACTTCGTGCACCACCTGCGCGTTCTTGAACGTGACGATCCCCGACAGCGAAATATAGAAGTTCTGATCCAGCGCCGCCTGCGCCACTTCCCAGGTCTCGGTGAAACAGTGCATCACGCCACCGACCTCGGCCGCCTTCTCTTCGCGCAGCATGCGTACCGTGTCCTCCGCGGACGCGCGCGTATGCACGATCAGCGGCAGGCCCGTGTCGCGGGCGACGCCGATATGGCGGCGGAAGCGCTCGCGCTGCCAATCCAGCGGCTCCGACAGGCGGTAATAATCCAACCCGGTCTCGCCGATGGCCACGACCTTCGGATGCGCTGACAGGCGCGTCAGCTCTTCCGCCGTGGGGTCGGGCGTGTCTTCGTAGTCGGGATGCACGCCCACCGAGGCCCACAGGTTCGCCTGCGGCTCGACGAGCGACATCAGAGACGGCCATTCCGGCATATTGACGCTGACGACCAGCGCGTGCGTTACCCGGTTGGCGGCCATCCGGTCGAGGATCGCCGGCAGATCGGAGGCAAGCTCCGGGAAGTTCAAATGGCAGTGGGAATCGACGTACATATTGAATCTGGATGAAAGTGCCGCTGCGCCCTGCCCGCTTAGGGGTAAAGCGCCGTCGGATCAAGGGCTTACGCTTGGCAGGATAGCACCACGCGTTGCAGGGCAGCGTGGGCGAACAGCTTCGCGTTCAGGGGGTGCGTGGCCAGCGCGCGCTGCTTGGTGAGCCAGCGCGCGGACTCGGCCACCCGCGCCGCGTTCATGCGCGCGGCGACTTGCGCGACGCTGCCGGCCAGGGACGGGAAATAGCGTGCGGGAGCCCCCGCGCCGGCCAGCATCAGATCGGTGTACAGCCGCTGCAGGGCATCGATCCATTCGCTGGCGGCGACCTTTTCCAGGGCCTCGGCCAGGGTGCCCACGTCGGGCGCCTGCCCATTTGCGAGCGGGCCCACCAGTTGCGACAGCCAGGACGGGCACGCGGCTTCGCCCGACTGCGCCAGGCGCAGCGCCGCCAGCGGAGCCCCGCCCGCCGCCGCGAGCCATTCGCGCGCCGGCTCGACGTTCTGCTCGCGCAGCCACTGCAGCGCGGTGTCCGGATCCGGCGCCGGCAGCGGCAGCCGGCGGCAGCGCGACACCAGTGTCGGCAACAGGCGGTCCGGCGCATCGGCCACCAGCAGGAAGACCGTGTGCGGAGGCGGCTCTTCCAGCACCTTGAGCAAGGCGTTGGACGACACCACGTTCAAGGCATGGGCTGGATACAGCAGCGCCACGCGCCAGCCGCCGCGGTGCGTGGCGGTGTTGAACCAGGATTCCAACGAGCGGATCTGGTCGATGCGGATTTCCTTGGACGGCGCGCGCTTGGCCGCGCCGGCGGCGGGCTCGGCATCTTCGGCGGACTCGGCGGCGTCCGCCCCCTCTTCCAGCGCCACGGCTTCGGGCCGGATGCGGCGCAGGTCGGGATGGTTGCCGCTGGCGAACCAGGCGCACGCGGCGCAGTGCCCGCAGGCCAGGCCGTTCTCCGGCGTTTCGCACAGCAGGCTTGCCGCCGCGGCGACCGCGAAATCCAGCTTGCCGATGCCGGCCAGCCCATGCACCAGCCAGGCGTGGGCGAAACGGTCGCGATTGCCAAGCCAGGCGCGCGCCGTCTCCATCTGCCACGGAAGGAATTGCGGCGCGCCGGACGCGGCCGGCTGCGCGCTCTCGGATGAACGGGCCGCGTTCATGCGCCCTGCCCCAGCAGTTCGCGCAACCCCGCCTCGAGCCCGGCGCGCACCTCGGCGATGGAGCGCGTGGAATCGACGATGCGGATCCGGTCCGGATTGGCGGCCGCCCGCGCATGATAGGCCGCTCGGGTGCGCTCGAAGAAGGCCGCGCCCTCGCGCTCGAAGCGGTCGGGCTCGCGCGCGTCGGCCAGCCGCGCCCTGGCCACTTCGAGCGGCACGTCGAAGAGCCAGGTGCGGTCGGGCTGCCCCGCCTGCATCCAGTCTTCCAGCACGGCGACGCGCTCCGCGCCCAGCCCGCGGCCGCCGCCCTGGTATGCATAGGAAGCGTCCGTGTAGCGGTCGCACACGACCCAGGCTCCGTGCGCCAGCGCAGGTTCGATCACTTGGCGGAGGTGTTCGCAGCGGGCGGCGAACATCAGCAAGGTTTCGGTATCCAGCCCCATTGGGTCGGTCAACAGCAAGGCGCGTAGCTTTTCGCCCAGCGGCGTGCCGCCGGGCTCGCGGGTGGACACCACGTCCAGGCCCTGCGCGCGCAGGAAGTCGGTGATCCAGACGGTGTGCGTGCTCTTGCCCGCGCCGTCCACGCCCTCCAGCGTAATGAAGCGTCCACGCGAGGTCATTGGTCTTGTCCTTGTGCTTGTACTGACGACGGGTCCTGCTCGTCGGCCGGCGCCGGCGACGGAGGCGCGACGGGAGCCGGGGCGGGCGCGGGGCTGCGGCCCTGCGCCGCGCCCGGATTCTGCCCCTGCCCGAGGATGTAGCGGGATACGTTGCGATTGTGCTCGGACAGGCTGACCGAGAATTCGCTGGTGCCGTTGCCGCGGGAAACGAAAAAGAGGAACTTGTGCTGCTCCGGCTGCACGGCCGCCAGCAACGCCGCCCTGCCGGCCGCCGCGATGGGCGTGGGCGGCAGGCCCGGCCGCGTATAGGTGTTCCAGGGAGTATCCGTCTGCAGGTCGCGCTTGCGGATCCGCCCCTGGTAGGCCTCGCCCATGCCGTAGATCACCGTCGGATCCGTCTGCAGCAGCATGCCGACCTTCAGGCGGTTGGTGAAGACGCCGGACACGCGGCGGCGGTCGGGGCCGTGGCCCGTTTCCTTTTCAATGATGGAGGCCAGCACCAGCGCTTCGTAGGGCGTGCTCACGGGCAGGTCCGGCTGGCGCTTGGCCCAAGTGTCGTCCAGGATGCGCTGGCCTTCCTGGTACGCGCGACGCAGCAGGTCGAAATCGGTGCTGCCCGGCGTGAAGATATACGTATCGGGGAAGAACAGCCCCTCGGGATGCTTGATGCTGGAGCCCAGGCGTTCCATGAGCTCCTCGTCGGTGACGTCGCCCAGCGTCTGCTTGACGTCGGGGTTGGCGCGCAGCGCCTGGCGGATCTGCCGGTAGGTCCAGCCCTCCAGGAAGGTAATCTGCCGCTGCGTCATGTCGCCGCGGGCCAGCCGCTCCAGCAGGCGCCACGGCGTATCGCCGTTGATCGCCTGGTAGCCGCCAGCCTTCATCTGCTTGTCCAGCTCGGACAGCCGCGCCATCCACACGAAACCTGGCTCCCACACCGGCACGCCGGCCTCGTTCAGCGCGCGCGCGACCGTGCGCGGACTGCTGCCCGGCTCCACCACGAAATCGATCTTGTCGGCCGACAATTGCATGGGCCTGTGCATCCAGTGCCAGGCGGCGCCCACGGCGGCGGCGGCAGCCAGCACGATGAGCAGGACAAACCACAAGACGTAAAAACTGAGTCGCTTCTTCATAAGTTGTGGAAGTTTAATTGATCGCGCGAGCCTGTCGCGCCAAAAGAGGGGCCGGAGCGCGCAGCCCGCCCCTTTGCCCGACGGGGGCTTGGCCCTGCGCGCCGGGGAACGCGGCTATCATTTGCACTTTGATGACGCGATAACACCGCCGCCATGCACGCTTTCCATTCTTCGATTCCCGCGCGCGCCGAAGGTTGCGCGCAATGCGCGCCGCTGGATGATTTCCTGGTTTTCGCCGCTTCCGGCGCGGACGCCCTGACCTTCCTGCACGGCCAGTTGACGCAGGACGTCACGGGCCTGCCCTCGCACTCCGCCCGGCTGGCCGGCTACTGCACCGCCAAGGGCCGCCTGCTGGCAACCCTTGTGATGTGGCGCGCGGCGCCCGCGGATGCGGACGACGCCCCCCGCCTCTACGGCCTGGTCCGCCAGGACCTCGCCCAGGCCCTGATCAAGCGCCTGTCGATGTTCGTGCTGCGCGCCAAGGCCAAGCTGGCGGCCACGCCGCTGCACGTGGCCGGCGTGCTGGCCACTGCGGAGCAGGCCGCTGCGCTGGAAGCGGCGGCCGGCCCCCTGCCCCGCACGCCGTGGCAACGCGCCGACCTGCCGTCGGGCACCTGGATCGCCGCGCCGTCCGCCGATGCGCGCCTGCGCTGGTGGTGGATCGCCTCTGACGCGCAGCTGGAAAACGCGGCCCCGCTGGCCGGCGCGCTCGGGCTGGCGTCCGCCGCCCAATGGCATGCCGCCGATCTCGCCGCGGGCATTCCGTGGATCACCACGGCCACCCAGGACACCTTCATCCCTCAAACGGTCAACCTGGACCTGATCGAGGGCGTCAGCTTCACCAAGGGCTGTTATCCCGGCCAGGAAGTCGTGGCGCGCAGCCACTACCGCGGCACGGTCAAGCGGCGCATGGCGTACGGCACCATCGCCGACGCAGCCACGCCAGGCGCGGCCCTGGCCGGCGTGGACGTATACGATGCCACCCAGCCCGGCGAACCCACCGGCCGCATCGTGGACGCCGCCAGCGAACAAGGCGTGGTGTCGGTGCTGTTCGAAACCGCTTTGGCCGCGCTGCCGGAAGGCGATCTGCGGCTGGGCGCCGCGGACGGCCCGCGCATTTCCGCCGCCCCGCTGCCCTATTCCATCACGCCCTGAGCCGCCCCGCCGGCCTCGACGCATCCGCGCGGAGCCCGGCCGGGGAATCCTAGACGGCCACGCCGAACAGCGCGCCCACGGCGGTGGTCGCCGCCATCGCCAAGGCGCCCAGGATCGTCACGCGCAACGCGGCCGGCCCCTTCGGCGCGCCTCCAGCCCCGGCGGCCAGGGCTCCCAGCCCCGCCAGGCAGACCACCGACGCTCCGATGACCCAGCCGATCAGCTGCGGCACGGGCGCCAGCGCGGCCACCAGCAAGGGCAAGGCCGCGCCGCCGGCGAACGACGCAGCCGACGCCACCGCAGCCTGCACCGGTCGCGCGCGATTGTGTATGGAAATGCCCAATTCGTCGCGGGCATGCGCATCGAGCGCATCGTGGCTGGTCAACTGGCTCGCCACCTGGGTCGCCAGGTCCCGGGTGAGGCCGCGCGCCACGTAGATATCGATCAGCTCGGCAAGCTCCTCGGTGGAGTTGCGCTTCAGCGACCGTTGCTCCAGCCGCAGGTCCGCCGCCTCGGTATCGGCCTGGGAGCGCACCGATACATATTCCCCGGCCGCCATCGACAGCGCCCCGGCCACCAGCCCCGCCAGCCCCGAGGTGAGGATGGCGCCATGGGTGGCCTGCGCGGCCGCGACGCCGGTGATGAGGCTGGCGGTAGACACGATGCCGTCGTTTGCGCCGAGCACGGCCGCACGCAGCCAATTGCTGCGGAAAATCCGATGATGTTCTCTAGGAGGCATTGCCAGCTACCCATGCTACGCGCGACGAACCGCGCGGCAGGACTGCCCCGGTGGGCAGGCCCCGCCGCGCGGCGGGGTTCAGCGCGGCGTCACGCGCACCGCGGTAAGCAAGCCTATCACGCAAAGGGTGGCCTGCTCGCCCTCGTACGCATGCACTTCGACCTGGCAGATCGACAGGCGCTTTCCCGGCTTGACCACGCGGCCGCTGGCCACGTAGCGGTCGCCCTTGGCGGGCGCCAGGAAATTCATCTTGAACTCCGACGTCAGCACGTCCTCGCCCGGTTCGAACAGCGTGTAGGCGGCATAGCCGCCGGCGCTGTCCGCGATGGTCGTGGAAATGCCGGCATGCAGGAAGCCGTTCTGCTGGCAGAGGTCGGCGCGGTACGGCAGCACGATATCCACCCGCCCGGGCTCCACCACGTCCAGCCCCGCCCCCAGCAGGGCCATGATGCTTTGCCGGTCAAAGCTGCTCTTGACCCGCGAGGCCGCGTCTTCCGATGCCTGGATGTGCGCCATGTCAGTCCTGCTCACGCTTGACGAGGTTGACGATGCTGGAGAAATCCAGCTTGCCCGACCCGCCCGCGCTATGCAGGGAATAGAGATTGCGCGCCAGCTCGCCCAGCGGGATCGAGGCCCGCGCCGAAAGCGCCGCCTCGGCCGCCAGGCCCAGGTCCTTGAGCATCAAGTCCACGCCGAAGCCGCCCGCGTAGCCCTTGGACGCCGGCGCGTGGTCCATCACGCCGGGCCAGGGGTTGTAGAGTTCGGTTGCCCAGTTGCGGCCGGAGCTCTTGGCGATGATGTCCGACAGCACCTTGGGATCCAGCCCGTTGGCCACGCCCAGAGCCAGCGCCTCGGACGTGCCGGCCATCAGGATGCCCAACAGCATGTTGTTGCAGATCTTGGCCACCTGGCCGGCGCCCGCCGGGCCGGCGTGGAAGATGTTCTTGCCCATTTTCTCCAGCACCGGGCGGGCCCGCTCCAACGCCGCGGCCTGGCCGCCGACGATGAACGTCAGCGTGCCGGCGGCCGCCCCGCCCGTGCCGCCCGAAACGGGCGCATCGATCATGGCGATGCCCCGCACCTCGGCGGCCTGGGCCACCTTGCGCGCCGAATCCGGAGCGATGGTGCTGCATTCGATGACCAGCGCCGAGGACGGGATCTTGCCCAGCAGGTCCTCGCCCAGGTACAGCCCCTCCACGTGCTTGCTGGCCGGAAGCATGGAAATCACCACCTCGGCGCCCTTGACCGCCTCGGCAGCGGAAGCCGCGGCCTTGGCGCCGGCGTCGGTCAACCCTTTCACGGCTGCCGGCACCAGGTCGAAAACCGTCAGGCTATGGCCGGCCTTGACCAGGTTCAATGCCATAGGCGCGCCCATGTTGCCCAATCCGATAAACGCGATACTGCTCATGATGTCTTGTCTCCTGTTGCCAATGCTGTAGGTATGGAATCATCGTGTACTGCGTAATGGGCGCCGGCGCCGCCCCGGACGGGCTATCGCCCTTCCTTGCCCAGGTCCGCAAGCGGATGGGGCTCGCCTTCCGGCCAGGGCTCGTCGAAGAACTTCTGCACCCAGGCGTCGGTGGCCATGTCCATCACCGCGGGATTCCAGCGCGGCTTCTTGTCCTTGTCGATGAGCAGCGCGCGGATGCCTTCCGCGAAATCGCCATGCGCCGTGCAGGCCAACGCCGCGATGTATTCGGCGCGGAACACGTCGTCCAGCGAGCGCAGGCGCATGCGCTGCTGCAGCGCGAACGACAGGCGCACCGAGCCCGGCGAACCCGCCAGCATCGTCGACGCCGCGCGGGCCAGCCAGGGATCCTCGTGGTCTTTCAACGCGGCCAGCTCTTCGTAGATGTCATCCAGCCGGTTGCCGCTGCACAGGCTGTTGATCAGGAAGGAGTGCTGGCGCAGGTTGCCGCCCTCGAGCGGCGTCTGCGGCTCGAGCGCCGCCAGCGCGCGGCGCAGCAGGCCGTCGTTGATCGAGCGCGGGGGAATGGCGTCTTCGGACGCGCCCGCCGCCTGGCCGGCCCAGGGCTGCTCCTGCAGCGAAGCGAGCAGCTTGGGCCAGTCCGCGTGATTCAGGCGGAAATCCGCCAGGCCGGCGAAGAAGGCGTCGGCCGTGTTCATGTGCGCGCCCGTCAGCGCCAGGAACAATCCGATCCGGCCCGGCATGCGGTTGAGCAGCCAGCTGCCGCCGACGTCGGGGAACAGGCCGATCGTGACCTCTGGCATCGCCAGCCGCGAAGACTCGCTGACCACCCGGTGGCTGGCTCCCATCATCAGGCCGATCCCGCCGCCCATGACGATGCCGTGGCCCCAGCACAGCACGGGCTTGGGATAGGTGTGGATGCGGTAGTCCAGCCGGTATTCGTGCTCGAAGAAGCGCCGCGCATAGGCGTTGCTCCAGCCGGACTTGCCCGTGTTCTCTTGCATGCTGCGGTAAAGCCCGTGCAGGTCGCCGCCGGCGCAGAACGCCTTTTCGCCCGCGCCCTGCAGGACCACCAGCGCCACTCCCGGGTCGTTCGCCCAGGTATCCAGCTGCGCGGCCAGCAAGTCCACCATCTCCAGCGACAGGCCATTCAGGGTCTGCGGCGAATTCAGCGTCGCGATCCCGAAGCGCATTCCATTGGCAGCGGCTTTTTCTTCGAACAGCACCGGTGCGTTCATCTTATGTCGGCTCCTTTTTCCAACAATTGGCGGGAAATGATCACTCGCATGATCTCGTTGGTTCCCTCCAGAATCTGATGAACGCGAGTATCGCGCACCAGGCGCTCCAAGGGATAGTCCCGCAGGTATCCGTAGCCGCCATGAATCTGCTGCGCGTCCAGGCAAATCTGGAAACCCATGTCGGTAGCGAAGCGCTTCGCCATCGCGCAGTAGGTCGCCGCGTCCGGCGCGCCCGCATCCAGCTTGCACGCCGCCAGGCGCACCATCTGGCGAGCCGCCACCAGATGCGTGGCCATGTCGGCCAGCTTGAATTGCAAAGCCTGGAATTCGGCCAGGCGCCGGTTGAACTGCCTGCGCTCGTCCATGTAGCGCCGGGCGGCGTCCAGCGCGCCCTGCGCCGCGCCCACCGAGCAGGTGCCGATATTGATGCGGCCGCCGTCCAGGCCTTTCATCGCGATTTTGAAGCCCTCGCCTTCCTGGCCCAGCATATTGGCGGCCGGCACGCGGACGTTCTCGAACGTGATCGGACGGGTGGACTGGCTGTTCCAGCCCATTTTCTCTTCCTTGCGCCCGTAGCCGATCCCCTCGCTGTCCGCAGGTATGGCGAACGCGCTGATGCCGCTGGCGCCCTCGCCGCCGGTGCGCGCCATGACCACCAGCAGGTCCGTGTCGCCGCCGCCCGAGATGAAGGCCTTGGCGCCATTGACGATGTAGTCGTCGCCGTCGCGCTGCGCGCGCGTGGAGAGGGAGGCGGCGTCGGAGCCCGCGCCCGGCTCGGTCAGGCAGTACGAGGCCAGCTTCTGGCCGCTGGCCAGCATAGGCCCCCAGGCCTCGCGCAGCCCCGGCTGCCCCCATTTGCCCACCATCCAGGTGGCCATGTTGTGGATCGTCAGGAACGCCGTGGTGGACGGATCGACCGCCGCCATTTCCTCGAACACCAGGGTGGCGTCCAGGCGCGGCAGCCCCAGGCCGCCGATGTCCTCGCTGGCGTAAATGGCGCAGAAGCCCATCTCGCCCGCGCGGGCGAAGGCCTCGCGCGGGAAGATGCCCTCCGCGTCCCAGTGCGCGGCGTGGGGAGCCAGCTCGCCCTCCGCGTAGTCGCGCGCGGCCTGCGCGAACGCGCGCTGTTCGTCGGTCAGTTCCAAGTCCACAGCCTGTCTCCTGTTGTAGTCGGTATTGTCTGTTGGCGTTGCTGCCGTCTCGTGAACGCCAGCATGCCGATTTTGGCATGACGTTGACGTAAACGTAAATGCGTAACCACGTTTATGTTACGCCCGAAGCGCCAGCGCGATTTGTCTTACCCGCGACAATGTTTCCCCGGGTTTCCACCGGGGCGGGCCGGCTACAGCAGGCCGGCCGGGCGGATGCGCCCGTTCCTGGCCGTCTTGGCGCGGCGGTGCTCCGCGCGGCGGCGGCGCGATTCCTTGGGGTCGAAGGTCAGGCCGCGGTAGATCTCCACGCGATCGCCGTCGGCCAGCACGGCCTGGGGCTCGGTGGCGCGCCCGAAAATGCCCACGCCGCGCTCCCAGGGCCGCACCACCGGGAAGGCATCGGCAAAACCGCTGGCCGCCAGCGCATCCGCAACGGTGGCGCCCTCGGGCAGGCGCAGCTCGCGCATCCAGACGTGGCCTGGCAAGGCGTAGCAGACGCTGACGCTCAACTGCCGCGCCGGGGACGGCTCATTCGCCATACTTGGCCTGCGCGCGCTTGGTGAAGGAATCTATGAAGCTGGTGGCGATGCGGTTGAACACCGGCCCCACCACCATCTCTAGCGCCCGGTTGGAGAACGCGTATTCCATGGTGAAGAGCACTTTGCAGGCATCTTCGGCCAGCGGCTGGAATTCCCAATGCCCGACCAGGCTGGAGAACGGGCCGTCGACCAGTTCCAGGTCGATCCGGTCGGGATAGGCGTGGGTATTGCGCGTGGTGAAGCGCTGCTTCATGCCCGCGAAACTGATCAGGATGGAAGCCTGCATGCCGTGCTCGTCCCGGGTCTGCACCTCGGTGCCGCCGCACCACGGCATGAACTCGGGGTACTTCTCCACGTCGGCGACCAGATCGAACATCTGGGCGGCGCTGTACGGCACCAGGACGGATCGTTGTACTTTGTGCATCGACTATCGCAAATGGCTAGAATGGCACGATTTTACCGGCACAACACGACCTGGGGCCAGAATACGCCTAGCCGCAGCGCGCGGCACCCAGGCACAAGGGCTTTATGAGCATTATCGACAACCGCAAGGCCACGCACGACTATTTCATCGAAGACCGCTACGAGGCCGGCCTTGTTCTGCAAGGCTGGGAAGTCAAGGCGATCCGCGATGGCCGCGTGCAGCTCAAGGAAAGCTATGTCATCGTGCGCGATGGCGAGCTCTACCTGCTGGGCATGCACGTCAGCCCCTTGCCCACGGCATCCACGCACATCCACCCCGACGCCATGCGCACGCGCAAGCTGCTGCTCAAGGCGGAGGAAATCAGCAAGCTCATCGGCAAGGTCGAGCAGCGCGGCTACACGCTGGTGCCGCTCAATCTGCACTACAAGAACGGGCGCATCAAGCTGGATTTCGCGCTGGGCCGCGGCAAGAAGCTGTACGACAAGCGCGACACCGCCCGGGAAAAGGACTGGCAGCGCGAGAAAGAGCGCATGATGAAGCACGACACCCGCGCGCCGCGCAAGGGCAAGGACGGCTGATTCACGCGGCCACGGGCTGCGGCTGGCGCTCGACGTCGGTTCCCGGCCCCGCGATCCCGTTGCGCCCCGCCGCCTTCGCCGCATAGAGCTTGCGGTCCGCCCGCTCGAAGAACGCCTGCAGGTTCTCTCCAGGCATCCAATCCGTCACCCCCGCGCTGAACGTATACGAAATGGTGCTGCCGCCGTGCGAGCATGGCGTGCGCCGCACCGAATCCAGCAGGCGGTCCGCCACCTCCATCACCGCATCGCTGCGCAGGTCCGGGAACAGCACGGCGAACTCTTCTCCGCCCACGCGGCCCACGTGGTCGCCCGTGCGCAGCGTGGCGGTCGCCAGCAGGCCGAAATGGCGCAGCACGGCGTCTCCGGCCGCATGCCCATGGGTATCGTTGATGCGCTTGAAATGGTCGATGTCCAGCAACAGCATCGCCAGCGGCCGCCGCGTGCGCAGCGCCTGGGCGCAATAGCGCTCGGCCTGCAGCCACCAGGCCTTGCGCGACATCAGCCCGGTCAGGAAGTCCGTGTTCGCCTCCTGTTCGCGATCCGCCAGCATCCGGTCGTGGATGATCATGATGGCGCCCAGGGTCAGGCATGGCATGGTCAGCACGCCCAGCGTCATGAACGCGATATTCCAGGCGGTGGGCAGCAGCAGCGCCTGCGGTTCGGCGATGCCGAGCAGATAGACCACGGCGCGCGCCGCGCACACCACGGCGGACACGAACGCCACCACGCGGACGAAATGGTAGCTGTAGCGCGACCGGTTCATCGGCATGCCATGCCCGACGGTGACGGCCACGGCCAGCATGAAGCCGGTCATCAGCACCGACATCGCCACCATGCGGGCCCCGACCCGCGGCTCGATGTAGGTGTAGGCGGCCAGCACCAGCAGGGTCGCCCCCGAGGCCAGCGCCATGAGATGCCTGGGCACGGGACGGCCGACCAGCCTGCACAGGCCCGCATAGTATGCGCACAGCGCGAGGGCGACGGCCGTATTGGCCAGGATCACCGACAGGAACAGAGGCGCGCCGGTGGCCTGGAACGCGAAGGCGCCGAACGCCAGCAGCGTCAGCAGGTTTGCGCTTATCGCTTCCTTGATGCCCGCCATGCCGCTGCGGGCCAGCGACCCAAGCACACACAGCGCCAGCACTCCCGCCAGCGCTGCCACCAAAAGCAAGTTAACGGGAGCGATCATCTTGCAGGCGCCGGCAGGCGCGGTTGTCAGCTGTTCCGGGTGGACTTCACGATGGTCATGGCGGAGGCGATCATGCCGCCCACGTCGGACAGGTTGGCCGGCAGGATCAGCGTATTGCCTTCCTTGGCCACGTTGCCGAAAGCCTCGACATAGCGCTCGGCCACCTTGAGGTTCACGGCCTCCATCCCGCCCGGCTGGCGCACCGCGTCGGCGACCTGGGTGATGGCCTTGGCGGTGGCCTCGGCGATCGCCAGCACGGCCGCGGCCTCGCCCTGGGCCTGGTTGATCTGCGCCTGCTTCTCGCCTTCCGAGCGGGCGATCGCGGCTTCGCGTTCGCCCGTGGCGATATTGATCTGTTCCTGGCGGCGGCCTTCCGACGCGGCGATCAAGGCGCGCTTTTCCCGTTCGGCGGTGATCTGCGCCTGCATCGAACGCAGGATCTCGTTGGGCGGAGTCAGGTCCTTGATCTCGTAGCGCAGGACCTTCACGCCCCAATTCAGCGCGGCCTCGTCCAGCGACGAAACGATGTTGCTGTTGATGGAGTCGCGCTCTTCGAACGTGCGGTCGAGTTCCATCTTGCCGATGACCGAACGCAGCGTGGTCTGGGCAAGCTGCGTAATGGCCGATATGTAGTTCGACGAGCCGTAGGAGGCGCGCATCGGGTCCGTTACCTGGAAGTACAGCACGCCGTCCACTTGCAGCTGCGTGTTGTCGCGCGTGATGCAGACCTGGCTGGGCACGTCCAGCGGGATTTCCTTGAGCGAATGCTTGTAGGAAACGCGCTCGATGAACGGGATGACGAAGCCCGCGCCCGGAGACAGGACCCGGTCGAATTTGCCCAGGCGCTCGACCACCCAGGCGTGCTGCTGGGGCACGATGGCGATCGCCTTGATGACGATCAGTATCGCCAGCGCGACGACGACAAGCAGGACGATGGTGGAAGTATCTATCATCATTCGGAGCCTCTTCTTCTGGTAAGTACGTTCGCAGCGCCCGCCTGGACGGCATGGGCGCCTGCCGCCGGCCTCGCCCGCGGCGGGCCGGCCCTGCTCATGCCGAGCCGGGCGTGCCCTTCGGGGTCAGCACCAGGATCGAGCCGCGCATTTCGGTAATGATCTGTTCGCCGGCCAGCGGCGCCTGCCCCCGGGCCAGCTCGGCCTGCCAGTGCGCTCCGCGATACCAGACGCGCGCCGTGCCGTTTTCGGACCAGGCCTCGACCGAGACCGTCTGGCCGATGTCCAGGTTGACGTCGGCGTTGCTGGCCGAATCGACTTCGCGCTTCTTCAGGACGCGGGTCTTGCGCAGGACCAGCAGGCCCAGCAGCAGCACCACGCCGCAGGCCACGAGCTGCCATTCGAGACCCGTGCCGAACCATGCGGCCACGCCTCCGGCCGCCAGCCCCAGGGCCACCAGCAGCAAGTAGAACGTTCCCGTCGCCAATTCGCCGATCAGGGCCAGCGCAGCCAGTCCCAGCCATATCCACATAGTTGTCGTTCGCCCGAAAGGATGAGTCCCTGTGCCGGATTGTACGTATTTCCGGGACGCAACGGTAAGGACGCCGCGCCTCAAGGACAATAGCGCTGGATTATGATGTGTATTGCGGCTGGGTTCCTCCAGGACCCGGCGCCCGCGCCTCTTACGCAAAGCCCCCAATGACCGCTGCAATTCCTTCCGCCCTACCCGTCCTGATCCTGCACACCGGCGACCCGGACGATACGCTCAAAAGCCAGTTCGGCGGCTATGCCGACCAGCTCGCGCAGGCCGCCGGCCTGGCGCCCGACGACATGGAAATCGTGGCGGTGCATGCGGGCCAGCGCCCGCGCGCGCCCTCCAGCTATCGCGCCGCGCTGATCACCGGCTCGCCCGCCATGGTGACCGACAAGGAACCCTGGAGCGAGGACACCGCCGCGTGGCTGCGCGAGGCCGCCGCCGCGGAACTGCCCATGTTCGGCGTCTGCTACGGCCACCAGCTGCTGGCGCATGCCCTGGGCGGCAAGGTGGGCTACAACCCGGCGGGCCGCGAAGTCGGCACGCAAACGGTGGAACTGCTGCCGCCCGCCACGGGCGACAGGCTGCTGGCCGGCCTGCCGCCCACCTTCCCGGCCCAGATGCTGCACGCGCAGACCGTGCTGCAAGCGCCGCCCGGATCGGCCGTGCTGGCGCGCTCGGACCTGGACGGGCACCAGATGATCCGGATCGGCCGCAACGTGTTCTCCACCCAGTTCCATCCCGAATTCGGCCCCGACTTCATCCGCGCCCACCTGGAACGCTACGGGCGCCGGTACGCCGCCGAAAACCTGGACGTGCCGGGCCTGTCCGCCAACGTGCGCGCCACCCCCGTGGCGGGCAGCCTGCTGCGCCGCTTCCTGGACGCCTACGCCCCCTCCTAGCGGCCGGACCTGCCCAGGCGCCCGGGCCTGCGCGCAACAACCGGAGTGCGGCGCGCGGCAGGCCTTGAGACGATGCAGTCAAGCGCACAGCCTGCGCACTGTCAGGAGTCCCTTATGAATCACGCCGCCGCCTCTTTGAGCAAACAGCACGCCGCCGCTGTCGAGCGCGCCTGCCGCGCGCTGGAGTCCGAGCAGCCCCCGGACCTTGCCACCCTGGCCGAGCAGGCCGGCATGAGCCGCTTCCATTTCCACCGCGTGTTCAAGGCGGCCACGGGCATCACTCCCAAGGCCTATGCCACCGCCCTGCGCGCCAACCGCGCCCGGCAGAGGCTCGAGCAGAGCGCCAGCGTCACCGACGCCATGTACGACGCCGGCTTTAATTCCAGCGGACGTTTCTATGAAGCCGCGCACGCCATCCTGGGCATGACGCCCACCGCCTTCCGCAGGAACGGCGCCGGCGTCGACATCCGATTCGCGGTCGCCCAATGCTCGCTGGGCGCCTTGCTGGTGGCGGCCAGCGACACCGGCATCTGCGAGATCGCCTTGCACGAGGACCCGGAGCAACTCGTGCGCGACCTGCAGGACCGCTTCAAGGCGGCGCGCTTGATTGGCGCCGACGCGCAGTTCGAAAGCTGGGTGGCGGCCGTGGTGGGCTTCGTCGAAGACCCTTCCCGGGGCCTGGACCTGCCCCTGGACGTGCGCGGCACGGCCTTCCAGCGCCGGGTCTGGGAAGCGTTGCGCGAGATCCCCGTGGGCGCAACCGCCACCTACACCGACATCGCGGAACGCATCGGCTCCCCACGGGCGGTGCGGGCCGTGGCCCGCGCCTGCGCCACCAACAATATCGCCCTGGCCATCCCCTGCCACCGCGTAGTGCGCACCGACGGCTCGCTTGCCGGCTACCGCTGGGGCATAGACCGCAAGCGGGAACTGATAGCGCGGGAGGCGTTGGCGGCTTAGACGAAATGCTTGCGTGCGAAGGGTGTCAGACACCCGGCAAGACCGGCTTCAGTTGGGGCGGCGTCTCGTAGGGATGTCAGACACCGGCCATATGCCCGAGACGCCTGGGCTTACCGCCAAGTGTCTGACACCCGTACGAAACGCTGGTCCGATCAAACAAGGCGTCCCCGGGTGTCAGACACCCCCAAACAAACAAGAAATACAATACCCCCACGCTGCACCCGCTTCGCGGGTTGCTGCCCTCCAAGGGGGCGTTTTTTGTCTTGGGGCGGCCCGACGACAAAAAATACCCCCACGCCGCACCCGCTTCGCGGGTTTGCTGCCCCCCAAGGGGGCGTTTTTTGTCTTGGGGCGGCCCGACGACAAAAAAAAACCCGCGCCACTTCCGTGACGCGGGGTTTTCACATCGGAAATCCGATCAGTTCTTGGCCAGGCGCTGCCACGTGTCGACAACGGTGTCCGGATTGAGCGACATCGACAGGATGCCCTCGTCCTTCAGCCATTGCGCGAAGTCGGGGTGGTCGCTGGGGCCTTGGCCGCAGATGCCCACGTACTTGTTGGCGGCCAGGCAAGCCTTGATCGCGCGGCGCAGCATGAACTTCACGGCCTCGTCGCGTTCGTCGAAGTCGGCGGCCAGGAGCTCCATGCCCGAATCGCGGTCCAGGCCCAGCGTCAGCTGGGTCATGTCGTTCGAGCCGATGGAGAAGCCGTCGAAATACTGCAGGAACTCGTCGGCCAGGATGGCGTTGGACGGCACTTCGCACATCATGATGAGCTTCAGGCCGTTTTCACCGCGGGCAAGGCCATGCTTGGCCAGCAGGTTGACCACCCGCTCGGCCTGGCCCAGCGTGCGCACGAAAGGCACCATGATTTCGACGTTGGTCAGGCCCATCTCGTCGCGCACCTTCTTCAGCGCTTCGCATTCCATGCGGAAGCACTCGGCGAAGTCCTCGGCGATATAACGCGACGCACCGCGGAAGCCCAGCATGGGGTTCTCTTCCTCGGGCTCGTAGCGCGAACCGCCGACCAGCTTGCGGTATTCGTTCGACTTGAAGTCCGACATGCGCACGATGACGGGCTTGGGGTAGAACGCCGCCGCGATCGTGGCCACGCCTTCGGCCATCTTCTCGACGAAGAAGGCGCGCGGGCTGGCGTGCCCGCGGGCCGCCGATTCCACGGCCTTCTTCAGTTCGCCGTCGACGTTCGGGTAGTCCAGCACCGCCTTCGGGTGGATGCCGATGTTGTTGTTGATGATGAATTCCAGGCGCGCCAGGCCGACGCCGCCATTGGGAATCTGGGCGAAGTCGAAGGCCAGCTGCGGATTGCCCACGTTCATCATGATCTTCAGATCGATGGCGGGCATGTCGCCGCGGCGCACTTCTTCCACCTCGGTCTCGATCAGGCCGTCATAGATGCGGCCTTCGTCGCCTTCCGCGCAGGACACGGTCACGGCCTGGCCTTCCTTCAGCACGTCGGTGGCGTTGCCGCAACCCACAACCGCCGGAATGCCCAGCTCGCGCGCGATGATGGCCGCGTGGCACGTACGGCCGCCGCGGTTCGTCACGATGGCGGAGGCGCGCTTCATCACGGGTTCCCAGTTGGGGTCCGTCATGTCGGTCACCAGTACGTCGCCCGGCTGGACCTTGTCCATGTCGGAGATGTCGCCAACCACGCGCACGGGGCCCGAACCGATCTTCTGGCCGATCGCGCGGCCGGTGATCAGGACCTGGCCGGTGGCCTTCAGGCGGTAGCGCTGCTGGACGTCGGCGGCGCCCTGCTGCGACTTCACCGTTTCCGGACGCGCCTGCAGGATGTAGATCTTGCCGTCCACGCCGTCACGGCCCCACTCGATGTCCATGGGACGGCCGTAGTGCTTTTCGATGATGACGGCGTAGCGGGCCAGTTCGTTGACCTCGTCGTCGGTCAGCGAATAGCGGTTGCGCTCGGAGACGGGCACGTCCACCGTGCGCACGGCGCGGCCTTCCGGACGCTCCGGGTCGAATTCCATCTTGATCAGCTTGGAGCCGATGCGGCGGCCCACGATCGGGAAGTGGCCCTGGGCCAGCGTGGGCTTGAAGACGTAGAACTCGTCAGGGTTGACCGCGCCTTGCACCACGGTTTCGCCCAGGCCGTACGACGAAGTGATGAACACCACGTCCTGGAAGCCCGATTCGGTGTCGATGGTGAACATGACGCCGGCGCTGCCCTTGTCGGAACGCACCATGCGCTGGATGCCGGCCGACAAGGCGACGTCGGCGTGGGCGTAGCCCTTGTGCACGCGATAGGAAATGGCGCGGTCGTTGTACAGCGACGCGAACACGTGGCGGATCTTGTCCAGCACGTCGTCGATGCCGACGACGTTCAGGAAGGTTTCCTGCTGGCCGGCGAACGAAGCGTCGGGCAGGTCTTCGGCGGTTGCGGACGAGCGCACGGCGAACGAGCCCTTGCCGTCGGCGTCGAGTTTGGCGAAGGCCTCGCGGATCTGCTTTTCGAATTCGGACGAGAACGGCGCCTCGACGATCCATTGGCGAATCTGCGCGCCGGCATTGGCCAGCTCGCGGACGTCTTCGGGGTTCAGCGTGCTCAAGCGCTCAGCGATGCGCTTGTCGAGGCCGGAGGCCTTGAGGAAGTCGCGGAAGGCATCCGCGGTCGTGGCGAAGCCGCCCGGCACGCGGACGCCCGCGCCAGACAGCTGACTGATCATTTCGCCTAGTGATGCGTTCTTGCCTCCTACCGAGTCCACGTCCGTCATGCGGAGCTGCTCGAACAAAACAACATACGACATTGAAGTCACCTTTTACAATGGAATGAAAGCGAGTTTGGTCAATGCGTCAGGAAGCTGGATCACAGCCCCAACTCTACGCGCTGACCAAACTGGCCTTGGACCGCCCTTGGGGTGACTTATAGGGGCCTGATTGTACTCGGTGGAGTACGTCCGGCCATCCGCCTGGTTGGAATTTTTTACACATGACATCTACCCCGATCGTACGCACGGTATACATCGTTTCCGACAGTACCGGCATCACCGCAGAAACCTTCAGCCAGTCAGTCCTTTCGCAGTTCGAGGGGGTCGATTTCAAGCCCGTCCGGCTGCCCTTCGTCGACACGCTGGAAAAGGCGGCCGAAGTCGCCATGCGGATCGACCGAAGCGCCCAGGAGGCCGGCGTTCCGCCCATCGTTTTCAGCACCCTGGTCAACCCCGACATGCTGGCCCGTGTTCGCCAGGCGAACGGAATCTTCCTCGATCTGTTCGGCACTTTCGTAAGCCACATCGAGCAGGCGTTGGGGCTGAAGTCCAGCCATTCCATCGGCCGCTCGCACATGCAGGCCAATTCAGAAAAGTACCGCAATCGGATCGACGCGATCAACTTCAGCCTGGCCCACGATGACGGCCAATTCGTGAACCAGCTGGACCAGGCGGACGTGATCCTGGTGGGCGTGTCCCGCTGCGGCAAGACGCCCACCAGCCTGTACCTGGCCATGCAATACGCCATCAAGGCGGCCAATTTCCCGCTCACGCCGGACGACTTCGAGCGCGGCACCCTGCCCTCGACCATCGCGCCGCACCGCGGCAAGCTCTTCGGCCTGTCGATCCAGCCCGAGCGCCTGGCCGAGGTCCGCAACGAACGCCGCCCCAACAGCCGCTATGCTAAGCTGGAACAATGCCGCTACGAAGTCGCCGAGGCCGAACGCATGATGCGCCGCGAAGGCATTTCGTGGCTGTCGAGCACCACGAAATCGATCGAGGAGATCGCGACCACCGTACTGCAGGAGGTCGGCCTGGACCGGGGTTGAAAACAGCAAGGGCGCGCCCCTGGCGCGCCCCTCTTTACAGCACCGTCGCGGCTTACAGGCCGGGCACCTGTTCGGGCGAGGCGGCGCCCCAATAGCGCAACTGGCGCATTTCATTCTCGGCCAACTCGGGCGGGTCGACCAATTGCATGGACAACTGGCCCACCGCGCTGGTGCTGCCCAGCGATTCCGCCATGATGCGCACATAGCGCGTCTGACCCGCATCCAACATGAAGCTCACGCCGTCGCCGGTCCAATACAGATTGGTGACGACGTAGCTGCCCGCGGGGCGGTCCACGAAGAAGAAGCTGCCAGGCTTGTTGCGGCCCACGACCTCCTTGTTGACACGCAGTTTTTGCTGGGCGGCCGCCATGCTCGCGGGTTGCGGCTGATAGAAATAAATCCGGCCGTTCCCCTCGGCGATGGGCGGGATCCTGCCATGCAGCGATTCGTACCTGGATCCGGCGCAACCGGCCAACAGCACAGCAACGACCGCGGCGGCCGCCATTCTCAACCACGCTTTCATTGACGCATCTCCACGGGCAACGTGACGGGACGGGACAGAGGCATGTATGAGCCTTCGCCCGGCAGGTAGAAACCGAGAAGCTTGCCGGAAGACGCCACGGCATAGGCTTCGTCCTGGCGACGCGTCTGGATGGTGAAGAGCCCGCTCAGGGGACGATAGACGTCGCCTTGCGGCAAGGCGCCCACGCGGCGCCATTGCGAGCCGGCAGCCAGCGTCACGCTACTATCGTTCGGCAGGGCCGCGATGACCGGTCTGGACAATTGGATGATGTGGACGGGATCCGCCGGAGCCGCATGCACCATGCTGACTTTCTGGGTATTGACCGACATGCACGCGCCCAGCGCAAACGCGCACGCGGCCGCCAAAAAAAGCACCCTGGCCGCGCGGGCGGGACAATCTTCAAGCCTACGAACCGGCGATGACGCCATAAACACCTCGGAAGCAAAAGCCGAAGTATATGAGTGCGTCCTATATTTACAAAACGTTTTCCGCCCGGTTCCGTCTGTCGCCGCAGCCGCGCCGCTTACCCTTCAGCGTTGCGGAACCGGATCAGGCGAGCAAGCCCTGCCGCCGCTGTTCGAACAGGCAGATGGCGGCCGCGGCTCCTACATTGAGCGACTCCACCGCCGCCATATCGTGGGGGATGTGCAGCTTAAGAGAGGCGGCGTCAAGCAAGGCAGCCGCCACGCCCTGTCCTTCGTGGCCGAATACCCAGGCGCAGCGTTCCGGCAGGCGGCCGCGGTACAGATCCTGCGCGCCCTCCAACGCGGTCGCCACCAGCGGCACCCGCAGGCTGGGCAGCAAGGCCGCAAGATCGACATGTTCATGGATGGCCAGGGCGAAGTGGGCGCCCTGGCCGCTGCGCAGCACCTTGGGCGACCATGCCGCCGCCGTGCCGGTCGCCAGGAACACCCGTTTCACGCCGGCCGCCGCGCAGGTGCGCAACAATGTGCCGACATTGCCGGGATCCTGGATGCGGTCGAACAGCACGCAGTTCTCGTCCACTTCCGCGGGCAATGCCATGGCTGGCGGCGTGACCAGGAACGCAACGCCCTGCCCGCTTTCCACGCTGGCCAGCGATTGCATCAGGCGCGCGTCCAGGGCCAGGCAGCGGCTATCGGGCACGGCGGCGGCCAAGGCGGCGATGTCGGGCTGAGACAGGCGCCCCACGTCGAAAACGGCCTGGTCGGGCGCGCCATGATGCTGCAGCCATGCCTGGCACAGGTGGACCCCGTCCAGCAGCACGGGCGCCCCGCGCTTGCCCGCCGTGCCGGCCAGCCTGGCGAGCGCCTTGACCGCGGGATTGTCGCGGGAACTGATGTGCTTCATGAGGTCGGACCGTAGGCCTTGATCGGCGCGAAGCTGCGGCGGTGTTCGGCGCAAGGACCGTGTTCGCGCAGCATTTGCAGGTGCAGCGCGGTGCCGTAGCCCTTGTGCTGGTCGAACGCGTACTGGGGATACAAGGCATGCAGCCGCAGCAGGTCCGCGTCCCGGGCTGTCTTGGCCAGGATGGAGGCCGCGGAAATCGCGGGCACCAGCGCATCGCCCTTGATGACGGTCTGCACGGTGCAACCCAGCTTCGGGGCCTGGTTGCCGTCCACAAGCGCCAGCTGCGGCAGGAGGGACAGGCCCTGGACCGCCCTTTGCATCGCCAGCATCGTGGCGCGCAGGATGTTCAGGCTGTCGATCTCGGCCACGCTGGCGCTGGCGACGAACCAGGCGAGCGAGCGCTCCTGGATTTCCAGCGCCAGGGCTTCGCGTGTCGCCGCCTTCAGCACCTTGGAATCCGCCAGGCCGTCGATGGGCCGGGCGGGATCCAGGATAACGGCCGCGGCGTACACCGCGCCCGCAAGCGGGCCCCGGCCGGCCTCGTCGACCCCGGCAGTCACCATCGGCGGCTGTTCGGGCGCCGCGAACAGGTCAGGCTGCTCCACCGGCCACCTCCAGGATCGCCTGGGCGGCCAGCGCCGGCGTATCGCGCAGCAGTTCCTGGTGCAAGGCGGTGAAACGCGCTTCGACCCGCGCCGTCAGCGCTTCATCGGTCAGCGCGGCCCAGGTCGCCTCGGCCAGTTTTTCCGGGGTGGCGTCGTCCTGCAGCAGCTCGGGCACGGCGAAATCGCGCAGCAGCACGTTCGGCAGGCCGACCCACGGCAGGTACGGACGCTGCTGACCAGATTTCCACGCCATGATGCGGCGCATCCAGGGCGACAGCACGTAGGAAATGACCATGGGGCGCTTGTACAGCGCCGTCTCGAGCGTCGCCGTGCCGCTGGCCACCAACACCGCCGTGGCCGCTTCCATCACCGACCAGGCCACGGGCGCCTGGCGCTCGCCGCCCTCCCCGTGCAGGTCCTCTGCGGTCACGCAGCGCAAGCCGGGCACCGGATACTGGGCCAGGATGGCCTGGAATTCGGCGCGCCGCTGGTCATTGACCATCGGCACCACGCATTGGAGGGCCGGGTCTTTTTTCTGCAGCAACTGGGCGGCCTGGAGGAAACGCGGGGCCAGCAGCCGGATCTCGGACGAGCGGCTGCCCGGCAGGATGGCCAGCACGCGCGCGTCCTGGGCTATGCCCAGGCGAGCCCGCGCCGCGGCCCGATCCGGCTGCATGGGCACGGCCCCGGCCAGCGGGTGGCCCACGTAGGTAACAGGAATGCCTTCCTTGCGGTAGATCTCTTCCTCGAACGGGAACAGCACCAGCATGTGCGACACGGATTCGCGGATCTTGTGGATGCGCTCGTAGCGCCAGGCCCAGATGGACGGCCCGACGAAATGCACCGTGGGCGTGCCGGCCTGCCGCAGCTGGTGCTCCAGGCGCAGATTGAAATCCGGCGCGTCGATACCGACGAAAACGGCAGGCGGCTCGGCCAGCCAGCGGCGCTTGACGTCGCGATAGGTGCCCAGCAGGCTGGGCAGCCGCTTGAGCGCATCGACGTACCCGAACACCGTCAGGGCATGCATGGGATGCCAGGCGTCGAACTCGCGGGCCTGCATCTGCGGCCCGCCGATTCCTTCGCACCGGACGCCGGCGTCGCGCGCTTGCAGACCGGCAATGATGCGACCGGCCAGCAAATCGCCCGAAGGCTCGCCGGCCACCATGCCGATCCGCGTGTTCATGGCCGGATGATGCCGCGGCTGGCGACGTCCAGGAAATCGAGCAGGGTCTGCAGGCGGCTGGCGACTTCCGGTTCCGCCTGCTGGCGGGCGCGCAACTCGGCCCGCGCCGCGTCCAGGGAAAGCCCCCTGCGGTAGATGGTCTTGTAGGCGTCGCGCAGCGCAGAAATCTCGGCGGGAGTGAATCCGCGGCGTTTCAGGCCCTCGACGTTGACGCCGACCGGCCGGCAGGGGTTGCCGGCAGCCAGCACGAACGGCGGCGTATCCTGCATCAAGGAGCTGTTGCCGCCCGTCATGCTGTGCGCGCCGATGCGCGCGAACTGGTGCACCCCGGTCAGGCCGCCCACGATGGCCCAATCGCCGACATGGACGTGGCCGCCCAGCTGCACGGAATTGGCCAGGATGGTGTTGCTGCCGATGTGGCAGTCGTGCGCCACGTGCACGTACGCCATGATCCAGTTGTCGTCACCCAGCGTGGTGACGCCGCCGTCCTGCACGGTGCCCGTGTTCAGCGTCACGAACTCCCGCACGGTATTGCGGTCGCCGATTTCGAGACGCGTCGGCTCGCCCTTGTATTTCTTGTCTTGCGGCATGCCGCCGATCGAGCAGTACCGGTAGAAGCGGTTGTCGCGTCCGATGGTCGTCACCCCGTCCACCATGCAGTACGGGCCGATCTCGGTGCCGGCGCCGATGGTCACGCCGGGGCCGATCATCGCGTAGGCGCCGACCACCACGGTCGGGTCGAGTTTTGCCGCCGGATCGACGACAGCGGTGGGGTGAATGTTTCCTGCCATTGACTACTCTTCCAGGCTGCGAATCGCGCACATCAGCTTGGCCGAGGCGACTTCCTGGCCGTCCACCGTTGCGCGCGCTTGGTACTTACAGATGCTGCGGCTCAAACGCTCGGCTTCCACTTCGATGCGCAGCTGGTCGCCCGGCACCACGGGGCGGCGGAAACGCGCGCCATCGATGCCGACCAGGTAATACGCCGTCTTGGAACCTTCGCACTTCAGGCCGCCGTTCTCGTCGGTGAACGAGAACAGGGCCGAGGCCTGGGCCATGGCTTCGACGATGAGCACGCCAGGCATCACCGGGTGATGCGGAAAGTGGCCATTGAAAAACGGTTCATTGATCGAGACGTTCTTGATGGCCACGATGGACTTGCCAGGCACCATTTCGACGACGCGGTCAATCAGCAGCATCGGGTAACGATGCGGCAACCTCTCCATGATCCCCTTGATGTCGAGTTCCATTTTTCTATGCTTTCCTGCAAAGTGAAATAATTTCGCGGCGCGGACGCGCCGGAGCGACGGAGCGCCCTACTCTTTTTCCAGCGTCCGCACGCGGCGGCGCAATTGCGCCAACTGCTGTATCACGGCGGCGTTGCGCTGCCATTCGCCATGTTCCGCATACGGGAATACGCCCGTATAGCGGCCTGGCTTCGAAATATTGGACGTAACCGCGGTGCCGCCCGAAATATGCACGTCGTCGCCCAGCGTCAGGTGGCCCGACAGCATGGCGGCTCCGCCGATCGTGCAGCGTTCCCCGATCGTGGTCGAGCCAGCCACCCCGACGCAGGCCGCCATCGCGGTGTGCGCGCCGATGCGGCAGTTGTGGCCGATCATGATCTGGTTGTCCAGCTTCACGCCGTCGGACACCAGGGTGTCTTCGAGCGCGCCGCGGTCGATCGTCGTGTTTGCGCCGATTTCGACGTCGTCGCCGATCGTCACCCCGCCCAACTGCGGGATCTTGCCCCAGGCGCCCTTGCCCAGCGAGGGATCCGGCGCGAAACCGAATCCGTCCGCGCCCAGCACCGCTCCGCTATGGATGATGGCCCGGGCGCCCACGGTGACGCCTTCGTACAGCGTAACGTGGGCGTGCAGCAGGCTGCCAGGCCCCACGGACGAGCCGGCGCCGATGACGCAGCCCGGCCCCAGCACCGCGCCGCGGCCGATCCGGGCGCCGGATTCCACCACGCATTGCGGGCCGATGCGCACGCCCTCTTCGATCGTGGCGTCATCGGCCACCACCGCGGACGGATGCGTATGGGCGGGCAGCTCGGGCCGCCTCGCGGCGTCGAACCACTGCGCCACGCGGGCGTAAAGCAGATAGGGATGCTTGCAGACGACCAGCGCGAAAGGCGGCCGCGGGCTGCCTTCGGCCTCCAGGGCCTCGGCCACGTCGTTCGAGACGATGACCGCCGCCGCCCTGGTGGCGCCGAGCTGGCTCTGGTAGCGGGGATTGGCCAGGAAGGAGATTTCCTGCGGGCCCGCCGATGACAGCGTTCCAATGCCGCAGACCTGCAAGGGGTCTGCGCCTGGCGCCGCACTGATGCGCCAGTCCAATCCCTGGGTATTGGCGGCGCTCAACAGTGCTTCAAGCGTCGGCGCGCGGACAAGATCCAGTAAAACCGGCATGACGTGACAGGTGTTACTTACTTGCCCAGGCTCTGGATCACCTTGTCGGTGATGTCGATGCGCGGGTTGACCGTCACGGCGTCCTGGATGATCAGGTCGTAGTTTTCCTGCTCGGCGATGCGCTTGATGGCCTCATTGGCCTTCGTCACGATGCCCGAGAATTCCTCGTTGCGGCGGCGGTTGAAGTCTTCCTGGAACTCGCGGCGCTTGCGCTGCAGGTCGGTATCCAGGTTGGACAGCTCACGCTGGCGCTTGACGCGGTCGGATTCCGACAGGACGGGAGCGTCCTTGTCGAATTTCTCGGCTTGCGAGCGCAGGTTGTTGTTCAGGCGCTGGAGTTCGTCGTCGCGCTTCTTGAATTCGGCTTCGATTTTGCTTTGGGCAGTCTTGGCCGGGCCCGACTCGCGCAGGATCCGCTCGGTATTCACGAAACCGATCTTGGTGCCTTGAGCATGCGCGGGAATCGCCGCAGCCGAACCGAGAATGAGCGCACCCACCAGGGCAATGGAGCCGCCCAGCTTGCCGCGGCGCTTGGCACCCAGCGAATTCGATGTTTTAAGTGCGGAATCAGACATCATGAAAATCTCACCTTCCAGTAAGGCAAAGCCAAAGTGTGTATTGTGCCACTAAACAGCAAGGGAGCCGGCCCACCGGCCCCCTCCCTTGTTTTCAAGCGTAACGGCGCTTAGAAACCGGTCCCGATCTGGAACTGGAAGCTTTGCTTGTCGTCGCCGGGCTTCGAATTGAGCGGACGGGCGTAAGACAGCTGCAACGGGCCCATCGGCGACTGCCACGACAGGCCGATACCGGCCGAGAAACGCCAGCCGCAAGGATCTTCCACCTCGCTGCCCGGCTTGCCGTTGGTGCAAGACAGGCCGCTGCCCGCCGCCACCTGGCCCGCATCCGTGAAGATGAACCAGCGCAGGGTGCGGTCTTTCGTGGCGCCCGGGAACGGCAGGTACAGCTGGGCGTTGGCCACGATGCGGCGCGTGCCGCCCAGGTAGTCGCCCGTCTTCGTATCGCGCGGGCCCAGGGACGAGCCCTCGTAGCCGCGGACGGTGCCGATACCGCCGGCATAGACGTTCTTGATGACCGGGTAATCATTGCCGCCGTAGCTCTGGCCCCAATCGACCATGCCGTTCAGGGCCAGGGTATAGGAGCCGCCCAGCGGCACGTAGTACTGCTGCTGGGCCGTCAGCATCGTGTATTGCAGGTCGATGGTGGACAGGTCGGCCTTCAGGCGGGTGTACGAACCCTTGGTCGGCGCCAACGCGCTGTCGCGCGTGTCCTTCGACCAGCCCGTGCTGAAGATCACCGAATTGGTCGCATCGCCGTAATCGTCGACGAACTTCTCGTAGGCCGCCGGCGAGTTGTCGTACAGCTCGATCTGGTTGCGCTCGAAGTTCGCGCCCAGGAAGATCCGGTCGTACTCGGAGATCGGGATACCGAAGTTCATGCCCAGGCCCATGGCCTTGACGCGGTAGTCGCCGTCGTTGTTGTTCCAGGGCTCGGTCACGCGGTAGTAGGCGGACGTGGTGCGGCTGATACCGTCCTTGGTCCAGTACGGATCGGTGTGCGACAGCACGATCGCGCGGTTGGTCTTGCTGGTGTTCAGCTGCAGGGTCAGGTTGGTGCCGCTGCCGAACACGTTGTCTTCGCTGATGCCCGCCGACAGGATGGCCTTTTCGGACGAGCCGTAGCCCACGCCCAGGTTGATCATGCCGGTGGGCTTTTCCTTGACGTCGACGTTCACGTCGACCTGGTCGGGAGAACCGGGGACCGGATCGGTCTTGACGTTGACGTCGCTGAAATAGCCCAGGCGGTCGATGCGGTCGCGCGAGGTCTTGATGTCCGCGGCGTCGTACCAGGCGGCTTCCTGCTGGCGCATTTCGCGGCGCACCACTTCGTCGCGGGTGCGGGTATTGCCGCCGATCTGGATGCGGCGCACGTACACGCGGCGGCTCGGGTCGACGTAGAACGTCAGGTCGGCCTCGTGCTTGGCGCGGTCCAGCTGCGGGTTGGGGTTGACGTTGGCGAAGGCATAGCCCAGCTCGCCCAGGTAGTCCGTGATGGCCTTGGCCGAATCGTTGGCCTTGGCGGCCGAGAAGGTCTCGTCCGGCTTGACCTGCAACAACGCGCCGATTTCCTTGTCCAGGCCCAGCAGGTTGCCCGCCAGCTTCACGCTGCGCACCTTGTAGGGCTCGCCTTCGTGCACGGTGATCGTGATGCGGATGTCCTTGCGGTCCGGCGAAATCGTGACCTGCGGCGGCTCGACCGAGAATTCGAGATAGCCCTGGTCGAGGTAGAACGAGCGCAGGCGCTCCAGGTCGCCCTCGAGCTTTTCGCGCGAATACTTGTCGGTGTCGGTGTACCAGGTCAGCCAGCCCGGCGTCGTCAGCTGGAACACGTCCAGCAGGTCGCCCTCGGAAAAGGCCTTGTTGCCGACGAAGCGGATCTCCTGGATGCGCGCGACCGAGCCTTCGAACACGTCGAAGCTCACGCCCACGCGGTTGCGCGGCAGCGGCGTCACGGTGGCGGTCACTTCCACCCCGTACTTGCCCTTGGACAGGTACTGCTGCTTCAGTTCGTATTCGGCGCGCTCGAGCATGGAGCGATCGAAAATCCGGCCTTCGGCGAAGCCGACCTGCGCCAGCGACGTCGTGATGGCCTTGGAGTCGAACTCGCGCATGCCGTTGAAATTCACCGAGGCGATCGTCGGACGTTCCTGCACGACCACCACGACGACGTTATTGTCGGTCTGGATCTGTACGTCGGTGAAAAAGCCCGTGCCGTACAGGCGGCGGATGGCCTCGGTGGCCTCTTCCTCGGTGAACTTCTCGCCGACCTTGACGGGCAAGTAACCGAAGACGGTGCCGGCGTCGGTTCGTTGAATACCCTCCACGCGGATATCCCGCACGACAAAAGGGTCGAAGGCGTGGGCGATGGCCGGTACCAGCAGTGCGGCGATCAGACCCGGCAGTACACCCTTTTTGTGATGAAACATCCGGCGAAAAGACATCCTTGAGTATCCTCGGTCGTGCAAATGGCGGGGGATTTTATGCTAAATCGCGCTTAAGTGAACAAACGCGTGAAATCGTTGAACAGCGCAAGCCCCATCAGGCCTGCCAATAAACCTATGCCGGCGCGCTGTCCGATATCGATCCACCTCGCAGGCGGCGGGCTACCCCGCACAATTTCGACGAGATAGTACAGCAGATGGCCACCATCCAGCATAGGAATAGGTAGCAAATTTAGAACGCCGAGACTGATGCTGATCAAGGCGATATACGCGATATACGCAACAATTCCGATTCTGGCGGTCTGTCCGGCGTAATCCGCGATGGTCACCGGGCCACTGACATTGCGCCAGGACACGTCGCCGGTCACCATGCGGCCCATCATGCGCAGCGAGAACCAGGCGGTATCCCAGGTGCGGACGGCGCCGCGCCACACGCTTTCGAACACCCCGTAGCGGACCGTCACCATGGGAACGTCGCCGCCCAGCTGCACGCCCAGGCGTCCGATTTCCTGGCCGTTGACCATTTCGGGCCGTGGCGTGACGTTCAAGGAGACCGGGGCGCCCTGGCGCATCAGGGTCAGCGCGAGGGTCTTGCCGGCGCTTTCCTGGATCTGCTTGACCAAGGCGGCCGTATCCGGGGTGGGAACGCCGTTCACGGCCACGACCAGATCGCCCGGCAGCAGCCCGGCCGCCTTCCCTTCCCCGCCGTCATTGACGACGCGCACGGCGGGCTTGGGTTGGGCCAGCCGGATGCCGGCGGCGGCCAGCGGATCTCCGCTGGCCGGATCCATCGTATTGGAGGGAAGCACCAGTTCGCGCTGGTGTACGGCGCCGCCGGAGGTCCGGACCTCGATCTGCGCGCTTCCGCCCGTGGACATCACGTCCATCAGCCGCCAGCGGGCGTCCGACCAGGACGCGATTTCCTGGCCGTCGATGGCCAGGATGCGGTCTCCCGGCAGCAGGCCGGCGCGAGCCGCGGGCGTCTCGGCGGCGGGCTGGGCGATGATGGCCACCGGCTCTTCGGTGCCGGCCATGTTCAGGCCCGCATAGAGGAAGACGGCGAGGATCAGGTTGAAAATGGGGCCGGCGGCGACGATCGCGATGCGCTGGCCGACCGGCTTGCTGTTGAATGCCCCCGCGGCCTCCGCGGCGCTGGCGCCGGCTGGCGGATCGTCCTGCATTTTGACGTAGCCGCCCAGCGGCAACGCCGAAACCGCCCATTCCGTGCCGTGTTTGTCGGTACGGCGCAGGACGACCTTGCCGAACCCCACCGAGAAGCGCAGGATCTTCACGCCGCACAGGCGGGCCACCCAGTAATGCCCCAGCTCATGAAAGATGATCAGGGTGCCAAGCGCAACCGCAAAGGCCAGCAGGGTGAAAAGCATCGGATTCGGAAGATCTAGGGAATCAGTGGCGGGCGCCGCCGTCAGGCAAGACCGAGGTTGCCCGCGTAGGCGCGCGCCGCCGCGTCCAGCGCGAGTACGTCGTCAAGACTGCTGAGGGTAACAGAAGCTTGCCGAGCCTGCCACTCCAGGGAGGCCTCGATCACTCTCGGAATCCAGGTATAGGGCAGCCGGCCCGCCAGGAAAGCCTCGACGGCCACTTCGTTGGCCGCGTTCAAGACCACGCAGGCGCGCTGCCCGGCCCTCAGGGCCGCGAACGACAGGGCCAGGCAGGGGAAACGGGCAAGATTTGGCTTTTCGAAGTCCAGCCGCCCCAGGCGGGTCAGGTCGAGCGGACCCACCCCGCTCTCCAGGCGCTCCGGGAAGCCCAGGCCATAGGCGATCGGCGTGCGCATGTCGGGCTGCCCGAGCTGCGCCAGCACGGATCCGTCGTTGTACTCCACCATGGAATGCACGACGCTTTGCGGGTGCACCACGACCTCGATGCGGTCGGCGGGCATGGCGAACAGCCAATGCGCTTCGATCACTTCCAGGCCCTTGTTGAGCATGGTGGCGGAATCCACCGAGATCTTGCGGCCCATGCTCCAGTTGGGATGGGCGCAGGCCTGGGCTGGCGTGACCTCATGCAGGTCTTCCAGGTCCCGCCCGCGGAACGGGCCGCCGGAGGCCGTCAGCAGGAGGCGCCGCACGCCAGGCGCGGGAGCGTCCGGGGCATCCGCCCTCCCGCCTTGAGGCAGGCATTGGAAAATCGCGTTGTGTTCGCTGTCGATGGGAAGCAGTTCGGCGCCGTTGTCGCGGATGGCCTGCATGAAAAGCGAGCCGGCGGCGACCAGGGCCTCTTTGTTGGCCAGCAGCACGCGCTTGCCGCTGCGCGCGGCGGCCAAGGCGGCGGGCAGCCCCGCCGCGCCGACGATGGCGGCCATGACCGAATCGCATTGCGGATCGGCCGCGGTCTCGGCCAGCGCCTGCGCGCCCACCCTGATCTCGGGCATGGGGCGGGAACCCGCCCAGGCGGCGATGAACTTCCGGCGCGCGTCGTCGTCGGGCACCACCACCACCGCCGCCCCGCTGGCCTGGGCCTGCTCGGCCAGGCGATTCATCCGGCTGTACGCCGACAAGGCATAAACCGCCAACCGCTCGGGATGGCGGGCAATCACATCCAGTGTGCTTTCACCGATCGAACCGGTCGATCCCAGCACAACGACGCGTTGAAAAGCCGTCAAAACAACACTCCAGACAAAAGTAGCGCGAACGGCGCGACGGGAAGGATCGCGTCGATGCGGTCGTAGACGCCGCCATGGCCGGGCAGCAGCGTGCTGGAATCCTTGCGGCCGGCGCGGCGCTTGAGCAGCGATTCGAACAGGTCGCCCACGATGGAAACCACGCCCAGCAACGCGGCGATCGGCAACGCCAGCCAGAACGTCCAGCGTTCGACCAGCGCGTGTCCGAAAGTGCCGCCCCAGAGGCTGGAAAGGCCGATCCAGACCACCGCGCCCAGCACGCCGGCAATGGCGCCCTCGATCGTCTTGCCCGGACTGACCCGCGGGGCCAGTTTACGCCTGCCGAATGCGCGGCCGGCAAAATACGCGGCGATATCGGCCACCCAGACGAGCGCCAGCAGCGACACGACGAAGCCGGCGCCGCGCGCCATGAACATCTGTGCGAGCACGGCCCAAGCAGCAAAGGCCGCGGGCACGGAAAAGACGGACCAGCCCAGGCTGGCCGGCGGCGCATCGGAGCGCCCCCGGACCACCGCGGCCAGGCCGGCGAACAGCCATACGGCCGCCACCGCCGGAACCACGTAGCGCAGCACCCAGGCGGGATCCGCCACGCCGGCGCGGTCGCCCGCCAGCCAGGCGGATGCCAGCCCCAGCATGCCCGCGAACAGCAGCGCGGCGACACCGACGGAAATCAGGGGGGAAGGCGGTTGCGGCAGCGTCAGGCGCAGCCACTCCCAATTGGCGCAGGCGGCCGCCAGGGCCAGCAAGGCGACGAACCACCACGGATTGGCGCTGAACATCGCGGCGGCCAGGATGGCCAACAGGATGACGGCGGTAACGATACGCTGGCCCAACATATGACGGTCTCCTCGTATACAGCTCTGGAAAGACGCGCTTGTCGCCGTCTGGTTGCTTATTTCGCGCCGTCTTCGCTGAGCTGCGCGCTGGTGCGGCCGAAACGGCGCTCGCGCGTGCGGTACCAGTCGAAGGCGGCCTGGAGCTCCGCTGCGCCGAAGTCCGGCCAATAGCGGTCCGTGAAGTAGAACTCCGCGTAGGCCATCTGCCAGATCAGGAAATTGGAAATGCGTTGCTCACCGCCCGTGCGGATGAACAGGTCGGGCTCGGGCGCCCAGGCCATGGAAAGGTGCCTCGACAGCCGTTCTTCGTCCACCAGTTGCGGCTGCGCCGCCAGCCCGGGCTCGGCCGCCAACATGGCGCGCGTGGCTTGCAGGATGTCCCAGCGCCCGCCGTAGTTGGCGGCGACCGTCAGGTGCAGGCGGTCGTTGTGGGCGGTACGCTCCTGGGCGGCGAAAATGAGTTCCTGCAGGCGGGGTTCGAAGGCGCTCAGGTCGCCGATGACGTGCAGCCGCACGCCCTGCTCTTCCAGCTTGCCGACCTCGCGCTCCAGGGCCTGCACGAACAGGCGCATCAAGAGCGAGACTTCCTCGGCGGGACGGCGCCAGTTTTCGGAACTGAAGGCGAAGAGCGTCAGGTAACGGACGCCAGCGCGGCCGCAGGCCTCGACCACGCGCCGCACGGCTTGCACGCCCTTGGCATGCCCCGCCGTACGAGGCAGCAGCCGCCGCGTCGCCCACCGGCCGTTGCCATCCATGATGATGGCCACGTGTTCGGGAACATCGCGGATGGCGGGAACCGCCTGGGTCGAACTGGTTGCCATGAGTGTGGTGCTGCGCGCAGAGGGCCGGCGAAAATCGGAAATACGGGGAAAAGCCTGCGCCGTCGATCCATCGCTACGTAGAGATGCTGCGAAACAATGGATAGGACGGCGCGTAGGCAAAAATATCCTGGGCCCGGGCGCAGCCGCGATGGCCGCGCCCGGAACGTGCAGGAATTATACGGTCATGATTTCCGCTTCTTTCTGGGCGACCATCTTGTCGATGTCGGCCACGCTGCGATCCGTCAGCTTCTGGACGTCGTCCTGGGCGCGGCGTTCGTCGTCCTCGGAGATTTCCTTGTCCTTGACGAGCTTCTTCAGCGCTTCATTGGCTTCGCGGCGCAGGTTGCGCACAGCCACCTTGGCATCCTCGCCTTCGCTGCGTACGACCTTGGTAAGGTCGCGGCGGCGCTCTTCGGTCAGGGCCGGCATCGGCACGCGGATGGTGTCGCCCATCGACATCGGGTTCAGGCCCAGGTCCGACTCGCGGATGGCCTTCTCGATGACGGAAGCCATGGGCTTTTCGTAGGGCTGGACGCTGATCGTGCGGGCGTCCACCAGGTTGACGTTGGCCACCTGGCTGATCGGCACGGGCGAACCGTAGTACTCGACCTGAACGTGATCCAGGATGCCGGTATGGGCGCGGCCCGTACGGATCTTGGCCAGGCTGGTCTTGAGCGTATCAAGCGACTTGACCATCCTGGCTTCGGCGGATTTGCGGATTTCTGCGACGCTCATGGAATTTCCTTTTCTTTAAACGTGTACCAAAGTGCCTTCGTCTTCGCCGCTGACCACCCGCTTGAGGGCGCCGGACTTATTGATCGAAAACACTTTGATCGGCAGTTTCTGGTCGCGGCACAGCGCGAACGCGGTAGCGTCCATGACTTCCAGGCGGCGGACGATGGCTTCGTCGAAACTGATGCGCGCGTATCGCGTGGCGGTGGGATCCTTGTTGGGGTCCGCGCTGTAGATGCCGTCGACCTTGGTGGCCTTCAACACGATCTCCGCGCCGATTTCGGCGCCGCGCAGGGCGGCGGCGGTGTCGGTGGTGAAGAAGGGGTTGCCGGTGCCCGCCGCGAAAATGACGACCTTGCCCTCTTCGAGGTAACGCAGGGCCTTGGGGCGGATGTAGGGTTCGACGACCTGATCGATGTTCAGGGCCGATTGTACGCGGGTGTCGATTCCCTTGTGCTTGAGCGCGTCCTGCAGCGCAAGCGCGTTCATGATGGTGGCCATCATGCCCATGTAGTCGGCCGTCGCGCGGTCCATGCCCTGCGCGCCCGGGGCGACGCCACGGAAGATGTTGCCACCGCCGATGACGATGGCCAGTTCAACGCCGGTGGCGGCGACTTCGGCGATCTCATCGGTCATGCGGACGATGGTGGAACGATTGATGCCGAACGCATCTTCGCCCATCAGCGCCTCGCCGGAAAGCTTGAGAAGAACCCGTTTGTATGATCTGCTGCTCATAGGTGATATCCCGAGGAACAATCCGACGAAAGTGTAAGACAAGAAATAGGCCGGCCTGATTTTAGTCAGAGCCGGCCCGTAAGCAAACTACCGTTTAGGCGCGGCCAGCGGCGGCGGCGGCAACCTCGGCGGCGAAATCGCTGGTCTTCTTCTCGATACCTTCGCCGACGACGAACAGCACGAACTTGCTGATCGAAGCGCCCTTGGCCTTCAGCATCTGCTCGACCGTGGCCTTGTCGTCCTTGACGAACGGCTGCGACAGCAGGGTGACTTCCTTCAGGAACTTCGCGACCGAGCCTTCGACCATCTTGGCGACGATTTCAGCCGGCTTGCCCGATTCGGCGGCCTTCTGCTCGGCGACCGAGCGCTCGGCGGCGATGTCGGCGGGGTTCACGCCGTCGGCGTTCAGCGCCTTGGGCTTGGTTGCAGCGATGTGCATCGCCAGGTCCTTGCCCACTTCCTCGGCGCCCGAGTATTCAACCAGCACGCCGATGCGGCCGCCGTGCACGTAGCTGGCCAGCGCGTTCGGGGTCTCGATGCGCTCGAAGCGGCGGATCGACATGTTTTCGCCGATCTTGCCGATCAGGGCGGTGCGGGTGGATTCGATCGTGCCGTCGCCATAGGGCAGCGCCGACAGGGCTTCAACGCTGGCGGGGTTCTGCGTGGCGACGATCTCGGCCAGCTTGTTCACGAAAGCGACGAAGTCGTCGTTCTTGGCGACGAAGTCGGTTTCGCAGTTGACTTCGATGACGGCGCCTTGCTTGGCGTCGGCAGAGATGAACAGACCGATCAGGCCTTCGGCGGTGACGCGGGCGGCGGCCTTGCTGGCCTTGTTGCCCAGCTTGACGCGCAGGATTTCCTCGGCGCGGGCCAGATCGCCTTCGGCTTCCGTCAAGGCCTTCTTGCACTCCATCATGGGGGCGTCGGTCTTTTCGCGCAGTTCCTTGACCAGGGCAGCGGTAATTTCAGCCATGTTTGCTCCAATTTTGCTAGAACACGCCCCGGCAGGCCGGGACAGTGATGTGATTCGATGGGACATCCGCGATTCGCGGAGCTGGAAGATGGGAGCCCACCTTCGCTGTGCCGGCGAGGCGGGAGCGGGCCGGATTTCCGGACCGCTCCCAGACACTAACCGCCGGACATGACAACCGGCTTAGGCCTGGTTGTCCTGCACTTCGACGAACTCTTCCTGGCCTTCGCCCAGCTCTTCGACCAGACCGTTCAGGTTCTGCTCGCGGCCTTCCAGCACGGCGTCGGCGATGCCCTTGGCGTACAGCGCGATGGCCTTGGCCGAGTCGTCGTTGCCGGGGATGACGTAGTCGATGCCGTCGGGCGAGTGGTTGGTGTCAACCACGGCCACGACCGGGATGCCCAGCGTCTTGGCTTCGGCGATGGCGATCTTGTGGTAGCCGACGTCGATCACGAACATGGCATCGGGCAGGCCGTTCATGTCCTTGATGCCGCCGATCGACTTGTTCAGCTTTTCCAGTTCGCGTTGGAACAGCAGGCCTTCCTTCTTGATCATGCGCTCGGCGCCGCCTTCGGCGACAACGGCTTCCATGTCCTTCAGGCGCTTGACCGAGGTCTTGACCGTCTTGAAGTTGGTCAGCATGCCGCCGAGCCAGCGGGCGTCGACGTAGGGCATGCCGCAACGGGCGGCTTCGGCGGCGACCAGCTCACGCGCAGCGCGCTTGGTGCCGACGAACAGGATGTTGCCGCCGCGAGCAGCCAGCTGCTTCACGAACTTGGTGGCTTCCTGGTACTTATCAACCGTCTTTTCGAGGTTGATGATGTGAATCTTGTTGCGATGGCCGAAGATATAGGGGGCCATCTTGGGGTTCCAGTAACGGGTCTGGTGACCGAAGTGGACACCCGCTTCCAGCATTTCGCGCATCAAAGACATGACTTTCTCCAAGGGTTGATTTCTTGCGCCGCACCTGCATCAGCCTCTGGCTGACACCCTGGGTGGTGTTGCGCGCGATTTCCCGCAACTGCGGGATGACAAAATTCTAACCGGGCCGGCCGATCACTGCCGCAATAACTCCGACGCCTTCGGGCGGACCGCCCTAGACGCCTCTTACCACGCTGCCGCGATAAACCCAGACAGCCGCCACGGCGAAAACCTCGCGCCGCATGCATGCAACGCGTCTCCCGACCCGCCAGGAATTTCCTGGAAGTTTCTTCGAGACGCACCCGGACCTGTTTTGTTGGCGGCGAAATCCAGCTCTGGAAAATCCTGCTCTTCGCGTTCGGAAAGACGCCAAACCTGGCACCCATACGACCGCGCATCAGACCGTCGGGGCATTTCTTAAGAAAACACGAATGTTTTCAAGAACTTAATCCGACATCCACACCGAGCACAGACCCTGAGCCTGCATCGCCGCTCTAAAACTTGACCAGGCTTGCAAGCACACCGCGCCCCGGTTCGCGCCAGCCGTGGATTTGTTGCCGCCCACGCCCGTCCGGCCCGCATCCGATGCGCGCTCCCTGCCACCGGCACCCGCGGCCTGCCCGATTTCGCTCCACAACCTTCGCTTGCGGTGAAACTTCAGGGCGTGCCGCCGATCCCAATGATTGGATCCGCACAACCAAATACTTGCCGGGCTTGCGCAAGGCTGGCGCCAACGCCACCATGCCAACACCCGCCGGGATCGGCTCTTGCCGTTACCCAGTAGTACTGAGTAGCTGGGCTTTCACCCTGAGTTTTCACCCTGGGTTTTCACCTGGGGTTCACCCCGGGCTTTCACCCTGGGTTCATCCCACCACTCACTACCATGCATCCCCAAAAATTTAGGGAAGCCTATAATTCTACTATTCTTTCAAGCAGACATTCAAGCGACTGATCGCCAAGCTAATCCATGGGCACTATTACCAATCAGGCCGACCTGGCCAAAATGCGCGCGGCCTGCCAGGACGCCGCCAAAGTCCTCGACTTCATCACCCCCCACGTCAAGCCGGGCGTCACGACGGGCGAGCTCGACCGCCTCTGCCTGGAATACCTGACCGACGAGCTGGGCGTGAAGTCCGCCACGGTGGGTTACGCGCCCCCGGGCTATCCGCCCTTCCCCGGCGCCATCTGTACCTCGGTGAACCACCAGGTCTGCCATGGCATCCCGGGCGACAAGGTGCTGAAAAACGGGGACTCATTGAATATCGACGTCACCATCATCAAGGACGGCTGGTTCGGCGACACCAGCCGCATGTACGCCGTCGGCGAGCAGTCCATCCTGTCGCGCCGCCTGACCGAAATCACCTTCGAATGCATGTGGAAAGGCATCCAGCAGGTGAAGCACGGCGCCACGCTGGGCGACGTCGGCAACGCGATCCAGAAGCACGCCGAGGCCAACGGCTTCTCGGTCGTCCGCGAATTCTGCGGCCACGGCATCGGCCAGCGCTTCCATGAAGACCCGCAGGTGCTGCATTACGGCAAGCCGGGCACGGGCGTGGAGCTTACGACAGGCATGCTGTTCACCATCGAGCCCATGATCAATGCCGGCCGGCGCGAGATACGCCAGCTGTCCGACGGCTGGACGGTCGTCACCCGCGACCACAGCCTGTCCGCCCAATGGGAGCATGCTGTCTGTGTGACCGAAACCGGCTACGAGGTCCTGACCCTGTCGCCCGGCATGCCCCAGCCGCCGGCATTCATCACCGAACCCATCGTCATTCCCGCCGTCTGACGTCCCGCCGCCTGCCGCCATGACCGCCGCATACCTCAGCGCCCTGCGCGAACGCATCCAGGAATCCCGGCGCACTGCGGTGGCCCAGTTTCGCGGACACGAGCGGCCGGACACGCTGCTGTCCGAGTTGCGGCGCATCGTAGATGCCGCGCTGCGCGACCTGGTGAAGCAGTGCCCCCTGCCCACCGGCGCCACGCTGGCGGCCGTGGGCGGCTACGGCCGGGGTGAACTGTACCCGCATTCCGACGTCGACCTGCTCATCCTGCTGCCGCACGCCCCCACCCGCGAGGACGAAGCCGCCATCGAGCGGCTGGTGGCCTCGCTATGGGACCTGGGCCTGGAGCCCGGCCACAGCGTGCGCACCATCGAAGACTGCGAGCGCGAGGCCGATGCCGACATCACCGTGGAAACCGCCCTGCTGGAGTCCCGCTGGCTGGCGGGCAGCCGCACGCTGATGAAGAAGTTCGAGGCCGCCACCAAGTCCAGGCTGGACCCGCGCGCCTTCTTCCGCGCCAAGCGCGTCGAAATGCAGCAGCGCCACGCGCGCTACCACGACACGCCCTATGCGCTGGAACCGAACTGCAAGGAATCCCCCGGCGGCCTGCGCGACCTGCAGGTCATCCTCTGGATGGCCAGGGCGGCCGGTTTCGGCGACAGCTGGCGCTCGGTGGCGCAAGCCGGCCTGCTGACCTCTTCGGAAGCGCGCGACCTGCGCAAGGCCGAGCAGGCATTCAAGCGGCTGCGCATAGAACTGCACTTGCTGGCCAACCGGCGCGAGGACCGCGTCCTCTTCGACCTCCAGCCCGCGCTGGCCGAGGTCTACGGCATTCATGCCACCGCCACCCGGCGCGGCAGCGAACTGCTGATGCAGCGTTACTACTGGGCCGCGCGGCTGGTGACGCAGCTCAATGGGATCCTGGTGCAGAACATCGAGGAGCGGCTGTTTCCGCGCCCCGACACCGACGCCCGCGACATCGACGACGATTTCCGCAACCTGCGGGATCGCCTGGACATCATTCGCGACGACGGCTTCGAACGCAACCCCACCCTGTTGCTGCGCGCCTTCCTGGTCATGCAGCAGCATCCGGAATTGACGGGCATGTCGGCGCGCACGCTGCGCGCCATCTGGCATTCCCGGCACCGCATCGACGCGCAGTTCCGCCGCAACCCCGTCAACCGCAAGCTGTTCCTGCAGATCCTGCAGCAGCCGCGCGGCATTGTGCACGAGCTGCGGCGCATGACCATGCTGAACATCCTGCCGCGCTACCTGCCGGTGTTCCGGCGCATCGTCGGCCAGATGCAGCACGACCTGTTCCATGCCTATACCGTGGACCAGCACACGCTGGCGGTGGTGCGCAACCTGCGCCGCTTCACCATGCCCGAGCACGCTCAGGAATATCCGCTGGCCAGCCAGTTGATCGCCGGGCTGGACCGGCATTGGCTGCTGTACGTGGCGGCGCTGTTCCACGATATCGCCAAGGGGCGCGGCGGCGACCATTCCGAGCTCGGCGCGCGCGAAGTCCGCAAGTTCGCCCAGGACCACGGCATGGAGCCCGAGGACACCGCCCTGGTCGAATTCCTGGTCCGCCAGCATCTGCTGATGTCGGCCGTGGCGCAAAAACGGGACTTGTCCGACCCCGCCGTGGTGCAGGATTTCGCCGCCACCGTGAAAGACGAGCGCCACCTGACCGCCCTGTACCTGCTGACGGTGGCCGACATCCGCGGCACCAGCCCCAAAGTCTGGAACGCCTGGAAGGGCAAGCTGCTCGAAGACCTGTACAAGCTCACGCTGGCCGCCCTCGGCGGCGCGCACGCCGACGCGCACACGGTGCTGACGGAGCGCAAGGAAGAAGCCGCACGCCTGACCCGGCTGGCGGGGCTGCGCGACGACGCCCGCGAGGCCTTCTGGAACCAGCTGGACGTGGCGTATTTCCTACGCCACGACGCCTCGGACATCGCCTGGCACACGCGCCACCTGTATCATCAGGTCGCGCCGGCCCAGGCGGTGGTCAAGGCCCGTCCCACCGAGCACGGCGAGGGCCTGCAGATCATGGTGTACACCCGCGACGCGCCCGATCTGTTCGTGGCCATCTGCGGCTACTTCGACGCCAAGGCCCTGTCCATCCAGGACGCCCGCATCCACACCACCCGCCACGGCTGGGCCCTGGACAGCTTCATCGTGCTGCTGCCGGAAGGCGCCAGCGACCTGCGCGCCCAGGCCACGCTCGTCGAACACGAGCTGGCCGAGCGGCTCAAGGACCCGCAGGCCGCTGCCCAGCCGCAGCACTCGCGCGGCGGCTACTACGGCCGGGGCCGCCAGTCGCGCGTGTCGCGGGTCTTCCCGGTCATGCCGCAGGCGGAGCTGCAGCCCGACGAACGCAGCACCTCCTGGCGCCTGTCCGTAACGGCCACCGACCGGCCCGGCCTGCTGCACGCGCTGGCGCGCGTGTTCGCGCGGCACGAGGTGAACCTGCTGATGGCCAAGATCATGACGCTGGGCGACCGGGTGGAAGACGTGTTCATCGTCGACGGCCAGGCGCTGACCCGGCCGCGCAGCCAAATGCAGTTCGAACGCGACGTCCTGGACGCCCTGGCGGGCGAGGAAGCCGGCCAGCGCGCCGCCTGACGCGGCGGGCGGCGCGCCATCGCCAGCGCCGTGCGGAGGGCATACAATCCCGGTTTTCGGCCACGCGGCGTCCGTACCTATGCAGCTCAATGACTATCTGCGCGTTTTCGGGGGCAGCTTCTTCTTCGCGCTGGCCACGCTGCTGCCCTTCCTGAACCCGCCCGCGATCGCGCCGATCTTCCTGTCGCTGACCGAAGGCGCGTCGTCCTCCACGCGGATGGTGCTGGCCAAGCGGGTCGCCATCAACGTCTGCCTGATGCTGATCGTGGCCATGGTCGCCGGCAACGTGCTGCTGAGCTTTTTCGGCATCTCGTTGTCCATCGTGCGGGTCGGCGGCGGCATGCTGGTGATCGCCAGCGCATGGCGGCTGGTGAACTCGCCCGACGCCGACACGGAGCGCGTCGCGCGCATGGCCGAATCGTTCACGCCGGAAATGGCCAAGGCCCGCGCCTTCTATCCCCTGACTTTCCCGATCAGTTGCGGCCCGGGCTCCATCGCCGCCGCCATCACGGTCGGCGTTTCGCTGCGGGACCAGAACCACGTGCTGAGCCTGGTGCGCCTGGGCGGGTCCATCCCCGGCATCATCGTCGTGTCCGTGACCCTCTACATCTGCCTGCGCTTCGCCGCGCAGATGCTGCACCGGCTGGGCGATAATGGCACCGCCGTGTTCATGCGCCTGTCGGCCTTCATCATGCTGTGCCTCGGGGTGCAGATCTTCTGGGAAGGCTCGCGCGAACTGCTGCTGGGCGTCCTGCAGCAAGTGATGCAACCAATTCCGGTCCCCAAGGCCTAAGCCCTGGTCCCCCTCAACCCTCACCGCAGAACAATGACTTCACGCTCTGAACGCCTGCTCCGCCTGATCGCCCTCTTCTGCTTCGGCGCCGTTGGCATCGCCCTGGTTTCCCAGCACGTTTTCGATATGCCACCCTGCGCCTGGTGCGTCATGCAGCGCTTGATCTACCTGGTGATCGGCGTCGTCGCGCTGGTGGGCGGCTTTGGCGGCGGACGCGCCCTGACCCGCGTTTGCGGCGGGCTGGCGGCATTGCTTTCGGTCTGCGGGGTGGTCGCGGCCTGGTACCAATACAGCGTGGCGGCCAAAATGCTGTCCTGCGACCAGACCTTCGCCGACCGCTTCATGACCGGCATCGGGCTGGACGGCGGCGTGCCGTGGCTGTTCGGCATCTACGCCACCTGCATGGACGCCATGGTGTCCGTTTTGGGCATCGAGTACGCCCTGTGGAGCCTGGCGCTCTTCGTCATCCTCTTCTTCATGGCGCTGCCCGTCGCCTTCAGGCGCGGCCGCGCGCTGTAGGCCCGGTGCCCCTGCCCGCGGAAGAACAGGCCGCCGCGTTGCGCGCGCTGGTCCTGGCGCATGCTCCGCTGATGCGCTGGCTGCGCGCCGCCCGCGATCACGGCCCGGCGGACGGCTGCATCGCGGCCGGCGCCGTCCGGTCGCTGGTCTGGAACCATCTGCACGGCTACCCCGCCGACAGCCACCCTTCCGCCGACATCGATTTCGTATACCACGACGCATCGGACCTCAGCCCCGGGCATGAAGCGGCAGTGGCCGGCCGCCTGCGCGAGGCGGCGCCCGACGCGCCATGGGAAGTGGTGAACCAGGCGCGCGTGCACCTGTGGCGACGCGACAGCCGAGGAGACGCTCCGCCCCCGGCGGCGTCGCTGGAGGCCGGCATCGCCAGCTGGCCCGAAACCGCCACCTGCGTGGGAGTCCGGCTGACCGGCGACGGCCAAATCGCCATCGTCGCCCCGCACGGGCTGACGGACCTGTTCGCGCTCGTGCTCCGCCCCGCCCCCGGCGCCGACCCACGCGCCTATGCGCATCGGCTTGCAGCCAAGCGCCATTCCGAAACCTGGCCGCGCCTCACCGTCATTCCTCCGGAACCGTCCTGAACGTGCCTCCCCTGAAATACCTCGCCGGCTATCCCGAACCGCTGTTGCAACAGGCCCGCAAGCTGCTCGACGAGGGCAAGCTGGGCGCCGCCCTGCTGTCCCGTTATCCCGAGGGCGCGCATGGCGTGCGCACGGACCGCGCGCTCTATCAGTACGTGACGGACCTGAAAAATACCTATATGCGCAACGGCGACCAGATCAACAAGGTTGCGTTCGACAGCAAGATCCACGTGATCCAGCACGCGCTGGGCCAGCACACCTACGTCTCCCGCGTACAGGGCGGGAAGCTGAAGGCCAAGCACGAGATCCGCGTGGCGACGCTGTTCAAGACCGTTCCGGCCGAATTCCTGAAAATGATCGCCGTCCACGAGCTGGCCCATCTCAAGGAGAAGGACCACAACCGCGCCTTCTACAACCTGTGCCTGCACATGGAGCCGCAGTACCACCAGTACGAATTCGACCTGCGGTTATATCTGACGCATCTGGAAGCCACGAACGTGGCGCTGTGGAAGGCCGCTGCCTGAACGGAGCGAGCCGAAAAAAAGCCGCCCACAAAGGGCGGCTCTTCGTTCCTGCCGCGTGGCGGCTCACGCGTCGTTGGCGGCGTAGCCCATATTGAACTGCAGGCCGCTGGCGCCGCCCTCTTCGCCGGACTCGCTGCGGGACTGGCCCAGGCGCGCCAGGTATTCGGCGGTGATGTCGCCCGTGACGTATTCGCCGTCGAAGCAGGACGCCTCGAAACGCGACAGCTTGGGGTTGATGTCCCGGACCGCCTGCTGCATGTCGTGCAGATCCTGGTAGACCAGGTTGTCGGCGCCGATCGCGCGGGCGATTTCCTCGTCGCTGCGGCCGGTGGCGATCAGCTCGCTCTGGGTGGGCATGTCGATGCCGTAGACGTTGGGGAAGCGGACCGGAGGCGCGGCGGAGGCGAAATACACCTTGTTGGCGCCGGCGGCGCGGGCCATGTCCACGATCTCGCGGCTGGTGGTGCCGCGCACGATGGAGTCATCGACCAGCAGCACGTTCTTGCCCTTGAATTCCATGCCGATGGCATTGAGCTTCTGGCGCACGGACTTCCGGCGCACCGCCTGGCCCGGCATGATGAAGGTGCGGCCCACGTACCGGTTCTTGATCAGGCCTTCACGGTAGTCCAGGTTCAGGCGGGCGGCCAGCTGCATGGCGGCCGGGCGCGACGAATCGGGGATCGGCATGACCACGTCGATATCGCCCAGGCGCATGTTGCGCGCCACCTTGTCGGCCAGGTATTCGCCCATGCGCAGGCGCGCGTCATAGACCGACACGCCGTCGATCAGCGAGTCCGGACGCGCGAAGTACACGTATTCGAAGATGCAGGGCACCAGCTGGGGGTTCTCGGCGCACTGGCGGCTGACGAAGCGGCCGTCCAGGTCGACGAACACGGCCTCGCCCGGCTCGACGTCGCGCACGAAAGCGAAGCCGCTGCCTTCCAGGGCCACCGATTCCGAGGCGACCATCCATTCCACGCCCTCTTCGGTTTCCTGGCGGCCGATGCACAGCGGACGGATGCCGTTGGGGTCGCGGAAGGCGAGCAGCCCGTAGCCCGAGATCTGGGCCACCACGGCGTAGGCGCCGCGCACGCGCTTGTGCACGGCGGACACGGCGCGGAACATCGCGTCGTCGTCCAGCGAAACGCCATTGGCGGCCGATTGCAGTTCGTGGGCCAGCACATTCAGCAGCACTTCCGAATCGGAGTTGGTGTTGATGTGGCGGCGGTCGACGCGATACAGGGACTCGCGCAGCTCACGCCAGTTGGTCAGGTTGCCGTTGTGGGCGAACATGATGCCGAACGGCGCATTCACGTAGAACGGCTGGGCCTCTTCCTCGCTGGCGCTGGAGCCCGCCGTGGGATAGCGGACCTGGCCGATGCCAGACGTACCGGGCAGCGCGCGCATGTTGCGCGTACGGAAGACGTCGCGCACCAGCCCGTGGGCCTTGTACATATTGAATTGGTTGCCTTGCGACGTCGCGATGCCCGCGGCGTCCTGCCCGCGGTGCTGCAACAGCAGCAAGCTGTCATAGAGCAGCTGGTTGACCGGCCCGCGCCCGATGACCCCTACGATTCCACACATGGTGAGCTTTCCTGGTTGATTTGAAGCAGATCAATACGGCAGCCACGTCGCCAGGGACGGCGGCAGCCACGTCTTGATATGTTTGATGGCCTCGATGGCCGAATGCGAAAACATGGCGTCCTTCCACCACGGCTCTTCAGGCAGCGGCGTGTAGCCCGCGGCGGCGACCAGCGCCAGCACGATCAGCAGGCCGCGCGCCAGCCCGAACATGCCGCCCAGGCCGTGGTCGGCCGGGCTCAGGCCGGTACTGCGTATCAAGGCGGCAAGCGTCATATTGACCAACCCCACGCCGAGCAGCACGATGATGAATACCGCTGCGTACGAAACTCCCATGCGCAACAGCGTCGTTTCAATATAGGGCTCCAGCCAGGCGTAGACCGTGGGGCCCCACCATATCGCTGCCACGAAGGCCAGCAGATAGGCGACCAGCGACAGGACCTCTTTGAGCAGGCCGCGCACCAGGCCGAGCACACCCGAAACCACCAGGATGGCCAGCACGACGAAGTCGAAGCCGGTCACTATTGCGCGGCGATGAAACCATTGTCATAGCCCAGGGTGCGCAAGCGCGCCTGGGCCGCCTGCGCCGCCTCGCGCGAGGGGAACGGCCCCACGCGCAGGCGGTACTGCTGCTTGCCACCGATGGTGGCCTGTTCGACGAAAGCGTTCGTGACCCCGGCCTGGTGCAGCTTGCTGCGGCGCGACTGGGCGTCTTCCGAGGTCGTGTATGCGGCGATCTGGAGCACGAAATTGCCCTTGGCGGCCGGCTTGGGCGCGGGCGCGGCGGGCGCCGCGCGCCCTTCCAGCAGCGCCATGGCGCGAGCGCCGTCATCGGAGCGCGTGTCCGGCTTGGGCGGCGTCTATGCTGCGGCCCGTGAAGGCCATTTCACGCGCGCGCGACATGCCCACGGCCCGCGGCAGCAGCCACGCCCCTCCGTCTCCAGG
>NZ_JPYO01000020.1 GCF_000757485.1 Achromobacter sp. RTa
CGACTTAGCGTTGGCCCGCACTTCCGCATCCGTGAACCAGACCCGCTTGCTGCCAAAGGTGGCTTCGTCGATCAATGTGCCTCGATCGATAAGAGGCGGGAAATGCTGCTGATGCCACATCATTCCAGCCGATCAAGCTGCTCGCGAATATCGGCGATGGCAGCCGTAGCACCGTAGGCGAGCATCAGCACGCGACACCTTCATCTTGTCCGATATGTCGTGAAGCCATATTGACGGACGGAAATGTCCAAATTAACTTAAATACGTCCGCGAATCATTCTTATTAACGGACGTTTTTATTTACAGTTTATCTTCTTTTTTGGAGTCAAGAATGCAACGACCAATTTTGCAACCCCAGCCTCCGACCATACAGGTCATCAAGCTCGAAATTCCCGCAAGCAAACTTACTCAAGGTGGCTCAGGCGGCATCCCGGAATACTTCTACGCACCTGATCCGATGGGATGGAAAAACCCAAATGTAACAAAATACGGCTAATTTCACAGATATACCTAAATGCTCAAATCGATATGCGCTGGGCCATGGTTAAAGCCCACGCATATCCAAATTTGGAGGAAGCGCAATGCCGCAAGGTAACTCCGCAAGGGGCATTCAGGAATTAGTTCTTGGACATTTCAGGGAGGACTTGGTTGCGCTCGATCTCCAAGAAAATCGCTTCTCAATCATTCCTAATCTTCCGCTAGCCCGCATAAATGAATTTCTTGCCAATCGCGGGCAACATGACTCAGCCTTGGCCGCTGCCCTTCAAGAACATGGGCTCTTGGAAAAAACAATTCACATCCGAGGCGAACTTGGCTCTCACATAAATGAAGGTTTATTCGAGACGCGCTGGGATACTCCATTTATCGAATTTTCCAGAGCCGAGCCACTATTATTGTGGAAGGCGGCGCATACCCTTTGGCGAGTCGGACTGACATTAAAATCCAAAGGATACGCGGGAGTTATCAAGTTACTACAGAACACTCAACCAGGTCCGCAGACTGCTCATACTGCTTCGTATCTGCAACGGTTGATGGCGCATCTTAATAGAGTATTCATCCTCGACTTTAGCAATAACAAATGCTTGGCATACAGCCTCGCACTATGCGTCCTGGCACGACGCGTCGGCCTCGACGCCCGATTAATAATAGGAGTCCGAACCAGGCCGTTTTCAAGCCACGCCTGGGTTGAATTTAACGGAGCGGTTGTAAACGACGACCCTGAACTGAGGCAAAAACTCGCAGTAATTTTGGAACTATGATGTTCATAGCCCACTCCTCTGCGCTGCGACGCGATAATTGCACACCCCGAAATGAGCCACTAACGTCGCACGGAAAACGAGCAATCCACGAAAATATCAACCTGGAATATCCAGACAACTGGAAATTTATTGAAGACTCGGCAATTTCTATATTGCTGCATGCACCCAAGTACGTCGAAGAACAGCTTATAAACGCCCAATCAAAGCTGCGCACTGCTGAATGGCTATCATATCTACATACCGTGGACGGACCATATTTGGTTGTCCGCATAAGCAGCGGCTCTATAGAGATTTCGAGAAGTCTGTATCGTGGATTGGACGTATTCTATACGCACATTGCCGGCAGCCTTGTATTCTCGACGAGTCCTTCAGTACTCCTTCGGCTTAAGCGAGAGAAATCACATTCACTGGACCTTGACTATTGCCGTCGCTTCATCTTGGACAGACCAGTGTTCTCGGGATCAACCGCGATAGCCGGGATACGAGCCATCCCTATTGGTCAGTCAATTCGCAGTAACCTCGCATCCATTTCGATTATTGGCCTACAGAAACCTCTACCGCAGCAAAAAGGTCCAATAGAAATTCTCACAAAAAAACTTTCCACCTTAGCGGCCAGCTTTTCATCAATTTCCTTGAGCTTTTCAGGAGGACTAGATTCAAGTGCACTCCTTCATTGTTTGGCTACAGCAAGCATCACTTTCGATGCCATACATGGTGTTAGCCCATTGCCCTACGCTGATACTGAGCGTCGCGAAGCAGAACAGGTCGCAGCGGCATATGGGAAACATCTAAAACATATAAAAATGATCGAAAGCGACGCGCTGACATTCACGCCATCATGTTTAAAGGAACCTGCGTATCGCTCGCCATTCGACGTTAATATTTTCCTCACCCCCGGCGCGAATCCACAGCAACAACAAGCTGTCGCGGATTTCTCCGCAAACGAACTCATGATCACGGGCCATGGAGGAGACCACGTTTTCCTGCAGAATCCAAATTGGAATGTAGGTTTCGACCGAATTCATAAACTAGAAGTTCTAGGATTCTTCCACGACGTAAAACGGTTCTGCACGCTTAAAAAAGCCAATTTCTATAGAGGAGTGCATGAGAACCTTCGACTGTTGCTGAACCCGCGAGGTAGCAATGGCGGGCTTCACACCCCCAAATGGATGCAAGCGGGAGAAATTCTGCCCGCAGCTGACAACCACTATCTCTTGAATGAACTGGACCCAAGGTCGGCCAAGTTCGATCACGTTTGGTCGATACTGCTTGGACTAAATACTATCCAAATGGAAAATTCCGTCGTCCGGACCACTATCCACCCTCTATTGTTGCCCGATGTCATTGGAACGGTGATGTATCGACCCGTTCGCGAGCTATTCAGCGCACAGCATGATAGGTTCTATTTCCGGCGTGATCTCTATAAATCGGCTGGATACGATTTTGCCTGGAGAAAATCAAAACGTTCCTCCTCAGCAAGCCTATTCAATTACTTCAGTGAAAATCATGCGTCGTTGTTTACGTGGCTCGAAGACGGCTTTATCGCCAAACAACTGACGCTTGACCTAGCGGAACTAAAAAAAAGTCTTAAAAAAAATGGCTCAACCTATTTAGACGATGATTTCCCTGCGCTCATAAATCTGATCCAGCTGGAAGGCTTTGTCCAGTCTGTGCTACACCACTCACAGTAAGGGCATACAAACATGAAGAATGGATCGTTCTTACTCCTTATTTTGAGCGGCGGCCTGGGCCATAGAAGCACACTAATTTTTATGTCAGCGTTATTATTAACATTGGCGTCAGCAGCACTGTCCTCATTGGCCCCCCTCTTGCTCGCAACAGCTACAGACATCCTTGCTGGCTCCCAGAATATTGCCGACACGATGAGCTCAGTCGCTTGGATGGCCGCGCTATATATATGTTCAATTGGCTTTACCAAGATATTCAACACTATCTCCCTGTATCTCCAGAGCATGCTGCGACTCCAGCTAGTCGAAGCCATTTCAAAAAAATATTTTGCACTGCTTTGCGAAAAGGATTCCCAGTTCTACGTACGCAATTCCCTGGGCGAGCTAGCACAACGTCTAAACCAAGCTTCAAACGATCTATACACAGTCGTGCGGAACATTGCCTTTAATATTCTCGCACCCGCCGTGCAATTGATCTTCGCGGTTTTCATCGTATCGAATATTTTGAGCGGAATTATCGGGATAGTATTTCTTATATATATCCTGCTCTTTCTAATAAACAATCATGTCTTTCTCGACCGATTGAGTTCGCACCGCACTCGAGTCATGGATGCTGGTCGTAGATCCTACGGAGTGCTGATCGACTCCGTTATGAATATAGTCGCCGCAAGGCAATATAACGGTTTCGATATTCTCATGAAGCGATACAAGACAACGCTCGACGACGATCGTGCCGTCCAAAAGACCTATTGGCAACTGACGATCACTATGCTTTCAGTAAATTCCTTGCTTTTCGTTCTGATGTTTGGTTGGTGCATCTACTGGATGCTGACGGGGTCGAAAGATACGCAAACAACTCCAGGCAACTTTGTGCTTTTCGCAAGCTATATCCTCTTGCTTGCGGGCCCAATTGAAATGCTAGGAAGCACCCTAAGCGAAGTACATCAGTCGTGGCATAGCGTTGCTGCATTCGTAAAAGAACTGTTCCAAGGCAAGTCAACGAACCAATCCCGCCCCTCCCTAGAGGCCGACGCCTATTCCGTTGAGCTGGATCAGCTTGAGTTCGACTACCCCGATGCCGCACATTTCCATTTTGGCCCAATATCACTATGTTTCAAGAGCGGTGAAAAAATCGCCCTCCTCGGCACCAGTGGCTCAGGCAAGTCCACTCTCGCGAAGCTCCTGACTGGTGACTACGCACCATCCAGAGGCGCGATACGAATACTAGGCAATGACACTTCTGCTGTCAGCCAAGCTTCTCTCAATGAATTGATTGGAATAGTAAGCCAGGAAACACATATTTTTAGCGATACCGTGCGATTCAATATGCAGATCGCCGACTCTTCGGCATCCGACTCTGAAATTCTAAGAGCGCTGGATCTAGCCGGATTTGATGTTGCGAACAAAGACGGACGCGAAAACATCTCCCTGGACGCCCAACTGGGCGAACGAGGGTTAAAGCTGTCCGGCGGTCAACGCCAGCGACTCGCACTCGCGCGGCTATTTTTGCGAGAACCCCGCATTCTTATTATTGATGAAGGCACTTCTTCGCTGGATGTTCTAGCAGAAAGGAGGATTACGGATAACATTACCCGCCATTTTCGTAATTGCACCATTATCTCAATAAGTCACAGAACATCCGCACTGGCTTACTCAGAGAGAGTGATAGTCATTCACAACGGAAAATTACAAGCTGACGGACCAAAAACCCAAATAGCCCTGAGTAATGATTATCTGAAATCAATGATGGCAATGTCGAATATCACGAAATGACCCATCAGAGTTAAACAACGCATTGGGAAGGAGTGCCCGGGATGCACAAGGAACCGTTGCTTCGCACCATGATGGTCGCGGCACTATTTGCAGCATCGTCGCAGATATGGGCACACCCGTATTGGTTAGTCAGACAGGGAAGCGAACATCTCAGGCTACCGGAGTGCGATCCGTGCCTAGCGTATGATCCGTACCTATGCGCACCAGCCGCAGTGACATTAAATGGTGAGCCTGTAGCTTACCCCCTAAATCATCATTTACCCGCGGGGTGCTGCGTATGCCTGACGTCAATTCTTTATTAGTTAGCGATGCAGGGCTACGACAAGGTGTCCGACTACAATTTCGCGGCAACCAGGTAGCAAAATTGTAGTCTCGCACTCTACCAAGTACCCTGGCGGAGGCCGGCACGCACGGCCAGCTGCTGAAGCGGCAAGGGGTCTATGCGCGCCTGGCCAGCCACCAGGGCGG
>NZ_JPYO01000021.1 GCF_000757485.1 Achromobacter sp. RTa
CGGTCAAGGACCTCGCCGGCCAGACCCACAGCGACGACCTGGTCATCCAGATCATCGACACCGCGCCCGAGGCCAAGGACGACAACGGCGGCACCGTCACCGAAGACGCCGCGGCCGATACCCTCGGCGGCAACGTCGTGGACAACGACGTCAAGGGCGCCGACGCCATCACCGGCGTCACCTGGAACGTCTCCGATGCCCAGAAGGCCGCCATCGAGCAGTACGGCACCCTGACCCTGAACGCCGACGGCACCTGGCAGTTCACGCTCGACAACTCCAAGCCGGCCGTCCAGGCGCTGGGCGCCACCGACAAGCTGGACTTCACCCTGAACTACACCGTCAAGGATGCCGACAACGACACCTCCGACGCCAAGCTCAGCTTCAGCATCCAGGGCCAGGCCGACGCACCGCCCGTCATCACCCCGGAAGACAGCGACGGCAACGTCACCGGCGCGCAC
>NZ_JPYO01000022.1 GCF_000757485.1 Achromobacter sp. RTa
CCCGTACACCTGTTACCTATGTCCCCGGTCTGTACAGCCAGCCCCCTCGGGGGGCAGCAAGCGCGCAACGCGCGATCTCTCAACAAATCGCCTGTTGTGCACGGACTTGGCAAGAATAGCCGGCCCGCCGCCGGGCCGCCCCAAGGCGGGCCAGCCCCCTCGGGGGGCAGCAAGCGCGCAACGCGCGCGTAGCGTGGGGGCAAAAAAAACCCGCCGGTAAGGGCGGGTCTATAAAAGGGGCTATGCAGCCCCCAAGGGGAAAACTTTTCAGGCCATGGAGCCTGGGGCGTCCAGCTTAGGCAGCGGAGTGCGCGTTCTTGGCGCTCGTCTTGCCGGCCAGGGCCTTGATGCCGTGGGCCAGCTTGCGCAGCCCGGCGGCCAGCGCCCGCATCGGGTGCGGACGGAATTGTTCTTCAATCGCCTGGAGCATCAGTTGGCGCTCGAGTTCGTCGGTCAGGCGGATGGTGTTGTTCGGGTTGATCACAATAGCCTCCACGGGCTTGCACAGTTGTTTAGCTACTAGGGATAACCCGAATTATAGGGGTTAACCCTGAACATGTGCAAGGGGCCGGTGCATATTGGCAACACCTTGGTTCGATGATGCCCCAAAATCGCGCAGCGAGGCACCATAAGCAAAGATACGTGCACCATGTTGCGGCGCTTTTACAACGCGCCGCAACAGGGGGTCAGGCGTCGCGGTAGCCGGCCGCGACCAGTTCGAAACCGAACAGGCGACAGTCCAGCGAGCCGTTGTGCAGAGGCACGCGGCGCTTCGGTTTCAGGCGCATCTGGTTGGGCAGCGTCAGGTCGCTGGTGATGGCGTGCAGCTGCCAGCCGGCGAAATTGCGCTTCAGGCAGGCCGCCCAATCGCGCCAGAGGTCCGGATCCTGTTCCGTCCCCATGCGTTCGCCATAGGGCGGGTTGGTGACGATCCAGCCGTGGTCGGCGGGCGCCGCGATCTGCCGGGCGTCGCCCACTTCGAAACGGATCGAATCCGCCGTCAGCCAGGCGCGTTCGGCGTTGTTGCGGGCGAACTCGATGGCTTGCGGGTCCAGGTCGTAGCCGACCAGCGGCGCGTCCAGCTGGGGCAGGATGCGCGAGCGGGCGTCGTCCTTCAGGTCGCGCCAGCGGTAGGCGTCATGGCCGCGCAGGCGCTCGAAGCCGAAGGGGCGCGAAATGCCCGGCGGCACGCCCAGGGCGATCCAGGCGCCCTCGATGAGGATGGTGCCCGAGCCGCAGAACGGATCCAGCAGAGGCGCGGCCGGATCCCAGCCCGCCAGCGCCAGCATGCCGGCGGCCAGGTTCTCGCGCAGCGGAGCCTCGCCCTTGTCCAGGCGCCAGCCGCGCTTGAACAGGGATTCGCCGGAGGTGTCCAGATAGAGCGTGGCGGTGTGCCCGGTCAGGAACAGGTGCACGCGCGCGTCCGGACGCACCGTGTCGATGTTGGGGCGCTCGCCTTCCCGTTCGCGCAGGCGGTCGCAGATGCCGTCCTTGGCGCGCAGATTGCAGTACTGCAGGCTTTGCACCGGGCTCTTGATGGCCGAGGTGTCCACGCGCAGTGTCTGTTCGGCGCCGAACCAGCGTTCCCAGGGGGTGTCGCGGGCGAGGTCCAGAATGTCGTCTTCGTGCGAGATCTCGGCATGCGCGACCTGCACCAGGATGCGGGTAGCCAGGCGGGAATAGAGGTTGGCGCGCTGCACGCCCGACCAGTCGGCGGTAAAGGAGCAGCCGGCACGGCCGGCCTGCGCATCCTCGTACCCCAGGGCCTGCATTTCGGCGGTCAAGGCTTCTTCCAGGCCCTGGGGGCAGGGCGCGAACACCTTGAACGTTTCGGCCTGCCGCGGCTCGCGCGGCCGGCGGCTGCGGACCTCGACCTGGGGCTCGCGCTGGTGGAACGGTTCCGGGGCCGCGTCTTCGTAATCCGGCTCGGGCGCGAACGTGGGCGCGGGGCCGTCGTCTTCGAAGGGATCGTAGAAGCGTCCGGCCGGAGTGGCGGGCGCGATGTACTGATCGTCCAGGCGCGGCGCGCGCTGCGGCGCTCGGCCGGACCGCGAACCCGAAGGGGCGTCGCGGCGAGGGCTGCCGCCGCGGCTTGCGGAGCCGCGGGCATCCTGCCCCCGGCCGGGCGCGCTGCGCCCGCCGTCGGCCGCGGGCTTGCGGCCGCGCGCGGATTCCTGCTGGCGCCGTTGATAGCCTTCGGGGTCCTTCTGGCGCTCGATGTTGTCCTTGGCGCGCTCCTGCTGCGCGACCAGGCGGGCGCGGGCGCCGGAGCGCACGCGCTTGGGCGAGCCTTCGGCATGGGCGTCGCGCGCCGTTTTCTTGATTGTCAGCGTCTTGCGCGGGCGGTCCTGTTCATCAGAGGACATACGAATCCTGGCGAATGTGCAAAGGTAGGGGTATCAGAAGGGTTTGACGACGACCAGCGCCACCACCACCAAGAGCAGCAAGACGGGAACTTCGTTGAACCAGCGGTAGAACTTGTGCGAACGGACGTTCTTGCCCTGTTCGAATTTGCGCAGCATCGAGCCACAGGCGTGATGGTAGCCGATCACGAGCAAGACGAAAAAGAGCTTGGCATGCATCCAGCCGTTTCCGGGACCCATGCCGATGCCGTAACCCAGGTAGAGCCACGCGCCGAGCAGCACGGCGGCCACGGCCAGGATGGTGGTGAAGCGGTACAGCCTGCGGGCCATGCCCAGCAGCGTGGCCTGGACCGAAGGATCCGACTGCTGCGCCAGGTTCACATAGATGCGCGGCAGGTAGAACAAGCCGGCAAACCAGGAGGCGATGAAGACTATATGAAAGGTCTTGACCCAAAGCATGGCCATGGCGCGATCCGTCCGAGGAAAGCCGCATTGTAAGGCCGGCGCCGTTGACGCTTCCGGTGTGCGTAGATCCCCATGGGCCGTGGCGCTGGCTCAGATCACGTACAGGTCCACGTATTCGTGCACCGGCATGGCTTCCAGGGTTTCCTGGTCGAGGGACGCGTCCAGGATGCGGTGTTGCTGCCGGGCGGGGAACACGCGCGCCAGGTTGACGCGGAACTTGGCTTCCAGCAGCGGAATGCCTTCGGCGCGGCGGCGCTTGTGGCCGATGGGATACTCGCAGACGACTTCGTCCAGGCGCGTGCCGTCATTGAATTCCACCGTCAGCGCGTTGGCGATCGAACGCTTGTCGGGATCGTGGTAGTCCCGGGTGTAGGCGGGGTCTTCGACGCAGACGATCCTGTCGCGCAGCGCATCGATGCGCGGGTCCCGGGCGACCGCGTCTTCGTAGTCGCCTGCGGTCAGGCGTCCGAACAGCATCGGAACGGCAACCATGTACTGGATGCAGTGATCGCGATCGGCGGGATTGGCGAGCGGGCCCTTCTTGTCGATGATGCGGATGCACGCCTCGTGGGTGCGGATCGTGATCTTTGCGATGTCCTCGGGACGCCTGCCGGTGGCCTGTAGCTGCCGGTGGATGTCCATGGCGCACTCGACGGCGGTCTGCGCGTGGAATTCGGCCGGGAACGAGATCTTGAACAGCACGTTTTCCATCACATAGCTGCCGTAAGGACGCTGGAACCGGAAAGGCTGGCCCTTGAACAGCACGTCGTAGAAGCCCCAGGTCTTGGCCGTCAGCACCGACGGATAGCCCATTTCGCCGGTCCGCGCGATCAGCGCCAGCCGCACGGCGCGGCTGGTGGCGTCGCCGGCGGCCCAGCTCTTGCGGCTGCCGGTATTGGGGGCGTGGCGGTAGGTGCGCAGGCTCTGGCCGTCGACCCAGGCGAGGGACACGGCGTTGATGAGTTCTTCGCGGCTCAGGCCCAGCATCTGCGCCACCACGGCGGTGGACGCCACCTTGACCAGGACCACGTGGTCCAGCCCCACCTTGTTGAAGGAGTTTTCCAGCGCGATGCAGCCCTGGATTTCGTGCGCCTTGATCATGCCGGTCAGCACATCGCGCATCACGAGGGGCGGCTTTCCGGCCGCGACCGCGGTGCGCGACAGCCAGTCTGCGGTGGCCAGGATGCCGCCGAGATTGTCCGACGGGTGGCCCCATTCGGCGGCCAGCCAGGTGTCGTTGAAGTCCAGCCAGCGGATCATCGCGCCGATGTTGAACGCGGCCTGGACGGGGTCCAGCTGGAACTGGGTGCCCGGCACCTTGGCGCCGTGGGGCACGACCGTGCCCGGCACGACCGGGCCCAGCAGTTTCCTGCACGCGGGGTATTCAAGCGCTTCCAGGCCGCAGCCCAGGGTGTCGATCAGGCAGTTGCGGGCCGTCTCGTAGGCCGTGCCGCTCTGGATCTCATAGTTCAGTACGTAGTCGGCGATGTCGACCAGGACCTGGTCGGGATCGGGACGGACGTTGGATATCGGGGCAGACATGTCGGAACCTCTCCTGAGTGAGTACAGGAGGCCCGGGGCCCGCGCGGCGCTGCTCGTTGGATGCGCGGGCCCATGGGTCGCCTTACTTGCGCTTTTCGATCGGCACGAACTTCTGGTCTTCCGGACCCACGTAGTTGGCGGTGGGACGGATGATCTTGTTATCGACGCGCTGTTCGATGATGTGGGCCGACCAGCCCGCCGTGCGCGCGATGACGAACAGCGGGGTGAACATGGCGGTGGGCACGCCCATCATGTGGTAGCTGACGGCCGAGAACCAGTCCAGGTTGGGGAACATCTTCTTGATGTCCCACATGACGGTTTCCAGGCGTTCGGCGATGTCGAACATCTTGGTGCTGCCGGCCTTCTTGGACAGCTTTTTCGCCACGTCCTTGATGACCTTGTTACGGGGATCGGACACCGTGTACACGGGGTGGCCGAATCCGATGACGACTTCCTTGGCTTCCACGCGGCGGCGGATGTCGGCCTCGGCTTCGTCGGGGGTCTCGTAGCGCTTCTGCACCTCGAAGGCGACTTCGTTGGCGCCGCCGTGCTTCGGGCCGCGCAGCGCGCCGATGGCGCCGGTGATGGCGGAGTACATGTCGGAGCCGGTGCCGGCGATGACGCGGGACGTGAACGTGGACGCGTTGAATTCGTGCTCGGCGTACAGGTTCAGCGAGATGTGCATGGCCTTGACCCAGTCTTCGCTGGGCTTCTCGCCGTGCAGCAGGTGCAGGAAGTGGCCGCCGATGCTGTCGTCGTCGGTCTGCACGTCGATGATGCGGCCGTTGTGGCTGTAGTGGTACCAATACAGCAGCGCCGAGCCCAGGTTGGCCATCAGGCGGTCGGCGATGTCGCGCGCGCCCGGGATGCCGTGGTCGTCTTTTTCAGGCAGCACGCAGCCCAGCACGGAGACGGCGGTGCGCATCACATCCATGGGATGGCTGGCGGCGGGCAGGGCTTCCAGCGCGGCCTGCAACTGCGCGGGCAGCCCGCGCAGGCTGCGCAGCTTTTCCTTGTAGGCCTTCAGTTCGGCCTTGTTGGGCAGCTTGCCGTGGACGAGCAGGTGGGCGATTTCCTCGAACTCGCTGGTGTGGGCGATGTCGAGGATGTCGTAGCCGCGGTAGTGCAGGTCGTTGCCGCTGCGGCCGACCGTGCAAAGCGCGGTGTTGCCGGCGACGACGCCGGACAGCGCGACCGACTTCTTGGGCTTGAAACCGGCTTTTTCTTCCGGCTTGGCGTCCGTTTTCGCTTCCTGCTTCTTGGGAGCCGTGCTCATGTCTCTACTCCTTTCCTTTCGCGGGGTCGTTGCAATGGGATGGCATGCATGGCGCCGGGCGGTGGCCGCGGCGCCGGTTATCGCGGTTACGCCTTGCCTTTCTGGAAAAGCGCGTCCAGTTTCGATTCGAATTCGTGGTAGCCGATGCGGTCGTACAGCTCTTCGCGCGTCTGCATCAGGTCCACCACATTCTTCTGGTGGCCGTCGCGGCGGATGGCCGTGTAGACGGCTTCGGCGGCCTTGTTCATGGCGCGGAACGCGGACAGGGGATAGAGCACCATGCCCACGCCGACGCTCTTCAGCTCTTCGACGGAGAAGAGCGGGGTCTTGCCGAACTCGGTGATGTTGGCCAGGACCGGCACCTTGACCGCCTTGACGAAGCGGTCATAGGTGGGCAGGTCGTAGGCGGCTTCCGCGAAGATGGCGTCGGCGCCGGCTTCCACGCAAGCGAGCGCGCGCTCGATGGCGGCGTCCACGCCATGCGAGGCGATCGCGTCGGTGCGGGCGATCAGGTAGAAGTCGCTGTCGGTGCGGGCGTCGGCCGCGGCCTTGACGCGATCGGCCATTTCCTCGGTCGAGACGATTTCCTTGCCGGGACGGTGGCCGCAACGCTTGGCGCCGACCTGGTCTTCGATGTGGCAGGCGGCGGCGCCGAACTTGATCAGGCTCTTGACGGTGCGGGCGATGTTGAACGCCGACGGGCCAAAGCCGGTGTCGATGTCCACCAGCAGCGGCACGTCGCACACGTCGGTGATGCGGCGCACGTCGGTGAGGACGTCGTCCATCGTGTTGATGCCGAGGTCGGGCAGGCCCAACGAGCCGGCCGCGACGCCGCCGCCGGACAGGTAGATGGCGCGGTAGCCGGCGCGCTTGGCCAGCAGGGCGTGGTTGGCGTTGATGGCGCCAATGATCTGCAGCGGGCTTTCTTCGGCGAGGGCGCGGCGGAAGAGGGCGCCGGCGGATTCGGGTCTGGACATGGGTGGTCTCCGTATATTGGGCCGGGTGTTCTCGTAAGCCCCGGATGAAACGACTGGACTGCGGACTGGCGGCCTGCCTGCCGGCCGGGACGGCGTGCCCCGCCCTGGATTCCGACCTTACCGCGGGCCCGGAAAATAAATCTGTCCCCTGGGCGACACTCCCTTGCGCGGGAGCAAAGAGACAGGTTTATGTTGCGGACGCTATGGGGTTGCCCCCTAGGAATTGGGCCCGCGAACGGGCCCAATCCTTGACTCATGCGCTGCTTACTTCAGCAGGTCCTTGACGCCGTCGCGCTCTTCGAGGAGCTCTTTCAGCGTGAAGTCCAGGCGCTCGCGCGAGAAGGCGTCGATTTCCAGGCCTTCGATGCGCTTGTATTCGCCGTTTTCGGTCGTGACCGGCACGCCGTAGATGATGCCTTCGGGGATGCCGTAGGAGCCGTCGGACGGGATGCCCATCGTGACCCACTTGCCGTTGCTGCCCAGGACCCAGTCACGGACGTGGTCGATGGCGGCGTTGGCGGCCGAGGCGGCCGAGGACAGGCCGCGGGCTTCGATGATGGCGGCGCCGCGCTTGCCCACGGTGGGGATGAACGTGTCGCGGTTCCAGGCGTCGTCGTTGATCAGCTTGGACAGCGATTCGCCGCCGACGGTGGCGAAACGGTAGTCGGGGTACATCGTGGGCGAGTGGTTGCCCCACACGACCAGCTTCTCGATGTCGGCCACGGCCTTGCCCGACTTGGCGGCCAGTTGCGACAGGGCGCGGTTGTGGTCCAGGCGCAGCATGGCGGTGAAGTTCTTGGCGGGCAGGTCCGGCGCCGACTTCATGGCGATGTAGGCGTTGGTGTTGGCCGGGTTGCCCACGACCAGGACCTTGACGTTGCGGCTGGCCACGTCGTTCAGGGCCTTGCCCTGAGCCGTGAAAATCTGGGCGTTGACGGACAGCAGGTCCTTGCGTTCCATGCCGGGGCCGCGCGGGCGGGCGCCAACCAGCAGGGCCACGTCGGCATCCTTGAAGGCGGTGCGGGGATCGCTGTGCGCGGTGACTTCTTGCAGCAGCGGGAAAGCGCAGTCATCCAGTTCCATGATGACGCCCTTCAGGGCCTTTTGCGCCTTCTCGTCGGGGATTTCCAGCAGTTGCAGGATGACGGGTTGATCTTTACCCAGCATTTCGCCCGAGGCGATGCGGAATAGCAGTGCGTAACCGATTTGGCCGGCGGCGCCGGTGACGGCGACACGCAAGGCAGGCTTGGACATGGACGTTCTCCGTAATGGTTTGGCGAGAAAAAAATCTCACCAATCAGTGTAATCGTTGGGGCGCGGAAATCGACGCGCACGCGGCTGGGCGCGCGGGGCCCGGGCAGCGGTGAATCCTAGATCGATTTTACGTATGCGTCAATTGCTCTTCTATCTTATATAAGACATAAGACGTTGGACAGCGTCCCTCGCGATATGCCACAATAGTGCGTTTATTCGAATGCGCCGCAGCCTTGTCTGGCCGCGCGCCTGTATCAAGCCAGAAGGCCGGCGGCAGCGGTGCATTGCGGATGGGTTCGTGGCCCTTGCGCCGCCCTCCCATTCTCCGGATAAACATGACACAACCAAGAAGATCCATGGCAGAGCCTCGGCCCGAAACCTCCTTACGCACTCGCGCCGCCCGTCCTTCGGGCGAGGGGGCCGCTTTCAGTCCGCTCTACCGCCAGATCAAGGACCTGCTGGTCCAAAGCCTGGAGCGCGGCGAATGGAAGCCGGGCGAGCTCATCCCCAGCGAAATCGACCTTGCCGCCCGTTTCCAGGTGAGCCAGGGCACGGTGCGCAAGGCGGTCGACGAGCTTGCGGCCGAGCACATGCTGCTGCGCCGCCAGGGCAAGGGCACTTTTGTCGCCACCCACCACGAAGCGCGCGTGCGCTACCGCTTCCTGCGCCTGGCCCCCGATGACGAGGGCGAAGCCGGCCGGGCGGAAAGCCGCATCCTGGAATGCCGCCGCCTGCGGGCCCCGGCGGAGATCGCGCGCGCCCTGGACTTGCGGGCCGGCGAAACCGTCGTGATGATCCGCCGCCTGCTGTCCCTGGGGCACGTGCCCACCGTCGTGGACGACATCTGGCTGCCTGGTTCCATTTTCCGCGGACTGACCCTGGAGCTGCTGGCGGCCAACAAGGCGCCCCTCTATGGCCTGTTCGAATCCGAATTCGGCGTGAGCATGGTGCGCGCGGACGAAAAGCTGCGCGCGGTCGCCGCGCCGGCCGAGGTCTGTCCGCTGCTTAATGTTGCCGCCGGGACGCCGTTGTTGCAGGTGGATCGGGTGTCCTACACCTACGGTGACCGCCCCATGGAAATTCGCCGGGGGTTGTACTTGACCGATCGATACCATTACCGCAATAGTTTGAATTGATGAGCTTTTTGACTACGATTTGATACCGACCCTATCTCTGGGCGAAAATACCGTGCTTGCCCGAAAGGGCCACGGCATTCTTGCCGTCACGATTCCCTAGTTCCGAAACACCGAGGCCGTCATGTCCGACACCGCTGCCAAGCCACGTCCGCAGTTTCGCAATATTGGCATTGCGCAACTCGCCAGCTACCGCCTGCCCCTGGCCGGCAAGCTGTCCATCCTGCACCGCGTCAGCGGCGCGCTGCTGTTCCTCTGTCTTCCCTTGGTCATCCTGCCGCTGTTCGCGGCCAGCGTGGCCGCTCCGCAGACGTTCGCCGCCGTGGCCGCGTACGCCGGCAACCCGATCGTCAAGCTTGTCTTCCTGGTCCTGGTCTGGGGCTACCTGCACCACTTCTGTGCCGGCATCCGCTACCTGCTGCTCGACCTGCACATCGGCATCGACAAGCTGTCGGCGAAGAAGAGCGCCGGCGTGGTTTTCGGGGTGAGCCTGGCTCTGACCCTGGTGTTCGCCCTCAAACTGTTCGGAGTGCTGTAATGGCCGACGTCAAAAACTACGGACCCAAGCGTCTGGTCGTGGGCGCCCACTACGGCGTCATGGACTTCATCATCCAGCGCGTCACCGCCGTCATCATGGCCGTGTACACGCTGGTGCTGCTCATCGGCATCCTGATGATGCCGGCCTTCACGTACGAGCACTGGACCGCGCTGTTCAATTTCTACGTGGGCGTTCTTCCGGTCGGCCAGATCCTGGCCACCCTTGCATTCGTTGCGCTGGCCTGGCACGCCTGGATTGGCGTGCGCGACATCTGGATGGACTACGTCAAGTCGGTGGGCGTGCGCCTGCTGCTGCAAGTGCTGACGATCCTCTGGCTGGTCGGTTCGGTCGTTTACTTCGCGCAAATCCTCTGGAGCATTTAAGCCGTGGTCTCTGTCCTGAAATCCCTGCCGCGCCGCCAGTTTGATGTGGTGGTCGTCGGTGCCGGTGGAGCCGGCATGCGTTGTTCGCTGCAACTGTCCCAAGCGGGCCTGTCCGTTGCGGTGCTGTCCAAGGTGTTCCCCACGCGTTCGCACACGGTCGCCGCACAAGGCGGCGTGAGCGCCTCGCTGGGCAACATGAGCGAAGACAACTGGTACTGGCACATGTACGACACCGTCAAGGGGTCGGACTGGCTGGGCGACCAGGACGCCATCGAATTCATGTGCCGCGAAGCGCCGAATGCCGTGTACGAACTCGAACACTTCGGCATGCCCTTCGACCGCAACCCCGACGGCACCATCTACCAGCGTCCGTTCGGCGGCCACACCGCCAACTTCGGTGAAAAGCCGGTCCAGCGCGCCTGTGCCGCTGCCGACCGCACCGGCCACGCGCTGCTGCACACCCTCTACCAGCGCAACGTCGCCGCGCGCACCCAGTTCTTCGTCGAATGGATGGCGCTGGACCTGCTGCGCAACGAAGCCGGCGACGTCGTGGGCGTGACCGCCCTCGAAATGGAAACGGGCGAAATCTACATCCTGGAAGCCAAGACCACGGTGCTGGCCACCGGCGGCGCCGGCCGCATCTGGGCCGCTTCCACCAACGCCTTCATCAACACCGGTGACGGCCTGGGCATGGCCGCCCGCGCGGGCATCCCGCTGCAGGATATGGAATTCTGGCAATTCCACCCGACCGGCGTGGCCGGCGCCGGCGTGCTGATCACCGAAGGCGTGCGCGGCGAAGGCGGCATCCTGCTGAACAAGGATGGCGAACGCTTCATGGAGCGCTATGCGCCCACGCTGAAGGACCTGGCCCCGCGCGACTTCGTGTCCCGCTCGATGGACCAGGAAATCAAGGAAGGCCGCGGCTGCGGTCCCGACGGCAGCTACGTGGTCCTGAAGCTGGATCACCTGGGCGCCGACGTGATCAACAAGCGTCTGCCCTCGATCCGCGAAATCGCCATCAAGTTCGGCAACGTGGACCCGATCAAGGAACCGATCCCCGTCGTCCCGACCATCCACTACCAGATGGGCGGCATCCCGGCCAACTACCACGGCCAGGTGCTGACGCGCGAAAACGGCGAGAACAAGATCGTCAACGGCCTGTACGCCATCGGCGAGTGCGCCGCGGTGTCGGTGCACGGCGCCAACCGCCTGGGCACGAACTCGCTGCTGGACCTGATCGTGTTCGGCCGCGCCACCGGCAACCACATCGTGAATTCGCATCCGGAACGCCAGCACGCGCACCAGCCCGTGCCGGAACAAGCCGTCGAATTCTCGCTGGACCGCGTGAACAAGCTGGAATCGCGCACCTCCGGCGAAAAGACGCAGGACATCGGCAACGCCATCCGCTTCTCGATGCAGCGCCACTGCGGCGTGTTCCGCACGCTGGACCTGCTGAACGAAGGCGTGGAGCAGATCGAGGACCTGGCCAAGCAAGCCGAGAATATCTACTTCAAGGACAAGTCCAAGGTGTTCAACACCGCGCGCGTCGAGGCGCTGGAAATGGCCAACATGACCGAAGTGGCCCGCGCCACCATCAAGTCGGCCGCCAACCGCACCGAAAGCCGCGGCGCCCATGCGCTGAACGACCACCCGAACCGCGACGACGAGAACTGGCTGAAGCACACGCTGTGGTACTCCGAAGGCAGCCGCCTGGACTACAAGCCCGTGCAGATGAAGCCGCTGACGGTCGAGTCCTTCCCGCCCAAGGCGCGTACCTTCTAAGTCCGGATAGAGCCTACTATGAGCACCAAGAGAATCGTCAAGTTCGAAATCTACCGCTACGATCCGGACAAGGACGAGCGCCCCTACATGCAGAAGCTGGAAGTCGAACTCCAGCCTACCGACAAGATGCTGCTCGATGCGCTGGTGCGCATCAAGAACGACGTGGATGACAGCCTGGCCCTGCGCCGCTCGTGCCGTGAAGGCGTGTGCGGTTCGGACGCCATGAACATCAACGGCAAGAACGGCCTGGCCTGCACGACGAACCTGCGCGAGCTGAAGGAACCCATCGTCCTGCGTCCGCTGCCCGGCCTGCCGGTGATCCGCGACCTGATCGTGGACATGACGCACTTCTTCAACCAGTACCACTCGATCCGCCCCTACCTCATCAACGACACGCCGCCGCCCGAGAAAGAGCGCCTGCAGTCGCCCGAGGCGCGCGAAGAGCTGGATGGCCTGTACGAGTGCATCCTGTGCGCGTGCTGTTCCACTTCCTGCCCGTCGTTCTGGTGGAATCCGGACAAGTTCGTCGGCCCGGCCGGCCTGCTGCAAGCCTATCGCTTCATCGCCGACAGCCGCGACGAAGCCACGGGTTCGCGCCTGGACAACCTGGACGATCCGTACCGCCTGTTCCGCTGCCACACCATCATGAACTGCGTCGACGTCTGTCCCAAGGGCCTGAACCCGACCAAGGCGATCGGCAAGATCAAGGAACTGTTGGTCCGCCGCACGGTCTAGTTTCAAGCGGTATTTTTATCGCCGCCCCTCCGGAGTTTGGCCCTTCCGGAGGGAGCAAGCCCGCCAGGCGGCGTGGTCCGGATGCGTTTGCCGCCGGGCCGCCCCAAGGCAATACGCCCCCTCGGGGGACGGAAAGCCCGCATGGCGGGCGCGGCGTGGGGGCTTTTATTAAGGTGTAACGATGAGCAGGCTTACTGAACTAGAGCGGGCACGTCTGCGTTGGCGGGCGCGTCGCGGTCTGCTCGAAAACGACTTGATCATCACCCGGTATCTGGACGCCCACGAGGCCGAGCTTACCGATGATGACGTAGCCGCATTGACGCAGCTTTTCGAATTGGGAGACAACGACCTGCTCGACCTGCTGCTGGCCCGCAAGGAGCTCGAAGGCGAGCTGGACACGCCCAGGCTCCGCGGCATTATTGGCCAGATGCGCGCGCTCTGATTAATTGAGAGGAAAAAACATGAACCTGTCTGACAAAAAAGCCACGCTATCCTTCTCGGATGGCAGCGCCCCCATTGAGTTCCCTGTCTACAAGGGCACGGTCGGTCCGGATGTGATCGACATCCGCAAGCTTTACGGCCAGACGGGCATGTTCACGTTTGACCCGGGCTTCATGTCCACCGCCGCCTGCGAATCGGGCATCACGTACATCGACGGCGACAAGGGCGAACTGCTGTACCGCGGCTTCCCCATCGAGCAGCTGGCCGTGAACTGCGACTTCATGGACATCTGCTACCTGATCCTGAACGGCGAACTGCCCAACAAGGACCAGAAGGCCGATTTCGACTCGCAAGTCACCCATCACACGATGGTGAACGAGCAGCTGCATTTCTTCCTGCGCGGCTTCCGCCGCGACGCGCACCCGATGGCCGTCCTGACGGGCCTGGTCGGCGCGCTGTCCGCGTTCTACCACGACTCCACCGACATCACGAACCCGCAGCACCGCCACATCTCGGCCATCCGCCTGATCGCCAAGATGCCGACGCTGGTCGCGATGGCCTACAAGTACTCGCAAGGCCAGCCCTTCATCTACCCGCAGAACGACCTGTCCTACACGGGCAACTTCCTGCGCATGATGTTCGCCACGCCGTGCGAAGACTACAAGGTGAATGAAGTCGTCGAACGCGCGCTGGACCGCATCTTCATCCTGCACGCCGACCACGAGCAAAACGCCTCGACCTCGACCGTGCGCCTGTGCGGCTCGTCGGGCACCAACCCCTTCGCCGCCATCTCGGCCGGCGTGGCTTGCCTGTGGGGCCCGGCCCACGGCGGCGCCAACGAAGCTTGCCTGCAGATGCTGGAAGACCTGCAAGCCAACGGCGGCATCGCCAAGGTCGGCGAGTTCATGGAGAAGGTCAAGGACAAGAACTCGGGCGTGCGCCTGATGGGCTTTGGCCACCGCGTCTACAAGAACTACGACCCGCGCGCCAAGCTGATGCAGGAAACCTGCAAGGAAGTGCTCTCGGCCCTGGGCCTGGAAAACGACCCGCTGTTCAAGCTGGCCATGGAACTGGAACGCATCGCCCTGGAAGATCCGTACTTCGTGCAGCGCAAGCTGTACCCGAACGTGGACTTCTACTCGGGCATCGTGCAGCGCGCCATCGGCATCCCGACCTCGCTGTTCACGGCCATCTTCGCGCTGGCTCGCACGGTGGGCTGGATCGCCCAGTGGAACGAAATGCTGTCGGATCCCGATTACAAGATCGGCCGTCCGCGTCAGCTGTTCACGGGTTCGGTCACGCGCGACGTGCCCCCGATGGACAAGCGTTGATACGCTAGTCCGCACCGAACAAACCCGCCCTTGTGGCGGGTTTGTTTTTTTGCGGGCACAGTCCGCCCCCGCCCCCCTCTGGAAGCGGAGAAGCCCCAGTCGGAGAATCCGATAGGGCAACGGGTAAATACCAATTCAAAGGCAGTTGCCTTTTGGCAGAATCTTCGGGACAAAGCGGGGGGCGAACTCCCCGCCCGGCAGCACGCAAGGAGCAGCAGGCAGCAGATCGATAAGCCGTATTACCGCAAAATCCGTGTCAATCTCTGGCACTGGCCCCGCCGGAGGGGAAATGAAGCTGAACTATTCGACCGAGAAGGTGAGTGAGCGCCAGCGGCCCGAGTACTGGAACGAAGTCGTCTGCAAACACTGCGTGCAGGCCGACAGCACCATCGACAGCTCAGGCAGTTTCATCGGCAAGTACGCCGCCAAGTCGATCGACCAGATCGAGATATCGCGGATGTCTTCTCCTCGCCATGTATGGCAGCGCGCAGCCAGGCACGTGCGCAAGGATGCTAACGAAGCGTTTCTGTTGACGCTGATGGAGTCCGGAACCGGCCATCTGTCGCAATCGGGCCGTTCCACGCAAATCAACAATGGGGACATCGCGCTGTACGACGCCGAGCGCCTGTTCACCTACGATATGACGCCCGAGTCGGTCTTGCTGCTGCGCATTCCTCGCAAGCAATTGCTGTATCGCGCGCCGCTGGCGGAACGCTATACAGCCATGCGCTTCATGCCGGACAAGCCCATCACCGGCTTGCTGTTCCACACGATCCGGTCCGCCGCCGACATCAATTTTTCCGAAGATCTGCCTCCCGGCGTGCAAACCCAGTTTGCGGCGTCCTTGCTCGACTTGCTGGCGGCGACGATCCAGATGCAGATGGCAGGCACCGACTCGGCCGCCAGCGAACGCGAGAAACTGCTCGGAAACGCCAAGCAGTACGTGGAGTCCCACCTGGACGATCCCCAGCTTACGGTGGACCGGATCGCCGTCGCCCTGCGAGTGTCGGAGCGCACGCTCACCCGCATGTTCGCCGAGAGCGGCACCACGCCCATGCGCTGGGTCTGGCAACGGCGGCTCGAAGCCGCCTATTGTTCGCTGAAAGAGGGCAGGGCGCGCCAGGTGACCGAGGCGGCGTTCCGTAATGGATTCAACGACGTTTCGCATTTCAGCCGCATCTTCAAGCTCTGCTACGGCCATTCGCCCAAAGACCTGCTGAATAGAACACGGCGCTGAGCGGCGCCAGTCCGGCAGTCAGCTGGAGCCAGTCAAGGGAGCCAGCTGGCTGCTTTTTTTCCATTTCCGATTCCGCGCTCGGAAGGCGTGGCTGTCACAGTCAAGTCTGCTGGCGGTCACGAACAAGAAACCGTCCGGCACGCGCCGTAATCTGCCTTCAGACACGCATCAGGCTATTTCAAGCCGCTCAAGACGACAGCGTCTGGCGGTTTCTGTCGGTTGACGTCAAGGAGGACGGAATGAATCACGATGATCTGCACTACATGGGACTGCGCGAAATCGGCAAGGCCATTCAATCCGGCGAGGTCTCTTCCGAAACGGTCACTGAGCGGCAGTTCGAACGCATCGACAGATTGGACGGCCGTCTCAAGAGCTACGTCCTGCTCATGAAGGACGGGGCGATGGCGGCGGCCCGCCAGGCGGACCGGGAGATCGCCCAGGGCCAGGTGCGGGGCCCATTGCACGGGGTGCCCGTGGCCGTGAAAGACCTGTGCTGGACCGCTGACGCGCCGACGGCGTTTGGAACGACGGTCTACCGGGAGTTTCAATCCCATGAAGACGGCACGGTGGTGAAACGCTTGCGGGAAGCCGGCTCCGTCCTGCTGGGCAAGGTCCAGCTGACCGAGGGCGCGCTCACCGACCACCATCCGGATGTCGATCCGCCCGTCAACCCCTGGAATCCCGCGCATTGGACCGGCGTGTCTTCCAGCGGGTCGGGCGTGGCGCCGGCGGCCGGGCTTTGCTACGGCGCGATCGGCACCGATACCGGCGGTTCGATCCGCTTCCCTTCCGCGGCTTGCGGACTGTCCGGGATCAAACCGACCTGGGGGCGCGTCAGCCGCTATGGCGCGTTCGAACTGGCGGCGTCGCTGGATCACCTGGGGCCGATGACGCGCAGCGCGGAGGATTCGGCCGCGATGCTGCAGGCTATCGCGGGTGCCGACGAGAACGATCCGACGGCCAGCCAGTCGCCGGTTCCCGACTATCTGAGCGAGATGGAGCGGGGCGTCAAGGGGCTGCGCATCGGCGTCGATTCCCGGTGGAACCATGACGATGTCGATGCGCCGACGCGCAAGATGATGGACGAAGCCGTTGCCGTAATGGCGAAGCTGGGCGCGGAGATCGTCGAGGTCAAGGCGCCGGATGCGGCCGACGTGCAGCGCAACTGGTTCAACCTGTGCAGCGTCGAAGCGGCCGTGGCCCATGAAGAAACCTATGCGCGGCACAAGAGCTCCTACGGTCCGGCGTTGGCCAACCTGATCGAGATGGGCATGGCCCAGAGCGGCATCGACTACCAGAAAATCCTGCTGCAGCGCGCCGCGTACACGGGCAAGATGCGGGCCTTGATGCAAACAGTGGACGTGCTGTTGATTCCCACCACGCCGATCGCCTCGCCGACGGTGGCGCAAATGCACGTCACCGGCCAGGCGTATGTGGACATCTGGTTCGCCATGATGCGATACACGGCTCCGCTGGACATGGCGGGCGTGCCCACCATTACCTTGCCCGGCGGCTTCCTCGACGGGGCCGGCACGCCGATCGGCTTCCAGTTCGTGGGCGCCGATTTTCGTGAAGACCTGATCGTGCGCGCCGCGCATGCGTATCAGCAAATGACGGATTGGCATCGCAGGCATCCCGACCTGGCGGGTGCCTGAGCGGGCGCGCGTCGGCGTCGGGCCGGATCGCAGCGGTAGGATCGCCGCCGGCGGAGGCGCCGGCGCGGACAATTCAACGAAGGAGTGTCCATGTCCCTCAATCGACGGGGTTTCATCAAAACCGCGGCGGGCGTGCTCGCGTACGCCAGCAGCTTCGATCTGCTTGCGCAGGCGCAAATTGATTCGTCCAAGCCGATCAAGGTGGCCAACCTGCTGGACAAGACCGGCGTCTTGAACAACTACTGCCTGAAGCAGATCAAGGCGGTAGCCATGGCGGCCGACGAAATCAATGCGTCAGGCGGTTTGCTGGGCCGGAAAGTGGAGGTCAATTTCTACGATACCCAGTCCAGCAACCGGCTCTATTCGCAATACGCGACCCAGGCATTCGTCCGCGACAAGGCCGACGTCATCCACGGCGCCGTCGCCAGTTCCGCGCGCGAGGTGGTCAGGCCGATCGTGCAGCGCTTCAAGGGGCTGTACTTCTACAACGCCCTGTACGAAGGCGGCGTGTGCGATCGCCGCCACGTGTGCCCCGGTATGGTGCCGGGGCAGGAGCTGGATCCGCTGGTCGACTATGTGATCAAGGAGCGCAACGCCAAGACGCACTACATCCTGGCTGCCGACTACAACTATGGCCAGATCACCAGCAAGTGGCTGCAGAAGTTCATCCGGGAAAAGGGCGGCAAGGACGTGGCCGTCGAGTTCTTTCCCCTGGACGTGACCAACTTCGCGCCCGCGCTCAGCCGCATCCAGGCAGCCAAGCCCGATGCTGTGTGGTCCGCCCTGGTCGGCGATGCCCACATGAGCTTCTACCGCCAGTTCGAATCGACCATAGGAAAGAAGAACATGACGCTGGTCGGCACGGTATACGGCGCCGCGAGGGAGAACTCCATGCTCAGCGCGCAGGAGAACGACGGCACCATCATCGCCGCGTCCTTCATCGACACTCTGCCCACCGATGCAGCCAGGAAATTCGTGAAGCGCTTCGCGGACTTCACCGGCGAATCTGACTACATCGGCGAGTATGGGGAATACGGCTACCGCGGCATGATGCTGTGGGCCGAAGCCGTCCGGCGCGCCGGCAGCGTGGAGCCGGACAAGGTTATCGCCGCGTTGCCGGGAACCCGGTATGACGGTCCAGGCGGACTGTATTCCATCGATGAGCAGTCAAATCACGTCATCATGGATATCCATATCGCCGTCGGCAACAAGGACAAGGGCTTCGACGTCGTCAAGTCGTTTCCCCAGCGCCAGCCCACCGATACGCAGGCGGTATGCGACCTGAGGCGCAACCCCGACGATACCAAGCAATACGAGCCCAAGCTCTAGATGCCGGGAGTGCCGGCGCCGCCGCTGCGCTGACGGCCCTGGCGGACCTCAACCATCAGCTTCGGAGAGCCGCGTGACATCGCTATACACCGGTCTATACCTAGTCGTATTTTCGATCGCCCTGATGTTGCTGATCAGCCTGGGCCTGGCAGTGATATTCGGCATGATGAAGGTCATCAACCTGGCCCACGGCGAGTTCATGATGGTGGGAGGATACGCGTGCGTGCTGTCCGCCAACGCCGGCGCGCCGTTGTGGCTGGGCGTACTGGCCGGCGGGGCGGTCGCGGGCCTTGCCGGCATCGTGGTCGAGCGGTTCGTCATCCGCTTTCTCTACGGACGGATGGTCGACACGCTGTTGGCCACCTGGGGCTTGTCGCTGTTGTTTGTCGGAGCGGCGACGACCGTGTTCGGCGCATCCAGCATGGGGATGTCGACGGATTTCGCCAACGTCTCACTGGGAGGCATGAGCATCTCTTCCTACAACCTGGCGATCTGCGCGTTTTCCTTCTCGCTGGTCGCGCTGTGCTGGTGGCTGGCGGTGCGCACCAAGGCGGGCCTGATCGTGCGCGGAACCATGCAGGCGTCGGAGATGGCCGCGTGCCTGGGCGTGGATCGAGACCGGGTATATATGGCGACGTTCGGGCTGGGTTCCTGCCTGGCCGGGCTTGCCGGCGCGGCGCTGGCGCCGTTGACCGGGGTGAGCCCCGTCATGGGCGGCTTTTTCGTGGCCAAGGCGTTCATCACGGTGATAGTCGGCGGCCACCTGCCTCTCGTGGGCGCGAGCGCGGCCTCATCCCTGTTCGGCGCGATCGACGGCGTGGTGTCCTATGCCTACAGCTCGGTCCTGGGCGAGGTCAGCATGCTGATCGCGGCGGTTCTCCTACTGCGCATGCTCCCCTTGGGCATCACAGGCAGAATGAAGCGAGGTATGTAGCATGAGCAGCCACACGTTTTCCATGAGTTTCGACGCGCATGCCGGACGCCGGCCCCGATGGCCCTGGTGGGCATCGGTGGGCGTTTGCGTGGCGCTGATGCTGGCCGTGCCCTGGTATGGCGACACGGCGCTCCAGCTGGACCTGTCGCTGGTGATGATCCTGTCGCTGCTGGCGCTGAGCATGGGGTTGCTATGGGGCTACGTGGGGATCCTGAGTTTCGGCCAGACGATTTTCTTCGGGCTCGGCGGTTATGCCTATGCCTTGTTCAGCCTGAATACCGATCTGCCCTTGGTGGCATTCGCGCTGGCGGCCATTGTGCCCATGCTCTTCGCGGTGCTGCTGGGCTATTTCATGATGTTCGGCCGGATCAGCGATATTTACCTGAGCGTCATCACGCTGGTCGTCACGCTGATTTTCGAGAAGGGCGTGCGCGCCACCTCGGGGCCCGAATACGTCATCGGCAGCGTGCGGCTCAACGGGCAGAACGGCATACCCGGCGTGCCGGGGCTGCCTTTGCGGATCGGGCCGATCGACCTGCAATCCATCGAAGGCATTTTTTACCTGGCCTTGTTCTTCCTGGCCTTGGCGTATGTGGGCATCCGCCTGTTCCTGGCCAGCCCGACGGGACGCGTGCTGGTGGGGCTGCGGGAAAACGACAAGCGCATGGAATTGCTGGGGTACGACAGCCGGCTGTACAAGCTGATGGCCTTCGTCATCGCCGGCGGGCTGGCCGGCCTGGCCGGAGGCCTGTATGCGCTGTGGGGAAGTTTCGTCGGCCCGGAGATGTTCAGCCTCAATCAGGCCGCGATGGTGGTCATCTGGGTAATCGTGGGCGGACGTTCCATCCTGGTGGGGCCGATCATCGGCACGCTGCTCATCCAGTACCTCACCACCTGGCTGGGCACGGTGGGCGTCGGCCAGGTCACGCTGGCGCTGGGATTCATATTGATCGTCTGCGTGCTGCTGTTTCCGCAGGGATTGGCGCCGGCGTGCCGAAGCCTGATTGCCCGCCTTGCGCCGCAGCGGCGCGCGGGAGGCGAGCGATGACGGATCAGGACATCATTCTGGAGGCCAGGGGCGTGGGCAAGCGCTTCGGCGGCGTCAAGGCGCTGGGCAATATCGATTTCGCCTTGCGCCGGGGCGAGCTGAGGTGCCTGATCGGGCCCAACGGCGCCGGCAAGAGCACGTTCTTCAAGCTGCTCAGCGGCCAGCTCGCGCCCTCGGAGGGAGACATCCTATTCGACGGACGCAGCATCCGGCATGCGCAGCAGCACGCCATCGCCAAGCGCGGCATGGGTATCAAGAACCAGGTGCCGACCGTGCTGGACGGGCTGACGGTGGACGAGAACCTGTGGCTGGCCGCCTGGAGCGCCTGCGGCTCCCGCAAGGCGCTGGACCGGGCAGGGCAGATAAAGGCCCGTCTCGGGCTGGAGGGCGTTGCCCGAAAGCTGGTGGGCGAGCTGGCCCATGGCCAGCGGCAGTGGGTGGAAATCGGCATGGTCGTGGCGCGCGATCCGAAGGTCATCCTGCTCGACGAACCCGCGGCCGGGATGAGCGACGAGGAAACGCAGCGCATGGCGGACCTGATACACGAGCTGAATGCGCGGGCGGCCGTAGTGGTGGTCGAGCACGATATGGCCTTCATCGGCAAGATCGCGCGCAAGGTCACCGTGTTTCATCAAGGCGGCATCCTGACGGAAGGCTCGTTTGAGCAGATCATCGCCGATCCGCGGGTACGCGATGTCTATCTGGGACGGGGGCGCGGCGCATGAACTTGCTGACGGTCAACAATCTATCTTCCGGCTACGGCCGCATCCCGGTTCTGGAGGGCGTCCAATTCCACGTCGCCGAGGCGGAGTTCCTGGGCGTGCTCGGTCACAATGGCATGGGCAAGTCCACGCTGCTGAAGACGCTGATGGGCGTGCTGCCGGCGACGGCCGGCGGCGCACGTTTGCAGGACACGGACATTACCCGATTGCCGTCCCACGTGCGCGCGCGGATGGGGATGGGCTATGTGCCGCAGGGGCGGGGCATTTTTCCGGGCTTGTCGGTGCTGGAAAACCTCAGTTTTTCGGCCAAGGCGAACCCCGGCCGAAGCATGGACGTAGAAGAAATCCTGAATGAGTACCCGCGCCTGAAACCGTTGGCTGGGCGCCCCGGCGGCGCGCTCAGCGGCGGGGAGCAGCAACTGCTGGCGCTGGCGCGGGCTCTGGTTGCGCGGCCGAGGCTGTTGCTGCTCGACGAACCCACCGAGGGCATCCAGCCTTCCATCATCGATGAAATCGTGGACAAGCTGAAGGACATACGCGAGCGCCTGGGGCTGGCGATCGTGCTGGTGGAGCAGAACATCGATTTCATTCGCCAGCTGTCGGACCGCGTGCTGTTGATACACAAGGGCGCCATCAAGCGGGCCTTGCAACCCGATGAATTGACCGACGAATCCGTCCTGGACCATTTCACCTGAACGGCGCGGAAAAGGGCTGTCGGCCCGGACCCGCCGCGGCGTCCGGGCCGAGGCGGCGGTTCGCGTATCATCGCCGCCATGATCCCGATTTCACTGCCGTCGACGGAATTTTTCGTCTTTCTTTTCGTTTCTCAACTCGCGGGCCTGGCGTTGCTGGGATGGTTGGCGGTGCTGGCCGTCAGCCGCGGCGCAAGGCAGCGGTTCGGGCGCCGCCCCTGGCTGCACGGCGGCGCGCTGTTGGCGCTGGCCGCCTTGTCTGGCTTCTATATCTTCATCCGCTACGTGTTCTGGGCCGTGGACCGCGAATACGACCGCCTGGAGGCGGCGCGGCGCGTGACGCTGGAGCAGCCGCAAACGCTGGGCGGCGTGGCCATGCCCGCGGGGGCGCGCCTCGTGCTGGAGAGGGAAGGCCAGCCCGAACGCTACACCGAGGCGACGTTCGACGCGCCGGTCTCGGCATTCGGCATGCAAGCCACGCGTATCGTGCGCTATCTGCGCACCGAGTACGACCGGGAAACCTACGAGGAACTCGGGGCGCATCCGCACACGCTGTACCTCTGGGGAGCCGGTGTTCAGGACGTGGCGGGCTGGCGCTGCGACACTGCGGAAAAGGTCGAATTCAGGGTGGGGAAAAAGGGCGCCCGGCCCGAGTTCGAATCCTGCACGCTGGCCGCGGGCAATCGCGCGGGAGAGATCGCGTTGCCGGCCGGAGCCGAGGCCCGGGCGAGAAATGGCGAGACCTACACGAACGGGCACGTGGAGCCGCTGAGCTGGTACGTGAGCGTCGATTCGCCCGAACCCCTGGCCGTGTCCGGGATGCTGCTCGGGCGTCCCGGGCTGCGCCTGGACGAGGCGCATCGCCTGCTGGGCGTGGCGAGCGCGGCGCTGGCCTGCCCGCTGCGGCTGGGGCCCTATCGGTATCCCGCTGGCACGCGGGTCCAGTCCACAGCCTATCCGCTGAACCGGCGCTTGCCGGACGCCTGGGTGCTCAGCCCGGACCATGGCATGACGGCGCTGCGCGACGATGGCGAGGCGCTGTCCGAAGGCATGTCGGTGGTGCAGCGCGGTGACGGCGAGGTGCTGGCCACGCTGCCGAACGCGGAGGCGGGCGTGATGCTGTTCCCGACCATCGAGGTGGAAGGGGCGCCACCGCGGGAGCCGGTGCGCTGCCCCTCCTGAACGTGCCGGCCCCGAGCGGGGCCGGGCGCTACATGCCGATTCCGCGCGCCATCAACACGGCGAACAACGGCAGGAAGATGAACAGGTGGGATTCGATCATCACCCAGCGGCGCGCGCGGCGGATGTCGGCCTCGGGGGGCACGAAACCCGGCTGGGAGGCGGCCTGCTTGCGCCAGCGGATGAAGGCGAGGGTGGGCGGGATCGAACAGAGGGCGATCAGGACGAAGAGCGCGATCTTGGCGTGGAACCAGGGGTTGGCCATGTAGAACGCAGCGCCCTTGGCGCCGAGCGTGAGGCGCAGCACGCCGGTGACCAGCACGGCCACCGCCGAAACTCCGTAGAAGCGATCGTACAGGGCAAGGCGGCGAACCGCGTCGGGCGCCAGGCCGGGGCGCAGCAGGACGGCCTCGGCCGTCATGATGACTACGAGCACGAAAATGGCCAAGTAGTGAAACCAGGCGAGCAGGGCGTCTTGCAGCATGTCGGCTCCAGAAAGGCGGGACAAGCATGGTTGTACCATTCCCCGCCGAACCGCCAAGAAAAAAGCGCCCCCGAGGGGGCGCTTTGCATGCCAGGCGCCGCAGGCGCCCGAGCGGGCCGATCAACGGCGCTTCTTGGCGGCCTCGGCGGCTTCCTGCTGCGCGTCCACCACGGCCAGCGCCGTCATGTTGACGATGCGGCGCACGGTGGCGCTGGTGGTCAGGATGTGCACGGGACGCGCCGCGCCCAGCAGGATCGGGCCCATCGCGATACCGTTGCTGCCGGTCATCTTCAGCATGTTGTACGTGATGTTGCCGGTGTCCAGGTTGGGCATGACCAGCAGGTTCGCGCGACCCTTCAGCGTGCTGTCCGGATAGGCCAGCATGCGGATCTTTTCCGACAGGGCGGCGTCGGCGTGCATTTCGCCGTCAACTTCCAGGTCGGGGGCGCGATCGCGCACCAGCTGGCTGGCGGCGGCCATCTTGCGCGAGGAGTCCGTCGCGCGGCTGCCGAAGTTGGAGTGCGACAGCAGGGCGATCTTCGGAACCACGCCAAAGCGCAGCATTTCGTCGGCGGCCTGGATTGTGATGTTGGCCACTTCTTCCGAGGTCGGGTTTTCGTTGACGTGCGTATCGGTGACGAACAAGGTCTGGTCGGGCAGCATCAGCACGTTCAGGGCGGCGTAGGTCTGGCCTTCCTTCCGGCCGATGATCTCGTCGACGTACTTGAGCTGGTTGTCGTACTTGCTGGCCACGCCGCACAGCAGCGCATCGGCGTCGCCGCGGCGCAGCAGCATTGCGCCGATCAGCGTGTTGTGCTTGCGGATCATCGCCTTGGCGATGGCAGGCGTCACGCCTTCGCGACCCTTGAGCTGGTAGTAGGCATTCCAGGTTTCGTTGAAGCGGCTGTCGTCCTCGGGATCCACGATCTCGAAGTCCTGGCCGGCCACCAGGCGCAGGCCGAACTTCTTGATGCGCATCTCGATCACGGACGGGCGGCCGACCAGGATCGGGAACGCCAGCTTTTCGTCGCTGACGGTCTGCACGGCCCGCAGCACGCGCTCGTCTTCGCCGTCGGCGTAGATGACGCGCTTGGGCGCCTTCTTGGCCTGGGCGAACAGCGGACGCATCAGCTGGCCGGAGTGGTACACGAAGCCCATCAGCTTCTGGCGGTAGGCTTCGATGTCCTCGATGGGACGCGCCGCCACGCCGGAGTCGGCGGCGGCCTGGGCCACGGCCGGGGCGATCTGGACGATCAGGCGCGGGTCGAACGGCTTCGGGATGATGTAGTCAGGGCCGAAGGACAGTTCCTGGCCGGCGTAGGCGCGCGCCACTTCATCGTTCTGCTCGGCCTGAGCCAGTTCGGCGATGGCCTTCACGCAGGCCAGCTTCATTTCTTCCGTGATGCGCGAGGCGCCAGCGTCCATCGCGCCGCGGAAGATGAAGGGGAAGCACAGCACGTTGTTGACCTGGTTCGGATAGTCCGAACGGCCGGTGGCGATGATGCAGTCGGGACGCGCCGCCTTGGCGACTTCCGGGCGGATTTCGGGTTCCGGATTGGCCAGCGCCAGGATCAGCGGGCTGGCTGCCATGGTCTTGACCATGTCGGCGGTCAGCACGCCGGCGGTGGAGCAGCCCAGGAACACGTCGGCGCCGTTGACCACGTCGGCCAGCGTGCGCGCGTCGGTCTTTTGAGCGTAGCGCTTCTTGTTGGCCTCCATGTTCTCATCGCGGCCATCCCAGATCACGCCGCGGGAGTCCACCACGTAGATGTTCTCGCGCTTGACGCCGAGGTGGACCAGCAGGTCCAGGCACGCGATGGCGGCGGCGCCGGCGCCCGAGCAAGCCAGCTTGACCGAGCCGATGTCCTTGCCCACGACCTTCAGGCCGTTCAGGATCGCGGCCGACGAAATGATGGCGGTGCCGTGCTGGTCGTCGTGGAAGACGGGGATCTTCATGCGCTCGCGCAGCTTCTTTTCGATGTAGAAGCACTCGGGCGCCTTGATGTCCTCGAGGTTGACGCCGCCCAGCGTGGGCTCCAGCGCCGCGATGATGTCGACCAGCTTGTCGGGGTCGTTTTCGGCGAGTTCGATGTCGAACACGTCGATACCGGCGAATTTCTTGAACAGGCAGCCCTTGCCTTCCATGACGGGCTTGGCGGCCAGCGGGCCGATGTTGCCCAGGCCCAGCACGGCGGTGCCGTTGGTGATCACGCCCACCAGGTTGCCGCGCGAGGTGTACTTCGAGGCGGCGTCGTCGCCCTGGTCGAAGATGGCCATGCACGCGGCCGCCACGCCGGGGGAGTACGCCAGGGACAGGTCATCCTGGTTGGCCAGGGTCTTGGTGGGGGTGACCGAGATTTTGCCCGGCGTAGGGTAGGCGTGGTAGTCCAACGCCAGTTTGGTGAGAGTTTCGTCCATGGGATACAGGCCTCTGGGGCGTAAAACGGAAAAAGAAAACGGACTGCAAAAGGCGGGCTCGCGGCCCGCCGTTATTTATTTGGCAATGCTTGGGAACACCCGTATTTCACCAGAAAGCGTGGAAGCTTGGTTGTTGCAGTGCAGCGAACGCGCGGGCCTGGCGATTACGCCCGCGCGTTCTTTCCGTTTTACGCTTCCCAGGGCGGGGTCTGGCGGGCGCCGGCATTCAAGCGGGCGCGCAGCGCCCCGGCTTCGTCCTGGCGGCCCAGGCTGTCCAGCGCATACAGGGCGATCCAATCGGCGCTGACTTCGAAGAAGTCGCGCAACTGGGCCCGGGTGTCGCTGCGTCCGAACCCGTCGGTGCCCAGCGTGCGGTAGGCCGCCGGCACCCAGGCTCGTATTTGCTCGGGCACGGCGCGCACATAGTCGGTGGCGGCGATCACCGGAGCGTCGCTGCCTCCAAGGCAGGTCCGGACCCAGTCGGACGCGCCGGCTTCCAGGCCCAGCACGCGGGCGCGTTCGGCTTCGCGGCCGTCCCGGGACAGCTCGGAAAAGCTGGTGACGCTCCAGACTTCGGCGTCCACGCCGTAGTCGGCCAGCAGGCGCTCGGCCGCCATCTCGGCTTCCCTCAGCATCGGGCCCGCGCCGAGCAGGCGCACCTGGGCCTGGCCGCGGGCGGAGCGCAGGCGGTACATGCCGCGCAGAATCCCCTCTCGCGCGCCCGCGTCCGCCGGCATGTCCGGCTGCGGCAGGTTCTCGTTGGTGACGGTCAGGTAGAAGAACTCGTCGCGCTGCTCGTCGAGCATGCGGCGCATGCCGTGTTCGACGATGACGGCGACTTCGTAGGCGTAGGCGGGGTCATAGGCGCGGCAGTTGGGAACGGCGGCCGCCATGATGTGGCTGGAGCCGTCCTGGTGCTGCAGCCCCTCGCCGCCCAGCGTGGTCCTGCCGGACGTGGCGCCGATGAGGAAGCCGCGCGTGCGCTGGTCGGCGGCCGCCCAGATGAGGTCGCCGATGCGCTGGAAGCCGAACATCGAGTAATAGATATAGAAGGGCAGCATCGGCAGGCCGTTGACCGAATAGCTGGTGCCGGCGGCCGTCCAGGAGGAGATCGCGCCCGCCTCGGTGATGCCTTCTTCCAGGATCTGGCCGTCGCGGGCCTCGCGGTAGTACAGCACCGAGCCGATATCCTCGGGCTCGTAGAGCTGCCCCTGCGCCGAATAGATGCCGATCTGCCGGAACAGGTTGGCCATGCCGAAGGTGCGGGCCTCGTCCGCGACGATGGGCACGATGCGCGGCCCCACCGTAGCGTCCTTGAGCAGCGCGGTCAGCATGCGCACGATGGCCATGGTGGAGGACATTTCCTTGCCGTCCGCGGCCAGCGCGAAGCGTGCCCAGTGTTCGGCCTCGGGCGGCGCCAGGCGGGGGGCCTGGGTGCCGCGGCGGGGAATGTGCCCGCCCAGCGCGGCGCGGCGCGCCTGCAGGTGGCGCAGTTCGGCACTGTCCTCGGCGGGCCGGTAGAACTTCAGCGCCAGGCAGTCGGCGTCCGAGATCGGCAGCGCGAAGCGGTCGCGGAAGGCCAGCAGGGCTTCGTCGTCAAGCTTCTTCTGCTGGTGGGTGGTCATCTTGCCCTGGCCCGCGGAGCCCATGCCGAAGCCCTTCTTGGTCTGGGCGAGGATGACGGTGGGCTGGCCGCGATGGCGCACGGCGCGGTGATATGCGGCATGGATTTTCACCATGTCGTGGCCGCCGCGGTGCAGCCGGTCGATGGCTTCGTCGGTCCAGTCGGCCACCAGCGCGGCCAGTTCGGGATTCTGGTTGAAGAAGTGGGCGCGGTTGAATGCGCCGTCGTTGGCGGCGAAGGTCTGGAACTGCCCGTCGACGGTGTTGGCGAAGGCGCGGGCCAGCGCACCGCCCGTGTCGCGGCGCAAGAGGGCGTCCCAGTCGCTGCCCCAGACCAGCTTGATGACGTTCCAGCCGGCGCCGGCGTACAGCGTTTCGAGCTCGTCGATGATGCGGCCGTTGCCGCGCACCGGGCCGTCCAGGCGCTGCAGGTTGCAGTTGACCACGAAGACCAGGTTGTCGAGCTTTTCGCGAGCGGCCAGCGTGAGGGCGGCGATGGATTCGGGCTCGTCCATTTCGCCGTCGCCGAAAATGCCCCAGACCTTGCGGTCGGCGGCGGGCATCAGCGAGCGGTGCTCGAGATAGCGCATGAAGCGCGCCTGGTAGATGGCGTTGATCGGGCCGATGCCCATTGAACCCGTGGGGAACTGCCAGAAATCGGGCATCAGCCACGGGTGGGGGTAGGAGGACAGCCCGCGCAGCCCGCGCGCGGTCGCGGTGATTTCCTGCCTGAAATGGGCCAGGTCGTCTTCGTTGAGAAAGCCTTCCAGGTAAGCGCGGGCATATACGCCCGGCGCCGAGTGAGGCTGCATGTAGACCAGGTCTCCGGGCCCGTTCTCGGTCCGCGCCCGGAAGAAGTGGTTGAAGCCCACCTCGAACAGGTCCGCGGCCGAGGCGTAGCTGGCGATATGGCCGCCCAGTTCGCCATGCGCCTGGTTGGCGCGCACCACCATGGCCAGCGCGTTCCAGCGGTTGATGCGGGCGATGCGTTCCTCGACCGCCAGGTTGCCGGGAAACGGCGGCTCCTGGTCGGCGGGGATGGTGTTCAGGTAGGCCGTGCGGGTCTGGCTGCGCGCGCGCAGGCCCAGCGATGCCGCGTGGCCCAGCAGGTTGTCGAGCACGTAGCCCGCCCGTCCGGCGCCTTCCGCCTGCACCAGCGATTGCAGCGAGTCGCGCCATTCGGCGGTTTCGGCGGGGTCGATATCGGGTTCCGTGTCTTGCCCGGGGCGAAGGGAGCTGGTGTCGCGCATGGTCTTGTTGTCTCCTGGTTTAAGGCCCATGCTAGACCCTTGCCCCCGGCATGGGTAATCGAAATTTTGGAGGAATCGCCATGGTTTCAGCATAATCTTTTGCAGGATGGATTGCCCGCGGCAGCTTATGCCGCCGAATCGCCCGATGACCGCCACCGAGGCCCACGCCCGCGAGGCGCTAGAATTCGCGGCTAGCAGACAGGGAGAATTCCATGACCCAACCCACCCGCGTCCCCGCAGAGGTCACGTTGCCGGAACTGACGTTCCGCGGCGTCCTGCTGGGCGCCCTGATCACCGTCATATTCACGGCGTCGAATGTTTTCCTGGGCCTGAAGGTGGGCCTGACATTTTCGTCCGCCATTCCCGCCGCGGTGATCTCGATGTCCGTCCTCCGCCTGTTCAAGGACGCCAACATCCTCGAAAACAATATGGTGCAGACGCAGGCCTCGGCGGCCGGCACGCTGTCCGCCATCATTTTCATTTTGCCCGCCCTGGTCATGATGGGGCACTGGCAGGGCTTTCCGTTCTGGCAGACTCTGGGCATCTGCGCCGCCGGCGGCATGCTGGGCGTGATGTTCACCATTCCGTTGCGCCATGTGATGGTGGTGCAGAGCGATCTGCCCTACCCGGAAGGCGTGGCTGCGGCCGAGATCCTGCGGGTGGGCAGCGCGGAGCGCGCCCAGGGCACCGCCGAAGAGTCCGGCCGGGAGCCGGCCAAGGCCGCCACGGGCATGGGCGACATCGTTGCGGGCGGCCTGACCGCCGCTGTGGTCAGTTTCGCGGCCAGCGGCCTGCGGGTGCTGGGCGACAGCGTCAGCGGCTGGTTCGCGCTGGGCGGCGCGGTGTTCCGACTGCCCATGGGTTTCTCGCTGGCGCTGCTGGGCGCCGGCTACCTCATCGGCATCGTCGCCGGCCTGGCCATGCTGACCGGGCTGGTGATTTCTTGGGGCATCGCGGTGCCCATCCTGAGCGCAATGGGCGACATGCCCGCCGACATGTCGCTGGCCACGTACGCCACCGGGCTGTGGGCCTCGCAGGTGCGCTTCATCGGCGCCGGCGTGATCGGCGTGGGCGCCATCTGGACGCTGGCGACGCTGTTCATGCCGATGGCTCGCGGCGTCAAGGCCTCGTTCTCGGCCTTGACCAAGGCCGGCGCGGCGCGTGCCGGCCAGGCGCCGCGCACCGAGCGCGACCTGTCGGCGGGATGGATCTCGGTCGTCACGCTGGTGCTGGTGGCGGTGCTGGTCGTCACGTTCCAGGTGTTCCTGGCGGACGCGCCGCTGTCCGCCGCGGCCATCTGGAAACTGGTGGCCTACGCGGTGCTGTTCGCTTTCGTGTTCGGCTTCCTGGTGGCGGCGGCCTGCGGCTACATGGCCGGCCTGGTGGGCACCTCGACCAGCCCGATCTCGGGCGTGGGCATTGTGGCCATCGTGCTGGTGTCGCTGTTGATGCTGGTGCTGGGCGGCGAACTGCTGGCGGCGCAGAACGGCGTGCAGATGACGATCGCGCTGGCCATCTTCAGCACCTCGGCGGTGGTGGCGGTGGCGTCGATCTCCAATGACAACCTGCAGGATCTGAAGACCGGCTGGCTGGTCGGCGCGACGCCGTGGCGCCAGCAGGTGGCGCTGCTGATCGGTTGCGTGCTGGGCGCGGCCGTGATCTCGCCGGTGCTGGAACTGCTGTACAACGCCTACGGCTTTGCCGACGCCATGCCGCGTGAAGGCATGGACCCGTCCCAGGCGCTGTCGGCGCCGCAGGCCACGCTGATGCTGGCGATCGCGCGCGGCATCTTCACGCACCAGCTGAACTGGACCATGATCCTGATCGGCATGGCGGTGGGCGTTGGGCTGATCGTGGTGGACGAGATCCTCAAGCGCACCTGCAAGGTGGCCCGTATTCCGGTGCTGGCGGTGGGCATCGGCATCTACCTGCCGCCGACGGTGGCGGCGCCGATCGTGGTGGGCGCGCTGTTGGCGTGGCTGCTGGAGCGGGCGCTGCGCCGCCGCGCGGCGGCGGCCGGCAAGGATTATGAATCGTTCGCCGACGCCGCCAACCGGCGCGGCGTGCTGATCGCCTCGGGCCTGATCGTGGGCGAGAGCCTGGTGGGCGTGTTGATGGCCGCCATCATCGGCGCGGCCGGCACCGAGGCTCCGCTGGCCATCGCGGGCGAGGAATTTGCGCGCACCGCCTCGTTCCTGGGACTTGCGGTTTTCGTGCTGGTGGCGATGTTGTTCTGGCGGCGGGTATTGAAGTTGGCGTAGCGCGTTGCCGCATACGCGACGGTGCGTGACACCCTTGCGAAATGCCGTTCGGGTCGACGCGGGCCTTTCCGGGCGTCACTTATGTGTGGGTGTCTGACACCCGGGAAGCGGACGGGCAAGTCGAAGGGCGGCTCGTGGGGGGTCAGACACAAGCCACTTCTGGCAATTCGGAGGCAGGTCTGTTGGGGTGTCTGACACCCGGGAAGCGGACGGGCAAGTCGAAGGGCGGCTCGTGGGGTGTCAGACACAAGCCGCTTCTAGCAAGTCAGCCAGCGTGCGGGCGATGACCTTGGTGGCGCGCCGGAGGTCTTCCAGTTCCACGCGCTCATCGTTGCGCTTGGCGTGCGATTCCAGCACGCTGCGCGGCCCCGCGCCGTAGATGACGCCCGGGATGCCGGCTTCGGCATAGAGGCGCACGTCGGTGTAGAGCGGGGTGCCCATGGCGGGTATGGGTTGGCCGAACAGCGCCTCGCCGTGCTTCTGGATGGCCTGCACCAGGGGCTCGCTGCCGGGGAGCGGGCGCATCGAATTCGCCAGCAGCAGGCGTTTGATGTCCACCGTGATGCCGGGCAGGGAAGCGGCGGCGTCTGAGATGATGCGGCGGATATCGGCCTCGACCTCGGCGGCGTTCTCCTCGGGGATCATGCGCCGGTCCAGCTTGAACACCACCTTGCCGGGAACCACGTTGGTGTTGGTGCCGCCCTCGATGCGGCCGACGTTCAGGTAAGGGTGGCTGATGCCGGGCACCTGGGACCGGATGTCCTGGTAGCGCGCGTTCTGCGCATACAGCGCTCCAAGTATCCTGACCGCGGCCTGCAGCGCGTCCACGCCGGTGGCGGGGATGGCGGCGTGCGCCATTTTCCCGTGCACGGTCACTTCCATCTGCAGGCAGCCGTTGTGCGCGGTGACGACTTCATAACTGAAGCCCGCCGCGATCAGCAGGTCGGGCTTGGTCAGGCCCTGGGCGAGCAGCCAACCGGGGCCCAGCAGGCCGCCGAACTCTTCGTCGTAGGTGAAATGCAATTCGATCGCGCCGCGGCCGGGCTTGGCGACGGCTTCAAGCGCGCGCAGCGCGAAGGTGAAGCTGGCGAAGTCGCTCTTGCTGACGGCGGCCGCGCGGCCGTAGAGGGCGCCGCCGTCGATCTCGCCGCCGTAGGGGTCATGCTGCCAGCCATCGCCGGGAGGCACCACGTCGCCGTGGGCGTTCAGCGCGATGCGCGGGCCGCCGGCGCCGTATTCGCGACGGACGATGAGGTTAGTGATGGATTCCAGCCCGTAGTCCCGGACGTCCTGGACCGGCACGGGGTGGGCTTCGGCCCGCAGGCCGTAGCCTTCCAGCAGTTCGGCCGTGCGCACGGCGTGGGGAGCATTGTTGCCGGGAGGCGTGTCGGTGGGCACTCGCACCAGCTCCTGGAGGAAGCGGACCTCTTCGTCGAAGTGGGCGTCGATCCAGGCGTCGAGTCGGGCGTAGTCGGTCATGGCGGTCATTTCGTATCGTTGGCGAGCGAGTCGAGCAGCTCCAGCATCGCAAGCGCGGCGAGCTGGATGTCGTCGCTGGTGGTGGACTCGCGCGGGTTGTGGCTGATCCCCGAGTTCTGGCCGCGCACGAAGAGCATGGCTTGCGGCATGACTTCGTGCAGCTTCATGGCGTCGTGCCCGGCGCCGCTGGGCATGCGGTGGACAGGCAGCCCCAGCGCGTCGACGGCCTGTTCCCAGCGCCGCTGCCAGGCCGGATCGCTGGGCGCCGCCGCGGCGCGCATGGATTCTTCCAGGGTGTAGCGCAGCCCGCGGCGCTGGCAGACGGCTTCGAGTTCGGCCAGCACGTCGCGGGCCAGCGCATCGCGCTGGGCGTCGCTGGGGGCGCGCAGGTCCAGGCTGAAACGGCACTCGCCGGGCACCACGTTGATCGAGCCGCTGGGCACTTCCAGCATGCCGACGGTGCCCACTGAATCGCCATCGAGGGCGGCGCGCCGTTCCACGTACAGAACCATCTCGGCCGCCGCGGCGGCGGCGTCGCGGCGCCGGTCCATTGGCGTGGTGCCGGCATGGCAGGCCATGCCGGAGATCTGGACCTGGTAGCGCAGACAGCCGTTGATGGAGGTAACGACGGCGAGCGGCAGCCCCATTTCGTAAAGCACGGGCCCCTGTTCTATATGGATTTCGATGAAGCCCAGGTAGCGGGCGGGATCGCGGCGCAGGGCGGGGATGTCCTCTGGGCGCAGGCCGGCATGCGCCATCGCCTCGCGCATGCTGATGCCGTCCGCGTCTTTCTGGTCCAGCCATTCGGGCCGGAAGCCGCCGATCAGGGCGCCGGAGCCCAGGAAGGTGGCGCGGTAGCGCTGGCCTTCCTCTTCCGCGAAACCGATGACTTCCAGGTGATAGGGCAGGCGCTTGCCGCGCCGGTGCAGTTCGCGCACGCAGGCCATCGGCACGAAGATGCCCAGCCGCCCATCGTATTTGCCGGCGTTGCGCACTGTGTCGTAGTGGCTGCCGGTCATGAGGGTCGGGGCATCGGGACGGTCGGCCAGGTACCGGCCCACCACATTGCCCACGGCGTCGATTCCGACCTCGTCGAAACCGCACTCGTCCATCCATTGTGAGAGCAGCCGCGCGCAGGCGCGGTGTGCGTCGGTCAGGTAGGTGACGGTCAACAGGCCTCTTTCCGCGTAGCCCGGGTCGCTGTGGGCGGCAAGCCGTTCTCCCCAGTCCCAGATGTCGTTGCCCAGGGCGGGGACGTCGCCGAACCTGTCTTGCAGCCGGATCTCGGCGATGCGATGGAGGTGGTGCAGCGCTTCCTGGAGCTCGACCTCGGGAGGATTGTCCAGGCGGCGCTCGAATTCCTCGATGACCTGCCCGCGCGCCAGCCCGGCCCCGCGCGGACCGCGCACGGCCAGGACGAAGGGGAAGCCGAACCTGGCGCCGTAGGCGGCATTCAATTCGCGCAGGCGGGCGTGCTCGTCCGCCGTTCCCCTCGCCAGCTCGGCCAGTTCCTGTTCGCGGGCCGATTCCTCGCTGGAGGAGGGGCCCGCGCCAGCCAGCTCGGGGTGGGCGCGCACGAGCGCCAGCTTGGGGCCGGCGTCCGCCTCGTCGACGGCCTGGCGCAGGCGCTGCCTCAGGTCGGCCAGGGAGCGGAACGGGCGGAACTGGACGGCGCGCGCGGCGATCCAGGGCGCCTGCTCGTACAGGCCATCGAGCATGGCGGCGGCCGCGGCGGGCGAGGCCGAGTTGAGTTGGGCTAGGGTGTGGGCCATGACCGTCCTCTTCAGGCGTTGGGAGTGTAGGGGTGCGTCGCCGTCCAGTGGCGCGCGATGTCGATCCGGCGGCAGACCCAGACGCGGTCGTGGCGGCCGATGTGATCCAGGAAGCGTTGCAGCGCGACGATGCGGCCCGGCCTGCCCAGCAGGCGGCAATGCATGCCGATGCTCATCATCCTGGGCGCTTCGTCGCCTTCGGCGTAGAGCGCGTCGAAACTGTCTTTCAGGTACTGGAAGAACGGATCGGCGTGCGAATAGCCCTGCGGCAGCGCGAAACGCATGTCGTTGCAGTCCAGCGTATAGGGCACGATCAGTTGCGGGACAGCGCTGCCGTCGGTTTTTTGCACCAGCATCCAGAAGGGCAGGTCATCGCCGTAGTAGTCGCTGTCGTATTCGAAGCCGCCGTAGTCGGCCACGAGCCTGCGGGTGCGCGGGCTGTCGCGCCCGGTGTACCAGCCCAGCGGGCGGCTGCCGGCAAGCCGCGTGATGGCGTCCATGGCCAGGCGCATGTGTTCGCGCTCCGTGGCTTCGTCCATGTGCTGGTAGTGGATCCAGCGCCAGCCGTGGCAGGCGATTTCATGGCCCAGCTCCACGAAGGCCGAGGCCACGTCGGGATGCCGCTGCAGGGCCATGCCGACGCCGAACACGGTCAAGGGCAAGCCCCGCTTTTCGAACTCCCGCAGGATCCGCCATACCCCCGCCCTGGAGCCGTATTCATAAATGCTCTCCATGCTGAGGTGGCGCTCGGGGTAGCTGGCGGGGTTGAACATTTCGGACAGGAATTGTTCGGAACCGGCATCCCCGTGCAGGACGCTGTTTTCGCCGCCTTCCTCGTAATTCAGCACGAACTGCACGGCGATGCGGGCCTGTCCGGGCCAGCCGGCGTGCGGCGGGTTGCGGCCGTAGCCGATCAGGTCGCGCGGGTAGGAGCGTGTGGCGTCGTAGGAGCTCATGAACGGACGGGCGATGGGTCCGGGCGCGGGGCGGCCGGCGTGGGGTTGGCGGGCGATCTCGTACTGACCCGCACCATAGCCGGAAACCGCAGTTTTGTATACAAATTATGTATATGATTGTGCGGGATCCGGCCGGACTGCGGGCGCAGGGGCGGTCCGGACGCGCCTGGCCCCGCCGGAGGCAGGGGCCGGCGGGGCTGGCGTGCATGCAATCATGGGCGCTGCCCACGGGGCTGGCAAGCCCGGGGAGGGCGCTTCAGCGCAGGTCCCCGCAGGGCCACCCGAGGGGGCCGTAGGCGCCCTTATCCGTTGCGGTAGAGAAAGCTGTAGGCGTTGATCGCCGGCACCCCTCCCAGGTGCGCGTACAGGACCCGCGAGCCGGCCGGGATTTCGCCACGGCGGACGAGGTCCACCATGCCCTGCATCGATTTACCCTCGTAGACGGGGTCGGTCATCATGCCTTCCAGCCTGGCGCAAAGGCGGATGGCTTCATTGGTTTCGGCCGAGGGCAAGCCGTAGGCCGGGTAGGCGTAGCGGGTGTCGAGCACCACGTCGCCGTCTTCAATGGGCTTGCCCAGGCCCACCATGTCGGCGGTGCGCCGCGCGATGCGCAGGATCTGCGCTCGCGTCTGCTCCGGGGTGGCGGAGGCGTCGATGCCGATGACCCGGTCCGCGCGGCTGTCGGCGGCAAAGCCCACCACCATGCCGGCCTGCGTGCTGCCGGTGACGGCGCACACCACGATGTAGTCGAACTTGAATCCGAGTTCGGCCTCCTGGCGCCGCACCTCCTCGGCGAAGCCCACATAACCCAGGCCGCCCAGTTCGTGGTCGGAGGCGCCCGCCGGAATCGCATAGGGTTTGCCGCCGCGCCGTTTCACTTCTTCCAGCGCGTCTTCCCAGCTGCGCCGAAAGCCGATATCGAATCCCTGGTCCACCAGGCGCACGTCGGCGCCCATCAGGCGGCTCATCATGATGTTGCCGACCCGGTCGTAGACGGCGTCCGAATAGTCGACCCAGTTTTCCTGCACCAGCACGCATGCCAGCCCAAGCTTTGCCGCCACTGCGGCGACCATGCGGGTGTGGTTGGACTGGATCCCGCCGATCGTGACCAGGGTGTCGCAACCTTGTTCCAGGGCCTGCGGGATCAGGTATTCCAGCTTGCGCAGCTTATTGCCGCCGAAGGCCAGGCCGCTATTGCAGTCTTCGCGCTTGGCGTAGATCTCGACCTTGCCGCCCAGATGGGCGGACAGGCGGTCGAGCTTTTCGATCGGGGTATCGCCGAAGGTCAGGCGATAGCGGGGAAATCGTTGCAGATCCATGCTGGCTCCTGTTGAGTCCCGCCATGCCGGCCGGAATGGCTTGGACGTAAAAATCATAGGAATGGCCTGGATATCTGGTCAATTGCGTATTTTTCGTGATTAATGTGGTTAATGTTTTTAGGAAATCAAGATTGGGATCTATTATTTGGTCATGAAAATAAAGAACGAAATTTAATTTTCAGGGACATATCGAATGGCAGCCATTTCCAGCCTGGACCGCATCGACCGCCAGATCCTGCGCGTGCTGCAGCAGGACGCCCAGATCACCAATCTTGAGCTGAGCGCGCGGGTCCACCTGAGCCCCGCAGCCTGCCTGCGGCGCGTGGAAAAGCTGAAAGGCGAGGGCATCATCAGGAAGACCGTGGCGCTGCTCGAACCCGCCGATGTGGACATGGCCACGCTGGTCATCGTGGGCGTGGTGCTGGACCGCTCCACGCCCGAGTCCTTCACCGATTTCGAAGAGGCGGCGCGCGGCATCAGCGGCTGCCTGGAGTGCCATCTGGTGGCGGGAGAGTTCGACTACTTCCTGATGCTGCGCATCCGCGACCTAGAGCGGTTCAACAAACTGCACGCCGGCGAGATCATCAAGCTTCCCGGCGTGCGCCAGATCCGCACCTTTTTCGTCCTGAAAGAGATTCTGTCCACGACCGAATTGCCGGTGTGACCGAGGCGTACGCGCAACACTTGTGCGCGCCGCGCAAAAAATGACGCGCCGCCGCATTTTGGATTGACGGAATTTGATGGCGCGTAGACGGCGCAATGGACGGGGTTCGCGGGACATTCCGGCGCCGCATGAAGGCATTCCCAATTCGCTTTTGCGTCACGCAAACGCAGGAAGACGCCCATAAACTCAAAGGGTTATACTCTCGGCCATACGGCTTTCAAGGCTTGTACGCGCCTTCTGCCCCTGCTATCCGCTAACCGGGAAGCCCGTGTCGCGGAAGGTTTTCCTGCATCGTGTCGAGTGAAGCACTCGTAAAGGTGAAGCGATATGTCTTCGGAATGGGAATCTCTATCCACGTCTTATTTATTCGGGGGTAATGCCCCCTATGTCGAGGAGCTTTACGAAGCCTACCTCGATAACCCCGGTTCGGTACCTGACAACTGGCGCGAATATTTCGACCAGCTGCAGCACGCTCCCGCGACCGACGGCCAGGAATCCACCCGCGACCAGGCCCACGCTCCCATCGTCGAATCGTTCGCCCAGCGCGCCAAGGCCAATGCCTTCGTGCAACGCGCGGCCGAACCCGACCTCAGCGTCGCCAGCAAGCAGGTCTCGGTGCAATCGCTGATCGCCGCCTACCGCTCGCTGGGTTCGCGCTGGGCCGACCTGGATCCGCTCAAGCGCCAGGAGCGTCCGCCGATCCCGGAACTCGATCCGGCCTTCTACGGCCTGACCGAAGCGGACCTGGACCAGACCTACTCCGCAACCAACACCTACTTCACGACCGCCAGCACCATGACGCTGCGCGACATCCTGAAGGCGCTGCGCGACACCTACTGCCGCAGCATCGGTGCCGAATTTACGCACATCTCCGACCCCGCCGCCAAGCGCTGGATCCAGGAACGCCTGGAAGCCACTCTGGGCGCGCCGTCCTACACGGCCGAAGAAAAGCGCCACATCCTGCAGCAACTGACCGAGTCCGAAGGCCTCGAGCGTTTCCTGCACACCAAGTACGTCGGCCAGAAGCGCTTCTCGCTGGAAGGCGGCGAAAGCTTCATCGCCTCGATGGACGAAGTGGTGAACCACGCCGGTGAAAACGGCGTCCAGGAAATCGTGGTCGGCATGGCCCACCGCGGCCGCCTGAACCTGCTCGTGAACATCATGGGCAAGATGCCCGGCGACCTGTTCGCCGAGTTCGAAGGCAAGCACGCCGAAGGCCTGACCGACGGCGACGTGAAGTACCACAACGGCTTCTCGAGCGACCTGTCCACCCGTGGCGGCCCGGTCCACCTGTCGCTGGCGTTCAACCCGTCCCACCTGGAAATCGTCAACCCCGTGGTCGAGGGCAGCGCCCGCGCCCGGCAGGAACGCCGCGGCGACGCCGAAGGCAAGCAAGTGCTGCCGGTGCTGGTGCACGGCGACGCGGCCTTCGCCGGCCAGGGCGTGGTCATGGAAACCCTGAACCTGGCCCAGACCCGCGGCTACGGCACGGGCGGCACGCTGCACATCGTCATCAACAACCAGATCGGCTTCACCACGTCCGACCCGCGCGATACGCGTTCGACGCTGTATTGCACCGACGTGGTCAAGATGATCGAAGCGCCCGTGTTCCACGTCAACGGCGACGATCCCGAAGCCGTGGTGTTCGTGACCAAGCTGGCCCTGGACTACCGCCTGCAGTTCCGCCACGACATCGTCGTGGACATCGTCTGCTTCCGCAAGCTGGGCCACAACGAGCAGGACACCCCGTCGCTCACGCAGCCCCTGATGTACAAGCGCATCGGCCACCACCCCGGCACGCGCAAGCTGTACGCCGACAAGCTGACCACGCAAGGCGTGCTGGCCGAAGGCGAAGCCGATCAGCTGGTCAAGGACTACCGCCAGCTGATGGAAGACGGCCAGCGCACCATCGAACCGGTGCTGACCGACTACAAGAGCAAGTACGCCATCGACTGGTCGCCGTTCCTGGGCGCCAAGTGGACCGACCAGGCCGACACCGCCGTGCCGCTGGCCGAACTCAAGCGCATCGGCGAACGCATCACCACGGTGCCGGAAGGCTTCACCGTGCACCCGCTGGTCGCCAAGCTGTTGAACGACCGCCGCACCATGGCCAAGGGTGAAATGAACCTGGACTGGGGCATGGGCGAGCATCTGGCTTTCGCCACCCTGGTGTCCTCGGGCTACGCCATCCGCATCACCGGCCAGGACTCCGGCCGCGGCACGTTCACGCACCGCCACGCCGTGCTGCACGACCAGAACCGCGAACGCTGGAACGATGGCACCTACATTCCGCTGCAGAACGTCTCGGAAGGCCAGGCTCCGTTCACCGTGATCGACTCCGTGCTGTCCGAAGAGGCGGTGCTGGGCTTTGAATACGGTTACTCCAGCGCCGAGCCCAACACGCTGACCATCTGGGAAGGCCAGTTCGGCGACTTCGTCAACGGCGCCCAGGTCGTGATCGACCAGTTCATCAGCTCCGGCGAAGCCAAGTGGGGCCGCCAGTCGGGCCTCACCCTGATGCTGCCGCACGGCTACGAAGGCCAGGGCCCCGAGCACTCGTCGGGCCGCATCGAGCGCTTCCTGCAACTGTGCGCCGACAACAACATGCAAGTGGTCCAGCCGACCTCGGCCTCGCAGATCTTCCACGTGCTGCGCCGCCAGATGATCCGGCCGTTCCGCAAGCCGCTGGTGCTGTTCACGCCCAAGTCGCTGCTGCGCAACAAGGACGCCGGCTCGCCCCTGACCGATCTGGCCGGCGGCAGCTTCCGTCCGGTGATCGGCGAGGTCGACGAGGCCATCGACGCCGCAAAGGTCAAGCGCGTGCTGGCTTGCTCGGGCAAGGTCTACTACGATCTGGTCAATGCCCGCCGCGAACGTGGCGCCGACAACGTCGCCATCATCCGCGTCGAGCAGCTGTACCCGTTTGCGCACAAGTCCTTCGAGGCCGAACTGCGCAAGTACCCGAAGGCAACCGAAGTGATCTGGGTCCAGGACGAGCCGCAGAACCAGGGCCCGTGGTTCTATGTTCAGCATCACGTGTACGAGAACATGGTCGAAGGCCAGAAGCTGGGCTACGCCGGTCGTGCCGCGTCCGCTTCGCCGGCCGTGGGCTACCTGGCCAAGCACCAGGAGCAGCAGAAGGCCTTGATCGAAACGGCCTTCGCGCCCAAGTTCAAGGTCATGCTGACCAAGTAACCCAACCCGATGCGCGCGCGGCGCGCGGCAAGTTCCAGGAACCCCGTTTCGAACTTTGCCCGCGCTGCGCGGTCCAGAACAAACACCTTACGGAATAAACAAAATGGCTATCACCGACGTCGTCGTTCCCCAACTCTCCGAATCCGTTTCCGAAGCGACCCTGCTGACCTGGAAGAAGCAGCCGGGCGCAGCCGTCGAAGCGGACGAAATCCTGATCGAAGTCGAGACCGACAAGGTCGTGCTGGAAGTGCCGGCCCCGGCTTCGGGCGTGCTGGCTGAAATCGTCAAGGGTGACGGCAGCACCGTCACCTCGGGCGAAGTGCTGGCCCGCATCGACACCGCCGGCAAGGCCGCCGCCGCTGCCGCGACCGCGCCCGCCGAGGCTCCCAAGGCCGCCGAACAGGCCGCCGCCGCCCCGACCGCCGCGCCCGCCTCGTCGGCCGCTGCCGGCGTGGCTTCGCCCGCCGCTTCCAAGATCCTCGCCGAGAAGGGCGTGGACGCCGCCAGCGTCGCCGGCACCGGCCGCGATGGCCGCGTGACCAAGGGCGACGCCCTGGCCGCCAGCGCGCCCGCCAAGGCTGCTCCGGCCGCCGCTCCCGCCCCGGCCACGCTGTCGCTGGACGGCCGTCCGGAACAGCGCGTGCCGATGAGCCGCCTGCGCGCCCGCATCGCCGAGCGCCTGCTGCAATCGCAGCAGGAAAACGCGATCCTGACCACGTTCAACGAAGTGAACATGCAAGCGGTCATCGATCTGCGCAACAAGTACAAGGACAAGTTCGAGAAAGAGCACGGCATCAAGCTGGGCTTCATGTCGTTCTTCGTCAAGGCCGCCGTGGCCGCGCTGAAGAAGTTCCCGCTGATCAACGCCTCGATCGACGGCAAGGACATCATCTACCACGGCTACTTCGACATCGGTATCGCCGTGGGCAGCCCGCGCGGCCTGGTCGTGCCGATCCTGCGCAATGCCGATCAGCTGTCGATCGCCGACATCGAAAAGACCATCGCCGACTTCGGCCGCCGCGCCGCCGACGGCAAGCTGGGCATCGAAGAGATGACCGGCGGCACGTTCTCGATCTCCAACGGCGGCGTGTTCGGCTCGATGCTGTCCACCCCGATCATCAACCCGCCGCAATCGGCCATCCTGGGCGTGCACGCCACCAAGGAGCGCCCGGTTGTCGAAAACGGCCAGATCGTCATCCGCCCGATGAACTACCTGGCCCTGTCCTATGACCACCGCATCATCGACGGCCGCGAAGCCGTGCTGGGCCTGGTCGCCATGAAGGACGCCCTGGAAGATCCGCAGCGCCTGTTGCTGGACCTGTAATCTCGACGCCCCGGCCCGGCGCCCGCCGCGGCGCCCCGGCCGGCTTCCGGCCGGCCCGCAGGGCGGGGCGTGTTTCACTCAATACCTCTTCGCGAGAACACTATGTCCCAACAATTTGACGTCGTCGTGATCGGCGCCGGCCCCGGCGGCTACATCGCAGCCATCCGCGCGGCCCAACTCGGCATGTCGGTGGCCTGCATCGACGCCTGGCAGAACGGCCAGGGCGGCCCGGCTCCCGGCGGCACCTGCACCAACGTCGGCTGCATCCCGTCCAAGGCGCTGCTGCAATCGTCCGAGCATTTCGAACAGGCCAACCACCACTTCGCCGAGCACGGCATCGAGGTCAAGGGCGTCAGCCTGAAGCTCGACACGCTGATCGGCCGCAAGAACACGGTGGTCAAGCAGAACAACGACGGCATCCTGTACCTGTTCAAGAAGAACAAGGTCACCTTCTTCCATGGCAAGGGCGCGTTCGCCGGCCAGGTGGACGGCGGCTGGGCCATCAAGGTCACCGGCACGGCCGAAGCCGACCTGGTGGCCAAGCATGTCGTGGTCGCGACCGGCTCGTCGGCGCGCGAACTGCCCGGCCTGCCGTTCGATGAAAAGGTCGTGCTCTCCAACGACGGCGCGCTGAACATCGGCGCCGTGCCGAAGACGCTGGGCGTGATCGGCGCCGGCGTGATCGGCCTGGAAATGGGCAGCGTATGGCGCCGCCTGGGTTCGGAAGTCACCATCCTGGAAGCGATGCCGGAATTCCTGGCCGCCGCCGACCAGCAAGTGGCCAAGGAAGCCCTCAAGGCCTTCACCAAGCAAGGCCTGAACATCCAGATGGGCGTCAAGATCGGTGAGATCAAGGCCACCGCCAAGTCGGTGACGGTGCCCTACGTCGATGCCAAGGGCGCCGAGCAGAAGCTGGTGGTGGACAAGCTGATCGTCTCGATCGGCCGCGTGCCCTACACCGGCGGCCTGAACGCCGATGCCGTGGGCTTGAAGCTCGACGAACGCGGCTTCGTCGCCGTGGACGGCGACTGCAAGACCAACCTGCCGAACGTGTGGGCGGTGGGCGACGTCGTGCGCGGCCCGATGCTGGCGCACAAGGCCGAGGAAGAGGGCGTCGCGGTTGCCGAGCGCATCGCCGGCCAGCATGGCCACGTCAACTTCGACACCGTGCCGTGGGTCATCTACACCTCGCCGGAAATCGCCTGGGTGGGCAAGACCGAGCAGCAGCTCAAGGCCGAAGGCCGCGAGTACAAGGCCGGCAGCTTCCCCTTCCTGGCCAACGGCCGCGCCCGCGCGCTGGGCGACACGACCGGCTTCGCCAAGGTGATCGCCGATGCCAAGACCGACGAGGTCCTGGGCGTGCACATCGTGGGCCCGATGGCCTCGGAACTGATCTCGGAAGCCGTGACCATCATGGAATTCCGCGGCGCCGCCGAAGACATCGCCCGCATCTGCCACGCGCACCCGACGCTGTCGGAAGCCGTGAAGGAAGCCGCATTGGCCGTGGACAAGCGCGCGCTGAACTTCTGATCGACGCGTAGCCGATGCAAGACGGGGCGGGTTCAAGGATCCGCCCTTTTTTTTATAGTCGGACGAACGCCCCAAGATGAAACCGCCCCCAGCGGGCAGCAAATCCTGCTTTCCCACATGAACGTCAGCGAATACTACGAACACGCCCTGGCCGAACGCGGCTACAAGCCCGATAGCGCCCAGAAGCTGGCGATCGACCGGCTGCAGCGCTACTACGACGACTGGGTCAAGTTCAAATCGATGCGCTCGAACGCGCTGAAGAAGCTGCTGAACCGTCCCGACGTGCCGCGAGGCGTGTACCTCTGGGGCGGAGTGGGGCGGGGCAAGAGCTTCCTGATGGACGCCTTCTACGCCACGGTGCCCGTGGTGCGCAAGACGCGCCTGCACTTCCATGAATTCATGCGAGGCGTGCACCGTGAACTGGAAGAGGTGAAGGGCATGCAGGACCCGCTGGACGAAGTGGCCAGGCGGGTGGCGAAGCGTTACCGCCTTATCTGCTTCGACGAATTCCACGTCTCCGACGTGGCGGACGCCATGATCCTGCACCGCCTGCTGCTCAAGCTGTTCGAGTACGGCACGTCGTTCGTGATGACTTCCAATTACGAGCCCTCGACGCTGTACCCCGACGGCCTGCACCGCGACCGCGTGCTGCCCGCCATCAAGCTGATCCAGACGCGCATGGACGTCATGAACGTGGACGCCGGCGTCGACTACCGCCGCCGTTCGCTCGAACAGGTGCAGTGCTACCACACCCCGCTGGACGAGCATGCCCAGCAAGCGCTGCAGAAAGCCTTCGACACCCTGGCCGACACGCCGCCCCAGGAGCCGCTGCTGCATATCGAGCACCGCGAGATCCGCGCGCTGGCGCTGGCGGGTTCGGTGGTGTGGTTCGACTTCGCCACGCTTTGCGGCGGCCCGCGCTCGCAGAACGACTACCTGGAACTGGCCAACCGCTTCCACGCCGTGATCCTGTCCGGCGTGCCCAGGATGGGGCCGCGCCAGGCGTCCGAGGCGCGTCGCTTCACCTGGCTGATCGACGTGTTCTACGACCATCGCGTCAAGCTCATTATGTCCGCCGAATGCGAACCCGAGGAAATCTATACCGAAGGTGCGCTGGCGAACGAGTTCCATCGCACGGTCTCGCGTATTCTCGAAATGCAGTCGCGCGAATACCTCGAGTCCGAACGCCGGCTGGCCGTGTCGTTGTAGTTATGCCGCATTCGCCCGGATTTTCCGGGCCTGGCATAGATTGAATTAGTAATGCAAGTCATTATCAATTAAGATTTTGAGACTTCTGGTCCAGTGCCGCTGTCTCTACCGTGCCTTCCACCTTTCTGTCCACTTCGGCCCCGGGCGCTGATGCTCCGCCCGCGCCCGTCGACGGCCTGTACCGCGATCATCGCCCCTGGCTGTTCGGATGGCTGCGCCGCAGGCTGGGGTGCGAGCACCGCGCAGAAGACCTGGCGCAGGACGTATTCCTCAGGTTGATCCAGGGCCGCAAGGCGGTGCGCGCATGCGAGGCGCGGGCGCTGCTCACCACGATCGCCAAGGGCCTGGTGGTGGACCACCAGCGGCACGCCGCCCTCGAGCGCGCCTATCTCGCCTACCTGGCCGCCATCCCGGAGGCCTATGCGCCTTCTCCCGAAGCCCAGGCCGAGCAGCTGCAATCGCTGGCGGAGCTGGACCGGCTGCTGGACGGCCTGCCTCCCAAGGCGCGCTCGGCCTTCCTGCTGTCCCAGCTGGACGGCCTGACCTATCCCGAAATCGCCGAGCGCCTGGGCGTTTCCCTGAGTTCCGTGCAGCAGTACATGGTGCGCGCGATGTCCGCATGCTATGCGGCGTTCTATGGATAGCGCCGCCGCGCCGCCGGACGCCGTCGTGAACCAGGCGATCGCCTGGTGGGCCAGGCTGCAGTCCGGCGTGGCTGGCCCCGATGAGCGCCAGGCGTGCGAGGCCTGGCTGGCGCAGGACCCCGCGCATCGCCAGGCCTGGGAGCGCCTGCAGCGCATCGGGCGGGACGCGCGCCGCGTGCCTTCCGCCCTGGCGCATTCGGCGTTGGCCGCGTCGCCGCCGGAAGGCCGCCGGGCGGTTCTGCGCGGGCTGCTGGCGCTCTCCGGCGTGGCCGTCACTGGTTGGGCGGGCTATCGCCATGCTCCGTGGCAGCGACTGGCCGCGGACCTCAGCACCGGCATCGGCGAACGGCGCGCGGTTGCGGTGGCCGACGGGCTGCACATCACCTTGAACAGCGACAGCGCGGTGCGCCTGAGCCTGGGGCGCGAGGCCCGCGGCATCGATCTGCTGCGCGGCGAAATGCTGGTGCGCACCGAGGCGCGTCCCGGCGTTGCGCCGTTGCGCGTGGACACCGGCTACGGCGAGCTGCGCGCGGATGCGGCGCGCTTCGATCTGCGGCGTACCGGCGACGGCGCGCGTGTGGGCGTCTACGAAGGCAGCGTGCAGCTGCTGCGCGCGGGCGCGATGACGCTGGCGGCCGCGGGGGAGCGTCTGGCGTTCTCGGACTACGGCGAAATCAGCCGCCTGCCCTCGGATCCGGACCGGCTGGCCTGGATCGACGGCATGGTGGTGGCGAAGGATTGGCGCCTGGACGAGTTCGCGCGCTACCTGGCCCGCCAACGCGTCGGCATGATCCGCGTGGACCCGGCGGTGGCGGGGCTGAGGCTGTCGGGGGTGTTCCCGCTGGACGACGCCGAGCGGGCGCTCAAGGCGCTTGAGCCCGCCTTGCCCATCAGCGTGACGCGCCATACGCGGTACCTGCTGTGGGTTGGCCCCCGCGAGACCTGACAGTTACAAATTTCCCCGTTCGCGCCTTGCAGGTTTTCGGATCCCGTACGGAAAGCAGAAATAGACATCACCGTACAGGGAGAGTTTCGTGTCCGCTTCACCCCACTCGCGCGTGCGCGCACCCATGGCCGCAGGCCGCCTCGCCGTGCTGGCCGCCGCCTGCGCGGGCGCGTTCATCGCAGGCATGCCGCAGGCCCGGGCCCAGGCCGTTTCCGCGGCCGCCGATGCCGCGCGCAGCTACCGGATCGCCGCCGGCCCGCTGGCCGACGCCTTGACGCAGTTCGCGCGCAGCGCGGGCGTGATCTTGTCGTTCGACCCCGCGCTTGTGCGCAATCGCCGCTCGGAGGGCTTGGAAGGGGCCTATTCGGTGAGCGCCGGATTCGCCCGCCTGCTGTCGGGCAGCGGGCTGCAGGCGCGCGCCCAATCGGGCAATGCGTGGACCCTGGAGCCGGCGTCCTCGTTCGAGGGCGGCACGACGACGCTGGCTCCGGTGACCGTATCGGGCATGGCCGACAGCGCGTTCGCGCCCACGGTGGGCTACGTGGCCACGGCCAGTGCCAGCGCCACCAAGACCGACACCCCCCTCATCGAGACGCCGCAGTCCGTGTCCGTCGTTACCCGCGAACAGATCACGGAGCAGGGCGCGCAGACATTGAACCAGGTGCTGCGCTATACGGCGGGCGTGGCGACCGAGACGCGCGGCGCCACGGCGACGCGGCTGGACCAGTTCAGCGTGCGCGGGTTCTCCGCGTCGACCTACCTGGACGGCCTGCGCGTGTTCGGCGGCCGCGACGCGCTGCCGCAGGTGGATGCCTACCGCCTGGAGCGCGTGGACGTGCTGAAGGGGCCGGCGTCGGTCATGTACGGGCAAGGCGGTCCGGGCGGCGTGGTGAACCAGGTGAGCAAGCGTCCGCTGGAAGAGACGCTGCGAGAGGTCGAAGTGCAGGTCGGCAACTACGATTACCGCCGCGCCAATTTCGACTTCGGCGGTTCGCTGGACGACGATGGCAAGTATCTGTATCGCCTGGTGGGGTCGGGCTATATGTCCGATGGCCAGGTCAAGGACACCAAGGAGCGCCGCTACTTCGTAGCGCCGGCCTTCACCTGGAGGCCCAACGGCGACACGTCGCTGACCATCCTGACGAATTTCCAGCACGATCCGGACATGGGGTCGTACGGCAGCGTGTCCTCGATGCGCACGCTGCGCTCGGCGCCGGACGGAATCCGGCTGCCGGCCGACTATTACGACGGGGACGCCAATTTCGAAGAGAGCGACCGCAAGAGCTATTCGCTGGGCTACGTGCTGGACCATCGCTTCAACGACACGTTCAAGGCCTCGCAAAGCCTGCGCTGGACGCGTTCCGAAGCGCGCTACCGCAGCATCTACGGCGCGATGACGAGCAACTACGGCTATACGGACAAAACGTACCTGTACCAGCAGCGTTCGTCGATCGCGACGGACGTGGACGTGGGGGCGCTGACGCTCGACAACAATCTGCAGGCGCGCTTCGACACGGGCGCCTTCAACCATACCGTGCTGCTGGGCCTGGACTATCAGCACGTCAAGACCGACACCCTGTCGGGGTTCGGCACCGCGCCGACGCTGGACGTGCTGAATCCGGACAACCATCAGAACATCCCCGCTCCGGCGTTTTCCACGGACGCCACGTCCAAGCAATACCAGACGGGCGTGTATTTCCAGGATCAGATCAGGATCGACCGCCTTTCGGTGCTGCTGGGCGGACGCTACGATTGGTCGCGCACCGTCGGCGAAACCACGACGCTCGCGACCGGCCGCGTCGCTCCTTCGTCGCTGAACGCCGAAGCGTTCTCGGGCCGCATGGGCGTCATCTACAACTTCGACAACGGCGTGGCGCCGTACTTCAGCTATTCGGAATCGTTCGAACCGCAATCGGGCACGGGCTGGAACAACACGCCGTTCAAGCCGATCGAGGGCAAGCAGTACGAAGTGGGCATCAAGTACCAGCCCCCGGGCAGCGCCACGATGCTGACGGCCGCCGCCTTCGATATCCGCCGCGAGAACATGACGACCACGGATCCGGACCCCACCCATGTCTGCGGAACGGCCGGCGGGCGCTGCTCCATCCAGGCGGGGGAGCTGCGCACGCAGGGCATCGAACTGGAGGCCAAGACCGAGCCCATGCGCGGGCTGACGCTGGTGGCGGCGTATTCGCTGATGGACAACGAGTACTCCAAGGCCTATCCCAATGCGGCGGGCCTGAACCTGAAGGGCAAGACGCCCGTGGGCGTGCCGTCGCAACAGGCGTCCGCCTGGGCCCGCTACCAGTTGCAGGAAGGCCCGCTGGCCGGCCTGGGCGTGGGCGGCGGCGTGCGCTACATCGGTTCGTCGTACGGGGATGAGGCCAACAGCCTGAAGGTCCCGTCGGTCACGTTGTTCGACCTGATGCTGGATTACGACCTCGGCCGCGCGTCGCCCTCGTTGAAGGGCATGCAGGTGGCGCTGAACGTGCAGAACCTCTTCGACAAGGAATACATCGCATCGTGCGCGGGCGATTCCTGGTGCTGGTATGGCTACCAGCGTTCGATCAAGGCGAGCCTGCGGTATCGCTGGTAGTCCTGATTTCCGCGCCTCGCTTCATAACGTAGTGAGAATGGTTATAATTTAGGTCCAGTCAAACACCTGGGCTGGACCAAAGGAAAATCAACAATGGCATTCGCAAGAACTCCGGCCGCCTTCGCGGGCGCGACGGGCGCCGGCGGCAGGTCCTGCGCAAGGACCCGCTACGTATCCATCCTGACCGGCAACGTGTCCCTGTGAAAGCGCCCGCTGCCGGCGCAGGCATGATGCGCTACCGTCTGGCCGTCTTCTCCCGCATGGCGGCGGCCATCCTGGGCGGCTATGCCCTGGCCTCGGCGGCTGCGGCCTGCCTGGCCGTCTGGTTGCCGATGGGCAGGGCGGACGCCGTGACCACGGCGCAGATGCTGTCCTTCGTGTTCTACGCCTGCGGCGTGATCTGGGTATTCGCCACGCGCAATGCGTGGCGGGCCTGGGCCGGCATTCTGCTGCCGGCTGCCGTGCTCGGCGCCATGTTCCTGGTCGGGCGGGCGATGGGGATGGCATGAAGGCGGCGAAACCCAAGGCGCAGGGCGAGGAAGGCCTGCGCCAGTCCATGTCCTGGCTGCACACGTGGGCCGGCCTGATCTTCGGATGGGTGCTGTACGCGATGTTCCTGACCGGCACGCTGGCGTTTTTCCGGCCCGAGATCACGGGTTGGATGCAGCCGGAGATCCAGGCGCGCCCGATCGCTTCAGTGCAGGCGGTGGAGCAGGCGCAACGCTACTTGAACGAGCACGCGCCGGACGCCAAGCGCTGGTTCATCACGCCGCCGTCGAACCGCGAGCCGCTCATCCAGCTGTTGTACCAGGTGCCCAAGCCCAAACCGGGCGAACGCGGTTTCGTGCGCGTGAAGCTGGATCCGCAGAGCGGGCAGGCCGTTACCGGCCGCGAAACGCGCGGCGGCGATTTTTTCTACCGATTCCACTTCGAACTGGAAACCGCGTTCCCGTGGGGGCGCTGGCTGGCGAGCATCGCTGGCATGTTCATGCTGGTGGCGATCATCAGCGGCATCATCACCCACAAGAAGATATTCGCCGATTTCTTTACCTTCCGCCCAAGAAAGGGCGGGCAGCGCGCCTGGATGGACGGGCACAACGCCTTGTCGGTGCTGGGCTTGCCGTTCCACCTGATGATCACGTTCAGCGGGCTCGTGCTGTTCATGGTCATGTTGATGCCCGCCGGCATCCACGCCGTTTACGAGAACCCGCGGCAATACACCGACGAGGTCTTCAAATCGTTCAAGATCACGCCGCCGTTGAACCAACCGGCGCCGACGGTCCCGCTCGCGCCGCTGGTGGCCCAGGCCGAACAGCATTGGCAGGGCCGCGTGGGCCGCGTCACGGTCAACAACCCCGGCGATGCCGGCGCCATCGTGACCCTGGTCCGCAACGCCGCCGACGGCGTGTCGTATGGCCGGCTGGCGCCCTACATGCGCTTCAATGGCGTGACGGGCGAATTGCAGGAAGGCGAGGATGAACTCAGCGCCACCGTGCAAACCGCCGGTATCATCACCGGGCTGCACCTGGGGCTGTTCGCCGAACCGCTGCTGCGATGGCTGTATTTCCTGGTGAGCCTGGCGGGCACGGGCATGGTGGGCACGGGGCTGGTCCTGTGGATCGCCAAGCGTCGCCAGAAAGCCCGGCCGGGAGATGCGCGCGAGGCATTTTCGCTGCGCCTGGTAGACGGCCTGAATGCCGGCACCATCGCAGGCGTGGTTTTCGGGGTTGCGGCTTTCTTCCTGGCCAATCGCCTGTTGCCGGCAGACATGCCCGGCCGCCAGGTCTGGGAAGTCCGCGCCTTTTTCTCGGCCTGGGGCTTGTCGCTGATCTATGCCTTCCTGTTCCAGCGCCGCAAATGGCCGGACCTGCTGGCCGTGGCCGCCGTGGCGCTTGCCCTGGTGCCGTTGGCCAATGCATGCACCACCTCGCGCCACCTTGGGGTGTCGCTGCCCGCCGGCGATTGGGTCATGGCCGGTTTCGACCTGACCTGCCTGGCCGGCGCGGCGCTGTTCGGCTGGATGGCGCGCAAGGCCGGCAAGGCGCCGGCAAAAGCGGCGGCCAAGGCGCGGGCAGGGAAACCCGTCGCCGGAAAGCCCGTCGCCGCCAGCTCCATCTCCTCCCGCGTTGCCGAGGCCGCCCCGGGCCGCGCCGTTTATGAACCCAGAGGTGATACGCCATGACGCTTGCCGCCTTCTGCCTGGCCTATGCGGGGTTCTCCGCCCTGTGCCTGGGCATGGACCGCCACTACGAGGATCTCTTCGACCGCGCGCTGCCGCGGCGGCATCGCGTGCCGCTGCGCGCGTTCGGATGGCTCGCGTTGGCCTTGTCCCTGTGCGCTTCGGCGGCGGTCTGGGGCTGGAGCTACGGCACGGTCGAATGGATCGGCATCCTCAGCATTGCCGGCCTGCTGCTGATCTGGTTCCTGACCTTCCGGCCGCGCGCCGCATTGACGGCGGGCGGCCTGTGCGCGTTGGCGGCGCCGGTTCTGGCCGTTCTGTAGCGCTGCGGGCGCGGCGTCCGTCCGGCACGTTACACTGGGTGTTTTCCCCTAAACGCCTCTTCGCCTCATGAATACCCGCGTCCTCACCGGCATCACCACCTCTGGAACACCCCACCTCGGCAACTACGCGGGCGCGATCCGTCCCGCCGTCCAGGCCAGCACGCAGCCCGGCGTGGACGCATTCTTCTTCATGGCCGATTACCACGCGCTGATCAAGTGCGACGACCCTGCCCGCGTGGCGCGTTCGCGCCTTGAAATCGCCGCCACCTGGCTGGCCGTGGGGCTGGACCACGAACGCGTGACCTTCTATCGCCAGTCGGATATCCCCGAGATCCCCGAACTGACCTGGATGCTGAACTGCGTCACGGCCAAGGGCCTGATGAACCGGGCGCACGCCTACAAGGCGGCGGTGGACCAGAACGAGGCGAAGGGCGTGGAGCCGGACGACGGCGTCACGATGGGGCTGTTCTCGTATCCGGTGCTGATGGCCGCGGATATCGTGATGTTCAACGCCAACAAGGTGCCGGTGGGCCGCGATCAGATCCAGCACCTGGAAATGGCGCGCGACATCGCCCAGCGCTTCAATCACCTCTATGGCCGTGATTACTTCACCCTGCCGGAAGTGGTGATCGAGGAAGACGTGGCGACGCTGCCTGGACTGGACGGCCGCAAGATGTCCAAGAGCTACAACAACACGATCCCGCTGTTCGAGGGCGGCGCCCGCGCGCTGCGCGCTTCGGTGATGCGCATCGTGACCGATTCGCGCCAGCCCGGCGAACCCAAGGACGCCGAGAACTCGCACCTGTACACGATCTACCGCGCGTTCGCCACGCCGGAGCAGTCCGTCGCATTCCGCAAGCAGCTGGAAGAAGGGCTGGGCTGGGGCGACGCCAAGCAGGCCCTCTACGACCACCTGGAAAACCTGCTCGCGCCCATGCGGGAGAAGTACTTCGACCTGATGGCCAATCCCGGCCGTATCGAAGACATCCTGCAGGCGGGCGCCGCCAAGGCCCGCAAGCTGTCGGAGCCGTTCATGCGCGAACTGCGCCAGGCAGTTGGCCTGCGCAACCTGGAAGCCGCATCCGCGGGCGCCAGGGGCGCGGAGCCCAAGAAGGAAAAGGGCAAGGGCGCGCGTTTCGTCAGCTTCCGCGACGAAGATGGCGGTTTCCGTTTCCGCCTGCTGGCCGCCGACGGCGAGGAATTGCTCCTGTCGCAGCGCTTCGCCGATCCCAAGGAAGCCGGCGCCTTGATGCGCCGCCTGCAGTCGGAACCCGCGGATGCGGTGCTGCAGGCAGACGGACAGGGCTATGCCGCCATCATCGACGGCGTGACCGTCGCGACCGCGCCGGAGGGCGCCTTGCTGGCGCGCGCGCGCGAAGCGCTGGACTCGCTGTCCCAGGAATAGGCCGGCCGCCCGGCGACAAAAAAAGCCCGGCGCATCATGCGCCGGGCTTTTTTTTGGACCATGCAGCCGAGCGTCAGGGCGCGGCCGAGCGCTGGCGATCAGCGCTTGAGCTTCGCGAAGGCGTCCGCCATCGCGCTGTTCATCATGCCGCCGCCCGCGCCGCCGCGGCCGCCGTCGCCTTGCTGCCGGCGGTTGCCGCGGTCGCCGCCCTTGGGGGCGTCGCCGCTGCGGCGGGCGGGGGCCGCGGTGTCATTCAGGCGCATGGTCAGCGCAACGCGTTTGCGCGCGGCGTCCACTTCCAGCACCTTCACGCTGACCGTCTGGCCCACGCGCACGACGTCGCGAGGATCCTTCACGAACTTCTCGGCCAGGGCCGAAATGTGGACCAGGCCGTCCTGGTGCACGCCGATGTCGACGAACGCGCCGAAGTTGGCGACGTTGGTCACGACGCCTTCCAGCACCATGCCTGGGTACAGGTCGTTCAGCGTTTCCACGCCTTCCTTGAACTGCGCCGTCTTGAATTCGGGGCGCGGGTCGCGGCCGGGCTTTTCCAGTTCGGCGAAGATGTCGCGCACCGTGGGCAAGCCGAAGCGTTCGTCGGTGAAGTCGGACGGCGAGACGCCCTTGAGCGCATCGCGCTGGCCGATGATCTGCTTCACCTCTGCCTTGATCTTGGCAACGATGCGCTCGACGACCGGGTAGGCTTCGGGGTGGACGGACGACGCGTCCAGCGGGTTGTCGCCGTTGGGGATGCGCAGGAAGCCCGCGGCCTGCTCGAACGCCTTGTCGCCGAAGCGCGGCACCTTGCGCAGGATGTCACGAGTGGGGAAGGCGCCGTTCTCGTTGCGCCAGGCCACGATGTTCTTGGCCAGCAGCGAGTTCAGGCCGGACACGCGGGCCAGCAGGGCGGCCGAGGCCGTGTTCACGTCCACGCCCACGGCGTTCACGCAGTCTTCGACCACGGCGTCCAGCGAGCGGGCCAGCTCGCGCTGGTTCACGTCGTGCTGGTACTGGCCCACGCCGATGGCCTTCGGATCGATCTTGACCAGTTCGGCCAGCGGATCCTGCAGGCGGCGCGCGATGGACACGGCGCCGCGCAGCGTCACGTCCAGGTCGGGGAATTCCTGCGCGGCGGTTTCGGATGCGGAGTACACCGACGCGCCGGCTTCGGAGACCACCACGCGGGTGACCTTGAGGTCGGGGAAGCGTTCCATCATGTCGCCGACCAGCTTTTCGCTTTCACGCGAGGCGGTGCCGTTGCCGATGGCGATCAGGTCCACCTTGTGGCGCGCGACAAGCGCGGCCAGCGTGTTGATCGTGCCATCGCGGTCGCGGCGCGGCTCGAACGGGTAGACGGTGGTGGTGTCCACTACCTTGCCGGTCACGTCGATGACGGCGACCTTGCAGCCCGTGCGGATGCCGGGGTCCAGGCCCAGCACGGCCTTGGGGCCGGCCGGCGCGGCCAGCAGCAGGTCCTTCAGGTTGGCCGCGAACACGCGGATGGCCTCGGCTTCGCCGCTTTCACGCAGGCGGCCGATCAGTTCGCTTTCGAAAGCGGTCAGCAGCTTCACGCGCCAGGTCCAGCGGCAGACCTCGCCGAGCCAGCGGGCGCGCGGCGAGGCGTCAAGCGCGAACAGGCCGTTGCCCAGCTTCAGGAAGTTGGCGACGCGGGCCACGCAGGGATGCGGCACCTGGGCTTCCAGCTCGGCCTCCAGGCCCAGGCGCAGTTCCAGCACGCCTTGCTGGCGGCCGCGCAGCAGCGCCAGGATGCGGTGAGAGGGCAGGGTGCGCAGCGGCTCGCTGAAGTCGAACCAGTCGCGGAAATTGGCGCCTTCGGCCTCCTTGCCTTCGACCATCTTGGAATACAGCAGGCCGGTGGACCACAGGTGCTCGCGCAGGTCGGCCAGCAGGTCCGCGTTCTCGGCGTAGCGCTCGGCCAGGATGTCGCGCGCGCCATCGAGCGCGGCCTTGGCGTCATTGATGGACGCTTCGGGATTCAGGTACTGGGCGGCCAGCGCGGCCGGGTCGCAGGCGGGATCCGCCAGGATGGCGTCGGCCAAAGGCTCCAGGCCGGCCTCGCGGGCGATCTGGGCGCGCGTGCGGCGCTTGGGCTTGTACGGCGCGTACAGGTCTTCGAGACGCTGCTTGGTATCGGCGGCGCCGATTTCCTGCTGCAGCTCGGGCGTGAGCTTGCCCTGCTGGGAAATCGATTCGAGGATGGCGCCGCGGCGCTCTTCGAGTTCGCGCAGATACCCGAGGCGCACTTCCAGGTTGCGCAGCACGGTATCGTCCAGGCCGCCGGTGGCTTCCTTGCGGTAGCGGGCGATGAAGGGGACGGTGGCGCCATCGTCCAGCAGTTCCACCGCCGCAGCGATCTGGGAGGCGCGCGCTTCGAGCTCGGTGGCGAGCTGCGCGACGATGCGGGCGTTGTCGACGCCGGCGGCGACGTTCGTGATAGTGGAAGTTTCAGACATCTCTATACGACGACAAAAAGGGAAAACAAGGGGCGGATTGTGCCATAAGCGCCTGTTACAAGACGTGCCAAAGCGGACGGATACGTCCCTATTGCGGCAGCTTCGAGACGCGGAGGGCATGCGGCAGCGGGTATCATTTGGTCCTTTCCCACCTAAGCGCCTGGCGTCCGAACCGCAAGCGGCACCGGCCAGGCTATTCCGATGCTGGACCTGGATATTTCCGAATTCTTCGACGAGGACGGGCCTTTGGCCACGGCCTTGCCCGGCTACAAGCCGCGACCGGCCCAGGTAGAGCTGTCACAGGCCATCGGCCAGGCCATCCAGGACCGCGCCACGCTGGTGGCCGAGGCCGGCACGGGCATCGGCAAGACGTGGGCCTATCTTGTACCCGCCTTCATCCAGGGCGGCAAGGTGCTGATTTCCACCGGCACCCGCACTTTGCAGGACCAGCTTTTCGCCCGCGATCTCCCGCGTGTGCGCGCCGCGCTGGCCGCCCCGGTGACGGCCGCGCTGCTCAAGGGCCGGGGCAATTACGTCTGCCACTATCACCTGGATCGCCTGCAGGGCGACGAGCGCGCCTTGAAGTCCCGCAGCGAGATTCAGCAGCTGCGCCAGATCCAGGTGTTCGCGGGCATCTCCAAGACCGGCGACCGCAGCGATCTCGCGCAGGTGCCGGAAGACGCCGACATCTGGCAGCGGGTGACCTCCACCCGCGAGAACTGCCTGGGGCAGGAATGCCCGCGCATCCGCGACTGCTTCGTCGTGAAGGCCCGCCGGCAGGCCCAGGAGGCCGACGTGGTGGTCGTCAATCATGCCTTGTTCATGGCCGATCTGGTGCTGCGTGAAGAGGGCGTCACCGACCTGCTGCCGGAGGCGGATACCGTCATCTTCGACGAGGCGCACCAGCTCCCCGACACCGCTACGCGCTTCCTGGGCAGCAGCGTGTCCACGCACCAGCTGATGGACTTCGGCCGCGCATTGGAAGTCGCCGGCCTGGCCTATGCGCGCGAGGCGGCCAAATGGAGCGACGTCAGTCGTCACCTGGAGACGGCCGCGCGCGAACTGCGGCTGGTCTGCGCGCCCCTGGACAGAATGCCGGGCCGCAAGGCCACCTTCGAGGCCATTCCCAATCCCGAAGAATTCGACGAAGCGCTCAAGGCGCTGCGCGAGGCCGTGGACAGCGCGGCGCAAGCGTTGGCCGCCGTGTCCGAAAAGCATCCTGACCTGATGGCCGCGGCGCGCAGCGGCGCGGAGATATCCGCGCGGCTCAAGCGCTGGGCCACGCCGGGTCGCAGCGGCGCAGCGCTGGATGACGAAGGCTGGGGCCGCGACGACCAGGCGCCCGAGCCCGCGGCCCCGTCCGCGCTGGGCGACGGCCTGCCCACGCCGGCCGCCATCCTGGCGGGCGCCGCCGCCGCGGAGCAATGGACAGGTCCGGCGGTGCGCTGGGTCGAGCACGGACAGCACCATGTGCGCCTGCATTCCGCGCCGTTGTCCGTGGCCCAGGCCTTCTCCAAGTACCGCAAGCCGGGCCAGGCCTGGATCATGACGTCGGCCACCCTGTCGATAAACGGGGAATTCACCCATTTCACGAGCCAGCTGGGGCTGGAAAAGGCGCGCACCGGCAAATGGGAATCGCCGTTCAACTATCCGGAGCAGGCCCTGCTGTTCGTGCCCCGCGGCATGCCGGAGCCGCAGTCGCCGCAGTTCCTCGACCGCTTCGTGCAGACGCTGATGCCCTTGCTGGAAGCGAGTCCTGGCGGGACGCTGGTCCTGTGCACGACCCTGCGCGCGGTGGACAAGGTGGCGAACCTGCTGGCCGACCAGTTCGACGATGCCGGGCATGAGTGGCCGCTGCTCAAGCAGGGCGACGGCACGCGCCGCGATCTGCTGGACCGCTTCTGCCGGCTGGAGCATCCCGTGCTGGTGGGCAGCGCCAGCTTCTGGGAAGGCATCGACCTGCCTGGCGACGTGCTGACCCTGGTGGCGATCGACAAGCTGCCCTTCGCGCCGCCCGACGACCCGGTCATCGAGGCGCGCCTGCGGGCCTGCCGGGCTCAGGGCGGCAATCCGTTCTCCGAGTACCAATTGCCCGAGGCCGCGATCTCGCTCAAGCAGGGTGCCGGCCGCCTGATCCGGACGGAGTTGGATTGGGGCGTGCTCATGGTGGGCGATGGCCGCCTGGTCGAAAAGCCCTATGGCAAGCGCCTGTGGCGCGGGTTGCCGCCGTTTGCGCGGACCCGCGAGCTGGAAGAGGTGCTGGCGTTCTACCGGCGCAAGCAGGAGCCGCGAGACTAGGGCCTGTGCAAGGCTCGATTTAGTGTGAACAGGCCCTCGGGCAGGAATGCTCAGGCGGCGGCCCGTTCGGTCCGTCGCGACAGCGCCCACCAGCCGGTCATGACGGCGGCCAGGCCTACGATGGGAAGCATGGCGGCATTCAGGGCTTCCCAACCCATCCGCGCCAGCGCGGGGCCGGCGGCCAGTGTGGCCAGGGCGGTGGTGGCATAGCGCAGCATCTCGGCGGCTCCTTGCACGCGGGCCCGTTCGGCGGGGCGGTAGGACTGCGCCAGCAGCGTGGTGCCGCCGACGAACATGAAGTTCCAGCCCACTCCCAGGCAGAACAGCGCCGCATGAAAAGCCGCAAGCGAACTCGATTGCATGGCGATCAGCGAGCAGGCCGCGTTCAATGCCATGCCCATGCCGAGCACCCGGGGCAGGCCGAGCCGATTGATCAGCGCGCCCGCGAAGAAGGCCGGGGCGTACATGCCGATGAGATGCCACTGCATGATGCTGGCGCCGTCGGCGATGCTGTGCTGGCAGGCGACGGCGGCCAGCGGGGCAGCCGTCATCACGAACATCATCGAGACCGAACCCACGACATTGTTGGCCAGGGCCGCCACGAAGATGGGCTGGCGCATGACTTCGCCCAAGGGGCGGGCCGGCAGGCCCCCGGCCTGCGCTTCAGCGGGCTGGCCGCCATCGCCGTCCTGGTCGCGGTACGCCACGAGCAGCAGCGCGCTGGCCGCGCCCAGCAAGGCCACCATCAGATAGGCGCCGGAGAAGATTGCCGCGGGGAATAAATCCTTGGCCCACGCCGCCAGGGCCGGCCCGGCGATGGCCGCGATGACGCCACCCGTCAGCACCACGGAGATGGCGCGGCTCTTGGCTTCGGCGGGCACCGCGTCGGCGGCCGCCAGCCGGTAATACTGCGCGAAGGCCTGGAACACGCCGACCAGCGCCGTGCCCAGGCAGAAGAGCCAGAAATCGCCGGCGAACACCGCGGCCACGGAGATCAGCCCGCCAGCGGCGCCGGCCAGCGAGCCCAGCACGAAGCCCGCGCGGCGGCCGATGCGCTGCATCAGCAAAGAGGCATACCAGGTGACCGCGGCGCCCGCCACCGTGATCAGCGCGAATGGCAACGTCGCCAGCGCCGGATGCGGCGCCAGCATCTGGCCGGTCAGCGCCGTCAAGGTGAGGTCGATGGAGATCGCCGCGATGTACAGGCCTTGGCAGATGGCGAGGATGCGGGCATTGCGCAGGCCGCGCGAGGGGGAGGTCATGGCGAGGGGAGATCTGGAGGATTGACAGGCCCCACTCTAGCGCCGGAGAATTTGACAAGAATGACCATTTTCCCTCGTTTCTTGCCATGACCCACCGCGTCTGCATCCTGCCTATGCCCAACTTCCAGCTGCTCGACATGGCTGGGCCGCTGTCAGTCTTCCAGATTGCGGCCGAGCTGCTGCCGGGCGCCTATGAGGTGGCCGTGGCGTCGGCCGATGGCGGTCAGGTCCGTTGTTCGGCCGGCGTGCCGGTGCTGACCCGGCCTTGGCGCGGCCTGCGCGCCGATACGGTGCTGGTGCCGGGCGGCCAGGGCGCGCGCGAGCCGAGGGCGGCGCCAGCCATGCTGGCCTATCTGCGCGCCGCGCATGCGCGCGGCCGGCGCGTCGCCAGCGTTTGCACGGGCGCTTTCGTACTGGCGCAGGCCGGCCTTCTGGAGGGGCGCCGTGCGACCACCCACTGGCGCCACGCCTCCGAGCTGCAACAGCGCCACCCGGCTCTGACGGTAGAGGCGGATCGCATCTATGTCGAGGACGGGTCGGTGTGGACGTCGGCGGGGATCGCGGCCGGCATAGACCTGGCGCTGGCCATGGTGCAGGCGGACCATGGCGAGGCGGTCGCACGCGCCACGGCCCGGGAAATGGTGGTCTATCACCGCCGCACGGGCGGGCAATCGCAGTTCTCGGCGTTGCAGGACCTGACGCCGTCCAGCGGACGCATGCGCGAGGTCCTGGCGCACGTGGGGCAGCACCTGGATGAAGTCCTGGACATCGAGCGCCTCGCCGGCGTGGCATGCCTGAGCCCGCGCCAGTTCTGCCGTCAGTTCAAACAGGAAACCGGCCAGACGCCGGCCAAGGCGGTAGAGCGAATACGCGCCGAGGCCGCTCGCGAGCTGGTCGAGGAGGGCGGGACCGGCATGGACGCCATCGCGCGCCGGGTGGGCTTTGGCGATACGGAGCGCATGCGCCGCGCCTTCATCCGCATCTACGGGCAGCCGCCCCAAGCCATGCGGCGAGGCGCGGCTCCATGAAAAAGCCCCTCGAACGAGGGGCTTCCTTTCCATGCCGGAACCGGATCAATTGAACGGATTCCACCAGCTCTTGTCGGCCTTCAGGCCCGTGGTGCGGAACTCGCTGTTGGGGAAGTTCTTGTCGTAGACGCGCTGCGCGTCGTTCTTCAGTTCGGTCATGCCGAGCTTGTCGTAGGACTCGACCATCAGGTAGAGCGCTTCTTCGGTGGCGGGAGCGCCTTCGAAGTCGGTGATGACGGTCTGCGCGCGGTTGGCGGCGGCCACGTAGGCGCCGCGCTCGTAATAGTAGCGGGCGACGTGCACCTCGTTCATGGCGATGGTGTTGACCAGCCAGGCAACGCGCTTTTCGGCGTCGGCCGAATACTTGCTGTCGGGGTAGCGCTTGATGAGCTCGTTGAAGGCTTCGTAGGAAGCGCGCAGGCCCTTCGGATCGCGCTCGGCCGGATCCTGGCCGGTGATGTTGCTCATGAAGGCGCTGGCCGGCGTGAAATTGATCAGGCCTTTCAGGTACAGCGCGTAGTCCGTGCCGGGATGGTTGGGGTAGAGCTGCTGGAAACGGTCGATGGCGGCCAGGGCCTGTTCGTTTTCGCCGTCTTTCCAGTTGACATAGGCCAGTTCGAGCAGGGCCTGCTGCGCATACACGCCGAAAGGATAGCGGCTTTCGATCGCGGTCAGGCGTTCGCGCGCTTCTTTCCAGCCGCCCGAGGACATTTCCGCCTTGGCATCGGCGTAGAGCTGTTCTGCGCTCCAATTCGTGGTCTTGTCGTACTTGCCGTCGGACGAGCCGCAACCGGCGATCGCGACGACGGCAACTAGCGCGATGACCACGCGCAAGATCGGCCCGCTGCGGGAGGCGGGGTTCGAGGGAGCTGCGGGGTGGTGAATCACGAGAATCGTATCCTTGGTGTTAGCATGGCAGGCTGATTATATGATTTGTCTCCATGTCTGATACAGCCGCCGGCGCAGATCTCGTTTCCGACGATGAATTCCTGGGTCTTCCCGATGAAAATCCCAGAGGGGAGCCGCAACTTGTAACCGTGCCTGACGGCACGCGGGCCGACCGGCTGGACAAGGTGCTGGCGGGGCTGCTGTCCGATCATTCCCGCAGCCGGCTGCAAGGCTGGATCGAGGCGGGCAATGTCCATGTGAACGGCGCGCCCGGCAAGGTCCGCCAGACCGTCGGCCCCGGCGACGAGATCGCCGTATGGCCGCAGCCCGCGCCCGAAACGCTGGCCTTCGCGCCCGAACCCGTCGAGTTCGGGGTGGTGGACGAAAGCCCCGACTGGATCGTCGTGAACAAGCCCGCGGGGCTGGTCACGCACCCCGGGGCGGGCAACTGGAGCGGCACGCTCCTCAATGGCCTGCTGCACCGCTATCCCGAATTGGTCCAGGTGGCCCGCGCCGGCATCGTGCACCGCTTGGACAAGGACACCTCCGGGCTGATGGTCGTGGCGCGCAACGAGACGGCCCAGACCCACCTGGTGCGGCAATTGCAGGCGCGCAGCATGGGCCGCGAGTACGTGGCGCTGGCGCATGGCTGGCTGGCGGCCGCCGGCAAAGTCGACCGCCCGATCGGCCGCGACTCCCGCGTGCCGGTTCGCATGAGCGTGGAGCGGCCGGTGGCGCCCAAGCCCGCCGTCACCCATTATGCACCCGGCCGCCGCGGGCAGGCCGAACCGGGCGGGCGCGTCACGGAAGTGGTGTGCCGTCTGGAAACCGGCCGCACCCACCAGATCCGCGTGCACCTGGCCAGCCTGGGGCATCCGCTGCTGGCCGACACGCTTTATGGCGGTAAGAACATCGCGGGCGCGCAGCGGCAGATGCTGCATGCGCGGGCCCTGCATTTCGACGATCCGGGCGGCCGCGGCGAGGTCGAATTCACCGCGGCTCCGCCCGCCGATATGACCCTGGTACAGGAAAACATCGCATGGAACGCGTAGCGGCAGGCCTGCCGGTCGTGACCGGCCCCCAATGGGCCGGCGTGAATTATTTCTGCACGACCCGCGCGGGCGGCGTGGGCGTCGCACCGCACGACACCCTGAACCTGGGCCGCCGCGCCGGGGACGATCCGGACACCGTCGCCGAAAACCGGCGCCGCGTGCGCGCCGCGGTGCCTGCCGAGCCCCTGTGGCTGCGCCAGGTGCATGGCAGCGAAGTCGTGGATGCCGATCAGGCCGGCCTGCCGGAAGAGCCGGCCGTCGACGCCAGCGTCACCGCGCGTCCCGGCCGCGTCCTGGCCGTCATGGTGGCCGATTGCCTGCCCGTGGTGATCGCCGACGCAAAGGGCACGGTGCTGGGCGCGGCGCATGCCGGCTGGCGCGGCCTGTCGGGCGGCGTGCTCGAACACACGCTGGCGGCCATGCGCGCCAAGGCGCCGCAGGCCGCGGCCTGGCGAGCGTGGGTAGGTCCCGGCATCGGGCCCGAGGCATTCGAAGTCGGGCAAGACGTGCGGGACGCCTTCGAAGCGGACGACCCTGCCGCCCTCCATTATTTCGTGGAACGGCCTGGCAAGCCGGGGAAATGGCTGGCCGACCTCGCCGGATTGGCCGATTTCCGTCTGCGCCGGGCCGGTGTACAAGAGGTGTCCTTGAGCAGGATGTGCACCGTGGCGGAGGCGGACCGGTTCTTTTCGTACCGGCGCGATGGAGAAACCGGTCGCATGGCCCTGCTTGCCTGGCTCGGTCCGGCTTGATCCAGCGCAAGCGCGGCGCTTGCGCCCGCGGCTTGCCCGGGCAGGTCTCCTTGAATACCCGCATTGACAGGCCTGGACACGGAATGCAACATCAATCGCGTAGTTTCGATAACAAGGTGTCGAAGTGAATGCCAATCTCTCCGCAGGGCCCATTCCGGTGAGCGTGGCACCGGAAGTCCTGGCCGACATACAGGCCGAGTTCTCTCGCGAATGGCAACGCCTTTGCGATGACGCCCGCCGCGGCGCGCTCGTGCCGCCGCCAGACCGCCGTTTTGCCGGCGCAGCCTGGGCCGCCAATCATTCGCACCTGCTGCTGGCGCATACCTATCTGCTGTCCGCCCGCGCGATGTCGCGCATGGTGGATGCCGCGCAAGTCAGCGAACCGATGCGCGACCGGCTGCGCTTTTCCATCATGCAGTGGGTTGACGCGCTGTCTCCGTCCAATTTCCTGGCGCTGAATCCGGACGCCCAGCAGTCCATCGTGGAAAGCGCGGGCCGGGCGCTGAACGAGGGCCTTGCGAACCTGCTTGGCGATGTCAAGAAAGGGCGCATCACGCAAACGGATGAAACCCAGTTCGAGATCGGCCGCAACGTGGCGATCACGCCCGGCGAAGTCGTGTACGAGAACGCGCTGTTCCAGCTCATCCAGTATGCGCCGTCCACCGCGACCGTGCACGAGCGTCCGATCGTCATCGTGCCGCCGAACATCAACAAGTTCTACATCCTGGACCTGCAGCCCGAGAACTCCTTCGTGCGGCACGCGGTGGAGCAGGGCTACACGGTTTTCCTGATCTCGTGGCGCAATCCCGTCGCCAGCGACACCGACGGCGTGGACCGCGCCACCTGGTCCGACTATCTCGACAATGCGGTGCTGCAGGCCTTGCGGGTGGCAAGCGACATCACCAGGCAGCCGCAGGTCAACGCGCTGGGGTTCTGCGTGGGCGGCACGATGCTGGCGTCCGCGCTGGCGCTGGCCGAGGCGCGCGGCGAACATCCCGTGGCCTCGCTGACCCTGCTGACCTCGCTGCTGGATTTCCACGACACCGGGGTGCTGAACGTCTTCGTGGACGAGGCTCATGCGCTGCTGCGCGACCATCAACTGGGCAAGGGCGGGCTGATGCCCGGCCGCGAGCTTGCCACTACGTTCTCGTTCCTGCGGCCCAACGAGCTGGTCTGGAACTACGTTGTCGGCAATTACCTCAAGGGCCAGAAGCCGCCTGCCTTCGACCTGCTGTTCTGGAACGGCGACAGCACCAATCTGCCCGGCCCTTTCTTTTCCTGGTACTTCCGCAATACCTACCTGGAAAACAATCTGAAAGTTCCCGGCCGGGCGCAAGCCGCAGGCATGCCGCTGGACCTGACGCGCCTGGAGATGCCGGCCTATATCTTCGGCTCCCGCGAGGATCACATCGTGCCCTGGGTGTCGGCCTATGCGTCCACGCAGGTGCTGCGCGGGCCGCAGCGCTTCGTGCTGGGGGCGTCGGGACATATCGCGGGCGTGGTGAATCCGCCTGCGAAGAAGCGCCGCAGCTACTGGGTGGCGGACGAACTTGAGCGGTCGGGTCATCACCTGCCCGGCGATCCGAACGCCTGGTTCGCCCAGGCGGCCGAGAAGCCCGGCAGCTGGTGGCCGGACTGGACTGCCTGGCTGGCTGGCCATTCCGGCAAGCAGGTCAAGGCGCGTACGAAGTTGGGCAATGCCAGGCATGGGCCGATAGAGCCGGCGCCTGGCAGATATGTGAAAGTCCGGGCAGCCTGAAACCGCGGTTGCGGTGGCCCAGGACAGTAAGTTAACCAAAGAGGCGTCCGTCGCACACAGGAGGAAATCCAATGAGCGGAAAACTGGCTTACGTTACAGGCGGGATGGGCGGTATCGGCACCTCAATTTGCCAGCGCCTGGCCAAAGATGGCTTTCGCGTGGTGGCAGGCTGCGGCCCAAGCCGCAACTACCAGCAATGGCTGGATGAACAGGCAGCGCAGGGCTATACGTTCTACGCATCCGTGGGCAATGTGTCCGATTGGGACTCCACGGTAGAGGCCTTCGAGCGGGTCAAGAGGGATCTGGGCCCGGTCGACGTGCTGGTCAACAATGCGGGTATCACCCGCGATGGCCTGTTCCGCAAAATGAGCGCCGACGATTGGCGCGCGGTCATCGATACCAATCTGAACAGCCTCTTCAATGTGACCAAGCAGGTGATCGATGACATGGTCGAGCGGCAGTGGGGCCGCATCGTAAACATCAGCTCGGTGAACGGGCAGAAGGGGCAGTTCGGCCAGACGAACTATTCCACGGCGAAGGCCGGCATCCATGGCTTCACCATGGCGCTGGCGCAGGAAGTGGCAAGCAAGGGCATCACCGTCAATACGGTGTCGCCCGGCTACATCGGCACGGACATGGTCCGGGCCATCCGCCCCGACGTGCTGGAAAAAATCGTTGCCACCATTCCGGTGCGCCGCCTCGGCACGCCGGAGGAAATCGCGTCCATTACGTCGTGGCTGGCCTCGGAAGAGTCTGGCTTTTCGACGGGGGCGGACTTCTCGCTCAACGGCGGCCTGCACATGGGCTGACGCATCGCGGGCCGCCCATGGGCGGCCCTCAGGCGCCGGAGAGCCTCGGGGAGAGGGCTCTCCGGATTACACTAACCCTATCCGAAGCCTTAGAGATCGCCCGATCCGGGGACAACCATGACGCAAGCACAAACCGGCGCCAGCCTGCGCCTGATTAAAAAGTACCCCAACCGTCGCCTGTACGACACCCGGACCAGCACCTACATCACTCTCGCAGATGTCAAGCAACTGGTCCTGGCGAACGAGGAATTCCAGGTCGTCGATGCCAAGAGCGGCGAAGATCTGACCCGCAGCATCCTGCTGCAGATCATTCTCGAAGAGGAAAGCGGCGGCATGCCCATGTTCTCCTCGAACATGCTGTCGCAGATCATCCGTTTCTACGGCCATGCCATGCAGGGAATCATGGGTTCGTACCTGGAAAAGAACATCCAGGCCTTCATGGAAATCCAGCAGCGCATGGCCGAGCAGTCCAAGGGCCTGTATGGAAGCCAGTTCGGCCCCGAGGCCTGGGCGCAGTTCATGAACGTGCAGACGCCCATGCTGCAGAACATGATGAACAACTACATCGACCAGAGCAAGAACCTGTTCGTGCAGATGCAGGACCAGATGCAAGACCAGACGCGCGCGATGTTCTCCACCTTCCCGTTCACGCCTGGCGGCACGCCGGGTTCCGGGCGCAAGTAAGCGCGCTGCCGGGGCCGCGCCAGGCGCAGCCCCGATTCCGAACAGCACCCCAAACGCCGGATGACGGTCCGGCCTTTGGGGTGTTTTTCATCATCGAGGCAGATTTCCAGGAGTGTGGAATGAGGCGGGACAGGTTTTTCTCTCTCTTGGCCAAGACGGTAGTGGCCGGCACGGCAGGATTGTCCGCGGCATCCGGCGCGTGGGCCTGCACGCGCGTGGTTTTCCATGGCGCCAACAACCAGGTGGTGACGGCGCGGTCGATGGACTGGAAGAACGACATCACCAGCAACCTGTGGGTGCTGCCGCGCGGCATGGCCCGCAGCGGCGAGGCCGGCCCGAATTCCCTGCGCTGGACTTCGCGCTATGGCAGCGTCGTCACGTCGGGCTACGACGTTTCCACCACCGACGGCGTGAACGAAGCGGGCCTGAGCGCCAACCTGCTGTGGCTGGCCGAGTCGCAATACCCGGAATTCGGCGCGCACAGCAAGCCCGGCCTGACGATCGCAGCCTGGGCGCAGTACGTGCTGGATAATTTCGCCTCCGTCGAGGAGGCCGTGGCGGCCTTGGAAAAAGAGCCCTACACCATCGTCAGCGACAACGTGCCGGGGGAAAACCGGCTGACCACTCTGCACCTGTCGATCTCGGACGCCAGCGGCGATAGCGCGATCGTCGAGTACATCGGCGGGCGCCAGGTGATCCATCACAGCCGCGCGTACCAGGTGATGACCAACTCGCCCGCGTTCGAACAGCAGCTCGCGCTCGACGCCTATTGGCGGCAGATCGGCGGCACGACCATGCTGCCGGGCACCAACCGCGCCGCCGACCGCTTTGTCCGGGCGTCGTTTTATATCAACGCAATTCCCAAGGATCCGGATCCCGACAAGGCGCTGGCCAGCGTCTTCAGCGTGATCCGCAACGTTTCGGTGCCCTATGGCATCAGCACGCCGGGGCAGCCGAATATTTCCTCCACCCGTTGGCGCACGGTCTTCGATCACCAGCGCGGGCTGTATTTCTTCGAGTCGGCCCTGACGCCCAACACGTTCTGGGTAGATCTCAAGGCAGTGGACTTCAGCTCCGAGAGCGGCAGGGTGCTCAAGCTCGACCTGGGCCCGGACCAGCGCCACACCTACGCGGGGAACGCCACGCGGGCCTTTCAGCCCGCGGCGCCGTTCAAGTTCCTCGGCCTCTGAGCAATGTCCCGCGGGCTCTTCACTGCTTGACCAAACGCAATGATCCGAGAGATTTCGGGGCTTCAGGTTCAGGGATCTGTCAGTTGTTTTGGTTACATTAATGAAAACGGTTCTTGTTTGTATTTTAAGAGCCGTCATTTCATTTGTGTCTCAAGGATTATGCACATGATCAAGAAAGCCTTGGCGCTGGCCATTGTCGCTCTGAGCGTTTCCGCTGCCCATGCGGCCGAATACCCCATCGGCAAGCCGGCGGAAAAGGGCGGCATGGAAATTGGCGCGGTGTATCTGCAGCCGATCGAAATGGACCCGCCCGGGATGATGCGTCCCGCCAAGGATTCGGATGTGCACCTCGAGGCCGACATCCACGCGACGGCCGGCAACAAGACGGGCTTCCCCGAAGGCGAATGGGTGCCTTATCTGGTCGTCAAGTACGAAATCCAGAAGGTCGGCAGCCAGAACGTGCAGAAGGGCACCTTCATGCCCATGGTCGCCAACGACGGCCCGCACTACGGCGAGAACGTCAAGCTGGAAGGCCCGGGCAAGTACAAACTGAAGTATTCGATCCTGCCGCCGACCGCCGACAAGATGAGCCACTTCGGCCGCCACGTCGACAAGGAGACCGGGGTGGGCCCATGGTTCGAGCCGTTCGACCTGGAATATGAATTCGTCTTCGCCGGCACCGGCAAGAAGGGCGGTTACTGATCGTGAGCCGCCTGCTTCGCCTTGCCGCCGCATTGCTGATCGGCCTGGCCGGCATCGCGCCCGCGCAGGCGGCCGAGCTGCCTACCTTCACGCTGAAATTCAAGCCCGACGGCACGTTCGAGCCCGCCACGCTGGAAGTGCCGGCGGGCCGTTTCAAGATCGAGCTCATCAACGAGAGCAACGAGCCCGTGGAATTCGAAAGCATTCCGCTGCGCAAGGAAAAAGTCCTGGGGCCGGGGGTGAAGTCCTTCGTCGTGATCACCATTTCCCGCCCGGGCGAATATCCCTTTTTTGACGACTTTCACCAAAGCGTGAAAGGCACCTTGGTCGTCAAGCCCAAGGAATAACGCGGTACCGATACATGGAACAGGTCCTTTTCATAGTCTGGCGTGAAAGCGTCGAAGCCATGCTGGTGGTGGGCATCCTGTATACCTGGCTGCGCTCCACGCCCGAGGGCAAGCGCGGTCTGAACTACCTGTGGGGCGGCGTCGCCGCGGGCCTGGCGCTGGCGGTGGCGCTGGCGCTGGTGCTGCTGGGCGTGTCGTCCTGGCTCAGCGACGAAGGCCAGGAGTGGTTCCAGGCCATCATGTCGCTGGCGGCATGCGCGCTGGTCGTGCAGATGGTCGTGTGGATGAAGAAGCACGGCCGTACGCTGAAGGGCGAACTCGAAAGCGGCGCGCGCACTTCCGTCGCCAACGACAACTGGTGGGGCCTGTTCGTGCTCGTGGCCATCGCCGTGGCCCGCGAAGGCAGCGAAACCGTGGTGTTCCTGTACGGCACCGTGTCCGCGGGCGCCGACGGCAGCAGCATGCTGATGCTGGCGCTGGCCGGGGTCGCGGGCTTTGCCGTGGCGCTGCTGACGTTCTGGCTGCTGCAGCTGGGCGGAAAGCTGATCACCTGGCGCCGCTTCTTCCGCGTGACCGAAATCCTGCTGCTGCTGCTTGCCGGCTCGCTGCTGGTGGGCGGCCTGGACCACCTCATTTCGCTGGACGTCCTGCCCACCATCATCGACCCAGTCTGGGACAGCTCGTGGCTGTTGAGCGACAGCACCGGCTTTGGCAAGGTCCTGGCCGACTTCGCCGGCTACCGCGCCTTCCCCGCGCTGATCTCGGTGCTGCTGTGGGTGGCTTATTGGGTGGTCGTCTGGGCGCTGCTGCGCTGGGTGGGCGCCAAGTCCGCCCCGGCGGCAGCCGCGGCCCGCAGCGTTTCCTGACCCGGACTTTCACCGGACCGAATATTCGAAGGTTTGACCATGGCAGCTGCACTCGGGAGGGCGACCTCCCGTATCGCCGACTTCCTCCGCGACCATGCCCCTCTGTTGCGCAAGCTGCAGTGGGGCATTGTCGCGATATACGCTTTCCTTTTGATCGTGCCCGCGATCCTGCCGCTGCCGGACAACGCGTCGTCGGTTTTCAACAATCTGACGATCGTTGCGCAGTTCGCGTTCTGGGGCGTGTGGTGGCCGTTCGTGCTCATATCCATGCCGATCCTGGGGCGGGCCTGGTGCGGCTGGCTATGCCCCGAGGGCATGCTGACGGAGTGGGCCAGCGAACGCGGCAAGGGGCTTGCGATTCCGAAATGGCTCCGCTGGGGCGGCTGGCCTTTCGTGGCGTTTGCGCTGACGACCATCTATGGGCAGCTCGTGAGCGTCTACCAGTATCCGCTGGCCGTGCTGGCCGTGCTGGGCGGGTCCACGGTGGCCGCCATGATCGTCGGCTGGCGCTATGGCCGCAGCAAGCGGGTGTGGTGCAAGTACATGTGCCCAGTCAATGGGGTGTTCAACCTGCTGGCCAAGCTGGCTCCCTGGCACTTCAAGGTCGACGAAGAAAAATGGCGCCATCCCGTCATCCGGATCGAGCCCATCAACTGTGCGCCGCTGGTGCCGCTGCGCCACATGAAGGGCGCGGGCGATTGCCACGTATGCGGGCGCTGCAGCGGCTACCGCGGCGCGATCGCGCTGACGCCGCGTTCGCCTGAAGAGGAAATCGTCCGCGTCGCGCATGGCGATCCCTGGCAGACCGCGCTGCTGTGCTTCGGCCTGATGGGCATCGCGATCGGCGCCTTCCTCTGGAGCGCCAGCCCCTGGTACGTGACCGCCAAGCAATGGGCCGCGACCTGGCTGGTCGAGCACGACATCATGTGGCCGCTGCTGGACAACGCGCCGTGGTTCATCCTGACGCACTATCCGGAAGTGAACGACAGTTTTTCCTGGCTGGACAGCGCGGGCATCCTGATGTTCGTCGTCGGCGCCACCGTGTGCGTGGGGGGCGCGGCCTACCTTTCGCTGTGGATCGCCGACCGTCTGGCGCCTGCCGCGCCCGTGGCGGGCGACTACGCCGGGCGCTGGGGCCGGGCGGGGCTGCACAAGCTGGCCCAGGCCCTGATCCCGTCGGCCGGCATCGGCGTGTTCCTGGGCCTGTCGGCCACCACGGTCAACCTGCTCAAGCATGAAGGCGTGCAGGCCGCGTGGGCTGCGCCCGTGCGCTTCACCCTGCTCAGCCTGGCGGTGCTCTGGACGCTGCGCCTGTATGCGCGCCTGCTGAAGCCGCGCGAAGCCAGCGCCCTGCGCAAAGGCCTGGCGTGGCTGGTGCTGCTGGCGGGGCTGGCGCCGTTCTGCCTGGCCTGGGTGCTGTTCTTCGCCATCTGGTAGTCCGCGCAAGGGCGCTGGGATAAAGTGTGGGGCCGTGCCGGCTTGCTGCCGGTCCGCCTCCATTACTTCGCTACCCGCCATGGCTTCCTACGCATTCCGCCTGCTCAACGTCTTCGCTTCCTCCACCTTCAGCGGCAACCAGCTCTGCGTCTTCGAGGACGCCCGAGGCATGGACGACGCCACCATGCTGAACCTGGCGGCGCAATTCAACCTGTCCGAAATCACGTTCATCCTGCCCTCGGAGCGGGCGGACGCGCGGGTGCGCATCTTCACGCCGGGCTACGAAATGAAGTTCGCCGGCCATCCCACCATCGGCACCTCGCAGGTGGTGCGCGATCTGTTCAATACCGGCGACGCGCTGAGGCTGGAGTTCGCCGCCGGCGTCGTGCCGGTGACGGCCCGTGGCGACGCCTGGACCTTCACCGCGCCGTGCCCGGACGGCGTGCGCACCGCGCCGCCTGTCCTGGACCGGGCGGAGATCGCGAGCCTGGCGGGCCTGCAGGCCGGGGACCTGCTGGCCGACCCGGTCTGGGTCGACACCGGTGCCGACCAGCTGCTGGTTCCGCTTGCCACCGTGGACGCGGTGCGCCGTGCGGCGCCTGACGCGTCCCGGCTGGATCGCTGGCAGGCCAACAGCCTGGGCCGCAAGGTGATGTATGTGTTTGCCTTCGACGAAGGCGCGGCGCGCGACGGCCGGCAGGCCGTGGTGGCGCGGTACTTCTATGCCAAGGCGGGCGGCGGGGTGTACGAGGATGCCGGCACCGGCTCGGCCTGCGCGAACCTGGGCGGATGGCTGCGGAACCGGGGCCATGCCTTGCCCGCCAGCATCCTGGTGGAGCAGGGCGACCAGATGGGCAGGCCATGCCGGCTGCTGCTGGATGTGTTGGCCGATGGACGGATCCAGGTGGGCGGACGCGCCCTCGAGATCGGCCGCGGCACGGTGGACGTCTGAAGCAGAGGGCCGCAGTCCCCATGAAAAATGTCCGGTGTCAAGTTCTTTGTGAAGCCATGCAGCGGCGTGAAAGGTATTTCAGATCAAAAGGCTAGGTCTGATTTCGCCCCCTGTTTGCCGCTGCCGCTTTTCGAGCCAGGTGCTGCATAGGCGCTTCGCGGTGGCAAGCCCAGAGGTATTGCGGCGTGCACGGTCACACCATCATAGCCGTGGCGCTCGCCTCCGTGACCATCCCACGCTCAGTTGTCTGGCCTTGCCAGCGGTTACCACTGCACTCGCCAACAGACTGGCCGTATGCATCGCGGCAACACTAGACCGCCGCTGCCAGGAGCGATAGCGAGGGGCAAAGGCGGAAGGCAAGACAAAAGGACGCGGCACCGTGCCGCGTCGAAAGTCAGTCTGCACGTGAGGAGGACGCGGCACAGAGCGGTTTCACCACCGTGCCGTATGGTGCGTAAAGCCCGCACCAACACAGGCGTGTCCGTGTGCTTCGTACGACCGGAAACGCCAGAACTTCCAGACAATCCAGTCATGACTCAACGACTCGGGCAACGCGGGTCGGCCTCTACCGGCATTTCGTCATGCTCGCTAGCGGACGCTACGCGATGGTCGATGACGGCATGGGTTTCTCGTTGGTGCCGTGGCGACCCGCGATCGAACAGCGGCTGGGACAGCAGATCGCCGCAACGGTACACGGCGGTGGTGTGTCGTGGGAGATTGGACGGCAGCGTAGGCCAACCGTTGGTTGAAACGGCGTGCATTCAAGCGAGCGAGTACACCTTTTGCCACTTCCGCTCATCCGCTGAAGGAGAGGATCATTCCTGCCGCCCCAGCGACGAGAACCGCATCGATAAGAAGCTCGAATGTGTGCGTCTGGAGTCGCTGGACGAGACGTTTCGCAATCATCGAACCGACGAGCAATGCGATGCCGATGGCAAGTCCACGTGCGATGACGGGCTGCGTAAGTACGCCTGACACACCAAACGTACCAAGCTTGCCGGCATAGAGCAGGATAGCGCTTGCGGCCTCCGATCCCAGAAATGCACCGCCACTCATTCCGTACCCGGTGAATACCGGCACGCTGAGCGGCCCGGTGGACAGCACGAATCCGGTCAGGAACCCGACAATCGCCCCGGCAAAACTTATGTGCCAGAGGTTCAGATGGAGGTTCGATCGTCTGATGAGGCGGCGCAGCGGGATCATCGCAAGGAAGAAAGCTGCCAGGAACACGTCCACAGTGGCAGGAGAGATCGTCAGCAGCGTGTGCGCCCCGAGCACAGCCGCAGGAACTCCCGCCAACGAATAGGCAAACACCGGCCGCCAACGGATCTCGTGCCACCAGGCAATCACCCGCCCGATGTTCCCGAACAAGGACGCAATCGCCATAACAGGTACAGCGATCCGTGGCCCGTACAGCGTGACGAGGACGGGCAACATGATGAGCGACGAGCCGGTGCCGACGACGCCGCTGAGCACACCAGCGCCAAGGGCGAGAAAGAAGAGAAACAACAGCGCGATCATCGACTCTAGGGTCAACCTGGGCCGTCGCTCGCAGCCGCAAGAAGCGGCACCAGGATGTCGCTGATCGGGGTCAGAATGCCGTGAACCTGGCCGCGACGCGCAATGACGCCGTTGCGGATATCCCATTCGAGCTGTCGGCCAGCTTCTCGATCTGTGAGGATGGAGGTGCTCATGTCTGTGGGCGCCGCCCGGAACTTGTCGAGGATCTCTTGCGGCACTTCGTCGCCGAGTTCAGCGCCCTCGGCACGTGCCACGGCCAGGCATTCCTGCAAATAAGCCAGCGTAAGTCTGGCGATATCAGCGCGACCGAACATGCCTGAGCGGCGGTGCGTGAGTGCCATGAGTCCAGCCACCGCGTTTTGCATCAGCTTGCGCCAAGCCAGCGAGCTAAAGTTCGCGGCCAAACCTACGGCGCACCGTGTGCCTTGTAGCGCTGCGGCGACTACGCGGGAAGCTGACGTGTCCGGCAGGCTGAGGCGCGCGTCACCACGCAAGCGTACCGAGCCGTCGGATTGCGCCTGCGCAGGGAACCACACGACGGCAGGAACGATTTGCCCGTGTGGCGAGTACGGGCGAACCCTATCCAACTGTTCGATCCCGTTCTGCAAAACGCACACCACCGTTTCCGGCCTGACCAACGCCGCAAGCCATTCTGCTGCCGCTTCGATTTGTGTTGCCTTGACGGCCAAAAAGACAAGATCAGCCGTGCGAGCGATTTGTGTCGGATTCGTCCGAACAGGGCCAGGTACGGTGATAAAGCGGTCGCCATCTTGGAGGGTCAGGTGATCGCGGGGGCTACGTCCACACAGCAACGGCGTGCGGCCGACCTCGTGTAGCGCCGCCGCGATCGTGGTGCCAATGGCACCGGGACCGACGACAGCGACGCCAGGGTTGATTTCAGGATTCATGAGAGCGGACTCCTTTAACGGCATCTGCCCACGTGTTGGTTGTGCCCTTCACGCGGAGCAGGTAATATATTACATATGAAAAATGAAATTGGTAACAGCGTTTCAAAGACTGAGCAACGGTTGCAGCAATGGATCGGCAGCATTCAAGCCCGAAGCGGCGACCTCGCCGCAAGCGAGGCGAAAGTTGTCGATCTCCTCCTCACCGATCCTTTGTTTGTCGGAGCAAGCACTACCGCCCAAGTTGCCGCCCGTGCCGGCGTTTCTCCGCCGACGGTGATTCGCGCCGCGCGTGCGCTCGGGTTCGGCGGGTTTACCGAGCTGAAGATCGAGATCGCGCGTGCTCGCGGCACAGCCCGATTCTTCGCGCCTCCTGAAGCACTCGCCGCGGATGCGACGTCGGCCTCAGTGCTTGAAACATCCATTCGTGCTGGTACCGATGCACTGACCGCGCTTAGTGGGGCCATCGAACTCTCTGCGCTTGATAAGGCCGTCGGCTTGATCCAGCGCGCGCGCCAGGTGTTTGCGTTCGGTGCTGGACCTTCCTCGACGGTTGCCGCCGATACGGTCTTCCGTCTGCGTACGATCGGTGTGATGACCGTGGGCATCACGGATCATTTGTCGGCCATGATTGCGGCACGGCTCCTGGGCGCAGAAGACGTCGTCATCGCGGTCAGCTCGACCGGCCGCACGTCTTCAACGCTAGCCGTCGCGGATGCGGCGTCCTCGGCTGGCGCCTCGCTGATCGCCGTCACCAATCAGTACGACACGCCCCTGGCGACCCTCGCCGACGTCGCGCTTGTCGTCGGCGGCGTACCACTACCGGCACAGATGGCCGCTGCGGGAAGTCGATTGGCTCAGCTCGTCGTTATCGATGCGTTGGTCGCATCCCTGGCGCTGCACGATCAAGAGCGGACCCGCTTGGCGGAGCGGGCGGGCATCGATCTTCCCGACATTTCCTGATGCAGCCCGGCACCATCGCAATGGTTCTCGCCGCAGCGGTAGCCCATGCGGTGTGGAACCTGGCCTCGAAGTACAAGCGGGGAGACACTTTACTGTTCGTCTGGGCTTATAGCTGTGCTTCGACGCTGCTGTGGGTCCCGATCGGTCTCGTTCTTATGGTTCAGGACCAAGGGGCGGTCGATTGGCGGCTCGGGGTGGGGGCGGCCGTTTCGGCGGCATTGCACATTGCGTATTCCCTGACCTTGCAGGCTGGCTACGATCGTGCCGAACTCGGGGTGGTTTACCCGATCGCCCGTGGCACAGGGCCGGTGCTGACGATGCTGTTTGCGATTCTTATTTTGGGGGAGTGGCTCTCCGTCGTCGCGCTTTTAGGCGCGCTTCTCGTCGTCTCAGGCATCCTCATCGTTACCGGCAACCCTTTTGGAAGCGGAAGCCGCCGCCCGCTCCAGGGGATGTTTTGGGGAGGTGCTACGGGGGCCACCATCGCAAGCTATACCGTCTGGGACAGCTACGCAGTCACGTCGCTGCATTTGGCGCCCGTGAGCTACTACGCTGCCACACTGCTTCTGCAAACCCTGATCCTGACTCCAAGCGCACTGCGCCGGTGGCATCACATTCACACAGTTATCCGTGCTGATGCCGTGCCTATTCTTATAGTGGCCGTATTCTCTCCACTGGCCTACATCCTCGTGCTAACCGCCATGCTGACGGCACCGCTCGCGCTCGTCGCCCCTCTGCGTGAGTCGTCTATCATCATCGGTTCCCTCTTCGCGTATCTGCTCTTTCGTGAGGACCATCTCGCGCGCCGCATCGTGGGTGCCGTGGTCGTGCTGATCGGAATCGCGGCGATCAGCCTGTGATGCTTTTAGCCACATTGGAGCGCATTCATCAGTTGATTCAGCACAGAATGCAAGCTTGCTGATGAGTACTTCATTCGCCATTCGAAAGGGCCTATGATTGCATGTAGGTAAATCATAGGAGGGCCAAAGATGTCGCGCCCCGATCTCAATCTCCTGCTTGCGCTGGACGCGTTGCTCGACGAAGGCAGCGTCATCGGCGCCGCGCGCCGCATGCACTTGAGCGCACCCGCGATGAGCCGCACCTTGAGCCGTATCCGGGAGGCTTTGGGCGATCCGGTATTCGTCCAGGTCGGTCGCAAGCTCGTACCCACGCCTAGAGCAATGGCGCTGCGCGAGCAGGTGCGGCTGGCGGTCGAACAGGCCTCGCAGGTGTTCGCCTCCGATGCAGAGATCGACCTGAAATCGCTGGATCGGCGTTTCAACGTGCGTGCTACCGACGAGTTCGTGAGCATCCATCTTGGTCATCTCCTTGATGCGATGGCGCGGGAGATGCCGCGGGCGATGCTGCGCTTTTCGCCGGAGGAAGATGACGTGGACGAGGAGGCGCTGCGTAGCGGCCGCATCGACCTATTCATCAGCGCATCGCGCAAGCTGGGGCCGGAGATTCGCGTGCAGTCGCTGTTCACCACCACGTTCGTGGGCGTCGCGCGCGCCAACCATCCGATTTTCGACGACGAGATCACGCCCGAGCACCTCACGCGCTGGGAGCACATCAACGTGTCGCGGCGCGGCAAGGCCGTCGGGCCGGTCGATGCTGCGCTGGAGGCGCAGGGGCTGCGCCGACACGTCGCCCTGGTACTGCCCAATCCGTACACGGCACTGTTTGCATTGCAAGATTCGGATCTGCTATTGCCGTTGCCCCGGCATCTGGCCAGTACTGCGCTGTCCGCGGGCTTGCATATTCGCGTGTTCGACCTGCCGACACCGCTGGAAACGGTGCTACTGACCCAGGCCTGGCATCCGCGCCTGGAGGGCGACCCGGCCCATCAATGGCTGCGGCAGACCATCCATACGCTCTGCAACGAGAGCCAGGCGCAAGCGGCAAAGCGCGCCAAGCCCTAGCGACGATCGCCCCCTATTCGTGCGTATTACGCACTCATCTGAGTGCAATAAATTCACTTTTCGGAATGATCCGCCCTGCCTACAGTGATGCGTATTGATCACTGTAGAAGGGTTACATCGTGCATTCGGCGAACGTGCCTGACGCGGATTCAGGCGCCTCTTTACGCCACTCCTGGTTGAGGGAGCGGTTGGCGCGTGGCCTGCTTTGTCTCGATCTGACTACGCCACGCGCGACCTATGTGATGCGGTCGATCCTGGCTGCCTGCCTAGCTTTGGTGGTCGCCTATTTGCTCGATCTGCACGCGCCCTACGCGGCGGCTTCCAGCGTGCTGCTGGTCATCAACCCCGTCCAGGGCGGCGTAATCGGCAAGGGAGTGTGGCGAGTGCTGGGTACGCTGGTCGGCATGCTGGCGGCCTTCGTGCTGATGAGCGCCTTCGGCCAGATGCCCTGGCTGTTCCTGCTCGGTTTCGGCCTGTGGCTGGGGGTGTGCGTGGTGGGCATGACCCTGCTGCGTCATTTCCGAGCCTATGGTGCCACGCTGGCAGGCTATACCGTGGGCCTGGCGGCCTACGGCGCCATGCAGCATCCGGAACGCACCTTCGACCAAGTAATGGGGCGCGGAGCATCCGTGATGATCGGCGTGGTCTGCCTAGCGCTGGTCTCGGCCCTGTTCAGCAGCCGCAGCGTGCACAGCCGCCTGGCGGCGTTGCTCGACCGCCTTGCGGTCGCCACGGCGGGCGTGCTTGCGACGCATCACCAGGCCATTCAAGGTAGCGACGGACCAGATGCCAAGCCCCTCGATGCCGGACGGCGCTCGCTCATCACCGAGGTCTATGGCGTGGACGATCTGCTGGCTCTGGGCAAGGCCGAATCCGCCGACCTAGCCCATCGTGCCGGCACGGTGCGGCACGCAATGGTGTCGCTTTTTTCCGCTCTTGTGGGCGGTGCGCCGCCCCTGCACGGGCAAAGCGCCAGCCTAGCTGTACTGAGAGTGTTGCAACCGGACTGGGAAAAGGCATGGCGGGAGGTCGGCCGGTCGCTGGGGCAGGAATCTGGCACGGCCGGAAGAGCACGAGCTATCCGGCTATTGACCGACCTGCGCGCCCGACTGGTGGACGTGCTCACCGCCACCTCGTTCGACGACGCCTCCGAGCAAGCCACACTGATGATCGCGGGCGATCGCTTGATCGAGCAACTCGACGATTACCTACAAGCCCTTGAAGGCATCGAACGTTTCCACCAACCCAGGCCGACGCCGGCTCACGTGTCCGTGCCGTTCCATCGTGACACCACGGCAGCCCTCCAGAACGGCGTGCGCGCACTGTTGACCGTGCTGATGGGCGGCGCCTTCTGGATCGCCACCGGTTGGACGGAAGGCAACATGATGCTGGCGGGGTTGGCGGCAGCCTGCGCGCTGCTGTCCACCGCGCCCAATCCCGCGCTGGGTGCGGTCGAGTTCATTAAGGGTACGGTGGCAGCCGTGGCGATGGCCTTCCTGTGCACCTTCATCGTGCTGCCGCACGTCTCGGGCCTGCCGTTGTTGCTGGTGATCCTGAGTCTGTTCTGGCTGCCAGGTGTGTATGCCACCACGATGCCGCGCTATGCCTTGGCGGGCGTGGCCTATCTGGTGGCATTCACGACGCTGGCGGCGGCGGACAACCCGATGCGCTACGACTTTGCGCTGTTCCTCAATGGGGCCGTGGCCTGGATCCTGGCGACGTGTTTCACGCTGTTGGGCTTCAGGATCGTGCTGCCGCGCAACGGGGGGCGTGACGTCATGCGCTTGCGCCTGCGAATCCGCGATTCGGCGCTGAGCACCTTACGCGGGGAGCCGACGGATGCGCCGGCTTGGCAATGGCGTCAGCAGCACCGCATCGCGCAACTCGGCGCCTTGCTCAAAGCGCAGCCGCAGGCGATGGATCGTGCCATTGCTCAGGCACTGACCAGTCTGCACCTGGGCCGAGAGGTGCTACGCCTTCGCCGCTGGCTGCGCCAAGCCTCTCCAGACGCCGAATGGCCGCATGCGGTGGAGCGCTCGCTGCGCTACATGCGTCAACGGGCCGGTGATCCCGTGAGTGCCGCTCGTCATGCCCGCCGTGCGGCGACGTCTCTGGCGCGTTTGCCGGTGCGATCCAGCGCCGCGATGGATGAAATGAGGCGCGTGACGGCCGTTCTTTTCGACATCGCCGCGCTGCTGGAGCGTCATGCGAACGGCGTTCCGTCCCCCTCTGGAGGCCAAGCCCATGCTCAGTGAGTTCTCGTTCGCCGGCATCTACCTGCCGCCGTTCTTTGCCTACGCCTGCCTGGCGCTGCCGATCTATCTGGGCCTTCGCTTCGTGTTCGCACGCAGCGGCGTGCTGCGCTGGGTCTGGCATCCGGGCCTGTTCGAGTTCGCCATTTCCATTTGTCTTGTTTCCCTCTTGGTGCTTTATGTCTGAACGCTCAATTTCCGCCCAGCACCTGCTGCGGGCAGGACTCACCCTCGTGGTGGTGGTTGCCGCCGGCTTTCTGGTCAGTGCGCTGTGGCGCGCCTACGTCGTCGCTCCCTGGACCCGCGATGGCCGTGTCAGCGCGCAGATCGTGCGCATCGCCCCCGAAGTGTCAGGCACCGTCGCCGAGGTTTCGGTCGCGGACGACCAATACGTCAAACGCGGAGAAGTGCTCTATCGCATCGACAATGCCAGCTTCGCGCTGGCATTGGCCCAGGCCGAGGCCCAGCTGGCGGCGGCCGAGGTGTCCTTGCGCCAGAAGACTGAGGAGGCGCGCCGCCGCCGGGGTATGGAAAGCCTGGTGCCTGCCGAGGACATCCAGCGAGCGAATCAGGCCGTAGCCATCGCCCAGGCCGAACTTCGCGGTGCACGGGTCACCGTGGAGAGGGCGAAGCTGGATCTGGCGCGCACCGAACTGCGTGCGCCAACCGATGGCTACATCACGCGCCTGCGCCTGAACAAGGGCGACTACGCCGTGGCGGGCCAGCCGAACCTGGCCCTGATCGACGCCCATAGCTTCTGGATTACCGGCTATTTCGAGGAAACCAAACTGCGCGGCATCAAGCCCGGCGCGGCGGCGCAAATCCGCCTGATGGGCTTCGACCAAGTGTTGCCAGGACGGGTGGCCAGCATCGGGCGCGGCATCACCGACAGCAACCAGCAGGCCGACGCGCAGGGCCTGCCGAGCGTGGAGCCCAGCTTCAGTTGGGTCCGGCTGGCGCAGCGCATTCCCGTGCGCGTCGAGTTCGAGCATGTCCCGCAGGAGGTCGTGCTGGCCGCCGGCATGACCGGCAGCATCGAGGTCACGCCTTCAGCAGGCACGCCGGTGCCGCAGGGCCGGCTGATTTCGCTGCTACACCGCTGGATGTGAGGACAAAGCCATGCCTGCACCCATCCCCTGCACACAGCCGCGCCTTCGGCAGGCAATGCTGGCCTCACTGTTGGCCGTCCTGGCCGGCTGCACCACCGTGGGCCCGGACTACCGCACGCCGACGCTGGATGTGCCCGCGCACTGGATCGACGCCAACGTCGCCATGTCCGACGGCGACCACGATGGCCTGCGCACCTGGTGGCGCGCCTTCCAAGATCCGTTGCTCGACCGCCTGGTCGATCAGACCCTGACGCATAACCAGGACCTAGATATCGCCTTGGCGCGCCTGCGCCAGGCACGCGCCGAACGTGTGCAGATCGCATCAGCCGCCTTGCCCGAAGTCTCGGTCGGCGCCACTGGCCAGACGGTGCGCAGTAGCAAGGCACTCAGCGCGCAGCCCGGCGGACGGGCACGAACCTGGCACCTGGGATTCGATGCCAGTTGGGAACTGGACTTGTTCGGAGGCACGCGCCGCGCGGTCGAAGCCGCTGACGCCGGCATCCAGGCGCTCGCCGAAGACCATCGCGCGCTGCAAGTGAGCTTGGTAGCCGAACTGGTATCCGATTACGCCGGACTGCGCGCCGCGCAACTGCGTCTGGCCATCGCGCAAGATAGTATCCGCACGCTGGCTGAAGCCGAACGCCTGGCCGAACAGGCACACCGCAGCGGCCTGGGCACGCTGGCCGACGTTACCCAGGCCCGCGCTGAGCGCGAAACGGCCGAGGCGCAACCGCCTTTGCTGGAAGCAGACATCGCCCGTTTCAGCCATGCCATCGGCGTGCTGGCGGGCGGCTTTCCCGGGGATTGGTACGCCGACCTCGCCACGTCCGCACCGGCATTGCCCATGCCGGCCGACTTGCCGCTGTCACTCCCTTCGGAAGTTATTCGCCAACGCCCCGACCTGCGTGCGGACGAACGACGCCTGGCCGCCGCCACCGCGCAGATCGGCGTAGCCGAGGCCGCACGCTTTCCCACGTTCCGCATTCCCCTGGGAATCGGCACCACCGCCAGCGTCATCCACGACCTGTTCTCGGGCGCCAGCCTGGCGTGGTCGGCGGCGATGCAAGGCAGCCAGTCCCTCTACGATGCCGGCCGCGCGAGGGCAGGCGTGACAGCGGCGCAGGCCAACGCCGACGCCGTGCGGCGCGTCTACGAGCGGGACGTGAGGTCGGCCCTGCGCGACGTGGAAGACGCCTTGACTGCATGGACCAGCGAACGCCAGCGGCAAGCCGCGTTACAGAAAGCAGTGGTCGACAGCCAACAAGCTTTGGAACAGACCACCCAACTCTACGCGCGGGGATTGAGCGCCTACTTGCCGGTGCTGGTGGCGCAGCGCAGCCTGAACCAGGCACGCGATGCGCTTGCCCTCAGCCAACTGGCGCAGTTGCAAGGCGGCATTGCCTTGTACAAGGCGCTGGGCGCGGGAGGGACGGACAGGGCATTGCTCTTTCAATCCGACGAAGGCCCCGCCGCACAAACAGCGGCGACGCATTGACGTTCTGAGGCATGGGAGGCACTGAATGGAGCTACGTCATCTTCGATGCTTCCTGGCCGTGGCCGAAGAACTCCACTTCGCCCGTGCGGCGGAGAAGCTGCACATTGAACAGTCGCCACTGTCGCGCACCATCAAGGAACTGGAAGAAGACCTGGGCGTGCGCCTATTCATTCGCAACACTCGCAGCACTCGCCTATCGCGTGCCGGGGAGGTCTTCAAGGAGCATGTGCCGCGCATCTTTACCTCCTTGCAACAGGCCCGCGATGGAGCCCGATCCGTTGCTGCTGGCTATGACGGCCAACTGCGCATTGCCTTGTCCGACGGCATCACGCCACCACACCTGAGCGCCTTCCTGGCGAAGTGCCGGGACGATGATCCAGAAGTCGATATCCATTTAATTGAAGTCCCCTTGTCGCAGCAGATCAAGGGGCTTCGCGAAGACCTCTACGACGCAGGATTCGCACAGTCTGACGACGTGGGCGATGGTTTGCTTGCTGTACCTGCTTGGCGTGATCCGCTTGTGATCGCGGTTCTGGCCAAGCATCCGCTGCTGACCCGTAAACGTATTCCTCTGGAAGAAGTCCTGCGCTATCCCATAGTGATGGGCGATCCGCACGCTTGCGAGGGCTACTGTCGGCAGATTGCGCGGGTACTGCGCAAGGTGGAAACGGAGCCGCTAGTGGCGGAAGAAGTCGCTTCGCTTGATCTGATGCTGACCTTGGTTTCCGCTGGTTATGCCTTGGCGCTGGTCGGGGCGTCGCAGATCGCGGCCTGCCGTTCGCCAGACGTGACTAGCCGTCCGCTGGCGGGCATGTCGCCTGTGCTCACGACCTATCTCCTGCGAGCCGATGCAGTCCCTTCCGAGCCGCTGTCCCGCTTCATCGAACGCGCCATTCCGGACGCTTCTGATTCATCCCGTTAACCTTGATTCCACTCATTCGATGCCTTGCTGCTCTGGCGCAGCAGGGCATACCTCGGCGTAGGCAGCACGCGGCCAAGCCCGTCACCATGCGGCTTTGCGCCTCCTGACGGCACGGTGCCGCAATATGGTGCGTGCCGTGCCAACTCTATGTGCAGACAGGCTTTGCGCGCACCGTAGTGCCGCGCCCTTTAATCTTGCCTTCCGCCGCTCTCATGTCAAACGGCACGCAATTTTGATGCAGCGGCGGCGCGTCAAGCCTGTCGCCTGCACGTTGGACGGCTGCGCCGAGTGCAGTTCGGCATACAGTGCGAATGCGCGCGCAATGACAGGCCGATAGCACGTTGCCAAGCATGGGAGTGACCGCATGACGTGCAGCGCCGATGCCAACGGCCATGCTTCACACTGGCATGGTTTTGAAATGCTTCCGCCCCTGTTTCACGCATACAAGCGTGCGTGAAACAGGGGCGGAATCTTTGCAACTGCGAGTGCCGACCGCCGACATAAAACGACCCGAAGGAGACACCCGCTCCCCCCTAATCTTATCGTCGCAAAACAGCCGTTCGAACCCTCACAGCCGCGCCTTACTACTCAGCGCTCGACCTTGAGCAACTCAATGATCTGGTCAACGCCGAGGTCTCGACCAAAGCCTAGAGTCGCCCGGATCGGTTGGAACGCTTTGCTCATGCGGCTATAGCGAGCGGCGGTCGGTGAGTGCGAGTTGAAGTCACGCTTCTTGAATCGGGAAAAACGATCCATTTTTTCGACAAGGAAGCGGGCAATGCTCATTAAAGAGCTCTCGTTATTGCCGTCGAAGCCAGCGAACTTGGGCAGGTAGCCATGGTTTGCAGCCTTTAGGCGCTCAGTTTCTTCTGGCGTCAGCTTTTCGATGCTGCTTTCGATGAAGTCCCACATGTCCAGCGTATCAACTACCAGAGTAACGTCTGCGGGTCGATCTGCGTGTGTATGGAACAACCCCTGCATCTCCCACGTTGGAGCCCAGTAGTGCCCCCCATAGATGGTCTCGGCGACAAAATCGACATCGGTTTCGGCATTCTTGATATTCAGGTGCTTCATGATGTCTCGCAGCATCATGAAGTTCAGCTTGTCTCCATCCGTGAGGTGAATACTCTTGCCCGTCATCGTGCCGAGGCCGATGTCCACTAGCTGACGGATAGCATCAGAGCGGGAACTGGCTTGGCCCGTCTCATTCATCCAGATGTCGATACGTTCGACGAGCTCTTCATCAAGGCGTAGTTCAAGTCGTTCGGCTTTTCCCATGGCAAATCTCCGGCTTCCCGGCAAATTGCCGGCTTACCGTACAAATGTACGGCAATCATGCTGAGTTTGTCAATACCGCCCAGCCGACAGCATTGAATGCGCCTCCAAAGCAGTCACACCGAATGACCACAACTGGACTAACTCAGTCAGCGCTGACGGTATTTTCTCGTACCTTTAACCGCTTACCCATGACCACCGTTTGGCGGCGCAACGCTACCAATTCCGCAGCCTTGCGCACCGGATCATCCTCGGTGTGGACATAGCGCATGAACATCGCCACGGTCTTGTGCGCCGTCAGCGCCATGCCGACCTTGACCGGGATGCCCGAGTTGGCAATGTCGGTTGCGGAACGGTGGCGGATACCGTGGGTGCCGACATGCGCTGCGCCTGCGGCCTTGAGCGCACGGCTCCAGCCGTTGTAATACTCGCCCGTGGTCAGGTGCTGGCCGGGATGGCTCGGGGATGGCAGCACGTAGGGGCTGCCTTCCTGCTTCGGTGCTGTCGATAGAAGCCGGTAGGCTTCCTCGCTCATGGGTTTGGACATGCCGCCGGTCTTGCTGTCGGGCCAGACGACGCGCCGGTTCTCGAAGTCCACCCAATCCCATTGGAGCGTGACGATTTCGCCGCGCCGACCGGCGAACTCGAATTGCAGGCGGATTGCCAACGGGATGACGTAGTTCTCCAGTCCTTCGGCCTCGATCCTATCGAGCTGCCGGAACAGCTTGCCCATGTCTTCGTCGCTGATGAGGTGGGTGGCCTTGCCGTTGGGGAACATGGGCACGTGACGGCACGGATTGGTGCCGTCGGGACGATAGCCCCACACCTCGGCCAGATTGAACATACGGCGCATGACGCTGAATGTGCGGTTCGCGTCGGCAGGCTTGTGGGCCATCTTCTTCATCATCGCCGCCACGTCCGGGCGCTTCACATCCTGAACCTTCATCCGGCCAATCATTGGAATGATGTTGCGGTCGATGACGCTCTGGTAGCCCTCCTGCGTGCTGGGCTTGTTGCGTAGCTTGGAGTAGTCCTCCATGAACTTCGCGCACAACTCCTTGACCGTGGGTGCTTTGCGGGCAGCTGCCTTGTCGGCGGCGGGGTCGCCGCCCCGGCGTACCTGGGCCAGCCACTCTTGCGCCAACGAGCGGGCCTGTTCGACGGTCAATTCCCCGTACTGGCCCAAGGCAGGCTTGCGGCGCTCGCCCGCGTTCGTGCGGTACTGGAGCATGAACACCTTGCGGCCCGCTGGGGTAATCTTGCACAGGAAGCCGGGCACCAGCGTGTCCCGGAGTTCGATGGCTTGCGACTGAGGTTGCGCCGCATCGACGGCGGACTTGGTGAGCTTGAGCTTTGCCATGATGACTCCTCGGAACAACCCGATTCCCAGGAGCCTCATAGGGGCCAGCAGAGGGGAAGGCGGGTCAGGTTTCGGAAAGCACCGGCATATGTTGAACGCACCTAAATTATTGATAAACCTGCTGTATCGGGTCTAGGCGCGTACCAACGAAATGCGGCACTGGAGTCATGGTGAAATGAAAAAAACGGCGCCCGCCATGCGGACGCCGTTTCTCTTCGGGGCTCGCCCGAAGCGACGCTGGCTCTACTGCTTGTTCTTGGCGGGATCGACCTTGATGTTGTTCATTACCTGTTTCACGCCTTCGACACCTCGCGTCACGGTGGCAGCATGATCGGCCTCGGCGGCGGTCCCCACGGTGCCGGTCAGCGTCGTGACGCCGGCATTGGTTTCCACGGCGATGTCCAGCGCGCTCAACTGCTTGTCGGCCACGAAGGCGGCCTTGACCTTGGTGGTCACGGTGGCGTCGGACGCATATTCACCCACGGACTGTTTCGGCTTGCCGTCGTCGGCGGCAAAGGCGATGGAAGTGAAGACGGCGCCCGTGCCCAGCGCAGCGGCGGCGATCAGCTTGCGAAATTCCATAGTCATGCTCCTTGTTGGTGTGGTTCGGCGCGTTCGAGACGCAACGGGTTTCGGGAAACTCCTGGGTACGGGTTCTATTTCTTGCGGAATGCGCCGCCCAATATGGACAGCAGCGCCAGTACCAGGAAGACGAAGAACAGGATCTTGGCGATGCCCGCAGCGCCGGCGGCGATGCCGCCGAAACCCAGGACAGCCGCGATGATGGCAATGACGAAGAAAACTACGGCGTAGTGCAGCATGTCAGCTTCTCCTGGTGGTTGCCTGGATCAGGGATTGCGGTCGAAGAAGTCGCGGACTTCCTTTTCCGCCTGCTCCCGGGTCTTGCCATAGCGCTCCTGGATCAGGCCTGCCAGGCGTTCGGCGTTGCCTTCCGTGCGGGTCAGCTCATCGTCGGTGAGCTCGCCCCAGGCAGCCTTGGCCTTGCCTGCCAGTTGCTTCCATTTGCCCGCGATAACGTCGTTGTTCATGGTGATCTCTCCGTTTGCGTGCGAGGAGGGCTTGTGGCTTGCAAACCCGGCCCCGCGGTTGAATGGGACATCGATCAGCCAGGCCTGCCTGCGTAGCGGATGCTGTCGTGCAGGCCATGTCTTCAACGTACGAGTCGCCGGCAAGGCCTGTCAAACCTTGCTGTGGACAAATGTAACGGCGCCAGCGCGGCGGGATGGCCGGATTTCCGGCGGCAGGGGTTGCAGGCGCACTAGCGGCGGAAGTTACATTCCAGCAATGTCTTGTCGGCTTTTGCGGGAGGCTGGTAACGGGATCTGCGGACAGGCGCCACGCGCGATTTGTCCGTGGCGGCTGGCCCGGGCCCGGACGCGAAGGTATAGTCGTCGTGAGGAATCCTCGCGGTTCGATCATGACGAAAAGGAGAGGGGCACGCATGACGCAACGACTTTGCAGCGCGATCTTGTTGACGCTGGCCGCCATGGCGGCGGTGGGATGCACGAATGTGACGGACAGGTACCAGGCGGTGGCGCCCGCGGTGTCGGCCACCAGTTGAGCCGCCAGCCGTAGCCTGAAGACGGAACGGGGCGCCTGTGCGCCCCGTTTCCATTGAACCGCGGGGGCGGTCAGCCCTGCGCGATCCGGCTCGCGATGTGCGCGAGGGCCTCTTCCACCTGATCCACCAGGATCAGGCACAGGTCGCCGGACGCAAGGCGGGCGAGGGCGGTGTCGATCGCCAGGAACTCGCCATGGATCTCTTCGATGCGCCTGCTGCGGGTGGCGTTGGCCAGGCCCTGCTGCAGCAGGGCCAGCACCTCGCCGTCGGCGCGGCCGCGCTGGCACTGGTCCTGGTAGAGCACCACTTCGTCGAACGCCTCGCCCAGGATCTCGGTCTGCATGCGGATGTCTTCGTCGCGCCGGTCGCCCGCGCCGCTGATCACCACGGAGCGCCGCTTGGCGGGCATGGCGTCCACCGCGCGCACCAGGGCCAGGATGGCGTCGGGGTTGTGGCCGTAGTCGGCGATCACGGTGGCGCCCCGATAGTCGAAGACGTTGAAGCGTCCGGGCGCGGTCTGGGCATCGTTGACGAAAGAGGCCAGGCCGCGGCGGATGACGTCCTCGTCCAGCCCCAGCGCCCATGCGGCGGCGATCGAGGCCATGGCGTTCTCGACCTGGAAGGTGATCGCGCCGTTGCGCGTGAGGGGTATGGCGGACAGCGGATAGCGGGTCTCGTCGGCGCCCTGCGCGGCGACGATCGCATCGCCATCGCGATACACGGCGCGCAGGCCTTGCGCGCGGTGCGTGGCCATCACGGGATGGTTCCGGTCCTCGGCGAAGTAGGTGATCGAGCCGGGGCAACTGGCGGCCATCTCGGCCACGATCGGGTCGGCCGCGTTCAGGACCGCGGTGCCGCCGGGGTGCACGTGCTGCACGATCACCCGCTTGACCACGGCCAGGTCTTCCACCGTGCTGATATAGCCCAGGCCCAGGTGGTCGCCCATGCCGATGTTGGTGACGATGGCCACGTTGCAGCGGTCGAAGGCCAGGCCTTCGCGCAGGATGCCGCCGCGGGCGGTTTCGAATACGGCCGCGTCCACGTCCGGATGCATCAGCACGCTGCGGGCGCTGCGCGGGCCGCTGCAATCGCCGGTGTCGATGCGCAGATTGTCCACGTATACGCCATCGGAGTTCGTCATGCCGACACGGTTGCCCGCCGCGCCCAGGATGTGGGCCGTCAAGCGCACGGTGGTCGTCTTGCCGTTGGTGCCGGCCACGGCCACCACGGGAATGCGGCCATCGTCGCCATCCGCGTACATGGCGGAAATGATGGCTTCGCCCACCGCCCGGCCCTTGCCGAACGAGGGGTTCAAATGCATGCGCAGGCCGGGCGCGGCGTTCACTTCCACCACGCCGCCATGCTGGTCCTCCAGCGGATACAGCACGCTCTCGGCCACTACGTCCACGCCGCAGATGTCCAGTCCGATCATGCGGGCCGCGGATACCGCGCGCGCCGCCATTTCGGGGTGCACCTCGTCGGTCACGTCGGTGGCCGATCCGCCGGTGCTCAGGTTGGCGTTGTTGCGCAGGAAGATCAGCGTGCCCGCGGGCGGCACGGAGTCGGCGTCGAAGCCTTGTTTCTTGAGCGTGGCGAGCGCGATGTCGTCGAAGCGGATCTTGGTCAGCGAGGTGGCATGGCCGTCGCCGCGCAAGGGATCGGCGTTGACCTGGTCCACCAGCTGGCGGATGGTCTGCTGCCCGTCGCCCGTGACCTGCGGCGGATCGCGGCGCGACGCCGCCACCAAAGCGCCGCCCACCACCAGCAGGCGGAAGTCATGGCCGGGAATGTAGCGTTCCACGATGACCTCGGAGCTGATCTCCTCGGCGGCTTCGAACGCCTGGATCACGCGTTCGCGCGTTTCGATGTTGACGGCGACGCCGCGTCCCTGGCTGCCGTCGCGCGGCTTGACCACGACCGGGCCGCCCAGTTCCTGCGCCGCCGCCCAGGCTTCCTCGGCGGTGGTCACCGAACGTCCCATCGGGACCGGCACGCCGGCGGCGTCCAGCAGCATTTTGGTCAGGTCCTTGTCTTGCGCGATGGATTCCGAAATGGCGCTGGTCCGGTCCGTTTCCGCGGCCTGGATGCGGCGCTGCTTGCTGCCCCAGCCGAACTGCACCATGCTGCCTTGCGTCAGGCGGCGGTAGGGAATGTTGCGCACGACGGCGGCGTTCACGATGGAGCCCGTGCTGGGCCCCAGGCGCACGTCCTCGTCCAGTTCGCGCAGGCGCTTCAGGGCGTCGGCCAGGTCGAACGGCGCATCGTCCAGCGCGGCGCGCACCAGCACTTGCGCCAGCTCCATCGCCAGCTTGCCCACTTCCTCCTCGCTGTATTCGACGACGACCTGGAACACTCCGGGTTCGATGGTGGAGGCGGTGCGGCCGAACGTGACGGGGCAGCCCGCATACGCCTGCATCGTCAGCGCGACGATCTGCAGCACGTGGGCGATGGACACCGCGTCCTGGTGGCCTTCGGGGCGCAGCAGTCCGAGTTGCGGCATGCGCGCGCGCAGGCGCGCTTCGAATTCAGGCAGGTTGTCGATGGAGCATTCGGCGTCGGCGCAAGAGACGATGGCCTCGATCGCGGTGTTCTTGCTCCACAGGTTGGGGCCGCGCAATGCTCGGATACGGGAAACTTCCATGGCAGGTATTCCTGTCTAGCTCACGCGCGCCCGCGCTCGGGCAGGGCGCGCGGATATTGTCAGTATTGCTGAATCCAGCGGCGGACCAGATCGATGGTGGGACCGGAGAACGCTTCGTCCGATTGCAGCAGCACGAAGTCGCCCGCGGCTATGCCGCCGAGCTGGCTTTCGATGGCCTTGCCGTGATCGGGCTCGTCCTGGATGTCCTTCACGCGGGCGCCTTGCTCCAGGCCCTGGCGCAGCAGCGCGCGAGCCTGGCCGGCAGGGCGCTTGCTGCGCACGGTGAGATCGTCGTAGAGCACGACCCGGTCGAATGCGTCGCCCAGCAGCCTGCCCTGTTCGATCAGGTCTTCGTCGCGGCGGTCGGCGCCGGCGGAATAGACGGCGGCGCGCACGGTGGACGGGAACTGGTCGATGGCGGCGATCAGCGGGCGCAGCGCCGAGGCGTTGTGCACGTCGTCCACCACGACGGTGGCGCCGTTGCGTTCGAACAGCGTGAATTGCCAGGGCGCATCCGCCTGGTCGATGTCGAAGGTTTCGATCCCGGCCCGGATCAGCTCTACCGGGATGTCCAGCGCCCAGGCCGCGCCGACCGCGGCCAGCACGTTCTCGACCTGGAACGCCACGCGGCCGCCGTGGGTCAGCGGAATGGCGGCCACGGCGGCCAGTTTTTCTTCGCGGGATCCCTGCGCCAGGACGATGCTGCCGTCGCGCACGTACACGGCACGGCGATCCTGCCGCAGGTGCTCGGCGATGGCGGGCAGGGCAGGGTCGATGCCGAAGAAGATCACGGCGCCGTCGCACAGCTCGGCCATCTCCACGACGCGCGGATCGCGCGCATTCAGCACGGCGGCGCCGGTCGGAAGCACCACGTCCACCTGAGTGCGGAACACGTTGAACATGCGCTCCGTTTCATTGATGTCGAAGTCGCCCAGATGGTCGGCGTCGTCGATATTGGTGACCACGCCCACCTGGCAGCGGTCGTAGGCCAGGCCCTGGCCCAGGATCACGCCGCTATCGTTTTCGATGACGGCGGCGTCCAGGTTGCGGTTCATCAGCAGGCGGGTGCCCGAATCGAAATCGGCGCGGTCGCCCTTTTGCACCAGGCGCCGGTCCAGGTAGAGGCCTTCGCTGCACGCCAGGCCGGTGCGCTTGCCCGACAGGTGCAGCAGGCGGGCCACCAGGCGCGCCACGACCGTCTTGCCGTTGGTGCCGGTCACGCCCACGATGGGGATGCGGCCGGTGTCACCGTCGGGGAACAGATGGTCGACGATGGCGCGGCCCACGGGGCGCGGCGTGCCGTCGGCCGGTTTTAGGTGCATCAGCAGGCCGGGGCCGGCATTGACCTCGACGATGGCGCCGCGCTGCTCGTCCAGCGGACGGGTGATGTCCTCGGCCACCAGATCCACGCCGGCGATGTCCAGGCCCACGATGCGCGCTGCCAGGGTCACCGTGGCGGCGACGCTGGGATGCACGCGGTCGGTCACGTCGAAGGCGACGTTGCCGCTGCGCTGCACCAGCACGCGCTGGCCTTCGGCCGGAACGCCGTCTTCGGTCAGGCCCTGGCGCGCGATTTCCAGCCGGGCGGCGGAATCCAGGCGCACCGGGTTCAGCGGGTGGTTCTCGGTGCGGCCGCGGCGCGGGTCGGTATTGATCTGGCTGTCGATCAGTTCGGTGATGGTGGACTTGCCGTCGCCCGTCACCCAGGCCGGCTCGCCGGCCGCAGCGGCCACCATGCGGTTGCCGACGACCAGCAGGCGGTGCTCGTTGCCCAGCACGAAGCGCTCGACGATCACGCCGCTGCCTTCGTCCACCGCCACGCGGTAGGCCGACACCACTTCATCGCGGGTCGTCAGGTTGGTGAACACGCCGCGGCCGTGATTGCCGTCATACGGCTTCACGACCACGGGCAGGCCGATGTCCTCGGCGGCTTCCCAGGCGTCTTCCTCGTTCTCGACAAGGCGGCCTTCCGGCACGGGCACGCCGCAGGTCGACAGCAGTTCCTTGGTCAGGTCCTTGTCGCGCGAGATGCCCTCGGCGATGGCGCTGGTGCGGTCGGTTTCGGCGGTCCAGATGCGGCGTTGCGCCGATCCGTAGCCGAACTGCACAAGGTTGCCTTCGAACAGCCGGATATAGGGAATGTCGCGGTCGTCCGCCGCATCCACGATGCAGGCGGTGCTGGGGCCCAGGCAATGCCTGTCGATCAGGCCGCGCAGTTTCGCGATGGTGGCGGGCACGTCGAACGGGCGGTCTTCGATGGCGGCCATGACCAGGTCGCGCGCTTCGTTCAGGGCTGCGCGGGTGACCTGTTCCTGCCAGGCGCGCACGACCACCTTGTAGACGCCGCGGACGGACGTTTCCCGGGCCTTGCCGAACCCGCCGCGCAGCCCCGCGAGATTCTGCAGCTCCAGCGTGACATGTTCGAGGATGTGGCCCGGCCAGGTGCCTTCCTTGACGCGCGACAGGAACCCGCCCCGCACCCCCGGACTGCAGCGATGCTCGATCAGCGTCGGCAACCATTCGGTCAGGCGTTCGTAGAAGCCGGGAATGGTATTGGAAGGGTAATCCTCCAGCTCGCCGATATCCACCCATGCTTCCAGGACCGGGCGATACGTCCAAATGTTCGGGCCGCGCAAAGCCACGACATCGAGAAATTCAATGTCTTTCTTTTTCATGTTTTAATTTGCTGAAGAAGCAGGTTGGCACGCGCGGACGCCCCTATGCAATACCGCGAATTTATTGGGGTTGCGACTTTAGAATAATGCCAACGAGTGGGGGATCCCAGATATTCCTAATTAGAAAAATCGGCTGATACTATACGACGCCTTCAGGGCGTGAACTCGTTGTGTTGTAAGGAAGGGACACGTTTCCCGCCCCTCCCGGTGGCGAACCGGTTGCCTCGTAGGGCAGAGTCCTGGCCCGGTATGCGTTCCAATGAAAAAACCACACCTGCTTTCCGGCCTTGCCGAAGCCTTTCCTGCCCGCTGGCGGGATGAAATCCGTGCCGAACTGGCGGATGGCGAAACACTGCTGGCCTCGGTTGAAACAGACCTGGATCAGCGCCTGAAGTTCCAGCCGGGCCTGGTTGCCGCCACCGACCGCCGCCTGCTGGCCCGGCGGCCCGACGATGCCGGCTGGGAATCCTGGCCATACGGCCCCCAATTGAGGCTCAGCCTGACCGACCATGCGGGCGCCGCGCAACTGGAGTTGCACGACGATTCCGCCCGCCTGGGCGTGTGGCGCTTCACTCTCGCCCGGAACCCCGCCGCGCTGCGCCTGCTGGCGCAGTTCGAAGCCCAACAGGCCATCCGCCTGTCCGGCCTGCAGGCGCAAGAGCCGGAGCAGCGCCACTGTACGATCTGCAATAACGTCATACCCGCGGGCGCCGAAGAGTGCCCGGCGTGCAACCAGGAACAGGCGGCGCCGTCGTCGACCTGGGCGCTGCTGCGCCTGTGGCGCTTCGCGCGGCCTTACCGCGGCCCCTTGCTGGCCGGTTTCCTGCTGACCCTGATGGGCACGGCGGCCACGCTTGTGCCGCCCTACCTGACGATGCCGCTGATGGACGACGTGCTGATCCCGTTCCAGAACGGCGCTCCCATCGACTACGACAAGGTCCGCCTCTATCTGGGCGGCCTGCTGGCGTCGGCCTTCCTGGCGTGGGGGCTGGGCTGGGCCCGGACGTACATCCTGGCCTGGGTCAGCGAGCGCATCGGCGCGGACCTGCGCACCACCACCTACGAACACCTGCAGCAGCTTTCGCTGGAGTATTTCGGCGGCAAGCGCACCGGCGACCTGATCTCGCGCATCGGCAGCGAAACCGACCGCATCTGCGTGTTCCTTTCGCTGCACCTGCTGGATTTCGCCACCGACATCCTGATGATCACCATGACGGCGGTCATCCTGGTGTCCATCAACCCCTGGCTGGCGCTGGTCACGCTCGTGCCGCTGCCCTTCATCATCTGGATGATCCACGCCGTGCGCGACCGGCTGCGCCACGGCTTCGAAAAGGTCGACCGCATCTGGTCCGAGATCACCAACGTGCTGGCCGACACGATCCCAGGCATCCGGGTGGTCAAGGCGTTCGCGCAGGAAAAGCGCGAGGTCGCGCGCTTTCGCGAGGCCAACAACCGCAACCTCGAAGTCAACGACCGCGTCAACACCACGTGGTCGCTGTTCTCGCCCACGGTCACGCTGCTCACCGAAGTCGGGCTGCTGGTCGTGTGGATCTTCGGCATCTGGCAGGTATCGCAAAAGCAGATCACCGTTGGCGTGCTGGCCGCGTTCCTCGCCTATATCGGGCGCTTCTACATGCGGCTGGATTCGATGAGCCGCATCGTGTCGGTCACGCAGAAGGCGGCCGCCGGCGCCAAGCGCATCTTCGATATCCTGGATCACGTTTCCAGCGTTCCGGAGCCGCAGAATCCTGCCAGGCTGCCGCACATCAATGGCCGCATCGAATTGCGCGACGTAGGTTTCCGCTACGGCAACCGCCAGGTCATCCGCGGCCTGAACCTGAATATCGCCCCGGGCGAGATGATCGGCCTGGTGGGCCACAGCGGTTCAGGCAAGAGCACCCTGATCAACCTGATCTGCCGCTTCTACGATGTGTCGGAAGGCGCTGTGCTGGTGGACGGCGCCGACATTCGGTCGGTGCGCGTGGCCGACTACCGGCGCAACATCGGGCTGGTGCTGCAGGAGCCGTTCCTGTTCTTCGGCACCATCGCCGAGAACATCGCCTACGGCAAGCCCGACGCCACGCGCGACGAGATCGTGGCCGCGGCGCGCGCCGCGCACGCGCACGAATTCATCCTGCGGCTGCCGCATGGCTACGACTCCCTGGTCGGCGAACGCGGCCAGGCGCTGTCGGGCGGCGAACGCCAACGCATTTCCATCGCGCGAGCGCTGCTGATCGATCCGCGCATCCTGATCCTGGACGAGGCCACCTCGTCGGTCGACACCACGACCGAAAAGGAAATCCAGAAGGCGCTGGACAACCTGGTGCGCGGACGCACCACGATCGCCATCGCCCACCGACTGAGCACGTTGCGCAAGGCGGACCGCCTGGTGGTGCTGGACCGAGGCCAGATCGTCGAGCAAGGGCCGCACGAAGAATTGATGGCCCGGGAGGGCGCCTACTATCGGCTCTACCAGGCGCAGGCGCGCCAGGCCGAAGCCGACGCGCAGGCGTCGGGCAGCGAAGACATGGCCGCCGTGGCCTGACGCGGAACCAGGATTATCGTCATGACCTTGCCGTCCTTTCAGCTGCGCCGCAATGCCTTCGGGCGCCTGGAATTCCAGGCTGCCGACGGCGACATCCATGAAGGGGTCATCCCCGTGCGTGCGTTTCCTATCAGCGAGGCGGGCCGCGGCCTGTCCCTGGTGACCGCCGACGGGCGCGAACTGGTCTGGATCGAACGCCTGTCCGACGTGCCCGCGCCGCAGCGCGCGCTGATCGAGGAAGAGCTGGAAAGCCGGGAGTTCATGCCCGAGATCCGCAAACTGGCCAGCGTGTCCACCTTTGCCACGCCCAGCACCTGGAAGGTCGATACCGACCGGGGGCCCACCTCGTTCATATTGCGCGGCGAAGAAGACATCCGCCGCCTGAGCCCCCAGACGCTGCTGATCGCCGACAGCCACGGCATTTTCTACCTGGTGCGCGACATCCAGTCGCTGGACAAGCACAGCCGCAAGCTGCTCGACCGCTTCCTGTAGGCACGGCCTGGCCCGTTCAATCCCCGGCGGGCCGCTTGAACGGCGTGTGCGTTTCCAGCTCTCCCAGATAGTCCGCCACCGCCTCCGTCTCCTCGTCCAGGAACGTCCGGATCGCATCGGCGAATCCCGGGTGCGCGACCCAGTGCGCCGACCATGTAGGCGTGGGCAGCAGGCCGCGCGCCATTTTGTGCTCGCCCTGCGCGCCGCCCTCGAAGCGGGCGAAACCGTGCGCGATGCAATAGGCGATGGCCTGCATGTAGCAGGTCTCGAAATGCAGGCCCGGCACATATTCGGTGGCGCCCCAGTAGCGGCCATAGAGCGCATCACCTCCTGCCAGGTTCAGCGCGGCGGCCACCGGCCGATCGCCGCGCTGCGCCAGGATCAGCACGAATGCCTCGGGCAGCTCGCGATGCGCGCGTTCGAAGAACTCACGGCTCAGGTAGGGCGGGTTGCCATGGCTGAAATAGGTGCGGCAATAGCACTCGTAGAAGAAGCCGAGTTCGTCGGCCCCGATCTCGGCGCCGCGGAGCCAGCGGTACGCCAGCCCGGCGGCCGCGACCTTCTTGCGGTCCTGGCGGATCTTCTTGCGCTTGTCGTGGCTCATGGCGGAAAGAAAAGCGTCGAAGTCCGCATAGCCCGGATTGGTCCAGTGGAACTGCACGCTTTCGCGCACCATGAAACCGGCCTCCCGCAGCGCCCGCATATCCGCGTCCGCGGGAAACAGCAGGTGCAGCGACGAGACGTTGATCTGCTCCGCGAAGGCGACCAGCCCGCGAACCAGGGTGTCGCGGTCTTCGTCGTTGCGCGCCAGCAGCCGCGGCCCCGTCACTGGCGTGAAGGGGATGGCCGACAGCAGCTTGGGGTAATAGCGCAGCCCATGGCGCTGGAAGGCGTCGGCCCAGGCGTAGTCGAACACATATTCGCCGCGCGAGTGGGATTTCAGATAGAGCGGCGCCGCCGCGGCCAGCGCGTCGTCGCGCCAGAGAGCCAGGTAGTGGGGCGCCCATCCCGTTTCCTGGGCCGCGCAGCCGGTTTCATGCAGCGCGCGCAGGAAGGCATGGCGCAGGAAGGGCTGGTCGCCCGCCAGCGCATCCCATTGCCGGGCGTCGATGCGGGACAGGTCGGTTTCTATGGTCAGGCTCAGGGAATCCATGTGCGAATGATAAAGTCTCCGTGGTTGCGCGGTGTTGACGCCGTTGCGGTTTTTATCGGGGAGCCGCCCCCGGCAGGGAATCGAGCATGGACATGAAGACGGTCCCGCCTTCGGGCGGAGAGGGGCAGGACTGCCTGCGCGGACTCGCGTTGGCGGCGCTGGCTGCCACGGCGTGGCAGGACAAGCTGGCTGGCGTGCGGGCCATCTCCGATGCCGCCGCGCTGGATTGCGGCAAGACCTTCGCGCCGTCCGCCGTCCTGCCGGGCCGTCCGCCGCTGCCTGAGCTGGTGGCGCCTTCCCAGGTCCGGCAGCGCTCCATGGCCACGCAAGAAGGGCGCGCGGCGCTGCTGCACGCGCTGGCGCACATCGAATTCAATGCCATCAATCTGGCGCTGGACATCATGTGGCGCTTCGCCGGCATGCCTGAAGCTTTTTACCGCGACTGGCTGCGCGTGGCGCGTGAAGAGGCCTATCACTTCGATCTGCTCAGGCAGCGTCTGGCCGCGATGGGCCACGCCTATGGCGATTTTCCCGCCCACAACAGCCTATGGGACATGGCGCAACGCACGCAGGACGACCTGCTGGCGCGGCTGGCGCTGGTGCCGCGCACGCTGGAGGCGCGCGGCCTGGATGCGTCTCCCGCGATCCGCGCCAAGCTGGCGGGGGCAGGCGACACGGACAGCGCCGCCATCGTCGACATTATCCTGGCTGATGAAATCGGCCATGTAGCCATCGGCAACCACTGGTACAAGCAGCTATGCGCGCAGGCGGGCAAGGACCCCGTTGCTTGCTATGCTGAACTAGCGCAGCGCTACGATGCGCCCCGGCTGCGCGGCCCCTTCAACCTGGAGGCGCGCCGGGCGGCAGGATTCGACGACGACGAGCTCGCAGCGCTGCAGGCGGGTTGAGACCATGGCCATCCTTATTCCCTTCCATACCGGCGCCTTGCTCGCAAGCGTCGCGCTAGCGCTGCTGGCGCAGGCATCCCAAGCCGCCGAACCGTTAGCCGCGTGCCTGGCGCAGTTGCGCGGGCCGGCGCTCAAGGCCGGGGTGTCGGGCGCTACGTTTGATGCCCATACCGCGGGCCTGGTCCCGGACATGGCGGTGATCGGCCTGCTGGACGCGCAGCCGGAATTCAAGACGCCCATCTGGGACTACATGGCTGGCCTGGTCGACGATGAGCGCGTGGCGGACGGCCAGGCGGGCATGGCGCGCTGGCAGGCCGAACTGGGCCGGGCGGCGTCCCGCTACGGCGTGGACCCGGCCACGGTCGTGGCCGTCTGGGGCGTGGAAAGCAATTACGGCCGCACGCTGGGCGGCAGGCCGCTGCTGACGTCGCTGTCGACCCTGTCCTGCTTCGGCCGCCGCCAGGCCTATTTCCGGGGCGAGTTCTACGCCACCCTGAAAATCATCCAGGACGAACACCTGGCGCCGGACCGCCTGTTGGGCTCATGGGCGGGCGCGTTCGGCCAGACCCAGTTCATGCCGTCGACCTATCTGCGGCTGGCGGTGGATTTCGACGGCGACGGCCGTCGCGACCTGGTCGACAGCGTGCCCGACGCGCTGGCGTCCACCGCCAACTTCCTCAAGCGCGCAGGATGGAACAGCGCGCTGGACTGGGGGTACGAAGTCAGGCTCCCCGCGGGGCTCGACACGGCCGGGGCAGGCCGCAAGAACAAGCGTCCGATGTCCTATTGGATGAAGCAGGGCGTGGCGCGCGCCGACGGCCAGCCTTTGCCCGCGGGCGACATCCCGGCCGGCCTGCTGCTGCCGGCGGGCAAGAATGGCCCCGCATTCCTGGTCACGCGCAATTTCGACGCCCTGTATTCCTACAACGCGGCGGAAAGCTATGCGCTCGCCATCGCTCACCTGTCGGACCGGCTGCGCGGCGCCGGACCGCTGGTCCAGGCCTGGCCGACCGACGACCCCGGCCTGTCGCGGGCCCAGCGGCGCGAGCTGCAGCGGCTGCTGATTGCCAGGGGCTATGACGTGGGCGAACCCGATGGGATGATCGGCGCCCGCACGCGGACCGCCCTGCAGGCGGCGCAGCGCGAGCTGGGCTTGCGCCCGGACGGCCGGGCCGGGCTGAAGTCGCTGCAAGCGCTGCAGGCCGGCACTGCGGGCAAGGCGGCGGACTGAACCGGCGCACAAGGACAAGCTTTGCAAAGATCCGCCGTCCGGGCCGCCGGATGACGCCCACGGCCGCGGGCAGGGGCCTATACTGATCCTCCGACTTTTCAGGAGCACGATGATGAGCCTATTGGATTCCTTGGCCTCGATGGCCGGCGGTGGTCAGCAAGGGGGCTCGGCATCGCTGCTGCCCGCGCTGATCGAGCAATTGAACAAGTACCCGGGCGGCCTCTCCGGCCTGATCGAAAGCTTCCAGAAGGGCGGCTTGAGCGAGATCGTGGCCTCGTGGGTGGGCACGGGCCAGAATCTGCCCGTCAGCGCCGACCAGCTGGGTTCCGTGCTGGATCCCGGCGTCGTGAACGAACTGGCGGCCAAGACCGGCCAGGATTCGGATTCGCTGCTGGGTTCGCTGTCCTCGCTGCTGCCGCAGCTGGTTGACCAGGCCACGCCCGACGGCGCCGTGCCGTCGAATTCCCAGTTCAACCCGGCCGACCTGCTGGCCTCGTTGTCGGGCCTGTTCGGCAACCGCGCAGGGTAATACCCATCGCCCGGCGGCCCGTGCAGGCGCCAGCGCCTGCTTCCCCTGGCCGGCGGCGCCTGTTGCGCGGCCTGGGCATGGCGGCGGTCGCCGCCGGCCTGTCCGCGTGCGCGCCGCCCTGGTCGGTGCAAAGCACGTTCTGGCAATTGTGGTCCAGCCATCTCTCGCTCTCGCCGCAAGCGTGGCGTGAACGCATTGCCGCCATGCATGGGCTGGGATTCCGCGAAATCATCATCCAATGGGTGGGGACGAGCGGCGGCTCCCAGCCTTGGCAGTTGCCCGCGTCCACGCTGGCGCTGATCTTCGACGAGGCTGAGCGCCTGGGGATGGGGCTGCAATTGGGCCTGCCCTACGATGAGCGCTGGTGGCGGCAGTTGGATGATCCCGACGACGCCGCGCTGGCCGCCTTTCTACGGGCCGCGCAGTCGCAGGCGCTGGCCTACGCCCAGGCCTCGGGCGCCACAGGGCGCGCCGCGTTCCGCGGTTGGTACATCCCTTACGAAATCGAGCAGCACAGCTGGGCCGCACCCGGCCGGCAGTCGCTTCTTGCGCAATGGCTGCGCGCGCTGTCCGATCCGCTCGCGCAACAGACCGGCCGCGCCTCCGCCATCTCCACGTATCACAGCAAATTGCCGGGAGCGCTGAGCCTGGCCGACCTGTGGAGCGGACTGTTGGACGCCGTCAGGCTGAGGCCCATGCTGCAGGATGGGGTGGGCGTGTCCGGCATGGCGGCATATGAGGCGCTGGCGCCTTTGCATCGCATGCTGCTGGCGCGGCGCGCGCCGTTCGACCTGGTCGTCGAGCTGTTCGAGGAGCTGCCGTCCGAACGCCAAGACGGCACCACCTTCAATGCGCGCTCGGCCGATGCTGCGCGCGTGCGCCGCCAGTTACTCATCGCGCGGCGCTACCGCGCGCAAAGCGTGATCGCGTTTGCCGCGGATCCCTGGCTGATCGGGCCTACGCCCGAGGCCGAGCGCTTGAGGCGGGAATGGCCGCCATAGGAGGCCTTCAAGCTCCAGTTCGTGTAGACAGGCCTTAGCGCGGCTGCGCCGCCGCCATGGCCTTGAGCTGCGCGCAGGTCTTTTCCTTGTCGGCCGCGCTCAGCGTGCCCAGTTGCGCCTTCGTCTCGCCGTATGACTGCGAGAAGGCGGAGTCGAAGTCCGCGGCGGACATGCCCTGGGCGCCGGTCGCGGTTTTCTGCTGTTGCTTCATCTGCTCGAGCTGCGCCGCCGTGTAGGCGTTGCAGTATTCGGCGGCGGCATGCATCTGGCCGCTCAGCGCGGCCAGGTTGGGCATTTGGCCCGGCATGGCCTGCTGGGCGAGCGCGCCGCCGCCCAGGGTCAGGGTGGCGGCCGCCAGGGCGATACGAACTTGTTTGAGAATCGGCAATTCAATCTCCAACGCGGTAAGAGGGATCGGGGTTGCACGCCCGGCGATCGCACTGCCTGCGTGGCGCGGAGCACTATGCCCGATTCATTGTTATAGGCTTATGAATCCATGTAATGATGTGTATCTGCCGCTCAGTACGACAGCGTCATGTTCATGAACCAGCCCTTCGCGCGGTCCGTCGCGCCGCCGCCGATGCTGGTGCGGTATTGCACCCCAAGGTCCAGATAGGAGCGCGGCGCGTTGTAGTGGTCTTCGCGGAACCAGTAGCGCACGTTGAAGCCGGGGCCTACGCCCAGCGACCAGGAACTGTCGTGGCTGGAAAGGACGACGGACTGGTTGCCGTAGACGGGCAGGTCGTTGAGTTTGGCCACGTCTTTCTGCCACAGCCAGTCGGCGCCGATGACCGCATAGGGGAACAGGACCAGCTTGTCGCTGATGCCGGTGGCGCGGAAGCTGCGGCCCACGCGCAGCTCGCCGGACAGGAAGGCCTGGTCGCGCTTGAGACGGCCGGAGGCGCTGCCCAGTTCCTGCTGGCGGTCGCCCTTGGAGTCCACCGAGTAGGCGGTGTAGCGGGCGCTATTGTCGTCCCAGGCGTAACCGGCCTGCGCATAGCCTTCGATGGTGAGCCAGCTGGGCACGTCCACGCGCAGTTCGCGGCCCTGGTAGTAGCCGTAGGTGATGTAGGTCATCCAGCCGCCGGCGTTGCCGTTGAGCTTGTAGCGCGCCACGGCGCTCTGGTCCTGCAGGTTCGGATAAGCGTCGTGGAAGGCCCGCTGCGCGTTGCACTGCACCGCGCTGGACTCTGGATAGGCATAGCCTTGGCGGGTGCCCGACCCCAGGTAGAAACGGCGTTCGATGCCGAAGGTCACGCCGGTATCGGCCAGCAGGTAGCGCAGGCCCAGCGCGCCGATCGTGCTAGGAATGCCGGAGGCCGTGCGATTGTCGCGGAAGCGCTCCTCGTCGTCGCGCTCGTCGGGCGTGCTCAGCCCGGTGCAGGGGTCCACGTTCCTGCGCGATTCGTACCTGCTGCCGCTGTCGTGCAGTGTGTTGGAACTGCGCGCATAGGCTTCCAGCATGCCCCAGCGGTTGTTCAGCTGCGGCGGGCGCCAGAAGATTTCCGCGGTGCTGAACACCACGTCGCCGGGCGTATTGATGGCGGCTCCGCCCAGGCTGGAGCTGGCTGGACGCGCGCCGCGGTACGACGCGGAAAACGAGGCGCCCCATTCACGCGACAGATTGGCGACGGCGCTGCGTGTGTTGTAGCGTTCCAGCGGCGTCAGGCCCATCTGGCCGGCATCGTCCTGGTCGATCGCCTGCTTGAGCGACTCTGTCGCGGCCCGGTTGTCGCCCATTGCCGATTGCGCATAGGCCTGGTCCAGGATAAGGCGCGGCGGCGCCTGGCCCGTTGCGCGCGCGGCGGCGAAGTCGGCCGCCGCCGCATCGGGCCGGCCCAGGCGTTGGCGCACATAGCCGCGTTGCGCCAGCAGTTGCGCCGATCCGGGCTGGCGGGCAATCTCGCCGTCGAGCCGCGTTTCCGCCTCGGCGGCCTGGGTCAGGTTGCCGGCGGCCAGCGTGGTCGTCAGCAACTGGGCGTAGCCCTCATTGTCCGGCGCCTGCGCCACGGCCTGGCGCGCCAGGGCGATCGCGCCCTGGAACTCGCCCTTGTCATAGGCTGCGTAGGCGCCGGCGGCGGCTTCGCTGCCCGCGGCGGGCGCTGCAGCCGCTGAAGCCGCCCGGGTTGCTTCGGTCTGCCGCTCGAACGCCTGCTGCCGGGAGAGCAGCGCGGTCTTGTTGGGAGCTCCGAGCGCCAGCGCGCTGTCGACCGCGCGGCTGGCTGCCTCGTATTGATGCTGGGCGCCCAGGGATTCGACCCATAGCAGCGCCCATTCGCCTTGCGTGGGCGCGGCGCGGAAGGCCCGCTCGGCGCCGGCTGCCGCCGCCGCGTAATCCTGGCGCGCATAGTCCGCATAGGCCCGCGCCGCCATCGGATAGGCCCGCTGATAAGCGGTTTTCGGCGCCGGCTTCGGGGCAGGCTTCGAAGCCGCTTGCGGCGCGGGCGGGGAAGGCTGCGCGGCGCCGGCCGTGGCCGGCGGGCGCCGCAGGTTGGCCTGGGCCTGGCGCAGTTCGGAAGTGCCCAATCCGTCGGCGATCGCCGCGTCGGCCGCGCGCGCCGCCTCCTGGCGCTTGCCCTGCTTTTCCAGGGAATACACCAGCAGCAGCCGCAGTCGTGCCACGTCGGGCCGCAGCCGGATGGCGTTCTCGGCCATGACCTGCGCCGTTTCGTAATGTCCGGCGTCGTATTGCTTGTAGGCCTGGTCGGCGAGCTGGTAGGCATCGCCTTCCAGCGGGCGCTCGGCGGCGGCCTTGGCTTGCGCGGCCGCCTCGGGCGCCGCTGCCGCGCACGTCAGCAGGGCGGCGAATGCCAGCGAGCGGGAAAGAGCGGTCATGGAGGGGATGGCCTGTGCGATAGCGGGTCCGCGGAGGGCGCGCCCTGCGCCGGCGCACCTTGCTGGAACGACAGGGCCTCGCGCAGCGTGCTTTCATCGAGCCAGCCCTGCTCCATGAGGATCTCGCCCAAGGGCCGCTTCTCGCGCGCCTGCATCTCCAGCGCCCGCTCCAGCATGGCGTGGTCGATCGCCTGCCAGGACAGCAGCAGATCGCCCAGGCGCTGGCGCTGCTGCGTCAACTGGTCCGTGGAGGGAAAGTCGTGCATGGTCTTGTCCCAGGCCAGGCGCTTGCCTGTGATCAGGTGGCCGATGAACAGCCGCCAGGCCCTCGCCGCCGCCATGGCGTTGATGAAGTTGCCCACGATCATCCGCGGCATGGACAGCAGCGCATGTTCCCAGCCGTACATGCGGTGGACGAAATAGGCGCGTTGCGCCACCCGCAGCAGCAGCGCCACGGCATTGACCCACATCAGCGTCACCAGCCAGCCGCCCGGCCGGAAGTACGACGGGTAATACACCGTCCACCAGCCGAAGAGATCCGCCAGATAGAAGACGAAGAAGTTGGCCAGCAGCAGATAGGCCAGGATCGCGATGAACGAGGTGACCAGCCCCTTGCGGTCGCGGAACAGCAGGTACTTGGTGGCCAGCGATCCGGTCCACCCGACCTGCTGCCAGCCCTGCAGGCCGATGCCCAGGGTCCAGCGCGCCTTTTGCCGGTAAGCGGTGCGGAAAGTATTGGGAAAGTACTCCCGCACGCCCAGCGGCATCGCGACCGTCGAGATCTTTTCCGGCCCGGCGCCGAACCACGAGCGGCGCCGCGTGACGTACTCGACCTGGAACTTGCCGAAGATCTGGCGCATGCCGCGCTGGGCCAGGCGGGCGCCGATGTCGTAGTCTTCCGTCAGGGTGTCGGTGTTGAAGGGCTGGTTGTCGGTCTCCGCCGCCAGTTCGGTCAGGGCCCGGCGCGAGAAGCAGGTGCCCACACCGGCGGAAGGCACCATCTTGGACAGGCTTTCTCGCACTACCAGGTCCTTGGTGTGCCATTCCGCGAATTCGTCCATGTAGGTGCCGGCGACCAGCTCGTACCAATGCCGCTCCAGCGACGTCACGGGCAGCTGGATGAAGTCGATGCGCGGCAGCAGGTAGTTGTAGTACTTCAGTTCCAGCGGGTGCAGCACGTCTTCGCTGTCATGCAGGATCACCCCGGCGAAGGGCGCGGGCTGCCGCGCGTCCTGCGCGAAGATGGCCTGCACGATCCAGTTCAGGCAGTCGGCCTTGCAGGTCGGGCCGTCGTGCGGCACCTCCACGCGTATCAGCTGGCGGTAGCGGCGCCGCATCCGTTCCACCTCCCTGATCGTGCGCTCGTCGTTCTGGTAGGTGCCGGCGAAGATCATGTAGTTCTTGTATTCCAGCGTGGACACCATGGTCTCGAGCATCGACGCGATCACGTCGTACTCCAGCCAAGCCGGCACCATGATCGCCAGCGGCTGCTCCGGTTTGGCGCGCAATTGCTCGGCCGTCAGCGGGGCGTAGCGGCGCTTGACCGTCAGCGACCGGCGCAGTTGGCGGAACCAGTACCAGCCGTCGATGAACAGGTCGTCCAGGCTCGACAGCAGGATGATCACGCCGACCACCGCGGTCACGATCTCCAGGCCGCGGTAGTAGTCGGCGACGAAGTAGGGCCAGTAGAGCGAGGACATGGCGCCGGCGCCTCCGGGTTATTTGTTTTCCTTGTTGTTCTTGCGGTTCACCCGCAGGGCCACGATCAGGATCAGGAGCAGAACCAGCAGCCCGATGCTGATCGCGGGCACGCTCCACGAAAGGTAGCGGCGCCATTCGAAGAAGGCGCTTTCGCCCGCGCCGGGCGGATGGCTGGCGGCCGGATTGGCGCTGTCGATCCAGGCCAGCGGCCCCGCCGCGCCGATGATCGCGACATTGCCGCGGTTCAGCACGAAGGGGGCGTCCAGCACGCCGGGCTGCTGGCCCAGCGCATGCCACAGCACGCCGCTCTGGCCTCCCGCGCTCACGACCTCGGCCGTGCTCAGATGGTCCAGGCCAGAGATATCCAGCCAGGGCGCGTTCTTGCCGTCCACCGTCAGCTGCTTGCGATCCGTGACCTTGACCAAGGGCTTGGCGCCGTCCAGCGCCACCTCCATCGCCAGGAACGGCCGGCCGGGCTTGGCCGCCTGTCCGGCGGGCGCAAGGGACAACTGGGCGCGGGTGGCCGACAGGCCGCTGGCCGAGGCGATGCCGATGACCCGCTTGATATTGCCGGGCGCGTCGGCCAGGTAGCTGTCGGGAACGATCAGCTGGGGATTGCCCGCCAGCAGCGGCAGCAGCCCGACGAAGGTGCCGTCGGGCTCCGCGCTGCCGGACTTCACGTAGCTGGTCGGCAGCACGTTCACCGGGTAGCCCTGCGGGATCTCGTTGCAGTCCACCGATACCGGCTGGCGCTGGAACGTGACCCGCACGGCGTTGGCCACGCCCAGCGCATAGCCGGGCACGCGCGCGGTTAGGCGCTCGGGCTTGCCTGTTGCCTCCAGCTGCTTGGCGGCCAGCAGAACGCCATTCCAGAATACCGAGGCCACGGGGCGCGTGGCCGACGCGCCGGGCGCGGCCGCCAGGTCCATGACCAGCTCGTCGGGCATGTTGCCGTCGGCGGAAACGGCCGCCAGCGGAAAGGTGATGTTCCAGTCGCCGCGGGCCACCACGTCGAAGCTGGACGGGGAGCCCCCGAGGGTCGTCAGCCGCAGGCCGCCGTCCTCGAACGCCTGCGGCGCCGTCGCGGCGTGGACCTGCACCTGGCGGGTCACCAGGATACGGCGCCAGGCCGTGTCGAAGGCCCCGGCGGCCTGCGCCCCGGCATCGCCCGCCACCGCGATAACCGCCTGGCGGCCCAGCGGCAGCACGCGGATTTCCCTGGACTGCAGGTCCTGGCCCGCCAGCGGCATGCGCCGGCCGCGCCAAGCCTTGAAGGCTTCGGCTGCATCGGCATCCGCCGCCAGCTGCGCCTGCAATGCGTCCAGCGCTTCGTTGTAGCGGGCGCGCAGGTTGGCGTCCGCGATCACCACATCGCCGCTGACGGCGGGGGCGCCCATGACCAGCAGCGCGCCGATCTCGGCGGGATTGGCGAGCTTGTGCTTTTCGTTGCCAGCCACCGCGGCAAATGCGGGAACCTGCCCCAGCCCGTTCGGGACCTGGAGGCCGCGCGTGTCGATCTCGTCGCCGACGGCGGGAAACCCCCTGACCGCCACGTGCTTGCCGCTGCGCTCCATGGCCACGCCCATGCGCCAGGCGCTGTCGAAAGCCTGCTGATCGAGCTTGTTGCCCGACACCATCAGCACCGGCTTGCCCGGCAGCATGCCCCAGGCGTCGTCCAGGCTGTCGATCGCCGAGGCGTCGTAGCGGTAGCTCAAGTGCGTGCGCGGCGAAATCGTCAGCGCGTTGGCGGTGGCGCGGTTGCTCTCGCAGCGGCGCAACGCGATCTCCGATTGCCAATCGACGCCCAGGCGCAGGAAGCCGGTTTCTCGGCTGCGCCGTTCCACGTTCAGGCTGCGGGCGACCGAGCCTTCGCCGTCGGCGATGCGCTGCGCGGCTTGAGGCACGCCGTCCACCCACAGCACCATGCTGGTACGTCCTGGCTCGCCCTTGGTGTATCGGGCGTCGAAACTGAGAGCGGCGTCCGAGATCGGCACGCCGCGCGGCACCGGCAGGTAGAACTCCTGGCGCGCATCGCTATTGCTCAGCACCACGGGCTCTCGGATGCCCAGGTCTTGCAGGCTGACGTCCCGCGTAACCCAGCCGTCGTCCTGCAAGCGGCGCAAGGCATCGCCCGCGGGGCTGGCCAAGGCCCCCAACGGGAGCAGCAGCCCGGCGGCCATCAAGGCGCGGCGGAGAGTACGGGCAGCGGAGGAATGGGAGGCGTTGGGCATGGAGGCTCCGGGCTGAAGTGCGTCACGGGCGCGCGTGCCAAATAGGGAAAGGACTTGCATCGCGAGAGCGGCCCTCCAAACGCCAGTGGCATTTACTTGCGTCGATTATGGATTGAAATCATTCGTAATATGTGACGGATTATTTCCTTGAGAAATGGATGCGCCGAAATATGCGGTCACTGGCCGAGGCGGCAAGACGTCCGCAGAGAGGGCAACCAGTCGTTACTTTGTCGCGCGGCGCGCGCTGTCGCCCGCCTGCAACATGGGGGCCACGGCGCTCGCGCCGCCTCACGGAACGGGCGGCGCGCCGGCAGGCGCACGCCACAAGGTGACGCGATCGCGCCCGGCCTGCTTGGACGCATACAGCGCCTCGTCGGCGCGCTGGATCACGGCTGCGCTCGTGGCGCCATCCGCGGGCCACAAGGCGACGCCGATCGACACCGTAACCCGGCCCACGCCCTCTGGCATTTCCTGCCCCGCGACGGCCGCGCGCAGGCGTTCGGAGACCTCGGCGGCGAGCTCGGCCGATCCGGTAGGCAGCAAGGCGATGAACTCCTCGCCACCCACCCGGAAGGGCCGGTCCTGGCCGCGCAGTCCGCCCCGCAGCGCATGCGCCAGCGCGATCAGCACCTCGTCGCCGATGCTGTGGCCATAGGTGTCGTTGATGCGCTTGAAATGGTCCAGGTCCAGGGCAATGACCGCGAAGGGCGTCTGCTTGTCGGCATACTCCGCGAGCGCTTCGTCCAAGGCCCGGCGGTTCATCAATCCGGTCATCGGATCCGTCAGCGTCTGCCGGTTCAGTCGTCCCACTTCGCGCCGGTGCTGCGCCAACTTGGCCTTGACCGCCTCGCGCAGCGTGTCGGCCTCCGTGTACCAGGCATTGAGCCGGTTCAGGTCCTGGCCGGCATTCTTGCCGGCCGCCATGGCGCGGGTGAGCCGCGACAAGGGCCGGGCGATCGCATAGGCCAGGGCGCAGACCAGCGCCAGCGTGAACACGAAGGCCGGTATCGAGAAGCGCAGCGATTCCGCCAGCAGGGCGCGAACCGGGGAGAGAACCTGGTCGAGCGTTCGCTGGGTGACGATCGCCCAATTGCCCTTTTCCAGGGGCGCGTAACCGGTGAGTATGGTGTTGCCCTCGGCATCCTCCAGGGACGCCGCGCCGGCTTGCCGGATTGGAGCGAGATTGGCCAGCACGAGCGCCGTGTGCGCTTCATGCCTGCGATACAGCACTTCGCCGGTGTTGCTGACCAGGAACACCGAGGCAGCGTCGGTGGGCGCCTGGCCGCTGATCACGCGGTCCATGCCGCTGCCGTCGTCCAGGGCGACCAGCATGGCCAAAAAGCCCGGGGAGCCGCCGGGCCCGTGCGCCACCGGCTCGACCAGGATCAGGGCTGGGCCAGCATCGCCGGGGAGCCGCGTCACCCATTCGCCCGCGCGCAGCTCGCGCACGCCCAGGTCGGCAAGGCGCCGGATGCCGCCCTCTGGCGCTGCGGCCTGTGCGGTGCTTGCGGCGATGCGGCCCGCGCCGTCGGCGAGCCATACGGAGTCCACGGCATCCGCCTGGCTGGCCAGGCGATGCAATTCGTCTTGCAGCGCTGGCGCATCGTGCTCTTGCGCTGCCAGGCGCTGCGCGCCCGCGTGCAACAGCCGGTGCACCGCGCCAACGTAGATATTCACGACCTCGGCGAGCTTTTCGGCATAGGCGCGGTTGGACGCCAGCGAATTCGCGATCACCTGCGCCTTCTGCACCTGATAGCCTGAGTACAGGGCGTTGACGAAGCCCACCGAGACGCTGAGCACCGCAAGCGCGGTCAGTACGGCAAGCAGGCCGACCTTGCGCCTGCCGCTGGATGTCCCGCCTGGCTGTCCGGTCATCGGTGCTCCCGCATTGGACTTGCATCGAAGGATTGAAGGCGCCGTGGCTCAGGTCCGCCAGCAGCGATTCGACGCTGGCGCAGCGCATGGGCGCAGTTGCATTTGTAGCATCCATGATTGATACCATCGAAAACTTGTGTAGGATTTATGCATCGCCGGGCGTTTCGCGCAATGGCCAGGCGCACAGCCTTCTGCATACGCGTGACCTCATTGCCTGACTGAGCGGCCCTACCGCGCCGCTTATCCAAACCCCCGTCTGGAGGCAAGTCATGATGAAGCCCCCCCGCAGTGCGTACGTCCCTTCCGAATTCCAGGCGCGCCGATCCCTTTGCGCCAAGGCGCCGAGGCACCGGCTGGCGCAAGCGGCGCTGACGGCGTTCGCGGTATCGATGGCAGCCGGCGCGTGGGCGGCAGAGCAACCCAAACCCGCCGAGACCGCGACCAAGGATGCCAACGCGGCGTTGTTGAAGGCGCTGCCGTTCTCGGACAAGACCTCCTTCGAGCTGGCGCACAAAGGCTTCATCGCTCCCTTGCCCGCGGGCATGATCAAGGGAGCGCAGGGCAACCTGGTGTGGGATCCGGCCAAATACGATTTCATCAAGGAGGGCGCGCCGGCTCCCGACACCGCCAATCCCAGCCTGTGGCGGCAGTCCCAATTGCTGAATATCTCGGGGCTCTTCCAGGTCACCGACGGCATCTACCAGGTGCGCAACTACGACCTGTCCAACATGACCATCGTCGAAGGCAAGGAAGGCCTGACGATCATGGATCCGCTCATTTCCACCGAAACGGCCAAGGCCGCCCTGGATCTCTACTATCAGCACCGTCCCAAGAAGCCCGTAGTGGCAGTGATCTATACGCACAGCCACGTGGACCACTACGGCGGCGTGCGCGGCGTGGTGGACGAGGCGGACGTCAAGGCTGGCAAGGTCAAGATCTACGCGCCGCTGGGCTTTCTGGAGCATGCCGTGGCCGAGAACGTCATGGCGGGCACCGCGATGAGCCGCCGCGCCAGCTATATGTACGGCAACCTGCTGCCGCCCAGCGCCACGGGGCAGGTCGGCGCGGGCCTGGGCACCACAACTTCCGCCGGCACGGTCACGCTCATACCGCCCACGGACATCATCGAGAAGACGGGCGAAACGCGCACCATCGACGGACTCACATACGAATTCCTGTATGCGCCGGGCAGCGAGGCGCCTGCCGAGATGCTGTACTACATCAAGGAAAAGAAGGCGCTGAACACGGCCGAGGACTCCACCCATACGCTGCACAACACCTATTCGTTGCGCGGCGCCAAGATCCGCGATCCGCTGGCGTGGTCGAAGTACCTGAACGAAGCGCTGGCCCTGTGGGGCGACGACGTCGAGGTGATGTACGCCATGCACCATTGGCCCGTGTGGGGCAAGAAGGAGGTCCAGGAGCAGCTGGGCATGCAACGCGACATGTACCGCTACATCAACGACGAGACCTTGCGCCTGGCCAACATGGGCTACAACAAGGAGGAGATCGCCGAACGGGTCAAGCTGCCCGAGGCCATCGCCACCAAGTTCTCCAACCGGGGCTACTACGGTTCGGTCAACCATGATGTGCGCGCAACCTACGTGCTCTATCTCGGCTGGTTCAATGGCAACCCGGCCACGCTGCATACGCTGCCCATCCAGGAGGCTTCCAAGCGCTACGTGGACATGATGGGCGGCATTCCGGCCATCCTGAAGAAAGCCCGCAAGTACTACAAGAAGGGCGAATACCGCTGGGTGGCCGAAGTCGTGAATTACGCGGTTTTCGCCGACCCAAACAACCAGGAGGCCAGGAATCTGCAGGCCGACGCGCTGGAGCAGATGGGATACCAGGCTGAAAGCGGGCCGTGGCGCAATTTCTACCTGACCGGAGCCAAAGAGCTGCGCGAAGGCGTGCAGAAGCTGCCCGTTCCGGATACGGCCAGCCCGGACACGGTGCGCGCGATGACGCTCGACATGCTGTTCGATTACTTCGCAGTGCGCCTGAACCGCGACAAGGCCGCGGGCAAGCACGTCGTCCTCAATCTCGACTTCACCGATACCCAGCAGAAGTACATGCTGGAAATGGTGAACAGCGTGCTCAACCACACCGAAGGCAAGCAGTCGAAGGAGCCGACGGCCAGCATGACGCTCAGCCGCGATACCCTCAATCGCATGATGCTCAAGGAAATGACGCTCAAGGACGCCATTGCCAAGGGGGATGTGAAGGTGACGGGCGACCAGCAGCAGATCACGGACATGTTCGCCGCGCTCGACAATTTCGAGTTCTGGTTCAACATCGTGACGCCCTGAGGAAGGCTCCGTCATGGCCGCGCGCTGGCGCGCGGCCATGTGTTGCGCTTCGAGACGCGCGATCTCACCGCAGCGCGTCGAGCGCCTCGTCCTTTTCTTCGCCCAGGAAGCCGCCGCTCTGGTGCCGCCACAGCCGCGCATAGATGCCGTTCTTCGCCAGCAGTTCGGCATGGGTGCCTTGTTCCACGATGCGCCCTTGATCCATGACGATGAGCCGATCCATGGCGGCGATGGTCGACAGGCGGTGAGCGATCGCGATCACGGTCTTGTCTTCCATCATCTCGTCCAGGCTTTCCTGGATGGCCACCTCCACTTCCGAGTCCAACGCGCTGGTGGCCTCGTCCAGCAGCAGGATAGGGGCGTTCTTGAGCATGACGCGCGCGATGGCGATGCGCTGGCGTTGCCCGCCCGACAGCTTGACGCCGCGCTCGCCTACCAGAGTGTCGTAGCCGGTGTGGCCTTGCGGGTCGCTCAATTCGCGGATGAAGCCGTCCGCCTGGGCGTGCGTGGCGGCCTTGCGGATTTCCTCGTCGGTGGCATCTGGGCGGCCGTAGGCGATGTTGTCGCGGATCGAACGGTGGAGCAGGGAAGTGTCCTGGGTGACCATGCCGATCGCGCCGCGCAGGCTGTCCTGCGTGACCTGGGCGATGTCCTGCCCGTCGATGCGGATCTGGCCGTCGTCCAGGTCATAAAAGCGCAGCAGCAAATTGATCAGCGTGGATTTCCCAGCGCCCGAGCGGCCCACCAGGCCGATTTTCTCGCCGGGGCGGACCGTGAGGTCCAGGCCGTCGAGCACCTGGCGTTCGCCGTTGTAGTTGAAATGGACATTGCTGAACTCGACCTTGCCATGGGTGACCGCCAGCGTGGTCGCGCCCGGCGCGTCCTGTACCTTGGCCGCGCGCGTCAGCGTGGCGATGCCGTCCTGCACCGTGCCGATGCTCTCGAACAACGAGGCCATCTGCCACATGATCCAGTGCGACATGCCATTGATCCGCAACGCCATCGCCGTGACCGCGGCCACGGCGCCGGTGCCGACTTCGCCCGCGTCCCAGAGCCACAGCGCATAGCCGCCCGCCGCCAGGATGAGCGCGACCACCAGCGCCTGGTTGACGATCTCGAATTGGCTCACCAGGCGCATCTGGCGAAAGCCCGTTTCCTTGAAATCCTCCATCGCCGCGCGGGCGAAGTGAGCCTCGCGCTTGGTGTGCGAGAACAGCTTGACCGTGGTGATGTTGGTATAGGCGTCGGTGACGCGCCCCGTCATGGAAGAGCGGGCATGGGCCTGCTCCTGTCCGACTTTCCCAAGGCGCGGAACGAAGTACAGCATGGCAAGCCCGAACAGCGCGATCCAGGCGATGAAGGGCAGCATCAGCCGCGGATCGAAGCCGCCCGCCAGCGCGATGATGGTGATGAAGTACACGCCGATGCCGAGCGCGATCTCCACGAAGGTGAGCAGGACTTCGCGGACGGCCAGCGCCGTCTGCATGACCTTGGTGGTGACGCGTCCGGCGAATTCATCGGAAAAAAAGGACAGGCTCTGCTTCAGCATGAGCCGGTGGAAGTCCCAGCGCAGCCGCAAAGGAAGGTTGATGGCCAGCACCTGATGCTGCACCATGGTGCGCAGCGCAACCAGCACGATGCTTGTCACCAGCACGATGCCGATGCCCCACAGCACGCTGCGCTCATGCCCGGCAGCGTCCTGGCCGGCGCGCCAGGCGGTCAGCAGGTCCACGATCTGCCCAAGAAAGGAGAACAGCCAGGCTTCGTAGATGGACACGCAGGCGCTGAGCACTGCGAGGGCGGCGATATAGCGGCGCGCCCCGCGTGTGCAGGCCCAGAGGAAAGAGGCCAGGCCCTTGGGCGGGGGCGGCGCCTCGTCTGGCGGGAAAGGGTCGAGAAGACGTTCGAACGAACGGAGCAAGATGGCCTCCGGAGCAGGAAACAAGGACTGCCATTGGCTGATGGCAGGGTTGCGGCTATCGCCGCGGATGTGAGACGGATAGTAAAAGGCGGCTGGCCGGGGCTCAAACGCGGCCTCGATCGCCTTGGCGCGGCCGACTATTGTCGAAGATCATGGTCACGCCCAATTCGTCCCCGCAGCGGCGGCTTGCGGGGCGTCTGGTCCGCTTTCGCGTGATACCATCTGCGCCGATCAAAGGATACAAATGTACACGGGAGCCAACGCCAGGAGACGATGTGTCGCGCTAGCCGCAGCGCTTCTGTTCGTCTTCCAGGCCTTGATCGCCTCTTCCGCCTTGGCCTCGTCCGGCCTTGCATCGGGCAAGGCGGGCGCCACCACCATCATCTGCACGGCCAGCGGGCCGCGCGTCGTTACCCTCGACATCCAGGCCCCCGGGCAGGACATGGAGCAGCATAGCGGAGCCCTGCCGCATTGTTGCACCGCGGGCTGCGCGATGCTGGGCGGCTCCACGCTTCCGGAACTGTTCGTTCTTGCCTGGCTCCTGCCCGCGGCGACGCCCGTCCTGCCGCGGCCGAACATCGAGATTCCATTCTCCAGCGCGCTGGCTCGACTGCCGCAGAAATCGCGCGCGCCGCCTCTCCTGGCCTGACCCTCTCCAAACGTTATCGGTGCGCCGAGTGCGCGGCCAGCGGCCGCGCGCGGATCGCCACGCGCCAGTCCGCTTTCAGCCCCAGCCCGGGCGGCCCTAGCCCGGGCGGCGGACTGGGTACTGGCGACGCCGGCGCGGCGCAGACCGATTTCGCATTCCGGAACCACCGTCGATCAGCGACAGCGCCCCGCGGGCGCTGCGGTCGGCGGCGGGTGCGCGTCAAGAACCTTTCCAAGAATCCCGACATGTACAAGCAAAATGACTTTCTGCGGATGACCTGCCTTGCGGCCGCGTTGGCCGTTTCCTTTCCCGCCTGGCCGCAGGCGGCCGGCGCCAACGGCGTCGCCACGATGGATCCGGTGGTGATCACCGGCGTAGCGCCCAGCGCGCCGCTGACCTTCACGACGGACCCGAAGATCCCGCGCCAGCCCCTGCCGGCCAGCGATGGCACCGACTACCTCAAGACCATTCCGGGCTTTTCCTCGATCCGCAACGGCGGAACCAACGGCGACCCGGTCCTGCGCGGCATGTTCGGCTCGCGCCTGAACCTGCTGACCAACGGGACCTCCATGCCGGGGGCCTGCCCCGCCCGCATGGACGCGCCCAGCTCCTATATTTCCCCCGAGAACTTCGATCAGCTCACGGTCATCAAGGGGCCGCAGACGGTGTTGTGGGGGCCTGGCGCCTCGGCCGGCACGATCAAATTCGATCGCGACACGCCAAGGTTCACCGAAGCAGGCGTCCGCTTCGACGGCAGCCTGCTTGGCGGCTCCTTCGGCCGCAATGACCAGGCTGCGGATCTCACCGTGGGCAATGAAAAGGTGTACACGCGCATCACGGCCAATCACTCCCATTCGCAGGATTACGAGGACGGCGACGGCAACAAGGTGCCTTCGCGCTGGGACAAATGGAACGCCGATGTCACGCTGGGCTTCACCCCGGATGCCGATACCGTCTACGAACTGACGGCGGGCACCGGCGACGGCGAGGCGCGCTACGCCGGGCGCGGCATGGACGGATCGCAGTTCAAGCGCGAGAGCTTCGGCCTGCGGTTCGAGAAGCGCAACATCGGCGCCGTCTTGAACAAGATCGAAGCGCAGCTGTACTACAACTACGCCGACCACGTGATGGACAACTACACCCTGCGCGCGCCCGATCCGATGAGCGCGATGCCGATGGCGATGGCTTCCGACGTCGACCGCGCAACCTGGGGAGGGCGCTTCGCCAGCACGTGGAACCTGTCCGCGGACGTCCATCTCGTGGCCGGCCTGGATTTCCAGCAGAGCCGCCACCGGTCCCGCAGCGGCATGGGCCCCGTCTCGTATCGCAGCCAGCCCTGGGTCAAGGACGCGGACTTTTCCAATACCGGGCTGTTCGGCGAACTGACCTGGCGCGCGGCGCGCGACAGCCGCGTCATCGGCGGGGCACGCGTGGATTGGGCCTCCGCGAAGGATTTCCGCCAGGACGATGGCGGGATGATGATGCCCATGCCCATGCCCAACCCGACGGCGGGCGAGCGCCGCAACGATACATTGCCCAGCGGATTCCTGCGGTACGAGCATGACCTGGAAAGCGTTCCCGCCACGGTCTACGTCGGCATCGGGCACGTAGAGCGCTTTCCCGATTACTGGGAGCTGTTTTCCCCGGACCGGGGGCCGGCCGGATCCGCCAATGCCTTCAAGGGCGTGAAGCCCGAGAAGACGACGCAGCTGGATTTCGGCGCGCAGTACAAGACCGAAACGCTGGATGCCTGGTTCTCGGGCTATGCCGGCTACATCGATGACTACATCCTGTTCAACTACACCTCAGGCGGCATGATGGGGGCTTCGTCCCAGGCGACCAACGTCAATGCCAGGATCGCGGGCGGCGAGTTCGGGGCGTCCTACAAGATCGCGCCCAGCTGGAAGCTGGGCGCCACGCTGGCCTACGCCTGGGGGCAGAACCGCAGCGACGGCAGGGCCTTGCCCCAGATGCCGCCGCTGGAGGCCAAGCTCAGCGCCGCCTACGACGACGGTACGTGGTCGGCCGGCGCGCTGTGGCGCATCGTCGCCGCGCAGAAGCGCTACGCGTTGAACGAAGGCAACGTCGTCGGCAAGGACTTCGGCCCCAGCGCGGGTTTCGGCATCTTCTCCATCAACGGCGGCTACGCGGTCAACAAGCAGGTGCAATTGTCGATGGGCGTGGACAACCTGTTCAACAAGACCTACAGCGAGCACCTGAACCTGGCGGGGAACGCCGGCTTCGGCTATGCCGCCAATACGGCGGTGAACGAACCGGGCCGCACGTTCTGGGCTCGGGTGAGTTTCAAGTACTGACTCAGGCGGAAGGGGGGCGGGTCGATAGGCGCAAAGCGTTGACGACGAGCGAAAACGCGGGCGAGGGCTGCCGCCTGCTGGGGTAGTAAAGATGGTAGCCCTCGAACCTGGGGCACCAGTCTTCCAGCACGCGCAGCAGCCGGCCGTCCGCCAGGTACGGCGCCAGCTCGTCGTCGGGCAGCAGCGTAAGGCCCAGGCCCGCCAGGGCCGCGTCTATCTGGGGCTGGGTGGTGTTGAAGATCAGCGGGCCGTCCACGCGCACATTGACCCGGCGCCCGCGCCGCTCGAAGTCCCAGACGTACAGCCCGCCCGAACTCTGCATGCGCTGATTGATGCAGGGATGCTCCATGAGGTCCTGCGGCACCTTGGGAAAAGGGCGGGTCTTGAAGTATTCGGGCGATCCCACCACCGCCAGCCGCAGGGGCGGCCCGATGGGGACGGCGATCATGTCCTTGTCGATCGTCTTCCCCATCCGCACGCCCGCATCGTAGCGATCCGCGACGATGTCGCGAAAGCCGTAGTTCACGTCGAATTCCAGCTTGATGTCCGGGTACTCGCGCATCAAGGGCGTGAGCTTGGGCAACAGGATGTTGTGCAGCACGTAGTCGCCGCAGGTGATGCGGACGGTGCCCGCGGGCTTGTCGCGCAGCTCGGTCAGCTCGTCCAGTTCCGCCTCGATTTCGTCGAAGCGATTTCCTATGGCGTTCAACAGCCTTTCTCCCGCCGCCGTGGGCGAGACGCTGCGCGTGGTCCGCGTGAGAAGCCGGATCTGCAGCCGTGTTTCCAGGCCGCTGATGGCCTGGCTGAGGGCCGATTGGGTCACGTTGAGCAATGATGCCGCGCGCGTGAAGCTGCCTTCACGGGCCACCGTGACGAAGTAGAGAAGGTCGTTGAGGTTGCGCCGGGCCATTTTTCCGGAGTGTCGTGACGATTGATTAGTCTAGCTTATAAGCCCATTAAGAATTCATTAGCTAGTCGGGAACCCCCGGTTCCGCAAGAATATCGTCCATGAAAAGCTTCAACACTCTGCCCGGAGGCCGATGCCGAAACGCATGGCTGGCGCTGTTGGCCTGCTCATTCCTGGGGCTGGCCGCTTGTACGCCGGGCCATGCCGTGGCCCGGCCCTCAAGTCCATCCACCGAGGATTCCACCATGAAGATATGCCTGATCGTCGCTGGCGAGGTCGCCTCGGCCACTCTGTACGACAACCCCACGGCACGCGATTTTGCTTCGCTGTTGCCGCTTACGCTGACCATGGACGACTACGCCACGATTGAACGCGTGTCCGGGCTGCCGCGCAAATTGTCCACGCAGGGGGCGCCCGAGGGCATGGCGCCCGCGGCTGGCGAACTGACCCATTACGCCCCGTGGGGCAACCTGGCGCTCTTCATCGAGCCCCGCGCCTATTCGCGGGGCCTGCTGCCGCTGGGTAAGGTGGACGGGGGCCTGGCCATCCTGGCGCGCAGCGGCCCGTATCGGCTGCGGATCGAACGCGCCCAGCCCTGAACGCGGCGCAAGAATGCAAGGAGTCCAAACCATGTCCATCCCGCAAAACGCCAGACGGCGTGAATTTCTGAGCACGGTCGGCACCGGCGTGGCCGCGCTGGGCGCGCTGTCGGCCGCCAGCGCCGCGCTGGCCTCTCCCTCGCAGCAACAAACGCGGGAGGCGGTGCCCCGCCAGCCCGCCGATGCCGCCAACTTCTATACGAGCGATCGGGTCGGCGTGCAGAAAGTGCGCTTCAGGAATCTGTACGAAATGGAGGTGGCGGGCAATCTTTACATGCCCAACGCGCTGGATGGCAATGCCGGAAGCCCGGCCCTCGTCGTCGGCCACCCGATGGGTGCGGTCAAAGAGCAGAGCGCGAATCTGTATGCGACCAAGATGGCCGAACGCGGCTTCGTCACCCTCTCGATCGACCTGCCGTGCTGGGGAGAGAGTGAAGGGCCTCGCAACCGCGTTTCGCCCGATATGTATGCCGAAGCGTTCAGCGCGGCGCTTGATTTCCTGGGCACGCAACCCTCGGTGGACCGGGAGCGCATCGGCGCCATCGGCATCTGCGGCAGCGGCAGCTTCGTCATCAGCGCGGCCAAGATCGATCCCCGAATGAAGGCCGTCGCCACCGTCAGCATGTATGACATGGGCGCCGCCAACCGCGACGCATTGAACAAGTCGCTGACGCCGGACCAGCGGAAAGCCATAGTCGCCGAGGCGGCGCGGCAGCGAGACCTGGAGTTCGCCGGAGGGCCGCTCGCATACACCAGTGGCACGGTGCATGAACTGACCGCTCGTTCCGGCCCGATCGAACGCGAATTCTATGAGTTCTACCGCACGCCGCGCGGCGAATATACCCCCGCCGGGGCTACGCCACGGACAACCACGCATCCGACGCTGACGAGCAACGTCAAATTCATGAACTTCTATCCGTTCAATGACATCGAGACGATATCGCCGCGTCCGCTGCTGTTCATCAGCGGGGATCAGGCCCACTCCAGGGAGTTCAGCCAGGACGCCTACCAGCGCGCGGCGCAACCCAAGGAACTAGTCTGGGTCTCCGGCGCGGGCCACGTCGACCTGTACGACCGGGTGGACCTGATTCCATGGGACAAGCTGGCCGCATTCTTCCAGCAGAGCCTGGCAAGGGCGGCCTGATACTTCATGAACACCAACGCAATCGATGCTGGCGGCGCCGGCGCCCAGCAGCCTGCCGGACAGAAAGCCGCGCACTGGAGCGGCGTCTTCGCGATGACGCTTTGCGTCTTCGCGCTGATCGCTTCCGAGTTCATGCCGGTGAGCCTGCTTTCGCCGATGGCGGCGGAGCTGCATGTCACGGAAGGGATGGCGGGGCGGGGCATTGCCATTTCCGGCGCGTTCGCCGTGGTCACGAGCTTGTTCATCTCGGCCCTGGCAGGCAGCTTGAACCGCAAAACGCTATTGCTGGGCCTGACCGCGTTGATGGCGCTATCGGGCGCGGTCATCTCCTTGGCGCCCGGTTATTTCACGTATATGTTCGGCCGCGCGCTGATCGGCGTGGTGGTGGGAGGCTTCTGGTCCATGTCGGCCGCTACGGCCATGCGGCTGGTGCCGGCCGCCCAGGTGCCGCGCGCCTTGGCCATCTTCAATGGCGGGAATGCGCTGGCCACCGTGGTTGCGGCGCCGCTGGGCGCCTACCTGGGCTCCGTCATCGGCTGGCGCGGCGCCTTCTTCTGCCTGGTGCCCGTGGCGTTCGTCGCCTTTATCTGGCAGTGGATCAGCCTGCCGTCCATGCCCATTGCGGAGCGGGGCGCCGCCTCGGGCAACGCATTCCAGCTGTTTCGCAGCAGGGTGGTCGCGCTGGGAATGCTCGCGGTAGGCGTTTTCTTCATGGGCCAATTCACGCTATTTACCTATGTGCGCCCCTTTCTCGAAACGGCGACTCGCATGGATGTTCCCGCCATTACACTGGTGCTTCTGGTAATCGGCGTGGCGGGTTTTGCCGGCACCATGCTGATTGGCGCCGTGCTCAAGCGCGGCTTCTATGCCACGCTGATCGCGATTCCCTTGCTGATGGCCGCCATCGCCGTGGCCTTGACCGCATTTGGCGGGAACACGGCCATCGTCGTCGCCTTGCTGGGCTTCTGGGGGCTGGTCTCTACCGCAGCGCCGGTGGGCTGGTGGGCCTGGGTACCCCGCACGTTCCCGCACAAGGCCGAGGCCGGCGGCGGGCTGATGGTGGCGATGATCCAGCTGTCCATCGCGTTGGGCTCCACCGCGGGCGGGCTGCTGTTCGACCGCTACGGCCACCAGGGCGCTTTCGCGGCCAGCGCGGCGATGCTGCTGGCCGCGGCGGCCCTGGTTTTGCTGACCTCGCGTTCGGAAGCGGGGAAAGCCTGACGCCGCCGGGCCGTCCATCCTCTTCCGTCTATCTGTTTTCCGGAGAATCTTCATGACCATCAAAGCCTACGGCGCCCATGCCGCCGACAAGCCGCTGGAATCGCTGGATATCACGCGCCGCGCGCCGGGCGTGCACGATGTGCAGATCCAGATCGCCTACTGTGGCGTGTGCCACTCCGACCTGCACCAGGTGCGCGCTGAGTGGGCGGGCACGCTCTATCCCTGCGTGCCGGGCCACGAGATCGTGGGCCGCGTCACGGCGGTGGGCGCGCATGTGTCGCGCTACCAGGCGGGAGACCTGGTGGGCGTGGGCTGCATCGTCGACAGCTGCCGGCATTGCGCCGATTGCGACGACGGGCTGGAGAACTATTGCGACCACATGGTCGGCACGTACAACGGCTCCACGGCCGATACGCCTGGCCATACGCTGGGCGGCTATTCCCAGCAGATCGTGGTGCACGAACGCTATGTATTGCGCATCCGCCATCCTGAATCGCAGCTCGCCGCGGCGGCCCCGTTGCTGTGCGCCGGCATCACCACGTATTCGCCGCTGAGGCATTGGAACGTCGGGCCCGGCCACAAGGTCGGCGTGGTCGGTATCGGCGGCCTGGGGCACATGGGCATCAAGCTGGCGCACGCCATGGGCGCGCACGTGGTGGCGTTCACTACGTCGGAGTCCAAGCGCGACGCCGCCCGGGCGCTGGGGGCGGACGAGGTCGTCGTCTCGCGCGATGAGGACCAGATGGCGGCCCACGCCCAAAGCCTGGATTTCATCCTGAACACCGTGGCCGCGCCTCACGACCTGAACCCGTTCTTCGCGCTGCTCAAGCGCGACGGCACGATGACGCTGGTGGGCGCGCCCGCCACCCCGCATGCGCCGCCGGACGTGTTCAACCTGATCATGAAGCGCCGCAGCCTGGCGGGCTCGATGATTGGAGGCATTCCCGAGACGCAGGAAATGCTGGATTTCTGCGCCGAGCATGGCATCGTCGCGGACATCGAAATGATCCGCGCCGACCAGATCAACGGGGCGTATGAGCGCATGCTCAAAGGCGATGTGAAGTACCGCTTCGTGATGGATTGCGCTTCGCTCGCGGTTTGATCCATCGGGCAAAAGAAAAAGCCGCCAGGCGTAATGCCAGGCGGCTTTTTTTGCGTCGATGGGCATTACGCCTATCGAGACTTGCCAATTTGGTGGAGCCGGGGGGAATTGAACCCCCGTCCGCAAGCCCTCCGCAACCAGTTCTACATGCGTAGTCGATTTATTTGGTTTTAACCCTGGACTTAGCCAACCGACAGGCCGGACCAGAGCGATTCACGTAATTTAAATTTGAACCGTGTGACCCCAGTTCAAACCGATTCCTTGTGAATGTCGCTGCTGCGGTTCGAGGGTTGCCCCCCTAGGAAGTTACCTTCCTCCGCCTGACCCAAGGACAGATCAGTGCAGCGGCTCACCGCTTAAGCGGCGAGAGCGAAACGCTCGTCGTTGGCGTTTGTAGTGTTCCAGTGGTTTAACGAGCGTACTGGTGCTCGGCATGCCCTGAGTTGTTTCGCGACCCACGTCGAATCCGGATCGGCCCCAAGAAGCTCTATTGTACTGGTAAACGCCATAGCCTGCTGCACTCCCGGCGCCTGCCTGCGGTAGCGTGGCGCCGGGGACACATCCGGGCGTCAGGCGGCATTGGCGCAGGCCGCCTTGGGCTGGGGGCGGGCGCGCGACGCGCCCATCAGCAGAAAGGCCAGGCCGACGGCAATGGCGACGATGATGGCCGCCGCCCAGCCCAGGGAGCCCAGGCCGTACTGGTCGATGACGTTCCCGCCGACCACGGCGCCCAGCCCGATGCCGATATTGGCGCCCGAGATATTCAGGGACGCGGCGAAGGCCGGCGCCTCCGGCGCGGATTTCATCAGGCGCACGTGGCACACGATGAACAGCGCGGCCTGCGCAATGCCCCAGACACCCAGCGCCACGGCCAGCAGGCCGTGCGAGGTCATGACGGAACCCAGGGCCGCCAGGCCGGCGGCCATCAGCGAAGAGAACAGAGCGGTCGCGCCCAGCGGGCTGCGGTCCACCATGCGGCCGCCCAGCGTATTGCCGATGAGTCCCACCGCGCCGAAGGCCATCATCGTCCAGCCGACGATCTGGCCGTTGAAGCCGGCAAGCCGCTCCAGCATGTCCGCCAGATAGGTATAGGCGGTGAACATGCCGGTGAAGACGAGCAGCGACAGCAGAACGTGGCCGACCACGAGCGGGTTGCGCAGGATGCGCAAATGCGTCATGAGCTTCACGCTGTCGGCCCGGATACGGGTGCTGGGAAACGTGAACAGCAGCAGGAGCGCCTTGGCGAACGCCACGCCCGACAGTATCGCGAAGGCGGCGCGCCATCCGAAGGCGTCGGAAATCAGCACGCCGATGGGAATGCCGAACACCGTGGCCGCGACGATGCCGAACGCGACGGTGGAGATGGCGCGGCCGGCCCGCGCCGGGCCCACTAGCTCCACCGCCGTGGCGCTGGCCAGCGACCAGAAGACGGGCAGGGCAAGCGCGGGGACGAAGCGGGCGATCGCCATGACCCAGATGTTCGGCGCCGCCGCGGCCAGCGCGTTGGACAGGCCGAACAGCACCAGCACGCCAATGAAGAGCCGCTTGCGCTCGATGTTGGCCATGAGCGCCGTCAGCAGCGGTCCGGTCGCCGCCACCGTGAAGGCGAACAGCGACACCAGCAGGCCGGCCTGGGATACCGTGACGTTCAGGTCGCGGGCCAGGCCGGGCAATAGTCCGACGATCAGGAATTCCGTGGTCAGGATGGTGAAGCCGGCGGCGGAAAGCAGAAGAATGGGCAATAGCATGGGCAATCCTTTGGCGCGGCGTAGGGCTGCGGCGCGCGGACAGGCGTTGTGAATGACAGAAAAGGTCTGGTGGCCGTGGCGCTGGGCGTCCGGCACAGCGCTTGAGCCGAAAGGCGTGGGCGCGGAAGATTTGTGGCTGCGGGCGGCATCGCCCGCAACGCCGGCGTCAGCCGGGATGGCCGCCGGGAACATCCCGGCGCCGTGCATGAGTCACACTTTAAGTGACTGGAGTTTCAGGATAAAGGCGTCGATTCCGGAAAGATTATTCGGCTTGTCCGACTAATTTTTCCTGGACGGCGCCAGTCCTGGCGGGTCGAGGGGCGGCCCGAGGGGTGGCCCCGTCTTATGCCTGGCGCAGGTCGCGGGGCAGCAGCGGTTCGATGGCGGACCAGAGTTCGGCGGGGGAGTTGGCGCAGGTTTCCGCCTCCCAGGCGGTGATGTTGTCGTCTTCGCCGACATAGCCGTACGCGGCCGCCACGGCGGGCATGCCCGCCGCGTGAGCCGCCTGGATGTCGCGCAGGTCGTCGCCGACATAAACGCAGCGCTCGACCGAGAAGCCTGCCTCGCGGGCCGCATGCTGCAGGGGCAGGGGGTGCGGTTTGGAATGCGCCGTGGTGTCGCCGCAGACCAGCACGGCGCTGTCGCGCGTCAGGTCCAGGAATTCGACGATGGGCAGGGTCAGGTAGGTGACCTTGTTGGTGACGATGCCCCAGGACAGGCCGCGGCGGCGGATGTCGGCCAGCAGTGCCCCGATCCCGGGAAACAGCTTGCTGTGCACGGTGGAGCTGGCTGCATAGTCTTCCAGGAACTGCAGGCGGGTGGGCTCGTAGTCGGGATCGCCGGGGGCCAGGCCCAGCGCCACGCGCAGGAGGCCGCGGGCGCCCTGGGAGGCGACTGGGCGCAGGGCCTCGTACGCCATCGGTTCCAGGCCCTTGCGGGTGCGTTGGCGGTTGGCTGCGGCGGCCAGGTCGGGGGCCGTATCGGCCAGCGTGCCGTCGAAGTCGAACAGGATCAGGGCGCTCATTTGCGTGTAGCCATCAGGTAGTTGACCGAAGTGTCGGACGACAGGGTGTAGATCTGGGTGATGGGGTTGTATTCCATGCCGCGCATGCTGACCGGTTCCAGGCCGGCGCCGCGGGCCGCGGCGGACAGTTCGCTGGGCTTGATGAACTGTTCGTAACTGTGGGTGCCGCGGGGCAGCAGGCGCAGGACGTATTCCGCGCCCACGATGGCGAACAGGAAGGACTTGGCGTTGCGGTTCAGGGTGGAAAAGAACACCCAGCCGCCCGGCTTGGCCAGGGCGGAGCAGGCGCGCACGATGGAGGCGGGATCCGGCACGTGTTCCAGCATCTCCATGCAGGTCACCACGTCGTAGTGGCCGGGCCGTTCCGCCGCCAGCTCCTCGACGGGAACCTTGCGGTAGTCCACCTTGACGCCCGATTCCAGCCCATGCAGGCGGGCCACCTTCAGGGATTTGTCGGCCAGGTCGATGCCGGTCACTTCGGCGCCGCTCTTCGCCATGGCCTCGGACAGGATGCCGCCGCCGCAGCCCACGTCCAGCACGGTCTTGCCCGCCAGGCTGCCGGCGCACTCCTGGATCCATTCCAGGCGCAGCGGGTTGATGGCGTGCAGGGGCTTGAACTCGCTTTCGGGATCCCACCAGCGGCTGGCCAGGGCGCCGAACTTGTCCAGTTCGGCCTGGTCGGCATTGACGGCGGGGCGGGCGGTGTCGTGAGTTTGCGTGGTCATGGGCGGGTCCAGCGAAAAGCGACTCTATATATAGAGGGGTCCGTCGCGCTAGGCGAGGAGGGCGCGCGCCGTTGCACCAAATGGGTGCGCCGGCGGCGAAAAAAAGGCCTCGCTATGCGAGGCCCTTTTATTGTAGCTAGTCCGGCAATTACTTGCGGCTACCCACGATTTCGATCTCAACGCGACGGTTCTGGGCGCGGCCTTCCTTCGTCTTGTTGGAAGCGATCGGGTTCAGCTCGCCCTTGCCTTCCGTATAGATACGGTTGGGGTCGATACCCTTGCTGACCAGGTAGCTCTTGACCGAAGCGGCACGGCGCTCGGACAGCTTCTGGTTGTAGGCTTCAGTGCCGATCGAGTCGGTGTGGCCAACAGCAATGATGGTTTCGAGGTCGATGCCACGGGCTTGCTGGGCGACTTGGTCCAGCAGTTGGCGGCCTTCGGGCTTCAGGGTCGACTTGTCGAAGTCGAAGAACGTGTCAGCGTTGAACACGACCTTTGCCGCCATCGGGGCCGGCTTCGCCTTCTGCTGTGCAACCGGAACACCGTCGCAACCGGGGATGCCGGTGGCCGGGGTCCAGAACGCATCGCGCCAGCACAATTCGTTCGTGCCGTTCTTCCAAACGTCACCGAACGGATTGCGCCAGTTGTCCACCGTCTCGGGATAGGACTGGGCCGAGGCTACACCCGAGGCCGTGACGGCGGCGAAGGCGAGCGCCAGAGCGAATTTGGAGGGTTTGTTCATGTTTCTCCTCGTTGAGCTTGAAGCTGGATAAGTGACTCGCAGCGAACCCCCGCCGCATATCAGGAAAACGGGGCCAGTATAGCAACGCCAAGAGCTGGTTCAAAGGAATAGCTACTGGGTTTCCTGCGTGCTGGAAACAATCTTAAGGCATTTGGGGGGCTTTGGCTTCCCTGGACAGGCGCATTAACGCTGGATATGACGTTTTCGGCACTCCATCCGTTTTCCATGTTGGTTTTTGACAACAGGCCCGCAGGGCGCGGGCGGACGAGCCAACGGATGTGTCCGGATCTTGTCCGGCCTGGCTTGCCGGGGCGGCTCTTCGTGCGGCCCTTCTGACCGCACCGTGAATCGAATGATAGAATTTCCTGTTTACCCGGCCCGGGTTCCTCCTTACACGATTCTGTCGTTATATATATGGATTCCTTTGCCAAGGAGACGCTTCCGGTATCGCTGGAAGAAGAGATGCGCCGCAGTTACCTCGATTACGCGATGAGCGTGATCGTCGGTCGGGCGCTACCGGATGTGCGGGACGGCCTCAAGCCCGTCCACCGGCGCGTGCTCTACGCGATGCACGAACTGAACAACGACTGGAACCGCGCTTACAAGAAGTCGGCGCGTATCGTCGGGGACGTCATCGGTAAGTACCACCCCCACGGCGACCAGTCCGTCTACGACACCATCGTCCGCATGGCGCAGGATTTCTCCATGCGCTACATGCTGGTCGACGGCCAGGGCAACTTCGGCTCCATCGACGGCGACAACGCCGCGGCGATGCGTTACACCGAAATCCGCCTGGCCAAGATCGCCCACGAACTGCTGGCGGACATCGACCAGGAAACGGTGGATTTCGGCCCCAACTACGACGGCAGCGAACAAGAGCCGCTGCTGTTGCCGTCGCGCCTGCCCAACCTGCTGGTCAACGGCAGCTCGGGCATCGCGGTGGGCATGGCCACCAATATTCCGCCGCACAACCTCCAGGAAGTGGTCGACGGCTGCCTTTACTGCCTGCGCAATCCGGCGTGCTCGGTCGATGAGCTCATGGAGCTCATCCCGGCGCCTGATTTCCCCACCGGCGGCGTCATCTACGGCATGTCCGGCGTGCGCGAAGGCTATCGCACGGGCCGCGGCCGCGTCATCATGCGCGCCAAGACCCACTTCGAAGACATGGAGAAGGGCAATCGCCAGGCCATCGTGGTCGACGCGATTCCCTACCAGGTCAACAAGAAGACGCTGCAGGAGCGCATCGCCGAGCTCGTCAACGACAAGAAGATCGAAGGCATCTCGGATATCCGCGATGAGTCCGACAAGGACGGCATGCGCCTGGTGATCGAGCTCAAGCGCGGCGAGGTGCCCGAGGTCGTCCTCAATAATCTGTACAAGAACACGCAGCTCCAGGACACCTTCGGGATGAACCTGGTGGCGCTGGTCGACGGCCAGCCGCGCCTGCTGAATCTGAAGCAGATGATCGACTACTTCCTGCAGCATCGCCGGGAAGTGGTCACGCGCCGCACCGTGTTCCAGCTGCGCAAGGCCCGCGAACGCGGCCACGTGCTGGAAGGCCTGGCCGTGGCGTTGGCCAACATCGATGATTTCATCGCCATCATCAAGGCGGCGCCGACCCCTCCGGTCGCCCGCCAGGAACTGATGGCGAAGTCGTGGGATTCGTCCCTGGTGCGCGAGATGCTGTCGCGCGCCGACGGCGATACGCCGGGAGGCCGCGCTGCCTTCCGGCCGGACGACCTGGGCGCCGAGTTCGGCCTCCAGGGCGACGGCCTGTACCGCCTGAGCGACACGCAGGCCCAGGAAATCCTGAACATGCGCCTGCAACGCCTGACCGGGCTGGAGCAGGACAAGATCGTCGGCGAATACAAGGACATCATGTCCACCATCGCCGACCTGCTCGACATCCTGGCCCGCCCCGAGCGCATCACCACGATCATCGGCGAAGAGCTGCAGGCCATCAAGGCGGAATTCTCCACCGGCGCCAAGGATACGCGCCGTTCGGAGATCGAACTCAACGCCACCGAGCTCGACACCGAAGACCTGATCACGCCGACCGACATGGTCGTGACCCTGTCGCACGGCGGCTACATTAAGAGTCAGCCGCTGTCCGAATACCGCTCGCAAAAGCGCGGCGGACGCGGCAAGCAGGCCACGGCGATGAAGGAAAACGACTGGATCGACCAGCTGTTCATCGCCAATACGCACGACTTCCTGCTGTGCTTCTCCAACCGCGGCCGCGTGTACTGGCTGAAGGTCTGGGAAGTGCCGCAAGGCACGCGCAACTCCCGCGGCAAGCCCATCGTGAACATGTTCCCGCTGGCTGAAGGCGAGAAGATCACCGTGGTGCTGCCGGTCAAGGAATTCAGCGAAGACCACTACGTGTTCATGGCGACCTCGCGCGGCACGGTCAAGAAGACCCCGCTGTCCGACTTCTCCAACCCGCGCAAGGCCGGCATCATCGCCGTGGACCTCGACGACGGCGACTACCTGATCGGCGCCGACCTCACCGACGGCAAGCACGACGTCATGCTGTTCTCCGACGCCGGCAAGGCCGTGCGCTTCGACGAGAACGACGTGCGCCCGATGGGCCGCAACGCCCGGGGCGTGCGCGGCATGATGCTGGAAGACACCCAGACCGTGATCGCGCTGCTGGTTGCAGGCGACGAAACTCAAAGCGTGCTGACCGCCACCGAGAACGGCTATGGCAAGCGCACGCCGATCACCGAGTACACGCGCCACGGCCGTGGCACCAAGGGCATGATCGCCATCCAGACGAGCTCGCGCAACGGCAAGGTGGTCGGCGCCGTGCTGGTCATGCCTTCCGACGAGATCATGCTGATCACGACGGGCGGCGTCCTGGTGCGCACCCGCGTCTCGGAAATCCGTGAAATGGGTCGCGCCACGCAAGGCGTCACGCTCATCAACGTCGACGACGGCAGCTCGCTGTCGGGCGTGCGCCGGGTCGTGGAAAGCGACGCGGACGATGACGGCGACCTGGACGCGGACGACCAGGACACGGACGGCGACGACGGCAACGGCGCGGCGGACACGACGGATTCGACGGAACCTACGGAGCAATAATGGCCCGCCCCTGGAACTTCTCGGCAGGCCCCTCGGCCTTGCCCGAGGTGGTGCTGCAGCAAGCCGCTGCGGAAATGCTGGACTGGCACGGCAGCGGCATGTCCGTGATGGAAATGAGCCATCGCGGCAAGCACTTCGTGCAAATCTGCGACGAAGCCGAATCGGACTTGCGCGAACTGCTCGGGCTGTCGGCGGACTACGCCGTCATGTTCATGCAGGGCGGCGGTTCCGGGGAAAACGCCATCGTTCCCATGAACCTCATGGGGCGCCGCGGCACGCCGGCCGCCGATTTCGTCGTGACGGGCCACTGGTCCAAGCGTTCATACAAGGAAGCCGGGCGTTACGGCAGCACCCACCTGGCGGCAAGCAGCGAGCAGGCCATTGAGCTGGACGGCCGCGAGCAGGCGCCGCTGACCTGGGTGCCGCCGGTGGACACCTGGCAGGTGCGCAAGGATTCGGCCTACCTGCACCTGTGCAGCAACGAAACCATCGGCGGCGTCGAGTTCATGGATTGGCCCGACACCGCCGAGCTCGGCGCGCCCGACGTGCCGCTGGTCGTCGACGCTTCCTCGCATTTCCTGTCGCGGCCCATGGACGTGACGCGCTGCGGCCTGCTGTATGCGGGCGCGCAGAAGAACGCCGGCCCGGCGGGGGTGACGGTCGTCATCGCGCGCCGCGACCTGATCGGCAATGCCCTGCCGATCTGCCCATCCGCGTTCGATTACGCCAACGTGGCCGCCGAGCACTCGCGCTACAACACGCCGCCCACCTTCGCGATCTACGTCGCCGGCCTGGTGTTCAAGTGGGTCAAGGCCAACGGCGGCGTGGCGGGTATGGAAGCCGCCAACAAAGCCAAGGCAGACCTGCTGTACGGCTACCTGGACGGCACCTCGTTCTACCGGAATCCCATTCATGCCCCCGTGCGCTCGCGCATGAACGTGCCGTTCGTGCTGCGCGACGAATCGCTCAACGACGCCTTCCTGCAAGGCGCGGACGCGGCCGGTTTGACGCAGTTGAAGGGCCACAAGAGCGTGGGCGGCATGCGCGCCTCCATCTACAACGCCGTGCCCCTGGAAGGGGTGACGGCGCTGGTCGAGTACCTGAAGGAATTCGAGCGTCGCTATGGATGATGACCTGCAGCGCAAGCTGCTCCCCCTGCGTCAGCGCATCGACGCGCTGGACGCCCAGATCCTCGATCTTCTGACGCAGCGCGCGAGCGCCGCGCTGGAGGTGGGCGAGGCCAAGCACGCCGCGAATGCCGATGGTCCCGTGCTGCGCCCCGAGCGCGAAGCCGAGGTCATCCGCCGCCTGCAGCAGACCAATCCCGGTCCGTTCCCGAACGCGGGCGTGGCGGCGGTCTGGACCGAGATCATCTCGGCCTGCCGCGGCCTGGAGCGCGGCATGACTGTCGCCTTCCTGGGGCCGCAAGGCTCGTTCTCCGAACAGGCGGCCATGGAGCATTTCGGCCATGCCGTGCAGAAGCTGCCGTGCGCGTCCTTCGACGAGGTCTTCCGCGCCGTCGAGGCGGGCCAGGCCGACGTGGGCATGGTGCCGGTGGAGAACTCCACCGAAGGCGCCGTCAACCGCAGCCTGGACCTGCTGCTGAACACGCCGCTCAAGATACTGGGCGAACGCTCGCTCGTGATCCGCCACTGCCTGATGTCGCAGTCCGGCAGCATGGACGGCATCAAGACCATTTCCGCGCATCCGCAGGCGCTGGCCCAGTGCCAGGGCTGGCTGACGCGCAACTATCCCGACGTGGCCCGCGTGGCCGCCTCCAGCAACTCCGAAGCCGCGCGCGCGGCCGCGTCCGACCCCAGCATCGCGGCCATCGCGGGCGAGGTGGCCGCGCCCGCCTGGAACCTGCTGGTCGTTGCCGCGGGCATCCAGGACGATCCCCACAATCGCACCCGCTTCCTGGCCATCGGCAGCATCGAGCCGCTGGTCAGCGGGCAGGACAAGACGAGCCTGATCCTGGCCGTGCCGAACCGCGCGGGCGCGGTCTACGAAATGCTGGCTCCGCTGGCGGCCAATGGCGTATCGATGACGCGCTTCGAGTCCCGGCCCGCCCGTACCGGCCAGTGGGAATACTATTTTTATGTCGACGTGCTGGGCCATCGCAGTGATCCCAACGTCGAGCGCGCGCTTGCTGCCTTGCAGGCGCAGGTCGCTTACCTGAAAGTGCTGGGTTCCTACCCGGCATCGTGAGTCTCCACAACATGACCACCGCATCCAAGCCCCTCGCCGCCCCGGCGCACGTCAGCGCCATCGCCCCTTACCAGGCGGGCAAGCCCATCGAAGAACTGGCCCGCGAGTTCGGGCTGGATCCGGCCGGCATCGTCAAGCTGGCGTCCAATGAAAACCCGCTCGGCATGCCCAAGTCGGCGCGCGCGGCCATGCTGGCCGCCGCCGAGTCGCTGGCGCGCTACCCTGACCCCAACGGTTTCGACCTGAAGGCGGCCTTGGCCGAGCGCTACGGCGTGCCCATGAACTGGATCACGCTGGGCAACGGCTCGAACGACATCCTGGAAATCGCGGCGCTGGCGCTGCTGGAGCCCGGCGTGTCCGCCGTGTACGCGCAACACTCGTTCGCCGTCTACCGCCTTGCCACCCAGGCTCGCGGCGCGCGCCACATCGTGGTGCCCGCCAAGGAATACGGACACGACCTGGACGCGATGTTCGACGCCATCGCGGAAGACACGCGCCTGCTGTTCATCGCCAACCCGAACAACCCGACCGGCACCTTCGTGCCGGGCGACGCGATCGCGGCATTCCTGGAGCGCGTGCACGCCGCTCATGGCGACCGTGTCACGGTGGTGCTGGACGAGGCCTACAACGAATACCTCGATCCCGAATTCCGCTTCGACAGCACGGAGCTGGTGCGCCGCTACCCGAACCTGATCGTGTCGCGCACCTTCTCCAAGGCCTACGGCCTGGCCGGCCTGCGCGTGGGCTTTTCGGTCGCGCAGCCGGCCCTGACCGACCTGCTGAACCGCGTGCGCCAGCCGTTCAACGTCAACACGCTGGCGCAGGCCGCCGCCGTGGCCGCGCTGGCCGACGCCGCCTACCTCGAAGAGGCCTATGCCTCGAACAAATCGGGCAAGGCGCAGTTGTGCGCCGCGTTCGATCGCCTGAAGCTGCGCTACGTGCCCAGCTACGGCAACTTCGTGCTGGTCCATGTCGGCGACGCGCCGCGCATCAACCTCGAACTGCTCAAGCGCGGCGTGATCGTGCGTCCGGTGGCGGGCGACGGCCTGCCTGAGTGGCTGCGCGTGTCCATCGGGCTGCCGGAAGAGAATCAGCGCTTCATCGACGCCCTGACCGCCATCCTGTCCGAATGAACGGCGCTTCACTGTCTTCCGATCAGGGGGCCGCTGGCCCCCTGATTCCTGTATTGGCCATCGTTGGCGTGGGCCTGATCGGCGGATCGTTCGCCGCCGCGCTGCGCAAGGCCGGGCAGGCGGGCAGGGTGCTGGGCGCGGGCCGCAATCCGCAGTCCCTGGCGCGCGCGCTCGAATTGGGCCTGATCGACGAGGCCGTGCCGCTGGAAGAAGCGGCCGCCCGCGCGGACCTGATCCTGCTGGCTACGCCCGTGGGCGGGCTGGCGGACGCCTTGTCGCGCATGCTCCCGCATCTGCGCACCGGCGCCGTGCTCACGGACGCCGGCAGCACCAAGGCCGAAGTGGTCGAGGCGGCACGCGCCGCCCTGGGCGAACGGATCGGCCAGTTCGTGCCGGGCCACCCCATCGCGGGCGCCGAGCGCACGGGGCCGGAGGCGGCGGACGCCGATCTCTACCGCAAGCGCACCGTCATCCTCACGCCCTTGCCTGAAAACGGCTCGGCGGCGCTGGACACGGCGCGCCGGGCATGGCTGGCATGCGGGGCCGAGGTGATCGACATGGACGCCGACGTCCACGACCGGGTGCTGGCCTCCGTCAGCCATTTGCCGCATCTGCTGGCGGCGGTCTACATGGAGCAGGTGGCCTCGGCCGCCGACTCCGGGACCCGCCTGGACCTGGCGGGCAGCGGTTTCCGCGACTTCACGCGCATCGCGGCGGGTTCGCCGGAGATGTGGCGCGATATCTTCCTGTCCAACCGCGATGCGATGCTGGCCGAACTCGCCGACGTCCGCGCCGTGCTGGACCGTGCCGAACGCGCCATCGCCGACGGCGACGGCGCGGCTTTGTTGACGCTGCTGGACACGGCGGCCCGCGCGCGCCGCAACTGGCGCAAGGAGTAGCTGACATGGGCGCTTTGCCTTATCTCGATCTGCCGCGCGTGCGGCACGCGCGGGGCGTGATGGCCCTGCCGGGCTCCAAGAGCATTTCCAACCGCGTGTTGCTGCTGGCTGCGATCGCCGAAGGCAGCACGGCCATTACCGGGCTGCTGGATTCGGACGATACGCGTGTGATGCTGGCTGCCTTGCGCCAGCTGGGCGTGCAGGTGTCCGAACTGGATGCGGGCCGCGTCACCGTGCAGGGCGTGCCGCGCTTCCCCGTGGAAAGCGCGGACCTGTTCATGGGCAATGCCGGCACCGCCATCCGCCCGCTCACCGCGGCCCTGGCGCTGATGGGCGGCGAATACCGCCTGTCGGGCGTACCGCGCATGCACGAACGCCCCATCGGCGACCTGGTCGAGGCGCTGAGGGCGCTGGGCGCGCGCATCGATTACCTGGGCCAGCCGGGCTATCCGCCACTGCATATCGGCCGCGGCGACATCGCCGAGAATGCGGTGACGCGAGTGCAGGGATCGGTGTCCAGCCAGTTCCTGACGGCCTTGCTGCTGGCCGCGCCGCTGCAGGCGCGCGGCAGCGGCAAGCCGGTCACGATCGAGGTCGTGGGCGAACTCATTTCCAAGCCGTACATCGAGATCACGCTGAACCTGATGGCGCGCTTCGGCGTGCAGGTGCGGCGCGATGGCTGGAGCCGCTTCGTCATCGACGGGGGGGCGTCCTACCGCAGCCCGGGGCAGATCGCCGTCGAGGGCGACGCGTCAACCGCGTCCTACTTCCTCGCGCTGGGCGCGATCGGAGGCGGTCCGCTGCGGGTGACGGGCGTGGGCGCGGACAGCATCCAGGGCGACGTCGCCTTTGCCGGCACGCTGGCCGAGATGGGCGCCAGCGTGACTTACGGCCCCGATTGGATCGAGGTGTCGGGCGCGCGCGTGGCCCAGGGCGAGCGCCTGAAGGCTTTCGACACCGATTTCAACCTGATTCCCGATGCCGCCATGACCGCGGCCGCGCTGGCGTTGTACGCCGACGGCCCGTGCCGCCTGCGCAACATCGGCAGCTGGCGCGTCAAGGAAACCGACCGCATCCATGCCATGCAGACCGAGCTGGCGAAGCTGGGCGCCCAGGTGGAATCGGGGCCGGATTGGCTGCGCGTGACGCCGCCCGCCCGGGACGGCTGGCGCGACGCGCACATCGGCACCTGGGACGACCACCGCATGGCGATGTGCTTCTCGCTGGCGGCTTTCGGCCCGTCGGCTGTTCGTATTCTCGATCCGGGTTGCGTCAGCAAGACGTTCCCGGGTTATTTTGATGTTTACGCGGGACTGGTCCAGGCCTAGGGCCGGGTCCACTCCCTCGCGGATGTGCCCATGACTTCGATTTCCTCCGAAAACTTCTCCGCCGTCCCCGTCATCGCTATCGACGGCCCCACCGCGTCCGGCAAGGGCACCGTGGCCCATCGCGTCGCCAAGGCGCTGGGCTGGGCCGTGCTCGACAGCGGGGCGCTCTACCGCCTGACCGCCCTGGCAGCGCTCGGCCGCGGCCTGTCCGCCGACGACGAACCCGGCGTGGCCCAGGTGGCCGAAAGGCTGGACGTGCGCTTCGACGGCCCCCATGTCTATCTGGAGGGCAGGGAGGTCGGCCACGACATCCGCCGCGAGGAAGTCGGCAATTTCGCCTCCCGCGTGGCGGCTTTTCCGGGCGTGCGCCAGGCGCTGCTCGAGCGCCAGCGCGCCTTTCGCCTGCCTCCGGGCCTGGTGGCGGACGGACGGGACATGGGCACGGTAGTGTTTCCCGACGCCCCCCTGAAGGTGTTCCTGGTCGCCGACGTGGTCGCGCGGGCCGAGAGGCGCTGTAAGCAGTTGATCGAAAAGGGAATTTCTGCTAATCTAGATGACCTTCTTCAGGATATGCGCGAGCGGGACGCCCGCGACATGGGGCGGACTACGGCGCCCTTGGCTCCTGCAGCGGATGCACACGTGCTGGATTCGTCTGATTTGACGGTTGCGGAAACGGTGCAGGCAATACTGGATTTCTGGAAGCGCGCCTCGGCCGGCCGCTGACCCTTCCAGGGTCGGCCCAGCCGGGTTCCTGCCCCCGGATTCCTGGTCCCTTCGGGGATCCACAAGCAGTTTTCTGATTTTTTTATCGGCCCTGTTCAAGCTTGGCGCAACCCCCACGGGCCACCCCGCAAGGGCGAACCGGCAAACAGGTATTTTGACTCCACTGTGGCGGGCAATCCGCTGCGGTGTGTATTTAACGGCCATTTTGGCCCAATGGATTTCAACCCCATGTCTTCCGTTTCCACTACCGCCACCGGCGGCGAAAGCTTCGCCGACCTTTTCGCACAAAGCCTCAAGAGCCAGGACATGAAGTCCGGCGAGGTCATCAGCGCCGAAGTCGTGCGCGTCGACCACAACTTCGTCGTCGTCAACGCCGGCCTGAAGTCCGAAGCGCTGATCCCCCTGGAAGAGTTCCTGAACGACCAGGGCGAGCTCGAAGTGCAACCCGGCGACTTCGTTTCGGTGGCCATCGATTCCCTGGAAAACGGCTACGGCGACACCATCCTGTCGCGTGACCGCGCCAAGCGCCTGTCGGCCTGGCTGCAACTGGAAAAGGCCCTGGAAAACGGCGAGCTGGTTACCGGCACCATCACCGGCAAGGTGAAGGGCGGCCTGACCGTCATGACCAACGGCATCCGCGCGTTCCTGCCGGGTTCGCTGGTGGACCTGCGTCCGGTCAAGGACACCACCCCGTACGAAGGCAAGACCCTCGAATTCAAGGTCATCAAGCTCGACCGCAAGCGCAACAACGTCGTGCTGTCGCGTCGCCAGGTGCTGGAAGCCAGCATGGGCGAAGAGCGCCAGAAGCTGCTCGAAACCCTGCACGAAGGTGCTGTGGTCAAGGGCGTGGTCAAGAACATCACCGACTACGGCGCGTTCGTGGACCTGGGCGGCATCGACGGCCTGCTGCACATCACCGACATGGCCTGGCGCCGTGTGCGTCACCCCTCCGAAGTCCTGCAAGTGGGTCAGGAAGTCGAAGCCAAGGTGCTCAAGTTCGACCAGGAAAAGAGCCGCGTCTCCCTGGGCGTCAAGCAACTGGGCGAAGATCCGTGGGTGGGCCTGGCTCGCCGCTACCCGCAAGGCACCCGCCTGTTCGGCAAGGTCACCAACCTGACCGACTACGGCGCGTTCGTTGAAGTCGAAGCCGGCATCGAAGGCCTGGTCCACGTGTCCGAAATGGACTGGACCAACAAGAACGTCGATCCGCGCAAGGTCGTGACCCTGGGCGAAGAAGTCGAAGTCATGGTCCTGGAAATCGACGAAGACCGTCGTCGTATCTCCCTGGGCATGAAGCAGTGCCGCCAGAACCCGTGGGAAGAGTTCGCCACCAACTTCAAGCGTGGCGACAAGGTCCGCGGCGCCATCAAGTCGATCACCGACTTCGGCGTGTTCGTCGGCCTGCCCGGCGGCATCGACGGCCTGGTCCACCTGTCCGACCTGTCGTGGACGGAAGCTGGCGAAGAAGCCGTGCGCAACTTCAAGAAGGGCGACGAGATCGAAGCCGTGGTTCTGGGCATCGATACCGACAAGGAACGCATCTCGCTGGGCATCAAGCAGCTGGAAGGCGACCCCTTCAACAACTTCGTGGCCACCTTCGACAAGGGCGCCGTTGTTCCGGGCACCATCAAGTCCGTCGAAGCCAAGGGCGCCGTCGTGACGCTGTCCGTGGACGTCGAAGGCTACCTGCGCGCTTCCGAGATCTCCTCGGGCCGCGTCGAAGATGCCACCACCGTCCTGAGCGCCGGCGAGAACATCGAAGCCATGATCGTCAACATCGACCGCAAGACGCGTTCGATCCAGCTGTCGATCAAGGCCCGCGACAACGCCGAGACCGCCGAAACGATCCAGCGCATGTCCGATGCCAGCGCTTCGTCCGGCACCACCAACCTCGGCGCGCTGCTGAAGGCCAAGCTGGACCAACAGCGCAACGACGGTTAATTCGTGACCAAGTCGGAGCTGATCGCCGCCTTGGCGGCCCGCTATCCTCAGCTGGCCGCCCGCGACACCGATTACGCGGTCAAGACCGTGCTCGATGCAATGACCCAGGCCCTGGCCTCGGGCCAGCGCATCGAGATCCGCGGTTTTGGCAGCTTTTCGCTGTCGCAGCGGTCTCCCCGCATTGGGCGCAACCCGAAATCCGGCGAGCAGGTGCTGGTGCCTGGAAAACAGGTGCCGCACTTCAAGGCGGGCAAGGAATTGCGTGAGCGGGTCGACCTGGCCGGCGGCAATGACGAGGACGCTCAATCCACTGGATCGAGTGAACCGATGCCGTCGATGGCGAGTCTGCACGCCATGCATTGACGGCACGGCTGAATGGCTGCCTTCGGGCGGATCCGACCGCGGACAAAGCCCCTTGAGCGATCAAGGGGCTTTGTTTTTGGCGCCCGCAATCGGGTTTTTTTCACGGGAGGCGGGAGACGTCGCTTACAATTGAAAGTCTTGAATTCTTAGGAGCATGCGCCATGCGCTACCTAGTCTGGGCCCTGCGATTGCTCGTGTTTGTTGCGGTATTGATGTTCGCCTTGAAGAACACCGATCCCGTTGCGGTGAAGTTCTACGCCGATTACGTGGTGCAGGACGTCCCGCTCATCGTCGTGATGCTGGTCGTTTTCGTGCTGGGAGCCTTGTTCGGCCTCTTGCTGACCGTGCCCGCCGCCATGCGCCGCCGCCGCGAGGCCATGCGCCTGCGCCGCGAACTGGATCGCGTGCAGGCCGCCGTCAATGGCACCACGCCCGTCGTGCCGCCCGAGGCCGTCGCTCCGATGTCGCCGCTCTGATGCCGCTGCGTACCCCGCAGCTCGTTTTTTCCGCACCGACTTACCGCAAGAGCCCGAACAGTGGATTTTGAACCTTGGTGGTTGATTTTCGTGCCGGTGCTGTTTGCGCTGGGCTGGCTGGCCGCGCGTTTCGACATCCGGCAGATGCTGCGGGAAACCCGCAGCCTGCCCGATTCGTATTTCCGGGGCTTGAACTTCCTCCTCAACGAGGAGCCTGACCGCGCCATCGACGCCTTCGTCGAAGTCGCCAAGCTGGATCCCGAAACCACCGAGCTGCACTTCGCGCTGGGTAGCCTGTTTCGCCGCCGCGGCGAGATGGAGCGCGCCATCCGCGTGCACCAAAGCCTGCTGAACCGCTCGGACCTGCCCGCCGCCGAGCGCGAGCACGCCCAGCACGAGCTGGCCCAGGACTTCCTGAAGGCCGGCATGCTGGACCGCGCGGAAAGCGGCTTCGAGCAGCTCAAGGACACCCGCTACGCCTTGCCGGCGCTGCGTTCGCTGATCCGCATCTTCGAATCCGAACATGATTGGCCGCGCGCGATCGAGGCCGTGAAGACGCTGCAGGGCCTGGTCGACGAGCCGGTGCCGCAGATCGTGCACTATTACTGCGAGCAGGCGCAGTCCGCGCTGGCGTCCAAGCCGGCCGACATCGAGGCCGCCCACAAGGCGCTGGACGCCGCCGACCACGCGCTGTCGTCCATCGAGGCCACCTCGAGCCGGGGCGGCATGGTGCGCACGGCGATGCTGCGCGCCAGGCTGGCCCTCATCGAACAGGATCCGAAGCGCGAACGGCTGTACCTGGAGTCGGTCATGACCGACGCTCCGGAATACGCCGGCCTCGTCGCGGAGCAGGTGCTGGCCAATTACCGCACCGCCAACCAGGCCGAAGCCGGGCTGGAAGTGCTGCAGAAGCAGTACGAGCGCCACGCCTCCCTGGATCTCTTCAATGTGCTGTTCCGCGAGCTGCGCGTCCAGAAGGGGGCCGCGCCGGCATGGACCTTCGCTCGGGGCGCCTTGCGCAGCCATCCTTCCCTGCTGGGCCTGGATCGACTGCTGGAAGCCGAATTGGCCAATGGTGAGGGCAACGCCGACCATGGCCCCGTGCCGGGCGCCGACCTGACGCTGCTGCGCAGCCTGATCCACAAGCATACGCAGCGGCTGGACCGCTACGCATGCCGTAGTTGCGGTTTTCAAGCGCGTCGTTTTTACTGGCAATGTCCCGGCTGCAATGCCTGGGAAACCTACGCGCCGCGCCGCCTGGAAGAACTTGAATGAACTCTTTTCCCGCCGAAGCCATCTCGCATAGCCGCGTTCTCGTGGTAGGCGACGTGATGCTGGACCGGTACTGGTTCGGCGAGGTCGAACGCATTTCGCCGGAAGCGCCGGTCCCCGTGGTGCGGGTCGCCCGCCGCGAAGACCGCCTGGGCGGCGCCGCGAACGTTGCCCGCAACGTGGCGGCGCTGGGAGGGCACGTGACCCTCGTGGGCGTCCTGGGCGAAGACGAGGCGGGCGACAGCGTCCGACGCCTGTCCACCGAGGCGGGCATCCAGGCGGAACTGATCACCGACCCGTCCCTGCACACCACGCTCAAGATGCGCGTGCTGGGCCGGCAGCAGCAATTGCTGCGGGTCGATTTCGAGCAACACCCGGCCCAGGCCGCGCTGGACAGCGTGGACGCCGCGCTGGCCCGCCACCTGGCCAACCACGACATCGTCGTGCTGTCCGACTACGCCAAGGGCGTGCTGACGCGGGTGGAAGCCCTCATCGTGCTGGCTCGCGCCGCCGGTATTCCGGTGCTGGTGGACCCGAAAGGCGATGACTACACCCGCTATCGCGGCGCCACCCTTGTCACCCCCAACCGGTCGGAAATGCAGCAAGCCGTGGGCCGCTGGAATTCCGAGGCAGAACTGACCGATCGCGCGCAGCGGCTGCGCGCCGACCTGGATCTGGAGGCCTTGCTCGTGACGCGTTCCGAGCAGGGCATGACTTTATTTACCGATGCGGGACGCGACCACATCGACGCGCAGGCGCACGAGGTGTTCGACGTGTCCGGTGCCGGCGATACCGTGCTGGCCACGCTGGCGGTATCGCGCGCCATTGATTTGCCGTGGGCGGACGCCATGGCCTGGGCCAACCGGGCCGGCGGCATCGCCGTGGGCAAGCTGGGCACGTCCGTCGTCACCGCCGCCGAACTGGCAGGAGAATCCTCATGATCGTCGTTACCGGAGCCGCGGGCTTCATAGGCAGCAACCTGGTGCGCGGGCTCAACCGCCGCGGCATCGAGGACATCATCGCGGTCGATGACCTGACCGAGGGCGACAAATTCGTCAATCTGGTCGACTGCAAGATCGCCGACTACCTGGACAAGGACGATTTCCGCCGGCGCATCGCGGACGGCAGCATCGGGGAAATCCGCGCGGTGCTGCACCAGGGCGCATGCTCCGACACCACCGAGCGCAACGGCCGCTACATGCTCGACAACAACTACCGGGTAACGCTCGAGCTGTTCGAATTCTGCCAGGCGCGTCGCATCCCCTTCCTGTACGCCTCTTCCGCGGCGGTCTACGGCGGCTCGTCGGTCTACGTCGAGGATCCCGCCAACGAAGGCCCCCTGAACGTCTACGGCTATTCCAAGCTGCTGTTCGACCAGGTGCTGCGCCGGCGCATGGACAGCCTGACCGCCCAGGTGGTGGGCCTGCGCTATTTCAACGTCTACGGCCCGCACGAACAGCACAAGGGCCGCATGGCCTCGGTGGCCTTCCACAACATGAACCAGTTCCTGGAGCACGGCCATGTCCGCCTGTTCGCGGGCTGGGACGGCTATCCGGACGGCGGCCAGAGCCGCGATTTCATTTCCGTCGAGGACGTGGTCGCCGTGAACCTCCATTTCCTGGACCACCCCGGGCAGTCCGGCATCTTCAATTGCGGCACGGGCCGGGCCCAGCCGTTCAATGACGTGGCTGCCGGCGTGGTCAATGCGCTGCGCGCGGAGCGCGGCGAGGCCGAGCTGACGCTGGCGCAGCTGGTCGAACAGGGCCTCATCCGCTACATCCCGTTCCCGGACGACCTGAAAGGCCGCTACCAAAGCTACACCCAGGCTGATGTCTCGCGTCTGCGCGCGGCGGGTTTCCAGGCGCCGATGCGCGACGTGCGAACCGGCGTGTCGGAGTATGTGCGCTACTGGCGCGCCCGCAAGTAAGGGCGTCAATGCGCTTCGGGAAAAACCACCGGCCGGCCGGTGGTTTTTTTTGCCTGTATGGCTCGCAGGGCCGGATTTCGTGGCGGCTTGCCGGGGTGGATGTTTCCGTTCACCGTCAGGTCCGAAGGACGGAGGGGCGGGCATGATCGATGCGTGGCCCAACACCCGTTGCGCCCATTCTTCAGGAGGCATCCATGAATCCGTTTCTACATTCCGCCGCGGCGCAGCCTTCCCCGTCCTCGCGGTGGCGCGGCGCGCGCCGGCCAGGGCTGGCGCGCAGGCCGGGCGCCAGGCCCGCGCCGCGTGCCTTGCGGCGAGCGCTGGGCGCGTTGCTCATGATGGCGGGGCTGGGCTTTGCAGCATCGCCGGCGCATGCGGTGGACGTGAACCAGGCGAGCGCGCAGCAACTGGAGGCCGTCCGGGGCATAGGCCCCCGCACCGCCGAGATCATCGTGCGGGAGCGCGAGCGCGGCGGCAAGTTCGAATCGCTGGACGATCTGGCTGAACGCGTGCGAGGCATCGGCGCGAAAAAGGCCCAGGCCCTGCAGGCCGCGGGATTGCAGGTCGGCCCGGCGGGGGCTCAGGCGCCGACACCGGCCGGGGCCGCCGCCGCGGCGGCCAAGCCTGCCGCCAGCCCCCCCGCAGCCTCGCCCGGCGCGCCACGGGCGCCGGCCCGCCCCAGGCCTTGACGGCGCGGTCCGGCGGGGAAGCCCTGGCGGGAGCGCGGCTTTTCGCGCCGCCTGCCGCCAGGCGGAGTTATCATCATCCGCATGACTACTACCTATCCCACTATCGAGCAGACCGTCGGCAACACGCCGCTGGTGCGCCTGCAGCGCATCCCCGGGGCCGCGGGCGCCGCGCGGGGCAATGTCATCCTGGCCAAGCTGGAGGGCAACAACCCCGCGGGCTCCGTGAAAGACCGCCCCGCGTTGTCGATGATCAAGCACGCGGAAGAGCGCGGCGACATCAAGCCGGGCGATACCCTCATCGAAGCCACCAGCGGCAATACCGGCATCGCGCTGGCCATGGCGGCAGCCATGCGCGGCTATCGCATGATCCTCATCATGCCCGATAACCTCTCGGTGGAACGCCGCGCGGCCATGGCCGCCTACGGCGCCGAGCTGATCCTGACGCCCGCCGACAAGGGCGGCATGGAATACGCTCGCGATCTGGCCACCGAGATGCAGGCCGACGGCCGCGGCCTGGTCCTGGACCAGTTCGCCAACCCCGACAATCCCCGCGCCCACATCGAGACCACCGGTCCGGAAATCTGGAACCAGACCGAAGGCCGCGTTACGCATTTCGTGAGCGCAATGGGCACCACGGGCACCATCATGGGCGTGTCGACCTACCTGAAGTCGCGCAACCCCGCCGTTCAGGTGGTGGGCGCGCAGCCGGCGGAAGGCTCGTCGATTCCCGGCATCCGCAAGTGGCCCGAAGCCTACATGCCCAAGATCTTCGACCGCAGCCGAGTGGATGCCTATGAATCCATCCAGCAATCGGAAGCCGAGGTCATGGCGCGGCGGCTTGCGGCGGAGGAAGGCATCTTCGGCGGGATTTCCTCGGCCGGTGCGTTGGTCGCCGCCCTGCGCGTGGCGGAGCGCGTCAACGACGCCACGATCGTCTTCATCGTGTGCGACCGCGGCGACCGCTATCTTTCCACCGGCGTATTCAACTGAACTGAACGCACGTAAATCAAACGCCCGGGCAAGCGTCGCCCGGGCGTTTTCGTTTTCCTGCGCCGTTCACGGCCGGCGTCTAGCGGCCCACGCGGACCTCGATCTCGTCGGCCAGGTCGGCCACGGAAGTGGCGTAGAAATAGCTGCGGTTGTACTTGGTGAGCGCGAAGAAGTTGGGCGTGCCGACGCGGTACTGCGCCGTGCCCCGGGCTTCCTCCACGAGGTCGACGACTCCCAGCGGCTGGCTGGTCCAACCGTCGCCGGAGGCGCCCGGCTGCAGGCGCGCGCCGGCCGCCGTAAGCGAGCCCCAGCTCTGCTTGGGCTCCAGCCCGCCGTCGACCAGCGGGGTGGGGTCCACGGGCAGCGTCACGGGCGCGAACACCGGCAGGCCGCGCTGCCAGCCGTGTTGCGACAGGAAGCTGCCCACCGACATGATCGCGTCGCGGGTGTTGTTGGTGAGGTCGATATGGCCGTTGTCGTCGCCGTCGACCGCGTAGTGGATGACGCTGGTGGGCATGAATTGCGGCATGCCGATGGCGCCGGCGTATGAGCCGCGGGTTTCGAGATCCAGCTTGTCCTGCATGACCAGGGTCAGGAAGTCCGCCAACTGGCCGCGGAACATCGTGGCGCGCTCGGGCTTGGCAGGGTCCGGGTAGTCGAAGGCCAGCGTGGTCAGGGCGTCCAGCACCCGGAAGTTGCCCATATTGCGGCCGTACAGCGTTTCCACGCCGATGATCGACGCGATGATGGGCGCGGGCACGCCGAAGCGCTGGGCGGCCTGGTTGAGCAGGTCACGGTTCTCGTTGTAGAAGTCGACGCCCCAGCCGATGCGTTTGGGTTCGACGAAGCGCGAACGGTACGTCAGCCAGCTGCGCCAGATTTTCTTGCCCGGCGGGGACGGCGCGATCAGGCGCGCGACCGTGGCGTTGTAGCGCGAGCTCTCCAGCGCCGCGACCATCGGGTCCAGCGGCAGTTGGCGATCCGTGGCCAGGCTCTCCACGAACGAACGGACTTCCGGCCGCAGCGCGCCGTTGGCGCCCAGCGCGGCGGGGCCGTCGTCCGACAGTTCGGAGCCGGGGGGCGGCGCTGAGGGGCCGATGCGGATGGGGGCAGGGGCGGATGACGAGGCGGCGGGCTGGGAAGCCGGGTTGGATGCGGAGGTAGCGGAGGGAGCGGTGGTGGAGCAGCCCGCCAGCACGGCGGAAAGGGCTCCGAGTTGCAGTAATCGCCGACAGATGAACATAATCTTCCTTATGGAGACCATGTATCTTACCCACCCGGCATGCCGCTTGCATGAAATGGGGAGTTGGCATCCCGAAAGCCCGCAGAGGCTGGACGCCATTTCGGACCAGTTGCTCGCCAGCGGATTGATGCCTTACCTGGATGACCGGCAGGCGCCGCAGGCATCCCGTCACGACTTGTTGCGCGTGCACACTGTCCAGTATCTGAACAGTCTGCGCGAAAACACGCCGGACCAAGGGTATTTCCCTATAGATCCCGATACGCTGATGAACCCGCACACCTACGAGGCCGCGCTGTACGCGGCCGGCGCGGGGGTGGCGGCGGTGGACGCGGTGGTGGGCGGCGAAGCGCGCACCGCCTTCTGCGCGGTGAGGCCTCCCGGGCACCATGCCTGCCGCTCCCAGGCTATGGGATTCTGCTTTCTCAACAACATTGCTATTGCGGCGCAGCATGCGCTGGATTTCCACGGTTTGGCGCGCGTGGCCATCATTGATTTCGACGTGCACCACGGCAATGGCACCGAAGACGTCTTCGCCGGGGACGAGCGCGTGCTGATGTGCAGCTTCTTCCAGCATCCCTTCTTTCCGAACAGCGGCGCCGACCACCCGGCCGCCAATATGCTGAACGTGCCCGTGCCGGCCTATACGGCGGGGGCCGCCGTCAGGGCCATCGTGACGGATACCTGGCTGCCCCGGCTGGAGGCGCACAAGCCCGAATTGATCCTGGTGTCCGCCGGTTTCGACGCGCATCGCGAGGACGATATGGGCCAGATGGGCCTGGTCGAGGCCGACTATGCCTGGATCACCGAACGGCTCGTCGAGGTCGCGGATCGCCATTGCCAGGGCCGGATCGTCAGCACGCTGGAGGGCGGTTACAACTTGTCAGCCCTGGGGCGCAGCGTGGTCGCGCATATACGAGCGCTGGCGAAGCTGTAGAATCAGGAAAAAATTGTGCAATGCGATCCCGGCGCATGCCGGGTAATTATTTCCATTTGGAGGCAGCGGGATGAAGGTGTTGGTACCTGTCAAGCGCGTCGTTGACTACAACGTCAAGGTGCGCGTCAAGTCTGATCAGACTGGTGTGGATATCGCCAATGTGAAGATGTCCATGAACCCCTTTGACGAAATCGCCGTCGAGGAAGCGACGCGGCTGAAGGAAAAGGGCGCGGTTGCGGAAGTGGTGGCGGTTTCTTGCGGCGTTGCGCAATGCCAGGAGACGCTGCGCACGGCGATGGCCATCGGCGCCGACCGCGGCGTGCTGGTGCAGACCGACGCCGAGCTGCAGCCGCTGGCCGTGGCCAAGCTGCTGAAGGCGCTGGTCGACAAGGAACAGCCGCAGCTGGTGATCCTGGGCAAGCAGGCCATCGACGACGACGCCAACCAGACCGGCCAGATGCTGGCCGCGCTGCTGGACTGGCCGCAGGCCACGTTCGCCAGCAAGGTCGAGCTGGCCGACGGCAAGGCTACCGTCACTCGCGAAGTGGACGGCGGCCTGGAGACGCTGACGCTCAAGCTGCCGGCCATCGTCACCACCGACCTGCGCCTGAACGAGCCGCGCTACGTCACGCTGCCGAACATCATGAAGGCCAAGAAGAAGCAGCTCGACACCGTCACCCCTGAAGATCTGGGTGTGGATCCGGCTCCCCGCCTGAAGACGCTGAAGGTCAGCGAGCCGCCCGCCCGCAAGGCCGGCATCAAGGTGGCCGATGTCGCGGCCCTGGTGGACAAACTCAAGAACGAAGCGAAGGTGGTCTGAACATGACGACGCTGGTTATTGCCGAACACGATAACGCCCAGCTCAAGGGCGCAACCCTGAACGCCGTCGCCGCCGCCGCCAAGATCGGAGGCGACGTGCACGTGCTGGTCGCCGGCGCCAATGCGCGCGCGGTGGCCGAGCAGGCTGCCGCCGCCGCGGGCGTGGCCAAGGTCCTGCTGGCCGACGCGCCGCAACTGGCCGACGGCCTGGCCGAGAACGTCGCGGCCCAGGTGCTGGCGGTGGCCTCGGGCTACAGCCACATCCTGTTCCCGGCCACGGCCTCGGGCAAGAACGTGGCCCCGCGCGTGGCGGCCAAGCTGGACGTGGCGCAGATCTCCGACATCATCGGCGTGGAATCCGCCGACACCTTCCAGCGCCCGATCTACGCCGGCAACGCGATCGCCACGGTGCAGTCGGCCGATGCCGTGAAGGTCATCACCGTGCGCACCACCGGCTTTGACGCGGTTGCCGCCCAAGGCGGCTCGGCCGCCGTGGAAGAGGTAGCCGCCGTGGCCGATTCGGGCCTGTCCACCTTCGTGGGCCGCGAAGTCGCCAAGAGCGACCGTCCCGAACTGGCCGGCGCGCGCGTGGTGGTCTCGGGCGGCCGTGGCCTGGGCAGTGCCGAGAACTTCAAGATCCTGGATCCGCTGGCCGACAAGCTGGGCGCGGCGCTGGGCGCCTCGCGCGCCGCGGTCGACGCGGGCTACGCGCCTAACGACTGGCAAGTCGGTCAGACCGGCAAGATCGTCGCCCCGCAGCTGTACGTGGCGGTTGGTATCTCGGGCGCCATCCAGCACCTGGCCGGCATGAAGGATTCCAAGGTCATCGTCGCCATCAACAAGGATCCGGAAGCGCCGATCTTCGGCGTGGCCGACTACGGCCTGGTCGGCGACCTGTTCCAGGTCGTGCCCGAACTGACCAACGCACTGTAAGCCTTTCAAGGCCTGCTTTGCCGAAAGCCCGCCAGCGTCGACGCTGGCGGGCTTTTCCATTTCTGGAAACCGCTGCCCGGCCGGGTTTGATTCCGATGCCACAAATCTTTTGATTTATCGAAAGATTCTGATAATGTATTTCGCGCGGCTCGATTAGCGAAAGTGCTTGACCTGTACAGAACGAAGGAGATTCGGGATGGAATGGTTCTTTGACACTCTGCGAAAGTATCCGGAACTCGCGATATTCCTTACCTTGGGCCTGGGATATTGGATAGGCGCCAAGAAGATATTCGGGTTCAATCTGGGGGCGGTCACCGGCACGCTGCTGGTGGGGGTGCTGGTCGGGCAACTGAACATCACCATCGCACCAATCGTGAAGCAGGTTTTCTTCCTGCTTTTTCTTTTTGGGCTCGGCTATGGCGTCGGGCCTCAATTCTTCCGCGGCATGAAAAGCGATGGCCTTCCACAGGTCATCTTCGCGGTCATCATTTGCGTCATCTGCTTGCTGGTTACTTGGGGCACGGCAGTCGCCTTCGGCTTTGACGCCGGCACCGGCGCGGGCCTGCTGTCCGGCGCGCAGACGATTTCCGCGGTGATGGGGGTGGCTACCGACACGATCAATGGCTTGAGCGTCGACGCCGACACCAAGAAAAAGTGGATCGACAGCATTCCGGTGGCCTATGCCGTCTGCTACATCTTCGGCACGGTGGGCAGCGCCTGGATCCTGGCGTCGCTTGGCCCGAAGCTGATGCGCGTGGACATCGTGAAGGAATGCCAGGAATACGAGGCCAAGATGTCCGGCGGCGCCGACTCCATGGAGCTGTCGGGCTACCGCAAGTTCACGGCCCGCGCCTACAGGCTGGACCGCCCGGAGCTCGTGGGCAAGACGGTGGGTGAGCTGGAAGCCCGCTTCGTCGAGGCCCGGGTCTTCGTCGAGCGCATCCGCCGCGGCGACCAGATCCTGGACAGCGATTCCAAGACCGTGCTTCAGGCCGGCGACGTGCTCGGGGTGACCGGCCGGCACGACGCCCTGGTCACGCAAGCCCCCGGCATCATCGGCGGCGAGGTCGAGGACCGCGACGTGATCAATCTGCCCGCCGAGGTGGTCGAAGTCGTGCTGACGAACAAGAACATTGCCGGCAAGACGGTGCAGGAAATCGCCGAGAGCGAGGCGGTGCGTGAATTGGGCCGCGGCGTCTTCCTGCGCAAGGTCGTGCGCGGCGGCCATGAAATGCCCGTCAACTGGGGCCTGAAACTGGACCGTGGCGACCGGCTGTTCCTGCTGGGCGCCAAGCGCGACGTGGAGCGGGCGGTCGGCAAGGTGGGCTACGTGGATCGCGCCACCGACCAGACCGACATGGTGTTCGTGGGCTTCGGCATCCTGCTGGGCGGCCTGTTCGGCTCCCTGGTGCTGACCGTGGGCGGCATCCCCATCACGCTGTCGACCTCGGGCGGCTCGCTGATCGCCGGCCTGATCTTCGGCTATCTGCGCTCGGTGCACCCGACCTTCGGGCGAGTGCCGGAACCGGTGCACTGGTTCCTGACGTCCGTCGGACTGACCACCTTCGTGGCGGTCGTCGGCATCTCGTCCGGACCGGGCTTCGTGCTGGGCTTCCAGCAACTTGGCGCCAAGCTCTTCGTGGCAGGCATCATCGCCACCAGCGTGCCCATGATCCTGGGCGTGTACATCGCCCGCTACGTTTTCAAGTTCCACCCCGCCATCTCGCTGGGCGTCTGCGCAGGCGCCCGGACCACGACGGCCGCCATCGGGCAGATCACCGAAACGGCGAAAAGCCAGGTGCCCGCCCTGGGCTACACAGTGCCTTACGCGATCGGCAATACCCTGCTCATCATCTGGGGGATCGTCATCGTCATGCTCATGACCTAGCGGGCCGCCCGCGGGCCCGCCGGTCCGCGGACAGCACAAGAAGGACGGCCAGGGCAAGCCCGCCGTCCCGGCAAGCGCCTGTCACAACGCAACCAGGAGTACTGAACAATGGCTTCCACCGCGCCTCTCTCCATCAGCCTGGCCTCGGCCCTGAAAACGACCCGCTCGCGCCAACGCGATCTCGAACAGCTTTCTCCCTTCGAGCTTAAGGACTACCTGATTACGCTGGCCAAGGACAATCAGCACACTGCCGCGCTGACCATGTTGAATGCCGGACGCGGCAATCCGAACTGGATAGCCACCGAGCCGCGCGACGCGTTTTTCCTGCTGGGCCAGTTCGCGATGAAGGAAGCGCGTCGGGTCCGCGACGAGACGATCCTGGCCGGAATGCCGCCGAAGAAGGGCTGCGCCGACCGCTTGCGCAAATTCCTGTCCAAGAACAAAGGCCAGGAAGGCCGTGACTTCCTGCTTGGCGCGCTGGACTATGGCGTGAAGGTCAAGGGCTTCGACCCTGACGCCTGGATCCATGAGTTGACCGACAGCGTCATCGGCGACAACTATCCCGTGCCGCCGCGCGCCCTGGTCCATCTGGAACAGATCGTGCACGATTACCTGATCAAGGAAATGTGCGATGGCCGTCCTCCCAAGGGCAAGTTCGACCTGTTCCCGGTCGAGGGCGGTACGGCTGCCATGTGCTACATCTTCGATTCGCTGATGCAGAATGGGCTGCTCAAGCAGGGCGATACCATCGCGCTGTTCCTGCCGACCTTCACTCCCTACATCGAGATCGCGCACCTGGAGCGTTTCCAGTTCAAGATCGTGGCGATCAATGCCGACAGCATGCGGGCCGACGGCACGCACGACTGGCACTATCCGGCTTCCGAGATCGCCAAGCTGGAGGATCCCAAGATAAAGCTGGCGGTGACGGTGAACCCCAGCAATCCTCCGTCCGTGGCGTTCAGCCCGGTGGAAATGAAGCAGATCGTGCGCCTGATCCGCAAGAACCCTGACCTGGTGCTGGTGACGGACGACGTATACGGCACCTTCGTCCCGAATTTCCGCTCGCTGATGGCCGAAGTGCCGCACAACACGATTTGCGTGTACTCGTTTTCGAAGAATTTCGGCTGCACGGGGTGGCGCCTGGGGGTGATCGCGACCCATGAGACGAACACGATGGACCGTCGCATCGCCGAGCTGCCGGCGGCCTGGAAGAAGCGCCTGAACAAGCGCTATGGCGCCATGACGATGGAGCCCGAAAAGCTCAAGTTCATCGACCGGATGGTCGCCGACAGCCGCAACGTCGCGCTGAACCACACCGCCGGCCTGTCGCTGCCGCAGCAGGTGCAGATGGGGCTTTTCGCGCTGTCGCACTTGCTGGACCTGAAGGACGACTACAAGCACCTGACGATGAAGATCGTGCGCGACCGGCGCGACGCGCTGTGGCGCGGCCTGGGCATACCCATGCCCCCCGAAGATCCCATGCGGGCGTGGTACTACGTGGAGCTGGACTTCATGGTCTGGGCCAAGATCATGTACGGGGACGGATTCTGCAAGTACATGGTCGGCAACTACGAGCCCGTGGACTTCCTGTTCCGCCTGGCCGAGAAGTCCGGCGTGGTGCTGATGGACGGCGGCGGCTTCGGTGGGCCGCCGTGGTCGATCCGCATTTCGCTGGCCAACCTGGACGACGGCGACTACGCCAAGATCGGCAAGCACATGGTCGAAGCCGCGACCGAGTATGTTGAGGCGTGGAAGCACTCCGAACTGGTGCGTTCGGGCCCCACGGCCGGCAAGGGCCAGAAGATCAAGGCCTCCGCGGCCAAGCGCTCGACGGGAAGCAAGAAGGCCGGCGCCAGCGTGGCCAGGAAGGCGATCAAGCAGGCGGTCAAGAAAGCCGACACCGACGCCAAGTCGGCCAGGAAGGGCGCGGCACGCAAATAGCAAACCCAAGGGCGATATGACGACATGACTTGCAGCGTCGGGTTTTTCAATAGCGTCCCCATCGCAGTGCTGTTCGTGACGGTGGGCTTGGGATACCTGATCGGCAAGCTCAAGGTCGGGCCGATCCAGCTGGGCGGAGTGTGCGGAACGCTCATCGTCGCCCTGCTGATCGGCCAGACGGGATGCCAGATCCGCGGCGAGCTGAAGGAGGTTGCGTTCGCCCTGTTCATTTTCGCCATGGGGTATTCGGGCGGCCCGCAATTCTTCGCCAACCTCAACCGCTCCAGCCTGCGCTATATCCTGCTGCCCATCATCGAGGCCTTGCTGGTGCTGGCGATCGTGCTGGCCGCCGTGCCTTTGTTCGGCCTGGACGCCGGCACGGCGGCGGGACTGGCGGCGGGAGCGGCGACCGAGTCGGCCGTGGTGGGCACGGCGGCGGAAGCGCTCAAGCACCTGGGGCTGGCCGACGCGGATGTCCAGCGCATGGAAGCGAATATCGCCACCGCCTATACGCTGACCTACCTGGTGGGCCTGATCAGCATCGTGTTCTTCACCAGCCAGATCGCGCCGGCGCTGCTGCGCATGAATCTACGCGAGGCTTCCAAAGCGCTGGAGGAAAAGCTGGGGGTGACCGGGGGGGAAATCGAGGAGGCAAACATGCCCACGCTGCCCCGGCTCGTCGGCCGCGCGCACGTGGTGAAGGACGTCGATGGCAAGAGCGTGGCCGAGGTGGAGTCGCAATTGGGCGGACGCACCGTCATCAGCCGCATCCTGCGCAATGGGGTAGCGGTCGACGCAACGCCCGATTATCTGCTGGCCACGGGCGACGTGGTGGTGGTGCTGGGCATGCGGCGGTTTGCGCTGCGCGCGGGGTCCGTGATCGGCCCCGAAATCCAGTTGCCCGAGGCGCACGTGGACGACCTGCAGCTGCGGGAGTTGGCCGTCATCGTCAACAAGAAGGCCGTCAACGGGCATACGATCAGGGAGCTGGCCAGGCGGCCGCGGGCGCAGCGCGCGCGCGGCGTCTTCGTGCAGTCCATCGTGCGCTCCGGCCATTCCCTGCCGATCACCCTGTCCACGGTGGTGCAGTACGGCGACCTTGTCACCTTGGTGGGCGCCGAGCCCGAGCTCTCGGAAGCCGGCGCGGCCCTGGGCAACGAGTTGCGGCGCAGCGGCGTCACGGACCTGGTGTTCCTGGCCTTCGGCATCCTGGCCGGCTTGCTGATCGGCAGCCTGAGCGCGCGGCTCTGGGGCATTCCCGTGTCGCTGGGCAGCGGAGGCGGGGCGCTCGTCAGCGGCCTGGTCTGCGGCTGGATCAACGCCAAGCGGCCCGCGCTGGGCCATATCCCGGACCATGCGGTGCAACTGATCAAGGACCTCGGCCTGGCGATCTTCGTGGCCTGTGTCGGCCTGTCGGCGGGGCCGGAAGCCGTGTCGCTGATCCGTGAGCATGGCGCCGTATTGCCGGTGATAGGCCTGCTGGTGTCGCTCGGGCCAGCCAGCCTGTCGCTTTGGCTGGGCCACAAGATCCTGAAGATCGAAGGGCCCTTGCTGGTGGGGGCGATAGCAGGCCAGCATGTGAGCACGCCCGCCATCAGCGCCATCCTGAGCTCCAGCGGCAGTTCGGTGCCGCTGCTCGGCTACACGGTGACCTACGCCATCGCCAACGTGCTGTTGCCCGTGCTGGGGCCGATCATCGTATCGCTGGCGCATCACCTGGGCTAGCGCCGCCCTGGGTCCAGCAACGTGCATCCCTGCCACGCCTGATCGTTGATCAGGCGTTTTATTTCATCCTTGCACATCGCCATGACTTGGCTTTGCGCCAGGGACGGGGGAAGGCTTTCGCTGGCGCACAGCACCAGTTCGCGCGACAGGCTGTCGTCCAGCGCGTGCGCCACGATAGATCCTTCCGCGATCTCGGGCTGGGCGGCGGAGCAGGGCAGGATGGTGGCGGCCATCGCGCTGCGCACGGCGGGGACCAGGATGGCCGAGGTGCTGGCTTCGGCGAACAGGTTGCAGGTCAGGCCGGCGGTAAGGAAGGCGTGGTCCAGCCGCGCCCGCAGCGTATTGGGCAGGCTGGGCAGGACCAGCGGCAAGGCGGCGAAATCCTCGATCGTCAACGTGCGGCGCGGCAGCGCGACGCTGGCGTGAGCCAGCAGGAAAAGGCTCTCCCTCAGGAGCGGTGTGCGCCGCAGCCCCTGCATGGGCTGCTGGTCCGGAGACAGGGAAAAGTCGATGCGTCCCTGCAGGACCAGCTTGGTCAGGTCCGCGCTGGGCACGTCGACGATTTCCAGCACCACCGAAGGCAGCTCCGCCTTGGCGCGGCGCATGAGCGGCAATGCCAGCATGCGCGCGGTACTGGAGGCCAGCCCTATCGATACCGTGCCGGTGACCTGATCGGCCGTTTTCGACAGCAGGCTGCGGGTGCTGTCGACCTGGCGCAGGATGGTCTGCGCGTGCCGGTACAACAGCAGGCCTTCCGCGGTGGGCTGCACGCCTTTGGCGCCGCGCACCAGCAGCGCGACGCCCAGGCCTTCCTCCAGCAGCGACATCTGCTGGCTGAGCGCGGGCTGCGCCACATGCAGGCTTTCCGCGGCGCGGGTCATGTTCTGCATTTCCACGACGCGGACGAAGTACTTGAGTTGGCGCAGATTCATGGAATAAGAAAATCTTATGGAAGAATCGGAAAATAGTATTTTCTATGCCTCTGAGGCGCTGCCTAGAATGGGTTTCGTATCAGAGGAGAACGATGAAATGAGTCTGCCATTGGCCGGGCTGAAGGTGCTGGATCTGACCCGGGCGCTCTCCGGGCCTTTCTGCACAATGATTCTGGGAGACCTGGGCGCCGAGGTCGTCAAGGTGGAACCCATGCCGGCGGGCGAGATGGCGCGGCAATGGGGGCCTTTCGACGATGATATAAGTGTTTATTATCTTAGTGCCAATCGGAGCAAGCAAGGCATAGGCGTCGATTTCCGCAAGCCGGAAGGGCTGGCGCTGCTTCGCAGGATGGCCCTGGCCTCCGACATCGTGGTCGAGAACTTCAAGGTCGGCACGATGGACGCGATGGGCCTGGGATACGCCTCGCTGGCGCAAGAACACCCCGGTCTGATCCTGGCCTCGATTTCAGGCTTCGGCAGCAAGGGGCCGGCCCGCGATTGGGCGGGCTTCGACCAGGTGGCGCAAGGCTATTCCGGATTCATGAGCCTGACGGGCACGCCGGAGTCGGGGCCGACGCGGGTGGGCGTCGCCATCGGCGACCTGACCGCGGGGATGTGGCTGGTGATCGGCATCCTGTCCGCCGTCGCGCAGCGCGCCTCGACCGGACGCGGGCAGCACGTGGAGACTTCCTTGCTGGCCGGGCTCATGGCGCTGCTCAGCGTGCAGGGCCAGCGCTATCTCAGCAAGGATGAGGTGCCAGAGCCCTGCGGCAACGTGCACCCCGTGATCGCGCCCTACGGCACGTTCGAAACCGCCGATGGGCCGCTCAACCTGGCGCCGGCGACCCAGGCGATGTGGGTCAAGCTCTGCTGCATTCTCGGGCTTTCCCACCTGGTGTCCGACGGGCGTTTCCTCACGAATGCCGAACGCATGCAGCATCGCTACGAATTGAAGCTGGAGCTCGAGGCGGGGCTCAAGCGCAAGACGCGCATGGAGTGGACGGCGCTGATGATCGAAGGCGGCATTCCCGCGGGGCCGATCAACACCCTGGAAGACGTGTTCGCCGATCCCCAGGTGCAGGCCTGCGGGCTGGTGAAGTCGCTGACGCATCCGGTGCTGGGCGAATTGCGGCAGGTGGGCCTGCCTCTGGGCCTGAGCGGCGCGGAAGCCGCAAGCCACCGCGCTCCTCCCATGTTCGGCCAGCATACGCGCGAAGTCTTCGCCCGCTATGGCATGGCGCAAGCCGAGATCGACCGCCTGCTGGCCGACGGCGTGGCGCATCAGGCGGAGGCCGCCGCATGACAGCCGCTTCCGAGACGCCCAGCCTGTCCGTGGATGGGCGCATTGCGACCATCCGCCTGCGCAGGCCCGCCCACGCGAACCGGCTCGGCCCGCAGGATCTGGACGTCCTCCGGGGCCATCTTGAAACGGTGAATGCCAATGAAGCGGTGCTGGTGCTGCGCATCGTTTCCGAGGGCAAGTATTTCTGCAGCGGCTACGACATTTCGTCGCTGGCCTCGGACAGCGCGCCCAGTTCGCTCTATTTCGGCCAGACCATGGACCTGATCGAGGCGGCGAGGCCGGTCACGATCGCCGCGGTCCAGGGAGGGGCGTATGGCGGAGGCACCGATCTGTGCCTGGCCTGCGATTTCCGCATCGGCACGCCGCAGGCCGACATGTTCATGCCGGCGACGCGCCTTGGCCTGCATTTCTATGCGGGCGGCATGTCGCGCTACGTGACGCGGCTGGGCCTGGCCCAGGCCAAGCGCCTGTTCCTGACGGCCGAGCGGCTCCAGGCCGACGAGATGCTGCGCATCGGATTCCTGACCGAGCTCGTGCCCGAAGATCGCCTGCATGACCGGCTGGATGCCCTGAGCGCACAGATTGCCGCGATGGCGCCGATACCGCTGTTCGGCGTGAAAGCGCAGCTGAACCGCATCGCGCGGGGGGACATCGACGAGGCCGGTATCGAACAGGCGGTATTGCGATCCGAGCAGTCGCAGGACCTGGCCGAGGGCGCCAAGGCCTGGAAGGAGAAGCGCGCGCCGAATTTCACCGGCCGCTGAGGCGGCCGGCGCTCAACGGAGGGCCGCGCCAGAAGCGGCTCCGAACCCACCAAAGGAGACTCCCATGAACCCCGCCATTTCCGCCTGCGGCGCCTTGCTCGCCGCTGCAGTCACGTTGTCCGTAGTGCCGAGCGGCGCACAAGCCGGTCCAGCGTATCCGTCCAAGCCCATTACCCTGGTGATAGGTTTTCCGCCCGGCGGGGGAGCGGACCAGGTGGGTCGCGTCTACGCGAACGCGCTGGCCAGGCAGCTCAAGCAGCCGGTCGTCGTCGAAAACCGGCCCGGCGCCGGTTCGACCATCGGCGCCAGCCTTGCGGCGCGCGCGGCCGCCGACGGCTATACCTTGTACCTGGGCAATTCCAGCGTCATGGGCAGCGATAGCGCGCTGTACAAGGTGGACTACACGCCGGATAACTTCGTGCCCGTAGCGCAGCTCACCACGGGCCCCATGGTCCTGATCGCGAATGCGAAGCTGGGGCTCAAGAACGTGCAGGACCTGATCGACCGGGCGAAGAGCAAACCGGGAACCATCAACGTAGCGTCGTCCGGCAACGGCGTCATCACCCATTTGGCGGCGGTCGAATTCATGACGCTTGCGGGCGTGAAACTGATGCACATCCCGTTCAAGGGGGGCGCCGCCGCGGCGCAATCCGTGGCGGCGGGCGACACCGATATCTCGTTCGCCACCGCGCCTTCGGCCAAGGCGGTCATCGATACCGGCAAGGTGGTGGCGCTGGCGGTAACGTCCGGCCAGCCTTCGCGGCTGTTGCCGTACCCTCCCATTTCGCAGACCGTGCCGGGCTACGACCTCTCCAACTGGTGGGGCGTTTTCGCGCCCAAGGGCACGCCGCCGGAGGTGCTCGATGCGCTGTTCAAGGCGAGCAACGCCGTGCTGGCGCTTGACGATGTGCGGCAGGGCATGGCGGCAGGCTACGAGGAAGTGACGCCGTCCACGTCGCTGGAAGCGTTCGGCGCGTTCGCCCGCAAGGAGGGAGGCAAGGGTTTAAGATTGGCCAAAGAGAGTCTAGATACTGCCAATTGACGGAGACACCATGCCCTACGCAACCCCATTGCAGGACTTCCGCTTTGCCTTGAAGGAACTGGCCGGGCTCGAAGAGGTCCTGAAACTGCCCGGCTTCGAAGAGGTGACGCCGGATCTGGTGGACGCCATCCTGGAAGAAAACGGCCGCTTCGTCGAGCAGGCCGTCGCGCCGCTGAACGTGCGGGGCGACACGCATCCGCCGGTCTGGAAAGACGGCCACGTCACGACCACCCCGGGGTATGCGCAGGGCTTCAAGGACTACGCGGCCGGCGGCTGGCAGGGCCTGCAGCATCCCGCGGCCTGGGGTGGACAGGGGCTGCCCAAGGTGGTGGCGGCCGCCCCGGGCGAGAACATCCAGGCGGCGAGCCTGGCCTTTTCCTTGTGTCCCATGCTGACCGACGGCGTGATCGAGGCCCTCCTGACCGTGGGCTCGGACGCGCAGCGCAAGCAGTACGTGCCGAACCTGATCGGCGGCAGGTGGACGGGCACGATGAACCTCACCGAGCCGCAGGCCGGCTCGGACCTGGCCCAGGTGGCGACGCGCGCGGTGAAGCAGGACGACGGCAGCTACCGGCTGACGGGCCAGAAGATCTTCATCACCTACGGCGAGCACGATCTGGCCGAGAACATCATCCACCTGGTGCTGGCCCGGACGCCGGACGCTCCTGCCGGGGTGAAGGGCATTTCGCTCTTCATCGTTCCCAAGTTTCTGGTGCAGGCCGACGGCAGCCCGGGCAAGCGCAACGACGTCTGGTGCGCCTCGCTGGAGCACAAGCTGGGCATCCACGGCAGCCCTACGGCGGTGCTGCTGTACGGTTCGGGCAAGGGCGAGGTGGGCGAGGGCGCCATCGGCTACCTGGTCGGCGAACAGAACCGCGGCCTGGAATACATGTTCATCATGATGAACGCCGCCCGTTATTCGGTGGGGCAGCAGGGCATAGGCGTATCGGAACGCGCCTACCAGCACGCCCTGGCCTATGCGCGCGAGCGCGTGCAGGGGCGGGCGGTGGAAGGCTCCGCCGGGCCCGTGGCCATCGTGCGCCACCCGGACGTGCAGCGCATGCTGATGACGATGAAGGCGCTGACCGAGGCGGCCCGCGCCGTCTCGTACGTGGCCGCCGCCGCCCATGACAAGGGCACGCATCACCCGGACCCGGAGCAGCGCGCGCGCAACCGGGCCTTCTACGAATACCTGGTGCCCATCGTCAAGGGCTTTTCGACGGAGAGCGCCGTCGAAGTCGCCTCGCTGGGCATCCAGGTGCACGGCGGGATGGGGTTCATCGAAGAAACCGGCGCGGCGCAGTTCTACCGCGATGCGCGCATCCTGCCCATTTACGAGGGCACGACCGCCATCCAGGCCAACGACCTGGTCGGGCGCAAAACGCAGCGCGACGGCGGCGCCACGGCGCACGCCGCCATCGCGGCCATGCGCGAAACGCTGCGCGCGGTCGAGGCCGAGGCGTCGGCCGCCGCGGCGGACGAGCGCGACGGGCTGCGGCTGTTGCGCGACAACCTGGACAGCGCCATCCAGGCATACGAGGCGGGCGTGGCGTTCATCCTGGAGCAGTCGGCGGCCAATATCCGGGCGGCCTATTCCAGTAGCGTTCCCTACCTGATGCTGGCGGGCGTGGTGCACGGCGGATGGCAGATGGCGCGGGCCGTGCTGGCCTGCCGCCGCCATCTGGCCGCCGGATCCACCGATCCCTTCCATGCCTCGAAAATCGCCACGGGCCTGTTCTACGCCGCGCACATCCTGCCGCGCTCGCTGGCCCTGTCGGCCGTCGTGCGCTCCGGAGTCGTGGCGGACGCCTGCGGCGCCGGCTTGAATATTGCATAAGGTTATATGTCTTGCGTATTTCCTCGGCTAAAGGTTTGATGGAAGAATCGTTTTCCAGGCGCTAATCTTCGCCAAGAGACGACTTCCCGCGTTGTCCGCCCCGGCGGGCAACCAGGCCTTCCCCAACCTGAATCCGCACACAGGAGACATCATGAGTCAACTACGCCTGGGCGATACCGCCCCCGATTTCGAGCAGGAATCCTCGGCTGGGCCGATCCGCTTCCATGAGTATCTGGGTAATAGCTGGGGTGTCCTGTTTTCGCATCCGGCCGATTTCACGCCGGTCTGCACCACCGAGCTGGGCTACACCGCCAAGCTGGCGGACGAGTTCGCCAAGCGCAACGTGAAGGTGCTGGCCCTGTCGGTGGACGACACCGATTCGCACACGCGCTGGATCGACGACATCAACGACACGCAGTCCACCAAGGTGAACTTCCCGATCCTGTCCGACAAGGACCGCAAGGTGTCCGAGCTGTACGACATGATCCACCCGAACGCCAATGCGACGCTGACCGTGCGTTCGGTGTTCATCATCGACCCCAACAAGAAAGTACGCCTGACCATCACGTATCCGGCCAGCACCGGCCGCAACTTCAACGAGATCCTGCGCGTCATCGATTCGCTGCAATTGACCGACAGCCACAGCGTGGCTACGCCCGTGAACTGGGAAGACGGCGACGACGTGATCATCGTTCCGTCCCTGCAGGACGAAGCCGTGATCAAGCAGAAGTTCCCGAAGGGCTACAAGGCCGTGCGTCCGTACCTGCGCATTACGCCTCAGCCGAATAAGTAAATTCGGAATTCGCGGGGCAGGCCCCCCGCGAGCCGCCGGAACCGCCGCCTTCCTCCTGGGGACGCGGCGGTTTTTTTTTCTCCCGCCCAAGCATGGGGAACTGCGAGCCCCGGAGAGAGGCGGCCGTTTTCCCATTGCTGGGACAGCTGTCCTATATGCCTGAGAGCGATGAGCAACGAAATAATGATTCGTTCCGTTCAGATCGGGCAACCCGCACACTTGCTTCCACATTGCCAGATACAGGGAGCAGGGATGTCTTTCAGGAAAGCCGGTTGGCTGGCCGCCTTGGCCGCAGTCACGTTGTCGTTTGCCGCGATGGCGCCCGCGCAGGCGCAGCAGAAGCAGACGCTGCTGAATGTTTCGTACGATCCGACCCGTGAACTCTATCGCGCCATCGACGACGCGTTCATCAAGCAATACAAGGAAAAGGCGAACGTCGACCTGACGATCCGCCAGTCGCACGGCGGCTCGGGCCGGCAGGCGCGCTCCGTCATCGACGGCCTCGAGGCCGACGTGGTGACGCTGGCCCTGGCCTACGACATCGACGCCATCGCCGACCGCGGGCTGCTCCCCGCTGACTGGCAGGCCCGCCTGCCGCAGAACAGCTCGCCCTATACCTCCACCATCGTGTTCCTGGTGCGCAAGGGCAATCCCAAACAGATCAAGGACTGGGACGACCTAGTGAAGGACGGCGTGCAGGTCATCACCCCGAATCCGAAGACCTCGGGAGGCGCGCGCTGGAATTACCTGGCCGCCTGGGCCTACGCGCTGGAGAAGAACGGCGGCAGCGAAGACAAGGCCCGCGCCTTCGTGGGCGACCTGCTCCGCCATGTGCCGGTGCTGGATACCGGCGCGCGCGGCGCTACCACCACGTTCGTGGAGCGCGGAGTGGGCGACGTGCTGCTGGCCTGGGAAAACGAAGCCTTCCTGGCATTGGAAGAACTGGGCCCGGACAAGTTCGACATCGTGGTGCCGTCGCTGTCCATCCTGGCCGAGCCGCCGGTCGCCGTGGTCGACAAGGTGGTGGACAAGAAGGGCACCCGGGCGGCCGCGCAGGCCTATCTGGAGTTCCTCTACACGCCCGCCGCGCAGGAGATCATCGCCAAGAACTATTACCGGCCCATCGACAAGGCGGTGGCCGCCAAGTACGCAAGCAAGTTCCCCCAGGTCAAGCTCGTGACCATCGACGACAGGATCTTCGGCGGCTGGCGCAAGGCGCAGAAGGACCATTTCAGCGACGGCGGCACGTTCGACCAGATCTACCTGCCGCAGAAGAAGTAACCCCATAACGATCGGAACGAAGGCCATGACTTCAGCCTCGACCCCGGCGGCAACCGGCGCGCAAGCGCCTTTTGCCTTTCGCCGCAACAGCCCCGGCGTGCTGCCCGGATTCGGCATCTCGATGGGCTACGCGGTGCTGTACCTGAGCGTGCTCGTGCTCATTCCGCTGGCTGCCCTGCCCATCAAGAGCGCGGGGCTGGGCTGGCAGGGCTTCTGGGACACGGTGGCCGCGCCGCGCGTCGTGGCCTCGTACCGCCTCACCTTCGGAGCCTCGCTGGTGGCGGCGCTGGTGAACCTGGTGTTCGGCACCGTCGTCGCCTGGGTGCTGGTGCGCTACCGCTTTCCCGGCAAGAAGATCCTCGACGCGCTGGTCGATCTGCCGTTCGCCCTGCCCACGGCGGTGGCGGGCATCGCGCTGACCGCGCTGTATTCCGAAAAGGGATGGCTGGGCGGCCCCCTGGCCGATTGGTTCGGCTGGAAAGTGGCGTTCACGCCGCTGGGCATCGTGGTCGCCCTCATCTTCATCGGCGTGCCCTTCGTCGTGCGCACGGTGCAGCCGGTGCTGGAAGACGTGGAACGTGAGATCGAGGAAGCGGCCGCCAGCCTGGGCGCCAACCGCTGGCAGACCATCCGCCGCGTGCTGCTGCCCATCATCCTGCCGGCCCTGATGACGGGCTTCGCGCTGGCTTTCGCGCGCGCGGTGGGCGAGTACGGGTCGGTGGTGTTCATTGCCGGCAACATGCCCATGGTGTCCGAGATCACGCCGCTTTTGATCATCGCCAAGCTGGAGGAATTCGACTATGCCGGCGCCGCCGCCATCGCCACGGTGATGCTGCTGCTGTCGTTCGCGCTGCTGCTCGTCATCAACCTGCTGCAGGGCTGGCAGTCGCGCCGCAACCTGGGGAGGCTCGCATGAGCGCGTCGGATCGTCCCGCCCACCTGACCGAGCCGCGCTGGGTGCGCGGCGTGCTGCTCGCCATCGCGCTGGGGTTCCTGGCGCTGTTCCTGCTGGTGCCGCTGGCCGCGGTGTTCGCCGAGGCCTTCAAGAAGGGCTGGCAGCTATACCTGGCCGCCATCGTCGAGCCCGACGCGCTGGCGGCGATCCGCCTGACGCTGCTGGTGGCGGCCATCGCGCTGCCGCTGAACCTGGTGTTCGGGGTTGCCGCGGCCTGGGCCGTCACGAAGTTCCAGTTCCGCGGCAAGCAGTTCCTGGTGACCCTGATCGATCTGCCCTTCTCGGTGTCGCCGGTGGTGGCCGGCCTGGTGTTCGTGCTGCTGTTCGGCACGCAGGGCTGGTTCGGCGGCTGGTTGCAGGACCACGACATCAAGATCGTCTACGCGGTGCCCGGCATCGTCCTGGCTTCGCTGTTCGTGACCTTTCCCTTCGTCGCGCGCGAGCTGATTCCCCTGATGCAGGCGCAGGGCAGCGAAGAGGAGCAGGCCGCGCTGACGCTGGGCGCCAGCGGCTGGCAGATCTTCTGGCGCGTGACGCTGCCGAACATCAAGTGGGGGCTGCTGTACGGCGCCATCCTGTGCAATGCGCGGGCCATGGGCGAGTTCGGGGCGGTGTCTGTGGTGTCCGGACAGATCCGGGGACTGACCAACACAATGACCCTGCACGTCGAGATTCTCTACAACGAATACCAGTATGCCGCGGCCTTCGCCGTGGCTTCGCTGCTGGCCCTGCTGGCGCTGGTGACGCTGGTGGCCAAGAACATCGTCGAGTGGCGCAACGCGCGCTTCCAGCAGGCCGCCGACCTGCCTGTCGAGCACCCCGGCCCGGCGGCCGCCATCAAGCCGGCGGTCGCCTGAGGCGGCCGGCACAGACGGAGACCAACATGAGTATCGAAGTCCGCAATCTGTCCAAGCGTTTCGGCGAGTTCCGCGCGCTCAACGATGTCTCGCTGCATATCGAGACGGGCGAGCTGGTGGCGCTGCTGGGGCCCTCGGGCTGCGGCAAGACCACGCTGCTGCGCATCATCGCGGGCCTGGAGTCGGCCGATTCCGGCAATGTGCTGTTCGCGGGCGAGGACGCCACCGCGGTGGACGTGCGCCAGCGCCAGGTCGGCTTCGTGTTCCAGCACTACGCGCTGTTCAAGCACATGACCGTATTCGAGAACGTGGCCTTCGGCCTGCGGGTCAAGCATCGCTCGCAGCGCCCGTCCGAGGACCGGATCCAGCGCAAGGTGCACGACCTGCTGAGCCTGGTGCAGCTGGACTGGCTGGCCGACCGCTATCCGGCGCAGCTGTCCGGCGGCCAGCGCCAGCGCATCGCCCTGGCGCGCGCCCTGGCCGTGGAGCCCAGGGTGCTGTTGCTGGACGAGCCGTTCGGCGCGCTCGACGCCAAGGTGCGCAAGGAGCTGCGGCGCTGGCTGCGCCGGCTGCACGATGAACTGCACGTGGCCAGCGTGTTCGTGACCCACGACCAGGAAGAGGCGCTGGAGGTTTCAGACCGTGTTGTGCTGATGAACGCGGGCCGCATCGAGCAGGTGGGCACGCCGCGCGAGGTCTGGGAAACGCCGGCCACACCGTTCGTCTATGGGTTCCTGGGCGATGTGAACCAGCTCCAGGGCGTGGCCACGCGCGGCGTCTGGAATGGCGCGGGGCTGTCGCTGCCGGCGCCCGAGCTGGCGCAGGCCGATGGCCAGCGGGCCACCGCCTACGTGCGGCCGCATGAGTTCGATATCGAACGCTATCGCGCCGGCACGGACGGCATTCCCGTGCGCCTGGCGCACGCATATCTCGCCGGGCCCAGCGCCTACCTCGAACTCGCCCGCGAGGATTCCTCCTCGCTGCTGGAGGCCGAGGTGCCCGAGACCCTGTACCGGGAACTGGGCCTGCGCGACGGTGAAATCCTCCTGGCGCGTCCCCGGCGGGCGCGCATTTTCGCGGTGCAAGCATGACGACTACCGACCTTTTTCCCGAACTCCATCCCGCGCTGGCCTTGCGCTGGCGCGAGCTGAACCAGCGCCTGTCCGACATCCGGCGGCGCTATCCCGATGCCGCGCTGGCCTCGTCGCTGGCCGCCGAGGACATGGTGCTGACGCATGCGCTCTATACCGCCGGCTCCGGTCTTGAGGTATTTACGCTGGACACGGGCCGCCTCCACGCGGAGACGCTGGGCGTGCTGGACGCGGTGCGCGAGCGCTACGGGCGCGAAGTCACCGTGTGCCGGCCCGACGCCCAGGCGGTCGAGCGGCACGTCGCCGAGCATGGCGCCTACGCTTTCTACGAAAGCGTGGATCTGCGCCGCGCCTGTTGCCAGATCCGCAAGGTCGAGCCGCTCAAGCGGGCGCTGGCCGGACGCGGCGCCTGGATCACCGGCCAGAGACGGGCGCAATCCACCACCCGCGGCGAACTGCCGCTAGAGGAAAACGACGCCGTCTTCGGCCTCCACAAGTTCAATCCCCTGGCCGAATGGAGCGAGGAAGAGGTCTGGTCCGTCATCCGCGCGCTGGGCATTCCCTACAACCCGCTGCACGACCAGGGCTACCCGTCCATCGGGTGCGAGCCCTGTACGCGCGCCATCCGTCCGGGAGAGGACCTCAGGGCCGGGCGCTGGTGGTGGGAGTCCTCGGACTCCAAGGAATGCGGCCTGCATGCGGGCAACCGGATCATCCCTGTCGTGGCGCGCGTCGAGTGACGCCGCCCATGAATTCGAAATCTGTCTTAGTGGAGTAGTCATGTCTGCCGTCATCCAACGCAGCCACCTCGATTGGCTGGAATCGGAAGCGATATTCATCCTGCGCGAGGTCGCCGCGGAAAGCGAGAAACCCGTCCTGCTGTTCTCCGGCGGCAAGGATTCCGTGGTGCTGCTGCGCCTGGCCGAGAAGGCCTTCCGGCCGGGGCGCTTTCCGTTCCCGCTGATGCACATCGACACCGGGCACAACTTCGAAGAAGTGATCGCCTTCCGCGACAAGCGCGCGGCCGAGCTGGGCGAGACCCTGATCGTGCGCAGCGTGGAGGATTCGATCGCGCGCGGCAGCGTGGTGCTGCGCCGTGAAACCGATTCGCGCAATGCCGCGCAGGCCGTTACGCTGCTGGAGGCGATCGAGGAGTTCGGATTCGACGCCTGCATCGGCGGCGCGCGGCGCGACGAGGAAAAGGCACGCGCCAAGGAGCGCATATTCTCGTTCCGGGACGAATTCGGACAATGGGACCCCAAGGCCCAGCGCCCCGAACTGTGGAGCCTGTTCAATACGCGCGTGCATCGCGGCGAGAACATGCGCGTCTTCCCGATCTCCAACTGGACGGAGCTGGACGTGTGGCAGTACATCCAGCGCGAACGCCTGGCGCTGCCTTCCATCTACTACAGCCACGAGCGCGAGGTGGTGCGCCGCAAGGGCCTCCTGGTGCCCGTCACGCGGCTGACGCCGCCGCAGGACGGCGAACAGGTCGAGCGCCTGCCGGTGCGCTTCCGCACCGTGGGCGATATCTCCTGCACCTGCCCGGTGGCCTCCGACGCCGCCGACGCCCTGGCCATCATCGCCGAGACGGCGGTAACGGACATCACCGAGCGCGGCGCGACGCGCATGGACGACCAGACTTCCGAGGCCTCGATGGAGCGCCGCAAGAAAGAAGGCTATTTCTGATTGCACAAGACGCCGGCGCCTGCCGGCGGCAAGGGACGCACATGAACGCATTGAACGATTCTTTCCTTTCCGGCGCCGACACGGGCGTGTTGCGCCTGATCACCGCGGGTTCCGTGGACGACGGCAAATCCACCCTGATCGGCCGCCTGCTGTACGACAGCAAGGGCGTGTTCGCCGACCAGCTGGATGCGATCTCGCGCGCCAAGCACAAGCGGGTGGCGGGTGACGGCATCGATTTCTCGCTCCTGACCGATGGCCTGGAGGCCGAGCGAGAGCAGGGCATCACCATCGACGTGGCCTACCGCTACTTCTCCACGCCCACGCGCAAGTTCATCATCGCCGACGCGCCGGGGCACGAGCAGTACACGCGCAACATGGTGACGGGCGCGTCGACGGCGGACGTGGCGGTCATCCTGATCGACGCCACCCGGGCGGCCGACGGCAGGCTGCTGCCGCAGACCAAGCGCCACAGCACGATCGCGCGCCTGCTGGGCATCCAGCACATCGTGGTCGCGGTCAACAAAATGGACCTGGTGGGTTGGGACCGCGGCGTGTTCGAGCGCATCCGCGACGCTTATGCCGACCTGGCGGCCAAACTCGGTATCGCGCATTTCGACGCGCTGCCGCTGTCCGCCCTGAACGGAGACAACGTCGTCACGCTGTCTCAGCAAACGCCGTGGTATGACGGGCTGCCTTTGCTGACGCTGCTGGAATCGCTGGATCTCGCCAGCGACGACCGCGGTGCGCCGCTGCGCTTGCCTGTGCAATGGGTGGCGCGCCACGATGGCGATCGCAAGAATGATTTCCGCGGCTATGCCGGACGCGTGGCCAGCGGCGTGCTGCGTCCGGGCGACGAAGTCGAGGTGCAGCCTTCCGGCGTGAAAGCCGTGGTGCGCGAAGTGCGGGCCTTCGACCGCGCCTTGGACGAGGCGGTGAAGGGCGATTCGATCACGCTGGTGCTGGATCGCGACGTGGACGTCTCGCGCGGCGATGTGATCGTGCATGCGTCCGCGCCCGCGCAGGTCGCGCGCGAGTTCGAGGCCGAGCTGTGCTGGCTGGATGCGCAGCCATTGAATCCGGCGCGCAAGTATCTGCTGAAGTCCGGCACGCGCCTGACTTCCGCGAAGATACGGGCGGTGCTGTCGCACCGTGACATCCATGAACTGCAGGAAGTGGAGAACACCGAAGGCACGCTGCGCATGAACGACATCGGTCGCGTGACCTTCACGACGCGCGATGCGCTGGCGGTCGATCGCTATGCCGATGTGCCGGCGACCGGCGCGTTCATCCTGATCGATGAAGCCACGCATCAGACCGCGGCGGCGGGCATGCTGCGCTAAGCCTCAAGCAGCCCGGGAACAACGCTTTCCCGGGCCGTTGTTTTGCTGTTGTTTTTTTGCTAAACCCAGTATTGGCGCGGGTTTGCAGGCGATATCGCCTGGTGAAATCGATTTGTCCGGACGACGCCCGCGTCTTGCGGTAAAGTGGGGTTGTCTTACGAAAAGGCTTTTGGTGCTTGTCAAAACCACTGTGTTTTTGTACAGTAGTTTTCATGGCACGCACCGATCATTCTTTTCCCGCCGGTTCTGGGTCCCCGGCTGCCGCCCCCGCCGCCTTGCGCGGTCGGGGTGCGGTTACTAATGTTCGGCATCGCTTTCAGCGCGATGACCGCGTGCAGGTCGACGACGGCTGGTCCGGCTCCGGATTGCCCGCCGACTTCATAGATTCCGTCCCCGATAATTTTCCCAGCGACGCGTCCAGGGTCATTCCCATCCTGCCCGACACGCGCCAGGCCCCCCCCGCCCCCAAGACCACGGTCACGGCGGAGCAGGCCCGCAAGATGCTGTCGCGCAACGATTCGCCCGACATCCCGTTCGAAGTCGCGATCAACCCGTACCGCGGGTGCGAGCATGGCTGCGTATATTGCTATGCCCGGCCCACGCATTCCTACCTGGGCTATTCCCCCGGGCTGGATTTCGAAACGCGCCTGGTCGCCAAGGCCAACGCCGTCCAGGCCCTGCGGGCCGAGCTCAGCCGTCCGGGGTACAAGCCGTCGCCCATCAATATCGGGTCGGCCACGGATCCTTACCAGCCCATCGAGCGTGACTGGCGCCTGACGCGCGGCCTGCTCGAGCTCATGCTGGAAACCCGGCATCCGCTCACCATCGTGACGAAGAACGGGCTGGTCGCCCGTGACCTGGACCTGCTCGCAGCGCTGGCCGAACAAAAACTGGTGGTGGTGTACATGAGCATCACCACGCTGGATGCCGCCATGGCCCGCACGCTGGAACCTCGCGCGGCGGCGCCATGGCGCCGCCTGGAGGCCGTGCGCAGCCTGACGGACGCGGGCGTGCCGGTTGGCGTGCTGGTGGCTCCCATCATTCCGTTCATCAATGACGAATCCATGGAGCACATCCTCCAGGAATCCAAGGCGGCGGGCGCGCATTACGCCAGCTACACCGTCTTGCGCCTGCCGTGGGAGGTCAAGACCCTCTTCGAGGATTGGCTCAACGCCCATTTCCCCGACCGCGCCCAGCGTGTGCTGCATCGCGTCGAAGACATGCGCAACGGGCGGCGCAACGATCCCAACTTCGGTTCACGCATGCGCGGAACCGGCGTCTGGGCCGATCTGCTGCGCCAACGTTTCGCGGTGGCCACGCGCAAGCTGGGGTTGAACCGGCATCGCCTGGCCCTGGACTGCAGCCGTTTCCAGCCTCCGGCCGGCGCTCCCCGCCCGGCGGCTACCGATTTCCCATCCCCGGCTGGCGCGCAAGCGTCTTCAGGGGTCCCTTTTCATGGCGTATCGCCCGCTGCAGGCGGCGCGCAAGGGCGCATGACGCGCCAGTTGCGCGCCGTGGCCGCAGGCCAGTTGTCATTGTTCGATTGACCGCGGGCTGTGCGCCGCGGAGGGTTGCCAGGGCGCTGCGCCCCGGCGCTGGATCGCCTTTTCAAGGAGTTCTCATGAACACCGCTGATATTTCCGTCCTCTCGGATGAGCTTGTCGTCTCGCTGAACCCGCTGCGCCGGGGCGCGCATCGCGCCCGCGCCGTTTGCGCCAGGCTGGCGGGCCTGGCCTTGCCCTGGACTGCCTCGGCCGGCACGGATGCCCGTCAGCGCTCGCGCTCCGGTGCCACGCCCGCCCGTTGGCCGTTTCCGCCGGCGCCGTCCGACGAAGGCCTGTTGGCCGGCGAAGCGGCAGCGGCTCCGGCGGCCATGCCGACGCCTGTGGGCCGCCCCGTTTCCCGGGCCATCCCTCTCGCACCCAGCATGCCGGCGGCGCCCGCCGTGCGCGAATGCAGTCTGGGCAACGCCACGGCCGAACCTGTAACGGCAGGCATGACCCGCAAGGCGATGCTGATCGATGTGGCGATGGTGCTGGCGTGGGGCGCCATCATCCCCGGGCTGATGTGGCTGGGGGCGGCCGCCGGTTTCTGAGCGGCCTTGGTGTTTCAGAAGCAGGAGCGTTCCGGCGGATTGCCGGCGCTCAGGTGGATCCCAGCAGAACCACGCCCACCAGGATGGACAGGCAGCCGGCCAGGCGGCCGGGGCCCACTTTCTCGCGCAGCAGGAACATGCCCGCCAGGGTGCCCAGCATCATGGACATTTCGCGCGCGGGGGCAACCAGGCTTAGCGGCGCGCCGTTGCGCAAGGCGTACAGCACCAGGATGTAGCCCAACGGAGACAGCAGGCCGACCGCCAGCGCCAAATGCCAGTGTCCGCGCATGGATTCCCAGGCTTGGGCCCGGCGGCTCGCCATGTGAGGAGCCATCATTGCGGTGCGCGTCACGCAGGTGAACCAGTCGAACAGCACGGGGCTGATCAGCAGCACCTTCACACCGTAGGCATCCACCACGGTGTAGGCGGCGATGAAGAGGCCGATCACCATGCCCCAGCGCACGCCGACCCAGGCTTGCGCCTGCTTGAAAATGGTCAGGCGCCCTTGGGTGGCGATGAGCAGCACGCCAATCACGACGCACAGCATGCCGGCAATGCCTGTGCCGGTGGCGGGTTCGCCCAGCAGCAGAAAGGCGCCGGTCGTGGAAAGCAGGGGCCCCGTGCCGCGGGCAATGGGATAGACCACCGACAGATCGGCCACCTGGTAGCCGCGTTGCAGGCACAGGCTGTAGCCTAAATGCAACAGGCTCGAGGTCAGGATGGCGCCGACCACGGGCCAGGTCCAGGTCATGCCGTCGTGCATCAGCACCCAGACGACCCATGGCGCATACAGCACCGACGCGCATAGGCCATAGGCGAATACGAATGGAGCGCCCACCATGGCCGCGCGCTTGGCAAGCAGATTCCACGTTGCGTGGGCCATTGCCGCCAGGACGACCAAAATCAGGGACGAGTACGACATGAGGGGGGAAAAACGCGCCGTGTGACGTGTTTGTTACAGAAAGCGGAAGGTTACCGCAAACGGCTGCGGGAAGGGGCATGTTACCTGAGGCTAAAGCAAAATTTTTGGTGTAGAATCATTGGTTTGCCAAATCTCATCCTCTGCTTGCGGCACATGCATCGGGGTCCTGCCTAGCGCCGGGCGGCCATGCACCAAGCGAGACAAGGCGCCGGTCAGCGGCTTTATTGCTTTCCGACGTTCTCGCGAACAACATCGAACGGCAAAAGTTTCAGCCCGCAACGACATGATGATCTAGGAGTTCTAATGAACCTTATCGCTATCCTGGAACAGGAAGAAATCGCCCGCCTGACCGGCGGTGTGGCCAAGCCTGAATTTGCTCCCGGTGACACCGTCATCGTGAGCGTGAACGTCGTTGAAGGCACCCGCAAGCGCGTGCAGGCTTTCGAAGGCGTCGTCATCGCCAAGCGCAACCGCGGCCTGAACTCCGCGTTCACCGTGCGCAAGATTTCGTCGGGTGAAGCCGTGGAACGTACGTTCCAGCTGTACTCGCCGCAAATCGCCGGCATCGAAGTCAAGCGCCGCGGCGACGTGCGCCGCGCCAAGCTGTACTACCTGCGCAACCGCTCGGGCAAGTCGGCACGTATCAAGGAAAAGCTGGTCAGCAAGCAAGCCTCGGCGGCTTGATCGCTTATCGGCACACGGCCCTACCAGTGTCGGACGCATACGCCTTCCCGCGTTTTCGTCCGGCACGGGTTTCCGGGTTAAAAAGGCACCTGCGAGGGTGCCTTTTTCTTTTCAAAAAGCCGTATGTCTGATTCCTCGTCTTCCCCGCGGCCCCGACGGCCGCTGGCGCGTCCCGGCTTCGACCCGGCGACGCAACCATGGGTGCTGGCCAACGAGTCCCTGCCGGCCGTGCCCTCCCGCCTGCTTACTCCGGATTCCTTGCGCGGCACGCTCAGCCAGCCATCCACGTGGACGCTGGAGTTGTCGCGGGATACCGATCTGCGCTATCCGGGGCGTGAAGGCGTGCCGGTTCCGGCCGCGGTGCTGATTCCGCTGGTGGCGCGCGACAACGGCGTTTCCATCATGCTGACGCAACGTGCCGCCCACCTGCACGACCATGCGGGCCAGATCAGTTTTCCGGGCGGCCGCATCGAACTCAGCGATTCGACCCCCGAGGCCGCGGCCCTGCGCGAAGCGCAGGAGGAAACCGGCCTGCCGGCCAGCTATGTGGAGGTGCTGGGCAGCATGCCGCCGTATCTGACGGCGACGGGCTTTTCCATCATTCCCGTGGTGTCGCTCGTGCGGCCCGGATTCGATCTGGCGCCGGATGCCTTCGAGGTGGCCGAGGTGTTCGAGGTGCCGCTGTCTTTCCTGATGGACCCCGCCAATCACCGCCTGTACGAGGCCCGCCTGGAGGACGGACGGGTGCGCCAGTACTACGGCATGCCCTATGGGAAGTACTTCATCTGGGGTGCCACGGCCGGCATGCTGCGCAATCTGTACCATCTGTTGCGCCACGGCTTCAAGCCGCGTTGATCTGCTGATCCGCGGGAGGGGGGCTGGAACCTGGTCGGTGTGTGGCGTTGTATCGCGTCTGACACCCGCCTCGGTTCCTGTTCCCGTGCCGCCGGCCACGTCGGGCACCTATATCAATAGCGCTGCTGCCCGGCCAGGTTTTCTTCCAGGATGCGTTCGTACAGCGCGTAGCGCGACGGATCGATGGCGCCCGCCTGCAAGGCGGCCACCACGCCGCAGCCCGGTTCGTGACGGTGGGTGCAGTTGTAGAAACGGCACTGTTCGATCGGCCCGGTGAATTCCGGGAAGCCTCGGATGATGTCTTCGCGGCTGAGGTGCTGCAGCCCGAAGGCCTGGAAGCCCGGGGAATCGATCAGGTCGCCGCCCGGGGCGGGCAGGTGATAAAGGCGGGTGCTGGTCGTGGTGTGCTTGCCCATGTCCAGCGCGGTGGAGTGTTCGCGCGTGGGGGCGGCGGCGTCAGGCACGAGGGTGTTGAGCAGCGTCGACTTCCCCATGCCGCTTTGGCCGAGCAGCAGGCTGGTGTGTCCGGCCAGGCGCGGCGCCAACATCTCGTGCACCTTTTCGGGCTCCAGCGCGCTGAGCTCGATCACGTCCACGCCCAGCGCCACGATCGGCGCCAGCCGCGCGCGCGCAGCTGGCAGCTCGTCGGCAAGGTCCGTCTTGTTCAGGATGACGAGCGGCGAGATGCCGGCGCTCCACGCGCCCGCCAGGGCGCGCCCGGTCAGGTCGTCCGAGAAAGTGGGTTGCACGGCGACGACGATCAGCAGCTGGTCCACATTGGATGCGAACTGCTTGGAGCGCATTTCGTCGGAACGGTACAGCAGGTTGCGGCGGGGCAGGATGGCATCGATGGCGCCTTCGTCCTTGCCCTGGGGTGTGATGCGCACGAGGTCGCCCACGGCGGCTCCGGCCTTCTTGCCGCGCGGAAAGCATTTGCGCAGCGTGCCGTCGGCAAGTTCCACGGTGTAGTGGCGCCCGTGGGCGGCGATGATGCGGCCCTCGTTCGGCCCGGCGGCCTGCGCGCCGGCGTGTTGCCCGTTCCGGATGGCGCCCTTGGGGCGGCTCGGGCCGCTCATGCGGCGGCCGCCATCAGGTGGCGGATGCGCACGGCGGCAGGGGGATGGCTGTCGTAGAAGGCGGAATGCACGGGGTCGGGAGTCAGTGTGGCGGCGTTGTCGTCGTAGAGTTTGACCAGCGCGGAAACGAGTCGTTCCGGCGAGCTTTGCTCGGCCGCGTAGCGGTCGGCTTCGAACTCGTCGCGGCGAGAATACCAACTGGCCAGGGGCGTGAGCATAAAGGTGAATACGGGAATGACCAGGAAGAACAGCAGCAGCGCCATCGCGTCGTTGCGTCCGCCCAGTTGCGGCACCACTCCCAGACCCACATAGAACCAGGGCTGCTGCGAAACCCAGCCCAGGATGGCGAAGAACGCCAGCGCGGCGGCGAAGCTGAATACGATGCGCTTGATGATGTGGCGCTTGGCGAAATGGCCCAGCTCATGCGCCAGCACGGCCTCGATCTCGTCGCCGTCCAGGCGGGCAAGAAGCGTATCGAAGAATACGATGCGGCGCGAGCGCCCGAAGCCGGTGAAATAGGCATTGCCGTGGGCGGACCGGCGCGAGCCGTCCATGACGAAAAGGCCGTTCAGCGCGAAGCCGCAGCGCTGTGCCAGGCGCTGGATGCGGCCGGCCAGTTCCGGGTCGGACAGCGGGGTGAATTTATTGAAGAGCGGGGCGATGAACATCGGATAGACGATCAGCAGCGCCAGGTTGAATGCCGTCCAGAGCGCCCAGGCCCAGATCCACCAGTACGCGCCGGCGCTGCCCATCAGCCAGAGCACGGCCGCGGCCAGCGGCAGGCCGAGCACCGCGGCCACCGCCAGGCCCTTCAGGGCGTCGGCGGCGAACAGCCCGGGCGTCATGCGATTGAAGCCGAAGCGGGCTTCCAGCCTGAACTGCCGCCACAAGGTGAAGGGCAGTCCCAGCAGGCCCAGCAGCAGCGCCACCGCGACCAGCAACAGCATCTGCCGGATAAAGTCGTTGCTGGTAAGCTGGCCTACCATCAGGTCGATGAACTGCAGCCCGCCCATCAGGGTCAGGCATACCAGCAGGATGGCGTCGTAGGTGCGTTCCAGCATCCCCAGCTTGACCCGCGCCACGGTGTAGTCGGCCGCGCGCTGATGGCTTGCCAGCCCGATCCGGGGTGAAAACTCCGGCGGCACCTGGTCGCGATTGAGCGCGACGTGGCGGATCTGCCTGGACGCCAGCCAAAGGCGCACGGCAATATCGGTCAGCAGGAAGGCAACGAACAACAATGTGAACATGGGCGATGCGGCTTGCTCAGTAGGTATGTGTGTATGCGAAAATCGCGTGTTTTACTGCCGGGTATCCTCTACCGCCGGGCCGCCTCAAGGTAAAAGCAAAAGCGCTTCGTCGGGGCGGCAAGCCGAAGGCGCGGCGTGGGGGGGCTATTCCTATTTTCTTATAGGCAAATTATATGGCTGTGAACGAAAACCGCCTGGTCTGGCTGGACATGGAAATGACCGGCCTCGATCCTGAAAAAGAACGCATCATCGAGGTCGCCGTGGTGGTGACCGAGGCCGACCTGACGGTCGTGGCCGAAGGCCCCGTGCTGGTCGTGCACCAGCCGGACAGCCTGCTCGACGCGATGGACAACTGGAACAAGTCCACCCATGGCAAAAGCGGCCTGATCGACAAGGTCAAGGCTTCCACCGTTTCCGAGGCGCAGGCAGAGGATACGCTGTTGGCGTTTCTAGCGCAGCATGTGCCGGCCGGCAAGTCGCCGTTGTGCGGCAATACCATCAGCCAGGACCGCCGGTTCATGTTTGCTTACATGCCGCGCCTGGAGCAGTTCTTCCACTACCGCAACCTGGATGTCAGCACGCTGAAGGAACTGGCGCGCCGCTGGGCGCCCGCGGTCTACAAGGGATTCGAGAAGAAGAGCCGCCACGAAGCGCTGGCGGACATCTACGAATCGATCGACGAGCTGAAGTACTACCGCGAACACTTCCTGAAAGTGTAGCCGCCGCGCCCATGCCGACCGCCGCGTTCGCCTGCGAACCGCTCATCGGGGACCATCCCTCGATGGCGGCGCTGCGCGATCTGGTGGGCCGGGTCGCGCGGAGCAGGGCCAGCATCGTCCTCATCTATGGCGAAACCGGCACCGGCAAGGGGCTGGTCGCCCGCAGCCTGCACGCGCAGTCGGCGCGGGCAAGCAAGGGCTATACCGAGATCAACTGCGCCGCCATTCCGGGCAATCTGCTCGAGTCGGAGCTGTTCGGCCATGAGCGCGGCGCGTTCACGGGAGCCGTGGCGCGCAAGACGGGATTGCTCGAGGCCGCCAATGGCGGCAGCGTGTTCCTGGACGAGATCCGGGAGCTGGATCCCGTCATGCAGGCCAAGATCCTGACGCTGCTGGACAGCCGGCGCTTCCGGCGCATCGGCTCTGTGCAGGAAGTCTCGATAGACGCCAGGTTCATCGCCGCCACCAACAAGATCCTGCTGGGAGAAGTCCAGGCGGGCCGCTTCCGCGATGATCTTTACTACCGGCTGCAGGTCGTGTCGATCAATCTGCCGCCGCTGCGCGAACGCGGCGACGACGTGCTCGTGCTCGCCCGGCGTTTCCTGGACCGGTACAACGCCACCCACGGCAGCGCCTTCATTTCCATAGACCCCGAGGTCCAGCGCATATTCAGGGCCTATTCCTGGCCGGGCAATGTGCGCGAGCTGAGCAACCTGCTCGAGCGGATCTGCATCCTGGAGGATGGCGATACGGTGTTGCCGCAGCACTTGCCCCAACGCATCCTGCGCGATGCGGGCAAGCCGGCGTCCCCGCCGGCATCCCTCCAGTCCGGCGACTACGCCGAACAGACCGCCCGGTTCCAGCGCGGCCTGATCCAGTCGACCTTGCAGGCCGAGGACGGCAACCTGGGCCGCGCCGCCCAGCGCCTGGGCCTGACGCGGCATGCGTTGCGGCACCAGATGCTCAAGCTGGGGCTTGAGCGCTGAGGCCTATTCCGAGCTGATTCCGTGCTTGCGGGCGATTCCCTGCCAAAGTGACAGTTCATCCCGGACGCGGGCGCCGAATTCGGCGCTGCCCATGCGAGCGGGCACGGTGCCGTCGATATCGAGCAGCGCCGCCATTTCGGGAGATGCCGAGATTTCGTTCAACGCCGCGTTGAGCTTCTCGATGTAGGGTTGCGGCGTGCCCGCCGGCGCGAAGACGCCGACCCAGATCTGCACGGCATAGCCGGGCAGGGTCTGCGCGGCCGGCGGCAGGCCGGGAAAGGCGGGCTGGGGCGAGTCCGCGGTCGTGGCGAGCAGCTTGACCTTCTTGCCCTGGACGACGGGGGCGAGCGTGCTGTAGTTGGACAGCATGACGTCGATCAGGCCGCCCGCGAGGTCGGAAGCCGCGTTGGCGGCCCCCTTGTACGGAACGTGCGTCATCTTCGTGCCCGCGGCGTCATCCAGCATTACGGTGGCCAGGTGCGCCAGCGAGCCCACGCCCGCCGACCCGTAGTTCAGGACACCGGGCCGCTTGCGGGCCGCGTCCAGCAGTTCCTGCAGCGACCCGTAGGGCGTCTGCGCCGAAGTTGCGATCACCAGCGGGCCCTGGCCTATCATCGCGACCGGGGCGAACTGCTTCAGCGGGTCGTAGGGCAGATGCGGCTGGGTAGCGGCGGTGGTGAGAAAGGTCGAAGACGTCAGCAGCAGCACCGAGCCGTCCTTGGCCGAGCGCGCGACGTATTCGGAGCCGATCGCGCCGGCGGCGCCGCTGCGGTTTTCCACGATCACGGTACTGCCCAGCCGGGCCGCGAGCTGGGGCGCTATCGCGCGGGCGATCGCGTCGTTGCTGGCGCCGGCAGTGAATGGCACCACGATCTTGACCTGCTTGGGCACGTCCGGCCGGGCCGCCGATGCCGCGCCGCAGAGGGCGGCTCCGGCCAGGAACAACAAAGTTTCTTTTAGCGCTTTCATGAGCGGTTCTCGAAGGAAGCGAAAGGGGAAGAGCGCCGTCTCCGGCGCCCGCGGCATTCAGTCCGGCATGGGGACAGCGATGTCGAGCAGTGGCGCATATTGCTGCGCCCCGAAGATATCGCCGTCGCCCGCCGATCCGCTGGGGGCCAGCCGGTAGATCGTGAACTTGATGGCCAGGCCGGGATCGTAATGCACGAAGTCGGAAATCCGGCCGTCCTCGATCCGGTAGAGCGCCGCGACGCTGGCGCGCGTGACTGCGCCGGAGCGCTTGACGGCCTCGTAGACCGCGGGCTCGCGGAAGATGATGTCGAAGGTGATCTTGTTCACGCCCGCGTTCTTGCTGCGGATGGTCTTGGCCAGGGAGCTGAGTTTCTGGGTGTTCATGGTTTTGCCGGCTCAGGCGCCAGCCTCGGTGAGGAAGGTCGGGAAGAGTTCGCCGGCATTGTCCACCGGCAGCGTGTGGTTCAGCGTCCAGCGGTAGGCCGCGCTCGTGCGCACAACCTCATCCAGCGGGAACGACACCGAGCCGGCCGTGCCCTTCACGTCGGGCAGGCGGGCGTAGAACATCTGGCGCAGGCCGGTCAGGGTCAGTTCCTCGGCCATCTCGGCCGTGGGGGCGACCCCTTGGACCATGACGCAGAGTTCGTGTCCTGGCTGGTCCCGGAGCGGTTCCAGGTCTCCCATGACGCCATCGCGGCCGTATACCTTGTAGTGCAGCTCGTAACCCGAATCGCCGAAACGCTCGCGCACCTTTTCGCGCGCCCAGGCGATGACGCGGTCCACGTTTTCGATGGTGTAGGGATCGCGGATGCCGCATAGCCCCATGTAGCGTTCGCCGACCTTGCCGGAGCCTTCCAGCTTCACGCGGACCTGCTCCGCGGGCACGAACCGCGAACCGGTGATGCGGGTGGTCTTGTCGCTCAGCTGCTCATAGTTGCAGTGGGTCATGTCGAGCTTGCCGCCGGCGAAATACTCTTCATACGGGTTGGAGCGCTCGTACATGGCATGGCCGGCCACCGATGCGATGGTGCAGCGCTGGTCGGGATGCATGGCGGTGACGCGCACGTCCTCGGCCGAGATCTCCCCCATCACGGTTTCCTTGCCGCCGTAGGGTTCGGCGCAGAACGACGCGCACTCCAGCACCTTGCCCAGGTAATAGGCCTTGTCCGCGTCGTAGCCGCGGTGCAGCGCGGGGGCGGCGAACACCGCGGCATCCGAGCTGCGGCCGCCGACGATGACGTCCGCGCCGGCTTGCAGCAGTTCGATATAGGGATGCACGCCGGCCACCGCCACGATGCGGTCCGTGGCGTCGAGTTCCGCTTCGGTCAGGTTGGCGTAGCCGTCCAGCCCCGCCACCAGGGCGCCGTCGCGCAGCGCCTTGCGCACGCGCTCCTTGTCCACCTCCGAATAGAAGTAGCCGATCTTGAAAGGCGTCAGCCCATGCTCGGCGGCGATTTCCTTGATGAGGCGCACGTACAGGTCCACGCGGCTGTTGGAGCCGGTGTCGCCGGCGGATCCCACGATCATGGGCACGTCCAGCTTGCGAGCGGCCAGCAGCATCTGCTCGAGGTCGTGGCGCTGCCACGCTTGCGGGCTGGTGGACGTGTCGGAACCCAGAGGCACTGGGCCGACATCGTCGCTGCCCGAATCGGCGGCGATGAAGTCGGGTCCGGCGGCGACGCCAAGCTGGAAGCTTTCGGTGCGCAGCGGGGCGAATCCTAAGTGCCCGTTCGGGCAGATGATGCTCATGGAACGCATTGGTATAGTCTCTTCGGTTGAGTCGCCCGGTCCCGCTCGGACCGGCATTGCTTACAACGCAAAATGCATGCCAGGGCAAAAGCGGCGGACTCTCCCCGGAGCCGCTCCGATGACGGCCGTTTTGTCCATGAGTTGTCGGTAAATTTCCACGCAATGCGTGTATTTCACGCATGCACCTACGGGCAGGCCCCTGGGCTTGTCTCCTCAGCGCCAGGTGTTCGCCATGCAGACTTCCTATCCCGTAGCCCGGATCCGCGACGCCGAACGCCAGGCCCTGGCCGGCGGCAGGCGGCTGATGCCCTTGGCCGGGGTGGCCGCGGCCCGTTTCCTTGCCGCGCGGGCGGAGCCCGGGGCGTCCGTGTTGGCGCTGGCCGGACCTGGCAACAACGGCGGGGACGCCCTGGAGGCAGCGACCCTGCTGCGCGCCATGGGCCATGATGTCCGGGCGCTGCTGCCGGCGGGCGCGCAGGGGCTGCCCGCCGATGCCGCCCGCGCGCATGCCGGCTGGATTGCGGCGGGCGGCGCCACGTTGTCCGCGCTCGAACCGGGATTCGTGCCCAGTCTGGTCATCGACGGCCTGTTCGGCATCGGCCTGAACAGGCCGCTGGGCGCCGGCTGGCAGGCGCTGGTGGATACGGTCAACGGCTGGGGCGTGCCGGTGCTGGCGCTGGACGTGCCCAGCGGTATCGACGCGGATACGGGAAAGGCCCTGGGGCGGCCGATCCGGGCGCGCTGGACCCTGTCCTTCATCGCCCGGGCCAGGGGCCTGGCGCACGCGCCTGCGGAGGTGCTTGGCGAATTGCACGTAGATACGCTGGGCGTGACGATGCCGGACGAGGGCGGCGCCTGATCCTTATCGGCCCCGGCCCCAGCCCTGCGTTGCGCAGTGCGGGCGCCGGCCAGGAGGGAGGGCGGCGGGTGCTCGGCCTCAGGCGGGCCTGCCGCCGAAGCGCGATGCGATGTCGGCAGCCAGCGGCGCATACCGTTCGTTGTCGCGGCCGGCCAGCGTGTTCAGGTGCGTTTCCGAAGCGTCGAATACCCGCCAGTAGATGCGGCCGCAGATCTCGCGGGCCGCGTGGCCGGGCCAGTTGTCGGGCAGCATGGGGCCGGGCAGCTGTGGATCGTGCAGGACGATCCGGCGCCAATTGTGCAGCAGCATGACGCGGACGATGAACGCCTCGGACGGCGAGGGCGGGGTCTCCAGCAGCTTTTCGAGCGGGCCGAAATTTTTCGTGAACTGCCGGTATTGCTCGGCCACGTCTTCGAGGTTCCAGCATTGCGAGGCCAGGCTGGCTATCGGCAGGCCGCCGGCCCCGGCAAGGTCGCGGGCGGACAGCACCAGCGCCCGATCCGGGATGCCCAGCTTTTCGAGGATGTCGTGCGCGGCGCGCGCCTCGGTGTGGGGATGGGCGAAGAGCCCGGGCGCGATCATGCCGAACCCTTCCCAGACCAGTTCCCGGCGCAGTTCCGCGCGTTCGGCCAGGCCGTTTCCAGTGCGCGGCAGCGCGACCAGCGTCCATTCCCCGTTCCATTCCTGGGGCGCGCCTTCATAGATGCGCTGGGAGGCGTGCGCGGTATGGCGCAGGCCCTGTTCGGAAATCAGGTAGAGGCTGCGGCGCCCATGGCGTTCGGATTGCAGCCAGTTCTGCGCGACCAGCCGGAACACGCTGGTGCGCAGCAAGCGTTCATTGATGCCCAGCGGCGCCAGCAGTTCGATCAGGTCGCCCAGCCAGATGGCGCCGCCATGGGGCGCCAGGGCGTCGCCCAGCAGGCTGACGCAGAGCGATTTCGCGCGCGGCGGATCGTTCTTGATCAGGCGGGACAGGAAGCGGTCCAGGGGCGACTGAGGGTTTGCCATTAGAGGGGGCCAAGGGCGGCCGATATCGGGATCGGCAATATGATACATAAATCTAATGTGATACAGATTTGAGTTTGACAATGAATTTTTTGTATTAAATAATCCTCGTATGACATGACGGCACTGCGGAACGTTTGCTTTGCGTTTTCGCAAACCGGCTCAAGGAGACATACATGTACGCTCAACTCGTCGAAACCGGCGTCAAGCAGGTCAAGACCGCGGACCAGCTCGAAGGCCAGGAACAGGCGTTCCAGCGCCGCATCGACGACGGCATCCGCATCGAGGCCAAGGACTGGATGCCCGAGGCCTACCGCAAGACGCTGGTGCGCCAGATTTCCCAGCACGCGCATTCCGAAATCGTCGGCATGCTGCCGGAGGGCAACTGGATCACCCGCGCGCCTTCGCTCAAGCGCAAGGCCATCCTGCTGGCCAAGGTCCAGGACGAGGCCGGCCACGGGCTCTACCTGTACAGCGCCGCGGAAACCCTGGGCGTGTCGCGCGACGACCTGATCGACGACCTGCACGCCGGCCGCGCCAAGTACTCCAGCATCTTCAATTACCCCACGCTCAGCTGGGCCGACATCGGCATGATCGGCTGGCTGGTAGACGGCTCGGCCATCATCAACCAGATCCCGCTGTGCCGCTGCTCCTACGGCCCGTACGCGCGCGCCATGGTGCGGGTCTGTAAGGAAGAGTCCTTCCACCAGCGCCAGGGCTACGACCTGCTGATGCAGATGTGCCTGCACGGCACGCCGGAGCAGAAGGCCATGGTGCAGGATTCCCTCAATCGCTGGTGGTGGCCCGCGCTGATGATGTTCGGCCCGAGCGATGCCGATTCCCCCAACAGCGCCCAGTCCATGGCCTGGAAGATCAAGCTCTTCTCCAACGACGAACTGCGCCAGAAGATGGTGGACCAGACCGTGCCGCAGGCAGAGTTCCTGGGCCTGACCGTCCCGGATCCCGATCTGAAGTGGAACGCCGAGCGCGGCCACTACGACTTCGGCGAGATCGACTGGAGCGAGTTCTATGCGGTGCTCAAGGGCAACGGCCCGTGCAACCGCGAACGCCTGGCGGCGCGCGTCAAGGCGCACGAGGACGGCGCCTGGGTGCGCGACGCCCTGGTCGCCTACGCCGACAAGCAGGCCGAGCGCAAAGCAGCCTGATCCGCCTTCCGGCCCCGACTCTTCTTCACCACCATTGCAGACCGGCGCGCGCTGCGCGCGCCCGGCATTCGAGGATATCCATCATGAGCAAAGACTGGCCTTTGTGGGAAGTGTTCATCCGCAGCCAGCACGGCCTGGCGCACAAGCACGTCGGCAGCCTGCATGCCCCCGACGCCGAAATGGCGATCAACCACGCCCGCGACGTCTACACCCGCCGCAATGAAGGGCTGAGCATCTGGGTGGTGCGCGCCTCAGATATCGCCGCAAGCAGCCCGGGCGACAAGGATCCGCTGTTCGAACCGGCCAACAGCAAGGTCTACCGGCACCCCACGTTCTTCCCGATGCCCGAAGAAATCAAGCACATGTAAGGCGGCGGGGGAGACATGGACAAGACTCTGTTTGAATACCTGCTGCGCCTGGGCGACGCATCGCTCATCCTGTCGCAGCGCCTCGGCGCCTGGACCGGCCACGGCCCGATCCTGGAAGAAGACCTGGCGCTGACCAACACCGCGCTGGACCTGCTGGGCCAGGCCCGCATGTGGCTGACGCTGGCGGGCGAGGTGGAAGGCGCCGGGCGCGACGAAGACGCGCTGGCCTACCTGCGCGACGCGCACCAGTTCCGCAACGTGCTGCTGGCCGAACGGCCCAACGGCAATTACGCGGACACCATGGCGCGCCAGTTCCTGTTCGACGTCTGGCACTACTTCCTGCTGCAGCGCCTGGAGCAGTCGTCCGATGAGCGCGTCGCCGCCATTGCCGCCAAGTCCATCAAGGAAGTGACCTACCACGTGCGCCGTTCGTCGGACATGGTGGTGCGCCTGGGCGACGGCACGGCGGAAAGCCATGCCAAGATGCAGGCCGCCATCGACGACGCGTGGCGCTTCACCGGCGAGCTGTTCGCCGACGACGCGGTGGACCTGGACGTCGCCGCCCGCGGCATCGGCTGCGAGTTGTCGGCCTTGCGCCAGCCCTGGCTGGCCCATGTGCGCGAAGTGCTGGAGGAAGCCACGCTGACCGTGCCCGACGAGGCGGCCGCCAACCACCTGGCGCACCGTGGGGGCCGCCAGGGCAAGCACACCGAGGAACTGGGCTACGTCCTGGCCGAAATGCAGTTCCTGCCTCGCGCCTATCCCGGAGCCAAGTGGTGAGCACGCTCGCGCCCGTTTCCGCCGACCAGGTATACGCCTGGCTGCAGGAGGTCCCCGATCCGGAGATCCCCGTGCTGTCCGTGGTGGACCTGGGCGTGGTGCGGGACGTGTCGTGGGAAGACGGCGCCTGTGTCGTCGTCATCACCCCGACCTACTCCGGCTGCCCGGCCATGCGCGAGATCACCCAGGACATCCAGCAGACGCTGGCGCGCCACGGCATCGCCGAGGTGCGCGTGCAGACGCGGCTGGCGCCCGCCTGGACCACCGACTGGATGAGCGAAAAAGGGCGCGAAGCGCTCAAGGGCTACGGCATCGCCGCGCCCGCCGAGCGCGCCGTCGATATCTCGGGCATCAGCCGGCGGGCCGCCGGGCCCGCCATCGCCTGCCCGCGCTGCGGATCGCGCGATACGCGCCTGGTCAGCAATTTCGGATCCACATCGTGCAAGGCGCTGTATCGCTGCGTGTCCTGCCGCGAGCCCTTCGATTATTTCAAGACTCACTGAGAGCGGTTTCGAGATGAGCCAGAACCAATTCCATTCATTGACGGTGGCCTCGGTCGCGCGCAATACGCGCGATGCGGTCGTCGTCACCTTCGACCTGCCCGACGCGCTGGCGGAGGAATTCGCCTTCCTGCCCGGCCAGTACCTGACGCTGCGCACGCAGCTGAACGGCCAGGAGCAGCGCCGCTCGTATTCCATCTGTTCCGCGCCCCACGACAAGCTGCTGCGCGTGGCGATCAAGAAGGTGGACGAGGGCGTTTTTTCCAGCTGGGCCAACCACGAGCTGCAGCCGGGCCAGACGCTGGAAGTCATGGCGCCGGCAGGCAATTTCACCGTCGATTTTTCGCCGGAAAACGAACGCCACTATGTGGCGTTCGCCGTAGGCAGCGGCATTACGCCGGTGTTCTCCCTGGTCAAGACGGCGCTGTCCACCGAGCCGCGCAGCAAGTTCACGTTGTTCTTCGGCAACCGAGCCTCGTCGGCCGTGCTGTTTCGCGAAGAGATCGAAGACCTGAAGAACCTCTATATGGAGCGCTTCTCGCTGGTCTACATCATGAGCCGCGAGACCCAGGACATCGAGCTCTTCAACGGCCGCCTGGATGGCGACAAGGTCGACCAGTTGATGTCGGCCTGGATGAGCCCCGAGGATATCGATTACGCTTTTGTCTGTGGTCCGCAGACCATGACCGAAAGCGTGGTCGAGCGGCTGCAGGCCCGCGGCATTCCGAAATCGAACGTCAAGTTCGAACTCTTCGGCGCGCCGAAGGGGCCGCGCGCGCTGCGCACCGGCCAGGACGCCCGCCAGGCGCCCGGCAAGGGGCAGTGCGAGGTGACGGTGGTGCAGGACGGCCACAGCCGGATGTTCGTTATCGACAAAAACAAAGACAGCGTGCTGGACTCGGCGCTGGCGCAAGGGATAGAACTGCCGTATTCGTGCAAGGGCGGGGTGTGTTCCACCTGCCGCTGCAAGGTGATCGAGGGCGAGGTGGACATGGACGCCAACTTCGCCCTGGAAGACTACGAAGTGGCGCGCGGCTTCATCCTGAGTTGCCAGAGCTTCCCGGTCAGCGACCGCCTGGTCATCGACTTCGACCAGGAAACCTGACCCGGCCCGCGCCAGGCAGAAAAACCTATTCATCTGGAGAGACGCAGTGTCCCAAGAATTCTTCGAACGCCACCAGCCCCTGCTGGAACAAGCCATGGCCGCGGCCGCCCTGCGCGGCTACTGGAGCCCCTACGCCGAATCGCCCAGCCCCCGCAACTATGGCGAGACCGCCAATGACGACGGGCGCGCCGCATTCGAAGCCTTGCGCGGCAAGCCCTTCCCGCTGGACCTGCGCGATGCCGACGGCACAGCGGGCGGCGAGCAGTCGCCTTACGGTTTCGACCTCGGCATCACCTATCCCCACGTTCCGGCCGACAAGCTGGTCGCGTCGTCCAAGCGGGCGCTCGAAAGCTGGCGCCGCGCCGGCCCGCGCGCCTGGGTCGGCGTGTCGCTGGAAATCCTGGCCCGCCTGAACAAGCTCAGCTTCGAGATCGCCTACGCGGTCCAGCACACCACCGGCCAGGGCTTCATGATGGCCTTCCAGGCCGGCGGTCCGCACGCGCAGGACCGCGGCTTCGAAGCCGTGACCTACGCCTGGCAGGAAATGTCGCGCATCCCCGGCGTGGCCGTCTGGGAAAAGCCGCAGGGCAAGAACGACCCGATCCGCATGGAAAAGCAGTTCACCGTGGTGCCGCGCGGCGTCGCGCTGGTGATCGGCTGCTCCACGTTCCCGACCTGGAACGGCTACCCGGGCCTCTTCGCCAGCCTGGCCACCGGCAACACGGTCATCGTAAAGCCGCACCCCGGCGCGATCCTGCCTCTGGCCATCACCGTGAAGGTGGCGCGCGAAGTGCTGCAGGAAGCGGGCTTCGATCCCGACGTGGTGCTGCTGGCCGCGCATGAGGCCGGCGACGATACCGCGCAGAAGCTGGCGCTGGATCCCGCCGTCAAGATCGTCGACTTCACCGGCAGCTCGGCCAACGGCGACTGGCTGGAGAACAACGCCCGCCAGGCGCTGGTCTATACCGAGAAGGCCGGCGTCAACCAGGTCATCATCGATTCCGCGGCCGACCTGAAGGGCGTCGCGCGCAACCTGGCGTTCTCGCTGGCGCTGTACTCGGGCCAGATGTGCACGGCGCCGCAGAACATCTATGTGCCGCGCGACGGCATCCAGACGCCGGAAGGGCGCGTCAGCTTCGACGACGTCGCGGCCGCCCTCGGCACGGCGCTGGAAAAGGTCAGCGCCGACGCCGCGAAGGCCGTCGAACTGACCGGCGCCATCCAGAACGAAGGCGTTGTCGCCCGCATCGAAAAGGCGCGCGCGCTGGGCCTGCCCGTGGTTGCTGACAGCAAGACGCTTGCGCACCCGCAATTCGAGAATGCCCGCATCCGCACGCCGCTGCTGCTGCGCGCCGAAGCCGGCAACGCCGCCATCGGCCAGGAGTGGTTCGGCCCGATCGCGTTCGTCGTGGCCACGGACTCCACCGCCCACAGCATCCAGCTGGCGCGCGACAGTGTCATCCAGCACGGCGCGCTGTCCCTGTCGGCCTACACCACGGACGACGCCGTCGCCGAGCAGGTGCAGGACGCGGCCGAGGTCTCCGGCGTCTCCCTGTCGCTCAACCTGACGGGCGCAGTATTCGTCAACCAGACCGCGGCCTTCAGCGATTTCCACGGCACGGGCGCCAATCCGGCGGCCAATGCCGCGCTGTCCGACTCGGCCTTCGTCTCGAACCGCTTCCGTGTGGTGCAAACCCGCCGTCATATTTGAGCCCACCCCTGAATTGAGCCCACCCCCGAAGCGCTACGCGCTTCCCCCTTAGGCGGGCCCCCCTCAAGGGGGCGCCGCTGCGGACCGGCAGAGCCGGCTCCGCGCGGCCCGGAGAAGGTGACCTATTACCTTTGTGCGAGTGGCGCGCGCGCTATGGATAACTGACATGACCTACCAAGACATTCAATTCGACCTGTCCGGCGGCATCGCGCGCCTGACGCTGAATCGCCCCGACAAGCTGAACAGCTTCACCGCCAACATGCATGGCGAAGTGGCCGACGCGTTGACGCGTGTGGAAACCGAAGGCGCGCGCGTGCTGGTGCTGACGGGAGCCGGCCGCGGCTTCTGCGCCGGCCAGGACCTGAGCGAGCGCAAGCCCGCCGCCGACGGCACGCCGCCCGACCTGGGCGAGACCGTCGACAAGTTCTACGGCCCGCTGGTGCGCCGCGTGAACGCCTTGCCCATGCCCGTCGTGGTGGGCGTGAACGGCGTGGCCGCGGGCGCGGGCGCCAACCTGGCGTTCGCTGGCGACATCGTCATCGCCAAGGCTTCCGCCACGTTCATCCAGTCGTTCTGCCGCCTCGGGCTGATCCCCGACACCGGCGGCACCTTCGTGCTGCCGCGCCTGGTGGGGCGCGCCCGCGCCATGGGCCTGGCCATGCTGGGCGACAAGCTCAGCGCCAAGCAGGCCGAAGAGTGGGGCCTGATCTGGCAATGCGTGGCGGACGAGGAATTCGACGCCGCGCTGGAACGCCTGGCCCAGCACTTCGCCAAGGCGCCGACCAAGGGGCTGGCGTTCACCAAGCGTGCCATGCAGGCCAGCCTGGCCAATGACCTGTCCACCCAGCTCGACCTTGAGCGCGACATGATGCGCGAACTGGGCCGCAGCGCGGACTACGCGGAGGGCGTGGCCGCCTTCCTGGGCAAGCGCGAACCGCAATTCAAGGGGCAATAAGAATGAACGCACACGTACCCGCGGTCGAAGTGCCGGCCGATCCCCAGGAGCTGGCGCAGGCCGTCGGCACAGTCATGTTTGCGGGCGATGCGGCGTCGCAGGGCCTGGACATGAAAGTCGAGGAAATGGCGCCGGGCTATGCGCGCCTGACCATGCGCGTGCGCGCCGACATGCTGAACGGCCACAAGACCTGCCACGGCGGATTCATCTTCGCCCTGGCCGATAGCGCCTTCGCCTTCTCCTGCAATTCGCGCAACGTCAGTACCGTGGCCTCGGGCTGCACCATCGACTACCTGGCGCCGGGCTTCGAGGGAGACCTGCTGACCGCTGTGGCCCAGGAGCGCTCGCTCGCGGGGCGCACCGGCGTCTACGACGTAACGGTCACCAACCAGGAAGGACGCAACGTGGCCTTGTTCCGGGGCCGTTCGTACCGCATCAAGGGTCAGATCGTCGGAGTTCCCCCGGACGCCTGAGCCAACCATCCAACCAAAGACAAGGCCGCCGGCCCGGCCGTGCGCGCGCGGATTTCCCCGCGTGCCGCGTGACCGGGCTCCGCGCAGAGAGAGAATTTCAGGAGAGAGATAACCATGTCCAACACCATGAGCAAGCCGGGGCTGGACCCCATCGAGCATGCCAGCCAGGATGAGTTGCGCGCCTTGCAGCTGGAGCGGCTGAAGTGGTCGCTCAAGCATGCCTACGAGAACGTCCCGCACTACAAGAAGGCGTTCGACGAAGCCGGCGTCCACCCCGACGACCTGAAGCAGCTGTCCGATATCTCGAAGTTCCCCTTCACCACGAAGAAGGAACTGCGCGAGAACTACCCCTTCGGTATGTTCGCCGTGCCGCGCGAGCGCATCTCGCGCATCCACGCCTCCAGCGGCACCACCGGCAAGCCGACGGTCGTGGGCTACACCAAGGGCGACCTGGACAACTGGGCCAACCTCGTGGCGCGCTCGATCCGGGCGGCCGGCGGCAAGCCCGGCGACACGATCCACGTCGCGTACGGCTATGGCCTGTTCACGGGTGGCCTGGGCGCGCATTACGGCGCGGAACGCCTGGGTTGCACGGTCATCCCGATGTCGGGCGGGCAGACGGAAAAGCAGGTGCAGCTGATCAACGATTTCCGCCCGGACATCATCATGGTCACGCCCTCCTATTTCTGCAATATTCTGGAGGAACAGCGCCGCCAGGGGATTGACCCGCGTCAAAGTTCGCTGCGCATCGGAATCTTCGGCGCCGAGCCCTGGACCGGCCAGATGCGCGCCGACATCGAGGCCGAGGCCGGCATCGACGCAGTCGACATCTACGGACTGTCCGAAGTGATGGGGCCCGGGGTGGCCAGCGAATGCGTCGAGACCAAGGATGGCCCGGTGGTCTGGGAAGACCATTTCTACGCCGAGATCATCAATCCGGACACGGGAGAACCCGTGGCCGAAGGCGAGCCTGGCGAGCTGGTGTTCACCTCGCTGACCAAGGAAGCGATGCCCATCATCCGCTACCGCACGCGCGACCTGACGCGCCTGCTGCCGCCGACGGCGCGCAGCATGCGCCGCATCGGCAAGATCACGGGGCGCAGCGACGACATGCTGATCGTGCGCGGCGTGAACATGTTCCCCACGCAGGTGGAAGAGCTGGTCCTGAAGATCGCCCAGCTGGCGCCGCATTACCAGCTGGTGCTGTCGCGCACCGGCAATATGGACGAGCTGGAAATCCTGACCGAATTGCGCGCCGAGTTTTCGACGCTTTCGGATGCCGAGCGCGCGAACCTGGGCAAGCAGCTCCAGCACGCGGTCAAGACGCACATCGGCGTCAGCGCGCGCATCCAGGTGTCGGATGCGGGCCATGTGGAACGCACGCTGACCGGCAAGGCGCGCCGCGTGATCGACAAGCGGCCGAAGTAATAGGGCCCCCACGCTGCGCGCTACGCGCTTGCTGCCCCCCAAGGGGGCTGGCCCGCCTTGGGGCGGCCCGGCGCGGCGGGCCGCCATTCTTGCGGAGGCAGTGGATGCTCCCCCCATGCCGCGCACGCTACGCGCACTTGCTGCCCTCCAAGGGGGCTGGCTGTATGGACCGGGGACATGGGTAACAGGTGTACGAGGACATAGGTGACACTTTT
>NZ_JPYO01000023.1:0-99143 GCF_000757485.1 Achromobacter sp. RTa
CCCGTACACCTGTTACCTATGTCCCCGGTCTGTACAGCCAGCCCCCTCGGGGGGGCAGCAAGCACGCAAAGCGTGCGCAGCGTGGGGGCCTATTCCCTCTCGTTGCGCCTTGAAACGCTTGGTCAGCACCTTGTTGCAGGGTTCGGTCCTATCCTGGATGGGCGTCATCTTGAGGTGCCGCGCCAGAGAGGCTTGCCCGAACTGGCAAGTCCCGCGCGGCGGCTCGCTTGCAAACAACACCAAAAAGGAGCCTTGCATGCGTACGTCTATCGCTACCCGCCGGTGGTCCGCCGCTGTACTCGCAGGCGCGTTGAGCGCCTGCTTCGTCACCGCCGTCCAGGCTCAGTCCCCGCGTCCATCCCTGCGCCTCGTATCCGAAACGCCGTATCCCGCCTCGTCGGCGCCCGCGCCGCAGATGAGCGAGCAGGAATTGCGCGACACGGCCATCGACGCCTATGTCTACGCATATCCGATGGTCCTGATGGAGCTGGCCCGCCGCAAGGCCACGGCGGTGCAGAGCCCGCTGGACGGCAAGGCGCCGATGAACCAGTTCGGCCACAAGGCCTCGTTCCCTGATCCCCGCGCCGCCGACACGCCGTGGCCCAGTGCGGACGCGCTGTATTCCAGCTTGTGGTTCGACGTATCCCGGGCCCCCCTGATCGTGAACCTGCCCGCCACGGGCGACCGCTACTCGGTGCTGTCCGCGCTGGACATGTGGAGCGACGTATTCGCCTCGCGCGGCGCGCGCACCAATGGCAAGGGCGCGCAATCCTTCGTCATCGTCGGCCCCGGCTGGCAGGGCAGCACGCCCGCCGGCATGGATGTGATCCACAGCCCGACGGCCACCGGCTGGCTCATCGGCTGGACCCAGACGGGCGGCCCCCAGGACTATGCCGCGGTCAATCAGATCCAGGCCGGCATGACCGCCAGCCCGCTGGTCGTGCCCGCCGCGCCAGCCTCGCGGCCGGCGCGCAACCGCAATGCCGGCAGCGCCTATCCGCAGACCGGCCCCGGCGTGGGGACTGCCCCCATCGGCAGCGACCTGCGGGCACCGGCGCCCGCGCCTGCACTGCCCGACGGCACGCCCGCGGAGCAGGCCGCGGCGATGGATGCCGCTTCCTTTTTTACGCTGTTTTTCGACGTGCTGCGCAATAATCCCCCGCACGCCAACGACACGCCCATCCTCGACCGCATGCGCCGCATCGGCCTGGACAGCCAGCGCCCCTTCTCGTACGGCAGCCTGAGCCCGGCCGTGCAGCAGGCATTGACCGACGCCCAGCCGCTGGCCGGCCGCCGTATCGCCGACGGCGTGTCGCGCCTGGGCACGCCGCTCAACGGCTGGAATACCGTGCTGTCCGGCATCGGGACCTACGGCACCGACTACGGCCGCCGCGCCGCGATCGCCTATGCGGGGCTGGGCGCCCCGACGCCGGAAGACGTCCTGTATCCGGTCACGATGTCCGACTCCAAGGGCCGCGTGCTGAATTCCGACGAGGATTACGTGCTGCATTTCGACAAGGGCCAGTTGCCGCCGGCCAACGCGTTCTGGTCGCTGCACGTCTATAACGCCCAGTACGGTTTCGCCGACAATCCGGCCAACCGCTATGTGCTCCGCAGTACGGATGCCCTGAAGTACAACGCGGACGGTTCGCTGGACATCTATGTCCAGCAGCGCGATCCGGGCGAACGCAAGCGCTCGAACTGGCTTGCGACTCCGGCCGCCGATGCGCCTTTCCTGCTCAGCATGCGGCTGTACTGGCCGCAGGACACTGCGCTGGATGGCCAATGGGCGCCGCCGCCGGTCAAGGAAGACTGAGCCGCCTGCGACAGGCCCGCGCCAGGCCGCTCGTCCCGGGCGGCCTGGCGTTTTGGCGCGCGGGGCGGGGAGAGGGCGGCGCGGGGCTGGTCCGGCACCGTTCGCGTCCCTAATTTCTTCGACAGGACGGGCGTTGTTTCCACCTTACAAACGCCCGAAAGTTCATTTGCTCGGGTAAAAAGAATCAAGCTATACTCTGCGGGTTTGACGCTTGCGGGATAAGAACACGTGGTGCACAGGATGCGCCAGTTCTGACAGGGGCAAGAAGCAAAGCGAGGAAGTTTGATGCAACAGAACTCCATGCAGCAAAATTTGCAGGATTTGCGGCAGAGTCCGGTTGAGGGCCAAGGTATGGAAGGGTTCGACCAAGGCGCGGCGGATAAAGTTCTGGTACTTAGCGACGCGGACCGCGCGGCGCTGGATGCTCAAGCAAGCCGCGGGCTCCTGTTGGCATTGGCTGCGCAAGGCGCCATGGGGCTCGCAGCAGCGGTAATTGCGGGGGTTGTCGGAGGGTCGGCGGCAGGTTGGTCGGCGTTGGCGGGGGCGGGGGCGTATTTCATACCCAATGCGTTGTTCGCATTGCGCCTTGCTGTCAGCGTGCGGGCCGGTAGAGCCAGTCCTTTTACCTTTCTCTCTGGTGAGTTGATCAAGTTGTTCGCAACGGCATTGCTGTTGTGGCTGCTTTCGCGTGTGGCGCAGGACAGCCTCGTATGGCCTGCCGCGCTGCTCGGACTGATACTCACATTGAAGGGTTATCTCTTGCTCCTGATGTTCCGCAAGTTGTCTTAGCGCCGAGCAGGTTCGCGGCAAACGAAATCGTGGAATCGTCCGATTCGCAAGGGTCGGGCATACAGCAAATAGGGTAGGATTCAAATGGCTGCTGCCAGCGACGTGTCGCCTCAGTCCGCGTATATTCAGCATCACCTGGTGCATCTGAACAATACGGGCGAGAAACAGAGCGCTATCGCTCAGTTCGACATCATCAATTACGACTCGTTGTTCTGGTCCGGCCTGATGGGTCTGATCGTCATCTTCTTCCTGTGGCGCGCCGCGCGCCGCGCCACCAGCGGCGTTCCCAGCCGCTTCCAGGCTTTCGTGGAAATGATCGTCGACATGGTCGACGACCAGGCCAAGGGCATCGTCCACAACGCCAAGAGCCGTCTCTTCATCGCCCCGCTGGCGCTCACCGTGTTCCTCTGGATCATCCTGATGAACGCGCTGGACCTGCTGCCCGTCGACCTGCTGCCCTCGATCTGGCGCATGACCGGCCTGGGCGCCCACCACGGCGACCCGCTCTACTACCACCGCATTCTGCCGACCGCCGACCTGAACGTGCCGATGGGCATGTCGCTGGGCGTGCTGCTGCTGATGTTCTACTACGGCATCAAGATCAAGCACCCGGGCGGCTTCGTCAAGGAACTGTTCACCGCGCCGTTCCACGCGCACGGCATCGGCGCCCTGGTCCTGGCTCCCTTCAACCTGCTGCTGAACCTGATCGAGTACGCCGCCAAGTCCGTCTCGCTGGGCATGCGGTTGTTCGGCAACATGTTCGCCGGCGAACTGATTTTCATGCTGATCGCGCTGCTGGGCGGCGCCTGGACCGGTTTCAACGGCGCCAGCATCGGCTTGGGCCTGGGCCACATCCTGGCCGGCTCCATCTGGGCGATCTTCCACATCCTGATCGTCCTGCTGCAGGCCTTCATCTTCATGATGCTGACGCTGGTGTACCTCGGCCAGGCGCACGAAGGCCACTGATCCCCCGAATTTCCTGCGTTGGCCATCCGGCCAGCGCGGGATAGCAAGATTATCTTGCATTGAGCTGTACCCCTTATTTTTCAATTTTTGACTTCAGATTTCTAACCAAGGAGTTGTCATGACCAACGTCGCTTTCGTTGCCCTCGCTTGCGGTCTTATCATCGGTCTGGGCGCTATCGGCGCTTGCATCGGCATCGCACTGATGGGCGGCAAGTATCTGGAAGCCTCGGCTCGTCAGCCTGAGCTGATGAACGCTCTGCAAACGAAGATGTTCCTGCTGGCTGGCCTGATCGACGCGGCATTCCTGATCGGCGTGGGTATCGCCATGCTGTTCGCCTTCGCCAACCCGTTCGTCGGCTAAGGCACCGCCCGCCGGCGAAAAGGCGGGTCATGACGCTGGCGGCGGTGCAGGACTACCGCGCATCGCCGCCCAGCAAAGTATCGAGTGCTCCGTAGCTCCCCTCCTGGGTGCGGCCGGAGCCGAAAGGTGTTAAAGGAACGACCGTGAATCTGAACGCGACGATCATTTTCCAGATGCTCGTGTTCTTCGTTCTGGGCTGGTTCACGATGAAATTCGTGTGGCCTCCTCTGACGAAGGCGATGGACGAGCGCCGCCAAAAAATCGCCGACGGCCTGGCCGCCGCCGAGAAGGGCAAGGCCGATCTGGCCCAGGCCCAGGCGCGCGTCAGTCTGATCGAGGCTTCTGCCAAGTCCGAAAACCATGCACGCATCATCGAGGCCGAGAAGCAAGCTGCCTCCCTGATCGAGCAGGCCCGCCGCGAAGCGGAAGCCGAACGCGCCCGTATCGTGGCGCAGGCTGCCCAGGACGCTGCGCAGGAAGTCCAGCGTGCCCGCGACCTGCTGCGCGACGACGTCGCCGCGCTGGCCGTGAAGGGTGCCGAACAGATCCTCAAGCGCGAGGTTGACGCCCGCGCACACGCGGAGCTGCTCAACCAGCTCCGCGCGCAGCTTTAATCCGGGACCGCCATGGCTGAACTTTCCACTGTTGCCCGGCCCTACGCCGAGGCGCTCTTCAGCGCGGCGCGCGACGACAAGGCCGGCTTGCCGGCCTGGTCCGACCTGGTCGGCGAAATGTCGCAGGTCGCCTCCAACCCCGACGTGCGCGAGGCCATGGCCGATCCGCGTCTGGGCGACAAGCAGCGCGTCGAGCTGTTTTCCGGCCTGATCAAGGCCGAACTGCCTCAAGCCGCCCGCAATTTCATCGCGTTGCTGGTCGAGAACGACCGGCTGTTGCTGCTGCCGGACATCGCCACGCAATTCGCGGCGCTGCGGAATCAACACGACGGCACGGCGCAGGCGGAAATCACCAGCGCGTTCGAGATGAGCGATGCCCAGGTCCAAGAACTGGTTGCCGCGCTCGAACAAAAATTCGGTCTCAAGCTCAAGCCCAGCGTCACCGTCGATCCGTCGCTGATTGGCGGCGTGCGCGTGGCCGTCGGTGACCAAGTGCTCGATACTTCCGTACAAGCCCAGTTGGCCCGCATGCGCGATCAGCTCGCCGCTTAAGGCAACTAACAGGATTCCAGGAGTCAATATGCAACTCAATCCCTCCGAGATCAGCGAACTGCTCAAGAGCCGCATCGAGGGCCTGGGCGCTTCGACTGATGTTCGTACCCAAGGTACCGTCGTCTCCGTGACCGACGGTATTACCCGCATCCACGGCTTGTCCGACGTGATGCAGGGCGAAATGCTCGAGTTCCCCAATAATGTTTTCGGTCTGGCACTGAACCTCGAGCGCGACTCCGTCGGCGCCGTGATTCTGGGCGACTACACCGGCGTGTCGGAAGGCGACCAGGTCAAGACGACCGGCCGCATTCTGGAAGTGCCGGTCGGCCCCGAACTGCGTGGCCGCGTGGTGAACACGCTGGGTCTGCCGATCGACGGCAAGGGCCCGATCAACGCCAAGGAAACCGACATCATCGAGAAAGTGGCCCCCGGCGTTATCGCCCGCCGCTCGGTGTCGCAACCTCTGCAAACCGGTGTCAAGGCTATCGACTCGATGGTTCCGATCGGCCGCGGCCAGCGCGAACTGATCATCGGCGACCGCCAGACCGGCAAGACCGCCGTCGCCGTCGACACCATCATCAGCCAGAAGGGCAAGGACGTCACCTGCGTGTACGTCGCCATCGGCCAGAAGGCATCGACCATCAACAACGTGGTGCGCAAGCTCGAAGAGCACGGCGCCATGGAATACACCATCGTCGTGGCCGCTTCGGCCTCCGACTCGGCCGCCATGCAGTACCTGGCCGCCTACGCCGGCTGCACGATGGGCGAATACTTCCGCGATCGCGGCGAAGACGCCCTGATCGTCTATGACGACCTGACCAAGCAAGCCTGGGCCTACCGCCAGGTCTCGCTGCTGCTGCGCCGTCCGCCGGGCCGCGAAGCCTATCCGGGCGACGTGTTCTATCTGCACTCGCGCCTGCTGGAGCGTGCCGCTCGCGTCAACGAAGAGTACGTCGAGAAGTTCACCAACGGCGCCGTCAAGGGCAAGACCGGCTCGCTGACCGCGCTGCCGATCATCGAAACGCAAGCCGGTGACGTGTCGGCCTTCGTTCCGACCAACGTGATCTCGATCACCGACGGCCAGATCTTCCTGGAAACCGACCTGTTCAACGCCGGTATCCGCCCCGCCATCAACGCCGGTATTTCGGTGTCGCGCGTCGGTGGCGCCGCCCAGACCAAGGTCATCAAGAAGCTGTCCGGCGGTATCCGTACCGACCTGGCGCAGTACCGTGAACTGGCCGCCTTCGCGCAGTTCGCCTCCGACCTGGACGACGCCACCCGTCGCCAGCTGGAGCGCGGCAAGCGCGTGGTCGAACTGCTCAAGCAGCCGCAATACCAGCCGCTGCAGGTGTGGGAACTGGCCGTGTCGCTGTACACCGTGAACAACGGCTACCTCGATGACGTGGACGTGGCTCAGGTGCTGTCCTTCGAGAAGTCCTTCAAGGACCACCTCAAGGCCAAGCATGCCGCCCTGATCCAGCGCATCGAAGACACCAAGGAACTGTCCAAGGACGACGACGCCGAACTGGCCGCCGCGCTCCAGGATTTCAAGAAGCACGGTGCTTTTTAAGGCAAGGTCTGGCGTAGTCGATGGGCGCAAGCCCATCCTACGGTAGGGCGGGAGCGGCGCAAGCCGACCCCGCCAGCCGTCTCAACAGGAAAGCGCAATGCCCGGAATCAAGGAAATCCGAACCAAGATCAAGAGCGTGCAAAACACGCGCAAGATCACCAAGGCGATGGAAATGGTCGCCGCATCCAAGATGCGCAAGGCGCAGGAGCGGATGCGCGCGGGCCGTCCGTACGCCACCAAGGTGCGCGAGATCGCCGCGCATCTGATGCAGGCCAACCCTGAGTACAACCACCCCTACCTTCAGGAACGTGAAGTGAAGGCGGTGGGCGTGGTGCTGGTCACCACCGACAAGGGCCTGTGCGGTGGCCTGAACACCAACATCAGCCGCCTCACGCTGTCTCGCCTCAAGGAATTCGAGGCCAAGAACATCAAGGCGCAGGCAACCGCATTCGGCAACAAGGGCCTAGGCCTGTTGACCCGCATCGGCGCCAAGCTGGTGTCGCAGGAAGTCCAACTGGGCGACAAGCCCGACCTCGATCGCCTGCTGGGCGCCATCAAGGTGCAGCTGGACGACTACCTCGAAGGCCGCATCGATGCGCTCTATGTGGCGACCACCCGCTTCATCAACACGATGAGGCAGGAGCCGGTGTTCTTGCGCCTGCTGCCGCTGTCCTCCGGTTTGGATGATCCCTTCCAGTCGGGCGCGGAGTCCCTGGCCGAGACGTCCGAGGTCAAGTCTGACTATAGCTGGGACTATATCTACGAACCGGACGCCAAGAGCGTGATCGACGACCTGCTGCAGCGCTACGTCGAAGGCCTTCTGTATCAGGCCGTGGCCGAGAACATGGCCTCGGAACAGTCCGCTCGTATGGTCGCCATGAAGGCGGCGTCGGACAACGCGAAGAAGGTCATCGGCGACCTCCAGCTGGTCTACAACAAGACCCGCCAGGCGGCGATCACCAAGGAAATTTCGGAAATCGTAGGGGGCGCTGCCGCGGTGTAAACCGGGCAGTATCCCGTCAAAATATCAAGGAATCGACATGAGCAACGGAACCATCGTTCAGTGCATCGGCGCCGTGGTGGACATTCAGTTCCCCCGCGATGAAATGCCCAAGATCTACGAAGCGCTCACCCTGGCTGACGAGGGTTCCTCGTTCGCCGAAAAGGGTCTGACGCTGGAAGTGCAACAACAGCTCGGCGACGGCGTGGTGCGTACCATCGCCCTGGGTTCGAGCGACGGCCTGCGCCGCGGCATGGCCGTGGCCCGTACCGGCGCCCCGATCTCGGTGCCCGTCGGTCACGGCACCCTGGGCCGCATCATGGACGTGCTGGGTCGCCCGATCGACGAAGCCGGCCCCATCAACGCCGACGAAAAGCGCGCCATTCACCAGGCCGCCCCGAAGTTCGACGAACTGTCGCCTTCGGTCGAGCTGCTGGAAACCGGCATCAAGGTTATTGACCTGGTCTGCCCGTTCGCCAAGGGCGGCAAGGTCGGCCTGTTCGGCGGTGCCGGCGTGGGCAAGACCGTGAACATGATGGAACTGATCAACAACATCGCCAAGCAGCACAGCGGCTTGTCGGTGTTCGCCGGCGTGGGTGAGCGTACCCGCGAAGGCAACGACTTCTACCACGAAATGGAAGAGTCGAACGTTCTGGACAAGGTGGCCATGGTGTTCGGTCAGATGAACGAACCCCCGGGCAACCGTCTCCGCGTGGCGCTGACCGGCCTGACGATGGCCGAGAAGTTCCGCGACGAAGGCCGCGACATCCTGTTCTTCGTCGACAACATCTACCGTTACACCCTGGCCGGCACCGAAGTGTCCGCTCTGCTGGGCCGTATGCCGTCGGCGGTGGGCTACCAGCCCACGCTGGCCGAGGAAATGGGCGTTCTGCAAGAGCGCATCACCTCGACCAAGACCGGCTCGATCACCTCGATCCAGGCCGTGTACGTGCCTGCCGACGACTTGACCGACCCGTCGCCCGCCACGACCTTCCAGCACTTGGACTCGACCGTCGTGCTGTCGCGTGACATCGCCGCCCTGGGTATCTACCCGGCCGTGGACCCGCTGGATTCGTCCAGCCGCCAGCTCGACCCGCAAGTCGTGGGCGAAGAGCACTACGCCGTGGCCCGTGGCGTGCAGCAGACGCTGCAGCGCTACAAGGAACTGCGCGACATCATCGCGATTCTGGGCATGGACGAACTGTCGCCGGAAGACAAGCAGGCCGTGGCCCGCGCTCGTAAGATCCAGCGTTTCCTGTCGCAGCCGTTCCACGTGGCCGAAGTGTTCACCGGCTCGCCCGGCAAGTACGTGCCGCTGGCCGAAACGATCCGTGGCTTCAAGATGATCGTCGACGGCGAATGCGATTCGCTGCCCGAGCAGGCCTTCTACATGGTCGGCACGATTGACGAGGCCTTCGAGAAGGCCAAGAAACTGCAATAAGGATCCACTATGGCTACCCTGCATGTCGATGTGGTCAGCGCAGAGGAAGCGATCTTCTCCGGTGAGGCGAAGTTCGTGGTTCTGCCTGGCGAGTCCGGCGAGCTGGGCATTCTGCCCGGCCACACCCCGCTGATCTCGCGCATCCGCCCCGGAACGGTCAAGATCGTTCGCGCCGACCAGGGCGAGGAAAACGTCTTCGTCGCCGGTGGCATTCTGGAAGTGCAACCGGGCAGCGTCACGGTCCTGGCCGACACGGCCATCCGTGCTGCCGACCTGGACGAAGCCCGCGCCCTGGAAGCGCGTCAGAAGGCCGAAGAGGCCCTGGCGAACGCCAAGGACAAGGCGGACATCGCCGTCGTCGAAGCCGAACTCGCCATGCTGGCTGCGCAAGCCATCGCGGCGCGTAAGCTGCGTCAAGGCGGCCGTTCGCACTAAGCGGCGCACGGCTCGTCCGGGTTCGCCCCGGACTCCAGAAAGCGGCCCCCGGGGGCCGCTTTTTTCATTGCGCGGACCATATGCGCGATGCCTGTGCCGACCGCAATGCGTTCAATACGAATAGCCGCGCGGCACGCCCGGCCAGTAGCCTTCGGCTTGGTTCCATCAAGCATAGGAGGGTCGTGTGCGAGACGTTCTGGATTGCGGCGTTCTGCTGGCGCCTGGCCAGGAAGCGGCCATGCGCGACTGGGTCGGCCGGCATCCCGTCGGCAAGACGCGGCTGCGGCTGCATCTGGTGCCGCTGAATCCCCTGCGCTACGCGCTTGCCGCGCCGGCCCTCCAGGGGCCCGAGGCGCCGGAAGGCCCGGACGTGCGGGCGCTTGGGCGGCTGGCGGTGGCGCTGAAGCGCTACGATGCCTGCATCCTGCCCGTGGCGCCCGCAACGCTCGCCTGGACGCGGATGGCCTTGCAGCAGGCAGGCAGTGCATTGAGCACGCCGGTCCTGCTGCTCGTCCAGGATGTGAAGGCGCCGGCGATCGAAGACCTGCTGAGCCTGGGCGCCCGGGATTTCATGATGCAGCCCGTGTGCCAGGAAACCATGCGGGTGCGGCTGGGCCGCCTGGCCAGGCCCGCTTCGTGGCGCGATGCCCGGCTGGCAAGCCTGCGGGAGCCCGCGGCGGACTATCCCGCAATGGCGTGGCCCGCGGCCGCCGGCGGCATCCGCCAGCCCGCCCCGTCGCGGCCCAGGGTGCCGGCGGACGTGGTCGAACAGGCCTTGTCCCACCTGCGCCATCAGCACCATCGCAGCGTGCAGGAATCCTTCCGCGCGGCGAAGGCCCGGGTGGTGGACGGCTTCGAGCGCGACTACATCCGCCTGGCATTGTCGCGGCACGGCGGCAACGTGGCGCAGGCGGCCCGCGCCTGCAGCAAGCACCGGCGGGCGTTCTGGGCGCTGATGCGCAAGCATGGCATCGAGGCGGCTCCCTACCGGCAGGCCGCGCAGGAACGCGAAGACTGAACCCGGCGCGGCCAGGCGCGGGCGGGGGGCTTGCATCTCAAAGAGCGCGCGCCTTGCGCCCGGGCAAGCCCACCGGTGAAGGTTCCCGTGCCTTGTCAGCCAGGGGAAGTAAAATCACGGCTTCCGATCATCGAGGATAGTCGTGTCTGCTTCCGTCTTGAAGAACGATGTGTTCTTGCGCTCGCTTCTGCGCGAGCCCGTGCCCTACACCCCCATCTGGCTGATGCGCCAGGCGGGACGCTACCTGCCCGAGTATCGCCAGACGCGGGCCCGCGCGGGTTCTTTCATGGGCCTCGCTCAGAACCCGGACTACGCCGCGGAAGTGACGCTGCAGCCGCTGGAGCGTTTCGACCTGGACGCGGCCATCCTGTTCTCCGATATCCTGACCGTGCCGCACGCCATGGGCCTGGGCCTGGACTTCGCTGAAGGCGAGGGCCCGCGCTTCGCCAGCCCGGTGCGCACGGAGGAAGACGTGGCGCGCCTGGCGGTGCCGGACATGGACAAGCTGCGCTATGTGTTCGACGCCGTGGGCGTGATCCGGCGCGAGCTGGACGGCAAGGTGCCGCTGATCGGTTTCGCCGGCAGCCCCTGGACCATCGCCTGCTACATGGTCGAAGGCCAGGGCAGCGACGACTACCGCCTGATCAAGACCATGCTGTATGCGCGGCCCGACCTGCTGCACCGCATTCTTGAGATCAACGCCGAGGCCACGCTGCAATACCTGAACGCGCAGATCGCCGCCGGCGCGCAAGCCGTGATGCTGTTCGACAGCTGGGGCGGCGTGCTGGCGGATGGCCTGTTCCAGCAATTCTCGCTGGCCTACACCAGGAAGGTCGTGGCAGGGCTGAAGCGCGAAAACGAAGGCCGCCGCGTGCCGGTCATCGTATTCACCAAGGGCGGCGGCCAATGGCTGGAAGAGATCGCAGCCTGCGGCTGCGACGCCGTGGGCCTGGACTGGACGGTGGATCTGGCTGCCGCGCGCCGCCGTACGGGGGATGCGGTGGCCTTCCAGGGCAACCTGGATCCGATGGCCTTGTTCGGCGGCGCCGCCGCCGTCCGCGCGGAGGCGCGGCGGGTGCTGGACGCCTTCGGCCCCGTGGGCAAGGGCGGCCATGTCTTCAATCTGGGGCACGGCATTTCCCGGTTCACTCCTCCGGAAGCCGTAGCCGAATTGGTCGACGAAGTCCACCAACACAGCCGTTCGCTGCGGGGGTAAGTAAGTGGACGCTTCGGCCCTCAGGGCCGAAGCAGCGCGCACTTGTGCACAGCAAGATTGCTCTCGGGGAAAACCCTTTAGAAGCTAGTTTACAATCTTGAAAGGCTTCATAAGTCATTGTTTTTCAAGGTAAATAGTGAATTTCCAACAAGATTTCACATGTTCGCGAAATCTTGCCTTATTCCAATTTTCGACGTTGCTCCAGCCTTTTCCCCAAAGTTATCCACAGGCGGGCACAGGGGCAGTGGAACGTCAGCCAGGGTCATCCTCCCATATGCACCGTCCAAGCCCCCATGTCTGAAGCGCAGGCGACCATGACTCTCCCGGCGGCCTGCTGGGTGCGGGTGGCGCTGGACGTGCCTTTGCCGGGTCCTTTCGACTACCGGAGCGACGCCCCGATCGCGGTGGGCTTGCGGGTCATCGTGCCTTTCGGCCGCCGCAAGCTCATCGGCGTGGTGTTGGATAACCCGGCCGAACCGTCCTACGACCCCAAGCAGATACGGCCGATCGAAGAGGTGCTGGACGATCTGCCTCCGTTCGACGAAGCCTGGCTGCGCCTGGCCCGCTTCGCCGCGGACTATTACCAGCGGCCGCTGGGGGAGGTGATGCTGCCCACGCTGCCGCCGCCGTTGCGCAAGCCTACCGCCTACCAGGGCAAGCGTTCGGCGGGCGGGCCGGTGGCCCGGCTGGACGGGCGCAAGCGCAAGGCCGCGCGCGCGCCGGCCGCCGCCGACGACCCGCCGGCGCTCAATGACGCGCAACGCACGGCCGTGGACACCATCGCCGCCCTGGACGGATTCAAGCCGGTATTGCTGCATGGCGTGACGGGCAGCGGCAAGACCGAGGTGTACCTGCGGGCGGCCGAAAAGGTGCTGGCCGCCGGGCGCCAGGTGCTGCTGATGGTGCCCGAGATCAACCTGACCCCGCAGTTGGAAGGCGCGCTGCGCGCGCGCCTGGAGGCGCTGGTCGGGCCCGACGGGCTGGCAGTCATGCATAGCGGCCTGTCCGACGGCGAACGCCTGCAGGCCTGGACCCGCGCCCAGCGCGGCCAGGCGCGCATGCTGCTGGGCACCCGCATGTCGATCTTCGCTCCCATGGGCGAGCTGGGCCTGATCGTGGTGGACGAGGAGCACGACGCTTCCTACAAGCAGCAGGACGGCCTGCGCTATTCGGCGCGCGATCTCGCCGTGTGGCGCGCGCATGACCTGGGCATCCCCGTGGTGCTCGGATCCGCCACGCCGTCGCTGGAAACCTGGCAGCACGCCGAGCGCGGCCGCTACCTGCGGCTGAGCCTGCCGGGGCGCGCCCGCGCCAGCAGCCTGCCCTCCGTGCGCCTGGTGGATACGCGGCGGTTGCAGCTGAAGCAGGGTATGTCGCCGCAGTTGCTGGACGCCCTCGGCCAGCGCCTGGAGCGCAAGGAACAGTCCCTGATCTTCCTGAACCGGCGCGGCTATTCGCCGGTGCTGCATTGCCAGTCCTGCGCCTGGGTGAGCAATTGTCCGCGCTGCACCGCGTTCACCGTGCTGCACCGCACCGACGGCCGCGGCCATCGCCTGCAATGCCATCATTGCGGCTACCAGGCGCCGGTGCCGCGCGCCTGCCCCGAATGCGGCGACCAGGACCTGGCCCCCATGGGGCGCGGCACGCAGCGCGTGGAAGAGCACCTGGCCGAGCTCTTCCCCGAGGCCCGCATCCTGCGCATCGATGCGGACAGCACGCGCAAGAAGGGCAGCGCCGAGGCGCTGTTCGCGTCGGTGCATGCTGGCGAGGTGGACATCCTGGTGGGCACGCAGATGGTGGCCAAGGGCCACGATTTCGCGAAGCTGGGGCTGGTGGGCGTGCTGAACGCGGATTCGATGCTGTTCGCCCATGACTTCCGCGCCCCGGAGCGCCTGTTCGCGCAGTTGATGCAAGTGGCCGGCCGCGCGGGCCGGCACCAGGGCAACGGCGAGGTCCTGATCCAGACCAACTACCCCGAGCAGCCGGTCTACCAGGCCCTGTTGCGGCACGATTACGCGGGCTTTGCCCGCCATGCCCTGCACGAGCGCGAAAGCACCGGCCTGCCGCCTTTCGTCTACCAGGCGTTGCTCACCGCCGAGGCGCGCGAACTGAAGGTGGCCCAGGAGTTCCTGGAGCGGGCGCGGGCGCTGCCCGAGGGGGAGTGGAAGGCGGACTTCCCCGGCCTGGACGCGATCATGCTGTACGACCCCGTCCCCTTGCGCGTGGTGCGCGTGGCCAACATCGAGCGCGCGCAGCTGCTGGCGGAAAGCAGCAGCCGTCCGGCGCTGCAGGCATTCCTGGCGTCGTGGTCGCACCATCTGCCGTACCTGGCCAACGAGGCCCGCGTGCGCTGGCAGCTGGAAGTCGACCCGCTGGAGATCTGAAGGGCGCCATGCGCCTTCGGCTCGATTGTTCTATGATCTTTCTCCTCTATCGCGCTGGTGCGGCAGGCCCGCTGCGGCGGCTGCGCCCGTCCCCTTTTTCTCGCGCATTACCGGCCCGCTGACGGGCGGCCGCAAGCCCCGCGCTTGCCGGCCGTACCCTCATTGCGGCCGTCGCGATGCATGACTATCCGACTCAAATGTCCGCAAGCGAACCGATTGGCCAAGGCATGAACCCCGCTCAGAAGGAAGCGGTGCTTTACCTGGACGGCCCCTGCCTGGTGCTGGCCGGCGCGGGCAGCGGCAAGACGCGGGTGATCACGCAGAAGATCGCGTACCTGCTGCGTGAATGCGGCTACATGGGCCGCAACGTGGTGGCGCTGACCTTCACCAACAAGGCCGCGCGCGAAATGGACGAGCGCGTGAAGACCTTGGTGGACCGCAAGCTGTCGAAGGGCCTGATCATCAGCACCTTCCATTCGCTGGGCGTGAAGATGCTGCGCGAGGAAGCGCGCAACGCCGGACTGAAGCCCACGTTTTCCATCCTGGATGCCGACGACGCCATGGCGATCATCCAGGAGCTGCTGGGCACGACGGACAAGGCGCGGCTGCGCCACGTGCAGGGCATCATCTCCCTGTGGAAGAACGCGCTGATGGAGCCGGACGACGCGGCGCGCGAGGCCATCACGCCGGGCGACGTGGAGGCGGCCAACGTGTACCGCAGCTATGCGGCTACGCTGGCGGCCTACCAGGCCGTGGATTTCGACGACCTGATCCGCATCCCCGCCCTGCTGCTGGCCAACAACGAAGAGGTGCGCACCCGCTGGCAGAACCGCGTGCGCTACCTGCTGGTGGACGAATACCAGGACACCAACGTGTGCCAATACCGCCTGGTGCAGCTGCTGACGGGGGCGCGCGCCATGTTCACGGCGGTGGGCGACGACGATCAGGCCATCTACGCCTGGCGCGGCGCGACCATCGAGAATCTGGCCAAGCTGACGACCGACTATCCCAACATCAAGCTCATCAAGCTGGAACAGAACTACCGCTCGGTCCAGCGCATCCTCGCCGCCGCGAACCAGGTGATCGAGAAGAACCCCAAGCTGTTCGACAAGAAGCTGTGGTCCGACCTGGGCGTGGGCGAACCCATCCTGGTGTCGGCGATGGACGGCGAGGAGCACGAGGCGGAATCCATCGCGATGAAGGTCTCGGCCGCCCGCTTCGAACGCCAGGCGCAATGGAAGGATTTCGCCATCCTTTACCGCAGCAACCACCAGTCCCGCATCCTGGAGCAGGCGCTGCGCAACCTGAAGATTCCGTACACGATCTCGGGCGGCCAGAGCTTTTTCGACAAGGCGGAAGTGCGCGACGTGCTGGCCTATCTGCGCCTGCTTGCCAACGACGATGACGACCCGGCGTTCATCCGCGCGGCGACCACGCCCAAGCGGGGCATCGGCCAGGCCACGCTGCAGGTGCTGGGGCAGTACGCGGCCGGCCGCGAGCTGTCGTTGCTGGCGGCAGTTGCCGAGACCGGCCTGGAAAGCCAGCTGGCGCCGCGCCAGCTGGAGCCGCTGCGCACGTTCGCCGAGTTCATCCGCCGCATGCAGTGGCGCGCGGGGCGCGGCGCGGCCTCGGGCAAGGACGCAGCTCCCGCCGAGCCCGCGGGCGTCATCCTGGACGACCTGCTGGAGGCCATCCAGTACGAACGCCACCTGTTCGAACTGTTCGAGGAACGGCCTGCGCAGACGCGCTGGCAGAACGTGCTGGAGCTGACGGGCTGGCTCAAGCGCAAGGCCGAAGAGGACGACATGACGCTCTTCGACCTGGTCCAGCATGTGGCGCTGGTCACCATGCTGGAGCGCGGCGAGGAAGAAGAGCCCGATGCGGTGAAGATGTCCACGCTGCATGCGTCCAAGGGACTGGAGTATCCGCACGTGTACCTGGCGGGCGTCGAAGAGGGCCTGCTGCCCCACCTGGGCAAGGACGACGAGGTCGGCGACCCGGCGCGCGCGGCGGAGAACCTGGCGACTCGCATCCAGGAGGAACGCCGATTGATGTACGTGGGCATCACGCGCGCGCAGCGCAGCCTGAACCTGAGCTGGTGCAAGCGCCGGCGCCGCGCGCGCGAGGACCTGGTGCGCGAGCCTTCCCGCTTCATCGAGGAAATGGGCCTGGGCGACGTCCGCATCCAGGAGGACGAGGCCACGGCAGCCATGAACCCGAAGGAGCGCATGGCCATGCTGAAGGCGCTGCTGAAGAAATAGGGCGCTTGTGGAACGGCGGGCCCTGCTCCTACACTGGACAGCGCCTATCGTGCCGTTCTGGCGCGGAATCCACGCCGAGATAAGGAGCGCGTCATGTGTCGTTGGCTGGCCTATACCGGTGGTCCCATACAGATGGAGAGCGTGCTGTTCAAGGCCAAGCACTCCCTGATCGACCAGAGCCTGCACGCGCGCATGGGCGCGACCACCACCAATGGGGACGGATTCGGCCTGGGCTGGTACGCCCGGCCCCGGGAAGGCCAGCCCGCCGAGCCGCCGTTCCGCTACCGCAGCGTGCATCCGGCCTGGAACGACCGCAATCTGCGCGAGGCCGCCCGCGCCATCCACGCGCCGCTATTCGTGGCGCACATCCGCGCCGCCACCGACACGCCCGCGCAGGAAACCAACTGCCACCCGTTTCGCCACGGGCAATGGCTGTTTGTGCACAACGGCGTCATCCGCGACTATCCCTTGCTCAGGCGCGACCTGATGCTGATGATCGCGCCTTCGTATTTCGGTTCGCTGGAAGGGTCGACGGATTCGGAAGTGATGTTCCTGCTGGCGCTCAGCTTCGGCCTGGAGGAGGACCCGGTGCTGGGGCTGGCCCGCATGGTCGGCGCGGTCGAGGAGACTGGCCGGCGGCATGGCGTGGCGCATCCCATCAACATGACGGTCTGCGCGCTGGACGGAGAACGCCTGGTCGCGGTCCGTTATTCCAGCGAGGGCGATTCGCGCACGCTGTTCCACAACACTTGCGTGCACCATCTGCGCCAGCTGTACCCCGACAATCCGCAGATCGCGGCGCTGGACGACGATGCTTTCCTGCTCCTGTCGGAACCCTTGACCGAGATGCCCGGCGCCTGGGAAGAGGTGCCCGAAGCCACTGCGATCGTCGCGGGGCGGGGAACGGTGACCCACCATCCGTTCGCGCCGGTAATGCCGGGGAAATAAGGGGGGGAGTGTCAGACACGGAGACAGAAGCTCGTGTGTGACACCCGTACGGCAAGGCGCGACAGGCTTGTGTCTGACACCGGTACGGCAGGACGCTGCAAGCTTGTGTCTGACACCCGTACGGCAGGACGCTGCAAGCTTGAGGCAATGCATCGGGGTGTCTGACACTAACCAGGGCGGCAACGTCTTTCCTCGGGGTGTCTGACACCCGGGAAACACCTCTTCAAATTGTTCCGTTGTCTCGTACGGGTGTCAGACACGGAGACAGAGGCTCGTGTCTGACACCCGTACGGCAAGACGCTGCAAGCTCGTGTCTGACACCCGTACGGCAGGACGCTGCAAGCTTGAGGCAATGCATCGGGGTGTCTGACACTAATCAGAGCAGCAACGTCTTTCCTCGGGGGTGTCTGACACCCGGGAAACACCTCTTCAAATTGTTCCGTCGTCTCGTACGGGTGTCAGACACGGAGACACGGACACAGAAGCCCGTGCCTGGCATGCATCAATGCAAATCCGGATTCAATGTGCCCCACGCCGCCGTCCGCACCAGGCATTCCACTGTGCCGGTCTGGGAATTGCGGCGGAACAGCAGGCCGTGTTGCCCGGCCAGGGCCGTGGCTTTCACTACCGCGCCCTCCGGCGTCAGCACGCGCGTCCCCGCGGTGATGTAGCAGCCGGCTTCCACCACGCAATCGTCGCCGAGCGAAATGCCGATGCCGGAATTCGCGCCGAGCAGGCAACGCTTGCCGATGGAGACCACCTGCTTGCCGCCGCCCGACATGGTGCCCATGATGGACGCGCCGCCACCGATGTCGCTGCCGTCGCCGACGATGACCCCCGCGCTGATGCGGCCCTCGACCATCGAGGCGCCCAGCGTGCCCGCGTTGAAATTGCAGAAGCCTTCGTGCAGCACCGTGGTGCCGGGCGACAGATGCGCGCCCAAGCGCACGCGCGCCGTATCGGCGATGCGCACGCCGGCGGGCACGACGTAATCGGTCATGCGGGGGATCTTGTCCACGCCGCGGATCTCCAGCACCTGGCCGGACGCGCGCAGCTGCCAGCGCAGGGCATCCACCTGGTCTACCGCGCAGGGGCCCGCGGAGGTCCACGCCACGTTGGACAGCACGTTGAACAGGCCGTCCAGATTGGCGCCGTGCGGGCGGACCAGCCGGTGGCTGAGCAGGTGCAGGCGCAGGTAGGCGTCATGCGCGTCCAGGGGAGGCTCGTCCAGCGACGCGATGGCGGTACGCACGGCGACGATGTCCACCTTGCGGCGGGTATCCCGCAGCAGGGCGGTCGCCACGTGCTCGCCAAGCGCGGCGCGGGCTTCTTCCGGCGTCAGGTGGCGGGTGCCGGTGGCAGGAGAGTTGTCGGCGAGCGATGGACGGGGGTACCAGGTATCCAGGATGCTGCCGTCGGCGGCCAGCGTGGCGATGCCGTAGGCGATGGCGCTGATGGGCGTAGGGGAATCGGACATGATGACGGGACGAGAGCGCGGTCTGGGGGGAATAATTCTAGGCGAAAAAACGCGCGCTCCTGAAGGAGTGCGGCGCCGCTGTCAAAGGCTGCCGAAGGCCCAACGCAGGCTCAGCGACGCCGTGTGTTCGCGCATGCCGCCGCCGTACTGGCCCCCATAGGCCAGCCCGATCGCTGCCGAGCGCGACAGCGCGAGCTCGGCGCCCAGCCCCGCCAACGCCGCGCTGCGCGCGATCGGCGCGCCGGCGACCGTCAGCGCGCCGCCGCCATCGAGCGCCAGGGTGGTTTCGGGCGCCACGTCGCCGAAAGCGCGGCGCCAGCCCAGCAGGGCGTGCACGCGGCCCACCGCCGGGCCCAGCGATACACCTGCCTGCCCGCGCAGTCCCAGCGTCGTCGTGGTCTGGACCACCCGTCCGCCCTCGGCATCCAGCGCGGCCGATCCTCCGGTCTCCGAAAAGCCGCGCGTGCGCACGTCGCGGAAGGCCAGGCCGGCGAACGGCTCCAGGCTGGCGCGCTGTGACAGCGCCAGTTCATAACCAAGCTCGGTGAAGGCCAGCACCGTGTTCGCGCTTACGTCGGCCTTCAAGGTCTGGGATATGCCCGGCACGTCGAAATGGCGCGTCGTGTCCATGTCGTGCCAGGCATAGGAGGCGGCGGCCAGCAGGTTCAGTTTTCCGGCTCCGGCGATGAAAGACCGCTTGCCATACAGGGTGGCGCTATAGCTGTCGACCTCCGCCTTGGCATCGAGCGCGTCGATCCGGATCCGGCTGCGGGTGGCGCCCAGCGCGCCGCCCAGGCGCCAGCCGGCGCCGGCATCGAACTCGCCGCCGCCGTAGGCGCCGGTCGTGCGTTGCTTGATGCGCGCCATGGCGCCGCTGCCTTCCAGCAGTTGCCAGTTGTCGATCGCGACGAACCAGCCTTGCGGGCCGGGTGCGGGCGGACCGGCCGGCGCGCTGGCGCCGGGATCGCAGGCCTGGGGCGTTTCGCGCGCGCAGGCGGCGCTGGCGCCCTCGGCCATCAGCGCCAGCGCGAGCGCGGCGAATGCGGGCGCCAGCAGCGGCCGGCGGGCGCCGCCCGGGCGCTGTGCCAAGGAGGGCACTCAGGCGCGGCGGTCTGTCAGGCCAGTTCCTTCAGCAGCAATTCCCAGAACTTCAGGCGCTGCTCCAGGGTCGAGACCAGCACGTATTCATTCAAGGTGTGCGCGCCGTCGCCGTCGGCGCCCAGGCCGTCCAGCGTGGGAATCCCCATGGCCGAGGTGAAGTTGGCGTCGCTGCCGCCGCCGGTCATCGGCGCGTCTTCCAGCAGGAAGCCCGCGCGCTCCGCATAGCCCTGCACCAGCGCCAGCAGCTGGGTGGCGGCTTCGGTCTTCACCATCGGCGGGCGGTTCAGTTCCACGTCGATGTCCAGCTCGACGTCCGGGCCCACCGCGCACAGTTCGCGCATGCGGCGCAGCACGTCCTGGGCGGCGCCCATGTCGGGGACGCGGAAGTCCACCACGCAGCGGCACAGCGCAGGCACGGTGTTGGTCACGGTGCCGCCGGCGATCGTGCCGACGCTGACGGTGATGCCGCGCTCGTAATCGGTCATGGCTTCCAGCGCCAGCACCTGGTGCGCCATTTCGCGGATGGCGCTGCGGCCCTTTTCGTGCTGCATGCCGGCGTGGGCCGGGCGGCCTTTGACGTTCAGGTTCAGCATGCCGGTGCCCTTGCGGGCCGTGACGCACTTGCCGCCGTTGGGGCGGGCCGGTTCGCAGACCAGCGCGTACTTGGCGTTGGCGGCGAAGCGTTCGATGTGCGCGCGCGAGGCGTGGCTGCCGGTTTCCTCGTCGGGCACCACCAGGAAGTCTACCGGCAGCTGTGTCGCGCCGGGGCGCGCCACGCCGGACAGGGCCGTCAACGCGAGGTAGATGCCGGCCTTCATGTCGTAGCCGCCCGGACCGTAGAGGCGGTCGCCGTCGATGCGCACGGGGTTCTCGAGCAGCGTGCCCACGGGATGCACCGTGTCCATGTGCGCCAGGATCAGGATGCCGGGGCGCGTGTCGCCGGGGGCGCGGTTGGTCGCGTACAGCAGCGGGCCGGTGGTCGGGCCCAGCGACGACAGCTCCACCGTCAGGCCGGCGGCCGCGGCATAGTCGGAGATGATGCGCGCCATGGCGGCGATGCCTTCGGGGAAGTTCGAGGGCGATTCGCATTGCAGCCAGCTCTTGATGCCGGCGACGATCTGTTCAGTGCTCTGGGTGTTGGACATGGCGGTAACGGATTTCTGCAATGGAAAAGTGGAATCGGTCAGGCGACCTGCTGGCCGGCCAGGCGGGCCAGTTCGGCGTCGTCGGGCATTTTGCCGTCGAACCAGATACTGGCGCACACGGCGGACATGGCGCGGCCGTCGTGGCCGATGCCCGGCACGACCTGCAGCTTCCAGCCGAACGGCACGCCGCGGCGCTCCGCTTCCTTGCGCCCGAATTCGAAGTAGTTCTGCGCGCGCGCAAAGCGGTGCGGGCCCTGGCGCATGGCGGCGGGCTCCGACGGCAGGTTGGGGTCGTCGGTGGCGATGTCCTGGTCGCCCGCCAGGATGGTCATCGGGTAGGCCAGGAGCTTGACCAGGTGGCTTTCGGTCAGGCCGACGCCGTCCATGCCTTCGGGGAAGGGATGGTCGAAGGTCGGCAGCGTGTACCAGCCGGGATTGCCCGCGGCCACGGCCTTGAAGGGCGCGTGCGACTGGCTGCTCATCAGGCGGTGCACGAACTGGCCGCCCGCCGAGTGGCCGAACAGGTATACGTTCTGGCCGTCGGTGATCTCGGCGGCGATCAGGTCCTCGATGACCCGGCCCACGAGCGCGTAGGTCCAGCCGTCGACGTGGCGCGGATTGCCGCCGGCCGAGAACACGCGGCCGTTGTTGTAGCTTTCCACACCGGGCCAGATCTCGTTGGAGAAGGTCAGCGCCACGATCAGCAGCTTGTGCTTGTCGGCGGCTTCCACCCAGAAATCGCGGTATTCGTCGCCGTTGCGCAGCACGCCGTGCTGCACGATGACGACGGGCCGGTCCGGCGTGTAGCCGTAGGGACGGTAGGTCTGCAGCTTGAAGGGGCGGTCGGAATTGCGGTCCTCGTCCACATACAGGATCGCGTTGCGGCCGGCGTGGCCCAATTCGATGGCGATGCGGTCGACGTTGGACATTTCGGAGGGTTTCATCAGGCGTTCGCCTCGTTCAGGTGGCAGGCCGACCAGTGGCCAGCCGAGATTTCTTTCAGCTCCGGCGCCTGTTCGCGGCAGCGCGGCATGGCGTGGGGGCAGCGGGGATTGAAGGTACAGCCCGGCGGCGGATTCAGCGGCGACGGGATTTCGCCCTTGATCGGCGTGAATTTGCGGCCGCGGCGGCCCACGTCCGGCACTTCGGCCATGAGGGCCTGGGTGTAGGGGTGGTTGGCGCGCGCGAAGATCTCGGCCGACGTGGAGATTTCCACGATCTTGCCCAGATACATGATCGCCACGCGGTCCGAGATGTGCTTGACCACGCCCAGGTCGTGGCTGATGAACAGGTAGGTGAAGCCGTGCTGCTCGCGCAGGTCCATGAACAGGTTGATCACCTGCGCCTGGATCGACACGTCCAACGCTGCCACGGGCTCGTCACAGACCAGGAACTTCGGAGCCACCATCAGCGCGCGGGCGATGCCGATGCGCTGGCGCTGGCCGCCCGAGATCTGGTGCGGGAATCGGTCGCGGTACTCGGGGTCCAGGCCCACTTCCTTCAGCGCCTGGTCGATGCGCGCGGGAATCTGGGCGGCGGGCGCCAGCTTGTGGACCTTGAGCGATTCGCCCAGGATCTGGCGCAGGCGCTGGCGCGGGTTCAGCGAGGCCTGCGGGTCCTGGAAGATCATCTGCACGCCGAGCGTGTAGGCCAGCTTGTCGGCGCCGCGCAGGCGGCGCGCCTCCTGGCCCTGATACAGCAACTGGCCTTCGGTCTGGCCATGCAGGCCGGCGACGACGCGGCCCAGCGTGGACTTGCCGCAGCCGGACTCGCCGACCAGGCCCACGACTTCGCCGCGCTTGATGGACAGGTCCACGCCGTTGACCGCGTATACGGTGCGGCGGTCGATGGGGCGGCCCGTCAGGGCCAGGATGCGCTGGGCCAGGTCGGGTCGCTGTTCGAAGCGCTTGTGGACGTTCTTGAGCTCGATGACGGGGGTATCGGCTTGGCTCATACCGGCTGGGCCTCGCGGGTAATCGGCACGTAGCAGCGGTAGTTGCGCGCGCCTTCGGTGGTGACGGTGGGGGCTTGTTCGGTGCAACGCGTGACCGCGCTGGTGCAGCGCGGGCGGAACGGACAGCCCGAGGGACGGCCGGCGAGGCTGGGCGCCATGCCGTTGATCTGGTGCAGGCGCGCGCCGGGCTGGGTGGCGCCGGGCATCGAGTCCAGCAGACCGCGGGTGTAGGGGTGGCGCGGCGCGTCCAGCACCTGCTCGACCGGGCCGCTTTCGACGATGCGGCCGGCGTACATCACGGCCACGCGGTCGGCCAGTTCGGCCACCACGCCCAGGTCGTGAGTGATCCAGATCAGCGCGGTATTGTGCTCGCGGCAGATCTCCTGCATGCGGTAGAGGATCTGGCCCTGGATGGTGACGTCCAGCGCCGTGGTCGGCTCGTCGCAGATGATCAGGTCGGGCTTGTTCAGCATGGCGATCGCGATCGCCACGCGCTGGCGCATGCCGCCCGAGAATTCGTGCGGATAGCTCTTCAGGCGCTTTTCGGGCGAAGGAATGCCGACCATGGCCAGCGCCTCGCGGCAACGTTCCTCGGCTTCGGAGCGCGGCACGTCTTCGTGGGTGAGGATGGCTTCCATCATCTGCTCGCCGATGCGCAGCACCGGATTGAGCGTCATCAGGGGATCCTGGAAGATCATGGCGATGCGGTTGCCGCGGAGCTGGCGCATCTGCTCTTCGCTCAGCTTGCGCAGGTCCGTGCCCTTGAACTTCACTTCGCCATCGACGACCTCTCCCGGTGGATCGATCAGCCCCAGCAGCGAGAAGCCGGTGACGGACTTGCCGGACCCGGACTCGCCCACCAGACCCACGATTTCGCCGCGGCGCACGGTGAGGTCGACGCCGTCCACCGCCAGCCAGGCGCCGGCTTCGGTATGGAATGCGGTGCGCAGGCCGCGCACGTCTAAAAGGATTTCGCTCATGCTCGACGGGGGTCCAGGCTTTCGCGCAGGCGGTCGCCTACGATATTGATGGAGAGGATCAGCACCAGCAGGGCAATGCCCGGGAACAGGCTGATCCAGTAGTCGCCCGACAGCAGGTACTGGAAGCCGTTGGAGATCAACAGGCCCAGCGAGGGTTCGGTGATGGGCACGCCCACGCCCAGGAACGACAGCGTCGCTTCCAGGGCGATGGCGGTGGCGATCTGGATGGTGGCGAACACCATGACGGGGCCCAGGCAGTTGGGCAGCAGGTGGAACAGCATGATGCGCCAGGCCGGGAAGCCCAGGTTGGCGGCGGCTTCCACGTATTCCTTGCGGCGTTCCTGCAGGGCGCGGCTGCGCATGATGCGCGCGTAGTGGCCCCACTGCACCAGCACCAGCGCGAGGATCACCTTGTCGACCCCGCGCCCCAGCACCACCAGCAGCACCAGCGCCACCAGGATGGTCGGAAAGCCCAGGATGAAGTCGACGATGCGCATGAGCACCGTGTCGACCACGCCGCCCACATAGGCGGCCACCAGGCCGATGGCGCCGCCCACGGCGGTGGCGAGCACCACGGCGGACAGGCCCACCATCAGGCTGATGCGCAGGCCATACAGGATGGCGCTGAGCATGTCGCGGCCCTGGTCGTCGGTGCCGAGCCAGGCGATGCTGCCGTCCATCAGCGCCTGGCGCGGCGCCAGGCGGCCGTCCATCAGCGAGAGGTTGGCCAGGTCATATGGGTTCTGCGGCGCGAAGTACGGGGCGAAGACCACCAGGATGATCAGGATGGCCAGGGCGATGGCGGAGCCGCGCACCGTGGGGCGCGCGTGCAGCTTCTTCAGGATGGCGGCGCGCCGGGGCGTCTCGGCCAGGGGCTGGACGGTGCGGGTGCGGCCGGGATTGGGAGATTGAGACATGGCGGATTATTGAGCGGGGGTCACGAGCTGTACGCGCGGATCGAGCGTGGCGTACAGGATGTCCACAACCAGGTTGATGATCACGAAGATCAGGGTGACCAGCATCACGTAGGCCACCACGACCGGACGGTCCAGCTGGTAGACGCTGTCGATGAGCAGCTTGCCCATGCCGGGCCACGCGAACACGGTCTCGGTGATGGTGGAGTAGGCGATGAGGGTGCCGAATTCCATGCCGATCACGGTGACCACGGGGATCAGGATGTTGCGCAGGATGTGGCGGCGCACGATGCGGCCGGGCTTCACGCCCTTGGCTCGGGCGAATTTCACGTAATCCTGGCTGCGGGCCTCCACCACGCCGGAGGCGGTCAGGCGCAGCACCAGCGCGATGTTGGCCAGCGCCAGGTTGATGGCCGGCATGATCAGGTGCGACCAGCCATCGGCCGTCAGGATCGACAGGCGCACTCCCAGCACGGTGACCGTGTCGCCGCGGCCGGTGGCCGGCAGCCAGCCCAGCCACACGGCGAAGAGCAGGATCAGCATCATGCCCTGCCAGAAGTTCGGCAGGGAAAAGCCCAGCACCGAGGACGCCATGATGCCGCGGCCCAGCGGCTGGTCGCGGTACAGGCCCGCGATCAGCCCCAGGGGAATGCCGAACGCACAGGTCAGCATGATGGCCACGACCACCAGTTCGAACGTCGCGGGGATGCGCTGCACGATCAGTTCGATGGCGGGGATGCCGTGCACGAAGGAGGTGCCCAGATCGCCGTGCAGCGCGCGCCACAGGAACCCTGTGTATTGCTGCCATACCGGCAGGTCCAGGCCCAGGCGGGCGATCATCGCCTCGCGCGCGGCCTGGCTGGCTTCGGGGCTGACCAGCAGTTCGATCGGATCGCCCACGGCATAGACCGCGAAGAAGACCACGACCGATACGGCCAGCAGCACGAACAGACTCTGGATCAGTCTGCGTAGGATGAACAAGGCCACGTGATGATTTCCTTGGTGGGCTCAGGGTTTGCGGGCGCCGGATGCTTACTTGGCGGGCTTGGCCGACATGGCCAGGGTGTACTGGTCTGCCCGGCCTTCGTACGTCAGCCCTTTGCGGAACGCCCAGATGCTGCTTTCGAAATGCAAGGGAACGCTGGGCAGGTCGGCCAGCGCAAGGGTCAGGGACTCCTGCAGCAGCTTGGCCCGCTCAGCCGGGTCCACGGTGACGATGGCGCGCTTGAACACACGGTCGAACTCGGGGTTGTCATAACCGCCGTAGTTGCTGGTGCCCAGGCCGTGCTCTTTGTCGAACGCGGTAACCCAGTATTGTAGGAAAGACGAGGCTTCGCCGGTTTCGGAGGACCAGCCGCCCATGGCGAAGCTGAATTCGCGTTTGGCCCGCTTGGGGAAATACACGGAGCGCGTCATGGCGTCCACGGTGGTCTTGATGCCCACGCGCGACAGGTATTGCGCCACCGCCTGCGAGATCTGCGCGTCGTTGATGTAGCGGTCGTTGGTGGACGAGACGGTCAGCTCGAAGCCGTTCGGGTAGCCGGCCTCGGCCAGCAGCTTCTTGGCGCCTTCGGGGTCGTACTTCAATTCGGGCGGATGGGGCAGGGTGCCGAACATGCCGTCCGGCAGGAACTGGTTGGCGGGGGTGGCCGCGCCGTCCATGATGCGGGCCGCGATGGTCTTGCGGTCGATCGCCATGGAGATGGCGCGGCGCACGCGCACGTCCTGCAGCGGATTCTTGCCATCCGGCGCCTTGACGGTGGGGCTGGGGCTGCGCGCCACGTCGAACTGGAAATACACCACGCGCACCGAAGGCGTGATGACGTAGCCGAAGCCGGGGGTTTCGGAAATGCGCTTCACGTCGCGCGCCGCGGGATTCTCGATCAGGTCGAAGTCGCCCGCGAGCAGGCCCGTCAGGCGCGGGCCGGCCGCGGGCACCGGAACCAGCCTGACGCTTGCCCAGGCCGGCTTGTCGCCCCAGTAGGCGTCATTGCGCGTAAGCTCGATGCCGGTGCCCTTGACGTAGGACTTCAGCGTGTACGGCCCGGTGCCGATCACGTCGCGGCCGGTATTGAAGTCGGCCACGGTGGGCCAGGCGCCGGTCACGCCGCATTCGGTCTTCAGGTCGAAACTGATCGGGCCGTGTTCCACGATGCCGTTCCACAGCATGGACATGCGGGTCAGGTCGTTGGGCAGCAGCGGGTAGGGGCGGCGGGTCTTGATCACCAGCTTGTTTCCGTCGCGCACCTGCACGTCGGCGAACTTCTGGACCACGGCTGGATACGAGCCGCCGATGGACTGTTCGTTGTTCATCACGCGGCAGAAGGTGAAGATGACGTCCTGCGGCGTGAAGGGCTGGCCGTTGGAGAACTTGACGCCATCGCGCAGCGTGAACTCCCAGGTCGTGTCGTCCACCGGCTTCCAGGCCGTGGCCAGCCGGGGAATCAGGTTCATCTTGGCGTCCTGCCCCACCAGGGTCTCGAACAGGTGCGAGGTCATCGCATCGTTGGGCGTGGCCTGGTGGTAGTGGGGATCCATCGAGGTCGGCTCGGAGGACAGGCCGATCTTCAAGGTGCCGGGCGCGCCCTGGGCCAGGGCCGCGGGCGCGCAGGCGGCCAGCGTACAGGCGGTGAGGATGCTGCGATAGAAGGTCTGGGCGGACATGGTTTTTCCCTTGCTGTCTCGATTCTTGTGTGGCGGCGGCCCGCCGCGCGGGCGCCCCGTTGCGTCAGGCGATGGCCTGGGCCAGGCGGACGACGGTGACGCCGGGCCGCAGATTGGCGGTGGATGGCATGATCAGCACGCAGTCGTCATAGGGGGTGACGACGGCCTCGCCTTCGGACCAGCCGATCACGGTGCCGGCCTCGGCCAGCGTTTCCAGGCCCTTCCAGGGCTCGGCGAAGCGGAAGTCGGCGCTCTTGGCGGCGACCGCGTGCGTGACCCGCAAGGCGCGCTGCGAGGGCGCGCCGGGGGCGAACCAGGCTGCGGGCAAGTCGCCACGGTCCACGGCGCCGGAGGCCACGAGGAAACGCGCCATCTGGTCGATGGCCACGCCGCGCGCCTCGGGCGCGCCATGGAAGCCGCATTCGATCAGCAGGGAGCGGGTGCCGTTGTCGCCGGATTCGCCGAAGCGGCCATAGTCGCGCATCCGCACGCCCGCTGCATGGCCGGCGTCGGCAATGACGGTGGCGGGATTGCCCAGCGCCAGGGCCAGGTCGATATTGCGCTGTTCCAGGCCGGTCAGCTGCAGCGGCACGTCGGAATTGCTCATCGAATGGAAGTCCAGCAGCCAGTCGGCCTGTTCCACCCACGGGCGGAGCTCGGCCGCCCGGCGGCGTTCCTGGCTGGACGGCGCGCCCAGCTTGTCCTCGCTCCAGACGCGGTTCATGTCTTCGTCGACGAAGCGCGCGGGAGCGTAGTTGGCCGCGTCGAAGCGGTCGAAGGCGGCCAGATTGCAGAACGCCAGCGTCAACGAGCCGCGGCGCGGGCGCAGGCCGGCCGCCAGCGCCTCCTTCAGGGCCCAGGCTCCGCAGAGTTCGTTACCGTGGATCAGGGCGCTCAGCATGACTTGCTTGCCCGGCACCCCCGAATCGAAATGCCAGACGCCCGGCGTATCCGTGTTGCCCACGCGCTCGGCGGACAAGTCCGGACAGGCGAGAAGAAAAGGGCGCGGGATGGACGCGGGGGCGGGCGTAGGCATGGGGACTCCGATGAAGCGACGGGATTGTATAGGCGATGGCGCGTGGACGGCGGCTAGGCGCCGGCAGGGGCGTGCGCCACGGCGCGGCGGGCGCTGGAAATGGCTGCTAACACGGGTTTTCCCTTATTTTTAGAGCGCATCACGGTGCGCTGCCTTCGAGTATTTGGCGAATTCTAGGAGCTTGGCAGCTTTCTCTACAATTAGAATATTTATCTGGAGCTTTGCGGAAAAAGCAAAGCTCGTTTCATCGGTCCACGCGGGCCACAAGGGTAGGACGTGCACGGCATTGCCTTGAAATACTTTCTGGAGGTTGCCCAGGCTGGCAGCCTGAGCGGCGCTTCCGAGCGCCTGCATGTGGCGGTCTCGGCCATCAGCCGGCAGATCGCCAAGCTGGAGGAAGAGGCAGGGGCGCCCCTGTTCGAACGCACGGCCCGCGGCATGGTCCTGAGCGAGGCGGGCCAACTGCTGCTGGCGCATGCCCGGCGCACCATGCTCGAGGCCGAGTCGGTGCTTCAGGAGATCGCGGCCGCCAAGGGCACCGCGCGCAACGAGATCCGGGTGGCGTCCGTAGAGGGCGTGGCGCGGATTTTCCTGCCCTCGGTGATGGCGCGCTTCCGCCGCGATTGGCCGAACATTCGCTTCGACCTGCACGTGGGCTCGCCCGCCGAGGTCAGCCGGCGGGTGGCGGAAGGCAGCGTGGAACTGGGCATGGCTTTCATTGCCGAGCGCATCAGCGGCGTCAGTCCGCGCTATTCGCGCCGCGCGCCGGTGCATGCGGTGATGGCGGCCGACCACCCCCTGGCCGGCCGCGCGAGCGTCAGCCTGCAGGACCTCAGCCAGTATCCGCTGGCGCTGACCGGACCCGGCACCACCACGCGGCAGCTCTTCGAAATGGGCTGCGCCCTGGAGTCGGTGCAGCTGGAGCCGGCGTTGACCTGCAACGATTCCTCTCCCCTGCATGGCTTCGTGTTCGGGTCGGACGCCATCATGCTCAGCGGCTATATCTCGGTGGCTTGGAGCCTGCGGCGCGACGAGCTGATCGCCGTGCCGATTTCCAACGCCGAGCTGCAATCTCGCACCTTGCAGATCCAGGTCATGCCGGGCCGGGTGCTGCCGCCGGCGGCGGAGGCATTCGTCGAACTGCTGTCCAGCGAGCTGGACCGGGCGCTGCAAGGCGGGGCGGCCGCATAAAAGGAAGGAGAAGAGGGGTGCCCCCACGCTGCGCGCACTTCGTGCGCTTGCTGCCCCCCAAGGGGGCTTTTTTCCTTGGGGCGGCCCGGCGGAAAAGGAGCCCCCACGCTGCGCGCACTTCGTGCGCTTGCTGCCCCCCAAGGGGGCTCTTTTCCTTGGGGCGGCCCGGCGGAAAAGGAGCCCCCACGCTGCGCGCACTTCGTGCGCTTGCTGCCCCCCAAGGGGGGCTTTTTTCCTTGGGGCGGCCCGGCGGAAAAAGGAGCCCCCGCTGCGCGCACTTCGTACGCTTGCTGCCGCCCAAGAAAAAAACGGCTGCGCGAGGCAGCCGTTTTTCGTTCAGGCGGACCTGATCACTTCTTGTCGGGCGTGACCGAGGTGGCCAGCGTGTACTGGTCGCGGCGGCCTTCGTAGGTGATGCCCTTGCGGAAGGCCCAGATGCTGCTTTCGAAATGCAGCGGGATCAGCGGCACGTTGTCCAGCGCGATCTGGGTGGATTGCTGCAGCAGCTTTTCGCGCTTGGGCGCGTCCACCGTCACGATGGCCTCTTTGTAGACCTTGTCGAAGTCGGCGTTGCTGAAGCCGCCGTAGTTGCTGGTGCCCAGGCTCTTGGGGGAATCCAGGGAAGCCACCCACAGCTGGAACAGCGCCGACGCTTCACCCGTTTCCGCCGGCCAGCCGCCCATCGAGAAGCTGAACTCGCGCTTGGCGCGCTTGGGGAAGTAGATGGAGGCCGTCATGGCGTCCACGTTGGTCTTGATGCCGACGCGGGCCAGATACTGGGCCACGGCTTGCGCCACCTGGCCGTCGTTGACGTAGCGGTCGTTGGTGGACGACAGCGTCAGTTCAAAGCCGTTCGGGTAGCCGGCCTCGGCCAGCAGCTTCTTGGCGCCTTCGGGGTCGTACTTGATTTCCGGAGCCTTGGGCAGCGCGCCGAACATGCCGTCGGGCATGTACTGGTAGGCCGGAGTGGCCATGCCGTCCATGATGCGGGCGGTGATGGCCTTGCGGTCGATCGCCATGGAAATCGCCTTGCGCACGCGCAGGTCCTGCAGCGGGTTCTTGCCGTCGGCGCTCTTGACGAAGGGGCTCGGATTGCGGCCCACGTCCGGCTGGAAGAACACCAGGCGGGTAGACGGAGTGGCCACGAAGCCGAACTTGGGGTTGTCCTTCAGGCGGGGCAGGTCGCGGGCGGCCGGGTTCTCGATCATGTCGAAGTCGCCGGACAGCAGGCCGGTCAGGCGCGGGCCGGCGGCGGGCACCGGCACGAACTTCACTTCCTTCCAGTACGGCTTGGGACCCCAGTAGTTCTCGTTGCGGACGAGTTCGATGCCGGTGCCCTTGACGTAGGACTTCAGGGTGTACGGGCCGGTGCCGATGGAGTCCTTGCCGTTGTTGAAGTCGGCGACGGTGGGCCAGGCGCCGGTAACGCCGCAACCCTTCTTGGGGTCGAACGTGAGCTTGCCGTGCTCGACGATGCCGTTCCAGATGATGGGCAGCGAGCGGGCCAGTTCGGCGGGCATCAGCGGGAAGGGCTCGCCGGTCTTGATGATGACGGTGTGCGCGTCCGGCGTCTGGACGTCGGTGATGCGCTTCGTCATGTCCATGTAGGACTGCGACACGTTGGTTTCGTTGTTCAGCGTGCGGCAGATCGTGAACAGCACGTCCTCGGACGTGAACGGCTTGCCGTTGGAGAACTTGACGTCGTCGCGCAGCTTGAATTCCCAGGTCGTGTCGTCCAGGGTCTTCCAGGAGGTGGCCAGCGCCGGCACCAGCTTCATATCGGCGCTGCGGCCCACCAGCGAGCTATAGACGTGCGCGGAGAACGCGTCGTTCTGCGTCATCTTGTGATAGTGGGGATCCGCCGAGGTGGGTTCGGCCGACAGGCCGATCTTCAGCGTCTGGGCCTGGGCGGCGGCCAAGGGAATGGCGGCGGCCGCGAGGGCCAGGGTGGTGCGCAACTTCATGGTGACAACTCCGGATGGGGAACGAACCGGATCGTGCTTGCGTGTGAACTGCCTGCGCCGGCCGGATAGGCGGGGCCGCTCGGAAAGGGCTCAGGGAGTTTTGGCGCCAGGCACGACGGCAAGGGGCCGATTATCGGTAGGGGCTTCGCGCGCTGTCAATGCGGAACGGCGAACGGGGCGCTAGGGAAAACGCCGAGAAGGGGGAGGGAAAGAGGGCGTCGCGGGGCCCCGGGTAGGGGGCCTGCGCGGCGCGATGACGTTCCGGTGAGGGTCGGAAACGCCAGTGATCCGCCGCAAGGGGCGCCGGCAGGCCGGCGGGCGTTGCGGCGGTGGCGCGCCAGGCTGGATCGCGGGAGATCGGTCGCGATTCAGTCCAGCGCGGCAGGGCTTACCACTGCGAGCCGGAGAAGCGCGAGCTGGCGGCGCGTGCCTTGTTCATCGAATCATTCACTTCGTCGATGAAGGCAAAGACGGCGGCAACGGCTGCGATCACGGCTTGGCCGGCCTTCTTCAGGCTGGTCAGCGGGTGGGCATTCGGTTGGTTTTCGAGGGCGCCGCGGAGCAGGTCACGCTCCAGCGCGTCGGTCAGGCGGGCAGTGTGGTTCAGGGTCAGTTCGCTCATGGCTTTCTCCAGTCCGTTTCGTCATGGGGTAAACCATTATAGGGATAACCCTAGGATAAAAGCAACGCCTTTTCTAGGGTAAACCCTAGGATGTTGTAAAAATGTTTATTTGACGGGCACTTAGGGGCGTGCGGGGCCATTTTTCCCCTGGGAACCGGCGCCCGGGGCCCCATTGCGCAGCCCGCGCGCGGCATCGGCCAGCTCCCCCGCGGTCAGGCCGATGGGCCCGATGCCCCGGGACACCAGCGCATCCGCCGCCGCCCCGTGCAGCCAGACCGCGCCGGACACGGCCTGGTCCAGGGGCAGCTTCTGCGCGATCAAGGAACCGAGCATGCCGGCCAGCACGTCGCCGGTCCCGGCGGTGGCCAGCCCGGGGTTGCCGCTGGTGTTGATACGCAGCTCGCCCTCCGGCGAGCAGACTACGGTGCCGGCGCCCTTCAGCACGATCCAGGCCTGATAGCGCCGGGCCAGTTCCCGGGCCGCTTCCGTCCGGTCCGCCTGGACGTCCGCCGCGCCGGCGCCCAGCAGGCGCCCGGCCTCCGCAGGGTGCGGGGTCAGCACGACCGGCCCCGCGCCCCAGCTGGGCTGGATCTCTCCCCGGGCCAGCAGGTTCAGGCCGTCGGCGTCCAGCACCAGCGGCGATCCGCGGCGCAGCACGAACAATTCGGAAAGCACATTGGCGGCCAGGATGCCCGTGCCTATGCCGCAGCCCGCCACCCACGCGGTGACGCCCCAGTCTTCCTCCAGCAAGGAGCGGGCGTCGCGCAGCATCAGCTCGGGCTGCAGCGGGTCGCAGGCCATGGGCGGGGTTTCCTGGGCGAAGCCGACCAGCACCTTGCCCGCGCCGGTCTTCAGGGCCGCCCGGGCGGCAAGCAGGGCCGCGCCGGTCATGCCCGGGCCGCCGCCCACCACGCCGACAGTGCCGAAACTGCCCTTGTGCGTGTCCGCCCCACGGGGGGCGAACAGCGCAGGCAGGGCGGCTTGGTCGATCTGGCCGCCAGCGGGCGGGACGGGGGTGTTCATGGGCTGAGGCTCCGGGAGGGATGGGCATGGCTCGGTTGGCCGTATCCACTATAGTGCGCCGAGATGGGCCGGCCCGGAAGAACCGGCTTTCGGCCCGCCACATCGAAAAGACTATGCGGAGAAGACAATGAGCGACATTACGCTGGAACACTATTCGGCCTACGAGGCCCTGAAGCTGCGCCGACATCCGGGCGGCGTGCTGGAACTGATCATGGGCGCCAAGGGCGGCCTGCCGGGCAAGCTGTCCACGGCCGACGACCGCATGCACCGCGAACTGGCCGACATCTGGCGCGACATCGATACCGATCCGGATACTCGGGTGGTGGTGATCCGCGGCGAGGGCAAGGGCTTCTCGGGCGGGGGCGACCTGGATCTGGTGCAGCAGATGGCGGACGATTTCGATGTGCGCGCCCGCGTCTGGCGCGAGGCCCGCGACCTGGTCTACAACATCATCAATTGCAACAAGCCCATCGTGTCGGCCATGCACGGTGCGGCGGTGGGCGCGGGGCTGGTGGCCGGCCTGCTGGCCGACATTTCGATCGCCGCCCGCGATGCCCGCATCATCGACGGCCACACCCGCCTGGGCGTGACGGCAGGCGACCACGCCGCCATCGTCTGGCCGCTGCTGTGCGGCATGGCCAAGGCCAAGTATTACCTGATGCTGTGCGAAACCGTCACGGGCGAGGAGGCCGAGCGCATCGGGCTGGTGTCCCTGTGCGTGGACGAGGCTGAACTCATCGGCCGGGCTTTCGAAGTGGCCAACAAATTGGCCGCGGGTTCCCAGACCGCCATCCGCTGGACCAAGTACTCGCTCAACAACTGGCTGCGCATGGCGGGGCCCAGCTTCGATACCTCGCTGGCCCTGGAATTCATGGGCTTCGGCGGCCCGGACGTGCGCGAAGGGATCCAGTCCCTGCGCGAGCGCCGCGCGCCGAATTTCCGGCCCGATTCGCCGTTCTGAAGGGGAAGGGTTTCTGGCTGATGTTGCCGTGGCGGCTGCTTGATGGGTTACGCGCGCTGGATGTCAGGGTTCTTGCCTGTAATCCCTCGCGCTTTACTCATCCTACTTCTTGAAGAATTTCGCGAACGCCGCCTGCGCTTCTTCTGTCTGCAGGCGGGCGCGGAACTGCTGGGCTTCGTAGTCGAGCGTTTCCTGGATTGCCTGGCGGTCAGGGCGACGCAGCATCGCCTTGGTCAGGCGCAGGGCGGCGGGCGGCTGCCCCGCCAGATCGGCGGCGGTGGCCTGCGCGGCCGCCAGCGCCTGACCGGTGGGCGTGATCGAGGTGGCCAGCCCGGCGTCGACGGCTTCCCGGGCCGAGAACGCCTTGCCCTGCAATAGCCATTCGGCGGCGCGGCGGGCGCCGGCGAGCCGCGGCATCAGCAGGCTGGACGCGCCTTCGGGGCAGAGCCCCAGCGCCACGAACGGCATACGCAGCGTGGCGCCTTCCCCAATGTGGACAAAATCGCAATGCTGCAGCAGGGTCACGCCGATGCCGATGGCATAGCCCTCGACCGCGGCGATGACCGGCACGTCCGTCGTCGTGAGGGCCCGCAGAAAGCTCATCCCCGCGCTGTCGCCGGCGCCGCGCTCGGCCTGGAAATCGCGCAGGTCATTGCCCGCCGTGAAGTGCGCGCCCGCGCCCGTCAGGATCACCGCGGCCAGCGTCTGGTCGGCGCTGGCCAGGGCGAGCTGTTCGGTCAGCGCGGCATAGGTGGCGACGTCCAGCGCATTGCGGCGGTCGGGACGGTCTATCGTCAGCGTCAGGACCGCGCCGTCGCGGCCGACTTTCAGCCCGCCGCTCATGCGAAGGACCTGCCGTCCAGGCGGGCCTTGGCGTCCGCGTATTCCGTGCGCAGCGCATCGACGATCTGGCGCGTCGGAAGGACGCTGCCGATGCCGCCCACGCCCTGGCCCGCGCCCCAGATGTCCTTCCAGGGCTTGACCCGGGTGGAGCCGAAGTTCGAGGCGCCGCTCTCCGGCTGCGGCAGATTGGCCGGGTCCAGGCCGGCGGCGGCGATGCTGGCCTTCAGGTAGTTGCCCGGGATGCCGGTGAAGAACGGCGTATAGAGGATGTCCGAGGCGCTGGCGTCCACGATGGCGGATTTGTAGCCTTCGCTGGCGTTGGCTTCTTCGCTGGCGATGAAGCGCGTGCCCATATAGGCGAAGTCCGCGCCCATGGCCAGCGCGGCCAGGACGTGCGCGCCGGAGGTGATGGCGCCCGACAGGATCAGCGGGCCGTCATAGAAGCGGCGCACTTCCGCCACCAGGGCGAAGGGGCTGAGCGTGCCCGCGTGCCCGCCCGCGCCGGCGCACACCAGGATCAGGCCGTCCACGCCGGCTTCCAGCGCCTTCTCGGCGTGGCGCAGGGTGGTCACGTCGTGGAAGACCTTGCCGCCCCAATCGTGCACGCCCTTGACCAGGTCGCCGGGGGCGCGCAGGCTGGTGATGATCAGCGGCACGCGGTGGCTGGCGCACACCGACAGGTCGTGCTCCAGGCGGTCGTTGGACTGGTGGATGATCTGGTTGACCGCGAACGGCGCAACGGTCGCGCCGGGATGGGCCTCGCGGTGCGAAGCCAGGCCGGCCTGGACCTCATCCAGCCAATCGGAGAGCAGGCTCTGCGGACGCGCGTTCAGCGCCGGAAACGAGCCCACGATGCCGCTGGTGCACTGTGCGACCACGAGCTTCGGGTTGGACACGATGAACATGGGGGCGCAGATGACCGGGAGGGACATCTGGCCATACAAATCAGTCACGAGAGAGTGGGGCATGGGCGTCGTCGCGAAAAAAGGTCCCAAGAGGGCTTGAGCATCGTTGGCGGGTGTGCCTATAATTATCTACCGACCGTCCGGTAATTAATTAATCTTTATTAAACGGCATGCGCCGAAGCGCTGTCAATGGAGGTTCGTTCGAACCCCTGGCAACGCAGGCGCCGCCGGTCAAAGGCAGCCATGGCGACCTCCGCCCCTCCCGCCCAGAAACGCGCCCGCGCCGGCCGGCCGCCCTCGTTGGCGGCGCCGCGCGAACGCATCCTGGAAGAAGCCGCCAAGCTGTTCGCCCGCAGCGGCTACGACGGCAGCTCCGTGTCGGACCTTGCCGCGGCCATCGGGGTGTCCAAGGCGGCCATCTACCACTACTACACCACCAAGCAGGACATCTACGACGCGATCATCCTGGGCGTGCTCAGCGGGCTGACGCAGACCGTGGGCCAGGAGGTGGCCCGGGCCGAGGGCGGAGCCGCCCGGCTGCGCGCCTTCATGGTGGGGCATGCGCGCTACTTCGAGCAGCACCATGCCGAATTCGTCACCATGCTGATCGGCTATTCCGGCATGGCGCTGCCCGAGCGCGAAGACGCCGCCCGGCTGCGCGACGGCTACGAGCAGCGCCTGCGCGAGCTGATCGCCCAGGGCGTCGCCGAGGGCGCGTTCCGGCCGCTGGACGTGTCCGCCACCGGCCGCGCCGTGCTGTCCATGCTGAACTGGATGGTGCGCTGGTACAAGCCCGGCCAGGGCGACAGCGCCGAAAGCATCGCCGCCGGCTACTTCGATTTACTGGTTGGCGGCATGCGCGCCTGAACGCGCCGCCCCAGCCTTCATCCTGTGAGACTTCCATCATGGCCCTCGACACCGAAACCCTGAACCTGCTGCTGGACGCCGTGCGCCGCTTCGTGCACGAGCGCCTGATCCCCGCCGAAGACGAACTGGCCGAAAAGGGCCAGGTGCCGCCCGACATCGTCGCTGAAATGCGCGACCTGGGGCTCTTCGGCCTGTCCATTTCGCCGGACTACGGCGGCCTGGGCCTGACCATGGAAGAGGAAGTGCGCGTGGTCTTCGAGCTGGGGCAGACTTCACCCGCGTTCCGCTCGCTGGCGGGCACCAACATCGGCATCGGCTCGCAGGCCATCGTGCTGGCCGGAACGGACGAGCAGCGCAGCCGTTACCTGCCCAAGCTTGCCAGCGGCGAGCTGATCGGCTCCTTCGCGCTGACCGAGCCGGATGCGGGTTCGGACGCGATGGCGCTGCGCCTGTCCGCCGCGCGCGACGGCGACGGCTATGTGCTCAATGGCACCAAGCGCTTCATCACCAACGCGCCGATCGCCGGCCTGTTCTCGGTCATGGCGCGTACCGCGCCCGAGCGCCGCGCCAGCTCCATTTCGTGTTTCCTGGTCGAAGCCGGCACGCCCGGCCTGATCATCGGCAAGCCCGACAAGAAAATGGGCCAGGCCGGCGCCTTGACCAGCGACGTGGTGTTCGACAATTGCCGCGTACCGGCAAGCGCGCTGCTGGGCGGCGAGGAAGGCAATGGCTTCCGGACGTCGATGCGCGTGCTGGACAAAGGCCGCCTGCATATCTCCGCGCTGTGCGTCGGCATTGCCGACCGCCTGCTGCGCGACGCCGTGAAATACGCCCTGGAGCGCAAGCAGTTCGGCCAGCCCATCGCCGAGTTCCAGCTGGTCCAGGCCATGATCGCCGACAGCCAGGCCGAGCTTTATGCGGCCCGCTGCATGGTGCTGGACGCCGCCCGCATGCGCGACCGCGGCGAGAACACCACCATGCAGGCCGCCTGCTGCAAACTGTACGCGACCGAGATGGTGGGCCGCGTCGCGGACCGCGCGGTGCAGATCCACGGCGGTTCGGGCTATATGTCCGAATACGCGGTGGAACGCTTCTACCGCGACGTGCGCCTGTTCCGCATTTTCGAGGGAACCTCGCAGATCCAGCAGCTCGTGATCGCCCGCGAAACGATCAAGGCGCATTCCTGAGCGCGCGTCCGGGCTAATATCCAGCTTGACCTACGGTGATCCGGTCCGGCTTGCGCGCAACCGCAGGCCGGACGTTCTCATTTCTCTTCTAGCGAAAAGATTACAGATGTCGCAACGTCCCGCTCCCCTAACCGGCATACGTGTGCTCGACCTGACCCGCGTCCTGGCCGGCCCCTGGTGCACCCAGAACCTCGCCGATCTCGGCGCCGAGGTGATCAAGATCGAACGGCCCGGCTCGGGCGACGACACGCGGGCCTGGGGGCCTCCGTACCTGAAGGACGAGGAGGGCAACGACACCAGCGAGGCCGCCTACTACCTGTCGGCCAACCGCAACAAGCTGTCCGTGGCGCTGGACATCGCCTCGCCCCGCGGCGCCGAGCTCGTGCGCGAACTGGCCCTGCAGAGCGACATCCTGGTGGAAAACTTCAAGGTGGGCGGCCTTTCCAAGTACGGGCTGGACTACGAAAGCCTGAAGGAAATCAATCCGCGCCTGATCTACTGCTCCATCACGGGCTTCGGCCAGACAGGCCCGTACGCCAGCCGCCCGGGCTATGACTTCATGATCCAGGGCATGGGCGGCCTGATGAGCATCACCGGCGAACGCGACGACCTGCCCGGCGGCGGTCCGCAGAAGGCCGGCGTCGCCGTGGCCGACCTGATGACCGGCATGTATTCCACGGTGGGCATCCTGGCCGCGCTGCACGAGCGCTCCCGCAGCGGCCAGGGCCAGCACATCGACATGGCGCTGCTGGATTGCCAGGTGGCCATGCTGGCCAACCAGAACCTCAATTACATGACTTCGGGCGTGGCGCCCAGGCGCGCCGGCAACGCGCACCAGAACCTGGTGCCCTACCAGGTGTTCGCGGCCAGCGACGGCCACCTGATCGTGGCCGTGGGCAACGACAGCCAGTTCCGCAATTACTGCGGCGCGATCGGCCTGCCGGAGCTGTCGGCGGATCCGCGCTTTTCGACCAATCCGCAGCGCGTGAAGAACCGCGCGGAACTGGTGCCGCTACTGGCCGAGCGCATGGCCACCGGCGAGCGCGACCACTGGCTTGCCGCCCTGGAAGGCGTGGGCGTTCCCGCCGGGCCCATCAATACGCTGGACCAGGTGTACGAGGATCCCCACGTCCTGGCCCGCGGCATGAAACGCGAGCTGCCCCATCCGGCCGCGGGCAAGGTGCCGATGGCGTCCAGCCCGCTGAAGTTCTCCGGCAGCCCGGTCGAATACCGCCGTCCGCCGCCCATGCTGGGCGAGCACACGGGGCAGGTCCTGTCCGAGCGGCTGGGGCTGTCGGCCGAAGAAATACAGGCGCTGGCGCAAAGCCGCCCCTGAGTCCGATCCAAAATATAGGCAATAGGCAGGAGAGTGTTGATGACGGAGATTCAAACCATCGGCGTCGTGGGCGCCGGGGCCATGGGGCGGGGTATCGCGCAGATCGCGGCGCAAGCCGGGCTGCGCGTGCGCCTGTACGACACCAGCGCCGAGGCCGTGGCCGCGGCGCGCGAGTCGTTGCGCCAGACCTGGGAGAAGCTGGCCCAGAAAGGCAAGCTGAGCGCCGCGGACGCGCAGGCCGCGCTTGAGCGGGTGGAATCCGCCACCGCCCTGACGGACATGTCGGGCTGCCAGCTGGTGGTCGAGGCCATCGTCGAGCGGCTGGACGTCAAGCGCGACCTGTTCGCCGCGCTGGAAGGCGTGGTGTCCGAGGACTGCATCCTGGCGTCGAATACGTCGTCGCTGTCCATCACCGCCATTGCGGCCGCCTGCAAGCGCCCGCAGCGCGTGGCGGGTTACCACTTCTTCAACCCGGTCGCGCTGATGAAGGTGGTGGAAGTCATCGACGGCCTGCGCAGCGCGCCCGAGGTGGGCGACGCGCTGGCCGTGCTGGCCCGCCGCATGGGCCACACGCCCGTGCGCGCCAAGGACATGCCCGGCTTCATCGTGAACCATGCCGGCCGCGGCATGAATACCGAAGGCCTGCGCGTGGCGCAGGAGGCCGTGGCCACTTTCGCCCAGGTGGACGCCGTCATGCGCGAGCAGGCCGGCTTCCGCATGGGCCCGTTCGAACTGCTGGACCTGACGGCGCTGGACGTGTCCCACCCCGTCATGGAATCCATCTACCGCCAGTTCTTCGACGAGCCGCGCTTCCGTCCGTCACCCATCACTACCGTGCGCCTGGCCGGCGGGCTGATCGGCCGCAAGGCCGGCGAAGGCTTCTACGTCTACGCCGACGGCCAGAAGCAGGTGCCGGCCGAACCGCCCGCGCCGGCGCTGCCTGCCAACCTGAAGGTCTGGGTCAGCCCCAAGCACGCAGAGGGTTACTCGCGCGCCACGGCGCTGCTCGAGAAGCTGGGCGCCACGCTGGTGACCGGTTCCGTGCCCGACGCCGACGCCCTGATCGTCGTCACGCCGTTCGGCGACGACGTCTCCACGACGGTTTCCGCCCAGGGCCTGAATGCGGCGCGCACCGTCGGCCTGGACACGCTGTACGCCTTCGACGCCGCCAAGCGCCGCACGATCATGGTGTCGCCCGCCACTGAAACGAAATGGCGCGACGCCGCCCATGCGCTGCTGGCCGCCGATGGCGTGCCGGTGACGGTGATCCAGGATTCGCCGGGCTTCATCGCGCAGCGCATCGTGGCCACCATCGTCAACATCGCCAGCGACATCGCGCAGCAGCAGATCGCCACGCCCGAAGACATCGACCTGGCGGTTACGCTGGGCCTGGGCTACCCGACAGGCCCGCTGGCGCTGGGCGACAAGCTGGGCGCCGACCGCATCCTGGAAATCCTGAAGAGCATGCAGCGCGTGACCGGCGACCCCCGCTACCGCCCCAGCCTGTGGCTGCAGCGCCGCGTGCAGCTAGGCATGTCCCTGACGAAAGCCTGAACCCTTACGGCCCCGGCCGTCCCAAAGAAAAGCCCCTCGAATTTGCATTCGAGGGGCTTTTTGCTTGCGCGGCGCGCCGGCTTACTTGGCGGCGTTCACCATGTATTGCACGGCGGCGCGGATGTCGTCTTCGGAGGCATCGGCCGCGCCGCCCTTTGGCGGCATGGGCGGCTTGCCTTGCATGGCCACCTTCACCATGGCGTCCATGCCGGTCTTGATGTAGGGCTCCCAGGCGGCCTTGTCGCCGAACTTGGGGGCGTTGGCCACGCCGGTGGCGTGGCAGGCAAAGCAGACGCTCTTGTAGAGCTTTTCGCCGGCCGGGTTGACGGCTGCGGCGGCTTGCGGGGCGGCAGCGGCGGGAGCCGGGGCTTGCGCGGCCGGAGCCGGCGCGGCCGCGGGCGCCGGAGCAGCGGCCGGCGCGGGCGCGGAGGCTGCAGCTGCTGCGGGAGCCGCCGGGGCGGCTTCGGCTTCCTTCTTGTCGCCTTCCGCGGCCGGGGCGGCCGGTTCGGGCAGCGAGCCCCCCGACTTGTTGGCCATATAGACCACGGCGCGCGCGACTTCGTAGTCGGACAGGGCGGGGTTGCCGCCCTTGGCCGGCATGCCGCCCTTGCCGTGCAGCGCCACGTTCAGCATTGCGTCGTAGCCGGCCTTGATGAAGGGCGCCCATGCGCCGCTATCGCCGACCTTGGGGGCGCCCGCCACGCCGGCGGTGTGACAGGCCGTACAGACGGCTGCGAACACCTGTTCACCGGTCTTGAAGACCTTGGGGGCGTTGGCGTCGACAAGCTCGAAACCCGCTACCGGGGCGATGCGCTTGGCGATGGCTTCGTTGGAGAGGGTGTCTGAACCGGCCCCTACCTTGGAACCCGAGGCCACCATGTTCACCAGGAGGATGATGATGGCGATGGGAACCACGAAAGCCAGTACGACCGTGACGATCAGTTGCTTCGGGGTCTTGATGGGGGAGGAGTGCTCTTCTATGTGTTCCTGCTCGTTGCTCATGACCAAATCCTGCTAACGGGTACCGGGGGCGCCTGGCGGCGGCAACAGAAAATCAGTACTGCACAAGTAGGCGGCGATGACGGCCCGCCTTGCAAGCAAACGCTGGATTATATAACGGTGTCATAGACAGGGGGTCATTGCAACCGACGGGGTTTTCGCTGAGTTTCACGGAAGATTCGCCCAGCTTCATGCAGTTCCCCGAAAACTAGGTACAATACCGCCTCCTTGCACTGCGCCCGTAGTTCAATGGATAGAATGAGAGTTTCCGAAGCTCTTGATACAGGTTCGATTCCTGTCGGGCGCGCCATCAAATCAAGGACTTACGTTTTTCCGGGGCCACTTTTGGGCTCAAAGCGCGCGAATTTACGTGAGTTCTTTGGTGTTCAATTAAGGCTCCCGAGCAGGCAAACGCTCGGCATATAGGGCCGCCATCTTCGCTTTTTTTCCGCTGGTTGGATTGCCGTCAATCCATTTGTCTACGTGACGTGATGTCTATGTCGCGGGGCTCTCTGTCTACATGGCGTGACAACTCGTAGGCAAGGCGGGCTGCGGGCTCCCCGCGATTCAGAGCGCTTAACAAAACCTCTCGACGTACCTCCAACACCGTGGTCGTCAGGAGGCGCCACGGGCGATCGTCGAGACGATGCAACACTTTGGCCCTTCGAGCCGTCATCACGCGGTTAGAACAGCCGGTCACAATCGCCCATTCTTATCAGTCGTCTTCAGCGAAATGGCGACGCACCGTTCAACGAAAGCAACCCGGTCCAGTCCGGGCCTGTGCACGCCCGCGCGCCAGGCGCCGCCATCTTGTCGGTCGGTGCGCCGTGTGCGTGAAATATAAGGATCCACGATGCGCAGCACCCGTGCCACATCCCATGACGTGTCCCGCCGACCGAGCATGGCCGCCTGGTGGTGCCGCTTGCGCGCGATGTCGCGGGGGTTGCTGGGGCTGGGGCTGATCGCGGCGCAGGCGCCGCCGGTCCAAGCCCAGACCGTGCCGCAACATTGGGCGAGTTATGCGCAGTTGGCCAGTAGCCAATTCCAGGCATGGCTGAGCGATCCCAATAACGAAGCCGTGGTGCGCCTGCACGAAAAAATGCAGGGCCGCCTGTTGAACAGTACCTCATCGACGCCGCCGGAGCCGCTGGTGGTGCGAGTATGGGTGGCGGCGAACGGCAAGGTGCATCGCGTGGAGTTCGCGAGCCTGGGCGATGCGCAGGCCGATGCCGACCTGCACGGGGTATTGACGGCACAGCCGTTGTCAGAGCCGCCGCCGCGCGATATGCGCCAGCCGATGGCACTGCGTTTGAACCTGGAATACCCCTCCTGAGGTGCGGCTTCCTGGGATGTCAGGGGCGGGGCGGACGCTGCGGCTGGGCCGACGCGCCGAAGGTATTGCCCATGCGATTGGACGTCGCCGCGCGATTGACCTGGCCGATCTGGTTGCCGGGACGCGAGAAGATTTCTTCGGACGCCAGGGCGGGGTTGTCGCGCGGTGCGCTCGGCGCTGGCGCCATCTGGGCGTTGAGGCACTCGTACGACAGGGCGCGATGGCCGTTGACTTCGACATCGACGCAGGCGGAATCGGCAGGCTTTCGGGGCGAGGCGGCATGCTGCGCGGCGGCCGCCACGGGCAGGGCCAGGCCAAGCAGCAGTAACCATTTGGGCCTAAGGGCAACGGACATGAGACGGCTCCTTCAGTGCTACCGAGCGCGAACACAGTGTAGTGTTACCTGCTGCGGCGTGCCGTGAAAGATTCATGTCATGCGCCGGCTGCAAGATGTTGCATCCTTTTACCGCGCCCCTGTTTTGTCGATGTCAGCGCTTGGGCAATCCCTCTTTTTCCTCTGCTCCCGCCATCCATGCGCGTGGTCTGGTTGTTGACGATGACGGTCATGCTGTGGGCGGCTGGGGCGTCGGCATGGGCGCAAGCGTCGGCCGAGACGCACGTGTTCGATCTGCCGGCCCTGCCGTTGGAGCAAGCCTTGCGGCGTTATGGAGAAATCACGAGGCTGTCTATTTTCTTTGACACCGAGCAGGTGCGCGGCAAACGCAGTCCGTCCGTTCGGGGTCGTTATACCCGGACCGAGGCTTTGAGCCGTTTGTTGAAAGGCACGCAGATGCGCGCGCAGTCCGTTTCTTCGGACGTGGTCACGGTCGTGCCTTTGGAGGCCGAGGCGCCCACGCCGGATCGAGGCAATGTGCTGGCGCTGTCCTACGACGGATACCTGCAGCAAAGCATCATGCATGTGCTGTGCGCGCAGCCTGGCTTGCAGGCCGACCGTCAACGCATCGCGTTGCGCTTCTCCATCAATAAGGATCGTCGCGTCGAAGACCTGCGCGTGCGTGTCCAGGCGCGGCCCGAGATGGAGCCTGTCGTGCGCCAGGCCCTGTCGCAGGCGCGCTTACGTCCGCCGCCGGCCGGCCTGGCGCAACCCATGGTCCTGCTGGTGTCGCCGCAGGCCGCCGCCCGATGGGGAGGCTGCCAGCGATGAGCAGGAAGGGAGTGGAGCGCCTGCAGCAGCTGATCACGCAGGGTTACGACGCTTTGCGCCGGCAAGTGGCCTACCGCCTCGGGAACTCGTCGGACATGGCTTCGGACGCGTTGCACGAAGCCTATGTGCGTCTGGCGTCGCAGGACAATCTCGACGAGGTGCGCCACCCGCACACCTATCTGGTCAATACCGCCGTCAATGTGGCGATCGACCGCATCCGCAGCGATGCCCGCCTGTTGGGCGACGATGAGATCGAGGCCGTGTTCGAGCAGGCGCGCGGCGCGCAGCCGGGGCTGGATAGCGACCTGGCTGCGCGCCAGCGCCTGGACACGGCGATGCGGGCGCTGCAGGACATGCCACCGCGCCAGAGCGCCTTGCTGATCGCACATCGCGTCCACGGCGAAGATACCGAAAGCCTGGCGCGCCGCTGGGGCATCTCGGCGCGCATGGTGCGCCGCGAGATCCAGACTGCCGCTCAAACCTGCATGGCCGCCATGGAGGCTCGCGATGTTCCGAAGAAAACCCGATGACCGGTTCCGGTTTTGCGCCGTCAATCGTCTGGTCTGTTGATAGCACTAATTTTTGAACAATGAACAAGGCCTTCATGGCGACCGAACTCAACGCTCCAGACGATGACGTCCTGCGTCAGGCGCGCGCGTGGGTGGTATTGCTCAAGACCGGGCAGCCGACCACGCACGATCTGGAAGCCCTGAAGGCCTGGTGCGCGCAAAGCGCCGGGCACGCCCGCGCCTGGTCGCAGGCCGCGCATGAATGGCAGGCCGTCGAGACCGCTGCGCAGCGCGTTCCGCAGGCCCAGCCTGCGCGTAAGGTCCATGGTTTCGCGGGGGCGCGCGTCGGGCGCCGCGCCTTTCTGGGCGGCGCCGTGGCCGCTGGCGCGGCGTATCTGGCCGTGAGCCCGCCCTGGGGGCTGTGGCCATCCTGGTCGGAGTTCAGGGCCGACTACCGTACAGGCGCGGGGGAACAACGCTCGCTGGAGCTGCCGGGCCAGGTGCGCGTCACCCTGAATACTCGCACCAGCATCACCGTGAACGACGCCGCCGCCAGGCCGCGTATCGACTTGATCAGCGGCGAGGCCGCCGTGTCCGCGCCCGCTTGCGACATCGTGGCGGGCGCGGCCAGCGTCAGGCTCGACCACGCCGATATCGAAATGCGCCAGCTGGAAAACGGCCGCGGCGCGTGCGCTGCCAGCGCGGTGCGGCCGAGTTGCGGCATCCGGCCGGCAGGGTGGCGTTGGCGGCGCAACAGGAAGCCTTTTACGACGAAAGACGCGTCGGCCCCGCGACGCCGCTGGCCAAGGCAGCGTCGGCGTCCGCCTGGCGCGAGGGGGTGGTGGTGTTCGATGACCTGCCGCTGGATCAGGCGGTGCAGGAGATCAACCGCTATCGGCCGGGCAGGGTGGTGCTGGTCGACGACGCCTTGGCCGATCGACGGTTCTCGGCGCGCGTGCGGGTAAGCGACTTGGACCAGGCCCTGGAGCTGCTGCGGACGGCGCATCACATCCGTTTGCGCCGCGTGGGTGAGTTGGTGCTGATCGGCTGAGTGTCACAAAAGCCTGTCATGAAAGATTCATGGCTTGGCATTTCCGCGTTTCGCGCGTCGAACGTCTAGTGGAAAAGCGTCTGCCCCGATGCTGCCATTTTCACGCTAGATCCTGGAACCGTCGCACATGACTCACCCCGCTGTTTCCGCTCGCTATCGCTTGACCCCTCTGGCCGCGTCGCTGTCGGCCTTGGCCATGCTGAGCGCATTGTCGCTGGGCAGCGCATCCGTTGCGCACGCTTCCGGCGCGTGGTGGGTCGGCGCGGACGTCGCCAAGCAGACGCGTACCCTGCGCCAGAACTCGCCGGGCCTGAGCGCGCAGACGGCGGCCGAACAGCGCCGCCAGGCGACGCAGCAACTGCGCCGTTCGGTCGACAACCTCAATCGCGTGGCCGGCGAAGCGGGCGCCATCGCCCAGGCCCAGGCGCGCCAGACAGCCGCCTGGCAGAAGGAGCGAAATCGCCCGGCGCAGGCCGGCGACTCCCCCGACGGCCTGACGCAGGGCGGCTTGTGGGACAAGGACGCCAACGGTCAGGCGCTGCCCTGGATCGGGGTGTCCGACAAACGCGCCGTGGCCAGCAATGCCCAGGGCAAGACCACGGTGACCATCGAGCAGACCCAGGCCAAGGCGATCGTGGACTGGGACACTTTCAACATCGGCCGCAACACCGAGGTGGTGTTCGATCAGGCGACTTACGCCAACGCGGCCGCCCGCAGCGGCGCGCGAACCGCGCAGTCGGAGTGGGCGGTGCTCAACCGCGTGGTCGGGGCCTCGGCCAAGCCCAGCCAGATCCAGGGGTCGATCCGTGCCGATGGCTCGGTCATGGTGGTCAATCAGAACGGCGTGATCTTCACCGGCAGCAGCCAGGTCAACGCGCGCAACCTGGTGGCGGCGGCGGCCAGGATCAGCAACGACCAGTTCCTCAGCCGCGGCATCTACGGCGCCGACGCCAACACGGCCTCGTTCACCGAAGCCCTGGGCAATGTCTCGGTGCAGGCGGGCGCATTGATTCAGACCCATGAGCCCGCGAGCGTGACGCAGGGTGGTGGCTATGTGCTGCTGATGGGCCAGGAAGTGCGTAATGACGGCGACATCCGCACCCGCAAGGGCCAGACGCAGTTGGCGGCGGGCGACAGCTTCGTGATCCGCAAAGGACTGGTCACCAACAGCACCGATGGCGGCACGACCTATTCGACCACGCGCGGCAATGAAATCGCGCCCAAGGCCGATGCCAATCTCGATCTCGCGCGCGTCGACCCGGCGATTGAGCGTGGCCTGGTGCAGAACACCGGCCTCATCCAGGCCCGCGAAGGCGACATCACCCTTGCCGGCCACGACGTGCGCCAGAACGGCGTGGCGCTGACCACGACCTCGGTCAACGCGCGCGGCACCATCCATTTGCTCAACAGCGCGGGCGACGCGCAAGGCCAGGTCACGCTCGGCAAGGATTCCATCACCGCCATCGTGCTCGAAGACGATGGCCAGTCCGCCTTCGATGGCCAGCGCAATGCCTTGATCGAGGCGTCCGCCACGCTGGACCAGCAGCGGCGGGACATCAGCGGCACCTTCGATAATCTGTCCAAACAGTCCGACCGCCGGGACCAGTCCCGCATCGAGATCGTCTCGGGCCAGAACGTGGATTTCACCGACGGCAGTCTGACGCTGGCTACCGGCGGCCAAGTGGCGGTGAGCGCCGAAGGCAGCGCCACGATCCACGCCGGCGCGGCCGTGGATGTCTCGGGCGCCGTGGGCGTGCAAGTTGCGATGGCCTCGAACAACGTCCAGATCAACATCCAGGGCAACGAGCAGCGCGACGCCTCGGGCAATCGCGAGTCCGGCAATCTGAACAACACCAATGTGTGGGTGGACCGCCGCTACCTGGTGCTGGTGCCGGCCGGTACGGGCGGCTATGAAACCGACCGATGGTATACCCAAGGCGGCCTGCTGGAAGTGGGCGGGTACCTGGGCACCACCGGCCATACCATCGGCGAGTGGATGGCGCAGGGCGGCACGGTCAACTTTGCCGGCGGCGGGGTGACGACGCGAGCGGGCTCGAGCATCAACCTCTCGGGCGGTTCGCTGGACGTGCAAAGCGGCTATCTCAACCAGAGTTGGCTGCGCGGCGGCGACGGCCGTCTCTATACCGTGGATCGCGCGCCGGGCGATCTGCTCTTTCCCGAGGACGCCTCGTACACGGGCTATGAACGCAAGAGCGTGCGCTGGGGGCGCACGGACACCTTCCTCAATCCCTTGATCGCCAAGGCGCAGCGCTGGGAAGAAGGCTACACGGTGGGCCGCGACGCGGGCCGCCTGATCATCGGCACGCGCCAGGCCACGCTGGACGGCGATGTGGAAGCCAAGGCTTTTCAGGGCGTGCGGCAGATCAACGCGCCGCAGTCGCGCCTGGACGGCTATCAGCAGAGCCAGACGGCCGCGCCGCGTCGCGCGGGCCTGATCCTGGGAACCTGGCAGCCGGTGTATGACGAGGCCTCGGGCAATCTGCGTTATACGCCGGGGGCGGTGGCTGACGAGATCGTGCTGGGCATGCCGCGGGATTCGGAGGACGCCGAGGCGGCATCGACGCAAACCGAACCTTCGCGCATCACCCTGAACGCAGACTGGCTCAATGGCCTGGAACTGGGCGAGTTGCGCGCCTACGCGAACGGCGCCGTGCAGGTCGACGGCGCGGTCAAGGTGGCGGCGGGAGGCGAGATCGCGCTGCATGCGACGCAAGTCGACGTCAATGCAGACCTGACCGCGCGCGGCGGCGCCATCACCTTGGGCGACATGGTCGAGCAATACCCCAACGTCAGTTCGGGTTGGCAGGACCTGCCGTTGGCGACGACGGCGCCGGCGGGTTATACGGCGCGTGTGTCGATCGGCGAAGGCGTGACCCTGGACGCGCGCGGCGTCTGGAGCAATCTGCAGCAAGGCGACGGCAATCTCAGCGGTCTGCCGTACATCGACGGCGGTCGCATCGTCGCGCGTAGCAGCGGCGACGTCACCGTCGGCAAGCGCGCGCTGTTGGATGTGTCCTCGGGCGCGGCGCTGCTGGGCGATGACAGTCTGCTGGGAGGCAAGGGCGGCGACATCACGCTGGCCGCCGATGCTTACGCGGCGGCCACCGCCGCCAAGGGAGGGTTGACGCTGCAAGGCGAATTGCGCGGTTACGGCGTCGAAGGCGGTGGCACGCTGACCCTGCAAAATGGCAGCGCCGTCGTGATCGGCGGACTGGTGGCTGGCGCCGACGGCGCCTTGCAGGCAGGCCAGAGCGCGCCGGTGGACCTGGTCACGAGCGAAGACTTCACCATTGCCGAAGGCGCGGTGTTGCCCCTGGACTACCACTCCATCCGCACGCACGCCAATCCTGGCGAGGCGGTGGGCGGCGCGCCAAGAGTGATCGCGAGCGATTCGTCGACCTGGCTGACGGTGGGAGCCGATTGGACCCTGCCCAAGGCCAGCAGTGAAAACGCCTTCTACAGCGTCAACCTGTCGAACGGCCAGTCCCTGAGGGTCGAGGGCTATACCGCCAGCTGGTACGTGCCGCCGACGTTGCCAGCGGGAACGGTCATCACGGGAATCGTCAACCCGGCGAACTTCCCGACCAACTATGTCGTGGACGCCGCGATACATGCCAATGGCATACCGCTTGCGCCCACTCCCGTCGTGATCCCGGCGGGGAATTTGGCGCCCACGGATGTCACCTTCTCGGCCGGAACCTTGATCCGCGCGGGCGCAAGCCTGCCGCGCGCGGTAGCGGTTGAGCCCCTGCTGCTGCTGGATGCCGGCCTTTTCCAGCAGGGGTTCTCGCATTACGCGGTGACGGGCGGCGATGGCTTGGCCGTGGCCAAAGGCGCCGATCTGCGCGTGACCATGCCGGTCTTGCAGGCCGACTTTTCCATCGCGCGCGGCGTGGCCACCGGCGCCGATCCGCAGACGGCGCTGACGATGTGGCTGCCGCCTTTGTTCACCGAAAGCCCGGCGCGAGGCGCGCTGACGCAGCGAGGCGGCGCAAGCCTGACCCTGACCGCCGGCAACGCGCGCAGCACGTTGGAGAATGCCGATGCGCCGCCGCTCGTCATCGCCGAGGGCGCGCGCATCGAGGTCGATCCGGGCAAAAGCATCATGTTGCGGAACAACGGCCAGATAACCATCGACGGTACGCTGCGCGCGGCGGGCGGACGCATCGGCGTCTACGGCCTGGGCGCCGGCGCGCAGGACGTCACGCGTCTCAAGGGGCATGACGGCTCGGTGTGGATCGGGCGCGAGGCGGTGCTGGATGTCGCGGGTCTGGCTCAAAGCGCGCTGGATAGCCAGGGCCGTCGTTACGGCACAGTGCTCGATGGCGGGCGTATCGAGATCGGCGGCGCGTACCAGGCGTACGCCACCGAGGCCGATGCCATCGACAATTTCATCGTCATCCGCGAGGGCGCGCGCCTGGATGCCTCGGGCGCAGCGACGATGCTAGATATGAACGGCAAGGGGGCGATGCTGGTGGCCTCCGGCGGCGGGGCGATCCATCTGGCCAGCTTCAATGGCTTGTACCTGGACGGGGAAATGACGGCCGTCTCGGGCGGCGCGGGCGCGGCCGGCGGCACGCTGTCGCTGGCGCTGGAGTCGCCCAATTACCGCATCGCGGGCAGACCGGCAGATCGCATGCTGGCGCCGCGCGAACTTCAATTGCTGCGGGAACAGACGCCAACGGGCCTGGCGGCCGATCTGAGGCCGGGCCAATCCGATGCCGGGCTGGTCTATGGCCATGGCCGCATAGGCGCCGACCGCATCAAGGAAGGCGGTTTCGACAATCTGTCCTTGCTGGTCAACGGTGTCCTGTCGCTGGAAGGCGGCGTCGATCTGACGCTCGGCCAGGGACTGAACCTGGTCGGCACGGCCTTCGCGTTGGCCGACGGCGCGCCCGCCGGCAGCCGCGTCACGCTGGCCGCGCCCTATGTGCGCCTGGCGGGCGCCTCGCGTCTGGGCAAGGACCAGCACGTCATGCCGACCCTGAACGCACCCACCTCGACCCAAGGCGGCATGGTCGAGCTGGGCGACGCCACGCAGTTGCGCGTGGAAGCCGGCGTGCTGGATGTCATCAACAGGGTTGCGTTCGGCGCCTATGGCTATTCGATGCAGGGCGACAAGGCGCTGGTGTCGCGCCAGGGATTCGAACAGGTGGAACTGCGCAGCAGGAACGATCTGCGGTTCCTGAAGCATACGGTCGGCGACCGTACGTCTCTGACGACCGAAGGCGATCTGCTGCTGGCGGCCAGCCAGATCTATCCGGCCACCGGCGCCCTGGGCGAGGTGATCGCCGGGCGTAGCGGTGCGTTCAACCAATGGGGCTCTTATGAAACCCGCTACGACGCCGCGCGCAGCCTGCGTATCGAACGTAGCGGAGACGGCGCCGCGCCGCCCACGCCGTACTCGGCCTTCGGCACGTTGCGCCTGTATTCGGCCAACATCGATCAGGGCGGCGTGCTGCGCGCGCCGCTGGGTATCCTGGAACTGGGCATCGCCGCGAGCGGCGAACAACCGCCGGGCACGATCACCCTGCGTCCGGGCAGCACCACCTCGGTGAGCGCGGCGGGCCTACTCATGCCTTATGGCGGCACCGTCGATGGCCTGACCTATAACTACGCGGGCTCGGATGCCGTCTATGCCGGCCTGGGCGGCGCCCTGGGCAATGTGAGCCTGACAGGCGACAGCATCGAGGTCCAGTCCGGCGCGCGGATCGATCTGTCCGGCGGCGGCGAGCTGACCGGCGCGGGCTTCTTGACGGGGCGCGGCGGTTCGACCGACGCGCGCCTGAATCCGTTGATGCAGGTGAAGTGGGATGGCAGCGGCTTTGCGCTGCCGTCGCTGTCCAGCAACCCGGTCTACGCCATCGTGCCTGGCGCGCAGCCCGCCGCCGCACCCATCGCGGCGGAGAAGGGCGCGGGCGATCCGATGATCGGTCGGCAGATCACCGTCGGCGACGGCGTACCGGGCCTGGCGGCCGGAACCTATACCTTGTTGCCGTCCACTTATGCATTGCTGCCGGGCGCTTTCCGCGTCGAGTTGAATGGCCGGGCCGTCGGCAACGCCGCGTTCGGCAGTGGCGGGCGTATGCGCAATGCGTCCTACACCACAGCCACCCGCCTGGGTTTCGCCAACACCGGCATTGCCGACGTGCAGACCACCTCGGCGGTGTTGACGCCGGCCGACACGCTGCGCACCTACTCGAACTTCAACGAGACGGGTTACGCGCAGTTCGGCCTGAATTGGGCGCTGCGCGACGGCGCGCCGCGCCCGCAGCTCGAGCGCGATGCGCGGCAGCTGCACCTCACGCCGGGAAGCCGGCTGGATGTCGCCGCCGGCACGGTGGACTTCACCCCTGCCAAGGACGGGCGAGGCGGCGCCGCGGTCCTGAACGGCAGCCGCATCGAGATTCTGGCCGACGGCGCCGCGCCCACCGAAGGCTTTGCGGGCACGTCGGTTCATGCCAGCACGCTCAACAACTTGAAGGCGGCCACCATCAGCATCGGCGGCGCGCCGACATCCACCTTCGTCACGCAGACCGCCAGCGGATTCTCCACTGAAAATTCCTGGCAGGTCGGCCTCGGCAGCGGCACGACCGGCGAGCTCATCCTGCGCCGGGGCGCGATGCTGGAAGCCGGCTCCGTCTTCCTGGTGGTGAGCAACAAGGAACAAGGCCTGACCATCGAGCAGGGCGCAGGCATCAATACGCTGGGACAGGGCAGGGCGGCCTGGGATTCGAACGACGGTTATGTGCTGCGACCAGGACAGGCCGGCGTGCTGGCCGTCACCAACGGTTGGTTGAACCTGACCTCGCCGACGGCTGACGATTACGGCATGAATGGGGCGGGATATCTGCACATCGGCACTTGCGCGGCGGGCGCAAGCTGCGCGGGCGATACCATGCTGTACTCGGAAGGCAGCATTGCCGCCGCGACCAATAAATCGCTTGAACTGGGTGAGTCGGTACGCTACGGAACGCGCAACCTGACGCTGGCCGTGGGCGGCATCAACATCGGCACGACCGCGACGCTCTCGCAGGCCAAGGCCGCGAGCGTCCTGCCTGCCGGTCTTACGCTGAACCAGGACGTGCTCTCGCGCCTGTTGCGGGGCGATACCCGCACCGGAGCGCCGGCGCTGGAGAACCTGGTTCTTACCGCAAGCGACTCGGTCAATTTCTACGGCAGCGTGGATCTCAGTACCATCGACAAGGCGACGGGCAAATCATCGCTCGAGCGCCTGGTGCTGGGCGCGCCGGCCTTCTACGGGCATGGCGGCGCGGGCGACGTGGCCCGCATCGAGACCGGCACGCTGGTCTGGAACGGCGCGACCACGCCTGCCGGCAATGTCATCGCGGGCGGCGCGGGGACGGGCAGCGGCCGCTTTGTGGTCGATGCCCGGACCATCGAGTTCGGCTACGGCCCGTTGAGCCAGCCCGACACCGTGGGTACGCATGAGCGTTTGGCATTGGGCTTTGCCGGCGTGGACCTCAACGCCAGCGAGCGCATCACCGCCAACCATAAGGGCGCGCTGTCGGTCTATCAATCGCAGGGGGCCTGGGATGAGACGGCCAAGGCCTGGACATACAGCGGCGGTGATCTGCGTCTGAACACGCCGCTGCTCACGGGTCAGGCGGGGTCGGTCAACAATATCAAGGCGGGCGGCGCGATCGTGGTGACCGCGCCGGCCGGTTCGGCATCTCCCTTGGCAGACAACGCGACCCTGGCGAATGCGCTGGGCGCGACGCTGGGCCTGGATGCCGGCACGCGCCTGACGCTGAATACCGCCGTGCTGCTGCCCAGCGGCAAATTCACGGCATCGGCGCAGCAGGATGTGGTGCTGGAAGACGGCGCGCAGCTGGACCTGGCCGGGCGTGAACTGCATTTCTTCGACGTCAGCAAGTACAGCTGGGGCGGCGACGTCATTCTCGACAGCCGTCAGGGCAGTGTCGTGCAACATGCCGCGTCGACCGTTGACCTGTCGGCGAAGCAGAACCGCGCGGGCAGGCTGACCGTGCTCGCCCTGGCGGGCACGGCCGACCTGAACGGCACGATGCACGGCGGCAGCACCGGCCATTACGATGCGGGCGGCACGTCCGTGCCATACGCTGCAGGCTACATCGACGTACGAGCGGGGCGAATCGCGGATTTCTCCGGCCTGAACTTGCGCCTGACCGAAGGCGAAGTCTTCGGCGGCCGCAGCTTCCAGCTCAAGCAAGGCGATCTTGTCATCGGCAGCGAACTCAAGGCTCGCGAGATCAATATCTCGGTCGATAACGGCAGCCTGACGGTCAACGGCACGATCGACGCCAGTGGCGAACGCGCCGGCAGCATCCGCCTCGCCGCCAACCAGGGCGTGACGCTTGCCGGCGGCGCCGTGCTCGACGCCAGCGCCAGCGTATTGCGCCGCGACAGCTACGGCCAGGTCATCGAGGCGCCCAACCGCGCCATCGTCGAGATCGACTCGGGCTATGGCCGTCTGACATTGGCCGACGGTGTGCGCATGGACCTTGCCGTGGACGGCGCGAGCGCGAACTACGGTACGGTGACCTTGAATGCCCCGCGCCTGGGCGGCGCCAGCGGCAACGACGTCGACATCGACGCCCGGGGCGCGGTAGTTATTACCGGAGCCAGGTCCATCGCCGTCAACGCCTTCCATTCCTATGACGATGCGCCGGTTGGCACGGACGCCTCCGTCGACGGCCGCAGCTATCAACGCATAGACCAGGCCTACCTGGACGCGAAACACGCCGACAGCATTGCCTTCATCAACAACGCCCTGGCCAACGGCACGCTGATGCAGGGCAAGCTCGCGGGGCTGCGCGGCTATACCGAGCAGTTCCACCTGCGCCCCGGCGTGGAGATCGTCAGCAACGCGGCGGTCAATCCCCATGGGGATCTGCACGTGGATGGCGATATCGATCTCTCGGGCTATCGCTATGCCGGTGTCAACCCGGGCACGCAGCGCACCGGTGTCTACGGTTCGGGCGAAGCCGGCGCTCTGGTGCTGCGCGCCCAGGGCGATCTGACGTTGTTCGGCAGCATTACCGATGGCTTCGATACGACCAGGCTGGGGGTGACGCACGACGACAACGGCTGGGTCCTGCCCGCTGGCCGCATGCCCTTTGGCGGCGATCTCGTCATCCCGCACGGCGGCATGGCGACGCTGGATGCGGGCACGCAATTCGCCAGCGGCCGCACGCTGAACTATGACTTGCCGGTCGATGGCCTGACGCTGCCCGCGGGAACGCGTCTGCCCGTCACCATGCCGCTGGCGCAGAGCTTGACGCTGCCCGCCGGCACGGTGCTGGCCTCGGCGGTGCTGGATGCGTCGGGCAATGTCGTTCACCCCGCGGGCTCGGTGGTGCAAACGCCGCTGACGCTGGACGCTGGCATGCAGCTGGCCGCCGGCTTCCGCCTGCCCGCGCAGGCGCAGATCGGCGCCACGATCTGGCCCAAGGGCGTCGTGCTGCCGGTGGCGATGAAGCTGTCACGGCCGCTGACGCTGGCCAAGGGCGCGCTCGTGCCTTCCGAGACCGATGTAGTGCTGCCAGGCGGCGTCGAGATGGTCAACTTGCGGCCCACCGGCGCCGATGGCACGCAGGGCCGCAATCTTGCGCTGGCGCCGATGCTGCCGGCCGGCTCGCAGTCCTGGGACCTGCGCCTGGTGGCGGGCGCCGATCTGCAGGCCGCGGACACGCGCCTGACCCTGGTGAACACGACGGCCCAGCTCCGCCTGGCGGATCCGCACTTCGGTCTGGGCGCCATGGTGACCGAAGTCCCGGGCACCGGCGGCAAGCCCTCTTATGTATGGGGCGACCTGAGCCAGTTCCAGGCCTTCATGGACATGATGGGGGTCGCGCTCAGCTCGTCGCCGGTATCGGGCGAACCCGTCACGCAGGCGCAGATCGACGAGCTGAAGGCGTTCGGGCTCATCGGTTCGACTCCGGACGAACTGAACGTCTACGGCATGGGAGAGATGGTCAATGTGAAGGCCCCGGGTTTTGCCTGGGCCGACCTGAGCCAGTTCCAGGCCTTCATGGACATGATGGGAGTCTCGCTCAGCACGCCGCCGGTATCGGGCCAGCCTGTCACCCAGGCGCAGATCGACGAGCTGATCGCGTTCGGACTGATCGGTTCGAGTCCCGATGAATTGAATGTCTACGGCATGGGAGAGATGGTCAGCGGGTCGGCCGGCGGTCCGCCGGAGACGGTCACGTCCTATCATCCCGCGCGCCAGCAGCTGTTCAGCGTGCTGCGCACCGGCGCGGGCGATCTGGATCTGGTGTCCGGCGGCGATTTCAATATGACCTCGCTTTACGGCGTCTATACGGCGGGCACGCCGTCGGCCTCGATGGGCGATGCCTATCACCGGGCGCGGGGGCGCTTGAGCGACGGCACGATATTGCGCGCCGAAGGCGCGGGCTTCGAGTCGCTGGTCGATGGCGGCGCCCAAAGCCTGTACGCGGCCTGGTATCCGGAGCACGGCGGCAACGTGCTTCTGCGCGCGCAAGGCGATATCAAGGGCGACCTGATCGGCGGCAACGAGAACTACGGCGATCCTGAGGGTTACAAGTTCTGGAACTCGCGCGAGCAGATTCCCACGGTCACGGTGGGCAGCTGGTTATGGCGCCAGGGCACGGGCAGCATCGGAACCGGGGTCGAAGCCACGCCGGCTTCGTGGTGGATCAATTTCGGCACCTATGTCGCGGGCGATGCCAAAGGCACATACGATGCGTTTGGCTCACGCCTGTTCAACAACGATCCGTTCCTCGTGGGCTTTACCGGCATCGGCACGCTGGGTGGCGGCAATCTGACCGTGGAAGCGGGCGGCGACGCCGGCATCATCGATGCGCGCGGCATTCCTTCGAGCTGGAACCTGCGGGCGCATACGCCGCGCAGCCAGGGCCTGCACCTGGCCGTGGCCGGCACCGGCCGCATCACGCCGGCCGGCGAGCTGGTGCAGACCGGCGGCGGCGATCTCACCCTGCGCCTGGGCGGCGCGCTCAACCCCAACCCGCAATTGCGGCGCAACGAATACGACCTCAACGGCACTTTCGTCAACCTGCGCGGCGCCACGGCGGTCCATGCCGGGGCTGTCGGGGGCGTGAAGGTGAATTACGGCGGCGGACGGGACCAGATGGACTCGCGCCTGGGCAATGTGTATACGGCCGCGGGCGGCGCGGCCAGCGGCGGCCCCATCCTGGTGCTGGGCGACTCGGCCGTCCGTATCGATACGCGCGGTGACCTGGTGCTGGGCGGCGCGGCCGATCCGGGCCGCACGATGCAGCTCAGCGCGACGCCATTCACCTACCAGGGCGCGGCGCATGACGGCGACGGCTGGAGCTGGTTCTCCCTTTGGACGCCGGCCACCGCGATCGATCTGTTGAGCGCGGGCGGCAACCTTACGCCGACCGCGGCCTGGGATGACATCGCGGGCAGTGAGGACGCGCGTTGGGGCAGCGAGGGACATAATCAGTCGGCCAACGGCGACGGCTATTTCTATCCGTCGATCCTGCGCGCGGTTGCGGCCAACGGCAGCCTGTACTACGGCGCCAGCGGAAGCGGCGCGACCGTCGCCGTCCAGGGCCCGGTCCTGCGCTATCGCTACGGCACCGTGCTGGCGCCGTCGCCCGTGGGCAGACAGTTTGTCAACGCCACAGGCAAGGGCGAACTGCAATTGCTGGCGCGGGACTCGATCCTGGGCGCCGGCTATGTGCTCTCGGCCTCCACGGCCGATCCGCTGGCCATGGCCAGCCCCTTCCGTCCGGGGTTTGTCGGCAAGCTGGCCGAGACCGGCGGCGGCCCCTGGGGCGGGAACGCCCTGTTGATCACCAACGCCGCCGCCGAATCGCAGCCCTACAACGACTGGATCACGATCGGGTATAACGGCTCTCCGAACCCCGATGGCGGACGGCGGAATACGGCCGCGCTGTTCACCTTTGGCAGTCCCGCGACCATCGCGGATGCGGTCGCGGGGCGTGCGCCGGCGCGTTATTACGCGGTGCAGGGCGATATCGTCGGCTTGCGCGTCGGCCAGGCGGTGCTGCCCAGTTTCCAGGCGGATTTCGAGCAAGGGCGTTATGAGGCGTCTATCCCGGTGTCGATCCGCGCCGGCCGGGACATTGTCGGGTCCGGCACCACGCTGGGCGGGAAAGACGCCACGGTGGGCGCCGCCAAGGTGGGTAACGCCTCGACGCGCGGCAACCTGATCGCGCACGCCTATGCCGACGAGATATCGGTGGTGGAGGCGGGCCGCGATATCCGTGACAGCAGCTTCTACATCATGGGGACCGGCCTGCTCGATGTGTCGGCGGGCCGTCACGTCTACCTGGGCAACAAGGGCGAAATCAAGAGCCTGGGGCCGATCGGCGGCGGCGCCGCGTCGGGGGATCGCAGCGGCGGCGCCGGTATTTCGGTGTCGGCCGGCATGGGCGAGGGCGTGTATTGGAATGCCTTTGCCGAGCGCTATCTGAATCCGGCCAATCAGGCAGCGCTGGATCTGCCGCTGGCCGACCAGCCGGGCAAGGTCGTGACGGTCTATGGCGGCTCGCTGAAGCTGGCGCAATGGCTGCAAGACGAGTTCGGCTATACCGGCGACGCGTCGGGCGCCGAGGCTTTCCTGGCGCAGAAGCAGACCGAACTGGATGCGGCGCGCGCGGCCGCGCTTGCCGAGGGGCGTACCGCCAGCAGCCGTTCGCTGGCGCGCGAGTTCCAGCGGGAGAGCCAGCTGCATCTGGTGAACTGGTTGAGCGAGCGCTTTGGCGGCGCCAACGGTCTCGCCCTGCATTACGATGCGGCGACCATGGACGCGCGGACCTTCTTCGACGCGCTGCCGGCGGAGCAGCAGCGCGCCTATCTGCGCAATGTCTACTACGCCGAGTTGCGTGAGTCCGGCCGCGAATACAACGAGACCGGGGGCAAGCGCGCCGGCAGCTATCTGCGCGGCCGCGAAGCCATCGCCACGCTGTTCCCCGCGCAGGACGCGCAGGGCAAGGCGTTGAGTCGTGAAGGCGATCTCACCATGTTCAGCAGCGCGATCTATTTCAACGCTGACTACGTGAACAACCCCATCGGGCAGTCACGTCCGCGCGCGGGCGCCAAATACATCACCAAGGCGCAGTGGGAGGCCATGGGCAGCCCCGGCTATAACGTGTCGTTCTATGACGTGTTGGACGCGGGCATCCACACCAACTTCGGCGGCGACATCAACCTCATGACGCCGGGCGGGCGCACGCTGGTCGGCATCGACGGCGGCTTCAATCCGGGGCCCGGTTCGGGCGTGATCACGCAGGGCGACGGCAATATCAACATCTATGCGATGGACAGCATCCTGATGGGCCAGAGCCGCGTCTTCACGACCTTTGGCGGCAGCATCCTGGCCTGGTCGGCGCAGGGCGACATCAACGCCGGTCGTGGCAGCAAGACCAGCATGGTCTACACCCCGCAGCGCCGCGTGTACGACAGCGTCGGCAACATCGCATTGTCGCCGACGGCGCCCAGCACCGGCGCAGGTATCGCGACGCTGAATCCGATCCCGGAGGTTCCGCCGGGCGATATCGATCTGATCGCGCCGCTGGGCACCGTCGACGCGGGCGAAGCGGGTATTCGCGTCTCGGGCGATGTCAATGTGGCCGCCTTGCGCGTGGTCAACGCGGAAAATATCCAGGCGCAGGGCGAGGCCACAGGCATCCCGGTGATCGCCGCGGTCAACGTCGGCGCGCTCACCAGCGCGAGCACGGCGGCCTCGAACGCGGCCTCGGCCGCCTCCGATGCGGCCCAGGGCGCGCGCGCCGCCGCGCAGAAGGCCCTGCCGTCGATCATCAGCGTGCAGATCCTGGGCTTTGGCGATGAACCGCTTCCAGGCGGCGCCCCGGCGCCCGGGCCCACCAGCGCGGTGCCTCCGGCCGGGCAGCAGGCACAGCGCTATACGCCCAACCACATGGTCCAGGTGCTGGCCCGTGGGTCCCATCCGCAAGGCGACGTTTCGAGTCTGACGCCAGACGAGTTGCGGAGTCTGGGGCTGTAAGCCCGATGCGGGGCGCGTGCCCCGCTTCCGCGGATTTCTGCATGAAGTTTTTGTGACATCGAGCACTCCGCTCGATCGCCGTTCGTCTAGGAATGTGTAAATGAGCATGGCAGTTGGTTTGCTGGCGTATCTGCCCCAGCCACGGCCGTCTCCATTCCTAAACCAACCGGTATTGAGTGCGGTTCCATGCATCAGTTGAAAAACGCAGGACAGGGCGTGTGGTTCAAAGTCTTGGGCGCGGCAGTGCTGGCGCTGGGCGTGCAGCCCGGCGCCTACGCCCAGGCTGACGCAGGCGAGGCTGCCGCGCCGCCTTCCAGGCAATCGGACGAGCGCCGCGTCAACATCAGCGAATACATCGTGCGCGGCAACTCAGTGCTCGGCGCGAGCGATATCGAAAAAGCCGTCTACCCATTCCTCGGGCCTGGACGCACGATGTCCGACATCGAGTCGGCCCGTAATGCTTTGCAAGACAGCTATCACCAGAAGGGTTATCAATCCGTGTACGTCGACCTGCCCGAACAGCAGGTGACGGGCGGGGTCGTGATTCTGCAGGTGACCGAGACCAAGGTGGGGCGTTTGCGCGTGGTGGGCGCGCAGCACTACTCGCCGCTGGAGATCCGCGAAGAGGTGCCTGCGCTGCAGGAAGGCGAGGTGCCCAATTTCAACAAGGCGCAAGTCGAGCTGACGGCGCTCAACCGCACGTCCAGCCGCCAGGTCATGCCGCTGGTGCGGGAGGGCAAGTTCCCCGGCACCATGGACGTCGACCTCAAGGTCGAAGATAAAAGTCCCTGGAGCGCCAGCGCGGGCCTGAACAACGATTACAGCGCCGACACCGAAAAGTTGCGCGCCATGTTCACGCTCGGCCATGACAACCTGTGGCAGCGCGGCCATGCTTTCTCGCTGACCTTTTTCACTGCACCCCAGGAACCGTCCAACGCCCGTGTGTGGTCAGGCTCTTACTCCATGCCCCTGTCCGACCGTTGGAGTCTGCAGTTCTCGGGCTACAAGTCCGACAGCGACGTGGCCACCATCGGCGGCACCAACGTGCTGGGCCGCGGCCACTCGTTTGGCGCGATGGCGACCTACAGCATGGAGCCGCTGGGCAATTGGTACAACAGTTTTTCCTTCGGCCTGGACTACAAGGATTTCGACGAGCAGATCCGTTTCGGCGATGACCGCGATCGCGTGCCGCTCAAGTATTTGCCGTTCACGCTGTCGTACGACGGCTATCGCTATACGGAGCTTACGCAGAGCTCGGTCAGCATGAGCGTGGTCGCGGCCTCGCGCAGCATGTTCGGCCTGGGTAGCAGCGCGGAAGACTTCGACTACAAGCGCTACATGGCCAGCCCCAGCTTCGCGCTGTTGCGCGGCGATCTGACCCACACCCAGGACGTCGGACGCGATTGGCAGCTGTTTGCGCGTGGCGGCTTCCAGCTGGCGTCGGGCGCGTTGGTGTCCAACGAGCAATTCTCGGCCGGCGGCGCGACCAGCGTGCGGGGCTACCTGGCTGCGGAACGCGCGGCCGATGAAGGCCTGATGGCGTCGCTCGAATTTCGCACCCCATCGCTGTCCCGCTGGGCCGGTCCGCTCGTGAATGAATGGCGCTTCTTCGCTTTCGCTGACTGGGCATTCCTGCGCCTGCGCGATCCGCTGCCCGAGCAGCAGCATTCTTTTGGACTGGCCAGCGTCGGCCTGGGTACCCGCATACAGGTTTTCGATTGGCTGTACGGCGGCCTGAGCTGGGGCTATGCCCTGCGCGACGGCGACGTCACCAAGAAAAACGATTCGCGCCTCAACTTCAATCTGCGCGCCACCTATTAACCCATACGGATGAAGGCCTTCCGGAGCACGACTACCATGCAACGCTTACTCTTTCTGATGCTGACCCTGGTCGTCAGCGCGTTCCCGCTGACCGCCAAGGCTTGGTGGCAGGCAGATTGGAACTTTCGCAAGCAGATCTCGGTGGATACGACGGCGCAGGCCGGCGCCATCAATGACAACGTGGGCCGCGTGCCGCTGCTGGTGCGCCTGCACACCGCCAACTTCGCCTTCGACGGCGTCAATGAAAACGGCTCGGACCTGCGCTTTGTCGCCAGCGACGACAAGACCGTGCTGAACCATCAGATCGAAAGCTTCGATCCGCTCTTGGGCATGGCGCTGGTCTGGGTCGACATCCCCGAGGTCGTGGGTGCGCAGCGCCAGGATATCTGGATGTACTACGGCAACCAGCAGGCGCCGGCTACTTCCAACGGCCAGTTGGCTTTCGACCCCAACTACACGCTGGTGTACCACTTCAACGGCGCGCCCGACGCGCCGCCGCGCGATTCCACGGCTTACAGCAACCACGCGCAGACCGCGCCGGCCGGTATGGTGGACGGCGTGATCGGTCGCGCCGCGCAGTTTGCCGGCGGCGCGCCGCTGATGCTGCCCGCCAGCCCCTCGATGGCGCTGCCTTCCGCCGGCGCCTTCACTTTCAGCGCCTGGGTGCGCGCCGACCAGCCTGCCGGCACGCAGCTCGTCTATGCCCGTCGCGATAGCGGCAATTCGCTGCTGATCGGCTTGGACAATGGCGTGCCATTCGTCGAGGTCAGCGGCCAGCGCACGCAACCCGGCCAACCGCTATCGCCGGCCGCCTGGCAACACCTGGCCGTGACCGCCGATGGCAGGCAGGCCGTGCTGTACGTCAACGGGCAGCCCGCCGCCACCCTGGGCGTCAGCCTGCCCGCGCTGAACACGGTCGCCGCGATCGGCGGCGACGTGCCCGGGGCCGTGGCGGCGGCTCCTGAGACCGCGCCCGCCGAAGGCGCCGCGGCGACGGCCCCCGGCGCTGACGCGCAAGCCTCCATGCCTGTGACGCCCGCCGTGGTTTACACGCCGTTCATCGGCGCCATCGACGAAATCCGCATCTCCAAGATCGCGCGTCCGGCGGCGGTCATCAGGGCCGACGCGATGGCCCAGGGCGCCGAGTCGCGGCTGGTGGTCTACGGCGCCGACGAAGAGCAGTCGGGCTTCGGCTTTGGCGGGCTGGGCTATCTGCTCAATGCCGTTCCCCTGGACGCCTGGATCGTGATCGCCGTGCTGGTCTTCATGATGATCCAGTCGTGGGTGGTCATGATCTCCAAGAACCGCAAGGTGTCGCGCGTGGAAGAAGGCAATGCCCGGTTCCGCCAGGCTTTCTCCAAGATCGGAAATCGCCTTGAGATGCTGATGGACGACGCTGCGCTGAAGGGCGCTTTGGGCGAGGCTCCGCTGTGGCGTCTGTACGAAGTTGCCGTCAACGAACTGCGCGTACGCCGTGCGCATGGCGCCGACACCTCGTCGATCTCCGGCGCAACCATAGAAGCCATCCGCGCTTCCATGGACGCTGTTCGCACCAGAGAAGTGCAGACGCTGGGTCGCCGCATGGGGGTGCTGTCCAACGCCATCGCCGGCGGCCCGTACATCGGCCTGCTGGGCACGGTGCTGGGGATCATGGTGGTGTTTCTGGGCACCGCCATGGCGGGCGACGTGAACATCAACGCCATCGCGCCGGGCATGGCGGCCGCGCTGCTGGCCACCGCCATGGGGCTGTTCGTCGCGATCCCGGCGCTGTTTGGCTACAACCGGCTGCAGGGTCGCAACAAGGACGTGGGCGCCGACATGCGCGTGTTCGTCGATGAGTTCGTGACCCGCCTGGCCGAGGTACATGGCGAAAGCCAGGTCGACGAAATCGCTCGCGCTGCTTAAGGAGATTCGACATGGCATCCGTGTCCCCGAGCGATGACGATGACGGCGCGCCCGTCGATGGCATCAACATCACGCCGCTGGTCGATGTGCTTATGGTGGTGCTGGTCATGTTCATCCTGACCGCCACCGCCCAGATCTCCGGCATCCAAGTCAAGCTGCCCAAGGCCAGCAGCACGGTGTCACTGGCCCAGCCCAAGACCAAGGCCATTTCCATCAACGAGGCCGGCCAGGTGTTCCTGGACGCCTATCCGGTGACCTTACAGGAGCTGGAAGACCGTCTGCGCACCGAGAAGGCGCTGAATCCGGACTTTCCGATCATCCTGCGCGGCGACGCCGTCGTGCAGTACCAGAAAGTGGTCGAGGTGCTGGATCTGCTGCGCCGTCTCGAACTCTCCCAGGTTGGCCTGGTAACCGGCAAGCCGACCCCTTAGAGCGCGCAACATGTCGTCGAACTTTCCTGATCCAGCCGAACGCAAGGGCAAGCGCCGGGCGGTCCGCATCGCCAAGGGCGTGGGGATCGTAGCGGTGCTGGCCGTGCTGGGCTATTTCGCCTGGCAATGGGCCAACGATATGGCGGGCGTGAAGCGACAGGCGCCGCAGGTGCCCGCGATCATTCCGCTGCCGCCGCCTCCGCCGCCGCCACCGGAGCCCGAACAGCCTCCGCCCGAGCCCGAGACGAAGCCGGAAGAAGTGGTCGAGCCGGAGCCACAGCCCGAGCCCGAGCCGGTGGAAGAAGCGCCCAAGCCCGAGGACAACGCGCCGCCTTCGCCGGCGGACGATCTGGCCGACCCCATGCAGATGGATGCCGATTCGCAGGCGGGCACCGACGCCTTCAACATCGGCGCGGGTCAAGGTCGCGGCATGTCGGGCTCTGGCGGCGGTCGCGCCGGCAACGCCACTTACAGCCAGTACATGGCGTACGCGCTGCAAAAGATCCTGCGCGAGGACGATCGGACCCGCAATCTGATTTTTCGCATGAACGTCGACATCTGGCTGAACCAGACCGGCCAGATCCTGCGCGTCGAGCTGGCCCGTTCCAGCGGCGATGCCGAGATCGACGAAAAAGTGATAACCGCACTGCGCGCCGTGCCCGCCGTGGGCGAACGTCCGCCAGCCTCGATCAGCATGCCCATCCGCGCCTCCTTGTCGGGCCGCCGCCCATCCTGACCGCATTGTCTTGAACGTGATTCCTAGATTCGGAGTTTGAAGATGAAACTTGAACCCACACGATTGGCCATTGCATTGGCCGTCGCTATGGTGATGGGCGCGGGCCCTACCGCCGCGCAGGCACAGACCTCCTCCAACGCCACGATCAACCTGATCCGCATGCTGGTCGAACAGGGCGTGCTCAAGCAGGAGCAGGCCGACGCCCTGGTCAAGCAGGCCGAGGCCGAAGCCGCCCAGGCCCAAAAGACCCAGACGGTCCAGATCGGCGCGGCGGGCGCCGCTATCGCCCAGCCGGGCGATGTGCGCGTGCCCTACATTCCCGAGTCCGTGCGCGCCAGCATCCGCGACGAGGTCAAGCAAGAGGTCATGGTCCAGGCCAAGGCCGAGAACTGGGCCCAGCCCAATACCTTTCCCGACTGGGTCTCTCGCATCACGGTCGAAGGCGATGTGCGTGCGCGCTACGAGTCGCGCCTGTACGACTCGTACAACGCCGACAACATCATCAACTTCAATGCGTGGAACAACAACGGCCCCATCCGCATCACCGCCAATGGCCAGGATTACTCGCTGGATTTCCCGTACACCAACACCCGCCAGGATCGCCGCAACATGCTGCGCGTCCGCGCGCGCCTCGGCGTCAAGGCCCAGATCTCGGATCAATGGCTGGCCGGCGTGCGCCTGGCTTCGGGCAGCGACGACAGCCCGGTGTCCACCACCCAGACGCTGGGCGGCGGCATGAGCAAGAAAGACGTGTGGCTGGACCAGATGTACATCGGATACCGCCCCAGGGAGTGGGTCAACATAACGGCAGGCCGCGCCGCCAACCCATTCCTGTCGACCGACATGCTGTATTCGAACGACTTGAACTTCGACGGCGTTTCGGCCGTGTTCAAGCAGGCCTTGGCCGATCGTCCGGTCACGATGTTCGGCACCCTGGGCGCCTTTGCCCTGGAGCAGACCTTCGGCAAGTGGTCGGACAGCAGCTGGAGCGAAGGCGAGACCGAGAACAAGTGGCTGTTTGGCGCGCAGGTCGGCGCCAAGTGGGAAATCAACAAACGCAACGCACTGACCGGCTCCCTGGCGTATTACCGCTTCGACAATATCTCCGGCCAGCGGTCGTCGCCGTGCCGCACCGATTACGCGGTCTGCGATACCGATTGGTCGCGCCCGGCCTTCATGCAGCAAGGCAACACCGCCTTCCTGCTGCGCAACCTGGTTCCCGCCATCCCCGGGGACCCGACCAACGCCGCCAACGACCAATACCAATACGTCGGCCTGGCCTCGAAGTTCAACCTGCTGGACGTGAACCTCATCTGGGACACCGAGGCCTTCGACGGTCTGGGCCTGCGTCTGCATGGCAACTACGTGCGCAACCTGGCCTACGACGAAGGCGAGATGCGCAGCCGCGCCGGCGGTGTCGGAAACGTCGTCAACAATCGCGCGGGCGCGAACGGCGCGTCGATAGAAAGCGGCCCCAATGCCTGGATGCTGCAGGCGGCGTTGGGCCGCGGCCTGGACTTGCGCAGCAAGGGCGACTGGATGGTGTTCGCCGGCTACAAGTACATCGAACCCGACGCCATGCCGGACGGCTACAACGATTCCACGTTCCATCTGGGCGGCACCAATGCGCGCGGCTACTTCCTGGGCGGCGGTTACGCCTTTGACGACAACGTCTACGGCCTGCTGCGCTGGACCAGTTCCAAGGAAGTCTATGGCGCGCCATACGCGGTCGACATCGTGCAAGCGGAAATCAACGCGCGCTTCTGATGGAAAAGGCAGACATGAGAACTTCAGTTCGTACTCGCAAGCAAGCGCCGGGCGGCCTGGCGGCATTGGCGCTCGCGCTGGCGGCGGTCCTGGGCGCGCCCGTGACGGCCCAGGCGCAAAGCATGGAAGAGCGTCTGCGCACCGAGCTGCGCAGTGTCACGCAACAACTGCAACAGCTGCAAAGCGAACGCGCCCAGCTCAACGCCGCCAAAAGCACGGCCGAAGCGCAACGCGATGCCGCGCAGAAAGAGATCGAGCAACTGCGCGGCCAAGGCAGGCAACTGCAGCAAAAGCTGGAGGCGGCGCAAACCGAAGCCGGCAAGCTGGACCAGGTGCGCGAAGCCGCCCGGGAACAGGTCGCAGCCAGCCAGGCGCATGCCGCCCAGGTGCGCGGTGCTTACGACGAACTGCTGGGCATGGCGCGCGCCAGCGAAGCCAGGCGCAACAGTCTCGAAACCGCGCTCAAGGAACGCGAGGGGCTGCTGACGATGTGCGAAAGCAAGAACGCCGATATGTATGCCGCCGGCAAAGAACTGCTGGCGGCCTACGAGTCGTTCGGCACGGGCGACATGCTCAAGATCCGACAGCCCTTTGCCGGAAAGGCGCGAGTCATGTTCGACGAACAGGCCCAGGGCTATGGCGACAAGCTGTACGACGCACAGTTCAATAGAGACGCGCGTCAGCCGCCGGCCGCCGCGGAATCCAGCCCCGCGGATTGAGTTTTCATTTTTCTTACATGGAAGCAATACACAATGACTGACAGCACTACTCTCATCCAGATCGTTACGGCCGACAGCCTGACCGCGCTGCTGCAGGACGCCGGCCTGCGAGTGAGCCGTTCCGATCAGAACGGCTCGGTGCAGTTGCTGAGCGCCAGCCAAGGGGCGGGATTCTCCGTGCGTTTCGGCAACCCCGGGCCGAAGGAGGGCGAGTTCGTCGACTACACGTTCAGGTGTGCACTGCGCGTGCAGGGCGAACTGCCCGACGACCTGGTGGGCTCATGGAACGTGGGCAAGCGTTTTGCGTGCCTGACGGTGCAGGGCGGCTCCTTCCTGGTGCTGGAAATGGACGTGGTCGTCGCCGGCGGCGTCAGCCAGGACCATGTGCGCGCCAAGATCGAACTGTGGGACCGCCTGCTGCAGGAGTTTTTGATGTTCCTGCGCCAGTATGTTCGGCAGGAGGGCGGGCAGCAGCCGGAGGCGGCCGAGACTGCGGCGCAAGAAGAGGGTGGTGCGACCAGCCACGCGGCGCAAGAAACCGTCGCGTGATCGTGATCAGTCCTTTTCGAGAGCGTTTATGAACGAATGCAATATCTTGCGCGCGGTCGCGGCGGCGGGTTTGAGCGTGGTCTTGCTGGGCGCCTGCGGCGACAAGAGCGAAGCCCAGGCCAAGACGTCGGACCAGGCCGCGGCACCCGCGCAGGCCAGCGCCGATGGGGCACCGACGGCCAAGCAGACCGTGACGCCTGCTGACAAGCCTGTTGCCACCCTGGGAGATGTCTCGATCTCGCGAGCCGACATCGAGGACGTCCTGCGCGGCCTGACCATCGAGCAACGGATGCAGCTGCAGGCGGACCGGGCCTCGCTGGACCAGTGGCTGCGCGCGCGCCTGGCCGAAAAAGCCCTGATCGCGCAAGCCGGCAACCAGGGGTGGGCCAGCCGCCCGGAGATTCGCCGCGCGCTGGAACTGACCCGCGACCAGGTCGTACTGCGCACCTATCTGGAGTCCGTCAGCGAACCGCCCGCGGACTACCCTTCTCGGCAGGAACTGCAGGCCGCCTACGATCAGAACAAGGCGCGACTGACCGTGCCGGCGCGCTATCGCATTAGCCAGATCTACCTGGCCGCGCCGTATACCGACGGGCAGGCCGTGGCTCGCGCCAGCAAGCAGGCCGCCGATCTGGTCAAGCGCGTCCGCGCGGAGAAAGCGGATTTCGCCGCCCTGGCGCGCGAGTACTCGCAAGACAAGACCAGCGCAGAAAAAGGCGGCGACAGCGGCGAAATGGCGCTGCAGCAGTTGATCCCGGGCCTGCGCGAAGTCGTGCAGAAAATGGCCAAGGGCGAGGTCAGCGATCCGATCCAGCTGCCCGGCGGCGTTCACATCGTCAAAGTCGTGGACGTTCACGAAGCGCAGGCGCAACCTCTGGCGCAAGTCGAAGATCAACTGCGCGCCGCATTGCGCACCCAGCGCCAGCAGCAAGCCGCGCGCGCCTATCTGGAGGGTCTGATCAATGGCGGAACAGTCAGTATCGACGGTGGGGAAGTCAGCGCCGCTTTCGAGGCGGTATCTCATCCAGCAGTCGGCGCGACGAGCCCCCCTCCATCCCCGGTGGCCGTTCAATAAGGACGACGTCGGGCAGGGCGCGCGGGTCCGGCTCAACCAGCGCATCCGGACGTCGCTGGGCTATGCCAGCTCGCCCCGGTCCGTCGCCATCGGGCCGGCGCTGCTCGACGCCCTCCAGGACAGCCTCACGCCGGAACGCCTGGCGCGGCTGTTGCCCCAACCCGGGCCCGTCGCCATGAGCCGCGAGTATGTCGTCGCGCTGTACCGGGGCTTGCGCATCGTCTGGCTGGCCGAGTTGGTGTTTGGCGATCGGGACGCGGCCCGCGCCTGGCTGGACCATCCCAAGGTCCGTCTGCAGGGCCGCGCGCCGCTGGACACGGCGCGCACCGCGAGAGAAGCGGATTTGCTCGAGCGTTGGCTGATCACGATCGACGAAGGCAACTTGATATGACGACACTCTGGCGCTTGAGCAACCGCGACGCGCTGATCGGCACGGCGCCCCTGGCGAGCCGTTGGACCCACGCCGGCGCGCCGGTCATCGTGCTGGACGCGTCTCCGGTCGCCGCGTTGCTCGCGCGCCTGGCCCTGGTCGAGGTTCGACGTCCCGACGGGCTTCCGCATGGCTATCGCCTGCTTGAAGTGCAGGTCCCGGCGCGCTGCATCGCCAGTCCCGAGCCGCCGCGTTTCTGGCAGCACGACCTTGGCGTTACCCGCGCCTTTGGTCGCAAGTGGCTGGAGCAAGGCCCCCTGCTGCTGCGCGTGCCTACCATGACAGGCGCTCCGCAGTTTCTGCTGAACTGCACGCATTCCGATCTGTCCCTGTGCGAGATTAAAGAGGGAGAGGGGCATCCTTTTTCGGGGATGATGGGCGCTGTCGAGTCGGTGCTCGCGGCCGGCAGTGATTGGTTGAGCTATTCATAGGCTTCGGGACCATCGCCGGCAGCCGCCGGATGGCCGACAACACGCGACGTGTGCCGGCCTGGACGCGGTTCGACGCATGCGGGCGCTATCTGGCCCGCGTCTTTCACCACCTGTGCTGGTAGGTCAGCGTCAGCACGGCTCCCGTGGCCGGGAGCCGGCTGGTGTTGGTGTTGCTGCGCAACAGCTGGCTGTACAGCGGGTAGTAATCGCGGTTGAAGAGGTTTTCGATGCCGAGGATGAAGGTGTTCCGCGGATCGGGCTGATAGCGGCCCATGACGTCCACGGTGAAGTAACTGCTGACGTCGCGGCGGCCGAAGCTTTCCTTCCCGTCCAGTCGATAGTCCTTGGCGCCGAAATAGTTGGCCTGCACGCGGGCGTTCCAGCGCTCGTTCGGCCGGTATTGCAGATAGGCCGTGAGCTTGACGGGCGGGACCCGGTAGCCGGTCATGCCTTGCCAGCTTCCTCCATCCGGCTGCTCCCGGCCCTTCATCCACGTGAAGGTGCCCCCGGCTCCCCACGTTTCGTCGTCGGTGGTGGCGTCGATGGTGCCTTCGACGCCGTAGATGCGTTCCTCGGTGCGGGTGAGTATCAGGCCGTTGTTGAAGCTTTGCACGTCACCGAGTTTCGACGTGGTGTAGAACACAGCCAGGGACGCCGAGGCGTTGCCCGCGCCGCCGCGCCAGCCCAGCTCGTAGTTGTTGGTCTTCACCGGCTGCAGATCCGACGAGCCTATGTCAAAACCGGGACGCGCATTGCGCATCTGGACGCCGATGTCGGGCAACTGGAAGCCCTGGCTGAAGTTGGCGTAGAGTTCCTGGCCGCGCACCGGGGCATACGCGACGCCGAAGTTCCACAGCAAGGCGTCGTAATTGACGGAGCCTCCTTGCACCGTGGCCGGGGAGGGCACGCGCAACTGCGACAGGGGCACGAAATCGTCGAATCTGGCGGAGGCGTACTCGTAGCGCGCGCCGCCCTGTACCGACCATTGCTCGTTGAAGCGGTGTTCAAGCTGCGCGAAGAGGCCAGTGCTGCGGGTGGTCAATTCGGGCATGTAAGTCAAGCTGCCGATCTTGTTGAACACGCGTCCGCCGCTGCGGTCGTAGGCCGCAGGATCGAAGATGTCGATCGGCATGTCGCTGCGTTCCTGATTGAAGTCCGCGCCCCAGAGCACCTTGGACTGCTTGCCCAGCGGCGTGTCCACGGTCAGGCGGCTGCCGAACACCTTGGTGTTCTGCGTGACCTGGTCCACGTTGTTGCCGCGCGTGACGACGGCGCGCGCATCGAAGGGGGTGAACCGGGTGAAGTAGTCGCGGTAATACATCTGGGCCGTCACCTTGCTGCCCAGCAGATTCAAGTGCTCGTATTCCAGGTTCAACAGCGTGTTGCGGATCTGGTTCTGGTCGGTCAATTGCAGGCCGTCCATGGGCAGGGCGCGCGCCGATCCCGGCGGCAGGCGGCCGACGGAAGGGTCCGAGGTGTAGTCCGAATCCTGGTCTGCGTTGTAGTAGCTGGCGGAAAGCTGCAAGCGCTGTTCTTCGTCGATGCGCAGTCCCAGCTTGCCGCCGAGGCTGTATATGTTGGAGTCGAACAGATCGCCCTGGCTGGGCTCGGGCGCGATGCGCCTGCCCTGCGCGTCATACGAGGCGCCGTTGTGGCGGGCGCCCAGGTCCAGGGAATAGTCCACCATGCCCCGGCTGCCCGCGAAATGCTGCTGCAGCTGCCCGCCCAGGCCGTCGGCGCGCAGGCGGCTCAGGGGACTGACGGCAGTCACCGTGGTCTCGGATACCGGCTCTCCGCCGGCAGGCCGGGTGGTGATCGACACAATGCCGCCCGTCGCGCCGGCACCGTAGATGGAACTGCTGCCGCGCAGCACCTCGACCCGTTCGATGGTGGCAGGGTTGATGTTCGCCAGGTTGCGGGACGAATCCCGGTTCGTGTTGAGCGGCACTCCGTCCACCAGGACCAGCACGCCGCGGCCGCGCAGCGTCTGGCCGTAGTCCGTCATGGTGCGGCTGGAATCCGCCATGCCCGGCACGGTCTTGGACAGTATGGTGGCCAGACTGTCGGAGCCGGTGCGCAGCTCCTGCAAGGCATCCCGCTCCAGCACGATGGTCTGCTGCACCGGGCTGACCAGATTGCTTGCCGTGCGCGACGCGGAGACTTCGATGGGGGCCATGACCTGAGGCTGACCGGCGCTTTCCGGCTCGATGATGGTCGCGGCACCGTCCTGGCGCACACGCAAGGCCTTGTCTTTCAGCAGAGTAGATAGCGCCTGCTGCGGCGTCATCGTGCCCGAGACGGCTTGCGCCTGCATACCCGCGACCGTCTGCGGCGCATAGAAGATCTGCAGGCCGTGGGCCTGGGCCAGACTGCGCAGGGCCTGATCCAGCGATTGCGCGGGCATGTCGATCGCCACCGGCGCGGCCTGCGCCCGTACGCCTGCCGCTCCCGTCATCAGCAGGGCCGCAAGCGCTGTCGTTGCCAAGCCTCGCATCCGCGCGCGCCTTCCCCATTCTTTGCGATCCACTTCCTGTGCTCCCGAATCATGCTGGCGGACACCATGCCCGCCTGGTTATCAGGAAGAAGACGCAATACGCGGAAAATACCTGAATGCCGCGGTGGCCTTTTTTGTAACAACGCCCGGATGCCGTGCTTCAGCGGCCTACGATCTCGGCCCGGCCGTCCGGCAGGCGCCGGACCGCAACCGGCAGAATGTGCGGCAACGCCGTCAGGAAAGCATCCGTATCCGTGGTCTGGAACACGCTGGTCAGCCGCAGCGTTTCCAGTCCCTGGCGCGGCGCCAGGGTGATGGCGTCTTGCCGGTAGCGCGACACCTCGCGCACGGCGCTGGCCAGGTCGGTGTCTGTGAACACGATCTGCCCCTTGCGCCAGGCGAGCGCGGAGGCCGCAGGGTAGGCCCGGACCTGACCGGCGTGCCCGCTGGCGTCGATGCGGACCGCGTTGCCGGCGGTGACGGGCACCGTGGCCTGGTCTCTGGCGCCGGCCACCTCCACCGAACCCGATTCCACCACGATGCGTACCTGGTCCGCGTCGCGGCGCACGTCGAAGCGGGTGCCGGTAACGCTGGCGCTGCCCAGCCCCGCATCCACGACGAAAGGCCGAGCCGAATCCTTCTGGACCGAGAAAAGAGCCTCCCCCTCTTGCAGGAGGACCAGGCGCCGCGCGCCGTCGAAACGGACCTCGATCCGGCTGCGGCTGTTCAGTTCGGCGGTGGAACCGTCCGGCAGCGTGAGGCTGCGCCGTTCGCCGGCAGCAGTGCGGTATTCCACTGCGGGATCGGCGCGCAGCCAGAGGCCCGCGCCGATCGCTGCAGCCAGCACGCACAGGCCGAGCCCCACCGCTTGCCGCCGCGCCGGGCGGGCAGTGCGGCAGGGCTCCTCGGCCAGCGCGCGTAGCCGTTCTTCGGGAACTGCGCCAGCCGCCTGCCAGATGGATTCCAGCATCCGGTATTCGGCTGCGTGGCGTGGATCCGCGGCAAGCCAGGCGTCATGCTCGGCCTGCGAAGCGGCGTCCCATTCACCGGAGTGCATACGCGCGAACCGCCGCGCCGCTTCATTGCGGACGGGGTCGGCGCTGGTTTCGGGCGCCTGGGGCGGACGGTCAATTCGGGGCATAGGCTCCCAACCGTTCGCGCAGATGCAACGCGGTGCGAATCATGTACTTCTCGACCATGTTCTTGCTCAGGCCCATGCGCTCCGCGATCTCGGCTTGCGTCAAGCCTTCCAGACGCTGCCAGACGAATACCTGCCGGCACTTGAGCGGAAGCTCGGCCAGCGCCGCTTCCAAAGCCAGGCTCAGTTGTTCGGTGCGGACCTGCGCCAGGGGATCGCCCCAGGCGCTGGGATGGCCGGCTATGGTATCAAGCGGCACCCATTCCTGCCCGTCCGTCCGCCGGAAATTGTCGACGGCCATGTTGCGCGCCGCCTGGTGCAGATAGGCGCGGGGCTGGGTTACGCGGTCGGGGTCGGTTTCCAGGCATTTGACCAGGGCATCATGCGCGAGATCGCGCGCGGCGTCACGGCAGCCCAACTTCCGGGTCCAGACCGCAAGCAGTTCTTCGTAGTAGGCCAGGAAGCCTTGCGAACGGGGGGGACGTGATGACATGGCGGGAGGGCGGCAAGGCGATCATGATAATGCTTTTTATTTGCATCGCCTAGTGCACAGGCGCCCATCCCTGGCGTTCAAGCCAAATGATCGCCTCTTTGCGTTGCGAGGGCTCGCCATGGTCCCGCCGCGGCTGCGCTTCGCGCCTTGGCAGCCCATCATCGGGGCCTATCAAGGCGCCTTGCAGGGTGACAGGCCCTAGCGCAATTCCGGTTGGATCAATGCCAGTCCGGGATGTGGGGCTCGCGCGCACAGGATGGCGCCCGACACCGACTCGGTGCAGTACACCGTGCGGCGGTCGTCGCCGCCAAAGGCAAGGTTGGTGGTCGACGCGCCCAGGGGGCTGCGCCAGACGTTAAGCGGCTCGGCACGGTGGTTGAGCAGCCACACGTAGCCCAGTCCGGGATTGCAGACCAGCAGATTGCCCTCGCGGTCCACGGCCAGGCCGTCCGGCCCGCTGGGGCCGTACGACGTGAAGAACTGGCTCACTTTGCTGACGCTGCCGTCGGCCATCAGCGGTACGCGCCACACGCAATTGCCGCGCGTCACCGCCAGGTACAGCACCTTGCCATCGGGCGACAGGGCCACGCCGTTGGGGCTGGGCACGTTGTGGAGCAGGCAGTCGAGCTGGCCATCGGGCCGCAGGCGATACAGCCGGCCGGTGGGGTCGTGCAGGCCGCTCTGGCCCTGGTCGGTGAAGTACAGATTGCCCTGGGCGTCGAAGATCAGGTCGTTCACGCCTTTGAAGCGCTCGCTGTTGCGGCGGGCCAGGTAAGGGGAGACCCGGCCGCTCGCGACGTCCAGCGCCATCAGGCCGTTCTTGTAATCGGTGATCAGAAGCCTGCCGTCGTCCAAGAACTTCATGCCGTTGGGCTCGCCGTCGTACTCGGCCACGAGCGACCATTCGCGATCCGGGCCTATGCGGAACACGCGGCCCCAGGGGATGTCGGACACGTACAGGTTGCCCTCCCGGTCGAACACGGGGCCTTCCAGAAACGAGTCGACGGGCACGCCGCCACGGTTGGCGTCCGCCCAATCGCTGCGTTCGGGACGGCGGAAGCGCTCGGGCATGGGCGACCAGACATCGAATTGCGCCATCGCGGGCGCCTGCAACAAGAACATGGCGTCTCCTTGAAGCCTATTTGGCGTCGTAGCCGATGCTGCGGGCGACGTTGCCCCACATCACGCTGCTGTCGGCCAGGATGCGGCCGAACTCGGCGGCATCGGCTGCCCGCGGTTCGGCGCCCATCTTGGTTGCGAAGGATTGCATTTCTTCCGAGGCCATGGCCTTGGCGATCTCGCGCTGCAGGCGTTCCGTGACTTCCGGCGGCGTGCCTTTGGGCGCCCACAGGCCCGTCCAGTTGACCACGCCGAAATCCTTCACGCCAGCCTCGGCGAAGGTCGGCACGTCCGGCAACACGGCCAGGCGTTTGTCGCCGCTTACCGCCAGCAGGCGCAACTGCCCGCCTTGCACCGGACCCATGACGCCCGTGGTGGAAGCGAACTGGAAGTCGATCACCTTGCCCAGCACGGCCTGCGTGGCTTCGGCCGCGCCCTTGAAAGGCACGTGCATGAACTTCACGTTCGTTGCCAGCGCCAGGCCTTCGGCGGCGAAATGGGGCGTGGTACCGGGGCCGCCGGAACCATAGGTGATGGTGTCGGGCTTGGCGCGCGCCTGGGCGATCAGGTCGTCCAGTTTGCGATAGGGGCTGTCGTTCGATACGGCCAGTGCCATCGGCGCGAACACGAAGGCGGAGATGGGCTGCAGGTCCTTTGCGGGATCGAAGGGCAGCTGCTTGAAGATGTGGGGCAGCAGCGAATAGGTCGTGTCGTTCGCCACCAGGGTGTAGCCGTCGGGCGCGGCGCGGGCGACCTGGCTAACGCCGATCGTGCCGGTGGCGCCGGGCTTGTTCTCCACGACAAAGCTCTGGCCGGTCTGCGTAGACAGCATCTGCGCCATCTTGCGCGTCGCCACGTCGACTGCGCCGCCGGGGCCGTAGGGCACCACCACGCGCACCGGGCGGCTGGGCCAGGCGTCCGCGGCCTGGGCGATGCCGCAGGCAAGCAGGGGCAGGGCGGCGGCAAGCGCCAGCGTTGCGCACCGGACGGCGGGCGAGGTTCGAATACGGTAGGTCATGTCTTCCTCCATTGTCGTGCAAGAATCAGTCGGCCTTGAGGCCCAGTTCCCGGGCCAGCTTGCGGTAGGTATCGATTTCGTTGGAAAGCTGGGCGGTGAATGCGTCGCCGCAGGTCTGGCGCGGCTGCATGCCCAGGGCGTCCAGGCTCTTGGCGGTGGCGTCGGCCTGCGAAAATCCCCGCGCCGTTTCCTCCAGGCGGGACCGCACGTCCGGCGGCAGGCCGGCAGGCGCCAGCACGCCATACCAGGCGTCGGCGGTGTATCCGGGCACGCCGGCCTCATCGAAGGTCGGCACCTGGGGCAATTGCGGCAGGCGCTTGGGCGTGGCCACGGCCAGGGCCGTGAGCTTGCCGGATTGCACTTGCGGCAGCACCGAGCCCAGTGTCGCCAGCGAGCTGTCGACCTGGCCGCCCATCAGGTCGGCGATGGCCTGCGCCGCGCCTTTGTACGGGATATGGTTCATGCTGATGCGGGTCTGGCGCAGGAACTGCTCCGTGGCGAAATGGCCGGAGCTGCCGGTGCCCGGCGTTGCATAGGTGAGCCGGCCTGGCTCGGCGCGCGCGCGGGCAAGGAAGGCGTCCAGCGTGCCCACCTTCAGGGCCGGGCCGGTCACGAGCACCGTGGGGCTGACCGCCACGGCGCATAGAGGCGTGAAGGATTTGAGGGCGTCGAACTTGACTCGGTCGGCGTAGAGCGCCGGGATCATGGTGTGGTTGGTGGCGCCGAACAACAGCGTGTAGCCGTCGGGCGCAGACTTGGCCACGGCTTCGGCCGCGAGGATGGTGTTGGCGCCGGGCCGATTCTCCACGACGAAGGTCTGGCCCAGCGCCTGCGACGCATACGAGGCGAAGGCGCGCGCGACCACATCGGTGGGGCCGCCGGGCGAGAAGCCGACGACCACGCGCACGGGACGCTCGGGATAGGCGGCGTGGGCGGCGCCGGCTGCAAGCAGCAGGGCGGCCAGGGCGGACAGTTTTGATTTCATGGCAGGTCTCCGTATGCCTGGGTTCGCGCGGCTGGGCGCCGCGTCATTCTTTGTGGATGCCGGCTTCGGCAAGGATGTGGGCCGAGCGCTCCATCTGCTCGTCCAGGAAGGTCTGGAATTCGGCGGCCGTCGAACCGACTGGCTGGGCGCCGAGTTCCTGCAGGCTGTGGCGCAGCGCCGGGTCCTGCAGCGTGGCGCGCAACTCCCGTTCGATGCGTGCCGCCACGTCGGCCGGCAAGCCGGCGGGCGCCAATACGCCGTTCCATTCGTAGACCGAGTACTGGGGCACGCCGCTTTCCGCCACGGTGGGCAGTTCGGGCAGGGCGTCCACGCGTTTGGGCGAGGTCACCGCCAGCGCGCGCAGCTTGCCGCTCTTGACCAGGGGGTAGGAAGCCGCCATGTTGCTGAACATCATGTCGATCTGGCCGCCCATCAGATCGGTCAGCGCCGGCGCGCCGCCCTTGTAGGGCACGTGCGTGAGTTCCAGCTTGTTGCCCTGCGCATACCAGGCCGCGGCGATATGCTGCGCCGTGCCTTGGCCCGGCGTGCCGAAGGTCAGGTGGCCCTTGCGCGCGGCGTCGGTGAGGTCTTGGATGCGCTGGTAGGGCGCTTGGGCCTGCACCACCAGCAGATTCGGCGTCAGGCTGACCAGCGACACCGGCTGGAAGTCGCGCCGGCTGTCGTAGCTGAGCTTCTTGTAGAGCGACGGATTGATGGCGAATGCGGTTGCGTCGTAAAGCAGCGTGTAGCCGTCGGCCGCGGCATGCGCCACGCTGGCCGCACCGATGGAGCCGCTGGCGCCGGGCTTGTTCTCGACCACCACGGCCTGGCCCAGCCGGGCGCCCAGCTTCTGCGCCACCAGGCGGGCCTGGGCGTCGGCGGCGCCGCCGGCGGAATAGGGAACGACCAGCCTGAGAGGACGGTCGGGGTATTGGGCCGCGGCTGCGCCGGCGCAGAACGCCAGAACGGCGGGCAGGAGGCGGATGCGTTTCACGAAGTGTCTCCTCGTTGGGTAGGCGCGCAGCCTGTGCCGGCTGCTGCGCCCGATGGGCTAAATGGTTGGGGGGGTCAGACGGTGGCTATGGGAGTGGCGGGCGAGCCCGCCGCGCCGGGCAGCCGCAGCGGCGGCGCGGTCAGCAGGAAGCGGTGGCGTCCGTGCGCGCGCAGCCAGCGCGCCAGGGGCGTCAGCCACCAGAGCTCGCCCAGGTGGATGCCGTTCTTGAACAGGCAATGCTCGTGCAAGGGCAGGCGCGGGCGGCGCAGCGGGATGGCGGCGCCGCGCAGGCTGACCGGCTGCACCAGCTCCACCGCCGGGTTGTCGGCGATGAGGCAGGCGAGGCGCGAATCCACGATCCACCGCAACAGGCGTTCGTCATGGCCGTCCAGGCCGCTGCCCGTGGCATGCAGCCGCGCGACATCGGGCCGGCGGTCCATCGCCATCAGCGTGTCGCCGAAGCCGGTGTGCAGGCACACCATGTCTCCGGCTTCTATCCGCACGCCGTCGGTATCCAGGATCCGCATCAAGGCGTCATAGCCGACCGCGGTCCGCGTGCGGCCGACGTGTGCCTCCAGGTCGACCAGCACGGCGCGGCCCTGTACGCCGTGCTCGGCCAGCTGTTCGATGCCCAGGGCGCCCGCCACAGGGCCGGGAAAGCGGGCCCAGTCCGCCGGCGCTTGCGCGTCTTCGCCCGCTGCGCGGATCTCGGCGCCGGCGCGAAAGCCGTTGTAGAACACCGCCTCGGCCTCGCCGTCGCCGTCGGCGTCGAAGCGGCTGCCCATGTGCGCCAGGCTGTCCCATTGGGTCGAATACTGCGTATTCATCAGCAGCACGTCGTCGCACACCACGTCGGTGAGCAGCGGGTCTTCGGACGCATACGACCAGCAGAAGCCCTGGACTCCGGCGCTCTTGCCGTCGCGCAGCGTGGCGTAGCGTTGCGGCGGCAGGCGCCGCGGATTCAGCGCCATGCCGCCCGGCACGTCCAGCGGCAGCGAAAGGCAGAACGTCAGCCCTTCGCGGACCTCGGCGATGCCTTGCAGCACCTTGGCGCGGTCCACCAGGTTCATGCGGCCGCGTTGGTCGTCGGGGCCGAACTCGCCCCAGTTGCTGCCGGCGGGCGCGTGCTTCCATCGTTGCGCCATGGCGCGCCTCCTCAGGCCTGCGCCCGGGCGCGGGCCAGCACGTCAAGCACGTTGCGCGCCGCGGCCACGCCCATGTTGACGTAGGCCGCGCTGGTCACGCCGCCGATATGGGGGCTCAGGATGATGCGCGGCTCCTGCTGGAACGGATGGCCGGCGGTCATGGGTTCGACCGCGAAGCTGTCCAGGCCGGCGGCCTGCACCTGGCCCGAACGCACTGCTTGCAACAGCGCTTCCTCGTCGACCAGGCCGCCGCGCGCCGTGTTCACCAGGATTACGCCGGGCTTGCATTGCGCCAGCGTCGCGGCGTTGACCATGCCGCGGTTTTCGTCGGTGAGCGGGCAATGCAGCGACACCGCGTCGGCTTCGCGCCAGATGGCGTCCAGAGGCACGCTTTCGATGTAATCGGGCAGGTCCTTCGCGTACGGATCGAAGCCGATCACCCGCATGTTCAGCGCGTGCGCCATGGCGGCCATGCGCTGGCCGATGGCGCCCAGGCCGACCAGGCCGATGGTCTTGCCGCCCAGCTCCAGGCTCTTGTGGGTGGATTTGTCCCAGTGGCCCGCGCGCATGCGCTCGTCCAGCCCCACCACCGATTTGGCGCAGGCCAGGAGCAGCGCCAGGGCCTGTTCCGCCACGGCGGCGGCGTTCACGCCCACGGCGGCGACGACCTGGATGCCGCGCTCGGCGGCGGCGGCCTTGTCGATGGTGTCGGTGCCGCTGCCGTGCTTGGATATCACGCGCAATGCGGGGGCGGCGTCCATCGCTGCGGCCCCAATCTTGCTGTATCGCACGATGATGGCGACCGGATTGCGCTCGCGGCACAGCGTCACGATGCCCTCTTCGGTGGGGGTTTTACCGGCGAAGGCCAGTTCGTAGTCCTGCAGCAGCGCCAGCGCTTCCGGCGCAAGGTCTGCCGCGGTTACGACAATGACGGGCTTGTCCGTGGCGGCGGCACTCACAGCGTTTCCCCTTCCTTCAGGACGCCGGCTGCGCGCAGGGCTGCGTTGAGCCACTTGGCTTCCGTGTCGCCTGCCTGGATGGCGGCGATGCGCGCGGCCTCGTCGCGCACCTTTTTCTCGGCGGCGGGCAGCAAGCCCTCGATCTTTTCGCGCTCGACCACCACCACGCCGTCGGCGTCGCCGATGACGAAGTCGCCGGAATGGACGGTCACGCCGCCCACCGACACCGGGTGGCCGATGCGGCCGGGCACGTTCTTGGTCGGGCCGTTGGGATTGGTGCCGGCTGCAAACACCGGATAGTCCATCTCGATGATTTCGACCGTGTCGCGGGCGGCGCCATCCATCACCACGCCGGCGATGCCCAGCTTGCGGCAGGCGTTCATCATGATGGTGCCCATCAACGCCGAGCTGAGGTCGCCCTTGCCGTCGATGACCAGCACGTCGCCCGGCTTGGCCAGCGAAATCGCGGCGTGAATCATGAGGTTGTCGCCCGGGCGCACTTCGACCGTCAGCGCCGTGCCGGCCACCTTCATGCCGGGATGCAGGGGACGGACGCGGCCGTTGAGCGCGCCGCGCCGGCCGGCCACGTCGGCCAGGATGGCGGGTTGCAGTTCCGCGGCGCGGCGCACGATGTCGGCGCTGACACGGGGGAAGTCCTTGATGATGTCCTGATTGGCCATGAGTGTTTCCTGTTCGGAGTAGAGAATCGATGAGGTCAGGCCGGCTTGATGCCAGCATCGCGGATGACCTTGCCCCATTTGTCGAAGTCCGCCTTGCGGGTCTGATCCAGCGCCTGCGGCGTGCCGCCGGCCAGCGTGATGCCAAGCTGCTGGGCCAGCGCGACGAGCGCGGAGCTCTGCAGCGCGCGGCCGATATCCGCGTTGAGCCGATCGATCACGGGAGCGGGCGTCGCCGCCGGCGCGAACACGGCCTGCCATTGCTCGACCACGAAATCGTCGAAACCGGCTTCCGCCATGGTCGGCACGTCCGGGAGCGCGGACAGGCGTTGCGCGGACGTAGCGGCGAGGGCGCGCAGCGCGCCGGTCTGCACGTGCGGCAGCGCGGCCGCGGCGGGAATGAATGCGAACTGGACCTGGCCGGCCAGCGTGTCCTGCAGCGCGGGCGTGTCGCCCTTGTAGGGAACGTGCAGGAAGCGCGCGCCGGTTTTCTGCTGCAGGAGCTCGCCCTGCATGTGCAGGATGGTGCCGGTGCCGCCCGAGGCGTAGGCCAGGCTTTCCGGCGCCTTCTTCGCCGCCGCGACCAGTTCGGCTACCGTCTTGAAGGGCTGCTCCTTGCCCACGACCAGCAGATGGGGGATGGTGCCGATCATGATCACGGGCGCAAAATCGGCCACGGGGTCGTAGGTCAGCTTGCCCATCACGTGCGGCGCGATCGCCTGCGGTCCGATGAACGTGCCCAGCAGGGTCAGGCCGTCCGCTTCGGCGCGCGCCACGCGGGCCGCGCCGATGGTGCCGGTGGCGCCGGGGCGGTTGTCGACGATCACGCGAGTGGACAGCAGGGCGTCGAGCTGCTGGGCGATGGCGCGGCCCAGCACGTCGGTGCTGCCGCCGGCCGGGTAGGGCACCACCCAGGTGATGGCCTTGCCGGCGGGCCATTCCTGCGCGGCGCGCACGCCGAAGGCGGCGCTCGCGGTCAGCGCCGCGGTTGCGGCCAGGAAGCTGCGGCGGGAGAGGGTGGATGGGGCTTGCATGGGGTGTCTCCGTGGTGTGCTTTTCATGCCGGAAAGCCGTAGAGGGCTGCCGGGTTGTGGACGAGGACCTGGCGCAGCCGGGCGCTGCCGGTCCAGTCGGCCAGCCGGTCGAGCTGGCGCGCGTCATCCGGCATGGGCTGCATGCCCGACGACGCGGAGGCGTGGGGCCAGTCGCTGCCCCACACGACGCGTTCGGGATTGGCGTCGAGATAGCTGCGCGCCAGGGCATCGAGAGCGGTGTCTTCGATGGAATGCCGGGCGCTGACGATGTAGCCGCCGGACAGCTTGACCCATGCGCGGCCGCGCTCGAGCAGGCGCAGCACCAACGCGTGGGCCGGATGCGCGCCGGCCTGATGCGGGGCGATACGCGCCATGTGGTCGAACACGATGGGCACGGCCAGGTCGGACAGCGCCGGCGCCATGGCGGTCAGGTGATCGGGCGCCATCAGCAATTGCACGTGCCAGCCCAGCGGCGCGATGCGGGCCGCCAAAGGCAGGATCTGATCGGCGGAGCTGGTCACGCCCAGCGAAAGATTGAACCGGATGCCGCGCACGCCGGCGTCGCGCAGGGCTCGAAGCTGCGCATCGCTTTCGGTGCCGTCGATCACGGCCACGCCGCGCCCATGCTCGCCCAGCTGCTCCAGGCCATCGAGCATGGCGCGGTTGTCGGCGCCATAGGTCGATGGAGTGACCAATACGGCGCGCTGCGTTCCCAGCCGGGCCTGGATGCCGCGGTACTGCGGCATCGACGCATCCGGCGGCAGCAGTTTTGCGCCGGCCACGGCCGGGTAGCGCGCGTCATAGGCGTGGACGTGGCAATCGCACGCGCCGGCCGGGACGGCGATGGCCGGCCGCGAGTCACCGCTGGAATAGGGATAGCGGGCCTGCATGGCGGATCACTCGACCTTCGCGCCCGAGTCCTTGACGATCTTGCCCCAGCGGATGCGGTCGTCGTGGATCAGCTTGGCGAATTCCTCCGGCGTGCTGGTGAGCACGCGCGCGCCCTGTTCCTGGTACTTCACGCTCAGGTCCTTGGCCTGCAGCGCCTTGTTGAATTCGGCATTCAGGCGCTGCACGACGTCTTGCGGGGTGCCGGCGGGCGCGGCCAGACCGAACCAGGTGACCGCTTCGAAGCCGGGGAAGCCCCGCTCGGCGATGGTAGGCACGTCCGGCATGTCAGGCACGCGCTGCGCGGAGGTCACGGCCAGCGCCCGCATCTTGCCGTTGCGCACGTGGCCGATGAGCGTGGGCACCGACGACAGGTACATGTCGATCTGGCCGCCGATCAGGTCGTTGGAAGCCTGCGCCGCGCCCTTGTAGGGAATATGGGTGAGCTTGATGCCCGCGGCGTTCTGCAATTGCACCGCGGCCAGGTGCGCCACGGTGCCGTTGCCCGAACTGGCGAAGTTCAGGGCGCCCGGCTTGGCCTTGGCGGCGGCAATCATGTCGTCGAAGGACTTCAGCGGCGAGTTGGCCGGCACCACGATCACCAGCGGCGCATCGGCGACCAGGCCGATGGCGGTCAGGTCTTTTTCGGGGTCATAGGGCAGCTTGGCATAGAGGGTGGGATTGATCGCCAGGTTGCTGGTCTGTCCCAGCACCAGCGAATAGCCGTCCGGCGCCGACTTGGCCACTGCATCCACGCCGATATTGCCGCCCGAACCCGGCCGGTTTTCCGTGACGATGTTCCAGCCGGTGTTGGTCGCCACCTTGAGCGCGGCTTCGCGCGCCAGCACGTCGGTGCCGCCGCCGGGCGGGAACGGGACGATCAGCCGGATGGGTTTGTTGGGATAGCCCTGAGCCGCGCTCAGGCCCGCCATGCACATCAGGGCCAGGCCCGACAAGATGCGCGCGATCTGCTTCATGGTTTGTCTCCGATCCTTGTTTTTGGTGGAAGCATTGTGGATGCGTGTTCCGAGGAATACAATGCAAGTTCGTACAACGAAACACGTTCCGTACCATGATCGACGATATGACTCCGGATTCAGACGAATCCCCTGCGGAAGAAGGCGTGGTGGCGGTGCGCCGCGCGATGAAAATCCTCGAGGCTTTCGGCGTGGACGATGCGCACCTGACCCTGGCCGAACTGAGCCGGCGCACGGGGTGCCACCGTTCCACCGTATTGAGGCTGGCGCGCACGCTGGCAATGGACGACTACCTGGCGCAACGGCCGGACGGCACGTGGCGCCTGGCGCGCGCCGCAGGCTGGCTGGGCGCCTGCTACCAGGCCACGTTCAATATCGTGGAGGTGGTGCAGCCCGTGCTGCGCGAGCTGTCGATCGCCACCGGCGAAAGCGCGACGTTCTATGTGCGCGAGGGCAAGCAGCGTATCTGCATGGCGCGTGTCGAAGGCCCCAAGTCCATCCGCCACCATGTGCGTGTGGGCGCCGCGCTGCCGTTGGAATTGGGCAGCCCGGGCCGGGTCCTGCTCGCGTTCTCCGGAGAAGCCGGTGAACCCTACGAATCGATACGCCGCGCCGGCTACATGATTTCGCTGGGCGAACGCGACGCAGAGGTTTCGAGCATCTCCGCCCCGGTGTATGGCATCAACTGGACACTGCAGGGGGCGATCTGCATTTCAGGCCCGCTCTCTCGTCTCACCGAGGCGGTGCTTCTCGGGCACAAGGAGTCGATCCTGGCCGCGGCCAGCCGGCTGTCGCGCTCGATGATGGGCGTTGGGCAAGGGTAGTGCGGGGGGCCGGGCGGGGCATTGGCAACGCGGAGCGGCGCCCCGCGGGCCCACTTACCTCAATGTTCAGTCGTCGATGCTGACATTGCTCTTGCGCGCGGCTTCGACCCAATGCGCGGCCTCCGCGTCGACATGGCGTTGGAACGCCGCCTGGTCCTGCATCCAGGGTTCTGCTCCCATGTCGCGATAGCGCTTTTGCAGCGCGGGATCGCGCAGCGCTTCTTGCAATGCCGCGCTCAGCTTGGCCGCGACGGCAGGATCGAGGCCCGCCGGACCGAACACGCCGGTGTACAGGGTGGCCTCGGCGCCGTTCACGCCTTGTTCCGCGATGGTGGGCACATCGGGCAGCAGCGGCGAACGCGTCTGCCCCAGTTGCGCGATTGCCTTGACGCGCCCTTCCCGGATCAGGGGGAGCGCCGTGGTGATCTGGTCGACCATGCCATCGATGGTGTGCCCCATCAGGTCGGTGGCGGCCGGGCCGGTGCCTTTGTAGGCAACCGGCGTCATCGGCAGCCCACCCGCGGTGCGCAGCATTTCCGCCGCGAGGTGCGTGAAGGATCCGACTCCGGCGGTGCCCAGGCTGACGCCGCCTTCCTTGTGCTGCGCATAGGCCTTGAACCCGGCGAAATCGTTCGCGGGATTCTGCGTGGATATGGTCAGCACGGCCGGGTTGGTTGTCAGGCCTCCCAGGACGGTGAAGCTCTTGACCCCGTCGTAGGCGATACGCTTGCTGACGGCGTTGGCCATGGCGTTGGTGCCCGTGCTGGCCAGGAGCAGGGTATAGCCGTCGGGCTTGGCGTGCGCGACGTAGGCGGTGCCGATCACGCCGCCGGCGCCGGCGCGGTTTTCGACGATGACGGGCTTGCCGAGGGATTTGGCGAGCAGCTCCGACACCGAGCGGATGACGAAGTCGGTGTTTCCTCCGGGGGCGAACGGCGCCACGATCGTGACGGGCCGCTCCGGATAGGAAGTCTGCGCCAGCGCAGCGGTTCCGACGCCCGAACACAGGAGGGCGCCGAGGAAGAGTTGCCGAATCATGTTTGTCTCCGGATATTTGGCCATGCGCGGCGGGCGGCCGGCGTCAGGGGCGCGCGAAGCCATAGAGCTCGCAGGGGTTGTCGACGAAGATCTTTCGCCGGGTAGGGGCGTCCTTCATCCAGTCATGGATGAGATCCTGGATGCGGGCATCGTCCGGCAACGCCTTGTCGGGGTTGGCGATCACCGAGACATGCGGCCAGTCGGTTCCCCACAACATGCGTTGCGGCGCCGCGGCGATCCAGCTCTTCAACAGTTCGCCCGCGTCCGCATAGGCTGCGTCGCGGCTGTCGTGGTTCAGGCCCGAGAGCTTGATCCACGTTCGTCCCCGGTCGACCAGCCTGCGCAGCACAGGCCAGGCGGGATGGGCAAGCGCATCCGGGTGGGGAATGCGGCCCATGTGATCGATGACCAATGCAACGGGCAACGCCGCGAGATGCGTTTCGAGCGCCGGGTAGTCGCGCCCCAGGGCATGGACTTGCACATGCCAGCCCAGATCCGCGACCTTCGCCGCCAAGGCCTGCATGCGGTCTATTCCGGCGCCTGCGGGCCGGGCGAAGTTGAAGCGTATGCCGCGCACGCCCAGAGCATGCAGGCGACGCAGTTCCGCCACGGGCGTAGCGTCGTCGATGACGGCCACCCCGCGCGCCTGCTCGCCGAACGCGGCGAGCGCCTCGCCCAGGCAGGCGTTGTCGGTGCCGTAGCTGGACGGTTGCACCACCACGCTGCGGCTGACGCCTAGCCGTTCGCGCAACTGGAGGTATTGCCTCACCGTCGCATCCGGCGGCCTGAAATCCGCGTCGGGGTGGTAGGCGAAGCGCGTGTCGTAGATGTGGTGATGGCAGTCCACGCTGCCCTCGGGCAGGCGATGGCGGGCGGGATCGGTTCCGCCGGACCACGGGGCTGTCGTCATGGACTTGGTTTTTCCTGGCATTGGGGCGTGTAGGGAGTCTTCAGTACCTTGGCGGCCCGGAAGGCATGCAGCGGATTGACGGCGCCTTCGGGCCAGCGCCCGGCAGCCAGCGCGGCGACCTGGCGCACGGTATCCATCGTCTGGTGTTCGCGCGCTTGCACGGTCATGCCGCCGACGTGCGGCATCAGCACCACGTCCGGACGGTTTTCGAAGCGGGCGGACGGCTTCTGGTCGGCGGCGCGGCCGACGTCCAACCCCGCCCCGCGCAAACGGCCCTGGTCCAGGGCGTCAAGCAGCGCATCCTCATCCACGAGTTCGCCGCGCGCCAGGTTGAGGAAGCAGGCGTCCGGTTTCATCAACGCGAACGCGGCCCGGTTCATCAGATTCTCGGTCTGCGGGGTGGAGGGGGCCAGGCAGACGACATAGTCGGAGCCGGCCAGCAGCGCCTCGAACGAAGCGGCGTTCCGTCCCAGCTCTTCGGGCGAAACATAGGGGTCGTGGATCCGCACGGACATGCCGAGCGCGCCGGCGTGGGCGGCGAGCTGCCGTCCGATGCGGCCGTATCCGAGTATGCCCAGCCGCGTGCCGGCGATCTCCCGGGACTTGGCCACCACGGGAGTTTGTCCTTGGGCATAGGCGTGGCGGGTCCGGGAAATGCCGCGCGCCAGATCGAAGATCATCGCCAGTGCAAGCTCGGCCACGGCCGTGCCGAAACCCGTGCTTGCGCGGGTCACCAGGATCCCGTGGTCCGAGGCTGCGGGCACGTCGATCGTGCTGATGTCCACGGCGCCGCGCAGAAATGCCATCAAGCTGGGGGCGTGTTCGAAAGTATCGCGGCTGCCCGCGACGGAACGGTGCGCGATGATCACCTGGCAACCGGCGCTGGCCTCGGCCAGTTCGCGTCCTGCCAGCACGCGTCCCGTCCTGTTGCGGACTACGTCGGCGCAGGCTTGCAGCGCCGCCAGGCCGGCTTCGCTGTAGTAACTGTCGAACTCGTCGTCCGTGTAGGTCAGAAATACCCTGAGTCGATCCATTTGCTTCAGTCCATGGAAATGCCGTTCTTCCGGATGAGTTCGCCCCATCTCTGCGTGTCGGTCTCGATGTATTGGGCGAAGTCCGCCGAAGGACTGCTGAAGGGCAGCATGCCGATTTCCGCCAGGCGGGAGACCAGGGCCGGATCGGCCAGCGACCGCCGGATGGCGTCGTCGGCCGTCTGCACGATGGCGGCGGGCGTTGCCGCCGGAGCAAACATGCCGACCCAGGTATTGGCGTCGAAGCCGGGCAGGGTGGCGCTTACGTCCGGAAGCTTCATGTCGACGATCTTGCCGGCGCCGGGCGCGCCGCTGATGCCCAGCGCGATGATCTTGCCGGCCTTGACGTTGCTGATCGTGGCGGGAATGGTGTCGAACATCATGTCCACCTGTTTGCCCAGCAAGCCCGTGGTCGCCATCGAAGGACTGCGGTACGGCACGTGCAGCACGTCTATCTTGGCCATGGACTTGAACATCTCGGCAGCGAGATGGCTGGTGGTGCCGGGGCCGCCCGAGCCATACGTGAACTTGCCTGGCGCCGCGCGGCATTTCTCGATCAGTTCGGCAACCGTCTTGACGTTCATGTCCGGATTGACGACCAGCACCAGCGGTCCGCTGGCGACACCGGAGACCGGCGTGAAATCCTTTACCGGGTCGTAAGGCAGTGATTTGTACAGGCTGGCGTTGATGGCGTGCGTGCTGATCGTGCCCAGCAGCAGGGTGTAGCCATCGGGCGCGGCGCGGGCCGCCGCCTGGGTGCCGATGACGCCGGCCGCCCCGGCGCGGTTTTCGACGACGATGGGCTGTCCCAGCTCGGTCGCGAGCTTGCTCGCGATCAGCCGCGCGGCGACATCGGTGAATCCGCCGGGCGCAAACGCGACGATCAGGGTGAGGGGCCGGGCGGGCCAGGCCTCGGTCGCGGCAATGAGCCGCGCCGGACCCGCCGCCAGGGCGAAGGCCGTGGAGGTCAGGAATGCGCGGCGGGACATGGTATGCATGTTGTCTCCCTGGAGTTGTTGTTATCGCCGCCGCGGGCGTGGCGCCCGCGGCGGGTATTGCGTGCGAGGGCCGGCCGTCAGATCGGCAGCCCCTTGGCCCGCAGGATGGCGTTGAAACGTTCGGGGTCGGCCGTGCCGGCGCGGTTGGTTTCGCGGATCTGGGCTTCCTTGGCCAGATGCGCGCGCGTTTTTTCCAGTACCGAGGGAAGTTCCGCGGCCGGAATGGCGATCACGCCATCGGCGTCGCCGACGATAAGGTCTCCCGGCATGACGGCCAGGCCGGCCACCGCCACGGGCACGTTGATCTCGCCGGGGCCATCCTTGCTCGGGCCGCGGTGGGCATGGCCGCGCGCGAAGATGGGCATGCCGTCCTCGGCCCATTCGCACAGGTCGCGGATCGCGCCGTCGATGACCAGGCCGGCCACGGAACGGGTCACGCAGGTGGTGCGCATCAAGCCGCCCACCAGCGCCTGCGAGACGTCGCCGCCGCCGTCGATGACCAGCACGTCGCCGGGCTGGGCCATCATCAACGCCTTGTGGATCATCAGGTTGTCGCCCGGGCGCACGCGCACGGTCAGCGCCTGGCCCGCCATTACGGTTTCGAGCCTGGCATGGTATTGGCGCAGGCCGATGGTGCCGATGTTGCGGCTCATGGCGTCACCGATTGCGGAGACGGGCAGCGTGCTGAAGGCCTCGACCAGGGCGGGATCGATCCTGGCGGGGTTGGGGTTGATGCGATAGCCGGGCGGCCAATCCGCGGCGACGGCGGTATTCATGCTGGGCATCCTTGAAAAATGAACGGGAGAGACCGGGCCACGCCGGTCAACGGAAAACCTGGGGATTGACGCAGCGCTCGACGCCGGGCGCATCGCCGGTCAGCATCCCCATGACGTTGCGGGCGGCGCCTTCGGCCATGCCCGCCAGCGCGGCGGGCGTGGAGCCGCCGACATGGGGAGTCAGCACGACGTTCTCCAGCGTAAGCAGAGGGCTGTCGGCAGGCAGCGGTTCGATCACCATCGTGTCCAGGCCGGCGGAATGCAGGCGGCCGCTGCGCAGCGCTTCGACCAGCGCCGCCTCGTCCACGACCTCGCCGCGCGCGGTGTTCACCAGAATGGCGCCTGCCGGCAGGGCAGCAAGCCGCTTCGAGTCGAGCAGGCCGCGCGTCGCGGCATTCAAGGGCACATGCAGGCTGAGCACATCGGATCTGGATAGCAGCGCGTCCAGGCTGTCGACGCGCTCGACGTCCGGCACGGGATTGGGCGCGGGGAAGGAGGGATCGTGGGCGAGCACGCGCATGCCGAGCGCTCGCGCGGCGCGGGCCACGCATTGCCCGATCTGGCCGTAGCCCAGCAAGCCCAGCGTCGCTCCGTTCAGTTGGCGGCCATCTTGCAGCCGGCGCCATTGTCCGCTGCGCAAGGCGCGGTCCATCAAGGGGATGCGGCGGGCGGCCGCAATCATCAGGCCGATAGCCATTTCGGCGACCGATGCCGCATTGGCGCCAGGCGTGACATACACCGGCACCCGGCGCGCCGTGGCGGCCGCCACGTCGATATTGCTTACGCCCACGCCATGCTTGGAAATGACCTTCAGGCTGGGGCAGGCCGCGATGGCGGCCGCGCTCAGGGGCGCGGTGCGGGAAATGACGGCATCGACGGGTTCGGCGGCCATGGTGCGCTCGACCTCTTCCGCAGAGTCCGGCTGCGAGAGGTAGAGGATGCGGGCGCCGTGCTGTTCAAGGACGGCGACGCCAGCCGGATGCAGCTTGGGCGCGGTGACGAATACGGTGTGGGACATCACGTGGGAATTTCGTTGCGGCACTCCATACTGAGGACCAAACCAATAACCGTCTATTCGATAATAATTATGGTTCGTTCACTTTGAGTTATGGATTGGCGGTGATGGAGATCAGTCTCAGGGACCTGCGCTATTTCGAAGTCCTGGCCGAAATGCAGCATTTGGGGCGGGCGGCGGAGCGGCTGGCGCGCAGCCAGCCCGCCTTGACCAAGTGCATCGACCGCCTGGAGGCGGCCGTTGGCAGCCCGCTTTTCGAGCGCACCGGCCGAGGCATCCGCCTGACGCCGGTGGGCGAGGTGTTGCGCCAGCGCGCGAAGATGCTGCGCGAGAACGCCAGCGAGGTCATACGCGAGATCAGCGAGTTTGCCGGGGGCAGGGCCGGCCACATCCGATTGGCCAGCGGCCCGATCGCGGCGGACCATCTCCTGCCCGAGCTTTGCGACCTGGCCTTGGCCGAGTGCCCGGACCTCACCATCGAGATCTCGATCGGCCCGACTTCCGCGTTGCGCAATCAGTTGAAGGACGGCAGCATCGACATCCTCATCGGCCTCACCGCCGCCGGCGATCCGGATCTGGTCACGGTGCCCATCGTCAACGACGAAGTGGTGGTGGCGGCCCGTCGCGGGCACGCCATTTTCCGCCGCAGGAAGGTGACGCTGGAATCGCTGCTGGAATTCGCCTGGGCCCTGCCCAGCCCTTCCGTGCCCAGCCGCCAATGGCTGGATTCGGTCTTCGTGGGGCGTGGCCTCGCGCGCCCGCGGGTACAGATCGAGACCAGCGCCCTGCCGCTCTTGCCTCGTCTGATCGCCAAGACCGATCTGCTCAGTTTCGTGTCGCGCCACACGCTGGCGCTGCACCAGGGCCGGATGCTGCGGGAATTGCCGTTGCCCGCCACGACCCTGAGCCGGACCCTGGGAGCCACCTATCGCAAGGACGGCTATCTGTCTCCGGCGGCGCAGCGGGTGTTGTCGATCTTCAAGACCAACGGGGCGCGGTTGTTCGTGAATGCGGTCATCGAAGAGACCAGCGAGGCCGCCGGCGATGGCGCCTCGCCGTAGCGGGCCACCGCTGCTACGCGCCGGCAGGAGACCCGCCCGGCGCATCGGTGAACCCATATAGGCGCGCGGGGTTGTCGATCAGCACCTTGCGCGCGACGTCGCTACGGTCGAGATGCCGCCAGGCCCAATCATGAAGCGCGGCTTCGTCCAACGGCGGGCGGCCTTGCGCGTGCCAGCCGGGGTGAGGCCAGTCCGAGCCCCACAGCAGGCGCTGTGGCGCGGTTTCCAGCAGGATTTCCGCCAAGGGGGCGAGTGCGCGATAGCCGGGCGCGCCGTCGGGATCCAGCAAATAGGGCGCGGACAGCTTTACCCAGATCTGCGCTTCGTTCAGCAAGACACGCAAGGCTCGCCAGGGAGGGCTCTTCGGATCCTGCGCCGGATTCAACCGACCCATGTGGTCCAGCACCACGGGCACGGGCAGCGCGCGCAGCCAGGGCGATAGCGCTGGCAGCGCCGCGCCCTCGACGTGCAGTTGCAGGTGCCAGCCCAGGGGCGCGATGCGCCGCGCCAGGGCGCCGGCGGCTTCCGTGTCCAGCAACGCGCCGCGCAGCGCGTTGATGCGCACGCCGCGGCAGCCGCCCTGGTCGAGCCTGAACAGCTCCTCGTCGCTGACCGTGGCCGGCACCACGGCCACGGCCCTGGCATTCTCCATGCCGAGGCGGGCGACGGCGTCCAGGGTGCAGCGATTGTCGTATCCATAGGTGGTCGGCTGCACGATGACGCTGCGCCGGACACCCTGGGCATCGCGCACAGCCCGGTAGGTGGCGGCCGTGGCCGGTGGCGGCCGCAGGGCCGCGTCCGGCTTATAGGGAAAGGCCGGGTCGTAGATGTGCAGGTGGCAATCGCAGACCGGGCCTGCCGCGGGAGGCCCGAAGAAGGATGGAGGGTGGCCCGTGGATGCGGTCATCCCTTGCCCGCCAGCCCGGTGCTCTGGATCACGTTGCGCCAGCGCGCGGCTTCCGCGGAAACGAAGTCCGCGAACTCCGTCTGGCTCATCGGCATCGGCTCGGATCCCTGGGCTTTCAGGCGCTCAAGGAATTCCGGGCTTTGCAGGGCTTGCTGCAGGGCCTGCACCAGCGTGGCCTGCACCTCGGCCGGCAGCCTGGCCGGGGCGAAGAGGCCGGTGTAGACGGCCACGTCGACCTCATGAACTTGCTGTTCGTGCAGCGTGGGCACATCCGGCAGGAGAGGGGAACGGGCGGCGCCGGTCTGCGCGATCGCGCGCAGACGGCCGGAGGAGATGAGGGGGCTGGAGGAACTCAGCTGGTCGACCATGGCGTCCAGCTGGCCGCCCATCAGATCGGTCAGCGCGGGGCCGGCGCCCTTGTACGGAATATGGGTGGCGTTGAGTCCGGTCTTCTGCTCCAGCAATTCGGTGGTGAGATGGTTGAGCGAGCCGGTGCCGGGCGAACCCATGTTGAGGCCCGTGGCGCGGGCATGGCTGAGCGTGAGCAGTTCAGCGTAAGTCTTGACGGGGCTGCCGGCGGCGACGACGATGACCGAAGGCGTGACGCTGATCGCGCCCAGCGAAGTAAAGTCCTTGACGGGGTCGTAGCTGGCGTTCATGAAGGCGGGCGCGGTGGCGTTGGTCGCCGTGCTGCCCACCATGAGCGTGTAGCCGTCGGCGGGCGCGCGCGCGACGAGGGCGCTGCCAATGGTGCCGCCGGCTCCGGCGCGGTTGTCGATGACCACGGCCTGGCCCAGCTGCTTGGCCAGTACCGGTCCCAGCGCCCGGGCGGTGGCGTCGACGTTGCCCCCCGGCGCAAACGGCACGATCATGGTGATGGGGCGCTCGGGGTAGCCAGCGGCCGCGGCCAGGCCGGGCAGAACGGCAGCGGCCAACAGTGCGCTGGCGGCAAGCCGGCGCACGATGCTCAGGGATTGCATGGTTGTCTCCTGGATAGTTGTTGCCAGGGGCCTGCGGCAGGCCCCTGGCCGGTCAATAAGCGACCTGGAAAATTTCGTGGAAATCCTTGGGCGCGACACCGCCGAAGTGTTGCTTGTAGCCTGCGGCGGCAATGGCAAGCAGCTTCGCGTGCGTCGCTTCCGACATGGTTGCGTCGACCTTGGCGGCGCGCAGGGTCGCCACCACTTCCTCCATTTCGTGGGCGCGCCGTTCGGCGTGGATGACGCCGCGCGCCATCAAGCCGTTGGCGATGTCATGGAAGGAGCCGTTGGCGAAGGTGTCGGCGATGGATTGCAGCAAGTCGTCTTCGAGGCCGTAGCGATGGCCTGCCAGCACGGTTTCCAGCAACAGGGCCACGACACCCTTCATGAAAATGCTGCGCAGCATCTTCGAGGCCGATGCGCGGCCGGCATCGCCTTCAAGAACGCTGAGCTCCATGCCGTATGGCTGGAGCGCGGCGGCCAGCGCCGGCGCGCCCGCGCCGCAGATCAGCGTGGGCACCTTATGGCCCAGGCCCGGCACGGTGCCCATGATGGCCCCGTCGACGAAACGGGCGCCGGACGGAGCGACCAGCTCGGCGATCTCGATCTTGGTCTGCGGTCCGGCCGAATTGAAATCGGCATAGATCTGGTCCGGGCGCAGCCACGGGAGGCACTCGCGCGCCAGGGAAACCGCCAGGCTGGCGCTTACCGCGCAGATGACGATGTCCACGCCTTCGACCAGGGCCTGCAGGCTGGGCGCCAGCGCCACGCCGGCTTCCTGCGCGCGGCGGCCGACCAGTTCCGACTGCGGCGCGACGTTCCACATCTTGTCGTACGCCTGGATGCCGGAGAGGCCGTCATCACGCAAGCCCTTGGCGATGTGGAACACGGCCTCGCCCATGCCGATGAAACCGATGCGCGGCGCGCTCATTGCTGCTGCTCCCCGTAAGCGGCGTCGATGATCTCGCAACCCAGTGCGGCCAGCGCGGCCTCGTCGTAGGCCTTGCGGTTCCAGGTCCCGTCCTCGATTTCCTGGCGCGTGCGGATTTCCTGCGCCAGCTTCTTGCGCGCGTCTTCCAGCACCGAGGAGGCCTCGTGGCGGGCGATCACGATCACGCCGTCGGCGTCGCCGACGACGATGTCGCCCGGATTGACGACCACGCCGCCGCAGGAAATCGGCACGTTGATCTCGCCGGGTCCGGACTTGTGCGGACCGCGGGGCGTGATGCCTCGCGCATAGACTGGAAAGGCCATTTCGCCGATGCTGTCCGCGTCGCGCATTGCGCCGTCGACCACCACGCCGGCGATCTGGCGGCGGGCGGCCCACAGCATCATGTTCTCGCCCGAAATCGCATTGGTGAGGTCGCCCTGGTCTTCAACCAGGATCACGTCGCCGGGTTGGGCCGCGTCGATGGCGTGGTGCAGCATCAGGTTGCAGCCGGGGCGGGCGCGCACCGTGAACGCGGTGCCCAGCAGGGGCGCCTTGTTCATGGGGCGGATGCGCGCATCCAGGCAGAACATGCGGCCGACGACATCGCCGATGTTGGCGACGGGAATCTCGCGGAAACCCTCTACGAGTTCGCGCGGCGCGCGATGGATCTTCTTGAAAACACGAAAGCCGACTTTGGACATTTGCTACCTCGAAAAATAAAATAGGGCACGTCAATGAAGCTGTGCGCGTGCCGGGTTGCCACTTATGAAACTGAATGCTCTACATACGCTGGAAGTCGTCATCCGCGAGGGCTCGTACGCCGCAGCGGCGCCCGTGGTCAACCTGACCGCCAGCGCCATCGGCCTGCAGATGCGCCAGCTGGAGGCCTACTTCGGGCGTCCGCTGTTCGACCGCTCGGCGCGCCACGTGCGGCCGACCGACTTCGCGCGCCAGGTTGCCGCGGCCGTGACCGAAACCCTGAACCGCGTCGACAGCCTGCGTCTGCAGGATCACATCGCGGTCGAAGGGCATGTGCGGGTGGGCATAATCGAATCCGCCATGATTTCCGTGCTGCCCAAGGCCATACGGCGGCTGCGCGCCTTTGCGCCCGGCATCGAGGCGCAGATCACGCGCGGCGTCTCGCAATTCCTGCTGCAGGAGGTCAAGGCCGGCCGCCTGGACCTCGCCATCCTGGTGCGCCCCGAGCGCGGGGGCTCCAGCCGCATGCATTGGCTGCCGCTTTACTCCGAAGGCTTCGTGCTGGTTTCGCCGCCCGACAGCCGGGGCAATTCGGCCGAAGCGCTGCTGCGCCAGCACGAATGGATCCGCTTCGACCGTGGCGCGACCGGCGGGCGGATCGCCGCCGCCTATGTCGAGAGCGTGGTGCCCGGCAAGCGGCCGATCCTGGAGCTGCCAGGCACCGACGCCATCATTGCCTGCGTGGCCGACGGGCTCGGCGTTTCGGTGATCCCGACGCCCAGGCCCGAACTTGCGCGGGCTTATCCCTTCAGGCAGATCTCCCTCGACCGGGCTCGCGCGCGCCGCGACATCGTGCTGGTGTGCCGCCGGGCGGATAGCGAGAACCGCCGGATACAGGCCGTGCAGCGCGCCTTCAGCGAAGCCTTGCATTGATGCTCACTCCAACGCGATCTGGCGGTCTTTGATCAGGGCCGACCAGCGCGCCATCTGCCCTTCGATGAAGCCGCCGAATCCCGCAGGCTCCATGGTGCTTGCGGCAATGCCGAGGCCCTTCAGGCGCTCGACGACCTCCGGATCGGTCACTGCGGCGCGCACGGCGTCGGCCAGTTTCTGCTTGATCGCATCAGGCGTCTTCGCCGGCAGGAAGATGCCGTGCCAGTCCAGCACTTCAAATCCTGGAAAGCCGCTCTCGGCCACGGTCGGAACGTCGGGCAGCGTGCCCAGCCGCGTGGCCGACGACACGGCCAGCGCCCGCAGCTGGCCATTGCGCACGTAGGGCAGGCCGGAGGACGCGTTGGCGAAGTAGGCATTGACCTGGCCGCCGACCACGTCGACCAGCGCGGGCGCGCCGCCCTTGTAGGGAATGTGCAGCATGCTGACGCCGGCGTCGCGCGCCAGCATTTCCGTGGCCAGGTGCGCCGAACTGCCGACGCCGAAGGAGGCATACGAAACGTTGTTGCCCGGCGTCTTGGCCAGCGTCAGGAATTCGCCGATGTTCTGGGCTTTCACCGCCGGATTCACCACGAAGATCATCGGCGCGGTCGCCACCATCGCGATCGGCGACAAGTCCCGGGCGGGGTCGAAGCTGAGCTTGCGCAGGGAGCTGTTCACCGCGTAAGTGAAGGTGTCGTAGAGAACGGTGTAGCCATCCGGCGCGGCCCGGGCCACCATGCCTTCGGCGATGGTGCCGCCCGCGCCGGGGCGGTTTTCGACCACAATGGATTGGCCCAGGCGTTCGCCGAGCTTGCCGGCGACGGCGCGAGCGACATTGTCGGCGCCGCCGCCAGCGGCATAGGGCACCACCAGGCGGATGGGTTGGTCCGGCCAGGCGGCCTGGGCTCCAAGGGGCAGCAGGGCGGTAAGCAGCAAGCTTTGGGCAAGCCGGGAAATGCGGTTCATAGCGGTTGTCTCCTATGGGGCGGGTGGCGCCTCTGATGCGGGCGCTTCAATCAGCGGACTGGGCAAGCAGGCGGACCTGCCTGGCGATCGCCAGGCAGGACGTCAAGCCTGGCGATTCGATGCCCAGCAGGTTGATCAGGCCGGACACGCCATGCTCGCGCGCCGTCTGAAAGCAGAAATCTCCATTGCTCAGGGTGAGCGGCTCGTCCGGTCCGGCCAGTCGCGGACGTATGCCCGTATAGCCCGGCACCAGGTCGCCGTCGGCCAGCGCGGGGTAGTAGCGCCGGACGCCGCGGTAGAAGTCCGCGGCGCGGGTCTCGTCGAACCGGTAATCCACCTGGTCGCGCCACTGCAGGTCCGGGCCGAATTTGCATTGGCCGGCCAGATCCAGCGTCACGTGCACCCGTTGCCAGCTCGAGCGCGCCACGGGATAGACCAGATGCTTGAACGGGCTGGGGCCGCGCAAGGTGAAGTAATGCCCGACGGCGTAATGCACCCTGGGTACCGCCTGCCGCGCGATGCCGTCGATGGAAGCGGCGATATCCGCGGCTCGAAGGCCGGCGGCGTTGATCACCAGGGACGCCCGGACGCGCATGGCCTGCGCGCCGCCGATCTCCAGCTCGATGCCGCCGGAGGTCGCCCGTCCTGCCATCACGGGACTGCACAAGGCCAACGCCGCGCCGTGTTGCTGGGCCTCGCCCAGCAGGCTCAGCATGAGGCCGTGCGCGTCGATGATGCCGGTCGATGGCGAAAACAACGCCTTGCGGCCGGTCAGCGCGGGCTCGATCTCCCGCAATTCGCCCTGCGACACCGGGCGCAGGTCATCGACGCCGCTGGCGCGCGCCTGCGACAGGTACAGATCCAGTTTGTCCTCTTCCTCGGCGTCCACGGCCAGAAGCAGTTTTCCCGGCCTCTGGTGAGCGATGCCATGTTCCGCGCAGTAGCGCGCCAGCATGGTGTTTCCCGGGCGGCAAAGGCGCGCCTTCCAGGTTCCGGCGGGATACGAGATTCCCGCGTGCATTACTTCAGAATTGCGCGAACTGGTGTGCGTGCCGAAGGCGTTCTCTTCCTCCAGGATGACGACCTCGCGGCCGCTGGCGGCCAGCTCCCGCGCGATGGCCAGGCCCACGACGCCGGCGCCGATCACGACGCAATCGATATGTTCCATGCCGCGTTCCGCCTAGGCGAAGCCGTAGAGCCGCGCCGGATTGTCCACCAGCACTCGCCGGCGCAGCGCGGCATCGGGCAGCCAATCGTGCAGGGCGGCGACGGTGTCGCGCGTGTCGGGCGGCGAGGGCATCTCGGTCGGGTGCGGCCAGTCCGAGCCCCACACCAGGCGCTCGGGCGCCAGCGCGGCCAGCCGGCCGGCGGTGGCGCGCGCCGTGGCGGCATCCCGTGCAAGATAGTGGCCGGAGAGCTTGACCCAGGTCTTCCCCGATCGCAGCAGCGATTCGACGATGTTCCAGGCCGGATCGTCCGCGTCCGTATTGGCCAGGCGCGCCATATGGTCGAACACCAGGGGGCAGGGCAGCGCCATCAGCAGGTCGCGATTTTCGACGATCTGCGCCGGCGTCATGTGCAATTGCGCGTGCCAGCCGAGCGCATCGAGGCGCGGCGCCAAGGCCGGCAGGGTAGCGATCCGCGTGACGGCGGTCTTGGGAATGGCGATGGTGTAGCGGATGCCGCGGATGCCGCCCGCATGCAGGCGCTGGAGCTCGGCGTCGGCAACCTCGGGATAGACAACCGCTACCCCCCGCGTATGGCTCGCGCCCAGCGCCTGGATGGCGTCCAGGGTGACGCGGTTGTCATCGCCATGAGGGGCCGGCGTCACGACGACGGCGCGGCGCAACCCCATGGATTCGCGCACGGTGCGATAACGCCCGGCATCGCAGCCGGCCAGCGGATTGGGCGCGGCCGGCGCGGCGATCAGCGCCGGGTTGTATAGATGCAGATGCGCGTCGCAGGCGTCCGCGGGCAACGGCAAGAGGGGGATTGTCTCGTTCATTCTTTGTGGCCTCGCGCCGCCTTGCGGCGGTGGGGAGTCTTGGAACGAGAAAATCGTATCTCAGCAAAAGAAAAGTATTGCTGAGTAT
>NZ_JPYO01000023.1:99153-100788 GCF_000757485.1 Achromobacter sp. RTa
TGAGTCTTGGAACGAGAAAATCGTATCTCAGCAAAAGAAAAGTATTGCTGAGTATTTGTTGGTGAATAACGGAGTTTTTTTTGTGATTGAATCGCCGAGGCCGCCGCGTGCCTTTCTCGAATTAACAGCGCGTGAGGGGCGGACCGCCAGACCGTCAGCGAGGCGGCGGTATCGGTCCAGCGCTCGCCGTCCGCCGATTACAGGGTATTCCCGCGCAGGAAAACACGACCTTCCGCGATGCGCCTTGCGGTCCGTTCTATTGCGGCCTGTTCGACATGCCATTCGTTGCCGCGCCGCGCCACGCTGGCGTCGACGTGGATAACGCCGCTGGGATGTCCAAAGGTATAACGCCTGGGGCCCGGCTCGCCGCACAATTGGGCGGGCAGGCTGCCGGCGATTCCACAAGCCATGCCGGTCGTGACCGTGACCGTGCCGGCCAAGGTTTTACTGGCGGAGCCGGAGGCGTACTGTCTGCACACGAGGTCCAGGCGATCGGCGCTGATCAGTTCGCCCGTCGTGCACGTATGGTAGTCGCGCGGTTTTTGCAGCATTACCAGCATCGGCGTGGAAGGGGCGCTGCGCTGGTGCCAATAGTCGCTCAATCCCAGGCGAATGGCGACCTCGCGGCGCACTGCGTCCATGTGGGCGCGAAGCGCAACGTCGCCGTCTATGGTTTGCGGGTCTTCTATGCCAGATAGTCCGAAAGACTCCGCGCGGGCGTAAATGACAAGATTCGCGCCATCCACGACGGATACCGTCACGCTTTCTCTGCCTGGAACGGCGATCTCTGTCTGCACTTCTCCGAAGGGCAGCAGCCGGCCCGTGATTGCGCCGACTGCCCGCGAGAAATCCAGCGCTATGGGCGCGCCATGCCCAGGAACCCCACCGATCTGCAAATCTCCTTGCGTGATGACCTGCGTCGGCGTTGTCGGCACGCTGACATGGACGATCCGATCCGTGTTCAGGTTGTGGACTCGTACCAGCGTATGTCCGTTTCGCGGAGCCACCAGGCCGCTTTCAATCGCGTATACCCCGGCGGCAGCCGTCAGGTTGCCGCAGTTCAGGTTGTAATCGACTTCCGGGGCCAGGATACCGACCTGGCCGAAGAGGTAGCTGACGTCGCTGTCTTCGCGGCGTGGCGGGCCCATGATGGCAGCCTTGCTGGTCAGTTTGTCGGCTCCGCCCAAGCCATCGATTTGGCGGCGGTCGGGGCTGCCAAAGATGTCCAGCAATAGGGCCGTCAGCGATTCACGGTCGGCAGGAACATCGGATTCCCGGAGAAAGATTCCTTTGCTCGTGCCGCCACGCATCATGACGAATGGCAAGCTGTCCGGAGTGTGCATCGCATTGGCCCAAAGAGATGTTTTGCGTGATCCGATCGCCCCACGGCATGGGCTATCGGCGTAATCGACACTCTACGCAGGTTGCGAGCCCTTGCGGGGGCAGTATGTGGGGGACCCGGTCCATATAGTGAAAATGGAATCCCGCACCAATGGAAAAGCCGGCCCGAAGGCCGGTTTCCCTTGAGTGCAGGCCGGGAATTACAGATTGCCGGCCAGTTCGGGCACGACCTGGAACAGATCGCCGACCAGGCCGTAGTCGGCCACGCCGAAGATCGGCGCTTCCGGATCCTTG
>NZ_JPYO01000023.1:101096-101223 GCF_000757485.1 Achromobacter sp. RTa
AGCGCCCAGTGCCGCGCCCAGCTTGTCGGCCAGCGGATCCAGGATCTTGAAGTTCTCGGCGCTGCCCAGGCCGCGGCCGCCCGAGACCACCACGCGCGCGCCGGCCAGTTCGGGACGGTCGCTCTTG
>NZ_JPYO01000024.1 GCF_000757485.1 Achromobacter sp. RTa
CACCACCCCGCCCTGCGAGGCCGGGATCTCCATCGAGGCCTTGTCGGATTCGACAGTGATCAGGCTTTGCTCGGCCTTGATCGTATCGCCCACGGCGACCAGCACCTCGATGACTTCCACTTCCTTGAAGTCGCCGATGTCCGGCACTTTGATTTGAACGGTATTGCTCATGGGGCTCCCCGTTTACAGCGCGATGCGGCGGAAGTCGGCCAGCAAGGCGCCCAGATAGGCGTTGAAGCGCGCGGCCGCGGCGCCGTCGATGACCCGGTGGTCATAAGACAGCGACAGCGGCACGATCAGGCGCGGCACGAACTGCTTGCCGTCCCACACGGGCTTGTGCGAGGAGCGCGAGACGCCCAGGATGGCCACTTCGGGCGCGTTGATGATGGGCGTGAACGAAGTGCCGCCGATGCCGCCGAGCGACGAGATCGAGAAGCAGCCGCCCTGCATTTCGGCGGGCGAGATCTTGCCTTCGCGCGCTTTCTTCGACAGGTCGGTCATTTCCTGGGCGATCTGCAGGATGCCCTTCTTGTCGGCATCGCGGATCACCGGCACCACCAGCCCGTTGGGCGTGTCGGCGGCGAAGCCGATGTGGTAGTACTGCTTGAGCACCAGGTTGTCGCCGTCCAGCGAGGCGTTGAACTCGGGGAACTTCTTCAGGGCCGCGACCACGGCCTTGATCAGGAAGGCCAGCATCGTGACCTTGATGCCCGACTTCTCGTTTTCCTTGTTCAGCGTGACACGCAGCGCTTCCAGGTCGGTGATGTCCGCTTCGTCGTTGTTGGTGACGTGCGGGATCATGACCCAGTTGCGGTGCAGGTTCGCGCCGGAGATCTTCTTGATGCGCGACAGCGGCTTGGCTTCGATCGGGCCGAACTTGGTGAAGTCGATCTTCGGCCACGGCAGCAGGCCCAGCGCGGCGCCATCGGCCGAGCCGCCCGCGGAGGCGGCCGCCGGGCCGGCGGCCAGCGCCTGCTTGACGAAACCGCGCACGTCGTCGGCGGTGATGCGGTCCTTCGGACCGCTGCCCTTGACCTTGCTCAGGTTCACGCCAAGTTCGCGGGCGAACTTGCGTACCGACGGCGAAGCGTGCGGCAGCTGGCCGGGCTTGAGGCCGGCGTCTTCGAGCGCGGCGGTCGGGGCCGGGCGCTGCGCGGGCGCGGCAGGCGCCGAAGCCGGGGCGGCTTCGGCCTTGGCCGCCGGCGCGGGAGCAGCCTCGGCCTTGGCGGCCGGCGCCGCCGCGGCAGGCGCGCTGCCCTCGACCACGACCACGACCGAGCCCTTGGCGACCTTGTCGCCAACCTTGACCTTCACTTCCTTGACCACCCCGCCCTGCGAAGCCGGGATCTCCATCGAGGCCTTGTCGGACTCGACGGTGATCAGGCTCTGCTCGGCCTTGATGGTATCGCCCACGGCGACCATGACTTCGATGACTTCCACTTCCTTGAAGTCGCCGATGTCGGGAACCTGGATTTCTACGGGGCCGGTGCTGTTGTTCTTGGGGGTGTCAGACACCTGGCTGGCGGCGGCTTGGGGCGCTGGCTTGGCTTGGGTGT
>NZ_JPYO01000025.1 GCF_000757485.1 Achromobacter sp. RTa
CACGGGCCAGCCGGGCTTGAACCGCTATCGAGGCGCCCTCGGCACACACCGGGGCGTACAGCCGAGGCGCTTGAGGCTCAGGTCCTTGAGGTCAGGCAACATCATCCGGCCTGGGGCGGGCGCAAGATCGCCCATGTGCTGCTACGCGATCAAGGGGTAAGGCTCGCACCCAGCACCGTCACGGAGGTGCTGCGTCGCCATGGATGTTTGGCAGATACCCCGCCCGGCTCAGGCAGGGCCTGGCATCGGTTCGAGCACGAAGCCCCCAACGACCTGTGGCAGATGGACTTCAAGGGTCACTTCGCCACGGACCGTCAGCGTTGCCATCCGCTGACGGTCATCGACGACCACTCGCGTTACAACATCGTTCTGCAGGCCATGGCTGCCGAACGCTTCGAGCCAGTGCAGGCCGCGCTACTGCAAGCGTTCTCCCGCTACGGCCTGCCCAGGCGCATCAACACCGATAACGGCACGCCTTGGGCCGCCTCAGGCATGGATGCGTTGACGCGGTTGGCTGTCTGGTTCATACGGCTTGGCATCGAGCTGACGCATAGCAGGCCCGCACATCCGCAGAGTAACGGTAAGGACGAGCGCTTCCATCGCACCTTCAAGGCTGAGGTCCTCGGTACTCGGCGCTTCCGAGATCTGGACGATGCCCAGCGCCAGTTCGATCCGTGGCGTCGAATCTACAACCACGAGCGCCCACACCAGGCGCTAGACATGCAAACGCCCGCGCAACGTTATCGGCCAAGCGTACGCTCGATGCCACGGGTTCTGCCGCCCATCGTTTACGCCGCGGACACGTTGGTGCGCAAGGTCCAGTACGGAGGGTGGGTCGACCTACAAGGGCGACAGTTGCGTCTATCCGCCGGATTACGGGGTCAATACGTCGCCTTCAGACCGAGGCGAGACGAGGATGGCTCCTTCGACATCCTCTTCTGCCATCACTGCCTCGGACAAGTGGATCTGAAGGCCATGAAGTAAGCTGATCAACCTGTTACCCATGTTCCCGTACACCTGTTACCTATGTCCCCGGTCTGTACA
>NZ_JPYO01000026.1 GCF_000757485.1 Achromobacter sp. RTa
GCCGTATCACGGCGGTTTTGCGCCAGGCAGGGGATCTGGTGAACCACAAAACGGGGCAGAAACTGATGCAGGCATCGGGCTTGAAGTCGCTTGTGCGCGCCAAGAAGTACCGGTCATACCGAGGCCAGTCACATCACGTGGCGGCCAATGTGTTGGCGCGTGACTTCGAGGCGGCGCATCCGCACGAGAAGTGGGTTACCGACGTGACCGAGTTCAACGTGAGCGGGGAGAAGTTGTACCTGTCGCCGGTGATGGACCTGTACAACGGCGAGATCGTGGCTTACGAGACCAGCCGACGACCGGTGTTCAAGCTCGTGGGCAATATGCTGAAAAAGGCGCTCGCTCGGCTACGCCCGGCGGACCGTCCTGTCCTGCACTCCGACCAAGGTTGGCAATACCAGCAACCCGCCTACCGGCACATGCTCGCAGCCCGGTCAGTAACGCAAAGCATGTCACGCAAAGGAAACTGCCTGGACAATGCGGCCATGGAGAGCTTCTTCGGTACGTTGAAGGCTGAGTTCTTCCACCTGAACCGCTTCGAGAGCATCGAGCAGTTGCAGGCCGGCATCAGGCAGTACATCCGTTACTACAATCACGATCGCATCAAGCTCAAGCTAAAAGGCCTGAGCCCGGTGCAATACCGAGCTCAGGCCTTCGGGCTTTAGCTTCTGACCGTCCAACTTCTGGGGGTCAGTTCA
>NZ_JPYO01000027.1 GCF_000757485.1 Achromobacter sp. RTa
CCCCGATGTGTGCCGAGGGCGCCTCGATAGCGGTTCAAGCCCGGCTGGCCCGTGTTGTTCATGCCGGCCAAGCCACTTATATCCAGTCTTACGACTGATGCCGAAACGCCGGCACAGCTCGCTCATGTTGGCGTTAGCCTGCCCGGCCAACGCCACAAACTCGGTCTTCTGATCGTTCACGGTAACTGGACTCCAAGGCATGGAACTCTCCCGGGCACCTAACCCGGAAAAGTGTCACCTATGTCCTCGTACACCTGTTACCCATGTCCCCGGTCCATACACTGGCCCGCCTTGGGGCGGCCCGGCGGCGGGCCGGCTATTCTTGCCAGGTCCGTGCACAACAGGCGATTTGTTGTGAGATCGCGCGTTGCGCGCTTGCAGCCCAGGAACGAAACCTGGTGTCAGACACCCAGGAGCGTCGGCTTCAACTTGAGCGAGTATCTCGTAAGGGTGTCGGACACTGGGGCGCGCGCCCTAGGCATGGCACTGTGCCATTCCCGGGCATAATACGCGTCCATGACCGACGCCCATCTCGACCAGACCCCCAATCGGCTGCGCCGATTCGCCTGCATGATGTATGAAGCCGTGCTGCTGTTCGGCGTGGTTTTTCTTGCGGGCTACCTGATGGACACCCTCACCCAGAGCAGGAACGCGCTGGATCTGCGCTCGGCCCGGCAAGCCTGGCTGTTCGTCGCGATCGGCGCGTACTTCGTGCTCTGCTGGCGCCGCCGCGGCCAGACGCTGCCTATGAAGACCTGGAACATCCGGCTGGTGGACCGCGACGGCAACACCCCGTCCACCCCGCGCCTCATCCTGCGCTACGTCCTGGCCTGGCCCCTGGTCCTGGCTGGCGCGGCGCTGGTGTGGGCCGCCGCCGCCGCCACCGGCTGGGCATCGGTGGACATGTTCATCGTGGCCGCGCCCTTTACGATCTTCGTCTGGTCCTGGTTCGATCCGGACGGCCAGTTCCTGCACGACCGCATTTTGGGCACGCGGCTGCGCAATGCGCCGCAGCGCAAGAAAACCTGACCCTCCCCGCGCTGCCGCAGCCGGCTGCCAATTACATTCCGAGACAAGCCGCAACATCGAGCGGCGATTTCACCGCTTGCTTTCAGAAAGTTGAAAGTCGACCGCAAAGACAATGAGGCCCCTTTTTCCAACGCCTCAGAATGATCATGCGCGCTTTCCTTTCCCATGTTGCGCTGGCCGCCGCCAGCGCCCTGCTCCTGCTGCCCGTCGGCGCATCCGCGCAGAACGCCGCCGCCCAGCAGGAAATCGAAGCGGCCACGAAAGCCGCCTACGCCGCCGCGCAGGAAGGGCCGGCCGACGTCAAACTGGGCGACCAGGCCGTAGTGCATCTGCCAGAGTCCATGTTCTTCGTGCCGCGCCTCCAGGCGGACCGCCTCATGGCGGCCCATGGCAACGGCAAGGATCCCTCGCTGCTGGGCCTGGTCATGTCCAAGAGCGACGACGACGAGTGGGTCATTACCGTCAATTTCGACAAGGCCGGGTACATCAAGGACGACGACGCCAAGAACTGGAACGTCAGTGAATTGCTGGACAGCCTGCGCGAAGGCACGGAACAGTCCAACGAAGAACGCAAGAAGCTCGGCTTCCCCGAACTGATCATGGACGGCTGGGTGCAGGCGCCGAAATACGACAGCAACACGCAGCGCCTGGTGTGGTCGGTCGCCGTCAAGCACAAAGGCGAAGACGCCAACGACAACCCCACCGTCAACTACAACACCTACGCGCTGGGCCGCGACGGCTACATCACGCTGGACCTGATCACGCAGAAGAACCTGGTGCCCAAGGACAAGGCGGCCGTGCTGACCTTGCTGGACAACCTGAACTACGTGGAAGGCAAGCGCTACGCCGATTTCAATTCGTCGACCGACAAGGTGGCCGAATATGGGCTGGCCGCGCTGGTGGCCGGGGTGGCGGCCAAGAAACTGGGCCTGTTCGCCGTGATCGCCGCCTTCCTGGCGAAGTTCGCCAAGGTCGGCATCCTGGCCGCGGCGGCCCTGGGAGGCGGCCTTTGGAAGCGCCTGCGCGGCAAGAAGGCCGGCCAGCAGCAATCCTGACTGCCGGGCCATGAAACTGCTTCTGCTGCTGTTTTCCGGCTTCAAGTACCTGAAGTTCGGCAAGCTGCTGGCCACCGGCGGCACGATGCTGCTGTCGGTGGCGGCCTATGCCTTCATCTTCGGCTGGCGCTACGCCGCCGGCTTCGTGCTGTTGCTGCTCGTGCATGAAATGGGCCACTACGTCGCGGCGCGCCAGCGCGGGCTGGACGTGGGCGCGCCCGTCTTTATCCCGTTCGTCGGCGCCTGGATCCAGCTGAAAAAGATGCCGCATGACGCGGATACCGAAGCCTACGTGGGCCTGGGCGGCCCCTTCGCCGGCACGGTGGCCTCCCTGGCCTGCTACTTCGCCGCGCGCGAGACGGGCAGCGATCTGCTCCTGGCGCTGTCCTACGCCGGCTTCTTCATCAACCTCTTCAACCTGATCCCGCTGTCGCCGTTCGACGGCGGCCGCATCACGGCGGTGCTGTCTCCGCGGATCTGGCTGGCCGGCGTGCCCATCCTGGTCGCCCTGTTCTTCTGGCGCCCCAGCCCCATCCTGATCCTGGTGGCGCTGCTGGCCTTTCCCAACGTGGTGCGCGCCTTCCGGTACGATCCCTCGCTGCCCGAGAACCAGGCCTATTACGGCACGTCGCTCGAAAGCAAGTTGACCTATACCTGCGCCTACCTGGCGCTGGTCTGCATCCTGGCCGTCATGGCGCACGACGTGCACGACATGCTGGCGGCCGTGCGCCGCTGAACGGGCGCGCCCCGCCGTCACAACAGCGTCACCGAGCCTTCATATTCCGGTCATCGGCGGGTGGTTTCATTCCCAGGAATGACCACAGCCCTTGGGGAAGCGACCGTGAACGAAATCCACCCTGCGCACTGGCGCGCCCTCTGGATTTCCGATATTCACCTGGGCACCGCCGGGTGCAAGGCGGAATTCCTGCTCGACTTCCTGGATCACAACGATTCGGACACCCTTTACCTGGTCGGGGACATCGTCGACGGCTGGCAATTGCGCAAGCACTGGCACTGGCCCCGCGCCCACAATGACGTCATCCAGCGCATCCTGCGCAAGGCGCGCAACGGCACCCGGGTGGTATTCATTCCCGGCAACCACGACGAATTCGCGCGGGAATTCGCCGGCTATGCCTTCGGCGACATCGAAATCCTCGACGAGGACGTGCATGTCACCGCCAAGGGCCTGCGGCTGCTGGTGCTGCATGGGGACCAGTTCGACGGCGTGATCCAGCACAGCCGCTGGCTGGCCCACCTGGGCGACGGCCTCTATCAGCTGGCTCTGTGGATCAACCACCATTTCAACCGGCTGCGCCACCGCCTGGGGCTGCACTACTGGTCCCTCTCGCAATACCTGAAGCACAAGGTCAAGAACGCCGTGTCCTTCATCACCGACTTCGAGGAAGCGCTGGCGGGCGAAGCCCGGCGCCGCGGCCTGGACGGCGTGGTCTGCGGCCACATCCACAAGGCCGAGCTGCGGGACGTGGGCGGGATCCTCTACTGCAACGACGGCGACTGGGTGGAAAGCCTGTCGGCCCTGGGCGAAACGCATGACGGGCAGCTCCAGCTGCTGGACTGGGCGGCCATCCAGGCAGAGCGGCGGGCCGACCCGACGCCCCGTCCGCCCCGCTCCCTGACCCTGCCGGCCCTGCCCTCCGCACTGCGCCGCCAAAGCAAACACCCGTGATAACCCGTATGCGTCCCCGTTACGCAACGGGGATGTTGCAGTTCACGGCCCTCTAGGTCATGCTTGCATCTGGGGCAACGGGCGATCTGACCCGTTCACGCTGCAACATGCTCACAACATAGGGCCATGAACGACCAATATCAGGCGCTCTACCAAACATTCCGCTGGCTGGTTCCCACCCAGTTCAACATCGCGGAAGCGTGCTGCCACCGCTGGGCATCCAGCAGTCCGGATGCGCGGCGCATCGCCATCTACTACGAAGACGAATCCGGCAACCGCGAGGTCTGGACCTATGCCCGTCTGGCGGAAGCCGTCAACCAGTTGGCGAACGGCCTGATCAAAATGGGCGTGGGCCGCGGCGACCGGGTCGGTGTGGTTTTAGGGCAACGTCCGGAAACCGTCGTCGCCCACATGGCCATCTACAGCGTGGGCGCCGTGGTGCTGCCGCTGTCGGCCCTGTTCGGCCCGGAAGCCCTGGAAAGCCGCCTGCGCGACGCCGAGGCGCGGGTCGCGATCGTGGACTACGCCTCCAGCGCCAGCCTGCTGTCCATCAGCGACGACTGCCCCGCCCTGCAGCAGATCATCGGCATCGGCTTCGCGGACGAGCGCGTGCTGCCCTGGCGCAGCCTGCTGGCCCGCCAGCCCAGCGAATTCAAGGCCGTGCAGACCCGCTCCTCGGACCCGGCCATCCTGCTCTATACCTCCGGCACCACCGGCGCGCCCAAGGGCGCCCTGCTGCCGCACAGCGTGCTGATCGGCAACCTGCCGGGCTTCGTGGCCTCGCAGGACTGGTTTCCGAAGCCCGGCGACGTGTTCTGGTCGCCCGCCGACTGGGCCTGGACGGGCGGCATGATGGACGCCTTGCTGCCCACGCTGTACTTCGGGCATGCCATCGTCGGCACGCGCGGCCGTTTTTCCGTTGAACGCGCGTTCGAGCTCATGGAGCGCTACCAGGTCACCAACACGTTCCTCTTCCCCACCGCGCTGAAGATGATGATGAAGTCGGTGCCGGACCCGCGCAACCGCTACCAGCTTGCGTTGCGCGCCATCATGAGCGCGGGCGAAAGCGTGGGCGAAAGCGTGTTCGACTGGTGCCAATCCGCGCTGGGCGTGACGCCCAACGAAATGTTCGGGCAGACCGAAATGAACTACGTGGTGGGCAACAGCCAAAAGCGCTGGCCCGCCAAGCCCGGCAGCATGGGCCGCCCCTATCCGGGCCACAACGTTGCCGTGCTGGACGACGACGGCAATCCGGTGCCCCCTGGCGGCACGGGCGAAATCGCCGTCAACCGGCTCGATATCCACGGCTACCCCGATCCCGTCATGTTCCTGGGCTACTGGCGCAACGAAGCCGCCACGCAGGCCAAATTCAAGGGCGACTGGTGCCTGACCGGCGATCTGGCGAAGGTGGATGCCGACGGCTACCTCTGGTACGCCGGCCGCGCGGACGACGTTTTCAAGTCCGCCGGCTACCGGATCGGCCCCGGGGAAATCGAAAGCTGCCTGATCGGGCACCCCGCCGTGGCCAATGCCGCGGTCGTGCCCAAGCCGGACGCCGAACGCGGCGCCCTGGTCAAGGCCTACGTGGTGCTGACCCCGGAATTCGCGCAGCGCGACCGCAACGACATCATCGAGAACCTGCAGGAACACGTGCGCGAGCGCCTGGCCCCCTACGAGTACCCGAAGGAGATCGAATTCGTCGACGAGCTGCCCATGACGACCACCGGTAAAATCCAACGCCGCATCCTGCGCCAGCGAGAAGAAGACCTAGCTCGGGGCCCCGCAGGCATTACAGACGCGCCCCAGGCCCCGGAGGCCTGACGCCGCAACCGGAGACCAAAGGCATGCCCATCTACCAGCTCGACGACCTGATCCCCCGCATCGATCCCTCGGCCTACGTGGCCGACAGCGCCGACATCATCGGCAATGTCACGCTGGAGGCCGGCGTCAGCATCTGGTCGAACGTGTCGATCCGGGGCGACAACGACGCCATCCAGATCCGCGAGGGCACCAATATCCAGGAAGGCAGCGTGCTGCACGTGGACGGCGGCTGTCCCATGTCCATCGGCCCCAACGTAACGGTGGGGCACCAGGCCATGCTGCATGGCTGCACCATCCACGAAGGAGCGCTGGTGGGCATGCAGGCCATCGTGCTGAACAACGCGGTCATCGGCCGCAATTGCCTGATCGGCGCCGGCGCCATCATTCCCGAGGACCGCGTCATCCCGGACAACTCCCTGGTCATCGGCATCGGCAAGGTCGTCCGCGAACTCTCGGCCGACGAAATCGCCAATATGCACAAGAACACCGCCCATTACGTGGCGCGGGGCCAACACTACAAGACCGCCCTCAAGCGGATCGCCTGAACGTCCCCGCAGCGCCCCCCAACCCCTGCTGCCAGCAGGGGGATTCGGCCCGCCCGATCGGCTAACATTCCTCCATGACCGATCAGCTCAAGAAATACCTTACCGAAGACCGCAGCGTCCGGATCCAGGCCGTGCGCCTGGCCGCGACCTGGAAGGCCGTGCAGGCCAACCACGACTACCCGCCCGCCATCACCAACCTGCTGGGCGAACTGGTGGCCGCATCCACCCTGCTGGCCGCCAACATCAAGTTCGATGGCTCGCTGGTGCTGCAGATCCAAGGCGACGGCCCCATCGCCCTCCTGGTGGTGGAATGCCGCCACGATCTCAGCCTGCGCGCCACCGTCAAGATGCGCGAAGGGCACGCGGTGCCCTCCGACGGCGACATGCAAAGCTTGCTGAACCCCGGCGGCAACGGCCGTTTCATCGTGGTGCTGGACCCGCAGCGCAAGCTGCCCGGCCAGCAGGCCTACCAGGGCGTCGTGCCCCTGGAAGGCGATACCGTTGCCGAAGCGCTGCAGCACTACATGAAGGCCTCCGAACAGCTGGACACGCGGCTGTGGCTGGCCGCAGACGCCGAGCATGCCGCTGGCGTGCTGATCCAGCGCCTGCCGCACCATGGCGGCTCCGACGCCCCGATGCTCACCGAGCAGGACGCCGCCGAAACCTGGGAACGCATCTGCGCGTTGGCCGGCACGCTGAAACGCGACGAGCTGCTGGCGACCGAGATCGATACGCTGGCCCATCGCCTGTTCTGGGAAGAAACGCTGGTGGCCTTCGAGCCGCTCGAAGTGCGCTGGTACTGTCCCTGCACCCGAGAGCGCGTGGCCAACATGCTGCGCTCGCTGGGAGAGGAAGAAGTCCAGGACATCCTGGCCGAACGCGGCGAGGTGGACGTTTCCTGCGACTTCTGCGGCAAGCCATACAAATTCGATTCGGTCGACTGCGCCGCCCTGTTCACGCCCAACGCGCCCCCCGCCGCGGACGCGCCTCCCACCGTGCACTGACGCGCCGGCGGCCCAGCCGCCGCGACGTTTCCATCACACCGGATTGTCCTCATCGACAAGCGGTCATGCCCGCGCCACACTGCGCAGCCATGACCGTTTTTTTTCGTGCCCAGCCCCTGCGCCCGCAACGCGGCGCCGCCGCCATCGAGTTCGCGGTGGCGGCGGCCGTCGTGCTGCTATTGGGCTTATTGGCGATCGAGGCCGCCCATTGGCAGGGCATGCGCCAGATGGCCCACCTGGCGCTGATGGAGGCGGCCCGCGCCGGCGCCACCGCCCACGGCGACCCGGCGCGCATGCGGGCGGCGTTCCTGCAAGCCCTGCTGCCGCGCGACGCCTCCCCCCTGGGCCAGGCGGGGGCCCGGCGCCGACAGGCTTATCGCCTCGCAAGGATCGCCTCGCTTGCCGGCACGCATCCCTGGCGCATCGAAGTGCTGCTACCCGATGAACGATCCTTCCGCGGCCACGCCCGGCCGGGCCTGCGCGTCGCCTCCGCTGCCGGCCTGCGCGCGATCGACAACGACTACCAGGATTTGCAGCACGCGCGCCAGCCTTCCCGCCCGGGCGGCCAGACCATCTTCCAGGCCAACACGCTGAAACTGCGGCTGACCTATCTGCACCAACCGTTGCTGCCGCCCCTGCGCGCCTTGCTGGCGGCGCTGGGCCGCGACGCCTCCAGCTACGCCGGCCATGCGCAGGCCCGGGGCCTGCTGCCCATCCGGGTCGAACTGGAAATGGAGATGCAATCGCACCCGGCCGAATGGGCGCGCAGGACGCCACCCGCCGGCTTCGTCCATGGCGAGTGCCGCAGCCTGCGCTGCGGCTGATCGAAACGGAATGCGGGCGCGGGAACGCGGGCGCCGGTCAGTGCCGGGCGTTCGCCGGATGGGAGGGCTTGGGCGCCGGAGCGGACGTCCGGGCGGCCGGCGCACCGGCGCGCGCGGCGGTGGCGGGCCTGGCGGCGGGATCGGCCGCCAGCGAGGCGCCGCCCGCGGGCGGCGGCGTATTCTGCGGCAGGATATGCACGAACACCTCGCCTTCGCGCATCATGCCCAACTCGCCGCGAGCCCGTTCCTCGATGGCGCCGGTTCCACCCTCGAGATCGCGCACTTCGGCTTCGAGCGCAGCATTGCGCGCGCGCAGGCCTTCGTTGGTCTCGCGCTGCTCCGCCACCTGGCGTTGCAGATCCCAGACCTTGAACCAGCCGCCCTTACCCAGCCAGAGCGGGTATTGGATCAGGCCTAGCAGCACGAACAGCACCAGGAACAACAGGCGCATACGCGAGAACCCTCAGCAGTCGTGGCCCTGGACGCAAGCCCGGGGCCACGCTCGTCATCAACGCAGGTTGTAGAAAGCTTCCAGGCCAGGATACGACGCGACTTCGGCCAATTCTTCCTCGATGCGCAGCAGCTGGTTGTACTTCGCCATGCGGTCCGAACGCGACAGCGAGCCCGTCTTGATCTGCATGGCGTTGGTCGCCACGGCGATGTCGGCGATGGTGGAGTCCTCGGTTTCGCCCGAACGGTGCGACACGACGGCGGTGTAGCCGGCGCGCTTGGCCATTTCGATGGCGGCGAAGGTTTCGGTCAGCGTGCCGATCTGGTTGATCTTGATGAGGATCGAGTTGGCGACGCCCTTCTGGATGCCTTCGCGCAGGATCTTGGTGTTGGTGACGAACAGGTCGTCGCCCACCAGCTGCACCTTCTTGCCCAACTGGTCGGTCAGCAGTTTCCAGCCTTCCCAGTCGTTTTCGGCCATGCCGTCTTCGATCGAGATGATCGGGTACTTGTCGCACCAGGTGGCCAGCAGGTTGGTGAATTCCTGCGAGGACAGCGAAATGCCGCCTTCACCGGCCAGCGTGTACTTGCCGTCGCGGTAGAACTCGGAGCTGGCGCAATCCAGGCCCAGGGCGATCTGCGAGCCCGGCTCGTAGCCGGCTTCGGTGATGGCCTTCAGGATCAGCTGGATGGCCGCTTCGTGGCTGGGCACGTTGGGCGCGAAACCGCCCTCGTCGCCCACGGCGGTGGACATGCCCTGGCCGTGGATCAGCTTCTTGAGCATGTGGAAGACTTCGGCGCCCCAGCGCAGGGCCTCGCGGAAGCTGCCGGCGCCCACCGGCAGGATCATCAGTTCCTGCAGGTCGAGCGTGTTGTTGGCATGCGCGCCGCCATTGATGACGTTCATCATCGGCACGGGCATGCTCATGGGGCCGCTGCCGCCGAAATAGCGGTACAGCGACAGGCCGGATTCGTCGGCAGCGGCGCGGGCCACGGCCATCGAGGCGGCCAGGATCGCGTTGGCGCCCAGGCGCTCCTTGGTGTCGGTGCCGTCCAGCTCGATCAGGGTGCGATCGACGAAGGTCTGCTCCTGGGCGTCCAGGCCCATCAAGGCTTCCGAGATTTCCGTATTGAGGTTCTCGACGGCGCGCAGCACGCCCTTGCCCAGATAACGGCTCTTGTCGCCGTCGCGCAGTTCGATGGCTTCGCGCGCGCCGGTGGAGGCGCCCGACGGCACGGCCGCGCGGCCCATGGCGCCGGATTCCAGCAGCACATCGCATTCCACGGTGGGGTTGCCGCGCGAATCCAGAATCTCGCGGCCGATGATGTCGACAATTGCACTCATGACTTTACATTCCCTGAACGATAAACATATTCATGACGGCCGCGCCTTCGCGGGCATTGCGGGCGCGGCGGTACTGCCAGGAGTCGTAGAAGGCCTGGGCGGAGGCCATGGAGGGGAACTCCATGACGACGGTGCGGCCAGCCTTACGGCCCTCAAGGTGCTTGGACTCGCCGCCGCGCACCAGGATCTTCGCATCGTACGCCCGCATGGCGAGCGTGGACAGACGCTTGTAATCCTCGTACTGCGCGGGCTTGGTCACTGTGACGTCGGCGATGAGATAAGCACTCATGGGGTTCCTTCAGGACAGTTGCGTTGGTTTCGGTCTGGCGCCGGATACGGCGGCACCGCCAGTGTCGCGCAAAGGCGGCCGGCGACGCATATCCGTTGCTAATCGGTTGTATCCGAAAGAAGCGCCGCCGTACAGGGCGGCGCCGGGGCAGAGGCCCGCGATCCCGAGGATCCGCATGCGGAACTCGAGACCGCAGGCGCCCATTACGCCTCCTGGCCGCGGCGAGCCTTCTGCTCGATGGCGGCGCGGATATAGCTGGAGAACAAGGGGTGGCCGTCACGCGGAGTGGACGTGAACTCCGGGTGGAACTGCACGCCCACGAACCACGGATGATTGGGCAATTCCATCATTTCCGGCAGGTTCTCGGTCGGCGTGCGGGCGCTGATCACCATGCCGGCCTCTTCGAGGCGGGGCACGTAGACGTTATTGACTTCGTAACGATGGCGATGGCGTTCGTTCACTTCGTCGCCATAGATGGCCTGCGCGCGGGTGCCGGCCTTGATCGGCACGCGCTGCGCGCCCTTGCGCATCGTGCCGCCCAGGTCGGAGGAATTGTCGCGCTTTTCGACCTTGCCTTCGCGATCCATCCATTCGGTGATCAGGGCCACCACGGGATGCGGGGCGGACGGGTCGAATTCCGTGCTGTTGGCGCCGCCCAGGCCGGCGACGTGGCGCGCGAACTCGATGACGGCCAGCTGCATGCCCAGGCAGATACCGAGGTACGGAACGCCGTTCTCGCGGGCGTAACGGATGGCCGCGATCTTGCCTTCGGTGCCGCGCTTGCCGAAACCGCCCGGAACCAGGATGGCGTCCAGGTGCTTGAGCTGGTCGGTGCCGCGGGTTTCGATGTCTTCGGAATCGATGTACTCGATGTTGATCTTCGAGCGCGTATGGATGCCGGCGTGGACCAGGGCTTCGGTCAGCGACTTGTACGACTCGGTCAGGTCGACGTACTTGCCGACCATGCCGATGGTGAGCTCGTGCTGCGGGTGCTCCAGCGCTTCGACCAGGTTGTCCCACATGGACAGGTCGGCCGGCGGCGGGGTCAGGCCCAGGGCTTCGCAGACGATGTTGTCCACGCCCTGCTTGTGCAGCATGGCCGGAATCTTGTAGATCGAATCGGCGTCCCAGACGGAAACGACCGCGTCCAGGGGCACGTTGGAGAACATCGAGATCTTGGCGCGCTCGTCGTCAGGGATGCGGCGGTCGGCGCGGCACAGCAGCGCATTCGGGTAGATGCCGATTTCCCGCAGCTTCTGCACGGAGTGCTGCGTGGGCTTGGTCTTCAGTTCGCCGGCGGAGGCGATGAAGGGGACCAGCGTCAGGTGCACGAAGGCGGCATTGTTGCGGCCCATGCGCAGGCTCATCTGGCGCGCGGCTTCCAGGAAAGGCAGGGATTCGATGTCGCCCACCGTGCCGCCGATCTCGACGATGGCAACGTCCGTGTTGCCGTTCCAGGCGGCATCGGCGCCACGGGCGATGAAGTCCTGGATTTCGTTCGTGATGTGGGGGATGACCTGGACGGTCTTGCCCAGGTAGTCGCCGCGGCGCTCCTTTCGGAGCACGGATTCATAGATCTGGCCGGTGGTGAAGTTGTTCACCTTGTGCATGCGAGCGGAAATGAAACGCTCGTAGTGGCCGAGGTCCAGGTCGGTTTCGGCGCCGTCTTCGGTGACGAAAACCTCGCCATGCTGGAACGGGCTCATGGTGCCCGGGTCGACGTTGATGTACGGATCGAGCTTCAGCATGGTGACTTGCAGGCCACGCGACTCGAGGATGGCGGCAAGCGACGCAGCGGCGATGCCCTTGCCCAGGGAAGACACCACACCGCCGGTGACAAATACGTATTTGGTCATCGTAATGAGCACCCGGGACGAGCGGGCGCGTGCGGGAAATTTGGATTATAGCCGGGAGGCGGAGCTTATTTGGGTTTTCCCCTAGCAGCCAGTACGTAACATTTGGCTGCACTCGGCCGGCGCATGGAAATATCGCGCCGGGGGCTTCGTGCTATGGTCGTCCCCGATTTTGGATCGCACGAGGAGCGCCGCCGCCCATGAACACCCCGCCCGTCCACCCCAAATCCCTGGCCTGGCGCCTGACCACGGCCGCGATTGGCTTGCAGGTGCTCGGCACCGCGCTGCTCCAGGCCTACCTGCTGTTCGTTTCGCCGATGGCCGCGCAAATGCGCGAGATATATGCGCGGCCCGAGATGCTGGCAACCACGGGCGTGCAGCTTGCGGCCGGCTGCATCCTCGTGGGCCTGGTCACCTGGTGCACCACGCAGCGCTGGCTGCGCCGGCACGGCGCGAGCGGCGTCGACCGCCCGGGCCGGATGACGGCAGTGCTGCTGGCGCTGTCGCTGGTCCTGTTCGTGTTGATTTCCGTCGCCCAGGCCCTGCTTCAGCATGCCTTCTATTCGTTCATCGTCACCTACAAGGAATGGGTGGACAACACCTTCGGCTTTTACGGCCCGGGCCGCATGCTGGTAATGGGCCTGCCGCTCAAGCTTTGCGGCATCCTGCTCACGATCGTGGGCAGCTGGCTGGCCGTGCGCATCGCAGCCTGGAGCGTCAAGCCGGGCGACGCCTCGGGCGCGCCTTCCTACCTGCCCCGCCACGCGGCATGGATCGCCGCGCTGACGCTGCTGCTGTGGCAGTTGCATGCGGCGCTGGCACTGGGCGGCTACTTCACGTCGTACATGCAATCGACGGACCTGCTGGAGTACGCCTTGGGCTACTGGGTGCTGCCCGCCCTGATCCTGGCGCTGGCGGCGTGGGTCTGCCTGAAACGCGTGCCGCAAACATTGGGCGCGGCCGGATTCGGCCGGGCCATCTCCCATGGGACGTTCGCTTTCTGGACGGCGCAGGCGCTCGGGATCGGCCTGGCCGTCCTGGCCATCCGCGCCATGACGTGGAACCAGTTGGTGCGTGCCGCTGAAACCAGCGCCACGACGGTGGTGCTGCTGCTGGCCTACGGCGCCCTGCTGGCGCTGGGGTGCCACGTCGGCGCCAGGCTGTTCTACCGGCGCCGCGAGGCGCAGCAGGACGCCGCGCCGGCTTGAACGGAACAGCCCGAAGGCCGCATCGCGAAGATAGGCACAATGAAAAAGGCCCCAAGGGGCCTTTTTCATTGTCCGGAAGCGGATGTCAGATCGCCGCCGTGCGGCGCTCCAGCCATGCCAGCGCCTCTCCGTCCACCAGCGGCGACAAGCGCTCGAACACCGTCCTGTGGTAGTCGTTGAGCCACGCCGTTTCGTCCGCGCGCAAGAGCGACGGCTCGATGCAGCGCGTGTCGATCGGGCACAGCGTCAGCGTCTCGAAGCACAGGAACTCGCCCAGTTCCGAAGTCAGCCAGGCGCGGTTGGCAACCAGGTTCTCGATGCGCACGCCCCAGCGGCCGGGACGGTAGATGCCCGGCTCGTTGGAGGTGATCATGCCCGGCTCCATCGCGGTGTGCGGGCCAGGCGCGGCGCGGTAGGAAATCACCTGCGGGCCTTCGTGCACGTTCAGGAAGTAGCCCACGCCATGGCCCGTGCCATGACCGTATTCCGCCCCGCCCTCCCAGATGGGAGCGCGTGCGATGGCGTCCAGCATGGGCGAAGGCGTGCCGCGCGGGAACGAGGCCCGCGACAGCGCGATCATGCCCTTGAGCACCAGCGTGAAGTCCACCTTCTGGTCGGCGCTGGGCGTGCCCACGGCGACCACGCGGGTGATGTCGGTGGTGCCGCCCAGGTACTGGCCGCCCGAATCGATCAGCAGCAGGCCGTCGCCTTCGATGGCCGCGTGCGATTCCTGAGTGGCGCGATAGTGCGGCATCGCGCCGTTGGCGTTGAAGCCGGCGATGGTGGCGAAGCTGGGGCAGACGTAGCCGGGGCGGCGCGCGCGAGCGGCGGTGATCCGGTCGTCGATGGTCAGTTCGGTAATGGTTTCAGTGCCCTGCGCGCCTTCGAACCAGGCGAAGAATTCGCAAAGCGCCGCGCCGTCCTGGGCCATGGCCTGGCGCACGTTCGCCAGCTCGGCGTCGGTCTTCCTGGACTTCAGCAGCGTGGACGGGTTGATGGCCTCGACGCGCGGCACCGCCGGATCCATGGCATGGAACACGCCGCAGGTCACGCGGGCCGGGTCGATCAGCAATTTCTGGTCCAGCTCCAGCGAAGCCAGCGCATCGGCGGCCTGGGCGTAATCCGCCACTTCCACGCCGTCGGCTGCCAGGATGCCGCGCAGGGCGCCGTCGATCTTGCCGTCCGCCACGAACAGCGTGGCGTGGTCCAGGCCGACCAGCGCATGGCCGACGAACACGGGGTTGTAGTCCACGTCGGCGCCGCGCAGATTGAAGAGCCAGGCGATATCGTCCAGCGTGCTGATGAAATGAACGTCCGCGCCATGCCCGCGCATGGCCTCGCGCACCTGGGCCAGCTTGTCGGCGCGGGAGACGCAGGCCTCGGGGGCCACGTGGTCATAGATCGGGGCGCCTGGGAGGCCGGCGCGGCCCGTCCAGATGTCTTCCAGCAGATCCTCGCGGATTTCCAGGATGGCGCCCGCGGAGGCCGCGGCCGCCGACAGGGCGCGGAAAGCGCCCAGGCCCAGCACCTGCCCATCCACCCCGATGACCTCGCCCGCCTTGGTATTGGCCGCGAGCCAGTCGACATGGCCGGGCGTGGACGCCAGCGCGATCTTCATCAGCTGCACGCAGGTGCCGGCCAGTTGCGCCTCGGCCTGTACCCAATAGCGGCTGTCCACCCACAGGCCGGCGAAATCGGCGGTGACCACGAGCGTGCCGACGGATCCCGTGAAACCGGACAGCCAGCGCCGCCCCTGCCAGCGCTCGGGCAGGTATTCGGACAGGTGCGGGTCCGAAGAAGGAACGATGTAGGCGGACAGGCCGCGGCGGCTCATGGCCTGCCGCAATTGGGCGATACGGGCGTCGGTGCTGGACATGGGTTTCCTTAGCGCAACATGAAAGACATGGCGGCCAGGCTGTTCAGCGTGCGGACGGCGGACTGCATGCTATCCGTGGTGAATCGCAAGGTCACGCCGTCCACGCGTTCCAGCGTGGGCCACATGCAGAACAGGTCGGCGAGCGCCGAGCTTTGCGTCTGCAACCGGCATTCTATAGGGGCGGGAATGCGGAAAGGAACCGGTGCGCCCTTTCTGCCGCCGGGCCGCCCCAAGGCAGAAACGCCCCCTTGGGGGGCGGCAGGCCCGTTTGACGGGCGCGGCGTGGGGGCATCCCCTTTCAGATTGCGCACGGCGGTTTCGGCAGCGGCGGCGATCGCGCGGCGCGAAGCAGCGGGCGACAGGGTCACGCCGCTGCCCTGCCCGTGGGCCACCTTGGTCTGTACCCACTCGGCGCCAGGGAAGATGTCGCGGGTTTCCTCGATGAAGGCATCGTCGCCGGTGCCCAGGATGACGGGCACGCCCATCTCGCCGGCCAGCGCGCCGTACAGGCCGGCCTCGCCCAGCTCCATGCCGTTGATGAACACACGGGCGAAGGCGAAGCTGTTGATGGTGTGGGCCAGGATGCCGCGGCCCTGCGAGCGCGAGTGGTAGCCGATCATGATGACGGCGTCGCAGCCTTCTTCCAGCCCGCCCATCATGCCCAGGTAGCGCGGCTTGCCCAGCACCAGGCGGGCGCGCTCGTCCAGGCCGTCGGGCAGCAGGTTACGAAAGCCGCCGTGCGAATCGTTGACCAGGATCTCTTCGGCGCCGCCGGCGATGGCACCCTGCACGGCCGCGTTGGCCTCGGCGGTCATCCAGGCGCGGGCGCGCTCGTATTCGCCGTTGCCAGCGCGGACTTGTTCGGAATGGAAGACGCCGGCGACGCCTTCGATATCGGTGGAAATCAGGATCTTCATGGAATCAGCCTTCGAGGAATTCAGAATTCGGTGTCGGACAGCCACTGGCGCCACTGCGGCGCCGCGTCGCGGATCGCGGCGCGCTGGTTGCCGTCGCGCCCCGTCACGCCATCGGCGTGCCAGAGCGCGGAAATGATGGCCTGTTCGCAGGCCTCGGCGGCGGCTTCGAACAAGGGATCGATGCGGGCTTCATGCAGCATCGCGACCGCCGGCATGGGCTGCTCGGGCAGCTGCGGCACCGTGTAGGCCGTGGAAAACGCCAGCGCAATGTCGCCGCTGCCGTGACCGAATACCGAGCCGGTGCGCGCCAGCCCCGCCCCCGCCCGCAGCGACAGGCGGCGCAGCTGGCGCGAGTCCAGCGGCGCGTCGGTGGCCAGCAACAGAATGATGGAGCCCTTTTCGGGCGCGATGGCGGCGTTCTCGCCCGCCTGCGCCAAGCCGCTGTCCAGCTGCGCCGCCAGCCGACGCCCGAAGGGCCGGCCCGCCACGGTCAGGTTGGGAAGGCGGCCGAAGTTCGCCAGCACCAGCGCGCCGACCGTGTATTGCGGTCCCGCCTGAATGGAGGCCACGCGCGAAGCCGAGCCGATGCCGCCTTTGAACGAAAAGCACGACATGCCGCGGCCGGCGCCGACTGCGCCCTGCTCGAACGGCTTGTCCGCAGCGGCCAACGCGTCGGCGTAATGCGATTCCTGCACCGCCAGCGCCTGGATATCGTTCAGATAGCCATCATTGCATTCGAAGACCAGCGGATTGACCGTGGCCATGCCCCGGCCTATGCCGGGGTTGGCCGCCACGGCGGCGCGGATCTGCGCATTGGCCATCGTGCCCACGCCGAAGGTATTGGTCAGTGCGATGGGCGTTTCCAGCACGCCCAGCTCCTGCACCTGCACCAGCCCGGTGCTCTTGCCGAAGCCGTTGAGCACGGTGGCGGCGGCCGGCACCTTGTCCAGATAGGGATCGCCGCCATGCGGACGCACGACGGTCACGCCGGTCTGCAGCGGGCCCTCGGCCAGCGTGCGGTGGCCTACGGTGACCTCGCCCACGTCGCAGATCGAATCCAGCGGGCCCGAGGGCAGTACGCCGATGCGGGGGATGTCCAGCGCTTGTTTGTCCATGTTCGCTACGTGTCGCCACGCTCCTGAATGCAAAACGCCGCCGCCCTGGGTCCGGCGCGCGCTTTGCGGCGCGTGCCGGACGGAGGCGGCGGCGGAAAATCGCCCTCCACGCCGGTCCCGGGAGGACCGGCGGCAGGATCACTTGCGATCGATCTTGGGATCGAGCGCGTCGCGCAGGCCGTCGCCCAGCAGGTTGAACGCGAGCACCGTGAAGAAGATCGCCAGCGCCGGGAAGATCGCCACGTGCGGCGCGATCACCATGTCGGCGCGGGCCTCGTTCAGCATCGCGCCCCACTCCGGGGTGGGCGGCTGGGCGCCCATGCCCAGGAAGGACAGGCTGGCGGCAGTGATGATCGAGGTGCCGATGCGCATCGTGCCGTACACCACGATCGGCGAGATCGTGCCGGGCAGGATGTGGCGCATGATGATGGTCCAGTCGGACGCGCCCACGCTCTTGACGGCCTCGACATAGGTCATCTGCTTGATCGACAGCGTATTGCCGCGCACCAGGCGGGCGAACGCCGGCACGCTGAACACCGCGACGGCGACGATCACGTTGACCATGCTGGAACCCAGGATGGCGACCACGCCGATCGCCAGCAGCATGCCCGGGAAGGCCAGCAGCACGTCGGAGATGCGCATCGTGATGCGCTCCCACCAGCCCTGGTAGTAGCCGGCCATCAAGCCCATGAACGTGCCCACGATGGCGCCCATGGCGACGGACAGGAAGCCGGCGGCCAGCGAGATGCGCGCGCCCATCAGGATGCGGCTGAAGATGTCGCGGCCCAACGAGTCCACGCCCAGCCAATGGGTGGCGGACGGCCCCGCGTTCAGGGCGTCGTAGTCGAAAAAGTTCTCGGCGTCGAACGGCACGATCCACGGCGCGAAGATCGCGACGAGGACCAGCAGCAGGACGAAGATGCCTGCGCCGACGGCGAGCTTCTGCTTCTTGAACTTGCGCCAGAACTCGGTGGCGGGCGTGCGCACGTCGCTCTTGGGAGCGGCGGCGATGGTCGCGGCGGGTGTCGTATTGCTCATGGCCGCCTCACTTGTAACGGATGCTGGGATTGATGACGCCGTAGAGCACGTCGACAATCAGGTTGATCAGAATGAATTCCAGCGAGAACAGCAGCACGAGGCCCTGGATCACCGGATAGTCGCGCTGGGTCACGGCGTCCACCAGCAGGCGGCCGAGGCCGGGCCAGTTGAACACGGTCTCGACCACGATCGAGCCGCCCAGCAGGAAGCCGAACTGCAGGCCCATCATGGTCACCACGGGAATCAGCGCATTGCGCAAGGCATGCTTGATCACCACGCGGCGCTCGGTCAGCCCCTTGGCCCTCGCGGTGCGCACGAAGTCTTCCTGGATGACTTCCACGAAAGAGGCGCGGGTAAAGCGGGCCATCACGGCGGCAACGGCGGCGCCGAGCGTGATGGACGGCAGAATGTAGTGTTTCCAGCTGGAGGCGCCCACGGTCGGCAGCCAGCCGAGGTTCACCGAGAACACCTGCATCAGCATCATCCCCAGCGCGAAGGCGGGAAACGAGATGCCGGACACCGCCAGCGTCATGCCGAGGCGGTCGGGCCAGCGGTTGCGCCACACGGCGGACACGATCCCGATGATCATGCCGAATGTCACCGACCAGACCATGCTGGCGATGGTGAGCCACAGCGTGGGCATGAAGCGGTCCGCGATTTCCGTCGACACGGGGCGCTTGGTGCGCAGCGAGGTGCCGAGGTCGCCTTGCAGCATGTGGCTGAAGTAGCGCACGAACTGCTGCGGCAGGGGCAGGTCCAGCCCGAGTTCCTTGCGCACGAGTTCGACGGTCGCCTGGTCGGCTTCCTGGCCGGCGGCCAGACGGGCCGGATCGCCCGGAAGCATGTGCACGAACAGGAACACGACCACCGCCACCAGTAGCAGCGTGGGGATCATGCCCAAAAGACGTTTGACGATGTAGGTCAGCATTGAAATTCCTGCGACATCGGCGGGGACACCGTGTCCCCGCCGCATGCGGCCTTACTGTGGGGCTTTCAGGCCCCGGGGTTGCTGCTAGGTTTACTGCTTCAGGTCGATGTCGCCGAACCAGAACGAGGTGTCCGGTTCAACGTAGACGCCCGACAGGTTCTTCGACTTCACGTACAGGTTGTTCTGGGTAACCAGGAAGGCCCACGGGGCATCCTTCCAGATCGTTTCCTGGACGTTCTTGTAGATTTCCGTCTTCTTGGCGCGATCCGTCGTGGCCAGGGCCTGCTGGATGCCGTCGTCGACCGACTTGTTCGAGTAGTACGACACGTTGTTCAGCACCGGCGGGAAAGCGGCGGTGGTCAGCAACGGACGCAGGCCCCAGTCGGCTTCGCCGGTCGAGGACGACCAGCCGGCGTAGTACATGCGGACCTTGGCGTCTTCAGGCTTCTGCACCTGCTGGACGCGCTGGACGCGCTGGCCCGATTCCAGCACTTCGACCGACACCTTGATGCCGACCTGGGCCAGCTGCTGCTGCAGGAACTGGACGACCTTCACCGAGGTGCCGTCGTTATAGGCGGACCACAGCTGGCTCTCGAAGCCGTTGGGGTAGCCGGCTTCGGCCAGCAGGGCCTTGGCCTTCTTGATGTCGTACGGCCACGGACCCGTCTTGTGGGCGAAGTCCACGCCTTGCGGCACGACGCCGTCGACGATGGTGGCGTAGCCCGAGAAGGCGACCTTGGCCAGGGCTTCCTTGTTGATGGCGTAGTTGATGGCTTCGCGCACCTTGACGTTGTCGAACGGCTTCTGCTGCGTGTTCATCGACAGATAGCGGGCCATGATCGAGTTCTTGTGGTCGACCACGTCCAGCTTGTCGTTCTTCTGCAGCACGGCGGCCTGCTCGAACGGCACCGGGAAGGCGAACTGCGCCTCGCCCGTCTGCACCACGGCGGCGCGGGTGTTGTTGTCCGTCACGGTACGGAAGGTCAGGGTGTCGACCTTGGGGTAGCCCTTCTTCCAGTAGCCGTCGAACTTCTTGACCTTCAGGTACTCGGCCGGCTTCCATTCGACGAATTCGAAGGGACCGGTGCCCACGGGGTGGAAGCCGATTTCCTTGCCGTACTTGGCCAGCGCGGCGGGCGAGATCATCATGGCGGCCGGGTGGGCCAGCGCGTTGATGAAGGCCGAGAACGGCTTCTTCAGCGTGATCTTGACGGTCATCGGATCGACCACTTCGGTCTTTTCGATGACGCTGAACTGGATGTAGCGCGACAGGCGGTTATCCGGATTGGCCGGGCGGTCGAAGTTGATCTTGACGGCTTCGGCGTTGAAATCGGTGCCGTCGTGGAACTTCACGCCGGGACGCAGCTTGAACGTGTAGACCAGGCCGTCTTCGCTGACGGTGTAATCGGTGGCCAGCACCTTCTGGACCTTCAGGTCCTTGTCGAATTCGAACAGGCCTTCGTAGTAGGCCTTGCCGGCCGCCTGGTTCAGGGTGCTGTTGGTGTTGTACGGATCGAGCGTTTCCAGCGCGATGGAGACGGCGAACGTCACGTCCTTGGCAGCGTGCGCCAGCGGCGAGCTGAGCATGCCGAAGGCCACCGCGGCGGCGGCCATCAGCTTGGTGGGGCGCAGAACTTTCATCATTGCAACTCCTGGTTCCAGATAGGAATTAGGGGGTTTGGTGGAAGAAAAACAAGTACGACAACTGACTCAATACGCTCCGCCGACCGGATGCCGGGCGACGAAGTGATCCGCTCCGACCTGCACCAGCGGCTGCACCACCGGCTCGTCGCCCAGCTTGCGGATCGGGCTTGGGATTTCATCGGACAACAAGGTGCGCTTCAGGTGGCGGCGCGCCGGATCGGCGATCGGCACGGCCGACATCAGCTTCTTCGTGTACGGATGCTGCGGATTCTCGAAAATGGCGCGGCGCGGGCCGATCTCGACGATCTGGCCCAGGTACATGACGGCCACTCGATGGCTGACGCGTTCCACGACGGCCATGTCGTGCGAAATGAACAGGAACGAAATGCCCATGTCGCGCTGCAGGTCGATCAGCAGGTTCACGATCTGCGCCTGGATCGACACATCCAGCGCGGACACGGATTCGTCCGCGATCACGACTTTCGGATTCAGGGCCAGGGCGCGCGCAATGCAGATGCGCTGGCGCTGGCCGCCGGAGAATTCATGCGGATAGCGCTGCGCCATTTCGGCCGGCAGGCCCACGCGCTCCAGCAGCTCGGCGACGCGGCGCTCGGCGTCGCGGCCCTTGGCCACGCCGTGCACCAGCAGCGGCTCCATGATGGAGAAGCCCACGGTCACGCGCGGGTCGAGCGAGGCAAAGGGATCCTGGAACACGAACTGGATATCGCGGCGCAGGGACTGCAACTCGTTGTTCTTCAGGCGCACGATGTCGCGTCCGCCGAAGCGGATCTCGCCGCCCTGGCTGTCCACCAGGCGCAGCAGCGAGCGGCCCGTCGTGGACTTGCCGCAACCGGATTCGCCCACGAGCGACAGCGTTTCGCCGGGATACAGGTCGAAGCTGACCCGCTCCACGGCGTGCACGCGGCGCTGCACCCGGCTCATGATGCCGCCGCGCAGATCGAAACGGGTAACGAGATCGCGCACGCTCAGGATGGGTTCGCGCTTGCCCTCGGCCTGCGGCGCGCTGGGAGCAGGCGTCTCGGCCTGCTGGGCCTGCCCGTCCACCTGCAGCAGCGGGAACCGCGCCGGCAGGTCGGTGCCCTGCATCGCGCCCAGTTTCGGCACGGCCGACAGCAGCGCCTTGGTGTAGCGGTGCTGCGGGGCGGCGAACACCTGGTCCGACGGGCCTTCCTCGACCTTGTCGCCGCGGTACATGACCAGCACACGGTCCGCCACCTCGGCGACCACGCCCATGTCGTGGGTGATGAACACCACGCCCATGTGCATTTCTTCCTGCAGTTGGCGGATCAGTTGCAGGATCTGAGCCTGGATGGTGACGTCCAGCGCGGTGGTCGGTTCGTCCGCGATCAGAAGGGCCGGCTTGCAGGCCAGCGCCATGGCGATCATGACGCGCTGGCGCATCCCGCCCGACAATTGGTGCGGATAGCGGTCCAGCACCGATTTCGCTTCCGGAATGCGCACCTGTTCCAGCATGCGCAACGCTTCGGCCCGAGCGGACGCCGCGTCCTTGCCCTGGTGCTGGCGGATCGATTCGGCGATCTGGTCGCCGGCCGTGAACACCGGGTTCAAGGAGGTCATCGGCTCCTGGAAAATCATGGCCATGTCCGCGCCGCGCACATTGCGCATGACGCGCTGGCTGGATCCGGCCAGGTCGATCACGGAACCGTTGCGTCGGCGCAGGGCCATGCTGCCCTGGGCGATGCGGCCGCCGCCATGCTCCACCAGCCGCATGAGCGCCAGCGACGTCACCGACTTGCCCGAACCCGATTCGCCCACGATGGCCAGGGTCTCGCCCCGGTCCACATGGAACGACAGATTGCGCACGGCTTCGACCGTGCGCTCGGATCCCACAAAGCGCACCGTCAGGTCGTCGACCTGGACCACGCGGTTATCCGGCAGCGCCAGGCTGCTTGCGCGATCAACCATCTTTATTCAATCCCTAAAATTAAAAAATCCCGCTACCGGTCCGCCAGGCTTCAGCGGTAGATCGCGGTGACCGGCTTCTCGCCAACGCGGGCATAGCCCCGGTACATGCCTTCCGTGTTGAACGGCAAGGCCACATTGCCCTGGGCGTCGACGGCCACCAGGCCGCCCTTGCCGCCGATGGTGGGCAGTTTTTCCATGACGACGCGGTCCGCGGCCGCCTCCAGCGACGCGCCGCAGTACTCCATCTGCGCCGCCACGTCATAGGCCGCGACCATGCGGATGAACATCTCGCCAGTGCCCGTCGTGGACACCGCGCAGGTCTTGTTGCTGGCATAGGTGCCGGCGCCGATCAGCGGCGCGTCGCCCACGCGGCCGACCTGCTTGTTGGTGATGCCGCCGGTCGAGGTGGCCGCGGCCAGGTTGCCCTGGGCGTCGACCGCCACGGCGCCCACCGTGCCGAACTTCTTGTCGGCATCCAGCGGATCCGCCGGCGCGGGCTGGCCGCGCGCGACCATGGCCTGGCCGTCGTGATCCAGCACGGCGGCTTCCGGCGTCTCGCGTTGCACGCGCAGCAGCTGCTCGCGGCGGGCTTCGGTGGAAAAGTACGAAGGATCGACCAGCTCCACGCCCTCTTGCGCGGCGAACGCCTCGGCGCCCTCGCCCACGAAGAAGACGTGCTTGCTGTTCTCCATGACCTTGCGCGCGGCGAAAACCGGATTGCGCACGCGATGCACGTTGGCGATCGCGCCCGAACGCAGCGTGGCCCCGTCCATGATGGCGGCATCCAGCTCGTGCGTGGCCGCGCTGGTGAACACGGCGCCGTGGCCGGCGTTGAACAGGGGGCAATCCTCCAGCAGGCGGACGGCTTCGGTCACGGCGTCCAGGGCGCTGCCGCCCTGGGCCAGCACGGCCTGGCCGGCGGCCAGGATGGACTCCAGCGCGCTCAGGTATTCCTGCTCTTTTTCGGGCGACATGGCCGCGCGGGACATTGCGCCGGCGCCACCGTGAATGGCGATCACGGGTTGAATCATCGTTTACCTACTCCATGGATGAGCCACGGCATGACGGACTGGGTCACCCCAGCGGCGGCCGCGACGGAATTCTTGGCCCGATAGGCCACCGCCGCGGAAAGGGCTTCGATCAGCCCCAGGGCGGCGGTTTCGGAATTGGGACTCAGCTGGCGCGCCGAGAACGCATACAGCACCACGGAAGCCGTGGGCGCCAACGGCGAGGTGGGCTTGTCGGTCAGCACCAGGACCGGCACGCCGGCCTGCTTGGCGGCGCCGGCCAGGGTGACGGTGTCGGCAAGGTAGCGGGGAAAGCCGATGGCGATCACCAGGTCCTTGCCCGTCATGCGCGACATCTGGCGCGCCGCATGCGATACGCCTCCGGGTCCGGCCAGCGACTCGACCGAGTGCAGATGCATGCACAGGCCGCGTTGCAGCAGGCCCGCCAGGAAACCGCTGGCGCCAAAGCCAATGATGAAGACGCGTTCCGCGGCCAGGATGGCGGCCACCGCCTGCTCACAGGCGACGGCGTCCAGGGACTGCAGATTGCGCTGCGCATTGCGGATGTCCTCTTCCAGCGTGGCGGCGAAAATCTGCACGGCGCTGGCGGAATGGGCCAGTTCCGTGCGCAGCTTTTCCACTGGCTCCAGGGCGGCCTCGAAGCCGCGCGCCAGCTCGGCGCGGAATTGCGGATAGCCCGGCAGGTCCAGGGCCCGCGCGAAGCGGTTCGCCGTGGCGACCGACACCCCCACGGCCGCCGCGAACTCATCGATGGTCATGGTCGCCACCCGGAATTGGTGCGCCAGGACGTAGTCGGCCATCTTGTGCTGGGTGCGGCTCAGCGCGGGCTGGGCCCGGGCGATCCGATCAGCGATCGTAAGTGCGGCCTTGTTCATCGAAGATAGGGGGAGGTGTAGCTGAGGTTTGTGTAAATTCGTTTACACGCAAATTTTAGAGAAGAAAATAGATTTTCATACTAAGGGTATACCCGTGAAGTGATGTAACAGTGCGCCGGCAAGAAAATGGGGCCGGTCTGCGGTACCCTGATCGCCCTTCCCTATTTAGCGCTTTCCGCCATGCCCGCCTGGACCTGCAAATTGCACGCCGAACTGACGCCGACCGAGCTCTACGCCATCCTGCGCCTGCGCTCGGAAGTTTTCGTGGTCGAACAGAACTGCGTATTTCTCGACATGGACGGCAAGGACCTGGAAGGCCGGACCGAACATCTGATGGCCTGGAAGAACGGCGCGCTGCTCGCCTACTGCCGGCTGCTGGAACCGGCCCTGAACGAAGGCAAGGCCATCATCGGCCGCGTGATCACCGCCCCCGCCGCCCGCGGCACGGGGCTGGGCCACGAGCTGATGCGCCGCGCCAAGGCCGAGGTCGAGCGCTTATGGCCTGGCGAGCCCGTGTATCTGGGCGCGCAGGCGCGGCTGCGGGGGTACTACGCCGGACACGGCTTCGTGCCAGTCACCGATGAGTACATGGAGGACGGCATCCCGCATATCGGAATGCTGCTGTCGAAATCGGCCTGACGGCGGCAGGGCCGCCACCCGACTGAAAACAAAAACGCCCCTTGCGGGGCGTCGAGCATCGCAGGATGGGTGCAGCGCGAAGGGCTTTGGGCAAAGGCCCCGCCGCCGGTCGCGCGCAACTCATCAACAGCGCAGCATCACAAGCCGGAGACGTCCAGCTTGGCCAGCGTCTTGGACTGGATTTCGTCCACCGTCACGCCAGGCGCCGTTTCCAGCAGCTTCAGGCCGTTTTCGGTGACTTCCATCACGCCCAGGTCGGTGATGATCAGGTTGACCACGCCCACACCGGTGAGCGGCAGCGAGCACTCGGGCAGCAGCTTGATATCTTCGGTGCCGTCCTTCTTCTTGGCCACGTGCTCCATCAGGACCACGACGCGGCCCACGCCAGCCACCAGGTCCATGGCGCCGCCCATGCCCTTGACCATCTTGCCCGGGATCATCCAGTTGGCCAGGTCGCCTTTTTCGGAGACCTGCATCGCGCCAAGAATGGCCAGGTTGATCTTGCCGCCGCGGATCATCGCGAACGAATCGGCCGAGGAGAAGATGGAGGACCCGGGCAGGGTCGTCACCGTCTGCTTGCCGGCGTTGATCAGGTCTGCGTCGACCTCGTCGTCGGTGGGGAACGGGCCGATGCCCAGCAGGCCGTTTTCGGATTGCAGCCACACTTCCACGCCCTTGGGCACGTGGTTGGCCACCAGGGTCGGCAAGCCGATGCCCAGGTTCACGTAAAAACCGTCTTGCAGTTCGCGCGCGGCGCGAGCCGCCATTTCATCGCGGGACCATGCCATGTCTGTTCTCCTTAGGCCGGGCGAGTGGTGCGTTGTTCGATGCGCTTTTCGGGCGTGGCGTTCAGCACGATCCGTTGCACATAGATGCCGGGCAGGTGGATCTGGTCGGGATCCAGGCTGCCGGTCTCAACGATTTCCTCGACTTCGACCACCGTCAGCTTGCCCGCCATGGCGACGTTCGGGTTGAAGTTGCGGGCCGTCTTGCGGAACACCAGGTTGCCGCTGCGGTCGGCGATGTGCGCCTTGACCAGCGACACGTCGGGCACCAGCGAACGCTCCATCACGTATTGCTGGCCGTCGAATTCACGGATTTCCTTGCCGTCGGCCACGATCGTGCCCACGCCGGTGCGCGTGAAAAACGCCGGGATGCCCGCGCCGCCTGCGCGCAGCTTTTCGGCCAGCGTGCCCTGCGGCGTGAATTCGAGCTCGAGCTCGCCCGACAGGTACTGGCGCTCGAATTCCTTGTTCTCGCCCACGTAGGACGCGATCATCTTGCGGACCTGGCGCGTGTTGAGCAGCTGGCCCAGGCCGAAGCCGTCCACGCCCGCATTGTTGCTGATGCAGGTAAGGTCCTTCACGCCCGAATCGCGCAACGCGGCGATCAGGGCTTCGGGAATACCGCAAAGGCCGAAACCGCCCACGGCGATCATCTGACCGTCCTTGACGATGCCTGCCAGCGCCTCCTTGGCGCTTGCATAAACCTTGTCCATCGCTCCAACTCCTAGTTAAGGTCGAACTGAAGAGAGCCTGTCCCGCCGCTAGCGCGCAACCGTCCCGCGCGGGGATCGAAAAAATCGGGATAGGCCCTGTTTTTTCTATTGCTTTTGTAATCTTGCGCTAGATTTTACCGGCATGCCCGGCCAACGCACGCCCTATTTTGCCGGCATCGCGCCTTGCGGCCCGGGTGGCTCAGGCCGCGGGGCTGAACAGCGCGCCAAGCTGCGCCAGCACTTCCGGCGGCCATGGGGCGGACGCATTGGCCACGTAGTCCATCCAGACTAGCACGTTGCGCCCGCGGGCATAGGGGCCTCCGGCGTCGCCGGCCTTCTCCAGCAGCAGCTCGAATTCCGCGCTGGAACGGCCGATGCGGGTGACCTTGTGCGTGACGCGCACGTTTGCGGGATAGGTCAGGGGACGCAGGAAATCGCAGGATGCGTGGGCCAGGATGGGGCCCGCATCCGCCGGCAGCTCGAAGCCGGCCTGGTAGAGGATCTGCATCCGGGCCTCTTCCATGAGGCGGAAATACAGCGTGTTGTTGAGATGGTTCAAAGCGTCCGAATCGCCCCAACGCAAAGGCAATTCCGTTTCGTGGGTATCGCCTACCGCAAGAATCCGTGCAGACAGGTTGTCCGGGTTCACCAATAGCTCCTGATGGCTGAATGAAATACGAAGGCGGGCAAGGCTCCGCCTGCAATACAATCGTCGATAATACTTCCAGCCATATATGGAACACATACGGGGAGCTTTGCAATGTCTGAACGCGAGTCGATGGAATATGACGTGGTCGTGGTTGGCGGTGGACCCGCCGGCCTGGCCACCGCAATCCGTCTTAAGCAGCTGGCCGCTGAGAAGAATCAGGAAATCGGCGTCTGCGTGCTTGAAAAGGGCGCGGAACTGGGTGCGCACATCCTGTCCGGCGCCGTCATGGACCCGCTGGCGCTGACCGAACTCATCCCCGACTGGAAGGAAAAAGGCGCGCCGCTGAACGTGCCCGTCACGCAAGACAAGTTCCTGTTCCTGTCCGAGACCGGCGCGCGCGGCACGCCCAACTGGCTGCTGCCGCCCTGTTTCCACAACGAGGGCAACTACATCGTCCGCCTGGGCGACGTCGTGAAATGGATGGGCGAGCAGGCCGAAGCGCTGGGCGTGGACATCTTCCCCGGCTTTGCCGCCGTGGAAGTCCTGTACGACGAGAACGGCGCCGTCCGCGGCGTGGCCACCGGCGACATGGGCGTGGCCCGCGACGGCAGCCACACCGACCACTACCAGCCCGGCATGGAGCTGCATGCCCGCTACACGGTGTTCGCCGAAGGCGCACGCGGCCAGCTGGGCCGCCAGCTGATCGAACGCTACAAGCTCGATGACGGCCGCGACCCGCAGTCCTACGGCATCGGCATCAAGGAAATGTGGGAAGTGGACCCGGCCCAGTCCAAGCCCGGCCTGGTCATCCACACGGCCGGCTGGCCGCTGGATTCCGATACCTACGGCGGCTCCTTCCTCTATCACCTGGACAACAACCTGGTAGCGGTGGGCATGATCGTCGGGCTGGACTACGCCAACCCATGGCTGTCGCCGTTCGACGAATTCCAGCGCTACAAGACGCACCCCGCCATCCGCGGCACCTTCGAAGGCGGCAAGCGCATCGCCTACGGCGCGCGCGCCATCACGGCCGGCGGCCTGCTCTCGCTGCCCAAGCTGACCTTCCCCGGCGGCGCGCTGGTCGGCTGTGAGGCCGGTTTCCTGAATGCTTCCCGCATCAAGGGCAGCCACGCGGCCATCAAGTCGGGCAAGCTGGCGGCCGAAGCCACCTTCGACGCCCTGGTCGCCGACCGCCGCCAGGACGAGCTCTCCGCCTACCCGCAGGCATTCGAGGCGTCCTGGCTGCATGCCGAGTTGAACAAGGCGCGCAACTTCAAGCAGTGGTTCAAGAAGGGCCGCACCATCGCGACCGTGATGACCGGCGTCGAGCAACTGCTGTTCAAGGGCAAGATGCCCTGGACCCTGCGCCACAGCAAGCCCGATCACGCCTGCCTGCAACCGGCGTCGCAATGCGCGCGCATCGACTATCCCAAACCGGACGGCAAGCTCACCTTCGACAAGCTCAGCTCGGTTTTCATCTCGAACACCAACCACGACGAGAACGAACCCGTCCACCTGACGCTGAAGGACCCCAGCATTCCCGTGCAGGTCAACCTGGCCAAGTACGGCGGGCCGGAGTCGCGCTATTGCCCCGCGGGCGTGTACGAATTCGTCAAGGACGACCACGGCGAGGACCGCCTGCAGATCAACGCGCAGAACTGCGTGCACTGCAAGACCTGCGACATCAAGGATCCGACCCAGAATATCGTCTGGGTGGCCCCGCAAGGCGGCGAAGGCCCCGTCTACAGCGGCATGTAAAGCAGCCGGACGCCCAGCGCGCCCGGTCACCGAAGGCGCCCCGCGGGGCGCCTTTTTTTCGACGAGCAGGACTATTCCATGACCGAACGCGTACTCCTCATCGGCTGCGGCGACCTGGGCCAGCGGGTGGCTCGGCGCTTCCTGGCGCGCGGCGACGAAGTCCTGGCCCTGCGCCGCAATCCGCCGGCCGACGGCCCGCAGGGCATCCGCTGGCTGCGCGGCGACATCTCCCGCCCCGACGGGCTGCCCGCGCTGCCCCAGGGCGTGACGCGCCTGATCCACCTGCCCGCGCCCGGCGCGCGCGCCCCCGCCGCCTACCGCGCCGTCTTCATCGACGGCCTGGCCAACGTGCTCGACGCGCTGGACACGTCGCGGCTCGAACGCGTCGTGTTCGTCTCGTCCAGCGCCGTCTACGGCGAGCACGATGGTCACTGGGTCACCGAAGACACGCCGCCCTCTCCCCTGGGCGCCAATGGCCGACTGCTGCTGGAGGCCGAGGCCGCGCTGGCGGCCCGTCGCCTGCCGTCCACCGCATTGCGGCTGGCGGGCCTGTACGGCCCCGGCCGGTTGCAGCTGATCGAGCGGTTGCGCAACGGCGCGGCCGGCGCGCCGACCCAGCCCGAGCATTGGGCCAACCGCATGCACATCGACGACGCGGCCGCCGCCGTGGTCCATCTGGCGTTGCTGCCCGAGGTGGCGCCGGTGTACATCGGCTGCGACGATACGCCCCTGCCCCTGCACGCGCTGTATGCCGAACTGGCCCGGCTGGCCGGCGCGCCCTCGCCGCGCGTGGCGCCAGCGCCCGCGAACGTCGGCAGCAAGAAGCTCAGCAATGCCCGGCTGCGCGCCAGCGGATTCACGCTGCAATGGCCGGATTCTCGCCAGGGCTACGCCGCGCTGCTCGCCGAGCGCGACGTCCAGGATGGCCCGCCGCAGTCATAGTTCGCCACGCGCCGAATCGTCGGCCGCGAACCTGCCTGATACTGGCGCCACCTCCACTGACGCCCCGCCGCCATGTATCCCGCCCATCCCCTGGACGCGGTCACGCATCCCGACCCCTATCCCTACTACGCCGCGCTGGCCCGCGGCGCGCCGCTGTATCGGGAGCCCGCGCTCGGGCTCTGGGTCGTCTGCCATCCCGACGCCATCCGCGCCGTCATGCGGCATCCGGCCGCGCGCGTACGCCCGCCCGACGCGCCGGTTCCCCCCGCCCTGTGCCCGGGCCCGGCAGGGACACTGTTCGGCCGCTTCGTGCGCATGAACGACAGCCTGCCGCACACGCAACTCAAAGGCTTGCTCACGGACTTCATACGCGAGCACAAACCTGGTCCAGAGACGATGGCCTGGCCCGAAACCGGAGCGCTCACGGCGAACGCCATCGACCGCTACCTCGCCGCGGCGCCGGTGCACGCCCAAGCCGCCTTCCTCGGCTTGCCGCCCAGCGTCTATGCCGACTGCGCGGCGGATATCGGCGCCTTCCTGTCGAGCTTGCCTGAAGTTTCCGCCGGTCCCAAGACTACAGCCGCACACGCCGCCGCCGAACGCCTGCAGGGCCGTCTGGAATCGCATCTACTGGCTCCGCAAGCCTCGCCGGCCTTGCGCAGGCTGAGCGAGGCCGGCATGCGCGCCAATCTGGCGCCGGCCCTGCTGGCCGCGAATCTCGCAGGCCTGCTGTTCCAATCCTGCGAGGCGGGCGCAGGCCTGCTGGGCAACGCGCTCGTCCTGGCAGGGCGCCGCGGCATACGCGGCGCGGTCTCGGACAGACAGGCCGAGGCACTGGTGGACGAGGCGCTGCGCAAGGACCCGCCAGTGCACAATACCCGGCGTTTTCTTGCCGCCGGCATGGAGATTTGCGGCCAGCGCATCGAAGCCGGCCAGACCGTGCTGCTGGTCCTGGCCGCCGCGGCCATGAGCGAGCCCGAGTCGCAATGGCCTTTCGGGGCGCTGGGACACGCCTGTCCCGGCGCCGAACTCGCCCGCCGCCACGCGGCCGCGGCGCTTGCGCATTTGCTGCGCACGGGCGCCGACACCGTATCGCTCGCGGCTCGCTTGCGCTACCGGCCGCTGCCCAGCGCGCGCGTTCCACAATTTGATTTCCCCAAGGAGCCATCCCAATGATCGCCGTGATATTCGAAGTCGAACCCGCCAACGGCAACCCTGAACCCTATCTTGCAATAGCCGCCGGCCTCATCGAGGAATTGAAGGCCATGGACGGCTTCATTTCGGTCGAGCGCTTCCAGAGCCTGAGCAATCCGGGCAAGCTGCTGTCGCTGTCATTCTGGCGGGATGAAGAGGCAGTCCGCGGCTGGCGTTCGCTGGAGTCGCACCGCCGCGCGCAGGAGGCCGGGCGCGGCGGCGTATTCGCGGGCTACCGCCTGCGAGTCGCCCAGGTGCTGCGTGACTATGGCATGCATGAACGTCAAGAAGCCCCCACGGACAGCCGCAAGCGGCACGGTTGAGGCAGGCCGTCTCGGTAGCGGCGGCGCGGGCGATCCTTATTTGTACTAACATACAAAAATAATCAATATAAGCACCTCCGACGCTCTCGCTCGCACGTCCCCCCGGCCCGCATCGCTCTCCGGTACCATTCCCACTCCCTCGCCACGCGCGCCGCTGCCCCGCCCATGTCCACCGCCGTCCCTGCCCGCCCCACTCCGCTGCAAGTCGACCTGGCTCGCCATATCGCGGAAGATATCGTGGCCGGACGTTACGCGCCGGGCGACCATCTCTCCGAGGAAGCGCTCGCGGCGAACTACGAAGTCTCGCGCACCCCGGTGCGCGGCGCGCTCAAGCTGTTGGCCGCGCAGGGGCTGATCATGCATCGCCCCAACAGCGGCTATACGGTGGCGGCGCACGGCGCCTCCGCGCTTCCGGCGATCGAAGGAGCCGGCCCCACCCAGGACGAACTGTACCGGCGCCTGATCAGCGATCGCGCCTCGCGCGCATTGCCTGACACGTTTACTGAAAGCGACCTGTTCCAGCGCTACCCCGCGCCGCGCAGCGTGCTGGCCAAAGCGCTGCTGCAGCTGTCGGCGGACGGCCTGATCGAAAAGCGCAAAGGCCACGGATGGCAGTTCGCGCCGTCGCTGGAAAACCGCGATGCGCTCAACGAAAGCTACCGTTTCCGCATGACGGTCGAATGCGCGGGGCTGCTGGAGCCCACGTTCCGCCTGGACCAAGAGGCCCTGGCGCGCATGCGCGCCGCGCACGAGGCGCTTGCCGCGCGCAGCGATGGCAGCGACATCTCGGCCGCGGAATTCTTCAATCTGAACGCCTCCTTCCACGAAATGCTGGCGCGCTTTTCGGGCAACCGCTACATCCTGCAGGCCGTGCAGCAGCAGAACCAACTGCGCCGGCTCGAGGAGCACCGCGCGTTCTACCATCTGGCGCAATACTCGAGCTCCAGCCGCGAACATCTGCAGATACTGGCCGCGATCGAAGACGGCGACCAGGAATGGGCCGCCCAGCTGATGCGGCAGCATCTGAAATCCGCGCTGCAACGCTCCTGATTCCCTGAGCCTTTCCCGCCGACCCGTACCCAGGTCTGGATTGTTTCAGTTCGGACTAGATTGTATTTTTTACTATGTTAGTACACAATAAGACGTCGTTCACAGTCCCAACAGGATCGTCTTATGTCGCCCCAGATGCCGAACTCCGAGGCTTATTGGCTGCCCTTTACGTCCAATCGCCGCTTCAAGCGCAACCCCGTGGTGTTCAGCGGCGCGCAGGATATGTACTACTTCCGCCCCGACGGCAGCGAGGTGCTCGACGGCATCGCGGGCTTGTGGTGCGTGAACGCCGGCCATGGCCGGCCGGAGATCGTGCGGGCCATTTCGCGCGCGGCGGCGGACCTCGATTACGCCTCCTCGTTCCAGATGAGCCATCCGCTCGCCCTGCGCTTCGCCGACGAGTTGATCCAGGCAGCGCCTGCCGGCTTTAGCCAGGTGTTCTTCTCGAACTCGGGTTCAGAGGCCGTGGACACCGCGCTCAAGATCGCGCTGGGCTACCATCGGGCGCGCGGCGACGGGCAGCGCGTGCGCCTGATCGGCCGCGAGCGCTCGTACCACGGCGTCGGTTTCGGCGGCCTGTCGGTCTCGGGCATCGCGGGCCATCGCAAGCCTTTCGGCAATCTGTTGCCCTTCGTCGATCACCTGCCCCATACCTATGACCGCGAAAAGATGGCCTACACCCGCGGCCAGCCCGAGTGGGGCGCGCACCTGGCCGACGCGCTGGAACGCATCGTGGCCTTGCACGACGCCTCGACCATCGCCGCGGTCATCGTCGAGCCCGTTGCGGGTTCTACGGGTGTGCTCGTGCCGCCTCGCGGCTACCTGCAGCTTCTGCGAGAAATCTGCGACAAGCACGGCATCCTGCTGATCTTCGACGAAGTCATCTGCGGATTCGGACGCATCGGCGGCGCGTACTCGGCTTCGTACTTCGACGTAATGCCGGACATCATCACCAGCGCCAAGGGGCTGACCAATGGCGCAATCCCGATGGGCGCCACGCTGGTGCGGGAGCACGTGTACGAAGCCTTCATGCAGGGGCCGGAGAGCGCCATCGAGCTATCGCATGGCTATACGTACTCGGGCCATCCGGTCGCGTGCGCAGCGGGCCTGGCCACGCTCGAGATCGCGCGGCGCGAGAACCTGTTCGAGCGGGCCGGCGAGCTATGGAAGGAATGGGAAGACGCCGCGCACTCGCTCAAAGGCGCCCCGCATGTGGTCGACGTGCGCAATATCGGCCTGCTGGCCGCGGTCGAGTTGGCCCCCGAGGAAGGCAAGCCCGGCCAGCGCGGCTATGCCGTGCACCAGGCCTGCCTGGAACGCGACTGCCTGATCCGTTCAGCCGGCGACACCATGCTGCTGTCGCCGCCACTCACGATCGAACGCCATCAGATGGACCGGCTCTTCTCGACGCTGTATGACGCGTTGCGATCCATGCCCTGACGCCTTCAGGCGCGCGACGCGGCGTTGAACCCGGCGCCGCGCGCTGCCGCTGCGCTCAACGCGGAGCGGTGGAGCAGTAGTCGGCCACGGCGCGCACCGCGCGGCGCACGTCGTCCGCGCTGATATCCAGGTGGGTCACCAGGCGCGTCGGCCCGCCGTACACCGCGCGCATCTTTATGTTCTGCGCGTCCAGCGCGGCGGTCAGTCCATCGCACAGCGCCGGCTCGACCTGGACGAACACCATGTTGGTATCCTGGCTCAGCACCTTGACGCCCGGAATGCCGCCCAACCCCTCGGCCAGCAAGCGCGCGTTCTCGTGATCCTCGGCCAGGCGCTCGACGTTGTGCTCCAGCGCATAGAGGCAGGCGGCGGCCAGCACTCCGGCCTGCCGCAAGCCTCCGCCGAGCATCTTGCGCCAACGGCGGGCGCGGGCGATGAGCTCGGCGCTGCCCACCAGGACGGAGCCCACCGGCGCGCCCAGCCCCTTCGAGAAGCAGATCGACACTGAATCGAAGGGACTGCACAGATCCGCCACCGGCTTGCCGCTGGCCACTGCCGCGTTGAACACGCGCGCGCCGTCCAGGTGCGTCGCCAGGCCGTGCTGGCGCGCCCAGTCCGTGGCCGCTTGCACATAGGAGGCCGGAATCAGCTTGCCGTGGAAGGTGTTTTCCAGGGCAAGCAGCCGGGTGCGGGCGAAGTGCGGATCTCCCTCGGGCTTGAGCGCCGCGTCCAGCTTTTCCAGCGGCAGCGATCCGTCTTCGGCGTGCTCGATCGGCTGGGGCTGGATGCTGCCCAGCACGGCCGCCCCGCCGCCTTCGTATTTGTAGGTGTGCGCCAGTTGCCCCACCAGGTATTCGTCGCCCCGGCCGCAATGCGCCATCAGCGCCCCCAGATTGCTTTGCGTGCCGGAGGGAAAGAACAGGCCGGCCGCCTTGCCGGCGCGCTCGGCAACCGCCTCCTGCAGGCGGATCACGGTGGGGTCGTCGCCCATCACGTCATCGCCCAGAGGCGCGGCTACCATCGCCTGCAGCATGGCCGCGGAGGGCCGGGTAACGGTGTCGCTACGCAGATCGATCATGGAAAATCCTTGGATGGAAAACGGAATTCGGAACGCCGCTCATTCGGCGCGCGGCGCTGGCGCGGCGCGGCTCACGACCCAGATGCCGGCGAGGATCAAGGTCATGCCGCCCAGTTCGACCGGAGTGGGCCGTTCGGCCAGCAGCGCCCAGGCAAACAGCATGGCCACGACAGGCACGCCCAGGCTCGACAGGCCCGCGATGGACGCGGGCACACGGCGCACGACCTGCAGCCACAGCAGCCAGCCGGCCGCCGTCGCGATCAGCACGATGTAGGTCATGCCGGTCCAGAGTTGCCAGCCCCACTGCGCGGGTATCTGCGGCACCAGCAAGGCCGCGGGCACGACCGCCAGGCCGCCGAACAGCATCTGCCATGCGGTGAAAGTCATGACGTCCGGCGAGTGCCGCTCGAACATGCGCTTGGACAGCACCGTGCCCACGCCCCAGCTCAAGCCGCTGCCCAGCCCAAGCAATACGGGGCGGATGTCGCCCAGGCCGTTCCATGGCTCCACGAAACAGATCAGGCCGACGGCGGCCAGGCCGATGCCGAATCCGTGCCTTGCGGTAGGCCGTTCGCGCAGCAGCCACCACGCGAACAGGATCACCCAGAAGGGCATGGTGTAGGCCATGAGCGAAACCTTGCCCACCCCGCCCGTCACCAGCGCCGTCTGCACGAATCCCTGGAACCCGGCCGTCTGCGTCAGGCCGATCAGCAAAGTCAGTTTCCACGGCGGCATGGCCAGCGGACGGCGGGTCGCGAACGCCAGCGCGAACAGCACCAGGCTGCCGGCCACGTAGCGCAGCGCCACGAAATCGAACGGGCCGATATAAGGCACGATCAGTTTCATCGCGATCCAGCTGCCCGCCCAGACCAGGATGGTGCTGAACATGAGGGCTAGCCCCGCCCGATCGAAACTGCTGCTCACTTGTCTGGCTCCGTGGAACTGCGGAAAAGAAAAAGAAAAGGCGCCCGGGGCCGGCGGGTTGCCGGCGCGGGCGCCTGACATTATGCGCCTGTCGCGCGGGGAGCGGCCGGACGGCGCCGGCCGGCCACGCTCACAGGGGCTTGGACAGCTGTTCGAGGATGGCGGGATTCTCCAGCGTGGAGACGTCCTGCGTGACTTCCTCGCCCTTGGCGACCACGCGCAGCAGGCGGCGCATGATCTTGCCCGAACGCGTCTTGGGCAGGTTGTCTCCGAAGCGGATGTCCTTGGGCTTGGCGATGGGGCCGATTTCCTTGGCCACCCAGTCGCGCAGCGTCTTGGCGATGGCCTGCGCCTCGTCGCCTTCCGGACGCGTCCGCTTGAGGACCACGAAGGCCACGACGGCCTCGCCCGTGGTGTCGTCCGGACGGCCCACCACCGCGGCTTCGGCCACCATCTCGTGCGCAACCAGCGCCGACTCGACTTCCATCGTGCCCAGGCGGTGGCCCGATACGTTCAGCACGTCGTCGATGCGGCCCATGATCCAGAAATATCCGTCGGCATCGCGCTGCGCGCCGTCGCCCGCCAGGTAGTAGCCGCGCAGCTCGGAGGGGAAATAGCTCTTCTTGAAACGCTCCGGGTCGCCCCAGATGTTGCGGATCATCGCGGGCCACGGCCGCTTGATGACCAGGAAGCCGCCGTTGCCCTGCTCGACGTCGGCGCCGGTCTCGTCGACGATGGCGGCCGCGATGCCCGGCAGCGGCAGGGTGCAGGAACCCGGCTTGGTCGGCGTGGCGCCCGGCAGCGGCGTGATCATGTGGCCGCCGGTCTCGGTCTGCCACCAGGTGTCCACGATGGGGCAGCGCTCGCGGCCCACGTTCTTGTGGTACCACATCCAGGCTTCGGGGTTGATGGGCTCGCCCACCGTGCCGATGATGCGCAGGCTGTCCAGGTCGTACTTCATCGGATGCGCTTCGGGCGAGGCCTCGGCCGCCTTGATCAGCGAACGGATCGCGGTGGGCGCGGTATAGAACGTGGTGACCTTGTGGCGGGCGATCATGTCCCAGAAACGGCCGGCGTTCGGGTAGGTCGGCACGCCTTCGAAGACCACCTGCGTCAGGCCGGCGGCCAGCGGGCCGTAGGTAATGTAGGTATGCCCGGTGACCCAGCCCACGTCGGCCGTGCACCAGTAGACGTCGTCCTTGCGGGCGTCGAAGGTCCATTTCACCGTCAGCAGCGCCCACAGCAGGTACCCCGCCGACGAATGCTGCACGCCCTTGGGCTTGCCGGTGGAGCCAGAGGTGTAGAGGATGAAGAGCGGATGCTCGGCGTTGACCGGCACCGGCTCGCAGGTATCGGCCTGCCCGGCCTCGACGTCATGCATCCAGAGGTCGCGGCCTTCGTTCCATTGCACCTTGCCGCCGGTGCGGCGGTACACGATGACCTTGGAAACGGCATCGCAGCCGCCCATCGTGAAGGCCTCTTCCACTGCAGGTTTGAGGGGAATGGTCTTGCCGCCGCGCACTTGCTCGTCGGCGGTGATGACCAGCGAAGCGCCCACGTCCATGATGCGTTCCTGCAGGCTCTTGGCCGAGAAGCCGCCGAACACCACCGAATGCGTCACGCCCAGGCGCGCGCAGGCCTGCATGGCCACCACGGCTTCGATCGACATGGGCATGTAGATGATGGCGCGGTCGCCCTTCTTGTAGCCCAGCGCGGCGATGCCGTTGGCGAAGCGGCACACGCGCGCCAGCAGTTCGCGGTAGGTCACCTTGTCGACCTTGCCATCGTCGGACTCGAAGATGATGGCGGTCTTGTCGGCGTTGCCGTTGGTCAGGTGCACGTCCAGGCAATTGGCCGAAACGTTGAGTTCGCCGTCGCCGAACCAGCGGTAGAACGGAGCGTCGGACTCATCGAGGACCTGCGTGAACGGCTTGGTCCACTGCAGGTTGTCGCGGGCCTGGCCGGCCCAGAATCCGTCGAAATCGTTCTCGACCTGCGCGCACAGCGCGTTATAGGCTTCCATGCTGGGAATGGCGGCACCCTGCGCCGCGCGTTCGGGCGGCGGAAAAACACGGGTTTCCACCAGGACGGACTCAATAGCGTTCGACATGATTTTTGTCTCCAATCGGTGATTCTGTTGTTTATGCCGCTTTTTCATTACCCACTTGCAACCGTATCGCCACGCTCTTACGGGCACCTTACGCAAAATGCGGGCCAGAGCCCGCAAGGGCGCAGGAGCTCGGAGCTCCGGCAATGCCGGCCTCGGGCCCAGTGGGCCGGAAGGCATACATATAGCGGCATGCACAAGCAAACAACGCACCGGCGCCGCATCGGAAAAGCGGCGCCGCTGGGCAGACCATAAGGATAGCAGCCGCCGCGGCGCTTTCGCGAGACTCAGGCGGCCCGCCGGGCCAGGCCGCGCTTCATGTCGACCCGCGACAGCAGGATGAGGCCGCCGACGAAGAACAGGCCGGTCACCAGGATCGCCAGCCGGTGGTTGCCGTGAGTGGCCCAGGTCACCAGGCCATAGGTCAGCGGGCCGATCACGGCGGCCAGTTGCACCGCGAAGGTCCATAGCGAGAAAAACTCGGCCAGGCGGCCCGCGGGCGCGAGGGCGCCTGTCATGGCCCGCCCTGCGCTCTGGGTGGTGCCCATGCACAGCCCAGCCAGCGTTGCGGCCACCCAGAACACCGGCGCCGTCACGGCCGAATAAGCCACCAGCACCATAACGATCCAGCCGACCAGCGTCATTGCCAGCGCGGGCTTGTGGCCGATGCGGTCCTGCACGTAGCCGAACGAGAACGCGCCGGCCGCCGCGCCGATGTTCACGGTGAACACCAGCAACATGATCTGGGGAGTGGTGAAGCCCATGACCTCCGAGGCATACACGGCCGCCAGCGTGATCACCACGGAAATCCCGGCCTGGTAGCAGGCGATGCACATGAGCAGCCGGCGGAACTCCGGAAAATGCAGCCCCGTTTCACGCCAGGCGTAGGCCAGACGCTTGAGCATGTGCAGCGCCTCGGGCTGTCCGGCTTGCGGTTTCGCGCGCTCGCGCAGCAGGAAGAAGGATGGCAGCGCCGCCAGCGCGAATACGGCGCACGTGACGACAATGACCCAGGGGACGAAATGCTCGGCGGTCGCGCCTCGCGCCTCGGCCAGCGTCACCACCACCAGCGACAATCCCAGGGTGAGCATGCCGCCGCAATAGCCGAAGCTCCAGCCCCAGCCCGACACCCGCCCCAGCGCGGAGGGCTTGGCAAGCTCGGGCAGGAAGGCGGCCACCACGGACTCGCCCACGCAATAGCAGTAGTTCGATATGACGATGGCGGCCAGCGCGAGCCAGACGTCTCCGGGCCCCGCCTGCGTCAGCACCAGGGTGGCCGCGACGCATCCCACCGTGCTGGCGTAGAGCAGCCGGCGCTTGCCCGCGCTCGCGTCGGCGCGGGCGCCCAGCGTGGGCATGGTGAGCATGATGAGCAGATAGGACAGCGACAGCGCCGCGGTCCAGGCGAGCGTGGCCCACGGAGCGCGTCCGCCCACCACGCCGACGAAATAGGTGCTGAACACCGCCGTAAGGATCACGGTGGTGTAGCCGGAATTGGCGAAGTCGTACATGGCCCAGGCCCAGACTTCGCGCTTGGCCACGCCCGGATTCAGGGGGCTGTCGCCCCCCGGTCCGGCGTTGAGTCCGGAAGCGCCGGCCGGCGCTTCCGGCGGCACGCCCTGGCCTACCGGACTGCCTTCGTGCTGCGCACGCCGGTATTCGCCCTCGGGGCGGCCCTGCGAGCTCATAGGCCCAGCGCGGCGATACCTGCCTGGGCGATCTGCACGTCTTCGGTCGATTTCACGCCCGAGACGCCGACCGCGCCAACCACGTGGCCGTTCGCCACGACCGGCACGCCGCCTTCCAGCAGGCCGTCGATCAACGGGGCAGACAGGAACGAATAGCGGCCGTTGTTGATCATTTCTTCGTAGACGCGCGATTCGCGGCGGCCCAGCGCGGCGGTCTTGGCCTTCGCGGGAGCGATATGCGCCGAGATCGGAGCCGCGTCGTCCAGGCGCAGCATGCCCAGCAGGTGGCCGCCGTCGTCGACCACGGCGATGGTGACGGCCCATTTGTTCTGCAGGGCGTGTGCCTCGGCCGCGGCCAACACTTTCTTGACGTCTTCGGCGCTCAGCACGGGTTTGGTATTCATTGCAGCGACTCCTTGATCTGTTCCAGGGCGGTTGGGTCTTCTATGGTGGTCAGATCCCCGGGGTCGCGTCCTTCGCATACCGCGACGATCGCGCGGCGCAGCACCTTGCCGGAACGGGTCTTGGGCAGCGCGCCCACGAACCGGATCCGGGCGGGCCTGGCCACCGCTCCCAGCTGATCCTCCACCAGCCGCATGATATCGCCTTCCAGCTGCTTTGCCCCTTCTTCGGTCTCCGCCCCCGCGGGATTCTTGAGCACGGCGAACGCCATGGCCACCTGCCCCTTGAGCGCGTCCGCCACGCCCACGACCGCGCATTCGGCGACCAGGCCGTGGCTGTTGACCGATTCCTCGATCTCGCGCGTGCCCAGCCTGTGGCCCGCCACATTGATCACGTCGTCCGTGCGCCCCAGGATGAACCAGTAGCCATCGGCGTCCACCAGCCCCCAGTCGAACGTGGAATACACCTGGCGTCCGGGAATGGACGTGAAGTAGGTCTGCACGAAGCGTTCGTCGTCGCCCCAGATGGTCGACATCGAGCCGGGCGGCAGCGGCGGCACGATGGCCACCACGCCCTTCTGGTCCGGGCCCAGGTCCTCGCCCGTGGATTCGCTGACGATGCGCGCGTCGAAGCCGTACACGGGGAAGGACGGGCTGCCGTAGCGGGTGGGCACTTGCTCCACGCCCGGTTGGGCCGAGAGTATGGGCCAGCCGGATTCCGTCTGCCAGTAGTTGTCGATGATAGGCTTGCCCAGCCCGCTGGAAATCCATTGCGCCGTGGGCTCGTCCAGGGGCTCGCCCGCCAGGTACACCGCGCGCAGCGAGGACAGGTCGTGCTGCCTGAGAAGCGCCGGGTCCTGCCGCTTGAGCACCCGCACCGCGGTCGGCGCCGAAAACAGGGTGTTGACGCCGAACTGCTCGACGAGCTTCCACAGGATCGCGCCGTCCGGGCGCACCGGCGTGCCTTCGTACAGCACCGTCGCCTGCCCGCCGATCAGCGGACCGTAGACGATGTAGGAATGGCCCACCACCCAGCCGATGTCGCTGGTGCAGAAGTACGTGTCGCCCGCCTTCCCGTTGAAGATGTATTCCATGGACGACGCCAGCGCCACGGCGTAACCGCCCGTGTCGCGCTGCACGCCCTTGGGCCGGCCCGTGGTGCCCGAGGTATAGAGGATATAGCTGGGTTCGGACGACTCCAGCCACTCTACCGGCACCCGCGCGCCACGGTGGCGCTCCCGCAGGGTGGCGTAATCCAGGTCGCGCCCCGCCACGGGTTCGAAGGGGGCCAGTCCCCGGTCGAACACCACGACCGAGGCCGGCGGCGTCTTGGCCAGGGCCAGCGCCCGGTCCAGCAGCGGCTTGTATGGCACGACCTTGCCCGCGCGCGAGCCGCCGTCGGTGCACACCACGACCTTGGGCGCCGCGTCGTCGATGCGCTGCGCAAGGTTGACCGAGGCGAACCCGCCGAACACCACGGAATGCACGGCGCCGATCCGGGCACAGGCAAGCATCGTGAACACCGCCTCCGGCACCATCGGCATGTAAAGCAGCACCCGGTCGCCGCGCCCCACGCCCAGCTCCTTGAGCATGGCGGCGGCCGCATTGACCTCTTCGAAGACGTCCTGCCGTGTGTAGACGTGCTCGCGGTCCACTTCGGTGGACACCCAGATCAGGGCCGGCGCGTCGGCCTGCGTCGGCAGCCAGCGATCGACGGCGTTGTAGCAAAGATTGGTCCGCCCGCCCGTGAACCATTTGGCGAACGGCGGACGGGAAAAGTCCAGCACAGACTCGAACGGCGTTTCCCAATGAATGCGGCCCGCCTCTTCCCGCCAGAAAGCATCGCGATCATGCACCGAGCGGTAATGGAAATCCCGGGTTTTTTGCATTTATGTCTCCTGTTATCGTTCGTAAGCCTTATGGCTGATTGCTTTCTTTTCGAATCTTTCGGTCATTTTGGTTGGCCAACCTTGCACGAGGCTTGCCGCAAGTCAAAAAGTTCCGCCAAGCGTCCACGCTGCATGGACATTTAAGCCGGTAACGTAACGAACCGGTCTTGAAAGTTTGGTAGAATCCCCGCGAAGTTGTACAAAAATGTTGATTTTGCTGACATTTCAGCCCGATTCACGGCGAATTCCGTGCTTTTGGCCGTTGTCCGCAGATCATCCCCAGGCGAATGCATCGACACTCCACCCGCGCGCTACAGATTTCATCCTCTGCCCAGGCAACACGCGGTCTGCGTTTGCTGGCGCTGGTTGCGTGCGTGGCGGGTCTGGCAGGTTGTGCCGGCACGAACCCAAAGTCAACCGCCCATACGTCGGAGATCGACCCCTACGAAACGGAGTGGGTCGCCACCGCCGATGACCCCATCGGCATGCTGGTGGTGCACAAGTTCAAGCGCGAGCGCCAAAAGGCCCACTCGGGCGTGAGCAGCGACAACGCCATGGTAAGCGAAGCCCTGAACCAACTGGGCATCCGCTACCGCTTTGGCGGCAATTCCCCCGATACCGGCTTCGATTGCAGCGGGCTGGTCACCTACACCGCCGAACGTTCGCTGGGCCTGAAGCTGCCCCGCGTCGCGGCCGAGATGGCTCGTCAGGGCGTCGCCGTCGACAAGAACGAGCTGAAGGCCGGCGACCTGGTCTTCTTCAACACGCTGGGCCGCCGCTATTCGCACGTGGGCATCTACCTGGGCGATGACCGCTTCGTGCACTCGCCCAGCGCCGGCGGCGTGGTCCGCGTCGAAAACATGACCATGGCCTACTGGGCCAAGCGCTACAACGGCGCCCGCCGCCTCGACAACAATCTCATGGCCTCCGCGCGCGCGGCCAACTGAGCCCCGCCCCGCTTCCCGTACAGAACAAGCAAAACGCCGCCGGACTTTCCAGTCCGGCGGCGTTTTCGTTTCTCTTCGCGGCTTGCGTGCCGCGGGCCGTTTTGGCCTCCCCAGTGTTCTCTCGCGGCCGCGGCAGGCGGCCGGCGCTTAATGCACCGTGCCCGCGCGGGAGCACAGGCCGCATTGCTGCAGCGCCTGCTGCATGCTGCATACCGAGCGGCGACAAGCCACGACCCGGATGCCGCCGCGCTGCGCCGCGTTGCGGAAGGTCTTCATGACGTTATGGCCCAGGAAATCGGTCAGCAGGATGACCAGCTGGGTGCCCGACGGCAGTTGCAGCGTCTTCTTTTGATGCGAAGGATCGCGCCCGCTGATGTGGTGCGTGATCGAAATATTGTGTCCTTTGAGAAGATCGGGAATGTTGCCGAGGCGGTCGGCGCCCACTACCACTGCACTGAGTCCTGCCGTCATGATGAACCTCGCTGGGTCGTTGAGACTGGATGTAATGATAATGATTCCTATTTTTTAGTCAACACAAATGAGAGCCATTCTTATTTAATTATTTTTATGAGCCCCCAAAAGGGGATAGCGAGATCCGGAGAGGGCAAGAAAAAAGCGCGGGCCGGAAGGCGCCGCGCTTCTTGCTTTCGGGGGGACGAACCGCCTACTTGGGCGTGCCCTGCACCGCTTCCGTGACCACCGCACGGCTCAGGGACGGCGCCAGCATTTCCAGGAAGGTGTAGACGTAGTCGCGCAGGAACACGCCGGCCTTCACGCCGACGCGGGTCGTATGCGTGCCGAACAGATGGCCCACGGGCAACCCCACCAGGTTCGAGTCGCGCCGCGGATCGTAGGCCACGCCGGCAATGATGCCGATGCCCAGGCCCACATCGACGTAGGTCTTGATCACGTCGGCGTCGATGGCTTCCAGCACGATGTCCGGATGGATGCCCTGGTTCGCGAAGATCTCGTCTATGGTGCTGCGGCCCGTGAAGGCGCGGTCATAGGTCACGATGGGGAATTCGGCCAGTTGCGCGAGCGACAGGCGCTTGGCGGCGCTGGACGTCAGCTCGGCGAGCGGATGGTCCGGGCGCACCACCACGGTGTGCTCCCAGGCATAGACCGGCAAGGTGGCAAGGCCCGGCGTCAGGGCCAGGGATTCCGTCGCCAGCGCAAGATCGGCCTGCTCGTGCAGGACCATCTCCGCCAGTTGCGCGGGGCTGCCTTCGGCCAGGGACAGGTGCACCTTGGGAAATTGCTTGCGGAACGCAGGGATGACCCGCGGCAGCAGGTAGCGCGCCTGGGTGTGGGTGCATGCGATCACCAGGCCGCCCTCGTCGCGCCGGGCGAACTCGTCGCTGACCTTCTTGAGGTTGTCCACTTCGCGCATGATGCGATCGATGACCTGCGACACCGCCAGGCCGGGCTTGGTCAGCCCTTTGATGCGTTTTCCATGCCGTTCGAAGATCTTGATGCCCAGTTCGTCTTCGAACTCGATGATTGCCTTGGACACTCCCGGCTGGGAGGTGTAGAGCATCCGGGCGGCTTCGGTCAGATTGAAGTCGCGCCGGATGGTTTCCCGCACGAAACGAAATTGCTGCAGGTTCATGAATTGGCCCCTGATAGACGGACCAATTATAAGTAATAAGGACGCCTTGCTATATCACTTATTCGTATAAGCTTAGGAGCAAGACGTCCCTCTTTCAGCGCATCGTAATCGTGGTGTTCACGCTCTTGGCGTGCGCCGACCAGCGCGCGGTGACCGTCTTGGTCTGCGTCCAGAACTGCACCGCCTGCTTGCCGTTGGGGCCCAGGTCGCCCAGCTTGGACCCGCGCGAGCCGGTGAAGCTGAACCAGGCCACGGGCACCGGGATCGGCACGTTGATGCCCACCTGCCCCACGTCGATGTTGTTCTGGAAGTAGCGGGCCGCGCCGCCGTCCTGGGTGAAGATCGCGACGCCGTTGCCGTTGGGGTTGCGGTTGATGAACTCCACCGCGTCCTCCAGCGTTTCGGCGCCCACCACGCACAGGACCGGCCCGAAGACCTCTTCGGTGTAGATCGTCATGCTTTCGGTGACGCCGTCGAAGATCGTCGGGCCCACGAAGTTGCCCTGCTCGAAGCCCGGCACTTTCAGGTCGCGACCGTCCAGCAGCAGTTTCGCGCCCTCGTCCACGCCCTTCTGGATCAGGCCCTCGACGCGCTTCTTGGCGTTGGGCGACACCAGGGGGCCCAGGTCGGCGGCGCGGTCTGTGCCGGCGTTGACCTTGAGTTTCTTGGCGCGTTCGACGAAGTCGGGCAGCCAGTTGCGCGCTTCGCCGACCAGCACGGCCACGGACGAGGCCATGCAGCGTTGGCCGGCCGCGCCGAAGGCGGCGCCCAGCAATTGGTTCAGCGCGACTTCGGGATCGGCGTCCGGCAGCACCACGCAGTGGTTCTTGGCGCCCATCATGGATTGGCAGCGCTTGCCCGCGGCCGAGGCGCGGTTGTAGATCTCGGTGCCCACGCGGGTCGAACCGATGAACGAAACCGCCTTGATGTCAGGATGCTCGCAGATACCGTTGGCGGTTTCCGGGCCACCGTGCACGACGTTCAGCACGCCCGGGGGCAGGCCGGCTTCCAGGGCCAGCTGGGCCAGGAACAGCGAGGACGTCGGGTCCTGTTCGGAGGGCTTGAGCACGAAGGTGTTGCCGCAGGCCACGGCGATGGGGAACATGAAGCAAGGCAGCATCACGGGGAAATTGAACGCGGTAATGCCCGCGCACACGCCCAGCGGCTGGATCAGCGTGTAGACGTCGATGCCCGAAGCGGCATTTTCGGCGTACTCGCCCAACTGCAGGTTGGCGATCGAGCAAGCGTGCTCGACCACTTCCAGCCCGCGGCCGACTTCGCCCTCGGCGTCCGGCAACGTTTTGCCGTGTTCGCGGGTGATCATTTCGGCCAGCTTGCCGGTATTGGCGCGCAACAGCTCCTGGAACTTCAGCATGACGCGCATCCGCATGCCCTGCCCGCTGTTGCGCCAGGTCTTGAAGGCCTCCTTGGCGTTGGAGACGGCCAGGTCCAGTTCTTCGCGGGTGGCGAAGGGAACCTTGGCGACGACCTCCTGGGTGGCGGGATTGATCACGTCTCGCCATTCGGTGGTTTTGGACTGCACTAGCTTGCCGCCGATCAATAGCGGAACGCGCGGGACTTCACTCATTTGATGCTCCTCACACTGCGTAGTCGATGCGGAGGGAACTCCGCGTTCATGGATCTTGCGGCGCGGCGCGGGCATCGGGCCGGCGCCGCGCGCATGGCCTTATTTCTTCACCAGCGGGCAGGTGGAATCGGCCAGGGGCTGGAAAGCCTCGGCGGCCGGAATGGTGGCCACCAGCTTGGAATAGTCCCAGCCGCCCTTGGACTCCGTCGGCTTCTTCACTTCATACAGGTACATATCGTGGATCACGCGGCCGTCCGGACGGATCGAGGCATTGCGCATGATCGGATCCTTGATGGGCAGCTCGCGCATCTTGTCGGCCACCACCTTGCCGTCCGTGCTGCCGGACGCCGCCACGGAGCGCAGGTAGTGCAGCACGCTGGAATACACGCCGGCCTGGGTCATGGTGGGCTTCAAGCCGCGGAAGGCCTTCTCGAAGCGCGCGGACCACTGGCGGGTGGTGTCGTCGTAATCCCAGTAGAAGCCGTCCACGTACGACAGGCCCTGGGCGTTGTCCAGGCCGAGCGCGCGCAGGTCGGACAGGAAGATCAGCAGCGACACCAGACGCTGGCCGCCCGCCACGATGCCGAACTCGCGCGCCTGCTTCACGGCATTGACGGTGTCCTGGCCGCCATTGGCCAGCGCCACCACCTGCGCCTTGGAGCTCTGGGCCTGCAACAGGTAAGAAGCGAAGTCCGGCGCGTTCAGCGGATGACGCACGCTGCCCGCCACCGTGCCGCCCAAGGCCTTCACGGCCTTGGCCGTGTCGGCCTCCAGAGAGTGGCCGAAGGCATAGTCCACGGTGATGAAGAACCAGGACTTGCCGCCCGCCCGCACCGTGGCCTTGGCACCGCCCGCGGACTGCGAATACGTGTCGAACATCCAGTGGAAGCCGACGGGCGAGCATTCCTTGTTGGTCAGCGCCGTCGTGGCCGGCCCGGAAAACATCACCACCTTGTTCTTTTCGCGCGCGATGCCCTGCACCGCCAGCGCCACGGCGGAGTTGGTCAGGTCGGCGATGGCGGTGACCCCGTCGCGGTCGAACCATTCACGCGCCTTGGCCGCGCCCACGTCCGCCTTGTTCTGGTTGTCCGCGGACACCAGATCGATCTTCATTCCCTTGCACTCCGCGGCCAGGCAATCATCGATCGCCAACTGCGCCGCCGCTACCGAACCCGCTCCCCCCATGCCGGCGTAGGTGCCGGACATGTCCGTCAGAATGCCGATCTTCACTGGCGGCTTGTCCGCCGCGTGCGCCTGGGCAACCAGGGCGGCGCCCAGACACAAACCTACGGCCAGCCCGCGTGCGTGCAATTTCATGGATTTGTCTCCTGAGTTTTATGCGTTATGGCGCCGTCTTTGCGGCCTGCGATCCCATGGAGCGTCGCCCCAGGGTCTGCCAACCCAGTGTAGATGTGTGAAAATCAACAAGCAACACCAGAAATGCACATTCCTTGTGCATAAATAAACAATAGGATTTCGCGTCCGCCGCGCGCTGCGCCGCAGACGCCTGGAGCGCCGGATCGTGCTTGATTGGGACAGCCTGCGGTATTTCCTGGAAGTGGCCCGCACGCAGCGGGTCAGCGCGGCGGCGCGCAAGCTCGGGGTGGAACACACGACGGTGTCGCGGCGCATCCGCGCCCTGGAGGCCGAACTGGAAACGCTGCTGTTCGAGAAGTCGCGCAGCGCCGGATTCATGCTGACGGAAGACGGCCAGCGCCTCTTCGTCCATGCCGAGCAGATGGAAAGCACGGTGCATTCCGCCCGCGAGAACCTGTCTGGCATCGGCCAGGCGTTATCGGGCCACCTGCGCATCGGCGCCACCGAGGGTTTCGGCAGCTACGTGCTGACTCCGCTGGCCGCGGACTTCCAGCGGCGCTATCCGCACATCACGCTGGACATCCTGCCGGTGCCGCGCTTCGTCAGCCTGTCCAAGCGCGAGGCCGACCTGGCCATCACCATCGAACGCCCTCAGCGCGGCCCCTATGTGTGCAGCAAGCTGTGCGACTACACGCTGCGCCTGTACGGCACGCCCGGCTACCTCGCCCGCCACCCGCCGATCCGGGCGCGCGCGGACCTGGCGGATCATTCCTTCATCGGCTATGTGGACGAGCTCCTGTTCAGCGAGCGCCTGCGCTACCTGGAGGACCTGCTGCCCGCCAGCAAAGTGGTGCTGCGCAGTACCAGCGTGGTCGCGCAGTACCACGCCGCGCTGCAGGGCCAGTCTCTGGCGATCCTGCCCTGCTTCATCGCCGCGCAGGATCCGCGGCTGACGCCGGTGCTGGAAAACGAGGTGGAGATCACGCGCTCGTTCTGGATGTATTGCCACGAAGACCTGCGCAAGCTCAAGCGCGTGACGGCCCTGTGGGAATTCATCCGCAAGTCGGTGCTGAAGAATGCCGGCCTGCTGGCCGGCAGGCGCGGCACGATGCAGTACCTGCCCTGACGGCCGGGGCCTGGGCCCCGGGGACCGGGCCTAGGCGTTATTGCGGGGCGCCTTCACGCGCAACCGCCGCATCAGCAGGAACACCGTCAACAGGGCCACCGCGCCATGGATGGCCCACACGCCCACGCCGAAGCTGAGCTTGCCGCTGGAAATCCAGGCGCGCGACAGGTTGATCAGGTTCATATAGAGCAGGCCCACCAGGCCGGCGATGAGGAGGTCGCCCGAGCGCCCCAGGCGGGGGTTCACCGCCCCGAGGGGGATCGCAAGCAGGGCGAGGTTCAACGCGGCCAGAGGCAGCGAGATGCGCCACATCACCTGCGACCAGCTGCTGTCGGTGTTGTCCGCCATCAGTTGCGAGGTGGTGCGCGCCTTGGACGACCGCTCCGCCGCGGCGCGGGCCTCGGCCACCGGATCGCCGCCCGACTTGCTTTCCAGGCGCAGCCCGTACTTGTCGAAATGCACCAGGCGGAGCTCGGGCGTGCCGGGCTTCAGGTCGTAGCGGTGCCCCTCGCCCAGCACCAGGAAGCGGTCGCCGTTGGGCAGGGTTTCGCTGTGCGCCTTGCTGGCGGTCAGCACGCTCAGCCATTCGGGCCCGGTTTCGCGCGCGAACACGTTGCCCAATTCGTCGTTGGCGTCGAGAGGATCCTCGGCGAAGAACACCCGGCTGCCTCCGGACGATTCCGCGAACTGCCCCGCCGTGACCTTGGACAGGTCAGAGCGTTGCTCGAAACGTTCGTGGTATTCGCCGATCTGGCGGTACGCCCATGGCGCGGCCACCAGCGTCAGCCCAGCCACGGCGATCGCGACGGGAATGGCCACGCGCAGCACGGGCTTCAGCCAATCGGCCAGGGACAGGCCGCTGGCGAACCACACCACCATTTCGGATTCGCGGTAGTTGCGCGTGACGGTGGTCAGGACCGCGATGAATACCGAGACCGCCAGAACGGTCGGCAAGGCGGTGATGGTCGACAGCGCGGCCAGCACCAGCACGACGTCCGCTCCGATGTTGCCTCCGGCGGCTTCGCCGAGCAAGCGCACGAGCAGCACGCTGAGCCACACGACGAGCAACGTGGAAAAGACAACGCCAGCGTGACTGACGATCTCGCTGACGACAGAGCGTTTAAATAGAGACATGGGAGAATATGCGGGATAATCGACCGCATCATACACAGACGCACACGGGAAACCCTCATGGAATTTAGCACACAGACCACCGCTTCCCTGCACCAAGTCAAAACCGCCGCCCTGGCCGTCGGGGTGTACGCGGAAGGCGTGTTGAGCCCCGCAGCAGACCTCATCGACCGCGCCTCCAACGGCGCCGTGCGTTCGGTGGTCAAGGCCGAGTTCCGCGGCCGCGCCGGCTCCACCCTGACGCTGCGCAATCTGCCCGGCGTGACCGCGCAGCGCGTGGTGCTGGTGGGCCTGGGCAAACAGGAGGAATACTCGGCCCGCGCCCACGCCTCGGCCGAACAGGCCTTCGCCTCGGCCTGCGTCGTCGCCCAACTCACCGAAGGCGTGTCCACGCTGGCCGCCAACCCCATCGCCGACGTGGCCATCGCCGCCCGCGCCCGCAGCGCGGCCATCGCTGCCGGCAACGCCGTCTATCACTACGACGCCAGCTTCGGCAAGCCCGACCGCGACGCCCGCCCCAAGCTCAAGAAGATCGTCCAGGTCGTCGAGCGCTCCGATGCCGCCCAGGCCCAGAAAGGCCTGCGCGAAGGCAGCGCCATCGCCAACGGCATGGACCTGACCCGCACCCTGGGCAACCTGCCCGGCAACATCTGCACCCCCACCTACCTGGGCGAGACCGCCAAGCGCCTGGCCCGCGAATTCAAGTCGCTGAAGGTCGAGGTGCTGGACCGCAAGCAGGTCGAAGCGCTGGGCATGGGCTCGTTCCTGTCGGTCGCCCGGGGCTCCGAGGAAGCGCTGCGCTTCATCGTGCTGCGCCACGCCGGCAACAAGGCCGCCAAGAAGAGCGCGAAGTCGGCTCCGGGCCCCATCGTGCTGGTCGGCAAGGGCATCACCTTCGACGCGGGCGGCATTTCGCTCAAGCCCGCCGCCACCATGGACGAAATGAAGTACGACATGTGCGGCGCCGCCAGTGTGCTGGGCTCGTTCCGCGCGCTGGCCGAACTTGAGCTCCCGCTGGACGTGGTCGGCCTGATCCCCGCTTGCGAAAACCTGCCCAGCGGCAAGGCCAACAAGCCGGGCGACGTCGTCACCAGCATGGCCGGCCTGACCATCGAAATCCTGAACACGGATGCCGAGGGCCGCCTGGTCCTGTGCGACGCCCTGACCTACGCGGAGCGCTTCAAGCCGTCCGCCGTCATCGACATCGCCACGCTGACCGGCGCTTGCGTGGTCGCCCTGGGCAACGTCAACAGCGGCCTGTTCTCCAAGGACGACGGCCTGGCCGACGCGCTGGCCGCCGCCGGCCGCGCGTCGCTGGACACCGCATGGCGCATGCCCATGGACGACGCCTACCAGGAACAGCTGAAGTCCAATTTCGCCGACCTCGCCAACATCGGCGGCCCCCCAGCCGGCGCGGTCACGGCGGCCTGCTTCCTGTCGCGCTTCGCCACGGCCTATCCCTGGGCCCACCTGGACATCGCCGGCACGGCCTGGCGCGGCGGCAAGGACAAGGGCGCCACGGGCCGCCCCGTGCCGCTGCTGATGCAGTACCTGCTGGACCAGGCGTGAAGCGCCTGGAACGGTGCCCGGCATGACGCGCATCGACTTCGCCTTCGGCGCGCCGGACCGCCTGCGCATGGCCTGCCAAGTCGTGCGCAAGCGATTCCTGGCGGGCCAGCGGCTGGTGGTGTACTGTAAAGACGGTAGCCGGCTGGCCGCGTTCGACCGCATGCTGTGGGCGTTCGACGACACGTCCTTCGTGCCCCACGTGCTGGCCAACGATCCGCTGGCGGCGGACACGCCCGTGGTGCTGACCGCGGGCGATCCGCAGCAGGCTGCGGCGGCGGCAAGCCAGGGCGGGCATCCCGCCCCCTCCTGGCTGCTGAACCTGGACAATGACTGCCCTCCCGGGTTCGAGGCCTTCGAGCGGCTGCTCGAAATCGTCTCCGACGATCCCGATGACAAGCAGGCCGCCCGCCAGCGCTGGCGCGCCTACCAGGGCGCCGGCCACGCGCCGCACAGCCACGACCTCAGCCGCCAGCAGCCGGACGGCTGACCGCCATGCGGGCGCCCCCCCCGGCCGCCGCGCGATCCAGACCTTCGGGAGCCACCATGCCTTCTCGCCTCAACGACCCCGGCATCCCTACCTTGACCCAACGGGCCGAGCCCACCTTCCATGCGCCCTCGACCGGAGGCGGCGTGCAGGCGCCGGTGCTGACGGAGCTGGCCGACGAGGCCGCGCAGGCGTATGGCGACGACGCCTTCCCGCTGCTGACCGATGTGGCGGAATCCGCGGAGGCCCCCGCCGGCGCGCCCGCGTCCGCCGCCCTGCCCGACGCGGCCGTCGTCAGCGCCCGCCTGCAGGCCGAAGTGGAGCAGCTCACGCGGGAGGCCCTGGCGGACGCCATCGAGCAGATCCAGGCCCGCATGGACGCCGAGCTTCCGGGCATCGTCGCCCGCGTCCTGCGGGATGTCAGGCCGGGATGAACCCTCGGGAACCCACGCCCGGCATCCGGTCTAATTCTTGGCAAAACTGGATTCTTCAGGGAACTGTAAGGTATCCTTCCCATCTAAGCCTTCTAGGCAACCATTACTCTGCCGCACACAGGAGTTCTCCATGAACGAATATCGTCCGTCCCCTTTTAACCGTTCCGGCGCGATTGCCGGCGCGCCGGGCGAGGTCGCGCGCAACAAGGTCCTGCGCAACACCTATTGGCTTCTGGCGCTCTCGCTGATCCCCACCGTGCTCGGCGCCGCCGTCGGCCTGTACACCGGCATCAATACCGTCATGGGCGCCAGCCCCGGCCTGTCCGCGATCGTGTTCCTGGTGGGCGCGTTCGGCATGATGTTCGCCATCGAAAAGAACAAGAACAATTCGCTGGGCGTCGTCCTGCTGCTGGCCTTCACTTTCTTCATGGGCATCATGCTGTCGCGCCTGCTCGGCTTCGTCATGGGCATGAGCAACGGCTCGCAGCTGGTCATGACGGCCTTCGGCGGCACCGCGATCGTGTTCGGCACGATGGCCACGCTGGCCTCGACCATCAAGCGCGATCTCTCGGGGATGCAGAAATTCCTGTTCATCGGCGCGGTCGTGATCCTGGTGGCGGCCCTGGCCAACATCTTCCTGCAGCTGCCGGCGCTGATGCTGACCATTTCGGTCCTGGCCATCGTCATCTTCTCGGCCTTCATGCTGGTCGACCTCCAGCGCGTGGTCAACGGCGGCGAAACCAACTACGTGTCCGCCACGCTGGCCATCTACCTGGACGTCTACAACGTCTTCTCGAACCTGCTGATGCTGCTGGGCATCTTCGGCGGCAACCGCGAGTAATCGCCAACAGCCAGAACTGCTCCAAGGGCCTACATTCTCATGTAGGCCCTTTTTTTTCCTAGGCATCTTCGACTCCTGCCGCCATGCCAGACCGCCGCCGCTTCCTTCAGACCGCCGCCGGCGCCGCCCTGATCGGCTCCTCGCGGACGGCCCGCGCCCTCAGCCAGCAGCCTCCGATGCTTGCGCGCGCCATCCCCGCGTCCGGCGAGGCGCTGCCCGTCATCGGCCTGGGCACGGCGGACACCTTCAACGTGGATCCGGGCGATGCCGCCGCCATGGCGCCGCTGGCCCAGGTCCTGGAAACATTCCAGCGGGCGGGCGGCAGCCTCATTGATACCGCGCCCAGCTATGGCCAGGCGGAAGCCGTCACCGGCGCGCTGCTGGACCGTGCCCCGGGCCTGCGGGGCCGGACCTTCCTGGCCACCAAGATCAGCACGCAGGGCCACGAATCGGCCATGCGCCAGATCCGCCAATCCCAGAAGGCTCTCGGCAGCGACAAGCTCGACCTGATCCAGGTGCACAACCTGATCGACACCGTCAACCAGCTGGCGCTGCTGCGCGACCTGAAACGCCAGGGCATCATCCGCTACGTGGGCATTACGCACTATGCGGACCATGCCCACGACGAGCTGACGGCGCTGGTCGAGCGCGAACGGCCCGATTTCCTGCAGGTCAACCTGTCGGTCGGCGCCCGCAATGCGGAAAAGCGCCTGCTGCCCGCATGCCAGGCCAACGGCGTCGCGGTGCTGATCAACCGCCCCTTCCAGGACGGAGCGCTGTTTCGCCAGGTCAGGGGCATGGCGCTGCCGGCCCTGGCGGCTGAGATCGATTGCACGTCGTGGGCGCAGCTTTTCCTGAAATTCATCATCGGCCATTCCGCGGTCACGGCGGTCATCCCCGCCACCTCCAAGCCGGCCAACATGGCGGACAACGCCCGGGCCGGGTTCGGCCGGCAACCCGACGCCGCCATGCGGGACCGCATCGCCGCCCTGCTGGCCTGACGCCATGGCGGCCGCGCACACCCTGCGGGGCCGGGCGGCGCAAGCGCTGGGCATACACGACGACGAACTGGCCCCGGCGGCCTGCGGCTTCGCCTTTTTCTTCTTTCTCTTCTGCGGCTATTTCATGCTGCGCCCCATCCGCGAAACGATGGGCATACAGGCGGGCGTCGACCAGTTGCAATGGCTGTTCACCGCCACCTTCGTCGCCATGCTGGCCGTCGTGCCGCTGTTCGGCTGGCTGTCCGCCCGCGTGCCGCGCGCCACGCTGATCACCTGGGTCTATGCCATCTTCGCCCTCACCATGGCCGGGTTCGCGGTCCTGCTCCACCTGCGGCCCGGCAGCGTCTGGGCCGCGCGCGCCTTCTACGTCTGGCTGTCGGTGTTCAATCTGTTCGTCGTCTCCATCGCCTGGAGCCTGATGGCCGACGTATTCCGGATGGATTCCGCCAAGCGTCTCTTCGCCCTGATCGCCGCGGGCGCCAGCGCGGGCGGGCTGTCGGGCCCGCTCTTGGGCGGCCTGCTGGCCGGCGCCCTGGGCCCGGCCGGCCTGCTGCTCCTGTCCGCGCTGCTGCTGGCCGCCACGCTGCCGCTCAAGCGATGGCTGCTGCGATGGCGCGCAGCGGGCCGGGAAGACACCTCTCCGGACGATATGGAGCGCCCCATCGAGGGCTCCGTCCTGGCCGGCATATCGCGCATCTTCCAGTCGCCCTACCTGATGGGGATCTCGCTGCTGGTGATTCTGCTGGCCACGCTAAGCACGTTCCTGTACATGGAGCAGGCACGGCTCGTCGCCCATGCTTTTCCCGACACGGCGCAACGCATACGGGTCTTCAGCACGCTGGATTTCGCGGTGCAGGCGCTGTCGCTGCTGTCCCAGGTCTTCATCACCGGCCGGGTCGCCGCGCGGCTGGGCCTGCGCTTCCTGCTGACCGCAGTGCCCCTGGCGGTGGCGGCCGGTTTCCTGGCCCTGGCGGCCTTTCCGGTTTTCGGCGTACTGGCCGCGGCCATGGTCGTGCGCCGCGTCGGCGAGTATGCGCTGATCAAGCCGGGGCGCGAGATGCTGTTTACCGCGGTTCCGCCCGAAGACAAGTACAAGACCAAAAACGTCATCGACACGGTGGTCTACCGCGCGGGCGACGCGGCCAGCGGCTGGGTCAAGGCGGGCGTGGACATGCTGGGCCACGGCGCGGCGCTGATCGCCGTGCTGGGGGCCGCCTGCGCATTGGGCGCCGCCGCGGTGGGCTACGGGCTGGGGCGGCGAGCCGACCGGCGCAAGCCTGGCAATCATTAGATTTTACTGAACACTCATATCACTGGACCAAACATATTCCCTGGGCCGCCGCCGCACAATGGCACCGCTCTCAACGCCTGGGGAATCGTCATGAACCGCTCCGCCACCGCCTGCCTTGCCGCCCTGTCGCTTTGCCTGGCCGCGCCCCTCGCGCTGGCCGACTACCCGGAACGCGCGATCACGCTGATCGTGCCCGCCGCCGCGGGCGGCAACGCCGACATCACGGCACGCCTCATCGGCCAGGAAATGAGCCGCCAGCTGGGCCAGCCCGTGGTCGTGGAGAACCGTGTCGGCGCGGGCGGACGGATCGGCACGCAGGCCGTGGTGCGGGCCGCGCCGGACGGTTACACCATCGGCTACGCGCACGTCGGCACGCTGGTGCTGCACCGGTTCCTGTTCAAGCAGCAGCTATACGACCTGGACCGCGACATCGCGCCGATCGGCCTCGTGGCCGAAACGCCCAACGTCATCGTGGTGAATGCGTCCTCGCCCTATCGCGATCTGAAGGGCTTCATCGACGCCACCCGCGCCCAGCCCGAGCGCCTGACGATGACCTCGGCGGACCCGGGCACGACCAGCGAAGTCGGCGTGAAGCTGTTCATCGCCCAGACCGGCGCCGCCGTGCGCCAGATTCCGTACAAGGCCACGGCCGCGCAATTGTCGGACCTGCTCGGGGGCCACGTCGATTCCATGATGGAAAACCTGCCGCCCCTGATCGGCAATCTGAAGGACGGCCGGCTGCGCGCCCTGGCGGTCACCACCAAAACCCGCGCCGCCTCCAACCCCGACGTGCCGACCGTGGCCGAACAGGGCTATCCCGATTACGAGCAATCGGCATGGAGCGCGCTGGTCGCGCCCGCCGGCACGCCGCCCGCCGTCATCGCGCGGCTGAACTCGGCCATGAACCAGGCCTTGCGCTCGGACGGTGTGGCCAAGGAACTGCGCAGCCGTTCCCAGGAGCCCTTGGGCGGCACGCCGCAAGACGTACAGACCCAGATTCGCAAGGAGCTGCCCAAATGGGAAGGCATCATCAAGGCCGCCGGCACGACGCTGGATTGACCTCAGCCCGAACACGCCAAGGAGCGGCGGCATGGCCACGGTAAGCCGCGAGGACTTCAGCTGCGCCGCCGCCACCAATGAGTCGGCCTACCGGCGCGTCACCGTGCCGGTATTGAAGATAGAAGCGGGGCCGGGACCGGCCGTCGCCCTGATGGCGGGCGTGCACGGCGACGAATGGGAAGGCCAGGCCGCCATCCTGGCGCTTTGGCATCATTTGCCGGGCATCCTGCAGCGCGGCACGGTATACCTGCTGCCGGCTGTCAATGCCGAAGCCTCGCTCGCCGGCACGCGGCTATCCCCTTCCGACGGCGGCAATCTCAATCGCGCCTTCCTGGGCCAGCCTGCGCGCGGCTATACGGAAAGCGTCGCGGCCGCGCTGGAAGCCCGCCTGCTGCCGCGCATACAGGCGCTGGTGGATGTGCACAGCGGCGGCGCCTCGCTGCGCTACCTTCCCTCCTCCGTGATCACCCGCTATGGCGACGATCCCTACGACGCGCGGCTGCCCGGCTTGGCCCGCGCCTTCGGGCTGCCGCAATGCATCTACTTCCGCGGCAGCGAGGCGGGCTCCATGCCTGCCGCCGCCAGCCGCCATGGCGTACTGCGCCTGAGCGCGGAAATCGGCGGCGGCCGGGAGACGAGCGGCAGCCTGGTCGAACGCTGCCGCGATGGCCTGCTGGGCTGCCTCGGCGAACTGGGGCTGCTGCCGGGCCGGCCCTTGCCGCGCAATCCCGAGATCCGGCTCTACGATCTCGACGCGCCGGCCGCCACCCTGCGCGCCCGCGAGCCCGGCGTATTCATCCCGGGCGTTGAACTGGGACAGTCGGTCACGGCCCATCAGCGCATCGGCCAGATGATCGAACCCGCCCGCCCCGACATGCCCGTCCGCGCCCTGGTCAGTCCGCAAGCCGGCACCGTGGTGTGCCTGCGCGCCATCGCCCGCAGCGGCGACGGCGACTGCCTGATCCAGATCGCGCCCGCCCTCCCCCTGGATTCCCTTTCGTCAAGGTATTGAAGAACCATGCAGATGAACCCGAGATTGTCCGGCCTTCGTTGCATCCGCTGCGACAGCCTTTGGCCCCCCGCCGACTATCCCGAGGGCTGCCCCAGCTGCCTGGAGGCCGGCCATCCCGCTTCCCTGGAGTGCTGCTACGAGCCGTCCGCGGCCCCCTCCATCCCGCTGCCGGTGCTGGATCCCGTGACGCTGGGCGAAGGCGCCACTCCCTGCCTCGCCGCGCCCGCTCTGGCGCAGGCGGAAGGCGTCGGCCAGCTCTGGCTCAAGTGCGAAGGCGCCAATCCCACGGGCAGCCACAAGGACCGCATGGCGGCCCAGCTGGTATCGCGCGCGCGCCTTGCCGGCGCCACGCGCCTAGCCGCGGCATCGAGCGGCAATGCGGGCGTATCGCTGGCCGCGTATTGCGCGGCCGCCCGCCTGGACGCCGACATCGCGATCATGCGCGATTGCCCGCCTCTCCAGCGCGAGGCCATGCAACGCTTCGGCGCCAGGCTGCGCGCCTTCGAGGACAGCCTCAGCCGCTGGCCCTACGTCGCGGACCTGTGCCGCAACCATGGCGCGTTCGCCGGCACCAACTATCTGAATCCTCCCGTGGGCACGCACGCCTATGGCGTGGAAGGCTACAAGCCCATCGCCCAGGAAATCCTCGATGCCTGCGGCGTTCCGACCGACATCGTCGTGCCCGTGGCGCGCGGCGACCTGTTCTGGGGAATTTTCCTGGGCTGGCAGCACCTGCTGCAAGCCGGGCTCATCGATCGCCTGCCCCGCATGCATGCGGTGGAGCCCTATGCCCGCCTGTCGCGCGCCCGCGCGACAGGCGACGCTCGCAAGACCTGGGAGGGCGTGACGGATCAGTATTCGATCGCGGGCAGCACCTGCACGCTGCAATCGCTGGAGGTCCTGTCGCGCTCGGGCGGCTCGCCTGTGGAGATATCCGACGCCGCCGCCGCCCAGGCTCAGCAGCGCCTGGAGCGCGTCGGGCTCGCCACCGAGCTCTCTTCCGCCGCCGCGCTGGCCGCCGTGTCCCGGCTCCGGCGCTCGGGCCTTGTGGATGCCGAATCGTCCGTCGTACTGCTGCTTACCTCGGATGGGCGCCGCGGCTAGACGCCAAAGCGTTCCACGAGCGGCGCCAGGGCGCCGCGCAGGCAGGTGGCCCAGAATTTCCCCGCCTCGGACAAGGGGCGGCTGCCATGCAGGATCATGTGGCATTCGAAATGCACGGACGCGGCCAGCGGCCGGTAACGCAACCCCACCGCCTCCATGCCGACCGCGGTCGCGGGGTTGGCGATGCCCACCCCATGGCCCGCCAACGCCAACTGGCACACGGTGCTAGAGTACGGCGTCTCGATGGCTATCTTCAGGCGCTGTCCCGCCTGGGCCAACAAGGCGTCCAGGCGCTTGCGCGAGCCGTCCTCGGCATTGAGCGCGATCACATCGGCCTCGGCCAGATGAGAGAACTCCACGCATTCCAGGCGCGCCAGCGGATGGTTCTTGGGAAAAACCGCCACCGCCCGCAGGCTGGCGAGCCGATGGCCGCGCAGCCCTTCCAGCTCCGATTCGTCGGCGACCGCGGCCAGGTCCAGCTCGCCCGACACCACCATGTCGCGCAGGGTATTGGAATCCCGGATCTGCAGATACAGCGCCGTATCGGGATAACGCTCGCGGAAACGGGAGATGGCGTCGCTGATGACCGCGCCGCTATAGGCGTGGATGCAGCCGATGCGCAGCCTCGGCTGCGCGGCGCCGCGGATCGCCCGGATCTTGCGCCCCAGGCTTTCCAACCCGACATTCAGCCGGCGGATTTCCTCGTAAAGCAGCGTCGCCTCCGGCGTGCGCTGCATGCGCTGGCGCACGCGCTCGAACAGCCGCAACTCGATGCTGGCCTCCAGCGCGGCCAGCGTTGCGCTGACGGTGGCAGGCGAAACGTCCAGCCGCCGGGCCGCCGCGGTGACGCTTTCCGTCTCGTAGACGGTGCGGAAGGTCTCGACCTGCTTTAGCGTGAAGGTCATGGCCGGGGCGCAATGCGCTCAGATGCGTTGCAGATCCAGCAACACGCGCCGGGTCGACAAGGGGCGGCCCGCCAGGATTTCGGCCAGCCGTTCACGCAGATCGCGGCGCAGGGCCGGCTCGATGGCCGGATCGTCGAAATCGGGCGGCTCCTCGTCCACGCCGTAGCCGGTCTCGCGCAGCAGCGTCCATTCGAATCGGCGCAGCGCGCCGGCCGCGCGGGTGCCGCCCGACAGCTGTTGCAAGGCGAAGTCGTAGGCGTCGAACAGCAGCGGGTGGGCGTCTTCGCGAGGCAGCAGCCGCAGCAGCAGCTCGTTCATGTACCAGGCCGACATCAGCGCGGTGCCGGTCAGCGGGCGGATGCCCGCGATTTCGGCCCGCGTCAGCGTCTTGACTTCGCCATTGCCCGTCCAGGACAGCAGCAGGGGCTGGAAGGCGGACAGCACGGGCCGCAGCACGGAGTACGGGCGCTTGGCGCCCTTGGCGACCATGGCTACACAGCCGTGGTCGCGGGAGAAAGTCTGAACGATAAGGGAAGTCTCACGCCACGCAGTGGCGTGCAGCATGTATCCCGGGCGATCCTGGACGCGGGGCGCCCGTCTACTCATAGCCCAGATCGCGGAGCGCACCCTCGCGGTCGGACCAGCCCTTGCGCACCTTGATGTAGACCTCCAGGTGCACCGGCTTGTCCAGCAGCTTGGCAATGTCCTGCCGCGCCTCCGTGGCGATGCGCTTCATGTGCATGCCGCCCGTGCCCAATAGGATCGGCTTGTGGCTGTCGCGTTCAACCACCACGCAGGCATTGATGCTGGCGCCCTTGTTGGTCTCTTCCCATTGCTCGATGACCACGGTGCAACCGTAGGGCAGCTCGTCGCCGACCAGGCGGAAGATCTTCTCGCGCACCAGCTCGGCCGCGATGAAGCGCATGGGGCGGTCGGTCAGCGTATCTTCCTCGAACATCGGCTCGCCTTCCGACAAGCGGGACGCGATTTCTTCCAACAGCTGATCCAGTTGCTGGTTCTTGGTGGCGCTGACGGGCACGACGGCGCCGAATGGGTGCAGCGCCATGATCTTGGACACGAAAGCGAACAGGTCGTCTCGGTTCTTGAGGGCGTCGATCTTGGAAATGGCCAGGATGGTGCGCTCGGCCGACGGCAGCAGCGGCAGCAGCTTGGCGTCGCCTTCGGACCATTTGCCCGCCTCGACCACGTGCACCACCACGTCCACGTCGGCCAGGGCCTGCGTGACCACGCGGTTCATCATGCGGTTCATGGCGCCGCCATGGCGCGTCTGGAACCCGGGGGTGTCGACGAATACGAACTGCTCGTGCTCGCGCGTCAGCACGCCATGGATGCGATGGCGCGTGGTCTGCGCCTTGCGCGACACGATGGAAATCTTGGAACCGATCAGGGCGTTGGTCAGCGTGGACTTGCCCACGTTGGGACGGCCTACGATGGCAACGAAGCCGGTGCGGAAAGGGGTATCGCTCATTTAGTCTCTTGGGCCACTGCCACGGGCAGCGACAATTGCGCGGTCTTGCGCGCTTTGCCCGACTTGCGGGCGGCCTTGGTGGCCGGGCTGACGGCCAAAGCGGCCTCCAGCGCCAGCTTGGCCGCCGATTGCTCGGCGGCGCGGCGGCTGGCGCCAGCGGCCATTACCTTGATTTCGAGCGCCGGAATGGCGCATTCGACTTCGAACTGCTGGCTGTGAGCCGCGCCGTGCGTGGCCACCACCGTGTATTGCGGCAGCGCCATCTTGCGGCCCTGCAGGAATTCCTGCAGCAGCGTCTTGGCATCCTTGCCGAGGGTTTTGGGATCGACGGACGCCAGCACCGGCTGGTACTGGCGCACGATCACGCGGCGGGCGGCATCGAAGCCTGCGTCCAGGAAGACGGCGCCGAACAACGCCTCGACCGTGTCCGCCAGGATGGAGGGGCGGCGAAAGCCGCCGCTCTTCAATTCGCCTTCGCCCAGGCGCAGGTACTGCGACAGCTCCAGGCGCTGGGCGATGTCCGCCAACGAGGCCTGCTTGACCAGATTGGCGCGCAGGCGCGACAGGTCGCCTTCATCGATCTTGGAATAGCGCTCGAACAGCATCGCCGCGACGACGAAGTTCAGCACGGAATCCCCAAGGAATTCCAATCGCTCGTTGTGGCGCGAACCGTGACTGCGATGCGTCAGCGCCTGTTCGAGCAGGGCCGGATCACCGAAGTGGTGCTCCAGGCGGTTTTCTAGCGTGGCTAGCGACATAATCAGTTGAACCGGCCGATGCGGCTGAGATCGCTGAAGTTCATCCAGATGAAGAAGGCGCGCCCGACGATATTGGATTCCGGAACAAAGCCCCAGTACCGGCTGTCCGCGCTGTTGTCCCGATTATCGCCCATTGCGAAGAATTGGCCTTCGGGTACTTTGCAGCGTACCCCATTGCGGCTGTATTGGCAGTTCCCGCGGTTGGGAAATTGCCACATCGGCGCGTATTCCTGAGGTTTGTTCTCATCCAGCAGGATTTTGTGCTCAACTTCACCCAATTTCTCCTTATATTGCGCAATATAAGAGACACGATCGGGTTCGAAATAGTCGCCGTCGCGCACATGCGGCACCAATTCGCCGTTGACGTACAGTTTTTTGTCCAGGTAGGCGATCTCGTCCCCGGGCAGGCCGACCACCCGCTTGATGTAGTCGACGTCCGGATCCACGGGGTAGCGGAAGACGAAAACATCGCCGCGCTGGGGCTGGCCCACCTCGATGATCTTCTTGTCGATGACCGGCAGGCGCAGGCCGTAGCTGAACTTGTTCACCAGGATCAGGTCGCCCGATTGCAGGGTCGGCAGCATGGAGCCCGACGGGATGCGGAAGGGCTCCACCACGAACGAACGCAGCAGGAACACGAAAAGAATCACGGGGAAGAAGCTGACCGCGTATTCGATCCACCAAGGCACGCGGCGTGCTGCATCGCCCGCCTCGCGGCGCAGCCGTTCGGCCTCCTGGGCGTCTCCGACCAGCGCCGCATCGTATTGCGCCATTGCGGCCTGGGCCCGGCGCTCGCGGCCTCGGCGCAACACTGCCAGATCAAGCACCCAGATAATGCCGGTCAGCACCAGCAACACAAACAGGATCAGGGCAAAGTTCCAACTCATCAGCTAACCGCCTTCTTTTTGGTTCTATTTGTCTTCCACTTGCAGGATGGCGAGGAACGCCTCCTGCGGGATTTCCACGCTTCCCACCTGCTTCATGCGCTTCTTGCCGGCCTTCTGCTTTTCAAGCAGCTTCTTCTTGCGCGAGATGTCGCCGCCGTAGCACTTGGCCAGCACGTTCTTGCGCAGGGCTTTCACGTTCTCGCGCGCGATGATCTCGGCGCCGATCGCGGCCTGGATGGCCACGTCGAACATCTGCCGCGGAATCAGGCCGCGCATGCGGGAGACCACGTCGCGGGCGCGGTGGCGCGCATTGCTGCGGTGGACGATCACGGCCAGCGCGTCGACGCGGTCGTTGTTGATCAGCAAGTCCACGCGCACCACGTCGGCGGAGCGGTACTCCAGGAACTCGTAGTCCATGGACGCGTAGCCGCGCGACACCGACTTCAGCTTGTCGAAGAAGTCCAGCACGATCTCGGCCAGCGGGATCTCGTACACCAGGTGGACCTGGCGGCCGTGGTAGCTCATGTTGATCTGGACGCCGCGCTTGTTGTTGCACAGCGTCATGACCGGGCCCACGTAGTCCTGCGGCATGAAGAGCGTGACCTTCACGATGGGCTCGCGGATTTCCTGGATCTTGCCCACTTCCGGCATGCGCGACGGGCTTTCCACGGTGATCACGGAGCCATCGCGCTGCTCGACCTCATACACCACGGACGGCGCCGTGGTGATGATGTCCATGTCGAACTCGCGCTCCAGCCGCTCCTGCACGATTTCCATGTGCAACAGGCCCAGGAAGCCGCAACGGAAGCCGAAGCCCAGCGCCTGCGACACTTCCGGTTCGAACATCAGCGCGGAATCGTTCAGCTTCAGCTTTTCCAGCGAATCGCGCAGCTGGTCGTATTCGGAGCTTTCCACCGGGTACAGGCCCGCGAACACCTGCGGCTTCACTTCCTTGAAGCCCGGCAGCGGGGTCGCGGCCGGCTTGTTGGCCAGCGTGACCGTATCGCCGACCTTGGCGTCCGCCAACTGCTTGATGCCGGCGATGATGAAGCCCACTTCGCCTGCGGACAGATGCGGGCGCTGCTGCGACTTGGGCGTGAACACCCCGGTCTGCTCGCACAGGTGGGTGGCGCCGGAGGCCATCAGCAGGATCTTGTCCTTGGGCTTGAGCACGCCGTTGATGATGCGCACCAGCATGACCACGCCCACGTAGTTGTCGAACCACGAATCGATGATCAGCGCCTGCAGCGGCGCCTCGGGATCCCCCTCGGGATGCGGCACGCGGGCGACGATGGCCTCGAGGATCTCGTCGATGCCCATGCCGGTCTTGGCGCTGGCCAGCACGGCCTGCGAGGCGTCGATGCCGATCACGTCCTCGACTTCCTGGCGCGCGCCCTCGGGATCGGCCTGCGGCAGGTCCATCTTGTTCAGCACGGGCAGGACTTCCACGCCCAGTTCGATGGCGGTGTAGCAGTTGGCCACGGTCTGCGCTTCGACCCCCTGCGAGGCGTCGACCACCAGCAGCGCGCCCTCGCATGCCGACAGCGAGCGGCTGACTTCATATGAAAAGTCCACGTGCCCCGGGGTGTCGATCAGGTTCAGGTTGTAGACCTTGCCGTCCTGCGCCTTGTAATGCAGGGCGGCCGTCTGCGCCTTGATGGTGATGCCGCGCTCGCGCTCGATTTCCATCGAATCGAGGACCTGAGCCGACATTTCGCGGTCCGCCAATCCGCCGCAGCGCTGGATCAGGCGATCGGCCAGGGTCGATTTGCCGTGATCGATGTGGGCAATGATGGAGAAGTTGCGGATATGCTGCATGCTTGAAATTATAAGGGGACGGAACACTCGGCACAGGGCCGGAAGACACCGCCGCCGGAGTACGCACGGCTGACGAGAGGAGTGCCTGTGGGCAGGTAACCCGGGCAAAACGAGGGGGCGCCATGCGCCCCCTCTTGCGGCAACCAGGCATTTTAGCCGTTCTTGAGCCGTTTTTGCCGAAGGGCCGTTCCTAAGGCAAAAAGGCGCGCCCCAGAGGGCGCGACAAGTTCAATCTACTTCAAAGCGGGAACGGCCACCCATTGCGTCTGGTCGCCGCGGCGCACCAGCAGGCCCGCGGCCCGTCCCTTGTCCAGCTTGGAGACGAGTTCGCCGAATTGCTTGGCGCTGGTCACGTCGGTGTCGTTCAGGGCCAACACAATATCGCCTTCCTGCAGGCCGGCCTTGGCGGCCGCGCCTTCGGCGATCTTCACCTGGACGCCGCCCTTGATGCGCAGCTTCTTCTGCACGTCGGCGGGCACGTCGGTCACGCCCAGGCCCAGCGCATTGGTGGCTTCCGGCACGGGCGCCGCGCCCGGCTTGCCCGCGGCTGGCGTCTTCTCGGTTGGGATCTCCCCGACCTTGACCGTCAGCGTCAGGGTCTTGCCCTTGCGCCACACCTGCATGTCGGCGCGGGTGCCGGGCTTGGTTTCGCCCACGATGCGCGGCAGGTCCGACCAGCGCTTGATCGGCTCGTTGTTGAACTTCAGGATCACGTCGCCCGGCTGCACGCCCGCCTGTTCAGCGGGGCCGTCGGCTTCCACGCTGCTCACCAGCGCGCCCTCGGCCTTGGGCAGGCCGATGGCTTCGGCCACGTCCTTGCCCACTTCGCCGATCTGCACGCCGACGCGGCCGCGCGTCACCTTGCCGGTGGCGCGCAGCTGGTCCACGACGCGCATGGCCTCGTCGATGGGGATCGCCAGCGAAATGCCCATGAAGCCGCCGCTGCGCGAAATGATCTGGGAATTGATGCCCACCACTTCGCCGTCCAGGTTGATCAGCGGGCCGCCCGAATTACCCGGGTTGACCGCCACGTCCGTCTGGATGAACGGCAGGTATTCGCCGGTGTCGCGGCCGATGGCGCTGACGATGCCCGACGTTACGGTGGAATCCAGGCCGAACGGCGAACCGATGGCCAGCACCCATTGGCCCTTCTTGAGCTTCTTCGGATCGCCGATGACCAGCGGGGTCATGTCCTTGGCTTCGATCTTGATGAGCGCCACGTCGGTGCGCTCGTCGGTGCCGATGACCTTGGCCTTGAACTCGCGGCCGTCGGTCAGGGTGACGTAGATGTCCGTCGCGTCCACGACCACGTGGTTATTGGTCAGGATGTAGCCGTCGTCGGAAATGAAGAAGCCGGACCCTACGCCGCGCGGCACGGTGCGCTCTTCGGGCTGGGGCTGCTGCGGGCGCTGGCGCGGCGTAGGCGCGCCGCCGCCCGGCGGCTGGAATTCAGGGCCGAAGAACCAGCGGAACAGTTCGTATGGATCGTTGCCGCCGCCAGGGCCCATTCCGCGCACCGGCACGGTCGCCGTGGTGCGGATGTTCACGACCGCGGGATCGGCCTTTTCGACAATGCTCGTGAAGTCAGGCAGTACCACGCCGGGCGACTGGGCAAACGCCGCGGGCGCCTGGGCGACGGACATCGCCACGCCCAGCGCCGCCGCCGCCAGAAAGCGCCGGAAAAACACATTCGACACGGTCATTGCTTTCATAGACATACTCCGAAATTGCTGCTTGCCGCGCCCGACGGATCAGTTGGACCCGGCGGCGGGCACGTATTCTGTGGACTCTGCCAGCTGCTCCAGCGTCGCCACGGGCACCTCACCCACAGCCGTCAGCCAGAAATCCGCGATGCGCGTGCCATATACGGTAATCGAGCCCCGCTGCGCCGCGCCATGGGGCGGACGGTGGCCGCGCTGGCTGTCGTACGGTTCGATGAATACCGAAATGGCCGCCAGCCCGTCGGACAGCACCATTTGGCTGACCGTGGCGCCGCGGCCCATGGCGCGCGCCACCTGCATGACCGGCTTGAAGCCCTTGGGGGCCGGGATGCGCCAGCCCTGGGCGGCCAGGTCCACCGGCTTCATGGAGGCTTCGAGCACCTTCCAGTCGCGCGTGCTCCAGCGCGATGCCAGCAGCTGGGGATCGACCTCCGAGCCCAGGCGCAGCGAGGTGAAGGACACCTGCTCCACCACACCGCGGGCGGCGTTCAGGGTCTGGGCCTTGAGCAGCAGATTGGTTTCGACGTCCGCGCAGAGGCGGTAGCCGTAACGCAGCTTGTCCAGCGGCTCTATCGTGATCAGGCGGCATTCCCGGCCGGCCACGCGATGCAGGGCCGATTCGGTGCGGATCTTGTAGTTTTCGGTCAGGTCCGCGGCGTCTCCGAGGAGCAGGCCGGGAAAGCGGTCTCCCCGGCGGCGCTCGATCAGCACCGTCTTGCGCTCGGGGATCAGGCACTGCACGTCATCGTTGTGGCGCAGGTATTCCCGGGGCTGGCCGTCGAGGATCTCCAGGCGCTCGCGCTCGCCGGTGCCGTCCAGGACGTGCACGAGGCGCGAGGATTGGATCGTCTCGCCTTGCTGGTACATGAAGACGCCGGCGTAGTCCTGCTTGCGGGCCGCCTGCTGGATGCGGGTCAGGAGCTGGACCACGTCGTCGGTGGCGGCCGGCGCGGCGTCGGCGGCGCGCGCCGGTTCGTGCGCGGCCAGGAAAGCGGTCAGGAGCGTTGCGGCGAGCCAGCCGGCGCGGTGGGCCTGCAGTGATGCAGCGCGTCCCAGATTCAGCACCGGCCAGCGTGATGGAAGCACCAGCGCCATCAACGCCCCGCTCCCACGTCGAACGACACCTGCCGGACGGCGCTGGGGCCGGCCATCTGGCGGTGGGCTTCCAGGTAGTCGCGCAGGCCGGAATCATCCGCGGCGGACGCCGATACCGGCGCGCTGGCGTCGGCCAGCACGCGAACTTCCCCGCCCGACTCGCCGGTCAGGTAGGGTTGGGCCACCCACGCGACGGTCGCCACGGCGGCGGCCACGGCCAGGCCGGACAGGCCTACCCGCAAAGGCGAACGGCGCCGAGGCGCCGCAACGATAGGCAATTCCGCGTCCAGGGCCCGTGCCAGGCGGGCCTGGAAGGCCGCACTGGGGGTCAGCGCCAGGTCGGCGTTGCGCAGGGAATCACCGATCAAGTGATAGGTGTCCCAGGTCTCGCGTCCCTCGCGGGACAACAAGCCGGGAAAAATATCGTCGGATTCCTCTCCGTCCATCCAGGCGGAGACCGACTCCTCCCAGGAGGACTCGGAGATCACGACGGATTTGGCTGCTGTTTGCATGACTGCCACTCCTTACCAGCGACGCTCGTCATCGGTGCCTAGCAATGGGCGCAATTTGGTGGCGATGGCTTCACGCGCACGAAAAATGCGGGAGCGCACCGTACCGATCGGGCAGTCCATGCTCTGGGCGATGTCTTCGTAACTCATACCTTCGATTTCACGCAGGACGATTGCAGTGCGCAATTCTTCAGGCAATTCCTCAATGGCCGCGTTCACCGTTTCGGCGATTTCGCGGCTGGCGACCATGGATTCCGGCGTGCTTATATCGGTTAGGTTGTCGGTTTCGTTAAAAGTTTCACCGTCTTCCGTTTCTATCGCGTTGGGCGCGCTGGGACGCCGGCCCTGAGAGGCCAGCCAGTTGCGCGCCGTATTGATGGCGATACGATACAGCCAGGTGTAGAAGGCGCTCTCGCCCCGGAACTGGGGCAGGGCCCGGTAGGCCTTGATGAACGCCTCCTGGGCCACGTCCTCGATTTCCGCCGGGTCGCGGATCATCCGGGCCAGCAGACGGAGAATCTTGCGCTGGTACTTGAGCACCAGCAGGTCGAAGGCTTTCTTGTCGCCTCGCTGGACGCGCGCGACAAGCTCGGCGTCGACTTCGCGCTCGCTCATGACGCCTCCCGCGGGCGGGCCGCCGGCTGGGCGCGCCGCGCCGTGCCCGTCAGCAGGCAAAGGCGCCGCCAGGACTCGGGTCGCAACGTCCGCTGCCAGACGGTGAGGGTGATTTTGCTAGGGGTAAAGGCCGTACTCCCGGTGGGCAAGGGCTGCAAAGTGAGCGTGAGCCAGCGAGGGCCGCGCTGCTGGTCCAGAAGACTTGCGTCCTGCCAGCCTTGCGGCAGCCGCAACTGCCAGCGCCCTGCCCCGGCTGCCGTGCGCAGCGCGGATACCGGGGACGGGCCGCTCCGTGCGGAGTGTAACAGCCCGGCCAGCGCGAGCAGCAACGCCGCCGCGCACGCCGGCCCGGCCATGCCGTGCCAGGAAGCGGCCGTCAGCGCGCTGCCCGCGGCCAGGGCCAGCGCAAGGCTGTAGATCGCCTTGGCGCCCCGTGGACGCGAGACAGGCACGCGAAACGACCAACGCCCCCCGACCGGGCCTTCCAAATCAGATCCGGCGAACGGCCATGGAGCCGTTGGTGCCGCCGAAACCGAACGAGTTGGACAGACCCACGTCGATCTTCATCTGCCGCGCCTCATTGGCGCAGTAATCCAGATCGCATTCCGGATCCTGGTTGAAGATGTTGATCGTCGGAGGCGAGACCTGGTTGTACACGGCCAGCGTGGTGAACACCGCCTCGATGCCGCCCGCAGCGCCAAGCAGGTGCCCGGTCATGGACTTGGTCGAGTTGACCACCAGCTTCTTGGCGTGGTCGCCGAAGGCCAGCTTCAACGCATCGGTCTCGTTCTTGTCGCCCAGGGGCGTCGACGTGCCGTGCGCGTTGACGTACTGGACGTCATCGATGTTCAGGCCGCCGTTGCGCAGCGCGTTCACGACGCCGCGGCGCGGGCCGTCCTTGTCCGGAGCGGTGATGTGGTGCGCGTCGGAGCTCATGCCGTAGCCCGCGAACTCGCCATAGATGCGCGCTCCGCGCTTCTTGGCGTGCTCGTACTCTTCCAGCACCAGAACGCCCGCGCCCTCGCCCAGGACGAAACCGTCGCGGTCGCGATCCCAGGGACGCGAAGCCGTCTGAGGATCATCGTTGCGGGTCGACAGGGCGCGCATGGCGGCGAAACCGCCGATGCCCAGCGGCGACACGGTCGACTCGGCGCCGCCAGCCACCATGACGTCGGCATCGCCGTACTCGATCAGGCGGGCGGCATCGCCGATGCAATGCAGGCCCGTGGTGCAAGCCGACACGACCGCGTAGCTCGGGCCCTTCATGCCATAAGCGATGGACAGGTGACCGGAGATCAGGTTGATCAGCGAACCCGGCACGAAGAACGGCGAAATGCGCCGCGGACCCTTGGACAGGTATTCGACCTGGGTTTCTTCGATGCGCGGCAAGCCGCCGATGCCGGAACCCACGATCACGCCAATGCGCTCGGCATTGGCTTCGGTGACTTCCAGGCCGCTATCGCGCCATGCCTGCATCCCGGCAGCCAGCCCGTAATGGATGAACGTATCCATCTGGCGGGCTTCCTTGGCCGAAATATAGGCGCTGATGTCGAAGTCTTTGACTTCGCCGGCAATGTGCGTGGTGATGGCCGAGGGATCGAAACGGGTGATGCGGCTGATGCCAGAACGTCCGTTGACGATATTGTCCCAAGCGGTGGTCAGGTCGTTCCCCACGGGAGAAACGATACCCAGGCCGGTGATGACGACACGTCGCTTCACGGATGACTCCTCAAACAGACAAAAGAAAGGCGGCTTTCGGGATGCGCTGCACGTGCGGCCCACGCAAAAGCGGGTCGGGCTTTACCACGCCCTTCCCGCATGCGGACCACACGGCAAATTCCTGAAACCGCCCCGATTTTCCAGCTGGCTCCGAAGTCCGTCCCCGGGCCACCAGAAGGGTATAAGCCTAGCTTACTGCTTGCCGTGCGAATTGATGTAGTCAATCGCTTGTTGCACGGTCGTGATCTTTTCGGCCTCTTCGTCGGGGATCTCGGTCTCGAATTCGTCTTCGAGCGCCATGACCAGTTCGACCATGTCGAGCGAATCGGCACCGAGGTCGTCAAGGAAGGAGGATTCGTTCTTGATCTCGGCTTCGTTGACGCCAAGTTGTTCAGCGACGATCTTCTTGACGCGCTGTTCGATGCTTTCCATGCAGATCTCCAATTGGGAAAAATCCCGCGAATTATAGCCAAGCGCGGAGTATTGCGACGCCTGGCCGTGACAAAAATAACACCGCGCACTTGATCTGTCGCCGGAAATGGCGCAGGAAACACGTGTGCGGCGTTTCCGGTTGAACCGCGCTTTGCCTTGCCGGCTGCCCGGCTGCGGCGCGGCGGCCTGGGCCGCCTTCGCGCGATTCTTGATTTATTGCATGTACATCCCGCCGTTGACGTGCAGGGTGGTGCCGGTAATGTAACCCGCCTGCGGCCCGGACAAAAATGCCACCGCGTGCGCAATGTCCGTCGGCGAACCAAGGCGGCCCAGCGGAATCTGCTGCAACAGGGCCGCAGTCTGGCTTTCGCCCAGGGCCCGCGTCATGTCGGTATCGATGAATCCGGGGGCCACGCAGTTCACGGTGATGTTGCGGCTGCCCAACTCGCGCGCCAGCGCGCGCGACATGCCGGCCACGCCGGCCTTGGCGGCCGCGTAATTGGCCTGGCCGGGATTGCCGCTGGAGCCCACCACCGAGGTCACGTTGATGATGCGTCCCCAACGAGCCTTCATCATGCTGCGCAACACCGCGCGCGACAGGCGGAACACCGATGCCAGGTTGGTATCGATGACGGCCGACCAGTCTTCGTCCTTCATGCGCATCGCCAGCGTATCACGCGTGATGCCGGCGTTATTGACGAGGATGTGCGGGCCGCCGCCTTCCTTGCCCAGCGCATCGATCAAGGCGTCGCAGGCCGCCGCGTCGGTCACGTCCAGCACCACGCCGCGGCCGCCGAACGGGGCCAGCGCTTCGGTGATGGCCGCCGCGCCCGACTCGGACGTGGCGGTGCCGACGACGGTGGCGCCTCGCGCAGCCAGTTCCTGGGCGATGGCGCGGCCGATGCCGCGCGTGGCGCCGGTCACCAGCGCGATCTTGCCTTGCAGTTCGATCGAGGTGTTGTCCATGTTCGTTAATTTCCGTTGACGGCGGCCAGCGCGGCTTCGAGCGAAGCCGGATCGGTAATGGCCATGCCCGTGAGTTCGGGATCGATGCGCTTGGTCAGGCCGGCCAGCACCTTGCCGGGGCCGCACTCGATGACGTGGGTGACGCCTTGCGCCTTCATCGCGCGCAGGGTTTCGACCCAGCGCACAGGATGCCATGCCTGCCGCACCAACGCATCCCGGATTGCCCCAGGTTCAGCGGGCGAGGCGACATCGACGTTGTTGATGACCTGCAACTGCGGCGCGGACACCGCCACGCCGGCCAGCGCGCTGGCGAGCACGTCGGCCGCGGGCTTGAGCAGGCTGGAGTGGAACGGCGCAGACACCGGCAGCAGCAGCGCGCGCTTGGCGCCCGCCGCCTTGGCTGCTTCGCAGGCGCGCTCGACTGCGGCCTTATGGCCGGCGATCACGACCTGGGCGGGCGCGTTGAAGTTCACGGCCTCGACGACCTCGCCCTGGGCGGCGGCGGCGCAGGCCGCGCGCACGGCGTCATCGTCCAGGCCCAGGATGGCGGCCATGGCGCCGGTGCCGACCGGCACGGCCGCCTGCATGGCATCGGCGCGCACGCGCACCAGGCGCACGGCGTCTTCGAGCGTAAGCGAACCGGCGGCGGTCAGCGCGGCATATTCGCCCAGACTATGGCCGGCCACGACGTCCGGCTTGCGGCCGCCGGCCGCGCACCAGGCCGCGTACAGCGCGACGCCGGCCGTCAGCATGGCGGGCTGGGTGTTGGTGGTCAGGTTGAGCTGCTCGGCGGGGCCCTGCGCGATCAGCGCGCCCAGGTCCTGCCCCAGGGCTTGGGACGCCCGCGCCACGGCATCCGAGACGGCCGCGACGCCAGACCAGGCGTCCAGCATGCCGACAGCTTGAGAACCTTGGCCAGGAAAGACAAAAGCAATTTTCATGGTTGACCGTATGGATTGATTCAGTGTCTGTGTGGAATGTCGGGCGCGCTTGCGCGGCGGTTGCGGCGCTGGCGCCGCCTCCGGCCGGGCACGCCCTTACATGCGAGCCAGGACCGAGCCCCAGGTAAAGCCGCCGCCCACGCCTTGCATCAGGACCAGTTGGCCGGGCTTGACGCGGCCATCGCGGCGCGCGGCGTCCAGGGCCAGCGGCACGCTTGCCGCGGAAGTGTTGGCGTGGCTGTCGACGGTGATGACGACTTTCTCGACCGGCACGGACAGCTTGCGCGCCAGGAAATTCAGGATGCGCACGTTGGCCTGGTGCGGAATCAGCCAATCGACCTCGGCGAGGTCGACGCCGGCCTCGGCGCAGGTGTCGCGCGCGGAACGGTCCAGTACGGTAACGGCCTGCTTGAACACGGCCTGGCCATCCATGCGCAGGAACGGATCGCCGGTGACGTCGCCGTAGGCCACGTTGCCCGCGGCGTTCAGGATCTTGCCCTGGCTGCCGTCGGCATGCAATTGCGCGGCCAGGATGCCCGGCTTGTCGGAAGCCTTCAGCACCACGGCGCCCGCGCCGTCGCCGAACAGCACGCAGGTGCTGCGGTCGTTCCAGTCCAGGATGCGGGAAAAGACTTCGGCGCCGATGACCAGCGCGCAGCGGGCGCGGCCGGCGCGGATGAAGCTGTCGGCGGTGGTCATCGCGTAGACGAAACCGCTGCACACGGCCTGCACGTCGAACGCCGCGGAGCCCTTGGCGCCCAGGTTGGCCTGCACGATGCAGGCGGTGCTCGGGAAAACGAAGTCGGGCGTCGAGGTGGCCAGGACGATCAGGTCGACCTCGGACGCGTCCACGCCCGCGTCGGCCAGCGCGCGGCGCGAAGCCTCGGTCGCCAGCTGGCTGGTCGTCACGCCGCGCTCGGCCAGATGGCGCTGCCGGATGCCAGTGCGCTCGACAATCCACTCGTCGGAGGTGGCGATGTCGCGCGTCGCCAGTTCCGCTGCCAGATCGTCGTTCGAAACCACGCGTTCCGGCAGGAAGCTGCCGGTGCCCGCGATCACGGAGTATTTCATTGCGGTATCCATCAAGCGGTGTCCCCAGCCACGTTTTGCGTCGGCGCCGAGGAGACGCCGCCGGATTGAACGCGCTTGGTAATCTGAGCGACCGTCTGAGCGGTGCGCTCCAGCAGTTTACTCACTACGGCCTCACGGGCGCGCTGCAGAGCGAACCCGTACGCGTAGACGTCCGCGGAGCCGTGGCTCTTGATGACCACGCCGCGCAAGCCCAGCAGCGCGGCGCCGTTGTAGCGCCGGTTGTCGACGCGGGTGCGCAGGCGGTTGAGCACCGGCTTGGCCACCGCGCCGGCAAGCAGCGTGATCAGGTTGCGTTTGAACTCTTCGCGAATGACGCTGGAGAGCATCTTCGCCAGCCCCTCGACGGACTTGAGCACGACATTGCCGACGAAACCGTCGCAAACGACGACGTCGACCGTGCCCTTGAAAATATCGTTGCCTTCCACGTTGCCGTAGAAATTGAGCGGACTGCTGCGCAGCAGTTCAGCCGCTTCCTTGACGACTTCGTTGCCCTTGATGACTTCTTCGCCGATATTGAGCAGGCCCACGGAGGGGTTCTCGCGATGGTCCACCGCCTGCGACAGCGCGGCGCCCATGATGGCGAATTGCAGAAGGTGCTCGGCCGTGCAGTCCACATTCGCACCCAGGTCCAGCACCGTGGTGGCGCGGCCCGTCTGGTTCGGAATGGACGTGGCGATCGCGGGGCGGTCTATGCCGTCCAGCGTCTTGAGCACGTAGCGTGAAATGGCCATCCAGGCGCCGGTGTTGCCCGCGGAAACGCAGGCGTCGGCGCGCCCGTCCTTGACGGACTGGGCGGCCAGGCGCATGGAGGAGTCTTTTTTGCGGCGCAGGGCGACCTCGACCGGGTCGTCCATGGTGACGACCTCGGAAGCCGCCACGATCTCAATGCGATCGCGCGCCACGTTGCGGTGCTCGGAGAGCGCCGCTTCGATAGCGTCGGGAAGCCCGACCAGCAATAGCCGGGTATCCGGAAATTGCCGGGCGAACTCGATCGCAGCCGGAATCGTGACGGGCAGACCGAAGTCTCCGCCCATACAGTCTATGGCGATGCGTATCACGGGTGCCAGGTATCAGCGCTCAGCCGAGTTGGTCCGAGTACGAGTTCGGCCCGGGGGCCTTATTCGTCGGCCTTGGTCTTCAGGACCTTGCGGCCACGGTAGAAGCCGTTGGGGCTGATGTGGTGGCGCAGATGCGCTTCGCCCGTGGTGGGCTCGATCGCGGTCGGCGGGTTCACCAGAAAATCGTGCGAGCGGTGCATACCGCGCTTGGACGGGGACTTCTTGTTTTGTTGAACGGCCATGATGACTCCTAGAAACGGGGCGCATTGTACGCGATGCGGCCCGATGTTGATCTCAATCTTTGTGCTTCAGTTGTTCCAGCACCGCAAACGGCGACGGACGCTTGACAACGGGCTCCTCGGGAGGAGCTTCGCCGACATTGGCCTGCGCGCCCGGGCATACATCATGCTTGGGCACATACGGAACGCTCAGAATGAGCTCATCTTCGACCTGGGCCAGCAGATCGAAATGATGTGAACCCACCACCTTTTCAGGCAGGTTGGACACAAAACCTTTTCCTTCTTCGTCTTCGCCGTCCTCGTCTTCGATGCCGCCGGAATGTTCTCCGGAAGCAAAGCCGTCATCGAGATCGTCTTCGGACTTGACCAGCTGCAGCAGGACTTCGCTGTCGACCGGGTACGCGAACGGCGCGTTGCACCGCTGGCACACGACCACCGGATTCGCGCGCACGTGTAGATGCAGCAGCGGCTGGCCCGCGAGGAGCCCGGACTTGCCTTCTTCCCCGCGTACGGACCAGTGCGCAAGGCCGGCTTCGCCCGCGGGCTGCTCGGGCAGCCCGTCGACGAACCTGGTAAGCCGCACGAGCGGCACGCTACCCTGCGCTTCCTTGCCCAACCGGGCAAAAGCGAACGCGTCGATGCGCCTTGCATCTACCGGCGTTGCACCCGCGGCACGGGCGACCCCGCCCTCACCCTGGCCACCCGCGCTTTTGCCAAGCTTCCCGCCTGCCAAGCCCTTGGTGTTCATGATGATGTTCCTGCAAAAATGCCGCAAAACGTTAGATAATACTGTGACTTACGTATCAACGTCAAATATCGCATGCCCTTGAAGCCCAGCCTCATCCTCGCCTCCAGCTCACGCTACCGCAAAGAATTGCTGTCCCGCCTGCGCCTGCCGTTTACCGCCATTTCCCCGGACGTGGACGAAACGCCACAACCCGGCGAAATACCCGAGGCCCTGGCCCTGCGCCTGTCCGTGGCCAAGGCCATGGCGGTGGCGGCGAACCACCGGGGCAGCATCGTGATCGGCTCGGACCAGGTGGCCACGGTGGACGGGCAGCCCATCGGCAAGCCAGGGGATTTTCCGCGCGCCCTGGCCCAGTTGCAGGCATTGTCGGGCCAGGTAGTGGAATTCCATAGCGCCCTGGCGGTCACTGACGGCCAGCGCGTGGAAAAAGCCGACATCATCACGCGCTGCCGTTTCCGGCGCCTGACGGACCAGGCGATCGAAGCCTATTTGCGCGCCGAGGAACCCTACGATACCGCAGGCAGCGCCAAGGCGGAAAGCCTGGGAATCGCACTGATGGAAAGCATCCAGAGCGACGACCCGACCGCCATCATCGGCCTCCCCCTGATCGCCCTGACGGGCATGCTGGCGCGATTCGGGCTGGATCCCCTGGACGCCCCGGGAGCCCCCGCATGAACAGCCCGGCCGCCCCGCAGGCTCATGGCGCCGAAGCGCGCCAACGCGCAGGCGCTCCAATGAACGGCGCCCTGCACCTGATCCCCGTCGGCCTGGGCGACGCTCCGCCCGAGCGCTGGCTGCCCGCCGAGGCGCGCGCCCTGGCCGGCCGCCTGGACACCTATATCGCGGAAAACGCCAAGACCGCCCGCGCGTTCCTCAAATTGATCGGCACGGTCCGGCCGCTCCAGGAAATCACCATCCACACCTTGAGCGACAAGGTCGACGCGGCCCAGATCAAGGCGTGGCTCGCCCCCATCAAGGCCGGGGCCGAAATCGGACTGGTTTCCGAAGCGGGCTGCCCCGCCGTCGCCGATCCGGGCGCCAAGGTCGTGGATGCCGCCCACAAGCTGGGCATGACCGTCAAACCCTGGGTCGGCCCCTCTTCCATCCTGCTGGCGCTGATGGCGAGCGGGCTGGACGGCCAGCGCTTCGCGTTCCACGGCTATGCGCCCGTGGACGCCGCGGAGCGCGCCAAGCAGTTGCGCGCCTGGGAGCAGCACTCGGCCCGGCACAACCAGACGCAGATGCTGATCGAAACGCCCTATCGCAACGCCGCAATGTTCGCGACGCTGCTGGCCAGCCTGAAAGGCGACACCAGGCTCTGCGTGGCCCGCTCGGTAACGACCGCCGACGAATGGATCGTCACCCGCAGCGTGTCCGATTGGAAGCAGCAGCCGGCGCCCCAGCTCGACAAGCTGCCCACGCTGTTTCTCTACCTGGCCCGCTGAACCATGTTCCGCCCGACCACCGCGCTGCTGGCCGCGGCAGCCCTGGCGGGATGCGCGGCGCGCGGCCCGGCCGGCCTGGACCTGAACACCTCGGTCACCGCCGTCAGCCAGTCCAGCCGGGTCCGCTCCATCGTGCTGCACTACACCACGGTCGACGACGCCAGCTCGTTGCACCTGCTCTCCAAAGGCAAGGTCAGCGCCCACTATCTGGTGACAGACTCCGGGCGAACCTACCGGCTGGTCGACGAAAACCGCGCTGCCTGGCACGCCGGTGCCAGCTCCTGGTACGGCAACATCGCCATGAACAGCACGTCCATCGGCATCGAAGTCGTCAATCCCGGCTGGACGGACGGCCCCGACGGCAAGCCTCTGTGGCACCCCTACAACGATCGCCAGTTGCGCGCGCTGACCATCCTGCTGCGCGACATCATCCAGCGCCAAGGCGTCGCGCCCGAGAATGTGGTGGGCCACAGCGACATCGCGCCCCAGCGCAAAGTGGACCCCGGCCCTCTTTTCCCCTGGAAGGCCCTGGCGGATGCCGGGATCGGACGCTGGTACGACGAGACCGGCGCGGCCGCACACCTGGCCCGCTTGCAGTCGCAGGGCATACCGGACATCGCCTGGTTCCAGCAGCAATTGCAGCGGCTGGGCTACGCCTGCCCCCAGGACGGCGTGCTGGACAAGGCCACGATCAATGCCCTGGCGGCGTTCCAGATGCATTACCGCCCCGCCCTGCACGACGGCCAGCCGGACGCGGAGACCGCCGCCATCATGCTGGCGATGCTGTAGCGCGCCTTCCGCTAGGAGCGGCGGCGCAACCACGCCACCACGCGCCAGCCCAGCAGCAGGGCCAGGACGGAGGCGTAGGCCAAGGGCTGCGCATAATCGTTCTTGCCCGCCTTGTGCCACCAGTAATGCAGCACGGCCAGCAGGCCTATGGCATAGACGGCTCGATGCAGGCTTTGCCAGCGCTTGCCCAGCTTGCGCATGGCCCATTGCGTGGATGTGGCCGCCAGCGCGGCCATCAGCACGAATGCCGCGAATCCCGCCGTAATGAAGGGGCGTTCGCCGATATCGCGCAACATCGCCGCCGGATCCAGGCCGCGGTCCCACCAGACCCAGGCCATGAAATGCATGGCCCCGTAGAAAAAGGCGAACAAGCCGCACATGCGCCGCAGCCGCACCAGGGCTGGCTGGGCGGTCAGCCGGCGCAGCGGCGTAATGGCCAGCGTGACCAGCAGGCAGACCAGCGTCCAGGTGCCGGACGAACGGGTCAGGAACTCAACGGGGTTCGCGGTCAGGCCGTCGTTCGCCCCCAGCCAGAACCAGCGCGCGAACGGCGCCAGCCCCAGCAGGAACAGGACAGGCTTGAAACGTCCGACCGCCTTTGCCGACAGCTGGGCCTTGCGCGGCGGCGCCTGCGAAATGCCATCGGGCATGGGCGCCTCAGTAGTTGGCCTTCAGGTCCATGCCCTGATAGAGCGAAGCGACCTGTTCGCCGTAGCCGTTGAACATCAGCGTCTTGCGCTTGGGCGAGAACAGGCCATCCTCGCCGATGCGGCGTTCCGTGGCCTGGCTCCAGCGCGGATGGGGCACGTTGGGGTTCACATTGGCGTAAAAGCCATATTCCTGGGACGCGGCCTGCATCCATGACGAAACGGGCGCCTTTTCCACCAGGCGGATCTTCACCAGCGACTTGGCCGACTTGAAACCGTATTTCCAGGGCACGGCCAACCGGAGCGGGGCCCCATTCTGGTTGGGCAGCACCTTGCCATAGACGCCAAAAACCAGCATGGCCAGCGGGTTCATCGCTTCGTCGATGCGCAGCCCCTCGACATAAGGCCATTCCAGGATCGCGGCGCGCACGCCTGGCATGTTCTCGCGCTGCACCGCGGTCACGAACTCCACGTATTTGGCATTGCCCGTGGGCTCGACCTGCTTGAGCAGCGCCGAAAGCGAATAGCCCACCCAAGGTATGACCATGGACCAGCCCTCGACACATCGCAGCCGGTATACGCGCTCTTCCATGGGGGCCAGCTTGAGCAGCTCCTCGATGGAAAAGGTGCGTGGCTTGCCGACCTCGCCCTCCACGCTCACGGCCCAGGGACGCGTCTGCAACTTGCCCGCGTTGGCTGCCGGATCGCCCTTATCGACCCCGAACTCGTAGTAATTGTTGTAGGACGTGACGTCGGCGAACGAGGTCTGCTTGTCCATGACGCTCAACGCCGGATTGGCCTTGCCCGGAAAAGCGCCGGCATCCTGCGCGAATGCGCTGCGCGCGGCCCAACCGGGCAGGCCGGCGGCGGCCGCGACCAGCCCCGCCCGCAGCATCAGTTCGCGGCGCGAGCGCCAGACGGCCTCGGAGGTGATCTCGGAGGGAAGAATATCGTCGGGCTTGCGTATCAGCATCATGGTCTCCGGTGTGGCGCCTGCGGAATCACGCCCCGCGCAACCCATGGACGACGCGGGGCTCCATGATATTCCGCGGCGCGCGCGGAGATTGCGGGTATCTCTTATAGACCCGCCCGCAAGCCGGACGTTCCGCGCCCGGCGGATCCGGGCCTACAGTTCGGCGCCCGCCACCACCCTGGGCAGCAGCCACTGGCGCACGCCAGGCACGCTGTCGAGCACGGCCTGGGGCGCGCACCCCTCAAGTTCCTTCAAGGTGTGCGCGCCGTAGGTCACGCCCAGCCCGTGCACGCCCGCGTTGGCCGCCATCTGCAGGTCGTGCGAGGTGTCGCCGATCATCACGACGCGATCCGGCGCAACGTCCAGCTCCTGCATCAGTTCGTGCAGCATCGCGGGATGCGGCTTGCTGAAGGTCTCGTCGGCGGTACGAGTGGCGTCGAAAAGCGGCCCCAGGCCGGTCGCCGCCAAGGCGCGGGTCAGGCCGACGCGGCTCTTGCCGGTGGCGACGGCCAGGCGCACGTTCTGCCCGGCCAGTTCGGTCAGCAGTTCCTGCACGCCCTCGAAGAGGCGCAGCTCGGGGTCGCGCAGCAGGTAATGCGTGCGGTAGCGCTCCAGGAAACGCGGCAGCATGGCTTGCGTCAGTTCGGGAACGGCCCGCCGCAGGGCGCTTTCCAGGGACAGACCAATCACCCAGCTGGCATCGGACGCCGATGGCACCGCCAGGTCCAGGTCACGGCAGGCCCCCTGGATGGCGGCCACGATGCTGTGCGTGGAATCCATCAGGGTGCCATCCCAGTCAAAAACGACCAGCGAATACGACATATCAGACCGACTCCAGTTGTTTCAGTATTTTCACGCATGCCGGGGGCAGCTCGGCGGTAAGCGTCAGGGGCTCGCCCGTAAGGGGGTGGGCCAGGGTCAATTGGTGGGCATGCAGGAACATCCGGCCAAAACCCATGCGCGCGAAGTGCGCCCGCACCTCGTCATGGCCGTACTTGTCGTCGCCCACGATGGGAAAGCCGCTGGCGGCCAGGTGCACCCGGATCTGGTGGGTGCGGCCGGTGCGCAGCTCGGCGTCGACCAGACTGTAACCGCCGAAGCGGCGCTTGAGCGTGACGATGGTATGCGCCGACTGCCCGTCCGGATCCACCTTGACCCGGCGCTCTCCGGATTGCGTGGTCCATTTGGACAGGCCCAGCTTGATGTGCTGGCGGTCGTTGACCCAATCGCCTTCCACCAGCGCCAGATAGTGCTTGTCCCCTTTTCCCTCGCGCAGCATGGCGTGCAGCGCCAGCAGCGCGCTGCGCTTCTTTGCCACCATCAGCAGGCCCGAGGTCTCCCGGTCCAGCCGGTGCACCAGTTCAAGGAACTTGGCGTTGGGCCGGGCGGCGCGCAGCTGCTCGATCACGCCGAAGGAGACGCCGCTGCCCCCGTGCACGGCCACGCCGGCGGGCTTGTCCACCACCAGCAGCGCGTCGTCTTCGAACACGATGGGGAACTCCGCCCCGGGCACCGGCCGGGGTGCGCCCGGATCGGGCAGCCGCAACGGCGGGATGCGCACGATATCGCCTTCGGCGATGCGATAGTCGGCCGAGATACGTCCCTTGTTTACCCGCACCTCGCCGCCGCGGATGGCCTTGTAGATATGGGTTTTGGGGACGCCCTTGCACAGCCTGACAAGGTAGTTGTCCAGGCGCTGGCCGGCATGCTCGGCGCCCACCTCGACCATGCGGACGGCGGGAGCGGCTTTAGAGGGAGATGAAGGGGAGGAAGTTTCTTTGCGCATTGCGGAAAGCGACATATAATCGGGACAGCCTAAAGGGGCTGAACTAGCCGCCTGACGTAGAGATGCAACTGTACGCAACTCCGTCGAGCGCGTGGGCCGCCATTGTACTGCCTGCTCATTCAGTCCCTGGGTCTCTTGGTCGCCGGCGCAACCGCGCCCTGCCGGATAGTGGTGTGGCATTCATTTTGCCCGCTGTCCCAGCAGGTCCGTTGCATGCCGCAAGCGGCTCTGAAGCACTGCAAGAATCGTCGCATATATTTAAAGCACCAGCTGCGCGTGGGCAACCATTCCGACCGCAACTGCCGTTCACAGCAATCTTTCCGTCAAACCACATTCAGTGAAGCTGACCCTCCTGCTGACAGAACCCCGTGCCCCACGGCACGACGTGCCCGCCTGACCCGCGGCGGATACGCCTGGGCGCCGCCCAGGTACGGTCCGCATTCTTTCTTGCCCGCTTCAGCCCGCAGCCCGAGTGACCCGAGGTCACGCGCCGATATCGGCGCGTCATGACAACGGAGAACCCCTCTCATGAAGCGCATGCTGTTCAATGCGACGCATCAGGAAGAATTACGCGTCGCTATCGTCGATGGGCAGAAACTCATCGACCTCGACATCGAGACTGCCGGCCGCGAACAACGCAAAGGCAACATCTACAAAGGTGTCATCACCCGGATCGAACCCGGCCTCGAAGCTTGCTTCGTCAACTACGGTGAAGACCGTCACGGCTTCCTGCCCTTCAAGGAAGTGGCCCGCAGCTACTTCAAGGAAGGCGTGGACGTCCGCAGCGCCCGCATCCAGGACGCCCTGCGCGAAGGCCAGGAACTGATCGTCCAGGTCGAAAAGGAAGAACGCGGCAACAAGGGCGCCGCCCTGACCACGTTCATCTCGCTCGCCGGCCGCTACCTGGTCCTGATGCCCAACAACCCCCGCGGCGGCGGCGTTTCGCGCCGCGTCGAGGGCGAGGACCGCCAGGAACTGCGCGACACCATGGAGCAGCTCGATCTGCCCCAGGGCATGAGCATCATCGCCCGCACCGCCGGCATCGGCCGCAACGTCGAAGAGCTCCAGTGGGACTTGTCCTACCTGTTGCAGCTCTGGACGGCCATCGACGGCGCCGCGCGCGACAACTCCGCGCCCATCCTGATCTACCTGGAATCCAGCCTGGTCATCCGGGCCATCCGGGACTACTTCTCCCCCGAAATCGGCGAAATCCTCATCGATACCGACGAGATCGCCGACCAGGCCACCGCCTTCATGAGCGTGGTGATGCCTGACAACGTCCAGCGCGTCAAACGCTACCGCGACGACATCCCCCTCTTCTCCCGCTTCCAGATCGAACACCAGATCGAAACGGCGTACTCGCGCACGGTGCAGCTGCCTTCGGGCGGCGCCATCGTGATCGACCACACCGAAGCGCTGGTGTCCGTGGACGTCAACTCGGCCCGCTCCACGCGCGGCGCCGACATCGAGGAAACCGCGCTGCGCACCAACTCGGAAGCGGCGGACGAAGTGGCCCGCCAGCTGCGCCTGCGCGACCTGGGCGGCCTGATCGTCATCGACTTCATCGACATGGAGGACAGCAAGAACCAGCGCGCCGTCGAACAGCGCCTGCGCGATGCCCTCCATTTCGACCGCGCCCGCGTCCAGATGGGCAAGATTTCGCGTTTCGGCCTGATGGAGCTGTCGCGCCAGCGCCTGCGCCCCGCCCTGAATGAAGGCTCGCACATCACGTGCCCGCGCTGCAACGGCACCGGCGTGATCCGCGACGCCGAGTCCAGCGCGCTGCACGTCCTGCGCCTGCTCCAGGAAGAGGCGATGAAGGAAAACACCGCCGCCGTGCATGCCCAGGTGCCGGTCGACGTCGCCACCTACCTGCTGAACGAAAAGCGCGCCGACATCACCAAGATGGAAGCCCGCCTGAAGGTCAACCTGCTGCTGATCCCCAACAAGCACCTGGAGACCCCGCACCACCACATCGAGCGCCTGCGCCACGACGATCCCCGCCTGGAAGAACTGAAGACCAGCTTCGAACTGGTCGAGGCTCCCGCCACGGACGCTCCCTGGCAGCCGCGCGAGCACGAGGTCAAGTCCCGTCCGGAAGCGCTGGTCAAGGGCATCACCCCCTCGCAACCCGCCCCCGTTTCGACGCCGGCTCCCGCAGCCGCCGCAGCGCCCGTCCCGGCAGCCTCCGGCGGCTTGGGCGGCCTGTTCAAGCGCCTGGTCGGCTGGCTGACCGGCAGCCCCGAAACGGCCAAGCCCGCCCCCGCCGCCCAGGAAGACAGCGCCAAGCGCGCCACGTCCGGCCGCGGCAAGGGCCGCGCAGGCCATGACGGCCAGGAACGCCGTGGCGAGCGCCACGGTTCGGACCGCAACCGCAACCGCCGCGGCGAATCGCGCGGCGAAGGCGCGGAAGGCAGCGAAAGCGGCCGCCATCACGTGCGCGGCGGCCGTCGCGCCGAAGGCGAACGCCAGGAACGCGGCGAGCGCCACAACCGCAACGAAGCCCGCAGCGAGCGCGACACCCAGGCCACCCAGTCGGCCCTGGCGTCCAACCGCCCCGAGCAAGCCGAGCAATCCGCCGGGGAAGACACCGGCGCTGGCCGCAACCGCCGCCGCGGCCGTGGCCGCAACCGCCGCGAAGAGGGCCAGTCCGATGCGCCGATGAGCGTGCAGGAAAGCATGGTCGCCGCGCTGGCCCAGACGGTCGCCACCGCCCTGCCCGACGCCGCCCAGCCCACCTCGGAAGCCCCCCAGGAAGCCGCTGACGCCATCGAGCAGACCGCGGATGCCGTTCCGGGCGCCGAAGGCGCGGAAAACGCCGCCGATCCGGAACGCAAGCGCCGCCGCCGCCGCAGCCGCCGCGGCCGCCGCAGCCAGGAAGAAGGCAGCCTGGCCGCTGGCGACGAGCAGCTCGAGGAAAGTGCCGACGAGGAAGCCGGCGAGCAGCAGGAAGCCACGGCAGCCCAGCCCGCAGAAGCGCCCGCGCAGGCTGAGCACGCGAGCCCCATCCAGCCGGCAGACGCCGCGCCGGCCCCGGTCGAGCAGGCCGAAGCTGCTCCGGTCGAAGCCCCGCGGGCACAACAGGCCGAAGCCGAGCCCGTGCAGGCGCAGGCCGCCGAAGAGCCCGCCGCCGAAGCCGAGCAGCCCGCTCCCGCCGTCGAGGCGACGCAGCCGGTCGTCGTGCAGCCCGCCAGCGAAGTCTCCGCGCCTGTGGCTCCCGCCGCCCCCGTGGAAGCTGCCGCAGTCGAACCCGTGGCTACGCCTCCCGTCGCGCCGGCCCAGCCGGAAGCTCCCGCCCCAGCCGCAGCGCCTGCCCCGGCCCCCACCGAACCGGCTCCGGTCAGCGCGCAGCAGCCTATCGTGGTGCCCGCCGCCGCCCCGTCGGCCAAGGCCCAGGCCCTGCACGACGTGGTGAACGCCGCCGGCCTGCAGTGGGTCGAAACCGATCCGGACCGCCACGCCCAGACGCAGTTGCGCATCGCCGCCTCGCACAAGCCGGCCCGTCTGGGCCGCGAGCGCAAGCCGGTCGCGCCGGTCTCCAACGAACCCCTGGTTCAGGTCGAGACGCGCCACTAAGCCGGCCCCAGGCCGCACAAGAAGCCCCCGCCATGCGGGGGCTTTTTTTCGCTGCCGGAAAAGCGGTGGAGGAGATTTGCAGCCAGAGCCCGCCCTGCGGCCCGGTAACAAAAAAAGCCCTCGGTCTCGAGGGCTTTTCAATTTGGACTGCGGGTATTCAGAACTGGTAGGTGTAGGTAAGCTGCACCACGTCCAGGCCGGGATTGGGACGCTTGATGCTGGCGTTCGAGAAGTGCGAATAACGCAGCCCGATACGGTTGTTCGGCGTCACCAGGAAGCCCAGGCCGATGTGATCGCCGAACTGGAAGGCCGTGCTGATGTTCTCGTCGGCGAAGCGCGTGCTGGAGAAGAGCGTGGCGCCGATGCCGGCCTCGATGTAGAAGCGTTCGCCCGTCCACCAGCGGAACATGGGGATGGCGCTGAATTGCCAGACGTGCCCGGGCGAGCGCGAACCGTTCGCCTGCCAGTACGAAGCGCCGAATTCCGGGGTCAGGTCCAGCCGGCCCCAGTTGCCGCCGAAATGGTGGGTCCAGACCGAAGGCGTTTCGTAGTTCAGCGTCAGGCGCTGGTAGTGGTCTCCAATGCCGTAGTGCAGGCTCACGCCGCCTTGGGTGCCATCGGACGACTGGGCGCTTGCGAGCGTGGCGGTTGCGGCCAGGGCCAGCCCGGCAAGGCGTGTAAGCATTTTCTTCTTGGTCGACTGCATTGGAATTACTCCGTAGATTTCAACTCTAGATCGCAACATAGCAAAATACGGGCCACGCGACTTGATTTGTGTCGCACGCAGGCAACATCACGGATGGAAAACACTGTTCCGTAAAACAGCCGCCACAAACCCGCCAGGCATGCCGGGGGTACTGCGCGCGCCCCCACGAAAATGCCGCCGGAGGGCTCGGCCCGCCGACGGCATTTTGCTACTGCCAGCCCCCGCCGCCTAGTGGCGATTGGTCCGGGAATCGGAAGGGATTCGTCAGGCCGTGACCACGTCCGCCGGCTGGTTGGTCAGCAAGGCCAGCAGGCGGGCGATCTCCTCGCGCAGCTGGCGGCGGTCCACCACCATGTCGATCGCTCCCTTCTGCAGCAGGAACTCGGCGCGCTGGAAGCCTTCCGGCAGTTTTTCGCGCACGGTCTGCTCGATCACGCGCGGGCCGGCGAAGCCGATCAGCGCCTTGGGTTCGGCGATGACCACATCGCCCATGAAGGCGAAGCTGGCCGACACGCCGCCCATGGTGGGATCGGTCAGCACGCTGATGAACGGCAGGCCGGCCGCCGAGAGGCGGGTCAACATGGCGTTCGTCTTGGCCATCTGCATCAGCGACAGCAGGCTTTCCTGCATGCGCGCGCCGCCCGAGGCGGCCACGCAGATGAAGGAAGTCTTGTTGTCCAGGGCGGCCTGGGCGCCGCGCGCGAAGCGCTCGCCGACCACCGAGCCCATGGAGCCGCCCATGAATTCGAACTCGAAGCAGGCCAGCGTCGCCGGCACGCCGCGGATCGAGCCGCTCATGACCACCAGGGCGTCGGTTTCGCCGGTCTGCTTGACCGCTTCCTGGAGGCGCTCGGGATACTTGCGCGTGTCCTTGAACTTCAGGGAGTCGACCGAGCGCGTGGTCTGGCCGATTTCAACGCGGCCTTCCATGTCGAGCAGCGAATCGATGCGGGCGCGGGCGCCGATGCGCATGTGATGGTCGCACTTGGGGCAGACATGCAGGTTGGCGGCCAGGTCTTCGCTGTACAGCACCGATTCGCACGACGGGCATTTCACCCATAGGCCTTCGGGAACGCGGCGGGCGCCGCTGTCGCTGGTTTTGTTGATGCGAGGAGGCAGGAGTTTTTCGATCCAGCTCATTGTTTTTTCATCCCGTATGAGGTCGCGCCCGCCATTCAGGCCGACGCGTTTTCTCGTTTCACTAGATCCAGCGCCTGCCGGATGGTGCGCAGCCAGCCGCTGGCGGCGGCGACTGCGGCATCGGTTTTCTGGGCAGCGGGGACATCCGTCACCGCCTGCTCCATGGTTTCAATCAGTTTGCTGCCGATGACGACCGCGTCGGCCGCGCGCGCCACGCGCTGGGCGCTCTCGGCGTCGCGGATGCCGAAGCCGACGCCGACCGGAATGTCGCGCACGTGGCGGCGGATCACGGCCACGCGCTCGGCCACGTCATCGGTGTTCAGCGAGCCCGAGCCCGTCACGCCCTTGAGCGACACGTAATACACGTAGCCGCGGGCGACCCCGGCAACCGCCTTGATGCGTTCTTCCGTGGAAGTGGGAGCTAGCAGGAAAATGGGGGCAATGCCGTGCTCGCCCAGCGTCGCGGCGAATTCGACGACTTCTTCGGGTGGATAGTCCACCACCAGCACGCCGTCCACGCCCGCCTTCTCGGCGTCGCGCGCGAACTGGTCCTGGCCCATGCGTTCGATCGGATTGGCGTATCCCATCAGCACCACCGGCGTGGCGGTGTCGCGCTGACGGAACTCGGCCACCATTTCCAGCACGCGGGCCAGGCCCACGCCCTGCGCGATGGCGCGTTCGGCGGCCCGCTGGATGACGGGGCCATCGGCCATAGGGTCGGAAAACGGCACGCCGAGCTCGATGACGTCGGCGCCGGCCTCGACCAGCGCATGCATCAGGGGAACGGTGGTCGCGGGCGAGGGATCGCCCGCGGCGATGTAGGGAATCAGCGCCGCGGCGCGGCCGGATTCGGCGGTGCGCGCGAAAGCGGCGGCGATGCGGTCGATGCGAGTTGCCATGGTCAGGCCCTTAAAGCTCGATACCGGCCTTTTCGGCGACGGTATGCATATCTTTGTCGCCACGGCCCGACAAATTGACCAGGATGATGGCGTCGCTGGGGAGCGTGGGCGCCATTTTCACGGCCTGGGCGATGGCATGCGACGATTCAAGCGCCGGCATGATGCCTTCGATGCGGCAGCAGTCGTGGAAGGCCTTCAGCGCTTCTTCGTCGGTGATGCCGACGTATTCGGCACGGCCGGAATCCTTCAGCCAGGCATGCTCCGGGCCGACGCCGGGATAGTCCAGGCCCGCGGACACGGAATGCGTTTCGATAACCTGGCCGTCGGCGTCTTGCATGACGTAGGTGCGGTTGCCGTGCAGCACGCCCACCTGGCCCGCGGCCAGCGATGCGGCGTGGCGCCCGGTATCCATGCCCTCGCCCGCCGCCTCGACACCGATGAGGCGCACGTTTTCGTACGGAATATAGGGATGGAAGATGCCCATGGCGTTGGAGCCGCCGCCCACTGCCGCCACGACGTAGTCGGGCTGGCGGCCGGCGGCTTCGGGCATCTGCGTCAGGCATTCGTTGCCGATCACGGTCTGGAAATCGCGCACCATGCGGGGGTAAGGGTCGGGGCCCGCCACCGTGCCGATGATGTAGAACGTGTTCTCGATATTGGTGACCCAGTCGCGCATGGCTTCGTTCAGCGCGTCCTTCAGGGTGCACGAGCCCGAGGTGACCGGAACGACCGTGGCGCCCAGCAGCTTCATGCGATAGACGTTCGACGCCTGGCGGCGGACGTCTTCGCTGCCCATGTAGACCACGCATTCCATGCCATAGCGGGCCGCCACGGTGGCGGTGGCCACGCCGTGCTGGCCGGCGCCGGTCTCGGCGATGACGCGCGGCTTGCCCATGCGCTTGGCCAGCAAGGCCTGGCCGATGCAGTTGTTCACCTTGTGGGCGCCGGTGTGGTTCAGGTCTTCGCGCTTGAACCAGATCTGGGCGCCGCCCAGCTGGTCAGACCAGCGGCGGGCATGGTAGACCGGGCTGGGCCGGCCCACGAAATGCTTGAGTTCGTAATTGAACTCTTCCAGGAAGGCGGGGTCGACACGATATCGGTCGTAGGCCGCGCGCAGCTCGTCGAGCGCGTGCATCAGCGTTTCCGCCACGAAAACGCCACCATAAGGGCCGAAATGGCCCTTGGCATCCGGAAAGTCGTAAGGTTTCACCAAGCATCTCCCCCGGCATCGCGGCAGGCCTCTGCCGTCCGCAAATCCGGTTTGCAACCCAGCATTTTACCTGACGCCGGCCACGGCCGGGCACGGGCGCGGGCGCGCACCCGCCCCGGAAACGGCTGAAGCGGCGTCAGAGCGACTGCCCGAGGCGGCGCAGGAAGGTCTCGCACGAGGCCAGCTGGTCCAGCGCGACGTATTCGTCCGGCTTGTGGGCCTGTTCGATGGAACCAGGGCCGCAGACGACCGTGGGGATGCCGATGCCCTGGAACAGGCCGGCCTCGGTGCCGTACGCCACCTTGCGGGTCGTGCGGTCCTCGGTCAGCGCGCGCACCAGTTGAGTGATGGCGGCTTCCTCGGAAGCTTCCAGCGCCGGCGCCGCCGCCCCAGTTTCGATCTCGATGCTGGCGCCGTCGAATTCGGCCTTCATGCGCGGCAAGAGCTCTTCGCGCACGTATTTCTCGACTTCGGCCTGGATCGCGTCGGGCTGCATGCCCGGCAGGTTGCGGAATTCATAGCTGAATTCGCAGGATTCCGGAATGGTGTTGACCGCGATGCCGCCGTGGATCTGGTTGGTGGTCATCGTGGAGAACGGGACGTCGTAGAACTGGTCGTACGGGCCCTGGGCCTTGAAGCTGTCCGCCAGGTCGCGGATGCGGCAGATCAGGCGGGCCGCGTACTCGATGGCATTGCAGCCGCGCGGCGTCAGCGACGAGTGCGCCGCCTTGCCATGCACCTTGCAGCGGAACAGGTTGATGCCCTTGTGCGCGACCACCACCTGCATGCCCGTGGGCTCGCCCACCACGCAGCCTTCCGGCCGGATGCCGCGGTCGTGCAGGTCGGCCAGCATGTAGGGCGCGCCGGCGCAGCCCACTTCCTCGTCATAGGAGAACGCCAGGTGGATCGGCTTCTTGCGGGGCATGGCCAGGAATTCCGGCACCATCGCGAGCGAGCCGGCGATGAAGCCCTTCATGTCGCAGCTTCCCCGGCCGTAGAGCAGGCCGTCCTTTTCGACGAGCTTGAACGGGTCCGTGCTCCAGTCCTGGCCGTCCACGGGCACCACGTCGGTATGGCCCGACAGGACGATACCGCCCTGCAGGCCGCCGTCTTGCGCCGGCAGCGTGGCGAACAGATTGGCCTTGGTGCGCTCCGGATTGTGCGCCAGCCATGCGTCGACGCCCTGGCCCTTGAGCCAATCGCGGACGGTTTCGATCAGGGCAAGATTGGAATTGCGGCTGGTGGTGTCGAAACCAACCAGCGTTTCCAGCCAGGTGCGCGCGTTCATGTCACTACTCTCTTGGGGAAAAAGAGAAGTGTAAAGCCAGGCGGCGTCCGCGTCTCGGACGGCCGGACAGGCGTCCGGTCCGGCGAAGCGCCTAGAATGTCGGCCGAATCGAGCAAACACCCCCAAGGAGAAACCGTGCAGCACAAGGCAGTTCCCACGCGCAACATCGTGGCGGCAGTAATCGGCAATGCCCTCGAATGGTATGACTTCCTGGTGTTCGCGTTCATGACGCCGATCATCTCGAAGCTGTTCTTTCCCACCGACCCCAGCGTGCCCGGCAGCGAGCTGAACGCCATCCTGATGACCACCGCCATCTTCGGCGTCGGCTTCTTCATGCGCCCGGTCGGCGGCATCATCCTGGGCCTGTACGGCGACAAAAAGGGCCGCAAGGCCGCCATGGTGATGGTCACTTCGCTCATGGCCGTGTCCATCGCGCTGATCACCGTCGCCCCCACCTATCACGCCGCCGGCATCCTGGCGCCGATCTTCATCCTGATCGCCCGCCTGCTACAGGGCTTTTCGGCGGGCGGCGAATTCGGCACCTCCACGGCCCTGCTGATCGAAATGGCGCCCGACGGCAAGCGCGGATTTTACGGTTCGTGGCAAATGGCCGGGCAGATGCTGGCCCTGCTGATCGGCGCCGCCTGCGGCACGCTCATCACCGAATTCTTCACCCAGCAGCAGATCACCGACTGGGCATGGCGCCTGCCCTTCGCCTTCGGCCTGGTCATCGTGCCGATCGCCATCTACATCCGCCGCAACATCGACGAAACCGACGCCTTCAAGCAGATCAAGGAAGAAGAGCGCCAGGCGGCCGCGCGCGGCGAAGTGCAGCGCCTGAGCCTGGGGCAGATGCTGAAGACGCATACGCGCGAAACGCTGATCGGAGTGGGCCTGGTCGTGACCGCGACCGTCTCCATCTACATCACCTTCACGTATCTGGTGACCTACTCCACGCAGATCCTGAAACTGCCGCTGAACCAGACCTTCCTGGTGCAGATGGCGGGCGCGGCGCTGATGGTGCTGCTGACGCCCTTCATGGGCGCCTGGTCGGACCGCGTGGGCCGCCGCCCTATCGTGATCGGCTCGCTGATCGGTTACCTGTTGGTGCTGTACCCCCTGTACAACTGGCTGTCGGACGCGCCTTCCATTGCGCGCCTGCTGACCGTGCAGGTCGTGGTGTGCCTGTTCGTCTCGGCCTTCTTCGGCGTGTTCAGCACCGTGATGGCGGAACTATTCCCGGCGCGTGTACGCTCGGTGGGCCTGTCCCTGGCCTACAACGTGGCCGTGATGATCTTCGGCGGCTTCGCCCAGTTCATCGTGACCTGGCTGATCAAGACGACCGGCTCGCCGATGGCGCCCGCCTACTACGTCATGTTCGGCGTGGTCCTGGGCCTGGTCGCCTCGTTCTACATGCGCGAGCGCGCGCACGACAAGCTGGACGGCTGAGTCCGGACCGCCCTCCCCCCGGCGCCGTGCGCCGCGGGGATCAGCGGCGCGCCGCCGACGATACGCCCGGCACCTCGGCCAGCGCGTCCAGGGCGCGCGACAGGGATTCGCCGCCCCTCACCTCCACAGTGAACACCATATGGGCGAGCGACTGCTTGCTCTGCGTGTTCACCCCCACCACGTTCAGGCGCAGCCGGGCAAAGACTTCGGACAGGTCGCGCAGCAGGCCGGAACGGTCATGCGCGCGCACGCTGATATCCACCGGATAGAAGGTGTCGGAAGTCTCGCCCCACGCCACTTCGATGACGCGTTCGGGCTCGCGCGCGGCCAGGGCCAGATAGCTGTGGCAGTCGCTGCGGTGTATCGACACCCCACGCCCCCGCGTGACGAAGCCCGCGATGGCGTCCGGCGGCGCGGGACGGCAGCAGCGGGCCAGCTGGGTCAGGAGAGAACCCACGCCGACCACCAGCACGCCGCTCTTGCCGCTCTTTTCGGCGCTGCCGGCGCTGGCGTTGCGCAGCGCCGCCGGCTGCGGCTCGGCGGCGGGCGCCGGCTGCTGGAACAGCGTATCGATCTGCCGCAGGCTGAACTCTTCCTTTGCGGCCGCCACGTACAGGTCGTCGGCGCGCGCGAAACCCAGGCTTTGCGCCAACTGCTCCAGATTGACGGCGGTTTTGCCCAGGCGCTGCAATTCCTTTTCCACCAACGCCTGGCCCTGCGTGATGCGCTGCTGGAGTTCGATCGCGTTGAACCACATGCGCACCTTGGCGCGGGCGCGGGGGCTGGCGAGAAAGCCGAGCTGAGGATTGAGCCAGTCGCGCGATGGCCCGCCGGACTTGGCGGAGATGATTTCCACAGTCTGGCCGGTGGACAGCCGGGTCTGCAGCGGCACCATCTGCCCGTCGACGCGGGCGCCGCGGCAGCGGTGGCCCAGGTCGGTATGCAGGTGATAGGCGAAGTCGACGGGCGTGGCGCCGGCGGGCAATTCGATCACGCGCGCCTGCGGCGTCAGCACATAGATGCGCTCGTCCGTATGCGCGGGCGCCGCGGCCGCATTGCGGCCCTTGCCCGCAGGCTTGCCGGAAGCCGGCTTGGCGGGCTCGCCGCCGCCCTCGACATCGGTGTTCCAGGCCAGCAGCTGGCGCATCCACGCCAGTTGGCGGTCATATTCGCTGGAAGCCGCCACCTGGCCGCCCTTGGCCCCCGCTTCCTTGTAGCGCCAGTGCGCGGCCATGCCGTACTCGGCGAACTGGTGCATCTCGCGGGTGCGGATCTGCACCTCGAACGGGCGCCCGTCGTCGTCGGTCACGACGGTGTGCAAGGAACGGTAGCCGTTGGGCTTGGGCCGGGAGATGTAGTCGTCGAATTCCTCGGAGATCGGCGTCCACATCTCGTGCACCATGCCCAGCGCGGTGTAGCAGGCGCGCACGTCGTCCACGATGACCCGCAGCGCGCGCAGGTCGTACATCTGGGAGAAGTCCAGGCCTTTCACGCGCATCTTGTTCCAGATGCTGTAGATGTGCTTGGGCCGGCCGCTGACCTCGGCCTCGACTCCGCTCTTGGCGAGCGCCGCCTGCAGGCGCTCGATGGCGCCGGCGATGAAGGCCTCGCGCTCGACCCGCTTTTCCTCGAGCAGGCGGGCGATCTGCTTGTACTTTTCCGGCTCCAGGAACCGGAAGGCCAGGTCTTCCATTTCCCATTTGATCTGCCAGATGCCCAGCCGGTTGGCCAGGGGCGCGTAGAGATCCAGGGTTTCCCGGGCGAAGGCGGTGGAGCACGGCGCCTTGCTCTCGGCGTGCCAGCGCAGGCTGCGCAAGCGCGACGCCAGCCGCATCAGCACGATGCGCAGATCGGCCGCCATGGCCAGCAGCATCTTGCGCTGCATTTCCTTCTGCGAACCGGTTTCGGCCTCGGCGTCGCTGGCCTGCCGGGCCACCACGCCCAGCCGCAGCAGGGCCCGGGTGCCTTGCACCAGCCGCGCGACCTCGGCGCCGAAGGCGGCCGCGACCGGATCGTTGCGCAGGGACGGCGCGGGCGCCATCAGATCGGTCGGCAGGGCCGCCAGCAAGGCGGCAGCCCGCGTCGCGGCATCGGTATGCAGGGCCGCCAGCACCCGGACCACGCCTGCGCCGTGCTCGGCCAGGGGCTCGCCGGTCAGCGCGTGCTGCCCCTCGAACCGGGGTTCGGCCCAGGCGACGGCCTGATCGATCAACGCCAGGCCGTCGGCATCCAGGCCAGCTCCTACCTCTTGGCGCCAGGCGGCGTCGAAGGGCGAAGGCGCGTCGAGAACAGGCGGGGCGGACATGACGGACGTAAGCGATTTCGGTTGAGATTCCGACACTCTACACTAGGGCCTGTTCACCCTAAATCGAGCCTTGCACAGGCCCTAGCGTCAGTTGACACCGAAAGACGCCGCGGACCGCGGCATATGGAAGGAACCCGAGCTTATGTTGCGCTGGCTGAAAGGGCGTGGCGCCCGCCCGTCCGCGGTGGCAGATATGCAGTCCCGCATCGCGCCCGAACTGTGGCGGCAGGTGCTGGACGCCCACCCGTTCCTGGCGGTGCTGGGCGCCGACGAGGCCGCCCAGCTGCTGGCCCGTTCGGCCTGGCTGCTTGCAAGCAAGAACATTAACGGCGCGCAAGGGCTGGAGGTGTCCGACTTCATGCGCCTGTCCATCGCGGCCCAGGCCAGCCTGCCCATCCTGAACCTGGCGCCGGAACTGTACGAGGGCTGGGACGAGATCATCGTGTATCCGGCGAGCTTCCGCATCCCGCGCTCCCGCCAGGACGAGGACGGCGTGGTGCACGAATACATCGAGGACGCCGCCGGCGAAGCCTGGGACGGAGGCCCGCTGGTCCTGTCCTGGGAGGACGCGCAACTCTCCGGCGGCGGCTTCAACGTGGTCATCCACGAATTCGCCCACAAGCTGGACCTGCGCTCGGGGTTCGCGGATGGGATGCCGTCGCTGGCGGCCCACCCCGCATTGAATGCCCGGACCTGGCGCCGCGTGCTGGACGACAGCCTGGACCGCTTCATCGCCGCCCTGGACGCGGTGGAGGCCGCCATCCCGCCGCACGTCGATCCCGAAAGCGAAGACGCCGACGCCTGGTATGGCCAGCTGCCGATGGACCCGTACGCCGCCACCGACGAAGCCGAATTCTTCGCGGTCAGCTCGGAGCACTTCTTCGTGGATCCCTACCCCATGCAGCAGGCGCTGCCCGAATGGTATGAACTGCTGAAAGCCTACTATCGGCAGGACCCACTGGAACGCTACGCATGAAACAGCTGCTGATCGTCTGGCATTCCCGCACCGGCGCCGCGCGCCAGATGGCCGAAGCCGCGGCCCGCGGCGCGCGGTCCGCCGCCGCCCAACTCGAGCAGGAAAGCGACCTGCGGGTCGTGCTGCGCCGTGCCTCGGACGTGGAAGCCGGCGAGTTGCTGGCCAGCCACGGCTATCTGTTCTGCGCCCCCGAAAACCTGGCGGGGCTAAGCGGCGAAATGAAGGAGTTCTTCGACCGCAACTACTACGCGGTGCTCGACCGCATACAGGGGCTGCCCTACGCCTGCGCGATCAGCGCCGGCAGCGACGGCACAGGCGCGGCCCGGCAGGCGGAACGCATATGCACCGGATGGCGCCTGAACGCCGTGTCCCCGCCCCTCATCGTCAACATGGGCGCGCAGACGGCGCAGCAGATCCTGGCGGCCAAGACGGTGGCGCAAGCGGACCTGGAAAAATGCGAGGAACTGGGGGGACTGCTGGCGGGGACTCTGCTGCTGGGGCAGTGAGCGGGAGCGGCGACGCGAGAGAGAGCGGCAGGGGCTCTGCAAGTGTCTTCGACAGGTGCTTTCGGCAAGTGTCTGACACCCTAGGAGACGGACTTCGCCTCGCGCCGTCGTCTCGCGGGTGTCAGACACTAATCAAACGGCGACTCCGTTCAGCCGGTGTCTGACACGCTAGGTGTCAGACACACGGAAAGATCGGCTTGTGTCAGACACACGGAAGGATCGGCTTGTGTCAGACACACGGAAAGGATTGGCTTGTGTCAGACACACGGAGGGATCGGCTTGTGTCAGGCACACGGAGTATCAGATTGCCGCCGTGACGACGATCTCGACCTTGTAGTCGGGATTGGCGAGGCGGGCTTCGACCGTGGCGCGCGGAGGCGAATTGCCTGCGGCGACCCAGGCGTCCCATGCCTTGTTCATGCCGTCGAATTCCTTCATGTTGGCCACATAGATCTGGGCCATCAGGATCTTGGTCTTGTCGGTGCCGGCTTCGGCCAGCAGGCGGTCGATCGTCGCGAGCACTTGCTCGGTCTGGCCGGTGATGTCCAGCGTGGCATCGTCCGGCACCTGGCCCGCCAGGTACGCGACGCCGTTGTACACGGCCATGTCCGACAGGCGCTTGTCGACGTGGAAGCGCTTGATGCTGCTCATGAATATTCCCCTAGGATCGAGTGGGTTGGGTGAAACAATGCAGGAAAGCCGCAATTTACCCCGAGCCGGCCTCAGGCGGGGGGCAACTGGAAGACCTGGCGCAGGTAGGCCAGGTACGCGGGATCGTCGCACATGGTCTTTTCAGGCGCATCCGAAACCTTGGCCACGGGCTGCCCGTTGCAGCGGACCATCTTCATGACGATCTGCAGGGGCTCGTGGCCCAGGTCGTTGGTCAGGTTGGTGCCGATGCCGAAGGATACCTTGCAGCGGCCGGAAAACTGGCGGGCCAGCTCGATGGCGCGCGGGAACGTAAGCGAATCCGAGAACACCAGCGTCTTGGCGCGCGGATCCACGCGGTTCTTGCGATAGTGTTCGAGCAGGCGCTCGCCCCAGACGAAGGGATCGCCGGAGTCGTGCCGCGCGCCGTCGAACAGCTTGCAGAAATACATGTCGAAATCGCGCAGGAAGGCGTCCATGCCATAGACGTCGGACAGCGCGATGCCCAGGTCGCCGCGGTATTCCTTGGCCCAGACCTCCAGCGCGTACACCTGCGAATCGCGCAGGCGCGGGCCCAGCGCCTGGCAGGCCTGCAGATACTCGTGGCCCATCGTGCCCAGCGGCAGCACCTCATGCTGCTTGGCGAGCAGCACGTTGCTGGTGCCCGCGAAATGCGGGCCCATCTGCGCCTTCATGGTGGACACGATCTCTTCGTGCCAGACCTTGGAGAAGCGGCGGCGGGTGCCGTATTCGGCCACGCGGAAGTCCGCCAGCGCGGGATCGTCCAGCACCAGGTGCATCTTGGACTGCAGCCGCTTGCGGCCCTCTTCCCAGTCGGGGCTCTTGCGCGTATTGCGGAAATAGACCTCGTTGACGATGGCCAGCACCGGAATCTCGAACAGGATCGTGTGCAGCCACGGGCCCTTGACCTCGATGCTGATTTCTCCGGGCGCCTCGCCCTCGCCGATATGGATGCAGCGCTCGGGCATATGGAACAGCTCGAGGAAATCGACGAAGTCGCTCTTGATAAAACGCAAGCCACCGAGATATTTAAGTTCGTCTTCGGTGAACCGCAGTTGGCACAGCTGGTGCACTTCCTCGCGGATTTCGTCCAGATAGGGACGCAGGTCCACTCCGGGGGTACGGCATTTGTAACGGTACTCGACCTGGGCAGCGGGAAACTGATGCAAAACCACCTGCATCATGCTGAATTTATACAGATCGGTGTCGAGCAGCGAGGTGATTATCATGATTGCGCGTTTCGTTTCGCGACACCATAGCACAGAGCGTACGCCGCTAGGGGCGAAGGGCCACGATGTCAATACGGGTATTACCGGCACATCGGCGCGGCATTGGGTAAAATCGATGCAACAAGACTAAAGCCGCCGAATCCCGGAGTTCCTGAATGACCCACGTTGTCACTGAAAACTGTATTAAGTGCAAGTACACCGACTGCGTAGACGTGTGCCCGGTGGACTGTTTTCGTGAGGGTCCGAACTTCCTCGTGATCGATCCCGACGAATGCATCGATTGCGCGGTCTGCATCCCGGAATGCCCGGCCAATGCGATCTACGCCGAGGAAGACGTTCCTCAGGACCAAATGAACTTCATCGCCCTGAACGCGGAACTCTCGCCGGAGTTCGCCAGCATCAGCCGTGCCAAGAAGCCGCTGCCTGACGCCGACGACTGGAACGGCAAGCAGGACAAGCTGCAATACCTGGAAAAATAAATCGGCGAGCGCCGGCCCCGCCTGGCGGCCGGCATCGCGCGATGCCCCGATGACCGACGACTCCAAATACACGCGCCAAACCGTAACCCACGTCCGCACCTGGGTGCCGGACAAGCTGTTCTCCGTGCGCGTGACCCGCGACGACGCGTTTACCTTCCTGCCTGGCCAGTTCGCGCGTGTCGGCCTGCCGGAAGCCGGCTCCCCCGACGCCGACCCCACGCTGTGGCGCGCCTACTCCATGGTTTCGGCCCCGCATGAACCCTGGCTGGAGTTCTATTCCATCGTGGTCCCCGAAGGGCTGTTCAGCCCGCGCATGGCCCGACTGCAGCCCGGCGACTCGCTGTACGTGGAGAAAGCGCCCTACGGCTTCCTGACCCTGGAGCGTTTCGCCCCGGGCGGCGACCTGTGGCTGCTGGCGTCCGGCACGGGCCTGTCGGCCTACCTTTCCATCCTGCGCGATCCGGCGGTCTGGCGCGCCTACCGCCGCATCGTGCTGGTGCACGGCGTGCGCACCGCGGCGGAACTGGCCTACCGCGAAGAGATCGAATCGTGGCGCGCACGGCCCGACCTGGCCGAACTGTTCGCCGCGGATCCGCAAAAGCTCGTCTACCTGCCCATCGCCACGCGCGAACCTCTGCCCGGCATGCCACAAGAGCGCCTGACCACGCTGATCGCCGATGGCCGGCTGGAGCAACTCGCCGGGCAGCCCCTGGACCCGGAACATGCCAAGGTCATGCTCTGCGGCAACCCGGCGATGCTGGCGGACGCCCGCAAGCTGCTGGGCGAGCGCGGATTCAAGCCGGGACGCCGGGGCATCCCGGGCAATCTGGCGGTCGAAAACTACTGGTGATCCTGCGCCTTCCGGCGTAGTGCATAAATCCCCCATTTGGCATCGCTGCAAGGCATAAGAAGCGCCCTAAACTGGTGCCTAAACGGATATTGGGTCGTTTTTTAGCAACATATTTGCCTTTTTTGACGGCGTTTCTTCAGGTTATTTAGAAATATCGTTAGTCCCGGGGGCAATAATCGGGACACACGCACGACCCAGAAGGACTTTTCCCAAATGCTGTATCAATTGCACGAAATGCAGCGCGCCTTCCTGACTCCGTTCGCTGCATTTACGGACGCCGGCTCTCAGCTGTTTTCCAGCCCCTACAGCCCTCTCGCCTACACTCCGATCTCACGCCAGATGGCGGCGGGGTACGAGCTGATGACGCGCATCGGCAAGGAATACCAGAAGCCGGCCTGGAATCTCCCCACCACCCAGATCGACGGCAAGGCCGTCCGCGTCACCGAAGCCCTGGTGATGGACAAGCCGTTCTGCCGCCTGGTGCACTTCCATCGCGACATCCGCCACGCGCGCGGCGACGATCCCAAGATCCTGCTGGTCGCCCCCTTGTCAGGCCACCACGCCACCTTGCTGCGCGACACGGTGCGCGCCCTGCTGCCCGCCCATGACGTCTACGTCACCGACTGGATCGACGCCCGCATGGTGCCGCTGTCCGCCGGCCCGTTCCACCTGAACGACTACGTGCGCTACGTGCAGGACTTCATCCGCCACCTGGGCCCGGACGTCCACGTCATGTCCGTCTGCCAGCCCACGGTGCCGGTGCTGGCCGCCGTATCCCTGATGGCCTCGGCGAACGATCCCTGCCAGCCGCGCAGCATGGTGATGATGGGCGGCCCCATCGATCCGCGCCAGTCGCCCACGCAGGTGAACCGCCTGGCCACGACCAAGCCCTATTCGTGGTTCGAAAACCAGGTCATCCATCCGGTTCCGCCGCGCTATCCGGGCTCGGGCCGCAAGGTCTACCCGGGCTTCCTGCAGCACGCCGGGTTCATGGCCATGAATCCGGACCGCCACATGAAGTCGCACTATGACTTCTACCTGGACCTGCTGCGCGGGGACGACAGCGACGCCGAGGCGCATCGCCGCTTCTACGACGAATACAACGCCGTGCTGGACATGCCGGCCGAGTTCTACCTGGACACGATCCGCATGGTGTTCCAGGAGTTCCAGCTGCCCAACGGCACCTGGGAAGTCGAAGGCAAGCTGGTGCGTCCCGCCGACATCAAGAAGGTCGCCCTCTTCACCATCGAGGGCGAACTGGACGATATTTCGGGCCAGGGCCAGACGCGCGCCGCCATCAAGCTGTGCAAGAACATTCCGGCCGAGCGCAAGATGCATTACACGGCGCCCAACTGCGGCCACTACGGGATTTTTTCGGGCCGCCGCTGGCGCGAAATGATCTGTCCTAAAATTGCCGAATTCATCCGGCAATCCGCGTAGGATGGGTGTAGCGCTTGAGTTCTTAAGCAAGAACTCAAGCGTCCACCGCGCGTAACCCATGCTGCCATAGCAGGCTGGTGCCCGGCACTGTGTGCCTAGGCCGCGCGCCACTGCCGCAATAGGCTTGTGGTCCGGCCGGCAGGGCACTGTATGCTTGCCGCCGCATGGGTTGCGCGCGTAGGGCATCCGGGTTCTTGCTTGCAGGATCCCGCGCTACACCCATCCTACGGCTTTCTGTTTTCCTATCATGTCCTGTCGCACCCTTGCCGACCGCATCGATGCCTTGCTGCCCCAGACGCAATGCACCAAGTGCGGATACGACGGCTGCCGGCCTTACGCCGACGCCATCGCCGGCTCCGCCGCCCCGATCAACCGCTGCCCGCCCGGCGGCGAGGAAGGCATCGCCGCATTGGCGGCGCTGCTCGGCGTTCCCGCCCTGCCGTTGGACAGGGCCCGCGGCGAGCCCGGCCCGCTGCTGGTCGCCCGCATCGACGAGTCGCATTGCATCGGCTGTACGCTGTGCATCCAGGCCTGTCCGGTGGACGCCATCGTTGGCGCCAACAAGCATATGCACACCGTGCTGGACGACTGGTGCACCGGCTGCGACCTTTGCGTGGCGCCCTGTCCAGTGGATTGCATCGAGATGGTGCCGGCGGGACGAGCCTGGGCCGCGCAGGACGCCGCCATCAGCCGCGAACGCCATCGCGCCCACCTGGCGCGGGCGGCGCGCCTGGCCGCCGACAACGCGCGGCTGATGGCGCCCGAGGCGCCCGAAGCGCCCGCGGAACCCGCCGCTCCCGCCGCCGACTCCGGCAACGAGGAGCGCAAGCGCTCCGCCATCGAATCCGCGCTGGCTCGCGCCCGGGCCCGTCGCAACGCCACGCAGCCATGAACGCCGCCAAACGCCAAGAAATCTTCGCCCGCCTGCAAGCCGCCAATCCCCACCCGACCACGGAACTGGAATATGACACCCCGTTCCAGCTGCTGATCGCGGTGCTGCTTTCGGCCCAGGCCACCGACAAGTCCGTCAACATCGCCACGCGCAAGTTCTTCCCGGACCATGGCACGCCGCAGGGCCTGCTGGCGCTGGGCGAGGAAGGCCTGGCGGACTACATCAAGACCATCGGGCTCTACCGCACCAAGGCGAAGAACACCATCGCCACCTGCAAGATCCTGCTCGAGCAGCACGGCGGCGAAGTGCCGCAGACCCGCGAGGCGCTGGAAGCCTTGCCCGGCGTGGGCCGCAAGACGGCCAACGTGGTGCTCAACACCGCATTCGGCCAACCCACCATGGCCGTGGACACGCACATCTTCCGCGTCTCCAACCGCACCGGGATCGCGCCGGGCAAGAACGTGCTGGAAGTCGAACGGAAACTCGAAAAGTTCGTGCCTCGCGAATACATGCAGGACGCGCATCACTGGCTGATCCTGCTGGGCCGCTATGTCTGCGTGGCCCGCAAGCCGAAATGCCCCCAGTGCGGCATTTCCGATCTCTGCGAATTCAAGCAGAAAACTCCCGCCTGACTTGCGCGCGCCATGGCGCGCCCCTGCATCGGCGCAGGGAAAACCGGGTTTTCCCTCCCGCAAAAAGTTGTGACGCGTTGATGACGATCAACGCCTAATTGCTGCGTTGCATTTCCATTCTGGAAGTGCATTCTCCCCCTGCCGCGACAGCATTGTCGGCCTGCCGACAATTGGCCTTTCCGCACTGCAAAACCTATGACAAACCCTCATGGAATTTTGATAAATAGGTGCGCATACTCGCCGGCAACTCTTCGGAAAACTGCGATATCCCGCAGGCTTTCCGAACCCCGCGGGGCCTGGCGCAATAACGGCAGGTGCAGACCAATAAATACAACGCTGGTGCAGCGAACATGGACGACACGATCCTGGAGACAAAAGGCCTCACGAAGGAATTCCGCGGTTTCGTCGCGGTCAATGGGGTCGATTTGCGTATCAAGCGAGGCGAGATTCATGCCTTGATCGGGCCTAACGGCGCGGGCAAGACCACATGCTTCAACCTCCTTACCAAGTTTCTATCCCCCACGTCGGGAAGCATCAAGTTCAACGGCATCGACATCACCGGCGAACGGCCCGCGCAGATCGCGCGGCGCGGCATCATCCGTTCGTTCCAGATCTCGGCGGTGTTTCCCCATCTTTCCGTGCTCGAGAACGTGCGCATCGGCCTGCAGCGCAAGACGGGCCTGTCGTTCAAGTTCTGGAGCAGCGACAAACAGCTCGCCTCGCTGAACGAGCCGGCGCGCGCCCTGCTCGACCAGGTGGACCTTGGCGCCTTCGCCAACGAGACCACCGTCAACCTGCCGTACGGCCGCAAGCGCGCGCTCGAGATCGCCACCACGCTGGCGATGGAGCCCGAGCTGATGCTGCTGGACGAACCCACCCAGGGCATGGGCCACGAAGATGTGGATCGCGTCACGCAGCTGATCAAGCGGGTCAGCGCCGGGCGGACCATCCTCATGGTCGAACACAACATGAATGTCGTGTCCTCCATCGCCGACACCATCACCGTGCTGGCGCGCGGTTCGGTGCTGGCCGAAGGATCCTACGCCGAAGTCTCCCGCCATCCGGCAGTGATGCAGGCCTACATGGGCACCACCGAGGGCGAACTTCAAGGAGCACACGCATGAGCACCCCCGCGCTGGAAATTTCGGGCCTGGAGGCCTGGTACGGGGAATCGCATATCCTGCACGGCGTGGACATGCGCGTCGGGCAGGGAGAAGTGGTCACGCTGCTAGGGCGCAACGGCGCCGGGCGCACCACCACGCTGCGGGCCATCCTGGGCCTGACGGGATCGCGCAAGGGCTCGGTACGCATCCACGGCACCGAAGCCATCGACCTGCCCACCTACAAGATCGCCCACCTGGGCGTGGGCTACTGCCCCGAGGAACGCGGCATCTTCGCCAGCCTGTCCTGCGAGGAAAACCTGCTGCTGCCTCCGGTCGTCGGCTCGCTGGGCGGCGGCATGTCGCTGGCCGAGATCTACGACATGTTCCCCAACCTCCAGGAGCGCCGTAACTCGCCCGGCACGCGCCTGTCGGGAGGCGAGCAGCAGATGCTGGCCGTCGCGCGCATCCTGCGCACCGGCGCCAACCTGCTGCTGCTCGACGAGATTTCAGAAGGCCTCGCGCCCGTTATCGTGCAAGCGCTTGCGCGCATGATCACGGCGCTCAAGCAGCGCGGCTACACCATCGTCATGGTGGAACAGAACTTCCGCTTCGCCGCGCCCCTGGCCGATCGCTTCTACGTCATGGAGCACGGCCAGATCGTCGAGCACTTCGAAGCTGCAGAACTTTCAGAAAAACAGGACACGCTCAACGAATTGCTGGGCGTGTAATAGACCTGTCATCCGCCGGGATCCCGGCAACACTACACGTAGGGAAGAGGAGTCATCCCATGAAGCTGCACACCATCACTGCTGCACTGGCCTTGGCGGGCCTGGGATTTGCTGGGGCAACCGCCCACGCGCAAGGTATCTCCGACGATGTCATCCGCATCGGCTTCATCACTGACATGTCGGGCGTGTATTCCGACATCGATGGCAAGGCCGGTCTGGAAGCCGTGCGCATGGCAATCGAAGACGCCGGCGGTTCGATCAACGGCAAGAAGATCGAAATCGTTTCAGCGGACCACCAGAACAAGGCCGACGTGGCATCGGCGCGCGTGCGCGAATGGTTCGACGAGCAGAAGGTGGACGTCATCATCGCCGGCACGAACTCGTCGACCAGCCTGGCCATGGCCGGCGTGGCCGCGGCGAAGAAGAAGCCCTTCATGGCCATCGGCGCGGGCGCGTCCGACCTGACCAACGCCCAATGCTCACCCTACACCGTGCACTACGCCTACGACACCGTGGCGCTGGCGCGCGGCACCGGATCCGCCGTGGTGAAGGACGGTGGCAAGAGCTGGTTCTTCCTGACCGCGGACTACGCCTTCGGCCACGCGCTGGAGCGCGACACGATAGCCGTGGTCAAGGCCGCCGGCGGCGAAGTCAAGGGCCAGGTTCGGGCGCCGCTGGGCGCGTCGGACTTCTCCTCCTTCCTGCTGCAGGCGCAAGCCTCCAAGGCGCAGATCCTGGGCCTGGCCAATGCGGGCGGCGACACCATCAACTCGATCAAGGCCGCCAACGAATTCGGCGTGACCAAGACGATGAAAATGGCCGGCCTGCTGGTCTTCATCAACGATGTGCACGCGCTGGGCCTGCAGGCCACGCAGGGCATGTACCTGACCGACGGCTGGTACTGGGATCAATCCGACGCTTCGCGCGCCTGGTCCAAGAAGTTCGAGGCCAAGGTCGGCCGCAAGCCCTCCATGCTGCAGGCGGGCGACTACTCCGCCACGGCCTTCTATCTGAACGCCATCAAGGCCACCGGCACGGACGACGGCGACGCCGTGATGAAGTGGATGAAGTCGAACAAGGTCAACGACTTCTTCGCCCAGGGCGGCTATGTGCGCGAAGACGGCCGCATGATCCATGACATGTACCTGATGCAAGTGAAGACGCCCGCCGAGTCCAAGGCTCCGTGGGACTACTACAAGGTCGTGGCGACGCTGCCCGGCGACGAGGTCTACACCAAGTTGTCCGAGTCCACCTGCAAGCTGGTCAAAAAGTAATCCAGCCCCCGTGTCCCCGATGCTGCCCGGCCACCCGCCGGGCAGCATCCCGAATCGCCCGCCCCTATCCGTAAGCGCAGGATTTTCACAAGATGACTGACTTTTTCGGCATCCCCATACAGGCCTTGTTCGGCCAGCTATTGCTAGGCCTGGTCAACGGCTCCTTCTACGCCATGCTGTCGCTCGGGCTGGCCGTCATCTTCGGGCTGCTGAACGTTATCAACTTCGCGCACGGCGCGCTCTACATGCTGGGCGCGTTCATCGCATGGATGGGCCTGTCGTACCTCGGGTTGAATTACTGGATCATGCTGATCCTGGCGCCGCTGGTCGTCGGGCTGTTCGGCATCATCATCGAGAAGCTCCTGCTCAAGCACCTGTACAAGCTCGACCATCTGTATGGCCTGCTGCTGACCTTCGGCCTTACGCTGCTCATCGAGGGGCTGTTCCGCAGCTTCTACGGCGTGTCGGGCCAGCCCTATCCCACGCCCGATGCCCTGCGCGGCGCGACCAACCTGGGTTTCATGATCCTGCCGAACTACCGCGGCTGGGTCGTGGCGGCCTCCATCGTGGTGTGCCTGGCCACCTGGTTCGTCATTGAACGCACCCGGCTTGGCGCTCTGCTGCGCGCCGGCACCGAAAATCCGAAACTGGTCGAGGCCTTCGGCGTGAACGTGCCCCGCATGATCACCCTGACCTATGGTTTCGGCGTGGCGCTGGCGGGCTTCGCGGGCGTGCTTGCCGCGCCCGTTCTGCAGATTTCCCCGTTGATGGGCTCCAACCTCATCATCGTCGTGTTCGCGGTCGTCGTGATCGGAGGCATGGGCTCCATCCTGGGCGCCATCGTCACCGGGCTGGGCCTGGGCGTCATCGAAGGCCTGACCAAGGTGTTCTGGCCCGAAGCCTCCAGCACGGTTGTCTTCATCATCATGGCCATCGTTCTGTTGATCCGCCCGGCCGGGCTGTTCGGAAAAGAAAAATGAATCGTCAATTCCTGGGCTATGCGGCGCTGGCCATCGTGGTGGCCATTCTTCCCTTCGTCGGGGTGTATCCGATCTTCGCCATGAAGGTCATGTGTTATGCCCTGTTCGCCTGCGCGTTCAACCTGCTGCTGGGCTTCACCGGGCTCCTGTCGTTCGGCCATGCGGCCTTCCTGGGCAGCGCGGCGTATGCGGCCGGGCACGCCATGAAGGTCTGGGGCTTCCCCACCGAGATCGGCCTGCTGTTCGGGGTGGCCGTGGCGGCCTTGCTGGGCCTGGCCATGGGCGCGCTCGCCATCCGCCGCAGCGGCATCTACTTCGCCATGATCACCCTGGCGCTGGCGCAGATGGTGTTCTTCTTCTTCCTGCAGGCCCATTTCACGGGCGGCGAAGACGGGCTGCAAAGCGTGCCGCGCGGCTCCCTGCTGGGCCTGGTCGATCTGTCCAAGGACCTGAATCTCTACTACGTGGTGATGGGCATTTTCATCCTGGGCTATTTCATCATCTGGCGCACGGTGCACTCGCCCTTCGGACAGGTGCTGCAGGCCCTGCGCGAGAACGAACCGCGCGCCATCTCGCTGGGCTATGACGTCGAGCGCTTCAAGCTGCTCGCCTTCGTGCTGTCAGCCGCCATCGCCGGGCTGGCCGGCGCCACCAAGACGCTGGTCTTCGTTTCCGCCACGCTGTCGGACGCCACGTGGCAAATGTCGGGCCTGGTGATCCTCATGACGTTGATCGGCGGCCTGGGCACCTTGACCGGCCCCATCCTGGGCGCCTTCATCGTGGTGCTGCTCGAAAACAAGGTGGGCGACTTCGGCCAGATGCTGGCCAGCGTGACGGGCGTGGACTGGTTCCTGCGCCTGGGCGAATCCGTCACGATCGTCATCGGCCTGATCTTCGTGATCTGCGTGCTGGCGTTCCGCCGCGGCATCGTAGGCGAAATCGGTGCGTTCATGAACCGCAGGCGCGCGGCGCGCGCCTAGGAAGGCCCGCGCGCAATGCCCGACGGGGCCGCAGCTTGCGGCCCCGTTTGCATTTCCGCCCCGCTTCGCCGGCCCCGTACAATGGAACGACCCAACCAGACAGGTGCCTGACCATGCGCAACTTGCACATCGCCTCCGCCTTTTGCGCCCTGGCGTTGGCCGCGGCAATGCCGTCCGCCGCGACCGCGCAAACCTCCCCCTCCTCTCCTCCCGTCTGCGAAATCGACCGCCCCGTCCGATTCAGCGGGCTGAACTGGGAATCCAACCTGGTGCTGGCCGGCATCGAACGCTACGTGCTCGAGCATGGCTATGGCTGCAAGACCTCGGTCGAGATCGGCGAGACGCTGCCCATGCTGGCCGCGCTGCAGCGCGGAGACGTGGACGTCACTCCCGAAGTCTGGCCCGGACAGATCGAAGGCGCATGGAAGAAGGCGCTGGCCAGCGGCCGGGTGCTGGGCGTGGGCCACGTCTACGACGCCGGCGAAGGCTGGTACGTGCCCCGCTACACCGCGGAGCGCCATCCCGGCCTGAAGGCCGCATCCGACCTGGCGCGCTTCAAGGACGTATTCGCCGACCCCGAGGATCCTGGCCGAGGCCGCATCTACGGCTGCCCCGCCGGATGGGCCTGCGGCACTCTGAACGAGAACCTGCTGCGCGCCCTGGGCCTGGACCGGGACTACTCGCTGTTCGCGCCCGGTTCGGGCGCCGCGCAGAAAGCCGCCATCGTCTCCGCGTACAAACGCAAGCGCGACATCGTCTTCTATTACTGGACCCCCACCTCGCTCGTGGGCGCGCTGGACCTGGTCAAGCTGGAGCTGCCCCCCTTCGACCAGCAGGCCTACACCTGCATGACAGACCCTAAGTGCGCCCACCCCGTGGCTACCGAGTTCAAGCCCAACCCGGTGGTGACCGGCCTGAACGCCGGTTTCGCCAAGGACGCGCCGCGGTTGGCCGAGTTCTTCACCAAGCTGGCCGTGCCGGAGGACGCCATCGACGCGACACTGGGCTGGCTGGAGAACGAAGGCAAGGAGCCCGAGGACGCCGCCCGCTATTTCCTCAGGCAGTACGGCGAAGTCTGGCGGCAGTGGATGCCCGCCGATACCGCGGCCCGCGTACAGGCGGCGCTTGCCAAGGAATGAGGCGGGCGCGGCCGCTGCCCGCCCCTGGCTCATGTATCCTGGCGTTTCGGCGCGGCTGACGCGCCACCCCATACAAGCGAAGGAAGACAACCATGGACGCCCTGTACTGGCACGACGGTCGCTGGACCACTGAAAACCCCAAACTGCTCGGCCCCGCCGACCACGCCTTCTGGATGGCCAGCATGGTCTTCGACGGCGCCCGCGCCTTCCGTGGGCTGACGCCCGACCTGGACCTGCACTGCCAGCGTGTGGTGCGCTCCGCCGAGAAGATGCTGATGAAGCCCCAGATCGGCTGGGAGGAGATCCAGTCGCTGTGCCTGCAGGCCGTCGCCAAATTCCCGCCGGGCACCGAGCTCTACATCAAGCCCATGTTCTACTGCGCCGACGGCTTCCTGCTGCCCGACGCCGACAAGACGCAATTCGTGCTGCACGTGTTCAAGGTCCCGATGCCCGGCGACCAGGGCTTTTCGGCCTGCTTCTCCAGCTTCGCGCGGTCCTGGCCCAACATGGCGCCGACCGACGCCAAGGCTTCCTGCCTGTATCCCAACGGCCAGCGGGCCATCCGCGAAGCGGCCGAGAAAGGCTTCGACAACGCCATCATGCTGGACGGCGCCGGCAACATCGCCGAATTCGCCACCAGCAACCTCTGGATAGCCAAGGACGGTGTGGTGTCCACGCCCGCCGACAACGGCACCTTCCTGAACGGGATCACCCGCCGCCGCGTGCTGGCCCTGCTGAAGGCCGACGGCGTCGACGTGCAGGAACGCAGCCTTACCCGCGCCGACATCGAGGCCGCGGACGAAGTCTTCTCGTCCGGCAACTATGGCAAGGTCGTGCACGTGAACCGCGTCGAGGACCGCGCGCTGGAATACGGCCCGATGGCGCGCCGCGCGCACAAGCTGTACATGGATTACGCGGAAAGCACCGGCCGCCGCTGATCCGGCCCGCTGCCGCTCCGGGATCAGGTTTCCCGGGGCGGCAGGTGCAGCATCGCCACATGCGCAGAATCGCGCCAGAGCGGATAGCGCGCCAGCACTTCCGGATCGTGCCCGGGCACGACGTGCTCCTCGGATTGCGCCGCGCCGACCAGCCGGGCGTATCCGGAAATCATCTCGGCCGTGTTGTATACGATGGGAAACGGACGGCCCGCCCCCATGTTCTCGTAATAGTGGCTGGCGTCCGAGGCCAGCACCACCCATCCTCTCGCCGTCAGCACGCGCACGGCCTGCAGGCCCTTGGTGTGGCCGCCGATCTTCAGCAATTCGATGCCCGGCAAAAGCACTGAATCCCCATCGTGGAACACGACCCGGTCTTCGTAGACCCGGGTGACCAGCGTAACCACGTCCTCGACCGCATAGGCATGCCGCAGCGGTTCGAAGCACATGCAGCGCCCCGTGGCGTACTCCATCTCGGCATCCTGCACGTGAAAGCGCGCCCGCGGCAGGCGATCGAGATTGCCCGCATGGTCGTAGTGCAGATGCGTCAGCACCACGTGCTGCACGTCCTCGGGGCGCACGCCCAAAGGCGCCAGCGCTTCGATCGGGCATTGGATCAGCTCGCGGCTGCGCCTGCGCGCCATGTCGGCATTGAACCCGGTATCGACCAGGACAATGCCTTCTGCGCCGCGCAACAGCCATACGAAGAAGTCCATCGGCATATCGCCGTCATGCGGATCTCCGCCGAGAAAGTTGTCGCGCCGCCGCCGCGGCATCCGCGCATAGCGGATGGCATAGACCTCGTATCCGGGCGCTGCCCCCGGTTTTCCATCAGTCAAAGTCAAACTCCCAGATAGGCTTTCTGCACGAAGGGATCCGCCAGCAGATCGGCCCCGGTGCCGCTGCGCACCACCTCGCCATGCTCGAACGCGTATGCCTGGTGGGCCAGACGCAGAGCAAGCCGCGCATTCTGCTCCACCAGCACGATGGCGATCCCACTGTCGCGGTTGATGCGTTCGATCGCCCCGGCGATCTCGGCGACGATCTTCGGCGCAATGCCGAGCGAGGGTTCATCGAGCATCAGCAGGCGCGGCTGCGCCATCATCGCGCGCCCGATGGCGACCATCTGCTGCTCGCCTCCCGACAGCGACCCCGCCAGCTGGGCCCGGCGTTCGTGGACCCGCGGAAACAGCGCATAGATCTCGTCCAGCCGGCTGCGCACGCCCGAACGCGAACGCACCGCATGCGCCCCGGCCAGCAGGTTGTCCCGCACCGTCATGCGGCCGAACAGCCGGCGCCCCTCGGGAGAGAGCGACAATCCGCCGGCCACGCGGGCGGCGGATCCCTGGCTGGCGATATCCCGCCCGTCCAGCAGTATCCTGCCGGCCGCCACCGGCGCCAGCCCGATCAGCGCCTTCAAGGTGGAACTCTTGCCCGCGCCGTTGGAGCCGACCAGGGCCACGATCTGGCCCTGCTCCACGGAGAAGCTGACGCCACGGACGGCCTCCAGCCGGCCATAGCGCACATTCAGGTCCTGGACGTCAAGCATGGGCATAGTCGGGCGCTCCCAGATAGGCTTCGATGACCGCGGGGTTTTCGCGTATGGCCTGCGGCTCGCCCTCGGCGATTTTCTCCCCCTGCACCAGGACGACGATGCGATGACACAACTCCATGACCAGCGCCATGTGGTGCTCCACCAGCAGCATCGTCAGGCCCTCCTCCGATTGCAATCTGCGCAGCAGCCGGCCCAGCTCGTTGCATTCCTCGTGGTTCAGCCCGGCGGCCGGTTCGTCCAGCAGCAGCATCCGGGGACGGCAGGCAAGCGCCACCGCGATTCCCAGCTTTTTCTGCAGGCCATAGGCCAGGGACCCCGCCGGCGAGTCGCGCCAGGCCTGGAGGTCCAGCAGGCCCAACAGGCGATCCACCTCCTGCGAGACCTGCGCGTCGCCGAGCAGATCGTGGCTGCGCCCGGCAAGCCGGCGCAGCCACGAATGCCGGATGCGCGACAGCATGCCGCGCCGGATGTTTTCGGCGACCGTGGCCTCCGGATAGGTCGAGGTGGACTGGAACGTGCGCGCCAGGCCCCGCACCACCACGCGGCTGGGGGGGCCTCCCGAGATATCGTGGCCGTCGAAGCGCACCCGGCCGGCGCTGGGCGGCATGGTGCCGCTGATGACGTTGAACGCCGTGGTCTTGCCCGCTCCGTTCGGGCCGATCAGCCCGACGATCTCGCCTTCGGCGACCGAGAAGCTCAAGCCGCGCAAGGCTGCCAGGCCGCCGAAACTGCGGGACAGGCCCTCGACCTGCAATAGGGACTGATTCATAGGGACTCCTTGCCGCGGCGGGCTTGCCAGGGACCCGGGAGGCCCGCCAGGCCCGCCGGCAGGAAGCGCAGGATGAGGATCAGCGCGGCGCCGTAGAAAATGTGCTGGGTCTGCACCGCGCCCCGGAACAGCTCCGGCAGCGGCGTGAGCACCATCGCGCCGACCAGCCCTCCCCACACCGAACGCCGTCCGCCGATGACGAGCATGATGATGAAACCGATGGAAATGCTGGCGTTGAACGACTCCGGCGACACATAGCCCACGTAGCGCGCCTGCAGCGCGCCTCCCGCCGCGGCCAGCGCGCAGCCGGCCACGAACGCGCACAGCTGGATGCGGCGCACGCTCAGCCCGGTCGATTCCGCCAGCGCCGGATTCTCGGCCACCGCATCGATCGCGTGGCCGAAGGGCCGCCGCGCCAGCGCGGACAGCAACGCGACGGAACCCAGCGCGACGGCCAGCGCCAGTCCATAAAAACTGGCCCGCGAGTCGAATACCCACCCAGCCAGCGAGGCGGGTTCGATTCCCGCGATGCCATTGGCTCCGCCGGACCAGGACGCGCCGTCGAGGAGAATCAGCCTGAGAAGCTCGCCGAACGCGAACGTGACCAGCACGAAGTACACGCCTTTCAAGCGCAGGATCACCGCGCCCAGCGCCAGCGCGACCAACGCCGTCAACACGATGCCTACCAGCGCCGCTGGCAGGAACTCCAAGCCCAGATGCCGTCCCGCCAGCACCGAACCATAGGCGCCCACGGCGACGAAGGCGGCGTGCCCCAGCGACAGCTGGCCGCAACGCGCGATCAGCGCCAGGCCATTGACGATCAGCACGTTGAGGCAGGTGAGCACCGCCAGGTGCTGGACGAAGGGCCCGGCGAACCAGGGCGCCGCCGCGGTCGCGGCAAGCAAGGCCCAGAGCAGCCAGCGCAACGGCGCGGTTCGCGCCGGGCTGGATTCAAGCGAAAGTACGGTCATGGCCTAGGCCTCCCCCCGGCCCAGCAAGCCCTTGGGCCGCACGACCAGCATCACGATCACAATGGCGAAAATCAGCATGTCCGCCGTGCTGCTTTCAAACATCAGGCTGCCGTAGCTCTCGGCCAGCCCGAGCGCCAGTCCCGCTACGGCCGCGCCGGGAATGCTGCCCAGCCCGCCCAGGATCACGACGATGAATGCCTTGAGCAGCGGCGTGGCGCCCACGAACGGAGATACGGAGAACAGCGGCGCCATCAAGGCGCCGGCGACGGCGGCGAGCCCGACGCCCAAGCCGAATCCCAGCGGGTAGTAGATGCGGGAACGGATTCCCTGTATGGCCGCGATCTCGAAATCCTCCACCACCGCCCTCAGCGCGCGGCCGGGGCGGGAAAAGCGCAGGAATCCGTAAAGCAGGGCCAAGGCCAGCAAGGCGAACACCACCACGTAGATACGCGACAGGGGAATGACGACCTTCCCCAACCGCGCGGTGCCCTGGGCCACCGCCGGCATGGACAGCGGATCGGGGCCGAAGAACATCAGGGCGACGTTCTGCAGGATCATCGCCAGACCGATGGTCGCGATCATTCCGTTGAGTTCGTCCCGCCGGAATGGCTTGAGCACTCCCCATTCCAGGACGGCGCCGCCGGCCACGGCCAGCGCGAAGGTCAAGGCCACCGCCGGCAGAAAGGACAGGCCGGCCTGGGTCGTCAGGAAATAGGCGCCGAAGGCCCCGAGCATGTAGAACTCGCCATGCGCGAAGTTCACCATCCTCATCACGCCGAAGACCAGCGTGAACCCCACCGCCATCAGCAGGTACAACAGGCCCACGATCAAGCCGTTGATCGTGGCCTGCGCTGTCAGAATGCTCCAATCCACGTCGCCCCCTCGCCGCCTCAGCGGCACCCCTCGACGGTGCAGCGCGCGCGGATCACCTCGCGGCCGTCCTTGACCTCGGCCACGTAGAACGGCGCATTGAGCTGATGATCGATGCCGTACATGGCGCGGCCAGTCCAGCTGAGCTTGCCCATCGATCCCTCGAAACCGTCGAGCTTCTCCATCTCGGCGCGCACGCGCTCGGTATCGTCGACGGTGCCGGCGCGCCGCATCGCCTCGAACAGCATGAGCGTGCCGTCGTAGAACGCCGGGCTGAATCCGTTCATCGAATGCTTGTACTTGGCCGCATACCGCTCGGCGTAGGCCTTGGTCGCGGGCAGGTCCGGGTCGATCGGCGTATGGACGAACATGCCTTCGGTCGCCTGCTTCCCGGCCACGTTCACGATCTCCTGCGTCGCCGGTCCGCCGGTGCGGACAATGCGCCCTTCGAATCCGAGTTCGCGCGCCTGTTTGACGATCAGGCCCGCCGTGGTGGGCGAGTTTCCGTCCAGTTCGATCGCGTCGATGCCGCGCGCCATCATGCGGGTCAGAAGGGGCACGAAGTCCACGCGATCGCGCTCGAAGAATTCCTTCGTCGACAGCGCGGCGCCCGCCTTCTTGTAGGCGGCTTCCAGGTCCAGCGCAATCTGCTGGCCGGTCTCGTCGTTGGGGAACAGCGCCCCCACCTTCTTCAAGCCCTGCGCCTTCACAAGCCAGTCGATCTGCGGCTGCGAGACCTCGGCGGTGGTCACGTTGGGGCGGAACGTATAGGGCTTTTCGGCCGACAGCGCCTTGGCGGTGAATCCGAGCGTCAGCAGGATGACCTTGTTCTTTTCGGTCATGGGCTGAATGGCCAGCACCGGCGCGGAACCGACCGGCCCGATGATGTACCGGACCTTGTCCTCGAACACCAGGCGGTTGGCGACCGTGACCGCCTCGTTGGCCTGATACTTGTCGTCGTAGGCGACGACCTGGACGCGGTACTTCTTGCCGCCGACGTCCAGCCCGCCGGCCTCGTTGACCTGGTCGGCCGCCACTTCAGCGGCGTTCTTCATGCCCTGCCCCCAGGCGGCTCCGGCGCCGGACAGGGTGACCAGCGCGCCCAGCTTCAAGGTTTCCTGCGCCTGGGCCGTGGGCAGGGCGGCCGTGGCCAGGAGGCCGGCCAGAATGATCGGATAACGCATGATGTCTCCTGTGGGTACGCGGGCAATGGCTGCCCGTCTGTTGTGACCGCCCTATAGGCGGGCGATGGCGTCCAGGACCGGCAGCACATAGCCGCGGAACTGCCGCGGGTTCTCGCTCATCGGGAAATGACCCAATTCGCGCATGATCGTGACCTGCGCGCCGGGGATGCCGGCAGCCGTCCTCAATGTGTCTTCGGGGGTGCAGGAAAAGTCGTATTCGCCCGTCAGCAGGTACAGCGGGCACTGTTCCGCGCGGATGCCATCCAGGCGGCCGCGCAGATCGCCGTCCACGCGATAGAAGTACAAATCGCCGCGGAACACGCCAGGCCCGCCCTGCATGTACTGCCACAGCGTCTCGTAGCGGTGCGCGGCCGGTGATTGCGGCGCGACGAGGCCCGAGACCAGGGCGGCGCAGACCTCGCCTCCGTGCACGTCGCCGCGATGCAGCCAGCTTGTGTCGTACCAGGGCTCCTGGAAATCGGCCGCTTCCACGCCGATCAGGGCCCGGAAGCGCGCGCCGTGCTGATGCGCGAGCTGCAGCACGATGCGCCCTCCGATCGAGCAGCCGATCAGCGCCGGACGGTCCAGGGCCAGGGCGTCGCAGAAGGCCAGGATGGTCTCGACGTAGCGCTCGGTCGACAAGCGGTATTCCTCGTCCTGCCAGCCTTCCGGAGGGTAGGACTTGCCGTGCCAGGGCAGATCGAAGGCGATGACGCGGTACCGCGACGTGATGTCGGGGTCGCACATCATGTGCCGGTACTGCCTGCTGTCAGCGCCCGCGGTGTGCAGGCAGACCAGCGGAATGCCGCTGCCGGCCTCTTCGAAATAGACGCGGCAGGTCCTGCCGGCGATATCGAACGACACGTAGCGCCCGACGATGGGTTCCAGGGCGGCCGTCATGCTTGCGCCTCCCGGCCCACCGCCAACAGATCCTTGATGAATTGCAGGTGCGCCATCAGCGGCTGAAGATTGCCGTCGATGGAGAGTTCCCGCCGCTTGCCGAGCGCGAAGATATCGTGCCAGCCGGCGGCCGGCACGGCCTGCCAGAACCGCGACCAGGCTTCCTCCGAGGCGCGTAGCGAAAAATCGCAGGACGGAAGCGGCGTGGACGGCGTTTCCGCCGAATCCACGCGCCCGTCCCGGATGCGCACCAGCACGGGATGCTCGCCGAACCGCACCAGCATGTCCAGGTGGACGCCCCTGGCTCGGGAAAACGACGGCGCCAGGCGGCGGAAACGCGCGGCCAGTTGCGCGCCGCGGTCCTCCGTGCCGGGAAGGGATGGGACTTCCATTTTTGTCTCCCTATTTTTGATTGTTCTTTTCAGCAGAACGATAATTCTTTCTGAAAGAACATTCTATCGATCGAAAACTTTCCGTGTCAACACGGCGCGTCAAGGATCTGGCATATAGGCGCTAGAACTACGGGCCGGTCTTGGTCATTGCGCCGCGACGGCGCCCGAAGCCTTGACGGCCTTCCCCCACTTCTCCTGCTCTTGCGCCATGAAGGTGGCGAAGGCCTCGGGCGTGCTGTTGACGACCTCTCCTCCCAGCCCTTCGATCCGCGCCTGCATGTCCGGCGTGGCCACGATCTTCGAGACATCCTCGTAGATGCGCCGCGCCCGCTCCGGCGGCAGCGACGACGGCGCCAGCAGCCCGAACCAGGTTGCCGCCTCAAAGCCGGGCATGCCGGCTTCGGCGAACGTGGGCACATCCCGCAGCGCCTGCACACGCTTGCCATTGGCGACGGCGAGCGCGCGCAGCTTGCCGGACTGGATCAGGGGCAGCGCCGATGTGATCGTCGCCAGCATCATCTGCACCTGGCCGCCGGCCAGATCGGTAAAGGCCGGCGCGTCGCCGCGGTACGGCACGTGGGTAATGGCGGACTGCGTGGCGATCTTGAACAGCTCGCCGCTCAGGTGCTGGGCCGTGCCGTTGCCGGGCGAAGCGAAGTTGACCGCCGCGCCGTCCTTCTTCAGATAGGCCAGGAACTCCTGCAGATTCTTGGCGGGAATCGATGGATTGACGACCAGCACCAGCGGCACCTTGGTGACCAGCGAGATGGGCGCAAAATCCTTGACGGGGTCGTAGTTGAGCTTGGTGTAGAGGTGGCCGCTGATGGTGTGCGCCGACGTGGTCATGAACAGCGTGTAGCCGTCGCCCTGCGCGCGCGCCACCGCGCTTGCCCCGATCGTCGTTCCCGCGCCGGCGCGGTTTTCGACGATCACCGTCTGCCCCCATGACTGCGTCAATTTCTCGGCCACGGCGCGCGCCACCACGTCGGTGGCGCCACCGGCCGGATAGGGCACGATCATCGTCACCGGCTTTTCGGGATACCGGCCGGCCTGTGCCGCTCCGGATAACAGCACCGCGGCGCAAGCCAGGGCGCGCAACCAATTGCATCGCATCGGAATGTCTCCTCTTGTGTTCGGTTTGGACCTGCTTTTATCGTTCCTGTAGACAGAACGCTCATTCTATTTTATATTTTTTCAAACCAGACATGTCAATGACCAGGTGTTTTCCGGGAATCCGCGATCCGTCCGGGAAACGCCACCAAGAGAGGAGCAAAGCATCATGGCCGACACACCGGACACCCTGAAATCCATGCTGATAGGCGGGCAATGGATCGCGCAGGACGCCAACGCGTTCGAATCCATCAACCCCGCCACCGGTGCGCGCAACTACCTCATCAGCGCGGCGTCCGACGCCCAGGTGGACCAGGCCGTCGAGGCGGCGTGGCAGGCCCAGCGCCAACCGGCCTGGCGCAACATGCTGCCGCACCAGCGCGCGGCTATCCTGCGCCGCATCGCGGACGGCATGGACGCCAATGCGTCCGTTCTGGCGCGCTTGCAGATGATCGAAAACGGCAAGGTGTGGGCGGAGTGCAAGGCCCAGGTCGCCAGCGCCGCCGCCACCTTCCGCTACTACGCCGGCGTCTGCGAAACGCTGGAAGCGGAAGTGACGCCCCCGCGCGGCAACTATCTTTCGATGACGCGCTACGAACCGTATGGCGTGGTCGTCGCCATCACGCCATGGAATTCGCCGCTTACGATGGAGGCGCAGAAGGTCGCGCCCGCCCTGGCCGCGGGCAATGCCGTGATCCTCAAGCCTTCCGAAGTCACGTCGTCCCCCGCCCTGGTGCTGGGCCGCATCGCGCTCGAGGCAGGCCTGCCCCCCGGCATACTCAACGTTCTTACCGGGCTCGGATCGACGGTGGGCCGCCGCCTCGTCGAGCACCCGGGCGTGCGCATGGTGTCGTTCACCGGCGGGACCGGCAGCGGCCGCGCCATCGCGCATGCCGCCGCGGAAAAGCTCATGCCGGTCGCCCTGGAGCTGGGCGGAAAGTCGCCGCACATCGTGTTCGCGGACGCGGACCAGGACGCAGCCATCGAAGGCGTAATCGGCGGCATTTTCGAAGGCAGCGGTCAATCGTGCGTGGCCGGTTCGCGACTCTACGTGCAACGCGGCATCGCCGAATCGTTCATCGCGAAACTGGTGGCCCGCGCGGGCCAGCTGAAAGTCGACCTGCCCGACGCGGAGGGCGCGCAGATGGGACCGATCGCGTCTTTCGCCCATCGCGGCAAGATCGAGAGCATGGTGGAATCCGCCCGGCGCGAAGGCGCGCAGGTGCTGACCGGCGGCGAACGGCCCGACGGCGCCGGGCTGTCGGCGGGCGCGTTCTACCGGCCCACCGTGCTGGGCGGGCTCTCGCGCGATGCGCAAGCCGTGCGCGAGGAAATCTTCGGGCCGGTGCTGTGCGCGCTGACGTTCGACGATGAGGAAGATCTGATCGAACAGGCGAACGACAGCGCCTACGGGCTGGCCTCCGGCATCTGGACCGCCGACTACCGCCGCGCCTGGCGCGTGGCGGGACGCCTCGAAGCGGGCAGCGTGTGGATCAACACCTACAAGCAGCTGTCGATCTCCACCCCCTTCGGCGGTTTCAAACAAAGCGGAATCGGCCGCGAGAAAGGCGTGAACGGACTGCGGCTCTACCAGCAATCCAAAGGCGTCTACTTCGGCATGTAGCCGCGGCGGCCGCCCTATTCCATTCCCGGCCGCGGCTGCGGCCCCCATCTTCCTCTCGGAGACTACTTAAATGGCTGAATTTCAACGCGCCGGCTTCATCGGCCTGGGCGTCATGGGCGAACCGATCTGCCGCAACCTCGCCGTCAAAGGCGGATTGCCGGTGCTGGGTTGCGACACCGACTCCGCTCCCTTGCAGCGGCTTGCGCCGCATGGCGTAACGGCGGCGACAAGCGCGCAGATCATGCAGCAGTGCGAAGTGGTGTTCCTGTCGCTGCCGTCCGGAGAAATCGTCGCCCAGCTGTCGCGCGCCGCCGACGGCCTGCTGGCGAATGCGCGCGCGGGCCAGTTGATCGTGGACCTGAGCACGTCGCCGGTGGACGTGACCCGCGAACTGGCGCGCGAGTTCGAGGTCAAGGGCGCGACCTTCATCGACGCGCCCGTGGCCCGCACCCGCGCCGCGGCGGAAGCCGGCACCCTGTCCGTCATGATCGGCGGCGAGGAAAGGAGCTTCGAGGCGGTCAAGCCTCTGGTCTCCACGTTTGCCAACGAAATCACCCATTGCGGCCCCGTCGGCAGCGGCCAGGTGGTGAAGATCCTGAACAACATGGTGCTGTTCGAAACGGTGGTGGCCCTGTCCGAGGCCCGCGCCATCGCGCGCCGTTCCGGAGTGGATCCGCAGGTCGTGCTGGAGACGTTCACCCGCGGATCGGCCGATAGCTTCGCGTTGCGCAACCACGGCTTAAAGGCTATTCTGCCTGGGAATTTTCCCGAAAAAGCCTTCCCGGTGGACTACGCCCGCAAAGACCTGCGCTATGCATTGGCCCTGGCGGAACAGACCGGCGTGCAAGCGCTTGGCGCCCGCAACGTGGATGTCTGGTTCGATGCGGCGCTGGCCCAGGGACATGGCAACCGTTATTTCCCGGTCATCAGCCGGGTGATCGACGCGGAGTAGGGAACCCCCGCAAAATCACCCCTTATCATTCCAATGAGCCGTACCCCCACTCAGGACAATTCCACCGACGGCGTCGCCGCCGTCGAACGCGCCCTGGCAATCATCGGGGCCATCGCGCAACGCACCGATCCCATCACGCTTGCCGACCTTTCCCGGGCCACGGGGTTTTACAAGAGCACGCTCTTGCGGCTTATCGCATCGCTGGAAAAAGCCGCCCTGGTGGTGCGCCGCGCCGACGGGCGCTACGCGCTGGGCCCGTATGCCCATCAATTGGGCCGGGCCTATGAAGCCACCTACCGTTTGACCGAAACCATTCTTCCCCTGCTGCAGGGGCTGGTGGACAAGGGAACGGAAAGCGCGTCGTTCCACGTCTACCACGACGCGCAATCGCGCGTGTGCCTGCTGCGCGTGGACTCCCATCATTCCACGCTGGACCGCATTCGCGTGGGCGACCTGCTGCCGCTGGACAAGGGCGCCGCGGGCAAGCTGATCACCGCCTATCTGGTCGATGGGCAGGCCCCCGCCCAGGCCGGCCTGGTCCTGACTTCCATGGGCGAGCGCGACCCCAATTGCGCGGCCGTGGCCAGCCCGGTGTTCGGCCCCGACGATGACATCTGCGGCGCGATTTCCCTGTCCGGACCCAAAGAGCGCTTCTCCCCCGCCGCCGTGAAGAAAATGTCGAAGCTGGCGCAGGAGGCCGCCGCTTCGGCCACGCAGGCGCTGGGCGGCCGCTGGCCATCCGGCAGGTAGGCTGCCGCAAACCGCCCCAATCCACTCGGAGGAAATCCATGCCCACCCGCCGCGACTTCCTCCGAAACAGCGCTACGCTCGCCGCCGCGGGCAGCGCCCTGGCCATGCTGCCGGCGCCGCTGCGCCGCGCTTTCGCGATTCCGGCAGCCCGCCGCACGGGCACGATCCGCGATGTGGAGCACATCGTGATCTTCATGCAGGAGAACCGCTCGTTCGACCATTATTTCGGCGGGCTGGCGGGGGTGCGCGGCTTCGGCGACCGCTTCCCCATCCCTGTGCCAGACAGCCCCGAGCGCGCGCGCCGGACGGTCTGGGCGCAATACAACGACCAAGCCGGCGAAGGGCCGCGCACCGTCCTGCCCTTCCACGCGGATACCCGCAAGGTGGCGGAATACATGCGCATCGCCAGCACGCCGCATACCTGGTCGAACGCGCAGGCGGCCTGGGACGCGGGCCGCATGGGCAGGTGGCCCGCAGCCAAGAAGAACCATTCCATGGCCTACTTCACGGAAGGCGACATGCCCTTCCAGTACGCCATGGCCCGCGCCTTCACCGTATGCGACGCCTATCACTGCTCGTTCACCGGCGGCACCAACACCAACCGGCTGTTCCTGTGGACCGGCACCAATGACGGCCTGGGCCGGGGCAACGGCCCCGCGCTGGGCAACCTTTACAACAAGCTGTCGGGCGGCGACCCGGCGGGCGGCTACACCTGGATCACGTTCCCGGAACGGCTGGAAGCTGCCGGCGTCAGCTGGCGCATCTACCAGGACATGGCGGACAACTATTCGCTCAATCCCACGGCGGGCTTCAAGGCCTACCGCGACGCCTACCGCGGCGTGCCCGGCTCGCTGGCCGCGCTGAAGGAAAAGGCTCTGACCACGCGCGGCCTGGATCTGCTGCGCCAGGACGTGCTGGACGGCAAGCTGCCTCAGGTGTCCTGGATCTGCGCCACCAAGGCAGGCTCCGAGCATCCCAGCCCCTCCAGCCCCGCGCAGGGCGCGGACTACACCGCTCGCGTGCTGGACGCGCTGACCGCCAACCCCGAGGTATGGAGCAAGACGGTCCTGCTGCTGATGTTCGACGAGAACGACGGGTTCTTCGATCATATGCCGCCGCCCGCGCCGCCTTCGCGCGATGCCTCCGGCGCGCTGGCCGGCGCCTCCACCGTCGATACGGCCGGTGAATACCACGAGATCGTCACCGGCGCCGAAAAGGACGATACCCCGGCGCACCGGCATGGCGTCTACGGGCTGGGGCCGCGCGTGCCCATGTACGTGCTGTCGCCCTGGACTCGTGGCGGCTGGGTCAATTCGGAAGTCTTCGACCACACGTCGGTGCTGCGCTTCATCGAGCGGCGCTTCGGCGTGGCCGAGCCCAACATTTCACCGTGGCGCCGGGCGGTCTGCGGCGACCTGACCTCGATTTTCAACTTCGCCACGCCCAACGACGAAGACATGCTGCGCGGCCTGCCGCCCACGGCGCGCGCCGCCGCACGGGCTGCCGCCCTGCCCGGCACGGTCACTCCGCCCGCGCCCGCCAGGCCGGACGCCGCGCGGCAGGGGGCCGGCACGCGGCCGTCGCGGGCCCTGCCCTACGCGCTGCACGCGAACGCCACTGCCTCCGGCCAGAGCGTCACCCTGCATTTCGACAACGCCGGCGCCGCCGGCGCGGTGCTGCATGTCTATGACCGGCTGCATCTCGAGCGCGGGCCTCGCCGTTATACGGTGGAAGCGGGCAAGCAGCTGTCAGGGGCCTGGGACGCCCGCGAGGACGCAGGCCGTTACGATCTTTGGATGCTGGGCCCCAACGGCTTTCACCGCCATTGCGCAGGCCGCCTGAACGCGCGCGCGCAACATGGCCTGGAGGTCCATGCCCGCCATGACGCCAGCGGCGCGCTATTGCACCTGTCCGTCCGCAATGGCGGCGCGCAGGCCTGTACGTTCACGATCGAAGACCAGGCCTACGGGCGGCCGGCGGCGACCCAGACCCTCGAAGCCGGCCTCGAGGCCGGCTTCGCCTGGCCGCTGGACGACAATGGCGGCTGGTATGACTTCGGGGTGACCGTGGCAGAGGATCCCGCTTTCCTGCGCCGGTTCGCGGGCCGGGTGGAAACCGGCAGGCCGTCCACCTCCGATCCCGCGATGGGACAGGAAACGATCATGGAATGGACTGCGCGGGCCTGAACGGGCCCGCGCTTGAAGGAAGCGCCGCCGGGGACGCCGCGACAGCGTCCGCGACACCTCAGGCCTGCTCGGCTTGTTCGCCGCCCTTGCCCAGGCCCAGGTAGCTTTCGATGACCTTCGGATCGCCGGCCAGTTCGCGCGCCGGGCCATGCAGGATGACCTCGCCGGTTTCCAGCACATAGCCGTAGTCCGCCACTTGCAGCGCCGCGCGCGCGTTCTGCTCGACCAGCAGGATCGCCACGCCGGTTTCGCGCAGGCGGGCGATGATGTGGAAGATCTCGCGCACGATGCGCGGAGCCAGCCCCAGGCTGGGCTCGTCCAGCATCAGCAGGTTGGGCTTGGCCATCAGCGCGCGGCCGACGGCCAGCATCTGGCGCTCGCCTCCGGAGAGCGTGCCGGCCTGCTGGCCGCGCCGCTCGCGCAGGCGCGGGAACAGATCGAACACTTCGTTCAGCGTGTCACGCCAGCCGCTTTCGCGGGCGCGGTAGCGGCGGAAGCCGCCCAGCAGCAGATTGTCTTCCACCGACATGGTGCCGAACAGCTCGCGGCGTTCGGGCACCAGCGACACGCCGGCCGCGACGCGGCGCTCCACCTGCCAGCCCGACACGTCGGCGCCGGCGTACTGCACGGCGCCCGCCGCATGGCCGGTATGGGGCAAGGAGCCCATGATCGCGTTCAGCATGGTGGATTTGCCGGCGCCGTTGGCGCCGATCACCGTGACGATGCTGCCGGCGGGGACGGTGAGCGTGGCGCCCACCAGCGCGCCGACCTTGCCGTAGCGGGCCGACAGCTTGCTGACTTCAAGAACGGGGGGTTGCGTCGCGCTCATCACACGCCTCCTGCCGACACGGGCTTGGCCTGGTCCGCTTCGGGCAGGTCGTCGTCGATGCCGCCCAGATAGGCTTCCAGCACCGCCGGGTTCTTTTGCACATCGGCCGGCACGCCTTCCGCGAGCTTGGTGCCGAAATCCATCACCACCAGGTGGTTGGTCAGGCGCATCACAAAATCCATATCGTGTTCGACGAGCAGAATGCTCATACCCTCGGCGCGCAGTTGCTCCAGCACGCGGGCCAGGTCTTGCTTTTCCTTGTAGCGCAGGCCGGCGGCCGGTTCGTCCAGCAACAGCAGCACCGGGTCGGCGGCCAGCGCGCGCGCGATTTCGAGGATGCGCTGCTGGCCCAGCGCCAGGTTGCCCGCCTGCTCGTACAGGTATTCGCCCAGGCCCACGCGCTTGAGCTGTTCGGCGGCCTCGTGCAGCAATTGCGCTTCGCGGGCCCGGTCCGAATGCAGGGCGCCCGCCAGGACGCCGACGTCGGAGCGCAGGTGCGCGCCCAGCGCCACGTTCTCCAGCACCGTCATGCTGGGCAGCAATTGCACGTGCTGGAAGGTGCGGCCGACGCCCAGCTTGGCGATCTCGCGCGCCGAGCGGTTGTCGATGCGCTCTCCCATGAAGGTGACCTTGCCCCGCGTGACCGGCAGCACGCCGCTGATCAGGTTGAAGGTGGTGCTCTTGCCGGCGCCGTTCGGGCCGATCAGGCCCATGATTTCGCCGGAACTCACCTTGAAGGAGATGTCGTTGACGGCGACCAGGCCGCCGAATTCCTTGCGGATGGCGTCGACTTCCAGCACCACCTGCCCGGCTTGCGGACGCGCGCGCGTCGGCAGCGCCGGCGCTTGCGCGGGCGGCGCCAGGTTGCGGCGCGAACCATCGGCGCCCGTCATGCTCTCCCACCAGCCGGCCAGGATGGGCCACAGGCCGTTGCGGGCGTATTGCAGCATCAGGATCAGCAACACGCCGAAGACGATCATCTCGAAGTTGGCATTGGTATCCAGCAGCTTGGGCAGGAGGTTCTGCAACTGGTCTTTCAGCACCAGGATGACGCTGGAGCCCAGCAATGCGCCCCAGACGTAGCCCGCTCCGCCCACCACGGCCATGAACAGGTATTCGATGCCGTAATTGATGCCGAAGGGGCTGGGGCTGACGGCGCGCTGCATGTGCGCGTACAGCCAGCCCGACACGCAGGCCAGCAACGCCGCCCAGACGAAGATCACGATCTTGTAGGCAGCCGTGTTCACGCCCATGGACTCGGCCATGCCGGCTCCGCTCTTGAGCGCGCGGATGGCGCGGCCGGGACGCGAGTTCAGCAGGTTGCGAGTCGCCCACAGCGCCAGCAGCACGAATACCCAGATCAGGTAGTAGATGTGGCGGCCGCTGGCCAGGGAAATGCCAAAGATGCTGATGGGCTCGATGCCGGCGATGCCGTCGTGCTTGCCCAGCCAATCGATATTGCCGAACAGGAAATACAGCGACAAGCCCCACGCGATGGTGCCCAGCGGCAGGTAGTGGCCCGACAGACGCAGCGTGATGGCGCCCAGCAGGTAGGCCACCACGGCGGTCAGGACCAGGCCGGCCGGCAGGGCCAGCCAGGGCGACACGTCGTACTGCGTGGTCAGGTAGGCGGTGGTGTAGGCGCCCAGGCCCACGAATGCCGCCTGGCCGAACGAGGTCAGGCCGCCCACGCCGGTCAGCAGCACCAGCCCGAGCACGACCAGGCTGGCCAGCCCGATGTAGTTGAGTTGCGTCACCCAGAACTCGGGCGTGGCCGACAGCATCGGCAGGCCCGCCAGGACGACGATGAAGACGGCAAGCAGAATGCGGTTCATGACGTTTATTCCTCTTCGTCCACGTGATGGGTGCTGAACGAACGCCAGACCAGAACCGGGATAATCAGTGTGAAGACGATGACTTCCTTGTACGCGCTGGCCCAGAAGGACGAGAACGCTTCCAGCACGCCCACCAGCAGCGAGCCCGCGGCCGCCACGGGGTAGCTCGCCAGGCCGCCGATGATGGCGCCCACGAAGCCCTTCAGGCCGATCAGGAAGCCGGTGTCGTAGTAGACGGTGGTGATGGGCGCGATCAGCATGCCGGACATGGCGCCGATGGCGACCGCCAGCGTGAAGGTCAGGCTGCCGGACATAGTGGTGCTGATGCCCACCAGGCGCGCGCCGCGGCGGTTGACCGCCGTGGCGCGCAGCGCGCGGCCGTAGAGCGTCTTGCCGAAGAACAGCCACAGGGCCACGATCAGGATGGCGCAGGTGGCGACCACGAACAGGCTTTGCGCGGACCAGGTGGTGAAGCCCAGGTCGACTTGCCCGCTGACGAACGCCGGCGTGCGCCAGCCTTCGGCCCCAAAGAACACCAGGGCCAGGCCGGTCAGCGCGAAGTGCACCGCCACGGAAACGATCAGCAGGACCAGCACGGTGGCCTCGGCCAGCGGCTGATAGACGATGCGATAGACCATCGGGCCCATCGGGATCACCAGCAACAGCGTCAAGAGCATGTTCAGCCACAGCGAATTGCCGGGCGCGGTATAGGTGATGGTAAGCCAGAGCAGCGCCAGCGGCAGGGCCACGCAGGTCACCAGGGCCTTGGGCAGGCCGGCGGCGCTGCGGGCGCGCAGCGCGCGCAGCAATTCAAGCGCCAGGCACACGACGCCCAGCAGCGGCAGGAGGTAGGCGGTGCCGGGCACCTTGCCATCCACCAGCATGGCCAAGGTCAGGGCGCCGAACGCCACGAACTCGCCCTGGGGAATGAAAATGACGCGCGTGACGGCGAATACCAGCACCAGAGCCATGCCCAGGAGGGCATAGATGGCACCGTTGACGACACCGTCTTGCAGCAGGATCAGCGCAATTGAGGAATCCATCTAACAACTACCTTGTGGTTTCTTGGTGCCCCGGCCGCGTCCGGGGCACTGATACGACACACCGGCCGGAGAGGCCGGTGCGAAGCATTGCCCGGGTGCCGCGGACGCGCGCCTTGCCGGCGCCGCCGCATTGTGCACCCGTGGATCGGGCGATCCGGTGGATTTACAGATTGGGCTGGTAGACCCACTTGCCGCCTTCCACCTTGACGATGACGCGCGAGCGTTCGTCAAAGCCGGCGTGGTCGGTCGGCGACATATTGAACACGCCTTGCGAGGCGGCGAGATCCTTCACGCCTTCCAGGGCGTCGCGCATGGCGGCGCGGAATTCCGGCGTGCCCGGCTTGGCGCCCGACTTCAGGGCCACCGGCAGCGCGGCCACGACCAGCTGGCCGGCGTCCCACATATGGCCGCCAAACGTGTTGGTGGAGCCCGCGCCGTTGACCTTTTCGTAGGCTTCCACGTAGGCCAGGGCCGACTTCTTGACCGGGTTGCTGTCCGGGAGCTGTGCCGCGACCAGCAGCGGGCCGGCCGGCAGGAGCATGCCGTCGCAATCCTTGCCGCAGACGCGCAGGACGTCGTTGTTGGCGGCGCCGTGCGTCTGGTAGATGGTGCCGCCGTAGTTGCGGGCCTTCAGTTCCTTCTGCGGCAGGGCCGAGGGCGTGCCGGCGCCGGCGATCAGGATGGCGTCGGGCTTCGCGCCGACCAGCTTGAGCACCTGGCCGGTGACGCTGGTGTCGGTGCGGCTGTATTTTTCGACCGCGACGATCTCGATGCCCTTGGCCTTGGCGGCCTTCTGCATCACGTCGAGCCAGCCGTCGCCGTAGGCGTCGGCAAAGCCGATGAAGCCCAGGGTCTTGACCTTGGACTTGGCCATGGCGTCAGCCAGGGCGCCCGCCATCAGCGCGTCGTTCTGCGGGGTCTTGAAGACCCAGCGGCGCTTGTCGTCGACGGGTTCGACGATCTTGGCGCTGGCGGCCACGCTGATCATGGGGACCTTGGCTTCCGCGGCCACGTCGACCATCGCCAGCGAGCCCGGCGTGACCGAGGTGCCGATCAGGACGTCGACCTTGTCGTCGGAAGCCAGCTTGCGCGAGTTCTTGACGGCTTGCGTGGTATCGGTGGCGTCGTCCAGGACGATCCACTCGATCTTCTGGCCGGCCACTTCCTTGGGCAGGAGAGCCACGGTGTTGCGCTCGGGGATACCCAGCGACGCGGCGGGGCCGGTGCTGGCCACCGTCACGCCGACCTTGACCTGCGCGCTTGCCAGAAGCGGCAGGGTCAGGGCAACAGCGGCAGCCGCCGCGGACAAGCCGAAGTGCTTGCGCATATTTTTGTCTCCTGTGGTGGCTCAGAGGCGCCTCGATAGAGGCTAGGGCGAGCCTAGTTAAAGTTATACAGAAAAAAATATTATAGGGTTAAAACAGTATCAGATGACTACGCGCAACTCCGGTAAATCCCTGATGTGCTACAGAAACACGTTTCAGCAAACGCATTCGTTAATGGCGAACTTGTACTAGAAAAGACCACCGCGCGTCAGTTGGGGGATTCCCTTGGCCCGAAGCGTCCGCCTCAGCGCCCCAGCATCGGCCACACGCGTTCCACCCTGGACGCCACCCAGGCGGCGACCACCGCCTTGATCAGATCGCCAGGCACGAACACGGCCACCGCCAGCGCGGCCTTCGCAAGATCCATCTTCGCGACCGTGGCCAGCCAGGGCACGCCGAAGGCGTACACCACGGCGATGCCGCCGATGACGCACGCGGCCACGTAGCCCGCGACCTGCGCCGCACCCGCGGCCCTGGCGGCCAGCCGGCGGGCCAGCCAGCCCGTCACGAAGGCGCCGGCCACCAAGCCTACGAGGAAGCCGCCCGTCGGGCCGAGAAACGCGCCCAGGCCGCCCCTCCCGCCCGGCAGCACGGGCAGGCCGATGGCAGCCAGCGCCAGATACAGCAGGCAGGCCAGCGCGCCCCGCGCGGGCCCCAGCATGGCGCCCGCCAGCATGGCCCCCAGGGTCTGCAGCGTGATGGGCACCGGAATGGCGGGCAGCGGGATGGGCGGGATCAGGCTCAGGACGACGATCAGCGCCGCGAACAACGCGATCAGCACGGTGTTGCTGGATTTCATGGGATTTTCCCCTTGCAGGTGGATGGTGTTCAGGCGCTGCGCGCGTCGATGGCTTCGGCGACTTCCTGGGCCCTTTTCAGGGTCAGCACGATCAATGGCACGATGAGCGCCACAGGATTGGCGCCCAGCCCGCGGGCGGCCTGCGCCTCGCGGATTTCCTGGAAGTTGCGCCAGATCTCGGGCACGAAACGCAGGGCCAGGGCCAGCGCCAGCGCCACCTTGCCGGCATCGACCAGCCCGGCGCGCTGCAGAGGCATCAACGCCTTTTCGCAGACCGCGATCAAGTCGGAAGTGCGGGTGGCCAGGGTGACGGCCAGCGCCAGCCCCACCAGGGCTCCCACGCGCAGCAGCACGGCCAGCGCCGCCATCCCGCCCTGGAACCAGGCGGTGAAGGCGCCCACGGCCAGCAGCACCCAGGCCAGCCCTCGCAACTGCCTCCAGACGGCAGCCGCGGCCACGCCCGTGGACCAGACCAGGACACTGGCGGCCAGGAAGGCCAGCGCCAGCCAGCGCGGGTCGCGCAGCAGGAAGAGCCCCGCCCCCGCCGCCATCAGCGCCAGCAGTTTCAGCCAGGCCGGCAGACGGTGCAGCGGCGTGCCGCCCGGCACATACAGGGGCTCCATCATGCGCAGTGCTCCCGGTACCAGCGCAGGGCGGCGCCCGGGGCATCGTCCGCCGCGATATTGCCGTCCCGCACGACGAGCACCCGGTCGAAGTCCTCCAGCAGTTCCAGGTCGTGGCTGACGACGATGGCGTCGTGGGGCAGCCCGGCGATGGCATCGCGCACCCGGTTGCGGTTGCGCAGGTCCAGCTGGGTGGTAGGCTCGTCGAACACGATGAGCGCGGGTTCCATGACCAGCACCGCCGCCAGCGCCACCAGCTGGCGCTCGCCGCCCGACAGGGTATGGCTGGTCCGGTCGGCCAGATGCCCTACCCCCAGGCTGCCCAGCTGCGCCTCGATGCGGGCCTCGCGCTGCCGTCGGTCCGGCGCCAGGTGCTTCAGGCCGAACGCCAGGTCTTCGCGCACAATGGGAAATACGATCTGGTTCTCGGGGTTCTGGAAAACGAAGCCGACCTGACGGCGCACCGCCTTCAGGTCTTGCCGGGTATCCAGCCCGCCCACCCGCACGCTGCCCGAGGAAGGCAGCACCAGCCCGTTGACCAGGCGCGCCAGCGTGCTCTTGCCGGCGCCATTGGGGCCGACGATGCCGACGCGGCGCTCGGCCAGCGTCGCGCTCACCCCGCGCAACACTTCCGCCTGGGGCGTCGATACAACCGCCTGGTCAAACTCGATTAACATGGGGCGGGATTATGCCCGAACCATTTCGGGCATCGGGACTCCAAGAGCTCATATGGACAAAGTACGCAAATCCGACGCCGAATGGCGCGCCCAGCTTTCCCCCGAAGAATACGTCGTCGCCCGAGAAAAGGGTACGGAACGCGCATTCACCGGGCGCTACTGGGATACGTTCTCGCATGGCATCTACCGCTGCGTGGGCTGTGGCACGGCGCTGTTCGCCTCCGACACCAAGTTCGACGCCGGCTGCGGCTGGCCCAGCTATTTCCAGCCGCTGGACCCGGACAACGTTCGCGAAGAGCGGGATACCAGCCACGGCATGGTCCGCACCGAAGTGCTGTGCAACGTCTGCGACTCGCACCTGGGCCACGTCTTCCCCGACGGCCCCGAGCCCACCGGCCTGCGCTACTGCATCAACTCCCTGTCGATGACGTTTGAACCCGTAGAAGACTGAATGAAGAAGTTTCTGTTCGACCTGTTTCCGCTGTTCCTTTTCTTCATCGCCTATCGGTACACGGACATTTTCATCGCCACGGGCGTCGCCATGGCCGCGGCCGTCGCGCAGATCATCTGGCTGAAGGCCACGGGCCGCGCCACCGAGGCCATGCACTGGATCAACCTCACGGTCATCCTGGTGTTCGGCGGCGCGACGATCTGGCTGCACAGCGACGTCTTCATCAAATGGAAGCCCACGGTGCTGTACTGGCTGTTCGGCGGCGCGCTGGTCTTCGCGCGCCTGCTGTTCGGCCGCAACCTGATCCGCCGCCTGATGGAAAAGCAGATCCAGCTGCCGGATGCCGCCTGGGAACGGCTGAACCTGGTATGGGCCGCATTTTTCCTGATCGCGGGCGCCCTCAATCTCTACGTGGCGTTTTCCGGCCACTTCACCGAGTCGCAATGGGTCAGCTTCAAGGCCTTCGGCCTGATGGGCCTGATGGTGGTCTTCGTGATCGGGCAGTCGCTGTGGCTGGGCAAGCACATCCAGGCCGAGGAGCAGACGCCCTCTGGCTCCGACACCCCGCCCGGCAAGCCCTGAGCCTCCCCCTCCCTCTTCCGTCCGGCGCCAGCGCGCCGGAACTTTCATATCGACCGCCATGTCAGACACCACCGACCGAATCTCCCTGATCCGGGAACGGCTCGCCGTCCTGGAACCCGTCAGCCTGGACATCCTGGACGACTCGCATTTGCACGCCGGGCACGAAGGCAGTAAAAACGGCGCCGGCCACTATCGCGTGATCATCGTTGCGTCTTGCTTTGCCGGGCTCTCCCCCGTCGCGCGGCATCGGCTGGTGTATCATCATTTGCAAGATTTGATCCCCTATCCGATTCATGCGCTTGCGCTTGACGCCCAGGCTCCCAAATAGAAAGTAAAAGGATATTCATGAAACGCATCGTCATGCTGGCTGCGGCCTGCGTCATCGCCGTGCCGGCTTTTGCCCAGAACGTGGCCACCGTCAACGGCAAGGCCATCCCGCAGAAGAGCCTGGATCAATTCGTCAAGCTGCTGGTGAGCCAGGGCGCCACCGATTCGCCGCAATTGCGCGAACAGGTCAAGCAGGAAATGATCAACCGCCAGATCTTCGTGCAGGCCGCCGAAGCCAGCGGCATCGCCAAGCAGGCCGACGTCCAGACCGAAATCGAACTGGCCCGCCAAGGCATCCTGGTCCGCGCCCTGATGGCCGACTACCTGGCCAAGCACCCCGTCTCGGACGCCAAGGTCACGGCGGAATACGAGAAGATCAAGAAGGAACAGGCCGGCAAGATGGAATACAAGGTTCGTCACATCCTCGTCGAAGACGAGAAGACGGCCAATGACCTGCTGGCCCAGATCAAGAGCAACAAGAGCAAGTTCAACGACCTGGCCAAGAAGAACTCGAAGGACCCCGGCAGCGCCGAAAAGGGCGGCGACCTGGGTTGGGCGCCCCCGACCAACTACGTCCAGCCGTTCGCGCAGGCCGTGACGCAGCTGAAGAAGGGCGAGCTGGTCGACAAGCCGGTGCAAACCCAGTTCGGCTGGCACATCATCATGGTCGACGACACCCGTCCGGTGGAATTCCCGCCGCTCGACCAGGTGCGCACGCAACTGGAAGAAATGCTGCGCCAGCAAACCCTGGCCGACTACCAGAAGGAACTGCGCGAAAAGGCCAAGATCCAGTAAGCCTTGCCGCTCAAACGAAAACTGCCCGCATCGCGGGCAGTTTTTTTTGGGGGGGAAGGAATGTTTTCCGGGAGAACCGGCCTCAGCCGGCCATTCCCAGCAAGGCCTTCAGCCCATCCTCGTCCAGCACCGCCACGCCCAGTTCCTGGGCCTTGGTGAGCTTGCTCCCGGCGTCCTCGCCCGCCACCAGGTAGGCCGTCTTCTTGGATACCGAGCCGCTGACCTTGCCGCCGGCCGCCTGGATGTGCATGGAGGCTTCTTCGCGCGTCCAGTTGGGCAAGGTGCCCGTCAGCACGAAGGTCTTGCCCGCCAGGGTGGTGCCTTGCGGGGCCGCTTCGGGCACCGGACTCACGCCCTGCTCCTTCAACTGCCCGATCACGTCGCGATTGTGCTGTTCGGCGAAAAAGTGGCGAATGGACGCGGCCACCACCGGCCCCACGTCGGGCACGGACGACAACATGTCTTCGTCGGCGTCCATGATGGCTTCGATACTGCCGAAATGGCGCGCCACGTCGCGCGCGGTGGTTTCGCCCACATGGCGGATGCCCAAGGCGAACAGCAGGCGGGCCAGCCCCGGCGTGCGCGCCTTTTCGATGGCCGCCACCAGATTGTCGGCAGACTTCTGGCCCATGCGGTCCAGCCCCACCAGTTCGAGCGGACGCAGGCTGTACAGATCGGCCAGCGTCTTGACGCGGCCGCTGTCGACCAGTTGATCCACGAGTTTCTCGCCCAGGCCTTCAATGTCCAGCGCCTTGCGGCTGGCCGCGTGCCAGAGCGTCTGCTTGCGCTGGGCGCCGCAGAACAGGCCGCCCGTGCAGCGCGCGATGGTCTCGCCTTCCAGGCGCTCGATGGCGGAACCGCACACCGGACACGCGGTGGGCATGACGAACTCCCGGGCGTCGTCGGGCCGTTTTTCCAGCACAGGCCCCAATACCTCGGGAATCACGTCGCCCGCGCGGCGCACGATTACCGTATCGCCGATGCGCACATCCTTGCGGCGGATCTCATCCTCGTTGTGCAGCGTGGCATTGGTGACGGTCACGCCCCCGACGAACACCGGCTTCAGGCGAGCCACGGGGGTGATGGCGCCGGTGCGGCCGACTTGCACCTCGATGTCCAGCAGCGTGGTGGTGGCCTCTTCGGCGGCAAACTTGTGCGCCAGGGCAAAGCGCGGCGCGCGCGCCACGAAGCCCAGCACTTTCTGGGCCGGCAGCGAATCCACCTTGTAGACCACGCCGTCGATGTCATAGGGCAATTCTGCGCGCATCGCGCCGACCTTGACGTAGAAGGCCATAAGGCCTTCGGCGCCCGTGGCCCGGTGGTTGTGCCTTACGTTGACCGGCAGGCCCAGCGAGGCCAGCCAGTCCAGCATGGCGCCATGGGATTTCTCCGGCAGTTGCGAGGCTTCGGCCGCGCCCGCCGAGGCCTCCGCAAACAGCCCGCCCTGCGAGCCCGGCAAGCCGTGGACCTCGCCCCAGCCATAGGCGAAAAACCGCAACGGCCGCTTGGCGGTAATGCGCGGATCCAGCTGGCGCAGGCTGCCGGCGGCCGCATTGCGCGGATTGACGAACACCTTTTCGTCGCGCTTGGCCTGGGCCTGGTTCAGTTTTTCGAAGTCGGCGCGGTTCATCAGCACCTCGCCCCGCACCTCCAGCACCTTCGGCGCGGCCCCGTTGAGCTGCAGTGGGATCGCCTTGATGGTGCGGATATTGGAGGTGACGTCTTCGCCGGTCTGGCCGTCTCCGCGCGTGGCGGCCTGCACCAGGCGGCCGTCCTCGTAGCGCAGGCTGATGGCCAGGCCGTCCAGCTTGAGTTCGCAGAAATAATCCGCCTGCTGCGCCGGGCCGAGCAGGCCAGCGCCGCGCAGCGTGTCGGTCACGCGGCGGTCGAAGGCAACCACGTCTTCCTCGTCGAAGGCATTGCCCAGCGAAAGCATGGGCACCGCGTGGCGCACCGCGCCGAAGGCCGACACGGGCGCCGCGCCGACCCGCTGCGTGGGCGATTCGGGCGTCACGAGTTCCGGGTGCTCGGCCTCCAGGGCCTGCAGCTCCCGCATCAGGGCGTCGTACTCCGCATCCGAGACGGAAGGATCGTCGTAGACGTAGTAGCGGACGTTGTGCTGTTCGATTTCAGCGCGCAAGCGCGCCGCGGCCTGGGCCGCGCTTTCACCGCCGGAAGTGCCTTTCATATCAGTTATCCATAACACCGCGGACCGCCCGGACCTCACGACTCAAGCGCAATGCTTGGGAGTGGACGCGGGGCCGCGCAGAGCCGGCCTTGCCGGTCCGCCGCGGCGCCCCCTTGGCGGAGACGCGCGGCGCTGCGGGGGGAACCCCCATCAGGCGAACACCCGTTGAGCGCGCTCGCTGCCGGCGGGCAGGCCTGCCTGCTCCAGCTGGCCGAACAGCACCTGCAGCCGTTCGTCGATAACCGTTTCAGAGCCGTCGGCCAGCGGCTTGCCCTGATCGTCGACCAGTTCCGCGCGCAGGCGGGCGGCCAGGTCGCGGCCCACGTCGACCATGCGGCCGAAGGCGCGGCTGTCCGCGGGGCTGCACGGCACGTCGAGCAACAGGTAAAGCCGTTCGATTCCGCCCATGCCGGCATCGAACGCCGCGCCATCGGCGCGGGCCAGCGTGAAGCGGGCGACGCCGTTATCCGCCGGCCAGGCCAGGCGGTTGCCATCGGGGACGAAGCCGGTATCGCGCGCAATGCCCAGCACTTCGGCGGCGGGCTGGGCCGTGCCCAGCAACAGGGTCAGGCCGACCTGGGTGTCCAGGGCGGCGCAGGTGTCGTCCAGGCGGGCGCCCTGCTCAAGCACGGCCTGCTGATCCGGCCCTTCGATGGTGGCGTCGAAACGCTCGGCCATATCCTGGGCCCGGGCCCAGGCCTGCGACCATTCGATAGCGGTCAGCGGGCCGCTGCGGTTGGCAAGCAGCACCGCCAGTTGCATCGAGGCGTAGGACTCGTCCGCGTGGATGTGGGCGCGGTGGCGGCGCTGGTCGGTTTCGGCGAACACGCGCATGGGCTTGCGGCCCACGTGACGCAGGCTCTGCATATAGGGCAGCAGCTCGGCGCCGCGCACGGGTTCGGCGAAGTTGATCTCGATGACCACTTCGCAAGCGGGATCGGGCTCGGCGGCATCGTCGGCATCCGTGCCCGGATCGACCGGGGCCGCCTGGCCGGCTGGCGCGCGCGGGGCGTCGCCGACCATGCCGGGCTCGCGGCGCGGCGCCGGACCCGAACCGGCGCTGGCGGCGCCGGCAACTGCGCCCGCCCCCAGCAGAGGATCCTGCTCGGACGCTGGGAAATGGGTCTGCATCTTGCGCCGGACGCGGCGGTCCTGCCACCAGTTGAATCCCAGCACCAGCAGTATCAGCAGGACGCCGAGGGCAATCAGCCCGATCTGCAAATCACTCATGTGTCAATCCCGCGCCGAAACGCCCGGCGCCCTTCTGAATATTGGTTTATGCCGCTTCGGAGGCCATCATCTGCACGGCCGAATCTATGTCTACCGCAACGATACGCGAAACCCCTTGCTCTTGCATGGTTACACCGACCAATTGCTTGGCCATCTGCATCGCGATCTTGTTGTGCGAGATGAACAGGAACTGGGTCTGCTCGCTCATGTTGGCGACCAGATTGGCGTAGCGTTCCGTATTGGCGTCGTCCAGCGGCGCGTCCACCTCGTCCAGCAAGCAGAACGGGGCGGGGTTGAGCTTGAACAGCGCGAACACCAGCGCGGTCGCCGTCAGCGCCTTTTCGCCGCCCGACAGCAGGTGGATGGTGCTGTTGCGCTTGCCGGGCGGTTGGGCCATGACCTGCACGCCGGCGTCGAGAATTTCCTCGCCCGTCATGCTCAGCCGGGCCTCCCCGCCGCCGAACAGCTTGGGGAAGAGCTCGCCAAAGTGGCCGTTCACCACGTTGAAGGTCTCCTGGAGCAGCTCGCGCGTTTCCCGGTCGATCTTGCGGATCGCGTCTTCGAGGGTCTCGATGGCGGTCATCAGGTCCTGGTGCTGCGAATCCAGGAAGCCCTTGCGCTCGCGCGAACTGTTCAGCTCGTCCAGCGCGGCCAGGTTGACCGAGCCCAGGGATTCGATCTGGCGCGAAATTCGGCCCACTTCCGATTGCAGCCAGCTTGCCCGGCGCCATTCATCGGACTGGTTGGCCAGTTCCTGCGCCAGGGCCTCCCGGTCAACCTCGCGCGCGTTCAGCTGTTCCGTGAATTGCTCTTCGGCCAGGCGTGCGGCCTGCTCCTGCAACTGCAATTCCATGATGCGGGCGCGCCGCGGCTCCAGCGTCTGTTCCTGCTGCAGGCGGTCTTCGTCGGCGCCGCGCAGCAAGGCCGCCAGATTGTCCATTTCCTGGCGCGCGCGCGACAGCGCTTCCTCGCGCTCGGCGCGCACCTCCAGGGCGTCCTGCAAGCCGGCCTGGGAAGCCGACGCGTCCAGCTCGGCCAGGTCCTCCTGCAATTGCTCCAGTTCGACGCTGGCGCGCTGGCTCTGGTCGGCGGCCAATTGCTGGTTGCGCTGCAGATCGGTGATCCGGACCTGGATACTGCGTTCGGCGAATTCGGCTTCCTGGGCGGCGCGCTCCAGTTCGCGCAACCCGGCGCGGGCGGCCTCGGCCTGGGCGGCGAGCGTCTCGCCGTCGATCTCGGCGTCGGCGAAGCGGGACTGGTGTTCGGCCAGCTCTTCGTCCAGCGCCTCGAAGCGGGCCTCGGCCTCCTCGCGAGTGGCGCGCAAGTCTTCTTCCTGGACCTTGATTTCCTCCAGGTCCTGCCGCAGGCGGGAAGCGCGCTCGCCCGACTGTTCGGCCTGCTGCTGCAGGCGCGAGTGTTCCAGCTGGATGTCGTGCACCCGGCGCGTGACTTCCGCCACGCGCTGGCGCGCCGGGGCGATGGCCTGGGACACCTGCTGCCAGGCGGCCTCGGCTCGGGCCACCGCGGCGCGCGCCTGGTCGGCGATCAGTTGCTGGGCCTTGATCTCGCGCTGCAGGTTCTCGATTTCCTGCTGGCGGGCCAGCAGCCCGGCCTGCTCGGAATCGGGCGCGTAGAAGCGCACGCTGTGCGCATCCACCAAATGCCCGGCCTTGACCACGCAGGCGCTGCCGGCGGGCAGGCTGGCGCGCATGGACAGGGCCTCGGTCAGGTCGGTGGCGGTATAAACGCCGTCCAGCCATTCATTGAGCAGCGTGCGCAGGTCCGGATCGGTGATGCGCAACAAGCTGGCCAGCGGGGTCAGCCCGGCCGGGGCCGGAGGCGTGGGCGCGGCGGCCGGCAGCTGGTAGAAAGCCAAGCGGGCGGGCGGCGCGTCTTCGGCGAAGGCGCGGGCCCAGTCCAGGCTGCGCACTTCCATGGAGGCCATGCGTTCGCGCATGGCGGCTTCCAGGGCGGTTTCCCAGCCTGGCTCGACGTGCAGCTTCTGCCACAGCCGGGTCAGCCCGGTAAGTTCATGCTTGGCGAGCCAGGGCTCCAGCGCCCCCTGCTTCTGCACGTCTTCCTGCAGCTTCACCAGCGCGGACAGGCGGGCTTCCAGGCGCGCAAGGTTCTGCGCGTCGGTCTGGGCGGCGGCCTGGGCGCGGCTGCGCTCGGCATCCGCTTCCGGCACGCGGCCCTCCAGCGTGGCGAGTTCTTCCTGGGCTTCCTCGAGCTGGTCTTCGCCCGCCACGCGGTCGCCGGCCAGTTGCTCGAGGCGGACCGGATCGGGGCTGTGCAATTCGCGCAGTTCCTGCTGCAGGCGCTCGCGGCGCTGCTCCAGGGCCTGCATCTGGCGGTCCGCGTCGCGCTGCGTCTGCGCGACCAGGGCCAGGTTCTGTTCCACGCGGGCCAGGGCGGCGCGCATCTCGTCGCGCCCGGAGGCGGCTTCGCGCACGCGCTGCTCCACCGCCGGCAAGGCGGCCTGGGCGTCTTCGGCCTTGGCGCGCGCCTCTTCGGTGCGGGCGGCGCCGGTCGCCAGGTCTTCCTCGGCCTGGGCGATCTGCTCGGTGCAGTGCTCCCGCTGGGCGGTCCATTCACCGATCTGCTGCTGCAGCTGTTCGCGGCGCGCCTGCAGGCGGTTGCGGGAGTCCACCACGTGGCGAATTTCGGCTTCCAGGCGGCTCACCTGGGCGTTGGCTTCGTACAGCGCGCCCTGGGCCGTATGGGCGGCGTCGCTGGCGGCATAGTGGGCCTGGCGCCGGGATTCCAGCGCCGCTTCGCCCGCCCGCAGGCCGGCGATGGCGGCTTCCAGCTCGTTCTGGGCCTGCGCCATTTCCTGGGCCTTCTTGGCCCGCTCTTCGCGCGCCCCGGTTTCCTTCAGGAACCACAGCGCGTGCTGCTTCTTTTCGCCGTCCGCCTGGAGCTCGCGGTAGCGCGTGGCCACCTCGGCCTGCGCCTCCAGCTTTTCGAGCTGGGTGTTCAGTTCGCGCAGGATGTCTTCGACCCGGGTAAGGTTTTCGCGGGTGTCGGACAGGCGGTTCTCGGTTTCCCGGCGCCGTTCCTTATAGCGCGACACGCCGGCCGCTTCCTCGAGGAATACCCGCAGCTCTTCCGGGCGCGCCTCGATCAGGCGGTTGATCATGCCCTGCCCGATGATGGCGTAGCCCCGGGCGCCCAGGCCGGTGCCCAGGAAGATGTCGTGGATGTCGCGGCGGCGGACCTGCTGGTTATTGACGAAGTAGCTGCTGGTGCCGTCGCGGGTCAGGACGCGGCGCACGGCGATTTCCGCGTAGCTGCTCCATTGGCCGGCGGCGCGCCCCTCGCTGTTGTCGAACACCATTTCGACCGAGGCCCGGGCGGCAGGCTTGCGATTGCCGGAACCGTTGAAAATGACGTCCTGCATGGACTCGCCGCGCAGTTCCGAGGCCTTGGCTTCGCCCAGGACCCAGCGCACGGCGTCGATGATGTTCGACTTTCCGCAGCCATTGGGACCCACCACGCCCACCAGTTGGCTGGGCACGGGAATCACGGTGGGATCGACGAAGGACTTGAAGCCGGCGAGTTTGAGCTGAGTAAGACGCACAGTACGATGGACGACGGGGTGGGTTGAACGAAAGGCGTTAACGGACCTGCCGCGCAGATTGCAAACCGGCCCATCGAGGGCCGGCTCTCATATGGCTCGTATGATACCGCAGCCGGTCCGCCCCCAAACGTTAGCAAGCGTCAACCCGCGGGCAAACGCTCAATGGCCGCCGTTTGGGCTCCGGCTATACTCCCTGACACTTTTTGGCACGACACATAAATTTTCACGCGGACTGGCCGGGCTCCGGCCGAAGAACGGGGACATTCTTGAAACGTGGTTTCTATCTGGTCATGGCCGCGCAGGCCTTCTCGTCATTGGCGGACAATGCGCTGTTCATCGCAGCCATCGCCTTGATACAGGAACTGCACGGCCCCGACTGGTTGGCCCCCATGATGAAATGGTCGTTCGCGCTGGCCTATGTCGTGCTGGCCGCCTTCGTCGGAGCGCTGGCCGACTCCTTCCCCAAGGGGCGCGTGATGTTCTCGACCAACGCGCTGAAGGTCGGCGGCTGCATGCTGATGTTCTCCTACGCCAACATCGGCATCCCCGAGCAATACCAAACCTACCTGGTCTGCATGGCCTACGGCATCGTGGGCATCGGCGCCGCGGCCTACTCCCCCGCCAAGTACGGCATCGTGACCGAAATGCTGCCTCCGGCCATGCTGGTCAAGGGCAATAGCTGGATCGAGGGCCTCACGGTCTTCTCCATCATCCTGGGCACCGTGTTGGGCGGCGTGCTGATTTCGTCGTCCGTTTCCGCCGCCCTGCTCAGCCATTCGTTCATCGGCAAACTGGTCCACACGCCGGCCGAGGCCGCGATCCTGGTCATCGCGTTCGTCTATCTGCTGGCGGCGCTGTGCAACCTGATGATTCCGCACACCCACGTGCGTTACCCCCCGCAACAGAAAAATCCCGTGCGCCTCGTCCGCACCTTCTGGGGCTATGTCCGTGTGCTCTGGAAGGACAAGCTGGGCCAGATCTCGCTGGCCGTCACCACGCTCTTCTGGGGCGCGGGCGCCACGCTGCAGCTGATCGTCATCGAGTGGGGCCGCAGCCACCTGGGGTACCAGCTGGACAAGGCCTCGATGCTGATGGGCGTGGCCGCGCTGGGCACGGTGGTCGGTTCCATCCTGGCGGGCCGTATCCCGCTGCGCCGCGCGCTCTCCGTCCTTCCGGTCGGCGCGGCCATGGGCCTGGTCGTGCTGCTGATGCCGCTGGTCTATTCGCCTTGGAGCGTCTACCTGCTGCTGCTGATCACGGGCGGCCTGGCGGGTTTCTTCGTGGTTCCCATGAACGCCCTTCTGCAGCACCGCGGCCACGTCCTGCTGTCGGCCGGCCACTCCATCGCCGTGCAGAACTTCAACGAACAGCTCAACATCCTGCTGATGGTGGCCATGTACACGCTGCTGCTGTGGCTGCAGCTGCCGATCAATGTGATCATCGTGATCTTCGGCACCGTGGTCGCCGTGCTGATGGTGGTCTTCATGCGCTGGAGCAAGCGCAACCTGCAGGCCAACCCCGAGCTTCATGAGCAAATCGGCCAGGAAGGCCACGGCCGCGCGCTGGACTCCTCGCACTAAGCAATTGATCTTCCAAAGAAAAACCGGGCTGGCGCCCGGTTTTTTTTCGTCAGGAGGAAACTCAGCCCATGCGGGCCGCCAGCTTCAGGTCCTGCCAGGCGCGCGCCTTTTCGCCGGGGCTGCGCAGCAGATAGGCCGGGTGATAGCTGACCACCACCGGAATCTGCACGCCCTCGTCCGTCTTCAATTGATGGATGCGGCCGCGCAGGCTGCCGATCGTGGCGTCGGTGCCCAGCAGCGTCTGGGCGGCAAAACGGCCCAGGACCAGGATCCGCTCCGGCTTGAGCAGGGCGATCTGCCGCATCAGGTACGGGCTGCAGGCCGCGATCTCCTCGGGCTTGGGGTTGCGGTTGCCCGGCGGCCGGCACTTGATGACGTTGGTAATGAAAACATCGCGCTCGCGGCTCATGGACACGGCCGACAGCATGGCGTCCAGCAACTGGCCGGACCGGCCCACGAAAGGCTGGCCCTGCCGGTCCTCTTGCTCGCCGGGAGCCTCGCCCACCACCAGCCAGCGCGTCGGCTGGCCGCCATGGCCGAACACCGCATTGCGGCGGCCCTTGCACAGGCCGCAAGCCTCGCACGACACGACCTGCTCGCGCATCTCGTCCAGGGTGGAATTCCTGATGGCCTCGGCCACCGGGATCGGCGCGGGCGCCTCCGCTTCGGCCACCACCTTGGGGGGAGGCGGCGGCGGCGGGCCCTTGCGGTTCAGGATGGAAGCGGGAATGCCCGGGCGGCCCGGCACGGGTTCCGCGGCAGGCGTCGCAGGCGCGGCGGGCCGGGCCGCAACCTCGACGGCCGGCGCTTCGGCCGCGGGCGCGGATACCGGAAAAACAGGTTTTGAAACAGGGACTTGCGGCTCGGCGGCCGGGCGGCTTGCCGCCGGCGCCGGCCGCAGCCACAGCCGTTCCATCCCGATCTCGCGCAGCCAGATCCTCTGGAGAGGATTGACCCGGGGAGCGGCCGGCGCAGGCGTGGAGACGGGCGTCATCATGCAGCCTCTCCGGTTGCGGCGGCAAAGCGCTTCTGCATGACCAGCGCATCTTCCCGGCCGCCCTTTTCGGCGGGATAGTAGCCGCGGCGCACGCCGATCTGCAGGTAGCCGTGCCGCTTATAGAAACTGATGGCCGACGCGTTGGACGGGCGCACTTCCAGCAGCACGCCCTCCAGGCCGCGCTCGCGCGCCTGCTGTTCGCACCAGTCGAGCAGGATGCCGCCCAGCCCCTGGCGGTGCAGCTTTCTGGCCACGGCGATCACCAGCAGATGGGCCACGTCCGGGGCGAACATGACGATACAGAACCCCGCCAGCTTGCCGTCGCGCCGCAATACCCAGGCGCCGTAGCCGGCCGCCAGGGCATCGGCGAAATTGCCGCGGGTCCAGGGGAAGGACTGCACGTGCGCCTCCAGCGCCACCACCTCGTCCAGGTCCGCATCAGTCATCGGCTGCGGAACCGAGGGCGCCAGCGACGGCTGGGCCTTGGGATTGCCGCCCTGCCCGAGCATGCGCTCGGCCGTGGTGAAAGCCACCTTGTCCCGCACATAGAGCGGCGCGGCCAGCTCGGGAGCCAGAGCCTCGCCGCGCAGCCAGCCTTGCCGCGCAAGGCGGGCGACGCTGGCCGCTTCCGGCCGCTGCGCGCCCGCGGCGCGGCGCCATTGCCCGGGATAGGCCATTTCCGCGGCGTACGCATCCCACGCATCGCCCGCCAGCAACACCCCAAGCGGCCGGCCCGCGCCGGCCGACCAGCCCTGCAGGTGATGCGCGGCCCAGGGCACGACTTCGGCCGCCGCGATCAGCATCGGCGGCTGCAGCGTTTCCCAGGCGATTTCGCCTTCGGCCATGCCCGTCTGGCGGTAGACCGCCAGATAGACTTCATTCATGCGGGCGTCCAGCGCCACGACTATCGCGTCCTCGGGCGAGGCTTGCACCTGGGCGGCGACCGCCTGATGAGAGACAATGGGCAATACAGGAATGCCCAGCCCGAGGCCCATGCCCTGAGCTACCCCGCAAGCCACCCGCAGGCCCGTGAAGCCGCCCGGCCCCTGGCCGAAGGCCACCGCATGCAGGGAGCCTGGCGTCAGCCCGGAGGCCGCCAGCAGCTCGTTGGCCATGGGCAAAAGCCGTTCCGCGTGCTCCTGGGAGCCCTCGTGTTCCCTGACGCTGACCTCCAGCCGGCCGCCGGCCGCGCGCAAGAGAGCCACGCCGCAACGGGACGAAGAAGTTTCCAAGGCCAGCAGGTTTAGTTCCATAGATGCAGATTGTACGAAATACCGAGGCTCCGCCCCCGGTTGTAAGGGGGATTTCAACGATGGATCGCAATGTGTAATATCTTGTGAACGCCCACTAGCCGCTGGTTCTTGTCACTGTTACATTTCCGGCCATGAATACGCAAAACACCACCCCCACCCGAAAAATCCTCGTCGTCGACGATGATCCGCGCTTGCGCGATCTGCTGCGCCGGTATCTGTCCGAGCAGGGATTCAACGTTTTCGTCGCCGAAGACGCGAAAGAGATGGGCAAACTCTGGCAACGCGAGCATTTCGACCTGCTCGTGCTGGATCTGATGCTGCCCGGCGAAGATGGCCTGTCCATCTGCCGCCGGCTGCGCGGTGGCCATGACAATACTCCCATCATCATGCTGACGGCCAAGGCGGAAGAAATCGACCGCATCGTCGGCCTGGAGATGGGCGCGGACGACTACCTGTCCAAGCCGTTCAACCCCCGGGAACTGCTGGCGCGGATCAACGCCATCCTGCGCCGCCGCGGCACCGAGGAACACCCCGGCGCCCCCAGCCAGGAGAACGAATCCATCGCCTTCGGCCCCTACGTGCTGAACCTGTCCACCCGCACGCTCACGCGCAACGGCGAACAGGTACCCATCACCACGGGCGAATTCTCGGTGCTCAAGGTGTTTGCGCGCCACCCGAAGATCCCGCTCTCGCGCGACAAGCTCATGGAACTGGCGCGCGGCCGCGAATACGAGGCCTTCGATCGCAGCCTCGACGTCCAGATCTCGCGTTTGCGCAAGCTGATCGAGCCCAATCCGTCCAAGCCCGTATTCATCCAGACCGTCTGGGGCCTGGGGTACGTGTTCGTGCCGGATGGTGGCAGCTGACCGGCTGGCCCGCCCCGGGCAGGAGCGCAGCCTCGTGCCCCGCTTGCGCAGAACCTTCAGGAACCTGACATCTCGATTGCGGCTCGGCTTGTTCGGCCGCACGTTCCTGTTGCTCGCCGCGCTGATGCTCGTCAGCCTGGGCGCGTGGCTACAAGTTTTCTTCAGCATGGAGCTGGGACCGCGCGCCAATCAAATGGCGCAGCGGGTGATCACGGCCGTCAATATCACGCGCACCGCGCTGATCTATTCCCATAACGACGAACGCAGCAAGCTCCTGCTGGACCTGGCCACCAACGAAGGCATCCAGGTCTACCCGCGCGAAGTCACCGACTTCGCCGAGGCCCTTCCCGACGACGACTACTGGCAACGCGTTGCCCAGCACATCCGCACGCGCTTCGGCCCGGAGACGCAGATCGCCTGGGGCGTGAACCAGGTGCCCGGCTTCTGGGTCAGCTTCCAGATAGAAAAGGACCTGTACTGGCTCGTGTTCGAACGGGAGCAGATAGGGTTGACCGGCGGGATCGAATGGCTGGGCTGGGGCGCAACGGCATTGCTGCTATCCCTGGTGGGGGCCGCGGTCAGCGTGGGCTTCGTCAACCGGCCGCTATCGCGGCTGGCCCGGGCGGCGCAGGTGCTATCGCGCGGCGAGACGCCCGCCGCCCTGCCCGAACAGGGCCCGCTCGAGATCCGCGACCTGAACGCCTCGTTCAACCGGATGGCCAAGGACCTGAGGCAGGCAGAGGCGGACCGCGAGCTGATGCTGGCGGGGATCTCGCACGACCTGCGCACGCCGCTCGCTCGCATGCGGCTCGAGATCGAACTGAGCGGCGTTTCCGAAGACGCCCGCCAGGCCATCGACGAAGACCTGGGCCAGATCGACCACAGTATCGGCCAATTGATGGAGTACGCGCGTCCGGCCGGCACGCTGCCGCAGCTGGCCACGGATATTTCCGCCGTGCTGGCCGAGCTCTACGAACGCGAACGCAGCCATACCGCGTCGCTGGGCGGCGAGCTGGAAGCGTCGCTGGAGCCCGGCCTGCGCGCCCGCATCACGGCGCTGGACCTCAAGCGCATCGTCAGCAACCTGATCGAGAACGCCCGCCGCTATGGCCGCTCGTCCGATGGAATGGCCCATCTGGTCATGACATTGCAAGCTGACGGCGCCATGATCGCGATCGAGGTGTCCGATCGCGGCCCGGGCATCGCCCCCGAGGATGTCGACCGCCTGCTGCGGCCCTTCTCCCGCGGCGAAGCCGCCCGCACCGGCGTCAGCGGCGCGGGCCTGGGCCTGGCGATCGTCGAGCGGCTCCTCAAGCACGTGGGCGGTTCCCTGCGCATGCTTCCCCGCGAAGGAGGCGGGCTGACCGCCAGGATAGAGCTGCCCAAAGCCAAGTTTAGGAATTATCAATTAGACAACGATAATCCATAGCGTAGAATTTATGGTTTGAGGCACAGCCTTAATTCCACCAACAACTGGGAGTAAACATGAAAACTGTTGGCGACAAACTCGAGCCCTTCAAGGTCACCGGCGTCAAGCCCGGCTTCAACCAGCACGAAGAAAATGGCGTGTCGGCGTTTGAAGACATCACCGAAAGCTCGTTCCCCGGCAAGTGGAAGGTGATCTACTTCTACCCGAAAGACTTCACGTTTGTTTGCCCGACCGAAATCGTCGGCTTCAACAAGCTGGCCAAGGATTTCGAAGACCGCGACGCAGTCCTGCTGGGCGGTTCGAGCGACAACGAATTCGTCAAGCTGGCCTGGCGCCGTGAGCACCCGGACCTGAACAAGCTGGGTCACTACCAGTTCGGCGACACCACCGGCGCCCTGATCGACCAACTGGGCGTCCGTGAAAAGGGCGCTGGCGTGGCCCTGCGCGCCACCTTCATCGTCGACCCGGACAACACGATCCAGCACGTTTCGGTGAACAACCTGAACGTCGGCCGTAACCCGGAAGAAGTCCTGCGTCTGCTCGACGGCCTGCAAACCGACGAGCTGTGCCCGTGCAACCGTACGGTTGGCGGCGCCACGCTGTAATTTCCAGCCCGGCCAGGGATCTGCCCAGCAGGTCCCGCGCTGGGCTTTAACTGCTCTAGATTATAGGTAAAAACTATGGAATTTCTTACGACCATTAAGGAACAGCTGCCGGATTGGGCCAAGGACATCCGCCTGAATCTGGACGCCGTGATCGCCCGCTCCACGCTGGCACCCGAAGACGCGGTGGGCGCCGCCCTGTCCGCCGCCTACGCCGCGCGCAGCCCGGCGCTGGTCGAAGCCTTCAAGAGCGGCCTGTCGGAAGCCGACGCCAACGCCGCATTGACCGCCTCGGCCCTCATGGGCATGAACAACACCTGGTATCCCTACGTGGAAATGACCGGCGACCCCCAGCTGAAGAGCCTGCCCGCGCAACTGCGCATGAACGCCTACGCTACCCACGGCGGCGTGGAAAAGAAGCGCTTCGAACTGTTCGCGCTGGTGGCGTCCATCATCGGCAAATGCCACTTCTGCGTGGCCTCTCACTACGAGAACCTGAAGAACGACGGCCTGTCGACCGAACAGCTGCGCGACGCCGGCCGCATCGCCGCGGTCGTCAATGCCGCCGCGCTGGCGCTGGCCGCCCAGGGCAAAGCCTAATACTGCGTGTGTCTGACACCTTCGGTGTCTGACACCGCCCGTATTCTCTTTCCGCGTGTGTCTGACACCTTTGGTGTCTGACACCGCCCGTATTTACCTCCCCTATCCAGCCTTCGCCAACAGCACGACCACCGTCGCCGCTATCCCTTCCTTTCTTCCCAGGTATCCCAGGCCTTCGTTCGTCTTCGCCTTGACGTTGACCTCGGTCTCGGCCAGGCCCGTGTCCGCGGCGATGTTCTTCACCATGGCCGGCGCGTGCGGGCCGATCTTGGGCGCCTGTGCATGCAGGGTGGCGTCGATGTTGACCGGCGTCCAGCCGGCCTTGCGCACGCGGGCCATCGCCTCGCGCAGCAGCACGCGGCTGTCGGCCCCTTTGAAGGCCGGGTCCGTGTCCGGGAAATGGCGCCCGATATCGCCCAGGCCCGCGGCGCCCAGCAGGGCGTCGGTGATCGCGTGCAGCAGCACGTCCGCATCGGAGTGGCCCAGCAGGCCGTGCGTATGGGGGATCGTGACACCGCCGATGATCAGCGGCCGGCCCTCGACCAGCGCGTGCACATCGAAGCCCTGTCCGACGCGAAAGGGAATGCTCATAGCCATTTTTCCATCAGTTCGAAATCATCCGGCCACGTCACCTTGAAGTTGCGCATGGCGCCGGACACGAGCAGCGGCGCATAGCCGGCCGCCTCGATGGCCGACGCCTCGTCGGTGACGGTAACGCCGCTTACGGAGGCCGCCGTCAGCGCATCGCGCAGCACGCCGGCCCGGAACATCTGCGGGGTCTGGGCCTGCCACAAGCCATTGCGGTCGAGCGTGCGCTCGACGCGCCCATGGCCCGACTTGACGGTATCGGCCACCGGCAGGGCCAGCAGGCCGCCCACGGGATCCGCCAGGCAGGCGTCGATGAGACGGCCCAGGGCATCTGCGGGCAGGCCGGGGCGCGCGGCGTCGTGCACCAGCACCCAGGTATCGTCAGTGGCGCCGCTGTCCGCCAGCGCGCCAGCCACGGTATCGGCGCGCGTCGCGCCGCCGCAGGCCCGCCACACCGTGCGGGGCAGCCCCGCCAGCGCCGCGTCCACCCAGCCATCGCCCGGGGTCACCGCCACGCGCACCTGGGACACCCTTTCATCGGCCAGCAGCGCCCGTACCGCGTGGCGCAGCATGGGCTCTCCGGACAGGGGACGATATTGTTTGGGAACGGTCTCGTGCCCGGGCCGGCTGGCGCGGGCGCCGACGCCCGCTGCGGGCACGATCGCAATGATGGAGGCAGACATGGTGCGGTGATTTTATAATCTTCCGCTTGATGCCTGCTGCCAGCCTGATGCCTGCCCCAACTCTCCCCGCCACAGCCGCGCCCTCCGTCCCCGCGACGGCCCCCACCCTGTCCGCGCTCAAACCCGGTGCGCGCTATGCGCAGCCGCGGCCTCCGGGCTCGGGCGACGCCTGGCTGCTGGCGGACCTGGCGCGCCAGGCCTCCGCTCCCCTGGTCATCCTTACGGCCGAGCCGCTCGAAGCCCAGCGCCTGGCGGAGGAGATCCAGCTGTTCGCCCCCCACCTGCGCGTGCGCCAGCTCCCCGACTGGGAAACGCTGCCCTACGACGCGTTCTCGCCGCACCAGGACCTGATTTCTGAACGCCTGCACACGCTGCATTCGCTGATGACGAAATCGGTGGACGTGCTGACTGTGCCGGTCACGACGGCGCTCTACCGGCTGGCGCCGCCCTCGTTCCTGGCGGCCTACACCTTTTCCTTCAGGCAAAAGGACAAGCTGAACGAGGCGGCGCTGCGCGCCCAGCTGACGCTGGCCAATTACAACCACGTCACCCAGGTGACCGCGCCGGGTGAATTCTGCCTGCGCGGCGGGCTGATAGACCTGTTCCCCATGGGTTCGGTCGTGCCCTACCGCCTGGACCTGTTCGACGACGAAATCGAGACCATCCGTAGTTTCGACGTGGATACGCAGCGCAGCCTGTACCCGGTGCGCGAAGTGCAACTGCTGCCCGGCCGCGAGTTCCCCATGGACGAGGACTCGCGCACCCGTTTCCGCGCCCGCTTCCGAGAAGTCTTCGAAGGCGACCCGTCGCGCGCCCTGCCCTACAAGGACATCGGCAACGGCATCCCGTTCGCGGGGGTCGAGTACTACCTGCCCCTCTTCTTCGAAGAAACGGCCACCCTCTTCGACTACCTGACGGAAGGCACGGTCACCGTCACCGTGGGCGACATCGACGATGCGATCCAGCGCTTCAACCAGGACACCGCCAGCCGCTACGGCTTCCTGAAAAGCGACCGCGAGCGTCCGGTGCTGCCGCCGTCCGCGCTGTTCCTGGACAGCGAGGCGCTCCATTCCCACCTGAAGGCCTTCCGTCGCCTGTCGCTGGCCGCCGGGCAGCCGCATCCCGACTTCCGGGCCGCGCCCGACGTCAGCGTGGCCCGGCGGTCCGACGACCCCATCGCCAAGCTCCGCGCGCTGGTGCAGACGAGCCAGACGCGCGTGCTGCTGTGCGCGGATTCCGCGGGCCGGCGCGAGACGCTGGTGCAGATGCTGAATGAATTCGGCATCACGCCCGACGCGCAGCCGGACGCCATCGAAACCTTCCTGGCCTCGGACGCGCATTTCGGCATCGTTGCCGCGCCTCTGTCCACCGGCTTCCAGCTGCCTCAGGCCGAACTGGTCTTCCTGACCGAGAACGATCTGTACCCAGGCCTCGCGACGACCGGCCGCCGCGGCAAACGCGACCAGGAGCGCGCCAGCAACGTCGAAGCCATGGTGCGCGACCTGTCCGAGCTGCGCGCCGGCGATCCCGTCGTCCACGCGCAGCACGGCATCGGCCGCTACCACGGCCTGGTCAACATGGACATGGGCGAAGGCGAGATGGAGTTCCTGCATCTCGAATACGCCAGCGGCAGCACGCTCTACGTGCCGGTATCCCAGCTGCACGTAATCGCCCGCTACAGCGGCGCCGATCCGGAAGCCGCGCCCCTGCACCAGCTGGGCTCGGGCCAATGGGACAAGGCCCGCCGCAAGGCCGCCAAGCAGGTGCGCGACACGGCTGCGGAACTGCTGGCGCTGTATGCCCAGCGCGCCGCGCGCGAAGGTTATGCCTTCAATCTGCCGCTGAATGACTACCAGGCGTTCGCCGAGGGCTTCGGCTTCGAGGAAACGGCCGACCAGGCCGCCGCCATCGAGGCCGTGATAGCCGACATGACCTCCGGCCGCCCCATGGACCGCCTGGTCTGCGGCGACGTGGGTTTCGGCAAGACCGAGGTCGCCCTGCGAGCCGCCTTCCTGGCGGTGGCCAACGGCAAGCAGGTCGCCCTGCTCTGCCCCACCACGCTGCTGGCCGAGCAGCACGCGCAGACCTTCTCCGACCGCTTCGCCGACTGGCCGGTGCGCGTGGTGGAACTGTCGCGTTTCCGCTCGGCCAAGGAAGTGTCGGCCGCCATCGAGGGCATCAACGACGGCCGCGTCGACATCGTCATCGGCACCCACAAGATCCTGTCCAAGGACGTCAAGTTCAAACGTCTGGGCCTGGTCATCATCGACGAAGAGCATCGTTTCGGGGTGCGCCAGAAAGAAGCGCTGAAGGCGCTGCGCGCCGAGGTCGACGTGCTGACACTGACCGCCACGCCGATTCCCCGCACCCTGGGCATGTCGCTGGAGGGCATCCGCGACTTCTCCGTCATCGCCACCGCGCCGCAGAAGCGCCTGGCCATCAAGACCTTCGTCCGGCGCGAAGATGGCAGCACCCTGCGCGAAGCCCTGCTGCGCGAACTCAAGCGCGGCGGCCAGTGCTATTTCCTGCACAACGAGGTCGAGACCATCCACAATCGCCGCGCCCGCCTCGAGGAACTGGTGCCCGAGGCCCGCATCGCCGTGGCCCACGGCCAGATGCCCGAGCGCGAGCTGGAACAGGTGATGAAAGGCTTCTACCAGCAGCGCTACAACGTGCTGCTGTGCACCACCATCATCGAAACCGGCATCGACGTTCCCAGCGCCAACACCATCGTGATCCACCGGGCGGACCGCTTCGGCCTGGCCCAGCTGCATCAGCTGCGCGGACGCGTCGGCCGGTCGCACCACCAGGCCTACGCCTACCTGCTGACCCCCGGCGAAGACGCGATCACCAACAACGCCAAGAAGCGCCTTGAGGCGATCCAGGCGATGGAAGAACTGGGATCCGGCTTCTACCTCGCGATGCACGACCTCGAAATCCGGGGCACCGGCGAGGTGCTGGGAGACTCGCAGTCGGGCAACATCCAGGAAGTGGGTTTCTCGATGTACAACGAGATGCTCAACGAGGCCGTCCGGGCGCTGCGCGCCGGCGAAGAGCCCGACCTCGACGCCCCCTTCAACTTGGCTTGCGAGGTCAACCTGCATGCGCCGGCGTTGCTGCCCTCGGACTATTGCGCCGACGTGCACGCCCGCCTGGGCATCTACAAGCGCCTGGCGCATGCCGCCGACGAGGACGACCTGATCCGCATCCAGGAAGAGCTGATCGACCGTTTCGGGAAGCTGCCGGAAGCCGCCCAGACGCTGCTCGCCACGCACCGCCTGCGCCTGGCGGCGCAGCCGCTGGGCATCGTCAAGATCGACGCCAGCGAAACGCAGGCGCTGCTGCAGTTCGGCGCCAAGACCTCGGTGGATCCCGCCAGGATCATCGAACTCGTCCAGCGCCAGCGCCACATCAAACTGGCGGGACAGGATAAATTGCGGGTTGAGATCAAGGCCCCGCAGGTTCCGGCCCGCGCCGACGCCGTGCGCGCCGTATTGCGCGCCTTGAAGTAACCGCACCCTACACTCGAATTTCTATGACTACCCATCACCTTGTCGTCCAATCCCCCGCCTTGAGCGTCGAGCATGCTGAACAGCTGGCGGCCCTGGCCCAGGCGCAGGGCATCGCCCGCATCAGCGCCACCGCCGCCCGCCTGCTCGACGTGCAGCACGACGACGAAACCCGCGCCGAGGTCGTGGACTGGGCCGAACGCCATGACGTCGACGCCGCGTTCCTGCCCGCGGGCCTGAAGCTTTCGAGCTGCAAGGTGCTGGCCATGGACATGGACTCCACGCTGATCAACATCGAGTGCATCGACGAGATCGCGGGCGTGGTCGGCGTGAAGGACAAGGTGTCCGAGATCACCGAGGCCGCGATGCGCGGCGAAATCAAGGACTTCTCGGAAAGCCTGCGCCGCCGCGTCGCCCTGCTCGAAGGCGCGCCGGCCGATGCGCTGGAACAGGTGTACGCGGAAAAGCTGCGCCTGAACCCGGGCGCCGAGCGCCTGATCTCCACGGCCCAGGCTGCCGGCATCAAGGTGCTCCTGGTCTCCGGGGGCTTCACCTTCTTCACGGAGCGCCTGCGCGAACGGCTGAACCTGGACAGCGCGCATGCCAACACCCTGGAGATTTCCAACGGCGTGCTGACGGGCAAGGTGTTGGGAGACATCCTGGACGCCGACGCCAAGGAGGCGCACCTGCGGGATTTCGCCCGCCGGCACGGCGCGGCCCGGGAACAGATCATCGCGATGGGCGACGGCGCCAACGACCTGAAGATGCTGGGCGCCGCGGGCTTCCCCGTGGCCTACCACGCAAAGCCGCTGGTGCGCCAACAGACCCGTTACGCGCTCAACGTGTCCGGCCTGGACGGCGTGCTGAACTGGTTCGAAAGCTGATAGACGGGGAGCGGCGTGCTGAACTGGTCCGAAAGCTGAGCGGCTTGGACCGGCGCTGCCCGCCCCGGGAGATGCGTTGCGCGGGCGATGGGTTGCGCGCGTTGAGCGCCGGCGCATTGGCGGCGGTCAAGGCGCGCTACACCCATCCTACGTCGTTTGCCCGCCTCACCATTCCGTAGGATGGGTGCAGCGCGCGACAGCCCGCGCAAGAACGACAACACCCAACGCGCGCAACCCATCATCACCGCCCCCCGTAGGATGGGTGCAGCGCGCGACAGTCCGCACAAGAACCACAACACCCAACGCGCGCAACCCATCATCACCGCACCCCGTAGGATGGGTGCAGCGCGCGGCAGCCCGCGCAAGAACCACAACACCCAACGCGCGCAACCCATCATCACCGCCCCCCCGTAGGATGGGTGCAGCGCGCGACAGTCCGCACAAGAATCACAACACCCAACGCGCGCAACCCATCTTCACCGCCAAAAAAAAACCAACCAGGAAATTCCTGGCTGGTTTTTTCCGTTCCCGCTGTCGGGATCAGTAGCGCATGCGCAGCGACAGCAGCGCGGCGCGGCCCGTGCCCAGCGCGGCATAGTGCGCCGCATAGGCCTTGGTGTAGTAGGTCTCGTCGAAGATGTTCATCACGTTCAGCTGGGCCGACACGTGTTCGTTGAACTCGTAGGCCGCCATGGCGTCGAAGCGCCAGTACGAGGGCACCCAGCGCGCCTTGGGCGTGCCGTCGGTGTTCTTCGACGAATCCGAATTGCCGTACACCTTGTCCACGTAGTAGGCGCCGCCGCCGACCGTCAGCTTCGGCAGCACCTTGTAGGTGGTCCACAGGCTGAAGGCGTTGCGCGGCGTGTTGGGCAGGTCCTGGCCCACGGCGCCGCTGTTGAACGCGCCCTTGGTCATCTCGCTGTCCATGAAGGTGTAGCCGCCGAACACGTTCCACTTGGGCGTGATGCTGCCCGAGAAGCCCAGTTCGATGCCGCGCACCTTGGCCTCGCCGACCTGCTCGGTCTCGGTGGCCGACACCGCCACGCTGGTGTTCTTGCGGATGTCCTGGAACGCGGCCGCCGACAGCGTCAGGCGGTCATCGAACACCTGCCATTTCGTGCCCACTTCGACCGTGCGGCTCTTTTCCGGCTCGAGCGACTGGCTCGTCATCGACGCGGCATCGCTGACCGCGCTGGCGGCGACGGCCGACGGCGTCGACGACGTGCCATAGGTGGCGTAGATCGTGCCGTTGGGCATGGGCTTGTACGCCACGCCGACCTGGTAGTTGAAGAGATTGTCTTCGCGGCTGGTGCTGTAGAAAGCCGGCGTGCCTGCCGGATCGTTGCGGCCCTTCGCAATGTTGCTGCCGCTGGTGCGGTAGTTGTCCCAGCGCAGGCCCAGGCTGGCTTGCCACTGCTCGTTGAACTTGATCGTATCGAAACCGTAGAGCGCGACGGTGTCGGTGTTGTAGCGCGCGGGGTTGCCGTTGCGCTGCAGATGGCCGGGATAGTCCGTGCCCGGATCGGGATCCCACAGCGAAGCGCACATGGCCGAAACGGTCGTGCAAGTCGTGCTGGTCGGCACGCCCGACTGGGTGTAGCCGTCCTTGTCCTGCTTGATGTTGCTGTACTCGAAGCCCAGGTCGAACGAGTGCTTCAGGCTGCCCGTCTCGAATTCCCCGGTCAGGTCCGTCTGGTTGGCGAAGCTCTTGGTGACGTAATAGCCCGATTTGAGCGCGCGGTACACCAGGCCGTTGGGGACGTTGCCCTTGCTGTCGTCGGGGTTCGTCGCGGCGAAGTCGGTCGTGCCGCGGCCATAGCGCAAGACGTTGCGCAACTGCAGCTTGTCGGAAAAGTCGTGCTGGAAGTCGACCGTGGCGACGTCGTCGCGCGTCTTCATGAAGTCGCGGCCGGTCAGGCCGTAGAAACTCTTGCGGCTCACGCCCATGGTCTCCGTCACCGGCTGGCCCGTCTTCGGGTCATACGGAATGGAGTAGTCGGGCATGCTGTCGTCTTGGTAGTGGTAATAGCTCAGCGTGATGCGCGTCGGCGTACCCACGCCCAGCGTCAGCGAAGGCGCGACGCCCCAACGCTCGAAATCCACAGCGCTGTCGCGGCCCGGCACGTCGCCCTTGTTGCCCATCACGTTCAGGCGGAAGGCCGCCTTTTCGTCCAGGCGCCAGTTGCTATCGATCGTTGCGCGGTAGTTATTGTCCGTGCCGACCTGGATGGTGCCTTCCGTGAAGTCCGTGGTCTTGGGCGTTTTGCTGATCATGTTGATGCTGCCGCCCGCCCCGCCCCGGCCCGAATACACGGAGTCCGGACCCTTGATGATTTCCACCTCTTCCAGGTTGAAGGTGTCGCGCACCTGCGTGCTGGAATCGCGGATGCCGTCCAGGAAGATGCTGCCCGCGGAGTTCTGGCCGCGGATGATGGGCAGGTCGCCACCCGGGCGGCCGCCTTCGCCCGCGCCGAAGGTAATGCCCGGCGAATTGCGCAGCACGTCCTGCAGCGTGGAGGCCGACTGATCCTGGATCACCTGCTTGGGCACCACCTGCACGGTGCGCGGGGTATCCAGCAGGGGCGCGGTCATCTTCGGCGACGGCACGGTCGTCGTCTGGTAGGAAGACCCCTCGCCTTCCACGCGCACGGGCGCAAGCTGCGTCACCCCATCCGCGGACTGGGCGGCGGCGCAAGGGCTGATGAACAGGGCGGGAACTGCGATGGCGGCGGCCAGCGAGGTAGTGAGCGTATTCAGCGAATACGAATCTTGGGGCTTCAAACCAGCTTCTCCAATTGTGAATAGCAACGATTCTTGTTTTTTTAACGTTTGCGATTCTGAACCCGGTCGCTGAATGAAACCTGAACGAAGTATCCAAACCCATCCAAAAGATCAAAAAACAACACCTGGCCCGGGATTTAGCGGCTTGCACACCGCTCGCGGGCTGTTGGGGTCGGACCCTTTAACGCTCTTTATATTCTGACGAGAATCTGAACTCTTCGATCGTTTCGGTAAAGCGCTGCAGCCCGAAGCCGCGCCCGGAATGCGAGGATCCGCTGCCCTCCCCGCCGGGCTCCCGCAGCCCGAGGGAGCCGGCACGGGCCGTGCAGGAACGGCCTCAGGCGGCGCCGCCCGCCGGGCCGGTGCACTTGCCTATCCGCAAAAAAAAACGCCCCACAGGGCGTTTTCTTCGGGGACGGATACGGCTCAGGTCCGCAGGCGCGGATGCCGCTTGAACAGATACCGGTACACGAACCCGGGATAGGCCAGCACCAGGTACAGGCTCAGCGTAATCGCGTAGAACTCCCAGGTCTGGGAAAACCGGTTGCCCAGCGCGGACTCGAATGCGAAGCCCAGCGCGCCCACGATTGCGTAGAACACCAGCACCTCGAGCAGGCGGACCCAGAACGGCTTGACAGCCGGCGCCCCGCCCCGCTTCCAGGGCATGACCGCGAAAACCCGCTCGGTCAGGAACGGCAGATTCGCGCTGACCAGGGCCAGCGCGATCAGCAGCCATACCGCCAGGGTCTGGTTCATGGCCCCGTTTTCCGCTTACAGGCTCAGCGAGCTGCGGATGGCTTGCACGCACAGCGCCATCAGGCCGCCGGGCAGCAAGCCCAGCACCAGGATCAGGGCGCCGTTGATCGACAGGATGCCTCGCTGGCCGCTAGTGGCCACCATCGGCGCGGCGTCTGCCGCCGGTTCGTCGAAGTACACGACCTTGACCACGCGCAGGTAGTAGAACGCGCCGATCAGCGAGAACAGCACCGCGATCACCGCCAGCGTCACGTGGCCCGCGCTGACCAGGGCTTGCAGCACGGCCAGCTTGGCGTAGAAGCCCACCAGCGGCGGAATACCGGCCAGCGAGAACATCAGCAGCAGCACGATGGCGGCGTGCCACGGGCTGCGGCGGTTCAGGCCCTTCAGGTCGTCGATCTGCTCGCACTCGAAACCCTGGCGCGACAGCAGCAGCACGATGCCGAAGCTCGCCAGCGTGGTCAGCACATAGGTCAGCATGTAGAACAGCGAAGCGCCGTAGGCGGCGGACGACAGTTCAGGCTTGCCCGCGACCGAACCCGACATCAGGCCCAGCAGCACGAAGCCCATGTGCGAGATGGTCGAATAGGCCAGCATGCGCTTGAAGTTGGTCTGCGCGATGGCGGTCAGGTTGCCGATCGCCAGCGACAGCACCGCCAGGATCATCAGCATCGGCTGCCAGTCGGCAGCCAGGCCGTGCAGGCCGTCAACCAGCAGGCGCAGCGTGATGGCGAAGGCGGCCAGCTTGGGCGCGGCGCCCAGGATCAGGGTCACGGCGGTGGGCGAACCCTGGTAGACGTCCGGAACCCACATGTGGAACGGCACGGCGCCGAGCTTGAACGCCAGGCCGGAAACCAGGAACACGATGCCGAACACCAGGGCCAGCTTCTCGGCCTTGCCCGCGGCGATGACCTTGGCGACTTCGGCCAGGTCCAGATGGCCGGTGGCGCCGTAGACCATGGACATGCCGTACAGCAGGAACCCCGAGGCCAGCGCGCCCAGCACGAAGTACTTCATGGCGGCTTCGGTGGCCACGACGTTGTCGCGGCGCAGCGCGATCAGCGCGTAGAGCGCCAGCGACATCAGTTCCAGGCCCAGGTAGATGGAGATCAGGTTTCCGGAGGAAATCATCACCATCTGGCCCAGCAGGGCGAACAGCGTCAGCACATAGAGCTCGCCGCCCTTGAGCATGTCGCGCACCTGGGCGTAGACGCGGCCGTACACCAGGGTCGCGGCGACGGCGATGTAGGACGCGATCTTCAGCAGGTGCGACAGCTCGTCGGCGACGTACAGGCCATTGAAGGTCGAACCCGTGACGCCGTTCTTCCATTGCAGCGCCGACACGACGGTCAGCACGCCCAATGTGAGCATGGTCAGCAGGAACGTCGGCTTGCGCTCGGGGTGATTGCTGACCGCGTCGACGAGCAGGATAGCCAGGCCGAAAACCAGCAAGAGGATTTCCGGCGTCGCCAGGGCGAAATCGATTTGGGATTGCATCATTGTCTTGTCTTACAGTTTCGAGACGGCAACGTGTTGCAGCAGGGCCTCCACCGAAACGTGCATCACGTCGGTAAAGGGCTTGGGATAGATCCCCATGTACAGCACGGCGATCGCCATCGCGCCAAGAATCACGAATTCGCGGCGGTTGATATCGGTCAGCTCGCGGACGTGGTCATTGGCGACGTCGCCCAGGACCACGCGCTTGACCATCCACAACGAATACGAAGCACCCAGGATCAGGGCGGTGGCCGCCAGCAGGCCGATCCAGAAATTATGCTCGACCGCGCCCATGATCACCATGAACTCGCCGACGAAACCGCTGGTGGCCGGCAGGCCGCTGTTGGCCATCGAGAACAGGATGAAGAACGTGGCGAAGCGCGGCATCACGTTGACCACGCCGCCGTAGTCGGCGATGCGACGCGAGTGCATGCGGTCATAGAGCACGCCGATACACATGAACATGGCGCCCGACACGAAACCGTGGGAGATCATCTGGACGATGGCGCCTTCGACGCCGGCCGTGTTGAAGATGAAGAAGCCCAGGGTGACGAAGCCCATGTGGGCCACCGACGAATAGGCCACCAGCTTCTTCATGTCGTCCTGGACGATCGCGACCAGGCCGATGTAGATCACGGCGATCAGCGACAGCGTGATCATCAGTCCGGCCAGGCTGTGCGAAGCGTCGGGGGCGATCGGCAGCGAGAAGCGCAGGAAGCCATAGGCGCCCAGCTTCAGCATGATCGCGGCCAGCACGATGGAGCCGCCCGTGGGCGCCTCGACGTGGGCATCCGGCAACCACGTATGGACCGGCCACATCGGGACCTTCACGGCGAACGCCGCCAACAGGGCCACGAAGATCAGGATCTGCGGGGTGTAGCCCAGCTTGGTCTGCTGCCAGGTCAGGATGTCGAACGAACCGCCCGACGCGTTCCACAGGTAGATGAACGCGACCAGCGTCAGCAGCGAGCCCATCAGGGTGTACAGGAAGAACTTGAACGCTGCATACACGCGGTTCGGGCCGCCCCAGACGCCGATGATGATGTACATCGGGATCAGCGTGGCTTCGAAGAACACGTAGAACAGCATGCCGTCCAGCGCGCAGAACACGCCCACCATAAGACCCGACAGGATCAGGAAGGCTGCCATGTACTGGGCGACGCGGCTGGTGATGACTTCCCAGCCCGCCAGCACCACGATGATCGTGATGAAGGCGGTCAGGAGCACGAACCACATCGAGATGCCGTCGATACCGAGGTGGTAGTTGACGTTGAACGCCTCGATCCAGGAGGCCTTCTCCACGAACTGCATGGCGGCCGTGGTGGAGTCGAAACCCGTGTACAGCGGAATCGTGACCAGGAAACCGGCGATAGCGCCGATCAGCGACAGGCCGCGGGTCAGACCGGGACGGTCGTCACGGCCCACCGCCAGCACCAGCAGGCCGAATACGATCGGGACAAAGATCGCAAGCGTGAGCCAGGGGAAAGTGTTGGATGCCATCTCGCTTGCCATCATTGGGGAATCAGCACAAAGAAAGTCACCAGCGCCATGATGCCGATGATCATCGCGAACGCGTAGTGATAGATGAAGCCGGACTGCAGGTGGCGGCTGACCGCTGCCACCCAGCCCACCACACGGGCGCTGCCGTTGATCAGCAGGCCGTCGATGATGCCGCGGTCACCGGTCTGCCACAGGCCACGGCCCAGGCAGCGCATGCCGCGGGCGATGATCTGCTCGTTGACCCAATCCACGTAGTACTTGTTCTCGAGCACCTTGTTGATGCCCGACAGGCTGGACTGGATCTTGGCCGGAACCTTGGGGTTGATCAGGTAGCAGTACCAGGCGATGACCGCGCCGGCCACGACCAGCCAGAACGGAACAGTCTGGAAGGCGTGCAGGCCGAAGGCCACCCAGCCGTGCCACTCTTCATGCAGCTCGTGCATAGCGGGATGCTGCGGCAGGACCTTGATGGCGCCGTCGAAGAACTTGCCGAACAGCATCGGATCGACCACCCAGGCGCCGATGAGGACCGACGGGATAGCCAGAAGCACCAGCGGCAGCGTGACCACCCAGGGCGACTCATGCGGCTTGCCGCCATGATGGCCGTGGTCGTCGTGGCCGTGAGCGTCATGGCCATGGCCGTGGTCGCTGGTGTCGAAGCGTTCCTTGCCGTGGAAGACCAGGAAGTACACGCGGAACGAGTACAGCGAGGTCACGAACACGCCGATCAGGGTGGCGTAGTACGCGAAGTTCGCGCCCCAGACGTTCGCGGCGCCGGCAGCCTCGATGATGTGTTCCTTCGAGTAGAAGCCCGAGAAGAACGGCGTGCCGACAAGCGCCAGCGTGCCCAGCAGGAAGGTGATCCAGGTGATGGGCATGTACTTGCGCAGGCCGCCCATGTTGCGGATGTCCTGGTCGTGGTGCATGCCGATGATGACCGAGCCCGCGCCCAGGAACAGCAGCGCCTTGAAGAAGGCGTGGGTCATCAGGTGGAAGATCGCCACCGAGTAGGCCGAAGCGCCGAGCGCGACGGTCATGTAGCCCAGCTGCGACAGCGTGGAGTACGCGACCACGCGCTTGATGTCGTTCTGGATGATGCCCAGGATGCCCAGGAACAGCGCGCCGATGGCGCCGATCACGATGATGAACGACAACGCGGTGTTGGACAGCTCGAACAGCGGCGAGAAGCGCGCGACCATGAAGATGCCGGCCGTCACCATGGTGGCGGCGTGGATCAGCGCGGAGATCGGGGTCGGGCCTTCCATCGAGTCGGGCAGCCAGGCGTGCAGCGGAACCTGGGCCGATTTGCCCATGGCGCCGATGAACAGGCAGATGCAGGCGACCGTCAGCAGCATCCAGTCGGAACCGGGCAGCGTCAGGGCGGCCAGCTTGTCGGCCTGTGCGAAGACTTCGCCGTAGTGCATGGTGCCGGCATAGGCGAACAGCAGGCCGATGCCCAGCACGAAACCGAAGTCGCCGACGCGGTTGATCAGGAACGCCTTCATGTTGGCAAAGATCGCCGTGGGACGCGTGTACCAGAAGCCGATCAGCAGGTACGACACCAGGCCCACCGCTTCCCAGCCGAAGAACAGCTGCACCATGTTGTTCGACATCACCAGCATCAGCATGGAGAACGTGAACAGCGAGATGTACGAGAAGAAGCGCTGGTAGCCGGGATCGTCGGCCATGTAGCCGATGGTGTAGATGTGCACCATCAGCGACACGGACGTGACCACGACCATCATCATGGCCGACAGCGGATCGATCAGGAAGCCGATTTCCAGCTTGGTCTGGCCGATCAGGCTCCAGGTGTAGACCGCGCCGTCGAAGCGCAGGCCGTTGAGCACGTCGTTCAGCACCACCACCGAACCGATGGTGGAGATGAGCACGCCCAGGATGGTGATCATGTGCGAGGCGCGGCGGCCGATCGGACGGCCCAGGAACCCGGTGCCGAAAAGGCCCGCGAGAATCGCTCCGGCCAGCGGTGCCAGCGCGATGAGCAAGTAGAGATTGGGTGAGCTAGACATTTTCTTCCAATACCCCGTCAGCCCTTCAGGCGATCGAGATCATCGACGTTGATCGTGTTCAGGTTGCGGAACAGCAGCACCAGGATGGCCAGGCCGATCGCCGCTTCGGCGGCGGCCACGGTCAGGATGAAGAACACGAACACCTGGCCGGCGGTGTCGCCGAACCAGCTGGAAAACGCCACGAAGTTCATGTTGACGGCCAGGAGCACGAGCTCGATGGACATCAGGAGAATGATCAGGTTGCGGCGGTTCAGGAAGATGCCGAAGATCCCGATGGCGAACAGGATCGCCCCCAGAATCAGGTAATGGGCCAGCGTCAGCGTCATTTTTGTTCTCCATGGGACGAGGCACCGATCTGCGACTGGGCGCGCTCGCTCTGGGCGGTCATGCTCACCAGGCGGAAACGGTCCTTGGCACGCACGCGCACGGCGGCGACCGGGTCGTTGTACTTGACGTCGCGGCGGCGGCGCAGGGTCAGCGCAATGGCGGCGACCATGCCGACCAGCAGCAGCGCGGCGCCCACTTCAACGGCGTAGATGTACTGGGTGTACATGGCTTCGCCCAGCGCGCGGGCATTGTTGTAGTCGCCGGCGACCGGAGCCTGCGGGCCCGCGCCGTACCAGGTCGAACCCAGCACGAAGGCCATTTCCAGCACCATGACCAGGCCGATCACCAGGCCCAGCGGCAGGTAGGTCTTCATGCCCTGGCGCAGCGTATCCATGCGGATGTCGAGCATCATGACCACGAAGAGGAAGAGCACCATCACGGCGCCCACGTACACCAGCACGAGCAGCAGCGCGAGGAACTCGGCGCCGAGCAGCATCCACAGCATGGCCGCATTGGCGAATGCCAGGATCAGGTGCAGGACGGCGGTGACCGGACTGCGCGCGGTGATCACGCGGAATGCCGCGATCACCAGCACGGCGGCCAGTATGTAAAACAGGACAGTGGTAAAAGTCATGGATCAGACCCTGGGCTTCAACGGTAGGGAGCGTCTTCAGCCCGGCGCTGGGCGATTTCGGCTTCGTAGCGGTCGCCCACGGCGAGCAGCATGTCTTTGGTGAAATACAGGTCGCCGCGCTTTTCGCCGTGGTATTCGTGGATATGCGTTTCCACGATGGAGTCCACGGGGCAGCTTTCCTCACAGAAGCCGCAGAAAATGCACTTGGTGAGGTCGATGTCGTAGCGCGTGGTGCGGCGGGTGCCGTCGTCGCGCTGGTCCGACTCGATGGTGATCGCCAATGCCGGGCACACCGCTTCGCACAGCTTGCACGCAATGCAGCGCTCTTCCCCGTTGGGGTAGCGGCGCAGCGCGTGCAGGCCACGGAAACGCGCCGACGCGGGCGTCTTTTCCTGGGGGTAGCGCAAGGTGACCTTGCGCTTGAAGAAATACTTGCCCGTCAGGCGCATGCCCTTGAGCAACTCGGTCAGCATCAGGCTGCCGAAGAAATCCTTGATCGCTTCCATATCCTGCCTCTGCCTGGCGGCTTAGCGCCAAATGTTCCAGGGCGTCTGCATCCAGATCGCCACCACGACCAGCCAAACGCCGGTCAGCGGGATGAAGATTTTCCAACCCAAGCGCATGATCTGGTCATAGCGGTAGCGCGGGAACGACGCGCGGAACCACACGAACAACGAGACCACGACGAACGTCTTGAGACCCAGCCAGATCCAACCCGGAATCCAGGTCAGCGGCGCGATGTCGATCGGGGACGCCCAGCCGCCCAGGAACATGATCGAAGCCATGCAGGACAGCAGGATCATGTTGGCGTATTCGCCCAGGAAGAACAGCGCGAACGCCATGCCCGAGTATTCGACCATGTGGCCGGCGACGATTTCGGATTCGCCTTCGACCACGTCGAACGGGTGGCGGTTGGTTTCGGCCACGGCCGAGATCACGTAGATGACGAACAGCGGCAAGAGCGGCAGCCAGTTCCAGGAGAGGAACGTCAGGCCCTTGTCGGCGAACCAGCCGCGGTTCTGGACATGCACGATCTCGGACATGTTCAGGCTGCCGGAGACCAGCAGCACCGTCACGAGCACGAAGCCGATGGCCAGTTCGTAGGACAGCATCTGTGCCGACGCCCGCAGCGCGCCCAGGAAGGCGTACTTGGAGTTGGACGCCCAGCCAGCGACGATCACGCCGTACACGCCGATCGACGTGATGGCCATGATGTACAGCAGGCCGGCGTTGACGTTGGCCAGGACCACGTCCGGGCCGAAGGGCACGACCGCCCAGGCGGCCAGGGCCGGCATCAGCGTGACCACCGGGGCCACGACGAACAGCACCTTGTTGGCCTGCGACGGGACCACCACTTCCTTGGTCAGCAGCTTGAACACGTCCGCGAAAGGCTGCAGCAGCCCCTTGAAACCGACGCGGTTCGGACCCATGCGCACGTGCATGGCGCCGATCATCTTGCGTTCCCAGTACGTCAGGTAAGCCACGCACAGGATGATGGGCACGGCGATGATCACAATCTTGATGAGGGTCCAGAGGACCATCCAGACCGTCGGGCCCAGCAATGCCGTACCCTGGCTCTCAAGAACATTAAGCCATTCCATCAGGCACGCTCCACGCTGATTTGACCGAATGCGCCACCCAGGGCTGCGGTGTTTTCAAAGGCTGCCGAAATGCGCACGGCGCGATCGGCCACGGCGTCATCCTGCACGGTTTCGAGTTCGACGGCGCCCTGCCCGCCCGTCACGCGCACCTTGACGCCCGCCGTCAGGCCCAGGCTGGTGAGCGTGCGGCCGTTCATGGCGGCAGCCGGTTTCTTCGAGGCCGGAGCCGCTTGCAGCGGTTCCGAGCGGCGGACCATGGCGTCGGTGCGGTAGATCGGCACGTCGGCGACGCGCTCCAGGCCGGTGCCGGCTTGGCCCAGGCCCAGAGGAGCCTTGATGTCGTTGGACAGGCGGTTTTCGACGCCGCCGGCCAGCGCTGCATCGCGCACGGACTCGGAGGTTTCGTCGTCGAAGCCGGCCAGGTGCAGGACGTTGCCCAGCACGCGCAGGACCTTCCAGGCCGGACGGGTCTGGCCGAACGGCGCAACCGTGCCCTTGAAGCTCTGGGCCAGGCCTTGCGCGTTCACGAAGGTGCCCGAGGTCTCGGTGAACGGCGACACCGGCAGCATGACGTCGGCCCACTCGGCCGCGGCCGAACGGTAAGGCGTCAGGGCCACGGCGAATTGCGCGCCGCGCAGCGCGGCGATGGCCTGCTGGCCGTTGTCGGCATCCAGCAGGGGCTCGGCGTGCAGGACCACGTAGGCCTTCAGCGGCTCGGCGAGCATGGCGGCGGCATTCTTGCCGCCCTTGCCCGGGATGGCGCCGGCCAGGTAACCGCCGACGGTGTTGCCGCCGGAGGTCAGGAAGCCGAACTTGCCGCCGGCCAGGTCGGCCACGGCGCGGCCGTTGGCGGCCAGGGTCGAGGCCTGGGCGCTGGCCACGGCCAGGTTGCCCATCAGCACGGCGGTGTTGGCGCCGGAAACCAGGCTGGCCGCAATCTTCTTGGCGTTATCGCCCGGGACGACCGAAGCGAACTCGGCCGGCACGGCCTGTTCCTTGGCCTGGGCCAGCGCGACGGCCACTTCGGCCAGCGCGCGCGCCAGTTCGGACGGAGCCACGGTGATGCGAGCGGCCACGGGCATCAGGGGATCGTCCGCTGCGCTGTCGACCATCAGGATCTGCGTGCCGCGCTTGGCGGCCTGGCGCAGGCGTTGCGCCATCAGGGGATGATCCTTGCGCAGGAACGAACCCACGACCAGGACGCGGTCCAGGTTGTCGAGCTCGGCGATCGGCATGCCCAGCCACGGCGCGCCGGTCAGGGCGGCGTCGAAGGACGGATCCGTCTGGCGCAGGCGGAAATCGATGTTCTCGGAACCCAGCGAGCGGACCAGGCGGCCCAGCAGCGCATATTCCTCGGTGGTGGCGTATTCGGACGCCAGCGCGCCGATCTGGCCGGCGCCGAAGCTGTCGCGGACACGGGACAGGCCCTGGGCCACGGCTTGCAGCGCGTCGGCCCAGGAGGCTTCCTGCCACTTGCCGTCGGTGCCCTTGATCATCGGGGCGGACAGGCGGTCTTCGCTGTTCAGGCCTTCGTACGAGAAACGGTCGCGGTCGCTGATCCAGCATTCGTTGACGGCTTCGTCTTCGAACGGCACCACGCGCATGACGCGGTCGCCCTTGACCTGGACCACCAGGTTGGCGCCCAGGCTGTCGTGCGGACTGACCGAACGGCGACGGGCCAGTTCCCAGGTACGCGCGCTGTAGCGGAAGGGCTTGGAGGTCAGCGCGCCCACCGGACAGATATCGATCATGTTGCCCGACAGTTCGGACTCGATCGAGCGGCCGACGAAGGTCGTGATCTCGGAGTGTTCGCCACGGCCCAGCATGCCCAGTTCCATGACGCCGGCGATTTCCTGGCCGAAGCGCACGCAGCGGGTGCAGTGGATGCAGCGGCTCATTTCCTCGGCGGAAACCAGCGGACCCAGGTCCTTGTGGAAGACCACGCGCTTTTCCTCTTGGTAGCGAGAGGAGGAGCCGCCGTAGCCCACCGCCAGGTCCTGCAGCTGGCATTCGCCGCCCTGATCGCAGATCGGGCAGTCGAGCGGGTGATTGATGAGCAAGAATTCCATCACCGACTTCTGGGCGGCGCGCGCCTTCTCGGAGCAGGTGTGGACGACCATGCCATTGGTCACGGGCGTGGCGCAGGCGGGCAGCGCCTTGGGCGCCTTTTCCACTTCAACCAGGCACATGCGGCAGTTGGCCGCGATGGACAGTTTCTTGTGGTAGCAGAAATGCGGCACGTAAAGCCCGACTTTCTGGGCGGCATGCATGACCATGCTGCCTTCGGGCACTTCGACCTTGTTGCCGTCGACGGTTAGTTCAACCATTGCTGTTCCTGAGACCTACAGATATTGCGGGACCACACAAGACTTGTGCTCGATGTGGTGCGCGAATTCGTCGCGAAAATGCTTGAGGAAGCCACGGACGGGCATGGCGGCGGCATCACCCAGGGCGCAGATGGTGCGGCCCATGATGTTGCCCGCCACGTTGTCGAGCAGATCCAGGTCCTCCGGGCGGCCCTGGCCGTTCTCGATGCGATGCACCATGCGGTAGAGCCAGCCGGTGCCTTCGCGGCACGGCGTGCACTGGCCGCAGCTTTCCTCGAAATAGAAATACGACAGGCGCAAGAGCGACTTCACCATGCAGCGCGTCTCGTCCATGACGATCACGGCGCCGGAGCCCAGCATGGAGCCCGCCTTGGCGATGGAGTCATAGTCCATCGTCGTTTCCATCATGATGTCGGCCGGTAGCACCGGGGCGCTGGAGCCGCCGGGAATGACCGCCTTGAGCTTCTTGCCGCCGCGCATGCCGCCCGCCAGTTCCAGCAGGGTCGAGAACGGGGTGCCCAGCGGGATCTCGTAGTTGCCGGGGCGCTCGACGTCGCCGGTGATCGAGAACAGCTTTGTGCCGCCGTTGTTCGGCTTGCCGACTTCCAGATAGGCCTGGCCGCTGTTGCGGATGATCCACGGCACCGCCGCGAACGTTTCGGTGTTGTTGATCGTGGTGGGCTTGCCGTACAGGCCGAAGCTGGCCGGGAACGGCGGCTTGAAGCGCGGCTGGCCCTTCTTGCCTTCCAGCGATTCCAGCAGCGCGGTTTCCTCGCCGCAGATGTACGCGCCATAGCCATGGAACGCGTGCAGCTGGAAGCTGAAGTCCGAACCCAGGATCTTGTCGCCCAGGAAGCCGGCGGCGCGCGCCTCTTCCAGCGCTTCCTCGAAGCGCTCGTAGACTTCGAAGATTTCGCCGTGGATGTAGTTGTAGCCGGCGCTGATGCCCATGGCGTAGGCCGCGATCGCCATGCCTTCAATCACGATGTGCGGATTGAAGCGCAGGATGTCGCGGTCCTTGAACGTGCCCGGCTCGCCTTCGTCGGAATTGCAGACCAGGTATTTCTGGCCGGGGAAGGCGCGCGGCATGAAGCTCCACTTCAGGCCGGTCGGGAAGCCCGCGCCGCCGCGGCCGCGCAGGCCCGACGCCTTGACTTCGGCGATCACGTCTTCCGGCTTCATGCCGGTGGTCAGGATCTTCTTCAGGGCTTCGTAGCCGCCGCGCTTGACGTAGTCGGCCAGGCGCCAGTTGGCGCCGTCGACGTCGGCCATGATCTGCGGCTGGATGTGCCGGCCATGCAGGCACATCGAATTGGAGAGATCGTTCAGCGGGTTGGGATCAAGCCCCTGCGCGAACTGCTTGTACAGGTCGGGCGCGTTCATGCCGACTCTCCTTGCGCCTTGAGGGCCGCGACCAGCGCGTCCAGCTTTTCTTCGGTCATGCGCACGCACATATGCTTGTTGTTCACGATCAGCACGGGCGAATCGCCGCAAGCGCCCATGCACTCGCCTTCCACCAGGGTGAACTGGCCGTCGGCGGTGGTTTCGCGGTAATCGACCCCCAGCTTGCGCTTGAGGTAGTCGCCGGCGCGCTCGCCGTCGCGCAAGGCACAGGGCAAGTTCGTGCAGACGGCGATCTTGTTCTTGCCGACGGGCTTGACGTCGAACATGTTGTAGAAAGTGGCGACTTCCTGGACCGCGATGGGCGGAACGCCGATGTAGTTGGCCACATCTTCGATGATTTCGGTAGCCAACCAGCCCTTCTCTTCTTGCGCGATGGCAAGCGAGGCCATGATGGCGGACTGCCGCTGGTCGGCCGGGAACTTCGCGAGTTCTCGGTCGATTTTCTGGTAGGCCTGTTCGGAAAGCAGCATAGTTTGAATCCGGGTTATGCGGGCGTGCTCGTGACTGTCTGGGCGGATCAGCGATCGATCTCGCCGAAAACGATGTCCTGCGTGCCAATGATGGTGACGGCGTCGGCGATCATGTGACCGCGCGACATTTCATCCAGCGATTGCAGGTGGACAAAACCGGGCGCCCGAATCTTCAGGCGGTAAGGCTTGTTGGCGCCGTCGGACACCGCGTAGATGCCGAATTCGCCCTTGGGGTGTTCCACCGAGGCGTACGCTTCACCGGGAGGAACGTGGAAGCCTTCGGTGAAGAGCTTGAAGTGATGGATCAGCTCTTCCATGTTGGTCTTCATGGCGGTGCGCTTGGGCGGGGCGATCTTGTGGTTCTCGATCATGACCGGGCCCGGGTTGTTGCGCAGCCACTCCACGCACTGGCGGATGATGCGGTTGCTTTCACGCATTTCGGCGACACGGACCAGGTAGCGGTCATAGCAATCGCCGTTGACACCAACGGGGATGTCGAAATCGAGCAGGTCGTAGACTTCGTAGGGCTGCATCTTGCGCAGGTCCCAGGCCACGCCGGAGCCGCGCAGCATCGGGCCGGTGAAGCCCAGCGCCTTCGCGCGCTCGGGATCGACCACGCCGATGCCCACCAGGCGCTGCTTCCAGATCCGGTTGTCGGTCAGCAGCGTTTCGTACTCGTCCACGCAGCCGGGGAAGCGGTTGGTGAAGTCTTCGATGAAGTCCAGCAGCGAACCCGAACGCGCGTCGTTCATGGCGCGCACTTCCTTGTCGCCGCGGTACTTGCTGGTGGCGCCGTATTGCGGCATCGAATCAGGCAGGTCGCGGTAGACGCCGCCCGGACGGTAGTAGGCCGCGTGCATGCGCGCGCCCGAAACCGCCTCGTAGCAGTCCATCAGGTCTTCGCGCTCGCGGAAGGCGTACAGGAACACCGCCATGGCGCCCACGTCCAGCGCGTGCGAACCCAGCGACATCAGGTGGTTCAGCAGACGGGTGATCTCGTCGAACATCACGCGGATGTACTGCGCGCGCAGCGGGGCTTCGACGCCCAGCAGCTTCTCGATGGCCATGACGTAGGCGTGCTCGTTGCACATCATGGACACGTAGTCCAGGCGGTCCATGTAGGGCAGCGCCTGGATGTAGGTCTTGTGCTCGGCCAGCTTTTCCGTGGCGCGGTGCAGGAGGCCGATGTGCGGGTCGGCGCGTTGGATCACTTCGCCGTCGAGCTCGAGCACCAGGCGCAGCACACCGTGCGCGGCCGGGTGCTGGGGACCGAAGTTGAGCGTGTAGTTCTTGATTTCTGCCATGATTTAACGCCCCAAGCCGTAGGAGTCTTCGCGGACCACGCGGGGGGTGATCTCGCGCGGATCGATCGTGACCGGCTGGTAGATGACGCGGCGTTGTTCGGGGTCGTAGCGCATTTCGACGGTGCCGGACAACGGGAAGTCCTTGCGGAACGGGTGGCCGATGAAGCCGTAGTCGGTCAGGATGCGGCGCAGGTCCGGGTGGCCTTCGAAGACGATGCCGTACAGGTCGAAGGCTTCGCGCTCGAACCAACCCACGGCGGGCCAGCATTCCATCAGCGAGGCAACCACGGGGAACTCGTCGTCGTCGGCCCAGGTACGCACGCGCAGGCGCCAGTTGTTCTCGATGGAGAGCAGGTGCACGACCACGGCGAAACGCGCGCGGTGGATCCTGGCGTTCGTTTCCTCGGGCATCTGGCGGGTGCCGTTGCCCCACGTCAGGTAGTCGACGCCGCAGAGGTCGATACAGGTTTCAAAGCGCAGGCCGGCTTCGGTGCGCAGCTTGTTGCAGACCGAGAACCACTGTTGCGCGGGCACTTCGAGCGTCAGCTCGCCCAGCGCCTCGGTCAGCGCAATATCCGCGCCGAGGGTGGTCTGCAAATTGTTTTTCAGGATTTCGAGCCTGGTCATCATCTTGTACGCTTAGGTGAACCGATACGCTGGTTTCGCTGGGCCGGCGGCGGAGTACGCCGCGGGCGGGGCGAAGGGTCAGCGCGCAATCGTGTTGGTCAGACGGATCTTGTTCTGCATTTGCAGCAAGCCGTAGACCAGCGCCTCGGCCGTGGGCGGGCAGCCCGGCACGTAGACGTCTACCGGTACGATGCGATCGCAGCCGCGGACCACCGAATACGAGTAGTGGTAGTAGCCGCCGCCGTTGGCACAGGAGCCCATGGACACAACCCAGCGCGGCTCGGGCATCTGGTCGTAGACCTTGCGCAGCGCCGGCGCCATCTTGTTGCACAGCGTGCCGGCGACGATCATCAGATCGGACTGGCGCGGACTGGGCCGGAAGATGATCCCGAACTGGTCCAGGTCATAGCGGGCCGCGCCCGCGTGCATCATCTCGACCGCGCAACAGGCCAGACCGAAGGTCATGGGCCACATGGAGCCGGTCTTCGCCCAGTTAAGGAACTTGTCGGCGCTGGTTGTGATGAACCCTTGCTTGAGAATGCCGTCTATAGCCATATTCGTCTCTGATAGCGTGCTGTGAAATAACCCGGCGGGTCATTCCCAATCCAGCGCGCCCTTTTTCCATTCGTAGATGAAGCCGACGGTGAGCACGGCCAGGAAGACCATGACCGTCCAGAACCCGACGAGCCCGACCGTGCCCTGGGCGATGGCCCACGGGAACAGGAACGCGATTTCGAGGTCGAAAAGAATGAACAGAATCGCCACGAGGTAGTAGCGCACGTCAAACTTCATGCGAGCGTCTTCGAAAGCCTCGAAGCCGCACTCATACGGCGAAAGCTTCTCGGCGTACGGACGCCGCGGACCAAGGAGGGAGCCGGCCGTTAGAAGCGCGAACCCGATAAGGGTGGCCACTACGATAAACAGCAGGACGGGGAAATACTGTTGCAGGTTCATTCAGGCGTCCGTCAAATGCGCAAACCTTAGGATTGTAGCATTCGCGCGGTTACTTCTGGCTGAACTCTGTAGCCCGAACAGCAGGTGAAAGACTGCATTCCTCAAATGGAACAGTCCCGGCTTTCCGGGCAGCGCTGCAAGCTTACAACACCCGCCTCGCGCACACCCGCCAAGCCCCTGAAACCGTCCACGGGACGAAAAAAAAACCACCCCGAGGGGTGGCTTTCATGCGAACGGGCCGAAGCCCGTTCGCACGCTTGGAATCCAGGCAGGACTTGCGCCCTGCGTTGGATTAGAAGCGGTGGCGGATGCCGACGCCGACAGCGGTCGACTTGACGTCGTCGATGAAGGCGTAGTTCTTGGCGTACGAACCGTAGGCGTACAGGTTGGTGCGCTTCGACAGGTCGTAGGTGTAGCCCAGCGAGAAGACGTTCATCTTGTCGTCGCCGCCCGTCAGCTTGTCGTTCGACGGGTCAACCATTTGCCACGAACCGAACAGCTTGCTGGCGCCGCCGATGGGGGCGCTCAGGCCGACCATGTACGAGTTGGCCTTGAAGCCGTCAGCGAAGATGTTGGTGCCCAGGACGTCACCGGAGGTGATGCCGTTGATGCCTTGGCCGCCGAACCAGCCGTCGGTCGTGCGAGCGTAGGCCAGCGACAGCTTGACCACTTCGAAGTCGTACGAACCGCCGATGCCATACGAACGCGGGGTAGCGTCAACGGCAGCTTGCGCTTGGTTGTTGCTGGCGTTCAGTTGGTCATACGACAGAGCGACGTTCAGGGGGCCGTTGACATAGCGCAGGCCGGTGGTGATGCCACGGACGTTGTCGGCGGTGCGGAAGCCAACGCGGTCGGCGCCAGCGTTGTCATCAACGCTGAACGAGTAGCCAACGCCGAACTGGAAGCCGCTGAAGGACGGGGTTTGGTACATGACCATGTTGTCCCAGCGAACCGTGTTCATCGCGCTCATGCCCATGCCGATGTTGGCTTGGCCGAAGCCGGCGCCGAACGGATCGATCGAGCCGAAGTACTTCGAGGCGATGTTGGTTTGACGACCGAAGTCCAGTTGACCCCAGCTGTCGGAGGCCAGACCGATCGTGGCTTGACGGCCGAACAGACGGCCACCTTGAGCCGACTTACCGTTGCCCGAATCAAAGCCCGATTCCAGTTGGAAAACAGCGCGCAGGCCGTCACCCAGATCTTCCGAACCACGCAGACCCCAGCGCGAACCGTTCTGCACGCCGTTGATCATGCCGATGCGGCTGCCGTCAAAGCCGTCGCCCTTGACCTTGTTGTAACCGATACCCGTGTCGATGATGCCGTACAGGGTGACAGACGTTTCTGCCTGGGCGACACCGGCAAAACCGGCGAGCAGGGCGGCAGCGAGCAGAGTCTTTTTCATTTAAGAAATCTCCGTTGATTTGAGTGACAAGAGCAGCAATCCAGCAAACCAGCCTGCCGCCCCCCTAACTCCGCGAAGGGAAGTTGACGCTATTGCATCAAAAATCAGGGGGGCTGGCTATGGTCGGCATCAGAAAAGTGCAGGTTTGCGACAGGCTTGTTGGGATATTGCAACATCTCATCGACGGCCCGACTATCCCGCTAGGGCTTACCCTAGCAAAACAGGGCAAGGTCCTATTCATGCGACTTTCAGCCCTGCCCCCAATTATTCGGCCCATTTCGGCAGCCATTTTCGCACCTGATTTCACGCGGGTATATGTCCGCGCTCCGGCACGGCGCGCAGCCGCCACCCTCTTTCGATTCCCGCGGCCCATCTCGACTTCGGCCAGTGCTCCCAAATAACATTGTTATTAATAAAAATCGCCGATATGATCGAACGCATCGGATCCTGCAGGCACGCCATGCCCTCTTCCTCCTCCCGCGCCGGCCGCAGTGAACGCCTCAATGCGCTGAGGCGGCAGCTTGTTCTGGATGCCGCCCAGCGCGTATTCGAACGCGACGGCCTGGAGAAAACGACGATCCGCGCGATCGCCACGGAAGCCGGCTGCACCACCGGCGCGATCTATCCCTGGTTCGCTGGCAAGGAAACCATCTACGGCGCGCTGCTCGAAGAATCCCTGGAGCGGCTGCACACGCACCTGAGCGACGCCGCGTCCACGGCGGACGCCCGGACGGCCGCGCGCAGCGCGATCCACGCGTTCTACAACTATTACGCCGAGCGCCGCACGGATTTCTCGCTGGGCATGTATCTGTTCCAGGGACTGGGGCCGCGCGGGCTGGGCCGGGAAATGGACGAAAGGCTCAACGCCCGCCTGCGCCAATGCGTCGACCTGCTGGGCCGGGCCCTGGCCAGGACGAAGTCATGGAGCGCCGCCGCCGTCGAGATCGAACAGATGAACCTCTTCACCTACCTGATGGGACTGCTGCTCCTGCAGCACACACATCGCCTGAAATCCCTGGGCCAGCACGCGGATGCGCTGCTGGACAACTACTGCCACGCCCTGGAACAACGATGACCGCAACCGACCTGGACACCCGCGCCGAGGCTCCGCTGATCAGCCTGGCCGACTTTCATATCCTGCTGGCGGACCAGCACCCCTTCTCGCTGCTGCTGGGCATCGATGTGCTGCGCATCGGCTACGGCACGGCGCGCGCCGTGCTGCCCGCGCGCGACGCCCACCAGCGGCTGGGCGGCATCGTCGCCGGTCCGATGCTGATGGGGCTGGCCGATCTGACCATGTACGCCGCGGTGGTGGGCGCCACCGGGCAGGCGCACGCCGTCACGGCCAGCCTGACGATCAATTTCCTGCGCAAGAGTCCCGCGGGCGCGATCTACGCCGACGCCCGGCTGCTCAAGGTGGGACGGCTGTCGGCGGGAGAGGTCATCCTGACGGGCGAGGGTTCGGACGAGCCCCTGGCCCATATCGTGAGCACCTGGTCGGTGCCGAAGCCATGAGCCTGCGCGTCAGCATCGTCGGCATGGGAAGGACCGGCACGCAGGCCGCCCAGCGCCTCCTGGCGGCGGAGCCCGACATCGCCCTGACCCTGTACGACATCGAGCCCGATCGCTGCGAGGACTTCCGCGGCAGCGCCACGCTCGCCACCTCGGCGCGCGAGGCGCTTGCGGAATCGGACACCATCGTGCTGGCCCTGCCGCGCGAGCGCGAAATCGACCGCACCCTGGAACGCTTCAGCGACGGCAACGTCACCGCGGCCATCGCCGGCAAGCTGATCGTGGACCTGGAGCCGCCGTCCGCTGAACGGGCGCGCCGGCTGGACCAGGCCATCGTCGCGGCGGGCGGGCGCTACACCTGCGCGCCCTTGCTGGCGGCCGACGCCGCGGGCGCCGCCGAAGCGCGCCTATTGCAGGCGCTCGCCCCGCTCGCCTGACGCGCGCAGGCCGCGCTCCGCCGCGACGCAAAGCGCCAGCCAGCCCAGGCTGACGGCAAACCCCGCGAGCACATCGCTGGCGAAATGGACTTGCAGCAGAATGCGGCTGAGCCCGATCGCCACGATAAGCGCCGCCAGGACCGCAATGCCCGGCAGCCGCCAGGACGGCGGCGCCAGCTTCCATAATAGATAGCAGGCCGTGCCGTAGACCGCCATGGAGGCCGACGAGTGGCCGCTGGGAAAACTCCACCCCACCGCGCTGGCATAGCCGTGGTCGTGCTCCGGGCGCACCCGCTCGAAATTCTGCTTGAGCAGCCAGTTGAGCGCTCCCCCCGCGCCGGTGGTGATGGCGCAGAACGCGGCCAGCCGCCATTGCCGGTTCCAAAGCAGATACAGCGTCATCAGCACGCTTATCCCCGTAAGGAAATTCCGATCGCCCAGGTAGGTGAACCAGGACAGCAGCCATAGCAGGGGCATGGACATGGACATGCTCAGCGCGCCGGCCAGGGCCCGGTCGAATTCCACTACCGAGCCCTGGCTGCCGACCGCAATGGCCAAGGCCAGGAAGACCGCGAACGAGGCGCCGATGCCCAGCGCGAAGCACAGGGCGCGGCCGCGGCGCGACAGGCCGAGGCAGCAGCGCGCGAACAGCAGCGCCCCCGCGCCGCCTAAAAGCGGCAGCACGATGAACAACAGCAGGGCGTGGGCCGCGGCCCACGCCGCATAGACGTCCGTCATTTGCATGCGCCCATGAGAAGATTCCCGCCGCCGGCCACGCTACAGCGCGACGAGCGTATTGTCGACCGGCGCGAACGCATGCGTCCCCGCGGCGTAATCCCAACGCTCGACCTGGCAGCCTCCCCCTGCCTCGCGCGTAATGACATTCAGCGAGTTGGGAACGTTGCCACGCACGCGATGCGAGCAGGTCGTCCCTGCCTGGACGATCCAGCCGCCGGCCGGCGCGGATGGGTCCAGCGGCAACACGTAGGGCAGGTGGATATGGCCGCCGAGCACGAGATCGACCCCGGCCTGGGCCCAGGCTTCAAGCGCGTGCTGGCGCCCGATCAGCAGATTGGACAGGTCGGATTCGACCTTGGCGCGCACCGGGTGGTGCGCCACCACCACCCGCAGTTGCCCGGGCCGGGCCTGGCGCAAGCGCTGCGCGACCCGCGCGACCTGCCCGCCCGAGATTTCGCCGTCCTTGCGCCGCCGCGGCCTGGTGGTGTTCACACCGATGGCGAGCAGGCCATCGTTCTCGAACACGGGTTCCAGCACGGCGCCCAGGGCGCGCTTGTAGTTTCCATAGGGATTGAGCGCGCGCGCGAACACATTGAACAGGGGGATATCGTGGTTGCCCGGCACGGCCAGGACGGGCAGCGACAGGCGCTCGATGAATTTGCGGGCGGCCGCGAACTGGCCGCGGCGGGCGCGCTGCGTGATGTCGCCGCTGAGCACGACCAGGTCGGGCGCGAGCTCTCGGGCGAGGTCCAGCGCGGCTTCGACGACCGGCTTGCGCTCCGTGCCGAAGTGGGTGTCGGAAAGATGCAGAATGCGCGTCATGAACGGTCCAGGCTTTGCGGGTCGGCCGGCACCACCAGCGGCAGCCGGTCGGCGGCCACCTTGAATTCCAGCGGCGTATTCATCCAGGAGATCCCGCCGCCCATCGCCACCTTGACCCGCCGGCGTCCGCGCACGTCCACGGTCAGGCGGTCGAAGGCGAAGCTGACGACGTGCTCGGCGTCGCCCAGCCGGCTGGCCAGGCCGCGCAGCAGCAGGCCATACAAGGCCAGCGAGCCGACCGGCCGAGCCGCCATGGCGATCAGGCGGCCTTGGTCGAGCTCTTCTGAGGGGATGCCCACGTGTTCGAGCTGAAGCTTGTTGTTGCCCACCACCAAGGTAGGGGACCGCAGGTTCCGGGCCTTGCCCTCGTAGTCGAGCAGCAGGCTCAGCTGGCGCGGCGCGCGCAGCAGCGTGACCAGCCCCGACCACAGGGCCACCAGGCGGCTGCGGCCGTACTTCTGCTTGTAGGCCTCGCGGTCTTCGAGCAACTGCGGATACAGGCCCAGGCTGGCGTTGACCAGGAACGGCCGGCCATTGAGCAGGCCGACCTGCACCGGCCTGGGCTGGCCTTGCAGGAAACCGCGCAGCGCCGTTTCCGTGTCCTGGGAGATGCCGTAGCGGCGGCCGAAGTAATTGAAGGTGCCCTGAGGCAGGATGCCGAACGGCACGCCCTGGCCCAGCACGGCGCCGGCCACCGCGTTGAGCGTGCCGTCGCCGCCCGCGGCGATGACGACGCCCCGCTCGTCGCGCGCGCGCCGCACCGCGGCCTGAGCCGATTCGGCCAGCCGGGAAGGATCTTCGATGGGGATCAGTTCGTAGCGCCGCCCGGCCGCATCGAGCATGCGGCGGACGATGTCCTGTAGGGCCTGCGCGTCGCCGCGACCCGATCCTGTGTTGAGAACGATGAAGAGCGGTTCCTGCCCCGTCAGGGGCCGGGCCCCTGCCGCGGGGCTCTGCTGGGATGGCGTCATGGGTCAAACATACCCCATGCCGGCAAAGCGCCGCAACAGAGCCCGCGGTCCGGGTTGCGGAAGGTCAGCGTCCGATGGCGTAGGCCTGCATCAGGCGCGGCGTGGCGGCTGCGTGCAGCAGGCCGTCGGCGTCGCGCGATGCCGCGGTCAGGCGGCCCACGGACCATTCCGGCACCTGCTCGATCTGGTGCCCGCGCTGGCGCAGCGCGTCGATTACCTCGGCTCCGAAGCTCGCCTCCAGCGCCAGATGCCCCGGCTTGCGATCCCGCGGATAGAACGACGTGGGGAAATGCATGGTATGGGACATGGGCAGGTCGATCGCTTCCTGCAGGTTCAACCCGTGATGGACGTGGCGCAGGAAGAACAGCAATTGCCACTGCTCCTGCTGGTCGCCGCCCGGCGTGCCGAAAGCCAGGTAGGGCTTGCCCTCGCGCAGCGCCAGCGAGGGCGTGAGCGTGGTGCGCGGGCGCTTGCCCGGCGCCAACGTGCCGGGCAGGCCCTCTTCCAGCCAGAACATCTGCGCGCGCGTATTCAAGCCGAACCCCAGTTCGGGAATGACGGGCGAGGACTGGAACCATCCGCCGGACGGCGTGGCCGAGATCATGTTGCCCCAGCGGTCGATGACGTCCACGTGCGTGGTATCGCCGCGCTTGGCCGACGCGCGCATGTCGGCCAGCGTGGGTTCGTTGGTGGCGCTGCCGGGTTCGGAAACCCGCGAAAGCCGCTCCAGCGTGTCCATGACGCGCGCCACCTGCGCCTCGAAGCCGGGCACGTGGCCGGGTAGAAGGTCCTGCGAGGCCATTTCGCCGATCAGCGCGCGGCGTTCGTCGTTGTAGGCGTCGGACAGCAGGTGCTCCAGCGGCACGTCGACGAAGGCGGGATCGCCGTAATAAGCCTCGCGGTCGGCGAAGGCCAGCTTCATGGCCTCCGTGACCCGATGCACGAATTCCGCGCTGGTCGGGCCGACGCCCGCCAGGTCCATGCCCTTGAGCAGCGCCAGGGTCTGCAGGAACACAGGCCCCTGGCTCCACGAGCCGGCCTTGGCCACCGTGTAGCCGTGGTAATCGTAGGTGACCGGTTTGTCGTAGCTGGCGGACCAGCCGGCCAGGTCGTCCGCGGTGATGACGCCCCGATGGGCGACGCCACTCTCGTCCATGACGTCGGTGCTGCGCGCGAACCGCTCGATCTCCTCGGCCACGAAGCCCCGGTAGAACGCAACGCGCGCCGCCTCGATCTGGCGTTCGCGGTCTCCGCCGGCGCTTTCGGCCTGCTTGAGCACCCGGGTCCAGGTACGCGCCAGCGCCGGGTTGCGGAACAGCTTGCGGGCTTCCGGCACCTTGCCGCCCGGCACGTAGACCTGGGCGGTCGTGGGCCAGTGGGTTTCGAAGAAGTCCTTCAGGCCGGCGATGGTATTGGAAATACGCGGCATCAGCGCGTGGCCGTGTTCCGCGTAGTAGATGGCCGGTTCGAGCACATCGCGCACGCGCATCGTGCCGTGGTCGCGCAGCAGCTGCATCCAGGCGTCGAAGGCGCCCGGAATGACCGTGGCCAGGAGGCCGTTGCCGGGGATGAGCTTCAGGCCTTCGGCGCGGTAGCGTTCCAGCGTGGCCGCGGCCGGCGTGGTGCCCTGCCCGCACAGGACTTCGAGGCGGCCGGTGCGCGCCGAATAGAAAACGGCAGGCACTTCGCCGGCCGGTCCCACCAGATGGGGTTCGACCACCTGCAGTACGAAGGCCGAGGCGACGCAGGCGTCAAACGCGTTGCCGCCGCGCTCCAGCAGCGACATGCCGGCGGCGCTGGCCAGCCAGTGGGTGGAGGTCACGACACCGAAGGTGCCTAGGATTTCCGGACGCGTTGTGAACATGGCTCACCCCCTACCCGCTGCGCGGGCCCCCTCAAGGGGGCGACGCCTACGGACCGGCAAAGCCGGATCCGTGGCGTCCCCGATGTACCGCGCTACGTTGGTACTGTTGCTCGCTTGCGCATTCGGCACGTTTGATGGCATAGCCATGGTTCTACCTCACATTTTTCAGGCGGATCAGGCCATCGGGGTACGGTACGAAACCTTCCACCTTCTTCTGCACGCCGAAAGTCCACGGCAGGTAGAACAGGTAGACGATGGGGCGCTGGTCCTGCATGGCCGTCAACACCTGGTCATACATGGCCCGGCGCTTGGCCTCGTCGGATTCGGCGCGGGCGTCGTTGAGCAGCTTGTCCACGGCGGGATCGCAGAATTTGCCGTCGTTCAGGTTGCCCTTGCAGCTCACGTATTGGTGGATGTTTCCGCTGGGGTCGACCCGGCCGGACCAGCCGCTCTGGCCCACTTCGAAATCACCGCGCGCGAGCGAGGACTGCAGCGACGCGAATTCCACCGGGCGCAGGGTGATGTCGAAGCCCGCCTCGGCGCCCATGGCCTGCACCAGTTCGAACACCTGCTGCATGGTCGTGTTGTTGCCGAAGGTGATCTCGAACTTGACGCGGTCGAACCCGGCCTCCTTCAGCAAGGCCTGGGCCTTCTTCGGATCGCGGCCCTTGTGCTCGAAAGCGGTGTTGTAGGCGAAGCTGGCCGGCGGGAACGGCTGGTAGGCAGGCTGGAACATGCCCTCGCCGACCACCTGGTTCAGCACGTCGCGGTCGATCGCCAGGTCCAGCGCCTGACGCACGCGCTTGTCCTTGGCCAGCGGGTTGTTGGCGCGCGCGCCGTTGCCCAGGTTGACCGAGATCGACTGGAAGCCCAGGCCCGTCACGGGAGCCAGGCGCAGGTTCTTGTCGTCCTTGACGGCCTTGGCGTCGCTGGGGGCAACGCGCTCGATGATGTCCAGGTCGCCGGCGCGCAGGTTGTTCAGGCGCACCGTGGTGTCGGGGATCGGCGTGAAGACCACGCGGTCGAAATGATAGTTGGCCGCATCCCAGTATTTGGGAAACTTCTCGAGCACGATGCGATCGTTCTGCACGCGCTCCTTGAATTGGTAGGGGCCCGAGCACACGGGCTTGCCGCCCGGATCCTTGTCGAAGGAGGCCGGCGACATCATCATCCCGGCGCGGTCCGACAGTTGCGACAGCAGCGATGCATCCGGCTCGGACAGTTTGAGCACGACGGTCTCGGCGTCCGGAGCCTCCACGCTGGCGACCGTGGCCAGTTCGCTCTTGCGGTTGCTGTCGGGCTGGGTGCGGGCGCGGTCCAGGTTGGCCTTCACGGCGGCGGCGTTCACCGGCGTGCCGTCGTGGAACACGGCGTCCGTGCGCAGCTTGAACGTCAGGACCTTGTTGTCGGGGCTGATGGTCCAGGATTTCGCCAGCTGCGGCACGATCTTCAGGTCAGGCGTAATCTCCACCAGCTTGTCGCACAGCGACGCGAAGACGATGCGGCCGACAAACGTGCGGGCACGCACGGGGTCCAGCACATCCGGGTCGTCTTGCAGGCCGATGCGCAGGGTCGATTGGGCTTGCGCCAATCCGCTGGCCAGCATTCCCGCCATGGCCATGGCGAGGCAAAGTTTACGCATGAATATCTCCGTCGAATCAGGTCGGCCTGCTTCCCCACGCGCCGCCGGCACGCCGCCTGGCATGAGGGAACAGACCCGAGCCGTGCTGCACCGCCGGGGCCATCCCCCGTTGCGCACGTTCTTGTTGGATTCTGCGCCAGGCGCGCGGCGATTGTATAGAGCGCCGGCTGTCGGGCGCCTAAATTCCGCGGGAGACGGCCGCCTTGCGGACAAGGGGCCGGTTTGCTCCAACACGCCGCGCACCGCGCCAGCGCTCAGGGAATCCGGCAAGGCGCCGAGAAATCCACGGCTGCCAAGACCTCGTCGCGCAGCTTGCCGACGAGCGGCCGGGTGTCGTCGCGCCGGTACTGGAACGCATAGGGCAAGGCCGCCAGCGCGGGATCGCAATCCAGCACGCGCAGGCTGCCCTCGGCCTGGAGCGCCCTCGCCCAATGGCTGGGCAGCAGGCCCACGCCAGTGCCTTCGATCAGCAGACCGACCACCGCGCCCCAATTGTTGCAGCACAGACGTTCGCCCCCCGCATCCCGGCCCGCGAGCCAGCCGTCGATGATGCGCGTGGTGCCCGCGCCAGCCGGCAGCGTCACCAGCGGCAGGCGCTCCAGCAGTCCGGGAACCATGCGAGTGGCGCCATCCAGCACGGCGGGCGAAGCCGACCAGGAAAAATCGGCCTGTCCGATGGGCGCGGATGCGATACCGGTCCGCGACGAGCTGCCGGCTATCACCGCGAAATCCAGTTCGCCGTCGGCCACGCGCTGTTCCAGCACTTGTCCGATATCGACATAGGGTTCCAGCACCAGGTCCGGATAGGCGGCGCGCACGCCCCGGATCAGGGCGGGCAGCCAGGTCAGCGCCGTCAGTTCGCCGACGCCGAAGCGGCAGCGGCCGCGCAGCCCGGGGCTTTCCGCGAGGGAGGCCCGCACCCGCTCCGCCGCGGCCAGCAGATCGCGCGCCTGGGGCAAGAGGCGCAGGCCGGCATCGGTCAGCGCCGCCTTGTGCCCGCTGCGGTCGAACAGCGGCTGGCCCAGGGCCTGCTCGAGCTCGGTGATGCGCTTGGACAGCGACGACACCGACAGGTGCAGGCGCTCCGCGGCCACGGCGAAACTTGCGCAGGTGGCGGCCCAGTAGAAGGCTTCGAGTTGCTTGAGGGTCATGCGGTGATTGTATGGGGGCGCCCGGCTAGGGGCGCCCGGCTCAGGGGCGCCCGGCGGAGGGGCTACGCGGCTTGCGGCGTCCGCAGGTGCGTGGAGAGCCGGAGGGTGTCGATGGCGGCGCGCAGCATGCGATCGACGCGGGGCCAGAGGTCGCCCTTGAGGCGGTCGGACCAGCACAGGCTGTCGAACACGCCGTCGACCAGCGAATGCAGGTAGATGTTGGACAGCCGGATGTCCAGGGCGCGCGGCAGGTCTTCGCGCTTGACGGCGGCGCGCAGCAACTTCTCGGAAGTGCGCAAGGCATGACGCTCCCAAAGGTCGCGGCGCCGCAGCAGCGGCGCATTCTCGTCGCTGCGTTCGCACTTCAGGTACAGGATCTCCAGCACGCGCTGCACCGATCCTTCCTGCGCATAGATCTGGATGTACTGGCGCATGGAATCGTAGAGCGCCTCCAGGGCCTCGCCTTCCGTCGGCACCTGGGTCAGCGGCGCCGCCTCGCCGAGCGCCCGGTCGCACATGGCGATACAGACATCGATCTTGTTCTTGTAATGGCCGTAGACGGCGCCCCGGGAAACGCCCGCGTGGTCGGCGATATCGCTCATGGTGGTGCCGGCCACGCCTTTGGACAGGAATACGCGCTCCGCGGCATCCAGGATGCGGGTACGAGTGCGTTGGGACTCTTCTTTCGTCTTGCGGGCCATGCGGAAACCTCCCCTAAAAAAAAGACGGCCCCTCGATCCGAGAGCCGTCTTTCCGTGTTGTGTGAATAAGTGTGAAGCGACAAGCATACTTTCGAACAAAGTAATTAATCAAGCATGACGGATTAAATGCTAGACTCGCTTCCCCACCAGGAAAGTTGGCGCCTTTCCGCACTTCCCCGCCCCCTGCGGGCGCATCACAACAATTTTAAAAATGAAGCATCGAGTTTCCCTGCCCACACTCGCCCTTTTTTCTGTATCGATTCTTATTACTGCCTGCTCCAAGCCTGCGCCCCAGGATGCCGCGCAGGCGCCGGCCGAGGTCGGCGTCATCGTCGCGGCGGCCACGCCCACGAGCGTCACGACCGAACTGCCGGGCCGCCTGGAGCCCTACCGCGAAGCCGAGGTGCGCGCCCGCGTGGCCGGCATCGTCACCGCGCGCCTGTACGAAGAAGGACAGGACGTGGCGCGCGGCGCCGCCCTGTTCCAGATCGATCCGGCGCCGCTGCAGGCCGCCTACGATTCCGAAGCGGCGAACCTCGCGCGCGCGCAGGCGAACCTGTCCGCCGCGGCCGACAAGCTGCGCCGCTATGCGGACCTGGTGGCCGACCGCGCCATCAGCGAACGCGACCATGCGGAGAGCGTGGCGCTGGAGCGCCAGGCCCGCGCGGAAGTCGCGCTGGCCCGCGCCAACCTGCAAAGCGCCAAACTGAAGCTGGACTATGCGCGCGTCACTTCGCCCATAGATGGCCGGGCGCGGCGCGCCCTGGTGACCGAGGGCGCGCTGGTGGGCGAAGGCCAGGCCACGCCGCTGACGATGGTCCAGCAGATAGATCCCATCTACGTGAACTTTGCGCAGCCGGCCGCAGAGGTCATGCGGCTGCAAAAGCAGATCCGCGCCGGCACCCTGCAAGGCGTGTCGCCGGACCAGGTGCGGGTGCGGCTGCTGCTGCCCGACGGGTCCGAGTACGGACGCGGCGGCACGCTGTCCTTCGAGGACCTGGCGGTCGACCCCGGCACCGACAACGTGACGATGCGGGCGCTGTTCGACAACCCGGACCGCGACCTGCTGCCAGGCATGTACGTGCGGGTGCGGCTGGAGCAGGCGATCAACCGCGACACCTACCTGGTGCCGCGCGACGCCCTGCTGCGCAGCGCCGAGGGCGCCCACCTGCTGGCGGCTGGCGAGGATGGCGAACTGCGGAAGATCGCCGTCGTGGCCCATCGCTTGCAGGGCCCCAACTGGATCGTCACGCATGGGTTGGAAGGCGGCGAACGCATCGTCGTCGAGAACGCCGCCCAGTTGGCGGCGGGCCAGAAGATCAAAGCGGTAGAGCGGCCCGCGCCCGACGCACAGGCGCGGCAGCCCGCCTCCGGCCAACAAGGATAAGCCGACATGGCGCGTTTTTTTATCGATCGCCCCGTCTTCGCGTGGGTGATCTCCCTGCTGATCGTGCTGACCGGCGTTCTCTCCATCCGCGCGTTGCCGGTGGCGCAGTATCCGGACATCGCGCCGCCCGTGGTCAACGTGGGCGCAAGCTATCCCGGCGCTTCGGCCAAGGTGGTCGAAGAAGCGGTCACCGCCATCATCGAGCGCGAAATGAACGGTGCTCCCGGGCTGATGTATACCTCGTCCTCCAGCGACTCGACGGGATGGGCCAGCATCAACCTGACCTTCAAACAAGGCACCAATCCGGACCTGGCGGCCGTTGAGGTGCAGAACCGCCTGAAGGCCGTGGAGCCCCGCCTGCCCGAAGCCGTGCGCCGGGACGGCGTGCGCGTGGAAAAAGCCGCCGACAACATCCAGCTGGTCGTGTCGCTGAAATCGGACGGCGCGCTGGACGACATGCAGCTGGGCGAACTGGCCGCCTCCAACGTGCTGCAGGCCCTGCGCCGCGTGGAAGGCGTGGGCAAGGTGCAGTCCTTCGGCGCCGAGGCCGCAATGCGCATCTGGCCCGATCCCGCCAAGCTGACGGCCATGTCCCTGACGCCGGGCGACCTCGTCGCGGCCCTGCGCAGCCACAACGCGCGGGTCACGATCGGCGAGCTCGGCAACCAGGCCGTGCCCAAGAATGCTCCGCTGAACGCCAGCATCGTGGCGGCCGAATCCCTGCATACTCCCGAGCAGTTCGCCAACATCCCGCTGCGCGCGCAGCCGGGCGGCGCCACCTTGCGCCTGAAGGACGTGGCCCGCGTGGAGCTGGGCGGCACCGACTATATGTACCTGTCCCGCGTGAACGGGATGACCGGCACCGGCCTGGGAATCAAGCTGGCGCCGGGCTCGAATGCGGTGGAGACCACCAAGCGCATCCGCGCGACCATGCAGGAACTGGCCCAGTACTTCCCGCCCGGCGTGACCTGGGACATTCCGTACGAAACCTCCACCTTCGTCGAGATTTCCATCCAGAAGGTGCTGATGACCTTGCTGGAAGCTGTAGCCCTGGTGTTCTGCGTGATGTACCTGTTCATGCAGAATTTCCGCGCCACGCTGATTCCGACGCTGGTAGTGCCGGTGGCGCTGCTGGGCACGCTGGGCGTGATGCTGGGGCTGGGCTACTCCATCAACGTGCTGACGATGTTCGGCATGGTGCTGGCCATCGGCATCCTGGTGGACGACGCCATCGTGGTGGTCGAGAACGTCGAGCGCATCATGGCCGAGGAAGGCCTGCCCCCGCGCGAGGCCACCGTGAAGGCCATGCGCCAGATCAGCGGAGCCATCGTGGGCATCACCGTCGTCCTGGTGTCGGTATTCGTGCCCATGGCCTTCTTCGACGGCGCCGTCGGCAACATCTACCGCCAGTTCGCCGTGACGCTGGCCGTGTCGATCGCGTTCTCGGCATTCCTGGCGCTGTCGCTGACGCCGGCACTGTGCGCCAGCATGCTGCTGCCTATCGCAGCCGGGCACCACGAGAAGCGCGGCTTCTTCGGCAGGTTCAACCGCGCCTTCGCGCGGCTGACCGCGCGCTACACGGCAAGGGTGTCCGGCGTGCTGTCGCGGCCCATGCGCTTCGGCCTGGCCTACCTGGCGGTGATCGCCGCCGTGGCGCTGTTGTTCGCGCGCCTGCCGTCCTCGTTCCTCCCCGAGGAGGACCAGGGCAGCTTCATGGCCATGGTCATCCTGCCCCAAGGCTCGCCGCAGGCCGAGACCATGGCGGTCGTGAAGGACGTCGAGCGCTACATGATGGAGAACGAGCCCGTCGAATACGTCTATTCCGTCAACGGCTTCAGCCAGTATGGCAGCGGCCCGAACTCGGCCATGTTCTTCGTGACCCTCAAGGACTGGAAGCAGCGCCGCGATCCCGACCTGCACGTGGACGCGGTGGTCGAGCGCATCAACGCCGCCTTCGCCGCGCGCAGGAACGTCATGGTGCACGCGCTGAACTCTCCCCCGCTGCCGGACCTGGGCTCCACCTCGGGCTTCGATTTCCGCCTGCAGGACCGCGCCGGCCTGGGCCACCAGGCCCTGGCCCAGGCGCGCCAGCAGTTGCTGGCCGCAGCGTCCGGGCACCCGGCAATGACCGAGGTGGTGTTCGCCGGCCAGGAAGACGCCCCCCAGCTGGAGCTGCGCGTGGACCGCGACAAGGCCCAGGCCATGGGCGTAACCATGGACGAGATCAACACGGCGCTGGCGGTGATGTATGGATCGGACTATATCGGCGACTTCATGCTCAATGGCCAGGTGCGGCGCGTGACCGTCCAGGCCGACGGCAAGAGCCGCGTCGACGTGGACGACGTATCGCGCCTGCACGTGCGCAACTTGCAGGGCCAGATGGTGCCGCTCTCCGCCTTCGCCACGCTGGAATGGACGATGGGGCCGCCGCAGCTCAACCGCTACAACGGCTTCCCGTCCTTCACCATCAACGGATCGGCGGCCCCTGGGCACAGCAGCGGCGAGGCCATGCGCGCCATGGAGGAGCTTGCGGCGGACCTGCCTCGCGGCATCGGCTTCGACTGGTCGGGCCAATCCTATGAGGAGCGGCTGTCCGGCAACCAGGCGCCCGTGCTGTTCGCGCTGTCGGTGCTGGTGGTATTCCTGGCGCTGGCCGCCCTGTACGAAAGCTGGTCCATTCCCCTGGCGGTGATCCTCGTGGTGCCGCTGGGCGTGATCGGCGCGGTGCTCGGCGTGACCCTGCGCGGCATGCCCAACGATATCTACTTCAAGGTCGGGCTGATCGCCACCATCGGCCTGTCCGCCAAGAACGCGATCCTGATCGTGGAAGTGGCCAAGGACCTGGTGCGCGACGGCCAGGGCCTGGTGTCTGCCACGCTGGAAGCGGCGCGGCTGCGGCTGCGGCCCATCGTGATGACCTCGCTGGCCTTCGGCGTGGGCGTGCTGCCGCTGGCACTGGCCACCGGCGCGGCCTCCGGCGCCCAGGCCGCCATCGGCACCGGCGTGCTCGGCGGCATCGTCACCGCCACGGTGCTGGCCATTTTCCTGGTGCCGCTCTTCTTCCTTATCGTGGGCCGCGTGCTTGGCATGCGCGTCCGCCCCGCGCGCCCCGACGGCCGCGAAACGCTGGAGACCTCGCCATGAAGGCTATGGCAATGACCCTGCTTGCGCTGGCCCTGGCCGGCTGCTCGCTGGCCCCCGCCTATGAGCGCCCGGCCGCGCCGGTGCCGGCCGCCTACGGCACTCCGCCCGCGGACGGGCAGGCCGCCATGCCGCAAGACTGGCGCGGCTATTTCAACGACCCTGCGCTACAGGCCTGGATCGAAGCCGCGCTGAAGAACAACCGCGATCTGCGGGTGGCGGCCCTGCGCGTCCAGGAAGCCCGCGCGCTTTACGGCGTACAGCGGGCCGACCGGCTGCCTTCCGTGGACGGCACGGGCGAGTTCAGCCGTGGACGCGCCGCCGAGCCCGGCCAAACCGGCATGCCGGTCGCGAACCGCTACCGTGCGGCGGTCGGCATTGCCGCGTTCGAGCTGGATTTCTTCGGACGGGTCAGGAACCTGAGCGACGCCGCTCTATCCCGCTACCTGGCGAGCGAGGAAGCGCACCGCGCCGCCACGCTGTCGCTGGTATCGGAAACCGCCACGGCGTACTTCAACCAGCGCTCGCTGGCCGAACAGCTGCGGCTGACGGACAGCACACTCGCGCTGCGCGAGTCGTCGCTCAAGCTCACGCAGCGGCGCTACGACGCCGGGCTGGAAACGGCCATGGGCCTGCGCACCGCGCAGATGCTGGTGGAATCTTCCCGCGCGACGCATGCCGGGCTGACCCGGGAATACCGCCAGGCCGTGCATGCGCTGGGGTTGCTCGCGGGCGACTTCTCGCTGCCGCCCGACACGGATGCCGCCGCGCTGGAGAGCCAGAGCCTGACCCCGCTGGCGGCGGGCCTGCCATCGGCCCTGCTGGCCCGCCGCCCCGACCTGCGCCAGGCGGAGGACGCCTTGCGGGCCGCGAACGCCGACATCGGCGCGGCGCGGGCGGCCTTCTTCCCGTCCGTGCAGCTGACGACCGATATCGGCACCACGGCCGGCAGCTTTTCCGATCTGTTCGGCCCGGGAACGGGAAACTGGGTGTTCTCGCCCAGGCTCACGCTGCCCATCTTCAACGCCGGGCGCAACAGCGCCAACCTGTCCCTGGCGGAGGCCCGCAAGCACATCGCCGTCGCTCAATACGAGGGCAGCATCCAGCGGGCCTTCCGCGAAGTAGCCGACGCCCTGTCCGCACGCGACACGCTGCGCGACCAGATCGACGCGCAGCGCAAAGTGCGCGACGCCGACCGCGAACGCCAGCGCCTGGCCGAACGGCGCTACGACCGCGGCGTGGCCAGCTATCTCGAAATGCTGGAAGCGCAGCGCAGCCTGTTCGAATCCGAGCAGGAATACATCCGCTTGCAGCAGCGCCGGCTAGTCAACGCGGTGGATCTGTACAAGGCCCTGGGCGGATGGGACCAGGAAGCCGGTCCGTCATGAGCGGCTGGCGGGGCCGCGCTTGCGCACGCGGTAGGCGCAGCGGCGCGCGCCCGTAAGAATGTGCTCTTCCCGCTCCACCAGGACCTCGTCGCCGAGCACCTTGTTGAAGAGTTCGAGTTCGCTGCGGCAAAAGCCCATGCAGGCCTTCGCGGCGGAACAGATCGGGCAGTGGTTCTCGATGAACAGGAAGTCCGCACCATCCTTGCGCAGTTCGGCCATATAGCCTTCGGCGCTGCGGACTTCCGCCAGGCGCTCCAGCCGCCCCTTCAAGTTCCGGGCGCCTTGCATGGCTTCGCGATAGCTGCCGAGCATGGCGGCTTCGCGCACCTGGATCAGCTTGTCCACGCCCTCCTCGCCGAATACCTGGCGCACGGCCCCGATCATCTGCACCGTCATCTCGGCATGGGTATCCGGAAAACGGGCGTGCCCGGCCTCGGTCAGGAACCAGATCTGCGTGGGCCGGCCGCGGCCCGCGCTGCGGCTTTCGGCGCCGACCAGCCCGTCTGCATGCAGCCGGGTCATCTGCTGACGCACCGCCTCGGCCGTCACGTCCATGGCCTTTGCGATGACCGCGATGGATTGCGGGCCGCGCGTCTTCAAGGTCATGAGCACGCGGTCCGCGGGTTGATGCGGCCAGGCGACGGGATGGGACAGGCTGTCGGACATGGATGTAATGAAGCTCCGGATGTTTTCCTATGGTGCCACGAACGGCGCGCCAGGGGGCAGCCCGGGGCGCGCCAGCCCGGGGCGCGTCAGCCCGGGGCCTGGCCTGGCGGAACGCCCGCCGTCTCCCGGTCCGCCTCCCAGCCGCCTCCCAGCGCCTTGTAGAGCGCAATCAGGCGGGTATAGGACTCGGTCTCCGCCACGGCGACGGCGTCCTGGGCGCGCAAAAGCGTACGCTGCGCGTCCAGCACCGTCAAATAGGGCGTAGCGCCTTCCCGGTAACGCAGCTGCGCCAGTTCCGCCGCCCTGCCGCTATGCGAGGCAGCCTGCGCCAGGCTGCCCAACCGCTGCTGGGTCTCGCCGTACTCGGTCAACGCGGCTTCCAGCTCTTCGACCGCGCGCAGCACGGTCTGTTCGTAGCGCGCCGCCTCGCCTTCGGAACGCGCGACCGCGCCGCGCTTGCGCGCCAGCGCCGTGGGCAGGTGAAACGCGGGCCAGTTCGCCGCGGCCGCCACGCTGAACCCCCGGCTGGCCGCCGAACCGAAGTCCGCGCCCCGCAGCGCGATGAAGCCCAGGAATCCCCCCAGGTCGATGCGCGGGTACAACTCCGCGGTCGCCACGCCTACATCTGCATTGGCGGCCGCCATGCCGCGCTCGGCCGCCCGGATGTCGGGCCGGCGGGACAGCAGCGCGCCCACGTCGCCGATCGGCAGGCGGACGGTCAGGGGAGCCAGCGTCTTGCCCGCGTCCAGCTCGCCCAGCTCCACCGGCCGCAGGCCCGCCAGCACGGCGATCCGGTACTGCGCCAGGCGCCGGGCCGCGATCTGCACCGGCACGCTGGCCTGGACGGTTTCCAGTTCGGCGCGGGCGCTCGCCAGATCGCCCTCGTCGCCGCGGCCGGCTGACACCATGGCCTGGATCACGCGCAGGCTGTCTTGCTGGCTCGCCAGATTCGCGCGCGCCACGGACAGCCGCTGCTCCGCGCCCCGCAGCTCGAAGTAGTTGCGCGCCACTTCGGCGGTCACCACGATGCGGGCCTGGGCCAGGTCCGCCGCCTGTGCCTCGCTGCGCGCGGCCGCGCCTTCTGCGGCCCGCCGCAAGCGCCCGAAAAGATCCAACTCCCAGGTGGCGTCGAAACCCGCCCGGTAGCTTTCGGCCAGATTGCGCCTCCCGGCGACGCCGGGGTTGGCCTGGGACAGGCTGCGCTCGTAGCCCCCGTCCAGGGTCACCGTGGGCAGCCTGTCCAGTTCCTTCTCGTCCAGCACCGCCCTGGACTCGGCCAGGCGCGCCTGCGCGATGCGGATGTCGAGGTTGCGCTCCAGCGCAAGCCCGATCAGGCGGTCCAGCTGCGGGTCCTGCAGTTGCTTCCACCAATCGCGCTGCACGCGGTCCGTGGAAAAAAGGGCCTGCTCGGGGCTGGCCAGAACGACGGGCTGCGGACTCGGCGCCTGGTAATCGGGCCCGACCGCGCAGCCGGCGGCTGCCAGCGCCGCCAGGAGCGCCGTGGCGCCGCGGCGCAGGCGTGTATATAGGGAAAATTCATTCATGATCGGTTCCTTCGGCTAGGCGGACGCGCCGGGCGCCGCGGCGTCCTCGGCCTGCGCCAGCGCCAGTTCCCGCGCGCGCGGCGTATCGTTCGCCGCCCGGTGGTCGCGGGCGAATACGGTGTAGACGGTGGGCAGCACGAACAGCGTGAAAAGCGTGCCCACCAGCAAGCCCACCACGATGACTAGGCCCAGGCTGTAGCGGCTGTGCGCGCCCGCGCCCGTCGCGAAGAGAAGCGGGATCAGCCCCATGACCATCGCGGCCGTGGTCATCAGGATGGGGCGCAGGCGGATCCGGGCGGCCTGCTCCATGGCCGCGCGCCGGTCCAGCCCGTGGCTGACCTGCATCTCGTTGGCGAACTCCACCATCAGGATGCCGTGCTTGCTGATCAGCCCGATCAGCGTCACCAGCCCGATCTGGGTATAGATGTTGACCGTCGCCATGCCGAGCGCCAGCGGGATCAGCGCGCCGCAGATCGACATGGGCACGCTCACCAGGATGATGAACGGATCGCGCAGGCTTTCGTACTGCGCGGCGAGCACCAGGTAGATCACGATGATGGCGAAGATGAAGGTGATCATCAGCGCCGTCCCCTCCTGGGTGAACTGGCGCGCGTCCGACTGCCAGTCGTAGCTGAAGCCTGCCGGCAGCGCCTGCGCCTGCCGGGCCAGGAACTGCACCGCGTCGCCCATGGTGACGCCCGGCATGGGAATCGCCTGGAAGGTGGCGGCGTTGAGCTGGTTGAACTGCGTGAGCTTGTTGGGTTCGACGCCCATGGACACGCTCACGATGTTCGACAACGGCACCTGCGCGCCGCTGGCGCTCTTGACGTAGTAGCGCGCCAGCGACTCGGGCGAAATGCGCTGCTCGCGCAGGCTCTGCGGAATAACATCGTAGGAACGCCCGTCCATGCCGAAGCGGTTCACGTAGTTTTCGCCCACCAGCACGGCCAGCGTATCCCCGATCGCCTTCATGGTGACGCCCAGGCTATTGGCCTTGGCCCGGTCCACCTTCAGCTGCACGACCGGGTTGTTGTAATCCAGGTCGCTGTCGACCACCATGAAGAGGCCGCTTTCGCGCGCCGCCTTCTTCAGTCCCTCCATGGCCTCGTAGACCACCGGGTAGTCAGAAGCGCTCATCAGCACCATCTGCACCGGCAACCCGCCAGTGGAGCCGGGCAGCGACGGCAGCTGGAAAGCGAAGATATTGCTGCCCTCGATCTGGTTGGCCATCGATTGCATGTCGGCCTGGATTTCGTCCGCCGAGCGCTTGCGCTGCTCCCAGGGGACGAAATCCACGCCGCCGATGCTATTGGATACGCCATCGGAACCGTTGATCAGCCAGCGCCCGTTCTGCTCGGGCAGGGTCTTCATCACGTCGTCCCACTTCTTGCCGAACTTCTCCACGTAGTCGATGTTGGCGTGCTGCGGAGACTTCACCGCGGTCAGCACCGTGGACTGGTCCTCCACCGGCGCCAGCTCGCGCTGGGCGGCGTTGTACAGGAACGGCAGGCTGGCCAGCACCACCACCGCCACCAGGCCCGTCACCCAGCGATGGTGCAGCGACACGTCCAGCAGGCGGCCGTAGGCGTCGCCCAGGCGGCCGAAGAAATGCTCGGCCCGGCGCGCCATCCAGCCCTCGGAAACGTGGGCGTCCAGCAGGAACGAGCTCATTACGGGCGACAGCGTCAGCGCGATGACGCCCGAGACGACCACGGCGCCCGCCAGCGTGAAGGCGAACTCCTTGAAGAGCGAACCGGTCAAGCCTCCCATCAGGCCGATGGGCGCATAGACCGCGGCCAGGGTGATCGTCATCGCGATCACCGGACCCGCGACTTCGCGCGCGCCGATGAGGGCCGCGCGCACCGGAGACTTGCCCTCCTCGATGTGGCGATGCACGTTTTCCACCACCACGATGGCGTCGTCCACCACCAGGCCGATCGCGAGCACCATGGCCAGCAGGGTCAGGAGGTTCACGCTGAAGCCGAACAGCGCCATGATCGCCGCTCCGCCCAGCATGGACAGGGGAATGGTCACCACCGGGATCACCACGGCGCGCAGGGAGCCCAGGCACAGGAAGATCACGGCCACCACGATGGCGATAGCCTCGATCAGCGTGTGCACCACGCCATCGATGGAGGCGCTGATGAAGCGGGCGAGCTCGAACGGCACCTGCACGCTGGTGCCCGGAGGCAGGTTCTGCTTGATGTTGGGCAGCAGCTCGTTCAGGCGTTTGACGATGACCAGCGGGTTGCCCACCGGCGTGGCGTTCAGGCCGAAGTACACCGCCGGCTCGCCATCCATCAGGCCGCTGGAATCCGTGGATGCCGCCCCGAGCTCCACCGTGGCCACGTCTCCCAGCCTCACGATCGCATCGCCGTCGCGCTTGACGACCATGTCACGGAATTCCGCCACGTTGACGAGATCCGTGTTGACCTGGATATTGGACACGACATACAGGCCCTTGGCCTGCCCAGGCGCGGCCTGGACGTTGTTCTCGCGCAGCGCGTCGGCCAGTTCGCCCGCCGAAATGCCCCGCGCGGCCATGCGGTCCGGATCCAGCCATACCCGCATGGCCAGCTTCTGCCCGCCATACAGTTCCACGCTCGCCACGCCGTCGATCGATGACAGCTGCGGCTGCACCACGCGCGACAGGTAGTCGGTCAGCGCGGCCAGCGACAGCGTCGAACTGGAGAACCCCACGTAGGCCACCGCGGTCGCTTCGCCGGCGGACTTCACCAGCACGGGGTCATACACGTCCTCCGGCAGCCGGTACTTGACCTCGTTGACCTTGGCCATCACCTCGGTCATGGCCTTGTTCGAATCGGCGTTCAGCTTCATGCGCACCGTGATGACGCTGCGTCCCTGCGTAGACGAGGAAGACAGATAATCGATACCTTCCACCGTGGCCACCGATTGCGCGATCGGCTGGGTGACGAAGCCCTGCATCAGGTCGGGCGACGCGCCCGGATACTGCGTGGTAATCGTGATGGTGGTGCTTTCGGTCAGCGGGTACTGCCGCACCGGCAGGCCGCTCAGGGCCTTGATGCCCAGCAGCAGGATCAGGGTGCTGACCACCAGGGCCAGCACCGGGCGGCGCACGAAGAGATCTGTGAATTTCATATTCTTCTCCGCGCCATCACCGGGCCTGCGCCACGGCTTGCTCCGCGCCGCCGAGCGCCACGGTGTCCTCGGCGCTGACCTCTACCGCCGCGCCGTTGTGCAGGCGCAATTGGCCCGAGGTGACCACGCGGTCCCCCGCCAGCAGGCCTTCCGTCACGACGACCCGCCCGCGCGAGCGCTCGGCAGTCTTCACATAGGCCTGCCGCACCGTCGGACCCGCGGATTCCTGCCCCGCCTTCGGCGGCGTCAGCACATAGACGGAGTCGCCGTAGGCGCTGTAGCTGACGGCCGTCTCCGGCACGGTGATCACGCCGGGCCGGGCGGGCAGGCCGACCTCGCCATGCGCGAACATCCCGGCAGCCAGCGCGCCATCGGCGTTTGCCAGCGTCGCCTGCACCCGCACGGTGCGCGAACCCGGATCCACCTGCGGTTCCACGGTAGTGACCTTGCCCTCGAAGACGCGCCCCGCATGCGCATCCACCGTCACCGTCACGGGCTGGCCCACGCGCAGCGCGCCGAGGGCCTGCTCCGGCAGCGTAATGTTCGCGTACATGGTGGAACCGTCGGTCAGGGACACCAGGGGATCGCCCGCCCGGGCGAATTGCCCGAGATTCACGCGCCGCACGCCGAGCACGCCGTCGAATGGCGCCTTGACGCGCTTTTGCTCGATCAGCGCCTGCACCCGCTTGATGTCTCCGGCGGCCTGGTCGTAGTCGGCCTGGGCCTGGTCCAGCTGTTCGCGCGTGGCGGCCTGCTGCGGCAGCAGGCGGCGCGTGCGGTCCAGCAGCGCTCGCGCGTTGCGCGCCTGGGCCTGCAGCCGCGCCAGCTCGCCCTGCTCCGGCGCGTCGTTCAGCTGCACCAGCAACTGGCCGGCCTTTACCCTTTCACCGGGCGTGAACAGGATCTGCGCCACCCTGCCGTCCACCTCGGCCGCCACCTGCACCTGGCGCGTGGCCTCCAGCGAACCGATGCCGGCCAGGGTCACCGGGAAGTCCGCCTGCTCGGCGGCCGCGACGGCCACCTTGGCCGGCGCCATGGCCCAGCCGCCGTTCTGCTTGGCGCCGCCATACTTCCAATACAGGCCGCCGCCGGCCAGCGCCACCGCCAATGCGACGGCCCCAGCCGTCCACGCTCCTGAATTCGACCTCATGATTCACTCGCTATTTATCAAAGATTATTCTTGGAATAATCGATGATAGCTGCGATTTGGTCAAAATGGTTTACGCAATCCCCGCGATAGCGCAGGGTTATTGGCAGGATTGCCGCGAAAAAAAAGCCGCCAGAATCTGGCGGCCGGCAGGCTAGCGCACCATGTGCAGGTAGTGGCGGTGGCGCTCGTACTGGTCGAGGATGTCGCCGATGACGGCGTCGCGGCTCCAGCCCATGATGTCGTAGTCCTGCCCGCCTTCGCGCAGATGGACCTCGGCGCGGAAGTATTTGCGCTCGTCCTCGTCGGCCGCCTCTTCGGGCGTCAGGCTGGGCCGCACGAAGGCCTCGGGCCTCACGGAGTACCAGAAGTCCAGGTAATCGCCATGCGACACCTCGAGGGTGACCGAGCTCTGGTCCTCGTCCTCGCGCACGGCGACGGCGTAGCCCTGGCGGCGCAGCTCGTCGGCCACGTCCTCCAGCGCCGGCCGCGCCACGTCCGCGATGAAGCGCAGCACATGCGCGCGGCGCGGCATCATGACCATGTTCCGCAGGCGCCGTTCCCAGGATTGGCCGCCGCGCGCCGGGCGCGACAGGGTCAGCGACTGGTAGCGTATGCCGCGCTTGGTCGCGTCCAGCTTCAGCGCCTTGAACAGGCCCCACAACGACAGCAGCAGGATCACCGAAAACGGCAGCGCGCTGGCGATGGTTGCAGTCTGCAACGCCGTCAGGCCGTCGGCCAGCAGCAAGGCGATGGCTACCGCGCCCATCAGCACGGACCAGAAAATCCGTTGCCATACGGGCGTGCGGTCCGATCCCCCGGAGGCCAGCAGGTCGACCACCAGCGCCCCCGAGTCGGCGGACGTGACGAAGAACACCGCCACCATCGCGATCGCGATGACCGACAGCACGCCGCTCCAGGGCAATTGCTCCAGGAAGGCGAACAGCGCCAGCGACGAATCGGCCTGCACGACCTCCGCAAGGCCCTGCACCTTGCCGACCAGGATCATGTGGATGGCGGTATCGCCGAACACCGTCATCCAGAACAAGGTGAAGCCCGCCGGCACGAGCAGGACGCCGGTAACGAACTCGCGGATCGTGCGGCCGCGCGATATGCGCGCGATGAACAGGCCCACGAAAGGCGACCAGGCGATCCACCATCCCCAGTAGAACAGCGTCCAGCCGCCGATCCAGTCGGTAGGCTCGTAGGCATAGAGGTTGAAGGTCTTGTTGACGATGTCGGACAGGTAGGCGCCAGTGTTCTGCACGAAGGTCTGGAACAGGAACACCGTGGGCCCGACCACCAGCACGAACAGCAGCAGCACGGCGGCCAGCACCAGGTTGGTTTCGGACAGGATGCGGATGCCCTTGTCCAGGCCGCTGGCCACCGACAGGGTCGCCAGGCCGCAGGTCACGATGATCAGGATGATCTGCGTGGGCACGCCGACGGGCGTGTCGAACAGATGGTTGAGGCCGCTATTGATCTGCGCCACGCCAAGCCCCAGGGACGTAGCCACGCCCAGCACCGTGCCGATGATGGCGAAAATGTCCACGGCATGCCCGATCGGCCCGTGGATGCGGTTCCCGATCAGGGGATACAGGGCCGAACGCAGCGTCAAGGGCAAGCCATGCCGATAGCTGAAGAAAGCCAGGATCAGCGCCACCACGGCGTAGATGGCCCATGCGTGGAGGCCCCAGTGGAAGAAGGTGATCTTCATGGCCTCGCGGGCCGCCGCCACCGTGCCGCCCTCTCCCACCGGCGGAGACATGAAGTGCATGACGGGTTCCGCCACGCCGAAGAACATCAGCCCGATCCCCATGCCGGCCGAGAACAGCATGGCGAACCAGGTGAAATTGCGGTAGTCGGGCTCGCTGTGGTCCGGCCCGAGCTTGATGTCGCCATAGCGGCTCACCGCCAGGAACACCACGGCCAGCAGAATGATGGCCACGACCAGTATGTAGAACCAGCTGGCGTTGCCCAGGATCCAGCCCTGTACGGACTCGAACAGGCTTTGCGCCGCTTTCGGCGCCAGAATCGCGAAACCGACCAGCAGCAGCGTAAAGATGGCTGCCGGAAAGAACACCGGCCGGTTGATGGTGGATGATCGGGTTTCTGAAGACATGCAGCCGCTCCTTTGACCCAAGGGTTGCGAATTCCGGCGCCGGCCCCCTCAGCCCGGCCAATGCGCCGCAGGTATTACTATCACGCCCTAAGCCCGGCTGACAATACGGAGACGCTCATGATCGATCGCCTGGACCACCTGGTCCTGACCTGCACGGACCCCGACGCCACGGTGGATTTCTACACCCGCATCCTGGGCATGCGCCTGGAAACCTTCGGCGAAGGCCGGCAGGCGCTGCGCTTCGGCAATCAGAAGATCAACCTGCACGTGCGCGGCCATGAATTCGAACCCAAGGCCCATCTGCCGGTGCCGGGCGCGCTGGACCTGTGCTTCATCGCCGACCGCCCCCTGGACGAAGTGATCGTCCAGTTGCGCCAGGCCGGCGCCGACATCATCGAAGGTCCCGTGCCGCGCACCGGCGCGACCGGCAGGATCCGCTCGGTCTACCTGCGCGACCCGGACCTGAACCTGATCGAGATCTCGGAATTGCTGCCCTGACTATTCCTGGCCGGGTTCGCCGAACACCACGCGGCGGAAGAACCCCGCCAGGACCGCCTCGGTCATTTCCGGGGTAACGGCCTGCGGATCGAAGGCATAGCTGAACTGCATGCCGTCCGACAGGGCCAGCAGGCCCAGCGCCAGTTGTTCCGCCGGCAAGGGCAGCGGCGTGCCCACCCGCGCCGAGAACTGGCGGATGTATTCCGTGGTGGCCTCGCGCAGTTCGCGCAGGCAGGTCGTGAAGCCCACGCGGAAATCCGGATCGCGGGCGGCCTGGAGCTTGGCCTCCATCCATAGCAGGAAACAGTCGTTCTCGCGGTAGTGCGTGGAGTAGTACTCGAGCACGCGGGCTTCCATCTGCGCCCGCGATTCGCCGTCCTCGAAGATGGCCCGCATATCGGCCATCACGCTCTCGTGGTCGCGCTTGAGCAATTGCAGGAACAGTTCGGACTTGCTGCCGAAATTGGAATAGAACGCGCCGCGCGTGTACCCCGCCTGTTCGGCGATGTCCTCGACGCTGGCGGCCACGAACCCCTTGGCTAGAAAAATCGATTGCGCGGCGTCGAACAGACGCTGCCGCGTCTGGTCACGGCTTTGCTCTCGCGTAAGACGGACTTTTGACATGGCGGGAGTTTAGCATTCGGTCCGATTTCGGATTCAACATTGAATCCAAATACATACCTGTATTAGAATCCATGCCGTATCGGGCCTGATCCGGCCTTAGAACTGTTTCCTTCCCTCCACGCGCCGCGAGGTGTTCCGTGACTTGCCCTGGCCCTTGCGCGCGCCTTGTCGCCCGCAACCCCGCCGCCGACGCGGCGCCGCCCACTTTCCACGCCCGCCGCCCCCGGCCGCGCATGCGGGCGCTATCCGCCGCGGCGGCGCTGGCGCTGGCCCTTGCCGGCTGCGGCCGCAACGAAGCCCCGGCGCCGGCCCCCCGCCCCGTCGTGGCCATGCCGGCGCAGGCCGACGAACGCCTGCCCGCCTGGACCTTGCCCGGAGAGGTGCAGGCGCGCTACAGCACGCCGCTATCCTTCCGCGTGGGAGGCAAGATCATCGAACGCAGCGTCAGGCTGGGCGATGCCGTCGAGCCCGGACAGGTCGTGGCCCGGCTGGATCCTGCCGACGCCAGCAAGAATGCGGCAAGCGCCCGGGCGCAATTGAAGGCCGCCCAGCACCAGCTCGACTATGCTCGCCAGCAACTGGACCGCGACCGCGCCCAGGCACGCGAAAACCTGATCGCCACGACTCAGCTGGAACAGACCCGCAATGCCTATGCCGCCGCGCTGGCGCAGCGCGATCAGGCCGCCCAGCAGGCCGCGCTGTCGGCCGACCAGCTGAAGTACACGACGCTGCAGGCCGACCACGCGGGCGTCATCACCGCGGAGCAGGCCGATACCGGCCAGAACGTCGGCGCTGGCGAACCGGTGTACAGCCTGGCCTGGGCCGGAGACATCGACGCTCTCTGCGATGTGCCGGAAAGCGTGCTGGCCGGCCTGGCCATCGGCCAGCGGGCCAGCGTCACCCTCGGCCCCCTGCCCGGCCGGACCTACGCCGCCGTGCTGCGCGAGATCTCGCCCGCCGCGGATCCGCGCAGCCGCACGTATCGCGCCAAGCTCACGTTGGAGGCGCCCGGCCCCGAGGTGCGGCTGGGCATGACCGCCAGCATCAGCTTCGACAACCCCGCGGACGAAAAGCGCGACACCTTTACGGTTCCCGCCACCGCGCTGTTCCATGACGGCCCCGCGCCCGCGGTCTGGGTCGTGAAGCGCGGCGAAGACACCCTGGAACTTCGCCGCGTCGACGTGCTGCGCTACGACGCGCGCACCGTCACGCTCGCGGACGGCCTGCAAGCGGGCGAGCGCGTGGTGTGGCAGGGCGTGCACACCGTGACGGCCGGCGAAAAGGTGCGCCCCGTGCCGCCCCTGCATCCCGAGGACTACGCCTCATGAGCCGCCCCGATCAGGACGTCCGGGCGCAACGCCACGAGGAAGGCCGCTTCAACCTGTCGGCGTGGGCGCTGCGCCACCAGCCGCTGGTCATTTTCCTCATCACGCTGGTGACCCTGTTCGGCGTGCTTTCCTACTCGAAGCTCGCGCAGTCCGAGGACCCGCCTTTCACGTTCCGGGTCATGGTCATCCAGACGCTCTGGCCCGGCGCCACCGCCCAGCAGGTGCAGGAGCAGGTCACCGACCGCATCGCCAAGAAGCTGCAGGAAGCCTCCAATACGGATTTCATGCGCAGCTATTCCCGGCCCGGCGAATCCCTAATCTTCTACACCATGAAGGACTCGGCGCCCGCCAGCACCGTGGCCGAGCAGTGGTACCAGGTCCGCAAGAAGGTCGGCGACATCGCGGCGACCCTGCCCCAGGGCGTGCAAGGCCCCTTTTTCAACGACGAATTCGGCGACGTCTACACCAACATCTACACGCTGCAGGGCGACGGCTTTTCACCCGCCCAGCTGCGCGACTACGCGGACAAGCTGCGCACCGTGCTCCTGCGCGTGCCCGGCGTGGCCAAAGTGGACTACTTCGGCGAGCAGCCCGAGCATGTCTACGTCGAAATCACCAACGCGCAGCTGACCCGGCTGGGCGTATCGCCGCAGCAGATCGCCCAGGCCATCAACAGCCAGAACGCCGTGGCCAGCGCCGGCACTCTGACAACCGCCGACGACCGCGTCTTCGTGCGCCCCACCGGCCAGTATGCAAACACCCGCGCGCTGGCGGACACGCTGATCCGGATCGACGGCAAGTCGGTCCGGCTGGGCGACATCGCCACGATCCGCCGCGGCTACGACGACCCGCCCGTAGAGCAGATGCGGCTGGGCGGCCGTCTGGCGCTGGGGATAGGCATCACGATGCAGCCCGGGCAGGACGTGGTGCACCTGGGCAAATCGCTGGCCGCCAAGTTCGGCGAGCTCCAGGCCCAGCTGCCTGCCGGCCTCACGTTGAAGGAAGTGTCCAGCATGCCGCGGGCGGTGTCGGACTCGGTAGACGAATTCCTGCGCTCGGTGGCGGAAGCCGTCGCCATCGTGCTGGTCGTGAGCCTGGTCTCGCTGGGGCTGCGCACCGGCATGGTGGTGGTCATTTCCATTCCGGTGGTGCTGGCGGTCACCGCCTTGTTCATGGACATGTTCGGCATCGGTTTGCACAAGGTGTCGCTGGGCACGCTGGTGCTGGCCCTGGGCCTGCTGGTGGACGATGCGATCATCGCGGTCGAGATGATGGCCGTGAAGCTGGAACAGGGCTGGAGCCGCGCCCGCGCGGCGGCGTTCGCCTACACCAGCACCGCCTTTCCCATGCTGACCGGCACCCTGGTCACCGTGGCGGGTTTCCTGCCGATCGCGCTGGCCAAGTCCAGTACGGGCGAGTACACCCGCTCGATCTTCCAGGTGTCGGCCATTGCGCTGATCACCTCGTGGTTCGCCGCCGTGGTGCTGATCCCGCTGCTGGGCTACCGGATGCTGCCCGAGCGCAAGCGCGAGGCCCACTTGCCCGACGATCACGAACACGACATCTACAACACGCGCTTCTACCTGCGCCTGCGCGGCTGGGTCGCGTGGTGCGTGGACCGCCGCTACCTGGTGCTGGGCGGCACGATCGTGGCGTTCGTGGTCTCGATGGCCGGTTTCGGGCTCGTGCCCCAGCAGTTCTTTCCCAGTTCCGACCGCAGCGAGCTGCTGGTGGACGTGCGGCTGCAGGAAGGCGCTTCGTTCGCCGCCACGCTGCGCCAGGTCGAACGGCTGGAAAAGGCCCTGGTAGGACGCCCCGAGATCGAGCATTCGGTCAGCTTCGTCGGCAGCGGCGCGCCGCGCTTCTACCTGCCGCTGGACCAGCAGCTCGCCACCCCCAACTTCGCCCAACTGGTGATCACCACCCATTCCGTGGATGACCGGGAAAAGCTGGCCCAGTGGCTGCAGCCCATGCTGCGCAATGAGTTCCCGGCCATCCGCAGCCGCCTGTCGCGGCTTGAAAACGGGCCGCCCGTGGGTTTCCAAGTGCAGTTCCGCGTCAGCGGCGACGAGATCTCGGAAGTGCGGGCGGTGGCCGAAAAGGTGGCAGCCCAGGTCCGCGCCGACAAGCGTTCGACGAACGTGCAGTTCGATTGGGACGAGCCCTCGGAACGTTCGGCGCGCTTCGAGATCGATCAGCAGAGGGCGCGCGAGCTGGGCATCAGTTCCAGCGACATTTCCGATTTCCTCGCCATGACGCTGTCGGGCTACGCGGTGACGCAATACCGCGAACGCGACAAGCTGATCAACGTCAGCCTGCGCGCGCCGCAGGACGAGCGGATCGATCCCGCCCGCCTGGCCACCCTGGCCATGCCCACCCCCAACGGCCCGGTGCCGCTGGGCAGCCTGGGCCACGTCCGCTACGACCTTGAATACGGCGTCATCTGGGAACGCGACCGCCAGCCCACCATCACGGTGCAGGCCGACGTGACCGGCGGCGCGCAGGGCATCGACGTCACCCACGCCATCGACGCGAAGCTCGACGCCCTGCGCGCCGGCCTGCCGGTCGGATACCGCATCGAAGTGGGCGGCCCCGTGGAGGAAAGCGGCAAGGGCCAGTCGTCCATCAACGCCCAGATGCCGTTGATGGCGGTCGCCGTGCTGACCCTGCTGATGATTCAGCTGCAAAGTTTCGCCCGGGTCATGATGGTGGTGCTGACCGCCCCCCTCGGGCTCATCGGCGTGGTCGCCGCGCTGCTGATGTTCGGCAAGCCGTTCGGCTTCGTGGCCATGCTGGGCGTGATCGCCATGTTCGGCATCATCATGCGCAACTCGGTCATTTTGGTCGACCAGATCGAACAGGACATCGGCGCGGGCCACAAGCGCGTGGACGCAATCGTCGGCGCCACCGTGCGGCGCTTCCGGCCCATCACGCTGACCGCCGCGGCGGCCGTGCTGGCCCTGATCCCGCTGTTGCGCAGCAACTTCTTCGGCCCCATGGCCACCGCCCTGATGGGCGGGATCACCAGCGCAACGGTGCTGACGCTGTTCTTCCTGCCTGCGCTCTACGCCGCCTGGTTCCGCGTCCGCCACGACGAGCGCGACGAGCCCGAAGGCGTGCCGCCGGGCGCGAACGCCAGCGACACCGTGGAGCGAGGAGCATGAGCCCGCCGAGCCGCCCCAAGGACGAACGCCGGCATGCGCTGCGTGGAGGCAGTCCAATGACCATCGCCAGATTCCCGGTCCGACCCGCCCGGCTCGCCGCCCTGCCCTTGCTGCTGGCCCTGGGCGCCTGCGCCTTCGCGCCCAGCAGCAAGCCACCCGCCGTGGCCCAGCCCGCGCAATACGGCGTGGAGCCTGCGCCCGCCGCCGGCGCCCCCGCCCAAGGCGTGGCCCAGCGTTTTGAACATGGCGCCCGGCCGGTTCCCGAATGGTGGAAGCGCTATGGCTCCGAAGCGCTGAACGCGCTGGTCGAAGAAGGCCTGGCCAACAGCCCCGACCTGGCCGCCGCGGAGCGCAATCTTGCCGGCGCCCGCGAACAATTGCGCGGCCAGGTGAACGCGTCCCTGCTGCCTTCCGTCGATGTCGGCGCGGACGCCTCCCGCAGGCGCGCGCTCACGATGCCGAACCTACCGGAACCCACGGCCCGCTACAACGTCTTCACCGGCCAGATCCAGGCCCGGTACGACCTGGACCTGTTCGGCGCGGCGCGCTTCGCGAACCTGTCGCTCGCCGCCCAGGTGGCGCAGCAGGCCTTTCAGCTCGAATCCGCCAGGCGCTCGCTGGCCGGCAACATCGTCACCGGGGCCATCGCCTCCGCCGCGCTGGCGGAGCGCGTGGCCCTGACCGAGAAACAGGTGGTGCTGGCGCGCCAGGTCGCGCGCGATACGCAGCGCCGCTACGAGCTGGGCGCCGCGTCGCAGAACGATGCGCTCGACGCCGACCAGGACGCCGCAACGCTGGAAGCCTCGCTGCCCGGGCTGCGCGCCCGCTGGCATGCCACGCGGCACGCGCTGGCCGTGCTGCTCGGCCGCAACCCGGACCAGGCCCCGCCCGACCTGGCCTTCGGCATGCTGGCCGTGCCGGGGCAAGTGCCCGTTGTGGTGCCGTCGGAACTGCTGGCTTCGCGCCCCGACATCCTGTTGGCCGACGCCGTGGTGCAGGCCGCCGCCGCCGACGTGGGCACGGCCACGGCGCAGCTGTTCCCCAGCCTGTCGCTGTCGGCCTCCATGGGGCAGGCAGGCTTCAACTGGGCCACGGCCATGTCGGGCGCCGGCGCCATCTGGGCCGTCGGCGCGTCGCTGACGCAGCCCATCTTCCATGGCGGCGCGCTGCTGGCCGAACGCAGCGCGGCCAAGGAACGCTACGAAGCCTCGCTGCTGCAATACAAGCAAACCGTGCTGACGGCGTTCCGCGACGTGGCCGACACGCTATCGCGCCTGGATGCGGGCGGACAGGCGCTGGCCTCGGCCGAGGCGTCGCGCAAGGCGGCGGAGCAGTCGTACCGCAACACCGCCAGCCGCGTCCGCCTGGGCGCGCTGCCACCCTATACCGAGTACGCGGCCGAACAGCACTACGTCGCCGCCCGGCTGCGCGAGATCGACTACGCCGATGCGCGCCTGACCGAAACGGCGGCGCTGTTCCAGGCCATGGGGTCTCCGGTGCGCGCGCCGCAGGACGCGGCGCAGCAGTAGCCGGACCGGACTTGCCGCGCCGCCCCGCGGCGCATCACGCCGCGGGGGCCTGCTCCTTCATGCGCGTGGCAAGCGCCAGCGACTCGATGCGGCGCGCGGCCGACTGCAGCAGCGCCGCCGTCCTGTCCTGCGCAATCGTGTTCAGGCGCGTCGCCAGGAAAGTGACCGTCAGCGCGCCGAAGACGCGGCGGTCTTCCTGGAACACGGGCACCGCAATGCCCGCGCGTTCCGGCGAAATCTCGCCCACGCCCAGATAGAAGCCCTGCACCCGGATCTGGTCCAGCTTGCCCGTGAATTCCGCCAGCGTCCCGCCCAGTCCCAGATCGAGAATCTCATCCGGATGCGCTTCATAGAGGCGGCGCTGGTCCTTGCGCGGCAGGAACGCCACGATGGTCTTGGCGGTGGCCCCGCGGAACAGCGGATGCGCGCGGCCGCGTCCATGCGGAATGCCCAGCTCGTCCGGGCCGCGTTCATGGTGGATGTTCAGGATGCGCAGGCCATGGATCACGCTGAGCAGCACGTCGCCGCCTACCTGGTCCACCACCTCGCGCATGATGGGCCGCGCCACGGCCAGCACCGGGTCGCCATCGATGATCAGGTGGTCCAGTTCGATGATACGCGGCCCCAGCTTGTACCCCCCTCCCGTCATGCGCAGCAGGTAGCCCAGGTCCGACAGGTCGCGGATGTACCGGTAGCCCGTGGGCGCCGAATACGCCAGGCGGGAAATGATCTCTTCCGCCGTCAGCACCGGGGTTTCGAGGCTGAAGAGGTCAAGAATCGCTAGGGCTCGCTTCAGGGTGGACATGGGATCGGGGCCAGGAACAACGCGGAATCGGCCGCAGCGTATCACAGGCGCCACGGGGTGCCGGGGCGTCATCGACTGCGCCTATCGATACTTGCCACAAGGCAAGACCTAAGCTATGGATTTCTTAATTTTTATCATTTATAGATAAATTTAACTTTTACTGGTTTAATTTTTATCGAATAATGATATTTCTTAAATAAACAACCTGCATGCCGCTTCATAGAACGCAGGCTTGCGAACCACGACAAGGGGAATATCCATGAAGCAATCCCGCGGCACCGAAGGCGGAATCAACCGCCGCCATTTCCTGGGGGCTTCGGCCGCCGCCCTCGCGGGCGCGGCGCTGGGCCGTCCGCGCCGCGCCTGGGCGGCCGGCTATCCGTCCGAGCGGCCTGTCCAGTTCATCGTGCCCTTTCCCGCCGGCGGCGGCACCGACCTGGTGGCGCGCCCGCTGGCCCAGGGCATCGGCGAAGCCCTCAAGCAAAGCGTCGTCGTCATCAACAAGGGCGGCGCGGCGGGCATCATCGGCACCCAGCAGGCGGCGCGCGCCGTTCCCGACGGATACACCATCGCGCTCGGCTCCACGGGCACGCATACCGTGAACCAGAGCCTGTACGAGAACATCGCCTACGACCCCATCAAGGATTTCGAGCCGGTGTCGATGGTCTGCTACTACAACAACGTGCTGGTCGTGCATCCGTCGTTCCCGGCGCGCACCCTGCAGGAACTCGTGGCCATCATCAAGGCGAATCCGGGCAAGTACTTCTACGGCATCACGCAGAACGGCAGTTCGGCCCACCTGGCCATGGAACTGCTCAAGGCCACGGCGGGCCTGGACCTGCCCGGCGTTCCGTACAAGGGCGCAGCGGCAGCCGTCAACGACTTCCTGGGCGGGCAGTTCCCGATCCTGATGGACGTGGTGATCAACCAGCAGCAATTCATCCAGGGCGGCAAATCGCGCCCGCTGGCCGTGACCTCGGCGCAGCGCGCCCAGGCGCTGCCCGACGTGCCGACCGTAGCGGAATCGGGCTTTCCCGGCTACCAGGCCATAGGCTGGAACGGCGTGTTCGCGCCCGCCGGCACGCCCGCCGACATCGTCAAGACGCTCAACGCCGCCGTGCAAAGCGCGCTCAAGCAGCCAGCCCTGGCCCAACTGACGCAAAACGGGCTGGAACTGCATGGCGGAACGCCCGCGGAACTGGGCCGCTTCGTGGCCTCGGAAAGCGAGAAATGGCGCGCCCTGATCAAAAACGCCAACATCAAGGCCAGCTGATGCAACGGATTCCCTATGGCGTTCCGCCCGACGCGAGCTCCAACCCCTGGCTGGCGCTGGACCGCGAACTGCGCGACCAGGGGCTGCGCGCCGCGGACGCGGCGCCCGTGCGCGCAGTGCTCTGCGTCACCGTCCACGTCGACGGCCCTGCCGTCGAGGTCGGCCGCAAGCAGTTTCCCGCCGGTCCCCACACGGCTGGCCGCTACGCCATCCGGCGAGGCGTGCCCCGGCATCTGGAGATACTGGCCCGCCACGGCATGCCCGCCACGTTTTTCGCCTGCGGCTATGACGTGGAGCACTACCCTGCCGTCTTCCACGACATCCTGGCGGCGGGGCACGAAATTGCCGCGCATGGCTATCTGCACGAAGCCTGGGACCTGGGCGAGGATGAGCCCGCGCTGCTGGAGAAGACCCACCGCATCATCCAGCGGGAGCTGGGCGTGACGCCCGTGGGCTGGTGCTCGCCGTCGGGCCGCAAGAGCCACCGCACCCTGCCCGTGCTGCGACGGCTGGGCTACCGTTACGACGCCAGCGAGAAAGACCAGGACCGGCCCTACCTGCCGCCGGACGCGGACGGCGCAGCGGACTTCATCATGCTGCCCAACAACACCGTGTCGCTGGACGACTACCCTTTTTATTTCACCGGCCACAGCCTCGCCGCGGAAGCCTGCGACAACTGGGTTCAGGAGTTCGAAGCCTTGCGCCGGGCCGAAGGCTATGTGCACCTGACCGTGCATCCCAAGGCGGCCGGCGGCTCCGGCACGCCCGCGCGGGCCGCCGCCCTGGACCGTTTCCTTGCCTACGCGGGCGCGCAGCCCGACGTGCACGTCATGACGCTGGAAGCGCTGGCGCGCCACTGCCTGGCCCGTCCCGACGCCTGGAGAAGCGCATGAGCACCGGCAAGACCGTAGTAGTCACCCTGAACGTGCATGGCATCGGCCCCGAAGCCGCGGTCCAGCCCGAATCCTCGCTGCACGGCCGCGACGCGCATGGCCGCTATGCCTATGGCGGGGGACTGGCCCGCGTGCTGGACATGCTGCGCCGGCAAGGCATCCGCGCCACCCTGTTCTGGCCCGCGTTCGAGGCCGAGCGATGCCGCGACCTGCTGGAACAAAGCCTGCGCGACGGCCACGAAGCGGCCTCCCAAGGCAACGCCTTCGAAGACCTGGCCACGCTTGGAGACCGTGAGGGCGAAGTGCTGGAGCGGGCCCGCGAACGCCTGGCCGGCCTGACCGGCTCCCCGCCGCAGGGATTCCGCTACACGAGCAGCGGGTTCACGGCCCGTACCGTGCCGCTGCTGCATCAGCTTGGCTACCGCTACGACAGCAGCGCGATCGACGACGACGCCCCGTATGCCCTGGACGCCGACGGCGGGCCGGGCATGCTGGAGCTGCCCTGGAGCGAAGGCCTGTGCGACGCCACGCATTTCAGCCGGCGCGTTACGCAGGACCGCGCCTATGCGCATTGGGTAGAGCAAGGCGATGCGCTGCTGGAGGCGGACGGCTACGCCTGCCTGACGCTGCACCCGCGGGCGGACATCGGCGTCGGCCGGGCGGCGCGCCTGCAAAAGGTCGAACAATTGCTGGACCGTTTCCGCGCGGCCGGCGCCTCGTTCATGACCTGCGGCGATCTGGCCGCCCGCCACGTCCCGGCCCGCTGATGCCGGCAAAGGCGGGCGTCGGCGCCTGCGCGCCGCGCCCGCCTGCCCTGGTAAACCCTGAGCAATATTGGCGCCAAAATAAGCTAACATTTTTTGGCTCTCATTTCCCATCCCTGCTTTTGCGGCAAGACGCGCCGCCATCCGTCCATGACCCAGATCACCCAATTTCCCTTCGTATCGGTTTCGGGCTCGCCCGAGGCCCGCGGCCGTTCCTATGGCCAGCAAGCCGCCGACCGCGTGCGCAAGAGCGCCGCGATGTACGGCCAGACGCTGGTCGACCTGGGGTATGACGCCATGGCGCGCACCCAGCTCATCACCGGCTTCGCCCGCGAAATCGAGAATTTCGCGCCGCATTACCTGGAAGAAATGCGCGGCATCGCCGCCGGCGCCGACGTGCCTTTCGAAGACATCGTGATGGTCAACGCGCGCACCGAGGTGATCGCCAAGGCCCGCGCCGAAAAGAAGAAAGCCGCCGAGCTGGAACCGGGCGACGGCTGCACCGGCGCGATGATCCTGCCCACGCGCTCGGCCAACGGCCGCCTCATCCACGGCCAGAACTGGGACTGGCGCGCCGAGTGCGCCGAGACCGCCATCGTGCTGCGCGTGCGCAACGACAACGGCCCCGACATCCTGACCTTCGTCGAAGCGGGCGGCCTGGCTCGCAGCGGCCTGAACAGCGCCGGCGTCTCCATCACCGCCAATTACCTGGAATCCGACCGCGACTTCCGCCAGCTGGGCGTGCCGCTGTCGCTGATCCGCCGCAAGGTGCTGGAGCAGGAACATTTCGCGCTCGCCATCAAGGCGGTGGCGACGACTCCCAAGTCCTGCTCCAACAACATCATGATCGGCATGGCCGCGGGTTTCGGCGTCGACTATGAATGCACCATCGACGAGGCCTTCCCCATCTACCCCGGCAGCGACGACCTGATCGTGCACGCCAACCACTGGGTCAGCGAAGTCGCCCTGAGCAAGCTGCGCGACACGGGCCGCGCCAGCACGCCCGAAAGCGCCTACCGCGACTGGCGCGTGCGCCGTCTGCTGAATGAAAGCCAGCAACTGACGCGGGAAGACCTCAAGCGCGCCCTGTTCGACGATTTCGGCACGCCCTATTCGGTCTGCCGCCCGCCGCGTCCGGGCAGCCACGACAATCTGTCGGCCACGGTCGCCATGGTCATCATGGAACCCGCCGCCGGCCTGATGGAAGTCGCTCCGCTGCCCGCCCTGAACCGCAGCTTCACCCGGTACAGCCTGGACGCCGAACCCGAATTGCTGGCCGCCGCCTGAGCAGGCGGACTCCGGCGCAACCCGAGGAAGACATAGACATGAAAATCCATCTATTGAGCGCCGCGGTTGCGCTGGCCCTGGCCGGGCTGTCCGGCCAGGCGCATGCTGCCGCGCCGCTGCGCATTTCGCTGACGGCCGACATCCGCTCGACCGAGCCCGGCGTCAACCGGGACAGCAATAGCGACGCGGTCGTGCTGCACATCGTCGAAGGCCTGGTCGCCTATGGCGAAGACGCCGAGGTCCGTCCCCTGCTGGCCAAGTCGATCGACATCAGCCCGGACGGCAAGACCTATACCTTCAAGCTGCGCGAGGGAGTGAAGTTCCACAACGGCGCGCCGCTGACGTCGGCGGACGTGCTGTGGAGCTGGCAGCACTACACGGCGGCCAAGTCGGGCTGGCGCTGCGCCAGCGAATTCGACGGCCGCGGCACGGTGAAGGTAACCGGCGTGGAAGCGCCGGACGCCCACACGGTCGTGTACCGGCTGGAGAAGCCCAGCGCGCTGTTCCTGGCGTCGCTGGCGCGCACGGACTGCGGCGGCACGGGCATCCTGCACAAGGACTCGGTCAAGGCCGACGGCAGCTGGGACAAGCCCATCGGCACCGGCCCCTTCGCGCTGGCCGAATGGAAGCGCGGCGAATACGTGCGCCTGACGAAGTTCGCCGACTACGCCAACCTCGGCGGCAAACGGGACGGCTACACCGGCTCCAAGCGCCCGCTGGTGGACGAGGTGCGGTTCGTCATCGTGCCTGACGACTCCACGGCCAAGGCGGCGCTGGAGCGCGGCGACATCGACATCATCGAAGACCTGTCCAACAGCGACGTGCCGGTCCTGCAGAAAGCGCCGAACATCAAGGTGGCGTACGCCCCCGTGATGAGCATGACGGCGCTGCTGCTGCAGACCAAGGACCCGCTGCTGTCCAATCCCAAGATGCGCCAGGCCCTGGCCCACGCCATCGACTACGCCCAGCTCGCCGGCGCCGTGACCGAGGGACTGGCCCAGCCCAACAATTCCATCGTGCCGCTGGTGTCGCCCTACTACGATGCCGCGCAGAAGCAGGGCTGGAACTATGACGCGGCGCTGTCGCAGAAGCTGCTGCAAGAGGCGGGCTACAAGGGCCAGGAACTGGTGCTGATGACAACCAAGCGCTACCCGCAGTCGTACAACTCGGCGGTGATCCTGCAAGCCATGCTGCAGGCCGCGGGGATCAATGCGCGCTTGTCGGTGGTGGAATGGGCGACGCAACTGGACCGCTACAACGCCGGCACCTACCAGATGATGGCCTTCCCCTATTCCGCGCGCCTGGACGCGGCGCTGAACTACGAGATGGTGACGGGCGACAAGGCGAAGCAGCCGCGCAAGGTCTGGGACAGTCCGGAAGCGCTGAAGCTGATCGATGCGGCATCGATGGATACGGACCATGCGAAGCGGCAGGCCGCGTTCGACCAGCTGCACAAGCTGTTCCTGGCCGACGTGCCCAGCATTCCGCTGTACAACGGGCTGGATATCGGGGCCTACCGGGCCGATGTGAAGGGATACCAGCCTTGGGCGGTGAAGAAGCCGCGCGCCTGGGAAGTGGAGCGGATCGGAGGGCGTTGACGGGGGATTCAGGCCGGCGATCCCTGCCCGCGATGGGTAATGCGGGTGTGTCTGACACCCCGATGGCAAAGCGCTGCGGGCTTGAAGCGATCGTCCACGGGTGTCAGACACCGATCGCGGCGGCAGGTATTCCGCCGGGGTGTCAGACACCCGGGCAGCATCCCTTCAATCCGTGCCGTCATCTCTTACGGGTGTCTGACGGGATCTGATATATCCCGACACGCTTCGGTGTCAGACACCCGGCAAAGAACATTGCATACGCGTAGCGGCAAGCGCTGCGCCCTTCCCGAGCGCAGCCGGATGACTACTTCCCTGCGACGACCTTGGTCTCCCACACGCGCGGCTTGCCTTCCCAGACCGAGAAGCCCTGCACCCGCTTGTTGTTCGCCCAGGCGTCCGCGCCGTTGTAGAGCACCAGCAGCGGCGTCTGTTCCAGCATCAGCGCATGCAGCTGGTCGAACAGGGCCTGGCGCTTGGCCGGATCCGATTCCAGGAAGCTCTCGTCGATCAGCTTCTGCGCGGCGGGGTCGTCCCAGACCTTGCGGGGCTGCTTGGCCTTGTCGCCGGAGAACTGCTCGAAGCTCAGCGCCGGATCCAGACGGGACGAATAGGTGAACGAGCTGATCTGGTACTTGCCGGTGTTGTAGCGGTCCAGCTGCGTGGCCCATTCCAGCACTTCGATCTTGGCGTTGATGCCCACCGCCTGCATCATGGCCTGCGCGATCACCGCCACCTGGTAGCTCGGCACGTGGGCGCGCTTGTTGGCGTAGATGACGATGGGCTCGCCCTTATAGCCGGCTTCCTTCAGCAACTGCTGCGCGCGCGCCGGATCGTACTTGTAGGTGCGCTTTTCGGCGTTCTGGTAGTAGGCGGAGCCGGCGTAGACGGCGGAATTGTTCAACTGGCCCAGCCCTTCCGAGGCCGCCGCCACCACTTGCGGAATATCCAGCGAGGCGGCGATGGCCTGGCGCAGCTTCACGTTCTTCAGCACCGGATCCTGCGTCTGGAACAGCAGCGCGTGCTTGGTCGCGTCGTGCGGGCCGAACACGCTCAGGTTCGGCGCGCTCTTGAGTTCGGTGAAGTCGGTGCTGGTGATCTGCCCGGCGTCGATGGCGCCCGACATCAGGCCCGCCTTCGAGGTGGACGGATCCGGCACCACCAGGAACTTCACTTCGTCCACCAGCGGGCGCTTGGAGCCGACGTAGCCGTCGGGCTTGTCGCCGGCGGGAGAGGCGTAGTCCTTGAAGGCCGACAACAGGGTGTACTCGCCCCGCTTCCATTCCTTGAGCATGAACGGGCCGGTGCCGACCGGCTTGATCCAGGAGCCGTCGGCGGCGACCGAATCCTTGGACAGGATGGCCGTCATGCCGCAGTCGGTGCGGGCCAGCGAATCCAGGAAAACCGCCGACTTGCGATCCAGCTTCATCACCACCGTCTGGGCATCGGGCGCGGACACGTCCGTCACCTTCAGGCCGTTGCGGCCGTCGAAGTCGCTGCGGCAGCGCCAGTCCGTTTTCGGATCCATGTAGCGCTGCCAGCTCCACAGCACGTCCGCCGAGCTCAGCGCGGCGCCGTTATGGAACTTGACACCGTCGCGCAGCTTGAAGGTGTAGGTCAGGCCGTCTTCCGACAGATCCACCGACTTGGCCAGCAACGGCCCCACCGTGCCGTTCTCGCGGTAGCCGACGAGGCCTTCGACGATATTGAGCACCACGCCGTCGGTCGTGTTGTCACGGTTGACGCCGGGGTTGGTCGAGCGGATGTCGGCCGGTTGGGCGACGGTCAGCAGTTCGGCGTGGGCCGGACCCGCGGCGGCCAGAGCCAGGCTGAGCGCGAGCGCTCTGGGAACGAAAACGTGGTGCATGCAAAAACTCCCGGGGCGTGCGGCGCAAGATTCACGCATATATTGGCGCCAAAATAAGTAGACAATTATGGACGCTATACCGGCGGCCGCCATACGGGGTATCCCTGAAACAGGGCGCGAAATGCACCGCGGCGGCCTCCTTTCCAGGATGGCCGCCGCGATGGCTGAGGCAAGAGGGTCAGGAAATGTCTTGGCCGACGTGCGCCGCGATGATTTTCTGCAGCCGTTTCACGTCGCGGGCCTCCAGCGCCTCGACCATGTCGAAGTGCTCGCGCGCGGAAGTTTCGATGCGCGAGCGCGTCACCCATTCCTTCGCCGGCGCAGCCGGCCCGCGGGCCCGGGTTTCCTGGATCAGCGCGGCCAGCTCCCGGTTACGGCACATGTCGTACATGCCGGCGTGGAAGGCCAGGTTGACTTCGTACTGTTCCAGCAGCGTGCCGTCCTGGAGCAGCTCGGCGAAACGCTCGGCCAGGGCGCGCAACGCCCGCACCTTGGCGGCGGTGACGTTGGGCATCAGGTCCGCCGCCGCGCCGGTTTCGAGCAGGATGCGGATGTCCCGGATCTGCAGGTGCTGGTCCGGATCCATGGCATACACGTGGTAGCCCCGGTTCGGGATGTGCGCAATCAGCCGCTTCGCGGCCAATTGGTCTAGCGCCCGCCGGACGTCCAGGCGCTTGGCCTCGTAACGTTCCTGCAGGTCGATCTGCTTCAGCCAGGCGCCGGGACCATATACGCCCGCTTGGATATCATGGGCAATACGATCAACCAGGCCGGGCCGTGTCGCCGCCGCTTTCGGCATGGACCCCTCCCGTCAATCAAATCCGAAGCGCGTATTTTAGGGGCAAGTCGGCGCCGCGCCAGCACGCCTGCACTGCGCCGCCCCCGGGGCCTACGCCGTCGCCCGCAGGGGTTCCTGCCCCTCCAGCCGCCAGCGCAGGCGGACCCCGCCGGCGTCGGTAGACTCCAGCGCCGGAATGGCCGAAAGCAGGCTGCGGGTGTAGTCCTCGCGCGGATGGTCGAATACCTCGTCCCGGCTGCCCTGCTCCACGATGCCTCCGTCGCGCATGACCACCACGCGGTCGGCCACCTGCTCCACCACGCCCAGGTCGTGGCTGATGAACAGGCAGGAAAATCCATGGCGCTCCTGCAGGTCGGCGAACAGGTCCAGCACCTGCGCGCGCACCGTCACGTCCAGCGCGGACACCGGTTCGTCGGCGATCACGAAGGCGGGCCGCCGCACCACCGCGCGGGCGATCGCCACCCGCTGGCGCTGGCCGCCCGACAGTTCGTGCGGGAAGCGCTTGGCGTACTCCGAGCCCAGGCCCACTTCCGCCAGCACCTCGTCCACGCGGCGGCGCTTGTCGGCCGCCGGCATGTCGTCCAGCATACGCAGGCCCTCGCCCACCAGTTGCCCGATGGTCATGCGCGGATCCAGCGATGAATAGGGATCCTGGAACACCATCTGGCAGTTCAGCCGGTAGTCGCGCCAGGCGGGCGAGCGGCGGCCGACCTGCTGGTTCCGGAACAGGATCTGGCCCGACGTGGGCATCAACAGCCCCGCGATGGCGCGGCCCAGCGTGGTCTTGCCCGAGCCGGAGCCGCCCACCACCGCCACCACCTCCCGCGGCTTCACATGCAGGTCGATGCCGTTCAGCGCCCGCTTGGCCCCCGTGCGGGAGAACAGACGCTGATGGCCCGCGTAGTCCACGACCAGGTTCTTGACCTCGACGATCGGCGCTTCCTTGGTCTGCGCACGCGCCGGCAGGCGGCGCGGCATGGCGTCCAGCAGCTTGCGCGTGTAGGGATGCTGCGGCCGCTCCAGGATGCCGGCCGTGGTGCCGGTTTCCAGCACCTTGCCATGCTGCATCACCACCATGCGCTCTGTGTAGCGCGCCACCATGGGCAGGTCGTGGCTGATCATCAGCACGGCGGTATGGTGTTCGCGGGTCAGGTCCACCATCAGTTCCAGAACGTCGCGCTGCACCACGGCGTCCAACGCCGTAGTGGGCTCGTCGGCGATCAGGAGAGCGGGCTCCAGCAGCATCACGGAGGCCAGCATCATGCGCTGGCGCATGCCGCCCGAAAACTCGTGCGGCCAGGCCTCCATCGCCCCCTTCGGATCGCGGATGCCCACGCGCCGCAGCATTTCCAGGATACGCTCGCGGCGCGCGCCGGCCGGCAGGTCCCTGCGATGCAGTTTCAGGCCTTCGTCCAGCTGGCGCCCGATGGACATGGACGGATTGAGCGAGGTCATGGGTTCCTGGAACACCATGCCGATGCGCGCCCCGCGCAGCTTGCGCAGCGCCGCCGGACTCGCCTTCGTGACGTCCACGCCTTCGAACAGGATGGAGCCGCCCGCCACCACCAGCGGCGGCGGCGTCAGTCCCATGATGGCGCGCGCGGCCTGGGTCTTGCCGCTGCCGGATTCCCCGACGATGCCGACCATCTCGCCCGGCGCCACTTCAAAGGACACGCCGCCGACGATCTCGCGTCCGCCCGGTCCCACCGTCAGGGACAGATTCGATACGGATACCAGTGCGCTCATTGCACGCCCCTCATGCGGGGATCGAAGCGGTCTCGCACCGCGTCGCCCAGCAGGTTGATCCCCAGCAGCGCGAGCGCGATGGCCAGGCCGGGAAGAATGGAAAGATAGGAAGCCTGCGCCATGAACGGCCGCGCCGCCGCGAGCATGTTGCCCCAGGTGGGCGCGGGCGGCGGAACGCCCAGGCCCAGGAAGGACAGCGCGCTTTCCGCCAGGATCACCCAGCCGAACATGGAGGTGGCCAGCACGGTCAGCGGCGCCACGCAATTGGGCAGCACGTGGCGGAACATGGTGTAGAGCTCGGAGTTGCCCAGCACCCGGGAAGACTCGATGAACTCCTTCTCGCGCAGGGACAGCACCGTACCGCGCACGATGCGCGTCACCGAGGGCGTATAGGCCAGGCCCAGCGCCAGGATGATGCCGTACTTGTTCGCCCCCACCACGGCCAGCAGGCCCAGCGCCAGCAGCAGGCCAGGAAAGGCCAGCAGCGCGTTGTTGAACGCCATGATGATGCGGTCGGTCCAGCCTCGGACGAAGCCGGTCAGGGTGCCGATGGCCGTGCCCGCCACGATGGCGAAGGTCACGGTCAGGAGGCTGATCCAGACGCTGCTGGACGCCCCCGCCAGGAGGCGGGACAGTTCGTCGCGGCCGAACTCGTCCGTGCCCAGCAGGAAATCCCCCCCGGGCGGACGCAGGCGCGCCGCAAAGTTGATCTTGAGCGGGTCGTGGGGCGTCCAGAAGGCGCCCATGATCGCCGCGACGATCATCAGCGCCACGATCGCGCCGCCCAGTAGCGCATTGGCCGGAATTCGCTTTTTCATTCGGCGGTCACTCTCGGGTCGAAGATGGGATAGCAGAGATCGATGAGCAGGTTCACGATCACGTAGACCACGCCCACGAACAGCAGGCAGCCCTGGATCACGGGATAGTCGCGGGCGAAGATCGAGTCCACCAGCAGACGGCCCAGGCCGGGAATCGTGAACACCGTTTCCACCACCGCGATGCCACCCAGCAGGTTGCCCAGGACCAGGCCGATCAGCGTCCACGTGGGGCCGAAGGCATTGCGGAAAGCGTGGCGCATCAGCACGGCCGATTCGGACAGCCCCTTGGCGCGCGCGTGGGTGATGTAGTCCAGCCTCAGGACTTCCAGCGTGCTGGCCCGCGCCATGCGCATCAGGACGCCGATCTCATGCAGGAACAGCGTGGCGATCGGCATGACCAGGTACAGCAGGCCCGCTTTCCAGTCGTCGCCGATGGACACGTAGCCCACCACCGGCAGCCATTGCAGCTTCAGGCCGAAGAAGATCAGGAGCAGCAGGCCCAGCCAGAAGGTCGGGATGGACACCAGCAGCGTGGCCGTCCCCACCAGGAACAGGTCCGGAGCCTTGTTCTGCTTCCACGCGGCGACCATGCCCGCCGGCACCGCCACCAGCGCGGCGAACAGCACCGCCACCAGCACCACGCGGCCGCTGATCAGGAAGCGGTCCCACACCAGCGGCAGCACGGGCTGGCCGGTGTTGATGGAGGATCCCAGGTCGCCGTGCAGCATGTTGCCGAACCAGATTCCGAACTGGGCCGCCCAGGTCTGGTCCAGGCCCAGCCTGGCCCGCAGGTCCGCCAGCGCGGCCGGCGTGGCCAGATCGCCCAGCAGCAGCTGGGCCGGATCGCCGGGAATGAGCCGGATCATCACGAACACGGCCACCGCCACGATCAGCAGCGTGGGCACCGCCATGACGATACGGGATAGCGCGAAACGCAGCATGGCCCTCTCCTTATTGCCCCGCGCGCGGGCAGTGGCGCCGCGCGCGCTTCAAGATTCCGGTGTTACGCATTGCGCAGCCTGGCCAGCGCCACGGCCAGGAAATCCTGGACCTGGCCGACGCATTTCAGGCCGTCGTGCGGCACGTTTTCCACCATGTCCAGCGTCACGTCCACGCCCGCCGCCTCGAACGAACGGCGCAGCGATTCCAGGCGCTCCGGGCGGTTCTTGCCGGCGGAGTTCGCGCCGGGCATGAAGAACTTGCCGCCTTCACGATGGGTGATTTCCCAGGTTTCCAGGTCGGCCTTGCCCACGATCATGTGCACGGCCACCTTGCGCAAGGCATCGACGTCGATGCGCTTGCCGTAGCGCGCTTCCACATCGCGCACGCCCACCCACCAGTCCTGCTCCGGATCCAGCAGCGTCACCGAGCCCGGCGCGCCGATCGACACGGCCCAAAGGCGTTCGGGGTGCAACAACGCGAAGCGGTTCACGAACTGGCCGCCGCCCGAATAACCGAACAGGCCGAACTGCTTGAAATCGCGGCCGAACTTCTCGCCCACTTCCGCCACCATGTCCAGCAGGACCTGGTCGTAGCGGATATCGCCCTCGCGCAGCTGCTTGAAACCGTCGCGATTGCCGTCGCCCAACGGACCGACGGGAAACAGCGGGCACAGCACGATGCAATCGTTCCAGCGGGCAAACTCCGCGAACGCATCGCGGTATTCCACAAAGGCCCGGCCCGTGCCGTGCATGATCACGACCAGCTCCATGGGGTGCTTGGCCGCGTCGATATGCGGCGGCACGTACATGCAATAGGAAAAGCGCGGATCGGTGCGCGCCGCGAAGACGGTGCTGTGGCCCAGGTCGTAGATGGCCCGGGCGCGGGCGGCGTCGGGTTGGATGGCGAGTGCTGCGTCGGACTGCATGATTTCCTCGTTTCCACGGTCGCGTGCGCGTACCGCGGTCTATGCCGGTGGTCGAAATAATGATTACCTAAATTGGCGCCAATTTTAGGCGTCACTGCGCCGGCACAACAAGGCAGGGGATTCCCTAGGGCGGCGCGCCCGCCGAGGGCGCGCCGGGCGTCAGCGTTTTCCGAAGAGCCGCTTGGCCAGGCCCACGACTCCAAGCACCACGGCCCCGGCAACGACGCCGAACAAGGCGTTGAGCAGGGTGGACACCAGCGCCTGGACCACGCCGCCCTCGCCCACGGCGGCGGCGGCCTGCTCGATAAGGCCATGCACGGGCGCGATGCCGTGCGTCAGGATGGCGCCGCCGACCATGAACATGGCGGCCGTGCCCACCACGGACAGCGTCTTCATCAGATAGGGCGCGGCGCCCACGATGCGGCCGCCCAGCCAGGCCAGGGCGCGCGACGGCTTGCGGCTGAGGTACAGGCCCAGGTCATCGAGCTTGACGATGCCGGCCACCAGGCCATAGACGCCGACCGTCATGGCGACGGCGATGATGGACAGCACCATGACCTGGCGGATGAAGTCGGCGTCGGCCACCGCCCCCAGGCTGATGACGATGATTTCCGCCGACAGGATGAAATCGGTGCGTACCGCCCCCTTGATCTTGGACCGTTCGAAAGCGACCATGTCGACGGCCTGGTCCTGCAGGGCTTCGGAAAGCGCCGCGTGGTGACCTTCCGGCGAATCGCCGTGCGACAGGTATTTATGAGCCAGTTTCTCGACGCCCTCGTAGCAGAGGAACGCGCCGCCCAGCATCAGGAGCGGCGTGATCGCCCAGGGCGCGAAAGCGCTGATGAGCAGCGCCGCCGGCACCAGGATCAGCTTGTTGATGAAGGAGCCCTTGGCGACCGCCCAGACCACCGCCAGCTCGCGGTTGACGGGCACGCCGGTGACCTGCTGCGCATTCAGCGCCAGGTCGTCGCCCAGGACCCCCGCGGTTTTCTTGGCGGCCACCTTGGTCATGACGGACACATCGTCCAGGATGGTAGCGATGTCGTCGAACAATGCAAAGAAACTGCTTCCGGCCATCAAGAATCCCCTGTCGCCCCGTAAGGTTTCCCGAGTTTACAGGCGGCCGGGGCCAGATACGCGTGCCGCGCATGGCCGTTTTCATTCCTTTTGTGTCCGGATCTGCATGGCTCTCCGGCCCGCAAGCGCCTACCCTGGAATCCCACCGTCCCAGGAGTCCACCATGCTCGCTCTGCGCCCCACTTGCGAACACTGCGACACCGCGCTGCCGCCGGCATCCGCCAAGGCCAGGATATGCAGCTTTGAATGCACCTTCTGCGCCGATTGCGCGGAAGGCCTGCTGGGCAATGTCTGCCCCAATTGCGGCGGCGGCTTCGCGCCTCGTCCCGTGCGGCCGGCCAGCGACCGCAAGGGCGGAAACTACCTGGGCCGGTACCCGGCCAGCACGGAGCGCAAGCACCGGCCCGTCGACCTGGCCGCCCACGCAAGCCTGCTGCGCAGCCTGGAGGGAGTTCCTCCCGAGGAACGCTAGGCGCTACATCGCCTCGATGCGAGGATAGAGATCGCGGTTTTCGCGCTGCATGCGTTCGTGGACGCGGCGCAGCACCATATTGGCGTCCGCCCGGAAGCCGGCTTCGTCCCGTTCCAGGCTGCCCGCATTGTTCCAGCGGCGGGCGAAGTCCTCGTAGCTGCGCGCGATCTCGTCCATTTCGTCCTGGAAGGCGCGGCTGGTGCGGGCTAGGTCCGCGTCGGCGCTGCGGGCCACGGCCGGATACAAGGCCCTGTCCTCCACGGCCAGGTGCAGCTTGATCGTCGCGCTGATGGACACGATGCCGCGCGCGATCTCGGCCGCGTTGCGGGCGACGCCCGCATGCGCCAGCCGGCGCAGCGAGGCGATGCCCTGCAGGATATCCACGTGTTGCTGTTTGAATTTGTCGATGTTCATGCTGGATTCCTTCAGGCGCGGCGGGGCCGCTTGCCCCGCCCCCGCGTTTTCTACGTCTTCAGCCCGCCGCCCGTTGCATGGCGGGCGGCTCGGCAGGGCCGGCGGCGTTTTCGAACAGGATGTTGTTCTCCAGGTGGATGTGCGCCATCAGGTCTTCCTTGAAGGTCCGGATGCCCAGGTACAGCGCCCGCCATGTATTGCAGGCGGCGCGCGGCAGGGTCACGCCGTTGGTCAGGGCCAGCAGGCGTTCCAACGCCACGCCGTGGTCGTCGTGCTCCATGCGCATGACCCTGATGGGCATGGTCGCCATGGCGCCGTGCCCGCGCGCCAGCATGGGGAACAGCACCTGTTCCTCTTTCTGCATATGGCTTTCCAGTTCCTGCTGCATGACGCGCAGGTGGTCCGCCAGGCCGGTCGGACAATCCGGGCTGTCGGCGTGCACCTGCTCCACCTTCAGCGCCAGCCGGATCAGCTCGGGCAACTGCTGGCGGTGCACCTCGTGGTAGCGCTCCAGGATGTGATCGATCAGTTCCGCGGGCGAGGCCAGGCCCCAATCCCTTTCCTGCGGGGCGTTCTGCGCCAGCGCGACGAGGCGGGCCTCGATCTGCGCCACGTCCAGCGAACGCTGGGCGGCCGCCTCGGCCAGGCTTTTCTTGCCGCCGCAGCAGAAGTCCAGCTCGTATTCATGAAAAACCTGAGTGGCGCCAGGAATGCTGCGGGCCAACTGTCCCAGGGATTGCTCGACCATGCTCATCGTCTTCTCCAGTGATCGTGACGGGTACCTGAACTAGAGCGAAATCCGTGCCAGAAAAAAGTTGTTATTTATCAAACATATGCAAATTAAATGGTAAATAGCACCCTTGCCGGGCGGGGTCATATTCACCTGCAAAAGGTAAAATTCACCCCATGCAAAACCTACTGCTTGCCGACTTGGTCGTCGACCTCCCTCCCGCCGTCCGCCTGCAGCGGCTGCTCTCCAGCCTGCGCGCGCATTTCCGTTGCGGGGCCGTAGCGCTGCTGCAACTGGAAGAAGACCACTTGCGCCCCGTCGCGGTGGACGGCCTGACGCAGGATGCGCTCGGGCGCCGCTTCGCCGTGCAGCATCATCCGCGGCTGGCGGCCATCCTGGCCCGGCGCGGCGTCACCTGCTTCCATCACGACAGCACCTTGCCCGATCCCTACGACGGGCTGATCAACGGCATGGCGGGCGAACCGCTGCCGGTGCACGATTGCATGGGCACCAGCCTGCACATCGAAGGCAGGCCCTGGGGCGTGCTGACCCTGGATGCGCTGGAGGTCGGCACCTTCGACGCGGAAGCCCAATCCGATCTGCGCGACTACATCGTGGTGCTGGAAGCGGCGCTGCGGACCACGCGGCTGGAGGCCGAGATCCGCGCGCTGCGCGTGGCGCGCGGCGCCGAGCCGGCGGACAGCGCCGCCCCCGACAGCAACGACATCCTGGGCCAGAGCGAATCCATCGGCCGGTTGCTGCACGAGATCGAGGTGGTGGCGGACTCCGAATTGCCTATCCTGCTGCTGGGCGAAACCGGCGTGGGCAAGGAACTGTTTGCCCACCGCGTGCATCGCCTTTCGCGCCGCCGCGACAAGCCTCTGGTGCATGTGAACTGCGCCGCCCTGCCCGAATCCCTGGCCGAGAGCGAACTGTTCGGCCACGCCAAAGGCGCCTTCTCGGGAGCGGTCACCGACCGCCCGGGCCGCTTCGAGGCCGCCAACGGCGGCACGCTGTTCCTGGACGAAGTGGGAGAGTTGCCTCTACTGGTGCAGGCCAAGCTGCTGCGCACCTTGCAGAACGGCGAAATCCAGCGGCTGGGCGACGACCGCCCGCGCAGGGTGGACGTGCGCATCGTGGCCGCCACCAACCGCAGCCTGCGGGACCTGGTCCGCGCCGGCGATTTCCGCGCCGATCTCTATCACCGCCTGTCCGTCTACCCGATCCCGATCCCGCCGCTGCGCGATCGCGGCAACGACGTGCTGCTGCTGGCCGGACGCTACCTGGAGCTGAACCGCGCGCGCCTGGGGTTGCGCAGCCTCAGACTGTCGGCGGAAGCCGAAGAGATGCTGCGCCGCTATCGCTGGCCCGGCAACGTGCGCGAACTGGAACACGTCATCAGCCGCGCGGCCATCAAGGCCGTCAGCCACGGCGCCAGCCGCAACGAGATCGTTACGCTGAGCGCCAAGCTGCTGGACCTGTCCGACGGGGGCATGGAGGTGGCCGGGCCCGATGAAGACATCGATACGCCCGAACCCGCAGGTCCCACCCTGGCGCTGCGCGACGCGGTGGATGCCTGCCAGCGCCAGGCGATCCGCCGCGCGCTGGCGGCGCACCAGGGCAACTGGGCCGTCGCCGCACGCGCCCTGGAGGTCGACCCCAGCAACCTGCACAAGCTGGCAAGGCGGCTGGGGCTCAAGGGCTGAAGCGGCGGCGGCCGGCGGCATGGACGGGGATCACTCGATCTTGATCCCCGTATCGCGGATGAGCTTGTCCCAGCGCTGCGATTCGGCCTGCACGCGCTGCTGGAACTCCTCGGGCGAGCTGGAGACGATATTGAAGCCTCCCTGCTCCATGCTGTTCTTGACCTGAGGCGTTGCCAGCGTGTCGCGCAGAGCCTGCTGCACGCGCTGGCGCACGTCGGGCGGCAAACCTGCCGGCGCCAGCATGCCGACCCACGAATAGGCTTCAAAGCCCGGCACCAGCTCGGCGATGGGCGGAACGTCCGGCAATGCGGGCGCCGGCTTCGCCGAGCCGATGGCCAGCGCATTCAGCCGCCCGCCCTGCACGAAGCCGACGATGGTAGGCAGGCTGGCGATCACCACGTCCACCTCGCCGCCCAGGATCGCATTGAACATCGGCCCGCCTCCGCGGTAAGGCACGTGCGTCACCTTGATGTCCGTGCGGGCGGCGAGCGCCGCGAGGTTGAGGTGATTGGAGCCGCCCACGCCGGACGAGCCGTAGTTCACCTGCCCCGGATGCGCGCGCGCATGGTCCAGGAATTGCTGCAAGGTGGTGATGCCGGTTTTCTTGGCCGTCAGCAACACCGCGGGCATGGTGCCGATCAGGCTGATGTAGTCGAACGACTTGATCGTGTCGTATTGCAGGTTCTTGTAAAGCGAACCATTGACCGCATGCGAATCGAAGGCCAGCATCAGCGTATAGCCATCGGCGGGCGCGCGCGCCAATTCGGCCGTGCCGATGGTGCCGGACGCGCCGCCCTTGTTGTCCACCACCACGGTCTGCCCCAGTTTCTGCGACAGCACCGGCGCGATATTGCGCGCCACGTAGTCCACCGAACCGCCCGGTGGGAACGGCACGATCAACCTCACGGGCCTGTCCGGATACCCCTCTCCCCATGCCGCCCCGGCGGCGGCGCAAAGCGCCGCCGCAGCGATGACGGAACGCCATCGTTGCTTCATCATGCCCAGTCTCCTTTGGTGGTGGTATGCGGGCCGCTATGCTGCGGCCCTCTTCGGTTCTACGGCCGCTATCGATTCACGTCGACGACGATGCGGCCTCGTATCCTGCCCTCCAGCAGCGGCACGGCGGCCGCGGCGATCTCCGACAGCCCCAGCTCGCGCGTGTTGGCTTCCAGCATGCCTTGGGGCAGTTCATCGGCCAGCCTGCGCCAGGCCTCGGCGCGCAGTCCCATGGGCGCGTAGACGCTGTCCACGCCGATCAGCGTCACGCCGCGGAGGATGAACGGCGCGACCGTCGCGGGCAGGTCCATGCCCTGGGCAAGCCCGCAGGCCGCCACCGGCGCGCCGTAGCGCATGCCGGCCAGCACATTCGCCAGCGTGTGGCTGCCCACGCAATCGACCGCCGCCGCCCACGCCTCTTTCTGCAGCGGCTTGCCTGGGCCCGCCAGCGTGGCGCGGTCCAGGATGCCGCTGGCGCCAAGGCTGCGCAGGTAGTCCGCCTCCTGCGGGCGCCCGGTGCTGGCCGTGACCGTGTAGCCCTTGCCCGCCAGCAGCGCGATGGCGACCGTGCCGACGCCGCCGTTGGCCCCGGTGACCAGCACCGGCCCGCCTTCGGGCGTGGCGTTGTGGCGCTCCAGCGCCATCACGCAAAGCATGGCGGTATAGCCGGCCGTGCCGATGGCCATGGCCCGGCGCGCGTCCATGCCCGCGGGCAGGCGCAGCAGCCAGTCGGCGGGCACGCGCGCGGCCTGCGCCAGGCCGCCCCAGCGGGTTTCGCCCAAACCCCGACCGTTGAGCAGCACCGCGTCGCCCGGCTTGAAGCGCGGGTCGGCGCTATGGCGCACCGTGCCCGCGAAATCGATGCCCGGCACCATGGGAAAACTGCGCACCACAGGCGACCTGCCGGTGATCGCCAGCGCGTCCTTGTAGTTCAGCGACGAATACGCCACGTCCACCAGCACCTCGCCATCGGGAAGCTCGTCCTCGTTGATCCGCTCGAGCCGCGCTTGCGTGGCGCCGTCTTCCCCTCGCGTCAATTTCAATGCCCGGTACGGCATTCCCCTCTCCCCGTCAGCAGAGGCGCCCGGCGCGGTGGCCCGCGGCGCCGTGGCGAACCGCGCGGCCAGCCCCGCCGCGATGCGCTCGTTCATCATTTCCGTGGTGCCGTCGGCGAAGCACAGCGCCTTGGCCGCCAGCAGCCGCCGCGCCATGCCCTGGACCGGCAACAATCCGCCGGCGCCCAAGACCTGCACGCAGGCGGACACGGCGTCCAGGCATTCCTCTCCGGCGTACTTCTTGGCCATGGCGGCCGCGGGCACGGCTTCGTCGGATCCCGCGTCGATCAGGCCCGCGGCGCGGTCCGCCAGCATCCGCAATATCTGCAAACGCGTCGATACGTCCGCCAGAGACCAGCGCAGGCCTTGCTGCTCGATGATCGGGCGGCCGAAAGCCTGCCGCGTCGAGGCGTGGCGCACCGCAAGCCGCAGCGCGCTGTCGAGCAGGCCCGCGGCCATCGCGGCGATATGCGTGCGCGCCTTGTTCACGCCGGCCAGCGCCATGGACAATCCCTGGCCCGGCGCGTCCAGCACGTCGCTGCCCTCGGCCGGATAGCCCGTCAGGCGGATGCCGGCGATGCCCGCCGCGCCCAGCCCTTCCAAGGGCGAGCCCGCCACCCGCTCGCATTGCGGCGCCCGCAGGTCGACGATGAAGCAGGCAATGCCCGCCGGTCCGCGCGCGGGATCCGTCTGCGCGAACACCAGCGCCAGTTCGCCACCCGCGGCGTTGGCGACCCAGGCCTTTTCGCCGTCCAGGATCCAGCCCCCTCCCTCGCTGCGCCGTGCCCGCGTGGCGATGGCGGCGAAATCGCTGCCGGCGCGCGGTTCCGACATCGCGGTGCCGCCGATCAGCTCTCCCGCCAGCAGGCCCGGCAGATAGCGCGCGCGCGCCGCCGCGCTGCCGTGCTCGGCGATGCGCAGCGCCACGTTGTGCTGGTTGATGAAGGCGAAAGCGAACGCGAAGTCCGTCGCCGCCAGGGTTTCCGCCACCCTGGCGCGCATGCGGTAGGGCAGGCCCAACCCACCCTCGCCCGCCGGGACCTCGATCCCGGCATAGCCCCGCCGGCATGCCTGCCGGATCAGGTCGCCGGCCCAGGACTGTTCGCCGCAACCCGCCGCCGCCAAGGGCCCCAGCTCGCTATGCGCGAATGCCGCCACGTCGCGCAACAACGCGCGCGCGTCCTCGCCCAGCCCGGCATCGCGATCTTCCAGGACGGCGTTCATCGCGCCGCTCCCGCCGCCGCGGCGCCCGTACGGATCACGCCCGCCGCCTGCAGGGCGGCCATCCTGTCGTCGCCATAGCCCGCCATGCCGCGCAACAGCGCCTCCGTGTCCTGGCCCAATGCGGGCGGGTAGCCCAGTTGCGGCCGGCCCGCGAACTTGAAGGGGTTGCCCAACATGCGCACGGGCTCTCCGCCTTGCGGCCGGGCCACGGCCTCCACCATGCCGCGCGACGCGGCCAGCGGATGCGCCAGCGCCTCGTCCACGCCCAGCACCAGCGCGGCGGGCACCCGCCGGGCCTCGAAGATATCCAGCCATTCCTGCGCCGTGCGCCGGCCGATGGCGCCGGCCAGGTCCTCGGTCAGGGCCTCTACATTGGCGACCCGCGCCGCCGGCGTGGCATAGCGGGCGTCCGCGGCCAGCCCGGGCAGCCCGATGGCGGCGCACAGCGCCTGCCAGAATGCATCGCCCGTCGGGGCCAGCGCGATCCAGCGCCCGTCCGACGTCCGATAAATGTCGCTGGGCGCGATCATGGCGTGCCGCGCGCCGCTGGCGCGCGGCGCAGGACCGCCTTGCAGATAGCCCTGCGCCTGCCAGGTCAGCATGGCCATCTGCGCGTCGAAAAGCGACACCTGGACGCGCTCTCCGATACCGGTGGCCTGCGCCTGCGCCAGACCCGCCGCCACTCCCAACGCCAGATAAAGCCCGCCCGCCAGATCCGCCACCTGGTAGCCCACGCGCACCGGCTTGCCGCCGGCCTCGCCCGTTATGCTCATCAGGCCGGACATGGCCTGCAGCATCAGGTCGAACGCCGGCGCGCCGGCATAGGGCCCCTGGTCGTCCAGCCCGATCAGCTGGCCGACCACGATACGAGGGTTGATCGCGGCCAGGGTCGCGTGATCCAGGCCCAGCCGCGCCGGCACATCGGAGGCAAAACCGTAGATCACCGCATCAGCTTCCCGCACCAGGTCCTGGAAGGCCTCTCGGCCCAGGGGGTGCTTCAGGTCCAGCGCCACGCTGCGTTTTCCCCGGTTCACCGACAGGAAGAACGGCGAATCCTGCGCATCGGACACCGGGGGCACCGAACGGGCATAGTCGCCGCCCACCGGCTCCACCTTGACGACCTCGGCGCCCAGTTGCGCCAGCAGCTGGCCGGCGAACGGCCCGCCCAACACCCACGTCAGATCCAGTATGACCTTGCCCTGCAGCATGCCCGCCACCCTCCAGTGAGTAAAATTCACAGTTCTTCCAGGCACGGCCTCCATCACCGCGATTTCCGGCCTGTATTCGTTGGGCGTATTCCAGCATGGCGTACGCGCCGAAGCCAGGCATCATTTTTCGCGACTGCCGTGAGGAAAATTCACAATGAAACCCAGACTGCCGCCGTTGACATCCATTCGCGCCTTCGAATCCGCCGGCCGCCAGCTGAGCTTCACGCAGGCCGCGGACGAGCTGTCCGTCACGCATGGCGCGATCAGCCATCAGATCAAGGCGCTGGAAGACTGGCTGGGCGTAAAGCTGTTCCGGCGCCTCGGCAAGAGGATCGAGCTCACGGACCAGGGGCGCCTGTACCTGGACACCATCAGCCCGGCGCTCAACGCCATCGCCTCGGCCTCGCGCAGCCTGCGCTCGCGGGAGGTGCTGCGCGTCAATGCCCTTCCCACTTTCACCATGCGCTGGCTGTTCCCCCGGCTGGCGCGATTCCGCGAGCAGTACCCGGAAGTGGAAGTGGAGATATCCACCGGGCTGGAACCCTTTCGCCTCCTGCCCTCGAACCTGGACGTGGTGATCCGGCGCGAGGCCGAGCCCACGCCCGGCCTCTACAAGCGCCGCGTGCTGAACGAAAGCTTTTTCCCCGTATGCGCCCCCGGCCTGCTGCAACGGCTGCCGCTTGCCCGCATCACCGATCTGTCGCGCCACACGTTCCTGCACTGCCGCGCGCGGCGCAGCGCCTGGAGCGACTGGCTCGCCAGCGTCCAGCACAGCCGCGTCGTGCCGGCCGAATCATTGGAGCTGGAACATCTCTACTTCGCGTTGCAGGCCGCGCTCGACGGACTGGGCATGACCATCGGCTATTCGTCGCTGGTGGCCAGCGACATCGAGGACGGGCGGTTGGTCGCCCCGTTCGGACCGCTGACCGTCCAGTCGCCCGGCTACTTCATCATCATCCGCGAAGAGCGGCGCCACGATCCCCTGCTGAAGACGTTCTGCGACTGGCTGATGGTCGAGGGCGAGCGTTTCAACAAGCATATGGAAACGCTGGTGCCGGGAAGATGACCCGGCCCGCGCCTCAGCGCCGCGTCGGCATGCTCTCCAGCACGATATCCGCGACCAGCTTGCCGGCCTCCCATTGCGGCATGTGGCCCGCATCGGGCAGCAGGTGCAGCGCCGTCCGGGGCGGCGCGTTCAAGGCGTGCCGCCATGGAATGATCGTGTCCCTCCGGCCGTGGATGATGGTGCAGCGGCACGGCGCGCCTACCAGGTCCGGACCTATGTGCAGCTGCTGCACGCCGTTCCAGCCGGCCGACCGGCACAGCTCGACCAGGGCCTCGCGGCGAGCCTGCGTGCCCTGGCGCAGCGCGTCGATGAAAGCCGCCGATGGCGTCATGCCCGAGACGGTGAGCTTCGCCAGTTCGCGCTGCACGGCCTCATTGGTGGAGGCGTGCGTCATGCCCGTGAGGAAACTCTGGTCGATCTCGGTGCCCAGCCCCAGCGGCGCGATCAACACCAGGGCTTCCACGCCGACGCCAGGCCGCGACGCCACCCTGGCCGCGACCGCCGCCCCGAATGAATGGCCCACCAGCGTCACCGGCCCGGCGCAATGGGATGCGATGGCGTCAGCCACCGTGTCGACGACGTCCTCGAAGCCCGTAGCCTGCGAACGCGTCTGGCCGTGGCAAGGCAGGTCCATCGCCAGCACGCGCAGGCCGGCCCTGCTGAGCGCATGCGCCAGGCTGGCCCAGGTATCTCGGTCACCGAACATGCCGTGGACGAGCACGGCTGTCGGGCCGCCGGGACGAGCCTCCGCCTCCCATAGGCTCAGCCGCACGTCCCCGTGGCGCGTCGCCGCCCAGGCTTCGCGCACATTCGCCTGTCCGCCGTCGCGGGCCAGCGGCCGTGCCTGCCCGATGTCGGACACGGTCACCCGGCCGTTCGGACCGGACCCCTGGACCGCGTCCAGCGCGATGCCGCGTTCGGCCGCCACGCGCCGCGCCGCGGGCGTGGCGAATTTGCGCTCGCCCGCAGGCGCTGCCGGGGCGGCTTGCGGCGGCCGGGACGCCGGCGCGGGAGCCGCCTCGGCTCGGCCCGCGGAAGCAGTGGGCGGCGCGGCCTTGCTTTCCTGGGCAGGCGCTTCGCCCTCCACCCGTATCCTGGCGATGACCGTATCCGCGTTCACGATACCGTCGACTGCCACCACGTGCTCGACCATGACGCCGTCTTCGTGCGCGGGCACCTCGATGATGGACTTGTCGGTCTCGATTTCGACCAGCACGTCGCCCGACTTGAACGCTTGGCCCGGCGGCACGATCCAGGCGACCAGGCGGGCGGCGTCCAGCGCCTCCCCCGTCGGCGGGACGACCATGTCTAGCATTCTGGTCATGCTGTTTCCTTCATGAACTGGATGAACTCCGTAATGGCGCCTTCAGGCTCCATCAGATAGAACACCTTGGTGCGCCCCTGCCGCATCACGCGCGGGGACGACACGCTTTCATATCCCGCGCGGCTAGCCTGCTCGAACACCGCGTCCACATCCTCGACCTCGAACGCCATGTGGCTGTAGCCGAAGTCGCATTGCCGGCGCGGCCGCTTGTCGCCGTCCGGCGCGTAGTACTTGAATAATTCGATCCGGTGCGTGCCATGGCGCAGCATCGCCCAGCGTATGGTCGCCCCGGGCAGTCCCACCACCTCGCCCAATGCGGGTTCCGAGCGGTGGTCCATCTCTCCTTCCAGCTCGAAGCCCAGGAAATCCGTGTAGAAATTCCGGGCCCGCTCGAAATCGTTGACACAGATGGCGGTATGGTGCGTGGCAAGCAATCTATCTTTCAGCATTGGTCTATCTCCCGGGCGCGGACGCCGGCATCAACGGGAACCGCCGCGGCGGCTGTCCAGGGAACGGAGCGCCGCCTCCACGGCCTGCGCGTCCGCCAGCGCGGCCCGCTCCAGCACCTTGGAAACCACCGGCGAGGAATTGGATCCGGTGACATGGACGATCTCGTGGTCCAGCCAGTCGAATAGGCGCGACTGCGCGTCGCTGGCCACCCGAGACCCGATCGAGGTGCCTCGGGTGGTCTGCTCCACGATCATCAGCGCCTGCGTGCGCCTGACGCCCGCTTCGATGGTTTCCCAATCGATGCCCAGCGGATCCAGCGTGCGCAGGTCGATCACCTGCGCATCGATCCCGCTGCGTTCCGCAACCTGGCAGCAGGTCTCGACCATGACCCCATATGTCAGGATGGTGCAGCGCGAGCCCTGCCGTGCGACGCGGGCGCGGCCGATGGGAACGATGTAGTCCCAGTCCGCCTCCGGCACCTTGTCCACCTTCTTGAAGAGATCGTTGTATTCCACGATCAGCACCGGGTCGTCGCAGCGCAGCGCGGCATTGAGCAGCCCGATGTAATCGTAGGGGCGCGACGGCGCCAGGATGCGCCATCCGGGGTACTGCGCGAACAGACCGCTGGCGTCCATCGAATGCTGCGAACCGTAGCCGGTGCCGGCCGTGACGCGGCTGCGCACCACCACGGGCACGGCGAACTTGCCGCCGAACATATGCCGCACCTTGGCGATCTGGTTGAACAGCTGGTCCGCCGCGACCAGCGCGAAATCCGGGTACATGATTTCCACCACCGGGCGCATGCCGTTCAAGGCCGCTCCCAGCGCCAGGCCGGTGAAGCCGTTCTCGCAGATTGGCGTGCCGATGAGCCGCTCGGGGAAATGGTCCCCGATATCCTTGGTGGCGCCAGCGGTGCCGCCCTTCAGGCGATGCACGTCCTCGCCCAGGATGAAGATGCCGTCGTCGCGCTGCATGTTCAGCAGCATCGCCCGCGAGATCACGTCCTGGAACTTCGCGTCCGCGAGGCCGGCGGACGGCTGGTCTTCCAGTTCCGCCACGCGCTGGCCCGCCAGCTCGCTCAGATCGCCCCGGATGCCCGTGTCCACGCTCGCCGGATCGGGCCACAGCTCGGGCCGGATGCGCTGCGATTTCTCGTCGCCATAGTGCTCCAGCAGCCGCTCCAGCGCGCCGTCGATCAGTTCGTCCGCCCGGCGTTCGAGCGCCGCGATGCCGGCATCGTCGATCACGCCCAGCGTCTTCAACTGGGCCGGGAACGTCACGATGGGATCGCGCGCCTGCCAGGCTTCCTCTTCCTCTTTTTCGCGGTAGCGGAACGCGCTGCCTTTCAGGGCGCCGGACTGGTGCAGATAGCGGTAGGTCTGCGCCTCCAGCAGCACCGGTCCGCCGTCCCGGCGAATGATGGCGCGCGCTTCCTGCATGGCCAGGCGCGCGGCCACGACGTCCATGCCGTCGAACTCGATGGCCGGCACGCCCAGCGACAGGCCGCGCGCCGACAGCCGGGTCTCGCGGGTCTGTTCGGAGACGTGCGTGGACACTGCGTACAGATTGTTTTCCACGAAAAAAATCGTGGGCGTACTGTAGAGCGCCGCCAGGTTCATGGCCTCGTAGGCCGCGCCGCTCTGCATGGCGCCGTCGCCGAAAAAGGCCACGGACACGTGCTCGCGCCCGCGCAGCTTGTCGGCGAAGGCGTAGCCCACGGCGTGCGATGGGTTGCCGCCCACGATGGCGTTCGAACCGTAGACGCCGGCTTCGGGATAGCGCAGGTGCATGGAACCGCCCCGGCCGCCGCAATAGCCGGGCGTCAGGCCCAGGATCTCGGCGTAGGTCCGGTACACCACCTCGCGGTGCGCAGCCAGCGTCTCCGAGGCCTGCGGCGCGTAGTCCGCGGGCGTGGCGTGGTTCAGGGCCTTGGCCAGGAATTGATGGTGCATGCGGTGCGTGCCATTGATCTTGTCCGCCGACTCCAGCACCGACATGGCTCCCACCGCAGCTCCGTCCTGCCCGATGCTGGAATGCGCGGGGCCATGCAGAATGCCGGCCACGCTCAGCTTCAGGAGTTTTTCCTCGAAGCGACGTATCAATATCAACTGCTCCAGCATGACTGTCATCTGCCGGGGCTCAATGCCTCGCGCGTCGTCCTCCGTAACCTTGAGCCGCCACCATGGGGTCTCGGTCTTCAGAGCGGCAAGCCGGGAACTCATCGTTTCGTCTCCAGACCGGTCTTTCCGGCCGGACGCCGGCGCGGCGCCATCTTCGATATGCTTCATGTTGCGTTCCTTCAATGGGCCGTGGCCAGGGCGGTGTCCAGGGGCTCCGTCTCCTGCGCCCGGAGCAGCTTCCAGATATGCGTGCGCAGGTGCACGAACGCCTCCATGTCCATCACGTCCTCGATCCGTTCCATGCTGTCCCAGTCCTCGCGCTTGCGCACATCGGAGACGTTGATGATCTCTTTGATCTGTCCGGGCCGCCCCGTCAGCACCACCACCCGGTCCGACAGGTAGACCGCTTCCTCCACGCTGTGCGTGATGAACAGCACCGTGCGCGGATTGAGCCGCGACAGCTTGACCAGCTCTTCCTGCATGACGACCCGCGTCTGCGCATCCAGCGCGCCGAACGGCTCGTCCATCAGCAGCACGTCGGGGTCCAGCGCATAGCTGCGCGCGATCGCCACGCGCTGCTGCATGCCGCCCGACAACTGGTGTGGATAGGCCTGCTCGTAACCCGCCAAGCCCATCAGCTCGATATAGCGCGCCACCGTTGCCGCTCGCGCCTCGCGCGAGGCTCCCTTGCACTTCAGGCCGAAGCCGATGTTCTCGGTCACGGTCTTCCAGGGGAAGAGCGCGAACTGCTGGAATACGACGGCGCGGTCGGGCCCGGGCTGCTCCACCTCTCTGCCGCCGACGCGCACGCTGCCCGCCGAGGGAAACTCCAGGCCCGCCGCCATCCTCATCAAGGTGGTCTTGCCGCAACCCGAGGGCCCGACGATGGAGACGAACTCCCTTTCCCCCACCTCGAAGCTGACGTCGTCCAGCGCCAGGAAGCGCTCGCCGCCCCGGCTGAAGGTGCGCTGCACCCGTTCGAAAGTGATCTGACTCATGCTTGCGTTCCTTTGTTGAAAGCCGCGGCCGCCGGCCTACTTTGCGACATTGGCGACGAAGGCCCTGAGCTTGGGATCGTCCTGGATCATCTGCAGATACTTGCCCGTGACCATGGTCTTGGGATCGGGAATCTTCTTGACCACGCCCACGGACACCATGAATTCCCCAACGCTGTTCCACCACCCCACGATCTCCGAGGCGCCGCCGGGACCGGGCGCGAACAGTTTGGTCTGCTCGGCCAGGTCGAAAGCGGGCCGGTCGCGCAGCTCCTGCTCCAGGTACTTGTCGGGAAACTTCACGCCCACGCTGCCGAAGAATGCCTTCAGATATGCCCTGGCCTCTTCGGGATGCGCCCGCTGCCAGGCCACCGCGCGCAAATAGACCGCCAGGAAGCGGGCCACCTTGTCGGGGTGCTGCTTGGCGAATGCCGGCGTCGTGAACAGGTAGCTGTGGATTGGCATCTTCAGCTCGGCGCCCGTGCAGATCACCTTGGCGCCGATGGCCTCCTCCAGGATGTAGGTGTTGGGCGCCCATACGGAAGAGATGTCGTACTTGCCGCTCATCACCGCGGCGTTGATATCGGGCGGGGACAGGTTGACGAAGCGGTAGTCATCTGGCTTGAGCCCGAATTTCTTCGACAGGCATTCGGCGGCGCCCCACTGGCCTGTGGAGTTACTGGTAACGGGTATGGTCTTGCCCTTGAGCAGCGCCGGATTCTTGAGATATTCGTCCGCCCGGTCCTTGGTGGCCATCAATGTGATGATGGCGGCCTCGCCGTCCGCAATGCCGATAGTCTGCAAGCCGTACTTCGACGCCCCGAGCAGCGAAGGGATGTTGCCCGCCCCGCCCACGTCCCAGGACCCCGAGGCGCCCGCCGCGATTTCCACCGCGCCGGAGGCGAAGGTAGATATCTCGGGCTTCAGGCCCACCTCTTGCCACCAGCCCTTCTCGCTTGCGATGTACCACTCCAGCGCCCACCGCTGCGGCTGCTGCCCGATGCGGATGGTGAACAGTTCCGTGCCCGCCGGCGCGGCCTGGGCTTCCGCCTGTTCGGGTCCCCCCAGCCAGCACCCGATCACGATCGCCGCCAAGACCTTGAGGCCTTTGTATTGTTTCATCTGTCTCTCTCCAATATGGAATGCCGCTACACACTGCCCGCCCGTTCCCCCTCCTTTTCGTCCCGGTCAGCGCGACCAGCCGCGCTGCACCCGCCGTTGCAAGGCGCGCATGGCGTAGTCGATGCCCGCGCCTATCAACCCTATGGTGATCATTCCGCTTATCACGATGGCGGGTTCCAGATTGCTGCCGCCCTGCACGATCATGTAGCCCAGCCCGGTCGACCCCACGATCAGCTCCGCGCCGATCAGCGACTGCCAGCCGAACCCCGCGCCGACCCGGATGCCGGCCACGATGTGCGCCAGCGAGGCCGGCAGTAGAATTTCCGTCAGCGTGGCCCATCGGCCGGCGCCCAGCATCTGGCCGGCCTCGATCAGCGTGCGGTCGATCTGCTTGGCGCCGCGATAAGCGTTCAACACGCAGGGCGCGAAGGCTCCGGCGAATATCACCAGCGTGGGCGACAGGAAGCCGGTGCCGAACCAGAAGATCGCAAACGGCACCCAGGCAATCGGGGGAATGAAGCGAAACGCCTCGAACACCGGCGCCACCGCCCAGTCCAGCGCTTTGAAGCGCCCCATGAACAAACCCAGCGGCACGCCCAGCAAGACGGCGATGGAAAAGCTGATCAGGAATTTCTCCAGGCTGGCCAGCAGATGCATCTGCAGAACCGAACCCGCATAAGGCTCGCGCGTGTGTTCGGCCATGCTGCGCAGCACGGTCAGCGGTCCCGGCAGGAAAGCGGGCGATACCAGGCCCAGGCCGGACAGCAGCGCCCAGCCGCCGAATAAGGTGACGATTCCGAGGGCCGGCATCAGCCAGCGTTCCGCCACACGGCGCGACACGGCGGCGCGTCCGCGGGCCAGGCGAGCGTCGTTCAGGCCTTCCATGGCATCATCCTACGTTCCACTTGCGCGAGCAGCGCGGACATCAGCATGCCCATCGCCGCCACCGCAGCCATGGCTACCAGGATCATTCCCGAGTTCAGGTCCCGGGTAGCGATGATCAGCACATGGCCCAGCCCCACGAAGGATCCAACCAGCTCGGCCGCCACCAGCACCATCCAGCATGCCTGCAGCGAGGTCCGCAGGCCGGTGAAGATCGCCGGCAGCGCGCCGGGCACGATGACGTCCAGCAGCATCAGCCGGCCGGCCGCGCCATTGGCGCGCGCCGCCTCGACCAGCGTTTCGTCGATATTGCGCACGCCGGTATAGGTGTTTATCACCGTGGGCGCGAAGGCCGCCAGCCAGATGACGAAGACCTTGGCGCTGGTGCCCAGCCCGAACCACAGTATCGTCAGCGGAATCCAGGCAATGGGAGCGATCGGACGAATGATCTGGAACACCGGATTGACGTAGGCTTCGACCAGCCGGCTTTGTCCCATCAGGATGCCCAACGGCACGCCCGTCAGCGCCGCCGCCGCGAAACCGTACAGCACCAGCGCGCTGCTGGCCGCGACGTGTTGCAGCAATGTGCCGTCGGCATAGCCCTCGCCGGCGATCTCCAGCAAGGCCTCCCAGGCATCGGCGGGCGACGGCAGCTGAACCGCGCTCAACAGCTCCAGCGGGCCGGTGGCCACGTACCAGGCCAATAACAGCGCCGCGACCGATGCGCCGCTGACCAGCCAGCGCAACGAAAGGCGGCGGCGTGCCGGCACAGGGGGATAGGCGGGAGGCCTGGCAACGGTCATGACAGCGCTCCGCTCGAGCAGAGCCAAGGCGGCGCGGGCGGCGGCTATGGCGCGGGGGGACAGCGGATGGCGCGCCATGTCAATGCGTCCTCAGCACGATCTTGGCCGATGCGGCGCGCCCGCCGTCCAGGTCGGAGAAGGCCTGCGCGCCCGCGCCCAGTTCACGCTGCTCGATCCAGGACAGATCGCCGAAAACGCCGCGATGCAATGCCTCCACGGTCGCACGCAGATCCGCGCTGGTGTAGGTGTAGGCGCCAATCAAGGTAATCTCGTCCAGCGTCAACCGCCGCATGTCGATTTCGCTGGCCCAGTCCTGCAGGCCGATGTGCAGCATGACGCCTCCCGGCTGCACCGCAGTCAGCGCGGCCGGCCGCGTGAGCCTGCCGCCCACCGCGTCCACCACCAGCTCGTACGCGCCCGGCGCGGGCGCCGTCTCGCGCGGATCGAACGCCGTGCAGCCCGCGTGCCGCTCTGCCGAGGCGCGTCGCAACGGATTGGTTTCGGCCAGACTGACGCGGCACCCCTGGCTGCGCAGCAACAGCGCCGTGAGCAGGCCAATGGCGCCGCCGCCCACGACCAGCGCGCGGGCTTCGGCCAACGGACGGAAGAGCGCCCGCTGCGCCAGCGCCAGGCCGTGCAAGGCGGTGGCCGCCGGCTCGGTCAGCGCGGCCGCGGCGGCCGGCATGTCCTGCGGCACCGGAATCAGACAACGCTCGGGAATGGCCATGAATTCGGCGAATGCGCCGGGGCGCGTCATGCCCACCATGCCGCGGTCGTTGCACAGGTTGTTGCGGCCCTGCACGCAGAAATCGCACCGGCCGCAATGGATCAGCGGATTTCCGGTGACGCGTTGGCCGGCGCGGCTGCCGCCCACCAGCGTGCCGACGAACTCATGGCCCAGGATCAGCGGCGGATTGCGGCGCGGATCATGCCCATGATAAGCGTGCATATCCGAGCCACAGATGCCCACCGCCTCGATGCGCAGCAGCGCGTCGCCGTTCCCCGGCACGGGATCGGGTTCCTCCCGGTATATCAGCTGGTTGGGCTCGGTGTAGACAAGGGCTTTCATGGCTGGACTCCACGGAGATGCCGGTCAGCGGGCCGAAAAGCCGCCGTCTATGAACAGGGTCTGCCCGGTGATGTAGGCCGAGGCTTCGCTTGCCAGGAAGACGGCTGCGCCGTGCAGGTCGTCGAGCTGGCCGTTGCGCCCGATCATGGTGCTCGCCGCCAGCGCCCGCACGCGATCCGGATCGCCCATCACAGGCGCGGTCAGCGGGGTCTCGAAAAAGCCAGGCGCGATCGCATTGCAGGTGACCCCATAGCGCGACCAGTACTCGGCAATGGCGCGGGTCAGCTGCATCAGGCCGCCCTTGGAAGCGCCATAGGGCGCGCTGTCCGGAAAGGCGCGCACGCATTGCAGCGAGGTGATGTTGATGATGCGGCCCCAGCCCCGCTCGCGCATGGCCGGCGCAAGCGCGCGGGTCAGCAGGAAGGGCGCGGTAAGGTTGATCGCCAGAGAACGGTCCCAGTCCTCGTCGGCGGTGTCCTCGAAGGGCTTGCGCACATTGATGCCCGAGGCGTTGACCAGGATGTCGGGCGCGCCGAAAGGCTCGGCCGCGCGGGCCGCAAGGCCGCGCAGCGCCTCGCGGTCGGCCAGGTCGCAGGGCAAGGGCCGCGCGCGCAGGCCCGCCGCCTCGAACTCGCTCGCAGCGGAAGCGAGTTCCTGGGCGCGCCGCGCTACCAGGACCACGCTGGCGCCTGCCCGCGCCAGCGCCAGGCCGATGGTCTTGCCGATGCCGGAACTGCCGCCGCTAACCAGCGCAACGCGGCCGTCCAGGTCGAACAGGCGGAACATGTCGTTCTGCATGATGGCTTCACTCCCGCACGGGTTCGCCCAGTTCGAAGGATTCCTGCGGAAAATACTTGGCCAGGCGATCGTCCGCCGTGCGCGCGTGCGCCTCCATGCCCTCCAGGCGGGAAATCCGCGCGGTCACCTGGGCGGTATCGCGGCTGGCCTGCCGCGTCATGCGCTGCCAGGTCACGGTCTTGATGAACTTGTGCACCGACAGGCCGCCCGAATAGCGCGCCGCGCCCTTGGTGGGCAGGATGTGGTTGGTGCCGCTGGCCTTGTCGCCGAAAGCCACCGTGGTTTCCTCGCCCAGAAAGAGCGAGCCGTAGCAGGTCAGGCGCCTGAACCACCAGTCCAGGTCCTCGCAATGGACCTCCAGGTGTTCGCTGGCGTAGCGGTCGGAAACCTCCACGGCCTCTTCGCGCGTATCGCAAAGCACTACCTCGCCATAGTCGCGCCACGCGGCGCCCGCGGCATCCCGCGCGGTGGGCGGCAGGGCGGCAATCAGTTCCGGCACTCGTCCAAGCACAGTTTCGGCCAGGGCGCGGTCGGTCGTGATCAGCCACGCGGGCGACTCGTGGCCGTGCTCGGCCTGTCCGACAAGGTCCGAAGCGACGATGGCCGGATCCGCAGAAGCGTCGGCGATGATGCAGACCTCGGATGGGCCTGCGAAGACGTCGATGCCCACGCTGCCGAACAACATACGCTTGGCTTCCGCCACGAACTTGTTTCCCGGGCCGACGATGATGTCGGCCGGCTTGCCGGTGAACAGGCCGTAGGCCATGGCGGCGATCGCCTGCACGCCCCCCAGAGTCATCACGGCGTCCACGCCGGCGACTTGCATGGCGTAGAGCACCTGAGGGTGTATGCCCTCGCCTCGGTAAGGCGTGGAGCAGGCGATGACGGTGGGCACGCCGGCCGCCTTGGCGGTAGCGATGCTCATGTAGGCCGAGGCGATGTGCGCATAGCGCCCGGTGGGCACGTAGCAGCCCGCCACGTTGACGGGTATCAGCCGCTGCCCCGCGACCAGGCCGGGCGCAAGCTCCAGCTCGAATTCGCGCACCGAAGCCATCTGCGCCTGTGCGAATTTGCGCACCTGGCCGGCGGCGAATTCGATGTCGCGTTTGATGCCGCCAGGGATGGACGCCGTGCGCCGCTCGATCTCGGCGGCGCTGACCAGAATATCCCCCTCCCATTTGTCCAACCGCCTGGCGTAGTCGCGCACCGCGGCTTCGCCTCCCGACTTGATGTTCGCCAGCATCTCGGCGGCGACCTCGCGCGCCGCGGCCTCGTTGCCCTGGGGCTGTTTCGACGCGGACTTGAGCTTGCTTACTGCCATGGTATGGCCTCGCGGAATTAGGGATGAAGCTCAGTTGGCCTTGTTGGCGAAGGTCTTGAGCGCGGGGGTCTGGTCGACGCGCTTCATGTAGTCGTCCGTGATGTAGGCCTTGGGATCGGGCACCTCGGTAAGCGTGCCCACGCTTTTCAGGTAGCCGGACAATGCCTCGTACGCGTTGTCCAGCGTGGACTTGCCGCCGGCGCGCGACATCAGCTTGAGCTGTTCGTCCAGCGTGAAGATCGGCCGTTCCAGCTCCTGCCCCAGGTAGCCGTCGTTGAGCTTGATGCCGTTGGCCTGGAACAGTTTTCGCAGGTAGCCCATGGCTTCCGCCTTGTTGTTCTTCTCGAAGCTGACGGCCCGCAGGTAGACCGCCAGGAACTTGGCGACCGCTTCCGGATTCTGCTGGGCGAATTCACCCCGCGCCACCAACGCCCCCGGGATCATCACGCCCGCGTCCTTGCCGCTGCATACGACTTCCGCGCCGCTCTGCTCGTTCAGCGTATAGAAATTGGGCGCCCAGGTGCCGGCCAACATGCCATTGCCGCCGATAAACGCGGACACCAGCTGGGCGGGAGCCAGCGTCACCACGCTGACGTCGCTGCGCTGCATGCCCCATTTCTTCAGGCAGGCCATGGTCGCGTATTCTCCCGTGGAGTTCGGGCTGAGCAGTATCTGCTTGCCCTTCACTTCCTTGGCCGCGTTGCTGCGCACGGCCGCGGCGTTCTCCTTGCGCGCCATCACGCCATTGGCGGTCGATTCGTCATTGGTGACGCCCAGCGTCACGATGCCGTAGCGCTGCGCGCCCAGCACCGCCGGCGGCGAGCCCGTGCCGCCCACGTCCCACGACTTGGACGCGGCGCCCGCGATCTGCTGCGCGCCTGCGGGGTACACCACGAACTCCGGCTTCAGGCCGGCTTCGGCCCACCAGTTCTTTTCCGTGGCGATGTAGATCGGCAGCGCCCAATAGGCGATCTGATAGCTGACTTTGATGGGGGTCGGCGCCTGGGCCGATGCCGACGGGCTCAACAACAAGGCGCCCAGCGGCGCCAGGCACAAACCCAGGATGCGGGGGATTCTCGACATGCTTCGTCTCCTTTAGTGGATTCCGGTCTGCATGCGCGAGCTGCCGCGGCATTCCCCGGATAGCAGGCCCAGATCTGCGTTTGGGCTCGGTTTTTTGAAAGCGCATACAAAGAATAAGCGCGCAAGAATCCCGTTCAACCCCGAGAAAACCCTAGAGATAGACCACAGCGTTTCAATAACTGTATATTCACACCATCAAGTTTCTGAAAGCGCTTTCAAATATGAAGCGAAAGTCTGCGCCCCTACCCGGGGACACCCTGAAGTCGATCGCCGCCGCCGGCGGCATCTCGTCGGCCACCTTGTCGCGGGTGCTGAACCACCCCGAAAAAGTCCGGCCCGACCTGCGGGCCCGCGCCATGGCGCTGCTTGCCGAGGCCGGCTATGTGCCGCACGGCGCAGCCCGCTCGCTGGCCTCGCGCAAGACCCGCACTATGGGCGCCATCATTCCCACGGTGGATAGCGCGCTGTTCGCCAAGCTGGTCGACGGCATGCAGCAGGCAATCCATGAGCATGGCTACCAGCTATTGCTGGCCAGCACCAACTACAGCCCCGCGCGCGAAGCGGGCGAAGTGCGCGCGCTGATCGAACGCGGCGTCGACGCAATGATGCTGGTCGGGCGCAGCCGCGACCCCGAACTCTACGAATTGCTGCATTCCAAAGGCATTCCCTTCGTCACTACCTGCCACTACGACGACGCCGATCCCTGGCCGATGGTGGGATGGGACAACGCCGCTGCGGCGCAGCGCATCGCCGACTATCTGCTGGACATCGGGCACCGCCGCCTCGGCGTGATCGCCGGCATCTCCAAGGACAATGACCGAGCCGCCGACCGCGTGGCCGGTTTCACGCGCGCGCTCACGCGCCGAGGCATCGACCTGCCGCCGCAGTACGTCATCGAAAAACCCTACACCGTGCCCGAAGCCCGCCGCGCCATGGCCACGCTGCTGCGCTTGCCCGAACCTCCTACGGCGGTCATGTGCGGCAACGACATCCTGGCCTATGGCGCGCTGCAGGAATGCCTGTGGCAGAACCTGCGCGTGCCCGAACAGATTTCGATCACGGGATTCGACAACATCGAAATGGCCGCCCACTGCCGTCCGGGCATCACGACCCTGAACGTGCCTGCCTTCGAGCTGGGCCAGCGCGCCGCCAACATCCTGCTGGCCGCCGACGCCGATACGCCGCCCGAGAATGTCTGCATTGAACTGGAACTGATCGTCCGCGACACCACCGCCCCGCCACGCAGCAGCACCAGTGCGCGGCTAGGCAGCTGACCACACCGGAGCAAGCCCCATGGAACACACCGAATCACCCCGCATCGCATTCCTGGGCCTGGGCGTCATGGGGAGCGCGATGCTGCGCAACCTGACCGCGCAGGGGTATGCCGTATCAGGCTACGACGTCATGCCCGCGGCCATGGAGCGGCTGGCGGACACCGGTTTCCGTCGGGCCGCCACGCCGCTGGACGCCGCGCGCGGCTGCGACGTGGCGATCACCATGCTGCCCACCTCCTCGCATGTCCGCGACGCGCTGTTCGGCGCCGATGGCGCGGCCGCGGGCTTGAACCCCGGCGCTCTGGTCATCGAAATGAGCACGGGCGACGCCGTCGAGACCGACCGCATCGCCGCCGACCTGGCGGCCCTGAGCCTGCGCTGCATCGACGCCCCCGTCGGGCGCACGCCGCGCGAAGCGGCGCAGGGCAAGGCGCTGATCATGGCCGGCGGTGCGCAGGCCGACTTCGACCAGGCCGCCCCCATCTTCGCCGCCATGGCGGATGAGATCGTGCACGTGGGACCTTTCGGTTCGGGCATCCGGCTCAAGCTCGTCAACAACTACATGTCCATGGTTGGCATGGTGCTGACGAGCGAGGCCCTGATGTTTGCCGCCAAGCTGGGCCTGGACCGCGCCACCGTCGTCAAGGTGCTGTCCAACACTACGGCGGGGCGCGGGCAGCTCCTGACGAATTTCCCCGGCAAGGTGCTGGCGGGCGACATCAGCCCCGACTTCCCCCTGCGCATGGGCTACAAGGACATCAACCTGGCCATGAACCTGGCCGCGTCGGTGGGCGCGCCCTTGGGACTGGGCGGCTATGCCCGCGAGATGTTCGCGCTGGCCAGGTCCTGGGGCCGGCAGGAGCAGGACTGCACCGCCATGCTGCTGCTGCTGGAAGACGTGGCCCACCTGGACCGCCAGGCCGCGAGGTCCGGCCATGAGTGAACATATCGCAACCCTGCCCGCGCGGCGGCCGCGCGTATCTCGCCGCCGCGTCACCGTCGGCGTGGCCGCCGTTGCCGCCGCCTTCGCCGCCTGGTGGATCGTGTCGGCGCTTGGCTTGGTCAACGGCGCGCGCTTCCCCACCCCACTTACTACCTGGCAGGCCGCGGTACAGCTGTCGCGCGACTCCGGCTATGCCGGCGGCACGCTGTTCCAGCACATCGGACACAGCCTGCGCCTGGTGTTCCTGGGCTTTCTGGTGGCCATTTCCACAGGGGTGCCGCTGGGCCTGCTCATGGGCTTCAGCAAGCGTTTCGACGCCCTGATCGGTCCGGTCTTCTCGCTGCTGCGCCCGATTCCGCCGCTGGCCTGGATCCCGCTGGCAATCCTGTGGCTGGGGCTGGGCGATCCGGCGAAGATCTTCCTGATCTGGGTTTCCTCGTTTACACCGGCGGTGATCAACACCTATGCGGGCGTGCGCAATATCGATCCCACGCTGATCGAAGCGGCGCGGGTGCATGGCGCGGGCGGTCCGCTGCGCATGCTGCGCGAAGTGCTGATCCCCGGCTCTTTGCCCATGATCTTCACCGGCTTGCGCCTATCTCTGCAGACGGCCTGGATGACCCTGGTTGCGGCCGAGCTCATCGGCGCCTTCATCGGCCTGGGCAAGGTGCTGGACACCGCCGCCCTGGACATCCGGCCCGGCATGATCCTGTACGCCATGGTCTGGGTCGGCCTGCTGGGCGCGGTGATGACGCGCGGATTGGAATGGATCGAAAAGAGGGCCTTGCCATGGCTACGCTGACGCGCATCGCGGGCGACTCGCCCGCCATCAATCTCGGCCTGTCCTGCCTGGGCCTGGCCGGCTTCTTCCTTGCCTGGCACCTGCTCAGTGTCAGCGGCGTGTTCCCGCCCAATTACCTGCCCGGCCCGCTGGCCGTGCTGCGGACGATCGTGCAGTTCAGCGCCGAACCCTATTCCGGCGCCACGCTGTGGACGCATCTGGGCGCAAGCCTGTACCGCTTCGCCTGCGGCTTCCTGCTGGCCGCCGCCATCGGCATTCCGCTGGGTCTGCTGATGGGCTGGTATCGCTGGCTGGACGACGTCGTCAGCCCGTTCTTCGACGCGCTGCGCTTTGTGGCGCCCATCGCCTGGGTGCCGTTCGCTGGCCTGTGGTTCGGCACGGGTATCGGCGGCCCGACCCTGATCATCTTCGCCGGCGCCTTCCCGCCCTGCCTCATCAGCGCCTACCGTGGCGCCAAGTTCGTGGACACCCGGCTGCTGGAAGCGTCCCGCACTCTCGGCGCCAGCGGCCCCCGCATCGTGGCCGAGGTGCTGCTGCCCGCCTCGCTGCCGTCCATCCTGGCTGGCCTGCGAGTCAGCGCCGGGATCGGCTGGCAGTCGCTGGTAGGCGCGGAACTGATCGTCGTGGGCAACGGCATCGGCTACATGATGGTGCAGGGTCAGCTCAACATCGCCACCAACATCGTCATGGCTGGCATGATCGCCATCGGCATCGTAGGCATCTGCATCGACGTGGCGCTGCGCACGTTTGAACAGCGCTTGAAAGCGCGGTGGGGACGCTGACACTGCAAATCCTAGCGTGGAATGGCCAGCCCGGCGCTGTCCAGGATCGCGCCGCGGAACTCCTTCATCAAGGGCGACCAGGTGGTGGCATGGCGGGAAATCAGCGCAATATGGCGCTGTAAAGGCTTGCCCAGCACGACCGGCAGCACCGCAATATTCCGGTCCGCGCCCAACGCGCTCTGCGGCGCGACGGCCAACAGATCCGAACGCGCCAGGAGCTCCAGCGTGCCTTTGGAGAAATGCTCGACCTCCAGCGCGGCCGTCGGCAACTCCAGGCCGGCCTCCGCATAGCGCGCATCCAGCGCCTTGCGCGCCACGGAGGTGAGCGCGGGCAGTATCCAGCGCTGCCCTTGCAGGTCGTGCAGCGACAATTTCCGGCGCGCGGCCAGTGGATGCCCGCGGCTCGCGGCCACGCACAAGCGGTCTTCGAGTATGGGTTCCTGCTGCAACGTGGCGGGCACGTCGGCATAGAGGGGAGTCACCGCGAGGTCCAGCTTGCCACTGGCCACCTGTTCGTTCAGGTCGTCGGACAGCCCCTGCGTCAGCTGGATACGCAGGGCCGGCCTGCGCGGCAAGAGTAGCCGCAATGCCGGCATCACGAAACTGTCCACCGTGGCGCCCGTCGCGCCCACACGCAGCAGCCCCGCCTCGCCCACCCGCAGTTCCATCGCGTGCCTGACCGCGTCCCGGTACTCGGCCCAAAGCTTCCTGGCGTGCTCCAGGAACACCAGGCCCGCCGACGTCAACCGCAGGCCGCGCCCGCTGCGGTCCAGCAGCGCCAGGCCCGTGTCGGCCTCCAGCCGCTGCAGGGACTTGGACATGGCCGGCTGGCTGACATCACAGGCAGCCGCGGCGCGCCCCAGATTGCCGTGCTCGACTGCGGCCAGGAAATATTCGATGTCGCGCAGCGATAGATTCATGAACGAAATTTATGGCTATCCATACTTTCAGGAATATTACGCTGTAAACGCCCCCCTAGAATCCCCGGCATAAACCCGAAGAAACATACGAGGCGCAGCGCATGGACAAGAAGCCCAACATCGTACTGATCGTGGCCGACAACCTGGGATGGGGGGAACTGGGCTGCTACGGCGGCGGCGCCCTGCGCGGCGCCCCCACGCCCCATATCGACCATCTCGCCACGGAAGGACTGCTGCTGCAGAACTTCAACGTGGAAAGCGACTGCGTGCCCACGCGCTCCGCCCTGATGAGCGGCCGCCACCCCATCCGCACCGGCTGCCTGCAATCCGTCCCGCCCGGGCTGCCGCAAGGGCTGGCGCGCGACGAGATCACCCTGGCGCAGCAACTGTCGTCCCAGGGCTACGCCACCGCGCACTATGGCAAGTGGCACCTGGGCGACATCCCCGGACGCTATCCGTCGGACCGCGGATTCGACGAGTGGTACGGCATTCCGCGCACGACCGACGAAAGCCAGTTCACGTCGTCGATCGGCTTCGATCCCTCCGTCGCCGACATCCCGCACATCATGCAGGGCCAGGCCGGCTCGCCCTCGGAGAACGTCAAGGTATACGACCTGGACACCCGCCGCGGCATCGACGCCGAACTCGTGGACCGCTCCATCGGCTTCATGCGCAAACACGCGCAGGCGAGCCGGCCTTTTTTCCTGTACCTGCCCCTGGTGCACCTGCACTTCCCGACCCTGCCGCATCCCGATTTCGCGGGGCGCACCGGCGCCGGGGACTTCGCGGATTCCATGGTGGAAATGGACCACCGAGTCGGACAGATATCCCAGGCCGTGGACGAACTGGGCCTGCGCGACGATACGGTGTTCATCTTCTGCAGCGACAACGGCCCCGAGTTCCGCAAGCCCTACCGCGGCACGGCCGGCCCCTGGAGCGGCACCTACCATACCGCCATGGAAGGCAGCCTGCGCGTGCCCTTCATCATCCGGTGGCCCGGCAAGGTGAAGCCGGGCCAGGTCTCCAACGAGATCGTCCACGTCACCGACCTCTACACCACGCTGTCGCGGATCGGCGGCGCGTCCATCCCGCAGGATCGCCCCATCGACGGCATCGACCAGACCGATTTTTTCACGGGCGCCAGCCCGGCTTCGCAGCGCGAGGGCTTCCTGTTCTACATCAAGAACGATCTGCGCGCGGTCAAATGGCGGGACTGGAAGCTGCACTTCTATTGGGAACCCGAGGTCAACGAAGGCAAGGGCAAGCTCGAATCCCCCTACCTGTTCAACCTGAAGCAGGATCCCAAGGAAGAAAGCGACATCCTGATCTTCAATACCTGGGTGCTGGGCCCCATCCTGAAAATGGTGCAGGCCTTCAACCAATCGTGTATCGCGCACCCGAATACCCCGCCGGGCAAGCTGGATCCCAGCTGACGCCCAGGCGGACCGACCGGCATAAAAAACACCAGGGGAAAGAAATGAAGTTCGTTATCCGTTGTGGCGCGATGCTGCTGGGCGCCGCGCTAACCGCATCCGCCGGCGCGGCGGACGCCAGTCTGGACTGGCCCGCCAAGCAGATTACCTGGGTGGTCGGCTTCGTGCCGGGCGGCACCGCGGACGTCCTGACCCGCATCGCCGCCCAGGAACTGGCCCGGCAAAGCGGTCTGAACGTCGTCGTGGAGAACCGTCCCGGCGCCGCGGGCGCCATCGCCCTGCAGCTGGTGGCGCGCAGCAAGGCCGGCGACGGCTACCTGCTGACCGTGCCGGGGCCGCTGATCTATCCCACACCCCAGCCCGAGATCGGCCGGGAGCTGTCGCCCGTGATCCTGATGGCCGAAGGTCCGATGGTGATCGTCGGTCCAGCCAAAGAGGCGCGCGCCTCGCTGCAGGCGGTGCTGGAAGACGCGAAGCAGCGCCCCGAGGCCTGGAGCTACGGCAGTTCCGGCAACGGCACTTCGCAGAACCTGGCCGGCGAGCTATTGAACCAGTACGCCGGCACGCGCATCGTCCACGTGCCCTACAAAGGCGGCGGGCAAGCGGTGGCGGACGTGGCCGGCGGGCAGATTCCTCTCGCGATCCTGGGCTCGGCGCCGGTCATGCCGCAGATCAAGGCCGGCACGCTGAAAGCCTACGCCGTCACCACGCCCTACCGCCTGGACAGCCTGCCCGGCGTGCCGACGGTGGAGGAATCCGGATTCAAGGGCTATGCGGCCACCCAATGGTTCTCGGTCGCGGCCGGCAACGCCATTCCCGCCGCGCAGCTGGAGCAGGTGAACAAGGCGTTGCAGGCGGCCATCCGCGCGCCGGAATTCAAGGCCGCCCTCGACAACGCGGGCATGATCGCGGGCGGTGGTTCCCCCGCAGACCTGCAGGCCTTCATCCAGGCGGACAACACCAAGTGGAAGAAGCTGCTGGACAGCGGCGCGGTCAAGCTGGAGAACTGAGCCCGGCTAGGGCCTGTTCACACCGAATCGAGCCTTGCACGGGCCCTAGCTCATGTAGACGCCGCCGTTGATCGCATAATTGGCGCCCGTAACGAAGGCGGCCTCGTCGGACGCCAGCCAGGCGCATAGCCCGGCCAGGTCCTGGGCGGTGCCCAGCCGGCCCACGGGCACGCTCTCCACGATGCGGTCCAGCAACGCCGGCGGAAAGGCCTTCACGGTGTCGTCGGCGATGAAGCCCGGCGACACCAGGTTCACGGTCACCCCGCGCGCCGCCACTTCCTGCGCCAGCGAGCGGGTGAAGCCGATGACCGCGCCCTTGGCCGTGGCGTAGTTGATCTGGCCGATCTGGCCTTTCTCCGCGGCGACGGAACCGATGTTGACGATGCGGCCCCAGCCCCGGTCCGCCATGCTGTCCACGACCTGTTTGGTGCTGTTGAAGAGCGTGTCCAGGTTGCTGCGCAGCACGGCCGACCAGTCGGCGTGGCTCATCTGCCGGAATCGCATATCGAGCATCGCGCCGGCATTGTTGACCAGCACGTCGATCTCGCCGACTTCGCGGCGCACCTGGTCGAAGGCCGCTTCGGTCGACGCCCAGTCCGTGGCGTCGCCTTCGGACGCGATGAAGTCGTAGCCCAAGGATTTCTGCTCCTTGAGCCAATGGGTCTTGCGCGAGGAGCGCGGTCCGCAGCCCGCCACCACCCGGTGCCCCGCAAGGTGCAGCGCCTGGCAGATCGCGGTGCCGGTATGGCCCATCCCGCTGGTCACATAAGCAATGCGCAATGCCATGAATGGTCCTCAGGAGGTTTGCCCGACAAGCGGGAAAAGGCCGAACGCAAGCGCCGCGGCGAGCATCACAAGGCAGACCATCGTGGCCCACTTCAGGGCATAGCGCTGATGGTCGCCGAAATCGACGCCGGCCAGGCCCACCAGCAGGTAGGTGGACGGCACCAGCGGGCTCAGCAGATGCACCGGCTGCCCCACGAGCGACGCCCGCGCCATCTCGACCGCGGAAATGCCATAGCCCTGCGCCGCCTCGCTCAGGATGGGCAGCACCCCGAAATAAAAAGCGTCATTGGACATGAAGAAGGTGAAAGGCAGGCTGACCAGCGCGGTAATGCCGGCCATGTACGGGCCCATCGCGTCGGGGATCACCGCCAGCAGGCTGCGCGACATGGCCTCGACCATGCCCGTCCCCGACAGGATCCCGGTGAAGATGCCCGCCGCGAAAATCAGCGACACCACGGACAGCACGTTGCCGGCGTGCTGCGTCACACGGCGGCGCTGCTCGGCCAGATCGGGGTAATTGATGACCAGCGCGATCGCGAAGGCGATCATGAACAGCACCGGCAGCGGCAACACGCCCAGCATCAGGCTCACCATGAGCGCCAGCGTCAGCCCGGCGTTCACCCACAGCAGCCTGGGCCGGCGCAGGTCCTGGTCGACCTCGATTTCGGGCAACGTCTTGGGGCCCTCCTCGTCGTAGCCCGCGTGCAGCGACGCGCCGCCCGGCAGCGACAGCACGCCCAGGCGGCGGCGTTCGCGCAGCCCCAGGAAGAACGCCAGCGCCAGGATCGCCGCGATCGCCACGCCCATCACCGGAACCAGCGGCACGAAGATATCGCCCGCGTCCACGTGCAGCGCGCTGGCGGCGCGCGCCGTGGGCCCGCCCCACGGCGTCAGGTTCATGACGCCGCTGGCCAGCATCGCCAGGCAGGTCATGGACAAGGCATTCATCTTCAGGCGGCGGTACAGCGGCAGCATCGACGCCACCACGATCATGTAGGTCGTCGAGCCGTCGCCGTCCAGGGAGATCACCAGCGCCAGCACGGTCGTGCCCACCACGATCTTCAGCGGATCGCCCTTCACCGCCCGCAGGATGCGGCCCACTATCGGATCGAACAGGCCGGCGTCGATCATGACCCCGAAATACAGGATCGCGAACATCAGCATCACGCCCGTCGGCGCGATCTTGCGGATGCCGTCCAGCATCATCTTGTCGATGCCCGCCCCGAATCCGCCCAGCAGGGCAAAAATAATGGGGACAAGGATGAGCGCCACCAGGGGCGACAGCCGCTTGGTCATGATCAGCGTCATGAACGTGATCACCATGCCGAAGCCAAGCAGGGTCAATAGCATGAGGGTTATCTCCGACTCGTCGTTGTTATGCGATGCCTCCGGCGGGGGAAGCAGGACCGCAAGACTAGAAACAAAAGCTGTCGACAACCTGTCGTTTTTTTCCAGCAGCAAGCGAGCGTAGCGAGCGCGGCGTGGGGGCCACCACCTCCTCCCCCACCGCGCCCCATGCGACAATTCCCGGCATGCGGATACTGGTGATCGAGGACGACGAGGACCTGGCCGACGCCATCGTGCGCCGGCTGCGCCGGCTCGGCCATGCCGTGGACGCCCAGAACGACGGCCTCGGCGCCGACGGCGTCCTGCAGTACGAAACCTTCGACCTCGTCATCCTGGACATCGGCCTGCCGCGCATGTCGGGCTTCGACATCCTGCATCGCCTGCGCGACCGCGGCAGCAAGACGCCGGTGCTGGCGCTGACCGCCCGCATCGACATCGAAGACCGCGTCCACGCCCTGGATACCGGGGCGGACGACTACCTCGCCAAGCCTTTCGATTTCCGCGAACTGGAAGCCCGCTGCCGCGCCCTGCTGCGCCGGCCGAGCGCCCAGGCCACGGGAGTGCTGCGCTTCGGCGAACTTGTCATCGACAGCGCCGCGCGCCAGGTGACGCTGGCCGGCCAGCGCATCGATCTCCCCAAGCGCGAATACAGCCTGCTGGAAATCCTGCTGGCAGGCATGAACCGCGCCGTCAGCAAGGCTGAAATCGCCAGCAAGCTGTTCGCCTTCGACGACGACGCCGCCCCCAACGCCATCGAGGTCTACATCGCGCGGCTGCGCCGCAAACTGGAAGGCTCGCCCCTGCGCATCGAGACGCAGCGCGGCACCGGTTACCTGCTCACGGCCGCCGGCGACGCGGCCGAGCGCTCCGATACGCCCTGATCGTGCAGCACGGCCGCATTTCCGTCCGCCGCCGCCTGCTGGCCACGCTGCTGGCCCTGTTCGCGGTCGCGCTGGCGGCGCTCTACCTGCTGATCCGCGGCTATGCCCACCAGACCGCCGACATCACCTACGACCAACTCCTGCGCGCCTCCGTGCTGTCGATCGCGGACAGCCTGCAGCTGGTGCAGGGCGAATGGAGGATGGACATGCCGTACGCGTCGCTGGCGCTCCTGGAGCAGGCGCCGCGCGACCGCGTGTTCTATCGCGTCACCGCCGCCGGCGGCGAACTGATCTCGGGTTATGCGGACCTGCCCTCCCCTCCCGGACGCGGCAGCGCGGGCGCCGCGGATACGCCGCGTCTGTTCGAAGCCCATTACCAGGACCAGCCGGTGCGCATTGCCTGGATGGAACGCAAGATCGCCGGCCCGCGCGACGCCGAAACCGCCATCATCGAGGTCGCCCAGACCCGCGAGGCCCGCAACGCGCTGGCGCAAGGGATACTCTGGAAAGGCACGCTGGCCCTGATCGGCTTCGCCGCCGCGGCGCTGGCGCTGGCCTACTGGGGCCTGCGCCGCTCGCTCTCGCCCATCCAGCGCATCGAGCGCGAGCTGGCCAGCCGCAGCGCATCCGACCTGCATCCCATTGCCGCGCCCGTACCCGAGGAACTCGACACCCTGGTGCACGCGCTCGACGGCTTCATGTCCCGGCTCTCGGAGAACCTGGACACGCTGCGCCTCTTCATCGCCGAAGCCGCCCACCAGCTGCGCACGCCGCTGGCCGCTTTGCATGCCCAGATGGAGGTGGCGCTGGACGAGGAAGACCCCTCCGAGCAGCGCCGCAGCCTGCTGGCGGTATTGCGCAACGCCGAGAAGCTTTCGCGCCTGGTCAACCAGCTGCTCAGCGACGCCAGCGTCATCCACCGCAGCAACGTCAGGCAGTTCCAGCCGGTCGATCTGGCCGAGCTGCTCGGCCAGGCGCTGTACGACACCGTTCCACAGGCCGATCCCCAGCCGGACGTCCGCCTGCGCCTGCCCGACGCCGGCGCCGCGAACGCGCCGCGCGTCATGGGCGACAGCCTGATGCTGCGCGAAGCCTTCAAGAACCTCATCGACAACGCCCTGCGCCACGGCGCTACGGAAGACGGCCACATCGACGTGCGGCTGGAACCGGAAGGCCGGGGCTGGCGCATCACCGTGTCCGACCAGGGCCCCGGCATTGCGCCGGCACTGGCCAACACGGCCTTCGAGCGCTTCGCCCGCGGACCCAACCCGCGCGCGCCGGGAGCCGGCCTGGGGCTGTCGATCATCAAGCGGGTCGTCGACATCCATCAGGGCCGGCTCGCCCTGAGCAACCGCGTGGGCGGCGGCCTGGAGGCCGTGATCACGCTGCCGGGGATCCCGCATGGTGCGTAAGGCCATCGCCACCCTGCGCCGGCTCGCCGTCGCGGCCGCGCTGCTGCTGCCCATGGCCGGCCAGTCCGCCGAAACCAGCGGCGCCGGGCTCGCGCTGGGCCCCGCCGACAGCAGGAACGTGCTGGTCGTGCATGCTTCCAACAGCGTGCAGGTTTTCCGCGGCGTGCTGGAGGATTTCAGCAGGCTGAACCCCGCCATCCGCCTGGAATACACCGAGCTGTCCACGCAGGATCTGTACGCGCAGGCGGTGGCTCGCGCGTGGCAGGCGCCCGCCGCCAAGACCGGCCCTGACATCGTCATCAGCAGCGCCATGGACCTGCAGACCAAGCTGGTCAACGACGGCTATGCGCAGGCGCACGTCTCGCCCGCTACCCTCGCCCTGCCCGGCTGGGCCAACTGGCGCGACGAAGTCTTCAGCATCGGCACCGATCCCATCGTCATGGTCTACAACACGGACAAGCTCGCTGCGGAGCGCGCGCCGCACACCCGGCGCGAACTGCTGTCCTTGCTCCAGGCGCCCGACCAGCCGCTGGCCGGCGGCATCTCCACCTATGACGTCGAAGGCAGCGGCATCGGCTATCTGGCCGCCACCCAGGACACCCGCCTGGACAGCATGGCGGGCGCGCTTCTGGCCGCCCTCGGGCGCAACGGCGTTACGGTCCATGAATCGACGGAGCACGCCCTGGACCGGCTCGAACGCGGCGAAATCACCCTGGCCTACAACCTGCTGGAATCCTATACGCAGCACCGCATCGACCGCGGCGCCCCGCTGGCCATCGTCTATCCCCAGGACTACACGCTGATGCTGTCGCGTTCCGCCATCATTCCGCGGCAGGCGCCGCGCGCGGACCTGGGCGCGCTGTTTCTCGACTACCTGCTGTCTCCACGGGGGCAGGAGATGGTCTCGAAACAGTCCGGCATGCGGCCAGTCAGCGCCTCGGTCATCCCCGCCGCCGGGGTGCGCCCCGTCGGCCTGGGCGTAGGCCTGCTGGTCTATCTGGATCCGCTGAAGAAAAAACACTTCCTGGACCTGTGGCGCGCGGCGATCCAGCCAGCCGCCAAGGATGTAGCCGCCCCCCCGGCCCCGGGCGGCCCCGGCCCCGGCGGCATGGTTGATTGAAACAACCCGGTACGGGCGCACCAGATCGACGCCTGTGGCCGGCAAGCAGCGCCTGCCCAGGCTCTCCGGGCCCACGATTTTCTTCCGCGGCACGGATTTGCGAGGATAATTTCCAATGGGATCCGCGGCGGCCGGCAATCACCCGCGCCGGACTGCCCTGCCCCGCCGCGCGGACGAACCATCGCCGCGCGCCGCTCCCCCCTGACGAGGCCGGAGCCGTCCACAACAATCTGCGATGCGCGGCAGCGGCCGCTGCCTGAACCAGAGCCGGAGGCACCAAATGCCCCAGCACCCGATTGCGGTCCGGCGGGCCACCGAGGCCGTCAGCCACCTTGTCGACCCCGATCCGCCGTGGCAAGACATCCTGCGCACCGCGCGCGACATGGTGGGCGCCGACAGCGGCACGCTCATCGTTTTCGACGCGCGGCACAATCTGCTGAACCTGTCCGCCATCGGTTTCTCGAAAACCTGCGCCGCGGACTATCAGAATCACTACTACCGCTGCGACGTCCTCGAACGGGACTCCCGGCTGTCGCCCTGCGGAACGTGGCTGGACACCGCGAGGATGTATCCGCGAGGACAACTTCAGCGCACCGAGTTCTATACGGATTTCATGGTCAAGCACCGCATGGCGCAGATCCTGTCGCTGGTCGTCGAATCGAACGCCGTGATGCGCGCCGCCGTCGGCTTCCAGCGCTCGACCGTGGACGCCAAGGCCTGCGACCGGCTCCAGTCCGGCGCATTCGCCGGCTACTTCCGCATGCTGCGCAGCCAGCTGGCGCGACGCGAAAGCATGCTCGCCATCGGATGGAGAGCCATCGAAAGCGCGTTTACCGACGTCGGCGAGGCAGTCCTGCTGATCAGCAAGGACGCCATGGTCGACAAGATGTCCACCCTCGCCGCGCGCTACGTGGACGACGGGCATGGATGGAACGTGCGTGGCGGACGGCTGCGCCATGCCGACGGCAAGCTGCAGGCGCTGTTCGAGTCCCACTGCCTGGCCGTCGCGCGGGACGGCCAGGCGCGCTCCCTGGCTTCTGCTTCGGGCTGGGGCGAACTGTTCTGGATCGACATCAGCATGGCGCCCGACGCGCTCAACCTGATCGGCGGACGCATGCTGCTGGTGCGCATGCGGCGCAAGAGCGCGTTCGCGCCGCCGGATGTAGACAGGCTGGAATCGGTGTTCGCCATCACCCACGCGGAAGCGGCCGTGCTGGCGGGGCTGGCCACCGGCCACAGCGTGGATGAGGTCGCCATGCTGCGCCACGCCTCTGTGCTGACGGTGCGCAAACAGGTCGCATCCCTGCTCCACAAGATGGAGTGCAGCCGCCAATCCGAACTGGTCAGATTGGCCTCTTTGCTGTAGCCGGCCGGCTTCCCCGCCATGGCAAGCGTCCTCCTCGAAGGCGGCGGCGTACTTCATTTTAGTATGCGCCGCCAGCCGGCTCCGCCCTACGATGGATCCGAAGGCATGAAGCCAGGGGGAGGCCATGCCGGTCGCGCAGCTGTCCTTGCCCAAGGCTGCCTTGCCGTGAGCCCAAGGACACCGGGCCCCAATGCTGCGCTCATTCTTGCCATCGAGGAGCACTTCATGAAGACCGCCCTATTGTTCCGCGCCGCCGCGCCCGCCGCCCTTGCGGCCGCCGCGCTGCTGTCCACCCCGGCAAGCGCGCAAATGTCCACCAGCTCGCCCGACACCAACACCACGGTCACCCGCGAGGACGTCATGCGCGACCTGGCCGCCTGGAAACAGGCCGGCCTGGAAAACAACTGGAACAGCGAAAACACGCCGGACATCAACAGTCCGGAGTATCTCGCCAGCTACAAGAAATACGTGGACACGGTGAAACCCGCTGCCGCCCCCCCGGTTCGGACCCAGTGACGAGATCCCAGGCGGGCGCCGATGCGCAGCGCGCGGGAATGGGCGCAGACCCGTTCCCGCGCCGTCAAAAGGTCACCTTGACCGACGGCGCGCTGCGCCGGGCCTCGCCGTGGAACACCGCTTCGATGTTGTTGCCGTCCGGATCCAGCACAAAGGCGCCGTAATAGCCCGGGTGGTAGTCCCGAAAGCCGGGCGCGCCATTGTCCTTGCCGCCGTTGGCCATCGCGGCCTGGTAGAACGCATTCACCATTGCCTGGTCGCGCGCCTGGAACGCCAGATGATGGCGGCCCGTCAACTGCCCCAGCGCCGCCTTGCTGTCCGCCGTGGACACGAACAGTTCGTCCGCCCAGAAGTAATCGTCGCCCGAGCCTCCCATCGGCACCTCCAGGGCATCGAATACCGCCTGGTAGAACCGCCGGCTGGCGGCCAGGTCCCGCACCACCAGTTGAATGTGGTCGAGCAGCCGGCCGCGATGGATTTCATGGGTCTGCATGAGACGCTCCTGTGAGGGGGAGCTTTTGAATATAACGCTGGTCATGCCGGGCATGGTCGTGGCGCGATCCGGAGCCAGGCCGAGGCGCGCCCCGGTCCGGCATCCCGGGCGGCGAGGCATGCCCGCTGAGGGATGGCCGCAACAAATCGACAAAATATTTTGGAATAAATGTTCACAAATTGCTATTCGTCTATCAAAATCTAGCGTGCGCGGCTCTTCGCGCTTCCCCTGCCCGAGGACCTGCCCATGCGCACCGCAAGCCGCTTGCTGGAAGACTCGTATCGCCGGACCGACCGCGCCATGCTGCCGTTGCTCTGGTTGCTGTTCATCGTGGGCCTGTGCATGGCGCCGCAATACGGCCGATGGGCCGTCGCCGTCACGGCGGGCATGCTGGCGGCGGGAATTCCCACGCTGTTGATCCTCTGGCGCCCTGGCGCTTTGACCACCCGTCTTGCCGTCGCCTGTGGATTGATGGTCCTGGCCGCTCTACATATCCACCTGATGTCGGGCCAGACCGAAATCCACTTCGGCATCTTCGTGCTGCTCTCCCTGCTCCTCGCATACCGTGACTGGCGGACCATCCTGTGCGGAGCCCTGGTGATCGCGGTGCATCACCTGTCCTTCAACTATCTTCAGCAATGGGGATATGGCGCGCTCTGTTTTACCGAACCCAGCCTGGGCATGGTGCTGCTGCATGCCTCCTATGTGGTAGTGCAGGCCGCCGCGCTGGGCTGGCTGGCCTGGAAGATGGAACGCGCCGGCATCGCCGCCGAAGAACTGGCCCGGCTCAGCGCGCATATCGGGCGCGAGCCCGGGGTGTTCGACCTGCGGTTCGGCGGCCTGAGCATGAACAGCGGCCTGGCCCGCAGCTTCAAGACCACCATGGACGCCGTGCACCGGACCATGAGCGACGTGCGCACCACGGCATCGGCCCTCTCGGCCGCCTCCCACGAAATGATGCAGGGCAACCTGCAACTCGAAGAGCGCTCGCGCACGCAGGCCGAATCGCTGGCGCAGACCGCAACGTCCATGCGTGACCTGGCCGCCAATGTCCACGACAACGCCGCCCATGCGCAACAGGCCCGGCAACTGACCGACCAGGCGCGCCAGATCGTCGGCACCGGCAGCACGGCGGTTGCCGGCGTCGCGACCGTCATGGGGGAAATCCAGCAGGAAGCGCAGAAAATCTCCGAAATCACCGGACTGATAGACAGCATCGCGTTCCAGACGAACATCCTGGCCTTGAACGCGGCGGTGGAAGCGGCCCGCGCGGGCGAGAGCGGCCGAGGCTTCGCCGTCGTGGCGACCGAGGTCCGCGCGCTGGCTCAGCGCAGCGCCGGCGCCGCGCGCGAGATCCGTGTCCTTATCGACGGCTCGCTGGAAAAGACCAGCAACGGCTTCCGTCAGGCGGACGCCGCCTCCGGCGTGATACGCGAGGTCGTGTCCAGCATAGACCGGGTTGCGGGCATCGTGGGCCAGATCGGCGATGCGGGCCGGGCGCAAAGCACGGACATCGAAGAGGTCAACCAGGCAGTCGCCAAGATGGACGAACTGACCCGGCAGACCGCGGCCCGCGTAGCGGAAGCCGCGAACGCGTCGACGGCCCTGCAATCCCAGGCCGCCCAGCTGCTGCAGGCCGTCGGAGTATTCCGCCTGCAGGGCGGCGAGCTGGTCGAGGAATCCGCCGAGCCCAGGCAGCTTGCCCGCTCCCGGCCCGCCACGCTGGCGCTGGATGGAATCTGACGACAGGCGGCTGCGCTCGCTTGCTGAGATGGGATTTCCTGCCGCTGTGGGGATGGCGCGGCGGCCCCGCTATTCTCCCTTGATGCCGGCCTTTTCGATCACGCCCTTCCAGCCCAGGGCTTCCCTGCGCACCCACGCCTGAGCCTCGTCCCGCCCCGCGAATGGCCCGCGCATCCCCAGCGCCGCCATGCTCTGCTGGAACTCCGGCAAGGCATACACCTGGGCAAGCGTTTTCTCCCATACCCGCGCAATCGACCCGGGCGTCCCCTTGGGAGCCATCACCAGGAACGCGAAGGCCACGTCGTAGTCCTTCAGGCCTGCCACGCCCGACTGCGCTGCCGTCGGCACGTCGGGCAGGTCCGCGTCGCGCTCCTTGCCCGATACCGCAATCGCCCGCAGCTTGCCCGCCTTCACGTGCGGCAGGACGCCGGGCACCGCGAGGAAGGCGGCCTGGATCTGGTCCCCCAGCAAGGCGTTGACCGCCGGGGCGTTGCCGCGATAGGGAACGTGCGCGACCTCCATGCCTGCGGCCAGTCGCAGCTTCTCGAAAGCCAGGTTGCCGGGGCTGCCGTAGCCGGCGGAGGCGTAGGTGATGGGGTGCGATTTGGCGTATCCCAGGAATTCGTCCAGCGTGCCTATGCCGAGTTCGGGCCGCACGGCCAGCGCCAAACCGAAGCTGCCCGCCAGGCTCAGCGGTTCCAGCCGCCGGGTGACTTCCTGGTCCAGGCCCTTGAATATGAAGGGGTTGACGGTCATCAGGGTGTCGAGCGTCATGAGCAGCGTATAGCCGTCCGGCGCGGCCTGGGCGACGGACTGGGCGCCGATGTTGCCGGAGGCGCCCGAACGGTTTTCGACGATGACCGTCTGGCCCAGGATTTTGCCCGCGTGCTGGGCGATGGCCCGGGCCTCGAGATCCAGCGGGCCCGCCGGCGGAAAGTTGACGACGAGGCGGATCGGCCGCGCGGGGTAATCGGACGGCGCGGCGGCCGCGCTGCCGGCGGCAAGCAAGGCGGCACAGAGCAGCAAGGACTTGATCATGCTTTTCTCCTGCGTGGGGGTCAGGCGATGGCGGAGGGATGCGGGCTGGTTTCGGCGTGACGGATCATGCTGCGCGAGAGCTCCATGAGCAGTTCTCCGCGCAGCGCGCCGGCGGCCGGATCGCTCCACAGGTTGCGCAGCTCGTGGGGGTCTTCCTGCAGATCGTAGAGTTCGGCCCAGTCGGCGTCGGCGTACACGCTCAGCCGGTGCCGCGGGGTTTGCAGCGTGCGCATGCGGGTGCGGCCCGCGAAGCCGAACATGGTGCGCTGACCTTCTTCCTCGATGAGAACCGCATCGCGCACCGTATCGGCGGCGCCCGACATCAGCGGCAGCAGGGACGCGCCCTGCATGCCGTTATAGGCCGGCAGCCCCGCGCGGGCGAGCACGGTGGCGGCGATATCGGCGGTGGAACACAGGGCCTGGCTGCGCGGAGCCGCCGGCGCGGCGAGCGGATCGCGCCAGATGAACGGCGTGCGGATGAGGCTTTGGTAATGGACAGGGCCCTTGAGCAACAGTTGATGATCGCCGAAGTAATCGCCATGGTCGCTGGTGAAGATAACGACGGTGTTGTCGTCCAGTCCGGCCTGGCGCAACGCCTGCATGACGCGGCCGATCGTGGCGTCGATGTGGCTGATGGAGCCGTAGTTCAGGGCGATGGCCTCGCGCGCCTCGCGTTCGGTGCAGGCGAAGATCGCGGGGGTATGTTTGACGGCCTTGCGCTCGTCGCGCTGCCGATAAAGCCAGGCCACGTGGGGCGGGGGCTCGCGGCCGGGCGCGGCGCTGGCGTGGAAGGATTCCGGCAGCGTCACGTCTTCGGGGCGGTACATGTCCCAATACTTGCCGTGAGGCGTGAAGGGATGGTGCGGATCGGGAAAGGAACACTGGATGAAGAACGGCTTTCCGTCCGCGGCATACTCACGCAGTAGCGCAATGGTCTGGTCGCCGATGTAGGCGTTGGTCGAGCAATCCTCCGGCACGCGAGTGCGCCAGGCCTGTTGGTGTTCGGTCAGCACGAAGCCGGGCGCGGGCAAGGCATGTTCCGGCCCCCACAAGCGCCGGACCTCTGGGTGTTCCCGGGCCAGCCAGCGCTCGTAGTGCCCCCAGACCTGGTCGCCGTGATCCACCGCCAGCGCCACGCGCCCGAAGCCGTAGAACGGCGTGTCCAGGTCATGGCGCGGATCGGTGCGCCACAGCGGTCCCCATTCCTGGTCGAAGTTGCCGGGCTCGGGGGCCCAGGCCTCTCCCTGCGCGCCATCGCCTCCGGCGGGCGGCCAGACCGGGCCCTTGCCCGTCATGTTCTGCAGGTGCGCTTTGCCGACCAACGCGGTGGCGTAGCCCGCGCAGCGCAGGCGTTCGACGAACGTGGTGGCGCGTTGCGACAGCGGGATGCCGTTGTGGCGCGCCCCATGCACCGAGGGCATGCGCCCGGTCATCAGCGTGGCGCGGTTGGGCATGCAGATCGGCGATGCGACGTAGAAGCGGTCCGCGGACCACCCCTGCTTCGCGAGCGCGTCTAGCTCGGGCGTGCGCAACATGGCGTTGCCATAGCTGCCCAGATGATCCGCGCGCTGCTGATCCGTGATGAATAGCAGGAAATTCGGCTGCATCGTGTCTCCTCGCCGCCGGCTTGCTGCCGGCCTGGCTCTGTTGTCCGGCCATTATGTGGAGAGCAGACATAAATTGATAATGAATTAATATTACCGAGCCATAACCGTGTATTTATGCCTTGAAGACGGACGAACACGCATGGACTGGACCCATCGAATCCGCCTGCGCCACCTGGCCATCCTGGTGCGCCTGTGCGACACCCGCAACCTGAGCCAGGTCGCATCGGAACTCAACATTACGCAGCCCGCGCTGTCGAAGTGGCTGAAGGACCTGGAGCAGGACATCGGCCTGCCCCTCTTCGAGCGCCATGCGCGCGGCATCGAACCCACGGCCTATGGGCTTGAACTGCGCACCCACGCGCGCGAGATACTTGGCAAGCTGGGCCGCGCCCAGGACACCATGGCGCAACTGGCCCGCGGCGCCACCGGGACGCTGGCCGTGGGCGTCACGCCCAATATCGCGCCGGTGCTGCTGCCGCCCAGCATCCAGCGCTTCCGCGAACGCTATCCCCGGGTGCTGCTGCGGCTGGCGGAGAACACGCTGGACTACCTGCTTCCCCTTATGCAGGAAGGGACGTTCGACGTCCTGGTAGGCCGCCTTGAGCAACACTCCTTGCCGCGCAACCTGCATTACGAAGAGCTCTACGACGAACCGATCTGCCTGGCCGTAGGCAGCACGCATCCCCTGGCCGGCAAGCGCAAGGTCACCTGGAAGGACGTGCAGGATTACCCCTGGATCGCGCCAGGCCCTTCCACGCCGATGCGGATGCGCATGGACTACGAGCTGGCACTGGCCGGGCAACCCGCGCCATGGCAGCAGGTGGAATCATCGTCGGTGCTGGTCAACCTGGCGTTGCTGGAGGATTCGGACCTGGTGATGCCGATCTCGGAACGGCTGGCCCGGCATTTCGCGAAGCAGAACATGATCAGGGTGCTGCCACTTGCGATGCGCAGCCGGGGCATCACCGGCATGGTATGGCGGGATGCGGCGCTGGCGTCGGAGCATGCCGCGTACTTCATGGAGTGCCTGCGGCTGGCGAGATGAGACGGCGGCACGGCCTCGCCGCCCGCCTACCACGTCACGTAGAACATCGCCTTCGCCAGAATCACGATGGCCACCATATGGCAGAACACGCTGATGTGCAGCCGCCGCTGCAACTCGCCGGTCAGGCGCTTGCGCCTGGCCAGCAGCAAGGCGGCCACGACGTGGACCAGCACGCTGAGGGCGAGCGCGATCTTCAAGGCCAGCAGGATGCCGAAGGACGAGCTGCCCGGACTGGCCAGCGCGCCGCGGTGCTGCCAGGCCAGGCCCAGGCCGGCCAGGTAAAGCGCCAGCACTGACCAGGGAACCACCGAACGCACCCGCGGGCCGAGCTGGCTGCCCAGCGCCTTGCGCACGTCAGGGGGCAGCCGCCTGTGCACGGGCTCCAGGAACAGCACCTCGAAGGTCACGGTGCCAACGAAAACGAAGGCGGCCAACAGGTGCAGGATGAGCAGCAAGGGATAGGCATTCATGGCTGGAAGGCTCCGTTGCACCTGATTGTCTCATTGCGGGCGGACCGCCGGGAATGAGATACATCAAGCCCGCCCGGCCGTTCCGCTAGAACCGGTAGGCCACCCCCGCGCTGAAGGAACGCCCGTTGCCGGGCAGGAAGATCGGCATGGCGGGCGTGGCCGTGTTGCGGATGGCATAGCTGCTGGCGTAGGTCTTGTCGGTCAGATTGTCCGCCTGCACGTATCCGCTCCAATGCGCGTCATGTTCGTACGCCACCTTGAACCCCAGCAGCGCATAGGCGTTCTGCTGCGTGCCGGGCGCGTTCGCATGGTTGGTCTCGGTATCGCTCATCAGCCAGCGCAGGTTCGGACCGAAGCGCCAGCCTCCCACGCGGTACATGACTTCGGCGCTGAGCAGATGGCGCGGCACGCCGGCGATGCGGTTGCCCTGGTATTCGCCGCTGCGGAAGCGGAAGTCGCTGAAGGTGTAGGCGATGCGGTAGTCGAACAGGCCGGCGCCAGGCGACGGCAGGCTGCCGTTGATGCCGGCTTCGATGCCCTGATGGCGCGTGCGGCCGGCGTAGTTGTACGTGCCGGCGGGCGTGCCGTTGGCGTTGGTGACGGACATGAGTTCGTCTTCGACATTGCTGCGGTACAGCGACACGGTCCAGTTCAGGTCGCGCCCCGCGACGTTGAAGCTGCCGTCTCCGCCGACCTCGTAGGTGAGCGCGCGCTGCAGGTCGAGCTTGCTCATGGAGGTGACGGCGCTGGCGGGGTTCATGGGCGCGGGCACTTCGCCATTGACGATTTCCCAGAAGGTGGGCGCCTCGTTGCTGCGGCTGATGTTGGCGTACCAGCGCTGCGTGGCGGCCGGCTGCCAGATGATGCCTCCGCGCGGCGTGGCGTAGTCCCAATCCTGGTCCAGAGTCTTGCCGGTGTTGCGCTCGCGCGCGTCGCGCACGGCCTGGGTGTATTTCAGGTCGCCGACGAGACTGAGCTGCTCGGTGACGTGCCAGTTCGCGCCGACCAGCGCGCTACGGTTCTCGGCCTTGAGGTCGTAGGCGCCGAAGCGCTGCAGGCGGCTGCCGTCGGCGGGACGGATGGCGTAGAGATCCCGGTCCATGTCGCTGCGCTGCCAGTCCAGGGCCACGCGGTAGTCCACGCTGCCGGCCTTGCCCGCCAACTGCCATGCCAGGCCATAGGTATCGCCGTCCGTGACGTTGGCCACCTGGGGATTGGTGAAGTCGTCATTGGTGCGCTGCCAGTAGATGCCGGCAGTCTGATTCAAGGCATCCGTGCCCCAGTAGCTGCGGTTCGCGATGCGGAACTGGCTGGTATCGCGGTGGGGATCGCGCTTGTAGACGTTGTTTGCCAGATCCTGGGGCGTGGTCCCGTCGCCCAGCACGCTGCGCGGGTCCTCGTACATGCGCGCCTTGGGGATGGGCTGGGGAATGTCGAACTTGAGGTCCGTGTAGGACAGATAGGTACGGTTCTCGAAAGTGCCGCGGCGAAAGCCCAGGTTGCCCTGGAAGCTGGACCGCTCGGACGCGGAATGGTGGCGGTAGCCGTCCGACTTGTCGTAGCCGAAGCTGAAGCGGCCATCCAGGCGCTCGTCTTCGAAGCCCTTCGACAGCGTGAGGCTGCGCGAGCCAAAGCTGCCTCCGCCCAGGCGGATGACGTCGTTCTGGACGCCGGTAAGAGATTGGAAGTCGACCTCGCCGCCCAGCGTGCTGGCGCCCGGCGACAGCGCATTGGCGCCGCGGCGCGCGGTGACCAGGCCGGCGTTGCGCGGTTCCAGCAGGCTGATGATGAAGGATCCATCGGCGTCATTGAGCGGCAGGCCGTCCTGCATGAGCAGGATGCCGCGGCTCAAGGGGTTGCTCTGGATGCCCGAGCCGCGGATGTTCAGGCGCGGCTGGTCCAGGCCCCCGAAGAACTCCTGGACGATGATGCCGGGCTGGTAGTCCAGCGCGTCGCGCAGCGTGATCAGGCGCACTTCCTGCTGGGGCTGGGCCAGGTTGGTGCCGCCCGGCACGGTCCGCAATTCCGCCTCGGCCTGCTGTGGACCGGGATCCAGGACACGCGTGAGGGATTCGCCGGACACCACCACGGGAGCCAGCGAGGGCACCGCCTGCCGGGCTGGAGCTTGCGCGGTTTGCTGGGCGTAGGCCGAAGACAGGCCGAGCGCGCCGAAAGCGAGGCTGGACGCCAGTTGGCGCAGGACGAGGGACGTCATGGGAATGCTTCCACGTAGAGCGAGAAAAGGGCTGGACAGGAGCCGGCGCGTTGGAGCGCGGGCCGGCTTACCAGGACAGATGAAACATGGTCTTGGCCAGCAGCACGATGCCGACCATGTGACAGAACACACTGATGTGCACCCTTCTGCGCAGCGCGCTGTGCAAGCGCTGGCGCCGCGCCAGCGTCATGGCGGCGATCACGTGGACGAGCACGCTGGAGGCAAGCGCGATCTTGATCGACAGCAGCAGGCCGAAGGACGAACTGCCCGGGCTGGCGAGCGCGCCCCGGTACTGCCAGGCCATGCCGAGGCCGGCCAGGTAGAGAACCAGGACGGCCCAAGGCACCACGGCGCGCACCCGCGGACCGAGCTGGCCGCCCAGCGCCTTGCGCACGTCCGCGGGCAGGCGCTTCTGCACAGGCTCCAGGAACAGCACTTCGAACGTAACGGTGCCGACGAAGACAAAGGCGGCGAACAGATGCAGGACGAGCAAAAACGGATATGTGTTCATGACGATGCTCCGGTATTGGGAAACAGGAAATCGGGACACGCCTCAGGCCGGCCCGCCGGCCGCCAGAAGCAGCTCGCGCAGGCGTTCCGCGCCGCCCCTGCCGCCGCTCGGCCCGTCCAGCGTGATTGGCGTCACGCGGCCACGGTCGACCATGACGCAGCGGTCGACCAGCCCCAGCAGCTCTTCCGGATCGTGGCTGATGCACAGCAGGGCCGCGCCGCTCGCGGCCAGTTCCTCCCCGCAGCACGCGGCAAGCTGGCGGCGCAACGCGGGATCCAGCGCGCTGAAGGGCTCGTCCAGCATCAGCAGGTCGGGAGCCATGGCCAGCGCGCGGGCCAGGGCCACGCGCTGCGCCATGCCGCCGGACAACTCGCCAGGCCAGGACAGCATGGCGCCGTCCAGGCCGACCCGGGCCAGCCACTGCCCGGCCAGCGCTCGCGCCTTGCCGGCGGAATGCCCCGCTCCGCGCAATGGCAGGGCGACGTTGTCGAGCGCGTGGCGCCACGGCAGCAGCCGGGGCTCCTGGAACATCAGCACGGGAAGCCGGAATGCATTGCGCAGCACGCCGCCGCCTGGCCGCGCGAGGCCGGCGGCCAGGCGCAGCAGGCTGCTCTTGCCCGCTCCGCTGGGGCCGATCAGGCCCAGCCGCTCGCCGGGCAGCAAGCGCAGGTCCACGTCCCGCAGCACGGTCCGGGCGCCATAGCGCAAGGAGAGGGATTGCATCTCAAGCATGGCTGGGCTCCATCCAGCGCCCCAGCCGGCGTTGCAGCGGCTGCAGGAACACGAATTCCAGCAGGGCCACCAGGCCCAGGATCAGCAAGACCCAGGCGAAGAGCTCGGCGGTGTCGAAGGTGCTGCGGGCATTGGCCAGGGCATAGCCCACGCCATTCTCGGCGCCCAGCACCTCGGCCATGACCACCAGCCGCACGCCCCCGCAGGCGGCAATCAGCAATGCCGCCAGCAGCGGCGCGCTGAGCGCGGGCAGGTACAGGTGGCGCAAGCGCAGCCAGGGGCCGTAGCGGTAGACGTGGCTCATCTCGATCAACCTGCGGTCCACGTGCAGCATGCCTTTGACGGTATTGACGTACATGCCGGGCGCCATCATCAGCGTGGTGATGAAGATCACCATGGGCGAACCCAGGCCGAACCACAGCATGGCCAGCACCACGACGACCACAGGCGGCATGGCCATCAACAGCCAACGCAACGGCTCGATCAATCCGCGCAGCCGGGCGCTGTGCCCGGCCAGCACGCCCAGCGCGAATCCGATGGACGCGCCCGCCAGCACACCCGCCCCGATGCGCATCAGACTGACACCCGCGTTGGCGAAGAATTGCGGACTGCGGACCAGCGGACCTATGGCGCGCAATGCGTCCCAGGGCGTGGCCATCAACAACGGACCGAACTGCCGCGCGGCCACGTGCCAGGCCAGCAGAATCAGCAGCACGCCCGCGGCGCTCCAGGCGCGCGAGGTGCGCGCCGGCGCGGTAAGAACGGGGCCCTGCCCCAGCCGCGATCCGCTCATGGCGCGTAGAACCCGGCGGGCGGCAGGCTGCCGCCGATGGCCTGCGGATAACGGTCGGCCAGCAGGCGGTACAGCGCCTCCAGCTCGGGGCGGGCGGCCTCGGCGCTGCGGCTCTCCAGGCGTGTGCCGCGTATCGCGGTCTCGATGGCGGGCTGGGGCAGATGCGGCAGGTGATCGCGCACCAGCGCCGCGCACTCGGCGGGATGTTCGACGCACCAGCGCGCGGAAGCGGCATACGCCCGGTTCACGGCGCGGCAGAGTTCGGCGTCCTCCGCCACGCGGGGAGCGGCCATCACGCCGGCCTGCGGCAGCGAGGGCTGCGCGGGAAAGGCAGCGCGCCAGGCCTGCTCAAGGCTCTGGCCGCGAAAAAGCGCCGGCGCCCCTTCGGTCTGTCCGGCCCGCCACAGCAGCAGCGAGGCCATGGGCTCGACCAATAGCGCCTGGTCCGCCTGGCCGTTGAGCATCAGCGCGATCGCGTCCTGGCCGTCGCGGGTGCGACGCAACGCCACCGGCGCCAGGCCCCGGGCGGACTGCGCCGCGAGCAGGGTATCCAGCAGCACCGCCGGCAGGTCGCGCTGGAACGGCGCCACCAGTTCGCGGCCGGCCAGGTCCTCGAAGGTCTGCACGGCCGGATCGCGGCTGACCAGCCACAGAATGCCCCAGACCGAAATGTTCAGCAGGCGCACCGGCATGCCGCGGTTGTACAGCAGGGCCGGCAGCGTGCAGGGCGCGGCGCTGAAGTCGAGCTCTCCGTTGACCAGCAGCGTGCGCAGCTGATCGGGGGTCTGCCACAAGCGGAAGCGCAGCCGGTCCGCGTGTTCCGCCAAGGCGCCGGTGGCGGCCATATGCATCAAGGGGTAGCTGACCACGGCCCCCGGGCCGGCCAGCGTCAACACGGCATGGCGGCGCGGCGCCGCGCGCGCGATCGACACGCCGGACGCCAAGGCCATCCCAAGAGCGGCCGCGCAGAGGCGGCGGCGCATAGCTGAATCATTCATTGAATTTCAAATAAGAATTGTTATCGTTTAAGATTCTCCCATTCACGTTGAAAGACCCAGAATGACAAATATCAATCTGCCCGGGCCGGCCACGGCCGCCCTGCTGGCCAGGCACCCGCTTCTGCAAGGCCTGCCGCCGGGATTGCTTCCGGAAGTGGTTGCCGGCCTGCTGCGCGGCGCCAGCCCCCTGCGCGCCGAGCCGGGGCAGGTCCTGTTCGGAGAAGGCGACGAAGCGTTCCACTATCTGCTCGTTGAAAGCGGACAGGCCGAAGTCGTGCGCTACGGCTACAACGGCGACGAACGCGTGTTCCGCGTGTTCGAACCCGGCCAACTGATCGCCGAAGCGGCCATGTTCATGCCCCACGGCCGCTACCCCATGCAGGCGCGCGCCCGCAGCCCGCTACTGGCCTGGCGCTTGTGCCGCCATCAGCTGCACGATGCATGCCGGCGCTGGCCCGACCTCGCCCTCAAGCTGCTGGCCGCGCTCAGCAAGAACCTGTACGACCAGGTGAACAAGGTGGACTGGATGACGTCCAGCTCCGCGCCGGAACGGCTGGCCAATTACCTGATGGGGCTACGCGAGCGCCAGGGCAGCACGGTGACGTTGCCGCTGAGCCAGCGCCAGCTCGCCGCGCATCTGGGCATCCGCGCGGAAACGCTGAGCCGCCTGCTCAATGATTGGCAGACCCAGGGTTATGTCAGCGGCAAACGCCGCCAATGGGCCGTGCAGGACCCGGCGTATCTGGCGCGGCTGGCGACGACGGCGAAGCGGCCGTTCTGAATTCCGCGCACCCGGAGCGCCTCCGCCGCGGGCGGGCTGGCTCCCATGACTTTTGTCATCGGCGCAACGATGGCCGCGGCGGACAATGCATGCAGATCATCTCCGTGTTCCGCCATGCCCCAGCCCTCCTCTTCCCCACCCTCCCCGGACTCCCCTGTGATCACCGAGGACGATATCCGGCAGCTGGTGCACCGCTTTTATGCCCAGGTGCGGCAAGACGAAACTCTGGGGCCCATTTTCAACGCGCGCGTGGCGGATTGGGACCATCACCTGGAGATGCTGTGCGACTTCTGGTCGTCGCTGCTATTGGGCACGCGCCGCTTCAAGGGCGCGCCGATCCCGGCGCACGCCCGCATTCCCGATCTGTCGTGGCCCTTGTTCCAGCGCTGGCTGGGCCTGTTCCACGGCGTTACCGCCGGGCTGGGCAGGCCGGCCCTGCAGGCGCAGGCCGACGCCATGGCCGAACGTATCGCCGCCAAGCTCTGGAGCGTATGGCAGCATCGGCAGTCGCTGCCGCGCCTGCCGGATGCGCCGCCCGAAGGCTTGCAGCCCTACCGGGAAAGTCCGGTGTTCACGCCCGACAATCTGCCGGCCGCCCTGCGCTCGGCGCATACGACCAAGAACGGGACATGGGGGCTATTGAAGGTGCATGCAGGCGTGCTGCGCTACACGCTGGATGATCCCCCGCACACCGAGGTGGTGCTGGCGGCGGGGCAGCAGGTCCTGATCGAACCACAGGTGCGGCACCATGTGACGTTCGAACTGCCGGGCAGTTTCCAGATCACGTTCTACCGGGCCGGCGATGCGGAACCGCCCGCCCGGTCCGGCGCCTGAGGCGCCTGCTCCGAGGGCCCTATTTCTTCCCGGAAGCGTCCTGCTCGACCACCATGTCCAGCACGTACACCTTCGACGGCGCGTCGGCGGGCGGGTTCTTCCAGTCGTACTGCTTCACGCGCAGCACGGTGCGCACGCCGTCCTGGTGTTCGTAGCCCTCGATGGACTGGTACAGCGGATGCCACTTGTCCTTGGCGGGCTGCTGAATGCCCGCCTCGTTATAGCGGCGTTCGCGCACCATCAGGCACTGATAGCCGGGAATCATGGGATGACTGCACTCCGCCTTCTTGGCGGCGACTTCCAGGAACATGATCTGGCCGGTGCTGCCGTAGAGCGTTTCGGGCGTGGGTTCGCCCACGAACTTCAGGACGCTGCCGTCCTTGGCCGCCAGTTCCAGCGCGGGCTCCGCGGTATCGCCGCTGAGCGTGGCGCGCAGATCGCCCTTCATGCGCTGGCCGATCTCCGCGTCCAGCTGCATCAGGCTTTGTTCGCATGCCTTCATGGTGGAGGCAAGGTTGGCGACGTGCAGGACGCCGTCCTTGTACGTATAGCCGCCGAACTGCGCATTGCAGCCCCCGCGGATGTTCAGGGCGTCATTGGCGAACGACAGCCGCAACTGGTGTTCGACCCCCGCCTGGAGGGCTGGGATGGATTTGCCCGAGGCATCGGTGGCGGAAGCCAGGCGCCAATAATAGGCGGGCAGCGTCACGGAGCTGGCGGGCGAGGTGGCGGCGTTGGTAGGCATGGAGGACGATCCTTCGCGAGGAGAGGAAGCCGGAGCGCAAGCTTGAAGCAGCGCAGCGCATACGGACGCAAGGAGGATGGTTTTTTTCATGATTCGGTCCTTTCAGCCGGATGGCACTGATGAAAAGCGGGATTCTACGTCCGGGGTATGGACGAATCGGCCGCGCAGGCATCCAGACCGTTTCCAAATCTTGCAGGAAACCGCCGCTCCGGACAGCGGCCCCGCCGCCGCCCAACGGCCGGCGCGCTCTGGGCCATCGGAGGCAATCGCATGTCAGCGCGAGCCGCAGCAGGCGGCCGGCCTGGCATTACATATCGATACGATACCCGCAAAATCATGCATTTCTTGCCAACGGGCCATCATCCCGCATGCAACATTCCTCCTCCGTCCGAACTCGCACGCATGCGCCGGAACCGCTCCAGGCGGAAGCAAAGGCCGCTTTTTTTCTATTTCCGCTGCTCGGCGCGCCAAGCGCGCGGAGCCAGGCCGACGTTGCGCGTGAAAATGCGCGCGAAATGGCTCTGGTCGGAAAAGCCGCATTCCGCCGAGATATCGGCCAGGCTCAAGTCCGACCGCCTGAGCAGGCCCATCGCATGCTCCAGCCGGCGCTCGCGCACCCATTCGAAGGGCGTCATGCCCATCGCCGCCTTGAACGCCCTGGCGAAGGTTGCGCGGGACATGCCGCAGTGCTTCGCGATATCGGCCAGCGTGATGTTCTGCGCCAGATGCGCTTCGACGTACTCCGCCGCCTTGGCCAGCAGGGGCCCGCCCAGCTTGCCGGCCGCCCTGCCATCCGCGCCCCGCATGCCCGCCTGGCCGTACCTGCGCAGCAGATGCGCGACCATGGCCAGCGTGAGATGCTCAATGAACATGCCGTCGCCCGGTTCGCGGCGCATCAGGCTGGGCAGGAGCGCCTGGACCAGCAGGCGCATGGTCTCGTCCTCGGCGCCTTGCTGCTGGCGCAGGCCCGGCACCTTGCCTGCATACAGTTCGCCGCCCAGTTCTTCCAGCACGTCGTTGCGTATCTGCAGCCGCACGTTGTCATAGTCCGAGAGGTGCTGGCATGCGTAGGCGCTGGTCAGGTCGGTCAACGCCATGGTGGCGCTGGAGTGGCCGCCCGCATGGATGAGCTTCCGGTCCTTCCACAGCTTGTGCGACGCAAAATCCTGCATCTGGAAGATCACGGAATGGGCATGGGCCTGCGGGATGGGCTGCACGTGCGCGTCGGCGTGGTCGCCCACGTGCCGGAACCTTGCCGCCGTCAACAGGGGCGTGCGCAAGGCCGCGATGCAGTGAGGAGGATGCGCGGGCGAAACGGGTGGCGGCTTTCCGGTAAGCGGCATGGTTTCCCTCCGTTGCTGATGCTCTCCAATGCTGTGGAACTCTACCCTAGCCAACTTGCGTGACAAGTAGGCGGCGCGCGAATCATTGTCCGTTCCTGGTTGACGAAACATGCCTGCCGGCGCGCGGCCCTGGGTAAAATGGGCGGCCATTGATTCCAGTTGGCGCCATGCAATTCGACGACGTTCGTATCTTCGCCGCCGCGGTCGAAACCGGCAGCTTCACGGCGGCCGCGGGCAAACTGCTGCTGTCGAAACAGTTCGTCAGCCGCCGGATCGCGAGTCTGGAGGCGTCGCTGGGCGTGCGGCTGCTGGTGCGCAACACGCGCAAGCTCACCGTGACCGAGCCCGGCAGGGAGTTCTACGCCCATGCGCAACGCATTCTGGAGGACGTCGCCAGGGCGGAACAGGCCATGGCGCGGCGCCGCACGGAACTGCATGGAACGCTCAGGATCAGCACGCCCATGTCCTTCGGCCTGCGCCACCTGTCTCCGCTGATCGCCGAATTCCTGCTCGATCACCCCGCCCTGCAGCTCCAGGTAATCCTCAACGACCGCCACGTGGACCTGGTCGGCGAGTCGTTCGACATGGCGCTGCGCATCGGCGCGATGCCCGATTCCACGCTGATCGCGCGCCGGCTGGGCGAGCTGCGCATGGTGGCGTGCGGCAGCCCTTCCTATCTGCGGGAGCGCGGCCTGCCCCAGTCGCCCGCGGATCTGAAGCGCCATGATTGCCTGCTGTACGGCCGGGAAGCCAGGAACGGCTGGCCGTTCGTCGTGGACGGCGAGCAGCAGACGTTCGAGGTCCGCGGGCCCTTGCTTTCCAACAACGGCGAGATCGTGCGCGACGCCGCCATCGCGGGCGCGGGCATCGCGCTATTGCCCCGCTTCATCGTGGGCGAGGCGCTGCGCGGCGGAAAACTGGTCTCGGTGCTGGAGAGCCAGGTGCCCAAGCCGCTGCCGGTCAGCGCGATCTATCCGCAGCACCGCCAGCAATCGACGAACATTTGCGCGTTCGTCGAATTCCTCGAAGGGCGCTACGCGCGCATGATGGAAAGCCTGGAAGCCTAGGGCCGTTCACCCTGAATCGAGCCTTGCACAGGTCCTAGCGCTTCCTGGCGGCCCGCGCGTTCATGGCCCCCAGCGCCAGGCCGCCGATCAGGCCCAGGTTCGCCAGAAAGGCGTTCATGTCGTGAAACCGGGCCTGCGGGTCCGGCAGATTCCAGAACGCATGGCCCATCAGCGAGGCCGCCAGCGTGAAGGCGGCCAAGGCGCCGGCGGCCAGCCAGGGCCAGACGCCGGCGACGAGCAGGATGGATCCGCCCAATTGCACGGCGATCACCAGCACCGCGAACAGTATCGGAGGATGCAGGCCGAAATGCGCGACCTCCTCCAGCGCCGATGGGAAATCCATCAGCTTGCCCAGGCCGCTCCACCAGAACGGCAGGGTCAGGACGAGCCGGGCCAGGCGCCCCGGCAGGGGCGACGAAGGCCAGGCGGCAACCGGGCGGGTCATCATGGCGCCGCTCCTAGACCGCCCAGCAGGCGCAACCCAGCGCGCCCCAGAAGGATGCCGCGTCGGCAACGGGCATGCTGCGGCGCGCCGCCCCCATGTGCTCGTGCCCATGCACGGCGCAGGCGCTGGCGCACCCGCAAAGGGCCGCCATCGAGCCCAGGTAACCGTTCTGGCCCGCCGTCTTGCGCGAGAAATAGCCGCCGAAGGCGCGGACGGGCGACCAATCCGGGGCCGGCGGGGGAATCTCCGGCGCATCCTTGGAAAAGCTGCCCGCCCCCCATACCACCTTGCCGCCCAGCAACGTCAGGTCGCTCTCGATGGCGATGATTTCATCCTCGGGCACTGTGAAGTAATCGCGGTCCAGCGCCACCAGGTCGGCCAATTGGCCCACGGCAATGCGGCCCTTCTTCCCTTGCTCGTTGGAAAACCAGGTGTTGGCTTCGGTCCACAGGCGCAGCGCGGTCTCGCGGCTTTGCCGCTGCGCGGCCGGATACATGCGCAGGCCGCCCAGGCTGCGCCCGGTCACCAGCCAGCTGAGCGAGACCCAAGGGTTGTAGGAGGCCACGCGCGTGGCGTCGGTGCCAGCGCCGACGGGCACCCCGGCCTCCAGCATCCTGGATATCGGCGGCGACTGCTCGGCGGCCGGCGCGCCATAGCGCTCCACGAAGTCCTCCGCCTGATACATCATCCGGTGCTGGACGGCGATGCCGCCGCCCAAGGCCGCGATGCGGTCGATGTTGCGCGGACTGACCGTTTCCGCATGGTCGAAGAACCAGTGCAGGCCTTCGAAGGGCTGGTCGGCGTTGACCTTCTCGAACACGTCCAGCGCCCGCGAGATGGTCTCGTCGTAGGTGGCATGCAGGCGCCAGGGCCAGCGCTGCGCGACCAGCTGGCGTATCACGGGCTCCAGGTCCGCCTCCATATTGGGCGGCATCTCGGGCCGAGGCTGGCGGAAGTCCTCGAAGTCCGCGGCGGAATAGACCAGCATTTCGCCCGCGCCGTTGTGGCGGTACAGATCGTCGCCCTGTCCCGGCCGGACCTGGCTGCCCCAGCTCTGGAAATCCTCGAGTTCCTGCTTGGGCTTCTGCGTGAACAGGTTGTAGGCCAAGCGCAAGGTGAGATGGCCATCCGCGTGCAGCTTCTCGATGATCTGGTAATCCTCGGGATAGTTCTGGAAACCGCCGCCGGCATCGATCACGCTGGTCACGCCCAGCCGGTTCAGTTCCCGCATGAAGTGCCGGGTGGAATTGAGCTGGATGTCGGGGTCCAGCTTCGGGCCCTTCGCCAGCGTAGCGTACAGGATGGTCGCGTTGGGCTGCGCGATCAGCAGGCCGGTCGGCTCGCCATTGGCGTCGCGCTGGATCTCGCCGCCCGGCGGGTTCGGCGTGTCGCGGGTATAGCCGACGGCGCGCAGCGCGGCGCGGTTCAGGAGCGCGCGGTCGTACAGGTGCAGGATGAACACGGGCGTGTCCGGCGCCGCCGCATTGATTTCATCCAGGGTGGGCAGGCGCTTCTCGGCGAACTGGTGGCGCGTGAAGCCGCCCACCACGCGGACCCACTGCGGCGGCGGCGTGTCTTGCGCCTGGCGCTTCAGCATGGCCATGGCGTCGGCCAGGCTGGGCACGCCGTCCCAGCGCAGTTCCATGTTGTAGTTCAAGCCGCCCCGGATCACGTGGGTATGGCTGTCGATCAGCCCGGGAATGACGCGGCGGCCGCCCAGGTCGATGACGCGCGTACGCGCGCCCGCCTGCGGCATGATTTCGGCCGCCGTCCCCACCGCGGTGTAACGGCCGTCCTTGATGGCCACGGCCTGCGCCTCGGGCCTGGACGGATCCAGCGTCGTGAATTTGCCTCCGTGGAGGATCAGATCGGGTTCGGTCTTCATGGATGCGCTCCTTCCCAAGGCCGCGGCGGGCGCCAGGCCCAGCGCGACCAGCGTTTTAACGGTGGCCCTGCGGTTGCGGTCGAATGGCGGCGGCATGGATCATTCCTTGCGCGCCCGCTCGGGCGCCAGATAGTGCCGCACGGCGGGCGCCTGCTCGCCCTGGTGGAAGCGGCGCACGGACACCTGCTGATCCTGGTCCGACACGGTCACGCGGTCGTGCTGGCGCAGGTGTTCCACCCAGGACGCCACCAGGAAATATTCGATGAAATGCGCGGGTTCGCCCGTGTGCTCGAAAATGCCCCAGGCGTAGGCGCCGTCGCGCCGCCGCTGCTCGCCGACCTTGTCCATCGCTTCAAGAAAGGCATCGCGCGACGCGGCGTCGACGTGGTACTCCACGGTGATCATGACGGGACCGCGGTCATGGCGCACGTCGGCGCTCAGGACGGGCGCGGGCCAATGCATGGATGGAGCCAGGTCCAGCTGGGCGCCCAACTGCAGTTTCCAGCGCCAGGTCAGCGGGATCGCCAGCAGCGCGCAAACCGCGGCCGCCAGCATGGCCTGGGGAATGCCGAAAAGGCTTGCGGCCTGACCCCACAGCAGGCTGCCGGCGCTCATCGAACCGAAGAACACCGTCACGAAAATGGACAGGCCCCGCGCCCGCACCCAATCGGGCAGCGCCGTTTGCGCGGAGACATTCAGGGAAGACAGCACGGCGATCCAGGACGCGCCCGCCAGCAGGCTGGCCGCGATCGCCGCGGCCGGCGCCGGCACCAACGCCACGACGGCCAACGTGACCGCGATGCCGCAAGTGCCCAGCATCACCACGCGGTCCGCGCCGCAGGCCTTGCGGATCCGCGGCAGCAGGAACGCGCCCAGCACCGCCCCCACGCCGACGCTGCCCAGCATGATCCCGTACAGCTCCGCACCGCCCTGCAGCACGGTGCGCACGACCAATGGCAGCAGCGCCCAGAACGCGCTGGCGAATACGAAAAACGCCACCGCGCGCACCAGGGTGGCCTTCAGTGCGCTGCTGTGGCGCGCATAGCGCAGCCCGGCCGCCATCGCGCCCCACAGCTGTTCCGGAGGCAGCGATTTGTTGCGGTCCGAAGGCGGCTTCCACCACAGCAGCGCCGCGGCAACGATGAGGAAGCTCAGCGCGTTGACGGCGAATGGCAGCGCCAATCCCACCGCGGTGATCAGGAAGCCGGCCAGCGCGGGGCCGATGGCCCGGCTGATGTTCACGCCCACGCTGTTGATGGCGATCGCCTGCTGCAGCGATTCGCGCGGCACCAGGCTGGGCACGATGGCCTGCCAGGCGGGCGCGATCAGCGCGGTGCCGGTTCCCATCGCGAGCGTGAACAAGAGCAGCGCGACGGGCGTGGCCAGGCCGGCCCACACCAGCCAGGCGAGCGCCGCCGCCACGGCGCACAGGCCCACCTGCACCATCAGCAGCAGGCGGCGCCTGTCCACGATGTCCGCCAGGGCGCCCGCGGGCAGGGAAAGAAGGAACACGGGCAGGGACGTGGCCGTCTGCACCATGGCGACCATCATCGGGGACGGAGACATGGACGTCATCAGCCATCCGGCCCCCACGTCGTGCATCCAGGTGCCGATGTTGGACAGCACGGTCGCAATCCAGAGAACCGTGAAATTGCGGGAGGCGAACGGCGAAGGGCCTTTTTCGTCGCGCGGGCGGGCGGTGGCTGCCTGGTTCATGTTTTGCTCGCTTTGGCACGCCGCGGCGCGCGCGGCGCCGGGCCGCGCCGCGCGCGCCGCGGCCGGGGTTCGAGGGATCAGGACTTGCCGGCGGCGACCGGCGCCAGGACTTCGTGCTTGGATGCGGTGCGTTCCGCCGCCTTGTGCACCATCGTATAGGCATAGTCCACGCCCATGCCATAGGCGCCCGAGTGCTCCTTGACGATCTGCATGACCGCGTCATAGGAATCGCGGCGCGCCCAGTCGCGCTGCCATTCCAGCATCACCTGCTGCCAGGTGACGGGCACGACGCCCGCCTGCACCATGCGCTGCATGGCGTAGTCGTGCGCTTCCTTGGACGTTCCGCCCGAGGCGTCGGCCACCATGTAGATCTCGTAGCCGCCCTGGTCCATGGCTTCGAGCGCAAAGCTGTTGTTGCAGACTTCCGTCCACAGGCCCGCGACGACGACCTTCTTGCGACCGGCGGCCTTCAGCGCGTCGCGCACCTTCTGGTCATCCCAGGAATTCATCGACGTGCGCTCCAGCAGCTTCTGGCCCGGGAATACGTCCAGCAGCTCGGGATAGGTATGGCCCGAGAAGCTCTCGGTCTCCACCGTCGTGATGATCGTGGGAATGCCGAAGACCTTGGCGGCCTTGGCCAGCGCCACGGTGTTGTTCTTCAGCACCTGCCGGTCTATCGACTGCACCCCGAAAGCCATTTGCGGCTGATGGTCGATGAAAATGATCTGGCAGTTATGCGGCGTCAGCAGTTCGAGTTTCGGGTTGGACATGGAGGGCTCCTTGGTCGAGCGGGTTGTGGCGAGGAATCGCCGTGAATGCCGGGTTGGCCCGGCTGCCCATGGCGGCCCGTCAGGCGGCGGGCGGATTGTCCGGGCCGCCGTCCTTGCCCTGCGCGCGAGGTGGCAGTCCGGTGATTTTTGGAGCGCATTCGCTGCTGAACCAGGAGACGGATACCGGCTCCCGGTGAACGACTCGCTTTGCGATGGGGACGAGCTGCTCGCCAATCAGCATGCCGAGCAGGCCGACCAGCGCGATGGCTGGCGGCGCGGGCGATCGCACATTGATGAGCCCGTAGATCACGCCGACGAGCACGCCGGCGCCCAGGGATATCAGATACATGGCGGGCTCCCAACCGTGAGTTGCAACGGTGGGTACTTTCCCGCAGTTCACGCGACGGCGCTAGAACGGCCGTCTCGTGGAATTTGTATTTCCGTCTCGGGGACGGCCCCTCAGTTCTTGACCATGGAACGGGGCAGGTTGATCAGGAAATCGGCCAGGCCCTTGGCGCCCTGGGCCAGGCTTATGTGACGCATCATCATCTGGTGCGCGCGCTCCGGATCGTGGGCCAGAATCGCCTCCAGCAACTCGCCGTGCTGCTCGTACGAGGCGCGCACCCTCCCCACGGCGCTGAATGCATGGCGCAGGTAGGCGCCCGTGCGGGCGCGCAGGCTGAGGAGCTCTTGCCGCAGGTATGGATTGCGGCAGCCGTGGTAGAGCACCTCGTGGAAGGCATGATTGGCCTCGCGCCATCCCTCGGCGTCATCGGCCTCGACCAGCGCCGCCGCCTCGCGATGGATGCGCGCCAGCTCCTGCCGCTCTTCGTCGGACATGCGCTGACAGGCCATGCGCGTGCACACGCCTTCCATCTCGGCCATCAGCTCCCAGATGGCCAGCAGTTCCTGCACGTCCATTCTCGCCACTTCCATGCCGTTGCGCGGCTGGCTTTCGAGCATGCCCTGCACCTTCAGCTGGATCAACGCTTCGCGCACCGGCGTGCGCGACACGCCGAAGCGCGCGGCGAGCTCCTGCTCGTCGATCGCGTCCCCGGGCTTCAGAACGCCGGCGCGGATGTCCTCCTCGACGGCCAGGCGGATGCGTTCACTGACTTTCATGGTTTTCACGTATAAAAATTCTATTGCTCTAAATTATCCCTTGTCCTATAAATATATTTATACTCGGTTAAATAATACAAGCAAGGGGAAGGAATGCCTATTCCGGACAAAGCTGAACCGTTGCTGGACGACAAGGCCGGTTTGCCGCCCTTGGCCCTGGGCCTGCGGGAGCTCCTTGCGCTGCAAGGCATCCCGGCAAGCGAGGCGCAAGTGCGCGGCGCCGCCAAGACCCTTGCCCGCCTGGCGCCGCCCGCGCCTCGGCAGGAGCCCCGGCAATGACCCCGGCCGGCCTGCCCGATGGCATCGCGGACCTGCGCGCCGCCCTGCGCAAGGGCGAAGTCGGCCTGCGGGACGCCTTGTCGCGGCAACATGCCGCATTCGCCGCGGACGCCCGGCACAGCGCCGCCGCCGTATTCGACGCGCCGGCGGAACTGCCCGATCTCGCGCTGCCGCTGGCCGGCGTCGGCCTTGCCCATAAAGACATCTTCCATCTGCCGGGCCGGGCTCCCGGCCGCGGCACGGATCCCGCGGCGGCCCAGGCCCGCCCAGGCAGCGCCGCCACGCTGATCCGCCGCCTTGAAGCCGCCGGCAGCAAGCCGCTGGCGGCCCTGGTCATGGCGGAACATGCCTGCGGGGCGACCGGCGAAAATCCCCACTACCCCTTGCCCGTGAACCCGATTGACGCGCAGGCCGCCGTGGGCGGCTCCTCCAGCGGATCGGCGGTCGCGGTGGCGGCGGGCCTGTGCTATGGCTCGCTGGGAACGGATACCGCCGGCTCCGTGCGCATTCCGGCCGCCACCTGCGGCGTCCTCGGATTCAAGCCCGCAAGAGGGTTGCTGCCCGCCCATGGAATCGCGCCGCTGGCGCCCAGCCTGGATACCGCGGGCATCCTGGCCCGCAGCGCGGCGGACGCCGCGCTCATCCTCGAAACCCTGGTTGCCCCCGCGCAGGCGCGGCGGCTCTTTCCGCAAGGCGCGGACACCTGGGCGCGCGAGTCCGGCACGGTCGCATGGCGAATCGCGACCTGCTGGGAACACCCGAATCCCTCCGTATCGCTCGACGCCGGGATTGGACGGGCCTTGCAGGAACTGGTGGACGGCCTGCCATCGGGTTCGCGGCAAACACCCGTGGCGCTCGAGGACCTGCCGGTCTGGACGCGGCTGGCGGACACCTTGCTGCACGCCGAAACCGCGGCCACCCACCAAGCCGCTCTGCGCCAGGAAGCGCCGGCCCTGACGCCGCTTACCCGCGGCGTGGCGCTGCCCGGCGCCACGCTGCCGGCGATCTGGTACCTCGACGCGCAGCGCCAGCGCAGCGCGCACACCCGCCAGTTCATCTCTCAGGCGCTGGGCCGCGCCGACCTGCTGCTGACGCCCGCCCTGCCGCGCGGCGTGCCGGACTGGCGCCAGGTCCTGACCGGCGAAGGCACGTTCGAACCGCGCCGCCTGCTGGACCTGTTCTGCTGGATGTCTTTCGTCAATTACCTGGACTTGCCCGCAATCGTCTTTCCCATCGGCCTGGATGAGCGCAAGCGGCCCATCAGCGTCCAGGCCGTCGCCCGCCCCGGACAGGAAGCCCGGCTGCTGGCGTTCGCCCGCCACGTGGAGCAGGCGCGCCCGCACGCCGCTTCCTTTCTTCCCTCACCTCCTTGAAGCCGAGACCATGCCACAACTCTCCGCCTCGCCAGCCTTGCGGCGCTTCCGTGTGCTAGACCTCTCCCGCGTGCGGGCCGGCCCCACCTGCGTGCGCATGCTCGCCGATTTCGGCGCGGACGTGATCCGGATAGAACCGCCGCCCGGCGTCGACCCCAACGAGGCGATGTTCGCGGCCGACCGCTGGAGCGGCGACTTCCAGAACCTGAACCGCAACAAGCGTTCGCTCACCCTGAACCTGAAGACGCCGGAGGGCCTGGAGGTATTCAAGCGTCTCGCGGCCGGCGCCGACGTGGTGGTCGAGAACTGGCGCCCGGACGTCAAACAACGCCTGGGTGTGGACTACGAATCGCTGCGCCGGATCAACCCCAGGTTGATCCTCGCCAGCATCTCCGGATTCGGCCAGAGCGGCCCCTATGCGCGCCGGCCGGGCTTCGACCAGATCATCCAGGGCATGGGCGGCCTGATGTCGGTTACCGGCCTGCCCGGCCAGGGGCCGGTGCGCGCCGGCCTGGCCGTCGCGGATTCCAGCACGGGCCTGTATGCCGCGCTGGGCATCCTGACCGCGCTGCTGGAACGCGAAGAATCCGGCGAGGGCCAGTGGGTCCATGCCTCGCTGCTGCACTCCCAGATCGCCATGATGGATTTCCAGGCGGCCCGCTACCTGAACGACGGCGACGTTCCTCGCCAGGAAGGCAACGACCATCCAACCAGCAGTCCCATGGGGCTGTTCCATGCCAAGGACGGCATGTTCAACCTGGGCGCCGCCGGCGAGGGCAACTGGAAGCGCTTTTGCGCTGCGCTCGAACGCCGCGACTGGGAGTCGGACCCGGAATTCGCCACCGAGAAGCTGCGAGTGGCCAACCGGCAGCGCTTGAACCGCGAGATCCAGGCCATGTTCCTGAATGGGGAGGTGGATCACTGGGTGGCGTTGCTTAACGATGCCGGCGTACCGGCCGGGCCCGTCTACTCCGTGCCGCAGATGTTCGAAGATCCGCAAGTAAAGCATCTGCAGGCCGCCCGCAGCTGCCCCGCGTGGCAAGGCGGCGAACGCACCTTGATCACGCAGCCCGTGACCCTGGCCCGCACGCCCGCCGACATCGCGCGCACCGCTCCGGGCTGGGGCGAGCATACCGAGGAAATCCTGCTCGAAGCCGGCTACGCTGACGCGGATATCGAACGGCTGCGCGACGCCCGCGCCATCTGACGCACTGCGGAGTTTTCCATGACCCAGACCCCTATTCCCGCCCCCGGCCGCCTGGACGTCGCCCTCGACGGCAGCGTCGCGCGTATCCGCATCGTGAATCCCGCGCGCTACAACGCCATGTCGCTCGCGATGTGGGAAGGATTGGCCCGCGCCGTGCGGGAAGCCGGCGTCCGGGAAGGCGTGCGCGCCATCGTGCTGGAGGGCGACGGAGACCGCGCCTTCGTGTCCGGCGCCGACATCTCCGAATTCGGCTCCCAGCGCAAGGACCCCGCGCAGATCGCCCGCTACGACGCCGCCGTCGCGGGCGCCATGCAGGCCTTGGGCGCCTGCCCCTTGCCCGTGATCGCCGCGGTGCGCGGCATCTGCATGGGCGGAGGCATGGCGCTGGCGCTGGCCTGCGACCTGCGCTATTGCACCCGCGGCTCGCGCTTTCGCATGCCGGCGGGCCGGCTCGGGCTGGGTTACTCGATGGAAGGCCTCAAGCGCATGCGCGAGATCCTGGGCACGGCGCGCACGGCGGATCTGTTCATGACGGCCAGGACCGTGGACGGCGCGGAAGCCGCCCGTATCGGCCTGGTCCAGGAAGTCTGCGCCGACGAGGAATTCACCGCGTTGGTGGCGCAGCGCGTCGGGGAGGTGGCAGGCAATGCGCCGCTCACCCTGCGCGCCGCGAAGATGGCCTTGCGCCACCTGGCGGCCGATCCCTCCGCGCCCGCCGCGCAGGAGGTGGACGACGCCGTGCGCGCCTGCTTTTTCAGCCGCGACTACCAGGAAGGCCAGCTTGCCTTCCGCGAGAAGCGGCCGCCTGTATTCACCGGAAACTGAGCGCCGTCCGGCTCGATTTCCTCCTGGCGCGGCGCCGCCGCGCCGCTCGCAGTGTTTATCAAGCAACAAGGGGAAAATGCATGAAAACGCTCTACAGGATGACCCTGGCCGCCGGGCTGTGCGCGGCCGCCTCGGCCAGCCACGCGGTTGGCCCCCGTCCGGCGCCGGCGCCCCAGAAGCAGGTGCTGACGGTGGGCTACGTCAAGGTCGGCCACCTCTCTCCCATCATCTTCGTCGCCGATGACCTGAAGGCCTGCAACGTGGAGGTCAAGCCCGTCGAATTCGTCCGCTATGCCGACGCGCGCACCGCCCTGCTGTCGGGCTCGGTGGACGTGTCCGGCATCGGGCCCGCCGACCTGGCCATCGCGCTGGCCCAGGGCAGCCAGAAGCTGGTGGGCCTGTCCGGCGTCGCGTCCTCGCCCAAATACCTGGTGACGCGCAAGGGCGTCAAGATGGACGACTGGAAGGACCTCGCCGGCAAGCGCATCGGGATCGCGCCGGGCTCGGCCGTCTGGTTCCAGTGGGCGGCCATGCTTGCCGAAAAGGGCGTGCCGTACAACACCTTCACCGCGGTGAACATCCAGGGCGGGGGCACCGCATTCGTGCAGTCGCTGCAGCGGGGGGACGTGGATGCGGTCGCCCTGTGGGAACCGTTCGAATCGCAACTGGTCGCCGACGGCACCGCCTTTTTCGCCAAGAACCTGGAGTACAGCCAGAGCAAGGCCGTAGGCGCGGAGTTGGGCCTGCTCGCCAGCACGCGCGACGCGCTGCGCGACAAGCGCGAGGCGGTCAAGTGCTTCCTGTGGGCCTACAAGAACGCAGAGGAAAGGCTCGCCAAGGATTCCGAGGCATTCGCCCAGGCGTATTCCAAGTACACCGGGCTGCCCTTGAACGTCACCCGCGAATCGGCCAAGCTGATCAAGCTGGGCGGCGTATTGGACCTGGAGCAATTGCGCCGCCAGGCCAAGACCTTCAACGAACTGGGCGTCATTCCGAAAGACGTGAGCGGACAGATCGACACGGTATGGGATGAAGGGCTCCTCAAGGAAGTCATGTGATTGCGCGGCTTGCGCGGCGGCCCTGCCGGCCGCCGCGAGCCAAGGAGATGCTGGTGAACGCTTCAACACTGAAATGCGCAACGCCGACCCGCCGCTCCCGCCGCGCCATCGGCCAGGCGGGGCTGGGGCTTGCCGTGCCCGTCCTGATTCTTATCGTCTGGCAGTTGGTGGGGCAGTCCCCCGACATGGCGGGCGTGGTTCCCACTCCGGTCCAGGTCGCGCGCGCCTGGTATGCCTGGATCTTCGGGCCGCCGGGCATGGGGCTGAATCCCTACCAGGGCACCTGGGCGGGCAATGTCCAGTACTCGGCCATGCGCGTGATCCAGGGCTTCGTCCTGGCCATGCTGCTGGGCATACCCCTGGGCCTGGCCATAGGCTGGAGCCGCCTGGTTTCGCAGACGCTCGACCCGCTGATACAAGGCTTGCGGCCGATCCCCATCACGGCCTGGCTGCCCTTCTCCATCGCCCTGTTCGGCATCCGCGACATGGGCTCGATCTTCCTGATCTTCCTGGGCGGCTTCTACGCCATCGTCGTGAACACCACGCAAGGCGCGCGCGACGTCGACCGCAACCTGGTGCGCGCGGCTCGGATGATGGGCGCGTCTTCCGCCCAGTTGCTGCGCCGGGTCGTATTGCCCGCCGCGATGCCCGCCATCTTCACCGGCCTGCGCATCGGCCTGGGCATTTCCTGGACGGCCGTGATCGTCTCTGAAATGGTGGCCGTGAAATCCGGCCTGGGCTACGTGCTGTGGGACGCCTATTACGTGGGCCGCATGGACATCGTGCTGGCGGACATGGTGTCCATCGGCCTGATGGGCTTTCTCAGCGACCGCCTGATCGTCATCATCGAACGCCGGATCCTGGTCTGGCGCATGCTGCAGAATCATTGAGGATGCCATGTCCGACATATCCGTCACCAACCTGAGCAAGACCTATCCGGGAGCGACCCCGGTACAAGCGCTGGACGGCATCGATCTGCACGTGCAGGCTGGGGAGTTCGTGGCCCTGCTCGGGCCCTCCGGCTGCGGCAAGTCCACCCTGCTGAACCTGATCGCCGGCTTCGAGTCGCCCACATCGGGCGGCCTGGCCGTCGACAGCCGGCCGGTGACGCGCCCGGGCCCGGAGCGCGGCGTCGTATTCCAGGAAGCCGCGTTGTTCCCCTGGCTGAACGTATGGGAGAACGTGGTCTTCGGCCCGAAGATCGCCGGCCAGTCCAAGGCCGAATATGCCGGCCGCGCGGAAGAGATGCTGCGCATCACCGGGTTGTCGGCGTTCACCCGACACCTGCCCATCCAGCTCTCGGGCGGCATGCGCCAGCGCGTGGGCATCGCGCGCGTGCTCACCCTGGGATCCAAGGTGCTGCTGATGGACGAGCCCTTCGGCGCCCTGGACGCGCAAACGCGGCTCACCATGCAGGAACTGCTGCTTTCCGTATGGCAGACGCTGCGAACCACGGTCGTCTTCGTCACGCACGACATCGACGAGGCGATCCTGCTGGCCGACACGATTTACGTCATGTCCGCCCGCCCCGGCCGCATCGCCACTCGCATCACGGTGCCCATCGAGCGCCCCCGCTCGCTCGACCTGATCACCGGAGAAGCGTTCAACGGGCTCAAGCGCGAAATCCTCAAGCAAATGCGGCACTGACCTCCAGGATCCCCCATGGCAACGCCCCGCATCCCCTACGCATTCTCGGCCGATTCGCCTCCTCTTGCCGCGCCCGGCCAAGGCAGGATCATGGTGCACCTGGTCATCAACGTCGAACATTGGCCATTCGACCAGCCCATGCCGCGCACCATCATCACCCCGCCGCACGGCCGCGAGACCGTGCCGGACGTGCCCAACTTCAGCTGGGCGGAATACGGCATGCGCGCCGGCCTGCCGCGCATGCTCGCCGCCATCCAGTCGCGCGGCCTGCCCGCCTCCACCAGCTGCAACGCCAGCGTGATCGACGCCTATCCCCGAGCCGCCGAAGCCATGCTTGCGGCCGGCTGGGAATTCATCGGGCACGGCATGCACCAGAAGTCCTTGAACCACGGCGACGGCGAGGCCGAACTCATCGGCGCGTGCCTGGAGAAGCTGCGCGCCTTCACCGGCCGCCTCCCCCGCGGCTGGCTCAGCCCTGGCCTGCGCGAAACGCCGGACACGCCCGATCTGCTTGCCGACGCGGGCGTCGAGTATGTGTGCGATTGGGTGCTGGACGACCTGCCCAACTGGATGCGCGTCAAGCGCGGGTCGCTGATCCAGATGCCCTACAACCTGGAACTCAACGATTCGATCATCTATGCCATCGAAAAGCACTCCTCTCCCGAATTCCTGCTGCGGCTGACGCGCACGCTGGCGCTGTTCGAGCGCGAATGCGAAGCCCAGCCCAGGGTGCTTGCGCTCGGCCTGCACCCGCACCTGATGGGGGTGCCGCACCGCTACGGCTATTTCGAGGAAATGCTGGACCTGCTGGCGCGCCACCCCAAGGTCGACTTCATGACCGGCAGCCAGATCGCCGACTGGTTCAAGCAACGCCGCCCCCTTCCCCCGTCCGCTCCCGAGCTGCCATGACCACCGCCGCCACGCATGACGGATACCGCCTGCACCTGGAAGAAAGCGGGCAGGGCTCGCCCGTCGTGTTCGTCCATGAATTCGCGGGCGATCACAGGAGTTGGGAGCCCCAGCTGCGGGCCTTCGCGCGCCGCCACCGTTGCATCGCCTATGCCGCCCGGGGCTATCCTCCATCCGACGTGCCGGCCGATCCCGCCGCCTACTCGCAGGAAAACGCCGTCCGGGACCTGCGCTCGGTGCTGGCGGCCTGCGGCATCGACCGGGCCCATATCGTCGGACTGTCCATGGGAGGTTTCGCCGCCCTGCATTTCGGGCTGGCCCATCCGGAGCGCGTCCGTTCGCTGACCATCGCCGGGGTCGGCTACGGCGCTCTCGCGTCCGGCCACGCCGCATTCCGCGAGGCTTCGCTGCAGGCGGCCGAACGCTTCGAGACGTTGGGCAGCGCCCGCTACGGGCCGATCTATGCCGCCGGCCCGGCGCGCGTCCAATACCAGAACAAGGATCCGCGCGGCTGGCAAGCGTTCGCCGACGCCCTCGGCCAGCATGACGCCACCGGCGCCGCGCTGACCTTGCGCGGCGTGCAGGCGGCGCGCCCCGCCCTCGATACGCTGGCCGGGCCGCTTGGCGCGCTGGCAGCTCCCGCGCTGATCATCGCGGGCGACGAGGACGACCATGCCCTGGAACCGGCCCTGTTCCTCAAGCGCACGCTGCCCGCCAGCGGCCTGCTCATGCTGCCCAAGACGGGCCACACGCTGAACCTGGAGGAGCCCGAGGCGTTCAACCGGGCCGTGCTGGACTTCATCGCCGCCGTGGAAGCCGGCAGCTGGACGGCGCGCGATCCGCGCGCCAGCGGCGAAGTCATGAAGCTCTCATGAACCTCGTCGGCGAACTCGCGCGGATCTGCCTGCGCCCAGCTGCGGCCGCCGACCGCGCCCGCGCCGCGCTGCACGTGGCTGCGTGGACGGGCGCGGCGGCGCTGGGTGCGGCCACCCCGCTGGCCCAGGCGCTGCGCGCGGGCTATTCCCTCCCGGGCGATGCAGCCTCCCGCGCGGGCGACGCATGGGCCGACCTGTTGCATGACGCATCGCTGGGCTGCATGCACGAGCTCGATGACTTCCATCGCGAAGCGCTGCTGCATCCCGGGCCGGTCGTCATTCCCGCCGTCCTGTGCATCGCCCGCCGCCAGGCCTCCAGCGGCGCGGCCCTGCTCCTGGCCGTCCTGCGGGGCTACGAGGCCATGATACGGATCGGAGAGTCCGTGGGCGCCGGCCATTACGAACATTGGCACAACACCTCGTCCTGCGGCGCGGCGGGCGCCGCCGCGGCAGCCGCGAGCCTGCTGAACCTGGATCCCGCGCAAACCTCCCACGCGCTCGCGCTGGCCATCACGCAGTCCTCGGGCCTGTGGCAGATCCGCCTGGATCCCTGCGACGCCAAGCCCTGGAGCATGGCGCGCGCCTCGCAGACGGGCGTGCAGGCGGCCCTGCTGGCCCAGGCCGGCGTGCGCGGTCCGGCCCGCGCGCTGGAAGGAGAAAAAGGCTTTTACGCCGCCACGTGTCCGGATCCCCGCCCGGAGCGGATAGGCGCCGATCCGGGCGGCGCATGGAAAATCCACCAGACCACGTTCAAGCCCTGGGCGGCCTGCCGCCACGCCCATCCCGCCATCGACGCCGCGCTGGGGCTACGCGACGCCTGGCGCGCTCAGGATGGCTGGCGCGAACTGCCGGCAGGCGACATCCGTTCCATCCGCGTGGAAAGCTATGACGACGCCCTTGCATTCTGCGATCGCGCGCAGCCGGCATCCCCGCAGGAAGCCCGCTTCAGCCTGCAGCATGCCGTCGCGGTCGCCCTGTCCAAGGGCTGGCCCGAGGCCGAGGACTTCTCGGACAGTGCCATCGCGGACCCCGGGCACGCGCGCTTGCGCGCCCTGGTCCACGCCGTGCCGGACGCAGGCTGCTCGGCGCGGTATCCCCGGCACTTCGGCGCCGCCGTGACGGTATCGCTCAAGAATGGCCGCGAAATGCGGCAAGAGCTGCGGGATGCGCTCGGCGACCCGGAACGGGCGTTGACAGCGGAACAGGTGCTGGACATTTCACGGCGCCTGATGATCTCGGCCGGTTGGACGCCCGCCCAGGCAAGCCGGCGCCTGGGGACGATCATGCAACTGGATTCCCTTGCTGGCCCGGGCAGCGTTGAACTCAGGCCGCTCCCGCCGTCGGCGCCGCAGGTTTGATCCGGCCCAAAGCGTCTTGCGCGGCGCGCAATATAAATCGCATTTTCCGGCGGTAATCGAAATAGGCGGATAAGCGCCTTTTCCAAACTCGGTTCCCGCGTTCAGCCGCGGCCCGGATAACGCAAAAGCGGCCGCCTGCCCGCCTCTCATGCGGCGTTGGAGAAAATCCCCGCCGCCCCCTTTTTCGCGCCATTTGCCGGGAATAAACCGGCGGCTGACGCGCGCGGAACCGGCATCCGCAAGCATTCACCGCAATTGGATGAATCTCAACAAAATAAAACCAAAAGCATCTATAAATTGCTGATGATTTAATATTGTGATTAAATGTGAACAAAATGCTAAATACATTCACGTTTATTAACATATAGTATCATTCGGCGGAGAAGCGATGAAGTGGGCTGCTGTTGCAGGCTTGGCTCTGGTGCTGGCGGGTTGCGCCAATCCCCAAGCGCGTAAGGATTTTTCACGGGATCTGGCGGCCGGGAACCTGCCTGCCGCCACCAGCAGCGCGGTCCTGGCCGCCGGCCCCCAGGACGCTCCGCCCACCGATCTGCCGTGGGCCCTGGAAGCGGGCGCCCTGCTGCGGCACAGCGGCCTGTCGGAGCGTTCCACCCAGATGCTGGATGGCGCCGAAGAACTGATGAAGGACGACGACACGCGCAATATCGCCGCCAGCGCCGGCAACCATGCCTTGTCGCTCGTGGCCAATGACAACGTCCTGCCCTACGCTCCGGCCGTGTACGACACGGTCATGCTCAATACCTACAAGGCCTTGAATTTCTGGCAACAGGGCGATTACGCCAATGCCCGCGTCGAATGGAACCGCAGCGACGATCGCCAGCGCCGCGCCGCCGAGCATTTCGAAGCGGAAATCGCCAAGCAGCGCGATGAAGTGAAAGAAGGCGAAAACGCCGACCTGGTCAATCGCAGCATGTCCAGCACGGACGAAGCCCTGCTCAAGGCCGGCGTCGACCTTTCCCAGTGGGCGCCCTACGCCGGGTACGTGAACCCGGCGGCGCTCTACCTGCACGGCCTGTATTTCCTTTTCAATGGCGAAGAACCATCCGACCTGGATAAGGCTCGCAAGAGCCTGGAACGGGCGTACGCGCTTACCAAGAACACGCAGGTCAAGATCGATATGGCCGCGGCCCAGCGCAAGGGCGGCAAGCTCAAGCCCGCGGTCTGGGTCGTGTTCGAGAACGGCACGGCGGCGCACAAGGAACAGCTGCGGATCGACCTGCCCCTGTTCCTGGTGAGCGGCAACGTCAAATACACCGGCATCGCCCTGCCCGTGATGCGAGACGGCGCGCCCGCCTATCCGTACCTGACCGTCGGCCGCCAGCAGACGCAGATGCTGGCCGACATGGACACCATCATCCGCGGCGAATTCAAGACCCGTTTCAACGCGATCCTCATCAAGGAAATCGTGCGCGCCACGGCCAAGACCGTGCTGCAGAAGCAATTGAACGATTCCAGCCCGCTGCTCGGCACGCTGGCCGCGATCGCCCAGGCCGCTTCGACGCAGGCCGACCTGCGCTCGTGGTCCACGCTGCCGCACAACTTCCAGCTGATGAGCGTGCCCTATCCCCAGTCGAACCAGCTGAAGCTGGGCGTCCCCGGCCACGAGGACATCGTGGTCGACTTGCCCCAGGAAAAAAGGCCGGTAGTCGTGTACGTGCGTGCGATCAATGCCGCCACGCCGCCTCGCGTCGACATCCTCGCTTCCAAATAACGATCTACAAGGAAAACCATGAGCCTGAAGCTTTCTCTTTCGGCCGCGCTGCTGGCGGCTACGCTGGCCGGCTGCGCCCCCACGACCCAATACGTCGACCAGAAGAACGACAAGGTCGCGGTGATGGGCCTCGACTACAAGGACTTCGAGTCGGCCGCCAACAAGATGGTCAACGACATGCTGAACTCGCCGTTGATGGTGCATCCGAAGGCCGCCCAGGGCGGACGCTTCGTGGTCGCGATGTCCAACATCACCAACGACACGGCGCAGCGCATCGACACCGACCAGCTGACCAAGAAGATCCGCGTGAGCCTGCTCAACTCGGGCCGCTTCGTCATCACGACGGCCGTGGGCCTGAACGGCCCCGAAGACGCGATGACCGCCAAGTCGCGGGCGTTGAAGGGTTCGAAGATGATGAACCAGGCCACGGTGAAGAAGGATGGCCGCGTCGTCGCGCCGGACTTCTCGCTCTCGGGCAAGATCATGCAGCGCAATAACCGCGTCGACAGCCGCATGCAGCAGGTCGACTACTACTTCCAGCTGACGCTGACCAACCTGGACAACGGGCTGGCCTATTGGGAAGGCGAAGAGGCCATCATCAAGCGCGGCGACAACCGCACGGTGACCTGGTAAGGGCCATGGACGAATGGACCGCCTGCCTGCAGCAGGCGGTCTTTTTTTCGAGAGCAGATTCATGATGAAGAAATGGATGTTGGGCACGGTGCTGTTCTGCGCCGTCCAGGCGGCCAACGCCGAGGACGTCACGGTGCCCGCGGTCGGGTACGGCGATACCTTCGAACAGGCCGTCGAGTCGGCGTTGGGCAACGCCATCAAGCAGGTCAACGGCGCGGCGGTCGCCACGCGCTCCGCCAGCCCCAAGGCCTATGTACAGGTGAAGCGGGATGCCGAAGGCCAGGCCTCGGCCGAACTCAACGCCAAGCGCACCGAACAGAACACGGAAGGCGGCCTGATCAAGGATACGGTCACGAACAACGAGCAGAGCCTGAACGCCAACGCCTCGTCGCAAGCCGAGATGTCCAGCAAGACGACGGTCGAGGCCGGCGTCGGCAGCACGAACGACGTGCGCGCGCAAGGCAAGGTGAAGGGCTATTCCGTCACCAAGCAGGAATGCGGCGGCAGCAAGGGCTGCATGGTCGAACTGTCCGTCACCATCGAAAAGTTCGAATACCAGGCGAAGACGCCCAAGCTCGAGCGCGACAGCATCGCCATCGTCACGACCGGCAAGCTGCGCCGCAGCGCGCTGTCCGCCGACATGCGGCAGTCGGTCACCGACAAGCTGGTCAAGAGCGGCCGGTTCACCGTGCTGGACCGCAGCAACGACGACGCATTCGAGAAGGAAAACGATTTCCTGGCCAGCGACAACGTGTCCGACCAGCAGCGCGCCAGGCTCGGCCAGGCGGCCGGCGCGGATTTCCTGCTGATCATCGACCTGACCCAGGCCAGCGTGTCCACCCGGGTCCAGGAGAACAACATCGACCTGACCGGGGAAACCACCCGCGAAGTCTCGCAGTCCACGCGCGCCTCGGTGCGCTACACGCTGGTCGAGGCCGCGACCCGCGCCGTGAAATGGTCGGACTCGGCGTCGTTCGCCTCGGGCGGCAACAAGATCAGCGCCGCCATGGAACAGTTCCAGGGCAAGATGGTCGGCGACATCATTGAAATCGTGAATCCCGCCAAGGTCGTGGCCGTGCAGAACGGCCGGGTGATCATCAACCGCGGCATGGGCAGCGTGAAGGAAGGCCAGGTCTACGACATCTACGCCACCGGCGAAGAGTTGGTGGACCCGGACACCGGCGAGAAACTCGGCGCCACCGAAGAAAAAGTGGCTTCGATCAAGATCGGCGAGATCAAGGCCAAAGTGGCCTATGGCGCCCTGCTGAACGGCCAGCTGGAATCGGTCGCCAAGGGTTCGATCGCGCGGATGGCCGCGCCGCCCGCCGAGCCGGCCAAGAAGACGCCGCCCAAGCGCGCCGCGCCGCCCAAGTCCGACCAGAAGATCGACCCGGCCGGAGGCGTCATTCTCTGACGTCCCGCCAGGCCGGCCGCCTGCGGGCACGCCTGTGCCGAGGGCGCGCCGGCCCCGATGCCTGCCCAGGTCCGGGACCGCTTCAGGACAAGGAAGCGGAAATAGGACTCTGCCTGCGCGGCCTGGGCCGTCTGGTCCACGGAATTCTTGCGTACACTTCGGGCACCTCCACTCCCGAAGCCCTCATGCATCCGAATCCGTGACAGCCTCCTTGCCCCCACGCAGTCCCTCCCCCTGCCAGGCGCTTCGCCGCTTTCCCCGCACCCGCACCCGCATGTTCTCCGCAGCCCGCCTGCGCGCAACCGCACTCCGGCTGCTGCTGGCCTCGCTTGCGCTGTCCCCGCTGGCCGGCCTGGGCGGCTGCGGCCTCGTCGCGATGACGGGCAAGGCCATCGCCACCATTCCAGGCGATTTCAACGCCCTGGGCACGCACTCCGCCGCAGCCCGCGCCATGGAGCGCAACGATGTGGACGCCGCCATCGGCCTGCTGGCGGGCACCCGCTACACCGGCGATCGCCGCGAAGTCAAAGGCGGCCCCACCTGGGGGCAGATCTATTGGCGCGCGGCAACCCTGGTGGCGCAGGCGCATGAAGGGGGCCGCGCCATCGACGACGCCGTGCTGCTGTCGGCCTACCGGATCCTGGCAAGGGGCGCGGACCTGGCCGAATCGGTGCGCTACCTGGCGCTGGCGCGCCCCCTGGTCGCGCGCCAATACGGGGAAAAGAGCCCGCAGGTCCTGGAACTGGCGCTGGATGATCGCGCCATCATGCTGGAGTATTTCCGCGCGGGCGGCGTGTTGAACCTGCGCGGCACCGATCTGCGGGTGAGCCTGTCCGGCATGCTGGATGCCCCCGGCAAACGCACCAGCGTGCCGCTGGCCTACGATCCCGCGCTGCTCGCCGCATTTCCGCTGCGCCTGTCTTCCGCGGACCGCGAACTGTTTTTCGAGCTGAACCGCCTGTCCCTGCTGCCGCGCGCGCAATGGGATGATCCCGCCGCGCTCAAACGCATGATGGCGACCGAGGAATACCTGTGGTGGCTGGATGGCCCCCGTTCTTCCGGGCACCTGTATTGGCAGCTGAGCCGCGCGGTCAACGAAATGAGCACGGCGCCGATGATATGCGCCGCCCGCGCCGCGGGCTTCGACGTGCGGCCCGGAATCAACTACGGCGCCGAAGAGATCACGCCGCCGGCTTGCCTGTCACGCTAGGAAGAGTTCCGGAGGCTTGGAGCCACCCAAAAAAATGCCCGCCTTCCTGAGGGAAGGCGGGCATTTCAGAGACGATGGCCGATCAGCCCACCACGCGGAAGCGCTCGGCGTCGTCCATGAACGGCTTTTCGCCGAAGCCGTTTTCGTTGGAGCCGAACGGCATCTGCGCGCGCAGCTTCCAGTAGGCCGGCACATTCCACTGGCTGGCCACGGCCGCGTCGATCAGCGGGTTGTAGTGCTGCAGGCTGGCGCCCACGCCGGCATTGGCCAGGGCCGTCCAGGCCGACAGCTGGGCCATGCCGCCCGCCTGTTCGGACCAGACGGGGAAGTTCTCGGCGTACAGCGCGAACTTCTCCTGCAGGCTGCGCACCACGTCCTGGTCTTCGTAGAACAGCACGGTGCCCACGCCGGCGGCGAAGCTCTTGAGCTTGGCCTCGGTCTTCTCGAAGCCTTCGGCCGGCGCGACCTTGCGCACTTCTTCGATGGCGATGTCCCAGAGCTTTTCGCTTTCCGCGCCGAACAGGATCACTGCGCGCGAACTTTGCGAATTGAAGGACGAGGGGCTGTGCTTGATCGCTTCCTGGATCAGGGATGCCAGCTCCTCCTTGGAGGTCGACAGGTTGCGGCCCAGCGAATACTGCGTACGACGCTTCTTCAGAGCGTCGAGATAAGCGTTGCTCATAACGATATAGCCTTCCGACTGGTAGATAGGGGAAAATGCACGGATGAATTCTACCGGCGGGCACTTGCGCAAAGCATATGCCCGGACCATAAAACCGCAATTTTGGACGGAACAAACCGTTCCATTCATGCGGCGAATCCTCGACATTGCGGAGCACGCATGCATTTCACGCAGGACCCCGACTCTCCTCCCGCCCCGGCCATCGCCTTCGACGATTTCCTCAAAGTGGACATCCGCATCGGCACGATCCAATCGGCCGAGGCCTTTCCCGAGGCGCGCAAGCCCGCCTACAAACTGACGATCGACTTCGGCGCGGGCGTGGGCGTCAAGAAAAGCTCCGCGCAGATCACCGCGCACTATGGGCTGCAGGACCTCCCCGGCAAGCGGGTCATGGCGGTCGTGAATTTCCCGCCGCGCCAGATCGGGCCGGTGAAGTCGGAAGTGCTGGTGCTGGGCTTCGCGGACGCCGAAGGCGGAATCGTGCTCGGCGTGCCCGATGGCGAGGTGCCGAACGGCACGCGCCTGACCTGACGCCGGCTGGCGCGCTCTCCGCCACTCCCCTTCCGCATTCCGGCGCGCCTTCCCGCGCGCCCACCTTCTTCTCGCCTTCCTTCCTCGCCATCAGGGCATTCCCCTATTACCCGTCCGCCGTCCAGAAACTATCGTATTCGAGAATTATCAAATAAGAGAATTCTCGCTTCCGACAAAATGACAGCAGAACCCCTATTCGATTACGCCGTGATCGGCGCGGGCATCGCCGGCGCCTCCGTGGCCTACCGCCTGAGCGCCACGGCGTCCGTCGCCGTGTTGGAACGCGAGGCCCAGCCGGGCTATCACTCCACCGGCCGCTCCGCGGCCATGTTCATGGAGACGTATGGCACCGCGCAGATCAAGGCGCTTACGCGCGCCAGCCGCGCCTTTTACGAAAAGCCCCCCCAAGGATTCAGCGAACATCCCCTGCTCAGCCCGCGCGGGGTGCTGTACGTCGCAACCCCTGACCAGAAGGGCCTGCTGCAGGAAGTGTTCGACGACTTCCACAGCCAATCGCCCAACGTCGCCCTGATCGACGCCACGCAGGCCGTTGCTCGCGTGCCCTGCCTGCGCGGCGACCGGATCTGCGGCGCCATCGAAGAGCCGGACGCGCGCGACATCGACGTACACGCCCTGCACCAGGGATTCCTGCGAGCCATGGCCCGGCAGGGCGCCGTTCTGAACAACAACGCCGAAGTCGTGTCGGCCGCCCGCGCTGACGACGCCTGGACGCTCACCCTGGCGGACGGACGCCGCCTGCGCGCCCGCGTGCTGGTCAACGCCGCCGGCGCCTGGGCGGACCAGGCCGCCGCCCTGTGCGGCGCGCGCCCGGTGGGGCTGCAGCCGTGCCGCCGCACCGCCTTCACCTTCTCCGGCCCGGAGGGCGTGGATTTCTCCCTGTGGCCCGCCGTCGTCGGCGTCGACGAAAGCTATTACTTCAAGCCCGACGCCGGCCAGTTGCTGGGCTCGCCCGCCAACGCCGACCCGGTCGCCGCGCACGATGTGGTGCCCGAGGAACTGGACGTCGCCACCGGCATCTACCGCATCGAAGCCGCCACCTCGCTCACCATCCGCCGCCCCAGGCACACCTGGGCCGGCCTGCGCTCGTTCGTGCGCGATGGGGATTTCGTGGTCGGCTGGGACAACGATGTGCCGGGCTTTTTCTGGCTGGCGGCGCAGGGCGGCTATGGCATCCAGACCGCCGCCGCGACCTCCGAACTCGCCGCCGCGCTGCTCCTGCGCCAGCCGGTGCCCGCCCATCTGCATGCGCACGGCGTCGATGCCGAAGCCGTGCGTCCCGCGCGCCTGCGCTGACCCTTTCCATCATCCGGACACGCCATGAACTCCATCACCCGCTACCCCAGCTCCCTTCCCCTGCCGTTTTCGCGCGCCACCCAGGCGGGCGGCTTCCTGTTCCTGTCGGGGCAGATCCCAATGGATGCCAGCGGCCAGGTCGTGCGCGGCGACATCGCCGGCCAGACCCACGCCGCGCTCGATCGCATCAAGGAAACGCTGGCGCTGGCTGGCGCCACGCTCAAGGACGTGGTGCGCGTAACGGTCTGGCTGTCGGACCTGGCGCTGTTCGCGCAGTTCAACGAGGCCTATCGCAGCCATTTCCCGTCCGACTTTCCTTCCCGTTCGACGGTCGAGGCCAAGCTCGCCATGGACGTGGACGTGGAAATCGAAGTGCAGGCCTGGCTGGGCGGCGCCGCGGCCGGCGGCTCCTCGGCGCCGGGGCCCGTGTCCGAAGCCTGAACCGGCCCCGGGCCGGTTCGATCGGCTGGTATTCCGCGCGGCCCGGCGCCGCGCGGCGCAGCATTCCCCCGGCGCGCGCGGCAACGCCCGCGCCCCGTCCACCTTCACGCGGAGCGGCAGCATGAAAATATTTTCCGGGTCCCTCGCGACCGAAACGAACACCTTCTCCCCCATTCCGACGGGCCTGTCCGCCTATCGTGCGCGCGGCTACTACCCCGCAGGCCAGCACCCCGACCGCATGCAGATGTTCTCAGGTCCGCTCTGGGCCGCGCGCCAGCGCGCGCAGGGCAAGGACTGGACGCTCATCGAAGGCATGACGGCGGGCGCCACGCCCGCCGGCATCACGACCCGCCACGCCTACGAAACCCTGCGCGACGAACTGCTGGAAGACCTGCGCCGCGCGGGCAAGGTCGATATCGCCCTGTTCGGCCTGCACGGCGCCATGGTCGCCGACGGCTACGACGACTGCGAAGGCGACCTGCTGAGCCGGGCGCGCGAGATCGTCGGCCCCGACACGGTGATCGGCGCCGAGCTGGACCCGCATTGCCACATGACGGACGCCATGATGGAAAGCGCCGACTTCCTGGTCTGCTTCAAGGAATACCCCCACACCGACATCCTGGACCGCGCCTACGACCTGGTGGACCTTTGCGTGGCACGGGCCGAAGGGCGCATCCAGCCCAAGCGCGCCGTGTACGACTGCGAGATGATTTCCATCATGCACACCAGCCGCGAACCGATGCGCGGCTTCGTGGACCGCCTGCTCGCCATGGAAGGCAAGAAAGGCGTGCTGTCCGTTTCCATCGCGCATGGATTTCCCTGGGGCGACACGCCGGACATGGGCTCCAAGGTGCTGGTCTACACCGACGGCGACCAGGCCCAGGCCGACGCGCTGGCGCGCTCGCTGGGCGAGGAGATCATCGGTTTCCGCGACCGGCTGGCTCCTCCCTACCCCGGCGCCGACGAGGCGCTGGACCAGGCGCTGGCGCTGAACGACTTCCCGGTGGTGCTGGCCGACTCGGCCGACAACGCCGGCGGCGGCGCGCCCAGCGACGCTACCTTCATCCTGGAGCGCGTGCTGGCTCGCGGCATCCGCGACGTGGCGACGGGCCCGTTCTGGGATCCGGTCGCGGTGCAGCTCTGCTTCGAGGCCGGCGAAGCCGCGCAGATCAAGCTGCGCATCGGCGGCAAGGTCGCCCCGGTTTCAGGGCAGCCGCTGGACCTGGAATGCGAAATCGTGGCGCTCAAACGCGACGCCGTCATGACCGGGCTGGCAGGCACGCCGGCGCTGCTGGGCGATGTCGCGGTGGTGCGCAGCCAGGGAGTGACCCTCGCGCTGACCACCAACCGCACCCAGGCCATGGGCACCGACCTGTTCACGCAGTTCGGGGTGGACTTGCATGCCATGAAACTGATCATCGTGAAATCGTCGCAGCACTTCTACGCCTCGTACTCGCAGGTCGGCCGCCACGTCATCTACGTCGAGACGCCCGGCGCGATCACGCAGGACTACAACGCCTTGCCTTACGCCAAACGCAAATTGCCGAAATGGCCGTTCACGGCATAAGGCGCCATCCATTGCCGCCCGGGACGGGCGGCGGAATGACCAAGGGGACAAAAATGATCAGACGTTTAAGTTTGCTGGGCGCAGCCGCCCTGCTGGCCATGGGCGCCGCCTCGGGCGCGCTCGCGCAATCCAAGACCCTGCGCCTGGTGCCGCACGCGGACCTCAAGACGCTGGATCCGCTGTTCAACACGGCCTACATCACGCGCAACCACGGCTACATGGTGTTCGACACCCTGTTCTCGCAGGACAGCAAAGGGCGGGTCCAACCCCAGATGGTGGACACCTGGACCACCTCCGAAGACGGCAAGACCTGGACTTTCACCCTGCGCGCCGGCCTGAAATTCAATGACGGCACGCCGGTGAAGGCCGAGGACTGCGTCGCCTCGATCCAGCGTTGGGCGAAAAAGGACACGCTCGGCCAGGCCATGATGGCCGCCGGCGCCGAACTCGCGGCCACGGGCGACAATACCTTCACGCTGACGCTGAAAGAGCCTTTCGGCCTGGTGCTGGACGCCCTGTCCAAGCCTTCGGGCATGCCGCCCTTCATCATGCCCAAGCGCCTGGCGATGACGGACCCGAACACGCAGGTCACGGAAATGGTCGGTTCCGGCCCGTTCCTGTTCAAGCGCGACGAATGGGTGCCCGGCAACAAGGTGGTGTACGTGAAGAATCCCGCCTATGTGCCCCGCGCCGAACCGGCGGACGGCCTGGCGGGCGGCAAGAACGTCAAGGTGGACCGCGTGGAGTGGGTCTACATCCCCGACGGGAACACGGCCACGGCGGCGCTGATGAACGGCGAGGTCGACATGATCGAGCAGACCACGCCCGACTTCCTTCCCGTCCTGGAAACCAACCCGGACATCACCCTGGGCACCTCGGTGGCTTCCCAGGGCATGGTCATCGTCAACTCGCTGCATCCTCCATTCGACAACCAGCTCGCCCGGCAGGCGCTGTACCACCTGGTCAACCAGAAGGAAATGCTGTCGGCCATGGGGTATCCGGAGAAATACCGTGTGGACTATTGTCCTACCCTCTATGTCTGCGGCTCGCCGCTGGCCACCGACGCCGGCGCGGCCCCCTACGCCAAGGCCGATCCCGCGCGCGCCAAGCAGCTGTTGCAGGAGGCCGGCTACAAGGGCGAGAAGGTCGTGGTCCTGTACCCGACCGACCACCTGAGCGCCCCGGCCGTGATGGTGCTGACGCAGAACATGAAGAAGGCCGGCCTCAATGTCGACCTGCAATCCATGGACTGGGCCTCGCTGGCCGCGCGCCGGCTGAAGAAGGACGCGCCCGAAAAAGGCGGCTGGAGCGTATTCCTCACCTGGGGCGGCTACTTCGACGCGAGCACGCCGGTGACCAACCCCTGGCTGTCCGCCGCCTGCGGCAATAGCCTGCCCGGCTGGCCTTGCGACAAAGAGCTGGACAAGCTGCGCACCAGCTGGATACGCGAAACCGACCCGGCTAAGCGCAAGGACATCGCCACCCAGATGCAGGAGCGCGCCTACCAGACCGTGCCGTACGTCATGTTCGGCGAGTTCAAGCCGGTATCCGCGGTGCGCGGCCTGAAACACACCGAGCTGCTGAAGACCGGCATCCCGGTGATGTGGAACATCGAAAAACCGTAAGGCGGACGCCGGGCGCCTCGCGCGCCCGGCCGCAAGCCTGGGGGAAACCAGCGTGAAATACATCCTGCGCCGCATCGCGGCCGTCATTCCAGTCATGGCCGTCGTCGCGGTCGTGGTGTTCCTGCTGATCCATCTGTCGCCGGGCGACCCCGCCGCGGTGATCGCTGGCGACAACGCCACCGCCGACGACGTGGAGAAGATCCGCCAGAACCTGGGCCTGGACAAGCCGCTGCTGCAGCAGTTCGGCATCTGGGTGGCCCACATCGCCACCGGCGATCTGGGCACCTCCATCTCCACCCAGATGCCGGTATCCGAGCTGATCGGCCAACGCATGGGCCCCACGCTGTCCATCGCCATTTTCACCATGCTGTTCGCCGTGATCGCGGCGGTGCCGCTGGGAGTGCTGGCGGCGTGGAACGCGGGCCGCTGGCTCGACAGGCTGGTCATGATCGGAGCGGTATGCGCCTTCTCGGTGCCCGTGTTCCTGATCGGCTACAGCCTGGTCTACGGTTTCTCCATCAAGCTGGGCTGGCTGCCCGTGCAGGGCTACAAACCGCTGGCCGCGGGCGTGGCGCCCTATCTGCGCCACCTGGTGCTGCCCTGCCTGTCGCTGGGCCTGGTCTATATGGCGCTGCTGACGCGCATGACGCGCGCCACCATGCTGGAGGCCCTGTCCGAGGACTACATCCGCACCGCCCGCGCCAAGGGCCTGTCGGCCGGCCCCATCGTATGGCATGCGCTGAAGAACGCCGCCAACCCCATCGTCACCACCATCGGCGTGGGCGTCGCCCTGCTGATCGGAGGCGTGGTCGTCACCGAAACGGTGTTCGCCATTCCGGGCCTGGGCCGCCTGACGATCGACGCCGTGCTGCGCCACGACTACCCCGTCATCCAGGGCGTGCTGCTGGTGGCCTCGGGCATATACGTACTGATCAACCTGCTGGTCGACCTGAGCTACCGGCTCTTCGATCCTCGCATCCGCTACTGAACGGGGACACGCATGACTACCGCTACCCTGCCGCTGTCCGTCCGCCGCCCGCGCTACCGCCGGGCCCTCAAGTCCCTGCGCCGCCATCCGATGCTGTATGTGGGCGGCGCCATCTTGCTGGTCCTGGCCGCGATTGCGTTGGCCGCGCCCTGGATCGCCACGGTCGATCCGCAGGACATCAACCCGATGGCGCGCATGAAGCCGCCCTCGTCAGAGCATTTCTTCGGCACCGACGCGCTCGGCCGCGACGTGTACTCACGCACCGTCTGGGGCGCCCGCATCTCGCTGGTGGTCGGCATCGTGGTGGCGGTGGTGTCCACCGTGGGCGGCGTCGCCCTGGGCATGGCGGCCGGCTACTTCCGCCGCCTGGACGCGTTCATCATGCGCATCATGGACGGCCTGATGGCCATCCCCGGCGTGCTGCTGGCGATCGCGCTGATGGCCACGCTGAAAGGCGGCCTGGGCACCGTGATCATCGCCATCGTCATTCCGGAGGTGCCGCGCGTCGTCCGGCTGGTGCGCGCGCTGGTCCTGACGATCCGCGAGCAGCCCTACATCGAAGCGGCCGTCTCCTCCGGCACCCGCGTGCCCGCGATACTGCTGCGCCACATCCTGCCCAACCTGTTCGCGCCGCTGATGGTGCAGGCCACCTTCATCGCCGCCTCGGCCATCCTGACCGAGGCCGTGCTGAGCTTCCTGGGCGTGGGCATCCCGCCTCAGACCCCCAGCTGGGGCAACATCATGGCCGAAGGCCGCAACTTCGTGGCCGTGGCCTTCCACATCATCCTGTATCCGGGCCTGTTCCTGGGCGTGGCCGTCCTGGCCGTCAATCTCGTGGGCGACGGCCTGCGCGACATGCTCGACCCCCGCCTGGCCAAAAAGCTGTAGGAGCGCACATGCAAACCCAACCTGTCTTGCGCGTGCACGAACTCACGACCTGCTTCGACGGCGACGAGGCCACCGTGGTCGCCGTGGATGGCCTCTCCTTCGACCTCCTGCCCGGCGAAACCCTGGGCCTGGTCGGCGAGTCCGGCTGCGGCAAGAGCGTCACGTCGCTGTCCATCATGCGCCTGTTGCGCGCGCCGGGCCGCGTCGCGGGCGGCCGGATCGAGTTCGACGGGCGCGACCTGCTCGCCTTGCCCGAGAAAGCCATGCGCGAGATCCGGGGCAACCGGATCTCGATGATCTTCCAGGAACCGATGACCTCCCTGAACCCCGTTTTCACCGTGGGCAGGCAGATCAGCGAATCGCTCATGCTGCATCAGGGCATGTCGCGGCGCGAAGCCATGGCGCAGGCCGAAAAACTGCTGGACCTGGTGCAGATATCCGACCCCGCGCGCCGCGTGCGCGAGTACCCCTACCAGCTGTCGGGCGGCATGCGCCAACGCGCCATGATCGCCATGGCGCTGGCCTGCCAGCCCAAGGTCCTGATCGCCGACGAGCCCACCACCGCGCTGGACGTCACCATCCAGGCGCAGATCCTGCATCTGCTGCGCGACATCCAGGCCAGGCTCGGCACCGCCATCGTGCTGATCACGCATGACCTGGGCGTGGTCGCGCAGATGTGCCAGCGCGTCATCGTCATGTATGCCGGCCGCAAGGTGGAGGAAGGCAGCGTGGACGACGTCCTGGACCGTCCGCAGCACCCGTATACCCAGGCGTTGATCCGCTCCCTGCCCGACTTCGTCGATGGCCAGGGCCACGACGCGCGGCTGGCCGAGCTGCCCGGCATCGTCCCGGTGATGACGCCTGCCTCGCGCGGCTGCGCCTTCGCGGCGCGCTGCTCCCAAGCCCTGCCGCGCTGCAGCGAGGCCGCCCCGCCCGCCGTCGACGCCGGCAGCCGGCACCGGGCCTGGTGCTGGGCCCGCGAGGCGGAGACGGCGCCCGCGACCAACGCCACGATTGCCTGAGGCCCGCCATGAACCTGCACGACATTCCCCTTGCTCCCGCCGTGTCCGCGCCCGCCCCCGGCGCGATACCCATGCTGGAGGTCATCGGCCTCAAGAAGCACTTCCCGGTGGACGGCGCCGGCGGCGCGAAAGTGCTGCGCGCCGTCGACGGCGTGTCCTTGTCGGTCCCGCGCGGCCAGACGCTGAGCCTGGTCGGCGAATCCGGCTGCGGCAAATCCACCACCGGCAAGTGCCTGATCCGGCTTGCCGAGCCCACCGAGGGCCGCATCCTCCTTGAAGGGCACGACCTGGCGGGGATGAACGGACGCCAGCTGCGCGCCATGCGCCAGCGGATGCAGTTCATCTTCCAGGACCCGTTTTCCTCCATGAATCCGCGCATGCGGGTGCGCGACATCATCGGCGAGCCGCTGCGCAACTTCGGCCACGGCCGCGCCGCGATCCGCGAACGCGTCGCGCAGTTGCTGGCCCGCGTCAGCCTGCGGCCCGACGCCGCCGACCGCTATCCCCACGAATTCTCCGGCGGGCAGCGCCAGCGCATCGTGATCGCGCGCGCGCTCGCGCTGGACCCGGGGCTGATCGTCTGCGACGAACCGGTATCGGCGCTGGACGTCTCGGTCCAGGCCCAGGTCATCAACCTGCTGATGGACCTGCAGCGCGATATGGGCCTGACCTATGTGTTCATTTCGCACGACCTGAGCGTCGTGCGCCACATCAGCCACCGGGTCGCCGTGATGTACCTGGGCCGGATCGTGGAGACCGGCACGCGCGATGCGATATTCGGGCGCCCCGCCCACCCCTATACCCGCGCCTTGCTGGCGGCGGTGCCGTCCGCGCGCCAGGGAGAACGCACGCCGGTCGAGGTGCTGAAAGGCGAAATCCCCAGCCCCTTGTCGCCGCCCTCGGGCTGCGCGTTCCGCACCCGCTGCCCGATGGCCCAGCCGCGCTGCGCCGAAGAAGCCCCGCAGCCCCGTCACATCGCCCCTGAACAGCAGGTTGCCTGCCACTTTGCCTAGCCGGAGATACGCATGACCCAGCCCGACGCCACCCCGTTCGACTACATCCTCGCCGGCGGCACCGTCATCGACGGCACCAACGCCCCTGGCCGCCGCGCCGACGTCGGCGTGCGCGCAGACCGGATCGCCGCGGTGGGCGACCTGAGCGGCAGCGCCGCAGGCCGGCGCATCGACGTCGCCGGCAAGGTGGTGGCCCCAGGATTCATCGACTCGCACACGCACGACGACAACTACCTGCTCAAGCACCGCGACATGACGCCCAAGATCTCGCAAGGCGTCACGACGGTCGTCACCGGCAATTGCGGCATCAGCCTGGCGCCGCTGGCGCATGCCAGCCCGCCCGCGCCGCTGGACCTGCTGGACGAAGGCGGCTCCTACCGCTTCGAGCGCTTCTCGGACTATCTGGACGCTCTGCGCGCCGCGCCCGCCGCGGTCAACGCGGCTTGCATGGTCGGCCACTCCACGCTACGCGCCGCGGTCATGCCCGACCTGAAGCGCGAAGCCACGCCCGCCGAAGTCCAGGCCATGCAGGCGCTGGCGGACGACGCGCTGGCCAGCGGCGCCATCGGCATCTCCACTGGCACGTTCTATCCTCCGGCCGCCAGCGCCAGCACCGAGGAAATCATCGAGGTGTGCCGCCCGCTCGGCACGCATGGCGGCATCTACGCCACGCACATGCGCGACGAAGGCGAGCACATCGTGCCGGCCCTGGAGGAAACCTTCCGCATCGGCCGTGAGCTGGGCGTGCCCGTCGTCATCTCGCACCACAAGGTCATGGGCAAGCCGAACTTCGGACGCTCCAAGGAAACGCTGCGCCTGATCGAGGCCGCCATGGCGGCGCAAGACGTCTCTCTGGATGCCTACCCCTACGTGGCGGGCTCCACCATGCTCAAGCAGGACCGGGTCCTGCTGGCCGGACGCACCCTCATTACCTGGTGCAAGCCCTTCCCCGAATTGAGCGGACGCGACCTGGACGAGGTCGCCGCCGAACGGGGCAAGTCCAAGTACGACGTGGTGCAGGAATTGCAGCCCGCCGGCGCCATCTACTTCATGATGGACGAGCCCGACGTCCAGCGCATCCTGGCGTTCGGCCCCACCATGATCGGCTCGGACGGCCTGCCCCACGATGAGCGTCCCCATCCGCGGCTTTGGGGCACGTTCCCGCGCGTGCTGGGGCATTACTCCCGGGACCTGGGCCTCTTCCCGCTGGAAACCGCCGTCTGGAAGATGACCGGCCTGACCGCCGCCAAGTTCGGCCTGGCCGAACGGGGCCAGGTACAGCCCGGCTACTTCGCGGACCTGGTGGTCTTCGACCCGGACACCGTGGCGGATTCCGCCACGTTCGAACGCCCCACTGAACGGGCCGCCGGCATCCATTCCGTCTACGTCAACGGCGCGCCGGTCTGGCGGGACCAGGCTTTCACCGGCGAGCATGCCGGCCGGGTGCTGAACCGGAGCGCGGCATGAGCGCGCGCAAGCTCCACCTGGCCGTCGCGCAAATGGGCCCCGTCCAGCGCGGCGATACCCGGGCCCAGGTCGTGCGCCGGCTGCTCGGCCTGCTCGAGGACGCCCACAGCCGCGGCGCCGCCTGGGTCGTCTTTCCGGAACTGGCGCTGACCACCTTCTTTCCGCGCTGGTCGCTGGACGACCCCGCGGAAGTGCAGGCGTTCTTCGAAACCGAAATGCCCGGCCCGCTGACCTGCCCGCTGTTCGACGCCGCGCGCGAAAAAGGCATCGGCTTCTATCTGGGCTATGCCGAACTGGCCGACGGCAGGCAATACAACACCAGCATCCTGGTGGGACGCGACGGCGGCATCGTCGGCAAGTACCGCAAGATCCATATCCCCGGCGACGCCCAGGCGCGCGACGGCGCCGCGCTGCAGCACCTGGAGAAAAAGTACTTCGCCGTCGGCGACCGGGGCTTTCCCGTCTGGCGGACGCCCGACGCCGCCATCGGCATGTGCATCTGCAACGACCGGCGCTGGCCCGAGACTTTCCGCGTCATGGGCCTGCAGGGCGTGGAGGTGGTCATGGCCGGCTACAACACCCCTTCCGGCTATGTGCAATGGAACGAGCCGATCCACCTGCGCATGCACCACCACCTGCTGTCCCTGCAGGCGGGCGCCTACCAGAACGCCTGCTGGGTCGCCGCCGCTGCGAAGGCCGGGGTCGAGGAAGGCAACCCGATGATCGGGGGCTCCTGCATCGTCGCGCCCACGGGAGAGATCATGGTGCGAGCGTTCTCCGAAGACGACGAGGTCATCAATTTCGTCTGCGACCTGTCGGTGTCGGAGCACTACCGGGCCAACATCTTCAATTTCGCCGCCCACCGGCGTCCGGAGCACTACGGAATGATCGTCGAACGCACCGGAGCCCTGCCTCCCGCCTGAACCCGCCCACCCCTTACAATCCGGCATACACGCGGCGGGGCTTGCGGGCCCTGCCCCAGCCCTCAACCCTTGATGCCAGACAGCTACATGGCCCTATCCGGCAATACATCCCCGCCCGAGATCGTGGGCAAGGAAGAAATGGGCGCTCGCCTGCGGGCAGAGCGCAAGGCAAGGAAACTGACCTTGCAGGCGGTATCCCGCGCCAGCGGCATCGCGGTGTCTACGCTCTCGAAGGCCGAGCTGGGGCAGATCGCCCTCAGCTACGAAAAGTTCGCCGCGCTGGCCCGGGCGCTGGACATCGACATGACCCGCATGTTCATGCTCGGCGACGCCCCCCAGGCCGCCGTCGCCCCCACCTTCGTCAAGAACAAGCTCGGCGACGCCCGCGACTACGTCACGGAAAACTATCACTACCGCTTGCTGATGGGCGAATATCCCGGCAAGAAGATGACGCCCATGTTCGCCCTGATCGATGCGCGCGAAGTGGTGGAATTCGAGGACTACATCCGGCACCCGGGCCAGGAATTCGCCGTGGTGCTGTCCGGCAAGGTCCGCATCCAGTTCGAGAACGGCGACAGCGTCGTGCTGGGCAAGCTCGAGACCGCCTATTTCGACAGCAGCATCGGACACGTCTACCTGTCGCTCAGCAAGAAACCGGCGGAAGTCCTGGCCGTCTGCAGCGACACGGACGAAGTGCCTTCCCGCCTGAAGGCGTCCTGACGCCTCCCCCTATCGGTAAATCAACAGAAAACAGCAATGCGCATCACCCTCACGTCGGCCCTTTGCGGGGCCCTTATCATTGCCGGCCTGACGGCCGGCCCCTCGACCCTCGCGCACGCGTCCGGGCAGCAATCCGTGCTGCGGGACATCGGCGGCATGCTGACCGGCGCCAAGCCCGACGATTCGGTCCAGCGCACCGAACGCGGCCTGCTGCTGGAAACACGCCACTGCGTCGAGGGCCAGGCCCCGGTGTCCGCGCTGATGCGCGGCCGTCTCGGCATTGCGCAGGAAGAAAGCCTGCTTGCGCTGTTCGAGCGCATCCTGTGCGCCCGATCCGACGACGGCATGGGCCAGCTCAACATCGCCCGCTTCGGCGGCGAGGCCGCCGATCCGTTCGCCACGGGGCTGGTCTTCTACTCGGGCAGCCAGCAGCTGGGCGAATGGCCGGTCGAGCCGGAAGGCGAAAGCCCCCGGGATGAAGCCTATATTTCCATGCTGGGCCTGTCTCCCGACAGCCCCATCGGCGGCGTTTCGCTATGGGACGTCCAGGCGCCCAGCCGCGTGCGCGTCTGGTTCGCGCCGTTCCTGCATATGCCGTCCGACGCCATGACCTACGACTTCGAGCTGCGGGGCGGGCGCTGGGTGTGGGTCGCGGGCATCGCGTCCGTGCGCATGTAGGCGCCGCTCCCCTACCCCAGGATCTCCGCGTTGTGCTCGCCCAGTCCTGGCGCGCCGCCCGCCGCGGCCCGCGCGCTGGCCGAAAAGCGGAAGGGCGTGGGCGCGCAGCGCAATTCGCCCTCGGTCGGGTGCTGCACGGTTTCGAAAAACCGCACGTCGGCCAGGTGCGGGTCGTTCAGCAGCTCGTCCAGGCCATTGGCGGGCCCGGCGGGGATATCGTGCTGCAGGAACAGCGCCAGCCATTCGGCCGCGCCCCGCCCGAGGAGGCTCTCGCTGACCGCCTCGTAAAGCGGTTCCGCGTTGCGGATACGGTCTCCCATCGTGGCGAAGCGCGGATCCGCGGCCAGTTCGGGCCGTCCCAGCAGGGAAAACAGGCGCTGCCATTGAGCGTCCGTGTTGGCGACCAGGCACACATAGCCCTCCCGAGTCCTGAGCGGCCGGTGATAGCGGCTGAAGACCCGTTCGTAGCCGGGCGGCGGCGCCTCCGCCTGCGGGCCGCCGAAAATGCCGTCGGCCAGGTGCTCGACCAGATTGAAGGACGCCATGGTTTCGAACATGGGCACCTCCACCTGCTGCCCCTGCCCGCTGGCGGCGCGGGCAACCAGCGCCGATGCGATCGCGCCGGCCAGGTACACGCCGCAGAGCTTGTCGGTGAACAGCATGGGCACGAAACCGGGCTCGCCATACATGCGCGCATGCAGGCCCGACACCCCGCTCATGCCCTGGATCACGTCGTCGTAGGCGGGGCGTTCGGCATAGCGGCCGTCCTGATGGAAGCCGAGCGCCACCGCATAGACCAGCCCGGGATGGCGCGGCGCCAGATCCTCGTAGGCGATGCCCAGCCGCCGCGCGGCGGCCGGACGCATGTTGTGCACGAACACGTCGGCAGTGGCCAGCAGCGCATCCAGGCGCGCCACGTCGCCCGGCTGCTTCAGGTCCAGCACCACGCTGCGCTTGCCCCGATTCAGGTTGAGGAAGAACGACCCCATCTTCGGATTGCGCGACTGGCCGACCATGCGCATCGGATCGCCCTGCGGCGGCTCGACCTTGATCACCTCCGCGCCCATGTCGGCGAGCAGCTGGGTCGCCATCGGCCCGAAAACGAAATTGCTGGCGTCGACGACGCGCACGCCGGACAAAGGACCTGTCATATCTGTTCCTGGTTGGATATCGCCCGCAAGCGGCGGATCACTGTTTGGGGATATTGGCGTTCCGGGCCGTGGCGATCTCGAGCTCGATCTCCTTCTTCTGGAACCTGGCCAGCGCTTCGGCGTCGCCGATGAAGGAAATGAAATTGCTCTGCGCCAGGAACTCCCGGGTCTTGGGTTCGGCATAGATCGCGAGCAGTGCGTCCTGCAAGGTCTTCACTACCGGGGCCGGCGTCTTGGCCGGCGCGAACATGGCCCACCACGCCACCTTGAAGAAGTCCTTGTACCCCAGCTCCTGCAAGGTCGGCGCGTCCGGCGCGCTGGCCAGCCGCTCGTTCGTCGTCACCGCCAGCAGCCGCAGCTTGCCCGCCTGCACCAGGGCTTGCGCGCCGCTGTACTCCGCGATCACGAAGTCCACCTGTTTGCCTGCAAGGTCATTGAGCGCGGGGCCCGCGCCCTTGTAGGAAATGCCGTTGGCGCCAGCCTGGGCCAGTGACAGGAACCACTCCGTGGCGATCTGGTACGTGGCGCTGCCCGCGCCGTAGTTCAGCTTCTTCGGGTCCTTTCTTGCCGCTTGCACCAGGTCGTCCACGGATTTGTAGGGCGAGTCCTGGTAGACGTAGAAACCCATCGGAGCCTGGGCCAGCACGGCCACCGGCGCCAGATCGGTCAGCGGGTCGTAGGGCAGCTTGGCGAAAGCCGCCACATTGGTCGCAACCGGCGCATTGGCCGCGAGCAGCAGCGTATAGCCGTCGGGCGCTGCGGACACCACGGTCTGCGTCGCGATGATGCCGCTTGCGCCCGGCCGGTTCTCGGCGATCACCGGCTGACCCAGCCGGGCCTCCAGCTGGCGCGCGGTGTAGCGCGCCAGCGTGTCGGTGCCCGTGCCCGGCGGGTACGGGACGATCAGACGGATAGGTTTGTCGGGAAAGGCATAGCTAGCCTGCGCGCCCGCGGCAAGCGTAACGCCGATGAGCAGCTTGATCAGTCGTTTCATGTCTCCAGCTCCTGTGATGGTGCTTTATGGTCGGTTTTGTCGGAATACGGGTCTGGGCGCCCGCTGTCAGGGGGAAATTTGGGGATGCAGGGCGACGCGCCCGATCACCTCGCGCGAGGCCAGGACGGCCAGCGCCTCTTCGTACGACTCGAGGCCGAAGGTCCGCTGCGTATAGGGTTTCAACGCGCCTTCGACCACCCAGTCGAACAGGGTGGCGAACGCCGCGCGCACCGCCGCGCGGCGTTCCGGCGGGACCGGCACCCGGCCCCAGCCCATGTAGTAGCCCCAATAGATGCCGATGGCCGTGGCGTTCTTCACCAGCAGGATGTTGGCGGGAATCCGTGGAATCTCGCCGCCGGCGAACCCCATGGGGATCAGCCGGCCTTCCGGGGCCACGCAGCGCAGCGATTCCTCGAAGATCTTGCCTCCCACCGGATCGAAGATCACGTCCGCGCCGCGGCCGCCGGTCAGCGACAGCACCGCGTCGCGGAAGTCGCCGTCGCGGTAGTTCAGCCCCTCATCGGCGCCGTGGGCGCGCGCCGCGTCCAGCTTGGCCTGCGTGCTGGCGCAGGCGATGACCCGCGCCCCCGCCTTTTTGGCGATCTCGATGGCCGCCAGCCCGCTGCCTCCGCTCGCGCCGTGCACCAGCACGGTCTCGCCGGGCTGCAGGCGCGCGCGCCAGCACAGCGCCCCATAGGCCGTGGCGTAAATGGTGGGGAATTGCACCGCGCTGTCGAAATCCACGCCGTCAGGCAGGGCGAACGTGGTGTCCACCGGGGCCACCACTTCGCTGGCGAAGCCGCCCGAGCGCACGCCGGCCACCACCCGGTCGCCCGGGCGGAACAGGGTTACGCCGGGCGCGCATTCGGTGACGATGCCCGCGACCTCGGTGCCCGGCGTCAACGGCAGCGGCGGCCGGTTCTGGTGCTTGCCTTGCAGCACCAGCAGGTTGGCGAAACTCACCCCGCACGAGTGCACGGCGATCCGCACGGCGCCCGGCGTCATCGGCGGCGGCGCGCATGTCTCCACGCTGACTTGGCTGGGATCGTCCAGCCCTCGGCAAACTACGGCTCGCATGCGCATTCTCCTAGCCGGCGTCGGGCAGGGCGCCGTGGCGGCCCGAGCCCTGTTCGAAACGTTGCGCGCCCGCCCGCGCCTCCAGGCGGCGCGCCTCGGCGGCGTAGGCCATTTCAGCGGCGACCGCATCCGGCTCCGCCATGCCCGCCTGGGCGTAGGCCGATTGCCGGTCGGAGCGCAGGGCGATCTGGGGAAACTGCGCCATCTGGCGCGCCAACGCCTCTGCCTCGGCGCGCGCCCGTCCATCCGGAACGACGCGGTTGACCAGCCCGTAGCGCTCGGCCTCCGGCGCCGACACGACGCGCGCGGTCAACAGCATGTCCAGCGCGCGGCTCATGCCGATCAAGCGGGGCAGGCGCACGGTGGTGCCGTCGCTCATCGGCACGCCCCAGCGGCGCGACAGCACCGCGAACGAGGCGCTCTCCTCCGCGATCCGCAGATCGCACCACAAGGCCACGCCCAGGCCGCCGGCGCAGGCATGGCCCGCCACCGCCGCGATCACGGGCTTGGACAGCGGCGCATGCAACGGGCCTTCCGCGCTGCCGGCCCACGGCTCGTAGTCGGTGCCTCCCGCCAGTTCCTTGAGATCCGCGCCGGAACAAAAGGCCCCTCCCGCGCCGCACAGCACGGCCACGCGCGCCTCCTCGTCGGCGTCGAACTCGCGCAGGGCGCGAGCCAGGGCGGCCGCGGCTTCGCGATCCAGCGCATTGCGCACTTCGGGCCGGTTGATGATCACCGTCGTCACAAAGCCGGTGCGTTCCACCAGGATTTTCGGAGCCATAGATCGCTGTCGTCCTGTTATTTAAATAATACCGATTAGTATCAAAATTGATTAAAAAAAGCCGCGCGGACCTGCCCGGCCGCGCGGCCATGATTTACCCGGGATGCGGCAACAGCGCGCTGACCGCGAAACCGGCCAGTTCGTCGGCGACGCGTTCGCGGTCCTTGGCGGTTTCGTTCTTGCGCGGGTGGTACCAGCGCGACGTCCAGTTCAAGGCCCCCAGCAAAGGCTTGACCAGCAGCTTGGAATCCATGGGACGGAAATCGCCGAACTGCACGCCCTCTTCGATTACCCGCACGTACAGGGCTTCGTTCGCCGCCCGCAGCTTGAGGATTTCTTCGAGTTCGGCGCGTTCGGATGCCGTGGTGCGGCCGGTCAGGTGCAGTTCCAGCCCCTGCGCAGCCACCCGCAGATAGGCCAGGTGCTCCATCATCAGCAGCGTGTGATCGTGCGCCATGCTGCGCAACCTGACGGCGGGCCGCCCGTCCGCCAGCGCATGGGGCTCGATGGCCTCGCGCGTCAGTTCCATGGCGCGCCGCTGCACGGCGAAGAACAGCGCCGACTTATTGCGGTAGTAGTAATAGATGATGCCCTTGGTGGCGCCATATGCGTCGCTGATGTCATCCAGCGAGGCCGCGGAAAAGCCCAGGTTCATGAACACGGACGCGGCGGCGTCGAGAATGGCGAGCCGCTTCTCGATTCCTTCCGTGCTGTCGATCAGGCTAGGCCGTCCCATGGTTTCCTTGATGTGCCGAGTCAAACGCGAAATTCTACCCTCAGGCCCCGCCGCCGAATTCGGCGCGGACCGCCTCGGTATGCGCGCCGATGGCCGGCACCTCGCCGAGCTGGCGCGGCTCGCCGCGCACCTGGACGGGCGGCGCCACGATGGACGCCTCGCCATGCGCGGTGCGCACCTGCGCGCGGCGCAAGTGCGGATGCGACGACAATTCCTTGACGCCATTGACCGAGGCGTACGCGATCTTCGCTTGCGCCAGGCGCTGCCGCAGCGCGTCCACGTCCATTTCGCGCAGCACGGATTCGATCTCGGACTTCAGCTCGGCCGCGTGGCGCACGCGGTCCTGATTGCTGCGATAGCGCGCGTCGTCGGCCCACTCGGGGCGCCCGAGCACCTCGCCGGCAAAGCGGCGCCATTCGCCATCGTTCTGCACGCCGATCAGGAGCTGCTGCCCGCCCCCGCAGGCGAATGCGCCATACGGGGCGATGGTGGGATGCCCCAGCCCCACCCGCGGCCATACCGTGCCGGCGTAGTCGTAGTGCAGCAGGGGCACGGTCATCCAGTCGGCCATTGCGTCGAACAGCGACACATGCAGCGCACTGCCCTCCCCGGTGCGTTCCCGCTGCAACAGGGCTTCCAGGATGGCCGCGTGCGCATACATGCCGGTGCCGATATCGCAGGCCGAAATGCCGATGCGCCCGGGCGCCTCCGGCGTGCCGGTGACCGAGGCGATTCCCGATTCGGCCTGCACGAGCAGATCGTAGGCCCGCATGTCCGCGTACGGACCCGTTTCGCCGTAACCGCTGATATCGCAAGTGATAAGGCGGGGATTGGCGGCGCGCATCTCCTGCCAACCGATGCCCGCGCGCGCGGCCGCGCCGGGCCCGAGGTTCTGGATCAGCACGTCGGCCTGGAGAATCAGCTTGCGCAGCAGCGCCATGTCCTCGGGCCGCGCGAAATCGAGGACGATGGATTCCTTGCCCCGGTTGAGCCACACGAAGTACGTGCTGTCGCCCATGACAGCGCCATCGTAGCCGCGCGCGAAATCGCCGGCCGCGCGTTCGATCTTGATCACCCGCGCGCCGGCGTCGGCCAGCCGCGACGAGGCGTAAGGCGCCGCGGCAGCCTGCTCCACGGCAATCACCAACAGACCTTCCAAGGGCAAGGGCATTCCTGTCTCCGATCCTGTGTTTTTTTAATGCTACCGCGTAGTATGTGAATTCGCAAGACATGCCCGCCATTGGCATCAGACTGTCATATGCGCCGGCGATACTGGCGGCGCAGTGCGCGCAAGCCCCGTTATTCCTCGGGGAAAGCCCGGATATCCATATGAAAGGTAAATCGTTGGCGCGCATTCCCGGCCGGCTTACGATGCCAGCCATATACCCCGGGCCTGGCGCCCGCAGGAAGGTTCCTCATGCAACGCTTGATCTCCCCAATTCTGACCCGCCGCCCCGCGCTGCTGGCCGGTCCGCGCAGTTCCCGCCGCTACGACGCCGTCGTATCGCTGCAGGCCTACCGCGAAGCGCGCCTGCTGCGCGAATCCGCCCAGCGGATCCTCGCCGTGTCCGCCCGCTACATGCTGCCCGGCGCCTGAGCGCCCGTCACAGGAATCCGGCCGCGCGGAACATGCGTTCGTAGATCCGGCGCACCGTCGCTTCCTTGCGTTTGTTGTACGCCATCACTTCCATCATGCCTCCGGCCGCCGTCTGCTTGGCGCGGGCATACAGATCGCGGTCCTCGTCATGGCCGCGCAGCCAATCCCGGAACATCCGGTGCCGGATATTCTCCGGGCAATCCGGGCCGAACACGTGCAGATTCACTTTCGGCTCGTCCAGTTGCAGCAGCCGATGCTGGTGCCAGGAAGGCTCCCGCAGCGCCAGGACATAGCCGATCGCCTGCAAGGCCGGAACATACGCCTCTTCCCGCACCGGATCCGCCACGGTAAGGTCGATATCGATCACGGGCTTGGCCGCCAGGCCCGGCACCGCCGTCGATCCCATGTGTTCCACGTCCAGCGCCGCCGGCCCCAGCGCCTGGCGTATCCGCGCCTCGAGATCCCCGTAGCGTTCGGGCCATTCGGGATCGTAGGAAACGACTTCGACGGGCGCGGGCGCCGGCTTGGCGCGGACCCATGGATCCTCGTCCGGGTCGGCGTCGTAATGCTTCATTATCTGTTCGGGCGTGGCCATGCAATGGGTCCTCCTTGCCGGCAGCATACCTAAGAGTCACACCTCTTCCGGCGCGCTCATGGCCTTGCGGATTTTCTCGGCCACTTCCACCAATTGCGGGCCATGGACTTCCATCAGCTCGCGCTCGGGCAGCAGATAGGCGGCGCCGCCCAGGTTCAAGCCGTACAGGCTTCCGTCGGAAAGACGTATGGCCGTGCCGGCGCCGTGGATATAACTTTGCCACTCGCCCAGCGACGTGCAGAAGCCGTAGCGGTCCATGTCGCGCATGGCTTTTTGCAGGCCGACCATGGCGGTGGCCCAGTCGGCGCCAAACTGCGGCTGCAGGACTTCCAGCAGGCTTTCCCGCTCGGCGTCTTCCATGCGGGCCAGATAGGCGCGCCCCATGGCGCTGGTGATGACGGGGATGCGCGAGCCATTGAAAAGGCGCAGGCCGAGCAGGCCCGAACCTTCGCAGGTTTCGATGTAAAGCATCATGCGCTTGTGCAGGATGCCCAGGCCGACGTTGCCGTTGGTGCGGTCGGCGAGCTCCTGCATGAGGGGCGCGGCGACTTTGCGGATATTGCGGCGGGCCAGCGCGACCTGCCCCAGCGCCAGCGTGCTGCTTCCGAGCTCGTAGTTTTCCTGGCGCGCATTGAATTCCAGGTAGCCGAGGCGGCACAGGGTGTAGGTAAGCCGTGAAACCGTGGCCGCGGGCATGCCGGTACGTTCGGAGAGTTCGCGGTTGCCCAGCGGGCCTTCCCGAGGCCGGAAGGCCTTGAGGATGTCCAGGCCGCGTGCCAGGGCCACGACGAATTGCCGGTCGGAACTGTCTTTCAGATCATCGCGGGCCGCGTGGCCCGCGGGGTTGGCGTCCATCGCCTTGCGGCGCCGGCCTTTCGCGGGCGCGGAGTTGGGGTCGGTCTTGCTCATGGAAGTTCCGGATTCAGGCGTATGAGTCTAGCAGACGGGTCGGCGGAATTGCCTAGGCGCCGGGGCCCACCGCAGGGTTGCCGCGCCAACCGGAAATATCCGTGGCCGACCAGCCCCAGTCGCGCAGGCATTCTTCGTAGCGGCTGTTGACGGGTTCGGGAGGACGGGGCGTGCCGGCGGGCGTGCCGCTGAAGCGCGGCGCCGGCGCGGGCTGGGGAACCCCGTCAACTTCTATGAAGGTGCCGCGGGCCTGGTTGTGCGGATGCGCGGGCGCTTCGGCAATGGACAGGACCGGCGCGACGCAGGCGTCGGAGCCATCGAAGATCCCGCACCATTGCTCCTGCGTGCGGGTGGCGACGCGGGCCTCGATCCGCTCGCGCAGGGCGTCCCAGCCGGCGCCTGGACCGCCGGCCTGGACGTCGCCTTCCAGCCCCAGCTTTTCAAGGAACGTTTTCCGGAAACGGGTCTCGATGGGCGCGATGGACAGGTATTTGCCGTCGGCGCAGCGATAGACGTCGTAGTACGGCGCGCCTGAATCCAGCACGTTGGTGCCGCGCTCGGGATTGAGCAGGCCAGCGGCCGCCATGCCGAAGAATGGAGTCATGAGCGAGGCCGCCCCATCCACCATGGCGGCGTCGACCACCTGGCCCTTGCCCCCGTTGCGCACCGTGAAAACGGCTGCCATGACGCCCAGGGCCAGATACAGCGCCCCGCCGCCGAAATCACCGACCAGATTCAGCGGCGGCGTGGGCGGCGCGCCCTTGCGCCCGATGGCGTTGAGCGCTCCGGTGAGAGCAATGTAGTTGAGGTCGTGGCCCGCCATGGCGGCATAGGGACCGCTCTGCCCCCATCCCGTCATGCGGCCATACACCAGGCGGGGATTGCGCGCCAGGCAGGCCTCGGGCCCGAAGCCCATGCGTTCCATGGTGCCGGGCCGGAAACCTTCGAGCAGCACGTCGGCGGAGCCGAGCAGCTCCATCGCAAAGCGCGCGCCGTCGGCGGCCTTCAGGTCCACGCCGATGCTGGGCCGGTTGCGCAGCAGCAGGTTGAACTTGAGCGGGCGTTCCACCCCCAGGTCGGCGAGGGGCTGCTGCCGCTCCAGCCGTATGACGGTGGCGCCCAGGTCCGCGAGCAGCATGCCGCACATCGGCACGGGGCCTATAGCCGGGAACTCCACCACTTTCAGTCCTGCCAGGGGACCCATTGTCTTCTCCTTGTCCGGTGTCATATCAGGCCGCCAGCCTGGCGTTGCCATTGGTCAGTACTGCGGCGCCGCGCTCCAGCGCCGTGCTGCGGAATACCGCCGCGCCTTGCTCGATCCAGATTTCCGTGCGCAGGGTTTCGCCAGGGTACACCGGCGTGGAAAAGCGCACGTCCATGGACTGCAGGCGCCGCGGGTCGTTGCCGCAGACGGCGTCGAGCAGGGCGCGGCCCGCCATGCCGAAGGTGCACAGGCCATGCAGGATGGGAGCCTGGAAGCCCGCGTCCGCCGCCAGCTGCGGGTCCACGTGCAGTGGGTTGTAGTCACCCGAAAGCCGATAGATGAAAGCGGCCTGCGGCAGGATGGCCAGGTCCCGCACGCAGTCGGGCGCGCGCTCGGGCAGCGCCGCGCCAGGGCGCGCCGGCGGCGGCGGCCCGCCGAAGCCGCCATCGGCTCGCAGCATGGAAGTGGCGAACAGACTGCAAAGCAGCTCGTCCGTCGCCGCGTCGACGACGTCGCGGCGCGTATGTACGACGGCGCCCTTCTCCGGCCCGCGGTCGTATACCTCCGTTACCCGGGTGCGGCCGATCACGGTGCCGGCCGTGGGCAGAGGCCGGTAGAGCGCCATGCCCTGCTCGCCGTGCAGCATCCTATGCCATTGCAGGCCTAGCGCCGGATCGCGCATCCACAGGCCGGGATAGCCCAGCACCACCGCCATCGTGGGCAACGCAAGCAGGTCGCGCTCGAAGGCGAAACGCAAGGCTTGCGGGGATTGCGGATCGTCGCCGACGCCCAGACCCAGCGCATACAGCATGGTGTCGCGCTCCGTATAGGCGTGCCGGACTTCGGGAATATTCCAGTTCAACAATTGCTCGCGGTCGATGGGCATCTCATTGCTCCCGTTGCCCGCGCCTCAGTGGCGCGACGGCGCTTCGAAGATGCCGACCACGCATGCCGCTTCCTCTAGCCCGTAGAAGCCGCCGCCGTTCTCGGTCATGCCCAGGCGCGGGCTGCCGGCGACCTGCCGCTGGCCCGCCTCGCCGCGCAGTTGCGTCACGATCTCATGTACCTGGATGGCGCCGGTGGCCCCGATGGGGTGGCCCTTGGAGAGCAAGCCGCCGGACACGTTCAGCGGCAGGCGGCCGCCCAGGCGCGTCGCCCCGCTTTCAACCAGCGCTCCGCCATCGCCGTAGTCGCAGAAACCGCAGTTTTCGCTGTGCAGGATCTCGGCGATGGCCGATGCGTCGTGCAGCTCGGCCAGCGAGATGTCCTCCGGGCCGGCCCCCGCCGCCTCATAGGCGCGCCATGCCGCAACTCTCGTCAAATGGCGGTCGACCTGTTCGGCGGTGCGCTGCGAACCGCTGCTCGCGGCGATCCCGCGGATCCGAACCGCCCGGCGGGCGTCCAGGCGCTTGAGCGCCTTTTCCGACGCGACCACCAGGGCCGCCGCGCCGTCGCTCATGGGCGCGCACATCGAGCGCGTCATCGGCCAGGCAACGAGCTTGTCGGCCAGCACCTCCTCGACGGTCATCGGGGTCCGGTACTGCGCCAGCGGGTTGAACTGCGAATGCCAGTGGTTCTTGGCGGCCACGGCAGCGATCTGGCGCTGCGTCGTGCCGAAGGTTTTCATGTGGAAACGCGCCTGCGCCGCGTAGATGTCCATGAACACCGATCGCTCTCCCGTATCGGCCAACGCCTCGGGCGGCAACGCCATGCCCTCGCCCATGGCCAGCAGGCCCTGCATATGCTGCTCGGCCAGATCGCGGTCCCAGCTTCCCTTGAAAGCCTCGAACATCTGCTGCCGCTTTTCGGGGTAGTTCATTTTTTCCGCGCCCACGACCAAGGCGACGTCGTACAGCCCCGCCTTGACCGCGGCGTGCGCCTGCAGCAGGCCCGAGCTCGAACTCGCGCAGGCGTTGTCGGTATTGAAGATGGCGATGCCTTCGAACCCATAGGCGCGCAACGCGCATTGCCCGCGCACTCCATGCTGGCCTTCCAGCGCGCCCTGGCGCGTATTGCAGAACCACGCCGCCTCGACCGCTCCCCGTTCCAGCCCCGCGTCTTGCAAGGCCTGGTCCACGGCCATGGCCGTCAATTGCTTCACGCTCAGGCTCAGGTGCTTGGCCAGAGGCGTCATGCCTATGCCCACGATATACGTCTCGCTCATATCTCTCTCTTTCTTGTGATCGGCCGATCAGGCCAGTTTGATCATGCCGCGCTGGCGCAGGGCCTCGATCTGCTCGTCGCCGTATCCCAGTTCGCCCAGAATGGCGCGCGTATGTTCGCCGTGCGCGGGCGCCGGCCCGCTGGCCATGCTGCGCTGACCGTTGAACTTGACCGGCTGTCCGACGGTGCGCATAGGGCCATGGCGCTCGCTATCCACATCGACCAGAATGCCGCTGGCCAGGGTGTGAGGGTGATTGAGGGCATCGGCGAACGTATTGATCTGCGCGCCCGGGATGCCGTTTTGCAATAGCAGGTCCTGCCAGTGCGCGGCATCCTGCCGGGCCAGCACCTCATTCAAGCGTTGCGCGACCAGGCCTCGGTGCTGCACGCGCTTGGCATTACTCTCGAACCTGGGATCGTCGCGCATATCGTCCAGGCCCAGCACCTCGCACAAGCGCCGCCAAAGCGGTTCGCTGGCCACGCCGATCAGGATCTGCCTGTCGCGGGCCTGGTAGGCCTCGTAGGGGCAAAGCGATTCGTGCGCGCAGCCGAATCGCTGCGGCTCGGTGCCGCGCTCCCAGAAGCTCTGGAACATATAGCCCAGGAAGGCCATGCCGGTTTCGAACAACGACGCTTCGATGCGGCATCCCTGGCCGGTGCGCCCCCGCTCCATCAAGGCCGCCAGGATGGCGCTGGTGGCCTGCATGCCGGTGCCCTGGTCCACCGGCGAGAAAGGCGCGCGCACCGGGCCGCTGCCCTGCTCGCCCATGATCGAGCACATGCCGACAAAGGCCTGCAGGATCATGTCGTAGCCCTTGCCGTGCGCCATGGGGCCGCTGCGCCCATAGCCGGAAATGCTGCAATACACCAGGCGTGGATTGATGGCCGACAGCGTCGCGAAATCGATCTTGAGCCGCTCGGCCACGCCCGGCCCGAAGCTCTCGACGACCACGTCGGCGCGCTCTACCAGCTTGTTCACCACCGCGAGCGCCTCGGGAGATTTCAGATCCAGCGCAATGCTGCGCTTGGCCCGGTTGGCATAGTGAAAGACCGCGCCATCCCCGTTGCGGAACGGCGGCCAGCCGCGCGTATCGTCGCCGGAATCCCCGGCTCCCACCTTGATGACCTCGGCGCCCAGGTCCTGCAGCGCCTGCGTGCAGATAGGACCCGCCAGCACCTTGCTGAAGTCCAGGATGCGTATGCCCGTGAGAGGCTTGATGGACATGGTGTGGTTCCTCCCGGGCCGGTCAGTAGCGGCCGCCGGTGACGTGAACGACGTCCCCGGTCAGGTAGCCGGCCGGCTCCGAGGCCAGGAACGTGACGACGCTGGCCACGTCGTTCACATGCCCGATGCGGGGAATGGGCGTGGTCGCCTGCGCCGCCTCGCGGATCTTTGCGTAATGCGGCAGCCGCTGCACCGCCTCGGTATCGATGATGCCGGGCGCCACCGCATTGACCGTCACGTTGTGGCGGCCGTGTTCCAGGGCCATGGCGCGCGTAAAGCCGATCAGGCCGGCCTTGGCGGCCGAGTAATTGGCCTGGCCCGGATTTCCCAGATGGGCGCGCGACGAAATATTGATGACTCTCCCCCAGTTCTTCCTGGCGAAATCCCGAGCCGCTTCGCGAGTGCAAAGGAATGCGCCCTTGAGAATGACGTCGACGACGCTGTCCCAATCCCCCAGGCCCATCTTGGTAATGCGCATGTCGCGGGTGAAGCCGGCGTTGTTCACCAGGATGTCCACCCCGCCGTATTCCGCCCCCGCGCGCTGGAAAAGCCCGAGCACGGAAGCCTCGTCGGTGACGTCCACCTGGCAGGCGCAGGCTTGTCCGCCTTCACGCACCAGCGCCTCGGCCCGGGCCTGGGCGGCCGGTCCGTTGATGTCGGCAACGACGACCGACGCGCCTTCGCGAGCCAGCTGCGCGCATATCGCGGCGCCGATGCCGCTGCCGCCGCCCGTGACGACAGCCACTTTTCCCTTCAGTCCCAAATCCATCCAGGTCTCCAGTCTTGTTTTGTTGATGGGGTCCGGCGCCTCGGCCCGACTGCCGGGCCTGCGCCCGATCATCGCGTCGAACACTTGCAGAAATGATTTTCGCAATATATCCCAACCATTGTTTCCCTGGCAACAAACGAAGATCCTGAAGGGAATTATCTACACGCCTACAGTTTTGAATATTGCGAAAACCATTTCCGTAATGTACATTGATCCGACTTTCAACCACACGGACAGGAGACGACGAGCAATGCCGAACAACGGTTTCGACCCCACTTCGCACCAGATGTGCGAACAACGCTATTTCGACGATTTCAAGGTAGGCGAGCGCTTCATCCTGCCGTCGCGCACGATGACCGACGCCTTGTTTGCCGCGTTCCAGCTGGCCAGCGGCGACAACCACCCCATTCACTACGACGCGGAGTACTGCCGCGCCAACGGCATGCCGCACATGCTGGCCCATGGCTTCCAGGTGGCTATCCAGACGGCAGCGGGCGCCGGGCTGTTTCCGCACATGACCGAAGCATCCATGAAGGGTTTCATCGAGCAAAGCTCGCGCTTCGTGGGCCCCGTCTACGTAGGCGACACCCTGTACAGCACGCTGGAAATCGTGGAACTCAAGCCCGGCCGCACCACAGGCACGGTGCGCATGGCGACTCGCGTGGTGAACCAGCGCGGCGAGACCGTCATGGAAGGCTCGCAGACATATTTGCTGAGAAAGCGCCCCACCGAATAACGAATAACGCTCAAGCCGGCGTACAGGAGAGAGACAACATGAAGCAGTCGGCAGTCCACCTCATCATGGCCGCGTGCATTGCCGCGGTTCCGCTGGGCGCGCATGCGGCCCAGGATGGCTATCCGCAGAAACCGATAACACTGCAGCTCGGCTTCCCGCCAGGCCAGGCCACCGACACCGTGGCCCGCATGCTGGCCGAGCGCGCCTCGACCCGGTTGGGACAACCCGTGATCGTGGAAAACAAGCCTGGCCAGGGCGGCAGCGTGCTGCTGTCGTCGTTCGTGCGCCAGCCGCCGGATGGCTATACCCTGACCATCGCCGCAACCGGGGCGGCGGTCACCAATCACTTTCTGTACAAGTCAGTGAACTACAAGACCCCGGAAGACTTCACTCCCGTCGGCCAGGTGGCGAATCTGCCGCTGGTGCTCGTGGCGCGCCCGGACATGCCATTCAACGACGTGGCCGGACTGGTCGCCTATGCCAAGCAGAACCCCGGCAAGCTGAACTACGCCAGCCCAGGCACAGGCACTTCGTCCAACCTGGCGATGGAAACCCTGAAGTTCCAGAACGGCCTGCGCATCGAGCACATTCCCTACCAGGGCAGCGCGCGCGCAATGACCGACCTGCTGGCAGGGCAGGTCGACATCGCCTTCGATACCGTGCCCGCCGTGCAGGCCTTCGTCGCTTCCGGCAAGCTGAAAGCGCTGGCGATCGGCTCGGAGCAGCGCCTCAAGCTATTCCCGCAAGTGCCGACCATGAAGGAAAGCGGCTTTGACACCGTGCCTGCCCACGTCTGGATCGGCTTCCTCCTGCCCAAGGGGGCCCAGCCTGCGGTAGTCCAGAAGCTGAATAGCGTGTTCAACGCGGTGCTTCAGGACCAGGAAGTGATCGAGAAGCTGGAAGGGCTGGGCGTGGTGGCGCAAACGAGCACGCCGGAAGGCTTCGAAACCATGCTGCGCCAGGAATTGCCGCGCTGGGGAGACATCGTCAAGAAAGCCGGGCTGCAGCCGCAATAGGCGCGCCGCCTCGACGGCAACGATAGGAAGGCCGGCGAAAGCCGGCCTTCGCATTTCCGTCCGCCGCCCTCCGCGGACGCATCAGTCCGATTTCGCGTCTCGCCTCCAGGCCTCCGATCTACAATCGGATCCTCTTCATCGACGCCCAAGCTACGCAGTGACGGATATCCTCCCCAAGAGCAGCCATAGGGCCGCAGCGCGGCTGTCGGCGGGGCTGGCCGCCGCGGTACTGATGTGCCCGGCGGACGCCGCGCCGATAATGATGCGGCCCGGGCCCGGCGCCTCGTATGAACAAGGCATCTATTACCTGATTCCGCAGCCCTATGAGGCGGTAAAGACGAGCCTGGAGCAGGACCTGGCATCGCCCGGCCTGAGCGGCTTTCAATGGCGCAACGACAGCGCGGCCTTGTCCCGCATGGAGTTCTACTGGGCGCGGGTCAGCGCAACACACGATCCCGCGCTGCGCGAAACCCTGAGCCAGCAGGCGTCGCAAGCCGCGGCGCCGGTCCTGGAACGGGCGCTGCGCGCAGGCGTCATCACCAGAACCGAGCACGCGGATTTCGCCCGGGCCATTGCCGCGCAACCCGGGCATGCGGACAAGACCATCGGTCAGGCGCCTTTTTTCGCGCAGACGATTCCGCGCTGGTCGTTCTACCGCGAACAAGCCAAATCCCGGCCCGCGCAAAAGGACTACGGCACGGTCATGGACGTCTCCCCCATGGCGGGCCGCAGCCCCATGACGCTGGTCTGGTTCGGCGGCACATCCACTACGGTATCGCGCCAATTCAACCTGTTCAGCTGCATGGTGGGCGTGACCTGCGTTCCCAATCCGCACATCGAGCGCAAGACCGAGTCCGCATCCCGCACCGACCCCGCGCTGGAGCGCGCGGTGGCGGAATTCGCCCAACGCATGCAGGCCCTGCCGCCCTCCGATGCGGACCGGATCATGCAGGGCTATTTCGACGCCTATGGCTACGGCGTAAGTCCCGCTGCGGTTCCCGTGGTCCGGAGCGCATCGCTGCCGGAGACCTCGCTGCCGGGCGCCGAGCTGCCCGCCGACGAATCGATGCTGCGGCGCTACGACAACCACGATTGGAGCCTGCTCGCCTTGCCCGACGGCAGCCTCCTGGCCTCCGGAAACGCATCCCACCTCTACCTGCCTCAAGGCGATGCCGTGGAGCGGCGCGATGCAGCACCCGGGTTCGGGCAGGCATTCAAGCTCAAGATTGCCGCGGACGGCCTGGTGTGGGGCAGCAGCATGGGGAACGACGGCGCCCACGCACTGGTGGCGTGGCGGCCCGGACAGGGCAAGCCCCATTCCTACGCACCGCCGCAGGACCTGCGCTACTGGCCTGCGGATGGCTGGTCCCCGCGCCCGGCGGGCGGCGTCGCCGTCCGGGCAGGCGACAGCCTGTTCGTCCTCTCGCCCCAGGGCGAATGGAGCCAGCGCGCCTGGAACAGCGCCCTGCGCGGCGAGGTCGATGACGCCCTGGAACAGGCGATGCCGCGGGCGCGCAGCAACCGCATCCATTTCGGCGACAGCCTGTTCTGGTCCGCCGGCCGAGGCGCCTACGGCATCGACCCCGGCAGCGCGCGCGTCGCCCGCAGCTTCAAGGCCGCAACGGGAAACCTGTTCTTCGGCAGCCTGCCGGGCAATTGGGCGCTGGCGGCAATCACCGGCAACGGCGGCCGCCGGTTCCGGGTCATCGACCTGGCCACCGGGTTGCCTCGGTTCGACGTGGACACGCCGACTGTGCACAACACCTCCAGCCTGGCGCGCTCCGCCCGCGGCCGCCTGCTGGCGGTCAGCGGCTCCGACAACGCCGTGACCGTGCTCGACATGGCAGAAGAAAAGCCCGTGCTCAACCTGCGCCTACCCAAGAACGAAAGCGCAAGCGCCATGGCGTTCTCCTGGAAAGGCGACAAGCTGTGGATCTACGCCCGCAAGGTCGGAGCCGCCGACGGCGCGAGGCTCATCGCCTGGAACGTGCCGGACGGCTTGGCCGACGGCGCCGCGGCAGCCGACTTTCCCGACCAGCTGCGCTGCGGGTATTCGATGGATTGCCGGTAGCGCCGCGCCCGGTCGGCCGTTCATTCACGGATCAGGCCGATCGCCTTGGAAAACAGCGCGCGCTGCCCCTGCAAGTAGGCGCCGTACTCCTGCGGACTCAGCACGCTGACCTCCGCGCCTATCGTTCCCAGCGTTTTGCTCACCTCGTCGCCCTGGTCGGCAACGACCTTGCGCGCGGCCTGGTACAGGGCGTCGATCACCTGGGGCGGCGTATCCTTGGGCGCCATGAGGCCGTAGATGGTCGGGCTGCCGACCTCATAGCCCAGCTCGCGCAGGGTGGGAACATCGGGATAGGCGGCCAGCCGCTTGCTGCTGAAAACGGCCAGGGGCCGCAGGCCGCCGGACTGGATGTGCGCCTGGGCCGGACCCACGGCGGACACCGCGATATCCGTGTGCCCGCCCAGCAGGGCCGTGACCGCCGGCGCGCTGCCCTGGAAAGGAATATGGCGCAGCTGGATCCTGGCCTCGGACGCGAAAGTCTCGCCCAGCAAGTGGCTGATGCCCATGGCGCCCGACGTGCCGTAGGAAATCCCGTCGGGGCGCGCCTTCGCATCGGCCACCACGTCGGCCAGCGTCTTGTACTTGGACTTGCCCGAGGCAACGATCATCATGCCGCCCAGCGAAATCGCCGCGACCGGCGCGAAGGAATCCGTCGTGTACTTGATTTCCTTGTTGGCCAGCGGCACCACCACCAGCGCCCCCGGCGAGCTTCCGACAATGGTGTAGCCGTCCGGCGCGGCCGACGCCGTAAACGCCGCGCCGATGCCTCCGCCCGCGCCCGGCTTGTAGTTCATCACGATAGGCTGCCCCAGGTACTGGCCCATCTTCTCGGTGATGGGTCGCAGCATCTGGTCGGTATCGCCGGGCGCGAACGGAATGATCAACTGCACCGGTCTTGCCGGATAGTCGGCATGTGCCGGTGCGCCCAAGGCCAGGCCCAGAGCGATGGACGCGAACGCGCCGCGCAGTCCTTTGAAGCTATGCATGCTTGTCTCCCTGTATCGTTGTTCGCCGGCCTTCAAGCGAGCCGTTCATTCGTGATCTATCTGGATCGCCTCCAGGAAACGCGACACCATGTTGTAGGCGGCCACCGTGGCCGTGATCTCCACGATCTCTTTGTCGTCGTAGGCCGCGCGCACCGCCGCGAACGTCGCGTCCCGGACCCGGATCTCGCGCGTCATCTCGTCGCAATACGCCATCGCCGCGCGCTCGCCCGCATCCAGCGGCGCGAAATCGCCGGCCTTCAGCCCCGCCACCTGGGCCTGGCTACACCCCGCCTGCAGGGCAATGGGCAGATGCTGCTCGAACTCGTAGTCGGCCTGGTTCAGCACCGCCACGCGCAGGATGAGCATCTCCCGAAGCCTGGCGTGCAGGCCGCTCTGCTGGCGTATCGCCGTGAGATAGGCCAGCCAGCCCTGCGCCACCGGCGGGCTGTTGAGCAGCATCCGGTAAAGATTCGGCAGGCTGGACCGTTCCCGTTCGATGCGTTCCACCAGCGGCTTCGTTTCCGGTTTGGTGATATCCGCGTAGTCAATGCGCGCCATCGTGATTTCCCTTTGAGTGATCTTCAGTCGCAACGGGCGCTCATGCCCCCATCCACTACCAGTTCGGTTCCCGTGATGAAACGCGCCTCGTCCGAGGCGAGAAAGAGCACGGCGTTGGCGGTATCCCGGCCGTCCCCGGAGAGCGGCAGCGGAATGCGCCGCCGCCGCCGTTCCAGCAAGGCCTCGATATCGCCTTCGGTCTGCTGGCCGGCCAGGAAGGCATCCACCAGCGGCGTATGCAATTGGCCGGGCAGGACGGTATTGATGCGCACGCCCTTTCTGGCGTACTCCACGCCCACGACCCGTCCAAACTGCATCACGCCGGCCTTGGCCGCCGCGTAGCCGACCTGCGGCGCGCCGGTCCAGCGTATGGCCGAGGTCGAGGACACATTGACCACCGCGCCGGCGCCCTGCGCCTCCATGATGGGCAGGACCTGCTGGCAGGTCATGAACACCGACGTCAGATTCAGGTCCAGCTGCCTGTGCCAATCGTCTTGCGACAGGGCAACCGGACCGCCGGGGATCGGGCCGCCCACGTTATTGACCAGAATGTCGATCCGGCCGTGGCGCTGGACCACCGCAGCGACCAGCGCCGCCACCTGGGCCGCGTCGCCGACGTCGCAGATGTGGGTATGAATGCGCGAACGGCACTCGCCCGCCAGTTCCAGGGTCTCCGGCAGCGATTCGGGCCGCTTGTCCACCGCCACCACCAGCGCGCCCTCCTGGGCGAAGCGCACGGCGATCGCGCGCCCATTGCCCCACCCCGGCCCCACGCAGCCCGCTCCGAAAACCAAGGCCACCTTGCCTGCCAGGCGCCCCGCGCCCGCTTGCTCGCATGTATTCATCAGCCGGCTCCGTTCAGCGCGTGGCCATGGTGATGCCGCCATCCACCACGATCTGCTGCCCCGTGATGTAGCGGCTTTCATCGCTGGCCAGGAAGGCCACGGCATGGGCCACGTCCCAGGCGTCGCCCATGCGTCCGGACGGCACCTGCGCGTGCCGGTGCGCCACGAAGCCGTCGTAATCGCCCTTGGCGTATTTCTGCGCCAGGCGTTCGACGAGCGGCGTGAACATCAATCCGGGCACCACCGAATTCAGCCGCACGCCATCGGCCGCATAGATGACGGCGGTGGTGGCCGTCATCTGCATCAGGGCCGCCTTCGCGGCCGCGTAGCCCACCTGGGGTTTGCCCGCATAGCGCAACCCGGCGATGGACGAAATGTTGATAATCGAGCCTCCACCGGCTCTCTTCATGAGGGGTATGACGTGCTTGCAGCACAGGAACGCGGACGTCAGATTCACCTGGATCTGGTCGTTCCAGAGGTCCTCCGTCATGGAGACCGGATCGCCTGGTTCCGAGCGGCCGACATTGTTGACCAGGATGTCGATGCGGCCATAGGTCTCGATGCAGGCCCGCGCCAGCTCCGCCACCTGCGCGCCATCCGTCACGTCGCACTGCCGGACCACGATCTTCCCGCCCTCGGCGGCCACCGCTTCGGCGGACTGGCGCGCCGCGTCGATATTCATATCGCAGCCGTAGATCGCCGCGCCCTGCCTGGCCAGGACCGCGGCGGCGGCCTTGCCATTGCCCCATCCTTCGCCCAGCGTTCCGCATCCGGTCACGAGGGCTACCTTTCCATCAAGACGAAACATCCCAGCTCCAGAGAAAGTCCGTGATGCAAAGGCTAAGGCAGCAAGGCGCCGAGGTTAAGTTCCAATTTGGACGGGATTGATAGACAAAAAGAATGAATCTGACGACGAGACAATTGCGCATCTTCGTGCTGCTGGCCGAAACGCTGAGTTTTCAGAGAACGGCCGAAATGCTGCACGTCACCCAGCCCACGCTGAGCAAACTGCTGAAGGAAACGGAAGAGACGCTGGGCGTCAAACTCTTCGAGCGCACCACCCGCATGGTGCGCCTGTCGCGCGAAGGCCAGGACATCCTGGACATCGCGCGCAAGATCACGGCGCTGCATGAAAAAGGCATGCTGGAACTGGAGCAGCGGCTGCGCGACCGCAACAACCGCGTAGCCGTCGCGGCCCTGCCCACGCTCGCGGCCTCGCTCATTCCCCTGTTGATCCAGAGCCTGGGGCGCCGGCAGCCGCGGATCCAGGTGGACGTGTTCGATCCCATCGCCAACGAAGCCCTGCAATTGCTGCGCGAGCGGCGCGTGGACATCGCGGTCACCACCAAGAACGACGTAGGCGCCTCGGACCTCGTCTACCAGGAACTGTTCACCGAACCCTTCGTGCTGTTTCACAGCGCCCAGGTCAAGCCGGACATCACGCATTGGGCGCCCGCGGAACTGGCTCGGCTGCCGCTCATCAGCATGCCGCCCGGCACCAGCGTGCGCGTCTTGACGGAACGCGCCTTCCAGGCCGCGTCCCAGCCCTTCCATCCCGTATATTCCCTGCGGGACCTGAACACCATCGCCCGCTTCGTGCAGCACAACTGCGGCATCGCGCTGCTGCCGGAGTCCTCGCTGGACAACGCCACGCAGCGCGGCGTGCGCAAGACCCGGCTGCAACAGGCGCTATCGCGCTCGGTAGGCATGTACATGCGCCGCGATGAGCAGCCCACCCGGCTGCTGCGCCTCACCCTGGATGAATTGCGCCGCCTGGGCCGGGACCGGCAGTCCCCGTCCGAAACCCGGCCGCGCCCGGCGCCGCGTTAGCCGGCAGCGAGCTTCACCCCGCCACGCTACGGCTGTTCCAGCGGCCACACCTCGACCACGCCATGCGCCACCGCGCAGGGCGTACGCGACACCATGTCCACCGCCTCTGCCAGGTCCGCCGCCTCGATGATGGCAAAGCCCGCCACCGGCAAGGGCGCCCCCATGAATGGACCATCCTCCGTAACCGCCCCGGCGGCGTCCGGATTGCGCACCTGCACCGGCTTGCCCGCGATGCCCATCAACACGCCGTCTTTCTGCAACTTCGCGTCGTGCGCATGCGCCGCGTTCCGGACGGCTATCGGGGTTCGGTCATACCCCTCGCGGGTTCCATATCCGATCGTCACGAACTTAGGCATGGGTGGTCTCCTTTTCGGATCTTCCGGGCGTATCACGCTGCCGGATCTTGAAGCGCGTACACCTTGGACCCGATCGGCAATTGCTTCTTTGTAATCGCCGGGGGCACGCTGAAGGGAGCGTGGCTCAGCGGCCTGCCCCGATCGATCATCTCGATGCCGGAGATGGTAGTGCCCAGTTCATCGCCGGCCGGCGTCACGATCAGCAGCGCCGTGCCCACGCGGACCCGCGCATCCGGCGCCAATGCGTGCGGGACTCCAGGCACGACTACGCATCCCCGTCCATTCAATTCAAACACGTCTTCGATTTCGCACAGATAGAGCATCGCGTTGGAGCCACAAGGACATTCGGGATACGTGCAACGATTTTCCTTGCATGGGCTCAACTTGTCGAGCGGCCGGCTTCGCGCATGTGCCGAGTCATTCCCGGCCGCGGCCCTCCCGATGCCGCGCCGCATTCTCCAGGTCGGCGATCGGCGCCAGCAGGCCTCGATCGAACGCCTCCAGCCTCGCACCGGCGCGCAGCCTTTCGGGCCAATCGGGATGCGTGAGCGCGCCGCGCCCCAGCGAAACGAAGTCGGCCTCGCCGCGCGCCATCAGACCATCCGCCTGCATCGCATCATGCAACGAGCCGTTCGCCAACACCGGAACCGGAACGTGCTCGCGCGCCAGCGCGGCAAGGCTGGGGCCTTGTTCACCAAAGGCGGGGCGCCATGCCTCGAACTCGGTCGTGTGCAGGTAATCGATGGGCAGCGCGCCCAGCGTACGGAAGATCCGGGCCGCGTCTTCTTCTCCGCCTGCCCACTTGTGCGTGAAGTCGTTGACCTTGCCTTGCGAACAGCGCACCCCCACGGCAAAGTGTTCCGACGCCTCCCGCCGGACAGCCCGGATGACTTCCCCCGTTAGGCGCAGGCGATTGTCCAGGCTGCCGCCGTAACGGTCCTCGCGCCTGTTGGTGTGCGCGGTGAGGAACTGGTCCAGCAGGTATCCATTGGCGCCGTGTATCTCCACTCCGTCGAACCCGGCTTCCTGCGCCCGGCGCGCGGCCAGGGCGTAGCCTTCTATCGCCTCGGCGATGTCCTCCTCCGACATCGCTTCGGGCATCCGGTAAGGCCCTTCGCCCCGATAAAAGACCATCTGCTGCCCCTTTGGCAATACGGCCGAGGGGCCCTTCGTCGTGCTGCGGTGGCGATTGCCCTGAGACAGCGCGCCCGCATGCATGAGTTGCGCGACGATGCGGCCGCCATGGGCATGCACACGGTCCACGACGACTCGCCACGCGTCGCGCTGCGCGTCGTCGGCCAGACCAGGCTGGAAGAGATAGCCTTGCGCGTAGGCCTTGTCCGTATAGATGCCTTCGGTGATCACCAGGCCGAAGCCGCCGGCAGCGAAGGCGGCGTAGTAATCGGCCATTTGCTGCGTGGCGCGGCCGTCCGCCGTGGCGCTGACCCGGGTCATGGGCGCGACGGCGAGACGGTTGGGCAGGCTCAGCGCCCTGCCCAACCGCAGCGGGGTGAACAGTCTGGCGTGCGCGGCCTGCGCATCGCCTGCCGGACGATCTGGCAGCGCGCTCATGTCAACGGCCCTCCTGCGGATGCACCGCCGCGATCGCCTCGATCTCTATCATGGCGGCGGGGTCGTAAAGCACCTTGATCTCCGCGATCGTGTCGGCCGGATAGGGAGCCGAAAAGAAGCGGCGGCGCAACGCCACCACGTCGTCGAAATGCCCCATGTCCGTAACGAAGATGGTGACCTTGATTACGTCCTTCAGGCTCGAACCGCCCGCCTCCAGCGCGCGCTGCAGATTCAGGAAAGCCTGCTCGCCTTGGGCAGGAAAACCGCCGGTAACGATCTTGCCGTCGTCGCCGGCGCCCGCCTGGCCGGAGATGAACAGCAGGTTTCCGAACCGGATGCCCTGCGAGAGCAGGAAGGGCTCGTAGTTGTCGGGCTGGGTGATGACACGTTGCAGCATGGTGCGAATTCCTTCACTTATGATTTATCGGAGGATCTGCATGAACAGCCGATCCATGCCTCTAATTTAGGAATGCCGCGCCCCTGTGACAAAGGTTCATTTGTCAGCTATAAGAAGAGATAAACTCATCCATACGCAGGTGCCGGCCATGCAACGCCGATTTCTCCCGCTCTCCGCGCTGCGCGCGTTCGAAGCCGCAGCGCGCCTGGGCAGTTTCAAGGCCGCCGCCGAAGAGCTGGCCGTTACGCCGACGGCCGTCAGCCACCAGATCCGCGCGCTGGAGGCGCAGACCGGGCTTGTGCTGTTCGATCGCCAGGTGCGCAAGGTATCGCTCACGGATGCAGGGGCGCAGCTCTACCCTGTCCTGCGCGACGGGTTCGATGCATTCGAAGCGGCGCTGGCGCGGTTGACGCAGCAGCGGACTCGGGTCCAGGTGGCCATCTCCGCGACGAATGCATTTACCGTGAAATGGCTGGTGCCGCGCATGGCCGACTTCCGCAGCCGGCATCCGGGCATCGACTTGCAGCTGCAGGCCAGCGACGACGTCGTAGACCTGCGGTCGGCGGCGGTCGACATCGCGATCCGCTATGGCCGGGGGCCGTATCCCGGCCTGGCCGTCGAGCCGCTGTTCACCGACCGGTTCGCGCCCGTCGCGAATCCGCGGCTGGGCATCAAGTCCCCGGAGGATCTGGCTGGTGCGCCATTGATCCGCTTCGACTGGCGGCGCCCCCAGCCGGAGAACCCCACCTGGGAACGCTGGTTCACGGTCGCGCAGTTGCCGCAGCCCAGCGAAACGGGCCAATTGCGCTTTTCCGATGAAGGACACGCAATACAGGCGGCCGTCGCCGGCCATGGCGTTGCACTGGTCAGCCTGGCCTTGATCGCCGAAGAACTGGAAGCCGGCCACCTCGTGCAGCCTTTCGGGCCGGTGATAGACGGCCACACCTATCACCTGGCCATGTACGCCGGCCGTCCTCCCTCGGCGCCCGTCCAGGCCGTTGCGGACTGGCTGCGTGCCCAGGCCGCGTAGTCATACTGGTAAGATCATCCGTCCCCCGTACCTTCGTTTTCCACCCGGGAACCCTGATTTTTCGCCTGCCAGGCACTCCATGCGAAATACCCGCCGCTCGAATACCGGATTGATCATCGCTATCGTGGCGGGCTTCGCCCTGGCGTTCGCGCTGCTGGGCGGGCTTAGCATCGGATTCTCGGCGCCGGCCCTCGCTCTCCTGTCCGTTGCGGGCGCGCTGTTCGGCGCCATCGCCGCGCCGGAGATCGAACCCCGGGCCTTCCGTCGTCCGGTCCTGTGGCAAATCGGCTTCGCCGTCGCCGGCTGCCTGCTGGTCGCCGCCCTGCTGGGCGCGGACGCCGAAGGCTATGGGCTGGCGGTGGCGCTAGGCCTCATCCTGGGTTTCTTCGCCCCGTCCTGGATCAAGCATCTGACCTTGCCATGAGCGCCCGTCCGGCGGGCGAGCAAGACCCCGGGTCAAGCCGGTCAGCGCAGGGGTGAATAGTCTGTCGGGCTGAGGAAGAAGTTCTCGATGCGCTCCACGATGGGCCTCTCGGCCTCGCTGGCGGCACGCTTGGCGATCCACTCGGGATCGGCCTGGAAGGCATTCCATTTGCGCTCGCGCTCCGCCAGGCTTTCCCATTGCAGCATGTAGGTCAGGGCATGGTTGCTGGGGCCCGCCAGCGTCGTCCAGAACCCCAGGGGCTGGATGCCGTGCTTCTTAAAAAAGCCCAGCGTCGCCGTGCTGAACCGTTCGTGCAGCGCCGGCAGCCGCCCGGGCAGGCAGTGGTAGATACGTGTTTCGATGATCATGGTTGCTCCATGGCGCCGCGCCCTGCGCGCGCATAGTCGGCCTCCGGCAGCGCTTCCTGCCAGTCGGCCTTGCCCAGAGAAATGGCCAGATGGGCCATGAAGGTATCGGCGGCGGCGCCGTGCCAGTGCCGCTCGTGCGGCCGTATCCACACCACGTCGCCCTGGCGGATCGCCTGGGGCGTCTCGCCTTCGACACAGATCCAGCCGCGGCCCGAGGTCACGTGCAGGACCTGCCCGTGCTCATGCGTGTGCCAGAAGGTGCGCGCGCCCGGCGAAAAAAACACGTGGTTGATGCCGACGTTGTCCGCCGCAGGCATGACCGGATCGGCCCAGACCACGCCGGAGAATGTCGCGCTGCGCTGTTCAGAAGGCTTGCCTTCGTCCCTGCCATGAAAGACTTGCATCAAAGCTCCTTGGTTCAAATGGATTGCAGGCGGACGCCGCCCGACACGTCGCCGATGGCGTCCACCACGCGATTGCTGATCTGGTCGCCATAGCCCAGCGCCGTGGCCAGGCCGAAGCTGGCCACGGGGCCGGCCGCATTCAGCGAGGCCACTCCCAGCTCGCGCACCATGTCCACATACAGCACCACATCCTTGCTCATCAGCTTGCTGGTCAATCCCCCCTCGAGGTAGTTGCCATCGACGATGAAGGGAAAGCGGTTGAGCGAGGCGAAGTTCACCCCGCTGCTGCTATTGATCACATCAAGCAGGCGATGCAGGTCCAGCCCGGCCTTTTTGCCCGCCACCATGACCTCGGCCGTAGCGGCCAGGCTGACCGCGTTCAGGAAATTGTTGAGCAGCTTGGTGGCGTGCCCCGCGCCGCTTCCGCCCATGGTCACGACCTTGGCGCTGATCGGTTCGAACGCCCAGCCGACGGCCTCGATCGCCCCGGTATCGCCTCCCACCATCAAAGTCAGCGCGCCCTTCTCCGCCGCGGCCGCGCCGCCCGATATCCCGGCATCGACGTACCGCACGCCGCGCCCGGCGAAGCGCGCGTGCAGGCGCACGGTTGAGCTGACCGCCGCCGTGCTCAGGTCGATCACAATCTGGCCCTGCCGGCAGTGCTCCAGGACGCCGCCCGGGCCCTCGGCCACGGACTCCACCGCTTTGCTGTCGGGCAGCGACAGCATGACGACGTCGGCGTATTCCATGACCTCGCGGATCGTCGCGGCCGGCTCGGCGCCGGCCGCCGCCGCGCGCGCCGGATCGCTGTCATGCCCGCGCACGGCAATCCCCGCGCCGACCAGCCGCCGCGCCATCCGGCCGCCCATATTGCCCAGGCCGATGAAGCCGACACGTTTCCTGTCCATCTGCTTTCTCCTTTGCCCGGGAGCCGCCCGGGCGCTAATAACCCTGGACGGTCATCGCTCCGTCCACCTTGAGCGTGATGCCGGCCACCGTCGCGCTCGATTCCGATGCCAGGAACACCGCCGCATCGGCCACGTCGGCGCCGGTAGCCAGGCGGTTCAATGGCGTGCGGCGGCGGCGCGCGGCCCAGCCCTCCTGGGAAATCACCGAACTCGCGCCCGGCGTGACGACGGGTCCCGGCGCCAGCGCGTTGACGCGGATGCCGTGGCCGCCAAGCTCCACGGCCTGTTGCCGGGTCAGAGCGTCCAGAGCCCCCTTGATGGCGCTGTAGACCCCCGCCCGGGAAATCGACACCGATACCGCCACCGACGACAGGTTGATCACTGCGCCGCCGCCACGCGCGATCAGATGCGGGGTGGCGGCCTGCAGCGACCAGAGCGCCCCCTTCAGGCCCACGTCCAGCATCTTGCCGACTTCGTCCTCCGGCATGTCGACCAAGGGCGCATAGAAGAAATACGCCGCGTTGTTGACCAGGATGTCCAGGCCTCCCGCTTCGCCCGCATAGGCGTCGACCACACGCAAGACCTGCTTGCGGTCGCGTATGTCGCATGCCAGCGGCCGCGCGCCCGGCACATCGCGCGCGGCCTCGGCCAGCAACGCTTCGTCGATATCCAGCAGCCCTACCCTGGCGCCTTCGCGCGCATAGGCCCGCGCGATCTCTCGGCCGATGCCGCCCGCGCCCCCGGTGATGATCGCCACCTTGCCTTCCAGCACTCCCATGACGCCTCCTTGTTCTGCCGACGGCTGTTACTGCCTGGCGCGGACCTTCACGCCCGCCCAGTCCTCGACCACGCGGGCCACGTCGGCATAGTCGGCGTCCTGGCCGCGGATGGCGGTGGTCATCACCAGCATCTCGCGCACCGATGAGCCCACTACCATGGGCACGCCGTGGCGTTCGGCCTCTTCCAGGCACAGGCGCACATCCTTGTGCGCCAGCCGCGCGGCGAACCCCACGTTGAAGGTGCCTGTCAGCACGGCCTTGGGAAACTTCTCCATGGTGGCCGAGTTCCGCCCGGACCCCGCGTTGATGACGTCGATCATGACGCTGGGATCCAGGCCGGCCTTCACCCCCAGCGCCATGGCTTCGGAGGTGATCGCCACGGCGGTGGCCGACAGCAGGTTGTTGGCCAGCTTCATCACCTGGGCCTGCCCGGCTTCGGAGCCCAGATAGAAGGGCTTGCCGAAATGGCCCAGCACCTTCGCCAGCGCCTCGTAGCGCGCCGGCGGGCAAGCAACCATGACCGCCAGGGTGCCGCGCTCGGCGCCGGTCGGCCCGCCGCTGATCGGGGCGTCCACGTAGTCGATGCCGTGGGCGGCAAGCGTGCCGAACGCTCGGCGCGCCGCCGCCGGCCCGATGGTCGACAGGTCCACCACGCATTTGGCGCGGCTGGCCCGCGCCAGCCCCCGCTCGCCTTCCAGCACCTGCTCCACCGCCTTGCCGTCGGGCAGGCTCAGGAAGACCACGTCGGCCGCGTCGCCCACGGCCCGCGCGCTATCGTGCGCCACGGTGCCGCGGGCCGCCAACTGCTGGCGCACGGCGGGGTTGCTGTCGGCCACGTGCAGCGAGTAGCCGGCATCGAGCAGGCGCCCCGCCATGGGGCCGCCCATATTGCCCAATCCGATGAATCCGTAAATCGTCTCGCTCATCTTTCCATCCTCGAGATATGCCGCTGGCGGCGGGGGTTAGCGGGCCTGCAGGCCGATCTGCCTGGCCAGCTCGGCAAACTGTTTCTGATCGCGCTGGAGCACGCGGGAAAAGGCCTCGGGGCTGCGGTCCCCGGCCGAGGGAATCTGCGCGGCAAGGCTGTCGATGCGGGCGCGGAAATCAGGCGACTGGACCGCCTCGGTCAAGGCCTGGGCCAGCTTGTCGACCACGGCCTTGGGCGTGCCCTTGGGCGCCACCAGCCCATTCCAGATCTGCAGATCGAACTGAGGCACGCCGCCCTCGGCGAAGGTCGGCACGTCCGGCATCTGGGGCAAGCGCTCTTTGGATGCCACGGCGATGGCCTTGATCTGCTTACCCCGGTGCAAGGGCAGCATGGTGACCGTCTGGTCCAGCACCGACTGTATGGTGCCGCCCATCAGGTCGGTAATGGCCGGCCCCGAGCCCCGGTACTGCACCAGCTCGGCCTGCACGCCCGCCATCTGCAGGAACATCGCCTCGGCCAGGTGGGCGGTGGTGCCCGGGCCGCCGGAACCGAAGTTCAGCTTGAGTTCGCCGCTGCGCATGCCCGTCAGCATGGAGGGCAGGTCCTGGATGCCGCTCTGGTTGCTCACGCTGAGCACCATGGGCACATTGGCGATAGTGCCTACCGCGGTCGTATCCTTGACGATGTCCAGGCCGGCCTTGGGATACAACAGCGGGATCAGCACCATGGATTGATTGCTGAACATCAAGGTGTAGCCGTCCGGCGCCGACCTGGAAAGCCGCTGGAAGGCCAGCAGCCCGCCCGCGCCGGTGACGTTCTCCACCACGAAAGTGGTCTTGGTGGCCTTGCCCAGTTCGCTGGCGATCAAGCGGGCCAGCGCGTCCAGGCTGCCGCCCGGCGCCACCCCCACCATGATGGTGACGGACTTCGACGGGAAATTCTCCTCGGCCTTGGCCGCCTGGCCCGCGCCCAGGCAAAGGGCGATGCCGGCAAGCGCGGATACGATGCGTCGTTTCATGTTGTCTCCTCTCTATGGGACGGCCTTTGCGGCCTTGTGCCTCGGTGGAAAAAGCGGTTCAGCGCCGGCTCAGCAACCCCGCCAGCGTGCGGACGGAGTCCGTCCTGTCCAACTGCGCGATGGCCTCCAGGCAGGCTCCGGCCGTTCCCGCCGGCAGGCCCGCCAGCGGAAAGAGCTGCAGGAACTTGGCCTCCACGTCGCGCCAGTCGATGCCGCGCGCGCCGGAGCCGCGCGGCGCCCGGCAGGTGGCGCGATGCGCTGCGCCGTCCCGCATGTGTATCGTCACCGTGCCGCCGTGCCGGTGCGGAAAACGATCCGGCAGGGGCGGCGGGTCCGGGTCGAATTCGACCTTGTCCTGCAACGCTGCAATCACCGGGTCGGCCATCCTGGCCACGTCCATGTGCTCCCAGCGGAAGCCGTCGTCGGCAATCGACGCGGCCACGAAATACGGCAGGCTATGCGCCGCGTCCACCAGATTGCGCGGATGGGGCTCGCCCTTGAAATTGGTCCACTGCACGGCTGCCGACACGACGATGCGCGCGATGCCGTCCGGTTGGACGGCGCCGGCGCGCGCAGCCTCGGCCGCCGCCTCGGCGGTTGCGTGGAAGGGGTGTGCGCCCGGCATGAGCTTGATGGCCATGTCGGTCACGATGTCCCAGGACGCGCCCCACTCGCGCGTGATGTCCTCGCGCGCCTGCCCTCCCAGGGCATCGAGCATGCCGCGCGGCTGCTCCAGCACGCCCAGCTCTCCCTCGAATCCCCGCTGCGCCGCGAGCGCGGCGGCGATGCCGGCGCTTGCCGCCTGGCCGGCGTGATATTCCCGCGCGCAGCTGGTGTCGGCCGCAATCGCCATGCCGCTGGCCGAGGTCGCGGAAAGCGCGATGGCGTGGGCCAGCCGCGGCGCGTCCAGGCGCAAAAGCAGGCCCGCGGCGACGCAAGCGCCGAACACCGTGGACCACGACCCATGAAACCCCCGCTGCATGCGGCCCGGCGTCAGGGATTCGTCGATGCGCCCGGCGACTTCATAGCCCAGCACCATCGCGGCCAGCACGTCCCTGCCGCTTGCGCCCTCGCGTTCGCCCACCGCCAGCGCCACGCTGGAAACAATGGTGCCGATGTGCGCGATGCTGCGCATGTCGCTGTCGTCCGACGCCGCCGCATCGCTGGCCGCCGCATTGGCGCGCGCAGCGCTGGCCAGCGGCAGGCGGCCTCCGTCGAACCACAGGCCTGCCGCGGGCGTGCCGCCATCGGCCAGCGCGAGCTCGCGGATGATGCGGGCGGATTCGATGCCGTAGCCCATGGAGGCGCTGGCCAAAGTGCTGGCCAGGCTCATCTTGGCGTGCTCGATGGCCAGCGCCGGCAGCGCGTCGGCGGGCGTGGACAGGACGAAGTCAGCCAGTTGGCGCGCCAAGGGGCGGGCCAAGGAGGGGGATTGCACAGGTAGATTCCTTGACGAAAGCGTTGCGCCGGCATCACTGCGCGGCAGTTCCCAGTTCCTTGAGGACAGGGACCCATTTGGCGAGGTCCTGGCGCACCAGGGCCTCGAAATCCGCGGGCTTGGGAAGCGGCATGCCGGGCAAGGTGAAGCCCTGGCCGATCAACTTTTCACGCAACGCGGCCTGGCTCATGACCTTGTCCAGGGCTGTGTACAGGCGCGTCGAAACGTCGGCCGGCAGCGCCGCCGGGCCGACCAGCCCCCACCAGAGGGTGACGGAGTAGTCCTTCAAGCCGCTCTCCTGCAGCGTGGGCACCTCCGGCAGCAAGGTGGAGCGCTTGGGCCCGGTGACGGCCAGCGCCCTGAGCTTGCCCGCCTTCACCAGGCCGATGGCCACGGGCAGGTTGTACAAACCCATATCCACATCGCCGCTGATGATGGCGCTCAGGCCCTGGGGCGCGCCGGTATAGGGCACGTGCATCAGCGGTTTGTCCAGGTACTGCGACACGGTAGCGCCGGCGATGTGGTGGCTGGTTCCCACCCCGCTGGAAGAAAACCGGAAAGCCTCCGGAGGCTTGGCCTTGATGTCGGCCAGCAAGGCGGGCGCATTTCGATAGGGCGACTTCTCGGCCACGACCAGCAGATTCTGCACGTCGGCGATCTCGCCGATGAAGCTGAAATCCTTTACCGAGTCGTAGCCCGGCTCTCGATAAAGCACCTGGTTGTTGACGAAGGTCCCCTGCGCCGCAATGCCCAAGGTATAGCCATCCGGCTTGGCGCGGGCGATATCCGCCGTGCCGATGGTGCCGCCCGCGCCGGCCTTGTTGTCCACTACCAGCGGCTGGCCCAGTTCGTCGGCCAGGGCCGACGCCACGACGCGCGACAACGTATCGGCCGCGCTGCCCGCCGCGAAAGGCACGATCAACCGGATGGAACGTTCCGGATAGGCCGCCTGGGCGCCCCCGCCCCACAATGCCGCGCAGAAAATGGGCAGCAATGCGCAGATGCCTGCCTTGCGCCGATAAAACCCGCTCATTCCGTCTCCTCCTTGCCGCGGCCCGACAGGACATCGCGCCCGGACACTTGATTTAGTTTTGTCGTACAAGGCAGACTGTAGGCGGGTTCTCCTCAGGCGTCTGTCGAAACTTATTCTTTTAATGTTTAGTTAATTTCAACAATGCACAAGCTCAGAAATCGTCTCGGCCCGCTCCGGGTGCTGGACGCCGTGTATCGGAGCGGCGGCGTCGGCCGGGCCGCCGAGGTTCTGCATGTCACCCCCGGCGCCGTCAGCCACCAGGTGCGCCGGCTGGAAACTGAACTGGGCGTGCAACTGGTGCAAAAAGACGGCCGCGACATCGCCTTCACCGCGGTCGGAGCCGAGCTGGCGCTACAGGCGGGAGAACTTTTCGATCAGTTGGAAGGCGTGCTGGCCAAGGCGGCCGAAGCGGGCGCCAATCGGCGCATCCGCGTCAAGGTCATCCCCAGTTTCGCCATCAAGTGGCTTATGCCCCGGCTGGGTTCGCTGTACCTGCGGCATGGCGACATCGACATAGAAATCGCCACGGTCTCGCGCGCCGACGACACCGAGCTGCACAACGCCGACTTCGTCGTGCGTTGCGGCGGCGGCGACTGGCCGGGACTGCGCGCCGACCTGCTGTTCTCCGATGAACTCGTGCTGGCCTGCTCGCCCGCGCTGGCCAAGCGGCTGCGCGGCCCCGAAGACGTGCTGGGCGAAACCTTGCTCAAATCCATGATCGCCCCCGATTGCTGGGACCGTTGGCTACAGTCCGCGGGCCTGGCCGCAAGCGGAGACACCCGCTTCATTCCGCTGGCCAACGCCGTCCTGTGCCTGCAGGCCGCGACCGAAGGGCTGGGCATCGCGGTCACCCAGCGGGCCTACATCACCCAGGATTTCGCCGCCGGCCACCTGGTCCAGCCCCTGCCCCAGGCCGCGCGCAGCAGCAATGGCTACTACCTGGTCAGCAACCCCGCGCGGGCCAGCGGCCCGCCCTTCAGCCTTTTTTCCGATTGGCTGATCAGCGTGAAGTGAGGGCGCGGGGAGCGAAGCATGGCGCAATGCCGCTGGATTGGGAACCAGGCCTACAGCTTCGCCGTCTACGCAAGCAATCGCGGCAACGCCGTCACATCGGCTTCAGGTCGACCTCTTTGGCGATCTTGCCGAAGGTTTCCAGGTCGCTCTTCACCCGCGCCGTGGTTTCAGCCGGCGTGGACACGCGCGGGATCATGGCCAGGTCCAGCAGGCGTTGCTTCATTTCCGGCTTGGCGAACTCGCGCGCCAGGGCCTGCTGAATCTTGTCGACGATCTCGTCCGGCGTGCCCTTGGGCGCGGCCAGGCCGAACCAGGCGACCGCGGAGAACCCTGGCAGGCCGGCTTCCGGCGCGGTAGGCACGTCCGGCAAGGCCGCCACGCGCTCCGGGTTGGTGACGAACAAAGGCCGCACCTTGCCGGCCTTGATGAAGGGCGTCTGCACGCCGGTGTTGTCCAGCACGGCGTCGATGTGGCCGCCCAGCAGGTCGTTCATGGCCGGGCTGCTGCCCTTGTAGGGCACGATGTTGACCTGCATGCCGGCGGCGCGCGCGAACATGAGCTGGGTCAGGTGCTGCTGGGTGCCCAGGCCGGCATTGCCGAAGGTGATCTTGTTCGGGTTCTTGCGGCCGTACTCGATGAATTCCTGCAGGTTCTTTGCGGGAAACTCGTTATTCGTGACCACCACGAAAGGCAGGTCCACCAGCACCGTGATTTGCTTGAAGTCTTCCAGCGGTTTGTAGCGCAGCTTGTAGACGTAGGGATTGACGGCCATGGTGCCGCTGGCGGTGAGCGCCAGCGTGTAGCCGTCGGGCTCGGCGCGCGAAACGAACTCGGTGCCCAGCACGCCGCCGGCGCCCGGCTTGGCCTCGACGATGGCCGGTTTGCCCAGTTCGGTCTGCAGAGCCTGCGCCGCAAAGCGCGCCAGCATATCGGCGGATCCGCCCGTCGCGTACGGCAGGACGATCGTGATCGGCTTGCTGGGATAGGAATCCGCGGCCATCGCGGGCGCGGCGATCCCGGCCGCCAGACAGGCAGCGGCCAGAGTTTTCAGGTGCTTGACCATCAATGATTTCCCCTCGTGGTGTAACGACTGCGCTTGCACCCGGGGAAGATTAAGCGGTCCCACGTTATATGGCTAATCAACAATTAAAATAGATCTCTATCACCAAAGTTGATAATCACCTGAGACTGCGATGCTGACCTCGATGGACCTGAACCTGCTGCGCATCTTCGACGCGGTCATGACCGAACGCAACGTCACACGCGCGGCCTCGGCGCTGCACATGACGCAGCCTGCGGTCAGCAATGCCATCAACCGGCTGCGCCTGACCTTGAAGGATCCCCTGTTCGTGAAAATCCAGGGCGGGGTGCTGCCCACCCAGCGCGCCGAGCTGCTGTGGCCCCCAATCCGAGACGCGCTGGCCCGCATTGCCGACACGCTGGAACGCAACGATTTCGATCCGGCGCGCTCCGAGGCCGTGTTCCGCATGGCCATGTCCGACTATGTGGCGGATCAGGTCATCCGGCCGCTGTTCGTGGAGCAGCAGACCGTGGCGCCCAATGTGCGCATTCACCTCCATCCCTACTCGCTCGACAATGCCGGCGTGCTGCTGGAAAAAGGCGAAGTCGACATGGCGGCCGGCGTGTATTCGAACTTCGGCTCGTCGCTGCGCACCTTGCCGCTGGAAACGTTGACCTACGTCTGCGCCATGCGCAAGGGGCACCCGCTGCTGGCGCAGCCGCGCTTCACGCTGGACAGTTTCCTGCGCGCGCGCCACCTGATGGTCAGCCTGCTGGGCACGCCCACCCTGATCGACCACGAACTCGCGCCCCACGGCTACAAGCGCAATGTGGTGCTCACCATCAACCAGTTCGCGCTGGCCCCGCGCCTATTGGCCGAGACCGACCTGATCTGCGTGGTGCCCCTGAACACCGTGCGCAACAGCCCCTACAGCCATCTGCTGGAAGCGGTCGAAGCTCCTTTTCCGTTCGCGCCGCGCACCGTCAACCTGATCTGGCACGAGCGCTCGGACAATATCCCCGCGCATCGCTGGCTGCGCGAAGAGATCCTCAAGGTCTGCCAGGCGCAAGGGATGGTGTTCGACCAGGCCCAGCCTGCGGAGTCGCATTCGTACTGATAAATCATTCACAACAGTGATAATCACTGATACCAATCTTTGATTAGACCGAATGATGGTGCATCAATAGCATTCTGGTCATCCCACTCCCGGCGCCTTGGGCGCCAGCATCCTGGAGACCAGCGTGACCCAGACCGCATCCGCCCCGGGCGCCCGCCGTTTTCGCGTCGGCTTCGACGTAGGCGGCACGTTCACCGATTTCACCCTGCTTGCCGAGCACACCGGCGAGCTGCATTATTTCAAGGTGCCTTCGACGCCGCACGATCCGTCCGAGGCCATTCAGGCAGGCCTGGCCCACCTGATCCGCGAATACGAGATCGCCGGCTCCGAACTGGCGCACGTGGGCCACGGCACCACGGTGGCCACCAACATGGTGATCGAGCGTCGAGGCTCGCGCTGCGCACTGGTCACCACGCGCGGCTTTCGTGACGTGCTGGAGATCGGCCGGCAGACGCGCCCCCACCTGTACGATTACAACGTCACCAAGCCGCAGCCGCTGGCGCCGCGCGAGTGGCGTTTCGAAGTGACCGAGCGCATCGGCGCCGACGGCTCCGTGCTACAGGCGCTGGACGAGGACGAGGTGGTGGCGGTGGCGCGCGAACTGGCCGCGGCCCGCGTCGAATCGGTCGCCATCTGCTTCATGCACAGCTACCGCAACAATGCGCATGAACGCCGCACCCGCGACATCCTGGCCGAACATCTGCCGGGCGTCTACCTGAGCGTGTCCAGCGAGATCCTGCCGGAGTTCCGCGAATACGAACGCATGTCCACCACCGCGCTCAATGCCTATGTGGGCCCGCGCATGGCCGGCTACATGCGCAATCTGGTGAGCTCCGTGCGCGGCATGGGCGTGGCCGCCGAGCCGACCACGGTGCACTCCAACGGAGGCCTGATGTCGGTGGAATCGGTGCTCACGGCCCCTGTACGCACCTGCGTGTCGGGCCCGGCCGCCGGCGTGATCGGCGCAACCGAGCTGGGCCGCGTGGCCGGCCTGCCCAACCTGATCACCTTCGACGTGGGCGGCACCAGCACCGACGTGTCGCTGGTGGCCGAGCTGCGGCCGCTGTTCACTTCCAGCCGCCTGGTGGCCGACTATCCGGTCAAGACCCAGATGGTGGACGTGCACGTCATCGGCGCTGGCGGCGGCAGCATCGCGCGCATCGATGACGCGGGCGCGCTCAAGGTCGGCCCGCAGAGCGCGGGCGCGGTTCCTGGCCCCATCGCCTACAACCGCGGCGGCCAGGTCGTGACCATCACCGACGCCCACGTCGTGCTGGGCCGCCTGAATCCGGTCGCATTGCTGGAAGGCCGCATGGCCGTGCATGCGCGCCAGGCGCGCGAGGCGCTGGAAGCGCAGATCGCCCGCCCGCTGGGACTGAGCGTCGAGGAAGCCGCCTACGGCATCCTGCGCATCGCCAACTCCAACATGGCGCGCGCGGTGCGCGCGGTCTCCACCGAACGAGGTCATGACATCCGCAAGTTCGCGCTGTGCGCCTTCGGCGGCGCGGGCGGCCTGCATGCCGCCGAACTGGCGCGGGACTGCGGCATAAGCACCCTGCTGATTCCGCAGGAGCCCGGCACCATGTGCGCGCGCGGCATCCTGCTGTCCGACATTTCCATGGACTTCGTGCAGACGCTGATGGCTCACGCCACCGCCAGCGGCTGGACGGCGGTGCAGGAAGCGCTGGAAACCCTGGCCGGCAAGGCGCGGGCCTGGCTGTCCAGCGAGGGCGTGAACGTCTCGGAACAGCGCCTGTCCGCCGTGATCGACGCGCGCTATCAGGGTCAGAACTTCGAGATCGCCGTACCGCTGGACGGCATGAGGTTGATGCCGCTGGACGAGTTCGTCGCGGCATTCAGCGCGGCGCACGTGCGCGAATACGGCTATGACGCCGCCGGCCGTCCGGTGGAGATCGTCAATTGCCGGGTGCGCGCCACCGGCCTGGTGCCGCGCGCGCCCCTGGCCCGCGTGCAGGGCGGCGACAGCGTGGCCGGCGCCCTGAAGGAACGCCGCAACGTGTACTTCGAGGGTTCGGGCTGGGTGGACACGCCCATCCTGCGCCGCGCCTTGCTGCCGGTGGACACGCCGGTGAACGGGCCGGCCGTGATCGAGGAAATGAGCTCGACCACCGTCGTGCTGCCGGGCCAGCAGGCGCGCGCCGACGAATACGGCAACCTCGTCGTCAACCTCAATATCTAAGGCGAACGCCATGAGCACCCCATCGACATCCGCCTCCGGCACGGACGCTTTCGACCCCATTGAAATGGAGGTCTTCAGCAACCGCCTGCTGTCCATTACCGAAGAAATGGGCAACACGCTGATCCGCTCCTCTTTTTCGACCAACATCAAAGAACGCAAGGACTGCTCCGTGGCGCTGTTCGACGCCGCTGGACGCCTGGTGGCGCAGGCCGCCCACGTGCCCGTCCACCTGGGATCGCTGTCCGGCGGCATCGACGCCGTGCTGCGGCGCTATGGCGCGGCCGGCGTGCGTCCCGGCGACGCCTTCCTGTGCAATGACGCCTATCTGGCCGGCGGCACTCACGCGCCGGACATCACTGTCATCACGCCTATCTTCCACGACGGCGTGCTGCGCTTCTTCGCAGCCAACATCGGCCACCATACCGACGTGGGCGGCGCGGTCCCCGGCTCCACCTCGCACCATCTGAAGACGGTGTGGGAGGAAGGCATCAGGCTACCCGCCATGCGCATCGTGCGCGAGGGAGAGCTGGACATGGACCTGCTGGAGATGATCGCGCACAACACGCGCGAGCCGGACAACCGGATGCACGACATCCGCGCCCAGATCGCCACCAACGACAAAGGCGCCAGGCTGATGCTGGAACTGGTGCAGCAATCCGGCCTGCATACCGTGCTGTCCGCCATCGACAGCATCATGGTGTACACGGAACGGCGCCTGCGCAACCGGATCGCGCAGCTGCCGTCCGGCACCTACACCTTCACCGAGCGCATGGACGACGACGGCATGGGCGGCGACCCCGTCACCATCCAGGCCAACGTGCAGGCGCGCGACGGACAGCTCCATGTGGATTTCACGGGCACCAGCAAGCAGGCGCGCGGCGCCTTCAACCTGCCCGCCAGCGCCCTGAACGCCAGCGTCTACTTCGCCGTGAAGGCCATGCTCGACCCCGAGCTCATGCCCAACAACGGCCTGTTCCAGCCCATCACCATCACCGCCCCCGAGGGCACCATTACCAACCCGCGCTTTCCGGCGGCGGTAGGCGCGCGTGTCACCACCGCGCAGCGCGTAGCCGGCACCGTGATCGGCGCACTGGGCCAGCTGCTGCCGCCCGACCGCGCCATGGCCTCGTGCAACGACGTCATGCCTTCCATGCTGTTCTCCGTGCCCATGCAGGACGGCAAGGGCACCTTCGTCTACCTGGAGACGCTCGGCGGCGGCGCGGGCGGACGCGCGCAGGGCGACGGCATGGACGGCATACAGGTGCACGTAACCAATACCTCCAACCTGCCCGCCGAAGCGCTGGAGATCGAGTACCCCCTGCTGGTCGAAGAATACGCACTGGTCAACGACAGCGGCGGCGCGGGACGCCACCGCGGCGGCATGGGCATCGCACGCCAGATCCGTTCGCTGCACGACCAGTTGATCTGCACCATCCGCTGCGACGCCGCGCTATTCGGCGCCGCCGGCCTGAACGGCGGCCTGACGGGAGGCACCTCGCGCGTGGTGCAGAACCCCGGCCGCGAAGACGAGCAGCGCCTGCCCAACAAGATCGCCGGCCACGCCTTGGCCAGCGGCCAGTCCGTGCGCCTGGAGACGCCCGGAGGCGGCGGCTACGGCGCCCCGGCCGAACGCGGCGCGGCCGCCATCCGCAACGACTTGCTGGGCGGCAAGGTCAGCAGGGCCGCGGCGGAACGCGATTACGGCGCGGAGCTCGTGGCCCGCGCCCTGCAAGGAGACGCGGCATGAGCGCGCCGGCCCCGGGCGTCCGCAGCGGCGGCGAACTGCTGGTCGCGCAGTTGCAGGCCTATGGCGTGGAGCGTGTGTTCATGGTGCCGGGCGAGAGCTTCCTGCCCTGCATCGACGCGCTCTACGCCCGACGCGGCGCAATCGAAGCGGTAGTCTGCCGCCAGGAGGGCGGCGCCGCCTACATGGCCGAGGCGCACGGCAAGCTGACCGGCCAGCCGGGCATCTGCTTCGTCTCGCGCGGTCCAGGCGCGACCAATGCGGCGATCGGCGTGCACACGGCAAGGGAAGACTCCACGCCCATGATCCTGTTCATCGGCCAGGTCGGCGGCGATACCGCCGACCGCCAGTGCTTCCAGGAAGTGGACTACCGCGCCATGTACGCGCCCCTGGCGAAATGGGTGGCGCAGATCGAACGGGCCGACCGCATTCCCGAATACCTGGCGCGCGCCTGGGCGATCGCAACTAGCGGCCGGCCGGGGCCCGTGGTCCTCTCCTTGCCCGAAGACATGCTGTCCAGCGTCGCCGACGTAGCCTTGGCCGCCCCGCCGCAGCCGCCCTGCGCCCGTCCGGCAGACGCAGACATGCTGCGCCTGCGTGAACTGCTGGAAGCCGCAGAACGCCCCTTGCTGCTGCTGGGCGGGTCGCGCTGGCCGGCGGCCGCGCGCGAAGCCGTGCGCGACTTCGCGTTGCGCTTCGACCTGCCCGTGGCCACTGCGTGGCGCCGCCTGGAATTGTTCGACAACGATCATCCCAATTTCGTGGGCCAGGTCAGCGCCAGCATGCCCGCGCACCAGAAGCGCGCCGTCATGGACAGCGATCTGGTCATCGCGCTGGGCACGCGCCTGTGCGAGCCGACGACCATCAACTATGAATGGTTGGCCACTCCCACTCCGCGCCAGACCCTGGTCCACATCCACCCGGACGCCAACGAGATCGGGCGGCTGTGCACCCCGGCGCTGGGCATGGTCGCCAGCGTGGATGGCTTCGCGCTGGCCGCCGCCGGACTCACGCCGACGCCGGGCTGGCGGCCTCGCCGCCGCGGCGCCGACGCGGTGGCCGCGGCGCCTGAGCTGCCGCCCACCCCTGGCCCGCTGGACCTGAACGCGGCGGCGCGCCACGTCGCGGCCATGCTGCCGCGGCATTCCTGCGTCACCGTCGGCGCGGGCAACTATGCGCTCTACGCGCACCGGCATATCGCCTTCAAGGGGCCGGGCAGCCAGCTCGCGCCCGCCGTCGGCGCCATGGGCTACGGCCTGCCCGCGGCCATCGCGGCCAAGCTGCGCGACCGCGCTGCGGCCGTGGTCTGCTTCGCTGGCGACGGCTGTTTCCAGATGACCATGCAGGAACTGGCCACCGCAGTCCAGTACCGGCTGGGCATCGTGGTGCTGGTCTTCAACAACGGCCTGTTCGGCACCATCCGCCTGCATCAGGAACGCGCCTATCCCGGACGCGCCCTGGCGACGGAACTGATCAACCCCGATTTCGCGCGGCTGGCGCAAAGCTACGGCGGCTACGGCGCCACGGTCGAGCGCACGGAGGATTTCGCGCCGGTCTACGACGCCGCGCTGGCATACGCGGGGGAGCATCGCCTGCCGGCCATCGTGGAGCTGCGCTACGACGCCGACATCATCCTGCCCGACCGCACCCTGTCGCAACTGCGCCGCGCGGAGACCGCCGCATGAAGCCGCTGCTGCGCCGTGTGTCGGCGCCCGCCTCGGCGCCGCTGAGCCTGACCTGGAACGGCCTGCCGTTGCAGGCCCATGAAGGCGACACCGTGCTGACGGCGCTGCTGCTGGCCTCGCAGCAATTGCGCGTCACGCTGGGCGAAGGCGCGCCGCGCGCCGGCTTCTGCCTGATGGGCGCGTGCCAGGACTGCTGGGTGCAGACGGCGAACGGCGCGCGCCTGCGCGCCTGTTCCACCGCAGCCCAAGACGGCATGGAGCTGCTCAGCGCCCAGCCCGGAGAACTCGCATGCAAATGAATCCGCCCGACGCCGACGACGCGCCGCGCATGGTGGTGGTCGGCGCGGGCCCCGCGGGCGTACGCGCCGCGCAGACGCTGCTGCGCCACGGCTTGCGGCCAGTGATCGTCGACGAAGCCGCCTTGCCCGGCGGTCAGATCTATCGCCAAAGCCCAACGCCACGCGGCGCCGCGCGCCAGCGCTATGGCTTCGAATGGAAGCGTGCGCAAGCCATCCACGCGGCGGGCGCGGATCTTGCCGCCCGCGCCGACTACCGGGCTGCTACCGCTGTGTGGAACGCCTCGCCGGGCATCCTGGACCTGGTCCGCGACGGCGAATTGCAAACTCTGCCCTACTCCCGCCTGCTGCTCGCCACCGGCGCCACCGACCGCGTGCTTCCCTTCGCAGGCTGGACGCTGCCCGGCGTCTACTCGCTGGGCGGCGCGCAGATCGCGCTGAAGAGCCAGGGCTGCACGTTCGGGCCGCGCATCGTGTTCGCCGGCACCGGTCCCTTGCTTTATCTGGTCGCCTACCAATACGCGCGCGCCGGCGCCCAGGTTCAAGCCGTGCTGGATTGCGCGCCCCTGGGCGGACAGGCTCGCGCCACGCCGGCCCTGTTGAGCCAACCCGGCATGCTGGCCAAGGGCCTGTACTACCTGGGGTGGCTGCGCGCCCACGGCGTACCCGTGCACCATGGAGCACGGCTGGACGCGGCCGAGGGCGCGGGCCGCGTCGAGAGCGCGCTTGCAACCTTGGACGGCAAGTCGCACGCCATCCCTTGCGACGCGCTCGCGGTCGGCCACGGACTACGCGCGGAAACGCAGCTGGCAGACTTGCTGGACTGCGCCTTCGACTTCGACGCGACACAGCGCGCCTGGCTCCCGCGCCGCGATCCCGACGGCCGCAGCTCGGCGGCTGGCGTCTACCTCGCCGGTGACGGCGCAGGCATAGGCGGCGCCATCCTGGCCGAGCTTGCTGGCGAACGCGCCGCGCTGGCCATGCTGGCCGACAGCGGCATCGCGGTCAGCGCTGCCCGGGTACGGTGGCTGGCCCGCCGCCAAGCGCGCTGGGCGCGGTTTCGGCGCGGCCTGGACCGGGCCTTTCCCCTGCCCGGCGCGGGTGCCGCCTGCGACGACTCGGTCATGGTCTGCCGCTGCGAGGAAGTGCGTGCCGGCGCGTTGCGCGCCGCAGCCGCGCAATACGCCATCGACGACCTCAACCGGCTGAAGGCGCTGACTCGCATCGGCATGGGACTGTGCCAGGGGCGCATGTGCCAGACGGGCGCGGCCGAACTGCTTGCCGACTGCCGTGGACTGGCCTTGGCGGACATAGGACGCCTGCGCGGCCAGGCGCCGGTCAAACCCCTGAATCTGGCCATGCTAGGCAAGGTGGAACCATGAACCCGCTGCACACCGAAGTCGCCATCATTGGCGCCGGCCTGGTGGGAGCCAGCGCCGCCCTGGCGCTGCGCCGCCTGGGTGTCGCCACGGCGCTGGTCGACAGCGGCGCGAGCGGCGCACGCGCCAGCGGCGTCAACTTCGGCGGCGTGCGCCGGCAAGGACGCTCGATCGAACAGCTTTACCTGGCGCAACGCGCGCACGGCATCTGGTCGCGCCTGCCGGAACTGATCGGCACCGATGCGGAATACGTGCGCAGCGGCCACCTGAAACTGGCGCGCTCCGAGTCCGACCTGGAAAAGCTCCGCGCCTACCGCGACAAAGTCAGCGACTTCGACCTGGGCCTGGAACTCATCGACGCAGCCGAGCTGCGCCGCCGTTTTCCCGCGCTGGGGCCGGGCCTTGCCGGAGGCTCGCTGTGCCCGCAGGATGGCCAGGCCAATCCGCGCCTGGTCGCGCCCGCCTTCGCCCGCGCCGCCGCTCGCGCCGGCGCCAGCCTGCTCGAACACTGCGCCATCGCGCAGGCGGACACCCGGGGCGGCGACTTCCTGCTGACCGCCGCCGACGGCCGGCGCATACGCGCCGCCACGGTCATCAATGCCGCGGGCGCCTGGGGCGCGGCGGTGGCCCGCTGGTTCGGCGACGACCTGCCCTTGCAGGTCAAGTATCCGACCATGCTGGTCACCGAGCCGCTCACCCCCCAGATCGGCGTGTCGCTGGGCGTGGAAGGCGGCGGCTTCTATGCCCGCCAGGTCGCGCGCGGCAACGTCGTCATGGGCGGCGGCTACGGCAACGCGCTGCCGGGAGACCGCAGCCGGCCCGGCCGCGCCGCGCTCGCCGAACTCGGCCGCACCGCTCCGTCCGTATTGCCCGCGCTGGCCTGCGCCAGCGTGATTCGCTGCTGGTCCGGCATCGAAGGCTATTTTGCCGACAAGAACCCCGTCATCGGCTTCAGCCCGCGAACGCCGCGCCTGCTGCATGCCTTCGGCTTCTCGGGTGGAGGTTTTCAGATCGCGCCGGCCGTGGGCGAGGTCATCGCCGAGATGGCGACGGGGCGCGGCGGCCTGATGATGGCGGAAAAGTTCTCGGCCGCCCGCTGGGGCGCCGCCTAGCCGCACCACGGTTCCCGCGCCCAGCCCGGCTCAACTGCGGGGTTGTACGAGAGTTGTACGGGGATGAGGCCTGCCGCTTCAGCCCGGCTCCTGCGCGGGAAAAGAGCCCCCACGCCACGCAGGCTTCGCCTGCTTGCTGCCCCCCAAGGGGGCGTTTTTGTCTTGGGACGGCCCAGCGACAAAAAAGAGCCCCCACGCCACGCAGGCTTCGCCTGCTTGCTGCCCCCCAAGGGGGCGTTTTTGTCTTGGGACGGCCCAGCGACAAAAAACCCGCATCCTCATAGGAGAGATGCGGGTTCTTTACACTTCCAGGTATGCCCTGGAACAAATTCTTGGTGCCGACGGCGAGACTCGAACTCGCACAGCTTTCGCCACTACCCCCTCAAGATAGCGTGTCTACCAATTTCACCACGTCGGCTATTCCACCCGGAAAGACAAGCTTTCCTGGAAAGTCGAGCATTCTATCACGCAAATTGGATTTCGGGTGAGCCCGGCCCTATTTTGCCATCCGGGCACCACCCATCCCCTCGGCCTTTGGAGCGCCCCGGGGCGCCTTGCCTCAGTTGATTTGCAGATTGGTCGCCTTGACGACCTCGCCCCACTTGCGGGTTTCGCTTTCCATGAAGGCCTTGAACGCTTGCGGCGTGTTGGGCGGCGGAGGCATCAGGAAGCCGTTGGTCTGGTAGCTGGCGGCCAGGGCGGCGTCGGAGGTCAGGGCCTTGTTGACGGCGGCGTTGACCTTCTGGACGATTTCCGGCGGAGTGCCGGCGGGCGCGAACAGGCCGAACCACGCCGCCACGTCAAAGCCCGGCACGCCGGATTCGGCGATGGTCGGGATTTCCGGCGCGAACGGGACGCGGGAGCCGGTGGTGACGGCCAGGCCGGTCAGCTTGCCCGCGCGGACGTGGGGCAGCAGCGGCGGCAGGTTGTCGAAGATCGAGTCCACCTGCCCGCCCAGCAGGTCCGCCACGGCCGGACCGCTGCCACGGTAAGGCACGTGCAGGATGTCGATGCCGGTCTTCATCTTGAACAGCTCGCAGCCCAGGTGCGCGGACGAACCATTGCCGGGCGAGGCGCAGGTCAGCTTGCCGGGATTCTTCTTTGCGTAGTCGATGTATTCCTGCACGGTCTTGACGGGCACGCTGGCGTTGACCGCCAGGATGTTCGGCACCACATTCAGCAGCGCGACGGCGTCCAGGTCCTTGAGCGCGTCGTAGGACATTTTGGAGTACAGCGACTGGTTGATCGCGGTGGAGATGGAGCCCACGAACAGGGTGTAGCCGTCGGGCGCCGAACGGGCGACGGACTCGGCGCCAATGTTGCTGTTGGCGCCGGGCTTGTTCTCCACAACGAAGGTCTGGCCGAATTCCTTGCCCAGCACGTCGGCGATCATGCGCGCGCTGATATCGGTCGTGCCGCCCGGGGCATAGCCCACGACCAGCCGGACCGGCTTGGACGGATAGGCGCCGGCCTGGGCCAGGGCCGGGCCGGATGCGAAGCAAGCGAGCACCGCCACGGCGCCAGCCAGTTTGGTATAGGTTTTCTTCATGTTTCCTCCTGTCGAAAACGAATGAGCGCGCCCGAATGGGCGCCGCTATTTTTGTTGTTGTCTGGGCAAGGCCGCCCTTTGGGCCGCGCCGCGGCCCCGTCCGCCCTACGCGGGGCAGGCGGGACGTATCGGCGCGATCAAGTCCGGCGTGACGTCGGCCAGCGTGCGGCAGCCGAGCAGCGCCATGTTGGTCGAGATCTCGCTGCGGAATATCTCCGCCACTTTCCGGATGCCGGCATTGCCGCCGACCGCCGCGCCAAAAAGCTGCGGCCGGCCGGTGAAGACCATGCGCGCGCCCAACGCGATTGCCTTGAGCACGTCGGATCCCCGCCGAAAGCCTCCGTCTACCATGACCGGAAAACCTGGCGGCACCGCCGCCACGACGTCGGGCAGCGCCTGCAGCGGCGAAATGCAGCCGTCGAGCTGGCGTCCGCCGTGATTGGAAACGATGACGCCGTCGGCGCCGGCCTCGCAGGCCTGGCGCGCGTCGTCGGCGTGCATCACGCCCTTGAGCACCAGCTTGCCGGGCCAGTTCTTCCGGATCCAGCGGATGTGCTCCCACGACAGTTTGTCGCGCTCGCCGCGAAAGCCGTTGGGCGGGTCCTGCGTGATGGGCGGCCCGATTTCCTCGTACAGGTTCGAGAACCGCGGCACGCCGCTGCCGAACAGCGTGCGCATGAAGACATTCAGTGTCCAGCGCGGATGCAGCATGCCGTCCAGCACAACGCTGGCGCTCATCTTGAAGGGCACGGTGAAGGCCAGCCGCTGCAGGTTCTCGCGGTTGGCGCCGACGCAGGTGTCGATGGTGACGACCAGCACCGGTATCTCGGCCTGCCGCAGGCGGGCCATCAATCTGGCGATGCGTTCGATGTTGCCCGGCAGATAGGCCTGGTACCAGCAGCGCTTGCCCGTGGCCTCCTGCAGGCGTTCCAGCGGCACGCTGGAGGCGCCGCTGATAATGAACGGAATCCGCGCCTCCTGGGCGGCGCGCGCCAGCGCCAGATCGCACTCGTGCATCACGATGGCCGAAAACCCAGTGGGCGCGAAGCCCACGGGCATGGCGTAGTCCTGCCCGAACAGGCTGGCCTGGCTGTCGCGCTGGTCAACCACGCGCAGGCCGCGCGGGCGGAAACCGATGTCGCGCAGGGCGCGCACGCTCTCGTCGAGCGACGCGCCATCCTCGGTGCCGCCGCAGACGTAGCCCTCGACGCAGCGCGGCATGATGCGCCGCGCCTCGCGTTCGAAGTCCCGCACCGATAGGCAGCGGTCCAACCGGCTCATGCGGCCACCGGCGCGCTGAGCGCCTGCAGGCAGGCGGCCAGCGAACGGTCCTGCGTGTCCTGGTAGAGCGCCAGCTCATCCAGCACCGCAGCGCCCAGGGCCTGCTCGAAGGCGGCCTGGCTGGCGTTCTGCGCGTACTCGGCCTGCGCCTTGTCGCCCAGGTTCGACTGGAAGATGCCTGCGGCGCTGACCGGCAGGAAGTCCTCATACACCAGCGGCTCGAAGCGGATGTAGCCCTGGGCTATCAGCGATTGCGCATCGGTCTCGGAAGGCGCGCCCTCCTTGCCCGTCAGGTAATAGCGGAAGTAGGCAAGCCCCTGGGCATGGAGTTCGGCGTAATCGTCGGGGAACGCGGCGAAGCATTCCTGCAGGTTCTGCATGTAGGCCGCGGCGTTGCTTTCATTGGGCGCGCCGCTGATGCGGGTGCGCGCCAGGTCCAGCAGATGGTCGTACAGCGCCCGGCCCTTGCGCGTCAGGGCCACGCCGCGCTGTTCGATCTCGCCGAAGCGGGCCGTATGGCTGCCAACCGCGGAGCGGCCATCGGCGCCAGTGAAGCTCACGGCCTCCTCCAGCGCCTTGAAGCTGGTCTGGCGCAGCAGGATGGGACACTTGCGCGGCGGCGGGCCCTCGATCACGGCCTTGGCCGATACGCCGCGGCGCGGCATCTCCGCCTGGGCCTCATCGATGTCCAGGGTGCGCGGGGTCAGGTGATTGATGTGCGGGCCCTTGAAGGCCACCACGTCGGCGATCAGGCGGTGCTGGCCATGCAGCTCACGATAGTCGTCCAGGCTGACCGTGGCCTCGCCGTGCCAGCGGAAGGTGTGCAGGGCCTCGCCCACGAATTCCCGGGCGCTGGCTTCGTCCAGGCCGCCTTCGGACTCGAAGCGGGCGGCCAGCTCCAATGCCCTCGCGGTGAAGATCTGGCGGGCCGCGAGAATGCGGGCGGCCTTCTCGCGCAGCTCCGCGTCGCCGATCAATTCCAGGCGCAGCAGCGAGGTGAAAACGCGGAACGGGCTGGCCTGCAGCGCGGCCTCGTGCGTGGCGCGGAAGGCGGTCGAATGCACGGGCACGCCGGCCGGAGAAAGGTCGTAGTAGCCCACGGGCTGCATGCCCATCACGGCGAACACGCGGCGCATGTTGGCCAGTTCCTCGGCCGTGCCCACTCGGATGGCGCCGTGGCGCTCGATGTCCAGGCGCTCGATCTCGCCCGTGCGCGCCAGCTGCGCGGCCAGTTCGGGCTGTTCGGCCAGCGTCTGGGCGTTGACCTGGGCGACCAGGTCCAGCAGCGTGTCATACAGGGGCACTTCCGACTTGTACATGTCGGACATGGCGCGGGAGAACCAGGCGCGGATCTGGTCCGGGCTGACGAAATTCTGACTCATGGCGGGCTCGGCACATCGGTAGACAAAGGATGGCCGCATGAAATCATGACGCGCCGCCGCAATCAAATGAAAAAAATCGGCTTAATCAGTCCATTTTTTCATGGACCGCGCGCGCCGGGCGTCCAGGGCGCGCTTCTGTTCTGCCTCTTTCTCCACCCAGGCGACGAATTGCTTGATCTTCGGAACTTCCGCCGAATGCTCCGAATAGGCGACGAAGTACGCCCCGTCGCTGGGCTGCACATAGCCCCAGGGAATCACCAGCTTGCCGGCCTGCAACTCGTCTTCGGCCAGCAGCCGCGGCGTCAGGGCGATGCCGCAGCCGCCTTCGGCCGCGCGCACGCACATGTAGAAGGTGTCGAAACGAGGGCCGTGGTAGCTGCGGTCGGACTGGAAATGCTGGCGCGAGAAGTAGTCGTGCCAGGCCTCGGGCCGCGAAGCGCACTGGATCAGCGCCTGTTCGCTCAGCGCCTCCAGGCTGTCCACCCGATCTCCCGGCAGGAAGCCGGGCGCGCAGACTGGCACGACCTCGGCCTCGAACAGTTCGCGGCACTGGGCGCCGGGCAAGGTGCCGTGGCCGAAGAAGAAGGAAATGTCGATCTTGGCCTGCATCAGGTCGAAGGGCCGGGTTTCGCTGCGCACCTTGACCTGGATGTCCGGGTGCGCGGCCATGAACCCTTGCAGGCGCGGTATCAGCCAGCGCGCGCCGAACGTGGGCTGGGTGCCGATGGTGAGCACCTGGGTTTCGCTGCCGTAGGTCAGGATGTAGCGCGAGGACATGTCCACCTGGTTCAGGATGGCCCGCACCTCCGATTGGTACAAGGCCCCGGCCGGCGTCAACTGCAGGCGTCGCCGCACCCGCAGAAACAGCGGATTGCGCAGGAGCGCCTCCAGTTGCGCGATCTGCTTGCTGATCGCGCTCTGGGTCATGTGCAGTTCCTCGGCGGCGCGCGTAAAGCTCATGTGCCGCGCCACCGCCTCGAAACACTGGAGCGCCATCATCGATGGCATCAAACGCTTTTCCATGGGGCCGATCCGGGTATGACTGTGCTGGCGGCGGTCTGCAACCCATCGCCGGCCGCAGCGCTTGCGGCATTATCGCAGGCCCGGCCTCACCACTGGTATCCCACCCCCGCCGCACCGCCGAAATCGCCGCGCGACGTGCCGTTGGCGGAAACCTTGTAGACCCAGCGACCGCCGCCGGAAACTCGCGACAGGCCCAGGGCATAGCCCGATTCGCCATTCCAGGTGCCGCCGGCCATGGACAGCATGTTGCGTCCGGGCAGATAGGCTTGCGGCAGGGAGGCCGTCGCCATGGCCGCGGCCACGCCCGCGCTCAGCATGCGCTCCTGGGAATCCAGGTCGCTGCGCAGGTTCTGCAGGGAACGCTCGACCGCGCCTACCCGCGCCTCGCCCGCGCTGCCGACGGCGCGCAACTGCGCCACATTGACGGCATCGGTGTCCTCGCTGCCCGCGGCCACGCCCGTCACCTGGCGCCCGCCCATGTTTACTTCGCCCGAGGAGTTCTGGGGCTGCGCCATGCCATAGGCCTCGTAGTTCTCCTGCGCGCCGCGCGCCGCCGTGGAACCGGCGCCCAGCGCCACGCTGTTGCCCGCTGCCGCCACGGCGCCAGCGCCGACTGCGACGCTCTGAGTGGCCGCAGCCGATTCCGCGCCCACCGACACGCTGCGGTCCGCAACGGAACCCCGCCCCGCGTTCGAACCGATCGACACGTTGTCGCTGCCGCGCATGCCCGAGCCCGCGGCGGCGCCCTGCGCCACGTTGCGGTTGCCGACGACGTCGCGGCCGGCGGCCAGGCCGCTTGCCGTGTTGCCGTCGCCCTTCACGCCGTAGCCCGCATAGGCGCCGGCGGCCAGGTTGTTGGAACCGGTCACGTTCTGCCCGGCATTCCTGCCCTGCGCCAGGTTGCCGTCGCCCTCCACATGCTGGCCCGCGTTCTGGCCCTGGGCCAGATTGCCGTCTCCGACAACATCGCGGCCGGCCTCCTGGCCGAAGGCCGAATTGCCATTGCCGGCGACGTTGCGCCCGGCGTTGGTGCCATAGGCGGCATTGTTGTTGCCCACGGTGTCCGTGCCTGCCCAGAACCCGTAGGCATCGTTGTAGTCGCCCGTCACGTTCTGGCCTGCGCTGCGGCCGAACGACTGGTTCCAGCCACCCTGCACATTGGTGCCGGCGTAGTAGCCGATGGCCTGGTTGGCGTTCTTGCCTCCGACCTTGGAACCGGCCCCCTCGCCAATCGCAAGATTCCAGTTGGTGGACACGTCCTTGCCCGCGCCGTTGCCCAGGGCGATGTTGTTGCTGCCCGCCACATTGGCGCCGGCGTTCTTGCCTATCGCATGATTGCCCTTGCCCGTCACGCCCTGGCCCGCGCCAGGCCCGTAGCCAAGATTGCTGCCATCCCACTGCACGGGCGGCGCGGTCTGCGCATGCGCGGCCGAGCCGCCCGCCAGCGCTCCCGCCAGGACCGCCACGGACAAGCCGTTGGCGGCAAGAATTGCATATGTGTTTTTCATGTGTATTTGGTCGTTTGTTGTTCTGGACCGGCCGGGCCCGCACCCCGATGCGCGCCCGGCCCGCTTATGCCTCGCAGGTCACAGGTGAAGCGCCATGGCCGGATCGCTGACGCTGGGACGGCCGTTCTCCATGCGCCCGGCGAAACGCCGCTCGAAGCCTTCGGCGGTCACGGTGAAGTCGTACCAATTGCCGCTTTCCTTGATGGACCAATGGTGTTCCGCCACCGCGCCCGGCTCGACCGCCAGGGTCCAGGGGCCATCCGTGCGGTAGGCGTTGGACTGCAGCGCCGCCTGCAGGCGGGCCGTGCCGCGGTTGGACACCTTCACGTACAGCGCGCTGCCGGCGGGTTCGTAGCAGACCTGCACTTCCAGGGCCGCACCCCGCTGCGTGTTGCCGGCAAAGGTCCGTACGAAGCCGTTGCTGCTGTAGACCCATAGCTCGTAGTCTCCCCCGGTCCACGTGTCGGACAGCGTCTTGCCCGCTTCAACGGTGTAGCGTCGCGGAATCAAGTCCAGATTGCGCTTGTCGTAGACATGGAACACGGCGCCAGCTTCGCCCGTGTTGCTGAACAGCAGTTCCACGGCGCCGTCCTGGCCCAGGCGGGCGCTGGTGTGCAGCTCGTAGGGCAGCGCGCGGGACAGCCGCGTGCCGGCCTCCTGGTACAGCGGTTGCGGAATGGCGGGCGCCTGGGTCACCGCGGTGGTCGGCAGAAGTTTCTGCGCCGCATTGATGGCGGGATAGTTGCTCGTGTCGGGCAGTTTGGGAACGCTTGGATCGTTGGGATTGGCGAAGTCGAAGCAGGTGGTGAGGTCACCGCAGACCGCGCGGCTCCAGGGGCTGATGGCGTCCACCTGGATGCCGAAGCGCTGCTCCAGGAACCGGCCCACCGAGGTGTGGTCGAACACTTGCGAATTGACCCAGCCGCCCTTGCTCCACGGCGACACCACGTACATCGGCACGCGCGAACTCAGGCCCCACGGACGGATATTGCCGGTGATGGTGTCCTCTGCCTTCAGGTAGTTGCCCACGGAGGCATCGAAATACTCGCCCTCCAGCGGCACGGTGGACTTGCCCATCAACACGCCGTTGGCGTCATAGGACGGCACGGCCGGCATCGCCGCGTGGTCGAAGAAGCCGTCGTTCTCGTCGAAAGTCACGAATAGCGCGGTCTTACTCCAGACGTCGGGGTTCGAGGTCAGCGCGTCCAGCACGTCGGCAATGAAATCGGCCGCGCCGGCCACGCCTTCGCTGCTGCCCGGGTGCTCGGCCAGGGCCTGCGTGGGCAGCACCCACGACACCTCCGGCAAAGTGCCATTGGCCACGTCCTGCTTCAGCTGGGCCAGGAAATTCACGGCGCCGTCGTTCTTTTCGGGGCCGCCCGTCAGGCCGTGCTCATAGATGGGCGAACCCGGCTGCGCGGTGCGGAAACTCTGGAAAGCCAGGCAGCCGTGCATCGCGCCCGTCCAGTTGTTGTTCATGTTCTGGTAGATGTGCCAGCTGACTCCAGCGCGCTGCAGCAGATCGGGCAAGGTGTCCCACTTGAAGGCGCTGTTCTTGTACTTGTAGTTGTAGGCGCCCGTCACGGGGTCGATCTGGCCAGAGCCGTCCGCTTCCTGCGCGCGGCCCGCCATCCAGTTGGAGGGGCTGGGCCAGCAGCGCGAGTTGACGGGCTCGGAATCGGTGTCCGTGCAATTGATGCCCAGCTTGCGCAGTTCTGGGTTGGCATTGGCGCCCGACCAGAACACGATGCGGTTCGGGTCGGTGCCGGTCAGGATGGAACAGTGGTAGCCGTCGCACACCGTGAACGCGTCGGCCAGCGCGAACTGGAACGGAATGTCCTCGCGCATGAAGAAGCCCATGGTTGCCTGGTTCTTGAACTGGATCCACTGGTCCATCTTCCCCTGGTTCCAGGCCGCTTGCTGATCGGGGAAATTGTGCGGCGTGCCCGATCCGATCAGCGCATTGCTGGTGCGGGAATCGCGGCGGAAGGGCTGGATGTCCTGGCCGCCCTTGGGATCGGGCTGGAAAAACACCGACTTGCCGCTGGCCAACGGAATCGGGAAGCGGTCGCCAAAGCCGCGCACGCCGCGCATGGTGCCGAAATAATGGTCGAACGAGCGGTTCTCCTGCATCAGGATCACGATGTGCTTGATGTCCTTGATCGTGCCGCTGTCGACCGCTGCGGGAATGGCCAGCGCGCGCTGGATGGAGGCGGGCAGCAACGCCATCGCCGACAATGCGCCGGCCGCCTGGGCCGATGCGCGGAAGAACTGGCGGCGCCCCGGCAAGGACGGGGACGCGCTGGCGGGATGCGAGGTATGGGTCTTGGTCATGGGGCTACTCATGCGTTGGGTTGGGCGGAACGGACGTTCAAGGCGCGCAGCGCAGTTGCGGCGCGGGCGGCTGCGGCTCGGGCTGCTCGGTCTCGGGCGGCGAGGCCGTGTCGTCATCCGAGTCGTCATCGCCGCCGCAAGCGGCAAGGGTCAGGCTCAGGGCGATGGCCGCAAAAAGGGCGCGGCCCAGTGCAAAGTACGGGGTCATGAAAACTCCTGGTCATGGAACGTTGCCGGGTCGGTCCGGCAGGAAACCTATCGGGGCGCGGCGGCCGGGCTGGCCGCCGCGCCGGCTCAGCTCAAGCGGCGCCGCAACCGCGCGGCAACCTGGTCCAGCAAGAACACGGTGATGAAGATCACGACGAGGATGGTCCCGACGTGGGCGTACTGGTACATGTCGTAGCGGCCTTTCAGTTCCTGCCCGATGCCGCCCGCGCCCACCAGTCCCACGACCGTGGCCATGCGCACGTTGCGGTCCAGGATGTACAGCGTGTAGCCAGTGAACTTGGGCATTACCTGCGGCAGCACCGCGTAGGCCAGCACGCGCGGCTTGCCGGCCCCGATTGCGGCCAGCGCCTCTTGCGGCTTGGTATCGGCCGTCTCGATGTCCTCGGCGTAGAACTTGCCCAGGAATCCCATCGAGTGAATGGCCAGCGCCAGCACTCCGGCGATCGGACCGAAGCCGTAGGCCAGCACCAGGAACAGTGCGCAGATCAATTCCGGCATGGCGCGGAACATGCTGACCACTGCCCGCGCCGCCACGTAGAGCAGACGGTTGGGCGCGTAGTTGCGCGCGCTGCAATAGGCCAGCGGCGCACTGCCCAGCACAGCCAGAAGCGTCGCCCAGATTGCGATCTCGAAGGTCTCGACCATCTTGACCGCCACCCGCCACAGATAGCCCAGCGGTTCCACCAGGTAGGTCTGCGTGGATACCTCGTCTTCCATTTTCAGCGTGTGCGGATTCAACCGGCTTTCGGTCGCCTGCACCGTTTCCACGCGCGACAGCCAAGGCAGCTTTTCAGGATCGAAGCCTTCGATGCGCGAAGTCTCCGTGCGATACGAGACCTGTAGCGGGAACAGGTTGCCGGCCAAGGCGCCCAGGCCCGACGTCACCTGGGACTGCTCCTTCAACCCGACCGCGGCCAGCGCGCCGTCCAGGGTCAATGCCGCCATGCGGCCCATTTCCACCCGCTGGCCGGTGTAGAGGAACAACATCAGCGCCGTAATGACGATCAGCAGTGCCCTGGCGCCGTAGGGCGGATCCAGGCGCCATCCGGCGCTTTCCGCACGAGTGTTCATTGCGCGCCTCCCGCGGACAAGGCTACCGGCCGTATCGATGGGGCGGAGCGCGGGCTGGCGGCGCCTGGGCTCGCCAGTCCGGGCGGCATGGCGCCGCCCTCCGGCCGCGCGGCCTGGTACAGCGCGCGGGCGGTGGCCTCATCGAACTGGCCGGCGGGCCCGTCGAACATCATGAGGCCGTGGCGCAAGGCAACGATGCGGTCAGCGAACTCCCGCGCCAGGTCGACCTGGTGCAGGCTGCAAAGCACGGTCGCGCCGCGCTCCCGCGCCTGATTGCGCAACAGCTCCAGAATGTCGCGGCTGATGCGCGGGTCCAGGCTGGCCACGGGTTCGTCGGCCAGCAGCAAGGCGGGCGCCAGCATGAAGGCGCGGGCAATGCCCACGCGCTGTTGCTGGCCGCCTGACAATTCGCTCACCCGGCGTTGCAGGTGTTCGGGCTGCAGGCCGACCTCGCGCACCAGCCGACAGGCACGCTCGCGCAACTCTGCCGGAAAGCGCATCAGATAGGCGCGCCATGCCGGCAGGCGCGGCAGCGCGCCCGACAGTACGTTGGTCGCCACCGTGGCGCGCGACACCAGGTTGAAGTGCTGATGCACCATGCCGATCCGCGGCCGCACGGCCGCCAGCGTCGATGCCTGCACCTGCGTGCCATCGACCCACACTTCACCCTGTGTCGGCGCGATCAGCCCATTGGCCATGCGCAGCAAGGTCGATTTTCCAGCGCCCGACGCGCCCAGGATCACGCAGAACTGGCCGCGCGGCACCCGCAGCGAAACCGAATCCAGCGCGGTTGTGCCGTCGGCGTAGCGCATGCCCACGGATTCGTAGCGCAGCATGTCCATTTCCCTTGCCCCGGCGGTCACCGCTGTGCCGCCTTCTGCAGGATTTCGCCCTTGATTTCGTCGGTCAGCAGGGCCATCTTCGACGCGGGGCCGGCGAACTGCGCCTCGGAAAACTCGGTATCGAAGCGGTCGAGCTTGGCGCCGCCATAGCCGCGCACCATGTCCGGGGTCACGCCGGGCGCCTGGTGCACCTTGGAAAATGCCTGCTTGAGCGCGGCCTTGAGCGGCTCCGGCAGCTTGGTGTTCATCGCCAGCGGCGGGTACGGAATGGGCTCGCTCTTGAAAATCACCTTCACGGACTTCGGATCCACCGCGCCCTGGCGCACGGCCTTGTCGAAGGAATCGAACGACAGCGCGGCCGCGTCGACCTGGCCCTGCACCAGCGCGGCCAGGCTGCTGGCATGGCTGCCGGTCAGCTGCAGCGCCGCCAGGTCCTTGGCGGGGTCCATGCCGTCCTTGATCATGGACGCAACCTGGAAGGTGAAGCTGGAGGCCGAATTCACGTCGCCGAACGCGGCGCGCCTGCCCTTCAGGTCGGCCAGCGAATTGATCGGCGAACCCGCCTTGGCGAACATCGCGGCGTAGTACGCGGATTCGCCCTTCTGCACTCCCACGGCCAGCAATTGCGCGCAATGGCGCTCATGCGCCTGCACGTAGGAAACGGGACCGAGGAACGCCACCTCGGCCAGCTGATTGCACATGCCTTCCACCACGGCGCCGTAGGACTGGCCCACCGTCAATTGGAAATGCAGGCCCGTGCTGCGCGTGATGGCGTTGAAGATCGGGGCGTAGTCGGCCTTGGTGCCCGACTCGGTGCCGCCATCGGCTGGAATGAGCAGCACGCGCAGCGGACGCTGTTGCGAGCCGTCGGGCTGGGATTGGGCTTGGGCGAGGGGCGCGGCGGCCAGCAGGGAAAGCAGCGCCAGAGCGGGCGCGCAGGTGCGGATTTTCATTTGCATGTTCCTGGTCTTGGAGAAGTTGCCATCGGGGCGCAAGGGGGCGCGGCCCTGATTCCGGAACGCAGGTTAGTCATCGCACATGACAGGCAAATGAAAATTACTCAAATCAAAAAAATGAATTTTTGAATTTTGTTCAGATAAAATCACAGCCGCCGGGTATGCCTGAATCGTCGCGGGCGCCCACTCCCTCAACCCGCACGCGCTTCGACGCCTCCTCGCCGATCCATGACCCGCATTGCCTGCACTCCCCTCTCTTCCCCCCCGCAAGCCCCAACCGCCGAGCCGCCCTGGACCACGCGCTCGCGCGGCCTGATCCTGGATCTGGACGGAACCCTGATACGCGGGCCTGAAGTGATACCCGGCGCCAGCGAACTGCTGACCCGCTGGGCGGGACGCTATGTCATCGTGTCCAACAACTCCACCGATACGGCGGCCGGCCTGGCGCCGCGTTTACGGGCAATGGGCCTGCCGGTGCAGTCCGAAGCGCTGGTCCTGGCCGGTGAACAGGCCTTGCGCCATATCGCCCGCCAGCATCCAGGCGCCAGGCTGATGCTCTGCGCCTCGGATGCCATGCACGCCTGCGCCGCCGGCCTGGGCTTGACGCCGGTGTCCCGCGACGCGGACATCGTCCTGCTGGCGCGCGATCTCGCCTTTGGCTATGGCACGCTGCAGACCCTGGCGCGGGAGCTTGCGCATGGCGCGGTGTTGATGGCCAGCAATGGCGACCTCACCCACCCGGGTCCGCAGGGGGTCGTCGTCCCCGAGACGGGCGCGCTGCTGCAGTCGGTGCTGGCCTGCGTGCCCGGCGTGCGGCCGCAGGTGTTCGGCAAGCCTGGCGCCATGCTGCTGGAGGAAGGCATGCGCCGGCTGGGCCTGACGCCGGCCGACACCACGGTCATCGGCGACAACGTGCGCACCGATGCGCTGGGCGCGGTACGCCTGGGTATCGGTTACCTGCTGGTCGGCAATGCGCCCTACGCGGACGCCCCGGACGTAGCCAGCCTGCTGGATAGCGCATGCGCGCGCCGGCATGAGCTGCCGGCGGGCATCGAGGGCGATCAATAACGCTTGTTCGACAGCACGTCGAAGGTGCTGCGCAGCGTGGAGACGGCCTTGTCGTAATCGGACAGGGCCAGGCAGGCGATCAGGGTATCGATGATGGCCAGCTGGGCCAGCCGGCTGGTCATCGCCTCGGTGCGGAAACGCGTCTCGCGCGACATGGTGTGCAGCACCACGTCGGCGTATTCCTGGATCGGCGATTTGCCGAAATTGGTGATGCAGACCGTGCGCGCGCCGGCCTCCTTGGCCAGCCGCGTCGCCAGCACGGTCTCATGCGTGCTGCCCGAGTGGGAAATCGTCAGCACCGCGACGTCCGGCCCGGTCAGCGATGCGCTGATGGCCTGCACGTGGGAATCGGTGACTGCCGTGGCGTGCAGGCCGATACGCAGCATGCGGTAGTGCGCGTCGTGGGCGATGACCGCCGAGCTGCCGATCCCATAGATCTCCACCCGGCGCGCGCCGCGGATCAGATCCACCGCCGCAGACAGCGCCGCCACGTCCAGCACCGATTCGGTTTCCTGCAAGGTCTGGATATTGCTGTGGAAGATCTTGCTGATGACCTGCGCCGGCGTGTCGTGGGCGGCCAGGTCTTCATGGATGTATTGCACCGGCTGCACGATTTGCTGCGCCAGCGCGATCTTCAATTGCTGGAAGCCCGTGGCGCCCAGCAGCTTGCAGAAGCCCACCACGCTGCCTTCGCTGCACTGGGTGCGTTCCGCCACCTCGCTCACCGACATGTGAACCACTTCGGCGGGATGGCGTATGACGAATTCGCCTATGCGCTGCGAAGCCGCCCCCATCGACGGCAACAGGCTCTGGATGCGGGACAGCATGGCCTGCGGCGAGCCCCGTTGCGCATCGGCGGCGGCGGACGGAATTCGGGAAGAGCGTTTGGATGTAGCCATGGCGGGTCGATGATCGGAGAGGCGGATGCGAACGCAACGATACCTTACCGCCCGCCGTGCGGACTTGCCGCCCCCACTACGAGGGCGTTTCCCCCCGGCAGGCCCGGCGATGAAAAAAGGCCGGCATGAGCCGGCCTTTTCGCTTGCTGTGGCTTACTTCGCGGGCGTTTCAGCCGGCTTGTCGCCTGTGGCCGGAGCCGGAGCGGCGGGCGCTGCAGGGGCCGAGGGCACCGACGCGTCGGGCTTGGCCGGAGCCGCGGGAACCGAAGCTGCGCCCGGCACGGACGAGGAGCCCGACGGAGTCGCCGGCGTCGAACCCGGCACCTGGGGAACCGAACGGTCGGCCGGGTAGCTCTGCATCACGCCGGACTCGACGGCGGAGCTGGTCGAGCCCTTGTGGCTGACGTAGGCCAGGCCGGCCGTGGACGCGAAGAAGACGACGGCCGCCCACTTGGTTGCGCGCGACAGGAAGTTCGCCGCGCCGGTAGCGCCGAACAGGCTGCCGGCCGAGCCGCTGCCGAAAGCGGACCCCATGTCGGCGCCTTTGCCCTGCTGCAGCAGGACCAGGACAATGATAGCCAGCGCCGATATCACTTGGACGGCCAGCAGAAGTTTGAGCATCAAGGGCATTGCAGACTCCGGAACGGAAACTTAGATGGCGGCGATTCGCAGAAATTCTTCGGCCACAAGCGACGCGCCGCCGACCAGGGCCCCGTCGATATCAGTCATGGCGAACAAACTGGCGGCGTTGGCAGCTTTGACGCTGCCGCCGTACAACACTTGCACCTGCCCGGCGCCCAGGGCGCGCAAGGCGGCGCGGATGGCGCCGTGGACTTCCTGCGCCTGCTCGGGGCTGGCGCTGCGGCCCGTGCCGATGGCCCAGACGGGCTCGTAGGCCAGGACCATGCGCGACACGGCCTCGGCTCCCAGGGCCAGCACGGGCTTGAGCTGGCGCTCGATCACGGCGAGGGTGTTGCCGGCATCGCGGTCGGCCAGGGATTCCCCGACGCAAACCACCGGAGTCAGGCCGGCGGCCAGGGCGGCCTGGGCCTTGGCGGCGACGGCTTCATCCGTTTCTCCGTGCAGCACGCGCCGCTCGGAATGGCCGGCCAGGGCCCAGCGGCAGCCGAATTCCTTCAGCATGGAGCCGGAGACTTCCCCGGTGTAGGCGCCCTTGTCGTGCGCGCTGACGTCCTGCGCCCCCCAGGACACGCTGCTTCCGGTCAGGGCCGAAGCGGCTTGCGCCAGGTACGGGAACGGAACGCAGACGCCGATTTCGCAGTGGCTCGCAGCATCCGCGGCACGCAGCTCGGTCAGCAACGCGGCGTTCTCGGCCAGGTTACCGTGCATCTTCCAGTTGCCCAGCACGAGGCGGGCGCGGTTTTCGACTGAAGTCATGGCGAATTGTCTAGAGAGGGGCCTAGAGGAATTGCGGACGGCAAGCGCCCACGGGCCTGCCTGGAAAAAATTCCAGGCGAAACCCGTGATTGTATCCTGTTGCGCGGCGCTACGCCGAACGCCGCGCGATTCTTACATTGTCAGGATGATTTTGCCGATGTTTTCACCGCTTTCCATCATGGCATGGGCGCGGGAGGCCTCCGCCAACGGGAAGGTGGCGTGCACGATGGGCTTGATGGCCCCTTTTTCCAGCAGCGGCCAGGCCTGCTCGCGCAGGGCGCGGGCGATGGCGCCCTTGAAGGCGACCGGACGGGGACGCAGGGTGGAGCCGGTGATGGTCAGGCGGCGGCGCATGACCTGGGCCGTGTCCACGTTGGCGTGGGATCCACCCAGTTGGGCGATGATAACGATGCGGCCGTCGTCGGCCAGGCACTGCATGTCGCGGGCGATATAGTCGCCGGCCACCATGTCCAGGATCACGTCCACGCCGCGCCCGCCGGTCGCGTCCAGCACTTCCTTCACGAAGTCCTGGGTCTTGTAGTTGATGCCGCGCTCGGCGCCCAGGGCTTCCACCGCGCGGGCCCGCTCGTCGCTGCCGACCGTGGCGTAGACCTTGTGGCCCATGGCGCGGGCCAGCTGGATCGCCGTGGTGCCGATGCCGCTGGCGCCGCCGTGCACCAGCAGGGCCTCGCCCTCGGCCAGGCGGCCGCGGTCGAACACGTTGCTCCAGACGGTGAAATAGGTTTCCGGCAGGCCGGCGGCCTCGATGTCGGACAGACCCTTGGGAATGGGCAGGCATTGCTCCACGGGCGCCACGCAGTACTCCGCGTAGCCGCCGCCCGCCACCAGGGCGCAGACCTTGTCGCCCACGGCGAAGCCGCTGCCGGCCAGGTCGCCGCCGACGATCTCGCCGGCCACTTCCAGGCCCGGCAGGTCCGAGGCGCCGCGCGGCGGGGCGTAGTTGCCCTTGCGCTGGAACACGTCCGGGCGGTTGACGCCCGCGGCGCTCACTTTGATCAGGACTTCACCCGCGCCGGTTTCCGGCGTGGGACGCTCCACGGGGACCAGGACCTCGGGGCCACCAGGGCGAGAGATTTCTACGGCGTGCATCGCGTGCCTCCTTTGCAGCAAATGGATTATTATTGCGCCCTTTACTGCGGATCGCGTCCGCTTCGGGCAGATTGTTTGCCAGATGGCCGGATTGCCGGACGATACGCGGTCCATGCACGACCCGGAAGCGTGGCAGAGTGGTCGATTGCACCGGTCTTGAAAACCGGCAACGGGCAACCGTTCGTGAGTTCGAATCTCACCGCTTCCGCCAACATATGGAATCAAGCCCTTGCTCCGCAAGGGCTTTTTCATTTGGCCTCGGGCATGCCCCGGAATGTCCCCGCAAGGGGTAGTATGGATAGTGCTGCTGCTGTTCACGCTCCTCGGAGGGCGCCCGGACTCGCGCGCCCTCCTCACCTTCAGGAGGTTGTCATGTACAAGCACATACTCATCCCCATCGATGGATCCGCCCTGGCCTATTCCGGCCTGGACCAAGGGCTGGGCCTGGCCCGCGCGCTGGGCGCAAGCGTCACGGTGCTGACTGTCTACAGCCCCTTCCAGACGATTTCCATGGAAACCGTGCAATTGGAAGGGGTGCGCACGGAATACGAACGCCACGCCCGCGACTTGGCCCAATCCTACCTGGCGGACGCCGCGGCCCGGGCAAAAACCGCCGGCGTGGCCTGCACGACGGAAATGCGCGAAAGCAGCAACCCCTACCAGGCGATCATCGACCTGGCGATGACCGAGGGCTGCGACCTGATCGCCATGTCGTCGCGAGGCCACGGCGCGATGGCGGCCATGCTGCTGGGCAGCCAGACGCAAAAAGTGCTGGCGCACTCCACACTGCCGGTGATGGTGTACCGCTGAGATCGGCGCTAATCCGCCCAATCGTAGCCTTCCAGCAAACCCAGCACGCTGCGCCTGACCGCCGCCACCGCCTCGTCGCGCAACGCATCTCCCCGCCATCCCATTTCGATGGCGTAGCCCGGCATGGCTATCGGACAGGGGAGCATGCGCAGGCCCGTGGCCGCGGCCAGGCCGCGCGCCGCGTGCGTGGGCAGCGTCGAAAGGGAATCGCCTCCGCGCAGCAGGAAGGCCAGCGCGGAGAAATGCGTGGTGGAGGCCTGCACGCGGCGCGTCAGCCCCAGGCCGTGCAGCACTTCGTCCACCACGCCGATGAAACCGCCCGAGGAAACGAGGACGTGCTGGCGACGGACGAATTCGGCTACCGACAGGGACTGCTGGCCCGGCTTCAGGCTTGCCGGATCCAGCAGACAGGCATAGCCGCCCTGCCCCACCGTTACGCGCTGCAAGGCGTGCGAGGCCAGGCCGCCTGAAGCGATCACCAGATCCGCCTCGCGCGCCATGAGCATGTCCGCGGCCAACCGGCTATGGGTCTGCCGGAAAATGATGCGCAGGCCCGGCGCGCTTTCCGCCAGGACGCCGATTGCCTCGCGTCCCAGCGCGATCTCGAAATCGTCCGACAGGCCCAGCGTTACGGACCGGCCGGCGAAGTCCGCCGCGCCCGGCCGCGCCAGCGCCAGGCTCTGGCGGCATTTGTCGAGCGCCTCGCCGATGACGGGCCGCAACTCTCGAGCACGCAGGCTGGGCGCCAGCCCCCGGCCCGTCCGGGTGAACAGGGCATCACCATACAGCGCGCGCAGGCGGCCCAGCGCCGCGCTGACGGCCGACTGCGTCACGCCCAGGCGCAGGGCCGCCCGGCCTGCCCCGCCCTCGTCATAGATCGCCTCGAAAACCTTCAGCAGGTTCAGATCCGTCGATTCGATATCAATTCTGTTCATATCATTTATCTCTGGGCGGGATTGATTCATTTTAGGGGGAGCCGGACACTAGGGACACGACATTCCTCCCATGCACGGAGATACCGCCATGACCACCAAAACCGTTGCCGCGCTGCAGATCGGCTCTTCCCCGGAAGGCAAGGCCCAGACCCTGGAGAACATCCTCGCCTATGAAAACGAGATCGCGGCCTCCGGCGCGTCCCTCGTCGTCATGCCGGAAGCGCTTCTGGGCGGCTATCCCAAGGGCGAGATGTTCGGCACGCGCCTGGGCTATCGCCTGCCCGAGGGCCGCGAGGCCTACGCCCGCTACTACGAGAACGCGGTAGACGTGCCAGGTCCGGAAACGGAAGCGCTGGCCGGCCTGTCGCAACGCACCGGGGCCAGCCTGGTCGTAGGGGTTATCGAACGCGGCGGCAGCACGCTGTATTGCACCGCCCTCTTCTTCGAGCCCGGGACCGGCCTGGCCGCCAAGCACCGCAAACTCATGCCGACCGGCACGGAGCGCCTGATCTGGGGCCAGGGCGACGGCTCGACCCTGCCCGTCATCGACGCGGCCGCCGGCCGCATCGGCGGCGCCATCTGCTGGGAAAACCACATGCCGCTGCTGCGCACCGCCATGTATGCCAAGGGCGTCGAGATCTGGTGCGCGCCCACGGTGGACGAACGCGATATCTGGCAATGCTCCATGCGCCACATCGCCCACGAGGGCCGCTGCTTCGTCGTCAGCGCCTGCCAGGTGCAGCCCTCGCCCGCCGAACTGGGCCAGGACGTGCCGGGCTGGGACGCCGCCCGGCCGCTGATCAACGGCGGATCGGTCATCGTCGGCCCGCTGGGCGACGTCCTGGCGGGCCCCTTGCGCGGCAAGCCCGGACTGCTGACCGCCCAGGTGGATATCGGGGAGCTGGTGCGCGCCCGCTACGATTTCGACGTGGTGGGGCACTATTCGCGCCCCGATGTGTTCTCGCTGACTGTCGATGAACGGCCCCGCCCGCCGGTGCAATTCATCTCCTGAAGCCAAAGTCGGCCCGGCGCTGAGCCGGGCCCCGGGATGGTATAGTCTCGCCCGCTGCCAGCCCTTCGAGGGCTGCGCAATGCCCGAGTGGTGAAATTGGTAGACACAAGGGACTTGAACTAATTTGAGCCCTTTGGAGGAAACTCCAAAGGTGTAGCCCGTCAAACTCGGCGAATGCCCTGGACACGTTCCGAGCCAACGCCGAGCCAAGCCCCGCTTGCAAAACCGGGGAAGGTGTAGAGAGCAGACGGCGGGCACCTAAGGCTGCAAGGCTAAGGTGAAGGCGTGCTCCAGACCACGAACAGCCCGCGCTGGCGGCGAAAGCCGAAGTGGTAAGAAAATCCCTCGACCTCGCGGTCGTACCGGTTCGATTCCGGTCTCGGGCACCACCCACCCTGCCTCCATCGGCGCGCTTTTGCGCGCCTGTTACTGCCCCCGCCCCCTTCCCGACCGGTCCGCTTCTCACATAAGCAAGCCAAAGCTAGAATTGCGTCTGATTCTTATTCGCAAATAATTTTCCCCAACGTGGAGTGCCCTCAACCCCTGCGGCGGCCGACCGCGACGTGGTCGCGTCGATGTACCGCGAACACCATGCCTGGCTGTTGGCGTTCTACACCTGGTAGGCCTCCGATGAAAAACAAGATCTCGCGTCCGATTTCCACCGCCGTACTGGCGTGCATCCTGGCCACGGCGGCGCAGGCGCAAGCGCCCGCGGCGGCGCCCGACGCTCCGCTGCGCCCGGGCATGCAGCCCCTCGGGGAAACCGTGGCCGACCACCCCTCGGCGGTCTATCGGTTCGAAACGCACAATCTGGACTCGGACGATGGCAAGCGCCACTATCGTATCCAGATCGCCATTCCCAGGAAGCCGCCCGAAAGCGGCGGCAGCCCGGCGCTCTACATGCTGGACGGCAACGCCGCCCTGGCCACGTTGACGCCGGCCGACCTGGACCGGCTGGGACAGGGCCGCGCGCCGGTGCTGGTCGCGCTGGGCTACGACGTAGACACGCGCAACGACGTGGTGTCGCGGGCCTACGACTACACGCCGCCGGTGTTCGAGAACGGCAAGCCCGTGCCTGCTCCCGTGGTGCGCGGCCGCGTTGGCGGCGGCGCCGACATTTTCCTGGAGTTGATCCGCGGCAAGGTAAAACCGCTGGTGCGGGAACGCGCCGCCATCGACCCGGACCGCGAATACCTGTGGGGCCATTCTTACGGCGGCCTTTTCACGCTGCACGTGCTCTTTACGCGCCCCCAGGCCTTCGCCCGCTACATCGTCGGCGACCCTTCGGCCTGGTGGCATGACGGCGCGCTGATCGAAGAATGGCGGCGGTTCGACGCCCGCGAGGCCGCCGGCAAGCGCGTGGCGATCCTGGTCGGCACCAAGCCGCGCGATGCCAACCGCCCCATGCCCGGCGGCGCCGCGCCTGCCGCGGGCGAGGATCCACGCGCCGCCGTGCGCGAAATGGCCCTGGGTTTGAAGTCGGCAGGCGCCGACGCCAGCTATGAGGCCTTCCCGCAATTCGGCCACGGCGAAATGATCCGAGCATCGCTGGAACGCGCGCTGGAGGTCGCGGCTCAACCTTGAAGGCCGGCGTTCCGGCGGAAGCGCTTACACTGCACGGTTGCGGCCCCATCCCGGCCGCGCCGAACGCCCTGAACGCCCTGCACACCCCACCCGCCTTGACCATTCCGAACGCTTCCCCGCCCTTCATCGTCCTCGACGCCTGCGTCCTCATGTCGGGCATCCTGCGCCGCCTGCTGCTCCGGCTGGCCGAGGCGGGCGTGTTCGAGCCAGTCTGGACCGACCGCATCGGAGAGGAATGGCGCCGCAACGCCTCGCGCATCTGGGAGATACCGCCCGAGGTCATGACCGAGTTGTGGGACGACATGAATGCGCGCTTTCCCGCCGCCCGGGAAATGGATACGCAGGTCTACGAGGCGTCCTTGCGCTACAGCGACCCCAAGGATTTCCACGTGATCGCGGCCGGCCTGGCGCGGCGCGCCCGCTGCGGCCTGCAGCAGCCGCCCGTGGTGCAGGTGCTGACCTGGAACCTGAAAGACTTCAACCGTTCGGAACTGCGCCGCCAGGGCCTGGATGTCTACAACCCCGACCGCATGCTGGTGCAATGGTGGCAAGCCGGCGCGGACCGCATCCGCGAAGCCGCGGCGCAGGTGCCCGCCGACTACGTCGCGCTGGGGCGCGAGCCCGAGCCGCTGTCGGCGACGCTGCACCGCGAGCGGCTGTACGGCCTGAAGAACCTGCTGGCGCGCGACGCCGTCTCCGCCAGCGCGGCCTGACGTCCTCAGTGGTCGTGGTTGCTGGCGGCGAAGCCCGCCGCGTTCAGCACCTCGATCACTTCCTGGATATGCTCGGGGCCGCGCGTCTGAAGCACGAAGTCCACTTCGACATTGCGCACCGGCAATGAGGTGAACGCGCGCTGGTGGTGCACCTCGGTAATGTTGGCCTGCGCATCGGCGATGAGCTTGGTGGCATGAGCCAACGCGCCCGGCAGGTCGCGCAGGTCCACGCGGATGCGGGCCAGGCGGCCGGCGCGCACCATGCCGCGCTCGATCAGTTCGCCCAGCATCAACGGGTCGATATTGCCGCCCGTCAGGACCAAGCCGATGCGCTTGCCCTTGTAGCGGTCGCTGCCTTCTTCCTGCGCGCGCAACAGTGCGGCCAAGCCCGCGGCCCCAGCCCCTTCGACCACCGATTTCTCGATTTCCAGCAACACCACGATGGCGTGCTCGATATCGCTTTCGCTGACCAGTTCGATGCGGTCGACCAACTGGCCGACGATGGGCCGGGTCAGCTCGCCGGGCGATTTGACGGCAATGCCCTCCGCGATGGTGTAGGCCCCCTGCGGCATGGACACGCCCTTGACGGCCGCGTACATGGAAGGAAAACGCTCGGTCTGCACGCCGACGATCTCGATGCCGGGCTTGAGCGCCTTGGCCGCGGTGGCGATGCCCGAAATCAGGCCGCCTCCGCCGATGGCGATGACCAGCGTGTCCAGCTGCGGCTGGTCCTCCAGCATTTCCAGCGCCACCGTGCCCTGCCCCGAAATGACGGCCTCGTCGTCATAGGGGTGGATCATGGTGAGCCCGCGTTCCTGCGCCAGTTCGTAGCCGCGCGCCTTGGCGTCATCGAAGGTGTCGCCCGCCAGCACGACCTCGGCGCCAAAACGGCGCGTATTGGCGATCTTCACGGTCGGCGTGAAGCGCGGCATCACGATCACCGCCGGCACGCCCATGCGCTGCGCATGGTAGGCCACGCCCTGGGCGTGGTTGCCTGCCGACACCGCGATCACGCCCGCGGCGCGCTCTGCGTCCGACAGCGTCAGCATGCGGTTCAGCGCGCCCCGTTCCTTGAACGACGCCGTGAACTGCAGGTTCTCGAACTTCAGCCAGATTTCGGCGCCGAAGATGTCGGACAGCGTGCGGGAAAGGGTAAACGGGGTCTTCAGCACCTGGCCACGCAGGTTTTCGCGGGCGGTCTGAATGGAGGCGATATCGATCACGGTGGAGAATCCTGTTAGCGCACCGGCAGGAAATTGAATAGCAGCAGGCCTTGCGCGTAGTTGATCCCGATGCGCCGCGTGTTCTCGCCGAGCAGGTTGGCGATCAGGTCCAACCGGCCGATGATGGCGCCGAATTCGCGCTCAAAACTGAGGTTCGTGGCGTTCAAGGACATTTCATTGGCCAGCAGCAGGGGTTCGCCCTGGCTGTTCCGGCGCGACGCCAGCAGCCAGGCGGCCGCCTCGACGTTACGTGCGGCATTGTAAATCCGCTGCCCGTCCAATGCGTCCGTAGCGTACAGGCGGGTTTTCCCGTTGTGCGCGGCAATAATCGTGTCGGCCAGGCCGTAGATGAATGCGGCCACGCGGTCGCCGGAGTAATTCGGGTCCAGCGCCACCGCCAGGATCTGGACGTCGCGCAGGCCCGCAAGATCGCTGGGAGGGATCCGGACTTCGATGGAATGCTTGACGAGCTCGATCGCCTTCGCCTGGTCGGCCACGCCGGTCTTGCGCCATTCCCTGGGATTGCGGCGGTAGAGCTTGTCGAGGAGGACGTACAGGCTGGCGAGGTTGTCCCGCACCTCCAGCGTGACGGTGCGGTTGAAATCGGTCTGGCCGAACTGGTCGGCGGACATGCCTTCGCTGTTGGGTCCGCGCTGGCCTGGCCCGGGGCTGCTGGTGCAGCCGGCCAGCAACATTGCAAGCAGCGCCGCGGCGCCAGCGGATCTCAGCCGTCCGGTCATGCCTTGCTCATCCATTTCCCCCCGCGAGTACGCCTGAAGGCCGCGCTCTGGGCTGGCGGGCCTTGCTCTTCGCGCAAGACTTTACAGGAAGTGGGGGAATTTGGGAGGCGCCTGTGCAGGCCCAGCCTGCCCAAAAAAGAAACGGCGCCCGAAGGCGCCGTCTTGTGCTACCGGTTACGCAGGCTTATTCGGCTTGCGGTTCCGATTGCGGGGCGGCTTCGGGCGCCGCAGCGGGCTGCTGCTGCTCGATGCCGCCGATGGCCTTGATGGACAGGCGCAGGCGTCCCTTGTCGTCGGCCTCGATGACCTTGACGCGGACTTGCTGGCCGACCTTCAGCACATCGTTGATGTTGGCGATGCGGTAGTTGGCGATCTCCGAGATGTGCAGCAGGCCGTCGCGGCCCGGCAGCACCTGCACGATGGCGCCGAAGTCCAGCAGGCGCAGCACCGAGCCTTCGTAGATCTGGCCCACTTCGACGTCGGCGGTCAGCTCGACGATGCGGCGCTGGGCTTCCTTGGCCTGCGCTTCGTCGACGCTGGCGATCACGATCGTGCCGTCGTCGGAGATGTCGATCTGGGTGCCGGTTTCTTCGGTCAGCGCGCGGATGGTGGCGCCGCCCTTGCCGATCACGTCGCGGATCTTCTCGGGGTTGATCTTGATGGTCAGCATGCGCGGGGCGAAAGCCGACAGCTCGCCGCGCGAACCGTCCAGCGCTTCCTTCATCTTGCCCAGGATGTGCAGGCGGCCTTCGCGGGCCTGAGCCAGCGCGACCTGCATGATTTCCTTGGTGATGCCCTGGATCTTGATGTCCATCTGCAGTGCGGTGACGCCGTTCTCGGTGCCCGCGACCTTGAAGTCCATGTCGCCCAGGTGGTCTTCGTCGCCCAGGATGTCCGTCAGCACGGCGAACTTGCCGCCGTCCAGGATCAGGCCCATGGCCACGCCGGCCACGTGATCCTTGACCGGCACGCCGGCGTCCATCATGGCCAGCGAGCCGCCGCAGACCGAAGCCATCGACGACGAGCCGTTGGACTCGGTGATTTCCGACACGATGCGGATGGTGTATTGGAAGTCTTCCGGTGCCGGCAGCAGCGGGATCAGCGCGCGCTTGGCCAGGCGGCCGTGACCGATTTCGCGGCGCTTCGGCACGCCGATGCGGCCCGTTTCGCCGGTGGCGAACGGAGGCATGTTGTAGTGCAGCATGAAGCGGTCGCGGTACTCGCCCATGAGCGCGTCGATGATCTGTTCGTCCTGCTTGGTGCCCAGCGTGGCCACGACCAGCGCCTGGGTTTCGCCACGGGTGAACAGGGCGCTGCCGTGAGCGCGCGGGAGCACGCCCAGGCGCACGCTGATCGGACGCACGGTGCGGGTGTCGCGGCCGTCGATACGCGGTTCGCCGTTCAGGATCTGGCCGCGGACGATTGCCGACTCCAGCGAGAACAGGATGTTGTCGACGGTCACGGCGTCCGGCGCCGGCTCGCCCTTCTCGGCGGCGGCGGCGTTCAGCTTGGCCGACACGTCGGCGTAGACTTCGCGCAGCTGCGTGGTGCGGGCCTGTTTTTCGCGGACCTGGTAGGCGGCGTTCAGGCCGTCCTGGGCGGCCGCGGTGACGGCGGCGATCAGGGCCTCGTCCTTGGCGGGAGCCTGCCAGTCCCAATCGGGCTTGCCGGCGTCCTTCACGAGCTCGTGAATGGCGTTGATGACGGCCTGCATTTGCTCATGGCCGTAGACCACGCCGCCCAGCATGATTTCTTCCGACAGCTGGTCGGCTTCCGATTCCACCATCAGCACGGCGTTTTCGGTGCCGGCGACAACCAGGTCCAGCTTCGAGGACTTGAGTTGCGAGGCGGTGGGGTTGATCGCGTACTGGCCGTCGATGTAGCCCACGCGCGCGGCGCCGATCGGGCCGTTGAACGGGATGCCCGAAATGGCCAGCGCGGCCGAGGCGCCGATCATGGCGGGGATGTCGGGATCGATCTCGGGGTTGACCGACAGCGTGTGGATGACCACCTGGACTTCGTTGTAGAAATCCTCGGGGAACAGCGGACGCAGGGGACGGTCGATCAGGCGCGAGGTCAGCGTTTCCTTTTCGGAGGGCTTGCCTTCACGCTTGAAGAACCCGCCCGGGATGCGGCCGGCGGCGTAGGTCTTTTCGATGTAGTCGACGGTCAGCGGGAAAAACGTCTGGCCCGGCTTGGCCTTCTTGGAAGCCACGACAGTGGCCAGGACAACGGTGTCCTCGATCGACACCACCACGGCGCCGGAGGCCTGGCGGGCGATCTCGCCAGTTTCCAGGACGACCGTGTGCTGGCCGTACTGGAACGATTTAGTCACTTTATTGAACATGACGATTATTCCTTACAAATGAAAAACCGTGGCCGTCGCGACATGCGTCGCACCGACCACGGTTGCGTCATGGGGAGCCAGCCCCGTCGATCACTTGCGCAGACCGAGTTTTTCGATCAGTGCGCGGTACGAATCGGGATTGCGGCCCTTGAGATAGTCGAGCAGCTTGCGGCGACGGCTGACCATACGCAGCAGACCGCGGCGCGAGTGATGGTCCTTCATGTGTTCTTTGAAGTGACCGGTCAGTTCGTTGATGCGGGCGGTGAGCAGAGCCACCTGAACTTCGGGGGAGCCGGTATCGCCTTGAGCGCGTTGGAATTGCGCAACGATATCGGATTTCTTGATGTCAGCTACAGACATTGATGACCTCTTCGGACATGCGACAGGGCCGAGGCGCCCTGACGTGGTTTGTAAAAAATTTGCGCGAACCTGGCTGAATTCGCTTTCTCACTGCTGCCAATGATGACTCAAACGGCACCTGGACAATAGACGCGAAGCGCGGTGCTCGGCACCGGGCGCGCGCTTGGGTTTCCAGGCCTCCGTGGCCAGCGCAAAATATCTTGCAGAATCAATACACTTGATAAAGCTCGATGATTATAGCCGATTCGCTAGAATTACCCCAATACGCCCGTCTGTCCCCTTTCCTGGATCAGGCCGCCGCGCCCCGACCTCCGCAGGAGAATGATATGTCAAAATATTACAGAATCGCCCGTTCCGCGTTCGCCGCGGCGGCGCTGGCCGGCCTGGCGGCGTGCGCAAACATGGCCGAGGTGCCGCCGGGCACGCCCTACGCCGAGGTCATGGCCAAGTTCGGCCGCCCCAATTTCGAATGCCCGCAGGCCAATGGCGGGCGCCGCGTGATCTGGACGCAGCAGCCCATGGGCCAATATGCCTGGGGCACCAACGTCGGCGCCGACGGCCGCGTGGGCCAGGTGCTGCCGTTGCTGACGGACGCGCACTTCAAGGTGCTGAACGAAGGCGTATGGGGTCCCGACCGCGTGCGCTGCGAATTCGGCCCCCCCGCCAAGATTGAGGAAGCCGGCCTGGGCGAAAAGCGCGAGGTGGTCTGGTCGTACCGCTACAAGGAAAACGGCGTCTGGAACTCCCTGATGTACGTGTACATGAGCCGTGACGGCAGCAAGGTGACGCACTTCCACCCCGGCCCGGACCCCATGTACGACGACGACCGGCTCATGTGGCACTGACTCCTCCCCCCAGAAAGACAAAACCCGCCAGCCGGCGGGTTTTGTCTTTCTGGGCTGCCGCCGATCAGGAGGATTGGCTGCGGCGCTCCTGGGTCAGGCGGCGCGCGCGGTTCCAGCGCCAGGCCCACATGATCCAGCCCGACAGGCCGTACAGCACGAACAGGCCGAACAGCACGACCGGAGGATCGCTGGACACGAACACGAACACGGCCACCACCAGCAGGATGCCCCAGAACGGCACGCTGCGGCCCAGGGCGAAGCTCTTGCCGCTGAAGAACGGCGCGTTCGACACCATGGAAATGCCGGCGTACATGGTCAGCGTGAACGCGGCCCAGGCCATCAGGCTGTCATGGATGGGCAGCTTGTTGTCCACCGCCAGCCAGACGAAGCCCGCCACCAGAGCGCCCGCGGCCGGGCTGGGCAAGCCCTGGAAGTAGCGCTTGTCGACCACGGCGATGTTGGTGTTGAAGCGGGCCAGGCGCAACGCGGCGCCGGCCACGTAGACGAATGCGGCCAGCCAGCCCCAGCGGCCCAGGTCGTTCAGGATCCATTCGTACATGACCAGCGCGGGCGCGACGCCGAAGGAGGTCATGTCGGACAGGGAATCGTATTGCTCGCCGAAGGCGGACTGGGTGTTGGTCAGGCGGGCGACCCGGCCGTCCATGCCGTCCAGCACCATGGCCGCGAAAATGGCGATCGCGGCCACTTCGAAGCGGTCGTTCATGGCCTGCACGACGGCATAGAACCCCGCGAACAGTGCAGCGGTGGTGAACGCGTTGGGCAGCAGATAGATGCTGCGGTGGCGGTTCTCGGAATCGCGCATGGAAAAATTGGGCATGGTCTCAATAACTTACAACGAACATTGAAAGGTTAACCCATCTGGCCCCGCTTGCGGAGCGGAGCAAGCCGCGTGCCCGGCCAAATCGACGGAGAAGCCAGAAAAAAGCGGCATGCCCTCGCAGGCATGCCGCTTCGACCCTGATTGCGCGGGGTCGCCCCCGCGCAGTGGCAAGGATCAGTTCTTGGACTTGTCCACCAGCTTGTTGGCGGCGATCCAGGGCATCATGGCGCGCAGCTTGCCGCCCACCACTTCGATCTGCGATTCCGCGTTGATGCGGCGGCGCGAGGTCAGCGTCGGGGCGCCGGCGGCGTTTTCCAGGATGAACTTCTTGGCGTATTCGCCGGTCTGGATGTCCGTCAGGCACTGGCGCATGGCCTTGCGGGTTTCGTCGGTGACGATCTTCGGGCCCGTTTCGTACTCGCCGAACTCGGCGTTGTTCGAAATCGAGTAGTTCATGTTGGCGATGCCGCCTTCGTAGATCAGGTCGACGATCAGCTTCAGTTCGTGCAGGCACTCGAAATAGGCCATTTCGGGCGCGTAGCCGGCTTCCACCAGCGTGTCGAAACCTGCCTTGATCAGTTCGACGGTGCCGCCGCACAACACGGCCTGTTCGCCGAACAGGTCGGTTTCGGTTTCTTCGCGGAAGTTGGTTTCGATGATGCCGGCACGGCCGCCGCCGTTGGCGCTGGCGTACGACAGGGCCACGTCGCGCGCGGCGCCCGACTTGTCCTGGTACACGGCCACGAGGTGGGGCACGCCGCCGCCTTGCTTGTAGGTGTTGCGAACCGTGTGGCCCGGGGCCTTCGGCGCGATCATGATGACGTCGATGTCTTCGCGCGGCACGACCTGGCCGTAGTGCACGTTGAAGCCGTGGGCGAACGCCAGGGCGGCGCCGGCCTTGATGTTGGCGTGCACTTCCTTGTTGTAGACCGAAGCGATGTTCTCGTCGGGCAGCAGCATCATGACGATGTCTGCCGACTTGACGGCGTCGGCGACTTCCTTGACTTCCAGGCCGGCGTTGGCGGCCTTGTTCCACGAGGCGCCGCCCTTGCGCAGGCCGACCACGACCTTCACGCCCGAGTCATGCAGGTTCTGCGCGTGCGCGTGGCCTTGCGAGCCGTAGCCGATGATGGCAACAGTCTTGCCCTTGACGAGGGAGAGATCGCAGTCTTTGTCGTAGAAAACTTTCATGGTTGTGCTCCAGATTCCAGTATTTTGGATATTTGTTTGGTTCAGATGTAGGGTGCGGTCGATCAAAGCTTCAGAATCCGTTCACCGCGTCCGATGCCGGACACGCCGGTGCGCACGGTTTCCAGGATGGCACTGCGGTCCAGGGCCTCGAGGAAGGCCTGCACTTTTTCCTGCACCCCCGTCAGTTCGATGGTGTAGGACTTGTCGGTCACGTCGATGATGCGGCCGCGGAAGATGTCCGCCATGCGCTTCATTTCCTCGCGCTCTTTGCCCACGGCCCGCACCTTCACGAGCATCAGTTCGCGCTCGATGTGCGCGCCCTCGGTCAGGTCGACGACCTTGACCACGTCCACCAGGCGGTTCAGATGCTTGGTGATCTGCTCGATCACCTCGTCGGAACCGGTGGTGACGATGGTCATGCGCGACAGCGTGGAATCCTCGGTGGGCGCCACCGTCAGGGTCTCGATGTTGTAGCCCCGTGCGGAAAACAGCCCCACGACGCGCGACAGCGCGCCGGGTTCGTTTTCGAGGAGGACGGAAATCACGTGTTTCATGGGTGGCCTCCTTACAGGTCTTCAGAGCCGAGCAGCATTTCGGTCAGCCCGCGGCCGGCCTTGACCATCGGCCACACGTTTTCGGTGCGGTCGGTGATGAAGTCCAGGAAGACCAGGCGGTCCTTGTGCTTCTTGAACGCTTCGCGCAGCGCCGGCTCGACGTCAGCCGGGCGTTCGATGCGCAGACCCACGTGGCCATAGGCCTCGGCCACCTTGACGAAATCGGGCAGCGAATCCATGTAGGACTCGGAATAGCGCGAACCATAGTCGATCTGCTGCCACTGCCGGACCATGCCCAGGAAGCGGTTGTTCAGGCAGACGATCTTCGGCGTCAGGCGGTACTGGTGGCAGGTCGACAATTCCTGGATGTTCATCTGGATCGACGCTTCGCCGGTGATGACGGCCACGTCGTGCCCCGGATTGGCCATCTGCACGCCCATTGCGTACGGCAGGCCCACGCCCATGGTGCCCAGGCCGCCGGAGTTGATCCAGCGGCGCGGCTTGTCGAACTTGTAGTACTGCGCCGCCCACATCTGGTGCTGGCCCACGTCGGACGTGACGAAGGCGTCGCCGCCGGTCACTTCCCAGAGCTTTTCCACCACGTACTGCGGCTTGATGACCTCGTCCGAATTGGCGAACTTCAGGCATTCCTTGCCGCGCCAGGTCTCGACCTGCTCCCACCACTTGGTGATGGAGGCAGGCTTGTGCTCGGCCGCTGCGATGTCGTACTGCGCGCTGAGGTCGGCCAGGACGTCCTTCACGTTGCCCACGATCGGGACATCCACGCGCACGCGCTTGGAGATCGACGAGGGATCGATGTCGATATGGATGATCTTGCGTGCGTTCTGCGCGAAATGCTTGGGATTGCCGATCACGCGGTCGTCGAAGCGCGCGCCGATGGCCAGCAGGACGTCGCAATGCTGCATCGCCATATTGGCTTCGTAGGTGCCGTGCATGCCGGGCATGCCCACGAACTGGCCGCTGCTGGCCGGATAGCCGCCCAGACCCATCAGGGTGCTGGTGCAGGGCGCGCCCAGTTGCGTCACGAGCTTGTTGAGCTCGGGCGCTGCATTCGACAGGATGACCCCGCCTCCCGTGTAGATCATCGGGCGCTCGGCCGACAGCAGCATCTGCACGGCCTTCTTGATCTGCCCCTGGTGGCCCTTGTTTACGGGCGCGTAGGAACGCATCGAGATCTCGCCCTTGGGCGGCGCGTACTTGCACTGCGCAACGGTGATGTCCTTGGGGATGTCCACCAGCACCGGGCCGGGACGGCCGGTGCGCGCGATGTAGAACGCGCGGCGCATGGTCTCGGCCAGGTCCTTGACGTCGCGCACGAGGAAGTTGTGCTTGACGCAGGGACGCGTGATACCGACGGTGTCGCATTCCTGGAAGGCGTCCTCGCCGATGGCCGCAGTGGGCACCTGCCCGCTGATGATGACCATCGGGATGGAATCCATGTAGGCGGTGGCGATGCCGGTGACGGCATTGGTCACGCCCGGGCCGCTGGTCACGATGCAGACGCCGACCTTCTGCGACGAGCGCGAATAGGCATCGGCGGCGTGCACGGCAGCTTGCTCGTGGCGCACCAGGATATGCTGGAATTTGTCTTGCTTGAAAATCGCGTCGTAGATGTAAAGCACCGCGCCGCCGGGGTAGCCGAAAACGTGTTCCACGCCTTCTTCGGCCAGGCAGCGCACGACGATATCGGCGCCATTCAGTTCCATGTTGTCATTCCTTTCAAAACCGGCCCTGCAAACCCTGACTGCTGCTCGCCCGGATACGGCGGCAACTGAACCCATACCGGCTACGACAACATGATCCGGCGCTTAGCGGCTCACGGAGCCACGCCACCCGGACACCTTGCCGACCCGGCACACGCTCGACAGAACGCAGTGCAAACGCCCCTGGGGGACGCTGGAGGTCGAAATGGAAGCCTTGGCAACACACGCTTGTGGCGCGGCCAACGGCAGGTGTAACTGCTGCGGGATGGGGTGGGAGGTGACCCTGGCCATCCGCCTCAACGCACCGGCTTCGGATAGGCAGGCCGGCGCAAGTGGAGCAATTTACCGCGTTGCGTCAAAGGTGGCAAATCGGCTTTTCCGCAACCGTTGCGCAGAAGGTTCGGTAACCATCTGACCCCAAAAAAAGCACGACTCTCTCTATACTTGATTCCATTATCCAGAACCTCATCGCCGCCCATGGACTTGCGCATCGCCAGCATCCGCCGCTTCCTCTACAGCCACTACTTCTTCGGCGGGGTGCGCCAGGGGGTGGGGATGCTGTTGCCCGTGCTGGTGCTGGGCGGCATCTTCGGCGACTACACGACCGGGCTGGTGGCGACCTTCGGCGCGCAGTGCCTGGCCATCATCGACCAGCCCGGCGGCCCGCAGCGCCATCGCACGAACGAAATGCTGGGCGGCGCCGCGCTGGGCACCCTGACCGTCGTCGTCACCGGGCTGGCCTCCTCGCACCCCGTGCTGATCTGGCTGGCGGTCATCGTCCAATGCTTCGTCTATTCCATGTTCACCGTGTTCGGCAAGCGCGGCGGGCTGATCGGCTTTGCCGGCCTGCTGCTGATGACGCTGACCATGCACTCGCCGCTCGAACCCCATGAAGTACTGGCGCACGCGGCGGCCACGCTGGGCGGGGCGCTGTTCTACGTGGCGTTCAGCCTGGGCTTTTCCCGCCTGTTCTGGCTGCGGGAAGAACAACAGGCCATGTCGGTGGCGCTGTTCGCGACCGCCGACTACGTCGCCGCCCGCGCCACTTTCTATGACGACACCGCCGACCTGGACGAGGCCTACCGGACGCTGATCCAGCGCCAGTCCGTCATGACGGAAAAGCACCAGGCGGCGCGCGACATGGTGCTGCGCGCCCTGCCCCGCGGCAAGGGCCTGGGCGACCGCCAGCGCGTGATGATCTGGAACATGTTCGTGGACATGCTGCAGCTCCTGGATACGCTGGTGGCCACGCATACCGACTACGCCGCGTTGCGCCGCGCGCTGGCCGGCAGCGACTGCCTGATGTTCATGCGCGACGCGCTGGTGAAGATGTCGCTGGAGCTCAATCGCATCGCGCTGGACGTCTCGCGCGGGCGCAAGGTGCAATACCGCAGCAGCGCCAAGGCCGAACTGCGCGCCATCGAGTACGAGATCGAACAGCTCAAGCAACAGGGCCTGGGGGAGCGCGAGCCCGAAATGCTGGCGCTGATCGTCCAGGTGCTGCGCCGCCTGCGCAATTCGGCGCGCATCGTGGACAGGCTGGCCGACCACACCGCGGCCTCGCCCGATGCCAAGCCCACCGACGTGCTGCGCATCAACAAGTCGCTCACGCGCTTCATTTCGCGCCAGGAGTTCCGCGTGGGGCTGCTGACGAGCAACCTGCGCCTGGATTCGCCGCATTTCCGCTACGCGCTGCGCGTGACCGCCGCCGCGGCCATCGCCATGACGCTGGCCAGCCGCTGGCTGTCGCCGGAATTCTCCGCGCACAACTACTGGATCATGCTGACCATCGTCATCATCATGAAGCCCGGTTTCGCGCTGACACGCCAGCGCAATGGCTGGCGCCTGATGGGCACCGTGATCGGCTGCCTCTGCGCCCTGCTGCTGTTCAACCTGACCGACCGGCCCGGGATTCTCTTCGCCGTGCTGCTGGGAGCGTGCATCATGGGCAACAGCCTGGTGCAGCTGAACTACATGGCCAGCGCCATCTTCAACACGCTGTTCGTGGTGCTGGTGTTCCACTTCGTGTCGCCGGGCACCGTCTCCATGTCGGTGATCGGCGAACGCGCCATCGACACGCTGCTGGGCTGCGCGCTGGCGCTGGTGTGCAGCTATATCCTGCCGTGGTGGGAGGCCCGCTACCTCAGGCCGCTTGCCGCGGCCGCCACGCGGGCCAACCGCGAATACCTGATGGCGGGCCTGCGCTACGTCGAAGCCATGCAGGCCCACGGCGCCCCGGTCGGGGCTTCGGCCGGCGAAACCCCGGCGGTCACGGACGCCGACCTGGCCTGGAGGCTCGCGCGCAAGAACGTGCACATCTCGTTCAGCAATTTCGCCGAGGCCTTCTACCGGATGATGAGCGAGCCCAAGTCGCACCAGGTGAGCGTGCCCGAACTGAACAACCTGCTGATCCAGAACCACATCCTGGCCTCGCAGATCACGGCGGCGGTGCCCATCATGGCCGCCCTGCCCGCCACGCCCGACGCCGTGCAGCGGGCGCTGACCGGCATGGTGGACCTGCTGGACGAAAAACGCGCCCAGGCGCCCGCCAACCTCCCCACGCAGTTCGAGACGGAAGGGGAACAGGCGGCGCTGGTCTACCCCGTGAAGCAGATGCTCAAGGCCGCCCACATGATCCGCCAGGAACTGCAGGCCCTGGCAGACCCGGCTCACACGCCGCCCGTGGCGGCCGCAGCCTGAATCCCGGACCGTAGGATGGGTGTAGCGCGAGAGTTCTTAAGCTAGAACATCGAACTCCAACGCGCGCAACCCATGCGGCTGCGGGCAGACAGCGCCCGGGTCGGGCCGGAAAACCGTCTCTTGCGGCAGCATGGGTTGCGCGCGTTCAGCATCCAGGTTCTTACCTGGGAACTGCCGCGCTTGACCCATCCTACGCTTTGCGCCTGAAGACCAGTTTGTCTTCGGACGAAGCCGAGGCGTCGAACTTGTAGCCTTCCAGGTCGAAACCCTGCAGGCCTTCCGGCTTGGATACCTTGTGCAGGATCGCGTAGCGCGCCATCAGGCCGCGCGCGCGCTTGGCGTGGAAACTGATGACCTTCCAGGCGCCGTTCTTCCAGTCCTGGAAAACGCACTGCACCACGCGCGCCTTGAGGGTCTTCAGATCGACCGACTTGAAGTATTCCTCGGACGCCAGGTTGACGATCACCGGCGCCTTCTGGCCCGCCTGCCGTTCGTTCAGGTAGTCGGCGATGGCCGACCCCCAGTACTCGTACAGGTTCTTGCCCTTGGGCGTGGCCAGGCGCGTGCCCATTTCCAGGCGATACGGCTGCATCAGGTCCAGCGGACGCAGGACGCCGTACAGGCCGCTGAGGATGGCCACGTGATCCTGCGCCCAATCCAGTTGCTTGGCCGACAGGGTGGAAGCCTCCAGCCCTTCGTACACATCCCCGTTGAAGGCCAGCACCGCCTGGCGCGAATTGGCCTGCGTAAAGCTGCGCTTCCAATGGGCGTAGCGCTGGACGTTCAGCTCGGACAGGGCCGGGCTCAGGCTCATGAGCGCGGAGATGTCCTCGGCCGACTTGGTCTTCAGCACCTTGATCAGGGCCGCGGCCTGATCCACGAACAACGGCTGGGTATGGGTCTCGACGTGCAGCGGCGAGTCGTAGTCCAGCTTCTTGGCGGGAGAAAGCAGAAACAGCATTGCGGGATTTCCTTTTTGTTCAGCGCGCCGTCCAGCCGCCATCGACCGAGACGGACGTTCCTGTGATTTGCGCGGCGGCGTCCGAAGCCAGGAACACGGCGGTGCCGCCCAGTTGTTCCGGCGTCACGAATTGCAGCGAGGGCTGTTTTTCGCCCAGCAGCTCGCGCGCCGCGGTTTCCTGGTCCACGCCGCTCTTCTCGGCCAGCGCCGTGATCTGCTTTTCCACCAGCGGGGTGCGGACCCAGCCCGGGCAGATAGCGTTGGCGGTAATGCCCTGGCCGGCCGTTTCCAGCGCCGTGACCTTGGTGAAGCCCACCACTCCGTGCTTGGCCGCCACATAGGCCGACTTGTTGGCCGACGCCACCAGGCCGTGCGCCGAAGCGATATTGATGATCCGGCCGAAGCCCTGCTTCTTCATGTGCGGCAGCGCGGCAGCGGTGCCATGGAACACCGCCGACAGGTTCAGCGCCAGGATCGCGTCCCACTTCTCGACCGGGAAGTCCTCGATCTGCGCCGTGTGCTGGATGCCGGCATTGTTGACCAGGATGTCGATGCGGCCCATCTGGCGCACGGCGTTCTCGACCAGATCGCGCACGGCCGAACCCTTGGACAGGTCGGCGCCGTCGTAGATCACTTTCACGCCATGCTTTTCGGCCAATCCGGCCCGGACCTTCTCGATTTCCGCGGCGTCGCCGAAGCCGTTCAAGACGATGTCCGCGCCCTGCGCGGCGAAGGCCGTGGCTATACCCAGGCCGATGCCGCTGGTGGAACCGGTGACTAGGGCGACTTTTCCTTTGAGCATGAGCGATCTCCTGTGATCTGGCATGAGGGACGGGAAGCAAGGCAGGCGTCAAGTGTAGCTGCCCGGCAAGACGGCAATCATGCCATGCCGCAATGGCTTGCGGATCACGCCGCAGGCGGCTTGTCCGGGGGGCCGGAAGGCGGCGCTCCGGGGCCGGGTGAACCGGCGACCGGAAGGTCCGCCATGCCGCCCCGGTTCTCGGGGATGCGCTCCAGCAGCTTGATGAGCACCGGCACGACGCCCATCGAGATCGCCACCACCACGGACAGCACGTCGCGCTGCTCCAGATCCATCAGATGGTTGTCCCAGGCTTCGTTGAAAATGGCGAAGCTGAACTCGCCGCCCTGCGCCAGCGCGACCGCGAACAGCAGGCGGTGGTAGCGAGGCAGCCCCAGGAAGCGCGCGAATCCATACAGCACCAGTCCTTTGACGAGCAGCAGCGCCGTCACTCCGGCGATGATGAAGACCCAATGGTGCTCCACCACCTTCAGGTTCACGGACATGCCGATGGCCACGAAGAACAGCCCCAGCAGCAAGCCCTTGAAAGGGTCGATCGCTTTTTCCAGTTCGTCCCGGTAGCGGGACTCGGCCATCAGCACCCCGACCAGGAATCCGCCCAGGCCCGCCGACAGGCCGGCGTAGTCGAACAATTGCGCGGCGCCCACCACCATCAGCAGGGCCGCGGCGGTGAACAGCTCGTTCAGCTGCGCCCTGGCCGCCCAGCCCAGGAGCTGCAATCGATGAGCCACGGCAACCACGACCACCGCGATCAGCGCCTCCTTGAAGGACGGCGCCGACGTGCCGTCCGTGCCCAGGAGGCCGGCCGCCACCAGCATCGGAATCGCCGCCATGTCCTGGAACAGCAACAGCCCCAGCGCCGAGCGCCCCAGCGGCATGCGCATCAGCCCGCGCTCCTCGAGCAGGCGCAAGGCCACCGCCGTGGACGACAGCGCCAGCGACAGGCCGCAAAGCACCGCCGCCTGCCATTCCATTCCGGCCAGGTGCCGCAACGCCGCGCCGAACACCACCCCCAGCAGCAGGCCGCAGACCAGCATCTGCAGGGATCCCAGTACGAAGACCTCGTTGCGCATTGCCCATAGACGCTTGGGCGAAAGCTCCAGCCCGATGATGAACAGCATCATGACCACGCCCCACTGGGACACTCCGATCATGGTGTCGACGTTCGTGACCAGCTTCAGGCAGGACGGCCCCACCAGCACGCCCGCGATCAGGTAGCCCGGGATGGCGCCCAGGCCCAACTGCTGGGTCACGGGTACGCAAAGCACGGCCGCTAGCAGGAGGATGAGGATCAGATCCATGGGGCGATGGGCTACGGGTGGACGGTGGGACGCACGGCGCGGAAAGGCCGGCTCTGCCAAGATTCTGGGCAAAGAATGCCGCCGCCGGAAGTCCGTTGAAACCCGCTATGGGCGTCTTTCAGGCGCCGCTTTACACAAAGGAAAAAAATCCTGTAGAATTGCGGGCTTCGCTACTTCGACGACGTAGATCCTTCCGACCAGGGATTCTTTCGTGGAATTGATTTTCCACCGTTTTCGAAACCAAGTAGTGGAAAGGAGAGGTGGCAGAGTGGTCGAATGTACCTGACTCGAAATCAGGCGTACGGTATCCCCGTACCGTGGGTTCGAATCCCACCCTCTCCGCCAAGTATTGTTTGTATGTTGTTGATTTTTAATAAAAAAACGACATACTGAAAAATCAGCCCCACATGTGTCCCCACGTGTGGGGTTTTTTCATGCGTGTTCGCTGTTGCTTCAGCCCAACCCCATCAAACGTTCTCAAGTAGCATCTATGCTTTGCGCGGGCGCCTAGCTCCGGGATGATGAAGCTGGGCAGTGGTTGCGGAGCTAGGACGCCCTTTTTCCTCTTGCTTTAGCGGGCTGGTATCGTCGGAGTCGCCCCATCAGTTTTAAAGAACCCTCGCAATTTTTCTGTCGACAAGTTCGGGAGCTAGTCCATGAGCAAAGATCCCGAAGTTTGCATTACGAATGAGATGATCGAATGACGGACCCGATTGATGATTCAGACGCCGAAGAACCAACATTGTTCCGAGATATCGTTGCATTCATGGCGGCCAAGAAGGTATCTACCAAATGTCCTGCATGCGGAAGTGCCTCGTGGGATCTAATTGGGACTGAGGATGCCGAGAACTCGCTTTGGCCAGTGATCCCCACGCGCGGCTTGACCGTAGACGGCAACACGACGCGTATGGCAAGCCGGGTAATCATCGCCGAATGTAATAATTGCGGTTTCTTGCGGTTTCATAGCTATAGAACGTTCGAAAAATGGAAGGCGCAAAAGAACAAAGAAGGGGCATCGAAGGAAATCGCAGATGAGTAACGCCTACAACGTTCCTCTCAAGGACCGCGGTCCATACGGGAGATCTGCCTCCTTCGGGCAGGTTGCACAAGGAGGCGGTGGCGGCGACAATGGTGGCATGGATCGCCTTGATCACCTTGAAAAGCGAGTCGACGACATCGACGGCCGACTCGGCCGGATCGAGAAGGACGTGGACACCCTAAAGGGGGATGTCAGTACTCTGAAGTCCGACGTCAACACGATAAAAACCACGCTCGCCAGCATTGATGCAAAGCTCGATATTGGTGGCATTCGCGCGTCAGTGGAGAAGGCTCACACCGACATCTACAAATGGATTGTCAGCATCATCGCGGTGGTTGGGGCAATTTACTTCGGCATTCAGCGGTTAGCGCCTGTAGTCCCACCCCAAGGATATCCGCAAGCAGTAGCTCCGCAGGTGGTACCGACGCCGACTCCAGCACCGGTTCCAGTTCCCGCTCAGCCTCCCCAAGGAAGATAGTTAGCAGCGGCACCCATGCTCCAAGCCACCTCCGGGTGGCTTTTTCATTTGAGCGGCTTCCAGCGAAACAGAACAGCCCCTCAGAAGGGGCTTTGCTTTGTGCCTTTTGCCGCCAGACTCTGGGCTCAGGGTGGTGCTAGAAATATCCTCTCAACTCTTCCTGTGATGCGCCGCCGCGCGCCTCAAAGTCCAACAAAACTCCCATCGGAACCTCGGCCTCTCGGTAACCCAGCGGCACCGACCGGTCGTGCGTCAGAATCCAACCGGCACTGTCGCCTTCCGGGCCCCAAATCACAATAAAGCGCGCCTGGTCCTCTTCCTCGAAGCTTCGCCAGCCTCGGTCCACGAACCTATTCTTCGCGCCTCGCGGCCCTTCTTTTGCATCGGCGATGCTTGCAAAAGTGGCCTTCCGCCACCCCGCTCGGTCATGAACAGCACGGAACTTAACAGGACGCGCTACACCCGTCGCCATAGCTCACCACCTCCATTCCAATCAGTTTGATGCTCACACGTTGCCGCTTCCGAGGTTGGTTTGGGACAGTGTCGACTTGGCCAACAGAAAGGCCGGTACCAGTTCCGTAGGCGCTCTCTGCGCTGGAGTGCCCAACCAGCCTGCCGTGAGTGGGCTCTTGTTCGGGAGGCAAGGCTGACCCCAGCGGGAGATAGGTGGCCCTGGCCAGGCACGCCTACGGGGCTTGAATTGAAAGCTCGGTGGTCGGATGGAAATCAAACTCAACCTGCACCCATCGGCGCACCGCCCGGAAAGGCCGCCAGGGCTTGGGTTCTCCTGCAGAATCACTGATCAAGCCCTCTGCCGGCAGCGGCAATTGACGCTGAACCATGGCAAGCGCTTCGTTGTATCGGAAGTAGCAATAGGAACTTGAAATCAGCAGGTGGTCGGCCACCTCTTTCATCCTGTTGTCGAACCTACGCAGCAGGTGGAGGTATGCGCCAGCTCTCGATTCGTGCGGCTCGTGTTCTCTGGGCTCTGTCATAGCTTCTTCTGCCGCGATCAAGTGCAGCAGAGGATCGCTGAAGCCATTCGCGGCCAGCTTGCGCATTGCCGGGTGGTCATCGATGCTGACTTCTTCGCCGTCGATGTGACGATCCAGCTTGACGGCGTGGCGCACCACAGTCTCGCCATAGGTCGTCAACTCGTTGTATAGGAATGCAACTAGTCGATCTTGAAAAAACGAGTCATCGAAGTTGAGTGCTACGCCCAGCTTTTCAGCCACCACGGGCGCCATCAACCAAGCTTCGCCCTCGATATCTTCAGGTGTGTACTCGTTGTGTGTCTTCCATGCGATGGACTTAAATCTCTGGTGCGTTGTACTGACGAATCGCTGGAATGCTTCAAAATCGGCCCCTGACACTGCTGCCCCCCCACGACTTGGCAGTTGGTAGGGTATTACCCGGGTACCCTAAATCGCAATGAGCGCTGCGTAAGCGACCTTTTCAAGGTACAGCAGATCGGAATCGCCTTAAGGCGTAGCGACTTGCCGCTTTGCGCTGGACCAGCATGTTCTTGTCCGACCTGCGGGGCCGTGCCGGGTACATCCCGGCGGGCCGAGCCCGCGACGCCGGCATCGCTCCGGCGAGCGTTGGGGGGCTCCGCCGGGTTCGGGCGGCAGGCTTGCAGCTACTCTGCCGCGGTGAGGCGGTTCTGACTGCGCTTGTCTGCCGCGTAGGTGGGTTTAGAACTGGTACCGCAAGCATTGAGAGCGGTTCACTTAGGTATCAGGGTCCCTGTTCCACCGACCTCAACATTCCTCAACAGGCTGACGACTTCGTAGCGGGGGCCATGTCAGGTTTTGACGGGTTCTCGCCATCCCAGGATTCTTTACACCTACTCCAGGTTGAATGGCCGGCGGGCGTTATGAGCTCCATTCGGAAGTGCCTTTAGTCTAATTCGACCGAGCGATGGTCATTCAGACTGTAGGGGGCCTGTAGGGTTTTGCGACCTGCAACAAAAGCCCATTTTGGTGTTGGCTTTGTTGGGGCAGTCTTGCCATCGTCCTCGTCGTCGGCAACACGACGCTCAGTCTTCCCCCAGCGCACGATCTTGCGGATGTCGCTGAAGCCAATCTTGGCCAACTCCCGCAGACCATATCCTGGGTAATTTCGGTCCGCGCTGAGCGCTTATCCTGAGCCGCTTTCACGGCATCTTGGATACTAAGTTTTGCTAAGAGCTGCGCTCCCTGCTCATTCGCAGTCTTTTGGGAATAACCCGCCCTTATCGCCGCTTGCATGGCGTTGAGGTCAACGAGGTACTCATCCACGAAGCGGCGCTGTTTGTCTGTTAGCGCCATACTGAATATATTCCCATTGTGCCTATTTCGTACAAACAAAAAATGCATCCAACTACCCAGCGGCAGCGAACCAAAACTGCGAAAACCCGCCGGTTAATCATGCTCTTTCTCGCACTCCCCGCTACGGTCGCGACAATCGCCATAGGGTTATTCATCTATAAGTTTCATGGCCGGTCGCTCTCTCCAGAAACCGGAGATTGGGGCACGTTTGGCGACTTTCTGGGAGGAATTGTCAACCCCATCGCGGGCCTTGTGACGATCGTGCTACTCGTACTCACGTTACGCTCGCAACAGGACGAGCTGGAGGAGCAGCGCAGGCAGCTTGCCAAGCAAGCCTTCGACCAATCATTCTTTGGCTGGACGAGCAGCTACCGAGAATTGATTGCAGAGTTGCAGTACGGCGCCGGCACCGAGGATGACCCACGTACAGGGGGTGTAGTTGCGCTCGACGCGATCATTCGAGGCTGCGCACTCAATAACTTTCAGACTGCGACGTTGATAGAACAGTATCAAGCTGCCAGCAAAGCGGAGCAAGACAGGCTTCGATCTGAGCAAAAGATCGAGGCCGCAGATCGGTGGAAGCGCGTATTCTTGCAGAACGAGCCTCAGCTAGGCGCGCTTGTTAGAACGCTCTATTCGTTGCTGAGGTGGGTGGATTCACACCCGAATGTGAGCTGGGCGGAAAAGTGGGACGCTGTGTTGATCCTACGAGCTCGGCTTTCGGGCCCAGAACTGCGGGCTATCTTTTTCAATGGGTTTCTACCTGAGGGAAGAAAGTTCAACGCATACGTCCATCGGTATGCGCTGTTGGATAACTTGCCGCGCGTTGGCCACAATCGCATCAAACTGGCGATGCACCTAGACCTCCACCCCTTTGAACGAGCGAGCTTCGATTCCGACCTAGCCAGGGCTGAACTTCTCAAGTCGAATGCAGTGGAGCCGTTATCTGCACCGACTCATTCACCGGTCGAGGACCGTAAACTACTTAGTCGGGGCCAAACCGAAACAGCGGAACGCAAATATTGACGCGTTCCCGGACTTCTTATCGCACCCCGCATTGGGATCAAACCGGAGCTTTATGTCTGCCAGCCGGAGCCTATTCAGCGCGGCGTACGGTCTCTCTGACCCCTGCTCTCTGGACACAAAGAAGCCGCCGAGAGGCGGCCTACTAATTCTTAGTTATCGCTCGGCTTGCGGATGAACTCGTCGGTACCTGCGCGCCACGATCCGTATACGACTTCATATGGATCCCCGCACAATTCAAACACCTGGTCTGCTGCTTCCTTCGAATCGTAAGGACCGCGCAGGTCCCATCCATCACGGTCTTTCAAAACACCCCAAGCCATATACATGCCGGGGTTCTCAATGTTCTTGGGATACGCCATAGAATCTCCTGTGTAAATAGATAAGATTACCGAACCTTTAAGTCGCGGAGCGTTAGTTAAGCACCGCTACATTATCTTAGAGCGCAGGAGCACGCCCCCCTTCCCAGCAAGGCTCCCGATTCAAAAAGGCCAATCCCATGGGATTGGCCTTTTGCTTTCCGTCAGACCGGCGCCGTCGGCCGGGCCAGCTGAAACAGGTCCGAGCTGCGCGCGTACCACCCCCCGCCGTGCATGCGCGCGATCAGCGCCATGGAAGGCGTGTCCACATAGCCGCGGGCGGCGTCCTGCACATAGGCGTCATCGACATGCGCGCCGAGCACGCGGCCGATCACCACGATCTGCCGCGGGCCGGTGACGACCGTCGCCTGGCTCACGCACTCCAGGGACACGGGGCTGCCCTCGATCAAGGGCGGACGCACGTGGATGGCGGGCTTCGCGGCCAGGCCGGCCGCCGCCAACTCGTCCACGTCCGGCGGATAGTCCGCGCAGGTCTGGTTCATCTGCTGGACGAGGGATTCCGGCACCAGGTTCACGACGAACTCGCCGTTCTCGATAATGTTGGCGCCCGAATCCTTCAGTTCGCCATTGGCATGGCGCATCAGCCCGATGGCGACCGTAGGGGGCTGGTGCCCCATGACGTTGAAAAAGCTGAACGGCGCCGCGTTGACGACGCCTTTGCCGGATACCGTGGTGACCCACGCGATCGGGCGCGGGGTGACGGTCGATGTCAGCACGTTGTAGACCGTCTGCGCTGGCAAGGCGCTGAAATCGAAATGCATGAATCAAGCCTCCTGCTGCTGGGCGTCGTCGATGGCGGAAACGGCGCGCTTGGCGCGGGTGTCCACCTGCAACTGGAACACGTCGGGCCGCGCATAGTGGCCGGAGACGTCGAAATCGTACTTGCCGCGCAGGATCTGCTTGGGGTTGATATCCGCGTAGAGGATGGTCTCGCCCGAGAAGTCGGGGCCGGCCAGCACCTCTCCCAGCGGATCGATGATGGCGCTGCCGCCGCGCATCAGCACCGTGTCGGGCTTGTCGCCCAGCGCGCATTCGAAATCGTCGGGGTAGGCGTCGCGGCGCAGGTGCTGGCAGGACGTCAACACATAGCAGCGCCCTTCCAGCGCGATATGCCGCATGCTGGGGATCCATGAATCGCGATCGTCCGCGGTGGGCGCGCAATACAGCGCCACGCCCTGGCTGTACATGTACATGCGCAGCATCGGCATGTAGTTTTCCCAGCAGATGACCGCGCCGATCTTGCCGTAGGGCGTGTCGAAAACCGGCATGGTGGAGCCGTCGCCGAAGCCCCAGATCAAGCGCTCCCCCGCGGTGGGCATGAGCTTGCGGTGCTTGCCCGCCAGCCCGTTCCTGCCATTGAAATACAGCACGGTGCAGTACAGCGTGCCGCCATCGGCCTCGATGCAGCCCATCACCACGAAGCTGTCGGTCTCGGCGGCGGCCTCGGCGATCAGCGCCACTTCCTCGCCATCCAGCCGGACGGCCTGGTTGTGATAGCTGGCGAAGGCGTCGCGGCCTTCGGGCTTGCGCATGCCGATCGGCGCGCCGAAGGAATTGCCCTTGGGGTAGCCGCCGAGAAACGCCTCGGGGAACACCTGCACACGGGCGCCCTGCTCCGCCGCCTGGCGGATCAGGGACGCCGCCTTCTGGGCGCAGGCGATGCTGTCGGTGGGAATGGATGCGGCCTGGATGACGGCGGCCTTGAAGCTCTGTTGCGCGGACATGTCTCTCCTTTCTCTCAGTGTGCGGCGTCTTCGTCAATGGCGCGGGCGCGGGTGTTCGGCAGGAACAGGCTGCCGATGACGCCGACTACCGCTGTCACGGCGACCGGATACATCAGGCCGCCGAAAATATTGCCGCTGGCCTGGGCCAGGTAGGTCGCGGTAAAGGGCACGATACCGCCGAAGATGCCGGCGCCGATGTGGTACGGGAAGGATAGCGCCGTATAGCGGATGCGGGCGGGAAACAATTCAACCAGGTAGGATGCGACCGGGCCGTAGACCATGGCCACGACGGCGGTCATCAGCACCAGGATCAACACGATGGTCGCATTGTCGACGCGCGCGGGATCGGCGCGCTCGGGATAGCCCGCAGCGGACAGGGCGGCCGCATAGCCGGCGCGGTCGAAGCCGTCGACGGTCTTGCCGCCTACGCTCATCGCGATTTCCTGCCCCGGCAGCGGCGCGGCGTACTCGAAATTGATGCCCTTGCCGACCAGGAACTTCTTGGCCTGCACGCACACCTTCTTGTGGTCGGCATGGCTGCCGATCATCGCGGCCTGCAGCCCGAAATCGCAGGCGCCGCCGCTCACGTCGGCATGCACGCGCACCGGCGTGCTTTGCATGGCTTGCGCCAGGGCCGGATTGCCCGCCTTGAGCAGCACGTCGAACATGGAGTGGTAGCCGATGGCCGCGATGAACAGGCCCGCCATCATGATCCACTTGCGGCCGATGCGGTCCGACAGCCAGCCGAACAGCACGAAGGTAGGCGCCCCGATGATGAACCCGATCAGGATCAGCGTGTAGACGCTGGTCTGGTCCAGCTGCACGGCCTGCTGCATGAAGATCATGACGTAGAACTGGCCGGTGAAGTAGGTTGCGCCCTGACCGGCGGTGACGCCGATCAGCGCCAGCAGCACCAGCCGCAGGCTGGACCACTGGCCGAAGGTTTCCTTGACCGGATTCTTCGACAGGCGGTTCTGCTGCTTCATGCGCGTGAACACGGGCGACTCATGCAGCTTGGCGCGCACGTAGATCGAAATCGCCAGCATCACGATCGACAGGATGAACGGCAGGCGCCAGCCCCACTGCCGGAAGTCTTCCGCGCTCATCGACGCCTGCGTGCACAGGATCACGATCAGCGACAGGATCAGGCCCGCCGACGAGGTGATCTGGATCCACCCCGTCAACAGCCCGCGGCGCTTCGGCTCGCAGTGCTCGGCCACGTAAATCACCGCGCCGCCATACTCGCCGCCCACGGCCAATCCCTGGATGACCCGCAAGGTAAGCAGCAGGATCCACGACAGGTGGCCGGCCGATTCATACGTGGGCAGGCAACCGATCAGGACCGTCGCTCCGCCCATCATCACCACGGTAATCAGGAAGGTGTACTTGCGGCCCAGCTTGTCGCCCAGGTAGCCGAACATCACCGCGCCCAGCGGCCGGATGATGAAACCCACCGCCAGCGCGCCCAGCGCGGCCAGCAGGGCGACGGTGGGATTGTCCTGCGGGAACAGGACCTGGCTCATGAAGACGGCCAGGGTCCCGTAGATGAAAAAGTCGTACCACTCGAACAAGGTGCCCAGCGTCGAGGCCACCACCACCTGGCGTTCCTCTTTCCGGCTGAGCGTCTGGCCTCCGCCGACGCCCTGCATTGCAACGTTCGCTTCCATGCTTGCTTTCCCCAATCGCTTTAGATTGATATTGCTGTAGTCATTAACTATTATCAAACTTAAGCCAGGCCAGGAAAAAGCTAGGGAAAACCCGGCGCGCCCTTCTCTTTACCCGCCGGAGCCGCTGCTACACTCCCGCCAGAAACACTGTGGAGGCAGTAATGGCAAGGCCCGCCGGCAAGGTCGAAAAGAACGCAGAACAAACGCCAACCACTGCGCGCAGGGGCATCCAATCGATCGAGGTGGGGTTCCGGATCCTGGACGTGATCCGCAAGGCCGGCCGCCCGCTGCCCTTGAAGGAAATCGCGGACGCCTGCGGGCTGACGGTGCCCAATGTCCATTACTACCTGGTGAGTTTCCAGAAGGTGGGCGTGGTGCAACAGCACGCGGACACCGGCCACTATGGCCTGGGGCCCTATGCCTTGCGTCTGGGCCTGGCGGCCCTTGAACAGTTCGACGTCTTCACCACGGCCCGTCCCATCATGGCCGAAGTCGCCTCGATTACCGGCCATACGGTGTTCCTGGGCGTGTGGGGCAACAAGGGCCCGACCATCGTCTACCGGGTGGAGGGCGCCCGCAGCCGGCCCCTATTGGAATTGCGGGTGGGCAGCGTGCTTCCGCTGCTGTCTTCCGCGCTCGGCCGGAATTTCCTGGCCCACCTCCCGGAGGCCAGCACCCGTGAATTGCTGGAGCAGGAAATGGCTACGCCCCAGTCCGAGGGATATGGCGGCGCGGCGGGAAGCTCTTACTCGCCGCAGGACGTGCAGGCCATCCGCGACGAAGTGCGCAAGCACCACCTCAGCCGCTGCCGCGACGCGCTGCTGCCCCATTTCACGTCGCTGTCGGCGCCCATCTTCGACATGCTGGGCGAAATGAAGGCCGCGATCACGCTGATGGGCCCCGTCGGCGCCATCGACGACGACCTGCAATCCGAAACCGCCCGGCTGCTCAGCGAAAAGGCCTGCTCGATTTCAGCCATGGCCGGCTGGGTGGATCCGCAGGCGCGCTGAAACCTGCCGCCCAAGCCCGGTTCCTCGTGCCGGGCTAGCGCTGCGGCGGCGTGCCTGCCATGTTCTTCCGACGGGCGCTCACCCTTCCGCGACGATCTTCGCGTCCTTGATGGTCTTGGCGTATTTCTGCTGTTCCTGCTTCATGAAGTCGGCGAAGCGCTGCACGCTGCCGCCGCCGTCCTCTGCGCCGACCTGCGCCAGTTTTTGCTGCACGTCGGCCATCGCCAGGACTTTGTCTATGTCCTGGTTCATACGCCGGGCCATCGCCCCGGGCATGCTGCCCGGCCCCACCATGCCGAACCAGATGCTGGCCTCGAAGCCCGGATAGCCCTGCTCGGCCACCGTGGGCACGTCCGGCTGGCTCTTGGACCGCTGCTGCAGGGTCTGCGCCAGCGCGATCACCTTGCCCGACTGAATCAGCGGCGTCGCGGTGGTCATGCCCTCGAAGCAGTACTGGACGTGGCCGCCCATCAGGTCGTTCATCAAGGGAGCGGATCCCTTGTAGGGCACGTGCAGCACGTCGATGCCTGCGCGGGCCTTGAAGATTTCCAGCGCCAGGTGCTGCGCGGAGCCCGTGCCGGCCGACCCGAAGACGATCTTGCCGGGCTGGGCTTTGCACAGCTGGACCAGCTCGGGCAGTGTTTTGGCCGGCTGCGCCGCGCCGCCTATCAGGATCGTTGGCGTCTTGCCCACCAGGGCGATAGGCGAGAAATCGCGCTCCACCGAATAGGCCAGCTTGGGCTGCAGGCCAGGCGCGATGCCGTGGCTGTTCACGTGCGCCATCAACAGCGTATTGCCGTCGGCGGGCTGGCGGGCCACCTGCTCTGCAGCGATGAGGCCCGCCGCGCCCGCGCGGTTTTCAACGATGACGGGGATGTTCCACAGCACGCCCAGCTTCTGGCCCAGCAAACGCGCCAGCACGTCGGTGCCGCCGCCCGCGGGGAATCCCACCACGATCTTCACCGGCCCCGACGGCATGTCCTGCGCCCGAGCCGCCGCCGGCAGCACGAGCGCCGCCCCCAGCGCCGCGGCGCCGGTCATGAATTGCCTACGTTGCATGCTTGTCTCCTCGCGCCGGTCTGCCGCCGGCGACTGGTTATGAAAGAACCGCAAGCCGCTGCGCCAGCTGCGCAGCCTCGGCCTCGCTCAACTCCACCAACGGCGGCCTTACGGTGGCCCAGGCCGGATCGCCGCGGCGCTGCGCGATCGCGGCCTTCATGGCGGGAATCATGGGATAGGACTGGAAGACCGCGCGGGTCTCGTTCAAGGCGCGCTGCCTGTCGTCGGCGCCGTCTTCCTGCCAACGGCGGTAGAGCTCGACAATGGGGCCGGCGTTGACGTTGCCGGTGGCGGTGATGCATCCGGCGCCGCCCGCGCGCAGCGTGTCCAGCAGCACCGTCTCCGTGCCGGCGAACACGTCGAAGCCGCGCGGCTGGAAATCGCGCAGCATCGCCGCCGTATTTGCCCAATCGCCCGAACTATCCTTGACGCCCGCGACGATGCCGGGAAACGCACCCAGCAGGCGCTCGATCAGCGGCAGGCTGATCGGCACGCCGGACACAGGCGGGATGTGATACAGGTAGATGCGCAGGCGGTCGTCCGCAACCTGCTCGATGACGTGCGCGAAGGCGCGGAACAGGCCTTCGTCGCTGACGCCTTTGTAGTAGAACGGCGGCAGCATGAGCACGCCGCCGCAACCCGCCTGGACGGCATGCCGTGTCAGTTCCACCGCATCGGGCAGGGCGCAGGCGCCCGTACCCGGCATCATGCGCCCGGCGGGCAGGCCCTCTGCCAGCAACGCGTCCAGCAGCCCGCGCTTCTCCGCCACGGTAAGCGAATTGGCCTCGGAGTTGGTGCCGAAGATCGCCAGGCCCGCGCCCTGTTCGAGCAAGGCGCGGCAATGCTCGACGAAACGCGGAGCGCTGGGCGAGAGGTCCTCGTTGAACGGCGTCAGCACGGGGGAATAGACGCCCTGCGGGCGTTCGGGGGCAGCGGTGCTCATGCGGGCTCTCCAGTGATCAGCGGCCGACGCGGGTCCACTTGCCGAACCGTTCGACCATGCGTTCGTCGAAGCCGAATCCCAGGCCAGGCTCCTGATGCAGGATCACGCGTCCCTGCTTGTGGGTCAGCTGGCGATCGACGAGCTTGCGGAAATTCAGGACCTGGTCGTCCCAGAAGAATTCAACATAACGCGCATTCGGCGTCGCCGCCACCAGCGGCGCATGCACGTCGTGGAACCAGTGAGGGCAGACCACGACGCCATAGCTGGCGGCGGTGGCGGCAATGCGCTTCCATTCGGTGATGCCGCCGCAAACCGCCGCGTCGGTCTGGAGAATGCCGGCCGCGCCTTTGTCCAGGAGCTCTTTGTGGTACCAGCGGCCATAGCCGATCTCGGCGGTTGCTATGGGCAGGCGCGTCAACCGCGCAAGCTTGGCGTGGCTGTCGATATCGTCCGGGCTGAAGGGCTCTTCGATGAAGTAGGGGTCGTACTGCTCGAAGCGGCGGATGTATTGCATGGCCTGGGTCACGTCCTGCCATGCGTTATTGCAGTCCATCATCAGTTCGACATCCGGCCCCACGGCCTCGCGCGCCGCCTTCAGGCGCGCCTCTTCCTCCCGCGGGGACAGGCGGCCCGTCTTCATCTTGACCGCGCGGAAACCCTTCTCCACATAGCTGGCCATTTCCTCGCCCAGATGCTGCGGCGTCTTGCCATCGAGGTAGTAACCGCCGCTGGCGTAGGCGGGCACAGACTCGAGCTCGACCGCGCCCAGGTAGCGGTGCAGCGGCAGGCCGGCCGTCTTGGCGTTCAGGTCCCACAGCGCAATGTCCAGCGCGCTCAGCGCCCGCATCACGGTGCCCTGGCGGCCCTGCAGCAGGGCTTCCTGGTACATGGCGTGCCACAGCCCTTCGACGGCATGCGAGTCCTTGCCCAGCAGCACCGGGGCCAGCAGGCTCTCCACCGCGGCTTCGAAAATGGCGCCGCCGGCGCTGCCGACGTAGCAGAAGCCGATGCCTTCCACGCCGTCCGCGGAGCGGACCTTGACCAGCCCGTAGTGCCGCGTCGACACGGTGCGGTTCGAGAACGAAGTGACTTTGTCCAGGGGCACCGCGGCGGCGCAGACGTCTATGGATTCGATGATGGGCACAACAGGCTCCTTGGTTGCTGGAATGTTCCGACTGGCGGCGCCGGCGCGGTTTGCGCCGTCTCGACGCCCTGGACGTATTCTTGCCCCGGCCAAAGAAAACAACAATTATCTTCATCCATATTTAGAATATGGAAAAAACATCTTCTGGAAAGACAAGAAACCATGGACTCCCGATTCCTGCAGACTTACGTGCACGTGGTGGAGCTGGGTTCCATCGCGCAGGCGGCGCGGCACCAGGGGCTGACCCCGGCCACCGTGCAGCAGCGGCTGCGCGCGCTGGAGGCCGACATGGGCAGCGCCCTGATAGCGCGCTCCGGCCGCACGGTGAAGCCCACCCCGGCAGGCAACCGGATTCTCGAACGCGCGCGCGCAATCCTGCGTGACGTGCGCGATCTGCGCTCGGCCGCCTCGGACACCGAACTGCCCGCGGGGCCGCTCAGGCTGGGCGCCACGCCCACCGCCTTGACGGGAATCATGCCCCCCGTGCTGCGCACCTGGGTGGCCCGCCATCCTCACATCGAGATCTACATAGAACCGGCCCCCACCACCCTGCTCTACAGCAAGGTACTGGCCGGCGAACTGGACGGGGCCCTGCTCGTGCACCCGTTATTCTCCATCCCCAAGACCTGCGTCTGGCGCGACCTGCGGCAAGAGCCGCTGGTGCTGGTGACTCCCGCCGGCATGAAGGTGCGCGATCCGCTGGCCGTTCTCGCCCGGGAACCCTATATCCGTTACGACCGCAGCGTGGTCGGCGGCAAGATGGCGGAGGACTATCTGAGGGCACGCAATCTGCGGCCGCACGTGCGCTTCGAGCTCGACGGTATCGACTCGATCGCCCGCCTGGTCTCGGAGGGATTGGGCGTTGCGCTGCTGCCCGATTGGGCCACCACGGGCGCGCAGTCCGCCAGCGTCAGGCGCTGGCCGCTGCCCGCGCCGTGCCCCGCGCGCACCGTGGGCGCGATCTGGCCGCGCTCGGGAGTGCGCTCGGCGTTGATGCGAGCGTTCGTGGAATTGACCGAGACGCAGCTCGGCCTGGCCTGAAGCGCGGGCCCGTCAGGCCCGGCCGGCCGCGTCCTGGCCGTTGCGGGCCACGATCGCTCCGCCCGACACCACCAGGCGGCGCGGCGCTCGTTTCACGACGGCTTCCGCCACGCAGCTGGCATCGACCAGCACCAGGTCGGCGCGAGCCCCGGGCGCCAGGCCGTAGTCCGCGAAGCCACAGGCGCGGGCCGCCGCGCTGGTCACGCAATCGAACGCCCACTCGACCTCGTCATCGCGGCGCAGATCGTTGCGCAACCCGATCAGCGTGGCGCGCGCCAGCATGTCGGGACTGCCGTAGGGAGTCCAGGTGTCGCGGATGCCGTCATTGCCGCCGAATATGGTCACGCCCGCCTCGCGGCACGCGCGCACGGCTGGAACCGGCCGCGATGGCGGGGCCGTGGTCAGCAGCGAGACGTCCAGCGCGGCAAGCCGCTGCAGCAGCCCGTCGAGCCGCTTCGCGTCCACGCCGCCCAGACAGAAGGCATGGCTGATGACCACCTTGCCGTTCATACCCAGCGCACGGGTGCGGTCCAGGATCAGTTCCAGCGTGAACGCGCCCAGTTCGCCGGGCTCATGCAGATGGATATCGATGGGCTTGCCGTGCTTGTCGGCGATGCCGAACAGCACGTCCAGCGACCGGGCGGGATCGCGGTCGATGGCGGAAGGATCCAGCCCGCCCAGCACGTCGGCGCCGCTCGCGAGGGCCTGGTCCAGCAATTCGGCGGTGCCCGGCCGAACCAGCAGGCCCGACTGAGGAAAGGCCACCGTCTGGATTTCGACGAGCCCCGCCAGCTCCTGGCGCGTGGCGTGCACGCCGTCCAGATGGCGCAGCCCGGCATCGGTGTCGACGTCGACGTGGGTGCGGATGCGGGTAGTGCCTTCGCGCAGGAAGGCAAGCGCAAGCGCCCGCGCATGGCTGGCAGCGTCATGCCCGGTGCTGGCGCGCCATTGCCGTTCGTTATGGATGCGATCGGTCAGCGCCGACCCCACTTCGTTCACGTACCAGGACGATCCCCAGGTGGTCTTATCCAGGTGGGCGTGGCCTTCGACCAGGCCGGGCAGTAACAAGGCGCCCTCGCCGTCTTCCACGGCGATGCCAGGAATCGCGCCGAGCGCCTGGCCGATTTGCTGGATGCGCCCATCGCGCACCAGTACGTCCGCGGCCTCGCCCTGGACGCGGACGTTCTTCAACAACAGGTCGGTCATGGTGGGTTCCTAGGCTTCGCGCGCGGCTGCGTGCCGGGCGCGCGGCCGGGCGATAGCGACGCGGGGGATCAGACTTGGGGCGGTTCGATCCAGAAAAAGCGTTCGCCCTGGCGGACCATGTCGGCCACGCCTTCGGCGCCGATGCGGTAATCCGTACCCATCAGCGTGGCGCCGCCGTCTTCATGAATATGAATGATGGCCAGCGGGTCATTTGCCATGGTGTACCAGTAGTACCCCGGCTTGAGATCATGCAGGTCTGTGTTCATGCTTCGAGTATACAAACTTCCCCGCGCCGTATTCAAAAAGACACATTAATCCGGCCGGGTGCCTGACATGACGCGCGCGACACGGCATACTGTTTGATGCCAAGCCCAAACCGCGCGCTGTTGGCATGCGTCGGCTGGGCATTGCCGCAATGGCGCATATGCCTTGATCGTGAGAGGAACCGCGAGCGTATGAAAAGGCAACCACTTCAGTTCAGCGAGCCGCTTAAACAGGCAGTCTTGAGCGGCGGAAAAGTACAGAGCCGGCGCATCCTGAAGCCGCAACCGAGCAAACCGACCACGGTCTGGTATGCCGATGCCTCGGATTCCGGAAGATGGGTGGCCATGGGTCCGTCCCTGGACAATCCTTCCGAATTGCGCAGAACGTCCAGCTGGGTTCGGTGCCCCTACGGGAAATCGGGCGATAGCATCATATTGACGGACGAAGCCGGCAATCCCTTCACCACGGCCGTCATCGTGGGCGTGCGCATCCAGCGCCTGCAAAACCTGTCCGAAGCCGATGCCCGGGCCGAAGGCATACTCGCGCTTTACCAAGCGTCCTCCCTGCTGCCCGGCGTGCCGCTGCAGACTGCGTTTGCGCTCACGTGGTGCGAACGGTATGGCGCGCATGCCTGGGCGGCCAATCCCTGGGTCTGGGTCGTCGAATTCCGCCGCCAGCAAGCCCTGGAAGCCTGACAGCCGCAATCCGGTGGGGCTCCTGCGCAACACCGTTACGCGCCCTGGGCCGTTGATAGTGACCGTCTGTAACCCTGCCGCCCGGCTTCACGGCATTCCAGCCGATTTCAATCCATTTCAACCCCCGCTTCCCCATAGCGGACCGTTCCTGCTGCGAAGCAACAACAGGCGGGCGATTTCTTTGGGGACGGTTGCGGATTGTCGCGATTGAAGGCTGGCCGCTTACCATTGGCTGGCGGAAAAGTCCGAAAATGGCATCAACGAATACTCAACTTTGCTGCGTCATGCAGTAGGCAGGTGCAACATGAAAAAATGGCTTATCGCTGGTGTAGGTGCCGCGGGTCTGCTGATTTCCAGCGCCGCCCTGGCACGCGTGGACGTCGGCATTTCGATCGGCGTGCCCGGCATCGTGTACCCGGCCCCGGTGTACGTGGCGCCCCAACCCGTCTACGTGCCGCCGCCGCCCCCGGTCTATTACCGCCCCGCACCCGTGTACGTCGCGCCTCCGGTGGTCTACCCGGCGCCGGTCTATTACCGCGGTGGCCGTTATTACGATCGCGGCCACTACCACGGCCGCGGACACGGACACTATCATCGCGGCCGCGGGCACGATCGCGACTAATCCCCCTCCCCGTAAATGACAGAGGCCGCTCCCGGGAGCGGCCTTTTTTTGCATTCTCCGATTGGCGATATGCCGGCGCCCAATCGGGTCGGTTTCAAGCCTGGCGAGCCTGGACCGGTTTTGCGGCGGCCAGGACGGCCGGCTGCTGTGCCGCCGCCTGCGGCGCCTTGCCGTCGGCCCATCGGGGCGATTCCTGGACGAGATCGATCCATCGGCGCGGCGTGCTCGACGCCCGCCACCAACCATTATGCGGACGCATGAGCAAACTCCGGTTCGCCATTGAAGCGCACGCCATTGATACCCTGGAACAATTGCTGGCTCTGCTGCTCTGCTTCGTGCAAGGTGGTAAATGGCGCCTGCCCGGGAACGGTCCAGCATTTTTCCGGTGCAGTGCCGCCAACCCGGCGGGTCCATATTTGCACGCGATAACCTTGATCTTCCTCGCGGGCTACGGAGCATCTCACACGAAAATCTCCAATCATTCTTGAAGTCATGGACAACTCCTTGTTATATAAGTGAATGAAGCGTGTAGAACACAATGTGTATTGTGCCGCAACTATCCGGCCCTTTTTATGGAATACACAATTGCTCACATCAAAATCAGACACTCATGCCGTCAGGTTAATAAGCCAAAACGACAGGAATATGTCCACATAATAAAAAAAAACGGAGCCCGCGGGCTCCGCCTTTTTATCCATCTGATGGAGGATGGACGCATTATCCCGCGTCAGGGTTTCAATACCGTCTGGCCGCCCATATAAGGCTGCAGCGCCTCGGGAATCTGCACGCTGCCGTCAGCCTGCTGGTGGTTTTCCAGAACGGCCACCAGCGCGCGGCCGACCGCCAGGCCGGAACCATTGAGCGTGTGCACGAATTCCGGCTTGCCCTGGGCATTGCGGAAACGCGCCTGCATGCGGCGGGCCTGGAAGGTTTCGCAGTTGGAAACCGACGAAATCTCGCGCCAGGTGTTCTGGGCAGGCAGCCAGACTTCCAGGTCGTAGGTCTTGGCCGAGCCGAAACCCATGTCGCCCGTGCACAGCAGCACGACGCGATACGGCAGGCCCAGCAGCTGCAACACGCGCTCGGCGTGGCCCACCATGTCTTCCAGCGCCTCGTACGACTGGTCGGGATGCGTGATCTGCACCATTTCGACCTTGTCGAACTGGTGCTGGCGGATCATGCCGCGCGTGTCGCGGCCGCCGCTGCCGGCCTCGGAGCGGAAGCAGGGCGTGTGCGCCGTGAGCTTGATCGGCAGGTCCGCCGCGGCCTGGATGGTATCCCTGGCAACGCTGGTCAGGGTGATTTCGGACGTGGAGATCAGGTACTGGTCTTCACGGACGTAGGGCTTGCCCTGGTCGTCCTGCTTGGGATCGTCGTCGCCGCCGCCCTTGGAGACCGCGAACATGTCGTCCTTGAACTTCGGCAACTGGCCCGTGCCATAGAGCGTCGAGGCGTTGACGATATACGGCGTATAGCACTCCGTGTAGCCGTGCGTGCCGGTTTGCAGGTCCAGCATGAATTGCGACAGCGCGCGATGCAGGCGGGCGATGGGGCCGCGCATGAACGAGAAGCGCGCGCCCGACAGCTTGGCGGCCATGTCGAAATCCAGCCCCAGCGGCTCGCCCACGGCGACGTGGTCGCGGGCCTCGAACGGCAGGGCCGGCGGGTTGCCATCGGCGCCGGCGGGGCCCGGCAGCCAACGGCGCACTTCGACGTTGTCGTCGGCGGACTCGCCCTGGGGCACGCTGGCATGCGGCAGGTTGGGCACCGACATCAGCAGGTCGTTGAGCGGCTGCTGCAACGCGGCCAATTCTTCTTCCAGCTGCTTCAGGCGCACGGGCACGGCCTGCGATTCCGCCATGACGGCGCTGGCGTCTTCGCCCTTGGCCTTGAGCTGACCGATCTGCTTGGCCAACGCGTTGCGGCGGGCTTGCAGGGACTCGGTTTCGGTCTGGACGGCCTTGCGCCGGGATTCCAGGTCGTTGAACCGTTCCGTGTCGAAGGACACGCCGCGGGTCTTGAGGCGGTCTACGACGGTTTGCAGGTCTTTGCGCAGCAGTATCGGGTCTAGCATGGTGTGGTCGGTGAGGTTGCGTGAAGCAACGGGCGGCGCCCGTTACTGTTTCCTGGCACGTTCCTGCGCGTCCAGCTCGCGCAGAAATGCCAGCTTTTGCTGGATTTTAGCCTCCAGGCCGCGATCGGTCGGCCGATAGAAGGAGGGATTCAGTCCATCCGGGAAATATTGCTCGGCGGCGGCGTAGCCGTGGGGCTCGTCATGCGCGTAGCGATAGGCCTTGCCGTGGCCCAATTGCTTCATCAGTTTGGTGGGCGCGTTGCGCAGGTGGATGGGCACCGGCGCGCTGCCGTGCTCGGCCGCGAACTTGCGCGCCTGGTTATAGGCGTTGTAGACGGCGTTCGACTTGGCCGCGCAGGCCATGTAGACCACCGCCTGCGCCAGCGCGAGCTCGCCTTCCGGCGAGCCCAGGCGCTCGTAGATGTCGGCACCGTTCACGGCCAGGTCCGTGGCGCGGGGATCGGCCAGGCCGATGTCCTCGACTGCCATTCGCACCAGGCGGCGCGCAAGGTATTTGGGATCCGCGCCGCCATCGATCATGCGGCAGAACCAGTACAGGGCGGCATCGGGGTTGGACCCCCGCACCGACTTGTGCAGGGCGCTGATCTGGTCGTAGAAGGCGTCCCCGCCCTTGTCGAAGCGGCGCAGGTTCTGCGACAGCGAAATCTCCAGCCAGGCCGCGTCCACCGTATCGCGGCCGGCGGCCTGGGCCGATTCGGCCACCACTTCGACCGCGCTGATCAGGCGGCGCGCGTCGCCGTCTGCCCAGGCCGCCAGCTGCTCGCGCGCGTCGGCCTCGATGCGGATGATCTCGCCCTCTTCCCGACCGTCGTTCAAGGCCTGTTCGGCGCGGTCGACCAGCAGTTGCAGCTCTTCGGCCGTCAGCGATTGCAGCACGTAGACGCGCGCGCGCGACAGCAGCGCGGAGTTGACCTCGAAGGAGGGATTTTCCGTGGTGGCGCCGATGAAGGTGAACAGCCCGCTTTCCACATAGGGCAGGAAGGCATCCTGCTGGGCCTTGTTGAAGCGGTGCACCTCGTCCACGAAAAGGATGGTGCGACGCCCCTGGCCCTGCGCTACCTGGGCCACGGTGACGGCGTCGCGGATGTCCTTGACGCCGCCCAGCACCGCCGAGATGGCGATGAACTGGGCGTCGAAACCGTCGGCCATCAGGCGCGCCAGCGTGGTTTTGCCCACGCCGGGCGGCCCCCAGAAAATCATGGAATGCGGACGCCCCGATTCGAACGCGACGCGCAGCGGCTTGTCCGGCCCCAGCAGGTGCGACTGCCCGACCACGTCGGACAGCGTGCGCGGGCGCAGCCGTTCGGCCAGGGGTACATAGGGCCGATGCGCGGGATCGGCCGCGAAGAGATCGTTGCTCATTGGCAGCAGATGGGGGGAGACAGCAAGTAAATCAAGACAGCATTACACCATGCGAGGCCTCTTTTGGCCTTTGAGCCCTAGGCCAGCTCGGGCGGCGCGAAGCGGCGGTTGGCCAGCACCGGCAGCACCTTGCGCGCATGGGCCAGGCGTTCGGGGTCGATATCGGCGAACACCAGGGCCGGCGCCTCGCCCGCGCGCGCCGTCACCACGCCCAGCGGATCCACGACCATGCTGCAGCCGATGTTGCGTTCGCCGCATTCGCCCGTGGCCGCCACATAGCAGGTGTTCTCCAGCGCGCGCGCCGTGACCAGCACTTCCCAGTGCTTTTCCTTGAGCGGGCCGCGGACCCAGGCGGCCGGCAGCACCAGCAGGTCGGCGCCGTCCAGCGCCAGGCGGCGGGCCAGCTCGGGGAAACGCACGTCGTAGCACGTCATCAGGCCGACTCGCAGCCCGGCGATGTCCAGCAAAGGCGGAATGTCGGTTCCGGGAGTGACGTTGGTGGACTCCTTCATGGTGAAGGCGTCGTACAGATGCAGTTTGCGGTACTGGGACAGGATCCGGCCGTCCCGCAGCGTGACCAGCGTATTCCACACCCGCCCTTCGCCCGTGGGAACGTGGACGCACATCATCGTCGACAGCGATGATCCCCGGCTGGCTTCCAGCAGCCGGCTCATGAAGGGGCCGTCCAGCGGCTGCGCGGCCTTCAGGACGATCTGCGGATCGGTGATGTCGCGCGCCAGAATGCCTTCGGGCAGCACCAGCAGGCCGGCGCCGCCGGCGCTGGCGCGTTCCATCAAGTCGATGCAGACCTGAGCGTTTTCTTCCCAGACGCGGCTGACGGCGAACTGGCCCAAAGCAACTTTCAGCATGACTCTTCCTTTTCCAAGCACGACAAGCACGCCCTGCGCGCGCGACATGGGGACGTATTTTCCCGCCCGGGCAGCCCCTAGGCAAAAAGCGCCTTTTTCTCGTTTTCCTATTGTCGCGCCAACCGCCGCCGCGTGCCGACTACGGGTAACTCCTAGCTGCCGTCTGTAAATTTCTTTCAGGATAATTTGAAAAACCAATATTCAAAGTAAATATTTTTCCAAACCAGGCGCCCATCATGACGAACTCATCCTCTCCCGCCGCTCCCCTGGATCCGAACGGCAAAGGCCTGGGCGCCTTTCCGGAATCCTGTAGCACCGCGGACGTGACGGGGTTGCATTGGAACCTGCTCCGCGAGGACGTGAGCCTGCCCGTGGCCGTGCTTTACGAATCGCGCGTGCGCCACAATCTGCAATGGATGCAGCGTTTCATGGAAGCCTACCGGGTAAAACTGGCGCCGCATGGCAAGACCACCATGAGCCCGGCCCTGTTCAAGCGCCAGATCGACAACGGCGCCTGGGGCATCACGCTGGCCACCGCGCCGCAGGTGCTGGCCGCCTATCGGCACGGCATCCGCAAGGTCCTGATGGCGAACCAGCTTGTGGGCCGCGCCAACATGGCCATCATCGCTCGGCTCCTGCGCGATCCCGCCTTCACTTTTTTCTGCATCGTGGATTCGCCCGCCAACGCAGCCCAACTAGGCGCCTATTTCGGCGAACAGGGCCTGGTGCTGCCGGTGCTGATCGAACTGGGCCCCGCCGGCGGCCGCACGGGCGTGCGCGACGACGCGCAACTGCAGGCCGCGGCCGAGGAAATCGGGCGCTGGCCGGGCCTGGCCCTGGCCGGCATCGAGGTCTATGAGGGCGTGCTGCAGGAAGAAGGCGCCATCCGCGCCTTCCTGCGCCGAGCCACCGACGCCTTGCGCGGACTGGCCGCGGCCGGCCGCTTGCGCAAGAGCGGTCCGGCGCTGATCTCCGGCGCCGGCTCCGCCTGGTTCGACGTAGTTGCGGAGGAATTCTCGCAGCTCGACATCGGCTCGCCGCTGGAAATCGTGCTGCGCCCGGGCTGCTATCTGTCGCACGACGTGGGCATCTACCGCACGGCAGCCGAACGCATCAACGCGCACAACCCGGTCGCCCGGAAAATGGAGCCTGGCCTGCAACCCGCCCTTCAGGTCTGGGCCTACGTGCAGTCGCTGCCCGAACCGGGGCGCGCCATCGTCGCGCTGGGCAAGCGCGACGCCGCCTTCGACGCCGGCCTGCCCACGCCCGCGCTGCGGTACCGCCCCGGCGCGCAGGCTCCCGGGCCCGCTCCCGCGCACTGGAAGCTCACGGCCATGATGGACCAGCATGCCTTCATGCAGATCGGCGACGGCGACGACATCCAGGTCGGCGACATGATCGCCTTCGATATCTCCCATCCCTGCCTGACGTTCGACAAGTGGCGCCAGGTGCTCCTGGTGGACGAGCAGTACCGCATTACCGACGTGGCCGAAACCTTCTTCTGACAGGCCCGGCGCCTGGGCCCCATCCCGATCCATACGCGACACCCTGTTTTTGACCCTCTGGAGAGAGAATCATGAACTTCCGCACCTCCCGGCGAGGCGGCAGGCTCAATAGCCTGCTGCTGGCCGGCGCAATTGGCTTGACCGCATTGTCGTCCCCCGCCCTCTGTGCCGCGCCGGTCAAGGGAGGCACGATCTCGGTGGCCACCATCGGCGAGCCGCCGACGCTGGATCCGATGACCAGCACCGCGGACCTGGTGGGCATCCTGACGCAGCATTTCTTCGAAACGCTGTACACCTTCGACGCCAAGTGGAATCTCACGCCGCTGCTGGCCGACAAGTTGCCGGAAATCTCCTCCGACGGTCTGACCTATACGATCCCGCTGCGCCAGGGCATCACCTTCCACGATGGGTCGAAGATGGATTCGTCGGACGTGCTGGCCTCGCTGAAGCGCTGGACCGAGACCGCAACGCGCGGCAAGATGGCCGCGAAGATCATCGCCAACATGGAAGCGCCGGACGCCAACACGATCCGCATCACGCTCAAGGAGCCCTACGCTCCCCTGACCGCCTTGCTCGCGATGAACAACAGCGCCGCCGTCATCATGCCCAAGGGCAAGATCGCGCCGGCGCTGACCGAGTTCGTCGGCACCGGCCCCTATCAATTGAAGGCGCGCGTGCCGGACCAGTACATACAGCTGGTCCGCTTCGAAGGCTACAAGCAGCGCGACGGCGAGCCCGACGGCTACGGCGGCGCGCGCAAGCAATACCTGGACGAGATCCGCTTCGTTCCGGTCAGCAATTCCAATACCCGTGTCGAGAGCGCGGTGGCGGGCCAGTTCGACTACATCGACTCCCTGCCGGTGGAATCCCTGCCCAAGCTCAAGAACGGCCGCTCGGATCCGGTGATGCTCAAGCCTTTCGGCTGGCCGCGGCTGGTGCTCAATACCAAGCAGGGCATCATGTCCAACCTGGCCGTCCGGCAGGCCGTGCAGCTGGCGCTCAACGAAGAGGACATGCTGTACGCCGCGTTCGGCGACAAGGACTTCTACAAGCTCAACGGCGACCTGTATCCCGAAGGCTACCCCTGGGCCACGTCCCTGGGCGGCAAGGTCTATAACAAGGCCGACGCCGCGGCGGCGAAAAAGCTGGTGGACGGCGCCAACGTCCAGGATCGCAAGATCCGCATCCTGACCAGCCAGCAGTATGAGTTCCACTACAAGATGGCGCTGGTCGCCGCCGAATACCTGAAGGCGGCCGGCTTCACCGTGGACATGCAGGTCGTGGACTGGGCCACCCTGACCCAGCGCCGCCAGGACCCGGCGGTATGGGACATCTTCATTACCCACAGCCCCTTCCTGCCCGAACCCGCGCTGATCGACTTCCCGTCCAAGGACGCCCCCGGCTGGTGGGACACGCCGCGCCGCAATCAGGTCCTGGGCGCATTCAACCAGGCCCGCTCCCAGGAAGAGCGCGTGAAGCGCTGGGCCGACGTGCAGCAGGCCGTGTATGACGAGGTGCCCTTCATCAAGGTCGGCGACTTCAATGCGCAGGCCGCGCGCTCGCCCTCGCTCCAGGGCACCAAGGCCGTGCCATGGCCGTATTTCTGGAACGCGTGGAAGGCCAAGTAGGATGGGTGGAGCGCGAGCGTTCTTGAGGAAGAACTCAGGTGCTGAACGCGCGAAACCCATGCGGCAGCAATCGATTGTTTTTCGGTCGATGCCAGGCACCGTCTGCCCACGGCCGCATGGGTTTCGCGCGCTGGGCAGTTGCGTTCTTGTGCCGAAAATCTCGCGCTCCACCCATCCTACGCCCCCGAAAATTTTCTAGGACGTTCATCGTGCTGCGTTATCTCTTGAACCGCTTGGTCGGGCTGGTGGCCGTGATGTTCATCGTCGCGACCATCGTGTTCGTGATCATCCGCGTCACGCCCGGCGACCCCGCCGCCGTGATGCTGGGCCCTCAGGCCAGCCAGCAGGACATCGCCGCGCTGCGCACCCAGCTGGGGCTGGACCAGCCCCTGGCCGTGCAATACGTATCGTGGCTGGGCAAGCTCGCCCAGGGCGACCTGGGCCAGTCCATATTCCTGAACAAACCCGTGCTGTCGGCGCTGGCCGACCGCGCCGAACCCACGCTGCTGCTGACGCTGATGTCGCTCCTGATCGCCAGCGCCATCGCCCTGCCCGTGGGCATACTTTCCGCGGTCAAGCGCGGCACCACGCTGGACCAGTCGGTGCTGTCGTTCTCGATGTTCACCTCCAGCGTCCCCAGCTTCTGGCTTGGGCTGCTGCTGATGCAGCTGTTCTCGGTGAAGCTGGGATGGCTGCCAGTGGCCGGCTATGGCGGCCCCGACGCCTCGCTCATGACGCGCCTGTCGCACCTGATCCTGCCCGCCGTGGTGCTGGGCCTGGTGAACTCCGCGCTGATCACCCGCTTCATCCGCGCCAGCATGCTGGACGTGCTGCGCGACGACTACGTGCGCACCGCGCGCGCCAAGGGCCTCACCGAAAGCAGGGTGATCCTGAAGCACGCCGTGCGCAATGCGCTGATCCCCATCCTGACGGTGCTGGGCCTGACCACCGCGCTTCTGATCAGTGGCGCCGTCGTGACCGAAACGGTGTTCGGGCTGCCCGGCGTGGGCAGCCTGGTGGTGTCGGCGGTGCTGCGCCGCGACTATCCCGTCATCCAGGGCGCGTTGCTCATCATCGCGGCCATCTACGTGCTGATCAATCTGTTCATCGATCTGCTGTACCTGCTTGTCGATCCTCGGGTGCGTTACTGATGATTAAGCCCACCCCCGAAGCGCCTGTGGCGCTTTCCCCTCAAGGGGGCGCCGCCTGCGGCCCGGCAAAGCCGGCTCCGCGCGGCCCCGATTCGATGCACCGCAAGTGGAGCAATTGAAATGACAACCGGGAGGCGTAATCCCACCCCCGAAGCGCCTGTGGCGCTTCCCCCTCAAGGGGGCGCCGCCTGCGGCCCGGCAAAGCCGGCTCCGCGCGGCCCCGATTCGATGCACCGCAAGTGGAGCAATTGAAATGACAACCGGGACTACTGTGAATTCCGGAACCGACCGCTGGCAGGTGCTGCGCCTGCTGGTGTCGCGCAAGACCGTGCTGATCAGCCTGATCGTGATCGTCGTGCTGGTCCTGGCCGCGCTGCTGGCGCCCTGGATCAGCCCCTACGATCCGTTCAAGCTGTCCATCATGAACCGGCTGAAGGCGCCTGGCGCCGCGCACTGGTTCGGCACCGACGACTTCGGCCGCGACGTATTCAGCCGCGTCATCCATGGCGGCCGCCTGTCGCTGATGGTGGGCTTCTCCGTCGTGATCGTGTCCAGCATCCTGGGCATCGCCTTGGGCCTGATCGCCGGCTTCTTCCGCACCGCGGACAAGTTCGTATCGCGGCTGATCGACGCCATGATGGCTTTCCCCGACATCCTGCTGGCGATCTCACTGGTGGCGGCGCTGGGGCCGTCGCTGATCAACGTGGTGATCGCGCTGGGCATCGTCTACACGCCGCGCCTGGCCCGCATCGTGCGCGCCTCGACGCTGGTGATCCGCGAACTGCCCTTCGTCGAAGCGGCCCGCGCGCTGGGCGTGCCCACCTGGCGCATCGTCACGGTGCACGTGCTGCGCAACCTCGTGTCGCCCATCCTGGTGCAAGGCACGTTCATCTTCGCCTACGCAATCCTCGCCGAGGCCGGGCTGTCGTTCCTCGGCGTGGGCGTGTCGCCCGACATCCCCACCTGGGGAACCATGATCAACGCAGGCCAGCAATACATGGGATCGGCCGACTGGATCATGATCTTCCCCGGCATCGCCATCGTGCTGTCCGTACTGTCGCTGCAACTGGTGGGCGACGGGCTGCGCGACGTCCTCGATCCACGCCTGCGCAAGGAACTGTAATCATGACCGCAAGCACCCGAGACATCGTGCTTTCAGTGGAAGGGCTGAAGACCTGGTTCCACAGCCGCGACGGCATCGCCAAATCCGTGGATGGCGTAACGTTCGACCTGGCGCGCGGCGAAACGCTGGCCATCGTGGGGGAGTCGGGTTCCGGCAAGTCCGTTACCAGCCTGTCCATCATGGGCCTGCTGCCCAAGCCCGCGGGCCGCATCGAAGGCGGCAGGATCCTGTTCCGCGACCGCCAGGGCATGCAGCACGATCTGGCGCAGGCTTCGCCGGCCACGCTGCGCCGCATCCGCGGGGCCGAGATCGCCATGATCTTCCAGGAGCCCATGACCAGCCTGAATCCGCTGTACACGGTAGGCGACCAGATCGCCGAGGCCGTGCTGCAGCATGAAGGCGGATCCTACGCGGCGGCGATCAAGCGAGCCCGCGAAATGCTGGAACGGGTGGAAATCCCGGCCGCCGACCGCCGTGTCAACGAATACCCGCACCAGATGTCGGGCGGCATGCGGCAGCGCGTGATGATCGCGCTGGCCCTGGCCTGCAATCCCGCCGTGCTGATCGCCGACGAGCCCACCACCGCGCTGGACGTCACCGTGCAGGCGCAGATCCTGGACCTGCTGCGCCGGCTGCAGGCCGAGATGAACATGAGCATCCTGTTCATCACCCACAACCTGGGCGTGGTGGCCGAGATCGCGCATCGCGTGGCGGTGATGTACGCGGGACGCGTGGTCGAGGACGCGGGCGTCTATGAACTGTTCGAGAAGCCCACGCATCCCTACACGCGCGGCCTGCTGTCCTGCATCCCCACCGCCGCGCTGCTCGCTTCGGGCGAGCGTCTGCGCGCCATCCCCGGAAACGTGCCCAGCGTGCTGTCGCTGCCGCCCGGCTGCACCTTCGCGCCGCGTTGCCCGCTCGCCGCCAGCGATTGCCTCGCCGCCGTGCCCGAACTCGTGCCGGTGCGAGCCGACCACCACGCGCGCTGCATCAAGGTGAATCCGATATGACGAGTAGACCAGCCCCCATCCGCGCCGAAGAGCCGCTGGTGCGGATCCAGGACCTGAAGGTCCACTTCCCCACTTCGTCGGCGCGCAACGCGCCGGTGGTGCGGGCGGTGGACGGCGTCAGCTTCGACGTGCCGCGCAACACCATCGTCGGCCTGGTCGGCGAATCCGGCTCGGGCAAGACCACCACCGGCCGCGCGCTGCTGCGCCTGTTCGCCCCGACCGCCGGCCGCATCGTGTTCGACGGACACGACATCTCCACACTGTCCGAAAAACAGATGCTGCCGTGGCGCCGCCGCATGCAGATCGTGTTCCAGGACCCTTACGCCAGCCTCAACCCGCGCATGACCGTGGCCGAGATCCTGGGCGAGGCGCTGGACACCCACAAACTGGCGCAGCACCGCCGCGCAGCCCGCATCGGGGAACTGCTGGAACGCGTGGGCCTGAACGCCGACCATGCCCGGCGCTATCCGCACGAGTTCTCCGGCGGCCAGCGCCAGCGCATCGGCATCGCCCGCGCGCTGGCGGTAGAGCCGGACTTCATCGTGGCCGACGAGCCGGTTTCCGCCCTGGACGTGTCGGTGCAGGCGCAGGTGCTGAACCTTTTGCAGGACCTGCAGCGCGATCTGGGCCTGACCATGCTATTCGTGGCCCATGACCTGGCCGTGGTGGACTACCTGTGCGACGAAGTCGTGGTGATGTACCTGGGCCGCGTCATGGAGCGCGGGCCGACCCGCGAGGTCTACGCCCGCCCCAGGCACCCCTACACCCGCGCGCTGCTGTCCGCCGCGCCCGTGCCGGATCCGCGCGCCCCGCGTTCGCGTATTCTGCTGAAGGGCGACATCCCCAGCCCGGTCAATCCGCCTTCCGGCTGTGTATTCCGCACCCGCTGCCCGCACGCGATCGAGGCCTGCGGGACAATCGACGCACAGGCCGTCGGCGTCGGCCCGGGCCATTACGCGGCCTGTTCCCGCCTCGACGACCCCGAACTGGCCCAGTGACCCAGGAATCCCCATGAACATCATCCGCGACATCGTCTTCCAGATACGCAGTCGGCGGGACGCATTGAGCGTAACCGAACGCAAGGTTGCCGACGCCATCCTCGACGACATCATCTGGAGCGCCAGCGCCACCGTCGACCAGCTCGCCGCCAAGGCGGGCGTCAGCATCGCCACCATCTCGCGCTTCGCCCGCACCGTCGGCTGCGACGATACGCGCGACCTGAAAATGAAGCTGGCGCAGGCCAGCACGGTGGGCAGCCGTTTCCTGGATCCGAGCGCCCCCGCCGAGGAAAGCACTTTCTACGCCCGCATCTACGGCGACATCGAAAGCACGCTGCGCGCCCACCTGCCCATTTTCACGGAACAGCTGTTCGAAACGGCCGCCGCCGCCCTGGACGGGGCCCGCATGATCTATGTGTTCGGCATGGGCGGGGCCTCCGCCGTGCTGGCTCAGGAGGTCCAGTCACGCCTGGTGCGGCTGGGCTACCCCATCGCCGTCTACAGCGACGCCGTGCTGCTGCGCATGGTCGCGGCCACGCTGGACGAACGCGACGCCGTGCTGGTGCTGTCGGCATCGGGCCTGACGCCCGAGATCGTGGGCGCCGCGCGCATCGTGAAGCAGTACCGCGCGCGCCTCGTCGCCATCACGGACACGACCTCCGAACTGGCCAGGCTCGCCGACGTGGTGCTCCCGATCCGGACGGACGAAACGGATTTCATCTACAAACCCTCGGCCTCCCGCTACGCGATGATGCTTGCGATCGACCTGCTGTCCACCGAACTGGCCATGCTGAACCAGGAAGAGAACCGCGAGCGCCTGCGCCGCATCAAGCTGGCGCTGGACGAGCACCGCGGCGGCCCGAATCGCCTGCCGCTGGGCGATTGAATCTGGAACAAAAGATGTACGACACCCTCATAGGCAACGTGCTGGTCCTGGACGGAGCCGGCGGCGCCGCATACCACGCCAGCGTCGCGCTGGCCGGCGGCCGCATCGCCGCGATCGGCGAACTGCCTGGCGCGCCCGCGCGCCAGATCATCGACGGCACCGATCTGGCGCTGGCCCCCGGCTTCATCGATGTGCACACCCACGACGACACGAACGTAATCCGCACGCCGGGCATGCTGCCCAAGCTGTCCCAGGGCGTGACCACCGTGGTGGTGGGCAATTGCGGCATCAGCGCATCGCCCGTGACCCTGCGCGGCGAACCGCCTGATCCGATGAACCTGCTGGGCAAGCGGGAAGACTTCAGCTACCCCACGTTCGCGGACTACACGCAGGCCATCGAGGCCGCGCGCCCCGCCGTCAACGTGGCGGCGCTGGTGGGCCACACCGCGCTGCGCAGCAACCACATGGACCGGCTGGACCGGCCCGCCACGCGCGACGAGGTGCTGGCGATGCGCGCCCAATTGCGCGACGCGCTGGCCCATGGCGCCATCGGCCTGAGCACCGGCCTGGCCTACGCCTCCGCTTTCGAGGCGGACACGGACGAGGTCAAGCTGCTGGCGGAAGCGCTGGATGAATTCGGCGCGCTCTACACCACGCACCTGCGCTCGGAGTTCGCCGCCATCCTGGACGCCATGCAGGAGGCCTTCGACATCGCGCGGCATGCCCGCGTGCCGGTCGTGGTGTCGCACCTGAAATGCGCGGGCGCGGGCAACTGGGGCCGCACCCGGGAAGTGCTGTCCACGCTGGAAACCGCGGGCCGGCTGCAGCACGTGGGCTGCGACTGCTACCCCTACTCCGCCAGTTCGTCCACGCTGGACCTGAAGCAAGTCACGGACGAGTTCGACATCGACATTACCTGGTCCGTGCCGCATCCCGAGCAGGCCCGCCGCAAGCTGGCCGCCATCGCCGCAGACTGGGGCGTGAGCCTGATGGAGGCGGCCGCGCGCCTGCAGCCGGCCGGAGCGGTGTACCACAACATGGACGAAGAAGACGTGCGCCGCGTGCTGTCGCACCGTCTCACCATGGTGGGATCCGACGGACTGCCCAACGATCCGATGCCGCATCCGCGCCTCTGGGGCGCCTTCCCCCGCGTGCTGGGCCACTACAGCCGCGAGGTGGGCCTGTTCCCGCTGGCCGAGGCTGTCCACAAGATGACGGGCCTGTCCGCGGCGCGCTTCGGCCTGGCCGAGCGCGGCCTGGTCCGCGAGGGCTATCACGCGGACCTGGTGCTGTTCAACCCTGCCACGGTCATCGACCGCGCCACCTTCGCCGCCCCGGTGCAGACGGCCGCGGGCATCGAGGCGGTATGGGTCAATGGCGCACTGTCTTATCGCCACGGCCAGCCCACCGGCGACCGCGCCGGCCGCTGGCTGCCCCGCAACGGCGACCTGAGAAAGAACTTCGAGTAAACGCCACGCGAACGCCCGACGCGCCCGTCCGCCGCGACACAGGCCATCATTTCAAGGAGAGAACCATGAGCAATGCTCCCACCGCCGACAGCAACGGCATCACCCGCTACGGCGTCGCCGGCGGCACGGGCCAGGGCGGCTCGCACATGCCCTTCGCCCGGGCGGTAGCCGCCGACGGCTGGCTGCACGTATCCGGCCAGGTGCCGATGGAAAACGGAGAAGTCATCGAAGGCGGCATCGTCGCGCAAAGCCACAAGGCCATCCAGCAGGTGCTGGCCATTCTGAAGGAAGCGGGCTACGGACCCGAACACGTCGTGCGCTGCGGCGTGTGGCTGGACGACGCGCGCGACTTCGCGTCGTTCAACAAGGTGTTCAGGGAATACTTCGGGGAGAATCCCCCCGCCCGCGCCTGCGTGCAGTCATCGCTGGTGGTGGACGCCAAGGTCGAAGTCGACTGTATCGCGTACAGGTGCCCCCACGCCGCGCCCACTAACGTGGGCTAGCTGCCCCCCGGGGGGGGCTGCCCCACCTTGGGACGGCCCGGCGGTGGGGCGGCGCCCCCACGCCGCGCCCACTAACGTGGGCTAGCTGCCCCCGGGGGGCTGCCCCACCTTGGGACGGCCCGGCGGTGGGGCGGCGCCCCCACGCCGCGCCCACTAACGTGGGCTAGCTGCCCCACCTTGGGACGGCCCGGCGGTGGGGCGGTGCCCCCACGCCGCGCCCACTAACGTGACCAGAAGACGTGTCTGACCCCAACGGAACCCTACATCTTCACCACGTCCACGCCCTTGGGCGCGACGAACTCGAATTCCTTGGCGGGAAGCTGCGGGTTGGCGGAGATGCCGGACAGGTCGACGCGGGTCGTCTGGCCGAAGGAATCCAGCAGCTCCACGCGCACGGGCAGGTTGTCTTTCATGCCGATGTCCACCCGCGAGAAACCCGCGTCGGCGGTGCGCGGCTTGGCGCGCAGCCATTCGATGCCGTCCTTGGACGGCAGGGCCGACACGTCGAACGACTGTTCGAGCGAACCCGAGCCGAACAGGATCGCAGCGGGCGAAGTACCGATGGCGGCGTCCACCTTGCGCTCCGTCACCTGGGCCAGGTCCGGATCGAACTGGAATACCTTGCGGCCGTCGGAAATGACCAGCTGCTCGTAGGGCTTTTGCACCGCCCACTTGAACTTGCCGGGGCGCTGGAACGAAAACACGCCGGTCTGGGCCGGCTGCGTGCGGCCCTGGTTGTTCACGGTGTACTGCGAGAACGAACCGGTGGCGGCCGTGACCGTTGCCACGAAGGCGCGCAATTGCTCCTGCGCGCTGGCGGCCAGCGCCACGGCGGGCGCCAGGGCCAAGGCCGCAACCGCGGCCAGTCGGCGAAACGTCTTCATCAGGCTTCCTCTCGGGCGGCCGCCGCGGGAACGAGGATCTCGCGGTTGCCATTGGACTGCATCGCCGACACAATACCCGATTGCTCCATCTGCTCCAGTAACCGCGCCGCACGGTTGTAACCAATCCGCAGGTGGCGCTGCACCAGCGAAATGGACGCGCGGCGGTGCTTGAGCACCACTTCGCAGGCCTGGTCGTACATCGGATCGGACTCGGCGTCGCCGCCGATGCCGGTGACGCTGCTGGCGCCTTCGCCGTCGCCGTCCAGGCCGCCTTCCAGCAGGCCCTCGATGTAGTTGGGTTCGCCCTGCGACTTCAGGCTTTCCACCACGCGGTGCACTTCGTCGTCGTTCACGAAGGCGCCGTGCACGCGCACCGGCAGGCCGGTGCCCGGCGGCATGTAGAGCATGTCGCCCTGGCCCAGCAGGGTTTCCGCGCCCATCTGGTCAAGAATGGTGCGCGAGTCGATCTTGGACGATACCTGGAACGCGATGCGCGTCGGGATGTTGGCCTTGATCAAGCCAGTGATGACGTCCACGCTGGGGCGCTGGGTGGCCAGGATCAGGTGGATGCCGGCGGCGCGCGCCTTCTGCGCCAGGCGGGCGATCAGTTCTTCGATCTTCTTGCCCACGACCATCATCAGGTCGGCCAGTTCGTCGATGACCACCACGATGGTGGGCAGCGGCGCCAGGGGCTCGGGCTCGTCGGGCGTCAGCGAGAACGGATTGGGGATCGGCTCTTCGCGCTTGATCGCGTCGCGGATCTTGGTGTTGTAGCCGGCCAGGTTGCGCACGCCCATCTTGCTCATCAGGCGGTAGCGCTTCTCCATTTCGCCCACGCACCAGTTCAGCGCGTTGGACGCCTGGCGCATGTCGGTGACGACGGGCGCGAGCAGGTGCGGAATGCCCTCGTAGACGCTCATTTCCAGCATCTTCGGGTCGATAAGGATCAGGCGGGTATGGGAAGCATCCGCCTTGTACAGCAGCGACAGGATCATGGCGTTGATCCCGACCGACTTGCCCGAGCCGGTCGTGCCCGCCACCAGGAGGTGGGGCATCTTGGCCAGGTCGGCCACCACCGGGTTGCCGGCGATGTCCTTGCCCAGCGCCATCGTCACGACGGAATGGCTGGCGTGATACGTCTGCGAGCCCAGGATTTCCGACAGGCGCACCATCTGGCGGCGCGGGTTCGGTAATTCCAGGCCCATCAGGTTCTTGCCGGGAATGGTTTCCACCACGCGAATGCTGACCAGGCTGAGCGCCCGGGCCAGGTCCTTGGCCAGGTTTACGATCTGGCTGCCCTTGACGCCAGTGGCCGGCTCGATTTCGTAGCGCGTGATGACCGGCCCGGCCTGCGCCGCCACCACCGTGACGGACACGCCGAAGTCGGCCAGCTTCTTTTCGATCAGGCGCGAGGTGAATTCGATGGTCTCGGCCGATACCGTTTCCTGATTGGCCTGCGGCGGATCCAGCAGGCTGATCGCCGGCAGGTCGCCTTCGGCGCCGCCCGACGGCGCGAAGAACAGCGATTGCTGCTTTTCCTTTTCGACGCGTTCGGACTTGGGAACCACGGTAATGGCGGGCTCGATCCGCACCGGCTGCTCGTGGACCAGCTTTTCCTGCTTGGCCACGACCTGCTCGGTGCGCACGGCCTTGGCCACCTCGCCGACCTTGCGGTCTTCGCGGGCGGCGTAGGAATTGCGGATGCGGCGCACCAGGCCTTCCAGCCACGAACCGACCCGTTCGGCCACGGACAGCCACGAGAACGAGAAGAACAGGCTCAGGCCGATCGCCAGCATGACGAGAAATGCCAGCGTGCTGCCGGTGAAGCCGATGCTGCGGCCAATCAGGTCGGCCAGGGTCTGGCCGATGACGCCGCCCGCGCCGCTGGCGCTTTCCGAGGCCCCCGGCAGGTGCGTGCCGCGGCTGGCCAGGCGCAGGGCTTCCATGCCCAGCGAGCCGACCAGCAGAAGGAAGAAGCCGATGCCCTCTTCCCAGTGGACGCGGGGAAGCGCCTCTGGTTGTTTACCATTGGTAACACGCAGATGGCTGGCGAGGCGGCGGTACCCCGCGCGCACGCGGTGCAGCAGCAGGACGACCCACCACCAGGCGGAAAAGCCGAACAGATAGAGAAAAATGTCCGCCAGATAGGCGCCCAGGGTGCCGCCACGGTTGTGGATGGCCCCGGCGGGGACGGAGTGCGACCAGCCTGGGTCGGACGGGCTCCAGGTGGCGAGCACCAGGGTAAGCCACGCCGCCAGCGCGGCGAAGAGGATCCAGCGGGCTTCGCGCAGCAACGCGGAAAGACGCGTCTGCAGGGGCGAAGGCCCGTTTCGGGTGTTGCGCGAGGCGCGCGGAGAAGCAGTCGAGATACGCGGCATGCGGCTCATTATAATTGGGCGTTAACCTAAAGATACCCGCCCATGTCCACGCCTACGCACGCTAAAGTTTTGATACTCGGTTCCGGCCCCGCCGGTTACACGGCGGCCGTCTATGCGGCACGCGCCAATCTGAGCCCCGTTCTTGTTACAGGTTTGGCCCAAGGCGGCCAGCTCATGACCACCACGGACGTCGACAATTGGCCCGCGGACGCGGATGGCGTGCAGGGCCCGGACCTGATGCAGCGCTTCCAGAAGCATGCCGAGCGCTTCAACACCGAAATGCTGTTCGACCACATCGCCAAGGTGGACCTGTCCAAGCGCCCGTTCACGCTGACGGGCGACACCGGCAAGGTCTACACCTGCGACGCCCTGATCATCGCCACCGGCGCCTCGGCCAAGTACCTTGGCCTGCCCTCCGAACAATCCTTCATGGGCCGCGGCGTGTCGGGCTGCGCCACCTGCGACGGCTTCTTCTACCGCAACCAGGACGTGGTCGTGGTGGGCGGCGGCAACACCGCCGTCGAAGAGGCGCTGTACCTGTCCAACATCTGCCGCAAGGTCACCCTGATCCACCGCCGCGACAAGTTCCGCGCGGAACCCATCCTGGTCGACAAGCTGATGAGCAAGGTCGAGAACGGCAACATGGAACTGAAGCTGTTCCATACGCTGGAAGAGGTGCTGGGCGACGACAGCGGCGTTACCGGCGTGCGCGTACGCCACGTGGACACCGGCGCCACCGAGGACATGGCGGCCACCGGCGCGTTCATCGCCATCGGCCACCAGCCCAATACCGAGATCTTCCAGGGCCAGCTCGAAATGAAGGACGGCTACATCGTCACCAAGAGCGGCCTGTCCGGCATGGCCACGATGACCTCCGTCCCGGGCGTGTTCGCCGCCGGCGACGTCCAGGACCACGTCTACCGCCAGGCCATCACCAGCGCCGGCACGGGCTGCATGGCCGCGCTGGACGCACAACGGTGGCTGGAGAATGCGGGGCAGTAAGGTCGGCCTGGCCGACCTGAAACGCCTGAAGAAAGACCTCCAGGAAGAGCGCGAGCGCACCGCGCTGGCGTCCCGGGTGGCGGCGGCCCGCAAGGCCGAGGCCGCCCCCGTGGACGCGATGGCGGCGTTCAAGCGCAGCATGCAATCGGTCACGCCGCTCAAGCAGTCCGCCCGCGTGGAGCACAAACCGGCGCCGCTGCCCTCGCCGGCGTTGCGCCGCGCTAACGCGCTGGGCGAAACCCCTTCCCGCGCCGATGCCGGAGTCTCCGACGGCGGGGAAATCACGCACCTGCTGTCCGAAGGCGGCACCGCCTTCGTGCGCAGCGACGCCGCCCCGGACACCGCGCGCAATCTGCGCCGCGGCCAATGGCGCGCCGGCGCCGAACTGGACCTGCACGGGTTGCGCGTTGAGCAGGCCCGCCACGCGTTGCTGTCGTTCCTGGATGAATGCCTCGAGCACGGCATCCGCTGCGTGCGCATCGTGCACGGCAAGGGCTACGGCTCGCAGGGACTGGAACCGGTGCTGAAGGACAAGGCGCGCACCTGGCTCGTGCAGAAGAACGAGGTGCTGGCGTTTTCCGAAGCGCCTGAGCGCGAAGGCGGCGCGGGCGCCCTGCTGGTGCTTCTGCGCCAATCGGAAGGGCCCCGCAAATGAAATGGCTTTATCTGGGCGTGGCGATCATCGCAGAGATCTTCGCAACCAGCGCGCTCAAGGGATCCGAGGGCTTCACCCGCCTGATGCCGTCCATCGTCACGGTGTTCGGCTACCTGATCTCGTTCTATTTCCTGTCGCTGACGCTGCGCGAGATCCCCGTGGGCATCGCATACGCGATCTGGTCCGGCGTCGGCATCGTGCTGATCTCCATCGTGGGCGCGGTGCTGTTCAAGCAGCACCTGGACACCCCGGCGCTGATCGGCATCGGCCTCATCATCGCCGGCGTGGTGGTGATGAACGTGTTTTCCAAATCGGTCTCGCATTGACAGCGTCCTCGGCTGCCATCGCGCTCGGCTGATGCGCCGCGCGACGCCAGCCTCGGCCGCCTGCGCTAACCCGCCCGATCAGCGCGCCGACGCCTGCTCCGCCCCATAGGCGTCCCCCCGGGACGATCCGGGATTGCGCAGGTAATCCACCAGGGCCAGCGTCGCCCGGTCCGGCGGCGGCGTCAGCAGGGATACGACGATGATGGTCAGGAAGGCCACCGGCGCCCCGAACACGCCCGCGGCAATCGGCTGGATGCCCCACCACAGGTCCACCGGCTGGGCGCGGGACACGCCCAGCACCCATTCGCGCAGCCAGGGGTGCGTATGCGTCATATAGGCGAAAGTGACCGCCAGCCCCGCCGCCATGCCGAAAGTCGCGCCCCATTTATTGGCTCGCCGCCAGAATACGCCCATGACCAGGGCCGGGAAAAAGGAAGAGGCGGCGAACGAGAACGCGGCCGACACCATGAAGAGAATGTCCGCGGGCTTGCGCGCCGCCACCCAGGCCGCGCCGAACGCCACCACCAGCAGCAGGATCTTGGACACCATCACGCGGCGCGCCGCCGACATGCGCGGCGACACCATGCGGTACCACATGTCGTGCGACAGGGAATTCGACAGGGTCAGCAACAGGCCGTCGGCCGTGGACAGCGCAGCGGCCAGCCCACCCGCCGCCACCAGGCCCGAAATAACATACGGCAGCCCGCCGATCTCCGGCATGGCCAGCACCACCACATCGGCGCCCATGCTGATCTCGCTCAGCTGCACGATGCCGTCCCGGTTGAGGTCCGTGACGTCCAGCAGGTTGGTGTCGACCGCGCTCCAGGCATGCACCCAATTGGGCAGGCTGAGAAAGCTGGATCCGACCACCTGCGTGTAGACCTCGTACTTCACCAGCAAGGCCAGCGCGGGCGCCATGAAATACAGCAGCAGGATGAACAGCAGCGACCAGCACACCGAGCGGCGCGCCTCGATGACCGAGGGCGTGGTGTATGAGCGCATGAGGATGTGCGGCATGCCCGCCGTGCCCAGCATCAGGCAGAGCACCAGCGCCAGGAAGTTGACGCGCATATTGCGCTGTTCCTCGGGATCCTTCGCGGGGAATGGCTCCGCATGCGGCGTGGGCGGCGCGGCGCGCGCCTCGAACGAGGCCCTGGCCTGCGACCAGACGATGCGCGCCTCTTCGACGCCGGCGGGATAGCTGGCCAGTTCGCGCTCGGCCGAACGGATCTCGACCATGGGCGCGTCGGTGGCGTTCAACTGCGCCAGCCGGCTGCGCAGCTTGTCTTTTTCCAGCGTCCAGGATTCGGGCAGCGCCTGCACCCTGCGCGCCATTTCGTCGGCATGCTGCTGCCACAGCCGGCGCACCTCGATTTCGGATGGATCGTTCTGCAGGTACACCTCTTTCTCGGTCACCTGCTGGAGCACGGCGCCGGCCGAGAGCTGCGGCACCGGCATGTGCGTATGCTTGACCGACAGCCAGACCACGGGCACCAGATAGGCGATGACCAGGATGATGTATTGGCCCACCTGGGTCCAGGTAACGGCGCGCATGCCGCCCAGGAACGAACAGACCAGCATCCCGCCAAGCGCCACGAAGATGCCCAGCTCGAACGAAATCCCGGTCATGCGCGTGGTGATGATGCCCACACCGTAGATCTGCGCCACCAGGTAGGTGAAGGAACAGAGGATGGCGCACGCCACGCCCGCCAGGCGCGGCATGTTGCCGCCATAGCGCGCGCCCATGAAATCGGGGATGGTGTACTGGCCGAAGCGACGCAGGTAGGGCGCCAGCAACATCGCCACCAGCACGTAGCCGCCCGTCCAGCCCATGATGTAGGCAAGCCCGCCGTAGCCCGTCAGGTACAGCGTGCCGGCCACGCCGATAAAGGAGGCCACCGACATCCAGTCGGCGGCCGTGGCCATGCCGTTGTAGATGGCGGGCACGCGGCGGCCGGCCACGTAGTACTCCACTTGGTCCGAGGTGCGGCAGACGATGCCGATTCCGGCGTACAGGCTGACCGTGACCAGCAGGAACACGTAACCGATCCAGTTGCGCGGCATGCCCAGGATCTCGGCCAACGCCATCATCAGGATCATCAGCGCGAACCCCGCCGTGTACAGCACGTAGATCCGCCGCAATCGGACTCGGAACTGCTGGGGCGTGTCTCCGCTGAAAAACGGCATCAGCGGCTCTCCCCGGGCGTTTCCGCGCGCTCATCGGCGCGATTCATGACCCGGGCGTAGATGGCGATGATGATGAGATAGGCCAGCGGCGCGCCGTAGGCGGCCATCCAGAACGCGAACGGCCAGCCGATGAAATCGAAGCTCAGGCCGCGGGCGAAATACGAAGGAACGAAGGTCAGGGCCGCCCAGACGGCGAGCAGCAGCACGATCAGCCACAGATTGCGGCGCCAATAAGGGGACGGTGCGGATTTGGGAGGTGTAAGACGCGATTCCGGCATAGCTAGGATGAGCGGGGCCCTACCTAAATATCGCGAAACGCGGCGCTTGAAAAGCCCCCTGCGAAGCAATGCCGGCTTTTTATGCGACAACGGCTGGCACTACCAGGTGCCAGCCGCTGTGCGTTTTGCTTTTTTTCTGGGTACTGCTTTACTTTTTTTATGTACCGGTGCCGCCGGTATTTGCCCATGCAGGGCTTTGTCTCCTCACCTGCATGGGATGAGATTCTGCACCAGATGCGGGCTTGTCACACTAGGGGAATGCCCTAAGACGGAGCATTCATTTACATATTCGATGCACCATATAAGTGCATTTTGGGCCGAAAGTTCTAAATATTGGGATTTTTCCAAGCTTTACGTCTGATTCACGCCAGGGTTTTCCACCTTCCCGCCTCTGGCCCAGCAGCTTATCCACAGCCGTGCACGGCCCGGCCTGACGATGCCCGGATCCGTGCACACACCACGGCAAGCGGTTTTTACGTTTTCTTTATCCCCCCCTCCCAAACCTATACCCCGTTTTTACCCCCTGCTCCGTAACCTGCCGGTGTCCCGATCGGCCGCTGCGCCTGCCGGCGAGCGGGCCGCCGTTCAAGGGGAGCACGCGCTCCCGGGAGAAAAAACGTGGATGCCATTTATATCGCCATTTTCGCCGCCATGGCCGGATTGACTCTGGCCCTGCTCCGGTTCTGCGCAACCCTGTCTGCAGGAGACCAATCATGAGCTGGCTCTATTGGCTGAGCGGCCTGACGGCCGCCCTGCTATTCGCTTACCTGCTGGTCGCCCTGTTCAAACCGGAGAAATTCTGATGACCGCCGAATTCATCGGCCTGCTGGCCGCGTACCTGGCCGTCCTGCTCGCCATTGCGCCCCTGCTCGGTCGCTACATCCGCATTGCCATGGAAAACGGCCAATCCCGGCTGACCGCCTGGGGCCGCCCCCTGGAACGCGGCATCTACCGGCTGGCGGGCATCGACCCGCAGGCCGAGATGGGCTGGAAGCGGTATGCCCTGGCCGTGCTGGCGTTCAACGTCGTGGGAATCGCGGCGGTCTACGGCCTGCAGCGCCTCCAGGGCGTGCTGCCCCTGAACCCCGCCGGCCTGGGCGCGGTATCCCCCGACTCGGCCCTCAACACCGCCATCAGCTTCGTCACCAACACCAACTGGCAGGGCTATGGCGGCGAGTCGACGATGAGCTACCTGACGCAGATGCTGGCGCTTACGGTGCAGAACTTCGTCTCGGCGGCAACCGGCATCGCCGTGCTTTTCGCGCTGATCCGCGGCCTGTCGCGGCATTGCTCGGCCACGGTAGGCAATTTCTGGGCCGACATGGTGCGCTGCACGCTGTACGTGTTGCTACCGCTATCGCTGCTGCTGGCGCTGGCGCTGGTCAGCCAGGGCGTGATCCAGAATTTCAGCCCCTATCAGGAAGTCCGGACCGTCGAGGCGGTGCACTACCAGCAGCCCCGCATGGACGCCCAAGGCCAGCCCGTGCTGGATGCCCAGGGCCAGGCCGTGACGGACCCCGTCGTCGGCAAGACCCAGACCCTGGCCATGGGCCCGGTCGCCTCGCAGGAATCGATCAAGCTGCTGGGGACCAATGGCGGCGGCTTCTTCAACGCCAACTCCGCCCACCCCTTCGAGAACCCCACGCCGCTGTCGAACTTCCTGGAGATGCTTGCCATCCTGGCGATCCCGGCCGCGCTGTGCTTCGCCTTCGGCGAAATGGTCGGCAGCCGGCGCCAGGGTGTCGCCATCCTGGCCGCGATGACCCTGCTGTTCGCCGGGTTCGCGCTGTCCACCGCCTACTTCGAGCAACAGGCCAACCCCATGGCCGCAGCAGAGGGCGCCGACAGCGCGGCCAGCGCGTTCTCGCCCGGCGGCAACATGGAAGGCAAGGAAACCCGCTTCGGCATCGCCGCCACCTCGCTGTTCGCCACCGTCACCACGGCGGCCTCCTGCGGCGCGGTGAACGGCATGCACGACTCCCTGAATCCGATGGGCGGCCTGCCGCCGATGCTGTTGATGCAGCTGGGCGAAGTCGTCTTCGGCGGCGTGGGCTCCGGCCTGTACGGCATGCTGGCCTTCGCCATCCTGGGCGTCTTCATCGCCGGGCTGATGATAGGCCGCACCCCGGAATACCTGGGCAAGAAGATCGAAGCCTACGACATGAAGATGGTGTCCATCGTCATCCTGGCGACGCCCTTGCTGGTGCTGGGCGGCACGGCCCTGGCCGTATCGGCGCCGGCGGGCCAGGCGGGCGTGCTGAATCCGGGCATCCATGGCTTTTCGGAAATCCTCTACGCCCTGACGTCCGCCGCCAACAACAACGGCAGCGCCTTCGCCGGCTTGTCCGCCAACACGCCCTTCTACAACGTGCTGCTGGGCATCGCCATGTGGTTCGGCCGCTTCGCCATCATCGTCGCCATCCTGGCGATGGCCGGTTCGCTGGCCGCCAAGCGCCGGCATCCCGCCGGTCCCGGCAGCATGCCCACCACCGGCCCGCTGTTCGTGGCGCTGCTGATCGGCGCGGTGCTGCTGGTGGGCGCCCTGACATACGTGCCCGCGCTGGCCCTCGGCCCTGTCGCGGAACACCTGCAATAGAAAGGCTGGGAATGAAAATGGCCAAGATTGAAACCTCTACTACCGGCGCCGGAGGCGGCGCCGCCCGCGCGCCTTCGGCCGCTACCCACGAACGTAAGTTCGGCATGTGGTCGCGCGCCCTGGCCGGCCCCGCGGTGCTGGACAGCCTGCGCAAGCTGTCGCCCGCCGCGCAGTTGAAGAACCCCGTGATGTTCGTGGTCTACGTGGGCAGCATCCTGACCACGGTGCTCTGGGTCATGGCCCTGCGCGGCCAGGCCGAGGCGCCCGCCGGCTTCATCCTGGCGATCGCCGTGTGGCTGTGGTTCACCGTGCTGTTCGCGAACTTCGCCGAGGCGCTGGCCGAAGGCCGTGGCAAGCAGCAGGCGGCAACCTTGCGCGGCCTGCGCACCACCATCGACGCCCGTCTGCTCAAGGGCTTTCGCGACGCCGACGCCAGCACGGCACAGCCCGGCGCCTGGCGCGGGCAGTCGGTCAGCCAGCCCTCGGGCCTGCTGCGCCGCGGCGACGTGGTGCTGGTCGAAGCGGGCGAGACCATCCCCGGCGACGGCCAGGTCATCGCCGGCGTGGCGTCGGTGGACGAAAGCGCCATCACCGGCGAATCGGCTCCCGTGATCCGCGAATCCGGCGGCGACTTCTCGTCGGTGACCGGCGGCACGCGCGTGCTGTCGGACTGGATCTTCGTGCGCATCGCGGCGGATCCGGGCGAGAGCTTTCTGGACCGCATGATCGCCATGGTCGAAGGCGCCAAGCGCCAGAAGACGCCCAACGAGCTGGCCCTCACCATCCTGCTGGTGGGCCTGACCGTGGTGTTCCTGCTGGTGGTCGTGACCCTGATGCCGTTCTCGATCTACGCGGTCAACGCCGCCGGCGGTGGCGCCGCGGTCACGGTGACCGTGCTGGTGGCCCTGCTCGTCTGCCTGATCCCCACCACCATCGGCGGCCTGCTGTCCGCCATCGGCGTAGCGGGCATGAGCCGCATGATGGGCGCCAACGTCATCGCCACCTCGGGTCGCGCCGTCGAAGCCGCGGGAGACGTGGACGTGCTGCTGCTGGACAAGACCGGCACCATTACTTTCGGCAATCGCCAGGCGTCGGCCTTCCTGCCCGCTCCGGGCGTATCCCCGCGCGAGCTGGCGCAGGCCGCTCGCCTTGCGTCGCTGGCCGACGAAACCCCCGAGGGCCGCAGCATCGTGGCGCTGGCCGACAAGACGCTCCATGCGCCGGCAGCCTCCACGCCCGGCGCGGAATTCGTGCCCTTCACGGCGCAGTCCCGCATGAGCGGCGTGGACCTGGATGGCCGGATGATCCGCAAGGGCGCGGTCGACGCCGTCCAATCCTGGCTGGGCGCGCGGGATTCCACAGTGCCGGTCCAAGCGCTGCAGCTGGCCGAAGACGTTGCGCGCCGCGGCAGCACGCCGCTGATGGTCAGCGACGGCGGCCGGGCCCTGGGCGTCGTCGAACTCAAGGACATCGTCAAGCCCGGCATCCAGTCGCGCTTCGCCGAACTGCGCCGCATGGGCATCAAGACCGTGATGATCACGGGCGACAACAAGCTCACGGCCGCCTCCATCGCCGCCGAAGCGGGCGTGGACGACTTCCTTGCGGAAGCCACGCCCGAAGCCAAGCTCAAGCTCATCCGCGCCTACCAGTCGGAAGGCCGCCTCGTCGCGATGACGGGCGACGGCACCAACGACGCGCCCGCCCTGGCCCAGGCCGACGTGGCGGTGGCGATGAACTCGGGCACCCAGGCCGCCAAGGAGGCGGGCAATATGGTGGACCTGGACTCCAACCCCACCAAGCTCATCGAAATCGTCGAGATCGGCAAGCAGATGCTGATGACCCGCGGAGCGCTCACGACCTTCAGCGTGGCCAATGACGTGGCCAAGTATTTCGCCATCATCCCGGCCGCCTTCGCCACGGTCTATCCCCAGCTGAACGCGCTGAACGTCATGGGCCTGGCCACCCCCGCCTCGGCCATCCTGTCGGCCGTTATTTTCAACGCGCTGATCATCGTGGTGCTGATACCGCTGGCGCTCAAGGGCGTGCGCTACCGCCCGCTGGGCGCGTCGGTGCTGTTGCGCCGCAATCTGCTCATCTACGGCCTGGGCGGTCTGCTGGTGCCCTTCGCCGGCATCAAGCTGGTCGACATGACGCTGTCCGCGCTGGGCTGGATCTAGCCCGCCGGCAAAAAAGGAACCCTTATGAACTCCCCCGCTTCCACGCCGCGCCATGGCGGCATCCTGCGCCCGGCAATCGCGGTCTTCGCCGCCCTGTCGCTGGTGACCGGCCTCGCCTACCCCTTCCTGACCTCCGGCATCGCCGCAGCCGTCTTTCCCCGCGAGGCGGCCGGATCGCTCATCCGGCAGAACGACCGCATCGTCGGCTCCGAACTGATCGGCCAATCATTCAGCTCCCCCGGATACTTCTGGGGCCGCCCATCCGCCACCGCGCCCATGCCGTACAACGCCGCCGGGTCCGGCGGATCCAACCTGGGGCCGCGCAACCCGGCGCTGGCCGAAGCCATCCAGGCCCGCATCGCCGCCCTGAAGGCGGCGGACCCCGGCAATCCCCTGCCCGTACCCGCGGAGCTGGTCACCGCATCCGGCAGCGGCCTGGATCCCCACATCAGTCCGGCGGCCGCGGCGTATCAGGCGGCGCGCGTGGCGCGCGTCCGCCACCTGGCGCCCGGCCAGGTCGACGCCCTGATAAAGGCGCATACCGATGCGCCCTGGCTCGGCGTGCTTGGAGAGCCCGCGGTCAATGTCCTGACGCTGAATCTGGCGCTGGACAAATTGAGCGCGGAACGCTGAGACCGCGGCGTATAGTATTGCGCACATGGCCGACACCGCTGGCGAGCGTCCCGATCCCGACGCGCTCTTGAAAACCCTGGACGACGCCGCGCGGCAGGCGGTGCGCGGCAAGCTTCGCGTCTACTTCGGGTCGTCCGCCGGCGTCGGCAAGACATACGCCATGCTGGTGGCGGCGCGCGCGCAGGCCGCCCAGGGCAGGGACGTGCTGGCGGGCATCGTCGAGACCCACGGCAGGCGCGAAACCGCCAGCCTGCTGGAAGGCCTGCCCGCGCTGCCGCTCACGGAAGTCGCCTATCGGGGCCATCTCCTGAAGGAATTCGACCTGGACGGCGCGCTGTCCAGGCGGCCGGGGCTGGTGCTCGTGGACGAACTCGCGCATTCGAACGCGCCGGGCTCCCGCCACGCCAAACGCTGGCAGGACATCCAGGAACTGCTCGCGGCCGGCATCGACGTCTGGACCACGCTGAACGTGCAGCACCTCGACAGCCTGAACGAGGCGGTGGGCAGCATCACCGGCGTGCGCGTCTGGGAGACCGTGCCCGACGAGGTCTTCGATGCGGCCGACGAAGTCATCCTCGTCGACCTGTCCGCCGACGAACTGCTGCGCCGCCTCAAGGAAGGCAAGGTCTACCTGCCCGAACAGGCGCGCCACGCCACCCGCAACTTCTTCCGCAAGGGCAATCTGATCGCCCTGCGCGAGCTGGCGCTGCGCCGCACCGCCGACCACGTGGACGACGACGTGCAGGCCTATCGCCGCGACCGCGCCATCGAATCCGTATGGCGCACGCGCGAAGCGGTGGTCGCCTGCATCGGCCCGGACGTCGACGCCGAGTACGTCATCCGCAGCGCCCACCGGCTCAGCCAGCAATTGGAATGCGATCTGCACGTGGTCACCATCGACACGCCGCGCGCGGCTCCGCTTCCACAGGCCGAGCAGGAACGCATGCAGCGCAGCCTGGCCCTGGCGGATGCGCTGGGCGCCCGCAGCGAAACCCTGGCGGGCGGCGATATGGTCGACGCGGTGGTGCGCTACGTGCGCCGCCACAACATCACCAAGGCCATACTCGGCCGCACGCGCGCCAGCGGCCTGGAACGCCTGCGGCTGTCGCTGTCCGCCGCGCTCACGGCAGCCATCGCGCCGGGCTGGCTGTGGCGGCGCCACAGCTTCGCGGACATGCTGGCCGCGGGTTGCCCGGAAATCGACGTCATCCGGCTGGGCGCGCCGCCGCTTCCGGCCAGCCCCGCTCCCGGCCGCGACCCGCTCTCGCTGGGACGGCGCGCGCGCCAGGCTGCCGACGAGCGCGGCTCCCGGCCTCTGGCGGGCTACGCCTGGGCGCTGTGCTACTGCGCCGTGGCCGCCGCGCTTTCGGCCCTGGCCTTCCCCGCCCTGCACCAGACCAACATCGTCATGCTGTTCCTGCTGGCGGTGGTGGCCGTGGCGCTGCGCCATGGCCGGGGGCCGGCGGCGCTGGCCTCGGTCGTCAGCGTCGGCCTCTTCGATTTCTTCTTCGTGCAGCCCCTGGCGTCCTTCGCCGTGTCGGACGTGCAATACCTGCTCACGTTTGGCGTGCTGCTGGCCGTGGGGCTGCTGATCGGGCAGCTCACCGCCGGGCTGCGCCTGCAGGCCCAGGCCTCGGTCAAGCGGGAGGCCGATGCGCGCAGCCTTTATGAATTCGCGCGCGAACTATCGTCGGCGCTGCAGCCGGAGCAGATCGTCGCCCTGGCCGGCGCATTCGTGCACGCCACCTTCGGCTCGCGCTGCGCCCTGTACATTCTGGGCATGGACGACCGCCTGAAGCTGGCCTCCCCTCCCGACGCCGACATGCCGCCGCTGGAATCGGCCCTGGCGCAATGGGTCTACGATCACGGCCAGCCGGCGGGCGCCGGCACGGCCACGCTCTCCAATAGCGATCTGCTGTACCTGCCGCTGAAGGCGCCCATGCGCACCCGCGGCGTGCTGGCACTGGCCGCCGCCCGCCGCGGCCTGTTCTCGAATCCCGACTCGCGCCGCCAGACCGAGGCCTACGCCACGCTGATCGCCATTGCGCTGGAGCGCCTGCATTACGTGGAGGTCGCGCAACAGGCCCTGGTCAGCATGGAATCGGAAAAACTGCGCAACTCGCTGCTCTCGGCCGTCTCGCACGACCTGCGCACCCCGCTGACCAGCCTGGTCGGCATGACGGATACGCTGATGCGCCAGCAGGCGGCCCTGCCGCCGGACGTCCACGGCACCCTGCGCGCCATGCGCGACCAGGCCCGGCGCATGCATGCGGTCGTCGTCAACCTGCTCGACATGGCGCGGCTGCAGAGCCGCGACGCGCCGCTACGCCTGGAATGGCAGTCCATCGAGGAACTGGTGGGCGCCGCGCTCGCCGAGCTGCGGGAGCCGCTGGCGGCGCACCGCGTCGCGGTAGACTCCCTGTCCGATCTGCCCCTGGTGGAATGCGACGGCGTGCTGATCGAGCGCGTGCTGTGCAATCTTCTGGAAAATGCGGCCAAGTACACGCCCGCCGGCAGCATCCTGCGCTTGCGCGCGGCCGTGCAGGACGGCGAGCTGCGCGTGGCCGTGGCCGACAACGGCCCGGGCGTGGCGCCCGGCGCGGAGCGCCGCATCTTCGAGAAATTCACGCGCGGAGACCGCGAATCCGCCACCCCCGGCGTCGGCCTGGGGCTGGCGGTATGCGAGGCGATCGTCGCCGCGCACCACGGACGGATCTGGGTCGAACAGGCGCCCGGCCAGCAATCGGGCGCGCAGTTCGTCTTCACGCTGCCGCTGGGCACGCCGCCCTCCATTCAATCCGATCTCCCCTGACCGGCTCGCCGCATGTTCGATTACCAGCCCACCGTCCTGATCATTGAAGACGATGCCAATATCCGGCGCTTCGTCCGCCACGCCCTGGAAAACGAAGGCTGCGCGGTCCATGAGGCCGACACCGTCAAGCGCGGCCTGGTCGAGGCCGGCACGCGGCAGCCGGACGCGGTGGTGCTGGATCTGGGCCTGCCCGATGAAGACGGAATGACCTTGATCCGCGAATTGCGCGGCTGGACCGAAGTGCCCGTGCTGGTGCTGTCCGCGCGCAGCGCGGAGGCGGACAAGGTCGCCGCGCTGGATGCCGGCGCGGACGACTACCTGACCAAACCCTTCGGAGTCAGCGAACTGCTGGCCCGGCTGCGCGTCCTGCTGCGGCGCCACGCGCGGGGCGGCGCGGGCAATGCATCGGAGATCGCCTTCGGCGACGTCCGAGTCGACTTCGCGCGCCGCGTCGTCGAACGCGGCGGTCAGCATGTGCACCTGACCGCCATGGAATACCGGCTGCTGGCGGCCCTGCTCGCGCACCGCGGCAAGGTGATGACGCATCGCGAGCTGCTGCGCGCGGTATGGGGGCCATCGCACGTGGAAAGCGTGCACTATCTACGCATCTACATGGGCCACCTGCGCCAGAAGCTGGAAGCCGACCCCGCGCAGCCGGTACATCTGCTGACGGAGATCGGCGTGGGCTACCGTTTCGCGGGCTGAACCGGGCGCTGAGCGCCCTGTTGCGCCGGCCTGGGCGCCGTCAGCGCGATCAGCGCCACGACGATCAGCGAGTACGTGGGAACGCTGCGCATATTTCGGAACATCATTTCCGTCAGGCTGTAGGCGCAGTAGCCCAGGCAGAACAGCAAGCCCATCTGCGCTCCGACGCGTATGACGCGATCGTCGCTGGCCAGCCGGCGCAGGAACACCCCCGCCGGCACCAGGTACAGCGCCATGATGCCCATCAGGCCCAGCAGCCCGTATCCCGAGAGGGCCGCGAGCAGGTCATTATGGGGTTCGCCATAGCCTTCGACGACCTCGTGCGACACGATCCCCTGCTGCTCGAGCTGCAGGAGCTCGCCGCGGAAGTTGCTAGGGCCCACCCCGACGATGGGGCTTTTTTCGAACATCAGCAAAGAGGCATGCCACAGTTGCAGGCGTATGCCGAACGAGGTATCGCGGTCGGTCGACGTCGCAAAACCCTGAAGATCGCTCTTCAGGTACTGCATGCGGCTGCTGAAGTTCCAGATGCCGGCCGCGGCGACGGCCAGCACCACGGCCAGCGCCAGCGCGCAGTACAGCTTGTGGCGCCGGTTCCATCCATGCAGTCCGAACAGGAAGACCACCGCCAGGATGGGAAGCAGCATCCAGCTGCTGCGCGTCTCGGACAGCCAGGTGGCCCAGACGCTCAGCCCCCCGGCCAGCAGCTTGAGGGCGTTCTCGGCGCGCGGCCAGCGCGTGCTGGCGCCCCAACCCATGCTCAGCAGCGACATCATGCCGAACAGCAGCGTCAGGTTCGCGAAGGCGACGGCGTTATAGCGCCCGCCCACCTGGACCACGGCGTTGCGGTCCGCGGTCATCATGATGGCGATGAGCATCGCCGAACCGGCGAGCGCGCCGGCCACGATGCTCCATTGGATCTGCCTGAGCCACTGCCGCGGCGCCCTCAGCAACAGCCAGAGCACCGGCAGCGCCAGCGCGAACCGGAGCAGCTTCTCAAGTTCCGAGTCGCTCCACACCCCGCGCACCGCCGACGTGGCGAACAAGCAAACGAGCGGCAGCAGCAAGGCCACGGCCATGGGCCACAGGGCCCGGAAATCCATCGGCTCATAGCGCCGGACCGCATTGGCGGCAAGCGCGGCCAGTGCGATCAGGCCCGCGAGATACACAATGGCCGGCCCGCCCACCGGGCTGGTCAATGCCAGCGCCGGCACCAGCAGCACCAGCCAGGTGGCCAGGGAAATGTACAGTCGGGGCACAACGATCAACCTGGAAAAAAAACGGCATGCCTATGCCGAACCGCTAGACAAAACCCGCCCGCCATGACGGCGGGCGGGTTTATGGGACTTGCAGGCGGGAAGCCGCCGATTACATGTTTTCGATCATGACCTGGCCGAAACCCGAGCACGACACCTGGGTCGCGCCTTCGAGCAGGCGGGCGAAGTCGTACGTGACCTTCTTGGACAGGATGGATTTCTCCATGCTGGAGATGATCAGGTCGGCGGCTTCGGTCCAGCCCATGTGGCGCAGCATCATTTCGGCCGACAGGATTTCGGAGCCGGGGTTCACGTAGTCCTTGCCGGCGTACTTCGGCGCGGTGCCGTGCGTGGCTTCGAACATGGCGACCGAATCGGACAGGTTGGCGCCCGGGGCGATGCCGATGCCGCCCACTTGCGCGGCCAGCGCGTCCGAGATGTAGTCGCCGTTCAGGTTCAAGGTGGCGATCACATCGTATTCGGCCGGACGCAGCAGGATCTGCTGCAGGAAGGCATCGGCGATCACGTCCTTGACGATGACCTCGCGGCCCGTCTTCGGGTTCTTGAACTTGCACCACGGGCCGCCGTCGATCAGCTGGGCGCCGAACTCCTTCTGCAGCAGGGCATAGCCCCAGTCGCGGAAGCCGCCTTCCGTGAACTTCATGATGTTGCCCTTGTGCACCAGGGTCAGCGACGTGCGGTCGTTGTCGATGACGTACTGCGCGGCCTTGCGCACCAGGCGCTCGGTGCCTTCGCGCGACACGGGCTTGATGCCTATCGACGACGTGTTCGGGAAGCGGATCTTCTTCACGCCGAGCTTCGTCTGCAGGAACTGGATCAGCTCCTTGGCCTGCTCGCTTTCAGCCATGTACTCGATGCCGGCATAGATGTCTTCCGAGTTCTCGCGGAAGATCACCATGTTCGTCTTTTCGGGTTCGCGGACCGGAGAAGGCACGCCCTTGAAGTACGCCACCGGACGCAGGCAGACGTACAGGTCCAGTTGTTGGCGCAGCGCCACGTTCAGCGAACGGATGCCGCCGCCGACCGGGGTGGTCAGCGGGCCCTTGATGGAAACCACGTAGTCTTTGACGACTTCCAGGGTTTCGTCGGGCAGCCATACGTCCGGGCCGTAGACCTTGGTGGCCTTTTCGCCGGCATAGACTTCCATCCAGTGGATCTTGCGCTTGCCGCCGTAGGCCTTCTGCACCGCCGCGTCAACGACCTTGATCATCACCGGTGTGATGTCGGCGCCCGTGCCATCGCCCTCGATGAAGGGAACGATGGGCTGCTCGGGCACATTCAGCGAGAAATCGGCGTTGACCGTGATCTTCTGGCCGCCAGCGGGAACCTTGATATGTTGGTAGGACATGAATGCTCCATTTGCTCCGGGTGATTTTTCTGCACGCGCCGGCATCGGGAAGCGTCCGATTCCGCGGGGAATACCGTCCTCGAGAACCGCACACCGGATGGCGGATGGCAACCCATTCTATATCGCAAAGGGGCCGCCCGGCCCGGCGGGCCGCGCCGGGCGGTAAAATAATGCATCGACAGCCCGCTTTCCGTCCCCCGCAGATGTTCAATCCCTCCCGCGACCAAGTCCGCGAATTCTTCATCGAAACCTGGCGCAAACACCGCGCAGCCGAAGTGCTTACGCCCCTCGAAGCCATCGCCCTGGACTGGATCATCGAGCACCCGGAGTACCACGGCGACCTGGAAAACCCTGAAGCCATGACGGCGGAATACTCGGTGGAAAAGGGGCGCACCAATCCCTTTCTGCATCTGTCCATGCACCTGGCCATCGCCGAGCAGCTGTCCATCGACCATCCGCCCGGCATCCGGAACGCCTACCAGCAACTGGTGGCCCGCACGGACGCGCACCACGCCGCGCATGAAATCATGGAATGCCTCGGCCAGGTGGTCTGGGAGGCGCAGCGGCTGGGCACGCCGCTGGACAGCGACACTTACATCGACCTGATCCGCCAGCGCGTCGGGCGCTGAAAACAAAAACCCTCGGCATGCCGAGGGTTTTCCGTATGCGAGGGCCGCGGAAGCCCTATTTGCGCACGCCCAGGTCGCTCGGCTGCGCCGAGAGCCATGCCGCCACGTTGGAGATGTCCTGGTCCGACAGCTGCGTGGCGAAGGCCCCCATGATGGGGTTCTTGCGCACGTTGGCCGTGGCCGCGCTGCCGGAGGCGCCGCGCTTGTAGGCCTTCAGGGCATGGACCAGATAGTCCGCATGCTGCCCCGCCAGGACCGGGTAGGCCGGATCCACCGCCGTCTTGGCGTCGGCGCCGTGGCAGGAGGCGCAATTGAATTTGTCGAATACGGCCTTGCCGGCCGCCAGTTCCTGGGCCTGCGAGGCAGTGCCCGCCATGGCCAGGGTCGCGCCCGCGAGGGCAAGCATGATGCGATTCATCTGTTTGCCCCTTATTTGAGATTCGAGTAGTACGCGGCCAGGTCGGCGATGTCCTGGTCGGACAGGCTGCCGGCGATGGCATCCATGGTGGGATGGCTGCGCGCGCCTTTCTTGTACTCGTTGAGGGCGGTTTCGATGTACTTGGCGTTCTGGCCAGCGATCATCGGAACATGGTAAAGCTCGGGAAACGTCGCCTTGTAGCCTTCGATGCCGTGGCAACCGATGCACATGGAAACCTTGTCGCGGGCGTTCTGGACATTACCGACCGGTGCTGCGTCCGCAGCAACAGCCTGGCCGGCGATCGCACAGGATGCCATTGCGGCCAACACGGATAGCGTGTACTTCAGAGAGGTTCGCAACTTCATTGGAGTGGCTCTTCTTCGTATGGCTAAGGACTAGGGCCTGCTCTCAAGAAAAGGCCCTCGGCAAACACGTTGCGGGTCGAACCCAAAGCAAAACCGCCTGATTGTACGATAATTGCTCAGGATTAATACCTTACGATGGTATTGATCTCCATCAAACCACATATGCCATCCGACCATGTCCGCAGCCCAGTCCGCTACTTCCGCCTCGCCCGACCGCTTCGACGGGACCGACAGCTATGTCGCCACCGATGACCTGAAACTCGCCGTCAACGCCGCGCTCGTCCTGCAGCGCCCGCTCCTGATCAAGGGAGAACCCGGCACCGGGAAAACCATGCTGGCGGAAGAGGTGGCGCGCGCGCTGGGCCGCCCGCTGCTGCAATGGCACATCAAGTCCACCACCAAGGCGCACCAGGGCCTGTACGAATACGACGCCGTGTCGCGCCTGCGCGATTCGCAGCTCGGCGACGAGAAAGTCCGCGACATCCGCAACTACATCGTGCAGGGCACGCTGTGGCAGGCCTTCCAGTCGCCCGAGCCCGCCGTCCTGCTGATCGACGAAATCGACAAGGCCGACATCGAATTCCCGAACGACCTGCTGCGCGAGCTGGACCGCATGGAGTTCCACGTATACGAAACGCGCGAGACCATCTCGGCGCAGCACCGCCCGCTGGTCATCATCACGTCCAACAACGAGAAAGACCTGCCCGACGCCTTCCTGCGGCGCTGCTTCTTCCACTACATCCGCTTCCCCGACCGCGAGACCATGCGCGATATCGTGGCCGTGCACTATCCCGACCTGAAGCAGGACGTGCTGCGCGCGGCGCTGGACACATTCTTCTCGCTGCGCGACGCGCCGGGCCTGAAAAAGAAGCCTTCCACGTCCGAACTGCTGGATTGGCTGCGCCTGCTGCTGGCCGAGGGCGCCACCGCCGCCGAGATCGACGCGCACACCGCCACGGCGGTGCCGCTGATGGCCGGCGCGCTGCTCAAGAACGAACAGGACGTGCACCTGCTGGAACGCCTGGCGGCCATGACGCGCGGCGGCCAGCGCCGCTGATCCGGCATCCACGAGCGGCCCGCAAATGCTGATCGATTTCTTCTACCATCTCAGGGCGCACAAGCTCCCCGTCTCGGTCAAGGAATACCTGACCCTGGTGGACGCCCTGCGCCAGGGCCTCATGGCGCCCACGCTGGATGATTTCTACTTCCTCGCGCGCGCCGCCCTCGTCAAGGACGAGGCGCTCTACGACCGCTACGACAAGGCATTCGGCGCGTACTACCGCGGCATCGCCGCCGCCCTGCCCCCGGGCAAGGAAATCCCGCTGGACTGGCTGATCAAGCAGTTCGAGAAAAGCCTTACGCCCGAAGAAAAGGCCGCGATCGAAAAGCACGGCTGGGACAAGCTGATGGAGCTCTTCAAAGAGCGCATGAAAGAGCAGAAGGAACGCCATGCCGGCGGCAGCAAGTGGATCGGCACCGGCGGCACCTCGCCCTTCGGCAATGGCGGCTACCACCCCGAAGGCATACGCGTGGGCGGCGAATCCGCCGGCAACCGCAGCGCGGTCAAGGTGTGGGACATGCGCCAGTTCAAGGACTACGACGACCAGGTCGAACTGGGCACGCGCAATTTCAAGGTCGCGCTGCGCCGCCTGCGGCGCTTCGCCCGGCAAGGCGCCGAAATGGAGCTGGACCTGGACGACACCATCGCCAGCACCGCCCGCAACGCCGGCCACCTGGACCTGCGCATGGTCCCGGAGCGCCACAACACGGTCAAGGTGCTGATGCTGCTGGACGTGGGCGGCAGCATGGACGACCACATCGGGCGCGTCGAGGAACTGTTCTCCGCGGCCCGCAGCGAATTCCGCAACCTGGAAGTCTATTACTTCCACAACTGCCCATACGAAAGCCTCTGGCAGAGCAACCGCCGCCGCCAGAGCGAACGCTTCGACACCTGGGACGTGCTGCGCAAGTACAACCCCGACTGGCGCCTGATCATCGTCGGCGACGCCACCATGAGCCCCTACGAAATCCTGCAGCCGGGCGGCTCGGTCGAGCACTACAACAAGGAGCCCGGCGCGGAGTGGGTGCGGCGCCTGCTGGAAGCCTGGCCCAAGTCGGTCTGGCTCAATCCTGAGCCTACCGCATCCTGGCAGTACCGCCAGTCCATCGCGCTGCTGCGCGACATCATGCAGGGCCGCATGTATCCGGTCACGGTCGCCGGCCTGGAACAGGCCATGCGCACGCTGTCGAAGTAAACCGCCGCCTCAGCCATCCACCGGCTGATCGGGCGTCTCCAGCGTCAACTGGTAGAAGGCCAGGTCCAGCCAGCGCCCGAACTTGAAGCCGGCCTCCCGGATTGTGCCCGCATGCGTGAAGCCCAGCTTCTCGTGCAGGCGGATGCTGCGCTGGTTGGCCGCGTCGATGCCGCCGATCAGCACGTGGACCTGCCTGGCCCGGGCCCGCGCGATCAGTTCCCGCATCAGCGCTTCGGCCAGCCCCCGCCCGCGGAAGCGCCCTTCCACGTACACGGAATGCTCGACCGAGTACTTGTAGGCAGGCCACGCGCGGAACGTGCCGTAGCTGGCGAACGCCATCAGTTCGCCGGCTTCGTTTTCGTACCCCACCACCGGGAAGCCGCCCTGCCGCTTCGCCTGGAACCAGGCCTCCATCGCTTCGCGTGGGCGCGGCTTGTAGTCGTACAGCGCGGTCGAGGTGGCGATCGCGTCATTGAAAATGGCGAGGATCTGGTCCGCATGGCGCTCATGCGTGCAGTCGACCAGGGTGGCGCCTTCGGGCGCGCGGGTTTCGGCGGGCGTAGTCATGGCGGAAAAAAAAACGGCGATACCGCCGGTTCAGTGAAACATTGCCGCTTCTGGCCACTCTCAGGCGGCGCGGCTCTCCACAGATCGGTCGGCGGAAGGAGGCTGGCGCAGGCCGGGGCATTGGCGCCACGACAATTCGTCGGCGTCCATGTCCAGGTCGAACAGATCGTTCGCGGCGGGCCAGGGGTGGCTGCGCGCCGCGACACCTTCCATCTCAAGCACGTGCCCGGCAAATCCCCGGGGCGATCCTCCGCACTCCGCAAAATATCGTTGTGTGCTCAGGTCCACCACATAGGTGGTCATGTCGTGGGTCAGTATGGCCACGAATTGGCCGTCATCACTGGCATAAGCGTACTGAAACTGCCCCTTGATTCCGTCTCCGCTCAGGCGGGTTCCGGTCAATTGGGACAGCGCACGCGTGACGATCTCGGTCAGCATGGGTCGTTCCTCCGAAAGATGCGCCGGCAGGATACCGGCAGCGAAGGCGCGAACGACAAGCACCCGCGCCGCGCGCATCGGGCGGCGCCAGGCGTTGGACGGGAAGCCAGTGGCGGCTATCGCGCATCCCGTCGGCGGACTGCTACTACGTGCTGAACAGCTTACACCCGCAGGCCGGGGCACCTCAAATCAGCTCTGCCGGCCGCAGGGTCGCGGCGCGCGGGGCTTTCCTCACCCCAAGGCGACTGGCGCCTCGCCGGAGTCTGTGTCACCATTTTTTTGTGCGCGCCAGTCGTCCCGGCCGATCCGGTAGAGCACGTGCTGGCGCAGCGGGCTCCCTTCCGGCACGGCGGGATGGTCGAAGGGATTCAGGTCCGCCCTCATGCCCAGGCGCTCCATCACCGCGCGCGAGCGCTGGTTTCCCGTCACGGTGAAGGCCACGATTTCGTCCAGCCCCACCTGTTCGAACCCCACTTTCAGCGCAGCCGCGGCCGCCTCGCTGGCATAGCCCTTGCCCCAGTGCGGCCGCGCCAGGCGCCAGCCGATCTCCACGCCCGGGGCGAACGGCAGCGTGGGCTGCAAAGGCTTGATGCCCACGAAACCGATGAACGGCGCGACGCCCGGCGCCTCCACCGCCCAGAACCCCCAGCCGTGCTCGTCGATGCCGGCGGCCAGCCGGCCCGCCAGCGCATCGCTCTCGGCCGCGGTCAAGGGCAGCAGGTACTCCGTGACGCGGGGATCGCCATTCAGCGCCGCGAAAGGCGCGTGGTCGGCCGAGCGCCATTGCCGCAGCACCAGGCGCGGCGTTTCGACTTCTATGGATATGGACATTCCCGATTTCCTTTGCCTGGCGGCCAGGGGGCACGCTGCGCGGCCCCTGAACCATTGCCAACGTATACACTCCAACGGATTCTGCCATGCCAAAGGAATTGTCTGCCATGCGCCTGTCCCTATCGAAGCTGCCGCGCCCGCTGGGCGCGCTGCTGTTCACCTCCTTCCTGGCCTTCCAGGCCGGGGCCGCCAGCCTGCCGGCCGGCGTCTCGGAGGCCGCCTCGATCGAAGGCATCACCGAATACCGCCTGGCCAACGGCCTGCGGGTGCTTCTGGTTCCCGACGAATCCAAGCCCTCCACGACCGTCAACATGACCTACCTGGTGGGCTCGCGCAACGAGAACTACGGCCAGACGGGCATGGCCCACCTGCTCGAGCACATGCTGTTCAAGGGCACCTCCACGACGCGCAACGCCATGGGCGAGTTCTCGCGACGCGGCCTGCAGGCCAACGGCTCCACCTCCAGCGACCGCACCAACTATTTCGCCAGCTTCGCGGCCAATCCCGACACCCTCAAGTGGTACCTGGGCTGGCAAGCCGACGCCATGGTCAATTCCCTGATCGCCAAGGAAGACCTGGACTCGGAAATGACCGTGGTCCGCAACGAAATGGAAAGCGGCGAGAACAGCCCCTTCCGCATCCTGATGCAGAAGATGCAGTCCGTGGCGTTCCAGTGGCACAGCTACGGCAAGAACACGATCGGCGCCCGCTCCGATGTCGAGAACGTGGACATCGCCCAGTTGCGCGCCTTCTATCACGAGTACTACCAGCCCGACAACGCGGTGCTGATCGTGGCGGGCAAATTCGATCCCCAGGCCACGCTGGCCGACATCGAGGAAACGCTGGGCAAGCTGCCCAAGCCCGAGCGCAAGCTACCGCCCGAGTACACCGTCGAGCCCGCCCAGGACGGCGAACGCTCCGTGACGCTGCGCCGCGCGGGCGGCACGCCGCTGGTGGCCGCGATGTACCACATCCCCGCCGCGGGCAGCCCCGATTTCGTGCCGCTGGACCTGGCCGCCACCATCCTGGCGGACACGCCTTCCGGGCGCCTCTACCATGCCCTGGTCCCGACCAAGCTGGCTTCGGGCGTGTTCGGTTTCACCATGGAGAACCTGGACCCTGGCCTGGCGATGTTCGCCGCCCAACTGACGCCGGGCAAAAGCCTGGATACCGCGATGAAGGCGCTGACGGACACGCTGGAGTCCCTGGGCAAGAAGCCGTTCACGCAGCAGGAGCTCGACCGCGCCCGCAGCAAGTGGCTGACCGCCTGGGAACAGACCTACAGCGATCCGGAGCAGGTCGGCATCGCGCTCTCCGAGGCCATCGCCGCCGGCGACTGGCGCCTGTTCTTCCTGCAACGCGACCGCGCGCGCAAGGCCACGCTGGCCGAAGTGCAGCACGCCGCGACGTCCTACCTGGTGCAGAGCAACCGCATCGAAGGCCGCTACATCCCCACGGAAAAGCCCGTGCGCGCCCCTCAGGCGCAGCGCGTGGACCTGACGGCCGTTTTCAAGGACTACAAGGGCGATCCGGACTTCAAAGCCGCCTCCGCGTTCGACCCTTCGCCCGAAAACATCGACAAGCTGACGCAGCGCAAGAAGCTGGAGCTGCCCAATGGCCCCGTGCAGCTGGCGCTGTTGCCCAAGGCTACGCGTGGCAACCGCGTGCAGGCGCAGATGCTGATCCAATTCGGCAACGAGAAAGACCTGCGCGGACAACGCGTAAACGCCAGCGCCGCTGCCGACCTGCTCTTGCGCGGCACGGCCAAGCTGTCGCGCCAGGACATCCAGGACCGCCTGGATGCGCTGCAGGCGGAACTGGGCTTCAGCGGCAGCGGCACCACGCTGAAGATCGCCATGTCGACCAAGGGCGAAAACCTGCCTGCCCTCACCGCACTGGCGCTGGATATCGTCCGCAACGCCAACTTCCCGAAGGAACAGCTGGAGGAATACCAGCGCCAGATGGAAACCTCCATCCGAAACGCCATGACCGAGCCCTCGGCCCTGGCCGGCCGGGCCATCGCCCGCCAGGACAACCCCTGGCCCGCCGACGACCTGCGCTACGTTCCCACCTTCGAAGAAGCGCTCGCCAGCGCGCAGGGGCTGACGCGCGACGCCCTCGTCGAGTTCCACGCCAAGTTCTATGGCGCGGGGAATATCGAGTACTCCGCCGTCGGCGACTTCGAACCCAAGTCCGTGGAAAAGGCGCTGCAGGACGGGCTGGCCGGCTGGAAGAAGGCGCCCGCCTACACCCGCGTGCCCAACCCGTACCGCGACGTCTCCGCCAAGCAGTTCGACATCGACACGCCCGACAAGGCCAACGCCTTCTACATATCGCGCATGCCGCTGAAGCTGCAAGACACGGACCCGGATTACGCGGCGCTGTACCTGGGCAACTACCTGTTCGGAGCCTCGGAAACTTCGCGCCTGTGGAATCGCGTGCGGGAAACCGAAGGCCTGTCCTATAACGTGCGCAGCTCGCTGTCCGTTTCGTCGTTCGAACCTTCCGCAAACTGGACCATGTACGCGATCTACGCGCCGCAGAACCGCGAACGCCTCGAAAAGGCGATCGGCGAGGAACTGGCCCGCGTGCTGAAGGATGGTTTCACGGACAAGGAAATCTCGGACGGCATCAATGCGCTGCTGAACTACCGCAACCTGGCGCGCGCCCAGGACGACGTGCTGGCCAGCACCTGGCTGGACTACCTGCAGCGGGGCCGCACGTTCGCCTGGTCCGCCGAAATGGACAAGAAGATCTCCGCGCTGACTGCCGACGAGGTCAACGCCGCCCTGCGCAAGTACCTGCGTCCGGACGGCTTCAGCACCGCAGTGGCCGGCGACTTCAAAAAGAAGGCTGCGCCCTGACCCTACGCGACTGCCCCGCCCCAAGCCCCGCCCTCGGCGGGGCTTTTTTTGGCATTCGTGCCCTTGTTGTGTCACCCAAAAAGGCTAGGGCAGCCCCATGACAATGCCATTCATGGAAGTAATAAATAGAAAAAAGCTAATTACTCGAATATTTGGAAAGATGTTTTCAAGAAATACGGGTTTATCCCAGGTGGGATAGCGATCACAATTCAGTCATCGGGAACAAACAACGAACCACGACGGAGGGCCGCCGGATTCGGTCCCCACACAAGACGAATTGGAGGTCTACCATGAAAAGCCTAACCACCACCCTTCTGCTTTCCCTGGCCCTGGCGGGCGTCGGCGCCCAAGCTGCCGGCCTGGAACAAGCCAAGAGCAGCGCCCAGGTGGCGACTGAACTGCAGGAAGCCAAGGCCAGCGGCCAATACACCTTCGGCGAACTGGATTACCCGCCCGCCCTGCCGCAAACGACCAGCCTGAGCTCGCAGGAAGTGCAATCCCAGCTGCAACAGGCCAAGTTCAACGGCCAGTACACGTTTGGCGAACTCGAATACCCGCCCGTCGCGACGGCCTCGGCCAGCGCCAAGTCGCGCGCCGATGTCCAGGCTGAACTGGCGCAAGCCAAGGCCAGCGGCCAATACACGTTCGGCGAACTGGAATACCCGCCGATCACCCGGTGAGCTGCTTGCTGTGGCCCGGCCGGCCTCACGCGGCATCATGGCTTGAGGCCGGTTTTTTCCGGCGACAGCAGCGGTTGAAGTAGCAGTTGAAGTTGAAGTTGAAGTAGCAGTTGAAGTAGCAGTTGAAGTAGCAGTACGACCGCGGCGCAAGCCGCGGTTTTTTTTGCCTTCCGCGCCCGAGGCCATGGCGGACAAAAAAAAGCCGCGACGGCTGTCGCGGCTTTCTTGCCTGGCCAGGCGGCTCAGCTGAAGAATTCCTTCACGCGGTCCGTCCACGACTTGCTCTGCGGCGAGTGGCGGTCGCCGCCATCGTTCAGCGAAGCCTCGAACTGGCGCAGGATGTTCTTCTGGTCGTCGCTCAGCCGCACCGGCGTTTCGACCACGACGTGGCAGTACAGGTCGCCCGGATAACTGCCCCGCACTCCCCGGATGCCCTTGCCCCGCAGGCGGAACGTCTTGCCGGACTGCGTGCCTTCGGGAATCGAGATCTCGGCCTTGCCGCCCAGCGTCGGCACCTGGAGCTCTCCGCCCAGGGCGGCCGTGGTGAACGGGATGGTCAATTCACAGTGCAGGTCATCGCCATCGCGCTGGAAGATCTTGTGCTGCTTGATGTGGATTTCCACATACAGGTCGCCCGGAGGCCCGCCATTGATGCCGGGCTCGCCGTTGCCGCTGGAGCGGATGCGCATGCCGTCGTCGATGCCGGCCGGAATCTTTACCTGCAGGGTCTTGTTGCGGCGGATGCGGCCCACGCCGTCGCACGCCTGGCAGGGATCCGTGATCTCCTTGCCGTTGCCATGGCAGGTCGGGCAGGTTTGCTGCACGCTGAAGAAACCCTGCTGCATGCGCACGGCGCCGGATCCGCCGCAGGTGCGGCAGGTCTTGGGCGAGGTGCCGGGCTTGGCGCCCGAGCCGTGGCAGGTGTCGCAGTTTTCCCAGCTGGGCACGCGGATCTCGGTATCGAAGCCCGCTGCGGCCTGCTCCAGCGTGATCTCCAGCGCGTACTTCAGGTCGGCGCCGCGATAGACCTGCGGACCGCCGCCACGGCGGCCGCCGCCGCCCCCGAAGATTTCGCCGAAGATGTCGCCGAACGCGTCGGCGAACCCGCCGCCCATGCCGCCGCCCATGCCGGCGGCGTTGGGATCCACGCCCGCATGGCCGTAGCGGTCATACGCGGCGCGCTTCTGCTCATCGCCCAGGACCTCGTAGGCTTCCTTGGCTTCCTTGAACTTCTCTTCGGCTTCTTTGCTGTCCGGATTGCGGTCCGGATGGTATTTCATGGCCAGCTTTCGATAGGCCTTCTTGAGTTCGTCGTCCGAGGCGTTCTTGGCCACACCCAGGACGTCGTAATAGTCGCGTTTTGCCATGATCCGTGGGCTCGAAAACGAGCCTTCTTTTCAGTGCTACAGAATGAGTACGCCCGGTAGGCGGATTTCTCCGGCTACCGGGCGGCAGAGGCTGGTCAGCGCCCGGCCATTATTGGTCGCGCTTGACTTCCTTGAAGTCGGCGTCGACGACGTTGTCGTCCACCGGCTTCGCGTTGTCGGCTGCCTGCTGCTGGCCTGCGGCCTGCTGAGCCTGCATATCGGCGTACATCTTCTCGCCCAGCTTCTGCGATGCCGAGGACAGGGCTTCCGCCTTGGCGTCGATCGCGGCCTTGTCGCCGTCCTTCAACGTGTCTTCCAGTTCCTTGATGGCGGCTTCGATCCCTTCCTTTTCGGAGGCTTCGAGCTTGTCGCCATATTCGGTCAGCGACTTGCGGGTGGCATGCACCAGCGCGTCGGCCTGGTTGCGGGCCTGGGCCAGTTCGGCAACGCGGTGATCTTCCTCGGCGTTGGCCTCGGCATCCTTGACCATGCGCTGGATCTCGTCTTCCGACAGACCCGAGTTGGCCTTGATGGTGATCTTGTTTTCCTTGCCGGTGCCCTTGTCCTTGGCGGACACGTGCAGGATGCCGTTGGCGTCGATGTCGAACGTGACCTCGATCTGCGGCATGCCGCGGGGCGACGGGGGAATCCCTTCGAGGTTGAACTCGCCCAGGGCCTTGTTGCCCGCAGCGATTTCGCGCTCGCCCTGGAACACCTTGATCGTCACGGCCGGCTGGTTGTCGTCAGCGGTCGAGAAGGTCTGCGAGAACCGGGTCGGGATCGTCGTGTTCTTCTGGATCATCTTCGTCATCACGCCGCCCAGGGTTTCGATACCCAGCGACAGAGGCGTCACGTCCAGCAGCAGCACGTCCTTGCGGTCGCCCGACAGCACGGAGCCCTGGATGGCGGCGCCGGCGGCGACGGCTTCATCGGGGTTCACGTCCTTGCGCGGATCCTTGCCGAAGAATTCCTTCACCTTTTCCTGGACCTTGGGCATGCGGGTCATGCCGCCGACCAGGATCACGTCGTCGATGTCGGAAACCTTCACGCCGGCGTCCTTGATGGCGACGCGGCAGGGCTCGATCGTGCGTTCGATCAGTTCTTCGACCAGCGCTTCCAGCTTGGCGCGCGTGATCTTCAGGTTCAAGTGCTTCGGGCCCGAGGCGTCCGCCGTGATGTACGGCAGGTTGATTTCGGTCTGCTGGGCCGAGGACAGCTCGATCTTGGCCTTTTCGGCGGCTTCCTTCAGGCGCTGCAGGGCCAGCACGTCCTTCGACAGATCGACGCCCTGTTCCTTCTTGAACTCGCCGATGATGTAGTCGATGATGCGCTGGTCGAAGTCTTCGCCGCCCAGGAAGGTGTCGCCGTTGGTCGACAGCACTTCGAACTGCTTTTCGCCATCGACATCGGCGATTTCGATGATGGACACGTCGAACGTGCCGCCGCCCAGGTCATAGACGGCGATCTTGCGGTCGCCCTTCTCGGTCTTGTCCAGGCCGAACGCCAGCGCGGCAGCGGTGGGTTCGTTGATGATGCGCTTGACTTCCAGGCCGGCGATGCGGCCCGCGTCCTTGGTGGCCTGGCGCTGGCTGTCGTTGAAGTAGGCGGGCACGGTGATGACGGCCTCGGTCACTTCTTCGCCCAGGTAGTCCTCGGCGGTCTTCTTCATCTTGCGCAGCACGTCGGCCGACACTTGGGGAGGCGCCATCTTCTTGCCGCGCACTTCCACCCAGGCGTCGCCGTTGTCGGCCTTGACGATGGCGTAGGGCATCAGGTTGATGTCCTTCTGCACCGCCTTTTCCTCGAACTTGCGGCCGATCAGGCGCTTCACCGCGTACAGGGTGTTCTTCGGGTTGGTCACCGCCTGGCGCTTGGCCGGCGCGCCGACCAGGGTTTCGCCATCGTCCATGTAGGCGACGATGGAGGGAGTCGTGCGAGCGCCTTCCGCGTTTTCAATGATTTTGACCTGCCCGCCGTCCATGACAGCCACGCAGCTGTTGGTCGTGCCCAGGTCAATGCCAATAATCTTGCTCATGGTGGGTTACCTTGATTGAATCTATGAAAATAGGGAGAAACTTCTTGTCCCCACGTAACTGGGGCTGCCCGCAGGGTTTTTCAAGACGCCCGGCTCGAATTTTCCGATGCCGCTTCCTGCAGGCGCCCGACCGCCGCCGTGAACTGGGGCAGCCCGGGCCAGCCGGTAATGCGCCCTAGCCGCTTCCCGGCGCGATACATCACAAAAGTGGGGACGCCATGCAGGGAGAAGCGCCGGCCCAAGGCTTCGTCGGCGTAGACGTCGGCCTCGAACCAGGTCAGGCCCAGCCCCAGCAGCGTTTCCTGGTGCAGCAGCGCGGCCTGCTTGAAAAGATTGCAGTTATAGCAGTCCTGGCCCCACAGGAACACGCAGCGCAGATCCGCTCCCGGCGCCTGGACCACCGCCGCGTCGAAACCCTCGGTATCGACGTGGCGCATGCCGAACGCCTGGAATACCTGGGCCGGGTCGAAACGGGGGGTCGTCATGGCGCGCGGGCCGTTCAGCCTTGTCCGGCGGACACCACCACCAGCGCCGGGCGCAGGGTCCGGTCGGCGATGGAATAGCCCTTTTGCAGCAGCTGCACCACGGTATTGGCGGGCTGCTCGTGGGGAATGGACGAAATGGCCTGGTGCAGGTGCGGGTCGAACTTGTCGCCCTGCGCCGGCGCAATGTCCTTGAGCAGATTGCGTTCAAAGGCGGCCGTCAACTGCTTGAGCGTCACTTCCACGCCTTCGCGCAGCGCGTCGACCGTCTGATCGGGCTGGGCCAGGGCGGCTTCCAGGCTGTCTTTCACCGGAACCAGGCTTTCGGCGAACGATTCGATGCCGAACTTGCGCGCCTTGGACACGTCTTCCTGGGAGCGGCGGCGCACGTTCTCGGCTTCGGCCTGCGCGCGCAGGATCTGGTCGCGCTGCTCATTGACGGTGGCTTGGGCGGCGTCCAGCTGGGCGCGCAACTCGTTCAGCTCGGCCTGGGCGGCGTCCTGGTCGGCGGGGGCCGCGTCGGCGTTCTGGCCGATTTCAGGCGCCTGGTCCGCAGGCTCGTGGGGTGCCGTCATGGGGAATCCTCCAAAAAGAATGGCTTTCGCAGACATGAATGGGGGCCAATACCCCTATTTCAAGCCCGGGAAAGCGAAATATTCCCCGGAAGGCGCCCCAGGGCCGCCCGCATGGCCGTCTATTTCCTGGGGGGCTGCGCCGGAGCGGCCGGATCGCTGGCCGGGAAGCTCTCCTTCAGCGCATGGTCGACGCGCTTTTCGTCTTCCTCGGGATCAGGATGGACCGCGATCGGATCGCTGGCCGGAAAGGTCTCCGCAAGCGCCTCGTCGAGCTCGTGCTCGACCTGATCCTCGTCCACCGGGGTGCTAACCGTCCCCTTTTTCACTGCCTTGCCAGTCTTGGGATCATGGTGCATGCGCCTTCTCCTTCAAGTCCGTGATTGCGTGGGCCACCCCTGCAAGTGCCGTGCCACCAGGCTGGCCAGCCCTGCGATCCAGGCTGGATCGTCATTGATCGCGGGAATGTAGCGGAACTGCTTGCCGCCCGCTTCGATAAAGGCATCGCGGCATTCCAGGCTGATCTCTTCCAGGGTTTCCAGACAGTCTGCCACAAAACCCGGGCACACCACATCGACCTCGGTGGTGCCCGCCGCCGCCAGCGCCTTGAGCGTCGGTTCCGTATAGGGTTCGAGCCAGCGGGCGGAGCCGAAACGGCTCTGGAAAGTCACTTCGATCTGCTCCCGCGGCAACGACAGGCGCTCGGACAGCAGCCGCGCGGTATCCATGCAGTCGCGGTAATAGGGGTCGCCCAGTTCGATCGAATAGCGCGGCAGGCCGTGGAAGCTCATGACCAGCTTCTGGGGCTTGCCGTGTTCCTGCCAATACCGCTCGATGCGTCCCGCCAGCGCGTCCAGGTAGCCAGCCTCCTCGTGGAAACGCTTGATGAAGCGCAGTTCCGGCTGGTCCCGCAGGCGGCTGGCATGGCGCGTCACCGCATCCACCACCGTCGCGGTCGTGGAGGCAGCATATTGCGGATAGAGCGGAACGGTCAGGATGTGTTCGCAGCCCTGCGCGCGCAGCCGCGAGATGGCGTCGGGTATGGACGGATTGCCATAGCGCATGCCCAGCTCCACCACGGCGTCGATCCCCGCCGCCTCCAGCGCGGCGCGCACGCCATCGGCCTGCCGCCGGCTGTAGACCATCAGGGGCGAGCCTTCCTGCATCCAGACCCCGGCGTAGCGGGGTTCCAGCTTCTTCGGCCGCATCGTCAGGACCAGCCCGTGCAGGATCGGCTTCCACAGGTATCGCGGGATCTCGATCACGCGGGGATCGGACAGGAATTCGCCCAGGTACTTGCGTATGTCCTTCTTGCCCGGCGTGTCCGGCGTGCCCAGGTTCGCCAGCAGGACGCCGACCTTGCCGGGGCCGCGCGGCGGCGGGTTTTCATCGAAGGGGTCGTCCTGCTCGGGTTCGGGCAGGTAGCGTTCAGGCCACAAGTACTTGAACAGGCGAAGAAACACAAAAACTCCCCTTCCTCCGCAAGGAGGATGTCGCTTTGAATGGGCCTACTGGTTGTGGCTGAGGGCGTTGGACAGCAGGCGGGCCGTGATGTCCACGATGGGGATGACGCGCTCGTACGCCATGCGCGTGGGACCGATCACGCCAAGCGTGCCCACCACCTTGCCGTCCACTCCGTAAGGCGCGGTGATGACGGAGACTTCCTCCATCGGAACCAGTTGCGAATCGCCGCCTATGTAGATCTGCACGCCCTGGGCCCGGCTGGAAACGTCCAGGAGTTGCAGCAGATCGGTCTTTTTCTCGAACAGCGAAAACATTTTGCGCAGGCGGTCCATGTCGGACGCGATGTCGGTCACGTCCAGCAGCTTGCGCTCGCCGGATATCACCATGGCATCGCCGTCCTCGGCCGCCTCCGCACTGGCCTCGACGGCCGCCTGCATCAGGCGCGAGATATCCTCGCGCAGCTGGGCCAGCTCGGTGGACAGGGTCTGGCGCACGACATTGAAGGACTTGCCGGCGAAGTGCATGTTGAAGAAATTGCCGGCTTCCAGCAGCTCCGCCTCGGCGTAGTCGCGCTGGACGAAAAGAATGCGGTTCTGGACGTCGCCGTCGGGCGTGACGATGATGAGCAGCACCCGCTTGTCGGACAGGCGGATGAATTCGATCTGGCGGAACACCTGCGCGCGCTTAGGCGTCAGCACCACCCCGGCGAACTGGGTCAGGTTGGACAGCAGGGCCGCCGCCGCGTTGACGGCCCGCGTGGGTTCCGCCGCGGCCAGCATCTCGCCCATGTTGTGGGGCTCCAGCTGGTAGGACTGCACCGCCAGCAGGGAATCGACGAACATGCGGTAGCCCCGCGGCGTGGGTATGCGGCCGGCAGAGGTATGCGGACTGTGGATCAGGCCCAGTTCTTCCAGGTCCGCCATGACATTGCGGATCGTGGCGGGGGACAAATCGAAGACTTTCGATAGCGTCCGCGAGCCGACTGGCTGCCCATCGGCGATATAGCGTTCGATCAACGCTTTCAGTAGTGCGCGTGCACGGTCATCCATAACAGGTATTTTAGGGAAACTTTTCCAGTTGAGGCGATTTTTGTCCCGCAAGCCGATATGCGGCCCCATATAATCGGCTAAACAGCCCATTCCGGGCGGGTTCCGGCCTTATGGCCCGCCCTTTTTGGATTCGCAAGCCGCCATGCACTTTCCTACCGTCGCCCTGATCGGCAGATACCAGGACACCGGCCTGGACACACCGCTGAGAGCACTTGCCCACGCGCTGTCGCAGGCCGGCCGGCACGTGCTCATCGATGCCGACACGGCGCGCAATACCGGGCTGACCGAATACCCCGTCGCCACGCTCGAGGAAATCGGCAAGAACGCCTCGCTGGCCGTCGTGATGGGCGGCGACGGCACCGTGCTGGGCGCGGGCCGCCACCTCGCTCCCTACGGCGTGCCGCTGATCGGCATCAACCACGGCCGCCTCGGTTTCATCACCGACATCGCGCTGCAGGATGCGCATGGCGCGCTGGCGCGCGTGCTCGAAGGCAGTTTCCAGATCGAAGAGCGCACGCTGCTGGAAGGCAGCGTGTGGCGCGGCGACCAGAAAATGTATTCCGCCACCGCCCTGAACGACGTGGTCCTGAACCGCGCCGGGCGCGGCGGCATGATCGAAGTGCGAGTGGAGCTGGACGGCGCTTTCATGTACACCCAGCGCGCCGACGGCCTCATCATTGCCACGCCCACCGGTTCCACCGCTTACGCGCTGTCGGCCAACGGCCCGATCCTGCACCCCGGCATGAACGCCATGGTGCTCGTGCCCGTGGCGCCGCAAACGCTGTCCAACCGCCCCATCGTGATCCCGGACACGGGCGTGCTCAACATGACATTGACGGCCATGGGCCGCGTGGAAGTGGGCGCCAGCGTGCATTTCGACATGCAGACCTGGTCCGACCTTCAACCCGGGGACCGCATCGTCGTGCAGCGCGCGCCGTACGTCATCCGCTTCGTGCACCCCGAGGGCTACAGCTTCTTTTCCACGCTGCGCCGCAAGCTGCACTGGAACCTGATGCCCCAAGCCACCGACAACGTAGAGTAGTAAGCGCCCCGACATGCTGCGCACCCTGCATATCCGCGACTTCGTCATCGTCGAACAGACCGAGATCCATTTCGGCCCAGGCTTCACCGTCTTTTCCGGCGAGACCGGCGCGGGCAAATCCATCCTGGTGGACGCGCTGGCGCTGGCGCTCGGCGAACGGGGCGACGCCAGCATGCTGCGCGAAGGCGCGCCGCGCGCCGACATCACCGCCGTCTTCGATACCCCTCCCGCCCTGCACGCCTGGCTGGAGGAACGCGAGATCGACGCCGAAGCCGAGCTGGCGCTGCGGCGGGTCATCGACGCCCAGGGCCGCAGCCGCGCCTACATCAACGGCACCCCCGCCACGGTTGCGCAGCTGCGCGAACTGGGCGACAGCCTGGTCGACATCCACGGCCAGCACGCGCACCAGAGCCTGATGCGTCCCGACGCGCAGCGCGACCTCCTGGACGCCCACGGCGGCCACGGCGATCTGCGGCACGCGGTGGGCCAGGCCTGGAAGCAATGGCGCGCATTGTCGCGCCAGCTGGAGTCCGCCGAAAAAGACGCCGAGAGCCTGGCTTCCGAGCGCGACCGTCTGCAATGGCAGGTCGACGAACTCGACCAGCTGGCCCTGGGCCCGGACGAATGGGAATCGCTGCAGTCCGAGCACACCCGCCTGTCGCATGCGCAATCCCTGCTGGACGGCGCCACGCAGATCCTCGAGGCCCTGGACGGCGAAGGCGATTCGGCGCACCATCGGGTCACCCAGGCCAACCATCGCATCCAGCAGATGCTGCGCCACGATCCGGGCCTGCAGGGGGTTTACGACGAACTGGAATCCGCGCGCATCGCCATCAGCGAGGCCGTATCCGACCTGAACAACTACGTCAGCCGCGTCGACCTGGACCCCCAGCGGCTCGGCTCCGTGGAAACCCGGCTGGGCCTGGTATTCGAGACCGCCCGGAAATTCCGCACCGAACCGGACGCCCTGTGCGAACTGCGCGAAACGCTGCACGCCCAGCTGGCGGCCCTGCAGGCCGCGGGCGACATCGAGGCTCTGCGCGCCCAGGCGCAGGCTGCGCAGGCGCAGTACGACGCGGCCGCCGCCAAACTCACCACGGCCCGCCGCAAGACCGCCAAGGACCTGGGCAAGCTGGTCACCCAGGCGATGCAGACGCTGGCCATGCAGGGCGGCAAGTTCGAGCCCACGCTCGCCTCCTCGGCGCCTTCCGCCCACGGCAACGAACAGGTTGAATTCCTGGTGGCCGGGCATGCCGGCACCACCCCTCGCCCGCTGGCCAAGGTGGCCTCGGGCGGCGAGCTGTCCCGCATATCGCTGGCGCTGTCCGTCATAGCCAGCCGCGCCGCGCGCGTGCCCACCCTGATCTTCGACGAAGTCGACAGTGGCGTGGGCGGCGCGGTGGCCGAGGTCGTGGGCAAGCTGCTGCGCGAACTCGGCGAGCGCCATCAGGTGCTGTGCGTCACGCACCTGCCGCAGGTCGCCGCCTGCGGCAATAGCCAGTTCCTGGTCAGCAAGGCCGAATCGCGGGGCACCACGCGTTCCAGCATCGAAGAGCTGGACGCCCAGGCCCGCGTCGAAGAGATCGCCCGGATGCTGGGCGGCATCAAGCTCACCGCCACCACGCGCGAACACGCGCGGGAAATGCTGCAGGGCGTCGGCCAGGCGCCCGCCTAGGGCGGGCAACCCCGTCCCTCCCGAGGAACAAAAAAAGCCCCTTCAGATTGAAGGGGCTTTGGAATTCACTGGCCCGCTGCGAGCGCAGCCACGGGCCGGGGGATCCGCCCGGGATCAGCGTCCTTTCATGCAGCTGCCGCAGATGCCGTACAGCACCATGGCGTGGCTTTCCAGGGCGAAGGAGTTGTCCTTGGCAATCTTCTGCTGCCGTTTTTCGATCTCCGGATCCGAAAATTCAACCACCTTGCCGCAATTCGTGCAGATCAGGTGATCGTGGTGGTCCCCGTCGTTGAGTTCAAACACCGCCTTGCCGCTGTCGAACTGGCTGCGGGCAAGAATGCCGGCCTGTTCGAACTGGGTCAGGACGCGGTACACGGTGGCCAGGCCGATTTCGACGTTTTCGCCGATCAGGGCGCGATAGACGTCTTCGGCGCTGAGGTGCCGCTGGTCCGATTTCCGGAAAATATCAAGAATTTTCAGGCGCGGGAACGTCGCCTTCAAACCCATGTTCTTCAGTTCGCTTTGGTCGCTCATGGTGTAATCGCTCTCCGTCCGCGTTGGCATGGGCAGGATGGTGCACCGCGAGCCGGCCCACCGAATTCATGCCGCCACGCGGAACTATCCTTATGAAACCTTTATGATAACGGTTTTGTCTGCTTCCAAATAATAGGGGCGCGTAGTGTCCATGATTGCACGAATTCCCTCCCGCTCGCTCAAGACCGGTTTGGCGGTCGCCGCCCTGGCCGTCGCCCTGGCCGGATGCTCGGGCGACAAGTGGGGCTTCCCCTACAAAGCTCCCGTCCAGCAAGGAAACTGGATCACCCAGGAACAGGTTGCGCTGCTGCAACCGGGCATGACGCGCGAACAGGTGCGTTTCGCGCTCGGCAGCCCCACGCTGACCAGCGTGCTGCACGCCAATCGCTGGGACTACCCCTACTACTTCAAGCCCGGCTACGGCGAGGCGCAAGAGCGCAAGTTCACCGTCTGGTTCGAAAACGACCGCCTGGTCCGCTGGGATGGCGACAAGCAGCCCGACCTGCAGCCCTACCAGATCAACACCCCCAGCTCGGTCGCCGACGAAAAGGCGGACAAGCGCCTGAACGAAGAGGAAGCCCGCCAGCAGGAAGAAGACGCCGAGAGCCGCCGCGACTCCGCCGCCCCCGCCAGCCCGCTGAACCAATACCCCGGCCAACCGGGCAATGCGCCCGAACCGCTCAATTAATTCCAAGGATTCCGCCATGCGTATTGCAATCGCCGGCGCCAGCGGCCGTATGGGCCAGATGCTGATCGACGCCGTCCTGAACGCCCCCGGCCTGCAGCTTGCGGTCGCGCTCGACCGCAAGGGCTCGTCGGCGCTGGGCCAGGACGCTGGCATGCCATTCGGCAAGCAGACCGGCGTGGCCATCACGGACGATCTCGACGCCCTCGCCCAGGCCGACTGCCTGGTCGACTTCACCCGTCCGGAAGGCACGCTCGAACATCTGCAGGCCTGCGTCAAGCATGGCGTGAAGGCCGTCATCGGCACCACCGGCTTCGACGACAACGGCCGCGCCGCGATCGAAGTCGCCGCTCAGAAGATCGGCATTGTGTTCGCGCCCAACATGAGCGTGGGCGTCAACGCCACGCTCAAGCTGCTCGACATGGCCGCGCGCATCCTGAACGCCGGCTACGACGTCGAAGTGTTCGAAGCCCATCACCGCAACAAGGTCGACGCCCCCTCGGGCACCGCGCTCAAGATGGGCGAGACCATCGCCTCGGCCTGGGACGTCGCCCTGCCGGACGTCGCCACCTGGAGCCGCCACGGCGACACCGGCGTGCGCAAGCCCGGCACCATCGGCTTCTCGGTACTGCGCGGCGGCGACATCGTGGGCGACCACACCGTCTCCTTCTGCGGCATCGGCGAACGCGTCGAGATCACGCATCGCTCTTCCAGCCGCGCCACCTACGCGGAAGGCGCCTTGCGCGCCGCCCGCTTCCTGGAAGGCAAGCACAACGGCCTGTACGACATGCAGTCCGTCCTGGGCCTCTGACGCCGCCCCGCCGGAAACGGAAAAGGACCCCTCGGGGTCCTTTTTCGCTTCTTCCTCCAGGCTTGCGTCAAACCACCACGGGCTCCGGCTCGAGCCGCACGCCATAGCGCTCGAACACCGAATCCTGGATGGCGCGCGCCAGGGCCATGATGTCGGCGGCGCCGGCGCCCCCGCGATTGATCAGCACCAGGGCCTGCCGGTCATGCACCCCCGCCGCGCCCAGCGCGCGGCCCTTCCAGCCGCATTGGTCGATGAGCCACCCCGCGGCCAGCTTGTAGCGGCCATCCGCCTGCGCATATGACACCAGGCCAGGATGGCGGCCGGCCAGCGCATCGCGCGTTGCCGCCGGCACGATCGGATTCTTGAAGAAGCTGCCGGCATTGCCCGTCACCGCCGGATCGGGCAGCTTCGCTCGGCGGATGTCGCAGACGGCGTCGAAGATATCCCGCGCCGCCGGGGAGCCGGCCGCCAGCCGCGCGTGGCGCTGCAAATCGGGGTAGCCCAGCACTGGCCGCCAGGGCCGCGGCAGGGCGAAGCGCACGCTCACGATGATCCAGCGCCCCGGCTCATCATGCTTGAACACGCTGTCGCGGTAGGAAAACCGGCAATCCGCCGCGTTCATTTCGACGTAGCGGCCCTCGCGCACGTCCCAGGCGGTCAGCCCATGGAAGCGCTCCTGCAGCTCCACGCCATAGGCGCCGATGTTCTGCACGGGCGCCGCGCCGACCGTGCCGGGGATCAGGGCCAGGTTTTCCAGCCCGTCCCACCCCTGGCCGACGCAGGTTTCCACGAAGGCGTGCCAGGTTTCGCCGCCCGCGGCCTCGACCAGCCAGGCATCCGGCCGGGCCTCCAGCAGCCGCACGCCCTTGAACGCCACCCGCGCCACCAGCCCCTCGACCCGCTCCGGCAGCACCAGATTGCTGCCGCCGCCCAGCACCAGCAGGGAAGACGCCTGGCCCGCCAGGCGCGACACCTCGGGCAGTTGCGCCGGGTCGGCCAGCGTCACGAAGGCGTCCGCCCGCGAAGCCAGGCCCAGGGTGTTCAGCCGGGAAAGGTCCTGGCTGGCCGGGATCAAGGCAGGGGATGCGGAATCAGTAGCGGGCAAATTTGACATGGGTGCTGCAGGGCATGCTATAGTTTCTGTCTTCGCTCATATTACTTTATTGAGTGCTTGCCCTGAATTTAGGCCTTGTAGTATTTAGGCCTTGTATTTTTGGGCTTTGTTGTTCGGGCCTTGCCGGATGGTTCACTGTAGTGGACAACACGGCAAGAAATCCAAGCCAGGACAAACTCAAAAAAATCATGTAGAATGCGCGCCTTCTGATCGATAACCAAGTTGATCAGTGTGAATAAGAAACTGGTTCCAGCCAGCAGCGTTCGGTATTTTGCACAAGCACTTTGCACAAGCAATATGCCAAACGCAACGCAGCACGGAACCCATGCGGGAGTAGCTCAGTTGGTAGAGCGCAACCTTGCCAAGGTTGAGGTCGCGAGTTCGAGACTCGTCTCCCGCTCCAAATTTCGATTTCCAGCGTTTCCTCACGGAGCTCTGGAAATCCTTGAGAAAGGGCCTGCGGGCCCTTTTTTCATTTCTGCGCCACTCGCCCGCCCCCTCCCCCACACAAACCGGCTCGGCCCTCGTGGCGCCTTGCCGCGCTACGTCCGGGCTTTCGCGCACACCGGTTCCGGCCTCGGCGCGAGCCATCTCCTAGGTTCAAAAAACATCAACCAACGAACGGCGCATAGTCGATAAACTGCACTCTCCCACAACAGGTGAAAAGGCGCGCGGCACTGCCGGGCGCGGCCCTCGCGGAGACAAAGGTGCTTGGATCTCAGTTGATTATCCGTTCGCTGCATCGCCTGGGCGTCAAGACCATCTTCAGCCTGTCGGGCAACCAGATCATGCCGCTCTACGATGCCTGCCTGGACGCGGGTATCCGCATCATCCACGTGCGGCACGAAGCGGCCGCCGTCTTCATGGCGGACGCGTGGGCGCAAATCACGGGCGAGCTCGGCGTCGCGATGCTTACCGCGGCGCCTGGCATTACCAATGGCCTCGCGCCGCTTTACTCGGCATCGCAGGCGGAAAGCCCGGTGCTGCTCATCTCGGGCGACTCATCCGTCGCGGAAGACGGCTCGGGCGCGTTTCAGGAGCTGGACCAGGTTTCCATCACCAGTCCGCTGACCAAGCTCTCGCTCCGGCCGCTCAGCGCGGCCGAACTCTATCCCGCTCTCGACCGCGCGGTCGCCCAGGCGCTCGCGCCTCGGCGCGGCCCGGTCCACCTGGCCCTGCCTTTCGACTTGTTGACGGCCGAGACGGGCCTGGCGGAACTCCCCGAGACCGCCGCGCATCCTGCGGCGGCCCAGCTGGACGCGGACTGCCTGGAAACGCTCGCCGCGCTATTGGATTCGGCACGGCAGCCGCTGGTCCTGGCGGGCCCCACCGGCGCGCGGCCGCACATGCGCCAGGCCCGCACCGCAGTGGAAGAGGCGCTCGGGCTGCCCGTCATTCCCATGGAAAGCCCCCGCGGCCTGAAGGATCCGTCGCTGGGCGCCTTGGCCGAACTCATTCCGCAAGCAGACCTCATCGTGCTGGCGGGCAAGCGCCTGGACTTCACGCTGGGGTTTGGCGGCACGAACTCGCTGGGCAAGAACGCCCGGTTCGCGGTGATCGACCCCGATCCCGGGATGCTCGAGCGCGCAAGCCGTCTACTCGGCGAACGTCTCGTCCTGGCTCTCCAGGCAGACGCTTACGCGGCCCTGTCCGCGATGCGGGCGGCGCAACCGCGGCCCGAGCGCCGTTCATGGCGCGCCCGGGTGGACGAAGCGCTGCGGAGCCGGGTCGTCAAGGGGCAGTCCGCGCCCGCCGCCGGCGCACTGGACCCGCGCGCGCTATGCGAGACGGTGCAGGCATTCCTGGAGTCCGCCCCCGATCCGGTCCTGGTCTGCGACGGCGGTGAATTCGGCCAGTGGGCGCAGGCATTCTGCCAAGCGCCGGTACGCATCATCAACGGCATGTCCGGGGCGATCGGGGCGGGCGTCTGCTACGCGATCGCCGCGAAGATCGCGCGGCCGGACGCAACGGTGGTCGTACTCATGGGCGACGGCACGGCCGGCTTCCACCTGATGGAGCTCGATACGGCGGCGCGCGAAAATGCCGCGATCATCGCCGTGATCGGGAACGACCTGCGCTGGAACGCGGAACACCTGATCCAGGTGCGCGCCTACGGCGCGGAACGGCTGATCGGCTGTGAGCTTTCGCCCGCGGCTCGCTACCACGAAGTCGCGTCGGCGCTTGGCGGAGCCGGATTCGCGGCGCAAGACACCGAGGGCCTCGGCCGCGCCCTGGCGCAGGCGGCCGGCAGCGCGCTGCCTTCCTGCATCAATGTTGCCCTGGCGGGCGAGGCCGCCCCGGTATTCAGCGCATCACAGCAGTCCGCGACCGGTCATTGACCTCGAGGCATCGAGCACAGCTGCAGTCCGGTTTCGTCCCTTAGAACGACAGGAGACACCCCATGATCAGCCTTACCGGCTTTCAGCCGGGCGCGTTCGCTCGCGCCGCGATTTGCACGCTCATCACGATTCCAGGCCTCGCATCCGGCCAGCCCTATCCCGCCAAGCCGGTCCAGCTCATCGTTCCCTTCAGCGTGGGCGGCGACGCCGACATGGCGGCCCGCAATCTGTCCGCGGCCGCGCAAGCCGTGCTCGGACAGCCCCTCGTCGTGGTGAACAAGGCTGGCGCGAACGGCGCGATCGGCTCCGCCGCCGTGAAGAACGCGGCGCCGGACGGCTACACGCTGCTGGTGGGCCGGATAGGCTCCCAGGTCCTGCTGCCCGCGCTGCAGCCCAAGACCACGCCGTACACCTCAAAGGATTTCACGTTCATCGGGCTGCTGGAGCTGAACCCGGTAGTCTGTGTCGTGCATCCAGATAGTCCATACAAGACCCTGGGCGACCTGACGCGCGCATTGAAGGCGAATCCCGGCAAGCTCAACTACAGCCATTCCGGTCCGGCGACGGTGCAGAACCTTGCTCCCCAGCTACTGCTCAGCAATCTCGGCCTGAAGCCGGAGGCCGTGGTCAGCGTTCCGTACAAGGGCGGTAGCGAAGTCGCTCTTGCGGTCCTCAGCAAGGAGGTCGATTTCGCCTGCAACAACCTGAGTTCGATGACGGGCATTCTCGCAAGCGGCAAACTGCGCGCCCTGCTGACGACCACCCCCGAACGCCTGGCGCAGTTCCCCGGCATACCGACCGCCCGTGAACTGGGGCTTCCCCAACTCGAAGCAGTTATCGGCTGGAGCGGGCTTTTCGGTCCGCCCGGCATGAGCCCCGACGCCGTCGACAAGTGGGCGTCCGCGCTTCAACAGATCGCGCGGGATCCGAAGTGGATCGCCGGCAACGCCAACTTCGGCGGCATTCCCCACGTTTTGTCGCCTGCCGAGACCGAGAAATACGTCAGCCAGGGAGCCACCATCTATGCCGATCTGGTGGCCAAGGCCGGGCTGCGGATCCATTAACGGCCGGCGCTGGCCGCCGGAAAAGGCCCGCCGAGCCCTTCGGACGCCGGGATGGCCTTGCGCAGATAGCCGACGAACGACGACACCGTCAGGGGCACCCGCGGCGTATAAGGCCTGACCGCGTAGAGCCGTTCCGCATAGTCGCCCACGACGCGCCAATCTTGCAGGACCTCGGCCAGCTCGCCGCTTCGCAAGGCCTGGCCCGCGCTGAAATCCGGCAGCAGCGCGATCCCGAGCGCGCCGGACGCGGCTTCCCTCAGCACTTCGCTGTTGTTCGCCGTGAAGCTGCCGCGCACCGGCACCGCCACGCGCTTCTCTCCGTCGCGCGACTCGAATGACCAGGTAGCGCTGCCGCTGCGCCGGAGATAATGCAGGCAGTTGTGGCCTTCGAGATCCATCGGCGTGCGCGGCGCGCCGTTCTTCGCCAGGTATTCCGGGGCCGCGACGAGAACGGAGCGCGTTTCGCAGATCACCGAGGCGACGTGCGTGTCCGGCACGCCGGCGACGTGCCGGATCGCCAGGTCGAATCCTTCGGTGGCCAAGGACGCCAGATGATCGCTGAGCTCCAGCTGGATCCGGACGTCGGGAAAACTTTTCAGGAAGCCCGGTATCAGCGGCGCGATGACCTGGCGCCCCAGTGCCACGGGAGCGGTCACCGACAATACGCCGCGCGGGCCGTCGGACAGATCCCTCACGGCGGAGAAGCCCTCTTCGATGCGGAGGTAGGCCGCAGCGGTCTGGTCGACCAGGCTGGCCCCCGCTTCGGTCAGGCTCACGCTGCGGGTCGTGCGGCGCACGAGAGGCACGCCGGCCGCCTGTTCCAGTTCCACGATCCGCTGGCTTACCGACGCCTTGCTGATCTGCAGCCGGCGGGCGGCCGCGGTGAAACTTCCGGTATCGGCCAGCACTCCCAGACAATGAATATGCGACCACAAGTCTTCCAGGCGCCTCGTTTTCGTCATGCCCTGCTCCATTGTTCAAAACGTCAAACACTGATTCCAGCCCTCTGGTCTCGACGGCTGGCTGGCAATGGGCGACAGTGCCAGCTCCCACACGCCATGCTTGAGCACAGGAGCAAACCATGAACGCAACAACGGCCAGCGCCGGCATCTCCGATGCCGGACACTTCATCGGCGGCAGCCTCGTCGCCGGGGCGGGCAGCCGCCAGCCCATCTTCAATCCGGCCTCCGGCGCCGTCACGAAGCATGTGGCGCTGGCCACGCCGGAAGAAGTGCATAGCGCAGTGGCCAGCGCGAAAGCGGCATTCCCACGGTGGGCGGACACGCCGCCGATCCGCCGCGCCCGCGTGCTGTTCAGGTTCCTTGAATTGATGAACAAGCACCGCGACGAACTCGCCCATATGATCACGGCCGAGCATGGCAAGGTTTTCAGCGATGCGCAAGGCGAAGTCTCCCGCGGCATCGACATCATCGAGTTCGCCTGCGGCGTTCCGCAGCTCCTGAAAGGCGCCCACACGGAACAGGTCTCCACCGGCATCGACAACTGGACGCTGCGCCAGCCGCTGGGCGTCGTGGCGGGAGTCACGCCTTTCAATTTCCCGGTGATGGTGCCCATGTGGATGTTCCCCGTGGCCATCGCCGCGGGCAACACCTTCGTGCTCAAGCCCAGCCCGACGGATCCCAGCCCCTCGCTGCGCATCGCCGAACTGCTCCGGGAAGCCGGCCTGCCCGACGGCGTATTCAATGTCGTGCAGGGCGACAAAGTGGCCGTGGATTCGCTGCTGGAACATCCGGACGTCAAGGCGGTGAGCTTCGTCGGTTCCACGCCGATCGCCAACTACATCTACGAAACCGGCGCCCGCCTCGGCAAGCGCGTGCAGGCGCTGGGCGGCGCCAAGAATCACATGGTGGTGATGCCCGACGCCGATATCGACCAGGCCGTGGACGCGCTGATCGGCGCCGGCTACGGCTCGGCCGGCGAGCGTTGCATGGCGATCAGCGTGGCGGTGCTGGTGGGCGACGTGGCCGACCGGCTGCTGCCCAGGCTGATCGAACGCACCAAGGCGCTGAAGGTGCTGGACGGCGAGAACCCGGCGGCCGAAATGGGCCCGATCGTGACCCGGGCCGCGCACGAGCGCATCAGCGGCTACATCGCGCAAGGAGAGGCGGAGGGCGCGAAGCTGCTGGTGGACGGCCGCGGCTTCCAGGGAGCGCAGGCAGGCGAGGGCTGCAGCGACGGCTTCTGGATGGGGGGCACGCTGTTCGATCACGTCACGCCCGATATGCGCATCTACAAGGAAGAAATCTTCGGCCCGGTGCTGGGTTGCGTGCGCGTGAAGGACCTGAAAGAGGCGGTGGACCTCATCAACGCCCATGAGTTCGGCAACGGCGTGGCCTGCTTCACCCGGGACGGCAACGTGGCGCGCGAATTCGGCCGGCGCATCGAAGTCGGCATGGTGGGCATCAACGTGCCGATCCCCGTCCCGATGGCCTGGCATGGCTTCGGCGGCTGGAAGCGCAGCCTGTTCGGCGACATGCACGCCTACGGCGAAGAAGGCGTGCGCTTCTACACGCGGCAGAAGTCGATCATGCAGCGCTGGCCTGAAAGCATCGGCAAGGGCGCCGAGTTCGCCATGCCGACGGCCAAGTAACGGCAGCCTGTCTCACGCGGGCGAGACCCATCCGCGATAGATGGCGCCCGCGCCCGCTATCGCGAGCAGCATGAAGATGGACCGCTTCAGCAGTTCCGGCGACACGCGGACCCTGAGGCGGGAACCGCCGTACAAGCCGATCAGGGCCACGGGCAGCAGCAAGGCGGCCGCGGACAGGATTTCCGGCTGCGCATACAGTCCGGCGGCGCCGAAGGCCGCCGCCCGGATGATGCCGCTGGCCAGGATGACCACCGAGATCGTGGCGCGGAACTGGTCCAGCGCATCCAGCCGGCGCGACAGATAGATGGTGTAGATCGGCCCGCCGGTCCCGAACAGCGCGCTGAAGATGCCGCCGAACACGCCGAACGGCAAGGCCCAGAGCGTATTCAGCGGCGCCGACGGCTTGGCCCGCGCGCCCCGCAGGCCCTTGATGCATACCGCCAGCACGAAGCTGCCCAGCAGGATCAGAGGCCAGCGAGCGCCAGCGTTGTGCAACAGCGTGACGCCCAGCCCTATCCCGAGCAGCAGCCAGGGAAACAGCCGCTTGAGTTCGACCAGGGAAACGCGCCGCCAGTTGCTGCCGCCCACCAGCGCCGTGCAGGCCAGGTCGAACAGCACCACCAGCGGAACCGCGAACGGTAAGGGCATGAACTGGACCAGCAGCGGCACGGCCACCATGGCCGCGCCGAATCCCGTCATCCCGAAGACGACATAGGCGACAAGGACAACGGGCGCGGCGTAGGCGAGCGTATCGGGTGGCATCATGGGGACTCAGCTCGCGGTGATCTTCTTCTTTTCCACCAGCGCCTTCCACTTGGCGGATTCCCTGGCGATCTCTTCCTTGAGCGCGGCAGCGGGCACGATGGTCGCCGACATGCCCTGGTCCGCCAGGTAGCGCTGCATGTTGGGCTGCTCGACCGCCTTTCTCGCGTCGGCCAGCAGCCGATCGACCGAGGCCTGGGGCGTGCCCGCCGGCGCCAGCAAGGCGAACCAGCCCGTGAACTCGAACCCTGGCACGCCGTCCTCCGCGGTGGTCGGCACGTCCGGCAGCAGCGCCGAGCGCTCCTTGCCCGTCACTGACAGCGCCCGCAGGCGCCCTCCCTTGAGCAGCGGCACGATGGCGTTGATGTTGCCCACGGCGACTTCGATCACGCCCGCCATGAGATCCGTGTAGGCCGGGCCTTCGCCCTTGTACGGGACGTGCATGAGCTCGATCCCGGCTGCATCGCTGAAGGCTTCCCCCGCCATGTGCGTCTGGCTGCCCACGCCCGCCGACGAGAAGCTGAGCTTGCCCGGCCTGGCGCGGGCGTACTCGATCAGCTCGCGCGTGTTCTTGACGGGCAGGTTGGCATTGACCGTGATGACCATGGGCCCGTTGGCCACCTTGCCGACGGGGCTGAAGTCAGCCAGCGAGTATGGCAGCTTGCTGTAGATGAACTGGTTGACCGTGAACATGCTGCCCGACGCCAGCAACAAGGTATAGCCGTCCGCCGGCGCGCTGGCGACGGCCTGCGCGCCCACGCTGCCGCCGGCGCCCGCGCGGTTCTCGACGATCACGCTCTGCTGCAGGCCCTTGCCCAGCTCGGCCGCCAGCGCGCGGCCCAGCAGGTCGGTGGCGCCGCCCGCCGAAAACGGGACGATCATGCGTATGACCTTGTCCGCCGGCCAGTCGGCCCGTGCCGGCAAGGCCATGAACGGCGTGAGCGCCAGGCCACAGCCCAGCGTCTTGACGATACGGCGGCGCGCATTGTTGGGTTGAGTTTCGTTCTTCATGGATTTGTCTCCTTCGGTTCGCGGGACGGCGAAGCGCGCCGGCTCGCGGCAGGCTCACGATTCGCCAGGCAGCAACTGACCCTCGGGCCGATGGCTCGTTTTTTTGGGGCGTTGCGGTGTTTTTCTGCGGACTACGAGGCTGCTGAACTACCAGGCTGCTGAACTAAAAAAACGCTGGACTGCTGGACTACGAACTACTGGCCGGCGCTGGCATGCTCCGTGCCGTCGCGCTGGCCGACGCAGACTGACTTCAATGCATCGAGCAACAACTGCGTAAGATGGGCCCGAGGATTCTCCTTAGGTGCCAGGATGCCCAGGCGGCGCGTGACCGTGGGTGAACCGAACGGAATGACGCGGATGCCGGGTGGAAACTCGTTCCTGCCGCGGCAGGCCGGCACCACCGATGCGCCCAGGCCATTGGCCACCATGGCGATCACGCCCTCCAGGTTGTCGATCTCCATGGCCGAACGCACCGTGATGCGCCTGCGCACCATCTCTTCCTGCACCAGATGCCCCACGCGCGCCGAGCGGTTGAAGCGAACATAGGGATTCTGTTCCAGGATCTCCTGGTCGCTGGCGCCCTTTACCGAACGATGCGCGATGACGACCAGCTGTTCTTCGACGAACGGCAGGAAATCCAGGCCCGAGCGCGGCGCGTCGGGTTCGGTCACGATCGCCACGTCCAGCTGGCGGTGATAGATGGCGCGCTCCAGGTCATGCGTGAGCCCCGTGGTGACGTGGACCTCCAGGCCGTGGCCCTGCTTCTGCAGGTGGCGCAGCGCGAGCGGCAGCACGCCCGACACGCAGGTATGGACGCTGCCAAGCCTGAGCAGTCCCGACGAGGTGCCTTTCTTCAGGGCCGCGCTCATGCTCTCCCAGTGCGCGATCAGGTCGCGCGCCCGGTGCACCAGCGCCAGCCCCGTGTCCGTGAGTATCGGCGGACGCCGGCTGCGGTCGAAGATCGTGATGCCGAGTTCGTCCTCGAGCGCGCGGACCTGCATGCTCACCGCCGACAGCGACAGGCCGATGGTGTTGCCGGCCTCGGCGAAACTGCCGTGGTCTGCAATCGCGATCAGCGTGTAGAGCGTCCGGATGTCCATGCAAGGAGATTCCTCGTGAGGGGCAGCATTGCGGAAAGGAGGAGTATGCCGCGCTAGATGCCCAGCAGCCGCCGCGCATTGCCTCCCATGACCTTGCCGAGATTATCGGCCCGGATCGGCAAGGTCTCGAACCACTCTTTGTACCCCTGCACCGGGCAGAACGGGAATGAACTGGCGTAGAGCATCCTGTCCGAGAGAAAGCCGTCGGCCGCCTTCACGTATTCCTCCCAGCCCGGCATGCGGGAAAAATACATGTCGGGCGACAGCCACAGGTTCTGGCGCCGGAAGGCCAGGTGCAGGATCTCGTTGACCCAGGGCCAGCCGCCATGGGCGACCACCACCTGCAGGCCGGGAAAATCCGCCAGCACCCGGTCGGTCCGTATCGGGTCCGAATAGCTCAGGTCCGGTCCCGCCGTGCCTCCGACCATCATGATCACCGGCACGCCCAGGTCCTCGCAGTGGCCGTAGATCGGATAGAGGCGCCTGTCGTCGGCGTACATGGGCACCGGGTAGGAACCCGGCTCGATATTGATCAGCTTGAAACCGTCCTCGACCGCCTGGCTGATGGTCTGGCACGCGCGCCGCCTGTCGCTGGGGTCGATGGAGGCGGCGCCGATAAATCGGTCCGGATGATCGGCGACGATGCCGCGCACATCCTCGTTGGACACGCTGCCCAGCACGCCGGCCAGGCGGCCCACGACCACGCCGCGGTCTATCCGCGCAGCGTCCATTTCTTTCAGCAGCAGCGCCATCGATTGCTGCTGCGCCGCGGCCGACGGCTCGAAACCCACCGTCCGCGTAAAGCCGTCGCGGCGCGCTCCCGCCGAGTACATCAGCGTGTCCAGGAAGCCGCCCACTGGCGGCCGCAGCCTAAAGTCGATGATCATCGCAGTATCTCTGTCAGGTATGGGGTTGCCGGAAGCCGCGCTGCCGCGCCTACATCACTTCGTCCTTACGGTCGTCCGTCTCGCCGTAGCGGTGCAAGGCGGGCGGCTTCAACCCGGCATATAGCTTCTCGATGCCCGCATTGATGGTCTCAGCGTGCTGGGCGAAGAGCGAATTGCCCTCGAGATCGCTCTCGACGATGAATGGCCCGAAGTTCTCGACCTCGAACAGCCACATGGCCTGCGCGATGCCGAGCTCATCCAGCCAATGCACCTCGCGCACCCGCTTGATGCCCCGGCCCAACAACGCGCCCGTACCGTAGCCCACCGTCGTCAGGTAGATCGCGCCGCCCGGCGCCAGCACCGTCTTGTAGTCATCCGCGGGCATGCCGCCCTTGCCGATCAGGATGCGGCACCCGGTTGCGTCCAGCCATCGAGGGATCCACTGGGAAAACCGGAACGACGCGGTGGCCGTGACGGCGCCCACGTTGTAGCCGCCGCGGCCGTCCGGCGCGGCGGCCGGCGAGCAATGAAAATTGACGTTGCTGATGGATCGCAGATCCAGCGGCAATGGCAGGCCCTGGTCCAGGACCTTCTTATAGACGCCCTCCCGGGCCGTGTACACCACGCCATTGAGATAGACGGCCGAACCGAGTTCAAGCCTGGCGATGTCTTCCCTCCTGGCCGGCAAGTCGAGGTGAAAGACCTTGATGTCATCGTCGTTGCTTACCATTCGACCGTCTCCCGGCGCATGTAGGGCGTGAACCACTGAGGATCGGTGCGGTACTGGATTACCCCATTGGCGTGAATCCGCGCGGTGGCGCGGCGCGAAGACAGGCAGAACGTGTGCAGGCTGATGGGCATGCCGCCCGTATGCGTATAGCCGCATTCGATGTGGCAGTCGACCACCATGCCGGAACCGACGAAACCCATTGCGCCCATGCCGATGGCGTTCCCCAGTTTCATCAGCTCGAGCTCCAGCTCCGCCACCTTGGGGTCGGGATTCCGGTCCCCGACCGTCCGCAGGCAGGCGGCTTGCTTGCCCAGCTGCATGCAGGCGTCCTTCGATCCGCCCAGCCCGATGCCCACGATGGCCGGTTGGCACGCCAGTCCGCGCTTGCCGAACGCGATCAGCGTGTCCAGCACGAAGCGCTTGATGCCGTCTATGCCATCGCCCGGAAACAGCATCCGGTAGTCGGTGCCGAACAGCCCGCCCTTGTGCACCGTGGTGATTTCGATCCAGTCCGCGTCGGGCTCGAATGACCATTCGATCTCGGGCGCGTTGATGCCGACGTTGTTGTTGTGGTCGGTGCGCCAGAGCGGATGCACGCGGTTGGGCCGCAGGGGAATCGTGACCGTCGCCTCGGCCGTGGCGTGCCGCAGCGCGCGCTCCACGGCGACGAAGCCGGCGTCGACCGAGGCGTTGTTGCCGACCTTGACGTAGTACCGCGGCAGTCCGGTGTCGGCGCACATGGGGCGCCGGTCCTGGTCGGCGGCCTCCCAATTGTCGACCATGGCATGGATGACAAAGCGCGGCAGCTTGCCGGTTTCCTTCTTCTGCAGTTCCTGGATGCCTTGCTTGTAGTCGGCGGGGATCTCGATCGCCGCGCGGCGCATGATCTCCAGCGCCGCCTCTTCAACTTTCTGGACGGGAATTCTCATGGTGGGATGTGCCTCAGCTCTGGGGTATGCCTGCTTCGCCTTCGATCAGCGATTCGCCGGGCATTACGATGTCGAAGGAAACTGGAACCATCTCCAGCCGCACCTCGCCGTCCTGCGCGCTCACGCGGGTATAGCGGCTGGTGTGCAGGTCCCCCGGCTCGGAAAAGTCTTCGCGGAAATGCGCGCCGCGGCTGTTTTCGCGCGCCAGCGCCGAGACCGTGATCACTTTGGAGATATCGACCAGGCTTTCCAGGTTGAGCCAGTCGTGCCAGGTTAGGTTGTAGCGCCGGTCGCCGTCCGCCACGCCGATGTCGCGCAAGGCCGCGCGATGGCCCGCAACGGCGTCAAGGCCGTGCTCCATCGCCTCGCGATGGCGCAGCACGCCGACGTCGTCCCACATCGTCTGGGAGAGCGCGTCGCGCAGCTCATGAATGCGCCCCGGGCGCCGGGAGAATGGAAACTCCGCGCGCTCGACGCCCCGCGCGATGATCCGCTGGTCCGGGTCGCGCCACTGTCCGGCTTTCGCGATATATGCAGCCATCGAATCGCCGGCGATCCCGCCGAACACCGTGGAGTTCGCCACGCCATTTCCGCCAAGGCGGTTGGCGCCGTGCACCCCGCCGCAGTCTTCGCCAGCCGCGTAGAGGCCCGGCGAGGCGGTTGAACCATCTACGTTGAACTCGACTCCGCCCATCAGGTAATGGGCCGTCGGCACCACTTCCACTTTTCCGCCCGCCAGGTCGAATCCGCAATCCTTGCACCGGTTCACCATGCCGGGAAAGGTCTTGGCCACCTTCTCCGGACCGAGGTGGCTCATCTGGATATAGACCCCGCCCATCGGCCCCGTGCGCCCGGCGCGCATTTCGGCGTAGATTCCCCGGCTGACCACGTCGCGCGTGGCCCGTTCGCCGCGCTTGTCGTAGTTGGCCATGAAGCGCTCGCCGTCGCCGTTGAGCAGGTAGCCGCCGGCGCCCCTCAGCCCTTCTTCCAACACCGTGCCGGTCATCCGCGTATCCGGCCCGCCAAGCAGGCCGGTCGGATGGAACTGCACCATTTCCATGTCCCGCAGCTTCAATCCGTATCGCAACGCCATGGACAGGCCGTCGCAAGTCTTGTCGCCCGAAGGTGTGTGGTAGCGATACATCGTCGGACCCGCCCCCGTGGCCAGAAGCACCGCCTTGGCCTGGATAAAGCGATAGGCGCCGGTCCGCATGTCGATGAACAGCACGCCCGAGATGCCCGAACCGTCCGCGGCGGGAATCAGCTCGATGGCCCGATGCTCCTCGAGTTCCTCTACGTCCAGCGCCCGTACCTGTTCCATCAGCCGGTTGATGATCTCGATACCCGTCAGATCCGCCTTGTGCACCGTGCGGTCGAAGCTCTGGCCGGCGAACGCCTTGGAATGCAGCGAACCATCGGGATTGCGGTCGAAGAAGCAGCCGATCTCGTTCTCCAGCTCCCGTACCCGTTCGACCGCGCCTTCGACCAGCCGCCACGCCAGATCCTGACGCGGCAGCCACTTGCCGCCTTCGATCGTGTCCATGAAATGGCGCTCCACCGAATCGCCCGCGGCCAGCGCCACGTTGTAGCCGCCCTGGACCATGCGGGTACAGCCGCACTTGCCGAGCAGGCCCTTCACGGTCACCGTCACCCGCAGGGCGGGGTTTGCCTTCTTGGCATGCAGCGCGGCGAACAGGCCGGCGCCCCCGGTGCCGATCACCAGAATGTCTGTCTTGTGGTTTTCGATATGCATGTCAGATCACTCCCGCGATGAACGCCAGGCCCGTGGCCATCGAGACTGCGAATCCCCATCCGATCCAGGCGACGCGCGCGTCGCGCGGTGAACGCCAGGGCAGGAGTTCGAGCGCGAGGAGTCGCAGCCCGAAGAACATGTGCAGGGTAAGGAGCAGCACCAGCCCCCATTCGCCGATCTTCATCGCCGGCATTTCGGCAAGCTTCAGAAAGCCGTCAAGCCTCGCCTCGTCCAGCGCCATCGCCAGCACATAGAAGTGGGCGGGAAGGAACAGGGCCAGCGCGAGCCCTGAAAGCCGGTGCCCCAGGAAGGCCCAGTACGCCTGATGATTGCGTGCGGACTTCATTACGCCAGCCCTCCCACCGCCGCGACGGCGCGCATGCCCAGGATGAGCAGCGCCGCGCCGAACGCCAGTCCGATGACGGACGCCCCCCTCCGGCCGATCCCGAGCCACTCGATCAGGATGTTGCGGACGCCGATCGGAACGTGGATCGACACGCTCAGCACGAACAGGCCGTAGAAGACGATCCAGAGCCAGTTCCCGTGGGTGCGGGAAAGGATCTCGCCAGCGGTCAGGCCGCCGCGGACCGCATAGATGACCAGTCCGACGTGCACGAAAACAAAGGGAGCCATCACCATCGCCGTGAGGCGCTGGAGCGCGAACAGACGTGCCTCCATGTCAGCCTCCCCTGAGCAGGCTGAAGATGGCGCTGCGTTTCAATCCTGCGATGCTGCCGGTCGGGCTCAGGCTGACCGGACAGTGCTTCATGCAGCTGCCCTGGGTGTGACAGGAATTGCAGCCGCTGCCGGCAGTGGCCTTGTGCAGCACGTCCTTGGGATCGGCGTGCCGCTCGTCGTTGAACAGCGTCCATGCCCGGTTCAGGGCGGCGGGGCCGAGGTAATCCTTGTCCCAGGACACCACGTCACAGGCCGCGTAGCACACGCCGCAATTGATGCATTCGATGGCCGCATCCGCCAGCTTCCGCTTCTTGCTCTGAGGCGACACCAGCGCAGGCGGATCATTGCGCGTGGCCGTGCCGACGAAGGTGTTGCCGGCGCGCGCCCACTTCTGGAAGAACTCGCGCATGTCGACGACGAGGTCCTTGATCCGAGGCATGTTGCGCAAGGGTTCGATCACGATCACGCCGTCTTCCTCGACGCGGCTCACGTGGGTCCGGCAAGTCCAGCGCGGCTTGCCGTTGACCGTCATCGCACAGGACCCGCACACGCCGACGCGACAGGCGAAGCGGTACGAGAGGCTGGGCTCCTGCGTCCGCTGGACTTCGGTCACCACGTCCAGAACCGTCTGGTTCTCCCGCCAGGGGACCGAGTAAGTGGAGAAGCTTCCGTCTTCGGTTCCCCGAGAGATGCGGACCGTAAGTTGTCTCTGATTCGTGGAATTGCTGGTATCCATTTTCCGCCCCCGAGCGACACACGGCGCCCATGAGCAGAATTCTGGATCTCGCGAATCTCTGAAGCAATATAGTTTTGATTGATATTTTTTGAAGTTATTTTCTGCCCCTTCAGAGGGCAGGCGAACGATCTGGCGACTTCCGCGCCGCGGCATGTTCAATGAATGGCGATGACCGGTAGCGAAAACGCAAGGGCGAATCGAAAGATCCGCCCCTTTTCATCGGCTCGCCGATACCGGTATCGCCGCTCTGCGGCAGGCGCCGCGATACCGCCGCGGCGCCTGCGCACCTGCCCGCGCCGGACTAGAAGCGCACGGCCAGCTTCAACAGGCCCGACTGCTGCCGGTTGCCGCCGCCGAACTGCGCGTCGTAGGAAACGCCGGCCGTCGTGTTGCGCGTGAGGGCCACTTCGGCGCCCAGACCGACCACGGCGGCGTCGCGCGCGATCGGCACGCCCGTCACCGAGAACGTGCTGCCGCCGTCGAAAGCCAGCTCCTGCCTGGGCTTCACATCGCCCATTGCGTGGCGCCAGCCCAGCGACGCGGTCAGGCGGCCCGGCGCGCGGTCGGAACCGAACTGCCATGCGCCGCGCAAGCCCAGCGTGGTGCTGGTCACATCGTCGGTGCTGCCCTTGCCGCTCAGGGCCGCGGTGCCGCCCGATTCCTCGAAACCGCGGGTGCGCACCTGGTTCCACGCCAGGCCGGCGTAGGGTTCGACGGTGTAGGCGTCGCCCAGCGGCAGGTTGTAGCCGAGTTCGGTGAACACTTGCGTGGACGAGGCGTGGTAGGACGACTCGAGCCGCTGGTTCAGGCTTCCGGCCGCCACATCGCGTTTTGCGTCGATGTCGTGCCAGGTGTAGGCCGCGCCGGCCATGAAGCGGAAATGGCCAGGGCCGGCCTGGAAATTACGTCCGCCGAACAGGGCTGCCGTATAGCTATCGACATCCGTGCGCGAAGCCGCATCGTCGATCGAATTGTGGCTGCCGATGTAGCCGACCGCGCCGCCCAGCCGCCAGCCGCCGCCCACGGCGCCGTCGCCGCCGACGAAGAGCCCGCCGGCCGATTGGCTCACGCTCGACGCGTTGCCATCGCTGCCGAATTTGCTCCAGTTGCCGAATGCCTGGGCCCACATCGGAGAAGCGCCGCTTTGCGGCAGCGCCTCGGACGAGGCCGAACCCAATTGGGCCGTGGGCCGCCCGGCGAGCGCCGGCGCGTCGAGATTGCCGCGCAGATGGGACAGCGGCATCGAGCGCACGGTATCCGCCTGGCTTTGCAGCACGCTGGCGGTGCTCGCGTACGCTTCGCCGGAGAGCATCTTCAAGGCCGAACGCGCCTCGCCCGGAGTCATGGACAGAACGGCCGTCGTGACCTGGCTGGCGCCCGTCGCCTTGCCCGACGCGCTGCCGCTCCCGATCAAGGACGATCCATTTCCAGCCACCGTGGACCCGTTTCCAGTCGACGCCGCGCCGTTGCCGGCCGGGGCCGAGCCGTTGCCCGTCGAAGCCGAACCGTTGCCGGTCGAGGTCGAGCCATTGCCGGTCGACGACGATCCATTGCCGGCCTCGGGCGGCGCTTCGTTGTCCAGCGCGCCGCCCACGCTGCTCTCGTTGTCCGTGCCGCCGATGCTGCCGATCGGCACGTCGTTGCGGGTCAGCGTCATGAACGCGTTCTTGGCGTCGTAGCTAAGGGTGGGAGTCAGGAATGCATACGCGCTCGAAGTGCCGGTGAAGCGGCCCTGTATGCCGCCGTCCGCCGTCAGGATGTTGTAGGTCGTTCGCGGCGCGTAGTTGCCATCGGGCCCTACGTGCGCCACGGTGCCATCCAGGTAGGCGACGCCCGTGACGTGGATGCGGTCGCTGGCGCTGCTTGCCGGATCGGCATGCACGCGATAGATGGTGTTTTCACCGAAGGAAAGGTTGCCGTTGATGGTGAGCGTACCGATGGGCGAGCCATCATTGCCAGGAGAGACGACCGCGGTGGGATAGAGCGTGGTGCTGCCCAGCTGGCCGACGCCCGCCAGCACGACTTCGCGGCCGATATCGACGGGGCCATTCAATTTGCCGTCGATTTCCAGGGCTCCGTCGGCGATCAGGATGGGGCCGCTCAGGCCGCTGCTGTCGGCGGTCAGGATCACCGATCCCGGGCCGGTCTTCACGAAGCCTTGCGTGCCTTGCAAGGGGTTATCGATGATGTCGACGAACTGGCCCGAGGCATAAGTCCCGTCGCCGACGACAATCGCCGGCTGGTTGCCGCCGCTGCCGACCAGGGTAATGGGAGCGCCTTGCAGGCGATACCGGTCGGTGGCGAACTGGATGCCCGACACGCGCACGGGACCGGCGCCGCCGTCGACGGTGACCGTGCCGGCCGCGCCCGTGAAAATCGCGTATCCGCCATCGGGCAGGGCCCCGGTGGCATTGGCCGGGCTGTTCCAGTTGGTGCTGGCGGCGCTCCAGGTGCCGCTGCCGCCGCCGGCCCGGGTGGCGGACGCCGCGCCGTTGCCGTTCCACAGATTGGTGGTGCTGGGCCCCAGGATGAGATTGATCTGCTTGTCGCCGGTCAGCGACTGGATGGTCGCCGCAGGCAAGGATTCTCCGGTGACCGGGCCCAACGACAGGCCGTTGCCGCTCAGCGTGCCGCCGTATGACAGGATCCGGTAGTAGCCGGCGGTGACGCCCGGCGTATTGACCGATACGTTCAGCGTCGTGTTATTGAGGGCGACGTCGCCGCCGACCGTAATGTTGTCGCCGGTGCCGGGCTGGGTAATGGGCAGGCCCGCATAGCCGGTCTCGAAGTCGAACACGGCATTGCTCATCGACAGATTGCCGTTGACGACGAGATTGCCGTTCGACACGCCGGTCGGCGTGCCGACGGAATACCCTGGCGCAACGCGCGAATTACCCGTCACGTTGAGGTCGCCATTAATCGAACCGAAGCCCGCGATGGTGCCGTTCGACGTCGCATTGACATTCCCGCCGATTGCGACGCCGGCCCCGCCGCCATTGCCGCCGATCACCAGCGTGCCGCCATTGACATCGATCCCGCCGGGGAAACTGGCCGAACCGTCGAACACCTGCGTGTTGCCGGCGGCAACGGTCAGGTCCGCGGCCACGGCGCCGCCGCCATAGGACGCGCTTAGCGCGAGTGTCGCCGTCAGCCACTTCTTCGTGCCGTATATCAACGTGGATCCTCCATTATCTCGGTTAATAAAATCTGATACCAAATCATTACTGAATCGCCGAAAACGTATTACTACGTAACGATCCAGATAAAATGAATTGAGCGATCTTTCGCAAAAAAGGAGGCAATTTATACCCCTTTTTTTGCAATACCAAGATTTACCGGAGAGATACCATCTAGATTATTGAAATAACGCGAATGGATGCAAACCGCACCTTTTAATTAATTGAATGGATACCATCCATATCGCGCCTTTCGCATTAATGGATACCATCCTAATTAATAAAACCGGAAAATACGGATACCATCCGCTTCCGTGCTTGCCTGGCGTTTTACCGCTTTTCCCATACAGCGGAGAAACAAATGGATATAAATACGGGCCAGGCCGAGGCCCGAGCCCGTTCAGGAAGCGCCGGGGCCTAGCATCAGATGCTCGTCATCCACCACCGTCGGCCGCTGCTGGGCATTGAAACCTTCCGTGAATATCGCCTCCGGTCTCGCCCCTTGCCGCAAGGCGGCCTCAACGCTCGATGCGACAAAACCGGGGCTGCCGGCCGCGAATACCGTATGCCTGGACAAGTCCGCGAACACGGAGGGCAGCACCTCCCCGATGCGGCCGGAAAGACAATCGCCGCCCGCTTCGCGGGTCAATGCGAGCCGATAATCGAATTTTCGATGCTTGGTCCGCCACCAGGCCAACATGCCGAGGCCGTATACGTCGGCGCGCGTGCGCGCCGAGATCACCAGCATGACCGGCTGCCGGAATCCGCGGCGCATCGCGGCTTCGGTCAAGGCGAGAATCGGAGCCAGGCCGGTGCCGGCGGCAAGGCAGAGTATGGGGGACTCCACGGCGGGATCCCCGATGAACGTGCCGTACGGCCCTGAAAGCTTGACGCTGTCGCCCGGCGTCAGCGTTGCGTGCGCCCATGAGCTGGTGGCGCCGCCATCCATCCGGGCGATCTGCAGGACCAGTTCGCCGTCGGGGCGCGGCGCATTCGAGATCGAGTACGCCCGCGGGGCGATCCCGGCGCCGGGATCGCCGAGCATCACGTATTGCCCTGGCCAATAACGCATGGGCTTGCCCAAGGGCCGCAAGCGCAACTCCATGACTCGCGGAGTAAGCAGCCTCTTGTCCGTCACCACGAACAGGGCGTTTTCGCGGGGCGGAAAGAGCTTGGGCCGCGCGTCGGCCGTTCCCCACTCGATCTCTAGACTGTCCTCCAGCGGCTTGGCCATGCACATGAGGCCATAGCCCTGGGCGCGCTCGTCGGCGGTCAAGGCCATGTCGAGCACGGTGCCCTGGTCAAAGGCGCCGGCAAGCACCTTGACCTTGCATTCACCGCAGGCCCCCGCGCGGCAGTTGTTCGGTAGTGCATACCCCGCCCGCTCCAACGCGGTAAGCACCGTGTCGCCGGACGCGCATTCCACCGCCTTGCCGGACGGTTGTATCGTGATTATTGCCATGTCTTTCGGCCGCTCCCAGCAGGGCCGGCGCCACGCGACGCGCGCGCCGGCCGCCACGCCTTAGGGTCAGAACACCGGGATGATGTCTTCCAGGTCCACGTCGGACACTTCCTGGCCCGTTATGCCGACCTCGGGAATGGCCGGGAACGGGATGTTGTACCGGTCCAGCACGCTTTTCAGGTTGATCATCGCGTTGCGCCAGTTCTCCAGCTTGGCTTCATAGCTGGGGATGCCGAAGCCCGCGGCGCGCGCCACCTCCTCCGCCTCTCGCTGGTTCGCGATGAAATCGGAGGGCAGATCCCAGAACTCCATCGGCGGCTCGAAAAGCACGGCGGACAGGAACAGGTAGCCGGCGCGGATCTGCTTGGTCACCACGGCCTTGATGTCGTCCTTGAGCCCGGGATAATCGCGCTCCATGACGGCCATGCAAATGGCCATGTGGCGGCCCTCGTCGCGGCCGATGTTCTTGAAGCCCTCCTTGAACACGATCTCACGGGAGTTTTCGTACATCTGCTTGAAGATCGTCGCGGCCGCGATCTCGCCCATCAGGAATGAGCTGAACAGCACCGCAAGATCGTACTTGGGCACGGCTTTCTTGTAGCCGGTCCAGTAACGCGAACCGTTGAAGTACAGCCATTGGGCATTTTTCTGCAGGCGCTTTCCCAATTCGGTCTTGGGCGTGTAGGTCAGCGGATCGGAATGGCCGAGCAGGCGGGTAATCGCCTGGCCGCACATGATCTCGTGGTTCTGCTCGTCGCGCGTGACGGAGAAGAAGCATTTGCGGACCACGTCCTCTTCGTGCACCTCGTAGGTCTTGATCAGCGCCTCGGCGAAGACGGGCGGCGCCGAGGCGTCGAACACGGACAACAGCGTCCACCAATAGGCGATCGACTCCCGCTCTTCCCAGGTATAGCTTTCCAGGTCCAAGGTGTCCCAGGGCAGCTTTTCCGGATCCCAGGCCTCCCGCAAGGACGCCTCCCAGACCTCCTGCAGTTTCTTGGTCTTACAGACCCAGGACAAGGGATATACGTTGGGTTGCTCTATCGGGGGCGGCAATTCCTGCATGTCCGCATAGCGTTGCTTTTCCATTGCTCCATCTCCTCCTTGATCGTGCTTGGCACGGTTCAATCGCGAGGTATCGCGACCAGATTATTTGATACTGAATTTATTTGATCTTCTATTTTTTTGTATCACGTTATCTGGTGCAGAGTATGGAACCGGAGGCTCGGCGATGTCCATCAACGCAAAGCAGGAACGTTGACATAGATCAACCAGGGGCCGCCCTCACATCCCTCATCAGGCACGGGACCGGACGGGGGCCGTCCGTTTCCCCTGCGCGCGTGCAAACTTTCAAAATTTGGGTATACTTCCGCCTCTCTTGCAAAGAACAGCCTTCTGACCGCATGGATCCAGATGGCGTTCGGCGCGGGAAATGCGGGAGTAGCTCAGTTGGTAGAGCGCAACCTTGCCAAGGTTGAGGTCGCGAGTTCGAGACTCGTCTCCCGCTCCAGGATTTTTTCCATGGAAGTCCTGACGACCCCATGGAATCACAAAGAAAAGGAGCCTCGGCTCCTTTTTTTGTTTCCGGGCCGCCCCAAGACAGAAATGCCTCCCCGGGGGCAGCGCCCGATACAGGGCATCTACGGCTGCAAACTCTGCGCCCGCCACCCAAACACCGGATTCTCCGCGAACCACTGGAGCGCCTGCTCCCGCAACGCATTGACCAGCGGCGAATCGCAACGGCCGCGGGGCTGGGCCAACACAATGCGTTGCAGCGGCAGCGGATCGGCAATAGGACGGACCGCCAGCGGCTGGCCGTCGTAGCTGTGATCGCCAAAGGGCCTGGTATAGGCCACGGCCACGCCAAAGCCATTGGCCACCAGGCCTCGCTGCAATTCGAACGAATAAGTCTTGCTGAGGCTTCGCGGTTGCAGTCCGTGGAACCGGAACAAATCCAGAAAGTGCTGCGAGCTATAGGCCTGCTCCGTCAGCACCAGGGGATGGTCGCAAAGCTGACGCAGGCTGACCTTGCTGTGACGGGCCAGCGGATGCTCGGCGGGCAGCAGCGCATAGGCCGCGAGTTCGCAGAGCACCGTGCTCTGGATACCTTCCGGTAGTCCGAGATCGTAGCTGAGCGCCGCGTCCAAGGTTCCGTTGCCGAGCTGTTTGCCGATCTGGTCAAAACCATATTCACGGATCGTCACCGCCATCGCCGGGTGGCGTTCCTTCAGCCCGCGCAGCAACTGCGGCAGGCAATAGGGAGCCAGATCCTCGAAGCAACCGAGCATCAGATCGCCTGACAGGGTATCGCCGCTCTCCGCAAGATGCTCGAACTCATGCACGCTGGCCATGACCCGCAGGGCCTTGTCCATTGCCTGGCGGCCGAACGGCGTCAAGGTCACGCCCTGGCCGCGCTGGCGAACGAACAGCACCTGCCCCAGATGCTCTTCCAACTCATTGAGGGCGGCGGAAACCGCCGGCTGCGACACATTCAGGTGCTCGGCTGCTTGTGTGATGTTGCCGTGGCGCGTGACTGCCAGGGCACAACGGATGTGGCGCAAGCTGATCTTCATAAGAAAACCCGAGGAGTCAGATCCGAACATATTATTTTATTTTTTGAAAAGCCTGGGGAATAGTCCAGCGGTGGTCGCCGCGATCATGGCGGCCCTCTACAAGGAGCCCCTAATGAACAAGTCAGTCGCCCCCTTGGTATCAACGGCGGCCATCTCGGATTTCCAGCGCGACGGCGCAATCTGTCTGCGCGGCGCGTTCAAGGACTGGATCGGGCCGATCGCCGACGGCATCGCGCGCAATCAGCTTGAACCGGGCCCCTACGCCACCAACGTGGTCGCGGCCGGCGAGCCCGGAGGCTTTTTCGACGACTATTGCAACTGGGAGCGCATCCCCGAGTTTTCCAGCATCGTCCGGGAGTCGCCCGCGGCCGCGATCGCCGCGGCAGTCATGCAGTCTCCCAGCGCCCAGTTCTTCCACGATCACGTCCTGGTCAAGGAACCGGGGACCCAGAAGCCGACGCCCTGGCACCAGGACATTCCCTACTACTTTCTCGACGGCGAGCAGACCGTAAGCCTATGGATCCCGGTGGATCCGGTGCAGGAGGCCACTTTGCGCTTGATCGCGGGCTCCCACCAATGGTCCCAATGGGTGCTGCCGCTGCGCTGGAAGGACGACACCAGCTTCTACGAGGACGTCAGCCGCTATCGGCCGGTGCCGAACCCCGACGTCGACCCGGACATGCGGGTGCTGGAGTGGGAAATGGAACCGGGGGACGCAGTGTTGTTCGACTTCCGCACCGTGCACGGCGCGCGCGGCAACCTCAGCCAGGACCGCCGGCGCGTGTTGTCGCTGCGTTGGCTGGGCGAGGACGTGCGATACGCCGAGAGGCCTGGCAGGACGTCCCCGCCGTACCCCGGCCACGGCATGCAGCCTGGCCAACGCCTGCGCCAGGACTGGTTCCCGCGGATCTGGCCGAAAGCCTGAGCGCCACTCGCTTGCTAGATCGATAAAGAGCCTGACGCGGCGTCCGCCGACGATCGGGCCTCCCACCACTGCTGAGGAGACAGCAATGTCGTGCCAAACGATCCTTCCCGAGGTTCGCGACGTGACGCCGTCCATGGTCGCGCTTCGCCAGCATCTGCATGCCCATCCTGAACTGAGCTACGAAGAGTTCGAAACCAGCCAGCTGGTCGCCGACAAGCTACGCGGCTGGGGTTATGAAGTCCACCACGGACTGGCGGGCACCGGCGTCGTGGCAACGCTGCGCAAGGGCCGAGGCGGCCGGGTCATCGGCCTGCGCGCGGATATGGACGCGCTGCCGATCGTGGAGGCCAGCAGCTTGCCCTATGCGAGCCGCCATGATGGAAAAATGCACGCCTGCGGCCACGACGGACACACAGCGATGCTATTGGCTGCCGGCCAGTGCCTGGCCCAGAGCATCGACTTCGATGGCGCCGTGCGCCTGATCTTCCAACCCGCCGAAGAAGGATATCTGGGCGCGCGGAAGATGGTCGAAGAGGGCCTGTTCCAGCTGTTCCCCTGTGACGCGGTATTCGCCATGCACAACTGGCCGGGGCTGCCGGTGGGCAAGTTCGGCTTCCTGTCGGGGCCGTTCATGGCCTCGGCCGATACCGTGACGATCCGCCTGTATGGCCGTGGCGGACACGGCGCCATGCCGCAGGACACGGTGGACCCAGTGGTCGCCGCGGCCTCGCTGATCATGGTGCTGCAGACCGTGGTGGCTCGCAACATGCCTCCTCTCGATATGGGGGTGGTGGGGGTCGGGTCTATCCATGGCGGCACCAGTTCCACCGTGGTGCCGACCAGCGTGGAACTGGCGGTGACGGTCAGGGCGTTGAAGGAATCCACCCGCCGGCTCTTGTTGCAGCGTATCGAAGCGTTGACCCATGCCCAGGCCGAGGCCTTCGGAGCGACGGCGGACGTATCGGTCAGCGCCAATGCGTTTCCGGTGCTCTACAACCACCCGCGGGAAACGGCGTTGGCCCGCGAGGTAGCCCTCGAGTGGCTGGGTGAGGATGGACTGGTCGCCGATATGCAGCCGATGACCTGTAGCGAAGACTTCTCCTTCATGCTGCAGGCCTGCCCCGGCAGCTACCTGATCATGGGTAACGGCGAGGGAGCCGAGGGCGGCTGCCTGTTGCACAACCCCGCCTATGACTTCAATGACGCCTCCCTGCCCTATGGAGCCAGCTACTGGGTGAAGCTGGTGAGCGCGTTTCTCAAGCCCGCCGGCTGATTCCTCGCCGCCGCAGTTCGTTCCGGCCGGCCCAGTCCAGGCCCGGCCGCTGGTAGACGCGCATCCCTAGTCAGGAGAATGTCATGGCCGCGATTTCCGAAGTCCTCGCACCGCTTGCGGAGACGAATATGCAGGTTTCCCGCCGCCGGGTGATTGCCGGCACCACCATCGGCAATGCCCTGGAGTTTTTCGACTTCACCGTTTTCAGTTTTCTGATGCTGTTCATCGGCCCATTGTTTTTCCCCGAGGCGTCCGCTTACGGCCAACTGCTCCTGACCACCGCGACCTTCGGTGTGGGATTCCTGATGCGCCCGGTCGGCGCGCTGCTCATCGGCTCCTACGCCGACCGCTTTGGCCGGAGGTCGGCGATGACCCTGACCCTGTTCCTGATGGGACTGGGTTGCGGCATGATGGCCTTGACGCCGACCTACGGACAGATCGGCGTCATTGCGCCCGTGGTCATCGTATTGGCTCGCCTGATCCAAGGCTTCGCCGCCGGCGGCGAGGTCGGAGCCGCCACCACCCTTCTCGTCGAACATGCGCCGCCATCGCAGCGGGGCTACTACGCCAGTTGGCAATTCGGCAGTCAGTCGCTGGGGGTATTCCTCGGCGCGATCATGGTTGCGGCATTGGTGGCGGGGCTGGACGGCCAGGCGATGAACGAGTGGGGCTGGCGAGTGCCATTTTTCATCGGCATGCTTACCGCTCCCGTCGGCTGGTATATCCGCCGCCACCTGGAAGACACGCTGGTGACGGGCCTGCCGGCGTCCCTCAGCCGGCAGGCCAAGGAACGGGCGGCCCGCAGCAGCCCCCTGCGGGAGCTCTTCGGCCGCCACAAGCTGACGTTGCTCAAGAGCGTGCTGCTGATGCTGGGCGCCATGGTGTCGACGCAGATCATTGCCTTCTATATGCCGTCCTATGCGGCCCGGGTGCTGGGTTTGCCCACCACGTCCAGCCTGCTGGCCAGCGTAGTGGTTGGGGTCGTCTGCTTCCTGTTGTCGCCGCTGGTGGGCTGGCTCGCCGATTGCTACGGACGCAAGCGGGTGATCTTCTGTTCGCGCCTGCTGACCCTGGCGGTGATCGTGCCCTGCTTCCAATGGTTGAACGCCGCCCCCACGCTCGCCAACCTGCTGCTGCTCATCGGCTTGCTGTCGGTGCTACTGACGCTGCAGACGGTTCCCGGCATCACCATGCTGCCGGAGATGTTCCCCAAATCGGTACGTACCAGCGGCATGGCCGCGGCCTATGGAATCGGAGTTTCCGTGTTCGGCGGCTTTGCCCAGTTCTTTGTCACCTGGCTATTGCAGGTGACGGGGCAGCCCTTGGCGCCCGCCTGGTACATGATGGCGACGGTCGCCTTGTCCACGCTGGTCCTGCTGTGGATACGCGACCGGACCGGCGAAGATATCGACCAGCCGCCGCGTTGAGCCCGGCAGGATAATCCACGGCGACGGAGTGGGTAAGCCGGAGGCGGGATTGGTCAGGCCTGCCCCGTCGCCAGCGGCTTACTTGCAACAACGGTCCAACGCTACGTTCACGCACATGGGTTAACCTTCTGGTTGCACAAATCAGAGGTGTTGGAACGAACAATGGGTTTTGAAAAACTTGCCGACCTGCGAGACCAGCTTCGGGCGCAAGCTCAGCAAGCGGCGCCCGCCCAACCGAAAGCGGCAGGCCAGACAAAGAAACGGGACTCCGGAAAGCAACGGGACTCCGGCAAACAGCGGGAATCCGCAAGAAAGCAGGAACCCGCCAAGAAGCGCGAGCCCGTCGATCCGACGGTCGAAGCGATCTGGCGCCTGCAGAAGCAGTTTCCGCTGGCTTTCCCCAAGAATCCCGCGCCCAAGGTGCCTCTCAAGGAAGGCATCCTCGCGGATGCCGCCCAGCATCTCGAAGCGCTGGCCATGACGGAAGAACAGCTGAAGCAGGCGATTGCCGAATGGTGCAAGGGAAGCCGCTACTGGGCCTGCCTGACGGAAGATGCGCCCCGCATCGACCTGCAAGGGCAGCCCGTGGGCAAGGTGACCGCACAGCAAGCGGCGTATGCGCGGCGCCAGGCCAGCCGCCGGCCCGGCGCCAAGGCTCGCCCCGCGAAAAAAGCGGCAGCCCCGCAAGCCCAGGCCGCAGCCCCGCAGTCCTCCGAGACGGAACCCGCCGCGGCGCAGGCCGCCGAAACGCCCTGATTCCGGGGCGCGAGGACCCACACTGCGCCCGCGCACAAGCTGCGCGGGCGCTTTTTTTCTTGGGCGGCCTTGGCCTGGCCACACAAGTCAGAAATTCTGTGTATAATCGCTGTCTTTGGTGGACACGGCCTTCTGAAAGAAATTTCGGGAATCGCACCAAATAATGCATGCAATGCATACGCGGGAGTAGCTCAGTTGGTAGAGCGCAACCTTGCCAAGGTTGAGGTCGCGAGTTCGAGACTCGTCTCCCGCTCCAAATACAAAAGGAAGCAACGGCCAACACCGCGCTTCCTTTTTTCTTGAAATGCTGGCGCAATGGCAGAGTGGTTATGCAGCGGATTGCAAATCCGTGTACGTCGGTTCGATTCCGGCTTGCGCCTCCAGCAACTCCCCCTGCATCTCGTTACCCTTCCCTACGCTCCGACAATCGAATGATTGCTATGGTGACGCCGTTTTCAATTGACGACGGTCCTATGCGCATCCTTTCGAATTCCCGCCCTCGCACCCCTTCTTCGTTGCTGGCCCTGTCTGCCGCGGCGCTATTCGCGTTGGCGCCTCTTGCCGCGCAGGCCGATTCGGACAAGCATCGCCATCGGCACGGCCGCGAGTACAAAGAGCAATACTGGGACGGCGCCTGTAAAGTCGAACGCAAGTGGAAGCGCAACGGCGACTACCACGAAAAGCGCAAGTGCCGGGATGATTACCGCTACGGCTATGCGCCACAGCCGGTCGTGGTTCCCGCGATGCCAGCGCCCGCCATCGTCATCAATCCGCCCCCCATCGTCATTCGTCCCTGAACATGGACCAATCGGTGAAAGACGCCCTTGCCCGCTGGCCCGACGTGCCCGCGGTCTACGGCTGGCTATCCCTGGATGCCAGGGGCCGCTGGCGCCTGCATCCGCAGGGCCAGTCCGCTCAAGGCGGGCCGGGCGAGTCGATCACCAACAGCCAGATCCTGGAATTCATCAACCGCAACTACGAACACGACGAGGCGGGCCGCTGGTATTTCCAGAACGGCCCCCAGCGCGTGTTCCTGCGTCTGGATGCAGCTCCCTACACGCTGCGCCTGAGCGACGACAATCGCGGCCTGCTGACCCACACGAACGCCTCGGTCGAAACGATCGACGCCTGGAGGCTGGACGATGCCGGCCGCCTGTACGCGGCGACGCCGATGGGCGCCGGCATCGTGCTGGACCGCGACCTGCCCCAGCTCCTGGAGATGCTGGTCACGGACGGCGGCGAGCCGCTGCTGGATGCGCTGGCGGGCCTTGCGCCCGGCCACACGATCCGGGTGGCGTTCCCGGGCTCGTATCCGGCGGCGCCCCTGTCCACGATCGCGCAAGAGAACGTCGCGCGGGAACTGGGTTTCGACCCCGCCCCCACGCCTCAAGCGGCCTGAGCCGCATTCATCCAAGCCTCAGAACATGCCGTTGGAATTGGCGGCTTGCTCGGGGATGGGCTGCACCGCATCCCAATGCTCGACGATCTTGCCCTGCTCCAGGCGAAAGATATCGATGATGGCGCTGCCGCGCGCGCCGGGCTCGCGCACGGCATGCACATGCAGGATCACGTAGTCTCCATCCGTGAAGACTCGCTTGATCTCACTGTGCGACTTTGGAAACTTGTCGCGCAGGAAGGCGATGAACTTTCGGAAGCCCTCCGGCCCGTCCGCGGCGCTCGGGTTGTGCTGCACGTAGCGGTCGCCCACGTACTTCAGGGCGGCATCCGCGTCCTTCTGGTTCAGCCCCTTCTCGTAAAAGGCCAGCACGGCCGCCTTGTTGGCGGCCTCCTGCTCGGCGGACGCATGGGCGGCAGGCGACAAGGCAACGGCCAGCAGCGCCATGCCGGCGGCGCGCTTGAAAAACAACGTGGGCAAGAACATGGAAACTCCGGAAATTGAACAAGGGCGGCCGCGCCATTCTAGGGCCCTGCCGCCCCGCCAGCCACGTCCGTTTCAGTAGACAGTCTGGTGCTTGCAGCGTTCAGCCGCGGCCGCTTTTCACGAGCGCGAACTTGCCGTCGCCGAGCAGCGCCAGCACGGCGGCCGCCACGGCGAGGAAGATGGGATATTCCCAGCCGCCGCCCGGGTTGCCGAAGCCCCAGCCATTGCCAAAGTGCACGGTCGACGCCACGAACAACTGCACAACCGCGATGGCGGCGACCCAGCGTGGCACGATGCCCAGGATCAGCATCGCGCCCGCGCCGATTTCGAAGAAGGTCACCGGATACGCCAGCCAGCCGGCAAAGCCGATCTTGGCGAAAAACTGCGCGGTGCCCGGCAGCGTGAAGACCAGCAGCTTGGTCAGGCCATGAGCCAAGAACATGACGCCGAGCGCCACGCGCAGCAGCAGCGCGGCATAAGGCGCGGTACGGGTATCAACCATTGCACTCTCCTTGAGCGGTGGGGAATCGCCCAGGACGGGAAGATTCTTCAGGAACGCTATTCTTGCGATTCCAAAAACAAAGATAAACATGCAGAATTGCAAATTATTGTTCCCCGATAGGAAACAATCTTGGACACGCATACTGCCATGCTGACCTTTGCCAAGGTGGTGGAGCTGGGCTCGTTCGCGGCGGCAGCCGACAAGATGGGCCAGGCCCGTTCCGTGGTCACGCGCCAGATCGCCTACCTGGAGCAGAAGTACGGCGTGCGCCTGCTGAACCGCACCACGCGCAAGCTGAGCATGACCGACGCCGGGCGAGCCTTCTACGAACGCGTGCGGCCCATTCTTGCCGAGGTGGCGGACCTGGAGCTGTCGCTGCAGGCCGAAGGGCAACGGCCCAGCGGCCGCCTGCGGGTGAGCGCGCCGGTGTCGTTCGGCATCCTGCACCTGGGCCCCGCCATCGCCGAATACCTGCTGCGCTATCCCGACGTGGTCATCGACCTCGACCTCAACGACCGCGTGGTGGATCTGGTGGAAGATGGATTCGACGTGGCGGTGCGCATCGGCCCGCTGCTCGATTCATCGCTGGTCGCACGGCCGCTGGCACCCCAGCAATTGCGGGTTTGCGCGGCTCCGTCCTATCTGGCGCGCCACGGCACGCCCCGCAAGCCGGAGGAGCTCAAGCAGCATCGCTGCCTGCATTACGCCTATGCCAGCACCGGCAACGAATGGCATTTCGAGAAAGACGGGGTGACCCACCTGGTGCGCGTGAACGCCGCGCTGCGCGCCAATAACGGCGACGTCCTGCGCACGGCCGCCCTGGCCGGGCACGGCATCATCCTGCAGCCCGAATTCCTGGTGGGCGACGATATCCGCGCCGGACGGCTGGTCACCCTGCTGGCCGACTATGCGCACACCCCTATTTCCATGTACGCGATCTACCCCCACCGGCGCTTCCTGTCGCCCAAGGTGCGCTCCTTCGTCGAACACCTGGAGGATCGTTTCGGCGCTCCGTCCCCGCCCGCCACGGGCCGGCGCGCCAGTCCTCGCCGCAGCCGTTAGAATCGTACCCATGACCGCAAAATCGCCCATCGAATATTTCCCCGCGCCGCGCCGTTCGCACTTCTGCAGCCAATGCGGCTCGCCCGTCAATCGGCGGGTCCCCGAGGGCGACAACCGCGAACGCGACATCTGCGATCACTGCGGCGCCATCCATTACCAGAACCCCCGCCTGGTGGTCGGCACCGTGCCGGTCTGGGAGAACCGCGTGCTGCTCTGCCGGCGCGCGATCGAACCGCGCTACAACACCTGGACACTGCCCGCCGGCTTCATGGAGCTGGGCGAAAGCACCGCGCAAGGCGCTGCCCGCGAAACACTCGAGGAAGCCGGCGCGCGCATCCAGCTCGGCGATCTCTACACCATCATCGACCTGCCCCAGATCGACCAGGTGCATGTCTTCTACCTGGCGCAATCGGTGTCTCCCGACCTGGATCCGGGCCCCGAAAGCCTGGAGGCCCGCTATTACGAGGAATCCGAGATTCCCTGGGACGACCTGGCGTTCCGCACCGTGGCCACGACGCTGCGCCACTATTTCGACGACCGCAAGCTTGGCGTGTTCGCCCCTCATCACTACACCCTAGAATCCCACCGTTGAAGCTGCCCTGGCTTGCCGTCGACACGCCGTTCCCGCCAGCCGAGTTCGCGCTGACGGATCCCGACGGCCTGCTGGCGGCCGGCGCGGACCTCTCCATCCCCCGGCTCATCCAGGCCTATTCCAACGGCATCTTCCCTTGGTATTCTGAAGGCGAGCCCATCCTGTGGTGGAGTCCCGACCCCCGCATGGTGCTGGCCGTCCAGGACTTCTCGCCTTCGCACTCCCTGCGCAAGCTGCTGCGGCAGACCGCCAGCCAGGAACTCGCGGACGAGCCGCGCGTCCAGGTGCGCGTGGACACCGCTTTCGCACAGGTGATGGCCGAATGCGCCGCGCCCCGCGACGGACAGCCCGGCACGTGGATCACGGGCGCCATGCAGCAGGCCTATTGCGCCTGGCACGAGGCCGGCTACGTGCACAGCATCGAAACCTGGATCGACGGCGAACTGGCCGGCGGCCTCTACGGCATCAGCCTGGGCCGGATGTTCTTCGGCGAATCCATGTTCACCCGCGCTCCCAACGCCTCCAAGATCGCGCTGGCCTACCTGGTGCGCTATCTGGCGGCGCAGGGGGTGGAACGCATCGACTGCCAGCAGCAGACGCGCCACCTGGCGAGCCTGGGTGCCCGCCCCATTTCGCGCGCCGCCTTCCTCCAGCACGTCCGCGGGGCCACGGCGCTGGCCGCCGTTCCCTGGTCGCGCGGCATGTTGGACAGCGCCGGGCGCCTGCATCCGCAGGCCGCGCCCGGCGCCGGGTTAGGCGTTAATATGTAGCCATCCCGCCACGGATCTGCCGCCGTCTTCCGGGATCGCCCATGAGCCAGCTCAAAGAACTCCCCTTCTCCACCCTACAGTTCTACGCAACCGCTCCCTACCCTTGCAGCTACCTGCCGGGTCGCCAGGCCCGGTCACAGGTCGCCGCGCCCGGCCACCTGATCAACGCGGGCACATATTCCCAGCTGGTGGAACAAGGCTTCCGCCGCAGCGGGCTCTTCACCTACCGCCCTCATTGCGACAACTGCCACGCCTGTATCCCGGTGCGCGTGGACGCGGCGGGCTTCGCCCCCAACCGCAGCCAACGGCGCGCCTGGCGTACGCACCAGGACTTGCAATCTTTCGTGGCGGAGCTGGCCTGGTCCCCAGAGCACTACCGGCTCTACACGCGCTACCAGCAGGGCCGCCATCCGGGCGGCGGCATGGACGAAGACAGCCGCACCCAGTACGCGCAATTCCTGCTTACCAGCCGGGTCAACACCCGGCTCGTGGAGTTCCGCGATCCCGAAGGGGTCCTGGTCATGGTGTCCATCATCGACGTGCTGGACGACGGCCTGTCCTCGGTCTACACGTTCTATGACCCCGATCTTCCCGGCAGCCTGGGCACCTACAGCATCCTGTGGCAGGTCGAGCAGTGCCGCACCCTGAACCTGCCCTGGCTGTATCTGGGCTACTGGATCGCGGACAGCCGCAAGATGTCCTACAAGTCGAGCTTCCACCCCGCCCAGTTCCTGGTCGACGGCGCCTGGCGCGACCAGCCCGCGCCTCCGTCCGCCTGATTCCGGCGCACGGGGCCGGCTGCGCCCGCGCGGCGCAAGGCGGCTGAAATTCGCTCTACAATTCCGCCCCATGTCTATCCTCTTCCACGCCTATCCCCTGGCCCGCCCGGCGCTCTTCGCCATGGACGCGGAAACCGCCCACGAAGTCACCTTGTCGGGCCTGCAGCGCGCCTACGAATGCGGCGCCACGCGCAAGCTGCTGCACGCGCAGCCCAAAGCGCCCTGCACGCTGATGGGGATGCAGTTGGCCAACCCGATCGGGCTGGCCGCGGGGCTGGACAAGAACGGCGCCTATATCGACGCGCTGGGGAACCTGGGATTCGGCTTTATCGAAGTGGGCACGGTCACGCCGCGCGCGCAGCCCGGCAATCCGAAACCCCGCATGTTCCGGTTGCCGCGCGCCAACGCGCTCATCAACCGGCTGGGCTTCAATAATCAGGGGCTGGACGCCTTTCTGGCCAATGTGCAGCGCAGCACATGGCGCACCCAGGGCGGCATCCTCGGGCTGAACATCGGCAAAAACGCCGACACCCCGATCGAGCGGGCCGCCGACGATTACCTGATCGGCCTGGAAGGCGTGTACCCGCATGCCGACTACGTGACCGTGAACATCTCGTCGCCCAACACCAAGAACCTGCGCGCGCTGCAGGGCGGCGACGAATTGTCGGCGCTGCTCGCGCAGCTTGCGGACAAGCGCAAGGCGCTGGAGGACAAACACCAGCGCCGCGTACCGATGGCGGTGAAGATCGCCCCGGACCTCACGCAGGAACAGATCGATTCCATCGCGGACACGCTGCCGCGCCACGGCATCGACGGCGTCATCGCCACCAACACCACGCTCTCGCGCGATGCCGTCGCGGGCCAGGCGCATGCCGAGGAAGCGGGCGGCCTGTCCGGCGCGCCGGTGCATGAATTGTCGCTGGCGGTGATCCGCCGCCTGAAGCAGCAACTGGGCGACAGCCTGGCCATCATCGGCGTGGGCGGCGTGCTCTCGGGGCGGCAGGCCAGGGAAAAGATGGAAGCGGGCGCCGACGCGGTGCAGCTCTACACCGGCCTGATCTATCGCGGCCCGGCCCTGGTAGGAGAATGCGTGCGGGCGGTGGCCGGGTGAGGACGTGGTCTTGTGTCTGACACCCATACGAGATGATCTATAAGCTGGACCGGTGCTACGCGGGTGTCAGACACCCGGGAAGAGAGGCTTGGATCCAAGGCCATCTCGTACGGGTGTCAGACACAAGGAAGCGCCGGTGCCAGGCACAAGGAAGCGCCAATGTCAGGCACAAGAAAGCGTCGGCGTCAGGCACAACAAGAAAAGAAACACGCGAAAACCGGGCAAAAAAAAGGGGCCACCCGGTGGGTGGCCCTAATTCCAGCTCTGCTCTGTCACTCAACAGTACTACATTACTGCGGTTTGCGCACCATGGTGCGCCAAAAACTTAGGCGCTGCGGCGGCTGCGGCTGGCGACCTTGGTCGCGGCGTCGGCGGCGTCCGTAGCGGCCTTGAAAGTCGCGCTGGCGGCGGCGTTCAGGTTCGATTCGGCGACTTCGGCGGCCTGCTTGGCGGCCTTGGTCATCGAATCGTAGGCGCTGTTCGCGGTGGCCAGCGAGGACTTGATCAGGGCGACGGCGCTTTCGGAACCGGTGGGGGCGTTCTTGGAGAACTGGTCGACCACGTCGCTCAGCTGCTGCTGGCTTTCGGCGATCTGTTCTTCGGTCAGCTTGACCAAGCTGCCTTGCACGCCGGCGACGATGTCGTACACGTGCTTGGTGTAGGCCATGGCCTTTTCAGCGCCCGGCTGCAGCAGGCCCGAGGCGAAAGCGGCGGCTTCCTGCGGATCCTTCAGCTCGGTGGCTTGCTGCGACTTCTGGGCGACTTCGTCCAGGGTGGCGCGCACGACCTTCAGGTTCAGCTCGACCAGCTTTTCGAAGCCGGCGAACACGGCCGACTGGGCGGCCACGAGGGTATTGAGGCTGGCTTTCTGACGGTCCAGGACTTGTTGGGGAATGGCGCTCATAGAATGCTCCTTGATGGGTAGCCGGGGGCAATCCGGCAAATAAGGATGGTTGTCTGCGACGAAATAAGTAAACGTGCGCGGAAACTGGTACTACAAGCTACCGCCGGCCCGTTTGATGCACTGCACAATTGACATTCTAGACTGGGAAAAATACTTGTCAAGGAGTTTTTGTGCGGTGCAATAAATGATTGCACTTTGGTGGTGCGCATCCGCGCCGGCGTTTGATCCGGCACAAATGTTTCATGGTTGGGGAAATACCGGACGTGACGGCGTATCAATTCTTTTCTAAACTGCTTTCATGCTGATGACAGACAAAGACAACCGATAAGTCACCCGGCAATAACTAAATCGCAGCAAGCAAAACCCTGCAATTGGAGACTTCATGACCCTCTTCCCCCGCACGCTTACGGCCCTGCTCGCGGCAAGCGCCATGCTCGCCGCTGGCGCCGCCCAGGCGGAATACCCGGACCGCCCCATCAACATGGTGGTGCCGTTCGCCGCAGGCGGACCGACGGACAACGTCGCGCGCTCGCTCGCGGAAGCCATGCGGCCGAGTCTGGGCCAGACCGTCGTGGTCGAAAACAAGGGCGGCGCCGGCGGCACGATCGGCACCACCCAGGTGGCGCGCGCCCAGCCCGACGGCTATTCCGTCCTGCTGATGCACGCCGGCTTCTCGACCGCGCCGTCGCTGTACAAGAATCCGGGGTACGACCCCTACAAGAGCTTCGAGCCCATCGGCCTGGTGGTCGACGTGCCGATGACCATCATCGCGCGCTCCGACTTCCCGCCCAACAACATCCAGGAACTGGCCGACTACGTCAAAAAGAACAAGGACAAGGTCTCCCTGGCCAACGCGGGCATCGGCGCCGCCAGCCACCTCTGCGGCACCATGCTGGTCGAGGCGCTGGGCGTGCAATTGCTGACCATCCCGTACAAGGGCACCGCGCCGGCCATGAACGACCTGCTGGGCAAGCAGGTGGACCTGCTCTGCGACCAGACCACCAACACCACGCAGCAGATCGACAGCGGCAAGGTGAAGGCCTACGCCGTCACCAGCCTGAAGCGCGTTCCCACGCTGCCCAAGCTGCCGACCATGGACGAATCCGGCTACAAGGGTTTCGAAGTGGGTATCTGGCATGGCATGTGGGTGCCGAAGGGCACGCCCAAGCCCGTCGTGGACAAGCTGGTCAAGAGCCTGCAGGCCGGCCTGGCCGATCCCAAGTTCCAGGAACGCATGAAGCAGCTGGGCGCGACCGTGCTCACGGCCGAAGCCAATCCGCAAGCCCTCGAAGCCAAGGTCAAGCAGCAGGTCCCGCAATGGGCCGAGCTGTTCAAGAAGGCCGGCGTCGAACAGCAATAAAAACAGCGCGCCCCGAGCGCGCGCGCCCAAAAGAAGAAAAGCCCCGCAAGGGGCTTTTCTTCTTTTGGGCGTTCATGGCCGCAGGGCCTCGGCCGCCATGCCCAGGCCATTGAAACCCGTGGATACCGAGGGCTCGTAGCCCAGCGCTTCCGAAATGCTGGCCGCGGTGTCGACCAGCGCCTTGATCCATTCGTCCTGCAGGCGCTCCGCCGGCGCCGAGATGGACAACCCGGCCACCAGCTTGCCGGTATCGTCGAAAATGCCCGCGGCGATGCAGCGCACGCCTAGTTCGAGCTCCTCGTTGTCCCGCGCGTAGCCGTGCCGGCGCACCAGCGCCAGTTCGCGTTCCAGGCGGTCCAGGTCGGTCAGGCTATTGCGCGTATGCCCGGCCAGGCCGGTGCGCAGGGCATACGCCCTGACCTGCCGGGCATCGCCAGTGGACAGGAACAGCTTGCCGGTGGAAGTCAGGTGCAAGGGCGCGCGGCCACCGATGGCGCGCACCACCTGCATGCCCGATCGCTCGCTCCAGGCCCGGTCGATGTAGACGATTTCGTCGCCCTGCTGCACCGACAGGTTGATGGTCTGCCCGGTCAGCTTGTGCAGCGAGCGCATGGCGGAAATAGCCGCCTCGCGCACATTCAGCCGCCCCTTCACCAACGAACCGAGTTCGAGCAGGCGCATGCCCAGCTGGTACAGGCCGTTGTCGACGCGCTCGACATAGCGGCCCACGACCAGGTCGTTCAGGATGCGGTGCGCCGTGGACGCATGCAGGCCGGTGGTGGCGGACAGTTCCTTGAGCGTCACGGGATCCGGCTGCGCGGCCAGGGCGTCGAGCAGGCGCATGGCGCGCTCGATCACCTGGATGGCGATGGGATGGGCTGACGCGCCTTCGGTTTCGGCGTCCAGGGGATTGCGGGAAGACGGGAGACGGGCCATGGAGGTTCGGGGGCTAGGGCCTGCTGACAGTTGCGCCGTTCCACCGAAAAAAACCGGCCTTGCGGCGACGCAGCAAACAGTTCTTTCCCGTATTGTGAAATTTACCGGACCATTTGGCAACCGGTTTTTTTATTAATAAAACAGGGTCGCCCCCCATTTATTCAGCTTCCGATCAGCTTACGGAAGGCGCGGCGAGCTTCCCTCCCAGGCGCAGCACCTCCGCTCGCAAGAACTCCAGGGCCGCTGCCGCTCCCTCGGGCTCCCCCTTTACGCCCAGCTCGATATGGGGCGTGCCGCCCTCTTCGCCGACGCTGGGCAGGCTGAAGGCGCGCACGCCGGGCCAGCGCGTTTCCACGCTGACCATGGCGGGCGTGATGCGCGACTCGGGCATGCTGAATACCAGGAAGGAATGCTCCGCATGCACCTGCACATGCTGCAGCGCACGATAGCGCGTATCCAGCGTCCATTCCAGCATCGGCCACGCCATGACGGGAAAGCCGGGCACGAACGTGTGGTCGCGGATGAAGAAGCCGGGAATCCGGTTGTAAGGGTTCGGCACGATCTCGCACCCTTCCGGGAACACGCCCATCTGCAGGCGCTGCTGGTTCTCGGGGGTGCTCATGTCGGCCGTGCCCTGCCCCTTGGCCGCCATCTCGGCCGCGCGCTGCGCGATGGCCTGCTCGGCCTCGGGATGCAGCGCCAGCGGCAGGTCCAGGGCGGCGGCGGCCGCCTGCCGCGTGTGATCGTCCGGAGTGCCGCCGATGCCCCCGCAGGAAAACACCACGTCGCCCGAGGCGAAACTGCGCTTGTAGGCTGCCACCAGCGTGTCGCGGTCGTCGGGCAGGATTTCGGCCCAGCCCAGTTGCATGCCGCGCGCGCCCAGGAGTTCGACGACCTTGGAAAAATGCTTGTCCTGGCGGCGGCCCGACAGGATTTCATCCCCGACGATGATGAGGCCGATGCGGCGGGCGGATTCTGCAGCCATGTCCGATTCCATTAGGTATGAGAGGGAGGACGCCGGTCAGACGTCGATGACGCGGTCCTCGCGCAGGCGCTTGAGCGCTTCCAGCCCGTAATGCGCGTAGACCAGGGCAGAAAATACAGGCAGGATGACCCACGCGGGCGGCAGCAGGTTCAGCAGCGAACAGATCAGGCCGATGGTCCAGAAACCGCCGTTGTTGCGTTCCAGGATGAGCTTGCGTTCCGCGGGGCTGGCGTGTTCCACGATGGCGTCCACGCGCATCATGCGCGAGAACGCGAACGCCCACCAGAAGATCGACAGCGCCACGGCCATGGGCGGCACCAGCCATAGCGGCAGCGTCAGCACCCACCCCGCGGCGAACGCAAGAGACACCCAGACTGCGTTCCAGACGCTGACCGCGGTAGAGAACTTGCCTTGGCGGGTCACGGTGGCGTATTCGCGCTGGCCCACGTGGCGCAGCACCAGCGGCATGACGAAGACGGCGGCGATCGCCAGGCCCAGGATGCCGGACACCGGCAGCAGGATGGCCGCGGCGATGATGGGGATCATGTAGACCTTGAGCGAAAACAGCCCGACCGCGAGCATCCAGTCCTCGGCCCGATTGACGAAGTCCCAGCGCGCGGCCTCCGCCGCCAGCCATTCGTTCAGCGGCGTCCAGAACAGGTACAGGAGCAGCAGGCAGCCCACCAGCGCAATCAGAAAAGGCAGCAGCACCGCGAACAGCATCGTCGGATGGCATTGCGACACCAGCGCGCGCTTGAACGCCTGCCCCACGTTGGCCGCGCCCGCGCCGGCGCGTGAAATTCGGTCCTGCTCGGGCGTGGCGGAATCGGTGCGCAAAACGGTCATGACGGTGGAAATGAGAGGGTGGACATCCCGGGTATGATAGTCAAACACGCCCTGATCTGCCCACATGTCTCTACTTGTACCCGATACCGACCAAGCCGCGCTGCGCGCTCGCCTGGGCTCCTCGCCCGACACCTGGCTGGTCGCCTGCTTCTGCGCGGCCTGGTGCGATACCTGCGAACAATACAAGCCCAAACTGCAAGCGCTGGCCGAGGCCATGCCGCAGCACGTTTTCGCATGGATCGACATCGAAGACCATGCCGAATTGCTGGGCGAGGAAGACGTCGAGAACTTCCCCACGCTGCTGGTGCAGATAGGCCCGCGCGTGGTGTTCTACGGGCCTATGCTGCCGCACATCGGCCACCTCGAACGCTTGCTGGAAAGCCTGGACGAACATAGCGCCGCCGTCGCCACGGCATTGCCGGACCTGCCCCGGCTGCTGGTAGCCTGACCGCCTTCCCCATGAAAAAACCCGCAGGGCTTTCGGCCCTGCGGGTTTTTTCATGGCCGGGCGCCGGGCCTCAGGGCTTGCGGCTGCCGCCCAGCAGCACGGCGATTTGCCGCTTCGGCGCGGAGGATCCGCCATTGGCCTTGGGCGCGGGGGCTTCGGCCTGCGTGGACGGGGCCGAGGGCTCGTAGGGCTTCAGGAAGAAGTCGTCCACGGGCTGGCGCGGCGTGCTGGAGGGGTAGCCGGACCGGCGGTCGGCCGAACGGCCGCGATCGCCCCGGCCGTCGCGCGACGTCGACGAGCCGCCGCGGCGGTCATCGCTGCGGCGATGGCTGCGCGCGACCAGGTCGGCGGGAACATCCAGGGTGCCGCGCGGCACTTCGCGCTTGATGAGTTTTTCGATATCGAGCAGGAAGCGCTCTTCGTCGGGCGTGAACAGGGCGATGGCTTCGCCGGAAGCGCCCGCGCGGCCCGTGCGGCCAATGCGGTGCACGTAGTCTTCGGCGTTGTACGGCAGGTCGTAATTGATGACGCAGGGCACGCCGGCCACGTCCAGGCCGCGGGCGGCCACGTCGGTAGCCACCAGCACTTCGAGCTCACCCGCCTTGAAGGCTTCCAGCGCCTTCATGCGGTCGGCCTGGGTCTTGTCGCCGTGGATCGATTCGGCCTTGACGCCGTCGCGTTCCAGTTCGCGGGCCAGACGCGCCGTGCCGATCTTCGTGTTGGAGAACACGATGACCTGGTTCAGGCCGCGCGACTTCACTAGGTGCACGACGGCGGCGCGCTTGGCGTCGCTCGGCATCTTGTACGCGATCTGCGTGATCGTCGCGGCGGTGGCGTTGCGCGCGGCGACTTCGATTTCAACGGGATGGTTCAGGTACGAACGGCCGAGCTTGCGGATTTCGTTGCTGAACGTGGCGGAGAACAGCAGGCCCTGGCGCTGCGCGGGCAGCAAGCGGATGATGCGCTCCAGGTCGGGCAAAAAGCCCATGTCCAACATGCGGTCCGCCTCGTCGAGCACCAGGATGCCGACTTGGCTCAGGTTCACCGTCTTTTGTTCGACGTGGTCGAGCAAGCGGCCCGGCGTGGCCACCAGCACTTCGCAACCGCGGCGCAGCGCGTCCTTCTGCGGGCCGATATCCACGCCGCCGAACACCACCGCGGAACGCAGCGGCGTCTGCTTGCTGTAGCGCTTGACGCTTTCGTACACCTGGTCCGCGAGTTCACGCGTGGGCGTGAGGATCAGCGCGCGCACCGGATGGCGCGCGGGCGATGCGCTGGTGTTGGCCAGCGGCATGAGACGGTGCAGGATGGGCAGCGTGAAGGCCGCCGTCTTGCCTGTGCCGGTTTGCGCGGCGCCCATGACGTCTCGGCCTTCCACCACGACGGGGATGGCTTGTGCCTGGATGGGCGTGGGAGTGGTGTAGCCGGTTTCGGCGATGGACTGCAACAGCAGGGGGTGCAGCCCGAAATCGGCGAACGTCGGCGCGGGCGCTTCAGCGGCGGGTGCTACGGGTTGGGTGGATTCAGTCATCAGGGTTAGGCAGATACCGGGACCAATGAAAAAGAACAAAACGAGAGTGCTGCATGCACTGCACTACATATGCATCGGGACAATCTGGACACGCGCAACTGCATCCCGCCTTGCAGGCCAGGCCGCGCGTTCTGGAGTCGATACTTATGAGGGCAGTACCAGGCCCGGATTGCTGTGGATAACTTGATTTTAGCGCAGCCTCATTGCGGCACGGTCAAACCGGCCTCGGAAAGGCGTTACGAAGCCCCTTGAGGGCATGCCGCAAGCGCCCGCCAGGCATACCAAAAGCGTCCACCTAGCGGACACTCTGGAAAAATCCGTCAGCCCGCCAGCCAGCGCAGGCCCCACAAGGCCAGCATGCCCACGACGATCACCAGGACCGCGCTGCGGGTGCGCAGGAAAACCAGCACGGCCAGCACCCCGGCCACCAGCTTGTAGTCGAACACGGGGCCCAGCCCGGCCTTCCAGGGCAGCAGGTCGGGCACGAGGATCGCGGTCAGGGCGGCGGCGGGGGCGTAGCGCAGCGCTCGCCGCACCCCGTCCGGCAAGGGAATGTAGTCGCCGAACAGCATGAAGCCGGCGCGGGTCAGCACACTGCACAGCGCCAGGAGCAGGATGGCGGAATAAACGTAGATTTCGGAGGGCCAGAGAGTCATGCGCGGGCCTTGAAGTAGCGTTCGGCCGCGATACCCGCGACGACGCCGGCCACCACGGCCGCCGCAAGGCCCAGGCGCAGGGGCAGGACCTGCCCCGTCCAGGCCACCACCCCCGCAGCCAGCATGGAAATCAGCATGGGCTTGGAGTTGGCCAGCGGCACCGTGATGGCCAGGAGCGCCAGCACCGCCGCGAAGTCCAGCGACCAGTCCGTGGGCACCATCGCGCCCAGGTAGATGCCGATGATGGAGGACGTCTGCCAGACGAACCAGCCCGGCGCGATCGTCCCGAGGAAGAACCAGAGCTGTTCGCGCGTGCCGCGCTCGGCCGCGTCGCCGTAGCGCGGCATGAACAGCACGAACCCCATGTCGGTCGTGAAATAGCCCAGCCCGAGCCGCTTGGGCCAGGACATGTGGCGGAAATAAGGCTGCAGCGCCGCGCCGAAGATCAGGAACCGCAGGTTCACGACGCAGCCCGCGGCGAAGATCAGCCAGAGCGGCGCCCCGGTGGCGATGAGCGGCAAGGACGTCAGTTGGGCCGAACCCGCATACAGGAGCAGGGTCATCGCCAGCGCCATGGATTCGGTCAGGCCCGACTTGACCATGGCCACCCCGGTGACGAGTCCCCAGGTCGCCGTCGCGATCAGAGCGGGCACGATAGCGTGGACGCCGGCGCGGAAAGCGGTGGCGCGCTCCCGTCGGACCACGGCCGGATCTTCGGATTCAGGAAGCGCGGATTCAGAGGACAACGGCTGGCCTCTGGCGATTCGGACAGGACGACATGGAAACTCTAAGGAAAAGGAACGCACGACAACCCGTTCGCCCGCCGGAAGCACAACGCGCGGCCTTGGCGGCCGCGCCGGGGCGCGAATAGGCGCGTATTGTAACCTCGCTGCTTGATACAATATGCGCCTCTGGATTCTTGACCCTTGCGGGCCGGGCGTACGGCGATCGCCGCGCCGCGGGCAGCGCAAGCTCCATATGGGAGAACACCATGTCGATGGCTGACCGCGACGGTTTCATCTGGTACGACGGCAAGCTCGTTCCGTGGCGAGACGCGACCACGCACGTCCTGACACACTCCCTGCATTACGGCCTGTCGGTATTCGAGGGCGTGCGCGCCTACCGCTCCGAGATCGGCACCGCCATCTTCCGCCTCGAAGACCACACCAACCGCCTGTTCAACTCGGCGCACATCTACCAGATTCCCATGCCGTTCGATCGCGAGGCGATCAACGAGGCCCAGAAGGCCGTCGTGCGCGAGAACCAGCTGGAATCCGGCTATCTGCGCCCGCTGGTGTTCTACGGCCCCGAGAAGATGGGCGTGTCCCCAAAGGGCGCCCGGGTGCACGTCGCGGTTGCCGCCTGGCCCTGGGGCGCCTATTTGGGCGAAGAGGCCTTGTCCCAGGGCATCCGGGTCAAGGTATCGTCCTTCGCGCGCCAGCACGTGAACGTCACCATGCCGCGCGCCAAGGTGGCCACCACCTACGCCAACTCCATCCTGGCCAATACGGAAGCCCTGCAGGACGGCTACGACGAGGCCCTGCTGCTGGATACCGAGGGTTTCGTGGCGGAAGGCTCGGGCGAGAACCTCTTCATCGTCAAGGACGGCGTGCTCTGCGAACCGGAGATCGCCTCCGCCCTGACCGGCATCACCCGCAGTACCATTCACGCGCTGGCCGCCGACCTCGGCCTGCGAGTGCTGACCAAGCGCCTGACCCGCGACGACGTCTATATCGCCGACGAGGCTTTCTTCACCGGCACCGCGGCCGAAGTGACGCCCATCCGCGAAGTGGACAACCGCCAGATCGGCTCCGGCCGGCGCGGCCCGATCACCGAGCAGTTGCAGAAAGCGTTTTTTGACGTGGTGAATGGCCGCAACCCGAAGTACCATCACTGGCTGAGCAAAGTCTGATCCGAGCGGCCCGGTCCGCGACCAGGCCGCGCCATTGCCCCAACCTGCCGATTACCGGTTTTTTTTTCAGGAATATCCATGACCGCTGCTGCTCCGGCCGCCGTCCCTCACTCCCACGAAGTCATCGAAGTCGGCGCGGAAGACCTCCCCGTCTTCTGTCCCGGCCCCAAGGCTCCGCTCTGGAGCATGCACCCCCGCGTCTTCCTGGACGTGGCGCGCACCGGCTCCGCCAGCTGCGCCTACTGCGGCGCCGAATACCGCCTGAAGGCCGGCACGGTGCTGCACGGCCACGGGCACTGAGCCCCGCTCCATAACGCACACCCTGTTTCCGCACCTATGTTCGCCACGCCCGAAGAAGCAGAACACGCGTTCTACGAAGCCCTTGAGCAGGCGGACAGCATTCGCCTGATGCAAGTCTGGGCCGACGACGAGGAAGTCGTCTGCATCCATCCGGGAGGCCTGCGCATCGTCGGCCACTCGGCGGTGCAGGAATCCTGGCAGCAGGTGCTGGCCAACGGCCCCCTGCACATCCGCCCGTTGCGCCCGCTGGTCATGCTGAGCATGATGTGCGCGGTGCACGTGCTGGTCGAACAGGTGGCGGTGCGCACGCGGGAAGGCACGCAATTCGCCAATTGCTACGCCACGAACATCTACCACAAGGGCCCCACCGGCTGGCGCATGGTCATGCACCATGCCTCGCCGGCGCCCACGGAAGCCGGGGTGCTCGACTTGCACGACGTGCCCGACATGTTGCACTGAACCGGGTGGATTTCTCGTTGGCTGCTGCTCGTCTTGATACAACGCCCTGCCCCGTTCCCTCCTGGTTGCCCGGAGGCGACAGCCAGACGGTTTACGCCGCCTTGTTCGCGCAGTATCACCGCATCGCGTTCGTGCGCGAGCGGGTGGACACGCCCGACACCGATTTCGTCGACTTCGACTGGACCGGTCCCGGGCTGTTTCCGCACAAGGCGGCCGACGGCGCGCCCGTCAGCGGGCAGCGCCCCGTCGCCAATGGCAAGACCGCCGCGGCGCGGTGGATGACGGAAGCGGACTGGAAATCCCTTCCGCACAATCCCGACACACCCGCGCTGATCCTGTTCCACGGCCTGGAAGGCGGCAGCAACAGCCGTTATGCGCAGTCCATCGCGCACCATTTCCGGGCGCGCGGCTGGATCGTGGTGATCGCGCATTTCCGCGGCTGCTCGGGCGTGCCCAACCGCCTGGCCCGCGCCTACTACTCCGGCGACTCGGCCGAAGTAGGCTTCATGCTGGAAACCGTGCGCCAGCGCATCCCGCACGCGCGCTGGCATGCGGTAGGCGTGTCGCTGGGCGGGAACGCGCTGCTGAAATACCTGGGAGAGCACCAGGAAGATACCCGCTGGCTGAGCGCCTGCGCCGGCGTCTCCGCGCCGCTGGACCTGGTGACTTGCGGCAAGACCCTGTCCACCGGCCTCTTCAACCGCCGGGTCTATACCGCTCACTTCCTGAAGACGCTCAAGCACAAGGTGCTGGAAAAGGCGCACCGGTTCCCCGGCGCGGTCGACGTCATGCGCATCGCGCACGCGCACGACCTGCGCGAATTCGACGATACCTATACAGCGCCCATGCATGGCTTCCGGAATGCGCTGGATTACTGGACGCGCGCTTCCAGCAAGCCCTGGCTCTCCAAGATATCCGTGCCCACGCTGGTGCTCAACGCCCGCAACGACCCCTTTATTCCGGCCGCGTCGCTGCCCGGGGTGGACGAATGCTCTCCGTCCATCCTGCTGCACCAGCCGACGGACGGCGGGCATGCAGGCTTTCCGACGGGAAGCTTCCCGGCCCATTTGAACTGGCTGCCGCAGAGATTGGGGCGGTTCTTCGAGACGGGGTTATAGGGTTTTGCTTTTGGGGGTGGTGTCAGACACCGGCTTGCGGGACATCTCTTTCCTCAGCCCGACTTGAACCGCTCCAGCAACTGCCTTTCTTCGGCCAGCTTGTCCTTCACTTCCTTGATCTGCACGTCGATCTGCGACTGCTCGTAGAAGTCGGTGGACATGCCGCGCGCCTGCTGCAGCTGCGATTCGGCGGCGGCGAACGCTCCGGTCATCACGTAGTAGCGCGCCAGGTCCCTGCGCGCGGCCACGGGCTTGCCGTTGCGTTCCTCGCTTTGCGCCAGCATCTGGTACAGGCTGGGCTCGTCGTTGCCCCATTGCTTGATCTTGGCCCGCAGGTATTCCTGCGCGTCCGTATGGCGGCCGACGCTCTGCAACGCCTGGGCGTAGGCGATGCCCAGGGCCCGCTGGTCGGGCCAGCGCTTGACCGCGGCCTGCGCCAGTTCCAGCGCCTTCGGATACTCCTTGCGCGCCAGCGCCACGTCCACGCCGAGTTTCGCCAACTGGGATGAATTGCGGCCATCCGCGGCGGCCAGGGCCAGGTTGCGCTCGGCCTCGGCCAGGTTGTTGCGTTGGAACGCCTGCAACGCCAGGCCGTAGTACGCGGCGGACCGGCGCACACCGGATAGCGCCTGCACCTCGTCCTGCAATTGCTGCCCGGCCGAGCGCAGGCTGACGGCGTCGCGCCCCTGCACCACGCGCATCTTGGCGCGCAGGTACCAGAAATCGTCGCTGTCCACGTGGCGGGACACCGGCAGGCCGCGCACGCGGTTCTGCACGTCGGACATGCGCTCGATGGATAGCGGGTGAGTGCTGGCCCAGGAGCCGCCGCCCGCGCCCTCGTTCAGGCGTGACGCGTTCATCAGGCGCGCGAACATCTGCGACATGCCCTGGGCGTCGTAGCCCGCCTTGGTCAGCATCTGGAAACCGGCGCGATCGGCCTCGCGTTCGGCGTCGCGCGAGAAGCCCAGCTGGCGGTTGATGGCGGCGGCCTGGCCGAAAGCCGCCACGCCCACCGCCAGATTGCCGCCCCCGCCGGCCAGGGCCGCCAGCAGCGCGCCGGCCAGGCTGGCCAGCATCAGCATGCCGTTCTGGTTCTGCTGCGTCATGCCGCGCGCGATGTGGCGCTGCACGACGTGGCCGATTTCGTGCGCCAGCACCGCCGCCAGCTCGGATTCGCTGGCGGATGACACGATCAGACCGGTATTGACGCCGATGTAGCCGCCGGGCATCGCGAAAGCGTTGATCTCGGGATCGCGCACGCCGAACATCTCGACGTCGGGCACACCCCCAGGCGCGTAGGACGCCAGCTTGCGGCCCATCGTGGTGAGGTACTGGCTGAGCTCGGGATCGTCGATATAGGTGGGATCCCGCCGTCCCTGCGCCATGATGGCCTGCCCCAGGCTGCGTTCCAGCATGGGGGACAGTTCGGTTGCGGAGGCGGCGCCCATGGAGGGCAGGCCGACCGGCTGCGCCCAGGCGGCGACGGGAAGGCCGGGCACGGCCAGCGCGACGGACAGACCGACGATTGCGCCCCGTTTCGCAATCGAGCAAATGGATGGCATTTTCCTGCGGTTCATAAGCCTATGATAGCGATGAGCTTAAAATGTTTCATCGATACCCCCAACGAGGTCTCAATGCGTCCCGTCCGTAAAGCCGTTTTCCCTGTCGCCGGCATGGGCACGCGCTTCCTTCCCGCCACCAAGGCGATGCCCAAGGAAATGCTGCCAGTGGTCGACAAGCCGCTGATCCAATATGCCGTGGAAGAAGCCGTCGCCGCCGGCATCACCGACCTTATTTTCGTGACAGGGCGCAACAAACGCGCCATCGAAGACCACTTCGACTCCGCTCCCGAGCTGGAATCCGACCTTGAAAGCAAAGGCAAGCACGAGCTCCTGGCCATGGTGCGGGGCATTCTACCCGCGCACGTCAACTGCCTGTATATCCGCCAGTCCGCCCCCCTGGGGCTGGGCCATGCCGTGCTGTCGGCCGCCCCGGCGGTGGGCGACGAACCTTTCGCCGTGCTGCTCGCCGACGACCTCATCGATTCCGACACGCCCGCATTGAAGCAGCTGGTGGATGTGGCCGTCGAGCAGAACGCCAGCGTGCTGGGCGTGCAGGACGTGCCCCGGGCCGATACCCGCAAATACGGGATCGTGGCCACCCGCGAGGGCGATGCCCGCTCTGACCGACGCACGGAGCGCGTCACCCATATCGTTGAAAAACCCGATCCCGAAGCCGCGCCCTCGACGCTGGCGGTGGTGGGCCGGTACGTGTTGGAGGCCGCCATCTTCGACCACCTGCGCTCAGCCAAGATGAGCGCCGGCAACGAGATCCAACTGACGGACGGCATCGCCTCGATGATGCGGGAGCGCGCCGTGTTCGCGCATCGCTACGAAGGCGTGCGCTACGACTGCGGCAGCAAGGCCGGCATGTTCCAGGCCACCGTGGCGCTGGGCAAGAAATACCACGGCCTGGAGCCGGAATGAACGCAGGCGCCGAGCGCGCCTAGGCCGACACCGCGCGGGCCTTGGCGCGTGCCTGCGCGTCGCGGTCCGCCTTGCGCAGGCGCCCCTTGGCCGACAGCCGCATCAAGGTTCCCAGCGCCACCATCAGGCCGATCACCTCGACCAGCGCCGCCGGGATCCACATGGTCAGCCCGCCAATGGTCTGGTCGGTCTGGGCCGACATCGCGATGGCGCGGCCGCACAGTTCGAACAAGGGATAGATATCGCTTTCGGTGAAGGCGATGACCGCCCCCGCCACCATTTGCGGCAGCATCGTCAGCACAGGCGAAATAACCCGGCCGCCCGGTGTCATGGCCGCGGGCGGCGCGGGCCGGCGGTCCAGGATCAGGTTCCAGTACATGAAGCCGCTGATCACCACCGACCAGTTCATCAGCCGGTAGAGGCGCCAGTCGAGCATGGAATAGAACTGCACCGACGGAATCAGCCAGACCAGCACCAGGAAGACGAACAACGACGGCACGAAGATCTTGTTGGTCAGTACCGCCACCGTGGCCCGGCCCGTGCCGGTGCGCAGGAAATCGCGCAGCCTGATGCGCCACGCCATGGGCAGGCCGGCCCGCATGGCCTGCCCCGGGAATGCCGCCATCACCAGCAGCGGTCCCAGATGATGCAGGACCAGGTGCTGGATGCGGTGGATGAAGAACATGCGTTCGGCGTAGTAATCCAGCCGGGTATGCATGGACAGGTACAACAGCACCATGCCCGCCCAGAACAGGGCCTTGCGGACGCCGGTGACGCGATGCACCCGCTGGCCGCGCACGAACAGCACGATGGCCACCAGAAAGGAGGCCACCAGCGTGGGAGAAAACTCCCAGGGTACGAGCCATTCGAGACTATCCATGCAAACCGTCCGGAAAACTTCGGGGGAGACGAGGACCGGAGCCAGGCTCCACGTCCCGTCGATTGTAGTAGACCCCGGCGTTCAGAACCGGTGCGAGATGCCCGTGCCGAATCGGGCGGTGTGGGAATGGCCTGGATCGAACTGGTTGTCCAGCGTGTAGTTCGAGGCGTAGCCGGCGAAGGCATAGAGCGTCGTGCGCGGGGACAGGCCGTAGGTGTAGCCCAGGGTCACCACTTGCGCATTGCGCGCCGCCGCGCCGTTGTCCCATTGCCAATCCGGATGCGCCAGCGACCATTGCAACAGCACGGCGCCAGGCCCCATGGGCACGCTGGCGCCGACCAGCCAGGCGTCGACCGTGCCGCCGCGCACGAATGCAGCGGGTCCGAGGTTCAGGCCCAGATCGTCCGGATCGCCGCCGTCCAGGCCGGCATAGCCGTTGCGCTGTCGCGACCAGGCGAGCGACAGCTTCAGCACCTCGAAATCGTACGAGACCCCGAGCTGGACGGCCTGCGGCCGTCCGCCGCTGCCCGCGGGCGCGTCCGCCAGCCGCAGCTGGTCCCAGGTGGCGACCGCCAGCAAGGGCCCGTCCTCGTACTTCAGGCCCGCGCTGAACGCGCGGTTGTTGGCGGCGGTGCGGAAGCGGTCCTGGCCGTCGGCGTCGAAGGAATAGCCGACGCCCGCCTGGAACCCCCGCCAGACCGGCGAGTAGTAATTCACGAGGTTGTCGAACTGGTAGTTGTCGGACGCCTTGAACGTGGCGCCCATGCCCATCTCCTTCCAGGAAGCGATCTCCAGCGCATTGCCGTAGACCTGGCCCACCGTGTGCTGCCGCCCCAGCCGCAGTTCTCCGTAGCCTTCATGCCCCAGGCCGACCCAGGCGGCGTAGTTGAACAGGCTGTTGTCGTCAGCCTCCTTGCCCGAAGACGGGTCGAAGCCGCTTTCCAGCTGGAAGCGGGTGCGCCAGCCGCCTCCCATGTCCTCCGCGCCCGCCAGGCCCCACAGGGAATCCGTGAGCCCGCCATTGAGCAGGCCGGCATGACTGCCCTGCCCCGAGGTATTCGTGACGGCCAGGCCGGCGTCCACCACACCGTACAACTGCAGGCCCGGCCCGCCGTCGGCGGCACGCGCCCCCAGAGGAAAAACCAAGCCTGCCGCCGCCAGCGCGCTCCAAAAATAGCTTTTCATGCATATCTCCCGATCCGGCGGCGGGCCTGCCGCCCGCCGCCGACGCCATGGCCCATTTATTGCCAGCCGTAGCGGCGTACCCAGATACCCTTCAGCAACTGCGTCAGCACGCAATAGCCGAACAGAATGCCCACCAGCCACGGGAAGTAGCTCCACGGCAGCGCCTGCAGCTGGAAATACTCGGCCAGCGGCGAGAACGGCAGCAACAGGCCCAGGGTCACGACCATCAGCGTCATCCCCATCAGCGGCCACGCGGCGCGGCTTTGCAGGAAGGGAATCTTGCGCGTGCGGATCATGTGCACGATGAGCGTCTGCGACAGCAGGCCCTCGACGAACCAGCCCGACTGGAACAGCGTCTGGTGTTCCGGGGCATTGGCCTGGAATACGTACCACATGAGCGCATAGGTGGCGATGTCGAAAATGGAACTGATGGGCCCGAAGAACACCATGAAGCGTCCCAGGCCGGCCGGATCCCACTGCTGGGGCTGCTTCAGCAATTCTTCGTCCACATTGTCGAACGGAATCGCCGTCTGGGAGATGTCGTACATCAAATTCTGCAGCAGCAGATGGATGGGCAGCATGGGCAGGAAGGGCAGGAATGCGCTGGCCACCAGCACCGAGAAGACGTTGCCGAAGTTGGAGCTGGCCGTCATCTTCAGGTACTTGAGCATGTTGCAGAAGGTCTTGCGGCCTTCGATTACGCCGTCCTCCAGCACCATCAGGCTCTTTTCGAGCAGGATGATGTCGGCGGCCTCCTTCGAGATGTCGACCGCCGAGTCCACGGAAATCCCCACGTCCGCCGCCCGCAGCGCCGGCGCGTCGTTGATGCCGTCGCCCATGAATCCCACGGTGCAGCCCTGCGCCCTCAGGCTGCGCACGATTCTTTCCTTGTGGGCGGGAGTCAGGCGCGCGAACACATTGGCCTCCCGCACGGCGGCGGCCAGCTGCCGGTCGTCCATTTCCTCGATCTCGGCGCCCAGGCAGATCTTGCGGACCTCGAAATCCACCTCGCGGCAGACTTTCTGCGTGACCAGCTCCACGTCGCCCGTCAGCACCTTCACTTCGATGCCCGAGTTCCTGAGCGCCGCGAGGGCCGGGCCGGTGGACTCCTTGGGAGGATCCAGGAACGCGATGTATCCCATCAGCACCAGGTCGGATTCGTCCGCCACGCCATAGGCGTCCTGCGTGGGCGGCATTTCCTTCACGCCCACGGCAATGACGCGCAGGCCGTCGCGGTTCAGTTCGGCCGTCACGCGGCGGATATCCGCCCTGCGCGCCTCGGTCAGCAGATGTACCTCGTTGCCCGCCCGCAGGCGGGTGCACACGGACAGCATTTCCTCCAGCGCGCCCTTGCAGATCAGCTCGTGGTGGTCGCGGCCGTTCTCGGTTTCGTTCACGACGACCGACATGCGGCGCCGCGAGAAGTCGAAGGGAATCTCGTCGACCTTGCGGTACTTCGCGGCCAGGTTCAGCTTGCGCTCCACTTCGGCGTGCTGCAGCACGGCCACGTCCAGCAGATTCTTCAAGCCCGTCTGATAGTGGCTGTTGAGATAGGCATAGGCCAGCACGTCGTCGCAGCTTGCGCCGTAGACGTCGGTGTGCCGCTCCAGCACGATGCGGTCCTGGGTCAGGGTGCCGGTCTTGTCGGTGCACAGCACGTTCATCGCCCCCAGATTCTGGATGGCGTCGAGGCGCTTGACCACCACTTTGCGCCGGGACATGCGCAAGGCGCCCTTGGCCAGCGTGGCGGTGACGATCATCGGCAGCATTTCGGGCGTCAATCCCACGGCGATGGCCAGGGCGAACAGCAGCGCCTCCAGCCAGTCCCCCTTGGTGAAGCCGTTGATCAGCATGACGATGGGCGCCATGACCAGCATGAAGCGGATCAGCACCCAGCTGACGCGGTTGATGCCCTGCTGGAACTGGGTGGGCGCGCGGCTGGCCTGGGTGACGCGGCCGGCCAACTGGCCGAAATAGGTCCGCGATCCCGTCGCCACCACCAGGGCGGTGCCGGCGCCGCTGACCACGTTGGTGCCCATGAACGCCATGTTCTCGAGCTCAAGGGCGCTGGCGGTGGAGGCATGCTGCCGGGCGTGCTTTTCGACGGGCAGCGATTCGCCGGTCAGGGCGGCCTGCGCCACGAACAGGTCCTTGGCCGCCAGGATGCGGCAGTCGGCGGGAATCATGTCGCCCGCGGACAGCAGGACCACGTCGCCGGGCACCAGTCCGGCCAGGGGAACCTCGACCTGCCTCGACCCGCTGGCATGCAAGGTGTCGCCGTAGTAGCGGTGGGCGCCGTTCCCCTCCGGCCCGGCGGTGTCGCTGCGCAGGACGGTCGCCGTATTCTGCACCATGGCCTTCAGCGCTTCGGCCGAGCGGTTGGAACGGCGCTCCTGGACGAACCGCAGCACGGTGGAGATCAGAACCATCGATCCGATAATGATCGCCGCCGTCCAGGACTGCTCTTCCGGCTCGGCCATGCGGACATCGGTGATCCACGACAGCGCCGCAAGCACGGTCAGCAGGAGATTGAACGGATTGCGGTAGGACAGCCAAAGATGGGCATGCCAGGACAAGGGCTTTTCGTGGTCGACCTCGTTGGCTCCATAGCGCTCGCGCGCGGCCTGGGCCTGGGTTTCCGACAGCCCTCCCCGGCCGCTGCCGAACAAGGAGAACAAGGCGCCGTCGTCCATGCGCGACAGGTCCAGCATCTGCCGGTTCGCGTGGCGGCTGGCTTCCGAGGAGGCGGTTACGGCGGTCCCGCCCTGCAACGGCATGGGCGAGCGGCGGAAATGGCGCCCGGTGCGCCGCAAGCCGGCGGCAGACGAAAAGAATGACTTCAGGAAGCTAAACATCGGAGTGCTCCGGTTTTTCGTGTTGTTGTTGGAGACACGGACGACCCCGCCCGCGGCGCCCGCGCGCGGCCGGCAGCGGCCGGCGGCTTGCGCGAGGAAAGCCGTCGGTCCGCCGCAAGCGGACGTGCGCAGGCGCCGGGGCAATGTTGCCGGTGTCCGGATCGCGTCGTGGAGCGCCGGAGTGCGGAAAACGGAAGGGGAGCTGGCGAAGGAATCCGGGCCGATGAAATGGCGCACGCGATGTGGGCCAGGCCGGGGATCCTGGGCTGCGGACTCCGTACGGACCGGAATGGCTATCCGATCGTCGGCTCGCAGCGAGAAGACGGGTCAGACAGGCATGCAGGTGCCGCGCACTGGGCGCAATCGAGGTTCAGGGTCTAAGGCACTAGGCATGATCTCTCCTGTGAAACGGCTGGCGGCGTCAGGCGGCCAGCGCGGCTTGCGCGCCGAAATGCACGCGGCGCACGGCGGGGTTGGCGCTCAGGCGGCGCGCCTGCGACATCAGTTCGGCCCGCAGTTCGGGGGGGCAGTTGACGGTGATGCAGGCGGACGCCATGTCCGGGTCATGGCCCTGGTCGATCTGGACCTGCGAAACGGCCAGGCCGGCGGCGCTGAAATCGAGGTAGATCTGCTTGCGCAAGGCGCCCAGCTCGCCGCGCGGACAAATGACTGTCAAGCGCGAAGTGCCGCGGCGGCGGCTCATGGCGGTGGCACGGTCCACGCCGGCGCGGCGCAGGAACAAGTCGAAGAAACGCATAACGACCTCCATTGCAAGAATGGGGAGCGTGATCGCGAGTACGCGCGCACGCCTGCGCGGCGCATGGCGGTCAGGCACGGAACAAGCGTGCGCGAACGCGGTCGCTGCGGCTGGCGGCGGTTCTGGCGTTTATGTTGGGGAGGTTCCCGGCAAGCCGCTGGCTTGCGCTGTTCCCCCGGCCGGAGCCTGGGGCTTGGGATACGACCGCAACCTGTTCAACAGGCTGCGGCAGACGGAGTTCTGCGTGGACCTGTCAAACAGCGGCGTCGATGCAAGATCGACAACTTTCGCCGGAATCGGTATTCACGAAGACTGCTCCTGGGATGGATAACAGCAAGATTTTACTCGGGTTTTTACTGATGGACAAGGCTTTGCCACCAGAAAAGTCCTAAAAAGCGCTGGCGCGGGACGAACCCGCGCCGCAAGCCCGCTCAGACGTAGAAATGCCAGCCCAGATAGGCCGCGAACAAGGCATACAGCCCGCCCACCGCGGACAGGGCAGGCACGCTCATGGCCGAGCGGTGGAAGCGCAGCCACAGCAGGCTGATCGACAGCATGGTGAAAAGGCCGGCCATCAGCAGGGGCGCATCCAGCATCCACGGCGTCATGAAGATGCCCAGCGCGCTGGGGATGGTGGCCTGGATCATCATGGCGCCGGAGATATTGGCCAGCGCCAGCCGCTCCTTGCCCTGCCGAACCCAGATCAGGGCGTTCATGATTTCGGGCAGCTCGGTCGCGACGGGCGCGAGCAGCAAGGCGGCGACGTGGGGCGAGGCGCCCATGGCCACGCCCAAGAGCTCTATCTGGTTCACGAACACGTGCGAGGCCCCGGCGATCACCGCCAACGCCAGCGCCGTCTGCGTAATCGCCCAGGACAGGGTCGGATTCTCATCGCGGGGGCGCAGCTTGAGCGGCTCCAGGTCCTCGCAATCCATGCACTCTTCGTCATTGCTGAGCTCGCGCTTGACGTACAGGCCATAGGTCGCCAGGAACAGGATGCCCAGCCAGGGCTTCCAAGCGAACGCCAGCAGCCCCAGCCCCACCTTGAAGACGAAAATGCCCAGGAACCAGGCCTGGTCGCGGGCCAGCCGGCGCTGGTCCGCGTTGATACAGGCAACCTGGTTGGGCCGGCCACGGCGCGCGCGCCACAGAGCCAGGCCAACGACCGCATAGGCAAGCGTCGCCAGCACCAGCGGCCCGCCCATGGCGGCGCCGACACCGATGTCTTTCTGCTCGGGGGTATCGCCGAAGACCACGGCCATGAAGGTCACCGCGCTTTCCGGCAAGGCGGTGCCGAAGGCGGCAAGCACGGTGCCGGTGGCGGTGGCGCCCAGCTGAAATCGATGGCCGACCCATTCGACGCCGTTCACGAAGTACTCGCAGGCGAAATAGATCACTGCCGCAGACAGGAAAAACAGGAACAGGGTGAGCAACATATAGACGCAGCCGGACGAGCAGAAACCATTGGCGCGACATTGCGGCTCGCCCGGCCAGGGTGAACGCAATGCGGCCAAAGGTCTCGCCTGGCTGATCCATGCGGCGGGCGCGCCGCCGAGCATGGAAACCGCTAGCGCCATGGAGTTCTAGCGGCTGCTCCGCAGCGCTGAACCACCAAGTCTGTTGACGCTAGCTCCTTTGTGGGGACAAAGGATGGCTACTCCCCAATGACAGAGCCGCGATTGTAGCAGCCTGGGGACGCCCGTCCAGCAATTCCCGCGAAGGCGGCGCGGGGTGTCGTGTTTCGGGGATGGCGGGTAAAGTAAACGGCATCCTCACCTTTGCCGGGGTTCGCGCCCTGTCCGCCATGAGCCTGCCTCCCGACGATATCTCCCCCTTCGCCGCCCGGCGCCAGCGCCTGATGGACCAGATGCGCGCGGAAGGAGGCGGCATCGCCATCCTGGCGACCGCGCCGGAAGCCATCCGCAACCGCGACGCCGAGTACCCGTACCGGCACGACAGCGATTTCTTCTACCTGACCGGCTTTACCGAGCCGGACGCATGGCTGGTGCTGATCGCCGGCGCGTCGGACCGGTCCCTGCTCTTTTGCCGGCCGCGCAATGTGGAACACGAAATCTGGGAGGGCAAGCGCTTCGGCCCCGAGGCCGCCGCCGCGCATTTCGGCTTCGACGACGCCCACCCGGTCGACGCGCTGGACGAACTGATGCCCACGCTGCTGCAGGACCACGCCACCCTGTACGCCCCGCTGGCCAGCGGCAAGCGCACGGACGGGAGGCTGCACCGCTGGCTGGCGGCGGCGCGCGAAGCCAGCCGCGGCGGGCACGCCCCGCCCGCCCGCCAGCAGGACCTCCGCCCCTTGCTGGCGGACATGCGGCTGATCAAGGACGCCTCCGAAATCGCGGCGTTGCGGCGCGCCGCCAAGATCTCCGCCGGCGCCCACGTCCGCGCCATGCGCGTCTGCCGCGCCGGCATGCGCGAATACGAACTCGAAGCGGAACTGCTCTATGAATTCCGGCGCCACGGCGCGCAGTCGGTGGCCTACAACAGCATCGTGGCCGCCGGCGCGAATGCCTGCGTGCTGCACTACCCGGCCGGCGAGGCCGTCCTGCGCGACGGGGACCTGGTCCTGATCGACGCCGGCTGCGAAGTGGACAGCTACGCCAGCGACATCACCCGCACCTTTCCGGTCAACGGCCGCTACAGCGGCCCGCAGCGCGCGCTGTACGACCTGACGGTGGCGGCTCAGGACGCGGCAGCCCAGGCCACCGCGCCCGGCCGCAGCTTCAACGAAGGCCACCAGGCCGCGTTGCGCGTGCTGGCGCAGGGCATGCTGGACCTGAAACTGCTGAAGGGGTCGCTGGACGGCGTGCTGGAATCCGGCGATTACAGCCGGTTCTACATGCACCGCACCGGCCACTGGCTGGGCCTGGACGTCCACGACGTGGGCGACTACCGCCAGCCGGGCCCCGCCCAGGGCGCCGAACGCCCATGGCGCAGGCTGGAAACCGGGATGATGCTGACCATCGAGCCCGGCATCTACGTGCGGCCCGCCAACGACGTGCCGGAAGCCTACTGGAACATCGGCATCCGCACGGAGGACGATGCGCTGGTCACCGACGAAGGCTGCGAGCTCATCACGCGCGGCGTGCCGGTGCAGGCGGGCGAGATCGAGGCGCTGATGCGCGAATAGGGGCCGCCGGCCGCAGGCCGGCGCTAGAACACGTAACCGTCCAGCCAGCCCATGGCCACCCAGGTGTAGACCACCACCATGGCGATGGCGAACATCGAGACGATGGAGCCGACCAGGCAGGCCATGATGGCGACCAGCACCGGCCCCCAGGCCGTCTCGGTGGGCCGCCCCAGGCCGGCGTTGTAGAGCCGGTCGAACTTTTCGTCCGGCATCAGCGAGAACACCGCGCTTTCGATGAACCCATCGATCATGGGAATGAACAACAGAAAGAAAGCGGGATTGTCGTACCAGACCGGATAGAAGCTGTAGGCGCAGAAGCCGCAGGCCAGGGCCAGCGCGGTGACCAGCCAGGCATGGCGCCGGCCCAGGTACCACCAGTGGGCGCCCAGCACGCCGAACAGGCAGGCCAGCAGCCCCACGGCGACCTTGCCGCGCGGGCGGCGGGCGGGTGCGGCGGACAACGGGGAAGTAGCCTGAACCTGGGCCTGCGTCATGTCGATCAACCGGAAAGGGAACCATGGCGCCAAGACGCGCCGGCTGCCAGCGATTGTAGTGGACGGTTAAAATCCGCGGATGACTTCATCCGCCTTCGACGTTGCGATCCTCGGCGCCGGCCCCGTGGGCCGCGTGCTGGCCCTGATGTTGGCGCGCGTGGCGCCGGATCCGGCCCGCATCGCCCTGCTCGCGGGCAGCGCGCCCGTCCCGGCCGCGCCCTCGGCCGCCATGCCCGCCACGGATCCCAGGGTGCTGGCCATGAACCACGGCAGCCGCGTGTTGCTGGAATCGCTGCATGCCTGGCCCGACCGCTCGGCCGACATCCGCAACATTCACGTGTCGCAACGCGGCCGGCTGGGCCGCACCCTGATCCAGAACACCGATTTCGGCGTGCCCCAGCTGGGCAGCGTAGTCGCATATTCCGGCCTGCACGCCAAGCTGGACGAATGCGTGGCCGCCTGCGGCGTCACCGTCCTGCCGGGGCCGCCCGCCCAGATCGGCCGCCAGGACGCGGACGGCGTGCGCATCCAGCAGGGCGAGACCGAGCTGCTGTGCCGGGTCGCCGTGCAGTCCGACGGCGCGGGCGCGACCGACGTGCGCCGCGATTACGACCAGCACGCGGTGCTGACCACCGCGCATGCGTCCCTGCCGCGCCGCGGCTGGGCGTGGGAACGCTTCACGGCGGAAGGCCCGCTGGCCCTGCTGCCGCATCCGCAGACGCCGGACGCCTATTCGGTAGTGTGGTGCAGCGCGCCGGAGCGCGCCGCGGAACTGGCCGCGCTGGATAACGCCGCCTTCTCGCAGGCCCTGTCCGCCGCCTTCGGCGACCGCCTGGGCCGCCTGTCCAGCCAGGCTCCCCGCCACGTCTTCCCGCTGGCGCTCAGCGCGCGCCGCGCGCAGGTGCATGGGCGCCTGGCGGCGATCGGCAACGCCGCCCAGACCCTCCACCCCGTTGCCGGCCAGGGGCTGAACCTGGGCCTGCGCGATGCGGCTCGGCTGGCCCAGACGCTCGGCGGCTGGCTTGCCCATCCCGACGCCAATCCGGCCCCGGCGCTGGCCGAGTTCGCCAGCGCCCGCCACGTCGACCGCGTGATCACGGCCGGGCTGACCGACCTGATGCCCCGGGTCTTCTCCACCGGGATGGCGCCCGTGGAACATGCCTGCGGCCTGGCCCTGCTGGCGCTGGACCTGGCGTCGCCGCTGCGCGCTCCGCTCGCGCAGCATCTGCTCCAAGGTTTCCGGGCCTGACCCCCCTCGATCCGGCCCCGAAAAGGGGCGGGATCGGTCCGTTTTCGCCTCCCTCCGTTACCAAGCGTTCGCCGCGAGAAAATGGGGGTTCGATCGAGCCGGTTAAAATGTGAGCATGCGCATAGGCCAGTGGTCCCTTCCGAACAACGTTCTTGTCGCGCCCATGGCGGGCGTGACGGACCGTCCTTTCCGCCAGCTTTGCAAGAAGCTGGGGGCGGGCTATGCGGTGTCGGAAATGGCCGCCAGCAACCCGAAGCTGTGGGATAGCGTCAAGACCTCCCGCCGCCTGAACCATGACGGCGAAATCGCCCCGATCTCGGTGCAGATCGCCGGCGCCGACCCGGCGATGATGGCGGAGGCCGCGGTCTTCAACGCCAACAAAGGGGCCCGCATCATCGATATCAATATGGGCTGCCCGGTCAAGAAGGTCTGCAACGTCGCCTCCGGGTCGGCGTTGCTGCGCCACGAAGACCTGATCGCCCGTATTCTCGATGCCGTGGTGTCCGCCTGCGCGCCCCTGGGCGTGCCGGTCACCCTCAAGACCCGGACCGGCTGGGACCGCGAAAGCCGCAATGCCGTGCGCGTGGCGAAAATGGCGGAAAACGCCGGCATTTCCGCCCTGACGCTGCACGGGCGCACCCGCGCCGACCTCTATACGGGGGAAGCGGAATATGACACCATCCGCGCCGTCAAGGCCGAGCTTGGCATTCCCGTGATCGCAAACGGGGATATCGATTCTCCTGAAAAGGCGAGGCGCGTCCTGGATTACACTGGCGCGGATGCGGTCATGATCGGCCGGGCGGCCCAAGGCCGTCCCTGGATTTTCCGCGAAATCGACCACTACCTGCGCACGGGCGAAACACTGGCCCCTCCCTCTTACGGGGAAATGCGCGAGCTGCTGCTCGAACATCTCGACGACCATTACCGGTTCTACGGCGAGCACACCGGCGTACGCACGGCGCGCAAGCACATAGGCTGGTATCTGGACGGCCTGCCGGGCGCGGATTCGTTCTGCGCCCGCATGAATCTGATCGACAATACCCGAGACCAGTGGCGGGCCGTGTCGGACTGGTTCGACATCATCTCGCGCGACGGCGAGCCTCATCCGGCGCCGGTCGCAGAAGCCCTGCTGGCGGCATGACCGCCTCAACACCAACATAAAAATATCTGTACTCAAATGAGCAAGAAAGATGTCCTGGAAGAATGCGTGCGCGCCAGCCTGGAGCGCTATTTCGAAGACTTGGGCGAATCCGAGCCCCACGACATGTGGGACATGGTGATGCGTTGCGTGGAACGCCCGGTGCTCGAAGTGGCGCTGGAGCGGTCCGGCGGCAACCAGTCGCGCGCATCCGAAATGCTGGGCATCACCCGAAACACTCTGCGCAAGAAGCTGCTGGCGCACAATATCCAGGTATAGCTTTCCCGCGCGGACGGCTGCCTCGACGCGCCGCCCGCCCCTCCAGATTTCCCATCCTGACCAGAACGAGAAAGGCGTACCCGCCCCACTCCCGTCCCTCACCATGAAAATCGAAACCGCCCTGCTTTCGGTGTCCGACAAGACCGGCATCGTTGAATTTGCCCGCGCCCTGGCCGCGCGCGGCGTGCGCCTGCTTTCCACTGGCGGCACCGCCCGCCTGCTGGCCGACTCCGGCCTGACCGTCACCGAAGTGGCCGCCCACACCGGCTCGCCCGAAATCCTCGACGGCCGCGTCAAGACGCTGCATCCGAAGATCCACGGCGGCCTGCTGGCCCGCCGCGACAGCGCCGAGCACATGGCCACCATCAAGGAAGCCGGCATCGACCGCATCGACATGCTGGTGGTCAACCTGTACCCCTTCCGCGAAACCGTAGCCAAGCCGGACTGCACCTTCGCGGACGCGGTCGAGAACATCGACATCGGCGGCCCGGCCATGCTGCGCGCGGCGGCCAAGAACCACGGCACCGAAGCCGGCGGCGTGACGGTGGTGATCGACCCCGTCGACTACTCGCGCGTGCTGTCGGAAATGGACAAGGGCGGCACGACCTCCTACGGCCTGCGCCTTGCCCTAGCCGCCAAGGTCTACGCCCACACGGCCGCCTACGACGGCGCGATCGCCGCGTACCTGACCAGCCTGGCCGAAGCCGAGCCCAAGCAGGACGCCGTGCCGGCCCGCAACGAATGGCCCGGCACGCTGACCCTGCAGGTCAAGCAGGAACAGGCGCTGCGCTACGGCGAAAACCCCCACCAGACGGCCGCCTTCTACGTCGACGCACAGCGTCCGGCCGGCCTGCTGGGCAATTACCGCCAGCTGCAGGGCAAGGAACTGTCGTACAACAACATCGCGGACGCCGACGCGGCCTGGGAATGCGCGCGCAGCTTCGAAGCGCCCGCCTGCGTCATCGTCAAGCACGCCAACCCCTGCGGCGTGGCGGTCGCGGCCGACACGCTGGGCGCCTACCAGCAGGCCTTCAAGACCGACCCGACCTCGGCCTTCGGCGGCATCATCGCCTTCAACCGCCCGGTGGACGCCGCGACGGCCGAAGCCGTCAGCTCGCAGTTCCTGGAAGTGCTGCTGGCGCCCGCCTATGACGGCGCGGCGCTGGCCATCCTGGCCGCCAAGAAGAACGTGCGCGTGCTCGAAGTGCCGATGGGCACGGGCCAGAACGCCTTCGACATCAAGCGCGTGGGCGGCGGCTGGCTGGTGCAGAGCCCGGACGCCTACAACGTGCCGCGCGACGCGCTCAAGGTGGTCACGAAGCGCCAGCCCACCGAACAGGAAATGAACGACCTGGCCTTCGCCTGGAAGGTCGCCAAGTACGTCAAGTCCAACGCCATCGTGTTCGTGGGCGGCGGCATGACTCTGGGGGTGGGCGCCGGCCAGATGAGCCGCATCGACTCGGCCCGCATCGCCTCGATCAAGGCGGAGAACGCCGGCCTGACCCTGAAGGGCTCGGCTGTGGCCTCGGACGCCTTCTTCCCGTTCCGCGATGGCCTGGACGTGGTGGTGGCCGCTGGCGCCACCTGCGTGATCCAGCCTGGCGGCAGCGTGCGCGATGACGAAGTCATCGCCGCCGCCGACGAGCATGGCATCGCCATGGTGCTGACCGGCACCCGCCACTTCCGCCACTGATGCGCGTCCTCGGCATCGATCCCGGCTTGCGCCGCACCGGCTTCGGTGTGATCGATGCCGACGGCCCGCGGCTGCGCTACGTCGCCAGCGGGACCATCGTGGTCCCGCCGGCGCTGACACTCTCCGAACGCCTCAAGGTCATCCTGGACAACCTGCGCCAGGTGGCGCGCGACACGCAGCCCGACGTGGCCGCGCTTGAAATCATCTTCCTGAACACCAACCCGGCCTCCACGCTGCTGCTGGGCCAGGCGCGCGGCGCCGCCCTGTGCGCGCTGGCCGACAGTTCCCTGGCCGTGCACGAATACACCGCGCTGCAGATCAAGAAAGCCGTGGTGGGCACCGGCCGCGCCGCCAAGGAGCAGGTGCAGATGATGGTCCAGCACCTGCTGGCGCTGGACGGCTCGCCCTCGTCCGACTCGGCCGACGCACTGGCCTGCGCGATCTGCCACGCCCATGCCGGGCCCATGCAGGAAAAACTCGAGCGCCTGGGCACCAGCCTGCGCATGAGCGGCAAGACCCGCATCCGCAACGGCCGCCTGGTCGGCTGAACGCCCATCCCCGGCCCATCCCTTCCGCGCGCCCGCGCGGATAGGCGTATAGAATCCCCGGATTCGCCGCGCATCCAGCGGCCTCACCATCGCCAGGCCTTCAATCACCATGATCGGACGCATTACCGGAACCCTGATCGAAAAACTCCCGCCCACGATCTGCGTGGACGTGGGCGGTCTGGGCTATGACATCGACGTGCCCATGAGCACGCTGTACTCGCTGCCGGATACCGGCGCGCGCGTCACGCTGTACACGCACCTGACGGTGCGCGAAGACGCCCACATCCTCTATGGCTTCGCCACGGCCGGCGAGCGCAGCGCCTTCCGCGAACTCATCAAGGTCAGCGGGATCGGCGCTCGCACCGCGCTGTCGGTGCTGTCCGGGCTGTCGGTGGCGGACCTGGCCCAGGCCATCACCTTGCAGGAATCGGGCCGCCTGACCCGCGTGCCCGGCATCGGCAAGAAGACTGCGGAACGCCTGCTGCTCGAAATGCGCGGCAAGCTGGGCGCGGACATCGGCGCCACCGCGCACGCCGCGCCGGACAACCAGTCCGACATCCTGAACGCCCTGCTGGCGCTCGGCTACTCCGAAAAGGAATCGCTGTCGGCCCTGAAGACGCTGCCGGAAGGCGTGGGCGTGTCGGACGGCATCAAGCAGGCGCTGAAGGCGCTGGTGCGCTGATTACAGGTAGCGCGGCGCGACGGCCTCCAGGCCGGTCGGCACCACATGGAGCTCTGGGGCCATCGGCCCCACGCAGACATTGTCTTGCCGCAGGGAATCCAGGTTGTCGCGCGACATCAGCGGCCTGCCCGGCAGGCACTCGAACAACGCGGCCTGCATGCGGCCCACGCCCATGGGCATGCTGACCACCGGCCGGGGATGGCCGCTCCAGGCAGCGCACAGGCGCGCGATCTCGCCCAGCGTATAGACCTGGGGGCCGCCCAGTTCGTAGGTCTTGCCGGCAGTGTGCGCATTGCCCAGCGCCGCCACGAGGGCCGCGACCACGTCGCCCACATACACAGGCTGCATGCGCACGTGGGCGCCCGCCAGCGGCAGCACGGGCAGCCAGCGCGCAAGCCGGGCGAACATATTGGTGAACTGGTCGTCGGCCCCGAAGACGACGGACGGGCGGAATATCGTCCATCCGCCCTGCGGACAATCCGCAAATTCCTTCTTGACGGCGGCTTCGCCGTCGCCCTTGGAGCGCTGGTACATGCTGCCGCCGTTCGAGTCCGCGCCCAGCGCACTGACGTGCAGCATGCGGGGCACGCCCTGACGGCGGCAGGCCTGCGCGATGCGCTGGGGCAGAAGCACGTGCGCCCGAGCGAAATCCGAACCATAGGGGCGGCCCTCGTTGCCGTGCAGGATGCCCACCAGGTTCACGACCGCATCGCAACCCCGCGCCAGGCGATCCAGCGTGGCATCGTCATGGACGTCGCATTCGAGCAGGGTGATGGAGGGAAGAATCTGCAGATCGCGCCCGCGGCTGTAACGGCGGGTGGGCACGATGATCCGATGCTGATCGGCGGAAAGCCGCGCTACCAGGTGACGACCGATGAAACCGGTGCCGCCGATGACAAGGATACGCATGTCGCAGCCCCTGTTCGTCAGGATTCAGCCCCGATTCTGCCCTGCAAGGGCTACAACCGCAAGCGCATATCGGCGGCCCCGCCCGAGGGCCGCCGCAGGCCCGTCAGGCCGCCAGCAACTTGGCGTAGGCCGGAAGATCGACGTTGCCGCCGCTGATGATGACGCCGACCCGGGCGCCGCGCACCGGCACCACGTTCTGCATGACGGCGGACGCCCCCAGGCAGCCGGTGGGCTCCACCACCATCTTCATGCGCTCGGCGAAGAACTTCATGGTGGCGACCAGCTGTTCGTCCGTCACGGTGACGATGTCGCGCACATGCTTCTGGATCAGCGGGAAGGTCAGGTTGCCCAGGTGCGTCGTGGCGGCGCCGTCGGCCAGCGTCTTGGGCGCTGGAATTCGGACGATTTCACCCTTGCGCAAGGATTGCTGGCCATCGTTGCCGGCCTCGGGCTCGACCCCGTAGACCAGGCAGCGCGGACTCAGCGCGTAGGCGGACAGGGCCGACCCGGCCAGCAGGCCGCCGCCGCCCAGGCAGACGAACAGATAATCCAGCTCGCCGACTTCTTCGAACAGTTCCTTGGCCGCGGTGCCCTGGCCCGCGATCACGTCCTCGTGGTCGTAGGGCGGAATCAGCGTGGCGCCGGTCTCGGCATGGATACGGCGAGCGATGGCCTCGCGGTCTTCGGTGTAGCGGTCGTAGGTGACGATCTTGCCGCCATAGCCTTCGGTGGCGGCGCGCTTGGCGGCGGGCGCGTCCAGCGGCATGATGATGGTGGCCTGCACGCCTTGCAGCTTGGACGCCAGGGCGATGGCCTGCGCATGGTTGCCCGACGAGAACGTCACCACGCCGGCAGCCCGCTGTTCGGGCGTCAGGCGCGCGATGGCGTTGTACCCGCCGCGGAACTTGAACGCGCCCATGCGCTGGAAATTCTCGCATTTGAAGAACACCGAGGCGCCGCTGATCGCGTCGGCGGTGGCCGAGGTCAAGACTGGCGTGCGGTGCGCGTTGCCGGCCAGGCGCTCGCTGGCGCGCGCGACGTCATCGTAAGTGGGCAATTCGGGCTGCATGGGAATTCGGTCCTTTGATCGCTAAAGGGAAACGGAACCCCAGGATGATAAACCCGCCGCGCCCCGGCGGCCGCCTATTTGCCGAAGAGGTCGCCGGACCCGCTGGCCGTGCCGGCGGGCGGGGTCAGCCCCAGGTGGCGCCAGGTCGTCAGCGTGGCGGTGCGGCCTCGCGGCGTGCGCTGCAGGTAGCCGTGCTGGATCAGATAGGGCTCGATCACGTCTTCGATCGTGTCGCGCTCTTCGCCGATGGCCGCCGCCAGGCTGTCCACGCCGACGGGGCCGCCGTCGAACTTGTGGACTATGGCCTCGAGCAGCTTGCGGTCCATCAGGTCCAGGCCCTGCGGGTCCACTTCGAGCATGGCCAGCGCTCGGCCGGCGACGTCCGCATCGATGGTGCCGCCCGCCTTCACCTCGGCGTAGTCGCGCACACGGCGCAGCAGCCGGTTGGCGATGCGCGGCGTGCCGCGGGCGCGGCGCGCCACCTCGGCGGCGCCGTCCGGCGTGATGCCGGCATTCAGCAGGCCTGCGCTGCGCGTCACGATGCGGCCGAGGTCGGTGGCGTTGTAGAACTCCAGCCGCGACACGATGCCGAAGCGGTCGCGCAGCGGGTTGGTCAGCATGCCGGCGCGCGTGGTGGCGCCCACCAGGGTAAAGGGCTGCAGGTCCAGTTTCACGCTGCGCGCGGCGGGCCCCTCGCCGATCAGGATGTCGATCTGGAAATCCTCCAGCGCCGGGTAGAGGATTTCCTCGACCACCGGCGACAGGCGATGGATTTCGTCGATGAACAGGACGTCGTTCTTTTCGAGGTTGGTCAGCAGCGCGGCCAGGTCGCCGGGGCGCTCCAGCACCGGGCCGGAGGTCTGGCGCAGCTGCACGCCCATTTCATGCGCGATGATGTGGGCGAGCGTGGTCTTGCCCAGGCCAGGCGGGCCGAACAGCAGCACGTGGTCCAGCGCCTCTCCGCGCTTGCGGGCGGCGGCGATGAAGATTTCGAGCTGTTCGCGGGCGCGCTGCTGGCCCACGTACTCTTCCAGGGCCTTGGGCCGCAGGGCGCGTTCGATCGACTCCTCGTTGGGAGACACCGGCTGCGGCGCCACGATACGGGGGGCGTCGGGGCGGGAGGAGAGCGAATCGGACTGGATGGCCATGGTGCGGAAACGGCAAAGGACGAAGCAGGATGCATCGTACCGTAAGGACGGGCCGCCCTGGGGGCGGCCCGGTCCCTGCCCTGCCCTCAGGCGGTCTCGGACAAGGGCAGCTTGACCCGCACGCACAGGCCGCCGGACTCCGCCTCGCGCAGTTCCAGCGATCCGCCGTGCGCGCGGGCGATGGCTTCGGCCAGGGCCAGGCCCAGGCCCACGCTCCCGGTGCGCGTGCGCGCGTCGTCCAGCCGGCTGAACGGACGCAGGGCCTCCTGGCGGCGCTCCGGCACGATGCCTGAACCGTGGTCGGCCACGTCCAGCACCGCGAAGCGCCCCTCGCGGCGCAGCGCCACGTCGACCGGCGGCGCGCCATGGTTCAGGGCATTGCCGATCAGGTTGTCCAGCAGGCGCCCCAGCGCCACGGCGTCCGCCTGAACCACCAGCGCGGCGTCCTCGTCTCCGGCGCGCAAGTGAATGTCGGTGCCGGCGCCCTGCCAGGCCCCCACCCGCTCGGTCAGCCAGTCCCCCAGGACCATGGAAGCGTAGCGGTAGGCAGCGGGGTCGGTTCCCCGAACAAAACCGATGAACTGGTCGACCATGTGCTGCATGTCCTGCAGGTCGGCGCGCAACCCCTCCTTGAGTTTGGAGTCGTCGGCCAGTTCGATGCGCAGCCACATCCGCGACAGCGGCCCCTTCAGGTCGTGCGGCAGGCCGGACAGCAAGGTCCGTCGCACCGAGTCGGACTCGGACAGCGCGTCCAGCATGGCGTTGAAGCGCTCGCCCAGCACCCGGGTTTCATGTGGGCCCGAAGGCTCGACGCGCTGCGGCTGCCCCGCGGCCAGCTGGTCGGCGGCGTCGGCTAGCCGGGTGATCGGGCGCGTGATGTGCCAGGAAAAGCCCACGGCCAGCAACAACAGCAGGCCCAGGCCGCCCAGCCAGGCGGCGATGAAAGGCGTGGCCACCGGCGGGTCCAGGCGGTCCAGCGGGATGACCAGCCATTCGCGCAGGCGCGGCACGTCCTCGCTGGCCGAGTTCGGCGCCAGCGAAATGAAGATCTCCGGCGTGGGGCCCCGCGACAGCGCCACGCGCGTGCCGTCATTCAGGCGCTCGTTGAGCTGCTGCACCAGCCCCCGCAGGTCGCGCCGGATATCGTCCGGCTCGGGCTTGTAGCGCCGCGCGTGTTCTTCGTGCTCGCGCGCGCGCTGCTCGGCGGAACGTTCGTCGTCACGCACTTCCGGAGGCGGCGGCGCTGGCGGCCCGTGCAATTGCGCCTCCGCCGACGGTGGTTGCGGGGGCGGCCGGGGGGCGGGCTTGGGCGGCGGAGGCGGACGGCGGCCATTGAAGCGCTGCAGCTTGGCCTCGGCCGGCAGGACGCGCGACCACAGGCGCCACTGGTTCTGCGAGGCGGTGCGCACGAAGTCGGCCCGGTCCTCTGCCGGCACCTGGGACACGGCGGCGCGCAGCGTGCGGATCGTGGTGGTGATGTAGCCGATCGCCACGTCTTCCATGAACTTGTGGCGGAAGTAGGACACGGTCACCAGCGTAGCCGCCTGCGTCAGCAGGACCGATCCCAGGATCAGCAGGATCAGCCTCGCCCGCAGCGACCGCGGCACCAGAAAACCAGGAGAGAAACGCATCAGGGCGAAAACCGGTAGCCGATTCCCCAGACGGTCTGGATCCAGCGCGGCTGCTTGGGATCGTCCTCGATGACGCGCCGCAGGCGCAGGATGGCAATATCGATGGCCCGATCGTTACGCTCGCCGGCGTCGTCGTCGCGCGCCAGGGCCAGCAGGCGTTCGCGCGACAGCGGCTTGCCGGCATTGCGCACCAGGGCCTCCAGCAGGTTGATCTCGCCGCCCGTGAGCTTGACCACGGTGCCTTCGCGCGACAACTGGCGCGTGGACGGATCGAAGACGAAGGGGCCGAACGAGACGGGCGCATCCTTGGTCAGCGCGGACGGGCCGCGCTTGCGGCGCAGCACGGCCTCGATGCGGGCCAGCAGTTCGCGCGGATCGAAAGGCTTGCCGACGTAGTCGTCGGCGCCCGCCTCCAGGCCGATGATGCGGTCCACGGCCTCGTCGCGGGCGGTCAGCAGGATGACGGGGATGTCCTCGCCCTGCTCGCGCAGGCGGCGACAGGCGTCCGCGCCGTCGCCGCCGGGAAGCATGCGGTCCAGCACCAGCAGATCGGGGGCGTAGCGGGTAATGCGGGCAGACAGGTCGGTGGCGTCCGGCGCCAGCAGCGTGTCGTAACCGTGCCGGTTCAGGTAGTCGGCGAGCAACTGCCGCAGGGCCGGATCGTCGTCGACGACCAGCAACTTGGTGTGGGGATTGTCCATGGATGCCATAGTGCGGTGCGCCGCGCCCCGCCGCAAGAGGCAGGAAATCAACTGAAATATACCTGTTGCACGATGTTGGAAGCCGTTTCGGGCACAGTTATCCCTGGACGGTCCGGACGGTAAAATAAATGCCGGCCCGCCACCTGCCCGCTTGATAACGTTTACAGCAGAACGTTTACAGCATCCGTGGCGCCCCCCTCTCTAAACTGTTCCTATGATCGCCCCTGCAACCATCCGGCGAAAATGGCTATTGCGCGCGGCGCTGGCGGCGGGCGCGGCCTTGCCGCTGGCCCCGGCGCTTGGCGGCTCGCCGGACGCCCTCCTGCCCCCGTCCGGCGCGCCCGCAGGCTGGGCGCGGGGCATCGGCGCCCTGGCGCCGGTCCAGCCCATTCCCGTGCGTCCCGCTCCGTCCCTGGAATCACGCGCGGTGCCTCTGGATCCGTCCCCCTGCGAGCTGCAAACAATGGAGCCCGCCGTGGACACCTCGGTCCGCAGCTCGGACGATATCGACGGCCTGGACCTGGGCATCCCCGGCACCGGCGCGGCGCTGTCGGGCGGCGTCCGGCCGCAGCCGGCGGACTGCCCGGTGCTCACCACTCCCGAAGAGGCCGCGCCCGATTACTCCTTCGCCCTGGAAGACGGGGACTTCCCGCTCGTGCCCGTCGTCGTGATTTCCGGCGTGTCGCGTCCGCCGCGGCCCTGGTTCTCCTCTGTCGGCAGCCAGGAAGGCCTGCGCTACGGCGGCAGCCGCAACTGGGTCTACCGCAGCGCGTCGGGCCCCTCCCTCTCGGTAGGCAACATCACGGCCAATTCGCCGGCCTGGGGCAGCGGCGCCCCGGTGGGCGGCCTGCAGATCTCGAACTGGGCCGGCTCGGGGTCCACCGTCCCCGAAGGCAGTTTCGGCTATTCCTCGTCGCTGGGGCTCCTCAACAACATGGATCCGGCCGCCCGGTCGGGTGCCGTCGACTACGGCGCCTCGGTGGGCAGCGGCACCGTGCGCTACGGCCTCACGCCCGTGCTGACCCTGGAAGGGCAGATGCAGAGCGCGCCCTCGCTCACCACGCGCGGCATGGGCACCACCTACACCGCCGGCGAATACGGCACGTTCCAGGCGGGAGCCACGCAAAGCTCCTTCGATGCGGTCAATGCCTGGCGCTACCGCTTCGGCTACAGCGTGGACGTGGCCGACACCGTCAACCTGGGCTACACGGCCGAGCAGACCGGGGCGGGCTTCGGCGACCTGTCCACCTACTCCGGCGGCGTGGCCTCGACGGCGCAGACCCGCAACACGCTATCGGCGGGCGTTCCCATCACGGGCTGGGGCACGCTCAGCGGCACCTACTCAGGGTTGCGGGAAGGCTCCGTGCTGGCGGAACAGCGCGTGGGGCTGTCCCACAGCATGTTCGTGGCCCCCAAGGTGAAGCTGGCGGTGGGCGCCGACCGCGACATCGTCTCGGGCGACTACGAATGGCGCGCCAACCTGAGCATGCCGGTGGACACCTTCATGCGCGGCACCTGGCTGAGCTGGTAGGACGAACGCCCCAAGGACGGAAATTTCCCTTCGGAACGAGGGCGCCGGAATTGGGGCTTAAAATCCCTGCCATGATGCTCCCGGCCTACCCCCATGTCTGACGCGCGCGCCCTCAGCGTATTGCAGCGCGTTTTCGGTTACGAATCCTTCCGCGGCGACCAGCAAGCCATTGTCGAACAGGTGATCGGCGGCGGCGACGCGCTGGTACTCATGCCCACCGGCGGCGGCAAATCGCTGTGCTATCAGGTGCCCTCGCTGGTGCGCGAAGGCACCGGCATCGTCGTCTCTCCGCTGATCGCGCTGATGCAGGACCAGGTCGACGCCCTGACCGAATTGGGCGTGCGCGCGGCCTTCCTGAACTCTACGCAGGAATGGCGGGTGGCCCGCGACGTCGAGCAGGCTTTCCTGGCCGGCGAGCTGGACCTGCTCTACGTGGCGCCCGAACGCCTGCTGACCGACCGCTGCCTGCAACTGCTGGAACGCGGCCGCATCGCGCTGTTCGCGATCGACGAAGCCCACTGCGTGTCCCAATGGGGACACGATTTCCGGCCGGAATACCTGGGCCTGTCGATGCTGCACGAGCGCTGGCCCGACGTGCCCCGGATCGCGCTCACCGCGACCGCCACCGAGGACACCCGCCGCGAGATCGCCCAGCGCCTGTCGCTGGATGATGCGCGCCACTTCGTCGCCAGCTTCGACCGCCCCAACATCCGCTACCGCATCATCGAAAAGAACGAGGTGCGCAAGCAGTTGCTGGAAATGATCCGCGCCGAACACGAGGGCGAATCGGGCGTGGTGTATTGCCTGTCGCGGGCCCGCGTGGAAGAAACCGCGGAATTCCTGTGCAACCAGGGCATCGACGCCATGCCCTACCACGCCGGGCTCAGCCCACAGGTGCGCGCCGCCAACCAGGCCCGCTTCCTGCGCGAGGACGGCGTGGTCATGGTCGCCACCATCGCGTTCGGCATGGGCATCGACAAGCCCGACGTGCGCTTCGTGGCGCACATCGACCTGCCCAAGTCCGTGGAAGGCTATTACCAGGAAACCGGGCGCGCCGGCCGCGACGGCCTGCCCGCCACCGCCTGGCTGGCCTACGGCCTGCAGGACGTGGTGCAGCAGCGCCGCATGATCGACGAATCGCCTGGCGAGGAAGCCTACCGCCGGCGCCTCGGCCAGCAGCTAGACGCCATGCTCGGCCTGTGCGAAACGGTGGAGTGCCGCCGCGTGCGCCTGCTGGCCTATTTCGGCCAGCAGATCACGGCCTGCGGCAACTGCGACGTCTGCCTGGATCCGCCGCAGGCCTGGGACGGCACGGTGGCGGCGCAGAAGGTGCTGTCCGCCGTCTACCGCCTGTGGAAGGAACGCGGCCAGCGCTACGGCGCGGGCCACATCATCGACATCCTGCGCGGCAAGGTCACCGAGCGCACCAAGCAGCACGGCCACGAAACGCTGAGCGTGTTCGGCGTGGGCGCAGACCTCAGCGACACCGCCTGGCGCGGCGTGCTGCGCCAGTTGCTGGCGCAGGGGCTGCTGACCGTGGATCACGAAGGCTTCGGCACCCTGGCCCTGACCGAAGGCAGCCGCGCCGTGCTGAAGGGCGAACGGCAGCTGATGCTGCGCCGGGAATCGGAAAAGAAAACGCGCTCGGGCAAAACCGGCGGCGGGCGCGCCAAGGCGGCCGCCATCGACTTGCCGGCCGAACTGCAGCCCGTCTTCGAGGCGCTGCGCGCGTGGCGCGGCGAGGTCGCCAAGAGCCACGGCGTGCCAGCCTACGTCATCTTCCACGACGCCACGTTGCGCGAGATCGCGCTGGCCCAGCCCGACTCCATGGACGCCCTTAGCCACATCAGCGGCGTCGGCGCCCGCAAGCTGGAAGCCTACGGCGAGGAAATCCTGCAGCGGGTGGCCCGGCCAATTCCGTAGGATGGGTGCAGCGCGGCAGTTCCTGGGTGAGAGCTCAGATATCCAGCGCGCGCAACCCATGCGGCCGCAATAAGTTGTTTTCCGGCCGATGCAGAACACTGTCTGCCCACGGCTGCATGGGTTTCGCGCGCTGGGCAGTTGCGTTCTTATGCTGAAACTCTCGCGCTACACCCATCCTACGGCACGCACCACGCCTCAGGCCGGCGGCGGCAAGAGCGGCACCGGGGCGCGCTCCTTGCCGAATACCGAGCGGTAGGCCAGGATGTTGAATACCAGCACCACGGGGATCCCCACGACGGCGCCCGCCATCACGAGGCGCATCGAGCCCAGCGCGCCCGCGCCGTCCCATAGCGTCATATCGTCCAGGATCAGGTAGGGAAACAGGCTGTAGGCCAGGCCGCAAAGCATCAGGAGGAACAGGGCCACGCACAGCACGAAGGGCAGCCAGCTGAAGCGGTCCGCCCTGCCGGGCATTCGCGCCAACAGCATTTCCGCCGCCACGAAGCCGGCCAGCATGAGCAGCCAGACCGTTGCCGCCAGGCTCAGGTGGGCGATGTTGCTCCATTTGTAGAAAATGCCGGCGTTGGCCAGCCCCAGCGTTACCGCGATCGCCACCATGCCCACCGCCGTCCAGCGGATGGCGTGGCGCGCCCAATTGGCGGCGCGGCGCTGCAGGTCTCCCTCCACCCGCATGACCAGCCAGGAAGCTCCCAGCAGGACGTAGGCCGCCACCGCGCACAGGCCGACGAACATGGAGAACCAGCCGTAGCCGGCATCCGACTGGTAGCCGGTCGCAATCCGGCCCAGCATCATGCCCTGGCCGAATGCGGTGATCAGCGAACCCGCCCAGAACGCGAAGATCCAGCGCGGCTTCATTTCGTTGCGCGCGCGGATGCGGAATTCGAACGCGACGCTGCGCAGGACCACCCCCAGCACCATGCAGGTAAGCGGCCCGTAGAGCTTGCCCAGCACCGCTCCCCAGGCGAAGGGAAACGCCGCGGCGAACAAGCCCATGCCCAGCAGCAGCCAGAATTCGTTGGCGTCCCGCCACGGACTCAAAAGGCTCATCATGCGGCCGCGCTCGTGCTCAGGCGCCAGTTGCAGCAGGATGCCCACGCCCAGGTCGAAGCCGTCCAGCACCATGCCCGCGGCGATCACCACGAACAGCAGCGCCATGAAGGCCAGCGGCATCCAGAACGAAGGATCGTCGGCGTTCAGCCCTTGCGAAGCGGCCAGCATGGCGATCATGGCGTACCTCCACCCAGTTTGCGCACGGGCACGACGCCATAGCGCGCCGCATGGAACAGCATGCCGGCAAATGCGGCCAGCAGCAGCGCATACAGCACGCCGTAGCCGATCAGGCCGTAGAGGACGGTGCTGGAGGAGACCGAGCCCAGGACCTCGGACTGCGTGATGGTGCCGTTCACCGCGAACGGCTGCAGGCCGATGATGGACACCCACCAACCGGCCACGACGGCGATGCCGCCGGAGAACATCATGCCGCACACGACTCGCTGCCACCAGCGCGGCAGCGTGGAGGGGTCCAGCCCGCGCCGGAACGTCCACAGGAACGTCACCCAGGCCACGGCCAGCATCAGCAGGCCCAGCCCCGCCGCCACGCGCAGCGACCAGAAGGTCAGTGCGACGGGCGGCAGCATGCCCGAATATTTGTCCAGGCCCAGATAGGTGCCGTCCGGCTTGCGGTGCAGCCACATCCCGCCCGCATTGCGCAGCGTGACATCGGCCAGGTTCGTGTGATTGCGGGCGTCCGGCCAGCCGAACAGCACCAGCTGCGGCTCGGCGCCGCTTTCCCAGAAGCCCGCGGCGGCGGCCGCCTTGGCGGGCTGCAGCTTCGCGACCAGCTGCCCGGCGCCCGTGGCCACCGGCAGCTGCATGACGGAGGCCAGCGTAGCGACGACCAGCGCGGTCTTGAACGCGCTGCGCTCGCCGTCGCCGAGCGGGCGCCGCAGCGCCTGCAAGGCGGTCACGCCCATCATCAGGAAGGAGGCGGCCAGCGCCGCGCCCACCGCCACCATGGCCATGCGCCAGCCCACCGAGGGGTTCAGCACCACAGCCGCCCAGTCATAGACCTGGTAGCGGCCATCGACCAGCAAGGCCCCATCCGGCGTCTGCATCCAGGATTGCAGGGCCAGCACCCAGAACACGGCCACCAGTTGCCCCACTGCCACCATCAGCACCGCCAGCGTGTGGGCGCCATCGGAAACGCGCCGCTGGCCGAACAGCATGACGCCCAGGAAGCACGATTTCAGGATGAACGCCGACAGAATGCCGTAGCCCAGCAAGGGACCGGCGACGTTGCCGATCTTGTCCATCAGCCCCGCCCACAGGCTGCCGATCTGGATCAGCACCGGCACGCTCGCCGCCAGCGTCAGCACGAAGGCCAGCGCGAATATGCGCACCCAGAAGCGGTAGGCGGCCGTCCAGCCGCCATGGCCCGACCAGCGGGCCCGTATCTTGAAGAACAGCAACACCCAGGCGAGCGCCAGGGAGACCGCCAGGAACAGCGCCAGGAAACTCAGGCTGGCCACGAACTGCGCGCGGGCCAGGGATAAGGTGGATATGTCCATGATGGCCCGTAGTGTAGAGCCAGTTACAAGACTGTGGGGCCAGTTTGAAACCGGTTGCACGTGCCCGGAAAAGAGGCCGCCTGCGGAACGTGGCAAAATTGACTCTTTGTCGCTGCTTTTTCCTATTCTTTCAAGAATGACCTCCGCCACGACGCCGACCCCTGCCGCATCGAATTTCCTGCTGAACATCGTCCAAGACGACCTCGAAGCCAACCGCTACGCTGGCAAGCGCTGGGCGGGCAAGCCTGGCCCGGCGGCGCTGCAGCAGCAGGGCGGCCCGGATCCGGCGCGCATCCGCACGCGCTTTCCGCCGGAGCCCAACGGCTACCTGCACATCGGCCACGCCAAGAGCATTTGCGTGAACTTCGGCCTGGCGCGCGACTTCGGCGGCGTCTGCCACCTGCGCTTCGACGACACCAATCCCGAAAAGGAAGATCAGGAATACGTCGACGCCATCATCGAGGCCGTGCACTGGCTGGGCTTCGACTGGAAGGCCGACGGCAACGACAACCTGTACTTCGCCAGCGACTATTTCGGCTATATGTACGAGTTCGCCGAAGCGCTGATCGAGGCTGGCCACGCCTACGTGGACGAGCAAAGCGCCGACGAAATCCGCGCCAACCGCGGCACGCTGACCGAACCCGGCGTCAACTCGCCCTGGCGCGACCGCCCGGCCGCGGAATCGATCGCGCTGCTGCGCGAAATGCGCGACGGCAAGCATCCCGACGGCAGCCTGGTGCTGCGCGCGAAGATCAACATGGCTTCGCCCAACATCAACATGCGCGACCCGGTGATGTACCGCGTACGCCACGCCACCCACCACCGCACCGGCGACCAATGGTGCATCTACCCCATGTACAGCTGGGCGCACCCGGTGGAAGACGCTCTGGAAGGCATCACGCACAGCGTCTGCACGCTGGAATTCGAAGACCAGCGCCCGTTCTACGACTGGATCCTGGCGCGCCTGGCCGAACTGGGCAAGCTCGCCCAGCCGCTGCCGCACCAGTACGAATTCGCCCGCCTGAACCTCAGCTACGTCGTCACCAGCAAGCGCAAGCTGCTGCAACTGGTGCGCGAAGGCTACGTGGACGGCTGGGACGACCCCCGCATGCCCACCCTCTTCGGCCTGCGCCGCCGCGGCTACACGCCGGCGTCGATCCGCCTGTTCTGCGAACGCACCGCCGTGTCCAAGTCCGATTCCCGGATCGACTACAGCCTGCTGGAGCAGGCCGTGCGCGACGACCTGGATCCCATCGCCGCCCGTTCGGTGGCCGTGCTGGACCCGATCAAGCTGATCATCACCAACTATCCGGAAGGCCAGACCGAGGTCTGCACCGCGCCGCGCAACCCGCATGACCCGGAAGCCGGCGTGCGCGAATTCCCGCTCTCGCGCGAGCTCTGGATCGAACGTGACGACTTCCGTGAAGAAGCCCCCAAGAAGTACTTCCGCCTGTTCCCGGGGAACACCGTGCGCCTGAAGTACGGCTACGTGGTGCGCTGCACCGGCTTCACCAAGAACGAAGCCGGCGACGTCGTCGAAGTCCACGCCGAATACCTGCCGGACACCAAGAGCGGCACGCCGGGCGCCGACAGCGTCAAGGTCAAGGGCAACATCACCTGGGTCAGCGCCGCTCACGCCGTGCCCGCCCAGATCCATCTCTACGACCGCCTCTTCGCCGACGCCCGCCCCGATGCCGGCGACAAGGACTTCCTGACCTGCCTGAATCCGAATTCCAAGCAGACCGTCACCGCCTGGCTGGAACCCGGCACCGTTGCCACCCCCGGCGCCACCTGGCAGTTCGAGCGCCTGGGCTACTTCGTGGCCGACCAGAAGGACTCCACGCCCGAGGCGCCGGTGCTGAACCGTATCGTGACCCTGCGCGACTCCTGGGCTCAAGGCTGAGCGCTCGCATCCGCGTTGCTGGGAAATAGGCGCCTTTCGGCGCCTTTTCATTGCTGGGCCGCCCCAAGATGAAAACGCCCCCCTCGGGGGGACAGCAAGCCCGCAAAGCGGGCGCGGCGTGGGGGGTGACTTTTCATCGCAGGGCCGCCCCAAGATGGAAACGCCGCCCTCGGGGGGCAGCAAGCCCGCAAAGCGGGCGCGGCGTGGGGGGCGCTCATTTCATCGTCTTGCCGGGCGCGGGCGGGTTATCATGCCCGACATCCCGCAGCCGGTTGAGCGCCCCTGTTTCCGGCGCCCGGACCGCAGCCCAAACCAAGATGAACACTGAATCCCTAGCCCTGGACTTCAAAAGCGCCACTCTGTATGCCATCAGGGTGGTCCTGCACAGCGCCGACCCCGAACGCCTGGAGGCCGCGCTCGCCAAGCGCATGGCCGACGCCGGCAGCTTCTTCGAAAACGAGCCCGTGGTCATCGACGCCAGCCGCGTCGAGGAAACCGTCGACTGGCCCGCCCTGGTGGCGGCGCTGCGGGGCCATAACCTGCCTCCGATCGGCGTCGTGGCCGAAGGCGCCAACCTGGAAGCCGCCCGCGCGGCCGGCCTGACGCCGGTGGAGCTGTCCACGCCCACCGCCCGCCCCGCTCCGGTGGTCGATACCGCGCCGCCCAACGACGTCGCCACTCCCGTGCCGTCCGTGCCGGCCGCCGCGGTCGAAACCGCGGCAGCCCCCACCGAACCCGCCGCCGAAGCGGAATCGCCCGCCGCCGGCAAGGCCGACGGCGATCCGCTGCCCGCGCGCGAAGCCAGCGGCGCCACCTCCGCCGCCAGCCCCACGCCCGCTGCTCCGCACTCGTCTTCGGCGCTGGTCATCACCAAGCCCCTGCGCTCCGGCCAGCGCGTCTACGCGCGCCACACGGATCTGGTGGTGATCGGCATGGTGAGCCAGGGCGCCGAAGTCATCGCCGACGGCAACGTCCACGTCTACGGCCCCTTGCGCGGCAAGGCGATGGCCGGCGCGCGCGGAGACACCTCGGCCCGCATCTTCACGACGCACCTGGATGCCGAGCTGCTGGCCGTGGCCGGCGTCTACCGCGTCGTCGAAGACAAGCTGGACCGCACGCTGCATAACCAGCCCGCGCTGGTCCGGCTGGACGGCGACACGCTTCGGATCGAAGCGCTCAAGGCTTGAAACAGGGGATGTTGAGCCCCCACGCCGCGCCCGCTGCGCGGGCTAGCTGCCCCCCAAGGGGGCTTCCAGCCTTGGGGCGGCCCAGCAGCTGGACGTCCCCCACGCCGCGGCCGGTAAGAATCGGTGCGAATTTCAACACATCCTGTAAGAAGCCTTACATAGGCTTTTTGCTTTACGATAACGCGATTTATTCGAACATAAGGGTTTGATCGTCATGACACGCATTGTTGTGGTGACTTCCGGCAAAGGCGGCGTGGGCAAGACCACGACCAGCGCCAGTTTTTCTGCGGGACTCGCGATGCGGGGCCACAAAACCGCGGTCATCGACTTCGACGTCGGCCTGCGCAACCTCGACCTGATCATGGGCTGCGAGCGGCGCGTCGTGTACGACTTCGTCAATGTGATCCAGGGCGAAGCCACGCTCAACCAGGCGCTCATCAAGGACAAGCAGCTTGAAAACCTGTTCATCCTGCCGGCCTCGCAAACGCGCGACAAGGACGCGCTGACGCAGGAAGGCGTGGCGAAGGTCATCGAAGACCTGAAGGGCATGGGTTTCGAGTACATCGTGTGCGACTCGCCCGCCGGCATCGAAACCGGCGCGCTGATGGCCGCGTACTTCGCCGACGACGCCATCGTGGTGACCAACCCCGAAGTCTCGTCCGTGCGCGATTCCGACCGCATCCTGGGCATCCTGGCGGCCAAATCCAGGCGCGCCGTCGAAGGCGACGAGCCCGTCAAGGAATTCCTGCTGCTCACGCGCTACAACCCCAAACGCGTCGTCGACGGCGAAATGCTGTCGCTGACCGACATCGAAGACATCCTGCGCATCAAGCTGATCGGCGTCATCCCCGAATCCGAAGCCGTGCTGCAGGCGTCGAACCAAGGCCTGCCGGCCATCCACCTGAAAGACACCGACGTTTCCGAAGCCTACAAGGACGTCGTGGCTCGTTACCTTGGCGAAGACAAGGCCCTGCGCTTTACCGATTACGAAAAGCCCGGTTTCCTGAAACGCCTGTTCGGAGGCAAGTAAGCAATGTCCTTCCTGTCGTTTCTGCTCGGTCAAAAGAAGACTTCCGCCTCCGTCGCCAAGGAACGGTTGCAGATCATCCTGGCTCACGAGCGGGGCCGCGGCGACTCTCCCGACTACCTGCCGCAACTGCAGCAAGAGCTGATCGCCGTCATTTCGAAATACGTGAAGATCAACCCCAATGACATCAAGGTGCACCTGGAACGCCAGGACACGCTGGAAGTGCTTGAGGTAAAGATCGAGATGCCGCAAAGCGAGAACTGACGCGGCTTGCGCGCCCGGATCCCGGGCGCGCGCCACATGAAAAACGCCCGGCATCGCCGGGCGTTTTTCATTGGAGCGGGCGCTGCGCGCCAGCGCTTAGTGCTTCCCGACTTGATCGCCGATGACGCCGCCGATCGCCGCTCCGCCCACCGTACCGAGGATGCCGCCGTTGGTGATCACGGCGCCTGCCACACCGCCCAACGCAGCGCCGCCGACGGCGCTCTTCTGACGATGGCTCATCCCGTCCCAGGAAGAGCAGCCAGCCATGGTGGCGGTCATCGCCAACGCGACACAGATTTTGGAGAGAGATGCGATTTTCATAGTGCGATTCCTATTCTTACCCGGGGCCGCGTCGATGATGCGAACGCGAGCACGCGGACCCTTGCGGGTTTGGAATCTTCAGGATCGCAAAATATCCCTCTCCTGGCTGTTAGGTTTGCCCATGAATTGTGTCAAAGGGCGAGAGAATCCGAGCGCCTCCCCGGAGCGGTGTTGCAGTGGGCGCACGCTATTTGACCAGACGTAACACCTCGCGGAAACGCGGATGCTCGCAAGTCTGCATCCACTCGAAAATCGCCATTTCCGACGTGACGATCTCGGCGCCATGGGCGCGCGCGCGGCGCAAGGCGGCGTGATGATCGGAAGGCTTGCGCGAGCCCGCAGCATCGGCCACCAATACCGCGTGGTAGCCCAGATCGATCAGGCCGATCACGGTCTGCAGCACGCAGATATGGGCCTCGCACCCGGCCACCAGGATGGTCTTGCGGGCAGCCGGCAGCCAGGCTTCGAAACCCGGTTCGAGCGCCGATGAAAAGTGCATTTTCTGGAACGTGGTCTGCACTTGCGCGCGCAACGGTTCCACGGTTGCGCCCAGCATCTTGCCGTGATGCTCCGTGGCGGCCACCGGCACGTCGAGCAGGCGCGCCGCCTGCGCGAGCTTGTGGGCGGCATTGAGCACGGTCTCGCCGTCATGGATGACCGGCATCAGCCGGCCTTGCATGTCGACGATCAGCAAAGTGGAATCGGAAGCGGAAAGCAGCATGTCGGGAGGCTCCTGGATGAGGATCCAGGATAACTCGGCAGGACTGCTTCCGGCAGGCTTCAGATCGAGTTGTGCTTGCCCGTGGTGTCAGACACCTGGATGTGGCAGTGTCTGACACCCGTACGAGATAACCGTCACCCTATGGGATGCAT
>NZ_JPYO01000028.1 GCF_000757485.1 Achromobacter sp. RTa
GCCGGACAAGGGGCCGACCTTGCCGCCGATGCGCAGGTCCAGCACCGCGCCGGGGCCTGCATCGAATGCGATGCGCGCCGCCACCGGATCCCACATGGGGCCCAGCGCCGCGTTCGTCACGCCGCGATCCAGCATGCGCCGCAGCACGAACGTGGCGTCGCCCGGCGCGCCGCTGCCGGGGTTGTCCGGCCTGTCGGCCAGCACCACAGGACCTTCGCCGAACGCCAGCGCCTCATCCAGGGCCTGGTCCACGCTGCGGTATGGCACCATGAGCTGTTCGCGCATGGCGATGAGTTCGTCGGCCAGCTGCCGGGCCAGCGCCTGCGCGCGGCCGGCGTCGCCGTCGGCGTAGACGAGCACCTTGGTGCCCATCTCCGGCACGTCGCCCGTGGCGAAGCCCTGCGCCACGGAAACCGACAGGATGCCGTCGCGGCCTTCCAG
>NZ_JPYO01000029.1 GCF_000757485.1 Achromobacter sp. RTa
CGGCTTCTGCCTGACTTGCACCTATCTGAAGTCGAGTCGCTTCAGGCGGCCAATTAGTCTAAGGGTAAACCCTTATCGATTCATCAGCCAAGCCCAAGACTATAGCACACTGTTTCGAATTACGCAACTGGCTTCTGCCTGATTTGCGCGATCCATGCAATGAATGCTTGCCTGGCCCCGCGATCCGAATCGGTCTAAATCAACTGCCCGAATCGCGAAGGAGCGAGACTATAGCACAACTTTCGGCACGCAAGCGGCCCCGCCAGCCCGGCCCCCTCCTCTATATATAGAGTGAGAGGGAAACGAGCAGGCGGGGCCGCAGGTTCTTGCAGCCCTTTCACCAGCGCAGATAGTTCGCGTCGCGAAGCCGCGTCAGCTCACGATTCACGCTGACTTCGTTGATCAGCCAATTGGGAGCCCCAACGTCCTGCAGCATATGTTCGTCCAGTTCTCCTGCCAGGCTGCGCAAGCGCGCCACATTGCGATACTTCCTATAGGCAGACCATAGCTTTGCGAGAAAACCGTTACCCGAGGGAGCTTCGGTCTTTCGCTGGATTTGGCGGCCGGCCGAGCCAATGGCGCTTTCGGCCGGCGCCGGGGACAGTTTCCGCCCCATGGGCAGCGATACCAACGAAACGGAAGATGAGGAACAAGTTTGCGCTGACATGACGGGCTCCGTATGGGATATGCGTTTGGTAAGCGTAATAGCCCAACCACCCGATGAAAATCGAATTGTTCTGGGGTTATCGGTAAGCTATGATGACCAATAAGTCTTAAATCGGTTTGCCGCCATGCGTTTGCCTCTGAATACCCTTCCCGCTTTCCGCGCGGTCGCCGAGTTGCAGAACCTGCGTGCGGCGGCCGAGCGCTTGCACCTCACTCACAGCGCTGTCAGTCAGCAGATCAAGGGATTGGAAGAACAGCTGGGTTTCCCCCTGTTCGAGCGCAGCGGGCGGGGCATCGTCCTGAACAGCGCTGGCGCCGCCCTGCTTTGCGCGGTCCAGGGAGCCTTGACGCAATTGGATGAAGGGGTGCTCGCCGCGTCGGCGATGGCGGCAGGCGATGAGCAACGCTTGCGAGTGTCGGTGCTGCCCTCATTCGCGCAGCGCTGGCTGTTGCCCCGCATGGCCCGTTGGCGGGCGCGCCATCCCGGGCTGGCGCTGGAGATCGATTCCTCGCAGCAAGTCGCCGATCTGCTGCGCGACGGCTTCCACGCAGCGCTGCGTTTCGGCCGGGGCCCCTGGCCAGGAGTCGAGTCGGAACCCCTGTTCGACATGCCCTTGCCCCTTATCGTCCTGGCCTCGCCGGATACGGCCGCCGCGCTTCCCGACTGCACGCCCGAAACGCTTGCCCGGCAGCCCCTGCTGGGCGAGCGCGAGGTCTGGCAGCATTGGTTCAATGCCGCCGGACTGCGCACCCCGGTCACGCCGGTGGCTTCGTTCAACGACGCGGGCATGATGCTGCAGGCCGCCGAACAGGGGCTGGGCATCACGCTGGGACGCGAACTGCTTGCGGCGGACGCGCTATGCGCCGGGCGGCTGGTGCAAGTCTCTCCGGTAAGCGTCCATTACGAGCAGGCGCAAACGTATCACCTGGTCTATCGCCCCAGCCTGCGCGACTGGGGGCCGCTGGTTGCGCTGAAGCAATGGTTGCGCGACGAACTGGAGATGTCCCGCCGCAGCCTGGTCCCCCCCGACGCGCAGACAGGGGAAGAATCGCAGGCGCGATAACGGCAGCCCAGGCCGCCGTGCAACGGACAACGGACAACGGATCTCAGGCGACCTTGCGCGCGACGGGCGCCGCAGGCCGCATGGAATCCGTTTCATTGAACCGCTGGTGCCACGAGAACGCCTCTTCCAGCAAATGCGGAGTCTGGCCGCCGCGTTCGCAGGCCCGGTCGAAATAATCCTGCAGCGCATCGCGGTAGAACGGGTGCACGCAATTGCGGATGATGGCGCGAGCCCGTTCGCGGGGCGCGAGGCCGCGCAGATCCGCCAGTCCGCATTCGGTGACCAGCACATCCACGTCATGCTCGGTATGGTCCACATGGGACACCATGGGCACCACGCTGGAAATGTCGCCATTCTTGGCCATCGACTTCGATACGAAAATCGCGAGATGCGCATTGCGCGCGAAGTCGCCCGATCCGCCGATGCCGTTCATCATGTGGGTGCCCCCCACGTGGGTGGAGTTCACGTTGCCGTAAATATCGAATTCCAGCGCGGTGTTGATCGCGATGATGCCCAGGCGGCGGACGATCTCCGGCGCATTGCTGATCTCCTGCGGACGCAGCACGATGCGCTCGCGATAGTGCTCCATGTTCGCCAGGATTTTTTCGTAGACGGGCTTGGACACCGTGATGGAGGACGCCGATGCGAATGCCAGCTTGCCCTGGTCCAGCAGTTCGATGGCGCTGTCCTGCAGCACTTCCGAGTACATCGTCAGTTGGTCGAAGCTGGAAGACTCGAATCCGTGCAGCACGGCATTGGCGATGGTTCCGATGCCGGCCTGCAGCGGCAGCAGGGAGTTGCTCAGACGGCCCGCCTCGACTTCACGCCGCAGGAAGGCGTCGATATGGCCGGCGATGGCGTTGGTTTCTTCATCGGGCGGCAGGGCGTTGGACGGGCTGTCCGGTTCGTGCGTGATGACGATGGCGGCGATCCTGGAGGGATCCACCTCGATAAATGGCTGCCCGATGCGCTGGTCCGCGGAAACCAGCCCGATGGGCTGGCGCGCGGGCCTGTCGGCGGGCACGTAGATGTCGTGCAAGCCTTCAATGGCGGCGGGCACTCCCAGGTTCAGTTCGATGATGATCCGGTCCGCCTGTTGCGCGAACGAGGCAGAGTTTCCCACCGACATCGTCGGCACGATGGCGCCGCTCTCGGTGATCGCCGCGGCCTCGATGATGGCCACGTCGATCGGGCCGATGTGCCCGGCGCGCAGTTGTTCGACCGTTTCCGACAGGTGCTGGTCGATGAAGGCGATCTCGCCCTGGTTGATCTTGCGGCGCAACGTGGTATCGACCTGGAACGGCATGCGGCGCGCCAGCGCGTTGGCCTGCGCCAGCATCTTGTCGGTGTCGTGGCCCAAGGACGCCCCGGTGATCAGCGTGATGGAAAACGGATCGCGCTCGGCGCGTGCCGCCAGCGCCGCCGGCACGGACTTACAGTCGCCAGCGCGGGTAAAGCCGCTCATTCCGACGGTCATGCCGTCCTGAACCAGCAAAGCCGCCTGTTCGGCGGACGTGATCTTGGCGCGCAGCCCAGGGTGGCGGATACGGTCGAGATGCATGGTGTCTCCAGATTCAAGGGCCAACGGCTCGCGGCGGGGCGCGGCGATATGCCGCCTCTGCGCCCAGGCGCCGTCTGACGCGGCGTTTCCCGAGGTCCCAAGGCCGGCCATGCCGGCGCCGGGACGATTTTTCCGCAGTATAGGAAGGCCTGCTCAAATCTCGTAATGACTTAAAATCATTCAAATAAGTCGTTTTTTTCATTATTTGCTTGTTTTTCGCGCGGCGCGCGAAGGAGATGCGGGGCCATGGACGTGCGCGCGCTGAGGTATTTCGTGGAAACCGTCAGGCATGCCAGCTTCACGCAGGCGGCCAAGGCCCTGTTCGTGACGCAATCGACGGTCAGCAAGATGATCCGGCAACTGGAGGAGGAAGCGGGCACGCCGCTGCTTATCCGCGATGGCCACACCGCCCGCCCCACCGACACCGGCCGGGTCATGTATCTGCGCGGCGTGCAGGTGCTGGAAACGATGCGCCAGCTGTCCGAAGAGTTGCGCCAGACCACCGACCTGCGCCGCGGCGCGCTGGAGGTCGGCATCCCGCCCATGATCAACCTGCTGTTCACCCCGGTGGTGAAGCGCTTCCGAGAACGGCATCCCGGCATACACCTGACCTTGCGCGAAGGCACGGGACAAGCGGTCGAAGGCCTGGTCGCGAGCGGAGAGCTGGAAGTGGGCGCCACCATCCTGCCGATCGCACCCGACGGCGGGCTGGCCGCCCAGCCCTTCGGCAGCTACCCCATATGGGTAATCGGTCCTCCCGACGCCCCCTGGGCGGGCAAGACCTCGCTGCCGCTGAGCGCGTTGCGCGATGCGCGGCTCTTGATCCCCACCGACGACTTCGCCATCACGCGCCGCCTGCGCCAAGCCTTCGCCGATGCCGGCTTCCAGCCCGGCATCGCGGCCCAGAGCGCCCACTGGGACTTCCTGGTGGCCATGGCGTCCGCCGGCCTCGGGGTGGCGCTGCTTCCCGAGCCCTTGATGCAGCGGATGAAAACACGCGGGCTGAGCACCGCGAAACTGGCCAAGTCGGGCATGCAGTGGGAAGTGGGCCACATCTGGCAGCAATCGGGATACCTGTCCTTCGCTGCCCGCGCCTGGCTGGAGGTGTGCGACGAGGTGCTTGGAAAACCTAAAAAGGGGCCCGCCCGGAGCGCTGCGCGCTAACCGGAGTTGAATCCAAACGTTGGCCTCGTAAACTTGGATTGCGGCCAGCCGCGTCATCCGATCCGCGTGCAGGCCCCGGCCTTGATCCGGCCCCGTTTCGTACGCCCGCGCGGGCGGGCGTTCAACGCAAATCGCGCGCCGATTCTATTGGGGCCATAGCACCAGTTTTTGTTGCAATGGGCCGGGCGCCGGCTTGATATGCTGCCGCCTCGATGCGAGTCATTCGCCCAAGAACATGACACCAAAACCCCACTCCCCGCCCTTGCGCGCCTGCCGCAAGCGCTCGTCGTTCGCCGCGCTGGCCGCGGCATTGCTGCTGACGCTGTTCCTGATCCCCGCTTTCGCAGCGCAGCCGCCCACGCCGGCCGACACGGAAACGATGCTGACCGCGGCGCGCAAGCAGATCGACGATATCCGCAAGCGCGTCGCTGACGAAACCGATGACGCCGCGCTGCTGCGGCAACGCGCCGACGCGCTCGACATCCAGTCCAAGGCGGATGCGGCGGCTGAAGCATTGGCGCCGCAGCTGGCCAGCGTGGCGGCCAAGCTGAGCGAATTGGGCACGCCGCCGGAAGGCGCCAAGGAAGCGCCCGACGTGGCCGCGCAGCGCACGCAACTGGAAAAGAGCAACCGGGCGCTGGATGCGCAGATCAAGTTGGCCAGGCTGCTGTCCGTGGACGCCGGCCAGGCCGCGGAACAGATATCGGCCCAGCGCCGCACGCAGTTCCAGGCGCGCCTGGGCGAACGGCGGGACTCTTTCCTCTCCAAGCCGTTCTGGACGGAGTTCCGGGAAGAGTTCCCGCGCGATCTCGAGCGCCTGAAGGCCCTGGGCGATGATCTTGCGGCCGCGGTGAAACAGACGCCCAAATGGGGTTGGCTGCTACTGTCCGCGGCTGCCGTGCTGGCCATCGCCCTGCGCATCTGGGTCGGCCGCATCCTGCTGCGCCTGACCGCCACGCGGGTCCCTCCCGGCCGCCTGCGGCGCTCCTTCCTGGCGGTCACGCACGTGGTGCTGGCCGTGGCCACGCCCGGCGTCATCGCGCTGCTCATCCATATCGGGCTGGACTGGAATTCCCAGTTGACCGACAACACCGCATCCCTGTTGGCCAACCTGGTGGCGACGGTCTGTTTCGGCGGATACGTGTCCGGGCTGGGCTACGCCCTTCTGTCCTCGAACCGGCCGTCGTGGCGCCTCCCCCCGGTCAGCGATATCGTCGCCACGCGGCTGCGCTGGCTGCCCGGCGTGCTGGGCGTGCTCGTGGTGATGATCTGGCTGGCCGAGCGCCTGCCCGTGCTGCTCAACGCCAGCCTGACCACGACGATCACGCTGACCGGCATTGTCGCCGTCATGACCATGGCGATGATAGGCGCCGTGCTGGCGATCAGCCGCCGGCTGCGCCGGCAGGCCATGCAGGAGAACGACACACCCATTCCCTTCTGGCTGTCGTTGCTGTTGACCGCCATCTGGACGGTGCTGATCCTGAGTCTGGCCAGCCTGCTGGCCGGCTATGTCGCCTTCGGCAGCTTCTTGGTCAAGCAGGTGCTGTGGACGCTGATCGTGCTGGCCTCCGCCTATCTGGCCTCGACGCTGATCGAGGACGGCTTCGGCACGCTGCTGGGCACCTCTCATCGCGATGGAGGCGAACACGAAACGCCGAGCATGCGCGACCAGGCGGCGGTGCTGCTGTCCGGCGTCGGCCGGGTCGCGGTCGGCCTGCTTGCCGTCACCCTGCTGCTGGCCCCGTTTGGCGAGGCGCCGATGGAATTGGTGCAACGCTTCGATCAATTGCGCAAGGGCCTGGCCATCGGCGAAGCGCAGATCCGTCCCGGGGCCGTTCTGCAAGCGCTGCTGGTGCTGGGCCTGTCCCTGCTCAGCGTGAAGTTGCTGAAGCGTTGGCTGTCCAACCGCTACCTGCCCACGACCGAGCTCGATCCGGGAATGCAGCTGTCGGCCGCCACACTGTTCGGCTACGCCGGCTTCGTGATTGCCGTCGCCCTGTCGCTATCCGCCGCAGGCATAGGCCTGGAACGCGTGGCGTGGATCGCCAGCGCGCTGTCCGTGGGTATCGGTTTCGGCCTGCAGGCTGTCGTCCAGAACTTCGTTTCCGGCCTGATCCTGCTGGCCGAGCGCCCGGTCAAGGTCGGCGACTGGGTATCGCTGGGCGGCGTGGAGGGCGACATCCTGCGCATCAATGTGCGCGCCACGGAAATCCAGATGGGAGACCGCTCGACCGTGATCGTTCCGAACTCGGAATTCGTCACCAAAACCGTGCGCAACGTCACCCGCTCCAATCCGCTGGGGCTGGTGCAGATCAAGCTGCCCATGCCGCTGTCCATCGATGCCGAGCATGTGCGCGAACTGATTCTGCAGGCCTTCGCCGACCACGAGGGTGTGCTGGACGCGCCGACGCCCGACGTCTTCCTCGATGGTATCGAAGGCGGCCACCTGATCTTCAACGCCAAAGGCTATGTGTCTTCGCCGCGGGCGGCCTATGGCGTGCGCAGCGCCCTGCTGTTCACCGTCCTCAAGCGCCTGCACGACGCAGGGCTGGAGGTGTCGTCGCCGCCCACCATGCTGCTGGCTTCGGCCCCGCAGCTGCCGGCGGTGCCGGAGGCGGCTCCCGCCGCGGTCCCCCCGCCGGCCGCGCGGTAGCGTTCCGGCCGGACATGACGCCCGGCCTCAACCGGGTGAATACAGGTCGGCGAACGTCTGCCTGTCATAGCGGGGGTTGCGCAGCGGAGGAGACGCCAGCGCGGCGCTCTGCACCGAACGCACGGGATAGGCCTGCGCCGTCGGCCTCTCGGCCAGCACCGGCGCCGAAGGCGGCGCGACCTGCGCAACCGCGCTTCCGTCAAAGCGATGATCGGCCGTGGTCAGCGCGGGATTGGTGCACAGCCCCTGCGCCACCAGCGCGGCCTTGGTGCGGTCGTCCGTCTGGCACAGAATGTCGATGGCGGCGGTTTCCAGGCGGCGCGCGCGGTCGGCGTCCTTGGTGGAAGCGGCGGCCTGCATCGTGCGTTCGAAGTTGCGCCGCAAGCTGCACTTCTGATCCTCGATCGGGATCGCGAGGTTCATGCCGAAGCCGACGACGGAACCGCCTCCGCCCGCGGACACCATGCAGCTATCCGACGAGAACGAACCGTAGAAACTCTGGCCGCCCACCGGCGGCGCGGTGCGCAGCGTGCTGGATCCGTTGTTGCTGGAATTGAACGTAATGCCCTGGTTGTTGCCCGCATTGGTCGAGCCAGATGACGCCGAGGTCGTGGCGCTGGAACTGCTGGTCTGGGCGCTGGCGGAGAACGCCGCCAACGACAGGGAAATGGCAAACACAATGGTCTTCATGATGTCCCCTCGCCCGGACGGCCGAAGCCGTCCGGATAATTGGGTCAGTGATTGAACCCTGCGACATGGCCCACCGCGCCAATGCCGTGTATCGACCCGAACGCACCCACATTCACCGCATGGAACGAACCCGTAGCCGACGCGTTGGTGTCCGTTTTTCCGAACGTGGCGCCGCCATTGGCGATGCTGTCTCCCACCATGATGGGCGCGTTGCCCGACACGCTGCCATAGGACTCGCTGTTGGCGTATTGACGCGTGCTGGTGACGACTTGCGTGCCGTCGCGGCCGAAGGTGCCGCCGACTTCCGCGATGCCGCCGGTGCTGCCGAACGAGGTCTGGCTGGACGAACCGTAGCCATTGATCTGGGTGGCCACCACCGAACTTCCGGTGGAAACCGATGACGCGGTGCCGTTGATCGCGCCGGCGTGCCCCGTCACGGACCCGCCGACCGGACCGGTGGCGTAGGCCGTTGCGGCAAACAAGGACAACGCGGCGACTGCTGCGAGCTTTTTCATTTGAGCTCCTCCTGCTCCGTACTTGCACGGATACCTGGTTGCCGGTGACCGACCGGCGCGGACCGTTACCCCCCAGCCCTCCGGACAATGACGAAAGGCGTGGGACTTTCGTATTGGTACGGAATGATTGCGCCGTCCTAGGCACATCGATATCGGCTAAACGGGCGACCGGATCCGGGAGGACGAACCTGGGCCGTAACAAGTCCGGCCAAATATGCGGATAACGCAAACTGGACCATGCATATGGACGAAGCGGAATGCCTGGGAGGAAACGCGCAAGCTGAAGAACTCAACTCAATGGATGGGGATGCCTGCCCGCGGCTCGGGCAACTTCCCTAGCGCACCCGAGCGACGCGGCGGGCCCGGATTTTTGCAAGCCTGTCAAAAGGCTGAATGAGGTTTTTTCGGCCATACTATTCCGGCCGCCGGGCGCTACCCGGCTCCATTCGTCTTACGGAGACAGAATCATGATCCAGGAGATTGCCAGCATCCATGTCCGCGAAGGGCAGGAAGCGTTGTTCGAAGCCGGCGTGGCGCAGGCGAAGCCGCTGTTCCTGCGAGCCCGCGGATGCCACGGCATGGAGCTGTACCGCAGCATCGAACAGCCGCAGCGCTATACGCTGGTCGTGGACTGGGAAACCGTGGAGAACCACATGGTGGATTTCCGCGAGTCCACGGATTTCCAGGAATGGCGCAAGCTGGTGGCGGGCTTTTTCGTCGAGCCGCCGCAAGTGCACCATGAACAGAAGGTGCTTTGAAGCCTAGGGGGTATCGGGCGGATCGTCGTACTTGCGCGCGCTGCCGCGAAAACGGTCCGCCGGATATTTCCGCGCGTTCTTCACCATCTTGTCCGCCACCGCCTCGGCGATATCGATGCCCAGCTGATCCGCCAGCGCGACCAGGTACATCTGCACGTCGGCGATCTCGTCCGCCGCATCGGCCAGCCGCTCGGGCGGCATGCTGCGCGACTCGGCCTCGGTCAGCCACTGGAACAGCGACACCAGCTCCCCCGCTTCGCCGGCCAGGGCCATGGCCAGGTTCTTCGGCGAATGATAGGGCTGCCAATCCCGCTCCGCCGTGAACCGGCGGACGGCCAATCTGATCTGTTCCAGGTCGGACATCCCGCCTCCTGATATGAAATAGGCGCTTCAGGCCGCCCCGAGCCGCGCGCTTGCCGCGAGCGCCACGGCTACCGTGGTGCGCACGTCGGCCAATGCCCGGTGAGTGGGGTCCGAGGCGCCGACATGGCGCGCCAGGATCTCCAGCTTGTGCGACGGCAGTTCGGGCCAGGCGCGCCGGGCCAACGCCAGCGTGCAGTGGGTGGCGTTCGAAAACGGCATTCCGGTCTGATCCGCCGCAGCGCCCAGAAAGCGCCGGTCGAACGACGCATTGTGGAAGAACACGGGCAGGTCTTCCACGAACTCCAGGAAGGAAGAAAACGCCTGCACCACCGGCACGCCATGGCGATCGACTTCCGCCTGCGTGATGCCGGTCAATCGCGTGATGAAAGACGGGACGGGACCGCGCGTGCGCACCACCTGCGTGTATTCCCGTTCCATCGAGCCGCCAGCGTCCACGCGCACCGCGGCGAATTCCAGGATCTCGCAGGTGGCCGTGGACAGGCCGGTGGTTTCCAGGTCGGCGACGATGAACGGGCCGCGCAATGCCCTCAGCGCTTCGCCCAGGGCCTCGGCGCCAGCCTTGCGCCCCGCAGCCGCCCGGACGGGCGCGGCGGCGCCCGAGCGCGCCCGCCGGTAGAAAAACGTCACGGCCCTACTCCGCCGGCCGCAGCGGCGCGAAACGGGGCGAGCCGTCGGCCAGCTTCCCGAAGAACAGCGCCGCGGGGCGCACCCACAGCCCGCGCTCGTGGGGCCACAGGTGCTCGTACACCACCATGGATTCCTCGGTTTCGGAGTGTCGGGCGGTGCCCACGTAGAGGTACAGGCCGCCCTTGTAGTGGCGGTGCGAGGCAAGAGCCAGGGCTTCGGATTCGGTCATGGAAGATCGCGCAAATGGCGCGGCCCGGGCGGGAAGGTTCCTGCCCGGGCCTGCGGGTTCAGACAATACCGTCTTTATAGCGCATCGGAGCGGCGGCGCCGGGACGGCACCTCACGCCGCATCCAGTTCGCGATAGCGGCGGAAGATGCCTTCCCCGAAAGGCAGGCGCCTGCCGCTTTCGAAATAGGGCTGCAATTCCGCCAGCGCCGCCACGCGCGCATGCAGCGCCATGACTTTCGGATAGCCCGCGGCCAGCGTGGCCATGCGCTTGGGAAAGGCATAGAGCAGGCCGTCGACCAGATGGAACAAGGACAGGTCCACGTAGGTCCAGCCCTTGCCGCCTGCCAGCCAGGCATCGTGCCCGTCCAGCACCGATTCGAAGTACCCCAGGAATTTGGGCATCCGCTCTTCGCGGAAGCTGCGCGCGCGCCGCGCCGCCTCTTCCTTCTGCTCTTCGTAGTATTCGCTGGCGGAGATGGGATGGTGGGTGTCGTGCGCTTCGGCCACCATATCGGCGATGGTGAGCTGCAGCTGGTTCACCCATAGGCGCCCTTCCAGGGACTCCGGCGCCAGGCCGTGCTTTTCACCCAGGAACAGCAGGATGTTGGCTGTCTGCGCCAGCGTCATCTTCCCCGCGACGAGATAGGGCGGCGCGAACGGCGGATGCCTGCGGGGGGAACTCAGATCCTCGATCAGGGTGTTTTCGTCCGCGCCCCGTTCGCGCGCGCAATCGCGGTACGGAATGCCGCCCGCTTCCAGCGCCAGGCGCACGAACTCTCCGCGTCCGGGAATGCCATCCCAATACCAAAGGTCGTAAGTCATGCTGTCTCCTTCTGTCGATGAAGGCTAAGCCGGGAATACGCTGATCTCGCCTTCGTGTCCGGCGGCCGGCGCGCCGCGGGCCTGCTGGTACTGCCTGGGGGACAGGCCGAAATGCGCGCGGAAGTCGCGCGAAAAATGCGCGCCATCCGCAAAGCCGCAGTCCAGCGCAATCTGGGTGATGCTGCATGGATTGTTCAATAGCAGCCAACTGCCGTATTCCAGCCGCAGCTGGCGTTGGAAAGCCATGGGCGACATGCCGGTAGCCACCCTGAATGCGCGCTCCAGCTGCCTGCGCCCCACTCCGACATACCGCGCGATCGCGTCCAGCGGAGGCGGACTGTCGATGCGCTGCTCCATGAAATGCGCGGCCTGGCGGACGCGCAGATCCTGGATGCCCGACAGGTCCGTATGGAAATGCGCCTGCGGCACGCGCCCCGGCCGCACGCCCTGGAGCATCATGTGCCGCACGGCCTGCTGGGCCTTGTCGCGCCCGCAATGCCGGGCCACCAGGTACAGGCCCAGGTCGATGGCGGCGGTGGATCCGGCGCAGGAAATCAGGTCGCCCTCGTCCACGAACAGCCGGTCGACAACCACACGCGTCTGCGGAAACCGTTCGCGGAAGGTATCCAGCACGTTCCAATGCACGCAGACCGTGCGCGGACCGATCACGTCCGCCTGCGCCAGCGCGAACGTGCCCGTGCAGATGCCCAGCAGGCGGACACGTTGCGCGGCCGCCTGCCGCAGCCAGTCGCGCAGCCGTTCGGGCATGCGTTCATTGAAATAGTCGTTGCCGCCGCAAACGGCCACATAGTCGAACTGCGACAGGTCGTCGGGCAGGCTGTCCGCCACGTCGATCGTCAGGCCCGCGCTGGAGCGGCGCGGCTTGCCGTCCCAGCTCATGACGCGCCAGGCCGTGTGGATCTGGCGGCTGCGCCCGCCATGGTCGCCCGCCAGCCGCAACACATCCACCAAACCCGCGAAGGCGGCGAGCGTGAACTGGTCGAGCAACACGATGCCGATCGTCAGCGCGGGTTTCCCCTGAGCAGGCTTGGGCAAGCCGTCTCCATAGGGAAACGGCGCGGGCGCGGCGGGCGTTGCGGTATCCATGTCGCAATTATTCAAGTTTATGTCCCGCGCCTTCAAGCTGGTTTTCCCTGGGATCCCCAAGATTCGCTTGTGGCACCGTATGCGCGCCCTCCGGGATACGCCGGAACGGGCCGACAAATTCACAAGGGGATTCCGACATGGCAACACTTACCCGCAGCGCCGTCCGCGCCGCCCTGCTGGGCGCAGGACTGCTCGTGGCCAGCCAGGCGCTGGCGCAGCAGCAGAAAATCACCGTCGCCTGGTACGGCGGCAACTGGGGCGACGCCTTCCGCACCTGCGTCGCCGAGCCCTACACCAAGGCGACGGGCGTCACCGTGGTGCCGGAGGTCGGAACTTCCACCACGACGCTGGCGAAACTGCAACAACAGAAAGGCGCGCCCACGATCGACGTCGCCTGGATGGATGGCGGCATCAGCGAACTGGCCGCCGAGGCCGGCGTGCTGGACACGCTGGATCCCGGCGCCATTCCCAACATGAAGAACGTTATCGACCAGGGCCTGTACCGCAATGGCGGCGCAGCCTATGCCGTCAGTTCCGGCTACTACTCGCTGGGCATCGCCTACAACACCAAGGACGTGCCGCAGCCGCCGACCAGTTGGAAGGATCTGTGGAAGCCCGAGTACGCCGGCGCCGTGGCCATACCCTCGCCGGCGAATTCGTCCGGCGTGCCGTTCGTGTTCTTCCTCGCCCGGGTCTTCTCCGTCGACCCGTCCAACCTGGCGCCGTTGTATTCCAAGCTCGCCAGCCTTGATACGGCGCTGTTCTTCGACAGTTCCGGCGCCGCCACCAACGCCTATCAGAGCGGCGAGGCCATCATCGGCGCGCACTTCAACGTGGGCGCCTGGGACCTGATCGACAAGGGCCTGCCCATCGGCTTCGCCGTGCCCAAGGAAGGCGCCTGGGCCACCGACGCGCGCCTGCACCTGGTCAAGGGCGCGCCGAACAAGGCCGCCGCGCAGAAATTCATCGACACCGCCCTGACTCAGGAGGCCGCCGCCTGCCTGGCCACGCGCCTCTACCTGGGCCCCGCAGTCAAGGACGTCCAGGTGCCGAAGGACGTCGCCCGCAAGCTGCCATGGGGCGCGGACGGTTCGGTCAAGAACCTCAGCCTGTTCGACTGGAACATCATCAACAGCCGCCGCGCCGAGGTCACGGACGCCTGGAACCGCCAGGTTGCCCGCAAGCGCTAGACCGGGGCCGAACATGTCCGCATTGCTTACCATCGACGCCGTATCGATGCGCTTTGGCGCCTACCAGGCCCTCGACCGCATCGACCTGGAAGTCCAGCAGGGAGAATTCGTGGCGCTGCTGGGCCCCAGCGGCTGCGGCAAGACCACGCTGTTGCGCTCGATCGCCGGGTTCCTGAAGCCCGAGTCCGGCCGCATCCTGATCGAGGGCCAGGACATCAGCCGGCTGGCCGCCCACCACCGGCCGCTGAACACGGTTTTCCAGAACTACGCCCTGTTCCCGCACATGAGCGTGCTGGAGAATGTGGCCTACGGCCCCCGGCGCCAGGGAGCCTCGCGGCCAGAGGCCGCGGCGCGCGCCCGCTCGGCGCTGGACATGGTGGGCCTGGCGGACTTCGGCCCGCGCTATCCCCGCGAGATGTCGGGCGGGCAGCAGCAGCGCGTGGCCCTGGCCCGCGCCATCGTGAACCAGCCCAAGCTGCTGTTGCTGGACGAACCCCTGTCCGCGCTGGACCTGAAGCTGCGCAAGCGCATGCAGCTGGAGCTCAAGCACCTGCAAGCGAAACTGGGGATCGCCTTTATCTTCGTAACGCATGACCAGGAAGAGGCCATGACCATGGCCGACAAGGTGGTGGTCATGCACGCGGGCAAAATCGAACAGGTGGGAATGGGCACCGATATCTATCGGCAGCCCGCCACGCGTTTCGTGGCCGAATTCATCGGCGAGGCCAACTTCCTGGCCTATTCCGCATCGGGCGACGACACCCTGCTGCTGGAAGCCCAGAGCCTGCGCGTGCCGCTGCGCGGCAAGACCGCGCCCGCGCGCGGCGTTGCAGTGCTGCGCCCGGAGGACCTGCGCCTGAGCGGCGGCGGCGCCGGGCCAAGCCTGACCGGAACGGTGACCGACGTGATCAATGTGGGCAGCCACAGCATGATCCACGTGGACATTGGCGGGCAGACCGTGGTGGCGCGCCACGGCGGCATCGCGCCCTCGAGCCTCGGCCCCGGCGTCGCCGCCACGCTGGCGTTCGAGCCGGAAAATCTGCACCTGATCGGTGAACGGCCATGAACGCCCGCTCCTGGCAATCGCCCTGCCTGTTGCTGGCGGCGCCGGTCCTGTTCTTCGCCGCCTTCTTCCTGGCCCCCCTTGCGGTGGTCGCGTTGGCAAGCTTCACTGGCGGCCCCGACGGCTTGACCTTGACCGCGCAGCAATACATGCGCGTGCTGGCCGACCAATATCACTGGGACGTCATCCTGGTGACCTTCCGGCTGGCCTTCTTCACCACGGTCGCCTGCGTGATCCTGGGCTATCCCCTGGCCTGGTACCTGGTGCGCGTCGTGCGCTGGAAAGCCTGGCGGCGATTCTGCGTGATCCTGCTGGTAGTGCCGCTATTCACCAGCAACATCGTGCGCGCCTTCGGCTGGATGGTGCTGCTGGGCCGCAACGGCCTCGTGAACCAGGCCTTGGTGGGAATGGGCGCCGCGGACCGTCCCGTGCGCTTCATCGGCACGGAAACCGGCATTCTGATCGGCATGGTCTACGTGCTGCTGCCTTTCGTGGTGCTGGCCGTGGGCAACGCGCTGGCCCGCGTCGATCCCGCCTGCGAACAGGCCTCCGCCGACCTGGGCGCAAGCCCCGCCGCCACCTTCTTCCACATCACCTGGCCGCTGACGCTGCCTGGCGTGGTATCGGGCGCCATCATCGTATTCACGCTGGCCGTCAGCGCCTACGTCACGCCGGCCCTGCTGTCGGGCGGACGCGTGTCGGTGCTGTCGATGCTGATCTTCCAGCAGTACAGCACGGTGTTCGACTTCCACTATGGCGGCGCGCTGAGCATGGTGCTGCTGGCGTTCACCCTGATCCTGGTCGCGCTGGCGAACCGCGCCGCCGTCCTGCCTGGAGCCGCGCGATGATACTCCGCCACCTGATACGCCTGTTCGCGCTCGGCGTCCTCGTCTACCTGGCCCTGCCGCTCGTGGTCATCCTGGGGTCTTCTTTCACCGCCACGCCCTATCTGGCATTTCCGCCGCACGGCTGGACACTGGAGTGGTACCGCACGCTGCTCGTCGAAGCCGGCTATGTCGCCGCGTTCACGACCAGCACGGTGCTGGCGCTGGCGGCCACGGCCGCGGCGGTGCTGCTGACGGTGCCGGCCGCGCTGGCGCTGGCGCGGCACGAATTCCCGGGCAAGGCGGCGCTGACCTCCGTGCTGATGTCGCCGCTGGTGCTGCCCCATATCGTCCTGGGCGCGGCGCTGCTGCAATACGGGGCCTATTTCGGCCTGACGCGCAGCTTCCTGTCCCTGCTGATCGGGCACATCGTCATCATCGCTCCTTTCGTGCTGCGGTCCACGCTGACCCTGCTCACGCCCGAACAGCGCGCCCTGGAAGAGGCCTCCGCGGACCTGGGAGCCAATCCGTGGACCACATTCTTCCTGGTGGTGCTGCCCCAGATCCGGCCGGGCATCGTCACCGGCTCGATCTTCGCGTTCATCTCCTCCTGGATCAACGTGGAGCTATCCATTTTCAACACCACGGCGGACCTGAACACGATCCCCGTGAAGCTCTTCAACTATGTGCAATACACGATAGATCCGACCATCGCGGCCGTATCGGGCGCCACGATCGCGGCCGCGGTGATCGCCATCGTCATCCTGGATTTGACCGTCGGGCTGGACATGCTGTCCGAACGCGGCAAATAACCCTTCCTCTCTTTCCTACTTGTCTGGAGCCACAGTCATGCGCAAGCAAGACGCGTTCGATGTCATCTATACCCATACCGAAGGCGAGCCCCTGTGCATCGTGCACAGCGGCATTCCCTACCCCGCCGGGTCCACCATCCTGGAAAAGCGGGCGTTCCTGGAACAGAACTATGACTGGCTGCGCAAGGCCCTCATGCGCGAACCCCGCGGCCACAAGGACATGTTCGGCGTCTTCCTCACGCCCCCGTCCAGTCCCGAGTACGACGCCGGCCTGATCTACATCGACGGCACCGAGTACTCGCACATGTGCGGCCACGGCACGATCGCCGTCAGCATGGCCATGGTCGCCCACGGCCTGGTCGCGCGCGGCAAGGACGGCATTACCAAGATCCGCTTCGAAACCACGGCCGGGCTGGTGGTGTCGGAAGTGGCGTCGGAGGGCGAAAACGTGCTGTGGACGCGCTTCGAGAACGTGCCGGCCTATGTGGCGGCCCAGGACATCCCCGTGGAGCTCCCCGGCTACGGCAAGCTCTCCGCCGACATCGTCTGGGGCGGCAACTATTTCGGCATCGTGGACCTTTCGGGCTGCGACCTGCGGATTTCGCCGGACAACGGTAGCGAGCTGTCCCGCATGGGCCTGATCGTGCGCGACCAGCTCAACGCCCGCCAGCGCATCCAGCATCCGACAGAGGCGCACATCAATAATCTGAACTTCATCACCTTCTGGCACCAGCCGACCATCGAAGGCGCGTTCTACAAGAACGTGCACGTGTTCAGCGCCGGCCAGCTCGACCGCTCGCCTGGCGGCACCGGCACCAGCGCGATGATGGCCATGTTCGAGGCGCGCGGGAAGATGGGACTGAACCAGCCGATCAAATCGGAAGGCCTGCTGGGCAGCGGCGTGTTCGAAGGCTGCCTGCTGGGCGAAGTCGACCTGAACGGCACCCGGGCCGTACGGCCGACAGTCAAGGGAACGGCCAGCATCCTGGGCACGGCCCGCTGGGTCATCGACAAGAACGATCCGGTGGGGGCCGGGTTCCTGATCCGCTGAGCGTTCGGCTCGATCCGGGTGTCGGGCACGATGGCGATGCCGACATGCCAGTGTCTGACACCCGTACGAGATGCTCGTCAAGCTGAAGCGGCGTTCCCGGGTGTCAGACACCCACGCGGCACCGGAGCAGAGTGCGGGCCATCTCCTCGGGTGTCAGACACCTGGCATCATCTCGTACGGGTGTCAGACACGGGAATAAGCACTACCGCTCGGCATCCTCCAATATCATCTCCGCCCCGCGTTCGGCCACCATCATGACGGCCGCCTGCGTGTTGCCGGACACCATCTTCGGCATGACCGACGCGTCCACCACGCGCAGGCCCGACAGGCCGTTCACGCGCAGACGCGGATCGGTGACCGCCGCGGCATCCGAGCCCATGCGGCAAGTGCCGATGGGATGGTAGATGGTCTGGCCGTTGCGCCGCGCGAAATCGAGCCATTCATCGTAGCTTTCCACGCCCGAACCGGGGCTGAGCTCCGCATCCACGTAGGGCCGCAGCGCCGGTTGGCCGACTATGCGCCGCGCCACCTGCATGCCGCCCACCAGGCTGTCGCGGTCCACCTGGGCGGACAGGAAGTTCGGGCGGATCGAGGGCCCCGCCAACGGATCGGCGGACTTGATGTGGATGGATCCGACCGATTCCGGCCGCAACTGCGCCACGCCGATCGTCATGCCGGGATGCCGGTCCAGAATGCGCTCCGCCGCGTTGGCGTAGCTGGCGTGCACGAAGAAGTACTGCACGTCGGGCGCGGGCAGGTCCGGCGCGCTTTTCACGAAACCGTGCACCAGCCCCGTGCCGAGGGTCAGGATGCCCGTGTGGCTCGTGTAGTAGCGCGCAACCTGCTGGGCAAGCCGCCATCCGCGCGACATCTCGTTCAGCGTCACCGTTCCCTTCACCCGCCAGTTCATCCGCGTGGCGTAGTGGTCGATGTAGTTCTCGCCCACCTGCGCCTGCGCATGCACCAATGGAATCCCGAAGGATTGCAGCAGCGCCGGATTGCCCACGCCGGACAGTTCCAGGAGCTGCGGCGACTGTACCGCCCCCAGGCACAGCAGCGTTTCGCGCGCCGCCCGCGCCGTGCGCTCCTGCCCATTCTGGCGGTAGGCCACTCCCACGCAGCGCTTGCCTTCGAAGACCAGCCGCGTCACGTGCGCCCCGCATTCGACGCGCAGGTTCTTGCGGCCGGACGCCGGACGCAGATAGCCGTCCACCACGCTCCAGCGCCGGCCCCGATGCTGCAGCACCTGGTAGTAGCCCACACCCTCCTGGCTGCCGCTGTTGTAATCGGGGTTCAGGGGTTGGCCGTCTTCCTGCGCGGCGCGCAGGAACGCGTCCGACACGGGAAAGCGCTCCGCCACTTCCTCCAGGCGCATGGGGCCGGTCTTGCCTCGGCCGTCGCCGCCCCGCTCGTAGTGTTCGATCTTGCGGAACAGGCGCTCGGCCTGCGCGGAGCCCCAGCCGGTGGCGCCGGCGGCCTCCCAGCCGTCGTAGTCCTGCGGCTGGCCGCGCACGTAGATCATGCCGTTGATCAGCGTCGACCCGCCCACGCCCTTGCCTCGGGGCACGGCAATGGTCCGGCCGTACACGTTGTCCTCGGGTTCGGTGGCGAAGCGCCAGTTGTAGTCCGGGTTCACCAGGAGCTTGGAAAAGCCCGCCGGAATGGAAATCCACATGCTGCGCGCTTCGTGCCCCGCCTCCAGCATCAGCACTCGGTGCTTGCCGTCCGCGCTCAGCCGGTTGGCCAGGATGCAGCCGGCCGTGCCGCCGCCCGCAATGATGAAATCGTAGTCGTCCATTGTTGTCCAGAGTCCGGATTACGGCTGCGCGGCCCTATTCGGCGCCGGCCACGCCCAGCATCTGCGCCATCAGTTCGATCTGGCAGGCCAGCATTGGCGCGCCGTAGTGCACCTTGCAGCCTCGGGCCTGCGCCGCCAGCAGCAGCGCGGTATCGCGCGGCTGCATGATGACTTCGCATACCAGCTGGTCCGGCGTCAGCCGGCCGGCGTCCAGCGGCAGCGCATCGTCGGGCTTCATGCCCAGCGACGTGCCGTTGACCACCAGTTCATGCCCCGACGGATCGGCCGTACCGATGGCGATGGCGGCGCCGGGATGCAGGGACAGGATCCGCGCCTTCAGGTCTTCCGCCTTGGACACCGTGCGATTGGCGATGGTCAGCCGCGACACGCCGGCCTGCACCAGCGCGAAGCCGATCGCGTTGGCCGCGCCGCCCGCCCCCGCCAGGTAGGCGCTTTTCCCTTCGAGCGATACGCCGGCCGTCTGCAGGCCGCGCACGAAGCCCTCGCCGTCCAGCATGTGCGCCACCAGGCGGCCGTCGGCCTCGCGGCGCACCACGTTCGCGGCGCCGATCTTGCGGGCCACCGGGGTCGCGTCATCGACCAGCTCCAGGATGGCCGTCTTGTGCGGAATGGTGACGATGACGCCGCCCAGGTTCTCCAGCCGGCGCAGCCCTTCGACCGCGGCCGCCAGGCCTTCCGGCCGGACGTGGAACGGCACGCACACACCATCGAAACTTATGCCGGCGAAATGCTCGTTCATGCGCTGCGGCGTCTTCACGTGATGGATGGGATCGGCCAGGATGCCGAACAGGCGGGTGTTTCCGCTGATTTCCTTCATGTCATTCTCCGTCGTTCAGGCCTTGAGCCATTCACGCGCCACCTCGCCGATGCCGGCGGCATCCAGCTTGTAGTGCGCATAGAGGGTGGTGGGAGGCGCTATCAGGCTGTATTCATCGTAGATGCCGTGGCGGCGCAGGCGGGTGCCGGTGCCTGCGTCGGCCAGCACTTCGGCCACGGCCGAGCCCAGACCGCCCAGTACATTGTGTTCTTCCACCGTCATCAGCATGGGCGAGCGCCCTGCGGCCGCCAGCACGGCGTCCCGGTCCAGCGGCTTGATGGTGGGCATGTCGATCACGCCCACGGACAGCCCCTCTCCGCGCAACTGCTCGGCGGCGGCGAGCGCGGCATGCACGGTGATGCCGCAGGCGATGATGTTCATGTCGCTGCCGGTGGAGTGGACGATGGCGCGGCCGAACTCGAAAGGCGCGCCGTCTTCATAGACCTGCGGATCGCGCCCGCGCCCGATGCGGAAGTAAATGGGTTCCGGCCAGCCGGCCGAGGCCTTGATCGCGGAAGCCAGCTGCGGCCCGTCGGCCGGCGATACGACCGTCAGGCCGGCCAGGGCGCGCATCGTCGAAATATCTTCGGTGGCGTGGTGCGAGGTGCCGTAAAAGCCCAGGCTGATACCGGTGTGATGGCCGATCAGCCGCACGGGCAGCTTGGTGTAGGCCACGTCCATGCGAATCTGTTCGCAGCAAAGCAGGCCCAGGAAGGAGGCGAAGGTCGCGACGAACGGCATCATGCCGGTGGTCGCTAGCCCGGCCGCCGCCGACACCATGTTCTGTTCGGAAATGCCGAACTGGATATAGCGGTCGGGATAGGCCTGCGCGAAGCGATTCAGTCCGTTGGAGTATTGCAGGTCGGCCGATCCCGCCACCACGGGATGGCCCTGGGCGGCCAACTCGATCAGCGCGTCCGAGAGGTAGGAAAGCCCGGGGTTCACCGCGTTCAGCGCGCGATACTGCCAGGAATCGGGGGAAAGCGTCTGTGAGTTTGCCATTCAGATCTCGCGGGACATGATTTCATCGATGGCGCCTTGCGCGTCTTGCGGCGCCAGGTAGCCCAGGTGCCAGCCCGGTTCCGTCTCCATGAAGGAAACACCCTTGCCCTTGACCGTCCTGGCGATCACGCAGGCCGGCCTGTCGCGCTCTTCGTCCGCGCGCAGGCGGCGCAGCAGCGCGGTCAGCTCCGCCAGGTTGTGGCCGTCCACTTCGTGCACCTCCCAGCCGAAAGCCTGCCATTTGTCCCGCAGCGACTCCACGCCCATCACGTCGTCGACCTTGCCGTCCAGCTGATAGCCGTTGCGATCGATGATGGCGATCAGGCGCGACAGGCGATTGTGCGCCGCGAACAGCGCCGCCTCCCAGACCTGTCCTTCCTGCATCTCGCCGTCGCCCAGCATGACGAACACGTTGAAGTCGCGCCGGCTCATGCGGCCGCCGATCGCCATGCCCACTCCGTTGGACAGGGCGTGGCCGATAGAGCCGGAGCTGAAATCCACACCCGGCACCTTGCTCATGTCGGGGTGGTCGCCCAGCGGGCTGCCCAGGCGGGTGTAGCCGTCCAGCAGCTCGCGGCCGATGAAGCCGTGGTCGGCCAGCACCGGGAACAGGCCGACGGCCGCATGCCCCTTGCCCATGAGGAAGCGGTCGCGGTCGGGCCATTGGGGCTCGCCCGGACGCAGCCGCATGACGTCGTAGTACAGCGCGGCGAAGATTTCCGCGCACGAAAACACCGAACTGTAGTGGCCGACCTTGGCGATCTCGATCAACCGGATCGTCTCCAACCGGATAAAGCGGGCCTTTTCCCGCAATAGCCGGAGCTCCTCTTCCGAGGGAGCCTCCCTTTCCTGGCGCATGGCGTCTCCTGCCTTTGTTAGGATATATGATATATAATATACCCATTGAGCTTGAATTGGCCATGGCGGGCTAGAATTCATCCCGAATCCGCCCTATCCATCAATACAGCAAGCCAGCAACCGCTATGTCGAGCCTTAAACCGGTAAAGAAAGAGAACCTCTCCGTCAGGGTCTACAACGAAATCCGCAATGCCCTGATCAACGGGCAGTACGAACCCGGAGAGCGTCTCATCATTGGCGAACTTGCCCAGGAGATGGGCGTTTCCATCACGCCCGTGCGCGAGGCCATCTTCCGGCTCATCAGCGAGCAGGGCCTGGAAATGCAGGCGGCCACCGCGGTCTACGTGCCCTACGTCAATTCGGAAAAGCTGCGCGAGATCCAGCAGATCCGCTTCCACCTGGAAGGCATGGGCGCGGCGGAGGCCGCGCAGAACATCACGCGCAAGCAGCTGGACAACCTGATCGCCCTGCAGCGGGATTTCATCTCCTGCACCTCCACGGACCCCAAGCGCGCCAGCTACCTGAACCGGAAGTTCCACTTCGCCATCCTGGAAGCGAGCAACAAGCCCATCCTGCGCAACACGGTGGAGTCGTTCTGGGTGATCACCGGCCCCATCCTCAAGGTGTTCCACGTCAAGACGTCGGGGCTGGACTACTCGCAAGACGAACACCGCCACGAGGCGGTGCTCCAGGCCCTGGAAGCGCGCGATTCCGAAGCGGCCAGGCAGGCCATCCAGGCCGACCTGGTCTGGGGCGGCAAGATCATGATCGATTGGCTGGTCGAGCGCGAAAAGGAACTCGACTACCGCCCTCCCCAGTCCCGCAAATAGGAAGATCCGATGCTGAAGATTTTTGGCGCCCCCGGCCGCTACCTCCAGGGGGCCGGCGCCCTGGACACCCTGGGCCAATATGCCGCCCTGTTCGGCCGCCGCGCCGCCCTGGTCATAGACAGCTATGTCCATGGCGTGCTCGGGCCAAGAATCGAAGCGCTTTGCGCCGCCCACCAGGTGGCGCTCGTTCCCCTGCTCGTCGAAGGCGACCTGACGCCGGAGGTCATCGCGCACTTGCGCGCGCAGGCGGCGCCGGCAGGCGTGGACATGGTGATCGCGGTGGGCGGCGGCAAATCGCTGGACGCCGGCAAGGCGGTGGCCAAGTCCTCGCACTGCCACCTGATTACCGTGCCCACCGTCGCGTCCAACGACGCTCCGACCAGCAAGAACTACGTTCTGTACGACGCCCATCACAATCTCCTGGCGGTGGAGCACATGCTGTTCAACCCCACGATCGTGCTGGTGGATACCGCCGTCATCGCCACCGCGCCCGCGCATTTCTTCCGCGCGGGCCTGGGCGACGCGATCTCGAAGAAATTCGAGGCCGAGCAGTGCCAGCGCAACGGCGGCAGAAACATGTACGACGCCGCGCCCCCGCTTACCGCGCAATTCATCGCCGACGGCTGCCTGCGCACCCTGCTGGCCGATGGCGCGGACGCCGTGGCGGCGGCCGGCAGCGGCCAGCCCACGCCGGCGTTCGAGCGCGTGGTGGAAGCGATGATCCTCATGAGCGGTCTCGGTTTCGAAAGCGGCGGCCTGTCCATCGCCCATGCCCTGACGCGCGGACTGCCCAAGATCGACGGCCTGGCTACCTCGCCGCATGGCATGCAGGTCGCGCTCGGCCTGTTGGTGCAGCTGGACCTGGAGCAGCGCGCCGACGGCATGCTGGCCGACCTGAAGCAGTGGTACGCCCAGGTGGGGCTGCCGACCACGTTGCGCGAGCTGGGCGCCGCCGGCACGCCGTCCGACGCGGACCTGGCGCTGGCCGCGGAGCTGAGCCTGAAGGCCCGCCACGCCGCCAATTTCGATCGCGCCTTGGACACCGGCACCCTGGCGGCCGCCCTGCGCCGCCACGCCTGACCCGTCGGCGGCCGCCGGGGCAAGCGCCCCGGCCCGCCCGCCGCGACGCCGTCAGAACGCGACGTTGTCCCCGCCCTTGAGGCCCAGCTTCGCGCGCGCCTCGTCCGGGGTGGCGATCTCCAGGTTAAGGGCCTCCAGGATCGTGCGGATGCGTTCCACCTGGATGCGGTTCGATTCGGCCATCTGGCCCGGGCCGATCCACAGCGAATCCTCGAGGCCCACGCGCACGTTCGATCCCATGGCGGCGCCTATGGTCGCCAACTGCATCTGCGCGCGGCCGGCGCCCAGGATCGACCACTCGTACTCGTCGCCGAACAGGCGGTCCGCCGTGCGCTTCATGTGCATCAGATCTTCCGGATGCGGGCCGATGCCGCCCAGGATGCCGAACACCGACTGGATGAAAGGCGGCGACTTCACCAGTCCGCGATCCACGAAGTGGGCCAGGTTGTACAGATGGCTGATGTCGTAGCACTCGAACTCGAAGCGCGTGCCGTTGGCGTTGCCCAGCGTCAGGATGGACTCGATGTCCTGATAGGTGTTGCGGAAGATCAGCGAACGGCTGTTCTCGAGATGCTCGCGCTCCCAGTCGTGCTTGAACTCCTTGAAGCGGCCCAGCATGGGAAAGAGGCCGAAGTTCATCGATCCCATGTTCAGCGACGCCAGCTCCGGTTTGAAGGTGGTGGCCGGACGCATGCGCTCTTCCACCGTCATGTGCGGGCTGCCGCCGGTGGTGATGTTGATGATGGCGTCCGTTTCATTCTTGATGCGCTCCAGGAACGGCTTGAACAGGGCGGGATCCTGGGAAGGCTTGCCGGTTTGCGGATCGCGGGCGTGCAGGTGGAGCACCGCGGCCCCCGCCTGGGCCGCCCCGATGGCCGCTTCCGCGATCTCGTCGGCCGTGACCGGGAGGTGCGGCGACATGCTGGGCGTGTGGATGGCGCCCGTCACGGCGCAGGTGATGATGACTTTCTGTTTGGGCTTAGCCATTGTCGTCTCCGTTGGTTTGCTTGTGGCGCATCAGGCGCATCAGCTTTTCGTCGCGCCAGAAGCGGCGCTTGGCAAGATCTTCGGTGGGCAGCAGGGAACGCCGTTCATCCGACAGCGAGTCCACCAAGGCGCCCTCCCAGGCGACGCACTCGCCCTGGGTGGCGCCGATGGACTGGTACAGGCCGCCATAGCGCGCGCAATAGTCGGCGATGCCGCCGGGCGCGTTGAGGTCTATGGTTTCGAACGGCCCCATGAACGACCAGCGCAGGCCCAGGCCGTCCTTCACGGTCGCGTCGATGTCCTCGGCGCTGGCGATGCCCTCGCTGACGAGCCGGAAGGCTTCGTGCAGCAACGCGCCCTGCAGGCGATTGAGGACGAAGCCTTCGATCTCCCGCTTGACCAGCACGGGCTTCTGGCCGATACCCGCCATCACCGCGCGCGCGCCGTCCAGCGCTTCCTGGCTGGTCCAGGGGGCGGGACACAGCTCTACGACCGGGATGAGATAAGGCGGGTTGACCGGATGCGCCACCAGGCAGCGGTGCCTGCCCGGCAGATGCTCCGTGAACTGGCTGGCCGGGATGCTGGAGGTGGAACTGCCGATGATGGCCTGCGGGTCGGCCGCGGCATCCAGCTCCGAGAACAGCGCGCGCTTGATCTCCAGCTTCTCCGGAGAGTTTTCCTGGATGTAGCTGGCGCCCGCCAAGGCCTCGGCCAGGCTGCCCGCGACTTGGACGCGCTCGATGACAACGTCCGCGCCCGTCAGCAGCCCCTGGCTTTCCAGTTCGATCAGCTGCTGCCGTATCAGGCCCCGGGCTTCGGCCAGCATGGCGGCATTGACGTCGTATAGCCGCACGTCCCAGCCCATGCGGGCGAATACGATCGCCCAGCCCTGGCCGATCAGGCCCGTGCCGACTATGGCGGCGCAGCGCGCCGATTCGCCGGCGCCCATCAGTAGAGCTTCTGCGTGAAGCCGTCCACCACGATGGCCTGCCCCGTCACGCTGCGGGCGGCCTCGCTGGCGTTGAACAGCACCATGTTCGCGATATCGCGCGCCGTGACCATGCGGCCGAGCACGGCCTGGTTTTCATACTGCGCGGCAATCTCCTCCACCGGGCGGCCCAGCGTGTCCGCCTTGGCGGCGATGACGGCGCGGATGCGCGGCCCCTCGACGGCGCCGGGAAGGATGGCGTTGACGCGGATGCCATGGGCGCCCAGCTCGATCGCCAGCGATTTGGTGAACCCGATCACCGCCCACTTGGACGCCGAATACACCGAACGCCCGGCGAACCCCAGGTGGCCGGCGGCCGAAGACAGGTTGATCATCACTCCCGCCTTGGATTCCTTGAGCAGGGCGATCGCCTGCCGCGCGCACAGGAACTGGCCCGTGATATTGACGGCCAGCGTCCGGTCCCAATCGGCCTTGGACAGGGTCTCGACATAGCCGGTCGGGCCCGCCACGCCCGCGTTATTGATGAGGATATCCAGCCCGCCCAGCTTCTGCCGGACCGCCGCGAACAGCGCGGCCACGCTGTCTTCGTCCGACACGTCGGCCAGGGCCGTGTGCACGCCGGGCAGTTCCGCCGGCAGCGCGGCCAGGCGGGCTTCGTTCACGTCGCACACGAGCACCGTGGCGCCCACGTGGTGGAACACCTTGGCCATTTCCAGGCCCAGCCCATCCGCGCCGGCGGTGATCAGCACTTTTTTCCCGGCGAAATCCACTTCCTCGAACATGCGTCTGTCTCCTAGATTCTTATGAAAAGCGCGCGTTTGATGATATACGATATATGAAAAAGGCAAGCACTTTCCAGCTCTTTAAGCGATGATTCCGCTCATCGGATGACGCCATAAGATAGAGGAAAAGCGCTCATCGTTAACCCTAGGAATCGCCCGCTAAGTCTTTATTCATGCGGCTTTAGGGAATTCCCCGATTCTTTGGGTTACGACCCCAACTAGAATCCAAGGCGGGGTTTCTTACCCGGCCGGCAGATATATCATATATTTAAAAAAGACAGGCAATGTAAGAGCCTGCATCCCATACCGACAAAGGAGCGTAGACAGTGTTCAAGTTCAACAAAATTGTTTTGGCGCTGGGCGTGTGCAGCGCGCTGGCGGCCGGCAACGCGGCGGCAGACATGAAGGTGGGCGCCCTCTTTCCGTTCAGCGGCGCGCTCGCGCTCCTCGGGCAAGAGAGCTATCGCGGCCTGGAACTGGCCGTCAACGAGATCAATGCCGCGGGCGGCGTCAACGGCGAAAAGATCGAAATCATCAAGGCCGACGCCGTCGACCCGACGCAGGCTGTGTCGGAAACCAAGCGCCTGATCTCGTCCGACGTGGTGGGCGTCTTCGGCAGCTACGCATCGGGAATCTCGTACGCCGCCTCGCCCGTCACGGAACTGGCCGGCGTGCCGTATTTCGAGTTGGGCGCCACCGCGCACAAGATCACCACCCGCGGCTACAAGTATCTGTTCCGCAGCAATCCCAATACGGCGCTGTACGGCGTTTCGGTGGTGAACGCGCTGCACGACACGATCGCACCGGGCATGGGGCTGAACCCCAAGGACATCAAGATCGGCATCATCCACGAAGACGGCCCCTACGGCACCGACGTGGCGGCCACCGAGAAGAAGCGCGCGCAGGAGCTGGGCTACACCGTGGCCGAAGTGCTGCCCTACTCCGCCAAGGCGGTCGATCTGTCTTCGCTGATCCTGCGCCTGAAGGGCTCGAAGGTCGACGTGGTGTTGCAGACGGCCTACCAGAACGACGCCATCCTGTTCTTCAGCCAGGCGCGCGCCGCGGGCTTCAAGCCCAAGGTGATCATCGGCGCGGGCGGCGGCTATTCGCTGGCCGACACGGCCAAGGCGGTGGGCGCCGACATGAACGGCGTGTTCGACCTGGACTTCCCCCAGGCCTCCATCAATCCGGCCGGCGCCCCCGGCCTGGACAAGTTCCTGGAAGCCTACAAGGCAACCTACAAGAGCGACCCGCAATCGGGCCACAGCCTGACCAACTACGTCGGCGCCAAGGCCTTCTTCGAAGCCATCGGCAACGCCAAGTCCACGGACAAGGACAAAATCCGCGCCGCCGTCCTGGCCTATAAGAAGCCGGCTGGCCAAACCGCCAACGGCTGGGCCTTCGACTTCGGCGAAGACGGCCAGAACAATGCATCCACGTTCTACGTGATGCAGTGGCAAGACGGCAAGCTCGTCACCATCGCGCCCGGCAACCTCGCACTCGGCAAGCCCGTCTTCAAAAAATAAGCCTAGGCCAGTGCTCGGGCGCTCGGGGGCGCCCGACGTATTCCGGGGTCCGCGCGCCCCGGCCTCGCCGGCAGCACGGCGGGCCGGGGCCGCCACTAAGAGGTTGCAATATGGAACTATTCATTCAACTGGTCATCAACGGCCTGTTGCTGGGCGGCGCTTACACCATCATCAGCCTGGGGCTGACGCTGATCTTCGGCGTGGTGCGCGTCGTGAATTTCGCTCACGGCGAATTCCTGATGATAGGCATGTACCTGGTCTATCTGATCGCCGCGCAGCTTGGCGTCCATCCCTATGCCGGGCTGGTGCCGGTCGCCATCATCCTGTTCGCGCTAGGCGCATTGACGCAGAAGGGCATCATCCAGCCGCTGCTCAACGCCGATCAGCACATCCAGATTTTCGCCACGGTGGGCGTGTCCACCATACTCCTGAATCTCGCCCTGGTCATATTCGGCGCCAACGTCTATCGCGCGCCCGTGGAACTGGGCACCAGCGCCATCGACGTCGGCCCGTTCTCCATGGTGACGGGCCAGCTCATCACCTTCGTGGTCGGCCTGAGCCTCGCGGTGCTGCTGCACATCTTCATGCACCGCACCTATCTCGGCCGCGCGCTGCGGGCCGTGGCGCAGCACCGCTACGCGGCCACCCTGATGGGCGTGAACGTCAATAACGTCTACGCCATCGCGTTCGGCCTGGGCACGGCCTTCGTCGGCATCGCCGCGGGCCTGCTGGCGCCGCAGTATCCGGTCTTCCCCACGGTGGGCACCTATTTCGTGCTGACGGCATTCGTCATCGTCGTGCTGGGCGGGCTGGGCAGCCTGTACGGCGCGGTGGCTGGGTCGATGATCATCGGCATCGTCGATACGCTGGCCGGCTTCTACATCGCTCCCGACCTGAAAGAGGTCGTGTATTTCGGGATCTTCCTCTTGATCCTTGTCTTGCGTCCGAACGGGCTGTTCGGCGTCGGCACCGAGTGATCAGAACAACAAGGAGCGAGACGTGTTTCCCGATTTTCGACATCCCAAAACCTACGTCAGCCTCATCCTGCTGACCGTAATGTTCCTCGTGCCCGCCGTCATGGGCACGCCCTTCTGGACCAATCTCTTCGTCCTGCTGTTCGTGTTCTCGGCCCTGTCGGTGGCCTGGAACATCGTGGGCGGCTACGCCGGCCAGCTCTCTCTTGGGCATGCGGTGTTCTACGGCATCGGCGGCTACACCGCCACGCTGCTGACGCAGAACTTCGGCATTTCCCCATGGTTCGGCATGCTGGCGGGCGCCGCGATTTCGGCGGCGGTCGCCATCCTGATCAGCTACCCCACCCTGCGCCTGCGCGGCCCGTTCTTCGCGCTTGCGACCATCGCCATTCTCGAAGTGGTGCGCCTGCTGGTCATCCACGAGGAAAGCTGGACGGGCGGGTCCAGCGGCATCAGCCTGCCGCTGAACATCGGCTGGACCTGGATCGTGTTCCGCGAAAAGATCAACTACGTGATCATCGCGTTCGGCCTGTTCCTGCTGGTGACCTGGGTATCCTGGTACATCCGCAAGTCGCGCATCGGGCACTACCTGATCGCCATCCGGGAACGCGAGGACGCCGCGCTCGCCGTCGGCATCCATACCGTGCGCATGAAAATCATCGCCGCCGTCGTGTCGGCCGTGCTGACCAGCATCATCGGCACTTTCCACATCACCTACCTGACCTTCGTCGACCCGAGCTCCGCGTTTTCGCTGGAACTGTCGATCCAGGTTGCCATGTTCGCGCTGATCGGCGGCCTGGGCACCGTGACCGGCCCGATCGCCGGGACCTTCCTGGTCCTGCCCATCGCCGAACTGGCGCGCGGCTGGCTCAGCAGCGTGGGCAACGGCATGCATGGCCTGATCTACGGCCTGATCCTGGTGGGCGTGGTGCTGACCATCCCGCGCGGCCTGGCGGGCGCCTTCGGGCCCGCCATCGAACGCTGGCTGGCCCGCCTGCCCTACCTGGGAACGCCGCGCGCCAAGCGCAAGCTGGCGGACGAGGTGCGCCTGCACAGCGCGGTCCGTTCCGAGCAGCCCGTGCTGAAGGCCGACAAGCTGTTCAAGAGTTTCGGCGGCCTGCGCGCCACCAACGACGTGTCGCTGACGCTGAACCAGAACGAGATCCTGGGCATGATCGGGCCGAACGGCGCGGGCAAGACCACGGTGTTCAACCTGCTGTCTGGGTTCCTGTCTCCGGACAAGGGCGGCATATCGATGCTGGACTCCCACGGCAACTGGGTCACCTGCAAGACGCCAGACGAATTCGCGCACCAGGGGTTGGGCCGCACCTTCCAGATCGCCAAGCCGTTCACCGGGCTGACCGTGCTTGAAAACATCATGCTGGGCGCGTTCATCCGCACATCGGACCGCGACGAGGCCGAGCAGATCGCGCTCAAGGTCGCCGAACAGACCGACCTGGTGAAGTACCTGAACACCGAGGCGCGCAGCCTGACGGTGGGCGGCATGAAGCGCCTGGAGGTCGCCCGCGCGCTGGCGATCAAACCTCGCATCCTGTTGCTGGATGAGGTGATGGCGGGCCTGAACCCCACCGACATCGAAAAATCCATCCAGATGATCCGGCGCATCCGCGACTCGGGCGTGTCGGTGCTGCTCATCGAACACATGATGCAGGCCACCATGGCGCTTTCCGACCGCATCATCGTGCTGAACGAGGGCGCCGTGCTGGTCAGCGGCGCGCCCAAGGACGTGGTCGAGAACCCCGCCGTCATCGAAGCCTATTTGGGCAAGGAGTACCAGGATGCTTAAGGTTTCGAACCTGTCCGCCGGCTATGGCAAGAGCCAGGTGCTGAACGGGCTGAACTTCGAGGTCAACGCCGGCGAGATCGTCACGCTGATCGGCGCCAACGGCGCCGGCAAGACCACCACGCTCAAGGCGCTGTGCGGCGTCATCGGCGCGATGGGAGGCAAGGTTGAATTCGAAGGCCAGGACCTGACCAACCGCAAGCCCTACGACATCGTGGACGCCGGCATCACCATGATTCCGGAAGGCCGTCAGCTGTTCCCGCACTTCACCGTGCGCGACAACCTGCTGATGGGCTCGTACAAGCGCGCTGCCCGTCCCATCGTGCAGCGCAAGCTGGATGAGGTGCTGGACATTTTCCCGCGCGTCAAGGAGCGCCTGAACCAGTACGCCGGATCGCTCTCCGGCGGTGAGCAGCAGATGGTGGCGATCGCGCGCGGCATGATGGCCGATCCCAAGCTGCTGGTGTTCGACGAACCCTCGCTGGGCCTTTCGCCGCTGCTCGTGCAGCAGATGTTCGACGTCATCCGCAACGTCACCTCGCACGGCGTGACAGTGCTGCTGGTGGAGCAGAACGTGTTCCGAACGCTGCGGCTGGCCGACCGCGGGTACGTGCTGGAGAACGGCGCCATCGTGCGCACGGGAACCGGCGCCGAGCTGCTCAGCGACCCCCACGTGAAGAAGGCCTATCTGGGCCATTGAACCCAAGGAACGATTTTCTATGTCTTTACGCTGCACATTCATCGACCATGGCAAGGGCGGCGCGCCCGATTGCATGCGCGTCGCCGAGCGCGACATGGAGGCGCCCGTTGGGCGCCAGGTGCTGATCGAAGTCGCCTACGCCGGCGTCAACCGCCCCGACGTGCTGCAACGCTCCGGCTCCTACCCGCCGCCTCCGGGCGCCTCGCCCTACCTGGGCCTGGAGGTGTCGGGCACCGTCATCGCCACGGGCCCTGATGCCAGCGCCTGGAAAGTGGGCGACCAGGTCTGCGCGCTGACGCCCGGCGGCGGCTATGCCCAGTACTGCCTTGCCGATGAACGCCATTGCCTGCCGGTGCCGCGCGGCCTGGACTTGCTGTCCGCGGCCGCCATCCCCGAGAACTACTTCACCGTCTGGACCAATGTGTTCGACCGCGCCCGCCTCGCGGCCGGCGAAAGGTTCCTCGTGCACGGCGGCTCCAGCGGCATCGGCCTGACCGCGATCCAGCTGGCGCGCGCCTTCGGCGCCGAAGTCTGGACCACGGTCGGCAACCAGGAAAAAGCAAAGGCCTGCGTGGCTGCGGGCGCCCACCATGCGCTGGTGTACCGCGACGTGGATTTCGAGGCCGAGGTGCGCCAGGGCAGCGGCGGCCCGGGCGTGGACGTGATCCTGGACATGGTCGGCGGGGCCTACATCAACAAGAACCTGCGGCTGCTCGCAGTCAATGGCCGGCTGGTGCAGATCGCCTTCCTGGAAGGCAGCAAGGCCGAGATCGACGCCATGCCCATCATGACCAAGCGCCTGCAGTTCACCGGGTCGACCCTGCGGCCCAGGTCGGACGAGGACAAGGGAGAGATCGCCCGGTCTCTGGCCGAGAAGGTCGTGCCCCTGATGGAAAAGGGGCAATGCCTGCCCCTGATACACGAAGTGTTCCCGTTGGTTGAAGCCGCCCGGGCGCATGCGCTGATGGAAAGCAGCAAGCACATCGGCAAGATCATGCTGAAGGTGGCCGCATGAGCGCGCAGCTTGGAGGCAACCCCGCGAGCGAGCGCTTCAAAGGCCAGGTCGCCATCGTGACCGGCGCCGTCGGCGGCATCGGCTCGGCCATCGTCGAAGGCTTCCTGGCCGAAGGCGGACGCGTCGGGCTCGTCGACTTCAATTCGCAAGGCGGCCAGGCCTACGAGAAGGAGTTGCGCAAGCGCGGCCACGACGTCTGCTTCGTGCACGCGGACGTGGCGCGCTTCGAGGAATGCCAGGCCGCTTACGAGCGCATCACCCACGAACTCGGCGCGGCCTCCATCCTGGTTAACAACGTCGGCATCTCGCCGAAGACGGATGGACGCGCGCTGAAGGTATGGGAGATGCCGCCGAAGGAATGGGAAACCGTGGTTTCCGTGAACCTGAACAGCGTGTTCTACATGACGCACCTGGCCACGCCGCACATGGTCAAGCAACGCCAGGGGCGGGTGATCAATATGTCCTCGGTGGCCGGCAAGGCATACTGCGATATCGTGGCCGCGCACTACGCGGCGACCAAGGCCGGGCTGATCGGCCTTACGCGCCACTGGGCCGCGGAATTGGGCGAACACCGGGTCACGGTGAACGCCCTGGCTCCGGGCCGCATCAGCACGCCCTTGCTGAAAACCGTGCCCAAGGAAATCAACGATGCGGTGGCGGAGGTGACCGCCCTGCGGCGCCTGGGCACGCCGGAAGAAGTGGCGGACGCCTGCCTGTTTTTCGCTTCGGACCAGGCGCGCTTCGTCACCGGCCAGGTGCTGGACGTGGCCGGCGGATGGCTGATGACCTGAGGGGGATCAGGGTTGTGCGCCCAGGTGGTACACAACCGTGTCCAGCCGGCTGACGCCCGCGGCCAGGAACTTGGGCTCCTTTTCGAGGATGTCGCGGCGGTCGATGATCCGGGCGGGAGATACGTCCGCGAATATCGCCTGGACCTCGGCGTCGACGACGGAAAACGGCGGGCCCGGCATTTCTTCCTGAGGATAATCCAGCGTGATCAGCAATCCCTGGTAGGCCGGCGACAGCTGGCCGTAGACATGGCGCACGTAGTCCGCTCGCATGGCTTCCGGCAAGGCCACGAGCGCCGCGCGGTCGTAGGCGCCGACGCAATGCGACAGGATCTGCGCGTCCAGTTTGAAAATGTCGCCGCAGATGATCTCGATGTTGCCCGCCACGTAATGCTTGCCGTAGATGGACTGGTGCGTGAGCGGCTTGAGCTCGTTCTCCTGGAAGAACTGCTCCACCGCCAGTTCCGAGAGCTCGACGCCGAGCACCGGATTGCCCTGCGCGGCGAGCCAGATCATGTCCAGCGACTTGCCGCAAAGCGGCACCAGCACCCGGCCTTCCTTGGGCACGCCCAGCGTGGGCCAGTACTTCTGAAGCAGCGGCGTCACCCGCGATTGATGAAAGTGCGTGCGGCCTTCCCGCCACCGCTCCAACCAGAATTCCGCGTCCATACCTAGTCAGCTCCTCCTTGTGAGCCCGCGCCGCGCCGGGCGCTTCGCCCCGTCCTGTTTCCTGCGCTTGCGGGTGTCGAGCATTGTAGTCCGCCCCGCCTGCGGGTTCCGCTCCCGTGGCGAGTCGGCTATGGTTGCAGCCATGTCCCCAAAACGCCGTTCCCTGCTGATCCTGCCGGCTTCGCTGCTGTGCGCGCCGCCGCGCCTCCAGGCCGCGCCTCTCGACCGCGCCGCCATCATCCGGCGGGTCTTCAAGACGCCGGCCGCCGCGGTACCCTACGGCCCCGAGCATGCGGCGCTGATGCGCCTGCTGCGCGTGCTGTGGGTGCCCGTGGAATCCGGCGCTCCGGGGATCGAGTTCGAGGATCCGCTGGGCCCGGACTCCCTGTCCATTGCGCGGGCGGCGCTGAAGACGTCCGACGACGCCCGGGCGATCCGCAGATTGGCGGAAGTGGGCCTGCTGGTCCCGCGCTACGTCGCGGCCATGGGCGGGCTGGCGCCGGGGCGCTACGCGCTGCCCGCGGAAATGACGCCGGCTTTCGATTTCCCGGAAAGCGGCGTGGACGCCGGCGGCGGGTTCGTGCTGCGCGAGGAACACCTCACGCTATTGCGCGCAGCCGTTTGGCGGACGGTAGACAAGGACTCGATCGAATCCGTGCTGCGCGAAGGCGCCCGCTACTGGCCCATGCCCTACATCGACGGCAAGCGGCCATATGGCGACAGCAGCTACTACCAGATCGATATGGCGCGCCTGCTGGGAGAGCCTTATCCGCTGGACGCCCAAGGTTACGCTCTTGCCGATCCGGCCAAGGATGCCCGCATGGAGCGGCTGCACCGCGAGACATTCGCCGCGCTGCAGGTATTCCTGGCGTATTCCTCCGCGCGCAAGCCCTCCCGGCCGCTGCGCCGATGAAGCGCGCTAGATGCGCTGGAGGAATGTGCGGATATCGTCCACGATGGGCACCACGGCCAGCAGCATCAGCATCAACGCCAGGGGCAGGGTCGAACCGAACCCGAAATGGAAGAATGAATAGGCGCCAGCCACGCCTCCGATGAAGAACAGCGTGACCAGCAGGCCCAGGACGATCAGCTTGCCGCGGTCCGCCCTCACGGGCGGCGCCGCCTGGGTGTCGGCCTGGGCCACGTTCCAATAGAACAGCTTGCCCAGTTCGATGCCGATGTCCGTCACCATGCCGGTGACGTGCGTGGTGCGGATTTCAGAGCGCGAGACTTTGGTGATCATCGCGTTCTGCAGGCCCATGATGTAGCAAAGCAGCATGACGGTGCCCGGCACGTAAAACCAGCGCAGTGTTTCCAGGTTGGCGCCGAGCAGGCCGAAGCCCAGCAGCAGCATGGCCTCGTACAGCAGCGGCAGCGCGTACTCGCTGGCCAGGCGCGAACGGCGACCGAAGTTGATCAGAAAGGCCGAGCTTGCCGCGCCCGCCAGAAAGGACAGCAGCGCCGCCAGCCCCTGCAATACCACCACCAGCCCGCCCAGCGCCATGTGGTCGGCCATCATCGAAACAATGCCGGACATGTGCGAGGTGTATTGCTGGACCGCCAGGAAGCCGCCGGCGTTGACCGCGCCGGCGGTGAAGGTCAGGAAGTAGGCCAGCTGCCGGTTGGCCTGTGGGCTTCGGCTGACCGCCGTCAGCCTGCGCAGGTAAGGAATGGCCACGCGGGTCCCTTGTATAGATGCACGCTATCAGAGCGAGCATTCTAGTCCCCCGGACCATGAGCCAGGCAGTCTGGAACCGTCCTAGACCGCGTCGGCCTCGCTCAGCTGCTTGCGCCGGTACTCTCCCTGGCGCACGTGCATCCAGCCCGGATACTCGGGCGGCAAGGCGCTTACCTCGTCCAGCGCGGCCAGTTCCTCGTCCGTCAGCCGGATGCCGGCGGCGGCCAGGTTGTCGTCCAGTTGGTCCACGCGCTTGGCGCCGATGATGACGCTGGTCACCACCCGCTGGTGCAACAGCCATGCCAGTGCCACCTGCGCCACGGACACGCCGCGCGCGTCGGCGATCCGGCGCAGGGCCTCGATGCTGTCATAGGCGCGGTCCTGGTCCACCGGCGGGAAGTCGAACATGGCGCGGCGGCTGCCCTCCTCCGCCTTGCCGCCGCGGCGGTACTTGCCGCTGAGCAGGCCGCCGGCCAGCGGGCTCCACACCATCAGCCCGACGCCTTCGCTTTGCAGCATGGGAGCGATCTCGCGTTCCAGGTCGCGGCCCGCGATCGTGTAATAGGCCTGCAGCGATTCGAAGCGCGCCAGCCCCAGGCGCTCGGCGATGCCCAGCGCCTTCATGATCTGCCATGCCGCCCAGTTGGACACGCCGACATAGCGGACGTGTCCGTGCTGCACCAGATTGTCCAGCGCCCGGATCGTTTCCTCGACCGGCGTGGCGGGGTCGAAACCGTGGATCTGGTATAGGTCGATGTAGTCCAGCTGCAGGCGCGACAGGCTCTTCTTGATGCCGTCCATGATATGCACGCGCGAATTGCCGCGGGCATTGACGCCGGCGCCCGTCTGGCCGAAGACCTTGGTGGCGATGACCACGTCCTCGCGCGCCACTTTCAGGTCCCGCAGTGCCTGGCCGGTGATGATTTCCGATCGGCCCTCGGAATAGACGTCGGCCGTATCGATGAAATTGACCCCGGCGTCCAGTGCCCTGCCGACCAGGCGGTTGGCGTCCTCCTGCTGCAGGCTGCCGATCTTGCTCCACAACTCGCCTTCGCCGCCGAAGGTCATGGTTCCCAGGCATAGTTCCGATACGAACAGGCCGGTGCTTCCGAATTTCTTGTACCGCATGATGGACTCCTTGGGGACGCGGCGGGCGGTCTGCCAGCCGGGATCGGGACAGTATGCGTCTCGGGGCCCGTCCATGCGCTGCTCGATGCTGCCCGCTTTTTGCCTGATTCTCCGGCAATATCCCGGCATAGCCCCCGAGCGCACATTCCTCCAATTTTTTTGCCTATTTCTACGCGCCGAAGCGCCGCATCTGTTTGCACGGCCAGCTTGGGCCTACACTGGCAATCGCCTAATCCTCTGCTGCCCCGCCGCCCCCGCGCGCCGGACGGCACGCGCCCGGAGCCTCCCATGCCCCTGACCTCTGTACTTCCCGCCGATCGCGCCGGCATGCCGGCAACCGCCGAATACGAACCGGCGCGGCGCGAGCTGCTCTGCACGCTGGAACGCATGACCGGCAACCTGGAGGGATCGCTGGATACGCCCATCGAAGGCCTGTACCTGCATCGCCTTTCGCAACCGACCGGCGCAAAACCCGGGCTGCAGCGCGCCGCGCTGGCGGTCATCGCGCAGGGCTCCAAGCGCCTGCTCATCGGTGACGAGGCCTTCGAGTACGACCCATTCCACTACCTGATTTCGTCGGTCGACCTGCCGGTGGTGGCCAAGGTTTCCGTCGCCAGCCCGGAACTGCCCTATCTGGGGCTGCGGCTGGACCTGAACGCCGAAGAGATCACGGAACTGATCAGCGACGAAAACCTGCCACCGCTGGTGGCCGCGGAAGCGTCGCGCGCCCTGAGCGTGAACCCGCTGGGCGGGCCGCTGCTGGACACAGTGTTGCGCTTGCTGCGCCTGCTGGACACCCCGCGCGACATTCCCATTCTTGCGCCCATGGTCAAGCGCGAACTGCTGTATCGCCTGCTGATGAACGGCCAGGGCATGGTGCTGCGCCAGTCCGTGCTGCAGGACAGCCAGCTCAACCGGGTGGCCAAGGCCATCCGCATCCTGCGGGACAACTACGCGCAGCCTTTGCGAGTCGAGGAGATCGCGCGCGACGTGCACATGAGCGTGTCGTCGCTGCACCACCATTTCAAGCAGGCGACCGCCATGAGCCCGCTGCAATACCAGAAACACCTGCGCCTGCAGGAAGCGCGCCGGCTCATGCTGACCGACGACGCTGGGGTAGCGCTGGCGGCGCATGCCGTGGGCTACGAAAGCTCGTCTCAGTTCAGCCGCGAGTACAGCCGTCTTTTCGGTACGCCTCCCCTGCGCGACAAACAGCGCTGGAAGGACGAAACCGCCTCGGTGGCCGCCTGAGGCATTCCCGCGGCGCCCACCGAGGCTAGTACCCTAAGCGCGCTTGCCTCTCAGTCCTCGAACACGATACGCATGCCTGGCAGGCCGATGCCGTCCAGCGCGGTGGTCCAGGTCTCGCCCGCATGCACGGGATAGGCCCGGGTCAGCGTGCCGGTGGAAACCAGTTCGCCCGCCTGGATCGCCTCGTCCGCCGGACGGTCGGCCAGCGCCGCCAGCAGATGGGCCAGGGCCGCCAGCGGACTGCCCAGCACATTGGCGCCGTAGCCCGTTTCGCGCAGGACGCCGTTGCATGACAGCCCGACCTGGAAACTCGCCAGGCGCTCGGCCAGCCCGGGACCCAGGCCGGCCGGCTCTTTCGGCGGGCCGACGTACAGCGCGCCATGAAGGGCGTTGTCCGCCACCGTATCGGCGGCCTGGAACTGCCACGCCGGGTAATGCGATTGCACCAGTTCAAAACCGTGAGCGATCCAGTCCACGCAGTCCAGGATGCGGGCCGGCTCGCTCGTTTGCGGCGGCTGGGCGCCGAAATGCAGCACGATTTCCGGCTCGATGCGAGGTTCGACGTAGCGGTCCAGCCGGCAACGGAACTCGCCGCCATCGTCCTGGACGACCGTATGCGCATAGACCCTGCCCCAGACAGGAAAATCCACCCCCAGCGCGGCCCACATCGCGGTATTGGTGAACCCGATCTTCCGGCCGGCCGCCTGCGCGCCTTCGGCCAGCCGCGCCCGATGGATCCGCGCGGCTACTTCGTAGGCTTCGTCCAGGCCGAAGCGCGGGTGTCTCGCTGTGACCGGGGCGATGGAAGCGGCGCGGTCCTGCGCCGCCTTGATGTCGCGGGCGAGGGCCGCGGGGTCGGAAGCTGGCATGGGGGCTCCTGGATGTGCTTACTGTATAGGGAAAACGGCCTTCCCGGCGCAGCTGGCGGGAAGCTGCCACTCCGGCCATTGCCGTTATATGCTCTTTCCAATGTCCTATTTTCAGAACGGCCGGGAACCTTCGCATGCACGACTTGAATGATCTCTATTACTTCGTCCAGGTCGTCAAGAATGGCGGCTTCGCGCCTGCCGGCCGCGCACTGGACATTCCCAAGTCCCGGCTCAGCCGGCGCATCGCCCTGCTCGAAGACCGCCTGGGGGTTCGGCTCATCCAACGCTCCACGCGCAGCTTTACCGTCACCGAGCTGGGCCAGGAGTACTTCGAACAGTGCCTGTCGATGCTGGCTGGCGCGGAGGCTGCCCAGGAGGTCGTCGACCGCACCCGCGCCGAGCCCCAGGGCACGATCCGCATGAGCGCGCCGCCCGCGCTGATCTACTACTTCCTGGGCGACCTCGTCGCGCGGTTCATGGTGCAGTGCCCCAAGGTTCACGTGTACCTGAAAAGCTTCAGCCGCCCGGTGGACGTGATGCGCGAGGGTTTCGATATCGCCGTGCGGGTGCGGTTCGGCCCCCTGGAAAGCAGCGACCTCATCATGAAGCCCCTGGGCACCAGCCGCCAGAGCCTGGTGGCCAGCCCGGCGCTGGCAAGCAGCATTGCGCGGCCGTGCGATCCTGAAGCCTTGAGCCAAGGCCCCACCCTGGCGCTGGGCACCGAGCAGCGCGAATCGCATTGGCATCTGGAAGGCCCGGATGGAGCCCGCCAGATCGTGCCGCTCACTCCCCGCCTGGTAACCGACGACATGCTGGCCTTGAAGCAGGCGGCGTTGCGCGGCGTGGGCGTGGTGGCCTTGCCGCTGTTGATGATCCGCGAGGAACTGGAGGCCGGCACGCTGGTGGACGTGGGCGCCCCCTGGCAGCCCGAATCGGGCAGCGTCCATGCCGTCTTTCCATCGCGCCGGGGCCTATTGCCCGGCGTGCGGGACCTGCTGGATTTCATGAGCACGGAATACCAGGAGGTCGCCAGGCGCGAATACGACGCGCACAGGGGACGCCCGGCCTCGTAACGCCGGCCAGGCCCCGCATCGTTCGACGGGTAGGACGCAGAAACCCATTTTTTGCGCCTACACAGCGGCATGAGTTGCACCTAGGATGGTTGGCCCAACCCTCGGATTCAGCTCGGCGCTCAGGGCGGTCGGCCGCTGGGCGCCGATCACCGCGGGCGCCCATTCTCTGGAGAACGTTATGACCAAGCCTTATGTGAAACTCGACAAGACCCAGGCGGCTGTGCTGCTGGTCGACCACCAGGTAGGACTGCTATCGCTGGTCAGGGATTTCCAGCCCGATCAGTTCAAGAACAACGTCCTGGCGCTGGCCGACCTGGCCGAGTACTTCAAGCTGCCCACCATCCTGACAACCAGTTTCGAAGATGGCCCCAATGGCCCGCTGGTACAGGAACTGAAGGACAAATTCCCGAAGGCTCCCTACATCGCCCGTCCCGGCAACATCAATGCCTGGGACAATGAAGACTTCGTCAAGGCCGTCAAGGCCACGGGCAAGAAGCAATTGATCGTCGCGGGCGTCGTCACCGAAGTATGCGTGGCCTTTCCCGCGCTATCCGCGCTTGAGGAAGGCTTCGATGTGTTCGTCGTCACCGATGCCTCCGGCACTTTCAATGAGGTGACCCGCCACGCCGCCTGGAGCCGCATGGAGCAGGCCGGCGCGCAACTGATGAGCTGGTTCGGGGTGGCCTGCGAGCTGCACCGCGACTGGCGCAACGATATCGAGGGCCTGGGCACGCTGTTCTCGAACCACATTCCGGACTACCGCAACCTGATGGCGGCGTACTCGACCGTCAAGGCGGGCAGGTAGCGCGCCCGGAAACCCGGGCCGGTGGCGCGCGGCGCCCGCCGCCGGCCTATTTCTTGCGAACGAACGGGTAGGCCTGCTGCGCCAGGAAGGTGGCCGGCATGTCGTTGTCCAGGATGCCGTAGTTCTCGGGCAGGCGGTTGCGCACGCCGCGCACCGCGGTGCCAAAAAAGTAGTCGATGAACGACAGGTGGGCTGCGTAGTTCTTGTCGATCGCCTCGGTATCCGACGAGTGATGCCAATGGTGGAAATCCGGTGTCACGATTATGTAGCGCAACCAACCCCAGGGCAGTTTCACGTTGGAATGGATCAGCACCGCCTGGAAGCCGACGATGATGATGTAGGCGTCGAGCACCGCCTTCGAGAAGCCCAGCGCGAACAGCACGCCCAGCACCGCCACGCGGGTGATCAGCAATTCGACGATATGCAGGCGCGAGCCGGCCAGCCAGTCGAGCGTGCGGGTGCTGTGGTGCACGGCGTGTATGCGCCACAGGAACGGCACCTCGTGGTAGGCGCGGTGCGCGGCGTATTGCACCAGATCGGCCACCAGCACCGCCAGGAACAGTTCCACCAGATAGGGCAGCGACACGATCGCCTGTTGCAGGGGCTCGTAGGCAGCCCAGGAAAACAGGCGGTGCACGAAGAAATTGATGCACAGCAGCACCGCCCCCACCGACAGGTGGTTGAAGAGGAAGTGCTTCATGTCCACCTGCCAGTCCACGCGGAACACCGGCTGGCCGGGGTACAGCGGAAACAGCTTTTCGAAGATGATGAACACGGTGCTGGAGGCGAGCAGGTCCAGGATGAACCAATCCAGGCCCAGGTAGGGATGGTTGCCCTTGTTGGACGTGGTCACCACTACGTCGCTGCCGCCGGCGGCCACCGCGCCGCAGACCAGGACGAAGGCGGCGATGTTCAGCCAGCGCTGGCGGCCCAGGATGGTGTTGGCGAGCGCGATCGTGCCGGACACCAGCAGCGCGCCGAACAGCAGGGCCCGCATCGCGTCCACGGAGTAGAAGCTGCGCAGTTCCGGCGTCGTAAGGTAGGCTGGAAAATGGAAGGCCAGCACGCCCAGGACGGCCAGGATCGCCAGGAACAGCGCAATCACGCCGCTGATCATCCCCGTGCCGGGGCGGATGCGCCCGTCTTGCCTGAATAGCTCGAAGACCTGCCGGTAAATGGGCGCGCGCTGTTTCATTTCACTTTTATGGGACGACGGGGAAGCGAGTGTATCCCCGGGCCGGGATCCATATGTAATCACTTGCGACCAAACAGGACAGAATCACCAGCCCTCTGGATATCTGTTTGCGCCGCATCAAGGCGCCGGCCGGCTGCGCCCGGGCGGACGGTTGACAACCGTCCGGCGTTGGCGTGTCATGGTAGCCACAACACAAGGATCTTCTGGCTCACAGCTCTTTCGCAGTACCCGCCAACCGGTTTTTTCAAGAGGCCCTTATGTTCCCTGAATACCGCCAACTCATCACCCGCCTGAAATCCGAGAACGCGCACTTCTCCGCGCTTTTCCAGCGTCACAACGACCTGGACCAGGAAATCAAGAATATGGAGGCCGGCATTCAGCCAGCCTCCGGCAACGAGGTCGAAGTGCTCAAGAAGGAAAAGCTGCAACTGAAGGACAAGCTGTACGGCATTTTGCGCGCGGCGGACCAGGGCAGCAGTTGAGCCCGGCTACATCAGTTCCAATCCTGCTCCCTTGACGACCGTGGCGTATTTCGCCATCTCCGAGCGGAAATACGCCACCGTCTGTTCCGGCGGCATCAGCACGATCCTGTTGTTCTGCACCGCCATCGCCTGCTTGACCTCGGGCGAATTGAATGCGCGATCCAGCGCGCCATAGATGCGGCGCACCTCGGCGGCCGGCAGCTTGGCCGGGCCCGCCGCGGCGAACCACCCGCCTATTTCGTAATCCCGCAAGCCCTGTTCGCGCAGGGTGGGCAGGTCCGGCAGCGCCGTCATGCGCTCGCCGCCGCATGCACCCAGCGCCTTCAAGGCGCCGCTTTTCACCTGCGGCAGAACCGAAGGCAGGGACAAGACGCCGAAATCCACCTGCCCGCTCATCAGGTCCGCCATCATCGGTCCGACGCCCTTGTACGGGATATGCCGGGCTTTGACGCCCGCCTGCTGCACGTACATTTCCGCGGCCAGGTGCAGGATGGTGCCGTTGCCCGACGATGCGTAGTTATAGCGGCCCGGCTGCCGGCGCAGCAGCTCGGTCAGCGCCCGGATGTCTTGCGCCGGTATCTTCTGCGGATTCGCCACCAGCAGAAAGGGCGTCATCCCCACCATGCTGATCGGCGTGATGTCCGCCAGCGGATCGAAAGGCAGGGACTTGTACACGCTGGGGAAAATGACGTGGTTGTTCGACAGCATGGAAAGGGTGTAGCCGTCGGGCGCGGAACGCACCAGCGCCGACGTGCCGACGATGCCGCCCGCTCCGGGCTGGTTCTCGACCACCACCGTATGGCCCAGGGCGGCCGAAAGGGCCGGCCCCGCCGAGCGGGTGATCGTATCCACGCCGGAGCCCACGCCCACCGGCAGGATGAATTTCACGGGCCGGTCGCCCTGCGCCCACGACAGGCCCGGCGCGGCCAGCATCGCTGCCCCGAACGCGCCCAGCATCCTTCTGCGGCTCCAACCCGCGCCTTGCTTGCCCATGTCTGTCTCCTTTCTGTCTTATTTTGCCGCCCGCATCCGCGGTGCGCTTCCCTTTGCGGATCCCGTCGGGGATCCAATGCGTCACGCCGCCGCGCCCTGCGCCCGCAACGCGGCGATTTCGGCCGCCGCATAGCCCAGGCTCTCCAGCAACTCGTCGGTGTCGGCGCCCAGCACGGGGGGGTGCTGCCTGACCCCGAGGCGCTCGCCGTCCATCATCAGCGGGAACAAGGCCGCGCCCGCCATCTGCCCTGCCCGTTCGCCATCCGGCAAGCGGATGTCCGCCAGCCCGCCGGTGGCGCGCAGGTGCGGATCGTCATACAGCTCTTCCGGCTTGACGATGGGGGCGAACGGCAGACCGATGCGCTCGAACACGCTCGCCAGCTCGGCCGCGCCGCGCGGCGCCAGGCGCTTGCGCAACTCGGGCAGCAGCGTCGGCCGCATGCGCACGCGGTCATTGTTCGTCGCCAAACCGGGATCCAGCTTCAGATCGTCGAACCCGAAGGCATCGCAGAAGGTCTGCCATTGCGAATCGCTGACTGCCGCCAGGAATATCTGTTCGCCGTCCCTGACGGTGAACACGTCATACAGGGCCCAGGCCGACACCCGCTCCGGCATCGGCGCGGAAGGCTGGCCCGTGATCGCATACTGCAGCATGTGCTGACCGACCAGGAAGACGTTGTTCTCGAACAGCGCCGACTGCACTTCCTGGCCCCGCCCGGTGATGCCGCGCTGGATCAGCGCCGCCATCGCGCCGATCGCGCCGAACATGCCGCCCATGATGTCGTTCACGCTGGTGCCCGCGCGCACCGGGTCCCCGGGGCGCCCCGTCATGTAGGCCAGCCCGCCCATCATCTGCACCACCTCATCCAGCGCGGTGCGCATCGCGTAGGGGCCGGGCAGGAAGCCTTTGTGGCTCACATAGATGAGGCGGGGGTTGTCCCTGGACAGGGAGGCATAATCCAGGCCATGCCTGGCCATCGTGCCGGGGCGGAAATTCTCGGCCACCACATCGGCGCTCGCCGCCAGCCGCCGCGCGGCCTCGGCGCCCGCAGCGCTGCGCAGATCCAGGGCGATGCTCTTCTTGTTGCGGTTGAACATGGGGAAGAATCCCGCCCCCACGCCCAACAGGTGCCGCGTCCGGTCGCCCTGCACCGGCTCGACCTTGATCACCTCCGCGCCCAGGTCGGCGAGCACCATCCCGCAGGTGGGCCCCATGACCATGTGGGTGAATTCGACCACGCGCAGGCCGGTCAGCGGCAGCGGGCGGGAGGATTGGGCGGAAGAAGCGTCAGGCATATTCGGCATGGAACGGCTCGGGTGGAGTTCGGCGGTGCGCTCAGGCGGCGCGGAAACGCGGGGAGTAAGTCTTGGGCAGGCCGGCGCGCCAAAGCGCGCCATGCAAGGGCTGGCCGGGCAGCCAACGGGCCGCGGCGTCGCGCAGCGCCAGCAGGCGGTCCACGTCCACGCCGGTGCGGATGCCCATGCTCTCGAGCATGAACACCAGGTCTTCGGTGCTGACGTTGCCGCTGGCGCCCGGCGCATGCGGGCAGCCCCCGATGCCCGCCAGGCAGGCATCGAACCGCGCCACGCCGGTTTCCAGGGCCGCCAGCACATTGGCAAGCCCCAGGCCTCGCGTATCGTGGAAATGCGCGCAACAGAGACGGTCGCCAGCGAGGCGCCGCGCCTGTCCGAACAGGCGCCGCACCGCGGCGGGATCCGCGTAGCCCACGGTGTCCGCCAGGCTCACGCGGTCGGCCCCCGCGTCCAGCAAGTCTCCCAACAGGCGCAGCACGTCGTCCTGACGCACCTCGCCTTGCAATGTGCAGCCAAAGGCCGTGCCCACGCCGCCCTCGATCAGCATGGGCGAACCGGCGGCATCGCGCGCGGCGCGCATCTCCCGCAGCATGGCGACGGCCTCCTGCGGCGTCTTGCGCAGATTCGCCACGCTGTGGGCGTGGCTGGCAGACAGCGGCACCAACATCAAGTCCGCGCCGCTGGACAAGGCCCGTTCGGCGCCCTTCAGATTGGGCACCAGCACCGAAACGGACAGGCCCGGCAGGCGCTTGGCATGGGCGACCAGCTCCTCCGTATCCGCCAACTGCGGCAACAGGCGGGCTGGCACGAAGGACCCCACCTCGATTTCGCGCTGCCCCGCGGCATAAGCCGCCTCCAGCCATTCGAGCTTCGTCGCGGTGGGCAGCACCATCGGCAGGCTTTGCAGGCCATCGCGCAGGCCCACTTCTCGAACTATGGCTGCGGGGGGATAGGGAGCAAGGGAATCGGGCTGCATCGCGGCGTCTGGTCGGTCGGGTTGAAGCCAGTTTAGATATTCTCATTCAATGCACAAGCGCTATTAAGGAACGCTTAAAATTCCAAACTGGAACATCACAGGAATCCACCATCCCATGCGCGACCTGGACATCACGACGCTGCGCCTGTTCATTTCCGTCTGCGAGACCGGCAACATTGCACGCGCCGGCCAGCATGCCAATATCGTCGGTTCCGCCATCAGCAAGCGGCTGGCGCAGCTGGAAGACACCGTGGGCGCCAAGTTGCTGACGCGCAAGCGCCGCGGCGTCGAGCCGACCGCCGCCGGGGAAACGCTGCTGGAGCATGCGCGCGCCATCCTGGCCAGCGCGGGCCGCGTCGAGCGCGACATGGCCGCGTACGCCAGCGGCGTGAAAGGCCAGGTGCGCATTCTGGCCACCGCGTCCGTCCTGGCCGAATCGCTGGCCGAGGACATCGCCGCGTTCCTGCAGGCCGCGCCCCATCGGAATATCCGCGTCGACATGGAGGAGCGCGTCAGCCACGAGGTGGTGCGCGGCGTCAAGGAAGGCATCGCCAGCCTGGGCATCTGCTGGGACGCCGCCGATTTCCACGGACTGGACACCCGCCCCTACCGGGGCGACCGGCTTGCCGTGGTCACGGGCCCCGAACACCCCCTGGCCCGGCGCGACGAGGTCTGGTTCGAAGAAGCGCTGGAATACGAACACGTCAACATGCCCGCCGCCGGCGCCGTGCTGCGGATGCTGCAAACCGCCGCCAGCCAGAGCGGCAAACCCCTGCGGCACCGGGTGACGGTCAGCAATTTCGACTCCGCCTTTCGCGTGGTGCTAGCCGGCCTGGCGATCAGCGTGGCGCCCATGGAAGTGGCCATGCCCTATGCCCTGGCGCATGGACTGCGGGTATTGCCGCTGAAGGACCCATGGAGCCGCAGGCGCTTCGCCGTCTGCATGCGCGACGAGAAGAGCCTGCCGGCGGCGGCCGGCCTGCTGCTGGAACATCTGGCGGCGGCAGGGCGAAAGGGCTTGGATTCGGCGCAAGCGGCTTCCGGTGAAAATAATTAGCCTGGCTAAATACAGATTAGTTTTTTTAGTTTTTCTAATTATCCCGCAGCGGCTAGCCTGTCGCCCTTTCGCACAAGGGTATCCATGACGACCGCCTTTCTTCCCGGCTTCCTGCTCGGCCTGAGCCTGATCATGGCGATCGGCGCGCAGAACGCCTTCGTCCTGCGCCAGGGCCTGCGGCAGGAACACGTATTCGCCGTATGCCTGACCTGCGCCCTATCGGACGCCGTCCTGATCGGGGCGGGCGTGGCCGGGTTCGGACTGGCCGTCGCCGCCCTGCCCTGGCTGGAACCCGCCCTGCGCTACGGAGGCGCGGCATTCCTGTTCATCTATGCCGCCCGCAGCCTGAAGTCCGCGCTGAGCCGCCGCCATGACAGCCTGGCGCCATCGTCCCGGGCGACCGCGGGGCGATGGGCCGCGCTTGCGGCCTGCCTTGCGTTCACCTGGCTCAATCCGCATGTCTACCTGGATACCGTCGTCCTGCTGGGCTCCGTATCCAGCCAGTACGACGGCCACAAGCTGGCCTTCGCGCTGGGCGCGATCTGCGCCTCGTTTGCCTTCTTCTTTGGCCTGGGCTATGGCGCGCGCCTACTTCGGCCCGTCTTTGCCAATCCCCGGGCCTGGAAGGCGCTTGACGCCTTCGTCGCCGCGGTCATGTTCATCATCGGCCTGAAGCTGCTGCTTTGACCGGCCTGACCGCTAGCGGCGCTTACCCGCGCCCTTGCCTTCGGCCAGCCCGGCGGCCGAGGCGTTCATGTAGTCCTTCACGGTGCGCGCGCTTTGCCCAAGCTGCGCCAGTTGGGGTAAAAGTAGCGGCAGCCCCGCGCTCCCCGCCTGGACCACAGCCATGAAGACATACTCCATGACGCAGCCCCGTTCCCTTCCCGGCCAGCCGCGGCGTTTCCAGGCGCCCGACTTCGAGGCGCTGATCGAAGCCGCCGGCGATCTCATCTATACCCTCGACTTCAAAGGGTGTTTCACCTACCTCAACCAGGCGTCCGAACAAGTGCTGGGTTATGAGCCTTGCGCCCTGCTGGGCCGCCCCTTCACCGAGATCCTGACCGCGGAGTCCGCGCTGGTCGCGACGCGCCATTACCATCAAGGCTTGCTCGGCCAGGAACGGACGCCTTTTTTCGAAGTAGAAGCGCGCCGGCCCGACGGCAGCGTCGTGCACCTGGAAGTGCGCGCCGGCGCGCTGGTCCGGGATGGCGAGATGGTGGGCAGGCAGGGCATCGCCCGGGACATCAACGCGATCAAGGCGCTGCAGACGCTGGTGACGGAAAAGTCGCAGCGCGTGACCCTGCTGGAAGAACGCACGCGCATCGCGATGGCCATGTATGCGCGCATCGCCGAGCTGGTCTACGCCGACCCCGGCACAGGGCCGGCGGGCGGCGAGATGCTGCAGGAAGTACAGCATGCGTTCGACCAGCTCGCGGCCCAGAAGCACGGGCTCTCCGTGGCCGACCTGCGCATCCTCGGTTTGCTGGCGCAAGGGCACTCCAACAGCGAGATCGCGGACATCATCTGCCGCAGCCCGCATACGGTCAAGGACAGCGTCAAGAAGATCATGCAGCGCCTGAACGCGAAGCGGCGCGCCGAAGCCGTGGCCTGCGCCATCAAGCTCGGCCTGATCGCTCCGCCCTCCTGAAGGGCACAAGCGCCGCGATTCCCGCTTTCGGGGGGCCAATACCCCTCGTTGGAGGTCTGCCCCCGAGGACCGCCCGCGGGAATAATCGGCTTGTGCGCCCTCGACGGCGCGCCAGCGTAAACGACAAAGACCACGGAGACACGCATGCTCTATGCACCAGGGCGGGTATGGCGCTTGCGCCGCGCGGTGGGCGCGGCCTTGCTGATCTGCGGACTGACCGCCTGCGCCAGCGGCCGGGAGCCCCGTGCACCGGCCGGCGCGCTGCCGCCCCGGGCGGCGATAGAGGTGGACCGGACACAGTTCCATTCCGAGGCTCGCCTGCGCGCATGGCAGGAGGACCTGGACCGGCGCGGCCTGCGCGACACAGGTTCGCCCGCGCATGAAGCCTACGTCGACACGCTGCACCAGCGCCTGCGCGAAGCGGGCGTGCCGGAGCTGTACTTCGAACCGGTGACAATGACGCGCTGGGAGGCGCGGCGCTGGTCACTGGAACTAGCCGACGGCACGGACCGAATCCGGACGGCTGGGTATATCCCCTACTCCGGCAGCACTGGCGCGCAGGGCCTGGTGGCGCCGATGCGCTACCTGTCGGCCGGCCAGCACCCGGACCGCGGCGTAGCAGGCAGCATCGTGGTGGTAGAGCTGCCCAAGCCCGCGCTGACCAGCGATTTCTTCCATGCCATGGCGCTGTACAAACACGACCCCGCCAACGCACTGCCGCCCGGCGCGCCGTATGCGCGTCCCTACCAGGTACTGGAAGTGCTGGTGCAGACGCTGGATGCGCTGCAGGCCGCTGGCGCTGCGGGCGTGGTCGCCGTCCTGGACGAGCCCGCCGATCTCGCCGCGGGCCTGTACGCCCCTTACGACCGCGAACTGCGCAAACTGCCCGGCGTATACGTGGACCGCGAGGCCGGCGCGCGCCTGAAAGCGCTGGCGGCGTCCGGCGCCCGGCTGCGCCTGGTGCTGGACGCGCAGGCCGAAGAGGTCGTCACGCGCAACCTGATCGGCATCATTCCCGGCGCCAGCAGCGAGCTGACCGTGATCAACAGCCATACCGACGGCACCAACGGCATCGAGGACAACGGCCCCAACGCCATCGTCGACATCGCTCAGTACCTGGCCCGCCTCCCGCGCGAGGCGCTGCCCCGCAGCATCATGATCATGCTCTCCAGCGGCCACTTCGCGGGCGGCGTGGGCATACAGGGCTTCCTGGCCCGGCACCGCGAGGATGGCTTGCGTGGGCGCATCGCCAGCATCGTCACGATCGAACACCTGGGCGCCACGGAATGGCTGCCCGGGCCCGACGGCAGGTTGGCGCCGACCGGCCGCGACGAACCCGCCGCGATCTTCCTGCCCCGCATTCCCGCGTTGGTGCGCGCCGCCTCGGCCATGCTGCGCAACGCGCAGGCGGCGCCGGCCTTCGTCATGCCCCCGCTCAATCCGGACGCGGATGGAGGCCCCAACTCGGCCTCATGGCCGGGCGAAGGCCAGTACTTCTGGGGCGGCGCCCGCCTGCCCACGCTCAACTACATCACCGGGCCGGACTACCTGCTGAATTACGGCGTCACCACGGCCGACAAGGTGGACTACGGCCGCATGCGCCGGGAGACCGCCGCCATCACGCAGCTCCTGCTGGACCTTTCGCGCGAGCCCTACGAGGCGCTGCGCGACGAGCAGCCCCCCGCTCCGTGAACGCGCGGGCCTTCCTCGCCCGCTTCCCTGTGCAATGCCCCCGTCGGCCCCGGCGCCGCCGGCCCCGGCGCGTCTGCGCGCCGCCCACGATATGGAGCTCCACATGCCCCCTAATCCCCCGCTTGCGCTCGCCGGCCTGATGATGCGCCAGCCCCTGCTCGTCTCCAACCTGCTGCGCCATGCCGCCCGCCATTTCGCCGCGGTGGAAATCGTGTCGCGCCGCGTGGAGGGCGACGTGCACCGCTACACCTATGCCGACTGCCACAGGCGCTGCCAGCGACTGGCCCATGCGCTGGCGGCGCTGGGCGTGTGTCCGGGCCAGCGTGTGGCCACGCTGGCCTGGAACGGCTACCGGCACCTGGAGCTCTATTACGCCGTGTCCGGCACCGGGTCCGTGGTCCACACCGTCAACCCCAGGCTGCACGCCGACCAGATCGCCTACCTGCTCAACCACGCGGACGACCAATACGTTTTTTTTGACGTGGGCTTCCTTCCCCTCCTGGAAGCAGTGGCGACGCGATGCCCCGGCGTGCGAGGCTATGTCGCCCTATGCGGCCGCGAGGACATGCCGTCCTCCGCCGCCCTGCCCGATCTGCTGTGCTACGAGGATCTGCTGGCCGCCCAGCCGGAAACCTACGACTGGCCGGCGCTGGACGAAGAATCCGCCTGCGGCCTGTGCTATACGTCCGGCACCACGGGCCAGCCCAAGGGCGTGCTGTACTCGCACCGGTCCACGGTGCTGCACGCCTACGCGGTGGCGCTGCCCGACGCGCTCAATCTGTCCTCGCGCACGGCGGTGCTGCCTGCCGTGCCCATGTTCCACGTCAATGCGTGGGGCATACCTTATGCCGCCCCGCTCGCCGGCTGCAAACTGGTGCTGCCCGGCCCCGCGCTGGACGGCGCCTCGCTGCATGCGCTGATGACGGACGAAGGCGTAACGTCGGCGGCCGGCGTGCCGACCGTGTGGCTGGGCCTGCTCGCCCACGCGGAACGCAACAGCCTGATCCTGTCGGGCTTGCGCCACGCGGTCATCGGCGGGGCCGCGTGTCCGCCCGCGTTGCTGCGCGGCCTGCGCGACGGCCATGGCGTGGAAGTTTTGCATGCCTGGGGCATGACGGAACTGTCGCCGCTGGGCACGACCGCTGTGGTCCAGCGCAAGCATCTCGCGCTGCCGGAAGACAAGCGGCTGGCCATCCTGGGTAAACAGGGGCACGCCGTCTTCGGCATCGACATGAAGATCACGGACGGACGCGGCGACGAGTTGCCCTGGGACGGCAAAACCCGGGGCGAGCTGCTGGTGCGCGGCCCCTGGGTGATGGAGCGCTACTTCGGCGAGGACCATGGCGCCGGAACCGCCGGCGCGGGTTGGTTCGCCACCGGCGACGTGGCCACGATAGACGCGGACGGCTACATGCAGATCGTCGACCGCAGCAAGGACGTGATCAAGTCGGGCGGGGAATGGATCAGCTCGGTCGAGATCGAGCACGCCGCCATGGAACATCCCGGCGTGCAGCAGGCCGCATGCATCGCCATTGCACATCCCAAATGGGACGAGCGCCCCTTGCTGCTGGTGGTGCCGCGCGAAGGCGCGGAAATCGGCAAACAGGAACTGCTGCGCTTCATCGAAGGGCGTATCGCTCAGTGGTGGATGCCCGATGACGTGCTATTCGTGCCGGCCCTGCCGCTGGGCGCCACGGGCAAAGTGCTTAAGAAACAGCTGCGCGAGCAATACAGCGGCTATCGGCCTGCGGCCGGCTGATGCTGGCAGAACGCCAGGACCGGAAGGGGCAGGCCATGAGAGTGCGCGCCCTGCGGATCGCGACGATCTTCTGCGCCGCCGCGGCCGGCGCCGACTGCCGCGCAGAACCCGGCCTGACCCTTTATGGCGTCGTGGACGCGGCCCTGAACCTGATCGACAACGGATCCGCGACGTCCGCCTCCATGAAGTCCGGCATCGTCAGCGGATCGCAGTTCGGCATGCGCGGCACGGAAGACCTGGGCGGGTCGCTGCGCGCCTTTTTCCAGCTCGAAACCAGCTTCGAATCCAATTCCGGCGCCTACAAACCCTACTTCGGCGACCCGTCTAGCGCCACGCCGCAGGCGCCCAACGGCGTGGTCGGCAAGGGTTTCAACCGCCGCGCGTTCGTCGGCCTGGAAGGCCGCTACGGCATGCTGCAACTGGGCCGCGACTACACGCCGCTGTACTGGGCGGTGCTGGACAGCGATCCGCTGAAACTGGGATCCTACGGGAACATGCAGCAGATCGTGCTGTTATCTGGCACCGGGTCGGACCGGTTCGGGCGCGCCAGCAACGCCGTGTTCTACACGTCGCCCCGCGTCGCCGGGCTGCGGGGCCGGTTGATGGTCAGCCTGGGGCCCGCGGCGGCGCACGGCGCATCACAAGGCTCGCCGCCAGGGCAGCCCCGCAGCGCGAGCCGCATGATCGGCGTATCCCTGGACTACACGCAGGGCGCCCTGACGTTCAACGGCTCCTACCAATTGCTACGCCTGCCCGAAATCGGTGGCTCCCCGCCCGCCTATACCGGCGCCACGGGGCTGCGCCGCGACATGCTGGTCGGGCTCAAGTACACCAGCGGCGACTACACCCTTGCGGGCGGCTATTTCCGGGTGAGCCATCCCGGCCGCAGCGGCGACGGCAGCGATATCTGGGCAGGCGCGTCCTTGCGGTTGGGCGCGGGCGTGCTGGCGTTCAACGTCCAGCACATGCGGCAGGACGTGCCGGGAAGAAGCCGGCCAGGCGAGGCGATGGTGCTGGGCATCAGCTACATCCACGCGCTTTCGCGGCGCGTTTCCCTGTACGCATCCTACGGCATGGTCAACAACGGCGCCGCTGGCGCTTTCTCGCTGCTGTCGAGCGACACCGCAGTCGCGCCGGCGGCGCGCGGCGGGGACATCCGGGCGCTGGGCGTGGGGATGCGCTATGTGTTCTGAGCCCTCGCGCAGGTCTTGCGGGCAAAATGCTTCAAGCCTAAAATTGCCGCTACGTCATCGACGGCACGGCGCCGCTCGGCAGTTCCACGGCGCGCCGCTCTCCTCCTGCCGCAAGACCGACAGCCAGAGGGCCGTCCGCACAGGCCGGCCCCAACGTCTCGCCGCGTGGCCGCAAGGCCCGCGGGGTTTCTGCCCGTTCTTGACCTTGAGGAAAGCCATGGCCTTCGATCTTCCCCAAGCGCCCGCGCGCGCCAATTTTCCCGGCGGCGACGCCTACGCCGCGCAAGTGCTCGAGCGCTCCCGCCTCGCCGCCGCAAACCGCGGCCTGCACTACCATCCCGACATCCCCTACGACGACGCCACGGGCTGCTGCCTGGACCTCTACGCGCCGAAGGGCGGACGCGAGGGCCTGCCCTGCTTGATCTTCGTGCACGGGGGAGCGTTCTCGCTGGGCTGCAAGGAATGGATGGGATTCATGGCGCCGGCGGTGACGGCGACCCCGGCCCTCTTCATCTCAATCTCGTACCGGCTCGCGCCCGGACATGTGTATCCCGCCGCGGTGCGCGACGTCGCAGCCGCGGTGGACTGGGCCTGGCGCAACGTCAGCGCATATGACGGCGATCCCGAGCGTCTGTTTCTTGGCGGCCACTCCGCGGGCGGCCACCTGGCCAGCCTGGTAGCGCTGGACCGCCGCTGGTTGGACGAACGCGGCCTGCCCGCACGCGTGCTCAAGGGCGCGCTGCCCATCAGCGGCCTGTACGATTTGGACTACGACGGCGGCACCGCGATCGGCGCCGCAGCGCTCGCCATACGGCGGCGCTTCATTCCGGACGACGCCGACGTGCCGACCGCCTGCCCGATACGGCATGTCGGACCGCAGGCTCCTCCCTTTTATCTCGGCGCAGGCGAACATGATTTGGGCGCGCTCGCCACCGAAGCGCTCGCCATGCAGGATCTGCTGCGTCAGGCTGGCGTGGCGGCGGCAGCGGAGGTCTATGCAGGCCACGACCACTTCGCCGCCAGCAGCCGCTGCGTGGACGATGGGCACCCGTGGATCGCGCGGGCGCGCGCCTTCTTGCGCAGCGGCAGCCCGATGTAAAGGCGCGCGCCCGCTCAGGCCTGCGTTTCGCCCTCGTGGCTGCCCATCATCTGGGCGGCGGCCGAACAGAGGACCTGCCGCACTAAATCGGCCTGCCGGTGCGCGCCTGCCTTGCCCAGCACCTGGTTCAACTGGTAGCGCGCGGTGCCCACCGTGATGCCGCGGCTCCGCGCGTATTCCTCCACCGTCTTTCCCGCCACCAGCGCGCTCGCGAGCCTCGCCTCGGCCTCGGTGAGGTCGAACAGCGCGCGCAACGCCGCCACGGGAAACCGGGCGCCGGCCTGCGACTCGTCCACCAGCGACACCAGCACCAGGCCGGCACCGTCCGCCTGTGGCGCTTCCAGGCGCTGCAGAGCGAGCTGCGTGCGACCCTGCCCGTTCTCCAGCCTCAGGAATACCGGCGCGGCGTCCTGCGACGCCTGCGCAAGAGCGCGCGCGAACCGCGGCTGCCCTGCGGCGTCCGCGCAGATCCGTCGGTCGCGCAACAGCAGGCGTCCGCGGCCGTCCAGCCCTTCCCGGGCGCGGCGGTTCGACCAGAACAGCCCGCCAGAGCCATCGCACAGCAGCAGCGCACAGGGCCAAGCCTCCAGGTAGCGGCTGACCAGCGAGGACACGCAGCGATCGAGCCCCACCGACTGCGCCAGCGTGGCGGCCTGCAGCAGGTGCGGCGTGAGCTTGCGCAGCCGCTCCATGCGGCGCGGCGAAAAACCGCCTTCTTCGCGCGGATCCTGGTGCACCGCGATGGCCACCCAGCGCGTGCCGCCCATGGGCGCCATGGCTCCCATGAAACGTCCCAGCCCTGCTCGGCGCAATTGCAGATGGAGGCGGTCGCGCACAGGCGCCTCTTCCGGCAAAAAGAGTTCGCCGTCGGTGGCCATTCGGCCCGGCCGTCGCGCCACCCGCTGCAGGCGCCAGGCTTCCAGCCGGGGATTGCGGGCATCGGATACCTCCGCCCGATAGGCATCCATATCGATGTGCGTGTCGTACGCCCCCCAATAGGGAACGGCGCGCGCGCCCTCCATGTCCAGGCACTGCAGCACGGCGGAATGCGCGCCGACATCGCTGCACAACTGGTCCAGCACGCCGGCCCAGCGGCTCGCGTCCGCGCAGCAGGCATAGAGGTCCAGCAGGAAAGAATCAGATGCTGCGCCGAGAGCCATGGAAGACACCCACACTATCTGAATGAAAAGCGCTCATCGTCCGGCAAGCATGCCGGCACGGCAACTGGGGTTTGCCATGAAACAGGCCCGGCATATCGCATTTGAGAGATGACGCGCCTTCGGCCCGGCTCCCATACTCCATTGCGTGCCCATCCGGGATGGCTATGCCCGCGCCGGATTCCGCGCCGCTCGAGGAGGAGCGGGCGGCGCGGAAGGCACGCCCACTCACCGCCCTTCGAGGGCAGGAAGAACAGGAACCGCCATGAGAGACAACACGGACACGCGGATCGTCGCCGCATTCGCGATGACGCACACACCGGGGCTGGGCAACCAGACCGGGCTTGCGCAGCCGGAGACGCTGCGCCGCATCCTGGACGGCTTCGACATCGTGCGCCGGCAGATCGAGGCCGCCCGGCCCGATGTGATCGTCGCCTTCGTCAACGACCATTTCGACATGTACACGCTGCACGCCATGCCGGGCATGGCCATCGCGCTCGGCGACACTCACTGGGGGCCCACCGAAGCCACGCAGGACTGGATCGGCATGCCGCGCGCGCCGCGCTCCGGCCACGCGGCGCTGGCCTGGGACATCTACCGGGGTGCCGTGGAAGACGGCTTCGAGCTGTTCCGCAGCGAATCGGCTGAACTCGTGCACAACGTGCTGATGCCGGCCAAGTACCTATGGCCCGGCGTCAGCATTCCGGTGGTGCCCATCTTCCTGAACTGCTTCGCGCCCCCCTTGCCCACGTGGCGCCGCGCGTACGAACTGGGCGCCAGCGTGCGCAATGTTCTCGACCGGCGGCCGGAGCGCATCGCGCTCATGGCGAGCGGCGGCCTGTCGCACTGGCCTCCCATCACCGTGGACGAAGACGCGCTGGACGATCCGCTGATGCAGCGCGTGCAGCGATGGCAGATCCTGGGCGCGGCCGCCCTGCGTGACGATCCCGGGCTGCCGCTGGCCATCCTGCAGCGCGAAGCCGCGATGGCCGCGTCCGGCCGCGAACTCGTCAATGCCGAATGGGACCGGAACATCCTGCAGAAGCTGGCCGTCGGCGATCGCGATTTCCTGTTGTCGCTCACGCACGAGACGGTCCGCGCGCAAGCCGGCCCGGGCGGCGCCGAAATGCTGATGTGGACGGCGCTCATGGGCGCGATGCGCGACGCGCAGGCGGACATCGTGACCTACGAAACGGTGCCCGAATGGATGGGAGGCGTAGGCGTACTCAGCTACGCGCGCAGCCTGGGCCGCGCCTGAGTGCGGCCACAAGCGCGCACGCAACGAAAAAGGGGAATACACACCATGAGCATGCAAGCCATCATCAGCGGCGGCGGCATCGGCGGGTTGGCGACCGCAGCGGCGCTCGCCCGGCGCGGCTGGGACGTAACCGTCTATGAAAGCCGGCCGGAACTGCGCGTCTCGGGCTCGGGCATTTATCTGTGGTCGAACGGACTGGCGGCGCTATCCGAGATAGGTGCCTATGAACGCTCCATGCGCAACGCCTTCCTGCCCGAAGGCATCGAGCAGCGCGACCATGCCGGCGAAGTGCTGGTTCCCGCGCTGCTTCCGCCGGGATTGCGCGTGGTCGCGATCGCGCGCAGCGAACTGCACGCGGGCCTGGAGTCGGCCGCGCGCGCGGCCGGCGCGCGCATCGTCACCGGCGCCGAGGTCGTCGAGGCCGACACCGACGGCACCCTGACGTTCGCAAACGGCGACCGCGCAAGAGCCGACCTGGCCATTGGATGTGACGGCGTCTGGTCGCCCGTGCGCCGCGCGCTGGGTCTTGAACAGGTGCACCAACGGGCCGAGGAAGGCGCGCTGCGGACCATCGTACAGGCGACCCAGGACGAACTGCCACCGGCCGCCCGCGGCAAGTGCGTCGAAATCTGGAATGGCACGCGGCGTCTGCTGATTACCCCCATCAACGCCCGGGAAATCTATCTGGCGCTGACCTGCCGCGAGGACGACGACGCGGCGCGCGACACGCGCGTGCTGCCGTGCTGGCGGGAGGCCTTTCCGGACTGGGCATTCCTGCTCGACCGGATCGCGCATGGCAGCGTGCTCTGGAATGTCTACACCGTGGTGCGGTGCAAGCGCTGGTCCGCTGGCCATGCCTGTGTGCTCGGCGACGCCGCCCATGCCCAGCCGCCCAACCTGGGCCAGGGCGGCGGCATGGCCATGCAGAACGGCCTGGCGCTGGCCGCCTATATGGACAGGGTGAAGGACCGGCGGGACATACCGGAAGCGCTGGGCGCGTGGGAGGCCGCGACACGGCCGCTGACCGAGGAATGCCAGCGCTGGTCCTGCCTGTGGGGCGAACTCGCCAACCTGCCCAACGAGGTGCGTCCGCGCATCGTGCGGGGCGTGTTCAGCGAGCCCTGGGTGTTGTCCAAAGTGACGGTGGCATCCGCCTCCACCCCCATCCGCGCCACCGACTGGCAACCGGCGGCCGCCCGCTGAAGCCTGCGCCCCAGTTAGGGCCTGGCCTTTTCCGGCCCGGGCGGCGCCATGTCCGCCATCCGGGCACAAGAGGAATTCCATGAACATCCGCAATACAATGCCGGCTGCTGCGGCGCCGCTGATCCTGGCTGCGCTGGGTCTGGCCGGGAACGCAGGCGCCACCGAGAACGGCATACCCACCACGGTCAACGGCTTCTATGATTTCGGTGCCGGCATGTCGCCGCCGCCGACGCCGTTCGGAACGATCTCGCTGCGTTCCTCGTACAACCATGCCACCGTCCGCAAGAACCAGTATGGCGAGTCGCTGGACGACAACTTCTCGCTCAGCGTCTTCACCGTAAGCGCAGCCTATCTTCGCATGACCCATGCCACGCTGCTGGGCGGCGCCTATGGCTTCGGCATCGTGCAGCCGTTCTTCAAGATGGACGCGGCCTTCGACGTGCCGACGGCCGGGGGGCCACTGCGATTACGCGGTGAAACCTTCCGGATCGCCGACACCCTGCTGCTGCCCCTAATCCTGCAATGGAATCCCTCGCCGAACCTGCACTTGAATACGCAGTTCCAAGTGCTGGTCCCAACTGGCGACTATGACAGGAAGCGCCTGGTGAACCCGGGCCTGAACCACTGGGCCTTCTCTCCCATCTTTAACTTCACCTACGTCACCGACAGCGGCTTCGAGGTGTCCTCCAGTTTCGAGATCGACATCAGCACGCGAAATCAAGCCACCGGCTACCGCAACGGCATCGAGTACCGCCATGAGTTCGCGCTGGGTCAGCACATGGGGCCGTGGACCCTGGGGGTGGGCGGCTATTACAGCCGCCAGTTCACCGACGACGACGCGCCCGGCCTTCAAGGCGGCAACCGTTCACGGGTGATAGCCCTGGGACCCGCCGTCCATTTCTACAAACCGGGCCTGCCGCCCGTCTGGCTGCACATCTATAAGGAATTCGGCGCGCGCAACCGCGCCGAGGGCTACACGGCAGCGCTGCGCCTGGCCGCGAGCTTCTGAACCGGCAGGCGGCAGCGCGACCAATGATCAGGAACGGGCCCTTGAGCACAAGCGCGAAGACCACGTTCTGGTGAATGTTGGCCATGGTCACGCGCGACAGCGCAACAAGATGGGCCACGTCCATGACTCGGCCGCTGACCGCTAGCGGCGCCTACCCGCGCCCTTGCCTTCGGCCAGCCCGGCGGCCGAGGCGTTCATGTAGTCCTTCACGGTGCGGTCTTTGTTGAAAATCACGGTCAGCTTCTGCTGATCGTCCATCGCATCGTAATCGCCGTCGTAGAAATAGAACCAGGTCGCGGTCAGCAGGCCGTCCTGGCCGAAATGCTGGGACCGGGGCGGCCCGTAATCCCGGAGCATCTCGTCATAGGTGGTGACGTTCAGCTTGATCGCCTGCACCTTTGCTTCCGTGATCAAGTTGCTGGAACCGCTGGCGCATCCCGCCACCACGGCTGCCACGAACAGCAATGACATTCTCATTCGATTCCCCTGGTTTCGTAGGCCGCCGCAAGGCCGGCGCAATTGCGGATTCTAGCGGACATGGCGCGCCCGGGGCTTTCTGGGGCCGGTTCGGCGGCGGTAGCATGTAGTGTCAAAGCAGGAGGCCATATGGAAAACGCCAAGTGGGACTTCCAGATAGAGCGCCCATTCCATGACAACGGGTCATGGCGCATCGCATACACGTTGATTCCGCTCGCCGGAGGAGCCGAACAAGAGCGGATCGCCATAGACGAACGCTATTCGTCGGCGCAGATCGCGATCGACGAGGCCACGCGCCTGGCCCAGATTCACGTTGCGGACTTGAACGGCGACACGGCCGCCTTCGAAAAGCCGACGGAGACCGAGGTCCCCTTCGGCAAGAATCCGCGTTTCTAGCGCGCCAGGCGCCTTCAGGACTGCTGGTTGGCGAACTCGCGCATGATGCGGGCGAACTCTTCCGCTCCGCTGTTGAGCATGCGGATATAACGGATGAACAGGGCTGCGCTCAGTTGCGGGTTGCTTGCCGAGATCAGGAATTCCACCGCCGCCACGACGTTGTCGTTCTTGTTGGAGGCGTAGATCTTCACGCCCTTGCAACGGCCGTTCACCAGGGAAATGGCCTGCAGGGCCGCGGCGAACTCTTCGTCGCTGTCCAGGGGCCAGAAATTCGGAAACACCAGGCGCGCAAAATCCTCGTCGTCGGCGTCGGAGATCAGGAGGTAGTTGCGGCCCTCGACCTTGAAGATCAGGTCCGAGGTCTGGGACTGGTCGTCCCATTGGATCTGGCCGCGATTGAATCCTTCGCTTTCGAGCAAGGATTGAAAATAGCGTGTCATGCGTTCGGCGGATTCACGGCTCATTGGAATGGAAACTCCGTTGGGTGGATGATTGGAAAAGGTACTGTTCAGGACTCATCCTGATTGCCGGCGCGGCGCATGACGCGGACGACGAACATGAGCAAGGCAATCAAAAATACCAGAAACAGCAATTGGGACGACGAGGCCAGGGAGCTCTCGCGCCATTGATCAAGGCATTCCGGGCTGGAAGGCCTGTGCTGGACGATCTCGGTGCGCGCGCAGTCCAGGATGGCCGACGGCGCGGCCTGTGCCTGCGGACCGCCGCCGGCCGCGCCCGCTTCCTGCCGATGCAGCCAATAGGCGTACGACATGGCGTCGGTGCCCGCCTGCAGATCGCGATGGTCCTGGATGCGGCTGCCGATCTCCAGCAACACGAAGCTCGCCGTGACGCCGAGCGCGGCGTTGCGCACCCGCTGGTGGCTTTCGAGGCGGATGTTCTGCGCTTTCCGCACCTCGTGCGCGACATGGCGCAGGCGCGCTCGAACCGTGCTTTCGTAGCTGTTGACGAGTTCTTTGAGGGCGAAGGCGTCGTCCAGCCTGCGCGCGACGCTTTCCGGGATCAGGCCGGGCGGCTCGCCGCGGCCCAGGCGGCCGATCTGGACGTCCATGTTCGCTTTCATCAGGTCGGCGATGGCGCTGTCCAGAACGGCCTCGATCTTGTCGTTGATGGACAGGGCGACCCGCTCGGGCATGGTGAGCCGTTGCGTCGTCAAGGCGTAGATGACGCCGGCCGCCGCCGCGAATGTCATGGCCAGGGTGGCCCCGTCCGGCAGCACGCGGCTGCGCCAGGCCGCGACATGCGCCAGCCAATCGGCGAACGCCCCATCGACGGGCGCCAGGGCCGGATGCAAGGACAGGAGCAAAAGCGACGCGAACGCCGCGTAGGCCAGCAAGTGCCCCAGCTTCGTGAGCCGGCCCACATGCCTGCCGATCCAGACCGGAAGGGAGAGGTTCCAGCGATACCAAGCCAGATCGCCCAGGTCGCGCAGCTTGGAGCGCGACGAACCTGTCAGCGCCGGGCGCAGCTCCGCGGGCAGCTGCTGGAGCGCGGCAGGAATGACAGGGGCTTTCTCGCGCACGTCTTCGAGCAGGTTCCACAATGCGCGCGTCAGGCGGGCCCGCTTGATGGCGGACAGGGGCAGCTCTTCGGCCTTGCCGAACATCTCCCGCAAGTCTTCCAGGCGATTGATGTACAGGGCCAGGTTGCCCTTGCTGCCGGCAACCTTGGCCACGAGCGCCGCGCGCAGCAGAATGCCGTAGCGCCCCGCATCCGTCCGCAGGCAGGGATCCTGCCTGAGGCCGTCGGACGCCAGGTCCACAGCAAGCGAAATGCAGTTGGGCGAATTGGCCGGAGGAGGAGAACGCACCAGCAACTTGAGCAGGTCTTCGTTCAAGGCTGAGCTGCTGGCCATGTGGAACGCATAATCGATCGGCGTATTGTTGATCGAGAAGCTGCGGGCCGCAGTGCTCTTGAAATCGCTGACCGAAGCGCCGCCCCCCGCCTGCGGCATGCGCAGCGCCTTGTTGCCGTCGGGCGGCGGACTTTTCGCCTCTTGCTGCGGGGTCCGGACCGCGGGCGGCAGCGCGCGCAGCGCCACGCGCCCCCGCGCCTCGGCCCGAGTCGGCAGAAGATTCTTGAGATTGGAGCGCTCGACGGCAGACGGCAGCTCGGCAGTCCGCTTGGCCGTGTTTTCGGCCGCGCCCCGCTTTTCTTGCGCGGGCGGTTCAACATCCGCCGCCTTCTCTCCCGCTGCGGGAGTAGGCTCGAGCACAACGGCAAACTTCAGATCCGGCTTCCCCTCCGCCGAATCGAAATAGCAATAGACCTTCTCCTGGTAGTGGCTGTTTTCGGCGATGCCTTTGTACCAGGCGGCCAGTTCATCGAGCCACTTCGTCACGGGAGTGGCGCCATCGGCGACGTCGGGGTTCATGCGGCCTGATCCTCAAGAAGCGCTAGCAGCGCGAACCTGTCGAGCACGTGCTCGGCCTGCAGTTTCTCGCTCAGGGCGACAAGCAGGGCGCGCCGGGTTTCCAGCAAAGCCCTCGCCCGGGCGTACTGCTCGGCAACGAGCGCTTTCGTCTCCGCCTCGTCGGGCGTGGCCGTATGCCAATTGGGATGCGCCGTGCTGAAACCGTATACGCCGAGAGCCGCCTCCGCCAGCCTGCGCGCCACGGAAAGGTCGTTGTGCGAACCGTAGCCGCCCGCGCCCGTGCTCACCTCGTCCTCCCCGAAAACCAGGGCTTCGGCGGCACGGCCGGCCAGCACCATGCAGATCCGGTCCATCAATTCGGCGCGGGTCTGGTTATGGTCGGCATTCTTGATGCCGACGAAGCCCAACGCCCCCTGGTCGTCCGCGACGACCGAAGCCAGCTGCAGGTGTTCCCGCAAGCTGGGCAGCACGAGCGCGACGACCGCGTGGCCGGCTTCGTGGTAGGCCGTCCGCGCGAGCTGCGGGCCATGCAGGGGATTGCGGACGGCCTGTGGCGGAATACGGAAAATCTCGCCTTGCAGGTCATCCGCCGTGATGGCGCGGTTTCCATCCATGCGGGCGCGCCGGCGCGCGCCCCGCACCAGCAGTTCTACATCGGCGCCCGTCAGCCCCAGCGACAGGCTTGCGCAGCTTCGCAGCTCTTCCGCCGAAATCGCATGGGAATAGGGTTTGAGCTTGGCAAGGTAGATGGCCTGCAGCGCGGCGACATCCGGACGGCTGATCGGAATCACCCTGTCCAGGCGACCTGCCCGCTGCAGGGCCGGATCGACGTTGTCGGCGTAGTTCGTCGCGCCAATCACGATCACCTGGCTGCGGTCGTCGAAGCCATCGAGTTCGCTGAGCAGGGCATTCAGGAAAGCGGTGTTCCACGAGGCGTTCTGCCCCTGGAAGCTGTCCCGGTTGCCCAGGGTGTCGATCTCGTCGACGAACAGGATGCTGGGCGCCTGCTGGCGCGCCGCCGCGAAGGTCGCCGACATCAGCTGAATGCACTCGTCGAGCCCGTTTCCGATCATCCAGTCCTTGGCCGGCGCCACCGCCGTGAAGGCGATGCCGCATTCCAGCGCGATCGCGCGCGCCAGCGTCGTCTTGCCGGTGCCCGGCGGCCCCGCGAACAGGGCGCCCCGGTCCACCTCCTTCCAGCGGATCTCGCCACGCATTGCCAGCCGCAGATCGTTGAACAGCTGCCGGGCCCAGCGCTTGGCGCTCTCCACCCCGTGCAGCTCGTCGAGGCGGATCGACGCGCCGGCCGACTGCACCTGGGTGCGCTGGTCGGCAAGCTGGCGCAGGCCGGTCAGCCAGTCGCGCTCGCCCTTGAGCGTATTGACGCAAAGCAGCTCCTGCGGCCCGATGGCCAGCGCCCATGCGGGCGTGATCACGCTCAGATCGGCTCCGGGAAAGCGGCGGCCGGCATAATCGGCGAGCCGCTCGGCATTCATCAGGGGGATGCTGAGATAGCCATCGCTGCGCACCAGCGAGAGAAACTCGCGCGGCAACTGGTTGCGCGAGGTGCAGAACAGGATCATGCCGAAAGCGCGCTGCTCCGCCATGCGTATCACCAGATCCTGGAAATCCGCCGTGACCCGCGTGTCCAGTTGATAGGTATTCAACGCCGGGCAGAGATTGGCCAGCGCGCTGCGCAGGTTCTTGGCATAGCGCGGAAACGGATTTTCGACGATGAAGACCGGCAGCAAGGCATTGGCCTGCAAACGCTGCTGAATCTGCTCCGCCACCGGCATGACGAAAAACTCCCAGACATCCTGCGTGTTGGGATCCATGGGCTCGTCGGCGTCATTCACCGAATCCGGGTCATCCGGCGCGCGCGACAGGCCCGGCAGCGGACTGCGGCGCAGCCGGGCCATCAGGTGTTGCGATATCGCACGCGGCGTCCCGGGAGCGGGCACCTCGGATGCTGCGGCGGGAGGCGTGCGGAGCGGCTCCTTGGCGGCCCCGGCGCTGGCCGGCGCCGGGGCCTCGGCGGCCGGCGGGGGCGGTTCGGCGGCGGGCCCGGGCGAGACCTTGGGGGCGGCCGGAGGCGTTGCCGCGGCAGGCGCTTCCACTGGCGGCTCGGCCGGCGACGGCTGGCTTCTGGGCCTGGATGTCAACTGGCGCAGCAGTTCCGCGTGGCCGCGATGCGGGCGCTGCGGACCGGACCGGTCTACGGAGGCCGATGCGGCTGCGGATTCCGGTGCCGGCGCCGAAGGCCGGCCAGGCGGTGGGTTGCTTGCCGGCAGCTTGCCGTCGCCCTGAATCCAATCCGTTATACGACCCAACACAACTCCTAGGCGGCCCTCGGCCCAAATCGAATGCGTGAAGAAACTGCCAAGCAGGACGCGCCTCCAGGCCTGGGGGCCTGGCGGACATCATGCGAGGTCCGTATTACATCTGAAAATTGAATGTGACGAAAGGAAAAAAATACAGGTGTCTCGGCGATCGAGGCATGGATGCTCTTCCGAGCGGAGCAGCCAGAAAACAAAAGGGCTTACAGAGAAAAGTCTCTGTAAGCCCATGATGCAATGTGGTCGGGGCGGCGGGATTCGAACTCGCGACCCTCTGCTCCCAAATTAATTAATCACGAACGGCAGCGGACGGCAACGAACATATAAGCCATTGAATTTTAAGTATTTCCCAGGATCGACTTGTTCGCTACCGTTCGCTACTGTACGCTACCAGCCGGCGAAAAGTTGCCCCATGAGTTGCCCCATAGAAATCGACTTGCGACCCTCTGCTGATGAACAGATATCCGAAACGAGGTAAAGGCTTCCGCTGGACCGTCAAGGAACTAGAAGCTATCCCACCTTCCTGGAAAGGCGACACGTTGGCCGACGGTGACGGCCTGCAGGGAGAGGTTCGACAGCACGGCGCAAAAACCTCCGTAGCTTGGAGGTACGCCTATAAGTGGGAGGGCAAGACGAAGCGCCACTATTGCGGCACATGGCCAAGCCTATCGCTGGATCAGATCCGCGTAACTCGCGACCAAGCCCGTGAATGGGTCAGGACCGGAGTGAATCCAAGCGATCAAAAGCGGGTTGTTCGGATTGAGGCTCAGCGTCAGATTGAAGCAACCCTCGCCGAAGAAGATCGACGTCAAGCTGATGACCTTACAGTGAAGGACCTCTATGACGCCTGGATCACCGACGGTGTGCGGCGCTCGGACGACAATGCAGAACTCAAGCGCGTTTTTCAGAAGGACGTGTTGCCACAGATCGGAACCACAGCGCTGCGGAATCTGGATGAGCACGGCATCAGAGCGCTGCTGAGGCTGATTGTGGCGCGAGGAGCGAACAGGCTTGCTGTAGTGGTCTTTACCGCCATACGACAAATGCTGGTCTGGGGCGAAAAAAGAAAGCCCTGGCGAGCCCTACTCATAGAGGGCAATCCTACAGACCTCATCGAGATCCCCAAGATAGTGGAGAAGGACTACGACTTGGCGAACATACGCGACCGCGTTCTAAGCCTGGACGAGATCCGAGAGTTGCAGGCAATCTTCGAGCGCATGGAGTGTGAGTACGCCACCGCCGAGGATAGGCGGCGCGCCATACGTCCTATCGCACTTGAAACCCAGGTGGCGGTATGGATCTGCCTCTCCACACTTTCCCGCATCGGCGAAACGCTCAAGGCCCGTTGGGAACATGTCGACCTGGCCGTGGGCACTTGGTATATACCCAAAGAAAACGTCAAGAAGACAAAAGCCGGGCAGCGCGCGCTCACAGTGTTTCTGTCGCCATTCGCGAAAATGCAATTTGAGCGCTTGTATGAAAAGACCGGCAAAGGAATTTGGTGCTTCCCAGCCAAGCAAGCAGAGGGGCACGTATCAGAATCGACTGTGGGCAAGCAGATAGGCGACCGTCAGGTGATGTTCATGAACCGCAAAGCCCTGAAGGGGCGGCGCAACGACAACAGTCTTGTTCTCGCGAGTGGACGAAACGGAAACTGGACTGCGCACGATCTGCGCCGGACAGGAGCCACTCTAATGGAGACAATCGGAATTGAAGACAAGGTTATCGACCTTTGCCAGAACCATGTCATTCATACGGGCAGCGCCAAAATTCGACGGCACTATCTACACAGCGATCACTCGAGCCAAATGCGCGAGGCTTGGAAGGCGCTCGGCTCAGCTTTGGAAACGGCGCTTTCCGCAGGACCCGCTTTGTAGTCGCCTGCCAAAACTCTCAACTACCAAGGCGCCGAGTGGTGGGATCAAGCTCTCTCATAGCTTCTTCCGCTCGAGAGAGCCATTCTCTCAACTCGCTTGAAGCCGAATTCCCCGATGCCTCGCGAAGATGTCTCAAATAACACTCCACTGATTGCGACTTCCGCCAAGCGTCAGCTTCTGCGCATAGGTCCCGCAAGAAGTTTTCCCTCTCCTCTTTTTCCCGCTGCAACTGCGTCTCGATGAGCTGCTGTGCCTTCCGCTCCTGCTCCAACTGTTGCTGCCTTTCAATCCATCGAACTTGCGCCTCCTCGCGCAATTTCTCTTGGATGGCCTCGCGATGAAGATGTTCAGCATATGCAGCTTCGGCCTTAGCGAGTCTGGCGAAAATGTCGTTTAACTGCTCTTCCAGCGGCCCGTCTTCATCGGACACGAACTTCTCAGGGCGTGTCGATATCCTGAAATGAATCCGTAATTTCCCCGTCGGATGAGGCTCTTTCCGTATACCGCCCAGGTGCGCATAGAAGATGCTTTTATCCTTTACCTCCTTGACCGTTGCATGCTCGGTCAATCGCAAGAGCGTATCGACACCTCTTCGTCTTAGAGTTAAAGCTCCTGCCTTAGCCTCTGGCACCAAGAACGTATACCCGCGGCTGGAAGCCGCATGCGCGACTGCGTTCAAAATTGCCACCGCGCGGCCTATCTGTTTTTCGGTCACCCTTGCCACGCATGGCTCGTTCTTTAAGAACAGGTAGCCGCCCTTTTCTTCAAAATCCGGCCACCTCAGCCCGGAGTTCAACGCGGACCAATTCGGCTCCCAAGGCCTATTCTCAGATCTTCGCAGGGCCGCCTCGTGATCTTTACGAGCCTTCTGCCACTCCTTCACCCGTCGAACGAGTCGCTGTTGCACAGACAATATTGCTTTATGCATAGGCAGATCATGGGCATCCACGCGATTGCTTGAATCCTTCTCGAATACTAGGTCCCTTTCAAGAATCGCCTTCGTCTCGGACCTCATAGCACGAGATGGTGCGGTCTCATCCCTAGTGGTCACGGTCTCTGAAGCGGGCTTTCCTGCCAAAGCAGGAAGCTTCGGCCGCGCACGCGCCTTTCCAACGGCCTGCTTTGCCCAGTACCCTCTTTCTGGTACAGGCACGCCCAACCTGCGGCAAACTTTACGCAGTCCATTGTCTGAGAGGCCATACTCTTGGCAAAGCTTCGAAATCGGGACTTTCCATACCCTGTCGTATAGCTCCGCGCGCTGTATTGTTCGACGCACTGGCATCCTCCTTGCCATCTGGGGACGTCATCCCTGCCGTATGCCTGAGTTGATTGCAACGCTTTGAGGTTGGGTCGACCTCATCAGCAACCGTACGCGCCCACTTAACCCACTCTTTCGCTGCATCACCCATATCGGGAAGCATGGCCCGCTCTATCTCTTCAGCGTACTGCCGAATCATGATCGCACGGTGCCAATTCTGCGCTTCGTCTTCCAACCTGCTTCGCCTAGCGGCCTCTGCATCCTTCAGCCGCTTCAGCTCTAACTCTGCTTGACGTGCTTCGGCGTCTGCTTCCTTGTCTCGTTGCCACTTTCGATTCTGCGCGAGATCGAGTACGAGCTCGCGGGGAATCTGATCAAATAGCTCCTCCAGCTGGTCTTCAAGAGGTACCCCTTCCTTTTCGACCACCTCGACTTCCCCGCCGGCGCGGTTGAGATAAATCGACAGTGAGCGGGTAGTTGTGAAGTAGTTTTCGTAAGGTGTCCCCGTCGCCGAACCCTCGCCATCGTCCTGGACTCGCGCCAGCTTCTCCATAATCCTTAGGTCAAGCTCAGCCTCCACCGCGCGAATCTTAAAAGTCTTGTCCCACATTTTCCACGGCACAGGCTCATAGCCGCGAAGCGAGGCCATGGTAAACAAATCGTCAGCGAGATTCAGCGCCCGTTCCCACCCGCGAAGCGTGACCCGCAGTGCATGCGCCTTGTGTTTCGGAAATAGCAGCAGCCCTTCACGTATCGCGGCTTTCCAGGTATGGCCGAGCACAAGGGAGGGGCCTTGTGAATTACGCTTTTTCTTTCCCTCATTCAAATGAACAGCTTGAGCCTCGAGCAATTCATTGGCGCGCGCTTGAAGATATTCTTGTAGTTCTTTCAAGGCGACATGGACGGCTTTGCGCTCATCACGGATGTATGGTGGGACGCGAGCCTCCGCCGCTATCAGCCGAGCCAACGTTTCCTGCTCCGGCTCTAACAACGTTTCAATTGATTGGGCCCAGCCGTAGGTCAATACCCTCATGTCAGCTCCGATCCATATGACGGCGGCATTTCATGCGAAGACTAAGCCTACATCAAAGCCACCGGCGCGGCGCCACTCTAGCTTCCTTGTGACGTCTACCGGCAGGCCGGCCCTATGCAGGCACTCCCAACTGGAGGGCCGATGTGCATCCACTAGCCGCGCTCAAGAAGCAGGCTTGGCCCACCTTTTCATAGTGTTACATTTTGAACTCCTGCAACTCCGACGCCGGCTGGCTGCACGTCATTCGCCCCAGCCCCCTCACGGGTTGGGCGTTTTCGTCCAGACTGGCGCCAGGCTCCGGGACGATGAGGTGGGGCAGTGGGCGCGGTCGTAGCAATAGGCTAGCTGAACCAACCTTTGACAGAGTCCACAGACCTTATCCGCTTCGCACATACTGAAAGGCTGGGAATTTTTAGTAACTGGGTGAAGTGGCCCAATCTGCACGGGCTTAGGCCCACCCCAAAGTTTCTTTAGATCAAAGGCTTAGGAGGTTGTTATGGCGGACCAGTCCCGGGGTACGTTGAAGGCGCAGCCCCCCCTATTTAAGGTCGAAGCCCAGGCTGAAATTGATGGGGTCGAAATGGGAGTCCTGGATACGGCATCCCATACTTGACGGAAAGTGGCTGGGCGCGAATGTGTGGTATCGACCGAAAAGTTCTCAATCGCCTGGCAATTAATTGGGACGACGAGCAAATTAAACCTCGCGGTCGTCAAATCTCTCAGCTGCTTGAACAAGGCGGATACCGTGAAGACACACTCTTTGTACGCGCACGTCCCGTTTTTATTAAGAGTTTTGGCCTCTCCTTAGGAACAACGCAACCTCTTCTTTTAGCAATGCCGCGTTATAGGTAGCCGCGCTAAGGGCGCTCTGTAGCACCTTCCTCCGAATTTCAGCCGGCATTTCGTGCCAGATGCTCAAGGTTGCGGCCCCGAGGCAAGCGATGACCCGCCGCTCGCCTTCGTCAAGCCTCCCTGCATCTAACATGTCAACTGACGTGGGCAGTCGCACGCCACCTTCATTAAGCCAGCGCTCAATGTCCGAGTCCTCAGGATCGCGAGTCATGCTTCTCTCCTGAAAGAGGATCTTCCCCGGCAATGCGTGCGATCCTCGCCTTGAGTGCAGACCTGTCGAATGCTGCTTGAGCGACCTCGCGATTCAATACCCGCTGCCGCGCATCAGCTGGGAGTTCGTCCCATAGGCTCAATACCGATGCCCCTAGAAAGGCGAGTATTCGGCGCTCCGACACCTCAAATTCCTCGATGGCGAACGACTGGGCTAGCGAAACCAATTGCGAGCCTCCCTCATCGTCCCAGCGTTCCAGCGCTTTAGCACCCGTTGTCTGTGACATGGCGCGGCCTCCGACAGGATTGCACGAAATTATTGTAGGCCTAGCACCACTCCACGACTTAGCCCTGTTTCAATTTAGTCTTAGGTCAGAGCTACTGCAGGGCGTACTGTAGGTATGTGGCACTCGCCACGGCAACCAAAAAGGTAAACATCATGACATTCCCTACCCGCTTCAGCGCTGCAGGCCCTCCTACCCAACCTGGCCAGGGTGACCAACCCAACAAACAGCAAGAGCAGCAAAGCCAGGAACAAAAAGACGAGGCGGCTCGCAAGCAAGCGCAGAACGACCCGCTGAAGCAACGTACCCCACAGTAGCGAGTCACACACTTTCAGCCTATTTCTACCACAAAAACGCAGCTGGCTAGCTGCTGATGGAGGCTGGAAAGTTTGTGAGTAGACGCTGACTCGTCGCGTGGTTGCGAGAGCCAGCGTTGTCGTGTACCGATCCCGATCCACCACATCTGTACGCTACTATCTCGTGGCTACGCCGCGCTTCGATTCCTTTAGGCCGTTACATCATGATGAAGCTTGTCAGTACATCATTTGCGCGCGTCATCACCGCTTGCAGAAAGATCCTCCCACCCACGGCATCTTTTCATCATCAAGATGGCCGCCGAGAACGTCAGCCAATTCCGCACTCAGTGACCTTGTCGCCTTGGCGGGTGTACAGAATCTACGCTCGGCCCGGACACCTCTTCCTTCGGAATGAACAAGGCAGAATTTTTGACCTCGGCGTCATGAAAGGGGCCGAGCCCAATTTGGCCTACCGCCTGTTCGCACGAGGCCTCACGGGCCGAGGGTTCGCTTCGCGCACGCTCCTGCTCGACGACATCACTCGTCGAATTGAAGCAGGAGAGGTTGCGGGGGAACTGCTTGACCTACCCGAGTGTACGGCAGGGCCAGGAACCGATCTGGATCGCGGTACGCACGCCGACGTCTCGATGAAGTTGACGCGCAATAGGCTAGCACTTGATCCAATTCGCAGCTAACTGGTCTCGGGCTTTGAGGAGATTGTCGGAAGTCCTACTACGATATGGTGGATGAAACGGAACGGGGAGTAATGGCTTAGCTACACGGCCGTCTTACAAAGATCGTTGGCACGACCTAGCGGATCACCGCCGTCCCCTGGATGATGATCCCAGGCTCAACAGAGATTCCCGATTGCGGGTAGGCTGGGTACGCAACATCGGGGCGCCCATAGTACCGAGGCCCCTTGCATTTTCGTTCTTCTTTGTAATCGCCATTGCCCTTCCACTTGCGCTCGACCTTGCAGTTTCCATCCCAATACTCCTGCTTATGGTCTCCGCCTTCGTAGTGGCCACCATAGTAGGGGCGCCCATGACCGGATTCGTCTTTCCAAGGATCAGCCACCACCGGCATAGACAGAGTGACTGAGCCCAGGAGAACTCCCAGGCAAAGCAAATTTGACTTTTTCATCGGGTGCCTCGCAAGCGGATTGTTCGCCGAGACATTAGGCCGACAGAGGCCGCACAATTCGACAAGAATTTACAGTCCAATTCTCAATCTTGCTTCGGGGAAATCCGAGAAGTCAACCCTCACCATTGGTATCGGACGATACATTTGAGTTGCGAACGATGCGTAGCACCCGAGCCAGCTACTTGTGGGCGGCAAGGATAATTGTGTCGTGACACGACATGTGATAAATAGATAGCCGTACGCACTGACGACACTTCTGATTCGCCCATCTACGTTGGCCGAATTGGCCTCAGAGGATTGGCTTCTGGAGGAATGCATTATGGCGCCGGGACCTCGACTATCGGATGTCATTGTCAAAATGCCGGATCGTTCTACCTGCCGTGTTGAGCGAAGGCTCGTAAGCAACCGCAGCGCAGATGGCAAGCCTGTCACACACTATGTCTGTACCTTGCCAACCGGAGACCTCGTTACGTGGCTATCCGGCGGCAAATACCGTATGCCCGATGGAACCCTAGGTATCGCCGTCGCGCACAAGCGGCCTGAAAGTGAAAGTTAACGCCGTTTCCCTGCTTTGCGCCACGCATTTTCTTGGTGCTGACAATGTGCTTTGGTGCAGCGTCCGCTGCCTTCTTTCTTGTGAAAGGGGTAGTGCAGATGAGTCGCCAATGTGGCGGGCGCGGAAGGGTTTGACATCGCGCTCGAGGGCGCAGTGGGATTTTCATTCGGGAGACCTTTCTTGACGCTCGCTTTCACCAATCACTTAGGAGATGGCTATGGGCAAGTACGACCCACACTCCCCCTTTTTGCGAGGTGAAAAATCGGCAGAATGGAAGGACAAACTGCAAGATCCATACGCCACGCTTGTTAGGCCAGCCGGAAGGGTGCAAGTCCAGTCGGCTGAAGAGGAGCTACACCAGCACATGAGGCAGGTGAGCCGCCGTCCGGGCTATGGCCACCTAGTTAACCTGCTGCAACACACCCACCGAAAACACTGATCGGCATCTCCCGCCTGGCGTCCCACCTTCGAGCTGCGACACCTTATTTCGTCAGGCCTGAAACTGTGGCACGGACACTCGATGGCCTAGAAAAAAATACCTACATCTCTGTACGAATACACTATTGCGCATGGCGTAGCCTGAATTGCATACTGAAGGCTCGCAACTTTTGGAGGGTACTACCATGAAAATGGACATCCAGAAGCTCGGCGCGCTTTCGGCGCAAGTTGGTTTAACGTTGCTCGATTGCCCTTTCCTCCGTGCGCGGGCCATGCCCGGCCATACAGGGGAACGCCCGTGGGAGTGGCGAACCAAGGTGGAAGCTTGGGAGGACGGATGGAAATCGGAAGTTGAAAAGCGATGCACGACGAGCTGGCGCCGAAGCTCGACCGGCCCTAAGAGGGCATAATTCTCTGCAACACCAAAAAAGGCTCTCCATCTTAGGGGCGCCTTTCTTTCATCTGAGGGGAATTGCATACCGCCTATAGTCTTCACACCGGGCCAGTGTGCGATAGAACTCCGCTCCTACGCCCATTAAATCCGCAGTTTCACTGGCACTTAGCCTCCCCTCAATACGGACCAGAATCTCCGCATACGCGTCCAAAACATCTGCCCAGTCACCAAATTCCAATTTTTCCAGACGGGGCAAAAGGATCATCTTAGAAACAAATTCGTCGCGCGTCATGGCATCCCTCCCAACGATGTGAATTTTGTGCAGCAAGCGCCGTGCCGGAACCGCACTATGCGTCACCCGGTCTTCAACGAATTTGACAAGCCTCCAGCTGCGCCGTTAGCCGTCGAATTCCCGCCCGGAGGGCGAAGAAATCCGACTAAGCAGCGGCATCAAGTTCGACGCCGGCTCCGTTAACCACGCTGGCGGCGGCTCGGGCTTCTGGCACTCCACCGCGGACGGCGGGCTAGATGGCACGGACGTGCAGCCGTCGGCGCCTGGGCATCAACGTCAGCCCGCAGGGAGTTATCTTCAACTTGCGCACTGCGCCGCCCTCATCATGTTCCGGCCCCGGGCTCAACAGAGCTTGTTTCAATTGAAGCCTAGGGAATGTCATCAGACCGGCGTACGTTGGACGGGTGGCATCTTCGTCACATCAACTGTAAAGGTGAGCAAAATGTCTTCGACCGTTCGTCAACATGCATCATCCAATTCATCCACGCAGCCCGACCAAGGCACCCGCACCCAAAAGCAAGCCGAGCAGCAAAGCCAGCAACAGAAGGAAGATGCAGCCCGCAAGGCTACTCAGGCAGGCCAAAACGACAAAAAGACTCCTCCGGCCGGTCAGCACTAAGTCACGCAGCGAGGACGCGAGAATGAATCCCCCCAAATGTACTTTTGAAGGACGGCCAATGCCGCGCGACGACATCCAAGAGCTTGGAGCACAGGCGGCGTGGGATGGTTTGACTTTGTTCGATTGCCCATACTTTCGTGCGAGGGCGTTGCCCAGCTACACTGGTGAATCCATCTCGACATGGAAACAAAAGGTCGACGCCTGGGAGCAGGGCTGGCAAGCCGAGACTGACAACCGCCGGGCTAAGGCTGAACGTGCAGCTGCCCTATGCGCCATGCGCCGTTTGCACTGACCAGCACACTCCTCGCCCGATGAGTCGGCCTCCAGGAAAAGCGCTGTCTCGAACATATCGTAGGGACTTACCTCCCACTACACAGGCGGCGCCAAGTCTCGTTCCCTTCCAGCACTTCGCGTCTAATTGCCGCCGGTGTCTGATCGACCTGAGTCTCCGAATCAAAGTAGATCGGCCGGGCATGGTCGCAATACTCAACGCCCACCCGAACCAGGGCCGCGCACCCAGCGAGACTTGAGATCAGCAACGACAGCACCATCATTTTGACGGGCCACGTGGTCCTGCACATCGCGCACCTCCTGGCGGGCCTGGGCCGCCTGTTCGTTGATTTGATCCTGCCGCTCCTGCCGCTCCGCCTGACTCCCCGTCGCTCGCCCCCGGTAAAAGACGCTGGCCAGCGCCGCCAGCGCCAGACCGGCAAGCAGCAACCATCCCTTGATACGTTCAAGCCACGCCAACATGGGCACCTCGCACTTCGGTCACCGCCTGGGCGTACAGGCCCGCCCAAGTTTCCGGGTGCGGCCTGCCCGGCCGCCACGTACGGATGTACATGTTCCAGGCGCCCTGCACGTCACCGACGGCCGGCAGCCGCCAGGCATCCGTCCACATGAGAAGTCGGGCCAAGGCCGCCCCCAGAACGTCGTCAGCCTCCAGCGCCGGATACACAGCCGCAGCAACTGCCTCCACGCCGCGAATGCCGCAGATCCTGTATGCATGCTCACGGCTGGCCGGATGGGTCAGCACCCCTCGCACGCCGCCCCCACGCTCGAATTGCCATAGCCCGCGAGCCGGTCCATTGCCAAGCTGTCGGCGGTGCAGAAAGCGGCTCTCCTGCAGGCCGATGGCCAGGAGCTGGACCCGCGCCGCAGCCGTGTCCATCTTGGCCGGCAGCAGCGCCAGCGCCGGGTTGATCGCCCCGGCGATAACCTCCTTCAGCGTCATGAATTGATCCTCACAATGCACGCCACATTCCCCTGAGCGCGATACACCAACACGGCGATCAAGACCGCCACCACCGCCTGCCATACCGTCACAGGCTCATGCCGCACGAGCACATCCAGGGCCTGACCGCCCGTGCCGACGATGAGCAGGTAGGCCAGCCAGGACATTCCACGGCGGAACCGGGCGCCCTTCCTGCGATACAGCAGGAGCCGCACCGCCGAAGCGAAATTCGCCACCACAAACAAAAGGGCCACCAGATGCTGGTGGCCCATGCTGATCATTTCGGCAGGTTGCATTTCAGCTCCCCTTCTTGAAGACCGCGGTGAAGTCGAACGTCTTGATGCGCTCGATTGCCGCCAGGGCAGTAGTCACGACCAGCGCCGCAGCACCGAACGCCGCGATGGCGGTTTCCTTGATGGGCGTCAGCGCCACAACATCCGGTGCGGCCAGGTAACCAATCACGAAAGAAATGGCCCAGTAGATGCCGCGCGACAGCAAACCACCTTCCTTGCGCGACACGACGAACAGCGACGCCCCGGCGAACGCACCGATGAGCGCGTTGCCATCAATTCCCGGCAGCAGGCCCGCGAGCGTCACGCCCGCGGCCGCCGCCGCCACCACACCTGTGCTTGCAGGTTCTGCCATTTATCTGCACTCCAAAAAAATGCCCGCGCTAGGCGGGCTGGTTGTCGTCGGGCTTCGGGATCGGGAATCTGCGCTTTACTTCGGCGCACCGGTCGATCCATTGCTGGACCTCATCGGGCAGCGAAATCCCCTGCTGCTGCAGGGCGGCGGCCAGCTTATAGATCGCATCCAACTGATCACCGATGGGCGGATACTGCCCGGCCCGCAGGTCTGCCACGTTAGAGACAATGGGCTTAAGCGATCTCAAAGTTCGTCCCCGTAAATGCATAGCGCAGATCGCGCGGATAGATCCCCGCGTAATAGCTTCCCGCCGGGAGGTCCAGCGAGAAGGCCTCGCCACTGGGAACCTCCATGTCGTCGTACTGCAGGCCAGTGTCGAGATTCCTGATGCTCAGCGGCCCCCCGCTCTCCAGCGCAGAAACAACCCCGGCCGCGCTCACAGTCAGGGACAGCGGCCGCTGCTCCACTACCCAGCCATCGACGGCCGCGCGAGGCGGTGCGGTGTGGTTGTGCGCCCCAACAGCGCAGACCACAGCGTCCGCCTGCAGCCCAGAATTCTTCAGGGTCATCTGCACACCAGAGGCCAGTGAACTCCGGATGAATTCTTTGTCCCCGTCATCGAGGACGCGGACCCCATCCTCTACCCTCGGGGTGTAGTCGAAAGCGGCAACACCGAAAGGAAACCCATCGCGAAAAACGGTCAGCCGAACTGGGATGACAGGGGCGTCGGCGTCCCACCCATCCCAATAGGATTGCTCCTTGATTTCCTGAACTGGAAAGGTCCTACAAAGTTGCGTCATTTCTACCTCTGAAAAGTAAACGCAGCGAGCCGTACGATTCCGTAGATGTATCCGCTGCTTGGCCGTGGCATAGACAGCGTTATCGAAGCTCCCGCAGACCCCACCCAGCCGCCTATCCAAGAAAGATTTGGGCTGTAAAAATCTTTCATCTGAGCTTGGGTATCCGCGTTGCCCAGCATCACCTTGTCGTAGATGAGCCCGTCCGTGCTAGTCGTGATCTGCACTCGCTTATTTCCGGTATTGACTCCAGATTCAGTGCAATTCACCGTGCAGAAGAAGATGACGGCGCCACCAACTCCGCTAGGGGACCAATGGCTAAACTCAGACAGCCCGCTACCGCTTGATGCACCGATTTGCATCAACCAGGAACTGGCCGTGCCAGCCACAACAGCTCCGGCAGCGATGCGCAGGGTATCAATCTGTGCGATCCCAATCTTGGCGGTGTTGATCTGAGCATCAATGATGTGCGCAGCGTGGATCGAGGCGTAGGCAATCTTCGCCCCATCGATCGTAGCGTCGGCAATCTTTGCGCCCGTGATTTGGGCGTCGCCGATCTTGGCGCTGGTGATCGTGCCGTCCTGTATCAAGGCGGACTGCATGAACACCTGATTGCCAACTATCGCGAACGGCAAGACCCTCTTTGCGGCGGGCGTAGTGCCCGTGCTGTTGAACACGACGAACTTATCAACCGCAACAGCGAAGACACTGGATTCGCCATCCGCGCCCAGGCTGACTGCGCCTGTCACGACACGCTCGCCATCCACAACTTGCGTCTTGACGCCCCAGTTGGCGGCTACCCTGCCGTCCAACTGTGCAACCGCCTCGTTGGTCGTCTGAACCGATGCGGTCACATCGCCCATTTCCGCATCCAGCCGCTGCACCGCCTGCGTATTCGCTTGCGTCGCCGTGCTGAGGACGTTTATGTCTTGCGAGTACACCCCGCGGCTGATCGGCACGCCGTAGCGGCCCACGGCCACATAGTCGATCTCATAAGCCCCTGAGCGGGTATCGCCCAGGATGAGCCGCTGGACAGTGGCGGTGGTGGCAAAGCCGGCGAGCGACGAAAGATCGAAGTCCACGACCTGCCAAGCCGTACTGCTTCCATCAACCGGACGCTGGATAACGTTCGTCCCCGTGCCGGTGGAATCCATGCCCACGTACAACGTGAACAGGTTGGCCGCATAGGTGCTGGGAAACCGAACGCGCACACGCACGATGGGGAACTGGCGCGGGTCGTACCGTTCAGCCACAGCCATGATGCGATCGACACGGCCGATTGCGTCCGTCAACTTCGTGGCACGGATGAAGTACGGAGACTGGTCCAGCCAGGAAATGGCCGCATTGGCTGGGTTAAATGCCGTCCAGCCATCCAGGCCTGAGTCGAACGACCAGGACCGCTCGGAGTCAAAGCCATCAGCGGTTTTCGCCTCCATCACATCAATGCGGCTGGCCAGAGCACTATCGGCTGTGGTGCGCGTCAGCGCCTCATCCCGAATGGCCGCCTCATTCTGCTCAAACTTGGTGTCAAGATTTTGCAGCGCTGTGGCCGTGGCCGCCTTTTCGGTCAACCGCGTTTCGCGTTCGACCACGATGTCGGCCGCGTTCTGGTCCGCCCGCGCCGACAGGCGGATGGACATTTGCGCGTTGTTCTTCGTGGCCTGCATGGCCTCATAAACGGAGGCGTCCGTATCGGCCGTCATGGCCCGAACCTCCGCCATGCGCAGCGCCATGTCCGTGGTGGCCGTTTCCAGCGAGGCCACCCGGTTGCTGTTGTCGACGGTGGTCGTCTCCAGCGTGCTGGTTCGCTGGGCAAGATCCGCGGTCGTGGTCTCCAGAACCTGAATTTTGCCGCCCTGCTCGTCGTCGCTCGTCTCCAGCGTCGTCAGGCGCTGGGCCTGGTCGGCCTGTGTCTGTTCGACGCCGGTGATTTTGCTGGCCTGCTCACCCTGCGTCGTCTCCAGCGTCGTGAGTTGCTGAGCCATCCCGGCGCTCACCGTTTCGATCTGCTCGATGGACGAGGCCATACCGTCCTGTCGCACTTGGACACGACGGATACTCTGGACGTTAGAAGCAGTCACCTTCTCCATGGACGAAATACTGGCGTCCTGGTCGGTGGCGGTGGCACGGAGCTCCGAGATTCGAAGCGCGTAATCGGTGGTGGTTTCCTCCAGATTGGTGATCTTCGTGGCCTGCTGCCCTTGCACCGTTTCCAGCGTGCTGGTGCGTTGCGCCAGGCCGTCCGTGGTTTGCTCCAGCGTTGTGACCTTGCTGGCGGTCTCGGCGGTCGTGGTCTCCAGCGTCGATGTGCGGGCCGCCACCTCGGTGGTGGTCGTTTCCAGCGTCTGGATCTTGCTGCCGTGCTCCCCTTGCGTAGTTTCCAGTGTGTCCAACCGCTGGGCCTGGGTCGCCGTCGTTTGTTCCAGGGTCTGGATCTTGCTGCCCTGCTGCCCGTCGCTCGTCTCCAGCGTATCCAGTCGTGTGGCCTGGCCGGCCTGCACGATTTTCATGCCGGAGATTTCCGACGTGTTTTGCCCGACGGCTTCCGCCAGACTGGAGTAATCGCCGATCTTTTCCCAGCTTGCGGCACTGCTGGGCGGCACATCCGTGCTCGGACCCTTCGCCCGATATAGGCCGCCGTTCCAAGAAACGATATCGTCCTTGACGTAAGCCTTTTCCGCGTCCCAAGGCTGGATGCCTTCAATGTCCGCGACCTGCGATTGCAGAACGTCGATCTGCGCCTGGAGCGACTGGTTAGTCGTGTCCACCGCCTGAACCCGGTTCTGAATCTCGGTCTGAAGGTCCTGTGATACTTGCCCGATGGCTTCGGACAGATCGCCGGCCTGTTGGGCAAGTGCAGCCGCCTGCGCCTGGTCGCCCGCGATCCGAGCCTGAGCCTCGCTGCGCAGATCTTCGCCCTGCGCGATCAGCTCCTGGGTGTGCTGCGTCAGCGTCGTTCCCTGGTCATCAACGACTTGACCAAGGTTCCCCAGCCGCTCATCCAGGCCCTCCATTTCGCTGATGAGCTGCTGTCCCGCCTCGTGGGCCATCACCTCGTTCTTGATGGCTTCCAGGTAATCGCCGGCGTTCGTGTTCGTGATGCCGTGGACACCCGTAACATTTTCAGCCGGGTAGAAAGGACCTTTCTCACCCAGAGAATCCACCAAGCGTATCCAGAACCAGTACTCGGTGCCCGCCGGCAGGCCCGGCAGCTTGAAGGTATCGCCCGGGTAGGCAATTTCGGACAGAAGCGCGGCATCCTGAAAGCCTTGATTCGGCGAAAACCACAGCTCAGCGCGCCGTACAGGGCTGATCGAGTCACGATAGCCCCATCGCGCAGTGATGCCATACAGCTCGTTGTCCGAGGCCGTCAGGAATGCCACCGTAGGCGGCGGCTCCAGGCTGCCCTCGAGGTCTTCGAACTCCGAAACCGCCCATTCCGACACAACGCCCGTTGCGCTTTCCGCCTGCACGCGGGCCTGATAGCGTCCCGCGCGAATGCCCTCCACGTCGACGGAGGTCAACGTCGTGCCCGGAAGCGCAATCCAGTTGCCGCCCTCCCGGCGCCACTGCACGTTGTATCCCTTGGCGTCCGGCGCTCCCTCCCATTCAGCACGGAGCGCATGGATGGCAAGGTTCTGGTCCACCAACGTGAACGAAGAAATTCGAACATTACGCGGTGGCTTCATCACCCGCGAGGGAATGACGGTGATGGGCAGAGGATCCAGCTTTGTCTTGCTGTCAATAAAGGAATGCTTGCCCGGATTGTCTTCCACCGCCGTGATCTCTGCGGTAATCCGATCCTTCGTGACAGTATTCGTGACTTTGAACAACTGCGGCTTCAGATCGTCTGCAGACACGCTCCAGCCGGCATCAACCTGCGGCGCTTCGCTGAATGCCGACGCCACTGTGATCTTGGTCACATCCGTCAACGCCTCCACCCCGGACACTCTGCGCTCCTCGCAAAGCCCCGATGGGAGGTTGACCGTAATAAAGTCGCCAGTCTTTACACGTGCCAGCCGGTCAAGCATCAAGGTGGTTGTGCTAACCACCTCTCGTACACGGCCACCAATGTTGGCGCCCGCCAGTACGTTATCGGCGATGGCGATGATGGAGCCAGGACGCACCGTGGCGTACTCCATCCCAGTGGAAAAACGCACACCGCGTGTTTGCGCACGCGAGGTCATCAGCATCCATCGACCCATACGCTGAGCTTGACCCCGCGATGGACACATAAATGCTGACACATCAACTGCCCGCACCCCGTAGCGTGCAATGCCCTCAAGGTCGTCCACAGGCTCTACCTTGGCGCGGCCGAAGTCATCCATGTTTGAGTACGACACGCGAGCAGCCGTGTAGCGAGTGCGTCGCCGCGTACCGTTATAGACAAACCCTTCCTTCGTGACATTCGCCTGGGTATAGGTGTGAACCGGGGTCCCGGGCATATCCGCAATGGTCGAAATCGTGCCGGCGTACACGTAGCTCATGCCATGGAATGCCGCAGCCACGTCCTGGAGCACCCGATATGCATCCTGCCTCTTAGCGATCTGACCGACCACCCGAAAACGCGGTTCCATTCCCCCTTGGCCGTCCGGTACCATCTCGTCGCAATATTGTGCGATGCGATAGAGGCCCCAGGGATCGACCATGCCGATATTGACACGGCTCCCAAGCCCAAAAATATCGTTCGTGATTAGATCCAGCAGCACCCAGGCCGGATTCGCGCACACCGATAGCTTCCAGGATCCATCCCACTGGCCAACGTAAGTACGCGTAAGGGCGTCGTAATTGCTGGGCACGCGAATCTCGCGCCCTCTCCAGCGCACAGCCCGGTTTGGGACCTGCGTAAATAGCGTCGCGGGAATCTTGTACCCGACCATTGCGATCATCGGGTATCGCAGCTTCTGGTCGACCACCTCCGTGTACGACTCGATATAAAGATCGTTCGACAGCGCCTGGCTGTTAGAGTCCGCGGTGAGGCGGCGAACGCGGATCGACCATTGTGTGGCACGAGGTGGCAAGTCGATTCGGCGGGGGCGTGCGTAACGCTGCGTGGTCTTCCCGTCCATCGCCTCCCGCAGCACTTCCTGGAACGCGCCCCCATCCACCGCAAGGTCAATGGCATAGTCCACGCGAGCACCGCCAAGATCGCCGTTCTTGGTGTTCTGTGACATCAAGCGGTCGGTCATCAGTGTGACGCGCACCGCGTCCAGATCGCGGTTCGTTATCTGCTGCGTCCAAGCCTGAGCCTGCTTTACCCGCACACCCACAGGCACGGTGTTCTCCGCGCCTGGGAAACCAGGAATAGGATCCTGGTTCTGCGTGCCAAGCGTGAAGTGGACCTCGACGCCTGGAAAGTTCTCCGAGCCGTCCTCGTTACGGATTGGCGTTCCGTTCAGGAACGTGTCCCGTAGGATGTCTCCGGTATATGGCCCTCCCGATGGCCCCACCGTGATCAGATCAAGAATGCGGGCGTACTGGGTGTTGTGAAGGCTGTCCGGTGCCTCTTTAGCCACGCGGCCACCACCACCACCTTTGCCCCCACCGTACCCGATCAAGTCGCGCACCGTGCTATCCATTCCTATACCTTGTCCTCTGCCATGATGGCTTGCGATGCCACGGTGCTCCCACACCAGGCATATCCGTCCGGATCGCTGTAAACAATCGGAATTGGGTTCCCCTGAGCCTGTGTATTGACGGGGCCATTGAAGTTGTAAGACGCGCCGTTCTCGGGGCTATCCTTTGCGGAGAGGCCTCTGGCTTGCGGAGACAACATCTGAATCGCTCCGCCAGCAACCGAGACAAATCCGGCTTGCATCATCGGTGTGCCGAGCCATGACAGCGAACCCATCGAAAAATAGTTGATGGCTGCACCGGCGACGATGAGCACAGCGCCCAAAATCACCTGAAACAGACCGCCCCGCTTGTGCCCTTTGATTACTGGGGCGATGCGAATGTCCGCATCGGCGGGAAGATCATCTTTCAGCTCAGCTTCACCGATGCGCCGCGTCCCGTGCAGACAAGCGAATTCCTGTCGCAGTGCCGCAGCCCTTGCCATGTATTGCTCAAATCCCGGCACCATCGCCGACAACGCCCTTACGGCCTCCCCTACACTCGATACAGCTAGGCGATGCAACCGACCAAAGCGCGCGCCTAATGGGCCGTACAGGCGAACGTTGACCACCGGGCGATCAAAACTGAAGCCCGTTTTATGAATCTGCATCGCATTTACTCCTGGCTGCTGTGGCGCGCGGCGAACAGCGTGCACTGCTCCCACATTCCGCCGTAAACAGTGACCTCCGAATGGTGGCCGTAGAAGTGATGAAGTACGCCCGGCTTGGGAATGAACGCGCCGCCCGCATGCGGCTCGCTCAACCCTTCGTCGCCGAGGTAGATGCCGCCGTGGTTCCCGACTGGGCTGCGCACCTGCATGACGATCATGTCGCCGGCCTTCAGTGGCTCCCCTTTGGCGACTTTCCGAAAGCCCGCTCGGGCCAGATTCTGCTCGTAGAGATCACCGCCGTGATGCCACCAATCGTCCGCGCGGTCGAAGTCCATCAACGTGACACCGCGAACACGTTGAAACCAGTCACGGATCAGGGTGTAGCAATCGAGAACGCCGTGGGCGAATGGGCGACCAATGAGCGGCGCCTCGTAGCCATCCGGCACAAACCCCACCGGAGCAAGGGCACGGGGCCCGATTCCTGGGGCGTCGCAGTGCACGGGGACGACATACCAAGGAAGCTCTGACCAGTTGCAAGCGACACGATCAGCGATTGTTGGCCCGTTAGGGCCGTTCGGGTGAGAATGCACGACGGCAAGAATCTCTCCCTCTTCTTCCGCTGCGATGTATGCTTCGCCGCTGATCCGACAAGACTTCTCGGGCGTGGCCGACTCATTAACGACAGGACGGTACACCTCGCCGGCCATCGTCCGCATAACGAAGCCACAGCTCTCGCGCGGAAACTCGGCCACGGCATGCGCCTGCATGGCCTGAATAGTTGATTTCAACATTGTCTAGCTCCGCACTCGATCAGCGGCGGGAAATGCGAGGAAGTTCATCACCGCATCAGGGAACCCCTGACGGCGCGCCTTGCAAGATGAAAAAAGGCCAGGGCATTTATCCCTGGCCGGGTCCGTAGTTGGGTTGTCGTCCTCGTCGAACATAGCCGCACCCGCGTAAGCGCAGTACGGCCCGCGATAGCCGCCCTTCCGGGTCCAGGCGCAGACACTCGTCTGGACTACCAGGTCCGGCACCTGAATGTCCTCGGCGTCCATCACACTGGAGAGCTCGAATACGACCATCTGGGGAGTCTCGGATTGCTTCCATTCGATCTCCCACACCTCAGGCGGCAAATATTCCGTAGGATCCGCGGACGGGTTCCCTTCAGGGAAGTTCTCCGCATCCAAAAACTGAGCCAGGGTGCGGATCATCGCCACCTTGGCGCCGACCAAGTCCTGATATTGAATGCACAGGCCTGATATGAGACCGGGCAATGGATTGCCTTCGTGATCCTCACCAATGTTGCCGACCGAAAGCGTCGGACTGGGCGGCGGCCCCTCACCAACTGTTTCAAGCCCATCCAGGACAATCGGCCATGGGTTGTATTCCTCACCCTGCCAGTAAATCGGCCCGATCTTCAAATACCCATGAAACCGCAAGAACTCCCCACCGAATTGGGTCAGGTCCAGCGTGTATAAATCCACCGGGCCATCCATATCCAGCTTCTGGATCTCGGCATATATGCGCTTTGCCACCCCAGTACTCCTCAGTTTGCCGTCATTGCCGGCTCAGGCTGCTGGCCCGTGCCTAATGGGCGGCAGTTCCTACCATCGCCCCTCGACGAAGGCTTATTGCCCCCAGAAGTGATCGACTTCCCACTCCGGCTGTTCGCGGACGATGCGGAAGTCCTGCCAGCGTGGATCCGACATATCAGCGTCAAGGATCACCACGTACAGGTGCGGCGAGAATTGCAGCTCGTCCTGATAGCCCTCGCCTTCTACGAACAGCTGTCGGCCCGTCTTGCGGAATCCGCGCTGCTCAGGCAGCACCATGATTTCGGGCGGCCACTCCATCCCGAAGCCGGGATTGATTTCGCGCAGCAGGCCGTTGGCCTGGCCGATGCGGACGACCTCGGTCATGTCTTCGCACTGGATGAGGAGGAATCGGCCTTTCGGGTTTTGAAATTCGCTCATATTCCAACAAGCTCCTTCAGTTGATCGTCCGTCATGAAACGGCGATAGGCGCGGGCCTCGTAAATCCACCCGGTCAGAATGTAGGTGGTTGGGTTCATCATGGAGCCCAGCAGCACGCGAGGGGTAGTCATGCCTGCGGCCATCCCTGGGAAACTGCCCCAGGTGGCAATCGGATTCGGATTGGCCGAGGCCCCCAGGTGGGATTGCTTCAGAATGGGCGGGTCGTTCTGCCATGTGGAGGCATGAACGCTGCGCTGGTTCGTCGGGATATACCCGTTAACCGCGGGACTACCGGTGGACGTGGAGCTGGCCGTGTAGTAGGTCCGGCAGGCCTGCTGAGCCGCTTGACTGTTGACGGTCACGGCCAGCGAGGCGTAAGGGTCGCCAGTAGAGCTGAAGCGATCCAGGCCGAAGATTCCGGTTGCGCTGCCATGGAAAAGAGTCTGAATTTGGTAGTCGGCCCACAATGTGACCGGCTGGCCAGCGGTGCCGCCAAGGAAGAAATCCTTCGGCATGCTGGCCATGACACCGCGCTCGTTGCCGCGCGTAACTGCCGCGCCTTTGGTGGGGATGTAGGAAGTGGGAAAGCCCAGGGCCTCCAGTTGCGGGCCGCCAAACAGGAAGCGCCCCGTCCGCGAGCCGCCCGGCCACAACATCGGCGGGGAGGTGCTCGTGGAAGTGGCGCACAACGCCGTCACATACAGGCGCATCCAGCCATCGGGATATTTCTCCACGCCGATGACCGTATCCGATTTGTTCGTGGACTCGCCTACCACCGCGCCAGTGGCCGCGACGAAAACCGCGCCCTGGTATCCGTCGAATGCGTTCTGATGCAAGCGCAGACGGACATCCACGCCGATGGGATCCAGGTTCTTGAAAAACATGGACGCCGTGTAGCGCTTCCCCGCCTCGTACGCCTGCGCGTTCGCGCTGGAGCCGAACAGGATGTAGCAGGAAGGCTGGGCCTGGTAATCCATCATGCAGGCCATTTCACCCGCTAGGATGAATGGCGCGGCCTCCCAGGTGGTAGCGGTCAGGCCGTTGGAGTGCCCCGTCCAAAAACCCTGCGCATACTGCGAGCGCGGCAGCAAGTTGACCGACCCCACGTCGCGGCGAAGACCCCATCTCATGCGGTCGTGGTCGTAACCGATCCGGGGCTGACCAGGATGAGCGATGTACATGCGCTCCTGATCGCAGTACGTACGCGGGCCCACGCTGTCGGCGTCGGGGCCGATCAGTTCAGCCGGCTGGTTGCCATTGGAGAAGTCCAGCACGTAGTCCGCGCGAATGGCCGGAGCCAGGTTGCTCACCGCCCCGAAAGCTGAGGCAATCATGGCTTTTGCACCCCATAGGAAAAGAACGTGCCCACGGTTTCGGACTGCCCATACAGCGCGCTGCTGAGGTCGAAGTCCACATCGGGGAACGGAGAGATTCGGACGCTGCCGTATGGCGGCACCAGCACGGGGCCGGCGAAATCCTTGTAGACCAGGGAGCTGTCCGCAAGCTGGTAGCGAACGGCCAGTTTCACTAGGCTGGACGCGGCGCTGGCGTTGCTGAACATGCACGACACGCCGCGCCACCGCGGGCTCCCGGTAGACGGCCCGAATATGGCCGTCCGAATTCCGGGGCGCACGGTCGCAACACGCAGTGTTGTTGTTGCAGTGTTCGGCGTGGAGAACTCCACCCCGGTCGCCACCCAGTCCACCGGCTGACTGGAGCGAACCGCGAAGCGAAATGACGAACCCTGGGGTGGCCGCATCGCCGGGATGCGTATGCGCGTGCTAAGGCCGCCGGGCAGGATACTGGGAGCCAGAATGGGGATCCACAAGGCTGCGTCGGCCGTATTGATCCAGCCCACTTCAATAACCGCATCCGATCCCGCGTTTGCCGTGGCAAGGATGCTGGTCGGCATCTGACCGGCGCTGGCAATGACCAGCGCGACAGATCCGCCGGTGGTGGCACCCATGATGCTGTAGTCCGTGATCACGGCGTTACCTCCTTGGGCGCGGGCCACGAGCAAATGCAAATACTGGCCATATTTCCCTCAAAATCGCTTTTGTATTTCAGTTGACTGGGCGCCGCTGGTGCCCTCTGCTCGCTCACGCCGGATGCATCACGAAGACCACCGAAAGCGTGTACCAGCCGCCTCCCAGCGGCACCGCTTCATACCCTCCGCGCACCCGGAACGGCCTCTGGCTTCCCAGAGGCGGCGACCACAGAAACCGTTTCCAATCTCCATGGCGGTCCAAGAAGTCCTTTATCGGTTTGATTTCCGATTCCTTTCCGAAGAACTCCAGCGGCCAGGTCTCTCTCCTAGGATTAAGTCCATCCGGCGCGAATTGCCCGTATCCATCGCCAAACTGGGCACTCAGCGTGTTGAATTCGACTTTTCCTCTAGCCTTGGTCCTCGGGAGCCACGTAAACACTTCCATCGCTAGCCCCCTTTTGTCGCGTGGTAAAGCAGACCGCCATATCGCATTTCGTTGGAGATGGTGGCCTTCACCTGCGCCGCCACTAGATCACCCAGCTGCCTGGCGGATTCCTGGGAACCGAGCCCATCACTTGTCTGCTGTGTAGTTGCGCCGTCGGCAATCGTGATCGTGGTGATGATGTTGATCTCGGCTGCCCCCAATCCACCTTGCGACTGGCCTTGCCAGTTCGGAATCTGCGCACGGACGCCTAGGCTCCCGTCCGGCGCGCGCTGGAGCGGCATGATTGCTTCGGGGCCTGCCTCCGCGAACACACCGGCGCCCTTCGCGAAAGCGAAAACCTGCGGCGTGTCATAGACCCCGTTCGAATAGGCGGACAAGCTGGGCGACGAGTAGACATTTCCTTTTGCGTTCGCCACCCAACCGTTTGAGGCGATCAGGGATCCAATCCCATCCCCTCCAGCAGCCTGAACACTGCTGGCCATTGCCTCAGTTCCAGCGGCAGCTCCTGACCCAAGGCCGAAGAGGCTTCCGGCAACGCTGGTGACAAGCCCCATCATGGCTTGGCGCGCGGCAATCTTTGCCAAATCGGCCAGGACGCTCCGGGTAAATTCGGCAAAATTGGCCTTGCCCGAGATTGCGAAGTTGGCGACCAGGTTCTCCATCCCTGAAAAGAGGGATGAAAAAACCTGTTGGGACTGGCCCATCAGATTGGCGGCGCCATCGACCCATTCATTGACGGCCAGCAGCGCGCCGTTCTTCCAATCGGCCTGCAGAGCAACGCGCTGCTGCATATAGCCGCGCTCTCGCTCGACCTGCTCCAGCATCGCCGCATCGATCTGAGCAATCCCTTGCAGGTATTGCTCGGAGTCCAGCGCGCCCGCCCCACCCTCGCGCAGCATCTTGTCCGTGAAACCATCACGGATACGCCGAAAGCGGTCTTGCGCCTGATTGATCGAATCGACCAACGCACGGTCGTTCGCGCCCAGCGTCATCGCGTTGATCTGCCGGCCGGCCTGCAGATCGCGCGTCTCACGGTAGTTCTGGATATCGAGCTGCGTGGCGCGCAGCGCCCCTCGGATCTTCTCCTGGTACTTCTCGATCTCCGTCGCCTCTTGCGCGTGCGAACGCACAATCTGGGCCTCGAGCTCCTTCACCCTACCGAGGTAACGCTCCCGCTCCGCCAGCTGCTTCTTCCCGCCGGCGAGCTCGGCCTGCTTGCGTACGACCTCGAGTTCGTCCTGCAAGGCGGCGCGCTGGGCCTCGGCCCGCTGGTGAATAAACTGCTCTTCCGACAACAGGCCGCGGGCACGCTCACCTTCCAGGCGAGTGTTTTCCTGCCGCAGCGCCTCTTCCCGAAGGCGCGCCTGCGCCTGCATCGCAGCCAACTGGGCAGAAATGCCGTTCTGGCCGGCCGAGGTGGCGTCCTTGTCTTCGAACCGCTTTCGGGTCGCAGCCTCACGCGCCTTGATATTCTCGGCGGAAATCCGTTTGTCATTCGGATCCACAGACCGAATGTCTTTCTCGTACTTGGCGTTCTCCTCCAGCGCCTTGGCCAACTGTCGCTTCTTGTCGGCCGCGGCGTCCAGATCGTCAAGGGCCCTGCCAGCCGCTATGGCCGCGGCATTGGCCGCTGCGTTGAGACCCTTGACCTGTGCCGTGGCATCCTCTATGCCTTTCTTATCTTGGAGCGAGGCCAGCTCGGCGCGATCGGCTGCCAAGTTCATTTCGGTACGCCGCCGGTTCACGTCGGAGAGCGCCCCACGCTCCAACCGCTGTTCCCGCTGCCGAATACGCTCCTCGACCTCTCGGATGTCCTCGCCCAGCGTCGCATCGCGGCCAACAGACTTCAGCACCTCCCAATAGCCCTCGGCCTCCTTCTTAACGCCCCTCCATGCGCGCTCAAGGAAACCCAGCTTCTGGGGTGCCTCCGTACCCAGGTAGTCATGCAGGGCACGTGACGTTGCCTGCATCGCAGCTTCGCGGTTACCGGTCTCCTCCAGCGTGCGGATGTAGTCCCACTGGGCAAGCGTCATGAAATTCATGGAGCGGTTGTGCTCTTCCGCCCACTTCGTGACGCCCTCCGGCATCCGTGCAAAGTCCTTGGATATATCATCCATGGACTGGCCAGACGCGCGCTGCAGCTCCACCATCGTGGCGCTCAGACTGGTAATGGTGTCCTTCGAGATTTGGCCAGTAGCGACGAGCGACTCCACCGCCTGACGCGCCTTGCCCAGCCCTCCGCCGCCCAGCTCAGCGGCGGCCGCTGACATTTCCCGGATACCGCCCGCAGTGACTCCAGCGTAGTTGCCCGTGAGCCTGATCGTCCGATTAAACCGTTCAGTCTCTTCGTGGCCTTGATACGCCGCAAAGCCAAGTGCGACCGCAGCGGCCGCCGCGGCTGTGTACGGAGTTACCAACTTCAGCAGCGTAGAACCGAGGGCCTGGGCTGCGGGCACGACGCCATGGAACATGTCCTTCAGCTGACCGCCCTGCTGCAGCATGACGGTCATCGGCTGCTGCCCGCCTTGCAGCGATACGAAAATGTCGGTGAGCTGCGCCGGCACGCCACGCATGGCCGCGTCCATCTGCTTCGCCGACATCCCGTAGCGGTTCAAGCCTTCCGCGCCGCTGTTGAATGCAGCTTCCTGGGCCTTCAGCTGATTAATCAGCGGCGCAGCCCGGCCGGCCACACCCAGTTCCGCGGCGCGCAACTCCAGCAGTTCGGAGCGAGTCTTCCCAATCGCCTGTGCCTGCCGCTCGAGGCTCTGAAGAAAGCGCCCACCGGCGGTGGCGTATGCCTGCGCGCCGGCGGAGGCTGCGTTCACCGAGACTGACATCTGGGAGGAGGATGCTCCCATGCGCTCCGCGGCGGCGGCAGCCCGACCTAGCGAAGTCTCCGTCGCGGCGGCGAATTGCGCCGATGCGGCACTGCCCGCGCCGTACGCGCGCAACAGATCCGCCTCGTCGCCCGTCAACCGAACGCCAAGAGTCTTATCCGTCATTTTGATTTCCGGCGTTGCGCCTATCCCTTGTTCTCAAAGACCTCTATGGCGGCCTGTTCCATCGCCCTGAGCTCCATGAACATCTCGCGGCGCGCGCGCCGCTTCACCTGTAGCAAGCGCAGCGTGGCCTCGATTTCTGCCGATGCGATGCCAACCCGAACGGGATCGCCCATTGCGGGTGCGACCCAGGTCCAGCACCGCCCAAGCGCTAGAAACGCTTCGAACGTCGCCCAGTTCTCTGGCCAGATCTCGAAGGCCTGCGCCTGGGACTCGCCAGCCGGCCGGGCCGCTTCGATGACTTCCGGCGACGCTCCGGCCGCCCTCAGTGCCGCCAGCACCTGATCGTCGGTATCGAATTCATCGCCCGATGAGCGAGCCCCGCCGGCCCAGTACCTGGCGGCCTCGATTAGTTTTTTTTCTTTGCCCCTTCATGGGCGGCGAAGAATCCGTTGTGCAGGGGGATCACCAGTTCCGGCCAATCTTCCAGCACCTGGCCCAGCGATCCCGCGCTGAAGGGAACCGAATCGCCGGACGCGTCTTTGACGCCGAGCCAGCCGGCCATCTTTTCCTTGATGAAATCGATATCGCTGGCATAGGAGTAGGCCGGGACGCTGCCATCTTCGCGAACGATGGGGCCCAAGCCCTGGGCCGCACGGGCCTTGCTCACCATGCCGTCCCGCAAATCGGCCAACTGCTCCGGGGAATGGCGGTGATATTGCGCGACGAAATTGATTGCGACGGGCTTGCCATCCGCTCCGTGGACGCTAACGTCCACTTCGATGGCAGCAATGGGGCGACGCGTAACGACGAAAGACATGAATGCTCTCCAGAATGAGAAACGCCCGGCATAGGCCGGGCGCCATTGAATAAGTGAGGAATGGATGCCGATGCGGCGAGTTGCTACTTGACGACGATCTCCAGCTCGTCGTTGCCGACGGCGCCGGGGTTGATGTTCGTATCCAGGTTGAGCATCGCCACGCCGTCCTGGTCGGAGTACGTCGGGTTGGTCAGTTGGGCGGCACTCGCGTTGATCTGCACGATATGGCCTGCGGCCACCCCATGGGTAACCGAGAGCGGAGAACCCGCACCGGACAGCACCATGGTCGGCCAGTTCAAATCGGCGATGCGCGGAAGCTCCAGAACCAGCTTGCCGGTCGGTTTGCGGTCGGTGATCTCGGCGCCCTCGCACCCGATGAGCGTGCGCCATACCAGTTGGTTCGCGATATCGAACGACATGGACTGCAAGCAGCCCGTGTAAGCACCGAGGGACCAAACCGGGGTATTCGCTTTGTTGACCGCCTTCGGGATCTGGAAGGCGCTGAAATCCACGCCCGCCGGCATCGCCCCGTCGGTGATCGGCAGGTAGGCGCCCATGAAGCGATATCGCAAGACCGGGATGCTCTTGGCGGTCAGATCAAACGCCACTGTCCCACGGGCATCTACGATCTTGTGGAACAACCCGTCCAGGAAGTAGTGCAGCGTGATCAGCTCGAAATCGTCCGAGATGGGCAGATAGCGAACGTCGGTATCTTCAGTGACAGTTTCGGCGAAGCCGCAGGCACGCAAGAGTTGGCCCCACCCCGGCGGAGTACCGGGCGTGCCAGAACCTGCCAGTTCGACCTCGAATTCCAGTTGCGCGTACTGCGTGACGGCGACCTGACCGGAATTGCCCATGTAAGGCCGCAGCAGTTCACGCTCGACGAACTCGGCCGACAACGGCGTTGCAGTCAGGTTTCGTACCAACACGGCGTCGGTGGCGCCTGCCGGTTGGGCGTCGGTTCCGCCGGAGGCCTGCAGCTTCGCCAGCACGACGGACTTTCGGGTTTTCTTAGCCATCATGGGCTCCAAAGAATGACGGCCCCGGCGGGGCCTGATTGTGAAGCGCCAGCCCTACCGGGCCTGGCAATTAGCGCAGGGCGCAGTCCGCTGGACCAAGACACGTTCGCCGGTGACCGGATCGCGCAGATAGGTGCCGCCGCGGCCGTGGTGTTCGTCGGGGGTAGCGAACTCGGGCGCCGGCGCAGCCGATGTGCTCTCGACAGGCGCGCCCTTTCCACCGGTGGCCACCGTCTTGGTTTTGCTCATGTTTTCTCCAGGAAGTCACCGGTCCAGCGCGTGCTCGTCGGTCTGATAGGTGATCCGGTATCGCTTGTTCACAACCTGCCGCCGCAGGTCGCCGTTGACGTACTTGGGCTCATCGGTACCGAACTCGGCAACCTCGACCACATTAGGGCCGGCGTATGCCATGACGACCGGGTGGGCCTGCTCGAACACCATCTCGGCCAGGGCCTGATGGTCATCGCCTGCGGTGTGGACAAGGAGGTGGATCTCGCGTACGCGGGTGGCCCGCGGCGGGTGAACGCTCTCCACGGACTCCCCGCCCAACTGCACGGAGATCACCATCGAGGCCTCCCTGGCGACTGCACGTACAGGCGATGGCTCGACCTCCGCGAGGAATCCTGGCGCCTCCTCAAGGGAGGCACGCAGGTCCTCGACGTATTGCATTGCTAGGGTGGTCATGGCAGACGCTCCAGCATCGCGCGCGACCAGAAACCGTCGCCTATCGCGGTTGGCTCCTGGCGGACCCGGTAGCGGACGCCCCCGATTTCCACCTGGCTGTGGTACGTAATGTCGGGGACATCGGCAGTGGTGTACTCGATCTCGTAGTCGGTCGAGTGCACCAACTCCCCTTCATCGATGACCTGCGGGCGATCGAACCGAACCTTGAATGGAACGGGAGGCTCCGTATCCAGCAGCAACGCCGGCTCGCGCAGACCCACCGCATCGAAGGCTTCGTCGAACACGGAGTTATCCCACTCCATGGCTTTAGGCGCCCATCTTCAGCTTGATGATGGCCTTGGGCTGGGTCGGCAGGTGCAGCGGATTGGACTGGCTTTCGATCTCGAGCCCCTTCCCGAACGGCAGCGGCTCGACCCGCGTGTAGTACGGCAGGCCGTCAGTGTTGACGGTTTCCATATAGTCGGCCGGCGCGAAGCGCGTGATGAAAAACTCGGGCACGCCGTCGGGAAAGGCGTAGGCAACCTCGTCGCCGATGAAAGGGGTCCCCCCCAGCTTTCCGCGGTAGCGTTCGTAGGTAATGCCGCCGATCTCGAAGGAATCGGCCGGCTTGCCCCGCAGCTCGGCTGCTTGCGCGGTATTCAGGTACGTCTCGCGCACGCTCTTGTGGTTGATCAGCGTCTTCCAGAAGTCCTTGCCGCACAGCGCGCGAACGCCGCTGGCCGGGGTCGCGCCCAGGGCATCCTCGACCAGATCCACGACATCGTCCGATTTCTGACGAACGAGGGTGGTTGCGCTCGTGAGCTCCATCGGGAATTCCTGCTGGACGATGCCGAAGGAATGGTAAACGTCGAGCAACACCGACGTGCCATCGGCATCCAGGATCTGCCCCTTGATGCCGCCCACGCGCTGATATTCGTGCGTCAGGTCCAGTTGCTGGCGGTGCTTCTTCTGGTACTTGGCGACCCGCGCTTCGGCCGATTCCAGCTCCGATTGGCTCCCGAACGCGCGGATGCCCTGGATTTCGTCCGCCAGCATCGTGGAATGTGCCGGCAAGTGCACGGTGTTGAACGGAATCATCTTGCGGCCAGCCAGAATGACGGATTCGCCGACGCCGCCACGGGGCTTGGCCGAGACCAGACCCAGCTTCTGACCGTCGTATTCGATTTGCACGACGGTGGACGAAACGCCCTCTTCCGAGTAAAGGCCCAGCTTGCCGATGCGGCCCGGGATGCTCTCCTGCTCGTTGATGGCGGCGGTCAAGGCGGAAACCGTGAATTTCTCGTCTTGGAAGATATTGATATCGGCCATGTCAGGCTCCAGAAATAGAAACGGCCGCCCGGAGGCGGCCGCAGATGTTGGAAAGATGGATTTGTATAGGTGAGGATCAGCGAACGATGATGCCGGCCGCCCCCAGGGCTACGCGCGCGGGCGCGTCCACGCCGACGAGCAGCTCGCCGGCCAGCTCCGCGTCACGCGCGATGACGACAATTTGCTGATCCGCGTCGGACGCGGGGACATTGCTGTACAGCACGGCGTCGGCGGTGATCGGTGCATCGGGGTCCGCCCCCGGCCCGGAGTAAACGACATACTTGCCGTCGCCCCCCAGCGTGAGGAGTTGGCCCGCGGCCAGGGTGACGAGGGTGGCGGCGAGCAGCGCGTTTTCGCGCGAGCGTTGGCCGTTAGCTTCGGAGAGGATGAAATCAGCCGTTCGGGCCTGTTGATGGATGAAGGGCATGGTGCTAGCTCCTAGTTGGCAGAGAGGGCTTTTCGTTTGGCGTAGATCGCCTGAGGATTCGGCCCGCTCTGCTTCGGGGCCGATGAATTGGTGGGTTGACGGTTGTTGATTGGGGCAGCCTCACTGGCGAGAAGCTGATCGAACAAACGCGCGCGAACTTGCTCCACATTGAGACCTGCGGACACAAACCCAGCGGCCTTCTCCGGCAACTTGGCGGCCAGGCAGATGCCAGCGATATCTTTGGCTTGGGCTACGCGCTGATCCGCCAGTTCGCGACTTTCCAGCGCGCCGCTGAGCAGAACGCCTTCCGCGAGTTCGGCAATACCCTCTTGCCGGCAGGATGCGTAGACACGGGCGGCCAGCGCAGATGCCGTCGGCACATCCGCCGGAAGAGCCGGGACGGGCTCCGGCTCCGGCTCTGGCGCGGGTTCGGGTTCGGGTTCGGGTTCGGGTTCGGGCTCAGGCTTCGGCTCGGGCTTCGGCTCGGGCTTCGGATCCGGCGCGGGCTCGGGGTCGCCCTCTTCCAGGGACTTGAGCATGGCTTTCACGTCGTCGGGCAGATTCTTGTGCTTTTGCAGCACAGCCGCTGCACTATCCGACATCTGCAGTCGAACGGGCTCCTCGATCAGGTCGCAAAATCCCAACGCCTGCGCCTCGAGCGCGGACATCCACGTGGTCGCGTCCATCATTTCGATGATCTTGTCACTGTCCAACCCACTCTTACGGGAGTAGGCTGCGACCACACCATCTCGGATCCGGTCCATCATTTCTGCGGTAGTACGCAGATCCTCGGCCGTACCACCAGTGATGATCCAAGCGTTGTGGATCATCATCTGCGTATTCTCGGGCATGATCGTCGGCTTGCCGGCCATCGCGATCAATGAGGCAGCAGAGGCGGCGACGCCATCCACCCGCGTGGTTACCCGACCGGCGTACCGATGAAGCGCGTTGTAGATTGCAAAGGCGTCGAAAACGTCGCCCCCTGGGCTGTTCAGCGACACCAAGATGTCGGCACCACCTGCCGCTGCTGCGTCCAGTTCTGCGACGAACGCTTCGGCCGTAGTTCCCCAGAATCCAATTTCGCCATAAATGCGAATCTCGACCACGGGTTTATCCGCCTGCGCATTGACGGTGATCGAATACCAAGCCTTCTTTGCCATATTGGCTCCATTCATTGATTGAGAGGGTCGGGGTTGCCTCCCCCGTCAGATCCCGTCGCCTTGCCGGCGCTGGTCGTGTGCCGAGGATCGCTATCGAATACAAAGCCCTCGGCGTCGGCCGTTTCGTTGTCGGCGCGAATCTCCGCCGCAATGTGGTCCGGATCGTCGCCCTTCTTGAGGATGATTGACGACCGGCTGGCAAAGCCACTTCGCACCGACTCCTTGTCGGCCTGCACGTCCTGCACGGGATTGAAGTACGGCCATCCCTGGGGAACCCACAGCACGCGCAACCATTCACGGCGGCGGCGGTGGAAATCTGGCATGGAAAACGTGCCCGAAAGCGCCAGCGCATCGATCCAGGCATTCCAGACTGGGCGGCAAAGCTGATGAACCACGCAGTGCCACTGGTATTGCTCGATGAGCCGGTGGAACTCGTTGACCACCACCCGCAGCGTCCGATCGCTGATGCCGCGCAGGTCGCCTGTCGCGATCTCGTAGGGCACGCCGACAGAGGCAAACGCCCCCATCAACTGCTGCCGCATGAACCCCTCGTAGTTATCGCCAGCATCCGGCGGGCTGGAGAAAGTCACCGTTTCCCCTGGCGCCAATTCCTGCATGGTGCCGGGCTCCATGGAGACGAGCGGCGTGCCATCGTCATCGATCTCGTAGCCATCGGCCTCGCCCGTAAGCGGATTATTCGGATCGGCGTCGGGGTCGGGCTTGGTGATGAAGCCAGCGAAGAGGTTTGCCACCTCCTGCCGATACATGACGGCATCGTCCAAGTTGTCGATGGATTTCAATCGGAGCAGGACGGTCGCCAGAGCGGTCACTCCCCGCACCTGCCCTGGACGCAGCATCGGATAGGCGTGGATGACCTGCTCGGCTGGTACCCTGACCATGTCCTGCCCGGCAGCGTTTCGGCCGAATTCGCCAGGATGGCGGCGCCACATATGATAGGCAGCGCGCCGTCCGATAGCATCGAACTCCACGCCATTCACGATTTCGCCACCGTTCGGCAAGGTAAGCGACCGCTCGACCGGCAGTTGGTCTCCCTCCATCTGCTGCAATTGCAGAGGCACGGACAATCCGTCCTGAGGCCGCCGAGGGCGCAAACGGAACAAGGTTTCGCCATCCTGGAAGATGCTGCGCACAGCCAGAGCCTGCATCCCGTAGAAATCCAGTCGGCCGTCAGCGTCAGCCTCTTGTACCCAGTCAGCCCACAGTTCCTTCAGCGCCCGCCGGACGTTGGGGTCCGGGTGCTTGGGATACGGCTGGATCCCCGTGCCGATCACGTTGGATACCCAACGTGTGGTCGCGGTCAGCGCCCACGGATCGTTGCGCACGGCGTCGCGCGCGCGGCGACGCTGCAAGCTCAGGTTTTGCGTCGCCGCGGCGTTCGGCCCCGATCCCGAGGGATTCCAATTCCGGGCCCGGCTGCCCGTGGCGCTGCCGCTTTCGTAGCTGCTGCTCATCTGCGCGCTAAGGCGACGAGGCAAAAGCAAGTTGGAACCACGATGCTTCAGATAGCTCATCGGATCCCCTTGCCGGCGTTGCGCAGCCTGAACTGCCGCGAGCGCCCCTTTCCTTTGCTGAGTTCCCGCTCCACATGGGCGCGGGCGCGCATCAATTCGTCCGTACTGCGAAAGCGCACGCGCTTGCCGTCGTACTGGACCTCCAATTGGCTGTTCGCTATCGCGCGATCCAGCCTTTCCAGGTCCGCCTGGGTGTATGCCATGACCTTGCCTTATTGGTTTCTGTTCTGCGGCCTACCGGCGCCCCCGGAGGTAGCTGGAAGCCGCAACTCGCCGGCGCGCCGGCTTGACGGCCGGCACGGCACGCGCCACTGGCGCCGCAGGCGCGACCTTCGCCGGGGCGGCTGGCCGCGTGGTTGATGGCGATGGCGGGTCCGGCTCTTCGTCCCGTGGTGGCGGCAGCGCATCGAGTTTTGCCGCCATGGCGTCCCACCAGGTGTCCGTCTTGCGAGACAGGCTCAGATGCTCCGCCACCCATAGCGCATACACCGCGCAGTCCAGTGCTTCGACGCGCTTGCGCAACGCCGTCCAGAGCGTTCGAACGCCGGTAGCCGTCTTGCGCGATACCCGCGCCTCGCCCGAAAACTGGCGGAACCATTCGTCCGACAAGTCCTCGGAAAGGTGGACATAGCCTGGGCCCGGCGTCTCGATGGCCAGGCGGCTGTGCAGCAGATCCTTGGCCAGGTTCGTGCCGACATGCCACAAGATCACGCCCTTCTTGATCCGCTTGCCTCGCCAGTCGATATCCACCTGGCCAGCGCCATCCTTGATGGCCTTCTCGCCGAAGGGGCGACCACGGACGGCAAAGACCCGGCGCGCCTTGTTGCGGCGCGCAAAGTCGTAAACCGCATTCGAATGATGGCCGCCACTGTCAATAGCCGTAGCGTAGATGCTCATCTGCTGGCCGCCTTCATGCTGGAAGCGCCGCTCGAACAGGTATGCCGCCACGTTGGACCAGACCTCGTCCTCCGCCGGGTTGCCGTGGAATATCTGGTGATCCACGGTCCACATTTGTCCGCCACGGCCGAATCCCCAGACACCGACCTCCACGCGATTACCCTGCGTGTCGCAACCTGCGAGCAACAACGTGCAGCCCATCGGAACGAGGTTCTCGGCCAAGCTTGGAAGACGGTAGGCCTCAATCTCTGCCCGGCGCTTCAGCTCGTCCGCCTCGATCTTCTCGACCTCGCCCTCCCAGGCCTGGCCCAGGGTGGTATTCCAGAAGGTCTTCAGGGGCTCGTCGTCGCCCAGCTTTGCCTTGGCGTAGGCCTCCTGGAACTCGCGGACCAGCTTGGCCCAGCTGACCATGGGACTGTACGCAGTCCACACGTGGAAGGCGACGCGCCGATGAGCCGGTATTACCTCGCCAGCCGCATTACGGAAGACTCCATCGCGGTCGATGGTGGTGCCGTCCGAGCCGTACCAGAATCCGGACTCCGATGCCTCCAGATATTCGCTCTGGGTGATAAGGCAACCGCAGTGCGGACATAGGTGCTTCACCGATTCCGGATCGCCGTCGACCCACTTGAGCCCGTGCGGTTCGTCCTTGCCACCCCAGGTCAGCGCATGATGCTCGTCGCAGTGGGGGCAGGTGATGTGATACTCGTATCGCGCGTCGGCGCCGGCTGCGCGCTTATCCATCAGGCAGGTCTCTTTCAGCTTCGGAGTGGATCCGACCACCATCTTCGGGAAGGTTGCGCCTTCGAGGCGCTTGGCTGCCAACTGGCCGGGATCGCCTTCACCGTCGATGTTCGAATCGAACGAGCTGAACTCGTCCAGGTACGCCACGCCGATGGATAGTCGCCGGTAGTTGTCGCCCGACCGGCCACCGCGAAGATGCAGCACGCTGCCGCGAAACTTCTTCACCAGCAGCGTGTTGTCTTTGTGCCGTGCCAGCCGCGTCGGGAAGATCGGGTGCATGACCGTCACATCCCGAAGCATCGGCTCCAGCTCGGTCTTGACGAACTCGTCGCGCGCGCTGTCGGTCGGCTGCCACAGCGCCTGATTTCGCCGTTTGTGCTCGGCGAAATAGCCGACGGCGGCCAACAGGATCTTGGTGTAGCCGACGCGGGCCGACTTGATTACGTCGACCTCGTGCACGTCGTCGCTGCCGACGCAGGCGAGAATGCCTCGTTGAAACGGCCAGGCCTCCCAGCGCTGCTCGACATAGGACGATTCCGCAGATAGATAGAAATGGCGCTCGGCCCATTCGCGCAGCGTCATGGGCTCCGGAGCGGCGAAGGATGCAAGCCCGCGTCTCAGCGCGCGCGCGACCGCGGCGCGATTGGACTCTACGAGCATTACTCACCCTCGTTCTCTTCGTCAGCCTCCAGGTCTTCCAGCGACAGGGATGCAACCGCATTGCGGGTCTTGGCAAGCTCGCGCCGCACAATGGTCAAATCCGCATCAGTCAGATTCGGCAGCCGGCGCTTCAACGCCGTCGGAATCGCATCCATCGCGGCGCTGACCTTAGTTCCGGCCCGCGTCAGCACATCTTCCAGCACGCTGACTGGGGCAAGCTCGCCGCGCGCGACCGCGTTCTCCATCTCAATCTTGTCCGCCTGCGCGGCATACAGCCGCGCCTTTTCCTCAGCCGGATCCAGCGTTCTGGCGTCCTCCCCTGCTTGGCGGCCAGCCGCAATGTCACGTATGTGCCCGCAGTACGAAAGCAGCCAATTGCCCAGCGTGTCGCCCGCGACCATGACACCGCGCATGAGCAAGCCGCTTACCGCAGGCTGTGTGATACCGACCAGTTGCCCGAACCGGGCCTGGGTCGTCTTCTTCTCAAGGTCGATCATCGTGCGGTGGACAGGGCCAGGTCTAAGGCGGTGGAAAACTCGGCGTCGTAGCGTTCGCTGTAGACCGCCTCGGCCGTTTCGTAGAAGGGGAATCGCTGCGTATACGAAGGCAGGGCCACCGCCAATAGAACCGGCTTCACATCGGCACCATGCGTGCCGGTCTTCTGCCACACGCCGGCGGGCAGCCGCTGTTCACGGTTGCCAGACATAGACCCCTTGCCACGGGAAACGAAGTACTGCACGCCGTTGACGCGTTTGTAGCCTTCGGCCGTCCTTCTCACCTTCGCCGTTCGCGCGCGGCTGCGGGGCGTAGAGTTCGCCCGATAGCCCTGCTCGCCGAAGGCCTGCAGGTAGGACAGCAATCGCACGATCTGACCGCGCGACATGTTGCCGTAGGCGTCGATCTCGGCGGCCGCCGCCGGCACCGTATAGGCGCCGGCAGGCAATCCAACCCGAGAAAGGGCCCTCTCAGAGCGCTTGAATCGGCGGCCGCCGCCCAATACCTGGGGCGGCAAGTACTTATCAGCAGAAAGGCCCTTGCCGGCGCCGTCGCGGTAGTCGACGGTGGCCACCAGGTTGTCCTTGGTGGCCCGGGCCAACCGCAAGGCGCGCATCGTGTACGGCGTCGGCCGGTCGAATACCTCGCCGGTGACGCGAGCCAGCGCTTCCAGGATGTGCTGCCCAACCCGGTTCAAAGCCAGTGACGTGGCATATGGCAACTGGCGCTGGGCCTGGCCGAAGAAATCCACACCCTCCCTCATCGACGAGTGATGGCGCAGCTTCATAAAGCCCTCAGATATAAGCCCGCCGCCGAGGGAAATTCTCGGCGGAACACATTCAACAGCGGCCGGAAACCCGCACGAATCGCGGCTTGGAGGCCGAAATTATTATTACCCCCCTTAGCGCGCCCGTGACTAGCGAGCGTTCGGGGTTCGAATTACCCTTACCGGACCGATTTTCCTAGGGGCCCCCGGCTTAAGCCCTCGCCGTATCGGCTTTTTTTCCGCCATGCTTCTGCGCCGTTTTCGCGCTTATACGGTGTAAGGCTTACGCCCTGTAAGCCCGTCCCGTGCACGCGCCGATGGCGGGTGCAACCTATTGCACACCACCCGACCGCGATGGCCGAATCCCACACGCCATGTCCAGCGTCCGGTCCGCGGTAGCGAGAAGGTAAACAGATAAACGTATGCACAAAAAGTCCTTGCGGAATCGAATTAATGTACATACAATAACTATATGGACATCACATTCGACGCCGCCAAAGACCTGAGCAACCAGCGCAAGCATGGCGTTTCGCTGGCCGAAGCCGAAGAGTTCGAATGGGATGACGCCCTGGTGCGTGAAGACATGCGCCGCGAGTACGGCGAGCGCCGCATGATCGCCCTGGGCTATATCGATGTGCGCCTGTATTGCGTGGTGTACGTGGACCGCAACAACGAACGGCGCATCATCAGCCTGCGCAAGGCAAATTCGAGAGAGGTGAATCTTTATGCCGAAGCTTAAGCCGGGGACCATTGTCCCCACCCGCGAAGAGGACGAAGCCATCAGCCGCGGCATTGCTGCCGATCCTGACACCTATGAACTGGGCGCTGCTGATCTGAAGCACATGAAGAAGATCGGCCGGCCTAAGGCTGAAGTCACGAAGGAACGTATCACCATCCGCTTGTCGCCCGACGTGCTGGAGAGCTTCCGCGCTACGGGCAATGGCTGGCAGACGCGCGTAGATGCGGCCCTGCGGGACTGGCTGAAGACGCACGCGCCTCGCTGATAGTTGCGGCGGCAGGATTCGAACCTGCGACCTCCGGGGGTATAAACCCGGCGCTCCGCCACTGAGCTACGCCGCGAAAGCTAGCCTTGCTACTGCCCGCCCAGACCACGCTTACGCTTGGGCGTGAAGGGGCAGTTTTCGGGGTCGTGTCCACCAAACATATGGAGCTCCAATGAAGAAGCCCCGGCCAGTTTCCTGGTCGGGGCAGATGTTGATCATCATCTGCTATGGTTACAAGTTCCTACACTTCAACAACCATAGGACGGACGTATGACTCAGGAACAAAGTCTGCAAGACATCATCCCCCAGATTTCTATGCTTGGGCTCGCCTTAGCCCAAGCTCAAGCACATTCGAACCGGGATATCACGATGGGGTACATTGGCCGTGCCGTTTTGGCAGCCCAGCAACAGGGAATTAGTAGCGCCTATTTGGAAGAGGTGTACCAAAAAACATTCCCTGGCTCGCCACTACCGATCGCGCTCAGCGATGAGGCATATGCTGAACTGCTCAAGCGTCAGCAATCTGGCAATTCTTGACCGCTGCCCGCTCCACTGAGCTCTTCGAAAGCACTACGTGGCCGTCAGTATTTATTACTGCGGCCATCATTTGTTCGCGCAACGGGCGCCGCTCCTCTTCCAAGGCGTCCAAGCCTGGCCGAATGAAAAAGAGGACGACGCGCCCCCAGAATTTCTTCAGCATTGAGATCTCCAAGTAGTAAACCCCGACCGGAATATCCGTATCGGGGCTTTCGATTATCTGGAGCGGGCTGCGAGGATCGAAACCCGCGTAGGCGGCTTGGAAGGCCGCAGCCTGACCACTCGGCCAAGCCCGCTGGTTGCGCGGCTGGGATTCGAACCCAGGGACTCCCAGTATTGGGTGTGCGCCCCACTGAACTGTTTGTAGCGGCCTCACCCTTCGTCCAGACCTTTCGGCATCTCGGGCACCGCGCAAAAAAACCGCCAGCTTGCGCTTGGCGGATTCAGATCTAGCACTGTGGTTTAGGCAGGCAAAGCACTCAGTTTTCGCGTGTCAGCCTGATCGTAATAGTTTGCTCGGCCAAGCTCTCTGGCATTGTTGGACCTTGCATTTGCCCTTCAGCCCCGGGGCATTCACCCGACGCAAACTCCCCAGCAGACATCGCGCTCATCTCAAGCGTGGCCCAATGAATGAGTATGTTTCGCTCTATCGCATCTGCCATCTCGCGCAGCCGATTTGCCAGATCGTACCTGCTCATTTGCTGAATCAGCATTGCGCCGCCTTTCGGCACATGTGAAAAATACCGTCCACTTTCACGCGTGGGCAATCTAGCGAATGTTGCTCAGGAAGGTCGCACATGAGCATCGACCAGATGACGCCCATGATTTATAGCAGCATCTACGGCCATTACAGGGCTTGAAACAAACCCTCCTGACGCAAACAGCGGCACTTCTTCGGGTACGTTCAACCCATGTTGATCCGCAATGACGTCCAGTGCCACAGTGGCTGTGAACGCTGGCCGACGGCTTCTCCCAACCGATATACGGGAGACGTTTGCCGTTAGACGATACCCTTTGTAGATCATGTTGTTGTGAAACATAAGCCCTCCTATCTTTCACTTACCTAGGGCTCTGTTTCACAACGCGCGAATTTGCGTAGCCTGTGGGCCTTTGGCGCCTGGCGCCGAAACGTAGCTGACGCGTTGGTTTTCAACTAAAACCTTGTGGCCATCGTCGCTGACTATCTCAGAGAAATGAGCAAATAGGTCCTTGCCGCCGTTCTCAGGCATGATGAATCCAAAGCCCTTTGCGTCATTGAACCACTTAACAATTCCGGTTTCCATTCTTCTACTCCTTAAATCGCGGGCATCGCCCGAAAGGGAGCTAGTCAAGGAAAGGACTGCGAACAATGAAGCACCCTTGAGGGCGCAAAACCGGACGAAAATCGCGATGCTCGAAAAGCCGCTAATTCACTATGGGCGCACCCGCCCAGAAAGTCAACCAGCGTTTCCATTTAGCGCCAGAGCAGACTTGGAACATGGCACGCATGTCGCTGTGTCTGTCCGAATTCGGAGCAGAACCTCTAATCAAGCCACACTACGAGCATTGCGCGCAAAAAAACCCGCCAGCTTTCGCGTAACGGGTTTTGCGGGACGGACTTCTTAGGAAATCCGTTATTGCTAATTATGGCGGTGGTTTTCCGCACCGTCAAGGATCATCTTGGTGCGGCTAGACTTCCACCTTCCGCAGGCTCGCTGCAGCTCCTTTTATCCCTGCAGCGACAAAGTCAGCTTGGTCTGCTGTGATCACTACTGTATTGGGATCGTCACTGCCGCTGTCCTGCTACGTGATATAGATGTTTCCGCCCATGATCGAAACCTCGACTTCGTACATTTTCATTTGTTCGACTCCATGAAATGGCCTCCCGGTCCAGGACGCTGTTTTTTGCCATGGGATGCGGCGAGGAAGCGCTACGGGATAAACCCCCCGCCGCGCAGCAGCATTTCTGCAGCGGCATGCGCCGCTTGCTCGATACCGTAGATCGGTTCCGCACCCTTCTTCTCTCGTGCGCCGCGCAGCCATTCGTTGGCCTTAGCGCTAGCCCTTTCCACGCTTCGAACGTTGCAAGCGTACTCGTCAGCGATCGCTTGCAAGGTGCGTACACTGCCTCTGTCGTAGTACCGACGTACAAGAGCGTGCAGGAGCGCGCTATGTGCGGTACGCATCGAAAGATGCGCGCCCAGCGCTACCGCGATCCTTTGCAAAGCGCCCACCCAGCCCGGATGGTCACCCTCGGACTGGCAATGCTTGCAACAAACTTTGCGTTGTCCATAGCGCGCCCAAAGCACAGCCAAGTGCAATGGCTCCAAGCCGCGCTCCAGGAACTGGCGGACCTGGGCGATTTCGGCGCATCCATCGACGCCCGCAAGGGGTCCCGGCTCGCCCAAGCGCATGTCTGCCGCACGGGCCACAGCCGGCCGGTTCAGGGTATGCCGTTCTTCGCTGAATGCGTAGGCCAAGGCCACGGCGAGCCGCGGAAACGGCGCATTGCGTTCGGTCATGCTTCCTCCGGCATCGCGTAGACGGGATACAAGGGCGCCGGTTCATTGCTGCCACCCGCTATGCGCAGCCAGGTGTTCAGCTGCTCGCGCGCGTCAGCATCGTGGCGCGGGTGCCCGGCCCACAACAGCATCCATTGGCCGCGCTCGGACTCGCTCAGCGTCATCAGGTGTTTGGCCAGCAGACGGTCAAGGGTGGCGCGGTCCGCAAGCGCCACGCCCCCACGGCAACGCCAGCAGCGGCACGGTGCATACGTCATGCCTGTGTCATAGATCGGGTCCGCGATTTGATGCGTTCGCGCGATGATCGCGCCGGCTGCCTCCTCAACAGGGAGCTCCAGCCAAGTTTCGGGGTCGTTGTGATCGAGCATGATCAAGTCCTCAAACGATTCCAGGGTTGTAGGGAGGGACGCGCAGCAAGCGCGCCACAAGCTCAACCGCAGAGCCGTCGTGAACAGTGCTCTCGGTGAAGCGCAACGTCCTCCGGCAAGCGGGGACGATGTATTGCGGCAGGCAATCGCCATCAGGCGAATACCCGCAGATTTTTCAGGGCCGGATTGACCGCAGTAGCATGAAGGCCCGACCAGGAGATGCTATGGAAAAAGCAAAATGGGACTTCCAGATAGAACGCCCTTTCCAGGATGACGGGCACTGGCGCATTGGCTACACGTTGATTCCGGGCACAGATGGAACTGCCGGCGAACGCATCGCCATCGAGGAGCGCTACCCTTCCGCACAAATCGCTATCGACGAAGCGACTCGCCTTGCGCAGATCCATGTCGCGGATCTGAACGGGGATACCGCGGCGTTTGAAAAGCCGAGTGACGAAGAGGTGCCGTTCGGCAAGCATTCTCGTTTCTAGATTGACGACCGTCCGATATGGCAGAACAGTCATCACGCCGATCCCCGGTTTTGCAGCGAGTAGATGGGCGCCCGCGTGAAATGCGCATAATCGCGGTACTGACCTGTCACCCGGTCATACTGCAGTTCCACCATACCCACGCGACCGACGAACTTCTTGCGGATTTTCTGAATATGGATCTCCACCGGCTTGTTCTCGTCCTTGACGTGCCGGTACACAGTGATGCAGTTGTCGGCCTTGTTGCGCCAATGCGCGGAACCTGACACGTCGTATGGCGTGGGGATCGGGTAGTCGCCCGAATCCTTGTCCTTGTAGAGCTTCGCCGGGTGCGCCACGACCCATGTGTGCACGCCGTGCGCCCAGCAGAACTTGCGGATTTTGGACAAAGCTAGGGAGATATAGTCCGTCTCCGTCTGTCCGGCGGTCCGCCCGTGTTCGATCTCGTTCCACGGGTCCATGATCAACCCGCGGATGCCCTTGCGGGTCACCAACCGGCTAGCCTGTTCCAGCAGCGCATCAAGGCTGGGCGACTCCGGCATCATGAAAGTGAAGTGGTCGGCCAAGAAATCCATTGCCCTGTCCAACTCCGCCACGTCCATACGGTCGTTCGGCCCCGCCGCAAACGGCTTGCCGATGAACTTCTCCATCAGCTTCTCGCTGTGATAGTCCGCAGGGAAGTTCTCGGGCGAGAACATTCCGAAATTCCAACCATGCTGCTGCGCAAGATGGACAGCCAGGGCATCCAGCCATTCGGATTTGCCATGGCCGGGGATGCCGGTCACCAGGGTCCACTCCCCTTCCAGCACCGTATAGTGCCCGTCCATGCCGGGCCAGCCGGTCGACACACCGCGCCTGACCTCACCCTCGTAGCGGCGCAGAATTTCCGAGCGGAAGTCCGTCACGGAGTACGTTCCCTCGATCGGCACCGGCTGTGCGTCTTCAATACACTTCTGCAAGGCTTCGGGGCCAAGCTTGATCAGCACGTCGTTTGCGTCTTTGCAGCCTTCTGGCCAGGTCACGATCAGGCACTTATCGCGACCGAGGCGGCGAACCAACTCTTCCTGAAGGCGCCGGCCCGGCGCGTCGTCGTCCACAGCGATGATGTGTTCGCGGACGCTGGCCAACTGCTCGCAATCCAGGAAATCGAATTTGCTGTCGTAGTTCTTCGTGTCCGGCGTGGGCGCGCCATCGGGCACCGAGACGCAGTTTTTGAAACCGCCCTCCTCCACCGACAACTTGTCCATCTCGCCTTCGACCCAGATCAGGACTGCATCCACATCGTTCAAGCCGTACAGCACGCGCTGCGCCCCCGAGGCCAGACGGAACAGTTTGTCGCCGGTGCGGTACTTGACGTTGATCACCTCGTCGCCGTCCAAGTACGGGAACATCACGCAGGTGCGTTCCTCTTCGACCTGTGGGAAGTACTGTGAGCCGTAGCCGATGCAATTGCGCAGCAGCGTGCCCTGGCTGATCCCGCGCCCGGCGAAGTAGTCCACGACGGCCTGGGGCAGATCGGTGCGGTTCAGCACGTAGTCCGGCCTGCGGTAGATCTTCGGAGCCTCGGGCCGGCGCTCTTCGCCGTGGCCCAGCGACCCGCCCCAACCACAGTGGTGGCAGTTCCACAGGCCCTTCTCGGTGTTGACCGACAGGCACGGATAGTTTTTCTTCCGGCGACTGGGCGAGCATTTCGGGCACGTGGTCTTGACCTCCACGCCCGTGCGGCCCCGCAGGTCGATCCCGAAGTCATCGAAGGTCTTCACAGCACCACCTCCGGACGGCCATCAGCGCCGAAAATTCGGCCATTGAGCCGATAGCGACCATTGCCCAGATCGACGCGCCCATCCTCGGGCATCACGACGTTGCTCAGCTGCCCCGCGTACTGCGCGAAGTTCGTCGCGTTGAACAAGGTCGCAGGCCGCAGGTACTTCCCCCAACGCGGATTTCCGAACCACTCGGCGCGCTTGGCGTCGATCACCGCGCGAATTTCCTCCGCGGTGTAGCCCTCGCCGAGTCTGCCGCGCACGAGGCGGAGGTTGGACTCTACGGGCTTAAACGCCGATCCAGTCACCTCGTTGAGATGGGCGATGATGGTCTTGGCGGCGTCGCTTTCGGCTTCGGGATGAGCCGCCGAGTCGGGCTTGCCCGACAAGGGTTTTTCTTTCTTTTGTATAGTTTCCTTTTGTGGTTCCCGAATCGGTAACCCCTGCGTGACCGAATCGGTAACCCTTACCGAATCAGTAACCCCAGTGACCAAATCAGTAACCCCAGTAGTGGTTACCGAATCAGTAACTTGGGTTGCCGTTTCGGTAACCCCATCAAGGGGTTGCTGTTCCGGTAACCCCCGTTGCTCTTTCGGTAACCCCTCCGCAACCGAATCCGTAACGGTTTGAGCAGCGCCCCCAAGCGTCCATTGTTTGTAGCGCTTGTTGAGGGACAGCGAGTTGCTGAATGTGCCGGCCGTCCGGCGTAGGACGCCTGCGGCAATGAGGTCGTTTACAGCACGGCTGACGTGGGGCTTGGCGATGCCAGTCATAGATGAGAGTTGTCCCAGGCTGATGTCGTCAGCCTTCTTTCCATACCCATAGGTTTTGCGAACCACGGCCATCACAACGGCCCACTGGCGCGCTGAAAGGCCGGCACGGCACAAGCCCTCAAGGAGCTCGTTTGCGATGCGCGTATGGCCGTCCTCGACCTGCGGCGACGTGTTGTCGTGTGTCAATGTGTGCGCCTCAGAACGGCAATCCGTCGTCGGGTATCCACACAACGCGGAAGCAGCCTGCGGACGCGGGCAGCGCCCGTAGTGCCAGGGCAGCGGCCTCACGTACTCGGTCGGCGGGCAGTTCTGCGAACTCCGGCCCATCACCGATCAGTTGGCGGATGGGATCGTGCGTGATCTGAACGCCGAACAAGGCCGACAGCGGCACATCGAGCGCGTCGGGGCCTGAGCCGCTGACGATCCTGGGCGGCTGGTCGGGCTGGTGCTGCACCAGGGAAATTTCCCGTTCCGTGCCACGTGCGTCCGTGTAGCGCAGCAAAGGCACGATCATGCGAGGGGCCATAGAACCTCCATCACTCCACAAAGAAGGCACTTCGGCAGGATGGGTGGAGGAGTCCATCTCTTCGGGAGCTACCCTAGCCGTGTGCACACCGTTATCCGCCTACGGCCTGAGCCGGTGGCGGCGTTGAAAGTTGACCCGGGTGCGTTCTTCGCGCTCCAGACCTCGATCGAAATCGGCAATCCACTTGCGCATGCCGCGCCGGCGCCACAGAAGCCAGAGGCCCACGCAGCAACCGACGATCAGCATCAGCAGCCACGTGAACGCGGCCATTAGGATCAAGATGGAAACTGCCGTGTTCATGGCTACACGTCCTCCGGGCCGATGCGGACGGCACCCGGTGCCGGCGGCGTGGTGGTGACGCCGGGGATGTGCACTTCGGCCACATCCTCCGACTCGATATGGGCGGTCGAGTCCACTTGTGACAGAATGTTGGCTCCTACACCCCCAACCTGCTCACAAGGGACTGACCATGGAAAAGAGAAATCAGGCACCCCCGCGGCGCAATCCGACGCCGCAGCCTCAACCTCAAAGGATGCGGAATGACTACCAAGCAGGCCATAACGACCGTTGAAAGGAACCACGCCGAGGCGGTCCTTGATGTCCTCTACGGCGTGACGTTCAACGACATGAACGAGCGCTTTTATCGGCGAATCGATAGTGTCTTTTCGTTGATCAACATGGTCGGCGGCTCGGCAGCAGTGGCGGCGGTCGCAGGCGGCCGGGGGGTGATTGCCGGAGTAATCGGCGGCGTAATCGCTGCCGCGGCATACCTCGAGCGAGAGATCCGACCCGCGCAAAAGGCTGTCCGTTGCGCTGTCCAACGAGAGAAATTCGGTGACTTGGCCGCGCGGGCCCCTGAGATGACTTTGGCCGAGATCGACCGCGAATTGCGGCGCCTTCAGGCGAATGGCCCTGACACGATCACCGCGCTGGCTATCCCAGCCCACAATGCCAATCTGCGCACGAACGGATTTGACGATTGGGTGGTCGACGTTCCATTCCTTGGCCGATTGGCCTGCTGGATTGCCTAACGTACGGCGCACGCGCCTCCCGAACGGGCGGCATACTCGATGTCGAGGTGCGAGCAACACGCCGACCTCTTCCGCACGGCCGATAAGCGTGGCATCGACGCTAAACATGCGGGCGCCCCCCCCCGGGATCACGATGTTTGATCCCGAAGCATGGACAGCAGTGCCACGCCCGTCGCATATGAGGGCATCCAAGGTCTATCGCTAGGCTTGGCGGCATCCGATATGCACGCGCGAGACACGCCGAGTTTTCGGGCTATCTCTGCCTGCCGAACTCCTGCGGCGAGGATTGCACGCAGTACGGGGCGCATGTCGCTCTCGGGGGTCAAATTTCTTTCCATGCGCAATGTTAGACGTATCTTGCACTAAAATGCAAGCCGCATCTTACATTTGTTAGGATAAATTGACGCCATGACCACTCTCCCCGATCGCATTAACTTCCTGCTCTCCGAGAATCACTGGAGCGCCGCTGAGCTAGCCAGACAGGCTGGCGTAAGTCGCGCGGCCGTCTCCGATTGGCGAAATGGCAGCGTCAAGACGTTGACAGCGGAAGTCGCGTCCAGATTGGCCGCTGCTTGCAATGTGGACGCGATTTGGGTGGCAACCGGCCGCGGCGAGCCGCGCCAAGGTGATCTGGATCAAAGAGATGCAGGCGCTCGGACGTCAGGAGAGTGGCCGTTTCAAGCGATCGACCCTGCGCGGTACGCCCAGTTGCCAGACGCCGTCAAAAGAATGATTGAGGGACGCGCCCTCGCATTAATTGACGAGTGGGAGGCATCTGCACGCGTGAGCACGGCCAAAAAGCCGAAGGCTGCTTGATCGGGTTTTTGTTGCCAGCACCTAACCCGACGGGTCTATGCCGAAACGCCCATCGGCCTGGTGCTGGCTCCTATTCCTTGGGCGGCGCATAGGACAGCGCAATGAAGAGTCAAGCTTGGGCCAATGATAGCTGTGAGCAAGTCCAGTCTTACTACACGGTGTATCCGGTGCCAACTGCTGCGGCATTGTGGTGCGGCATTCCTGCCGGCGAAGTGCAGGAACATCTACAAATTGCAGAACAGGTCCATCGCGCAGTCTTCAGACACCCCTACATTCCTTGTCTCGAGCCGAGGTGCCGAGCGATCCACGAAGCTATTGAACAAGGCATTCTGTTGGTAAGCAGGGAAAGCGGCAAAGCCTTCGACGGCTCAACGCAGCACGTTGCCCCAGAACGTCGCCATGTCTCCCGCAATGACTTGAAGGAATGGATTTCGCGAGAATTCCCAGCCGACAAGCCAAAGTTCTTGTTTGATGAAATCGAGCGCACGACTCATACGGCTATCAACGCGGACAGCTTTAGGGCGCTGCAGGCCGAACGTGATGCACTGAAGGCACGGATTGAAAAAGCTGAAACAGCGTGGAAGGAACAGGCCGCACCTGCGATCAAGGAGCTAGAAGCCTTGAAAAAGAACACCTCCCAATTGGCGACAACCGAGAGGAATACTCTACTCATCATCATCGCCGCACTCTGCAAGTATTCTGAAATCGACCTCAACGAACGAGGCGCGACCACCAATGTCGCGCAACGGACAGACGATATCGGAGCACCAGTTTCGGATGACACGGTGCGAAAGGTCTTAGGTCAGATCCCAGATGCCTTAGCGACTAGGAAGAGAGCATGAGCAAGCTGTTCACCTTGAAGCAATGGGTGACACTGGCCGACGCTGCCAAGTACCTTTCCGTATCCTTTGGTGAGCACGTCACCGAAGCCGACGTAATTCAATTGGCCCTGGACGGTCATCTACGGCTATCGATTCGCCTGCTGGCAAGCTACTTATACGCACGCCGTTGGTACAAAAAACCGGCAAGTGAAATCGAATATGAAGAAGTCGAATACCAACTGAATGAAGGGGCTTCCACGGGACAATCCGTGTTTACGAGGCGGGAGCCGGTGGATGGTGAGGTAATACACCTTCCCGAGTTTTGCGGGGAGGGAGAGATGCTGCAATTGGGAATGAGCGCAATTGGCTACGCCCGAGACCAGCCGGGACGTGAAATAGCGGACCTGCCCGCTACTCGCTATTCACGCGTGTTCCTATTGCAATGCCTGGACGAATTTAGCAGGCCTTCGGAATCTGCCCAATACGATACAGGTAGGTTGCTCATTCAGGAAGATAGCGGCGATCTCTGGCAGATTGAATCGTATGACGACTGTCTGACGGAGGACATTGAGCTCGCGGTACGAACGACAGCATTGCGAGGCCTTGAGCAATCATTGACTTCCGCCCCAAAGGCGAAAGAGGATGATCAACTATCTACACGCGAGAAAAACACCCTCCTAAAGATCATCGCAGGACTCACGGCGGCGAACTACAAGTCCTATACAGGCGAGAAAAGGACGGCCACGGTTGCAGAATTGCTGCGGGATTTCCAGACCGTAGGCATAGATGATGTGAAAGAAGACACAATACGCAAGCGGCTACAGGAAGCCGCGGAGTATCTTCCAAAAAAAGCTGAAAAATCATAGATCAGCACCCGAATTAGGTTTTGCCCAACCCGAGTTAGGCCCAGAACGCTCCCTCGATCGCCAGACTGCACCTGTATTCACCTCGCAGGAGTGCAGCAGCGATGCAAGCCGCCATTCTCAAATCGGGTCGCACCGCCCCGTATAGCAAATCGGTACATACCGCTAAAACCCATAGCGCCGCACTGGCTGCCACGGGCCGTATGCGTCTGTCGGTCGTATCGGCAGTCCACGGTGTAGCCAAGTCCACGATTCAGATCTGGATTGCGCAAGACCGTTCCCCCGAGCCCGTCGCAAACTATCCTCGCGTCCAGAGCATGACTCGTGGACGATGCGCGGCCCTAGCTGATCGCCCCTGGCGCGCCGCGTACCAGAAAGACGACGGGCGCTAAGCCCTGACCTATACGCAACAGTCCGCAGGCGTAGCACAACTGCCGTCAAAATTGTAAGGCGCAGTTGACGATATAAAATGCCAAACGTAAGATACATCTAACTTTCGTTGGTACTAGACGTACCAAAAAGTTTGGCCCCGACCTGGATTGCAGCCAGGAAGGGGCCATGCGAGCAACCGGCGACACAGTCGCCACCAAAAACCTAAGGCACAGGAGTCACGCCATGCCCCAAACCAAATCGTTGCTCTCGAGCAATAGTAGCGCACCCACACATGTGATACCAACTGGAGAATGCCCGCCTGCCGCCGAGGGCTTGAACGCCATTGCCATCAAAGCGCAGTCTCTCCACGCGCTTCTTCAATTCATGGGTCTCGAACGCCAGAGCTTTCAAACCCTGAGCGATTCGCTTCAAGACGCCTACGTCCACCAAGCTAAAGATCTCGCGCGCGAAATCGCCGCTCTCGCCGAAGGGGTGTCGCAATGAACCACCTCATTCCCGTAGGCACCTGCCAGATCGGTGGACAAGCCGTCCCGACAGCCAATGCACGCGACCTGCACTCCTTCCTAGAGGTCGGCAAAGACTTCTCGACTTGGATCAAAGACCGCATCGACCAGTATGCGTTCGTTGAACATCAGGACTTCGAGGTTTTCACCGAAATCGGGGAAAACCTCCGCGGCGGCCGCCCGATCAAGGAATATGTCCTGACCCTCGACATGGCCAAGGAACTATCCATGGTCGAGCGCAACGCCAAGGGCAAGCAGGCGCGACAGTACTTCATCGAATGCGAGCGTCGGCTGCACGATCAAACCGGCCATCCTCGCGCCCCCGAAGCAGCTCCCCGGCTGGTCGGCGAGCTGGCCATCATGGAGTGCTTCACCCGCCTCTTGCGCCCGGCCCCGTCGTCGCAAGTAGCGATGCTGCAGTACATCGGCAAACGCCACGCCCTGGACACGTCGTTCTTGCCCGCTTACGTCGTGGACGCTGCGGGCGATGGTCCAGCAGGTAGTTCGATGCCGACGTCATCGTTGACCTCCTTGCTTAAGGAGCACGGCATCACGACAAACGTGGCCGCGTACAACGCCCTGCTCCGTGACGCTGGCATGATTGAAGAGCGCACACGCGCTAGCCGCTCAACGCCTACCAAGACGAAGCACTTCTGGGCGGTTACTGAGAAAGGCCTCGCGTACGGCAAGAACCTGACCAACCCGGCATCGCCGCGCGAGACGCAGCCGCATTGGTACGTTGACCGGTTCGCTGAGCTGCATCGCATCGTGACCGGCCGGTTGTTAGGTAAGGGAGGTGCAGCATGAGCAAGCGCACCAACTCGATTCTCAGCATCACACCCGTCCTGTACCGTGAGTACGCGGAAATCGCCAAGGCCCACGGCCTCGCGTTGAGATTGTTCGACCAGCCCGCACAGGTGATCGGGCTTAGGTCCGGACTGGACGCGTGCGTTATTGACGCCACCTCGGACGCAGTCGTTGGATCGCTCACTGAAGTTGCATCTTTGCTGCTTGCCACAACGATAGACACCAGCCACATCCGCAGTACCGGCAAGACCCGTTTCGAATGTGATGTGTCGCAGCTTACCGACGCTGAGATGTATCGCTTTTGGCTGTTTCACGAAATCGGGCATAGCGCGGACAACTACTGCTCACTCTCTTTCCGGTTCAGCCCAGCGGCTGACGATACCGAATTCTGCCGCGAAACGTTGCGCCGGATATGGCAAGCGAACGAGATACTTGCTGACCGTTGGGCATGGGCCCAGGTATGCGACCGCCCAATGCCCAAAACCGAATGCGGGCAACGGGGCGAAGAGGCCATCGAAGCCGAACTTGCATTCCTCGATGGTGTGACAGGCGGGCGCAGGAACTACACGAAAGGGCAGAAGCCCCACATTGAGCCAGGCCGGTATCGGACTGTCCCGCTACGGATGCTCGGCCGGCAGGACGCTCATATGTGGGTCGGGCCTGACATCAATCCCAGCGTGAAGCAGCGAGCAATCGACTACGAAGCAAGGGCCCTGGAACGTCCCGCAAACCAGTTGCCTGAGAGGCTGCTTATCAACGGCACCACTGGCCGCCCCGCGTTTAGGGCCGGTTCCTGCACCCATGAATTGCGGGAGGCAGCATGAGCAACATTCCCGCCCCCCAAGATCTAGCTTCGATGGCGTGGGAAATCAAGGCCCTGCTCGACGCGCTGGACGAGCTTATGCCACTCGACAAGGCTGACGGCGTGGCCCTCCATGCTCTGGCGCAGATAGGTAGCGCCCGCGCCCGCGAGCTTGCCAACCATCTGTCCATCGTGACGGAGGTGCGCCATGCATAAGCCCCGCAACCCGACCGAACAGCTCGCCGCTGCGGTGCGTGGCCGCGCGCTTTACGTACGCCTGTACGACAAGGCCACGGCCGAGCTGTCCCAGGCGAAGGGCGAGGCGGCAGCCATGCGCGAGCGCTGCGCAACCCTGGCCAGCGCGCTCGAGATCACCACCAGCATCCTCGAGGCCTCGGCCGATCCTCACCTAAAGGCCAGCGCCAACGCGGCGCGCAACCTATTGAACACTGCGGGGCGCGCCCCCGTCACGGAGGAGACGAAGTGATCACGATCATCGAACTCCTCAACCAAAGGCGCCGCGCACTTCTGATTCAAGAGCTCGAGCGTCAGTGGCCAGGCTGCGGCGCTCACACGAAGCGCAATCAACTCACCAAGCAGGACGACGTCATGTGGAGTCTGCTACTACCCAAGCACGTGGACGCAGAGATACGCGTCTACGTGCGAGGATGGAATGCAGCCATGGACGATGCGCGACGGGTTATCGCGGGAGCCAGCCCACTGGAGGGCGGCGACATCCCTGTCGCTCCGTCTCAAGCGGCCTACGGTCACACGGCCAATCGCCCACTTGGCCGAAGGGATCCAGCTGCAGCGCGCCGGGCCCGCTCCTATTTGGAAGCACTGTTCGAAGACGAAGGAGGTAGAGATGCGTGAGCATGGCGAATCTCTTCTGCCTCTGAGCGCGGTTAAAAGCCGGGTGGGGATGGGCAAGACCAAGATCTACGAGCAGATCAAGGTTGGCGAATTCCCGGCGTGCATCAAGAACGGGCGCACATCTGTGTGGCTTGAATCGGAGATCGACGAGTGGGTCTCGCAGACCATCACGCGAACAAGAGGCTCAACGTAGGGCACTCACGCTCTGTGCCAACAAAAAGGCCACTACGAAGGTGGCTTTGTTTTTTTAGGAGGCTAGTAGGCTGGCTGGACCCAGAGGGCCTGTACCAGCACTACCGTCACCCAGATGATGATCCTAACCATGAGGGCTCCAACATCCGGTCTTGATTGACCGAGTAGTAGATAGACATGGTCATTTGGAGCTACTCGAGTAGGGGCAAAAAAATGCCCGCTCTAGGCGGGCTGATGGGGAGGATGGGTGCGCATACTCTTCCAATAACGCAGAACACTGCGCAGCGGAAGGAGTGGAATGCAAGGAGGGCGAGTCGCGTTGACCGCCCGGCAATTCACAAGGACTCCACCATGGAACTGATCAAGGCTTCAATTCACACGATGCTGACCGCGTACGGCACTGAGATTGAGTACGCACGGCTGACCTATCGAACCGGGACCGGCATCCTCGGGCAATCTCTGCTGCTTGGTAGGCTTCGACCCGAGACGCTGCGCCTAGCGCGGGCCGGCTACGAAGCTCCGGGTTGAGGACGCGAGCAGCAACAAAAGCCACCCGGAGGTGGCATTCTGTTAGGATCTATTTTGGATGATTGATTGTCCCCAGTAGATCAGTGTAGAATCCTGGATATCTGAACAGCCCCAGGCTGCACCCAGGGCGAAGGAACGCCAATGAACATCGTTTATAGTCAATTGATCGAACGGGAGCGCAGCCGAATAGAGGCCCTGCGCAGGCGTATTGCTCACCATGAGCAACGCATCCGAACCATTGAAGAACTCGCTGCTGAAGACGACGAAAATGACTCGCCGCCCGATCAGTCCGCTGCGTCGCCCGGTTCTGCGACCATGATTTCGCCGCCGGATGATCGAGAGCAGCAAGGAGGCAATGCTCCGGTCGACTTGCAGGCATCCCCCCGGTTGCCGTCAAGAATTTCCACTGCTTCCTTGAAAATACTGGCCTTTATCGGGCAGGAGGAAGGAGGAAAGACCCTTGATGAAGTGGTCTCCTATTCCGAAGAGCAAGGGCTCCGGCAGACTCGGAAGGACATCAGCTCGTTTGCCAACATTTACCGGAACAAGTTTGGATTGTTGGATTCACCCGCACTTGGATTGTACCGTCTGACTGAACGCGGCATCGACTTCGTGCGCGAACGGTACAAACCTTCCGAGCAAGAGATCCCGGCGGAGGCCCAGACTGCTGCAACCGACAACAACGACCTGGCTTAAGGTCTAAACAACAAACTAAAGGAGGGCGTTTATGCTCAGTTGGTACAAATAAGCGAAAAGCCCTTAGGGGGTTGGATCCCTAAGAGCTTCTCTTGGTGTCGGCGGCGCGCCGAGTACCCATGTCTTTAGCCAGACGGGGTTAGTCTACCTTTACCGAAAGGTAAGGGCAAGTGCCGCCGGCGTTTTCAACCTGCTTAGGAGAACGCCATGCGCATTTGCATGTATCCTAAAGCGGTTCGTGTTCGTCCGTATGTTCGCTACCGATTTGATCGGTGGGAACATGTCTGCGAACATTGCCGCTCGCACCCCGGACAAGGTAACTTGTTCGATTAAGTAGTCTGAAGCCCTGGGGCCTGCGCCCTAGGGCTTTTTCTTGGATCTTAGTTCCGCACCCACTGCCCGCCTCATCATCCCGCAACCTGGTGCCAGCCCAGACGACCTGTCCTAGCACCCGTGCAGGATGACCGCTCCCAGCAGTAGCGATGATCCGGCTAGACCCTGCCCCCATTTGAGCGTGTCGCCCCGGCAGTCTTCACGGCTATCTTGAGACGCGAACAGAGCATAGTGTAGAAGTGAAATCTGCTCGAACTGCACCCCTGCCGACCGGTTGCCCCATAAGTTGCCCCACAGCGTCGAAAATGACAAAGGCCGTTAGTGAACACTATCACTAACGGCCTTGATTTTATTGGTCGGGGCGGTGGGATTCGAACTCACGACCCTCTGCTCCCAAAGCAGATGCGCTACCAGGCTGCGCTACGCCCCGAAGGGTGGCAACTATACCAGATACTGGCCGGCCGTCCCCGCCCTACGCCCCATTTGGTCCGGCGCGCCGGACCGGTCTAGCCCTGATTGACACCTATATATTTCAAGCCTAAATTAAATACGGCCTTCCGACGGTGTGGGGAATTGCCGCCAGGGGCTAGCCGCGACGCCTATCGCCCTGAGTCTGCGCGCCGGAGCGTCTTGCAGTCCGCCAGCGGGCGCCGCTGGCGCAACCCAATAAACACTCATCGGGAAACTCATGGCAAACGCCTCCGCTCCATCCGCCTGGGCCACGCCAGCGCGGACCACCCATACCGTGCTCTTTGTCTGCTGGCTGGCCATCCTGTTCGAAGGCTACGACGTCGGCGTGATGGGCGCCGTGCTGCCCGCGCTAGCCGAAGACAAGAACTGGGCCCTCAGCCCGATACAGCTGGGCGTGCTGGGCAGCTACGCGCTGGCCGGCATGTTCGTGGGCTCGTTCGCCGTGGGCACGCTGAGCGACCTGCTGGGCCGCCGGCGCATGCTGCTGGCCTGCGTCACCCTCTTCTCGCTGACGATGATCGGCGCAGCCTGGGCGCCCACGCCCGGCTGGTTCGGCGCGTTCCGCTTCATCGGCGGCCTGGGGCTGGGCGGCGTGATTCCCGCCGCGGCGGCACTGACCATCGAATATTCGCCGCCGGCCAGGCGCGGCTTCAACTATGGCGTGATGTATTCGGGATATTCGCTTGGGATCCTGTGCGCCGCCGCCGTGGCCATGGCCCTGCTCAGCCACTGGGGCTGGCGCGCGGTCATCGCGGTGGGCGCCCTGCCCCTGGTGCTCGTGCCGCTGCTGGCGCGGCTGCTGCCCGAATCGCTGGAATACCTGCTCGCCAAGGGCGACGAGGCCGGCGCGCGGGCGCAGGCGCAACGCCTGGGCATTCCGTCGCTGGACGCTTTCCGGCCGCGCGAGGTGGCCGGCGCCAAGTCCACCTGGCGCGACGTGATGGCGGCGGTGTTCGCCCCGCGCCACCTGCGTGCCACCTTGTGCTTCTGGGGCGCCCTGTTCCTGGGCATGATGCTGGTATACGGCCTGAACACCTGGCTGCCGCAGATCATGCGCAAGAACGGCTACGACCTGGGATCCAGCATTTCCTTCCTGCTGGTGTTCAGCCTGGCCTCGGCCATCGGCGGCCTGGTGCTGGGCCGGTTCGCCGACAGGACCGAACCGCGCAGGATCGTAGCGCTGTTCTACCTGGCCGGCGCCGCCGGCATCTATTGCCTGACCTACAACAACCCGCTGGCGGTGAACTATCTGTGGGTGGCGCTGGCCGGCATCGGCAGCATTTCCTCGTCGCTGATCCTGACCGGCTACCTGGCGGGCTATTATCCGGCCCATGCGCGCGGCGCCGCCACCGGCTGGGCGCTTTCCTTCGCCCGCATCGGCGCGATGAGCGGCCCCATCGTGGGCGGATACCTGGCCGGGCTGCAATTGCCGCTGGCCTGGAACTTCATCGTTTTCTCGTGCGCGGCCATGCTGGCGGCGGTGCTGGTCCTGCTGATTCCCGCCCGTTATGACGCCAGCGGCAAGGAAGCGTCTGCAACTGGTTCCAGGCAGGCCTTGCAGCGGCCATAGGCATCGGAATCTGAGGAAACCCGCTGCCGTGGTGGCGCAAATGCCCGCTTTGCGCCACCCTCGACGCCGCCGGCAAAAGGCCTAGCTCGGCATCGGCTCGACGGCGCAGCGCTTTTTCAATTCGCCTTTAAGCACTTTCCCCGTAGCGTTCTTGGGCAGGCTGTCCATGAATACATAGCGCTTCGGTCGCTTGAAGCGCGCCATGCAGGCCAGGCAAAGCGCGTTCAGTTCGTCGGCGCCGACCGGCTCCAATGCGACCACGACCGCCACCACCGACTCCCCCCATTCGGGGTCCGGCGCGCCAATGACGGATACTTCCCGCACTCGCGGATGGCGCAGCAACACCTCCTCCACTTCCCGCGGATATATGTTCGTGCCGCCGCTGATGATCACGTCTTTGGATCTGTCCTTCAAATGCAACAGCCCGCGATCGTCGATCAGGCCGACATCGCCAGTCTGCAACGCGCCCCCCGCCAGCGCCTGCGCGCTGGCCTCGTCATTGCGCCAATAGCCTTGCATGACGGTGGGGCTGCGGACGGTGACCTCGCCCACCTCTCCTGGCGGCAAGGGCCGCCCCTGCTCATCCACGATGTCGATATCCACTGAAGTCTGCGCATAGCCTACCGAAGCCAGCAGATCGTCGTCGCGCAGCGCGACGGCCTGACCGATGACGTGCGCCGGCAACGCGGAAATCGTCATCGGCGTCTCGCCCTGGCCATACATCTGGGCAATGCGGGGGCCGAAGCACCGCACGGCGGCCTTGATGTCCTCCACATAGAACGGAGCGCCACCCGCGAAAATGCATCGCAATCCCGGCAATGCCGGATCCGCGTTGCCGGCGTGCTGCAGCATGCGTGTGATCATGGTTGGCGCGGCGAAAAAACTGGCTCGCTCGTAATGGCCAAGCAAGGAAAAAAGTTCGGACTCGTCAAACCCGCCGCTATCCGGAACAAGCTGCAGGCCGCCGCGCATCCAGTAGGGCACGCCGTACAGACCGCTGCCGTGGGACATGGGCGCGGCATGGATCAACACGTCGGTTTCGTCGATGGCCAGCATGTCGCATTGGAAGTTCATCGCCATCGCGACCAGGTTGGCATGACTGAGCTTGACGCCTTTGGGCTTGCCCGTCGTGCCGCTGGTATAGAACAGCCACGCCAGTTCATGCCCGCCGTCGATGACCGTAGCGTCCGGCGCCGGCGTGCCCACGCCTGCGGACAGCCATTGCTGCGACCCGACATCGACAATCTGCAGGTCCCGGCCGCGAGCGCTTGCCTGGCGCAGTTCGTCCGCCCCGTCGCCCTGCACCAGGCAAAGCCTGGCCTGCGAGTCCTCCAGGACATAGGCGGTCTCCGTGGGGTGCAGCTTGCAATTGATCGGCACCGCGCACAGCCTCGCATGCCAGATCGCAAGCATTGCTTCGGCATACTCAACCGAGTTCTTCATTGCCAGCGCTACGCGGTCGCCTGGCCGCAGGCCAAGCCCGGCCTGCAGCCAATGCGCCAGGGCCCGCACGCGCCTGTCGAGTTCCAGGTAGGTAAGCGCTGGCGCCTTGCCCTGCGCCAGCGCGGGGCGCGCGCCGAACATCCGGACGCTGCGCTGAAAAAGCCGACTTAGATGCATAACTGTCTCTTTATTCCGATCACTTGGTAACGGTCGCCAGTTCTCCGGCGGGCGTATGGCCCGGCTCGCTGCGCCGGGCCATCACCGTCACGAACGCGTAGATGATGACGCCGTACAAAGTCACCATGGCTGCCAGCACGCACATGCTGGCAGCATAATTGCCGAAGTAGTCCTTGGTCCAACCGGTCAGGTAGGGGCCCACAAAACCCCCAAGATTGCCCACGGAGTTGACCAGGGCAATGCCGGCCGCGGCTGCGGCTCCGGTCAGGAACATGGAAGGCAATGGCCAGAACAGGATATTGGAAGACAATATGCCGGCGGCGCTTACGCATATTCCCACCATGGCCAGCACCGGCGAGGCGGCCAGGCCGGCCGTCACCAGGCCGATCGCCCCCAGGCAGGCGGGCACCAGCACGTGCAGGCGCCGCTCGCCGGTGCGATCCGAGTGCCGCGCGTTGAAAACCATCGCAATGCCCGCGCACAAATAGGGAACCGCAGTGAGCAGGCCCGCCTGCGTGTTGCTCAGGCCGCCGAACCCCTTGATGATCTGGGGCATCCACAGTGTGATGCCGAAGAGAGCAGTGATATTGCAGAAAATCGCAAAGCACAGCAGCAGCACCTTGCCGTTCATCAGGGCTTCCCATACGCCATAGCGCCGCACGCATTCCTTGGCGCGCCGTTCCTGCTCAAGCGTGCGCACCAGCCAATCCCGTTGCTCGGGTTTCAGCCACGTCGCGTTCCCAGGGCCATTGGAGAGCAGGAAAAAGGCGAAAACGCCCACGACGACGGCCATGCCTCCTTCCACCAGGAACATCCATTGCCAGCCCGCCAGGCCGACGAAACCATCCATGGCCACGAGAATGCCAGTCGACATGGGCGCGCCGATCAGCACTGCGATGGGCAGGCCAAGAATGAAGATTGCGGTCGCCCCTCCCAGCGTCCTGGCGGGAAACCAGGTGCTCAGATACAGCACGATGCCTGGAAAGAAGCCGGCTTCCGCCACGCCCAACAGGAACCGCATGACGTAGAACGAATACTCGCCTTGCACGAAGGCAAAGCCCGCCGATATGAGGCCCCAGCTCACCATGATCCGAGCTATCCAGATACGTGCGCCGACCCGGTTCAGGATCAGGTTGCTGGGAACTTCGAAAATGAAATACCCGATGGAAAAGATGCCGGCGCCCAGTCCGTAGACCGTTGCGCTGAAGCCCAGGTCGCCGTTCATGTGCAATGCGGCAAAACCCACGTTCACCCGATCCAGAAAGGCGACGATGTAGCAAAGCACCAAAAAGGGCAGAATGCGCCATAGCAGCCGGCGCACGGTTTCATCGGCAACGCGCTGCGTGCCTTGTGTCGTGGCATTCATGTATTGTCTCCGTACTTGTTATGTTCTTTGTTTGATTTCGATAGGGAACTATGGGCGCTTCCGGGCGATGGCATTAGTCCTTGTAGGAAGGATCCAGGCGGTCGAGCTTGCGCAGCATGGCGGGCCATTCGCGGTCTCCGGATGATTTCAGGTCATTGATCCATTGCGCCGCCGTCAACGCGGCGAGGGCCTCATCAGGAACCCGCAGCGAGCGGTTCGAAGCCATGGCCTGCAGCTGTGTCCGCGCAGCCTTTTCGAGATAGAACATTTCGACGAAGGCGTGCCCCACGCTTCTGCCAACCGTCAAGGTCCCATGATTGCGCAGCACCAGCGCCGCATGGCTGCCCAGGTCGGCCACCAGGCGCTCGCGCTCGCCAAGGGTCAGGGCGATACCCTCGTAATCGTGATAGCCGATACGTCCGAAGAAACGCATCGCGTGCTGGGTCAGCGGCAGCAACCCCTCTTCCAGGACGGACAGCGCCATGCCCGCCTCGGTATGCAGATGCATGACGCAACCTGCGTCGGCGCGCGCCTCGTGAATCCCCCCGTGTATCACGAAGCCGGCGGCATTCGGACGGTAGGGCGAGTCGCCCACCACGCGGCCCTCCAGATCGATTTTCACCAGATTCGACGCCGTAATCTCCTCGAACCCGAGGCCCAGAGGGTTAACCAGGAAATGATGTTCAGGCCCCGGCACCCGCGCCGATAGATGGGTGTAGATAAGGTCGTCCCAGCCCCAGAGCGCGCACAGGCGATACGCCGCGGCCAGATCCGTCCGGATGGCCTGCTCCGGCGCGCTGAGCCCCGAGTCGTCGCCAATCCGCTCCATCGGCAACTCGAACGAGGAAAAAGTTGTGTCAGACTTCAGCATTCCAGGCTTCCTTTGTGAGGATCGCAGCGGTCTTCCATGCCGCGCTTATTTATAAACTAAACGTTTAGTTTAGTATTTAATAAGGACTTTTGAATGTCAAGCACTTCCGTTCCCGTCGCCCCCCCGGCCCCCGCCCAGCGCGGGCGCAAGCGTAGCGTGCAGGCTGAAACCGCCGTGCTGGACGCGGCCTATCAAGTACTGCTCAAGGACGGTTTGCAGGCGACGACGGTGGATGCGATTGCGGCGCAGGCCGGCGTCAGCAAGGCGACGATTTACAAGTGGTGGCCGAACCGGGCCGCGGTCATCATGAGCGCGTTTCTGCGGGAAGCCGGCAAAGCCCTGCCCTATCCCGACGAAGTGCGCCTGGACAGCGTCTTCGCGCGCCTGCTTCAAATGGCCGAAGAATTCCACGGTCCGATCGGAACCATGATCAGCGCGCTGATCGCCGAAGGCCAGGCCGATCCGGAAATCGCCCAGGCCTTCCGCGACGGCTACATTTCCGCCCGCCGGCGGCAAGGCGTGGAAATCGTCAAGGCCGCGATCGCGAAAGGCCTGATCCGGGATGCGGACCCGGAGGTCGTGCTGGATGTGTTGTATGCGCCGCTCTATTACCGGCTGCTGGTCGGACACCAACCGCTAAGCGCGGAATTCGTGCGCCAGCATGTGGACCTCGTCATGAACGGCCTGTCGACGACGCCAGGCGCCAAGCCTGCGCGCGCGCGCAAAAAAGCTTGACACTCCGCCGGCCCTCCTGATTTACTGAACTAATAGTTCAGAAATAAAACACCACCCGATCACGGGTGGACATCGACGGAGGACGGAGTGCCGCAACCTATTTCGCAACGCCGTAGAGGCATACTTGCCGACAGGCGCGCTGCCGGCGCCGCCGTGCTGGTCACTGGCGCTGGAGGAGGCATAGGCCAGGCCGTCGCGCACCGGCTGCGGCAGGACGGATGGCAGGTCATCGCAACCGATCGCAGCGACGCCTCGCTGGAAAACCTGCGGCGACACGGCGATCCCATGCTGCGATGCGTGGCCATGGATGTGAGCGATAGGTCCAGCATCGACCTCATGGCGGACAGTTTGCGCAAGGACGCAGCGGGAATCGCGGGCCTGGCGAATGTGGCGGGCGGGCTCCCGGACGTCAAGCCATTCCTCGATATGACCGACGCCGAACAGCGCCGGATCTGGGACGTCAACTACTTCGGCGCGCAGCAATGCATCCAGGCCTTCGCGCCGCTCATGATCGACGCCGGGGCAGGATCGATCGTAAACGTGACATCCATCAATGAGCTGCGCTCGTTGCCGCTGCACGCCTATGCGCCGTCCAAGGTCGCCCTGGGCGCCCTGACGCAACTGACCGCAGGAGAGTTTGGCCCCAAGGGTGTGCGGGTCAACGCTGTCGCGCCAGGCTTCACCCTGACGCCGATCTTTCGCGACAAACTGGACTCGGGCAAGCGCAGCGCCTCGGCCATCGAAGCGCACACCGCGATGGGCCGGCTGGTTGAAGTGGAAGAAATTGCATCCGTCATCAGCTTTCTGATGAGCGATGATTCCAGCGCGGTCACGGGCGCCAGCATCCCTGTCGATGCCGGCTGGCTGGCCACCTCCCATTGGATGAACTTCAGGGAGCTGGGCCAGCGCTGACGATACGGGCGGCCTTCCGGATCAGCCGAAACGGCCCGTGATGTAGTCTTCCGTTTCCTTGCGCGACGGCTTCACGAAGATCTGGTCGGTCTGGCCGAATTCCATCAGTTCGCCCAGATACATGTAGGCGGTGAAGTCCGAGCAGCGGGCCGCCTGCTGCATGTTGTGCGTCACGATGACGACGGTGTAGTCGTTCTTCAGTTCGGCGATCAGCTCTTCGATCTTGGCGGTGGAAATCGGGTCCAGCGCCGAACACGGCTCGTCCAGCAGCAGCACCTCGGGCTTGATGGCCACGCCGCGCGCAATGCACAGGCGCTGTTGTTGACCACCCGACAGGCTGTTGCCGTTCTGGTGCAGCTTGTCCTTCACTTCGTTCCACAGAGCCGCCTTGCTCAGCGCCCATTCGACGCGCTCGTCCATTTCGCCCTTGGACAGGCGCTCGAACAGGCGCACGCCGAAGGCGATGTTGTCGTAGATGCTCATGGGGAACGGCGTGGGCTTCTGGAACACCATGCCGACCTTGGCGCGGATCAGCGAGATGTCGGTCTTGGCGGTGAGCAGGTTTTCGCCGTCCAGGATGATCTCTCCCTCGGCACGCTGGCCGGGGTAGAGCTCGAACATGCGGTTGAAGGTGCGCAGCAGCGTGGACTTGCCGCAGCCCGACGGGCCGATGAAGGCCGTGACCTTCTTCTCCTGGATCGACATGTTCACATTGCGGATCGCATGGAACTTGCCGTAGTAGAAGTTCAAGTTCTTGACCTCGATCTTGTTCTTGACGGCGGTAGCGGTGTTTTCCATTTGGTTTCCCTTGGCTCCGGCGCGCCTGGCGCGCCGGCAAAGCGATCTTTATTTGCGGAACATGTTGCGGGCGATGATGTTGATGCCCAGCACCAGCAGCGTAATCAGCGTGGCCCCGGCCCAGGCCAGGTTGTTCCAGTCCTTGAAGGGGCTGGCGGCGTATTGGTAGATCACGACCGGCAGGTTGGCCATCGGCGCGTTCATGTTGAAGGACATGAACTGGTTGGACAGCGCGGTGAACAGCAGCGGCGCGGTCTCGCCCGAGATCCGGGCGATGGCCAGCAGCACGCCGGTGATGATGCCGGTCTTGGCGGCGCGATAGCACACCAGGGTGATCATGCGCCACTTGGGGCAACCCAGGGCGGCAGCCGCTTCGCGCAGGCTGTTGGGCACCAGCAGCAGCATGTTGTCGGTCGTGCGGACCACCACCGGGATCACCAGGATGGACAGCGCAATCGCGCCCGCCCAGCCCGAGTAGTGCCCCACCTGCGCCACGTACACGGCGTAGATGAAGAGGCCGATGATGATGGACGGCGCCGACAGCAGCACGTCGTTCAGGAAACGCGTCGCCGGGGCCAGCCAGCCGCGCTGGCCATACTCGGCCAGGTACGTGCCGGCGAGGATGCCGACGGGCGTGCCGATCAGCGTGCCTACGCCGGCCATGACCACGCTGCCGAAGATGGCGTTGATCAGGCCGCCGGCCTGTCCGGGCGGCGGGGTGATCTCGGTGAACAGGGTCAGCGACAGGGCAGGCGCGCCCTTGGTCAACAGGGTCAGAATGATCCAGAACAGCCAGAACAGCCCGAACGTCAGCGTGCCCAGCGAAACGGTCAGCATGATGCGGTTGACCACGCGGCGCCGGCGGTAGATGCCGTTCTGCATGTTGAGTACGGATACAGCCATGATCTTTTCCTTGTGCTCGCGGCTCGTCAGGTTTTCTTGCCTTCGTTGGCGGACAGGCGAACCAGCAGCATCTTGGCCAGGGCCAGCACGATGGTCGTGATCAGGAACAGGATCAGGCCCAGTTCCAGCAGCGCCGCTTTCTGGATGCCGCCCGCCTCGTTGAATTCATTGGCCAGCGCGGAGGCGATCGAGTTGCCCGGCGAGAACAGCGAGCCGGACCACTTGAAGGCGTTGCCGATGACGAAGGTCACGGCCATGGTTTCGCCCAGGGCGCGCCCCAGGCCGAGCATGATGCCGCCGATGACGCCGGACTTCGTGAAGGGCAGGACCACGCGCCACATCACTTCCCAGGTCGTGCTGCCCAGGCCGTACGCCGATTCCTTCAGCATCGTGGGCACCAGTTCGAACACGTCGCGCATGACCGCCGCGATGAACGGAATGATCATGATCGAGAGGATCAGGCCGGCCGTGAAGATACCGATGCCGAAGGGAGGCCCCGCGAAGATGCCGCCGATCACGGGCACGCTGCCCAGCGTGGCGATCAGGAAGGGCTGCACGTATTGCTGGAATACGGGGACGAAGACGAACAGGCCCCACATGCCGTAGATGATGGACGGGATGGCCGCCAGCATTTCAACCGCGGTGCCCAGCGGACGGCGCAGCCAGGTAGGCGACAGTTCGGTCAGGAAGATGGCGATGCCGAACGACACCGGCACGGCGATGATCAGCGCGATGGCCGAGGTCAGGAGCGTGCCGATGATCGGCACGACGGCGCCATAGTTCTGGTTGACGGGATCCCAATCGTTCAACCACAGGAACGACAGGCCGTACTTGGCCAGCGATTCCCGGCTGCCGTAGATCAGGGAGACCAGGATCGCCGCCAGGAGGATGAACACCAGGAAGGCGAACAGGCGCGTCAGGTTCTTGAATAGCGCATCCATCAGCGCGTTGTTGTTTTGCTTCATAGGCGAAGGCGTGCCGGTAGTCACGGAGTCCGCCACGCTGGGCGGAAGCGGCACACTATTATCCATTACCGCGCTCATGGATGGACTTTCCTTGGAAAATCTGAGGGAGAGACTTCGGGGGGGTTGGGGCGGGCCGGCCCTGGCTTCCTTGGAGGGAAGGCCAGGGCGGTCGTGATGGGTTGCGCACGCTCCGAGCCAGCATTCATGCCGAGCCTTTGCCGCGCTGCACCCATCCTACTTCCAGACGGCCTTGCCGTCGGCGGCCTTGACCTCGCCCCAGGCGGCGCGGATTTCCTTGGTCACGGCTTCCGGCAGCGGCACGTAGTCCATCGCCTCGGCGGACTTGGCGCCGTTCTTGAAGGCCCAGTCGAAGAACTCCAGCACGGCCTTGCCCTGCGCCGGCTTGTCTTGCGACTTGTGGACCAGGATGAAGGTGGCGGCGGTGACGGGCCACGAATCGGCGCCCGGTTCGTCGGTCAGGACCACGCCCATGCCCGGCGCGCTCTTCCAGTCGGCGTTGGCGGCCGCGGCGGCGAAGGCCTTTTGCTCGGGCTGGACGAACTTGCCGTCCTTGTTCTGCAGTTGCGTCCAGGCCAGCTTGTTCTGCTTGGCGTAGGCGTATTCGACGTAGCCGATCGAGTTCTTCAGCTGGCCAACGTAGGCGGCGACGCCTTCGTTGCCCTTGCCGCCCTGGCCGGTGGGCCACTTGACGGCCTTGCCTTCGCCGACCTGAGCCTTCCAGTCAGGCGACACCTTGGACAGGTAGTTCGTCCAGCCGAAGGTGGTGCCCGAGCCGTCCGAACGGTGCACGACGATGATGTCGGCCGACGGCAGCTTGAGGTCGGGGTTCAGCGCCTTGATGGCGGCATCGTCCCACTTCTTGACCTTGCCCAGGAAAATGTCGGCCAGGACCTTGCCCGACAGCTTCAGCTTGCCCGGCTCGATGCCGTCGATGTTGACCACGGCAACGGTGCCGCCGATCACGGCCGGGAACTGCAGCAGGCCGTTCTTTTCCAGATCGGCCGCCTTCATCGGATCGTCCGACGCGCCGAAGTCTACGGTCTTGGCGATGATCTGCTGCTGGCCGCCGCCCGAACCGATCGACTGGTAGTTCACGGCGTTGTTGGTGGCAGCCTTGTAGTCCGACGCCCACTTGGCGTAGATCGGATACGGGAACGATGCGCCGGCGCCGGTCACGTCGGCGGCCTGGACGGCGAAGACGGCGGCGCTCAGCGCGACGCCCAGGGAAACTTGTTTGAAGACACGTTTGAACATCTGGGTTCCTTCTGTGCTCGTTGGAGGAGTCTTGGCAGGCTTTGGTACTGCCTGTCTTTCAGCGACCCTCGCATCTTAGAAGTCCAAGATGACAGGATAGTGACAGTCATGATCCCCCCCGCAGGCGCTGCGCGCCTTCCCCCCCAGGGGGGCGCCGGTGGCGGACCGGCGGAGCCGGATCCGCGCGGCCTGGCTTGGGAGCGCCTTGCCTCGGATGACGACCAGGAGAAAGGGCAAGAGTGGCCGGGTGGAACTCGAAGCCCCGCCCCGGGGAGTGCGGCACCGGGAAGCGGACCGGCGGAGCCGGATCCGCGCGGCCTGGCTTGGGAGTGCCTTGCCTCGGATGACGGCCAGGAGAAAGGGCAAGAGTGACCGGGTGGAACTCGAAGCCCCGCCCCGGGGAGTGCGGCACCGGGAAGCGGATTGATGGGGACGGATCCGCTGGTGTGGGCCGGGGCTGCGTCGAAATGCCGCCCTTTCGGGCGGCGGAGCGTTACACGCCCAGCTTCTGCATCAGGTACTGGTGGACATTGAAAGGCTCGCGGCGGCTCTTGACACGGGCGTAGTCGCCGTCGGCCTGTTGCTGCCAGGCCAGCTGGTTGTCGCGCAGGGCGTAGGTGAAGGCTTCGTCGATCACGCGCTTCTTCAGCGTCTTGTCGTAGATTGGGAACGCGATCTCCACGCGGCGGAAGAAATTGCGGTCCATCCAGTCGGCCGACGAAAGGTAGACGGTTTCCTCGCCATCGGCGTAGAAGTAGAAGACCCGGGAATGCTCCAGGAACCGGCCGACGATGGAACGCACGCGGATGTTTTCGGACAGGCCCGGCACACCGGCGCGCAGGGCGCACACGCCGCGGACGATCAAATCGATCTTCACGCCGGCCTGGCCCGCCTTGTAGAGCTCTTCAATGATCTGCTCTTCCAGCAGCGAATTCATCTTGGCCATGATGCGGGACCGCTTGCCCGCCTTGGCCGCGCGGGCCTCGGCGCGGATCAGCGCCACCATGCCGTCATGCATGGTGAACGGCGATTGCATCAGCGCCTTGAGGGAGCGGCGCGCGCCCAGCCCGGTCAGTTGCGCGAAGACCTTGTCCATGTCCTCGCACAGCCTCGGATCGGCCGTCAACAGGCCGAAATCGGTGTACAGGCGCGCCGTGCGCGGATGGTAGTTGCCGGTGCCCAGGTGGGCATAACGGCGCAAGCGCCCTTTCTCGCGGCGCAGCACCACCGCCATCTTGGCATGCGTCTTGTGCGCCACCACGCCGTACACCACATGGGCTCCCACCTCTTCCAGCTTGGAAGCCCAGTTGATGTTGGTCTGCTCGTCGAAGCGGGCCATCAGCTCCACCACCACCGTCACCTCCTTGCCGGCGCGCGCGGCGGCCAGCAGGATCTTCATCAGCTCGGAATCCTCGCCGGTGCGGTAGATGGTCTGCTTGATGGCCATCACGTCGGGATCGAGCGCGGCGGCGGTCAGGAAATCGATCACGGGCTGGAACGACTGGTACGGATGGTGCAGCAGCCTGTCCTGCTGGGCCACGGCCTCGAACAGTTCGGCGGGCTTGTCGCCCACCTTGTCGAACGGCGCCGGCACGGGCGCGCGGTAGTCGGGAAACAGCAGGTCCGGCCGCGAATCCGAGTTGCACAGCTGCATCAGGCGCGACAGGTTCACGGGGCCCGGCACCCGGTAGGTGTCCTCGGGCTTGAGCGAGAACTCGCGCTGCAGAAAGGTTTCCAGCTCGACCGGGGTCAGCTTGTCGATCTCAAGGCGGACGGCTGCCCCGAAATTGCGCTGCGACAGTTCGCCCTGCAGGGCGTGGCGCAGGTTGGTGACTTCTTCCTCGTCCACGAACAGGTCGCTGTTGCGGGTCACCCGCCACTGATAGCAGCCCAGCATTTCCAGGCCGGGGAAGAGCTCGCCGACGAATGCGCGCAGCAGCGAAGTGAGCAGGATGTAGCCTTCGGGATAGCCCGACAGCTCCTGCGGCATCTTGATCAGGCGAGGCAGCGCCCGCGGCGCCTGCACCACGGCAATGGAGGCCTGGCGGCCGAAGGCGTCCGCCCCCGACAGCGACACGATGAAATTCAGGCTCTTGTTGTAGACGCGCGGAAACGGATGCGCCGGATCCAGCCCGATGGGCGTCAGCAGCGGCATGACGTCGCGGTTGAAGACATCCCGCGCCCATTCCTGCTGCTGCGGATTCCATTCGGACGCGTGGTGCAGGGTGATGCCCTCCGCGTGCATGGCGGGCAGGATCTCGTCGTTGAGCAGGTTGTATTGGCGGCCGACCAGCTCATGAACCGCCTGCTGCACGTTCTCGAAGGCCTGGTCCGGCGTCGTGCCGTCCGGCCCCACCAGGTTCGGCGACTGGCGCTGCTGCTCTTTCAGGCTGGAAATCCGGATCTCGAAGAACTCGTCGAGGTTGGAACTGACGATGCACACATAGCGCAATCGTTCGAGCAGGGGCGTTTTCGGATCCTCCGCCATCGCCAGCACGCGTTCGTTGAATTTCAGCAGCGACAACTCGCGGTTCATGAGCAAGGGCTCGGCGGGAGGGCGTGAGGGCATACCGGATTCCATACGTAGGGGGAGCGTGGTGTTTTACTGCAAAAAAGTGACGGTTCCATGACACGACGCCAAGTTCGTAGCGTACGCCAAAACCGGGACGTATAGCCGTGGATATATCTTCCCAAGCCCCTGTTCCATAAGAAAAAACCCGCCGCGCGGGGCGCTGTCACATGGGGTCTCTATAATCAGGCCACCTCACAGCCAATATTTCACGAGCCGCATGGATCAACTTCTGGCCGCGGTGGACCTCGGGTCCAACAGCTTCCGCCTCTCCATCGGACGCATCGTTCAACAGGACGGTACGCCCCAGATCTACCAGATCGATCGCCTCAAGGAAACCGTCCGGCTCGCGGCCGGCCTGGACTCCGACAAGAAGCTCGGCGACGACGCCATCGACCGTGCCATCGCCGTGCTCGAGCGCTTCGGCGACCGCCTGCGCAGCTTCCACCCCAACCGCGTGCGCGCCGTCGCCACCAACACCTTCCGCGTTGCGCGCAACACCCGGGACTTCCTGCCGCGGGCCGAAGCAGCGCTGGGCTTTCCCATCGAGGTCATCGCCGGCCGCGAAGAGGCCCGCCTGATCTTCTCGGGGGTGGTCCACACGCTGCCCCCCTCGCCCAACAAGCGGCTGGTCATCGACATCGGCGGCGGATCCACCGAGGTCATCATCGGCAAAGGGCACGAGCCCACTCTGATGTCCTCGCTGTACATGGGCTGCGTCAGCTACAGCCGCCAGTTTTTCTCGGACGGCGTCGTCGACGCGCACCAGATGAAGCAGGCGGAACTGGCCGCCCGGCGCGAAATCGAAGTCATCGCCAAGCAGTACCGCAAAATGGGCTGGAAAGAGGCCTACGGCTCGTCGGGCACGGCCAAGGCCCTGTTCGCCATCCTGACCGAAAGCCGCTTTTCGGATCGCGGCATCACGCGCGCCGGCCTGACCAAGCTCAAAGACCGCATCGTGCGTTCGGGGCGCGTGATCCCATCCGAGCTGCCAGGCATCAAGATCGAACGCGCGGACGTGCTGCCGGGCGGCCTCGCCATCATGAGCGCCCTCTTCGATGAACTCGGTATCGAGGTCATGCACACCGGCGACGGCGCGCTGCGCCTGGGCGTGCTCTACGACCTGCTCGGCCGCGACGACGAACACGACAAGCGCGACGAATCGGTGCGCCAGTTCATGAAGCGCTACCACGTCGACCTCAACCAGGCCCGGCGCGTACGCCACGCGGCCCTGACCCTGTTCGACACGATGTTCCCCGACGGCCCCGAGCGCGCCGAGCTGCGCCCGGCGCTGGGCTGGGCGGCCGACCTGCACGAAGTTGGCCTGTCGATCGCCCACAACGCCTATCACAAGCACACCGCCTACGTGCTCGAAAACGCGGACATGCCGGGCTTCTCGCGGGCCGACCAGCAGTTGCTCGCGCTATTGGCCCTGGGCCACCAGGGTAAGCTGACCAAGCTGGAACCGCTCGTGCGCTCCCGCGCCCAATGGAAGGCCATCCTCAGCCTGCGCCTGGCCGTGCTGCTGTTCCGCCGCCGCAACGAGATCGAGCCGCTGCCGCTGACGGCATCGGTGCGCGACAGCTCCATCGTCGTGCGCATCAACCGCGACTGGCTGGCCCAGCACCCCCTGAGCGACTTCACGCTGCGCGCGGAAGAAGCCGAGTGGAACAAGGTGGGGTTTTCGTTCGAACTGCTGGAGTTCTAGCCCCGGGCGCGGCTGGCGCCGGGGCTGCGCCCGTTGCAAAACGGCGCTAGAACGGCGACAGGTCCGTTTCGCGGTCGAGCCGCTTCAGTTCCATGCGCAGGGGCCGCGTCGCCCGCCGTATCAGTCTGATCTTCATGCGGCGGAGCAGGCGGCGCATGGCGGTCTCAGCGCTGGGTATTCGCGGCGGCCGGCTGATCCAGCCCGAAATGGCGACGGTAGCGCTCGTCCATGCGCTCCATCTTGAGCAGCACCGGGAAATCCGCGGCATTGAAGTCCGGGTCCCAGGCGGGCTCGCCGCAGACCTTGGCGCCCAGCTTCAGGTAGCCCTTGATCAGAGGCGGCACGCGGGCCGGCAGGGTGCTGTTCAGCTTTTCCACCGGATAGCGGTGCAGCGGAGCCACGCGGGGCTCGTCGCCCTGCGGCAGGTGCTTGGAGATGGTGCGCCACACTTCGGCGGCGGTGACGCCGTCGTCGCGCAGGCTCACGCTGGCGCAGCCCAGCACGTACTCGTATCCGCCGCGGCGCAGGTATTCCGCCAGGCCGGACCACAACAGCATGATGACGCCGCCGCCGCGGTAATCGGCGTGCGTGCAGGAACGGCCGACTTCCACCAGCTCGTCCCGGATCGGCCCGAGGCCGGACAGGTCGAATTCGGACTCCGAATAATATCCGCCCGCCTCGCGCGCCTTTTCGGGCGTCAGGATGCGGTACGTGCCTACGACGCGGCCGGTATCCAGCTCGCGGACCATCAAATGTTCGCAGAACGGGTCGAAGCGGTCGTGCTCCACGCCGTCCTGGGCATCGGGAAACACCGCGCCCATATCCTGGGTGAAAACCTCGTAGCGCAGGCGTTGAATCTGCTCGATTTCTTCAGCGGTGCGCGCCAAGCCCACCACCAGTACCTTGGCGGCGGCGCCGGTCCAAGGTTCCGCGGCATTACGGCTTGGATTGATGCGTGCTAATTCCAGCATTGCGCGAAGCTCCTAGAGAGTCCAGTCAGTGTGGACGCCCTGTATGTCAAAGACTTGACCAATATGTTACGTGACTATGAAGTTTAGTTCGGCGCAGATCCATTCATTTTGTCCAGATATCGACAATTCTTTACAAACCAATGCTAACTGCTTACAGGCAAAAGGCCACCCATCACGCGCCGGGTGGCCTTTGCCGAACATCAAGAAAGCGCCCGTTTATCCCAAACTGGCAGCCAGTTTCTCCGCGCTGGACACGGCAAGCGCTTCGTCCTCGGCTTCCACCATCAGCCGCAGTTTCGGCTCGGTGCCCGACGCGCGGATCAGAATGCGGCCGCGGCCGTTCAGTTCCGCTTCGACGGCCTTGCGCGCGGCGCTCAGGCCGGCATGGGTCTTCCAGTCCTGGCCCGGCGCCAGCGGCACGTTGATCATCTTCTGCGGATACATGCGCAGGTCGCTCACCCACTCCGACAAGCCGACCGAATTGCGGCGCAGCGCGGTCAGGACCTGCAGCGCGGCGACGATGCCGTCGCCGGTCGAATGGCAATCCAGGCACAGCAGGTGGCCGGAGCTCTCGCCGCCGTACAGCCAGCCGCGCGCCTGCATCTGCTCCAGCACATAGCGGTCGCCCACGTTGGCGCGCTCGAAGCCCACGCCCAGGCGCTGCATTTCGCGCTCGAAGCCGAAATTGGTCATCAGCGTGCCTACGACGCCGTCCACCTTGCCGCGTTGCATGCGCTCGCGGACGATGGCGTACATGAGTTCGTCGCCGTTATAGATGCGGCCGTCGCCGTCCACCATCTGGAGCCGGTCGGCATCGCCGTCGAGCGCGATCCCCAGCTGGGCCCCGCGCGCGCTGACTTCCTTGGCCAGCAGCTCGGGGTGCAGCGCGCCCACGCCCTTGTTGATGTTGAAGCCGTCGGGGTGCACGCCGATGGCATGCACCTCGGCGCCCAGCTCGCGGAAGACATGGGGCGCGATGTTGTAGGCGGCGCCATGGGCGGCGTCCACCACGATCGTCATCCCGTTGAGGTCCAGATCGTTGGGGAAGGTGCTCTTGCAGAATTCGATGTAGCGCCCCTGCGCGTCGCCCATGCGGCGGGCGCGGCCCAGGCCTTCCGAACTGACGCAACCCAGCGGCTCGTCCAGCGCGGCCTCGATGCTCGCCTCGATGTCGTCGGGCAGCTTCATGCCCTGCGCCGAGAAGAACTTGATGCCGTTATCGTGGTACGGATTGTGCGAAGCGCTGATGACGATGCCCGCCACAAGGCGCAGGGCCCGCGTCAGGTAGGCGACGGCAGGCGTCGGAACCGGTCCGGCCAGCAGCACGTCGATACCCGCTGCCGACAGGCCGGCTTCCAGCGCGGACTCCAGCATATAGCCAGAAATCCGGGTGTCCTTGCCGATCACGACCTGCGGGCGGCTGCCCCCGCGCTCGGCGTGTTCGCGCGCCAGCACGCGGCCGGCCGCGTAACCCAGGCGCAGGGCGAACTCGGCGTTGATCACCGGACCGCCAACCTCGCCGCGCACGCCGTCGGTGCCGAAATATTTGCGTCGAATCATGAAGTGATTGCTCCTTGTTCTGCCGCGTGCCATACCTTGAGCGCGTCAACCGTGGCCGCCACATCATGCACACGCACGATGGAAGCGCCACGCGCCACGCAGGCTAGCGCCGCGGCGATGCTGCCGGGCAACCTGTCGCTCACCGGCCGGCCAGTGGCCTGGCCGATCATGGTTTTGCGCGACAGGCCGATCAGCAATGGATAGCCGATGCTGCGCAGGCCCGACAGCCGGCGCAGCAATTGGAAATTCTGGTCGCCGGTCTTGCCGAAGCCGAAGCCCGGATCGAGCACGATGCGGCGAGGATCGACCCAGGCCGCGCGCAGCTTGTGCGCGCGGGCTCCCAGGAAAATTCCGATTTCACCGATCAGGTCGGTGTACTCGGGCGGGGTGGCCTGCATGGTGCGGGGCTCGCCCTTCATGTGCATCACGCACAGCCCGCAGCGCGACTGCGCCACTGCCTCGACGGCGCCGGGCTGGCGGAAGCCGTAGATGTCGTTGATCATGTCCGCGCCCGCATCCAGCACGGCCCGCATGACTTCGGGCTTGAAGGTGTCGATGGACAGGGGCACGCCACAATCGCGCAACGCCTCGATCACCGGCAGCAGCCGGGCCAGTTCATCCGCCACGGAAACCGGGTCCGCGCCGGGCCTCGTGGACTCGCCGCCCAGGTCCAGGATCTGGACGCCCTCTTCGATCAACTGGCGCGCATGCGCCACCGCGGAATCCGTATCGTCATGCTGGCCGCCGTCGGAAAAGGAATCCGGCGTGACGTTGACGATACCCATGACAAGCGGGCGCTCGAGATCAAACTCGAAGCGCCCGCAAAGAAAGTTATTTGCCATAACTCAGGACGAGAGCCCTCAGACTGCGGCAGCCGTATTGCCGCCCGCGGCCAGGCCGGTCGGGGGCGTGTCGGAAGTGTCCGACGGCCCCGAGGGGGTCTTCGGGGGCCGCGGCGGGCGGCCCTCGATGATGTCGTTGATCTGGTCGGCGTCGATGGTTTCCCATTCCAGCAGCGCGGCGGTCATTGCTTCGACCTTGTCGCGGTTGTCTTCCAGGATCTTGCGCGCAACGCCGTACTGCTCGTCGATGATGCGGCGGATCTCGGTGTCCACCTTCTGCATGGTGGCTTCGGACATGTGGGTCGTCTTGGTGACGCTGCGGCCCAGGAACACTTCGCCTTCGTTCTCGGCATAGACCATGGGGCCCAGCTCGTCGGTCATGCCGTAGCGCGTGACGATGTCGCGGGCGATGGCGGTGGCGCGTTCGAAGTCGTTCGAGGCGCCCGTCGTCATCTGGTCCATGAACAGTTCTTCGGCGATGCGGCCGCCGAACAGCACGGCGATGGTGGACAGCAGGCGGCCCTTGTCCATGCTGTAGCGGTCGGTCTCGGGCAACTGCATCGTCACGCCCAGCGCACGGCCGCGCGGGATGATGGTGACCTTGTGGACAGGGTCGGTCTTGGGCAGCATGCGCGCGACGATCGCGTGGCCGGACTCGTGGTAGGCCGTGTTCTTGCGCTCCTCTTCAGGCATGACGATGGAGCGGCGCTCGGCGCCCATGATGATCTTGTCCTTGGCCTTTTCGAAGTCGGACATATCCACGGTGCGGCCGTTGCGACGGGCGGCGAACAGCGCGGCTTCGTTGACCAGGTTGGCCAGGTCGGCGCCCGAGAAGCCCGGAGTGCCGCGCGCGAGGACGGTCGCGTCGACGTTGGGCGACAGCGGGACCTTGCGCATGTGGACCTTCAGGATCTGCTCGCGGCCGCGGATATCGGGCAGAGGCACCACGACCTGGCGGTCGAAGCGGCCCGGGCGCAGCAGCGCCGGATCCAGCACGTCGGGACGGTTGGTGGCGGCGATCACGATCACGCCCTGGCCGGATTCGAAACCGTCCATTTCCACCAGCATCTGGTTCAGCGTCTGTTCGCGTTCATCGTTGCCGCCGCCCAGGCCGGCGCCGCGCTGGCGGCCCACCGCGTCGATTTCATCGATGAAGATGATGCAGGGAGCGTGCTTCTTGGCGTTTTCGAACATGTCGCGCACGCGGGCCGCGCCCACGCCGACGAACATTTCAACGAAATCCGAACCGGAGATGCTGAAGAAAGGAACCTTGGCTTCGCCCGCGATGGCCTTGGCCAGCAGCGTCTTGCCGGTACCGGGGGAACCGACCATCAGCACGCCGCGCGGGATGCGTCCGCCCAGCTTCTGGAACTTGCTGGGGTCACGCAGGAAATCGACCAGCTCCTGGACGTCTTCCTTGGCCTCATCGCAACCGGCGACGTCGGCGAAGGTGATCTGGTTGGTGTTTTCATCGAGCATGCGGGCGCGCGACTTGCCGAAGCTGAACGCTCCGCCCCTGCCGCCGCCCTGCATCTGCCGCATGAAGAACACCCAGACGCCGATCAGGAGCAGCATCGGGAACCACGACACGAAGATGCTCATCAGCAGCGACTGCTCTTCGCGCGGCTTGCCCGACACCTGGACGCCGTACTTCAGCAGGTCGGAAACCATCCAGAGGTCGCCCGGGGAAGTCAGCGTGTAGGCACGGCCCGCGTCGGGCGTGACATACAGCACGTCGCCCTGGACGTCGACCTTGCGGATGCGTCCCGCCTTGGCGTCGTCCATGAACTGGGTATAGGTCACGCCATCCTGTGTCTGGGCGCGTCCGTCGAACTGTTTGAAGACGGTGAACAGCACGAGGGCTATCACCATCCAGACAGCGACTTTCGAAAATGAATTATTCAAGGTCGATCTCCTGCTTTCGATTCCGACCGGCGACTGCGCACCCGCATATGGCACAGTCACAAGTATGTCAATAGCCCATTCTACCCTGTCAGGCCAGATTGCGTCCTGGGATCCCTGGGCCCCTCTAAGTTTCGTCTGATACGTAAGTTTTCTGGTCGTTATCTCGGCAGGCGATAGGTTTTTCTCGGCCCGGAGGACCCGGGCTATTTCAGATCGCGCGCAACCAAAAAGGTTTCGGAGGATTTGTCCCGAGACGCCTTCGGCTTGCGTTCGACCACCCGCTTGAAGCGCTGCTTGTAGGACTGCACGATCTGCGAAAAGCCGCTGCCGTGGAAAGCCTTGACGATCAGCGCCCCATTGGGCTTCAAGTGCGCGCAGGCGAATTCCATCGCCAGTTCGCACACGTGCTGGATACGCGCCGAATCGGCGCTACCCACGCCTGACAAGTTGGGGGCCATGTCTGAAATAACAAGGTCGACCGCGCGGGATCCGACCATGTCTTCCAATTGTTTCAAAACTTCATCTTCGCGGAAGTCGCCCTGGATGAATTCGACGCCCGCCACCGGCTCCATGGGCAACAGGTCCAGGGCGATGATGCGGCCGTCCACGACGCCGCCCGGCCCCGCCAGCCGCTCGCGCGCCACCTGGGACCAGCTTCCCGGGGCCGAGCCCAGGTCCACGACCAGGTCGCCCCGGCGCATCAGCTTCTCGGTTTCCAGGATCTCGATGAGCTTGAAGGCGGCGCGGGCCCGATAGCCCTTCTGTTGCGCCAGCTTCACATAGGGGTCATTGATGTGCTGGTGAATCCAGTCTTTGGAGAATTTATTTTTGGCCATTACCGTACAATTCCACGCATGCCTATATTAGAACTTACCTCTCGTGAGCGTAGCGACCTTCGGTCCGCCGCTCACCCTCTGCGCCCCGTCGTCCTGATCGGCGACAATGGCCTGACCGACGCCGTGCTCAAGGAAATCGATCTTGCACTGACGTCGCACGGCCTCATCAAGGTGCGCGCCGGCGGCGACGACCGTGAGGCCCGCGAGGCCATGCTGTCGACCATCTGCGACACGCTCTCGTGCGCCCCGGTCCACCACTTGGGCAAGATCCTGATCCTGTTCCGCCCGCTGGCCGGCAACATCAAACCTGCCCCGCTGGCCGCCCAGGACCCCGACCGTCCTGCCAAGCGCCGCGCCTCCGAGCCCCATACGCCCAAGAAGCTGGCCGCCGAAGGCAAGACGCTCGCCAAGCGCCCGCGCCGCAGCGAAACCGAAGAGCCGAAGCCCAAGACGCGCTACGTTCCCGCGGACCAGCTCAACAAGAACGGCAAGCCCATGCGCCCCAGCACCAAGAAGGCGTCCGCCAGCGGCCACGGCATCCCTCGCCGCGCCGGCAGCGCGCTCAGCCTGCGGGCCGGAGCCCGCAGCGGCACCAGCCGCCGGTCGAAATAAAAATCAGGCCCCCACGCTGCTGCGCGCTCCGCGCGCTTGCTGCCCCCCAAGGGGGCCGCTATTGCCTTGGGGCGGCCCGGCGGCAATAAAGCCCCCACGCTGCGCCTTCGGCTTGCTGCCCCCAAAGGGGGCCGCTATTGCCTTGGGGCGGCCCGGCGGCAATAGTAAAGTAAACGGTAAACGCTAGGCACAAAAACGGGCGCTTTACGCGCCCGGCCCACCATAGCTGTCCGCATTAAACCGCGGAATCCATGCGAACGCACGGCTCGGACTATGGTGTTTTGACAGTTTCCAGCTAACTACTACGGCGTCAGATGTAACGCACGCCCAACACTTCATACTCGCGAACACCCGCCGGGGCCATGACCTCGACGACGTCGCCTTCACTCTTGCCGATCAGCGCGCGGGCCACCGGGCTCGACACGGAAATCAGGTTCGACTTGATGTCGGCTTCAACGTCGCCGACGATCTGGTACGTCACGCGATCGCCCGAATCCAGGTCTTCGATTTCGACGGTTGCGCCGAATACGGCGCGACCTTCGGCCTCGAGGGCGGCTGGGTCGATCAGGTGGGCATTGGAAAGCGTGCCTTCAAGCTCAGCAATCCGGCCCTCGATAAAGCCTTGGCGCTCGCGAGCAGCATCGTACTCGGCGTTTTCCGACAGATCGCCCTGCGCGCGCGCCTCAGCGATGGCGTTAATCACGGCGGGACGTTCCACGGTTTTCAGCCGCTGGAGCTCTTCTTGCAAGCGCTCGGCCCCGCGCACGGTCAAAGGAATGGCAGACATGTCGTTTCCCAAACAAAAGTAGAAAACGCCCCCAGACGGAGCGTTCTCGGTGAAGGTCGTGAGCTCGCGCGCGCATGCCGCCGGTACTTCAATAATGACGATGCGGCGCGGACGACCAAAACAAAACCCCGGCTCGGGTCGGAACCGGGGCAATCAAAGTCATATTGTGGGCAAAGTCCACGGGAATTGCAAGCCGCTGGAGAAAACGTCGTTTTCGGCGGATTTCGCCGCTGTAACACGCTAAAACCAGTCATTTTCCTCAACTGTCCTTGCTTTCACGCAAGATGCGGCGGCATTTCCTACGTCCAGGCGGTCGCGGCTCCGCCTTTTGTTGCGTCAAAACTACTCGGGGATAACCTTTATCCCAGCAGGCGCGCGGACGGGCTGGAAAGCGCTGGAGAAAACCGCCAAAACCAGTATAAAAACAAAATAGTCATTTAATGACAATTTAATACAAATAATTAATGCAAATGACTTCCCGGCCCAGGCTAGCGGCCCAATCCGGGCTTGCGCCGCGGGACGGGGCACTGATGGTTGGCAGTTTTGGCGGGTGCATCGCACAACCATCCGGCGCGACGCCCGCCGCTCCAGCGCGCGGCGGGCGTGGCCCCACGCGCGGCGGAGAGCGTTGAGGAAGGAGAAATGCTCATGCTGGAAAAATTGAAAGTCCGTACGGGAATGCTGCTGGTCCTGGGCTGCTTCGTAATAGCCCTGGCCCTGGCAAGCGGATTGGGCTGGATGAATGCCGAACGAAGCGTCACCGAGATCAAGGACCTGAATAACGTCGCGGTCCATCAAGTCGATCCCTTGTATGAAGCCAACGCCGCCTTATTGCGGACACGGCTGGCGCTGGGCGCCGGCATGGCGGCCGTGCAGGCGGGCGCCATGGACCAGGCCGCGCAGGCCGGGCAGGAAGCCGCCAGCCAGCTGACGCTGGCCCGCGAGCGGTTTGCCCGCTACATGGCCGTGCCCAAGACCGAGCGGGGCCAGGTCCTGGCCCAGGCGCTGCATGGGCGCTTCACGGAGTACGGCGCGATTCTTGAAGCGCTGGCCTCGGCCGTGAAGGAGCGCTCGCCCGCCCAGTACCAGCAGGACGAAGGCCGTGTGCGCCAGGCGGACGCAAACTTCATCAAGGACATGCAGGCCTTCCTGGCCCGGGTGGAGGAACGCAGCAACGGCGTACTGGCCAGTTCCGAACAGACCTATTCCACCGCGCGGATCTCCGCCGTCGCCCTGGTATCGGCCGCGCTGCTGTTGACTGTGTTGTGCTGGACGTTCATCCGGCGCGGAGTGCTGCAGCCGCTGCAGGAAGCAGGCAGGCATTTCGACCGCATCGCGGCGGGCGACCTGACCGCGCGGGTGGAAAGCCGTTCGGACAATGAGATCGGCACGCTCTTCGCCGCGCTCAAGCGCATGCAGGAAGGGCTGACCCGAACGGTGACGTCCGTGCGCCACGGCGTCGAGGAAATCAACGTCGGCGCGGCGGAGATCGCGGCAGGCAATGCAAACCTGTCGGTGCGCACCGAGGAGCAGGCCGCGGCGCTGGAAGAGACCGCCTCGACCATGGAAGAGCTTGCCGTCACCGTCAAGCAGAATGCGGAGAACGCCGCCCAGGCCAATCAGCTCGCGGCCGTCAGCATGGACGTGGCGCAGCGCGGCGGCCAGAACGTAGACCAGGTGGTGGCCACCATGCATGGCATCTCGGACAGTTCGCGGCGGATCGCGGACATCGTGTCGGTGATCGACGGCATCGCCTTCCAGACCAACATCCTGGCGCTGAACGCCGCCGTGGAGGCTGCCAGGGCGGGCGAACAGGGCAAGGGCTTCGCGGTGGTCGCAGGCGAGGTCCGCACCCTGGCCCAACGGGCCGCGCAGGCGGCCAAGGAGATCAAGGCGCTGATCGAGGTCTCGGTGGATACCGTCGCGGCCGGCTCGGCGCAGGTCGCGGCCGCCGGCCAGACCATGCAGGAGATCGTGACTTCGGTGCAGCGCGTGGCCGACATCATGGGCGAGATTTCGGCGGCGTCGGCCCAGCAGGCCGGCGGCATCGACCAGGTCAGCCTGGCGATCACGCAGATGGACGAGGTCACGCAGCAGAACGCGGCGCTGGTGGAGGAAGCGTCCGCCGCCGCGTCGGCGATGGAGGAACAGGCGCGGCGCCTGGCGGAGGCCACCGCGGTGTTCAAGACCCAGTCGGGGCAGGTCATCGAGGCGGCGCCCGCCCCGTTGGGCCACGTTGCCCAGGCGACCCGGCTGACCCACTCGTAGGCCAGCCGCCCGGGGGAACGCATCGGCGCCCCCTCGGGCGCGCGGTTTATTTCCTGCGGCGCAGCAAGGCGTACAGGATGATGGCGCCGAAGGTGGCGGTGCCGATGCCCCCCAGGGTGAACGTGCCCAGCTTGACGGTGAAGTCGCCCGCCCCGAGCACCAGCGTGACGGCAGCCACGATCAGGTTGCGGTTGTCGCTGAAATCCACCTGGTTGACCACCCAGATGCGCGCCCCGGCAATGGCTATCAAGCCGAACACGACGACCGACATGCCCCCCAGCACGGGCGCGGGTATCGTCTGGATCAGGGCGCCGAACTTGGGCGAGAAGCCCAGGACAATGGCGATCACGGCGGCCACGACGAACACCAGCGTGGAATAGATGCGCGTCACGGCCATCACGCCGATGTTCTCGGCATAGGTGGTGACGCCCGTGCCGCCCACTGCGCCGGACACCATGGTGGCGACCCCGTCGCCCACGAAGGCGCGGCCCAGGTAGCGGTCCAGGTCCTGCCCGGTCATGGCGCTGACGGCCTTCACGTGGCCCAGGTTCTCGGCCACCAGGATGATCGCGACGGGCACGATCAGGCCCATGGCTTCGGCCTTGAACACCGGAGCGGCGAAATGTGGCAGGCCGAACCACGCGGCCGCCGAGACCGCGGAGAAGTCGATGGGCTTGCCCAGGCCCAGGCCATTGGCGAAGATGCCATACACCACGCAGGCCAGGATCATCCCCACCAGGATCAGCAGGCGCTGAACCATGCCCTTGGTGAACACGGCGATGCCGCCCACGCAAAGAATCGTCACCATCGCCATCACGCTGTCGAAGCCCGACGCCCCCATGGCGCCTTTGGCGGCGATGGGCGCCAGGTTAAGGCCGATCACGGCCCCCACCGCACCCGTGACGACGGGCGGCATCAGCGTGTCGATCCAGTTGGCGCCCCCGCCTGCCCGGGCATTGACGAACCAGACCACCAGGCCGATCAGCGTATAGGCCAGGCCGCAGGCGATGATGGCGCCCAGCGCCACGCCGATATTGGCGTTCGGGCCCGCGCCCGCATAGCCGGTTACCGCGATCACGCCGCCGATGAAAGCGAAGCTGGAGCCCAGATAGCTCGGAACCCGCCCCCCCACGAACAAGAAGAAGATCAGGGTGCCGATCCCCGACATCAGGATGGCGACGTTGGGATCGAAGCCCATGAGCAGCGGGGCCAGCACGGTGGAGCCGAACATGGCGACGACGTGCTGGGCGCCCATGGCCACGTTCTTGGGCCAGGACAGCCTTTCGTCGGGCGCGATGATGACGCCGGGCTCGGAATCGTCCGCCAGGCGCCAGCGCGGAAAGTAGGAATTGGACATGGATATCCCAAAGTAGGTGTTGGGTGTGAGCGGGCGCCAGTGTAAAGGGGGCCGCAAACGGGGGGCAATGCTTAAGTTCGCCACCTGAATGCCGTACTAGTGAAAACCCCGAAATCCTCACAGGCGGCAGGAGCAATCATGGCGATCGACCCCATCAGCGGCAATTCCCGCGTCAACAGCCTCGCGGACCTGTGGGCCCAGAAGATCCAGGCCAACAAGGAAGCCAGAAGCGCTTCGGGTATGGAAGCAAGCACGGTGTCCGCGGACGGCAAGATCCGCGTCGACAACCCCGGCGGCCTGAAAGTGGGCAACACGCAGGCAGCCAAGGAGACCGAGGACTCCAGCAACGACGACGCATACACGCGCCAGATCAAGGAACTGCAGAAGCAGCTCAAGCGCGTGATGGACCAGATCGCCAAGGCCCAGGCCAGCGCCATGCCGGCCGAAATGAAGGCGCAGCAACTGATGGCGCTCAATGCTCAGGCGATGCAGATCCAGAGGCAGATCACTGAAGTGATGGACCAGCAGGCCCGTGCCATGGGAGGCGGCGTATCCGCCAGGGCCTAGTGCGCAAGGCCTGGCCCCCGCGCGGCCAGGGCGCCCGCATTGATGGCGCGCATCAAAATTTCTGATTGGACGCTTTGCGGACCAGACATTACTGTCTCCGGACAAATCTAAAACCACGGAGACAAACCATGCACGCAATGCGCACAGCCCTCGCAGGGGCGCTGCTGGCCGTTTGCGCCGCGCCGGCCCTGGCCGGCACGGTCACGGTGATCACGTCGTTCCCCAAGGACCTGACCCAGGCCTACAAGGCCGCGTTCGAAAAGGCCAATCCCGGCATCACGCTGGAAATCCTGAACAAGAACACCGTGTCGGGCATCGCCTATGTGCGCGAAACGCCCGCCGGCCAGCGTCCCGAGGTGTTCTGGGCCAGCGCGCCGGATGCGTTCGAGGTGCTGGGCCGCGACAAGCTGCTGGCCAAGTCGTCCGACGTAGCGAACAAGGACGTGCCGGACAAGATCGGCAACTACCCCATCAACGACCCCAGCGGCATGTACCTCGGGCAGGCGCTGGCCGGCTACGGCATCATCTACAACACGCGCTACATCGCCGCCCACAAGCTGCCCGCGCCGGTGGAATGGAAGGATCTGCTGGCGCCGCAGTGGTTCGGCCACATCGGCATCACGTCGCCGTCGCGCTCGGGCACCATGCACCTGACCGTCGAGACCATTCTGCAAGGCGAAGGCTGGGACGAAGGCTGGCGCACGCTGCTGCGCATGTCGGGCAACAGCAGCGCGGTCACCGAGCGCTCCTTCGGCGTGCCGGACGGCGTGAACAACGGCCAGTTCGGCGCCGGCCCGGTCATCGATTTCTTCGGCCTGTCCAGCAAGTATTCCAAGTTCCCGGTCGACTTCGTCTATCCGTCGGAAACCGCCATCGTGCCCGCCAACATCGCGTTGATCGAGGGCGCGAAGAATACCGAGGAAGGCAAGAAGTTCATCGCCTTCACGCTCAGCAAGGCCGGCCAGGAACTGCTGCTCGAGCCGAAGATCTCGCGCCTGCCGGTGCTGCCCTACTCGGCGCTCGCCGGCAAGATTCCGCCCGGCTACCCGGATCCGGCCGAAATCGCCAAGCGCAGCAAGGTGCAGTTCAACGCAGACCTCTCGCAGACGCGCTACTACGTCGTGCAGTCCCTGTACGACCAGACCGTCACCTTCCGCCTGAAGGAGCTCCAGGCGGCCACCAAGGCCATCTACGACGCCGAAGCCAAGCTGGGCGACAAGGCCAGGAGCGGCAAGCCGGCGGAACTCCTGGAACAGGCCCGCAAGCTGACCTGGGCGCCCCTGGTCGACGGCAAGAAGGCGGCGGACCCGGCCTTCCTGGCCATCTTCGCCGGCAACAAGAAGGACGCCGCCGTGAACCAGCAGATCACCCAGCTGGAAGGCGAGTGGAACGGACGCGCGCGCGCCAACTACGAAGAGGCCGTGAAGCTGGCCAGGCAGGCAGCGGCGCTCTGAACGGCAAGCCGCGCGGGCGGCGGACGGACGGGATCCGCCTGCCGCCTGCAGCTCTCCGATGTTCCCTCCCGCAGACGCGGCCGCGTGAACGCACGCGGGCTCGGCAGCGGGACGGCTCGCTCGCAACGACTTGGGATTCTCGATGAATTATTCGGGCCATTCGCGCCTGCACGCCGGCCCTGTGCTGACGGCGCTCCTGGTTTTCGGTTTTCTGCTGCTGTTCCTGGCCATTCCGGTCGGCACCGTGTTCTATTCCGCCTTCGTGAATGCCGACGGCAGCCTCACGATGGGCCATTTCGGGGCTTTCTTCAGCCAGCCCTTGATGCAGGAGGCGTTCTTCAACAGCCTGTACGTGGCGGGCTGGTCGGCGCTGCTGGCCTCGCTCATCGCGGTGCCGCTGGCCTACTTCACCGTGCGCTTCGACTTCCGCGGCGCGCTGCTGATCCAGACGCTGGGCGTGCTGCCGCTCATCATGCCGCCCTTCGTCGGCGCGGTCGCCATGCAGCTGATCTTCGGCCGCTCCGGCAGCGTCAACCTGCTGCTGCAGGACTGGTTCGGCTTCACGCTGCCCTTCATGGAGGGGCTGAACGGCGTGATTTTCGTGGAAGCGCTGCACTACTTCCCGTTCATTCTGATGAACCTTGTCGTGGCGCTGCGCAACATCGACGGCGCTATGGAAGAGGCGGCATTCAACCTGGGCTCGCGCGGGTTCCGCCTGTTCCGGCGCGTCATCTTTCCCCTGGCGCTGCCCGGCTATGTGGCGGGCGCGTCGCTGGTGTTCGTAAAGGTCTTCGACGACCTGGGCACGCCGCTGGTCCTGGGCACTACCAACATGCTGGCGCCGCAGGCCTACCTGCGCATCACCCAGGTGGGGCTTGAGGATCCGCTAGGATACGTCATCAGCGTCATCATGGTCGCGTTCTCGATCCTGGCGCTGTGGCTGTCGGCGCGCGTGCTCAAGGGCAGGGACTATTCCACGCTGCAGAAGGGCGGCAGCTCCATCCACAAGCGCAAGCTGAATCCGATGGAAAGCGTGCTGGCCTATGGCTGGATCATCCTGGTGCTGCTGCTGGTGCTGTCGCCGCACATGGGCGTGCTGCTGCTGTCCCTGGCCAGCGTGTGGAGCTTCGCGCCGCTGCCTGATGGATATACTCTGGCGCACTATTCCGCCGTGTTCTCCGAATCCCAGGGCATGATCGCCAACACCCTACTCTATTGTGGCCTGGCCGCGGGCGTGGACGTGATCCTGGGGACGGCCATCGCCTACCTGATGCTGCGGACCCGGCTGCCGGCCCGCCAGTGGCTGGACTTCCTGGCGTCGGCCGCGCTCGCGATACCGGGCATCGTGCTGGCCATCGGCTTTCTGCGCACGTTCCGCGGCATCGAACTGCCCGGAACCGGCACGCTGCTGACCTCGTCGTGGATCATCATCATGATCGCGTATTCGGTCCGCCGGCTGCCATACGCCCTGCGCTCTTGCGTAGCGTCGCTGCAGCAGATAAACATATCGCTGGAAGAAGCCGCGCAATCGCTGGGCGCGACGCGCATGAGCACGATACGCCGCGTGGTGGTGCCATTGATGGCGGGAGGCATGCTGGCGGGCTTCGTCACCAGCTTCGTGACCGCCGCCGTCGAACTGTCCGCCACTATCATGCTCGTCACGAAGGACAGCCAGGCGCCCATGAGCTACGGCATCTACCTGTACATGCAAAGCGCCGCGGGCCGCGGTCCCGGCGCCGCGCTCGGCGTCCTGGCGGTGGCGGCGGTCGCCGTCGGCACGTATATATCGCACCTGCTGGTGGAGCGCGCACAGACGCGCCAGCGGCCGGCGCGCCACGAAGGGGAAACGGAATGAAGAAGGTCAGCGTCGAATGCCGCAATATCCGGCTGTCCTATGGCAAGACGGAAGTGCTGAAGGACGTGAACATCAGCATCGAGCCGGGCGAGTTCTTCGCCCTGCTGGGCCCGTCGGGATCCGGGAAATCCACCCTGCTGCGCCTCATCGCCGGCTTCAACCGCCATAGCGCGGGGCAGCTTCTGGTCGATGGCAAGGACATCAGCGGCACGCCGCCCTGGAACCGCAACATCGGCATGGTGTTCCAGAATTATGCGCTGTGGCCTCACATGACGGTCTGGGACAACGTGGCTTTCGGCCTGGTGGAGCGCAAGCTGCCGCGCGCCGAGATCCGATCCAAAGTGGAGGCGGCGCTGGACCTGGTGGGCCTGTCCCAGTATGCCAAGCGCCGCCCCAACCAGCTTTCGGGCGGCCAGCAGCAGCGCGTGGCGCTGGCCCGTACCATCGTCATCGAACCTCAGGTGCTGCTGCTGGACGAGCCTCTCTCCAACCTGGACAAGAAACTGCGCGTGCAGATGCGTCAGGACCTGCTCAGCCTGCAGCGCCGGCTCGGCATCACGACCATTTTCGTCACGCACGACCAGGAAGAAGCCATGACCACCGCCGACCGCATGGCGGTGCTGGACCACGGCGTGGTGCAGCAGATCGGCGCGCCCAGCACGTTGTTCGACTACCCGGTGAACCGATTCGTGGCCAACTTCGTGGGGACCATGAACGTGCTGGAAGGCGAGGTGCGGGAGCGCACCAGCGGCAGCGTGGTGCTGGCGGTGGAAGGCGTGGGCGATCTGCATCTGCCTCTCTCCGGCGAAGCGCCGGCGGCGTCCCGGCTGGCGGCCAGCTTCCGTCCGCACACGGTGCAGATCGAAATGGCGGACGGACTGGGCGACGCGCGCTACGTCTGGCTGCCGGGCACCGTGGAAAGCAGCGAATTCCTGGGCGAGTTCACGCGCTACCAGGTGCAGATCGGCGAACAGCGCCTGACGGCCGACCAGTCGCACCTGGCCGGGCTGTCCGCCTTCCCGGTGGGCGCGCCCGTGTCGATAGGGCTGGAGCCCACCCAGGTGCGTTTGCTGGCGGCCTGAACCCGCCGCGCCATGGAAATCTATCAGATCCGAGCCTTCGTCACGGTCGCCCGGCTGGGCAATCTGACGAAGGCGGCCGAGGCCCTGTCCCTGACCCAGCCTGCCGTGACCGCGCAGATCAAGGCGCTGGAGCAAAGCCTGGGCGTGGCGTTGTTCGACCGCAGCGGCGGCAGGCTGGCGCTGACCAAGGCCGGCGAAGTACTGCTGCCCACCGCTGAATCGCTGCTGGTACTGGGCGCACAATTCAAGTCGGAGGCGCAGCAATTGCAGGGCAGCCTGCACGGCGCGGTGGAGCTGGGCGTGCCCAGCGAAAAGCCCGACTTCCTGCGGCTGGGCGAACTGGCGTCGGCCGTCACGCAACGCCTGCCCCTGGTCGAACTGAAGACCCAGACGCTGCCCGCCGCCACCCTGGCGGAGCAGGTCAGCACGGGCCGCTTGCAGGCCGCGCTGACCATCGCCTCCAACCCGCCGCGAGGTGTGCTGTGGCAGCCGCTGCGCAGCGTGCGCTACCGTATCGCCCTGCCCAAGGAACACGCCGCCGTGCTCAAGCGCGGCGGCTGGAAGGAAGTGGCGCAGTTGCCATGGCTGGACGGCCCTTCCGGCAGCCACACCCACCTGCTGTTGCGCGACATGTTCGAACGCCACGGCCTGTCGCCGCGCGTCGTGATGCAGAACGACGACCAGGCCAACCTGGACGCGCTGGTGCGCGCCGGCGCGGGCTGCGCGCTGCTGCGCGAGGAAAATGCGCTGGCGGGCGCGGCCTCCAACGATTTCATCGTCTGGGGCCAGGCGCGCGTCGATGCTGTGCTGGCGTTCATCCTGCCGCACGAGCGCGCTAGCGAACCCGCGCTGGTCGCGTTAAGCTCGATCATTCAAACCATCTGGAAGCCGCGCGCGCCCATCGCGTCCGGCCAGATATAGGCCTTATTCCCCCGCATCAATATCGTAATGACTGAAATCTGGTTCATCCGCCATGGCGAAACCGACTGGAACCGCCAGCGGCGCCTGCAAGGCTGGCAAGACATCCCCCTGAACGAATTCGGCGTCAACCAGGCCAGCCTGCTGGCCGCGCGCATGCGCGAAGAAGCCCGGCACACGCCCATCCACGCCATCTACAGCAGCGACCTGCAACGCGCCCACGCAACCGCCGTGCCCGTGTCCGAACAGCTCGGCCTGCGCGTCCGCGTGGAACCCGGCATCCGTGAACGCGGTTTCGGCGTGCTGGAAGGCCTGGACCACGACAATATCGACGTGCAGGCGCCCGAAGCCGCGGCCGCCTGGAAAAGCCGCGATCCGCTGCGTCCGCTGGACAGCGGCGAAACGCTGGGGCAGTTCCAGTCCCGCGTGATTTCCACCGTGGACGACGTCGCCAGCCGCCACGACGACGAACGCATCCTCATGTTCACGCACGGCGGCGTGCTGGACATCATCTGGCGCCACGCCTCGGGCGTGCCCCTGAACGCCCCGCGCGACGCGGCGCTACTGAACGTCAGCATCAACCGGGTCAGCGTGGAAGGCCGCAAATGGCAGGTACTGAACTGGGGCGACGTCGGCCACGTGAGCGACGAAGTCGGGGATGACGTAGTGCCGTGATTCTGCAAGGCGGCTGGCACTGGAAGCCTTCTTGGTATAGGACACTGGGGAGATCGCTCTTGGTGCCGGACACAAGAGGGATTCTTCTTGGTGTCTGACACCCGGCGCCGATGTGAGTGTCTGACACCCGAGGAGATAGCCTTGGCTGCGCTGTGGTGTGGCGCGGGTGTCTGACACCCGGGAGCGATGTAGGTGTCTGACACCCGGGAACACCCCTTCAGCCTGGCGGGCGGCGCGTAGGGGTGTCAGACACGAACACCGGCAGCGCGTAGGGGTGTCAGACACGAACACGGGCAGCTCGCAGGGGTGCCACGAACAACCGGCCTTTACTGCGGCTTGCGCGGTTTGCGCGGGGCGTTGCGCGCGAGGCGGTCGTAGACGGCGTTGGGCAGCAGCCGCATCAGCTTGGCCACCACGCCCATCTGCCACGGAATCACCACATAGGACGCGCCGCGATCGATGGCGGTGCGCGCGCTCTGCGCAAAAGCGTCCGCTTCCATCAGGAAAGGCATGGAATACGGGTTGTGGGCCGTCATGGCGGTCTTGATGTAGCCGGGCGCGATCGTCACCACGCGGATGCCTTCGGCCGCCAGTTCCAGCCGCAGGCTCTCGCAATAGGTCACCACCGCCGACTTGGACGCGCTGTACGCGCCCGCTCCCGGCAGCCCCCTCACCCCCGCCACGCTCGCGATGCCCACCAGGCGTCCCGAACCCGCGGCCCGCATCGGCTCGATGAATGGCTCGAACGTGGAGACGGTCGCCAGCAGATTGGTGTCGACGATGGCCTTGAATACCTCGAAATCCTCGCCATGATCGGTCAGCGTGCCCGCGCTGATGCCAGCGCTGGCCACGACCACATCGACCCGGCCCTGGCAGAACGCGATGAAATCGCGGGCCGCGGCATGCAGGGCCTCGCGGTCGCGCACGTCCGCCGCGTAGCAGCGGTGCTGCCCGGGCAGGCTGTCGGCCAGTTCGCGCAACGCCTCCTCGCGCCGGCCCAACAAGCCCAGCGTGGCGCCCGTGGCGGCATATTGCTGCGCCAGGGCGCGCCCGAGCCCGCTGCTCGCGCCGGTAATGAAGACTCTGTCCATGTGCCTGTAGCCCTTATCGCGTTGCAAAGAATTAGGGCACGCTCTCGCGTGCCCTACCCTGGTCCCGGCTGCCGGTTTAACCGTGCAAGGAGGAGTGGAGCTCCTGCAGCGGATAGACCTGCAAGCCCAGCCCCTGGCGCAGATACTGCATGCCTTCAACCGCGGCGCGGGCGCCGGCGATCGTCGTGAAGAAGGTCACGCGCGCGGCCAGCGCCTGGGTGCGGATGGTGCGCGAGTCGGCGATGGCGTTGCGGCGTTCTTCCACGGTGTTGATGACCAGCGAGATCTCGCCGTTCTTCACCATGTCGACGATGTGCGGACGGCCCTCGGTGACCTTGTTCACCACCTGCACGGGAATGCCTGCAGCCTCGATCTCGGCCGCCGTACCACGCGTGGCGACCAGCTTGAAGCCCAGATTGTGCAGGCCGCGCGCCACTTCCACGGCGAGGGGCTTGTCCTGGTTCTTCACGCTGATGAACACCGTGCCGGAATCCGGCAGGCGCACGCCAGCGGCCAGCTGCGACTTCACGAAGGCTTCGCCGAAGCTCGTGCCCACGCCCATCACTTCGCCGGTCGACTTCATTTCGGGGCCCAGGATGGTGTCCACGCCCGGGAACTTCACGAACGGGAACACGGCTTCCTTGACCGAGAAGTAGGACGGCACGACTTCCTTGGTGATGCCCTGGGCCGCCAGCGTCTGGCCGGCCATGGCGCGCGCGGCGATCTTGGCCAGCTGCAGGCCGGTGGCCTTGGACACGTAGGGCACCGTGCGCGAGGCGCGCGGGTTCACTTCCAGCACGTAGACGTCGCCGCCCTGGATGGCGAACTGCACGTTCATCAGGCCGCTGACGTTCAGGGCCTTGGCCATCATCGTGGTCTGGCGCTTGATCTCGGCGATCACGTCGGCGGACAGCGAGTACGGGGGCAGGCTGCAAGCCGAGTCGCCCGAGTGCACGCCGGCCTGTTCGATGTGTTCCATGACGCCGCCGATGAAGACGGTTTCCCCGTCGGCCAGGCAGTCCACGTCCACTTCGGTGGCGTTGTTCAGGAAGCGGTCCAGCAGCACGGGCGAGTCATTGCTGACCTTCACGGCCTCGCGCATGTAGCGTTCGAGGTCCTGCTGCTCGTGCACGATTTCCATGGCGCGGCCGCCAAGCACGTAGCTGGGACGCACGACCAGCGGGTAGCCGATCTCGGCGGCGTGGGCCAGGGCCTCGCCTTCCGTGCGCGCGGTGCGGTTGGGCGGCTGGCGCAGGCCGAGCTTGTTGAGCAGCTTCTGGAAGCGCTCGCGGTCTTCGGCCACGTCGATGGATTCGGGGCTGGTGCCGATGATGGGCACGCCGTTGGCTTCCAGGGCGCGCGCCAGCTTCAGCGGCGTCTGGCCGCCGTACTGGACGATCATGCCTACGGGATTTTCCTTGTGGACGATTTCCAGCACGTCTTCGAGCGTGAGCGGTTCGAAGTACAGGCGGTCCGACGTGTCGTAGTCGGTGGACACGGTTTCGGGGTTGCAGTTGACCATGATGGTCTCGTACCCGTCATCGCGCAGCGCCAGAGCCGCGTGCACGCAGCAGTAGTCGAACTCGATGCCCTGGCCGATGCGGTTCGGACCGCCGCCCAGCACCACGATCTTCTTGCGGTCGGTGGGAGCGGCCTCGCACTCTTCCTCGTACGTGGAGTACATGTAGGCGGTGCGGGTGGCGAATTCGGCGGCGCAGGTATCGACGCGCTTGTATACCGGACGCACGTTCAGTTGGTGGCGCAGCTTGCGCACTTCCGACTCCACGGTGTCCAGCAGGAAAGCCAGGCGGCGGTCGGAGAAACCGCGGCGCTTCAGTTCCCACAGCGTGGCGTAGTCCAGGTCGGCCAGCGTCTTCTGTTCCAGCGCCAGCTCGATGTCGACGATTTCCTTGATCTGCGACAGGAACCACGGGTCGATGTGCGTGATGTTGTGCACTTCGTCCAGCGTGAAGCCCTGCGCGAAGGCGTCGCCCACGTACCAGATGCGTTCCGGACCCGGCTCGCCCAGCTCGACCTGCAGTTTTTCGCGGTCGGTGGTCTTCTGGTTCAGGCCGTCCACGCCCACTTCCAGGCCGCGCAGCGCCTTCTGGAACGATTCCTGGAAGGTGCGGCCGATGGCCATGACTTCGCCGACCGACTTCATCTGGGTGGTGAGGCGCGCGTCGGCGGTGGGGAATTTCTCGAAGGCGAAACGCGGCACCTTGGTGACGACGTAGTCGATCGAGGGTTCGAACGAGGCGGGCGTGGCGCCGCCGGTGATTTCGTTCTTGAGCTCGTCCAGCGTGTAGCCCACGGCCAGGCGCGCGGCGACCTTGGCGATGGGGAAGCCGGTGGCCTTGGACGCCAGCGCCGACGAACGCGACACGCGCGGGTTCATCTCGATGACGATCATGCGGCCGTTCTTGGGATTGACGGCGAACTGCACGTTCGAGCCGCCCGTATCCACGCCGATCTCGCGCAACACCGCGATCGATGCATTACGCATGATCTGGTATTCCTTGTCGGTCAGCGTCTGGGCAGGGGCCACCGTGATCGAGTCGCCGGTGTGCACGCCCATCGGGTCCAGGTTCTCGATGGAGCAGACGATGATGCAGTTGTCCGCCTTGTCGCGGACCACTTCCATCTCGAATTCCTTCCAGCCCAGGAGCGACTCTTCGATCAGCAGCTCGCTGGTGGGCGAGGCTTCCAGGCCGCGTCGGCAGATGGTTTCGAATTCTTCGGCGTTGTAGGCGATGCCGCCGCCCGAGCCGCCCATCGTGAAGCTGGGGCGGATGACCGCCGGGAAGCCGGAGGTGCCGACTTCGGCCGCGATGCGGCGCTGCACTTCCCAGGCTTCGTCCATGCTGTGGGCGACGCCCGACTTGGCCGATTCCAGGCCGATGTCGGTCATGGCCTGCTTGAACTTCTGGCGGTCTTCGGCCTTTTCGATGGCGTGCTCGTTGGCGCCGATCAGCTCCACGTTGTGCTTCTTCAGCACGCCGTGGTGGGCGAGGTCCAGCGCGCAGTTCAGCGCGGTCTGGCCGCCCATGGTGGGCAGCAGCGCATCGGGCTTTTCACGCTCGATGATCTTTTCGACGGCTTGCCAGGTGATGGGCTCGATATAGGTGACGTCGGCCGTTTCCGGGTCCGTCATGATCGTCGCCGGATTGCTGTTCACCAGAATGGTGCGGTAGCCCTCGGCCTTGAGCGCCTTGCACGCCTGTGCGCCGGAGTAGTCGAATTCGCAGGCCTGCCCGATGATGATGGGGCCGGCGCCGATGATGAGTATGCTTTTTAGGTCTGTACGCTTGGGCATGATGCAATCTTTACTTTTGGCCGGACATCAGGCTGATGAACTTGTCGAACAGCTCCAGGATGTCGTGCGGACCGGGGCTGGCTTCGGGGTGGCCCTGGAAGCAGAAGGCCGGACGGTCGGTGAGCTCGAAGCCCTGCAGCGTGCCGTCGAACAGCGAGACGTGCGTCACGCGCGTATTGGCCGGCAGGCTGGCCGCGTCGACGGCGAAGCCGTGGTTCTGGCTGGTGATGAACACGCGCTTGGACTGGAGGTCCTGCACGGGGTGGTTCGCGCCGTGGTGGCCCGTCTTCATCTTGAGCGTCTTGCCGCCCAGCGCCAGGCCCATGATTTGGTGGCCCAGGCAGATGCCGAACACCGGCAGCTTCTTGTCGAAGAAGGCGCGCGTGGCCTCGATGGCGTAGTCGCAGGGCTCGGGGTCGCCGGGGCCGTTGGACAGGAACACGCCATCCGGATCGAGCTTGAAGACTTCCTCGGCGCTGGTCTGGGCGGGCACCAGCGTGATGCGGCAGCCGCGGTCGGCCAGCAGGCGCAGGATGTTGGACTTGATGCCGAAGTCATAGGCGACGACGTGGAACTTGGACTGCTCCGGCGTGGAGAAGCCCGAGCCCAGCTGCCAGGTGCCCTGGGTCCAGTCGGTGCGGTCTTTGATGGAGACGACGCGGGCCAGGTCCATGCCGGCCATGCCGGCGAAGCCGCGGGCCAGTTCGACGGCGCGGTCAGCATCGGTGCCGACGAAAATGCAGGCGCCTTGCGCGCCCTTCTCGCGCAGGATGCGGGTGAGCTTGCGGGTGTCCACGCCGGAAATGGCGACGATGCCCTGCTCGGAGAGGTACTCAGGCAACGATTGCGTGGAACGGAAGTTCGACACGCGGGCGGGACAGTCGCGGACCACCAGGCCAGCGGCATAGACGCGGTTCGCTTCCACGTCCTCGGCGTTGACGCCGGTATTGCCGATGTGCGGATAGGTCAACGTGACGATCTGGCCGCTGTAGCTGGGATCGGTGAGAATTTCCTGGTACCCGGTCATCGCGGTGTTGAACACCACTTCGGCAACGGTATGCCCAGGCGCACCGATCGACACGCCTCGAAAAATGGTACCGTCCGCCAGAGCCAGAATTGCAGGAGGGAAGCGGTTGATCCCCTCGGGAAAAAGTTGCGGCAGCACAGTAAACCCCGGTTTTAGAATCGATAATCAAACCTTCGGATTATACCTTGAGCGGCCGTTTTTCCCGGGGAACCGCGCCAAATAAGGCCGGAAACGGGGTTTTGGGCTGTTTTCGGGCGTCCCGCCACCCCCCTCCCGCGTCTGGCCGACAGCGCCCTTGCGGGCTCAGTGATACGCTAGGACACCTTCAACCCTAGCCAGCTGCGAGCCGTACCGTCCATGTCCAGCCAACTTGACGCCCTGCGCAACCACACCACCGTCGTCGCCGACACGGGTGATTTCGAAGCCATGAAGGCGTTGCGTCCCACCGACGCCACCACCAATCCGTCCCTTATTCTCAAGGCCGTCCAGCAGGACGCCTACCGCCCCCTCCTGGAAAAAACCGCGCGCGACCACCGCGGCGCGCCCACGGCCGAACTCATGGACCGCCTGCTGGTCGCCTTCGGCCGCGCCATCCTTGACATCGTCCCCGGACGGGTTTCCACCGAGGTGGACGCCCGCCTGTCGTTCGACACTCGCGCCACCATCGAGCGCGCCCGCAGCCTGATCGCCCTGTACGAAGCCGCCGGCGTGCCGCGCGAGCGCGTGCTGATAAAGATCGCCTCGACCTGGGAAGGCATCCAGGCCGCGCGCGCACTGCAGTCCGAAGGGGTGCGCTGCAACCTGACCCTGCTGTTCTCGCTGCCCCAGGCCGTGGCCTGCGCCGACGCGCACGTGCAGCTCATTTCGCCCTTCGTCGGCCGCATCTACGACTGGCACAAGAAATCCGCCGGCGCCTCCTGGGTGGAAGCCGACAACGCGGGCTCGCGCGACCCCGGCGTGTTGTCCGTCACCCGGATCTACCACTATTACAAGCACTTCGGCATTCCCACCGAAATCATGGGCGCGAGCTTCCGCAACGTGGGGCAGATCCTGGCCCTGTCGGGCTGCGACCTGCTGACGATCAGCCCCGACCTGCTGACCAAGCTGGCCGGCACCCCGGGCGACGCTCCGGCGCAATTGCGGGCCGGCGACGCTCCCGCCGGCATCGCCCGCGTCGGCGCGGACGAAGTGACGTTCCGCACCCTGCTCAATGAAGACGCGATGGCCAGCGAAAAGCTGTCCGAGGGCATCCGCCTGTTCGTGGCGGACGCGGTCAAGCTGGACGCGCTGATCGAGGCGCAGCGCGCTTGATGGGACAAACCGGCCGGCGCCGGGGCCACCGGAAGCCGCTCGCGGCCTACCGGTGGTCGTGCGAATGCACCTGCAGCGCTTCCAGGAAGCGCGACACCATGTTGTAGGCCGCGACGGTCGCGGTCAGCTCGACCATCAGCTTGTCGGAACCCATCGCAGCCCTGGCCGCCTGGAACACCGGTTCCGGCACCTGCACGTGGCGCGTCATGGCATCGGTGTAGGCCAGCACCGCCTTTTCGCGCTCGCCGAAGAGGTTCGAGCCTTCCCAGGAGGCAAGCGCATCCAGCTGCGCCTGCGACACGCCCTCCTTGAGGGCGATCGGGGCGTGCTGGTCGGCCTCGTAGGGCGCGCCGTTGATGGCCGCCACCCGCATGATCACCAGCTCCCGCAGGTCGCCAGGCAGGGTGCTGAGCTGGCGGATCGACGTCAGGTAGTTGAGCCAGCCGCCCGCCACCGCGGGGCTGTGCAGCAGCATCTGGTACAGATGCAGCACGCTGCCGCGCTCGGCGACGATGCGGTCGACCAAGGGTTGCGCTTCAGGATGGGTCAGGTCGGCATAGGGCAGACGGGCCATGTGAACTCCGTGGGAAAGGTGGGACGACCAGGGCCGGCTCGCATCATGCGATGCCTTGCCCGGGCCCTAGATTTTTTCAGTTTCGCCTGACCGGGGCTGCCATTTCATCAGGCGCTTTTCGCCCACGCCGACGATACCGTCCAGGACCAGCGCGAACGCCGTCAGAACGATGATGCCCGCGAACACGGTATTCACGTCGAACGTGCCTTCGGCCTGCAGGATCAGGTACCCCACTCCGCTCGCCGAACCCAGGTATTCCCCCACCACGGCGCCCACGAAGGCCAGGCCCACGGAAGTATGGAGGCTGGAGAACACCCAGCTCGTGGCCGATGGCAGGTACACGTGGCGCAGCAGCTGGCGCTTGCGCGCGCCCAGCATTCTCGCGTTGTCCAGCAGCGTCGGGCTGACTTCGCGCACCCCCTGGTAGACGTTGAAGAAAACGATGAAGAACACCAGCGTCACCGCCAGCGCCACCTTGGACCAGATGCCCAGCCCGAACCACATGCCGAAGATGGGAGCCAGGATGACGCGGGGCATCGAATTGGCGGCCTTGATGTAGGGATCCAGGATGGCGCTGGCGCCCGGCGACAAGCCCAGCCACAGGCCGAAGCCCAGGCCGGCGATGGTGCCGATGAAAAAGGCCAGCACGGTTTCGGTCAGCGTCACGCCGAGGTGGGTGTAGATGTCCGCATTGGTGACGAACCAGGCCCAGATGCGGCCCCAGACCTTCAGCGGCTCGCCGAAGAAGAAGGCAACCTTCGGATCGCGCGAGGCGGCGTGCCAGACCAGGATGATCGCAATGAGCAGCAGCAATTGCCAGAAGCGCAGGCTGGCCGAACCGGGTTTGATAAACGACTTCGACATCTCACCCCTCCAGGGCTCTAGACGCGCTTCTGTTGGGCATAGCCCTTCAGCACTTCTTCGCGCAGCACGCCCCAGATGGCGGCATGCAGTTCAACGAACCGCGGATCCGTGCGGACCTCGGCCACGTCGCGCGGGCGCGGCAGGTCGATCGCGAATTCGCCGATGGGATGGGTGCCGGGGCCGGCCGCCAGCACCACCACGCGGTCGCTCATGGCGATGGCTTCGTCCAGGTCGTGCGTAATGAAGAGCACGGCCTTGCGCTTGGCCATCCACAGGTCCAGGACCTCGTTCTCCATGAGCTGCCGCGTCTGGATGTCCAGCGCGGAAAACGGTTCGTCCATCAGGATGATGTCGGGATCGCGGATCAGGGTCTGGGCGAGCATGGCGCGCTTGCGCATGCCGCCGGACATCTGGTGGGGATAGCGGCCTTCGAAGCCGCCCAGGCCGACCCGGCGCATCCATTCGCGGCCGCGCTCCAGCGCTTCGGGGCGCGGCACGCCGGCGAAGTCCAGCCCGGCCACCACGTTGTCCAGCGCGCTGCGCCAAGGCAGCAGGGCCTCGCCCTGGAACATGTAGCCCGCCCGCGAGTTGATGCCGGACAGAGGCTGCCCGAACACTTTCACCTGGCCCGACGACGGCGCCAGCAGGCCGGCGCTGACGTTGAGCAGGGTGGACTTGCCGCAGCCTGTGGGGCCCACCACCGACACGAACTCCCCCGGCGCGATGGCCAGGGAAGTGTCGGCCACGGCGGTGTAGCGCTGGCTGCGATCGTCACGCGAGACGAAGGTGCAACTGATGTTCTCCAGCGAAAGCGCGGCTTCAGCCATTGGGGTACTTCTCGTTGGCGCGGCGCGCGAAATCATTGGTCCAGACCTTGGACGGATCGATCTTCGAGCCGTCGAAGTCGGCCTGGTAGGCGGCCAGCGCCTTGAGCGCGGTGGCGGCGCCGTCCTCGGGGATCAGGCCGTCGGGCGACAGGCCTTCCAGGCTCTTGCCGATGGCGGCCTTGTAGACGGCCGGATCGCCCAGCAGGTAGGTCTCGGGCACGACCTTGGCGATTTCGTCCGGACCGGCCTTCTGGATCCATTTGTCGGCGCGCACCATCGCGTTGGCGAGCGCCTGGGCGGTGTTGGGGTTGGCGTCGAGGAAGGCCTGGGGCGCGTAGAGGCAGCCCGCCGGCATGTTGCCGCCAAAGATCTCCTTCGTGTCCTTGAGCGTGCGCGTATCCACGATGATCTGGATTTCACCAGGCATCTCCAGCATCGACACCACGGGATCGGTGTTGGAGATGGCGTCGATCTGGCCGCTGCGCAAGGCGGTCACCGCGCCGGCGCCCGCGCCCACGCCGATGATGGACACGTCGGAAGCCTTCAAGCCGTGCTTGGCCAGGAAGAAACTGACCACCATGTTGGTGGACGAGCCCGGGGCGGTCACGCCGATCTTCTTGCCCTTCAGGTCGGCCGCGCCCTTGTAGTTGGGAAGGTTCTTCTTGGAGACGCCCACGCCGATCATCGGAGCGCGGCCCTGCAGCACGAAAGCGCGGTAGGCCTGCCCCTTGGACTGCATGGACAGCGTGTGCTCGAACGCGCCGGAGACGATGTCGGCGCTGCCGCCCACCACGGCCTGCAGGGCCTTGGAGCCGCCCGCGAAGTCGGCGATGCTGACATCCAGCCCTTCGTCCTTGAAGTAGCCGCGGGCTTCCGCGATGGACAGGGGGAGATAGTAGATCAGCGGCTTGCCGCCGACTGCGATCTGGACCTTGGTCTTTTCCAGCTTCTGGGCGCGCACGATGGCGGGCGCCATGCCCATGACGCCGGCGGCACCGGCCATCTTGAGCAGATCACGGCGAGTGACTGACATGTGGTTGTCTCCTAGTTGTCGGGTCTACCGATAGCGCCGGTCTTCGCCAGTTCGTCGATAGCCGCTGAATCATACCCCAGCGATTTCAGGACTTCCTCGGTATGTTCCCCTAATCGGGGGCCCACCCAGCGCGTCTCTCCCGGGGTTTCCGACAGCTTCGGCACGACCGCTGGCAGCTTCACCGGACTGCCGTCGGCGAAGCGGTGCTGCTCTATCATGCGGCGCGCCAGGAATTGCGGATCGCTGAACATGTCGGCCACGCTGTAGATCTTGCCGACCGGCACGTCGGCCCTCTTCAGGATGTCCAGCGCCTCTTCGATGCCGCGGCCATCGCACCATTGCTGGATCGCGCCGTCGATCTCCTCCACGCGCCTGGCGCGGCCGTCGTTGCGCACCAGTGCGGGATCCGACGCCAGGTCGTCCCGGCCGATCGCAAGCATCAAGCGGTGGAAGATCGCGTCGCCGTTGCCGGCGATGACGATGTTCTGGCCGTCTCGGGTGGTGTAGGTGTTCGAAGGCACGATGCCGGGCAGCGCGCCGCCCGTGCGTTCGCGCACGACGCCGGCCACGTCGTATTCGGGCACCAGGCTTTCCATCATGTTGAACACGGCCTCGTACAGGGCCACGTCCACCATCTGCCCCTGCCCTGCCTGGCATTCGGCGCCCTGCCTGCCGTTCCAGCGCCCGCCCGTGGCGTCGCGGTGGCGCAGCGCCATCATGGCGCCGATCACGCCGTGCAGCGCGGCGATCGAATCCCCGATCGAAATGCCGACCCGCAGCGGCGGCCGGTCCGGATGGCCCGACACGTAGCGCAGGCCGCCCATGGATTCACCGATCGCGCCGAAGCCCGGCTGGTCCTTCATGGGCCCCGTCTGTCCGTAGCCGGACAGGCGCACCATGATGAGCGCCGGATTGACCGCCCGCAGCTGTTCGTAGCCCAGCCCCCACTTCTCGAGCACGCCCGGCCGGTAGTTCTCGACCACCACGTCGGCGTCCAGCGCCAGCTGGCGGGCGATTTCACGCGCGCGCGGGTCTTTCAGGTTGAGGGCGATGGACCGCTTGTTGCGGGCCTGCACGGTCCACCACAGGGAATTGCCTTCGTGCAGGTGGCGCCAACTGCGGATGGGATCGCCGCCGCCCGAGCCGTCGGGCCCGTGGGGCGTTTCCACCTTGATGACGTCGGCCCCGAATTCTCCGAAGATGCGCGCGGCGAACGGGCCGGCTATGAGCGTGCCGAGTTCCAGGACTTTCAGTCCGGTCAGCGCTGACATCGTTTGTCTCCTCGCGGTTTTTTCTTGGCGGCCTTCGATGCGTTGCCGAAGGCTCGTTGCCCGGAATCAGGTGGTCTTGCGCTCCATCAACGCCCAGGCGATCGTGCCCGCGTCCACGTATTCAAGTTCGCTGCCGGCCGGCACGCCCCGCGCCAGCCGGGTGACGCGCAGGCCGCGCTCGCCCAGGGCCTCGCCCAGGAAGTGCGCGGTGGTCTCGCCTTCGGCAGTGAAGTTGGTCGCCAGGATGACTTCCTGGACCTCGCCGTCGGTGGCGCGCTTGATCACGCGGTCGAAATCCAGCTCGCGGGGGCCGATGCCCTCGAGCGGCGCAACGCGCCCCATCAGCACGTAGTACAGGCCGCGGTAGCCGTGGCTGGACTCGATCATGTTCTGATCGGCCGGGGTTTCGACGATGCACAGCAGCGAGCGGTCGCGCTTGGGATTGCTGCAGGTGCCGCAGACCTCTTCTTCCGAAAAGCTGTTGCAGCGCGCGCAATGCTTCAGGTCCCGCACCGCGCCCGCCAGTGCCCGGCCCAGCAGGTCCGCGCCTTGCGGATCATGCTGCAGCAGGTGATAGGCCATGCGCCTCGCGGAACGCACGCCCACGCCGGGCAGGCGCCGCAGCGCCTCGATCAGCGACACCAGCGGTTCGGGTTCAGGAAGTAAGGGATCCATTGCAGCCTAAAAAATCAAAGCCCGCGCGCTGCGCCTTCGGCTTGCAGCCCCCGAGGGGACGCTTTTTGCCTTGGAGCGACCCGGCGGCAAAAAGGCCACGCTCAGAACGGCAGCTTCATGCCCGGGGGCAGCGGCATGCCGGCGGTGACGGACGCCATCTTTTCCTGGGAGGTCGCCTCGGCCTTGCGCAGCGCGTCGTTGAACGCCGCGGCGACCAGGTCTTCCAGCATGTCCTTGTCGTCGCCCAGCAGAGACGGGTCGATCGCGACGCGCTTGACGTCGTGGCGGCAGGTCATGGTGACCTTGACCAGGCCGCCGCCGGAGGCGCCTTCGACCTGGATTTCGGCCAGCGCATCCTGCGCCTTCTTCATGTTTTCCTGCATTTGCTGCGCCTGGCGCATCAGGCCGGCCAGTTGTCCTTTCATCATGATCGGTGCTTCCTTGAACGAGGGGAATGAGAGATTGCCGCCGCCTCAGGCGGCGGCCGGGGAGTCTACGTGGCGGATGGAGCCGGGAACGACCTGTCCGCCGAAATCGGCCACCAGGGCCTGCACGAAGGGATCGACGGCAACCGCGTCTTCGGCGGCTTGCTGGCGGGCGGCCCGTTCGGCCTGCGCCACGGCATGCGCCGTGGCATCGCCCGTGACGCCGACCTCCACGTCCAACCGTATGCCCTGGCCGAAATGCTCGCACAGCACGGTCTGGAGACGGACCCGGCTTTCGCTTTCGGCCAGAGTCTTGACGGCCACGCGCAGGACGATGGCATCGCCCTGCACGCCGGCCCATTCGCTCTGGCGCGCCAGTTCCGCGGCCAGGCCGGTGACGGGCAGGCGCGCGGCCAGCTCGGGCCAGCCCGCGGGAGTCATGTCCGCCATGCGCGCGCGCGACGAACGCTTGCGGGCAGGCGCCGGGCCTTCGCGGCGGGCGGGCGCGGCCTGAGCCGGAGCGGCGCTCGGCGCGGACGCCAGGGTTTCGAAATCGTCGTCATCCGGATCCGCGGTGAATCCGTTGTCCGGCGCGAAACCGCCTTCTGCGTCGAAGGGGATTTCCTCGTCGACCCAGGACGGCGGGCCGCCGGCATCGACCGCCGAGGCATCGGCCGCGGCGGCATCGAGCGCAGCAGCAGCGGCCGCCGGCGCGGCAGCAACCGCAGCAGCGGCCGGCGTGACCGCCAGCGCCGCGGAGCCGGCTGCCCTGGGCGCCTCGGGAGCGGCCTGCTCGGCCGGCAGTTCTTCCCAGGGCGGCACGCTGCCCTGCGGGGCTGCCTGGGGAGGGGGGGCTTCGGCTTCGACTGCCGCCACGGCGGCTTGCGGCTCGGATGCGGATTCGGGTTCGGCGGCTGGTTCGGGCACGGCTGGCGCCTGCGGAGCTTCGGCCGCCACGACAGGCGCGGCTTCGGGTTCCGGCGCGGCCTGCACGGCGGCGGACGCGGGCGCGGCCTGAGGAGCAGGAGCAGATGCGGCGGCGGGCGCCGGATCGGCAACCTGGCGGGCCGGCGCGGCGGGAGCTTCCAGCGCGGTCTGCGGGCCGGCCTCGCCGTTGAGCGCCAGCATGCGCAGGCAGGCCATGATGAAGCCGGCATATTCGTCGGGAGCCAGCGTCAGTTCGCCGCGGCTGTGCACCGCCACGGAATAGAACAGCTGCACCGCGTCGGGATGCAGGGACTGCGCCAGGCGGGAGATGTCGGCCGCCAGCGGATCCTCGGCCGGCGTAACGCCGATCACGCGCTGCTCGATGGCCACGCGCGACAGCAGCACGGCCAGGTCGGCCAGCGCGCCCGCATAGGACAGGCCGCGAATCGCGAGCTCGTCCGCCACCGCCAGCACGCCCTTGGCATCGCCCGTGGACAGCGCGTCCAGCAGGCGCACGAGGTGCCGCTGATCGATGGTGCCGAGCATGCCGCGCACGGCCTCTTCGGTAAGGTTGCCCGCGCTATAGGCGATGGCCTGGTCGGTCAGCGACAGGGCGTCGCGCATGGACCCCGAGGCCGCCTGCCCGATCAGCCGCAAGGCCGGCACTTCGAAGCCCACGTCTTCCTGCCCCAGCACCGCCTGCAGGTGACCGACGATGGAATCGGCCGGCATCTGCTTGAGATTGAACTGGAGGCAGCGCGACAGCACCGTCACCGGGATCTTCTGCGGGTCGGTCGTGGCCAGGATGAACTTGACGTGGGGCGGCGGCTCTTCCAGCGTCTTGAGCATGGCGTTGAACGCGTGCCCGGTCAGCATGTGGACTTCGTCGATCATGTAGACCTTGAAGCGCCCAGCGCCCGGCGCGTACACCGCCTGCTCCAGAAGCTGGGTCATCTCCTCGACGCCGCGGTTCGAGGCCGCGTCGAGTTCGAGGTAGTCGACGAAGCGCCCCGCGTCGATTTCCGTGCACGCCTGGCACACGCCGCAAGGCTTGGACGTGATGCCTGTTTCGCAGTTGAGAGATTTGGCCAGGATGCGCGAAAGCGTGGTCTTGCCCACGCCCCGGGTTCCGGTGAACAGCCAGGCGTGGTGCAGGCGTTGCGTGTCGAGCGCATGCGTCAGCGCGCGCACCACGTGATCCTGTCCCACGAGGGTATCGAACGATCGCGGCCGCCACTTGCGGGCCAGTACCAGATAAGTCATGGGTGGATTGTAGAGCCTGTTTCGGGAGCTGGCTCGAAAAGGCAGGTCCAGCTCCTGGGGTTCGGCGCGAAGGCCTCGGCGCCCACGCCTCGCGGGGCCTGAAATGCAAAGGGGACGGGCTTATTTTCGTGGAGCGTATCCTTGGAAAATAACCCCGTCCCCTCAGAAAAACAAAGGGCCATGATGATGGACATGACCCTTTGTTTTGAAGAATCCGGTTGGCGAGCCTTACTCCGGCACTGACCCTAAACGACTATGGCTGCTTCGTTCCCGACCTGACCAGGTTCACCGTCGAACCATGCGAAGGGGCCCGCCACTTGAGATTCTAGCAGAGCTGCGCTTCGCTTGCTTGCTCGAACCTCAAGTGGCGGGCCCCGAGGGGCGGTATGTGGGCCCCCTCCCTGACCCTCCCCCCAAGGGGGAGGGGAGAGGACGTTGCTTCGCTTGTCCTTTCGGCTCGCTTCGCTTTGCCTTGTTTTGCTGATTTTTTTTGGGATAGTGTCTGACACCCTTACGCGACGCAATTCCAAACCAACACAGCTCTCGCCGG
>NZ_JPYO01000030.1 GCF_000757485.1 Achromobacter sp. RTa
ACCCATACGAAACGCTCGTGCAGGCTGTCGCTGTCCTGCCCGGGTGTCAGACACTCGGGTGGCAGCCGCACTTGGCCGTGAGGGCGTCTCGTACGGGTGTCAGACACTTCTCGACGCGCAAAGCCGGTCGCGGGGTGTCACGCACCCGTCCTCGCGCAATGTCAGACACCCGAATCCAAGCAGTGTCTGACACCCATACGAAACGCTCGTGCAGGCTGTCGCTGTCCTGCCCGGGTGTCAGACACCCGGGTGGCAGCCGCATTTGGCCGTGGGGGCGTCTCGTACGGGTGTCAGACACTTCTCGACGCGCAAAGCCGGTCGCGGGGTGTC
>NZ_JPYO01000031.1 GCF_000757485.1 Achromobacter sp. RTa
GTTTCCCGGGTGTCAGACACCTCGATTGAAGAGGCTCCTACCCCGATTGGTGTCAGACACCCCGCTGCATTGCCTCAAGCTTGCAACGTCTTGCCGTAGGGGTGTCAGACACGGTGCAGCGAAGTCCGCCGTGGCGATCCGTGTCTGACACCCGTACGCGATAGCGCCAAGGCTTGAAGAGCTGTTTCCCGGGTGTCAGACACCTCCTGGAGAAGTGGCGCTTGCCCCGATTGGTGTCAGACACCCCGTTGCGTTGCTTCAAGCCTGCAACGTCTTGCCGTAGGGGTGTCAGACACGGTGCAGCGAAGTCCGCCGTGGTGATCCGTGTCTGACACCCGCACGAGATAGCGCCAAGGCTTGAAGAGCCGTTTCCCGGGTGTCAGACACCCCGAG
>NZ_JPYO01000032.1 GCF_000757485.1 Achromobacter sp. RTa
CTGGCTGACATTGACGGCGTCGGTGTCGGTGGCGCCTGCCGCCACGTTGGTGATGCGGCGTTCGGCGCCGGCCGAGCCGAGGCTGACTTCGCCCGCCGGCGCGGTGCCGGCGATGGAGGCGGTGCCAGGGTTGTAGGCGGGGGTGCCGAGCGTGGAACCATCGGCCACGGCATTGGCGCCAAGCGCCACGCTGCCGGCATGGCTGGCCTGTGCCTCGCGGCCCAGCGCCAGCGCGCTGTCCGCGGTCGCCGTGGCGTTGTAGCCCACTGCGGTGCTGCCTTCGCCTTGGGCAAAGGCGTCGCTTTGCGCAAGGCCGGCCTCGTTGGTGCGCGCGTAGCGGATGCCGATGCCGTTGGCGTCGGTGTTGGCCTGG
>NZ_JPYO01000033.1:0-231 GCF_000757485.1 Achromobacter sp. RTa
TCTTTCCTCTTTAGCAGCTATCGAAATTTCAGGGTTTTCCCTAACATTTCGGTAACTGCCAAGCCCGAAACTATAACACGATTTTTGCAGATTATGCAACCGGCTTCTGCCTGACTTGCACCTATCTGAAGTCGAGTCGCTTCAGGCGGCCAATCAATCTACGGGTAAACCCGTATTGATTCATCAGCCAAGCCCAAGACTATAGCACACTGTTTCGAATTACGCAACTGG
>NZ_JPYO01000033.1:241-142132 GCF_000757485.1 Achromobacter sp. RTa
TAGGCCCTGTGCCGCAGGCAGTCCTGGCTGGCCGCCGACGCCATTCTCGTGCCGGCACACGCCGCGCCGCCTTCGTACTTCCTTATATATATAGCCAAGGCAAGGCTATGCTCGCTCGGCGGCTTGCCTATGGAATGGGTGCGTTTACTATTCGCCTTGTACGCCGCACCTACCTGGAGACGAACACCCTATGCCCCCCGCCATCGCCATGAGCGAAGATATCCTGATCAATGTCACCCCCTTCGAAACCCGCGTTGCATTGGTGGAACAAGGATCGGTGCAGGAGCTGCACGTGGAACGCAGCATCCAGCGCGGCCATGTGGGCAATATCTATTTGGGGCGGGTCGTCCGCGTGCTGCCCGGCATGCAGAGCGCCTTCATCGACATCGGGCTGGAGCGCGCCGCCTTCATACACATAGCGGACTTGCGGGAGAACCGGGGAGAACGCAGCCAGGGGCTCACCCCCACTCCCATCGAGAAGCTTCTGTTCGAGGGACAGACCATCATGGTGCAGGTGGTCAAGGACCCGCTGGGCACCAAGGGCGCCCGCCTGTCCACGCAGATCAGCATGGCGGGACGGATGCTGGTCTACCTGCCCCACGACCCGCACATCGGCATTTCGCAGAAGATCGACACCGAGTCCGAACGCATCCTGCTGCGCGAACGGCTGCAGGCCTTGATGCCGGCCGACGAGAAAGGCGGCTTTATCGTACGGACACAGGCGGAAGGCGCCAACGACGAAGAATTGACGGCGGATCTGGAGTACCTGCGCAAGCTCTGGACCAGCGTGCAGGCCGCCGCTCGGACCCAGCCCGCCCCCGCCCTGCTCCACCAGGACCTGACCCTTGCCCAGCGCGTGCTGCGCGACATGGTGGGCCCCGGCACCGGCGCCATTCTCGTGGATTCCCGCACGACGAGCGCCGCCATGCTCGAATGGGCCCGCATCTATACCCCATCGGTCGTCGACCGCATCCAGCATTACAGCGGCGAGCGCCCCCTCTTCGACACGGCCAACGTGGACGAGGAGATCGCCCGCGCCCTGTCCCGCCGGGTGGACCTGAAGTCGGGCGGCTACCTCATCATCGACCAGACCGAGGCGCTGACCACCGTCGACGTGAACACCGGCGGTTTCGTCGGCGGGCGCAACTTCGACGACACCATTTTCAAAACCAACCTGGAAGCGGCGCAGGCGATCGCGCGGCAGCTGCGCCTGCGCAACCTGGGGGGCATCGTCATCCTGGACTTCATCGACATGGAGGATCAGGAACACCGCGAAACCGTGCTGGCGGAACTGAAGAAGGCGCTCGCGCGCGATCGCACACGGATGACGGTCAATGGTTTCACGCAGCTGGGGCTGGTGGAAATGACCCGCAAGCGCACCCGCGATTCGCTGGCGCACCAGCTGTGCGAGCCCTGCCCCATGTGCGAGGCGCGTGGCAACGTGCGCACGCCGCGCACCGTCTGCTATGAAATCCTGCGCGAAATCCTGCGCGAGGCGCGGCAATTCAACCCCAAGGAATTCCGCATCCTGGCATCCCAGGATGTGATCGACCTGTTCCTGGAAGAGGAAAGCCAGCACCTGGCCATGCTGGGCGACTTCGTGGGCAAGCGCGTATCCCTGGAAGTGGAAAACCGCTACTCCCAAGAACAGTACGACATAATCCTCGTCTAGGGACTGTCCAACCGACAAGCCCCACGCTCATAACAGGTGCGCCTCGGGAATTCACGTCATTGTGTATGAATTGTGTGTCTTAACGATTCGTTTGCAATGAAACTTGAAACCGATGGCGACAAGACGAGCGAGCCGATAAGCTGCGGGCGCTTTGCGGGCGATGGCCTGCATGCGCCCATTCTTTTGCTTTCGGAGGTCAATGATGAAGTCCCTATTCCGTCCGTTCCTGGTGCTGGCCGCCGCGCTGCCGCTTCTGCTGGCCGCCTGCGGCGACAAGGAGCCCGAACAGCGTGCCGCGTTCACGCAGTTCCTGCAGACCCGCATCGTGGACAAGCCCGGCGTGCGGGTGCCGAAGCTGACGGACGAGGAGAAGAAATCCTTTGGCGACTACGCTGCCCATTACGCCGTCATCACCGACTTCAACGCCGGCATGGACGCCTCCGTGAAGCCGCTTTCCGGCATCATGCAGAAGGGCGCGGTGCGCTCGCTGAACGACGTCGTGGCGCGCCGCGACGACATCAAGGCAGTGCAGGTTTCGCTGAACGAAATGGGCACCGCGCTGAAGGCGGAGCAGGCCAAGGCCGATGCCGCGCATGCGCAACTCAAGCAGCCGGAAGACCTGAAGGCCGTGTACGACAAGGCTTATGAAAAGACTGTCAGCCTGCCGGCCGATACCTTCCGCGACACGCTGCCTCAATTGAACGCGACGTTCGACGCCAGCCTGAAGATCGCCGACTATGTCGCCGCGCATGCCGCGCAGATCGATATGTCCGGCCCGATCGTCAAAGTGCAGGACCCGGCCGTGCAAGCCGAGTTGAACAAGCTGCTGCAGGACCTGAACGCGCAAGCGAAGAACGTGCAGCAGGCGCAGACGCGCATGCAGGCCGTCATGGTCGGCCGCTAAGCGGCCAGGGCCATGCCGGCGGCTCACTCGCCGGCCACCGCCACGCGGTTGCGGCCCGCCTCCTTGGCCTGGTACAGGGCGGCGTCGGCCGCCTCCACCAGGCTGGCCTCCATGTCCTCGGCCAGCGGTATCGCAGTCGCGACACCGATACTGACCGTCACGATGCCGGCCCCGTTGTCCTCATGCGGCACGCGCAAGCCAGCAATGGCCTGGCGGATGCCTTCGGCGACCGCCTCCGCGCGCTGCCCGCTGGTATCGGGCAGCAGCACCACGAATTCCTCCCCTCCGTAACGTGCCGCCAAGTCCCGCGGACGCCGGGCCTTCTGCTTGAGCACGAGCGCCAGCACCTTCAGCAATTCATCGCCTTCCTGGTGGCCGTAGCGATCGTTGTACCGCTTGAAGTGGTCTGCATCCAGGAAGAGCAGCGACAGCGGCGCGCGCTCACGGCGCGCGTCCAACCATTCCCGCGCCAGCGCCTCGTCGAACGCGCGGCGGTTCGGCATGCCGGTAAGCCCATCGGTCTGCGCCTGAGCCTCCAGCCGGGCCTCGATCACCTGCCTCTGGCTCATCTCGCGACGAAACAATACGATCAGCGCCACCACGGACAGGAACAGCGCCCCGGTGACCGGCACGACCAGCAACGCGCGGCGCATCCAGGGCGCCATCACTTCGTCGACGTCCATCGCGACGTCCAGGATCAGCGGCGTGCCCTCGATGGTTGCGAACGTGTAGAGGCGATTGACGCCGTCCGGCGACAGCACGCCCACGAACGAACCTTCACGGCGGATCAGGAATTGCTGGAAATCCAGGGACATGCCGATGTCGCTGCCCAGGTCCGACAGGGAATAGGGGTTGCGCAGCAGCACCACCCCGTCGTTGCGGAAGATGGCGATCTCATCCCTCTCGCCAATCGACAGCGCGGCGAAGCGATCGCGGAAATAGGCCAGGCGCAAGGAACCGCCCACGATGCCGGCGAAGCTGCCGTCCGGATTGGACAGGCGCCGGCTGATGGCGATGCTCTCGTCTCCGCCGCGCATGCGGCTGTGGTACGGCCTGCTGACGTACAGGCCGATGTCGTCGGCGTCGCGGTGCACCTGGAAAAAATCCCGATCCGCGAAATTCACGGCGGGAGGATCCAGCGAGCCGGAGTGGTAGCGGATATTGCCGTCCTTATCCACCACCACGATCGCGCCCAGGTACTCGGCCGTGGACGAGCGGTCGAACAGGAAGCGGTGCTGGGTTGCGCGTTCGACGCGCTCCATGCCCGGCTCTCCCAGGCGTTCTATCACCCCTTGCAGCGACAGATCGTAGAGATGCACGGTGCGGCTGATGTCTCCGGACAGCACTCCCGTGATGTTCCGGGCGGACACGTGGGCCGCGTCCCAGGTGACGCGTCGGTCGATCCAGAGCAGCGCGATGGCCGCGGCGCAAATGCCGACCGCGAGCAGCACCGCCAATGCATACAAGGCATGATGAACAAGCCTGCGAGACTTCAATACGGCGCTCCTACGCAAGGGACGTCGGGATATCGCAGCCCATGGCTAGTGGGAATTCATCTTGCCGATAATGCCGATCCCCGGCCTTGGACGCAAGATCCACGCCGAAAAAGGGACGCAGCGCCCAGCCCGCCCTCAGGATGCCGCGACCGCCGCGATGCGGAAGGGAAAGGCCTTGGCGCCCCTGGCCCTGTCGGTCTCGCGGTGCGCGCCGATCGACCACGCGGGCCCCGTTCCGCCCGTCTGCGAAAGCAGCTGGCGCATGGAGCCCGCGGAAAACCCGCAGCGCAAGGCCGTGGCCTGGCGCCGGGCCAGTTCTATACCAACAGCTTGCGGTGTCGTGGAAATCCGATCCGATTGCAGCATGGCAGCCCCCTGGCAAAAGCTCTTCATGGGCGAAGAGTCTGTGCGGATTAATCTACCTTAGTCACCGGGGCTTGCGCGTGAAATGATGCGTAACGTAACGCGAATAAAAGGAAATATTGGCCTACGCCAGCGGACTGGGCGCCGTTTCGGTGGCCTCGCGGTCGGGCTTGTCGTTCTTGCCGTCGGGCGCGCTGCTCATATTGCCGTACAGCAGCGACCGGCCGGCGAACAGCCCGCCCGCCACTTCCAGCTCGAAACGCTCGGTATCCCGCTTGCGGACGTCTTGGGCCACCTCGGCGGCTTCGTCCGCCGGCACCCCGACCACGCGCAGCGCGGCCTCGCCGAACGCCAGCGCCGATTCCAGGGTTTCGCGCACCTGGTAATCCACCCCCTCCTTGGCCAGCGCCAGCGAATGAATGCGGTCATAGGCCCGCACCGCCACCTTGACCAGCGGGAACTCGGCCTTGACCAGCTTGACCATGTGGTTGACCGAGACAGGATTGTCGATACAGATGAGGATGACGCAGGCGTTCTCCGCCCCTGCCGTGCGGAGCATGTCGACGCGGGTGCCATCCCCGTAATAGACCTTGACGCCCCACTTGGCCGCGGCCCGGATCGCGTCGGTGTCGGTATCCAGGATGGAGACCTTCAGGTCTCGCGCCAGCATGGCCTGGGTCACGATCTGGCCGAAGCGGCCGAACCCCACGATGAGCACGCAGCCGTCCAGGTCCTTGGCCACGTCCACGTCTTCCATGGATGGCGCGGGCTTGGGCAGCAGCCAGCGCAGCGCGAGCACGCACAGCGGCGTGAAAGCCATCGAAATGATGACGACCGCCGTCAGCACGGCGCCGGTGTGCGCATCGAATATGCCGGCGGCCGCCGCCGCGCCATACAGCACGAAGGCGAACTCTCCCCCCTGCGCCAGCAGGGCGGCGCGGGTCATGGCCTCGGCATGGGTGGCGCGCAGCGCCCTCGCCACCACATACACGCCGGCTGATTTCACCAGCATGAAGACAATGACCGCCGCCAGGATGAGCGGCCATTCGCGCACGACGGCGGAGAGATCCAGGGACATGCCCACGCCCAGGAAGAACAGACCCAGAAGAATGCCGCGAAAGGGCTCGACCTCCGCCTCGAGCTGATGGCGGAAGGTGGATTCGGACAGCAGGACGCCGGCCAGGAAGGCCCCCATGGCCATGGACAGGCCGCCGAGTTCCATCAGCAGCGCCGCCCCCAGCACCACCAGCAGCGCGGCGGCGGTCATGACCTCGCGGGCGTGCGCCGCCGCCAGCAGCCGGAAGAGCGGGTTGAGCAGCCACCGGCCGGCCGCCAGCAGGGCCAGTATGCATCCCACCGCGATGGCCGCCTGCAGCCAGGGATCGCCATCGCCGTGCTGGACGCCGCCCGCCGGCGCCAGCAGGCTGGCCAGGGCCAGCAGGGGAACGATGGCCAGGTCTTCCAGCAAAAGAATGGACACGATGCGCTGCCCTTGCCCGCTGGCGGCCTCGCCGCGTTCAGCCAGTATCTGCATGACGATCGCGGTGGACGACAGCACGAAGCCCATCGCGGCCATGAAGGCCGCCGGGCCGGACAGCCCGGCCAGCAGGCCGACACCGGTCAGGAGCGCGCCGCAGGCGAGCACCTGCGCCACGCCCAGGCCGAATATCTCGCCCCGCAGCTTCCACAGGCGCGAAGGCTGCATTTCCAGCCCGATGATGAACAGAAACATCACCACGCCCAGCTCGGCCACGTGCAGGATGGATTTGGGATCCGAAAAAAACCCCATGCCGAAGGGGCCGATGGCCAATCCGGCGGCGAGATAGCCCAGGACGGATCCCAAGCCCAGACGTTTGAACAAGGGAACCGCGACAACGGCGGCTCCCAGCAGGACGACGACGTTGACGAGCTGATTGCCTTCGGAAGGCAGGGACATGGAACGCTCCTGGATGCACGGCGAGCCGCGGCGCCTTGGGCGCCGCCGGCCTTGCGCCATTTTCCGGCAATCCGGCGGCTTGGCAATCCGGAAATGCGACAGGAGGAAACGCGCCCGGGCGAGGCCGGGCGCGAAGGGCTGCGGTCAGTCCTCGCGGAACTGCATCTTGTAGAGCGAGGCGTACAGGCCGTCGGCGGCCAGCAGCTCGGCGTGGGGCCCTTGCTCGACGATCTTGCCCGCATCCAGCACGATGATGCGATCGGCGTTCTGCACGGTGGACAGGCGATGCGCGATGACCAGCGTGGTGCGGCCTTTCATCAGGCGCTCCAGCGAGGCCTGGACCTGGCGTTCGGACTCGTTGTCGAGCGCGGAGGTGGCTTCGTCCAGGATCAGGATGGGCGCGTTCTTGATCAGCGCGCGAGCGATCGCCAGGCGCTGGCGCTGGCCGCCCGACAGGCGGGCGGCATTCTCGCCCACGGGGGTGTTCATGCCCTGCGGCAAGCCATCCACGAATTCCAGCAGGTTGGCGGCCGCCAGGGCGTCGCGCACTTTCTGCTCGCTGGACTTGCCGAGCGCGCCGTAGCCGACGTTGGCGGCGATGGAATCGTCGAACAGCACCACGTCCTGGCTGACCAGCGACAGATGCGAACGCAGGCTGCGCAGCGTCAGGTCGCCGATGGGCACATCGTCCACGAGGATCTGCCCGCTGTCGGCCAGCACGAAGCGCGGCAGCATATTGACCAGGGTGGTCTTGCCGCTGCCCGAACGGCCCACCAGGGCGACGGTCTGGCCGGGCTCGACGACGAAGGAAACGTCGTTGACGGTATCGCGGTCGGCGTCCGGGAAACGGTGCGACACGGCTCGGAACTCGACCTTGCCGCGCACGGGCTCGGACAGTTCCCTGGTGCCGGCATCGCCTTCGGGGACCTGGTCGATCAGCGTGAATACGCTTTCGGCGGATACCAGCATCTTCTGCATGCGCGCGGCGACGTTGGTCAGGCGCTTGATGGGATCGAAGATCTGGGCCAGCGCCGCCATGAACGAGGCGAAGCTGCCCACGGTGAGCGCGCCGCTGTTGGCCTGGCTGAGCGCCACGGCGATGACCGCGCCGACCGAGATCGAAATGCATACCTGGGTCAGCGGCGTCAGCGCGGCGTCCGCCGTGGCGGTGCGCATGGCGAACCGGCGCAGGCGGCGGTTGACGAAATCGAAGCGGCCGCGCTCGACCTCGTAGCCGTCGAACAGCTTGATGACGCGCTGGCCGTCGATGCCCTCGCCGACGACCCGGGTCAGCTCGGCGTTCATGTTGACGGTTTCGCGGTTGATGCGGCGCAGGCGCTGGATGAAGAAGCGCGAGATCAGCACCGAGACGGGCAGCATGATCAGGATGATCAGCGTCAGCACCCATGACATGTACAGCAGCACGCAGATCAGGGCGATGACGACCAGGGTTTCCCGGACCAGCACCGTAATGACGTCGGTGGCGTAGCCGGTGACGTTGCCCGCGTCGATCGTGAAGCGGTTGAGCAGGCGGCCGGTGTCGCCCTGCTTGAAATCGGCGTCCGGCAGGCCCAGCAGGCGCTCGAACATGTCGCGCCGCATGCCCAGCAGCACATTGTTGGCGACCCAGGCCAGCAGGTAATCACTGAAGAAGTTGCAGATGCCGCGCAGCAGGATGAGGCCCACCACGGCCAGCGGCAGCGCCCACACGTAATAGGGTTTGGCCCCGGAAAAGCCTCCGTCCAGCAAAGGCTTCATAATGACGGCCAGGACGGGTTGCGTGGCGGCCGCGCCCGCCATCAGCAGGATGGCCAGCAGCAAGCCCTTCCAGTAGGAGCCTACGCGGCTGTAGATCCGCCTCCAAAGTTCGGCTTTGACGGGCTGGGACCCCGCGGGCGCATGGCGTGCAGCAGAATTCAAAGGGATCACTCGCTTTTATACAATTGTGGCGAGAATTGTACCGGCTGCGCGCAGACGCGCTGCCCGGACCGCCCCTCTTAGCCCTAACGCGCCCAGCGCCCATCCATGTCCGATATCAGTTGTCTGTACGTCCGGTTGCCCAATTGGGTGGGCGATGTCTGCATGAGCCTGCCCAGCCTGCGTGCCCTGCACGCCAGCGGCCTGCCCCTGGTGATCTGTGCCCGTCCCTGGGCCCGCGACCTCCTCGAGGGCGTGGCCAAGCAGGATTTCATCCCCATGCGGGGCAAGGTCGGGCCCGACCGCGCGGCCGTCAGCGCCCACCGGCGCGCCTTGGGCGCCCAGGGCCGGCGGGCGCGGGGCCTGCTGCTGCCCGACTCCCTGTCCAGCGCCCTGGTGTTCCGGCTGGCTGGCGTGCCCTCGGCGGGCTACCGCGATGACGGCCGCAGCTTCCTGCTGCGCTGGCCGGTCTCCAAGCCCGACGATTCCCTGCACGCCGTCCAGTCCTGGCATTACCTGACGCGCGAAGCCCTGAGGCGCTGGGGACTGCCCAGCGGCCCCGCCGAACCTGGCCCGACCCTGGACCTGCCCCTGACCGCCGCCCACCGCGATGCCGCCTCCCTGGCGCTGGAAGCGGCCGGGCTGGCCGGCAAGCGTTTCGTCCTGATCGCCCCGACGGCCACGGGCCTGCACAAGGGCAGGATCAAGGTCTGGCCAGGATTCGATACACTTACCCGCGCCCTCCAGGCTCTGGGCCATACCGTGGTAATGTGCCCCCCTCCGGCCGAGACCGAGGAAGCCCGGCGCAATGCGCCGACGGCGCTGCTGCTGCCGCCCCTGTCCCTGGGCGCCTTCGCGGCGCTGACGGCCAGGGCCGCACTGGTGATTTGTAACGATTCCGGTGTGTCGCACGTCGCGGCGGCCGCCGCCGCCAGGGAGCTCACCCTGTTCGGCGTCACCCGCCCCGGCCGGACCGGGCCGTGGTCGCCTCGAGCGGTGTGCCTGGGCGCCGAAAACGCCTGGCCATCGGCCGAGGAAGTCGTGCAACAGGCTGAAACCCTGCTGCACGAGACGCAGTAATCAGGATTTGAAATGCCCCTTTCCAGTTATCTCGCAAATCTGATCATTCCTTACAACCTGTGCATGACCCTGGTCGTGATCGGACTGGCGCTGGGCTGGGTCCGGCTCCGCAAGACCGGCGTCGCCCTCATCGGGACCGGCCTGCTGTGGGCGCTGTTCTGGTCGCTGCCGGCTACGTCGCTCTGGCTGGGCGGAGCGCTGGAGTCCCGCTACCCGCACTTGCCTCCCGCGGAATCCCCGACTGCCGACGCCATCGTGGTGCTGGGCGGCAATACCGCCAACGGCCGCGCCAACTGGTTCCTGCCCTACGACAAAGGCACCGCTATCGTGCGCATCGATACGGCCGCCGAGCTCTATCGCGCGGGGCGCGCGCCCAAGGTCCTGCTGTCGGGCGGCGCGCTCGAAGGCGATGTGAGCGAGGCCCGGGGCATGGCCCACAACATCCGCCAGCAAGGCGTGCCGGAATCGGCGCTGATCCTGGAAAACTCCAGCCGCACCACGTACGAAAACGCCGCCCTGACCGAAGACAAGCTCAAGTCGCGCGGCATCGGCAAGATCCTGCTGGTGACCTCCGCGCTGCACATGCCGCGGGCGATGGCGGCCTTTTCCAAGCAAGGGGTGGAGGCCATCGCGGCTCCCACGCCGCCGCAGATCGTGGCGCCCGCGGACGGCTCGCTTGCGCTGTGGCTGCCCGACCAGCGCACCTTCGACGCCAGCCGCTCGATCATCAAGGAATACGCCGGCCTCTTCGTCTACTGGCTGCGCGGATGGGTATGAGCGCGGCAACGCTCGCCTGCCGGCCCGGTTGCGGCGCCTGTTGCATCGCGCCGTCGATCACGCGGCCGATCCCCGGCATGCCGCAGGGCAAGCCGGCCGGCGTGCCCTGTATCCAGCTGCTGCCGGACATGCGCTGCGCGATATTCGGCCAGCCTTCGCGCCCCGATTTTTGCGGCGGGCTGCAGCCACAGGCCGAGATGTGCGGCGCCGACCGCGAGCATGCGATTTACTGGCTGGGTGAACTGGAGCGGATGACGGCGCCGGCGGGGTGAGGGGGCGTGGGTGTCAGACACCCGGGAACGCCGCTTCAGCTTGGGCGAGTGTCTCGTGGGGGTGTCAGACACTGGGCCGATGGGTGTCAGACACCCGGGAGCGCTGCTTCAGCTTGGGCGAGTGTCTCGTGGGGGTGTCAGACACTGGACCGATGGGTGTCAGACACCCGGGAACGCTGCTTCAGCTTGGGCGAGTGTCTCGTGGGGGTGTCAGACACTGAGACCGGCGCTGGCCGGGTGTGTGGGTTGCGGTCAGGGGCGCTCGGAGAGCACTTTTTCGTATAGCGCCTCGTAGCGCGCCGCGACCGCCTCCCAGCTCTGGTCGCGGGCGATCGCCAGGCCGCGTTCCGCCAGGGCCGCCCGCAGTTCGGGCTCCGAACCCAGCCGCTCCAGCGCTTGCGCCAACTGGGCGCCGTCGCGCGGGTCCTGCAGGATGAGCGCGTCCTTGCCTGCGGACAGATACTGCGCGAAGCCGCAATAAGCGGGCGAACTCACTACGACCGGCAAGCCATGCGACATCGCCTCCAGGGGCGCCATGCCATAGCTGTCGTTCAGCGTGGGGTGCGCATAGATGTCGGCCGCGCTGAAGTAGCTGGCGACGTCGGGCGTGGGATCGACCAGCGATACCCGGCCGGCGACGGCGCCTGCGGCGCGCACGCGCTCGCGCGTGGGCTCGTCCGCGCCCACGACCAGCAGCTTGTATTGCGGCGGCAGCTTGCCCAGCGCGTCGAGCAGGGCCGGCAGGCCTTTACGCAAGGGATTGCGGGCGACCAGCAGGCAGCCGACGGTATCGGCGCCCCACCCCAGGCGGGCGCGGGTCTCGTCGCGCCCTTGCTTTTGCGCGGCCGTGGGCAACTTGACCCCCGGCGCGATGATGTCCACAGGCAGTTGCGGGCCATAGCTGCGGTGCAGCTGGTCCATGATCAGGCCGGAAACGGCGACCACCCGGCGCGCGGGCGCCGTGCGCACGCGGAACCATTCCAGTAGCAGGTAGGTGGCCAGGCGCGGGCTGAGCCAGGCGGTCAGGCGCTGCAGCGGCTTGACGCGTGTGAGTCGGTTGTAGCGCACCGGAGTGACATGCATGACCTGGATTTCACCGGCCCAGCCGTTCATGTGCGAATGCACGATGTCGTAGCGTCCGCGGGTGAGCCGGTCGGCGCGCCAGGCGAAATACAGCACCCGCATCCAGCTGGGCAGCCAGCCCGGGAAGCGCACGGGCAGGAAGGAAAATGGCAGCTCGCTGTCGAAATCGCGCGCCACGACGGACACGTCATGGCGCTGGCCGAGCACGCGCATCAGCTCCACGCCATAGGCTTCCGCGCCTCCGAAGCGATTGCCGAAGCGGTCGACCAGAAGCGCGATGCGGAGCCGCCGCTCAGCGGCGCCGGCGGGTGTCTTCATACCGGGTCAGGCACTTCTGCAGGAAACGGACGATATGGGTGGAGCGAGCCACAGTCACCCGGGGCAGCCCGTAAGGATCGTCGGAAGCGCCCGCCAGGCCGCGCTGGGTCAGCGTGGCGTTGTCGTATCCGGCCTCGCGCACCATGGCCCGGTGTTCCGGACCGTGATCGCCATAGGGATAACAGAAAGCGGTGACGGGCGCGCCCAGCGCCTGCTCCAGTTCGTCCTTGGATTCGACGATCTGACGGCGGGCTTCCTCGGGCGCCATTTCAGGCAGGTGGACGTGGTCCAGGGTGTGCGAGCCGACCTCGTTGCCCGCCTGCGCCCATTCCCGCATTTCGGTCACGGTCATCAGCGGCGAGAACGGGATGCCTTTTTCCAGGTCCCATACATTGCCGCCATCGAACTGGCGAGCCACGAAATAGTTGGTGGCGGTGAAACCCAGTTCGCTCAGTACCGGCATGGCGTTGTGGTGCACGTTGCGGTAGCCGTCATCGAACGTGATGCCGAACACCTTGCCCTGCCGTTCGCCGCGCACGTAGGGCATGACGTCCCGCATGGACAGGCCGCGATAGCCCAGCCGGCGCATCCAGCGCATCTGCCGGGCGAAGCTGGAAGGGTGCACCGTCAACCCGCGATACGGCGTGCCCTTGGGGTTGGGTTCGCCGATCTGGTGGTACATGAGTATAGGGATAGACATAGGGACGGATTATAAGGGCCCCCACGCTGCGCACGCTACGCGTGCTTGCTGCCCCCCGAGGGGGCTGCGCCGCCTTAGGGCGGCCTGGCGGCGGCGCGGCTGTCTTTATGGAGGGCGTCGAAACAGTCGATCACCCCCGGGGCTGCGCCGCCTTAGGGCGGCCTGGCGGCGGAGGGATGAAGCCCCCACGCTGCGCACGCTACGCGTGCTTGCTGCCCCCCGGGGGGGCTGCGCCGCCTTAGGGCGGCCTGGCGGCGGCGCGGCTGTCTTTGTGGAGGGCCGAGGCGGTCGACCGCCCTCTTCCCCCGGGGCTGTCCAGCCTTGGGGCGGCCTGGCGGCTCGGGTGCTGGACGGCTCAGGCCAGGGTGCGTTGGTAGACGTCCAGTGTGGCGGCGGCGAAACGTTTCAGGTTGAAGTCGTTCACGCTGGTTTCCCGGGCCTTGGCGCCCATGGCGCGCAGGGCGTCGGGGTGGTCGAGCATGAAGCGCAGCCTGGCGGCGATGGCGGGCACGTCGCGCGCGGGCACGATCCAGCCGTTCACGCCGTCCGCAACGTTTTCGGGCAGGCCGCCTGCGTCGCTGACGAGGGCGGGCAGCCCCAGGCTCATGATCTCGCGGCAGGCGAAGGACAGCGCCTCGCGGTAGGACAGCACGAAGCCGGCATGGCAGGCCGCCAGGGCGGGCCGCACGTCGTCGAGCAGGCCCGGAAACTTGACCTGGTCGATCATGCCCAGTTCTCGCACCCGGGCGAGCTTGGCCTCATTCGGCGGATCGCCAGCGACCATCAGCAGCACCCGCGCCTTGTCGGCAGGCGGCAAGGCGGCGACGGCCGCCACCAGGTCCAGCCAGCCCTTGTCGTAGTCGGTGCCGCCCGCGCTGCCCAGCAGCAGCTTGTCCTGCCAGCCCGGCCCGAAGATGCGGGTCCGCAGTTCGTCCAGGCCTTCCTGCGCCGGCGGAGAAAAGTAGTCGGTGTCGATCCCATGGCGGATCGTGGTGATGGGGCGCTTGCCATAAGGCGATCGCGCCATCAGGCCATGGACGTAGTCGCTGACGGCGATGCCGTGGTCGGTGGCCAGCGCCACCCGCAACTTGTGCCCGAAACTCGTCAAGGGATGATCGTTGTGCTTGGTGAACACAATGCGCGGCCGCCGCGACATGCCCAGGGTAGCCAGCATGACCTGCTTGTGGTCGGCCGAGCCGTTGGAATGGATGATGTCGTAGCCGCCGTCCTTGATCAGCCGGCGCAGCCGCGCGCGGTCCTTGAACCAGGACGACGGGCGCGTCGTGTACTGCATGCCCTCGACCCGCACGCCGGGGATGGCCTGGGCGTAACGGTACAGCCGGCTGGTGGACGGCACCGCCACCGTGATCTGGTGGTCCTTGGACAGCGCCTTCGCCAGATTGATGATGTAGGTGACGTGCCCCCCGCCGTTGCCGCCGTGGAAGTTGGTATAGAGGATCTTCACTTTTTCTTGTCGGCCAGGAACATCAGCTTCGAATAGCGGAAGAAACTGCCCGCGGCCGCGGTGACTGCCAGGACCAGGCCGTGCTTGCCGTCCAGGAAGCCGCGCCGGATCAGGTAGATCCGCACGAAGGTCCAGAACCCGTGCCCCAGCGCGCCGAAAATCGACGTGCGCCGGCCCTTGGCGTACATCATGGCGGCGGCGTCGGACGAGTAGCGGTTGACCTTGTTGATCAACGCGTCCAGGTTGTCATACGGATAGTGATGGAAATAGCCGCGCATCCTCAGGGGCTGGCCATTGGCCGGCACCACGCGTTCATGCACCGCGGCGTCAGTGAAGCGCGCCCTGCCGCGCTTGAACAGGCGCAACACGTAGTCCGGCCACCAGCCGCTGTGGCGGATGTCGCGGCCGCAGAAATTCGACAGGCGCGCGATCTCGTAGGCATCGGCCTGCGGGGCGTCCAGCACTTCCTGGATCTCCCGGGCCAGCTCCGGCGTGACGCGCTCGTCGGCATCGATGGAGAGCACCCAGTCGCCCGTCGCCAGATCCAGCGCGCGGTTCTTCTGGGGCCCGAAGCCCGGCCAATCGGAGGTGACTTCGACCCGGGCGCCCAGGGCTTGCGCCAGCTCTACCGTGCCATCGGTACTGCCCGAATCGACGACGATGAACTCGTCGGCGAAGTCCACCGACTTGAGGCAGGCGGCGATGTTGGCCGCCTCGTTCTTGGTGATGATGATGACTGATAACTTCATCCGCGATTCCTAAGACGCTTTTTCCAAGCCTTCCAGGCATGGAAGCGCGGCCCCCAGAACGGGTCGCGCGACAGCCAGATGCGCCGGTTCAGCCAGGAACCGCCCTGGTTGCGCACCGCGAAACGGTATATGTGCCCGGGATCCGCGCCGGGGGAGTTCTGGCCGAAAGGGTCGGTAGTGTACAGGTGGCGGAACCCCGCCTCGCGGGCCGCGTCCACGTAGTCGGCGTCGAAATAGCCCTGTGGCCAGCAGAGATGGTCGCTTGCCTGGCCCAGCCGGCGCTCCAGCGTTTCCCGCGAGTCCCGAAGCTCCTGCGCGATATGCGCGCGCTTGGCGTCCGTATCGGCCCCGCAGACCTTGTCCCAACGCGTGTGGGTATGCGTATGGGAATGGAATTCGAAGGTGCCCGCGGCCCGCATGGCCTCGATCTCGCTCCAGCGCAGCATGGCCTCGTCCGCCCGTCCCGCCGCCACCAGCTGCTTGCAGGCGTCGTGGTCCGGCGTGGCGGGCAAGGGACCGCCCTGGCCTGCGTGCGGCCGGACCGGCCCGTCGCCTATCCAGCCCGTGATGGTGAACAGGATGGCGCGCATTCCGTGGCGGGCCAGCACCGGATGCGCGTGCACCCAGTTGTTCAGGTAGCCATCGTCGAAGGTGATCAGCACGGACCGCTCGGGCGCGTCGCCGCCCGCCAGGTAGGCCGCGAACTGCTCGGCCGACAGCGATTGGTAGCCGGCGCGCGCCAGGCGCGAAATCTGGGATTCGAAGACGTCGGGCGTCGCCGCGATCATGCCGCCCGCGGGCGTGACGTGGTGGTACATCAGCACCGGTACGTTGGGCGCGTTCATCCCGCGCGCTCCGCCAGCCACTTGGTGTAGACGGCCTCGGTGGTTTCCGCCAGCCGGGCGGGCGAGAACACGCCCTCGTCCCAGACCATCTTGCGGCCGGCTTCGCCCATGCGGCGGCGCAGGCCGGCATCGTCGACCAGGCGCTGCAGCGCGTCCGTCAGGGCGCGGGCGTCCTTGGGCGGCACCAGGATGCCGGTTTCCCCGTTGCGGAACATCTCGGACACGCCGCCCACGTCCGTGCCGATGACGGGCAGGCCGCTGGCCTGCGCCTCGACATAGACGGTGCCGGACGCCTCCTGCTGGGTCGCCAGCGCAAAGAGGTCGAAGCCCGCCAGCAGATTGGGCACGTCGCGCCGCATGCCCATCAGGTGGATGCGGTCCTGCAGCCCGCGTTCGGCCACATAGGCCTGCGTCTGCTCGAACACCGGCGAGCCTCCGCCGACGAACACCAGATGCAATTTGGGCCGGCTGGCCATCAAGGGCGCGATCGCGTCGATCAGGTCCTTGTGGCCCTTGGTCGCGCGCATGACGGCCACACAGCCCACGACGATATCGTCATCGGCCAGGCCGAGTTCCTCGCGCAGGGTGGAGCGTTCGACCGGCGGGGGCAGCACGATGGGCGAATAGACCGTCGCCACCCGTTCGGATGGCACCCCGCGGTCGATCAGATGCTGGCGCACGTGGTCGCTGACCGTCGTGACGCGGTGAGGCAGGCGAGTGTAGGACCATAGCGAGCCCACCTTGTTGGACAGGTGGCGCGTGCGCACGATGAGCGGCGTGCCCGCCAGCCGGCCCGCGGCGGCCGCGATGACCGTATCCCGCCGGCTGTGCGTGTTGAGCACGTCGAAACGCCCTTCCCGCAGGATGCCGCGTATGGTGGCGATGCCTTTCAGGTAGTTCGCCACGCCGTCCATTTCCAGCGTATGCACGGTGAAACCGGCCTCCGACAGGCGTTCCGCCAGCAGCGCCTTGGGCTGGCAGATGGCCTCCATGTGGTGACCCCGCGCGCGCATGGCGGTCATCTCTTTGAAGATCCGCCCTTCCTGGCCGCCGAAACTGGTGGCGGCCTCCGAGTGAACGATACGCAGGCTACGCATCAATAAGTCACCTCGACCCCGTCCGGCTTGGTCCATTCATTCAGGTTCGCCAGCAGCGTATCCGCCATGCGGACCCGCCACTCCTCGCCCAGCCGCACGGTGCACAGGAAATTGTTCTTGGAATAAACGATGTCGACGGGCACGCCGGGAATGCCGTTCTCGGGTTCGGCCCGGAACGGGTTCAGCATCTGCCGCAAGCGGACCGCGTCGGCGCTGCCGTTGAGCTTGACGCGCAGCGACTTGGCCCGCGCCTCGCGGGCCAGTTGCAGGTCATAAAGCTGCTCGGCCACGATGCGCATGCCGCCGGAATAATCGTCATTGCTGACCTTGCCCTGGACAATGACGAGCTGGTCCTCGCGCAGGCGATTGCGGTGCTTCTCGTAGAGTTCGTTGAAGACCGAAATTTCTACCTGCGCGGTGCCGTCGTCCAGCACGGCGAACACCATCTTGCCCCGGCGCGTCATCATGACGCGCACGCTGGCCAGCACGCCGCACATCCATTGCAGGTCGCGCTGCGGCTCCACGCGGGCCAGCTGCATGGGCACGATGCGCCGCACCTCGTCGCGCCAGGCGTCGAACAAGTGCCCGCTGTAGTAATAGCCCAGGGCGGTCTTTTCTTCGGTGAGCTTCTTGTGCAGGTCCCAGGGCGGGACCTTGGCCAGCTCGCCGGCCACCACGTCGCTGCTGTCGTCGCCGAAGAGCGAGGCCTGGTTGGCGCTGCGGGCCGCCTGCTCGGCGGCTTCCATCGCGGTGGGCACCGACGCCAGCATGGCCGCCCGGTTGGGTTCGATGGTGTCGAAGGCCCCCGCCTTGATCAGGGCTTCGATGGTGCGGCGGTTGACCGCGTGCTTGCTGACGCGGCGGCAGAAGTCGAACAGGTTGAGGAACGGGCCGCCTTCCTTGCGCGCGCGCAGGATGTCTTCGACGGCGCCCTGCCCCGTGCCCTTGACGGCGCCCAGGCCGTAGCGCATGGTGCGCGGCGGTTTGCCGTTCTTGGTGTGCTTGTCGGCCACCGGCTCGAAGCGGTAGCCCGAGAAGTTGACGTCCGGCGGCAGCACCTCGACGCCGTTGTCCTGGGCGTCCCGGCAGAAAATCTGCACCTTGTCCGTGTCGTCCATGTCGGAGGACATGGTCGCGGCCAGGAACTCCGTCGGATGGTAGGCCTTGAGCCATGCCGTCTGGTACGAGATCAGCGCGTACGCGGCCGAGTGCGACTTGTTGAAGCCGTAGCCCGCGAACTTCTCCATCAGGTCGAACAGCTTGACCGCCAGGTCGGGATCGTGGCCCTTTTCCTTGGCGCCCTTCTCGAACAGCTCCCGGTGCTTGGCCATTTCCTCGGGCTTTTTCTTGCCCATGGCGCGGCGCAGCAGGTCGGCGCCGCCCAGCGAATAGCCGCCGATGATCTGCGAGATCAGCATCACCTGTTCCTGGTAGACGATGACCCCGTAAGTGCTCTTCAGGGTTGCTTCCAGGTCGGAGTGGAAGTAGTCGACCGCGGCGCGGCCGTGCTTGCGGTTGACGAAGTCGTCCACCATGCCGGATTCCAGCGGCCCCGGACGATACAGGGCCAGCATGGCGATGATGTCTTCGAACGTGTTGGGCCGCAGCTTCTTGAGCAGTTCCTTCATGCCGCGCGATTCCAGCTGGAACACGGCGGTGGTGTTGGCGTCGCACAGGATCTTGTAGGCGGCCGGATCGTCCAGCGCCAGGGCCATGACGTCGAAGTCGCGCTTGTCTTCGTTGAACTGGCGCACGTAGCGCACGGCCCAGTCCAGGATGGTCAGGTTGCGCAGGCCCAGGAAGTCGAACTTCACCAGGCCGGCGGCCTCCACGTCGTCCTTGTCGAACTGCGAAACCGCGCTGTTTTCCTGACCGGGCTGGCAATACAGCGGGCAGAAGTCAGTGAGTTTGCCCGGGGCGATGAGCACGCCCCCGGCGTGCATGCCGATGTTGCGGGTCAGGCCTTCGAGGGGTTGCGCCAGGTCCACCAGCGCGCGCACTTCCTCTTCCTGCTCGTAGCGATCCTTGAAGGCCGGCTCGTCCTTCAGGGTCCGTTCGAGCGACCACGGATCCATCGGGTTGAACGGGATCAGCTTGGACAGGCCGTCGCAGAACATATAGGGCATGTCCAGCACGCGGCCTGCGTCGCGCACCACCGCCTTGGCGCCAAGCGTGCCGAAAGTGGCGATCTGGCTGACGGCCGCGCGGCCGTACTTTTCCTTGACGTAGTCGATGACCCGTTCGCGGTTGTCCTGGCAGAAGTCGATATCGAAGTCGGGCATGGAGACCCGCTCGGGATTCAGGAAGCGCTCGAACAGCAAGTCGTAGCGGATGGGGTCCAGGTCCGTGATGCCCAGCGCGTAGGCCACGAGCGAACCCGCGCCCGAACCCCGGCCCGGGCCCACCGGCACGCCGTTGTTCTTGCCCCAGTTGATGAAGTCCTGCACGATCAGGAAGTAGCCCGGGAAGCCCATCTGGATGATGGTCTTGCATTCCCAGCGCAGCCGCTCGTAGTACTGCTCGCGCTTGGATTCGCGCTCGGCGTCGTCGGGGAACAGGAAGCGCATGCGCTTTTCCAGGCCCTCTTCCGACAGCTGGACGAGGTAGTCGTCCAGCGTCACGCCCTCGGGCGTGGGGAAGTTGGGCAGGCGCGGCTTGCCCAGCACCAGGCTCAGGTTGCAGCGCTTGGCGATTTCCACCGTGTTGGCCAGGGCCGAGGGCACGTCGGCGAAGCGCCGGGCCATTTCCTCGGAACTGAGCAGGTATTGCTCTTTGCTGAAGCGGCGCACGCGGCGGGGGTTGGCCAGGATCTCGCCTTCGGCGATGCAGACCCGGGCCTCGTGCGCCTGGAATTCGAATTCGTCCAGGAACTGCACCGGATGGGTGGCCACCACCGGCAGGCCGGCCTCGGCCGCCAGGCGCATCGCGGCCTGGGTGTAGGCCTCGTCGCCGTCCATGCCGGCGCGCTGCAGCTCGATGTAGTAGCTGCCCGGAAACAGGTGCGCCCACTGGCGCGCGAGCGCCAGCGCCGACACGGCGTTGCCCGCATCCAGCGCCTGCCCCACGTCGCCCCCGCGCCCGCCCGACAGGACGATCAGGCCGTCCTGCCCCTGCAGCCATTCACGCCGGATTTCGGCGCGGCCCTTGCCCTGGTTGGTCAGGAAGGCCTTGGTGAGCAGTTCGCACAGATTCAGATAGCCCTTGTGGTTGCGCACCAGCAGCAGCAGGCGGAAAGGCTTGGCGGGATCATCGTCGTTCGACAGCCAGACGTCGCAGCCCGCGATGGGCTTCACGCCCGCGCCGCGCGCGCCCTTGTAGAACTTGATCAGGCCGAACAGGTTCGACAGATCGGTCAGCGCGACGGCGGGCTGGCCCAGCTTGGCCACGCGCTTGATGAGATCGGGAATGCGCACGATGCCGTCCACGACCGAGAACTCGGAGTGAACGCGCAGATGAACAAATGGGGACGGGTTTGTTACGGCTTCGGACATAGGCGGAATTGTACCGGGCAAAGCCGGCGAGCCGGACGATTCGAAGCGGCCAGTCAGGTGGCCTGTGTAACAATAGCCCTTGAACGTGACTTACCCATTGCTGCACGAGATTTACGTATGAAATGGCTAATCCCCGGGATCTGGCTGGCCGCCATCCTGTTTGCGCACTTCCGCGGCCGCGTCAGGCTGCCGCTGGGCCGGCAACTGCTGGACCACTCCGTGCTGCTCGCCCCCATCAACGCCTTCATGGTGCTGGCTTCGCGCGTGCCGCCCACCCCCTACCTGACGACGAGCGAGATCGCCGAACTCAAGGTGCTGGACGACCACTGGGAGACGATCCGCGAAGAGGCCGTGCAGATGGCCGAGCTGCGGCGCATCAAGGCCGCCGACACCCACAACGACATCGGCTTCAATTCGTTCTTCAAGTACGGCTGGAAGCGCTTCTACCTGAAGTGGTATGACGCGCGCCACCCGTCTGCCGAAGAACTCTGCCCCAAGACGGTCGCCATCCTGAAGACCCTGCCCAAGGTCAAGGCCGCGATGTTCGCCGAGCTGCCGCCCGGCGGCCAGCTCAACCGGCACCGCGACCCGTTCGCCGGGTCCCTGCGCTACCACCTGGGCCTGGTCACGCCCAACGACGACCGCTGCCACATCATCGTCGACGGCGAAACCTATAGCTGGCGCGATGGCGAAAGCGTGGTGTTCGACGAGACCTACGTCCACGAAGCCTACAACCGCAGCGAACAGAACCGCATCATCCTGTTCTGCGACGTCGAGCGCCCGCTGAAATGGCGCTGGGCCGAGGCCTTCAACCGCTGGTTCGGCCGGGTGGTGATGTCGGCGGCCAGTTCGCCCAACGACGGCGGCGACCAGACCGGCGCCATCAACAAGCTGACGCACGCGCACTGGGTCATCGACCAGAAGCGCAAGGCCTTCAAGGCCTGGAACCGCAACGTCTACAAGGCCACCAAGTACGGCCTGATCGCCCTCGTCATCCTGGGGTTCCTGGCGCTGTAGGGGGCACAGGACGAGGGTTCGGGCCAGTGTCTGACACCGACGACAGCACGCAACGCTCGGGTGTCGTCGGTGTCTGACACCCGGGGAAATCCACTTTGACCGGGCGAGCATCCCATAAGGGTGTCAGACACTGCTCTGCCGGGGGTGTCAGACACTGCTCTGCCGGGGGTGTCAGACACTGCGCTGCCCCCTCTACCGCTGCATTGACTCCCAGCTCTTCATCAGCCGCTTCACGGACACCGGCATCGGCGTGCGCAGTTCCTGCGCGAACAGGGCCACGCGCAACTCTTCCAGCAACCAGCGGAACTCATCCAGCCGAGGATCCGGCGCCCCCTTCAAAGCCGAGCGCGCCCGCTGGTACTGGGTCAGCAGCGGCGCCATTTCCGCCACCAGCTTCGCATCGCGCGCGGGATCGGCGCGCAGCTTGTCGATGCGCGCCTGGACAGCCTTCAAATAGCGCGGGAAATGCGCGAGCTGGGCGTACGGCGTGTCGCGGATGAACCACTTGGGCATCAGCGCGCCCAACTGCGCCTGCAGGTCGGCGTAGGCGGTGGCATGCGGCTTGGCCTGGGGCAGCTTGCGCTGCACCGCCGCGTACTCCGTCAGCACGGCCCCCGCCAGGCGGGCCACCTCCTGGGCCAGCAGGCCCAGCCGGCCCTTGCCGTCGGCGCGCCGCGCCTCGAACTGCTGCTCGTTCACCGGCCACGGATCGGCCAGGCAGGCCTGCCCCAGCGCGCAGTCGACGATCTGGTCGCGCAGCTCTTCCTGCGTGCCCAGCGTCATGTAGAGCATGCTGATACGGGTCAGGTCCGTCAGGTTCTTTTCCAGGAACTTCACCTGCTCGCGCAGCCCCAGGCGGAACAGCTTGAGCAGGCCGGCGCGATGGTGCTTGCGGGCCTCGTCAGGATCGTCGAACACGTCCAGGTCGCAATGGGCGCCGCGGTCCACCAGCGCCGGGTAGCCGATGACGGACTGCCCGCGCCGCTTGATCTCCATGATCTCCGGCAGAGGGCCGAAGGACCAGGACGTCAGGTTCTCGTGCGCCAGCGCCTGGGCGACCTGCGTGTCGCTGGCCGCGAGCTGCTGGAAGGTGGCTTGCGCCTGCTTGCCGAATTCGGCGCGCAGTTGCGCCAGGTTGCGCCCCGCCGCCAGCATGCGGCCATGCTCGTCGACCACCCGGAAATTCATGAACAGGTGTGCGGGCAGGGTTTCCAGCTTGAAATCCGCCACCGCCGGACGGACCTGGACCTGGCTCCACATATCGGCGATGAGGGCGTCCACCAGCCCCTGCTGCGGATCGCCCAGGCGGTCGAACCAGCGGTCGTAGAATCCGGCGGCGTAGTCCGGCAGCGGCACGCAGTGGCGGCGCAGCTTCTGGGGCAGGGATTTCAGGAGCAGATGCACCTTTTCCTTGAGCATGCCGGGCACCAGCCATTCGCAGCGCGCCGGGTCGATCTGGTTCAAGGCGAACAGCGGCACCGACAGCGTCACGCCGTCGCGCGCGGAGCCGGGCTCGAAATGGTAGTCCAGGGCCATGGACACGCCCTGCCATTCCACCTTCTTGGGGAATACGTCGGTCGTGACCCCCGCCGCTTCATGCCGCATCAGTTCGTCGCGGGTCAAGAGCAGCTGGGCGGCCGCCGCCTTGTCCAGCCCCGACACCCACTTTTCCAGTGTGGCCGTCTGCGAGATGCCTTCGGGCAGCTGGCGGTCGTAGAAGGCGTAGATCAGTTCGTCGTCGACCAGGATGTCGGGGCGGCGGGTCTGGTGCTCGAGCTTCTCGATGCCGGCGATGAGCTTGCGGTTGTGCGCCACGAAGGCCAGGCGCGTGTCGATCTCGCCCGGCACCAGGGCCTGGCGGATGAAGAGCTCGCGCGCGTGCGCCGGATTGACGCGGCCGTAGTGGATGCGACGGCCGGCATAGATGACCAGCCCGTACAGCGTGGCCCGCTCGTTGGCCACGACCTGCCCGGCCTTCTTTTCCCAGCGGGGATCGGACCAGTTGCGACGGATCAGGTGCGCGGCCACTTTTTCCAGCCACGTAGGGTCGATCCGCGCCACGCAGCGCGCGTAGAGACGCGTGGTCTCGACCAGTTCGGCGGCGACGATCCAGCGCCCCGCCTTCTTCACCAACCGCGAACCCGGATGGATGTGGAAGCGGATCTCGCGGGCTCCTTGGTAGTGGCCGCCCTCGTCGCTCTTGAAGCCGATGTTGCCTAGCAGCCCCGACAGCAGCGCCAGATGCAGCTGCTCATAGGTGGCTTCGGCCTGGTTCACGCGCCAGCCCTGCTCGCCCACCAGGGCCGCCAGCTGGGTGTGCACGTCGTGCCATTCCCGCAGCCGGATAGGCGACAGGAAGTTCTGGCGCAGCAGCGCCACCAGCTTGCGCTGGGAAGCCTTGTGCTGCACCTGCTCGCCGTACCAGCGCCACAGCTTCAGGAAGGAAATGAACTCGGATTTGTCATCGCCGAACTTGGCGTGCGCGGCCTCGGCGGCCTCGCGCTCCTGCATGGGGCGGTCGCGCGGATCCTGCACCGACAGGGCCGAGGCGATGATCAGCATTTCCGCCAGGCACTGATGTTCGCGCGCCGCCAGGATCATCCGGCCGATGCGCGGGTCCACGGGCAGCTTGGCCAGTTCCTGCCCCGTGCGGGTCAGCGCGAAGGAGGCGCCGGTGCGCGTGCCGTCCGCCTCGTCGCCGGACGGAGACGCCAGTTCGATCGCGCCCAGCTCCTGCAGCAAATGGTAGCCGTCGGCCACCGCGCGGCCGGGAGGGGCCTCGACGAAGGGGAACTGCTCGATATCGTCCAGCTTCAGCGACTTCATCCGCAGGATGACCGACGCCAGCGAGGAACGCAGCACTTCCGGATCGGTGAACGGCGCCCGGTTGTTGAAGTCCTGCTCGTCGTAGAGCCGGATGCAGACGCCCGGCCCCACGCGGCCGCAGCGGCCGGCGCGCTGGTTGGCCGAGGCCCGGCTGATCGGCTCGATGCGCAGCTGTTCGACCTTGTTACGCCAGGAATACCGCTTGATGCGCGCCAGCCCGCTGTCGACCACGAAACGGATGCCGGGCACGGTCAGCGAGGTTTCCGCCACGTTGGTGGCCAGCACGATGCGCCGGGCATTGGTGCGCGGATGGAAAATCTGTTCCTGCTCGGCCTGCGACAGCCTCGCATAGAGCGGCAGCACTTCGGTGCCGGCCGGATGGCGCTTGCGCAGCGCCTCAGCGGATTCGCGGATCTCGCGTTCGCCGGGCAGGAAGACCAGCACGTCGCCCGGGCCATGCCGCGCGCATTCGTCCACGGCGTCCACGATGGCGTCGATCAGATCGCGTTCCTCGTCGCCCGACATGCGCTCGCGGTCGCGCCCGGGCTTGCCCGAGGCCGGCGCCTCGTCCGGCGCCGGCTCTTCGCGCACGGGACGGTAGCGGACTTCGACGGGGTACAGGCGGCCGGACACCTCGATGACCGGCGCGGGCTTGTCCTCGGACGAGGCGAAATGCCGGGCGAAGCGCTCGGCGTCGATCGTGGCCGAGGTGATGATGAGCTTCAGGTCCGGGCGACGCGGCAGCAGCTGCTTCAGGTAGCCCAGCAGGAAGTCGATATTCAGGCTGCGTTCGTGCGCCTCGTCGATGATGATGGTGTCATAGCGGCGCAGGAGCGGGTCGCGCTGCGACTCGGCCAGCAGGATGCCGTCCGTCATCAGTTTGATGGACGCGTTAGGGCCGGTGCGGTCGTTGAACCGCACCTGGTAGCCCACCACCTCGCCCATCGGCGTATTCAGTTCCTCGGCGATGCGCTTGGCCACCGAAGTCGCCGCCAGGCGGCGCGGCTGGGTGTGGCCGATCATCTTCTGGCGGCCGCGGCCCAGTTCCAGGCAGATCTTGGGCAGCTGCGTGGTCTTGCCCGAGCCGGTCTCGCCGCTGACGATCACGACCTGGTGGCCGGCGATGGCGCGAGCGATCTCCTGGCGCCGCGCGCTGACGGGCAGGTCTTCGGGGTAAGTCACCGCGGGGATGGGCCGCTCGGGGCGCGGCGCTCGGCGCGTATTCTGTGCAGCGGCCGCCGCCGGGGCCGCCGCGTCCGCGGTCTTGGGCGCCCGCGGGCTGGAGGATTCAGGCATGTACGATAGTCCGGTTAGGCCGACATTATAAATTTCCGCGCGCCCCCGCTGGTCGGTCCGGCCCCAAACCGGTGAATCGGGCATGGAATTCGCGCTGTATTCCGCATGCGGCGCCCCCCTGGCGGTCATATAATTTCGCCACGCCGTCCGCGCGACGGCGCTATGACGCGGCATGGCGCCGCGTTTTGACCGACTCTCAGGAATCCCTCCACCCATCATGCCCGACCTGGAACCAGACACCGTCTCCGCCCTCGAAGCCCCCGAATTCGCACCCGCCCAGTTCGTCCGATGGTTTCGAGACGTGGCGCCCCATGTGCATGCGTTCCGAGGCAAGACGTTCGTGGTGGCGTTCGGCGGCGAACTGGTGCAGGCCGGCGCGCTGAACGCGCTGGTGCAGGACCTGTCGCTGCTGTCCTCGCTGGGCATCCGCCTGGTGCTGGTGCACGGATCCCGCCCGCAGGTCAATGAGCAGTTGCGCCTGAAGGGCTTCACGCAGCAGTTCGATCGCGGCATGTCCCCCACCGACGCCGCCGCGCTGGAATGCGCCAAGGAAGCCGCCGGCGAGATCCGCCTGGATATCGAGGCCGCTTTCAGCCAGGGCCTGCCGAACACGCCCATGTCGCATGCGCACATCCGCGTCATTTCCGGCAATTTCGTCACGGCGCGCCCCGCCGGCGTGATCGACGGCGTGGACTACAAGCACACCGGCCAGGTCCGCAAGATCGACATCGACGCGCTGAAATTCGCCATCGAAAAAGGCTCGTCCGTCGTGCTGCTGTCGCCGCTGGGCTTCTCGCCCACCGGCGACGCGTTCAATCTGGCCATGGAAGACCTGGCCACCAGCGTCGCCGTGGCGCTGCGCGCCGAAAAACTGATCTTCCTGTCCGGTTCGCCGGGCGTGATGAACGACGACGGCACGCTGGACACCGAACTCGCCCGCGTGGACGCCGACGCGCTGCTGGCCGCAGGCACGCTGGACGAGGACACCCACGCCTTCCTGCATTGCGCCTCCCTGGCCGTCAAGCGCGGCGTGGCCCGCGCGCACCTGCTGCCCTTCACGCTGGACGGCAGCGTGCTGCTTGAAATCTTCACCCACGACGGCGTGGGCACCATGGTGGTCGAAGACACACTGGACGACCTGCGCCCGGCCACGATCGACGACGTGGGCGCGATCCTCAGCCTGATCGAGCCGCTGGAGGCCGACGGCACCCTGGTGCCCCGTCCCCGCAGCGTGGTCGAGCGCGACGTCGAAAACTTCACGGTGCTGGAGCACGATGCCGTGATCTACGGCTGCGCCACCTTGCACATGTTCCCGGAAGAGCAGATGGCGGAAATGGCCTGCCTGATCGTGCATCCGGAATGGCAGGGCTCGGGCGAAGGCGAAATCCTGCTGCGCCACATGGAATCGCGCGCGCGCGCCGCGGGCGCCAAGCGGCTGTTCGTGCTGACCACCCGGACCTCGCACTGGTTCATGAAGCGCGGTTTCGTGCAGGGCGGCATCGCCGACCTGCCCCGCGAAAAGCAGAACAACTACAACCGTTCGCGCAACAGCCTGGTCTTCATCAAAAAGCTGTAACCGCCCCGGCGCGGGACGGTTACCGCAGAGGCTGAAGGGGCTTGGCGTCCATGGGGGGCCAAGCCCGGTAAAATACCGGCTTACTTATTTTTCCGGCAGCGAATCATGGCTCGTATCGTCAACTGTGTGAAATTGAAGCGTGAAGCCGAAGGGCTGGATTTTCCTCCCTACCCCGGCGAACTCGGCACCCGCATCTGGCAAAGCATCTCGAAGGAAGCCTGGGAAGAATGGAAGGCGATCCAGACGCGGCTGGTCAATGAAAACCGCCTGAACCTGGCGGATGCCCGCGCGCGCAAGTACCTGCAGCAGCAAATGGAGCGCTTCCTGTTCGAAGACGGCAGCGTCGAAGCCCAGGGCTACGTTCCGCCCTCGGCCTGATCCACGAACGGCCGCGCCCCGCGGCCCTTATGCCGGCGCCTGCAAACCGCACCATTGCGCGATGAACAGCGCAATCGTCTTGGTGATCAGGCGCAGCGACTCCAGGTGGACGCGCTCGTCGAATCCGTGGATGTCCAGCGATTTGGGGCCATACACCAGCGTCGGCATATCTCCATAGATCACGAACACGCGCGCGTCCAGGTAGCCCGGCGTCGTGAAACTCTGCAGTTCGCTCTGGAATGCCTGCCGATGGCAATCGCGCAGCGTGTTCTCGGCGTCCGACCCTTCCTCCAGCACATAGCCTTCGGCATAGAACCCAGTGTAGGCCACCTGCGGCGCTGTGCCCCCCAGGCGCGGGTCCGACACGGCTTCGCGCAGGCAGGCATCGATCTCGGCCCGGGCCTCGTCGGCCGTGGTGCCCGGATAGATGGCGGCGCGCACATCGAATTCGCACCATGGCGGCACCGTCGACGGCCAGTCGCCGCCCTCGATCTTGCCGATGTTGAAATTGATGGGATGGTCCAGGTGCTCGAAGTGCCGGTGGCAGTGGTGCTGTCCGTTCCATTTCGCTTCCACCCGGCGCAGCGCCTCTATCGCGGCGTAGGCCGCGTCGATGGCGTTGAAGCCGTTGGCCATTTCCCGCGTGTGCGTGGGATGCCCCTGCACGCGGACCTTGAACCACAGCACGCCCACGTTGGCGCGCACCAGCATGTTCTCTTCCGGCTCGGGGATGATGACGGCGTCGGCCTTGTAGCCGCGCAGCAGGGCCGCCAACGCGCCGTTGCCCGTGCACTCTTCCTCCACCACCGACTGGAAATGGATGGGAGCCCCCGGCGCATAGCCTGCCGTCCGCAGCGCATCGTAGGCATACAGGTTCGCCGCCAGCCCGGCCTTCATGTCGGCCGCGCCGCGGCCGTACATCCAGCCGTCGATGATGGCGGGGTCCCAGGGCGAGCGGCTCCACATTTCCTGGGGGCCGGTGGGAACCACGTCGATATGTCCGTTGAGGATCAGGGAACGGCCCGTCTGCACGTCGGGCCGATAGGTTCCGACCACGTTGAAGGCGTTTTCGTATGACACCGTGACGGGGCCGAAGCCCGGATGGGAGCGGATGTCATCGACGTCGATCTTCCAGCGGTCCATCGAGAAGCCGCGCTGGCGCATCGCCTCGTACAGAAAGTCCTGCGCCGTATGCTCCTGTTCGCGCAGCGAGGGAAAGCGCACCAGATCCTGCGTGAAGGCCAGCTGCGCATCGAAGCGTTCGTCGACGGCCCGCAGGATGCGGCTGATTTGTTCGGAAGTCAGCGCGGCGGGCGCGGTTGCGTTGTCCATGCAATCTCCTTGAATGTAGTAGAACGGGAGCGATACGGCTCAGGCGGCGCGGGTGGCGGCCGTTGCGGCTCCGGCGGCGCGCTGCTTGTGCGCAGCCAGGCCCCAGATGGAAACCAGGGTGATGAGCGAAAGGCCCGAATAGAACAGCGCCAGCGGCATCCACTGGCCGGGGTACCGGTGCGACAGCCAGGTGCCGACCAGGGGCGTGAAGCCGCCGGCGATCGCTCCGCACAACTGGTACGAGAGCGAAATCCCCGAATAGCGCACGTGGGTGTCGAAAGCCGAACTGATGAAGCCGGCCATGGCCGAGTAGATCGTCGCCATGAACACCAGCACAATCGCGATGCCCGCCACGATGCTCAGGGGCGTGGCATGGCTGACCAGCATGAACATCGGATACGGCGCCAGCACCGAGCAAGCGGCGGCGACGATCAGCACGCGCGCCGTGCCCAGCGATTCCGCGAACCAGGCGGCGAGCGGCTGCACGAAGAACTGGATGATCGCGACCGCGAACAGGCAGTCGAGGATCATCGCGCGGTCCAGGCCGAGCGTCTGCGTCGTGTAGGCCAGCATGAAGGTGTTGGTGAAATAAATGCCGCCGATGGCGACGGTGCAAACCCCCATGCACAACAGCACCGTGCGCCAGGCCGTGCGCATGACTTCGCGGGCCGGGATCTCCAGCGTCTCCTGGCGCGCAAGCACCTTGGCGAAATCAGGCGATTCGCTTACGCCGATCCGGATGAAATAACCGACCGCCAGCAGGACGGCGCTGACGAGGAACGGTATGCGCCAGCCCCAGGCCAGGAAATCGGCCTCGTCCAGCGTAGTGATCAGGCGGAAGGCCACCAGAGAGAGGATCAGGCCGGCCGGGCTTCCCAACTGCGCGAAGGACGCCGCGAACGTGCGGCGGCGCTGGGACGCGTGCTCGCCCGCCATCAGCACGGCTCCGCCCCATTCGCCGCCCACCGCAAGGCCTTGCGCCAGGCGCAGCAGCAACAGCAGCGCGGGCGCCAGCAGGCCGGCCTGTTCGTAGCCCGGAAGCAGGCCTATGCCCACCGTGGCCACGCCCATGATGATCAGCGTGGCCATCAGCGCGTTCTTGCGCCCGATCCGGTCGCCCAGATGGCCGAACACCAGCCCTCCCAGCGGCCTGGCCAGGAACCCGGCCGCGAAAGTGCCGAACGACGCCATCGTGCTGACGAAAGGGTCCGCCGCCGGGAAAAACACCTTGCCGAAGACCAGCGCGGCCGCGGTGGCGTAGATGTAGAAGTCGTACCACTCGATGGTGGTGCCGATGAACGCGGCGGCGGCGGCGCGCACCGGCTGCTTGGCGGTGGGTGGATGGGCGGGGCCTGTCATATTTCCTCCTCGGAATGTCTTTGCTTTTGATGGCCGCTTTATCGCCCGCCGCACGACATACGGTCAATTTCTGTTTTCTAATCATCAAGTTAAGTAAAATTAATGTCGATGAGGGAGACGCCCGCCTCTGCGGCCGAACGCCGAGCCTGCCGCATATTTCTTAACTATCAATGCGTTATGAATGAAGATCCGCTTTCCCCCGTGGCGACGGCCCGCAAGATCGATCGCCTGGACTGGAACCTGCTGCGCACCTTTCTGGTGATCGTCCAGGAGCGCAGCATTAGTGGGGCTGCTATCAAACTGCATATCACCCAGTCCGCGGTCAGCCAGGCCCTGCGCCGCCTGGAGCAGCAACTCGACCGCAGGCTGATCGAACGGCATCACGCCCGATTCGCGGTCACGCAGGCCGGCGAAGAGGTGCGCCAGGCCGCCGAGGCCATCCACGGGAGCGTGTCCCAGCTCGTCAACGACGTGGCGCAGGCCGAAGAGCAGACGGTGGGACGCATCCATGTGCTCGTCGCCAGCCGCATCCATTCGGCGGTCTACGACGACTTCTGGGCGGGCTTTCATCGCGCCCATCCTCGCATCGAGGTACAGCTGGACGTGCTGCCCAGCAGCGAGATCGTCAGCGTCGTACAGCAACGGGGCGCCACCGCCGGCATCGCGCTGTGCCGGCAGATTCCGAAACGCCTGGACCACAAGTTGTTCCTGCAACAGCGCTACGCCTTGTTCTGCGGCAGGAACCACGCCTTGTTCGGCCGCCCCGACATCCGCATGGAAGACCTGCTCGGAGAGGACTTCGTCTCTTTCGCCAGCGATGCGCTGGGAGACAGCCTGTCGCCATTGACGATCTTCCGCGACCAGCGCGGCTTTTCGGGCAGGATCGTCGCCACTTCGTCGCAGCACGACGAAGTCAAGCGGCTGCTGGTCGCGGGTTTCGGCATAGGCTGCCTGCCGGAGCACAGCGTGCAAGCGGATCTCGCGGAAGGCAGGTTATGGCGCCTGCCGCCCGGCGAGGGCGTGTGCGCCGCCGACCTTCATCTTCTTTGGCGCGGCGACGCCCATCGCAGCGCGGCCGAGGATCTGTTCATTGCGTCGTTCCGCAAGCACATCGACAATTACTCCTTGCCGCAGCGCCTGCTCGCGACCCTGCCCCAGTAAGGCCTTAAGATTCTCCTATCGCCGGCCGCAACGGGCCCGGCCAACCGTAAAGCCGTCATGACCAAAGCATCGAGCCCGCCCTTCCCCGCCAGGCAGCCGGACGCCATCGCGCGCGCCCGCTCCATCGCTCCCGACCGCCAGACCGGCACGCTGCAGGACGTGCGCCACGTGGTGATCCTGATGCAGGAGAACCGCTCCTTCGATCATTATTTCGGCACGTTGCCCGGGGTGCGGGGCTTCGCGGATCCGCTGCCCGCGCCCACGGCCGCGGGCGACGTTCTGACGCAGGCGGACGGCGCGGCGCGGGTCCGCCCCTATGCCCTGCGTGGCGAATACGCCGGCGATACGCCCGTGGGCTATATCACGCCCCACACCTGGGACGATGCCCAGCGCGCCTGGAACGATGGGCGCATGGACCAATGGCTGCCCGCCAAGAGCCGGCTCGGCATGGGCGCCTACGACGGCGCCGACATCCCGTTCCAGACCGCGCTGGCCAACGCCTTCACGCTATGCGATGCCTACCACTGCTCGATGCATGCCGGCACCAATCCGAACCGCCTGTTCCTGTGGACCGGTACGAACGATCCTTCGGGACGGGCGGGCGGCCCGGCGCTGGTGAACACCTTCGACCGCCTGGGCCCCATCGCCGAAGGCTACGCCTGGACCACCTATCCGGAACGCCTGCAGGACGCAGGCGTGGACTGGCGCATCTACCAGGACATGGAGGACAACTATCACGACAATCCGCTGGCCGGCTTCAGGCAATATCGCCGGCAGCATGCGGACGGCGGCGCATCCGCTCCCTTGCGCGATCGCGGCCTGTCCACACATACGCTGGACGACCTGGCCCGCGACGTCGCCCAGGGCACGCTGCCGCAGGTGTCGTGGATCATCGCGCCTACCGCCGACTCGGAGCATCCGGAGGTCTCTTCGCCCCGCCGGGGCGGCGCCTATACCGAGCGCGTGCTGGATATCCTGACGCGCGACCCCGCCACCTGGAGCCGCTGCGTGTTCTTCGTCACCTATGACGAAAACGACTGCTTCTTCGACCACATGCCGCCGCCCGCGCCGCCGGCGCGCACCGCGGACGGCGCATCGGGGGGCCTGTCCACCGTCGAGCTGGAAGGCGAATACCACGATGCGCGGCACGGCCCCAGCGCCTCCACGCCGGACGATCCGGCTAGCCTGCACGGCCGCGGCTTCGGCCTGGGGCCGCGCGTGCCGATGCTGGTGATCTCGCCCTGGAGCCGCGGCGGCTGGGTCAACTCGCAAGTGTTCGACCACACATCCGTGATCCGCTTCCTGGAAGCCCGCTTCGGCGTGGCCGAACCCAATATCAGCGCGTGGCGGCGCACGGTGGCCGGGGACCTGACCTCCGCTTTCGACTTCACTGGGGATCGCGGACCGCAGGCGGAAGACGGCAAGCGCCGCGCCTGCCCGCTTCCGTATGCGTTCGAAGCCCGAGGCGCAATGGCCGCGGACGGCCGGCACTACCGGCTGACGCTGCGCAATCCCGGCGGGGCGGGCGCGGTACTGCATGTGTACGATCGGCTTGCGCTGGAACGTGCGCCGCGCCGCTACACGGTGGGCGCCGGCGATCGCCTGGACGACGGCTGGCGCCTGAACGATGATGGCGCCTATGACTTGTGGCTGCTGGGCCCCGATGGCTTCCACCGGCATTTCCGCGGCGACGCCCGCGACGCCGGATGCCTGGAGGCGCACCTGGCGCCGGCCGCCGCCGGCGTGCGGCTGCGCCTGGTCAACAACGGCCGCGCCGTGCAGTCCGTGGAGCTGGCGTCGCGCATGGGAGATGGCTGGTGCACCGCGACGCAGGTGCCGGCCGGCGGCGCAGTGGACGTGGAGTACCCGGGGCGCGAAGGCTGGTACGACGTGGAGCTGGCCGTCCCGGGCATGCCGGCCTTTGGACGGCGGCTGGCCGGCCGGATCGACGGCGGCAAGTCTGGCGTGCCGGATCCCAGGCTGGAGGCGGTGGTGTTGGCCGAAGGGTGAGGCGGGAAGGCCGGCGGCTTGCGGGGGTGTCAGACACCCTTTGCCGCGCTTGCGTGATGCGAGGAGCATTTCTCCAGGGTGTCAGACACCTGCGTTTCCACAGGGTATCAGGTGCCTGACATCCCTACGAGCAAGCCGCCCGAAATAGAGGTGTCTGACACCCCTACGAGCAACCCGTCAAGCTGAAGCCGGCCCGCCCGGGTGTCAGACACCCGCCATAAGCTGCTGGTGTCAGGCACCCACCGCGAAAAACTACTGCTCCTGTTGCGGCTCGTCCGAGTCCGCGTCGCCGCGCGCCTGGCGCTCGGTGTTCTTCACGCCGGTGTGGCGCACGTCCGCGCCCTTGACCATGTAGATCACGCGTTCGGACATGTTCTTGGCGTGGTCGCCGATGCGTTCGAGCGCGCGGGCGATGAAGATCATGTCGATGGCGCGCGAGATGGTGCGCGGGTCTTCGATCATGTAGGTGATGAGGTGGCGCAGCGCGCCCTTCCATTCCTTGTCCACTTCCTTGTCGCTGCGCACGACGGCGGCGGCCAGGATGGGATCGAGGCGGGCGAAGGCGTCCAGCGCCTGGTGCAGCATGGTGCGCACATTGGCGGCCATGTGGCGCAGTTCGATCACCGGGATGTGGCGCAGTTCGGCCTCGTGGATGCGGCGCGCGACCGTCGCGACCTTCTCGGCCTCGTCGCCGGAACGCTCCATGTCGGTCAGCATCTTCGATACGGCCATCAGCATGCGCAGGTCGATGGCGGTGGGCTGGTGCCGCGCCAGGATCCGGCTGATGCTCTCGTCGATCTCGACCTCGTGGCGGTTGACTTCCTTTTCGCGCTCGCGAACCTTTTCAACCAGCGACAGGTCCCCGCTGGCCAATGCGTCGATGGCCTCCTGGATCATGGCTTCCACCAAGCCGCCCATTTGCAAGAACTGCGAACGGACGCTTTCCAGATCCGCGTCGAACTGTTTGTTTGTGTGCTCCGACATCCGGGCTCCCTGCGTGGTTGATCTCATTGCAATGCCCCGAAATTAAAGAGTGTTACGAGATGGGCCTGCACAACCCGCAAGGTTATGACCCAAGTGTGACAGGATTATGAATCGGGCCCCTGCCGCCTGCAAGGCAGGCCGGCAAGCGGCAATGCCCCACGGGAAGCGCCTCAGGCCTTGCGGTCCAGGCGGCGGATGCCGTTCTGCGTGGCCAGCAGCGCCACGTCGGCGCCGGCCAGCGCGAACAGGCCGCAGGTGACCACGCCCGGCAGGTTGTTCACGCGGGCTTCGAGACCCCGGGCGTCCGTGATGGACAGACCCGAGACGTCCAGGATGATGTTGCCGTTATCGGTCACGAAACCTTCGCGCAGCCGAGGCTGGCCGCCCATCGCCGCCATGGCGCGAGCCACCGATTCGCGGGCCATCGGAATGACTTCGATCGGCAGCGGGAACTTGCCCATGGTCTGCACCAGCTTGGATTCGTCGGCGATGCAGATGAAGCGCTCGGCCACCGACGCCACGATCTTCTCCCGCGTCAGCGCGCCGCCGCCGCCTTTGATCATGTGGAGGTTGGCGTCGATCTCGTCCGCGCCATCCACGTAGACCGGCATGGTGGCGACGTCGTTCAGGTCCAGCACCTTCAGCCCGTGGTCGGCAAGCCGGGCGGCGCTGCGCTCCGAGCTGGCCACCGTGCCTCCGATGCGGCCCTTGAAACTGGCGAGGCCGTCGATGAACAGGTCGGCCGTGGAGCCCGTGCCCACGCCGATGATGACGTCCGGGCCGGCGACCTGTTCAACGAATTCCAAGGCCGCGTCGGCGGCTTGCTGCTTGAGTTCTTGCTGGGAGAGCATGGCGGGAAAATGCGGGAATGGTTTGTCCAGCCGGGAAATTTAGCACGCGGCGGCGGGCCAGGCGCGGGCCAGGATGGCCTGGGTATCCGTCCCCGCGGCCAATTCGCCGAAAATGCCGCCGCCAGCGCGCAAGCGGCTGGCGGCGAATGCCTGCCCCACGGCGTCCGGGGCGTGCTGGATCAGCAAGGCGGCCTGCCATAGCCGCGCCAGGCCGCCGGCGATGCGCCGCGCCTGGAACTCGGCCTGCTCCCCATCCGGCAGCAGGGCGTGCCAGCGCGCCAAGGCATCGTCGAAATCCCGGTTCTGTCCCTTGACCAAGGCGAACTCGCGCTCCAGCGCGGGCAGCGCCTCGGGCTCACGCTGCAAGGCCCGCAGCACATCCAGGGCCATCACGCTGCCCGAGCCTTCCCAGATGGAATTCACCGGCGTTTCGCGGTAGAGCCTGGGCATAGGGCCCTCTTCCACATAGCCGTTCCCGCCCCAGACTTCCATGCATTCCGCCACCGCGGCGATGGCGCGCTTGCATACCCAGAGCTTGGCGGCGGGCGTGCCCACGCGGACCAGCGCGCGGGCCTGCGCATCCGCGCGCTCGTCCACGGCGCGCGCCAGGCGCAGCGCCAGCGCCATGGAGGCTTCGCTTTCCAGCGCCAGGTCGGCCAGCACATTGCGCATCAGCGGCTGTTCGAGCAGGGCCTTGCCGAAGGCATGCCGATGCCGCGCATGATGAACCGACTGCACCAGCGCCTGCCGCAACAGCGCCGTGCTGCCCAGCACGCAGTCCAGCCGGGTGGTCGCCGCCATTTCGAGCAACGCCGCCAGGCCCCTGCCCGGCTCGCCCAGCAGGACGCCCCAAGCATCCTCGAATTCGACTTCGGCGCTGGCATTGCTGCAGTTGCCCAGCTTGTCCTTCAGCCGCCGCAGGCGGACGGCGTTGCGCGGCCCGTCCGGTATCCAGCGCGGCACGAAGAAGCAGCTGAGCCCTTCGTCCGTCTGCGCCAGCACCAGATGCGCGTCCGCGTGCGGCACCGAGAGAAACCACTTATGCCCCACGAGGCGGTAGGGGCGGCCGCGGCCCGCCGCCTCGAGCGGCATGGCCCGCGTGCTGACCGCGCGCAGGTCGGAGCCCCCCTGCTTTTCGGTCAGCCCCATGCCGATCAGGGCTCCGCGCTTTGCGGACAGCGGGGCATCCGCCCCGTCGAATTCACGCGAATACAGGGCCGTCAACCACTGGCCGGCGAAATCCACGGCGCCGGCCGGCTCGCGCTGCAACAGGGGCACCGCGGCGAAGGTCATGGTCGTGGGGCACAGCGTGCCGGCCTCGACCTGGCCCTGCATCACGTAGGCGGCGGCGCGCGCCACCTGCACGCCCGGCTCGGGCTGCGCCCAGGCGCGGCTGTGCAGGCCGCGCGCCACGATGCCCGCCATGAGCAGGTTCCAGGACGGATGAAAATCGATGTGGTCGATGCGATGGCCGACGCGGTCGTAGTTGAGCAGCCGCGGCAGGCAGCGGTTGACCTGGGCGCCGGCCTCCAGCGTTTGCGCGCGGCCCAGCCAGGCGCCATGCGCGGCCAGTTCGCCCGCCCAGGCCTGCGCGCCCTCCCGGCTTACCGCGGCGCGCAGCGCCGGATCGGTTTCGTACAGGGAATAGTCTTCCAGGGGCGGAACCTGGTTGAATACGGTGTGCGTCTCGAACGATGACATGGCAACTCCCTGGATTCGTCCGCTGGCGCGCCGTCGGCCGTTCGGCGCAGCGGCCCCGCCGCCTCAGCGCGCCATGGGCGCCACCAGGACCCAGGGCCGCAGCGCCTCGACCTGCGCGGCCAGTTCCAGCAGCAGGGCCTCGCTGCCGAGCCGCCCCATCAGCTGGATGCCGATGGGCAAGCCGTCGGACGACATGCCGAAAGGAATGGAGATCGCGGGCATGCCGGTCAGGTTGGCCAGCGGTGCGAAGGGCGAATAGCCGATGACGCCCTTCTTCCCCAGACGGTAGGCCAGATAGTCGGCGTTGTCCATGGCGTAGCGGCCGATGGCCGCGGGCGGCTGGGCCAGCACCGGGCTGAGGAACAGGTCGTGCCCCTGCGTGCCGTCACGCTCCAGGAACCGGCCGACTCGGCGCGTGATGTCGTGGCAGGTGTCCACGCAGGCCACGTACTGCGCACCGGAGATCGCACGGGCATATTCGCGCGCGCCCAATGTGGTGGGCTGCAATTCATCGGCGGCGAGGCGGCGGCCGCGCGCGCCGACGAAGGAATCGATCGCGTTGGCCGCCGCGCTGGCGATCAGCGGCAGCATGGGCGACAGTACCTCTTCGGACCCGACGGGCGGCGCGGCGGGCACCAGCTCGTGGCCGAGCGAGGCGAAGAACCGGGCGGCCTCGTCCACGGTGGCCGCCACTTCCGGATGGATGGCCTCGCCCTCGTAGGTGGTGTTGACGAACGCGATGCGGCGGCGCGGGGCCGCCTGCGGATCGGCCGCCACGCGCGCCACGACGCCTCGATAAGATTCCGCCGGCTGGACGGGCGCCGCGTACGGCGCGCCCACGTCGGCGCCCGCGCTGATGTCCAGGGACGCCGCGCAGTCGCGCACCGACAGGGTCATCATGTGTTCCGTGGCCAACCCGCCCCAGCCTTCGCCCTTGAGCGGGCCCAGCGGCATCAGTCCGCGCGAGGGCTTCAGGCCGAGCACGCCGCAGCAGGACGCCGGAATGCGGATCGACCCGCCGCCATCGCTGCCGTGCGCAATGCGCACCATCCCGCTGGCCAGCGCCGCCCCGGCGCCTCCGCTGGAACCGCCCGCGCTGTGGCCGGCCTTCCAGGGGTTCTGCGTAGCCGGGCCGTAGACGGGCGACTCCGTGGTGGGGCTCAAGCCGAGTTCCGCGCTGGTCGTGCGGCCGAACGGGATCAGGCCCGCGCGGCGGTACCGCTTGACGATCTCGGCGTCGACATCCCATTCGACCTGGCCATAGAGCACCGACCCCATTGCGCTTGGGAGGCCCAGCGCGGCGGTGCCCAGGTCCTTGAGCAAGGTGGGCACGCCCAGGAAAGGACGCTGCGGCAGCTGCGCCATGCGCTGTTCGGAGGACAGCTTCGCCAGTTCCTCGTCCAGCGCCTGCGCCAGGCGCAGGCCGAGCTCCGCCTGCATGCCGCAAGCCGCGTTGATCGCGGGATTGCGCGCCTCCACCCTGTCCGCCGCCTGCTGCATTGCGGCAAGCGCGGTCGTGGCCCCTTGCGCGATATCGACGCCCAGCGCCGTCGCGTCGAGGGTAGAGGAATCATGGCGTTCAGCGGTGCTCATGCTAGCGATGCTCCAGGTATCGACGGCGAATTGCCGCAAACGTCAGGATATCGGCTGTCGGACCGGGCAACAAGCTTGGACGGAAGCCCAGGCGCCCTGCTCCGCCCCGCCGCGCGGGTCAGCCGGCGCTGGGGGACGGCGCTTCCGGCTCGCCTGCATCCTCGCCGGTTTCACCCAGCAGCAACCGCGCATCGGCCTCGGGCAGCGCCTCCACGTCCTTCAGGTTGCGCAGCATGGCGCGCGTGCGCACCTCGGTCTGGCCGATTTTGTTGCTGGCGGTGTCCAGCGTCTTCTTGACGCTGGCCAGCGCATCGCCGAACTTGCCGAATTCCGTCTTGACGGCGCGCAGCACCTGCCAGACCTCGGACGAGCGCTGTTCGATCGCCAAGGTGCGAAAGCCCATCTGCAGGCTGTTCAGCAGCGCAGCGAGATTGCTCGGGCCCGCCACGTTGACGCGCAGGTCGTGCAGCTTGTCGAGCAGGCCGGGCCGGCGCAGCACTTCGGCGTACAGGCTTTCGGTGGGCAGGAACATGATGGCGAAATCGGTGGTGTGCGGCGGCGCTACGTATTTGGAGGCGATCGAACGCGCCTGCAATTCGACGGCTCGGCCCAGCGCGGCCCCGGCGTTCCTGACGCCTTCCGCATCCGCCGCCTCCTGGGCATCCATGAGGCGCTCGTATTCTTCCTTGGGGAATTTGGCGTCGATGGGCAGCCAGACCGGGCCGGCGCCGTCGCCGCGCCCTGGCAGGCGGATGGCGAACTCGACCACCGCCTCGCTGCCAGGCACGGGCTTGATGTTGCTGGCGTACTGATCCGGGGTCATGTTGTCTTCGATCAGCCGGGCCAGCTGCACCTCGCCCCAGGTGCCGCGCGACTTGACGTTGGTCAGCACCCGCTTCAGGTCGCCCACGCCCGCGGCGAGAGCCTGCATTTCGCCCAGCCCCTTGTGCACGGCCTCGAGACGGTCCGACACCAGCTTGAACGACTCGCCCAGGCGCTGCTCCAGCGTGGCGTGCAGCTTTTCATCCACGGTCCGCCGCATTTCATCGAGCTTGGCGCTGTTGTCGGTTTGCAACGATTGCAGGCGCTGATCCACGGTGGCGCGCACTTCCATCAAGCGCCGCTCATTGATCTGGATAAGGCCCTGCAGTTGCTCCGAGAAGCCCGAGGCGAAGCGCGCCAGCGATTCCGCCGACTCGACGCGGGCGGCCTGGGCGTCGCGGGACAGGCCGGCGCGCAGGTCCCCATGCGATTGCGACAGCTCCGCCCGCAAGGCGCGCGTGGATTCCGCGAATTCGGTGCGCAGGCCGCGCTGCCCTTCCGCAATATCGGACCGCAGCGCGCGCTCGGTCCGTTCCAGGCTTTCCAGCAGCGCATCGAGCCGGGAGTCCGGCGCGGGGGGGCGCAGCCAGGCCAGCAAGGCCGCCAGAAATGCCAGCACCGCGCCGCCTGCGGCGATCCAAAGCAGATGAATGTCGTTCAAAAGATGCATCTCCAAAGCCAGGATTGTAGGACCCGGACCACGTCTGCTGCGTCCCCCCGCCTGGAGCCTGCATTATCGGACTAGTTACCTGGAACAAAGGATTAAACTCTGATATGTCCAACCAGGTTCCGCCGCCCTTGAATCCCGCAGACTCCTTCCCCTGCATCCCCGCTGCATCATTCCAGGCCGTTTTCGGCCCATTGAACCTTGATGCCGAGGCGCCGCTCGCCATCGGCGGCGACCGGCACATTTTCCAGCATCCCCACATGCCGTCCCTGCTCGTCAAGGTCATGGACATGCAGGCTCGCGCCGTCTACCTGGAAGCGCGCCCCTTCAAGCGCTGGTACAAGCAGTACCAGCGCGAGAGCGCGTACCGGGTCTATCTGAACGAAATCTCCGAGTACGTCACCACTACTACCCGGCCTTCCGGCGTATGGCAGGTGCCCATGGCGCGCATCCTGGGCCTGGCGCAAACCACGCTGGGCCTGGGGCTGGTGGTCGAGAAGATCTGCGACGAGGCGGGCAATATCGCCCCCACCGTCGCCGACCTGGCGCGGCAGGGCAAGTTCGACGCGGCGCTGAGCGAACAGCTCGACGAGTTCTTCGATGACCTGGCCGATGCGCATGTCGTCCTGCACGACATTTCCGCCAGCAATGTCGCCTGCGGGCTCAATGCCGACGGCAAGCAGGGCCTGTACCTGATCGACGGCTTCGGAGTGCTGCCGCTCATTCCGCTGTATGCCTGGAGCAAGCGCCTGAATCGCCGGCGCATCCTGCGCAAGTACGCCCGGATGCGCGCGTCGCTTGCCCAGCGCTTCGCCCTGCCGGCCGCCTAGGGCGCTTCGGGCAGCACGATGCCCTGCCGGTCCACCCATACGTAGTCATGCCCCGCCCGCTGCCCGCGCCGCAGCGGATTGCGCGTGCAGAAGGCGGCGTAGGACGGGTCCACGAAACGATAGCTGAGGTGTTCGTCGCGGCCCAGGGGAATGCCGAGGCGCGTGGTGCAAATCAGCGCGGCGGGGGCTTGCCCCACATCTTCCACATAGAGGGCGCGGGGGTCGAAGCGGCGCGCGTCCCAGTCCGGCACCTTCAGCCCGAGCGCCCGGCACAGCAGGGTCTGGCCCGCGCACAGGCCGGCGGGCGGCCTGGGGCGCCCTTGCGCGTCGGGATTCAGTTCCTGCATGCGGGCCAGCGATTTCGGTCCGGACAGCGCATCCGTCCAGGGATAGCCGGATTTGATCAGCACGGCGTTGCCGGGGCCGGCCGCGCTGAAGTTCAGCGAATCCCCGCCGCGGGCGTAGTACATGTAGACGGTGCCGCCATCCATGAACAGCGCGCGGCGCTTGTGGGTATACCCGAGCGAGGCGTGGCTGCCCTTCTCTTCCAGGTAATAGGCTTCGGTCTCGATGATGCGGGCCGACAGCCACAGGCGGCCGACGCGATGCCGGATGACCTTGCCCAGCAGTTCGCGCGCCAGCTGGGCCGCGTCGCGGTCGAAGAACGCGTCGGGCAGCGGCTGGCCCGCCGCGCCTGGGCCGGCCGCCACCTCAGGCGAAGCGCTCGCCGTAGCGTTTTTCGCTGAAGCCAACGCTCACCTGGCCATCGGGCGTCACCGTGACCGGACGGCGCACCAGCGCCGGGTACTCGGCGATCAGCTGGCTCCATTGGGCATCGGTCTGCGCGGACTTGCGCTCTTCGGGCAAGTTGCGCCAGGTCATGGAGGTACGGTTGGCCAGCTTTTCCCAGCCGCCGACCTTTTCCGCCCAGGACTTCAGGGTGGCGGCGGGCACGGGATTGTCGCGGTAGTCCACGAATGCGTGGTCGACGCCATGGGCGGTCAGCCAGTCGCGCGCCTTGACGCAGGTGCTGCACTTGGTCAGGCCATACAGGGTGGTTTGCTTCATTTGGGTTCGGACTCCTTGCGCCATTGCATGCGGTTGGCCAGGATCACGCACGTGCCCACCGCCAGGATGAACAGGGTGGCCAGCGCGTTGATCTCGGGTTTCAGGCCCAGGCGCACCCGCGAGAAAACCTCCATCGGCAGCGTGCTGGAGCTGGGGCCCGACAGGAACGAGGCCAGCACGACGTCGTCCAGCGACAGCGTGAAGGACAGCAGCCAGGCCGATGCCAGCGCCGGAGCGATGAGAGGCAGCGTAATCTTGAAGAACACGGTGATGGGCGTGGCGCCCAGGTCCAGGGCGGCCTCTTCCAGCGAGCGGTCCAGGTCGCGGATGCGCGTCTGGATGATGACCGCGACGAAGGCCATGCAGAGGGTCACGTGGCCCACCCAGATGGTGAAAATGCCGTTCTCGGCGGGCCAGCCCAGGCTGCCGCGCAATTCCACGAACATCAGCAAAAGGGAAATGCCCAGCACCACTTCCGGGATGACCAGGGGCGCGCTGAGCATGCCCACGTAGAGCGCGAAGCCGCGGAAGCGGCCCATGCGCCCCAGCACGTAGCCCGCCCAGGTGCCGATGATGACCGCGGCCGTGGCGGTCATGGCCGCGATGCGGAACGACAGCCAGGCCGCGCGCAGCAGCGCATCGTCGTTGAAGAGCGAGTGGTACCAGCGGAACGACAGCCCGGTCCAGGACGTGACGGTGGGCGATTCGTTGAACGAGAACACCATCAGGCTGATGATGGGCACGTACAGGAAAAAGTACCCCAGCCCCAGCACGATGCCGCGCAAAGTCTTGTTGGGCCCGTTCATTTGCGGCCTCCGCCGGACTGTTCCTGCTGCTTGACCTGGTTGTACTGGAAGTACACCAGCGGCACGAGCAACAGCAGCACCATCACGCAGGTCACCGCCGAGGCCATGGGCCAGTCGGCGTTGTTGAAGAACTCGTTCCACATGACGCGGCCCATCATGAGCGTGTTGGCGCCGCCCAGCATTTCCGGAATCACGTATTCGCCGACCGCCGGGATGAACACCAGCATGGAACCCGCGATCACGCCCTGGCGCGACAGCGGCACGGTGATCTGCCAAAAAGCCTGCCAGGGCTTGGCGCCCAGGTCGTACGCGGCTTCCAGCAGGCGCAGGTCCATCTTCACCAGCGTGGCGTACAGGGGCAGGATGAAGAACGGCAGGTAGGCATAGACCATGCCGATATAGACGGCGACGTCGGTGCGGTAGATTTCCAGCGGGCTGGAAATGATGCCCAGGCCCTGCAGCAGGTTGTTGAGCAGGCCGTCGTTGCGCAGGATGCCCACCCACGCATACACGCGCAGCAGCAGCGAAGTCCAGAACGGCAGGATCACGCCCAGCAGCAGCAGGTTGCGCACCGAGGGCGACGAACGCGCGATGTAGTAGGCGATGGGATAGCCGATCAGCACGCAGCACAGCGTGGTGATGGCGGCGATCTTCACCGAGTTCAGGTAGGTGGCGAAGTACAGGCTGTCGGTGAACAGCAGGATGTAGCCGCGCAGGTGCAGGCTGAATTGCACCGCCTCGTCCTTGAATTCCGCCAGCGAGGTATACGGCGGAATGCCGAACTTGAGCTCGGCGAAGCTGATCTTGAAGACCAGCAGGAACGGCACCAGCAGGAACAGCACCAGCCAGGCATACGGCGGGACCACCGCCAGCGTCCGGCCCGACGGCAGCCAGTCACGGGGCGAAATGCGGATCATGACGCCAGCACCGTCGCGCTGTCGGCATCCCAGCTGACGAAGATTTCTTCATCGATGCCGGGCGCGTCCATCTGGATGAGCAGTTGGCTGGGCACGCTGGCCTCCACGGTCTTGCCCGAATCGAGACGGATCTGGTAGAGCGCGTAGCTGCCCATCCACGCCATGTGGCTGACCATGCCGTGCGCCCAGTTGTATTCGCCTTCGGGCTGTTCGCGCGAGACGACCAGCCGCTCGGGCCGGATGGAGACGTGCACCTCCATGCCCAGCGGTTCGCTCACGCCGTGGTTGACGAAGAGCGGACGGGTCAGTTCGTCGCATTCGATGGCGACGTGGTCGGGTTCATCGACCACGATGGTGCCGGTGAACATATTGGTCGACCCGATGAAGCTGGCGACGAAACGGGAATTCGGGAAGGCATAAACGTCCTGCGGCGAGCCGCATTGGACGATCTGCCCTTCCGTCATGACGGCCAACCGGTGCGCCATGGTCATGGCCTCTTCCTGGTCGTGCGTGACCATGATGCAGGTCACGCCGACCTGCTCCAGGATCTTCACCAGCTCGATCTGCGTTTTCTGGCGGATCTGCTTGTCCAGCGCGGACATGGGCTCGTCCAGCAGCAGCAGCTTGGGACGCTTGACCAGGCTGCGCGCCAGGGCGACGCGCTGCTGCTGGCCGCCCGACAGCTGGCTCGGCTTGCGGCGCGAATAACCGGCCATCTGGACCAGGTCCAGCGCCTCGAACACGCGGTCATGGATTTCGGCGCGGTCCACGCCTTCCTGCTTCAGGCCGAAAGCCACGTTGGCCTCGACCGTCATGTGCGGAAACAGCGCATAGGACTGGAACATCATGTTCACGGGCCGCCGGTACGGCGGCACGTGGGTGATGTCCTCGCCGTCCAGCAGGATCTGACCCGAGGTGGCCTCTTCGAACCCCGCCAGCATGCGCAGCAGCGTGGACTTGCCGCTGCCCGAGCTGCCCAGCAGGGCGAAGATCTCGTTGCGCTTGACCGACAGATTGACGGAACGGACGGCGACCACATCGCCGAAGATCTTTACGACATCGGAGATCCGGACGAACTCGTCCGGATCCGTCGAATGCTGCGCCGAGTAACGGCTTTCGCTCATGATGACTATCTTCCAGACTTCAGCTCGGACCACATCCGGTTTTGCAGGCGTTGGATGTTCAAGGGCAGCGCCTTGATCACGTACAAGGTCTTGGAGACCTCCGCCGGCGGGTAGATCATGGGGTTCTCGGCGACGTCCTTCACCACGTACTGCCGCGCCTCTTTATTGGCGTTCGGGTAAAACATGGTGTTGGTGATGGCCGCGTGCACCTTCGGCGTTTCAATGTAGTTGATGAAGGCCAGCGCTTCCTCGGGATGCGGGGCGTCCTTGGGAATGACCATCAGGTCGAACCACGCAGGCGCGCCGCCCTTCGGAATGAAGTAGTTCACTTCGTAGGACTTCTTGGCTTCCTGGGCGCGCTTGCGGGCGATCATCACATCGCCCGAGAAGCCGTAGACCATGCACAGGTCGCCCACGGCCAGCTCGTCGATATAGCCCGACGAACTGAACTGGCGGATGTACGGACGGATCTTCATCAGCACTTCCAGCGCGGCCTTGTAGTCGTCCGCGTTGGTGCTGTTGGGGTCCTTGCCCAGGTACTTCAGCACGGCGGGAAATACCTGCGCGGCCTCGTCCAGCATGGAGATGCCGCATTCCTTCAGCTTGGCGGCGTTCTCGGGCTTGAAGATCATGTCCCAGCTCGCGAGGTCGACGCCGTCGCCCATGATCTGCTTGACCTTGGTGACGTTGTAGCCCAGGCCGTTGGTGCCGTAGCCCCACGGGATGGCGTATTCGTTGCCCGGGTCGACGGAAGCGACCAGCGCCATGATTTCCGGATCCAGGTATTTCCAGTTCGGGATCTTGGACTTGTCCAGCTTCTGGAACAGGCCGGCCTCGATCTGGCGCGAGGCGTAATGCGTGGACGGGACAACGACGTCATAACCCGACTTGCCGGCCAGCAGCTTGGCCTGCAGGGTGTCGTTGCTGTCGTAGACGTCATAGCGGACCTTGATGCCGGTTTCCTTTTCAAAACCGGGAATCGTGTCCGGAGCCGTGTATTCGGCCCAGTTGTAGACGTTGACGACCTTGTTCTGCGCGACCGCCGCCGATGTCGCCGCCGCGGCCAACATCGCCCCAAGCGCCCAGCGCATACCCGCCCGTAGTTTCATTACCAGCCCCCTTGCGTTATGCCGTATGTGACAGGAGTACCAAAAGGCGAAATGATAAAGCTTTTTAGCGATGGTCTGCCCAACTTTGCCGGGTAGTTGGCGTGGATACGGCCCAGTGGCGCCGCCCAGGGGCCCTGTGGCCGTCAGGGCTGGATCCCGATGCCCCAGGCCGTCCAGTAGCTGTCGCGCAGGCGCAGCCAGAAACGTTCGCCGTCCTCTCCCGCCACCTTGCGCAGGGAACGGCGCAGACGGTCCAGGTTGCCTTGGCGCTGCCGTTCGGACAAGACGCCTTGCGTGCCGCGGTCGAAGTCGATCAGCCAGATCCGGCCGTCGCCCCCGACCAGGATGTTGAACGCGTTGAGGTCAGCGTGCCACACACCCGCCCTATGCATGCGGACGATGGCCTCGGCCACCGCCTGCCAGAGCGGTTCCCCCAGCGCCTGGGCCAGGGGGCGCACGCCGGGGATGCGCTCGACCACGATGGCGGCGCGGTAGGCCAGCCCCTGCCGCCAATAGGCGGCGGCCAGCGGCGCGGGCACGGCCAGGCCCTGGGCGCGCATGGAGGCCAGCAGGCGGTATTCGCGGAAGCTGCGGGTGCGGTCTTCGCCGTTCCAGAGATAGGCGTCGCGGCTGACGCGGGCGATCATCCCGCCGCGGCGGTAGCGCCGCAACACGCCCTGCCATCCCGGCCCCTGGACGAACCAGGCCGCCTGGCGCCCGCCGGCGTCCACCGGGCGGGCTCCGTCGCCGTAGTGGCCCGGGTTGAACAGTTCCGGCCCGGCCTCGGGCAGCCGCGAGGCGTCGCTCAGCATGGCCCCGGCCAGCGGGCCGGGCCATGCCTGGCGCCGCGCGCCCGAACGCAGGTCGTCCTCAGCCTTCACGGTTGCGCATCCAGTCGGCCACGCCGTAGAACGACTCCAGCAGCCGGTCCACCAGCGCCGGTTCGATCTCCTCGTCTTCCATGGCGCGCCCGATGCAGGCCACCCACTGGTCGCGCTCGATTTCGCCGATCGAGAACGGCAGGTGCCTTGCGCGCAGCCGCGGATGGCCGAAGCGTTCTATATAGTGGTCCGGGCCGCCGAAATAGCCGCACAGGAACCAGAACAGTTTGTCGCGCGCAGAGTCCAGGCTGGGGCCATGGGCCGCACGCAGCTCCTTCAGGTCGGGCTCCGTGTCCATCAGGTCATAGAAGCGGTCGACGAGGGCGCGCACGCCGGGCTCGCCGCCGAGCAGATCGAAAATGCTGTGGGAGTTTTCCACGGGTTCGGTAATGGAATGGACGCGGGACGTCATCAGGTTTCTCGTAGGGTGACCAGGGGCGGCGTGCGCAATACGCCGCGCAAGGCGAGCGCGCCGCCCGCCCAGGCGCCGAGCATGCCCGCGCCGATGCCCGCCAGCCATGGCCAGAGGCTAAGAGTAATCGTGAAATCAAAGACCTGGGTTGACAAAGCCCAAGCGATCGCCGTGGCGCCCGCGGCGGCCAGCAGGCCCGCCAGGCCTCCCACGGCCCACAATTCGATGCGCTGGGACCGGGCCAGCTGGCTGCGGGTCGCGCCCAGCGCGCGCAGCACGGCAGCCTCCCGCATGCGCTCGTCGCGCGTGGCGGTCAGCGCCGCCGACAGCACCAGCACGCCCGCCGCCAGCGTGAACAGGAACAGGAGCTGCACCGCGCGGCCCACCTCGTTCAGCACGGACTGCAACTGCTGCAGGATGGCTCCCACGTCGAACACCGTCAGGTTGGGGAATTCCCGCACCAGCGCAGGCAGCACCCCCGCCTTTTCGGGCGGAAGGTAGAACGAGGTGATCCAGCTTTGGGGCATATCGGCCAGCGAGGCGGGGGTCAGGATGGCGAAAAAATTGACCCGCATCGTATCCCAGTCCACCCGTCGGGTGCCTGACACCGCCACTTCGACCTGCTGGCCCGCCACGTCGAACGTCATCTTGTCGCCCAGCTTGATGCCCAGCGTCTTGGCCAGGCCCGACTCCAGCGACACTTCCGCCGAACCGGGCGCCAGCCAGCGCCCCTCTTCGATACGGTTGGACGAGGGCATTTCGTCCCCGTAGGACAGGTTGAATTCCCGGTCGACCAGCCGCTTGGCGCGGGGCTCTTCGTAGTCGTCCGGGCCCACGGGCCGGCCGTTGATGGCGATGAGCCGGCCCCGGACCATCGGCGACAGCGCGATGCGGCCCAGGCCCTCGCGGGTGAGCGCGTCGGTCACGGCCTGGCGCTGATCGGGCTGGACGTTGATCAGGAAGCGGTTGGGCGCGTCGGGCGGCAAGGTCCGCTGCCAGCCCTGGATCAGGTCGGTGCGCGTCATCGTCAGCAACAGCAGCGCCATCAAGCCCACCGCCAGCGCGCACACCTGGGTGATGGTGGCGGCGCGCCGGCGCACCACGCCCGCCAGCGCAAAGCGCAGCGCGGGCAGGCCGGCGGCCAGTTTACGGATGCGCGACAGCCCCAGGATGCACAGCCAGGCCACCAGCGCGAATACCGCGAAAGCCCCGAGGAAACCGCCCGCCACGACGGCCCCCAGTTTGGCGTCCCCGGCGAACCACCAGATCAGCAGGGCGAACCCCGTGGCGCCCAGGATGTATCCGAAGGCGCTGCGCGCGCTCAGCGCATCGGCGTCGCGCCGCAGCACCCGGGCGGGCGGCACGTGGCGCAGCTGAGCCAGCGCGGGCAAGGCGAACCCCAGCAACAGCAGCAGGCCAGTCAGCAGGCCCTGCAAGGCCGGAATCGCGGACGGAGCGGGCAGGACGGTGTCGATCACCGTCCCCAGCAGCATGACCAGCACCTGGTGCACCGCGTAGCCCAGCAGGCAGCCCGCCGCCGAGGAAAACAGGCCGACCAGGGTGAATTCCAGCGTCAGCATGCGCGAAACCTGCGACTGCACCGCCCCCAGGCAGCGCATCACCGCCACGCCGTCGCGATGGCGCGCCATGTAGCGGCCGGCCGCCAGGGCCACCGCCACAGCCGATATCAGCACGGCCAGCAAGGCGACCAGCGACAGGAAACGCTGCGCGCGATCCAGGGTGCGGCGCACCTCCGGACGGCCCGATTCCAGCGTGGCCACTTTCTGGCCCCGCTTCAGGTTCTGCTTGAGCCAGGCCGAATAAGCGGCCACGGCATCGGGCTGGCCGGCGACCAGCAAGGCATAGCCGATGCGGCTGCCCGGGGCGATCAGGCCGGTGGCGGGAAGATCGCTGGCCCGCAGCAGCACCCGCGGCGCCACGTTGACGAACTGCATGCCCCGGTCGGGTTCGTAGGTGATCACCCGGTCGATGCGCAGGCGGGCGTCGCCCACGTTCAAACTATCGCCGACCTTCAGGTTCAGCAGGGATAGCAGTTGCCCGTCCACCCATACCGCGCCCTCGGGCGGAACGTCGCGGGTGGCGGCGTCGGGCGCGAACGGCGCGTCGGTCACCCGCAGGGCGCCACGCAGCGGGTAGCCCGGCTCGACGGCCTTCAGCGCGGCCAGCTGCGCGCCGTCGCCCGCCCCCACCATGGAGGGGAACTGCCAGGTGCTGGACACCGCCAGGCCCCGCTCGCGAGCCTGGTCCAGGAAGTCCGGAGGCACGGGTTCGTCGGCGTCCAGCACCAGGTCGGCGCCCAACATCTGCCCCGCATCGCGCTCCAGCGCCCGGCCCACCCGGTCGGCCAGGAAGCCCACACTGGTCACCGCGGCCACCGCAACGACCAGCGCCAGCACCAGAAGCCGCAACTCGCCGGCCCGGGCGTCGCGCATCATCATCCTGGCGCCCAGGCGCAGGGTGGACCAGAAACCGGGGCGCTTGGCCCGTGACATATCAGGGAAATCCATCATTTCACAATGTTAACCAACGGCCAAGATCGGGGCCGAATCCCGATATCATCCCGGGGCGGGAGGCGAAGCCTCCGAAAATGGCCCACACGCCGCGCCTTCGGCTTGCTGCCCCCAAGGGGCTGTTTTGCCTTGGCGCGGCCCGGCGGCAAAACAATACTAACTTTTGGAGAAGACTATGCGTAAATCCTGGCTTGCCGCCACGATTCTGGCTGCCTGCGCGGCCGCGACATCCCTGCCCTCCGCGGCACAGACCACCCTGAAGATGGCCTACGCCCTGTCCACGTCGTCGCACTATGGCGCCGGCGCGGATGCCCTGGCGAAGTCCGTCGAGGCATCCACCAATGGCAAGTACAAGGTACAGCAATTCGCCAACAGCGCGCTGGGCGGCGAGCGCGAGGTGATCGAAGGCCTGCAGATCGGCACGATCGACCTGGCCATCGTTTCGACAGGGGCTACCCTGAATTTTGTTCCCGAAACCGGGGTTTTCGATATCCCCTTCCTGCTGCGCGACCTGGACCATGCCCGCAAGGTGCTGGACAGCAAGATCGGCCAGGACATGCTGGCCAAGTTCCCCAGCCGCGGCATCATCGCGCTGGCGTGGGGAGAACAGGGCTTCCGCCACCTGACCAACAACGTGCGCCCGGTGAAGACCCCCGCCGACGCCCGTGGCCTGAAGATCCGCACCACGGAAAACCCCATCCACATCACGGCCTTCCGCCAGATCGGCATCCTGCCCACCCCCATGGCCTGGCCTGAAGTGGCCACTGCCCTGCAGCAAGGCACCATCGACGGCCAGGAAAACCCCCTGTCGGTGATCACCTCGGCCAAGCTGTCGCAGATGCAGAAGTACCTGTCGCTGACCGGCCACGTCTACGGTCCGGCCCTGGTGCTGATGTCGGCCAACGTCTACGAAGGCCTGTCCGCCGCGGACAAGGCCAACTTCGACCGCGCCGGCAAGGAATCCGCCCAGGCCATGCGCGCCTACGTGGACAACATCGAAAAGACGGGCGTCGAGCAGCTGAAGAAGGAAGGCATGCAGGTGTCGGAGGTGGACCGCGCCGCCTTCGCCGCCGCCGTCGAGCCCGCCTACCCCGAGTACTACAAGAAGTTCGACAAGAAGCTGATCGAAGCGATCCGCGACACCAAGTAAGCGGGCCCGCCCCTACCCGGGGCGTCCCCCCTGGCGGCGGGATTGCGGTCCCGCCGTTTTTCGTTCCCACCCTTCGCGTACACCGCCAACGGGATACATCATGCGTTTGCTCTGCGCCTTCGACCGCGGGCTGTTCAAGCTGGTCTCCGTCTTTGCCCAACTCCTGCTGGTGGCCGCCGCGGCCGCCGCCTTCTATCAGGTCATTGCCCGTTTCGTGCTGCATTCGCCCGCCGACTGGAGCGAGGTGCTGACCCGCGCCCTCCTGATCTGGACCGTGCTGCTGGGCGTGGCGCTGGCCTTCCGCCACGGCGCCATGATCAGCGTGGAATTGCTGCGCAACCTGCTGGGCGGCACGCGCCGCCGGGTGCTCGAGGCCGTCATCGGCCTGATCTGCGCCGGTTTCCTGGGTTTCCTGGCCTGGATCGGCGGCAACATGACCTACCGCGTGCGCTTCCAGAACGTGCCCAGCCTGGACATTTCGATTTCCTGGATCTATCTCGCCATTCCCGTGGGCGCGACGCTCGCCGCCATCGCCGTGCTGGCCCGCTGGTGCGCCGGCGAGGAAGACGACGTGCCCGTGCGCAACGACGCGCAAGGCTGAGCCCCCCATAGAACACAAGCAGCAGATATCGCCATGTCACAACTCATGATTGTCTCGATGCTGATTTTCTTCGGGCTGTCCGTGCCGGTCGCAGTGTCGATCGGCCTGGCCAGCCTGGCGGGAGTCGGCGCCGCCGGCCTGCCCTGGCTGGTGGTCGCCCAGCAGCTGTTCGCGGCGCTGGACAAGTATCCGCTCGTCGCGATCCCCTTCTTCATCCTCGCCGGCAACCTGATGGAGGCCGGCGGCATCTCCGAACGCATGGTGGAATTCGCCAAGAGCGTGGTGGGCGGCATCCAGGGCGGGCTGGCCTGCACCTGCGTTCTGACCTGCATGATCTTCGCCGCCGTGGCCGGTTCCAGCGTGGCGACCACTTTCGCCGTCGGCGCCATCCTGATCCCCGCCATGGTCCGGCACGGCTACCCCGCGCCCTTCGCCGCCTCGCTGCAGGCCAGCGCGGCCGAGCTGGGCGTGATCATCCCGCCGTCCATTCCGATGATTCTGTTCGCCGTGTCCACCGACACCTCGACGGGCGAACTGTTCATCGCGGGCGTCATGCCCGGCATCCTGATCGGCGCGGCGCTGATGTTGTATGTGTGGCTCTACGCCAAGCGCAACAACCTGGGCAAGCGCGACGGCGAAGGCCGCCTGCCGCTGTGGCCCGCCTTCAAGAACGCCTGGCTGGCGCTGCTGATGCCGGTCATCATCCTGGGCGGCATCTACGGCGGCGTCTTCACGCCGACGGAAGCCTCGGTGGTGGCGGTCATGTATGCGGTGTTCGTGGGCAAGTTCATCTACCGCCGCCTGACCTTCAAGCAGTTGTCCGACACGCTGCACAAGTCGGTGGTGTCCACCGCGGTGATCATGTTCGTGATCGCCAACGCCGGCATCTTCAGCTTCCTGCTCAACCGCGCAGGCATTCCGGACGCGCTGGGCGTGTGGCTGTCGCAGATCTTCGACACCAAGTTCACCTTCCTGATGGGCGTGAACGCGGCGCTGTTCGTGATCGGCATGTTCATCGAAACGTCGGCTTCCATCGTGGTGCTTGCCCCCTTGCTGCTGCCGGTGGCGCTGAAATTCGGCGTGGAGCCGGTGCACTTCGGGATCATCATGGTGGTGAACCTGGCGCTGGGGATGATCACGCCGCCGTTCGGGGTGAACCTGTTCGCGGCGTGCGCGGTGGCCAAGCTGCCGCTGGAGCGCTTGATCAAGCCCTTGATTCCGTTTGTCGGGGTGGTGATTGTTTGCTTGATCGTGATTACGTATTGGCCGGGGTTGTCGTTGGGGCTGCGTGATCTGGTATACGCAAAGTAGTTTTGTTTATTACTTCTGTAATTTTTGCTTTGTACTGAGAGGCGGTTTGCGTTGCTGCGTCGTTTCGTAGCTTCGTAGCTTCGTAGGCCGCTCCTCGGCGCGGGCGCCGTGACTGCTCGCGCCCACGATTGCGGTCCGGCGCCCGGGCGCCGGACTGCCCCTTCGTCATCCTCGTACAGGCCTGCGGCCTTCCCTTCGGATTCCCTCGGGCGCATCGAGGTTGCTCGCAGCCACGGCGCCCGCGCCGAGGAGCTATGTGTGTCTTGGCTTGATGCGCTGCTAGATCTGGGCTCAGTGACGAATCTTACGGTGCCCGCCGATGCCGGCCGCGCGGGCGGCCGACATCGGCATACATGCCTAGAAGCGTGCCGGCGGGTGCGCTGGCGCGAATTCAGTCATTGGTTTGCTGATGGCTTCGTCTGTTTTTTGGAGGGGCGGTGATGGGCGGCGCGGCGACGACAGCTTGCGCATGCCCACCCGTGCGCGCCGCCCATCCGGCACCGGCGTTGACGCGGCGCGCCCAAGTGTCTGACACCCTTACGCTCAGATCTTCAAACCCGGGCAAATGTTCCCGGGTGTCTGACACCCCCACAGCAAAGTCACCTCGCGTGCCAGACACCCGGCAAGACCCCTTTCAATCCGTACCCTCATCGCGTAAGGGTGTCAGACACTAGACGGCAGAGACGCGCTGCACGCCAGTGTCAGACACTGGCATCATCACCACGACGCAAGACACCGCGTAAGCTCCCAGAGGCCGCCCGCGCGGCCGGCCGGGAGCGGGCCCTGCAAGATGCTCCACCGCCCCACCAGCGGCGGCAAGAACCTCAAGAACCCTGCCCTCCCCGCTGGCCGAGAAGTTTCAGCTTTTGGAGCCCGGAGTGGCGGTGGCGCGGCGTGCGTGGGGAGTCGATAAGCCCGAGGGAATCTGAAGGAGGCGCCGCAGGCGGCGACGAAGATGACGACGGGGGAGTCCGGAGCGAAGGCTCCGGACCGCAATCGTTGACCCGCGCATCCCGCGCCACCGCCGCGCCGGGCGTCTTAAGAACTCAACAGAACAAGACAGAAAATCAAGCCACCCGCTCCACCTCCCAAGACACCGCATGGCAGCGAACCTGCCGCCCTCCCCCAACGCTGATGACCGCCGGCGCTTCCTTCTTGCATTGCTCCCGCGTCATCGAACATCGCGGATGGAACGTGCACCCTGACGGCGGCTGGATCGGATTCGGCACTTCTCCCCCCATCGGTTCGCGGTCCCGCCTTGGATTGTCCAGGTCCGGAATCGTGTCCAGCAGCATCCGCGTATAAGGATGCTGCGGCGACTCGAACAGCTGATCCGCCGGCGCCTGCTCGACGATGCGCCCCAGGTACATCACCGCCACGCTGTCCGACACATGCCGTACGACCGACAGGTTGTGGCTGATGAACACATAGGTCAGCCCGAACTCCTTTTGCAGGTCGCCCATCAGGTTCAGGATCTGTGCCTGCACCGACACGTCCAGGGCGGAAGTCGGCTCATCGCACACCAGGAACTCCGCCTCCGTCGCCAGCGCCCGCGCGATCGAGATGCGCTGGCGCTGGCCGCCGGAAAACTCGTGCGGGAAGCGCTCCGCGTCGCCGGCCGACAGGCCCACCAGTTCCAGTAGCTCGTCCACCCGGCGCTTGGTATCGGCAGGCGTGGCGCGCAGGCCCAGCGTGAGGATGGGTTCGGCCACGATGCTGCCGACCCGCCAGCGCGGGTTCAGGCTGGCATAGGGGTCCTGGAAGATCATCTGCGGATGCAGCGTCCCGCCCTTGCGGCTGCGTCCATAGCGCAAGGTTCCCCGCGTGGGCGCCACCAGGCCCACCAGCAGCTTGGCCAGCGTGGACTTGCCGCAGCCCGATTCGCCCACGATGCTCAGCGTGGCGCCGCGGGGCACGGACAGAGACACCCCGTCCACGGCCTTCAGCGTTTGCGCGGGCTGGCGCGACAGCGTGCGCTCCAGCCAGGGCGGTGAAACGTCGAACCAACAGGCCAGGTTATCTGTCTTCAGCAGCACATCGTCGTTAGGCGGCATGAGCGACTCCTCCTTGGTGCAGCCAGCAGGCGCTGACGGTAGCCCCCGCCGGGGAGGCGGCCAGCGGCGGGCGCGCCTGTCCGCAACGCGGCCCCGCCATCGCGCAGCGCGAATGGAATGCGCAGCCTTCCGGCATGGCGTGCAGGCGCGGCATCGCGCCGTCGATCTGGTTCAGCCGGGCCGCGCGGTGACGCAGGCCGGGAATGGCGTTCATCAGGCCCTGGGTATACGGATGCCCGGGCCGGCGCAGCACGTCCAGCACCGGCCCGATCTCGACGATACGGCCCGCGTACATTACCGCTACCCGATCGGCGGTCTCGGCGATCACGCCCATGTCGTGGGTCACCAGCAGCACCGACGTGCCCTGCTCGCGGCAGAGGCGGCGCAATAGAGCGGTGATCTGCGCCTGCACGGACACGTCCAGCGCGGTGGTGGGCTCGTCGGCGATGATCAGCGCGGGCCTGGCCGCCAGGGCCAGCGCGATCACCACGCGCTGGCGCATGCCGCCGGAGAACTGGTGCGGGTAATGGTCGATGCGCCGGTCCGCGGCCGGGATGCCGACCGCCAGCAGCAATTCCAGCGCGCGCAGGCGCGCCGCCGAGGCCGGCACCTTGTCGTGGTGGCGGATCGTTTCGACCAATTGATCGCCCACCGTGAACAGCGGATGCAGGCTGGTGAGCGGATCCTGGAAGATGGCGCCGATCTCCTTGCCGCGCAGGCGCTGCCGGGCCTTGGGCGGCAGATTATCGATGCGCCTGCCTGCCAGGTGGATCTCTCCGCCGCCCAGCCGGCCGGGCGGCTCCAGCAGGCCGATCACGGCCATGCCGGTCAGGGATTTTCCGGCGCCGGACTCGCCGACCATGCCCAGGATTTCGCCCGGAAGAATGTCGAAACTGATATCGCGGGTGGCGACCAGGACGCCGTGGCGCGTGGGGAACTCGACCGACACGCCGCGCACGGACAAGGTCGGCGCGGCGCTGGCGCCGGCGGCGGCAGGCGGCTGGGTGGCGCCGGGAACGATTGCCATCATGACGGACTCCTTGCGGGACGCGGATAGCTGGAGGAAAAGATCCGATCCACCGGGGGATGCCCCCAGGTGCGGTCGGGATAGCGGGCGACCAACCCGTCGAATTGCGCCTGCGCCTGCTCTTGCGCCAGGCGCGCGTCGAAACCGGGAATCCGGCCGTCCACCATGACGAAGCGGCCGTCGATGATGACCTGCGACACGTCGCGCCCGCTGCCGCTCACCATCAGCGTCTGGATCGGATCGATCATCTGCCCGTTGCGGTCGTGCGAAAAATCGAAGACGACGATGTCGGCCTTGGCGCCCGCGGCCAGCCGGCCCAGGTCGGGCCGCCCCAATGCGTCCGCGCCGCCCACCGTGGCGGCGTCGTAATAGTCTTCGGACCGCACCGCCTCCGTCGACGCATCGGCCACGCGGCACAGCACCATCCCCACCTGCATGTTCAGCACCATGTCGGGCGGCCAGGTATCGGTGCCCATGCCGATGTTCACGCCCAGCTTGCGATAGCGTGCGAACGATTCCAGCGTGGCGCCATGCCGCCCCGACACCAAGGGGCAATGAACGATGCTCGCGCCGGAATCGCGGATGATCTCGACGTCGCGCCCCGGCCTTTCGATATGGCGAGAGCCCGACACGTAGGTGCCGTGCGGCAGCAAGGCGCGCTCGGACAGAAAATCCAGGCTTTGCAGCCATTCCGGCGGGCTCATGCCGTGCTGCTCCAGCACCAGGTCGTACTCCAGGCGCGATTGGCAGCAATGCAGCCGGACCGGCATGTTGCGCTCGCGCGCCGCGGCGGCGGAAGCGCGCAGCAGCGCCGGCGTGCAGGTTTCGATCCGGTCGGGCGACAGCATCGCGCGCACGCGGCCATTGTGCCGGCCGTCGATCTCGTCGCCGAACGCCAGCGCTTCGGACAGGCCCGCCATGCCGCGCTGCTCGTCGTAATGGCAGCGGATCCTGCCGTCCGCGTCCACATAGGTGTGGCCGCTGCGATAGGCTGGGCCCAGGTATACGCGCAGGCCCAGTTCGCCCGCCGCGCTGGCGGCAGACAGGAACTCGTCGCGGGTCTCGCCCCACACCCGGTAGAACAGCGAGGCGATCGGCAGCGCCGTCGTGATGCCGTTCCTGATCAGTTGGGCGAAGGCGTAGCGCTTCTGGAAGGCCAGCTCCGCCGCCGTGTACATCTCGTACGGCCCCCGCCGCATATAGCTTTCGGGCCAGATGCGGCCTTTCTTCCAGGCGGGCGAGTTGTCGAAGCCCAGGATGGTGGTGTCCAGGTCGGACAGCGCGTCCAGATCCACGAAGCCCGGGCCGATCAGCGCGCGGCCGTAGTCGCGGCGCTGCGCGACGGGTCCGGGGTAGCGGTGCCCCACGTAGACGATGCGGTCGCCCTCGAACACCAGTTCGCCGTTCTCGTACAGGCAATGGCGGCCGTTTTCATGGCCGACCACCCAGCGGGCGGTCAGCAGGACGGGGCCTTGGACTGCGCTCATCACGGCGCCTCCGCCAGCGCGCGGCCGTCGCGCGCGACGACCCGCCCGCGCTTGACCACCAGCTTGCGCACCGGGCGCGAGACGATGGCCTCGGCCACGGTCTCGGCATCCACCAGCACGAAGTCGGCCTGGCAGCCCGGCGCCAGCCCGTAGTCCGCCAGACCCATGACGCGCGCATTGCCGTAGGTGGCCACGTGCAGCGCCAGCTCCAGCTCGTCATCGCGACGGAAGTTGTTGCGCAGGCCCAGCAGCATGGTGCGTTCCAGCATGTCGGGCTTGCCGTAAGGGCCCCAGGTGTCGCGCATGCCGTCGTTGCCCGTACAGACGGCGACGCCCGCCGCGTGCAGCCGCGCCACGCTGGGCACGGGCCGCGAGGCCGAGCCGGTGGTCATGATGTGTACGCCGGCCTCCAGCAGGCCATTGGTCAGCGCCTGCACGGCCTGCGTGTCGGGCATGCCCAGGCAGAAGGAATGCGACAAGGTGACCTTGCCCTGCATGCCCAGCGCGAGCACGCGGTCTATGGTCATCTGCATCGAGAAGGCGCCCAGTTCGCCCGCTTCGTGCAAGTGGATGTCGATGGGCTTGCCGTGCCTTTCGGCCAGGCCGAAGATGGCGTCCAGGTGGCCCTTGGGGTCGCGGTCCATGCCCGCCGGATCCAGCCCCCCCACCACCTCGGCGCCCATACGCAGCGCCTCGTCCATCAGCTCCAGCGTGCCCGGGCGTATGAGCAGCCCGCTCTGGGGAAAGGCGACGATCTCCACGTCGATCTCATTGCGGTACTGCTCGCGCGCTCGCATCACGCCCTCGATCGCCGCCAGGCCGATGTCCGTGTCCACGTCCACGTGGGAGCGGATGTGGCTGGTGCCGTCGGCGACCGACATCACGATCTGCCGCGCCGACTGGCGGTACGGGTCGATTCCCAGTTCGCGCTTCGCGGCGCGCTCGTTCTCGATCTTGTCGATCAGGCGCGGCCCCACCTCGTTGCGGTACCAGGGCATGCCGTAGAGGGTCTTGTCCAGGTGCGCATGCGCGTCGATCAGTCCAGGCAGCAGGATGGCGCCGCCGCCATCCACGACCGGCACGCCCTCCGGCGCCTGGCCGCCCAGCGCCTGGATGCGGCCGTCGCGCACCAGCACGGAGGTCATCTGGCCGCCGGCGGGGCGGACTCGGGTATACAGCGTTGCGTTTTCCATGGTTCTACTCTTGAAAGGCCGCGCTCAGCGCAGACGGGGATTCAGGGCGTCGCGCAGCCAGTCGCCCAGCAGGTTCACCACCAGCACGATCAGGCTCAGGTAAAGCGCGGGGAATACCACCACCCACCACTGCCCCGAGAACAGGAACTGGTTGCCCAGCCGGATCAAGGTGCCCAGCGAGGGCTCCGTGGGCGGCATGCCCACGCCCAGGAAACTCAGCGTGGCCTCGACCAGGATCGCCAGGCCAAGATTCAGGGTGGCCGTCACCATGACCGGCGTCAGCGTGTTGGGCAGGATGTGCGTCAGCATGATGCGCAGCGATCCCACGCGGATCAGGCGCGCGGCCTGGACGTATTCCTTGCCGCGCTCCACCAGGGCCGAGGCGCGCACCGTCCGCGCGTACTGCACCCAGTTGGTCATGGAGATGGCCAGGATCAGGATCACCGCCGACAGGGTTTCCCGCAGGCCGGGTGGCAGCAGCTGGCGGAACACCGCGGTCACCAGGATCGCGACCAGGATGGTCGGGATGCTCAGCAACGTGTCGCCCAGGCGCATGAGCGCGTTGTCGATCCAGCCGCCGAAGTAGCCCGCCGCCAGGCCGACCAGCAGGCCGATCGCCAGCGACAGCACCACCGTAGCCAGGCCGATCACGAGCGACATGCGCGAGCCGTACAGGATGGCCGACCAGACGTCGCGGCCCTGAGTGTCCGTCCCGAGCAGGAACTGCGGGTCCGAGCCCGCCTCCCACACGGGCGGCAGCTCCGCGTTCAGCAGGTCGAGCTGCGCCAGGTCGTAGGGATTCTGCGGCGCGATCCACGGCGCGAACACCGCCAGCAGCACCACGGCGATGAGCACGATGCCCGCCCCCATGGCCACGTAGTCCTGCCTGAGGCTCCACCACAGATCGCTTTGCAGGAACCGGGCGTAGCGGCCCCGGCCGCCCCCCGCCAGAGGTTTAGTGAGCATTGGCGCCTCCCTTGACGTGCTGGCTGCGCAGGCGCGGATCCACCACGCCGTACATCATGTCCACCAGCGTGTTCAGCGCCACGAAGATGAAAGACACGATCACCAGATAGGCGGCCATGACGGGAATGTCCACGAACATGACCGATTGGATGAACAGCAGCCCCATTCCCGGCCACTGGAACACCGTTTCCGTGATCAGCGCGAAGGCGATCAGGTTGCCGATCTGCATGCCGGTCACCGTGATGACCGGCATCAGGCAGTTGCGCAGCGCAAGCCGGAAATGCACCACGCGGTCGGGCAGCCCGCGCGCGCGGGCGAATTTGATGAACTCGGTGCGCAGCGTCTCCAGCATCTCCGCCCGCACCAGCCGCATGATCAGCGTGATCTGGAACAGCGCCAGCGTGATGGACGGCAGCACGAGCGCGGCGCGGCCCGAAGGCGTGAGCAGCCCGGTGGACCACCAGCCTATCTTCACGGTATCGCCGCGTCCGAAGCCGGGCAGCCAGCCCAGCTGGACCGAGAAGACCAGGATCAGCATGATCCCCACGACGAAGCTGGGCAGCGATATGCCCAGGATGGAAACGAACTGCAGCGCCTGCGCCGCGCGCGACTTGCGGTAGATGGCGGTCAGCACGCCCAGCGGCACGCCGATGACGAGCGACAGCAGCGTCGCCATCAGCACCAGCTCGAAGGTGGCCGGAAAACGTTCGGCAACCAGCGCGAACACGTCCTGCTGGTTGCGGTAGGAAATGCCGAATTCGCCCTGCGCGGCATTGGCCACGAAATGCACGAACTGCATGCCCACCGACGCATTCAATCCCAGGCGCTCGCGCAATTCGTCGCGCTGCGTCTGCGAGGCCTGCTCGTTGAGCATCATGTCGACGGGATCGCCGACGAACCGGAAAATCACGAAGGCCAGCAACGCCACCGCCAGCATGACGCCGGCCGCGTTGAAGACCCGCCTAACTATGAACGCCAGCATGTGCGTCTCCCATAGGATTCACTTCCTGGCCCGGGACCGCCCGCGGCGAACGCGGCGGTCCATACGGGCATCTCGGGCATCACTGCATGCGCACGGTCCACAGGCGCGCCTTGTTGTCCGGCATCTGCAGCACCTCGCCCACCTTGTCGCCCACCGCCCAGGCCATCGGCTGCTGGTGCAGCGGCAGGAAGCGCGCATCGTCGTGCAGGGTCTGCAGCACGTCCTGCATCATCCGGACCCGCTTGGGCCGATCCATTTCGGCGGCCGCCGCGTCGATGCGGGCATCCAGCGCCGCGTCTCCCCACTGCCCCCAGTTGAAGACGCCGGCCGGGCCCGTGCGCGTGTGCATCACCTGCAGCAGGATGGACAGCGCGTCGATCTGCGGCTCGTTGGCCCAGCCATGGATGGTGATGTCGAATTCCCCGCGCGAACGCTTGGGGTTCTGCAGAGACCGCGGGCCGCTGGCCAGCGTCGCCTTCACGCCGATGCGCGCCCACATGGAGGCAGCCGCCTGGCAGATCTCCTCCTCGTTGACGAACATATCGTTCGAGCACAGCAGCGACACCGTGAAGCCATCCGGGTAGCCGGCCTCGGCCAATAGCTTCTTGGCGCGCGCGGCGTCGAACGGCAGGCGTTCTTCCTGCTTCGTGTCGTAGCCCGGGATGGACGGCGCCACCAGCGCGCCCGTGGTGCGCGACAGTCCGCGCATCACCCGCTTCTGGATCAGATCCGGCGACAGCGCCATATAGAGCGCCTGCCGCACCTTCAGGTCCTTCAGCGGATTCTTGTCCGCGACGTTGGAGCCGACCAGCTTGTCGCCCAGGTTGAAGCCGAAGTACAGCGTGCGCAGTTCCGTGCTGGCCAGCACCTTCACGTTGGACGCCGCGCGCAGGCGGTCCAGGTCCTGCAGCGGCGCGTTCTCGGTGAAATTGATGTCGCCCGACAGCAGGGCCGCCACCCGGGTCGGCGCGGAGGCGATGGGCGTGAACTCGATGCGGTCCAGGTTGTGGCGCGGCTTGTCCCACCAATCCGGATTCACCACCAGCACGGTGCGCGTATCGGGGCGGTACGACTCCACCTTGAATGGGCCGGTGCCGTTGGCGTGGTGCGTGGCGTAGCCTTCTATCTTCTTCGCTGCGTCCGTGGGCTTCAGGCTGTTGTTGTCCACCAGCCACTGGCGGTTGAAGATGAAGATGTTGGTCAGGTCGTTGAGCATCAGCGGGTACGGATGCGTCATCTCGATGTCGACCGTGTAGTCGTCCACTTTGCGCACCGCCTTGAACGCGGGCAGGTTGCCCTTGAGCGGCGACGCGCCGTCCGACACCCGCGTCATCGAGGCCACCACGTCGTCCGCCGAGAACGGCGCGCCGTTGTGGAATTTCACCCCCTGGCGCAGGCGGAAGCGCAAGACCGTGGGCGAGGTGGCCTCCCAGGACTCGGCCAGCGCGGGCGTAATGTTGAACTTGTCGTCGTAGCGGATCAGCGCTTCGTACACATGGTTCAGGAACGCCAGATTGAACGTGCTGCCGTAGGAATACGGGTCCAGCGAATCCAGGTCCCGGGCGGCGCCCCACTTCAGCGTGTTGGCCGCGGATGCCCCCGCCACCGCCGATAGCGCGATCACGGCCCCGGCGGCCCATTTGAACAAAGTCTTCATGGCTGCAAACTCCCTTGTGTATCGGTCTGAACTCGCCGGGGTCGGGCCCGGCTCGATGGGTACGGCGGAAAAAACCGGGCGGCGCGGATCAGCGGACAAGGCTCAGCCGCTGCGCCCGCTCCAGGGACGCCAGCGCCAGCACCTGCGCCAGGGCGGCACGGTAGGAATCGATGATGGGAACCTCCGGCAGGCGCGGCAGGCTGGGCAGGTAGCCGGCCAGGGCCGCGCCGGCCACGATGACGACGTCCGCGCCCTGCTCCACCGCCGCCTCCAACGCCAGGCTGACCTGCAGCACCGACTCCGGCGAACGCGAAACGTAGTCCAGCGCATTGCCAGGCAGGGCCAGGATGCCGGCGCAGCGCGACTCCACTCCCAATTGGCGGATCTGCTCGCGCAGCATGCCGGGCCAACGCCGCCCAACCGTCACGATGGCGTAGCGGTCCCCGCGTTGCATGGCGGTCATGATGGAAGCTTCCGCCATGCCCACGACGGGCACGCCCAGGCGCTCGCGCACCGCTCCGATGCCCGGTTCGCCGAAACAGGCGAGCAGACAGGCGTCGAACGGGACGCTGGCCTGCGCGGCCTCCCGTTCCACGAGTTCGAGCACGGCATGGGCGGAGATGGCAGCTTCCGTCCGGCTAGCGATGTAGGCGGGGCCGAATCCGGCGGTCACGGCGTGGACATGGGCGGTATCGCCTAGGAAAGCCCTGGCCTGGCCGGCCAGGCTGCCGGTCAGCTCCGACGTGGTGTTGCCGTTGACCACCAGCAGCCGATAGGGCGAGGCGGCGGGCAGATGCGTAACGGCGGCTATGGGTACTGCGGACATGGTTGGCCTCGATATTTGTATACAAACACTATCGCTAAAAATCGTTATACCTACGATTTTTGTATAAATATTTGTATACGATTTGTGTTGCCAATGTACCGCTTGCGGCCCCGGCGGCAAGCTATCGCTTACCCTTATCCCGCGTTGTAGTATGCTTGCCAGCACCCTGAAAAATGCGCGCCGGCGCCAATTGCCGGAAATTCCTACACACTGAAAAATGCGCAGGCATAGGAGCCAACAAAAAGATGACGTCCTCCGCGCCGTCGGCAGATGCACCCGCCAGGAAAGACATCAGCCGCAATGAAATCGTATACAAAAATCTCCGCCGGGCCATCATCGAGCAGGCCCTCCTGCCGGGCGACAAGCTGCCCGAGGACATCATCGGCGAGCGATTCGGAGTCAGCCGCACCATCGTGCGCGGCGTGCTGACTCGCCTGTTCAGCGAGGGACTGGTGGATTTGCGGCCCAATCGCGGGGCCGCGGTGGCCCGCCCCAGCCTGGAGGAAGCGCACGACATCTTCGAGGCGCGCCGCTGCCTGGAAAGGGATGTCGCCCGCCGGCTGCTGCAGCACATCACCGAGGCGGGGCTGGCCAGGCTGGAGCAGCACGTGTCCCAGGAAGAGGAAGCCCGCCAGCGCAACAGCACGAATGAATCCATCCGCCTCTCGGGCGAATTCCACATCCTGATGGCCGAACTGTCGGGTAACGCGGTGTATGCGCGCTATGTGAACGAGATCGTGTCGCGCTGCTCGCTGATCCTGGCTCTCTACGGCCGCCCGCATTCCAGCGAATGCGCGGTGAGCGAGCACCGGGAAATCGTCGCCGGCCTGCGCGCGCGTGACGAAAAACACGTGCTCCACCTGCTCGAGCATCACCTGGAGGCCGTTACCGCCCGCGCGCTGCTGACCGCCGACGGGCCGGGAGTGCGCGATATCCGCAAGATCCTGGACCGCTACGGCACCTGAAAACGCGCGCGCAAGCGCGGACCGCCCATGAAAAAGCGCCCGGTCGGGGCGCTTTTTCGTTCTGGGGGCCTAGATTTCGCGTTCTTCCGTCTTGAGGTTGTTGTCGCGGGCGAAATCCACGACGAACTTGTAGGCCAGCGGTTCCAGGTCGCGCAAGCGCAGATCGACCACGATCCCGCGCACGCCATCGATCACGACGGGCAGCACATAGGGCGAATAGGTGAGATGGTTACCGGCACAGCCGGCGGGCCGGAACTGTGCCATTACGCCGGCGAGCCTTTCCGCCCAATCGCTGGGGCGAAAGCGGCTACCGGTTTCGGTAACGCCATGAATTACGAATTGTCTGACGCGAGTTGCCATGAGTTCTTCACTACAGCGCGCCTTTCACGAAAGCCGGATCTTCGGCGTGATCAAACATGCGCCCTGCGCCGCGAATTGTATATGATTGATCCTTTGCCCTCTTTCAAACAGCGCTTTCCCCTGGGAAGCGCGCCTGCGAGAGGGTCCGGTTGCGAGCCTGCCCCGGCTCGACCCGCCATACCCCCAGGAGGATCCGCGATGAGCTCGCCTCTGGCCAATATCTATGCCCGGCTGCCGGTGTCGTTCACGCACGGCCAGGGCGTCTGGCTCTGGGACGCCGAGGGCCGCAAGTACCTGGATGCGCTGGCCGGGATCGGCGTGTCCTGCCTGGGCCACGCCCACCCGAAGCTGGTGGCCGCCATCGGCGAGCAGGCCGCCCGCGTCATCCATACCTCGAACATCTACGAAGTCCCTCAGCAGACCGCCCTGGCTGCCCGCCTGACCGAACTCTCCGGCATGCAGGAGGTCGCGTTCAACAACAGCGGCTCCGAAGCCAACGAGGCCGCGATCAAGCTGGCGCGCTACTACGCCTACCAGCGGGGGAACAAGCACGCCCACATCATCACCATGGACTCGTCCTGGCATGGCCGCACCCTGGCCACGCTCGCGGCCACGGGCAGCGACAAGGCGCGCAAGGGCTTCGAACCCCTGCCCTCGGGCTTCATCCAGGTGCCCTACAACCAGCTGGACGCCGTGCGCGCCGCCGGAGACGCCGAGCCGCGCACGGCCGCCGTGCTGCTGGAGGTGCTCCAGGGCGAGGGCGGCATCCGTCCCTCCGACATCGCTTACCTCCAGGAACTGCGCCGCCTGTGCACGGAGCGCGGCTGGCTGCTGATGATCGACGAGGTGCAGTCCGGCATCGGCCGCACCGGCAAATGGTTTGCCCACCAGTGGGCGGACATCCGTCCCGACGTGATGACCTTGGCCAAGGGCCTGGCGGGCGGCGTGCCGATCGGCGCCATGCTGGCCGCCGGCCCCGCCGCCGGCGTCCTCACCCCGGGCAGCCACGGCACCACCTTCGGCGGCGGCCCCCTGGTCTGCGCGGCCGGGCTCGCGGTGCTGGACGCCCTGGAATCCGAGAATCTGCTGGACAACGCCCATGCCGTGGGCGCCCACCTGAAAGATGCGCTGGCCAGGGAACTGGCCGGCACGCCCGGCGTCACCGATATCCGCGGCCGCGGCCTGATGCTGGGCATCGAGCTCGCCCGCCCTTGCGGCATCCTGGCCATGCGCGCCATGGAAGCCGGCCTGCTCATCAACGTCACACGCGACCGCGTCATCCGCATGCTGCCGCCGCTGATCCTGAACCGGGAAGAAGCCGACCGGATCGTCGCCATCCTGGTTCCCCTCATCCGTCAATTCCTGGCCGAACAACCATAATCAACGCCCCGCCCGGGCCAAGAGCCTGGCGGGCCCAATGACCTGCGACATCACCATGACTCCTCCCACGACTCAAAACGGCCCGTTGCGGCACTTCCTGCAGTTCAAGGACTTTTCGTCCGCCGAGATCGCCTACGTGCTGGACCGCGCGCGCCTGATCAAGGACAAGTTCAAACGCTACGAACCCCACATGCCGCTGCATGACCGCACGCTGGCGATGGTGTTCGAGAAAGCCAGCACGCGCACGCGCGTGTCGTTCGAGGCCGGCATGTACCAGATGGGCGGCTCGGTCATCAACCTGACCTCCAACGATTCGCAACTGGGCCGCTCCGAGCCCATCGAAGACACCGCGCGCGTGATCTCGCGCATGGTCGATATCGTCATGATCCGCACGTTCGAGCAGACCCGCATCGAGCGCTTCGCCTCGCATTCGCGCGTGCCCGTGATCAACGGCCTGACCAACGAATTCCACCCCTGCCAGATCCTGGCGGACATCTTCACCTACATCGAGCACCGCGGCTCCATCGCCGGCAAGACGGTGGCCTGGGTGGGCGACGCCAACAACATGGCCTACACCTGGCTGCAGGCCGCCGAAATGCTGGGGTTCACGCTGCACGTGTCCACGCCGGCCGGCTACGAACTCGAAGCCTCGCGCATCGGCACGCCGTCCGACAAGGTGCTGCGCCAGTTCAAGGACCCCATGGAAGCCTGCAAGGGCGCCCACCTCGTCACCACCGACGTCTGGACCAGCATGGGCTATGAGGCCGAGAACGAAGAACGCCGCGCGGCGTTTGCCGACTGGTGCGTGGACGCCGACATGATGGCCACGGCCGCCGACGACGCCGTATTCATGCACTGCCTCCCCGCCCACCGCGGCGAGGAAGTCACGGGCGAAGTCATCGACGGCCCGCAAAGCGTGGTCTGGGACGAAGCGGAAAACCGCCTGCACGTGCAGAAGGCGCTGATGGAATTCCTGCTGCTGGGACAGGTGTAGGATAGGTGGAGCGCGAGAGTTCTTGAGCTAGAACACCGCGCTCCAGCGCGCGAAACCCATGCGGCCGCGCGCAGACTGTTTTTTTGGCCGATGCCGGGCACTGTCTGCGCGCGGCCGCATGGGTTTCGCGCGTTGAGCATCTAGGTTCTTGCGCAGGAACTGCCGCGCTGCACCCATCCTACAGCACTCTTCGGAACATCGTGCGGCGCGTGTTCCTGAACGACGGCCGCACGCGGCTGCTCCAGTCGCTGGCGCGCACGGCCAGCCATGCGGGACTGCCGAAGGTGTCCCGCGTGCGCAGGTCATAGCAAGCCAGGTAGCGCGGCCCTTCGTGCCTGCACTCGTAGCGCATGGCGCGCACCGTGCCCGGCACCGAGGCCAGTCCCGGCAGATGCTCCTGGTCGTACCAGGCGTTCAGGTCGGCCTCCGCCTCGGGCAGCACGTCGGTCTCCACCACGTAGTGCCATGGCGCATCCTCGCCGGCGGACGCGCCCTGCAGATACAGCGTCAAGTGCAGCACCCGGGCGCGGGCGCCCGGGAAGCTTTCGGCCAGGCGGGCCTGGAACTCCGGCAGATTGCCGGTGGGCCCGCGCAGATACACGTAGGTTTCCTCCTCGTCCAAGGCGGCGAAGGCGGAAACGCGGGCGCCCTCCAGCCCATGCGTCAGCCGCTCGGAAAGATCGCGGGCGCGCGGCTCGTCGAAGCGCTCGCCCAGGGACACCAGCAATACGGTTTCCTGCACCCTGTTCTCCTTTCAATGCCCGACGCGCAACGCCACCAGGAAGCGCGACACCATGTTGTATGCCCCGACGGTGGCCGCCAGTTCGACCAGCTGCGTATCATCGTAACGCTCCCGCAAGGGCGCGAATACGGCGTCCGGCACCTCGATGTCGCGGGTCATCGCATCCGTCAGCGCCAGCACCTCGGCCTCTCCTGCCGCCAGTCCGCGCACGGCGGCCGGCTCCGGGCCATCCCGCAATTGCTCGACCAGCGCCTGCGGCATGCCGGCGGCCAGCGCATGCGGCACGTGCGCCTCGAACTCGTAGGGCGCCCGGTTCAGCGTGGCCACCCGCAGGATGATCAGCTCGCGCAGGCGCGGCGGCAGCGAGGTCTTCTGGCGGATGGCGGTCAGCATGGCTTCCCAGCCCTCGACCACGGCGGGACTGTTCAGCAGCACCTGGTACAGCGGCGAAATGCGGCCGCGCGCGGCGGCGATGCGTTCTTCCAGCACGGCCAGCTCACCGCGGGTGCCCGGCGCGACGGGCGCGACTCGGCTTGCGCTCATGGCATCACTCCGGACGGATGTTCTTGCGCTGGATCAGCGCGGTCCACTTTTCGCGGTCGGACGCGATCAGCGCCGCCAGCTCCTGCGGACTGCCGGGAGCGGCCTCGGCGCCGAACTTTTCCAGGCGGGCGCGCACGCTTTCCGTTCCCAGCGCGGCGCGCACCGCCTGGTTAAGCTTGGCTATGGTGGCCGGCGGCGTGGCGGCCGGCGCCACAATGCCGTACCAGTTGTTGGACTCCACGCCGGGGATGCCCTGCTCGGCCAGCGTCTTGACCTCCGGCAGCAGCGGATGGCGCGTCGGCGCCGCGATCCCCAGGGCCTTCAGCTTGCCGCCCTGGATATGGCCGATCAGGCCGGGCACGTCGCCGAAAAAGCCCGAGACCTGGTTGCCCATCACGTCATTGATGACCGGCGCCGCGCCCTTGTACGGCACGTGCATCACGTTCGCCTTGCTGGCGTCGGCGAACATTTCCAGCGTCAGGTGCGGAATGCTGCCGATGCCCGAAGAGCCGATCGCCACCGATTGCGCGGCCGCCTGCGACTTCTTGACGAAGTCCGCCGCGTCGCTTGCCGGATTGGACGGATTCACCACGAACACCGTAGCGTTGTTCACCACCTTGGACACCGGCGCGAAATCGCGCGCGGGATCGTACGGCAGGTCCTTGTACAGTGCCGGGCTGATTGCCACCGCGCCCACGCTGGTCAGGAACAGCACCGAACCGTCGGCGGGCGCCTTGGCCACGTAGGCCGCGGCAATGTTGCCGTTGGCCCCCGCCTTGTTTTCCACGATGACCTGCTGCTTGAGCTCGCGGCCCAGCTGATCGGCCAGCACGCGGCCCACCAGGTCCACCGGACCGCCCGGCGGAAAGGCGATGATGAGGCGTACCGGCCCCTCGGCATGGGCGGCGCCCAGGGCGGCCAGGCCCAGCAGGCCGGCCGACAGCATTTTCTTGAACATGACGTCTCCTCGTTATGGAATTCGCTTACCGTTTGCGCGCCGCCGAATGGCGGCCGCGCGGACCGCCACCTACTGAAATCCGTACAGCCGCGCCGGGTTGTCCACCAGGATCCGCTGGCGCAGCGCCGCATCCGGGCAGGCCTGGAACAAAAGGTCCGCCAATTCGCCGTCGTCGGGCATGTCTCCCGACACGTTCGGGTGCGGCCAGTCCGTGCCCCACAGGCAGCGCTCGGGCAAGGCCTCCGCCAGGGCGCGCACGAAGGGCAGGCCTTCGGCGTATGGGCGGCGGCCGGACGCAATGCGGTCGATGCCCGATACCTTCACCCAGGCCTGCGGCACCTCAGCCAGGCCGAGCAAAGCGCGCATCGCCGGCGAATCCAGCCCGTCCGCCGCCTTGAGCCTGCCCATGTGGTCGATCACGAACGGTATGGGCAGCGCCGCCAGCCTCGGCAGCAGTTCCGGCAGCATCGCACCGTCCAGATGCAGGCACAGATGCCAGCGCAGCGGCGCGATCAACGCCACCACATGGTCGAAAACAGCGGGGTCGGGCGCGCCGCCCAGGTGGGGCACGAAATTGAACCGGGCTCCCCGCACGCCGCCTTCGTGCAGCCGCCTGACGTCCGCCTCGGCGGCATCCGCGCCCAGCAGCGCCACGCCGCGATAGCGGCCGCCGCTTGCGGCCAGCGCGTGCAGCAATGCGCTGTGGTCCGAGCCGTGGCAATTGGCCTGCACCAGCACCGCGCGTTCCACGCCCAGGCGTTCATGCAACGCCGCCATGGCGGCGTACGGCGCGTCCGGCGGCGTGTAGGACCGGCCTTCCGCATAGGGGAATACGTCCGCCGGACCGAACACGTGGCAATGCGCGTCGCACGCCCCGGGCGGCAAGGCATAGCGGGGACGGGACGGCAATGCAAGCGGAGGACGGCAATCGGGCACGGCGGCTTCCAGAGGGGTGAAAGCGTCATCGTCCCGGATTGCAGGCCGCCCAACAATGCTATATCTTTGATTTCAGATATAGAAATAATGCATATCAGATGGACCTGAAGCAAATCGAATACTTCCTGCGGGTGGCGGAACGGCGCAGCTTCTCCCGCGCCGCCGAAATGCTGGACGTGGCGCAGCCCACGCTCAGCCGGCAGGTCCGCTTGCTGGAACTGGAGTTGGGCCAGCACCTGCTGTACCGCAACGGCCGCGGGGCCGAGCCCACCGAAGCCGGCCTGCGCTTCCTGGAGCATGCCCGCGCGCTGCTGACCCTGGCCGAACGCGCCAAGGAAGACCTGCAAAGCCTGCGCGAAACCCCCACCGGGAAAGTCGTGGTGGGCCTGCCGCCCCGCATCGCGCGGGTTTTGACCCCGCCGCTCGTCCAAGCCTTCCGCCATGGCTTTCCCGACGCCTCCATCGCGGTGGCCGAGGGGCTGAGCGCCCAGGTGCGCGAATGGCTGCTGGCGGGCCGGGTCGACTTGGCCCTGCTCTACGACCCCGCCCCCTCGCCCCAGTTGGCCTATGAGTCGCTGTTTCGCGAGGAGCTGGTGCTGGTGGCCGCGGCCAGACACCGCCCGCCCCTGCCTGCGCGGATTGCCGTCGCGCAATTGGGGGACTATCCGCTGGTGGTCCCCAGCCTGCCCAACGCCATCCGCACCCTGGTCGAAAGCGTGTGCCGCGCCCAGGGCGTGCGGCTGACGATCGCCGTCGAAGTGGATGCGGTCCAGACCATCGTCGAGCTGGCCGCCCAAGGCGACGCCTACGCCATCCTGCCGCGCTCGGCGGCGCGCGGCCCGGCCGCGGAACATGAACTGTCTCTCTGCGACATCCACGGCCCGGCGATCACCAACGACCTGGTGCTGGCCAGCGCCCGCCACCGGCCATCCACGCGCCTGGCCGCCGCCACCGCGCAGCTGATACGCCAGCTGGACGTGCCCGCGCTGTTTGCGCCCCGGCCCGCAGCCCAAAAGGGTTAAAATAGGGCCGATTTTTCTTGTTTGGCGGCTAGGGGCTTTCAAAGTCTGCTGCCAAAGCCTGCTGTCAAAGTCCTGTTGGCGTCTCACCTCGAACAATGACCACTATCCTCCCGAACCTTCCGACCGGCCAGAAGGTCGGCATCGCCTTCTCCGGCGGCCTCGACACCAGCGCAGCGCTCCTGTGGATGCGCAACAACGGCGTCGTCCCCTACGCCTACACGGCCAACCTCGGCCAGCCGGACGAATCCGACTACGATGAAATTCCCCGCAAGGCCATGGCCTACGGCGCCGAAAAGGCCCGCCTGATCGACTGCCGCGCGCAACTGGTCGCCGAAGGCATCGCCGCCCTGCAATCGGGCGCGTTCCACATCTCGACCGCCGGCATCACCTACTTCAACACCACCCCCATCGGCCGCGCCGTCACGGGCACGATGCTGGTGGCCGCCATGAAGGAAGACGACGTCAACATCTGGGGCGACGGCAGCACCTTCAAGGGCAACGACATCGAGCGCTTCTACCGCTACGGCCTGCTGACCAACCCGGACCTGAAGATCTACAAGCCCTGGCTCGACCAGCGCTTCATCGACGAGCTCGGCGGCCGTTCGGAGATGTCGGAATACATGCGCCAGGCCGGCTTCGACTACAAGATGTCGGCAGAAAAGGCCTATTCCACCGACTCCAACCTGCTGGGCGCCACCCACGAAGCCAAGGACCTGGAGCACCTGAACTCCGGCATCCGCATCGTCAAGCCCATCATGGGCGTGGCGTTCTGGCGCGACGACGTCGCCGTCAAGGCCGAGGAAGTCACCGTCCGCTTCGAGGAAGGCCAGCCGGTCGCCCTGAACGGCGTGGAATACAGCGACCCGGTCGAACTGATGCTCGAAGCCAACCGCATTGGCGGCCGCCACGGCCTGGGCATGAGCGACCAGATCGAGAACCGCATCATCGAAGCCAAGAGCCGCGGCATCTATGAAGCCCCGGGCCTGGCCCTGCTCTTCATCGCCTACGAGCGCCTGGTCACCGGCATCCACAACGAAGACACGATCGAACAGTACCGCGAAAGCGGCCGCAAGCTGGGCCGCCTGCTGTACCAGGGCCGCTGGTTCGACCCGCAAGCCATCATGCTGCGCGAAACCGCCCAGCGCTGGGTTGCCCGCGCCATCACCGGCGAAGTCACCATCGAACTGCGCCGCGGCAACGACTACTCGCTGCTGAACACCGAATCGCCCAACCTCACGTACGCGCCCGAGCGCCTGTCCATGGAGAAGGTGGAAAACGCCCCCTTCACCCCGGCGGACCGCATCGGCCAGCTGACCATGCGCAACCTCGACATCGTCGACACGCGCGAGAAGCTGTTCACCTACGTGAAGACGGGCCTGCTGGCCTCGTCGGGCACCTCGCTGCCCCAGCTGAAGGACGCCAACAAGAAGTAATCGCCTCCTTCGAAAAAGCCCTCCGCGGCGTCAAGCGGAGGGTTTTTTTTGGCTGTTCCAAGATAAAGCCATTTCGCGGAACGTAGGATGGGTGAAGCGCGAGATCCTCCGCACAAAAATGCCGCCCTCCAACGCGCGAAACCCATGCTGTTGTGAAAGACTGTTTTCAGGCCGCCATCAACCACCGTCTGCTCGCAACAGCATGGGTTTCGCGCGTTGAAGGGCGGTGTTCTAGCTTAAGAACTCTCGCGCCGCACCCATTCCTACAGTTCGACCTGCATCCCCATCTCCACGACCCGGTTGGCCGGGATCTTGAAGAACTTGGTGCTGCGAGTGGAGTTGCGGGCCATGAAGGAGAACACCGCGCGGCGCCAGCGCCACAATGCCGGCTTCTTGGCCGCCACCACGGTCTGGCGCGACAGGAAGTACGACGTGCGCATCGGCTCCAGGTCGATTTCGGGGTAGGCCTCGGCCACCAGGCGCAGCGCTTCCGGCACGTCGGGATCTTCCTTGAAGCCGTAGTTGATGGTGGCCTGCCAACTGGAGGCGCTGATCTTCTGCACGGTGAAGCGCTCCTCGGGCGACACATAGGGCACGTCCGCCACCAGGATGGTCAGGAACAGCACGTGGTCGTGCAGCACCTTGTTGTGCTTCAGGTTGTGCAGGAGCGCCGGCGGCACGTTCCCGGAATTCATCGTCATGAAGATGGCCGTGCCGGGCACGCGGGACGGCGGGTACTCCTCCAGCTGCGCCATGAATTCCTTGAGCGGCTGCCGGTCACGCTGCTGCATCTCGGACAGCAGCCGGCGGCCGCGGCGCCACGTCATCATCAGGGTGAACACCACGATCGCCACCACCAGCGGCAGCCAGCCGCCTTCGTGGATCTTGAATACGTTGGCGGAGAACAGCAGCACGTCGAACAGCAACAGCAGGCCCAGCACCACGAACCACACCATGCGCTTCACGCCCGTGCTGCCTCGCGGCAGCACCGCGAAAGCCAGCACCGAGGTCGTCAGCATGGTGCCCGTCACCGCGAAGCCGTAGGCGGCGGCCAGGTTGTCGGAATTGCGGAACAGCAGCACCAGGACCAGCACCGCGCACAATAGCAGCGCGTTGACCTGCGGCAGATAGATCTGCCCTTTCTCGATGGCCGAGGTGTGCAGGATCTGCATGCGCGGCCAGAAGCCCAGCTGCACCGCCTGGCGGGTCACCGAGTATGCGCCCGAGATGACCGCCTGCGACGCCACGATCGTCGCGATGGTGGCCAGCGCCACCAGGGGCGCCAGCCCCCAGTCGGGAGCCATCATGAAGAACGGATTGCGGATGGCCTCGGGATCGCGCAGCAGTAGCGCCCCCTGGCCGAAATAGCACAGCGTCAGCGCCGGCAGCACCATGCTGAACCAGGCCCTGCGGATCGCCGGACGGCCGAAGTGGCCCATGTCCGCATACAGCGCCTCGGCGCCCGTCAGCGCCAGCACCACGGCGCCCAGCAGCACGAAGCTGATCCAGGGAAATTCGACGATGAAGCGCAGCCCCCACATCGGATTCAGCGCGGCCAGCACCTCCGGCGTCTGCCAGATCTGCCAGCCCCCCAGCGCGGCCAGCGTGCCGAACCAGAGCAGCATCACCGGGCCGAAAAGCTTGCCCATGGCCCCCGTGCCGTGCGACTGGATCACGAACAGCGCCACCAGCACCACCAGCGCGATCGGCACGACCCAGTTGTCGAGCTGGTGCGACACGATGCCTATGCCTTCCAGGGCGGACAGCACGGAAATCGCCGGGGTGATCATGCTGTCGCCATAGAACAGCGCGGCCCCGAAGATTCCGAGCACGATCAGCACCCAGCGCAGCTTGCCTTCGCGGGCGCGCACCGCCAGCTCCAGCAGCGCCAGCGTGCCGCCCTCGCCGCGGTTGTCGGCGCGCAGCACCAGCGTCACATACTTGAACGAGACCACCACCATCAGCATCCAGAACAGGATGGACAGCACGCCCAGCAGATGCGGCGGCTCCAGGTCGGTGTGCACGCTCAGGCCGGTAAGGCAGGCACGCAGCGTGTACAGCGGGCTGGTGCCGATGTCACCGTAGACCACGCCCAGCGCCCCCAGGATGAGCGCGGCCCGCGACGATGGCGCGTGCGCGCCTGCTGCGTGGGCGCCGCCCGAGGTGGGAGCGCCAACGGTATCCTGGCTCATGATGTGGGTTCTTGACGAGTGAGTTGGGCCCCCTTGCGCGGGCCGGGAAACACAACGGATAGCCGTGTGCCGGAAAAATCGGGACGGCTGGTGAGCTTCCACCAGGCGCCGTGCGCGTGCGCGATCTCGCGCACGATGGCCAGCCCCAGGCCCGAGCCGCCGGCCGTGACCGTCGGCGAACGGTAGAACGCCTCGAACACGCGGTCGCGCTCTTCCGGCGGTATCCCCGGGCCGTCGTCCTCGACGGTCAGGGACGGCGGATTGGCGCCCACGATCAGCGTGATGCGGCCCGTCGCGTTGCCGTAGCGCAGAGCGTTGTCGATCAGGTTGCCCAATAGCTCCGCCAACAGCAGGGGATCGGCGTCGATCCAGATGGGCGCGTCCGGCGCCACCAGGTCTAGCTCATAGTGCGCTTCGCGCACGCGGGGAAACCATTCGGCGCCGTGCGCCCGGACCCATTCGCACAGGTCGATACGCACGAAACTGTCCTGCGGGCGGGCGTTGGGATCCGCGCGGGCCAGCACCAGCAATTGCTGGCCCAGCCGGATCATGCGGTCGCTCACCGCCTTGATGCGCTCGGCCCTTGCCCGCACATCGTCGGGCAGCGGCCGCGCCAGCATCAGTTCCGACTCCAGCCTCAGGCCGGACAAGGGAGTACGCAACTGGTGCGCCGCATGGCCGATGAAGCGCCGCTGGGCCGCCAGCGAGGCGTCCAGGCGCAGCAGAAGGTCATTGGTATGGGTTACCAGCGGTTCGATCTCCACCGGCACGCCCGCCACCTCCAGCGGCTGCATGTCGTCGATGGATCGCTGCCGGATCTCCTCGGACAGATGGTTCACCGACCGCAGGCCCGAGCGCACGCCCTGCACCACTACCCAGGTGAACAGCGCGATCAGCGCGACCTGCCCCACCACCATCAGCCAGAAGAAGTCCTCGAGCATCCAGAGCGACATGTCGATCTTGTGCGTGATGACCCAGGTAGCGGCCAGGTCCAGCAGGACGAGCAGCAGGATGGGCGGCATCAGCCGGACGACCAGATGCCGCGCAAGCGAACGGGAGGGAAGTAAGGGGCGTGAAGCCGGGGGGGCGTTGGAGGTGCGTTCCTGCGTCATGGCGCGATGCCCTTCTTGCTCAGGCGATGGGATGCGCTCGGCCGGCATGTGACGGCCGCCGCCTGGCCGCGAAGCCGTCAGGCCGTTTCGACATCCAGCATGTAGCCAAAGCCGCGCACGGTCTGGATGCTGGCGCCCGTGCCTTCCAGGCGTTTGCGCAGGCGGTACACGTAGACTTCGACGGCGTTCTCGCTGAAATCGGCGTCCCAGGCGGAAAGCGAGTTCACGATCTGGCGCTTGGTCACGACGCGGCCCACGCGGGCCATCAGCATTTCAAGCACCGAGAGCTCGCGCACGGACAGCGACAGGCGCTGGCCGTTGGCGCGGACTTCGCGTCCGACTGTGTCGAACACCAAGGGACCGACTTCGATCAGGGGCTGAGCCTGTCCGGCGCGGCGGCGGCCGAAGGCGCGCACCCGCGCCGCCAGCTCGGGCAGCTCGAAAGGCTTGGTAACGTAATCGTCCGCGCCGGCGTCCAGGCCGGCGACGCGGTCGTCGAGGCCGTCGCGGGCGGTGAGGATAAGCACGGGAACCTGGTTGCCGTCCTGGCGCAATTGCCGCAGGACGTCCAGTCCGCTCATGCCGGGCAGGTTGAGGTCGAGCAGCAGGAGGTCATACGGCTGGCCTGCCAGGGCGCCCAGGACACGGTCGCCTTCGGTCAGCCAGTCGACCGCATAACCCTGGTCGGCCAGGAATTCCTGGAGCGCATGGCCCAGGGTGGTGTCGTCTTCGATTACCAGAACTCGCATGCCGCGATTCTAGCGCGATCCCGGCCGAAAGGGGGCGCGAAGTGCGCCCCCGGCCGGAATTCGTTCAGCGCGCGGACGGCGCCGGGGCAGCCCCGGCCGCGGCGGGAGCCGCCTCGCCCGCGGGCGCGCCGCCCGAAGGCGGGGTGGTGACGAACCCGATGCGCGTCATGCCCGAACGGCGCGCGGAAGCCATGACCTTGGCCAGCGTTTCGTAGCGGGTGTTCTGGTCGGCGCGGATGCGGATCTCGGGTTGCGGCTTGGTGCCGGCGATCGATTTGAAGCGGTTGGGCAGGTCGTCGATGTTGACCGGCTTTTCATCCCAGAACAGCGCGCCGCTGGCGTCGATGGCCAGGTCGACCGTCTTGGGCTCTTCCTCGATCTGCTCGGCGGCCACCTGGGGCATGTTGATCTTGATCGAGTGCGCCAACAGCGGCGCGGTGATGATGAAGATCACCAGCAGCACCAGCATCACGTCGATCAGGGGCACCATGTTGATCTCGGAGACCGCATGGCTTCCGGATCCTTTGCCCTCGAAGCTGCCAAAGGCCATTATTCGCTCCCGCGTTGGGCGCCGCCATGCTGGCGGCGCAGGGCACGCACCTTGCCGTCGGACAGCGCGACTTGCTGGCCCGTGGTCAGGAACGCGAAGAGATCATGCGCGAAAGCATCCAGGCGCGACAGGAACACGCGGTTGTTGCGCACGAAGGTGTTGTACGCCAGCACCGCGGGAATGGCAACGGCCAGGCCCAGGCCCGTCATGATCAGCGCCTCGCCCACGGGACCGGCGATACGGTTGATGGTCACGCCGTCGGACAGGCCGATGCCGACCAGCGCGTGGTACACGCCCCACACCGTGCCGAAGAGGCCCACGAAAGGCGCCGTCGAGCCCACCGAGGCCAGCACGGTCAGGCCGTTCTCCAGCTTGGCCGTTTCTTCGTCGATGACCTTGCGCATGGTGCGCGTGACGAAGTCGGAGTTGCTGCCGGACTCTTCCAGCTTGGTGGCGCCGAACTTGTTGTGGTGGGCCTGGGCATGCATGGCATGGCTGGCCAGGTGCGAGAACGGATCGCGCGCGCCGTGCGTCACGATCTCGTTTTCAACCTGCTCTAGCGAGCTGGCGTTCCAGAATTTGTTCAGGAAGTCCGCGGCGCGCTTGCGCATGGCGACGTTGCTGGCGGCCTTGACCAGGATCAGGTACCAGGTCACCAGCGACATCAGGATCAGGATGATGAACAGGGTCTTGCCCACGAAGTCGCTCTGCGCGACGAAGTGCAGAAAGCCCATGTCGGGCGTGGCGATGGGCGCGACAGGCGTGGGCGCGGCAGGCAGCGCGGCGGCGGCGCTGTGCAGCGCGTCGGCCGACTGCTGGAGCGCGCCGGCAGCCTGTTGAGTCGCTTCGCCGACCGCCGAGGCGGCTTGCGGAAGCGCGGGCGCGGCGGCGGCGGCGGCGGCGGGCGCAGCGGCGGCAGCCGGCGCGGCCGGGCTGGTAGTCGCCTGCGCCACCAGGGTGGCGCTATGCAGTGCGTTGGACATCTCAGTTCCTCATTACGAAATCGAACGGAATCTTGGCTTTGGCGGGATAGGCCACGCCATTACGGGTATAAGGCTTGAAACGGCCCTTGCGGGCGGCCGTCAGCGCCGACTCGTCCAGGCGCGGGAAGCCCGAGGACGTATCGATGGTTGCGCGTTCGACCAGGCCCTGCGTATTGATCTCCACCAGCACCACCACCCTGCCCTCTTCGCGCATGCGGCGGGAAGCCATGGGGTAATTCGGCATCGGACGCGCGCCCTGGAATTCGATGCTGGAAACCAGCACCGGCTGATCGGGCGGCGGCCCCTGCTGCGGCCCCTGGGGAGCCTGGGTACCTTCCGGCGCGCCGCTGGGCGGCGTTTGCTGAGGCGGCGTTTCGGGCTTGACCTCCTGCTTCACCTCTTGCTTGGGCTTGGGCTTGGGTTTTGGCTTGGGTTTCGGCTTGGGCTTGGGCGCCGGCTCGGGCGGCTTTTCAACCACGGGCTCGGGTTCCGGTTCAGGCTCCGGTTCCGGCTTGAGCTCGGGCTCCGGCTCTGGTTCGGGCTCGATCTCGGGTTCCGGTTCGGGCGGCGGTTCCGTGACAGGTTGGGGCACTTCGGGAGCGGGCTCCGCCTTGGCAATCTGGGGGATGGGCGCGTCCACCACGCTCACCATGATTGCCTCGGGCTCTTCCAGCTCGGGACGGTTCTCGGGCGCCATGAAGATGGCGCCGATCACCGCAGCATGAAGCGCGAGAACCGCGAAGCCAGCGGCAGCGCGTATACCGAACGAAGACCGCGAAGAATTCCAACCGCGTTGAAGACTAGGCATGAATCAGCCAGGATGCATTGACTTATCCGGCCCGCGGGAGAAAGACGCGCACGCCGGGGCGGCGCCGGCTGACCGGTACAAGCCAATAATAATATCTTAAATGCGAATGATTCGCACGTCCTATTTCGTCTGAGAAAAGCTTGCACGGCTGATCGAGATCAAACCCGGCAGGACTGGACTGGCCGAAAAAAGGGACGCGCAAAACAAAAAACCCGCCACGGCGACGTGTGCGGGTCTTCTGCGAAGTGCAATGCTTTTGGTGGGTGCTACAGGGGTCGAACCTGTGACCTACGCCTTGTAAGGGCGCCGCTCTACCAACTGAGCTAAGCACCCTTTCTTGATGCAGCCTCAAGACGAAATTCGCGAAAATCCGTACAAGCAACTGCCAACCGGGGCACTCAAAAGCAATACGCGGGCCGGAGTATACCGGACCGCGCACTTGTCGGCAAATCGCAAGCAAAACGCTCTGCGACCTGCCTGCCGTCCATTAGTTGACGGCGTCCTTCAGGGCCTTGCCCGGACGGAACTTCGGCACCTTGGCCTTCTTGATCTTGATGGTTTCGCCCGTGCGCGGGTTGCGGCCGGTGCGAGCGGCGCGGGCCGACACGGCAAACGTACCAAAGCCAACCAGCGTAACCGTACCGCCCTTCTTCAGCGTGGTCTTGACGGCACCGATCAGGGCGTCGAGCGAACGGCCGGCAGCAGCCTTGGAGATGTCGGCCTTGCTGGCGATGTGATCGATGAGTTCGGTTTTGTTCATGCAGGTGTACCCCTCACAAGGTGTGGAGTCTGCCGGAGATGCAGTCCATGGCCGTCATGATTGGACGCCACGAAAGACGCAAGACCCGACAAACGACGAACAGACAGTGGATAAACTTTTTTCTTGCGCTGCAAAGCACAACTTTTAAACTGCTGCGCCGCTTAGGATTCAATGGCATAAGCCTTCGAACCGTCAGCGACGCAGAGGTGTATTAGGCCTTGGCGTAGCGCGGCTGTCAAGCGAAAACCTCACGATAACCCGCGCCAATACTAGCTTTTAGCCGTTTTCGCAATAAACAGAAACGCGCAATTCGGCGTTTGCGCGACACTGCGTTACGACGCATCAATGTTGCGTCAGACGTCGGCCCATCGACGCAGCAAATTGTGGTAAATCCCGGTCAACTGCACGATCGACGGATGCCCCGCGGCATCCTGGTTCAAGCGCTGTATGGCCACGTCCATGTCGAGAAGCAAGGCGCGCTGGCTGTCTTCGCGCACCAGGCTCTGCATCCAGAAGAAGGAAGAAACGCGCGCGCCGCGCGTGACCGGGTTGACCTTGTGCAGGCTGGTGCCGGGATACAGCACCATGTGCCCCGCCGGCAGCTTCACCGCGCGCGGGCCGTAGGTATCGTCGATGACGAGTTCGCCGCCATCGTAGGAATCGGGCTCGGAAAAGAACAGCGTGGCGGACAGGTCGGTGCGCACGCGCTCGGCGGTGCCGGCGATGCCGCGCACCGCGTTGTCCACGTGGTAGCCAAAGGCCTCGCCGCCCTCGTACCGGTTGAATAGCGGCGGAAAGATCTTGCGGGGCAGCGCCGCCGACATGAACAGGTTGCTGCCGGCCAGCCGCTGCAGGATCAGGTTGCCCAGTTCCTGGGCCAGGGGATGCTGCTCCGGCAGCTGGCGATTGTGCTTCACCTCGGCGGACTGATGGCCCGCCGTCACCTTGCCGTCGACCCAATCGGCCGCATCCAGGCGGCGCCGAATCTCCGCGGCCTCTTCCGTCGTGAAAATTTCTGCGATTTGAATGAGCATGCGCCCCACCCCGTTTGCGTTGCGGACGCGGGCCGCAAGGCCGCCCGCGTGCCGCATTATCCCTTCAGACAGCCGGTCAGGGCCTGATCGAAATCAAACAGCAAATCGGCTTCGTCCTCGATGCCGACCGACACGCGGATGAGGCTGTCCGCGATGCCCATCTGCTTGCGGCGCTCCGCGCCCATCTCGTAATAAATGGTGTGCGCGGCAGGCAGGGCCAGGCTGCGGGTGTCTCCCAGGTGGGTCGCCATGAGCACCACGCGCAGGCGGTTCAGGAAGTCGAAGCAGTCCACGCCATCGGCCAGCTCCACGCCCAGCAGGCCGCCGAAACGCGAACCGAACAGCGCCGCCGACCGCGCATGCTGCGGATGGCTGGCCAGGCCGGGGTAATGCACCTTGGCCACGCCAGGATGCTCTTCCAGGAAGCGCGCCAGCGCCAGCGCGTTGGCGCAGTGCTTGGCCATGCGCAGGGCCAGCGTTTCGGCGCCCACCGCGATGCGGTGCGCCGGCTCGGCCGCCAGCGTTCCACCCATATCGCGCAGGCCCTTCTTCTTGATCTGCGTGAGCCCCCAGCCGGTGGCCGGGCCCTTGCGATAGGCTTCGTAGATGTTCGCATAGCCCGACCAGTCGTACAGGCCGGTATCCGTCACCGCGCCGCCCAGCGCATTGCCATGGCCGCCGATGTACTTGGACAGCGAATTCATCACCAACGAGGCGCCCACGGACGCGGGACGGAACATCCAGGGCGAGGTCAGCGTGTTGTCCACGACATAGACCAGGCCCTTCTCGCGGCAGATCTCGCCAATCACGGCCAGGTCGGCCACCTGCGTGCCCGGGTTGGCGATGGTCTCGGTAAAGACCATGCGGGTATTCGGCTGGATGGCGGCGCGCACCTGCGAGGAATCCGTCGCGTCCACGAAGGTGATCTCGACGCCCAGTTCCTGCAGCGTGCCGAAAAGGCTGTTCGTATTGCCGAACACGAACTGGCTGGAGACCAGGTGGTCGCCGCGGCGCAGCAGCGTGGTGAAGATGGCGGCCAGCGCGGCCATGCCGGTCGCGAAGCTCACCGTGCCCTTGCCGGCCTCCATCTGGCTGACCTTGGATTCCAGCGCGGTCGTGGTGGGCGTGCCCTGGCGCGCGTACGTAAAGCCGGCCTTGCCCTGGAACACCGCGGCGAGCTCGCGCGCGTCGTCGTACGCGAACTCCGACGAGGGATGCATGGGCTTGTGCACCGCTCCGTGCTCGACGGATTGCTTGCGGTCGGAATGGAGGATGGTGGTGGTAAAGCCGTTCTCGTGCATGATGGGCTGAGGCGATAAGAAAAAGATCTGCTGTCTAGCAGGGAATCGAAACGGGCAAATCAGGACCGGCGCTGGCGCACGGTTTCATACAGGCAGACGGCGCTGGCCACGCTGACGTTCAGGCTTTCCACCGAACCCAGCATCGGGATGTTCACGAGCTGGTCGCAGGTTTCGCGCGTCAGCCGGCGCATGCCCTCGCCTTCGGCGCCCATGACCCACGCCATCGGCTGGCGCGCATCGATCTGGTGCATGCTGTCGGGGGCCTGGTCGTCGGTGCCCACCAGCCACACGCCGCGGTCCTTCAGGCTACGCATCGTGCGGGCCAGGTTGGTCACCATCAGGTAGGGCACCGTGTCGGCCGCGCCGCAAGCCACGCGTTGCACCGTCGCGTTCAGGCCGACGGCCCGGTCGCGCGGCGCAATGACGGCGTGCACGCCGGCGGCGTCGGCCGTGCGCAGGCAGGCGCCCAGGTTGTGCGGATCGGTCACGCCATCGAGGATCAGCAGCAGCGGCGGGCCTTCGATCACGTCGAGCACCTCGTCCACGCCCACCGCCAGCTGGCGCTCGTCCGCCAGCGCCACCACGCCCTGGTGGCGGGTGCCGCGAGCCAGGCCGTCCAGACGTTCCATCGGCACCGGATGCAGGCGGCAGCCCGCCCTTTCGGCCTGCTCGATGAACGTCTGCATCCGCTTGTCGCGGCGCGACGCCTCTACATAGATTTCCCTGATCGATTCGGGGGCGTGGCGCAGCCGCGCGACAACCGCGTGAAACCCGGCCAGAACTTGGGTCGACGCCATAAATGCAATACCTTTAGATAAACGAATACCCGCCCCAGAGCGGGGCGGGCCACCGGACCAGGCCGGCAATAAACGCAATGTTACCCCTTATGGCTTGCCGTATGGCCCGGCCGCCCGACGGCGACCGGGCCATCGGGAGAGCTCAATGGCGCTTGTGCGTTGCCTTCTTGGCGGGCGCGGCCCGCTTCGAAGCCTTGGACGCCCTGGGCGGCTTGCTGGCCTTCTTGGCCTCGGCGCGCCGTTCCTTGGCGGTCTGGCCCTTCAGGGCGGCCGGCTTCGGGGAAGCGGCCTTCTTCACGCGCCGGGCCGGCTCGTCCGGCCCGCGGGCCGCCGCCTTGCGCAGCGCGTCGAAGCTCGTGCCCTGCACCAGGCGGAACTCGATGCGGCGAGCCTCCAGGTCCACGCGCGACACCTGCACCTGCACCTTGTCGGTCAGGCGGTAGCGCATGCCGGTGCGCTCGCCGCGCAGCTCGTGCAAGGCATCGTTGAACTGGAAGTACTCGCCGCCCAGCTCCGACACATGCACGAGCCCTTCGACGTGCAGGGTGTCCAGCGTGACGAAGATGCCGAAACTGGCGACGCCGGTGACGGTGCCGCTGAAGTCCTCGCCCACGCGCTCCTTGACGAACCAGCACTTGAGCCAGGCCTCGACATCGCGCGAGGCCTCGTCGGCGCGGCGCTCGCTGGCCGACAGGACCAGGCCCATCTTTTCCCAGATGGCGTGTTCGTGCTCGCGCTGGGTGCGGCCGATGACGACCGGCTGGTCGTCCAGGCTGGGCACGTAGCGCTGCCCTGCCAGCAAGGCCTTGATCACCCGGTGCGTCAGCAAATCGGGATAGCGGCGGATCGGCGACGTGAAGTGGCTGTAGCCCGGATAGGCCAGGCCGAAGTGGCCCATGTTGTCGGGGCTGTAGACGGCCTGCTGCATGGAGCGCAGGCACATGGTCTGCAGCAGCTGGTAGTCGGGACGCCCGCGCACCGATTCCAGGAAATCCCCGTAGTCCTTGGCCGTGGGCGTGTCGCCGCCGCCCAGCGACAGCCCCATCGTGCGCAGGAATTCGCGCAGCGACTGCAGGCGCTCTGGCGTGGGCCCTTCATGGATACGGTACAGGCCCGGATGCTTGCTGCGGGTCATGAAGTCGGCCGCGCAGGTGTTGGCGGCCAGCATGCACTCTTCGATCAGCTTGTGCGCGTCGTTGCGCACGGAAGGCACGATCTGCTCGATGCGGCCGAGCTCATTGCAGACGATCTTGGTCTCGACGGTGTCGAAATCGATGGCGCCGCGCTTCTTGCGCCCCTGCGAGAGCAATTGGAAGAGCTCGTACAGATGCTGGACCTGCGGCATGACGCTGCGCATGGCGTGCGCGGCCGGGCCGCCGGGCTGCTGCAGGGCGGCCCAGATGTTCGTATAGGTCGTGCGCGCATGCGAATGCATGACGGCGTTGTAGAACTGATAGGCCGTGACGGTGCCGGCCTTGGCGCCGCTGGCCGGGATGACCATGTCGCAGACCAGCACCAGGCGGTCGACGTCGGGATTCAGCGAGCACAATCCGTTGGACAGCGACTCCGGCAGCATCGGAATGACCCGGCGCGGGAAATACACGCTGGTGCCGCGCTCGATGGCATCGTCGTCGAGCGCATCGCCCGGGCGCACGTAGTGGCTCACGTCCGCGATGGCAACCAGCAGGCGCCAGCCGGGGCGCTTGCGCTGGCCCGTGCCAAGCTCCACGGGCTCGCAATACACGGCATCGTCGAAGTCGCGCGCGTCCTCGCCGTCGATCGTGATGAGCGGCACGTCGCGCAGGTCGATGCGATCCTTCAGATCGGACTTCCTGACTACGTCCGGCAGGCGCGCGGCCTGCTTGCGGGCGGCCTCCGAGAATTCGACGGGCACGTCGAACTTGCGCACCGCGATCTCGATTTCCATGCCGGGGTCGTCGATTTCGCCGAGCACCTCGGCCACGCGGCCCAGCGGCTGCGTGTGGCGGGTGGGCTGCTCCATGATTTCCACCGCGACCACCTGCCCATGCTGGGCGCCATTGGTGTCGCTGGGAGGAATCAGGATGTCGTGCTTGATGCGCTGGTCTTCGGGAACGACGATGGACAGCCCGTGCTCATGCAGGAACCGCCCCACCAGTTTGTTGGTGCGGCGCTCGATGACTTCGACGATGGTGCCTTCCGGCTTGCCCCGGTATTCGCCCGTGGGCTTGACCAGCACGCGGTCGCCATGCAGCACCTTCAGCATTTCGCGCGGCGACAGGAACAGGTCCGGCCCGCCGTCGTCGCGCAGCAGGAAGCCGAAGCCGTCGCGATGCCCCAGTACCTTGCCGGCGATGAAATCCAATTTGGTGGCCAGCAGCAACACGCCCTTGCGGTTGGGCATCAGTTGCCCGTCGCGCTCCATCGCGCCCAGCCGGCGCTCGAATCCCACCATCGTTGCGGCGCGCTCGATGCCCATGCGCTCGGCCAGCTCCACCGGAGACAGCGGCGAGCCCGCGGCACGCAGCGCTTTCAGGATGGCTTCACGAGACGGTACATCAGGATCGAAGTCCGGCGGCGCTTCGGGCAAGGATGTTGATCTGTTGTTATTCGATTCGTTATTCGATCGTTTTGCCAAAGCTAAAATTTCCGTATATAATGCGCAGCTTCTGTGGTTCGCCCAAGGCTGAACACTGAAGCAGAAAATGGTCAGAAGGGATTTGAAACCCGGATTTAAAACTCGGATTTGAAACCCGGATTGTAAATCCAACTGCACCCTGAGCGCATAATTTAGTTAATGTGTTTTAACTAAACCGATGCAACCAGAGCCGCAGCGTATCACATCATTCTGACAGTATCTCTCAGTGCCCAGGTGGCGGAATTGGTAGACGCGCATGGTTCAGGTCCATGTGCCGCAAGGTGTGGAGGTTCGAGTCCTCTCCTGGGCACCACGGAATTCCAATCAAGACCAGGCTTTTTCGTCTTGATAGCAACGGCTAAAGAGCCCCGAAAATCGCAAGGTTTTCGGGGCTTTCGCTTTTTCGGCCGCCCCTGCCCTCAACGCCAGGGCACTTTGCGATTCAAGTGGTGCCGCGCATACAGATCCGCGCCCATCCCGGCGATCTGTCCGTCGATCAGCGCTTCGAACGGTTTGAGCAAGGCATCGAAATTGTCCGGCGACTCGATGGCGTTCAGGGCATGCGTGACGGCTTCGATCGTGGACAAGGCGCCAGGCATGTCGGCATGGCGGACCCGGTAGCGCGTGGACAGCCCCGCGGGCAGCATCACGCGCGGCAAGGCCGCCAACCCGGGATTGATGTGCAGAAGCTTGCGCGCATGCCCCCAGGTGCCGTCCGGAACGATCAGCTGTATGGGCATGCCCAGATCTCGCCCATAACCTGGCGACAGCACCTCGGCATCCTCGCCGGGAAACAGCAGGCGCGGCGCATGGCCCGGCTCCGCCCAGTCGGCCGGCGAGAAATGCTCGCCCACCACGCGGCGCGCGCCGGCCAGGCCCAGCACGGTCAGCCGGGCGGTGTTCAAGGCATGGCGCGCTTCGCTGGGATGCTGGAGCACCACCAGGCGGGTGCGGCAGGAAAGCGAGGGGATCAGCTCGCACAGGCAGTGCGATCGGGGGCGCAGGCAGCGCGTGCAAAGAGGGCGAGGCATGGGGCGACACTATATCGAAAGTCGAAAAAAGCCCGCCCACATCGAAAAAGTTAAAAAAAAGCCACGCGACTTGCACACTTCAGAAAAAGTGTGCATAATCTCGTTCCTCTGCTGCTGAACACGAAACAACGCGACAGCGAAGCGAACTGCAAGGCACGGCAGAGAATGAAGTAAAAGAAGTGAAAGTAAAGCCCAGGTGGCGGAATTGGTAGACGCGCATGGTTCAGGTCCATGTGCCGCAAGGTGTGGAGGTTCGAGTCCTCTCCTGGGCACCAATTATTACATCACGAGGTACCTGCGTGATGCGCCAGAAAAACCCCGAATGCGAAAGCGTCCGGGGTTTTTTCTTTGTCCGCGCGCTTTTGCGCGGCGCCTTCCCTATTCCATCGATACGCCAGGCCGCCCCTGCGCAGCCTGGCGAACCCGCGCCCTATTTCAGCACGCGAGTCATGACCACGTGGGGAATGCCGGCCTCGACGAATTCCTCGCCCTCCACCTTGAATCCGTGGGCCTTGTAGAAGCCCGCCGCGTGCGTCTGCGCGTGCAGCACCAGCATGCGGTGGCCGTCGCCATGGCCCTGCTCGATCAGGGCGTCCAGCAATTGGCCGCCCACTCCCATTCCCCGGGCCTGCTTGTGAACCGCCATGCGGCCGATATGGCCATCGGGCAGCAGCCGCCCGGTGCCCATCGGCGTGCCGTCGGGGCCGTAAGCCACGGCGTGCACCGATACCGCGTCGTCATCGTCCAATTCGATTTCGGCCGGCACTTTCTGTTCGACGACGAACACCTCGTGGCGCACCGAATAAGCGTCCTCCCGCAGGCGGTCCCAGGTTCCCAGGGCGATACGCACCGTTGCTTGTTTGTTGGTCGACATGTCCATCCTCGCGTGCAGCAAATGAATAAAAGAATCCTACGCCGCATTTTCGCAGGGATGAAGATGGCTCAAAAGGGGGTACGATCGCGGCTTGCCCACGCTGCCCGTGCCCCGACATGCCGCCCGCCGCTCCCCCCGCCTGGCTGAAAGCCGCTCCCGCGCTTTTCCTGCTCCTCTGGTCCAGCGGCTTCGTCGTGCTCAAGGTCGGGCTGGCCTACGCCGACCCCATGACGTTCCTGGCGTTGCGCTATGCCTGCGTGGTCCTGATCCTGACGCCCGTGCTGCTGCTCGTGCGCCCGCCGCTGCCGCGCGGCGCCGCCGCCTGGGGCCATCTGGCGATGGTCGGCCTGCTGTTGCAGGCAGGCTACTTCTGCTTCACCTACCTGTCGCTCAAGCAAGGCATGTCGGCCGGGGGAATCGCGCTGATCACCTCGCTGCAGCCCATATTGATCGGCCTGCTGGCGCCCGCAATCGCGCAAGAGCGGGTCGACGCCCGGCGCTGGGCCGGCCTGGGCCTGGGGGTATCGGGCGCCGCGCTCGTGATCGTCGCCAAGGCGTCGATCGACGTGCTGTCGCCGCTGGGCCTGCTGTTTGCCGTCGGCGCCCTGCTGTGCATCACGGGCGGCACGCTGTACGAAAAGCGCTTTGGCACGCAGACCCACCCCGTCGCCTCCAACCTGGTGCAGTATGCGGTCGGCCTGGCCGCCACCGCGCCCCTGGCGTTCTGGCTGGAGCCGATGCGCATCGAATGGACGGGCCCGCTCTGGGCGTCGCTCGCCTATCTCGTCGTGGGCAATTCGCTGGTGGCCATTACCTTGCTGCTGACCATGATCCGGCACGGCGAAGCCTCGCGGGTGTCCGCGCTGTTCTTCCTGGTTCCTCCCTGCACGGCCGTCATCGCGCTGGCGATCCTGGACGAACCCATACCCGCGCTGGCGTGGCCGGGCATGGCCCTCGCGGCCTTCGGCATCCTGCTCGTCACACGCGCAAAGCCCGCTGGCGCGCGCTAGAATGAGCGCCCTCCCGCAAGCATATCCATGAACGCCGTCATTACCGCCGCCCTGCCGGTCTTCGCCCTGATCCTGACCGGCTGGCTGGCCGCCCGCTGGCGCATCCTGGGCCCGGCCGCCACCGACGCGCTGAACCGCTACGTCGTCTATCTATCGCTGCCCGCGCTGCTGTTTCGCGCGATGACGCAGGTGGACCTGGCGCAGACGGCCCACTGGGGCTTCATCGCCGCATTTGCGGGCGGCATCGCCGCCACGTTCCTGGCGTCGTTCCTGGGAGCCCGGCGCACGCAGAGCGCGCTGACCGACCGCAGCATCCAGGGCCTGGCCGCCTCCTACGCCAACGCCGGCTACATGGGCATCCCGCTATGCCTGGCGCTGTTCGGCGCGGAAAGCCTGGCGCCCGCCACCTTCACCACCCTGATGACCGCCAGCGTGCTGTTCGGCTTCGCCATCGCGCTCATCGAGTTCGACCGCCAGCAGGCGCCCAGCCTGCGCGCCACCCTGCTCAAGGTGGGACGCGCGCTGATGCGCAATCCGCTGCTGGCTGCCCCGCTGCTGGGCCTGGGATGGGCCTTTACCGGGCTGGAGCTGCCGGAGGGCCTGGACCGCTACGTGTCGCTGCTGGGAGCCTCCGCCAGTCCTTGCGCGCTGGTCACGATCGGGCTGTTCCTGGCGCAGACCGAAACATCCAGTTCCGGGCCGGGCGTATTCCGCCTGGTTGCCGGCAAGCTGCTGCTGCAGCCCGCCGTGACCGCGGTGCTGGCCTTCTACGTATTTCCCATGCCGCCCATGTGGGCCTGGACCGCCGTGCTGATGAGCGCCTTGCCCATCGGCACCGGCCCTTTCATGCTGGCCTCGATGTATGGGCGCGATGCGCGCGTGACCTCGCGCGCCATCCTGGTCAGCACCGTCGCGTCGGTGCTGACCGTCAGCCTGCTCGTCGCCTGGGTCAGCGCGCACCCGCTATCCTGAGCCCGATTCCATGCTGCTCGCCGCCGCCATATTCGTCCTCACCATTACCCTGGTCATCTGGCAGCCCAAGGGCCTGTCCATCGGTTGGAGCGCGGTGCTCGGCGCCGGGCTCGCGCTGGCCACCGGCGTAGTCCAGCTGGCCGACATCGCCGACGTCTGGCGCATCGTCTGGAACGCCACCGCCACCTTCATCGCCATCATCATCACCAGCCTGATCCTGGACGAAGCCGGCTTCTTCGAATGGTCCGCCCTGCACGTGGCGCGCTGGGGCGGCGGCCGGGGCCGGCTCCTGTTCGTCCTGATCGTTCTTCTGGGCGCGGCCGTTTCCGCGCTGTTCGCCAACGATGGCGCGGCCTTGATCCTCACTCCCATCGTCATGGAAATGCTGGTGGCGCTGGGCTTCGGGCCCGGCGCTTCGCTGGCGTTCGTGATGGCCGCGGGCTTCATCGCGGACACGGGGAGCGTCGCGCTCATCGTGTCCAACCTGGTCAACATCGTCTCGGCCGACTTTTTCGGCATCGGTTTCGGCGAATACGCCTCGGTGATGCTGCCGGTCAACGTGATGGCAGTGGCCTCCACGCTGGCCGTGCTGCTGCTGTTTTTCCACCGCAGCATCCCGCCGCGTTACGACGTGAGCCAACTGCCCGCGCCGGCCTCGGCCATCCGGGACCTCACCACCTTCCGCGCCGGCTGGGTCGTGCTGGCGCTGCTGCTGGCAGGCTTCTTCGTGCTGGAACCGATGGGCATCCCCGTCAGCGCGATCGCCGCGACGGGCGCACTGGGCCTGCTGCTGATCGCCGGCCGGCAGCACGTCGTGGGCACGCGGCGCATCATGCGCGAAGCGCCCTGGCACATCGTCATCTTCTCGCTCGGCATGTACCTGGTGGTCTACGGGCTGCGCAACGCCGGCCTGACCGCGCATCTGGCTCAGGTGCTGGACCGCTGCGCGGAGCACGGCCTGTGGGGCGCAGCGTTGGGCACCGGCGTCATCACCGCCTTCCTGTCGTCCATCATGAACAACCTGCCGACGGTGCTGGTGGGCGCGCTGTCCATTGCGGACACCAGCGCCACGGGGCCGGTAAAAGACGCCATGATCTACGCCAACATCATCGGCAGCGACCTCGGGCCCAAGATCACGCCGATCGGCAGCCTGGCAACGCTGCTGTGGCTGCACGTACTGGCGCGCAAGGGTTTGCGCATCACGTGGGGCTATTACTTCCGGGTAGGAATCGTGCTCACGCTGCCCGTGCTGCTGCTGACCCTCGCAGCGCTGGTGTGGCGGCTGCAATAGGCCCCCGCAGCAGGCATCAATATTACTTTTAGTTATTTAAAACTCATAAATTGATGCTTTGAGAGATTTGCTGCGCGCCTTAGACTTTCAACCATCCCACGGGTGCGGCGTCGCGCCCGTTTGCATTTCTATGTATTTCCCCCTCGGGACTCCCGCATGAGCACCAACGCCTCTACCCTCCCCCTGCCTTCCTCGGCTTTGCCGCCGATCCGGATCAACCGCAAGCCGCTGTGGATCGCCCTGCTGCTGGTGCTGGCCGGCGCGCTGTACCTGAACCAGACCGTCGGCTGGCGCCAAGGCGCGCTGTGGGTCGTCGGCGCCCTGCTCGGGGTCACGCTTTACCATGCCTCCTTCGGGTTCACGCAGGCCTGGCGCGTATTCGTGTCGGACCGCCGCGGCGCCGGATTGCGGGCGCAGATGCTGATGCTGGGCGCGGGCGTACTGCTGTTTTTCCCCTTCCTCGCCGCGGGTACCCTGTTCGGCCAGCCGGTCAGCGGCTTTGTGTCGCCGCCGGGAGTATCGGTGGTGCTGGGCGCCTTCCTGTTCGGCGTCGGCATGCAGCTGGGAGGCGGCTGCGCCTCGGGCACGCTGTTCGCGGTCGGCGGCGGCAATACCCGCATGCTGGTCACGCTGCTGTTCTTCATCGTCGGCTCCGTCATCGCGACCGCCAATTTCGGCTGGTGGTCCTCCCTGCCCGCACTTGCGCCCACTTCGCTCATCAAGGCCTGGGGCCTGGCGCCCGCGCTTATTGCGAACCTGGCCGTTTTCGCACTGATTGCCTGGGCCGTCACGGCGCTGGAGAAGCGCCGCCACGGCCACGTGATCTCGTTCGCCTCGCGCACCGCGCGGCCGGGCTCCCTGCTGCAAGGCCCCTGGCCGCTGATCTGGGGCGGCGTGGCGCTGGTCGCGCTGAACTTCGCCACGCTGGCGCTGGCCGGCCGCCCCTGGGGCATCACTTCTGCCTTCGCGCTGTGGGGCGCCAAGACGCTGGACGCCATCGGCGGCGACGTGGCCACCTGGGCCTACTGGGCCAAGCAGCCCTCGCTGGCCGCGCCGCTGCGCCAGGACGTCACGACCGTCATGGACATCGGCCTGATGCTGGGCGCGCTCGCCGCCGCCAGCGCCGCCGGCAAGTTCGCCCCCGTCTGGAAAGTGCCGGCCCGCTCTCTGGTCGGCGCGGTCGTAGGCGGCCTGCTGCTGGGCTATGGCGCGCGCCTGGCCTTCGGCTGCAATATCGGCGCTTATTTCAGCGGCATCCTGTCGGGCAGCCTGCACGCCTGGCTGTGGCTCCCGGCCGCCTTCGCGGGCAGCGCCCTAGGCGTGCGGCTGCGTCCGGTTTTCGGCCTGGCGGTCGAGAAGACGCCGCCGGCATCCAGCTGCTGAGAAACAGTATTCCAGCTACGTCCCCCCCTCGCGGGGGCCCGTAGCTGGTGTATGGTTGCTCCATCCCGAAATACGGAGATGGACATGAGCTGGATCTTCGGCCGCTACACGGCTTTTCTTTTGACTCTGGCAGGCGCGGCGGTCACCGCGGTCCTGGCCTTCTCAAGCTCGGCCTGGTGGCTGTGGATCGCCATTCCGCTGGCCCTTCTGGGCGCACTGGGCGCGTATGACCTGATCCAGCCCCGCCACGCCATCCGGCGCAACTATCCGGTCCTGGGCAATCTGCGCTTCCTCTTCGAGTTCATACGTCCCGAGATCCGCCAGTACTTCCTCGAAGACGACACGCAGGCTGCGCCCTTCTCGCGCGCGCAGCGCTCCATCGTCTACCAGCGCGCCAAGCGGGAGATCGACAAGCGCCCCTTCGGCACGCAGGAAGACGTCTACGGCGACCGCTACGAATGGATCAACCATTCCATGTCGCCCTCGCGCATCGACGACACGGACTTCCGCGTCACCGTGGGCGGCCCCGAGTGCACACAGCCCTATTCCATGTCGGCCTTCAACGTATCGGCGATGAGCTTCGGCGCGCTGTCGGCCAACGCCGTGCTTGCCCTGAACGAAGGCGCCCGCCAGGGCAATTTCGCGCACGACACCGGCGAGGGCGGCATCAGCCGCTACCACCGTCAGCCCGGCGGCAGCCTGATCTGGAATATCGGTTCGGGATATTTCGGATGCCGCGACGAGCACGGCGCATTCTCGGAAGAGGCCTTCGTCAAGAACGCCTGTACGCCACAGGTCAAGATGATCGAGATCAAGCTGTCCCAGGGCGCCAAACCCGGACATGGCGGCATTCTTCCGGCGGGCAAGGTCACGCTGGAGATCGCCGAGGCGCGCGGCGTCGCACCCTGGCAGGACTGCAATTCGCCCGCCACCCACTCGGCCTTCGACTCGCCCATCGGCCTGATGAAATTCGTGGCGCGCCTGCGCGAACTGTCGGGCGGCAAACCCGTGGGATTCAAATTCTGCGTGGGCCATCCGTGGGAATGGTTCGCGATCGTCAAGGCCATGCTTGAAACGGGCATCACGCCGGACTTCATCGTGGTCGACGGCGCCGAGGGCGGCACGGGCGCGGCCCCGGTGGAATTCGTCGACCACGTCGGCACTCCCTTGCGCGAAGCGCTGCGCCTGGTCCACAACACGCTGATCGGCGTGAACCTGCGGGACCGCATCAAGCTGGGCGCATCGGGCAAGGTCATCACGGCGTTCGACATGGCGCGCGTCATGGCCATGGGCGCCGACTGGTGCAACGCGGCGCGCGGCTTCATGTTCGCCATAGGCTGCATCCAGGCCCAGGCCTGCCATACCGGCAAATGCCCCACCGGCGTCACCACGCAGGACCCGCTGCGCCAACGCGCGCTGGTCGTGCCGGACAAGGCGCAGCGCGTGGCCAACTTCCACCGCAACACGCTGCATGCCCTGGCCGAACTGCTGGCCGCGGCCGGCCTGACGCATCCCGGCCAGCTCCGCCCGCACCACATCGCCCGCCGCATCTCGCCCAGCGAAATCCGGCTGCTGTCCGCGCTGTTCCCAGAGCTCGCGCCCGGCGAACTGCTGCGCGGCGAATTCCGGCACCAGGTGTTCCGCGCCGGCTGGGCCATGGCGCAGGCCAGCTCGTTCCAGCCTACCCACGACATCACCACGGCCCTCGCGCAGGAGCATGCCGCCCAGGCCGCGCCGGCGCACGCCTGAGCCGGCCGGCCCGGGCGCGGCTACAGCCAGCGCTCGAACATGCGCGAAAAGAACTCCATGGAGCGGTCGCCCACGCCCCGGGCCTTCCAGGCCTCGGGCGTGATGCGCACCGAATCGGCGACATCGCGCTGGAACAGCGCCTCCATTTCGGCCGCGAACTCCGGTCCCAGCACCACGGCGTTGATTTCGTAGTTCAAGGCGAAACTGCGCCAGTCCATGTTGCTCGACCCGACGGTGGACCACACGCCGTCCACCACCGCCGTCTTGGCGTGCAACAACGCGTCGCGCCGCTCGTAGAGCTTTACTCCCGCGTCCAGCAGATCGCTGTAATGCGAGCGCCCGGCGTGGAACACCAGCGACGAATCGCTGAAGCCGGGCAACACCAGCACCACGTCCACCCCGCGCCGCGCCGCCGCCGTCAGGACCTCGATAAAGGCAGGATCGGGAACGAAGTACGCCATGGTGATGTGGATGGATTGCTGCGCGCTCTCGAACGCGGACATCAGCGTCAGGTACACGGTGTAGCCATCGCTGCGGTCCGGCTGGTTCGCCAGTATCCGCACGCTCGTCGCGCCCGAGGGCGGCGCCACGTATGAGTCCCCGCCCTTGAGGGGCTCCTTGGACTGCGACTCCCAGCCCGCGCGGATGACCGCCTCCAATTGCGCCACCGCGGGCCCTTCGATTCGCAGATGCGTATCGCGCCAGGGCGCCGCCTTGGCATCGCCGGCCGCCTCCGCGTCCGCCTTCCCGGAGCCCGAACCCGAGCCCGAGCTCGCCCCGGGCGATGACTCATACACGCTGCTGACGTTGATGCCCCCCAGGTATCCGACCTTGCCGTCCACCACCAGCACTTTGCGGTGGTTGCGCTGGTTGGGCGACCAGCCAGCGCGGGCACGGGCCGGGTTGACCGGATTGAAGACCGCCACTTGCACTCCGGCATCGCGCAGGCGCTTGAACAAGGCGTCGGGCGTCTTGAGCGTGCCGACGGCATCGACCATCAGGGACACTTCGGCCCCGCGGTTGCGCGCCGAGATCAAGGCTTCGGCGAAACGCGAGCCTTCCGCGTCGTCATCGAAAATATAGGTTTCCATGTGGACGTACCGGCGCGCCTGGCCGATGGAGCGCAGCATGGCCTGGTAGGTGCTGGGCCCATCCGCCAGCAGCCTGACGCGGTTGCCCGCCACCAGGGGCGCGCCGCTGACCGCCTGTTCGACAGCCAGGTGGCGCGCCAGGAAATCGTCCTTGGGCGTTCCCGGGTCCGCGGCAATGCCTTGCCCGCGGCGATAGCTGTCGAGCGCGGCGTCGGCGGACAGGTGGGCCTGCTCTTTGCGCGCCTCGCGCTCCTGCGCGTCCGGGACGCTGGCGCAGGCGGCCAGCAGAACGACACAGGCCAGCGGCAGCGCGCTGGCCCATCGACGCATGCCAGACAGCCACGGAGACACGCCCGGCCCGGGCGGGGCCCGGCGCACGGCCGGAAGCGGCCACATGATGCGAGGGCTTAGCGCCGGCCGCCCGCCATCAGGCAGCACCCGAGCAACGCGCCGACCAGCGCCGCCACGCCCACCGACTTCCAGGCATGCTCATGCACGTACTCGTCGGCATAGGCGGAAGCCCGGCGCGCGCGCTCACGCGCCACGCCCTCCCACTCGCCCGCCGATTCGCGCGCGTCGGCCAGCTGGCGCCGCAGGCGCGCGCGTGCCGCTTCAATTTCGGAGCCCGTGTACGAAGCCGTCGAACGCAGCAGGTCTTCCGTACCCGCCAGCAATTCCTGGAAGCTGTCGCTTACCCGTTCGCGGTGCAAAGCCATTTCGGCGCGTTGATGCTTTCGATTCATGGTCGCTCCTTGTGATTATTTGGATGGTTGGGCCTGTCTCCGCGCACGACGGCGCGCTGCGTCAGGCCACGGCTTTCATTGTGGCCGCCATCCCTCCACACCGCCCGAGCTTTGGCAACCAGCCGTAATGCGATATTTCAGCGGAGCAGGCGCTTTCAGCAGCCGCTCATCCGCCGGCAGCCGCGCCGCTTGAGGCGGCCCAGGCCAGGGCGCCCGGCCGGCCCGGCCCGATTTCGTAAAAGTCCATTGCATTCAGCGGCTTAGCGCTTGACACCGCAACCCCAATCGCCGCCACAATAGACCTTTGCAATGCGCTTCACCCCCCTCAAAAAAGGATCTGAACGCATGGTTTCCCCTTCCAGGCTGTTTGCCCCCGCCGCTCCGGAATTCATCGCGCAGCACCTGCAGCACCCCAGCCCTGAACAGATCGAACTGCGCGACGGGCTGATGGACCATCCGGCCCACGTCGATCCCAAGTTCCTGTACGACGCGCTCGGCTCCGCGCTCTTCACGGCCATCACGCAATTGCCGGAGTACTACCCGACACGGTGCGAAGCGGAAATCTTCCAGCGCCACGGCGACGACATCGCCCGCCATATCGGGCCGGTGCAATCGATGATCGACCTGGGCGCGGGCGATTGCGTCAAGGCGGAGCGCCTCTTTCCCAGCCTGCGGCCCCGCCACTACGTCCCCATCGATATCTCCGCCGATTACCTCCAGTCAGCGGTGCGCCGCCTGCGGCTGTCGTATCCCGACTTGCGGATTACCGCCATCGGACAGGATTTCTCCCATGCACTGGAGCTGCCCGCCAGCATTCCGCCCGAGCAGCGCCTGTTCTTCTACCCCGGTTCGAGCATCGGCAACCTCAGCCCCGAGGACGCGCACGCCATGCTGCAGCGCATCCGCGGCCAATGCGAAGGAGGCGGACTGCTGGTCGGCGTGGACCGCGTCAAGGCGAGGCAGGTGCTGGAACCCGCCTACGACGACGCGCTGCACCTGACCGCCGCGTTCAACCTGAACCTGCTACGTCACGTGAACACCGTGCTGGACGCCGATTTCCACGTCGACGACTGGCGCCACGTGGCGCTCTTCAACAGTTCCCGATCGCGCGTCGAGATGCACCTGGAAGCGCAGCGGGCGGTCCGCGTGGCCTGGCCCGGCGGCCAACGCGAGTTCGACGCCGGCGAACGCATCCACACCGAGAATTCCTACAAATTCACCCCGCAATCCTTTGCCGGCCTGCTCGCCAGCGCCGGCTATCGCGATGTTGCGCACTGGTCCGATTCCCGCGGCTGGTTTTCTGTTTTCAGCGCTCGCGCCTGACGCGGGCTATCCCAACACGCCACTGGAGGATCGCCATGGAACCTGCGTGCCTGCTGACCCACCCCGCCACCGGGCCGTACGCGGCCGGCCAGGCGGGCCAGCATGACCGGTACGACGCCGTGCGCTCGACCAGCACCGCGCTGGCCGCCCCGCTGAGTCCCGAGGACTGCCAAGTGCAATCCATGCCGGACTGCAGCCCCGTCAAGTGGCACCTGGCGCACACCACCTGGTTCTTCGAGACCTTCCTGCTGACCCGCTTTCATCCATCCTATGCGGTGTTCCACCCGCAATACCGCATGCTGTTCAATTCCTACTACAACACCATCGGCGCCAAGCATCCGCGCCCGCAGCGGGGCCTGCTGTCGCGCCCCGCCCTGAGCGAGGTGCTGCAGTACCGCCAGCACGTGGACGGCGCCATGCATGCGCTGATTTCCCGGCTGGGCGGCAACGACCCCGACTTCGACGCGCTGCTGGAGCTCGGCCTGAACCACGAACAGCAGCACCAGGAGCTGATCCTGACCGACGTAAAGCACATGCTGTCGGCCAACCCGCTGCGGCCCGCCTACGTGGCGCCCGGCGCGCCCGCCCTGCCCCCGGCCACGCCCGCCGGCTGGACCCGATACGCCGGCGGCATCACCCGCATCGGCGACGACGGACGCGGCTTCGGCTTCGACAACGAAGGCCCCGCCCATGAGGTGCTGCTGGCCCCGTTCCACCTGGCCGACCGCCTGGTGACCCAGCACGAGTACCTGGCGTTCATCCGCGACGGGGGCTACAAGCGGCCGGAGCTGTGGTTGTCCCTGGGCTGGGACATCGTGTGCGCGCAGGGCTGGCAAGCGCCGCTCTACTGGGAGCGCCAGCGCGACGAATGGCGCGTCTTCACCCTGCGCGGCCTGCAGGACCTGGAACTGCAGGCCCCGGTCACGCACGTCAGCTATTTCGAGGCCGACGCCTACGCCCGCTGGGCCCGCGTGCGCCTGCCGCGCGAAGCAGAATGGGAACATGCCGCCCGCCAGTTGCCGGAAGGCGCACTCACCGCCCGCGCCAACATGCTTGAAAACGGCCATCTGGATCCCCGCCCCGCCCCCACGCGCAACGGTTCCGGCGGACCCGTGCAGCTCTTCGGCGACGCCTGGGAATGGACCTCCAGCGCCTATGACGCCTACCCCGGCTTCAAGCCCGACGCCGGCGCCGTCGGCGAATACAACGGCAAGTTCATGTGCAACCAATACGTGCTGCGGGGCGGATCCTGCGCCACGCCCCGGGATCATATCCGCCCCAGCTACCGCAACTTTTTCCCGCCCGAGGCCCGCTGGCAGTTCTCCGGCATCCGCCTTGCCCGGGACGCCTGACGCACTCCTGGAAATTTTCATTCCCAGCCGCTTGCGCATCGGAAAAACTTCATGCTAGAATTTCGTTCTTCGTTAATCACCGCTTGCAGCACAACAGCGGCAACGCAACGGCGATGAACGGAAGCAGTAGGAAGCAGTAATAGGAATAGGCAGTAAAAAAACGCGTGGCGCATTAGCTCAGCCGGTTAGAGCGACGGAATCATAATCCGCAGGTCCCCTGTTCGAATCAGGGATGCGCCACCAAAGAATTTGAAAGCATTTAAAGGCCCTCACTTCGGTGAGGGCCTTTTGCTTTCTCCGGCGGCCGCACTGCAATTGCGTATATTGATCTGGCCGCCATATCTCGATCTGACGCCATATCTCCATCTGACATCATGTCGGACTGAACTGCACCGCGTCGACCGCAGCGCTTCAGCCACCGCGTTCACGAGCGGCTTTGAAAAAGGAGCTCCCCATGTCCCCTACTCGCCGAACCGGTGAACTCGAGAAAATGCTCGCGGGCGCCCTCTACGATCCTGCCGCCCCCGAAATCCAACAGGAGCAGACCGCCACCATGGCGTGGCTCGCACGCTACAACTCCGCCATAACGCTAAGCCGCGTCCAGCGATTCGATCTCCTGCGCGAACGCCTGGGGTCGGTAGGCGCAGATGCAGTGGTACGGTCGCCGTTCCACTGCGACTACGGTTTCAACATCCGGCTGGGCAAAGGGGTATTCCTCAACTTCAACTGCGTGATCCTCGACGTGGTGGAGGTTGTTATCGGCGACGGTACGCAGATCGGCCCGGGCGTTCAGATCCTTGCCGCGGACCACCCCCGGGATGCATCCACGCGAGACGCGGGGCTGGAGTTCGGCCGTCCCGTGCGCGTAGGCAGCAACGTATGGATCGGTGGCGCAGCGATATTGTTGCCTGGCATAACGGTGGGCGACAACGCGATCATTGGCGCTGGCAGCGTAGTCACCCGCGATGTGCCCGCCGGTAAGACCGTGGCGGGCAATCCCGCCCGTCCGATCGGCGGCGTGCAATCCTGACCGAGGCGCTTCAATTACGCGGCGCGGCGAAACGCGGCCGTTGCACGCAGTTTGAAGATCCCTGGCTCGCTGGAAATCAGTCTCGACGAAGCGCGAGCCCGCACCGAACGCCGCAGGATTCCCGCTTTTGACCAAAGGCGGCAATTTGCCGAAAATGGCCAGGCACCATACTTCCGGAACATCCTTCGCCCAAAAGGTAGAAACAGGCATGTCGCAACTCATTTCGAGATTTACCGTGCTGCCGCTGGTCTTTACCGCAGCGTCTTTACTCGGCGGATGCGCCGCCCTCGATGAGATGGAGGCAGAAAATTACCGCAAGAAGTGCGATTCGCTAGGTATTTCAAGATCAAGCCCGGCGTACGACAACTGCATACTCCAGCAACAGGCCCTGGAAGAAGAGAGCATCCAGCACTCCATGGACAGGCAGTCCCGGCAACACAAGTAGCGGGCGTACACGGCGGGCTAGCACGGATACACCACGACCCGGTTCCTGCCCGCGTTCTTGGCGCCGTACAGCGCCTGGTCCGCGCGCTTCATGACTCCGTCCGTATCCTCGTCGTCCTCGGGCCAGCGGGCCACGCCGATGGAGATGGTGATATACCCCACGCCCTCGGGCATTTCAGTGCTCTCCACGGTCGCGCGGATCCGCTCCGCGACCCGCCGCGCAATGCCCTCGTCGCCGGCCGGCATCAATACCAGGAACTCCTCTCCCCCGACGCGGCACGGCGAGTCGCCGGCCCGGATGCTGGCGCGCATGAGGTCGCCCAGCATGATCAGGACCTTGTCGCCGGCGGCGTGGCCGAACGTATCGTTGACTCGCTTGAAGTGATCGATGTCCAGCGCCAGCACGGCGAACGGCTGCCGCGCGGACCTGAGCCGGGCGACCTCGCCTTCCACGCCGCGCCTGTTCAGGAGCCGCGTCATCGGATCGGTCAGGTTTTCCGTATTGAGCTCGGTAATCTGCCGCTGGTGCTGCGCCAGGGTCGCGTCGACCGCTTCACGCAGCTGCCGCGCCTCGAAGTACCACGGAGAGACGCTGCGCAGCGCCGCGCCGGCCTCGTCGCCACGCAGTTGCATGGCCCGCGCCAGGCGGGAAAGCGGCAGGGAGATCCAACGGGCCAGGACGTAGATCAGCAGCAATGCCAGCACCGCGGCTGGAATCGAATACAGCAGAGAGCGCCACAGCAGATCCTGCTGCGGCTCCAGCGTCACCTCTTCCGGCGTCTGCACCACCACGCCCCAATTGCCACTGCGCATCGGCGCGTAGCCGGCGAAGAACCGTTTGCCGCGCGTGTTTGTGACCGACATGGAGCCCGCCTCGCCGCGCCCCACCGCATCGACGACCACATTGCCGCTTTCGCTCGTCCCTATTCTTGCCTTGTCCCGGTGAACCAGGATTTTGCCGTGGGAATCGACCACATAGACATAGGACCCATCGTGATGGAAATGGACGTTTATCAGGCGGTCCAGTTCGTTGTCCCGCCTGAGGAACATCGCCGCGCCCACCAGGCCCAGGTACTGGCCTTTCGCATCGCGGATGGGCTCCGAGAACAGCACGGTCGGAAAGCCCTTGGCGGACAGGTACGCGGCCGAAACATGGCCCGCGACTTCGCGCCGGTCTATCTCGCCGCGATTCAACATGGCGGGCTTTTCGGTGAGTTCCGGCGCCAATGACTCGAAGGCGATGATTCTGTTGGCGCTGTCGGCAATGAAAGCCGCCACCACGCCGTCCGACTGCCTGGCGACCCTTGCGGCCTCGGCATCCAGCGCCGCCCGCGAATCCAGCATGGCGGGGATGCGGCTGGCGCTGACCTCCAGCTGGCGCTGTATCGACTCGACGTACAGGTCGACCGTCTCCGCCAGCTTGGCGGCATACGCTCCGTTGGCCTCCAGGGACCTGGCAATCAGTTGGTCTCTCTGGACGATCTGGGCCACGACCAGGGCGTTGATGAATGCAATCATCGCCGTCAGTACGGACAGGGCGACGATGAGGACCAAAAGCGTAACTCTCGATTTTCTCAAGCAATCACCCCACGCCCTGGCGACCGAGTACGAATCTGCTTTCTACCATCTATCGCGCGAAAAGCACATCCCGGCGCACATGCCGGCCAGCGCCTGCCCAGCGCCTCGCGGACCGGGGATGTCGAGCCGCGGCGCAGCCTTGCCGTTGCGCCGCGGCACGCGGGCGGTTCTAGGGCAGCCGCTGCGTATCGCGGCGCCTGCCTCCCCAGGTCGCCGCCAGGCTCGCCACGAACGCGCCGATGAGCATCGACGCGAAGCCCCATAACGCGAACGCGGCAGCGGCCTTGCGCGCGCTGTCCACGGCCTCCCTGGCCTTCTGGCGGGCCTCGTCGGCCGCCTTCCTCGCTTGCTGGATCGCCTGCTCGACCCGGCTCCGCGCCGCGCCGGGCTCGATGCCGGCCTGCGCGGCGACGACGCTTGCCACATAGTCCCGATCTTCAGGCGTCATGTCGCCGCGTCCCAGGCTGACCGCGACGATGCGGCCCACTTCCGCGCGGGCGTCGGCGCGGTCGCCCGCGGCATCGGGCCGGTCGGTCCGTAGCAGCATGTCGGCAAAGTAGTCGCTTGCCTGCTCCATTGCGCCGCTGCCCCCCGCCGCGGCGGTCGCGGTGGCCGCCGCGGTTGCCGCCCCGCCGGCCGCGGAGGCGCCCGTTTTCGCCACCCCCGAGGCCAGCGTGACGATGGACGCACCCATGAGCGCCGCGCTGACCACCGCGCTCACGGCCCACACGAGAAAGCCGTGCGCCGTATCGCGGAAATAGACCTCGTCGGCGTGTACGTCGACCCACTTGGTGCGCAAGCGGCCCGCGACATAGCCCGCTATCCCGTAGGCCACGATCTGAGTGAACAGCATCCAGGCGATCACGCCGATGCCGACGGCAGGGGCCGAAAGGCCTTCGTCTCCCCATGGAGAGACGGACAGGAAGCCCAGCCCTGCGCCGCCGGCGAACAGGGCAAGCGAGAGCGCCGCGGCGATGACCGCGCCGGCGAACACCGCCGCCCACGAGACGGCGGAGATCGCGGACTCGCGCGGGAGCGCGTCATTGGCGTAAGGCTGGTTCGACATCGATGCGTTTTCCATGGACTCTTCCTTGTTCATTGGGAGGGAGCGGCGGCGCTGCGCCGCCGCGGCGGGTAAGGGCCTGGATCAATGCCAGAAAAGCGCCAGCAGGATGATGATGGGGATGGGAACGCCAAGCAGCCACAACAGAATCGAACGCATGGAAGCCTCCTTGCATGGGCTGCGCGTTGCGCGCAGCGGGGTACATGGCTGTCAGGCCAGATCGATCGTGCGCGGATCGCTCGGATCCGGCCGGCGCGGAACGGACGGATCCTCCTCGGGCTCGTCCGGCGGCGGGTTGGGCACCGGCACCGACCCGTCGGGCGGCAGGTTGCCGGGAAGCGCGGGGTCGTCCGGAGGCAGGTCGTCGGGCAGGCCGGGCTCTCTATGCGTGGACTGGGACATGGCGGGTCTCCTCGATTGGCGCGGAATGCGCCCGCCTTTCCCAGCAAGCCTTGTTCCCGGCAGCGCCGCGCCGCTCGGCCCATTTGAAGTGCGCCCCGGAAAAAAGCCCTCTTTCGAGGGCTTGGAGACGTGTGCGGTCGGCTGGGTTTCAGGGCCTGGGCTTGGATTCCAGGCTTTTCTGGCCGCCATTGCCCAGGAATTCCAGCACGGCGGCCTTTCCGGCGGCGGAGGCCTCGTCCTGGCTGCCGTAGCGCTTCTCCGAGTAATTGGTGCTGCGCACATTGCCTGACTCGGGGTCGAACAAGGTGATGATCCAGGCGAACTCGCCGGGCATCAATTGCCTGACCTGCAACGTTGCGCGCGTGCCCGGACGCAATTTCTGCGGCATCTGGCGGCCTCTCGGGTGATTCGACGCCGCCATCGTAGCGCAAACCGGCCGCCGCCACGACATCGTGGGCCCATCCGGAAATGCTGCGACCGCACATGAATTTCATGCTGCACACCCCGCGGCAAATACGCCACAAACCGGGCGGAGCGCCTGGAAAACCCTAGGGCCCGCCACGCGAATACAGGCGCACAATCATTACAAACATATAGACCGCTCAGCGGCGCCGAATCCCTTTAATCAGGCGAGGACGGAGACAACATGACTCACGTAGCAGTGGTTATCAGCTGTTTGATGGTTATGGGTATCGTCGCGTTGGTGATTCAAACGATTCAAAGTGCGGGGCCCGAGCCCTGGCTGAAAGTATCGGCGGCGATCGTCAGTTCCCTGTTCGCTTCGCTTCTGCTGATCCCCCTTGGGTACGCGGTCGCGCAATCCGTGCTCTGATCCAGCAACTCCTCTCCATGACGCCATGATGCGCGCGCCCGGGGCTACCCGTTCCGGGCCGCCTTGCCGCGTGTTGCCGCCCAGCAGATCAACGAACCGGCCGTGACCATGGCCACGCCTTGCCAGAACGAGGCGGTCAGATGGGTCGAGAGCCACACGGCCGCGAAGAAGGTCGAGAAGACCGGCGTGAAGTACGACGCGGTGGCCAGCAAGGTCAGATTGCCCTTGAGTATTCCCACGTTCCACAGCGCGTAGCCTGCCGCCATGGCCCCGCCGGTCACGCACAGTTCGAGCGTGGCAGGCCCGGTGAACGTCAGCGCGGGCTCGCCGCCAAGCAGGTACTTGGCCCACAGGGCCGCCGCGGTCAACATGAAAAACAGCGCGACACCGTTCTTGCCGTCCGCGAATCGGCGCGTCACGTTGCAGTACAGGGCCCAGATGATGGCGCCGCTGAATGCCAATCCGTAACTGAGAGGGTTGCTGGACACGTTCGCGACGGTGCGTTCCCACGACAAGCCGCCCGATCCGCCGACCACCCAGACGATGCCGCCCAGCGATAGCAGAATGCCGGGCACTACCCACGCGCTGGCCCGCTGCCCGTTGATGAGCATGGCGAGGACCACCGTGAAGCACGGCCAGAGATAGTTGACGATACCCAGCTCGATCGCCTGCCCGCGGTTGGCCGCGAAGCCGAGGGAGAGCGACAGGCAGATTTCATACGCGACGAAAAGCACGCTGCCAACGACGAGGTACGACCGGGGAAAGGTCCGCAGCCTGGGAAATCCCAGCAGCACCACCAGGAAGATGGAGCCCACGGTATAGATGAGCGCGGCGCCGCCAACGGGGCCGAAGCTTTCGCTGACGCTGCGGATCAGGCCGACCACAGTGCCCCACAGCAGGACTGCCAGCAAACCTAAGGAGGTGGCCGTATTACGCCCGAAAGAAAATTGCATTACCGTTTCCGATTGCCCGTAGTTGCCCTCGCCTTGCCCTTCGGGCGGCGGGACGCCAAGCCGGGCAGTTTAGCGAAAACCCGGGCGCCCCTGGCGCCTCGCAAGCCAGGGGCCAGGGCTGGAAGCCCTCCCCGCCACGGCGACTAACAGGGAGAAAAAGCCGCATGACCATATCGATACGCAGATTGAGCGATGTTCTCGCCAGCACGGAATCGGGCCGGCTCTACCGCATAGAGGTTTTCCTGCACGCAGACGGCACGCACGCCGCGGCGCACCCGCCCGACGCGACACGCTACATCCTCCGGACCTCCGACGGCGAGCGCGTGCTTCCGCTGGACCGCAACCGATACCGCCTGAAATCGGGCGAGGTACTGACAGCCCTGCCCGCTCCGCGCCACGAGGCCTGAACAGGCTGCGCTACACGTCCGACACGACGCGCCGCTTGCCCTCCCCCTTGGCCTTGTATAGCGCCACGTCGGCGCGCTCCAGCAAATCCCGCGGAGCCATGCCGGACTGCGGAAACATGGCGACGCCCACGCTGGCCGATACGGCGGCGCGAATGCCGGGATAGGGTCGGGACAGGCACTCGACCAGCGATTCCGCGACCAGCCTCGCGTTCTCCTTGTTGGCGCCGATCAGCAGCACCGCGAACTCATCGCCTCCCAGGCGCGCCGCGACATCCGACACGCGCACCGCTTCGGCCATGCGCTCCGCCGCCTCTTTGAGCACCGCGTCGCCGGCCGCATGCCCGTGCATGTCGTTGACCGCCTTGAATCCGTCCAGGTCGATCGCAAGAATGGCGAACGATTCGCCGCTGCGCTGCGCCATCGCCAGCTCGCGCTGCACCAGTTCGCCGAACAGTACCCGGTTGCACAGGCCGGTCAACGGGTCGTAGTGCGCCAGGTGCTGCGCGTGGGCCAGCATGCGCGAGGCCTGCCGCATCGCGCCGCCCACCTCCGCCACCTCCTTGACCCGCGTGCCTGGCACCTCCACCACGCGCCCCTTGCCCAGCGCGAGCGCGGGCACGACCAGCCCCTGCACCGCCGAGGTCAGGCGGTTGGCGAGCCGCAGGGCCAGCCATAGCCCCAGACCGAAGGCGAACAAGGTGCCCAGGGCGATCCAGGCGATGGAGCGGTACAGGTCCGTCGTCACCAAGGCCATGGGCGCGCCGGCCGCGACGGTCCAGCCCGACAGCGACGACCGGCTGAACGCGGTATAGACCGGCGTGCCCTCCTTCGTGACCGTCTCCAGCGATCCCTCGCTTTCCTGCAGCACGGCGCGGGTCAGCGCGGGCACCGCCTTCTGGCCGACGAACTTCGACGTGTCGCGCGTGCGGGCGACGATGGTGCCGGAGCCGTCCAGCACGGCGGCGACCCAGCCGTCCGGCAAGGTCCGGCGGCCCAGCACGTTGCCGATGCGTTCGGGCAGTATCCCGACGTTCAGGCTGTAGACGACCTCGTCGCTGCGGATCACCGGCACGCCGAGAGCAATGGCGGGGCCGGCGTTGAGCCCGCCGGAGAACAGGCCCGTCAGCACCGGCGCGCGTGTATGGAAGACGCGCGCCAGCTCCGCGGGCGCGCCGCTCGCAGGCAGGGCATGGCCGAAAGGCACTTCCGTATTGACGAGCTGGCGGCCGTCCCTGTCGGTCAGGACGTAGTTGTCGACGATCTGGAAGTGCGCCGCTTCGCGCGCGCGTTCATGGAAGGCGGCGAGGTCGCCCGCGACGAGATCCGGAGAAGATGCGAGCATCTTCAAGCCGGCCTCGACGCCGGTCAGTTCCCGATCGAGAATCGCCGCGAGATTGCGCGCCAGGAAAATCGTGTCGCGGAAAATCCGTTCTTTCTGGATGACGTAGCTTTCGTAGACGGCCACCGACGCCACCACCAGCGCAGGCGAAATGCAGGCGACGACCAGGGCCAGCAGCCCCACGCGCATGGAGTAGCGGCGCGGCGCCCGGGGCTGCGCGCCGGTGACGCTCTGGCCGTCAGCCATGAGCGGGCCCGCCAAAGGGAGCCCTCGGGCTGCGGGACTGCGATCGGACTGACACCATTGAACTCATGCGCCTCCCGAAACGTCCGGCCCGGCCCTGCGCCGACGCGCGAACGGAAGTCAGAAATTATTACAGAAGCTCGCAATCGCACAATCCGCAACCCGCGTAGCGGACACAGGAGCGGCCGAATCCCGGCGTCCCCAATTTACTCCGAAAAGGCGTGCCCGGCCATGATCCTGCCCGCAGGCGGGCCAGGCCTGGCCGGGCGCGGTCCGGGGCCGGCCATCGGCAACGGCCTGCCGCGCCCGCCGGACGCTATTGCTCTTCCAGGTCCGGCGTGCCGGTGAACTGGCTCTTGAGCAAGGTCAAGGCGCCCTTCTCCGCCAGCGCCTCGTTGGGAAAGACATGCTTGGTGTCTTCCAGTATGGGAAAGCCGAAGACTCGCACCCGGGCGTGGTAGCCCTCTGGGGTCTCGGCGAATTCGATGTCGAAATTACGTTCTTCGATCCAGCCCGACCGATGCAGTTTCCATTCCATATGCAACACGCTCCTGATAGGCGAAGTCGACACGAAAGGCCCGTCCCAGGCGGGACCGGCGCTGCTACACCATACACCCGCGGCGAGGCGTACGGATGGCGCGGCGGCCATCCATTCTGCCCGCCGGGGCTACTTCTTCGCTGGCAGGCGCTCCTCGGCGGCGCCGGGGGAGGCTTCCGGCAAGGGGGCGAACAGATCCCAGCTCGCCATGAACAGCGCGGCGATCAACGGACCTATCACGAAGCCGTTCAGGCCGAACAAGGCCATTCCGCCCAGCGTGGAGATCAGCACCACGTAATCCGGCATCTTGGTGTCCTTGCCCACCAGGATCGGGCGCAGCACGTTGTCCACCATGCCGATGACCAGCACGCCGAACAGGATCAGCACGACGCCCTTCACGGTCGCGCCCGTCAGCAGGAAGTAGATCGCGACCGGCGCCCAGATCAGGCCCGCGCCCACCGCCGGCAGAAGCGAGAGAAAGCCCATGATCACCCCCCAGAGCAAGGCGCCCTGGATGGAGAGGATCGAGAAAATGATGCCTCCCAGCGCGCCCTGCGCCGCGGCGACGGCGACGTTGCCCTTCACGGTGGCGCGCACGACGGTCGTGAACTTGCGGAACAGATGCTGCTTGTGCGTGTCGCTCAGGGGCATGGCGCGCTTGAGCCGCGCCGACAACTGCGGGCCGTCGCGCAACAGGAAAAACAGCAGGTACAGCATGATGCCGAAGCTGATCACGAACTGGAACGTGTCCTGCCCGATGCTCAGCGCCTGCGTGGCCAGGAACTGGCTGGCCTGCATCGCCCCCGCGCTGAGCTTTTCCTGCAGGCTGGGAATGTCGGCGAGGTCGAAGCGCGCCAGCAGGTCGTGCACCGACGGCGGCAAGGCGGCCATGGCCTGCTGGAAATACGCGCCGAAATTCACCTGCCCGGACTTGATGCTTTGATAGAGGTTCGCGCCTTCGCGCACCAGCGATCCGCTGATGACGACCAAGGGCAGGATCACCAGCAGCAGCACGAGCAGCAGCGTGATCAGCGCCGCCAGGTTGCGTCGCCCGCCGATGCGCGGCACCAGGCGGCGCTGCAAGGGGGCAAAGATGATGGCGAGGATGGCGCCCCAGAAAACGGCCCCGTAGAAGGGCCACAGCAACCAGCCGAATGCGATGGTGACCACCACCAGCAGGAGCAGAAAGGTTCTGTAGTGCACGCTGGAAGATTGGCTCATGTTCCGTCCCAGGCACGGCAAGCGCCGCGAGACCCGCATTGTACAAAGCGCGGCGTCAGGGTTCGCCCCGCGCCATGCCGGCAGTCTGCGACAAGGTGGCGCGGGCCCGCTCCAGGCCATCCGATTGCGCATTCAGCCCTTGCAGGCGGAGGTTCAACTCCTGCTGGACAGTCGGCATCGTTACGAGCGCCTGTCCGTCCACGAGGAGGATGTCGTCCTCATGCGCGGCCACGAAATCCGCGATGCCCAGGGCATCGCGGGCGACCGCGTCCATTTTCGAAGCCGCATCCATGAGTTCCGCGGCGGGAGCGGTCACGGCCTCGTCGTAGACGCCGTCGTAGACGGGCGCGAGGTCGGGCGGCAGTGTCATGCCGGCCCGCGCCTTGTCCGCCTCGGCGCGCGCATCCTCGAGCTTGGCGGCATTCTCCGCCAGCGTCCTGCGCGCGGCCTCGAAGCGCGCCCTGCGCTCCACGATGTCGCCCACCGAGCGCAGGGTCTCCACCGCCAGCACGTCCCGCATGGCCACGGCGGCCTTCGCCATGGCCTGCTGGAAGTCGACGATCACGTCGTAGGCGTCGGCATAATCGCCCACGGCTTCTTTTTCCGGCTTGCTCAGCACGGCAAGAGGCACCAGGGACGCGCTGCTGATCCGGGATTGCAGCAGCTGGATGAACGCCGTGCGTTCCTGCGGCTCCTTGTTGACGCAGGCCGCGAGCAACAGCATCGACGCCGTCGCCAAGCCCAGAAGGCAAGCTCGCAGCAATGCCATGCCCATCCTCCTTGCATGCGGGTTTGCGAAAGCGGCGCAGCCCCGTTTCCGGGCAGCCCCACTCCCGCAGATTATCCCGAAGCGCCACGCGGCCGCTGCCGGCGGGCGGAATTTGTTGCCATCGAAGCGTGTTGACACAGGGCGCCTCACGCTTCTGCCGGGCAGGCCATCGCGCACCGGCGCGCCGGGTCGAAACCCGCCTCTTCTTCCAGGCGCAGGCGCGCCGCGAGCGGCGCCGGAATACTGTCCGCCCGCAGTTCGGAAAAACCGTGCCGCCGGTAAAAGGGCGCGTTCCAGGGCAACTCCCGGTCGGTGGTCAGCACCACAGACCGGTAGCCGGCAGCGCGCGCATGCGCGCGCACGGCTTGCAGCAAGGCGCGTCCCAGCCCGCGCCCCTGCCGCGGCAGGACCACCGCCATCTCTGCAAGATAAAGGTCCTCTTCCATGGGCTGGGTAAGCGCGAATCCGGCGGGCAGGCCGTCCTCGCCCTCGGCGATCCACAGCAGGCCGTCGGCCTGCGCCCGTGCCAGCACAGCCAAAGGCACCGGATCGTCGCCCGCGGCCCAGGCCATGGGGGTGCCCAGGAACCGCTTCCCGGCGGAACGTTCGATATCGGCCAGGCCGGCCAGGTCGGAGGAGCGTGCAAGTCTGATCATAGGCGTCGAAGTATGCACCATGCGGACCTGCCCTCCGTTCCCATAAAATAGTGTTTTCGGCCCCTGCGGCCGCACGTAACGCTGGCTTCTTCCCATGACTCAGAACGCTACCCCCGACACCTGGGGCTTCGCCCATCCCGATTGCCGCGGCGCAGCCGCCCTGCTGTTTTTCATGAATGACCTGGCGCGGGTGGTCAACCAGTACCTGGGGCATGGGCAATTGTCGGACGAGGCGCTGGCCGACGCGCAAAAGGCGGTCGACGCCCTGCTGGAGCGCTACGTGGAAATCCAGGCGGCGCCGGAAGCCTTCGACAACGAACGCATCGGCCTGGCGCTGGAAACGGAGCGCGGGCCCGACGGCCAAATGGGCGCGCAAGTGGCGCTGCGCATGTCTCCGCGCCTGGAAGGCCTGATCATCGAAGCCCAGCGCCAGGCCCGACCCGCCACCCATTGAAGCGGCACGGCGGGGCCAAAAAACCGGCCCAAGGCCGCCGCTCTTTCCATCCCTCAATAAAATGCTTGCAAAATACGCCAACTTGTCGTATCGTTAGTGGTTGAGTGCTTTTTGCGAAAGAACCTAAAGCGACTTACGTAAAGGTAAAGCTAAAGCGACTTACGCAAGCACGGGCAGGCACGGCACCAAGCACAATGAGCGTGCAAATAAAGGGGCCAATAAAAAAGGTGCCAATAAAATTGCATCTAGCACCGCTCCGCCTCCCGCACTCGACAGCAAGGCCGTTATCCGCGCCCATTCCCATCAGAAAACAAACGGCGCGGCACCCGAAACGCGGGCGGTCCTGCAAACAAGCCGCCCTGAAAACCAGCCACGGCTAAAGCAAACCTCGGCAAACCACGGCGAGCTGCGCACCACTGCCCCGCGGCGAGTTACGGCACGATCCCAGGCCCGACCACTTGCGCCGGAAAACGCATTGTTGCGCCAGCGCGCCATATGCCTGCAATGATGCCGCCCCAGACTGGGCGATGGCATGGCGGCGCGAAGTCCGTGCGTGAAGCATGAGAATGCGCAAAGGGTTCGCGGCTGTTATCAGGTAGTGTCATGGCAAGCTCACGGGCCATGGCAGAACCGGCTTTTCCCATAACTAGAAACCAAGAGAACAAACACCATGAATATCCATTTCACCACCTCGGACCTGATCCGACGTCCCGCCCACACCAAGCTGGACAACATGCCGATCCACGTCGGCGACATCGTCTACCTGAAACCGGTGGATGGCCCGGAAATCCGCGCCACGGTCATTTTCAACGCGCCGATCGACGGCACGACCACCTACACGACCGAAGTCGTGCCCTGCGGCGCGTCCGCGCAGAAGGCCCCGGGCCAGCGCATCCGCTTCCGCCACGAGCACGTGCATCGCATCGAACCGGTGCGCCGCGCCGCCCACTGAACGCGTCCCGCCCCACCCTTTTCCCAGGGCGGCGGGGCGGTTCGCGCGTGATAAAGTCCCTGGAAAACCAGGCCTTGGCGATCCCCAAATGCAGAACAATCGTCTCGCGGTCCACATCTGGGACCTCCCCACCCGCTTATTCCATTGGGCGCTCGTCGTCTGTATCGTCGGCGCCTTCGTCAGTGTGAAGCTCGGCGGCCTTTATATGGATTGGCACGTGCGCTTCGGCTGCACGGCCCTGGGCCTGATCCTGTTCCGGCTGCTGTGGGGAATCTTCGGCCCCCGCTACGCGCGCTTCGCGCAGTTCCTGCGCGGCCCGGCCGCCGTGGCCAACTATCTGAAGGGCGGCGCCGCGCCGGCCGGCCACAATCCCCTGGGAGCCTTGTCCGTCGTGGCGCTGCTGCTGGTCATCGGATTCCAGGCGGTGAGCGGCCTGTTCGCCACCGATGACATCATGACGCAAGGCCCTCTGTTCGGACACGTCAGCGCAGCCTTCGCCGGCGCCATGACATCCTGGCACAAACTCAACGAGTGGGTCATCATCGGCCTGGTGGCGCTGCACCTGGCCGCCGTGGCCTGGTACGCGCTGGTGCGCCGCAAGCGGCTGGTGCGCGCGATCATCACGGGCAAGGTCGACGCCAAGGACGTGCCGGCCGGCACGCCGCCCACACAGGACGGCCTCGCCGTCTGGCTGCGCGCCCTGGTGCTCGGCGCTTGCGTCACTGGCCTGGTGCTGTGGATCCGGTCGCTGGAAATCGCGGCCGACATGTCTTTTTCCTAACACCGTCCGCCCAGAAAGAAGCCCCTTGCACAAGGGGCTTCTTTTTTGCCGCCAGGGGCTTATTTCTTCTTGCGGTACGAGTCGTGGCAGGCTTTGCAGCTTGCGCCGACATCGCCGAACGCCGCGCGCAGCTTGTTCAGGTCGCCGGAATCGGCGGCAGCCGAAAGCTTGACGATGTTGTCCTGGAAAGCCTGCTGCTTCTGCTTGAAGCCGGCCGCATCGCTCCAGACTTCCGGACGGGCGTCGCCGCCCTCCGTACCCGGACCGAATGCCGCCCACGGCAGCGCCGACAGCGTCTTCAGCACTTCCACATTGGCTTTGATCTGCGCAGCGTCGTAAGGCGCCTGGCCCTTGACCACCGGCGTCATGCGGCCGAAGTGCGACGCCATCAGCGTCAGCGCCGACTGGCGGTACTTGACCGCATCCTCGGGCTTGGCGAACTGGGCGGAGGCGTTCGTCGCCAGCAGCGGCCCAACCGTCATACAGGCCAACGCGACGAGCGTGGACAACTTCTTCATTGCTATCTCCCGTAAGGTCAAACAAGATGCCGCGCGCACTGCGCGCGGCAGGGCGACTATACCGCCCGGGCCAATGCCGCCGCCAGCCCGATGTACGAGCGCGGGGTCATCGCCAGCAGGCGCGCCTTCGGTTCTTCCGGCAGCGCCAGGCCCTGGATGAATTCTCGCAGGCCTTCCTCGGTGATGCCCTTGCCCCGGGTCAAAGCCTTGAGCTGTTCGTAGGGCTGCGGCAGGCCATAGCGGCGCATGACGGTCTGCACGGGCTCGGCCAGCACTTCCCAGCACGCATCGATATCGGCATCGATGGCGGCGGCATTGACCTCGAGCTTGCCCAGGCCGCGCATGCAGGCATCCCAGGCCACCAGGCAGTAGCCCAGGCCCACGCCAAGGTTGCGCAGCACGGTGGAATCGGTAAGGTCGCGCTGCCAGCGGGAGACGGGCAGCTTGTCGGCCAGGTGTCGCAGCACGGCGTTGGCCAGGCCCAGGTTGCCTTCGGAGTTTTCGAAGTCGATCGGGTTGACCTTGTGCGGCATGGTGGACGAGCCGACCTCGCCTTCCTTCAGGCGCTGCTTGAAGTAACCCAGGGCCACGTAGCCCCAGATGTCGCGGTCCAGGTCCAGCACGATGATATTGGCGCGCGTGATGGCGTCGAACAGGGCCGACATCCAGTCATGCGGTTCGATCTGGATGGTGTGGCGGTTCTGGGTCAGGCCCAGGCCGGCCAGCACGCGCTGGCTGAACGCGGGCCAATCGATCTCGGGGTAGGCCGACAAGTGGGCGTTGTAGTTGCCGGTGGCGCCATTCAGCTTGGCCAGCGGCTCCACGGCCTCTACGGCGGCGATGGCGCGGTTCAGGCGCGCGGCCACGTTGGCGAATTCCTTGCCCAGCGTCGTCGGGCTGGCGGGCTGGCCATGCGTGCGCGACAGCATCGGCTGGTCGGCCTGGGCGATGGCCATTTCGTTCAGCTTGGCGGCAAGCTCGCGCAGGCGCGGCACCACGACTTCGTTGCGGGCGCGGGTCAGCATCAGCGCGTGCGAGGTGTTGTTGATGTCCTCGGAGGTGCAGGCGAAATGGATGAACTCGGCGGCGCGGGCCAGTTCGGCGTCATCCGCCACCTTTTCCTTCAGCCAGTACTCGACGGCCTTGACGTCGTGATTGGTGACGCGTTCGATGTCCTTGATCCGGGCGGCATCCGACTCGGAGAAGTCTCGCACCAATTGTTGCAGGCGCGCGCGGGCGGTCTCGGAAAAGGCGGGCAGTTCGGGCAGGCCCGCGTCGGACAGCGCGACCAGCCAGGCCACTTCGACTTCGACGCGGTGCGCCATGAATCCGGCCTCCGACAGCAGGCCGCGCAGCGCGTCGCCCCGGGAAGCGTAACGGCCATCCAATGGCGAAAGGGCGTTGAGTTGGCTGAGCTGATCGGCGATTTGCATGGTCTGGAAAGGAAAAAGCGGGGAATGAGCGAATCGGGCGATTTTATCATCCGGAAGCATGCAACATTGTGGCAAACTGGCGAAGATTCCGGCCTGTGGGCGGCCTGACCGCCATACGGCCTGCTATACTTCGGCCGCTTTCCGACTCCGCTTGTGACTCCATGAAACTGATCGGCTCGCTTACCAGTCCTTACGTGCGCAAAGTGCGTATCGTCATGGCCGAGAAAAAGCTGGACTACCGGCTCGAACTCGAAAACGTCTGGTCCGCCGACACGCAGATCCAAACGTACAACCCGCTGGGCAAGGTTCCGTGCCTGGTCATGGAAGACGGCGGCGCCCTGTTCGATTCGCGCGTCATCGTCGAATATCTGGACACCCTGTCCCCCGTTGCCCGCCTGATTCCCCAGCCGGGACGCGACCGCGCGGCCGTCAAATGCTGGGAAGCCATCGCCGACGGCCTCCTGGACGCCTGCGTGACCATCGTCAAGGAAAACCAGCGCCCCGAGGCCCAACGCAGCCCGGAATGGATCGAACGGCAGTATTCCAAGATCCATGCCAGCCTCGACGCCATGAACAAGAGCCTGGGCGAAAACGCCCATTGCATGGGCATCAACTACAGCCTTGCGGACATCGCCGTCGGTTGCGCGCTGGGCTACCTGGACCTGCGCTTCGCCTCGCTCGACTGGCGCGCCAACCACCTGAACCTGGCCCGCTTGTACGACAAGCTGTCCCAGCGCCAATCGTTCATCGACACGATACCTGGATAGGTCCCCCCCCGAAGCGCTGCGCGCTTCCCCCCAGGGGGGCGCCGCTACGGACCGGCGGAGCCGGATCCGTGCGGCCTCGCTTTGGCAATACCTCTTTCCGCCGGGCCATGCGGCCCGACTTTCAGCCGGTAAAGGTCTGCCAGGCCTTGAAGAGCATGTAGGCGGCCAGCGCGAAGAGCAGGCATGCGAACACGCGCTTCAGCGTCTGCACCGGAAGGCGGTGCGCCATGCGCGCGCCCAGCGGCGCCGTCAGCACGCTGGTGCAAACCAGCGCCAGCAACGCGGGCCAATAGATATAGCCCAGCATGCCCGGACGCGATTCGCCCGAGGCCAGGCCGGACGCGACGTAGCCCACGCTGTTGGCCAGCGCGATGGGAAAGCCCAGCGCCGCCGAGGTCGACACGGCATTGTGCAGGGCCACGTTGCACCAGACCATGAACGGCACCGACAAAAAGCCGCCGCCCGCGCCCACCAGGCCGGACAGGAAACCGATGCCCGCACCGGCCGCGCTGGTGCCCACGACGCCGGGCATCTGACGGCTGGGCTTCGGCTTTTTGTTGCGCAGCATGCTCCAGCCGGAATACCCGACGAACAGCGCGAAGAACAGCGACAGCCACAGCGTGCTCAGCGCGGCGAACACAGCGCCGCCTGAGAACAGGCCGCCGATGATGATGCCGGGCGCCATCGCCCAGACGATGTTCCACTTGATCGTGCCCCGCTGCTGATGGGCCCGGACGCTGGAGATCGACGTGAAAAGGATCGAGGTCATCGACGTGGCGATGGCGGCGTGCACCACCAGTTCCGCGGGCATGCCCTGCCAGGTGAACAGCATCGTCAGGAACGGCACCAGCAGCATGCCGCCGCCGATGCCCAGCAGGCCCGCGGCAAAGCCGACCACGCCGCCCAGCACCAGCAGGCAAATCAACATCGTTACATCCACAACGGTCTCCTATTTCTTCTTGGTCATGAACAAGGCCCCTGGAGCAGCGCCCCAGGGGCCTTGGAAAAAGTGGGCGCCCCGCCGGGCGCCTGCCGGCGCATCGCCTACACGATGATGCCGCCTCCCAGGCAAACCTCGCCATCGTAAAGCACGGCGGACTGCCCTGGCGTCACCGCCCACTGGGGCTCGGTGAAATCCAGCGCGAAGGCCGCGCCCGTGGCGCCGTCGAGACGGCACGCCGCATCCGCCTGCCGGTAGCGCGTCTTGGCGCCATAGGCGCCGGACGCCGGCGGACGGCCCGCGATCCAGCTGGCGTCCTGCGCCCGCAACTCGTTCGAAAGCAACCAGGGATGGTCGTGCCCCTGCACGACGTAGAGCACGTTGCGCTCCAGGTCCTTGCGAGCCACGTACCAGGCCTCGGCCGTGCCGTCTTCGCGCTGCCGCCCCTTCACGCCGCCCACGCCCAGCCCCTTGCGCTGGCCCAGTGTGTAGAAGGACAGCCCCTCGTGGCGGCCGACCGTCGTCCCTTCGGGCGTCATGATCGGGCCGGGTTCGGTCGGCAGATAGCGGTTCAGGAATTCCCGGAACGGCCGTTCGCCGATGAAGCAGATCCCCGTCGAATCCTTCTTGGCGGCATTATGCAGGCCGATCTCGTGCGCGATGCGCCGCACCTCGGTCTTGTGGATTTCGCCCAGCGGAAACAAGGTGCGCGACAACTGCGCCTGGTTCAGTCGGTGCAGGAAGTAGCTCTGGTCCTTGGAAGCGTCCAGCGCCTTGAGCAGCTGGAACTCCGTGCCGCCGCCCTCGGCCGGCACCTCGCGCACCCGCGCGTAGTGGCCCGTGGCGATGCGCTCGGCGCCCAGCGCCATGGCGTGGTCGAGGAAGGCCTTGAACTTGATCTCGGCATTGCAGAGCACGTCCGGATTGGGCGTGCGTCCGGCGGAGTACTCGCGCAGGAATTCCGCGAACACGCGGTCCTTGTATTCGGCGGCGAAGTTGACGAACTCGAACTCGACGCCGACGAGGTCCGCCACGCTGGCCGCGTCCAGGAGATCCTGGCGCGTTGAGCAGTATTCGGAATCGTCATCGTCTTCCCAGTTCTTCATGAACAGGCCGACGACCTCGTAGCCCTGCTGCTTGAGCAGCCAGGCCGTGACTGAAGAATCGACCCCGCCGGACATGCCGACGACAACGCGGCCCTTATTGGATTTTTGACTCATGATGGCGCTATTTTAAATCGGAGCGGGCTTCTTCCTGCGGCTGCGGCTCCGCAGCTCGCGACACTTCCATCAGCCACGTGCGGAAGGCCTGCAGCGTGGGCAGGTTGGCCTTCTGTTCGGGATAGCACAGGTAGTAACCCATGCGCGCCCGGATGGGCAGCTGGATGGCGACGGCCAGCTTGCCGTCGCGCAACTCGTCCTCGATCAGGCAGCGCGGTATCAGCGCGACCCCGAAGCCCGCCGCGGCGGCCTGGGACAGCAGCGCGTACTGGTCGAAGCGGGCGCCCTCCAGGCTGCGGCGCGTGTCGCAGCCGGCCTGCTCGAACCAGTCGCGCCAGCCTTCCAGCGCCGAAGTATGGTGCAGCAGCGGATACGCCAGCAGGTCCGCCGGCGACGCACAGCCTCCCGGGATCAGCCGCGGGCTGCACACCGGCAGGATTTCGCGGCCGACGATGTAGTCCGCCCCGCTGCCCGGCCAGATGCCCTCGCCGAAGCGCACGGCCGCGTCGAGTTCGGGCGTGGAAAAGTCGTAACCTTGACGGTGCGGCAGGAACTCCACGTGGATATCCGGCCGCAGGCGCATGAAGGCGGTCAGCCGCGGAATCAGCCAGCGCGCCCCGAAGGTCGGCATGCAGGTCAGGTTGAGCGTGCCCCCCTGCCCCTGGTGCGCGATCAGCTCCACCGTGGCGGCTTCGATCTGGCCGAGGCCGGCCTGGATCTTGGTGAGGTAGCTGCGTCCGGCCTCCGTCAGGACCAGGCCTTGCCTGATCCGCAGGAATAGTTCGATGCCTACGAACTCCTCCAGATGTTTCACTTGTTTACTGACCGCGCCCTGCGTTACGCATAGCTCCTGGGCCGCGCGCGTGAAACTGCTGTGCCGCGCGGCGACTTCGAACGCCTGGAGATCCGTTAAAGAGGGACAGAAACGCCGCATAAATATCGCTCCCCACGGCTGCCGTGGGCTCCTTGGCCGCCGTGGGGCCGTTCTAAGCCGGGGCCGAGGGAAGACAGGTCCCCGCGCCGGTCACGAAACACAAATTGTTTCAGGTCAAGCAGCAAAAACAGCGGCTTTGGCGGCCGCCGCCTAAAGAGGCATGAAAAAAAGTCATAGCTTACGGAGAAACTTTCGTTTGCGCAAACGGGGCCGTCAGGAAAGAATCGTTGCGTTTGCGTCTGCCTTTGCGCATCCGCTTTCCAATTCATTAGGGGAATCCATGCAACGCCGTAAAGTTGTCCTGGGCCTGTGCGTCGCCGCCGCGACCCTGGCCACGCCGCTCACCTCGGGTATCGCGCACGCTGAAGACGCGTACCCGTCCAAGCCCATCCGCCTGATCGTTCCCTTCCCGCCCGGGGGCACGACCGACATTGTCGGCCGCCTGTTCGCCGACAAGCTGAGCAAGGAACTGGGCCAGACCGTCGTCGTGGAAAACCGCGGCGGCGCCGGCGGTTCGATCGGCAGCGCCTTCGTCGCCAGCAGCGCGCCGGACGGCTATGTCCTGGGCATCGCCACCGTCAGCACGCACGGCATCAACCCGGCCATCTACCCGAACCTGCCGTTCGATGGCGAGAAGGACTTCACGCCCATCTCGAACCTGGCCGCCGTGCCGAACATCATGACCATCAATCCGAAGGTCCAGGCCAAGAACATCGCCGAGCTCATCACGCTGGCCAAGAGCGAGCCGGGCAAGCTGACGTACGCGTCCGCCGGCAACGGTTCGGTCTCGCACATGATGGGCGAACTGTTCAAGATGGCCTCGGGCACCAACCTGATGCACGTTCCGTACCGCGGCGTGGGCCCGGCGCTGAACGACGCGCTGGCCGGCCAGGTCGACGTCATGTATGACAACCTGCCTTCCACGCTGCCGCACGTGCAGTCCGGCCGCCTGATCGCCATGGCCGTGGCCTCGCCCAAGCGCGTGGCGTCCCTGCCCGACGTCCCCACCTTCGCCGAAGCCGGCCTGCCCGCCGTGAACGACGCGTCGTGGTTCGGCCTGGTCGCCCCGGCCAAGCTGCCGGCGCCGGTCCTGGCCAAGCTGAACGCCGCCGTTCAGAAGGTCAGCGCCGAAGCCGACGTCAAGACGCGCCTGGAAGCGCTGGGCGCCGCGCCCGCCGCCAACACTTCGGCCGAATTCGGCGCGCAGATCGCCGCTGAAATCGCCAAGAACAAGCGCATCGCCAAAGAAGCAAACGTGAAGATCGACTGATCGATCTTCGATCCCCGCCGCCCTCCGGGGCGCGGGGATCTCCGATTCACGAACGCACCACCCCCTTATGCGAATTACCCAACCCCTGTCCTACCGGCTCGACCTCCCGCAGCAATATCCCGATTCGGAATCCTCGGCCCCGCTCGTGCTGGACTCTCCGCACAGCGGCACCGCCTACCCTCCCGATTTCGCGGCCGCGGTGGACTTTGGCGCACTGCGCACTGCCGAGGACACCTGGGTTGACGATCTTTGGGGCGACGCGCTCGAGATGGGCGTGCCCATGATCGCCGCGGCCTTCCCGCGCGCCTACATCGACGCCAACCGCGCCCCCGACGAGATCGACGAACTGCTGCTCGACCAGCCCTGGCCCGACGCGCTGAACGCCTCGCCCAAGGTCAAGCTGGGCAAAGGCCTGATCTGGCGCATGCTCGATGACGGCACCCCGCTGTACGACCGCAAGCTGACGGTCGAGGAAGTCCGCCACCGCATCGATGCGTGCTGGAAGCCCTACCACGCCGCCCTGGGCCGCGTGCTGGACGACGCCCACCGGAAGTTCGGCAAGGTCTGGCACATCAACTGCCACTCGATGCCCAGCGTGGCCGGCGCCTTCGCGACCGACCGCCCCGGCCTGGTCCACCCCGATTTCGTGCTGGGCGACCGCGACGGCAGCACCAGCGATCCCGCCTTCCGCGAATTCATCGCCGCCTGGCTGCGCGAGCGCGGCTATGACGTCACCGTGAACGATCCCTACAAGGGCGTGGAACTGGTGCGCGCCTTCGGCCGCCCGCAGGAAGGCCGCCACAGCCTGCAGATCGAGATCAACCGCAAGCTCTACATGGACGAGGTCACGCTGCGCCCGTCCGAAAACTACGGCCGCCTGAAGGCCGACCTGCGCGACCTCACTGCCGCGCTCATTACCTGGACTCGCGCGCAAACGGCTTGACGCCGGACGTTTGCGCGCAGTGCCGGCCAGCGGCGTGGTAAGCCTGGCCGGATAATGGGTTGAAAAACCCCGCCCCATGGTTCGCCATGGGGCTTTTTTTTGGTTCATCGCGCAGGGGCGGTGGAATGGAGCTGTTGCTTGTGGAGGTGTCTGACACCCGGGAACGCCAATTCGAACTTGGCGGCCTGCCAGTAAGGGTGTCAGACACCTGAAACGCAGGGGTGTGAGACACCTGGGATTTGCTGGTGTCTGACACCTTGAACTTGCCAGTGTCTGACACCCCTACGAGACGCCCGCCCGGACGGAAGCCGGCGCACCACGGGTGTCAGACACCACCGCAACATCACCCCGCCGCAGATCTCAGGCGCTCGTCCACCACCTCGATCCAATGCCGCACCGGCGTATCGGTGCCGCTTTGCAGATGGCCGATGCAGCCGATGTTGGCGGACAGGATCACGTCCGGCCCGCCGGCGGAGATGGCGCTCAGCTTGCGGTCCCGCAACTGCAACGCGATCTCGGGATTCAGCACGGAATAGGCGCCTGCCGAGCCGCAGCACAGATGCTTGTCGGCGAACGGCTGCAATTCGAAACCCAGGTCCGCAAGCAACTGCTCGGACAGCGGCCGCAGCCCTTGCCAATGCTGCAGGGTGCAAGGCGGATGGAACGCCGCCCGGCCGCCCGCGGGCAGGCGCGAGCGCAACTGTTCCGCATGCGGCGCGACGATCTCGGCCACGTCCTTCACCAGCGCCACGATGTCCGCGGCCTTCTGCGCATAGGCGGGGTCGTGCCGCAAGTGATGGGCGTACTCTTTCACCATGGCGCCGCAGCCCGACGCATTCATGACGATGGCCTCGACCTTGCCATCCTGCACCAGCGGCCACCAGGCGTCGACATTGGCGCGCATCTGCTCCAGGGCGGCATCCTGCGCATCCAGGTGGAAACTGACGGCGCCACAACAGCCCGCCCCGGGCGCGATGCGCGCGCCGATGCCGACGGCGTCCAGCACGCGTATGGTGGCCGCATCGATGGTAGGCATCATGGCGGGCTGCACGCAGCCGGCCAGCATCAGCACCTGCCGGGCATGCCCGGCCACCTGCGGCAGCGCGCCCGCATCGCGGCGTTCGGGCACCTTGCGTTTCAGCGATTCCGGCAACAGCCCGCGCACGGCCTGCCCCACCCGCATCGCCGGCGCGAACAGCGGCGACATCATGGCCTTGCGCAGGATCGTGCGCTTCGTCCTGTCGCCCCAGGAGCGCGGCACGCGCTCGTCCACGATCTTGCGGCCGATGTCCACCAGGTGCCCGTACTCGACGCCCGAGGGGCACGTGGTTTCACAATTGCGGCAGGTCAGGCAGCGGTCCAGATGCTGCTGGGTGGACTGCGTGGGCTCGGCGCCCTCCAGCACCTGCTTGATGAGGTAGATGCGCCCGCGCGGGCTGTCCAGTTCGTCGCCCAGCACCTGGTACGTCGGACAGGTAGCCGTGCAGAAGCCGCAATGCACGCAACGCCTCAGGATGGCGTCGGCTTCGTTGCCCAGATCGGTATCGCGTGCCCAGGATGCAAGCTTGGTTTGCATGATGCCTTATAGCTCCAGGACCAGGCGGCCGGGATTGAACAGGCCGGCCGGATCGAGCTCTTGTTTGAGCCGGCGCGTGATCGAAGCGATCCCTGGCGCCAGCGGATGGAATACGCCGTCTGCCGGCGGCCTGCCGTGGCCGGTGCGGAACAGCGTCGCATGCCCGCCCAGCCGCGCCGCGGTTTCGCGCAGCATGGCCGCGTCATGCACGCCTGTCAGCCAGCGCTGCCCACCGCCCCATTCCAGCAGGGTCGGGCCCAGCCCGAGCGCGGCGGCCGTGGGAGGCAGGGCAAGGCGCCATAACGGCTGCCCGGGCGTGAAGAACGCGTGGGTCTGCTCGCGCAGCGACCGCCACCACCCTGCCGCCGCCTCGGACGCCATCGGCGTGCCGCCGATCGACTGGCGGGCGCTGGCGACGGCCGGAGGCGCGCCCGACAGGCGCACGGCCATCGCGCCTTCCGCCTGGCTGTCGTCGCCGGTCCAGCTGGTGGCGGAAATCGGCAAGGGCTTGCCGCGCCACAGGGCGAAGCTGGCCAGCGCCTGCGCCTGCGTGGCCGGCAGCACCAGCGTCAGTTCCTCCATCGGCCGGGGCACGACCTTCAGCGACACCTCGAGGATGGCGCCGAAGATGCCGTGCGATCCGGCCAGCAGCCGCGACACGTCGTAGCCGGCCACGTTCTTCATGACCTCGCCGCCGAACGAAAGAATGCGCCCTTCCGAATCCAGCAGTTGCGCGCCCAGCACGAAATCCTTCAGCGCGCCCGCGCTCATGCGGCGCGGCCCCGAAATACCGGCCGCCACGCAGCCGCCCACCGTGGCGGCCGGCGAGAAATGCGGCGGCTCGAAAGCCAGCATCTGGCCGTTTTCGGCCAGCACGGCCTCAAGTTCGGCCAAGGGGGTTCCAGCACGCACCGTCACGACCAGCTCGGATGGGTGATAGCTGACGATGCCGCGATAAGGCGTCATGTCCAGCAGGCAATGCCCGTCCTGCGGCGTTACCGGACGGTAATTGCCATAGAACGCCTTGCTGCCTCCACCCATCACGAACAGGGGTTTATGGCCCGCACGGGCCGTCATGACCTGGTCGCACAACTCCGACAGGACGAAATCCATAGGGGATGCGTCCTAGAAGCGGGCGAGATCGGGGAAGCGCAACTCGCCCGCATGGACATGCATCTTGCCGTATTCGGCGCAGCGGGCCAGCGTGGGAATGACCTTTTCAGGATTGAGCAGGCACGGCGGGTCGAACGCCCGCTTTACCGCCAGGAACGCGTCGAGTTCTTCGCGAGAGAATTGCACGCACATTTGATTTATCTTCTCCATTCCCACACCGTGCTCTCCGGTCACGGTCCCTCCTACCTGCACGCACAGTTCAAGAATGGCGGCGCCGAATTTCTCGGCGCGCTCCACTTCGTCCGGCTTATTCGAATCGAACAGGATCAACGGATGCAGATTGCCGTCGCCTGCATGGAACACGTTGGCGCAGCGCAGCCCGAATTCGTCTTCCATCTGCTCGATGGCGCCCAGCACGCGCGCCAGGTGACGGCGCGGAATCGTGCCGTCCATGCAATAGTAATCGGGCGACACCCGTCCCGCGGCAGGGAACGCGTTCTTGCGGCCGGCCCAGAACTTCAGGCGTTCGGCCTCGGACGCGGAAACCTGGCAGCGCGTGGCGCCCGCCGCGCGGAACACGGCCTCCATGCGCGCGATTTCGTGCTCGACCTCTTCGGGCGTGCCGTCCGATTCGCACAGCAGGATGGCTTGCGCATCCATGTCGTAGCCTGCCTGCACGAATGGTTCGACCATATGCGTCGCGCGCCGGTCCATCATTTCCAGGCCGGCGGGGATCATGCCCTGGGCGATGACTTGCGTGACCGCGTTGCCGGCGGCCTCGACGCTGGAAAAGCTGGCCATGACGACCTGCGCGCTGGCCGGCTTGGGAATCAGCTTGACGGTCACCTCCGTGACCACGCCCAGCATGCCTTCGGATCCTATGAAGACGGACAGCAAATCCAGCCCGGGCGCATCCGGCGCTTCCGAACCCAGTTCGACGATATCGCCGTCGATGGTGACCACGCGCACGCGCAGCACGTTGTGCACGGTCAGGCCGTACTTGAGGCAATGCACCCCGCCTGAATTCTCGGCGACGTTGCCGCCGATGGAACAGGCGATCTGGCTGGAGGGATCGGGCGCGTAGTACAGGCCATAGGGCGCGGCGGCCTCCGAGATAGCCAGGTTGCGCACGCCCGGCTGGACGATGGCCGTCGCGCTCGCCAGATCGATGTGCTTGATGCGGTTGAATTTCGACAGGCCGAGAAGCACGCCCCGGCTGTGCGGCATGGCGCCGCCCGACAGCCCGGTGCCGGCGCCGCGCGCTACGATGGGCGCGTTCAGCCGCTTGCAGATGCGCATGACGGCCTGCACCTGCTCTTCGGTTTCGGGCAGGGCCACGACCGCCGGCAGCACGCGATAGAGGGAAAGGCCGTCGCACTCGTAAGGGCGGGTGTCCTCTTCGCGGAACAAAACGCAGTGCGCGGGCAATGCCGCCGCCAGGGCCTCGACGAGCTGCTGCAAAGAGTAAGGCGCCTGCACTTGTGCCAGGCCAGTTTCGACCAAAGAATTCATGACCGCAACAATAGCGCGAGCGCCCGCTATAAGCAGGCCGGGATTTACCCGCATCGGCGGTCCGCTCACGCACAGATAAGTAACCAGCCGTAATCGGCGAAGCCGCCTGGCGGCGCGTCCCGGCGGCCCCGGCGCAAGAAAGCCGACGGCTGCCCGCCGGTTTTCGGAGTGAAGGCCGCGCCTTCCTCAGGCCTGCCAGGAGACGATCTTGCCCGGGTTCAGGATGTTGTTCGGATCGAACGCGTGCTTCAGGCTGCGCATCAGGGCCAGGGCGTCCTCGCCGTGCTCCTCGGCCATGAACTGCATTTTGTGCAGGCCCACGCCATGCTCGCCGGTGCAGGTGCCGTCGGCCGCGATCGCGCGGCGCACCAGATTATGGTTGATGGCTTCGGATTCCTGCCACTCCTCGGCGCTGTCGGCATCGAGCAGCATCAGCACGTGGAAGTTGCCGTCGCCGACGTGGCCCACGATGGTGTAGGGGAAGCTGGCGCGGTCCAGTTCCTCGACCGTGTCGCGCACGCAGTCCGCCAGGCGCGAGATCGGCACGCACACGTCCGTGGTGCTGGCGCGGCAGCCAGGGCGCAGTTGCAGGCCCGCGAAGTAGGCGTTGTGGCGCGCGGTCCAGAGGCGGCTGCGGTCTTCGGGACGCTCGGCCCATTCGAAGTCCATGCCGCCATGGTCTGCCGTGATCGCCTGCACGGTTTCGGCCTGCTCCTGCACGCCCGCCGGGCTGCCGTGGAATTCGAATACCAGCAGCGGGGTTTCGCGCAAGCTCAGCTTGCTGTGTAGATTCACCGCGCGCACGCTGGCCGCGTCCATGAACTCGACGCGCGCGACGGGCACGCCCATCTGGATGATTTCGATCACGCTCTGCACGGCGGCGTCGAGCGTGGGGAAGTTGCAGACCGCGGCGGACACGGCCTCGGGCTGCGGATACAGGCGCACCGTGACTTCAGTGATGATCCCCAGGGTGCCTTCGCTGCCCACGAAAATACGGGTCAGGTCGTAGCCCGCCGACGATTTGCGCGCGCGCCCCGCCGTGCGGACGATGCGCCCATCCGCCGTCACCACCGTCAGCGACATGACGTTTTCGCGCATGGTGCCGTAGCGCACGGCGTTGGTGCCGGAAGCGCGCGTGGCCGCCATGCCGCCCAGGCTGGCGTCGGCGCCGGGATCGATCGGGAAGAACAGGCCGGTGTCGCGGATTTCTTCGTTGAGCTGCTTGCGCAGCACGCCCGCCTGCACCGTGGCGGTGAGGTCCTCGGCGTTGACCGCCAGCACCTTGTTCATCTGCGACAGATCCAGGCTGATGCCGCCCTGGATCGCCAGAATGTGGCCTTCCAGCGACGAGCCCGCGCCATAGGGAATCAGCGGAACCCGGTGTTCGTTGCACAGTTTGGCAACCTCGGCCACCTCTTCGGTCGTGTGCGCGAAGACGACGGCGTCCGGCAGCATGGCCGGATAGGGAGACTCGTCGCGGCCGTGATGCTCGCGCACGGCGGAAGACTCGGACAGACGGTCGCCAAAGCGCGCGCGCAAGGCATCCAGACAGGCAGCCGGCACCGGGCGGCGCAACGTTTCAGCGTGCAGGGGAGCGTTCATGATCAGCGTGTTCTCGGGTTCGTTAATCCGATTATTCTACGCCGCTGCGGATGCTGCGCCGCAAACCGCCATGCGTGGCGATCCGCGGCGCGCTCCGCGCATTTACTTGCCGGAGGTCAGCGCGACCCGGCGGCGCTCACGCACGGCGTGGGCCAGGCGCTCGAGCACGGCGACGGAAGCATCCCAGTCGATGCAGCCGTCGGTGATGCTCTGGCCGTAGACCAGCGGCGTGCCCGGCACCATGTCCTGGCGGCCGCCCAGCAGGTGGCTTTCCACCATGACGCCCACCAGCCGGGCATCGCCCGCCTCCATCTGGCGCGCGACGTCTTCCACCACCTGCGGCTGATTCTCGGGCTTCTTGCTGCTGTTGGCGTGGCTGGCGTCGATCATGATGCGCTGGGCCAGGCCGGACTTGGCCATGTCCTGGCAGGCCGCGTCCACGCTCTGCGCGTCGTAATTGGGCGTCTTGCCGCCGCGCAGGATGACGTGGCAGTCCTCGTTGCCGGCCGTCGACACAATGGCGGAGTGCCCGCCCTTGGTCACCGACAGGAAATGGTGCGGCTGCGAGGCCGCCTTGATGGCGTCCACGGCGATCTTCACATTGCCGTCCGTGCCGTTCTTGAACCCCACCGGACACGACAGGCCGGAGGCCAGCTCGCGATGCACCTGGCTTTCCGTCGTCCGAGCCCCGATCGCCCCCCAGGAGACCAGATCCGCGATGTATTGCGGGGTAATCATGTCCAGGAATTCGCAGCCGGCGGGCAGCCCCAGGCTATTGATGTCCAGGAGCAGTTCCCGGGCAACCCGCACGCCCTTGTTGATGTCGAAGCTGCCGTCCAGGTCGGGATCGTTGATCAGGCCCTTCCAGCCCACCGTCGTGCGCGGCTTTTCGAAATAGACCCGCATCACGATTTCCAGGTCGGCGCTCAGGCGGTCGCGCACAGGCTTCAGACGTTTCGCATATTCAATGGCCGCGCGCGTGTCGTGGATGGAGCAAGGACCGATCACGACGATCATCCGGTCGTCCATGCCATGCAGGATGCGATGCATCGCCTGGCGGGCGGCGAACACGGTATCGGACGCCTCCTTGGTGCAGGCGAACTCGCGCATGACGTGCGCGGGCGGATTCAGCTCTTTGATTTCTCGAATGCGAAGGTCGTCGGTATTGTGTGACACGGTACTGCTCCTGGGTTGCCCGCCGTCGGGGACCGTTCCCGAGGGATTCCTCAACCGGCGGCGCAAAAAAAGCCGCCAGTTCGCTGGCGGCTTTTTTGGGGGGATTCTTTCCAAACTTCAGATTGAGCGCGTCCCTTCCTCCGCCAGCGGCTTCAGAAAACCATAAAAGTAAAAGTAAAAAGCGGGGGACGCGAATTTCATGGGGAACGACTCTAGCACAGTTTTTTCCAGCCGTCAGTTTTTTTCGAGACGCGGCATGGGGGGCAACGCCTCGCCGCCGGGCCGCCCCAAGGCGAGGCTGCCCCCCTCGGGGGGGCAGCTAGCCCGCGCAGCGGGCGCGGCGTGGGGGGCAACCTACGCCGTACCGCCTACGGTCAAGCCTTCCATGCGGACCGTCGGCATGCCTACACCCACGGGGACGCTCTGGCCGTCCTTGCCGCAAGTGCCCACGCCGGAATCCAGCTGCAGGTCGTTGCCGATCATGGTGACGCGGTTCATGGCGTCTGGGCCGTTGCCGATCAAGGTGGCTCCCTTGACCGGGTAGGTCACCTTGCCGTTCTCGATCATGTAGGCCTCGGATGCCGAGAACACGAACTTGCCGTTCGTGATGTCGACCTGGCCGCCGCCGAAATTGACGGCGTACAGCCCGCGCTTGACGGACGACACGATTTCCTCGGCCGGCTTGTCGCCGGCCAGCATGTAGGTGTTGGTCATGCGCGGCATCGGCAGGTGGGCGAACGACTCCCTGCGGCCATTGCCGGTGGCGGAGGTTTTCATCAGCCGCGCGTTCAGCGTGTCCTGCATGTAGCCGCGCAGGATGCCGTCCTCGATCAGGACATTGCGCTGGGTGGCGTTGCCTTCGTCGTCGATGTTGAGCGAACCGCGGCGGTCCGGGATCGTGCCGTCGTCCACCACCGTGACCCCCTTGGAGGCCACGCGTTCGCCGATGCGGCCGGAAAACACGCTGGATCCCTTGCGGTTGAAGTCGCCTTCCAGCCCGTGTCCGACCGCCTCGTGCAGCAGGATGCCCGGCCAGCCCGAGCCCAGCACCACGGTCATCTCGCCTGCCGGCGCGGGACGCGCCTCCAGGTTCACCATGGCTTCGTGGACGGCGCGCTCTACATAGCCTTGCAGCATCTCGTCCGTGAAGTACGCCAGGCCGAGGCGTCCGCCGCCTCCGGCGTGGCCCATTTCGCGGCGGCCGTTGCGTTCGGCGATCACGGTCAAGGACAGGCGCACCAACGGACGCACGTCGGCGGCCAGGCGGCCATCGCTGCCTGCCACCAGGACCACGTCGTATTCGGCCCCCAGGCCCGCCATGACCTGGATCACGTGCGGATCCCGCGCGCGCGCCATGCGCTCCACCCGTTCGAGCAGGGCCACTTTCTCGGGCGCGCTCAGCGAGGCGACCGGATCGATGTCTGCGTACAGGCTGCGGCCGATCTCGGCTTCGACCTGCGCCGCCACTTTCACCTTGCCGGCGCCGCGGCGCGCGATGCCGCGCACTGCATGGGCGGATGACAGCAGCGCTTCGGGCGACAGCGAATCCGAATATGCGAAGGCGGTTTTCTCGCCGCTCACGGCGCGCACGCCGACACCCTGGCTGATGGAGAAACTGCCCGTCTTGACGATGCCCTCTTCCAGGCTCCAGCCCTCGCTGCGCGTGTACTGGAAATACAGGTCGGCATAGTCGACCTTGTGCGTGAAGATCTCACCCAGCGCGCGCGCCATGTCAGCCTCCGTCAGCCCCCAGGGGTCTAGCAGCAGCGATTTGGCGGTGGCGAGGGAAGCAATGGCGGGATCGATGATTTTCATGGGACTCTATTCAGGGACGGCGGCGCGCAAGCGCGCCTGCAAAGGCGCTCAAGACCATATCGTAACGCCGACACAGGCTCGGCGTCCCGGGCCTGCCGGAAAAACCCCGGCCCGCCCGCGGCCGGCCGAGGCGCCGGCAAGCGGGGCGTGGATTATCTCCTATGCCACAGATGAGGCCGAAATATTACATATCAAGTTAAGCAAATTTCGAGCGAGCGCCGTTTTAAGGAAATGCTTTCGCGGGTCCGACGGCATCATTACGCACATTCGCGCGGCCGCGCCGAGGGGCCATTGCGCACGCATTTGCGCACTCGTCATACAACCTGACATGAAAATGAAACCAAAGAGATTGCGCCGCCGGATTATGCTTTCCGGGGCGCTCTCAAAGGCCGCGGATCCCAAAATGCCCGGCATCGGGCAATACAGGCAGCCGTTCATGACGAGTCATCAGACTACTTCTAGGAACCCCTCGGTTTATCCCCGGTCCAATTGCGGCGCCGCACTACCGGGATTGCGGCTCTCCGTAGTACCCGCCGCCGGCGCATTGCCGCAAAATCAGTCGTTTGCAGAGGAGGCAGGGCACCGTTCGTCCGCCTCGTGAACCAATACCGGATTTGTTTCAAGTTGTCCCAAATACGGGAATACCATTCCCAATAGTTGCTTCCGGCATCGGCGGCAAAAGCGGAAATGACCCTTGGCTCTTTTGATACAAAGTAATTAGTCCTAAAACCAGGAAGTCAAGGCGTAATTTATGTATTATGCGAAGCACAACAAATACACATAACTTCGCCGGCGATTAAAAGCAGTTCCATAATCAGGAATAAACCATGGCCCGAGAAACCTACGCAGCACTGCAAGCAAAGATCGAAAAGGAAATCAACAAGCTACAGAAGAAGGCTGAGATCCTCCAAACCAAACGCCGCAAGCCCGTGATCTCGTCGATCATCACGTCGATGCGCGAGTACGACATCACGCCCGAGGAGATCATCGCAGCCTATGGCGCCGGCAAGGCTACGCGCGCCACCACCGGCGGCCGCCGCAAGGCCAGCCCCGCGGCCCGCCCGGCCAACGCCGCCAAACGCGCCGTGGCGCCCAAGTATCGCCATCCGCAAACCGGCGAAACCTGGAGCGGCCGCGGCAAGGCGCCCCGCTGGCTTGCCGCGGAAGAAGCCGCCGGCGCCACGCGCGACAGTTTTCTTATCAAAGAATAAAACCTATTTGAAAGTAAGAAATAAAATCGGCGCACCATTTTGGTGCGCCGATTTTTTTATTTATGCAGCTGGCTTCGAGGCCAGTTGGAACTTATTGGACGGGAAACTCGATTTCGCGCTCCGCGCCATTATTCCCGGGAAAATTATCAAATATTGCGCGCACCAGATAGGGCATGGTGCGCATGAAATCGTCGCGTTCGCTCAGTATGTAAGCCGTTGAACGGTATACCTCGGCGCCGCCGCGCTGCGTATCGTGGATCTGCAGCGTGAGCGCATTACGCTGGACGACCATGGGCACATCCACCCAGTCCGGCCCCCAGTAGCCGTAGCCCGCGCCCCACGGGCGGGGGCCATAAAAACCGCCATAGCCATAGCCGCCATAGAAATACGGATCATATGGGCGCCGCACCATTACCTGCGTCTGCGTGGTTCCGTAACGGAACGAGACATCAAAACGACCCTTGGCGCCGGGTTTCGCCTCGACCAGGCCGGTCGGGCCAATACCGGCGCGCACCATGTCCTGGTAGGACTGATATTCGAGATTATTGTTTTGGGATGGATCGGCGGCCACGAACTGATAGGTCTGCCCCTCCACGCCGGCGGGCCATTGCTGGAAGGACGTCACTCGCGCCGATACCGTTGGAGCAGCGCAGCCCGTCAACGCAAGCGCCCCCAGCACGACGAGCACGCCGGCCCAACGGCCCGCATTGAACATAGACGACCTCGACATTCTGAGACTCCTTCCGCGCGCGACCGCGCATGATACTGAGGTTTGACCGACCCCGTCCCGAAAAGTTTACGTCAGCTCACAAGGCGCCAGGCGGCGCGGCGAATCCAGCCACTACAATAGGCTCCTCGTTCATACAGGACTGCAATCCCATGCGCACAGACACGCCCGTAACCGTATATCGCAAGGATTACCAGCCCTACCCCTACGACATTCCCGAAGTCGCCCTCGCGTTCGACCTCGCGCCCGACGCCACCGAAGTGCGCAGCGTGATGCAGGTGCGGCGCAAGCCCGGGGCCGGGGCCGACGCCCCCCTGATCCTCGACGGAGAAGACCTGGAACTCGTCTCGGTAGGGGTGGATGGCGCGGCCTTGCCTGCCGATCGCTACCGCCTTTCCGAGCACCGTCTCGAAATCCACTGCCTGCCGGCCAGCTCCACGGTGGAAATCGTCAGCCGCTGCAAGCCTTCCGCCAATTCCACGCTGATGGGCCTGTACGTGTCGGGCGGCAATTTCTTCACGCAATGCGAGGCCGAGGGCTTCCGGCGCATTACCTGGTTCGCCGACCGCCCCGACGTCATGTCGCGCTACCGCGTGACCCTGCGCGCCCTGCCCGAATACCCGGTGCTGCTGTCCAACGGCAACCTGGTCGCTTCGCGCCAACTGCCCGATGGCCGCAACGAGGTCGAATGGGAAGACCCCTTCCCCAAGCCCTGCTATCTGTTCGCGCTGGTGGCCGGCAAGCTTACGCACCGCGAAACCACCGTGAAGACCGCCAGCGGCCGTAACGTGCTGCTGCAGGTCTATAGCGACCCGGGCTCCGAGACCAAGACCGAATGGGCCCTGGATTCGCTCGTGCGCGCGCTGCGCTGGGACGAAAGCCGCTTCGGCCTGGAGCTGGACCTGGACCGTTTCATGGTGGTCGCCGTCCATGACTTCAACATGGGGGCGATGGAAAACAAGGGCTTGAACATTTTCAACGCCGCCTATGTGCTGGCCGATGCCGACACGGCTACGGACGCCAACTACGAGGGCATCGAATCCGTCATCGGGCACGAATACTTCCACAACTGGACCGGCAACCGCGTAACCTGCCGCGATTGGTTCCAGCTGAGCCTGAAGGAAGGCCTGACGGTTTTCCGCGACCAGGAGTTCAGCGCCGACATGATGGCCCACGGTATGGAGGCGGCCGAGGCGGCCAGCGCCCGCGCCGTCAAGCGCATCGACGACGTCGTGGCGCTGCGCGCCGCCCAGTTTCCGGAAGACGCCGGCCCCATGGCCCACCCCATCCGCCCGGAAAGCTACCAGGAGATCGGCAATTTCTACACGGCCACCGTGTACGAAAAAGGCGCCGAAGTCATCCGCATGCAGCACACCCTGCTGGGCGAGGAAGGCTTTCGCGCCGGCATGGACGAATATTTCCGCCGCCATGACGGCCAGGCCGTCACCTGCGACGACTTCGTCGACGCCATGGAATCCGTCTACGTGCGCCAGCATCCGGGCCGCGACCTTTCCGTGTTCCGCCGCTGGTACCGCCAGGCCGGGACGCCGCGCGTGACCGTCAAGCTGGACCACGACGCCGCCGCCCACCGCTGCACGGTGACGCTTACCCAGGAATGCCCGCCGGTCGGCGTGGAAAAAAAGGCCGGCGCCGACTACGTCAAGGCGCCCTATCACATCCCCTTCGCCATCGGCCTGCTGGACCGCGAAGGCCGGGCGCTGACGCTGCGCCATGAGGGCGAAACCCGCGAAACGGCGCTGCTGGAACTGACTACGCAAAGCCAGCAATGGGTCTTCGAAGACATCGCCGAGCGCCCCGTGCCGTCGCTGCTGCGCGACTTCTCTGCCCCCGTCATCGTCGAGTATGCCTGGACGGACCAGGAACTCGCCCTGCTTTCGGCCCATGACGGCAATCCGTTCGCGCGCTGGGAAGCCGGCCAGGAATTCGCCACCCGCCAGATCCTGGCCCTGGCCGAGGCCAGCCAGGCCGGCAAGACGCTGCGGGCGGACGCCTCCTTCATCGAGACGTGGCGCGCGCTGCTGACCGATCCGGCGATCGACGCCGCCTACCGCGCCCGCGCCCTGGCCCTGCCCTCGGAGAAGACGCTGGCGGAGCGCATGCGGCAGGTGGATCCGCCCGCCCTCGCCGTGGCGCGCGACTTCCTGCGCGCCGAACTGGGCCGCCAGCTGGCCGCCGAATTCCGCCAGGCCTACGAGGCCAACCAGACCCCGGGCGAGTACAGCCCCGCGCCGGTCCCGGCCGGCAAACGCGCCCTGAAAAACCTGGCGCTCAACCACCTCATGGCCGCGGGCGAACCCGACGCCCAGGGCCTGGCCGAACAGCTCTATGGCCAGGCGGGCAACATGACGGACAGCATGGCGGCGCTGTCCACCCTGATCAATTTCGGCCAGGGCGAGTTTCCGCGGCAGGCGCTCGCCGCCTTCTACGACAAGTGGCGCGACAACCCGCTGGTGGTGGACAAATGGTTTGCCTTGCAGGCCGCCGCGCGCTCGACCACGGTGCAGGGCGCGCGCGAGCTCATGCAGCACCCCGCCTTCACGCTGCGCAACCCGAACCGCGCCCGCGCGCTGGTTTTCCAGTTCTGCCTGAACAACGCCCGGGGCATGCATCACCCGGACGGCTCGGGCTACGCGTTCTGGGCCGAGCAGGTGCTGGCGCTGGACGCGCTCAATCCGGAAATCGCCGCCCGCCTGGCCCGCGCGCTGGACAACTGGTCACGCTTCGTTCCCGCCCTGCGCGCGCCCATGCAGGCCGCGCTGCAACGGGTTCGGGCGCACGAAGGCTTGTCGCGCAACGTGCAGGAAATCGTATCCAAGGCTTTAGAATTCGCAGCATAGGGAGATCCTTTTGAAACGTAAAACACTGACCCAATACCTGGTGGAGCAGCAGCGCTCCGCCCAAGCCCTTGCGCCGGAAGTGCGACTGCTCATCGAAGTGGTCGCGCGCGCCTGCAAGGCCATCAGCCATGCCGTGAGCAAGGGCGCGCTCGGCGGCGTCCTGGGCAGCCTGGAAAGCGAGAACGTCCAGGGCGAAGTCCAGAAGAAACTGGACGTGCTGTCCAACGAAATCCTCCTCGAAGCCAATGAATGGGGCGGCCACCTGGCGGCCATGGCGTCGGAGGAAATGGAAACCATCCACCTGATCCCGAACCGCTACCCCAAGGGCGAATACCTGCTGTTGTTCGATCCCCTGGACGGCTCGTCGAACATCGACGTGAACGTCTCGATCGGCACCATCTTCTCGGTGCTGCACGCTCCCCACAACGTGTCGGGCGCCCCCGTGTGCGAACAGGATTTCCTGCAGCCCGGCGACAAGCAGGTCGTGGCCGGCTATGCCGTCTACGGGCCGCAGACCATGCTGGTGCTGACCATCGGCAACGGCGTCGTGGGCTTCACGCTGGACCGCGAAATGGGTTCGTGGGTGCTGACGCACGAGGATATCCGCGTGCCCGAGGACACCAAGGAATTCGCCATCAACATGTCGAACATGCGCCACTGGGCCGCCCCGGTGAAGCGCTACGTCGACGACTGCCTGGCCGGAAAGACCGGCCCCCTGGGCAAGGACTACAACATGCGCTGGATCGCCTCGATGGTGGCGGACGTGCATCGCATCCTGACCCGCGGCGGCATCTTCATGTACCCCTGGGACGCCCGCGAGCCCGGCAAGGCCGGCAAGCTGCGCCTGATGTACGAAGCCAACCCCATGAGCTTCCTGATCGAGCAGGCAGGCGGCGCGGCCATCAACGGCGAGCAGCGCATCATGTCCATCCAGCCCGAAAAGCTGCACCAGCGCGTGAGCGTGATCCTGGGCTCGAAGAACGAAGTGGAGCGCGTGGGCCGCTACCACGCCGAAGACGCGTAGCATGGGCGAAGCGCGAGCCCCTCTACGCAAGAACGCCAGGGTTCAACGCGCGTAACCCATCGCCGATGCCGGCCACGGCATCCCCCAAAAGCAAAGCCCCGGCTCACAATGAGCCGGGGCTTTGACATTCCGCGCTACACAAGCACGGTCACTTGACCTGCTCGATCGACTTCACGTCGTCCTTGTTGATCTGGACCTTCTTGCCGTCCTTGTCGTATTCGTACATGCCGGATTCCTTGTCATACTGGGGCTCGTCGGGCGTCACGGTCGAGCTGCCGTCCCGCTGCTGAATGACCGAGGGGGACGAGCATCCGGCCAGCACTCCTAATCCGGTCACAGCCAGGGCAAGCGTCATGGTCTTCAGGTTCATGGGCGTGTTCTCCGAGTGTGAATGTAGATTCACTGTATCTGACGCGGCCGGCCCATACGTGACGGGTTGTGGTCAAAATGCATGAGAACGTAATCCGTTCGTCCGCGCCCGGACGCGCGCAGAACAGCGCTGTGCGCCTTGGGGCGGTTCTGGCCCGGGAAACGAAAAACCCCTCGCAGGCCGGGCCTCCGAGGGGTTGCACACTTACACATGCGGCAAGCGGCCTTTACACCTTGGCGTGCGCCTCGATGAAGCGGCGCACTTCGGCCAGGTCGCAATCCATCACTTCAACGCGCTGCGGCAGGGATTCCAGATCGGCCAGATTGCCCGGAGGCGTCGCCGGACGGCCCAGCGCCTCTTCGATGGTTTCCGAGAACTTCGCGGGCAAGGCGGTCTCGAGGACCAGCATCGGCACGCCGGGCTCGACGAACTCACGCGCGACCTTGACGCCATCGGCGGTATGCGGATCGATCAGCACGCCGGTCTCGTCATACACCGAACGGATCGTGGCCAGGCGGTCGTCGTGCGAGCTGGCGCCCGACACGAAACCGTAGCGGGCCTCGAACTGCGGCTTCAGGTCCGAGAGATCGAACGAGCCGTCGCGGGCCAGGGACTCCCACAGCGCCTTGACGCGGCCGGCGTCGCGGCCCACCAGGTCGAACACGAAGCGCTCGAAGTTCGACGCGCGCGAAATGTCCATGGACGGGCTGGACGTGGCGTAGGTCTGCTCGGCGGGACGCGGGCGATACACACCGGTACGGAAAAACTCTTCCAGCACGTTGTTCTCGTTCGTGGCGAGCACCAGCCGGCGGATGGGCAGGCCCATGCTGCGCGCGATGTGGCCCGACAGGATGTTGCCGAAATTGCCCGAGGGCACGGCGAACGAGACTTGCTCGCCCGACTTGCCGGTGGCGCGCAGCCAGCCGTGGAAGTAATACACCACCTGGGCGGCGATGCGCGCCCAGTTGATGGAGTTCACCGCGCCCAGGCGGTAGCGGGTCTTGAACGCCAGGTCGCCCGCCAGCGCCTTGACGATGTCCTGCGCCTCGTCGAACACGCCGCGCACGGCGATGTTGTGGATGTTCTCGTCCTGCAGCGAGTACATCTGCGCGCGCTGGAAGGTGCTCATGCGGCCGTGAGGCGACAGCATGAACACGGCCACGCCGCGCTTGCCGCGCAAGGCGTACTCCGCCGCCGAACCGGTGTCGCCGGAGGTGGCGCCCACAATGTTCAGCGTCGTGCCGCGCTTGCCCAGCACATATTCGAAGACCTGGCCCAGGAACTGCATGGCCATGTCCTTGAACGCCAGCGTCGGCCCCTCGGACAGGCCCAGCAGCGACAGCCCGCCGTCCAGGGGACGCAGCGGAACGATGTCTTCGCTGTTGAATATTTCTTGCGTGTAGGCGGCGCGGGTCAGGCGGCGCAGGTCGTCCGCCGGAATGTCGGTGGCGAACAGCGACAGCACTTCGTACGCCAGATCGGCGTACGACAGGCCGCGCCACGACTCGAGGGTCTCGGCCGCCACCTGCGGCAATTGCTCCGGCACGGCCAGGCCGCCATCCGGCGCCAGGCCTTCCAGCAGGATGTCAGAGAATTGCAGCGGCGTCATGCCGCCGCGGGTGGAGATGTAGTTCATGTCAGATTTTCCACTCGCAGGCGCGTCACTTTCGAACGCACGAACGGCAATGCCTCGATGCGCTCGATCGCCTGATTGACGTTGCCTTCGACCGCCTCATGCGTCAGGAAGATGATGTCCGCGCCGCCGATGTGCGACGGCTGCTGGATCATCGAGCCGATCGAGATGGAGCGGTCGGCCAGGATGCGGGCGATATCGGCCAGCACGCCGGGCTGATCGTCCACCCGCAGGCGCAGGTAGTACGAGGTATTGACCTGCTCGATCGGCAGGATCGGCGTGTCCGACATCGCGTCCGGCTGGAAGGCCAGGTGTGGCACGCGGTTGCCCGGGTCCGCAGTGTGCAGGCGGGTCACGTCGACCAGGTCGGCCACGACGGCCGATGCGGTGGGCTCTTCGCCCGCGCCCTGGCCGTAGTACAGCGTGGGGCCGACGGCGTCGCCCTTCACCAGCACGGCGTTCATCGCGCCCTCGACGTTGGCCAGCAGGCGCTCGGCCGGCACCAGCGCGGGATGCACGCGCAATTCGATGCCGTCGGCGCGCCGCTTGGTGATGCCCAGCAGCTTGATGCGGTAGCCCAGGCGCTCGGCATGCTCGATGTCTTCGGCGGCCAGCTGCGAAATGCCTTCGATGTGGGCGCGGTCGAACTGCACCGGCACGCCGAAGGCCAGCGAGGCCAGCAGCGTCAGCTTGTGGGCGGCGTCCACGCCTTCCACGTCGAACGTCGGGTCGGCCTCGGCATAGCCCAGGCGCTGCGCCTCGGCCAGCACGTCGGCGAACGGCAGCCCGCGCGACCGCATTTCGGACAGGATGAAATTGGTGGTGCCGTTGATGATGCCCGCCACCCACTGGATGCGATTGGCCGTCAGGCCTTCGCGGATCGCCTTGATGATGGGGATGCCGCCGGCGACGGCGGCTTCGAACGTCACCATCACGCCGCGCTCGTGCGCGGCGGCGAAGATCTCGTTGCCGTGCTTGGCCAGCAGGGCCTTGTTCGCGGTCACGACGTGCTTGCCGTTGGCGATGGCTTCCAGCACCAGCTCGCGCGCCAGCGTATCGCCGCCGATGAGTTCGACGACGATATCGATTTCCGGATCGCGCACCAGGGCGCGGACATCGGTATCGACCAGAATCGAATCGCCGACCCGGGCGCGGGCCTTGGCCACGTCGCGCACGGCGGCGCGGGTCACTTCAATGCGGCGGCCGGCGCGGCGGGCGATTTCTTCGGCATTGCGCGACAGCACGCTCCACGTGCCGCCGCCAACCACGCCGAGGCCCAGCAGGCCCACCTTCATGGGTTTCATCGCGGCGCCCTCTGCGGGCGGGCGTTGAGGGGAATTCATTTCAGTTCTCCATAATGCTGTACGAGAGATGCCACACCCTATGCGGGGTTGCCCCCTATCGGGATGCCGCGGATCCGGCTCCGCCGGTCCGCAGGCATGCCCCCTTGAGGGGGAAGCGCGCAGCGCTGCGGGGGTGGGTTCATTCTCTAGCGCAGCAATCCGTCCTTGCGGAACATGTCCTTGATGCCGCGCACCGCCTGGCGGGTGCGCTGCTCGTTTTCGATAAGAGCGAAGCGCACGTATTCGTCGCCGTACTCGCCAAAGCCGATCCCGGGAGACACGGCCACTTTCGCATCCGACAGGACACGCTTGGCAAATTCCAAAGAGCCCATCGCCCTGTAGGGTTCGGGGATCTGCGCCCAGATGTACATGGACGCCTTGGGAATCTCCACATTCCAACCTGCTTCATGCAGGCCGCGCGCGAGCACGTCGCGGCGGCTCTGGTATTGCGCCACGATCTCGTTCACGCAATCCTGCGGGCCATCCAGCGCGGCGATGGACGCCACCTGGATCGGCGTGAATGTGCCGTAGTCGTGATAGCTCTTGATGCGCGCCAGCGCGTTGACCAGCTCGCGGTTGCCGACCATGTAGCCGATGCGCCATCCGGCCATGTTGTAGCTCTTGCTCATCGTGAAGAACTCGACGGCGACGTCGCGCGCGCCGGGCACCTGCATGATGGACGGGGCCACGTAGCCGTCGAAGGTGATGTCGGCGTAGGCCAGGTCGTGCACGACCAGGATGTCGTGCTCCTTGGCCAGCGCCACCACGCGTTCAAAGAACGACAGGTCCACGCATTGCGCGGTCGGGTTACTGGGAAAGCCCAGCACCATCATCTTGGGCTTCGGGATGGATTCGCGCACGGCGCGCTCGAGTTCCTCGAAGAAATCCACGCCCGGCGTCATGCGCACGGAACGGATGTTGGCGCCGGCGATGACCGCGCCGTAGATGTGGATCGGGTAGCTGGGGTTCGGCACCAGCACGGTGTCGCCGCGGTCCAGCGTGGCCAGCATCAGGTGGGCCAGGCCTTCCTTGGAGCCGATCGTGACGATGGCCTCGGAATCCGGATCGAACTCCACGGCGTAGCGGCGCTGGTACCAGTCGCAGATCGCCTTGCGCAGGCGCGGGATGCCCTTGGACACCGAATAGCCGTGCGTGGTGGGACGCGTGGTGGCTTCCACCATCTTGTCGACGATGTGCTTGGGCGTTGCGCCGTCCGGATTGCCCATGGACATGTCGATGATGTCTTCGCCCCGCCTACGCGCCGCCATCTTGAGCTCGCCGGTAATGTTGAAAACGTACGGGGGCAAACGCTCAATGCGGGAGAACTTCCTCATGATGGGAATCCTTAGGGGCGATAAAAGGGCAAAAAACCAGGGCGCGGTCGCGCGAAGGGGAAAAGGGAGCCTGACGGCCGCCGCGCCACACGATTGCAGCGCAGCAAAACCCTGTAATCTAGCGCAAGGACGCCTGGGCGGCAAATGGGAACAAAACGGGGTCAATTTCCCCCCTTTTTCCTCCGCTGAACCGCCCCTTTGCGGGATGCGCGGCCGGCGCGGGGCGCCCCCTCCGCCGGGCCGTGGATACCCTGCAACATGGCGACATGTTGATGCGCTATTATCAGGCACATAAAGCTGGAGTTTTTATTGAAGCTGCATACCGATCCTGCGACGGCCGCCCTGAATACCGTCACCGCCTACGGTGATGGCTATATCGAGGTCAACCAGGTACGTTTTTCCTCCTCGGTCGCGTTCGGCCCCGAGGGCGAAGTTGCCCAATGGCCCGTCGAGTCGCCGGCCGACATCACCCCTACCCTCTTGCTCCAGGCGGCCGGCTTGTCCGAGCCCGTCCGTGATCCCCTTGCATTCCTGGACGAACCGGAAGCCGCCTCCGCGGGGCGCCCGGCGAACGCGCCCGAAGTGCTGCTGGTGGGCACGGGCGGCCGGCAACAGTTCCTGCGCCCCGATGTGCTGCGCCCCCTGCTGGCGATGGGCATCGGCGTCGAGATCATGGACACCCACGCCGCCTCCCGCACCTACAACATCCTGATGGCTGAGGGCCGGCGCGTCGTCGTGGCCCTCATCCCTCCCAACGGAGATTCCCAGCAATGACGCCGACCATAGGCAAGCCCGCCCCGCTATTCACCGCTGAAAGCACCATAGGTCCGATCAGCCTCGAGCAATGCCAGGGCCGCGCCGTGATCCTGTATTTCTACCCCAAGGACAACACTCCTGGCTGCACCACCGAAAGCCAGGATTTCCGCGACCTGCACGCCGAATTCCTGGCGGCCAGCGCCGTGGTCATTGGCATCTCGCGCGATTCGCTGAAATCGCACGAGAATTTCAAGACCAAGTACGAACTTCCTTTCCCCCTCATCTCCGACGCCGACGAAACCGTGTGCAATCTGTTCGGCGTCATCAAGCAGAAGAACATGTACGGCAAGCAGGTGCGCGGCATCGAACGCAGCACCTTCTTGATCGATGCCTACGGCGTTTTGGTGCAGGAGTGGCGCGGGGTGAAGGTCCCGGGCCACGCGAAGGAAGTCCTGCAAGCCGCGAAGAGCATCGGCTAGCCGCTAGCTCAGGTAGACCCGTCAGGCGCTAAGCCGGCCCACACTGGAGAGTGACGCATATGCCGCTTCCGAAGTTGCCCACCCGTCCCGCAGCCATCCTGACCTTCCCCTCGGGCGAACCTGCCCGGGCGCAGGCCCGCACGACCAAGACCGCCGCTGCGCGGTCGAATACCCAGGCAGTCCTCGCCGAGGACGACGAGGACGTGCTGGCCGTCCAGCCCGAACTCGAAGGCCTTGCCGCTCCGGCCCGCAAGGCGCAGGTTCCCGTCCCCGCCCGCCAGGTGCCGCCGCCCGCGGCGCCGGCCGTGCGTCCGGCGGCCCGCCAGGCCAAGCCGGCGGCCGCGCCCGCCAAGCGCGCCAAGCCGCGCGCCCAGAACGAGCCCCGCAAGCTGTTCGTCCTGGATACGAACGTGCTGCTGCACGATCCCAGTTCCCTGTTCCGCTTCGAAGAGCACGACATCTTCCTGCCGATGATGACGCTCGAAGAGCTGGACCACCAGAAAAAGGGCATGTCGGAAGTGGCGCGCAATGCGCGCCAGGTCAGCCGTTCGCTGGACGCGCTGGTGCAGGACGCCACCCAGCTCGATGAAGGGCTGGAGCTGGCCAAGCTGGGGAACAAGGACGCCACCGGGCGCCTGATGTTCCAGACCACGGCCATCCACAGCACCCTGCCGTCCGACCTGCCCATGGGCAAGGCCGACAACCAGATCCTGGGCGTCGTCCGGGCCCTCCAGGAAAAGTATCCGCAGCGCGAGGTCGTGCTGGTGTCCAAGGACATCAACATGCGCCTTAAGGCCCGCGCCCTGGGCATGGCCGCCGAAGACTACTTCAACGACCACGTCCTCGAAGACTCGGATCTGATGTATTCGGGCGTAATGCAGCTGCCCGAGGACTTCTGGAACAAGCACGGCAAGGATGTCGAATCCTGGCAACAGGGCGGCACCACCTTCTACCGCATCCACGGCCCGCTGTGCTCGCAGTTCGTGGTCAACCAGTTCGTCTACTTCGAAGGCCAGATGCCGCTCTACGCGCAGGTGCGCGAGGTCAGCGGCAAGATGGCGGTGCTGGCCACGCTGCGCGACTACACCCACGGCAAGAACAACGTCTGGGGCATTACCGCGCGCAACCGCGAGCAGAACTTCGCCATGAACCTGCTGATGAACCCGGAATGCGACTTCGTGTCGCTGCTGGGCCAGGCCGGCACCGGCAAGACGCTGCTGGCGCTGGCCGCGGGCATCACGCAAGTGTTGGAGACCAAGCGCTACACCGAAATCATCATGACCCGCGTCACGGTGCCCGTCGGTGAAGACATCGGTTTCCTGCCGGGCACGGAAGAGGAAAAGATGTTGCCCTGGATGGGCGCGCTGGAAGACAACCTGGACGTGCTGAACATGGGCGACGGCGAAGGCAACGGGGATTGGGGGCGCGCCGCCACCATGGACCTGATCCGCTCGCGTATCAAGGTCAAGTCCTTGAACTTCATGCGCGGCCGCACCTTCCTGAACAAGTACCTGATCATCGACGAGGCGCAGAATCTTACGCCCAAGCAGATGAAGACGCTGGTGACTCGCGCCGGCCCGGGAACCAAGGTGATCTGCCTGGGCAACATCGCCCAGATCGACACGCCCTACCTCACCGAGGGCAGCTCCGGCCTGACTTTCGTGGTCGACCGCTTCAAGGGCTGGCCGCATTCAGGGCACGTCACGCTGCAGCGCGGCGAGCGCTCACGCCTGGCCGATTACGCCGGGGATGTATTGTGAGCCCCCACGCCGCGCCCACTGCCGTGGGCTAGCTGCCCCCCGAGGGGGCGGTTTCCCCTTGGGGCGGCCCGGCGGGGAAACGGTGAGCCCCCACGCCGCGCCCACTGCCGTGGGCTAGCTGCCCCCCGAGGGGGCGGTTTGTACAGACCGGGGACATAGGTAACAGGTGTACGGGAACATGGGTAACAGG
>NZ_JPYO01000034.1:0-30555 GCF_000757485.1 Achromobacter sp. RTa
GGAGGCCAGCGCGCCGATGTTGCCCAGGCCCAGCACCGCCGTGCCGTTGGTGATCACCCCCACCAGGTTGCCGCGCGCCGTGTAGCGGAACACATTGGTCGGATCGGCCACGATCTCTTCACAGGCTGCCGCCACGCCGGGCGAGTACGCCAGCGCCAGGTCGCGCTGGTTGGTGAGTTGCTTGGTCGGCATGACCGAGATTTTGCCGGGGCGGCCGTGCTCGTGGTATTCAAGGGCGGCTTTGCGAAGGTTGGCATCCATATGGGCGGCTACTTGCTAGAGTGTGAGACACGGAAAGGGGGGAATTCTATTCCGATGGCGGGCGCCGCGATACCTCGGCGATGCCCTGCCGTCATGGCCGTTCCATCTTAGCCTCAGCTTACAAATTGTCGCTATTCCATTTTGCGGAACAGGGGAAAACGGCCGTCCGGGTCGAACAAGGCCTTCACGCGTGAGTCCAGCCTAGTCGTGGCCAGCCCCGGCGGCTCCGCGGCGGCAGCCAGTTGCGGCGCGGGCGCGGCGCCTGCAAGCGTGACGCTCTGCACCCAGGCCAGCGTGCCGCCATGGCCCAGCAACAGGTGAGCCAGGTTGACGGTGGCGGGCGCCTCGGGTTTCAGGGCGTCCAGGCGGTAGCGCCCCAGCCAGCGCTCCCCGTCCCGCGTGGCGAAGGCATCGCCGCCGGACGCCAGCTGGAACAGCGCCGGCACCAGGCGCTGGACGGTGACGGAACGCAGGGGCTGGATGTCGGCTTCGCCGAAGGGGCCCAGTGTTTCCTCGATGCCATCGGCCAGCATCGCCTCCACCGCCAGCACGCCCGAGTCGGCGCATTGGCCGGCCCGCCAGCGGGCGGGAGCGGCCAGCCATTCGGCGAGCGTCATCGCGCCGGGCTGGCCGGCGAACTGGCGCAAGCCGGCCGCGGCCAGCGCCGCCAATGGCACGCCGGGCTGGGCGCGCCAACGCGGAACGTCGCCAGACAGGCGGACCAGCCCTGACATCGCGGAGGGATCCACCCTCAGGGCAGGCCCCGGGGCCGCCTCGAAAGGACCCTCGGCCCCATCGAGCGCCAGCAGCACGCGGTACTCGGCGCACAGGACCCGCGCGTGCGCCACGTCGGCGTCCCGCGTCGGGACGAGCACGGCGCGGGGCCCGCCTTCGCCGCTCTCGCCGAGGTCTCGGACAGAGCCCTGGCACAGCAGCCCGAGGCGCTGCAGGAACGCCGCCCAAGGGCTTTGGGCCGGCCGGCGGCCCAGGAGGAAAGCGCGCCGGGATGGCTGCATGACTACAATTCCTTTTTCGCTACAGATGCCTTCGAGAATCCAATGCCCCGCCTTGCCACTCGCACCAACGATTTCCTGACCTTCCAGGTAATGGAACTTTTCAAGCAGGCGCAAGCGCTGCAGGCGGCGGGCAAGGACATTATCAGCCTGGGCATCGGCGAACCGGACTTTACCGCGCCCCCCCAGGTCGTGGAAGCGCTGGAGCGCGCCGCCCGCGCCGGGCAGAGCGGCTACAGCCCGTCCGCCGGCCTGACGCCGCTGCGCGAGGCCATCGCGCAGTTCTACCACGAACAGTTCGGCGCCAAGGTCGATCCGTCCCGGGTCATCGTCACCGCGGGCGCCTCCGGCGCCCTGACCCTGGCGTGCGCGGCGCTGGTCAACAGCGGCGGCGAGGTGCTGATGCCCGACCCCTCCTACCCCGCCAACAGCAATTTCGTGCTGGCCGCGGGCGGCGTGCCGCGGCTGATCCCTAGCACGGCGCAAAAGCGCTTCCAGCTGTCCGCCCAGGACGTGGCCCGGCACTGGACGCCCGCTACCCAGGGCGTGCTGGTCGCCTCGCCCAGCAATCCCACCGGCACCTCCATCGACCATGGCGAACTGGCCGAGCTGCTGGCGCAGGTGCGCGCCCGCGACGGCTTCGCCATCGTCGACGAAATCTACCTGGGCCTGTCCTACGAAGGCCAGCCGCGCTCGGCGCTGACGCTGGACGACGACGTCATCGTGATCAACAGCTTCTCCAAGTATTTCCACATGACGGGCTGGCGCCTGGGATGGATGATCGTGCCCCAGGACATGGTGGCGCCGGTGGAGAAGATCGCGGCCAGCTTGGCGATCTGCGCGCCCACGCTGGCCCAGCATGCCGCGCTGGCCTGCTTCTCGGCCAGCGCGATGAAAACCTTCGAGCATCGCCGCGAAGCCTTCAAGCAGCGCCGCGACTATCTGCTGCCGGAATTCGAACGCCTGGGAATACAGGTGCCGGTCAAGCCGGATGGCGCGTTCTACATTTACGCCGACATCGCCAGCCTGGGCATGGACAGCGCCGCGTTTTCGCAGCGCCTGCTACTGGAGGCCGGCGTGGCCGCGGTTCCCGGCCTGGATTTCGGCCCGGCCCACGGCGGCCACACCATGCGCTTTTCGTACGCAACGGGGCTGGACCGCCTGGAAGAGGCGGTCGCCCGCATGGGCCGCCTGCTAGAGTAGGATCAGTCGCGGGCCAGCGCGATCCCCGAGGCGAGCGCCAGGCGGCGGCGCTCGGCTTGCACCTTGGCGCCGTAGCCGTTGTCGTCCGGCCCGGTGGAACCGACGTAACAGGCCAGGCCGCCGTCCACGGAACCGCGGCGGTTGATGCAATCGCGCAGGATGGTGGTGCCCACGCCGATATTGGCGGCGGGATCCAGCGCATTCTTGCCGACGGCTTCGAACTTCTCCTGGTGCACGCTGGTCATCACCTGCATCAGGCCCTGCGCGCCCACGTGGCTTTCCGCCAGGGGGTTGTAGCGGGACTCGATGGCGATCACCGCCAGCACCAGCAACGGATCCAGCTGCTTTTCGCGGCTGACCTTGTATACCGTGTTCAGGAGCGGGCCGGTCGCGTCATAGGCGACCTTGTACTTGCGCGAGATATAGTTGCGCAAGGCTTCCGCCTGCGGGCCGGTGGCGACGGACGCGACCGGCTTCTTGGGCGGCGGCGCGACGCGGGCAGGCCCCAGCATGCCGGTGGCATTGCTGGCGGGAGCCGTGGGGATGGCCATTGCAATGGCCGACGACATGTCGGCATTCAGGTCGGTACCCGTGTCGAGATCGGTGCCGGCTTGCATGGACGAAGGCGCGAGGGCGGTCAACAAGGCTTTGTGCACTTGCAATGCCTGGTCGCGCAGCCCAGGCAGGGCGAATCCCATGCTTACCGTCACAATGACCGCAATGCCCAGATAAACGGAGCAGATGCGCAGGGATTCGGCAAGATATTGGTGCACTCCTTGGGCCATGCCTCTGAACAGGCTGGCCACTGACGCATCGGGCATAAAACCTCCTGCGTAAAAAAGAGGGAGTCAATGTTAACCTCTCTTTCTCCCCAAAATGTAACCAAATCGCCGGGATCTGTAGTGAAATACCGCGACCTTAGAGACTTCCTCGCCCAACTCGAACGCATGGGCGACCTCAAACGCATCGCCGCGCCGGTGTCCACCCGGCTGGAAATGACCGAGATCTCCGACCGCGTCCTGCGGGCGGAAGGCCCCGCCCTGCTGTTCGAAAACGCGCTGCACGACGGCCAGCCGGCCCAGATGCCGGTGCTGGCCAACCTGTTCGGCACCCCCTCCCGCGTGGCCCGCGGCATGGGCGCCGACGACGTCAGCGCGCTGCGCGACATCGGCGAACTGCTGGCCTCGCTGCGCGAGCCGGAGGCTCCCCGCGGCCTGCGCGACGCGCTGGCCAAGGTCTCGATGCTGAAGTCGGCGCTGTGGGACATGAGCCCCAAGAACGTCAAAAGCCCCGCCTGCCAGGAAATCGTGTGGGAGGGCAAGGACGTGGACCTGACCCGCCTGCCGATCCAGACCTGCTGGCCGGGCGACGTGGCCCCCCTGTTGACCTGGGGCCTGGTGATCACCCGCGGCCCCAATGCCCGCCGCCAGAACCTGGGCATCTACCGCCAGCAGCTGTTGGGGCCCAACAAGCTGATCATGCGCTGGCTGTCGCACCGCGGCGGCGCGCTGGATTTCCGCGACCACGCGATCGCCCATCCCGGCACGCCCTTCCCCGTCGCCGTCGCGCTGGGCGCGGACCCGGCCACCACGCTGGGCGCGGTCACTCCCGTGCCGGACAGCCTGTCCGAATACCAGTTCGCCGGCCTGCTGCGCGGATCGCGCACCGAAGTGGCGCAAGCGCTGGGCAGCAACCTGTCCGTGCCCGCCTGGGCCGAAATCGTGCTGGAAGGCCATTTGCTGCCGTCGTCGGACCCGCGGGCCATCGCCCCCACCGTGCCCGAAGGCGTCAATCCGCCGCCCAATACCGATTACGAAATGGCGCTGGAAGGCCCTTACGGCGACCACACCGGCTACTACAACGAGCAGGACTGGTTCCCGGTGTTCACGGTCGAGCGGATCACGATGCGGCGCAACCCCATCTACCACTCCACCTACACGGGCAAGCCGCCGGACGAGCCGGCCGTGCTGGGCGTGGCGCTCAACGAAGTCTTCGTGCCCCTGCTACGCCGCCAACTGCCCGAGATCGTGGATTTCTACCTGCCGCCCGAAGGCTGCAGCTACCGCCTGGCCGTCGTCTCCATCCGCAAGCAGTACGCGGGGCATGCCAAGCGCGTCATGTTCGGCCTGTGGAGCATCCTGCGGCAGTTCATGTACACCAAGTTCATCGTGGTGGTGGACGAAGACATCGACCCGCGCGACTGGAAGGAAGTGGTGTGGGCGATGACCACCCGCATGGACCCGGTGCGCGACACGCTGCTGGTGGAGAACACGCCCATCGACTACCTGGATTTCGCCTCGCCGGTGTCCGGCCTGGGCGGCAAGATGGGCATGGACGCCACCAACAAATGGCCCGGCGAAACGAACCGCGAATGGGGCACGCCCATCGCCATGGATGCCGACGTCAAGAAACGCGTGGACGATCTGTGGGGCCAGTTGGGCCTGTAGACACCCCGGTTCACGCCATGTAAAACCCCCGAAGGTTGGATCAACGTCCAACTTTCGGGGGTCCGTTCACGCGTGGCGGGCTTTTCTTGGGCGGGCGCGGGCGTCAGCGTTGCCCAGCGGCCGGATCGTCATCGCGGCGCGAGTTCTGCCAAGCCTTGAACAACTGCCAGCCGACGAATGCCCCGCCTGCGATCTTCAAGAGCTTGGAGCGCTTGCCGCCGCGCATGACCATGGCGGACAGCGACGAACTGACGATGGGATAACGCCGCGCCAGGCTGATCGCCTGCAAGGCCCAGCGCGACGCGCTGCTCGACGCCAGGCCGGGCAACAGCCCCTTCAGCAGCGCGGTCGGCTCCAGCTTGCGCCCGGCAGAGGCGATGCTTTGCGCCAGCGATTCGCGTTCGATGGCGGCGCGGGCGCGCAGCAGTTCGATGCGCACGGCGCGATCGACGGTGGGAGACCTTTTCGTCATGCTTCAGCCCTCCTCGCGCCGGCGCGCCTGCGCTTCGTCGTCGTCTTGCGCATCGCGCACCCGCTCCAGGAGCTCGGCGTCGCGGCCGAGTTCTTCGAGCGTGGCCGCGAACGGCGGCGCGCCGTAGACCAGCCCGTGCCGCACCGCCACCAGCAAGGCCACGCCGACCAGGCCGTAGAAACCCGCCAGCAGGCCCAGGGCCAGATAGCGGTCTTCAGTGGGCCAGAACGCCACGGCGACCGTGACGGTGAAGACCAGCACCGCCAGCGTCAGGAACAGCAGCGCAGCAAACGCCATGCCCAAGAGCTTGAGCAGGCGCGCTTTTTCATCCGCGGCTTCCAGCGCCAGCAATTCCAGGCGCGTGCGCAACAGCCCGACCACGCTGGAGGCAACGCCGAAAACAGATTTTCGTAGACCCATGGCTGAAAAGGACATCCGGGCGGGAAGCGCGGCCCGTACGCCCGCGCCGCCCGCCCGGACGTCCTGCCCTGTCAGCGGCGGCTGATCAGCAAGCCGAGCAGCAGGCCGGTCACGCCTGCAATGCCGATGGCTTGCCAGGGATTGTCATGCACGTAGTCGTCGGTCGCGCGGGCAGCCTTGCGGCCGCGCTCCAGCACGGCGTCCTGCGCCTCGTACAGGGCCTCGCGCGTGCGCTTCAGGGAAGTCAGGGCGCGATCGCGCAATTCGTTGGCCTTGTCGCCGGTGCTGCTGGCGGCTTCGCGCAGCAGGCTTTCGGCATCATTCAGGCTGCTCTTGACACTGTCGATGAGTTTTTCTTTTGCGACGTCTTCGGATTTTCTCGTGGCCATTTCTTGAGCTCCTGTTGTGTGTCCATGACGGAATCATCATACCAGCCGCCATTCTTGCGGAATGACGCGCTTGCTACCGCGTGCTACTTGATTTGCGTAATCTCAACGGCGGACTTGACGCCCCCCTGGTCGATGTCCTGCTTCATGACGAGGTTGACCGCCGGGCAATACCAGTCCGTCACGGTGGTGTTCATGCCGGGAATGGGGATGGTCAGCCCCTGGAAGGTCGCCATGGTGGGATCCGAATTGCGCGTGTAGGTAATCGGATGGCAGGACTGCTTGCCCAGCGCGGTGTTCAACGAGGTCTTCTGCCCCACCGTCTTTTCGCCGATGCGCACCGTCGTGCTGGGTTGGCCGCCCACCGGCGCTTCCTTGCCGATCTTCAGGCGGAACGAGGAGCCGGGCAGTTTCTGTCCGTCGCTGAGCTTGCCGTCATAGGCGAAAAGCCCCAGCATGCGGAGGTCGAACTGCCCCTCGGATGGCCGCGGCGCCTCGCCCGCGCTGGCATAGCGCAGGAAGGTGGCCTGGCCGCCCTTGACGGTCATGAGGTAATCCAGCTTGGACTTGCCCGGCGGCAGCCCGGCGTAGCTGAACTTGGCGACGCCCTGGACGCGCGCGCGGCAGTTGTCTCCGTTTGTCTTGGTGACTTCGGCGAAGGTCAGGTCGGCGCCCAGCGCCAGGTTGCCCGAACCGGTCAGTTGCCCTGCGCCGCCGTCGTGCATGAATTGGGCGTCGCACACGCCCGCCTGCGCCGCCGAGGCTGCCCCCAGCGCACCCGCCGCCAAAACAAGGGATGCCATTTTTCGCATCGTTACAGCCACTCCATGAATCCAGAAAAAACCGCCCGCTCCAGGCGGACGGCGGATGGTGGCTTGATACTACACCGGTTGGCGCCGCCGGCGTATGTCGGAACGTGTCGGCGGCGGCGCCGCCAGCGGGCGCCCAAAGCCGGGCATGCCAAATAATTTCCAGATATATGGAACAAAGAAATCAAAAGTTGTGGGGATGAAGGCCCGTCCCTATGATCGAACGATATTTTCCCGGGGTGAGCCCGAGGCTGGCACAGATGAAGCTTTTTCCGATTTTCGCCGATCTGAAGGACCGGCTTGTCCTGGTGGTAGGCGGAGGCGCGGTCGCCGAGCGCAAGGCGCTCGCCTTGCTGGAAGCCTCGGCCGACGTCGTCGTCGGCGCCCCGGAACTCACCCCTGCCCTGGCCGCCCTGGCCGCCGGGGGCCGCATCCGCCACCGTCCCGGCCGGTTCGATCCGGCCTGGCTGGACGAAGCCTGGCTGGTCGTCGCCGCCACCGACGACCGCGAGGCCAACGCCGCGGTTTCCGAGGCCGCCCGGGCCCGGCGCATCTTCAGCAACGTGGTGGACGATCCTGAACTGTCTTCCTTCCAGGTGCCGTCCATCGTCGACCGTTCCCCCGTCATCGTCGCGATCTCCTCCTCGGGCGTGGCCCCCGTGCTGGCGCGCCGGGTCCGCGAACGCATCGAATCCCTGTTCGACCACACTCTGGGCCAGTTGGCCGGGCTGGCGGCCCGCTACCGCAAGCCCATCCGGGCCAGCCATCCCGACCTGGGCGCGCGCCGCCGCTTCTATGACTGGCTGCTGGACGGCCCGGTGGCGGGATTCCTGCGCCAGCAACGGCCCGCCCAGGCTGAAGAGGCGCTGGCCGCCGCGCTGGAGGCTCCGCTTGCGCCAGCCGAAGGCAGCGTGGTGCTGGTCGGCGCAGGCCCGGGCGACCCGGGGTTGCTGACGCTCAAGGCCTTGCGCGCGCTGAACGAGGCCGACGTGATCCTGCATGACCGCCTGGTGAGCGATGAAGTCATGTCGCTGGCCCGGCGCGACGCCGAACGCGTGCCGGTGGGCAAGCTGCCAGGCGAAAACCATCATGCCACGCAGGCGCGCATCCACGCGCTGCTGGTGGAGCATGCGCGCGCGGGCCGCCGCGTGGTGCGGCTGAAAGGAGGCGACGCCTTCATCTTCGGCCGCGGCGGCGAAGAACTGGAGCATCTGCGCGCGCACGGGGTGCGCTATGAGGTGATTCCGGGCATTACCGCCGCCCTGGCCTGTGCGGCCTACGCCGGCATCCCGCTGACGCACCGGGAACACGCGCAGTCCGTGCGCCTGGTTACCGCGCACTGCCGCGAGGACGAGGACAATCTGGACTGGCCCGCGCTGGCGCGTGAAAAACAGACCCTGGCCTTCTATATGGGCGTGGGGCAGCTGGATCTGCTGACCCAGCGCCTGCTGCGCCACGGCCGCTCGGCCGACACGCCGTTCGCACTGATCGAGAATGGCAGCCGGCCGGAGCAGCGAGTGCTGTCCGGAACGCTGGAACGGCTGCCGGCCCTGGCCGCCGAACACGCCATCCGCTCCCCCGCTCTGTTGATCGTGGGCGAAGTCGCCGGGCTGGCGCCGCAGCTGCGGTGGTTCGGCGAGCACCTCGATGGGCGGTTGGAAAGCGTGGCCGCCTGAGGGCGCCACGCGCGGCCCATCGCTTCCGGCTTACTCCGTCTTCTGGGTCGTGCCGAAAATGCGGTCGCCGGCGTCGCCCAGGCCCGGCATGATGTAGCCGTGCTCGTTCAGGCCGTCGTCGATGGAGGCGGTATAGATATGCACATCCGGATGCTTGGCCAGCACGGTGTCGATGCCGACCGGGGCGGCCACCAGCACCAGGGCGCGGATTTCCTTGCAGCCGGCCTTCTTGAGCAGGTCGATCGCGGCCACCATCGAACCGCCGGTGGCCAGCATCGGGTCGACGATCAGGGCCAGCCGCTGGTCCAGTTCGCCCACCAGGCGCTCCAGGTAGGTGTGGGCTTCCAGCGTCTCTTCGTTGCGGGCCACGCCCACTACGCTGACCTTGGCGCCGGGAATCAGGCTGAGCACGCCGTCCAGCATGCCGATGCCCGCGCGCAGGATGGGCACCACGGTGACTTTCTTGCCGGCGATCTTCTCGACTTCCACGGGGCCGCACCAGCCCTCGACGGTGGCGGGCGCCAGCGGCAGGTCCTTGGACGCCTCGTAGGTGAGCAGCGCGCCGACTTCCTGCGACAGCTCGCGGAAGCTCTTGGTGCTCAGGTCGGCGCGGCGCATGATCCCGAGCTTGTGGCGGATCAGCGGATGGCGGATTTCATGCACGGGCATGTGCGTAACACTCCAGAATATTGATGGACAGGATTTTCGCCCCAGGCGGAACCGCAATGGCGCGGCGCATCTGCGTCGCCCGCCGTCGAGCCACACCTGGGAATCGTAACCGGGTTTGGGCCTGGGCGAACCTCTATCTGGCGCGCACGGACCCGGGCGGGAATGAAGGATTCTTCTATTGTTCAGCGAGCCATGCGATGAGCGCGTCGTCGAAGGCGCGGACGGCTCCGGCCTGTTCATGGTTCACGATGCTGACCACCACATAGCGCTTGCCGCTGGCGCCCAGCACATACCCCGCGATCGCGCGCACGTCGCGCAGCGATCCCGTCTTCAGGTGGGCCATGCCCACGGTGCCGTTGCCCTTGAGGCGGCGGCGCACCGTGCCGTCCACCCCGGCGATCGCGAAGGATGAGATGTATTCGGGCATGACGGGCGAGCTCCAGGCCAGGGTCAGCATCGACGCCAGGCTGTCGGCGGAGACGCGAGCCTCGCGCGACAGGCCGGCCCCGTTGTCGATGACCAGCTCGGGCATGTCCAGGCCCTGCTTGGCCAGCAGCCCCTTGGCCACGGCCTCGCTGCTGGAGACGGTGGCCGGCCGCCGGCCGCGCTCGGCGCCCAGGGTCAGCAGCAGGGTGCGGGCCATGACGTTGTTGCTGCGCTTGTTGATCTGGCGGATCGCCTCGGACAGCGTGGGCGAATCGTGGGAGGCCAGGACGACCGCGTCCGGCGGCACCATGCCGGACCGGACCTGCCCCTTGAAGGTGCCGCCCAGCTCCTTCCAGAGCATGCGGAACACTTCCGTGGCGTAGTCCGGCTGCGAGAGCGCCAGGCGGTACAGGCTGAATTCGCCGCAGGACCCGGCCACCTTGCCGTTCACGCGGATGGTCACGCCCTGCTGGGTGATCACGGGATCGGTCGTCACCACGGGCGGGCCCGGGCAGCGGACGTCGCTCCATTCGACGCGGCCTTCGATCCTCAGGCCCGGCAGCGGCGGATCGATCAGGGGGACCCATTTATTGGCGACGGGATCCGGCGTGAACAGCAGGCGCAAGGCGCCGAAGCCCACCATCAAGGCGTCCGGGCTGGCGTTGTATGCGCGGTCGGGCGCGCCGTCGAAGGCACCGGGATCGGTCGCAACCTGGCCGAAGATGCTGCGGTCGATGACCAGGTCATTGATCTGCTTGACGCCCTTCAGGCGCAATTCCCGCAGCAGCACCCAGAGGTCCTGCAACAGGAACTGGGGATCGCCGCCGGCCCTCAGGTACAGCGGGCCGGCCAGCACGCCCTTGGCGTCGGGCCGCGCGCCGGGCGCCGTCATGAATTCGGTGCGCCAGACGTAGTTGGGGCCCAGTTCGGAAAGCGCGGTCCAGGTCGTCACCAGCTTCATGACCGACGCGGGGTTGCGGGCTTCCTTGGCGTTCAGCGCCGCCATGCGCGGCCCGCCCACCTCCTGGACCACCAGGGACAAGGAGCTGTCGGGCAGCTTGGTGGCCTTCCAGGCGTTCACCACGTCGGGAGGCAGCCCAGGCACCTGGGCGCAGGCCGCGCCCGCGGCCAGGGCCAGCAGCCCTCCCGCCAGCCACCGCTTCAGCCCGCCCCTACGCTCGTTCGCTCGTCCCGTCATGCCACGCCCACCCAGTTGCTCGTCCAGCAAAACCGAGAGCATACAAAACCTGCGACGTTTGCGGGCGTATCTACGGGACAGCACACTAGCGCGTTTTTACTTTTGCAGCTTCCATTTGCCGGAAGCCACGGTCGCCATCACCAGCGCGCGCTCGTCCAGTCCGTTGTGGTCCGTGGGGCTCATCGTGACCACGCCGGTCGCCGTGGGCAGGTTCTTGACGTTCTCCAGCGCGTCGCGCAGCGCCGCCCTGAATTCGGGCGTGCCGGGCTTGGCTTTTTTCAGCGCGGCGGGGATCGCCTGCTGCAGCAACAGCCCGACGTCCCAGGTGTAGGCGGCGAACAGGGACACGCTGCCCGGGCCGTTGGCGGCCTCGTATTTCTTGGCGAAGGCCTGGGCCGTGGCCTTGACGGGATTGTCGTCGGGCAGCAGGTCCGCCACCATCACCGGCCCCACCGGCACCCAGGCGCCGTCGCAGGCCGAACCGCAAACGCGCAGGAAATCGTTGTTGGCAACGCCATGATTGAAGTAGATCTTGCCCTGGTAGCCGCGCTCGCGCAGGGCCCGTGCCGGCATGGCCGCGGGCGTGCCCGAGGCGCCGACCACCACGGCGTCGGGCTTCGCGCCCACGAGCTTCAGGGTCTGCGCCACTGCCGACGTGTCCGTGGGCGCGAAGCTTTCCTTGCCCACCACCTCGATGCCATGCTTCTTGGCCGCCTTCTCGATTTCCACCCAGAAGGTCTCGCCCAGCGCGTTGTTGAAACCGATGAAGGCCAGTTTCTTCACGCCGTTGGCCGCCGCGTGGCGCGCGATGCCTTCGGCCATCAGGGAATCGGAGTGCGGGGTCTTGAATATCCAGCGCCGCTTTTCGTCGACCGGATCGATCAGCCGGGCGGACGACGCCAGCGTAATCACCGGCGTGGCGCCGGTGGCCACCGTGTCCAGCATGGCCATCGTGTTGGGCGTGGTGGTGGACCCGACGATCAGATCCACCTGGTTCTCCGAGATCAGCTTGTGGGAATTGCTGACGGCCCGGGTGGTGTCGGACGCGTCGTCCAGCACCACGTACTCGACCTTGACGCCGCCGATCTCGGTGGGCAGCAGGCTGATGGTGTTGCGTTCGGGTATGCCCAGGGACGCCTGGGGGCCGGTCGTGGACAGGGTCGCGCCTATCTTCACTTGGGCCAGCGCGGGCGTGGCGCCCGCTGCCAGCAAGGCGGCCAACGCGGCGGCCATGAGGGTACGACGAGGGGTCATGCGGAGTCTCCTTGGGATACGCGGATGTCTTATGCTTTGCGCCGATCCGCTACGGCGTGGAACTCTGTTTATACGGCGGGGAATCCGGCTGGCGGGCGCCTCGGGGGCGCGCTGCGGGTTTGTCCGCAGGGCCTCGCAGCGCGGCGCGGCTGCGTTCTTGCTGGTCTCCACGTTGCCAGTGACTGGCAAGCGCTGTATTTTTTAGTGATACACGTATTCTAATAAGAGACAAACTCATGTCAACAGATAGCAGCACGGGGATCCAATCAGCCGAAATCGCCCTGGACGTGCTGACGCGGCTGGCCGAATTGGGCGGCGCCCTATCCGTGTCCGAGCTGGGCCGCAGCCTGGACATGCCGCGCGCCAAGGTGCACCGCTACCTGGTGTCGCTGGAGCGGCGCGGCTATGTGGAGCAGGACGCGGCCAGCGCCCGCTACCGGCTGGGCCCGCAGGCGCTGCACACCGGACTGGCGGCGCTGGCCGAAGTGGATTTCGTGAAGCTGGCGGCCGGCAGCCTGGACGGCCTGAGCGCCGCCATCGGCCAGACCGTGTTCATCTCGGTCTGGGGCCAGCACGGTCCCACCATCGTGCAATGGCGCGACGCGCGGCTGCCGGTGACCGTCAACGTGCGGGTGGGCTCGGTGCTGCCGCTGCTCAACAGCGCCACAGGCCGGGTTTTCGCCGCCTGGCTGCCCGAAGCCCTGGTTCTGCCCAGGGCGCTATCGGAATGGGATGCGCTGCTGGGCCAGGACGCCGACGCGACCCGCCGCCGGGAAGCGGCCCGGGCGCTGGATGCGGCCGAACCGCCCGGCGATCCCGCCGGCGCGCTGCACCGGCAATGGCAGGCCACCCGCCAGCGCGGCTATGCCTGCGTCAGCGGCCATCTGCTGCACGCCATCGACTCGGCCGCCGTGCCCGTGCTGGATGCCCAGGGCCAATTGGCGGGCGCCATTACCGGCCTGGGGCTGCATGGCGCGTTCGATCTGGCGCCGGAGGGCGAACCGGTACGGGCGCTGGTCGCCGCGGCGGCCGACTGCTCGCGCCGGCTGGGGTGGAATCCCGCAGGTTGAAACGGATGCGCCGGAACTCCCCGCCCCTGCCGCGCCGCGGCCCGGGGCCGGCCGCTTTACAATACCGGGTTGCCCCGGGATCGCCCGGCTCGCTTTCGTCTTCATTTCACCGCCCTTTGCCGGACGGATATCCGCGTGACCCAGTCCCTCACCGTTTCCGATTTCAACTACGACCTGCCGCCTGAGCTCATCGCCCAGACGCCCGCCGCCGAGCGCACGGGCAGCCGCCTGCTGCACCTGGACCGCGCCGGCGAACTGCACGACCGCCAGTTCGCCGACCTCGCCACGCTGCTGCGCCCGCACGACCTGCTGGTCTTCAACGACACCCGCGTCATCAAGGCGCGCCTGAACGGCCACAAGATCACGGGCGGCAAGGTCGAGGTGCTGGTCGAACGCATCACCGAACCCGACCGCGTGCTGGCCCACGTGCGCGCCAGCAAATCGCCGGGCGCAGGGATGGTGCTGCGGCTGGCCGACGCGTTCGAGGCCACGGTGCTGGGCCGCGAAGGGGAACTCTTCGATATCCGCTTCCCCGGCCCCGTGCTGGAGTTGCTGGACGCGCACGGCGCGACGCCGCTGCCGCCCTACATCACCCACCAGGCCGACGCCGGCGACGACGAGCGCTACCAGACGGTCTACGCCCGCGAGCCGGGCGCCGTGGCGGCCCCCACCGCCGGCCTCCACTTCGACCAGCCCACGCTGGACCGCCTGGACGCCCTTGGCGTTTCGCGCGCCTTCGTCACGTTGCACGTGGGCGCGGGCACCTTCCAGCCCGTGCGCGTGGACAATCTGGCCGACCACGTCATGCATGCCGAGTGGTTCACCGTGCCCCCGGCCACGGTGGACGCGATCGCCGCCGCCCGCCGCCAGGGCGGCCGGGTCGTCGCCGTCGGCACCACCAGCGTGCGCGCCCTGGAATCCGCCGCCGCCCAGACCGAGGGGCGCACCGCGCCCGGCCTGCCGCTGGCCGCCGCCCAGGGCGACACCCGCCTGTTCATCACCCCCGGATACCAGTACCGCGTCATCGACGCCCTGGTCACCAATTTCCACCTGCCCCAGTCGACCCTGCTGATGCTGGTGTCGGCGCTGGCCGGCGTCGAACCGATACGCCGCGCCTACGCCCACGCCGTCGCCGAGCGCTATCGCTTCTTCAGCTATGGCGACGCCATGTTTATCGAGTCCCCCGCCCCATGACCGGACTGAACTTCGAACTGCTCGCCACCGACGGCGGCGCCCGCCGCGGCCGCATCACGCTGAACCATGGCGTGGTGGAGACGCCCATTTTCATGCCCGTGGGCACCTATGGCAGCGTCAAGGCCATGCTGCCCCACGAACTGAAGGAGATCGGCTCGCAGATCGTGCTGGGCAACACCTTCCACCTGTGGCTGCGCCCGGGCACGGAAATCATGGAAAAGCACGGCGGCCTGCACGGTTTCATGCAATGGGACAAGCCTATCCTGACCGATTCCGGCGGCTTCCAGGTATTCAGCCTGCAGGGCATGCGCAAGATCACCGAGGAAGGCGTGAAGTTCGCCTCCCCGATCGACGGCGCGCGCCTGTTCCTGACGCCGGAAGAATCCATGCGCATCCAGCGTTCGCTGAACTCCGACATCGTCATGGTGTTCGACGAATGCACCCCCTATGAAATCGACGGCCGGCCCGCCACCGTCGAGGAGGCCGCCCGCTCGATGCGCATGTCGTTGCGCTGGGCGCGCCGCTCGCGCGAGGAATTCGACCGCCTGGGCAATCCCAACGCCCTCTTCGGCATCGTCCAGGGCGGCATGTACGAATCGCTGCGCGACGAATCCCTGGCCGGGCTGCAGGACATCGGTTTCCACGGCTACGCCATCGGCGGCCTGTCGGTCGGCGAGCCCAAGGAAGACATGATGCGCATCCTGGCGCACGTGACGCCCAAGCTGCCGGCGCAGGCGCCCCGCTACCTGATGGGCGTGGGCACGCCGGAAGACCTGGTCGAGGGCGTCTCCCGCGGCGTGGATATGTTCGACTGCGTCATGCCCACCCGCAACGCCCGCAACGGCTGGCTGTTCACCCGCTTTGGCGACGTCAAGATCCGCAACGCCAAGTACCGCGACGACACCCGCCCGCTGGACCCGAGCTGCGCCTGCCACACCTGCGCGAATTTCTCCCGGGCGTACCTGCACCACCTCCAGCGGGCCAATGAAATCACCGGGGCGCGCCTGAATACCCTGCACAACCTGCATTTCTACCTGACCATCATGAAAGAAATGCGGGAAGCCATCGCCGAGGGCCGCTTCGACGCCTGGCGCGCCCAGTTCGCCGCCGACCGCAAGCGGGGGGTGGATTAGAATTTCAGAAGTCCAGCCGGCCCAGGGGCCACGCCCCGGCCGCGCCGGCAACCCGCAATGCGCGCGCACCGGCGGGCGGCGGAACCTATATACAATAGTCGGCTTGCCCTATCCATGGCTCGCGCGGGGATGGGCGCAGAAAAACATAAACATGACCCCCCAAACAAACTAAACGCAGGAGAATTCAATGTCCGTTATCGATACCGCCAGCCTCGTCGTGGCCCAGGCCGCCCCTGAAGGCAACGCGCTGATGGGCATGCTGCCCATCATCCTGATGTTCGTGATCCTCTATTTCCTGATGATCCGTCCCCAGATGAAGCGCCAGAAGGAACATCGCAATCTGCTCGCCGCCCTGGCCAAGGGCGATGAAGTGGTCACCGCCGGCGGCATGCTCGGCAAGGTCACCAAGGTCAACGACAGCTACGTCACGGTGGAAGTCTCGGAACTGGCCGACAAGCCCGTCGAAGTGATCATGCAGAAGTCCTCGGTCTCGACCGTGCTGCCCAAGGGAACCATCAAGGCCCTGTAAGCGTCCCAATGGAGCCCTGATCGGGCTCCTGCGCTCTTGATGGCTCCTCCCGCCGCCCGCCGCGCCTGCCGCTCGGGCGGCCCTTTTATCACTCTCACATGAAGTAGCCGGCAATGAACCGCTATCCTCTCTGGAAGTACATTACGGTCCTGATCGCGGTCATCATCGGCCTGCTGTATACGCTTCCCAACTTCTACGGCGAGTCCCCCGCCGTCCAGGTTTCCAGCGCCAAGGCCACCGTGAAGGTGGATACCGCCATGCTGGGCCGGGTCGAGCAGGTGCTGGCCGACGCCAAGATCCCCAACGAAGGGGTCTACTACGAACAGAACGGCACGCTCGGCACCGTGCGCGCGCGCTTCTCCTCGACCGACCTGCAACTGCAGGCCCGCGACCTTCTCGACAGATCCCTCAACACCGTCGCCGGCGACCCCCACTACACGGTCGCGCTGAACCTGCTGCCCGCATCGCCTTCCTGGATGCGCGCGATGGGCTGGTTCGCGCCCAAGCCGATGTACCTGGGCCTGGACCTGCGCGGCGGCGTGCACTTCCTGCTTCAAGTGGACATGCAGGGCGCCCTGACCGCCCGCTACGATTCCCTGGCCGCGGACGTCCGCTCGGTGCTGCGCGACCAGAAGGTCAACGTGGCCGGCGTCGAACGCTCGGGCCTCGGCATCGCCGCCACCTTCGCCAACACGGCCGACCGCGACCGCGCCGTCTCCACCCTGCGCAGCCGCCTGCCCGACCTGGAGTTCGCCGAACGCGAGGAAAACGGCAAGCCCCTGCTGATCGGCGCCCTGAACCCGGCCGCCGTGACCCGCGTGCAGGATTCCGCGCTGAAGCAGAACATCAATACGCTGCACAACCGCATCAACGAACTCGGCGTGGCCGAACCGGTCATCCAGCAGCAAGGCGCCGACCGCATCGTGGTCCAGCTGCCCGGCGTGCAGGACGTGGCCAAGGCCAAGGAACTGCTGGGCCGCACGGCCACGCTGGAAATCCGCATGGTCGACGACTCCCCCGCCGCGCAGGCCGCGCTGCTGGGCGGCACCGTGCCCTTCGGCCTCGAACGCTACAACGACCGCGACGGCCGCCCGATCCTGGTGCGCCGCCAGGTCGTCCTGACCGGCGAAAACCTGCAGGACGCCCAGCCCGGCCGCGATTCGCAGACCCAGCAGGCCGCCGTGCACCTGACACTGGACTCCAAGGGCGCCCGCATCTTCCGCGACGTGACCCGCGACAACATCGGCAAGCGCATGGCCATCCTGCTGTTCGAGAACGGCAAGGGCGAAGTGGTCACGGCCCCGGTCATCCGCAGCGAAATCGCGGGCGGGCAGGTGCAGATCTCCGGCAGCATGAGCTCCGAGGAAGCCGCCGACACCGCCCTGCTGCTGCGCGCCGGCGCGCTGGCCGCGCCGATGTCCATCATCGAGGAACGCACCATCGGCCCGAGCCTGGGCGCCGACAACATCTCGAAGGGCTTCCATTCGACGCTGTACGGCTTCCTGGCCATCGCCGCGTTCATCATCCTGTACTACCACTTGTTCGGCGTGTTCTCGACGATCGGCCTGACCCTGAACGTGCTGCTGCTGCTGGCGCTGCTGTCCATGCTGCAGGCCACGCTGACTCTGCCTGGCATCGCGGCCATCGCGCTGACGCTCGGCATGGCCATCGACTCGAACGTGCTGATCAACGAGCGCATACGGGAAGAGCTGCGGGCGGGCGCCTCGCCGCAGCAGGCCATCCACCACGGTTTCGAACGCGCCTGGGGCACGATTCTCGACTCGAACCTCACGACGCTGATCGTGGGCCTGGCATTGCTGGCCTTCGGCTCGGGCCCGATCCGGGGCTTCGCCGTGGTGCACTGCCTGGGCATCCTGACCTCGATGTTCTCGTCGGTGGTGGGCGTGCGCGCGTTGGCCAATCTGTACTACGGCCGCAAGAAGAAGCTCACGACGATCTCCATCGGTGAAGTCTGGAAGCCGAAGACCAACTGAACATCCGCGCGGGCGGCACAGCCGCCCGCCACCGATAAAGCCGAAGGCGAAAAATGGAATTTTTCCGTATTCACCGCACCATCCCGTTCATGCGCCACGCGCTGGTGCTGAACATCATCAGCCTCGTCACCTTCGTGGCGGCGGTCTTCTTCATCATCACTCGCGGCTTCCACCTGTCGATCGAATTCACCGGCGGCACGGTCATGGAGGTCAACTACGCCCAGACGGCGCAGCTGGAAAACGTGCGGGGCGTCGTCTCCAAGCTGGGCTACACCGACTTCCAGGTGCAGAACTTCGGCACCTCGCACGACGTCATGATCCGCCTGCCCCTGCAGGAAGGGCAGACCTCGGCCACCCAGAGCGAAACCGTGATGGCCGCGCTGAAGGCCGCCGATTCCGGCGTCGAACTGCGCCGCGTGGAGTTCGTTGGCCCGCAGGTGGGCCAGGAGCTGCTGCACAACGGCCTGATGGCGCTGCTGGTCGTGGTCATCGGCATCATGGTGTACCTGGGCTTCCGCTTCGAATGGAAGTTCGCCGTCGCCGGCGTGATCGCCAACCTGCACGACGTGGTGATCATCCTGGGCTTCTTCGCCTTCTTCCAGTGGGAGTTCTCGCTGTCGGTGCTGGCGGGGGTGCTTGCTGTGCTGGGCTACTCCGTCAACGAATCCGTGGTCATCATGGACCGGATCCGCGAGAACTTCCGCAAGTACCGCAAGGCGGACGTGCAGGAAGTCATCAACAGCGCCATCACGCAAACGATCTCGCGGACCATCATCACCCACGGCTCGACCCAGATGATGGTGCTGGCGATGCTGTTCTTCGGCGGCCCCACCCTGCATTACTTCGCCATGGCCCTGACCATCGGCATCTGGTTCGGCATCTATTCGTCGGTGTTCGTCGCCGCCGCGCTGGCCATGTGGATGGGCGTCAAGCGCGAAGACCTGATCAAGCCCGTCAAGAAGGAAGGCGAGGAAGGCGAAGCCGCCTGATCCTCTCCGCGCAGACAACCGCCGCATTTGCGGCGGTTTTTTTTCGCCGGCCGCAAGCGGCGCTTGCCAAATACATAAGTATTAGCTAATGTGTTCGCATGCTCGAAAACGACATCTTCAAGGCGCTGGCCGATCCCACCCGCCGCGCCATCTTCGAAAAGCTGGCCGCGGGCGGCATGAATGCCAGCGCGCTGCGCGTAGGCATGGAAATCAGCCAGCCAGCCATGTCCCAGCACCTTTCCGTGCTGCGCAAGGCGCGGCTGGTGCGCGAGGAAAAACAAGGCCGCTTCGTGAACTACGAAATCGACCCCGACGGCCTGGCGCTCATCGCCGGGCGGCTGGCGAAGTACCGCTCGTACTGGCCCGCCCGCGTCGACGCCCTGAACGCCCTGCTCAAGGACATGGACCAATGAACCAAACCGCCTCCGAAGACCGGCCGCAAGACATCGTGCAGGAATACGAGCTCGACGCGCCTCCGGAAAAAGTCTGGCGCGCCATCAGCATTCCCGAATTCCGCGAACAGTGGCTGCCCGGCCAGGCGCTGGCCAGCACCGAACCCGAAGTCTCCGCGCCCGCGGAGGAAGTGCGCTACCGGATGCGCGACGACCAACCTCCCTTCCTCGAAAGCCTGGTCACGTTCCAACTCCGGCCGGCCCCCGGCGGGGGCACCGTACTCCGGATCATCCATGCGCTGGCCGACGCCCGCCTGGAACACGCCGCGCCCAGCGCCGCCAACGACGCCGGCCCCTTCCTCATGCGCGCGGCCTGAATCCGGCCCGAACGCATCACATCCGCTATACAGGAGATAGTCCATGCAGGACGTCATGCAATACGTGCCGATGGTCGTCGAGCAGTCCGGCCGGGGAGAACGGTCCTTCGACATTTATTCGCGGCTGCTGCGCGACCGCATCATTTTCCTGAACGGCGAGGTCAACGACGCCGTGTCCGCCCTGGTCTGCGCGCAGCTGCTGTTCCTGGAATCCGAGAACCCCACCAAGCCGATCCACCTGTACATCAACTCGCCCGGCGGCGTGATCACCAGCGGCCTGGCCATGTACGACACCATGCAGTACATCACCGCCCCCGTGCACACGCTGTGCATGGGCACCGCCCGCTCCATGGGGTCGTTCCTGCTCATGGCGGGCGAACCGGGCGAACGCTGCGCGCTGGCCAACGCCAGCATCCACGTCCACCAGCCCCTGGGCGGCTTCCAGGGCCAGGCATCGGACGTGCTCATCCACGCCGAGGAAATCCGGCGGACCAAGGAGCGGGTTACCCGCGTCTATGCGCAGCACTGCGGACGCAGCTACGAAGAAGTCGAACGCACGCTGGACCGCGACCGCTACATGACCGCCGAGGAAGCGCTGGAATGGGGGCTGATAGACAAGGTCCTCAAGCGGAGGGAATTCGGCTGCTGAGGCGTATTGCTGGGCTACCATAGCCACATCATGAAACTCGCCATCGATCACCTCGTCATCGCCGCGCCCGATCTCGCCAGCGGCACCGGATACGTCGCCGGGCTGCTCGGCATCGCGCCCTCCGGCGGCGGCGCCCACCCGCGCATGGGCACCCACAACCGGGTCCTGGGCATGGCCGGCGGCATCTATCTGGAAGTGATCGCCATCGACCCGAACGCCGAGCCGCCCTCGCGGCCGCGCTGGTTCGGGCTGGACCAGCCGGCCATGCGCGCCCGCCTGGAACAAGGGCCCTTCCTGGCCCACTGGGCCGCCAGGGTGGAAGCGCCGCTGGATCTCACCCGCATGCAGGCCGAACACCCTGACCGCCTTGCCCCTGCGATCCCCATGTCGCGCGGCGACCTGCGCTGGCGGCTGACGGTGCCCGACGACGGCAGCCTGCCCGCCTGGCGCGAGGCCGGCCACGCGGCGGGCGACGGCCTGCTGCCCACGCTGATCCAATGGGACGTGCCGGACTACCCCGGACTCAGCCTACCGCGCCAGGACCTGGCGCTGGTCCAGCTCTTGGGCAGCCATCCGCAGGCGGGGCTGCTGCGCCAGGGCTTGACCTGGCTGGGCGCCGACCATCTGATCCATGTCGAACAGGCCGATGGCCCGCCCCGCCTCAGCGCCCGCATAGAAACGGCGCAGGGCGTGAAGGTCCTGGCCTGAGGAGCCCTGCCGCCGGGCCCGGCGCCCGCCGGCTGCCCTTCCCGAACGAACCACCCGCCCATTCCGGAGACCCATCCATGCCCGCCCCCCGCAAGCGATTCGACGAAGACCCCTACCTGGACCGCTGCGACGCCACCGTGGTCGCCGTCGGCCCCGAAGGCATCGAACTCGATGAAACCGTCTGTTATGCGCGCAGCGGCGGGCAGGCGGGCGACAGCGGCACGCTGACGCTGGCGGACGGCCGGGTGCTGGCCCTGGCGGACACGCTGTATGCGGATGACCGCCAGCGCATCCTGCACGTGCCGGACGGCGGCGCGCTGCCCCAGGTGGGCGAACGCGTATCGGTGGCCATCGACTGGCCGCGCCGCCATCGGCTGATGCGGCTGCACACCTGCCTGCACCTGCTCGGCTCATTGGTGCCCGCGCCAGTGACGGGCTGCAATATCTCGCCCGACTCCGCGCGCATCGACTTCGATCTGCCCGAGTCCACGCTGGACAAGGCCGACCTGACCGAACGCCTGAACGCGCTGATCGGCTCGGGCCTCGGCGTCAGTATCAACTGCATCACGCCGGAGCAACTGGCGGCGGAACCGGATTTGGTGCGCACGGTAGGGGCCGCTCCGCCGGCGGGCACAAGCAGCATCCGCATCGTCGAAATTCCCGGCGTGGACCGCCAGCCCTGCGGCGGCACGCACGTGGCCAACACGGGCGAGATCGGCGCCGTGGTCGTGACCAAGATCGAAAAGAAAAGCCGCAGCAACCGGCGCGTGGTGGTGAACTTCGCGGCGGAACCCGACCTTCCGCGTGTGTGACAGCCCAACCTTCCGCGTGTCTGACAGCCCAACCTTCCGCGTGTCTGACACCCGAGGAGATGGACGCCGCCATACTCTGGCGCTGGCGGGTGTCTGACACCGGCCGTATCTGGACGGCTGTTCATTCAAGTCAGCCGGTGTCAGACACCCGGGAAGACTGTTTCGTGGTCGAAAGACCGTCTCATACGGGTGTCAGACACGCGAGCATGTGAGCCGGTGTCAGACACCCGGGAAGACTGTTTCGTGGTCGAAAGACCGTCTCATATGGGTGTCAGACACCCAGTTCTGACCCGGTGTCAGACACCCGGCGGCACCGGAGCATAACGAAGTCTCTCTCCTCGGGTGTCAGACACACGGAGCATGTGACCAGGTGTCAGACACGCGGAGCATCAGGCTGGCGCCACCATTTCCACGGCGCGCGCAGCGGCCACTGGTACCTGGCGTCCAGCACGCGGGGCGCCAGCACATGGCCGATCAATACCGCGATGCCCGCGGCGGTCATCACGTCGGACAGGTAATGATCCAGGTTGACCAGGCGGCTTACCGCGACCAGCGTCGCCAGCAGCAGGAATACCCACCGCCAACGGGGCGCCAGGATGCCCAGCACCACGGCCACCGAGAACGCTGCATAGGTATGGCTGGACGGGAACGAATTGAAAAGCTGGGCGCGGGAAAACGACTCGCCCAACCCGTAGACGCCCTTTTCGAAGAAGAGCTCGGGCCGCGCCCGCGCCACCGAGCGCTTCAGCACCAGCACGACCAGCCCGCCCACTGCCATGGTGGAGAGCATCAGCAGACTGCCCCGCGCCATGCTCGCGTAGCTCATGCGCACGGGGTTGCGCCAGCCGCGAGCGAGCCCGACCAGCCCGATGACGTAAAAGGCCAGCGCCACGGCGATATAGCTGCCGCTTTCACCCAGCTCGCCCACCCATTCGAAGGACTCGTTCACGCCTTCGGTGACGGACTGTTTGATCCAGATGGCCAGCGGCAGGTCGATCCAGAGCGCGCTGGCGCCCGCGGCCAATGCCAGCGCGCAGCCCAGCAGCAGCCAGGTCAAGGGCGAAAACGGATTGCGGAAGCGGTCCGCCGGAAGGGCGCCCGTCGCGGCATCGATCGCGGGAGCGGCTACCGGAGGCGTCAAGGGATTGGAATTCATCGGTGCCGCATCAGGGAAATGATAAATATTACTGGAATCTGAAAGCCAGCCTGATAGTTATCGTAACGGCCGCCGCGGGCAAGACCAAGAAACAAATTCACGCAAGAGTTAAAATTCGCCGTTTCCCATCTTCCTGCCCCCGGGATCTACACCCGTCACGGCGACCATCATGCAAGAAATTTCCCTCAAGCGCGCCGACGCCCAGCGCGACGGCGCGAACGCTCCCCTTCCGGCCACCGGCGCCGGCTCCCCCCGCAAGCTGTACATCCGCACTTTCGGCTGCCAGATGAACGAATACGATTCGGACAAGATGGCCGACGTGCTGCGCGGCGACCAGGGGCTGGAGCTGACCAACGACCCGGAAGAAGCCGACGTCATCCTGTTCAACACCTGTTCGGTGCGCGAGAAGGCGCAGGAAAAAGTCTTCTCCGACCTGGGCCGCGTGCAGCACCTGAAGAAGACCAATCCCAATCTGGTGATCGGCGTGGGCGGCTGCGTGGCCAGCCAGGAGGGCGAAGCCATCGTCAAGCGCGCGCCCTACGTCGACGTGGTGTTCGGCCCGCAGACGCTGCACCGCCTGCCCGAGCTGATCCAGCGCCGCCGCGAGGAAGGCCGTTCGCAGGTCGACATCAGCTTTCCCGAGATCGAGAAGTTCGACAACATGCCGCCGCCGCGCGTCGACGGCGCCACGGCCTTCGTCTCGATCATGGAAGGCTGCAGCAAGTACTGCAGCTTCTGCGTCGTGCCCTACACGCGCGGCGAGGAAGTCTCGCGTCCCTTCGAAGACGTGCTGGTCGAAGTGGCCGACCTGGCCGACCAGGGCGTGAAGGAAGTCACCCTGCTGGGCCAGAACGTGAACGCCTACCGCGGGCGCATGGCCGATACCGGTGAAATCGCCGACTTCGCCATGCTGCTGGAATACGTGCACGAAATCCCCGGCATCGAGCGCATCCGCTACACCACCTCGCATCCCAAGGAAATGACCCAGCGCATGGTGGACGCCTATGCCCGCCTGCCCAAGCTGGTGTCGTTCCTGCACCTGCCGGTCCAGGCCGGCAGCGACCGCGTCCTGGCCGCCATGAAGCGCGGCTACACCACGCTGGAATTCAAGTCCGTCGTGCGCCGCCTGCGCGCAGCCCGCCCCGACCTGACGCTGTCCTCGGATTTCATCGTCGGCTTTCCTGGCGAGACCGAAGAAGACTTCGAAAAAACCATGAAACTGATCGAGGACGTCGGCTTCGACACCTCGTTCTCGTTCGTGTATTCGCGCCGTCCGGGCACGCCGGCCGCCGACCTCCACGACGACACGCCCCAGGACGTGAAGCTGCGCCGCCTGCAGCGCCTGCAGGCGCTGATCAACGAGCAGGCGGCGACGATCGCCCGCAACATGATCGGCACGCGCCAGCGCCTGCTGGTGGAAGGCCCCTCGCGCCGCGACCCGAATGAACTGATGGGCCGCACCGAGAACAACCGCATCGTGAATTTCGCCGCGCCCGCGCGGCTCATCGGACAAATGGTCGACGTCATCATCACCGAAGCGCACACCAATTCGCTGCGCGCGCGGGTCGCCGACGTGGACCGAGTTTCCCAAGAGGCCTAATGACCACCTCCCGCTCCCGCGCCCGTCGCAGCATGCCCGCCGTCGTCGTCCTGGACGGCGACAACACCCATCTGGCCAATCTCTGCGGCCCGCTGGACGAGAACCTGCGCCAGCTGGCCGACGGCATGAACGTCAAGCTCTCGCGCCGCGGCAGCCGAGTCACGATCGAGGGCGAATTGGCCGAGCTGGCCGCGCGCGTGCTGCGCCGCTTCCATGAGCAGGCCGTGCACCGCGCCCTGTCGGTCGACGATATCCAGCTGGGGCTCGTCGAGATCGGCGTCGGCCGGCAGGAAGAGGAACTGAAGGAAGAGCTGTCCCAGGAAATCGACCCGCTGCCCGCCCTGGACGACGAGAGCGACGGCATCGCCCTGCGCACCAAGCGCAGCGATCTGCGCCCCCGCACGCCCCGCCAGCGCGACTACCTGAACAACATCCTCAAGCACGACATCACCTTCGGCGTCGGCCCCGCCGGCACCGGCAAGACCTGGCTGGCCGTGGCCTGCGCGATCGACGCCATGGAGCGCGACACCGTGCAGCGCCTGGTGCTGACGCGCCCCGCGGTGGAGGCCGGCGAGCGCCTGGGCTTCCTGCCCGGCGACCTGGCGCAGAAGGTCGATCCGTACCTGCGGCCGCTGTACGACGCGCTGTACGACCTGATGGGCTTCGAAAAGGTGCAGCGGCTGTTCGAAAAGCAGACGATCGAGATCGCTCCGCTGGCCTACATGCGCGGCCGCACGCTGAACCATGCCTTCGTCATCCTGGACGAAGCGCAGAACACCACGCCGGAACAGATGAAAATGTTCCTGACGCGGATCGGCTTCGGCAGCAAGGCCGTCATCACCGGCGACCCCTCCCAGGTGGACCTGCCGCGCGGCCAGGACAGCGGCCTGGCGCATGCGGTGAAGGTGCTGCACGACGTGCAGGGCATCGCCACCACCCGATTCACCAGCCGAGACGTGGTGCGCCATCCCCTGGTCGCCCGCATCGTCGACGCCTACGACCGCGCCGCCGAAGATGAAGCCTGAACTGTCCCTGTCCGTGCAATACGGCGTCGAGGAAGTCCGCCTGCCCCGCTGGCGCCTGCGCCGCTGGGCCGAGCGCGCGCTGGCGGGCGCCGCCCAAGACGGACTGGTCGAGTTCTCGGCCGCGGAGCTGAGCCTGCGGCTGGTCGGCGCGGCCGAAGGCCGGCGGCTGAACCGCGACTTCCGCGGCCGCGACTATGCCACCAACGTGCTGACCTTCGAGTACGGAGTGGATCCCCTGGGCGTTGCGCGCGGCGACATCGTGATGTGCGTGCCGGTGCTGGTGCGCGAAGCGCGCGAACAGCGCAAGGCGCTGCTGGACCACGCCGCGCACCTCACCATCCACGGCGTGCTGCACGCGCTGGGCTACGACCACATCAAGGCGCGCGACGCCAAGCGCATGGAAGCCCTGGAGACCGCCACGCTGGCCGCCATGCGCATCGCCGACCCCTACGTGGCCGCCTGAATCCGCCAAATACGGCGAGGCGCTTTTTGCCTTGGGGCGGCCCAAGGCAAAATATGCCGAAAAATAGCGTCCAGCAGGGCGCAGATGGCGGTGATTTCCCTTATTTTGGGGGCTGTTGTTACAAATTGCAGGCCGGTATCGGTTATGCTGGCTCCTCCACAACTTGTCCTTGCGGACGATGTCTGACCCTTATCCTGCCCCCGAAGCGACGCCTGCTCGCTCATCCAAACCCGCCACCAAATCCCTTCTAGACCGCCTGCTTTCCCTCGTGCGCCGAGAGCCCGAGGACCGCGAAGGCATCAAAGCCGTTCTGGAAGCCGCGCACGACCGCCAGTTGCTCGACGCGGAATCCTACAAGATGATCAAGGGCGCGCTTGCCGTGTCCGAGGGCACCGTGGGCGACATCATGGTCCCGCGCTCCCGCATGGACCTGCTCGACGTCACCCAACCCATCCCTTACCTGGTGGCCTCGGTAATCGAGACCGCGCATTCGCGCTTTCCCGTCTACGAAGGCGACCGCGACAACATCATCGGCATCCTGCTGGCCAAGGACCTGCTGCGCTGCATGCTGGAACCCGGCATCGAAGTGCGCACGCTGGTACGGCCGGCCGTCTTCATTCCCGAATCCAAGCGCCTGAACGTGTTGCTGCACGAGTTCCGCGCCAGCCGCAACCACCAGGCCATCGTCATCGACGAACACGGCGGCATTTCCGGCCTGGTCACGATGGAAGACGTGCTGGAACAGATCGTCGGCGACATCGAAGACGAATTCGACGAAACCGAGGAAGACTCGATCTTCCCCGAAGGCGAGAACCAGTGGCGCGTCCTGGCGGCCACCGACATCTCGCACTTCAACGACGTCTTCGGCTGCCAGTTGCCCGACGACGAATACGACAGCGTCGGCGGCTGGATGGGCGGCCAGCTGGGGCGCATCCCGCGCCGCGGCGATACCGCCGAATTCGACGGCCTGCGCCTCGAAGTGGCCCGCGGCGACGCGCGCCGCGCCATCTGGCTGCGCGTCAAGCGCAACGCCCCGCCCCAAGCCTCCCAGTCTTCTTCCGACGCATGACCAGTTCCCCGCGCAGCCGCTACCTGCGCGGCGCCGCCGGCCTGCTGCTGGCGGGCGCCGCGCACGCCCTGACTTTCTCTCCCGGCCCCCTGCCCGACTGGGCGCTGGCGGCGACCCAGATCCTGATGCTGGCCATCGCCGCCCGCGCGACGCTGTACGCGCCCTCGGCCAGGCAGGCATGGGCGCGCGGCTGGCTGTTCGGCTTCGCCACCTACGCGCTGGGCCTGTACTGGATCTTCATCAGCCTGCACCGCTACGGCGATCTGTCCGCGCCACTGTCGGTGGCCGCGGTGCTGGCCCTGTCCGCCTTCCTGGCCCTGTTCCCCGCCACGGCGAGCGCGCTGGCGCGCCGCTATGCGCCGCTTTCCCCGGATTCGCGCCCCTCCCGTATTCTGTCCGGCACCCTGGCCTGGGCCGCGATGTGGGCGGCATTCGAGTGGCTGCGCGCCGTCCTGCTGACCGGTTTCCCGTGGCTCAACATCGGCTATGCGCAGATCGACGGCCCGATCGCGGGCTGGGCCCCGCTGCTGGGCGTGCACGGCATGGCCTTCCTGTCCGCCTTCGCCGCCGCCGGGCTCGCCAGCCTGTGGCAGCCCTCGAAAAAACCGGGGCCCGGCTCACGCCACGCCGTGGCGGCGGGAATCGCGCTGGCGCTGGCCGCGGCTGGCTGGCCGCTGTCGCGCATCGACTGGTCCACACCCGCCGGCGATCCGCTGAACGTCAGGCTGGTCCAGGGCAATATCGAGCAATCGCAGAAGTTCGATCCCGCCCTGCTGGAGCAAAGCCTGATCCGGCACCTTGACCTGACGGCCATGCCGGCCGCGCCCGGCGTGCCCGCTCCGCAGTTGGTCATCCTGCCGGAAACCGTGCTGCCCATCTTCCAGGACCAGCTCGATCCGCGCATCTGGGATACCTGGCGCAACGTGGCCGCGCAGCGCAATACCGTCATCGCGATGGGCGTGCCGCTGCACGACCGCGTGAACGGCCGCGACCGCTATACCAACAGCGTCATGGGTTTCGACGGCAATACACCGCTCGAGCAGCTCGTCCAGGGCAGCACCGCCATGCGCTACGACAAACGCCACCTGGTGCCTTGGGGCGAATACGTGCCGCCGGGCTTCCACTGGTTCGTCGACATGCTGAACATTCCCCTTGGAGATTTCGACCGCGGGGCCCGGCGCCAGACTCCATTTGCCGTGGGCGGCCAGCACATCGCGTTCAACATCTGCTATGAAGACCTGTTCGGACCGGACCTGCTGCCCGCGCTGCAACCCGGCCCCAATGGCGAGCCGGGCGCGACCATACTCGTGAACGTCAGCAACCTGGGCTGGTTCGGCAACTCCTGGGCGCTGCGCCAGCACTTGCAGATCGGCCGCCTGCGCACCATCGAGACCGCCCGCCCGATGCTGACCTCGACCAACACCGGCATTACCGCCGCCATCGATGCGAAGGGCCGCGTGGCGGCGCAACTCGCGCCGCTGCAGGCCGGCGTGCTGCCGGTGGCGGTGCAGGGAATGACGGGCCTGACGCCCTATGCGCGTTTCGGCGACAAAACGGCGCTGGCCCTGATCGGGCTGGCGCTGATCGCAGCCGTTGGCAGCGGCCGCAAGTCGCGCCGCGGCTGACGCGCCTCAGGCGAACAGATTGGCCGGAAGGGCCCCGCTGTCCTCGGCTGGACGGACGGGGCCGGCGCCCGCGCCCGTACGTTCGATCGCCTCGGCGATGGCGTCCATATCCTCGCTGTCCAGTTCGAGCTCCGCGGCGCCGAGCAGCCCGTCCACCTGGGCGGCGCTGCGCGCCCCCACGATGGCGCCCGTCACGCCGGGCCAGGCCAGCGTCCAGCCTGCCGCCACCGCGGCGACCGTCGTGCCATGGCGCTCGGCAACCGGTTTGAAGGCCTCGGCCAGCGCCAGGTTGCGTTCGATATTGGGCGATGCGAATTCCGCATTGCGCGCGCGCCAATCGTCCTCGGGCAGGGAACGCGCGCGCTCCACGCTGAAGCGGCCGGTCAACAGGCCGGACTGCATCGGGCTGTAGACGATGACGCCCGTGCCGTTGCGGGCGCACCAGGGAATGAGGTCTGCGCCGGCCGCGCGCTGTATGGCGGAAAACGGCGGCTGCAGCGTATCCACGTGGCCCAGCGCTTCCGCGGCTTGGATCTGCGCAAGATTGTGGTTCGACAAGCCCACCGCCCTCACCTTGCCTTCGCGCTTCAGGTCCAGCAGTTGCTGCCAATACGCCTCCAGCGGCGTGCCGTCGCCCGCCGGCCAGTGCATCTGGTAGAGATCGATGCGCTCCACGCCCAGGCGCCGCAGCGAATCTTCGATTTCCCGCCGGATGCTGGCCGGCGCGCCCGTGCGCCGCGGCATGGCCCGCGGCTGATCGGCGGACCAGTTCAGGCCGCACTTGGTGAAGACGTAGGGCCGCTCGGCCGGCGCCATCTGCGCCAGCGCGCGGCGCACGATCTCCTCGGAATGCCCCAGACCGTAGACGGCCGCGGTATCGATCCAATTGATGCCCCGCTCCACGGCCCGGCGGATGGCTCCAATGGAATCCGCGTCGTCCTGCGGGCCCCAGCCCACCGCCCAACCATTGCCGCCGATCGCCCAGGCTCCCAGGCCGATGCGGGTGACCGCCATTCCGGTGCGTCCCAGCGGGCTCGTGGGAAAAGATGTTTTGCTGCTCATCGCGCTACGTCCTTGTCTTGATACCCGCATCATGTGCCGCGGCTGGCCGGCCACAATGCCACGCAAAATACCTGCCCGGCTGCAAAAAAATTTCCGATCACGATAGCATTCCGGCAAGTCCTTGATTTGCCTGGGCTCCAGCCATGCGGGAACGCTTCCTCCTGCGCAAAAAAAGCGCGGAATCCGGCGGCAAACTCTTTCCTGCCCCCGTTTTTTCGCAACTTTTTTATTTTTTGCCGCAAAGCGACTTGCACACCCAATTCAGTTCGTGCATAATCTCGTTTCTTCGCCAACGGCACTAAACAAAACCGGCAACGAAAGACGAAATTTCAAGGAAAACGCACCGTAAAACGTGCCGATCCCCTGGAAAATTCCCGATGGGAAATTCGTCGGACGCTAAACGGAATTGATTAGAAGAACGGGGGTATAGCTCAGCTGGGAGAGCGCTTGCATGGCATGCAAGAGGTCAGCGGT
>NZ_JPYO01000034.1:30565-74720 GCF_000757485.1 Achromobacter sp. RTa
CCCCGTCCGCTCCGCCAAAAGCTCTCGTTCAGGGTCTTTCAAGAGCTCCGTATTCGGGGCTTTTTGCTTTTTAGGGTGTAAGGCCTGGTTGCCGGCGGTTTGTGGCAACGAGGATTCCTGGGGGGTATAGCTCAGCTGGGAGAGCGCTTGCATGGCATGCAAGAGGTCAGCGGTTCGATCCCGCTTACCTCCACCAGTCCAAAGCGAAGAACGCAGTACGAGTTTTGCAGTTCCAGGTCCCCTTCGTCTAGAGGCCTAGGACATCACCCTTTCACGGTGAGTACAGGGGTTCGAATCCCCTAGGGGACGCCAGTTCGCTGGCACGCAGTACCCGTTGCCTTGACGCCGCAACGTATTGAAGAAGTGAAAGCACACCGCTGCGGAGCGGTAGTTCAGTTGGTTAGAATACCGGCCTGTCACGCCGGGGGTCGCGGGTTCGAGTCCCGTCCGCTCCGCCAAAGATCATGGAAAGCCTTGTAAAGCCCTTGCTTACAAGGCTTTTGTCATTTCCGGCCCCATTCAGGCAAGCCCGCCTGCGTGCACGCCGCCTTCCCGCGCAGCAACGCCCGCGCAACCCTCCCCCTCCTTCCGCAAGACGCCTGCGCGCCCGCCTAGGGCTTACCCTTAAATATGTTGTTAATATATTTAATGGATATTAGACTGTCGCCGCAAAGACCGGTTCGATTTCCACATCCACAAGGGGAAAACATGAAAACATTGATCCGCGTATTGGCTGCCACTGTCGTCTCGGCATGCGCCGCCGGTTCCGCCGTTGCGGCCGACGTCACCTGGCGAGTTCCGACCTCGGTTCCGGAAGGCTCGCCCTTCTACAAGAATTTCCTCGAACGCTTTGCCTCCAACGCCAAGACGCTGACCGGCGGACGGGTGGAGATCCAGCCCTTTGGCGCGGGCGTGATCGTGCCGGCGCTGAAAGTGTTCGATGCGGTGCAGGACGGCGTGGTCGAAGCCGGCCATTCCACCTCCAGCTACCTGGTCAACCAGAACCCGGAAAACGCCATCTTCTCGGGCTTCCCCGGCGGCATGGGCCCCGACGCCTACAAGGCCTGGCTGTACGAAGGCGGCGGCAAGCAGCGGCTCGAAAAGCTGCGCGCCAGCCAGGGCCTGAAGACCATGATCGTGGGGATCGGTTCGTCGGAGATCATGGCGCACGCCAACAAGCCGATCCGCAACGCCGAAGACCTGAAGAACCTGAAATACCGCACTTCGGGCCCTTGGGCGGAGGTGATGCGCGACTACTTCGGCGCGGTGCCGACCGTGGTGCCGCCGGGCGAGACCTACACCCTGCTGCAGCGCAAGGGCGTGGACGCAGTGGAATGGGCGCCGCCGTCGGCCAACATGCCCGAGGGCTTCCACCAGGCCGCCAAGTACATCGTGGTGCCCGGCGTGCACCAGCCCACGTTCATGTGGGAAGTGGTCGTGAAGAAGGAGACCTGGGACAAGGTTCCCGCCGACCTGAAGCCGCTGATCGAGGCAGCCGCCGAACTCACGACGCAACAAGGACTGGACCACTTCTACGACGCCGACATGAAGGCCATGGCGAAGTACCGCAGCGGCCGCAACGAGATCATCACGCTCGGCCCGGAATTCGTGAAGCAGCTTTCCGATGCGGGCAACGACTGGATGCGCAAGACGGCCGAAGCGCAAAAGGCCGCCGGCAAGCCGGACATGGCCGAGGTGCTGGCTGATTACCAGGCCTATCACGAGCGCTGGAAGGCCGAGAGCGGCTACCTGGTTCGCAACTGACGCGCGGCGAGGAAGGCGATCATGCTCGATGTCCTGGCCCGGTTTGCCAACGGCGTGTCCCGATTCGCTTCCCTGCTGGCCAGCATATCGGCGGCAGTGCTGACCCTGGCGATGGTGTACGAAGTCTTCGCGCGCTATGTGTTCGACGCGCCGACGGTGTGGGCGTTCGACATCGCCTACATGAGCAACGGCGCGGTGTTCCTGCTGGGCATGGCCTATGTCCTGCGGGAAGACGCCCATATCCGCATCGACGTGCTGCGCAACCGCTTGCCGGCCCGCTTCAACAACGCGGTCCAGGGCGTCGCCTACCTGCTGATCCTGGCGCCGCTGTTCGGCGTGCTGTCCTCGATCGCCGTCTCGCACACCTGGCGCGCCTGGGTGCGCCACGAAGTCGAGACGGTCAGCCCCTGGGCGCCGGTGATGTGGCCTTTCTATCTGCTGATCGCGATCGGCCTGATCGCGATGACCCTGCAACTCGCGTCCGAGGGCCTGCGCGCCTTTGCCGGCCAGCGCTCCCCCGCCGCGAAGGAACATTGATGAATCCGACTGTCGCAGCGTTGATGTTCCCGGGGATGTTCCTGCTGATCTTCCTGGGCATCCCGGTTTCCCTTTCCCTGATCATCCCCGCCCTCATCGCCGGCTGGTTCGCCTTCGGCGGGAATGTCTTCAACCAGCTCTACGGCGGGCTTTACTCGGCCGCCACCAATTACATCCTGTCCGCGATCCCCATGTTCGTGCTGATGGGCGCCATCCTGGAACGCTCTGGGATCGCGGCGCGCCTGTTCCGCACCATGCAGCTCTGGCTGGGGCGCCTGCCGGGCGGCCTGGCCGTGGCGACCATCGCCATGGGCGCGACCTTTGCGGCGGCCGCCGGCGTGGTCGGCGCGGTCGAGGTCATGGTGGGGCTGATGGCCATCCCCGCGATGCAGCGCTTTCGCTACGACAACTCGCTGATCGCGGGAACCATCTGCGCCGGCGGCTCGCTCGGCACGATGATTCCGCCGTCGGTGGTGGCCGTGGTGTATGCCTCGCTGGCGCAGGTTTCGGTGGGCGAACTGTTCGCCGCCATGCTGTTCCCCGGACTGATCATGGTAGGGCTGTTCGTCCTGTACATCATCGGCGTTTGCGTGCTGAACCCGAAGAAAGGCCCGCCCGCCGACGCCGAGGACATGCGACTGCCGCTGGCAGCCAAGCTGCGTATCACGCTGAGCGGGCTCGTGCCCACGATGCTGCTGATCTTCGCCGTGCTGGGTTCGCTGATGGCGGGCATCGCCTCGCCGACCGAGGCGGCCGCCGTGGGCGCCGTCGGCGCCTTGATCCTGTGCATCTGCTACGGCCAGTTCAGCCTGTCGATGATGCGCGAGTCCCTGGCGATCACGGTCCGCATTTCGGCGATGATCCTGCTGATCGTGGCCGGCGGCATCATGTTCACCGGCATCTTCGCGGCCAACGGCGGCTCGCGCCTGATCCAGGGCCTGACGTCGGACCTGGGCCTGGGCGTCAACGGCACGCTGGTCCTGTTCCTGTGCATCGTCTTCCTGCTGGGTTTCGTCCTGGACTGGACGGCCAATGTGCTGATCTGCGTGCCGCTGTTCCTGCCCGTCCTCACGGCCGCGGGCGTCGATCCGATCTGGTTCGGCACGCTGGTGATCATCGTGATCCAGACGAGCTACCTCACGCCGCCCATGGCCTCGTCGATTTTCTACCTGCTGTCGATCGCCCCGCCGGACATGAAGTACGGCCAGGTGTGCAGGGGCGTGGTGCCCTTCATCCTGGTGCAGTTCGTGACGCTGGCGATCGTGGCGCTGTTCCCCGCCTTGGCGACCTGGCTGCCGCAGCGCATCGTGGGCTTCTGAACAAACCTGGTTTGCGGGCCCGCGCGGCCTCGCTTTTGCCCGGCGATACGGGCGCTTTTTCTGCAATAGGAAGACGTATGAATATCGAAGGAGTCCTGGTACCCATCGTGACGCCGTTCGGCGCGGACGGCCGCGTGAATGCCGATGCCCTGCGGCAGCTGGTGGAACGCTTCGTGGAAGCGGGCGTGGCCGGCATCGTGGCCTGCGGCACGACCGGCGAGTTCTACGCCCTGGAGGACGCCGAGCGCGAGCTGGTGCTGCGCACGGTGGCGGAGGCCGCAAGCGGACGCATCACGCTGATCGCCGGCATCAATGCGCTCTCCACGCCCGAAGCGATCCGCAACGCCCAGCAAGCCCGGGAACTGGGCTATGAAGGCCTGATGCTGACCGCCCCGCCGTACAGCCTGCCCGAGCAGGCGGGCATCCTGCAGCATTTCCGCACCGTGGCGGCCGCCACGCCGCTGCCCATCATCCTGTACGACTTCCCGGCCCGCATCGGCGTGCAGATCGCAGTGGAAACGGTGATCGAACTGGCCCGTATCCCGAACATCATCGGCATCAAGGAAAGCAGCGGCAACTTCAACCGCGCGCTCGCGCTGATCCAGGCCCGCATTCCGGATTTCCAGATCATCAGCGGCTCCGACGACATGGCCGCCGACTTCCTGTTCTGGGGCGTGCGCAGCTGGATCAGCGGCGGTGCCAACGTGTTCCCCGCCGAACAGGCAGCCATGGTCAAGGCGGCCGCCGAACAACGCTGGGATGACGTCCGCGCGCTGATGAGCGGCATGTACCCCGTGATCCAGGCGATGGAATCCGGCGACTACAACCAGAAGGCCAAGCTCGGCTGCCGCCGCCACGGCGTCGACGCCGGGACGGTGCGCCTGCCGCTGGCGCCCTTGTCGGCCGAGGACGAGCGCGCGTTCCTGGCCATGCTCGATGCCTACCAGGGATAGGGGAACCGCCATGCCGCAAGCCAAAGAGCAGATTTTCGAGCAGGCCCGCGCCGGGCAGCTATGGGCGGGCAATCTGATTCCCGGCCATGCCGCGCCGGGGGCCCGTCTCGAGAACACCACGCCCATCGACAACAGCGTGATCGGTTCGATCGAAGCCGGCACGGCTGCCGACGTGGACCGCGCCGTGCAGGCCGCCCGCGCCAGCTTCAAATCGGGCGAGTGGTCGGGCCTGGCGCCGGCCGAACGCAAGCGCATCATGCTGGCCTGGGCCGGCCTGCTGGCCGAGCACGCCGAAGAACTGGCCGCGCTGGACTGCGTGGACGCCGGCAAGCCGATCACCGAATGCCTGAATACCGACATGCCGGCCACGCTGGACACGTTCCGCTGGTATGCCGAAGCCGTGGATAAGTGCTTCGGACGCATCTCGCCGACGGGACCCGAGGCGCTGGGCCTGATCGTGAAGGAACCCATAGGCGTCGTGGGCGCGGTGCTGCCGTGGAATTTCCCGGCGCAGATGTATGCCTGGAAGGTGGCCCCGGCTCTTGCTGCGGGCAATTCCGTGATCGTCAAGCCCGCCGAGCTGACCTCCCTGAGCGCCTACCGCATGACCCAGCTCGCCCATCAGGCCGGCATACCGGCAGGCGCCCTGATACTAGTCACGGGTCTGGGCGAAACCGTCGGCCAGGCCATCGGCCGCCATATGGGCGTGGACGTGGTGTCGTTCACCGGTTCGACCGAGGTGGGAAGGTATTTCCTCAAGTATTCCGCCGAGAGCAATCTCAAGGAAATCGTGCTGGAATGCGGCGGCAAGAGCCCCCAGGTGATTTTCGACGACGCCGACCTGGACGGCCTGGTCGATCACGTGCTCGCCGCGGCCTTCTGGAACATGGGAGAGAACTGCAGTTGCGGTTCGCGCCTGATCGTGCAGGCCGGAATCAAGGACGCCCTGCTCGACCGGCTGCGCCAGCGCCTCTCGGAATGGAAAGTGGGCCTGCCCACCGAGGCCGACGTCAAGATCGGGCCGATGATCGAACGCGCGCATTTCGACAAGGTGCGCGGCTTCCTGGACAACGCGGCGGCCGATGGCGCCCGCCTGATCCATGGCGGGCGCATCCATTCGGAACTGGGCAGCGGCTGGTACGTCGAACCGACGATCTTCGACGCCGTGGGGGCGGACTCGCGTCTGTTCCAGGAAGAGGTCTTCGGCCCGATCCTGGCGGTGACGCCATTCGAGACCGAAGCCGAGGCCATTGAACTGGCCAACAACAGCCAGTATGGCCTCGCGGCCTCGCTGTACACCCGCGACGTACGCCGCGCGCAACGCGTGGCGCGAGCCATCCAGGCCGGCACCGTGTCGGTCAACGGCTTCTCGGAAGGCGACATCACCACGCCGTTCGGCGGCTACAAGCAGTCGGGCTTCGGCGGCCGCGACAACGGCCTGGAAGCGCTGGATCAATACCAGCAGGTCAAGACCATCTGGTATGTGAACTGAGCCTTGCTCAATGGCGCGGGCCTTCGCAAAGCCCGCGCCGCTGTCACCCTTCGATCACCGTGTGGGTGAATTCCGTCAGGTAGCTCATCAATGCGTCCGCGCCCGCCATGGCCCGCTCCGGGTCATTGGCGTGGATGCCTTCGGCCTCCATCAGGTGGCACTGCGCGCCGCGCTCCAGATCGCCTTCATGCTGGAAGGCGTACCAGAAGCGCCGGCACTGGATGATCATGGGAATGATCGCCTGCACCGCATAGGGGTTGCGGCTGGCTTCGTGATTGACCCTGTCCAGGGCCTGGTCGGCGTGCATGTAGCCGGCCAGGTCCCCGCGCCCCGCCGCATCGACCATGTCGTGCGCATGCTGAAGCAGCTTGGCGCGCTGCTCCGGCGTGGCGCGCCGCGCCGAGGACATGGCGATCAGGCGCTCCAGGACCCGGCGGGTTTCGATCAGGATCAGGTGCTCCGCGATGCGGATCTCGCTCACCCGCAGGCCGCGGCGCGGCTGCTGTTCGATCAGGCCGCTGGCGACCAGGCGCATCAAGGCCTCGCGGATGGGCGTGCGGCCCAGGCCGGTCAACTGGATCAGGTCGCTTTCCACGATAGGTTGGTTGGGCTCGAGCTTGAGCGTGGCGATCATTTGCTCGATCGCGTCGTAAGCGGCTTCGGTCGCACGAGTTTTGACGATGGGAGGGGAGTGATTCATGGAAACAATGACCAGGATCCTGCGAGAGTCGAGCGCGCCTCGCGGAAGCTGGGAAGCTCCCTGCAGCGATCGTTAATATTTTTTAAGTATATTAAATTCCCGATCTCCTCGCCTAGGGTCCGCCGCAAAACTATCCCATTGTCGGACCCGGGACTGCCACAGGCTGCGGCCCCCCCTACGCTCAGACTCGTCCGTTTCGCCATCTGGACAGCGGAACAACGCGCCTTCATTCTTTGCGTTCGTGCCCCGCGAAATGAAGAGGACTACGTGACCGAGAACGCCACCGCCCCCCATGCGCGCCACCAGCATCTGCAAAGTATCGCCGCCGGCTTGAACGAGGGCATCATCCTGCTGGAAGCTAACGGGACCATCGCGTGGGCCAATGCCAGCGCTCTCGGCCTCCACGGCACCGACAAGCTGGCAGACCTGGGGGACACGCCTTCCGGCTACCGCAAACGCTACGTCCTCTCCCACCGCAACCACCACCGGGTAGCCGCCCGCCAGTATCCGCTGGACCGCCTGGCGGCGGCCGAACCGTTCGAGGACCTGCTGCTGGACCTGGCGCGCAAGGACGACAAGGAATTCGTGCGGCGCGTGCGCGCGAGCGGCCTGCGCCTTCAAGGCGGCGACGGCGCGGACTACCGGGTGCTGATCCTGCACGACCAGACCGGACGCCCCGACCCCGGCGAAGGCATGGAACGCGCCTTCGACGCCAATCCCGCTCCCGCCCTGCTCTGTCGGCTGCACGATCTGCACTGCGTGAAAGTGAATCAGGGGTTCCTCGAAATGACAGGCTGGACGCGCGAAGCCGTCCTGGGAAAATCGGCTGTCGAGCTCGACGTACTGGGAGGCGGCGAGGACAAGGAGCTCGCGATCGCCCGCCTCAGCCAGGGGTTGGCCATCCCCCCGCGCGAGGGCCTGGTGAAGCTGGCGCGAGGCGGCGAAAAATGCGTAATCGCGTTCGGGCAGCCGGTCGACCCGGACGGCGTGCCGTGCATGTTGTTCACCTTCATCGACATGGACTCGCGCAAACGCGCCGAGCTGGCCCTGCGGGGCAGCGAAGAGCGCTATTCGCAGGCCTTTCGCCTGGCGCCGGCGCCGATGGCGCTATGCCACGCCGACGACCTTCATGTGCAGGAAGCCAATGACGCCTTCGCGGCTGCCATCGGCGCGGACGTCGAGGGCTGCGTCGGGGTGCCGCTGCCCGAACTGGGCCTGCATGCCAGCGAAGACATCGCCGCGAGCCTGAAAGGCAGCGAGGGCTTCCGCAATCGGGAAGCCGCGCTGATCGCACGGGACGGCGCACAACTGGATTGCCTGGTGTCGGCCGCCCCGGTCAAGATCGGCGGCGTGCCGCATGTGCTGGTGCTGATGCAGGACATCACCGAGCGCAGGCGTTCCGAGACCGAATTGCTGACCGCCATCGAGGCCGTCATGCAGGACACGTCCTCATTCAGCCGCGGCATCATCGAAAAGCTGGCGCAATTGCGCCAGCCCGCCCCCGCGACGCTCGACGCCGCGGAGCTCGCCCAGCTCACCTCGCGCGAACGCGAAGTCCTGGGGCTGATGTGCCAGGGCCACGACGACGACGGCATCGCCAGGCATCTGAAACTGTCGCGCAATACCGTGCGCAATCATGTGGCCACCATCTACAGCAAGATCGGCGTGCACCGCCGCAGCGCCGCCATCGTCTGGGCGCGCGATCGCGGCATCACCGGCCGCGAGGCCGCCCGCAAAAGCGACAAGCGGGGCCAGGGCTGAATTTTGAAATTTACAATTAGATGCAAAATATCCAGGCCAGCCACGTCGCCGAAGAAGAGGCCCAGTTAGCGATCGGCGACGATCAAAATCCGCCAATTCCAGCAAAAACCACTCCTAAACCCCTCTAATTCCGGCAATACCCCCTGCATTGCGCAAACCGCGCACAGCTTCTTACGATCCGCCGATCCAGCCCTTGCCCAGCAAGCGGTTCGATTCCGCAAGACCGACAGGAGCCCGTTCATGCAGACCGCCTACATCCCCGTCCCGACTGCCGCCAAACCGGCGACCGCGCCCGCCTGGAACGCCGCCGGCATCATGGCGCTCTATGAGATGCCGTTCATGGACCTGGTTTTCCGCGCCCAGCAGACGCACCGCGCGCATTTCGATCCGAACGCCATCCAGCTGTCCAGCCTGCTCTCGATCAAGACCGGCGGCTGTCCCGAGGATTGCGCCTATTGCCCGCAGTCCTCGCACTACGACACCGGCCTGGACGCGGACAAGCTGATGCCGCTGGAAGACGTGGTGGCCGCGGCGCGCGCCGCTCAGGCCGGCGGCGCGCAGCGCTTCTGCATGGGCGCCGCGTGGCGCAGCCCCAAGCCGCATCATCTGGACGCCGTGGCCGAGATGGTCAGCGCCGTCAAGGCGCTGGGCCTGGAAACCTGCGTCACCCTGGGCATGCTGCGCGCAGGGCAGGCCGAGCAGCTCAAGGAGGCCGGCCTGGACTACTACAACCACAACCTGGACACCTCGCCCGAGTTCTACGGCAAGATCATTTCCACCCGCACCTACCAGGACCGCCTGGACACGCTGGACCGGGTGCGTGACGCCGGCATCAGCGTATGCTGCGGCGGCATCGTCGGCATGGGCGAATCGCGGCGCGAGCGCGCTGGCCTGATCGCCCAACTGGCCAGCATGGAGCCCTATCCCGAATCCGTGCCGATCAACAATCTCGTCCAGGTGGAAGGCACGCCGCTGGCCGGCGTGGAGGCGCTGGACCCCTTCGAGTTCGTGCGCACCATCGCGGTGGCCCGGATCGCCATGCCGCGCGCCGCGGTGCGGCTGTCGGCCGGCCGCGAAGCCATGGACGACGCGCTGCAAGCCCTGTGCTTCATGGCGGGCGCCAACTCGATGTTCTACGGCGACGCGCTGCTGACCACCGCCAATCCGCAGATGGAAGCCGACCAGCGCCTGCTGGCGCGCCTGGGCATGCGGATCGACGCAGCCCAACATACCGCGGAAGCCGCGCCGTGCCGTTGACCCCGGGCCTGCTCTACCTGCTTGCCAGCGTCGCCTGCAGCGTCACGGTGGCCGTGCTGCTGAAGCTGGCCCGGCGCTGGCAGGTGGACGTGCGGCAGGCCATCGCCATGAACTACCTGGTGGCCGCCCTGCTCTGCTGGGCCGTGCTGCGGCCGGATCCGGCCGGCCTGCTTGCGCCGAAGACCCCCTGGATGGTGCTGGCCGGGCTGGGCATCCTGCTGCCCAGCGTGTTCCTGGCGATGGCGGCGGCCGTGCGCCACGCGGGCATCGTGCGCAGCGACGCCGCGCAACGCCTGTCGCTCTTCATTCCGTTGCTGGCGGCGTTCCTGCTGTTCGGCGAGCCGCCCAGCGGCCGCAAGCTGGCCGCGACCGTGCTGGCCGCCGGCGCGCTGTATTGCCTGTTGCGCCGCGCCGCCCCGGCTTCGGCCCCCACGGGCGGCGAAGCCGGCGGCGGCCGCGCGGCCTGGGCCTGGCCGCTGGCCGTCTGGCTGGGCTATGGCGTCATCGACATTCTGTTCAAGCAGATGGCGCGCGCGGGCACGGCGTTCGCGGGCGGGCTGCTCCTGGCGTTCGTCATCGCGGGCCTGCTGATGCTGGCCTACCTGCTGCTGCGCCGGGTTCGCTGCCGAACCAGGCACCTGGCCGCCGGCGTGGCGCTGGGGCTGGCGAACTTCGGCAACATCCTGACCTACATCCGCGCGCACCAATCGCTGCCCGAACATCCCGCGCTGGTGTTCGCATCGATGAACATGGGGGTGATCACGCTGGGCACGCTGGTTGGCGCGCTGGCCTTCCGCGAACCGCTGTCGCGCATGAACGCGCTGGGCATCGCCCTGGCCCTGGCCGCCATTGTGCTGATGGCGCCCTGGTAAGGGCGCCATCCGGGGCTCAGGTGCCGGTGCGGGCCTCGCGCCCCGCATCGGCCTCGTCTTCGTTCTCGGCCTCCTCCGCCGGCACGGCCTCGGCCACCGGGGCGACGCTCGCGGGATCGGGCTGCGCCATTTCCATGGCGATGTCGTTCTCGGGGTCCACGCGGGGATCGAGCACGGCCGCGGCGGGCGAGCTTTGCAGGGTGTCGGGCATGGGCACGAAATGCGTCGGCGCCTCTTCGACCTGGTGCGCCCCGGTAACGCGGGTGGGACGCACGTGCCAGACCAGGATGACGGCGCAGGCCGAGGTGAACACGTAGTACATGCTGGGGCCGGCCAGCGACATCAGCACGCCCGCGATCATGGGACCCACGCAGGCTCCGACGCCGTAGGTCATCAGCAGCACGGCCGACAGGCTGACGCGGCGCTCGGACTCGACGTGGTCATTGGCGAACGCCGCGCCCAGCGGATACAGGGTGAACTGCAGCACGCCGAAGACACAGGACATGGCGACCAGCGCCCAGTACGGCAGCGCGATCCAGCCCCACATGACGGCGGGCAGCAGCACCAGCAGCAAGGCGTTGAAGCGGATCAGCCCAGCCCGGTTGATGCGGTCGGACAGCCAGCCCATGGGCCATTGCGACAGCAGGCCGGCCGTCACGGCTGCGGCCACGAAGATGGCCGCCTGCGAGGTCGACAAGCCGTGCTTGGCCGCATACACGGCGGCCAGGCCGTAGAACGCGCCGGAAAGATTGCCTGCCACGAACAGCACCGTCATCGACAGCGGCACGCGCCGCATGAAGAAGCGGATGTCCAATGGCGCCGGCAGCGGCGTGGGCGGGTGGGAACGGGCCGTGACGGCGATGGGCACCAGGCACAGCACCAGGCACATCGCCACCAGCGTCAGGGGCCGCAAGTCCAGGGTGGCGTACGCGGTCAGGGCGAGCTGCCCCAGCACCGTGCCCAGGCCGGACACGACCATGTAGACGGAGAAGACCCGCCCGCGCTGGTGGTTTTCGGTCTGCTCGTTGAGCCAGCTCTCGATCACCATGAACTCGGTCACCATGACGATGCCGGAAATGACACGGAACACCAGCCACAGCGGCATGGAATCGACCAGCGTCTGGGCCAGGATCATGCTGGTGGCGATGGCCGCGCAGGCCACGAAGGCCCGGATGTGGCCCACGCGGATGATCAGCCGGTGGCCGAGGCGCGCGCCGCACACCAGGCCCAGGTAGTAGCCGGCGATCAGCGCGCCGATCCACACTTCGCTGACGGACTGCGCCGTCAGCCGGAGCCCCATATAGGTATTGAAAAGACCCGTGCCGATCAGCATCAGCAAGGTCGCGAAGTACAGAGAGGAGAATGAAGAGAGCGTGGCAAGCATGGCGTCGGCAACCGCTGCTGGCGGCAGCGCTGCGGGCCGCCATGGCGGCCCGCAGCGCTGAGCGGTAAAACAGGAACTGCGTAGGATCAGACTTGCGACAGCATCGTGGCGGCGTCGCTGACTTCGAACTTGCCAGCCGCTTCGACGTTCAACTGCTTGACCACGCCGTCGACGATCAGCGCCGAGTAGCGCTGCGAGCGCACGCCCATGCCGCGCTGGACCAGGTCCAGCTCCAGGCCCAGCGCCTGGGTCCACAGCGCCGAGCCGTCGGCCAGCATGCGGACCTTGCCATCGGTCTTCTGTTCGCGGCCCCAGGCGCCCATGACGAACGCATCGTTGACGGACACGCACCAGATTTCATCGACGCCCTTGGCCTTCAGGGCCGCGGCCTGCTCCACGTAGCCCGGCAGATGCTTGGCCGAGCAGGTAGGCGTGAAGGCGCCGGGCACGGCAAACAGCGCGATGGTCTTGCCGCGCGCCAGGTCGGAGACCTGGAAGGCGTTGGGGCCCAGCGAGCAGCCGGCGGTTTCGGTTTCGATGAATTCGGTCAGGGTGCCATCCGGCACGCGGTCGCCGACTTTGATCGTCATGTGAATCTCCAGGGTGTGAGGGGCAATGCATTGGGGCAGGATCGCCCCACAGGCTCCATCATAGTTCCTGCGCGGCCGGACTGCTGCCGGCCAGCGGCGGGGAAAAGAAGATGCACAGTCTGAAACGACTCCACACCGCCCTCTCATGGCCTCGAAACGGCGGATTGCCATAATCTTGTGTTGGAAATCCTTGCCCGCCAACGCCGCCGACAGGCGCGCGGGCGCCAAGCGGAGATTCACCGATGCGCAAGATATTGACCGGCCTGGCCTGGGTGCTGGGCGCAGCCGCTCCGGCCTGGGCGGCCCCCGATGCCAGCGAACAGATCCAGTACGACTCCTTCATCACGGCCGCGGGCGCGTCCAACGGCGCGGCGCGCGCCTGCGGCGCCTCCGAGCCCGACCTGGCCCAGCATCAGTCCACCGCCCGCAAGAACCTGCTCCAGTACGCCCAGGAATACGGCTTTGCCGCGGGCGGCTACGATGCGTTGTTCAAGAAGGGGCAGGCCGAGGGCAAGACGATGATGGACGAGATGAAACGTTCCGGCGTGGACGGCTGCCGGGGCGTCCTGGGCGACTTCCAGAACGAACGCGTGATGGATTACGAGGACATGAAGAAGGCGCTGGCGGAGGTCAATGACGGCTTGCCCGGGGAAGATGCGAAGTAGTCTTTCGGGTGTCTGACACCCGCGAGGCGCCTGGGCATGTCGACGGGCATTTCCTGGGGTGTCAGGCACCTGCCGCCTCAGTCAGTGTCTGACACCTGCCGCATCAGCCTGTGTCTGACACCCCGAGACCATCCTGTGCGCCAGGAGTCTCCCCCCGGGGGTCTGACACCAACCAGCTCACGAGCCCCGCCCCTCAAAGCCCGTTCTGCTTGAACCAGTCCAGCATCCGGGTCCAGGCCTGTTCCGCCTCCGCCTTGCGGTACGACGGCCGGTAATCCGCGTGGAACGCATGCGGGGCGTCGGGATAGACGTCGATCCGGGACGCCTTGGCCGCCGCGGGCCCCTGGGCCAGCGCGATCCGCATGCGGTCCACGTCGGCCTGCGATATGCCCGCGTCTTTGCCGCCGTAGGCGCCCAGGACGGGCGCTTTCAGCTCGTTCACCAGGCTGAGCACGGACTTGGGCTTCAGGTCGCTGGGCTCGCCGGCCAATTGGCCGTACCAGGCCGCGCCGGCTTTCAGCTTGGGATTGTGCGCGGCGTATAGCCAGACCTGGCGGCCGCCCCAGCAGAAACCCAGTATTCCCAGCTTGCCTGGATCGCCTCCGTTGGCGGCGGCCCAGGCCGCGGTGGCGTCCAGGTCGCCCTGGACCTGGGCGTCCGGCACCTTTCCGATCACCTCCGCCTGGAGCTTGGGAATATCGGTGTATTTGGAGGGATCGCCCTGCCGGGCGAACAGTTCGGGCGCGACGGCCAGGTAGCCCAGATGGGCCAGCCGTCGGCAAACGTCCTGGATGTATTCATGCACTCCGAATATCTCCGACACCACCATCAGCGTCGGCAGGTTCTTCTTGCCCTGCGGCGCCGCGCGGTAGGCGGGGATCTTGCCGTCCTGGGCGGGGATGTCGATCTTGCCCGCCACAAGGCCGTCGGCTTTCGTGGAAATGGCCGTCTGCGCCACGGCCTGGCCGGCCGCCAGCGAAAATCCGGCCGCCACCGAAGTGGCGATGAAGCCCCGCCGGTCCAGCTTCAGGGGCGGAAGCAGGCTGTCGAATTGCGCGTCCTGGTCTTTCATCGAGCGTCTCCTGGCAAAGGCCGGCCAGGGGCGCCCGAGCGCCCCCGCGGCCAGCCTGGTTCACTTCAGGGAGAAGTCCACGCGCGAGGGCTGCCCCTCGTCCTCGATGCCATCGGCGTCAAGCTGCGGCGCAATGATGAACACCCGTTCCGCGAGTCCTTCCTGGGCTTGCAGCTTCTCATAAACCGCCTGCGCGCGGGCATCCGCCAATTGCCGCAGCTGCTCTTCGCCGACGGGCGCCACGCTGCGCAGCATCTCCTCCATCTGCTCCGCCGGCACGGACTTGGCCATGCCGATGAAGTTGCGCGGCTTGTCCTTGATGTCCGTATCGTCGTAGACCTCTTCCAGGTACTTGGCGCGCTCCGCGGCCGATACCTGGACCCCGGCCGGGTTCGGCTTCTTGCCGCGCGGGGCGGTGTCGGCTGCCTTGGCGGCGCGGATCTGGCCGTCGACCCAGGCCTGGCGCAGGCCTTCCATGTCGGTCTTGGGGTCGGCGCGGCCGCTGATGTCCATTTTCAGCGCGGGACGGTCCAGGAGCGCCTTGGTCAGCGTGTCGATGCGCTGCACGCTGTCGTCCGTCAAGGCCGCGCTGCCGGGCGCGAACTCGACGTAGGACAGCTCCTCGCCGCCGCCGAAGGCCGAGGCCAGCAGGCTGAAAGGCGAGGTCACGGCCTTGACCACCAGGTTCATCAGCACGCGGACCACGATGCCGCCCACCGAGAACTCAGGGTCGTCCAGCGATCCGGAAATCGGCAGGTTGATGTCGATATTGCCGCGCGCATCCTTCAGCAGGGCCACGGCCAGCAGCACGGGCAGCTTGGTCGCGTCGGGGCTGTTGGTCTTGTCGCCGAAGGTCAGCTGGTTGAGCACGACGTGATTGGAAGCCTGCAGCGCGCGGTCCTTGATCTTGTATTCCAGGTCGACCGAGAGCTTGCCGCGCTTGATGGGATAGCCCACGTACTTGGCGGAATAGGTATTGAAGCGCGGCAGGTCCACGCCCTTGGCCGAGGCCTTCAGGTCCAGCGACAGGTACTTGGCGAACGGCTGCACGATGCCGCTGATCGACAGGGGCGCCGTCGTGTAGACGCGGCCCGTGACCTTTACCTTTGCGGGCTGGGGATTGGTGGACGAGACCGCCGTGATCGATCCCTCGACGCTGGATAGTTCCGCCACGTAGTTGGGCTTCACGAAGCGGTCGGTGAAAGTCATGCGGCCGCGCTTCAGGGTGACGCTGTTGACCGCGATGTCCGGCATGGCGCTGGACCCGCCCTTGGCGGCCGGCTCCGCGGGCGGCGCGCTGCGGCGGCCCGGCGTTTGCGTGTCCTGCGTGATGGAGCCGCCCGCCTGGCCCGGCGCTGCCACCAGGTCCATGACGTTCAGGCGCCCTTGCGCATTGAGCAGCACGCGGCCGTAGAAGTCTTCCAGCGCGATGTCTCCCAGCTTGGCGCCGATCTTGTCGCCCGCAACCGAGATATCCATGCCGGAGAAGCCCAGCCGCTTCCAGTTCAGGAAATCGTCGTTGTTGACGCGGTCCTGGAGATCCACGCCCGTGATCTCGACGCCGCCTTTCCAGCTGGCCTTCATCGGCGCGTTGCCGGCCGCGGCCGCGAACTCCGCATTGCCCTTCGCGCCCAGCGTCACGGCGCGCACCGTGGCGTTCAGGCTGGAGGCCGCGTATGGCGCAAAAGAGGCGACGTTCAGTTCGGACAGGTCCACGGACGTCTTCACCGTCAGCGGCTGCGGCGTGAAGGCGCCCTTCAGGTCCAGCTTGCCGTTGCCCTGGATACCCGCCGCCGCCAGGGTGAAGTTGCTCTGCCCCGGCCCCATGGCAAGGCGGTCGGCGGTCACGCGCAGGCTTTGCAGCGCGATGTCCAGCGCGGGCTTGAGAGATTCGTCGCGCGCCTTGAACTGGGTAAGGTCCGCCTGCACCGCGGTCGCGGATGCGTCCACGGCGCCGTTGGCCTCGCGCACGTGCACCTGGGCCGTCGCGCCCAGGCGGCCATCGAGCAGCGAGACCGGCGCCGCGCTGCGGACGGCCGGAGCCAGGGGCGCCAGCGCGATGTTGCCCAGGCGCACGCCCAACTCCAGCGACAGCGGCTTGAGGACCAGCGGCCCCTTGGCGCGCAGCCAGCCGCCGTCGGTGCTGTTGTCCATGGTCAGCCACAGATTAATGGGTTCGTCCTTCACTTGCGGCAGGGCCACGCCTTCGACCGTGGCAGCCAGGCCGGTCATGACGTAGTCCAGCTTGCTGATCGCATCGGTAACGTAGACCTCGCCCTCGTGCAGGTTGAAGGCGTCCAGCGCCACCTTCCATTCCTCGGGCGCCGCGGCGGGAACTGCCGGCGCGGCGGGAACTGCCGGCGCGGCGGGCGTGGCGGCGGGATCCGCGGGAGCGGAAGCCTGGGCGGGAGCCGCGGCAGGTTCAGCCGCCTGCGCGGCTGCGGGCGCTGCGCCCGCGGCAGCCGCCGGGTCCGCCGCGGCCTTCCTGGGATCCAGGCCGCTGGCCTTGCGGAGCTTGTCCGCCACGGGCGTTGCGGTGGGCTCGACGCCGCCCAGCTGCTTCAGTTGGGCGACCACGTCCAGCCAGTTCAGGTGCTCGTTGGCGTAGCGCCGCACGTGGATCTGCGGCGCCCAAAGGCCCACCTCGCCCACGTAGGCGCGGCGCGCTATCGGCTCGAGTTCCAGCCGGGTGACGGTCAGCGCGCTCCATGCCGCCAGGCCTTGGCCGGCGGTATCGCGCAGGTCGAACCGGCGCAGCCCCAGGTCGCCGACGACGCGGATCTTGGGCGGCGCATCCTTGGGTTGCTCGAACACCACCTGCAGATTGGAATCCAGCAGCGCGCTTTCGAGCTTGAACGGCAGGGGCATGGGCCAGACGTCCGCCCATTTTTCGAGCTGCAGGCCGTTGAACGCAACCTGCAGCGTGGACGAAGGCACCTCGTCGAAGGGACGGGCCACGCCGGTCAGGTCGAAGGGACTGCCGTTGATGCGCAGGTGCAGGCGGGGCTGCACGTCGATGTCGGTGGCGTAGCCGAAGGTCGAAATGAAGGGCACGCCCACGCCCAGCTCGTCCACGACCTGCTTGCGGCCGGTAACCTTGTCATCCAGCGTGATGGAGCCGTTCTCGATCACCATGTTGTTCAGCGAGAAGCGGGGCAGCCCTTCATCCGGCTTGGGCGGCTCCTCGGGCTTGGCCGCGGCCAATTCGGCCACGCGTTGCTGAATATCAGAGAAATTGAAGCGGGTGACGTCCTCGCGCACGATAGCGATGTTAGGCTCGCGCAGCGTCAAGCGATCGACGACGGGCGCAAACCAGAACAGCGAGGTCCAGGCGGCGCTGGCGTCCAGTTCGGCCAGCGTCAGCAGCGGAGTCTGCGAGCCGGGCTGGGCCACGGCCAGGTCGCGCGCGCGGATGGTCAGCGTGAACGGGTTGAAGGTGATCTTGCCGACGGAGACGTCGCGGCCGATCATTTTGGAGACGTCCTGGGTCAGGACGTTGCCCAGCACCTTGGGGACTTGCCAGGCAGCGACGCCGAAGAGGATCAGTATGAATGCCGCAATGCCCAGAAGAATTTTGCCGACCCGGCGTGTCAACCGAAGCTTAGGCATCCGCAAGGGCATTGCACGTCTCCTGATACGAATTGAAGGCCGTGCGATCCCGTCCTTCTAATGACTACAGGCGCGATTATCGCGCCCCCTGCACCGCTCGTCTATCATAGGCGTATCAGCGGCCTTGCCCGGCCAGCCGGGGCCGCTCTTTTCAAACATTAACAATTCTCGCTCCTGATTCCCATGTCCACGTCCACCCCCACCTTGAGCCACCTGGATGAAGCCGGCCAGGTCCGCATGGTCGACGTCATCGCCAAGACGGACACCGAACGCGTGGCGATCGCCACAGCCGGAATACGCATGAACGCCGTGGCCTACGGCCTGCTGACCCAGCCGGGCCAGGGCAAAGGCGAGGTCCTCAACACCGCCCGCGTGGCCGCCATCCTGGCCGCCAAGCGCTGCGCCGAGCTGATCCCGCTGTGCCACAGCCTGCCGCTGTCCTTCGTCGGCATCGAGTTCGCGCTGGATGACGCCGCCCACCGGATCGACATTCTGGCCACCTGCCGCACCAGCTATAAAACGGGCGTGGAAATGGAGGCCATGACGGCTTGCAGCGTGGCTGCGCTGACCATCTACGATATGTGCAAGGCTGCCGACAAGGGCATCGTGATCGAGCAAGTTCGCCTGAAGTACAAGGCGGGAGGAAAAAGCGGTGAGTGGCGCAACGATTAACCTTCTCTATTTCGCGCGCGTGGCCGAGCTGGTCGGCAAGCGCTCCGAGGCCTGGCCCCTGGAGGAAGATTCCACGGGCGCGCAACTGCTGGCCGCGCTGGGCGAACGCTATCCCCAGCTGGCTCCCGCCGCGCGCCTGAAACTGGCCATCAACCAGACCCACGCCAAGCCGTCCGCCCCCATCCGCGCGGGCGACGAGGTCGCGGTATTCGAACCCGTCACCGGAGGGTGAACGCCATGATCAGCGTCCAGGAAGCCGATTTCGACGGCGCCGCGCTCACGGCCGCGCTGCGAGAGCGCGCCGGGCCGGGCGTGGGCGGCATCGTCACGTTCGTGGGCTACGTGCGCGACTACTCGCCCGACGCCCCCACCGACACGCTTTTTCTCGAACACTATCCCGGCATGTGCGAACGCGAACTCGAAGAGATCGCCGCAACCGCCCGCGCCCGCTGGAACCTCGACGGCACGGTGATCGTGCATCGCGTGGGCGCCCTGCCCCGCAACGCCCAGATCGTATTCGTGGCGGCGGCCAGCGCCCATCGGGGCGACGCTTTCCGTGGCTGCGAATACATCATCGACGCACTCAAGACCCGGGCCCCCTTCTGGAAGCGCGAGACCCTCGCGGGCGGCGACAGCTTCTGGGTGGAACAACGCCAATCCGACCAGGACCGCACGCAGTCCTGGGATGAAAAGACCCCCACGTCGCACACTACGCGCTTGCTGCCCCCCAAGGAGGCCGTTTTTGCCTCGGGGCGGCCCAGCGGCAAAAAATCCTCAACGACAAAGAAGGAGCATCCATGAGCGACGAAAGCCCCGTTTCGCTGGCCTGCGCAGTGCTGACGGTCAGCGACACCCGCAGCGCGGGCGACGACACGTCCGGCAACCTGCTCGCCCAGAACCTGGCGCGCGCGGGCCACCAGTGCGTGCGGCGCGACATCGTCAAGCACGATCTCTATCAGATCCGCCGCGTCCTGAGCGACTGGATCGCCGACCCGGAAGTCCAGGTCATCATCACGACCGGCGGCACCGGCTTCGCCCCGCGCGACCAGACGCAAGCCGCGGTGCTGCCTCTGCTGGATCACGAGGTCCCCGGTTTCGGCGAGCTGTTCCGGCAGCTCTCCCATGCGGAGATCGGCAGCTCGGCCATCCAGTCCGGCGCCTTCGCGGGTTCCGCCAACCGCACGCTCGTCTTCTGCCTGCCCGGCTCGAACAACGCCTGCGAAACGGCCTGGGAACAGATTCTGCGCGAACAGCTGGACAGCCGCCACCGCCCCTGCAATTTCGCCACGCAATTCAAGAACCGCGAAGAAGGCAACTGACCCATGCTGGATTTCGATCAAGCCCAGACCTTGCTGGCCAATGCCGCGGGCCCGTTGCAACGCAGCGAGGAAGTCGGCCTGGCCGACGCCGCCGGCCGCGTGCTGGCCGCCGATCTCCAGGCAACCGTGGACATCCCCCCGGCCGACAACAGCTCGATGGACGGTTACGCGCTGCGCATGGCCGACTGGGGGCCCGGCGTCCGGCTGCCCATCCAGCAGCGCTGCTACGCCGGCGACATGCCGGAACCGCTCAAGCCCGGCCATGCCATCCGCCTGTTCACGGGCAGCCTGATTCCCGCCGGCGCGGATACCGTCGTCATGCAGGAAGACGCAGCGGAAGCCGACGGCCACGTGGAAATCTCCCGCCAGCCCGAATCCGACCTGTACATCCGCCGCCGCGGCGAAGACACCATGGCGGGCTCGCCGCTGCTGGCCGCGGGCACGCTGCTGGAGGCCGCGCATGTGGCGCTGCTGGCCTCGCAGGGGCTGGCCAGCGTGCCGGTCTTCGGGCAACTGCGCATGGGCATCCTGACCACCGGCGACGAGCTGGTCCTGCCCGGCCAGCCACGCGCGACGGAGCAGATCTACAACTCCAACGGCCCCATGCTGGCCGTGCTCGCGCGCGGCATGGGCGCCCTGCCGGTGCACGTGCTGCATGCGCGCGATACCGAGGAAGACCTGCTGGCGGCCTTCAAGACGCTCCTGGCCGACTGCGACCTGGTGCTGACCGTGGGCGGCGTGTCGGTCGGCGAACGCGATCTGGTCAAGCCCGCCCTGGCCACCCTGGGCGGCGAGCTCTCGCTGTGGAAGGTGCGCATGAAGCCGGGCAAGCCGGTGGCGCTGGCGCAGATCGACGGCAAACCCGTGGTCAGCCTGCCCGGCAACCCGGTCTCGGCCTACGCGGTGTTCGCCATGCTGGTCTCGCCGCTGGTGCGCCGCATGCAGGGCCGCGAAACGCTCTTCCCGCCCATCAGCCACCTGCCGCTGCGCACCGAGCAGCCCCGCCAGGACGCGCGCGAGGAATTCCTGCGCGTGCAGCGCCGTCCGGCCGAGGACGGCGGCGCCGAACTGGTGCCGTATGTCCACCAGGGATCGGGCGTGATCAGCTCGCTGCCCTGGGCGACGGGCCTGGCCCGCCTTCCGGCGGGCGTGCCGGTGCACGACCAGGACAGGGTCCCCTACTACGACCTGCGCCACTGGCTGGCGTAGCGTCCGGCCGCCGGGCCTGCAAGCGCCAGGGCGCTTGCGCCCGGATCGGCCGCGCGGCCGGCGTCAGCCGCCGATGTAGCTCATTTCGATCTTGCGCGAAGGGTCCGCCATGTTGCGCCCGCGCTGTTCGGAATAATTGTCGCCGCGCGCCGCCCAGATGCCCGTCAGGATGCGCGCCAGCTCGTCGTCGCTGGCGCCGTCGCGCAGCGGCGCCCGCAGGTCGTACCCCTCGTGCGCGAAGAGGCACAGGAAGAGTTTCCCCTCGGGCGACAGGCGCGCGCGCGTACAGCCGCCGCAGAAGGCATGGGTGACGCTGGAGATGACGCCGATTTCGCCCCCGCCGTCCGTGTAGCGCCAGCGTTCGGCCACGCGCCCCATCTCGCCGTCCGCGATCGGTTCTATCGGATAGGCCGCGCCGATGCGGTCCAGCACTTCCTGGCTGGGCACGACTTCGGCCAGGTTCCAGCCGTTGGTGTTGCCCACGTCCATGTATTCGATGAAGCGCAAGACGTGGCCGGTATTGCGGAAGCGCTCGGCCATGGGCAGGATCTGGCCGTCGTTCAGCCCGCGCCGCACCACCATGTTCACCTTCACCGGCGCCAGGCCGGCTTCGGCCGCGGCGTCGATGCCGCGCAGCACGTCGTCCGGCGTGAAGCCGCTGTCGCTCATGCCCTGGAACATGGCGGGGTCCAGCGCGTCCAGGCTGACCGTGACCCGCGTGAGCCCCGCCCGCGCGAGGTCGGCGGCCTTGCGCGCCAGTACGCTGCCATTGGTGGTCAGGGTGAGGTCCAGCGGGCGGCCCTGCGGCGTGCGCAAGCCGGCCAGGAGGCCCACCAGGTTCTCGAGGTGCTTGCGCAACAGCGGCTCGCCGCCGGTGAGGCGGATCTTCTCCACGCCCAGGCGGGTGAAGATGCCCGCCAGGCGGCTGATTTCCTCGAACGAGAGCAACGCCGAATGCGGCATGAAGGTGTAGCTGCTGTCGAACACCTCGCGCGGCATGCAATAAGTGCAGCGGAAGTTGCAGCGGTCCGTGACCGATATCCGCAGGTCGCGCAGGGGACGCGCGCGCAGGTCGAGCGCGGGCTGGCCGTCGGGCGGCAATTCCGCAGGCGCGGCGGAGGCCGGGCGGCCCGTTCGGTGATCGGCAAGGAGTATCACTTTGCTCATGGGAACATCATATCCCGGCGCCCGGCGCCGATGGGAAGGCTTCTTCAAGGGTCTGCAGGCGGCCGGTGTCGCGGGCATCGTAGCCCACGAGCTGGCCGACGTAGCCGACATAATCGGGACTGCGCATGATGGACAGCAGGTCGCGCATGGCCGGTGTCTCCAGCGCCGTCTTGCGGATGGCGAAGAAATAGCGTTCGCGCACCAGCGGGATGAAGTCCAGCCCGAAGCGGCAGGCGGCGGTCTCGACGCCCATCCCCGTGTCCGCCATGCCGCTGGCGATGTGCGCGGCGATGGCCATATGGGTGAATTCGTTGGTTTCGTAGCCCTGGACCTCGCCGGTCGACACCCCGGCGCGATCCAGCATCAGCTCAACCAGATGGCGGGTGCTGGAGCCGATCTGGCGGTTGACGAAGCGCACGTCGGGGCGGGCCAGGTCCGCCATGCCGCTTATGCCCTTGGGGTTGCCGGCGATGACGAACAGACCGGTATTGCGCACCGCCAGGTGGATAAGCACGTTTTCGTCCACGTGCAGCCATTGCGCGTAACGCTCCATGATGGGCGGCTCGAACTCGCCAACCGGCACCTGGAAGCCGGCCAGGTCGCATTCGCGGCGCTCAAGGGAGGCCAGGGCCTCGCTGGCGGTGCGGTAGCGCAGTTCCAGCCCCGGCTTGCGGCCGCCCATGTGCTGCATCAGCGATTCCACCGCGAAACCGTGGCTGGCATGCAGCCGCAGGTGCGGGCCGCTTTCGGGCAGCAAGCGCTCGAGTTCTTCCTGCAGTTCCGACGCCATGCTTTCCAGCGTGGGCATCAGACGGGCCTCGATGCGCCGGTTGGCCCACAGCAGACGCTGCGCGAACGGCGCCAGCTGGGTGCCCTGGCGGCGGTTGGTGATGAGCAGCTGCGTGCCGAAGATGGCCTCGAACCGCCGCAGCACGCCCCAGGCATGCCGGTACGACAGCCCGCAGGCCCGGCACGCGCCGGCGATGTTGCCGGTGGCGTCGATGGCCGCCAGCAGCGCCAGCATGTCCTGCAAGGGCACGGGCGCCGACTCGCCGTCGCCGCCCAGCGTCCATTGCGGCCGCAGGCCGATGCGGAACTTATATGTCATTTATTTCTTATTGAACACGTTGGTTTACCTCGCTAGAGTACACAAATAACGCGATGGGCGGGCAATTTATATGTTTTTTAAAGCATATAAAACCAAGGCAGGATCCCGCCTCACACAACAGCAACGCAGGAGGAGACCGACGTGCAAGCGCGCGAGGCAACATCCGATCTGGCGTCCAGCGGCGGCGCCAGGGGCGGCCAGATGGCCCTGGACGCGGCCCAGGCGTCCCCTACCCCGGCCGTCGCGGCCACCGCCCGCATCCTTGCCCGGCTGAAAGACCAGCCCGGCCCGCTACTTCCCGTGCTGCACGCGGTGCAGCACGAATTGGGCTGTATCCCGGCCCCGGCGGTGCAAACCATCGCCGAGGCCCTGAACCTGTCCCGCGCCGAAGTCCATGGCGTCGTCACTTTCTACCCGCACTTCCGCAGCGAGCCCCCGGCGCCCCACAAGCTGGAAGTCTGCCGCGCCGAATCCTGCCAGGCCATGGGCGGCGAACGCCTAGCCGAGCACGCGCGCGCTGCGCTGGGCTGCGATTTCCATGCCCACTCCGCCGACGGCAATTTCTCGCTGGAACCGGTGTATTGCCTGGGCCTGTGCGCCCAGTCCCCGGCCGTCATGATCGACGGCCATCCGCAGGCCCGCGTCACGCCGGAAAAACTGGACCGTCTGCTGGCCCGCGCGCTGGAGGCCACGCCATGAACGCCCCCGTCGTCATCTACGTGCCGCGCGACGCCGCGGCGCTGGCCATGGACGCAGACACCGTGGCCCGCGATATCGAGCGCATCGCGGACCAGCGCGGCCTGTCCGTGCAGATCGTGCGCAACGGCTCGCGCGGCCTGCTGTGGCTGGAGCCCCTGGTCGAGATCGCCACGCCGCAGGGCCGCATCGCGTACGGGCCCGTGCAGCCCGAGGACGTCGCCGGGCTGTTCGACGCCGGCTGGCTCACGGGCGGCGCGCATGCGCTGCGCCTGGGCCTGACCGAGGAAATCCCCTACCTGAAGCACCAGGAGCGCCTGACCTTCGCCCGGGTCGGCGTGACCGATCCGCTGTCGTTGCAGGACTATGCCGCGCACGGCGGCCTGGAAGGGCTGAAACGCGCACTGGCCATGGAGCCGGCGCAGATCCTCGACGACATGGTGGAATCGGGCTTGCGCGGCCGCGGCGGCGCGGCCTTCCCGACCGGCATCAAGTGGAAGACCGTGGCCGCGGCTTCCGCCAGCCAGAAGTACATCGTCTGCAACGCGGACGAGGGCGATTCGGGCACTTTCGCCGACCGCCTGCTGATGGAAGGCGACCCTTACGTGCTGATCGAGGGCATGACCATCGCCGGGCTGGCGGTGGGCGCGACCTATGGCTATATCTACGTGCGCTCGGAGTACCCCCAGGCCATCGGCACATTGGAGGCCGCCATCGCGCGGGCGCGCAGCGTGGGCTGGCTGGGCGGCGACGTGCATGGCAGCGGCCGCCGCTTCGACCTGGAAGTGCGCGTAGGCGCGGGCGCATACATCTGCGGCGAGGAAACCTCGCTGCTGGAGAGCATCGAGGGCAAGCGCGGCGTGGTTCGCGCCAAGCCGCCGCTTCCCGCCGTCTCGGGCCTGTTCGGCAAGCCCACCGTCATCAACAACGTCATCTCCCTGGCCACCGTGCCCATCATCCTGGCCAAGGGCGCCGCGTACTACCGCGACTACGGCGTGGGCCGGTCGCACGGCACCCTGCCCTTCCAGCTGGCGGGCAATCTCAAGCACGGCGGGCTGGTGGAGAAGGCGTTCGGCCTGACCCTGCGCGACCTGCTGTACGGCTTCGGAGGCGGCAGCGCCTCGGGGCGTCCGCTGCGCGCGGTGCAGGTCGGCGGCCCGCTCGGCGCCTACCTGCCGGAATCCCAATGGGATGTGCCGCTGGACTACGAGGCCTATGTCCAGATCTCGGCCATGATCGGCCACGGCGGGCTGGTGGCCTTCGACGATACGGTCGACATGGCTCGCATGGCGCGCTATGCGATGGAGTTCTGCGCCATCGAATCCTGCGGCAAGTGCACGCCCTGCCGCATCGGGTCCACCCGCAGCGTGGAAACCCTCGACAAGATCGCCGCCGGCGGCCCAGGCCGCGAGCAGCAGGTGCATCTGCTGCGCGACCTCTGCGACACGATGATGGCCGGTTCGCTGTGCGCGCTGGGGGGCATGGCGCCCTACCCCGTGCTGTCCGCGCTGAACCACTTCCCGCAGGATTTCGGCATCGAATCCTCCCAGCCTGCCGCGCACGCGGCCTGAACCCGAGACCGCCATGCTAGAAACCGTCATCAAGCGCGACCGCGACATGGGCACGCCGGCGCGCGAGTCCGCCGAGACCGTCACCCTCACCATCGACGGCCAGGCCATCACGGTGCCGGCCGGCACCTCGCTGATGCGCGCGGCCGCGGAAGCCGGCATCAACATCCCCAAGCTGTGCGCCACGGACAGCCTGGAAGCCTTCGGCTCGTGCCGGCTCTGCCTCGTGCAGATCGACGGCCGCCGAGGCTACCCCGCCTCGTGCACGACCCCGGCCGAAAACGGCATGGTCGTCCATACCGAGACGCCGAAGCTGCATGAACTGCGGCGCGGCGTCATGGAGCTCTACATCTCCGACCATCCGCTGGATTGCCTGACCTGCCCGGCCAACGGCGACTGCGAGCTGCAGGACATGGCCGGCGTGGTGGGGCTGCGCAACGTGCGCTACGGCTACGATGGCGCCAACCACCTGAAGAGCGAGAAGGACGAATCCAACCCGTATTTCACCTATGACCCGTCCAAGTGCATCGTCTGCAACCGCTGCGTGCGCGCCTGCGAGGAAACGCAGGGCACGTTCGCGCTGACGATTTCCGGCAAGGGCTTCGAATCGCGGGTGTCGCCGGGCCAGGACCAGCCGTTCCTGGACAGCGAATGCGTGTCCTGCGGCGCCTGTGTGCAGGCCTGTCCGACTTCGACCCTGCAGGAAAAGACCGTCATCATGATGGGCCAGGCCGAGCATTCGGTCGTGACCACCTGCGCGTACTGCGGCGTGGGCTGCGGCTTCAAGGCCGAAATGAAGGGCCAGGAAGTGGTGCGCATGGTGCCCTGGAAGGACGGCCAGGCCAATCGCGGCCATTCCTGCGTGAAGGGCCGCTTCGCCTGGGGCTACGCCACCCACAAGGAGCGCGTGCTCAAGCCCATGATCCGCAAGCGCATCACCGATCCCTGGAAGGAAGTGTCCTGGGACGAGGCGATCAACTACGCAGCCTCCGAATTCCGCCGCATCCAGGACCAGCACGGCCGCGACGCGGTCGGCGGCATTACGTCGTCGCGCTGCACCAATGAAGAGACCTGGCTGGTGCAGAAGCTGGTGCGCGCCGCCTTCGGCACCAACAACGTCGATACCTGCGCGCGGGTCTGCCACTCGCCCACCGGCTACGGCCTGAAGCAGACGCTGGGCGAATCCGCCGGCACCCAGACCTTCGATTCGGTCATGCATACCGACGTGGTCATCGTGATGGGCGCCAACCCCAGCAGCGGCCACCCGGTGTTCGCCTCGCGCCTGAAGCGCCGCCTGCGCCAGGGCGCCCGGCTGATCGTGATCGATCCGCGCCGAATCGAGCTCGTGAGTTCGCCGCACATCAAGGCCGATTTCCATCTGCAGGTGCGGCCGGGAACCAACACCGCGCTGCTGTCCTCGCTGGCGCATGTGATCGCCACCGAGGGGCTGATCGATGAGGCCTTCGTCGCCGAGCGCTGCGAAGCCAAGCCGTTCAAGGAATGGCGCGACTTCGTGTCGCTGCCCGAGAACTCGCCGGAAGCCATGGAGGAAATCACCGGCGTGCCCGCGCAGGCCGTGCGCGGCGCGGCCCGCCTGTACGCCACGGGCGGCAATGGCTCCATCTATTACGGCCTGGGCGTGACCGAGCACAGCCAGGGCTCGACCACGGTCATGGCGATCGCCAACCTGGCGATGGCCACCGGCAACGTCGGCCGCGAAGGCGTGGGCGTGAATCCGCTGCGCGGACAGAACAATGTGCAGGGTTCGTGCGACATGGGCTCGTTCCCGCACGAACTGCCGGGCTACCGCCACATCTCCGACGACGCGGTGCGCGGCCAGTTCGAGCGCGACTGGGGCGTGACCCTGCAGCCCGAGCCCGGACTGCGCATTCCCAATATGTTCGATGCCGCGCTGGCCGGTTCGTTCAAGGGCCTGTACTGCCAGGGCGAGGACATCGTGCAGTCCGACCCCAACACCCAGCACGTGGCGGCCTCGCTGGCGGCCATGGAGTGCATCGTGGTGCAGGACCTGTTCCTGAACGAAACGGCGAAGTACGCGCACGTGTTCCTGCCCGGCTCCTCGTTCCTGGAGAAGGACGGCACCTTCACCAATGCAGAACGCCGCATCTCGCGCGTGCGCAAGGTGATGGAGCCCAAGAACGGCAAGTCCGACTGGGAAGTGACGGTGGCGCTTTCCAATGCGCTGGGCTATCCCATGGACTACCGCCACCCCAGCGAGATCATGGACGAGATCGCCCGCCTGACGCCGACCTTCGCCGGCGTCAGTTACGACAAGCTGGACAGGCTGGGCAGCCTGCAATGGCCGTGCAACGAGGAGGCGCCGGAAGGCACGCCGATCATGCACATCGACGAATTCGTGCGCGGCAAGGGCAGGTTCATGATCACCAAGTACGTCCCCACCGACGAACGCAGCACGCGCCGCTTCCCGCTGCTGCTGACGACGGGCCGCATCCTGTCCCAATACAACGTGGGCGCGCAGACCCGGCGCACGCCGAACGTGGTGTGGCATGGCGAGGACTTGTTGGAGCTGCATCCGCAGGACGCGGAGGACCGCGGCGTGCGCGACGGCGACTGGGTGGGCGTGCAGAGCCGCGCGGGCGAAACCGTGCTGCGCGCGACGCTCACCGACCGGGTGCAGCCGGGCGTGGTATACACCACGTTCCACTTCCCCGAATCCGGCGCCAACGTCGTCACCACCGACAGCTCCGACTGGGCGACCAACTGCCCCGAGTACAAGGTGACCGCCGTGCAGGTCACGCGCGTTTCCCAGCCCTCGGAATGGCAGCGCCAATGGTCGCGCTTTGCCGACATCCAGCAAAAGCTCCTGCGCGAACGCGAGCGCGAAAGCGAAGCGGCGCTGGCCGGGAAATGACCGCCGGACAGAACCGCCACGTCGCATCCATGCCCCCGCCACTGCCTACATCCCGCTCCGACTGCGCGCAGGTCCAGGTGACCCGCCTGCGCGCAGGAGCCATCGAGCCCGGCGCCGAAGCCGATTACGTTGCCCTGGAAACGCCGGTGGCGCTCGAATTCAACGGCATCAGCCACGCCACCATGCTGGCGACCCCCGCCGACCTCGAGGATTTCGCCCTGGGCTTCGCGCTGTCCGAAGGCATCGTCTCGGGCGTCGGCGACGTGCGCGGCATCGACCTGCTGCCGCAACGCGATGGCATCGTGGTCCAGGTCGAGATCTCCACCGCCTGCGAGGTCCGGCTGAGATCCCGGCGGCGCGCCATGGCCGGCCGCACGGGGTGCGGCCTGTGCGGCGTGGAAACGCTGCCCGAGGTGCTGAGGCCCGTGGCGCCCATCGCCAACACCGCGCCCGTGCGTTTCCAGTCCGTGCTGGCCGCCATGCGCGACATCCGCGCGCTCCAGGCGCTGCATGACCTCACCGGCGCTACGCATGCCGCGGGCTGGGCCGGCGCCGACGGAACGATGACGCTGGTGCGCGAGGACGTGGGCCGCCACAACGCATTGGACAAGCTCATCGGCGCGCTGGCGCGCCAGGGCGCGCGCGCGGGCGACGGCATCGTCGCCGTGTCCAGCCGGGCCAGTTTCGAAATGGTGCAGAAGACGGCGTCGGCCGGGATCAGGGTGCTTGCGGCGGTATCCGCGCCCACCTCCCTGGCGATCCGCCTGGCGAACGAGGCCAACCTGACACTGCTCGGCTTCCTGCGCGGGGACGACGCCACGCTGTACGCCCACCCTGAACGCATCATTACCTGAACCGGACCTCACCCAAGCATGGAAATCGGCAACCTCATCCGCATGGCCAATCGCATCGGCCAGTTCTTCGAAGCGATGCCCGACCGGCAGGAAGCGCTGGAAGGCGTGGCCAACCACATCCACAAATTCTGGGAGCCGCGCATGCGCAACGAGCTCCTGGATTTCCTGGCGCAGCAGCCCGACGGCGATGCCGGCGAAGAACGCCTGCATCCCCTGGTGCTGGAAGCGGTCACGCAGAACCGCGAGCGCCTTACCCCGCTTGCCCGCGCGCAGTAGGCAACACGGCGCGAAGAAGGGCGAAGCTGCTACATTGGCAGCCCGCGCCCTTTTTCTTTTGCGTCCCGAATGATTCCCCTGCCCCGCGCGCCCCGACCTGCTGGAGCCCCACGTTGACCGTCCCCGAAATCCTCTGGGAAGAAAACCAGACCCCGCGCGCCGCGCGCTGGCGCTCCGAAAGCGGCGCCGCGCCGCCCAAGCGCGTCGTGCTCGCGGACGACACCCTCACTGCGGACATGGCGTATCGCCAGGCCTGCGAAGGCGTCGGGCTGCTGTGGCGCGGCGACTTCCAGAACGCCCGGCAACTGCTGCAGGCCATGACGCGCCGCGTCGACAAGCGCCCCCGCAAGCCCGTGGACACCCTGCTGGACGCCTTCAACCAGCACCGCCAGATCCAGTCGCAGCGCGCGCGCATTCTCGGCATGCTGCTGATCCCCTTCGACGCCGGCCACGGCATCCCCCTGCGCCGCGCGCCCGACGCGCGCCTGGCCTGCGAAGCGGCCCACGGCCCCGCCGCCGAGCCGTACGTGGCGTCTTTGAGAGAGCTGCTGGGCCTGATCGGCGCCTTCGAATGGCGCAAGAAGGGCGTGGAGATTCCCGCGCTGGGCGCCCGCATCCATCCGCATTACGGCGTCTTCTCGCCCGTGCGAGGCGAATACGTGGAGCTGGTGGCGCGCGCGCCGCTGCCGCCCGGCGATACCGCCTTCGATATCGGCACGGGCACCGGCGTGCTGGCGGCCGTGCTGGCGCGGCGCGGCATCAAGCGGATCGTGGGCACTGACCAGGATGCCCGCGCGCTGGTCTGCGCCCGCGACAACCTGAAACGCCTGGGCCTCGAAAAACAGGTGGAGCTTGCGCAGGCCGACCTGTATCCGGAGGGCCGGGCGTCGCTGGTCGTCTGCAATCCGCCCTGGCTTCCGGCACGCCCCAGCTCGCCGGTGGAACATGCCGTCTATGACCCCGACAGCCGCATGCTGCGCGGCTTTCTGGGCGGGCTCGCGGCGCATCTCGCGCCCGCAGGAGAAGGCTGGCTGATCCTGTCCGACCTGGCCGAACACCTGGGCCTGCGCAGCCGCGAACAGCTTCTGGAAATGTTCCGCCAGGCCGGCCTGCGCGTGGTGGACCGGCTCGATACCCGCCCCACGCACGGACGCGCCAAGGATCCGTCCGACCCGCTCCATGCGGCGCGCTCGAAGGAAGTCACGTCGCTCTGGCGCCTGGCTGCCGCGTAACCCCGGCGCGGGCCTCCGGCCCGCGCCCGGCTACACCCGCCCCGCCGCCACGTTCACGCTGATGGCGATGATGAAGACGTTGAAGAAAAAGGCGATGACGCTGTGCGTCAGGGCGGTGCGGCGCAGCCGACGGTTCACGATCTGCACGTCCGACACCTGGAACGTCATGCCCAACACCAGCGCGAAATAGGCGAAATCCCAGTAGTCGGGCTCTTCCGTGCCCGGGAAGTCCAACCCCTTGTGCATGGCGTTGCGATGGCCGTAATAGCCATGGGCGTAATGCAGCGCGAAGATCATGTTCATGTAGAGCCACGACAGGATGATGGTCGCCGCGGCGGCCAGCATGGCGATCGCACTGCCCGCGCCGCCCTCGCCCTGCAGTTCCACCCACAAGGCCATCATCACCATGCACGACAGCGCCACGCTGCTCCACAGCACTCCGGAGCGCCCGACGTCCTGTTCCTGGGCATGGCGGCGCATGGACTCGGCGCTGGTCCGGCCGAATACGCGGGCCGTCGCCACCAGGAAGACGAGCGCCCCGGCGTCGAACCCTAGCAGCAGCGCCAGCATCAGCTGCACGCCGGCGGCGTACAGGCCGGCCGCCATGACGAGCAGCAGGCCCGCGCACAGCACGAGGCGCAGATGCGCGTGGAAGAACGGCAGGCTGCCGGCGGATGGTGCGGAGGTCTCGGGCTCGAAGTCCTTGAGCGGCATGGCAGGCTCCTGCGCTCGGCTCCCCCGGGCCTTGCGCCCGCGGGGCCTTTCCGGATTGAAGCCCCTACCCTAACCGATGCCGAGCAAACCGGCCAGCGCGCCGCCGAACAGCAGCCACAGGGGATGGATGCGGGTGACGCTGCCCAGCAGCGCCACCACGGCGGTAATGATCCCCAGCAGCCAGGTATGGACCGACGCCTCGGTAATGAGCGCCGCGCTGGCGGCCACCAGCCCCACCGTCATCGGGAAGATGCCCGCCTGGACGACGCCGCGCCACGGACGGTCCTTGAATCGCTCCCACAGCCCCAGGGCAATGACCGTGATGACGGAGGACGGGCCGAACTTGGCGATGGTGGTGACCAGCATGCCCAGCCCTCCGGCCACGTGCCAGCCGACCAGCGTGACCACCATGAGGTTGGGGCCCGGCGCGGCCTGCCCCAGGGCGAAAAGCGCGGAGAAATCCGCCGCCGTCATCCAGCCGTGCACCTCCACCACCTGGCGCTGCATCTCCGGCAGGATGGTATTGCCCCCGCCGAAAGCCAGCACGGACAGCTCGGAAAAGATCAGGGCCAGGGCTATCAGGGTATGGATCATCGACGCTGCCTCCAGACCATCAGGATGCTCAGCGGCGTCAGCACCGCCATGGTGGGCAGGAGCGGGATCCGCAGCACCGCGATGGCGATGAAACAGGCCGTGGCGACCAGGCCCGCCAGCCAGTCCCTGCGCTTGAGCACCGGGGCGCCGATCTTCACCGCCATCGAGATCAGAAGCCCCGCAGCCGCGGCCGCCAGGCCGGCGAACAGGTGCTGGATGTGCGGATCGTCCTGGAACCGGTCGTACACCATGCCCAGCAGGACCACGATGGCCGATGGCGCCAGGATCAGGCCCATCAGCGCCGCGAAAGCCCCCCGCGGGCCGCGGAACTTCATGCCCAGCGCCACCGACAGGTTGATGATGTTGCCGCCGGGCAGGAACTGGCACAGCCCGAGCAGGTCGGTGAATTCCGGGCCGCTGAGCCAGCGGTGCTTTTCGACGACCATGCGGCGCGCCAGCGGCAGCGCGCCGCCGAAGGCGGTCAGGCCCAGCATGAGAAAGCCGTAGAACAGTTGCCCGCAAGTGGGCGGAGGCCGGAGCCCGGCCTCAGGGGTGGAAGGTACTGCGTTCATGGTTTTTATGGCCGCGTTGCTCCGGGACAACCCACCGTCCGGAGGCGGCGCGGGCATCTTGTGCCGCCGGCAGGGCCGGCGCGTGGGAGCGGACACGATGGTATTCGGGGGTGGACAAAGAGATTGCAGCCTACTCCTCCACCAAGATAATGTCTAATATATGACTTATTCATAAACCATATCGATTACATATGGCATCCGTAGACTTGCGCCTGCTGCGCTACTTCGTGGCCGTGGCCGAGGAATCCCACCTGACCAAGGCCGCGGCGCGGCTGGGCATCCGCCAGCCGCCGCTGTCCCAGCAGATCCGCGTGCTGGAACAGGAACTGGGGGTCACGCTGTTCCACCGCCTGCCGCGCGGCATGGAACTGACCGAAAGCGGCCGCGCGCTGCTGGACGACGCGCGCAACATCATCGCGCTGACGGAACAGGCGGTGGAAGGCGTGCGCCGCGTATCGCTGGGCGAGGCCGGACGCCTGACCGTCGGGTTCACGGGATCGGCCGCCTTCCACCCCTTCGTGCCTTCCGTGATCCGGCGCTTCCGCGAAAGCGCGCCGAACGTGCGGCTGGTGCTCGAGGAAAGCAGCACCGGCGAACTGATGGAAGACGTCAGCGAGGGCCGCGTGGACGTGGCCTTCATCCGCGGGGCCTACGGCCCGGACCGCGGCGTGGTGGTGGAAACGGTGCTGGAAGAAACCATGCTGGCCGCGTTTCCCGCCGACCATCCTGCCGTCAAGGGGCGCGCGCGCAAACGCATCGCACTGTCCGAACTCGCGGACGAATCCCTGATCCTCTACCGCCGCCACAGCGGCCCGGGCCTGTACGACGCGATCATCAGCGCCTGCAGCGCCGCCGGGTTCAGCCCGCGCGTCGCCCAGGAAGCGCCGCGCATGCTGTCCACGCTGAGCCTCGTGGCCGCGGGCCTGGGCGTTTCCCTGGTGCCCGCGTCTCTGCGCCGGGTGAACATCGAGGGCGTGGTCTACATCAGCGTGAGCCAGCCGACGGAACTACGGGCTCCGCTGAACCTGATCTGGCGCGACGCGCCCCTGTCCGGCGCGGCGCGCAGGCTGATCGAAGAAGCGCGCCAGCACCGCAAGGAATCCCTGGCCCAGGGCTGAGCGGCCCGCTGCCGTCCTGGCGCTACACTGCCGGACACCCGCAATCCGTATTGCTTCCATGTTTTCCGAATCTCCCATCGGCATCTACGACTCCGGCGTCGGCGGCCTGAGCGTGCTGCGCGCCATCGGCGACGCCCTGCCCCACGAATCCCTGCTCTACGTAGCCGATTCCGCCCACGTGCCCTATGGCGAAAAGACGCAGGAATACGTGGAGCGCCGCGCCAGCACGCTGGCCGACTATTTCGTGTCGCGCGGGGCCAAGGCCATGGTGGTGGCCTGCAACACGGCAACCGCCGCGGCCATCGCGCAGCTGCGCCAGCGCCATCCCGGGCTGGCCATCATCGGCGTGGAGCCCGCCATCAAGCCGGCGGCGCACCTGACCCACAGCGGCGTGGTCGGCGTGTTCGCCACCACGGGCACGCTGGCCAGTCCCAAGTTCGCCGCCCTGGTCCGGCGCGAAGCCCCCGAAGTCCGCATCCTGTTCAGGCCCTGCCCCGAATGGGTGCGGCTGGTGGAACGGGGCGTGCTCGACGGCCCCGAGGCCGAGGCCGCCGTACGCGCCCCCGTCGCGGAACTGCGGGAAGCAGGCGCGGACGTGCTGGTGCTGGGCTGCACGCATTTTCCCTTCCTGCGCGATGCGATCCAGGCGGCGGCCGGCCCCGGCGTGCCGTTGCTGGAAACCGGCGCTCCCGTGGCGCGCCGGCTGCGCCATCAATTGCAGGAGCGCGGCCTGCTGCGCACCGGCGGCCCCGGCCGGCTGCGGCTGGAAACCAGCGGCGGCGCCGACGCCCTGGCCCGCCAGGCCAGCCTCCTGCTCGGCCAGCCCCTGTCCGCGGACACCCTGGCCGAACGCTGGCGCTGATCGGCCGCGGTTTGATCCCGCGCATTTCGCGCTGGCGGGATTCGGCGAATAATGGGGATACCGTGGGCGGCACCTCGCCTGCGGCGCGCGCAAGGAGACGCTAGTGAAACGCATCCTGATCCCCGTGGACGGCTCGCAGCAGTCCACCCACGCCGTGAAGGCCCTGCTCGACGCCCGCCGTTACGATCCGGTCGAGCGCGTGGAGCTCCTGACCGTCCAGATCCCCCTGCAGGCGGGCAAGATCGGCCGCGGCCTGTCCCAGGCGGAAATCGACGCCTACCACCAGGAAGAAGGCCAGGCCGCCCTCCAGGCCGCCAGCGCCCTCCTGGCCGAGGCCGGCGTGCCCTTCCAGGCCCGCGTCGAAGTGGGCGCGGCGGCGGACACCATCGTCCGGGTCGCCAATGAATCCGAGGCGGACGAAATCTACATGGGCTCGCGCGGCCTGGGCTCCGTATCGTCCTGGTTCCTGGGATCCGTCGCGACCCGCGTCCTGCACCTGACGGAATTGCCCGTCACACTGGTCAAGTAACGCATCGAGGAGCAACCATGCTGAACATCCTGGTCCCGGTCGACGGCTCCGACAATGCCAACCGCGCGGTGCTGTATGCGCGCCAGCTTGCCCAAGGCGCCGGATCCGCGCGCATCCACATCCTGAACGTCCAGACGCCCGTGCAGGGCCGGGCCGGCCTGTCCCGGCTGATCACGCAGGACATGATCGACGATTTCTACATCCGCGAAGGCCAGAAGGCCACGGAAGAGGCGCGCAAGCTGCTCGACGTGACCGGCACCGGCTACGCCAGCCACGTCGCCTTCGGCCACGTGGCGACCGAAATCGCCGGCTATGCGCGCGACCATGGCTGCGCGCGCATCGTCATGGGCACGCGCGGCAACGGCTCGCTGGCGAACATCCTGATCGGCTCCGCCGCCAACCAGGTGCTGCAGCTGGCCGACGTCCCCGTCACGCTGGTGAAGTAAGGCGGGGCCGCCTAGGCGGGGCCGCCGCGTCACGCGGCCGGCAGCCGCAACGACGCCCTGAGCCCGCCCAGCGGGGAGCGCGCCGCGCGCACCTCGCCGCCATAGGTGCCCGCCAAGTCGCGCACGATGTCCAGCCCCAGGCCCGAACCCGGACGCTGCTCGTCCATGCGCACGCCGCGCAGGAAGATGCGTTCGCGCTCGTGGTCTTCGATGCCCGGCCCGTCGTCATCGACGTGAATCACCAGGCGTCCGGGCCCGTCCTGCTCCGCTGTGACCTGCACTTGTCCGGCCGCCCATTTGCAAGCGTTGTCCAGCAGGTTGCCCAGCATTTCCTGCAGGTCCTGCTGTTCGCCGCGGAACACGAGGCCTGGCGGGATATCCCCGCCGCCGATACGCAGATCGCGCTGGGCATACAGGCGCCGGACCACCCGCAGCAGCCCTTGCGCCGTTTCCGCCAGGGGCGTGCGCCCGTCGGCGGCGCCGGAGGACGCGGCGGCCCTGGCCCGCGCCAGGTGGTAGTCGATCTGGCGGTTCGCCATGCCGACCTGCTCGCGCACCAGGCCCGCCAGCGGGCTGTCCTCGCGCGCGGCGGCATTGGACAGGATGGCCAGCGGCGTCTTCACCGCGTGCGCCAGGTTGCCGGCCTGCGTCCGTGCGCGCTGCACGATCTCGGCGTTCATCGCCAGCACCTTATTGAAATCATCGACCAGCGGCTGGATTTCACTGGGAAAACTGCCCTCGATGCGGCTGCTGTCGCCCGCGTTCTGCGCCGCCAGCTGCCGCCGCAGGCGGGCCAGCGGCCGCAGGCCGACCAGCACCTGCACCACGGCGGCAAGCGTCAGTCCCGCCGCCAGCGCGCCCAGCGCGATCGCCAGCATGTGGTTGAAGCGCCCGATGGGTTCGGCCAGCACGGCGCGGTCTGCGGCCACCAGCAGGCGCAACGGAGCCGCGTCCTCTTCCGCCGGCTTCAGCACGCGCGCCAGCACGGCCAGCTTGCGCCCCGCCGGCCCCGCGACGTCGTGGACCTGGTCGCCCTCGCTTGCCGATGGCAGCGGCACATCCAGCGTCTGGTCCCACAACGACCGCGAGCGCGCCACGCCGAGCGCTGCCGGCCGCCCGTCCTCGGGCAGGCGGTCGATCTGCCAGTACAGGCCGGACAGGGGCTGTTCCAGCCGCGGATCGCTCAAGGGCGGAGCGACCACCGGCCGCCCGTCCGGACCGATGTTGACCGCCGCCGTGAGTTGGTTCAGGTGCAGCGTCAATTCCGCCTGCAACTGCTGGGTGATGTGCTGGCGGAACAGGCTGGCCAGCCCCCAGCCCGCCAGGGCCACCGACAGCAGGATCCAGGCCAGCGTGCCTGCCAGCAGCCTCAGCCGCAACGACCCCGCGGGGCGCCGCATCGGCGTCACCCTCGGGCCGCCAGGCGGTAGCCCAGGCCGCGCACGGTCTCGATCGTGTCCGGCGGCAGCTTTTTGCGCAGCCGGCCGATGAAGACTTCGATGGTGTTGGAATCGCGGTCGAAGTCCTGCGCGTAGATATGCTCGGTGAGCTCGCTGCGCGACACCACCTCGCCGGCGCGCTGCATCAGCACCGCCAGCACCTTGAACTCATGGCTGGTCAGGGCAAGCGGCCGTCCGTCGATGCTGGCCCTGGCCTGGCGCGTGTCCAGCACCAGGGGGCCGCAACGCCATTCGGCGCTGGCGTGCGCGGTACTGCGGCGCAACAGCGCCCGCACCCGCGCCAGCAGCTCTTCCATGTGGAACGGCTTGGTCAGGTAATCGTCCGCGCCGGCATCGATGCCCGCCCCCTTCTCGTGCCAGTTGTCGCGCGCGGTGAGAATCAGCACCGGCATGTTGCGCCCGCCGGCCCGCCACGCCTTCAGGACGGTCAGGCCGTCCATCACGGGCAGCCCCAGGTCCAGCACCACCGCGTCGAACGCTTCCACATCCCCAAGGTATCGCGCCGATTCGCCGTCGGCGGCTGCGTCCACCGTGTAGCCTGCGGCGCGCAGCGCCTCGGCGAGCTGGCCGGCCAGCGTGGGTTCGTCTTCAACCACGAGTATGCGCATCAGGGCTTGCCCTTGAATTTGATGTCGCGGCCCTTGATCCCGAGCAATGTGCCGTCGCGCGCGTCGATCTTCAGCTTGAGGACGCTGCCGCCGCTTTGCAGCACCCGGATCTCGTAGATGAACTCGTCGTCGTCTTCCTCGAATTCGACCTTGACCACCTGCCCCGGAAAATCGCGCTCGACGATGTCCAGCACCGCGCCCAGCGGCAGCACCTTGCCCGCCTCGAGCGCCTGGCGCGCGCGTTCGTGGTCGCTCTCGTCGGCCAGGCCGGCCACGGGGCCTGCGGCCAGCGCGAACGCCAGCGCGCCAGCCGCGAGGACCAGGCCGCGGCGCCTATGGCGGGAGATTCGGTTTCCACGGTCGCGCAAGGCGGGGCCTCTCTTTAAACTTTAAACGGGGATGGATAGAGCGTCTTTTATACCGCGCAACGGATGAACCCCGCATGAACGGCGGCTTCAGAATCAGTTCATGCGCCGGCCCCAATAATGGCCGCAGGGTCGTGAAAACGGCCTTATCCACTCAGTCAAACCCTAGGAGATATCCATGATGACGCGCATTCAGAAAACCCTGGCAGTCCTGGCGATCGGCGGCTCTGCCCTGGTGGCGGGCGCGCCGGCCTTCGCGCAGGCCGCGGCGCCCCAGGCCCCGGCCCCCGCCGCGGCCACCGCCCCCGCCGCCCCGATGCTGACGATCCGCCAGGTCTACGACAAGATGGAAGCGGCCGGCTACCGCAACATCTCCGAGATCGAACGCTCCAGCAAGCACGGCTACGAGGTCAAGGCCTACGATCCGCAAGGCCAGCGCGTCAAGCTGTACGTCGATCCGCAAACCGGCGCCGTGACGCGCAGCCGCTTCGACGATTGAGCCCCTGAGGGCTCCGAGCCTGAGTATGATGGGACATCGTCCTGGAGTCGCATCATGCAGATCCTACGTATCGTGGCCGCGGCCGGCCTTGCGCTGGCCACGCTCGGCGCCTGCGGCGAAATGGCCAGGCTGCCCGTCGAGGCGGGCATGGGGCCCTCGCCGCAGATCCCGGCTCCCAATCCCACCCTGATCCCCACCGTCAAGACCGCCAAGGCGGTCGGCTGGCCCGCCGGCGCGCACCCGGTGGCCGCTGGCGGCATGGAGGTGACCGCGTTTGCCTCAGGCCTGGATCACCCGAGGTGGCTATATGTGCTGCCCAACGGCGACGTACTGGTCGCCGAGACAAATGCGCCGCCCAAGCCGGAATCGGCCTCGGGCGGCCTGAAGGCATGGGTCGCCGGCCTGGCGATGAAGCGGGCCGGCGCCAGGACGGCCAGCGCGAACCGCATTACGCTGCTGCGCGACGCCGATCACGACGGTGTCGCGGAAACCCGCCATGTGTTGCTGGAGGGCCTGAATTCTCCCTTCGGCATGGCGCTCATCGGCAACCGCCTTTATGTGGCCAATGCGGACGCCGTGATGCGCTTCCCTTACGAAACCGGGCAGACCCGCATCGACTCTTCCGGCGAGAAAGTCACCGACCTGCCCGCCGGCATCAACCACCATTGGACCAAGAACCTGCTTGCCAGCCCGGACGGCGGCAAGCTGTACGTGTCCGTGGGTTCCAACAGCAACGTGGCCGAGAACGGCATGGAGATCGAAGAAGGCCGGGCCGCCATCTGGGAAATCGACGTGCCCAGCGGCGCCAAGCGGCTGTACGCCACGGGGCTGCGCAATCCCGTGGGCATGGCCTGGGCGCCGGACGGCAAGACGCTCTGGACCGCGGTGAACGAACGCGACGAACTGGGCAGCGACCTCGTGCCCGACTACATGACCTCGGTGCGCGACGGCGGTTTCTACGGCTGGCCCTATAGCTACTTCGGCCAGCACGTCGATATCCGCGTGAAGCCGCAACGGCCCGACCTGGTCGCGCGCGCCATCGTGCCCGATTACGCGCTGGGGCCGCATACCGCATCGCTGGGCCTGGCCTGGTCCGGCGGCGCAAAGCTGCCCGAACCCTTCGTGGGCGGCATGTTCGTGGGCCAGCACGGCTCGTGGAACCGCGACCCGCGCAGCGGCTACAAGGTCATCTTCGTGCCCTTCGGCAAGAACGCGCCCAGCGGCCCCGCGCGCGACGTGCTGACGGGCTTCCTGAATGAAAGCGGTGAAGCCCAGGGCCGGCCGGTCGGCGTGGCCATCGACGGCCAGGGCGGCCTGTTGGTGGCCGACGACGTGGGCAACGTGGTCTGGCGCGTCGGCGCCGCGCCTTAGAGCCTGCCTGCAGGCCTTAACTCCCTTCCGGAAGCCCTGCCCCCGGCTCGGGAACCTCCTCCGCGCCCGGGACTCGCCCCTACAATGGCCGATCCAGAGCATCAGACACAGGAGCGAGCATGAGCACGGAAAAAGTGGCGATCGTCACCGCTGGCGGCAGCGGCATGGGTGCGGCGGCGGCGCGCAAGCTGGCGGCCGACGGCTTCCGCGTGGCCATATTGTCTTCCTCCGGCAAAGGCGAAGCCCTGGCCCAGGAACTGGGCGGGTTGGGCGTCACGGGCTCCAACCGCTCTCCCGAAGACCTGTCCCGCCTGGTGGACGCTACCCTGCAGAAATGGGGCCGCGTCGACGCGGTGGTCAATAGCGCCGGCCACGGCCCCAAGGGCCCGTTGCTCGAAATCAGCGACGACGATTGGCACCTGGGCATGGAGTTCTACCTGCTGAACGTCGTGCGCATTGCGCGCCTGGTCGCGCCGGTGATGAAGCAGCAGAAGCACGGCGCCATCGTCAATATTTCCACCTACGCGACCTTCGAGCCCGAGGCGCTGTTCCCCACCTCGGGCGTGTTCCGCGCTGGGCTTGCCGCCTTCACGAAAGTCTTTGCCGACGAGTACGCCGAACACAATGTGCGGATCAACAATGTGCTGCCGGGCTTCATCGACAGCCTGCCCGAAAAGGAAGACCGGCGCGTCCGGATCCCGATGGGCCGCTACGGCACGGCCGAGGAAGTCGCGGACCTGATCGCCTTCCTGGCGTCCGACGCCTCATCCTACATTACTGGCCAGAACATCCGCATCGACGGCGGCATCACGCGCTCGGTCTGACCCTCACGCTTTTGGACTAGTCCCTCATCCGAATGACGGTATTGAAGCCCGCCCGGGGCTTCAGTACCGTAGGTTTTCGCATTCGACGAGGTGCCTGCGCATGTCCGCTACGCCGTCAGCGGCTGCGCCGCAGTCCGCTGCCCCTTCTTCTCCCCGCCGTCCCACCCCGGGCCAGGCCTCGCGCTTCCTGGCGCAGGCGACCTTCGGGCCCACGCCTGCCGACATCGACGCCGTGGTGCGCGACGGATACGCGGCATGGCTGGACGCGCAGCTGGCGCTTGCCCCATCGCAAACGCATTTCGACTGGCTGCTCCAGCAAGGGAAGAACACCGAGGAGTTCAAGGGCAACGGCATCAACGCGCCGCTGGAATCGACGCTATGGCGCAAGTTCATCAGCGCCCCGGACCAGGTGCGCACGCGGGTGGCTTTCTCGCTGTCCGAGATCTTCGTGGTGGGCGTGTCCTCCATCACGGCGTCGTGGCCGCTTTTCGGCGCGGCGGGGTTCATGGACCTGCTGGCCGAGCACGCTCTGGGCAACTACGAGGAATTGCTGGCCGCGGTGAGCCAGAACCTGTCGATGGGCTGCATGCTGACCTATCGCGGCAACCGCAAGGAAGACCCAAAGACAGGCCGCCATCCCGACGAAAACTACGCCCGCGAAATCATGCAGCTGTTCAGCATCGGCCTGCTGGAGCTGGAGCCCGACGGCTCGATCAGGACGGTCAACGGTGCGCCCGTGGAAACCTATTCCAACGCGGACGTGCAGGGGCTGGCCAAGGTGTTCACCGGCTGGGACATCAACGGCCCGGAAACGGATGTGGAGTTCCATCGCCGGCCGATGGCGCTGAACAATGCGCTGCACTCGATGGCCGAGAAGCGTTTCCTGGGCGCCGTCATTCCGCCGGGCACCGATGGCCATCTGTCTCTAAAGCGCGCCGTGGAAGTCATCAGCGCCCATCCCAACGTAGGGCCCTTCATCGGCACGCAGCTGATACAGCGGCTGGTCACCAGCAACCCCAGCCGCGCCTATGTCGGGCGCGTGTCCGCGGTATTCGACGACGACGGCGCGGGCGTTCGCGGCAACCTGAAGGCCGTGGTGCGCGCCATCCTGCTGGATCCCGAGGCTCGCCATCCGGATCTGGCCGCGCCGGACTGGGGCAAGGTGCGCGAGCCCATCCTGCGCTTTTCGGGATGGGCCCGGGCCTTCGAAGCCCGGTCCACCAACGGCGCCTGGGCCATGCCCGACACCACCGACAACACGATACGGCTGGCCCAGAGCCCGATGCGCTCGGCCAGCGTCTTCAACTTCTTCCGCCCGCGCTACGTGCCGCCGGTGACGGAGCTGGCGCGCCGGCACCTGGTGGCGCCCGAACTGCAGATCACCGACGAAACCAGCGTTGCGGGCTACCTGAACTTCCTGGCGATCTATGTCGACCGTGGCTGGGAAGACCTGCAAACCCCGTATACCGCCGAGATCGCGCTGGCGCGCGACCCCGCAGCGCTGGTGGCGCGGGTGGCGCTGCTGCTGGCAGGCGACGCGTTCTCGGATCAGACCGCCGCCGCGATCGCCCAGGCAGTGTCCTCGATCCCGCCAGAACGCCCCCGCGACCGGGTGCGCGCCGCAATCACGCTGGTGGCCGCCAGCCCTGAATACCTGGTGCAGAAATGAACCGCGGCCCGACGATGAAAGGCTCCTCCCGTCGCGAATTCCTGCTGCGCGCGTGCGCGCTGGGCGCGAGCCACGCGGCTGCGCCGATGGCGCTGAACCTGGCGGCGCTGGGCGCCGCGGCGGCGCAGTCCGCGCCCGGCGACTACAAGGCGCTGGTGTGCGTGTTCCTGTATGGTGGCAACGATCCCTACAACTCAGTGGTTCCGTATGACGCGGCGGCGTACCGGGCCTACGCCCAGGCGCGCGGCGACATCGCGCTTGCGCGCGATGCCTTGCAGGCAACGGCGCTGCGCGGCAAGGAGGCCGCGCCGGGCGGAGCGCAATTCGCGCTGGCGCCCTCCCTGGCGCCGCTCAAGCCCCTGTACGAAGCCGGCGACATGGCGGTGCTGCTGAATATCGGCCCGCTGGTCGTGCCGACGACGAAGGCCGAATACATCGGCGCGCGCGTGCCCCTGCCGCCCAAGCTGTTCTCGCACAACGACCAGCAGTCGTATTGGCAGGCGCTGGCGCCGGAGGGCGCGTCTTCCGGCTGGGCAGGCAGGCTGACGGACCTGTTCGCCAGCGCCAACGCGCAGCGCACATTCACGGGCATCACGGCAGGCGGCAGCACCGTGCTGCTCGCCGGCCGCCGGGTCGCGGGCTACCGCGTCGGCATCCATGGGTCGACTCGCATGGAACTGCTGACGCGCGATATGTATGGCTCCAGCGACTGCACCGCGCTGCTGCGCAAGCTGATCACCCAGCCGCGCGAGCACCTGATGGAGCGCGAGCTGTCGCGCATCGCCGCGCAGTCCATCGACGCCGACACGAAGCTGCGCGCGGCCCTGGCCGACGTGGCGGTGCCGGGGGATTTCTCGTCGCCCCTGGCGCAGCAGCTTAAGATCGTCGCCCGCATCATTGGCGCCCGCCAGGCGCTCGGGGCGCGGCGCCAAGTGTTCTTCGTCTCGCAGAACGGCTACGACAACCACGCCGGCCTGAACGACACCCACCCTGCGCTGCTGCGCGAACTCGGCCAGTCGCTGGCCGACTTCCAGCATGCGTTATCCGCGATGGGCGTGGCGGACCAGGTTACGACATTCACCGCGTCGGAATTCGGCCGCACGCTGGGATCGAACGGGAACGGGTCCGACCATGGTTGGGGTTCGCATCATTTCGTGCTGGGCGGCGCGGTCAAGGGCGGCCGCTATTACGGCCAGCACCCCGAGATCGCCCGGGACGGCCCCGGCTTCGTCGACAACGGACGCCTACTGCCCACGCTTGCCGTGGACCAGCTCGGCGCGGCGCTGGGCGGTTGGTTCGGCGCCAGCCGCGAAGACTTGGCCCTGGTCTTCCCCAACCTCAAGCACTTCGGCCCTGAACCGCTGGCCTTGTTCGAGGGCTGATGGGTTGCGCGCGTTCGACGGCTGGGTTATTGCCACGACCTTTTCGCGCTACACCCATCCTACAGATCGTGGGATGGATATGGTGCGAGACACGCCAAAGAAGCACCCAGCCCCCAAAACGCGCGTAACCCATCAAGCAATGCAGCCATGTCAGAAATCGCGAAAAACATGAT
>NZ_JPYO01000034.1:74730-74955 GCF_000757485.1 Achromobacter sp. RTa
ACCAAGCGCGTAACCCATCAAGCAATGCAGCCATGTCAGGAATCGCGAAAAACATGATGGCTTACGCACATTCGACGCCGCGATTCTTGCCACCATGTTTCCGCGCAACACCCGACGAACCGTAGGATGGGTGCAGCGCGAGACACGCTAAAGAAGCACCCACCCCCCAAGCGCGCGTAACCCATCAAGCAATGCAGCCATGTCAGAAATCGCGAAAAACATGAT
>NZ_JPYO01000034.1:74965-133419 GCF_000757485.1 Achromobacter sp. RTa
CCCAAGCGCGCGTAACCCATCAATCCCCTCGGTCATCCACGGTGGACCTTTACGTCATCAGCCGGTACCTACGTCGCGCGCGGAAACCTATGCTGGCCTGGTTCATGGAGGAGTCGGGATGACTGCGTACAGGCGCCTTTACCTGCCAGGCGGCACTTATTTTTTTACCGTGGCGGTGCACGAGCGCGGAAGCCGGCATTTGGTGCAGCGCGCCGAGCTGCTGAAGACCTGCGTGCGCGCCGAGCAGCGGCTCGCGCCGTTTTCCATTCTGGCCGCCGTCATCATGCCGGACCATCTCCACATGGTCTGGCGCTTGCCGGAAGGCGATAGCGACTACCCGAACCGCTGGCGCCGCATCAAGACCCGGTTCTCCCGCGCGCTGCCCCGGCTCGGGCCCTTTGCGGCCGCCGGCCGGGCGGGTCGCGGCGAACGCGGAATCTGGCAAAGACGGTATTGGGAACATGCCGTGCGCGGCGAAGAAGAACTGGCCGCCTGCATCAACTATGTCCACTTCAATCCGGTCAAGCACGGCTACGCAGATCGGCCGGAGGACTGGCCCCATTCCACCTATCGCGCCTGGCAAGACCGCCAATGGCGATGTTCCCCCTTTGCGACTTCCACCCGCCGGTTCTATAAACTTGATCAACGGACGGATCCGACCGTCCGCCGACCATCCACCGGCAATGCTTCCATGACATCCCCTGCCCTGACGCTGCGGCCCGCCACCGAGGACGACCTTCCTTTCCTGCTTGCCCTGCGCAAGGCCACCATGACCGAACACCTGCGGCGCGCCGGTGCTCGGGACGACGATGAACACCACCTGGCGCGGATCCGTCACCGCTTCGAGGACGCGCACATCGTCTGGGCGGATGGCCGTCCTGCGGGGCTGTTCAAGGCGTCGCGGGAGGCCGCCGACTGGCGCGTCGTGCAGATCCAGATCGCCCCCGCCTTCCAGGGCCAAGGCCTGGGGCGGCGCCTGCTGTCCGAGTTGCTGGAGCAAGCCGACGCGCGGGGAGCGTCCGTCACCCTGAGCGTGCTGCAGGGCAATCCCGCCCGCCGGCTTTACGAATCCCTGGGTTTCACCCCCGTCGAGGAAAAGGAACAGGAAACCGAAATGCGTTACCGGCCCGGCATGGCCCCGCCCGCTGCCTGACGGGGTTTTCCTCCCTTCGGAATTTTTTTGCCGTGGAACGGGAATAACTCAAGGGCCGGCAGCGTCTGTTGGAGGCAGTCCCCCAAACTTTCCCTATCCGCGAGGCACACCATGCGCAAACACATCGCCGCAGCCCTGGCCCTAAGCTCCGCCGCCCTGTTCTCGGCCGGCGTCCACGCCCAGGCAGTCAAGACCCAGAATGGCATCCTGGTCAACAGCGCCGGCATGACGCTCTATACCTTCGACAAGGATTCGGGCGGCAAGAGCGCCTGCAACGACCAGTGCGCCAAGATCTGGCCGCCCGTCATGGCCAGCGCCGACGCCAAACCCATGGGCGACATGACCGTCATCACCCGCGACGACGGCTCCAAGCAATGGGCCAGCAAGGGCAAGCCGCTGTACACGTATGCCAAGGACGCCAAGGCTGGCGACAAGACCGGCGACAACTTCAAGGAAGTCTGGCACGTGGCCAAGCCCTGATCCGGCTCCGCCCCAAGCCGTAAGCCATGCGCGCCGAAGACGAAGCCCTGATACTGGCCTGCATCCCCAGCCTGCGGCGCTATGCCCGCGGGCTGACGGGCGACCCTCATCGGGCCGACGACCTGGTACAGGACACGCTGGAGCGCGCATGGAGCCGCTATTCGCGCTGGCAGCGGCGCGGAGAGCTGCGCGCCTGGATGTTCGGCATCATGCACAACCATTTCATCGACGGAGTGCGCTCCACCAGCCGGCGGGCGGACCAGACCGTCGCGGGCGAGCTGCCCGATGTGCCGGTGCGCGCCACCCAGACGGATCACCTGGAGGTGCGCGACCTGGACCGCTGCCTGCAAGCCCTGCCCGCCGAGCAGCGGGAAGTCCTGCTGCTGGTGTGCGTGGAAGACCTGTCCTATCAGGAAACCGCCCAGATACTGGACGTGCCGATGGGCACGGTCATGTCGCGCCTGTCGCGCGCCCGCGAAAAACTGGGCGCGCTGATGCAGGGGCGCGATGCCGTCAACCGGCTCCACCGCGTGAAATGACATGAACGACATACGCCTGCACCCGGTGCCCGCCACGGGCACCCCCATTACCGAAGCCGACCTGCATGGCTATGCCGACGGCCAGTTGCCGCCGGCGCGCCACGCCGAAGTCGAGGCATTTCTCGCCTCCCATCCGCATGACCAGACACGCGTGGACGCCTGGAAGGAACAGCGGCGCGCGCTGCACGCCCTGCTGGACCCGGTGCTGGACGAACCCCTGCCCCTGCGGCTGCCGCTGGCGCCTCCGGCGCGCCGCTGGCCCTGGCGCGCCCTGGCCGCCGGCGTGGCGGTAGCGGCGGTCAGCGCAAGCATGGCCTGGATCGTCCGCGGCGCGATGGACGCCCGCCACCTGCAGGCGCTGCTGGCCACCGCAGCCCCGGACCGCGCAGCGGGCGGCTATGCGCAGCGGGCCGCCATCGCGCACGCGGTCTACGCGCCAGACATGGGCCGCCCCGTGGAAGTCGGGGTCGACAACGAAAAAGGCCTGGTGACCTGGCTGACCAAGCGCATGGGCGCACCCGTGCGCGCCCCTTCCCTGTCCCAGGCCGGCTACGAACTGATGGGCGGCCGCCTGCTGCCCGGCGGAGCGGGCCCGGTCGCGCTCTTCATGTATGGCGCGTCCGACGGGCAGCGGCTGACGCTGTACGTTACGCGCGAGGCGGCCGGCGACCAGACGGCATTCCAGTTCACCCAGGAAGGGCCGGTGCGGGTGTTCTACTGGGTCGAAGGCCAGTTCGGCTACGCCCTGTCCGGCGCGGTCAGCCGGGAAGAACTGCAGCGCGTCTCGCAAGAAGTTTATAAGCAGTTGCAGGGGTGAGTTGGCGGAAGGAGTGATACCAAGGATCCGACACCTGCCCCCATCGACAAGTGTCTGACACCCTTATGCAATGCAGGTCCAGGTGAAGATGGCCTTGGCGGGTGTCTGACACTGGGTTGCGGGTGCCAGACACCCGGGAGGCGTCGGGGCGGAATGGCGTGCGTCTCGTCTGGGTGTCAGACCCCTGTCCTATCCGCAGGCCGGCCGCGTTCCCGCGCCTCGTGCAGCATATGCAGCGTGATCCTGCGGACCTCGGCCTTGCTCATGCCGATGTGGGAGCGCAGCATGCGCGACGCCTCGTCGGCGCGGCGCGCCAGCACCGCGCGCAGGATGGCCGCGTGCTCTTCGTAGGTGGCGTCCACGCGGAAGTCCTTGGTGAAGTCCAGGCGCCGCACGATGCGTATTTTCTCGGTCACGTCGCGGTGGATCTGCGCCATCTCGGGGTTGCCGGCGGCGGCGACGAGCGAGCAATGAAAGGCCTCGTCCAATTGCGCCACCAGGCGGCCGTCCAGGATGCGCTGAGCGGGCGGCGCCAGCCACACTTCCATGAGAGCGCCCAGCATGCCGGCCTCGTCCATCCGCTCCCGCGCGCACAGTTTTTCCACGGCCGCCTGCTCCAGCACCACCCGCACGTCGTACAACGCCTCGAAACGATCGAGGTCGAAGGGCCGCACCTGCCAGCCGCTGCGCGACTGCGCCAGCACGAAGCCCTCGCGTTCCAGCCGCGCCAGGCCCACTCGAACCGGCGTGCGGCTGACGCCCAGCCGCGCCGCCAGGTCGACTTCGGTGAAACGTTCGCCCGGCAGCATGCGGAAGTCGAACAGGTCGTCCTTGATGCGCAGGTAGACCTGGTCCGCCAGCGAGCCGGCGTGGACCGGCGCCTGCCGGATGGTCGGGCCCATCTGCACAGATTCCTGTCGCATCATCCGGCCACTGCGCATGCGGCGTCTTCGGCCAGCACCACCAACGGATCGCCGGCGCTCACCGGCTTGCCCGGCGTGCAGCGGATCGCGGTGACGATGCCCGACGCGGGCGCGATGACAGACAGCTCCATCTTCATGGCCTCGACGACCACCAGCGTATCGCCGGCCGAAACGCTCTGCCCCACCTGCACCGGGATCTTCCAGATATTGCCGCACATATCGGCGCTGACCAGGCGCTCGCCGTCGCGCAGTGCGGCATCCGTCTCGGGCCCGGGGGGCTCGGGCTCCGCAGGCGGCTCATCGGCTTTCCACAGCGCGACTTCGGCGTCGAAGGCGGCCTTCTGGCGCGTCTGGAACGCGGCGATGCTGTCCGCCTGCTCCTCCAGGAAGCGCCGGTGGGCCGCGAAGTCGAACACTTCCTCCTCGATCCGCACGGTGGCGCGGCCCGCGCGGAAATCCTCGCGCAACCGGTCCAGCTCGGCCTCGCCGACCGGATAGAAGCGCACCTGGTCGAAAAAGCGCAGCAGCCAGGGCTTGCCGTCCTGGAATGCCGGGTTCTTCAGGAACTTGTTCCAGATCGGCACGGTGCGGCCGACCAGTTGATAGCCGCCGGGAGAATCCATGCCGTAGATGCACATGTAGACCCCGCCTATGCCCACCGTGCCTTCCGCCGTGTAGGTGCGCGCCGGGTTGTACTTGGAGGTCAGCAGGCGATGGCGCGGATCGATCGGCACCGCGCAAGGCGCGCCCAGGTAGACATCGCCCAGGCCCATGACGAGATAGCTGGCGTCGAACACGATGCGGCGCACATCCTCGCGCCCGGCCAGGCCGTTGATGCGCCGGATGAAGTCCACGTTGTTAGGCAGCCAGGGCGCGCTCCCGCGCACGGTCTCCTGGTAACGCTGCACTGCGCCCAGCGTAGCGGAATCCTCGAAAGCCATGGGCAGGTGCACGACCCGCGTGGGCACCTTCAGGCTGGTCACGTCGGCCAGGCCCGCCTCTATCTCCAGCAGGCGGCCGATCAGGCGGCTCTGGGCAATGACGCCGCTGTCGTAGCGGATCTGCAGCGAACGCACGCCCGGCGACAGCTCCAGCACCCCGGCCACGGGATCGATATGCAGCGCCTCCATCAGCAGGTGGATGCGCATGCGAAGCGCAAGATCCAGCACATTGTCGCCGTACTCCAGCAGCAGGTAGCCGTCGCCCGCTTGCCGGTACGACACCGACGGACGGCCGTCCTCGGCCGGCAAGGTCGCCACGATGGCCTCGGACGCGGTTGCGGGCGCGGGGGACGCGCCTCTCGCCGCAGGCGCGGCGGCCGCCAGTTCCGCCACACTGCGATGCTGCGCCTCCTCCAGCGCCACGGCCCGCGCGTAGTCGATGCGCACGAACCGGATGCGGTCGCCGGGTTTGACCTGGCCGACCTTCCACAGTTCGGCGCGCGCAATGGTCGCGGGGCAGACGAAACCGCCCAGGCTGGGGCCGTCGCGCGTCAGGATGACGGGGCTGTCGCCCGTGAAATTGATGCTGCCGATGGCGTATTCGCAATCGTGGATATTGGACGGATGCAGGCCGGCCTCGCCGCCGTCCTCGCGCGCCCATAGGGGCTTGGGGCCGATCAAGCGCACACCCAGCCGGTTGGAGTTGTAGTGCACTTCCCAATCGGCGGCGAAGAAGTCGTCCATGGCTTCGGGCCGGAAGAAGTCCGGCGCCCCGTGCGGCCCGTAAAGCACGCCGATTTCCCAGGTATCGCCGTAGGCGGGAATCAGTTCCGCCGGCGCGGCCTGCGGCAGCGTGGCGGGCGGCGCCGCGTTCGCGCACGGCAATTCCGGGCGCACCAGGGGCAGCATATCGCCCACGCGCAGCGTGCGGCCTGCGTGACCGCCGAATTGGCCCAGCGCGAACGTCGAGCGGCTACCGAGGTAGACGGGCACGTCCAGGCCATTGCGCACGGCCAGGTAGCTGCGGCAGCCCGACAGCGCCCGGCCGGTGGCGAGCACCTGGCCGGAGCGCACCGGAACCGGCTGCCACATCGGCACCGGTTCGCCGTCCAGCGTGGCCGCGCATACCGCGCCCGTCAGCGCCACCACGGCGTCTCCATGGAAACGCAGGGTGGGCCCGGCCAGGGTCGTCTCTATCCCCGCCGCGTCGGGCGCGTTGCCGACGATGCGGTTGGCCATGCGGAACGCATAGTCGTCCATGGGCCCGGACGGCGGCACGCCGATATCCCAATAGCCGGTGCGGCCCGGGTAATCCTGCACGCTGGTGTAGGTGCCTGCCTCCAGCACCTCGATCGCCGAAGGGCGGTAGGCGAAGCCTTCCAGGAAGCGTGTCGAAATCTCGCCGGCGCGGAAGCGCGCGTCGGCCGCAATCTGCCGCAGATAGTCCAGGTTGGTGGCGATGCCGTGCAGGCGCGTCCTGGCCAACGCGTCGGACAGCTTGTCCAGCGCGGCCTCGCGCGTGTCCGCGCGTACGATGAGCTTGGCCAGCAGCGGGTCGTAGAAGGCTGGCACTTCGGTCCCGGTCTCGACCCAGCCGTCCACCCGCACGCCGTCCGGAAAGCAAACCTCCGTAAGCACCCCCGGCGACGGCTGGAACTGGCGCAGCGGGTCTTCGGCATACAGCCGCACTTCGATCGACGCGCCCTGCGGCGCGCGCGACATGGCGGCGAAGTCCAGCGGCTCGCCCGCCGCCACGCGCAGCATGCATTCCACCAGATCCAGGCCTGTGACCTCCTCCGTCACCGGATGCTCGACCTGCAAGCGGGTGTTCACCTCCAGGAAGTAGAAGCTGTCGCGCGCGGGATCGTAGATGAATTCCACCGTGCCGGCCGAGCGGTAGTTCACCGAAGCGCCCAGTTGCACGGCAGCCGCGTGCAGCGCCGCGCGCGTGGCGGCGGGCAGCAAGGGAGCGGGCGTTTCCTCGATGACTTTCTGGTTGCGGCGCTGCACCGAGCAGTCCCGCTCGCCCAGCGCCAGCACGCGGCCGGCGCCGTCGCCGAAGATCTGCACCTCGACGTGGCGGGCATTGTCCACATAGCGTTCCAGGAAAGCTCCGCCGTCATGGAAAAAGTGCTCGCCCATGCGCTGCACGCTGTCGAAGGCCACCGTCAGTTCGGCCTCGTTATCGCAACGCGACAGACCGATTCCCCCGCCGCCCGCCGTGCTCTTGAGCATCACCGGATAACCGATGCGTTCGGCTTGCGACAAGGCCTCGCCCAGGCTGGACAGCAGCCCGGTGCCGGGCGTCATCGGCACGCCGGCCGCGGCGGCCAGTTCGCGGGAACGGTGCTTCAGGCCGAACTCGCGGATCTGCAGGGGCGTGGGCCCCACGAACGCGATGCCCGCCGCCTCGCAGGCCAGGGCGAATTCGGCGCTCTCGGACAGAAAGCCGTAGCCGGGATAGATGGCCTGGGCGCCGTGCTCGCTCGCGGCGGCCAGCAGCAGGTCCATGCGCAGATAGCTGTCGGCCGCTTTTTCGCCGCCCAGCGCCACGGCCACGTCTGCCTCTCGCACGTGCGCCGCATTGCGGTCTGGATCGGAATAGACGGCCACGCTGCGGATGCCCAGGCGCTTGAGGCTGCGGATGGCTCGGACGGCGATTTCGCCGCGGTTGGCAATCAGAACGGTATCGAACACGGTTCGGCTCCCTGGTTTGTCTGGTGTCTGGCGGATTAGCGGGGCGAGGCGTCGGGGCCGGCAAGGTAGGCGCGCCAGCCGCCGAACGCGGTGATGTCGCGCGCGCCTTCCAGGCCGCGCGGTTCGCAGATGAAGCCCTTGACCAGGCGGCCGTCCTCCAGCTCAAGCGTGCCTATTCCCAGCGGCGCGGGAATCTCGGCCACGAAAGCGCCGAATGCGGACAGCGGCACGTCCCACAACTCGACCTCGATGGGCGCGCCCGTCTCCGACTTCACCAGGCCGGGCTTGGGCGGCGTGGTATTGGCCAGCGCGTACAGCCGGTAATCTTCCGCGGTCCGCGTCTTCTCGACGAACACGGCGCCGCGCGAAGTCAGTTGGTGGTTCAGCGGCATGCCGGTGAGGTGCGCGCCCACGACCGCCACGCGCACGGAATCCGGGGCCGCCACGGGCCTCGAGCCCAGCGCGGGCAGGGGCGCGCCGGTCGCGCCCAGCGGCAGGCCTCGGCGAGCCTGCCACTGACGCCCGAACCGCGCCAGGGCGGCGTCCTGCCAGGCCGGGCCGATCAGCGTGATGCCGGCGGGCAGGCCGTCCTCGCGCATGCCGGCAGGCAGGGCCAGCGCCGACAGGTCCGCCAGATTGGCGAAGTTGGTATAGACGCCCAACCGCGAGTTCAACTCGACGGGATCGGCCTGCAGTTGGGCGATGGTGTAGATGGACGGCGCGGTCGGCACGACCAGCGCGTCGAAGCCCTCCAGCACCCGCTGGATCCGCCGCGACAGCTCCGCGCGCCGGTACTCGGCCTTGAACGCGTCCAGCGCGCTGTAGCGCGACGCCTGCTCGACGATGCCGCGCACTACCGGATGTATGGCGTCCGGCATCTTGCTCCACAAGCTTTGCACCGCCGCAAAGCGCTCGGCCACCCATGGGCCCGAATACAGCAAGGCGGCCAATTCGCCGAAGGGCGAAAAATCGATTGCCTCCACGGCCGCGCCGTCCTCGCGCAAGGCGCGCACGGCTGCTTCGAAGGCGGCCGCCGCCTGCGCATCGCCAAAGAATTCCAGTTGCGCGGGAACGGCCAGCCTGGGAGCCTCGGGCCAGGGACGCGCGACGCCGGCCGGCCGCAGCCGCGAATAGGGATCGCGCTCGTCGTAACCGCCCGCGATGCCGGCCACGAGCTCGGCGTCGTCCACCGTCAACGCGAATACCGACACGCAATCCAGCGTGCGGCATGCCGGCACCACACCCGCCGTGCTGAGCCAGCCCCGGGTGGGCTTCAGGCCGACGATATTGTTGAAGCCGGCCGGCACGCGGCCCGAACCCGCGGTGTCCGTGCCCAGCGAGAACGCCGCCAGGCCTCGCGCCACTACCGACGCGGAACCGGAACTGGACCCGCCGCTGATGTATTCCGGCTTGAAGGCGTTGGCCACGGCGCCCAACGGCGAACGCGTGCCCACCAGTCCGGTGGCGAACTGGTCCAGGTTGGTCTTGCCCACCAGGATGGCGCCGGCCGCGCGCAGGCGGCGCACGACGGTGGCGTCCTCGTCGGGCACATAGGCGAATTCGGGGCAGGCGGCGGTGGTGGGCCAGCCGGCGGCATCGATGTTGTCCTTGATGGCGAAGGGTACGCCATACAGCGGCAGGCGCGCGAGGTCGCCATCCACGGACGCGAGCAGACCGCTCAGTGCCTCCAGTTGCCGCGCAAGCGCGACGCCGTCCACGCGGCTAATCCAGGCGTTGTCCGAGGGATCGCCACGCTCGGCCCACGCGGCCAATAGCGTTTCGGGCGCCGCGCCTTCATCGCGATAGGCGGCCTGCCACTGCGCGATCGTCCAACCCCAGGGGCCCTTCTGCGTTGCCACGGCGTTCATGCTGGAATCCTTTCTTGTATGCAAGTACGGATTCCCAAGCAATCGGCGTGCCATGCCGATCGCGCCCGCATCCCTCCCTCTGATCCGCGCGTCGCGCGCCGCCGGCGTGCCGCGCGCGCGCCGGACGCCCGCACCGACAACGGGCATTCCGCGCACCCATGTTGTGCGCGCGGCACCAGCTTGATCCCCGCGGCGGCGCGTGCAGAGCATGGCCGCCTGCGCCCCGCTTCCTTCCCTTTACATGGTGCGCCGCGTCTTCCGCCGCGCTTGGCACGGGTTTTGCTTTGAAGTCCTGCGTTGTCGAGTGTTGCTCAGATCGTTCCCGCCGGCCGGGCCGGCGCATTCCATTCAGGAGTCATCATGAAACGCAGACTAGCCCTCAAGCAACTGACCGCCGTGAGCCTATTGGCCATGTGCGGCTGGATGCCGCAGGTACACGCCGCCGGCGACACCATCAAGGTCGGCATCCTGCATTCCCTGTCAGGCACGATGGCGATCTCGGAAACGTCGCTGAAAGACGTTGCCCTGATGGCCATCGAGGAGATCAACGCCAACGGCGGCGTGCTGGGCAAGAAGCTCGAACCCGTGGTGGTGGATCCTGCCTCGAACTGGCCGTTGTTCGCCGAGAAGTCGCGACAGTTGCTGTCCCAGGACAAGGTCGCGGTGGTCTTCGGTTGCTGGACCTCGGTATCGCGCAAGTCCGTGCTGCCCGTGTTCAAGGAACTGAACGGCCTGCTTTTCTATCCCGTGCAATATGAAGGCGAGGAGTTGGAGAAGAACGTGTTCTACACCGGAGCCGCGCCCAACCAGCAAGCGATTCCCGCCGTCGAATACCTGATGAGCGAGGATGGCGGCGGCGCGAAGCGCTTCGTGCTGCTGGGCACGGACTACGTCTATCCGCGTACCACCAACAAGATCCTGCGCGCGTTCCTGCATTCCAAGGGCGTGAAGGACAGCGACATCGGCGAGGTCTACACGCCCTTCGGCCATTCGGATTACCAGACCATCGTGGCCAACATCAAGAAGTTCGCCACAGGCGGCAAAACGGCAGTGGTCTCCACCATCAATGGCGATTCCAACGTGCCCTTCTACAAGGAACTGGGCAATGCCGGCCTGAAGGCCACGGACGTGCCGGTGGTGGCGTTCTCGGTCGGTGAAGAAGAGTTGCGCGGCGTCGACACCAAGCCGCTGGTGGGGCACCTGGCGGCGTGGAACTACTTCGAATCGATCAAGAATCCGGTGAACCAGGACTTCATCAAGAAGTGGAAGGCTTACGCCCAGGCCAAGAACCTGCCGAATGCCGCCACGGTCGTGACCAACGACCCGATGGAAGCCACCTATATCGGCATCCATATGTGGAAGCAGGCCGTCGAGCAGGCCAAGAGCACCGACGTCGACAAGGTGATCGCCAGCATGGGCGGGCAGAAATTCGACGCGCCCGACGGCTACGCCATTGAGATGGACAAGACCAATCACCACCTGCACAAGCCGGTCTATATCGGCGAAATCCGGGCGGACGGCCAGTTCAACGTGGTGTGGAAGAGCAAGGGCCCGATCCGCGCCCAGCCCTGGAGTCCGTACATCCCTGGCAACGAAAGCAAACAAGGCCTGTAGCCATGCGCATCGCGGCAATCGCACACTTCCTGCGCCGTTTCCTGCTGGGCTGGCTGCTGGCCATGCCGCTGCTGAGCGCGCCGGCGCCGGCGGCCGGCCTGGACCCGGCGCTGCTCGCGCCGCTGACCGGCGACGACACGGACGCCAAGCTGCGGGCGATTGCCGCGCTGGGCCAACTGCCCGATCCCGGCGCCGCGGCGGTCTTGCAGGCGCTGGGCAACGACCAGCTCTACGCAACGGCCGAAGGCCGCGTGCTGATCGGCGACGGCGCGCGCGCCACCGACGCCGCCACCGGCGCCGCCGTCGATCTGCCCGCGGAAGCGGGCGCCATCAGCATCAACAACCGGCTGCGGCGGGCCATCGAAGCGGCGCTGGCGGGTTCGCGCCTGTACTCCGCCGATGCCCGCGAACGCCTGGCTGCCGCCCGCAGGCTGCAGCAGACTGGCGACCCTGCGCGCCTGCCGATGCTGGAGAAGGCGCTGGCGGCCGAGAAGCACGATGAGGTGCGCGGCGCGCTGGAGATCGCGGTCGCCAACCTGGAACTCAAGAGCGCCGACCCCAAGGTGCGCCGCCACGCGGTCGAACTGCTGGGCCGCACCGGCAATCCCGCCTTCCGCCCGACGCTGGCCGCGATCGCACAGCAATCCGGCGGGCCCCAGACCGAACCGGATGCGGCAGTGCGCGAGGCCGCAAGCCACGCGCTGCGGCAGATCGACCGCCACCTGGCGACGATAGAGTGGGCCGGAAATCTCTTCTACGGCATCAGCCTGGGCAGCGTCCTGCTGCTGGCGGCCCTGGGCCTGGCCATCACCTTCGGCCTGATGGGCGTCATCAACATGGCGCATGGCGAACTGCTGATGATCGGCGCCTACGTGACCTATGTGGCGCAGACGCTGTTCCGCGCCTGGCTGCCGGGCTGGATGGACTGGTACGTGCTGGCCGCGCTGCCGCTGGCCTTCATCGTCACCGCGCTGGTGGGCATGGCGCTGGAGCGCACCGTCATCCGCTGGCTCTACGGCCGGCCGCTGGAAACGCTGCTGGCCACCTGGGGCATCAGCCTGATGCTGATGCAGGGCGTGCGCACGCTGTTCGGCGCGCAGAACGTGGAAGTGGGCAATCCTGGCTGGATGTCCGGCGGGATCACGGTGCTGGACGGCCTGGTGCTGACCTACAACCGCCTCGTGATCATCGGCTTCGCGCTCTTCGTCGTGTTCCTCGTCTGGGCGCTGCTGAACCACACCCGCCTGGGCCTGTTCGTGCGCGCCATCACGCAGAACCGCCGCATGGCCGATTGCGTGGGCGTGCCCACCGGCCGCGTGGACATGCTGGCCTTCGGCCTGGGCTCAGGCATCGCCGGGCTCGCCGGCGTGGCGCTGTCCCAACTGGGCAATGTCGGGCCGGACCTGGGCCGCGCCTACATCGTGGACTCCTTCATGGTGGTGGTGCTGGGCGGCGTGGGCCAGTTGGCCGGCACCGTCATCGCCGCGCTTGGCCTGGGCGGCGTCAACAAATTCCTGGAACCCTACGCGGGAGCCGTCATGGCCAAGATCACCATCCTGGCGCTCATCGTGCTGTTCGTGCAAAAGCGGCCGCAAGGCCTGTTCGCCCCCCGCGGCAGGAGCGTCGAATGAAACAGACCGCGCTGACCGATCTGCGCCTCCTGGCGCGCCGCCCGCTGTATTCGGGCCGGGCGTGGGCCGCCCTGGGCGCGGCGGCGGCCGTGCTGGCCCTGCTGCCGCTGCTCAACCTGGCGTTCCCGCCGGGCCACGCGCTGCACGTGTCCGCCTACGCGGTGGCCTTGCTGGGAAAATTCATGTGCTACGCCATGGCGGCGCTGGCGCTGGACCTGGTGTGGGGCTATGCTGGCATCCTGTCGCTGGGCCATGGCCTGTTCTTCGCCCTGGGGGGCTACGCGCACGGCATGTACCTGATGCGCGCCATCGGCCGCGATGGCGTCTATCAGAGCGACCTGCCGGACTTCATGGTGTTCCTGGACTGGAAGGCCTATCCCTGGTACTGGTCATTCACCGAGCACTTCTGGTACGCCATGCTGCTCGTCGTGCTGGCGCCTGGCCTGCTGGCCTTCGTGTTCGGCTACTTCGCCTTCCGCTCGCGCATCAAGGGCGTGTACTTCTCGATCATCACGCAGGCGCTGACCTTCGCCGCGATGCTGCTGTTCTTCCGCAACGACACCGGCTTCGGCGGCAACAACGGCTTCACCGACTTCAAGCGCATCCTGGGCTTCGACATCACCGCGCCCGGCACCCGAGCGGCGCTGTACTGGATCACGCTGGCGGCGCTGGCCGGCGCGCTGGTCCTGGCGCGCGCGGTCACGCAGAGCAAGCTGGGCCGGGTGCTGACCGCCGTGCGCGATTCCGAAAGCCGCCTGCGCTTCATCGGCTACGACCCGCTGGGCTTCAAATTGTTCGTATGGACGCTTTCGGCCGTGCTATGCGGCATAGCGGGCGCGCTCTACGTGCCCCAGGTCGGCATCATCAACCCCAGCGAAATGTCCACCGAGACCTCTATCGAAATGGTGATCTGGGTCGCCACCGGCGGACGCGGCACGCTGGTCGGCCCCATCATCGGCGCAGGCACGGTCAACGGGCTGAAGACCTGGTTCACCAGCGTGCTGCCGGAATTCTGGCTGTACGCGCTGGGCCTCATCTTCGTGCTGGTGACGCTGTTCCTGCCCACCGGCATCGTCGGCCTGGCGCGCCGCCTCGCCACCCGGATCCAGGAGAGAAAGGCATGACGAGCACGCACACCGAATCCGCCATGCTGGAAGGCGGCCCCAGCGGCGAGGCCGGCTACGGCCGCGTCAGCCCCGGCGGGCTGGACACCAGCCACGGCGCGATCCTCTACCTGGAAGGCGTCACCGTCAGCTTCGACGGCTTCAAGGCGCTCAACGACCTGACGCTGGATATCGGCGTGGGCGAACTGCGCTGCATCATCGGACCGAACGGCGCGGGCAAGACCACAATGATGGACGTGATCACGGGCAAGACGCGCCCCGCGTCGGGCACCGTCTACTTCGGCCAGAGCATCGACCTGACCACGCTGAACGAAGCCCAGATCGCGCACGCCGGCATCGGACGGAAGTTCCAGCGCCCCACCGTGTTCGAGCAGCACACCGTCTTCGAGAACCTGGAGCTCGCGATGAAGACCGACAAGCGCGTGCGTCCCACGCTGTTCTCCCGCCTGAGCGGCGAACAGGCGGACAGGATAGGCGAGACGCTGGAACTGATCCGGCTGCGGCCCGAGGCCGCGCTGCCGGCCGGGCTGCTGTCGCACGGCCAGAAGCAATGGCTGGAGATCGGCATGCTGCTGATGCAGGAGCCGCAGTTGCTGCTGCTGGACGAGCCGGTGGCCGGGATGACGGACGCCGAGACCGAACGCACCGGCGAACTGCTGAACGAATTGCGCGGGCGCCATTCGCTGATGGTCGTGGAACACGACATGGACTTCGTCAACCAGATCGCCGGCGACGGCAAGGTCACGGTGCTGCACGAGGGCTCGGTGCTGGCCGAAGGAGCGATGAGCAAGGTCCAGGCCGATCCGCGGGTCATCGAAGTCTATCTGGGGCGCTGACATGCTGGACGTGAACGCGATCGACCAATACTACGGCGGCAGCCATACCTTGCGCGGCGTGTCGCTATCCTTGAGCCAGGGCGAATGCCTGGCGCTGCTGGGCCGCAACGGCGTGGGCAAGACCACGCTGCTCAAGTGCCTGATGGGCGTGCTGCCGGTGGCGCGCGGCTACATCGGCTTCGGCGGCGAGGACATCACCCGGCTGGCGCCGCACCAGCGCGCCGCGCGCGGCATGGCCTACGTGCCACAGGGCCGCGACATCTTCGCCCGCCTTACGGTCCAGGAAAACATCCTGATGGGCATGGCCTCCAAGCCGGCCGCCCGCGCGCGGCGCATCAAGGAAGAAGTGTTCGAGCTGTTCCCGGTGCTCGCGAACATGCTGTCGCGCCGCGGCGGCGACCTGTCCGGCGGCCAGCAGCAGCAACTGGCCATCGCGCGTGCGCTGGTGGCCGAACCCCGGCTCATCATCCTGGACGAGCCCACCGAAGGCATCCAGCCATCCATCATCAAGGACATCGCCCGCGTCATCCACATGCTGCGGCAGCGCGGCGACATCGCCATCCTGCTGTGCGAGCAGTACTTCGACTTCGCCCGCGAGCTGGCAGACCAGTTCGTGGTGCTTTCGCGCGGCGAGGTGGTGGCCCGCGGAGGCCGCGGCGAGATCGACGGAGAAGACGTGCGGCGGCACCTGTCGGTATAGGGGCCGGCCGGGCCGCTCCGATATAATCGTCGGCCATGCGCATTGCATCTTTCCTGACCCGCCCAGCCCTATGGATCGCGCTTGCCGCGATCCTGTGGGCGTCGCTCGCGCCCTCGCTGGCGCACGCGCTGGGCATGGGCCACGAAGGCGGGGCGAGCCGGCGCATCAGCGTCGAGTACTGCGCGGCTGAAGGCGCGGCCCTGGTTTCCCTGGATGTGCGCGGCGACGACCATGGCGCAGGCCAGGACGGCGCGCACGGCGACGGCCAGCACTGCCCGTTCTGCCGCAATCCGCAAGCCGACGCCGGCATTCTTCCCGCGCCCATTCCCGTCCTGCCCGCCCCGGCCGCCCGGGCCTTCGGCTATCCGCCGCTGTTTTTCCTGGCGGCCCACCCTCTCCACGCCTGGAGCGCGGCGCAGCCGCGCGCGCCGCCAGCGGCCTGAGCCGCCGCGGCCCGCCGCAACAAGGCGAAACGGCCGCGCCCTTGCAGCGCCTCGACCGCCAGGCGTGTTTCACGCCCGGCGCGATCCCGCCGGCATCTTGCGCTTCCCGCCCGTTCCACGGCATGCGAACCGGAGCGCGCATGCCGGTCCGCCACCGAGAGTTTCCATGAGCCTCGCCTCCACCCGATCCACCCCGCAGCGGCCCGCAGGCGCGCCGCTCTCCGCCCGCGCCAAGCGTTGGCTCTACCTCACGCACCGCTGGGCGGGCGTCGTGCTGTGCCTGTTCTTCGCCATGTGGTTTCTCTCCGGCATGGTCATGATGTATGTGGGCTATCCGAAGCTCTCGCAGCAGGAGCGCCTGGCCCATCTGGCGCCGCTGGATGCGGCGGCCATCGCCGTGGCCCCGGACCAGGCCCTTGCGGCCGCGGGCGCCGGCGACGCGTCCGGCCTCAGCCTGGCCGCCGCGCGCGGCGGCGCGCCCGTCTACCTGGTGCCCGGAGGCAAGCGCCAGGCGCCCAAGGTGGTGGACGCCGCCACCGGCGCGCTCCTGCCCTCCGCCGGCGCCTCGGTCGCGCAGGCCACGGCGGCGGCCTGGTTCGGGGGGCAGTATGCGGCGCACTACGGCGGCACGGTGGACGAGGACGTCTACACCCATTCGCGCGCGCTCGACCCCGACCGGCCCCTGCACAGGGTGGACATGGACGACCCGGCGCGCACGCGCCTGTATGTGTCGTCCGCCACCGGCATGGTCGTACTGGACGCCACGCGCGCCGAACGCCTGTGGAATTACGTGGGCGCATGGATCCACTGGCTGTACCCGTTCCGCGGCAACGCGCTGGATCCGTGGTGGCACGACATCGTCGTGTGGCTGTCCGTGGCCGGGGTGGCGGTCGCGCTGACGGGCACGGTCGTCGGCGTGCTGCGCTGGCGCTTCTCGCGCCCATACGCCAGCGGCAGCCGCTCGCCGTACCGCGAATCCATGATGCGCTGGCACCATCTCAGCGGCCTGCTCTTCGCCCTTATCACCATCACCTGGATCTTCAGCGGGCTGATGTCGATGAATCCGTGGAAGATCTTCACGGGCAACGCAGCGCCGCTTGCGCTGGCCGCGTATGCGGGCGAACCCGAAGCGGCGCCTGCGCTGGCCCCGCCCGGCGCGCTGATCGGGGCCTTGCCCGCCCCGCCCCGCGAGCTGAACTGGACCCGCGTGGATGGCCGCGGCCTGGTGCTGGCGCGCAGCGGGCCTGGCGCGCCGCAGGTCCTGTCCGCCCGCGACGCGGCGCCATATGCCTTCGACGAGGCCGCGCTGCGCGCCGCGGCCGCGCGCCTGCTGCCCGGAGCGCCGTTACGCGGCATCGAGGCGCTGGACGCCTACGACCTCTACTACTATGCGCGCGACGCGCACGCCATGCTGGGGCATATCGAAAAGCCGCTGCCGGCATGGCGATTGACTTTCGGCGATCCGCAAGCGACCTGGGTCTACCTGGACCCGAAGACGGGCCGGATCCTGGGACGCCAGGACCGCGGCGCGCGCGCCAGCCGCTGGCTGTTCGCCTTTCTGCACAGCTGGGACTGGACCGGACTTCTTGCCCGCCGCCCGCTCTGGGACGCCCTGCTGATCTTCCTGAGCCTGGGCGGCGCGGCGCTCAGCCTGACCGGCGTGGTCATCGGCTGGCGGCGCCTGGGGAAAAAGCTGCGCGCCTGAAGCGCGGGCGCGGATGCACTATGCTCATTGCCTCGCAAGACGATTCACCGGAAAGAGGAGCCTCCATGTCCGACGTAACCATCTATCACAACCCCAAGTGCGGCACCTCCCGCAATACCCTGGCCATGATCCGCAACGCCGGCATCGAGCCCGACGTGGTGCTCTACCTGGAAACGCCGCCATCGCGTGAGACGCTGAAGGCGCTGTTCAAGCGGGCCGGCATCGGCGTGCGCGACGCCCTGCGCGAAAAAGGGACGCCCTATCAGGAATTGGGACTGGACGACGCCTCCCTCTCCGATGACGCGCTGCTGGACGCCATCGAACAGCATCCCATCCTGCTGAACCGCCCCTTTGTTTCGACGCCGCTGGGCGCCCGCCTGTGCCGCCCCTCGGAGCTCGTGCTGGACATTCTTCCGGCCCCGCAGCAAGGCGCCTTCACCAAGGAAGACGGCGAGGCCGTGATCGACGCGCAAGGCAAACGCATCCAGAAGTAAAACCACGGGATTCGGCGCATTTTGTAAGCGGACTGACGGGAATCCTCATTACCATCGCGGCTGTTGTTTGTTACGCCGCGATGACGTGTCATGAATTTCCTGGAAAGCCTCAACCAGTCCCTTTTTCTCCTGGTCAATGCCGATCCCGGCTCGCCCGTATGGCGGATACACGCCGCCATGCTGGCGGCCAACAAGCTGATCCTGATCGTCCCCTGCGCCCTGGCGGCTGCCTGGCTGTGGGGCGGCGAAGCCCAGCGCAACCTGGCGCTGAAGGCGCTGGCCGGCATTGCGCTGGCCCTGTTCGCAAGCTACCTGTGCGGGGCGCTGTGGCCGCATCCCCGTCCGTTCGTCATCGGGCTGGGGCATGCCTTCTTCCCGCACGCCGCGACTTCGTCCTTCCCCAGCAACCACACCATCATCATCGCCACCCTGGGCTTCACGCTGATCTTCGACCGGCGCTGGGCCGGCCTGGGCTGGGCCGCCCTGGCGCTGGCCGTGCTGGTCGGCGCGTCCAGGGTCTACCTCGGCGTGCACTTCCCCCTGGACATCGCCGGCGGACTGGCGCTGGCGCCGCTTGCGGCGGGCGTCGCATTGCCGGTGTGGAGCCGCGCGGGCGCGCCGCTGACCGCGGCCGCCCAGGGACTGTATCGCAAGGTGCTGGCCCTGCCGATCGCGCGCGGCTGGATACGGGCGTGACGCTCAGTTGATGGCCACCTTGGCGTCTTTCACGAGCTTGGCGTAGTTCTCGGTGTCCGCGCCGATGCGGGCCTTCATTTCGGCTGGGCTGTCGCCGATGGGCACCGCGCCGATCTCCGCCATCCGGCGCGAGAAGTCCGGCGAACGGATGATCTTCACCATTTCCGCGTTCAGCCGATCGACCACGTCCTTGGGCGCGGCGGCCGGAGCCAGCACGCCGAACCACGTGCCCATGTCGAACGGCGTCAGGCCCGCTTCTTCCATCGTGGGCACGTCAGGCAGAGCCGCCGAGCGCTTGTTCGTGGTCACGGCCAGCGCGCGCAGCTTGCCGCTCTGGATGTGCGCCAGCACCGGCGTCACCGTGTCGAACGACATGTCGATCTGGCCGCCCAGCAGGTCGGTGGTCAGCGGGCCGCTGCCCTTGTAGGGCACGTGCAGCAATTTCACGTGGCCCTCTTTCTCGAACTGCGAGCCGATCAGGTGCTGGCCGGTGCCCATGCCATTCGATCCGTAGGTGAGCTTGCCGGGCGCGGCCCGCGCCATCGTCAGCAGCCCCTGCACGTCCTTGGCGTCCAGCTTGGGATTCACCACCAGCACATTGGGCACCAGGGCTACGGTGGTGACCGGCGCGAAGTCCTTCTGGAAATCGTAGTGCAGGCTCTTGTAGACGCTGGTCGCGATCGTATGGTGCACCGCGCCCATCAGCAGGGTATAGCCGTCGGGCGCCGCCTTGGCCACGTAGTCCGCGCCCAGCGTCGACCCCGCTCCGGGCTTGTTCTCCACCACCACCGGCTGGCCCAGGCTCTTGGCCAGTTCCTGTCCCAGCGCGCGGGCCAGGACGTCCGTGGTTCCTCCCGCCGGAAAGGGCACGACCAGGTTGATCGGCCGCGCGGGGTAGGACTGCGCAGACGCCCCGCCGGCGAATGAGAGGCTGAACAGGCAGGCGAGCGCCAAAGCGCGCGCGGAAACGGCTTTCTGATGCATGGTTGTCTCCTGGATACGAATGGACTTCGCTTCTTCTTCCGCCGCATCGCGGCGCGGGAGAGGGTCTGCGCCCTCGTCCCGCATCACTGCTAGGCTGCCTTGGCCGGCGCCAGCGCGGCCAGCTTCGCGCAAACCGCCTCCGTAACCTGTGCGGTGGTCGCGTTGCCGCCCAGGTCTGCTGTGTGCAGCGCGGGATCCGCGGTAACGCTTTCGATCGCCTGCATCAGCCGGGCCGCCGCCTGGGTTTCACCCAGGTGCTCCAGCAGCATGACCACCGACCAGAAGGTGCCCACCGGATTCGCCAGCCCCTTGCCCATGATGTCGAAAGCGGAGCCGTGGATCGGCTCGAACATGGATGGGTAGCGGCGCTCGGGATCGATGTTGCCGGTGGGCGCGATGCCCAGGCTGCCCGCCAGCGCCGCGGCAAGATCGCTCAGGATGTCGGCATGCAGGTTGGTGGCGACGATGGTGTCCAGCGACGCCGGGCGGTTCACCATCCGGGCCGTGGCGGCGTCGACCAACTCCTTGTCCCAGGCCACGTCGGGGAATTCGCGGCTGACCTGCAGCGCGATCTCGTCCCACATCACCATGGCATGGCGCTGCGCGTTGGATTTCGTGATCACCGTCAGCAGCTTGCGCGGCCGCGATTGAGCCAGCCTGAAGGCGAAGCGCAGGATGCGCTCCACGCCGGCGCGGGTCATGATGGACACGTCCGTCGCGGCTTCGATGGGGTGGCCCTGGTGCACCCGGCCGCCCACGCCCGAATACTCGCCTTCGGAGTTCTCGCGCACGATGACCCAGTTGAGCTGCTCCGGCCCGCAGCGCTTTAGCGGCGCGTCGATGCCGGGCAGGATGCGCGTGGGGCGCACGTTGGCGTATTGGTCGAAGCCCTGGCAGATCTTCAGCCGCAGGCCCCATAGCGTGATGTGGTCTGCGATGTGCGGGTCGCCGGCGGAGCCGAACAGGATCGCGTCCTTATCGCGCAGCGCGTCCAGCCCGTCGGCGGGCATCATCACGCCGTGCTTGCGGTAGTAGTCGCCGCCCCAGTCGAAATCCTGGAACTCGAACCGCAGGCCGCCCTGCCCCGCCAGCTCTTCCATGATCCGCCGCCCGGCGGGAATCACTTCCTTGCCGATGCCGTCGCCGGGGATGGTTGCGATGCGATAAGTCTTCATGTGCCGACAAGGCTCCTTGCTGGTGAGGGTATGTCGGCACTGTACCGAGGCGGTCGCTTCATGGCCGCAGCGGAACTCAAAACAACTTTTACCTGAAGTTGAAGATGGCGCGCATTCGCGCACGCAAAGAAAAGCGCCCGCGTGGGGCGCCGTTTCGAGCGGGAAGGCGGCCGGGCAAGGCCGCCGCCGGACTGCCGCGATCAGCAGCGGCCCACGTTCAGATTGGAAATCAGGTTGTTGAAGTCCTGCCGCAGGCTGGAGGCGTCGTCCACGATCGTGGGGCGCATCATCTTGAACGCGCCCGTGCGCGCCGCGTCTTCCTTGTAGCGGCCGCTGTTCGTGTTCTCCAGCACCTTGCGGCCCGAGGCCAGGAAGCTGTTGACCTGCATCATCGTGCCGCTGCAGCCCTTGGGATCGGCTTCGCGCGTCTTCTTGTCAAAGCCCAGCGCCATCTCATTCATCTTGTCCAGCTCTTGCTTGAAGGCGTCCTGATCGGCGCCCAGGCCCGTGCCGTCGAAAATGCCCGACGCCTTGTCCATGGTGGACTTACCGTAATAGACCAGGCCGGCGCGGTAGTACGCAACCGAGCCTTTCTCCGCCTTCTCGAAGGCTTCCTTGGTATTGGCCGTGTCCTTCACGGAGATGCCGCGATAGAAGGCGTTTTCCGCCTTGACGGCGTCGGTCAGCGCCGCGACGTAGGCGGGACTCTTTTCGCGCGCCAGCGCGCCGTCGTCCGACAGGAAGGTCTTGGCGGCGGAATAGTTCTGCAGTTCGTTGCTCAGCGGCGCCAGCTTGCCCAGCGCGTCCGAGAACTCCTTGGCGGGCGCGTCGATCTCGGGAATCGGCTGCTTCATCGCCAACGCCTTGTCGAGTTTTTCCTTGGTGCGCAGGATGGAGGAATCGTTGCTGATGACGAAATCCTTGATGGGCTTTCCTTCCTTCAGCTTCGGCACCACATAGGCCTGGTAGCGGTCCAGCGCCTCCTCGAAGGACGTGTTGATGCCGTTGGCGGCATCGACGTACTGGTTGTACTTGATGATCTCGGCCTGAGCAGTGGTCGGCTCGGCCGCCTTCGCATCCTTCTTGGCGCTATCGTCGCCGCACGCGGCGAGCGCCAGCGTGACGGCCAGAACGGCGGACATGCGCAAGGGGCGCGACATAAGCATTTTCATTTCCTGTTGCGGGTTGCTATGAGGGGACGCATGATATTCCTCCCATGTGCCTGACTCGCTACAAATTCATTCAACCCTGTCACAAGAATTTTCCATACGCGACCGACTGCGAACGATGCGCCCGCCGTCGCCAGGCGGATCACGCTTCCGCGGCGCCTGCAATGCGCCGCGCGCGCCAACGCTCCTCGTGATCCAGCAGCCAGCGCTTGCGATGCAGCCCGCCCCCATAGCCGGTGAGGGAGGCGTTGGCGCCCACCACGCGATGGCAGGGCACGACGATGCCGATGGGATTGGCGCCGTTGGCCAGCCCCACCGCGCGCACCGCCGTGGGACGCGCGATGCGGTCCGCAAGCACGCCATACGTGATGGGCTCGCCCCCCGCGATGCCTCGCAGCGCCCGCCATACCTGGCGCTGGAAATCGGTGCCCCCCGTGGCCACCTCCAGGGTGTCGATCTCATGGACCGCGCCCTCGAAATAAGCCTCGAGCGCGAGCCGCGCGGGCGAGGCCTGCGAGGCGTCGCGCAGCTCTATGTCCTGCTTGCGGTATTGCGTGCGCAGCAGCCTGTGCATGCGCGCCTCGAAATCCTGCCAATCCACGGCGCGCAGGCGCTGCCGATCGTCGCTCAGGATCAGCATCTGGCCGATGGGCGTGGGCGCCCGCTCCAGGAAGAATATCTGGGTTTGAATGGACATGGCGAGGGCTCCGGCTGTGACATGGACCTGCGAAATATAGACCCGGCCGCCGTGCGCCGCTGGCGGTTTTCGGACAGGAATGCGCCCGGCACAACATGGTCCGAAAACCGCTAGATTCCTAGAACCCGCCGGCGTTAGCATCCACCCATGGACCTGAACCACGACGCCTGCTACAGCGCCATCCAAGTGCGCGACGCCCGTTACGACGGCCGCTTCTTCACTGCCGTCAAGACCACGCGCATCTATTGCCGCCCGGTCTGCCCGGCGCGCACGCCGCTATCGAAGAACGTCACGTTCTACGCCACGGCGGCCGCGGCTCAAGAAGCGGGCTACCACCCCTGTCTGCGTTGCCGGCCCGAAACCGCCCCGGAACTGGGACCCGGGCACGAGCTGCCCGACAGTGTGTCGCGTGCGCTGCAATTGATCGAACTGGGCGCGCTGGACGAAGACGGCGTGGACTCGCTGGCACAGCGCCTGGGCGTGGGCGAACGCCAATTGCGGCGCCAGTTCCGCCAGCACCTGGGCGCCTCGCCCGTGGCCGTCGCCCAGACGCGGCGCGTGCTGCTCGCCAAGCAGCTGATCCATGAAAGCCGCCTGCCCATGGCCGAAATCGCCTTCGCGTCGGGCTTCGGCAGCATCCGCCGCTTCAACGAGATATTCCACGACCTGTTCGGGCGCGCGCCGGGCGAACTGCGCCGCTCCGCGAAACCAGAAGTGTCTGCCCAGCAGGAGGGGGAGATCAAGCTGCTACTGCGCTACCGTCCGCCCTACGATTGGAACGCCATGCTGGACTTCCTCCGGCTGCGGGCCATTCCCGGCATCGAACAGGTCACGGACGACACCTATGCGCGCACGATCTGCCTGGACGGCCATCAGGGTACCGTGACCGTGCGGCCGGGTGCCGGCGACGCGCTGCAGGCCATCGTGCGCTTTCCGCGGCTGCAGGCCCTGCCCGCCATCATCGCCCGCCTGCGCCGCGTGTTCGACCTGGCCAGCGACCCGGTCGCCATTGCCGCACAGTTTTCCAGCGATCCGGTCCTGACATCGCTGATCCAGGCCAGGCCGGGGCTGCGCGTGCCGGGCGCATGGGACGGTTTCGAGCTGGCGATGCGCGCGGTGCTGGGCCAGCAGATCACCGTTGCCGCCGCGATCCGCCTGGCCGGCAAGCTGGTCGCCGCGCATGGCGCTCCCATGGCGCAACCCGACGGCGGCCTGACGCATGTATTTCCCCTGGCCGAAGCCGTCGCCGGCGCGGAGCTGGCTTCCCTGGGCATGCCGCGCAGCCGCGCCGCGGCCCTGTCGGCGGTGGCCGCCGCAGCGGTCGCCGACAAGCATCTGTTCGACGCCGGCAGCGGGCTTGCCGAGTCGGTCCTGCGCCTGCGCGCGATCCGCGGCATCGGGGAATGGACGGCGCAGTACATCGCCCTGCGCCAATTGCGCGAGCCGGATGCCTTCCCGTCGGCCGATATCGGATTGATCCGCGCGCTGGAGCGCCTGGAGTCCCGCGAGTACACGCCCGCTCAATTGCTGGCCCGCGCCGAGGCCTGGCGGCCCTGGCGCGCCTATGCCGCGCAGCACCTGTGGGCGGCCTGAGCCGGGCCGCCGTTCACCACTGGCTTTCCGCCCCCTTCTGGAAGTATCCGACGAGGAAATCGACGAACACGCGCACCTTGATGGACAGGTGGTGCCGTTCCGGAAAGACGGCGTAGATGTCGGCCTGCGGCAAGGCGTAGTCCTCCAGCACGCGCACCAGCCGGCCGCTGCGCAGATAGCGCGCCAGGTCCCACTCGGCGCGCTGCAGGATGCCCAGGCCCGCCAGCCCCCAGGTCAGCGTGACCTCGCCGTCGTTGCTGCTGAGACTGCCCCGCACCTTCACGGTTTCGCTGCGGCGTCCCTTGGTGAAGCGCCACAGCCCGTAGGCCGCCTCGTTCTGCCGAAGCACGATGCATTGGTGGCGGGCCAGGTCGTGCGGCGCGGCCGGCACGCCATGCGCCTTCAGGTAGCCCGGCGAGGCGCAGACCAGGCGCCGGTTGGGCGCGATCTTGCGGGCGATCAGGCGCGTGTCCGGCAAATCGCCAAAGCGCACCGCCACGTCGAAGGCGTCCTGCACGAAATCCGCCGGGCTGTCGGTCAGCTGCAATTGCAGCGATACCTCCGGGTACTTCTGGGCGAATTCCGCGATGGCGGGCGCGATGTAGCTGCGGCCGAATCCCAGCGGAGCGTTGACCTTCAAGAGGCCCCGAGGGCTGGCCTGGCGGCTGGCGATCAGCTGGTCCAGGTCCTCGATTTCGTCCAGGATGCGGCGGGCGTTCTCCAGGTAGACCTCGCCTTCGGCGGTAAGGCTCAGCCGCCGGGTGCTGCGGTTGACCAGCCGCACGCCCAGGCGCGCCTCGATCTGGGCCAGCCGCTTGCTGACCGCCGCCGGCGTAACGCCCAGTTCCCGCGCCGCCGCGGACATGCCGCCGGCGCGCGCCAGCTCGACGATCAGCAGGAGTTCATTGGAATGTCCCATCGATGAAAAACCCGCCCGTGTCAAAGGTGCCTGACGCCTGAATGGCCCTTGTGTCTGACACCCGGGGAGATCCGCTTTGGCGCGTAACGGCGTCTCGTAAGGGTGTCAGACACTGATCCCGGTAACGGCGTCTCGTAGGGGTGTCAGACACTGCTCCTTTGCTTGTGTCTGACACCCCTACGAGACGACCTTCGAGATGCCAGACCGCCACACGGGTGTCAGACACTGCCTCATCCCTGCCCCGCCTACCGCCCTCAATCGCGGAAATTCTCGAACTGCAGGGGCAGGTCCACGTCGGTTTTCTTCAGCAGCGCGATGGCCGCCTGCAGGTCGTCGCGCTTCTTGCCGCTGATGCGCAGCTTGTCGCCGTTGATCTGCGATTCCACCTTGAGCTTGGCGTTCTTGATGGCGGCGATGAGCTTCTTGGCCACCGGCTGCTCGATGCCCTGCTTGATGGTGACCTTCTGGCGCGCGCCGCCCAGGTTCTCCAGGGGGTCGGCCACGTCCAGGCAGCGCACATCGATGCCGCGGGCCGACAGGCGGCCGCGCAGGATGTCCAGCATCTGCTTGAGCTGGAATACGCTGGACGCGACCTGCGTCACGACAAAGCCTTCCAGTTCGAACTTGGCGTCGGTGCCCTTGAAGTCGAAGCGGGTGGACAGTTCGCGGTTGGCCTGGTCGACGGCGTTGGTGAGTTCGTGTTTGTCGACTTCGGAGACGACGTCAAAAGTAGGCATGACACGGAGTCCTGTGCAATGGTGGGTGAAAAATTCGTTCCCGCCATTTTACCGGCGCCGCGCTCCGCGTCACGCCATGACCACCAGCAGCCGCCCCGCCTGCAGCGGATGGGCGATGACCTGCGCATCGATTCCATACGCCAGGTACAGATTGGCGGGCGTCAGCACCTCTGCGGGCGTGCCCGCGGCGATGGCTCTTCCCCCGCACAGCAGCAACAGGCGGTCGCACCAGCGCGCGGCCAGGTTCATGTCGTGCAGGATGACCAGTACGCCGGTATCGCCCGCGTGCGCCAGCTCCGCCGCCGTGCGCAGCAGATCGCGCTGGTGCTTGGGGTCCAGGCTGGCGGTGGGTTCGTCCAGCAGCAGGTAGCGCGGCTCGCCCGGGGCGCGCGCGGCGTTGCATTGCACCAGCACGCGGGCGAACTGCACGCGCTGCTGCTCGCCGCCCGACAACTCGGGATAGCGCCGGGCGCGCAGGTGGGTCACGTCGGCCTGGCCCAGCGCCTGCTGCACCAGGCCGTCCACGGCGGCCGGGGATAGCTCCGGGAACGGATAGGCGCCCATCGCCACCACTTCGCGCACGTCCAGGTCGAAAGTGAGCCCGGGTTTCTGAGGCAACACCGCGCGGCGCCGCGCCTGCTCTCGATGCGGCAGCTGCGCCAAATCGGTACCCCCCAGCCTCACGCGGCCGCCATCGGGCGCCAATTCGGACGACAGCGCGCCCAGCAGCGTGGACTTGCCCGCGCCGTTGGCGCCCAGCAGGCCCACCACCTCCCCGGGGCGCAGCGCCAGCGACACCTGTTCCAGGATGCGGTTGCCCCCGCGCGCCAATGTCAGGCTCTCGGCGGCCAGCATCATCCATGCCTCCGTCCGCGGGCCAGCAACCATAGGAAAAACGGCCCTCCCACCAGGCTGGTGACCAGCCCGATCGGCAGCTCGGCCGGAACGACCGCGACCCGCGACAGCCAGTCCGCCAGCGCCAGGGCGAGCGCGCCGCCCAACACGCAGGCGGGCAACAGCCAGCGGTGGTTCGCGCCCAGCGTCATGCGCACCAGGTGCGGCACCACCAGGCCCACGAAGGCAATCCCGCCCGTGGCCGCCACCAGCGGGCCGACAATGAGGGCGCACGCCAGCACCAGCCTGGCCCGCACGCGCTTGAGCGCATAGCCCAGGTGCTGCGCCTCGCGCTCGCCCAGCAGCAAGGCGTTCATCACGCGCCATTGGCCCATGAGCCACAACGACACCAACAAGGTCCACGGCCCCAGGAACGCCAGCAGCGCCCAGTTCGCGCCCGCCAGGCTGCCCATGCTCCAGAACGTCAGGTCGCGCAGCTGGGCGTCGTTGGCGACGAAAGTGAACAGGCCGATCATGGCGCCGGCCACCGCGTTGATCGCGATGCCGGCCAGCAGCAGGCCGGCCACGCCCGGCACCCGTCGGCCGAGGGCATAGGCGCAGAAGGTCGCGAGCAGGCTGCCGGCGAAGGCCGCGGGCGCCAGGATCCAGAAGCCGCCCGAAGTCAGGACGATGGCGCCGACCGCGCCCAGCGCGCCTCCGGCAGAAATGCCGATCAGGCCCGGCTCCGCCAGGGGGTTGCGGAACAGGGCCTGCATGGATGCGCCGGAAATGGCCAGCGCCGCGCCCGCGACCAGCGCGAACAGCACGCGCGGCAGGCGGATGTCGATCAGCACGTTGCGCCAGAGTTCGCTGCCGGGTTCCGGGGTTCCCCACAGCAGCGAGGGCAGCTCGCGCAGCGGAATCCGGACCGCGCCGCTGCTGCTGGCGGCCAGCGCCACGGCGACCACCGCCACGCCCAGCAACAGCAAGGCCAGCGGCGGCCTCACGCGCCCGGCGCTAGCGCGCCATCGCACCGGCGGCCTCGCGCTTGAGTTCGGTCAGCGCCTGCGGCAGCCGCGGGCCCATGCCCAGCAACAGCAGATCGTCCATGACGATGACGCGCTTGCGGGCGGCGGCGGGCGCGGACGCGATGCCCGGCATGGCCAGCAGTTTCTCCGTTCCGCCGCTGGCTTCGAGCGAAGTCTTCGTCACCACGATCACCTCCGGCGCCAGCGCGCTGACGGCCTCGGCGGAGACCGGCTTGTAGCCCTGCTGGTCCTTGAGCACGTTGACCAGGCCTGCCATCGTCATCACTTCATTGGCGGCGGTGCCGCGCCCGGCGCCCTGCAGGGCGCCGGTGCGGTTGATCAGCAGAATGGCGCGCGCATGGGTGACCGGGATCGCCTCGACCTTCTTGAGATCGCGCTCGATCCCTTCCACCAGGCGCTCGCCCTCGGCCGCCGCGCCCAGGGCCTCGGCAATGTTGCGGATGCGCGCCTTGAGCGAATCGACGGATGGCGAATCCGGCACCGTCACCACCCGCACTCCGACCTCGCCCAGGCGTTTGAGCGCGTCGGGAGGGCCGGCCTGTTCGGACGCCAGCACCAGGTCGGGCTTCAGCGCCAGGACACCCTCAACCGGCACCGAGCGGTAATAGCCGATGCGCGGCAGCTTGGTCGCCGCCTCGGGATAGAGGCTGGAAAGGTCGTCCCCCACCAGGCGCTCGCCCTGGCCGAGCCGATAGACGATCTCGGTCACGCTGCCCCCCAGCGTCACCACCCGCTCGGGCGGCGCCGCGTGCGCGGCCGCGGCCAGCGCCCACCCGAATGCCACTGCCAACCATGTCTTCATCGCGTCGTCCTCAGGCGGCCAGCGGCACGCTGCACAGGCTGGCCATCAGTTCGCGCCACTGCGCCAGTTCCGGCTTGCCGGGCTTGCGTTCGCCGAAGAACTGCGCGATCAGGTCGCCGGTGGAGGAGTAGAGCTCCAGCGACGTGACCCAGCCGTCGGAAGTGGGCTTGTTCACCACCCAGGCCGACGCGATGGCCGTGGTATCCAGGTGCAGGTTGAACTTCGGGTCCAGCACGTTGTACCAGGGGCCCGTGCGGCGCAATTGCCGTACCGGGCCGGTATGGATCTGGATCATGCCGCGGTTGCCAACGAAGCACATGATGGACAGGCCCGATTGCGCCGCGGACTCCAGCATGCGTTCGACGGATTCCGCGGGCACCGGCTGCGCCAGGTCGTCGCCCGCGGCGGCCAGCGCCGCCAGCCGGGACACCTTGAACTTACGCAGCAGCGGGAAGAATTCGTGGGTGTCCTGCATGGCCAGCCAGGCTTCGCGCCACTGGGCGCTGTCCTCGACGCGGTCCGCGTCGGCTGCCGGAGCATAGGGCGCGGTCTCGGGCCATACGGCCTCGCCCGCGAACTTCGCCACCAGCGCGTCGTAGGCGGCGGCGTCGGTCGCGTCGGTACGGTAGACCTTGTGCACGGCCACGCCCGCGCCGTCGAAGAACTGCAGGCTGTGGCGGCCGTCCTGCTCGACGGCCCAGGCCGACTTCCATGCGGTGAAGAACACGCGCAGGTCGATGTCCGGCCCCAGCACCAGGCCCACGGGCCCTTCGGCCTGGATGTCTTCATACACGCCATGGCGCTCGTGCACACACCAGTCGTTGCGCGTGAGCGCCATGACTTCGCCCAGCGTGCCGAGCTCGCGGAAGATTTCCTGCGGCGTGCCTCGCAGGGCGGTGGCCTTCACGCCGCCGCAGCCCGCCGCCACCCACTCGGCTTCGGACACGCCCAGCGCCTGCGCAAGGTTGCGGGCGCGCAGCCCGGGTTGCGAGGCGGCCAGCGCCTCGTTGCGGGCGCGCAGCGCTTGCGCGCGGGACGAGAAATCGGTGTTGCTCATGGTGGGCCCTCCGGCCATTGAAACAGTTTGCGAAAGCCGCCGCCGGCCGGCGGCGGCGCGGGTTCAATACTGGTATGTCAGTGAGACGCGGACGCTGCGCCCCGGTTCCGTGTACCAATCGACTGGACGCGGAATTGCGGTCGTGCCGGCGGTGGGTACATTGATGGCCTCCCAGTATTTCTTGTCGAACAGGTTGAAAACGCCTGCCTGCACCTGCAGCCCCTTCACGGCCGCAGGACGCCAATAACCCATCAGGTCGACCACGCCATAGCCCGGCGCCTGGAAATCCGGGTTGGGTTCATCGGGATACTCGACCTTGTTGCGCCGCAGCGCGGTGGTCAGCATCGCGTCCACGCCCCATGCGTCGCGGCTGTAGCCCACCCCCAGCACTGCTTTCAGCGGCGCCACGGAGTTCAGGTACTGCCCCGTGCCTTCGTCCTTGCCCACGGCCCAGGCCAGCGAGCCCCAGGTGCGCCAGCCCGGCGAGAACTTCCAGTGCGCGCTGGCCTCCGCGCCGTAGATGCGCACCTTGGCCCGGTTCACATTCCCGGTTACGCCCAAAGGATACTGGCCTTCCCACTCAGGCTGCCACTGCGGCGAGCCCGCGTCCACCGAGACGTCCCCATCGATGAAGTTCTGATAGCGGTTGTCGAAGAACGATACCGCGCCGCCCAGCTCGTCCGATCCCAGCTTGGCGCCCAGTTCCCAGCCCTTGCTGGTCTCGGGCTTCAGGTATGGATTGCCCACGCGCAGGTAGGTGCCGGGGCCGCCGTAGTTGGTGTAGAGCTGCGTCGGGCTGGGCGCCTTGAAGCCGTATGCGTACTGGGCATAGAAACTCAGGTCGTCCCGCGCCTTCCAAGTGGCCAGCACCTTGGGCGAGAAGCGGCTGCCGCTATTGGACGGCGGCAGCGCGCCCGCGTTCGGATTGCTCTCGTAGCCGGGCGTGGACTGAGGCTTCTGTTCGTAGTGGTCGTAGCGCAGGGCCGGCATGACCGTATAGCGGCCGTCGGCGAAGCTGAATTCGTCCTGCACCCACAGGGCCCACTGGCTGCCCTTCGATTGCGGCACATCGGCCTGGTTGGTGTGCAGCATGTCGCACGGACGCGGGCCGAACAGCGCGGGCATGCCCGGCCGGATCACGGGGCAGTTGTCGTAGCCGCTAGAATTCTGCTCGGTCTTGTTGCCGTACCACTCGCCGCCGAACGTCCACAACTGCGACACGGCCGCGCCCCCCAGGCGCTTGGTCAGTTCCGTGTTCACGCCGAACAACGTTTGCTGGATCGAATTGCTGCGGCCATAGGGGCCGCTGGGAAAGCCATAGCGGAAGGGATCCCCGGGGATGATGTAGGCGCGGGAATCGACGCCGCGGGTGCCGCTCTGCGAATTGTCGAGCCGCAGGCGCTGCCAATAGACGACGGCGGTGGCCGTATCGATGAGGCCGCCCTCGCCGGGCGCCTTGTACGAGTAGTCGAACGACACGCGCTCGCGCTCGGTTTCCTTGCGCGTGCCGTTTTCGCCATAGAGATAGCTGGTGCCGGCGCCCTGCTCGAACATGCTGTCGATGTCGGCGTTGCGCTTGAAGTATTCGCCCGTCAGCCCGAAGCGGTGGCCGCCTTCGACGCGCTGCTGCAGTTTCAGCAGGAAGCTGCGCTGGTCGTAGTCCTCGGGGCTGGGCTCGCTGCGCGCCGGGCCGTAGCCGCCGACATCGCCCCGGTTGTCCAGCGCATGGCCGTTGCGCAGCCCCGCCTGCACCAGCCAGAACGTGTTGTTGCGGACCTGGCCCGCCAGCGCCGCATTGGCGCCCCAGCTGCTGTCGGCCGAATCGTAGTCCGTCTTGGCCAGCGCGCCGAAGGTCCTGCCGTCGCCGAGCAGGTCCGACGGCTCCAGCGTGTACAGGTCGGCGATGCCGGAGATCGCCCCCGAGCCGCCGCCGCTGGCGTCCGCGCCGCGCACGATGTCCAGCCTCGACAGGCTGTTGAAATCCACGGCTTCCAATCCGCCCTTCACGCCGCGCGCGCCGTCGTCCAGCCATGGCAGGCGGATGCCGTCCACGCGCGTCAGCACGCGGTCCTGATCCAGGCCGCGTATGTTGATGCTGTTGTTCTGCCGGTTGAAGCTCACGCCGGGCTCGGCCCGCTTGCCCAGGTCGCTCCAGTTCCGGATCTGCAGATCGTCCAGGCGCTTGCGGTCGGTGGTGGTCTCCCAGGCGGGCGTGGTGACCGCGCCATCGCCCTCCACCTTGACGGGCGCAAGCTGCATCACACCGGCGGGCGCCCGCGCCTCCAGGACGAAGACCCGGGCGCTGCGTTCCCGCACGCCCAATCCACTGCCCTCCAGCAAGCGCGAAAAGCCGTCATTCACGGAATAGACTCCTTCGAGCCCCGCCGTGCGGCGCTGCCCCACCAGCGCGGCGTCGAACAGCACCGTCACGCCCGCGCTGTCCGCGAAGCGCGGCAACGCCTCGGCCAGCGGGCCGGCGGGAATGCGATAGCTGCGGGCCTGCGCCTGCTCCGAGGCCTGGGCCCAGGCGCCCGACGCCGGCAGCGCCACGCCCGCGAGGGCGGTGAGTGCAAGCGCCGCATGCACGGAGGCGGCAAGTCGGGTCAGCAGGCATTGCGCGCCTCGGGCTGGTCGGGAGCCGCTTGCGCGGCCGGCGGGAAGGTAAGCCATGGTCGTCCTTTCGATCCAAAAGGTGTCGGCATTCGTTTGCCTATACAGACCATGACCCGCGTGAATTCCAAATCGGACAGCTTTGACAAAGAAATTTCCGATACGGCCGTTTCCGGCCGTGTTCAGGCATCGGCCGTGGCGCGCGGCCCGATGGTCACCCAGTACGGCGTGCGGTAGCGCACCTGCACCGGCAAGGTCGCCGGCAAGGCGGCCAGGACCGCGTCGGTGTCGCGCAGCTGGAAAGCGCCCGAGATCCTCAGGTGCGCCACCGCCGGATCGCAGCGCAGGATGCCCGGCCGGTAGCGGTCGAGTTCGGCGGCGAACGCGTCCAGGCGCATGCGGCTGGCGTACAGCACGCCGCGCAGCCAGTCGCTGGCATGCGGGTCCGCGGGAGACGGCGGCGAAACGCCCGCTTGCGTAAGGCTGCCCTGCTCTCCGGCCGACAGGCCGAGGGCGTTGCCCGGGCTCGCCATGCTGCTTATCCGGACCCGCCCCTCCTGCACGCTGACACGGCAGGACGCTCCGTCTTGCCGCACGCAGAATCGCGAGGCCTGGGCCTCGATATCGCCCAGGCGCGTGCGCACCACGAACGGCCTGGGATGCGCGGCGGTGTCAGGCACGGCGTGCACCGCGATCTCTCCGGAGCGCAGCCGCAGCATGCGGGTGGTGGCGCTGAACATCACGTCCACTGCGCTGCCCGTGTTCATGTGCAGCGTGGAACCGTCGGCCAGCGCCACGTCGCGGCGTTCGCCCGCCGCGCTGCGGTAGTCGGCGCTCCAGTCAAGGGGATCGGCGCGCCAGGCGGCCCAGGCCGCCGGGCCGGCCGCCACCAGGGCCGCCAGCGTCTTCAGCGCGGCGCGGCGGCTCTTGAGCGCCGGCCGGTTCAGGGTAGCCATGCCCAGCGCCGGCGGGATCAACCCGAAGCGTTCATTCACGCGTTGCGCGCGCTGCCAGGCATGTTCGTGTTCGGTCTTGCTGGCGCGCCATTGGTCGCAAGCGCGCCGGTCGGCTTCGGTGGCGCGGCCCGAACTCAGGCGCAGCAGCCAGCGGGCGGCTTCGCGCGCCACGCTGCGGTCCACGGCGGGCAGCTCGGCGCCGGCGTCGGGCGCGGCGCTCAGATCGCCGCCATGATGCATTGTTCGAATCCCCTGGCGATGTAGCGGTGCACGGAACGCAGCGATACGTTGAGCCTGGCCGCGATCTCGCCATGGCTCAAGCCTTCGAGCTGCGCCATCAGGAAAGCCTGGCGCGCGGGCAGCGGCAGCCCCGCCAGCATCTCGTCGATTTCCTGCAGCGCTTCGAGAATGATCAGGCGCTGCTCGGCAGACGGAGCCAGCTGTTCCGGCATCAAGGCCAGGGCCTCGAGGTAGGCCTGCTCTACCGACCGGCGGCGGTGGTGGTTCATGAGCAGGCGCTTGGCGATCGTGGTGAGATAGGCGCGCGGCTCGCGCAGCGCATCCAGCTCATGGCGGTGCCGCAGCACCCGCACGAAGGTGTCCTGGGCCAGGTCGGCCGCGTCGAACGTGTTCCCCAGCTTGGCGCGCAGCCAGCCATGCAGCCATCCATGGTGCGCGCGATACAGGAGATGGACGGCGTCGCTCGAGGCGAGCACGGGATTCGGCACGAAAAGCTCCCTGGACTTTTTACTAAATAAAAATCAATCTCATTCTAAATGCAAAACCATGATCCAGGTCAAGTCCGTCCGCCGCGCGTGACGGCGATATGATGCGGACAGGCTGGGCCGCGCCCGGCGGCCCTACTCCAGAGGCGGTTCCCCTGCTCTACAGCGCGCTCAAATTCGTCCACCTCATGGCCGTGATCCTCTGGGTCGGCGGCATGCTGTTCGCCCACTGTTTCCTGCGCCCCGCCGCGGCCCGGCTGGAACCGCCGGTCCGCCTGCGTCTCATGGCGTCGGTGCTGGGCCCATTCCTGAACGCCGTGCTGGCGGCCATCGTGCTCATCCTGCTGTCGGGCGCGGCGATGATCGGCCAGGAAGCCTCGCAGGCCGCGCAGACCGGCGGCGCCTTCTTCATGCCGCGCAGCTGGACCCTCATGGCCGCCGGCGGCATCGTCATGATGGCGATCTACGCCTACATCCGCTTCGTTCTCTACCCGCGGCTGAACGCTGCAGTCGTGAATTCCGACTGGCCCGCGGGCGGCCAGGCCATGGGCGGCGTTCGCCGCTGGGTGGGCGTAAACCTGCTGCTGGGCATCGCCATCGTCGCCATCGTCTTTCTGGCGTAGGCGGATATCGGCCGGCGCCGGCCTGCCATCGGGCATGCGGCGGCTGGTATCGGGATTCTTTTGCCTGGTGCAATACGCCGTACATCCGCGGCCTCCACACTGCGGATGACTATCGCGGGCCTCCACAACAAAAGGAATCTCCATGATCAAGCGCGTCTTCCGACTGGCCGCCCTCGGCCTGTTCGCCTCTTCGTTCGCCGCGCAGGCCGCGGCGCCCATCGACAACAGCGCGCTGGAACAGCCTGGATTCCGCGAGCACAAAGCCACCTACGGCGTGGTCTACCGGCTGCCCCAGGAAGTCAATGCCGTGCTGGACGCCAGGATCAACGGCACGCTCAAGGCCGACCTGCTCAAGCTGGGCCTGAAGGCCGAAGCCGAAACGCCCAACATGCCGCACGTGACGGTCGTGCACATCCATAGCGCCGATCCCGCGACTCCCGCCCGGATGCTGAAGGCGCTGCCCAAGCCGCCGGCCCCGCTGCAGGTCACCTTGAAGAACTTCTATCCCACCGAGGCCGCCAAGGGCGCGGGCCATCCCTGGTGGCTGGACCTGGGCGTGGTCAAGAGCGGCCAGGGCTTCGAGGACATGATGCGCTACAACACCGTGGCCACAGCGGCCCTGGCGCCCTTGCGCGACGGTCCGCTGCCGCGCGTGACCGGCCCCGTCTACGCGAAGATGGGAGACGCGGGCAAGGACCTGGTCCGCACCCAGGGCGTAAGCGGCGTGAATATCGTGCAGGACGGCAAGGAAGTGCGCGCGCACAATCCGCACACTACCCTGGTCTACAGCATGACGCCCTACGACGCGCGCCTGCAGGACGCCATGAAGCAGGAAGCGGAAAAGTTCAACGCCGTGCTGCCCGAGGGCATCGCCGCCAACTTCAAGGACGTGTCCATCGTCGAGATCGGCTTCGCCGGCAACGTGGTTCGCGAGATCTACCGCATCAGCCTGGAAGACGGCTCGGTGCTCGACGTTGCCACTGGCAAGAAGGCCGGGACCTGAACCGCAGGGGCGGCCGGGCAACGCTACCGAGTGCTGCCATTTCATGGCAGCATTACATGATCGCCAGCCCTCCGCCCCGCCCCATGTCCCGCACCGAAAGACTCCTCGGCCTGCTGCAAACCCTGCGCTGCCATCGCCGCCCGGTCAGCGGGCGCCAGCTGGCCGCCGATCTGGGCGTCAGCATCCGCACGCTGTACCGCGATATCGCCACCCTGCAATCGCAAGGCGCCGAGATCGAGGGCGAGCCGGGCCTGGGCTACGTCCTGCGTCCCGGCTTCATGCTGCCGCCGCTGATGTTCAGCACCGAGGAAATCGAAGCCCTGGTGCTGGGCACCCGCTGGGTGGCGGACCGCTCCGATCCCCGGCTCGGGCAGGCCGCGCGCAACGCGCTGGCCAAGATCGGCGCCGTGCTGCCCAGGGAACTGCGCGACGGGCTGGACGCCATTCCCCTGCTGGTCGGCCCCAGCGCGCTCGCCGTGGTCGACCGCGTGGACCTGTCGCTCATCCGCCAGGCCATCCGCAACGAACAGAAGATCGACATCACCTACCGGGACGACAAGGGCGCCGATTCCACGCGCGTAATCTGGCCCTTCGCGCTGGGATTTTTCGACAGCGTGCGCATCGTCATGGCCTGGTGCGAACTGCGCCAGGACTTCCGCCATTTCCGCACCGACCGCATCGCCACTCTGGCGCCCGGCGCGCGCTATCCCCGGCGCCGGCACGCGCTGCTGAAAGAGTGGCGCGCGCTCAATCATGAACCCCGGAAATCGGGCTGACGGCTACTGCCAAAAACTGACAGCACCCCTGTCTAAGATGAGCGCGTCATCCCACAGGAGCGCATCATGCCCGACACCAATTTCGTCATTCTCTACGTTGACAAGCCGGCCGCCAGCGCCGCGTTCTACAGCGCGCTGCTGCAGCGCCCGCCCGTCGAAAGCTCCCCCACGTTCGCCTTGTTCGCGCTGGATTCCGGGCTGATGCTGGGCCTGTGGTCGCGCCATACCGTCGAACCCGCGGCCGCCGGCCGGGGCGGCGCGTCCGAGCTGGCTTTCACTGTTCCCGACGCGGACGCGCTGGACCGCCGCCACGTGGACTGGAGCCTGCGCGGCCTGCCCATTCTCCAGGCCCCGACCGACATGGATTTCGGCCGCACGTTCGTGGCCCTGGATCCGGACGGCCACCGGCTGCGCGTTTTCTCGCCGGCGCCGCAGGAAGTCCCCGCCGGACGGCGCGCCTCAAGCCTGGCCAGCGCCTAAGCCTCGCATGCCGAGCCGCCCGCTCAGGAACGATGCTGGCGGGCGGCCAGGGCGGCGGGCTCGGCGCGCTGGCGCAGCAGCAGTCCGTAGGCGGCCGCCAGGATCAGCAGGAAGGGCACGCCGAACACCAGTGTCATCTTGAAGACGCTGGTGAAATAGGTGGTCGCCAGAATGGCCAGCATGGCGGCCGCGCCCAGCAGCGTCAGCACCGGGAAGCCCGGCATGCGGAACGACAGCGGCGCGCCGCCGTCGCGCGCCCAGCGGCGCCGGAAGAAGTAATGCGTCACGAAGATCATCATCCACGTGAACAGCGCGCCGAACATCGAAATGGCCATCATCAGCGTGAAGGCGGTCTCGGGATACAGCACGTTAAGCACGGCGGCGATGCCGATTCCGCTGGTGGACAGCAGCAGCGCGTTCAGCGGAGTCCCGCTGCGCGTGAGACGGCCCAGCGCGGACGGCGCATGGCCGGCGCGCGACAGGCTGAACATCATGCGCGTCGTGATGTACAACTGGCTGTTCATCGCCGACAGCGCCGCCACCAGCACAATGAAATTGATGACGTCCGCCGCGCCCGGGATGCCCAGCGCCTGCATCACCTTCACGAAGGGGCTGCCGCCCTTGCCCGCCTCGTCCCAGGGCACGATGGCCAGGATCAGCGCCAGCGTCAGCAGGTAGAACACCACCAGGCGCACGATGGTGGCCCGGAACGCCTGCTTGACCGCACGCTCCGGATCCTCGGCCTCGCCCGCCGCCACCGCGATCATCTCCACGCTCAGGTAGCTGAAAATCGAAATCACCACGGCGATCCACATGCCCCAGACGCCGTTCGGGAAGAAGCCGCCGTGCGAGGTGTATTGCGTCGCGCCGTACTGGGGGTTGCCCCAGACCACATAGGCGCCCAGGACGATGAAGGCCACGATGGCGCTGACCTTGATCGTCGAAAACCAGTATTCCACCGTGCCGAACGCCTTGACGCTCATCGCGTTGATGAAGATCAGCGCGGCGGAAAACAGGCAGACCCACTGCCAGCCCGGCACGCCCGGGAACCAGAGCTTCATGTATTCCGCCACCGCGGTGACTTCCGTGCCCACCGCCAGAACCACGCAGGACCAGTATGCGTATCGCACCAGGAATCCGGCCAGCGGGCCGACGTAGTGCTCGGCGTAGGCGCCGAAGGAACCCGACGTGGAATGCGCCACCGTCATCTCCGCCAGGCAGCCCATGAGCAGCAGCGTGATCAGGCCGCCGATGGCGTAGCTGATGATCACGCTGGGCCCGGCAAAGCCGATGGCGAACTTGCTGCCCAGGAACAGCCCCGTGCCGATGGCGCCGCCTATGGCGATCATGCTCATCTGGCCAGAGGTCAAGCGCCGCTTGAGCCCCTGTTCGCGTTCGGCTATCCGGCCGAATCCCTGTTGTTGCCGCATTGTCTCCTCCTCGTACTGCGCTCTCTTGCTGGATGTAGGGCCGGTCGGGCCCGCGCCGGGATCTGCTGGCGCCGCGGGGTCAGGTCACGGCGGCGCGCTGCCTGAATTCCGGCTTGTCCCAGGCGCGCGTGTCCAGCACGTCCTTCAGGATGTCCACGGCGTCCCACACGTCGGCGTAGCCGAAATACAGCGGGGTCAGGCCGAAGCGCAGCACCTCGGGCTCGCGGTAGTCGCCGATGACGCCGCGCGCGATCAGCGCCTGCATCACCTCGAAGCCGTTCGGATGGCGGAAGCTGACGTGGCTGCCGCGCTCGGCGTGATCGCGCGGCGTCACCAGCGTCAGCGGATGGCCCGCGCAACGCTGCTCGACCAGCGAAATGAACAGATCGCCCAGCGCCAGCGACTTCCTGCGCACCTCGGCCATGTCGGCTGCGTGGGCCACGTCCAGGCCACACTCCACCAGCGACAGCGATACGATGGGCTGCGTGCCGCAGAGGTAGCGGCGGATGCCGCCCGCCGGCTCGTAGGCCACGGCCATGTCGAACGGCCGGGGATGGCCCCACCAGCCAGACAACGGCTGCCAGAAATCCTTGGTGTGGCGCGGCGCCACCCAGATGAAGGCCGGCGAGCCCGGGCCCCCGTTCAGGTACTTATAGGTGCAGCCCACGGCGAAGTCGGCGTCCGCGCCGTTCAGGTCCACCGGCACCGCGCCGGCGGCATGCGCCAGGTCCCAGATGGCCAGCGCGCCGCGCTCGTGCGCCAGCGCGGTCACGGCGGCCATGTCGTGCATCTGGCCGCTGCGGTAGTTCACGTGCGACAGCAGCATCACGGCCACGGAGTCGTCCAGCGCGTCTTCCAGCGGCAGGGCGTCGTCGATGAGGCGCATTTCGTAGCCCTGCTGCAGCAGGTCTATCATCCCCTGGATCATGTAGAGGTCAGTGGGGAAATTGTCGCGTTCGGACAGGATGACGCGGCGCGAAGGCAGCTTCTGCTGCTGGATGCGCAGCGCGGCGGCCAGCGCCTTGAAGATGTTCAGCGACGTCGTGTCCGTGATGACCAGCTCGCCCTCTCGCGCGCCAAGCAGGCTGCCCAGCTTGTCGCCCAGGCGGGCGGGCAGTTCGAACCAGCCAGCCGTATTCCAGCTGCGGATCAGTCCCGCCCCCCATTCCTGGCCGATGACGGAGGAGGCGCGGGCGGCGGCGGCCTTGGGCAGCACCCCCAGCGAATTGCCGTCCATGTACAGCACGCCCGGCGGCAGGTCGAATTGTTCTTTCAAGGGCGCCAGGGGATCCTGGCGGTCGGCGTTCACGCAATCGTCACGGGTATTCATCACTGCTCCATCGGGCAAATTCCTGATAAATACTATCAGCGCGGGCGGGCTGATATATTGCAAATTCGGGCGCGGATTACCCTAGGTTTCCGCATTCAGTTGCACAGAACAGTTTTTTTTGGAATTTGATTGCGCCATGCAGATCGATGCCATAGACCAGCGGATTCTCTGCCGCCTGCAGGAGAACGGCCATCTCAGCAACCAGGACCTTGCGGAACAGGTGGCGCTGTCGCCGTCGGCCTGCCTGAGGCGCGTACGCGCGCTGGAGGAGGCCGGGCTGATCCGGGGCTACCGCGCCGTGCTGGACGCGGAAAAGCTGGGCTTCGAGCTGGAAGCCATCGTCCATGTGTCGCTGGACCAGTCGCGCCCGGGCTGGCATGAGGAATTCCTGGCCGGCATCGCGCTGCATGACGAAATCACCGAAGCCAGCATCGTGACGGGCGCGTCCAACTACATACTGTCGGTGCGCACCCGCAACCTGGCGGCGTTCTCGCAATTCGTGGAAGACAAGCTCAGCAAGATCGCGGGCGTGCGCGACCTGTGCTCGCATATCGTCATGCGCAAAGTGAAAAGCCGCGGCGGCATGCTGCCGCTGGGCAGTTGGCGCTAGGGCCTGCTCCCTAGCCCGCGCCGAAGCGCAGGAAGCCGAACACGGTCACGAAATGGCAGGCCGTGCCGCCCATGACGAACAGGTGCCAGATGCCGTGGGCGTGCCGCCAGCGCTTATCGTTCACATAGAACAACGTGCCCACCGTATAGACCCCTGCGCCCGCCAGCAGCCAGGCAAGCCCGGCCGACGACAGGGCGCCGGCGATCGGGGCCGCGAACATCACGCCCAGCCAGCCCATCGCCAGGTAGAGCGGCAAGGCGGGGGCCGCGCCGCGCGCCCACCACAGCTCGCGGCCGATGCCGACCGCCGCAAGCGCCCAGATGGCCACGCCCATGGCGGCGCCCCAGCCATGTTCCACCGGCCCGAACGCCAGGGGCGTATAGGTACCGGCGATCAACAGGTAGATGGCGCAATGGTCGGCCTTCGCCCATATCGCCTTGCGGCGGCCGCGCGACCAATGGAACAGGACCGACGACGCGTACACGGCGATCATCGAGGCCGCGAACACGGCGCAGCCGATGATCTGCCGGGTATCCACATTCAGCTCTGCCGCCCGGGAAATCAAGGCGCCCGACGCCGTCACGGCCAGCGCCAGGCCGGCCAGATGCGTCGCGCCGTTGAATCGTTCGCCTTCGTACATGCGCCCTCCGCCCGCCGGCCATGCGCCGGCGCCTCCTATCATGGGCCCGCAGCATGACAACCCTGCGTCAGCGCGGCGGCGGGCGGACTCAGGCGATGAAGTCCACGGCCGCCGGATAGCCCTCCAGCGCGCGCGCCGACAGGATGGCGCGCTGCACGGCGATCGCCATGGCCTCGGCCGCCATCACGCCCAACAGCATGACGTTGGCGTTCTTGCCGGACGCCCCCGTGCCCAGCGCGAAGATGGTGTCGCCATCGAGCATGGTGTGGATCGGATTGATCGTTCGGGCCAGGCCGTCGTGCGCCATGCCCGCGATCTTCTGCGCCTGCGCCTTGGTCAGGCGGGCATCGGTGGCGACCGCGCCGATCGTGGTCGCCGCGCCCGCCCGCATCGATTTGGGCAGATCGCCGGCCAGAACGGCGGCGCGGGTGTCCAGCAGCATCTTGCCGTCGGCCGTGCGCGCGCCGGCCAGGATGCGGCCGGTGGAGGGGTCCAGCACGTCGCCCACGGCGTTGACCGCCACGATGGCCCCCACGGTCACGCCCGCCACGGTCAGCGACGCGGTGCCGAGACCGCCCTTCATGGCGCGCTTGGGCCCGTACAGCTTGCCCACCGTGGCGCCCGCCCCGGCGCCCACGTTGCCTTCCCCGGGCGCCTCGGCGGTGGCCGACTTGCAAGCCTGGTAGCCCGCGGCCGCATCGGGCCGGATCGACGCATCGCCCACGCCCAGGTCGAACAGGATGGCCGAAGGCACGATGGGCACGTGCGCAACGCCCACGTCGAAGCCGATCTTCTTTTCCTCCAGGTAGCGCATGACGCCGGAAGCGGCGTCCAGGCCGAACGCGCTGCCGCCGGCAAGCATGACGGCGTGCACCTTGTCCACCATGTTCATGGGATTGAGCAGATCGGTTTCGCGGGTGCCCGGCGCCGCGCCGCGCACGTCGACCCCGCCCGTGGCGCCGGCTTCGGCGATGATGACGGTGCAGCCCGTCGGGCGGCGCGTATCGGTGTAGTGCCCCACGCGCAGGCCGGCCACGTCCGTGATGCTGCCTCCGCCCGGCATCAGCCGCGGCCCGTTGGCGCCCTGGGCCGGCATCGCGCCGGCCGCCGCGGCCCCCGCGGCCGCCACCATGAAAGCCCGCCTGTTCCATCGCTGTTCCACACCGATCTCCATCAAGGTCCCGCATGAATGAACCCCGGCCCGACCGCACCAGGGCGTGAGTGACGCCATATGACTTGCCGCTATATTTTTACTATTCCTTATGCTTTGTGGAAAAATAGGCGCGTTGTTAGAGTGCGGCTACGCCGGAGGGCATCGCAGGCCCACATGCTCTCCACAGTGATATCTGCCATCCGTGGAGCATCGCCATGAAACTCTTTCGTACACTGTTTGCCGCCGGCCTCATCCAGGTCGCCGCGCTGTCCGCCGCCCATGCCCAATCCGGCCTGGAGCAAATCAAATCCGCGGGCGTGTTCAAGATCGGCACCGAAGGCACCTATGCCCCCTTCACCTTCCACGACGCATCCGGCCAGCTTACCGGTTTCGACGTGGACATTGGCCGCGCCATCGCCGAACGCCTGGGCGTGAAGGCTCAGTTCATCGAGGGCAAATGGGACGGCCTGATCGCCGGGCTGGACGCCAAGCGCTACGACGCCGTGATCAACCAGGTGGGCATCACCGACGCGCGCCGCGCCAAGTACGACTTTTCCGATCCGTACATTTCATCGGCCGCCGTGCTGATCGTGCGCGAGGACAACACCAGCATCAAGTCCTTCGACGACCTGAAAGGCAAGAAGTCCGCCAACACGCTGACCAGCAATTTCGGCAAGCTCGCGCAGAGCCACGGCGCGGAGGTCGTTGCAGTGCAGGGCTTCAATGAAGCCATCGATCTGCTCACCTCGGGCCGGGTCGAGGCCACCGTGAACGACAACCTGTCGTTCCTCGACTTCAAGAAGCAGAAGCCGAACGCCAAGGTCAAGATCGCCGCCACCGACAAGACGGCGGAATTCAGCAACTCGGGCGTGCTGATCCGCAAGGGCAACCCCGAGCTGCAGGCCGCCATCAACAAGGCGCTGGCCGACATCAAGGCGGACGGCACCTACAAGACCATCTCGGTCAAGTACTTCGGCACGGACCTGTCGGCGCAGTAAGCGGCTGGAGACCCCATGACGCCACCTTCCTGGCTGCAAGCCCTCCTGCCCGACTGGCTGCTGGCGCAAGCCGGCGGGTGGACGGTGCCGTCCTGGGTGCAGCTGATGGCGGACTCGTTCTGGCCCCTGCTCAAGGCCGGGCTGATGTTCACGGTTCCCCTGACGCTGATGTCCTTCGTGCTGGGCCTGGCGCTGGCCTTCGTGGTCGCGCTGATACGGCTGTTCGGCCCCGCGCCCCTGGTGGCCGTCGCGCGCTTCTATGTATGGCTCATACGCGGCACGCCGCTGCTGGTCCAGCTGTTCGTGATCTTCTACGGGCTGCCCAGCGCGGGCATCGTGCTGGATCCGCTGCCCGCCGCGCTGATCGGCTTCACGCTCAACGTGGGCGCCTACAACTCGGAAGTGATCCGCGGCGCCATCGAATCGATCAGCAAGGGCCAGTGGGAGGCCGCCTATTCGCTCAGCATGACGCGTGGACAGGCGCTGCGCCGCACCGTCCTGCCGCAGGCGGCCCGCGTCGCCGTGCCGCCCCTGTCCAACTCCTTCATCGCGCTGGTGAAGGACACCTCGCTGGCCGCGGTCCTGACCGTGCCCGAGATCTTCCAGGCCGCGCAGCGCATCGCCGCAGTCACCTATGAACCGTTGATCCTCTACACCGAGGCCGCGCTGATCTACCTGGTGTTCAGCTCCGTCCTGTCCGCCGCCCAGGTCCGCCTGGAAAGGCGCTTCGGCCAGCACGCGGTGTTTTCCGAGAAAAACCGATGATCCGCCTAGAGAAAATAGAAAAGGCGTTCGGCGGCAATCCTGTGCTCAAGCAGGTGGACGTGAGCATCGCCGAAGGCAGCGTCACCGCCCTGATCGGCCCCTCCGGCAGCGGCAAGAGCACCCTGCTGCGCTGCGTGAACCTGCTGGAAGTGCCCGACCGCGGCACGCTGGTCATCGGGCCGGAAACCGTGGCGTTCGAACCCGGCCGCAAACTCCCGCGCGACCAGATCCAGCGCGTGCGCATGCAGACCGGCATGGTGTTCCAGAATTTCCAGCTGTTCCCGCACCAGACGGTGATCGGCAACGTCATGGAGGGCCTGCTGACGGTGCAGAAATGGCCCGCCGACCGCGCCCGGACACGAGCCGAGGAACTGCTGCGCAAGGTGGGGATGCTGGAGAAGGCGGATGCCTGGCCCGCCAACCTGTCGGGCGGCCAGCAGCAGCGCGTGGCCATCGCCCGCGCGCTGGCGCCCGCGCCCCGCGTGCTGCTCTGCGACGAACCGACCTCCGCGCTGGACCCCGGCCTGGCGGCCGAAGTGGTGGACGTGCTGCGCCAGCTGGCCGCGGAAGGCATGACCATGCTGATGGCCACGCACGATCTGCGCCTGGCGGCCAGCGTATCGCGCGAAGTGGTATTCCTGCTGGACGGCACCGTCGTCGAATCCGGCGACTCCCGCAGCGTGTTCACACGGCCGGCGGATCCGCGAACGGCGGCGTTCATATCGACGCTGACGCAGGAAGCGGCGTTGTAGCGGGCCGGCGTCCGGCATTCCCGCCAGTGCCGGACACCCGGTACGGACCCAAGATACCTACCCGGGTGCCTGACACCCGATAGGCACCTGCATCCGCCCGCGTCCGGTGTCAGACACCCCGGCGCAGCATTTCAAGTCCGGGGCCATTCCCGTGCGGGTGTCTGACACTTGCTGCCGCCATATGACCGTCTACTTCGGCGGCAAGGATCCCGCAGGGTCCACCGCCTGCCCGTCATAGCGCAGTTCGAAGTACAAGCCGACCTGCTTGCTGTCGCTGTTGCCCATTTCGGCGATCTTCTGCCCCTGGCTCACGCGCTGCCCTTCCTTCACCAGCAGTTTGCTGTTGTGGGCATAGATGCTCAGGAAGCTGGCGTTGTGCTTCACGATCACCAGATGGCCGTAGCCGCGCAGCCCGCTGCCCGAATAGGCCACCGTGCCCTGCGCCGCCGCCACCACCGGCGTGCCGGTGGAGTTGCTGATGACGATACCGTTGGAACCCGAGCCGTCATACCCGCGCGTGACCTTGCCCTGGGCGGGCCACACCAGCGAGATCGCGCCCGGCGGAGCCGTGCGCCGCCGCGCCGACGAGGTGGACTTGGGCGTGGACTGCGCCTTGGTCCTGGCCTTGCTGGGCGTGGACGCGCGCGCCTGGCCGGCGGGCGGCTCGACCCGCAGCACCTGTCCGACCTCGATGGAATTGGCGTTCGACAGTTTGTTCCAGCGCACCAGGTCGCTCACGCTCGCGCCCTGCTTGCGCGCGATCTGGGTCAGCGTGTCGCCCGACTGGACGCGGTAGTAGCCGGGCTGGACCTTGGTAGTGCCGCAGGCCGACAGCAGCAAGAGCAGCGCGATTCCCAGGGTGCCGGCCCACCGGCGGAAGGGCGTGCCTGCCCGGCTCGCGCCGATGGCCGGCGAGGCATGGAGCGTGACGGGAACGGGCAAGGGCTGGACGGTCGAGGAAAGCACTGAAACCTGGGGCACTGAAATGAGGTGTCTGGATGGAGTGCGTTCAAGGGTACCAAGATTTTCGCGGTTTCGCGCCAGATGCCGAGGCGGGAGCGCGCGGGTAGAATGCCCGCCATGCCCAGCCAGATCCGCCTCCAGCATCTCGGAAGCGCCGCGCGCGTCCGGGCCGTGCTATGGCTGGCGCTTCTGGCGCTGACGCTGCGCGCGCTGGTTCCGGCGGGCTATATGCCCGACACGCGCGCCCTGCATGACGGCCGCCTGGAAGTCACGTTCTGCTCGGCCGCCGGAGACCTGACGTCGTTCAAGCTGGCCCTGCCCTCCAGCGGCAACGACAAGGCCGGGCACGATGCCGCCGGCTCGGGCGCGCAGTGCCCCTTCGGCCTGCTGGCGCACCTGACGCCCGCCCCGACCGCGGCGCTCACCCTCCCCGTGCTGGCCGCCGGCCGGCATGTGCCGCCCAAGCCCGCCCATGGCGCCCTGCCGTCGCAAGGCACTCATGGCCCGCCCCTGGGTTCGCGGGCTCCTCCCTCCCTCGCCTGACTCCGCCTGATCGCGCGGTTCCGCCGCGCCCTGCCGATACGTCAACCGACGAGGTTTTCATGTATTCCCTGTTCCCGCGCGCGCCCGCTGGCGCGCCGCCGCACGCGCCCGATCCCCGGCGCCGCCTGCTGCTGTCTTCCCTGGCCCTGCTCGCCCTCGCGGGCTGCGGCCCCGAGGCCCCGAAGCTGCACGGCATGGACCTGTCCGGCATGCCGGACGGCGACTTCCAGTTGCAGGACACCGATGGCCAGCCGCGCCGGCTGGCCGACTACCGAGGCCATCCCGTGATGCTGTTCTTCGGCTTCACGCAATGCCCCGACATCTGCCCCACCGCGCTGACGCGCGCTGTCGAAATCAAGGGCCTGCTGGGCGCGGACGCCGCCAAGCTGCGCGTGCTCTTCATCACCGTGGATCCCGAGCGCGACACGCCCGAGATCCTGCGCGCCTATACCCAGGCCTTCGATCCCGGATTCATCGGCCTGCGCGGCGATGCGCAGCAGACCCGCGCCGCGGCGCAGTCGTTCAAGGTCTTCTACCAGAAGGTGCCCACCGGCTCGTCCTACACCATGGACCACACCGCGCTGACCTACGTCATCGACGCTGAGGGCAAGCTGCGCATCGCCCTGCGCCACCAGCAGACCGCGCAGGAATGCGCGGACGACCTGCGCACCGTGCTCTGACACTCCATCATCGAAAAGGAATCCATCATGAAAGCAACCGCGATCAAATCCCTGGCCGCTGCCTTCGCCCTGTGCGCGTTCGCCGGCGCCGCCTCCGCCCAGGACGCCTCCCTGTCGGTGGAGGATCCCTGGGTCCGCGCCACCGTGCCCAATCAACATGCCACCGGCGTCTTCATGCGCCTGACCTCGGCCGCCCCGGGCCGGCTCGTCGCGGTGGAGTCCCAAGCCGCCAAGCACGTGGAAATCCACGAAATGGCCATGCAGGACAACGTGATGAAGATGCGGCAGGTGCCCGGCATCGACCTGCCCGCCGGGCAGGCGGTGGAGCTCAAGCCCGGCGGCTACCACGTCATGCTGATCGATCTGGCGCGCCAGATCGCGCCGGGCGAGCATATCGCGCTGACGCTGGTCGTCGAGGATGCCCGGCGCCAGCAGCGGCGCGTCGCCGTGGATGCGGTGGCGCGGCCCCTGAACGCGACGGCCGCGCCCGCCGCCGGCCACGGCCACTGAGGCGCCGCGCAAGCCGCTCCCTGAAAGCGGAATGACATTTGTGCTGCGCGCTTGAAACAGCTTCCGTGCAACAGGCGCCCCTGGCGCGCAACGCCGCGCCGGGGGCCGGGTCGAATGGAAAAGGCCGGGCTCGCCTCGCTGGGGCGCGTCCGGCCAGGCATCCGCGCATCCCGGAAAATCGTCCTCGGCCAGCATCGCGGACGACGGCGCGGCCGGTTCCGGCCGCATGCTTTGATTGTCAGGAGCGTTTCATGAAAGCCTCTACCATATTGCTGTGCGCCGGCCTCGCCGCCGCCGGGGCCGCCCAGGCCCAGCCCGCGCAATACAAGCGCGACCTCTACGGCGACTGGCGCGTCACCTACGCCGCCCCCGCCGCCAAGACCGCGGACCAGGTCGGCGCGGAACTGGCCCGGGCGAAAGCCGACGGCACCTACTCGTTCGGCCAGGAAGACTATCCACCCGCGACCGCCTCCTCCAGGCCGGAGAGCCGGGCCCAGGTGGAACAGGAACTGCAGCAGGCGCGGATCCAGGGCGAAATGGCGTCCGACCAGGAAGACTACCCGCCGCCGGCCATGGCCCACAGCGGCGCCTCGGCCATCCGCTGACGCGGTCGCTTGAATATTGGGGACGCCTTCGCGCGCCCACCCGCCGGCGGCTCCCCCTGATTCGCCATACAATGCCTGCACATCCGCCGCCGGCGCCCCTCGAGCGCGCCGGCAGCCGGCGCCCGCCGCGCCGCGCCCCTGGATGCCAGCGTTCCGCGCAGCCGGGCGCTTGACCCGCCGGCTGACAGGCCGGCACCTCTGTGTCTGGATATGCCCGGTAGTTCCGCCTTTTCATTCCTGCGTACCCTCTGCAGCCTGCGCTGGCTCGCCATCGCGGGCCAGGCCGCCACCATCCTGCTGGCCAGCGGCGTGCTGGGGCTTGCCCTGCCGCTCGAGCCGCTGTGGCTGGGCGTGGGCGCGCTGATCGGCTTCAACGTCTACGCCAGCCTGCGGCTGCGCCACCGCCGCGACCTGTCCCACGCAACGGCGTTCGGCCATCTTTTCGTGGACATGGCCGTGCTCGCCTGGATGGTGGGCTGGAGCGGCGGCATCAATAATCCGTTCGGCATGATGTTCCTGATCCTGACCGCGCTGGCCGCCCTGGCGCTGCCGCGCAACTGGGCGCTGGCGGCCGCCGTGGCGGGGATTTCCGGCTACGCGGCGGCCGCCATCTTCGGCCAGCCGCTGCGCGGCGAACTGGACACCCACAACCTGCTCTTGTGGGGCATGGGCGCCAATTTCCTGATCTCGGTGGTGGTGGTGCTGGTCTTCTCGACGCGGCTGGCCTCCGACCTGCGGGCCCGGGAGCGCGAGCTGGCCCGGCTGCGCGAGCGCTTCACCCGCAACGAAGGCATCGTCGCGCTGGCCACCCATGCCGCGGCGATGGCGCATGAATTGAACACGCCGCTTGCGACCATGACGCTGCTGGCCGACGAGATCGCCGCCGAAGTCAAGGACGAGGACTTGCGCGCCGACGTTTCCACTCTGAGCCAGCTGCTGGCCCTGTGCCGGGAACGTATCCGCAATCTGGCGGTCCCAACCGCCGTGGACCTGGTCCGCGTGGTGGGACAATGGCGCCTGATCCGGCCGACCATAGACCTGCAGCGCTCGGGCACCCTGCCCAGCAGCCTGCGGGTCGATCCGGCCATCGCCCATTTGCTGCAGGCGCTGCTGAACAACGCGGCGGACGCGGGCGAAGCCGCCAACGCGCCGCGCGTGGACCTGCATCTGGAATATGGCTATGGCGCCTTGCGCGGCGAAGTCCGGGACTACGGCCGGGGCTTCGACCCCGACCACACCCTGCTGCCGGCCACCAGCCTGTTCAACAGCGGCAAGCCGGGAGGGCTGGGCGTGGGCCTGGCGCTGTCGCACGCCACGGTCGAACAGCTGGGCGGTGAAATGACGATGACTCCGGCGGATGGGGGCGGCACCCGCATCCGCTTTTATCTCCCCCTCGGGACCTGACATGCTGAATCCAACCGACCTGGGCCTGCTGATCGACGACGACGAGCTGTACGTGCGCACGCTGCAGCGCAGCCTGTCGCGACGCGGCCTGGAAACCCGCACCGCCACCGGCATCGCCGAGGCCCTGCGCGTGGCCGAGGAAATCCGCCCCGCCTTCGCCCTGGTGGACCTGCGGCTGGGCGAGGATTCCGGCCTGACCCTGATCCGCCCCTTGCGCGCCCTGCGCCCGGACATGCGGATCCTGCTGGTTACCGGCTACGCCAGCGTGGCCACCGCCGTCGAGGCCATCAAGCGCGGCGCCGACGACTACCTGCCCAAGCCGGCCACCGCGCCGATGATCCTGCGCACCCTGGGTCTGGTGAAGCCGGAATCCGTTACCATCGAAACCACCATGACACCGCTGCACCGCCTAGAATGGGAACACATCCATCAGGCGCTGCACGAAACCGGCGGCAACGTCTCGGCCGCCGCCCGCCTGCTGGGCATGCACCGGCGCTCCCTGCAGCGCAAGCTGGCCAAAAAACCGGGGCCGGAACGAGAAGTGCTGGTGGACTGATTTGTGCAGATGCGACAAAACGTCGCACACCCCGCATGTGCGGGTGCGACATATCGTCGCACCCAGGAAGGCTCCCCCCTCCCCCTGCCCCCCCTAGGAAAACCCTGAATCTGGCCCCCTAGGGGCGGAATCCTCCCAGGCAATGCGACCATTCGTCGCATGCTTGACCCAGATCAAGCCGATAGGATGGACGTTGCTGCCTCGCAGCACTTCCGATTGCTGCTACGCAGCATTTTCCACCTTCCATCCAAGGCTGTACGTGAAACACCCCCTCCTTGCGACCCTTACGCGCATTCTCAGCGTCGGCGCGGTCATGCTGCTTGGCGGCTGCAACATGGAAATCCTCTCCCCCAAGGGAGATATCGGCATCCAGGAAAGGACTTTGCTGTTCACGACGACCGGGCTGATGCTCATCGTCGTGATTCCGGTCATTGTCATGATCCTGACCTTTGCCTGGAAATACCGCGCATCCAACACCAAAGCTGACTACCAGCCCAAGTGGGCCCACTCCACGGCGATCGAAGTCGTGGTCTGGACCATCCCTTGTATCATCGTGGCCATCCTGGCCGTGATCACCTGGCGCTCGACGCATGCGCTGGATCCCTACAAGCCGCTCGTGTCCGAACACAAGCCGGTGACCATCGAGGTGGTTTCGCTGGATTGGAAATGGCTGTTCATCTACCCCGAGTACGACATCGCCACGGTGAATGAGATCGCCTTCCCCGTCGATGTGCCGGTCAACTTCCGGATCACCTCGGCCACGGTCATGAACTCGTTCTTCATCCCCCAGCTGGGCAGCCAGATCTACTCGATGGCCGGCATGGAGACCAAGCTGCACCTGAACGCGCGCGAAGCCGGCACCTATGCAGGCATCTCGGCCAACTACAGCGGCGCCGGCTTCTCCGGCATGCGCTTCAAGGCCATCGCCATGCCGCAGGAAGGGTTCGACAACTGGGTCAAGGAAGCCAAGGCGGCCCCGACCGCGCTGACCCCCGAGGTCTACGCGGAACTGACCAAGCGCAGCGAACACAACGCGGTCGTCAAGTACTCCTCGGCGCCCCCCGCCATGTTTGATTTCATTCTTGGCAGCACCATGACCAAGATGGCCGGCGTGGACTCCGCCACGTGCACCCCCACGTCGAACAATCTGATCGCAGGAATTAACTAACAATGCTCGGGAAACTCACCCTCGAGGCCATTCCGTACCATGAACCCATCGTCATGGTTACGCTGGCCGCCGTGTGCCTGGGAGGCCTAGCGGTCTTCGGCGCCATCACCTACTTCCAGAAGTGGAAGTATCTCTGGACGGAGTGGCTGACCACGGTCGACCACAAGCGTATCGGCGTGATGTACATCATCGTCGCCCTGATCATGCTGCTGCGCGGCTTCGCCGACGCCATCATGATGCGTACCCAGCTGGCGGTCGCCTCCGCCGACTCGGCCGGCTTCCTGCCGCCGCACCACTACGACCAGATCTTCACCGCCCACGGCGTCATCATGATTTTCTTCATGGCGATGCCCTTCATCACCGGGCTGATGAACCTCGTCGTGCCGCTGCAGATCGGCGCCCGCGACGTGGCCTACCCGTTCCTGAACTCGCTGAGCTTCTGGCTGTTCGGCGCCGGCGTCGCGCTGATGATGATCTCGCTGTTCGTGGGCGAATTCGCCGCGACCGGCTGGCTCGCCTATCCGCCGCTGTCCGGACTGGACTACAGCCCGAGCGTGGGGGTGGACTACTACATCTGGGCGCTCCAGATATCCGGGTTGGGCACCACGCTTAGCGGCATCAACTTCATCGTGACCATCCTGCGCATGCGCGCGCCGGGCATGGGCCTGATGAAGATGCCGATCTTCACCTGGACCTCCCTGGTCACCAACGTCCTGATCGTCGCCGCCTTCCCCGTGCTGGCCGCAACGCTCGCGCTGTTGACGATGGACCGCTACCTGGGCACGCACTTCTTCACGAACGACATGGGCGGCAACGTCATGATGTACGTGAACCTGATCTGGATCTGGGGCCACCCCGAGGTCTACATCCTGGTGCTGCCGGCGTTCGGCGTGTATTCGGAAATCGTCGCCACCTTCGCCCGCAAGACCCTGTTCGGCTACAAGTCCATGGTCTACGCCACGGCCGCCATCGGCGTCCTGTCGTTCCTGGTCTGGCTGCACCACTTCTTCACCATGGGCGCGGGAGCCAACGTCAATGCCTTCTTCGGCATAGCGACAATGATCATCTCGATCCCGACGGGCGCGAAGATCTTCAACTGGCTGTTCACCATCTACCGCGGCCGCCTGCGCATCACCACGCCGGTGCTGTGGACGCTGGGCTTCATGATCGTGTTCGTCATCGGCGGCATGACCGGCGTGATGCTGGCCATCCCCGGCGTGTCCTTCGTGCTGCACAACAGCCTGTTCCTGATCGCCCACTTCCACAACACCATCATCGGTGGCGTGGTGTTCGGGTGCATCGCCGGCATGACCTACTGGTTCCCCAAGGCCTTCGGCTTCAAGCTGAACGAGCGCCTGGGCCGCTATTCGTTCTACTGCTGGTTCGTCGGCTTCTTCCTGGCCTTCATGCCCCTGTACATCCTGGGCTTCAAGGGCATGACCCGCCGCCTGAACCACTACGACAACCCCGAGTGGCAGCCCTACCTGCTGGTCGCCCTGGCCGGCGCCGCGCTGATCATGCTGGGCATCTGGTTCCTGCTGCAGCAAGTGTTCGTCTCGGTTCGCCAGCGCAAGCAGAACCAGGACATCACCGGCGATCCCTGGGATGGCCGCACGCTGGAATGGTCGATCTCTTCGCCCGCTCCTTTCTACAACTTCGCCCACGTGCCGCACGTTGACTCGCTGGACCAGTTCTGGGAAGACAAGCAGAACGGCAAGGCCTACAAGCGCCCGGCCAAGTACGAAGACATCCACATGCCGAAGAACACCGCCGCCGGCGTATTCATCGGCGCCTTCGGCCTGGTCATGTGCTTCGCCCTGATCTGGCACATCTGGTGGCTGTCCATCGTCGGTTTCGTCGGCATGATCGGTTCGTTCATCGTCCGCGCCTATGACCGCGACGTCGACTACTGGGTCCCGGCCGCGGAAGTCGAACGCATCGAAAACGCTCACTTTGACAAAATGCAGAAGGCCGCCTGAGCCATGATTCAAGCCGTAGCCACTCTCCCCCACGCGGGTCACGACGATCACGCGCATCACGACGATGGATCCAAGACCGTATTCGGTTTCTGGGTCTATCTGATGAGCGACCTGCTGATCTTTTCGGTCCTGTTCGCCACGTTCGCGGTGTTGTCCAACGCCACCGCGGGCGGCCCCACGGGCAAGGAACTGTTCGACCTGAAGTTCGTGCTGGTCGAAACGCTGTTGCTGCTGTTCTCCAGCTTCACCTTCGGCATGGCCAACCTGAACGTGCACGCCAACAACAAGAGCCGCGCCATGGGCTGGTTGATGGTGACGTTCCTGTTCGGCGCGGGCTTCATCGCGATGGAAGTCTATGAATTCCATCACCTGATCGCCGAAGGCGCCGGCCCCGGCCGCAGCGCCTACCTGTCCGCGTTCTTCACGCTGATCGGCACGCACGGCCTGCACGTCACGTTTGGCCTGATCTGGATCATCGTCCTGCTGGACATGATCCGCCGCCATGGCCTGGACTCGATCAACAAGCGCCGCCTGGCGTGCCTGAGCCTGTTCTGGCACTTCCTGGACATCGTCTGGATCTGCGTCTTCACCTTCGTTTATCTCCTGGGAGCCCTCTGATGTCGCACTCCGCTGCGGCCGCACACGGCCACGACGACCACGCCGCCGACCACGGCAGCCTGAAGTCCTACATCATCGGTTTCGTGCTTTCGCTGCTTCTCACCTTCGGCTCCTTCGGCCTGGTGATGAACGGCGCGCTGTCCCACACCGCCACGATCATCGGCGTGGTGGCGCTGTGCGTGCTCCAGCTGCTGGTGCAGCTGGTGTACTTCCTGCACATGGGCGCATCGAAGTCGGCCCGCGACAACCTGGCCACGTTCGTCTTCACCCTCATGATCATCGCCATCATCGTCGGCGGTTCGGCATGGGTGCTGTACAACATGAACGTCAACATGGGCCACGCCATGTAATGACGGCTTGCCGTTGAAGCAAAAACAGGCGCCTTCAGGCGCCTGTTTTTTTTGCGCGCGGCATAAGGTTTGCGCGAGGCCAAGGCAGCGCTGGATACTTCGTTATATATTCAAATGCATAACGTTGTTCCACGCTTCTTCCACGGCCTCGCCCGCCGCGTCTGCGCCATGTCCGCATCTCCAGCCGCCCGTTCCGATTGCCCCGACACCGCGCGGGAGCTTGCCCGCGCGCTGCTGCGCCATGCGCGCGCCGGGCATCCCGACACAGGATTCTTCGCCACGGTGCTCGGCAAGCGGCTGGCGCAGAAAGACCTGGCGGGCTGCGGCCTGTCTTCGCAAGAACTGGATGCGATGCTGGCACGGCTGTTTCCCGGCGTCTTGGCCTCGCGCGACGCGGCCTTGGCCGCGCTGCGCGAACAAGGCGCCGCCTACGCCGCTTTCGGGCTGGACGGCGCGCAGGCGGAGTTCACCCAATGGCTGCGCGCGCTGCTGGACGCCTGGCGCACGCCGCAGGCCGACGCCACGCCTTGGGTCACCAGCGTGCTGGCGCATGCCTGTCTGCGGCCCGACCATCTGTGGCGCGACCTGGGCCTGTCCGGCCGCGAGGACGTGACCGCCTTGCTGGCGCGCCACTATCCCGGCCTGATGGCGCGCAACGTGCGCAACCTGCGCTGGAAGCAGTTCCTCGCCTATTCCGCCCGCGAATATGCGGGCCTGCCGCCCGCGCCGGCGCCCGGCTGCCCGGCCTGCGAAGACTACGGCGCCTGCTATCCGCCGGGGTCCGCCTGACGCCCCTTCTTCAATAGCGGTAGGTTGCGCCGATGCCCGCGCCCAGGCTACGGCCGGCGGCCGGTTCGTAATAACGTCCGTTGGCCTCGTTGACGATCACCGAACCGGCGTAGCGGCGGTCGAACAGATTGTCCACCCGGACATAGGCGTTCAATTCCCAGGCGCCCAGTTTTTTCACATAGCCGGCGCTCAGGGCGGCCACGACATAGCCCGGCGCATCGCCATCATTGGCGTCGTCGACATAGACCTTGCTCAGCAGCCGGCCCTCCACCGACGCCTGCCACCCTTCGGGCGGGGCCCAGGCCAGCGCAGCGTACGCCGCCTGGCGCGCGATGCCGGGGATGCGGTTGCCGGCGCGGATATCGCCCGGCCCGTCGTCGGCATAGCGGGCGTTCAGCCACGTATAGGCGATCTGGCTGCGGCCATGGCCGGCGAACTCGCCGGACCAGCCCAGCTCCACGCCGTCACGCCGGGTCCGTCCGGCGTTCTGGTAGCTGGTCCGCCCGCCGGAACTGCCCGCCGAGACGATCTCGTCGTCGGTGCTGGTGTGAAAGACCGCCGCCGTCAGCAGCCCGCCCGCCACGCGCGCCTTCACGCCCGCTTCCAGATTGGTGCTGAGCGCGGGCGCCAGGCCGAAGTTCAGGCCGGGCTGGCCGCCGGGCCGGTACGAGAGTTCGTTCAGCGTGGGCGTCTCGAAGCCGCGGCCGTACGAACCGTAAAGACTCAGGTCGGGGCTCGGCGCGTAGCGGACCGCCGCCACCGGCAAGGCCTTGCGATAGCGCGCGTCTCCGCTGTCGTCGGCGTTGCCCGGCACGACATAATGGTCGTTGGAATCGAAGCTCACCGTGCTATAGCGCAGGCCCGCGTCAAGGGTCCACCGCTCCGAGGGCTGCCAGGACGCCTGAACGTAGGGATCGGCGTTGTAGACGGTATTGGTTTCGTCGCGCCTGAGCGCGCCTTTCACGCCCAACTGGCGGCCGGCTCCGGACCCGGTGAAGTTCTCATAGCCCTTGCGGTCCTCGCGCATGGAATCGTAGGAAAAGCCACCCACCAGCGTCAACGGCCGGCCGCCAACCGACGTTTCGGAAGTCCAGCGCACGTCCGCTCCGCCATACTGGCGCCTCAGGTCGATGACCCCGCCCGCCTGCGTGGGCGCCACCTGCGCGGCAGGCGGGATCGACTGGTACTGCGACGTATCGCGCTGGCCGTAATAAACCATCAGGCGCAGGGTGTTGCGGCCGTCGATCTCGCGTTCGTAGACGGCCCCGCCCTGCGTCTGCCGGACCGTCTTGCGCGTGTCGTATTGCTCGGCCAGCGGCGCTGCGCGCGGATCGTCCTGGAATTGCCGGTAGGTCAGCCCCAGCGGATCCTGTGCCTTCAGGTCCACGCTGTTGGCCACCAGGGTCAGGCGGCTGGCGTCATCCAGTTGCAGGCCCAGCTTGGCATTGCCCAGGTTCTTGCGGGCGGCGCTATGGTCGCGGTAGCCGTCGGTGGTGAAACGGCTCAGGTCCAGCACGTAGTCCAGGGCGCCGGCGCCCGAGCCGGCGGCGCCGTTGGCGCGCAAGCCGTAGCGCCAGGTGCCATAACTGCCGGCCCAGCCGCTGGCCGAAAGCGACGGCGGCTCCACGCCGTCCTCGGTGGTGACCTGGATCACGCCTCCGGACGAATTGCCATAAAGCGCGGAGAATGGGCCGCGCAGCACCTCGACCAGGCCGATCGAGCCGATGTCGATATTCGATGTCTGCCCCTGGCCGTCCGGCATGGTGGCCGGGATGCCGTCCACATAGAGACGCACGCCGCGCACGCCGAATGTGGAGCGCGCCCCAAAGCCGCGGCTGGATATCTGCAGGTCCTGCGCATAGTTCTGGCGATTCTGGATCTGGAGGCCGGGCACCCCGGCCAGCCCTTCGGACAGGTTGATTCCCGGCTGGCCCCGGCGCATTTGCGCCCCCTGCACCACGTCCACCGACGCCGGGGTATCCATGACGGACGCCCCCAGGCGCGTGCCCGTGACGACGACCGCGGGCAGCTCGGGCGCGGCCGGCTGCGCCCAGGCCGACGCCGATGCCGACGCCAGCAATCCCAGCATGGCCCGGCGCCTCACGCCGGAACGCCACCCTTCCTGTTCAGCCAAACACGCCTCCTCGGCCAGACACGCATTCCTGGGAATCGGTTCTAATGGCCCACATGGATAACTCGCAAGACATCGAACGCCGCCTGCTGGAACTGGAGGTCAAGGCCAGCTTCGCGGACGACCTGCTGGAACAGCTCAACCAGATCATCGTCCGCCAGCAACAGCAGATAGACCGGCTACTGCGCGAAATGGCCGACCTGCGCCAGCAGGCGCCCGAGGGCGCCGCTCCCTTCCGCAGCCTGCGCGACGAACTGCCGCCTCACTACTGACGCGCCCCTTCCCGCCCCTTTCGCCAACGCCTGGAATTCGCCATTTCCGGACGTACAACCGTGCCTGTTAGGGCTGCCATAGATCCCATTAATGGAATCTATAGACAAATAATCAATCAATATTCCCATTCATGGAAATATCTTTTACCGATATACGGGTTTATCCCTACTCCGATTCGGCGCACTATTGAGTCATCGGGAAACAGCAACGAAGCACGACGGATAGGCCGCCGGATTCGCTCCCAAGCTCTTGAAATCGGAGATTTACCATGAAGACCCTTGCTACCGCTTTGATGATGTCCCTGGCCGCCCTGAGCGCCGGCGCCTACGCCGCCTCGCCCAACATCGAACCCAACAACATTCCGTTCCAGGGCGTATATGGCACGCCGTACGAAGGCCCGACCCGCGCCCAGGTGCAAGCCGAACTGGCTGCCGCCAAGGCCGCCGGCCAGGTCAGCGACGTCGAACCCAACGACATGCCCTTCCAGGGCGTGTATGGAACGCCCCACACCGGCAAGACCCGCGCTGAAGTGCGCGCCGAACTGGCCGCCGCGAAAGCCGCCGGCATGGTGTCGGACGTCGAGCCCAACGACATGCCGTTCGCCGGCGTCTACCACGCGAACTAAGCCCGCGCAGATTTACCCCTCCCCTTGTTGTACCTTGGCCGCCAGCAGTTTGGCGGCCTTTTTTGCTTTCGCATGCGGTACGGTACTATCGGCTCAAGATCCGGCATCACACAACGACTCTACAAACCAGGGAGCCCCATCTTGAAAACCGCCCGCGTTCTCGCCTCTTTGTTCGTGGCGTGCGGCATCTCGGCCACGGCCTACGCCGCGCCGCCGGTAATGCTGAACAATGCCATCATCACCCAGATTCCCAAGGCCGACCGGAACTCGTTCCACGAAGCCGTGGCGCAGTCGCTCAACGGCTCCGCCGACGGCCAGCGCACCGAGTGGTCCAGCACGCACCAGCGCAAGAGTGCCCCTCCGATCACGGTGCAACTGACGCCCACCCAGACCAGTAAGGTCAAGAACGACCAGACCTGCCGCTTCCTCGTTGGTGACTTCGCCCGCGGCGCCACCACAGAAAAGTGGCAGTTCTGGTTCTGCAAGCAGCCGGACGGCACCTGGAAGGCCAGCAGCAACTGATAAAAAGCCCCCACGCTGCGCGCTACGCGCTTGCTGCCCCCCAAGGGGGCTGGCTCGCCTTGGGGCGGCCCGGCGGCGGGCCGGCCATTCTTGCGGAGGCTGTCGATGCGCCGCCCATGTCGCGCACGCTTTGCGTGCTTGCTCCCGTCCCAATAAGGCTGGCCCGCCTTGGGGCGGCCCGGCGGCGGGCCGGCCATTCTTGCGGAGGCT
>NZ_JPYO01000035.1:0-1902 GCF_000757485.1 Achromobacter sp. RTa
ATGTAAAAACCCCCGAAGGTTGGATCAATATCCAACTTTCGGGGGGCAGTTCAGCCGGGCCGGCTTTTCCTGCTTGGGCGTCAGAAGGGGATCTTCTGCGACCAGGGAGCGTTGTTCTGCGTGCCCACGCCGGGCGCGACCTTGATGCGGGTTTCCTCGCTGGTGCTGCCGGCCAGGCCGTTGAGGAACTCGCCCAGCGTGTCGGCCTCGGGCAGGCCCAGCCGCGCGACGGCTTGCCCAGGCGGGAATTCCGAGAAATAGAATTCGCCGTTTTCCACGAGGAGGCCGTCGGGACGGGGACGGGGCTTCTCTTCGGGCACGCCCTTGAGCGCCGTCTGCATGTAGTCGACCCAGATCGGCATGGCGACGCCGCCGCCGGTTTCGCGCGAGCCGAGCGACTTGGGCTGATCGAATCCCAGCCACGCCGTAGCGACCAGCGAGGGGGTGTAGCCGGAGAACCAGGCGTCCACGGATTCGTTGGTGGTGCCCGTCTTGCCAGCGATGTCGTTACGCTTGAGCAGCACGCGGGCGCGGGCGGCGGTGCCGTAGGTGGCCACGCCGCGCAGGATGTCGTCCATGATCCAGGCGGTGCGCGGATCGATGGCGCGCGCCGCGGCGTCGCCAGCCACAACGGGCTTGGATTGCATGATGACCTTGCCGCTGCTGTCGGTGACGCGGTCGATCAGGTATGGCGTGACGCGGTAGCCGCCGTTGGCGAACACCGAGAATGCGCCGGCCAGCTGCAGCGGGGTGACCGAGCCCGCGCCCAGCGCCAGCGGCAGCACGGCCGGCTGGCGGGCCTTGTCGAAGCCGAAGCGGGTCAGGTAGTCCTGAGCGTATTGCGGCCCGATGGCCTGCAGGATACGGATCGACACCATGTTCTTCGACTTGTACAGGCCCTGGCGCAATGTCAGCATGGGTTCGTACTGGTTGCCGTAGTTCTTCGGGTTCCAGGCCTTGGAGCCGGTTTGCGCCGCCGTCAGCTCGAAGGGCTGGTCCGAGATCTGCGTGCCCGGCGTCAGGCCGCGTTCCAGCGAGGCAGCATAGATGAACGGCTTGATGTTGGAGCCCGGCTGGCGCCAGGCCTGCGTCACGCGGTTGAAGTTGCCGCGGTAGAAATCGAAACCGCCCACCATGGCGCGGATGGCGCCATCTTGCGGCGACAGCGCCACGAAGGCCGCCTGGACCGAAGGCAGGTTGATGATTTCCCAGTTGTCGCCGAACTTGCGGATGTAGACCACCGAGCCGCGCTTGATGCGCTGCTCGGGCTTGGCCTTGTCGTTCAGCGCGCGCGCCACGACCGCCAGCACCTTCTTGTCGGTGACCGTGATGATCTCGCGCGAGCTGCGCGCCAGCTTCACTTCCGTGGGGCTGGCCGACAGCACCAGCGCGGTCAGCAGGTCGCCGCTGTCGCTGAACTTGTCGAACACGCCGTCCAGGAACTCATCGAGCGCCTGGGGATTGTTTTCGGTGCCGGGGGGCAGGTCCAGTTGTTCCTCGGGGCCGGGGTAGGGCGCGCGGCGCGTGTATTCCAGCACGCCTTCGCGCACGGCGCGATAGGCCGCTTCCTGGTCCTTGGACTGCACGGTGGTGTAGATATTGATGCCGCGCGAGTAGACGTTGTCCTGGTAGACGTTGAACAGCAGCTGGCGCGCCAGTTCCGCCACGTATTCGCCATGGATGGAATAGCCGCCGGCCGGCGTGCCTTCCGCGGATTTCATGACGATGGGCTGGGCCAGCGCCTGCTGGTATTCGGGGTCGGTCAGGTAGCCCAGCGAGTGCATGCGGCCCAGCACGTAGCGCTGGCGCAGCTCGGCGCGGGGCCGGTTGGCGATCGGGTTGAAGCGGGAGGGAGCCTTGGGGATGCCGGCCAGCATGGCGGCCTCGGCTGGGGTGACCTCG
>NZ_JPYO01000035.1:1912-17440 GCF_000757485.1 Achromobacter sp. RTa
CGATTCGATCTTGAAGGTCAGCAGCAGTTCGTAGAACTTGCGCGAATAGGTCTTTTCCGAAGACAGGTAGAAGTTGCGCGCCACCTGCATCGTGATGGTGCTGGCGCCCTGCGACTTCGACATGTTGATCAGGTTGGTCAGGCCCGCGCGCACCACGCCCATCCAGTCGATCCCGCCGTGCTGGTAGAAGCGGTCGTCCTCGGCCGCCAGCACCGCGGACTTCATGACGTCCGGGATTTCGTTGAAGCGCAGCACGTTGCGGCGTTCTTCGCCGAATTCGCCGATCAGTACGCGGTCCGCCGTATAAACGCGCAGCGGCACTCGGGGGCGGTAGTCCGTCATGGCGTTCAGGTCCGGCAGGTTGGGCCAGGCCAGCGCGAGCGCCATTCCAGCCAGCAGGACGCCGCACAGGAACAGCCCGGCACAGAAGATGCCGGTCTTGACGAAGAATCGCAGTATCGGGGAGCCACTCTTGGAGGGCTTGTCTTTCTTGGAGGAATTCTGGGGCTTGCTCATCGCGGCGATTTTACGGGTATCTCCGGTCCGGACTTAGCGCGGGGAACCGGCATCTGTAACAAAATTGTTCAGTGTGGTGCGCGGGCAACTGGCGGCGGTGTGATAATGCCGGCATGAACGTTTCCGCTATTTCATGTCCGGAGGCTGCCCCGGACTCGGCGTCTCCCGGCGAGACGCCCGAAAATCCGCCTTGCGCCACGGAGTGCGCGGGCGGGGCCGTGTCGTTGCCTCATGACCTGCCCGTCTTCCTGGTGGGCATGATGGGCGCAGGCAAAACGACCATAGGCCGTGGCCTGGCGCGTGCCCTGGGGCGCGAATTTGTGGATCTGGATCATGAGCTCGAGGCGCGTTGCGGCGTGCGGGTGCCAGTAATCTTCGAAATCGAGGGCGAAGCCGGTTTCCGTCGCCGGGAAGCTGCCGCCTTGGAAGAGTGTACCCAACGGCGCAACATAATTCTTGCCACCGGCGGAGGCGCCATCCTCGCGGCGGAGAACCGCCTGCGCCTGCGGGAGCGCGGCATCGTCGTCTACCTGCGGGCCAGCGTGGACGAATTGTTCCGCCGCACCTGCCGCGACCGCAACCGTCCGCTGCTGGCCACCGCTGATCCGCGCGGCACCCTGCGCGACCTGATGACCCTGCGGGAACCCCTCTACAAGGAAGTGGCCGACATGGTCGTGGAAACGGGCTCCATGCCCGTGCACACCCTGGTCAAGGCCCTGCTGCCGCAATTACAAGCTTTTGAGAAGCGCATATGAACGTTGTACACGTCGACACCCCGGGCGGAAGCTATCCCATCCATATCGGCCCGGGCCGCATGGACGTCCTGGACCAGTGCATTCCCGCCGACGCCACCGCGATCGCCGTGGTGACCAATCCCACCATCGCCGCCCTGTACGGCGAGCGCGCCGAAGCCGCGCTCGCGCGGACGGGCAAGCGGGTGCTGCGCATCGAGCTGCCCGACGGCGAGGCCTACAAAGACTGGCAATCGCTTAACCTGATCTTCGACGCGCTGCTGGCCCAACGCCTGGACCGCCGCTGCGTGCTGGTGGCGCTGGGAGGGGGCGTGATCGGCGACATGACCGGGTTCGCCGCCGCGGTGTACATGCGAGGCGTGCGTTTCCTGCAGGTGCCCACGACCCTGCTGGCCCAGGTGGACTCCTCGGTAGGCGGCAAGACCGCCGTCAACCATCCGCTGGGCAAGAACATGATCGGCGCGTTCTACCAGCCGATCGCGGTCGAGATCGACACCGACGTGCTGGGCACGCTGCCGGCGCGCGAGGTTTCCGCGGGCCTGGCCGAAGTGATCAAGTACGGGCTGATCCTGGACCCGGCATTCTGGTCCTGGTGCGAGGAAAACGCCCAGAAGCTGCGAGCGCTGGATCCGGAGGCCATCGCCTATGCCATCCGCCGCTCGTGCGAGCTCAAGGCGCAGGTGGTGGGCAAGGACGAGCGCGAATCCGGCCTGCGCGCCATTCTCAACCTGGGCCACACGTTCGGCCACGCCATAGAGTCCGGCCTGGGCTACGGCGCCTGGCTGCACGGCGAAGCGGTGGGCTGCGGCATGGTGCAGGCCGCCGAGCTGTCCGCCGACGTCGCCGGCTTCGACCGCGATGACGTGGCCCGCGTGCGCGCCCTGGTGGCCGCCATCGGCTGTCCCGCCGTGGCGCCGGACCTGGGGGCGGACCGCTGGCTGGAACTGATGCAGGTGGACAAGAAGACCGAAGGCGGCTCGATCCGCTACGTGCTCATTACCCGCATCGGCGAAGCCGTCACCCGGACGGCTCCCGACGATGCCGTGCGCGCCGTCCTGGCCCGCACCACCCAATAGACGCAAGGGAGACGGTGTTGCAGATGAAAGAGTTGGCTTCCTATGCATCCCACCCGTCTCAATCGCGCGGGCGGACCTACGCCGAACCTCCGCCGGAAAATCGGACCGAGTTTCAGCGCGACCGCGACCGCATCGTCCATTCCGGCGCGTTCCGGCGCCTGGAATACAAGACCCAGGTCTTCGTGAACCACGAGGGCGACCTGTTCCGGACCCGCCTCACCCACAGCCTGGAAGTCGCCCAGATCGCGCGCACCCTGGCGCGCAGCCTGGGCCTGTCCGAAGACCTGACCGAAGCCATCTCTCTGGCCCATGACCTGGGCCATACGCCGTTCGGCCACGCCGGCCAGGATGAACTGAACGCCTGCATGCACGAGCTGGCGCCGGAGGCCGGCGGTTTCGAGCACAATCTGCAAAGCCTGAGGGTGGTGGACGAGCTGGAAGAACGCTACGCCGACTTCAACGGCCTGAACCTGTGTTTCGAAACACGGGAAGGCATCCTGAAGCACTGCTCGGCCACGCATGCGCGCCAGCTGGGCGAGGTGGGCGAACGCTTCCTGAACCGCACGCAACCGTCGCTGGAGGCCCAGCTGGCCAATCTGGCGGACGAAGTCGCCTATAACAACCACGACATCGACGACGGCCTGCGTTCCGGGCTGATCACGCTGGAACAGCTGAAGGACGTGTCGATCTTCGAGCGCCACCATGCCTACGTGCTGGAGCGCTATCCCGGCCTGGCCCCGCGTCGCGCGGTGGCCGAAACCATACGCCGGATGATCAATACGCTGATCGTCGACCTGACGCAGACCTCGCTGGCGCGCATACGCGAATTCGCGCCGGCCACCGCGGACGACGTGCGCCGCGCCCCGATGCTGGCGAGCTTTTCGGACGAGATCCGGCGCGAGGCGGACGAGCTGAAGAAGTTCCTGTTCGACAACCTGTACCGCCATTACCGCGTCCTGCGCATGACGACCAAGGCGCGGCGCATCGTGCGCGAACTGTTCGTCGCGTTCCTGGACGATCCGCGCCTGCTGCCGCCCGACTACCGCAGGCCGTCGTTCAACGAACAGGCCCGGGCGATCGCCGACTATATCGCCGGCCTGACGGACCGCTACGCCATCCGCGAGCACCGGCGCCTGTTCGAGATGAGCTAGGGCTGCGCGGCGCCGCGGCGGGCTCAGCCGGCGAGGTAGCGCTGCGCCAGCAAGACCCAGTAGGCCGCGCCCACGGGCAGGCTGTGGTCGTTGAAGTCGTAGCCGGGGTTGTGCACCATGCAGGCGCCATGGCCGCTGTTGAAGCCCTCGGGCGAGCCGTCGCCGTTGCCGACGAGCAGATAGGAACCGGGCACTTCCTCGAGCATGAAGGCGAAGTCCTCGCTGCCGGTCAGCGGCCGGGTCTGCGGATCCACCTTTCCGGGGCCCACGAGTTCCACCGCCACTTCGCGCGCGAAATCCGTCTCGGCCTGGGTGTTCACCAGCACGGGATAGCCGCGGTTGTATTCGATGGCCGCCCGCACCTGATAGCTGGCCGCCTGACTGTGGACGAGTTCGGTGATGCGCGCCTGCAGCGTGTCCCGCACCTGGCGGTCCAGCGCGCGCACGCTGAGTTTCAGCGTCGCCGTCTGGGGAATGACGTTGTTGGCCTTGCCGGCATTGAATGCGCCGACCGTGATCACGGCCATGTGCAGCGGATCGATGTTGCGGGCGACGATGCTCTGCAGCCCCAGTACGATGGCCGACCCGGCGACGACGGGATCGGCCGCGCGGTGCGGGACCGCGCCGTGCCCGCCCACGCCCTCCAGGACGATGGTGACGTTGTCGGACGAAGCCATGGTGGGGCCGTCGCGCAGCAGCAGATGGCCCTGAGGGTGGCCGGGCATGTTGTGCATGGCGAAGATGGCGTCGCACGGGTACTTGTGGAAGAGCCCGTCCTCCATCATGCGCTTGGCTCCGCCCAGGCCTTCCTCGGCGGGCTGGAAAATCAGATTGAGGGTGCCGCTGAAATCGCCGTGCCGGGCCAGGTGATGGGCCGCGGCCAGCAGCATCGCCGTATGGCCGTCATGGCCGCAAGCGTGCATGACTCCTTCGTTGCGGCTGGCATGCTCCAGGCCCGTGGCTTCCTGGATGGGCAGGGCGTCCATGTCGGCGCGCAGGCCCAGGCGCCTGGCGCCGTCGCCGCGGCGCAACTGCCCGACCACGCCGGTCCCGCCCAGCCCGCGCTCCACTTCGTAGCCCCACTGCGCCAGGCATTGCGCCACCAGGTCGCTGGTGCGGAATTCCTGGAAGCCGAGTTCGGGATTGCGGTGGATGTCCCGGCGGATCGAGACGAACTCGTCTGCCTGAGCGGTCATGGTCTGCAGGATCGGATGCATGTCGGGTCTTTCCTTGGGTGGGGGAGCGTTCAGGGAGTGCCGGCCAGTTTTACATGGCTGGAGATTTCGCGGAAGCGCTCGGTCTCGGCGCGGTACATCGTGTCCGCCTGCTCGGCGCTCATCGGCGCCGAGACTTCGATGTTCTGGTATGTCAGGCTCTGCTTCACCGCGGGGTCCTGCATGGCGGCGTTGAGCGCGGCCTGCAGTTGCGCGACCACGGCTTCCGGCGTGTCGCGCTTGACGAAATAGCCGGTCCAGGTGGTGAAGTTGAAGCCTTTGAGCAGCTGGCCTTCATTGACCGACGGCACGGCCTTGAGGGCCGGAAGCGTGCTGCGCTGCGGGTCCAGGCTGGCCAGCAGCTTGACGCGGCCTTGTTCGGCCAGCGCCATCTGCTGCTGGGACAGGGGCAGGATGGCGATGTCCACCTGGCCGCCGCCGAGGTCCTGCATCAGCGGCGCGCCTCCCTTGTAGGGCACGTGGACCATGTTGGCGCCGATGGTGCGGGCCAGGTGCTCGCCCAGGACGTGGTACAGCGAACCCACCCCCACGCTGCCGAACGTGAGCGGCTGCGTGGCCGATCGCGAGCGCGCCAGCGTGACCAGTTCATCGGCGGTCGCCGCCGGCAGATCGCTGCGCGCCACGATGACCATGGGCGCCATGCCGATCATCTGCACCAGGCGGAAATCCTCGCTCTTGAGCTTCACCGCCGGATTGGCGATGGGCGAAAGGATCAGCTCGTTGGGCGACCCCTGGAACAGGTAATAGCCGTCGGATTTGGCCGCCAGCACCTTCTGTGCGCCCAGCGCGCCGCTGACGCCGCCCAGGTTCTCCACCAGCACGGGCTGGCCCAGCTGTTTGGACACGGGCGGGGCCACCACGCGGGCGATGGCGTCGGACGTGCCGCCCGCCGGATACGGCACCATCATCATTACGGGCCGGTTCGGATAGTCGGCGGCCAGGGCGGCCTGGCCCGACAGCGCCGCGCCCAGCGCCACCGCACAGCCGGCGAGACGCAGGCGGTCGAAAAGCTTGCTCACGAGTTTCCCCTTTTTGGAATGTGGTGTCGTGAACGGCATGCTAGGGATAGCCATCGCCAGTTGTCTAACGAATTGTTATTCTGGAAGCTAGAAAAAAAACTCATACTTGAGTGGAAATCCCCGGCATGAACCTCAAGCAGCTCGAACATCTGCTGGCGGTGGCCGAAGCGGGCTCCTTCAGCCGCGCGGCCGAACGCCTGCACCTGACCCAGTCGGCGCTCAGCCGCAGCATCCGGATACTGGAAGAGGATCTGGGGGCGAGGCTGCTGGACCGCATGGGCAAGCGCACGGAACTGACGCCGCTGGGCCTGACCGTCGCCGGCCGCGCCCGCCGCATCCTGTTCGAATCGGCCGAGTTGCGCCGCAGCGCCGAATTGCTGACCCAGGGGGACAGGGGAGCCATCAGCATCGGCCTGGGTTCAGGCCCGGGCGCCATGCTCATGACGCCCTTGCTGGCGCACGTTGCGCAGCGCTATCCGCAATTGCGCCTGGAAGTGATGCGCGGTTCGCTGGAAGCCCACCTGGCGCTATTGCGCCAGCGGCGGCTGGATGCGCTGGTGGTGGATACCCGCGGCATCGTGCCGGCGGCCGATCTGCGCATCGAGCCCGTGTCGCAGATGCGGGCGGGCTTCATCTGCCGTCCGGGGCATCCGTTGGCCCGCGCGGCGCGTCCGCCGCGCTTCGCGGAGATCGCGTCCTATCCCTTGGCGTCCACCTTCCTGGCGGCGGATACGGAGCGGATCCTGGTTGAACACTTCGGCGTCGAGGCAGATCCGCAAACCTCGGTACGCCTGCGTTGCGACGAGATCGGCAGCCTGCTCGAGGCCGTGCGCGTGTCGGACGCGGTCTTCCTGGGTATCGTGGGGGCGGCCCGGGCCGGCATCGAGGCCGGAGAGTTGGCGGAACTCCCGGCCGATCCGCCGCTGCGCAGCCACGCCCTGTTCGCGCTGGTGACCCTGACGGGCCGCACCGAGGCGCCGGCGATGGGGCTGCTGCGCGAATTCGTGGCCGAGCGGCTGCGCGACTGAGCCGGAGCGGGCTGCCTTCAGCGATGCTTGCGGTAGGGCTCGTCCTCGGGCACGAAGGTGGCTTCGGCGCGCGCGTCCTGCATCCACGACTGCATGGCCGGCAGGGCCAGCACGGCATCCATGTAGTCGCGCACGGAACCCGCTGCGGCGATGCCGTACGTCGTGAACCGGGAAACCACGGGAGCGAAGAACGCATCGGCGATCGAGAACGCTCCGAACAGGAACGGCCCGCCGCCGCCGAACTCGGCGCGGGTGTCTTGCCAGATGGCGTGGATGCGGGAGATATCCTGGAGCGCGGCCTCGGGAAAGTCGATGCCCGGCAGGTGCGCCTCGACGTTCATGGGCAGCGCCTGGCGCATTGCGCCGAAACCGCTGTGCATTTGCGCGGCCAGGGAGCGCGCCCGGGCGCGCGCGCGGGCGTCCTGCGGCCACAGGCCGGCTTCGGGGTGGCGTTCGGCCGCGTATTCGCAGATGGCAAGGGAATCCCAGATGGCGAAGTCGCCGTCCAGCAGCACGGGCACGAGGCCGGCCGGGGTGATGGCGCTCAGGTGGCGGGTGAACGCCTCGGTGGTCAGGCCCAGCTTCTGCTCTTCGAAGGCGATGCCCGCGGCGCGCAGGGCGATCCACGGACGCATGGACCAGGAAGAGTAGTTCTTGTTGGCGATGATCAAGGTGTACATGCCGCTATCCCTTACGTATCGAGTGTTTGGCCTGCGGCGCCGGCGCGCGGCGCAGCAGCTTGCCCAGGTACTGCCCGGTATGGCTGTCCTCGGTGGCCGCGACGTCTTCCGGCGTGCCCTGCGCCACCACGCGGCCGCCGCCGTCGCCGCCTTCGGGGCCCATGTCGACAACCCAGTCGGCCGTCTTGATGACGTCCAGGTTGTGTTCGATGATGAGCACCGTGTTGCCGCTGTCGACCAACTGGTTCAGCACCTGCAACAGTAGCTCGATATCGCGGAAATGCAAGCCCGTCGTGGGCTCGTCCAGGATGTAAAGCGTGCGGCCGGTGCTGCGGCGGGACAGTTCCTGCGACAGCTTCACGCGTTGCGCTTCGCCGCCCGACAGCGTGGTGGCGCTTTGGCCGAGACGGATGTAGGACAGGCCCACGTCGATCAGCGTGTGCAGCTTGCGGGCGATGGCAGGCACCGACTCGAAGTATTCCAGCGCCTGCTCCACCGTCAGGTCCAGCACTTCGCTGATATTGCGCCCGCGGTAACGGATTTCGAGCGTTTCACGGTTGTAGCGCTTGCCGTGGCAGACGTCGCAAGGCACGTACATGTCCGGCAGGAAGTGCATTTCCACCTTGACCACGCCGTCGCCCTGGCAGGCTTCGCAGCGGCCGCCCTTGACGTTGAAGCTGAAGCGCCCGGGGTCGTAGCCGCGGGTCCGCGCTTCGGGCACGCCCGCGAATAGTTCGCGGATGGGCGTGAAAAGGCCGGTGTAGGTGGCCGGGTTGCTGCGCGGCGTGCGGCCGATGGGGCTCTGGTCCACGCTGATGATCTTGTCGAAGTTCTCCAGCCCCTGCATCGAGACGTAGGGCGCGGGTTCGCTCTGGGCGTGATGCAGCTGGCGCGACACTGCGACCGCGAGCGTGTCGTTGACCAGGGTGGATTTGCCCGAGCCCGAAACGCCGGTCACGCAGACCAGGCGGCCCGACGGGATGCGCAGATCCACGTTCTTCAGGTTGTTGCCGCTGGCGCCCGACAGCACCAGCCAGGGCAGTTCGCCGTCCACCGGGCGGCGATCGGGTATCGCGATGGAGCGCGCGCCGCTGAGGTACTGGCCCGTCAGGGAGGCCGGATCGCGCTGCACGGTTTCCGGATCGCCTTGCGCCACCACCTCGCCGCCATGCTCGCCGGCGCCCGGCCCCATGTCCACGACCCAGTCGGCCATGCGGATCATGTCTTCGTCATGTTCGACCACGATGACGCTGTTGCCGAGGTCGCGCAGGTGCTGCAGGGTGCCGATCAGGCGGTCGTTGTCGCGCTGGTGCAGGCCGATGGAGGGTTCGTCCAGCACGTACATCACGCCCGTCAGGCCCGAGCCGATCTGGCTGGCCAGCCGGATGCGCTGCGCTTCCCCGCCGGAGATCGTGTCGGCGCTGCGGTCGAGCGACAGGTAGTTCAGCCCCACGTTGTTCAGGAAGCTCAGGCGCGCTTCGATCTCGCGCACGATGCGCTGCGCGATCTCCTGCTTGGCGCCGGTCAGGCTCAGGTCGCGGAACCAGGAAAGGCAGGTCGACAGCGGCATCGCCTCGACTTCGTAGATGGCCTGGCCATGGCGCTCGCCGCCTCGGGGGTCCTGGCCGATCAGCACGTTGCGCGCTTCCGGGCGCAGGCGCGAGCCGGCGCAATCCGGGCAGGTCTTGATGTTGCGGTATTTGCCCAGCTCTTCGCGCACGGTGGCCGAATCGGTCTCGCGCCAGCGGCGTTCCAGGTTCGGGATGACGCCTTCGAAGGTATGGCGCTTGACCGTGCTGCGGCCTTTTTCGTTCAGGTAGAGAAACGAGATTTCCTCTTCGCCGGAGCCGTACAGCACCTTGTCGCGCAGCGCCTCGGGCAGTTCCTCGAAAGGTGTCTCGATGTCGAATTCGTAGTGGGCCGCCAGGCTGGTCAGGAGCGAATGGGTGAACGCATTGCGGCGGTCCCAGCCGCGGATGGCGCCGGCCGCCAGGCTCAGTTCCGGGAAGGCGACCACGCGTTTGGGATCGAAGAACCCGACCTGGCCGATGCCGTCGCAACTGGGGCAGGCGCCCATGGGATTGTTGAAGCTGAACAGGCGCGGCTCCAGCTCGGGCAGGCTGTGGCTGCATACCGGGCAGGCGTAGCGGCTGGAGAAAACCTGCTCGCGCCCGCCGTCCATGTTCAGCGCCAGCGCGCGGCCGTCGGCCAGCTGCAGGGCGGTCTCGAAGCTCTCCGCCAGGCGCTGCTTGCTTTCGGGCTTGATGCGCAGGCGGTCGATCACCACGTCGATGTCGTGCTTCTCGGTTTTCTTCAGCGGCGCCATGCCGTCGATTTCCAGCATCTGGCCGTCGACACGCAGGCGCACATAGCCCTGCGCCTGCAGGCTGGCGCATTCGTCCTCGAAACTGCCTTTCTTGCCCCGGGCGATCGGCGCCAGCACGGCCAGGCGGGTCTCGGGGGCCCAGGCCAGCACCGCGTCCACCATCTGGCTGACGCTTTGCGCCTGCAGGGGCAGGCCATGGTCCGGGCAATAGGGGGTGCCGACCCGCGCGTACAGGAGGCGCAGGTAGTCGTGGATCTCGGTAATGGTGCCGACGGTGGAGCGGGGATTGTGCCCGGCCGCCTTCTGTTCGATCGAGATGGCCGGCGACAGGCCCTCGATCAGGTCCACGTCCGGCTTGTCCATCAATTGCAGGAATTGCCGGGCGTAGGCGGAAAGGCTCTCCACGTAGCGCCGCTGGCCCTCCGCGTACAGGGTGTCGAATGCCAGGGAAGACTTGCCCGAGCCGGACAAGCCGGTGACGACCACCAGTTTGTGGCGGGGCAGGTCCAGCGAGACGTTCTTGAGATTGTGGGTGCGGGCACCCCGAATGCGTATCGCGTCCATCGGGCTCGTTAAGCGGTTTCAAAGGCCAACTTGGTACTATAGCGCGCCGAATCCCCCCGCGTTCGGGGCAGTCGTTCAGCCCGGATTGGCCCGGGGCCGGCGCCGCACCGCCAGATCAGACCGTGAGCGTATGACATCCACGCGCGCGAATAGCCCTTGTCATTGTTGAAATTTCCGCATGCCGGCAGATAAAAAACTGAAATTGACCCCGTCCGAGCGCCGCGCCAGCGTGGCGCTGGCCGGCTTGTTCGCCGCGCGGATGCTGGGGCTGTTCCTGTTGTTGCCCGTTTTCGCCGTGTCCGCCGCCGGCATGCCGGGCGGGGATGACCCCGCGCGGGTCGGGCTGGCGCTGGGCATGTACGGCCTGACACAGGCTTTCATGCAGATTCCCTTCGGCCTGGCGTCCGACCGCTGGGGGCGCCGCCCCGTGGTGCTGTTCGGGCTGTTGCTGTTCGTGGCGGGCAGCATCGTCTGCGCCCAGGCCTCGGACGTGTACTGGATCACCATCGGGCGCGCCATCCAGGGCGCCGGCGCCATTTCCGCGGCGGTCACCGCCTGGCTGGCGGACGCCACCCGGGACGAGGTGCGCACGCGCGCCATGGCCATGGTGGGCGGGTCGATCGGCCTGTCCTTCGCCGTTTCGCTCGTGCTGTCGCCCGTGCTGGTCGGGTGGTGGGGCCTGTCGGGCCTGTTCTGGACCATCGCCTGCCTGGGCGTCATCTGCCTGGCCGTGGCGCGCTGGGTCGTGCCCGTGGTGCCGCGGACCCAGGCGCGCACCATGCAGGCGGCCAAGCCCAGGGAGGTCCTGACCCACAGCGACCTGCTGCGCCTGAATTTCGGCGTCTTCGTGCTGCACCTGATCCAGGTGTCGCTGTTCGTGGTGGTGCCGGCGCTGCTTGCGAAGATAGGCGGGCTGGATGCGCGTGAACTCTGGAAGGTCTATCTTCCGGTCATCCTGGTGTCCTTCGTGCTGATGGTGCCGGTGGTTTTCGTCGCGGAAAAGCGCCGCGCCCACCGCGGCGCCCTGCGCGCCGCCGTCGCCGGCCTGATCGTGGTGTGCGCGCTGCTGCCCGCCGCCAGCCATGGTTTCTATACGCTGGCGGCCGCATTGACGGGCTTTTTCGTCGCCTTCAACGTGCTGGAGGCCCTGCAGCCTTCCCTGGTGTCCAGGGTGGCCCCGCAGGCCTACAAGGGGCTCGCGCTGGGCTTCTACAACACGGCCCAGGCCGCGGGCCTGTTCACCGGGGGCGCGCTGGGCGGCTGGCTGGCCGCGCATTCGGGGTCCAATGCCGTGTTTCTTGCCGCCGCGGTCCTGTCCGCCGTCTGGCTGGCCGTCACCTGGGCCCTGCGGCCGCTTTCCTGAGCCGCGCGGCCCGCCTGGCCCGCGCCAGGCGGAAATGTCGCGGATCGCGCCTCGAACGACGGCCAACGCCCGTCAAATTCCAGGGCGGGGCGGGCGGTTTTGTCACTATTTCCGTTTGGCGCGACGGCCTCTTTTCGTCGATAATAGACACCAATCTAGGGCTTCACCCGGCGTCGCCGGTCATCGTGATGGTGACCGGCGAGTTTCATGAAGCCGGTCTTCAACATCGCTTTTATGTTGTTGCCGGCGCGCTCGCGGTAACGCACAGGCGCAGGCTGTCAACAACAGAGGGACAACGGCATGGCATCGGTTAACAAAGTCATACTCGTGGGCAATCTGGGACGCGACCCGGAAGTCCGCTACAGCCCCGACGGGGCGGCAATCTGCAATATGTCCATTGCCACCACCTCCACCTGGAAAGACAAGGCTTCCGGCGAGCGCCGCGAAGAAACGGAATGGCACCGCGTCGTCATGTACAACCGCCTGGCTGAAATTGCCGGCGAATACCTGAAGAAGGGCCGCTCGGTCTACATCGAAGGCCGCCTCAAGACGCGCAAGTGGCAAGACAAGGACACCGGCGCCGACCGCTACAGCACCGAAATCGTCGCTGACCAGATGCAGATGCTGGGCGGCCGCGAAGACGGCGGCGGCGGTGGCGCCAGCTACGGCGGCGGTGGCGGCTACGACGACGCGCCGCGCCAGCAGCGCGCCGCTCCGGCGCAGCGTCCGGCTCCCCAGCAGCGCCCGGCCCCCGCGGCGGCTCCGGCCAGCAGCGGCGCCAACCTGGCGGACATGGACGACGACATTCCGTTCTGAGTCCCGCCCCCGCCTTGCGGCAAACCCCGGCCTTTCTTGCGGAAGCCCGGGGTTTTGTTTTGGCCGGCCGCCGCGCCGGCCCGAGCGGGAAATCCCTTTCCGGACCCCGCGCTCAACCGCCCGCCGGGCTAGCCTTCACGGCCTCATGGCCGATGATGGCATTGGTGACGTCGATGGCCTGGGCTTCGGAGTTCATGCTGAGGTTCAGGGCGCCGTCGTTGATGGCGCCGCCGATCCGAGGCATGCCGACAAGCTGCCCGTTGATCGTGAACAACAATGATTTACCCACGTTCTGCCGGGTTATCTGCGCCAGCTTCTGCGCGCCCGCCTGATTGAACTGCAGATGCACGAAGGGGCGGCCGTCCTTGGTCTTCATCGGCGTCACCGAGGCCAGGTCGTCCCGGGCCAGCACCGGCGCGGGCTGATAGTGCAGGGTCTGGTTGTCCACGCGCAGCGCTTGCAGGCCTTTGCCCGGCGCAGCTTGCGCCAGCCGGAACTCCACCTTCGGGGCCGGGGCCTGCCGGGCCTGTTGTGTGGGCTGTGCGGCCGCGGCCGGTTGCTGCGCGGCCGGGGCGCCCGCGCCGCCCTGTTGGCGAGGCAAGGGCTGGCAGGCCGCAAGGACGAAGACGGGAGCGATGCAAGCGATCAATCTGGAATGGCGATTCATATCGGGCTGGATTTTCTATGAGTAGGGGACGGGCGGGCCCGCCCGAACCGGCAGGGCCCCTTCGCGTGTCAGGGTTGGGGCGCAAGGGCCTCTGAACATGCCTGCGGCTTCCAGAGGAAGCTGCGCGCCAGCATGGACTTGTCGAACAGCACCTTGTATTGGCACTGCATCGTTTCGCCGCCTCGCGGAAGGTGGAACAGGTAGTCCCATTCCCGCACGCCCAGCACGCCTTCCCGGAAATGCGGCGGCCCCAGCAACTGGTATAGCTGCGTCTTGGACATTCCGGCGCGCACATTGCGCAGGTTCTCCAGATTCGGCCAGGAACCCAGGCCCGGCGCGGCATCGTCCACGACGGGGAATACGGGCGCGTCGGTCGTGCCGGATTCGCTGACGCGGCTGAGGTTGCCGCAGCCGGCCAGCAGGGCGGCAAGCACGGCGCACGCCGAGGCAATTCCCAAGCGCCGCGGCCCGATTCCGGCCTTGTTGTTGTTGTGCATGACGGTCATTGCTTTGCTCCTTACCACTGATAGCCCACGCCCACCGCCGCGCCGACGTCGCCACGCGAGGTGCTGTTGGCAAGGCCCTTCACCACCCATTTGCCGTTTTCGGAGACGGTGGACAGGCCCATCGCGAAGCCGCTCTCGCCTCGCCAGGTCGCTCCGCCCATGCTGAACATGCTCTTGCCGGGCAGATACGCCTGGGGCAGGCCGGACATCGCCATGGCGCCGGCAATGCCCGCGCTCAAGCGGTTGTCCAGTTGCTGCAGGTCGCGGCGTACGCCCGCAACCTGGTTGCTCAGGCCGGTCTCGACTTCCCGCAGTTGGTTCACGTTGACGGCATCGGTTCCCGACGTCCCTCGGGCGACGTTGATGATCTGGCGTTCCGAGCCTTCCGAACCCACCGACACGCTGTTGTCGCGCGCCGCCTCCGACCCGGCACCCAGCGCCACGGAGTTGCTGCCCGAGGCCTTGCTGCCCTGGCCGACGGCCGTGGCGCCTGCGCCCGTGGCCTGCGCGCCATTGCCGATGGCGGTGCTGTCCTTGCCTGAGGCGACCGCGCCTGCGCCGCCGGCGGTCGAATTGGAGCCGCTGGCCTTGGGCGCCGGGGGCGGCGTATCGCCCTGGCTGACCTGGAACATGCCGTCCGCGCCGTTCTTGATGGTAGAGACGTCGCCTTCGACTGCAGTCACGCGGTTATCGATCTTGTCGATCTTGTCGCCGACTTCCACGACCGAGCCAGCGACTTCCGTAATGCGCTTATCGGTGTACTCATTGGCTTCCTTGACCGCTCCTTCGAGCTGCCGCACGTTCACCGCGTCGGTCGCATTGCGGCCATCGGCGACATTGCTGATGGTCCGCTCGGCGCCCGGCGCGCCTACCGAAACCGTGCCGGCCGTATCGTTCTGCGCGCCCGAGTACTTCCCGGTGTAGCTCTCGGCGCCGCGGTCGGCCACGGATCCAGCGCCCAAGGCGACGTCGCCGTCCTTGTTTGCGACCGCTCCGTTGCCCATCGCGACCGAGTTGGCGCCCGAGGCGACCGCGGCGGGTCCGGCCGCGACGCTGCCCAGGCCGTTGGCCTGCGAGTCCGGCAAGACCGCCGAAGCGCCGCCATTGGCGTGGAAGTACTTGACCCCTGCGCCGCCATTGGCGATGTTGTTGACGGTCATGCCCAGCGAATCAACGGCCTGGTTCGTCGCATAAAGCTGGGAACCGTTCACCGCGTCCGTGCTGTCGGCGGCGATGCGGCCCGCCGCGACGTTCTGGATCTGCCGGGGCGCCGAGGCGCTGCCGATGCTCAGCACATCGCCCGCCGCCGGATTGCCGCCGGCGTAGAGATACTCGGTGCCGTTGATCGTGCCGCCCGCGGTCGCGCTTGCCGCCGTCACGGTGGAGCCATTGCCGAGCACTACCGCGCCGCTCAGGCCGCCATCCAGGATCGAGACGTTGCTGCCGAGCACGAAGGCATTGGCGGCGGCGACGGTGTTGTCGTTGCCCAGCGCGAACGCGCCTGCGCCGCTGACGTTGTTGCCGCTGCCCAGGCTTACCGCCCGGGCGCCACGGACTTCCGACTCGCTTCCGAGCGCGATTGCGCCGGCGCCGGCCGCCGTGGCGGCGTCGCCCAGCGCGATGGCCTGTTCGGCGTCCGCCAGCGCCCGGGGACCGATGGCGATGCTTTCCGCGCCGAGCGCGCGGCTGTCGGCCGCCTGCGAATTGGCGTGGAAATACTTGATGCCCGTGTCGGTGTCGATGAGGTCCTGGAACTTGCCGTCCACGGCCTTCAACTGGCTGACGTTGACGGCGTCGGTGTCGGTGGCGCCTGCCGCCACGTTGGTGAT
>NZ_JPYO01000035.1:17450-18485 GCF_000757485.1 Achromobacter sp. RTa
TTGCGAGCCGTTGACGGCATCGGTGCTGTCGGCAGACACATCGCCGGCGGCCACGTTGCCCAACCGGGCGGGATCGCCGCCCGGGTTCAGCGTCACGCTTCCGTAATTGACGCTGCCGTCCGGGTTGCGGTCGTACTTGACTGCGCCCGAGTCCAGATCGCTTACGTTCGACGCCAGCGCTTTGAGCTGGCTGACGTTCACTGCATCGCTGTCCACCGTGCCTGCGGCGACGCCGGTGATCTGCCGGTATTCTCCCGCCGCGACGTCTCCCACGGAGACCGCCGCCAGCTTGCTGCGCGTGGCCTCGATACCGCTGCCGTTCGCACCCGCGGGCACGTATCCGGCGGCGCCGGCCGCCGTATCGGCGATCGACCCGACGCCCAGCGCCACGCCGCCGCCCACGGACACCCGGCTGCCCGCGCCCAGGGCGACGCCCTGTTCGGCATCCGCCAGCGCCTGCGTGCCGATGGCGATGCCATCCGCCAACCGTGAGCGGGCCTGTTCGCCGAAGGCGATGCCGCCGGGGGCATTCTGCTCCACAACGGCTCCGTTGCCCATGCCGATGCCGTCGCTTCCGTTGACCACGGTGTTGGGGCCGATCGCAATGGAGTCGGTGCCGGCGGCCAGGGAGTCCTCCTGGGTCGAGTTGGCATGGAAATAGCGGGTGCCGGTCACAGTCACGGACGTGATGGCGCCGGTCAATTGGCGCACGGTCACCGCGTCGTGATCGTTGGTGCCGTCGGCCACGTTGGTGATCTGGCGGTACGTGGAGTCGCTGCCCACGGAAACCGCGCCCAGCAAGGTGCGATCCGTTGTATTGAAGGGCACCAGCGCGCCGCCGCTGCCGGCGGCGATGCTGCCGCTGTCCGGCGTCAGTGCACGGTTGGACACGGCGCCCGCGCCCAGCGCCACGCTTCCTTCCACGTTGGCATGGGCTTCGCGGCCCAGCGCCAGCGCGCTTTCGGCTGCGGCGGTGGCGCCGTAGCCCACTGCGGTGCTGCCTTGGCCTTGAGCAAAGGCGTCGCTTTGCGCGAG
>NZ_JPYO01000035.1:18495-19783 GCF_000757485.1 Achromobacter sp. RTa
GGCCGGCGCGGTGCCGGCAATGGCGGCGGTGCCAGGATTGTAGGCGGCGGTGCCGAGCGTGGACCCATCGGCCACGGCATTGGCGCCAAGCGCCACGCTTCCTTCCACGTTGGCATGGGCTTCGCGGCCCAGCGCCAGGGCGCTGTCCGCGGTTGCCGTGGCGTTGTAGCCCACTGCGGTGCTGCCTTGGCCTTGAGCAAAGGCGTCGCTTTGCGCGAGGCCGGCTTCGTTGGTGCGCGCGTAGCGGATGCCGATGCCGTTGGCGTCGGTGTTGGCCTGGCTGGTGTCGCCGGCGATGTTGGTGATGGTGTCGCCGATCTGGCTGATGTCGCCGGTGTTCTGCGCGACCTGCTGATTGGTTTCGTGCAGCTGCGAGCCGTTGACGGCGTCGGTGCTGTTTTCCGAGACGTCGCCGCGCGCCACATTCGTGATCGTGGTGCCGCCGGTACGGCCGCCGTCGGTGGAGGCGGGGCCTTCGAGCGAGATCGAGGTCTTCGGGTCGCCCGGGTTACCGTCATAGCGCACGGCGCGGTCACCCAGGTTGCTCACGTCGGCCGCGACCGATTTGAGCTGGCTGACGTTGACGGCGTCGGTGTCGGTGGCGCCTGCCGCCACGTTGGTGATGCGGCGTTCCGCTCCGGCCGATCCCACGCTGACTTCGCCCACGGGAGCCGTGCCGGCGATGACGCCGGCGTTGGGGTTGTAGGCCGCCGTACCGAGCGTGGTGCCGTCTGCCACGGCGTTGGCGCCAAGCGACACGCTGCCGGCATGGCTGGCCTGGGCTTCGCGGCCCAGCGCCAGGGCGCTGTCTGCGGTCGCCGTGGCGTTGTAGCCCACTGCGGTGCTGCCTTGACCTTGGGCAAAGGCGTCGCTTTGCGCGAGGCCGGCTTCGTTGGTGCGCGCGTAGCGGATGCCGATGCCGTTGGCGTCGGTGTTGGCCTGGCTGGTGTCGCCGGCGATGTTGGTGATGGTGTCGCCGATCTGGCTGATGTCGCCGGCGTTCTGCGCGACCTGCTGATTGGTTTCGTGCAGCTGCGAGCCGTTCACCGCATCGGTGCTGTTCTCCGAGACGTCGCCGCGCGCCACATTCGTGATCGTGGTGCCGCCGGTGCGGCCGCCGTCGGTGGAGGCGGGGCCTTCGAGCGAGATCGAGGTCTTCGGGTCGCCCGGATTACCGTCATAGCGCACGGCGCGGTCACCCAGGTTGTTTACGTCGGCCGCGACCGACTTGAGCTGGCTGACATTGACGGCGTCGGTGTCGGTGGCGCCTGCCGCCACGTTGGTGATG
>NZ_JPYO01000035.1:19793-120082 GCF_000757485.1 Achromobacter sp. RTa
CGCCGAGCCGAGGCTGACTTCACCGACCGGCGCGGTGCCGGCAATGGCGGCGGTGCTGGGGTTGTAGGCGGCGGTGCCGAGCGTGGAGCCATCTGCCACGGCATTGGCGCCAAGCGCCACGCTGCCGGCATGGCTGGCCTGGGCTTCGCGGCCCAGCGCCAGGGCGCTGTCCGCGGTCGCCGTGGCGTTGTAGCCCACTGCGGTGCTGCCTTGGCCTTGAGCAAAGGCGTCGCTTTGCGCGAGGCCGGCTTCGTTGGTGCGCGCGTAGCGGATGCCGATGCCGTTGGCGTCGGTGTTGGCCTGGCTGGTGTCGCCGGCGATGTTGGTGATGGTGTCGCCGATCTGACTGATGTCGCCGGTGTTCTGCGCGACCTGCTGATTGGTCTCGTGCAGTTGCGAGCCGTTGACGGCGTCGGTGCTGTCGGCAGACACATCGCCGGCGGCCACGTTGCCCAACCGGGCGGGATCGCCGCCCGGGTTCAGCGTCACGCTTCCGTAATCGATGCTGTCGTCCGGATTTCGGTCGTATTTGACTGCGCTGTCGCTGACCGCTTCGATGGCCTGGTTGGCCGCGAACAGCTGGGAGCCGTTGATGGCGTCTGTGCTGTTCGCGTTGATGCGGCCGGCGGCCACGTTGGTGATCGTGCGTTCCGCGCCGACATCTCCCACGCTGAGAGTGCTGGCGGGAGCGGTGCCGGCGAATTGATAGGTGCGGCCGTCGATGGTGGCTGCAGTCGTGGCGACGGCCGCCGCGGTCCGGGATTGCGAGCCCAGCGCGACATCTCCGGCGTTCGCTGCCGATGAACCCGAACCGATAGCGATCGCGTTAGCCGCGGAAGTGGCGGCGGTATCGCCCAGGGCGATCGAGCCGGCTTCCGTGGTGGTGGAGCCATTGCCCAGCGCGACCGAGCCCTGGCCGATGGCCCGGTTGTTGCTGCCGATCGCAACCGAGCCATTGGCCGCGGTGTCGCCCGCAGCGTCACCGGCTGCAATGTTCTGGGCGCCGAGCGCAACCGCGCCGGTGCCGTTGGCGGTATTGGGATCGCCCAACGCGACCGCGCCGTCGCCGATGGCCTTCTGGTCGCGGCCGATGGCTACGGCGCCGCCGCTGGCGGAGGACGAGTTGGCCGTGGTGGCGCCAGAGCCGATGGCAACGTTGTGGCCTTGGCTTCCGGTCACGACGCCATTGCCGAGCGCGATATTGTTGCCGTCGGAGTCCGCCGCGGTGGAGGCGTTCCTGCCGATGGCGATGTCGTTCTGGCTGCGTGCGATGGCGCCGTCGCCTTGGGCGATGCCATAGCCGGCTGCATCGAGCACTTGCGCGCCGCGCCCGATCGCGATGCCGGAATCCGCGCCGGCCTGGACGCTGGATTCCCCGCCCAGGGCGATGCCGGAAGCGGCCGCTGCTGCGGCGCCCCTTACGTTGTTGCCACCGATGGCGACGGCGCCGACGCCGGAGGCCTGCGCGCCAACGAAGGATCCAAGCTGTCCGCCGCCGCCGATGGCCACGGCGTTGTCCGCCGATGCGTTGGAAAAGTTGCCGATCGCCGTGGCGGCTATGCCGCCGGACTTTGCGGAATTGCCGAGGGCGGTTGCATTGCGCGCGGTTACGGTCGCGAAGTTTCCGATCGCCGCGCCATAGTGCACCTGGGCATTGGCGGAATTGCCCAGCGCGATCGCGTCCTCTCCGACCGCGGCGCTTCCCCGGCCGATCGCCACAGCGGAAAGATTGCTCGTCGTGCCGTCGGCGCGACTGTCTACGCCGATGGCGACGTCGCCATTGCGGGCGGCGACGGCCCGCTGGCCGATCGCCACCGAGGAATCCCCGGCGGCCCGGGCCTGCCCGACCATTGCCAAGGCATTGGCGCCAGTAGCCTGCGCGCCCGCGGCAGCGGTGTTGGACGACGTGTCGCCGCCGATGGCTATGCTGCCGGGCGCCGTGGCGCGCGTCCATTGCCCCAGGGCGGTCGAACCCGCGCCCGTCGCCTGGGCCTGCATGCCGACGCCAGTGCCACGCAGGGCGCCCGTTGCGGAAAATCCCAGCGCGACCGCGCCCGAGCCTGTGGCGGTGGCGTTATAGCCCATGATCTGCACGCCCTGATAGTTGCCGCCGTTAGCGTTGCAACCGATCACGTTCGACCATACGCCGGTGCCATCCTTCGGAGCCGTGCCGGCGGCGGCAACAATACCGTCAGGCCCGGTGGCGCTCGCATTGTTGCAGTTGGAGGGTGCGTAAGTCGACGCCTGTGCGTCTGGCGTCAAGGTGAACAGGCCGGCGACCGACAAGCCGGCGGCCGCAAGCGATTTGCCCAGGTGCCTGGCACTGCGCGATGGCTTGCCGCGCGCATTCGTATTTTCGCTGACCGCGATCCAGGTTCCGGAAGCTTCGCTCCAGATGGTCTTGTGAGCCTTGTTCATAAATCCACTCTCGTTACGGGTTGAGAAGACCGATCCGCAGGGGAGGTCGATGCCGGAAGGAAAGGAACAAGGCCAGGAACTGTGGCAAACATCGATTGAGAAAAGCAGAACCGTCCCGAAGGAACGTGCGCAAAATTCCTGACCGCTTGCTACGGATGACGACTTGGGCCTTGACTTCCGCGCCGCTCAGCCAATGGGTACATGCTGCATTCGTATACGCCCATTGACTGAGATGGTCGCCAGCTTACGTGCCGCAACGAGGAGCGAGTAGGCGTTAAAACCGATACTTACTATCAGGTGCAACCCATGGAATGGCGTCTGGACCTTTAGTAGGATCACTACGCAAGAACGTCTGCGATTCGAAAGTGGAAGCCTCATACACAGCCCATGGCTTCCCGCTAGTTCAGTCAGAGCCAGCGTGATCCGCTGCCAGGAATAGGAATAGCCCGCGAGTAGCCGCGTCCAACCTGCGTGATGCCGCAGGATTTCAGTCCGGTGTTTCCAGTCTCGGGAGGTCGGGTTCGTCGTTATCGCTTCGGCCAGGAAGCGTCCTGTTCACGAAGCGTGGGGCATATATGGATTTGCTGGCAACGGTGCGTATCTTTACGCGAGTGGTCGAGCGCGGCAGCATGTCGGGCGCCGCGAGGGAGTTGGAGATGGGGCAGCCTGCGGTCAGCGAACGGATCCACAAGTTGGAGAAATTCCTGGGGACCCGGCTGCTGATGCGCAGCGCTCGCACGCTCAGTTGCACCGAAGAAGGGCATATCTTCTACCTTCGTGGCCGGGAGTTGCTGGACGCGGCAGACCGGGCGATCACCGCGGTTACCAGCCAGAAGGAAACATTGGACGGATCCGTGCGCATTGCTTCGGCCCAGTGCTTCGGGGAAGTCGTATTGCCGTGGATGCTGCTGCGAATGCGCGAGCAGCATCCGCAGTTGCGCCTGGATGTCGTGCTCAACGATGCCTTGGTCGATCCGGTCACGGAAGGCGTGGATATTTCCCTGCGGTTGGGGCAGTTGGGTGAAGGCGGATACATCGCCCATCCCTTGGGCCAGGTGGACCGGACTCTGGTGGCGTCGCCATCCTATCTTGCCCGCCATGGTTCCGTGGAAACTCCCGCGGACATCCGCAGGCATCTCTTCATCCGCGTCAAGGGCATTTTCGGCAATGAGCATCTGCCTTTGATCCGCGCGGACGGGCAGCTCGAAACCGTTCCGATAAGCACCGCCATGACGACCAGCCATTGGCGTCCCATGTTCGAAATGCTCGCCTCCGGAGCGGGCATCGGCGTCTTGCAAAGCCCCGCATGTGTCGCGGCGCTCAAGCAGGGCACGCTGATCCACTTGCTGCCCCAGTACCGGATTCCGCCATTCCCGTTGCACGCACTGGTACAAGCGGCGCGTCCGACGCCGCCTCGGATCCGAGCGATCCTGGACATCTTGAAAAGCGAAGTTCCGGCCGCGCTGAAGCAGTTGAAGATCCGTTGGGAATAATCAGTTGCCAGCGATCAACCGTCGCGTGAATCGATATGCTGAGCCTGTCCATGATCGGTACTGTCGTAGGCGCTCCGGCGTCGCGGATTTGCGTCGATGGCACGCTGCGCGCCAGCGCCGACATTCAGGCCATTTCCGGCAACGGCGAACGGCTGATGATCCATGTGTATTCGATGCTGCCAAGAATCGCGACCTCCTTGCTGAAACTGACCGACGGCGAAAACGTGTCGGTGCGCGGCGAACTCACCGCGGATGTCGTGCTGTACGAAAGGCGGCGATTTGGGCTGGCGCTCGCCGTTGACGCAGTATCCGTATCCAGCCTGGACCCCACGGAGGGCCATCACGGCGCATACTCGGCTTAGCCCGCATGTGCGCTGGCACCGGGCGCGAATCCTGTTCCTGGCATTCTTTTGTGCGGTCGTCGTTCTCTGCATGTCCGCCCTGGCGTCCGGTTACCTGGCCGCAGCCCAAGCCATTTCGGATCAAATCCGCAGCGACGAAAGACAGGCCGCCATTGCCGCGGAACGAAGCGCCTTGATATACCGGAACGTCAAGGCCACGCTTGCCATGTTTGCGACGCAGGACGAGGCCCTTTGCTCGCCTGGACATCTTGCGCTGCTTCGCGAGGTTGCCTTGGACAGCGACTTCGTCGACGAGATCAAGGTGGTGCGCGGCGGATATTCGATTTGCGGCTCATGGGGAGCCGAGATCCGCCCGCGGCCGCTGGAAGCGCCGGATAGGCCGAATGCCGATGGCATCGACATCTTCGCTTATCACAGGCCCGGCCTGCCGACGGAAGGCGGCTGGAAAGTGGCTTTCATGAAAGGGGCCATCGTCATCCTCGTGAGCTCCTCCCGCTACACCGATCCGTTCGTGCATGCGGATTTGCGGCTGGCTATCATCAGCAAGGATGGAAGGCCGCTGGCTGGCTTGAACACCGCCCTGGCATGGCCGGCGTCCTCGGAGTTGCTGCCGGGAACGCGTCGCGTGGACGGGCAACTCGTGACGGTTCTGCAAGACAAGTACTGGACGGTGGCCGTGGCGAGCGAGCAAGCCAGCATCGACCTGCGTGAGCGGAAATTGCGTGGCCGCTATCTGTCTGCGGGCTGCCTCATCGCGGGGCTGTGCCTGGTGCCGGTGGCTTGCGTCGCCCGTAAACATCTATCGCCGGCGCAGGCGCTGGCGGCGAGCATCCGCAGGCGTGAATTCAAGCTCCTGTACCAGCCCATCATGGATTTGAAGCGGCGCCATTGCATCGGTGCGGAGGCGTTGCTGCGGTGGCGCCGGCCGGACGGCATGCTGGTGGGCCCTGCGGACTTCATAGACTTGGCGGAAGCCAGCGGCCAGGCGCAGGCCCTGACCCGTTTGGTCATCGATGAGGTCTTGAGCGATATGGCGGCATTGTTGCGGTCGACGCCCTCCATTCATATCGCCATCAACCTGAGCCCCGACGATGTGGCCTCGGGCCTGGCCATCGATTACCTGCATGGAGCCATGGCCGGGCTCGGCCTGACGAATTCGCAGTTCTGGCTGGAGGTGACCGAACGCAGCCTCATAGACCTGGAACGCGCCGGCGCGACGTTGGCGGCCGCGCAGGACGCGGGCCATCGAATCGCGCTGGATGATTTCGGCACGGGCTACTCCAGTCTGCGCTACCTGCGTACGCTGCCCCTGGATGTGTTGAAGATAGACAAAGCCTTCGTCGACCCGCTCGACATATCGGAGGGGGACGCGCAGATCACCGCGCACATCGTTCGCCTGGCCCTGGATCTGGGGCTCACCATCGTCGCCGAGGGCGTGGAGCGTTCCGGGCAGGAAGCATGCCTGCGTCAGCTGGGAGTGCATGCCGGGCAGGGGTGGCTATATGCCAAGCCGATGCCGGCGGAGGATTTCGCGGCGTTCTACCGGGCCCACCCAGGGCAAGACCCGTATGTTTGAAATGTTTGGTTTCAAAATACCGCTTGGTTCATCTATCTAGTAGTAGGTAAGATTCATCCATCGACGCAGCGAACCCCACAGCACCTGCTGCCGCCGACCCCAGAAATACAGTAGTCCGCTTTTTTTATTTCCCTGTTTATCTACCTACAAGTAGATAGTTTATCCGAATAGTTGCACGAATCCTTAATCTGGAGATTGACCATGAAGACCCTCGTATCCGCCCTGATCCTGTCCGCTTCTTTCATCGGCGCCGCCCAAGCCGGCGAGCTGGACTACCCGCCTCCCCTGAACACGGAAAGCTCGGTGACCCGCGCCCAGGTGCAACAGGAACTGGCAGCGGCCCGCGCCAACGGTGAACTGGCGTTCGGCGAAGAAGGCTACGCCGCCACGACCTTCGCGGCCGCCGCCGACAAGACCCGTGCCCAGGTGCAGCAAGAGCTGGCAGCCGCCCGTGCCCAAGGCCTGACCGAAAGCGCCGAGCTGGCCTATCCGCCCGTGGAAGGCTGATTCTTTTCCCGACAAATCTATCTACACATAGATAGCAATCAAACCCGATCCTGATGCCGTACCCTTTTGGAGATTGACCATGAAAACCCTCGTATCCGCCTTGATCCTGTCCGCTTCCTTCATCGGCGCCGCCCAAGCCGGCGAGCTGGACTACCCGCCTCCCCTGAACACGGAAAGCTCGGTCACCCGCGCCCAGGTGCAGCAGGAGCTGGCAGCGGCTCGCGCCAACGGTGAACTGGCATTCGGCGAAGAAGGCTACGCCGCCACGACTTTTGCCGCCGCCGCGGACAAGACCCGCGGCCAGGTGCAGCAAGAACTGGCCGCCGCCCGTGCGCACGGCCTGACCGATAGCGGTGAACTGGACTACCCGCCCGTGCAAGGCTGAGCATGATGCCGACGCATGCGGGCCCCGGGGGCGGGACTTTCCCGGCCGGGGTCCGCGCGGGCGTTGTCGCGGCTGCCAGACCGCCGAAACCAATGACGGACCGACCTATTAGTAGGTAATATTCAGCCATGGACACTCCTACTCCCAACACCACCCGCGAACTGCTTCTGGCCCATGCCGAGAAGCTGATCCGTACGCGCGGATGCAACGGCTTCAGCTACCGCGACCTGGCCGAGCACGTGGGCGTGAAGACGTCCAGCATCCACTATTACTTTCCGGGCAAGGACGACTTGCTCTACGAGGCTGTCGAAGCCTATAGCGCGCGGGCACTGGGCGCCGTGCGCGGCATCGATACCGCCCAGCCCGCGCAGGCGCAGCTCGACGAATACCTGAGGCTGATGGAATCGCGCGCTTGCGGATCGGGCGAACTCTGCCTGGGCGGCATGCTGGCCGCCGAGGTCAATTCCCTGCCCGAAAGGGTGCGCGGCGCGCTGCAGGGTTTTTTCCGGGCGCATGAAGCCTGGCTGGCCCGGGTGCTGGCCGAAGGCGCGGCCCAGGGCACGATGAAATTTTCCGGCACGCCCGAAGCAGCCGGCCGCGCGGTGTTCGCCACCGTGCAGGGCTGTATCCTGGTGTCGCGCCTGTTCCAGCAGCCCGCCGCCTTGTGCGAGGCCATTGGCGCCCTGTATGTGCAATGCGAGGGCAAGGGCGGCTGACCGCTTCCGATCCTTGCCCACGCCCACGGCCGCCATGCGCAACGCAGGCGGCCGTTGCATTTGCGCCCGCCATCCCGCCGGTTGCGATCAGGCCGCGAGCAGGGCGCGGGCCATGTCGACGCTGGTCCGTTGCTGCACGCCGAGATCCCGCATGCGCTGCTGGAACAGCGCCTGCGCGTCCGCGAAGCCGGCGACGGGACTCATGCAGTCCGTCAGCAGCACCAGCCGCGAAAGATCACGGCCAGGCAGGTACTCGGCCAGGTGTTCGACGGTGGCCTTGACGCAATGGCTGCCGGCTTCGCCTGCGATGAGGATAAGCTCGGAGCGGTCCAGTGAATCCAGCAGGCCGCGATTGAGCTGGCTGCGGGGATCGTCGGCATCGGGCACTTCGGCCATCAGCGCGCTGTAGTGCTCCGTCCAGGGATTCGTGCCCTTGGGCACTTTGCGCACGATGAGCTGGCGCTCGTCTTCCCAGCGGCTGTAGGCGGCGCGCACGTCCGCGTGGACGTTGTGGCCCCAGGTGCCGATTTCGCAATGCACGGGCCAGACCATCAGCGTGTAGCGGCCGCGCGCCTCCAGCTCGTCCAGATAGGACAGGGTGCGCGGCAGGTCGTCCGCGTGGCGGGGCCGGAACGCTCCCGCGCGCACCTGCGCCGCGGTGATCGGCGTGAACGGCGCCACCGCCTGGCCGTCGCCCGTGCTCCAGAAAGTCGGATGCGCGATGTCCAGCCGATGATGCGAATCCAGCGTGACCGTGATGGAGGTCAACGCGGAGGCCGTGGCGTCGATGAAGCGCGCCAGGCGCTGCATATCGTCATGCGCGCCCTCCACCGGCAGCGCGGGCGCGTGGGGCTTGCCCGTGAGCGGGTCCATCGGCAGGTAGCCCTGCGGCAGGTCGCAGAAGTCATTCTGCGGGTCGATGATCAACAGATGATTGGAGCGCGGCATGACAACGTTCGGGGAAGGCGAACTGGAAATATAGAACGGGACGGCCATGGCGATCTAGAAAAGTACCAGATGCTCGGCGCGGTCCGGCAATTGGCGCAGCAGGGCACGCCATTGCAGCCAGACTCTTGCCCCGGCCGAGATGGCGATGATTGCAATAAGGATCCACATGGTCAGGCTCCCGATAATTTCGCACGATCGTGCGAAATTGGATGATGGTTATGCGCCCGTGCCATGCCCGCGTGGCGGGCCGGCGGGCGCTACTCGATGTACTTGAAGCTGCGGTAGGTGGAAATCAGGCGTTCATAGGCCGCCCGCACGCGGTCGTGGGCCTTCGGATCGCGCAGGAAGCGGGCGTCGTGCATCAGGCCGACCATCAGGCTGTAGACCTCGAACACCAGTTGTTCGGGGTCCGTGTCGGGTCTCAGGTGCCCGGCTTCCAGCGCCTGGTTCACGGTGCGCACCATGGCGGCGCGCCACCGCCTGAGGTTGCCTTCCAGCACCGAGCGCAGCGGCGACTCTACATCGTCATATTCGAAGGCGCCGGCCACGTAGATGCACCCGGTAAGCGTTTCGACGTTGCTGGCGCGGTCGATCCATAGCGAGACCAGGGCGTTCAGCCGCGGCAGGCCGCGGGGGAAGGCCATGGCCGGGGTGAACACGGCCGCCACGAAGCGGCGGTCGTACTCGTCCAGCACCGCCTGCTGCAAGGCTTCCAGCGAGCCGACGCGCGAGAACACGCCGCTTTTGCTGATGCCCAGGCGCCTGGCGACCTGGCCGAGCGAGAGGCTCTCCATGCCTTGCGCGGCGGCCATGTCCAGCGCCGCGTCCACGATGGCCGCGAACGTCAGCTCGCTTTTTTCGGTTTTGGCAGTCATGGCGCAAATTTAGCACGATCGTGCGAAACCTGCCGGTTTTTTTCCACCGCAAAAGAAAGGCCGGACAGCATCGCTGTCCGGCCCTGTTGCCGCGAGGCCAGGCCGTCAGGCCTGGGCGGCCTTGAATTCGAGGCGATACTTGTGCAGCAGCGGTTCGGTGTAGCCGTTGGGCTGGGTCAGCCCTTCGAACACCAGCGCGCACGCCGCCTTGAACGCCAGCGAGGTGTCGAAGTGGCCGGCCATCGGACGGTAGAGCGTGTCGCCGGCGTTCTGGCCGTCGACCACCTTGGCCATGCGCTTGAACGTTTCCATGACCTGTTCACGGTTGGTCACGCCGTGGCGCAGCCAGTTGGCGATGTGCTGGCTGGAGATGCGCAGCGTGGCGCGGTCTTCCATCAGGCCGACGTTATGGATGTCGGGCACCTTCGAGCAGCCCACGCCCTGGTCGATCCAGCGGACCACGTAACCCAGGATGCCCTGGACGTTGTTGTCCAGCTCCTGCTGGATGTCGGCGGCCGACCATTTGGACGGATCGCCGACCGGCACCGTGAGCAGGCCATTCAGCAGATCGTCGCGCACGCTGTCCAGCTTGGTGCGTTCCAGTTCCTGCTGGACGGCCTGCACGTCTACCTGGTGGTAGTGCAGGGCATGCAGCGTGGCGGCCGTGGGCGAGGGCACCCAGGCGGTGTTGGCGCCGGCCTTGGGATGCGCGACCTTCTGTTCCAGCATGGCGGCCATCATGTCGGGCATGGCCCACATGCCCTTGCCGATCTGGGCGCGGCCGCGCAGGCCCGTGTCCAGCCCGACCAGCACGTTGTTGCGTTCGTAGGCGGTGATCCACGCGGTGGATTTCATGTCGCCCTTGCGCAGCATGGGGCCGGCTTTCATGCTGGAATGCATTTCGTCGCCGGTGCGGTCAAGGAAGCCCGTGTTGATGAAGGCCACGCGGGAGGCGGCGGCTTCGATGCAGGCCTTGAGGTTGATGCTGGTGCGGCGCTCTTCGTCCATGATGCCCATTTTCAGGGTGTTGCGCGGCAGCTTGAGCAAGTCTTCCACGCGGTCGAAGAGCTCGCTGGCGAAGGCGGCCTCGGCCGGGCCGTGCATCTTGGGCTTCACGATGTAGACGGAACCGGTGCGCGAATTCAGCTTGCGCTCGCGGTCCGGCAGCGCGGCCAGGCTGGTGACCACGGCGTCCAGGATGCCCTCGGGGATCTCCTGCCCGTTGCGGTCCAGGATGGCCGGGTTGGTCATCAGGTGGCCCACGTTGCGCACGAACATGAGCGAACGGCCGTGCAGGGTCAGCGCCGAGCCGTCCGGGCGCGAGTACTGGCGGTCCGCGTTCAGCTTGCGGGTGAAAGTCTTGCCGCCCTTGGTGACTTCCTCGGTCAGGTCGCCCTTCATCAGGCCGAGCCAGTTGCGGTAGATCTGGACCTTGTCGGCGGCGTCCACGGCGGCGACGGAGTCTTCGCAGTCCATGATGGTGGTCAGCGCGGCCTCGACCAGCACATCTTTCACGCCCGCCGCGTCGGTGGAGCCGATGGTGTGGGCGCGGTCGACCTGGATTTCGAAATGCAGGCCGTTGTTCTTGAGCAGGATGGCCGACGGCGCGGACGCGGAACCCTGGTAGCCGGCGAATTGGGCGGCGGACTTCAGGCCGGTCGAGCCATTGGCCAGCGCGATGCGCAGCTCGCCGTTCTCGACCGAGTAGCCGCGAGCGTCGGCATGCGAGCCCTGGGCCAGCGGGGCGGCCTCGTCCAGGAAGGCGCGGGCGCGGGCGATGACGGCGGCGCCGCGTTGTGGGTTGTAGCCGCCGCCGGTGTCGCCGGGCGTGGCGGGGATGGCGTCGGTGCCGTAGAGAGCGTCGTACAGGCTGCCCCAGCGCGCGTTGGCGGCGTTCAGCGCGTAGCGCGGGTTGGACATGGGCACGACCAGCTGCGGGCCTGCCTGTTGCGAGATCTCGGTATCGACGTTGTCGGTGGTGGCGCGCACGGCCGCAGGCTGCGGCAGCAGGTAACCGATGCCTTCGAGGAATTTACGATAGGCGGCCGGATCCGCGATGGTGCCGGGATTGGCGCGATGCCAGGCGTCGAGCTCGGCCTGCAGGCGGTCGCGCTCGGCCAGCAGCGCGCGATTCTTGGGGGCCAGGTCATCCACCAGGGCCGCGAACCCTTGCCAGAAACCGTCGGCATCCAGGCCGGTGCCGGGCAGCGCTTCCTGTTCGATGAATTGATTGAGATTGGCCGCCACTTGCAGGCCGTGGTGCTGGATGCGTTGAGTCATGCGGTTCTCTAGCGGTAAGTGAAGCTGGCCGGCGCCGCGCGCCGGGCGGATCTGTCGTGACATCATCGTTCGGGGCTGCCGCAATGTCCATATCAAAACCCGCTGGTCATACCAGTTTATTCTCCTGGCGCTGGGCAAAGCCTGTATTTTTATGTTTTTATATCAGTAACTTACCGAGGCGTGGTTTGCTGGCTTTTGTCAGCGACGAGCTTGGTCATACCACTGGTCCGGAGGGCGAATGTACGCGGAAACAGAAGAAAAACCCCGTCAGGTGGCGGACGAGGTCGCCGAGCGCATCGAACGCCTGATCCTGGATGGCGTGCTGAAGGCCGGCCAGGCGCTGCCGTCGGAGCGGCGCCTTACCGAAAAACTGGGCGTGTCGCGCACGGCGCTGCGCGAAGGGCTGAAGCTGCTGCGCGCCCGCGAGATCATCCACACCTCGCAGGGCAAGGGTTCATTCGTGGCGCAGATCTCCAAGGTGGATGCCGGGCCGCTGATGCATCTGTTCAATTCGCAGCCGCGCACCCTGTACGACCTGCTGGAAGTGCGATCCCTGCTGGAGGCCGAATCGGCGCGGCTGGCGGCCATACGCGGCACCGAGGCGGATTTCATCATGATCCGCCGCCGCTATGACGAAATGGTTGCGGCGCAGGGCGCGGCGACCGACACGACGACACATGCGCACCTGGATCATGCCTTCCATCTGGCCATCTGCGAGGCCTCGCACAATCCGGTGCTGGTGCATACGCTGCAATCGCTGACGGACCTGCTGCTGGGGTCGGTATTCGCCTGCGTGAACAATCTATATCACCGCGAACCCGAGAAGCGGCAGATCGACCGGCAGCATGCGCGGCTGTTCAACGCGGTCACGGGGCGCCAGCCCGAACAGGCGCGCAAGGCGGCTGCGGACCACGTGGACAGTGTGCGCCAGAGCCTGTCCGACATCGAGCAGGAAGAGCAGCGCCTGGTGCGCGCCACGTTGCGCCTGGAGGGCTGGACGTAGGCGCGTCGGATAGCAAGGCTCAGCGGTCGGCGGCCATGGCCTTGCCGGCGAGAGCCAGCGGCTTGCCCGCGTAGACCCGGCCGTAGCGGTTGTGCACGAAGGCTTCGAGGTCGATGGCTTCCTGGCCCACGAATCCCCGCTGCGGCAGGACCCCCTGAGCGACCAGGTCGAGGGCGGCGCATATGCCCGCCGCGGTGGAAAGCTGGATCGCGCTCAGGCGATGGCCGTCGACGTCCGCGCCGAAAATGCGGACCGGATAAGACTCTTCCTCCAGCCGCCCATTGCGGCGGCCCGATGCCGAAGCCTGGATCACGATCACATCCTGTTCGGTGGTGGGGATGGCGGCCTCGAAGATTTCCTTCAGCAGGTCGCGGCGGTCGCGCAGGCGCAGATCATTGAGCAGCAGCTTCATGATGCCGCAGTGGCCGGGGTAGCGCACGGACTTGTAATCGACATTGCGCGCGCGGCCGACCAGCGTGGCGGGCAGCGTGCCCAGTCCGCCCGAGGTGTTGAAGGCCTCGTATTCCACGCCGTCCAGCGCGAAGGTTTCGTAGCCCTCCAGGGCGGGCACGCTCGTGAGCTGTCCATCGACGATGGCCTCGCACGGATTGCAGTATTCGTTGATGAGCCCTTCCGTGCTCCAGGTCAGGTTGTAGCGCAGGCTGTTGGAGGGATAGCGCGGCAGGGCGCCGACGCGCATGCGCAGGTCCAGCAGCGTATCGAAGCGTCGGGCCAGCGCGTTGCCGACGATGCCGATGAAGCCGGGAGCCAAGCCGCATTGCGGCATCAGGACGCTGCGCGCATCTTCCGCCAGCGACTGGATGGCATGCGTGCTGGCCACGTCTTCGGTCAGGTCGAAGTAGTGCACGCCGGCCTTGGCGCAAAGTCCGGCAACCGCGATGGCGCGGTGGAAGGGCAGCGCGTTGACGACGGCATAGCGGCCTTCAATGCAGCGCGCCAGCGAATCATCGTCCGAAATCTGCCGGGTTTCGCAGCCGAGTTCGGCCACGGCGCGCAGCCGGACAGGATCCTGGTCGGCAACCAGCACCGAGTAGTCGCCGCTGCGTTCCAGCATCAAGGCGATGGCAAAACCGATTTTTCCGGCGCCCAGAAGAAGAATGGGACGGGGGGATGCGATGGACATGGCGCACGCTCCTGCGGAGGAAGAGGGGGAAGTGGCCTCATCCTATGCTTGGGTGCTGTCGATGTGTAGATATTAAAACGTCGTATCGGCTGTATATCACGTTGATTCGACTTAATTTGATGTCGAATCGTCAAAAAGAAAGCCCTCCGGCTTGCGCCGGAGGGCTGGGGCGCTGGTCATGGCCTTGGGGGCCATGGGGGAGGGGATCAGCTGCCCAGGGGCGGGTAGTCCAGGTTGCCGAAGGTGACCAGGCCTTCCGACTTGGCTTGCGCCAGCTGGGTCTGGACCTGGGCGCGGGTCAGCGACGCGGTTTGTTCGGCGGCGGCGACGGGCGGGTAGTCCAGGTTGCCGAAAGTCACTTCGCCGGCGTTCTTGGCCTGGGCCAGTTCGGCCTGGACTTGTTGCGAAGTCAGGCTCGACGTCTGGGCGATGGGGGCGGGGTAGCCTTCTTCGCCGAACGTGTATTGGCCGGAAACCTTGGCTTGTTGCAGCTCGGCCTGGACCTGGGCGCGCGTGGGGCCTTGGTCGGCTTCGGCGGCTTGGGCGCCGGCGGCCAGAACGGACATGGACAGCATCAAAGCGGTAGCAAGGGTTTTCATGGCAGACCTCCGATGTCTTGAGCTTGGGAGCCGAACGGCTGGCGTGATTGCCAGGGGTTCGCTTGCTGTGTCCCGATGAGATGCATTCTGTGCTCAAAACACCCTGGGATAAACCCTTATTACTTGAAAACATCTTTCCAAAATCTGGGCTAATCGCTTTTGGATTCACCAAATGGTGCCATGGGTGGTGATATTTCCATTTGATGACGCCATGGGCGAGAGCCGCGCGGAAGGGCGGCTGCCAGACGAGGAAGATGGGAGAGAGGAAAGCACGGGCCCGGAACGACGCCCGGGGCCCCGGCAAGGGGAAGAAGGGTCAGCGGTTCAGTTCGGCCAGCGCGGCGTCGTATTCCGCTTTGGCTTCGTCCAGCTTGCGCTGGGCCTTGTCGATCTTGTCCTGCTTGCCCTTGGCGCGTGCTTCTTTCAGCTCGCTTTCCCGTTCCGCGACTTTGCTCTGCTTTTCGCGCACGTCGGCTTCCCGTTGGGACTGCAGGCGGCTGTCGGTGCAACTGGCCTTCGCTTCCTTCAGGGCTTTGCGCAAGCCGGCTTCACGGCGGGTATTGTTCTGCGCCTGGGCGGCGGCGATGTCGTTCTCGATGTGGCAGAACTTGGCGGCGCAGCCGCGCTGGGCCGAGCAGTCGCTGGCGGCCTGCGCCGGGATCGCGCCGAACGCGGCGCCGGCGGCGGCCGCGAGGACCAGGGACTTGAGCAATGAGGGCATGCGTGGTCTCCGTAATGCGTTGCGGAGGCTCCATCATGGCCCCTGTCGGCGCCGCAGGCAATGCGCGGCGTCAACGGGCGTTGGCGCCGCCCTCGTGCGGCGTCAGCGGATCAGCGTGCCGGCCAGCGCGGCGGCGACCAGCAGGGCGCCCAGCCAGAGGTTGGCGCGGAACAGCATGAAGTTGCGGTCCGGGCGCTGGATGTCGAAAACCTTCAGCTGCCATGCCAGATGCACCGCCACGGCCACCATGCCGACCTGGTAGGCCCACGACAAGCCGATGGCGTAGCCGCCCCAGGCCCACAGCACGACGGTGCCCAGGTAGAAGCCCCCGATCCAGAGCTTGCCCTGGTCGCCGAAGCGCATGGCGGTGGAATGCAGGCCCAGGCTGCGGTCGTCCCGCACGTCCACGTAGGCATAGATGCTGTCGTAACCGACCTGCCACAGCACGGCGCCCGCCCACATCGCGATGGCGGCCAGCGGCACATGGTTCTGGGTGTCCGACCAGGCCATCAGCATGCCCCAGTTGAAGCAGATGCCCAGCACGACCTGCGGCCAGTATGTGACGCGCTTGCACAGCGGATAGATGAAGACGAACGGCAGCACCGCCACCGCCAGCCAGCGGCTCATCTCGTTCAGGAAGAACAGCAGCGAGCCGCAGACCAGCAATTGCCCGAGCAGGAACCACACGGCGTGCTTCATCGTGAGCTGGCCGCTGGTCAAGGGGCGGAACCGCGTGCGTTCGACGTGCTTGTCGAATTTGCGGTCGCACATGTCGTTCACGGTGCAGCCGATGCCGCGCATGAGCAGCGCGCCCAGCGAAAACACGATCAGCCGCTGCAGGTCCGGCAGGCCGCCGGCGGCCTGGACCAGCGCGGCGATCGCCGGCAGCAGGGTCAGCCAGGTGCCGATGGGACGGTCCAGGCGGCAAAGCCGGGCATAGGGCCGCCACGATTTCGGCAGCCAGCGTTCGACCCAGTCGGTGAAGACGATGTCGCTGAGGTCGACGGGAGATTGTTGGGGGGCGCTCACTGTCACGGCGAAACGGAGGTGGGAAAACCCACAGCATAAAACAACAACGGCCGGGCATTGCGCCCAGCCGCTCCGTATGCCGCAGTGCCCGGGCTTTGCCCGTGTCTGACACCCGTACGCGATGATCTACGGTTTGCCACGATGCTTCCGGGTGTCTGACACCCGAGGGGCACTGGCGCAAGCCGTAGCATCTCCCATACAGGTATCAGACACTTGCTGCACGAGGCACCCGCGTCATTTGCGGCAATGCCGCCAAGCGGGGCTGCACGGATCCGGCTCCGCCGGTCCGTAGCCAGCGCCCCCTGGGGGGAGGCGCCGCAGGCGCTTCGGGGGGGGCTTAACCCTCCTCTTTTAGCAACTTGCCGAGGATGGCGATGCCCGTGCGGATCTTGTCTTCCGGCACGGTGGCGAAGCTCAGGCGCAGCGTGTTGGCCTTGCCGGCGCCGCAGTAGAACGGCGCGCCCGGCACGAACGCCACGTTCTGCGCGATGGCCTTTTCCAGCAGCTTGGTGCTGTCGATGTGCTCGGGCAGCGTCAGCCAGATGAACATGCCGCCTTCCGGCTTGGTCCAGGTGACGGTCGACGGGAATTCGCGGGTGATGGCGTCCAGCATGCAGCTGCCCTGCGCGCGGTAGATTTCGCGCACGTTCGGCAGGTGCTCTTTCAGGAAGCCGCCCTTGACGATCTCGTACACGGCCATCTGGGTCAGCGTGGGCGTGTGCAGGTCGGTGGCCTGCTTGGCCTGGACCAGCTTGTTGATCAGCGGACGCGCGGCGGCGATATAGCCCAGGCGCAGGCCGGGGGCCAGCACCTTCGAGAACGTGCCCAGGCGGACGACGTTGGCGCCATGCTCGGCGGCCAGCGCGATCAGGCCCGGTTGCGGCTCGCCCGCGTAGCGCAGTTCGCCGTAGGGATCGTCTTCGACGATGGTCAGGTCCAGTTCCGCGGCGCGCTTGACCAGCGCCACGCGGCGCTCCAGGTTGAGCGTGCGGCCGGTGGGGTTCTGGAAGTTGGGCAGGGCATACAGGAAGCGGGCGCCGTCGGCCAGTTCGGGAGTGATGGCTTCCGGGATCAGGCCGCCTTCATCGGTGGGCACGGGCGTGAACTTCGGCTGGTACAGGCTGAACGACTGCAGGGCGCCCAGGTAGCTGGGGTCCTCGACGAGCACCTTGCTGTCCTTGTCGATCAGCACCTTGCCCAGCAGGTCGAGCGCCTGCTGCGAGCCCGACACGATCAGGATCTGGTCGGCGGTGACGTTCGCGCCCGCGCTGTTCAGGTCGTCGGCGACCCATTGGCGCAGCGGCGCATAGCCCTCGGTCGGCCCGTATTGCAGAGCGGCGCGGCCGTTGGTGGCCAATACCTTGTCGAATGCCTCTCGCACCACTTCTACCGGGAAGCCGCCGGGCGCCGGCAGGCCGCCGGCGAACGAAATGACTTCGGGACGCTCGGTTACCTTGAGGATCTCGCGGATGGCGGAGCTGGTGAGTTGCTGGGCGCGTTCCGAGAAGGAAAACGCAGGTTCGAGAGGCTTGTCCATGGAGTGCTTCTTGATCAAGAAGAGGTAGGAAGATTCGGGCGTTTTTTTCCCTTCGGGAGGCCCGGTTGAAAAAATTGGCGAAAAGTATTGTCCCACACGGCAGCGGCCCGGCCCCCATAATGTGCGGAACCCCTAAAATCACCTGTGCCGATAATCGCCTGTACAGTTACATTTCCGCCATGTTCGAAGCCGCCCCGATCACCGCAGATTCCAAGCCCGCCCTCTATGCCGAGCTGGCCGCCCAGGCCCGCGCCCTGCTGGAAGGCGAGCGCGACCGCATCGCCAATGCCGCCAACCTGAGCGCGCTGGCCTACCAGGCCTTGCCCGGCCTGAACTGGGCCGGTTTCTATTTCTTCGACGGCGCAGAACTGGTGCTGGGCCCGTTCCAGGGCAAGCCGGCCTGCGTGCGGATTCCGCTGAACCGCGGCGTGTGCGGGGCGGCAGCCAGCCAGCGCCAGACGCAGCTGGTGCCGGACGTGCACGCCTTTCCCGGCCATATCGCCTGCGACGCGGCCTCGCGTTCGGAGATCGTCGTGCCCCTGGTGCTGAACGGCGCGCTGATCGGCGTCTGGGACGTGGACAGCCCGCTGCCGGGCCGTTTCGACGAAGACGACCGCAAGGGCATGGAAGCGTTGTGCGCGGTGTTTTTGGCCAGCCTGGAGTGAGCGGCTGGTTGGGATGTCTGACACCCGTACGAGACGGCCGCGCGTGCTGAAGCCTATCTCCCCGGGTGTCTGACACCCCGCATCCAGTACCCTCCGTTGACACCGCTCCGCGCTCCCGGTAGATTTCCGCTTCTTGCGCCAACCGCAGTTCCCAATCCATGATCCGTCAGGCCAACCAATCCGCTTTCCTGTTCCGCGCCCTGGGCGTGGTGCTGGCTTGCGCTGGCCTGAAATCCAAAAAACAGCCGCTCATCTGACCGGAGCATGCTGTTCCGTCAGATGGGCGACGGAACAGCGGCCTCCTGGCGGCGCTTGGCGCCGTCCGCGCATCCCTCTGATATCCCGAGCACTTCTGTACGGTCCAACCACGGTCCGCTTACACCGAAGGAGTGTTCTCATGCAATCTCACCAATCTCCGATCCAGGGCGTCTGGGTGCCTCTCGTCACGCCGTTTTCCGGCGGCGCCGTCGACGGCGGGGCCTTGCGCCGCCTGGTGCGCCATTACGCGGCGGCCGGCGTGGACGGGCTGGTCGTGTGCGGCAGCACGGGCGAGGCCGCGTCCCTGGACGATGCCGAACAACTGGCCGTGCTTGACGCCGTGCTGACGGAAGCGGGCTCGCTGCCCGTCATCATGGGCCTGGCCGGCAACCACCAGGGACACGTGCTGCAACGCCTGGCGGCCTTCGGCACGCGTCCGCTGGCCGGCATTCTGGCGCCCGCGCCGTACTACGTGCGCCCCGGACAGGAAGGCGCCGCCGCCTATTTCCGCTGCCTGGCCGATGCCTCGCGCTTTCCCCTGGTGCTCTACGACATTCCATATCGCACGGGCGCGACGCTGGAGACCTCGACCCTGCTCGCGCTGGCGGCGCATCCGAACATCGCCGCGATCAAGGACTGCGGCGGCTCCCTGGAGAAGACGGTCGCGCTGATCGCCGACGGCAATATGAACGTCCTGGCCGGCGAGGACCTGCAATCGCTGTCCGTAATGAGCATGGGCGGCGCCGGCATGATTGCGGCGGCGGCGCATATCCGCCCCGACCTGTTCGTGGCCATGTACCGGGCGTTGCGGGCGCAGCAGCTGGACCAGGCCCGGCAGCTCTTCCATGCGCTGGTTCCGGTGATCCAGCTGACGTTCGCCGAACCCAATCCCGGCCCCGTGAAGGCGCAGCTTGGGCGCCAGGGCCTGCTGAGCGCGGAGCTGCGGCAACCGATGCCACGGGCCAGCGAGGCGCTGGCCGCCCGCATGGACGCGGCGGTGAGCGGCCTGAACCGTCTCTATCCCTGCCGGTAGCCGGGGCGCTCGTGAGCAGCCCGCCAGCTTTGTGGTGTTCTGATTCATTTTGTAATGAATGACTCACCCGGAAGCTGACGGATTGCTTATGATGCGGCCATTCCTCGGGTGAAACAAAACGTTCATGGCCCAAGCTTTTGAAGCCTTGTCCGCCTGGCAGGTCATGCTGGCGGGCCTGCTGTTCTTTGGTGGCATCTACCTGGTTTTCGGCGCGGCCACCTGGTTGTTGACGCACTATCTCCTGCCCGCGCTGGGCATCGGGCGCACGCTGGATCCCCGCCCGCTCGCGCCCGGCCAGCTGCGGCGCGAATTCGCCCAATCCGGCCTGTCCATCCTGCTGTTCGGCACCGGCATGATCTTCCCGTGGGGACTGCTGCAGCTGGGGTGGGCGCGCCTGGATCCGGATGCCGGCTGGCGGCAGATCCTGGTCGAGGTCCTGGTGCTGGTGGCCTGGAACGACGTGCATTTCTGGATCAACCACCGGCTTCTGCATACAAAGCCGCTGCGCCGTTTCCATCTGCCGCACCACCGGTCCGTCGTGACCACGCCGTTCTCCACGTACAGCTTCCACCCCATCGAAGCCCTGATGCTGGGCAACGTGATCCTGCTGCCCATGGTGCTGCACGACTTCAGCTTCTGGTCGCTGGCGTCCGTGCCGCTGTTCAGCCTGTTCTTCAATTGCATCGGGCACGCCAACTACGATTTCTTTCCCCGCGTTTCCTACGCGCACTGGTTCGCCGCCAGCCGTCGCCATCATCTGCACCATGCTTGCTACAACGGCAACTACGGCTTCCAGTTCACCTTCATGGACCGCCTGTTCCGCACCCGGCTCAAGGCCGAGGCGGCGGCGCCCCAGCTGGATGCTTTCCGACAGCGAGAGTCGCATGGCGGGCGCGCCTGAGGCGCCGCGCTGGCGGCCGGCGCTGCGCAACCGGCGCGACTGGCAAAGCCTTGCCTACCTGGCCGCCTTGCCCGCGCTGGCGGCCTGGCAATGGGTGCATGGGTTCTGGTGGCCCCTGTACGGGCTGATGCTGTTCCTGACCTTGGGCGTAGGCGTCATCCACCACAACCACACGCACATCCGGATGTGGCGCGGCCGCTGGGCCAATCGCGCCACCGATTTCTGGATCACCCTGATGCAAGGGCATCCCACCTTCGTCTTTTATCCGGCGCACGTGGCGAACCACCACCGCTATCGCCATGGCGCGCAAGACGTGGCGCGCACCTACCGTTTCGGGGGCGACACGAACCATCTGTGGGGCTATCTGATCCATCCGGCGCAGGCCGTCTGGGTGCTGTACCCCCTGTTCTTCGCCTGGCTGGGCCGCCTGCGCCGCCATTGGCCGGGCGCATGGCGCTATTGCATGGCGCAATACGGCGCCTGGCTGGGCCTGTGGGGAGGCCTGCTGGCCGTGAATCCCGCGAAGGCGCTGGTGTTCGTCATCATCCCGCAGCTGCACGGATTGCATTGGCTGCTGGCCACGAACTACCTGCAGCACGCGCACGCCGACGGCGGCCCCCGGGCGGCTGCCGGCCTGAACTACGCGCGCAATTTCGAAGGGCTGGTCAATCCGCTGCTGTTCAACATCGGCCTGCACACCGCGCACCATGAGCATTCGCGCGCGCATTGGGCCGAACTGACCCGCCTGCATCGCGAGCGTTACCGCGACCGCGTGAATCCGGCTTTGAACGAGCGCGGGCTGGCGCCTTATATGTTCCGCGTTTTCGTGCTGGGGACATTCCTGCCGCGTTTTCGCAGCCGTCCCTGCATGGCGCCCGAGCACATCCGCTAGCGCCGCAATCCATACACCAACCAGAGGCCTCCCATGCCCATTGCGTTTCATCGTGTCTACCTGGAAAGCGCCGGCTATTTCATGCCGGGCGAGCCCGTGTCCAACGACGCCATGGACAGCTACATCGCGCCGCTGAACCGCATGTCCAGCCGCATCAAGGGCCGCATCCTGGCCGAGAACGGCATCAATCAGCGCTACTACGCGATCGATGCCGACGGCGCCACCGTCTTCACCAATGCCCAGTTGGCGGCCAACGCCATCCGCGATTGCCTGCGGCGCCACGACAGCGACTTGTCCGACGTGTCCTTGCTGGCCAGCGGCTCATCGGGCGGCGACGCGCTGATGCCGGGCTTTTCCAACATGATCCAGGGCGAGCTGGCCGCGCAGCCGATGGAAACCGTCTCGGTGCACGGCATCTGCGCGGCCGGCGTATCGGCCATCCAGACGGCCGCGCAGGGCGTGGAGCTGGGCGGACACGCCAGCGCCCTGGCCGTGGCCAGCGAACTGCCGTCGCGGCTGTTCAAGCGCTCGCGTTTCGCGGCGCGGGGCTACGACGCCGACTTCGACGCTCATTTCCTGCGCTGGATGCTGTCGGACGGCGCGGGGGCGGTGCTGCTGGGCAATACCGGACGGCCGCTGCCGGGCGCCTCGCAAGGCGTGCGCCTGCGCCTGAAATGGGTGCACCAGCGTTCGTTCTCGGGCGATTATCCGGTATGCATGCAGCTGGGCCTGTCGGCGGATCGCGCCCGCGGCCATCTGGACTATCCCTCGTGGAACGAGGCCGAGGCCGATGGCGCGCTGTCGCTGCGCCAGGACATCCGCCTGCTGCCGCATCTGTTCGACATCGGCATCCACGAATACGCCAAGCTGGTGCGTGATGGCTGGCTGGACCCGGACCAGGTGGACCACTTCCTGTGCCATTACTCGTCCGAGAAGTTCATCCCGGTGGTGGAAGACCTGATGGAGAAGGCCGGGCTGGTGATTCCGCGCGAACGCTGGTTCAGCAACCTGGCGTGGCGCGGCAATACCGGCGCGGCCTCCATCCTGATCATGCTGGCCGAGTTCCTGGAAACGCGGGAAGTGAAGCCGGGCGAGCAGATCTTCTGCTACATCCCGGAATCGGGCCGCTTCATGGCCGCCTACATGCTGCTGGAAGCCGAGGCCGTCCACGCCCCGCTGGCGGCGGCGGCCGTTGCCGCCCCGCGCGAGGATGCGCATAGCGGCGATGCCGACGCGATCGCGCCGCCGCACGATCCGGACATGGCGCCGCAGGGTCTGGGCCAGCTGCTGACCGAATTGGCCGCGATCTGGCACGATTACCGTTCGCGCGTGTGGCGCACGCCGGTGGTGCGGCGCCTGCGCAACCGCCAATTCCAGACGGCTGACTACCTGAACTGGATGGAGAACTGGATACCGCAGGTGCGCGAAGGCAGCAAATGGATGCGCGAAGGGGCGGCCTCGCTGTCGGAGCAGTACGCCCCGCTGGCTGCGCTGATCGACATGCATGCCGGCGAAGAGCAGAACGACTTCCAGATCCTGTTCCAGGACTACCGCAACGCGGGCGGGGCCGTGGCCGACATCGACGCACTGCGCCGCAACCCCGGCGGCGAAGCGCTGAATGCCTATCTGCACGGCCTGGCCGCCACGCGCGACCCGATCGGGCTGCTGGGCGCCATCTACATCATCGAAGGCACGGGCCAGCGCATCGTGCCGGCCTTGCTGCCGCTGCTCAAGGCCAGCCTGAAGCTGCCGCCCGACGCCTTCCGCTTCCTGGAGTACCACGGCCACAACGACGAGCATCACCTGGCGCGCTGGCTGTCGGCGGTGGAGCTGGCGCTGGACTGCGATGAGGACGGCCGCGCGGAACAGCGCATCGTCGACACCGCGCGCCGCACGGCGGCGCTGTACCTGATGCAGTTTCATCACGTGATGGAAGGCGACGCCTCATGAGCAAAGAGCCCGAATTCCTTGCCAAGCCGCACGACCCCGCCGATCCCAGCCCCTGGCTGGCCCTCTACCTGGACCGCAGCACGCCCTTGCCCGACAAGGTGAAGAAGGCGTGGCTGACGGATTCCAGCTGCGCTTCGCGCCAGTACCTGCTGCCGTTCCTGCGGCCGCTGGCGCGCGCCTTCATCATCCTGATCCAGGTCATCAAAACCTTCCTGCCGCGCCGCTGGTCGCATTCGAAGCTGCTGCACCGCATTTTGGCATGGGGCCTCAAGCGCTTCGTGTCGCCCGAGGCCAACTGGCTGATCCTGCGCCACTTCCACCTGGGCGCGCAGATCCTGTCGTTCATCGCCGCCAATTCGCCGGTGCCCGTCACGACCACGCCGCTGGAGCCCCGCAACATCGATGACCTGAAGGACGAACTTTTCGTCAAGCACGACCTGAACCTCTTCAACTTCGTCATCCGCCTGAATCAGGCGCTGCGCGATGCGGGCGTGGAGATGCATGCGCCGCAGCAGGTCGATTTCTCGATGATCCGCGATCCGGACCTGCTGCTTGATGACATGCCGCAGGGCAGGCTGAACTTCCTGGACCTGCAAAGCGCCATCGAACTGTTCACCCCGCTGTACCAGCTGATGCTGACCGACAACGATTTCTGGCGCGCGGCGAATTCGCTGCAGCTGGACGAAACCATCGGCATCTACGCGGCCAAGCTGCTGGGCGCGCCGCAGCATTTGATCCTGGTCAACAACAACCATCCGCTGGTGCCGATGTCGACCTTGCGCGCGGGCTACCGCCTGGTGCTGCACGGGCTGTCCACCGAGATGCTGCATAGCCTGCTGATGGAAATGAAGGCGGCGCAGGAGGGCGCGGAACCGCCGGCGCCGATCGCGTAGGGAGCTGCCGAGGGTTCTTGGTGTTGACCCTGCGTTACATGGCGGAGGGCATGCGCTATATTGCGACCCTTGTCCGCAGGTCCCCGCTGGGCGGCGTCCGCGCGGTTTGAACTTTTCTTCCGGAAGCCGTTTACATGCCCCAGACACTTGAAGTCATCGCCACCTTGCTGTTCGCCGTGGCGGTTCTTCATACCTTCTCGGTTCCCGTCTTCGCGCGGCTCGCGCATCGTGGCGGGCCGCATGCGGGTTTCTGGCACCTGTTCTCCGAGGTCGAGGCCGTTTTCGGCGTATGGGCGTTCGTGCTGATCGTGGCGATGGCGGCGCTGGCCGGGCCGTCGCATGCCATCGAGTACATGGATACGCGCAACTTCACCGAGCCGCTGTTCGTCTTCGTCATCATGGTAGTGGCGGCCAGCCGGCCCATCCTGGAATTGGTGGGGCTGCTGGTGCGCCTGGCGGCGCGCGTGTTGCCGCTGCCGCGCGAATTGGCCACTTTCTTCGTCGTGATGTCGCTGGTGCCGCTGGGCGGCTCGTTCATTACGGAGCCGGCCGCCATGACGCTGGCCGCCATCCTGCTGCGCGACGCCTACTTCCGCACGAGCGGACGCGCGGGCTTCAAATACCTGACGCTGGGCGTGCTGTTCGTCAACGTGTCCATCGGCGGCGTCCTGACGTCCTATGCGGCGCCGCCCGTGCTGATGGTGGCGTCCACCTTCGGTTGGGATTCCGCCTTCATGGTGCAGCATTTTGGCTGGCGCGCGGCTGTGGCGGTCTGCCTGAACGCCGGCCTGTTGACGCTGGCCTGCCGCAAGGCGCTGATGGAGCGTTCGGTGGGCACGGGCGGCGGCGTGGACGCGCCGGAAGGCGCGGATGCGCGTCCCCCGGTGCCCGCGGTGGTCATGCTGGTGCACCTGGGCTTCCTGGTCGCCGTGGTGCTCAGCGCGCACCATCCGGCCATCTTCCTGGGCCTGCTGATGATGTTCATCGGTTTTTCGGAGGCCTACAAGCGCCACCAGAGCCGCCTGATGATCAAAGAGGGGCTGATGGTCGGCTTTTTCCTGGCTGGGCTGGTGGTGCTGGGAGGCCTGCAGAAATGGTGGCTGCAGGATCTGCTGGGCGGGCTCGAGCCTTTCGTCCTGTTCTGGGGCGCCACCGCGCTCACGGCCATTACCGACAATGCCGCGCTGACCTATCTGGGATCGCTGGTGGAAGGCACCAACGAGGCCTGGCGCTACATGCTGGTGGCCGGGGCAGTGACGGGAGGCGGGCTGACCGTCATCGCCAACGCGCCCAATCCGGCGGGCTTCGCCATCCTGAAGAACCACTTTCCGGACGGCAGCATTTCTTCCGGAAGGCTGTTCCTCTCGGCCCTCGCGCCGACCCTGGTCGCGGCCGTCATGTTCCTGCTCCCCATATAGGACGGCGGCCTCTCCGGGACGCCCGCGGGGCGGCCGCCGGGGGCGGACACCGAGGCTTCATGAAAAACCGCTAAAATTCAAGACTTTCCCCGTATTTTTCCGGCCTCGCCCACCCGCCGCTTTGGCCCGGATCGGGTTTTCGACCCGATCCGACCCCGGATATTTCGTCCGGCGCCAGGCGGCTTTTGATATGCCGGGCCCGCGCCTGGGAGCCCTCGATGCCCATCTACGCTTACAAATGCAGCGCCTGCGGCCATGCCAAAGACGTCTTGCAGAAGATTTCCGATGCGCCGCTTTCGGTTTGCCCCGAATGCGGCCAGAGCACGTTTTCCAAGCAGGTGACCGCGGCTGGATTCCAGCTCAAGGGCTCCGGCTGGTATGTCACGGACTTCCGTGGCAACGGCGGCGGCTCCGGCCAGGGCGCCTCGGCCGGCACGCCGGCGGCGGCTCCGGCCGAAAGCGCCGCGGCGCCTGCCGCTGCGGCCGCGCCGGCGGCGCCCGCCGCCGGCAGCCCCGCTTCCTAGAGCGCGCCCGATGCGTATGCGCGTCATCAAGAAGTACTTCATCACCGGCCTGCTGATCTGGGTGCCCCTGGTCATCACGGTGTGGGTACTGGGCCTGCTGGTCGCCACCCTGGAAGGGTTCGTGCCCGGCTTTCTGTCGTCCGAATCGCTGTTCGGCATCGACATCCCCGGTTTCCGCTTCGTCCTGGTCGTGGTTGTGGTGCTTTTGACGGGCATATTCGCCGCCAACCTGATCGGCCGCACGATGGTGGACCAGTGGGAAAGCCTGCTGGGACGCATTCCCCTGGTGCGATCCATCTACAACTCGGTCAAGCAGGTCAGCGATACCGTGCTTGCCCCGAACGGGCAGGCCTTCCGCCGCGCGGTGCTGGTGCAGTATCCGCGCGCCGGCAGCTGGACCATCGCGTTCGTGACCGGCACGCCCAGCGGCGAAGTGGCCGACCGCCTCCCGGGCGACCACATCAGTGTGTACGTGCCGACAACGCCGAACCCCACATCGGGTTTTTTCCTTATGTTGCCGCGCGCCGACGCCATCGACCTGCAGATGAGCGTGGACGCGGCCTTGAAGTACATCGTTTCCATGGGCGTCGTCGCCCCGGTCCAGGCCCCGGCGCCTGCGGGCCGGTCGGCTCCGCCCGTCCCGGCGCCCGGCGAACAGAACACGCCGCGCGCCGATTCGTAACCCTTACGCTACAACCAAGCACATAAACGGAGTCATCCCGCATGCGTACCTGCTACACCGGCCAGGTTTGCCGTGACCATCTCGGCCAGACTGTCACCCTGTACGGCTGGGTGAACCGCCGCCGCGACCACGGCGGGGTCATCTTCATCGACTTGCGCGACCGCGCGGGCCTGGCCCAGATCGTGTTCGATCCGGACAACGCCGCCTTCGCCACCGCGGAGCGCCTGCGCAACGAATTCTGCATCCGCGTCACCGGCCTGGTGCGCGAGCGTCCGGCGGGCACCGCCAACACCGAGCTGGCCTCGGGCGAAGTCGAAGTGCTCTGCAAGGAAGTCGAGATCCTGAACGCGTCGGTCACGCCGCCGTTCCAGCTGGACGACGACAACCTGTCGGAAACCACCCGCTTGACGCATCGCGTGCTGGACCTGCGCCGTCCGCAAATGCAGCGCAACCTGATGCTGCGCTACCGCGTGTCGATCGAAGTCCGCAAGTTCCTGGACCAGCTGGGCTTCATCGATATCGAGACGCCGATGCTCACCAAGAGCACGCCCGAAGGCGCGCGCGACTACCTGGTTCCCTCGCGCGTCAACGCCGGCCACTTCTTTGCGCTGCCGCAGTCGCCGCAGCTGTTCAAGCAGATGCTGATGGTGTCGGGCTTCGACCGCTACTACCAGATCACCAAGTGCTTCCGCGACGAAGACCTGCGCGCCGACCGCCAGCCGGAATTCACCCAGATCGATTGCGAAACCTCGTTCCTGAACGAGGTCGAGATCCGTGAAATCTTCGAAAGCATGATCCGCCACGTCTTCAAGGTGGTGCAGGACGTCGAGCTGCCGTCGCCGTTCCCGATCATGCCCTGGACCGAAGCCATGCGCCGTTATGGTTCCGACAAGCCGGACCTGCGCGTGAACCTGGAATTCACCGACATGACCGACGTCATGCGCGACGTGGACTTCAAGGTGTTCGCCGCCGCCGCCACGGCGCCGGGCAGCCGCGTGGTCGCCCTGCGCGTGCCGGGCGGCGCCGAGATGTCGCGCAGCGAGATCGACGGCTACACCCAGTTCGTCGGCATCTACGGAGCCAAGGGCCTGGCCTACATCAAGGTCAACGACGTGGCCAAGGGCCGCGACGGCATGCAATCGCCCATCGTCAAGAACCTGCATGACGCTGCCCTGGCCGAGCTGGTCAAGCGCACCGGCGCGCAGGACGGCGACATCATTTTCTTCGGCGCCGACCGCGAGAAGATCGTCAACGACGCCATCGGCGCGCTGCGCGTGAAGATCGGCCACAGCGAATTCGGCAAGAAGGCCGGCCTGTCGACCGCCGGCTGGAAGCCGCTGTGGGTCGTGGACTTCCCGATGTTCGAATACGACGAGGAAGACGGCCGCTACACCGCCGCCCATCACCCGTTCACCAGCCCGAAGGACGGCCACGAGGACTTCCTGGAATCCGATCCCAGCAAGGCCTTCGCCAAAGCCTACGACATGGTGCTGAACGGCTGGGAAATCGGCGGCGGCTCGGTCCGTATCCATCGCGAGGAAGTGCAGAGCAAGGTATTCCGCGCGCTGAAGATCGGCGCCGAGGAAGCCCGCGAGAAGTTCGGCTTCCTGCTGGACGCCCTGCAGTATGGCGCGCCTCCGCATGGCGGCATCGCCTTCGGCCTGGACCGCATCGTGACGATGATGACCGGCGCCGAATCGATCCGCGACGTGATCGCCTTCCCGAAGACCCAGCGCGCCCAGTGCCTGCTGACGCAAGCGCCGTCGGAGGTCGACGAGAAGCAGCTGCGCGAGCTGCACATCCGGTTGCGCAACGTAGAGACGAAGTAGGTCCCCCCCCGAAGCGCCGGAGGCGCTTCCCCCCCAGGGGGGCGCCGCTACGGACCGGCGGAGTCCGGATCCGTGCGGCCCGGCTTGGGGGCGTTGTTTGCTTGCGGCGTGGGGTGCTCGAATGGGCGATGGGGCCCGTTGCCCTTCGGAACTGTCTTCTGAATTGGAGTAATCTGGCAAACGCCGCTGGTTTGGCGGCGTCTGGCCGGGCTTCTTTTTGGCACGGCCGGCGGTTCTCCAGTTTTGAAAGGCGCCATTTTCCATGTCGCTCATCCGCGTCGTCAGCTACAACATTCACAAGGGCCGCTCGGCATTGGGGCGGCGCGACTCGCTGAATGAATTGCGCCTCGGCCTTTACGGCCTGCGTCCTGATCTGGTCTTCCTGCAGGAGGTCCAGGGCCGCAATGAGCAGAAATCGCTGCTCGATGCCCAGCACGAGTCCCTCGCCGCCGCCTTGCGGCTGGACGTGGCCTATGGCCGCAACGCCGTCCGCCACGAGACGGACCACGGCAATGCGCTGTTGTCGCGCTTCCCCATTCTCGACCACGAAAACCAGGACATCTCCGACCACCGGCTGGAGCAACGAGGCTTGCTGCACGCGCGCATCGAGCTGGACGGACGCGCAGTGCATTGTTTTGTCGTGCACCTGGGGTTGTTCGCCACCAGTCGCAGCCGCCAGATCCTGGCGCTGACCGAACGCATCCGCCGCATGGTGCCGGACGGCGAGCCCATCCTGATCGCGGGTGATTTCAATGACTGGGGCGACCGCCTGGCGCCCCTGTTCGTGCAGCAGCTGGGCCTGTATGAAGTGTTCTCCCATGCGCCGCGCAGCCACGGCGGCGAGTTGCCCCGCCTGCGCGATTCGGTCCGGCGCCTGAGCAATGCGCTCCGCGGCCTGCCCAATGGCGGTATTTCCGTCATGGAACGCAACAACCAGCTGGGCATGGACGGCAGTTCGCGCCTGCTGCTGCCTCCGCCGCGCACCTTCCCCGCCGTATTTCCGTGGTTTCGCCTGGATCGCATCTACCAGCGCGGCTTCGCCGTGCGCAGCGCGCGCGTGCTGCGCGGCCGGGAATGGGCGAGGCTCTCCGATCACTCCCCTTTGCTGGCCGAGCTGGAACTGCCGTGAGGGCCGAGCAGGTCAAGCTGGATTGGACGCAGGGCAACGATATCCGGTTGCTGCAGAACGGTTCCGACTTTTTTCCGGCGCTGTGCGCCGCGATCGACGCGGCCCAGGTCAGCGTGCATCTGGAAACCTATATCTTCACGCCGGACCGCACCGGCTCCCAGGTGCTGGACCGCCTGGAGGCGGCCGCCCGGCGAGGCGTCAAGGTGCGCGTCGTGCTGGACGGCTTCGGCAGCGCAGGCTTTGTCGATCCCTTGCGCACGCGGCTGACCAACGCCGGCGCGCAGTGCCGCATCTTCCGCCCCGAGCCGCGCTGGTTCGCCCGCTACATCCCGTCGCGCAGCCGCCTGCGGCGCCTGCATCGCAAGGTCACCGTGGTGGACGGACGCATCGCCTTCATCGGCGGCATCAACATCATCGACGACTACGACGACCGGGATCCGACGGACGGCATTTCCGGGCCGCGCTTCGATTTCGCCGTGCAGGTGGAAGGGCCGCTGGTGACTGAAGCCGCCTATGCGCAGGAACTGCTGTGGGTGCGCTTGAACTGGGCGCGCCTGCGCCGGCATCCGAGAGACTGGAACCGCATGCGGCTGCTGAAGCCGCGCCACGCCTCGGTCGCCCCTTGCGGCAATCTGCGCGCCGCGCTGGTGCTGCGCGACAATCTGCGGTTCCGCCAGACCTTCGAACGCGCATATCTTTACGGCATCACGCAGGCGCGCCGCGACATCCTGATCGCCAATGCGTATTTCTTCCCGGGGCGCCAGTTCCGCCGCGCCTTGGCCAAGGCCGCCGCGCGCGGCGTGCGCGTGCGCCTGCTGCTGCAGGGCAAGGTGGAATACCGCATGCAATACCACGCCACGCGTTCGCTGTACGACCAGCTGCTGCGCGACGGCATCGAGATCTACGAATACATGCCCAGCTATCTGCACGCGAAGGTAGCCGTCATCGACAACGTCGCGACAGTGGGCTCATCCAACCTGGACCCCTTCAGCCTGTTGCTGGCGCGCGAGGCCAACGTCGTCGTGGACGACCAGCCGTTTTCCTGGGATCTGCAGGAACGGTTGGAGGCGGCCATCCGCGAGGGCGGCCGCTTCATCCGGCCGCTGGAGTACCAGCGCCGCGGATGGCTGCGGCGCTGGGTCGACGCCGTGTCCTACACGCTGCTGCGCATCGGGGTGGCGCTGACCGGGACGTCGGACAAATATTGAGCGGGCCCCGCGCCTCAGGCGCGCCGCTTCAGCAGGCCCAGCGCCAGCGCCGTGCCGATCAGGATGATCACGGCCCCCGCGGCGATCGACGGCGTAATGCGTTCGTCCAGGAGCCACGCTCCCCACATGACCCCGAAGATCGGCACCAGGAAGGTCACGCTGACGGCGCCGGTGGGCCCGACGTTCGCGATCAGGCGGAAGAAGATGATGTAGGCCGCGCCCGTGCAGACCACGGCAAGCAGGATGGTGGAGATCCAGGCTTGCGCGGAAGCCGGGGTTTCGGGCCAGAAGGCGATCGCCAACGGCAGCAGCACGATCGATGCGCCCACCATGCTGCCGGTCGCGTTGGCCAGGGGATCCACGCCGCTCAGGAAGCGCTTGGTCCAGTTGGCGGCGATGCCGTAGAACACTGGCGCCGACACGGCGGCCAGGACGGCGGGCCCCGTGCCGCCATCGCTGAAATTCAGCTTGTCCCATACCAGAACGACGATGCCGACCACGCCGATCATCAGGCCCAGTGACCGCGTCCAGGCCAGCCTGTCCTTGAGCCACAGCCAGCCTATGACGGCGCCCCAGACCGGGGTCACGGCATTGGCGACCGACAGGAAGCCCGCGCCCAGCGATTGCGCCGCGTAGGCGTACAGCAGGAACGGCAGGGCGGCGTTCAGCATGCCGACCATCAGCAGCGCCTTCCAGTGCTGCGCGATCAGCGGCAGCTTGCCGCGCCACAAGGCGGCGGGCAGCAGGAACAGCGCGGCCAGGCCCACGCGCAGTTCGATCAGGGCCACCGGACCGAAGTCCGCGACCGCTACCCGCATGAAGAGAAAGGAGCCGCCCCAGACGGCGGCCAGGAGCAGTAGATCCAGCAGATTGCGTTGACGCATGTTCGGTCCCGGTCGTGCCTTATTTCCGGTTGGTGGCAAGGTTCTTCATCTTGACCCGGTGTGCCAGCAAGGCACCGGTCAGCGACAGGACGATACACAGGATCAATCCGGCACGCACTCCGTTTAGTACCGTGCTGTGCGAAATGATGATGCCGACCACTGCGGTGCCCAGCGCGCTGCCGATGGCGCGGGTGGTCTGCACCAGCGCCGAGGCCACACCCACGTCGCGCCGCTCGCTCAGCATCTGCATGAAGAGGGTCAGGTTCGGCAGCAGGAAGCCCAGAGCGCAGCCATTGACGAAGAAGGCCGCCAGGATCCACCAGGCGGAGGTGCCGGGCGAGATCAGCAGCACCATCAGCGATCCGGCGGCCAGCAGACAGCCGCCGAACACCATCAGGCGCTGCGGTTCCGATTGCTTGGGGAACAGGCGGCCGTTGATGATGCTGCCGACCGATATCGCGGCGACCAGCGGCGTCAGCAGCAGCCCCGCCTCGCTGGGCGTGTAGTTCAATACCTGCTGCAGCAGCAGGGGGCTGTAGAAGATCAGCACGAACATGACCGCGCCCACCATCATCGCCGCCACATTCAGCAGCCGCGATTCCGGGGCGGCCAGCACGCGCAAGGGAAAGATGGGAGAGCGCACGCGGCGTTCGATGGGAATCAGGGCGGCAATGGCCGCCACGCCCATCACCGCCAGCAGCGCGCCCAGCAGCGGGTGCGCATGGTCGCCGCTGGCAAACGCCAGCTCCAGCGCGGCCAGCGGCGCGCCCACGGCGATGACGAGCAGGATCGCGCCCAGCCAGTCTATCTTGCGGCTGCCGTCATGCACGGGCCGGATGCGGGGGAAATAGCGGGCCAGCAGGAAAAAAGCGCCAGCGGCGGCGATCGGCGCGATGAAGAAGGCCGCGCGCCACCCCAGCGCCTGGGTTGCGGCTCCGCCCAGGACCGGGCCGATTCCGCTGGCCATGGCGAAGGCGGCCGAGACCAGCGCCATCCAGCGCACCCGCTGCTTGGCGTCGGGGAACAGGTCGGCGGGCGCGGCGAACGCCGTCGCGATCATCATGCCGCCGCCAATGCCTTGCAGCGAGCGGAAGACGATAAGCTGGGCCATGGTCTGCGACAGGCCGCAGGCGATCGAGCCCAGCGCGATGATCAGCACCGACAGCAGCATCAGGGGCTTGCGCCCGAACATGTCTCCCAGGCGCCCGAAAACCAGGATGGACGCCGCCGTGGCCAGGAGGTAGCCCGTGCCGACCCAGGCGTACAGCGCCATGCCGTTGAGCGCTTCCGCCACGCGCGGAAGGGTGGTGCTGATGATGGTGGAATCCAGGGCGGCCAGGACGACGGTGGCGGACACCCCCGCCATCCCCATCAGGAGGTCGCGTCGCGAGTGGGCGGGGGGAGCAGGGGAAGCGGGTGGGTCTGGCGGCATCGTCATGCCGCAGAGCATATCACCGGCGAGTCAGGGTTTTCACTTGTAGAACGTGTGGTAGCCCCAGAACACCGCGATGACCAGGATCACCATGATCCAGGACCAGCGTGAATTGGACAGCCCGCGGGGTTCCGGCTCCGGGGGCGGGGGAGGCGGCGCGAGCCGGGGTTGCCCCGCCATGTGGTCGATGAAGGCGGCGAAGAACTTCTGGATGATCTTGTCGCCCGTCTTCAACAGCACGCTTTCCCCGCATTCGGCCAGCTTTCCGCCAGCCATGCAGGCGACGGTGTAGGCCACGCGGGTGCCTTCGTCCTTCGTGCTGAGATTGATCTGCGCAGTCCCGATGGCCAGGCAGGCAGCCAGGCCTTTGCCTTCGAAGGCCAGGGTACAGCTATTGTGGGGATCCACGTCGGACATCAGGATCTCGCCGTCGTAATCGGTGTCGATCCCGGCGACCTTGGCGCGGAGTTTCACCGCGTATTCGGTCGGACTGAGCCGGTTTACTTCCACGCAACCGGGGATGCATCGCTGCAACACGGCCGGATCTGTCAACGCATCCCAGGTCTGGTGCTGGGTAGAAGGAATCCACTGGGCATCTGCAATGCGCATGGCTGTCTCCTTGGAAGATCCACAACTGCATTGTGACCCTAGTTGGAGATTTTGACCATGGAGCGCGTTCTGGGGCCCCGGACGCCGCGCCTACGCCCGTTCGCGCCTGTTTTCATGGCACAGCGCGATGAGCCATGCCAATAGCGTTACGTATAAAGAGACATTCTGCATCGAGCGGAACATCAACTCCGTGAGGCCGAAAATCGCGAATCCCACGGAAACCGCCGTGCCCATGGCGGCGGCAACGCGTATTTCAGGCGCGTTGGCCATGGTGAGCCGCCGCAGGAAAAAGCAGGCCGGCGCGGCATAAAGCAGTATCAGGGCCAGGCCGCCCGCGATGCCATAGCTGCTAAGCATGTGCAGCATGTCATTGTGGGGTTCGCCGAAATCCTTCGCGACGAAAGGAGAAACGACGCCGCTTGCCACTCGCGCCTGGAGTTCCGGGGCGAACCGCGCGGGGGATCCAAGGCCGAAAGCGGGTTCCGCTTCGATCATCTCGAGGCTGGCTCTCCACAGCTGCAGCCGGATGCAGACCGAAGTGTCGGCCGTGGCATTGGCGCCGTGGCATTCCCGCAGTTCGTGGACGCCCTGCTGCACGCGGTTCCGCAGGGCGTCGTTCGTGGCTCCCAACGCGACAAGCACGGCAACGCCCGCGACCAGCAGGCCAAATGCGCGCAACGGGCGCCGCATGTGGCCGAATAGCCACATCCCGACGAACAGGAACAAGGGGATCGCCATCCATCCCGTGCGCGTCTGCGTCAGTATGAAGCCCGCGAAGACCCAGACGACGGTAATCGTCTTGAAGTACTTCTCCAGCCGGGGGCGGCGCAACAGCGTCCATCCCAGGCCGTACAGCGTAATGAACAGCCAAAGCAGCGTCAGGTTGCCATAGCCCACGGCGTTGTACTGCGGCGTGGCGGGGCGGTTCCATGCCGGAAGGGCCAGCCAGAAAACGATACCAGCGGCTGCCCATCCGGCTGCCGCGATTCCCCAGTAGGCATTGCGCAGCCGTGCCGAAGGGATGCTCAGCAATGCGCCTAGCATGATGGGAAAGCCGAGGCTGATCCGCAGGCCCCGTTCCAGAGAGGGGCCGTGGAGGGAGCCATGCGCAATCTGACTGAGCGCGATGGCGCACAACGGCACAGCCATGGCGCCTATGACCACGCGATAATCCTTCAGGACGCACAGCGTTGCCCGCAACCCCCCGTCGCGCGTCAGGCAGCGGAACAGGCAGAACAGAAGGATCACATAAAATAGCGCGCTACCGCCGCCGACGGTCATGGCGGCGATCGGCATGGCTCCCAGCAACGTTGGAAGGATCAGAGGCAGGGAGGGCATGGTCGAAAACCCGGCGGGGCCAGGCGTGTGATTGTGAGGCGGTCGCTTCAGGCGGCGATTAATAGTCGAAACAAATCAATCGGCTGATTTCTATAGAGAATTTCTGCGCGCTGGAATGTAACGGCAAGAATGTTACACCGTTTTTGTTTTGTTGCGATCCTGGCCCGCCCATGGCCTCGCGTCAGATCGATTTAGCCCGTCCCCAATAACGGCCGCATGACGTTTTTGTTGTAGCGCGGTGACAGCGGCTCGTAAGGGCCGCTTTCGCGTTTCTCAATTTTTAGCGGGCTCAGCCGTTAATTAGGGCGTGACAGGCGTCCGGGCACTTCTTCGTCCCTGAATTCCTGAAGGATTTCTTCCCAAGTATCTACGCCTTATTACGTCCCTGCGTCAGGGCGAAAGTGCGATAATTGGCGCCGTTGCCGTGGGTTGGCGATGGCGGGGCGCGGGCGGACAAGTCGAGCGCGAAGCGCCGCCACCCTGCAAACAGATCTTTCGCCAGCGCGGCAAGAAAGTGGTTAAAAGGTTTGCGGTATGGTGCGATCTTCCTGTTAAGCGTAGTTAAAGGCTAAGCCGCTGATCCAAGTGGAAAATCAGCCTGGCCGGCCAGACATTAAAAATCCATCATATAACGGCGCTTAAATAAAAAAATGCTTTATTTGCTTGTGGCGTTTATCGTCTCCCTGGTTTTTACGTTGTTGGTTTTGCGGTTTAACGCTGTGCATGGAAAGTTCACCGCCGACCACGACACCAAGGGAGTGCAAAAGTACCACGACAAACCAGTGCCGCGGATAGGAGGGGTGTCGCTTGTATTTGCGATGTCCTGTATTTTCGTGCTGGCAACCATACGCGAACCGACCTTGAGCCATGAGCCCCTGACTTTGCTGGCGGTGGCGATGCCCGCGTTTCTCGGCGGGCTGGTCGAAGACATCACAAAGCGCGTGCGCGTATTGCAGCGGCTGGCCTTGGCGATGATATCCGGCATGGCGGCCTATTATTTTCTGGGCGCGACACTTACTCGGCTGGATATCTACGGGATCGACTGGCTTTTGCAGTTCGGCCCGATTTCCTTCGTGGTCACGGCGTTTGCCATCGCCGGCGCGGCCAATGCCATTAATATCATCGACGGGTACAACGGTTTGGCGGCGGTGGTCTCGGCAATGATTTTCGCGGGATTTTCCTACGTTGCCTACTATCTTGGCGACCGGTTGCTGCTCGTCACCTGTGTCGGAATGATCGGCGCCATTCTCGGCTTCCTGCTGTGGAATTATCCGCGTGGCTTGATTTTTCTCGGGGATGGCGGAGCCTATTTCATCGGATTCATGATCGGCACGGTTTCGGTGCTTCTGCTGGCGCGGCACCCTTATGTTTCTGCCTGGTTTCCGCTATTGCTGTGTATATATCCCGTGTTTGAAACCCTGTTCTCCATTTACCGGAAAAAATGGCTGAGGGGTATTTCTCCGGGCGCTCCGGACGGCGTGCACCTGCATATGCTCATTTATAAGCGCGTGGTGCGCTGGGCCGTGGGTTCCCGCGAGTCGCGGCACCGGAATCAGCGCAATTCCATGACGTCGCCGTATCTTTGGCTGCTGTCGTCGATGGCCGTCATCCCGGCGGTCCTGTTCTGGCAGATGCCCTATGTGTTGATGGCATGCGCCGCGGCGTTCTCCGTGACGTATGTCCTGCTGTACCGGAAGCTGGTGCTGTTCCGCATGCCTCGGTGGATGATTCTCAAGAAGCGCGGCCGCCACGGCTCCAGCCGCTCCATGCGCAAATGATATTTTTTATCCGCTCGTACATTGCCGACTTCGACGCGCGCATGGGAAAGTACTTCGACGCCTTGAGCGAGGCGGGCGTAGGATTCCGCTTCATCGGCTGGAACAAGGACGGGCGCCAGGTGCCGGACCGTCCCGGCTTTCATTATTTTTCCAGGCGCGCCAGGCTGGGCGCCGGATGGCGAAACGCCGTCGCGCTGCTGCAGTGGAATACCCATGTTTTCCGGCGCCTCGTGAAAGAGCGCCGCAGCGTCAGCGTCGTGCATGCGGTCGATCTGGACGCCGGGTTTTCCAGCTGGCTGTTTTGCCTGATGTTCAGGCGTCCGTTAGTGCTGGATCTGTACGATAAATACACGGCCGTGCGCGGCATTGGGGGGTTTGCGGGCAAGGCCCTGGATTTCCTGGAGCGGACGATCGCCAGATCGGCCGCGCTGACCATCATCGCAAGCGCTGACCGTTTTTCCCAGCATGGGCTGGAACCCGGCGATTCCAAGGTGCTGGTGCTGGAAAACGTTCCCAGCGCAGCGGTGGCGCCGCTTGTGCCCTGGCAGGCGAAAAAGCCCTGGAACATCGGCTATTTCGGCGTTCTCGAGTCGCGCCATCGCGGCCTGGAAGACCTGCTCGCGGCGTGCCGCGGGCGCCCGGACGTGCGGCTGCACGTCGCCGGCTATGGCCATTTGGCGCCCCAGTTTTCGGCGGCGGCGGAGGCCGGTTCGAACGTGCACTATTACGGTGCCATGGAAAGCGAGGCGGGCCTGGGGCTGATGGCGAAGATGGATGTCATCGTGGGTATGTACTACCTGTCCGTTCCCAACCACCGATATGCTTCTCCCAACAAGTACTACGAGCACCTGATGCTGGGCCGGCCCCTCCTGACGACGGCGGGAACTCCGCCTGGCGCCCGGGTCGAGCAGGACGTTTCGGGCTGGGCGGTGGCCGAGGGCGAGGCATCGCTGACGCAATGGCTCGATGGGCTGGATCCCGAAGCGGTGATGAAGCGCGGCCGCCGCGCCGCCCAGGTGTGGGATGAGCGCTACGCTTCGTATTACCGGTCGCACTATTGTGGCGAGTACGTGATGCGGATAAGAATGCTGTGCAAAGGCGGGCGACAAGATGGCCGATGAGACTCTCCCGATTGTCTCGGTGGTTATGCCTGCCTACAATGCCCGGCGGTTCATCGGCGACGCCATCCAGTCCGTGCTGAGCCAGACGTACGCCTCATGGCAACTGATCGTGGTCGACGACGCTTCCACGGACGATACGCCGGAGATCGTCAAGGCGCTGCAGGCGGTAGACCAACGGATCCATTACGAGCGCAACCCAAGCAATATGGGCGTGGTTCGTACCCGGAATCGCGCCTTGGATCTGGCCCAGGGGAGGTACGTTGCATTCCTGGATGCGGATGACGTCTGGGCGCCCGAAAAGCTGGCGCGCCAGGTCTCGTTCATGGAGGCGACGGGGGTTTCGGTCTCCTACGGCGACTATTTCCGGATCGACGGGGACGGCCGGACCGTCGGCAAGGTGCAGGCGCCGGCCAGCCTGTGCTACGAAGATATGCTGAAATCCAATTTCATCGGCAATCTGACGGGCATATTCCGCCGAGCGGACCTGGCCGACCTGAGGTTCGAGAACATCAAGCACGAGGATTACGTCTTCTGGCTCAGGGCGCTGAACAGGGTAGGCCAGGCCCGCGCCACGCCATCCAGCGAGCCCCTGGCAAGTTATCGCGTAAGCGCGGATTCATTGTCTGCGAACAAGTTCAAGGCGGTCCGCTGGCAATGGACCATTTACCGGTCGGTGCTTGGGCTATCCGTCTTGCGCAGCGCTTCCTGCTTCATCTGGTACGCATGGTTCGCGGTCATGAAGCGTGGCGTATGGCAGAAATTCAATCGATGAAATCAATTTAGGAACCATTGCGCGTGTCTCAAAAAACAAAACACAGTGCATCCCCGCTGTCGCTATTGCAGAGCCTGGCCAGGAACCGCCAGCTGACATGGAACCTCATCAAGCGGGAGGTCGTGGGCCGTTACCGCGGTTCGGCCCTGGGCTTGCTCTGGTCATTCTTCAATCCTGTCTTCATGCTGTTGGTCTACACCTTCGTCTTCAGCGTGGTGTTCAAGGCGAGGTGGCCCGGCGGATCCGAGTCCAAGGCCGAATTCGCCCTGGTGCTGTTCGCCGGCCTGATCGTATTCAATATGTTCGCCGAGTGCATCAATCGGGCTCCTTCGCTGATCCTCGGCAATGTGAACTACGTGAAGAAGGTCGTTTTTCCCCTGGAAACGCTGCCCTGCGTGTCCTTGGGCGCGGCCCTTTTCCATATGTTGATCAGCCTGCTGGTATGGGTGATCTTCTATTTGTTCCTGTTCGGAATCCCGCACTGGACGGTGCTGCTCTTTCCGTTGGTGATACTGCCGCTGGCAATCATCACGTTGGGCTTCAGCTGGTTCCTGGCGGCGCTGGGGGTGTATCTGCGCGACGTCACGCAGTTCATCACGATCGTCACGACCGTTCTCATGTTTCTTTCGCCGATCTTCTATTCGGCTGAGGCGCTTCCGGAACGATTCCGCGCTTTCCTGCACATCAGCCCGCTGACCCTCATCATCGAGCAGAGCCGCAACGTGCTGTTCTGGGGCAAGTCCATAGACTGGGGCCTCTGGGCGATTTACATGGCGGTGGCATTGGTGGTCGCCGCACTTGGTTATTCGTGGTTCCAAAAAACGAGGAAGGGGTTTGCCGATGTTCTCTGAGAAAGTCATTTCCGTAGAGAACGTCTCCAAGCGCTTCGAGATGTACTCGCAGCCGCGAGATCGTTTGCTGCAATTCCTGTCGTTTGGCCGGCGCCAGTATTTCAAGGAATTCTGGGCGCTGCGCAATATCTCGCTCGATGTCAAAAAGGGCGAAACGGTCGGTATTCTCGGGCGTAATGGCAGCGGCAAGAGCACCTTGCTGCAGATTATTGCCGGCACGCTCGCGCCCACGATGGGCGAAGCGACGGTCAATGGCAAGCTTGCCGCCTTGCTGGAATTGGGTTCAGGGTTCAATCCGGAATTCTCGGGGCGCGAAAACGTTTACCTGAACGGCTCCATCCTGGGTTTCTCCAAAGAGCAGATGGACGAGCGGATCGACGAGATCATCGCCTTTGCCGACATCGGCGAGCACCTGGAGCAGCCGGTAAAAACCTACTCCAGCGGCATGTATGTGCGTCTGGCATTCGCGGTGCAGGCGTGTGTCCAGCCCGACGTGCTGATCGTCGACGAGGCATTGTCTGTCGGCGACGAGAAATTCCAGCGCAAGTGCTTCGACTACATCGAACGGCTGAGGACGGGCGGCTGCGCCATTTTGATTGTCACCCATTCGACTTCCACCGTTGAGAAGTTCTGCCAGCGCGCGGCGTTGCTTCATCGAGGCGAATTGCATGGGCTGGGGCCCGCCAAAGAGGTGGTCGACCAGTATCACGCGTTGCTCTATTCCGATGAGCGCGCCTACTTGCGCTACCTGAACGCCAACGTATCCGCGGGCGAAGCGGCCGCCGAAGAACAAAAGGCGGGACCTGAAACTGAAGCGGCGGCTGCGAGCCCGCAGGAGGAAGACGCTCCGGGCATGCGCGCCTTGATACGCGGCTGGCGCGCGTTGGACGCCGAGGGCCAGCAATGCGAGGCCTTTCAGATCGGCGAGAAGGCGCGGATCGAAGTCGACGTGGAGGTTTTCGCGCCGATCTCGAAGATGCAGGCCGGCATGCTCATCCGCACGGTGGAAGGTGTTTCGGCTTTCGGCACCAGCACGCTATACCACGATTCCAGCTATGTAGATGCCAAGCCCGGAGATCGCCTGCGGGTGGTGTTCGATGTGGAGCTGGCGCTTTGCGAGGGAAACTATTTTGTCACGCTCGCCATAGCGGAAGAGGTGACCAGGGCCGACATGGATTATCTCGACCGGAAGACCGACGTCATTATTCTGAAGGTGAGCGATCGCCGCACTTTGGGTAGCGGCATTGCCGCCCTTCCCTCGAACGCCAGGGTTGAAAAGCTGTGAGCGACGGTCTTCATTCTCTCCTCATCGTGACCCAGAGTTTCGAGGTCGGCGGCCTGGAAACGTACATCGCTGGACAAGTGCGGGTCATGGCTGCCCAAGGTTGGGCGATCCACATGGCCTGCGGGTCGGAGCCGGCGGAGGAATTCCTTCCGCCAGGCCTTTCTTCGGTAACGGGGGGCTTGAACCTGGGCCCGGGCGCGACCGCGGCCGATCTGGTGGCGACGGTCGAATCATTGCGTTCGATCATTCGTGAACATGCCGTGACGCATGTGCACGGGCATCCGTTTACCAGTGTGTTTCCGGCGATGCTGGCCGCGGCGCTGGAACGCGTGCCATTCATGCTTACCCTGCATGGCCCGGCGTCGTTGAGCGCGGGATACGGCCCCATCAACGATTTTCTTCTTACTTCCCTGGCGTTGCCCCTGTCCCAAGGCGTGATCGCCGTATCCGACGAGGTCATGGAACTGGCGGCCCCGTACGTGAGCGGCGATGCACTGCGCCTGCAAAGCAACGCAATCGATTTTTCCAAGTTCGGGCAATCTGCTTCGTCGGCGCCCGAGGGCGCACCGTGGTTGGTCGTCAGCCGGCTCGACGGCCTGAAGATCCCGGGAATCCGGGCGTTCGTCAACCAGGCGAACACGCTGGGGCTTGGAGGGGTGGATATCGTCGGAGATGGGCCGGGGCGGGAGACGCTGCAGGAATGGTTGGAGCAAGACGGCGTCGGCCATGTCGTGCGTTTCCTGGGCGCAAGATCCGATGTGCCGGACCTTATGCGTTCCTGCGCGGGCGTGGCGGGCATGGGCAGGGTTCTGCTGGAAGGCGTGGCGAGCGGCAAGCCGGTCTGTGTGGTGGGATATGACGGCGTGAAGGGCTTGCTCGATGCCGACCTGTTCCGGCGCGCGGCGTATGCAAACTTCTCCGGACGCAATTTGCCGAACGTGGATGCCCAGGGGCTGGCGCGCCAGTTCGAGCGTGCGCCGGCCGGAGCGGCCGAGTTGGCGGATATCGCGTTGCAACAACACTCCGAAGATCGGACTTGGTCCGTTTTTGCCAAACGTATCACTTCGTTTACTTGCAACGCACATTCTCCGATTCGAGCGGTATATAGTGTGCTTCGGTCGGAAGATGCGATAGCATCGCCGGGGCCATATCTGGCGTCTGAAAACCTGTTCTACCAAATTGGGCGGGTGTTGCATGGCAGTACATTTTTTTCGCCAGCGACAGCCGCCAGCTATGCGTTTTATGAAGCGCGCATTCGCGCTCTCCGGGATGTGGACTGGCACGAAGAGGCAGGAGCATCCGCCATGCGGATAATGCAGGTATCCGAGACTTCTTCCCTCGAAACCAAGGCGGCCGTATCGCAGGTAGACACACACACTGTCAAGGATATGGAACGGATATCCGGCGAGTTGCAGCGGCTAAGCGCACAGTGCGACCAGCATCGTGATGAGCTGGCCAAGGCAGTGAAGGTTTTTGAGGACGCGGCCGAGGAAATCGCCACGTGCCTGCAGCAGCCCAGAACCTGGCGGCAGCGCATATCTGATGTTGTGCGGGGTTTTTCCGCGCGCGACCGATGAGCTTCCATGCCGGAAACGTATTTTCCGGCTTTGCATTTATTTAGGGTCGATTTTTCTGGTCTTATTATAATTAGTAATGGATTTTCCGGGCGCGGCCCTGGCCGCCGGGAAAACAAAATATCGTGCGCATGGCTGGGCAGCCATTGCACGGCGATAAACAAGATGCCAATTATATGAATAATCTCAACGGATTCGCAGTTTCCTGGTTCTTTGCACCCTACGTAGGATCCGCAGATACCGATTTTTTCAAGCGCATAAAGGATACGAATATTTCGTACCTGGTTGCTCAGGTGGCCCGCGATGTCCGAGATGATTCCATGCTGGGCTACGCGTCCGCGGCCATCGACCGTGCCGAAATCAGGCTGGACCACCAAAACCCGCGTAATGTGGCCGTGCGGACGAAATTCTGCGAAGAGGTCCTGCGGATTTTCAAGGAATCCAACCGGAAATTCGATTTCCTGATTTCGCACTCGAATGAATTGATCAGCCATGAGGCGGCGCGGCAAATAAAGAAGCTAAGGCCGGAATTGCCCTGGGTGGCGTATTTCGGCGACCTTTTCGTGCGCAATCCCTATATCCGCCATATGCCCGGATATCCGTTGGTGGCGGAGGACAGCGCAATCGAACGGGCGACCTTGCGGGACGCCGATCTGGTAATACTCAATAATGAGTACCAGCGTGACCTGATGTTTACCGGGGATCTGGCGAAATACAAGGACAAGGCCGTAATCATTCCGCATTGCTTCGATCCGGCGATGTATCCGGCCGATGCCGCGCCCGACAACGACAAGTTCGTTTTTTCCCACCTGGGAACGCTGTACTACGTGAAGCGCACGGCAGAGCCTGTGCTCCAGGCCGTGGATCGCCTGCTTGAAATCTACCCCGCCTATCGCGGCAAGTTCGAGCTGCGCTTTTATGGCGCGAGCCCATGCGACAGCGACCGGGCTTGCCATGACGCGATGCGCAATTCCAATCACGTGCGCTTCCTCGGCCCGGTTTCCTACTCCGAAAGCTTGCGCCTGATGGCTGAGTCCGACGCGTTGCTTTTGATTGACGGCCTGTTTTCCGAGGCGGAAGACGGCCTGGATTGCAATCCGTTCTTCCCGGGGAAGTTGACGGACTACATGGGCGCGCGCAGGCCCATAGCTTCGATTACGATGGCCAAGGGGCCTTCCGCGGATATTATGACCGAATCGGGAAACCTGATCGCGGACAGCAGGCTGGACCGCATTGCCTATGTCTTGAAGAGATATATCGACAGGAAAATACAGCCCAAATATGACGTATACGAAAATTATTCCGTGGGCAAGGTAGCCGTCCTGATGGAAGACGCGATCAAATCTATATTGAAGGTGTGAAATGAAGCACTACGACGTAATCATAGTTGGAACGGGTTTCGCCGGCTCCATTCTTGCCGAGCGCCTGGCGTCCCAATTGGATCGCAAAGTGCTCCTGATCGAGCAGCGCGACCATATCGCCGGCAATATGTTCGATTATCAGGACGAACATGGGGTGATGGTCCACAAATACGGCCCGCACTTGTTCCGCACCAATAGTCCGCGGGTTCTTTCCTACATTTCGCAATTCACCGACTGGGAGCCGTATCAGCATCGCGTGCTGGCGCACGTGCAGGGCCAGCTCGTGCCCGTGCCGTTCAACCTGACGTCGCTGGAAAAGCTCCTGCCGGAGCAGGCCGAAGAGCTGAAGGCGCTTCTGGTCGCGGAGTTCGGCATGGACGTCAAGGTCCCCGTGTCGGTGCTGCGCAAGCACGCGGATGCGCGCGTGCGCGAACTGGGCGAGTTCATTTTCCAGAACATCTATCTCAACTACACGACGAAGCAATGGGGCGACAAGCCCGAGAACCTGGACTTCGAAACCATCACCGCGCGCGTGCCGGTGCACCTGTCCTACGACGACCGGTATTTCCAGGAAAGCCATCAGGCGCTGCCGAAGCAGGGCTATACGGCCATGTTCGCGAAAATGCTCTCGCATCCGAACATCGAGGTCCGCCTGAACACCAAGGCCAGTGATTTGCTGCAGCTGGATTCCGAAACCGGCACGGTGCTGTTCGAGGGCAAGCCGTTCGAGGGCGACCTGATTTACACCGGCGCGGTGGACGAACTGTTCGGCTATATCTACGGCGAACTGCCGTATCGCTCGCTGCGGTTCGACCTCGAAACGCACGATATGGAGTACTACCAGCCGACCGCGACCGTGAATTATCCGAACACGGAGCGGTTCACGCGCATCACCGAGTACAAGCACCTGATGGGCGACAAGCCGGAAAAGACCACCATCATGAAGGAGTACCCGCAAGAGTACGACCGCAATGTGCCGGCGCAGAGCATTCCGTACTATCCGATACCCAAGGACGCCAGCGCCGAGCTGTACGCGCGTTACGTCGACTTGACGCGCACGTTCCGCAACCTGAAGCTCGTGGGGCGGCTTGCCGAGTACCGCTATTACGACATGAACAACATCATCGAGCGCGCGCTCGATGTGTTCGAAAGCGATTTCCAGCGGAGCGCGCAGGAATGAGGCCCAAAGTAAGCGTAGTCGTACCGGTCTACAACCTCGAGTTCTATGTCGAGCGTTGCCTGGCGTCGCTGGCCAACCAAACGTGCAAGGATATCGAGGTGCTGGTCATCAACGATGGCGGCACCGACGATAGCCAGCTGCTCATCGATGAATTCGTTGCGCAGTATCCGGGCATGTTCAAGTCGTTCATCAAGCCGAACGGCGGCCATGGAGCGGCATGCAACTACGGCATCGACCGCGCCACGGGGGAGTACATCATCATCGTCGACGGGGATGATTTCCTCGACGAGGATGCCATCGAGTTCATGTACGACAAGGCGCAGGAGACCGGCGCGGACTTGCTGATCGGCAATTTGCGTTATTACTTTACCGGCCACACCGCCCAGTTCAAGCCCATCCCGATCGATTCGGAGCGCGAACTGGACGAGGCCGACCGCGACAAGCTCTATCGCAACTGGGCCACGCCCTGCGGCCGGATCTATCACCGCTCCATCTTCGAGGACCCGGACGTGCGCCTGCTGCCCGGGATCCTGTTCGCCGATGCGAATTTCGTTCCGAAGAGCTATCTGGTGGCGAAGAAGATCTATTACGTCGACAAGGAACTGTACAACTACGACAACACGCGCCCGACGCAGTCGATGAAGCAGACCGACAAGCGCATCCTGAACATCGTGCCGGCGCTCAATGACATGCTGGCCTTCTACAGGAAGAAGGGCGCCTTCGAAGCCAAGCGCACGCAGCTGATGTGGTACGTGGGCATGCATTGCGTGGCATGGATACGCCGCGTGCAAACGCTTGTCGGGTATTCGAAGCTGCAGGCGCTGCGCGAGATTTTTGCCGTGGCCGACGGCAACTTCGGCGCCGACTGGTTGAAGACGGGCATCATCTGGGATGTATTCGGTGTCAAGGTGCACCGGGCCATCAAGATCGCCCGCATGTTCCGCTATGTGCCCATTACGTTGGCGTGGCGCTTCGTCGGCGTGTGCAGAAGAATAGATTGGCGGGTCGAGCGTGTTCTGGGGCTGCCGTTGCGCGGATATCAACGGCTCAAGCGCGGGGTGCGCGCGCGTATCGGAGCCTTGCCATGAGCGAGCCTGCGCAGGCTGGGCAATTGCCGCGGATATTGGTGGCAGGAGGGGCGGGTTTCATCGGCACCCATACGCTCGTGAGCCTGGTGCAGAATGGCTATCGGCCCCTCGTGCTGGACAACTTTTCCAATAGTTCGCCCGCCGCGTTGGACCGCGTGCGCCAAATCACGGGTGCCGAGGTGGAAGCCGTCCGCGGTGACATTCGAGACGGAAATGCACTGGATCAATTATTCCAGCGCTGCGCCGATGAGGGCGCGCCGATCGAATGCGTGCTTCATCTGGCCGCGCTCAAGGCCGTTGGGGAGTCTTCGACGAAGCCGTTGGAATATTACGATAACAATGTGACCGGCACGTTGCGGCTGCTGGAGGCGATGCTGAGGGCGGGCGTCATGCGCCTGGTGTTCAGCTCGTCGGCCACCGTGTATGGCGAACCCGAGTCGCTGCCGTTTCAGGAACGGCATCGCATTGCGCCAACCAATCCCTATGGCCACACGAAGGCCATGGTGGAGCAGATCCTGCGCGACTTCTGCGCGGCGCAGCCGAGGTTCGTGGCGGTCTGCCTGCGCTATTTCAATCCCATAGGCGCGCATGAGAGCGGCCTGATTGGCGAGGATCCGCGCGGCGAGCCCAATAATCTGTTTCCGTACATCATGCGGACGGCTATTGGAAAGGCGCCATTTCTGCGGGTCTTCGGCAACGACTACCAGACACCGGACGGCACCGGCGTCCGAGATTACCTGCACGTCTCGGACCTGGCCGACGGGCATTCGAAGGCCATCGATTTTGCTCTCGCCGGCAACGAAGGCGCGAATTTCTCCGCGTTCAATCTCGGCACTGGCCGGGGCACCTCGGTGCTGGAGCTGGTGTCGGCCTTCGAGCGCGAGAGCGGTGTGCGCGTTCCGTATCAGGTCACGGCGCGCCGTCCCGGCGACATCGGCGAAGCCTGGGCGGATCCATCCCTGGCCAACCAGGTGCTGGGATGGACGGCCGGGAGAAGCGTGGACCAGATGTGCCGGGATGGTTGGAACTGGCAGAAGAACAATCCGGATGGATATCCGGAATAGCATGCGCCTGACGGGCTCATGGGCACGGAGAAAAAATGAGTAGTCTTAAAGCCATGGCGCGGGGCCTGCTCGGCCCCGTTTATCGCGTGTTGCCGCAAGGGGCGAAAGATCTGCTGGCGCCGTTGACGCGAGCGTTGCGGGAAGCGCCCGCGCCCGAGGTGGAGCCGGCGACCGAGCCGGTGATCGCACCGGCGCCGGTCGTCCGCACGCAGAAGCAGCTGCACGATATCGACTGGCCCACCTTTCGGGATACCGTGCTGTCTCAACGCCACAACTACAAGGGCGTGTTCATTCAGAATCGCACGATCGACTGGGACGTGCCCCTGTTTCAGCGGCCGCAGCATATCTGCATTGCCTTCGGCAAGCTGGGGTACCTGGTTATCTACCGGACGATCAACGGGGAATTCGACGATGTGATCGGTTTTCGCCACATGGGCGGAAATGTGTGGCTGACCAACAGTTCCGAGATCGATTCGATCGAGGGCGCGGTGCGTTCAATCTACAGCACCGTGGATCCGACTCCCCCCGAGGCGCTCGCGGATTTCCGCCAGAAGGGGAAGATCGTCTACGAATACATCGACCATATCGATGAGGCCGTGTCGGGCGCCACCCGTCTGAAAATGCTGGCAGATGCGCGCGACCACGCTTTTGGATCCGGTGTGGATTTCATCGTGGCTTCGGCCCGCATGCTGGAGAACGAGGCGCTGGCCAAGCGTCCGAGGGACGAGGTCTTTTACGTGCCCAATGGCGTGGATTGCGCGCACTACCGCAAGGATTGGTCGCAGGTGCCCTTGCCGCAGGAGTATCAGGAATTCCTGGCGCGGCATGACAAGATCGTCGGCTATTTCGGCGCGCTTGCGCCGTGGCTCTGGTACGACCTGATCAAGGATATCGCGGAGGCACGGCCGGACTACGGTTTCGTGTTCATCGGGCCCGATTACTTCGGGGGGTCGGAGAACTTGCCGAAGGCGGACAATTTCATCTGGCTGGGGCCCGTGGACTACCGGATACTGCCGGCCTATGCGAAAGAGTTCGACGTCGCCATTATTCCCTTCGCGCACAGCGATGTCGCCCGAACGACCTCGCCGTTGAAGCTCTTTGAATACTTCGCGATGGAAGTGCCGGTGGTCGTGACGTCGTCCATGGACGAATGCTGTGCCTACGACGTCGTGTTGTCCGCTGAAAATGCGCAAGAGTACGTGCAGGCAATCGACAAGGCATTTGCGCTGCGCGAGGACGCTTCCTACCGGAGTTCGATGGCCGCGCTCGCGGATCGGAACGACTGGGTGGTCAGGGCACAGTCGATGGAGCCGATGTTCAAGCGGCTTTGAGCGCCGCCGGGGGGCCGGCAGGGCGGCCCGCCCGAGCGCGTTGATCAAGCCTGAACTTGCTTCAGGCTTTCCACGATGCGGGCGCTGGCCGTGCCATCGCCGTACGGATTGTGGGCAAAGCTCATTTTTTCGTACGTTGCACGGTCCGTCAGGAGTTGGGCGAGTTGGCCGGTGATGGCCTCCACGTCGGTTCCCACCAGTTTTACCGTGCCTGCGGCGACTGCTTCGGGACGTTCGGTGGTATCGCGCATGACGAGCACCGGTTTGCCGAGCGACGGAGCCTCTTCCTGGATTCCGCCGGAATCCGTGAGGATGACGTAGGAGCGGTCCATCAGGTAGACAAAGGGCAGATAATCCAGCGGCTCTACCAGGAACACGTTGTCCAGCCCCGTGAGGAGCCGGTTTACCGGCGCGCGCACGTTCGGATTCAGGTGCACGGGGTAGATGAAGTCGTGATCGGGAAACTCCTTGGCGGAGGCCGCGATCGCCTGGCAGATGCGTTCGAAGCCGGCGCCGAAGCTTTCGCGCCGGTGGCCGGTGATCAGGACGACCCGGCGGCCTTCGCGCAAGAAGGGAAGCTGCGCGACGACGCGGGCGCGTAGCGCGTCATCGTGCTTGAGTTTGTTCTGGACCCATAGCAGCGCGTCAATGACGGTATTGCCCGTGATGACGATAGACGCGGGCGCAACGCCTTCGCGCACCAGATTGTCGTATGAGGTCTGCGTGGGCGCGAAATGCAGGTTCGCCAAGGCGCCCGTGAGTTTGCGGTTGGCCTCTTCGGGCCACGGCGAGTAAATGTTGCCGGTGCGCAAGCCGGCCTCCACGTGCCCCACGGGAATGCGGTGGTAGTAGGCCGCGAGCGACGCGGCGAACGTGGTGGCCGTGTCGCCATGCACGAGAATGTAGTCCGGTTGATAGTCATGCAGCACGTTGCGCATGCCGAGCAGGATCGAGCTTGTTACATCCGTGATGTCCTGCCCCGCCTTCATGATGTCGAGGTCGAAGTCAGGGCGGATTTCAAACAGGGATAGAACCTGGTCCAGCATTTCCCGATGCTGGGCGGTCACGCACACGCGCGCCTCGATGGCCGGGTCACGCGCCAGGGCATGCACGAGCGGCGCCATCTTGATGGCTTCGGGACGGGTGCCGAATACGGTCAGGATTTTCATGAATGAGGTTCGGGCCGGATTGTTGCTGTGGACGACATGGCGCGTCGCGGGTGATCGCCTTTGTGTTCGATTCTACCCCGGGGGCGTTTTGAGGTTCCGCCGCCGTGCTGCGCCGGGGATTTTGTGTTGTACATTCCATCTTTCATCGTATTGCCCGATTCTTGATGCCTACACGCATTCTCATCGTTCGCACTTCGTCCCTGGGCGATCTGGTGCACATGTTGCCTGCTATATCCGACATCGCCCGCCATGTCCCGGACGCGGAGATCGACTGGATAGCGGAAGAAGCGTTCGCCGAGATTCCCAGTTGGCATCCCGCGGTCAATGAGGTCATCAAGGTGGCGCACCGGCGCTGGCGCAAGGCATGGTGGTCGAGCGAGGTCCGGGCCGAGCGGCATGCGCTGAAGGAGCGGCTGAGGTCCAAGCAGTACGACGTGGTGCTGGACATGCAGGCCCTGCTGAAGTCCGCGTGGCTGGTCCGCCAGACACGGGGGGTGCGGCACGGGTTGGATTGGCGCTCCGCGCGCGAACCGCTGGCGTCGCTCTTCTATAACGTGCGCCACCGGGTGGAGTTCTGGCAGCCTGCGGTTATCCGCCAGCGCAAACTGGCGGCGCTGACGTTCGGCTATCAGTACGCCGGCCAGCCCGATTTCGGCCTGCAGGGCTTTTCCCGGCAGGCCGCGCAGGAGCGCGAGGGCGATGCCGGTGAAGAGACCGGCCGGGCGGAACCGCCCCGCCTGCACCATCTGGATACCGATCACGGCTACGCGGTCATCATGCCCTCGGCCAGCCGCGACGACAAACTCTGGCCGGAGGACGATTGGCGCGCGGTATTCCGCCGCCTGCGCGATGCGGGCTGCACCTTGCGCCTTTTGTGCGGCAACGAGCAGGAGGCGCAGCGCGCCAGGCTGCTCGTGGCCGGCATGGACGGGGCGGAGGTTATGCCCCGCATGGATCTGACCTCGGTGGCGCGCCTGTTGGCCGGTTCGCGCCTGATGGTGGGCCTGGACAGCGGCCTCACCCATCTGTCCGCGGCATTGGGCCGCCCCACCATCGGCATCTACCGGGCATCGACCCCCGTGCGCACGCCGCTCGTGGGCTCGAACTACACGGCCAGCCTGGGCGACCGCGGCGCTTCGCCCTCGCGCGAGGCCGTGATGGCGTCGGTGGAGCAGGCGCTGGCCGCCCAGTGACATGAACCGCGGCGTCTACACCCTGGCGCTCAGGGCCCTGTCTCCGCTGATCTGGCTGTGGATGGGGCGCCGGGCCAGGCGGGCGGGCGGCCAGTGGGAGATATTTTCCCGGGAGCGCTTCGGCTGCTCGCCGGCATCTCTTTCGGCCGCGCCGCAGGCGGCCCCCGTCTGGGTGCATGCCGTCAGCCTGGGCGAGACCCGGGCAGCCCAACCCTTGCTGCAGGCGCTGCTGGATCGCGGCCTGCCCGTGCTGCTGACGCATGTAACGGCCACCGGCCGGGCGGAGGGCGCGAGGCTATTCCAGGACGCCATCGCCCGGGGGCAGTTGCGCCAAGCCTGGCTGCCCTATGACTTCCCCGGCGCGGCGCGCCGATTCATGGACAGCCGCCATCCGCGTTGCGGGCTGTTGATCGAGCGGGAGATCTGGCCGAACCTGCTTGCCGCCGCCCGGGAGGCGGGGGTGCCCATGGCGCTGGTCAGCGCTCGGTTCTCGGCCTCCTCCCTGCGGCAGGCGGGCAGGATGGGCAGCGTGATGCGCGAAGCGCTGGCGGGCCTGGACGTGGTGCTGGCGCAGACCGCCGAGGACGCCGCGCGGCTCGCGGAGGCGGGCGCGCGGCCGCCGGCCGTGACGGGCAACCTCAAATTCGATCTGGCCTTGCCGGAAGCGCAGGTGCGCGCCGGGCAGGCGTGGCGCGAACGGCTGGGCCGGCGCGTGGTGGCCGTGGCCAGTACGCGCGAGGGCGAGGACAGCGGCTTCATCGAGGCGATCAAGCGTCACGCGAAAAATTCGGGGACACATGATTTTCCGCTGTTTTTGCTGATTCCCCGCCATCCCCAACGCTTTGACGAGGCGGCAGGCCTGCTGGCGGACGCAGGATTGGCGTTCGCACGGCGCTCCGACGGGGTGGATCCCGCCCCGGACACCACGGTGCTGCTGGGCGATACGCTGGGAGAGATGGCGTTCTACTACGCGGCCTCGGAGGTCGCGATCGTTGCGGGCAGCTTCGCGCCGCTGGGCGGCCAGAACCTGATCGAGGCGTGCGCGGCGGGGGTGCCGGTCATCGTGGGGCCGCACACGTTCAATTTCAAGCAGGCGGCGGAAGACGCCATCGAGGCGGGCGCCGCGCAACGCGTGTCCGACGCCGGGCAGGCGGTGGATGCGGCCATGGAGCTGCTGGCGGATGAGGCGCGGCGGGAACGGGGCGGCGAGGCCGCGCGAGCCTGGTTCGGCGCCCACGCGGGCGCTACCCGGCGCACGCTGGACGCCCTGACGCCCTGGCTGGATTCCGGGGCGCAGCCCTAGGGAGCGGCCCGGGGGGGCAGGGTGACGGCGCCCGGATTCAATTCCTGGGCGAAGCGGCGTGTGTCGCGTCCTTCGTCCTCGGGGCGCATGCCCAGCCAGCCCTGGCCCAGCGCATAGACGCCCAGGTTCGCCAGCAGGATGAGGATGAAGAGCACGCGCATGCCGGGCCTCGCTCAGGCGTTGGCGTCCAGGGTGGCGCGCGCGATCGCGGCCAGCCCGTCCAGGACGGGGTGATTCAGGTATACCGGCACGGGCGCGGCGCCGAACGCGCCGCCGGCATCCGCGAGCAGGCGTTCGATTTCCTGGTGCACTTCGGGCCAGCCGCCGCCGGCCGCATAGATTTGCGGCGTCTGGCCGTAGCGCTGGCGCCCCGCCAGCCATTGGCGGACCACGGCGCCGGCCTGCGCCGCGGCGATGCCTGACGCAATGGCTTCGTGCGTGTCGGTGGGGTAGGCCACGACCTGGCCGTTGGCTACCGGCAGGTTGGCCGTGCCGTGCGCCAGGGCGCTGCGCATCATGGCCGGGCCGGGCAGGATCAGGCCGCCGGCAAAGACATTGTCGGGGCCCACGGTGTCGATCGTGGTGGCGGTGCCGAAGCTGGCCAGCACGAAGGGCGGGTGCGCGGCGGGCAGGTGGGACAGCACGCCCAGCAGGGAGGCCCAGCGGTCGGCGCCCAGCTGCGTGGGCACGCGGTAGCTGTTGACCAGGCCCAGGGTGGAGGCCTGCGACGGCGACCACGTTACGGCGCAGCCGTATTTTTTCAGGATGGCGGCGATGGCCGCGCCGCGGGCCTCGCCGGCGACGTTCACGCCCAGCGCGCGCGCCGGCCGCGGCGACAGCGTGGCCAGCCAGCGGTCCAGGGCGTCCAGGTCCACGCCCTCGAAGGCGATCGCCGCCGGTTCACGCGGCGCGTCGGGGTTGGCGGCGTCCAGCCAGCCCACCTTGAGACGGCTGTTGCCGGAGTCGATGAGAATAATCATGCTTGGCGTCGAATCGAGATTTCACCGACCAGGATCGGCTTGGCGCCCTCGGGCGTTTGCACCAGCAGGCGGCCATGATCGTCCACGCCGCAAGCGGTGCCGCTTAGAAGAATAGCGCCCTTGTCCAGGACGTTGACCTTGCGGCCGGCCAGGGCGTCCACCTGGTCGAAACGCCGCTTGAAGGCGCCGAAGCCTTCGCGCTCCAGGGTCTGTATCGCTTCGTGCCACGCCGTGGCGGCGGCGCAGGCCAGATCGGCGGCGGTGGCGGCGCGGGCGGAATGCGCTTGCACCTGGCTCCAATCGGCGACTTGGCGGTCCAGCGCGAGCGAAAGCCGGTCCGCGTCGGTCAGGTTGACTCCCATGCCTATGACGACGGTGTAGCCGGCCTCGGCGCCTCCGGGATTGCGGGTGGTTTCCACCAGCACGCCAGCGAGCTTGGCGTCATGCCATTGCACGTCGTTGGGCCATTTCATGCACAGGCCGGCCGCGTCCGGGCCGGCGACGGCGCGCAAGGCCTCGCACGCGGCCACGCCGGCCAGCGGCGACAGTGCGGGCAGTTGGGCGGCGGGCAGGCGCACGTCGAAGGCACAGGAGAACATCAGGGTGGAACCCGAGCGGTTCTGCCAGGGACGGCCGGCGCGTCCGCGCCCCGTTTCCTGGAGATGCGTGCCCAGCAGCCAGGGCTTGCCGATGGCGCCCGCGCGCGCGCGCGCCAGCAGATCGGCGTTGGTCGACCCGGTGCTGCCGGTCCAGGCGATGTCTTGGAAGGCGGGCAGGCGCGCGGCCAGTTCACGGGCCAGGGCTTCCGGCGCGGGCAGGTCGATTGGGCGGACTTGATCGGGCATGGCGGCGATTGTAGGGCACGCAGCCGCGCCCGCGGCCCGCGTGCGTATATCAGCGTATATCATTGACGATACATTTTGCATTGGTACTCTCTCTGCATGCCGCATTCCGCTTCGTCCGCACCTGCCGCCGCGCCTTTTCGCCATGAAGGGGGCGTTTGCCACGTGGCCGGCGACTGGAGCGTGCTGGCGCTGGCCGAACCCGGCGAGGTGGAACGCCGCCGCCAGGCCCTGTCCCGGGCTGCCAATGACGGCGCGCGCTGGGACCTGCACGCAATCGGCCGGCTGGATACGATCGGCGCCTTGCTGATCTGGCAGGCCTGGGGCGAAAGGCTGCCCGAGCGCGTGCGCTGGTCGCCGGGGCAGCAGGACGTCTTCAATGCGCTGGCGATGAACAAGGGCGGAACGCCGGCCGCGGCGCCCAGGGCCGATCCCTGGGCCTGGCCGCGCGCGGTCGGCGGCGCGGTTTTCCGGGCGGTCGACAACGGCCGCGCGCTGCTTATCATGCTGGGCCAGCTGGTCCTGGACCTGGCCGGCATGTTGTGGCGGCCGCGTCTGGGGCCGTGGCGTGAAATCTCGGCGCAGGTATACCGCACCGGCGCGCAGGCGCTGGGCATCACCGCGCTGGTCGGTTTCCTGATTGGCGTGGTCCTGTCCTATCTGTCGGCGCAACAGCTGCAGATGATCGGCGCGGACCGCTTCATCGTGCGCCTGCTGGGCGTGTCGATCGTGCGCGAGCTGGGGCCCGTGTTGGCCGCCATTCTGGTCGCGGGCCGTTCGGGCTCGGCCATCACCGCGCAGATCGGCGTGATGCGCGTGACGCAGGAACTCGACGCGATGCTGGTGATGGGCATATCCCACGGCCAGCGCCTGATCCTGCCGCGCGTGGTCGCGCTGGCCGTGACCATGCCGCTGCTGGTCCTGTGGACCGACGCCATGGCGATCCTGGGCGGCATGCTGGCCGCGCAGGTGCAGCTGGGCGTGTCGGCGCAATGGTTCCTGCAGTCGCTGCCGGACGCGATCTCGCTGACCAACTACTGGATCGGCATCCTGAAGGGGGTGACGTTCGGCATCCTGATCGCGCTGATCGCCTGCCATTTCGGCCTGCGCATCCAGCCCAATACGGAGAGCCTGGGGCGCGGCACCACCACCTCCGTCGTTACGTCCATCACCGGCGTGATCCTGCTGGATGCGCTGTATGCGGTGATCTTCAGCTCGGTGGGCATCTGATGAACAGCGCAACCCAGCACCGGCTGTTCGAGGAAGACGGCGTCACCGTCGAACCCGTCATCACGGTGCGCGGCCTGCGCACCGCGTTCGGCGACCACGTCGTGCACGACAACCTCGACCTCACGGTTTTTCCGGGAGAAATCCTGGTGCTGGTGGGCGGGTCCGGCACGGGCAAGACGGTGCTGCTGCGCCAGATCATCGGGCTGGACCAGCCGGCGGCGGGCACGGTGAAGGTGCTGGGCCACTCGCTGTTCGATCTGAGCCCGGCCGAGCGCCGGCGCCTGTCGTACCGCTGGGGCATGCTGTTCCAGGCGGGGGCGCTGTTTTCCGCGCTGTCCGTGTTCGACAATGTGGCGTTGCCCTTGCGGGAATTGCGCACGGTGCCGGAAGACCTGGTGCGCGACGTCGTGATGTGCCGGCTGGCCATGGTGGGCCTGTCCGAGCGCGACGCCGACAAGCGGCCGTCGGACCTGTCCGGCGGCATGGTCAAGCGCGTGGCGCTTGCGCGCGCGCTGTCCCTGGATCCGGAACTGCTGTTCCTGGACGAACCCACGGCCGGCCTGGATCCCCTGCGGTCCGATGAATTCGTGGACCTGGTGCGCAGCCTGCACCGGCAGTTGGGGTTTACCGTGGTCATGGTGACGCACGATCTGGATACGCTCCTGGCCCTGGCCACGCGTGTCGCCGTGCTCGCCGACAAGCGGGTGATCGTGTGCGACACGGTGCCGGAAGTATTGAAGGTCGATCACCCGTTCATTCAAACCTTCTTCCTGGGCGAGCGCGGCCTGCGCGCCCTGGGGGATCTGGCGCCGAAGGGATTGCATCATGGAAAACCGTAGTCATGCGCTCATGGCCGGTATCTTCACGCTGGTCTTGCTGGCCGCCGCTGCCCTGGCGGCCGTCTGGATCGGCCGGGACCGGACCCAGCTGCAACCGTACGAAATCATCTCCGCCACCGCCGTCAGCGGCCTGAACCCGCAGTCCACCGTGCGCTATCAAGGCGTGCCCGTCGGCAAGGTGCAGTCGCTGGCGCTGAACCCGAACAAGCCGGGGCAGGTGCGCATCCGCATCGGCGTGGCTCCCAACACTCCGATCACCGAGTCGACCTGGGCGGAACTGGGCGTGCAGGGCGTGACCGGCATGTCCAACGTGGAACTGCGCGATGACGGCACCTCGATGACGCGCCTGGTGTCGTCGGCGGCGCATCCCGCCGCCATTCCGCTGCGCCCGGGCTTTCTCGACCGCATCGAGCAGCGCGGCGGCAAGCTCATCTCGAACGTGGAAGAGGTTACCGAGCAGTTGCGCCGAGTCCTGAGCGAGCAGAATGTGCAGGCGCTGACGGCCAGCCTGCAGAATGCCACCGATCTCACGCAATCCCTGAAAGAGGCCAGCCGGGGGCTGGGCCCGGCCATGGCCAAGCTGGGGCCGCTGATGGACTCGCTGGGCAATACGTCGCGCCAGGCGGACCGCGCCGCGCGCGAAGTGGGCGACCTGGCGCTGCAGACCCGGCAGTCGCTGGCGCGGCTGACGGCGCCGGGCGGCGCCCTGTCCGCCGCAACCAGCAGCCTCAACGATATCGCCCTGGCCGCTTCGCGGCTGGACGGCGAGACCCTGCCGGCGATCACCGGCATGGCCGCCAACGTCAGCGAGGCCGCGCGGGGCGCGGCCGTCACCCTGCGCCGTGTGGACAACACGCCGCAGTCGTTCCTGTTCGGCCCGGCTCCCCGCGAACCCGGGCCCGGCGAGGCCGGCTTTGCCGGATTCGGGAGATAGTCCAAATGACGAAGATGCGCAGCGCCGCTCTCATCCTGACCCTGGCCCTGGCGGGCTGCGGCATCGGCCGCGTGCCCGCGCCGCCCACGGTGTTCGACCTGGGGCTGGACGCCAGCCCCGTGCCGGCGCTGCCGGCCCGCGACCCCATCGCCCTGGTATTCCAGGCCGTGCCCAGCCTTTCCGATACCAGCGTGATCTGGCGGGTGGGCGACAGCGCCGCGCCCAAGGCGTATGCCACGTACCGCTGGGCCTCGTCGCCGACGGATCTGGTGCGGCAGCGTTTCGCCGACCGCCTGTCGCGCCAGGGGCCGGTGCTGAACGAGCGCGTCAGCCTCCAGACGCCGCAATTGCAGGTGTTCCTGTCGCAGTTCGAGCAGGTGTTCGCCGCCGACGGCCAATCCAGCGAAGGGCGCATCCTGGTGCAGGCGGTGCTGGTGGAAGGCCGCAGCGTGCTGGGCCAGAAGCGCATCGCGGTGCAGGCGGCCGCTCCCACGCAGGATGCCGCGGGAGGCGTAGCCGCCTTGCGCCAGGCCAGTGACGAGGCCGCGGACCAGCTGGCGCAGTGGCTGGCCGCCACCCTGAAACCCTCGCCCAGGGCGGGGGGTTAACATCGTTTCTTTTTCCGCTTCCTGAGTCCCGCCATGTCCGCACGCACTGAAACCCATGCATTCCACGGCGCCGCCGGCCGCATCGATTGCGCCGTCGATTGGCCCGCCGGCACGCCGCGAGGCTGGGCGCTGGTGTTGCATCCGCATCCGTTGCAGGGCGGCGCGCGCGAGAACAAGGTGGTCACGACCCTGTCGCGCGCCTGCGTGCAGCATGGCCTGGTGGCGGTGCGCCCGAACTTCCGCGGCGTCGGCCTGTCCGAGGGCGTGTTCGACAAGTCGGTGGGCGAGACCCAGGACATGCTCGCCGTCGTGGCGCAGATGCGTGAATTGCACCCTGAGCTGGCGCAGGCGCCGTGGGTGCTGGCGGGCTTCTCCTTCGGCACCGCGGTCGCCGCGCAGACGTATGCGGCGCTGGCCGGGCAGGGCGATTCGGTGCTGCCGTCCGCCCTGATGCTGATGGGCCCCGCCGTGAACCGCTTCCAGTCGCACGAGGTGCAAGTGCCGGGCGACACGCTGATGGTGCATGGCGAGGAGGACGAGGTCGTGCCGCTGTCCGAGGCGATGGACTGGGCCCGTCCGCGTTCCATCCCGGTGGTCGTGGTGCCCGGCGCGTCGCATTTTTTCCACGGCAAGCTGCTGGTGCTGCGCCAGCTGGTGCAGGCGCAGCTGAAGGTCGCGCTGGATTGAGGAGAGGGTGTCTGACACCCGGGATCGTTGGCGCAAGCCATAGGGCGTTTCGTACGGGTGTCAGACACTTCTTCGTACGCGCACCGTGTCTGACACCCCTACGAGACACCCGTACAGATGCAACGGCCTGCCCGGGTGTCTGACACCCACCTTCCTCCAACGTTGCATCACGTTGCATGTTTTCGCGGCGGCGGGAACCCTGTCCGGGCAGAAGGGGTCCTATCGACTGCCTATAATTGTCAGCCACTTGACCCGCGCCGGCGGGCGTCATTCCTGGACCCACGTTGCCGATGAAGAATTTGCCTTACTCCGCTCACCCCCCCGTAGTCTTTACCCGCCGCCTGGTTTCGGGCGCGGTGCTGTCGGCGATGCTCGCCGCTTCGATGCCGGTCTGGGCGCAGCAACAGCCGGCTCCCGCCGCCGCCCCGGCCGCTGCGGCGCCCGCGCCTTCGGCTGCAGGCGCGGTGCCGGTGGGCGATGTGTCGGCCGTGCCGGCGCCCACGATCGCGGCCAAGGCCTGGATCGTGATGGATGTGAACAGCGGCCAGACCCTGGCGGCCTCCAATCCGGACATGAAGGTGGAGCCTGCCTCGCTGACCAAGATCATGACGGCATACGTCGTGTTCAACGCGCTGGACGAAAAGCGCCTCACGCTGGAGCAGACCGTTCCCGTGTCCGAGCATGCCTGGCGCACAGGCGGTTCGCGCATGTTCATCGAACCGCGCAAGCCGGTCACGGTGGACGAGCTGAACCAGGGCATGATCGTGCAGTCCGGCAACGACGCGTCGGTGGCCCTGGCCGAGGCGGTCGGCGGCAGCGAAGGCGCGTTCGCCTCGCTCATGAACCAGGAGGCCGAACGCCTGGGCATGCGCAACACGCACTTCATGAACGCCACGGGCCTGCCGGATCCGCAGCACATGACGTCCACGCGCGACCTGGCCATCCTGTCGTCGCGCCTGATCACCGATCATCCGGATTTCTTCCACTACTACAAGCAGAAGAGCTTCACCTACAACAAGATCACGCAGCCCAACCGCAACCGGCTGCTGTGGGCCGATCCCTCGGTGGACGGCATGAAGACCGGCCATACCGATTCGGCCGGCTATTGCCTGGTGTCGACCGCCGTGCGCGGCGACCGCCGCATCCTCGTGGTCGTGGTGGGCACCGACAGCGAGGCCACGCGCGCCGAGGAAAGCCTGAAGCTGCTGAACTGGAGCTTCCAGAACTTCGACACCGTGAAGCTGTTCGACAAGAGCCAGCCCGGCATCGACGCGCGCGTCTGGGAAGGCACGGCCGAAAACGTCAAGCTGGGCCCGCCCAACCCCGTTTCGATCGCGGTGCCGCGCGGCAAGGCCGGCGAGCTTAAGCCCGTGGCCCAGCGCACGGATCCGCTGATCGCCCCCCTGGCCAAGGGCCAGCAGGTCGGCACGCTGCAGTTCACGCTGGACGGCAAGGTGCTGCGCACCGAGCCGCTGGTGGTGCAGGACGCGGTCGAGCGCGCGGGCTTCTTCGGCCGCATGGTCGACACCGTCAAGCGCTGGTTCGAATAAAGGCGCAAGGCCTCGCGGGCCGCGCCAGGGGCGCGCCGCGGGTGTAAGCTAGCAACGGGCGTTTCATCGCGAAACGCCCGTATTTCATTCGCGGGGCGGACTTTGCGGTGCGTCCCTATCCTTTCATTCTCAGGAGTGCCTCATGATTCCGGGCGTGCCGGGCGAAAGCCAGGTGTATCTCAACGGTGAGTTCCTGCGTGTGGACGAGGCCAAGATCTCCGTCCTCGACCGCGGCTTTATTTTCGGGGATGGCATCTACGAAGTCGTTCCCGTATACCAAGGCAATGCGTTCCGCATGGCCGAACACCTCAACCGCCTGGACCGCAGCCTGGCTGCCCTGCGGATCGCGCAGCCCTTCGACCGCGAAGGCTGGATCGACCTGATCCAGCAACTGCTGGCGCGCACCAAGCTGGAAACCTGCATCGTCTATCTGCAGGTGACGCGCGGCGTGGCCAAGCGGGACCACCAGTTTCCCTCCGTTCCGGTCGCCCCGACCGTCTTCGGCATGGTGTCGGCCTGGTCACCGCCGACGGCCGCGCAGCGTTCCCAGGGCCTGGCCGCCATCAGCATTCCCGACGAGCGCTGGCTGCACTGCGAGATCAAGTCGGTCTCGCTCTTGGGCAATGTGCTGGCCAAGCAGCAGGCGGTCGATGCGGAGGTGGACGAGGTCGTCCAGTTCCGCGACGGCTACCTGACCGAAGGCTCTTCCACCAATATCTGGGTGGTTTCCGGCGGAAAGCTGCTGGCTCCGCCCAAGAACAACCTGATCCTGGAAGGCATCCGCTACGGCCTGATGGGCGAACTGGCCGCGGAGGCGGGCATCCCGTTCGAGTCGCGCCGCATCTCGCAGCAGGAGGTGGAGCAGGCGGACGAACTGATGCTGTCCTCGGCCACCAAGGAGGTGCTTGCCATCGTCTCGCTGGACGGCAAACCCGTGGGATCCGGCAAGCCCGGCCCTGTTTTTGAGCGGTTGCGCGCGGGTTATGATGCCCGCATCGCCGCGCTGTAGTCCTGGCGCGGGGCGGCCGCCAAGGGCCGCCCCAAAGCAAGAGACTCCCCTCGGGGGGCAGGAAGCTCACGCAGTGGGCGCGCCGTGGGGGGCAACACTTTTTAGGCACATCATGCATATCCCGCCCGAAGATTCCCTTATCGAATATCCCAGCGACTTTCCCATCAAGGTCATGGGCAAGCAGCACCCCGAATTCGCGCAGACGCTGACCGAGGTCGTCCTGCAGTTCGATCCCGGATTCGACGCCGCCACGGTGGAAATGCGGCCCAGCAAGGGCGGCAACTACATGGGGCTGACCTTCACCGTGCGCGCCACGTCGCGCGAACAGCTGGATGCGCTCTACCGGGCCCTGCATGGCCACCCGATGGTGTCCATCGTTCTCTAGAGCGGGTCGGTCGTGATCAAGTGGCTCGCGCGGCCGGCGGATTATCTGTCGGTCTGGCAGGATATGCAGGCATACACCAACCTGCGGGGCGCGGATACGCCCGATGAGATCTGGCTTTGCGAACACGCGCCGGTCTACACGCTGGGCCAGGCGGGCCTGCCGCAGCATGTGCTCAATCCCGGCAATATCCCCGTCGTCCGTTGCGATCGAGGCGGTCAGGTGACCTACCACGGCCCCGGCCAGGTCATGGCGTACGCGCTGTTCGACCTGCGCCGCGCGGACATGTACGTGAAAGAGTACGTGACCCTGCTGGAAGGCGCCGTCATCGACACGCTGGCGCAGCTGGGCGTGGCGCACGCCTGTCGCAAGCCCGGCGCACCGGGCGTCTACGTGCCCGACCCCGATGGAGGCGAACTGGCCAAGATCGCCGCGCTGGGCATCAAGATCCGCAACGGCAGGGCCTATCATGGCGTTTCGCTGAACGTATCGATGGACCTGGCGCCCTTCCTGGGCATCAACCCTTGCGGCTACCAGGGGCTGCGCACCGTCGACATGGCCAGTTGCGGCGCGCGTTGCGAGCCGACCGAGGCTGGCGACGCGCTGGGCCGCAATCTGGCGCTGGCCTGGGGCCGCGCAAGGGAAAGACATGAAAACCTACACCCCGGCTGACATCGCCGCCACCACGCCCGAGCAGCTGGCACGCCTGCGCGAACAGGGGCCTATCGAGGATTACGCCGCCTGGATCCGCGCGGCCGCCGAGCTGGGGCTGGTCGAGGCCCAGGCCATCCACGGGCAGATGCTGCTCGATGGCGCCGGCGTCGAACGCGACCAGGCGGAGGGGCTGGCTTGGTTCAAGCGCGCCGCGAACGCCGACCATCTCATGGCCATCAACATGGTGGGCCGCTGCTACGAGAATGGCTGGGGCGTGGCGCCGGACGATACCGTCGCGGCCTATTGGTTCCGGTTGGCCGCCGACCGGGGGCTGGACTGGGGCATGTACAACTATGCCCACATGCTGCGCAGCGGCCGCGGCGGCGTGGCGCAGAACTCTGCCGCGGCGCTGGCCCTGTACCAGCAGGCGGCGCATGCCGGGCACGTGAAGTCCATCGGCGTGGTCGGCCGTTACTACGAAGCGGGCGACGTGGTCGGGCAAGACATGGAACGCGCCTTCGACTGCTACCAGCGCTGCGCCGAGGGCGGCGACTTCCGCGGCATGTTCCACCTTGGCCGCCTGCTGTTGCTGCGCGGCCGCAAGGAAGAGGCCGTTCAGTGGCTGGTCCGCGTGCCTGAAACGGCCACGCCCGCCTTCCTGCGCGAAGCCAACGCCATGCTACAGGCCAGCGGATTCCCCGCGCTGTACGAGGACGTTCCGTAGGATGGGTGCAGCGCGAGAGTTCTTGAGCAAGAACTCGAATATCGAACGCGCGTAACCCATCAGGCGGCGCCAGCCGCCGTTTTTCGTGGCAAGCGTAAATGCCGGCTGGCGGCGGTAGGCGCCGGTTTTCGTGGCAGGTGTAAATGCCGGCTGGCGTCAGCCGCCGTTTTTCGTGGCAAGCGCAAATGCCGGCTGGCGCCGGCCGATGGGTTACGCGCGTTCAGCGCCGGCCCTCTTTTCGGAGGCGTGCCGCGCTGCACCCATCCTACGTGCTCAGGCGTTCCTCCAGGGCGATGTCGATGGTTTCGCGTTCGCCGGCGCCGCGTTCGCCTTGCAGGCGGTCGAGCAGGAACTGGCCGGCGCGCCGGCCCAGGGCGGCGGCGTCGATGCCCAGAGTGGTCAGCCCTTGCGCCCATTGCGCCGCGCTGCCGTCATCCGTGAAACCCAGCACCGCCAGGTCCTGGGGCACGTGCAGGTCGCGGTTGTGCGCTTCCGACACCGCCGCCGCGGCCAGCAGGTCGGAAGTGCAGAACACGGCATCGAAGATCGTATTGGTGGCCAGCAGGCGCAGAAAGGCCATGCGACCGTCGTTCATATGCTGCGCTTCGGGCTGCACGATGTCCGCCATCTGTTCCAGCCCCAGCGCGGCGGCGCTGGCGATGAAGCCTTCCCGCCGAGCCCGCTCCCAGGGATTGTCGGCGCTGATGCAGGCGACGCGCGCATGGCGCCTGGCGGCGAGATGCCGGGCCGCCATGCGGCCCGCTTCCACGTTGTCGATAACGATGGCGCCGTCCAACGGCCGGGCGGAGGCGCTCCACGTTTCGACCACGGGGATCTCCAGCGCGGCCGCGGTGGACCGTAAGCCGGGATCGTCCAGCGGGCCGATGACGAGCGCCGCCGCCGGCCGCATTCCGCTCAGCAGCGACAGGCCGGACGCGCCGCCCCAGGGAGCGGCGGCCAGGTAATAGCCGGCGGGCGCAAGCAGTTCGGCGCACGCCTGCACGGCGCGGCTGGCGGGGCCGGCGTCCAGTCGGGGCGCGATCAGGGCGATGGGGCGGGGCTGGGGCAGTGAGGCCATGGGGGAAATTCGCGGATTCATCAGGCGTGACGATAACCCAGGCGCGCCGGCCTTCAGGGCGCTGCCCGCGCCGGCGACGGGCCCGTCCGGGGCGGATCCGGGCCGCGAGGGGTAAAATGCCGTTTTTGTCCCAGACCCGGCCCGTACGCGCGCCGGCTATGAAGGTGTCCAATGTCTACGCTCGCCGAGTCTCCTGTTCCCTCGAACGAATCCGCCGCTGCGCCCGCGGACGCGGCCTACGATCCGACGCAAAAGCAGAAATCGCAGGCCAAGACCGCGCGCATTCCCATCAAGATCGTTCCGGCCGAGCGCCTGAAGAAGCCTGAATGGATCCGCGTGAAGGCCGCCGCGCCCGGTTCGCGCTTCTACGACATCAAGCGCATCCTGCGGGAACACAACCTGCATACGGTGTGCGAGGAAGCCTCCTGCCCGAACATCGGCGAATGCTTCGGCAAGGGCACCGCCACCTTCATGATCATGGGCGACAAGTGCACGCGCCGTTGCCCCTTCTGTGATGTGGGCCATGGCCGTCCGGATCCTCTGGACACCAACGAGCCCGTCAACCTGGCGCGCACCATCGCCGCGATGAAGCTGTCCTACGTGGTGATCACCTCGGTGGACCGCGACGATCTGCGCGACGGCGGCGCCGGCCATTTCGTGGATTGCATCACGCATATCCGCGAACTCTCGCCCACGACCCGCATCGAGGTGCTGGTGCCCGACTTCCGCGGCCGCCTGGACCGCGCGCTGACGATCCTGAACGCCGGCCCCCCCGACGTGATGAACCACAATCTGGAAACCGTGCCGCGCCTGTACAAGCAGGCGCGTCCGGGCTCGGACTACATGCATTCGCTGAAGCTGCTGGCCGAGTTCAAGAAGCTGCACCCCGAGGTTCCCACCAAGTCCGGCCTGATGCTGGGCCTGGGCGAGACCGACGAGGAAATCCTGCAGGTGATGCGCGACATGCGCGAGCACGGGGTGGACATGCTGACCATCGGCCAGTACCTGCAGCCGTCGGAGCATCACCTGCCGGTGCTGCGCTACGTGCATCCGGACACCTTCGCGATGTTCGAGCGCGAGGCCTACGCCATGGGCTTCACGCACGCGGCGGTGGGCGCGATGGTGCGTTCCTCGTACCATGCGGACGAGCAGGCGCACGCGGCCGGCGTGAACTGATTCAGCAGGTTTCGGCGTCGGCCAGCAGCGCGCCGTTGCGGTCCCTGGCGGAGAGCAGCGGCGCCTGTCGGCAGGGCCAGTCTATGGCCAGCGCCGGGTCGTCCCAGCGGATGCAGCGCTCATGTTGCGGCGCGTAATAGTCCGTGGACTTGTACAGGACCTCGGCGGAATCGGACAACGCCAGGAATCCGTGGGCGAACCCTTCGGGTATCCAGAGCTGGCGCTTGTTCTCGGCGCTGAGTATGGCGCCCACCCATTTCCCGAACGTCGGCGATGCGCGGCGCAGGTCCACCGCCACGTCGAAGACCTCGCCCGCGCACACGCGCACGAGCTTGCCCTGCGCCTGTGCCACCTGGTAGTGCAGGCCGCGCAGGACACCCCTGGCCGAGCGTGAATGGTTGTCTTGCACAAAGCTGCGCCTCAGCCCGGTAGAGGCTTCGAAAACACCCTGGTTGAAGCTTTCAAAGAAGAAGCCGCGTTCATCGGACAGGACGCGGGGCTCCAGGACCAGCACGTCGGGGATGGCTTGCGGGATGACTTTCATCAGAACACCTTGTCCGCCAGGACGCGCATGAGGTATTTGCCGTAGCCGCTCCTGGCCAGCGGCTGCGCCAGTTTCTCAAGCGCGCCGGCGTCGATCCAGCCCTGGCGAAAGGCGATTTCCTCGGGGCAGGCCACCTTCAGGCCCTGGCGGTGTTCCAGCGTGGCGATGAACTGGCTGGCCTCAAGCAGCGATTCGTGGGTGCCGGTGTCCAGCCAGGCGAAGCCGCGGCCCATGATCTCCACCCCAAGCCGGTCTTGTTCCAGATAATGCCGGTTGACGTCGGTGATCTCGAGTTCCCCGCGCGCCGAAGGGCGGATGCCTCGAGCGATGCCGATCACGTCGTTATCGTAGAAATACAGGCCCGTGACCGCATAGCCGGAGCGCGGCCGCGCGGGCTTTTCCTCGATGGAGAGCACCTTGCCGTTTCCATCGAATTCCGCCACGCCATAGCGTTCCGGATCCTGGACGTGGTAGGCGAAGACGGTTGCGCCGTCCGTGCGGGCGTTGGCGCGTTGCAGCAGCCTGGGCAGTTCATGGCCGTAGAAGATGTTGTCGCCCAGCACGAGCGCCGACGCATCCTGCCCGATGAAGGGCGCGCCGATGAGGAACGCCTGCGCCAGGCCGTCGGGCGAGGGCTGCACGGCGTATTCGATGTTCAGGCCCCATTGCGATCCGTCGCCCAGCAATTGCCCGAACCGGGGCGTGTCCTGCGGCGTCGAGATGACGAGGATGTCGCGGATGCCCGCCAGCATCAGCGTGGTGAGCGGGTAATAGATCATCGGCTTGTCGAAAACGGGCAGCAGCTGCTTGCTGATGGCCAGCGTTGCCGGATGCAGCCGGGCGCCCGAGCCTCCTGCCAGAACTATGCCTTTGCGCGCCATGCGGAATCTCCGGGTTCGATGAGCTGGTCCAGGACCGTGTCGACATGCGTGGTCCATGCGGGCAGCCGCAGGTCCAGCGCGCGCGATAGCAGGGCCGTGTCCAGCATGGAATTGCGGGGCCGTTGCGCGGCCGCCGGATAGTCTCGCGCCGCGACCGCGCGGATGCGCTCGGGGGCGAGTTCCAGGGCCGCGCCGCGGGCGGCGGCGCCCGCGACGATATATTGCGCGTATTCATGCCAGCTGGTCGAGCCGGCGGCGGCCAGGTGATACATGCCGGAGGGCAGCCGCCCTGCGAGACGCTCCCGGATGGCCAGCGCCGTCGTGTCGGCGATCAGGCCCGCCGAGGTCGGAGCGCCATGCTGGTCCGACACGACATCCAGGCTTTGCCGGGTTTGTGCCAGGCGCAGGATGGTCTTCAGGAAATTCCGGCCGTGCGCCGAATAGACCCAGCTGCTGCGGAACACCAGCGCCTCGCAGCCGGCGTCCAGGATGGCCTGTTCGCCCGCCAGTTTGGTGGCGCCGTATACGTTGCGGGGATTGGGCTTGTCGGTTTCCGTGTATGGCCGCCGCGCCGCGCCATCGAAGACATAGTCCGTCGAATAATGGACGAGCAGGGCATTCGTGGCCCTGGCATGGCGGGCAAGGGCGGAGACCGCCAGGGCGTTCACCTGGGATGCCGCCACAGCATCGGTTTCGGCCATGTCCACCGCCGTGTAGGCCGCGGCGTTCACGATCGCGCCGGGCTGGCAGGCCGAGACGGCCGCGCGCAGGCTTTCCTGGTCGCGGAGGTCGGCGGCATCGCGGCCAAGCGCCACCAGTTCCCCCAGCGGAGCCAGTGCGCGGCACAGCTCGCGGCCCACCTGGCCGTTCTTGCCCAGCAGTAGGATTTTCACGCGGTCCTTGCTAAGTCTCGTACTGTAGTCGTGCCCAGTCGCGATAGGCGCCACTGGTGACGTTCGCCACCCACTGCGGATGGCCCAGGTACCAGAGTACCGTTTTTCGCAGGCCTGTTTCGAACGTTTCGGCCGGCATCCAGCCCAGGGCGCGCTGCAGGCGGCTGGCGTCGACGGCGTAGCGGCGGTCGTGCCCTGGGCGGTCGGGGACGTGGACGATCTGGGCCGCGTAGGAGCGGCCGTCGGGCCGCGGGCTGAGCTCGTCGAGCAGCGCGCACAGCTGGCGCACGACCTCGATATTGGTTTTTTCGTTCCAGCCGCCCACGTTGAACGTCTCGCCCGGCTCGCCAGCCTCCAGTATCTTGCGGATCGCGTCGCAGTGGTCGGCGACGTGCAGCCAGTCGCGCACCTGCTGCCCGTCTCCGTAGAGCGGCAGCGGCTTGCCGGCGAGCGCATTGTGGATGACGAGGGGGATGAGCTTTTCGGGGAACTGGTAGGGGCCGTAGTTGTTCGAGCAGTTCGAGGTCAGCACCGGCAGGCCGTAGGTCGTGTGGAACGCCCGGACCAGATGATCGCTTGCCGCCTTGCTGGCGGCATAGGGGCTGTTCGGCGCGTAGCGCGTCGTCTCGGTGAATGCGGGCGCTCCCGCTTCCAGCGAACCGTACACTTCGTCGGTGGAAACGTGCACGAAGCGGAAGCCGGCCTTGGCGTCCGGGTCCAGCCCGGTCCAGTAGTCGCGCACGGCCGCCAGCAGGCGCGAGGTTCCGACGATATTGGCCTGGACGAAGGCGTCGGGATCGGCGATGGAACGGTCGACGTGGGTTTCCGCCGCGAAGTTGATCACCGCCCGGGGCGCATGCGCGGCCAGCAGCCGCGAGACCGTGCCGGAATCGCCTATGTCGCCCTGGACCAGCAGATGGCGGGCGTCGCCCCGCAGGGAGGCCAGGTTGTCCGGGTTGCCGGCGTACGTGAGCTTGTCCAGCGTAACGACGGGCTCGTCACGATGGGCAAGCCAATCCAATACGAAATTGGAGCCGATGAAGCCGGCTCCGCCGGTGACGACTATGCTCATGTTGGTAAAACCCTCTGGGCCGCCTGGCCCAGGCATATCCTTGGCGCGGGCCTAGCGGCGCGCCTGGGCGCCCGCCCAGTACGTGTCTTTCTGCCCTGCATGCTGGTTTATACAACGCGCCAGCACGAACATCAGGTCCGACAGCCGGTTCAGGTATTGCCTGACGGGCGCGTTCACCTGATCGACTCGCGCCAGCGCCACCACCGCCCGTTCGGCGCGGCGGCATATGGTGCGGGCCACGTGCGCCTGCGAGGCGCCGCGGGAGCCGCCGGGCAGGATGAATTCGCGCAGGGGCGGCAGCGTGGCGTTGTAGTGGGCCAGTCGCGCGTCCAGGCGGGCGACCTGTTCGTCGGCCAGGGCGACGTGGCCGGGAATGCAGAGTTCCGCGCCCATATCGAACAGGTCGTGCTGGATGGCGGATAAGTCCGCGGAAATCTCGGCAGGCAGGGATTCGGTCAGCAGCACCCCGATCGCGCTATTCAGTTCGTCCACGTCGCCCAGGGCGGCGATCCGCGGCGCGTCCTTGGGGGCGCGGGATCCGTCCCCCAGGCCGGTGGTGCCGTCGTCTCCCGTGCGGGTGGCAATGACAGATAGACGATTGGCCATGGGAATTCCTGAAATAGTGACGAATGGTTCGGATTTTGTGTCGGGCCCGTGAAGGCCGGGCCTGCGGCGCGCGGGATGCAATCAATGGTCAGGATTGTTGCGTTCCCGCCGGGCGACTGTTGCACAAGGGCGGTATCCTAGCACTATGGAAGGCAGGGGCGGTTCAGTCCGTCCTTATGCGCCTTCGCTGCAATTGGAGGATATCTGCATGGTTTTTGACCGCAAGTACGCAACCCCCCTGGCCGTGGCAGCCGCCGTGGCCGTCGTGGCAGCGGCGGCGCCGCTGGCGTTCGCGCAGCAGGCCCAGGCCAGCGGCGAAGTGCGGCGGGTGGACCCGGCCGCGGGCAAGGTCACGATCAAGCACGACGCCATCAAACAGTTGGACCTGCCCGCCATGACGCTGGTCTACGAGGCCGATCCGGCGCTGCTGGCCAAGATCAAGGCGGGCGACAAGGTCAGCTTCACTGCGGAGCGCAAGGACGGCAAGTACATCGTGACCGCAATCTCGAACTAGGGCCGGCGCGGGCGGCCATCCAAAGAAAAAGCCGTTTGCCGCTCAAACGCGGCAAACGGCTTTCGGCCGGCGGCCAGGCAGGGCCGCCTGGCGCTTACAGCACGTAGCGGGCCAGGTCCTGGCTGCTCGCGGCTTCCGACAACTGGGCGTTGACGTAGGCGGCGTCGATCTTCACGTGCTTGTCCTGGCTGGACGTGGCGTCGAAGGACAGTTCCTCCAGCAGCTTTTCCATCACCGTGTACAGGCGGCGCGCGCCGATGTTCTCGGTGGTTTCGTTCACGTCGAAGGCCAGTTCCGCCAGGCGGCGCACGCCGTCTTCCGTGAATTCCAGCTCCAGGTCCTCGGTGGCCATCAGCGCCTTGTACTGCTTGGTCAGCGAGGCATCCGTATCGGACAGGATGCGCACGAAGTCCTCGGCGGTCAGCGATTCCAGTTCGACGCGGATCGGGAAGCGGCCTTGCAGCTCCGGGATCAGGTCGGACGGGCGCGACAGGTGGAACGCGCCGGACGCGATGAACAGGATGTGATCGGTGCGGACCATGCCGTAGCGCGTGTTGACCGTGGTGCCTTCCACCAGCGGCAGCAGGTCGCGCTGCACGCCCTGGCGCGAAACGTCCGCGCCGCCGCTTTCCTGGCGGGCGGCGATCTTGTCGATTTCGTCCAGGAACACGATGCCGTTCTGCTCGACGTTGGTGATCGCCACGGTGCGCAGGTCTTCTTCGTTGACTCGCTTGGCGGCCTCTTCGTCGACGATCAGCTTGAAGGCTTCGCGCACCTTCATCTTCTTGGGCTTTTTCTTGTCGCGGGCCATGCCGGCGAACATGCCGCGCAGCTGTTCGGCCATCTCTTCCATGCCCGGGGGCGTCATGACGTCCATCTGCGGCACGGCCTGGGCCACTTCGATCTCGATTTCGAGATCGTCGATCTTGCCTTCGCGCAGGCGCTTGCGGAAGGTCTGGCGGGCGCTATTGTCTTCGCCGCGTTCGGGTTCGCCCGAGGCGCCGCGCGCCGGCGGCACGAGCGCGTCGAGGATGCGGTCCTCGGCGGCGTCTTCCGCCTGGGTGCGGACCCGGCGCATTTCCAGTTCGCGCGTCTGCTTGATCGAGTATTCGGTCAGGTCGCGGATGATGGTGTCGACATCGCGGCCCACATAACCCACTTCCGTGAACTTGGTGGCCTCGATCTTGATGAAGGGCGCGTTGGCCAGCTTGGCCAGGCGGCGCGCGATTTCGGTCTTGCCCACGCCGGTGGGGCCGATCATGAGGATGTTCTTGGGATGGATTTCGTGGCGCAGGGGCTCGGCGACCTGCTGGCGGCGCCAGCGGTTGCGCAGCGCCACGGCCACGGCGCGCTTGGCGCGGTTCTGGCCGACGATGTACTTGTCGAGTTCGGAGACGATCTCTCCGGGCGTCATGTTGGATGCGGACATGAGGGCAGATCCTTGAAGCTGGGACGGGCTGGGGAGGCGGCGCGGCGCCGGGAGCGCCGCGCGGCGGGCGTCACTCGCCCAGCGTTTCGATGACGTGGTTCTGGTTGGTGTAGATGCAGAGGTCGCCAGCGATTTCCAGCGATTGCTTGACGATCGCCTCGGGCGGCAGCTCGGTGTTGCGCAGCAGGGCCAGCGCGGCCGACTGGGCGTAGGCGCCGCCGGAACCGATGGCCGCCAGGCCGTGTTCCGGTTCCAGCACGTCGCCGTTGCCGGTCAGCACAAGCGTGTGTTCGGCGTCGGCCACGATCAGCATGGCTTCGAGGCGCCGCAGCACGCGGTCGGTACGCCAGTCGCGGGTCAGCTCGACCGCGGCGCGCATCAGGTTGCCCTGGTGCTTCTCCAGTTTGGCTTCGAAGCGTTCCTGCAGGGTGAATGCGTCGGCGGTGGCGCCGGCGAAGCCGGCCAGGATCTTGTCGTGGTACAGGCGGCGGATCTTGCGGGCCGTACCCTTGATGACGATGTTGCCCAGGGTGACCTGGCCATCGCCGCCCAGTGCGACGCGGTTCCCGCGGCGCACGCACACGATGGTGGTGGCGTGAAATTGTTCCATGCTTTCCTTCCTTTGAGGGGAATAGCTGGGGGCGTTTCCAGGGAAATCAAGGGAATGCGGGAGCTCTGTGTCTGACACCCGTACGGGATGCCCTAGGATTTGCCCGGATGCCACCCGGGTGTCTGACACCGATGCAAGAACCACTTCGGTGTCAGACACCCGGGAAGGCCGATTTCAGCCTGACGGGCATCCCGTACGGGTGTCAGACACTGGGCTCGTCCAACAAAAAAGGCCATGCTGGTAAACAGCATAGCCTTTCAGGGACGGGCGTGAATACGGGACGGGTCAGTCGCCGTAGAGCTTCTGGCGCATTTCGCGGCGTTCCTGCGCTTCGAGCGACAGGGTGGCCGTGGGGCGCGCCAGCAGGCGCGGAATGCCGATGGGTTCGCCCGTTTCCTCACACCAGCCGTATTCGCCGCTGTCGATGCGGGCGATGGACTGTTGCACCTTCTTCAGCAGCTTGCGTTCGCGGTCGCGGGTGCGCAGCTCCAGGGCATGTTCTTCCTCGATCGTGGCGCGGTCGGCGGGATCGGGCACGAATTGCGTTTCACGCAGGTGCTCCGTGGTTTCGCCGGCATTGGCCAGGATGTCCTGTTCGAGTTGTTTGAGCCGTTCCTTGAAGAAAGCCAGCTGGCGTTCGTTCATATAGTCGGACTCGGGCATGGCCAGCAATTCTTTTTCGCTGGGCAGATCAATCGCCGTATCGCTCGTCGACTTGCTTGGTTTCTTGGTTGCTGCCTTGGTAGCCATGAAAACACTCCACTATGAATCGATCCTGGCGCGGGCGTTCATTCCCCGTCCGTGTTACTTGTTGCCTACGCTATTCGTACCTCACAGTACTGCCTTCGTCGCATCGCGTCACGTCAGGAAGGGGGATTACCCCGCCAGGCACTGCTCCAAGCCCCGGGTAAAAATCTCCTGGGGCAGCTTACGACCGATGAAAACCATCTTGGTGGACGGTTTTTCGGCCGCGGTCCACGGCTTGCCGGGTTCGGCGCCCATCATCATGTGCACACCCTGGAACAACATGCGGCGGTTGATGCCCTTCATGTACAGGATGCCCTTGTAGCGCATCAGGTCTGGACCATAGACCTGCACGACGCCACCCAGGAATTCCTCGAGCCGCGCGGGATCGAACGGCTTGTTGGAACGGAACACGAACGCGCCGATTTCGTCGTCGTGCTGGTGGTGGTGATGGTGGGCATGATTGCAGTGCGCCCCGCATTCGCCGTCATGGTCATGGTCATGGTCATGGTCATGGTCATGGCCGTGATCGTGCCCGTGCTCGTGTCCATGGTCATGGCTGTGGGCGGCGTCGGGGTGCTCATCGGCCAGGAATTCCGGGTCGATGTCCAGAATGGAATTCAGGTTGAAGCCGCTGATGTCGATGATGGACTTCAGGTCGACTTCGCCGAAGTTGACGGCGGTGATCGGCGCGCGCGGGTTCATGTGCACCAAGCGGTGGCGCAGCGCTTCGTAGTCGACTTCGTTGACCAGGTCTTTCTTCGAGATCAGGATGCGGTCGGCGAATCCGACCTGCTTCTGGGCTTCGGGCTGCTCGTCGAGGGTGGACATGCCGTGCTTGGCATCGACCACGGTGACCACCGCGTCCAGGCGGTAATACTCGGCGATGTCGTCATCCATGAAGAACGTCTGGCAGACGGGGCCCGGATTGGCCATGCCGGTGGTTTCGAGGATGACGCGTTCGAAATTCAGTTCGCCGGCTTCGCGCTTCGCGCGCAGCTCGGACAGCGTGCGCATCAGGTCGCCGCGCACCGTGCAGCAGACGCAGCCGTTGGACAGCTCGATGATTTCCTCGTTGCTATCCTGGACCAGCAGGTCGTTGTCGATGCTTTCCGGCCCGAATTCGTTCTCGATGACCGCGACGCGGCGGCCATGGTATTCGGTGAGGATGCGTTTGAGCAGGGTGGTCTTGCCCGCACCGAGAAAGCCGGTGAGGATGGTGACGGGAACCATTTTGTCCAAACTGCGCGGGGTATTCATGGCGAAGCTGCTAGCGTGAAGTCAAGGCGTTAAACAGGAACTCTCGGCAAGGGGACTTGCAACCCCGCATTGCGTTCTGGAACGGGGTTTCCCTGGCATGGCCGGAGGATGTTTGCCACAGGCTGCGAAGGCCGCCGACAGCGGCCGGACGCAGGATTACAGCACAGTCGGGGGCAGGGGGCAAACCCAGGGTGAACCCGGGGGCCCGGTGGCCCAGATCGCTGCCGTACGCCCTCAAGTATCGGGCGATACCACTATTTTGGGACGGTTTCCGGTATTTCAAGAGCGGACGGGTCCGCCAGGATGAAGTCCGTCGCGAGACTCCGACCGTAGGAGCCGCCCGGACGGATGAGATCCGCGCGCGGAACCGCCCCGCCTTAGTGGTGGTGATGGTGGTGTGCGGCGTCCGCGGGCTGCTTTTTCTGGCACTGGGGGCACAGCGCGCGGATTTCGGTTTCGTGCGTGGCCAGGGCATAGCCGGTCTGGGCCACGCGTTCGGCCAGTTGCCGGCTCATGGCGGGGTCGGATACTTCCGCGACCGCGCCGCAGCCCGTACAGACCACCAGCAAGTCGTGGGGAGCGCCGCCGGCGTCGTGGCAGGCGCTCCAGGCATTGACCGCGTCCAGGCGGTGGATCAGGCCTTCGTCCATCAGGAAGTCCAGGGCCCGGTACACGGTGGGAGGCGCGGCGCCCGGATGCACCGCGCGCATGGCATCTAGCAGTTCATAGGCCTTCAGGCTGCGGCCGTGGCGCAGCAGCAATTCCAGCACCTTGCGGCGGATGGGCGTGAGGCGGCGTCCGCGCTGCTCGCACAGCGTCTCGGCGACGCCGAGCTGGGCGTCCACGGTGTCGCTGCGGGGGGAGCGGGGCGTTGCGGGCATGGCTGGCTTCATGTGTATAGGTAACGCGCGCGATGCGCGCGAGATGCCAGGAAGGTAGCAGAAAACACCCAGATGCGGGCGAAACCCGCGGAATCAAGCATTTTGGTTATGATATAACATAATAAAACTGTTTCTCTATCCCGATTTCCGATGTCGCATTTCACGCTCTGGTCTCCGCGGCCCGGCGCCGCGCCCGGGCAAAGCCTGCCTCCGCGTTCCGCTTTTCTCGTTTCGGCCTGGCGCCGCATGGCGGTCGCGCTGGCCGCGGCCGCGGCCCTGTGGGCCCTGACCGGGTGGGCGCTGGGCTGGTGGCCGCAATGAGCGCGCCCGTCACCATCGAACTGGAAGACGCCTCCTTCGGCTGGCATGGCCATGCCGCGCTCAAGTCGGTGTCGGGGCGCTTTGCGCCAGGCGGCATGACCGCCGTGGTGGGGCCCAATGGCGCCGGCAAGTCCACGCTGATCAAAGGCATCATGGGCGTGTTGCCTCCCATGGCCGGCAGCGTGCGCGTCAGCGGCGCCGGGCGCGCCGGCCTCGCGTGGCTGCCCCAGGCGGCCGAGCTGGACCGGTCGTTTCCCGTCTCGGTGCTGGAGCTGGTGGCCATGGGCGCGTGGCGCCGCGTGGGCGGATGGCGCAGGGTGGCCGACGACGAGCTCGCGCGCTGCATGCATGCCCTGGAAACGGTGGGCATGGCCGATGCCGCGGGGCGCGGCGTGGGCACCCTGTCGGGCGGGCAGATGCAGCGCGCGCTGTTTGCGCGGATGCTGGTGCAGGACGCGCCGGTGCTGCTCCTGGACGAGCCGTTCGCCGCGGTGGACAGCCACACGGCGGATGATCTGATGGCCTTGCTTTGCGGCCTGCATGGCCAGGGCAGGACCGTGATCGCGGTCCTGCACGACCTGGACCTGGTGCGCGACCACTTTCCGGAATGCCTGCTCCTGTCCGGCGCGGTGGTGGCCTGGGGCGATACGGCCAGCGCCCTCGACGACGCGCACCTGCGGGCCGCCCGGCAATGGCATGCGAGGCTCCCGGCATGAGCCTGCTGCAATGGGTGGTGTCGCCCTTCCTGGATTACGGCTTCATGCGGCGGGCGCTGGCGGGCGCCAGCGCGCTGTCCCTGGGCGCGGCGCCGCTCGGGGGGTTCCTGGTGCTGCGGCGGATGAGCCTGATGGGCGACGCCATGTCGCATGCCATCCTGCCCGGCGTGGCGGCCGGCTTCCTGCTGGCGGGATTGTCGCTGGGCGCGATGATGCTGGGCGGGATCGCCACCGGCCTGGCCGTGGCATTGCTGGCGGGCCTGGTGGCCAGGCTGACGCCGCTGCGCGAGGACGCCAGCTTCGCGGCGTTCTACCTGATATCGCTGGGCCTGGGCGTGCTGCTGGTGTCGCTGCGGGGTTCCAACATGGACCTGCTGCACGTGCTGTTCGGCACGGTGCTGGGGCTGGACGATCCGGCGCTCCTGCTGGTCACCGCGGTTGCCAGCGCAACCCTGCTCGCGCTGGCCGCGATCTACCGGCTGCTGGGGGCCGAATGCCTGGACCCGGGTTTCCTGCGGGCCAGCGGCGGCCGGGGAGGCTGGGTCCACATGGGCTTTCTGGTGCTGGTCGTGGTGAATCTGGTGGCGGGATTCCAGGTGCTGGGCACCCTCATGGTGGTCGGCATCATGATGCTGCCCGCCGCCGCCGCCCGCTTCTGGGTCCGTTCGGCGGCCAGCCAGATCCCGCTGGCCGCGGGCCTGGGCGTGGCGGCGTCGGTGGCCGGCCTGCTCGTCTCCTATCACTTCAATGTGCCGGCTTCGCCCGCCATCATCCTGGCTGCCGGCGTCTGTTATCTGTTTTCCATCGCGAGCGGCCCGCAGGGCGGGCTGCTGCGTAGGCCGCGCCGCATGCGGCGCGGCTGACTTCAAAGGAGATTCGCCATGCGTTCCGTTTCCACCGCGCGCCGCCGCGCGCTGCTGGCCGTGGCCGGCCTGTGCCTTTCGGCCGTTTTCGGGGCTGCGCACGCCGCGGGCCCGCTGAAGGCCGTGGCAAGTTTTTCCATCCTGGGAGACATCGTGCGCGAAGTCGGCGGCAAGGACGTCAGCGTGGCCACGCTTGTCGGGCCCGACGGCGATGCGCACGAGTACGAACCCACGCCGGGCGATGCGAAAAAACTGTCCACCGCCGGCGTGCTGTTCGTGAATGGGCTGGATTTCGAAACCTGGATGCCGCGCCTGGCGAAATCCTCAGGGTTCTCCGGCCTGACCGTAGTCGCCTCCAAGGGCGTGACGCCGCGCAAGTTCGCGGAAGCCGGCGAGGGCCACGGTCACGATGGCCACGACCACGACCACGATCACGATCACGATCATGGGCACGGTCATGGGCACGGTCACAAGGATGGCCACCACCACGGCGATGCCGATCCGCATGCCTGGCAGGACTTGTCCAACGGCGTAATCTACGCCCGCAACGTGGCGGAAGGGCTGGCCGCCGCCGACCCGGCGCACGCGGACGCCTATCGCGAACGCGCCCAGGCCTACATCGCGCGCCTGCAGGCGCTGGATACCGATGTCCGCAAGACGTTCGCCGCGATTCCCGCCGAACGCCGCAAGGTCGTGACCTCGCACGACGCGTTCGGCTATTTCGGCGATGCCTACGGCGTTGCGTTCATTTCGGCGATGGGGATGTCGACCGATGCCGAGCCCTCGGCGGGCGACGTGGCGCGCATCATCGAGCAGGTGAAGCGCGAGCGCGTGCCTGCGGTGTTCGTGGAAAACATCAGCAGCCCCAAGCTGGTCCAGCAGATAGCGCGGGAAACCGGGGCAAAGGTGGGTGGTACGCTCTATTCCGACGCCTTGTCCAAGGCCGGCCAGCCCGGCGCCACCTATCTGGAAATGTTCGAATGGAACGCACGTCAGCTCGCCGCGGCCTTGCAACCTTGACCGCTGCGGCGGCCCTGCTGAGCGCGGGTGCGGCCGGCGCGCACCCGCACATGTGGATCGACGCCCGCGCGGTCATTGAAATCGACGCCGACAAGCGCATCACGGCGGTGCGGCAGACCTGGCTGTTTGACGAGATGTTCGGCGCCTATGCCACGCAGGGCTTGAAGCGGGGCAAGGACGGCTCCTTGCCTGCGGACGTATTGCAGGGCATGGCGCAGGACTGGATGAAGGCATTGGGTGAACCGGTATCGCACTACTTCACCCGCGTCACGTTGGACGGCAGGACCGCGGGCTTTGCGGCGCCGCGGGACGCGCGCGTCGACTGGAATCCAAAGACCACGCGCCTGACCCTGTCCTTCACATTGCCGCTGGCCGAGCCGGCCCCGCCCGGCAAGGACGGCGCGCAAGTGGACATCTACGATCCGACCTACTTCGTCGCCTACGCCTTCGATGGCAAGAACGCCGTGTCCCTCGGAGGCCCGCAAGGCGCGGCCTGTGCGTCGGCCTACCGCAAGCCCAAGGAACTGGATTGGAAAACCATGCAGCAACTGGCGGCGATCCCGGCCGATCCGGACGCGTTGCCCGACGAACTCTTCGCCATTACCAAGGGGCTGACGCACCGCATCGAGGTGAGATGCCCGTAGCGCGGCCGGCGAAGTCCGTTGCCGCGGCGCTCGCGCTGGTGCTGTTGGGATGGAGCGCAGCGATGTGGACGGCGACCGCGGCAGCGCAGGGCGCCCACCCTTTCGGCGTGCCGGAAAGCGGCGGCGCGGGCGGGCCGGGATGGTTGTCCGGCTTCTTCGGCCAGGTCGCCGTCTGGCAGTCCCATTTCTACCGGCAATTGACGGGCGCGGTGCGCGCCTGGCAGAACGATGGCGGCGCGGCCTGGGTCCTGGTCGGCCTGTCGTTCGCCTATGGCGTGTTTCACGCCCTGGGCCCAGGCCATGGCAAGGCGGTGATCTCGTCCTATGTGCTGGCAAACCGCCAGACCGCCCGCAACGGCGCGCTGCTGGCGCTGTTGTCCGCCTTGATCCAGGCGCTGGTTGCGATTGCGATGGTGGCCGTCCTGGCAGTGGTGTTCAACGCCACCGCCACGGTGATGAACACGGCCACGCGCTGGCTGGAGCTGGCGTCGTATGCGCTGGTGACGGCGTTGGGCGCATGGCTGGTCTGGACCAAGGTGATCCGCCCGTTGCGGACGCGCGCGTCCGCGTCCCCGCATGGCCATGCGCACGGCGATGGACACGGCCATGGGCACAGCCATGGACACGATTGCGCTTGCGGGCACGCGCATGTGCCCGAACCCGAAAGCGTGGCGGGCCGCCTGGACTTGCGGCGCGCCGCGTCGGCGATCCTGGCCGTGGGCCTGCGGCCCTGCAGCGGCGCCTTGATCGTGCTGGTGTTCGCGTTGTCGCAGGGCTTTTTCCTGGCTGGCGTGGCCTCGGCCCTGGCGATGGGCGTGGGCACCGGCCTGACCGTCGCCGCATTGGCCATGCTGGCCGTGGCGGCCGGCGGCGCGGCCAATCGCCTTGGGCGCCGGCTTTCGGGCGCGGGCGCGGCGCGCCTGCGCTACGCGGTGGAGGCGCTCGCGGCGCTGGCCGTGCTGTTGCTGGGGGTGATGCTGCTGGGCGGCGCGGCGGCCGGGGGCGGTTAGGACTTGCGGCCGGCGCGCGGATGCGCCTGGTCGTAGGCGCGCGCCAGGTGCTGGAAGTCCAGCCGGGTATAGACCTGGGTGGTGGAAATATTGGCGTGGCCCAGCATTTCCTGCACGGCGCGCAAGTCTTGCGCGGACTGCAGCACATGGCTGGCGAAGCTGTGCCGCAGCACGTGCGGATGCACATGGGTAGGCACGCCGGCCGCTTGCGCGATGCGCGCGAGCTGCAGTTGCACCACGCGCGGCGAGATGCGGCGTCCGCGCGCGCCGAGGAAGAGCGCCGCGGCGTCCTCGGGCTGCGAGGTGAAGGGCGCAAGCTGCGGGCGCGCAGCGATCCATTTGTGCAAGGATTCCACGGCGGCGTGGCCGACGGGCACGGACCGGCGCTTGCCGCCCTTGCCCAGCACCACGACCTCGGCTTCGTCCAGGTTCAGCCAGCCGCGCGATTCATAACCGTTGGCGCGTTCGTAGCGCAGGTCCAGCCCGACCAGCTCCGAGAGCCGCAGGCCGCTGGAATACAGCAGTTCGAACATGGCCTGGTCGCGCAGCGCGGCGGGCTCGGTCGCCACCTGCGCCGGAGCGCGGTCCAGCAGGGCCTGGGTCTGTTCCACCGACAAGGCCTTGGGCAGGCCGCGGGGCGCCTTGGGCGCGCGCACGCCCGCCACGGGGTTGCCCGCCAATTCGATCGCCGGCGCCCACCATTGGTAGAAACCGCGCCAGGCGGCCAGCGTGCGCGCCAGGCTGCGCGGACCGCGGCCTTCGGCATGCAGGCGCGCCACGAATTGCCGGATGTGGCCGTTGCCGATCTTGTCCAGCGGCAGCCCCGCCTTGTCGGCCAGCGCGCGCAGGAAACGCAGCTCGCGGCGGTAGCCGTCCAGCGTATGGGGCGAATAGCGGCGGTTCGTTTCCAGGTGGCGCAGCCAGGCGCCCATCGCGTCGGGCAGGGGCGCTTCCGGCGGGTCTGTGTCCTGCGCGGCGTTCCCCATGCACGGCTCCCTTTCGTATGAACAGGCCCTAGACCTTGGGGGTCGCGGGGTTCAGGCGATGCAGCGCCGCCGACGCCAGCTGGCCGATGGATTCCAGGAACGTAGTGCCCATTTCGGGGGTGAAGCGTTCGGCGTCGTCCGAGCCCAGCACCAGCAGGCCGACGGCAGGGCCGTCCGCTTCGAGGCGCAGGGGCACCAGCGCCAGCGACTTGGGCTTGGCGTCCAGCCAGCCGGCGGCTTCAAAACCCGTGTCGGCGCCGCAGTACGGGGCCTTCAGGCTGTCGGTGAAGGCGCGCACGTCCTGGGAGACGGGCTCCCCGTAGCCGTTCGCGGGCAGTTCGGACAGGTCCCAGAGGCGCAGGGCTGCATGGTTCAAATCGAACTGTTCGGCCAGGCCCAGGGCGATTTCGCCCGGCACCCGCTGGGGATCGCATTCGGACAGCAGGCGGCTGCACCACTTGGCCAGGTGCGTGCCGATGGTTTCGTTGGCCGTGGCGTTGCGCACCAGCTCGCTCAGGCGCCATTCCAGCTCGCGGTTGCGTTCGCGCAGCGTCATGATCTGGCGCTCGCCAAGCGAAATGGCGCGCGAACCGTGGGGATGGGGCACTTGCAGCGTGGCGAAGACGTCGGCGTGTTCGTCGAAAAAGCCGGGATTCTCTTGCAGGAAGCCGGCGATGTCGTGAGCGGTAAAAGCGGTATCAGTCATGGCTTATCGGTTCAGCCCCATGGAGAAGACGAGCTTGTCGATGTCGACCTGCCCCGTGAAAACGGATTCCGCCGGACCGGTCATGCGCAACTGTTCGCCGTTCCAGGCGACGGTCAGCACGCCGCCGCGCGTTTGTACGCGCACCGGGGAATCGAGCAGGCCGCGGCGGATGCCGGCTGCGACGGCGGCGCAGGCGCCCGTGCCGCAGGCCAGGGTTTCGCCCACGCCCCGTTCGAAGACGCGCAGGCGGATGTTGTTACGGTCTTCCACTTGCATGAAGCCGGCGTTGACGCGGCGCGGGAAGCGGGGATGGGTCTCGATCAGCGGGCCGAGGACGGAGACGGGGGCGGTGTCCACGTTTTCCACGACCTGCACGGCATGCGGATTGGAGATGGCCACGGCGGACACCGGGACGGAGCGCGGCAGGCCGGCGGGCGCGTCCAGCGGGAGCTCCCATAGCGTGTCGTCGCCCTGGCGTTGCGCAGCCAGGCCGTCGGTGTTGAACGGCAGGGCGGCCGGGTCGAAGCGGGTGCTGCCCATGTCGACGGTTACCTGCTCGTCGTCGCCTTCGTCCAGGACGAGAATGCCCGTGGCGATTTCAGCGCGCAGCGGGTTGCGGTCGGACAGGCCCTGTTCGTGCACGAAACGCACGAAGCAGCGGGCGCCGTTGCCGCAATGCTCGACCTCGCTGCCGTCTGAATTGAAGATGCGGTAGCGGAAATCGGCGTCGGGCCGGGTGGGCCGCTCGACCAGGAGAATCTGGTCGGCGCCTATGCCGAAATGCCGGTCGCCCAACGCGCGCGCGCGCTCGGGCGTCATTTCGATCGTTTGGCGAACCCCGTCGAGCACGACGAAATCGTTGCCCGCGCCATGCATTTTGGTGAAGTTCCAGTTCATCACCGGATTATCGCCCATTATTGGGGCGCGGGCGGCGCGGCCGGGGTTCAGTAAAGTTTGGGCTCGCCCGGCGGCCGCGTCTTGAATCGGCGATGGACCCAGTAGTACTGGCTGGGGCAGCGGCGCACCCAGGATTCCAGTTCGCGGTTCAGGCGGGCGGTGGCGTCTTCCAGCGATCCTTCGCCCGGGAAATCGGCCAGCGGCGGCAGGACATCCACGTGGTAGCGGCCGGTTTCCGGATTCCAGAAGCCCACGATGGGCATGACGGCGGCATTCCATTTCTTGGCCAGCTGCGCGGTCGCGAGCAGGGTCGCGGCGGGCACGCCGAAGAAGGGCACGAAGACCGAGCCCTGGCGGCCGAAGTCCATGTCGGGCAGGTAGTAGACGGGGCGGGGGGCGCGCAGATGGCGGAGCAGTTCGCGCACGCCGTCCTTGCGGCTGACCAGGAAGACTTCGTTGAAGCGGGCGCGGCCCGCGGCCACGACGGCGTCGATGTGCGGGTCGCTTTGCGGGGTATACATGGTGGCGGCGCTGGGCACGTCCATGGTGAGCCTGGTCGCCGCGGCGTCCAGCGCGATGAAGTGCGGCGCCAACAGGATCACCGAGCGGCCTTCGGCGATCAGTTCGTTGATGCGTTCGCTGCCGGTCTGCGTCACCATTTCCTTGATGGCCTCCGGCGTGCCGTACCAGAGCACGCCGCGGTCCACGATGGATTGCGCCAGGGCGCGGAAATGCTCGGCCAGCCAGCGTTCGCGCACGGACTCGGGCTGGTCGGGAAAGCACAGCTCCAGGTTGCGCCGGACGATGCGTGCGCGCGACTTCGCCAGGCGCGGCGCCAGCCAGCCCAGGCAGGCGCCGATGCGCAGCCGCGTCGACGGCTTGATGCGACCGAACCATTTCAACAGGGAGACCAGCGCGCGCGTTTTGAAATCAGTCATAGTGTCAGCAGGGGAACGGGCGGGGCGCGGCGGGTTCAGCCCGCCGTGGAGGCCGTATCGGCGGCCGGCGCCGGCGGGGCCCCGCGCGGCGTCTTGTAGCGGTTGTAGCTCCAGAGATATTGCTCCGGGCAGCGGCGGATCAGCGTTTCCATGGCCGCATTGAGCAGCGCGGCCTGCGCCTGGGGATCGGCGGGCAGCGGTTCGGGCACCCGGACATAATGGATGCGCCAGCCCCGCCCCTTGGGCAGCCTTTCACCGGCGGTCAGGATGATGGAAACGCCGGTCTGCGTGGCCAGCTTGCCTGGCAGGGTCATGGTGTAGGCCATGCGTCCGAAGAACGGGGCCCAGACGCCGTCGCCCACGCTGGGCGCCTGGTCGGGCAGCATGCCCACGGATTCCCCCCGGCGCAGGGCGCGCACGAATTCACGCACGCCTTGCATGGTGGCGGGCACCGCGTTGACCGCCGAGCTGTTGCGCGCGGTTTCCAGCAGCGGGGCCAGGATGTCCTTGCGCGGCGGGCGGAACATGACCGTCATCGGCATCTGGCGGGCCAGGTAGCGGGCCGTGATTTCGAAGCAGCCCAGGTGGGGCGTCAGGAAAAGGATGCCCCGGTTTTCGGCGCGGGCCGCGCTGACCACGTCGTTGTCGTCCGAGACGACCCGGGCCAGGCTGTCTTCGTTGCGGAACCAGACCCGCGGGCTTTCGAGGATCATGGCGCCGATCTCGCCGGCCGCGCGGCGCGCGAAGGCCGGGTCCGGATAGCCTGCCTGGGCGGCGTTCGCCTGGAGCCGCCGCCGGTACTTGCCTGGCCAGGCGTAGATCGCGCGCCCGGCGAGGCGCCCCAGGGCGTGCGCGACGGGGAGAGGAAGGGCGGCGAACAATCTGAACAGGAAGAGCAGCATGCGGCAAAGGTAAGGGGCTGGCAGGGGGGCGCCCGGGCCCCGGGAACGGGCAGGCGCCCAGGCACGAGCAGCAGAACGGCATTTTCGCCTAAAATGAGCCAGTCGCCGAGTTAACCGACAACTTGCGGGGCGACGGCAAGGGTGTAGCGCGTTGCGCGTCCTTTGCCAAATCCGCTAAAGCGTCGCGCCCAGATCCGGGGTATGCCGCAAGGCATACGGTTCGAGGTGCTACGCGCCTCGTGAACCTATGCGCCGGCAAAGCCGGGCACGTAAGGACGCATCTGTGGCCAACAACGACTTTCTCTTCACCTCCGAATCCGTCTCTGAAGGGCACCCCGACAAGGTTGCCGACCAGATTTCAGACTCCATCCTCGACGCCATCTTCACCCAAGACCCCAACGCGCGCGTTGCGGCAGAGACCCTGTGCAACACGGGCCTGGTCGTGCTGGCCGGCGAGATCACCACGACCGCCAACGTCGATTACATCCAGGTTGCGCGTGACACGATCCGCCGCATCGGCTACGACAACACCGAGTACGGCATCGACTACAAGGGCTGCGCGGTGCTGGTCGCCTACGACAAGCAATCGCCGGACATCGCCCAGGGCGTGGACCGCAGCTCGGAAAACTACCTGAACCAGGGCGCGGGCGACCAGGGCCTGATGTTTGGCTACGCGTGCGATGAAACTCCCGACCTGATGCCCGCCCCGATCTGGTACGCCCACCGCCTGGTGCAGCGCCAGAGCGAACTGCGCAAGGATGGCCGCCTGCCGTGGCTGCGCCCCGACGCCAAGTCGCAGGTGACGTTCCGCTACATCGACGGCCGCCCGGCGGAAGTCGACACGGTGGTGCTGTCGACCCAGCATTCGCCCGAGGTCTCGCAAGAGACCATCCACGAAGCCGTGATCGAAGACATCATCAAGCCGAGCTTCCCCGACGGCCTGATCACGCCCAAGACCAAGTTCCTGGTCAACCCGACCGGCCGTTTCGTCATCGGCGGCCCGCAAGGCGACTGCGGCCTGACCGGCCGCAAGATCATCGTCGACACCTACGGCGGCGCATGCCCGCACGGCGGCGGCGCGTTCTCGGGCAAGGATCCGTCCAAGGTGGACCGCTCGGCCGCCTACGCCGCGCGCTACGTGGCCAAGAATATCGTGGCCGCCGGTCTGGCACGCCAGTGCCAGGTGCAGGTCAGCTACGCCATCGGCGTGGCCGAGCCGATCAACATCACCGTCTACACGGAAGGCACGGGCGTCATCCCCGATCACGAGATCGCCAAGCTGGTGCGCGAGCACTTCGACCTGCGTCCGAAGGGCATCGTGAACATGCTGGACCTGCTGCGTCCGATCTACGCGAAGACCGCCGCCTACGGCCACTTCGGTCGTTCGGAGCCGGAGTTCTCGTGGGAAGCCACGGACAAGGTGCAGGAACTGAAGAAGGCCCTGTAAGCGCTGCTCTTCAAAAAAATGCCCCCGCTCATCCGCGGGGGCATTTTCATTGGCGCGGCGGAATCACAGGTTCCAGGACGACAGGTCGGGCCGCCGGACCGCCGGAGCCAGCACGGGCTCCAGCGCCGCGGCGCAATCCAGCAGCGCGGCGTCGCCGCCCGCGGGCGCCAGCAGCTGGACGCCGATGGGCATGCCTTCGGCGTCGAAACCGGCCGGCAGCGAGATGGCGGCCGCGCCCAGGAAGTTGGCGGGCCGCAGCAGCCTGCCCAGGCTGGCGTGGCGCGTATCGTCCGCATCCAGCGCCTGAGCGGCCTGGTCGCATGCCGGCATCAGCAAGGCGTCCACGTCCTGCATGGCATGCGCGAAAGCGGCCATGCCGGCGGCGCGGCGCAGCAGGGCGGCTTCGTAGTCGGCCTGCGCGATCCGGCCGCCCGCGGCGATGCGGGCGCGCACCACTTCCCACAGGGGCTGCGCCGGGTCTTCGGCCAGCGCGCCGTAGTGGCGGTAGGCCTCGTAGGCCAGCACCAGGGAATTGTCGTCCGCCATGCGGGCGAACGACAGGGCCGCCGGCGGGCGCCAGGGAGTGGGCGCGAAGCCCGCCCGCGCCAGGTTTTCCTGCGCCTCGTGCCAGGCCGCAAGTCCGGAATCCGTCAGGGGGGCGGGCCACGCCTCGGGGGCCAGCACGGCCAGGGGGCCGGCGCCGCGCCTTGCGGGCTGGCGCAGGGCGGCAATGGCGCTTGCGGGGAAGGCCAGCGTGGCTGCGTCGTCGATGTCGGGGCCGGCCAGCAATTGCGCCAGCAGACGGGCGTCCGCCACGTTGCGCGAGATCGGGCCCAGCACATCGAGCGTTTCCGACAGCGGCAGGCATCCCGCCAGGCTGATGACGCCGGTGGAAGGCTTGTAGCCGACCAGGCCGTTGAGCGCGGCGGGCGCGCGCACCGAACCGCCGGTGTCGCCGCCCAGCGCCAGCGGCGCCAGCCCGGCGGCCACGGCCACGCCGGCGCCGCTGGACGAGCCGCCCGGCGCGCGCGCCACGTGGGCGTCCCAGGGATTGCGCGCGGTGCCTTGGGTGGGATTCTGGCCCGACAGCCCGAAGGCGAATTCGGTCATGCGGGTCTTGCCCAGGACGACCATGCCTTGCGCGGCCAGGCCGCGCAGCGCGGCGGCCGTCTGGCCGCTGGTCCGCCCTCGCAGGGCGCTGGAGCCCAGGCTTGCGGCGACGCCTTCCCATTGCACGCTGTCTTTCACCGCTACCGGCACGCCGTGCAGCGGCCCCAGCAGGATGCCCGCGCCGAGCAGGCGGTCGGCGGCGTCGGCCTGGGCCAGCGCGCGCTCGGCCGTGACTTCGCTGTAGGCGGCGAGAGCGGGGGCGCGCTCGATGCGGTCCAGGAAGTGGGTGGTGACCTGGCGCGAGCTGAGTTCGCGCCGGCGGATGGCGCCGGCAAGAGCCTGGGCGTCTTGGAAGTGCAGGGCGTTGTCTTGTGCTGGCATGTCTTGTATTTACTTCAGGCTCTGGCCCTTGGTCTCAGGCATGCGGATGAAAGTGATCAGCGTGATTACGGCGCCCGCCAGCACGTAATAGAAGAACCAGCGTTCCATGCCCTTGCTTTGCAGCCAGGTCAGCAGGTAGGGCGTGGTGCCGCCCAGCAGCGCCACGACCAGGTTGTAGGGAGTGCCGATGCCGACCGCCCGCACGCTGGTGGGGAACTGCTCGGACATGATGGCCGGCGCAATCGAGGTGTACATGGCGTACAGCACCAGGCCGAACAGCTCCACCGCCAGGATCGAACCGAACGACGGGCCCAGCGTGGTCATCAGCGGGTAGAAGAACACCAGGTAGCCGGCGGCGAAAAAGATCAGCTGCGGCTTGCGGCCGATGCGGTCGGACAGCATGCCGAACAAGGGCTGCACCAGCATGAACACGACCAGCGCAACGGTATTGGCGGCGAACGCGGTCTTGGGATCCGCGTGCACCTGGCGGATGGCGTAGGTGGGCACGTAGGCCACGAAGATGTAGAACGCGAAGGTGGTCAGGATGGAAAAGCCCACGATGCGCAGCACTTCGCGCGGGTGGTCGCGCAGCAGGGTGCGCAGCGGCTGCTTTTCGACGCCGGCCTTCTTGGCGTGCGAGAACGCCTCGGTCTCGGGGATCGAGCGGCGGATCCACATGCCGGCCAGGCCGCCCAGGGCGCCCAGCAGGAAGGGGATGCGCCAGCCCCAGGCCGCCATGTCGGCCTTGGTCAGCGTCGAGGTCAGCACCCAGCCGATGGCCGAGGCGGCCAGAATGCCCACGGCGGCGCTGAAGAATACGAAACTGGAGTAGAAGCCGCGCTTGTTGGGCGGCGCCATTTCCGCCAGGAAGGTCGTGGCCGAGGCATACTCTCCCCCCAGCGACAAGCCTTGCAGGAGACGCGCGGCGGTCAGCAGCAGCGGCGCTGCCAGGCCGATGGTGGCGTAGGTGGGGGTGATGGCGATGATCAGCGAGCCGCCGGCCATCATCAGGATCGTCAGGCCCAGCGCGGCCTTACGGCCGTAGCGGTCGGAAAAGATGCCCAGCAGCCAGCCGCCCACGGGGCGCATGAAAAAGCCCACCGCGAAAATGCCGAACGTCGCCAGCAGGGCGGCGGTTTCGTTGCCTTCGGGGAAGAACTGGCTGGAAAAGAAAATGGCGAAGGAAGCGTAGATGGTCCAGTCGAACCATTCGACCGCATTGCCTACACTACCGGCCAGAATGGTGCGTGCGCGGGAAACGGGCGCGGCGCCGGCCGATGCGGCTGCCCCCTGCGGCTTGCGCAGGGGCGCTGAAGTGCTGCTCATGAAAACCTCAAATAAGAATTTATTTTTGGTCAAAAAGACCGTTTAATTTTGTGTTTTTATCAATGCGCGAACGTTAATTTAATGAATATGGACACGTCAAGTAAGGGTAAGCCCCTAGCTCCAGGGCTGGACGACACCGATCTGGCCTGCCTGATCGCGCTGCAGGCGGACCCGCGCGCCTCCTGGCGCGAACTGGGCGCGGCCACGGGCATTGCCGAGCGCACCGTTGCGCGCCGCATCAAGCGCCTGATGGATGCGGACGCCCTGCGTGTCATTGCCGAACCCGATCCGCTGGCCACCGGCCGGGGCGTGGTGCTGCATGCCTGGGTGCGCTGCCGCTCGGGCCGCGTGCCGGAGGTCGCGGACCAGCTCGCGCGGCTGGACATCAGCCAACTGGTGGTCACGCTGGCCGGTTCGGCCGACCTGATGGCCGAGCTGACGCTGGCGGACGCGGCCGACATGCCGGACGTGGTGACGCGTGTGCTGCCGTCCATCGACGGCGTGGAACACGTGGAGGCGCGGCTGGTGCTGCGGCCGTTCCGGCGCGCCGGGCAGTGGCGCATCCAGGCTCAGGCGGATGCCGCCGCCGAGTCCGCGCTTGCGCAACCGCCCTCCGCACTGACGGACTCGGAACAGCGCATGGTGGCCTACCTGATGCGCGACGGCCGCGCCAGCCTGGCCGAACTGGCCGAGCAGGCCGGCGTCAGCGAGCCCACCGCCCAGCGTCTGCTGCACAACATGGTGGAGCGGCGCGCGCTGAGCTTTCGCGTGGAAGTGGAGCCGGCGCTGGTCGGATTCCCGGTAGAGGCGGTGATTTCCGTGCAGGTGCGGCCGCAGGCGGTGGACGCGCTGGCCGCGCATCTTGCGCTGGATCCGAACACGCGCTGCCTGTTCGGCACCAGCGGCGCGTCCCAGCTGTTCTGGCACGTGCTGTGCCGCGACAGCCTGCACCTGTGGGAAGTGGTTACGCGCCGCCTGGGCGAACTGGACGGCGTGCTGAACAGCGAGGTCGGCGTGGTGATGCGGGCGCACAAGCGTTGCGGCATCGTGCGCGCCGGCACGCGCCTGGGGCCCGACGAGGCCTGACGCGCGGGCCGCGTCACCATACCGGGTCGTCCGAGCCCGGCGGCCGCAGGTGGCGGGCGAAGCGCTGCGACAGGAATTCCACGAAGGCCAGCGTCTTGGCCGGCAGGTTCAGCCGTTCCGGATACAGGGCGTGGATGTCGGCGGGCGGGGTGTGCCAGTCCGGCAACACGACGCGCAGGCGGCCGGCGCGCAAGTGGGCGGCCGTTTCCCATTCAGACCGCATGACGATCCCGTGCCCGTCCAAGGCCCATTCCAGCGCGCTCTGGCCGTCGTTGGAGCTGACCGGGCCGCGCACCTTGACGGTTTCGGCGCGCAGCCCGGATTCCAGCCGCCAGGTGCCGTAGGCCACGTCGTTTTCGCGCACCACGATGCAGCGGTGGCGTTGCAGGTCGCCCGGGGCCCGCGGCTCGCCATAGGTATCGAGGTAGCGCGGCGACGCGCAAAGCAGCCGGCGGTTCGAGGCGATCTTGCGCGCGGTCAGCCGCGCGTCCGGCAGATCCCCGAAGCGCACCGCCACGTCGAAGCCTTCCTCGATCAGGTTGAGCGGCCTGTCGGTCAGCCGCATCTGCACTTCCACCTCGGGATATTGGCGCGCAAAGTCGGACACCGCGGGCACGATGTGCGCGCGCCCGAAGCCGAAGGTGGCGTTCAGCCGCAACAGGCCCTGGGGCTGGGCCCGGGCACTGGATACCGAGCGTTCCAGGGCTTCGAGGTCGGCCAGGATGCGCCCGCCTTCGGCCAGGTAGAGCTCGCCTTCCTGCGTGACGCTGACCCGGCGCGTGGTGCGGTTCAGCAGCCGCACGCCCAGGCGTTGTTCCAGCTTGGCCAGCCGCGTGCTGACCGCGGGCGGCGTCAGGCCCAGCTCGCGCGCGGCGGCGGACAGATTGCCATGCTTGACCACCAGGGAGAAGAAGGCCAGATCCGATAGGGCGTCCATGGGCTTATTTATAAATCAGATTTAATAAAGCTTTAGGCTGATTATTAATTATAAGAATCCAACAGGCCTATACACTGGACTCGCCAATATACAGAGCCGCGGAGCGCGGCCATACGAGGAGACCAGGAATGAAGATCAACACCGCGGCCGGCGCCTTGTGCGCGGCCCTTGCCGCCGCAACCTGTTGGATCCAGCCGGCCGCCGCCGCCGGCGCCTTTCCCGAACGCGCGGTAACGCTCATCGTGCCGTTTGCGCCCGGCGGCAGCGTGGATATCGCCGCGCGCTTGATTTCCGATGCCTGGAGCCGGGCGCTGGGACAAAGCGTGGTCGTGGAGAACCGGGCCGGCGCCTCCGGCAATATCGGCATGGCCGCGGTGGCGCGCGCCGAGCCCAACGGCTATACGCTGGCGATCAACACCATGTCGCTGGCGATCAACCCCGCGCTTTTCCAGAGCATGCCGTTCGACACCAGGAAGGACCTGCGTTCGGTGGGCACGGTCGGGACGTCCCAGCACGTGCTGACGGTGACCAACGGCTTGCCGGTAGCCAATGTGAGCGAACTCCTGGCCTACGTGCGCGAGCGGCCGGCCAACGACCTGAGTTTCGGTTCGGCGGGCACGGGCAGCACGTTCCACATGGCCGCGGAGCTATTCAAGTCCGTGTCGCACACGCAGATCCTGCACGTGCCGTACAAGGGCGGCGGCCCCGCCATGCTCGACACCATCAGCGGGCAGGTGCAGATGAGCTTCCCGGTGCTTTCCGCGGCCAAGCCGCAAGTGGACGGCAAGAAGCTCCGCGCGCTGGGGGTGACCGGTACGAAGCGGTCGCCGCTGCTGCCCGACGTGCCCACCATCGCGGAATCCGGCCTGCCCGGCTATGAGTTCAATACCTGGTTCGTGATCAGCGCGCCCGCGGGCACGCCGCAGCCGGTGATCGACGTGCTGAACGCCAAGCTGGAGCAAGCCCTCCGTTCCCCCGAGCTCGCGCAGCGCATGGGCAAGGAAGGCTTCGACCCCCTGATCTCCACGCCGGACAAGACCGACGCCATGGTGGCCGAAGAAATGACGCGCTGGGCCGGCATCGTCAAGGACGCCGGAATCCAGGCGAACTGAATCTCGAGGACGCAAGACATGCCCGGCATGACGCTGTACGACAAACTGGTGGCCAGCCATGAAGTGGCCCGCATCGACGACGAGCACGTGCTGCTCTACGTCGACCTGCACATCATGAACGAATACACCAGCCCGCAGGCCTTCAGCGGCCTGGCGGCGCGCGGGCGCGCGGTGTTGCGTCCCGGGCAGCAGATGGCGGTGGTGGACCACATCATTCCTACCCATCCGGTGCCCGCAGCGCTGCGTGTGATCGCGGACGAGGCCTCTTCGCGGCAGGCGGTCAATCTCAAGCGCAATTGCGAAGCGCAGCGCATCGCGCTGTTCGACACGACCGATCCGCTGCAGGGCATCGAGCACGTGATCGCGCCCGAACACGGCATGGTGCTGCCGGGCATGGTGGTGCTGTGCGGCGACAGCCACACCACGACCTACGGCGCGCTGGGCGCGCTGGGTTTCGGCATCGGAACCTCCGAGGTCGAGCACATCCTGGCCACGCAGACGCTGGCCTACCGCGTTGCGCGCAACATGCGCATTCGCGTCGACGGGGCGTTGCCGCGCGGCGTCACGGCCAAAGACCTGGTCATTTGCGTGGTGCACCGCATAGGCGCGCAGGGCGCGCGCGGGCATGCCGTGGAATTCTGCGGCGAGGCAATAGATGCGCTCTCGGCCGAGGCCCGCATGACCCTGTGCAACATGACGGTCGAGGCCGGCGCGCGCGCCGCGCTGATCGCGCCGGACGCCACCACCGACGCCTACGTCGCCGCGCACGCGCCGCAATTGCAGGGCGAGGCCCTGGCGCAGGCGCGTGCCTGCTGGGCCGGGTTGCGCTCGGACGACGATGCGGTCTTCGATGCGGAACACGTGCTGGACGCCGCCTCGATCGCGCCGTTCGTCACCTGGGGCACGAGCCCCGACCAGGCCATGCCGATCGACGGCGTCGTGCCTGACCCGCGGGCCGAGCCCGACGCGCTGGCGCGCCTGGCGCTGGAGAAGGCGATGGACTACATCGGCCTGGCGCCCGGCACGCCGATCGCGGGCCTGCCGGTAGACCGGGTATTCATCGGATCCTGCACCAACGGGCGCATCGAGGACCTGCGAGCGGCCGCGAGCGTCGTGCGCGGGCGCAAGGTGGCCGCCGGCGTGCGGGCCATGGTGGTGCCGGGATCCGGAGCGGTGCGCGCCCAGGCCGAGGCCGAGGGCGTCGCGGCGCAACTGATCGAGGCGGGCTTCGAATGGCGCCAGCCGGGCTGTTCGATGTGCCTGGCCATGAACGACGACGTGCTGACGCCGGGCGAGCGGTGCGCGTCCACCACCAACCGCAATTTCGAAGGCAGGCAGGGCCGGGCGGGACGCACCCACCTGATGAGCCCGGCGATGGCCGCCGCCGCCGCGCTGGCGGGCCGCATCGTCGATGTCCGCGAATGGGAGCAGCAAGCATGAACCCGATGATGGAAGGCGTGGCCGCGCCCTTGCCCTTTTCCAATCTGGATACCGACCAGATCATGCCCAAGCAGTTCCTGCGCATCATCGACAAGTCGGGGCTGGACCGGGGGCTGCTGCATGACCTGCGCTTCGATGCCGATGGCGCGCCGCGGCCCGATTTCGTGTTGAACCAGCCCGCCTATGCCGGCGCGTCCATTTTTGTCGCGGGGCCGAACTTCGGTTGCGGCTCCAGCCGGGAGCATGCCGTGTGGGGCCTGCAGCAATTCGGCATCCGCGCGGTGATCGCGCCCAGCTTCGGCGAGATCTTCTACTTCAACGCCGTGAACAACGGGCTGTTGCTGGTCAGCCTGGCGCCGGCCGAGGTCGACGCCTTGCTCGCCCGGGTGTCCAATAGGGCCACCAACCGCGTCGGCATCGATATCGCGGCGGGGCGGGTCAGCGCGGCGGACGGCTGGAGCGCGGGCTTTACCTTGCCCGAGCGTCATCGCCGGATGTACGCCCAGGGGCTGGACATGGTGGGGGCCTCGTTGCAGCGGCTGGACGAGGTCGAGCGCTTCGAGGCCGGGCATTGGGCGCGCCATCCGTGGATGAAGGACGTGGCGCGCCAGGTGCGCGACCGCCTGGACGCCGGCAGGGCCGGCTAGCGTCCGTCCGCGCCACAACGAGCCTCGCGCAGGCTACAAGGGAGACCCATGACCGATTTCTTCGACCTTCCCGTGCGCCGCATCGCCGCCAACGGCATCCAGATCGCGGCGCGCATCGACGGTTCGGGCCCGCCCATGCTGTTGCTGCATGGGCATCCTCAGACCCACGCCATCTGGCATCGCGTGTGGCCGGAACTGACGCGGCACCGGACCTGCGTGGCGGCGGACCTGCGCGGCTATGGCGACAGCGACAAGCCGGCCGCCACGGCGGACCACGCCGCGCATTCCAAGCGCGAAATGGCCGCCGACATGGTCGAGTTGATGAAGGCCCTGGGCCATTCGAGCTTCGAGGTCCTGGCGCACGACCGGGGCGCGCGCGCCGCGCATCGGCTGGCGCTGGACCACGCATCCGCGGTCACCCGGATGATGCTGCTGGATATCGCGCCGACGCTGGACATGTACGAAGGCACGACGCGCGCCTTCGCCCAGGCCTATTTCCACTGGTTCTGGTTGATCCAGCCCGCGCCATTGCCGGAAACCATGATCGAGCGCGACCCCGTTTTCTACCTGCGCTCGGTGATGGGCGGGCGGCCCGGCGGGCTGGCGCATTTTTCCGGCGCGGCGATGGCCGAGTACGAGCGGACCGCGCGGCTGCCCGGCTGGGCCACGGGCATCTGCGAGGACTACCGCGCTTCCGCCACGCTGGACCTGGAGCACGACCGCGCGAGCCGGGCCGCGTGCGCACGCGTGCGCCAGCCGCTGCGCGTGCTGTGGGGGGAAAAGGGCGCGGTGGGCAGGAATTTCGATGTGCTCGCCCTGTGGCGGGCGGTGGCGGACGAGGTGTCGGGCGGGCCGCTGCCCGGGGCGCATTACCTGGCGGAGGAATGCCCGGAGGCGCTGCTCGCCCAGGTCCGGGCATTCTTCGGATGGGGCGCCGGCACGGCCCGCTAGACCTCAGGGGCGAGGGCTGTCAACCAAGCCAGGATGGGCAGTAGGGCCATCCAAAAAGGGACGCACCCTGGGTGTTAACCTTCGCCCATGAATCGCTACATCGCCGACCTTTCCGAATTACCTGCCGCCGAAGACGCGCAACGCGCCTTCAAGGCCACGGATTCCCCTTGCGTCGCGGTCTGCTCCACGCTGTTCGACGACATCTGCCGCGGCTGCGGCCGGACGGCCATGGAAGTCGCCAACTGGGTCTTCATGACGGAAGAGGAAAAGCGCGAGGTCTGGGTGCGCATCAAGGCGCAGGGGTATCCCCGCCGCAACAACTGAGGCCTGAACGAGGCCGCTTCCCGCATGATCCGGGCCGGGCGCCCACGCCGTCTTGGGCGTGTCACATGGCGCGGGCTAAATCTAGCCATCGCCCACTTCCGGCTCCATCATGCGCATCGTCCTGGTCACGGATGCCTGGCATCCGCAAGTCAACGGTGTCGTCCGCACCTGGACGACCATGCAACGGATCCTGGGTGAATGGGGGTACGAACTGATCGTGGTGAACCCCCAGGGCAGCCGGACCGTCCCGGCGCCGTCCGAGCCGGATTTGCGCCTTTGCCTGCAACCGGGCCGGCAACTGCGCCGCATACTGGGCGATACCGTGCCCGACGCGCTGCACATCGCCACCGAAGGCCCGCTGGGCCTGGCCGCGCGCCGCATGGCGCTGGCGCGGGGCTGGCGCTTCACCACCTCGTTCCACACCATGTTTCCCGACTACCTGCAGGCGCGCATGGGCATCCCGGCTGCCTTGCCCTGGCGTTACCTGCGCTGGTTCCACCGGCCGTCGCAGCGCGTGCTGGTGCCGACGCCCACAGTGCGCGACATCCTGGCGCGGCGTGGCCTGGCGAACCTGCAGGTCTGGTCGCGAGGGGTCGATCCCCGCAAATTCCAGCCCGGTCCCAGCACCGCATTCGAGGGCTTGCCCCGTCCGGTATTCCTGAGCGTCGGCCGGGTCGCGCGGGAGAAGAACCTGGATGCCTTCCTGTCGCTGGACCTGCCGGGCAGCAAGGTGGTGGTGGGCGCAGGGCCGGACGAGGCGCGCCTGAAGAAGCGTTTCCCCCGCGCGGTCTTCACCGGCATGCAGCACGACGGCGCGCTGCCGGAACTGTATGGCGGAGCCGACGTATTCGTGTTTCCCAGCCTGACCGACACGTTCGGCCTCGTCATGCTGGAGGCCATGGCCTGCGGCACGCCGGTGGCGGCGTTCCGCAGCGAGGCGCCGCTGGCGGTGGTGGCCCAGGGCGTAACGGGCTTCCTGGACGAGGACCTTGCCCACGCCTGCCGCGCCGCGCTGTCGCTCGACCGCCACGCCGTGCGCGAACATGCGCTGACCCGCGGCTGGGATGCGGTTGCGTCCGACCTGCTGGCGGCGCTGGTGGCGCTGGACGGGACCGCCCGCGCCGCGGCGGATGCGGACGTGTCCTGCGTGCCGGAGGGAGCCTACTCGCTCGAGGCCGCCCGACGGGGAAATGGCCGCTAGCGGGGCAGGGGTTTGCTGCCCGCCGGCCGGTTACCGGGTACAATGCCCGGCAATCCTGAGGAGCGTTGCGACGACCCTGCGGTTCCCGGCGGCACAGCCTGCTGGCGGAACCCGGCTCGCCAGGCTCAGGAATCCTTGTTCAAGCGGCGCGCCTTGCGCGGCGCTACAGCAACGGCGCTCACCTTTGTCGCATATGGCGGAAAAGGCGGGCACTCGACTGTCGTGGTGTTTTCGCGTTGTCCGGCCATCTTGCGCGCCGTTCGTATTTCACGTGGAGCCTACACACCATGAATGCCGTGACCGATAAATCCTTTTCCGACTACATCGTCGCCGACATGTCGCTGGCCGGCTGGGGCCGCCGCGAACTCGCCATCGCCGAAACCGAAATGCCCGGCCTGATGGCCATCCGCGAGGAATTCGCCGCCCAGCAGCCGCTCAAGGGCGCCCGCATCGCCGGCAGCCTGCACATGACCATCCAGACCGGCGTGCTGATCGAAACGCTGGTGGCCCTGGGCGCCGAAGTGCGCTGGGCCTCGTGCAACATCTTCTCCACGCAGGACCACGCCGCCGCCGCCATCGCCGCCTCGGGCACGCCGGTCTTCGCCGTCAAGGGCGAGACGCTGGAAGAGTACTGGCAGTACACGCACAAGATCTTCGAATGGCCCAATGGCGAAAACGCCAACATGATCCTGGACGACGGCGGCGACGCCACTCTGATGCTGCACCTGGGCACCAAGGCCGAGAAAGACATCTCGGTGCTGGCCAATCCGGGCAGCGACGAAGAGCGCATCCTGTTCGCCGCCATCAAGGAAACGCTCCAGCGCGATCCCAAGTGGTACTCGACCCGCCTGGCCCTGATCAAGGGCGTGACGGAAGAAACCACCACCGGCGTGCACCGCCTGTACCAGATGTCGCAGAAGGGCGAACTGGCCTTCGCGGCCATCAACGTCAACGACTCGGTCACCAAGTCCAAGTTCGACAACCTGTACGGCTGCCGCGAATCGCTGGTGGACGGCATCAAGCGCGCCACCGACGTCATGGTCGCCGGCAAGATCGCCGTCGTGGCCGGCTATGGCGATGTGGGCAAGGGCTGCGCCCAGGCGCTGGTCGCCCTGCGCGCGCAAGTGTGGGTCACCGAAATCGATCCGATCTGCGCCCTGCAGGCCGCCATGGAAGGCTTCAAGGTCGTGACGATGGAAGAAGCGGCCGCGCACGGCGACATCTTCGTCACCGCCACCGGCAACTACCACGTCATCACGCGTGAGCACATGAGCGCCATGAAGGACCAGGCGATCGTGTGCAACATCGGCCACTTCGACAACGAGATCGACGTCGCCAGCCTGGCCGACTGCAAATGGGAAGAGATCAAGCCGCAGGTCGACCACGTGATCTTCCCGGATGGCAAGCGCATCATCCTGCTGGCCCAGGGCCGCCTGGTGAATCTGGGCTGCGCCACCGGCCACCCCTCGTTCGTGATGTCGTCGTCGTTCGCCAACCAGACGATCGCCCAGATCGAGCTGTTCACGCGCAACGAAGCCTACAAGTCCGGCGAGGTCTACGTGCTGCCGAAGCACCTGGACGAGAAGGTCGCCCGCCTGCACCTGAAGAAGCTGGGCGTGCAGCTGACCACCCTGCGCCAGGAACAGGCAGACTACATCAGCGTGCCGGTCGAGGGTCCCTACAAGCCCAATCACTACCGCTATTGATCGGTTGATAGCAAAATAGGAAAGTGCCGCGCCATGTCGGCGCGGGCTTTCCGGTCCGCGGAGCTTCCCTCGCGCTCGCATTGCGGCGGCGGGGCCGACGGACCCAAACAGGAGGTCGAACATGGCATTGATACTCGTCTGGATCCTGAACGCGGTGGCCCTGCTGGCCGTCGCCTACCTGCTGCCCGGCATCACGGTGGCCAGTTTCGGATCGGCGCTCATCGCCGCGCTGGTGCTGGGCCTGGTGAACATGCTGGTCAAGCCGGTGCTGGTGCTGCTGACGCTGCCCATCACGATCGTCACGCTCGGTCTCTTCCTCATCGTCATCAACGCCTTGTTGTTCTGGTTCGTCGGCTCCGTGCTGAAGGGCTTCCAGGTCAACGGGTTCTGGTGGGCCGTGGGCGGTGCGATCCTGTACAGCATCATCTCGGGCCTGCTCACCAAGCTGATCCCCTAATGTCTGACTCGACTACTCCCGCCTTCAGTCTGGAATTCTTCCCCCCGCGCGACCTGGCCGGCCAAGAACGGCTGGTGCGCGCGGCCAAGCAGATGCTGGCCATCCAGCCCAAGTACGTCAGCGTGACGTTCGGCGCGGGCGGTTCCACGCGCGCCGGCACGGCCGACGCCGTGCGCACGCTGCGCAACCTGGGCTGCGATGCGGCGCCGCACCTCTCGTGCGTCGGCGCCACCCGCCAGGACTTGCGGGACATCCTCCAGGCCTACAAGAACGAAGGCGTGCGGCGCGTGGTCGCCCTGCGCGGCGACCTGCCCTCCGGCATGGGCGGCGACGCGGGCGAACTGCGCTACGCCAATGAACTGGTGTCGTTCATCCGCGAGGAAACGGGCGACTGGTTCCACATCGAAGTGGCCGCCTATCCCGAAATGCATCCGCAGGCGGCCAATCCCTCGGCCGACCTGGATCATTTCGTGCGCAAGGTGAAGGCCGGCGCCAACGCCGCCATCACGCAGTACTTCTTCAACGCCGACGCCTACTTCGACTTCGTCGACCGGGCCCAGGCCAAGGGCGTGAACGTACCCATCGTGCCGGGCATCATGCCCATCACGAACCACACGCAGCTGCTGCGCTTTTCTGAGATGTGCGGCGCGGAAGTGCCGCGCTGGATCCGCCTGCGCCTGGCGGAGTTCGGCGACGACAAGGCTTCCATCCGCGCCTTTGGCGTGGACGTGGTGACCGAGCTGTGCCAGACGCTGCTGGACAACGGCGCGCCGGGCGTGCATTTCTACACCTTGAACCACGCGGAAGCGCCGATGGCGGTGTGGAAGGAGCTGTCGCTGCAAGCGTAGCGGCGCCGCGCAGCATGCCGCCCTGGCGGCCGGGCCCACCCTTGCGGGTGGGCTTTTCTTTGGGCCTGCCGTTTATTCCGGCTGGATGCCGGCCTGCCGGATCTGTTGGCCCCAGGCGTCGTACTGGGCGCGCACGAACTGCTGCAAGGGATCGCCCGTGGACAGATCGGGCTCCATGCCCATGGCGCGCAGCTTTTCCTGGATGGCCGGCTCGCGCATCGTCGCGGTGAGCTGTTCCGACCACCAGCTTGCGGCTTCGGGAGCGAGGCCGGCGGGGCCGGCCACGCCGATCCAGCCGGTCAGGTCCAGGCTGCCCATGCCTAGCTCCTGAGCTGTGGGCACGGACGGCAGGATGGTGGAGCGCTTGGCCGACACCAGGGCCACCGCGTTCAGGTTGCCGGCGCGGATCTGCGGCAGCACCGCGCCGAGATCGGCGGCCACGAAATCGATGCGCCCGCCCAGCAGGTCGGTCACCGCGGCCGGCTGGCCCTTGTAGGGCACGCCCAACACTTCGGCTCCCGCGGCTCGGCTGAAGGCCGCGGCCACGACCTGGCCCGTGCCCGAGCCGTAGCCGCTGGTGACCGCGTTCGGCTTGGCCTTGGCCGCCGCCACCAGTTGGCGCGCATCGCCGTGCTGGCCGGCGGCGCGCGTGACGATGACCACGTCGAAGCGGACCACCCGCCCGACCTGGGTGAAGTCTTTCATGGCGTCGTAGCGCTGGAAGGCCTTGGACAGATAGGGGCCGGACGAACTGGTGGCGCTGGAGCTCGGCATCATGGTGTAGCCGTCGGGCGCGGCGCGCGCCACGGTGTCCACGCCCAGCACGCCCAGCGCGCCGGGCTTGTTCTCGACGACGATCTGCGCGCCGCTGCGGGCGCGGATATCGTCGAGCACCACGCGCGAAACGTTGTCGATGGTGCTGCCGGCGGGAAAGCCGACGACGAAATGGATCGGCTTGTCCGCCAGCGGGTAGCGCGGCGCGCCCTGGCTTGCGGCGCCGGCCAGCGCGGGCAGGCACAGCGCAGCGGCGATCAGGGCGGATCGGATATTGTTTTTCATGTTTGTCTCCTCGTGCTTGGAACCTGGACTCAGGACCTTCGGCCGGCCTGGGCTTCCGCCAGGATTTCGGCCGTGTGTTCGCCCAGGCTGGGCGGGTGCCGCCGGATATCGGCGGGCGTGCGGCTGAAGCTGACGGGCAGGCCCGCCTGGATCAGGCGCCCTTCGGTGGGGTGCTCGGATTCATGCCAGAAGCCCGTGGCGCGCAGGTGCGGATCGGCCAGCAGCTCTTCGAAGCCATTGACCGGCGCGTAGGGAATGTCGACGGTGGCCAGCAGCTCGGTCCATTGCGCCGTCGTGCGCTCGCTCAACACGCTTTCGACGTAGCTGTACAGCTCGGGGAAATGCTTGCTGCGGCTGTTGAGCGTGAGGTAGCGCGGATCCTGCGCCATCTCGGGATTGCCGGCCAGCGCGAAGAAGCGCTGCCACTGCGGCGTGGTGTAGGGCACCACGCTCATGTAGCCGTCGCGGGTGCGGAAAGGGCGCCGGTATTCGTTGAGCAGGCGCGTGTAGCCCGCCGGACCTTCGGGCGGGACGAAGGTCAGTCCGGCCAGGTGCTCCGGCGCCAGGAAGGCCACCATGCATTCGAACATGGGCACCTCCACGGCCTGGCCGCCCGCGCCGCGTTCGCGGGCCAGCAGGGCGCTGGTGACGGCGTTGGCGACATACAGCGCCACCACCTTGTCGGCAACCACGGAATTGACGTAGCGCGGCGCATCCGCGCCCGCGCCGCCCTGCAGCCAGGCCATGCCGGACGCCGCTTGGATGGTGTCGTCGATGGCCGCGCGTCCGGCGTACGGGCCTTGCTCCGAATAGCCGTAG
>NZ_JPYO01000036.1:0-156630 GCF_000757485.1 Achromobacter sp. RTa
CGGCACCAGCACCTTCATGCAATAGCTCCTTGCTCAAATGAACCCCAGGCCGCGATGCCGGCAGGGGGATGATTCCTCGACGCCGATACCGGCCGCCAACTGCGGGCTTACGCCTCGCCTTCTTTCGATTCCGCCTGCAGCTCGGCCTGGATATCGCGCAGCGTGTTGGTCAGTATCTCGATCTTCTCTCGGAGAAAACTGCCTGCCAGGCGCTTTCTCAAGGCCGAAATGCTCAATGCTCCGACGGGCAAGCCATGCCGGTCGAAGATCGGCATGGCCAGCGACAGGATTTCCTGCACTTCGAGCACTTCATTGATGAAGTAGCCCTTCTTGCGGGCATGCGCGATGTGCTCCCACATGGTGGCGACATCGAACCTTGGATAGTCGCGCTCCAGCCGCAGCTTGTTTGCCTGGTAGATGCGTTCGATCTCGTCATCCTCGAAGCAACTCAACAAGGCAACCGCGCCGCCGCCTACGTTCAAGGGCCGGTGCCGGCCGACGTCCGTAACGAAGGCCTTGACCGGGTACGCGCCTTCGGCGCGCGCCGCGCAGACGCCGTCGAAGCCTGACCGTATGGTCAGGAAGACCGTATCGCCCGTCGCTTCGGCCACCCGCTGCAGAAAGGGCAGGCAGACGTCCCGCAGGTCGAACTGCGGCGCCGCCGCCAAGCCCATTTCGTAGACCAGCGACCCCAGGAAGTACTTCTTGGTCCGGCTGTCCTGGCGGACCAGGCGTTCCGTGACCAGGGCCTGCAAGATCCTGTGCGCGGTCGGGCGCGAGAAATCGGCGGCCTTGTACAGATCCACCAGCCGCATTCCCGTGCGATTGTTCGTGGTGATCAGCGTCAGCAGCTTCGCGCAGCGATGGATCATCTGCGTGCCGGTGCGTCCCTCATCGATGACCGCATTATCGTCGAACCCTGCTTCCATTGCACTCTCCTGAATCTCACTTTGTAGACTTTCGCTTGTGGTCAAAACCCGCGAAGCGCCTAGATAATGGCGGAACAATATCCAGTTTTCAAAAAATAGTCCACATTGAGGGAGATTGATCAGGTGGCAACCGATACCTTGGACACCAGCACATCCGGCATTTCAGCCGTGGTGGGCATAGGCCACACCGATTGGGTGGAAGACTACAAGCGCGTGCGCAACGGCGAAAAGCCGCATGATTCCTATGGCTACGCGGCCCTGGCATTCAAGCGGGCGCTGGACGATGCCGGCATTTCGCGCGACGAGGTCGATGGCCTGATCGTCGGCCCCACGACGGCCTATGAGCGCATGGGAGAGATCCTGAACATCGATCCCCGCTGGGGCGGGCAGGCGGACGCCGTCCAGGCCGTGTTCCAGGCGGTCATGGCGATCAAGTCGGGCATGGCCGAAGTCGTGGCCCTGGTATACGGCAACGACCAGCGCTCGGCCGCGGTCCAGTACGGCGGGCCGGAAGCGATGGGCGGCGGGTCTTTCCTGTCGTACGTCTATCACAGCCCCTGGGGCCTGACGTCGCAGGGTGCGCTGTATGCGCTGATGTTCCAGCGCTACAAGCAACTGCACGGCATCGGCGACAGCGATCTCGGACAGGTTGCCGTGGGCCAGCGCCAATGGGCCAGCCTGAACCCGAACGCGATCATGCGCAACAAGCCGCTAAGTCTGGACGACTACCTTGCAGCGCCGTACATCGCCGAGCCGCTGCGTATGAACGACTACTGCCTCATCAATGACGGCGGTGTCGCGCTCATCATCATGGAAGCGAGCCGAGCACGGCGCCTTGCCAATAACAAGGCGGTGACCATCCACGGCCTGGGCCGCAGCGACCTCAACCATCACGCCACCAGCCTCGGGCCGCGCCTGATGGACTTCTATCTTCCGGCGCAACGCGGCGCGGCCGAGCAGGTATACGCAGCGGCGGGCGTGGGTCCCAAGGACATCGATGCCTTGATGGTGTACGACAGCTTCAGTCCTCACATCTTCTTCGCGCTGGAGGGCTTCGGCTTCTGCAATCCCGGCGAAGCGGCCAGGTTCATCGCCGACAACGGCATCGGCGTGGGCGGCAAGCTGCCCGTCAATACGCATGGCGGCCACATCTCGGAATCGTACATGCAGGGCTGGAACCACCAGATCGAGGCGGTGCGGCAGGCGCGGGGCAACGAGGGGAAGCGGCAAGTGCCTGACTGCCGCTTCGTGCAGTACGTATCGGACGTCGCTGGCAAGGCCATGTCCATTATTTATGGACAGTGAAGGAGGCCCGCACCATGAAAAAGAATCCCCGCTTGTACTCCCCCTATGACGCGCCCATGTGGGAAAGCATCGCCGAAGGCCGGATGAAGTTGCAGCGCTGCCCGGAATCCGGCGTATTCCGCTACCCGCCGGGTCCGATGTGTCCCGTCAGCCTCAGCATGGAGTATGAATGGACGCCCATCTCGGGCAACGCCAAGATCATCGCCTGGACGGTGTTCCATCGCCAGTACCTGCCGGCCTATCCCGCGCCTCACCTGGTGGTTGCGGTGCAGCTCGAGGAGGGCCCCATCATGGTGTCGTACATGGACCATGCCGACCTGGACAGGATCAAGCTGGATGCTCCGGTCAAGATGGTCTACGCCGATCATCCGGACGGCTACCGCGTGCCGAAATTCACGCTGAACTGAGGGCGCGCCAAACACAGGCCCGCCGCGCGTTTTGAACGCGTGGCGGGCTTTTTTTCGTCTGGAAGCCCAGGCTCTATTGCATGGCGCCGCGGGATCAGGCCGATTCCAGAAGAATGGCTTGAAGCCGATCCCGGTACAGGCTCAGTTCGCGCTTGCGATCGGCATTGAAATTGAACAGAGAAGAGGCCAGCGCCTGTTCGCGATCCTGCGCCGACACGCCTTCCAGCCGGTCGGGCAGGCCCAATTCCCGCGTCAGCGATTGCACCGCGTCGATCACGCGTTCGGGCCTGGCGGCATTCGCCGCGGGCAGACCCAACGCCACGCCCATCTGTTCGACGGCATCCGGGCACAGGTCCGCAAAATGCCGGATCGCGGAAGCCGTCATCAGTACGTGGGTGGCCCCCTGGTCCAGATGGGGGACGCAATTGAACAGGGCCGCGCCCAGGGCATAGACGGCACGGGCGATCCAGTGCGCGTCGAAGGGGCGGCCGCCGTCGTCTTCGTCCCGGTTCTGCAGCAGGGCCGCGGCGCACATGTCCAGGCGCGCCTGGACATCGTCGGGGTCCCGCAGGCGCGGCAAGGCGGCGCGCGACAAGGCATACGCGTGCAGGCGCGAAGCCTGGACCAGCGGATTGGCCTGGCGTACCGCTCCGATATTCATCAAGGCGCGCCAGTAGACGCCCAGCCCCGTCGACAACGCCAGGGAGGGCGGCGCGCTGGATAAGGCCTGGGTGTCCCAGAAGATCGCGGCGGGGCGGGTCTTGGGGTCGAAGAATTCCAGGCGCGGCCCCCCATTGCCGCGCCGCAGCGCGGCGCCGGCCCGGTGCTGGGCCGAGGTCGCGGCGGTCAGCACATTGAAGATCGGCGGCTTGGGCCGCCGCAGCCGGGGGCTCACGGGCGCGCCATGTTCCGGATACTGCGTGGCGAGCTGCGCGAGGTCTCCTCCTTCGCCCAGCGCCATGGCGATAACGCGCGTGCCCTTGAGGACGCTGCCCGCGCCGACGGCGACGAGCAGGTCGGCCTGGCACGCGGCGGCCTGCCGGACGGCCTCTTGCACGTCTTCCAGCGGAGCGTCCTTGCCCATGCGGGTGTATGCCCCCGCATAGCGATCGCCCAGCAGGTCGCGGATCCTGGCCAGCAGGGGCGTGCGCGTGGCCACGGAGTTGCCGCATACGACGAAGGCGCGTTGCGCGCCCAGCCGGGCGGCCTCGCGCGGCAACAGGCTCAGCGCGGCATCTCCCGAGTGAACGCGAACCGCGGGAGAAATGGAAGAGAATTCCGCCATGGCCGCCCCTTCTCCATCAAGCCGAGGGAATGCCGTTGCGCAGCAGTTCGCGCGCCACGACCCAGCGGTGCACTTCGCTCGGACCTTCCACGATGCGCATGACCCGGCACATCCGCGAGATGTATTCCAGCGGCAGTTCCTTCGATACTCCCATGCCGCCGAACAGCTGCATGGCGCGGTCGACCACCCGGGTAATCATCTCGGTTCCCTGCACCTTCACCATCGATCCATCGAGGCGGACGTCCTTGCCGGAGTCCATCTTCCAGGCCATCTGGTAGACCATCAGGCGGACCATCTCGATTTCCTGGTAGCTGTCCGAGATCCACCACTGCACGGCCTGCCGGTCGGCCAGCGGCGCGCCGAAAGTCTGGCGCGTATTGGCCTGCTCGATCATCATGCTCAGGCACCGCGTGGCCAGGCCCAGGCAGCGCGAGGCGATCTCAAGGCGGCGCACGCCCAGGCGCTTGGACAGGGGCGCGAAACCCGCGCCCACTTCGCCCAGCACCTGGCTGTCGTCCAGCTCGACGTTGTCGAAAACCACCTCGTAGGGGTGATATTCGCCGATCATCGGGAACGACGTCGGGATGCTCAGGCCTGGCGTGCCCTTGTCGACCAGGAATGCCGTGAATTTGGCGCGTTTGTCGGCCGCCGCGTCCGTCACGGCCATCACGATCATGAAATCGGCCCGGCGCGCGCCGCTGATCCACAACTTGGTGCCGTTGAGCACCCATTTGCCATTCTTGCGCTCGGCGCGCGTCTTGATGGCGGCGGCGTCGGAGCCCGCGCCGGGTTCCGACAGGGCCAGGCAGCTTTTCTTTTCGCCGCGCGAATACGGAAGCAGGTAACGGTCCACCTGATCGCCCTTGCACAATTCCTTGAGCATGAACAGATTCGGGCTTTCCGGCGGCAGCACGAACGGCACGATGCTGTTCTTGAGCTGCTCGATCACCAGGCACTTGGTCAGCATGCCCAGGTCCTGGCCGCCGAATTCCTCCGGCACGTCGATGCCCCAAAGGCCGATGCTGCGCGCCTTTTCCTGCAGCGTGGCTTCCAGCTCGGGCGGAATGAGGGCGGTGTCGGCAAAGCCGCGCTCGGCTTCGCGGCGGATGATCAATGCTTCGTGGGGAACCAGTTCCTCCTGGACGAAGCGCGCTACGGTATCGCGCACCATGCGCGACGAATCGGGTAATTCAAAATCCAATTTCTTCTCCTGGTGTTCTTTGGTCTAGCGGCCTTGGTAGACGGGCGGACGCTTCTCCTGGAAGGCGCGCCGTCCTTCGATGCGGTCTTCCGTGTCGCGCAGCAGGCCAAACACATAGCGTTCGTTGTCCAGCGCGGCCGGCAGGGGCATGTCGGCGCCGCTGGTAACCAGGCGCTTGATCGACCGCACCGACAAGGGCGCGTTCCGCGCAATGCGCAGCGCGATCTCGCGCGCCGTGGGCAGCAACTCCGCGCGGCTGACCACCTTGCTGACCAGGCCGGTGCGCAGGGCTTCGGCCGCATCCACGCGATCTCCGGTCAGCAGCATCAGCATCGCGTTGGATGCGCCGATCGCCCGCGGCAGGCGCTGCGTGCCGCCGGCGCCCGGGATGCTGCCGATGCGGACTTCGGACAGCGCGAAAATCGCGTTGTCCGAGGCGACGCGGATATCGCAGGCGAGCGCAAGCTCCATGCCGCCGCCCATCGCATAACCGTTGATGGCGCAGATCAGGGGCTTATCGGTATCCAGGCCTTCCAGCAGATGGTCGGAGTACGCGCGGCCGAACGTCAATTCGGCGAAGCTCTCCTTGGGAGGCATGGTCTTCTTCAGGTCGGAGCCGGTGCAAAAGGCCTTGTCCCCGGCGCCGGTCAGGATGGCGACTCGGATGTCGTCGTCCTCCTTGATGCGCTTCCAGGCCGCGTGCAGCTGGTTTCGCATTTCGGGGTCGATGCTGTTCATGGCCTCGGGGCGATTCAGGGTCAGCGTGGCGATATGGTCCTGGACGGCAATATCTAGTGCCATGGTCTATCCTCTTTGTGTATACGTTCAAATGGAGGCGCGGCCTCAGGCCAGCACGCCTTCCGCGCTCAATTTCTCGATCGCCGCATCGTCCAGCCCCAGCAGCTCCCGGCAGATTTCGGCTGTGTGCTGGCCCAGCAGCGGGGCGGGGGAAGACGGTTCGGAATACGCGTGCGAAAAGCGGTAGGGTGGCGAGTTATAGGTGCTGGGCCCCATTTCCGGATGGTTCAGCGTCACCCAGTGGCCGCGGGCGTCCAGTTGCGGGTCGTTCACCACGTCGCGGGCGTCGTAGACGGCCCCGGCCGGCACGCCGGCGTCCTGCAAGGCCTGCGTGAGGCCCGACATGTCTTGCGTTGCCGTGCGCTTCGCCACTTCGGCGTCGATGGCTTCGCGCTGCCGCAGTCTCCCTTGCATGGTGGCCCAATCGGCCTCTGCGGCAAGGCCCAGCACCGACGCCAGCCCTTGCCATTGGGCGTCGTCACAGACTTCGATGGCGATCCAGCGATCGTCTCCGGCGCAGGGATAGACGCCGCTGGGGGCATGGCCCGGCCTTGCATTGCCGTGGCGGGAGTCGATGGCGCCGTTGACCAGGTAGTTCATCAGGGAAGGCCCGATGAAGGCCAAGGTAGGCTCCATCTGCGCCAGGTCTATGAACTGGCCGCGTCCGGTCCGGCGCTGATGGCGCAGCGCCGCCAGGATGGCGAACGCCGTGTGGCCGGGATTGGGAATGTGGTCGGGATAGTTCGTGCCGGTTCCGGCAGGCTCGCGGTCGGGCAGGCCCGTCATGTGCTGTAACCCCGTCAGCGCGGCGATCGTCAGGCCGTAGCCCAGATCGGCCTTTTCGGGGCCCTCGGCCCCTTGCATGGACATCGAGGCATATACGATGCGTTCGGACAGGGACCGGACCACTTCGTAGCCCAATCCCAGCTTGTCCATCACCCCGGGAGTGAAATTGTTCGTCACCAGGTGGGCGTCGGCGATCAGGCGCCTGGCCATGTCCAGGCCGCGCGGATCCTTGACGTTCAATGTGATGCTGCGCTTGCTGGAATTGCGGTCCGCGAAATAGCCGCTGCGGTTGACGCCGGGCTTGCCGTCCTTGAACGGCTTCGTCACCCGCAGCGTATCCAGGCGCTGGGAGGATTCGATCTTGATCACGTCCGCGCCCAGGTCGGCCAGGATCTTGGTCGTATACGAACCCGCGCCTATCCACGAAAAATCGATGACGCGCACACCTGCCAATAATGATCTCATTGCACTGCTCCCTGCTGCCGCAGCGCCTGCTGCTGGTCCTGGGTGAATCCGGCCCAAGCCAGGACCTCCTGGGTATGTTCGCCAAGCTGAGGCGCCCGCTTGCGCAGCGCCCACGGCGTTTCGGATAACTTGTAGGGCGCTCCGGGCATGCGCAGCGTGGCGCCATGGGCGTCCGCCACGTCCACGAAGTACCCGCGGTATTCGCGTTGCGGGCTCTGGCAGATATCACGGGTATCGGAGATGGGCGCCAGGGGGATGCGGCGCTCGCGGCCCTTGGCGTGGAGCTCGGATTTCGTCAGCGAGCGCGCGAAGGGCGTGAAGATCGCGCCAAAGCGCTGCTTGGCCTCGTCCGTGACGAGAAACGCCTGGTCCAGCCAGCAAGGCTCGCGGAATTGTTCCGCGCCGGCCACGCCCTCGGCGATCAGCCAGTCGGTCGTTACGGCCCAGAACTTATTGCTGCCCACTCCGCCGGCCATCAGGTAGATATAACCATCGCGGCATTCGAAAACGCCGGTTCCCGCCAGGCGCTGCGTGCCCGCGTTGCGCTTGCGGATGGACCCTTCCAGGTCATAGAACTGGACCGCGTTCTCCATGCCCAGCACCACGCATTCCTGCATGGACACGTCGACGTGCTGCCCCGTGTTGCTGATCTCGGCGTCATATACCGCGGCCATCGAGGCCACGCCGGCGAAGACGTTGGCCGCGCCCACGGCCTGTTCGCCGCAAGCCACCATCGGCGCCGTGTCGGGATAGCCTGCCAGGTACATCATGCCGCCCATGCCCATGGCCGTGAGGTCGGTCGCCAGCCAGTGCGAGAACGGCCCTGACTGGCCGAACGCCGTAATGCTGGTCAGCGTCAGCGATGCATTGAGCTTGCTCAGCTCGGCAAAGCCCAGGCCGCGCCGGGCCATCACGCCAGGCTGTTCGCTTTCGATGACCAGGGAAGCCTGGCTGGCCAGCTTGCGGAATACTTCCTGGCCGGCTTCGGTATCCAGGTCCAGGGCGATGCTTTCCTTGTTCGTATTCTGGTACTGGAAGGTCAAGCTGGAGTCCGGGTCGTTCCGGCTGGCGATCCGAGGCTCGATGTGCCGGGTAGGCGCGCCTCCAGGGGGTTCGACCAGGATGACCCGGGCCCCCAGGTCAGCAAACAGCTTGCCGCAGTAATTCCCCAGGGGGCCCGCGACGTCAAGTACGGTGATGCCCGCCAGCGCGGCGGCATTTGGCGTCGATGTCATGTGATGTGTCCAGCTATGCGGAGGTCTTGCTTAAAGGCGTGGAAAAAATCATTGAACGTGGTAGATGCCGGCCTTCTTGGCGACGTCCGCCCATTTCTTGAGGTTGTCCTGGATGTTCTTGCGCTGTTCTTCAGGCGAGCTCGCGACGACGTCGTAGCCCAGCTCTTCGAGTTGCGTCTGGCGCTTCTTCAGGGACCTGACGATGGCCGCGCTGAGCGTTTCGACGATCTTCGGATCGGCGTTGGCGGGCATGTTGAAGCCGTACCAGGTATCGGAGTCGTAGCCCTTGAGGCCGATTTCGTCCAGGGTGGGGATGTTGGGGAACTGCTTGTTGCGCTGCGGGCTGCCGATGGCCAGGATGCGGATTTTCCCGGCGTCGACGAGTTGCTTGGCCGAGGCCGACTGGACGAACATCATGCTGATCTGGCCGCCCAGCAGGTCCGTCATGGCGGGTTCGCCGCCACGGTAGGGCACATGGAGAATGTTCACGCCGGCCATGCTTTTCAGCAGTTCGCCCGCCATGTGCTGGGAGCTGCCCAGGCCGGCCGATCCATAGCTCAGGCCTTCTGGGTTCGCCTTGGCGTGGGCGATCAGTTCCTGGGCCGTCTTGAAGGGGGAGTCCGAGCGCACGACCAGCACGATAGGCGCATTGACGGCGATCGACAGCGGCGTGAAGTCCTTGAGCGAGTCGTAGTTCAGCTTTTTGTAGATGGCGGGATTGACGGCCATGATGCCGTCGGTCGTAAAGCCGAACGTATAGCCGTCGGCAGGCTGGCGGCGCAGGAAGTCGGCGGCGATCGTTCCGCCCGCTCCGGGCCGGTTCTCGATGATCACCGGCTTCTTGAATTCCTCGCCCAGGTCCTTGCCCACCATGCGCGCGAGAGAGTCCGTGCTGGCGCCGGCGACGTACGGCACGATCAGTTTGATCGGTTCGGCGGGATAGGCGTCGGCCGCGGCCGCCTGGGCGGCGGATGCCAGGCAAACCGTTCCGAACAAAAGTTTCATCCAGTGCTTGATGGAAAACATCAATGTCTCCTGTTTTTTTGTTGAATTCACAAATGGACTGCTTATGACGATTGCACGCTCAGGCGCGAGCCGCGAAGCGTATAGATGTTAGGTAGACATCAACACACAAGCAATGTCTAAAAGACCACGATATGAACTAACAGACAAACGTTTTAGAAGAAACTCAGGAGAGGCGTGATTCGTTAATCTCACATAGCAGACTAAATTGGCGGGCGGCGTATGGACGTCGGATGGGGTCCTCGCTCAGAATCGATGGCTTCCCGCAACAGAACTTCCATCACGGAAACAGACATGTCGAAGCCCGTTCTCCCCTCGAAAGCCCGCGTGCTGGTTTCCGCGCACATCAAACGACAGGGAGGGGAGGCGATTGCCGGGCTGGCCGCCTCCAACGGCAGCGAGGTAACGCTCGTCGCGGCCGCGCCCGGCCTCGGCGCCCAAGAGCTGGACGGCATCGACGCGGCCTTTTTCAGCCGGGATATCCACGCCATGCCCGGACGTCCGCCCTCCAATGAAGAAACCCGCTCTTTCTTCCGCCTGCTGGATGCGTGCCCGAACCTGAAGTGGCTGCACATTTTTTCCGCGGGCTCGGACGGAAATGCATACCGGAAGCTCCAGGCCCGGGGCGTGGCGGTATCCACCAGTCCGGCCGCGAGCGGCAAGGCGGTGGCCACCAGCGCCCTGGCGGGCATCCTGGCACTGAACAAACGGCTGCCTTGGCACTATGCCAATCAACAGGCGCGGGCGTGGCGGGCCATGCCGGACGAGCTCAGTCCTCTGCCGCTGGACCGTCAGACCGCGGTGCTCGTCGGCACGGGGCACGTCGGCACGGTGCTGGCCACGTGCCTGCAGGCGCTGGGCATGCGCACGATCGGCGTCAACCGCAGCGGCAAGGCGGTCGAGGGTTTCGACGAAACCATGCCGCTGGGACAGCTGGACGGCCTCATCGGCTTGGCGGACTGGCTGGTCATCTGCTGCCCCTTGACGGATGAAACGCGTAACCTCGTCGATGCCGGTAGGCTGGCTGGGCTGAGGCGCGAGGCGCACCTCGTCAACGTGGGACGAGGCGGCATTGTGGACGAATCCGCGCTGATCGCAGCGCTGCGCGCGAAGCGCATCGCGGGCGCCTATCTCGACGTCTTCGAGAACGAGCCGTTGCCGGCCGAATCCGAAATCTGGACGCTGGACAACGTCATCGCCACGCCGCATTCCGCCGCCCGGATTTCGGATTTCAACGACCGGGTATTTGCTTGCTTTCTCGACAACCTGAGGCGCTGGCTGGCCGGCCGGCCGCTGGCGAACATCGCGGGGTGAGCCGGGGCCGCCGCAACGCGGCTGCCCGGCCACCCTTGGCGGCCAGGAACGCAGGGGGCGAAAAGCACGGCCGTCCCGGCACCGGTTCAATGGTCCAGCGAGATGTTCTTGAGCTTGATCACTTCGGCCCACATCTTCCGGTCGGCCTGGATCAGCGACGCATAATCCTGCGGGCTGCTCTTCTGGGGAAGCACGAATCCCAGATCGCTGAACTTCTGGCGGAACGCCGGATCGGCCAAGGCCTTGTTCATCGCGCCCGACAAGGTGGAGATGCGGTCGGCCGGCGTTGCGGCGGGCGCCATGAATCCATAGCGGACCGTCACGACGAAGTTCGGATAGCCGAGTTCCGCGAAGGTCGGAACATCCGGCAGCAAGGCCAGCCTTTCCTTGGACGCAACGGCCAGGGCGCGCACATTGCCAGCCTTGATCTGCGGCAGCGCCGATCCGACCACGCCGAACAGCGCCTGCACCTCCTTGGACACCAGCGCCTGCATGGCGGGCGCCCCGCCCTTGTAGGGCACGTGGGTCATCTGCACGCCGGCCATCTGGTTGAACAGCTCGCCCGAGAGGTGGAACGTGCCGCCGGTGCCCGTGGACGAGAAGTTCAGCTTCCCCGGATGCGCGCGCGCATACTCCACGAACTCCTTGAGATTCTTCACGGGCAGCGATGCGTTGATCAGCATCACCAGCGGCAAGTCGCTCACCAGCCCGATGGGAGTCAGGTCCTTGTCCGGGTCGTAGGACAGTTTCTTGTACAGCAAGGGATTCAGGACCGCCGTGGAGTCGGATGCCAGCATGAACGAATATCCGTCGGGTTTGGACCGTGAGACATGGAGCGCGGCAATAATGCCGTTCCCTCCGGTCCTGTTTTCCACCACGACGGTCGAATCCAGTTCGCGCGCCATGCGTTCGCCCATGGCGCGCGAGATCAGGTCCGTCGTTGCGCCCGGTTCGTAGGGCACGGTCAACGTTATGGGACGGCTGGGGAAGGTATCGGCGACTGCCGTTGCCGCGTACCCATATCCGAGCATCACCCCGGCGGCCAGACCCACCAGCCGCCGAATCCCCCTGGATTGCCAGGACCACTTCTTATGCATTGTTGTCTCCTTCAAAGCGTGGCCGCCGCATGCCTCCGCCGCGGAAGGCCACAAAAAAGCCACCAGGCGAGGGGCCCGTTTTATTGTTGTGGAAGGCCGTTGCGCAGCAGGTCCCGCGCAATCACCCAGCGATGCACTTCGCTGGGCCCCTCGACGATGCGCAACACCCGGCACATGCGGGCGATGTATTCCAGCGGCAGTTCCTTGGACAGGCCCATGCCGCCGAAAAGCTGGATGGCCCGGTCGGCCACGCGCTGGATCAGCTCGGTGGCCTGCACCTTGACCATGGAGCCGTCGCGCCGGAAGTCGGCCACGCCCTGGTCGATCTTCCAGGCGAGCCGATGGATCAGCAGGCGGACCATTTCGATTTCCTGGTAGGTGTCGGAAATCCACCATTGGATCGCCTGCTTGTCCGCAAGGGGAGATCCGAAAGTCTGGCGCGTGTTGGCCTGTTCGATCATCATTTCCAGGCACCGGCTGGCCAGCCCCACGCAACGCGAAGCGATATCCAGGCGGCGTATGCCCAGCCGGTTGGTGAGCGGCACGAATATGTTCCCCACTTCACCCAGGACCTGGCTGTCTTCCAGCTCCACCTCATCGAAGAACACCTGATAAGGATGGAATTCGCCGATCATGGGATAGGAAACGGGGATGCTTACGCCGGGAGTCCCTTTGTCGACCAGGAATGCCGTCATGCCGCCCCGCGATCCGAGCTTGGGATCCGTGACCGCCACGACGATCATGAAATCGGCGCGGCGGGCATGGCTGATCCACATCTTGGCGCCATTGAGCACCCATTTCCCATTCTTCCGCTCTGCCCGCATCTTGATGTTGGCCGCATCGGAGCCGGCGCCGGCCTCCGACAGCGCGATGCAGCTCTTTTTCTCGCCGTTGGCGTAAGGCAGCAGGTACTTGTCGATCTGCGGCCCTTTGCACAGCGCTTTCAACAGATGGAGATTGGGGCTGTCGGGGGGCGGAACGAAAGGCACGATCGAATGCTTGAGCTGTTCGATCACCACGCACTTCGCCAGCATGCCGAATTCCTGGCCGCCGAATTCCTCGGGCACGTCTATGCCCCACAGGCCCACCTCGCGCGCCTTTTGCTGAAGCGTGGCTTCCAGCTCGGGCGGAATCAACGGATCGTCTCCCATGCCGCGCTCGGCTTCGCGCCGGATGATCAGGGCCTCATGCGGGATGAGTTCGCGCTGGGTAAAGTTCCGGACCGTGTCTTGAATCATCCGGGTGGTGTCGGGCAACGTGAAATCCATATCTGTTCCTAGCTCCATGCCTCATGCTTGAATTTGGTCTTCCTGGCGTCCGATCGAGAGAAAATCCTCGATCCGAGCCTGCGGGCCCGAGGCGATCGCCAGCTGCGCGGCCACATCTGCCTGCATGCCGGCCCAGCCGTAGCAGTCCGTGGCCTTGGCCATGAGCGCCTCGTCCGTCAGGGGCAGGGCCGCCGAGCCGCGCAATGCGTCGACCTTGCGCTCGATACGCTTGCCGTCGCGGGTATGCAGGCGCACCAGCGCCCAGCGCGGAAGGATCGAGTCGCCTTGCGTGCTGCGTCCTTGCACATGGGGCAGGAACTCCTGGATCGCCGGGCGCTGCACGCTCTCGTCCGTGAAGGTGGCCAGGCCGATATGGCCATCCAGCAGCGCGGCGGCAACCGCGTATTCCAGGCTGAACTTGCCCTGCAGCCCCGTCGTCGGCCGGTGATGGATAAGCGGAACCAGCGCGCCGGGGCTGGTTTCGATTTCCACGCGCTCCACCTCCGGCAGCGCGATGCCAAGCTCGGCATGCAGGTCCAGCAGGCCGTCCAGGGCCCTGTGGGTCGCATAGCACAAGGGATATTTCTTGACTTCCAATCCGCTCGAGGCCAGTTCCAGCGGGGCCTCGCCCAGCGCCGCCAGCGCCGCCGAGAGATTCTGCCCTTGCCCGTAGAGCGCGGCGTAGCCTTGCTGGGCGTCCATGGCGTCGGGCGACGAGGTGAAGCCCGCCTGCGCCAGCCGGGCGGCGCGTATCGCCGCTGCGTTGGCATGGCCGGCCTGGAACGACTTCGCGTCCGAGCCGAAATTCGCGCGCGTGCCGGCCGCCTGGGCGACCGCGATGCCGATGGCGTGCGCGGTCTGTTCCGCGTCCAGCGCCAGCAGATGGGCGCACGCGGCCGCCGCGCCGATGATGCCGATGCTGGCGGTGACGTGCCAGCCTTTTGCGTAGGCGTCGACGGCGGCGGCCTTGGCCAGCTTGCACATCACCTCGAAGCCCACCACATAGGCGGATTGCAGCCGCCCCATGGCGATGCCGTCGGCCTGCGCCAAGGCGGTCAGCGCCGGCCACAGGACCACGCTGGGATGGCCTCGCAACGGCGAGGTCACGTCGTCGTAATCGAGCACATGGGCGGCTACGCCGTTGTAGAACGCCGCCGCTTCCGGCGCGGCGCGTCCGGCGCACCCCCACAACGACGCGCCGCTGCCGGCGCCCAGCGTTGCGAGATAGGCCAGGGCGCGCACAGAAGCGGGTTCGTTCTTGCCGGCAACGCCCACCGCATAGGTATCCAAGAGGGAGCGCGCGCAATCATGGCGCAGCGCCGGGGTCAGGGCTTCGGCGTCAAATGCCGCGGCGAATGCCCCAATCTGTTCAGAAGGCGTCATGCAGATCTTTCCTGGTGTCCAAGCCTTCGGCCGGTATCGGGCCGAGGCGTCTTCGTCATTCGCTCCGCGTACAGGCCCCACGAAGAAAGGCGCGGCGGCATATATCGCAGTAGTCCATAATTTGGACTACTTTGGACTGGCTAAGCATTTACTCTACCCAATACGAGCGGATAGGTCGCATAATTGCTCGGCCATAAGGTCCATATAGTGAAAAATGTCGAACCACACCGAGCGCGGCGCCAATAGTGGTACCCAGGTCCTGCAGCGGGCAGCCGCGCTGTTGCGCCTGATCACGGCGAACAACCGCCTGGGAATGCGCTTGACGGACCTGCACGCTTCGAGCGCCATAGAAAAGCCCACGGCCCACCGCATCCTGCAGGGGCTCATCGCCGAACAGATGGTCCGGCAGGACAATGCGAACAAGCGCTATTACCTGGGGCCGGCCATGTATGAAATGGGGCTGGTCGCGGCCCCCAGGGTTGCGTTGCGCGACATCTGCCTGCCTCATCTCCAGGCGATTGCGGAGCAGACCGGCGACACGGTATTCCTGACGATACGCTCGGGGTTCGATGGCTTATGCATCGATCGGGCCGAAGGCGGCTTTCCGATCAAGGCGTTCGTCCTGGACATAGGCCGGCGGAGGCCGTTGAACGTGGGCGGGGGCAGCCTGGCAATACTGTCGACGCTGCCCGAGGCCGAAATCCAGCGCATATGCAGCGCCAACGCCGATCGCGTCAAAGCGAACTTCCCACGCTACAACACCGCGGACCTGCTGCGCGACATTGCGGCGTCGCGCGCGCGCGGCTACGCCCTCAAGGATGTGCTGGAGATACCCGAGGTGCGTTCCGTCGCCGTGCCGATATGCAGGCAAGACGGGGAAGCCATCGCCGCCATCAGCGTAGCCACCCTCAAGGCGCGCCTGGACGATGCGCGCGCGGCCACCGTGGCGGGCTGCATCGCGCAGGCCGTCGCGCAAATAGAAAAGCGGCTGGGCGACGGGCACCCATGAATCTTTTTAAGAATATTCCTATGGTTTACGTCCTACGCGGCCAGCACCATGAAGGCTATTGCAACGTACTGCTACCATCCGGTGCGTAAATAGTCCACTTCAGGTTGTCCTGGATTTGTATGGGCCCGGCTCGGATGGGAGCCAAGGAAACCCTCCATGCAAATCAAGCTCAGCCCCATCATGATGGGCCTGCTCGCTGCTGCCCTGCCTTCGGCGCTCTGGGCGGCGGAGCGGGGCCAGGTCCTTGTTTCAGACCCCGCCGGCGCGACCCACGTCACGCTGGATCCCGGCGATACCGTCACCTACGCCGACACCGGCGCGGCGATTGACGTCTCCGGCGCCGGCAACACCGTGAGCGGCGGCCAGATCACGATCACGGCCGGTTCGGCATCGAAGAACACCGTGGGCGCGCGGGCGAAGTCGGGGGGATCCATCACGCTGACCAAGAGCGTCATCAAGACCCTGGGCACCGGCCAGTATGCCCACGCGCTGCACGCGCAGGGCGCGGGCAGCGTGATCGAGGCCACAGACGCCGAGATTTCGACGCAGGGCGGATACTCCTACGGCGCCTATGCAGAGAATGGCGGCAAGGTCATCCTGGACGGAGGAACCATCGCAACGGCCGCCCATGGCGCCTACGGGCTTGCCGCCGAGGGCGCGAGCGCCAGCGTCGCGGCCAGGAACCTGGGCATCACCACGACCGGTCTGAACACGCACGGCGTCCATGCGGGCAAGAACAGCACGGTCACGCTGGAAAACGTGAAGATCAAGACCAATCCCAGCGGCTATGGACACGGTTTGTACACCAGCGGCGCGGGATCGCTCATTTCGATTCGCGACACCGAGGTCGATGTCGGGTCCGGCATGGGCGTGCAGATGGATGGCGGGCGCTTCGAAATGGACGGAGGAGCGCTGCGCACCACGGGCGGATATGCCGTCATGCTCAGCGGGTTCTATGGCGCGCCGGCAGCCACTGCGACCATCCGCAACGCCACGCTCTCCGCCACTGGCGGCTACGTCTATGGCATCAATATCAATGGCGAGGGCACTTCGGCCACGCTCGAAAACGTTTCGGTTTCCGCCGCCGGCACCACCGGTGGCACCGGCGTCTGGCTGCCCGCCGTCGGCACCTCCCTGACGGCGCGGCGCTTCGACATCGCGGCATCCAATCTGGGCATCGACACACGCGCGGGAACGGTAATCCTGGAGGACGGCTCCGTGACGACGCAGCGCGGCAATGGTCATGCGCTCTATGCGTCGCGGGAGTATGGCAGCACTGCCACGGTCACGGGCAGGAACGTCAGGATCGAGACGTTCGGCAATAGCGCGGTAGGCGCGCTGGTCAGGGCCTCCGGCGCCGGAATATCGCTGGATGGCTCTTCCGTTACGACGCATGGCGAAGGAGCCTATGGCCTGTTCGCCAGCGGCAACGGCGCCTGGCTGTCCACGCTCAATACTTCCGTGACCACCGAAGGCGCTTCCGCCACCGGCTTGTCCATGAGCAACCGCGCCGAAGTCACGCTGGACAGCACCCGCATTTCTGTTTCCGGCGCCAATGCGCGCGGCATCTGGAGCTACACCACCAGCACGGGGGTCGACAACGCGGTCACGCTGAAGAACGGTACGCAAATCAGCACCCAGGACGGGGCCGGCTTGCTGGCCAGCGGCGGCGGCCATACGTTCACGATCGAGGATTCGGGCGTCACCGCGCGCGCGGGCGGCATGGAGGAGGGCGGCATGCTGCTGCATGGGCGCGCCGTCACCATCACCAGCGGCGGCGTTTCGACCGTCATCGAGACCGAGCAGGTCAAGCTGGATGCCACCAACTCCGTGCTGACGGGCGATATCGTCATGGAAAGCGGCATCGCCGACATCTCCCTGAAGAACGGTTCAGTACTGACGGGCGCCTCGCTCGAACGCGACGCCGGCCGGGTCAACAGCCTGTCGCTGGATGGCTCCAGCTTCTGGAACGTCCGTGGAGATTCGTCGCTGGGCACGCTGAACAACGCCGGCACCGTGGCTTTCTCCGCGCCGGCGGGCGGCGCCTTCAAGACGCTGACCGTCAACAACTACGCGGGCGGAGGAACGCTGGTGCTGAACACGCGCCTGGGAGACGACAGCTCGCCCACGGACCGGCTCGTGATCGACGGCGGTACGGCCTCCGGCAACACCGCGCTGCGCATACTGAACGCGGGCGGAACGGGCGGACAGACCCAGCAGGGCATCCGCGTGGTCGAGACTATCAATGGCGGCACCACGGCGTCGGACTCGTTCCGGCTGGACGCGGGGTCGACCGGCTACCGCTCCAGCTCCGCCACCCTGGCCTTGAACGGCTACGACTACAGCCTGGTGCGCGGCGGCAACGGCGGAGCGGAACCCGACTGGTACCTGACGTCGGAATACACGCCACCCGTGGAGCCGCCTGTAAAACCTCCCGTGGAGCCTCCGGTGACCCCTCCCGTCACGCCTCCCGTCACGCCGCCGGTCGGCCCCATCGCTCCGCCGGAAATCCTGCCTCCGCCGGTGGCGCCCGCTTTTCAGAACGTATCGCCGGAAAGCGGCGCCTACCTGGGCAACCAGCGCGCCAGCACCCGCCTGTTCACGCATAGCCTGCGCGACCGCGCATCGGCCTATCGCGGCGCGCCCGATGGGACGTCCGACGGCCGCGGCGTCTGGGCGCGGGCACAAGGCCGTCACGATGGCGGGATGAGCATGCGGCAGGGCCAGGTCGACATCGATACCGACAGCGGCATCCTGCAGCTGGGCGGCGATCTGCTGCGGGCGCCTCTCGGGCAGGGCGGCGCCGCGTACGCGGGTTTCATGGCGGGTTATGGCGAAGCGCGCACCCGGTCCATGTCCACGCTGATGCTGCCGGGTTCAGGCGCCAAGACGCACGCCCGGGCGCGCGGAAAGGTGTCGGGCTACTCGGTGGGCCTGTACGCGACGGTGTATCAGGATGACGCGAGCCGTCTGGGCGCTTACGCGGATACGTGGTTGCAGTACGGGCGCTATTCCAATCAGGTGAGCAGCGAACTGGGCTCCACGCGCTATCACTCCGATGTGTGGTCGGCGTCGCTGGAATCGGGCTATGCGCTGGCTCCCTTCCCCAAGGACTCCGCCCTGGGCGGCCTGGTGGTGGTGCCCAACGCGCAAGTGGTCTACAGCCGCTATGACGCGAACGACGCCACGCTCCAGGGCACGCGCATGCGCAGCGGCAGCGACAACGCCTGGACCACGCGGGTGGGGGTGCGCCTGACTCCAGGCGCGAAGCCCGGAGAGGCGGCGCCCGCGGTGCGCCCGTTCCTGGAAACCAACTGGCTGCACGGCAATGGAGATGCGTCGGTCCGTATGGGAAACAGCACGCTGGACGCGGTGCCGTCGCGTAATGCGCTGGAGCTCAAGCTGGGCGCGGAGGGCCAGGTCGGCAAGGCAGTGCAGGTGTCGGGCCACGTTTTTGGCCAGGCAGGCAATGATAGCCAGCGCGGCTACGGCGGCATGTTGAACGTGCGCTACAGCTGGTAGCGGCCCTTTGCGGCGGCCCCGCTAGGGATAGCGGGCGCCGACCCGGAACGTGCGCCAGTTGTCTCCGCCGAGGGTGAGCAGGGCCTTCAGGCTGCTTGAGCCCATCGGCGGAGACAGCACGCTGCCCAGGATGCGCAGGTCTGGAAACAAGCGCATCCAGTGCAGATCGTGAGCATGGTTCACGTTGGAAACCAGCAGGGGAAGCTTGGCGACTTCGGCGCGTTGCACCAGCTCGATGAACCGGCTGCGCAAGGAAGAGAATTCGGAAAAATCAGGGGGAGCCTTGACGTGCAGGCCCGTGACCTGCAAGGCGCCGTGCGCGCTTGGCCCGCCCCGGGCCATGGTGGGGGTCAGCCTGATGCGCAAGCCGATATTGAATTCAGCGTAGCAGGAGAACAGGTGCGACCGCGCATGCAGATGGGAAACCAGCGGTGCATGGAAGGTGACGAGCCTTGCGGGGTACGCGGCATTGGCGCCGAAGCGTTCTTCCTGCGCCGGGTTGGGGTTGGCGAGCAGTTCGGTTCCGTCCAGGGCCAGGCCGCTTGACGCGCACAGCTCCGCCGCGGACCAGCTTATGCTGGAAAGGTCGCCGCCGCAGTCCAGCGTAAAGGGTATGTGCTCGTGGAAAGAGCGAAAGAACGCAAAGGCTTCACGGGCGAGGCGCGCAGGCCGGCCGGGTATGTGGCGCCGCCACGCATGGCGGGGGCTGGCGACAGCGTACTCGAGCACCAGGCCGTCGGCGGAGAATATCGGTTGGAAGCTCAGCCCTTCCATGGCAGGGCCTGCCGGGGACTCCGCCGTGGCGGCATAGTGGTGCACTAGGGATTCCATTGATCGCATCTGCCAGCAACCGATCGGTTATGGATGATGCCGCGACCGCGGCACGCATGCGATACAGGAGGCTGAGCACGTGGGAAATGAAAATTCTAGTAACCGTGGGCTTGCCCTTCTATGGGAATATTCTCAATCTGGGGCCAGGCATGACGGCGCGCGGAGTCACACCGCCGCCAGCATGGCTTTCATGTCCGCGATCAGCGCCGCCAGGCTCTGTTGGGCCGCGGCGCTGAGGCCGTCATTGCGCAACTGGTTCTCCACGCGCTCGGACTGGTTCTGCAGCTCGGTGAGCTCTACCGCGGCCAGGCCGCCGCGCATGCGGTGCAGCACGGCGCGCAGGTCGCGTTCGCTTGCTTCGCCGGCCGCCTTTTCCAGCTTGTCCAGGTCCTGGTTCATGGTTTCCAGGAAAATCGCGCGATACCTGGCGGGGATGGAGGGCGCCTTGCCGGGGGCGGCAGGGGACGTCTCGGCCGCTTCGGCCGCCTGCGGAGAGGCGGCGGGCTGGGCCTGCGCATCGGCGTGGGGACGCAGGCGGCGCCATAGAGAGCGGAGTTCTATCGGCTTGACCAGCCAGCTGTTCATGCCGGCGGCCATGCAGCGCGTTTCCTCTTCCTTCATGGCATTGGCCGTCACGCCGATGATGGGCACGGTAACGCCTCGCGAGCGCAGCGTGCCAGCGAGATCGTAGCCGTTCATGCGCGGCATGTTCACGTCGGTCAGCACCAGATCGAAGGGCTCGATGCTCCACATGGCGAGCGCCTCGGCGCCGTCCGGAGCGATCACAACCCGGCAGCCCAGCTGTTCGAGCTGATCGCGGATGGTGACCTGGTTGATGGGGTTGTCCTCGGCCACCAGTACGCGCAGGTTCAGGGGCGTGTAGGCCGCCGGGCCGGAATCCTGCGGCTCTTCGGCGGCGCCGGACATCAGGCGCTCGATGGCCTGGCCGATGCCCAGCATAGAATGCCGGTCCGCTTGCGGGCGATGCTTGCCCAGCGTATCCGCGCCGCCCGCGACGATGAGCGGACCGGCCCACTCCGCGGGCCTGGCATGGCTGGTCAGGAGCACGTCGACAAGCACGCCGTCCAGGCCGCCGTCAGGGTAGGCATCGGCCGGCACGATCGTCGTGTGGGCTCCCCAGCCCGTCAGCCATTGGCAGATGTTCTCGCTCAATTCCTTGCGCGGGCTGCGCACGTGCACGTTGAGGCCTTGCAGTTGGGGCGGGTTGGAGGCGGGCGGCTCCGCTTTTTCCAGTTCGATCTCTACCGAAAAGCTGCTTCCCAGCCCCGGCTCGCTGGTGACATTGATCGTGCTGCCCATGAGCTCCGCCAATTTGGCGCAGATGGACAGACCGATGCCGGCCCCCCGGATGGTGTGAGAGCCGCTGTCGATCTGGTAGAAGGGTTCGAACAGGCGGACCTGCTCTGCGGGGCCGATGCCCACGCCGCTATCGACCACCTGCAGGCCGAGCCGTGCCTTGCCGCCGGGAATCTCCTCGGCCCGCAGCCGGGCAATGACGTGGCCGGATTCCGTGAACTTGATGGCATTGCTCAGGAGGTTGCTGAGGATCTGGCGTATCCGACCGCCGTCGCCTTTCACGCATTCCGGCACCGCCGTGTCGACACAGCTGTAGATGATCAGGTCTTTCTGTTCGGCCATGCTGGCATAGGACGCCACCGTGCCCTGGAAGAGTTCGCGCGGGTCGAAGGTGTCGATTTCCAGGGCCAGCTGGCCGGACTCGATCTTGGTGATGTCGAGGATGTCGCTGATCAGTTGCTGGAGGATCACGGAGGAAGTCTGTATGCGGTCGACGTGACGCCGCTGCTCTTCGCTCAGAGGCGTCATGGCCAGCACCTCCAGCGTGCCGAGCACGCCGTACAACGGGGTGCGGATCTCGTGGCTCATCGTGGCCAGGAAAGTGGATTTCGCCTCGCTGGCCTTGTCGGCCTGCTCCTTGGCCAGGGCCAGGGTGCGCTCCATTTCGGCGCGCGCGCTGATATCGGCGAAGGCGCACAGCACCACGTCCTGCTTTTTGTAGCGGGTAGGCGCGAAGGTGACGAACAGCGGTCGGCCGTCGTAGGCGAGAAAGGTCTCGATGGTGCCGGCCGCGCCGGATCCCAGCGCCTGGCGCAGCAACTGGTTGGCGTCGGGCGAGTTGTGCAGTTCGCCGCCCGGCTCGATGCCCAGCCATTGGGAGGCCAGCGCGTTGCTGAACACTACTTTTCCGTCGGGGCGGGACAGCACGCAGAGCGCGACGGGGGCCGTGCCCAGCACCGCGCGGTTGAATTCCTCGTTTTCGACGATCTCGCGATGCGCCGCCTCGGCGGGCTGGAGGACCCGCCGGTTGTACCAGCGCAGGTAGGCTGCGCTCAGGGCCAGGCCCAGGATGAGCAGCAGCAGGGCGCCGACGGGCAGCCACATGTTGGCGCCGAAGAAGCTGCCGTACGTCAGCTTGTAGTAGCCCGTCCAGGTTCCGGATCTATCGGTGATCTTGAGGACGAGGCCGTCGGAGAAGTAGTGCAGGCCGTCGCCCTCGGGCAGGGGCGGCGGGGTCTTGCCGATCAGCAAGCCGCTGCCTTGCCGGGCCAGCCAGAACTCGTCGTACAGGGGCTCGTTCAGGACTCTTTCGGAAATGTTGATGCGATCCCTGTTGAGCAGGGTCGCGGCGTAGACGTTGCGCCGGGTTTCCGGCGCCTCGTTCGCCAGGCCCAGGGGCAGGCTGCTGGGCATCATGCCTATCATGGCATTGGGCAGCTCCGGGTCCTGGATCCATTCGATCCGGCCCGGCGTATCGAGCCGCGATTCGTCCGGGTCCGCGCCGCCCGCCTTGGCCATGACCGCGTCGACCACGGTCATGAAGGCGCGGCGCGTGAGAGGCTCGTAGCCCGAGTCCGTGGCCACTGCGGGGACGCTGAGGCTCACCCCCTGGCTGGGCGAGATGACGAACACCGGCGCCGCGGGGAAATACGACGCGGCCCAGTGGCTGGAGTAGAAGTCGGACAGGTAGGGCCCGATGCCTTGGAAAACGCCATTGCTGACGGGGCAGGCGTCCGGCCGTTGGCAAAGCAGCGAGAACGGCATGGACGCCAGCGCGTGCTGGCCTTCGAAGAAGCGCCACGCTGGAGGATCGAACCCGGCGGCCTCGCTGACGCTGGTGGAAGACACCAGATCATGGGAGTCGGGCCGCCTCGTCTGCGTGTGCAGGACGCGCAGCATGCGCTCCTGCGCGTTGATGTAGCCGACGAGAATCGAGAAATCGATGCGGAATTTGTCTTCTTCTTCCTGCAGGATGCGCTGGCCGCCCCAGTACAGGGCGCCGGCCAGCACTATCACGAGCGGCAGGATGCCGAACAGCGCGGTATTCAAGCGGCGGGAAGCGCGCGTCACTTTTCTTAGCGGCGTATCCAGTTTCATAGATGATGTGGGCCGATCTCGCGCTAGGGTTTAGTGGGGCGGAGTGCAAGTGGAAAAGTAGGGGTTGGGCTCGTTGGCCAGCAAGCGGCTGAATGCCGACACGTCGACGGCGGCGGAAATCAGGTAGCCCTGCGCATAATCGCAGCCGATCTGGCGCACGAATTGCAGGTCCTGCATGGTTTCCACGCCCTCCGCCGTCACTTGCAGGCCCAACTGCCTGCCCAGCTGCACGGAGGATACCAGCGCCGCCGCCCTGACTTCATCCTTCGCCGCGCCGCAGACGAACGCGCGATCTATTTTCAGTTCCGTGAAGGGGGTTGAGATAAGGCTGTACATCGTACTGTAGCCTTTGCCGAAATCGTCTTGCGACAATCCGAATCCCTTCAGCCGCAAGCGGCTGGTGCCCATATAGTATTGCCCGGCGCCGACCGTCATGTCGTCTTCCAGAAGCTCGAACGTCACGTCTTCGGCCGGAAGCCCGGAGTTGGTGACCATATAGTAGAGCTCGTCCGGCAGTTGCGGCCTGTCGAGCAGGGAGGTGGGAAGGTTGATGGAAATGGGGATGCGATACCCCTGGCCCCGCCAGGTGCGATAGGCCTTCAGCCCGTCTTCCAGCATGCGGATCAGCAGGTCGTGGTCCAGGCCGTAGTCGCGCAGGGTTTTCAGGAACGACGAGGGCATCATCAGCCCCAGTTCCTGGTGCTGCCAGCGCACCAGGGCTTCGGCGCCCACGATCTGCCCCGACGACAATGATTTCTTGGGCTGGAACCACGCCCGGATGCTGCCGTCGCGCAGCGCGCTTTCCAGGCTGTGCCTGTCGAGCAGGCTGCTGGCACAGTCCGTGCGGGGAGCGCTGAAGTGGGCGCCGGCGGGAGTTTTGCGCAGCAGGCCGGCGGCAAGGCTGTCGATCTGCTCGTGCGAAACAGGCTTGACGAAGGCGCCCAGCACGGCAAGGCCTTTTTCCTTCGCCATCAGGCTGATGCTGTTGGCCATGCGCCGGGAGCAGCCGGTCACGATGGCGAGCATGGGGGTCAAGTCCTGGCGGGCGAGCTCATGGATGAACTGGGCGCCGTCCATGACGGGCATGTTCACGTCCATAACGACGAGGTTGTAGCCGTCGTCCCGGATGCTCCGCAGGGCATCGCCCGCGCTTTGCAGGGTGTCCACGTGGCTGAATCCAGCCTCTTCCAGCATGTCCTTCAGGTGTGCGCACTGAAAAGCATGGTCATCCAGAACGAGCACTTTGTAGGCAGACAACATATTCAGTTCAGATCCTCAGCTAGGTCATGCAATGTTTGCGCCAGGACGAGGATGGGCAGGGGCTTGAGCAGCACCCGGTCCATGCCCGCGTCCAGGCCCAGGCGGGCGGCTTCGGGCGCCGCGCTGGCGGTCAGGCCAAGGATGGCGCCGGCGTAGCCGAGCTTGCGCAGCGAGCGCGTAAGCTCGTAGCCGCCCATCATCGGCATGTTGAGGTCCGTGAGGACGACATCGTGGTCCAGGGCCTTCCAGTGCCTCAGGGCTTCGTTGCCGTTGGAGACCATCGTCGCCGTGCAGCCGAGGTGCTCGAGCTGTTCGCGCAGGATGATCTGGTTGATGACGTTGTCCTCGACCACCATCACGCGCAGACCCAGCGAAATGCGCTGCACGTGGGCCTGGCCCAGCGCGGGCCGTTCGATGCCATCCTGGGCCATGCGCACGGCCCGGCCTATGCTGACCGGATTGAAGGTGCTTGCGATGCCGGTCTTGGACACCGCGGCGACGAGGGTTTCGTGGCCGGAGCCCGGCGCCAGCACGCGCACCCGGCCATGCTTCCAGCGGGGCTCCTGCGGCGCGGGAGGCCAGGCCTGCACGAGCACGGCGTCCTCGCATTCGAGCGTGTCCGCGTATCCGCGGTAGGGCATGGCCACCGCGCCCCATTGGTTCAGCCAGGCGCACAGGTTGGCGACGACCTCGGGGACAGCTCCGTCGACATAGACCGGGCGCCGCCGCAAGGCGACGGCCGCCGCCGAGGGCGGCGCATCGAGCGTCAGGGTGAAGACGATGCTGGTGCCCAGGCCTTCCTCGCTGACGACGGAGAGGGAGCCTCCCATGAGGTCGGACAGCCGCCTGCAGATCGCCAGGCCCAGGCCCGTGCCGGAGATGTCGTGCTCCAGGCCGGCGTGGGCGCGGAAATAGGGTTCGAAGAGTTGGGCCTGGGACGAGGCGGGAATGCCCACGCCGGTGTCCGCGACCTGGAACCGGAGCGAGATGCGGCCATGGCTTGGCTCCGCCGCGGAGGCGCGGACCACCACGCGGCCGGCTTCGGTGAATTTCACCGCATTGCTGACAAGGTTGTTCAGGACCTGGAGGATGCGGGTCGGGTCTCCGAGGACGGCGGCTGGCACGTCTATGTCCGTGACGGCGTAGATGAGCAGCCCCTTGCCTTGCGCCCGGGCGGCGTAGTTGGCGACGACGCGTTCCAGGACGTCGGCAGGGGAGAACTCCGCGATGTCCAGTTCCTGGCGCCCGGCTTCGATGCGCGACAGGTCCAGGGTGTCGTTGATGGTGCGCAGCAAGGTCGAAGAGGATTGCTGGATGGTGTTCAGGTATTGCTGCTGCTGGCCGCTCAGGCCCGTCAGCGCCAGCAGCTCCAGCGTGCCGACGATGCCGTACAACGGGGTGCGGATTTCATGGCTGATCGTGGCGAAGAACATGGTTTTGGCTTCGCTGGCCTTGTCGGCCGCCAGCTTGGCCTTTCTCAGCGTGCGCTCGATTTCCTTCTGGCTGGTGATGTCGCTGATGCCGCAGAGTACGACGTCTTCGGATTGGTAGGTCATGGCGGCGAACGTCAGGCAGACGCTGCGCCCGCCCGGCAGCGTATATTCGCGACCGCCCGTTGCGGTGGTGGCGTGCCGGATATCGTCGCGCCAGCCGCCATGTTCGTCGAGCAAATGGCGGGCGGCTTCGTTGGACATGATCACTTCGCCGTCGGCGCGGCGGACCAGGCTGAGACCTACCGGCGCGACCTCGATGATCTTGTCGTTGAGCGCGACGCTGTCCGCCAGGGCCTGGTACTGCTGCAAGGCCGGCTCGACGAGCTTTTTCTTGATGTGCCGGACCGCCAGCAGCACCACGGCCATCAGGAGCAGGCAGATGGCGCCGGCCGTCCAGAACGAGGCCGAGCCATGGCGCAGGACGTCGCGCAGCGGCACGTAGTAGGCAAGCTTCCAGCCAGCTTCGCCCACCGATTTGACCAGGACCAGGTTTTCGGGAAACCAGGCGCCGCCCTGGAATCCGAACGAATCCTGCCCCAGGCGCGACGCCATGGGGGCGATCATCGTTGGCAGCGGGCCGCCATGCAGGGCAAGCCGGCTGTTGCTGTCGTAGAGCGCGTAGCTGCCGCCGTCGCTCGCGCATTCGGCCGCGATGACCGCGGCGATGCCGTCGACCTCCAGGCCGATCCAGCTGCGCTCCCGGCCCGCGGTGTCGAGCGGGGTATAGAGGAAGAAGCGGTCCACGTCGTCCATGGGAGGCCGCAGCCAGACGATGGGCGCGCGGCCGTCGGGGCCGGGGCTGGGGTCGCGCAGGGCGAGGGTTTCCGACAGCCAGCGTTCGGTGCGGGGCGAGATGGGCGCCGGCGGACGCCGGGTTTCCAGCGGCAGGCGCTGCGAGACGGGTTCTTCCGCAGGGGCATAGACGATGCGGGCATTGGCCGCGACCACGTCGGCGCGGTCGCGCGGCGTCAGGACTAGCGCCCATTCATAGCTGTCGTCTTGCTTCAGGAGCGGGGTGACGCTGACCTGCCTGGTTTCACCAAAGGTATTCGGGGTGCGCGCGGACGGCATGCGGTCGGTGTTGCGCACCGACGAACCGGCCACCGACCTGAGCAGCCCTTCGCGCTGGTCGAAATAGACCTGCGCGTTGTAGGCCGCGGCATTCATCCGGCGCCGGTACCTGGAGACTTCGTCGCTGAACGACCAGTACAGGGAGAGCGCCGTACCCACCAGGATGCACGCAAGCAGCGCTACGGCAAACAGGTGCAGTAGAAGCATGGGCAGGCCGGGCGCGGCGGGCCCCGGCTTCCGGAAGAGGCGGGGAGCGACAATCATGCAACGATGATAGGAGTCGCGTCCGTCCCAAAAAACCAGACGATTCTTAAAAAATAGCCTCAGGGCGAAGCTGGGACGTGGCTGGCCCCGGGCCTATTGGAACAACCCGCTTTCCATGCAGAAGGCAACCAGCTCCTGATCGGTCTGCACGTTCAGCTTGCGCATGGCGGAAGCCTTCTGGCCGCTGATGGTCTTGACGCTGCGTTTCAGGTTTTCGGCGATCAACGTGACCGTTTCCCCGCGCACGAAATGCCGGAGCACCTCGAATTCCTTGGGCGAGAGGCTATTGATGCAATCGCCGATGGGGTTGCGCTGGACGCCCGCCAGGTGGTCGCGCCCGAACCCGGGCGGATAGTATTTTCTTCCGAGGCGCAGCATGGATAGCGCGGTGACGATCTCGGCCAGGTTGTCGCGCTTGAGGACCACGGCGGCGACGCCGGCATCGTAGAGCGCCGATATGATCATCGGATTGGATACCATGGTCAGCACGACTATCTGCAAGTCGGGGTGCCGCCGTATCAGGTATTTGATCAGGCGCATGCCATCGCCATAGGCGTCGTCGCCCGGCATGGAATAGTCGGTGATCACCACGTTGGAGTGGTTTTTTTCCAGGTGCGAGATGAGGTCGGTCGAGCTGGAGACGGCTCCCGTGACCTCGACGTAAAGAACCGTGTCCAGAAGATCGCGTATGCCCACCAGGACGAGGGGATGGTCGTCCGCCAGGACAATTCGAAGTTTATCCATTGAGGAAGCAGAAAAGCGGCGTGCAACGGGACGCCGAGCCCATCGCAAATTCTGCATCAAGACGTGGACTTAAGCTAGGAGCGCGAAGGGCAAAGGGCCGCCTGCGGGGCGCGGCCCTTCCGCCTTCAATCGTCCAGCGCGGGCACGGTTCCGATCTGGGCAAGAATGCGCGGCGATTCCATGTCGCCGGTTTCCTTGTCGATGAGGACCTCATAGGCGGCGACGCCGGCGAACTTCGAGGCCATGGAATTCGCGATCCGGATGGCTCCGAATTCGCTGCTGGCGGGGCGGATTTCGCCAGGAGCCACGCCGTTGGCGGCGGCGCGGTAGGGGACGACGATGTATTGGACGAGATGAGCAGCTTCTGACACAGGACTCTCCTGGACGACAGTTTTTCGGGCGAGCGAAATGTATCACGGAGTACTGTATTTTTGTACAGTATTGTTTGGCGCTGCGCCAATAATTTTCAACCGGCCTGGGAAAACCCCTAGCGCGCGCTCGTTGCCCGAATTTCGACTCGCCTCTATTATTTTCGAAAATATTTAAATTTTTATAAAAAGAGGCAAGGGATGGAAGCGAACCGCTATGACGCGTACCGCGAGGACACCATAGGCCGCGCCAATGTGGCCGACTCGCCCGAGCTCATCGCTTACTACCAGGAGCTGGCGCGCCTGGAGACCGGCGCCCTGTGGACGGTGGCGAACAAGATCGAACCCTGGGCGCCGCGCTCGGTCTCGGTGCCGGTGGTGTGGCGTTACCAGGACCTGCGCGGCCACGTACTGCGTTCGGCCGAGCTGGTTTCACCCGAAGAGGCGGGCCGGCGCGTGATCTACCTGAACAATCCGGGCCGGCGCGACGTGGCCGCCGCCGTGGGCTGGCTGTATTCGGGCCTGCAGGTCATGAAGCCGGGCGAACTCGCTTCCGCCCACAAGCATTCGCATTCGGCGCTGCGCTTCATCATGGAGGGGCGGGGCGCGTTCACCGTGGTGGACGGCCACAAGATGACGTTGGGCGCGAACGATTTCGTGCTGACGCCCAACGGCACCTGGCACGAGCATGGCGTGGCCGAGGACGGCACCACCTGCATCTGGCAGGACGGCCTGGATATCCCGCTGGTCAATGCGATGGAAGCGGGCTTCTACGCCGTGCACCCCGACCTGAACCAGACCGTGACCTATCCGGTGGACGACACCACCGCCGCCTGGGCCAACGCGGCGCTGAGGCCGCAGGTCTCCGGTTGGACCAAGCCGTATTCGCCGCTTTTCAAGTACGAATGGGAGCCCACCTACGAGGCGCTGCGCCGCTATGCGCGCACCACCGCCGGCAGCCCCTACGACGGCATCCTGCTCGAATACGTCAACCCGGCCACGGGCGGCCCGGTCATGCCCACCATCGGCGCCAGCATGCAGCTGCTGCGCCCCGGCGAGCACACCAAGGCCCATCGCCACACCGGCAGCTTCATCTACCAGGTGGCCAAGGGCAGCGGCTATTCCATCATCGACGGCAAGCGCTATGACTGGACCGAACGCGACATCTTTTGCGTGCCCTCATGGGCCATCCATGAACACGTCAACCTGTCGTCCAACGACGACGCCTGCCTGTTCAGCTTCAACGACCTGCCCGTGATGCGCGCGCTGGCGCTCTACCGCGAAGAAGCGGTCAAGGAAAACGACGGCCACCAAGTGCTGATCTAGCGCCGCCAAATCCCTGCCGAATTTCTATCCGCCGCGCGGGCGCTGTCCGCGCGCCTGACTCAACTCGTCCTGAATTTATGGAGTTCTTATGCGCTTGGTAACTTTTCGCGCCCATCCCGCCGCCGCTGCCCGCCTGGGCGCGCTGGCCGAAGGCTATGTGATCGACCTGGCCCTGCTGGGCCGCGCCGGCGGCGTGGACCTGCCCGACGACATGCTGGCCTTCATCGACCTGGGCCCCGTGGCCGTGGCGCAGGCCAGCAAGCTGATGGAGGCCTATCGCGGCAACTGGCCCGTGGGCAGCGCGCTGCCGCAGGAAAACGTCAAGCTGCTGGCGCCGATTCCGCGCCCGCGCAAGAACATCTTCGGCATCGGCCTGAACTACGTGGAGCACGTGGCGGAGTCCAGCCGCACGCTGGATACTTCGGCCGACCTGCCCAAGCAGCCGGTCATCTTCTCCAAGCCGCCCACCACCGTCATCGGCCCGGGCGACGCCATCGAGCACAACGCCAAGATCACGCAGCAGCTGGACTGGGAAGTGGAGCTGGCCGTGATCATGGGGCGGCGCGCCTCGCGCGTGGCCGAAGCCGATGCGCTGTCCTACGTGTTCGGCTACAGCGTCATGCTGGACATGAGCGCGCGCGATTGCCGACGAGCCGGCCAGTGGATCTACTCCAAGGGCCAGGACACCTACGCGCCCTTCGGCCCCTGCATCGTCACCGCCGATGAGATCCCGGATCCGCAGGTGTTGGATCTGTGGCTGACGGTCAACGGCGAGAAGAAGCAGGGCTCCAATACCCGGCACATGCTGTTCAAGGTGCCGTTCCTGATCTCGGACATCAGCGCAGGCATCACGCTGGAACCGGGCGACATCATCGCCACCGGCACGCCGGAAGGCGTAGGCGCGGGCCGCAAGCCGCAGGAATGGCTGTGGCCGGGCGACGTGGTGGTGGCTTGCGTGGAAGGCATCGGCACGCTGCGCCATCCGGTGGTGGCGGTCTAAACCGCCCGGCCGCCGGGGGGCGGCGGGCAACGCAGTCTCCAAGGGGAAAACATGATCAAGAAACAGATATTGGGCGGCGCGTTGTCCGTCGCGTTGGGCGCCGCGGCGTCGATGGGGGCGGCGCACGCCGCGGACCCGGTCAAGATCGGCTTCATCGCCACCTTGTCCACGCCGGCGGGCTACATCGGCGAAGACGAGCGCGATGCGTTCAACCTGGCCATCAAGCAGGGCGGCGGCAAGCTGGGCGGCGTGCCCGTGCAACTGGTGATCGAGGACGACGGCCTGAAACCCGCCAACGCCAAGCAGGCGGCCGATCGCCTGCTGCAATCGGGCGTCAAGCTCTATACCGGCGTCAACTTCTCCAACGTGCTGGCGGCTGTCGTGCCCAGCGTGGTGAAGTCCGGCGCGTTCTACGTCAGCCTGAATCCCGGCCCGTCGAACTTCGCGGGCGAGAAGTGCGATCCCAATTACTTCGTGGCCTCCTACCAGAACGACGCCTTCCACACGGCGGGCGGCGTGGCGGCCAACGAGCTCGGGTACAAGAAGGTTGTGCTGCTGGCACCCAATTACCAGGCGGGCCGCGACGCCATCGAAGGCTTCAAGCGCACGTACAAGGGCGAAGTGGTCGCCGAGATCTACACCAAGCTGGACCAGTCGGATTTCTCGGTGGAGCTGGCGCGCCTGCGCTCGCTGGCGCCCGACGCCATCTACCAGTTCCATCCGGGCGGCACGGGCATCAACTTCGTCAAGCAATATGCGGCGGCCGGGCTGAACAAGAGCATTCCGATGCTGATGCCCAGCTTCTCGATGGATGCGCGCATGATCCAGGCCACGGGCGACGCGTCGGCCGGCGCTTACATCACCGGCATCTGGTCGCAGGACTTCGACAATGCGCAATCCAAGGCCTTCGTGCAGGCCTTCAAGGAGGCCTACGGCCGCGTGCCGACGGACTACGCCATGCAGGCCTACGACACCGCGCAGCTGATCGGCGCGGGCCTGAAGGCCACCGGCGGCGACTTGTCCAAGGCGGCGGAGTTCCGCGCGGCGTTGCGCAAGCCCGAGTTCGCGTCGCTGCGCGGCAAGTTCAGCATGAACACCAACCAGCATCCGATCCAGGACCTGTACCTGATGCGCATCGAGAAGGAAAGCGACGGCAGCCTGTCGCCGAAGCTGGTCCGCAAGCTGGTATCCGATGATAAGGATGCCTACGCGCAACTTTGCAAGATGCCGTCATGACGCTCCTGTTTGAACAGCTGCTCAACGGGCTGCAGTTCGGCGCCATGCTATTCATGCTGGCGGCCGGACTGACGCTGATCTTCGGCATCATGGGCGTGGTCAACCTGACGCACGGCTCGTTCTACATGGTGGGGGCGTATTGCGCGGCCTACGCCATCGGCACCACCGGCTCGTTCCTTGCGGGCGTGCTGGCGGCGCTGCTAGGGGCGGGCCTGTACGGCATTTCGGTCGAAGTGCTGGTGATACGCAAGCTCTACAAGCGGGATCACCTGTACCAGGTCCTGGCCACCTTCGGCCTGCTGTTGTTCTCCAACGAAGCGGTCAGCCTGATATTCGGCCGGCGCCCGCCGCTGGTGGGCATCCCCGGCTTTCTGGAAGGCGCGGTGACGCTGGCGCCGGGGTTCCAGTATCCGTTGATCCGTCTGTCCTTCATCGCCATCGGCGCGCTGGTGGCGGTGAGCCTGTGGTGGCTGGTCAACCGCACGCGCATCGGCATGCTGATCCGCGCGGGCGCCGACGATCGCGAGATGGTCGACGCGCTGGGCATAGATATCCGCAAGCTCTACACGCTGGTGTTCGGTCTGGGAGCTCTGTTGTGCGGGCTGGCCGGCGTGATGGCCGCGCCGCTTCTGGCTGTGGAAATCGGCATGGGCGAACGCATCCTGATCACCACCTTCGTGGTCATCGTGATCGGCGGGGTCGGTTCGGTGCGCGGAGCCTTGGCCGGCGCCTTGCTGGTGGGCATGGTGGACAGCCTGGGGCGGGCCTTCCTGCCGCAGCTGTTATCGACCATGTTCTCGCCGGCCACGGCGGACCCGCTGGCAGCAGGCCTGGCTTCGGCCAGTATCTATGTGTTGATGGCGATCGTGCTGATCGCCAAGCCGGGCGGGCTGTTCCCGGCGCGAGGATGAAGATGGCATACACACTTACGAATCGCGCCCGCTGGGGGCTGGGCGGCCTGGCGGTGCTGATCCTGCTGCCGGCCGCGGCGCTGGCCTCGGGCTCGCCGTTCCTGATCGGCGTGGTGACGCGCTTCCTGATCTACGGCCTGGCCGCGGTCAGCCTGGACCTGGTGATCGGCTATGGCGCCATGGTCAGTTTCGGCCACGCCATGTTCTTCGGGCTGGGCGGCTATGCGGTGGGCATCATTGCGTTTCACACTGCGGAGGCCGGTCCGATCTTCGGCTGGGCCGGCAGCAATGCCGCGCTGGTGGTGTGGCCGATCGCGCTCATCGTGTGCGCGCTGGCGGGCTGGCTGTTCGGCTATCTGGCGCTGCGCACGCGCGGCGTGCAGTTCATCATGATCACCCTGGCGTTCGGCCAGATGGTGTACTTCGTGCTGGTGTCGCTGCAGTTCTACGGCGGCGATGACGGCCTCATGATTCCGCAGCGCAATGAGCTGCCCGGCATCAATCTGGAAAGCCCCATGGTTTTCTACTATGTATGCCTGGCGCTGCTGACCTTGTGGACGCTGCTGTGCATCCGCGTCACCAACTCGCGCTTCGGCATGGTGCTGCAGGCGCTGCGCCAGAGCGAGCGGCGCGCCATCAACCTGGGCGTGGCGCCCACGCCGTACCGGCTGAGCGCCTTCGTGCTGTCGGCGGTGGGCACGGGTCTGGCCGGCGTGCTGTGGGCCAACTATGCCGGGCTGGTGACGCCCGACATGGCGGCATGGACCAAGTCCGGCGAACTCATGGCCATCGTCATCCTGGGCGGCGTGGGCACCTTGCTCGGCCCGATCGCGGGCGCGGCGGTGTTCCTGGGGCTGGAACAGATGTTGTCGTCGTTGACCGAACACTGGCTGCTGTACATGGGGCCCATCCTGGTGCTGGTGGTGCTGTGGGGCCAGAAGGGCCTGTTCGGCAAGCTGCTGGAGACGCGCCATGCCGATTGATGCAAGCGCGAGCCTGTTGCGCCTGACGCAGCTGCGCAAGGCCTTCGACGCAGTGGTGGCCACCAACGGTGTGGACCTGGACGTGCGCGCCGGCGAGATCCACGCCATCATCGGCCCCAACGGCGCGGGCAAGTCCACCCTGATCGCGCAGATCTGCGGCGAGATCCGGCCGGACTCCGGCACCATCCACCTGGACGGGCAGGACGTGACCGCGCTGCGCGCTTTCGAGCGCGCCCGTCTTGGGCTGGGCCGCTCGTTCCAGATCACCGAGCTGTGCCAGGAATACACCGCGCTGGAGAACGTGATCCTGTCGCGCATGCTCAAGGGCGGCCGCGCCTTCCAGGCCTGGTCCAATCCGCGCCATGACGCGGCGCTGAAGACCGAAGCCATGCAGTGGCTGACGCATGTGGGGCTGGAGGACCGCCGCCACGTGCGTTCGGCGGACCTGGCGCACGGCGAGAAGCGGCAGCTGGAGCTGGCGGTGGCGCTGGCGCGTTCGCCGCGGCTGTTGCTGCTGGACGAGCCCATGGCCGGCATGGGACCCGAGGAATCGGCGCGCATGACCCGGCTGCTGCAAGGCATGAAAGGCGACTACGGCATCCTGCTGGTGGAGCACGACATGGACGCGGTCTTCGCACTGGCCGACCGCATCAGCGTGCTGGTCTACGGCCGCGTGGTGTTCAGCGGCTCGCCCGAGGAAGTGCGCCGCCATCCGGAAGTGCGCGCCGCCTATCTGGGAGAAGAACATGTTGAAGGTTGAAGGGCTGACGGGCGGCTACGGCTCCAGCAAGGTCCTGTTCGGCATGTCGTTCGAGGCCAGCGAGGGCGAGGTGATCTCGCTGATCGGGCGCAACGGCATGGGCAAGACCACCACGATCAAGACCCTGATGGGCATGCTGCCCGCCACGGGCGGCGCGGTGCAGTTCCGCGGCCGCACGCTGGGCCGCTCCGCGCCCAGCAGCGTGGCGCGTCTGGGCGTGGGACTGGTGCCGGAAGGCCGGCGCGTGTTCGGATCCCTGACGGTGCAGGAAAACCTGGTGGCGACTTCGCGCGCCGCGGCGGGCGGATGGGATCTGGAGCGGGTCTACACGCTGTTCCCGCGCCTCAAGGAGCGCCGCGGGCAGTCGTCGCGGACCCTGTCCGGCGGCGAACAGCAGATGCTGGTGGTGGGACGCGCGCTCATGACCAACCCCAAGCTCCTGATCCTGGACGAGGCCACCGAGGGGCTGGCCCCGCTCATCCGCCAGGAGATCTGGCGCTGCCTGCGAGCGCTGAAGGCCGAAGGGCAGACCATCCTGGTCATCGACAAGAACCTGCCCGAAATGGCGACGCTGGTGGACCGCCACTACATCGTGGACAAGGGCCGGGTGGCCTGGTCAGGGCGGCCGGCGGAACTGTCTGCCCAGCCCGAGCTGGCCCAGCGTTACCTGGGCATATGAGCGGGCCGCGCGGCGCGTATCGCGGCCCCGGGGGCGCGGGTAGAATGGGCCGCCTGCGCGCGGATACGCGCCCCGGCCGCTGACATCTGGAGACCATCTTGAAGCCTAGAATCAAAGCTTCCCGCCAGGACGATCCCGGATCGGACGGGAGCGCCGGCATTGAGGAAATCACGCTGTCCGAGCAGGTCTACCGCCTGCTGCGGCGCGACATCATGCGCGGCGCCTTCGCGCCGGGCCAGTCCCTGCGGCTGGAGTTGTTGAAGCAGCGCTACGGCAGCAGTTTTTCGCCCATCCGCGAAGCCCTCAACCGCCTGCGCAGCGAGCGCATGGTCATCAGCACCACCTCGCGCGGTTTCAGCATCGCGCCCTTGTCGGTCGAGGAAATGTGGGACGCCTGTGAAACCCGCATCCTGATCGACTGCGACGCGCTGCGCCGCTCGCTGGCCAACGCCGACGACGCCTGGGAAACGCGGCTGGTCGGCGCGTACCACGCTCTGACGCTGGCCGCGCAGCGCGCCGAGGGCGCCGCAGAGCCTTCGGAAGAGCTGGACGAACTGCTGGAGGCGCGCCACCTGGAATTCCACCACGCGCTGATCGGCGCCTGCCGCTCCCACTGGCTGCTGGACCTGTCCACCCAGCTCTATGCGCAGACCGAGCGCTACCGCCGCCCGGCGCGCGCCGGCGCGACCGCCTACGGGCCCGAACGCAACGTCGACGACGAGCATCGCCAGTTGCTGGACGCCGCCATCTCGCGCGACGTGGAAGGCTCGGTCGCCATGCTGGCCGCGCACTACCGCAAGACCGCGCAGTTCATCGAACGCATCATTTCCGAGCCCCAATCGCAGCCTCAATCGCAGGCCAGGCATGCATAACGCCGACATCGATCTCTTCTTTCCTTCCATCGCCGAGCGCGAGGTGCAGTACAACGCGCGCGAATCGGTGCCGGATTTCGACGCCTGTGTGCGCCGCTACGCCGAGTCCTCGGCCCGGGTGCGCGCGCGCCGCCCCGGCGTGCTGGACCTGCGCTACGGCATGGGCCAGGATGAACGGCTGGACTTGTTCCTGCCCGCCGCCTCGCAGGCGCCTGCGCCGCTGTTCGTGTTCATCCACGGCGGCTACTGGCGCGCGCAGCGCAAGGAAGACGCGCCCGTGATGGCCGAGGCCTTCAACGCGGCGGGCGCCGCCGTGGCGACGCTGGAGTACACGCTGGTGCCCGAGGCCACGCTGGGCGAAGTGGTGCGCGAAGTGCGTTCCGCGGTGGCCTGGCTTTACCGCAACGTGGCGGCCTACGGCGTGGATCCTGAGAGGATCTACGTCAGCGGCAGTTCGGCCGGCGGCCATTTGGCGGGCATGTTGGCCGCGCCGAAATGGCAGGCGCGCTATGGCGTGCCGGATGACGTGATCAAGGGCACGTTGGCGCTCAGCGGTCTGTTCGATCTGCGGCCGCTGTGCGACGTCCTGCCCAATACTTGGTTGCAGCTGACGCCTGAGCAGGCGGCGCACCAAAGCCCGATCTTCCATCTGCCCGAGCGGGCGGGTCCGATGCTGCTGGCCGTGGGCGGGCTGGAGACCCAGGGCTTCAAGAACCAGACGGCCGCGTACGAAGCCGCCTGGAACGCTGCTGGGCTGGCTTCCACCCGCATCCCGACGCCGCAATGCAACCATTTCGATCTGGTCAACGAGCTGGAAGATCCGGACAGCGACCTGACCCGCGCCACCCTGGCGATGATGGGCCTGGACGCGAAGTGAACAGTCGGCCGATGGCGTAAGCTTGACGCCCATGGCCGACCTGAAACTCCTTGAAGACCTGATTGCCCTGGCGCAGACCGGCAGCTTCGTGCGCGCGGCCGAGCTGCGTCACGTCACCCACCCTGCATTCGGCCGGCGCATCCGCGCGCTGGAGGCCTGGGCCGGCGCCCCGCTGGTCGAGCGCCAGCGCCAGCCGGTGATCCTGACGGCCGAGGGCGAAGCCTTGCTGAAGACGGCGGCCCAGGTGGTGGAGCAGATGGGGCAGGTGCGCCACCGCATCCGCAGTTCGAGCGCGGGCGGCGAGGCCGTGCTGCGCATCGCCACCGGCCGCAGCCTGGCCCGCACGCTGGTGGCGGACTGGATCGCGCGCTTGCGGCTCCGGGCGCCCAAGGTGCTGGCCGAGGGCGCCCAGGTCGAACTGTCCACCGGCATGATGCAGGACATGGCGGCCCGCCTGGAACAGGGCAGGGTGGATCTGTTGTGCTGCTACGAGCACCCCGCGCTGTCGGTGCAACTGAGTCCCGGCCGGTACCGGTACATGACGCTGGGGACCGACAAGCTGGTGCCCGTGAGCCAGGCGGATTCGCGTGGGCGCGCGCGCTATGTCCTGCTGGAAGGCGGGCTGGCCGCGCCGCTGATCACCTATGCGGGCGGGCTGGCGATGGAACGCATCGTGGGCGACCGCCTGGAGACCACGCCGTACTCGCTGACGCCGTTCCTGCGCAGCGATTCGCTGGACGCCGCGCATGGCGCGGTCGCCAAGGGGCTGGGCGTGGCCTGGCTGCCCTGGTCCATGGTGGCGGCGGACTGCCGCCGGGGCGCCCTGGCCGCCCTGGGCGGGCGCAGCGATGAAATCGCGTTCGAGGTGCGGCTGTACCGTTCGCGCGCCCGGCTGTCGGATCTGGCCGAAGCGGTCTGGGAAGCCACCGCGAATCGCAAGGCCTGAGGGCCGGGACGGAACGGCAAGCCCGTCTTGTGCCTAATTGGCACTGTAATGTGTTGATTCAGCACGGGCAGCCCCGCCCGCGGGGCCGAGAATAGCTCCCGACACTTCAAAGAGACGGCGACGCCGTCCAGACCAGCACCCCAGGGAGAAAACCATGAAATCCGTCCAGCACCCGCTGCGCGGCGCGCTCGCCGCGCTCTGCGCCACCGCGGCCCTCGCCGTCTCGCCGTCCGCATTCGCCGATTACCCCGACCGCGCCATTTCGTTGGTGGTGGGCTATCCGGCGGGCGGCAGCGTGGACCTTACCGCCCGCCTGTTCGGCGAAGAGCTGGCCAAGCGCATGGGCCAGAGCGTGGTGGTGGAGAACGTGGGCGGCGCCGGCGGCACCATCGGCGCGCAGCGCGTGGCGCGCGCGGCGCCCGACGGCTACACCCTGCTGCTGGGTTCCACCAACGAAATGGTGATCGCCCGCATGATCAACAATGCGGTCAAGTACGACAGCGTGAAGGACTTCACGGCGCTGGGCGTGATCGCCTCGCAGCCCATGCTGCTGGCCGCCAGCAAGAACTCAGGCGTGAAGACCGCCGCGGAATACCTGCAAAAGCTACGCGGAGCCGCGCCCGGCAGCTTCAACTACGGTTCCTCGGGCGTGGGCACGACCCTGCACCTGGCGGGCGAAATGATCAACCAGTCGACGTCGACGCGCGCCGAACACGTGCCGTACCGCGGCGTGGCGCCGCTGGTGACGGACCTGATGAGCGGCCAGCTGGACTATGGCATGCTGGTGCTGTCCTCGGGCCTGCCCCAGGTCCGCGGCGACAAGATCGTCGCGCTGGGCGTGACCGAGAAGAAGCGTTCGCCGGTGGCGCCGGACCTGCCGGCCCTGGCCGAGACGCCCGGATTCGAATCGGTCGACATCAGCGTCTGGTTCGCGCTGTACGGTCCGGCGGGCCTGCCCGAGCCGGTGGCGGCCAAGCTGCGCACCGCGCTGGCGGAGACGCTGAAGTCGGAACAGTTCCGCGCGAAGATGCAGGAAGCCGGCGGCCAGCTGGCGCAACCCGGCCTGGACCCGGTGGCCTACCAGGCCGAAGAAACCAAGAAGTACGGCGCCCTGGTCAAGGCCGCCAAGATCGAAGCCCAGTAATCGCCGCGCGCACGCGGCACAGCAAATCAGCGGACGACGTTTCATGGATTTCAAGCTTTCCACTCCCGACCTGGGCGCCGAGCGCGCCGGCAACACCGGCACCCCGGGCGTATGGCATTTCGATTCGGGGGTAGAGGGGCGGGCGTTGATGGTGTCCGCGTTGGTGCATGGCAATGAGCTGTGCGGCGCCTGGGCGCTGAAGGACCTGCTGGCGGCGGGCCTGCGGCCGCGCCGCGGCAGCCTGACGCTGGCGTTCTGCAACCTGGAAGCGTTCGACCGCTTCGACCCGGCCAGCCACGATGCCTCGCGCTTCGTGCAGGAAGACATGAACCGGGTCTGGAGCGCAGCGCGCCTGGACGATCCGGCCACGGCCGACCGCCGCCGCGCGGCGGAGCTGCGGCCCTGGGTCGAGCGCGCGGACTGGCTCCTGGACCTGCATTCCATGCATGAGCCGGGCGAGCCGCTGCTGCTGACCGGGCTGCTGCCGCGCAATATCGCGCTGGCGCGGCGCTTGAAAGCGCCGCAGCATGTGATCGTGGACGCGGGCCACAAGGACGGCGTGCGCATGCGCGATTTCGCCCAGTTCGGCGACCCCGCGCGCGAGGACGCCTGCGCCTTGCTGATCGAATGCGGTTTCCATGGCGATCCGGCCTCGCGCGGCGTGGCGCGCGACATGGTGGCGCGCATGCTGGTCGAATCGGGCGTGGCCGACGCCGCGGACCTGCCGTCCGGCTGGCTGCAGCCCGAGCCGGCGGCGCAGCGCGTGCTGGAGGTGACGGACGCCGTGGTGGCGCCGTCCATGGACCTGCGCTTCTCGGAGCCCTGGACCGGGCTGGAGACGCTGGACCGCGCCGGAACCGTCCTGGGCTGGGCGGACGGCGAGTCCATCGTCACGCCCTACGACCGCTGCACGCTGGTCATGCCCTCGCTGCGCCAGCTCAAGCCGGGCGTGACGGTAGTGCGGCTGGCCCGGGACTACGCGGGCTGATCCAAGGGGCACAACGCCCCGCGGCGGGCAGCAAGCGAGCGAGGCTCGCGCAGCGTGAGGGCAGTTCTTCCCGGGGCATCTCCCGCAAGAATAGCGGCGCCGCCGCCGGGCCGCCCCAAGGCGGCGCAGCCCCCTCGGGGGGCAGCAAGCATGCGTAGCATGCGCAGCGTGGGGGCCCTTTCCTCTACTTTTGGGGCGTGTAGCGCAGTTCGTCCAACTGGTAGCCTTGCGCCTTCGCCGCCGCGAGCGCCTTGTCGAGTTCTTCCTTCGGCAATTGCGGAGAGCGGGACAGGATCCACAGGTATTTCCGGTCGGGCGTCCCGACGACCGCCCAGCGGTAGTCCGGATCCAGGCCGATCACCCAGTAGTCGCCCTTGAACGGTTTGAAGAACGAGACTTCGAGCTTGGCATTGTTGCTGCCGTCCAGGACCGTGGCGGTGCCCGAGGCGGAATCGATATCGCCATCCTTGGTGCGGCAGCGATTATTGACGCCGACGGTGCCGTCGGGGTGCAGGGTGTATTCGGCGGTCGTGTCTCCCACGCAGTCGCGTTGGTAGAACATGGGGAAATTCGCGATCTCGTACCACATGCCGGCGTAGCGTTTCAGGTCCACCGATTCCACGGTCTGCATGGGCGGCGCGGCATGGACGATCCCCGCCACGCTGGTGGCCAAGGCCAACAGGAATGTTGCTGTGCGGCGCATGGGGAAAACCTCCTGAGGTGACAAAGCGCTCCGCGCCGCCCGGAGGTGGCGCGGACCAAAACCCTAACGATACGCCTTAATCGACGCGCCTTACCCGCGGGGCGCCTTCAGCGCCGCGTGGTAGCGGGCGACATAGGTATCGAAATCCTCCGTATCCGATTGCTCCAGGCGCAGCTGTTCCGCGACGGACTGCGCGGCGGCCTGTTCGTAGGCTGAGGCCAGGTCCGCCGGCAGGGCCTGCGAACGCAGCGTGTCCGCATGCTTGCGGCTGAGGTCCAGCGAATAGTCGTGGAAGGACAGGCCGCTTTCGGTCAGGGAGGCCAGCAGGCGGGCGGACGGCGTGGAGTCCGGGTGGTCGAGCTTGGCGCGCTGCGCCGCCAGCGCTTCGGCGTAGGCGCTGCAGTCCAGGGCCGAGTCGAACAGGGCGGCATAGGGCGCGATCTGGTCCAGCAGTTCGTGGCCCCATTGGGCCAGGCCGATGGACTGGCCTTCGCGGTCCAGCGTCAGGCCGGGCTTGCGGCCTTCCTTCACGACGGTCGAGAAGTTGTCGGCGCTGCGCTGGCAGTAGCCGTTGGCGGGGAAGAAAGGGCTGTCGGATGCGGCGCAGAAAAGCAGGAAGGCATCGACGAAGCGGCTGGTGGCGGCTTCGATGCCGACGGGCGAATTGGGATCGATGTCCAGGCAGCGGACTTCGACATACTGCACGCCGCGTTCGGCCAGAGCCGTGATGGGACGCTCGCACCGGCCGGTGGCGCGCTTGGGGCGGATGCTCGAGTAGTACTCGTTTTCGATCTGCAGCACGTTGGTGTTGAGCTGGATCCATTCGCCGTCGCGATGGGTGCCGATCTTCTGGTAATCGGGCCAGGGTTGCGTCACGGCGGCGTACAGCCGGCCCAGGAACGTGTCCAGGTCGTTGTAGCAGAGCTTGAGCTGCGATTGCGCCTTGTTCTGGTAGCCCAGGTCGCTCATGCGCAGGCTGGTGGCGTAGGGCAGGTACAGCGTGCTGTCGTCCAGCTTGCGCAGCGGATGCTCGCGCCCGCGCAGGAAGTCGCTGGACAGCGCCGGGGCGGCGCCGAACAGGTACATCAGCAGCCAGGAATAACGGGTGAAGTTGCGGATCAGGCCGATGTAGCCGCGCGAGCGGCGGTCCTGGACGGTGCCGGGCTGCGTATCGAGCACCGACCACAGCTCTTCGGCCAGCGAGAAGTTGTAGTGCACGCCCGCGATGCATTGCATCGTCTTGCCGTAGCGCACGGCCAGGCCGCGCCGGTACACGTGCTTGAGCATGCCCGTATTGGATTTGCCGTACCAGGCGATGGGGATGTCGGCCTCGGGCGGCAGCGTGGCGGGCATGGACTGGTTCCAGATCAGCTCATGGTCCAGCACGCCGTAGACATGGCGGTGGGTGTTCGTCAGCTCTGCCAACAGCGCGTCGACGTCCGTATGCGTGCCCGTGATGAGTTCGAGCAGGGATTCGGAATAGTCGGTGGTGACGTGCTCGTTGGTCAGCGCGGAGCCCAGCCCGGCGGGATGCGGGGTGCGGGCCAGCAGGCCTTGCTCGTCCACGCGCAGGCCTTCTTTCTCGATGCCCCGGAGGGTCTGGGTCAGCAGCGAGCGGTTGGCCTCTAGGCGGGAGAGTCGGTTGGCGGCGGTATCGGTCACGGATTCTTCTCGTTTGGGTCTGTCCGCGGATTTTACGGGGTGCCAGCCTCCTGTGCCGAGGGAGCCAATACTGGGGACAGGGACAATGCCTGCGCCGTGCGCGCCAGCCATTCGTCCAGGTCGGCATAGACCGGATCGGCGATGGGCGCGGTTTCATTGAAAATCTCGTGCCAGGCGGTGTCGTACCAGCGCAGCGTCAGCAGTTCGGCGGGCGCGCGCTGGGCAAACTGGCGGCTGCCCTCGGCGGCCACGATGGAGTCGTCCCCGGCCACCATCAGCAGGGTCCGGCAGGGCAGCGCCGGGGCTTCCTGCAGGGCCGCCCGGCCTTCTTCGTCCACGAAGCGGGCCAGCCGGCCGGTCATGCGGCGGCGCACGAGAGGGTCGGAGCGGTAGGCCCGCACCACGGCGCGGTCATGGGAGATCCGGGCGGGGGCCAGCCCGTGCGGAACCCGCAGGTCGGGCGCGTGCAGGGACATCCAGGTCAAGGTGCGGCGGACCCACAGCGGCACGTTGACGACGAACGGCGGCGAGCTGAGCACCAGCGCGTCGATGTCGGCCAGGCCCCGCTGGGCCATCCGCACGGCGACCAGGGCGCCCAGGCTGTGCGCCAGCACGATGGGCGACCGCCCCTGGATCCGGGTCCAGGCCTGGATCCGTTCGACCGCGTCCACCACCAGGTCGTCCTGCCGCTTCAGGGTCGCGGGCCGCCCGCCCGAATGGCCATGGCCCCGGTGGTCATGGGCGCCGACGATCCAGCCGCGGGCCGTCAGCCAGCGCGCCAGCCGGTCGTAGCGGCCGGCATGCTCGCTCAGCCCGTGCAAGAGGTAGATACTGGGAGTGCCCGGCCCGGCGAGGGGCGGGGCCACGTTGGGGGCGGCCCGCCAGACATAATTGGCCAATGGGGTGCCGTCGGGCGCGGGGGTCATGGAAATCGGCGACAATTTCTGGCTTCCTCGAAATGAATAGACCATCGGGTCCTCGGTAATGACGATTTCATCGCTGTTTCGTTTCATGTTCAAGAAAGCCGGCGCTGCCGCGGGGCTGGCCCTGCTGGTGGCCGCCTGCTCGCCCAGTTACAACTGGCGCGAAGTGGACGTGGCCGATGGGCACGTGCGCGCGGCGTTCCCGGACCGGGTCATGACCGACACCCGGGATCTGAAGCTGGATTCCCACACCCTGCGCTTCACCCTGGCCAGCGCCAGCGTGGGCGAGGCAGTCTTTGCCGTCGGGTCGGCTCCCCTGCCGCCGGACATCGCGGCGGATCCGGTGGCCAAGCGCGCGCTGGGGATGGCGCTGATGCGCTCGCTCTATACCAACATGCAGGCAATGCCGCCCATGGAATGGCCCGCCTACGGCGAAGTGATCGAAGTGCATGGCAAGGCCGTGGGCAAGCCGGGATGGCTGCAGGCCAAGGTATGGGTGACCGACACCATGCTGATCGAGGCCGTGGCGGCCGGCACGCAGGAAAGCCTGCCGGCAGAACGGGCGCGCGAATTCCTGCGCTCGGTCGTCGTCAAGCCGTGAGGGGTTCGAGCAGGCCGCGCTGCAGGGCCTCGACCGCCGCGGCGCGCCGGCCCCGCACGCCGAGCCTGGCGCAGGCATTGCGCAAATGGAAGTTCACCGTGCTTTCGCTGACGCCCAGGATGCGGGCGGTTTCCCAGCTGGTCTTGCCCAGCGCGGCCCATCTCAGGCAGGCTGCTTGGCGCGCCGAAAGTGGCGCGTTGTTGGGCGTGACGGACATGGCGGCTGGGGCGGGAAGCCTTTCAGTTGACGGGTTGCCTCATGCTGCGGTCCGCGTCGCCGGACCGGCAAGTAACGATGCCTCGGCGCATCAGTTTTCCTATCTTTGACGGAATAGTCGTATGCCTGCCATCGCGCAGTTCTATTTCTCGGCCATCGTGCTGATGCTGCCCCTGCTGTCCTGCGTGGGGGTGGGGGTATTCTGGGCCAAGCGCGACCTGCCGTTCGGCGGTTCCTTCGTCACCACGCTGGTCACGTCGGTGACCACGCCCGCGCTGGTGTTCCACACCTTCGTCACGACCCACCTGGACGATCGCGCGCTGGCCGACGTGGCCGTCGCGACCTTGCTGGCGCTGTTGCTCTGCGCGGCGGGATGCGCGTTGTGGCTGAAGGCATGGAAGCTGCCGGTGCGCACCTTGCTGCCCACGGCCTTCCTGCCCAATGCCGGCAACCTGGGCCTGCCGATTTCGCAAATGGCGTTCGGCGACGCGGGCCTGTCGGTGGCGGTGGCGTTCTTCGCGGTGAACTCCTTCGTGATGCACACCATCGCCGTCCGGCTGCTGCCGGGGGTGAATACCAAGGGCAGCTGGAAAAGCCCGATCCTGCTGGCCTCGGTGGTGGCGGTGGCGATGCGCATGCTGCACGTGCCGGTGCCCGAATGGGTGGTCGAGACGTCCCGCATGCTGGGCGCGGTGACGGTGCCGCTAATGTTGCTGAGCCTGGGCCACGCGCTGGCGCTGATCCCGTCCAACGGCCTGCGGGATGGCGCCAAGGTCGCGGTCGTCCGGCTGGCCGTCGGATTGGCCGCGGGCCTGGCGGTGGTGTGGGCGCTGGACCTGGAGCCGGTGCTGGCGGGCGCGCTGAGCCTGCAGATGGCCATGCCTTGCGCGGTGGTCAGCTACATGTACGTGAAACGCTACACGCCGCTGGGCGACACGGCGGCCGGCGCGGTGCTGGTATCGACCGTTGCGTTCCTGCTGCTGGCGCCGGTGATGTTGTGGTTGTCGCGGACGGCGTGACGGGCTGCGCGCAGGATGCGGCGGCGCGACCGCCTTTGCCGTTCAGCCCGCGCCGGCCATTTCCCTAAGCTGGGCCATCAGCGCGTCCGGCAGGTCGACCCCGTGCTTGAGGGCCGCGTCGCGCAGCTTGCGGCGGCGCTCGCCGGGCAGGCGCACCCCTTCGTCCTCGAGCATGGCCTCGACCAGCGTCTCGACCCGGTCCAGATAGGCGTCGTTGCCGGCCAGGGCGCCAGGGTCGATGGCCAGGAAGGCCTGGCCCAGCTGCGCCGGGCCGCCATCGTCCACGAAGAACGATTCCGTTTCGAATCCGAAGTGTGCGCCGGTCAGCGCGCAGGCCAGCAGCTCGACGATGAGCGCCAGCATCGCGCCCTTCACGCCGCCGGCGGGCAGCATGCTGCCCGCCAGGCCGGCCTTGGGATCGGTGGTTGGCTGGCCGTCGGCGTCCAGCGCCCAGCCCAGGGGGATGGGCTGGTTGTCGCGGGCGGCGATCATCAGCTTGCCGCGCGCGACCTGCGACAGCGACAGGTCGATCACGAGGCGCGCGCCGCCGCGGCGCGGGAAGACCGCGGCGATGGGGTTCGTGCCGAACAAGGGGCGTTTGCCGCCCCAGGCGGGCATGGCCGCCGGCGAGTTGCTCAGCGCCAGCGCCACCAGGCCGGCATCCGCCAGGGCTTCCAGGTGATAGGCCGCCGCGCCGAAATGGTGGCTGTTGGCGACGCCGACGAAGGCCACGCCGTGTTCGCGCGCCCGTGCCGCAGCCTGCTCCACGGCCAGCGCGCATGCGGGAAACGCCAGGCCCGAGCCGGCGTCGATCAGCGCGGCTCCGCCGCGCTCGTGCACGATGCGGGGCACGGCCGAGCCGATGGCGCGGCCGGCGCGCAGATGGCCGGCGTAGAACGGCACGCGCGACAGGCCGTGGGAGCCCAAGCCCTGGCTTTCGGCATGGACCAGCGCGCGGGCGGTGCTGTCCGCCATCGCGGGGTTGGCGCCGGCGGCCGCCAGCCCCGCGGCGGCGAGGAGTTGGAGTTCGTCCAGATAGATGTGAGCCATATCCTTCCTGTCAGGGGGCGGTGGCCGCCGCAGCCGCGGCGCTGCCGGTAAGGGCTATTGTCACACCGGCGGCCACCATGTCGGAAACGCGGGTGTTGGCTTCTTGCGTCAAGCCGGCGATGTGGGGCGTGAGTATCAGGTTGGGCGCTCCGGCCAAGGGGCTGCCGGCGGGCAGGGGTTCCTGGTCGTACACGTCCAGCGCCGCGCCTCGAAGCAAGCCGGCGCGCAGCGCCTGGGCCAGCGCGGCTTCGTCCACGATGCCGCCGCGCGAGGTATTGACCAGCACGGCGCCTGGCCGCAGGCGCGCGATGCGGTCTGCGTTCAGCAGATGTCGGGTGCCTGGCGTGAGCGGCAGGTGCAGCGTGACGGCGTCGGCCTGCGCCAGCAATTCGTCCAGCGGCATGGCGGCGACGCCGGTTTCCTCCCAGGCGGGATGGCCGGGCGGCAGCGCCGCGTCGCAGCCGATCACCCGCATGTCCAGCCCGCGCGCCAGGCGGGCGGCCAGCCGGCCGATGCCGCCGAAGCCCACGATGCCCAGCGTGCGGCCCTGCGCTTCCAGGCCCTGCGACAGCGCGGCGCGCGGCCATTCCCCCGCCGCGACCGCCGCCGAAGAAAAGTAGGCGCCGCGCAACAGCGCCAGCACCGTCCCGATCACGTACTCGGCGACGGCCCGCGCATTGGCGCCGGTGGCGGGTACCACCGCGATGCCGCGCGCGGCGCAGCCGTCCAGGTCGATATTGTCCAGGCCCACTCCCAGGCGGCCCACGGCCCGCAGCCGCGGCGCCGCTGCGAGCAGCGCGGCGTCCACCTGGCTGCGGTTGCGGACGATGAGGCCGTCGGCGTCGCCCACCGCCTGGAGCAGCGCTTCGCGCTGGTCCACCAGTTCCGGGGCGTACCGCACATCGAACCGCTGGCGCAGTGCTTCGATGGCGGGCGTGTCCATGAATTCCGAAATGACGATACGCATTGGCTTTTCCCGGCTCAGGCGACCTGGATGTTGGCGTCACGGATGATTTTTGCCCAGCGGTCTACCTCCGACTTCAGGTATTTGCTGAACTCTTCCGGACCGCGCGGTTGAGGTATGAAGCCCAGCTGCAGCAGCGCCTGCTTCATCGCCGGCTGCGAGATCTGGGCGACGATGGCGCCGCCGATGCGCTTGACCAGTTCGGGGGGCGTGCCCGCCGGCGCCAGCACGCCGGTGAAGTTCTCCACGATCAGGTCGGGCAGCCCGGCCTCTTTTACGGTGGGCACGTCGGGCAGGTCCGCGCTGCGTTCGTGGGTGGTGATGGCGAGCGCGCGCAGCGAGCCGTTCTTCACGTGAGGCAGCGATTCGGGATAGTTGGAGAACACCACGTCGAGGTGGCCGCCGATCAGGTCCGTGAGGGACGGCGCGCCGCCCTTGTACGGGATGTGCATCATGGGCAGGCCGGTGAGCTTCTGGTAAAGCGCCAGGGTCAGGTGCGGAGGCGTGCCGTTGCCGCTGGAGCCGGCCGACAGTGATTTCGCGCGGGCGGCCTTCGCCAGGTCTGCCATGCTCTTGATATCGCTCTTGGCGTTCACCACCACCATGATGGGGGACGAGGCCAGGCCCGCCAGGGGCGTCAGGTCGCGGGTCAGGTCGTAGCCGGCCTTGCCGGCGAAGAGCGTGACGTTGGCCGCGTGCGTGAGCGTGATCGCCAGCCATGAGTAGCCGTCGGGCGCGGCATGGGCGACGTGCGCCGCGCCGATGTTCGCGCTGCCGCCGGGCTTGTTCTCCACCACCACGTTCCAGCGCTCGGCGTCGCTCAGGGCCTTGCCCACCTGGCGCGCGGCCACGTCGGTGAGCCCGCCGGGCGGAAAGGGAACCACATAGTTGATCGGCCGCTCCGGCCAGGCGCTTTTTTGCGCCAGCGCCCGTTCCCACGGCGTCAGGGCACAGAGGCCGGCGGCGCCGAGGGCGCCGAGCAGGCGCCGGCGTTGCGCGGCGTCCGGGGTGAGATCGTGTTCGCTACTCATCTGTCTTCCTCCTTGGGTGGCGCCCGGGTAGGAATGCAACCGCCTGTGCCGCCGTGGCGGAAATCGCCCGGGTCTGCTGTTGTTGTTGCGATGGTGCTGCGGGGAGTGCGGGATGATGCCGCGTGCAGGACGGCGCGTCCGCAATCCTTCCTGCGGACGCGCCGGGGGATGCACGCCTGGTCAGGCGCTTTCGAAGATCCGCGTCAGGACGAACTCTCGGTGGCCCAGCGCCTCGGCCGCGGTCCAGCGGCCGTTGGCGGTGGCCAGCATGCATTCCAGCAGCTTGTCGCCCGCCTGGCCCAGGTCGATCTCGCGCTGCAGCAGGCCGCTGGTGTCCACGTCGATGTGTTCGGACATGGTGCGCACGGTGCGCGGGTTGGCGCAGATCTTGATGACGGGCAGGATTGGGTTGCCGATCACGTTGCCCTGGCCCGTGGGGAAGAAGTGCACCGCGTAGCCCGAGGCCGCGCACAGGGTCACCATTTCGGCCGCCGCGGAAGACGAATCCATGAACCACAGTCCGGGGCCGTCGGGGATCTCGGCTTTGTCGAGCACGCCGTCCACGCGGCATTGCTTGCCGATCTTCTGGATATTGCCCAGCGCCTTTTCCTCGATGGTGGTCAGCCCGCCCGCGATATTGCCCTTGGTGGGCTGGGACTCGGACAGGTCGCTCGTTTTCCAGCGGTCGATCATGTCCTGGTAGCGGTTGAACATGAACATGAAGCGTTCGCGCACGGCGTCGTTGGCGCAGCGTTCGGCCACGATGTGCTCGCCGCCGGTCAGTTCCGAGGTTTCGCCGAACACCAGCGTGGAGCCCAGCGCGTAAAGCTTGTCGAAGGCGTTGCCGACGGTGGGGTTCGCCCCACAGCCCGAGGTGGTGTCGGACTCCCCGCATTTGGTGGAAACCCACAGATCGGCGATGGGGCATTCGGTGCGCCCGAGCGCGGTGGCGTAGTGCACGAATTCCTTGGCGCAGCGCGAGGCGCGCATGATGGTGTCGTGGTCGCCGTGCAGTTCGATGCTGAATCCCATCACGGGCTTGCCGGTGGCGGCGATGCCGTCCACGACGCGCTTGGTCCAGCCTTCCTCGATGCCGATCACCACCACGGCGGCGACGTTGGGATTGCAGCCGGTGCCGATGAGCGTGCGGAAGTGCAGTTCCAGGTCCTCGCCGAACTGCAGCCGGCCATAAGGATGAGGCAGGGCGAGGGTGCCCTTGATGTTGTTGGCCACGGCTTCGGCCGCGGCATTGGAAATATCGTCCACGGGCAGGACGATGACATGGTTGCGGACGCCGACGCGGCCATTGTCGCGGCGGTAGCCCTGGAAGGTGGTCGAGGCGTTGATGACGGACATGGTGAGTTCCTGTTGCGGAGTGGCGGGCTTACCAGCGCTTGGTCTTGATGTTGTGCACATGGGCGTGCTGGCCGGCCTGGATGGGCGCGACCACGCGGCCGATATCGACGCCGTACTTGAAAACGGTGTCGCCGACGGCCATGTCTTTCATCGCCACCTTGTGGCCGATCGGAATGTCCTGCGAAGCGCGCACGTGGATGATCTTGTCTTCATCCATGATCCAGGCGTTCAGTTCCGTTCCGGCTGTGACGCCTTCCACCACGGCGACCGCCACCGTGTCCTTCGCATCGTGCAATACGGCGTGAATCATTTGTCTTCCTCTCTTGGGCTTGGGCGCCTGCCGGACGGGGCGGGCGCGGATCGCTACGGCAAGGAAATCTTAGGGCTCGATTTCATGCATGTCAACTAAATCATATATATGAATTGTATGACTTGAGAAGGTTCCGTCCCCGCCGCTACACTGTGGGCTCCTGATTTTTGCGATGCACCCATGAACACCAGCCTGTCATCGACTGTGCCTCTTGGCAGTCCCCTGTACGCGCAGGTCAAGCAGGCCGTGCTGGCCGCGCTGGCGCAAGGCGAGTGGAAGCAGGGCGAGGCGATCCCGCCTGAAAAACTCCTGGCGGAACGCTTCGGCGTATCCATCGGCACCTTGCGCAAGGCGATCGACGAGCTGGCCGCCGAGAACATCCTGGTGCGCCACCAGGGCCGCGGCACCTACGTGGCGGTGCATACGCGCAACCATCATTTCTTCAAGTTCTTCCGCATCGTCCGGCAGGACGGGAACAAGTCCTATCCCACGACCGAGCTGCTGCGCTTTCGGCGGCAACGGGCCTCGGCCATCGCGCGCGAAAAGCTGGATCTGCCCGCGGGCGCGATGGTGTTCGAGTTCACCAACGTGTTGTCGCTCAACGGAGACGTCGTCATGGTGGACGAGCTGTGCCTGCCGGAATCGTGCTTTCCGGGCATGACGGAGGCGCATTTGCGGGACCGCGCGAGCACTCTGTATGCGCTGTACCAGGACGTTTTCGGCGTGAACGTGATCGCGACCGACGAGCGCCTGCGCACCTGCCTGGCCGAACGCGTGCAGGCGCGGGCGCTGGGCGTGGCCGAAGGCAGCCCCTTGCTGGAGATCCGCCGCGTCGCCTTTTCGTACAAGCGGCAGCCCGTCGAATGGCGCATCTCGCGCGTGAATACCGAGCGCTACGAGTATCTGGGCCAGGAGCCCTGGGTGGCCGGCGCCTGACCTGCCGACGCGACGCCGTGGCGGCAGGGCGGGGCAAGGTCCGCTACGGCGTCCCGCGCAAGCAGTGCTAGAATTCCTGCCGCAGTACTCAAATTTTCGGCGCCGATTTGCCTGATCCGCTTGCGGGCGCCTTCCAATAAATCCAGCTAAAGAGGTCCGTATGACCACTCCTGCCCAAAATTTGGCCGGTGATTCGGCCAGCGGGTTCGTTCCCGCAACCATCACGACCGCCGCTGCCGCTGATCCCGGCTCCGTCGGTCTCGTCGCTCCCACCTTCATCCGATTCGATGAGCCGCTGCCTCTGTCCAGCGGCCAGTCGCTGGCCGCCTACGAGCTCGCCGTGGAAACCTACGGCACGCTCAACGCCGAGCGCAGCAACGCCGTCCTGGTCTGCCACGCGCTGAATGCTTCGCACCACGTGGCCGGGCAGGCGGCGGACAATCCCTCCGACGTGGGCTGGTGGGACAACATGGTCGGCCCCGGCAAGCCGGTGGACACCGACATCTTCTTCGTGATCGGGGTCAACAACCTGGGCTCCTGCTTCGGTTCGACCGGCCCGGCCAGCATCAACCCGGAAACCGGCAAACCCTGGGGCGCCGCCTTCCCGGTGCTCACCGTGGAAGACTGGGTGCGCGCGCAGGCCCGGGTCGCCGACCATTTCGGCATCGAGCGCTTCGCCGCCGTGATGGGCGGATCCCTGGGCGGCATGCAGGCGCTGAGCTGGGCCATCACCTTGCCCGAGCGGGTCGCCCATTGCGTGGTGATCGCCAGCACGCCGCGGCTCTCTGCGCAGAACATCGGCTTCAACGAAGTGGCGCGCCGGGCCATCATCACCGATCCGGATTTCCACGGCGGCGACTACTATGCGCAGGATGCCGTGCCGCGCCGCGGCCTGTCGGTGGCGCGTATGATCGGCCACATTACGTATCTGTCCGACGACGACATGGCCGAGAAGTTCGGCCGCGCGCAGCGCGCGCCCGCCGAGAACGGCGCATACCGCTACGGCTACGATGTCGAATTCGAGGTGGAGTCGTACCTGCGTTACCAGGGCGAGAAATTCACGCGCTATTTCGACGCCAACACCTATCTGCTGATCACCCGCGCGCTGGATTACTTCGACCCGGCCCGCAACACCGGCGGCGACCTGGCCCGGGCGCTGGCGCCGGCCAAGGCGGATTTCCTGCTGGTGTCGTTTTCGACCGATTGGCGCTTCCCGCCGGAGCGCTCCCGCGAGATCGTGCGTGCGCTGCTGAAGAACGCCAGCCCCGTCACCTACGCCGAGATCGACGCCCCGCATGGCCACGACGCGTTCCTGCTGGAAGACGCCCGCTACCATGCCGTGGTTCGCGGCTACTACGAACGCATCGCGCGCGAGCTGGGCCTCGGCGCGGCGGCCCAGACCGAAGGACGCTCCGAATGACTCCCGTGACTCCCCGCCATGCGCACAGCGTCCTGCGGCCCGACCTGGCGCGCATCGCAAGCTGGATAGAGCCCGGCAGCCGCGTGCTGGACCTGGGCTGCGGCGACGGGGCGTTGCTGGCGCACCTGCGCGACCACCGCCAGGTGAGCGGCGCGGGCGTGGAATTGGACGACACCTGCGTCATCGCCTGCGTGCGGCGCGGCGTCGAAGTCATCCAGCAGAACCTCGAGGACGGCCTGGCGCTGTTCGACGACAAGCAGTTCGACACCGTGGTGCTGTCGCAGACCCTGCAGTCCATGCACCGCACCGAGCACATCCTGCGCGAAATGGCGCGCGTGGCGCGGTTCGGCGTGGTGTCGTTCCCCAACTTCGGCTATTGGCCGCATGGCTGGTCCATCCTGCGCGGCCGCATGCCGGTGACCGGCCAGATGCCCTACCAGTGGTACAACACGCCGAATATCCACCTGTGCACGCTGCGCGACTTCGAGCAGCTGGCCGGAGAACTGCGCCTGGCCATTCTTGAACGCGCCACCTTCAACGAAGGGCGCGAAGTGAAGCTGTTCCCGAGCTGGCGCAGCACCCTGGCGGTATACCGTTTCGCGTCGCCCTGACATTCCGACACGCATCCTCCCGGCGGTGCGGGCGAACAGGCCCTAAAATGCCGCAAGCCCGCGGCGCCCGCCTGTAGCGCCGCGCCGGTGCGTTACAGGAGACCGTCATTACCGCAGCATCCAACGTCTACACCAGCCCCCGCGTGGCTCCCTTGCTGGTCCTGGGCTTTGCCAGCGGATTGCCTCTGGCCCTGACCAGCGGCACCTTGCAGGCCTGGGCCACCGTGGAAGGCGTGCCGCTGCAGCAGATCGGTTTCCTGACCCTGGTCGGCACGGCCTATACCCTCAAGTTCCTGTGGGCTCCCTTCGTGGACCGGTACGTGCCGCCCCTGCTGGGCCGGCGGCGCGGCTGGATGCTGCTGACCCAACTGCTGCTGGCCGCCGCCATCATGGCGATGGGCGCGCTGTCGCCGTCGTCCGCGCTGCAGCCGCTGGCGCTGCTGGCCGTGCTGGTGGCCTTCCTGTCCGCCACCCAGGACATCGCCTTCGACGCCTATTGCACCGACGTGCTGCGCAAGGAGGAGCGGGGCGCGGGCGCGGCCATCAAGGTCATGGGCTACCGGCTGGCCATGATCGTGTCGGGCGGGCTGGCGTTGATCCTCGCGGACCAGTGGATAGGCTGGGGCAATACCTATGTGCTGATGGGCGGCCTGATGCTGCTGTGCGCATTGGCCACGCTGTGGGCCCCGGAGCCCGAGCACGTCGCCAGCGCGCCGCGCGACCTGCGAGCGGCGGTGGGCGAGCCGTTGCGCGAGTTCTTTTCGCGGCGCGGGGCGCTGGCCGTTCTGCTGCTGATCGTGCTGTACAAGCTGGGCGATGCCTTTGCCGGCGCTTTGTCGACCACCTTCCTGATCCGCGGAGCGGGATTCTCCCCCACCGAGGTGGGGACCGTGAACAAAGTGCTGGGGCTGGCGGCGACCATCATCGGCGCGCTGGCCGGCGGATCGCTCATGTCGCGCTGGGGCCTGTACCGTTCGCTGATGGCCTTCGGCCTGCTCCAGGCGGTATCGAACCTGGCCTACTGGCTGATCGCCGTGAGCCCGAAGAGCGTCTGGCTGATGGCCACGGGCGTGGGGATCGAGAACCTCTGCGGCGGCCTGGGCACCGCATCCTTCGTGGGGCTGCTGATGGCGCTGTGCCGCCAACGGTTCTCCGCCACCCAGTTCGCCCTGCTGTCGGCGCTATCGGCCGTGGGCCGCACCTACCTGGCGGGCCCGCTTACGCCGCCGTTGGTCGAGCATATGGGCTGGCCGGGATTCTTCCTCCTGACCGTGGCGATCGCCTTGCCCGGCCTGGTGCTGCTGCACCTGCTGCGCGGCACCATAGAAACCATGGAAAAGCTGGGCGACTCGTAGGATGGGTGGAGAGCGAGAGGCTCTGCGCAAGTGCTCCGCCCTTCAGCGCTCGCAACCCATGCGGCCATGGACAGACTGTGTGCTTCTTCGGCCGAAAGACAGCCTATTGCGGCGGCATGGGTTCCGCGCGTCGAGCAACTGCGTTCTAGCCCAGGAACTCTCGCGCTGCACCCATCCTACGGTTGATCCGCTGGCTGTGCTTACTCTTCGCCGACCAGCCGCACGATGAGCACATCGCTGGGCAGGGATTCCAGCAGCCGTTCTGCCACGCTGCCGATGGCGGTGCGCAGGATGCCGGTGCGGCCGTGCGTGCCAGTCACGACCAGGTCGGAGCGGTGGTTGAACGAGTATTCCGACAGCACGGTCTCAGGCTGGCCGCATTCCAGCACCACCTTGGGAGCGGCCACGTTGGCCAGTTCCGGCGTTTCGGCGGTGAACTCCTGGGCGCTCTGTTCGGCGGCCTTGTAGAAGTTGCGCGTGACGGCCTCGTCCGGCACGTTCTTGCCCTGGAACGGCACATCGTAGGCGTGGAAAAGCGTGAGGTTGGCGTTCGGCACCAGTTGCAGCGCGGCGCGCAGGGCCTGGCGCGAACCCGCGGAGAAGTCGGTGGCCACGAGGACGTCGCGATACGGCCTGCGCGGACGGGTCTTGACCACGAGCACCGGGTGGCGGGCCTGGCGGGCCAGCTTTTCGACGGTGGTGCCCAGCAGCAGCCGGCCCAGCGTCTCGTCGCGAGCGATGCCGGTGACGATCAGCGAGCAGCCGTAGCTGTCGGCCGTTTCCATGATGCGCGCCAGCGGATCCCCGCTGACCACCACGACTTCGGTCTGCACGTCCGCGGCGGCCAGGTCTTCGGCCAGTTCGCGCTCGGCCAGGGCCTTGTGGTCGCTCGACAGGCGGCGCCAGACCGGCGTGGTCAGTCGTGCCGGCGTGGCATGGGATTCCATGACATGCAGGACGATGAGCTTGGTATTGAGTTCCTTGGCCAGTTGCAGCGCGCGATCCAGGGCGCGGTCGCCGCGCGCGCTGAGGTCGGTTGCCAACAGGATGGGACCAGTTTGCTGTGTCATTACGTTATCTCCCGGGTATGGCCGGACCGACGGCTCCCGCATCCGTGCTCTCCGGCCGTTCCGCCCTTGCGGGCATGTCCCCATTGTCTCGCTGCTGGCCGGACCGGGGCTTGATCGATATCAACGCAATGTTCAGCGTAAGGGATGACGCGCACTCAGGCAATGGCCGCCCTCCGGAGGCCAGGCTCAATACAATGGAGCCTGCCCAATTCCCGTCCGTCCCATGTTTTCCGATATCTCGCCTGCCCTGCTGCATACGCTGTACCTCGTCGCCATCGTGGCCGAAGCCATGACCGCTGCGCTTTCGGCCGGCCGGCGCGACATGGACTGGATGGGCGTGTGCATCATCGCGTGCGTGACCGCGCTGGGCGGCGGGTCGCTGCGCGACGTGCTGCTGGGGCACTACCCGCTGACGTGGGTCATCCATCCCGAATACCTGTGGATGACGGGCGGCGCCGCGATCGTGACGGCGCTGATCGCGCCGGTCATGCGGCGCCTGCGCAGCCTTTTCCTGCTGGCGGACGCGCTGGGCCTGGTGGCGTTCACGGTCATCGGCTGCCAGGTCGCGCAGCTGATGCAGCTGCCGATCACCGTGGTGCTGATCAGCGGCATGATCACGGGCTGCGCCGGCGGGGTGCTGCGCGACGTGCTTTGCAACGAAGTGCCGCTGCTCTTTCGCAAGGAGCTTTACGCCAGCGTGTCGGTGGTGACCGGCGGGCTGTACCTGGGAGGGCAGGCGCTGGGCCTGTCCGCCAACGCCGCCGTGCCCATCGCGCTGGCCGCCGGCCTGGCGGTGCGCCTGCTGGCATTGCGGTTCAATTGGCAGATGCCGAAGTTCGTCTACCGCGACGACTGGGATTGAGCGCCGGCAGCGGGCGCAACAATTTTCCTATTTGTGTTTCAAGAAATTTCTAGTATCTTGGCTGGGTTACATACTACGCATCACGCAGCACAAGGGGAGCCGATTGGACGTCAAAGCGCCCGCCACGATTCCATATTTCCTACAGGAACAGATTCGTGAACTGATAGTGGACGGGACTATCCGCCCCGGCCAGCCGCTACGGGAACAGGAACTGGAGCAGCGTTTCGGCACCAGCCGCAGCCCTATCCGGGAAGCGCTGCGCCTGCTTGAACTGAGCGGCCTGGTCACGCACGTCCAGCGCAAGGGCTTCCGGGCCACCCTCTACACGGAAACGCAGATCAGCCATCTGTATCTGCTGCGCGCGGAACTCGAGGCCTATTGCCTGCGCCAGGCGGCCGAGGCCGGCAGCGTGGAGCCGCTGGTGGATGAATTGAACCGCCACGATGCGGCGATCGCTGCCGCGCTGGCCAGCCGCGACGTGCGCGGCTGCATTTCGGCGGCATGCGAATTCTATCTGGCCGCAGCCCGCAGCACGGGCAATACGCCGTTGGCCGGCATGCTGAGCAAGCTGTACGAACAGATCGAGCCGCTGCGCTATCTGCTGGCCAAGCGGTCTATGGAATCCAGCGCCATCCATGCCTGCACCCGCGGCATTGTCGACGCGATGGCGGCGCGGGACATCGAAGTCGCGGCGCGCCTCGCGCGCGATTATCTGGCCGACGTGCTGCCGGCCGTGGTGGAAGCGTACCGGGACGCCGCGCTGCAAGACGCGGAAGACCTGGCGCCGCGCTACGGGCGGGCCTGAGGCCGGGGCGGAGTAAGCACTTCGATGCCGGCCTTTTCCAGGGCCTGGCGTATGCCGTTGGCGAAGACCAGGGCGTTGGGCTGGTCGCCGTGGATACAGAGGGTATCCGCCTGCACCGCCACGTCCTTGCCGTCCACCGAACGCACCTTGCCTTCGCGCACCATGCGCACGACCTGCGCGATCGCCCGGTCCACGTCTTCGATCATTGCGCCGGCGCGCGTGCGCGGCGTGAGCGAGCCGTCGTCCTGGTAGGAGCGGTCGGCGAATACCTCGCTTGCGGCGGTCAGGCCGATGGCGCGGGCCGAGTCGATCAGCTTGCTGCCCGCCAGCCCGTACAGGACCAGCGAGGCGTCCACGTCTTTCACGGCCTGGCAGATGGCGCGCGCAAGGCCCTCGTCCTTGGCGGCCATGTTGTAGAGGGCGCCGTGCGCTTTGACGTGGTGCAGCCGCGCGCCTTGCGAGGCCGCGACGCCTGCCAGCGCGCCGATCTGGTAGACCACGATGTCGTAGGCCTCGTCGGGGCTGATCTGCATGACGCGGCGGCCGAACCCGACCAGGTCCTGCAGGCCGGGATGCGCGCCCACGGCCACGCCCTGCTTGAGGGCGGCGGCCACCGTCTTGCGCATGGTGGCCGGATCGCCGCCGTGGAAGCCGCAGGCGATGTTGGCGGAGCTGACGTACTGCAGCACCGCCGCGTCGTTGCCCATGGTCCAGGCGCCATAGCTTTCGCCCATGTCGCAGTTCATATCGATGCGGGTGGTCATAGCGGTTTCCTTTCTAGGCGAGAAGCGCGCGCAACGGCGCAAGCGCGTCCTGCAGTTGGGAGAAGGCGCGTTCGCGCTCGCTATCCAGGCGCTGCGCCTCTTCCAGCGGTACCGGCTGGAAGCGCAGCGCCTGTCCGGGAGCGCATTGCGCCAGGATGGGCAGGTCCACCGTGGCGATCTGCGCGATCTTGGGATAGCCGCCGGTGGTTTGCCGGTCGGCCATGAGAATGATGGCTTCGCCGCCCGAGGGCACTTGCACGGTGCCGAAGCAGGCGGCCTCGGACAGCATCTGGCGCGGCTGGGTCATGGACAGGGCCGGGCCCAGCAGGCGGTAGCCCATGCGGTCGGATTGCGGGCTGATGCGGAATTCCGATGCGGCGAAAGCCTGGCGGGAGGCTTCGGAGAATTCCTGCCAGTGCATGCCCGGCAGGAAGCGGATGGCGTCCCGGCGCTTGGGGCCCAGCGCCGCCGGCAGGTAGACACGCAGCTGCCAAAGCGCGTCCTGAAGCGCGTCCAGGTCGCGGCCGCCGGCCAGCGGGGTTCGCAGCGGGAGTTGATCGCCCTTGGCCAGCGCGCGCCCTTGGAAACCGCCGAAGCCGCTGCGCAGGTAAGTGCTTTCACTGCCCATCACGCGCGGCAGGGCAAAGCCCCCATGCACCGCCAGGTAGCCGCGCACGCCGACGGCGGGCCGGGAGCCGAAGGCCAGCGTGTCGCCTGCCCGCGCGACCAGGGGACGGAGGACGGGAATGTCCCGGCCGTTCAGGGTGGCGCCGAGGTCGGCGCCCGCCAGCGCGAAGCATGTGGACGCGTCGAAGCGCAGGGTGGGCCCCGTCAGCGTCATTTCCAGCGTGGCCGGGTCGCCCTGGTTGCCGGCCAGCGCGTTGGCGAGCCGGTGCGCGCGTTCGTCCATGGCGCCCGCGGCCGGGATGCCCTGGTGCTGATAGCCCTCGCGGCCGCGGTCCTGGAAACTGGACAGCATGCCGGGCTTGATCACCGCAATGCTCATCGCCGGGCCTCCCGGATGCGGTTGAATTCCTCGGGGCTGATGGGCACGAAGCGGACGGAGTCGCCGGGCTGGAGCAGGGCGGCAGGGTCGCGGCCGGGATCGAACATGGTCAGCGGCGTGGTGCCGATGATGTTCCAGCCGCCCGGCAGCCGGTTCGGATAGATCACGGTCTGGCGGTTGGCCACGGCCACCGCGCCGACCGGAACGGCGGTGCGCGGAGACGGGCGGCGCGGGATATTCAGTTTTTCGTCGTGCACGCCCAGGTAGGCGTGGCCGGGCGCGAACCCCAGCATGAACACCATGCTGCGGGGCTGGCTGTGCAGCTGGATGACGCCCTCGGGTGTCAGGCCGGCGGCCTGGGCCACCTCGTCCAGGTCGGGACCATATTCGCCGCCATAGCAGACGGGGATGTCGACCTCGCGCCCGCCCGAGTCGTCGGCCTGGATGCCTTCGGCCAGCAACTGCCCGATGCGGTCGGCCAGCTGGGCGTAGGCCGGGCCTCCGTGCGGGCCGGGCCGGTAATGCACGGCCACCGCAACGAACGAGGGCACCACGTCGGTCACGCCGGGCAGCCGCGCGTCGCGCAGCCTGGCGGCCGCGGCCAGGCAGGTCCTGCCTACCGAGGCGTCGATGCGATCGCCAAAGGAAACGATCAGGCAGCGGTCACCCTGGGGCAGGATGCGCCAGGAGGTTTCGGCCGGAGAAGGGGGTTCTGATATTGCGTTCAACGACACGAAACCTGTAGGGACGGATTACTTGGCGAACAAAGAATCCATGTTCTTGAACGCCTTGAACTCCAGCGCGTTGCCCGACGGATCCAGGAAGAACATGGTGGCCTGTTCGCCGACTTCGCCCTTGAAACGGATGTAGGGCTCGATGACGAATTCAGTGCCGGCGTCGGTCAGGCGCTGGGCCATGGCTTCCCATTGTTCCATGGAAAGCACCGCGCCGAAATGGCGCACGGGCACATTATGCGAATCCACGGCGCTGGTGGCGCGGTGGCCGCATTCGCTGGGCGCCAGGTGGGCCACGATCTGGTGGCCGTAGAAGTTGAAATCGATCCATTCGGCCGAGCTGCGGCCCTCGGGACAGCCCAGTTTTTCGCCGTAGAAGGCGCGGGCTTCGGCCAGGTCGCGGACCGGGAAGGCCAGGTGGAATGGAGGCAGGTTGGTTTGAGCGGTCATGAAAGGCTCCGGGACAAAAGTGACGATGGGACTGCGGGCCGCCGCGAGCGCGGACAGGCTTGGCATCGGGGATTATTTTATGAATTGTTTTTTTGATCGAAAAACGATATTTTTTGTGTCTTAGCATCGAAAAAATTGATCGTGATCAAAGAATTCAAGACCTTCATCGGCGTGGCGCGCAACGGCACCTTCACGGGGGCGGGCGCCCAGCTGGGACTGACCCAGTCCGCCGTCAGCGCCCAGATCAAGCGCCTGGAGGAATACCTGGGCGTGGCCCTGTTCGAGCGCAGCGCGCGGGCGGCGGTGCTGAACGCCAATGGCCGCGAGATGCTGCCCCAGGCGGAAGAGCTCGTCGCCATGGCCGAGCGCATGGTCACCACGGCAGGCGCCGGCCACGTCAGCGGGTCTCTGCGGATCGGAGCCATTGCCTCCGTGCAGCAGGACCTGCTGGTCCGCGCGCTGGGCGAGTTCAGGGCGGTCTATCCGGACGTGCGCGTGCGCGTCGTGCCGGGCGTGTCGCTATCGTTGCTGGGCCAGGTGGACGCGGGCGAGGTGGACATGGCGATGCTGATCCGGCCGCCCTTCGCGCTGCCGCCGGAACTGGGGTGGCAGCCGTTGATGCGCGAGCCGGTGATGCTGGCCATTCCCGAGTCCATGCCGGCCGGGCCGTGGCGCGAATTGCTCGCGACCCAGCCTTTCATCCGTTACGACCGGGCGTCGTTCGGCGGCCGCGCCGTGGATATTTTCCTGAAGAAGCACCGCATCGCGGTGCGCGAAGCGGTGGAGCTGGACGAAATCGAGGCCATTGCCGGCATGGTGCGGCATGGGCTGGGCGTGGCGCTGCTGCCGCAATTGCGGCAGCTGGACACGGCGGGCCTGCGGTTGCTGACGCTGGGCGAGGACGCCTTCCACCGAGAGATCGGCCTGATCGGACGCCTGCCCTTCGAGGCGGGCGGCGTGCGGGAAAAAATGGCGGAATGCCTGGCGTCGGCGGCGGCGGAACCCGCCGCCGGGCCTCTATAGCTTGTCGCAGCGGACCGTGATCGGGTGGTCGCGCAGCGTGGTCATGACGATGTCGTTCACCTCGCCCTCCACGTCCGTGATCACGTAGCCGATCTGGCCGCGGGTCTGCAGGGTCTGGCTGATGATGTTCAGGCCATGCTGCGCCATCAGGTTGTCCAGCGTGCCGAGCGCGCCCGGGGCGTTGCGGTGCACGTGCAGGATGCGCGTGCCGCCGGCCTGCTCCAGGTAGGGCAGTTCGGGGAAATTGACCGCGCCCTTGGTGGTGCCCGCCTGCAGGAAGCGCACCAGCTTCTCGGCCACTTCGCGTCCGATGTTCTCTTGCGATTCCTGCGTGCTGCCCCCGATGTGCGGGGTCAGGATCACGTTGGGCATGCCGATCAGCGGGCTGGCCAGCGGTTCGTCCGGGCCCTTGGGCTCGGTGGGGAACACGTCCAGCGCGGCGCCGGCCAGGTGGCCGGACTTCAGGGCGGCGTGCAGCGCCTGGATATCCACGACCGTGCCGCGCGAGGCGTTGATCAGGATGGAGCCACGGCGCATGCGCGCGATGGTGTCCGCATTCATGATCTTCTCGGTGGCCTTGCCGCCGGGAACGTGCAGGGTGACGACGTCGGACTGCTCCAGCAGCTCGTTCAGCGTGCCCGCGGGGCGGGCGTTGCCCAGCGGCAGCTTGGCCTCGACGTCATGGTAGATGACGCGCATGCCCAGGCTTTCGGCCAGGGTGCTGATCTGCGAGCCGATGTTGCCGTAGCCGACGATGCCCAGCGTCTTGCCGCGGGTTTCGAAGGCGCCGGAGGCGCTCTTGTCCCAGTGGCCCAGATGCACGCGCGCGTTCTTTTCGGGGATGCGGCGCAGCAGCAGGATGGCTTCGCCCAGCACCAGCTCGGCGACCGAGCGAGTGTTCGAGAAGGGCGCGTTGAACACCGGGATGCCGCGCTGCATGGCCGCGTCCAGGTCGACCTGGTTGGTGCCGATGCAGAAGCAGCCCACGACGCGCAGGTCGGGGTTGCCGGACAGCAGGCTGGCGTCCAGGTGCGTGCGAGAACGGATCCCCGCCACCTGGGCGCCGCGCAGGGCGTCGCTCAGTTGGGCCGGCGGCAAGGCCGCGGCGTGCGTGACGATGTCGGTGTAGCCGGCGGCTTCGAAAACGGCGCGGGCGCTCGGGTGGATATTCTCGAACAGGACGATTTGTGCCATGACTGCCTGGGGAGGGGTGGGGAAACGCGTTTTATTGATTGTGGCGTATTTTTGCTGCAGTGCAAGGAGTAGCCATTGGGCCGGTGTGGATGAATTGTTTCAGGAACGGGGCCGTGGCACCGGCCCGTTCCTCGCGCATCAGCGATAGGCCTGGAAAACCTTGGCGCCTCCCTGCTTGTCCACCAGCACCACGTCGTGCGGCGTTTTGCGGCCGCCGTATTCCGGGCCGTCCATGCCGGGCGAGCCCAGCGGCATGCCCGGGGCGGCCAGGCCGGCGGCGTCCGGCTTTTCCAGCAGCAGGCGGCGCACGTCGCTGGCGGGCACGTGGCCCTCGATGGCGTAGCCTTCCACCGCGGCGGTGTGGCAGGAGCCGTAATCCGCCATGCCGGCGTTGCGGCGGATGGGGCCGGTGTCCTGGACGTCATGGGTGGTCACGGCGAAGCCGTTGTCGCGCATGTGCTTGACCCAGTCCTCGCAGCAGCCGCAGGTGGGCGTTTTCCAGACCTCGACCTTGGTGGGCGTTTCGGCGGAGGCGAGCGCGGGCGCGCACAGGGCGGCGGCCAGGGCCAGGCGGCGGGTAAGACGGGAAACGTTCATGATGCTCCGTGCAAGAGTCGTGGACATAGGGCTCAGAACCAGAAGCGCACGCCCGCCATGACGGACGTCTGGGACCTGCTGGCGCCGGCGTCCGATGCGTAGCGCGCCGTCTGGCCGAACTTGCGTTCAAAGGATACGCCAATATAAGGCGCGAACTCGCGGGTGACTTCATAGCGCAGCCGCAGCGACAGCGAGCCCTCCGACAGCCCCGAACCGATGCCGCGTTCGGGATCGTCCTTGCCGTAGAGGCTGGCTTCCAGCTCGGGGGTGAAGATCAGGCGCTGCGTCAGCAGCAGGTCGTACTCGGCCTTCAGCGCCAGCGCCGTGCGGCCGGACGAACCCGCGTAGCCCGTGGCCTCGAGTTCGATGTTGTAGGGCAGGACGCCTTCGATGCCGATGGCCGCCCAGTTGCGCTTGGGCCCGCTGCCGATGTCGCGGCGCGCGCCCAGCTGCAGGTCCCAGAAGGGCGAGACGGCATGGCTCCAGAAGGCCTCGACCTTGCCGCCCGATCCGCCGCCGTTCTCGCGTTCGCCCTCGCTCTTGACCAGCAGGCGGTCGGTGGCGGTGCCGAACCAGAAGCGGCCGTCCCATTCCTGGGCATATTGCCCATCGCGGTTGCGGGAAACGCCGAACTTGTCGAACAGCACCTGCCAGGTCGGCGAGTTGTCCATCATGTGCGGATGGATGCCGTAGCTGTCGTAGCCGCGCTCGCCCGAGCCATCGCCGCCCGGCAGGCTGCCGATGGGCGGGGCGGCTTGCGAGCCGCCGTCCATCGATCCGTGGTCCATGGCGGGCGCGGCGCCGTGGTTCATCGACCCATGGTCCATGCCAGGCATGGAGCCGTGGTCCATCGGGGCAGGCGCCGGAGCGGCGTCGTGATTCATCGAACCATGGTCCATCCCGGGCATGGCGCCGTGATCCATCGGGGCAGGCTGGGACCAGGCGGCCGGGGAGGCCAGCGCGGCGGCCAGCGCGCAGGCGCGCAAGCGTTTGATTTGGCGATTCATCGGTTTCATCGCTTACTCCACCACGACCGCCCTGAACATGCCGGCCTCCATGTGATACAGCAGGTGGCAGTGGTAGGCCCAGTTGCCGCGCGCATCCGCGCTGACGCGGTAGCTCAGCCGTTGCGCCGGGTTGAGGGAAATGGTGTGCTTGCGCACCTGGAAGGCGCCGTCCGGCGATTCCAGGTCGCTCCACAATCCATGCAGGTGGATGGGGTGCGTCATCATCGTGTCGTTGACGAGCACGAAGCGCACGCGCTCGCCGTAACGCAGCACGATGGGTTTGGCGTCCGAGAACTTCACGCCATTGAAGGACCACATGTAGCGTTCCATGGTGCCGGTCAGGTGCAGTTCGATTTCGCGGGACGGATTGCGGTTGTCCTCGGGCTCGCGCATGGACCGCAGGTCCGCGTAGGTCAGCACGCGGCGGCCGTTGTCGCGCAGGCCGACGCCGGGATCGTCCAGCCGCGTCGACACCACGTCGGGCAGCATGGAGTTGCTCACGCCGCGCTCGGTGGGGTAGGGGTGCCTGACTTCCACCATGCCGCCTTGGCCCGCGCCGGAGCCGTGGCCGCCGTGGTCCATGCCCGGCATGGCGCCATGGCCGCCGCCTGCCGCCATGCCGGGCATGTCGTGGCCGCCGCCGCCCATGTCGTGCGCCATGCCCATGTCCATCATGCCGAGCAGCTGCACGCGATCGACGGCGGGGACCTCGGCCTGCATGCCGGCGCGCGGCGCGAGCGTGGCGCGCGCGTAGCCCGAGCGGTCCATGGCCTGAGAGAAGATGGTGTAGGCGCGCTCGTCCATGGGCTCGACGATGACGTCGTAGGTCTCGGCCACGCCGATGCGGAACTCGTCCACGTCCACGGGGCGCACGTCCTGGCCGTCCGCGGCCACCACGGTCATTTTCAGCCCGGGGATGCGGACGTCGAAGTACGTCATCGCGGAGCCGTTGATGAAGCGCAGGCGCACGCGTTCGCCGGGCCGGAACAGGCCCGTCCAGTTGCCGGCCGGCGTGACGCCGTTGGTGAGGAAGGTATAGGTGGCGCCGGACACGTCCGCCAGGTCCGACGGATTCATGCGCATCCGCTCCCACATCAGCCGTTCCGACAGCGCGGCGCTCCAGCCCTGGTCCCGGGCCTGGGCGCGCAGGCTCTCGATGCTGGGCTGGATGCGGTTGTAGTAGTCCGGCATGATCTTCAGCTTGTTGAAGAGCCGCATGGGATCTTCATCGGTCCAGTCGGACAGCAGCACCGTGTAGTCGCGGTCGGAGGCGATGGGATCGCGGCGGCGCGGGTCGATGACGATCGCGCCGTACAGGCCGGTCTGCTCCTGGAAGCCGGAATGGCTGTGATACCAGTACGTGCCGCTCTGGCGCACGTCGAAGCGATACGTGTAGGTCTGGCCCGGGTCGATGCCGGGAAAGCTCAAGCCCGGCACGCCGTCCATCTCGGTGGGCAGGAGGATGCCGTGCCAATGGATGGAGGTCTGTTCGCGCAGGCGATTGGTGACATGCAGCGTCACCGTGTCGCCTTCGCGCCAGCGCAGCAGCGGAGCGGGCAGCTGGCCGTTCACCGTGGTGCCGACGCGGGCCGCGCCGGTGAAGTTCACGGGCGTTTCGCCGATCTCCAGATGGAATTCGGTGCCGCGCAATTCCGTGGCGGCGGCCGGTGCCCGCGCGGGGGCGGCGAGCGCCGCGCGCCAGCTGCCCAGCGCGGCCAGCGCGCCGCCGCCGGCCAGGCCCTGCACGAAGCGGCGGCGGGAGAGGGGATGAGAAGCTGTCATGTCGGGTCCGTGCGGCGAGCGGCGTTTACAGCACCGACGCCGCGCCCTTCATGTCGGCGGCGTGCGCGGCGCCCGCGCTGATCGTCAGGGCCAGGACGACGGCCTGGGTGGTGCGGAGCAGAGTGCCTTTCACGCGTATCCTTGGTAGTTGGGACGGTGATGGCACTGTAGGAAAATGGCGGTGACCCTATCCTGTCGCCAACATTACATTTTCGTAATGTTGGCCGCCGCGGCGGGGCCGTCGGGCCCGCGCAAGGTGATGCCGATGACGGTGCCGCGCGCGTCTGAGGCGGCGTCCACTTCGCCGCCATGCATGCGGGCAATGGCGCGCACGATGGCCAGGCCCAGGCCGTGGCCCTCGCTGCGCGGCGCGCGCGCCTGGCCGGAGCGGAAGAAGCGGTCGAAGATGCGGGGCAGGTCGGCGGCCGGGATGGGAGTTCCAGGGTTGCGCACCTCCACCCGCGCGCCGGCCGGCGAGGCAAAGCAGGCCAGCACGATTTCGCCGCCCCGGGGCGTGGCCTTGATGGCATTGGAGATCAGGTTTGCCAGCGCGCGGCGCACCAGCCCCGGGTTCGCGGCGACGGTGGCGTCGCCCTCGCAGCGCAGGCCCACCCCGTGTTCCTCCAGGGTGGCTTCGTAGTATTCCGCCACGCGCCGCGCCTCGGCCGCCAGCGATACCGGCGCCAGATCCGCAGCCCGCTCGCCGCGGTCGGCGCGCGCCAGGAACAGCATGTCGTTGACCAGGGTCTTCAGGTCTTCCAGTTCTTCCAGATTGGATTCCAGCGCGTCGCGCAGTTCCGCCGCGTCTCGGGGCGAGGACAGCATGACCTGGGCGCCGTTGATCAGCGTGGCCAGCGGCGTGCGCAGTTCGTGGGCCACGTCGGCGTTGAAGCCCTCCATCTGCTGGTAGGCCGATTGCAGCCGTTCCAGGGTCCGGTTGAAGGAGCGCACCAGCTCGTGCAGTTCGCGGTCGGTGTCTTCGAGGGGCAGGCGCCGCGACAGATTGTCGGGCTGGATGCGCGCCGCCTGCTCGGACAGCCTGCGCGTCGGGGCCATGCTGCGGCGCACGGCCCAGGCGGCCAGCACCACCGTCGCGCCCACCCACAGCGCGCAGATCAGCAGCAGGGCGGTGCCGTAGGCATACAGGAACTGCGAGCTGGTGCGCGTGCTGACGGCCACGGTCAGCTGCGCGCCGGGCAGGATACGGTCGTTCATGTCCACCCGCAGGCCGCGCATGCGGTCGCCGTCCGGGGCCTGCAGCACCACCTGCCTGTCAGGCAGCGTCTCCAGCGTTTCCGGGGCGGCGCTGCCGTAGACCACCTTGCCCTGGGCATCCATGATCCAGATCCCCAACTGGCCCTCGCCCGCGCGCATCTGGTCGAAGGTGGCGGCCAGGTCCTGCAGGCCGCTGGCGCTGTTCTGCATGTCGATCAGGTGGTCGATCAGTTCCAGCTTGCCGCTGACCTCGGTGATCTCCTGGCGCTCCACTTCGCGCTTCAGCGCCCAGAACAGCGTGGCGCCGGCCAGGCTGGATACCAGCAATGCGATGGCGCCGAGCAGCACGGTCAGGCGCGCCTGCATGGAGCGCATGCGCGGCGGTTTCATGCGGGGCGGCCACCCTCGGGGCGGCCATCCGAGGGGCGGCCGTCCGCGGGGCGCGATTCCAGCACGTAGCCCATGCCGCGCACGGTATGCAGCAGTTTGGCGTCGTAGGGGTCGTCCAGCTTGCCGCGCAGACGCCGCACGGCGACGTCGATCACGTTGGTGTCGCTGTCGAAGTTCATGTCCCAGACCTGTTCGGCCAGCGTGGTGCGCGACAGCACCTGGCCCTGGCGACGCAGCAGCAGCGCCAGCAGGCTGAATTCCTTGGCGGTCAGGTCCAGCCGCCGCCCGGCCCGCTGGGCGCGACGACGCGTCAGATCGAGCTCCAGGTCGGCCAGTTTGAGCACGGTGGGTTCCTGCATGCGCCCACGGCGCAGCAGCGCCTGCACGCGCGCCAGCAGCTCCGAGAAGGCGAAGGGCTTGACCAGGTAGTCATCGGCCCCGCCCTCCAGCCCGCGCACGCGGTCTTCCACGGCGTCGCGCGCCGTCAGCATGAGGATGGGAGTGTTCTTCTGCGCGCGCACGGAGGCCAGGATGCCGAAGCCGTCCACGCCCGGCAGCATCACGTCCAGCACGATCAGGTCATAGGCGCCTTCCAGCGCCAGGTGCAGGCCGTCCACGCCGTCGCGGGCGAGATCCACGACGTGGCTTTGTTCCGACAGCCCTTTCTTCAGGTAGTCGGCGAGTTTGGGTTCGTCTTCGATGACCAGGATGCGCATGGCCGAAAATTTACCACCGCGCCGCGGGCGCGGCGCGGGTGGGCGCATCGGAGGTCAGGCCGCGGCGACGCGGTCGGGCGGAAAGCGCAAGGCGAACACGCTGCCCTTGCCCTGCTCGCTGGTGATCAGCAGCTCGGCGTCATGGCGCATGGCGATGTGCTTGGTGATCGCCAGCCCCAGGCCAGTGCCTCCCACTGCGCGCGAGCGGCCGCGATCCACGCGGTAGAAGCGCTCGGTCAGGCGCGGCAGGTGCCGGGCGGGAATGCCGATGCCGGTGTCCTGCACGCTATAGCGCGCGCCGCCGTCTTCGTCGCGCTCCCAGCGCACGGTGATGGTGCCGCCGTCGGGCGTATAGCGCACGGCGTTGGTCAGCAGATTCGACAGGGCCGAAGCCAGCTCGGTTTCGGCGCCCAGCACGTCCAGGGTTTCGTCGACGTGCCACTCCAGCACGTGTCGGCCGCCGGACAGCGCCTCGATCTGCTGGCGCGCCTTTTGCAGCAGGGCGCTGATATTGACGGCGCGCGGGTCGGTGCCCGGCGAGGACTCCAGCGTGGACAGGGTAAGAAGGTCTTCCACGATCGCCTGCATGCGCTGGGCCTGCTCATGCATCATGTCTACGTACTGTTCGCGCTGCTCCGGGGGCAACGCGTCCGCGGGCATGTCGCGCAGCGTTTCCAGGAAGCCCGCCAGCACCGTCAGCGGCGTGCGCAGCTCGTGCGACACGTTGGCGACGAAATCGCGGCGGGTGGTTTCCAGGCGTTCGATCTGGGTGACGTCGCGGGTGATCAGCAGACGCTGGTTGCTGGCATAGGCCGTCAGCTGCATCATCATCAGCCGTTCCTGGCCGTTCTGCCCCAGGCGCACCAGAATGGGCTCCGGCCAGGCCGCGCGGTGCGCGTATTCCACGAATTCGGGCGCGCGCAGCAGGTTCAGCAGGTTGTGGCCGCGGTCGGCGGGCAGGCGCAGGCCCAGGTGCTGGCGGGCCATGCGGTTGCACCAGTCGATCTGGAAATCCTCATTGAGGGTCACCGCGCCGTCGGGCAGCGCCTGGGCGGCCGCCAGCATGCCGTGCATGGTGTTCTGGGTTTCGGCCAGTTCGCGGGCGCGGGCCCGGGTGTAGCGGTACAGCGGGGCGAGGATGTCGTCCCAGGGGCCGACGGAGGCGGGAGGGGAGGTATCGGGGTTGTTCGCCCAGCGGGAGACCAGGTGCAGCCGCCAGCTGCGCCAGACCAGCATGGCCGCCAGCGCGGCGCTGAACAGGATCCAGCCCGTCGGATCTCCGATGAGCCATTGGGCGATAGACGCCACGATCGCCCACAGGGCGATCAGGAAAAGGGTGCGCAGCCAGATCATCGTGCGGGAGTTTTACCGCGTCGGGAGCTGGGCAGTAAACCGGTAGCCGCTGCCGCGGACCGTTTCCACGTGCGCGTCGTGGCCGCTGGGCTCCAGCGCCTTGCGCAGGCGGCGGATATGGACGTCGACCGTGCGTTCCTCCACGAACACGTGGTCGCCCCAGACCTGGTCCAGCAGCTGCGAACGGGAGAACACCCGCTCGGGGTGGGTCATGAAGAAATGCAGCAGGCGGAACTCGGTGGGACCGATCTGCAGCGACTGGCTGTTGCCCGACAGGCGATGCGTCACCGGATCCAGCTTCAGGCCGCCCACGTCGATCACGTCATCGGTGAGCTGGGGCGCGCGGCGGCGCAGCACGGCCTTGATGCGGGCCATGAGCTCCTTGGGCGAGAACGGCTTGGTAATGTAGTCGTCGGCGCCGGCTTCGAGGCCGTCGACCTTGTCCTGCTCGGAGCCCTTGGCGGTCAGCATGATGACCGGCACGGCCCGGGTACGCTCGTCGTTGCGCAGCTTGCGCGCCATGGCGAGGCCGGAGGTGCCGGGCAGCATCCAATCCAGCAGGATCAGGTCGGGGAGTTCGGCGCGGATCAGGGTCTGGGCCTGGTCGGCGTCGAAGGCGCGCAGCACCTTGTGCCCGGCGAAGGACAGGTTGACGGCGATCAGTTCCTGGATGGCGGGTTCGTCTTCGACGACGAGGATGGTGCTGGACATGGCGGATTTGGCACACTTCTGAGCGCCGGCGCGGCGCGAACATTGCGATAGTATGGCCGCAATATTTCAGGTATGTGACCGCGGCGGGCCCGTGGAGGCGCCCACGGCCCGTTTTCAGGGGACCAATAGGCTACCATTGAGCGATATATCGGGAATTCACCATGCAAAACCCCTCCGAATCGCAACATTCCGCGGATTCCGCCTCGCCATCCACCCATTTCGGCTTCCAATCGGTGCCGGAAAGCGAAAAAGCCCGCAAGGTCGCCGAGGTCTTCCATTCGGTCGCCCAGCGCTACGACGTCATGAACGACTTCATGTCGGCGGGCCTGCACCGCGTCTGGAAGGCCTTCACGATCGGCCGCGCCGCCATCCGCCCTGGCATGAAAGTGCTGGACATCGCCGGCGGCACGGGCGACCTGGCGAAAGCCTTCGCCAAGCGGGCCGGCCCCACGGGCGAGGTCTGGCTCACCGACATCAACGATTCCATGCTGCGCGTGGGCCGCGACCGCCTGACCGACGCCGGCCTGCTGGTCCCCGCCGCCGTGTGCGACGCCGAGCGCCTGCCTTTCCCTTCGGGCTATTTCGACCGGGTCAGCGTGGCCTTCGGCCTGCGCAACATGACCCACAAGGACCGCGCCCTGGCCGAAATGACCCGGGTGCTGAAGCCGGGCGGCAAGCTGCTGGTGCTGGAATTCTCGCGCATCGCCAAGCCGCTCGCGCCGGCCTACGACTGGTACTCCTTCAACGTGCTGCCCTGGCTGGGCAAGAAGATCGCCAAGGACGAGGCCAGTTACCGTTACCTGGCCGAGTCGATCCGCATGCACCCCGACCAGGAAACCCTGGCCGACATGCTGCGCACGGCGGGCCTGGAGCGCGTGCAGTACTTCAATCTGACTGCCGGCATCGCCGCCTTGCACGAAGGCGTGCGGCTGGGCTGAACGCCAGCGGTTTCGGCAGATTTCGCCGCCCCTCGCGGAACTTGTAGGGCGGCGTCTTGTCCGTTATTCTTACGGTATTCAGATTCTTGTAAGAAAAGTCGCGACCAAGGCCCCGCGATCCGCGGGGCTCCCTGCTGCTCGGGGCGGCAGGGGGCGCGAGTACGAGGGAGCAAAAACTCATGTCCAAATTCTGTCTTTCGCGGTTTGTCGCCGCGGCGCTCATCGCCATTTCCGGCGCGGCGTTGGTGACGGCGTCGTTCGACGCGGAAGCCCGGCGCGTAGGCGGCGGTTCCAGCCTGGGCCGTCAATCCACCAATGTGACCCAGCAGCGCCAGGCCACCACGCCTCCGGCCGCGGCCAACAATACGGCCGGCGCCACGGCTGCGCCCGCAGCCGCCGGCGCGGCCACGGCCGGCGCCGCTGGCGCGGCGGCCAAGAGCGGCGCCTCGCGCTGGCTCGGCCCCATCGCCGGCATCGCCGCCGGCCTGGGCATCGCTGCGCTGCTGTCGAGCATGGGCCTGTCGGGCGCCTTCGCCGAGTTCCTGTCGTCCGCGCTGCTGATCGGCCTGGTCGTGTTCGCCATCATGTTCATCGTCCGCCGCCTGCGCGGCGCCGCGCCCCGCACCGCCACGCAGAGCGCGTTCGGCGGCGCGAACAACGCGCCCGCCGGGCAGCAGCAGCAACCGATGTGGCGCGAATCGCTGAAGCCCGCCGCGGCTCCCGCGGCCGCTCCTGCCGCTGCCGCCGCCGCGCCGGCAGCCGTGCCCAAGGTCGGCGAGGACAACAACTGGTTCGTGCCGGGCGACTTCGATACGCCCAACTTCCTGAAGCAGGCCAAGGAACAGTTCGTCCGCATCCAGGGAATCTGGGACAGCGGCAGCACCGACCGCCTGCGCGAGTTCCTGACCGACGACCTGATCATCGAACTCAAGCCGCAGCTGGCCGAGCGCGGCGCGGCGCCCAACAAGACCGAAGTCGTCCTGTTGAACGCCGAGCTGCTGGGCATCGAAACGGTTTCCGACGGTCACCTGGCCAGCGTGCGCTTCTCCGGCATGCTGCGCGAGGCGCCGGGCACCGAAGCCTTCCGCTTCGAGGAAGTCTGGAATCTCTACAAGCCGGCCTCGGGCGGCTGGCTGCTCGCCGGCATCCAGCAGATCCCGGTGGATTACGCCAGCTGAGGCTGGCGGACCGGGCAGAACCGCCCTCCGTTGGGGGTGCCGCAAGGCATCCGCTTGAACCGGCCCCACTAGGGGCCGGTTTTTCCATGTCCCTGCGCAAAACACGCTCTCATCTAACCCGTTACACTCCCGATTTACCCATCAAATCCGGCAACCCGCCCCTGCGGGCCGTTGCAAACCGTCATGCTGCCTTTTTCGTTCCTGCCCACTCCTACGCGGTTGGCTGTTAGCGCGCTCAACGCCCTGTTGCGGCGCGAGGACTGGGCGCGCGAACGCCTGGCCCGGCATGCCGGCAAGACGGTGCGCTTCGCGCTGGGCGGCTTCAGTCTGGGCCTGACGATCGACAGCGAAGGGCTGGCGGCGCAGGCCGACCCGGCAGTGGTGCCCGACGTGACCCTGACCGTCGCGCCCGAGAAGCTGCCCCTGCCGCGCCTGGGCGCGGACCGCGATGCGCCGGATTTCGCCGAGGCTACCCATATTTCCGGCGATGCCGCGCTGGCCCAGGTGGTCGCCGACCTGTCCAAGCAACTGCGCTGGGATCCCGAGGACGCGCTGGCCCGCGTGGTGGGCGACATTGCCGCGCTGCGCATCGTGGGCGGCGCCCGCGCCGCGGCCAATGGCGCGCGCACGGCCGGGCAACGTCTGGCCGGAAACGTGTCGGAATACCTGTCCGAAGAAAGCGGCGTGCTGGCGGGCCGGCCTGCGCTGGAGCAATGGCGGCTGGACCTGGCCGAACTGAACGCCAGGGCCGATGCCCTGGCCCGATCGGCGGCCGCGCTTCAAACCCGTCTGGCCGCGGCCGGCGCAAAGCGGGGCGCCTGATCCATGTTTCCCCTGCTGCGCCTTGTCCGCATCATCCTGGTTTCGCTGCGCTACGGCCTGGACGAGCTGGTGCTCTCCAGCCTGAACCACCCGCTGGCCACCTGCCTGCTGCGCGTCATCCGCCTGGGCACGCGCCCGCGCAAGCCGCGCGGGCTGCGGCTGCGCCTGGCCCTGGAGTCGCTGGGCCCCATCTTCGTGAAGTTCGGCCAGGTGCTGTCCACCCGCCGCGACCTGATCCCTGCCGACATCGCCAACGAGCTGGCCCTGCTGCAAGATCGCGTGCCGCCGTTCCCCTCGGCGCAGGCGGCCGCCTGCATCGAGGCGGCGCTGGGCGCGCCGCCCGAAAAGCTCTTCGCGCAGTTCGATGTGGATCCCGTGGCTTCGGCCTCGATCGCCCAGGTGCACTTCGCCGTGCTGCATGACGGCCGCGAGGTCGCCGTGAAGGTGCTGCGCCCGGGCATGCTGAGCATCATCGAGAAAGACCTGTCGCTCTTGAAGGTGGTGGCCCGCATCATCGAGCGCCTGGGCCCCGATGGCCGGCGCCTGAAGCCGCGCGAGGTCGTGGCCGAGTTCGACAAGTACCTGCACGACGAGCTGGACCTGGTGCGCGAGGCGTCCAACTGCAGCCAGCTGCGCCGCAATTTCGGTCCGGAATCCGGCCGCGGCGACATGCTGATCGTGCCCGAGGTGATCTGGGAATACACGGCTTCCACGGTGTTCACCATGCAGCGCATGTACGGCATGCCGGTGGGGCAGGTGGACCGCATGCGCGAGGCGGGCATCGACATCCCGACCCTGGCGCGCACCGGCGTCGAGATCTTTTTCACGCAGGTTTTCACCGACGGCTTCTTCCACGCCGACATGCATCCGGGCAACATCTACGTATCGGACCGTCCCGAAACGCTGGGCAGCTACATCGCCCTGGATTTCGGCATCGTGGGGTCTCTGTCGGAGTTCGACAAGAATTACCTGGCGCAGAATTTCCTGGCCTTCTTCCACCGCGATTACCGCCGGGTGGCGCAGCTGCACATCGAGTCGGGCTGGGTGCCCCCCGATACGCGCGAAGAAGAGCTGGAGGGCGCGGTGCGCGCCGTCTGCGAACCCTACTTTGACCGGCCGCTGTCGGAGATCTCGCTGGGGCAGGTGCTGCTCCGGCTGTTCCAGACTTCGCGCCGGTTCAATGTGGAGATCCAGCCGCAGCTGGTCCTGTTGCAGAAGACCTTGCTGAACGTCGAGGGCCTGGGCCGGCAACTCGACCCGAACCTGGATCTCTGGAAGACCGCCAAGCCCTACCTGGAGCGCTGGATGCGCCAGCGCGTCGGGATCAAGGGCTTGCGGCAAAGCCTGGAAAAGGAGGCCGCGCAGTGGTCGCAGATGCTGCCTGCCTTGCCCAGGCTGGTCCATGACCACCTGAGCCGGCCCAATGTCTCGCCAGCCCTGCTGGCCGAGATGGCCCAGCTGCGGCGGGCGCAGGAGCAGAACAACCGGCTGGTTGCAGCGCTGGTTGGCGTCGTGGCTCTTGCTGTCGGGGTCGCGATATGGGCGTTGACCCGGTAGGCGGCGCGATGATCTAGACGCCTGCTGTCATGTTTCATTCATGAAACGGTCATCATAGCTTCGCGGGAGACGGCGAAAAATAGCGCTGCGGCGAATGGTTGCAGCGCTCGCGCCGATCAGTCGCGCGCGCCATTCACTAATTTCCATAGCCCCATCAGCGGGACGAATACAAGGGCAGAACATGCTTTATCCTGAACTCTTCAAGACCATGGAAGCCGTGCGCTGGAACATGGCGCATGACATTCCCTGGGGCGACTTCGATCGCAGCAAGCTCTCCGACGAGCAGGCGCACACGATCAAGATGAACGCCATCACCGAATGGGCCGCTCTGCCGGCCACCGAAATGTTCCTGCGCGACAATCGCGGCGACAGCGATTTCTGCGCGTTCATGTCGGTGTGGTTCTTCGAAGAGCAGAAGCATTCGCTGGTGCTGATCGAATACCTGCGCCGTTTCCGTCCGGATCTCGTGCCGACCGAGGAAGAGCTGCACAACGTGCGTTTCGAGTTCGACTCCGCGCCCGAGCTGGAAACGCTGATGCTGCATTTCTGCGGCGAAATCCGCCTGAACCACTGGTACCGCCGCGCCGCCGAATGGCACACGGAACCGGTCATCAAGTCCATCTACAAGACCGTGGCCCAGGACGAGGCCCGCCATGCCGGCGCCTACCTGCAGTACATGCGCCGCGCCCTGCACGACCGCGGCCAGGATACGAGCGAGCAGGCGCGCCTGGCGTTCTCGAAGATCGGCGTGCTGATGGCGTCGGCCGGCCGCACGCAGCAGGCCCTGCACCCGACCAACCTGCACGTGAACAAGGACCTGTTCCCCAACGACACCGTGCAGTCGCGCCTGCCGGAGCCGGGCTGGCTGGAGCACTGGCTGGACACGCAGATCCGCTTCGACGGCGTCTGGGAGCAGAAGGTCATCACCCGGATTCTGCACATCCTGTCCAAGCTGATGGACCGCAGCTTTGAAACCGTGAAGGACCTGAACCGCTACCGCAAGGAAATGTCGGCGCTGATCGTGCCGAAGGAAAAGAAGATTCTTACGCCTGCGTAAGCCTCCGGCCTCCTTCTCCGTGTGTCTGACCAGCCCTCTTCTCCGTGTGTCTGACACCCGTACGAGATAGCTGGGCAAGCTGGAGATAAGCTTCCCGGGTAAGCCTCCTCCTCCGTGTGTCTGACACCCGTACGAGATAGCTGGGCAAGTTGGAGACAGGCTTCCCGGGTGTCAGACATCCAAGCCTCCTCCTCCGTGTGTCTGACACCCGTACGAGATAGCCGGGCAAGTTGGAGATAAGCTTCCCGGGTGTCAGACATCCGGCCGTATCCAAGTCGGTGTCAGACACCCGGGAAGGGCAACTTCCATCGGGCCTGCATCTCGTAGGGGTGTCAGACACTGTGTCAGACACCCGGGAAGGGCAACTTCCATCGGGCCGGTATCTCGTAGGGGTGTCAGACACTGAGTCAGACACCCGGGAAGGGCAACTTCCATCGGGCCGGCATTTCGTAGGGGTGTCAGACACTGAGTCAGACACTGTCGCCGCAGTACAATCCCGCCATGCCTGCCGCCCGTTTCGAATCCAAGGTCCTGTCCCGCGACGAATGCGTCGCCGCCGTCGCCGAAGGCCGCTATCCGCGGCCGTTGGTGTTCACCAACGGCGTCTTCGATATCCTGCACCGGGGCCACGCGACCTATCTGGATCAGGCGGCTCAACTGGGCGCGACCCTGGTGGTGGCGGTGAACACCGATGAATCGGTGCGCCGCCTGGGCAAGGGCGCCGAACGCCCCTTGAACCGCATGGAAGACCGCGCCGCCTTGCTGGCCGCGCTGGGCTGCGTGACGCTCGTCACGTCCTTCCACGAAGATACCCCCGAGGCCTTGATCGCGCAGCTCAAGCCCGACATGATCGTCAAGGGCGGCGACTACGACATGGAGAAGCTGCCCGAGACCGCTCTGGTCAAGTCCTGGGGCGGAACCGCCGTGGCCATTCCCTTCGAATTCGAACGCTCCACCACGGCCCTTGTGAGGAAAATACAAGGCGCCTAGCGCGGCTCCCGCAGCAGGCGGTTGATCGCCTCCAGGTCCGTTTCCGCCAGGATGCCGCTCGTGGCTTTCAGCCGCAGGCTCGCCAGCACGGTGCTGTAGCGCGCCAGCGCCAGGTCGCGCTGGGTGGCGTAGAGCTGCTGCTGGGCATTGAGCACGTCCAGGTTGATGCGCACGCCGACCTCGTAGCCGGTGCGGTTGGCCTCGACCGCGGCGCGGCTGGATTTCTCGCCGGCTTCCAGCGCCTGGATGCGCGCCAGGCCGCTGGTGACTCCGGTGTAGTACTGGCGAGCGGCCTGGACGGCCTGGCGGCGCGCCGCCTCGTAGTCGTGGCGCGCCTTCTGCTCCAGTTGCACTTTTTCGGTGACCTGCGACGACACGCCGCCACCCGCGTACAGCGGAATGGACAGCACGACGCCGATCGTGTTGTCGATCGGCTTGCCCGGCGCGGCGTTGCGCATGACCGCGTCGCTGGCGCTGCCACTGGTGGCGCGCAGGTTCAAGGTGGGGTAATGGCCGCTCTTGGCGATCTGGATTTCGCGTCCGGCGATGCGCGTCAGCAACTGGGCGCGCAGCACATCCAGGCTGGACGCCTCGGCCTGGGTGCTCCAGTCGGCGACCCGGGCGGGCTGCGGGGCGGGCAGCTGCACGCCGTAGGGCAGCTCGGCCAGCGCGCCGGGAGGCGTGCCGATGATCTTGGCGAGCTCGTCCCGGCGCACTTCCAGGTCGTTCTGCAGCCGCAGTTCCTGGGCCACCACCAGGTCGTAGCGCGCCTGCGCCTCGTAGGTATCGGTGATGGTGGCGTTGCCCAGCTCGAAATTGCGCTTGGCCGATTCCAGCTGGCCGGCCACGGCGGCCTTTTCGGCCTCGGTCGCGGTCAGGGTGTCCTGGGCGTAGAGCACGTTGAAGTAGGCGTCGGCCACGCGCAGCAGCAGGTCCTGGTAGGCCTGTTGCAACTGCACTTCCACGTCGGCCACGACCAGCTTGGATTGCTCGTAGTTCTGCCAGCGGCCCCAGTCGAACAGGGGCTGGGTCAGCGAAAGGTCCCAGACGCCGCGTCCGCCGCTGTAGGCGACGCCCAGGCCGCGGGTGCTGCGGGTTTCCTGGTAGGCGCCGCCGGCCTCGGCGGAAATCAGGGGTAGAAGCAGGGAGCGGGCCTGGGGTTCTTTTTCCAGGCCGGCGCGGTAGTTGGCGCGCGCGGCGGCGTAGATCGGGTCATTGCCCAGCGCCGACTGCCAGACCTGGATCAGGTTCTGCGCGCGCGCGAGGGTCGGGCCGACGCTTGCGGCGCAGGTAAATACCAATAAAGCCGTAAGCAATCGGACGCGCATGATTTTCAACGATACGCCGGGCCGCCGTGGACGCCGCCGGCCCTGCGGGGTTGCGGACGCAGGGCGGCAGGGTTGGGACTCAGAACTTGAACTGGGACACCGTGACGCCGCGCAGCGGCTTGATGACCGTTTCGAACAGGTTCACCGTTTCGAAGCTGGCCGCGGTGGTGCGGGTGATGCGACAGGCGGTCATGACGGGAGCCTGGCCCACGACGACGACCAGGCGGCCGCCCACGCGCAGCTGGTACTTCAGCGCGTCGGGCACGGTCGGCACGGAACCCGTGACGAGGATGGCGTCGTATTCGGTGGAGCCCCAGCCGTTGCGGGCGTCGCCCGTTTCGACCTTGACGTTGGTGACGTTGTTCATCTGCAGGTTCTGCTGAGCGAACGTCACGAGGCGGCTGTCGATCTCGACCGAGGTGACCTGCTGCGCCAGGTAGCCCAGCAGCGCGGCCTGGTAGCCGGAGCCGGTGCCGATCTCCAGCACGCAGTCGGACTTGGTCAGCAGCAGTTCCTGCGCCAGGCGGGCTTCCACCTTGGGCGCGAGCATGGTCTGGCGCGTGTTGACCGCGTTGATTTCAAGCGGCAGTTCCAGATCGGAAAACGCCATTGCGCGCAGGGCCGGCGGAACGAATTGTTCGCGGCGCACATCGAACAGCGCTTGCAGCACGTTGGCGTCCAGAACGTCCCAGGGGCGGATCTGCTGTTCCACCATGTTGAAGCGGGCTTGTTCTACGTCGGGCAGGGTCGAAGCGTTCATGACGGTCAGAAAAAACAGAGGAATCAACTGACCATTGTACCGATTCGTAGCGTACTGTGACGCGCCGCCCCGCCGACAGATGTTTCAGCCGCCGCTTGCGCCTACCACCAGGCGTGGAAGTGGTGGACGGGGCCGTGGCCGGAACCCACCGACAAGCGCTCCGCGTGGCGGATGGCCTCGGTCAGGTAGGCCTTGGCGCGGCGCGCGGCCTCGGGTACGTCCCCGGTTTGCGGCAGCAGCGCGGCCAGCGCCGCCGACAGCGTGCAGCCCGTGCCGTGGGTGTTGACCGTGGCGATGCGGTGGCCGGGCAGCTCGATCATCCGGTCGCCGTCGTGCAGCAGGTCGATCGTGTCGTTGCCGGGCAGGTGGCCGCCCTTGACGAGCACCCAGCGTTCGCCGGAATGCGCCAGCTTGTTGCGCAGCCGTTCGGCCACGCGCCGCATTTCCTTGACGGTCTCGACCGGCCGCTCTTCCAGCAGCACGCCGGCCTCGGGCAGGTTGGGCGTCAGCAGGGTGGCCTGGGGCAGCAGGGCCTCGCGCATGGCGCCCACGGCGTCGCGCTCCAGCAGCAGGTCGCCGCTCTTGGCCACCATGACGGGATCCAGCACCACGTGGGCCGGGGTCCACTTGGCGAGCTTCTCGGCCACGACCTGGATCACCGGGTGCTGGCCCAGCATGCCGATCTTGACGGCGTCGATGCGCACGTCCTCGAACAGCGTGTCGATCTGCTGGCCCACGAAAGCGGGCGGCACCGCCGAGATGCCGGTGACGCCGCGCGTGTTCTGCGCGGTCAGGGCCGCGATGACGGAGCAGCCGTAGGCGCCCAGCGCGCTCATGGCCTTCACGTCGGCCAGGATGCCGGCGCCGCCGGAGGGGTCGACGCCGGCGATGGTCAGCGCATTCGGAATGGGACGGCCGCCGGCGGCCGGGGCGCGGGAGCTCATTTGGCGCCGCCGCTGGCCGGGCCGGCCGTGATCAGGCCTTCGGTAGGCGAACTGGGGGCGCCGCTGTACAGCTTTTTGGGCATGCGGCCGGCCAGGAAGGCCTCGCGGCCGGCTTCCACGCCCTTCTTCATGGCGCTGGCCATCAGGATGGGGTCGCGCGCGCCGGCGATGGCGGTGTTCATCAGGACGGCGTCGCAGCCCAGTTCCATGGCGATGGCGGCGTCCGAGGCGGTGCCCACGCCGGCGTCCACCACGATGGGCACGCGGGCCTGTTCGATGATGAGGCGCAGGTTCCAGGGGTTGAGGATACCCATGCCCGAGCCGATCAGCGAGGCCAGCGGCATCACCGCCACGGCGCCCAGGTCTTCCAGCATGCGGCACTGGATGGGGTCGTCGGTGCAATACACCATGACCTTGAAGCCGTCGTCCACCAGCGTCTTGGTGGCCTTCAGCGTTTCGGGCATGTTGGGGAACAGGGTGTGCGGGTCGCCCAGCACTTCCAGCTTCACCAGGTCATGGCCGTCCAGCAACTCGCGCGCCAGGCGCAGCGTGCGCACGGCGTCGTCGGCGCTGTAGCAGCCGGCGGTGTTGGGCAGCAGGGTGAATTTCGAGGGCGGAACGTAGTCCAGCAGGTTGGGTTCGCCGGCGTTCTGGCCGATGTTGGTGCGGCGGATCGCGACGGTGACGATCTCGGTGCCGCTGGCGTCCAGCGCCGCGCGGGTCTGTTCGAAGTCCTTGTACTTGCCGGTGCCGACGAGCAGGCGCGACGAATAGGCGCGCCCGGCGATGGTGAGAGTGTCTTGAGTGGTCATGGCGGTGTTTCAAAGGGCGGGTGCGCACCATGCGAGGCCCGCGGGGACTGGCGTATCGTTGCACGAATGATAAAGCACGACGCGTATCGGCAGACGCATCCGGCGGAATACCGCGTTCCATAATTTGAAGATGGCGGCATGGAGGCCGGGTCAGCGGCGCAGGCGGTCCAGGTCGGCGCAGAGGATCTCGGCCGCGTCCAGCAGGCGCGGCCCTGGCCGGTACAGCGCGTCCGCGTCGATCCCGTACACGTGGCCGAGCCGGGCGGCTGGCAGGCCCATGGTCTGCCAGGCCGCGAGGTTCCTGGGAGTGTCCTCCGGCCGGCTCACGCCCGCCAGCACGGCCTCGGGGCGGGCGGCCAGCACGCTCTCCAGCGTGACCTGCGGCGCCACGACGGGAGCCTGCCCGAAGACGTTGACGCCGCCGCAGGCGCGCAGGGCGTCGCTGACGATGCTGGAGTCGTTCAAGGTGAAGATGGGATCCAGGCCGGCCTGGACGAATACGCGCACAGGCCGGCGCCCCGCATAGCGCGCCTTCAGGGCGTCGAGCCGGGCGCGCATGTCCCGGGCGGCGGCCCGCGCCTGGGGTTCGGTGCCGAACAGGACCCCCATCCGCTCCACGGCGTCCGGGATGGCCGCCAGGGTGGGGGGATCGCTGTAGAAGACCGGCACGCCCAGCTTGTCCATGACGCGCACGAGCGGCTCGGCGGGCGCCGCCTGCCAGGCGATCAGCAGATCGGGGCGGGCGGCGGCCACGCGTTCGGGGTCGGGCTGGGTGCCGTCGCCGATCACCGGCAGGCGGCGGGCGGCGGGAGGGTAATCGCTGCCGCGGATGGTGGCGGCGATATGGTCGCCCGCTCCCGCGGCATAGACGAGCTCGGTGGCGTGCGGGGCCAGGGTGACCGCGCGCCTGGCGGGCGCGGCCAGGACGACCTCGCGGTTGCGGTCGTCGACGACCCGGATGCCCGGGCCGGGCGGCGCGCCGGCCGCGCAAGCGGCGCCCAGCGCCAGGATCAGCGCCAGGCCGGCGGTTGCGAACGCGCGGTCAGGTGTCATGCAAGGGCCTCGATAGCGCCGGCCCGGGAGGGCCGGCGGGTCGGAGGACCGCGATCAATAACGCAGCGTGAGCGATGCGTAGAAATTGCGGCCCGGGGCGGGATACAGGCTGTAGTTGGCGACGGGGCCCAGCATTTCGAACGAGGCATTGCCGCCACGGATGCCGTAGGTAGCGTACTGGCGGTCGAAGATGTTGTTCACGCCCACCGCGCCTTCGATGTTGCGGGTGAATTTATACGCCAGCTTCGTGTTGAACAGCACGTAGGCGTCGAGTTGCTTGTCGAACTGGTTGGCCTGGTCGTTGTCCATGCGCGACTTGCCCACGTATTGCGCCGTGACGTTCCACAGGAAGGCATCGGTGGGGCGCCAGGTCACGCCGGCGTTCGCCAGCCACTTGGGCGCCAACGGCACGGTCTTGCCCGACAGGTCCACGCCGACGTAGGTGCCGGAGCGGAACTGCGCTTCCATCCAGGTCAGGTTCGCATCGAGCGTGAGACTGCTGGAAATCGCTGTGTGGCCTTCCAGCTCGATGCCTTGGCGGCGGGTCGGATCCAGGTTGGTATTGGCGCCGGTGCCCGGACCCCACATGCCGTCGGCCAGCGGGTTGTACTGGATCTCGTTGGTCAGGTCGGAACGGAAGTACGACAGGCGGGCGCTGCTGCTGGCCGATTGCCAGGTCACGCCGATTTCCTTGTCGGTGGACGTCTGCGGCGCCAACGGGGTCTGCACCGACAGCAGTTCGTCGGCGTTGGGCAGGCGGAAGCTGCGGCCGACCTTGCCGTACACGCCGAAGCCGGCGGGCAGGTCCTGGCGCACGCCGAGCTGCCAGGCGGTGAGGTGGTTGCTGCGGTCGGAGGGCGTGCCCGTGCCCGAGATCACTTCCAGGTCGTCGGAGGCGTACTGGCGGCGCACGCCCATCGTCACGTAGGTGCTTTCGGTGGCGCGGACCTGGCCTTCGGCGAACAGGCCATATTGATGCTGGCGCGACTGCCACTTCGACGGCTGGAAATCGTAATAGGCATTCTGGTTGGCGGTGGTCTTGGCTTCCTGGCCGTCGGCGCCGAAGACGATGCTGTGGCCGCCGTCGATCGGCAGGCGGTAGCGCACGCTGGCGATGTTCTCTTCCAGCTTCTGGTCGCGCAGGATGTCGCCGAAGCCGTCGTACGACAGGCCGTCCAGCTTCTTTTCGCGGGTCGACAGGTCGGCATACAGGGTGCCGGCGCCGATCGCCTGCTCGAGCTGCAGGCCGAAGGTGGTGGTGGTGGTCTTGACGTAATCGATATCGTTCTTGGAGCCGCGCGGATCGTCCTGGTATTCGTTCACGCCCGTCGTCGGGTTGATCGTGCGCGGTCCGGGCAATTCCAGCTTCTGCGTGGTGGTGCGGCCATACAGGCGGATCGAGCCGTCGTCATGGCGGAAGGTGATGCCGCCGCCGCCGCCCTCGCGGCGTTCCCCGCTGTGGTCGCGGTAGCCGTCGGTGTGCAGCGACTGCATGTAGGCGTCGACGCCCACTTTCTCGTTGTTCAGGGCCACGGCGGCGTCGTACTGGCGCAGGCCGTAGCTGCCGAAGGTGGCCGTCGCGCGCGCGGTGACCGGCTCCTTGGCGAAGTCCTTGCGGGTGATGATGTTGATCACGCCGCCGGTGGTGCCGCCGCCGTACTGCACCGAGCCGCTGCCGCGCACGATCTCGATCCGCTCGACCTGGTCCAGCGGCACCACGCCCAGGCCGGGCGCGGACAGGTCGTTGGTGTTCTGCTTGACGCCGTCGATCAGGATCAGCGTGTTGCTGGCGCCGGTGATGCCGAAGCCGCGCAGGTCCACGATGGCGTTGTCGCTGGAGCCGGTGGTGTTGACCAGATGGATGCCTGCCTGCGTCGACAGCAGGTCTTGCATGGTGCGCGCGCTGCTGGCCTCGATGTCCTTGGCGGTGACGACCGAGATGGACACCGGCAGCGTGCGGCCGTCGCCCGGCACGCGCTGGGCGGTGACGGTGACCGCGTCGAGTTCTGGAGTGGGGGAAGCGTCTTGCTGGGCGGCGGCGATGGCCGGAGCGGAACAGAGCAGGGCGCCGGCATAGCGCCGGATGGAGCGGGCTTTCATCTACGTAACCTCGATGCGACCCGCGACCCCGCAGGTCATTCACGATGGGAGGACGTCCAGCGCCGCAAGCGGGGCGATCGGGGCCCGGCGGGCGGCAAGAGTGGACGTCCTGACTGGCGAACTGGCCGGTATCGGGCTGCCATGGGCGCGTCGCGCGCATGGGGACCGTTGCGGGGGCAGCACAGGCTGGAGCCGGGAGGGGCGGGCGCCTTGTGGGGCCCTGCCGTCCTGCGGACATCTTCCTGTTTCCCGTTTACCTTTCGCACGCTGCCTGCAAGTGTTGCGTTCTTGCATGCGCTCTGCGCCGAAAGCACCGGTTCGGGGCCGAAACTGTATCACCGGGAGGCGAGGATTAGCCCATTTTGTTACGATCAAGGCTTGTTTTTCCGGCGTTTTTCGCTTTTTAGCCACATTGCGCCGCCGTCGCCAACTCCATCCGGACCTGCCCGTGTCGTATCCCCGCCTGCCGTACCCGCCCGAAGCCTATACCCAGGGCGGCGAATTCGCCCGCCTGCTGGGCAAGCGCATCCTGATCCTGGACGGGGCCATGGGCACCATGATCCAGCGTTACAAGCTGGGCGAGGCCGATTTCCGCGGCGAGCGCTTCGCCGCTCACGGCAAGGACCTGAAGGGCGACAACGAACTGCTTTCGCTGGTGCGTCCGGACGTGATCTCCGAGATCCACCGCCAGTACCTGGAGGCGGGCGCCGACGTCATCGAGACCAATACCTTCGGGGCTACCTCGATCGCCCAGGGCGACTACGACCTGCCGGAACTGGCCTACGAGCTGAACCTGGTGTCGGCCCGCCTGGCGCGCGAGGCCTGTGACGCCTACAGCACGCCGGACAAGCCGCGCTTCGTGGCCGGCGCGCTGGGCCCTCAGCCCAAGACCGCCTCGATCTCGCCGGACGTGAACGATCCCGGCGCCCGCAACGTCACTTTCGAAGAACTGCGCGCCGCCTACGTCGAACAGCTCAACGGGCTGCTCGACGGCGGCATCGACATCGTCCTGATCGAAACCATCTTCGATACCCTGAACGCTAAAGCTGCCATCTACGCCACCGAGGAAGTGTTCGAGCAGCGCGGCATCCGTCTGCCCGTCATGATCTCCGGCACCGTTACCGACGCTTCCGGCCGCATCCTGTCCGGCCAGACCGTCGAGGCCTTCTGGAATTCGGTGCGCCATGCGCGCCCGGTCACCATCGGCCTGAACTGCGCGCTGGGCGCGGCGCTGATGCGCCCCTATGTGGCCGAGCTGTCCAAGATCTGCGACACCTACGTCTGCGTCTATCCCAACGCCGGCCTGCCCAACCCGATGGCCGAAACGGGCTTCGACGAGACCCCGGCCGACACCTCGGCGCTGCTGGAGGAATTCGCGCGGGCCGGCCTGGTGAACATGTCCGGCGGCTGCTGCGGCACCACGCCGGACCACATCCGCGCCATCGCCGAGAAGGTCGCCACGCTGACGCCGCGCGCAGTGCCCGAGATCCCGGTCAAGACCCGGCTGTCGGGCCTGGAGCCCTTGAACATCGACGAGGACACGCTGTTCGTCAACGTGGGCGAGCGCACCAACGTCACGGGCAGCAAGATGTTCGCCCGCCTGATCCGCGAGGAAAAGTACGACGAGGCGCTGGCGGTGGCCCGCCAGCAGGTCGAGAACGGCGCGCAGATCATCGACATCAACATGGACGAGGCCATGCTGGATTCGGTCGCGTGCATGCACCGGTTCCTGAACCTGATCGCCTCCGAGCCCGACATCGCGCGCGTGCCGATCATGATCGACAGCTCCAAGTGGGAAGTCATCGAGGCCGGCCTGAAGTGCGTGCAGGGCAAGCCGGTGGTGAACTCCATTTCCATGAAGGAAGGGCTGGAACCCTTCCGCCACCATGCGCGCCTGTGCCGCCGTTACGGCGCGGCCGTGGTGGTGATGGCGTTCGATGAGCAGGGCCAGGCCGACACGCTGGAGCGTCGCAAGGAAATCTGCGGCCGCGCTTACAAGATCCTGGTCGAGGAAGAGGGCTTCCCGCCCGAGGACATCATCTTCGATCCGAACGTCTTCGCGGTCGCCACCGGCATCGACGAACACAACCACTATGCCGTGGACTTCATCGAAGGCACGCGCTGGATCCGCGACAACCTGCCCCATGCCCGCATCTCGGGCGGCGTGTCCAACGTCAGCTTCTCGTTCCGCGGCAACGAGCCGATGCGCGAGGCCATCCACACCGTGTTCCTGTACTACGCGGTCAAGGAAGGCATGACGATGGGCATTGTCAACGCCGGCCAGCTCGGCGTGTACGCCGACCTGGATCCGAAGCTGCGCGACCTGGTCGAGGACGTGATCCTGGACCGCCCCGAACCCGTGGGCAAGACCGAGGCCGACGACGAGCGTTCGCCGACCGAGCGCCTGGTGCAGTTCGCCGACAGCGTGAAGGGCTCGGGCGCCAAGAAGGAAGAGGACCTGAGCTGGCGCAACGCGGAGGTCGAGCAGCGCCTGTCGCATGCGCTGGTGCACGGCATCACGGCCTTCATCGTGGAAGACACGGAAGAGGTGCGCCAGAAGATCGCCGCGCGCGGCGGCCGCCCGATCGAGGTGATCGAAGGCCCGCTGATGGACGGCATGAACGTCGTGGGCGACCTGTTCGGCGCGGGCAAGATGTTCCTGCCGCAGGTGGTGAAATCCGCCCGCGTGATGAAGCAGGCCGTGGCCCACCTGATTCCTTTCATCGAAGAGGAAAAGCGCCAGATCGCGGCGGCCGGCGGCGACGTGCGCGCCAAGGGCAAGATCGTCATCGCCACCGTCAAGGGCGACGTGCACGACATCGGCAAGAACATCGTGTCGGTGGTCTTGCAGTGCAATAACTTCGAAGTCGTGAACATGGGCGTGATGGTGCCCTGCGCGCAGATCCTGGAAAAGGCCAAGGAAGAGAACGCCGACATCGTCGGTCTGTCCGGCCTGATCACGCCCAGCCTGGAAGAAATGGCCTACGTGGCCAGCGAAATGCAGCGCGACGAGTACTTCCGCAGCCGCAAGCTGCCGCTGATGATCGGCGGAGCCACCACCAGCCGCGTGCACACCGCCGTGAAGATCGCGCCCAACTACGAAGGCCCGGTCATCTACGTGCCGGACGCCAGCCGATCCGTGGGCGTGGCGACCAACCTGATGTCCGACCAATCGGAAACGTACCTGGCCGAACTGGCCCAGGAATACGAAGAGGTGCGCCGCCGCCACGCCAACCGCAAGGCCACGCCCATCCTGCCGCTGGCGGAAGCGCGCGCTTCGCGCCCCGTGATCGACTGGGACGCCTACACGCCGCCGCGCCCGAAGTTCATCGGCCGCCGCACGTTCAAGAGCTATGACCTGGCCGAGATCGCGAAATACGTGGATTGGGGCCCGTTCTTCCAGACCTGGAGCCTGTTCGGCCCGTTCCCGGCCATCCTGGACGACAAGGTCGTGGGCGAGCAGGCGCGCAAGGTCTACGCCGATGGCCAGGCCATGATGAAACGCATCATCGAGGGCCGCTGGCTGACCGCCAACGGCGTCGTGGGCTTCTATCCGGCCAACAGCATCAACGACGAAGACATCGAGATCTACAAGGACGAGACGCGCAGCGAAGTGCTGTTCACGTACCGCAACCTGCGCCAGCAGGGCGCCAAGCGCGAGGGCGTCAGCAACAAGTCGCTGTCGGACTTCATCGCGCCCAAGTCCAGCGGTAAGCTGGACTACATCGGCATGTTCGCCGTTACGGCGGGCCTGGGCATCGAGAAGAAGGAAGCGGAATTCGAAAAGGCGCTGGACGACTATTCCAGCATCATGCTGAAGTCGCTGGCCGACCGCCTGGCCGAGGGCTTCGCCGAGTGCCTGCACGCCCGCGTGCGCCAGGACCTCTGGGGCTATGCGCCGGACGAGGCCCTGTCCAACGACGACATGATCGCCGAGAAGTACGTGGGCATCCGCCCGGCGCCCGGCTACCCCGCCTGCCCCGAGCATGTGGTGAAGACCGACATGTTCCGCGTGCTGGACGGCACGGACATCGGCATGATGCTGACCGACAGCTACGCCATGTACCCGGCTTCCAGCGTTTCCGGCTTCTACTTCAGCCATCCGCAGTCGCAGTACTTCAACGTGGGCGTGATCGGCGAAGACCAGTTGCAGGATTACGCCGCGCGCAGCGGCCGCAGCATCGAGGACCTGAAGCGCACCCTGGCGCCCAACCTGGGCTGAACGGGGCGCAAGGCAAGGCCGGCCTGAGGGGGCCGGCCTTTCTTTTGCGAAGGGCGCTAGCGCGGCGGCCCGGCCAGCCGGCCCAGCACGGCTTCCAGCGTCAGGCCGATCGCCAGGATCTTCCTGTCTTCGCCGGGCAGGCCGTCCACTTCCAGTCCCACGGGCAGGCCTTGCTCCGAAAGGCCCGCGGGCACGCTGAGCCCGGGCAGGCCGGCGTTGCTGCCCGGATCGACGTTGCGGGCGAGCCGGGCGAAGTTCTCGAGGCTGCTGGCTTCCGGCGCGGATGCCATGGGCATGACCGGCGACGTGGGAAACAGCAGGCCGTCGAGCGCATGCTCCTGGAATGCGCGGCGGTAGACGCCGATGAGCTCGCCGCGATGCACGGCCATGGCGCGTTCGTACAGCGGCTGCAGCGGCAGCAGCTCGCCGGACGGCGTGGGCAGGACGCCCGGCATGATCAGGCCGTCGAAAATCGCTTTGACGTCCGGGCTCGATATCTGCGCCGCTACCTCTTCGACGCTCACCCCGGCGCCGTAGCGCTGAAGATAATCCGCCAGGTCCGCCTTCTGTTCGTACAGGCAGACCGGCATGCCGACCGCGGCGTTGCTGGCCTCCAGGCCCGGCATGTCCAGTTCCACGAGCTGCACGCCCGCGGCGCGCAGCCTGGCGAGGGCGACGTCCGTTGCCGCCTGCACCTGCGGGTCCAGGTCCTTCCAGAAATACGCATGCAGGCCCAGCCTCAATCCGCTTGCCGGCAGGGGCGCCAGGGCCTGGTCGTCGCCGGCCAGCACGGCGTCCAGGAGCACGATGTCGTCCATGCAGTTGGCGATGGGGCCGGGGGTGTCGCGCGTGTGCGAGATAGGCGTGATGCCCGCGCCGTCATACCGCCCCACCGACGGCCGGAAGCCGGCGGCGCCATTCAATGCGGCGGGCAGGCGCACCGAGGCGCCCGTGTCGGTGCCCAGCGCGGCGGGCGCCAGGCGCGCGCCCACGGCCGCGCCGCTGCCCGAGGACGAGCCGCCGGCGATGAGGCGGGCGTCGTAGGCATTGCGCGTGCCCACGCTGTTCTCGCCGGGAAACGCGGTGTTGTAGCCAGACACGCCGAACGCCAGTTCGTGCATGTGGGTCTTGCCCACGATGACGGCCCCGGCTTCGCGCAGACGCCGCACCACGGGCGCGTCCTCGGCCGGGCGGAACTGCCTGAGGGCGGGCGTGCCCGCCGTGTTGGGCAGGCCTGCGACGTGGATGTTGTCCTTGATGGCGATGGGCACGCCGACCAGCGGGCCGGCTGGTCGGCCGCCCTGGGCGCGCGCCGCGTCGCAGGCGGCGGCCTGGGCGAGCGCGCCGTCCCGGTCCACGGCGATGAAGGCGTTGAGGTCCTCGCGGGCGGCGATGCGGTCCAGGCATGCCTGGGTCAGCGCGACGCTGGATAGGCCGCCTTCGCGGATCAGGGCGGCCGCCTGCGTGACGGTCAGGCCGGCCAGGGATTCGGCGGGCGGCTGCTTGGAGGGGTCGGACATGGCGCTTCCTTGTTGTACGGTTTCCGGGTCATCCGTATCTATACAAGGCCGGCGCCGAGGCTGTCGAGCGCGGCGCCCTGCCGGGGGCGCGGATTCAACCCGGCTTTTTCACCACGATGGTGGCCGTGTCGCTGGTGAAGGAGCCGTCGTCCCGCACCTCGAAGTGCGCGCGCACCACATCGGGTGCGATGCCGAACATGTGGCGCAGCGCCGCCACCAGCGTGTCCGGCGTGCGCATGCGGGTCACCCAGGACTGGAATTCCAGGGGCAGGCGGCGAGGCTCCAGGCCTTGCAGGGTGAAGCCGGCCTCGGTCAGCATACGGGTCCATTCGGCAACCGAATAGTCGCGCACGTGAGAGGTGTCGCGCAGCACTTCGATCGTCTGCAGCCAGGTGTCCAGCAACGGTTCGCCCGGCGAGACCACGTCGGCGAACACGGCGATGCCGCCAGGCTTGAGCACGCGGAAAGCCTCGCGCAGCCCGCGCCCGGCATCCTGCCAGTGGTGGGTGGAATAGCGCGACATCACCAGGTCGAATTCGCCGTCGTCGAAGGGCAGGTATTCGGCCTTGCCCTGACAGGTGGCCAGGTTGGCCAGACCGCGCTTGGCGGCTTCTCCGGCGACCACGTCCAGCATCTGCTGCGACAGGTCATAGGCGGTGACGTGCTGGACCCGGGGCGCGACATGAAAGCTCACGTGGCCGCCGCCGCAGCCCAGGTCCAGCAGGCGCGCGCCGGGATGCTGGCCGGCGATGCCGGCCATTTGCAGCAGGTCCTCGCCCTGGGCGTGCACCGCGCTGGTCAGGTAGGCGGTGGCGCGCGGGCTGAACTGGCGGTCGACGGCGTCGTCGTGCGTGCTGGAAGTCATGGAAATCCTTTTGGTTGCGGAAAGCGGAAAAAAACAGCGGGCCCGCTCGGAAGTAAGGGGTGCAGGCGCTAAGATAGGCGGGCCGCTATACACGTACAAGCCCATTGCTGATCCTGGTATGACTACTTCCCCCCAGCCCGGCGCCGCCGGCCATGAAGGTTCCCGCGTGCGCCGTCAGGCGCTGGGCGAGTTCGTGCGTAGCGCGCGATCCCGCATCACGCCCCAGATGGCCGGTCTGCCAGAAGGCATGCGCCGGCGCACCCCCGGACTAAGGCGCGAAGAGGTTGCCCAGCTGTGCGGCATCAGCGTGACCTGGTACACCTGGATCGAACAGGGACGGGAGGTCTCGGTATCTCCTTCGGTCTGGTCGCGGATCGCCGGCGTGCTGCAATTGGCGCGCGCGGAGCGCGCCTATCTGTTCGATCTGGCCGACTGCGCCGATCCGCAGCATCCCCGCGACGACGCGGGCGGCGTGCCAGGATCCTTGCAGGAATGCGTGAATGCCATCAATGCGCCGGCGTACGTGCTGGACCGCGCCTGGAACGTGCTTGCGTACAACGAGCCGCTGCGCGATCTTTTCGACGATTGGCCCAGGCGCGATGCCGAGCCCAACCTGCTGCGCTACATCTTCCTGGATCCGGCCGCGCGCGAGCTGGTGGTGGATTGGGACCAGCGCGCCCGCCGGGTGGTGGCGGAATTCCGGGCCGACGCGGGCGCGCACCTGGACGAGCCGGCGGTGCTGGGGCTTCTGGACGGCCTTGGCCGGCAAAGCCCGGTATTCGCGCATTGGTGGACGCGCCACGCGGTGGTGGAGCGCGAGGGCGGCGTGCGCGAATTCCAGCACCCGTTGCGCGGCAAGCTGGCCTACCAGCAGATCACCTTCCGCCTGGCCACGCATCCGGACCTGAAGCTGGTGATGCTGCTGGGGGCCGGAGCCTAGCGGGAGCCTACTTCACCAGCCCGTGTTCAGTGAGGTAGCGGATCAGGAATTCGCCGTGGCCTTCGATGTCGCGCCGGATCTCGCGCACGACTGCCTCAGTGTCGCCGGCTTCGAGCGCGGCGATGATGCCCTCGTGCGGGTGCCCGTCAGGCAGGACCGGAAAGGGCGGGGTGTACAGATAGGACAAGTATGAAGCCGTCTGCACCCACAGGTTCTCGATCATCGACAGCAGGTGCGGCATCCGCGCGGCCGAGTACAGCGCGAAATGGAAGTCGAAATTGCGCGCCAGCACCGGAGCCATCAACTGCTGCCGGCGGCTTTCCATCAGGCTGGCGTGGATGGCCCGCAGCTCGGCGATCAGGGCCGGGGTGGCATGGGGCACGGCGCGCCTGGCCGCGAAGCATTCGAGTTCCAGCCGGATGCTGCGCAATTCCTGCAGCTGCGCCACGGTGAGTTCGGGCACCTTGACCGATTTACCGGGGCTGAGCGTCAGGGCGCGTTCCGACACGAGTTGCAGCAATGCCTCGCGCACGGGGGTCTGGCTCACGCCAAGAGAGTCGGTGATCGAGCGCAGCGTGATCGTGTCGCCCGGGCGCAGCTCGCCCATCATGATCTTCTGCTTGATTTCACGATAGATGCGGGCGGTCATGTTTTCCCGCTGCATCGGCGCCAAATTGATGGTCATCCTGTGTTTCCTGGTCGGCCGGCCGCAAGGCTCGGCGCGGGGCGGCCCGCGCTAGGCGATTCTACCGTTCTCCCCAGCGCCACATTTTGTATTTTGTAAAAAATAAAATTATTGACCGGCGGCATTGTCACCATCTATATTTTATAAAATATAAACAGGAGACGAGATGTCGACGCTGCACCCCCTGGCCGCACCCGGCCTGACCAACCACGGCACGGTGGCCCACCTGATCGCGAAGGCGCTGATCCGCCACGGCGTAACCCACGTATTCGGCCAGAGCCTGCCCAGCATGCTGCACCTGGCCTGCGAAGAGCTGGGCCTGACCCAGGTGGCCTACCGCAGCGAGAACGCGGGTGGCTACATGGCCGACGGCTACGCCCGCATCACCGGCAAGCCCGCGGTCGTGACGGCGCAGAACGGTCCAGCCGCCACCCTGCTCGTGCCTCCCCTGGCCGAGGCCCTGAAGGTGTCCATCCCCGTGATCGCGCTGGTGCAGGACGTCAATCGCGACCAGACCGATAAGAACGCCTTCCAGGAGTTCGATCACATCGGCCTGTTCTCGTCCTGCACGAAATGGGTGCGCCGCGTGACGGAGGCCTCGCGCATCGAGGACTACGTGGACCAGGCTTTCGCAATTGCCTGCTCGGGCCGTCCGGGTCCGGTGGCGCTGATGCTGCCCGCCGACCTGCTGAACGAAGCCGCGGCCGCGACGCAGCGGCAGGCGAGCCTCGGGCATTTCCCGCTGGACCGCAGCGTGGCCGCCGGCGAGGCGGTCAAGGCCGCGGCGGACTTGATCGCCTCCGCAAAGCGCCCGGTGGTCATTGCCGGCGGCGGCGTGCACGTCTCGGGCGCCGCCCAGGCGCTGGCCGCCTTGCAGCACGCTGCGCACCTGCCCGTGGGCACCACCGTGATGGGCAAGGGCAGCACTGACGAACGCCACCCGCTGTCGCTGGGCGTGGTCGGCTACTTCATGGGCCCCAACGGCGCCAGCCGCGATCTGCGGCCTTTCATCGCCGACGCCGACGTGGTGCTGCTGGTGGGCACGCGCACCAACCAGAACGCCACGGATTCCTGGAAGCTCTATCCTGAGAACGCCCGCTACATCCATATCGATGTCGACGGCGGCGAGATCGGCCGCAACTACGAAGCGCTGCGCCTGGCGGGCGACGCGCGCGAAACCCTGCTGGCGCTGCAGCGCGAACTGGCAGCGCGCGATCTGTCGGCCGCGCAGGCGCGCCGGGCCGGGCTGGAGGCGGCCATCCAGGCCGGCCGCGCCTCTTCATGGGAGGCGTCGAGCGAGGTCCGCCTGTCCAACCAGCAGCCGATCCGTCCGGAGCGCCTGCTGGAGGAAATCCGCCAGGACGTGGATCAGGACACCATCGTGGTCGCAGACGCCAGCTACTCGTCGATCTGGATCGCCAACTACCTGACCTCGCTCGCTCCGGGCATGCGTTTCCTGACCCCGCGCGGCCTGGCCGGCCTGGGCTGGGGCTTCCCGATGGCCATGGGCGCCAAGGTCGCGCGGCCAGACGCCCACGTGATCTGCGTCGTGGGCGACGGCGGCTTTGCCCACGTGTGGGCGGAACTCGAAACCGCCCGCCGCATGGGCATCAAGGTCACGCTGGTCGTGATCAACAACGGCATCCTGGGCTTCCAGAAGCACGCCGAGAACGTGAAATTCGGCGCCCATACCTCCGCGGTGCATTTCCACCCCGTGGACCACGCCGCGATCGCGCGGGCCGCGGGCTGCCTGGGCGTGCGCGTCGAGGCGCCGGCCGATCTCGCTGGCGCATTGCGCGAGGCGCGCGGCGCCGAACTGACCACGCTGATCGAAGTCATCTGCGACGAGAACGCGTTCCCTCCCATCACGTTCTTCACGGCGGGCCAGGCATGAAGCGAGATCCGAGCAAAGTCGCGCTGGTGACCGGCGCGGGCCGGGGCATAGGCCTGGAGCTTGCGCGCCAGATGCTGGCCAAGGGCTACCGGGTGCTGGCGGTCAGCCGCGAGGGCGTGGATGCGGCGCGGCTGGGCGGCCCGTCCGCCCAACTGCGCACGGAGCGCGCCGACGTGACCGACCATGCCGCCATGCAGGCGCTGGTGGACAGCGTGCGCGGGGCCTGGGGCCCGGTGTCGGTGCTGATGAACAACGCGGGCATCTCGCCCAAGCAGGCGAACGGCAATTCCTCCGGCATCCTGGATATCACGCCCGCGGAATGGGACCAGGTGCTGCAGGTGAACCTGACGTCGGTGCTGCGGCTGTGCCAGATGGTGCTGCCCGCCATGCGTGAACAGGGCTGGGGGCGCATCGTCAATGTGTCCTCGCTCGCGGGGCGGGCCAAATCGCTGGTGGCCGGCGGCAGCTATATGGCGTCCAAGGCGGGCGTGCTGGGCCTGACCCGGGCCATCGCCGCCGAGATGGGGCCCTACGGCATCACGGCCAACGCGGTTACGCCGGGCCGCATCCTGACCGAAATGGCGCAGCAGGCCGCGCCCTCGGTCAACGAGAACTACGCGGCGCAGATTCCCGCGCGCCGCCTGGGCACCCCGGAAGAGGTGGCCGCCGCGATGGTGTTCCTGGCGGCGGAGGAGTCCGGATTCATCAACGGCGCCATTCTCGACATCAACGGCGGCTTCTACATGCCCTGAGCACGCCGGCCCGCAAATAAGAAACCCAACAGGAGACAAGTATGAAAGCAGCATCATTGCTGGCGGCGTTCGCGGCCGCGGCGTTGTGCACGGCGGCCTCGCCGGCCCTGGCGTGGCCGGACAAGGAGGTTACGCTGACGGTCAATTACGGGGCGGGCGGCAATACCGACGTCGCCAGCCGCGAACTGGCGCGCGCGATGGAGGCGGACCTGGGCCGCTCCGTGGTGGTGTTCAACCGGCCCGGCGCGCTCGGCACGATCGGTCCGGCCTACGTGGCCAAGCAGGCGGCCGACGGCTACAACCTGGGCGTGGTGACGCTGTCGTCCATCGCCATCATGCCGCACCTGATGACCATTCCCTACACCTCCCGCGATTTCGAATTCGTGGCGGCCTACGGGCGCTACCGTTATGGGGTGGTGGTGCGGGCGGACTCTCCCTACAAGAGCGTGGCCGACCTGGTCGCCGCGGCAAAGCAGGGGCCCGGCATCTTCTTTGGCGCGCCGTCGGCGCCCAACAACCTGGCCATGTTCGACCTGGGCCGCGTCACCGGCGCCAAGTTCGAGCAGGTTTCCTACAAATCCGGCAGCGAAACGGTGGCGGCCTTGCTGGGCAAGCAGGTCGACGCCATCGTCCAGAATCCCTCGGATGTCACCAGCTACATCCAGTCGGGCCGCTTGCGCCTGCTGGCTTCCGCCAGCCCGATCCGCTGGCCGGAATTCCCCGACGTACCCACGCTGAAGGAAGCAGGATACGACGTGGAGATCGATTCATGGCTGGGATTGGCGGTGCCGAAGGGCACGCCGGAGTCGGTCCGGACGCGCCTGGAACAATCCGCCAAGACGGCTGTGGCGAGCGACCGCCTGCAGCAGACCTACAAGCAGTTGGGTGTGGACCCGGTGTGGATGTCGGGCCAGGACTACGCCAGGATGGTCGATACCACCTACGAGCAAATGGGCCGCGCCATCAAGGCCGCGAATCTGCCGCGGATGACTAACTAGGTTGATAGGCCGGCCCGCGCGCATGCCCATCGACGGGCATGCGCCGACGCGTGCTCGGGAGAGGAAATGGATGTTCTGATTCAACTGGCGCTGTCGGGGATACTGCTCGGCGGCGTGTACGCGCTTGGAGCCATGGGGCTGAACCTCATCTTCGGCGTGGCCAAGGTCGTCAATTTCGCCCATGGCGAATTCTTGATGATCGGCATGTACGCGGCGTTCTGGCTATGGAAGCTGGCGGGGCTGGACCCCTACTGGGGGGCGCCGCTCATATTCCTGGCGGGCGCCGCGATCGGCGTGGCGTTCTATCTGGGGCTGATCCGCTACACGATCTACCGCAGCGAAATGACGCAGGTATTCGCCACGCTGGGCCTGGCCCTGGTGCTGCAGAACCTGGCGCTGATGCTGTTCTCCGCCGATTACCTGACCGTGCAGGTGTTCCCGCCGGCGCAGGAGTCGATTGCGTTGTTCGGCGGACACGTGAGCAGCACGCGGCTGGTGTCCTTCCTGTTCGCGATGGCGGCCATGGCCTTGACGATGCTGTTCATCAAGCGCACCTACATGGGCAAGGCGATCGAAGCCGTGTCGCAGGACCTGTCGGCGGCCCGCCTGGTGGGGATCAACATCAACAAGACGCTGGCCGTCGCCTTCGCGCTGGGCATCGGCCTGACCACGCTGGCCGGCGGCGTGCTGATACCCAGCTTCTATGCCTATCCCTCGGTGGGATCCAGCTTCGTGCTGATCTCGTTCGTGGTGGTCGTGCTGGGCGGCCTGGGCAATGTCGCGGGCACGCTGGCGGGCGGCATTATCCTGGGCCTGATCGAGACTTTCGTCGGCTACCTGGAGCCCGACCTCAAGGAGGCGACCCACTTCGTGCTGCTCATCCTGTTGCTGTCGTTCCTGCCCAATGGCCTGTTCGGCGTAAAGGGCGCGGAAAAGGAGGGTCTGAAATGAACATGCACTGGCTGGAATGGCGCAAAGGCGACGGCGCGGGTATCGCAATCATGACGGCTGCGGCTCTGCTGCTGCCGCTGGCGATCAGCGATCGCTTCTATCTCAATCTCCTGTTCCTGGTCATGCTGTACGCGGGCCTGGCTTCCGCCTGGAACCTGCTGGGCGGCTATGCGGGGCAGTTCTCCCTGGGGCACACCGCCTTCTTCGGCATCGGCGCGTACAGCTCGACGCTGCTGTACACGATGGCGGGAATCAATCCCTGGCTGGGCATGTTGGCCGGCATGGCGATTTCCGTGCTGCTGGCCTTCCTGATTTCCTACCCCGTATTCCGGCTGCGCGGCGTGTTCTTCGCCATGTCCACCATCGCGGTGGGCGAGACGGTGCGCATCGTGCTGCTGTGGCTGCGCCGCAAGGCCGATATCCCATACGGGATCACTATCGACTACCAGCCGGGGTTCGGGCGCATGATCTTCGCCGAGCCGCGCAGCTACGCCCTGCTGGCCGGCTGCTTCATGCTGCTGGTTTGCGCCGTGGTCTACGCGCTGACGCGCAGCCGCGTCGGTTACTACCTGCGGGCGGTGCGCGACAACGAGGAGGCGGCCCAGGCCAGCGGGATCGACCTGCGCCGCTACAAGCTGATCGCTTTTCTGGTCAGCGCGGCCTTCACCTCCGTGGGCGGCACGTTGATGGCGCAGTACGTCCTGTACATCGAACCGGCCACGGTCTTCGCCACGTCGATTTCCATCGATCTGGCGCTCATGACCATTCTGGGCGGCGTCGGCACGCTGCTGGGGCCCGTGCTGGGCGCCGTGATCGCCTTGCCGTTGCAGGAATTCCTGCGCGACTGGCTGGGCAACGCGGGAGCCGGCGCGCACCTGGTGGTCTACGGCGCCCTGTTGATCGTAATCGTGATGCTGCTGCCGCAGGGCGTGATCGGAGCCTGGTCGGCCCGCCGCGCGCGCAAGGTGGCTGTCAAGGAGGCGGCAAGCGATGCTTGAAGTCGATCGAGTCGAAAAGCGGTTCGGCGGCCTGATCGCCGTCAACCAGGTCAGCCTGAAGGTGGATGAGGGCGAGATCGTGGCCCTCATCGGCCCGAACGGCGCTGGCAAGACCACGCTGTTCAACCTGGTGGCCGGGGCCTTGCCGTGCGACGGCGGATCCATCCGCTTCCGCGGTCGGGCACTGGCCAGCCTGGACGGCCCGCGCATCTGCCGGGCGGGACTGGCGCGCACGTTCCAGATTCCGCAACTGTTCCCTTCCATGAGCGTGGTGGAAACCGTGCTGGTGGCCGCGCTGGGGCATACAGCCGACATTGCGCAGGCCCGCGAGCGCGCCCGCGCCGTGATCGCCCGCGTCGGCCTGGCGGGACGCGAGGAGCAGCTTGGCGCCGCGCTGACCATCAGCGGCAAGAAGCGCCTGGAGATTGCGCGGGCGCTGGCGACACGGCCGGGCCTGATCCTGCTGGACGAAGTCATGGCCGGTCTCAACCAGCCGGAGGTGCTCAAGCTGCTGGACCTGATCCGCGAACTGCGGGCGGACGGCATGACGGTGGTCCTGGTCGAACACAACATCGAGGCGGTGCTCAATGTGGCCGATCGCGTCGTGGTCCTGAACCAGGGCCAGAAAATCGCCGACGGCTTGCCGCGCGATGTGCTGCGCCAGCCCGACGTGGTTCGCGCCTATCTGGGAGACGACTATGTCCTTGCTTGAAGTTCGCCGGCTCGAGGCCTCCTACGGCGATAGCGACGTGCTTCTGGGGGTGGACCTGGACGTGGGCCAGGGCGAGGTGGTCGCGATCGTGGGATCCAACGGGGCGGGCAAAACCACGCTGATGCGCGCCATCGCTACGCTGATCCCCACCAGGAGCGGCACGGTGAAGCTGGACGGCAAGCCAATGGAGGGCGCGTCGACCCACGATGTGGTCGCCAGCGGCATGGTCTACGTGCCGGAAGGACGGCGGCTGTTCCCGCGGCTCAGCGTGAGGACCAACCTGGAGCTGGGCGCTTTCACGCCGCATGCGCGGCCCCAGCGCGAAGCCACGCTGCGCACCATCTTCGAACTGTTTCCCGTGCTGAAGAACCGGGCCGGCCAGATGGCCGGGACCCTGTCCGGAGGCGAACAGCAGATGTGCGCCATCGGCCGCGGCCTGATGGCCCGGCCCAAGCTCCTGATGATCGACGAGGTGTCGTTGGGTTTGGCGCCGGTGATGGTGTCCAAGGTGTACGAGGCGATCGCGGAAATCCGCAGGCTCGGCACCACGGTGATGCTGGTGGAGCAGAACGTCCGCCAGGCCTTCAAGGCGGCAGACCGCGGCTACGTGATCAATCACGGCCGGGTGGCGGTCAGCGGGGCCAGCGGCGAGTTGATGGACAACCCGGAAGTTAGAAAAGCATACCTGGGCCTCTGAGGCTTCGGGGACGGAATCCGCCTGATGCGCGGAACAGGAGACAACCATGAAGAAAGTCAGGAAATTGCTGTTGAACACGGTCTGCGCCGCCATGCTGTCGGCAGGCGCCAGCGCGCATGCCGACATCAAGGTGGGCGTGGTGCTGCCCTTGACCGGGCCCTTGGCCTCGCTGGGCAATGACGTGAACCGCGGCTTCGAGCTGGCGCGAGATCTCGTCAACGAAAAGGGCGGCGTGGCGGGGGAGAAGGTCGTGCTGCTCACCACCGACGTGCCTGGCTCCAACGAAGCGGCGTCGCAGGCGATGCGCCTGATCAACCGTGATGGGGTCAAGGTGCTGGTGGGTTCGTACGCCAGCTCGATCTCCTTCGCGGCCAGCCAGGTCGCGGAGCGCAACGGCGTCATCTATGTCGAACAGGGCGCCGTGGCCGACGACATCACGCGCCGCGGCTTCAAGAACCTGTTCCGGTTCATCTATCCGGCCAGCGAACTGGGCAAGGGCAGCGCCCAATACGCCACCGACGTCATCCTGCCCAAGCTGGGCGTTCCGCTGGACAAGGCGCGCGTGGCGATCCTGAACGAGGACAGCTCCTATGGTTCGGCCGTTGCCGACGGCGCCCGCAAGTGGCTGAAGGAAAAGGGCGTGCAGATCGTCGACGAGTCGAGCTACAGCTACAAGACCACCGACCTGTCATCGCTGGTTCAGCGGCTGAAGTCCAGTAATCCCGACGTGATCGTGGCATGTTCCTATACGCCCGACGGCATTCTCTTCTGGCGGCAGGCCCGTGAGGCCAACCTGAACGTCAAGGCCTTGATCGGCAATGGCGGCGCCCACAATATCCCTGATTTCGCCGAAGCGCTGGGCGACGACGTCAATGGCGTATTCAACGCCGGCACGTCGGCCTACTTCAATGATGCCGGCCTGACGCCCGAGGCGGCGGCGCTGTTCAAGGTGTTCCACGAGCGCTATGAGCAGAAGTTCGGCCGCAAGCCGTCCGCGCATTCCGCCATGGGATTCAACGCGATGTGGGTGTTGCTGTCCGACGTGCTGCCGGCCGCCGGCGGCGTGGACCCGGACAAGGTGCGCCAGGCATTTCTGGCATTGGACAAACCCGTGGGTTCCACCATCGTCGGCTGGGGCGTGAAGTTCGATCCCAAGACCGGCGAGAACACGCGCGCCTTCCCGATGGTGGACCAGTGGCAGGGCCGGCAGATCCGCACGATCTGGCCCGCCGAATTCGGCGTGACCGAAAAGATCACCTATCCGCTGCCGGCCTGGGGCCAGCGCCAGAACGTCGGACAGTAAGGGGGGCAGGATGAACCAGCGTTGGAAAAAAAGGCCGCCGGGCTCCAACTGGGGCGAGTTTGGCGCCGACGACGAATTGGGCCGCCTGAACCTGCTGACCGCCGAGAGACGCGTGCGGGCGGCTGGCGAAGTGCGCGCGGGCGTAGCCTTTTGCCTCAGCTTGCCGCTGGACCTGCCCGGGGGCACGGCGCTCAATCCGAACCGCCTGCCGCCCCGCAGGCACGTGGCCACCAGGAAACGCGGCCTGTTCAGCGTCAACTACCCCTTGCGGCTCGAAGACGCCCGCTACGTCGATTGCTCGAGCGACGATTCGGTGACGCTCTACACCCAGTATTCAACCCAATGGGATGCGCTGTCGCACGTTGGGCAGTACTTCGACGTCAACGATGACGGCATTCCGGTGCCGGTGTACTACAACGGCTTCCGCGCCGGGGTGGACGTGATGGGGCCCACGGAGCAGTCGGAGGCCCGCGCGCATCGCCTGGGCATCGAGAAAATGGCCGAGACCGGCGTCCAGGGGCGCGGCGTCATGCTGGACTTGCACGCCCATTACGGAGACGCCAGGACCTACGTGGGGTACGACGCGCTGCGGCGCGTCATCGACGCGGACAGGGTGGAAATCCAGCCCGGCGACATGCTGTGCCTGCATACCGGCTTCGGCCAGAAGCTGATCGACATGGGAGGGGATCCCGATCCGCATGTGCTGCATAACAGCTGCGCGGTGCTGGACGGGCGGGATGAGCGCCTGTTGCGCTGGATCGACGAAAGCGGGATTGCCGTCCTGATCGCCGACAATTTCGCCGTCGAGGGGTATCCGTACGAGAAGAACGATTGCCCTCAGTGCGAGGGGCTGCCGCTGCATCAGGCTTGCCTGTTCAGGCTGGGCATCCACCTGGGCGAGCTTTGGTACCTCACGCCGCTGGCGCAATGGCTGCGGCAAAACGGCCGCAGCCATTTCATGCTGACGTGCCCGCCGCTGCGCCTGCCCGGCTCCTTCGGCTCGCCGGTGACGCCGGTCGCCACCGTCTAGGGCGTGGCTCCTCGGTGGCGTTCAGTCCCTGAACAAGCCGCCCTGCATGCCGGCCTCGACCAGGCCCAGAAGCAGCTTCTTCACGGGGGCGGGCAGGGCCGTCGAGGCCAGTTGGTCGGCGGGCACCCAGCGCTCGGGAAGCGCGGACTCGCGCAACCCGGCCGCCCGCACCGGCACGAGCCACGGCCGGATATGCAGGCGGTAGTGCGTGAAGGTGTGGGCGAAGGCGGCCAGTTCGAAGCGTTCCTCGGGTTCCAGGCCCAGCGCGCGGGATGCGCTGTCCGGATCCTGGGCCGTATCGAATTCAGGCAGGCTCCACAGGCCGCCCCAGATGCCGGGCTCCGGCCGTTGCTGGAGCAGGAAGGCGCCCTGATGGCGCAGCACCAGCATACAGGTCTCGCGTTCCGGAATGGCCTTGCGCGCCTTGGGCGTGGGCAGTTCGGCCTGGCGCCCCTCGCGCCTGGCCACACAGCTGTCGGCCACGGGGCATTTGCCGCAGGCGGGCTTGCCGCGCGTGCAGAGCGTGGCGCCCAGGTCCATCAGCCCTTGCGTATAGGCGCCCATGTCCAGTCCGGGCGCGGCCTCGACCTGCGCATCCGCCAGCGCCCACAGCCGTTGCTCGACTTCGCGCTTGGCCGGATCGCCGGCGATGCCGAAATGGCGGGTGAACACGCGCTTGACGTTGCCGTCCAGGATGGGCGAACGCTCGCCATAGGCGAACGCCGCGATCGCCGCGGCGGTGGAGCGGCCGATGCCGGGCAGCGTGGCGATGGCCTGCGCCGTGGGCGGAAAGCGGCCATTCCAGTCGCGCGCGATCTCCTGGGCGCAACGGTGCAGGTTGCGGGCGCGGGCGTAATAGCCCAGCCCCGCCCAGTAGGGCATTACTTCCTCCTGGGCGGCCGCCGCCAGCGCGGCCACGTCCGGGAAGCGCTGCAGGAAGCGGTCGTAGTAGGGGATGACCGTGGCGACCTGGGTCTGCTGCAGCATGATCTCGGATAGCCAGATCCGGTAGGGGTCTCTGGTGTTCTGCCAGGGAAGATCGTGGCGGCCATGCTGGCGTTGCCAGTCGACGATGCGTGGGGCGAAGTCCATGGCGGCAATTATCGCATCGCCCTATTGCCGGGGGTGGGGCTACCGGTTACAACCAAGGGAAAACAGAAGCGCGCCAGCGCCCGGAATTCACGTCCCCTGCTCGCCCGCGTGCGCTTCAAGAGGGTGTCGCGCGAAGCCGGCGGGGGTTCCAGGATCCCTCGGAGCAGACATGAACGCCCCTCTCACGCCCGCCATCCGCGCGGCGCTTGAATCCGTCCAGCTGGACGACAAGTACACCCTGGAATCCGGGCGCGCCTGGATGAGCGGTATCCACGCCCTGGTCCGCCTGCCGATGATGCAGCGCATGCGCGACCTGAAGGCCGGATTGAACACGGCGGGCTTCGTGTCCGGCTATCGCGGTTCTCCGCTGGGCGGGGTCGATCAGAACATGTGGAAGGCGGCCAGCTACCTGAAGGCGCACCACGTCGAGTTCCAGCCCGGCATCAACGAAGACCTGGCCGCCACCGCGGTATGGGGCTCGCAGCAGGTCAATCTGTTCCCGGGCGCCAGGTACGACGGCGTGTTCGGCATGTGGTACGGCAAGGGGCCCGGCGTGGACCGCTGTGGCGACGTCTTCAAGCACGCCAACGCGGCGGGCACCGCGCGCCATGGAGGGGTGCTGGTCGTGGCGGGGGACGACCACCCGGCCAAGTCCTCCACGCTGCCGCACCAGAGCGACCACATCCTCAAGGCCTGCATGATCCCGGCGCTGTTCCCCTCCAGCGTCCAGGAAGTGCTGGACTACGGGCTGCACGGATGGGCGATGAGCCGCTACGCGGGCGTATGGGTGGGCATGAAGTGCATCACCGACATCGTCGAGGTGTCCGCCTCCGTGGACGTGGATCCGCAGCGCGTGCAGATCCTGCTGCCCGACGATTTCCAACTGCCCGCCGACGGCCTGAACATCCGGCTGGCGGATACGCCGCTGCAGCAGGAGGCCCGCCTGCTGGACTACAAGCTCTATGCCGCCCTGGCCTACGCCCGCGCCAACCGGCTCAACCGGGAACTCTGGGACGTGCCGCAACGCGACGCCCGCTTCGGCATCATGACCTCCGGCAAGGCCTATCTGGATACCCGCCAGGCGCTGTCGGACCTGGGCCTGTCCGAAGCCGTCTGCCGGCGCATCGGCCTGCGCCTGTTCAAGGTGGGCATGGTCTGGCCGCTGGAGTCCACCGGCACGCAGAGCTTCGCGGAAGGCCTGGACGAGATCCTGGTTGTCGAGGAAAAGCGCCAGGTGCTGGAATACCAACTGAAGGAAGAGCTGTTCAGCTGGATCGGCAGCGGCAAGAAGATCCCGCGGGTGGTCGGCAAGTTCGACGACAAGGACGGCGGCGAATGGTCGGTGCCCCAGGGCAATTGGCTGCTGCCGGCGCACTACGAGTTCTCGCCCGCCATGGTCGCGCGCGCGATCGCCGCCCGGCTGCTGCGCTTCGAACTGCCCGAGGACGTGCGGGCCGGCATCGAGGCGCGCCTGGCGTTCATCGGCGAGCGCGAACAGGCGCTGGCGCGCCCGCGGGTGGTCGAAGAGCGCAAGCCGTGGTTCTGCTCGGGTTGCCCGCACAACACCTCGACCCGCTTGCCGGATGGGTCGCGTGGGATGGCGGGCATAGGCTGCCACTATATGGTCAGGTGGATGGGCCGCAGCACGGATGTCTTTACGCAGATGGGCGGAGAAGGCGTGCCCTGGGTGGGCCAGGCGCCGTTCACCGACGAAAAGCATGTGTTCGCCAATCTGGGCGACGGCACCTATTTCCATTCGGGCCTGCTGGCGATACGCGCGGCGGTGGCGGCCAAGGTGCCCATCACCTACAAGATCCTGTTCAACGACGCGGTGGCGATGACGGGCGGGCAGCCGGTGGACGGCCCGCTCAGCGTGCCGATGATCAGCCGCCAGATGGCGGCCGAGGGCATAGAGAAAATCGTCGTGGTGACGGACGATCCCGCGAAGTACGGGCAGATCGAAGGTCTGGCGCCGGGGGTGCCGGTGAAGCACCGCGACGAACTGGACGCGGTGATGCGCGAGCTGCGCGAGCATCCCGCGGTGTCGGTGCTGATCTACGACCAGACCTGCGCCACCGAGAAGCGCCGCCGCCGCAAGCGCAACGCCTACCCGGATCCGGCGCGCCGCGTGCTGATCAACGAGCGGGTGTGCGAAGGCTGCGGCGACTGTTCGCAGAAGTCGCATTGCCTGTCGGTGGAGCCCCTGGATACGGAGTTCGGCCGCAAGCGCAGGATCAACCAGTCCAGCTGCAACAAGGATTTCTCCTGTCTGAAGGGCTTTTGCCCAAGTTTCGTGACGGTGGAAGGCGGCCAGCTGAAAAAGCCGCAGGCCCTGGCGCAGGACGGCGCGATCGACGAGGGCGTGCCGCATCCGCCCGCGCGGGGGCTGGAGCAGCCTTACGGGGTCTTCATCGCCGGGGTGGGCGGCACGGGCGTCGTCACCATCGGCCAGTTGCTGGGCATGGCCGCGCACCTGGAAGGCAAGGGCTGTTCGGTGTTGGACATGGCGGGCCTGGCGCAAAAGGGCGGCGCGGTGTATTCCCATGTGGTTCTTGCACAGGCGCCGGACCGCCTGATGAACACGCGGGTCGCCATGGGCGAGGCCGATCTGCTGCTGGCCGGCGACCTGGTCGTGGCCACCAGCATGGAATCCATGGCGCGCGTGAGCCCGGGCCGTACGCATGTCCTGCTGAACAGCGATACCGCTCCCACTGCGGCGTTCGTCGGCAATCCCGATTGGACGCTGCCCGGCGCCAGCCTGACGGCGGACCTGCAGGCTGCCTGCGGCAAGGATAATCTCTGCACGGTGGATGCAGCCGCGCTGGCCGTGGGCCTGCTGGGCGACGCGATCTACGCCAATCCCCTGATGATGGGCTATGCCTACCAGAAGGGCTGGATCCCGTTGTCGCAGGAGGCGCTGCTGCGCGCCATCGAGCTCAACGGCCAGCAGGTGCCGAACAACATCTCCGCCTTTGCCTGGGGGCGCCGCGCGGCCTACGACCTGGCTGGTGTGAACCGACTGCTGGCCAACGGGGGCGCGCCGTCAGCGCACCCCGAGGGCATCATCGAACTGAAGCGTCCGCGCGCGGCCAGTCCGGTGGTGGCGTTGAAGAAACCCGCGGGAGAACTGGAGCAGCTGGTGTCCGTGCGCAAGGACTTCCTGACCGGCTACCAGGACGCCGCCTACGCCAGGCAGTACGCCGATCTGGTGGACAAGGTGGCGCGCGCGGAGCGCGAGGCCACCGGCACCAACCGGCTGGCGCTGGCGGTGGCGCGCGGCTACTTCAAGCTGATGGCCTACAAGGACGAATACGAAGTGGCGAGGCTGTATTCGGACGGCGAGTTCATCAAGCAGGTGGTCGAGCAATTCGAAGGCGACTGGAAACTGCGGTTCCACCTGGCCCCGCCTCTGTTTGCGCGGCGCGACAAGGACGGCCACCTGATCAAGCGCAGCTACGGCCCGGGCATGCTGCGGGCTTTCCGCCTGCTGGCCAGGCTGCGCGGCCTGCGCGGCACGAAGCTCGATATTTTCGGCTACACGGCGGAACGCCGCGCCGAACGCGAACTGATCCGCGAGTACCGCGAGACGCTGACGGCGATCCTGTCCAAGCTGAACCGCGGGAACCTGGACCGGGCCGTGGCCCTGGCCAGCCTGCCCGAGGAGATCCGGGGTTATGGGCACGTGAAGGAGGCCGCGATGGAAAAGGCCGCGGCCCGCAGGGAAGAGCTGCTGAAGGAATTCAGCGCGACGGTGGTGCCGATAGGCGGAGTGAGGGTGGCTTGTGTCTGACACCCTTACGCGATGCTGGTACGGGCTGCAGAGGCGTTCCCGGGTGTCTGACACGTTGCCGGGTGCCTGACACTTTTGGGGGAAGAGTTTGCTGGCCATGATTGTGTCTGACACCCGTGACCAGTTGCTTCAAGCCCGTGGCTTCTTCTCGTAAGGGTGTCAGACACGAGCCCGTGGTTTCTTCTCGTAAGGGTGTCAGACACTGACCTGCGGCTTCCTGCCGTAGGGGGGCGGACGCTGCTCACGTGCCCGCGTTCGCGGACCAGCCCTTGGACAGTTCCACGGCCTGGCGCCACCGTTTCATCCGGGCGTCTCGCACGGATTGGGGCCAGGTCGGCTCGAAGGTGCGTTCGGCCTGCCATTTCGAGGCGAACTCGTCCTGGCCGGACCAGAAGCCCACCGCCAGGCCGGCCAGGCCGGCGGCGCCCAGCGCGGTGGATTCGGGCACGCGCGGGCGCACCACGGGCACGCCCAGCACGTCCGCCTGCATCTGCATCAGCAGGTCGTTGCGGGCCGCGCCGCCGTCCACTCGCAGTTCGGTCAGCGCGATGCCGCTGTCGGCGTTCATGCAGGTGAGTAGCTCGGCGCTTTGCAGGGCGATGGATTCGAGGGTGGCGCGGGCGATGTGCGCGCGGGTGGTGCCGCGGGTCAGGCCCACCAGGGTGCCGCGCGCATAGGGATCCCAGTGCGGCGCGCCCAGGCCGGCGAAGGCCGGGACCATGAAGACGTCGTCGGTGCTGGAAACGCTGGCCGCCAGGGATTCGATCTCTTCGGAGCGCTGGATGATGCCCAGGCCATCTCGCAGCCATTGCACGGCCGCACCCGCCACGAACACGCCGCCTTCCAGCATGTAGGTGGAATTCCAGGCGCTCTTGCCGGGCCGGGGCAAGCCCCAGCCGACGGTGGACAGCAGGTTGTTCTGCGATTGCACGGGCTTGTCGCCGACGTTCATCAGCATGAAGCAGCCGGTGCCATAGGTGTTCTTGGCCATGCCGGGGGTGAAGCACGCCTGGCCGAAGGTGGCGGCCTGCTGGTCGCCCGCCACGCCGGCGATGGGAATGGCGCCGCCCAGCCATTCGGGCAGCGCCTCTCCGACCACGGCGCTGCTGGGCGCGATCGCGGGCAGCACGCTGCGGGGGATCTTCAGCAAGGCCAGGATCTCGTCGCTCCAGTCCTGCGTGTGCAGGTCGAACAGCATGGTGCGCGAGGCGTTGCTGGGGTCGGTGCTGTGCACCGCGCCGCCCGTCAATTGCCAGATCAGCCAGGTGTCGACGGTGCCGAAGGCCAGTTCGCCGCGGTCCGCCATCTGGCGGGCGCCGGGCACGTGGTCCAGCAGCCAGGCGAGCTTGGTGCCGGAGAAATAGGCGTCCAGCACCAGGCCGGTCCGGGATTGCAGGAAATCGGCGTGGCCGTCCTGGCGCAGCTGATCGCACATCGGCGCGGTGCGGCGGTCCTGCCAGACGATGGCGCGGGCCAGCGGGCGGCCGGTGGCCCGTTCCCAGATCAGCGTGGTTTCACGCTGGTTGGTGATGCCGATGGCGGCGATGTCGGCCGCCGTGGCGCCGGCGTTGCGCAGGGCCTCGCGGGCCACGTCCAGCTGGCTGTTCCAGATTTCGCCCGCGTCGTGCTCGACCCAGCCCGGGCGGGGGTAGTGCTGGCGGAACTCTCGTTGGCCGACACCGCGCACGACGCCTTCGCGGTCGAATACGATGGCTCGGGAGCTGGTGGTTCCTTGGTCCAGGGCCAGGACAAATTCACTCGTCGTCACTTTGTTTTGCGCCGTTCAGGTGTGCCCCGGCCAGAGGGTCGAGGCGTCCAAAGGAGAAGGTCGAAGCCATGCACAGCACGCCGACCACGATGAAGCCGGCGACGACGTCCCGTATCGCCAGCGTCTCGGCGCCGCGCAAGGACATGCTGATGTTCAGCGTGACCGCGGCCACGCCCACGCCCAGGCTGATGCCGAGCTGCTGCGCCATGGCGGCGAAACTGCTGGCGCGGCTCATCTTGGCCGGGGGAATGTCGGCATAGGTTAGCGTATTTACCCCGGTGAATTGCAGCGAGCGGAAAAATCCGCCGACCAGGAGAATGGCGATCATCAGCCAGACCGGCGTGTCGGGCGTGAAGGCGCCGCAGACCACGATGAACACGCCGGCCAGCACCGCGTTCACGGTGAGGACGCGGCGAAAGCCGAAATGGCGCACGATGGGCGTGGCGACGAATTTCATCAGCAGCGCGCCTGCCGCGCTGGCGAAGGTGATCAGGCCAGCGGAGAAGGGAGTGAGCCCGAAGCCCACCTGCAGCAGCATGGCCAGCAGGAAGGGCGTGGCGCCCACGGCGAAGCGGCACAGGTTGCCGCCTAGCGTGGCGATGGCGAAGGTGGGGATCCGCATCAGGGAAAGATCGATGATGGGATGTTCAGTACGCCGGGCGTGCCAGCCATACAGCAGGCCGCAGGCGATGCCCGTGGCGATCAGGCCGAGCAGCATGGGCAGCGGCATTACGTCGCGGCCGATGGCTTCGAAGCCGCTGACCAGCGTCGCCAGGCAGATGGCGCTTAGCAGGAAGCCCGGCCAGTCCAGGCTGGGCGTGCCTTCCTCGCGGATTTCCGCCACGTAGCGCAACACCAGGAAGATGCCCAGGACGCCGATCGGGATGTTGATCAGGAAGATCCAGTGCCAGGACATGTAGGTGACCATGAAGCCGCCCAGCGGTGGCCCGATCACCGGCCCCAGCAGGGCGGGGATGGACAGGAAGGACATGGCCTTGAGCAGGTCCTGCTTGGGCACGGTGCGCAGCAGGATGATCCGGCCCACGGGCACCATCATCGCGCCAGCCATGCCTTGGACGACGCGGGCCAGGACCAGCTGCGGCAGGTCCTGGGACAGGGCACAGGCCACGGAGCTCAGGGTGAACAGGCCGATGGCGGCCACGAACACCCGCCGGGCGCCGTAGCGGTCGGCCGCCCAGCCGCTGACGGGCACGAACACCGCCACGGACAGCAGATAGGAAGTAATGGCCACGTTGAGCCGCACCGGGGTGGATCCCAGCGCCCGCGCCATGGCCGGCAGGGCGGTGGCGACCACCGTGGCGTCCAGCATCTGCATGAACAGGGCGCAGCCGACGATGAAGGGGATCATGCGCGCCGCGCGCAGCGCTTCCGGGGTGGGTGACGGAGCGGGATGGGCTGCTGCTGCGGATTCTGCGGACATGGCGGGAGGGGGCGTTGGGTGCCGCGAGATTGTAACGCCGGGGGGGAGGCCGCCGTGAAGTAAACTCCCCATATCCGAAACCCATTGAAATTGGTGTCATGGCGACCAACTACGAATCCGAGATCACCCTTTTCCTGAAAGACTACAAGCAATCGCACCCTGGCACCGAAGAGCGCCAGCGCGAGGGCCGCGCCCGTCTTTGGGACAAACCGCAGGACTCGGAGCTGCTGGAAGGCTTCCGCGCCGCCCGCGTGCCGCAAAAGCCGTACGTATACCAGGCCGATTGAGTCCATTGCGGCAACCATGGCCCAAAACGCTTCCGTCCCGGGCGACGCCCTGGCCGCGCTAGTGGAACCGCCCGTCGACAGCACACCTGACACGATCGACAGCGTTGCGTACGCGCGCCTGTACGGCGAACCGCTGTTCCAGATGCCCACGGACCTGTACATCCCGCCGGATGCGCTGGAAGTGTTCCTGGAAGCGTTCGAAGGGCCGCTGGACCTGCTGCTCTACCTGATCCGCAAGCAGAACTTCAACGTGCTGGACATCCCCATGGCGGATGTCACGCGGCAGTACCTGTCGTATGTGGAGCAGATCCGCATCCACAACCTGGAGCTGGCCGCCGAGTACCTGCTGATGGCGGCGATGCTCATCGAGATCAAGTCGCGCATGCTGCTGCCGGTCAAGAAGACCGACACCGGCGAAGAGCCCGAGGATCCCCGCGCCGAACTGGTGCGCCGCCTGCTCGAATACGAGCAGATGAAGCTGGCGGCCCAGAAGCTGGACGCGATGCCGCAGCTGGGCCGCGATTTCGTCAGCAGCCAGGCGGTGGCCGACCTCAGCGTGGAGCGTATGCTGCCGGAAGTCAGCGTGGACGACCTGCGCGCGGCCTGGGCCGACATCATGAAGCGGGCCAAGCTGAACCAGCACCATCACATCACGCGAGAACAGCTGTCCGTCCGCGACCACATGACGCACATCCTGCGGCGCCTGAACGACGTGCGCTTCATGGAGTTCGGCGACCTGTTCATGGAGCGCGTCCGCGAAGGCGCGCCCGCCGCGGTGGTCGTCGTGCATTTCATCGCCATGCTGGAGCTGGCCCGCGAATCGCTCCTCGAGATCACGCAGGCGGAGCCCTACGCGCCCATCTACGTCCGCCTGGCCTATACCAGCGTGGCGGCGGTCGCGGCCTGAGCCCGGCAGGGCCAGGAAACGCCGTCCATCCCCGGAGAGTCCCCTTGAAAGTCGTACACACCATCCAGGAATTGCGAGATCACCTGCGCGGGCAGAACCGCGTGTCGTTCGTGCCTACCATGGGCAACTTGCACGAAGGCCACCTGGCGTTGATGAAGCTGGCGCGCCAGCATGGCGATCCTGTGGTGGCCAGCATCTTCGTGAACCGGCTGCAGTTCGGCCCCAACGAGGATTTCGACCAGTATCCGCGCACGCTGGCGGCCGACATCGAGAAGCTCGAGCGTGAGCGCGACGTCTACGTGCTGTTCGCGCCGAACGAGCGCGAAATGTATCCCGAGCCGCAGAATTTCCGCGTGCAGCCTCCCGACGACCTGGGCGACATCCTGGAAGGAGAGTTCCGCCCCGGTTTCTTCGAAGGCGTGAGCACGGTGGTGCTGAAGCTGTTTTCCTGCGTGCAGCCGCGCGTGGCCGTGTTCGGGAAGAAGGATTACCAGCAGCTGATGGTGGTGCGCAACATGTGCCGCCAGTTCCAGTTGCCCGTGGACGTGCTGGCGCACGAAACCGTGCGCGCCGATGACGGGCTGGCGCTGTCCTCCCGCAACCGCTACCTGAGCGACGCCGACCGCGCCGAGGCTCCCGCGCTGTACGCCGCGTTGCAGCGCCTGGGCCAGCGCCTGGCGCAGGGCGAACGCGACGCCGCCGCGCTGGAGCGCGAGGCAGTAGACGGCCTGGCCCAGCGCGGCTGGCAGGTGGACTACGTGGCCCTGCGCCGCCAACGCGACCTGAAGCGTCCCGAAGCGGCCGACCTGCAGGCCGGCGAGCCCTTGGTGGTGCTGGCGGCCGCCAAGTTGGGCAGCACCCGCCTGATCGACAACCTGGAGCTGGCCTACACGGCCTGACGCCATGCCTGGGAGAGGGGCGTTTATGTCCCTCCCCTGGCAGAATTGCCAGCTTCCCGCAGGAAGCGGGGCCGGGCAGACTCGCTGCAATCTTACGTTGCAGGAGACATGCCACATGCAAATCCCACGCCCCGATCTCGAAGCCGTCCTGTCTTCCCTGACGCCGCGCGAACGGCAGATCGTCGCCTACGTGGCGGCCGGCAGCCCCAACAAGGTCATCGCCATCGACCTGGGCATTTCGCTGCGCACAGTCGAGGCCCACCGCGCCCGCATCTTCACCAAGCTCGACGCCCGCAACGCCATGCAGCTGGCATGCCGGCTGTGCGCGCATGGGCGCTCGGGCGCATCGCCCGTGCCGGGCGGCCGTTGCCAGAAAAGCGGCCTGCTTGCTCCGGCCGCCATGCTGCATGAACAGCCGCAGCCCGAATACGGGCAGGCGCGGGCCGGGCCGGGCGCCGAGACCTGATGTCCATTCTTATCCCCGCGCGGCCGGCCGGGCATGGCGCGCCCAAAAGAACCGGGCCTGGCGAACGGGTCGTCCGCCAGGCCCGGGGCCTGCGCATCGGGTCGGCGGCGATTGGCCGCCGCCAGGAATCACGGGCACTTGGGCGCGCTTGCCTTGGCCAGTTCGTCGATCGGATCCAGGTCGGGCTGGCGGGTCAGGTTGTAGTTCAGGTTGGGCGTCTTGCCGCCAATGGAGCGCACGCGCAGCACGTTGTTGGCGGCCACCAGGAATTCCACCCGGGCGTTGCCCTGGCCGTCCATCAGGATGACGCGCGGCGGGCGTTCGTCGGTGGCGTCCCAGCAGCCCTGTTCGGCAACCGGAGGGCCCTTCTTGGGGTCGTCTTCCAGGTAGGCCGTGCGGCCGCGCCAGCGGCCATTGGGGGCCAGAGTCAGCGTGACGCGCTGCGCCGTGCACTGCATGGCGGGCGAGAAGCACGGCAGCGTGCCCATATAGGTTTGCGGCTGGGGCACCAGGTTGTGCACCGCGGCGTTGGGCACGGGCGCCGGAGCCGCCGGGGCGGAGCCTCCGCCGGAACCGCCGCCTTCGGTGTTTTCCGGCACGGCCTGGCCGTCTTCGGTGGTCTGCGCGCCGGCGGCGGCCTGCTGGGCCTGGTTCTGCGGCTTGCGGGCATCGGGCTTGAGCGCGATCTGCACCTGCGAAGGCGCGCGGATGACGCTACGGTAACCGGCGCCGGAGCCCTGGTACTGCGCGTCGGTCACGGTGCTTTCCGCCGGAGGGTCGTAATAACCTTCCGTTTTCTGCTGGGCGCAGCCTGCCGCGCCCAGTGCGGCGCCCGCCAGCAGCAGCCCCATGACGCTGAGTTTGCGGGGGCGGGTAACGATGTCGACGCGCGCGGTCATGGCAGCTTATCCGTGAATTGAGTCTGTCTCCGATTTTACGCACTTATGCGAAGATTCGGTACGTTCCCTTAGCCGCTCTTGGGCGTAGCCCGCACTTTATGCACAATTTACGACAAGGCCGCCGGCGGCCCGTCTTCCATTGCGTTCCCGGCCGCGCGGGCGCTGCGCCGGCGCGCGCGCTCCGTCCGCACGGATGACGGCGATGCGGCACGTGTTCGATCTGCCCCTGGGGCTGTTCATCGGTCTGGCGGCGTTGGCGGGCCTGGCGGTCGGCAACTGGCTGACGACCCTGACCCACCGGTTGCCGCGCATGATGGAACAGGAATGGCAGGCGCAATGCCAGGAGGCGGCAGGCCATGCCCGGTCCACGAACCGCTACGGCCTGTTGTCGCCGGCCTCGCATTGCCCGGCGTGCGAAGCGCCCGTATCCGGCTGGCGGCGCCTGCCCCTGCTGGGCTGGCTGTTGCTGCGGGGGCGCTGCGCCGCCTGCGGGGCGGCGATAGGCTGGCGCTACCCCGCCATCGAGCTGCTGAGCTGCGTGCTGTTTGCCGCCTGCGCCTGGCGTTTCGGCGCCACGCCCCTCGCGCTGTGCGCCATGGGCCTGTCCGCCGCGCTGGTGGCCCTGGCCTGGATCGACTTCGAATCCACCTTGCTGCCCGACGCGCTGACGCAGCCGCTGCTGTGGGCGGGCCTGCTCGTCAATTTTTCCGATGCCTTCGCCAGTGTGCGGATGGCGGTTGCCGGCGCCGTGGCGGGCTATGTCTTCCTGTGGGTTATCTTTCATGTATTCCGACTGCTGACCGGGCGCGAGGGCATGGGCTACGGCGACTTCAAGCTGCTGGCCGCCCTGGGCGCCTGGTTCGGCATCGAGGCCCTGCCGGTGCTGCTGCTGAGCGCATCGCTGCTGGGCGTGCTGATCGGCGGATTGCTGACGCTCAGCGGGCGCGCCAGCCGCGGGCAGCCGCTGCCTTTCGGCCCCTACCTGGCGCTGGCGGGCATCGTGACGCTGCTGGCGGGCGGGCAGGAGGGTATCTGGGAATGGTTGGGCTAGCGCGGCCGGCGGGCGCCACGCGGGGGCCACCGGGCAACACAGGACGGGCGGTATGTTCAAGATCGGGCTGACGGGCGGTATCGGATCGGGCAAGACCCGCGTGGCGGACATGCTCGCGGAGTGGGGCGCCTCGCTCGTCGACACCGACGAGATCGCGCGCGAACTGACCGCCGCGAACGGCGCCGCCATGCCGGCGATCGAACGCGAATTCGGCGAGCGGGCGCTGACTCCCGACGGCGCGCTGGACCGCGCATGGATGCGCGAGCAGGCCTTCTCGGATCCGCAGGTACGCCAGCGGCTGGAAGCCGTGCTGCACCCCGCCATCGGGCAGGAGACCGAGCGCCAGGCCCGCGCGGCCACCGGGTCGTACCTGGTCTTCGTCGTGCCTTTGCTGGTGGAGTCGCTGCCGCGCTGGCGTCCGCGCCTGGATCGCATCTGCGTGGTCGATTGCGACCCCGACACCCAGGTGGCGCGCGTGCGCTCGCGCAGCGGGCTGACGGAGCCGGCCATCCGGCGTATCATGGCGGCACAGGCTGCGCGGGCAAGCCGGCTGGAAGTCGCGGACGACGTCATCATCAACGACGGCGCGACGTCGCCGGAACAATTGCGCGCGCAGGCGAAGACCCTGCATGAACGCTGGCTGGCGCTGGCGAGCACGACGGGCCGGCAAGCCTAGGCCGGCACCCCTGAATAACATTGGCCTGTCGGCCAACCACAGATGGGCCTGTAAAAAAGCGTGATTGTTTACGAATACCCCTTCAATGAGCGCATCCGCGCTTATCTGCGGCTGGAATTCCTGTTCGACAGGTTGTTTTTCTTTGCTCGCGAAGGGGATTCACGCCAACACCAGGTTGCGGTCACCTCCCTGTTCGATCTGCTCGACGCCTGCGAGCGCACCGACGTCAAGGGCGCGCTCCTGCAGGATCTCGAGCGCCAGCGGCTGGCGCTGGTCGGACTGCGGGATCATCCCGGCGTGGCGCAGGACGCGCTGGAAGCGATGCTGCGCGAGATGGAAAAGGTGGCCACCGCGCTGGCCGCGCCCGGCAAGACCGGCCAATCCCTGCGTGAAAACGAATGGCTGACCAGCCTGCGCGGGCGCCTGTCCGTGCCGGGCAGCGCAACGCAGGTCGACATGCCCTCGTACTTCGCCTGGCAGAACAAGTCCGAAGCCGCCCGTTGCGCGGACCTGCAATCCTGGGTGGCGCCGTTCATCCCCCTCTACGACGGGCTGACCCTGGCGCTGCGCCTGCTGCGCGAGTCCGGCCGCAAGACCGACATCGTGGCGGAGCAGGGCGCCTACCAGCAGATGCTGGGCGGCAAGCAGTTCCAGCTGCTGCGGGTCTGGCTGGACCCGTCCCAGGGCGTATTTCCAGAGATCAGCGCCAATAAGTACATGATCTGGATACGTTTTTCCACCCAGGACGGCGAATTCAAGCCCCAGCAGGTCGCGCGCGACGTCGCCTTCCAGATGACCCTCTGCAACTCGTAGGATGGGTGTAGCGCGAGGGTTCTTGAGGAAGAACTCAAGTATCGAACGCGCGTAACCCATCAGGCGGCGCGAGCCGCCGTTTTTCGTGGCAAGCGCAAATGCCGGCTTGCGCCGGCCGATAGGTTTCGCGCGTCCAGCAATAGCGTTCTTTGTTAAGAACTCTCGCGCTACACCCATCCTGCTCCTGGCGCGATTCCTGTTGCGGCAAGTTTCAACTGCGGGCCTCGATGCTGGAAACCGGGACGGTCTAGTAGACAATACGGCTTTCCCCGCCAGTGCCAGAACCGTTCCATGCCTGAAAGCCGTCCTGTCTCTCCACCCGCCCGCCGGACCCGCCGCCTAGTCGGCCTGGCGGTGTTGTTGCTTGTCGTGGCGGGCATCGCCTGGCTGGTCCTGCGGCCCTCGGCCAAGCCCGGAGGCGCGGGCGGCCCCGGAGGGCGTCCCGGCGGCAGGCCGCCGGCGGGGGCCATGGCCAGCATGGCGGTGCCGGTGCGCGTCGCCACGGCCACCCAACAGGACATCGACATCTACCTGAAATCGCTGGGCACCGTCACCGCGTACAACACGGTCACCGTCCGCAGCCGGGTCAGCGGAGAGCTGGTCGAGGTCGCCTTCCAGGAAGGCCAGCGCGTGAAGGCGGGCGACCTGCTGGCGCAGGTGGATCCGCGCGCCTTCCAGGTGGCCCTGGACCAGGCGCGCGGCACGCAGATGCAGAACCTGGCCCAGCTGGAGAACGCGCGCCGCGACCTGCAACGCTACCAGGCCCTGTTCAAGCAGGATTCGATCGCAAAGCAGCAGGTCGATACGCAGGCTGCGCTGGTGCGCCAGTACGAGGGCACCGTCAAGAGCGATCAGGCCAATGTGGATAACGCCCGCCTGCAGCTGGACTACGCGCGCATCACGGCCCCCATCAGCGGCCGCCTGGGCTTGCGCCAGGTGGACCGGGGCAACCTGGTGTCCAGCTCGGACACCAACGGGCTGGTGGTGATCACCCAGACCCAGCCGATTTCGGTCGTGTTCACGCTGCCCGAGACCCAGCTGCCCGAAGTGCGCGCCGAGATCGCAGCGGGCAAGACGCTGGCCGTCGACGCCTACGACCGCGCCGACACCCGGCGCATCGCCACGGGCCAGCTTGAAACGCTGGACAACCAGATCGACGTGACGACCGGCACCCTGAAGCTGAAGGCTCGGTTCGACAACGCGGACGACGCGCTCTTCCCGAACCAGTTCGTCAACGTGCGCCTGCACGTGCTGACGCGCAAGGACGTCACGGCCATCCCCACCGCCGCCATCCAGCAGGGCTCGGCCGGCGCCTTCGTGTTCCTGGTGCAGCCGGACGACACGGTCCAGGTGCGCCAGGTGAAGCTGGGCGCGATCAACAATGGCATGGTGGCGGTCAACGAAGGCCTGCAACCCGGCGATCGGGTGGTCGTCGAAGGCACCGACCGCTTGCGCGCGGGCGCCAAAGTGGAAGTGGTGGGCGACGCGGGCGTGATCCCGGCCACCCGCGACAAGACGCTCGGCGCAGGCGCCCCGGCCGGCACCACGCCGCCGTCCAAGTAAGCCAGGAATCGCCGTGAGTCCGTCGCGCCTGTTCATCCTGCGTCCGGTGGCCACCACCCTGTCCATGGTGGCCATCCTGATCGCGGGCTTCATCGCCTACCGGCTGCTGCCCGTTTCGGCCCTGCCGGAAGTGGACTATCCGACGATCCAGGTGGTGACGCTGTATCCCGGTGCCAGTCCCGACGTGATGACCTCGCTGGTCACGTCTCCGCTGGAGCGGCAGTTCGGGCAGATGCCGGGCCTGAACCAGATGTCGTCCACCAGTTCGGGCGGCGCGTCGGTCATCACGCTGCAGTTCAACCTCAGCCTGCCGCTGGACGTGGCCGAGCAGCAGGTCCAGGCGGCCATCAACGCCGCGTCGAACCTGCTGCCCAGCGACCTGCCGGTGCCGCCCACGTACAACAAGGTGAATCCGGCGGACGCGGCCGTCCTGACCCTGGCGATCACCTCGCCGACCATGCCGCTGCCGCAGGTGCGGGACCTGGTCGACACGCGGGTGGCGCAGAAGCTGTCGCAGATTCCCGGCGTGGGCCTGGTCAGCGTGGCCGGCGGGCAGCGCCCCGCGGTGCGGGTGCAGGTGAATCCGCAGGCGCTGGCGGCCAATGGCCTGTCGCTGTCCGACCTGCGCACCGCCATCGTCGGCGCCAACGTCAACCAGCCCAAGGGCAACCTGGACGGTCCGCAGCGTTCCACCACCATCAACGCCAACGACCAGCTCAAGACGCCCACCGACTACAACGACCTGATCATCGCGTACAAGAACAACGCGCCTCTGCGCCTGTCCGACGTGGCGCGCGCAGTGGAAGGCGCCGAGGACACGCGGCAGGCGGCCTGGGCCGGCGACAAGCCCGCCATCCTGCTCAATATCCAGCGCCAGCCGGGCGCCAACGTGATCGACGTGGTCAACCGGATCCAGGCGCTATTGCCGCAGCTGCGCGCCGCCTTGCCGGCCACGCTGGACGTGACCGTGGTGTCCGACCGCACCCAGACCATCCGCGATTCGGTCGCCGACGTGCAGTTCGAAATGCTGCTAGCCGTGGCGCTGGTGGTCATGGTGACCTTCGTGTTCCTGCGCAGCCTGACGGCCACCCTGATCCCCAGCGTGGTCGTGCCGCTGTCGCTGGTGGGAACCTTCGGCATCATGTACCTGGCCGGCTTCTCCATCAACAACCTGACCCTGATGGCGCTGACGATCGCCACCGGCTTCGTGGTGGACGACGCCATCGTCATGATCGAGAACATCGCCCGCCACATCGAAGAGGGCGAAACGCCCTTGCAGGCGGCGCTGAAGGGCGCCGCGCAGATCGGCTTCACCCTGATCTCGCTGACGTTCTCGCTGATCGCCGTGCTGATCCCGCTGCTCTTCATGACGGAGGTGGTGGGGCGGCTGTTCCGCGAGTTCGCGATCACGCTGGCCGTGTCCATCCTGATCTCCCTGGTGGTGTCGCTGACCTTGACGCCCATGATGTGCGCGCGCCTGCTGCGCGCCGAGTCCGAGCAGAAGCACGGCCGCTTCCACCAGGCCACCGGCGCCTTCATCGACCGCGTCATCGCCGGCTACGACCGCTGGCTGCAGGTCGTGCTGCGCCATCAGCCGCTGACGCTGCTGGTGGCGCTGGCTACGTTTGCGCTGACCGCGCTGCTGTACCTGGCGATACCCAAGGGTTTTTTCCCGCAGCAGGACACCGGCCTGATCCAGGCGATCACCCAGGCGCCGCAATCCATTTCGTTCAAGGCGATGGCCGAGCGCCAGCAGGCGGCGGCGCGCCTGGTGCTGGAGGATCCCGACGTGCAGGCCGTGTCCTCCTTCATCGGGGTGGACGGCAGCAACGCCACGCTCAGCGCGGGGCGGCTGCAGATCGCGCTCAAGCCGCAGGCCGAGCGCGACGGGGACCTGCGCACCGTGATGGCGCGGCTGGACGAGGCCCTGGCCAAGCAGGACGGCCTCACGGTCTACATGCAGCCGGTCCAGGACCTGACCATCGAAGACCGCGTGAGCCGCACGCAGTATCAGATGACCCTGTCCAATCCCGACCTTAAGGTGCTGAGCGAATGGACGCCCAAGCTGGTGGAGCGCCTGCGCCAGGTGCCCGGCCTGAAGGACGTGACCGACGACCTGCAGGACGACGGGCTCCAGACCTGGGTCGAGATCGATCGCGACGCGGCCTCGCGGCTGGGCATCACGGCGGCGGTGATCGACGAAGCGCTCTACAACGCCTTCGGCCAGCGGCTGATCTCTACCATTTTCACGCAGTCCAACCAGTACCGCGTGGTGCTGGAAGTGCAGCCGCAATTCCAGATGACGCCGGCCTCGCTGGGGCAGATCCACGTGCCCACCTCGGCGGGCGGCCAGGTGCCGCTGTCGTCCGTGGCGCATATCTCGGAAGGCAAGACCGTGCTGGCCGTGAACCGGCTGGACCAGTTCCCTATGGTGACGGTGTCGTTCAACCTGGCGCCGGGCGCATCCCTGTCCGGCGCGGTCGAGGCGATCACGGCGGCCGAGGCCGAGATCGGGCTGCCCGCGGGCGTCGAGACGCGATTCCAGGGCGCGGCGCTGGCATTCCAGAATTCGCTGTCCAGTACGCTGTGGCTGATTCTGGCGGCGGTGGTCACGATGTACATCGTGCTGGGCGTGCTGTACGAAAGCTATATCCATCCGATCACCATCTTGTCGACCCTGCCCTCGGCCGGGGTCGGCGCGCTGCTGGCGCTGCTGATCAGCGGCACCGAGCTCGACATGATCGGCATCATCGGGATCATCCTGCTGATCGGCATCGTGAAGAAGAACGCGATCATGATGATCGACTTCGCGCTGGACGCGGAGCGCAAGCGCGGCCTGAGCCCGCGCGCGGCCATCCATGAAGCGGCGCTGCTGCGCTTCCGCCCGATCCTGATGACGACGCTGGCCGCCCTGTTCGGCGCGCTGCCGCTGATGCTGTCCACCGGCACGGGCGCGGAGCTGCGCCAGCCGCTGGGCCTGGTGATGGTGGGCGGGCTGCTGTTGTCGCAAGTGCTGACGCTGTTCACCACGCCGGTCATCTACCTGATGTTCGACCGCCTGTCGCACCGCTGGCGCGGCGCGCGCGCCTCTTCGGCGGAGGATGCGTCATGATCCTGTCGGCGCCATTCATCGTCCGGCCGGTGGCGACCACGCTGCTGAGCCTGGCGGTCGTGCTGGCAGGCCTGCTGTCTTTCTTCCTGCTGCCCGTGGCGCCGCTGCCGCAGGTGGACATTCCCACCATTTCGGTCTCGGCCAGCCTGCCCGGCGCCAGCCCGGAGACCATGGCGTCCAGCGTGGCCACGCCGCTGGAACGGTCGCTCGGCAGCATTGCCGGCGTCACCGAAATGACGTCCAACAGTTCGCAGGGCTCCACCCGCATCACGCTGCAGTTCGACCTTTCCCGCGACATCAACGGCGCCGCGCGCGACGTGCAGGCGGCGATCAACGCGGCGCGCTCGCTGCTGCCGACCGGGTTGCGCAGCAACCCCACGTATCACAAGTCCAACCCCTCGGATGCGCCTATCATGACGCTGGCGCTGACTTCCGACACGCTCAGCCAGGGCCAGCTCTACGACATCGCTTCCACCATCGTGGCGCAGAAGCTGTCGCAGGTGGATGGAGTGGGCGAGGTGACGGTGGGCGGCAGCTCGCTGCCCGCCGTGCGCGTCACCGTGCTGCCTGGCGCCCTGGCCAACCGCGGCGTGTCGCTCGACGAGTTGCGCGCGACGCTGGCCAACGCCAACGCCAACCGCCCCAAGGGCGTGCTGGAGAACGACCGCTACCACTGGCAGATCATGGTCAGCGACCAGCTCAGCCGCGCGGAGCAGTACCGGCCGCTGATCGTGGCCTGGCGCGACGGCGCGCCCGTGCGGGTGTCGGACGTGGCCAAGGTGGAGGACTCGGTCGAGGATCTCTACCAGACCGGTTTCTTCAACGACCGCAAGGCCATCCTGATGATCGTGCGGCGCCAGGCCGACGCCAACATCATCGAGGCGGTGGACGCGGTGCGCGCGCAGCTGCCCGTGCTGCAGGCCCTGATGCCGGCGGATGTGAACATGACCGTGGCGCAGGACCGCACGCCCAGCATCCGGGCGTCGCTGCACGAGGCGGAGCTGACGCTGATCATCGCGGTGGGCCTGGTGGTGCTGGTGGTACTGCTGTTCCTGCGGCGCTGGCGCGCGGCCATCATTCCCAGCGTGGCGGTGCCGGTGTCGCTCATCGGCACCTTCTGCATCATGTATCTGTGCGGCTTCACGCTGAACACCATTTCGCTGATGGCGCTGATCGTGGCGACGGGATTCGTGGTGGACGACGCCATCGTGGTGCTCGAGAACATCATGCGCCATGTCGAGCGTGGCATGTCGCCCATGCGCGCTGCCCTGCGCGGCTCGCGCGAGGTGGGGTTCACGGTGCTGTCGATGAGCCTGTCGCTCGTCGCGGTGTTCATTCCGATCCTGCTGATGGGCGGCGTGGTCGGGCGCCTGTTCCGGGAGTTCGCGGTCACCCTGTCGGCCGCGATCCTGGTGTCGCTGGTGGTGTCCCTGACCCTGACGCCCATGATGTGCGCGCGCCTGCTGCGCAACGAGCCCGAGGAAGAGCGGCCGCCCGGCAGGCTGGCGCGCTGGTCGGAACGCGGCTTCGAGGCCATGCTGGGCGGCTATCGCCGCTCGCTGCGCTGGGCGCTGGAGCACGGCCGGCTGATGATGCTGACGCTGGCGATCGCCGTCGGGCTCAACGTCTATCTCTACACGGTCGTGCCCAAGGGCTTCTTCCCGCAGCAGGACACCGGCCAGTTGCTGGGCTTTTTCCGCGTGGACCAGGGCACCTCGTTCCAGGCCACCGTGCCCAAGCTGGACGCGCTGCGCAAGGTGGTGCTGGCGGATCCGGCGGTGCAGAGCATGACGGGCTATGCCGGCGGGCGCGGCGGCAGCAACAGCAGCTTCATGCAGATCCAGCTAAAGCCCCTGGAAGAGCGCAAGGTGTCGGCGGAAGTGGTCATCAACCGCCTGCGCGGCAAGCTGCAGAACATGCCGGGCGCGCGCATGTTCCTGGTGTCGCAGCAGGACATCCGGATCGGAGGGCGCCAGAGCCAGGGCTCGTACGACTACACGCTGATGTCGGGCGACCTGCAATTGCTGCGCACCTGGATGCCGAAGGTGCAGCAGGCCATGGCGAAGATTCCCGAGATCACGGACGTGGATACGGACGTCGAGGATAAGGGCCGCCAGATCAACCTGGTGATCGACCGCGAGGCGGCGACACGGCTGGGCGTGAGCATGTCCACCATCTCCACCGTGCTGAACAACTCGTTCAGCCAGCGCCAGGTGTCGGTGATGTACGGGCCGCTGAACCAGTACCACGTGGTGCTGGGCGTGGACCCGAAGTTCGCGCAGGACATCGAGTCGCTGCGGCAGGTCGAGGTCATCACGGCGGCGGGCGCGCGCGTGCCGCTGTCGGCGTTCACGCGCCTGGAGAATGGGAACGCGCCGCTCAGCGTGCAGCACCAGGGCCTGTTCGTGGCCGACACCGTTTCGTTCAGCCTGGCGCCCGGCGTGTCGCTGGGCCAGGCCACCAGCGCGATCGACGCCGCGGTGGCGCGCATCGGCCTGCCATCCGACCAGATCCAGGCGGGCTTCCAGGGCACGGCCGCGGCCTTGCAGCAGACCCTGGCGCAGCAGCCCTGGCTGATCCTGGCGGCGCTGGTCACCATGTATATCGTGCTGGGCATCCTCTACGAGAGCTTCGTGCATCCGCTGACCATTCTGTCCACCCTGCCGTCGGCCGGGCTGGGCGCGCTGCTGGCGCTGCTGCTGGTGCGCTACGACTTCACGCTGATCGCGCTGATCGGGGTTTTCCTGCTGATCGGCATCGTCAAGAAGAACGCCATCATGATGGTGGACTTCGCGCTGGAGGCCGAGCGGGGCCAGGGCATGAGCCCGCGCGAAGCCATCTTCCAGGCCTGCCTGACGCGCTTCCGTCCGATCATGATGACGACCATGGCCGCCATCTTCGGCGCGCTGCCGCTGGTGCTGGCTTCCGGCGCCGGCGTCGAGATGCGCCAGCCGCTCGGCATTACCATCGTGGGCGGCCTGGTCCTGAGCCAGATCCTCACGCTGTACACCACGCCCGTGGTTTATCTTTACCTGGACCGATTCCGCCTGTGGGCCGAGCGCGGGCGCGCCCGCAGGAACGGATCCGCCGCTTCCATAGAACAATCATGATGCGCAACGCCAAGCTTTTTCCGTATGCCTTTCTGCCCCGCGGCCTTGCCGCCGCGGCGCTGTGCGCGCTGTTGGGCGCCTGCGCGGTCGGGCCCGACTACCAGCGGCCCGCGCTGGACATGGGCGCCGCCTACAAGGAGGGGCAGGGCGAGGTCGAAGGCTGGAAGCCCGCCCGACCGCAGGATGAGGCCGATCGCGGCGAGTGGTGGCGGGTCTATGACGACGCCACGCTGGACGGTCTGGTGGCGCGCCTGAACGCCTCGAACCAGACCATTGCGCAAGCCGAGGCCAACTACCGCCAGGCATTGGGGCTGGTGCGCGGCGCCCGCGCCGGCTTCTTCCCGACAGTGAGCGCGGGCGCGGGCATGACGCGCGCGGGCAGCGGCAGCGGCCAGGGAGGCTCGTCTTCCGCGTCCGGCAGCACGGTGTCGAACCAGTATTCGCTGACGGGCAGCGTCAGCTGGGAAGTGGACTTGTGGGGCCGCGTGCGGCGCAGTGTGGAATCCTCCGAGGCCAGCGCCGCGGCCAGCCTGGCCGACCTGGGCGCCACGCGCCTGAGCGCGCAGGCCGCGCTGGTGCAGTCCTATCTGCAATTGCGGGTGCTGGACGAACAGAAGCGCCTGCTGGACGCCACGGTGGCGGCATACGAGAAGTCCTTGCAGTTGACGCAGAACCGTTATGCCGTGGGCGTGGCGGGCCAGGCCGACGTGGCGGTGGCGCGCACGCAGCTGGAAAGCACGCGCGCGCAGTCCATAGACCTCGATTGGCAGCGCGGGCAGCTCGAGCACGCCATCGCCGTGCTCATGGGCCAGGCGCCCTCCCAATTCAGCCTGCCGCCCACGGTGTTCGCGCTGCGCCTGCCCCAGATCCCGGTAGGCCTGCCCTCCGAGCTGCTCGAGCGCCGTCCCGACGTGGCGGCGGCGGAACGCCGCGCGGCGGCGGCCAACGCGCAGATCGGCGTGGCCCAGGCCGCTTGGTTTCCGAGCCTGATCCTGTCCGCCGACGGCGGATTCCGCAACGGCCAGTTCGCCGAGCTGCTGACCGCGCCGGCCCGCTTCTGGTCGCTGGGACCGGCGCTGGCCATGACGATATTCGACGGCGGCGCGCGCGCGGCCCAGGTCGAGCAGGCTCGCGCGTCCTACGATGCGCAGGCCGCGGCGTACCGCCAGGCGGCGCTGATCGGGCTGCGTGAAGTCGAGGATTACCTGATCCAGCTGCGCGTGATGGAAAACGAACAGGTCGTGCAGCGGCGCGCGCTCGAGTCCGCGCGCGAATCGCTGCGGCTGATCCAGAACCAGTACAAGGCTGGCCTGGTCGACTACCTGAGCGTGGCCGTCGTGGACGCCACGGCGCTCAGCAGTGAGCGCAATGCGCTGAGCCTGCTGGGCAATCGCCTGACCGCCAGCGTGAACTTGATCGTGGCGCTGGGCGGGGGCTGGGATGGGCGCTCCCCCGCGGTGGCGCAGGCGAGCGCGGACAAGCAGGCTCCGGCCGCAGGCGCTGCGCCCACGCAGCCCTGACGCGCCGTCCCGCGGATGCGCAGCGGCGCTGGCGCAGCGCATGCCCGCCGCGCTTCAGCCGCGCGGCAGGAGGGCGATGAGCAGCCAGGCCGCCGCCGCGGGCACCGCGAACACCAGCAGCAGAATCGGCAGTTCCTCGCGCACCGTGTAGCCGGCGCGCGTGACCCCGACCCACATGTTGACGATGGCCATCAGCAGCCAGGCCGGCAGGAACAGCTTGGCGGCGGCAATCGAGCCGGCCGCGTCGCCGCCCCATTGCTTGCCGAACAGCGCGAACACGGCCAGCAGGAGCAGGCCGCCGACGATGGTCAACAGCACGTGCATGGCGCCGCTCCTACTTGGTGGTGTAGCCGCCGTTGATCAGCAGCGTCTGTCCGGTGATCCACCAGCCGTCCGACACCAGGAACCGGATGAACGGCACCACGTCCTCGATGTCGGTCAGCCCGGTCTTGGAAAACGGCGACAGCGCGGCGGCGGTCTTGTGGTACGCCACGGCGTCGGCGCCTTCGGCAGGATAGAAGAAGGGCGTGTCCATGGGGCCCGGGCCCACCGCCGTCACGGAAATGCCGCGGGCGCCGTACTCCTTGGACGCGGCGCGGGTGTAGTGTTCGACCGGCGCCTTGGTGCCCGCGTAGGCTGCGTAGAACGGGGTGTAGGCGCCCAGCAGCGAGGTCACCAGCGTGCAGATCTTGCCGTTGTCGTTGACGTGCCGGCCCGCCTCGCGCAGGAAGAAGAAGGCGGACTTGGAGTTCACGGCGGCCATCTCGTCGTACTCGGCCTCGGTGATCTCGGTGAAGGGCTTCTTGAGTACCTTGCCGACGGTATTGATCGCGATGTCGGGCCTGCCCACCGCGGCGACCGCATCCGCAAAAAGCCGTTCCATCGCGCCTGCCGTGCTCAGGTCGGCCTGCAGCGCCACCGCTTGCGCGCCCGCGTCCTTGACCGCCGCGACGGTGGCCTCGGCGTCCGCCTGGCTGCCGGGGCTGTTGTAGTGGATAGCCACCGCCTTGGCGCCTTGCTGCGCGAGGTCCCGCGCAATCAGGCCGCCCAGGTTCTTCGCGCCGCCCGCAATGATGACGGTTTTGCCTTTGATGCCATGGTCTGCCATGTTCTTCTCCACTGTCCGGGCCGCCGGATGCGGACCCTTCTTCGGACGATGATATATTCCAAAAAAACAGGATAAAACCTGGATTTCTGGTATCTATATCCAGAAATCACGAACAATAGAATTCCCCTTCCCAGTCAGCGCCGGAGGCCATCCACATGGATCGCATCGATCTGTTCCGCGTCTATGCCCGCGTCGTCGAATGCGCGAATTTCTCGCGCGCGGCGGACACGCTGGGCCTGCCGCGCTCCACTGTGTCCGCCGCAGTCCAGGAGCTGGAGGGCCGGCTGGGCGCGCGGCTGCTCAACCGCACCACGCGGCAGGTAGCGCCAACGCAGGAGGGCGCGGCGTTCTACGAGCGCTGCCTGCGCCTGGTGGCCGACATGGAGGAAGCCGAGAACCTTTTCCGCCATGCCGCGGGCGGGCCCAGCGGCTCCTTGAAGGTCGATGTCCCGGGGCGCGTGGGCCGCCTGATCGTGGCGCCGGCGTTGCCGGATTTCCTCCGGGCCTATCCACAGATCGACGTGACCCTTGGCGTCACGGACCGGGCCGTCAACCTGATCGAGGAAGGGGTGGATTGCGTGCTGAGAGTCGGCGCCTTGCCCGATTCCGGACTGGTGGCGAGGCCGTTCGGCGTGCTGCCGCTGATCAATGTCGCCAGCCCGGCCTATCTGGCGCGCCATGGCGTGCCCATGGCGCCGGCCGACCTGGCGCGTCATAGTTGCGTGAACTATGCCTCGCCGTCCACCGGCCGGCTGGCTCCCTGGGAATGGCTGGACGGCGGGGTGCCGCGCAGCCAGCCGATGCGCGGCCGCGTCACCGTCAACAGCGCGGAAGCCTATATCGCCTGTTGCGTGGCGGGGCTGGGCCTGATCCAGATTCCCGCGTACGACGTGCAGCCGCAGATCGCCGCGGGCGAGCTGGTCGAAGTGATGCCGGACCACCGGCCGGCGCCCATGCCCATGACGCTGCTCTACCCGCATAGGCGGTCGCCGTCACGCCGCGTGCAGGTATTCGCCGACTGGCTGGAGGCGCTGTTGAAGCCGGCCTGCGGCTTGCGCTGAAGCCGCGCGGGCCAGGCCCTCGCTCGGTGGGGGCGCCTTGAGTATTGCCCGGCCATCGCTTACCATCGCAAATAATTCTTATTTATATTTAAAAGTTCACGTCGGCAATGCCGGGGCGATGGGCAGTGACTGAGCAATCCTCTTCTTCGATCGTCGAAACGCTGTATTCCAACCACCACGGGTGGCTGCAGGGCTGGCTGCGCCGCAAGCTGGGCGATGCCCCGGAAGCCGCCGACCTGGCGCACGATACATTCGTCAGGATCCTGGGCAAGCGCCAGCGCGATCCTATCCACGAGCCGCGCGCCTATCTGGCGACCATCGCCAACGGGCTGGTCGTGAGCCACTGGCGGCGCCGGACGCTGGAGCAGGCCTGGCTTGATGCGCTGAAGGCGCAGCCAGAGCCGCTGGCGCCATCTCCCGAGGAGCGCGCGCTGATCCTCGAAACGCTGGAAGAGATCGCCCGCCTGATCGACGGCCTGCCCGCGCGCGTCCGGGAGATCTTCCTGTATTCCCAGATCGAGGGCTTCACGTATCCGCAGATCGCCGAAAAGCTGGCACTGAGCGTGAACGTGGTGCAGAAGGCGATGACGCGGGCGGTGGCGCACTGCTACAAGGCGCTGTATGCGTAGGGCCACGGTCGATTGCCCGCCATGCGGGCCCGCCGCGGCGTGAGCGCTTCTTCCCTGCCGCCGGACGAATCTCCCATCCCCGCTCATGTGGTGGACGCGGCCATCCATTGGTACGTGGTGCTGGCATCCGGCACGGCCACCGCGCAGGACCACGCGGCGTTTGCCTGCTGGCGCTCGGAAAGCTCCGCGCATGCCGCGGCATGGTCGCGGTTCGAAGCCATGGGAGGCAGGCTGCAAGGCGGACCGGCCCGCCTGGCACCGGCGGCGACGCACGCCGCGCTGACAAAAGCCGTATCCGCTTCCGGCCGGCGGCGCGCGCTCAAGACGCTGGCCTGGGGCGGGCTGGGCGGCACCGCCTTCTATCTGGCGCAAGCGCAACTGCCGTGGCGCGGCCAGCTCGCCAGCGTGCTGGCCGACGTGCGCACTCGCGCAGGCGAACGCCGCGATCTGGTCCTGGAAGACGGCACCCGCCTGAGGCTGAACACGGCCACGGCCGTCGACCTGCGATTCAGCGATTCCGAGCGGCGCATCGTGCTGCGCGAAGGAGAGATCCTGGTGGAGACCGGGGCCGACGCCAGCGGGCGCCCGCTGGTGGTCGAGAGCCCGGCGGGCACGCTTCAGCCCGTCGGCACGCGCTTCATCGTGCGCCATGTCGCCGACGAGACGGACTGCGCTCCAACGCAACTGGCCGTCCTGGAGGGCGCCGTCCGCATCCATGCGGACGGCCGGCCCGATGGCGAGACGGCGCTGCTGACGGCAGGCCAGCAGGCCCGGTTCACGCGCAGGCGCATCGAGGCGCCCGTCCCTCTGGACGAGCCCAGCCACGGCTGGATCGCGGGCACGTTCAGCGCCGAGGGCATGCGGTTGGCGGACCTGCTGTCCGATCTGGGCCGCTACAGGCCCGGGGCCCTGCATTGCGCGCCCGAAGTCGCGGAACTGCGCATTACGGGCGCCTGGCCGCTGGACGGCCCTGACGCCACGGACCGCATCCTGGATACGCTGGAACGCCGGCTGCCGGTGCGCATCCGGCGCTACACGCGCTACTGGGTCACCGTCGGGCCGCGATGAGTGGCGCTGTCCCTTTTGATTTATTTAGTAACAAAATAACCGGCAGGTTTTCCGGTCTGCTGCGGCCTCCCTTGTAGAAGCCGAGCCTGACTGCGCCTCGTACGGGAATGTTCTGCGGTGCTTCTGACCATCAACAAGCATCTGCAAGGAATCCGTATATGGCTTTGGGTCATGTTTTCGCTCCCGCCGTGCTGTGCGCCGTCATCGGCGTCGCGGCGGCCACGCCGGCCTGGGCGCAGGGCGCGGAAGCCGCGGCGTCCGCGCCGCGCAGTTTCGACATCCCGGCGGGCACGCTCGACCAGGCGCTGAGCCGCTACGGGCGCCAGGCCGGCGTGTCGATCTCCGTGAACGCCAGCCTGACCGCCGGCCTGCGCAGCGCCGGCGTCAGCGGCAGACATGCCCCGGCCGAGGCGCTGGACCTGCTGCTGGCGGGAACCGGCTTGCAGGCCGTGCGCGACGGGCACGGCGAATACACGCTGCGCCGGATCCCGGATGCGCAGCGCGAGGAGCCCGGCGTCGCGGCGCTGCCGGCGATCACCGTAACGGGCCATGGCGCGGGCGAGCTGCCGCCGGTCTATGCCGGCGGCCAGGTAGCCACCGGCGGCCGCGTAGGCATGCTGGGCGAGAAGGACTTCATGGAAACGCCCTTCAGCACCATCGTCTACACCGATACCTACATCCAGGACATCCAGGCGCAGGACGTCTACCGCGTGATCGGGCTGACCGACCCTTCCGTGTACCTCAATGGCAGCAGCGGAATGATCACCGAGTACTTCAACCTGCGCGGCTTCGGCGTCTCGGCGAACGATCTGGCGTACAACGGCCTGTACGGCATGATCCCGTACTACCGCGCCACGGCCGAACTGGCCGAACGCATCGAAGTCCTCAAGGGGCCTTCAGCCCTGTTGAACGGCATGCCGCCGGGCGGGTCGGTCGGCGGCAGCATCAACGTCGTGCCCAAACGGGCCGGCGACAAGCCGCTGGCCCGCGTCACGGGCACCTACGCGTCCGATTCGCAGTTCGGCGTGCACGTGGACGTGGGGCAGCGCTTCGGCGACGAAAAACTGTTCGGCATCCGCTTCAACGGCGTCTACCGTGACGGAGACACCGCGGTGAACGATCAATCGAAGCGGACCAAGCTGGCCGCGCTGGCCCTGGACTGGAGATCGCAGCGCGCCAGGCTGTCCGCCGATTTCTACACCAGCGAGGACCACCTGAACGGATTGAACCGCGGCGTATCGCTTGCGCGCGGAATCGGCGTGCCCAAGCCGCCCAAGCCCGATACCCTGCTGGCGCCCGACTGGACGTTCACCAACACCAAGGACGAGGCTGTCCTGCTGCGCGCGGAGGTCGATATCGCCGACAACCTCACCGCCTATGCGGCCTGGGGGAACAGCGAAACCGATTTCAATTCGCTGGCCTCCTCGACCAACACGATCTTCAACGACAGCGGAGACTACCGCAACAACTTCTCTTTCCAGCGCATCCAGATCGCCAAGAACTCCGCCGAGATCGGCACCCGCGCGCGCTTCAATACGCTGGGCGTGGGGCACGAACTGGCGCTGACCGGAACCTACTATCAGCACGACTACAAGTTCGGCTTCATGCGCAACATGCTTGCGAAGGACTGGATCACCAATATCTATGACCCGGTCTGGGGCCCCTCCGTGGACACCAGTTTCAGGCACGCCGCGCTGCCCAAGACGGCCGCGCTGCGCACCACCAGCTACGGCATCGCCGACACCCTGTCGTTCGCCGACGGCCGCGTCCTGTTCACCGCGGGCGTGCGCCGCCAGAACGTGGTCAGCGACACCTTCAGCCCCGTAACCGGCGAGCGCACCGCGCGCTACGATGCCGGCGCCAATACGCCCGCGTTCGCGCTGCTCGTCAAGGCGACGGACAGGCTCTCGCTCTACGGCAACTACATCGAAGGCCTGAGCCAGGGCGCGATCGCGCCGGTGGCGGCGGCCAACGCGGGGCAGGTGTTCCCTCCCTACAAGACCAAGCAGCGCGAGGTCGGCTTCAAGGTCGACCTGGGCAGCTTCGCCGGCACCTTCAGCGCATTCCAGATCGAACGGCCCAGCGCCTATACGGATCCGTTCACCAATGTCTATTCCTTTGGCGGGCGGCAACGCAATCGCGGGCTGGAGTTCGGCTTCTTCGGGGAGCTCGCGCCCGACCTGCGGCTGTTGGGCGGCATTTCCTATACGCAGGCCAAGCTGACCAAAACCGCGGGAGGCGTCAACCAGGGACTGTCGGCCACCGGCGTGCCCGCCTGGCAGGGCAAGCTGGGCGTGGAATGGGACGTGCCCGGGCTGCAGGGCCTGACGCTTACCGGCAACGTCGTCTCGATGTCCAAGCAGTACATAAGCGCCGACAACACGCTGTCGGTGCCCGGGCACACGGTCTACGACGTCGGCGCGCGCTACCGCGCGACCATCGTGGATCACCCCGTCACGCTGCGGGCGAACGTGCTGAACCTGACCAACAAGGCGTACTGGGCCGGCAACCTCGGCAACGGCCTGGGCGCGCCGCGCACATTCCTCCTGTCCGCAAGCGTCGAATTCTGATTTTTCCCCCTCGTCTGGAGATGTGCATGAAGAAAACCCTTACCTTGATCGCCGCCACGCTGTGCCTGGCTGCAACGGCCCAGGCGCATCAGGCCTGGCTGGAGCAGGCCGATGACGGCAAGGCCGTAGTGCTGCGTTTCGGCGAGTTTGCGGAGAACCTGCGCGAAGCGTCGCCCGGCCTGTTGGATCTTTTCGGCAAGCCCTCCGCCACCCTGATTTCGGCCAAGGGAGAATCGCCGCTGGCCGTGACCAAGACCGCCGCCGGCTTCGCGCTGTCCGCGGGCGCGGGCAAGGGGCAGAGCATCGCGGCCGAGGACCCCGCTTTTCCGCTGCGCACGTTCAAGCAGGGCGACAAGGAGATCAACAGCTGGATCTGGCCGGGCGCCCGCTACGTCACGAGCCTGGCCGCGCAAGCGCCCAAGCTTGCCCTGGACGTGGTGCCCACCGGCCAGGCCGGCGAGTTCCAGGTGGTGCTGAAGGGGCAGGCGCTGCCCAAGGCCAAGGTCGTCATCGCCGTGCAATCGGGCTGGAGCAAGGAAGCGCATGCCGACGAGCAGGGCAAAGTGCGTTTCGATCTGCCGTGGAAAGGGCAGTACGTCATCGAGGCCAGCCACATCGATCGCAACCCCGGCGAACGTCCCGGCGCGGCCGGTCCCGAGAAGTACGACGGCATCAACTACGTGACCACGCTGAGCTTCGTCAAGGCCGACGGCGCGGCGCCGTTCCCTGCCGGCCCCGCCGCCGCGCCCAGCAAGTAAGAGGCGCGGCGCGGGACGGATTTGCGGGTTCCGCTTGGCGAACCCGCGCGGCGGCGGGACGCTACAGGCCGATCGCCGCCAGTCCGGGCCGCCGCAGGTGCCAGTCCGTCGCCGCCTGGAACGCCATGCCGATGCGGCCCAGCGCGGCTTCCCCGCCCGGCTTGCCCAGCAGCTGCACGCCGATGGGCAGGTTTTCCGCGGTGAACCCGGCGGGCAGCGCCAGCCCCGACGCGTTCACGTAATTGCCCGGCCGGGTGAAAGCCGCCAGCGGCGTGGCAGCCTCGTCCACTTCTTCGAGCGGGCAGGCGGCGAAGGGCAGGCAGGGCGCCAGCACCGCATCGAAATCGCGCATCCAGTCCTGCCAGGCCTCGCGTGCGAGGGCATGGGCCTGTAGGGCCCGGATGTAGTCGGCGGCGCCCACGCTCTTGCCGCCCAGCACGCGGGAGCGCACGTAGCGGCCCAGGGGCAGGCTTTCGTCCTCGATGTAGTCGCGGTGCTGGGCATAGGCCTCGGCCGCGATGATCAGGCCGTTGCGCAGCATCATGTCGTGGAAATCGAAGGGGAAGGGCGCCTCGATGAAGTCCGCGCCCAGCTCCGCCAGCGCGCGCCGCGTATCGTCCAGCGCGCCCTGCACGGCGGCGTCCACGGCAATGGGGTACTGCGCTTCAGGCATGAGGGCGATGCGCATGCCGCGCAGCGGCTTGGGGCCGGCGTTCGGCTCGCGGAAGCGGAAGGCGGTCACGCCCTGCGTCACCGGATCGCGCGGATCGGGCCCGGACAGGGCTTCCGTCAACAGCAGCGAGTCGCGCGTGTCGCGGGTGAGCGGGCCGATGGAGTCCAGCGTGTGCGACAGCGCCACGGAGCCATGCAGGCTGATGAGGCCGCGCGAGGTCTTCAGGCCGGTGATGCCATTCAGCGCTGCCGGAATCCGCACCGAGCCGCCCGTGTCGGAGCCCAGCGCGGCGGGCGCGAGGCCTGCGGCCACCGCCACGCCGGATCCGCTGGACGAGCCGCCCGGGATGCGCGCGCGGACCAGGTCCCAGGGGTTGCGCGGCGTTCCCATCACGGGATTCGTGCCCCAGCCCCCGAACGCGAACTCCACCATGTGCGTCTTGCCGAGCACCACCATGCCGGCGTCGAGCAGGCGGGTCACCGCCGTGGCGGTGAGTTCGCTGCGGCGCTTCCGCCAGGCTTGCGAGCCTGCCGTGGTGACCTGGCCCTGGATGTCGCACAGATCCTTGACGGCCACGGGCAGGCCGTCCAGCGGCCCGAGCAGGCCATAGCCAGCGCGGCGGCGCGCGTCGGCGGCCTCGGCCAGTTTCAGCGCGCCCTCGTGGTCGACGCTGACGTAGGCGCCCAGCGCGGGGTTGGCCCGGTCTATGCGGTCCAGGTAGTGCCGCGCGAGTTCGACCGAACTGTAGCGGCCGCTGGCCAGGCCCTGCGCCAGTTCTCCCAGCGTGGCAAATGCAATGTCAGACATGTTTTCCTCGGTTGATGTACGAGCGGCACGGATTGCCGTGCCGCCTGCAGGGGCATTCCGGCGCGGATCAGCGCTTGTTCCAGTCGGGGGTCGGATACACCGGCTTCTGCGTGGCCACGTCCTCGGGCCACACGGGCACCATGCCCTTGCCGGGCAGGAGCTGCACGACGGGGAAGGGCATCAGCAGCTGCTTGCCCGTTTCGTCGATGGCGTAGGGGCCGGCCATGACGGTCAGCTTGCCGGACAGGTCCAGCGAGGCCTTTTTCAGCGCGGCCGCGTCGGTGTTGCCTGCCTTTTTCACGATCTCTTCGGTCAGCGCGCCGGCGCCATAGGCCAGCGCGGTCTGGAAGTCGGGCGGAAACTCGGCCTTGGGGAACTGGCGGTCATAGGCGGCGGCGAATTGCTCGCGCGTCATGCCGGCGTTGACCTTCCAGTTGATCGCGGGGGGTAGTTGGTGTGGCTGTAGATGTAGTTCGCGTCCGCGCCGATGGCCTGGAACTGCGGCGTCGAGGCATACACCATGAAGACATAGGGGAAGTTGATGTCGAGCTGCTTCATCTGGCGCGTCATGCTGATCAGGTCGCCCTCGTACGAGGTCGGCACCAGCGCTTCGGCGCCCGCGGCGCGCGCCTTCTGCAAGATCGTGCTGAAGTCCTTCTGGCCCTTCGGGTATTTTTCGAACAGCACCACCTGCATGCCGTTCTTGGTGGCCTGCTCGCGTCCGCCCTCGGCCAGGCCCGCGGGGAACGGTTCGTCCGAGTACAGCAGCGCCACCTTCTTCACGCCTTGCTTGGCGGCCAGCTCCATGTTGGCGCGCAGCATGGCCGACACCGGCATCTGCGTGCCCGAGACCATGTTCTTGAAACCCTGCTTGTACAGATCGTCGCTGGCGGCGGACCAGACCATCATGTACTTGCCCAGGCGTTCCGTCACGGTCGCGGCCGCGGCGGTCAGCGTGGAGCCGAAGGGCGCGAACACCAGATCCACTTTTTCATCGACAATCAGGCGTTCGTAAACGCGGGTCACCATCTGCTTGTCGCTGCGGTCATCCAGCTTGACCAGCTCGACCGGGTATTTCTTGCCGTTGACTTCGATGCCGCCGCGGCGGTTGACGTCGTCTACCCACAGCTCTACGCCGCGCACGCCGGACTGCGATGCCAGCGCGAAACTGCCGGTGGATGAAACGGTCATGCCCACCCGGATCTTGTCCGAGCTCTGGGCGGAGGCGGCGGATGGAGTGAGGGCGGCCATGGCCAGGGCCAGCGCCGGTAAGCGGAACAGCCAGGATTTCGCGAACATGGGTTGTCTCCTATCGTTTTTGGATGTGGGGCCCTTCCTCCCGCGGAGCTTGAGTCCAAGGCCCGATATTGGGCAATAATTGCCCAATACGTGAGAAAGCGTATAACAAATAGGCATGGAGTGCACGCCTTGAATAAATTGAACTACCGACAGACCGAAATGCTTTGGGCCATCGTGATGGCCGGATCGATCAGCGGCGCCGCCCGCCTGTTGAATATCTCTCAGCCCGCGGTCAGCCGGATGCTGGCGCAGACCGAGAAATCCATGGGTCTGACGCTGTTCGAGCGGGTGCGCGGGCGGCTGCGGCCCACGCCGCAAGTGCACAGCCTGTTTGAGGAAATCGAAAAAACCCAGCGCATGATGCAGCGCGTCAATGATCTTGCGGACGCGCTGTCGGAGCACGGTACGGGAGTGTTGCGGCTGGCCTCCATCCCGAGTCTGGCGCAGTTCCTGGTGCCGCGCGCGGTGGCGCGCTTCCAGCGGCGCCATCCTGAGCTGCTGTTGCGGCTGAACACCAGCGCGCTGCCCAATCTCATCACCGAGGTGCTGCAGGGCGAGGCGGAGCTCGGGTTGGTGGTCATGCAGGCGGATCACCCATTCCTGACGTCGGAGCTTCTGCATGTGGGGCGCATGGTGGCGGCCATCCCGAAGTCGCACCCGCTGGCGGACCGGGGCCAGGTCAGCCTGGCCGACCTGTCTCCGCATCCGCACATCGTGGTGGGCACGCGCATGCCCTTCGGCATGCTGGTGCTGGGGGCGTTCGAGCAGGCCGGGCTGCCCTGCCGGATGTGCGCCGATGTGCCCTGGAGCCAGTTGGCCTGCGCGCTGGTCAATGCCGGCGTCGGGATCGCCATCGTGGACGAATTCACCGTCATGCAGAACACCATGCCCGATGTCGTGATCGTGCCGCTGGCCGAGCGCATTCCCCTGAACATTTCGGCGGTCTACGCCGGCGGCCGGGAGCCTTCGCAGATCGCCGTCCAGTTCATCAAGGAGCTGCGCCTAGTGTTGGCGGAGGCGTTTCCGGCTCCCGCTCAGGGTTAATACTTAACCTGAAGTTATGGTTTTATCGGTCATAATCGCCTCCAAATAAATCGGCCGTCCAATCCGGACAGGCCTGGAGGAAGACACCATGAGCAGCAGTCCCGCCCTGGCGGCGGGCGCGGCTTCGCATCGCGCGCAGGATCAGCGCGCGGTGCGATTGCGCACCCGCATCGCAATGACCGTCTTTGTCGCGCTGACGGCCGTCCTGGCCGCGATTCCGTTGGCAACCTCGAATATCTCGTTCGCGTTCTACCTGATGCTGTGGATCACCATGGCCAGCGCCATGAACATCTGCGTGGGCTTTACCGGCTACCTGCCGTTCGGCTACGTGGTGTTCTACGGCGTGGGCTCCTACGCCACCGGCATCTGCTACAAGATCCTGGGCTGGCCCATCCTGCCTTCACTGCTGGCCGCGGGTTGCGTGGGGGTGATCATCGCGCTGTTGCTGGCGCCCACGCTGCGCCTGCGCGGGGTGTATTTCGGCATCGTCAGCCTGGCGCTGGCCACCATCGTCAAGCTGGTCATTTCCAATCTGCCCCAGTCCTTTACCGGCGGCAGCATGGGCATCATCCTGTCCAGCGCCAACAATCCGTCGCACAGCTACTACGCCATGCTGATCGTGATGGGCGCCACGCTGGCCACCGTTACCTGGCTGTCGGTGTCGCGCCTGGGACGCGCCCTGAAGGCCATCCGCGACGACGACGGCGCGGCCGCATGCGTGGGCATCCACGTTCCCAACACCCGGCTGAAGGCGTGGCTGCTGGCGGCGCTGTTCCCTGCACTGGCCGGGGGCATCGAGGCCTGGTACACCAACGTGGTGGATCCGGAATACGCCTTCCATGTGCTGATCACGGCCAAGAGCATCATCTACGCGATGGCGGGCGGATTCGGCACCATCCTCGGGCCGGTGGCCGGCACGCTGGCGCTCCTGGGCATCGACCACGTGATCTGGCAGAAATTCCCGGTCGTGAACCTGCTGCTGCTGGGCCTGATCATCGTGCTGCTGATGTTGTTCCTGCCGCGCGGGATCGTCGGCAGCCTGATCAAGCGCAAGCCGCAATTGCGCCGCTACATTGCCTGAGGACGAGTCATGACCGGACTGATTATCCAAGGCCTGATCAACGGCCTGATCCTGGGCGCCATCTATGGACTGATAGGCGTGGGGCTGAACGTGGTGTTCGGCGTGCTGCGGGTGGTGAATTTCGCGCACGGCGAGTTCCTGGTGCTGGGGGCGTATTTCGCGTTCTACCTGATGGAGTACGCGGGCATCAATCCGCTGCTGGCGCTGCCGCTGGCCTTCGCGGCCTTCTTCCTGGCGGGCTACCTGCTGTACTTCGTGCTGATTCCGCGGCTGAACAGGGCGGACGATCCCGAGATCAGTTCGCTGCTGCTGATGTTCGGCGTGTCCATCATGCTGGGCGCGCTGATGCTGCTGGCGTTCGACGCCGACGCCCGTTCGCTGCCGTACGAGATCGAGCCGGTGTTCCTGAAGTTCGGCCCCGTCCTGATTCCGACGGTGCGCCTGCTGGCGCTGGCCATCGCGCTTGCCATCATCGGCGCGCTGACGTTGTTCCTGTACCGCAGCCAGGTGGGCAAGGCGCTGCGCGCCATCATCATGAACCGCGATGCGGTGCGCATCGTGGGGATCAACGCCGAACGCCTGTCGGCGGTGGCGTTCGGCCTGGGCGTGGGGCTGGCGGCGGCCAGTGGCGTGCTGGTGGCGATGGTGTTTCCGGCATTCTCGCCCTTCATGGGCAACGATTACACGCTGATCGGCTTCATCGTCATCGTGCTCGGCGGCCTGGGCCATCCGGTGGGAGCGCTGGTCGGGGCGTTGCTGTACGGCGTCACCGAACAGGTGTCGGTGGTGTTCTTCAATCCGTCGATCGCCACCATCTGCGGTTTCGCGCTGATGGTGGCGATGATCTTCGTCAAGCCCAGCGGCCTGTTCGGCCGCCAGGCGCTGCGCTGAACGGGAGCCGGACATGTTGAAAGTCACGAATCTCAAGAAGCGCTTCGGCGGGCTGGTAGCCCTGCAAGGGGTCGACCTGGAGGTGCCGCGCGGCTCCATCCTGGGCGTCATCGGCATGAACGGCTCGGGCAAGACCACCATGCTCAATTGCATCAACGGCATCTATACGCCGGACGAGGGCCGCATCGAGCTGGACGGCCGCGACATCGCGGGCCGCCAGATCCACGAGGTGGCCCGGCTGGGCGTGGGGCGCACCTTCCAGGTGCCCCGCATCTTTCCCCATCTGAGCCTGCTGGACAACCTGGACGTGGCCCAGCAGCAGGCGGGCCGCAGCGCCGATGAGCGCTACGCGCAATCGGAATACTGGCTGCACAAGGTTGAACTGCACCGCCTGCGGCACAACTATGCCGAGGAACTGTCGGGAGGGCAGCAGAAACTGGTGGAGCTGGCGCGCATCATGGTGGCGCGGCCCAAGGTTGTGCTGTTGGATGAACCCTTCGCGGGCGTCAATCCGGCGCTGGCGCAGTTGCTGATCTCGGTGATCCGCGAACTGCCCACCGAGCACGACTGCTCGGTGGTGCTCGTGTCGCACGACCTGACGTCCATCTACCAGCTGTCGCACCACATTATCGTGATGAACGAGGGCGCGATCCTGTGCGAAGGCGACGCCGACCGCGTGCGCGCCGATCCGCGGGTGGTCGAAGCCTATCTTGGAGCCTGACATGAGCACGCCAACCATCGCGCTGGAGGATGTGACGGTCGCCTATCACGGCGACATCACCATCCTGAACCGCATCAACGTCCAGGCGCGCGCGGGCAAGGTCACCGGCGTGATCGGGCCCAACGGCGCCGGCAAGTCCACGGTGCTCAAGACGCTGTTCGGATTCCTGCCGCCGCGCACCGGCCGCATCACGCTGCGCGGGCAGGACATCAGCGCGCAGCCCTCGCACGAACGCGCCAGCCACGGCGTCGCGTTCGTGCCGCAGCATCGCAGCCTGTTCGGCGAATTGTCGGTGCACGACAACCTGCTCCTGGGCTGCTGGCCGTTCCGCGGCGACAAGGCGCGGGTGCGGCAGCGCATCGATTCCGTCTACGACCGCTTTCCCATCCTGGCTCAGAAGCGCAACGACCCCGTGTCCAGCATGAGCGGCGGACAGCAGCGCTTCGTGGAGTTCGGGCGCGCCTTGCTCATCGAGCCTTCCGTGATCCTGCTGGACGAGCCGACCGCGATGCTGGCGCCCAAGATATCCAAGGAAATCTACGGCCTGATCCGCGGATTCGCCGACGAGGGCATGACGGTGGTGCTGGTGGACCAGAACGTGCGCCGCTGCGCCGAGGTGTCCGACTACATGTACATCCTGGAGCTGGGCCGCAACAAGGCCGAGGGAGGCCGCGAGTCCTTCGAGGACGGCGGCGGGTTACGCGAGATGGTGGCGTCCTGGATGGATTACAAGATCGATTGACTGCGGTTTGTTGGCCGGCCGCCTGCGTCCCGGCTTGTTGCGCTGCCGGGGCCGTGCCGCAGGTGTCAGACACCTTGCGGCAGGGCGTGCAGGCTTGAAGCAGCGCTTCCGGGTGTCTGACACCATCGGCGATGGCAAGACCTTACCGTCACGGTTGGTGTCTGACACCCGGAAGCGCTGCTTCGAGCCGAGGCGTCATCTCGTGGGGTGTCAGACACTGAGGCGTCGGACGCTGGCGTTCAGAGCAAGCCGCGTATCCCGGCAATCCCATGCGCGCCATGGCGCAGCGCAGCCGACATCGTGCTGGAGGATTGGCCGCCCAGCGCGAAGACGGGAATGCCCGCATCGCGGTTGCCCTCGACGAAGCCTTCCCAGCCCAGCGTGGGGGCGCCGGGGTGCGAAGCTGTTTCCAGCACGGGGCCCAGCACGGCGAAATCCGCTCCGATCTCGCGCGCGTGCACGACTTCGGCGTTGTCGTGGGCGGATACGCCCACCAGCGCGCCGGCGGGCAGGGCAGGGCGGGCGCTCAGGCGGGCCGCGTCGGCGGTGCGCAAATGCACGCCGTCGGCTTCCTTCCACCAGGCCGCAGGGTGGACGCTGTTGACCAGCAGGCGGGCGCCGGCGGCGCGGCAGCGCTTGAGCACGCCCTGCATCACTTCATGCAGGGAACTTGCGCCCACGCCGTCCGGCCATTGCGGTTCGCGCAGCTGCACCAGTTTCACGCCGCGCGCCAGCGCCGCTTCCAGCCGGCCCAGGAACGCCGGCACGCCGGCCCGCGAGCCGATGCCGCTGATGCCGTAGGCGGTGGGCAGCTGCAGCCATCGCAGCGGAGGCAGCGTGGCGGGGAGCAGGTCGCCCACCGACGCCGCCTTGGCCGGGTCCACCCATTCCAGGCGCTGGTTTTCCAGGCTGCGCGGTTCGCCTTCCCAGCCCGTGACGTGGCAGAAGGCCAGGCGCACCGTGGTGTGCGGGTAGGCATGCACGTAGGTGACCCAGGGGCGGGACTGCGTGACGCGGATGCCGATTTCTTCCTGGAGTTCGCGCGCCAGCGCTTCCAGCACGGTTTCGCCGGGTTCAAGTTTGCCGCCCGGCAGTTCCCACCAGCCCGCCCAGGGCTTGCCTTCCGGACGCTGGCCCAGCAGCAGCATGCCGTCCGGGCGCAGGATCAGGCCGGCCGCGACGTCGACGATCTTCTCAGACATGCCGGGCCGCCCAATCGCGCGCGAATTGGTAGGCCACGCGGCCCGAGCGCGAGCCGCGCTCGATCGTCCATTGCAGGGCCTCCGTGCGCGACGGCTCGATCTGCGCTTCCGGGCAGCCGAGTTCGCGCAGCCAGTGATAGACGATGTCCAGGTAGTCGTCCTGCTTGAAGGGATAGAACGACAGCCACAGGCCGAAGCGCTCGGACAGCGAGATCTTTTCCTCGACCGTTTCGCCGGGGTGGATCTCGCCATCGGGCTGGTGCTTGGCCGCCAGGTTCTCGCTCATGTATTCCGGCATCAGGTGGCGCCGGTTGGAGGTGGCGTAGATCAGCACGTTGTCGCCCGAGGCGGAAACGGAGCCGTCCAGCACCGACTTCAATGCCTTGTAGCCGGCTTCGCCTTCCTCGAAGGACAGGTCGTCGCAGAATACGATGAAGCGCTCGGGTCGCGAGGCCACCAGCTCGACGATATCGGCCAGGTCGCCCAGGTCGGATTTGTCCACTTCGATCAGGCGCAGGCCCCGGTCGCCGTAGGCGGCCAGCATGGCCTTGACCAGCGAGCTCTTGCCGGTGCCGCGGGCCCCGGTCATGAGCACGTTGTTGGCGGGCTTCTTGTCGATGAACTGCTGCGTGTTGCGGTCGATGATGGCCTTCTGCCGCTCGATGTGCTGGAGGTCTTCCAGGTCGATGCGCGCCACATGGCGCACGGCGTCCAGCCAGCCGCGCGAGCCGCGCTTGCGCCAGCGGAAGGCGTGGGCGCTCCAGTCGATTTCGGGCGGAGCGGGAGGAAGCCAGGCTTCCAGCTGCGCCAGCACGCGCTCGGCGCGCTGGATGAGGGTGGAAAACTCGGTTGCGGTCACGTCTGCATCCTGGGGAGGGGGTGTCTGACACCCGATGAGATACCCGTCGAGCCCGAAGCTCATTTACGAGGGCGCCAGACAGCTGTTCATCTTATGAGCGGTAGTCGGCGTTGATCGACACGTATTCGTGGGAGAAGTCGCAGGTGTAGACAGTGTCAGCCACCTGGCCGCGGCCCAGCGCGATGCGCACCAGGATTTCGGCTTGCTTCATCACGCGCTGGCCGTCGGCTTCCTGGTAGGCGGGGTTGCGGCCGCCGTCCTTGGCCACCAGCACGTCGTCCAGCCACAGGCGGATCTTGGAGACGTCCAGATCGTCGATGCCGGCATAGCCTACCGCGGCCAGGATGCGGCCCAGGTTGGGGTCCGACGCGAAGAAGGCGGTCTTGACCAGCGGCGAGTGCGCCACGGCGTACGCCACCTTCAACGCTTCCTCGGTGTTGCCGGCCTCTTCGACGCGGATCGTCATGAATTTGGTGGCGCCTTCGGCATCGCGCACGATCTTGGTGGCAAGCTCCAGCGCGGCGGCCGTCAGGGCCTCGCGCACCGCGGCGTAGGCGGCGTCGGACTCGCTATTGATATTGACGCCCGATTTGCCGGTGGCGGCGATGATGAAGGAGTCATTGGTGGATGTGTCGCCGTCCACCGTGATGCGGTTGAACGAGGCATCCGCGATCTCGACGGCCAGCTTGGCGAGCAGGGGCTGGGCGATGCCGGCGTCCGTGGCCAGGAAGCTGAGCATGGTGGCCATGTTGGGGCGGATCATGCCCGCGCCCTTGCTGATGCCGGTGAAGGTGACGGTCTTGCCCTCGATCTGGACCTGGGCCGAGGAGATCTTCGGCAGGGTGTCGGTCGTCATGATGCCGTGGGCGGCGCTGGACCAGCGGTCGGCGCCGAGGTCGGCGATGGCGCGGGGCAGGCCGGCGACCAGGCGGTCCAGCGGCAGCGGCTCCAGGATGACGCCGGTGGAGAAGGGCAGGATCTGGGCCGCGGGCACGCCCAGCAACTGGCCCAGCGCGGCGCAGGTGTCCTGCGCCTTCTTCAGGCCTTCCTCGCCGGTGCCGGCGTTGGCGTTGCCCGTATTGATGACCAGCGCGCTGATGGGGCCGCCGGCGGCCAGGTGGGCCTGGCAGACCTGCACGGGGGCCGCGCAGAAGCGGTTGCGCGTGAACACGCCTGCCACGCTCGTGCCTTCGGCCAGGCGGAATACCGTCAGGTCGCGTCGGTTGGCTTTGCGGATGCCGGCCTCGGCGACGCCGATTTCAACGCCGGCAACAGGAAAAATTTCGGACTCGGAGGGGATCTGCAGGTTAACGGCCATGACTTCGTCTCATGAATGAGCAGGACGGAATCGCCGCCAGATGGGGCGGCGCGCGGGGGAAAGCTTCGTATTATCCCACCGGTTCGGGGCAGGGGCTGTGACGGGGCGGCCCGTCAGGGGCCGATCCGCATGGCGGCCACGTCCAGCACGCCTGCCTCGCGGTTGGCGAGCACGCCGCGCACCGTGCCGTCGGGGGCCTGCAGCACCGAGCTGCCGGCGGGCACGTCGTCGCCGCCGGCGCGGCGCGCCGAACGGCCCCGCGAAGGGGAGAACAGCAGGTCGCCCGCCTGGGCGCCGGGCAGCCCGGCATTGGCGGCCAGCACCCGGGTGCCCGGGGGGTAGGTCATGTCGCCCAGGACGGTTTCGCGCGCCAGCAGGCCCTCGAAGCCCAGCATGCGGCGCTGGCCGTCCAGCTGCATGTCCACCTTGAGCAGCGGCAGGCGGGCCACGTCCAGGGCGTCGCTGCCCTCGGTGCGCAGCAGCCAGCGCGGCGTGTCCGCAGCCGCGCCGGGCGCGGCGGCCCCGGCGATGACTTTCAGCCAGGCGCCCGCCGGCACGGGCTGCTGGTCCAGGGTATTGCCGATAGCCAGATGGCAGCTGGAGAAACGGGGATGGCCGTCGCGCAACACGAATTCGATCCGGTGGCCGTGCGCGCACAGCCAGCCGTCCAGCGCCTGGTCGCGCTCGATCTCCACCGACAGGGTTTCTGCCTGCTTGCCGTTGGCGGGGTAGCGGAACAGCCGGGTAGCGGTAACGCCCTGGATGGGGGCGGGGTGCGCCTCGGGGAAGACGGCGCGCTCGAACGAGCCCAGGTCGCCCGGCGCGGCCAGGCGGAGCTCGGTGCCCGCAGGCATTTCCACGCCGGCCAGCATCGTGGGCTGGGCCAGGACGGTCTTGCGGCCGGCGTCCGCCTGCGCGTCGCGCTGGGCGGCGAACCACAGGCTGAACTGCTGGTAGGGAAAGATGGCTCCGACGACGGCGAGAAACGCCATCAGGACGGTGCCGATGCGGCGGTGGCCGCCCAGCCAGTGCCGGGCGCTACGGGTGGTGGCCAGAACGGCCAGCCAGGTCAGCAGCGTGGAGAGGCAGGCCAGCGAAACCGCCATCAACACGTAGAAATTGCCGCCAGGAAGGGAAACCGGAATCATGGCGGCAATTATGCGCCAAACCGGCAGACGGTTTCAGCGCGGATGGCGCTTCAGGCCTTGGCCGACGCGGATCGGGTGGCCACCACCTGGAGCTTGAGTTCGCCCAGGGCCTGGAACAGCGCGTTGCGAGTGGCCTCGGGCAGGTCGCCGAACATGGACTTGACCCAGGTTTCGTGGGCCCGGGCCATGCGGGCGAAGCTCTTCCTGCCCAGCGGCGTGAGCTTGATGAGCGAGCTGCGGCGGTCGGATTCGACCTTGGTGCGCACGACCAGCCCTTCCTTTTCGAGCTGGTCGGTGATGCCCGTGATGTTCCCGTTGGTGACCATCATGTGGCGCGACAGCTCGCCCATCTTCATGCCCTTGGGCGCGCGCTGCAATTGCGCCATCAGGTCGAAGCGGGGCAGTGTCGTATCGAACTCGTTGCGCAGGCGGCTGCGGATCTCGCTTTCGACGAGATTGGCGCAAGTCAGCATGCGCAACCACAAACGCAGCGCATGGTGGTCGTCCGGCGCGGCGCGGGATTCCAGGTCGGGGGCGTTGATCATGGCGGGTTACCGGGAATGAGGGGCGGGCGCCAGACCCATCTGCTCGAAGATGGCGCGGGTCAGCGGGCTGTGGGGATCGTTGAGGCTCAAGACGATGTCGTAATGGTTCGTGCCGGGCATCGGCACGTAGCGCCCCGGAAAGCCGCGTTCGAGCCAGGCGGCGAGGTAATCGTCGCTTTGGCGCTTGAACTCGGCGGTCTCGGTTTCGCCGTAGCTGACCACCAGGGGGCAGCCCGCTTGCGGCAGCTGCAGGGCGGGGCTGTTGCGGATCGCGTCTGCCTCGTTCATGCGCATCCACTCGTTCACATGGGTGTGCACCAGCGGGCGCAGGTCGAACAGGCCGGACAGCGGGGCCGCGCCGCGGACCACATCGGGCGGAACCTCGTAGCCGGCATGCCAGCCGCTGGCCAGTAGCGCGCCGACCAGGTGCCCGCCGGCGGAGCTGCCGCAGATATGGATGCGCGCCGGATCGCCGCCGTATTCGGCGATGTGGCGGTGGATCCAGGCCAGGGCGCGCCGGTTCTGGTCCACGATGCGGTCCAGCGTGACGGCGGGCGCGAGCGAGTAGTTCACCGCCACGACCACGGCGCCGGCCTGCGTGAACGCGGGCGCCATGCAGCTGGAGTCGCTCTTGGACAGCAGGCGCCAGTAGCCGCCGTGGATGAACACGAACACAGGCGCCTTGCGCGCGCCGCCGGCGGCGGGGAAGATGTCCAGCAATTCGTCGGCGTGGTCGCCGAAGGGCACGTCCAGCGCGCAGTCCAGCGTGCGCCGCGCCTCGGCGCTGCCTTCGGCGTACTTCTTGAGTATCGGCTGGATGTCGGGTACTGTCGCGCGAGCGTTGTACTGGATGTCCAGCGCGGCGCGGTCATAATTCCGGTAAAGGGCGGGGTGGAGGGTGGCCATGGCAGTTGCTATCGGGAAACCCGTTGGTAAAAACCCTAGACTTGTTTTGGTGGATACTTTAAACCTAAACTATGAACCACGCCAGCTTTCCCTATGCTCTGCAAGGGGATCGGGGTGGCTCAGGACGGCGGCGCCGCGGCGTCGGCGGGCCGGGCGCAAGAAGTCCTTCGAATCGCACCTTCAATAAGAACACCCTCTGCGCGGCTCGCGCACGGAGCACACCACCATGCGTTTGATCACTTCCCTTCTGGCCGCCGCCGCCCTGGTTCCGGCATTGGCCAGCGCCGACACCATCAAGGTCGGCATCGCCAACGACATTTCCGGCCCCTTTGCTGCCCTGGGCGCCGAAGCCCGCGACGGCTTCAACCTGGCGATCAAGCAGCTGGGCAGCAAGCTGGGCGGACAGCCCGCCGAATTCGTGCAGACCGACATGGGCGGCAACCCCGACCAGGCCCGCCAACTGGTTACGCGCTACATCCAGCGCGACAAGATCGATTTCTTCACTGGCCCGATCGGCTCGAACGTGGCGCTGGCCGTCGGCCCCGCGCTGTTCGCCGCCAAGGTTCCCTACCTGTCGAACAACCCCGGCCCCAGCCAGTTCGCCGGCGCGCAATGCAACGCCTACTGGTTCGGCACGTCCTACCAGAACGACGCCTTCCATGAAGCGGCCGGCAAGGTCGCGGCGGACCGCGGCTTCAAGAAGATGTTCATCATGGCCCCCGACTATCCGGCGGGCAAGGACGCGCTGGCAGGCTTCAAGCGCGGCTACAAGACCCCGCCCGGCGACGAGGTCTACACCAAGCTCGGCCAGATCGACTACGCCGCCGAGCTGGCGCAGATCCGCGCGGCCAAGCCCGATGCCGTCTATATCTTCCTGCCGGGCGGCATGGGCATCAACTTCGTCAAGCAGTTCGTGTCCACCGGCCTGTCGCAAAGCGTCAAGCTGATCGGCCCGGGCTTTTCGGCCGACGAAGACGTGATCCAGGCCGTGGGCGATCCCATGCTGGGCATGTACAACACGGCGCAGTGGGCGCACGACCTGGACGTGCCGCAGAACAAGGCATTCGTCGAAGCTTTCCGCAAGGAATACAACGGCCGCTATCCCTCGGTCTACGCCGCCCAGTCCTATGACGTGATCATGGCCATGGACGCCGCCGTCAAGCAGGCCGGCGGCAAGGCTTCCGACCGCGCCGCCATCATCAAGGCGCTCGAAAAGGCGGACTACCCCTCGGTGCGCGGCAGCTACACCTACGGCAAGAACCACTATCCCATCCAGGCCTACTACCTGCGCGTCGTCGAGAAGGACGGCAGCGGCCGCGTCACCAACAAGCTGGTGGGCAAGGTCTTCGACAAGTACCAGGACGTCTACGTCGGCGACTGCAAGCTGTAGGGGGAAGCCCACCCCCGAAGCGCTGCGCGCTTCCCCCTCAAGGGGGCATGCCTGCGGACCGGCGGAGCCGGATCCGCGGCATCCGGATCGGGTGACACCGCTGCACGCGCGGCGCCGGGGGGCGCCGGCGCGATACACAATCAGGGTGGCTTTGGTGATTTGGCCGCGCGCGAGGCTGTCGGCAACGCGCTGCAAGGGGAAGTTCTTATGACGTTTACGCTGATCGTCGAGCAATTGCTGAACGGTCTGCAGTTTGGGTTGATGTTGTTTCTGATCGCGGCCGGGCTGACCCTGGTGTTCGGCATCATGGACATCATGAATCTGGCTCACGGCTCGCTCTACATGGCCGGCGCCTATGTGGCCGCCGAAACCATGCAGCGCACGGGTTCATTCACCGCCGCCGTCCTGGTGGCGGCCGTCGCCACCGGCCTGGTCGGCGTGTTCCTGGAACTCGTGCTGATCCGACGCCTGGCGCTGCGCGATCACCTGGCCCAGGTCCTGGGCACCTACGCCATCATTCTCATCGCCAACGACCTGGTCAAGATGATCTGGGGTCCCGCTCCGGTGATGCTGAACATGCCGGCCGCGTTGTCCGGGCCCGTGCGCCTGCTGCCCGACCTGCTGTACCCCGCCTATCGCCTCATGATCATCGTGTTCGGCGTCGCCGCCGCGGCCGGGCTGTACTGGTTCGTGACTCGCACCCGCGCCGGAGTCCTGGTGCGGGCCGGCGCGTCCAACCGCCAGATGGCCACGCTGATGGGCGTGCGCGTGCCGCTGCTGTTCCTGGGCGTGTTCGCGTTGGGCGCCATGCTGGCCGCGGCGGCCGGCGCCCTGCTGGGCCCGATCACCTCGGTGCAGGTGGGCATGGGCGAGGAAATCCTGATCCTGGTGCTGGTCTGCATCGTCATCGGCGGCATCGGTTCGATACGCGGGGCCTTCGTCGGTGCGCTGCTGGTGGGCATGGTGGACACGGCTGGGCGGGCCTTCCTGCCCATGCTGCTGCGCCAGGTCTTTTCGCCGGCCGTGGCGTCCAGCGTCGGGCCGACGCTGGCGGCCATCGCCATTTACGTATTGATGGCGGCAGTGCTGGTGTTCCGGCCCTCCGGCTTGTTTCCGGCGAGAGGGTGAGCATGAAATCCACGATCTGGACCGTGATCCTGCTGGCCGCGCTGGCGGCATTCCCCCTGGTGGCGCCCGCCCTGGGCCTGGATTTCTACATCTCCTTCGTGCGGCGAGTGCTGATCTACGCGCTGGCCGCGACCAGCCTGAACCTGATCCTGGGCTACGGCGGCATGGTGGCGCTGGGGCACGCGGCCTTTTTCGGCGCCGGCGCCTACGCCGTGGGCATCCTGGCCATGTCGGGAGTCACCTCGGCGCTGGTGGTCTGGCCGGCGGCCATGCTGCTGGCCGCGGTGCTGGCGTGCATCACCGGGGCGATCTCGCTGCGCACGCGGGGCGTGTACTTCATCATGATCACGCTGGCGTTCGCGCAGATGCTGTTCTACATCTTCATCTCGCTGCGTCAGTACGGCGGGGAAGACGGGCTGAACCTGCCCGGCTATTCCAGCCTGCCGGGCATCGACCTGGCCAGTGACGTCAGCTTCTATTACCTGGTGCTGGCCCTGTTCGTGCTGATCATGTGGGTGTTCGGGCGGGTGGTGGCCTCGCGCTTCGGCACGGCCCTGCAAGGCATACGCGAGAACGAGTCGCGCATGGAGTCCATGGGCTACCCGGTCTACCGGATCAAGCTGACGGCCTTCACGCTGAGCGGCGCCGTGGCCGGCCTGGCCGGCGCGCTGCTGGCGAACCACAACCTCTTCATCTCGCCCAGCCTGATGCACTGGACCCAGTCGGCCAACCTGCTGATCATGGTGCTGGTGGGCGGCATCGGCCTGCGCTATGGCGGGGTGGCGGGCGCCGTGGTGATGCTGACCCTGGAGGAAGTGTTGCGGCTGTGGACGGAATACTGGCACCTGCCCCTGGGTGTGCTGCTGCTGTGCGTGGTGTTCGGCGCGCCGCGCGGCCTGGTCGGGCTGTTCGGCCCGCTGTTCGGCGGCCGCGCCGCTCCGCAATCCGGCAAGGTGGGATCATGAACGCTGCCGCAACCCCCGCCCTGCAGGCATCCGGGCTGGTGCGCCGCTTCGGCGCGCTGGTCGCCACCGACAATGTGTCGCTGTCGCTGAACCCGGGCGAGATCCATGCCCTGATCGGTCCCAACGGCGCGGGCAAGTCCACCCTGATACATCTGCTGTCGGGCACGCTGTCGGCGGATTCTGGCACGCTGACCGTGGGCGGCCGCGACGTCACAGGCATGAATGCGCACCAGCGCGTGTCTGCGGGACTGTCGCGGTCCTATCAGATCACCAATATCTTCAAGCAGTCCAACGTGCTGGACAACCTGGTGCTTGCGGTGCAGGCGCACGCCGGCGGCAGTTTCCGTTTCTGGAAGCCGCGGGCGGCCGAGTCCGCGCTGTACGAGCAGGCGCGCGAACTGGCGCGGGAATGCGCCATCGACGCCAGCCTGCTGGAGCGTCCGGCGGGCACCCTGCCGCACGGCGAGCAGCGCAAAGTGGAATTCGCGCTGGCGCTGGCCGCAAGGCCCAGCGTGCTGCTGCTGGACGAGCCCATGGCCGGCATGGGTCCGGACGAAACCGTCCGCCTGACCGAATTGATCGAATCGATGCGGGGACGCGCCGCCATGCTGCTGGTCGAACACGATATGCAGGCGGTGTTCCGCCTGGCCGACCGCCTGTCGGTGCTGGTCTACGGCCGCGTCATCGCCACGGGCGCGCCGGACGAGATCCGGGCCAACCCCGAAGTGCGCCAGGCCTACCTGGGCGACGAGGAGACTGCGTAATGCTGAGCATCGAATCGGCCAAGAGCGGCTACGGCGCAAGCCAGGTGCTGTTCGGCGTGGACCTGCAGATCGGCGCGGGCCAGGTCGTGACCCTCCTGGGGCGCAACGGCATGGGCAAGACCACGCTCTTGCGCACCCTGTTCGGCCAGCTCCCGCTGCGCGGCGGCAAGATCCATTTCGCGGGGCAGGACATCAGCGGCTGGAGCCCGGACCGCATCGCGCGGGCCGGCATGGCCATCGTGCCGGAAGGCCGGCAGTGCTTTCCCAACCTGACGGTGCGCGAGCATCTGACGGCCTTCGTGGCGGCGCGCAATCCGGACATCGGCGCCCCCGGGACGCCCGAGCGGGTGTTCGAACTCTTTCCCCGCCTGCACGAGCGCGCCCGCAACATGGGCAACCAGCTCTCCGGCGGCGAGCAGCAGATGCTGGCGATCGGCCGCGCCCTGGTCACCAATCCCCGGCTCCTCATCCTGGACGAGGCCACCGAGGGCCTGGCACCCAAGATCCGCGAGGAAATCTGGAACTGCCTGGCACGGCTGCGCCAGGCAGGGCAGACCATCCTGGTCATCGACAAGTACGTCGAGCGGCTGCTCGCCCTGGCCGACCGGCACGTGATCCTGGAGCGCGGCAAGGTGGTGTGGACGGGCGACTCGCAAGCCCTGGACGCCGATCGGGGCCTCTGGGAGCGCTACCTCGGCGTGTAGCGAGAAAGCCGCAATCCCGGCCGGAACGCGCAGCCCGCGTTGATATAAATCGCAATAAACCGGTATTTACATTGCCGCGATGAAACTTATGGCGGATCGGGTGTTTACACTCGCTTTCGCCAGTTTCAATTGGATCCACTGTTATCTACACTTGTCGCGCCGGGCGTGTCGCGCCGGTGCGTCCGGTACGGGCGCGCGTCACGTCTTATTAAAGTTGTCAGGAAAACTTCGCATGGCGAAATGGGGTTTGCGCAGAAAATCATTGATGGCGCTGTTACTGGCGTGCGTAGTGGCCTTGGCGCCGGCGGCCCTGATCGGATGGCAGGTGCTGGATGGGGTCAGGGAGCACTTCGGGCGTGCTTTTGCCGACAACTTCACGCAATTGAACCGCCAACGCATCCTGGCGCCCGTATCGCGCGAACTTGCCCTGTCCTTGCGGCTGGCCGACAGCGAAGTCACCCGGCGCTGGCTGCGCCATGAGAGCGACGCCGCCGCGCGCGAGCTGTTCTTCCGCGAGGCCGACGGCTACCGGCGGGATCTGCTGGGGCGTGCCTACTTCATCGCCAGCGCGGCCTCCGGCAATTACTACTTCAACGACGAGCAGCCCCTGTCCGAATCGCCGCGCTACACGCTGAGCCGGACGGCGGCCGACGACGGCTGGTTCTATCTGACGTTGAAGTCCCCCGAAAAATACAACATCAACGTCAATCCGGACCTGAAACTGAAGACCACGAAGGTCTGGATCAACGTCCAGGTGCGCGACGGCGACCGGGTCCTGGGGCTGACGGGGTCGGCCCTGGACGTCGGCGGCTTCCTGCGCGACTTCGTCAACAGCGGCCAGCCAGGCGTCACCCCCATCATCGTCGACACGGAAGGCGCCATCCAGGCCCACATGGACGCCTCGCTCATCGCCTACAACTCGGGTGCGGGCGGCGCGGGCAACGGCCGTGGAAGGGTGTTCAACCTGCTGGACGGCGGGGAAGGGCGGGACGAACTGGCCGCCGCCATGAAGGCGGCCCAGGCCGACCCCCAGTCGGTGCAGTCCGCCTGGGTGACGATGGACGGCGTACGGCAACTGGTGTCCGTGGCCTATATGCCCGAACTCCGGTGGCACGTGCTGACCGTGGTGGACCTGGGCGCGGCGCGCGTGCTGGACACGGATTGGCTCTGGCCGGCGGCGATCGGCCTGGTGGTGCTCTTCGCGGCGATGCTCCTGTGCTTCGGGTACGCCATCGAGCGCCTGATGCTGCGGCCGTTGCGCCGCCTGCAGCAGTCGGCGCGGGCCATCGCCGACGGCAGCTACGACGTGCGCCTGCCGCCGGGCGGCCAGGACGAGATCGGCGACCTCAGCCGCGCCTTTGGGGTCATGGCCGACAAGGTGCGCCAGCACACGGCCGAACTGGAAACCAAGGTGCGCGAGCGCACGTCCGAACTCGAGGACGCCAACCGCGCCATGGCCGCCGCCCACAAGAAAATCGACGATTCCATCGACTACGCCAGCTTGATCCAGCGCGCCATCCTGCCGGACCGCCAGTTGACCCAGTCGCTGGGCGCGCACCATTTCGTGCTGTGGAAGCCGCGCGACGTGGTGGGGGGCGATTTCTACGTGTTCCGCTCGGACGGCGCCAACTGCCTGCTGGGCATCATGGATTGCGCCGGCCACGGTGTGCCCGGGGCCCTGATGACCATGCTGGCTCGCGCCGCCATCGACCTGGCGATCACCGAGGCCGGGCCGGCCGATCCCGCCGCCATCCTGGGCCGCACGGACAGCGCGATCCGCGCCATGCTTGCGGACGCGCAATTGCCTCGGGCGTTGGCCACCAATACGGACGCGGGGCTGGTATATATTGACCGCCAGGCCGGCCGGCTGGTGTACGCCGGCGCCAAGATCAACCTGTACGCAAGCAACGGCGAGATCCTGCGCGAGGTGCCCGGAGGCAAGCGCGCGCTGGGAGACAAGCGTACAGAGACATACCAGAACATCGAGTTGAAACTGGAACCCGGCTGGACCTATTACCTGGCCACGGACGGGTTCCTGGACCAGGCCGGCGGCGAGCATGGTTTCGGTTTTGGCAATACGCGTTTCGCCGGAATGCTCAAGAGGCACGCGCGCCAGCCGTTAACCGAACAGGCGGCCGCATTTACCCAGGCCCTGGCTGAGTACCAGGGCGGACGGCCACAGCGTGACGACATCACCTTGCTGTCGTTCCGTTTCGAATAAACGTTATCAGGGCGTAACCTCCATGAATGCCTCCGATCTCTACGCATTGGGCGAACGATTCAACCAGAATCGCACCCTGCTGTGCTTCAACGGACCGATTTCCCGCAGCCTGATCGAGGAAATCGGCAACGCGCTCAAGAACTACCTGAACGCCGAGCATGCCCGGCCGGCGGAAGCCATGGATGTGTTCTCGGTCTATATCGAAATGATCCAGAACATCCGCCAGTACGCGGCGCTGAACGGCGACGTGGACGCATCGGCCACCGTGGTGATCGGCCGCCGCGACGACAGCCGCTACGTGGTGTCCGCGGGCAACCTGGTCAAGGCCGAGGACGGCGAGCTGCTGGTCGCGCGCATCCAGGAGCTGGCGGCGCTGGACAAGCCCGCCCTGAAAGCCGAATACAAGCAGCAGCTGCACAAGCCGCGCGCCCAGGGCGTTGCCTCGGGCGCGGGCCTGGGGCTGATCGACATCGCCCGCCGCGCCGGCGCTCCGCTGGATGCCAGCCTGACCCCCGCCACGGGCGCGGGTCAGGCGTTCTTCAGCCTGAGCGTCGTGATTTGAAGGCGAGCGCACCCAAGCAATATTTTCGGAGCAATTGATGAAAGACCTGAACATTCCCGGGACGCAGTCCACGCCCGCCATCGACGCCGATGCCGCAGCTGGCGTGCTGGCGATGCGCGGCGACTCCTATCCCGAGAATTCCTTTGAGCTTTTCGGCCCGGTCATCGAGTGGGTGGAGGCCTATCTGCTGGGCGGCACGGCGCCCCTGAAACTGGAATTGGAGCTGCTGTACCTGAACACCAGCAGCATCAAGTCCGTCATGGATATTTTCGACCTGCTGGAGGCCGCGCACGGCAAGGGCCGCGAGGTCAGCGTGACCTGGTACTACGACATGCGCAACGAGCGGGTGGGCGAGCTGGCCGAGGAATTCAAGGAAGACTGCACCTTCCCCTTTTCGGTCATCGGCCGCCAATGAAACCCGACGCCGCCCAGCTGGACAAGCGCATCTCCGCGCTGCTGGCCGACCCGGCCTACGAGGGACATCCCCTGCGCGAGGCACTGGAAGCGCTGTGGCGGCATACCGCGGAACAGATGGCGCGCATCGAACGCGTGACCCAGCTGTCCGACGCCTACCAGAGCATGGCGCACGAGCGCGAACTGGGCCTGTGCGACCGTTTCGACCGGCAGTTGCGTCGGCTGACCCGCATCGCGCGGATTTCGGACCACTACCAGAGCATGATGCGCGACCTGAACGTCGCGCTGCTGGAAACTTCCAACCGCGATCCGCTGACCGGGCTGCTGAACCGGCGCGCGCTGATGGAGATGATCAAGCAGGAGGTCCAGCGCGCCGCCCGCGGAGGCGAGAGCTTCGTGGTGGCCATGCTGGACGTCGACCACTTCAAGTCGGTCAACGACCGCTACGGCCACGAAACGGGCGACCGCGCGCTGGTCGAGCTGGCCGGGGTGCTGGGCAAGAATCTGCGCGAGTACGACCTGTGCGGCCGCTGGGGCGGAGAGGAGTTTCTGGTGCTGCTGCCCAGCACGCAGTCCGAAGCGGCCCAGCGGGTCATGGACCGGCTGGTCGGCGCGGTGCGGGCCCTCACGATCGCGGCCGGCGATGGCGTGTTGAGGCTCACTATCAGCATAGGCATGGCGTACCACCAACTGGGAGAGACGTTTTCGGAGACGCTCAGCCGCGCGGACCAGGCGCTGTACCTGGCCAAGCAAGACGGCCGCGACCGTGTCGCCCTGGGTTTTCCCAAGCGCTGAATGAAACCGGATCTGCTGTTATCCGGCATGGAGCCCCATATGCTTGATTCTCATCCAGGCGCTTTCGCCGCGGGGCCCCAAGGCGCCGCTTGGAGCGCGGGCAATTACCTGACGGCGATGGATCGGGCGCTGCTGCTGTTCGATTTCGACGCCGCCGGCTCCCTGGTGCGCGCCAATGAAAACTTCCTGGCCGCCGTGGCGTACCCGCGCGAGGAAGCCCTGGCCCTGCGCCACGACATGCTGTGCGACAGCCTGGACGAAGGCAAGGGCATCGTAGGCGGGGAACAGATCTGGACACGCCTGCTGGGCGGCAGGCACTTCTCGGGCACCTGCCGCTATCGCAGGAAGGGCGGAAGTTTCCTGTGGATCGAAGCGACTTACGTCCCGATCCTCGACGAAGACGGAGAAGTGACGCGCATTACGGTCATTTCACGGCGATCCATCGCCGACGCCGAGCGTCAGGAAGAGATCCGCCTGCTGCTGCTGGGCATCAACGAAACCGGCAACGCCGTTGCCGTGTCGGGCCAGGACGGGCGCATCGTCTACGTGAACGACGGCTTCAAGCGCATGCTGGGATTCTCCCGCGGCGACGCCGTGGACCAGGAGCTGGGCGAACTGCTGTCCGGAGGCAGGCAGGACGGCGGCACGCGCGAGGAATTGGCGCGCCGCATCGCCTGCCGCGAGGGCTATCACAAGGACGTGCTGGTCTACGACCGGGCCGGGCGGCCGCTGTGGGTGTCGGTGATGGCCAATTCCGTGTTCGACGATCGCGGCGCCCTGGTCAACATCGTGGACGTGCTGACGGACATCACCCCAACCAAGGTGCACGAAGTGCTGCAGCGCCGCGTGCTGCAGGCCATGGTCAACGAGGCTTCGGTTGTCGAGGTCATGAACATGGTGTGCCGCGAGGTGGAGCGCCTGGCGCCCGAGGTGGCGGCCAGCGTGCTGCGGGTGGACGACGCGGGCCTGTTGCGCCCGCTGGCCGCGCCCAGCCTGCCCGCCGTCTATGCCGACGCGCTGGACGGCGCGGCCATCGGCCCGCAGGCGGGAGCCTGCGGCACGTCGGCCTTCCTCGGCAGGCCGGTCATCGTGCCCGACATCGCCACCGATCCGCTGTGGGACGGCTACCGCGACATGCCGTTGCCGGAAGACATCAAGGCGTGCTGGTCCTCGCCCATCAAGTCCAGCGACGGCCGGGTGATCGGAACCTTCGCCTTCTATTTCCGCGAGCGTCGCCTGCCCGACGACTTCCACCACCGGCTGGTGGACGTATGCGTCTACCTCTGCGCCCTGGCGCTGGAGCGCGAAGAGGCCCGCGCCCGCATCCGCCAGCTGGCGTTCTACGATGAACTGACGGGCCTGCCGAACCGCAACCTGCTGCTGGCGCAGGCCGAGCAGGCCATCGCCCGCGCCGAGCCGGAGCGCAAGCGCGTCGCGGTGCTGTTCCTGGACCTGGACCGTTTCAAGCAGGTCAACGACACGCTGGGCCATCCCATCGGCGACGCCTTGCTGCGCGACGTCGCCCAGCGCCTGCGCCGGCTGGCGCGGGCAAGCGATATCGTCGGCCGGCTGTCGGGCGATGAATTCGTGATGCTGATGCCGGATTTCGAGCATGGCCGCCTGACCGCCGCGGCCGAGCACGTCCTGGTGGCGCTCGCCCAGCCCTTCTCGGTGGGCGGCATCACCCTGAACCCGTCCGTCAGCATCGGCATTAGCGTGTTCCCCGAGAACGGGCGCGACATGGACACGCTGCTGCGCCACGCCGACATGGCGATGTACCAGGCCAAGACGGCCGGACGCAACCGCATTTCCTTCTTCAGCGCCGAAATGAACCGGCAGGCGCAGGAAAGACTGGCGCTGGAGGCCGCGCTGCGCGACGCGCTGGAGGAAAAGGCGCTGCGCCTGCATTACCAGCCCCAGGTCGGCCTGGAGAACGGCGCCCTGTACGGGGTGGAGGCGCTGGCGCGCTGGCGGCATCCGACCCTGGGCGATATTTCCCCCGCGCGCTTCGTGCCCTTGGCCGAGGAGTGCGGGCTGATCGGGGACCTGGGCGATTGGGCCCTGCGCGAGGCATGTTCGCAGCTGGCGGTCTGGCGCGGCAAGGGCCTGCGGGTGCCGTCGGTGTCGGTGAACCTGTCGGCGACCAATTTCCACAATCTGAACCTGCCGCGGATGATCGAGGCCATCCTGTCCGAGTTCGATCTGGCGCCGGCGGATCTGATGCTGGAAATCACCGAGGGCGTGGTGCTGGACGCCACGGCAGGCACGCTGCGCACCATCGCCGAGCTGCACCGGCTGGGAGTGCGCCTGTCGATGGACGATTTCGGCACGGGGTATTCCAGCCTGGGGCACTTGCGCCGCCTGATCGTGGACGAACTGAAGCTGGACCGCAGTTTCGTGCAGGGCCTGGAGAGCGACGACGCGGCCCGCGCGCTGACCAGCGCCGTCATCCGCATCGGCGAGAGCCTGAGTTTGCCGGTGGTGGCAGAGGGCGTCGAAAACGAAGAGCAGCGGCGTTTCCTGATCGAACAGGGATGCGCGGCGGGGCAGGGTTTCCTGTTTTCTCCGCCGCTGCCGGCCGAGGATCTCGAAGAGTGGCTGCGGGGTAGGCCTTAGTTTTTTTCGGATCGAGTGTTGGGGTCTTGGGGGCTTGGGGTCTTGGGGGCTTGCGAGGGGTTGGGTTCTTTAGGCGCCCGTCGCGTCGGGGGCCGGGGGCGCGCGGGTCAA
>NZ_JPYO01000036.1:156640-156932 GCF_000757485.1 Achromobacter sp. RTa
TTACGCGGCGTCTTGCGTCGGGATGATGACGCTGCGCGCTGGCGGCGGGATGACGTCCGCGGGCCGTGGTGATCCGTGTCTGACACCCGTACGAGATAGCGCCAAGGCTTGAAGAGCTGTTTCGTGGGTGTCAGACACCCTCGATTGAAGAGGCTCCTACCCCGATTGGTGTCAGACACCCTGCTGCATTGCTTCAAGCCTGTAACGCGTTGCCGTAGGGGTGTCAGACACTGTGCAGCGAAGTCCGCCGTGGTGATCCGTGTCTGACACCCGTACGAGATAGCGCCAAGGC
>NZ_JPYO01000036.1:156942-157082 GCF_000757485.1 Achromobacter sp. RTa
ATGATCCGTGTCTGACACCCGTACGCGATAGCGCCAAGGCTTGAAGAGCCGTTTCCTGGGTGTCAGACACCCTCGATGAAGAGGCTCCCACCCCGATTGGTGTCAGACACCCCGTTGCGTTGCCTCAAGCCTGTAACGCG
>NZ_JPYO01000036.1:157092-189869 GCF_000757485.1 Achromobacter sp. RTa
CCCGCCACGCCGTGCTTTTTCGGCCGCAATCCGGCGGTCGGCGGGGAGGGCGGGGTTCTTGAGGTTCTCGCCGCGGGCGGGTGGTGGTGGTGGATCTTGCGGCGCCCGCCCCATGCCGGCCGCGCGGGCGGCCTTGTGGGGCCTACGCGGCGTCTTGCGTCGGGATGATGACGCTGCGCGCTGGCGGCGGGATGAAGTCCGTGTCTGATATCGCCGCGGGCCGTGGTGATCCGTGTCTGACACCCGCACGAGATAGCGCCAAGGCTTGAAGAGCCGTTTCCCGGGTGTCAGACACCCCGAGTGAAAGTGCGCCCACCCCGATTGGTGTCAGACACCCCGTTGCGTTGCCTCAAGCCTGTAACGCGTTGCCGTAGGGTGTCAGACACGGTGCAGCGAAGTCCGTCGTGGTGATCCGTGTCTGACACCCGTACGAGATAGCGCCAAGGCTTGAAGAGCCTTTTCCCGGGTGTCAGACACCCTCGATGAAGAGGCTCCTACCCCGATTGGTGTCAGCCCCCCCCCGTTGCGTTGCCTCAAGCTTGCAACGTCTTGCCGTAGGGGTGTCGGACACCTGCAAAGAATCCAAAGATCGTCCCCATTTTTCCGCTAGCCATCTAGATGCTTTCCCCATTTGCAACCCATCCCCGTCAGGTATATATTTCAAGCCTAAACTATCAAGGTTTAAATCTCTGCGGCCCCAGCTCCAGGAATACAGAGCGGTTGTCGCATACCACGGAGCGTATACGGCGATGAAAATAGTCTGCATTGGCGGCGGTCCCGCCGGCCTGTATTTCGGTCTGCTCATGAAGCTGCAGAACCCCGAAAACGAAGTCACCGTGATCGAGCGCAACCGCCCGTACGACACCTTCGGCTGGGGTGTGGTGTTTTCCGACGCCACCATGCAGAACCTGCGCGAAGCCGATCCCATCTCCGCCCAGACCATCGGCGACGCCTTCAACCACTGGGACGACATCGACATCCATTTCAAGGGCCGCAGCATGCGCAGCAGCGGCCACGGCTTCATCGGCATCGGCCGCAAGAAGCTGCTGAACATCCTGCAGGCGCGCTGCGAGGACGTGGGCGTCAAGCTGGTGTTCGAGAACTTCGTGCAGGACGACCAGGCCATCGCCCGCGAATACGACGCCGACCTGGTCATCGCCTCGGACGGCATCAACAGCCAGATCCGCACCCGCTACGCGGACACGTTCCATCCGGATATCGACCAGCGCCGCTGCCGCTTCGTCTGGCTGGGCACCAAGAAGGTGTTCGACGCCTTCACGTTCGCCTTCGTGCAGACCGAGCACGGCTGGTTCCAGGCGCATGCCTACCGCTACGAAAACGGCATGTCCACGTTCATCGTGGAAACGCCCGAAGAAACCTGGCAGGCCGCCGGCATCGAGCAGATGAGCCAGGAAGATGGCATCGCCTACTGCGAAAAGCTGTTCGCGCCCTGGCTGGACGGCAATCCGCTGGTCAGCAACGCCTCGCACCTGCGCGGTTCGGCCATCTGGATCCGCTTCCCGCGCGTCATCTGCAACACCTGGGTGCACTGGAACTTGCTGGAAACGGCCCGCGGCCAGCGCCGCGTGCCGGTCGTGCTGATGGGCGACGCCGCCCATACCGCGCATTTCTCCATCGGCTCGGGCACCAAGCTGGCGCTCGAGGACGCCATCGAACTGGCCCGTTGCCTGAGCGGCGCGGAAGGCAGCGTGGAGCATGGTCTCAAGCACTATGAGGACGTGCGCAGCGTGGAAGTGCTGAAGATCCAGAACGCCGCCCGCAACTCCACCGAATGGTTCGAGAACGTCGCGCGCTACGCCGATCTGGAGCCCGAGCAGTTCGCTTATTCGCTGCTGACCCGCTCGCAGCGCATCTCGCACGAGAACCTGCGCTTGCGCGACCCGGCCTGGCTGGAAGGCTTCGAACGCTGGATCGCGGAGCACGCAGGCGCCGCGACGGCGCCGGGCGAGCGTCCGGCCCTGCCGATGCTCACGCCATTCACGGTGCGCGGTGTGCGGCTCAAGAACCGCATCCTGGTATCGCCGATGGCCATGTATTCCTGCACCGAAGGCGTGCCGGGCGATTTCCACCTGGTCCACCTGGGCGCTCGTGCCATGGGCGGCGCCGGCCTCGTCATGGTGGAAATGACCTGCGTGTCGCCGGACGGCCGGATCACTCCGGGATGCCCCGGCCTCTGGAACGATGAGCAGCGCCAGGCTTTCTCGCGCATCGTCGATTTCGTGCATGGCAACAGCGACGCCCGCATCGGCATGCAGCTGGGCCATGCCGGCCGCAAGGGATCCACACAATTGGGGTGGCAGAAGATCGACCACCCGCTGGCCGAGGGCAACTGGCCCCTGATTTCGGCGTCCGCCTTGCCCTATATCGAAGGCGTGTCGCAGACGCCCCGCGCCATGACCCGCGCGGACATGGACGAGGTGCGCGACAACTTCGTCGCCGCCGCGCGCCGCGCGGAACAGGCCGGCTTCGACTGGCTGGAACTGCACTGCGCCCACGGCTACCTGCTTTCCAGCTTCATTTCGCCCCTGACCAACCGCCGCGAGGACGAATACGGCGGCAGCCTGGAAAACCGCCTGCGCTTCCCGCTGGAGGTGTTCCACGCCGTGCGCGCCGTCTGGCCCGAGAACAAGCCCATGTCGGTGCGGATCTCCGCCAGCGACTGGGTGGAAGGCGGCATCACGGCCGACGACGCCGTGGAAATCGCGCGCCACTTCAAGGCCGCCGGCGCCGACATGATCGATTGCTCGTCCGGCCAGGTCAGCAAGGAAGAGAAGCCGGTCTATGGCCGCATGTTCCAGACCCCGTTCGCGGACCGGGTGCGCAACGAGGCCGGCATCCCCACCATCGCGGTGGGCGCCATTTTCGAGGCCGACCACGCCAACGGCATCATCGCCTCGGGCCGGGCGGATCTTTGCGCGCTGGCGCGTCCCCATTTGGCTGACGCCTCCTGGACGCTACGCGAAGCGGCGCGGGTGGGCTACCGTGACGTAACGTGGCCGAGCCAGTACTTCGCCGGCAAGCGCCAGCTGGAAACCAATTTCGAACGCGCCGCCGCCATGGCGCAACTGGACATCAAATGAATGCAACTCCGCTCCCCCTGGCCGGGCGCCATGCCCTGGTGACGGGCGGCGCCCGAGGCATCGGGCTCGCCTGCGCCCGGGCCCTGCTGCAGCGCGGCGCCCGGGTCACGCTCCTGGGCCGCGACGGCGCCGCACTGGACGCCGCGGCCGACAGCCTGGCCCGCCTGGGGCAGGTGCAGGCCGTCAGCGCCGACATCGCGGACGAGGGCTCGGTACGGGCCGCCTTCGCCCAGGCCGAGACGGAATTCGGTCCGGTGCTGGTGCTGGTGAACAACGCCGGCCAGGCGGTCAGCGAACGCTTCGACCGCACCGATGCGGCCTTGTGGAACTCCATGATCGCTGTCAACCTGACCGGCACGTTCCACTGCATCCAGGCGGCCTTGCCCGGCATGTTGAAAGAGAAGTGGGGGCGGGTCATCAACGTGGCCAGCACCGCCGGCCTGATCGGCTACGGCTACGTCAGCGCCTATTGCGCGGCCAAGCACGGCGTGGTCGGACTGACCCGCTCGCTGGCGCTGGAGACCGCCCAGAAGGGCGTAACGGTCAATGCCGTTTGTCCCGGCTACACCGAAACCGACATCGTGCGCGGCGCGGTCTCGAACATCGTCGACAAGACCGGCATGACGCCGGAGGCCGCCCGCGCCAAACTGGCCGAGCGCAACCCCCAGGGCCGCCTGGTGCAGCCCGAGGAAGTGGCCGAAACAGTTGCCTGGCTGGCCCTGCCGGCCTCGGCTTCCGTCAACGGCCAGGCCATCGCCGTCGACGGCGGCGAAGTGATGACCGGCTGAGGCCGGCGCCCCACCCATCCCGAAGATCCCAGAATGGAGACACCATGAGCACCCAGCCCGAAGAACACACCATGAAGCACCACAAGCGTCCGTTCGCCGGCTACCAGGCCAAGACGTTCCTGTGGCAGGTGTCGGCCGACGGCAAGATCGGCACGGTCACCCTGAACCGTCCCGAGCGCAAGAACCCGCTGACGTTCGACTCCTACGCCGAACTGCGCGATTTGTTCCGGTCGCTGGTCTATGCCACCGATATCAAGGTGGTCGTGGTGACGGGCGCGGGCGGCAACTTCTGCTCGGGCGGCGACGTGCACGAAATCATCGGCCCCCTGACCCGTATGTCCATGCCCGAACTGCTGGACTTCACCCGCATGACGGGCGACCTGGTCAAGGCCATGCGCGCCTGCCCGCAGCCCATCGTGGCGGCGGTCGACGGCGTCTGCGCCGGCGCGGGCGCCATGGTGGCGCTGGCCTCGGACATGCGCCTGGGCACGCCCGCGGCGCGGACCGCCTTCCTGTTCACCCGCGTGGGCCTGGCCGGCGCCGACATGGGCGCCTGCACGCTATTGCCGCGCATGATCGGCCAGGGCCGCGCCTCCGAGCTGCTGTACACGGGCCGCGCGATGACGGCGGAAGAGGGCGCCAGCTGGGGCTTCTTCAATGCCTTGCACGAATCCGGCGCGCTGGCCGACGCCGCGCAGACGCTGGCCGCGCAGTTGGCCGCGGGCCCGACTTTCGCCCATGGCGTCACCAAGAAGCTGCTGCACCAGGAATGGAACATGGGGGTGGACGAGGCTATCGAGGCCGAAGCCGAGGCCCAGGCCATCTGCATGCAGACGCGCGATTTCCACCGCGCCTACGAGGCTTTTGTGGCCAAGCAAAAACCGGTGTTCGAAGGGGACTGAGCATGCGCGACACAAGCTGGCTGGACTGGCCTTTTTTCGACGATGCGCACCGCAAGCTGGCGCACGAGGTCGACGCGTGGTGCGAAGCGTCCCTGGGGGACGTGGATCACCATGACGCCGACGGCGCCTGCAAGAAGCTGGTGAAGGCCATGGGGCAGGCCGGCTGGCTGCGCTACGCGGTGGCGGGCGGCCCGGGCGGAACATGGGGCGGCGCGCTGCCCGAGGTGGATTCGCGCTCCGTCTGCATTCTGCGCGAAACCTTCGCCCGCCACGAAGGGCTGGCGGACTTCGCATTCGCCATGCAGGGACTGGGCAGCGGCGCGATTTCGCTCATGGGATCCGACGAGGTCCGCCAGCGCTACCTGCCGCGCGTGTCGCGGGGCGAAGCGATCGCCGCCTTCGCGCTGTCCGAGCCCGAAGCGGGATCGGACGTGGCGGCGCTGGCCTGCGAGGCCAGGCTGGACGGCGACCACTATGTGCTGAACGGCGCCAAGACCTGGATCTCCAACGGCGGGATCGCGGACTTTTATTGCGTCTTCGCGCGCACCGGCGAAGCGCCCGGCGCGCGCGGCATCAGCGCCTTCGTGGTGGATGCCGGCACGCCCGGCTTCGAAGTCAGCGAACGCATCGACCTGATCGCCCCGCACCCGCTGGCCACCATTACGTTCGACGATTGCCGCATCCCGGCGTCGCAGCGGCTGGGCGACGCGGGCCAGGGCTTCAAGCTGGCCATGATGACGCTGGACATCTTCCGCGCCTCGGTGGCGGCGGCGGCGCTGGGCTTCGCCCGCCGCGCGCTGGACGAGGCCGTGGCGCGCTCCAAGTCGCGCCGCATGTTCGGCCAGACGCTGGCCGACCTGCAGCTGACGCAAGCCGCGCTGGGCGACATGGCGACCGCCATCGATGCGTCGGCGCTGCTGACGTACCGCGCCGCGTGGATGCGCGACGTCAAGAAGCTGCGCACCACGCGTGAAGCGGCCATGGCCAAGATGACGGCCACGGAATCGGCGCAAACCGTGATCGACCGCGCGCTGCAGATGTTCGGCGGCGCGGGCGTGGTGTCGGGGATGCCGGTGGAGAAGCTCTACAGGGAAATCAGAGCGCTGCGTATCTACGAAGGCGCCACCGAAGTGCAGAAGTTGATCATCGCCCGTGAACTGCTGAAGGCGTAGAAGAGCCATCGGGCTCCGGCGTCCAGGCAAGCAACAACACCGCATAGCCAAGGGGAATTTCATGGAAGCATCCGCCCACATCGACACCTTCGCCCGGGACAATCTGCCCCCGGGCGAACAATGGCCAGAGTTCCTGCTCGACGGTCCCGACGTGGCCTATCCCAAGCGTTTCAATTGCGCGGCCGAACTGGTGGATGCCATGGTCGAGCGCGGCCACGGCGAGCGCATCGCGCTGCGCTGGCGCCAGGATGGCAAGCAGGCCGTGATGACCTATCGCGAGCTGGCGGCGCTGAGCAACCGCATCGCCCGCGTGCTCACGGAGGACATGGGCCTGGTCTCCGGCAACCGCTTGCTGCTGCGGGGGCCGAACAATCCCATGATGGCCGCGTCCTGGCTGGCCGCGGTCAAGGCGGGCCTGGTGACCGTGCCCACGATGCCGCTGTTGCGGGCCAAGGAGCTCAAGCAGATCATCGATAAGGCGCAGGTCCAGGCCGTGCTGTGCGACATCCGCCTGAAAGACGAGGCGGATTTCTGCGTGCGGCCCGGGCACGAGCACCATTGCCCCGCGTTGTCGAAGATCATGTATTTCAACGATGCCGCGCCCGATGCGCTGGACGCCCTGGCCGCGGCCAAGCCCGACGACTTCGAGGCCTGCGACACGGCGGCCGACGATGTGTGCCTGATCGCCTTCACCAGCGGCACCACGGGCGCGCCCAAGGGCTGCATGCACTTCCACCGCGACGTGCTGGCGATGTGCGACCTGTTCCCCAAGCACGTCATCAAGCCGACCGCGGACGACATCTTCTGCGGCACGCCGCCGCTGGCCTTCACCTTCGGCCTGGGCGGCCTGCTGTGCTTCCCGCTGCGGGTGGGCGCCAGCACGGTGCTGGCGGAAAAGCTTTCGCCGGAGAGCCTGCTGGAGCTGATCCAGGAATTCCGCGCCACCATCGTCTTCACGGCGCCGACCTTCTACCGGCAGATGGCGGCCCTGGTCGGCAAGTTCGATATTTCCTCGCTGAAGAAGAGCGTTTCCGCCGGCGAAGCCCTGCCCGACGCCACGCGCCAGCTCTGGAAGGAAGCCAGCGGCATCGAGATGATCGACGGCATAGGCGGCACGGAAATGATCCATGTCTTCGTGTCCAGCCCGCCGGAGTCCGTGCGCCGCGGCGCGATCGGCCGCGTCGTGCCGGGCTATGTTGCCCAGATCGTGGACGATGAGATGAAGCCGGTGCCCAACGGCACGGTGGGCCGTCTGGCCATCAAGGGGCCCACGGGCTGCCGCTACCTGGCCGACGAGCGCCAGCGCCGCTTCGTGCACGACGGCTGGAACCTGCCCGGCGATACCTTTCTGCAGGACGAGGACGGCTACCTGTTCTACCAGGCTCGCAATGACGACATGATCGTTTCCGCCGGCTACAACATCGCCGGCCCGGAAGTCGAGGACGCGCTGTTGCGGCACGAGGCCGTGGCGGAATGCGGCGTGGTCGGGGCGCCCGACGACGAGCGCGGCCAGGTGGTGAAGGCCTTCGTCGTGCTCAAGCCGGGCTACGAGGCCGGCAGCGAACTGACCGCCGCCCTGCAGCAGTTCGTCAAGGCCAGCATCGCGCCCTACAAATATCCCCGCGCCATCGAGTTCGTGGAGGCGCTGCCGCGCACCGAAACGGGCAAGCTGCAACGCTTCGCGCTGCGCAAGATGGCGTGAACAGGCAATAAGGAATTCCCATGGCAGCTCCGTTCATCAGCCAGGTCGAAGTCCGCTTCCGCCATTGCGATCCGGCGGGCATCGTCTTCTACCCCCGCTACTTCGAGATGATCAACGACTTCGTCGAGGAGTGGTTCGACAAGGGCATGGGGCTGCCGTTCCACGCGTTGCACGTGGAACGGCAGATCGGTACGCCGACGGCGTCGGTGCAGTGCGATTTCAGCGCGCCCAGCCGCTGGCACGAGCGCTTGCGCCAAGTGCTGGAGGTGCAGCGCATCGGGGGCGCGTCGTTCAAGGCGCTGGTGAAGTTCGAAGGGCCGGACGGTCAGCTGCGCCTGTCGGCGACGCTGACGATCGTGACGGTGGATTTGCGGACGATGAAGTCCATGCCGCTGCCTGCGGACTTGCGGGAACGCATGCAGGCTTATCTGGTTCCCGCCGCCTGAGCGGCGGGGATCACCCTGTAGTTTGTTTTTCTTGAAAATAGGATGACGTTATGAAGATTCTGCAACCGCCGGATTGGATGGCGCCCCGGGGCTATTCGAATGGCGTGCTCACCGAGATGCAGGTGGGCAGCAAGCTCGTTTTCGTGGGCGGGCAGGTGGGGTGGAATGGCCAGCAGCAGTTCGAGACGGATGACCTGGCCGAGCAGGTGCGCCAGACGCTGGCGAATATCGTTGCGATTCTGGCGGAGGGGGGAGCCAAGCCGGAGCATATCGTCCGCATGACGTGGTACGTGACGGACAAGGACGAGTACGTGGCGGCCTATCCCGACATCGGCAAGCACTACCGGGAGCTGATCGGACGGCATTTCCCGGCGATGACGGCGGTGGAGGTGGCCGATCTGGTCGAGGACCGGGCGAAGGTGGAGATCGAGGTTACGGCGGTGGTGCCGGCTTAGTGATTGCGTAGGCTGTTTTTTTGGCTTGTTGTTTGAGTTCTTGAGACGCCCGGTGCGACGGGGCCTGGGGCGCGCGGGTCAACGATTGCGGTCCGGAGCCTTCGCTCCGGACTTCCCCGTCGTCATCCTCGTCCTCGCCTGCGGCGACTCCTTCGGATTCCCTCGGGCTTATCGACTCCCCGCGCGCCCCAGGCCCCGTCGCGCCGGGCTTTTTCAGTTGCAATCTGACGGCTGCTGGGGCGGTGGGTGTGCTTAGGGTTCTGGCGGCGGGCGGGGTGGTGGTGGAGGATCTTTCGATGCCCGCCCCATGCCGGCCGCGCGGGCGGCCTCGTGGGGCTTACGCGGCGTCTTGCGGTTGGTGCTGACGCTGCGCGCCGTTGGCAGGGGGGGGTAAATAAGTCAGGTGTCCATATGGTCAGGTGTCTGACACCCGTACGAGACGACGTCACGGCGTGCAGCGGTGTTGCCGGGTGTCAGACACCCCGATGCCTCATTTCAAGCTTGCAAGGCCTTGTCGTACGGGTGTCAGACACCTGCTCGCCGTCACCCCGTCACGCGCCGCGTCTCGCGCGGCAATTCTCCGAAGCGTTCGCGGTAATACTCCGAAAACCGTCCCAGGTGCCCGAACCCCACGCCCAGCGCGACCTCGGTCACGCTGGCGTGGGCGTCCGACTTCAGTTTCTGCCTGGCGGTGTCCAGCCGCAGCGCCCGCAGGGCGTTCATGGGGGTGGTGTCGCGGTGTTCCTGGAACAGCCGCGTCAGGGCGCTGGCGCTGGCGCCGGCGTGGCGGGCGATGTCGATGAGGGTCAGCGGGGCGGACAGGTGCTCGCGCATGTAGGACTCGGCCAGCGTCAGGCGGCGCGGGAGCGCCGGAGCCAGGCCTGCGCGCGCCTGCCAGCTGTTCGGCTGGTTGTAGAGCAGGTGCAGCATCAGGGTGTCTTCCAGATGCTCCAGCCAGGCCGCGGGCGGACGGGGCGCGCCATCGTCCAGCGTGGGCAGCAGGTGGATCAGGCTTGCGACCATGCTGCACCAGGCGGCGCCGACTGGGGTGTCCAGGCGCAGCGCGGGGCTGAAGTCCAGCGGGCCGGCGGCGGCCTCGCCGAAGGCGCGCAGCCCGATGGCTTCGAGCTTGCCGCGCGGGATCTTGAGCAGCAGCTGCTCGCAGCCGGCTTCCCAGTGCAGGCGCAGCGGGCGGTTGGGGGCGATGACGGCGGCGCACTCGGGGCCGGCGTCGACCCGGTCGTTGCCGCATTCGATACAGGCGCGCCCGCGCAGGGGCACCTGCACCAGCATGAAATCCTGCAGCCTGTCGGGTTCGATGTGGACTTCGGCGCCGTAGCGCAGGGTACAGACCGTGAGGGATCCGAAACGGGCCCGGTTCAGTTCCGCGTCCACTCGGCCGCCTTTCCAGGTCAGGCGGTGTTCCTTCAGGGCTTCGGACACGAGCGTCCGCGTTTCGTCCTGCTGGGTGGAGCTGAAGACGCGCCGCTTCAACAGGGGCGCCAGCGTGAGTCGTGACCAGCCATGCATGCATGCCTCCGGTACGGGAACCCTCCCGTATCTCAGGCCAGGGTAATTTAAACGGCTGGCGCTTGGAATTAAGTGAATCCCGGATAAGACTGACTGTAATCGGATAGAGCCGCACCCCCGGGCGGCCTAATCTAGGGCCTGTGCGCGGGCGCCTGCGAGGCCCCGCGCTTTCGGCAGCACGCATCGACCGGGGCAGACGGGTTCTGTCAGCTTTCCGCCGGCGGGGCCGGCGGGGAAAACGGGGTGGCTCATGAATCGAAACCTATGGCGCAGGCGCGCGCTGGCCGCGCTGGCATGCATGGCTGCCGCGGCCAATGCGGCGGCGGCCGACAAGATCAAGATCGGCCTGCTGACCACGCTCTCGGGGCCCGGTGCGGCGCTGGGCAACGAGATCCGGGACGGCTTCAATCTCGCACTGCAACATACGGGAGGCAAGCTGGGCGGGCTGCCGGCCGAGGTGGTGGTGGCGGACGATCAGCAGAAGGCGGACACGGGCCGCCAGGCTGTCGAGCGCCTGCTCAAGCGCGACCATGTGGACGTCATGACGGGCATCGTGTTCTCGAACGTGCTGTTGCCCGTGATGCCGGCCATCCTGCAATCGGGCACCATCTACCTCAGCACGAATACCGGGCCGGAAAACTATGCCGGCGCGGGCTGTAATCCCAATTTCTTCGCGGTCGCGTGGCAGAACGAGGATATCCCGGCCGCGATGGGCAAGTACGCCGCCGACCAGGGCTACAAGCGCGTGGCGCTGATCGCGCCGGACTACCCCGGCGGCCGCGAATCGCTCAACGGCTTCAAGCGCCTGTACAAGGGCGGGCTGTCCGAAGAGATCTACACCCAGCTCGGCCAACTCGACTACGGCGTGGAAATCACGCGGCTGCGCGCCAGCAAGCCCGACGCGGTGTTCTTCTTTCTGCCGGGCGGCATGGGCGTGAACTTCATCAAGCAATTCAACGGAGCGGGCCTGGGCAAGGAAATCGCGTTGCTTGCGCCCGGCTTCTCGGGCGACGAGGACACGATCGCCGCCGTCGGCGCGCCCATCGAGGGCCTGCGCAACACGTCCCAGTGGGCCGCCGACCTGGACAATCCGGCGAACCGCAAGTTCGTGGAGGATTTCACGAAGGCCTACAAGCGCAGCCCCACGCTGTACGCGTCCCAGGGCTACGACGCCGCCATGCTGCTGGACAGCGCGGTGCGGCAGACCGGCGGCAAGCTGGACGCGGACGCGCTGCGCCCAGCCTTGCGCCGCGCGGATTTCAAGTCCGTGCGGGGCGATTTCAGATTCAACAGCAACCAGTATCCGGTGCAGAACTACTACCTGCGCATCGTCGAGGCGGGCGCGGGCGGAAAGCTGTCGAACAAACTGTCGGGCACGGTGCTGACCCAGTACCAGGATCCGTTCGCCGCTTCCTGCCGGATGAAGTAGGGCGGACGCCCGTAATAAGGAGATACGCATGACCTCGAGCATTACGACGCGCGACGTGATGGTGGCCTCGCATGATGGCAAATCCTTCGGCGCCTATCTGGCGGTGCCGGCGTCCGGGCACGGCCCCGGCCTGGTGCTGTGCCAGGAGATCTTCGGCGTGAACGGCTTCATGCGCCGCGCCGCGCAACTGCTGGCCGAGGAAGGCTACGTGGTGCTGGTGCCCGATCTGTTCTGGCGCCAGCAGCCGGGCATCCAGTTGACGGACGGTCCGGCCGATATGCCGCGCGCCTTCGAACTCTATAAGGGCTTCGACGTGGAACTGGGCCTGCGCGACATCGCATCGGCCATAGCCGCGCTGCGCGAACTGCCCGAGCAGCAGGGCGGGGTGGGCGTGCTGGGCTATTGCCTGGGCGGCAAGCTGGCCTATCTGGCCGCCTGCCGCACCGATGTGGACGTGGCGGTGGGCTACTACGGCGTAGGCATCGAAAACAGCCTGGACGAAGCCGCCGGGCTGCGCGGCCGGCTGGTGCTGCACATCGCCGAGCAGGACGGCTTCTGTCCGCCCGAGGCGCGCCAGCGCATCCTGGAGGCGCTGGGCGGCAAGCCCGGCGTGGAGCTTTACGTCTATCCGGGCGTGGACCACGCGTTCGCGCGCACGGGCGGCGATCACTACGACAAGCCGTCCGCGCTGATGGCGCACCAGCGCAGCATGGCCGCGCTGCAGCGCGCCATCGGGCCGGAGTTCGATTATTCGTACCTGTGGGACAAGCACTGCGAATACGAATTCGGCACGCGCGACGTGGCGGCCACCATGGCCACCATGGTGGCCGAGCCCTATGTGAACCATATCCCCACCATGACGGGCGGCGTGGGCCACAAGGAACTGAGCCGCTTCTACCAGCACCATTTCGTCAACAGCAATCCGCCCGACACCCGCTTGGTGCCGTTGTCGCGCACGGTGGGCGCCACGCAGATCGTGGATGAACTGCTGTTCTGCTTCACGCACACCACCGAGATCGACTGGATGCTGCCCGGGGTGCCGCCCACCGGCAAGTATGTGGAGATCCCGCTGGTGGCCATCGTCAAGTTCCGTGGCGACAAGCTCTATCACGAGCACATCTACTGGGACCAGGCCAGCGTGCTGGTCCAGGTGGGCCTGCTGGACCCCAAGGGCCTGCCGACCGCCGGCCGCGAAACGGCGGCGAAGCTGCTGGACGAGACCCTGCCGTCCAACACGCTGATGGCGCGCTGGAAAGACAGCGAAGGCAAATAGGAGGCGGCCATGGCATACACCGAAGAGCAATTGGCCGCCATGGTGCGCGGCGACAGCGTGCATCGCGCCGTCTACACCGATCCGGCCATTTTCGACCTGGAGATGCAGCGCATCTATGGCCGCGCCTGGGTCTATGTGGGCCATGAAAGCCAGGTGCCGAAGACGGGCGATTATCACACCACCCGCCTGGGAGACCAGGACGTGCTGATGGTGCGCGCCTCCGACGGCCGCGTCCATGTGCTGTACAACCGCTGCCCCCACAAGGGCGCGAAAGTGGTGGCCGATGGCGACGGCTGCGCCGGAAAATTCTTCCGCTGCCCTTACCACGCCTGGACCTTCAAGCTGGATGGCAGCCACTTGGGCGTGCCGCTCAAGCAAGGCCTGGAAGGAACCGCCTATGATCCCGCCGATCCGTCGTTCTCGATGCGGCGGCTGCCGCGCGTGGAAAGCTACCGGGGCTTCGTGTTCGCCAGCCAATCGGCCCAGGGGCAGGGGCTGGAGGAGTTCCTGGGCGGCGTGCGCTCGTCCATCGACAATCTCTGCGACCGCTCGCCCGTGGGCGAGGTGGAAGTGGCGGGAGGCATCTTCCGCGTCATGCAGCGGTCGAACTGGAAGGTGTTCTACGAAAACCTGCACGACACCATGCATGCCCGGGTCACGCACGAATCCTCGTATGCCGCGGCCCGCGACGAGGCCAAGGAGATCGGCGAGATGCCGCTGGAGCTCCACATCATGGACGGCAACGGCGAGCCCTACGAGTTCTGGGAGAAGCTGGAGCTGCGCGCCTACGCTAACGGCCACGGCTACATGGAGGGCATCTTCAATCCGGGTGCAGCCGAACGCGACCCCGTCTCGCGCGCGCACTTCGAAACGCTGAGCGCCGCCTACGGCGAAACGCGGGCCCGCGAGATCCTGGGCATGAACCGCCACAACACCGTTATCTATGGCAGCGGGTCGCCCCATACGGTGTTCCAGCAGTTCCGCGTGATCCGCCCCATAGCGGTGGACCGGACGATGATCGAGATCCAGACATTCCGCTGCAAGGGCGCGCCGGACGGCGTGTTCAAGCGCGCCATGCTGTATGCCAACGTCATCAATTCGCCCTCGTCCAATGTCATGCCGGACGACATCGAACTCTACAACCGCTGCCAGGAAGGCAACGCGACGCGCGGCGGCGAATGGGTCAGCATGCACCGCTACCACGGCACCGACCGCAGCGAGGCCGACGGCATGGTGTCCCTGAACGGCACCAGCGAGCTGCCGATGCGCAACCAGTTCCGCGCCTGGAAGACCTACATGGAAGCCGGCGCCGCGCATACGGGCGCGGCGGCCGCCACCGGAGACGCCGCATGCTGCTAGACCTTGATTTCGACGTCGCGACCGACGGCTTGTCGCCCGCCGAGGCGCCGGCCGACGCCTACCATCGCATCGCGCAGTTCCTGTACCGCGAAGCCCGTTTGCTGGACGAGCGCCGCTACGCGGACTGGCAGGCGCTGTGGACGGCCGACGGCATGTACTGGATGCCGCGAGTGCCCGGCCAGCAGAGTCCGTACGACCATATCTCGCTGTTCTGGGAGGACCGCATGCTGCGCGACGTGCGCATCCGGCGGCTGGAACACCCGCGCAACTGGTCGCAGCAGCCGCCCACGCGTAGCGCTCGGCTGGTGGGAGGCGTGCAGGTGGAAGGCGTGGACGCGGGCGGCAACCTAGTCGTGCATTCCGTCTTCCAGATGACCGAATGGCGCAAGCGCGAGCCGCGCCAGCTGGCCGGCCGCTATACCCACAAGCTCGCCGCCGAGGGCGATAGCTGGCGCATCCGCATGAAGCGGGTGGACCTGGTCAATTGCGACGACGTGCACGACGTGTTCGAGGGGTTCGTGTGACGGCGCCGGACACAGCGGTGCTGGCGCTGCATTACCAGAACGACGTGCTGCATCCCGACGGCAAGATCCGCGTCGGGCTGGACGCGGATGGGCTTGCGCGGCAACGCCTGCTGGACAACGCCGCCGCGCTCCTGAACGGCGCGCGGGCCGGCGGGCTGCCCATCGTGCACGTGCGCATCGCCTTCCGGCCGGACTACGCCGATCTGCTGGCCAATTGCGCCATTTTCCGCAACGTGGCCGCCATCGGGGCGGTGGCGGAAGGGCAGTGGGGCAGCGCCTTCTACGAGGGGTTGCAGCCCTTGCCCGGCAGCGCGCGCGAGTTTGTCGTGAAGCACACCCGCATCAGCGCCTTCTATGGCACGCCGCTGGAGGAAACTCTGCGGGTGCTGGGCGCGCGCAGGCTGGTGGTGGCCGGAGTCGCCACGCATTCCGTGGTCGAGGGCACCGTGCGCCATGCCGCCGACATCGGTTTCGAGGTGATGGTGGCACAGGACGCTTGCGCCTCGGCGGACCCGGCGGTGCACGAGGCCTCGCTGGCCAGCATGCGCCTGATCGCGCGCACCGGTCCCGTGGCGGAAGCGCTGCGCTGGGCGGCGGCGCCTGAAAGAACTTAGGAGGATTCATGGATTTCACAGGATTCCCCGGCGTTGCCGGCAAGACCGCCATCGTGACCGGCAGCACCCAGGGGCTGGGCGCGGATATTGCGCGAGGGCTGGCCGCGGCCGGCGCCAACGTGGTGCTGGTCGGGCGCAATGCCGAGGCGGGGCGCGCGCTGGAGCGGGGCTTGCAGGGCCGCGCGCTGTACTGCGAGACGGACATCGGGCAGGACAGCCAGATACAACGCTGCATCGATGCGGCCATGTCGCGCTTCGGAAGGCTGGACATCCTGGTGAACAACGCCTGCCAGTACGCGGACCGCGGGCTGGCGTCGTCGCGCGAGGAATGGCACGGCACGCTGGACACGAACCTGGTGTCGGCGGCCATTTTCACGCAGCTTGCGGCGCCGCTGTTGCCGCGGGGCGGCGTAGTGGTGAACATGGGCAGCACCGGCGGCAAGTTCGGCGCGGCCGGACGCGCGCTGTATCCGGCCTCCAAGGCGGCGCTTTTGCAGATCACCAAGAACTTCGCGGTGGAGTTGGCGCCCGCGGGCGTGCGCGTGCTGGCCGTGTCGCCCGCCTGGACCTGGTCGCCGTCGGTGGAGCAGTTGTCGGGCGGGTCGCGCGAGGCGGCCGATGCGGTGGGAGCCCATTTCCATCCGCTGGGCCGTGTCGGGTCGGGCGAGGAGATCGCCGCGGTAGTGTGTTTCGCCTGTTCCGACTCGGCCTCATGGATGACCGGCGTGGACATTCCGGTGGACGGCGGCTTTTCCATCCTCGGTCCCGACCGCGGCATTTCGCCGCGAGCCTGGTTCAAGGAACTGGCGCCTTAGCGCCGCCGGCCCCGGGGGGCGGCGTCAGCGGATGACGATCTGCCCTTCTTCCAGCTTGGCCTTGCCGCCGATCTGGTCTTCCAGGAATTCCTGCATTTTGTTGCCCAGCTGAATCGTGACGCCGCTGCAAAAGCGCTTGGCGGCCGCGATGGTGGCGGTTTGCAAGGGCTGGAGCTCGCGGGCCAATTGGGCTTCCTCCGCGTCCAGTTCCAGCATTTCGTGGCTGAGCTTGGCGTGGGTGTTGCGCGCGCGCTCCGCCACGTCGCCGGGCGCGCGCTGGGGATTGGCCTGCAGGAAGGTCAGCAGCTTTTCCAGCTTGGCCTTTTCTTCGTTCATCTGCTGTCGCTTGCGCGCCAGCGCCGAACGCTTGATGTCGGCATGCGGATCCAGCCCGGCCTGCACCAAGGTCGGGATACCGGAGGCGGCGCCGATGGTGCCGGCGCGCACGCCTTGCAGGGCGCGCACCTGCCCGCCCGCGATGGCGCTTTGCTGCGTATTGGGCGGACCGACGTTGATGCTGCCGCCGGCGGCGATATTGCTTTGGCGGATTTCACGCTCAACGTCCACGTCCTTGCCGGCGCTGACGATCGCGTTGGCGATGAACCTGGCGCGCAGCGCGCCGCCACAGACGATGCGGGCCGTGCGCGCGGCGGCGGCGGCGTCCTGCAGGGCTTCGGCCGTGCCGATGATGCCGCCCTTCACCGTGACGTTGCCTCCGGCCTCCACCAGCGCTGCTTCCATCGTGCCGTTGACGACGACGTCGCCGGTCACGCGTACCTCCATGGTGGCGCTGATGTCGCCGCGCACCTGCAGCGAGCCTTCGAAATTGATGTTGCCGGTGGTCAGGTTGACGGCGTCCACCTCCACCATGGGGTTCACCTGCACTCCATGGCTGACCAGGGTGGGCGTGCCGGCGATGGCCGCGCGCAGCAATAGCGGGTCTTCCGGATCGATCTCGACCCCCGCCAGGTCCTTGGCGAACGGCGTATCGGGCATTTCCTCCGGCAGGACGGGCTTGCCCATCACGTCGGTGCCGTCCACGCCAGGCAGCGGCGGCGACCGCCGCATCAGCGGCGTGCCGGGAGACACCAGGAGCAGGTTGCCCAAGTCGCGGTAGTCCACCTGGGCCAGCTCATCGATGTCTTCACCTCGGGGCTTCAAGCGGTCCAGCAGGCTTTCGAAGCGCGTCGGGGTGCCGCGGGTGGGCGGCGTGCCCCGGGCGATCAGCACCGTTTCCCGCGCACCGCGTTCGACGGCCTCGGCCAACTCGTGTTCCAGCACGCCATGGACGATGCCCTGGTCGGCCAGCGTCTGGCACACGGCTTCCAGTGCGACGGGGGCGCCGCCCTTGGGAGGGTACAGCGTCAGCAGCACCGACATGCGGGCCGGGTCCAGTTCCAGGTCGAAGCTGCCGTCGACGACGATGCCGACCGGCCCTTCGACGGATTCCTCGGCATTGCGGCATTGCCCGATGAAGGCCAGCACCGCCTGGCTGTCCAGCGCCTCGGCTGCCCAGCCCTGGGCCACGGCGGCAGCGGCCAGCGTGTCCCAGGTGGGCGGGTCGAGGTTGAAGGGGCGAGCTTCGACGGCGGGGTCGGCGAGCGCGATGTCGGCGCCATCGCTTCCGGCCGACGGGCCAGGGGATAGTGCGTCTGCCGGCCCCTCGGCCGATTCGGGGCGAGGCGGCGGCGTGTAGCGCGCCGTCAGGACCCGGGTGGTGGCGTCCAGCGTCAGCTGAAGCGTATTCGTTGCGTCCATCTCGGCCTCTCCCGCTTGGCACTGGCGGCCAAGTTAATTCATTTGGTAATGATGCGAAATATTAGGACATATTCTAGCGCAAGCTTCCGGAGCTACTGGAAAGTAGGTATCAAGGCCGGCCGCAAGCCCTAGTTATGTCCCTGTTTTTTCCTGAGGGAGGCGACGCAGGATTAGGGCGTTGGTACGAGCGACAAATCGGCGCAGGCGCAGCAGCATAGGAACTCGCCAACGCGTCCCTGGACGCCGCCGGAGCACCGCCCATGCATCGCCAAGCCCAACCCATTTTCCCGGCCCTGCGCGCCTTTCTGGCGCGCGCCGGGGGCATGGCGGCGCTGGCGGCCATCCTGGCGGGCGCTCTGGCGCTGGCGCCGGCCCGGCCGGCCCAGGCGGCCGATATCTACCGCTACAAGGATCCCTTCGGCGTCTGGCGGGCCATGAAGGTGCCCACGGGCCACGCCAAGTACTACAAGCGGGCGCAGGCCCGCGCCGCGTGGCGTAGCGGCGTGAAGGTATGCATGGCCTGCGAGCCCAAGTCCGGCGACGGTGCGCGCCTGGCCACGCTGGAGCCGGCGTCGCGCGCCTTGCAATGGGGAGACGCCAAGGTGCCTACCGCGCATGATGGGCTGATCGCCCGAGCCGCCCAGGATTCAGGCGTGGACCAGGCCCTGCTGACTGCGGTCATCGCCATCGAATCGGGATTCCGCAGCGATGCGCGCTCGCCCAAGGGCGCGCTGGGCCTGATGCAGCTGATGCCGGCGACGGCGGCGTCGCTGCTGGCCGTGGACGACATCGAGACCGCGCTGGTGGATCCCGCCACGAATGTGAAGGCGGGGTCGCGCCACCTGCGCAGGCTGATCGACCAGTATCCCGGCCGGCTGGACCTGGCGCTGGCGGCCTACAACGCGGGCGAAGGCGCGGTGCGCAAGTACGATGCCGTGCCGCCCTACGCCGAAACCCAGGCCTACGTCAGGGACGTCACGGCCCTGTACGAGCGCTACAAGACCCCATGAGGGGGGCGGCCGAGGGCCGGCTCCCCGCGGGATTTACATCGACGCGAAGACCTTTTCCGCGATGTCCAGGGTGGACTTGATCACGGCGTCGTCGTGCGTGGCCGAGACGAAGCCGGCCTCGAACGCCGAAGGCGCGAAGTGCACGCCATGGTCCAGCATGGCGTGGAAGAAACGGTTGAATGCGGCGGTGTCGCAGGCCGAGACCTCGGCGAACGAGGAGGGCACCTTGTCGCTGAAATAGATGCCGAACATGCCGCCCACCGAATCGGCGGAAAAGGCCAGGCCGGCGGCGCGCGCGCGTTCCTGCAGGCCCTGGGCCAGCTTGGCGGTCTGGGCCGACAGCTTCTCGTAGAAGCCGGGCGCGGCGATCAGGCGCAGCGTGGCCAGGCCCGCGGCGACGGCCACGGGGTTGCCCGACAGGGTGCCGGCCTGGTAGACGCCGCCCAGCGGAGCGATGTGCTTCATGATTTCGGCGCTGCCGCCGAACGCGCCTACCGGCATGCCGCCGCCGATCACCTTGGCCAGCGTGGTGAGGTCGGGCTTGACGCCCGTCAGGCCCTGTACGCCTTGCGGGCCCACGCGGAAGCCGGTCATGACTTCGTCGAAGATCAGCAGCGCGCCATGCTGCGTGCAGACCTCGCGCAGGCCTTCCAGGAAGCCCGGCGCGGGCTTGATCAGGTTCATGTTGCCGGCGACCGGCTCCACGATGATGCAGGCGATGTCGGCGCCATGGCGGGCGAAAGCCTCGCGCACCGCGTCCAGGTTGTTGTATTCCAGGGTCAGCGTGTGCGACACGAATTCCGGCGGCACGCCGGCCGAGCTGGGATTGCCGAAGGTCAGCAGGCCCGAACCGGCCTTGACCAGCAGGCTGTCCGAATGGCCGTGGTAGCAGCCTTCGAACTTCACGATCTTGGCGCGGCCGGTGGCGCCGCGCGCCAGGCGGATGGCCGTCATGGTGGCTTCAGTGCCCGAACTGACCAGGCGGACCTGTTCCAGCGAGGGCAGGCGCGAGATCAGGACTTCGGCCAGTTCGATCTCCGCTTCGGTGGGGGCGCCGAACGACAGGCCGTTAACCGCGGCTTCCTGCACCGCGCGCACGACGTCGGGGTGCGAGTGGCCCAGGATGGCGGGGCCCCACGAGCCCACGTAGTCGATGTACTGCTTGTCTTCCGCGTCCCATACGTACGGGCCTTGCGCGCGCTTGATGAAACGCGGGGTGCCGCCCACGGAGCGGAAGGCGCGCACGGGCGAGTTGACGCCGCCGGGGATGCTGCGGCAGGCGCGTTCGAAAAGCTGGGCGTTACTGGACATGGCGTTCAAGGCTTGCGGTTGGGGTTGGCGGAATAGGGCGCGGCGCAGGCCGCCGCGGCGGCGCGGATGCTGGGCGCTTCGAAGAGTCCGGTGATGACGGCGATGGCGTCGGCGCCGGCCTGCGCCACCAGCGGCGCGTTGTCGGGCGTGATGCCGCCGATGGCGACGACCGCGGGGCGCGGGGCGCCGCGTTCGTCCGTCAGGCGGCGGGCCTCGGCCAGGACCGAGAGCGGCGCGCGCACGGTGTCGGGCTTGACCGTGGAGGCGAACATGGCGCCGAAGGCGATGTAGTCGGCGCCGGCGTCCAGCAGTTCCCGAGCGCGGACGAGGTCGTCGTAGCTGGAGCCGCCCAGGATCAGGTCGGGGCCGGCCTCGGCGCGGATGCGCGCCAGGCTATCGTCGTCGCGGCCCACGTGCGCGCCGTCGGCGCCCACGTCCAGCGCCAGGCGCCAGTCGTCATTGATCAGGAAGACCACGCCCAGTTCGCGGCACAGCGGCGCCAGCGCGCGCGCCTGTTCGGCGCGCACCGAGTCGGGCACGTTCTTGCGGCGCAGCTGCAGCGAGCGCATGCCGCCTTCGGCGGCCTTGCGGACAGCCTGCAGCAGGCGGTCGGTATCGTCCCATTCGGGGGTGACGCCGTACAGGCCGGCGGGGAAACGCAGCGCTTTCATTGCGGATGGATCCGGTTGGGAATGCGCCGGCCCATGCCCGGCAGGAAACTGGCGGCGATGGATGCGTCGGCGTGGGCCAGACCCTGGCGCACGGCTTCGGGCATGTCCAGCCCGCGTGCCAGCATGGCGGCAATGGCGGTGGCGGCCACGCCGCCGGCGTCGCCGTTGCGGTCGGGCGGGGCCTGCCACGGCAGGGTGCTGGTCTGGCCATTGGGCCCCAGCAGCATGTTGGCATAGTGGCCGGGACGCTGGGGGCTGCCCAGGACCAGTACCCATTCAGCGCCCGCCGCCACCAGGGCGTGCATGGGCGAGGGTGCGTCCCCGATATCGATATCGCCGTCGGCGTGCCACTGCGCCAGGCGCAGGTGCTCGATGACCAGCAGGTCGGTCTGGGGCAGCACCAATTCCAGGGTCGCCGCCAGCAGGTCGTCGGCCTCGTCCTCGTCGGCGGCGTCGGCCGGGGGCTGGGCGCGCTGGCCCAGGTGCAGGACGAGCGGCACCTGGCTGTAGTCGGCGGCGATCTGCGCGGCCACGCTGGCCGTTTCCGCAGTGTATAGTCCGCCCACCTTGATGGCCTGCACCGACATGTCTTCGAGCAGGCAGCGCGCCTGATCGTCCAGGAGGTCGGGCGAGACGGGGTGGATTTCTTCGATGCCGGCGGTATCCCGCACGGTCAGCGCGGTTACGGCCGCCAGGCCGTGGCAGCCCAGGCGGGCGCAGGTGACGGCGTCTGCCGGCAAACCGTCGGAGCCCGAGGGATCGAGCGGACCGAAGACCAAAACGAGAGGGGGAGTAACGGGGGCCACTTGGACAGCGCTTGAGTAAGGGTACCCGGACTCATTTGCTGCGAATCAGGGGAACCCCTATTGGGTTTCGGTAAGATTGTCCCCATTCTAATGGAAGCCCTTCACCTTTGCCCTGCCGCCGGGGCGAGGGCCAGGATTTGATGTAAGAGAGAACTATGCGTACATGGATGTGTTTGATTTGCGGCTGGGTCTACGATGAAGAGGCCGGCCTGCCCGACGAGGGCATTGCCCCCGGCACGCGCTGGGAAGACGTGCCGCCGAATTGGGTCTGTCCCGAATGCGGCGCGCGCAAAGAGGACTTCGAATTGATGGAAATCTGACACGGCGCAGCCGACATATTCCGCCAAGGCTCGTAAGATGGGATCAAGCCCCATCCCTCGCAATCGTAGGACGGCCTGCCGCAAGGCATGAGGGACCGCGTCCGCGCGGCCCGTCCCACGGTTCTCTCAGACTACCCACGAAGGGGTTGCCATGACGGAAACTCACCAAGACGAATCCACGACGCAGGCGGCCAATTTCGCCAACCAGTTCCTGATCGCCATGCCGGGCATGGTGGAGGGCAGCCTGGCGGGCTCGGTCATCTATGTCTGCGAACACACCGAGCGTGGCGCGCTGGGCCTGGTCATCAACCGCCCCACCGATCTGACGCTGGGCACCTTGTTCGAGCGCATCGACCTGACGCTCGAGATCGGCCCCGTGAAGGACACCCTGGTTTTCTTCGGCGGCCCGGTGCAGACCGACCGCGGCTTCGTGCTGCATGCGCCCGCAGGCGACTACAGTTCCAGCATCAAGCTGGGCGGCATGGCGCTGACCACGTCGCGCGATGTGCTGCAGGCCGTTGCCGAGGGCAACGGGCCGGCCCGCATGCTGGTTACGCTCGGCTATGCGGGGTGGGGCGCGGGCCAGCTCGAAAGCGAGATGGCCCAGAACGCCTGGCTCAGCGTGGGCGCCGACGACAGCATCATTTTCGACGTGCCGCCCGAAGACCGCTATCCCGCCGCGCTCAAGCTGCTGGGCATCGATCCGGTCATGCTGGCGGGCGACGCGGGCCATGCCTGAGGAAACCCTGCTTGCCTTCGATTTCGGCGAGAAGAAGATCGGCATCGCCATCGGCAACACGCTGACGCGCCAGGCGCGCCCGCTCGAAATCATCTTCAGCGAAGTGCGCGAGGCGCGCTTCGGCCGCATCGCCGCCCTGCTGCAGGAATGGCAGCCCCGCCGCGTCGTGGTGGGGCTGGCCCTGGACGCCGACGGCGGCGAACAGCCCGCCACCGCGCGCTGCCGCCGTTTCGCCAACCAATTGCATGGCCGCTTCGGCGTCGCCGTCGAACTGGTGGATGAACGCGGCTCCAGCATGGAGGCGCAGCGCCTGCTCGGCACGCATGCCGCCGATGATGCGATGGCGGCGGCTGTTATCCTGCAACGATATCTGGATACCCTGCCGGCGGCCTGACGCTTGCCGCCAGGCTTGCCTATGCTCAATCCGCAACTCGATCGCCGCGGCGAACTGATACACCTGCTGACCACGGAAGGCCTGCCCCGGCGCCACGTCGAGCGGCTGCTGGACGCCGCGCGCGGCCTCGAGGGCGGCGCGGCTCCTGCCGGTACCGCTTCGGGGCTGCCGGTATTCCTTTGCCTGCCGGACGATGCGGCACGGGATCGCAGCGATTTCGCCGCCGCCGCCACGCGCCTCGGGCTACAGCCCGTTGCGTTGGACGCCCGGGCCGGCGATGCGCTGGCCGGCACCGTCGCCGGCCTGGAGCCGGGCCTGCTGGTGTTACGCCACGCGGCGAGCGGAGCGGCGCACTGCGCGGCCGCCCATGCGTCGGCGGGCCTGCGCATCGTCAACGCGGGCGACGGCAGCCATGCCGATCCCTTGCCGGCGCTGGCGCTGGTGCAGGCGATGCTGGAGGCGAAGGGGGACCTGACGAACCTGGCGGTAACGCTGGTGGGCGACGTCCGGCATTCGCGCGCGGCGCGCTCGGCGATCCACGCCATGACCACGCTGGGCGTTCCGGAAGTGCGCGCGGCGGCGCCGCGCGGCCTGCTGCCCGACAGCCTGGCGCAATTGGGCGTGCGCGCCTGCGCCTCGCTGCGGGAAGGGCTGCAGGACGCCGACGTCATCATCGTCCTGCCTCTCGATATGGAACGGATCAGCGGCGCGCTGCTGCCTTCGGCCCGCGAGTATGCGCATTCCTATGGTTTGACGCCGGGCGCGCTGGCCGGCGCCCGGCCCGACGCGCTGCTGCTGCCCGCAGGCGAGCTGGAACCCGGCATCGAGCTCGACGGCGATGTCGCGGCTAGCCTGGCGCCCGTGCAGGCGCGGCTGGCGGGGCTCGAACAGCGTGTGCGCGAGGCTGCCCTGGGGCTGCTTGCAGGAGATGCGTCATGAGGCTGCATATCGCGAATGGCAGGCTGATCGATCCCGCGAACGGCGTGGACGGACCGCACGATCTCTTTATCGCCGAAGGCCGCGTTGCGGCGGTGGGCCGGAGGCCCGACGGTTTCGAGGCCGACCGCCGGTTCGACGCGGCAGGGCTGGCGGTGTTGCCGGGGCTGGTCGACCTGTCCGCGCGGGTCTCGCAACCCGGCGCGGCGGCCTTCGCTCCTTCCGAGTTGCGCGCGGCCCTGGCGGGCGGCGTGACCTGCCTGGTGCTGCCTCCCGACCCGGAAGCGCCCCTGGACGAGCCGGGCAAGGCGGACGCGTTGATGCGCCAGGCTCATCCGGGGCAATGCCGTGTGCGTCCGCTGGGCGCGATGACCGTGGGCCTCGCGGGTGAAACGCTGGCCGAAATGGATTTGCTCGCCGGGGCCGGCTGCCTCGCCTGCGCGCAAGGCGACCAGGGTATTGCCGACACGCGCGTGCTGTGGGGCGCGATGCGCTACGCCAGCAGCCTGGGCCATACGTTGTGGCTGCGCCCGCAAGACCCCTGGCTTGCGCGCGGCGCGGTGGCCGCCGGCGGCGCCTATGCCGAACGCCTGGGCCTGCAAGGATTGCCGCCGCAGGCGGAGACGGTGGCCTTGCAGACGGTCTTCGAATTGCAGCGCGCCACCGGCGCCCGGGTGCACCTGACGCGGCTGTCCACGGCGGCCGGGCTGGAACTGCTGCGCGCGGCCAGGCGCGAAGGCCTGCCGCTGACCGCGGACGTGTCCGTCAACAGCCTGCACCTGACCGATGTCGATATCGGCTTCTTCGACACGAATTTCCACCTGAATCCGCCGCTGCGCGGCCAGCGCGACCGCGATGCGATCCAGGCGGCGCTGGCCGATGGCACGGTCGACGCCCTGTGTTCGGATCATGCGCCGGTCGAGGGGCGCGCGAAAGCCGTGCCGTTCCCCCTGTCCGCGCCTGGAGCCACGGGCCTGGAACTGCTGCTGTCCCTGGCTTTGAAGTGGGCGCGCGACAGCCGCCGGCCCTTGGCCGAGGCGCTGGCGCGGGTTACCTGCGGCCCCGCCTCGGTGCTGGGCAGGATTGCGCCGCTGGCGGAGTCCGGCGGCCAGTTGGGCGTGGGCGCGCCCGCGGACCTCTGCCTGGCCGACCTGGACGCCGAATGGCTGGTGACGCCGGGCGCGCTGCAAAGCCGCAGCGGCCACACCCCGTTCGCGGGTATGATGCTGCCCGGCCGTGTACGCGCCACCGTCGTGGGTGGCAGCCTGGCCTGGGAGACTCCGGTTTGAAGCTGCTGCGCTTTGTCCTTAGGCTGTTCCTTGTATTGCCCTGGATCATTTTCGGCCTGCTCTGCGTGGGCCTGGTGTATCCGCTGCTCGGGAACGGGAAGCGCGCTTGGCTGAACCGCCGCTGGTCCCGCTGCCTGATGGCCTTCTGCGGCCTGCGCGTGATCCTGAAGGGCGAACCGCGCCTGACGGGGCCGGTGCTGATGGTGGCCAATCACGTATCGTGGATCGACATCTTCGTGCTCAATTCGGCGCGCGCCACGTCCTTCGTCGCCAAGAGCGAAATCCGCAGCTGGCCGGTCATAGGCTGGCTGGTGGCAGGCGCCGGCACGCTGTTCATCGAACGCGGCCAACGCCATGCCGTGCACGCGATGGGCGAGGCCATGCAGGCCCGCTTCAAGCAGGGCGACGCCGTGGGCCTGTTCCCCGAAGGCACGACCAGCACAGGCTTCGAGCTGCTTCCCTTCCACGCCAGCCTGTTCGAACCGGCCCGCGCCGCCGCCGTGGAGATCCAGCCGGTCGCCCTGCGCTTTCTCCAGCACGGCAAGCGCAGCGGCTACGCCGCATTCGTGGGCGAGGAATCCCTGGTCGCCAACCTCTGGCGCGTGCTGGGCGTGACCGGCCTGGCCGTGGAAGTGGTCTTCCTGCCCCCGCTGCCCGCCCGCCACCCCGACGGCAGCCTGCCCACCCGCCTGGAACTCTCCCACCAGGCCCGCGACGCGATTCTGAGCGCGCTGTAGGCCGAGAGGGGCCGGACAGTGTCTGACCCGAGGAGATGTCGGAACGGCTTGGCGCAGGCCTTTCCGGGTGTCAGACACACGTATTGGCCGCCGCTTGGTGTCAGACACCCGCGAGGCACCGAGGCGCAATGGCGTGCGTCTCGTACGGGTGTCAGACACTGGTCCAGGTAGTGTCTGACACCCGAGGAAATGCTGGAACGGCTTGGCGCAGGCCTTTCCGGGTGTCAGACACACGTATTGGCCGCCGCTTGGTGTCAGACACCCGCGAGGCACCGAGGCGCAATGGCATGCGTCTCGTACGGGTGTCAGACACTGGTCCAGGCAGTGTCTGACACCCGAGGAGATGCTGGAACGGCCTGGCGCAGGCCTTCCCGGGTGTCAGACACACGTATTGGCTGCCGCTTGGCGTCAGGCACTGCCCATCCTCAGCAGAAAACTCACCTTCCACCGCCAGAAAACTCGCAACAACTCTCCGCCAGCTCCGCAACGCTCTCGCAAAACGCTACGTCCGCATCCCTGCGGAACATCGCGCAATACACCGATTGCGGCGGCGCCAGGCTGGTGCGGGCGATGACCAGCTGTTTCGCGCTGACCATGTCCGCGAAATAGTCGCGCGGCAGGCAGCTGACGCCGAAGCCGGCGGCGGTCAGCCCGGCCATCGCGATCAGGCTGTTGATGGTGAAGATATTGCTGGCCGGGGTGTGCGGCCGCAGCCAGCCGTCGTAGATCATGTTCAAGCCCGATTCCCGGCTTTGTCGCAGCAGGGGCAGGGCCGCGATGTCCGCCGGCGTGTAGACGCGGCTGGAGTCGATCATGTCGGGGCTGCCCATCCAGGCGAACTCCAGGCGCTGCAGCGGCACCGCCTGCAGGTTAGGCTCCGCGAATTCCCCGTGCAGGAACGCCATGTCCAGCTGGCCGGCCTGCAGGCGCTTGAGCAGGTCCGCGCCCAGGTCGATGTGCGGCTCCAGCGTGATGCGCGGGTAGTGCGCCCGCAGCAGCCGGATCAGCGCGGGCAGCCAGGTCATCGCGGTGATCTCCGTGATGCCGAAACGGAACGTGCCGGTGAGCGTGTGCTGGCCTTTCAGCCGGACCAGCAACCGGTCGCGGTGGCCCAGCATTTCTTCCGCCAGCGCATAGACCTCATGGCCGCGCGCGGTCAGCTCGGCGCGGTGGCCCGAACGGTCGAACAGGGCGATGTCGAAGTCCGCCTCCAGTTCCTGGATGCGCTTGGTGATGGCGGACTGCGTGGTGTGCAGCTTCTGCGCCGACGCGGAAAACGTGCCTAGCCTGACGGTCCAGTAGAGGGCTTCGATCTGTTTGAAGGTCAGCACGCGAGGCGCTCCGGAGCAGCGATATTCATTCCGAAATTTCCATTAAGGGCTAACCCTTATATTCCATAAAGCGATGAAGTTCGTGGAAATTTAATCCCTTTTACGGAATCGCAAAAGCTCGCACCATGGCGCCTGCTTCATTCAATCACCGACTCAGGATTTTGCAGATCGCCATGGCCTCTATTCATACCGGCGCCCGGATATTGCCCGCTACACCCGTCGCTTCCGCCGCGGTTCTCCAGGCGCTGGCCGGCATCGTCACGCCGCACCTCAGCGACAACCTCGCGCGCCGCGAAGGCATTTCGGGCCTGCGCCGCTACAACGGCGCGGGCAAGCTGGTCGGCACGGCCCTGACCGTCAAGACCCGCCCGGGCGACAACCTCCTCATCTACAAGGCCATGATGCAGGTGCAACCCGGCCACGTGCTCGTGGTGGACGCGGGCGGAGACCTGTCCAACGCCGTGCTGGGCGAAATCATGAAGCGCTATCTCCAGGTCCACGGTTGCGCCGGCGTGGTGGTGGACGGCGCGATCCGCGACGTGGCCGCCTTCGAGGCGGACAGTTTCCCCTGCTATGCGCGCGGCCACATCCACCGCGGCCCCTACAAGGATGGGCCCGGCGAGGTCAACGTGCCCGTGTCCATCGGCGGGCAGGTCATCAATCCGGGCGACATCGTGGTGGGCGACGAGGACGGCCTGGTCAGCTTTCCGCCTTCCGAGGCCGAAGCCCTGATCGCCGCCGCCCAGGCCCACGCCGCCAAGGAGGAACGCATCATGGCCGAGATCGCCGGCGGCGAGAAGACGCAGAGCTGGATGCAGGCCGCCTTCGCGGCCAAGGGGCTGGCATGAGCGCGGCCGCAAGCGAATTCCTGGCGGACCGGGCGCGCGCCATCAAGCCCTCGCCCAGCATGGCGGCCAAGAGCCGTGTCGACCAGCTGCGCGCCCAGGGCAGGGACATCGTCGATTTCACGGTGGGCGAGCCGGACCTGCCGACCCCCGCGCATATCGTGCAGGCGGGTATCGACGCCCTCAACAGCGGCGACATCCGCTACACCGCGTCCGCCGGCTCCAGGCCGCTGCTGGAAGCGGTGCGCGCCAAGTTCCAGCGCGAGAACGGCCTGGACTACGCGCTGGACGAGCTGATCGTCGGCGTGGGCGCCAAGCAGCTGATCTTCACCGCGCTGGCCGCCACCGTGCAGGCGGGCGACGAGGTCATCATTCCCGCGCCGTACTGGGTGTCGTACCCGGACATGGTGCTGGTCAACGACGGCACCCCCGTGGTGGTGCCTTGCCCCGAGTCCGACGGTTTCAAGCTCACGCCCGAGGCGCTGGAGCGCGCGATCACGCCGCGCAGCAAATGGCTGCTCCTGAACACGCCCAGCAACCCCACCGGCGCGATGTACGACGCCGCCGAGCTGCGGGCGCTGGGCGAGGTGCTGGCGCGGCATCCGCAGGTCTGGCTGATGACCGACGAGATCTATGAACATCTCGCCTATGGCGATACGCCGCATCTGTCGCCCGCGGCCGCGGTGCCGGCGCTTGCCGGCCGCTGCCTCACGATCAACGGCGTGTCCAAGGCCTACGCGATGACCGGCTGGCGCCTGGGCTACGCGGGCGGGCCGAAAGCCCTGATCAAGGCGATGGCCACACTGATCTCGCAGAGCACCAGCTGCGTCAGCGCGATCAGCCAGTCGGCGGCGCGCACCGCGCTTACCGCCGACCAGGCCTGCGTGCGCGAGGCGGCGGAGGTCTTCCATGCGCGCCGCGATCGCATCGTCGCGCTGTTGAACGACGTGCCCGGCATCCGCTGTCCGCAGCCCCAGGGCGCTTTCTACGTCTATCCCTCGGTGGAGGGGCTGCTGGGCAAGCGCGCGGCCGACGGACGCGTGCTGCGGACCGACCTGGATGTCGTGATGTTTCTGCTGGATGTCGCGGGTGTGGCGGTGCTGGACGGCGCGGCCTATGGCCTGTCGCCCTATCTGCGGCTGAGCTTCGCGACCTCGATGGAAAACATCGAGGAAGGCTGCCGCCGCATCCGCGAGGCATGCGGCGGATTGATTTGATTGTGGGCGGCCTGGAAGGCTGCCCAGACCGGCTGTACCCATACCTACACTCAGGGGAAATACCATGAAGACAACGATCGCTTCCTTCGTCGCCGCCGCCGGCATGGCCGCCGCGCTGGCGCCCGCCGCCCATGCCGACACGCTGGCCGACATCAAGGCGCGCGGCAAGTTCATCTGCGGAACCATGGGCACGGCCGAGCCGTTCAGTTTCCAGGATCCGAAGACCCGCGGCATCGTCGGCTACGAGGTCGACATGTGCCAGGCCGTGGCCGATAGCCTGGGAGTCCCGCTGGAGCTCAAGCTCATTGCCGTGGAGGCGCGCATCCCCGAACTGATTGCCGGCCGCGTGGACGTGGTGGCGGCCAACCTGGGCTGGAGCCCCGAGCGCGCGAAGCAGATCGACTATTCGCACCAGCATTTCGTGAGCCTGCAGAAAGTGCTGGCGCGCGATTCGGACAAGGACCTGAAGGCGCCCGCCGACCTGGCCGGCAAGCGCGTCAGCGCGGTGCGGGGCTCGTCGTCCGAGCAGGGCGCGCGCAAGAACATCCCGAACGTCGAGCCCGTAACCTTCAAGGACCCGAGCGGCGCGTTCCTGGCGCTGCAGCAGGGCAAGGTCAGCGGCTTCGTGGCCTCCGAACTCATGCTGGTCAAGCTCAAGCAGCAGGCCGCCGCCAGCGCCGTCCCGGTCAAGATCCTGGAGCCGGCGCTGTTCGTCGAACCTTGGGGCATGGGCGTGCGCAAGGGCGACACGGCGATGCTGGACCAGGTGAACAAGGTGCTCGACGGCATGGAAGCCTCGGGCCAGGCGGCCAAGACCTTCGACAAGTGGTTCGGCGCAGGCACCCAGTTCAACATGAAACGCGACTTCACCATCGAAGCCATCAAGGGTTGACGCGCCGAGCGCGCTGGAGCCTGGTTCGATGCATTACGTTTTCGACTTCGGCGCCATCTTCCAGGGGGAATACCCGGCCTGGCTGCTCAGGGGGCTCGTCACCACCCTGGCGCTGGCCGGATTCGCCTGGATCCTGGCGTTCTTCGTGGGCAGCCTGCTGGCGGTGATCCGCCTGACGGGCTCGCCCGTGGCCAACGGGGTGATCGCGACGTATGTCGCGTTCCACCGCAACGTGCCCATGCTGGTGCACATCCTCTTCTGGTATTTCGGCGTGCCGGCGCTGCTGCCTCAGGCCGCCACCGACTGGCTCAACAGCCATGGCAGCGAGTTCATCCTGTCCTGCATCGCGATCGGGCTGGTGATGTCCGCCTATGTCTGCGAAGACCTGCGCAGCGCGGTGCGCGGCATTCCCTCGGGCCAGGTCGAGGCGGCGCGCGCGCTGGGCCTGAGCTTCCTGGCCACGATGCGCAAGGTCGTGCTGCCGCAGGCTTTCCGCATCGCCATTCCGCCCTTGCTCAACCAGACCCTGCTGCTGTTGAAGAACACCAGCCTGGCCATGGCCATCGGCGTGACCGAACTCACCGCCGCCGGCCGCGAAATCGAGAACTACACGTTCCGCACCTTCGAGGCCTATGCGGTCGTGACCGTCATCTACCTGGTGCTGTCGTTCCTGATCATGGGGGGCGGCGCTCTCCTGCAACGGCGCTACCGTCCGCTGGGAGCGCGCTGACATGTGGGACATACTCAAGGACAACTGGCTGTTGCTGCTCATCGGGCAGTATCCGCAAGGCCCGGTCGGCGGCCTGGCGGCCACGCTGGGGCTGGCCGCGGTCAGCCTGGCGCTGGCGCTGCCCTGCGGCGTGCTGCTGGCGCTGGGCCGGATCAGTCCCTACCGGGTCTTCTACTGGCCGGCGTCGGCCGTGGTGTACCTGGTGCGCGGGTTGCCGCTGCTGATGTTCATCTTCTGGGCGTACTTCTTCGTGCCGCTCATCATCGGCCGGCCGGTGGCCGGCACCACGACGATGGTGGTGGCGCTGGTCTGCTACGAAAGCGCCTACCTGGCGGAGATCATCCGCGCCGGCATCCAGGCGCTGCCGCCCGGGCAGCAGGAAGCCAGCCGCGCGCTGGGCCTGTCGTACATGCAGACCATGCGCCGCGTAATCCTGCCGCAGGCGCTCTACAACATGCTGCCCAGCATGCTGAGCCAGTTCGTCTCCACCGTGAAGGAGACGTCGCTGGCCTACGTCATCAGCGTCCAGGAACTGACCTATGCGGCCAACCAGATCAACAGCGTGCTGCTGACCAAGCCGTTCGAGGTCTTCGGGCTGCTGGCGCTGACCTATTTCATCCTGAATTTCGGGCTGAGCTCACTGGTGCACCTGACCGAACGCCGTATCGGCAGGCGCCGCGCCGGGCTCATGCCTGCTCCTCGCGCGGTGGCGACATGATCCGATTTTCCGAAGTGCAGAAGTGGTACGGGCAATACCAGGCGTTGGCCGATGTGACGGCGCAGGTGAAGCAGGGCGAGGTGGTGGTGGTATGCGGGCCGTCAGGGTCGGGCAAATCCACGCTGATCCGCACGGTCAATCGGCTGGAGCCCATCCAGAAGGGCGTGATCGAGGTGGACGGCCAGGACATCTACGGCCCCAAGGTGCACCTGGACACGCTGCGCAGCCATATCGGTTTCGTGTTTCAGCAGTTCAACCTGTTTCCGCACCTGTCGGCGCTGGAGAACCTGATGCTGGCCCCGCTGCAACTCAAGCGGGCCCGCCGCCCCGAGGCGCGCGAACGCGCCCTCCAATTGCTGGATCGCGTCGGCCTGGCCCACAAGGCCGACGCCTATCCCGCCCAGTTGTCCGGCGGCCAGCAGCAACGGGTCGCCATTGCGCGGGCGCTGGCGATGAATCCGCCGGTGATGCTGTTCGACGAGCCCACCAGCGCGCTGGACCCGGAGATGGTGGGCGAGGTGCTGCAAGTGATGAAGGGCCTGGCCAAGGACGGTATGACGATGGTTTGCGTCACGCACGAAATGGGCTTTGCGCGGGAGGTCGCGGATAGGGTCTGGTTCATGGACGCGGGGCGGATCGTCGAGACCGGGACGCCGGAAGAATTCTTCTCCCGGCCGGAGACCGCGCGCGCGCAGAAGTTCCTGGCGGAGATCCGGCATTGAAGGTGGGGGTTTTGGGGCTCTTGGGTTGAGTTCTTGGGAGCTTGCGAAGGGTTGGATCCTTGGGAGTTCGCGAAGGGTTGGGTTCTTTAGGCGCCCGTCGCGTCGGGGGCCGGGGGCGCGCGGGTCAACGATTGCGGTCCGGAGCCTGCGCTCCGGACTGCCCCCTTGTCATCCTCGTCCTCGCCTACGGCGACTCCTTCGGATTCCCTCGGGCTTATCGACTCCCCGCGCACCCCCGGCC
>NZ_JPYO01000036.1:190308-191316 GCF_000757485.1 Achromobacter sp. RTa
GCTGCGTCCGCCCCGATTGGTGTCGGACACCCCGCTGCGTTGCCTCAAGCCTGCAACGTCTTGCCGTAGGGGTGTCAGACACGGAGCAACGAAGTCCGCCGTGGTGATCCGTGTCTGACACCCGTACGAGATAGCGCCAAGGCTTGAAGAGCTGTTTCGTGGGTGTCAGACACCCTCGATTGAAGAGGCTCCTACCCCGATTGGTGTCAGACACCCCGTTGCGCTGCCTCAAGCCTGTAACGCGTTGCCGTAGGGGTGTCAGACACGGTGCAACGAAGTCCGCCGTGGTGATCCGTGTCTGACACCCGTACGCGATAGCGCCAAGGCTTGAAGAGCTGTTTCCTGGGTGTCAGACACCCTCGATTGAAGAGGCTCCTACCCCGATTGGTGTCAGACACCCCGTTGCATTGCTTCAAGCTTGCAACGTCTTGCCGTAGGGGTGTCAGACACGGTGCAACGAAGTCCGCCGTGGTGATCCGTGTCTGACACCCGTACGAGATAGCGCCAAGGCTTGAAGAGCTGTTTCGTGGGTGTCAGACACCCTCGATTGAAGAGGCTCCTACCCCGATTGGTGTCAGACACCCCGTTGCATTGCTTCAAGCTTGCAACGTCTTGCCGTAGGGGTGTCAGACACGGTGCAACGAAGTCCGCCGTGGTGATCCGTGTCTGACACCCGCACGAGATAACGCCAAGGCTTGAAGAGCCGTTTCCCGGGTGTCGGACACCCTCGATGAAGAGGCTCCTACCCCGATTGGTGTCAGACACCCCGTTGCGTTGCTTCAAGCCTGTAACGCGTTGCCGTAGGGGTGTCAGACACGGTGCAGCGAAGTCCGCCGTGGTGCTCCGTGTCTGACACCCGTACGCGATAGCGCCAAGGCTTGAAGAGCCGTTTCCCGGGTGTCAGACACCTCGATTGAAGAGGCTCCTACCCCGATTGGTGTCAGACACCCCGCCGCGTTGCCTCAAGCCTGTAACGCGTTGCCGTAGGGGTGTCAGACACGGTGCAAC
>NZ_JPYO01000036.1:191326-204433 GCF_000757485.1 Achromobacter sp. RTa
GGCTGTTTCCCGGGTGTCAGACACCCGCTGTACTTGCGCAAGCAGGCGCCCGCCGCGCGCCACCCATCACCGCCTTCCCCCCAAAACGCAAGGCGGGCCATTAGTACTCTTCCCACGGCATTCGCGAAAGCGCAAACAGTTTCAACGTCCAAACCCGCGTATGCCATTTACGGCCGCCCGGGCGGCCGTAAATGGCGGGCCACGCAAGACCCGCCACTGACCACAGGCCTAGCAGCGCAACAAGCCAAGACACCGATAGCCCGTCGGCGTGGGAGCCAGGGGCGCGAGCAACCTCGATGCGCCCGAGGGAATCCGAAGGGAAGGCCGCAGGCCTGGGCGAGGATGACGAGGGGGGAGTCCGGCGCCAGCGCGCCGGACCGCAATCGTGGGCGCGAGCGGCCCTGGCTCCCGCGACGGCGGGCGACCCACGAAGCCCCGACCCACGAAGCCCCGACCCACGAAGCCCCAACCCACGAAGCCCCGACCCACGAAGCCCTCACTCCGACATCGGATCCTGAAACTGCGAACACTTAACCTGCACCAGCTTCCGATCCTGCAAGCGCAGCGCAGTCAGCGACCCGCCCCATACGCATCCGGTATCCAGGCAGATCACGTCCGGCCGCTGCAGCAGCCCCAGCGTCGACCAGTGGCCGAATACCGTGGTGACGTTCCGGGTTGCGCGGTTCGGCACGTCGAACCAGGGCACCAGCCCCGAAGGCCAGGCGCCCGGCGTCACCTTGGTGGCGAACTCCATGTGCCCGTTCGGCGTGCACAGGCGTATGCGCGTCAGCGCATTGATGATGACCCGCATCCGCTTGCCGCCCTTGTGGTCTTCCTTCCACGTGGCCGGCTCATTGCCGTACATTTTTTGCAGCGCCTTCTGCCAGTTCGGCCCGCGCAGCGCGTCCTGGACCTCGCCGGCCAGGGCCAGGGTCTTGGCGACGTCCCATTTGGCCAGAGTGCCGGCGTGGACCAGCAGGTGGTTCTGCTCGAAATGCGCCAGGGGCCGGAACCGCAGCCAATTAATCAGGTCGGCGGCGTCCGGCGCCCGCAGGATTTCTTCCAGCGTGTCCGATTTGGACGGCTTGCGCACGCCGGCGGCCGTGGCCAGCAGATGCAGGTCATGGTTGCCCAGCACCGAGGTGGCGCGGTCGCCCAGGTCGATGATGCGGCGCAGGGTTTCCAGCGACTGCGGGCCGCGGTTGACCAGGTCCCCCGCGAACCAGAGGCGCGATTGGGGGTCGCCGACCAGGTCGGGGTGGGACAGCAAACGATCCAGCGGCGAGCAGCAGCCCTGCACGTCGCCGATCATCCAGATACTGCCGTTCATGCGGGACTTTTGCTCCAAGGCCAACGTTGTTGGACGATTCGGGTGATGGTGTGGCGGTATTCCATGTAGCTCATGGCGCCCAGCGCCAGGATCACGGCGCCCAGGTTCGGGCCCAGCGCCGTCAGCCAGGGCGGCCACTTGCCCAGCATGCCTACGTTCAGGGCCAGCTGGTTGAGCATGAAGAAGGCCACGCCGAGCAGGATGCCCAGGAAGACCTTGGCTCCCACGCCGCCGCGGCGGGTCTGCATCAGGCCGATCGGGGCGGCGATGGTGATCATCACCAGCAGGGTGAACGGATATGCCAGTTTGCGCCACAAGGCGACGACCTGTCGACCATATTGCAGCTGGTTGTTGCGCAAATAATCCACGTAGTCGAGCAGCGTCACGATGGACATCCGCTCCGGCGTCAGCACGCGCGCCAGCAGGCGTTCAGCGCTGAGGGTGGTGTCCACCGTGCGTTCGGGCACCTTTACGACGGTGGCGGGAGGATTCTTGGGGGGGCGCGCGTCGGCCAGGGCCTCGGCCGCGTTTTCGTCCAGCCGCGTCTCGGAGACGTCCTTGAGCACCAGGTCCCCGTGCGTGAACAGGCCGGTGGGGGCGGTCGACAGGACCGACAGCGTCAGGTCCTTCTTGAATTCGTAGAGGGTCACGGCGTTTACCTGCCCGTCTCCCTTGAGCTCGCCGATGTTGATGATGCGGGTGCCGCCGTTGGCGGTGGGTTCCTTGAACCAGTATCCGCTCTTGAGGCGGTCGCCGCCGGCCTTGCCGCGGAATAGCAGATTGGCTTCGCCGGACTTCATCTCGGCCCAGGGGGTGACGTATTCGGATAGCAGCCCCGCGCCGATCATCAGCGGGATCGTCACGATCCAGAGCATGCGCAGCAGCTTCATGCCGCTCACGCCGGACACCCGCAGGATGACCAGTTCGTTGCGCTGTGCGAGCCCGGCCAGCGCCAGGATGGCGCCGATCAGCAGGCCGATGGGCAGGAGGTCGTACAGACGGGTGGGGATCGCCAGGGCCTGCATGTAGAGCAGGGCCATCATGGAGAACTTGTCACCCACGTTGTCCAGGTCGTCCACCAGCGCGAAGAACGTGAAAAGGCCCAGCAGGGCCAGGAGGACCACTGCGCAAGAGCGATAGATCTCGCGGGCCAGGTAGCGACGTGCGGTACGCATGTAGGAAAGAGGGTGCGCGTAAACCTGAAAGCTTAACAAATCCTGCCGTTCGGGTCCGGCCCCCGGGATCAGGGAATGTCGACCATCTGCATCCGCCGAGTCAGGACGCCGACCCGGGAGTTCAGGTAGCGGGAATTGCGGTGGCTGTCATAGAAGCGCGGATTGGGCAGCATGGCCGCCAGGCGCGCCGATTGGCTGGCGCCCAGGCTGGCCGCGGAGGTATTGAAATAATGCCGGGCGGCGGCCTCGGCGCCGAACACGCCCACGCCCCATTCCGCCACGTTCAGATACAGTTCCAGGATCCGCTCCTTGCTCATGACATGTTCGATCATGTAGGTCAGGACGAGTTCCTGACCCTTGCGGATGTAGCTGCGGGAGCTGGACAGGAAGAGGTTCTTGGCCAGTTGCTGGGTGATGGTGGAGCCGCCGCGCATCTTGCTGCGGCCCGCCTCCTGCTGTTTCTGGTTGTATTCCCAGGCCTTGCGGATGGCGTCCCATTCGACGCCGTCGTGCTCCGTGAAGTTGGAATCCTCGGACGCCACCACCGCGCGCTTGAGCGTGCGGTTGATCTTGTCGTAGGGCATCCATTCGTGCTTCAGCTCCAGGGCGGGGTTGCCCTCGCGCAGGCGGGAGAGCTCCTCGCGCATGATCGCGCTGCTGCCCGGATCCCGGTAGTTGTACCAGACGACCTGGGCGAACAGCCAGAATTGGTAGAGCAGGACCAGGCACACCAGCGCCATCAGCGCGCCGGTGATGATCCGGAACCAGGAGCGGCCCTTGCGCGTCGCCATGCGCTCAGCGACCCGCCGCGAGATCCTCGCGCAGCGCGGCGAGGACGGGCGCGGGATCGGGCCGCAAGCCGTGCCAGATGAAGAAGCTTTCGGCCGCCTGGCCGACCAGCATGCCCAGCCCGTCGGCGGTAAGCGCGGCGCCGTCGGCCTGGGCCTGTTTCATGAAGGCCGTGGGCTGGGCGCCGTACATCATGTCGTAGCCGGCCGCGCCGGGCGCGTACAGGCCCTGGGGCAGGTCGGGGGCGGCATCCTGCAGCCCGCTCGCCGTGGCGTTGACGACCAGATTCCAGCCGCCGGGCGTGCCGGCGTCCGCCAGCCCCCCCGCCGTGACCCGGGTCTGGGGCGACACGCCGTTGTCGCGCCAGGCATCGGCCAGTTCTTGCGCGCGGGCGGAGGTGCGGTTGACGATGTGGATGCGGGCGCAGCCCGCCTCGGCCAGCGGCTGCAGCACGCCGCGGGCCGCGCCGCCGGCTCCAACGAGCAGCACGGACGCGCCGTTCAGGCGCACGCCCAGGCGCAGCAGGTCGGAGACCAGGCCGACTCCGTCGGTATTGCAGCCGTGCCAGGCGCCATCGCGCCAGGACAGGGTGTTGACCGCTCCGGCCAGCCGGGCGCGGGACGACAGGCGGCCGGCGGCCAGCGCATAGGCGTCCAGCTTGAAGGGCACCGTGACGTTCAGCCCGAGCCCGCCCTCGGCCGCGAACGCGGCGACCGCCCCGGCGAAACCGTCCACCGGCGCCAGCAGCCGGTCATAGCGCAGCGGCTTGCCGGTCTGCTCGGAGAACATGGCGTGGATCTGAGGCGAGCGGCTATGCGCAATGGGGTTGCCGATGACGGCATATCGGGCAAGAGGGGACGCCTCGGTCATGGGGCTTGGGTTTCCAGGGTGTCGTTGACGAAATGCCACGTGCGGGTGATGACCAGCACATCGGTATCGCGCGCGATGTCGGGTGGGAAAGGGGGGAAGGGCGCGGCCAGCTGCACGATGCGGCGGGCGGCCTGGTTCAGCACGGCGTGCGGCGAGGGTTGGTCGATCTCGACGTTGGCGATGCTGCCGTCGGCGCGCACCGACACCGTGATGCGCAGCGAGCCATAGATGCGGCCCCGCGCCTCGTCCGGGTAATGCTGGGTGCCGACCGTTTCGATCCGGGTGCGCCAGGCGTCCAGGTAGGCGGCATAGCGCGAGGCTTCGGCGGACGGCGCCACGAACTGCTTGCGGGGCTCGGCGCTGTACTGCTGCACCCGGGCCGCCAGGGCGGCCACCTGGGCGCTCTGGATGACGCTGGCCTGGTCCTCGGCGTCCCGCCCGAGGTCGGCGCCGTCCGGCCAGGGGTTGACGGCCTGGCGTTCCGCGCCGGCCTTGTCCGTCGAGCGCAACTGGGTCATCAGGCGGGTCTGCTCGGCCTCGAGCTGCACCTGGCGGCGGCGCATGGCCTCCAGCACGATGGTTTCGGCCGATTCGCCGGTGCGGGGAAGCGGGGTGGTGGACAGGCCGCGCTCGGCATTGCCGCCGCCGGTCATCTGGTTCTGCGCTTGGGCGCGCGGAGTGTCCGGGGGCGTTTCGCTGCGCGCGTTGAGCAGCACGATCTCCAGGCTGGTGGCCGGCGCGCGCGCGGGCGCAGGCGCGCCGAAGCGCCACGCCAGGGCGCCGGCGTGCACCAACAGCGATATCGCGATGCCGATGCGCAGGTAGTGCTGGGCAGGCGCGCCCAGCCACAGCAGGTAACGGCTCAGCGGAGAGGAGGAATCGGCGTAGCGTTGCACGAACGCATTGTAGAGCGAGTACACGTCCGCCGGGCACGCCGGCACGGCCTGTAACAGGCCGTGCCGGCGTATCGGGGCCGGATCAGGCCTCCGTGCGGGGGAAGACCCAGACCTTGCCCGCCGGCAGCGCCAGGCGGCAGGGTCCTGGCTCGCGGCCTTCCGGCCCGTAGGCGCGCAGGGCCAGGGTATGGGCAGGGTCGGCGTCCGGCGTGCGGAACAGGTATTCCCAGCGGTCGCCCAGGTACATGCTGGTCAGGAGCGGCATGTCCAGGTGGTTGCCGTCGGGGTCGTCCGCCAGGCGCACCTGTTCCACCCGGATGACCGCGGTGGCGTCCTGGCCCTGGGCCACGCCGGCGCTGGCCTTGCCCCACAATGCCCAGCCGCGGCCCTCGAGGCGGGCGCGGCCGTCGCGCACTTCGGTCACCTTGCCGTCCAGGCGGTTGTTGCTGCCCATGAATTCGGCCGTGAACAGGGTGGAGGGCGAGCCGTACATTTCCTGCGGCGTGCCCTGCTGCTCGATCTTGCCGTTGTTCAGCAGCAGGATCCGATCCGAGATGGCCATGGCTTCGCTCTGGTCGTGCGTCACCATCAGGGCCGACAGGCCCAGGCGCATGATCAGTTCGCGCAGGAAGGCGCGGGCTTCTTCGCGCAGTTTGGCGTCCAGGTTGGACAGCGGCTCGTCCAGGAGGATGACGGGCGGGCTGTACACCAGGGCCCGTCCGATGGCCACGCGCTGCTGCTGGCCGCCGGACAGCGCGTGCGGATGGCGCTGGCCCAGCTTGCCCAGCCCCAGCTGGTCCAGCACGGCCTGCACGCGCTCGCGCACTTCGGCGCCGGGAGTCTTGCGCAGCTTGAGCGGATAGGCCACGTTTTCGAACACGGTCTTGTGCGGCCATAGCGCGTAGGACTGGAACACCAGCCCCAGGTTGCGCTCCTCGGCGGGGATTTCTTGCCTGGCCGCGCTGTCGTAGACCACGCGGTCGCCGATGGTGATGCGTCCGCGCTTGGGGCCTTCCAGGCCGGCCGCGGCGCGCAGCAGCGTGGTCTTGCCGCTGCCGGAGGGCCCCAGCAGGGAGACCACCTCGCCTTGGCGCAGCTGCATCGACACGCCCTTGAGCACCGGATTGTCGCCGTAGTCCAGGTGCAGGTCTTCTACAGAAAGCTCAATCATGAAGTTTGACTCCGAATCGCAGGGCGATGCCCAGGCCGATCACGACCAGAACGATATTGATGAAGGAAAGCGCGGCCACGATATCGATGGCGCCGGACGCCCACAGCGACACGAGCATGGATCCGATGGTCTCGGTGCCTGGCGACAGCAGGTACACGCCGGTGGAGTATTCGCGCTCGAAGATCAGGAACATCAGCAGCCAGGAGCCGATCAGGCCGTACTTGGCCAGCGGAACGGTGACGTGGCGGGTGATCTGGCCGCGGCGCGCGCCGGCGCTGCGGGCGGCCTCTTCCAGCTCGGGGCCTACCTGCAGCAGGGTCGAGGAAATCAGCCGCAGGCCGTAGGCCATCCATACCACCGTGTAGGCCAGCCACACGCTGAAGATGGTGCTGCGCAGGGCGCGCAGCCATTCGATGAAGTTCTCGCGCAGCCATTCCGCGAAGGGCAGGGCCGAGAGCCATCCGCCTTCGTCCACGTCCAGCGCGTTGTCGAGCCACATCGGCACGAACAGGAACACCCACAGGAACGCCAGGCCGGCCAGCAGGCCCGGCACCGCGCGCGGCACCAGCACGCTGTAGTCCATGAAGCGCGTCACGTTGTCGGGCTTGCGGTGCATGGCCAGGCCCACGAACATGTAGCACATCACCGCCAGGGCGCCGCCGATCACGCCGATGGCGACCGAGTTGACGATGGCGCGCAACAGGTTGGGCTGGGCGAATACGGTATGGAACGCGTCCAGCGACAGGACGTCGAACAGCGACACGCCCATGCCCCAGTTGGACACGAATGCCCGCAGCAGCACTCCCATCAGCGGCACCACGATGGTCACCAGCAGCCACAGGGCCACCACGGCGCCGGCCACCCAGCGCCATTTGCCCAGGGGCAGGGGACGCGCGCGCGAGGCCTTGCCCTTCACCGTGACGAAGCGGTTGGCGCTGCGCATCAGGCGGCGCTGCAGCATTACCAGCGGGATCGTCATGCAGATCAGCACCACGGCCACGGCGGCCATCAGGTGGTAGGAGGGGATGCCCAGCTTGTTGGTGAGCTTATAGAGGTACGTGGCCAGCACCAGGTTGCCTTCCGGGTCGCCCAGCACCAGCACCAGGCCGAACACTTCCAGGCCCAGGAAGAACAGCAGCACGGTGGCGTACAGCATGGCGGGACGCACCATCGGCAGGCTGACCGATACCATCACGCGCAGCGGCGTGGCGCCGGCCACGCGGGCGGCTTCCTCTACGTCCGAGCCCATGCTGCGCAGCGCCGACGAGATATACAGATAAGCGTGCGGCACGTGCGTCAGGCCGGCGATGATGACGATGCTGGTCAGCGAATAGACGTTCCAGGGCACGAAGCCCAGCAGGTTCTGCACCCAGGTCGAGAAAAAGCCCACGGGGCCGGCGGCCACCACGTAGCCGAAGCCCAGCACCATGGGCGATACGAACACGGGCACCAGGATCAGCGGTTCGATCCAGCGGCGGCCGGGCAGGTCAGTGCGGATCATCAGGAAGGCCAGCATGCCGCCCAACGGAATGGCGATGATGGCCAGGCCGAAGGCCAGGATGAAGCCGCTCTTCAGGGCCTTGTAGAAATCGGGGTCCGCGAAGATGAAGCGGAACGCGTCCAGGCTGAAGACCTTGGACGGCGAGAAGAATGGCGCGGAGAGAAAGCTCTGGACGATGATGAACGACAGCGGCACGTAGATGGCCAGGGCCGTGATCAGCACCACCACGCCGCGCGGCAGGGACTGCCATTTTCTGCGCAATGACTGCATGGGGAAATCCTGTGGTCTCGAATGGCGCGGGGCCGGGGGCGCCCGCGCCGGCCGGGGCGGGCGGCGCGCGCCTGGCCGGGACGCGCAGCGCGGTCCCGGGGGCCGGTGGACGTTACTTGCCCGTCGCGGCGCGCCAGTCCTTGATGAACTGCAGGCGCTTGTTCTGCTCCAGGTAGTCCAGCAGGGTTTCGTCGACGGGGATGGGTTTGAGCGAGGCGCCCAGCTTCTTGGTCATGCCGTCCACGTCGTTGTCGCCGTCGATGTCGTCGCGCACGGAGGCCAGGTCGGCCTGGTTGGCCATGATCTCCTGGCCCTTTTGCGACAGCAGGTAGTCCATCCACAGCTTGGCGGCGTTCTTGTTCTTCGCCTTCTTGCTGATGAAGGCCACGCGCGAGAGAACCAGCGCGTAGTCGGTGGGGTAGGCCACGCCCAGCGACGGGTCGGTCTTGGCGCGCGTTTCCGCGTAGGAGCCCAGGATGTTGTAGCCGATCAGGTTCTCTCCGGAGGACACGCGCTCCATCATGGTGCCCGTGGACGATTGCACGATCAGGCCGCCCGAGCCGATGCCCTTGAGCGTTTCGAAGTACTTGGGATCGTTGGCCTTGTCCTGCACGGCCAGCATGAAGCCCACGGCGGATTTCTCGATGTCGTAGGTGGTGACCTTGTTCTTGAACTTGTCCGGCTGGCTGGAAACCAGCTTGGCCAGCGCAGCGTGGGTGGTGGGCACTTCGTTGGCCGGGATCAGGCGCTTGTTGTAGATGAATACGGCCGGCTCGTACGTGGTGCCGTAGGCCGAATCCTTCCAGACGGCCCAGGCCGGCAGCTTGCCGATTTCAGGCGATTTGTATTTCAGGGCGTAGTCGGTGGCGAGCTTCAGCGCCGAGTCCATCGACGAACTCCAGACGATGTCGCCGGAACCGCCGCCCGCGGCCTGTTCGCTGATGTAGCGGTTGTAGAGCTCGGTGCTGTTCATGTCGTTGTATTCGACCTTGACGCCCGGATACAGCGCTTCGAAGCCCTTGATGATGGGGCCGGCGGCCTTGGTGTCGGTGGTCGAATAGATGACGACCTTGCCTTCCTTCTTGGCGCCGTCCAGGATCTTCTGGTAGTCGGCCGGATAACCCGCCGGCACTTGCTGCGCAAAGGCGCTGCCGGTGGCAATGGCGAATGCAGCGGCGCAGGCGGCCGCCAGTTGGGACTTGGCAAGCATGGATGTTGTCTCCGTTGGAATGGTCGGAAGCCGGATCTGGGTCCAGCCTGCGGCCATCTTAGGAGCCGGCGTCTGTCGCCGTCCTGTCATGGCGGCAGGACCGCTCTAGGGGAAATCCCTTGCCGGCGTGTCAGTCACCAGCCGGATCCAGTTCTGCACGAAGCGCGAATGGCGGCGCTGGTCCAGGCCGACCAGCAGGGCGGGGCTGAGCACCACCGGCTGCACGATGCCCTGCGACCGCGCCAGCACGGCTTCGGAGGTCCAGCGGCCGGGCGTGTCCTCCATGATGGAGCCCAGCGCGGCATGGCTCGATGCCACCTGCTGGCCGGCAGGCGATAGCAGCCAGTCCACCAGCGCGCGTCCGAGGTCCGGGTTGGGGGCGGCGCGGGCGATCAGCACCGAGCGCGCCAGTACCAGCACGTAGTCTTGCGGGAATACCACGCCGATGGAGTTGCCCGCCGCCTGGCGCGACAGCGCGTAGGAACCCAGGATGTTGTAGCCGATGTCGATGTCGTCGTTCTCGATCGCGTCCAGTATTTCGGCGCTGGTGGCGGACAGGCGCACGCCCACCTGACCCATCGCGTTGGCCAGCCCCCAGAAGTTCGACGAGACCAATTCGTCCTGCTCGGCCAGCAGATAGCCCACGCTGCTGGCCGCGATATCGTAGGTGCCGATGCGGCCGTGCAGCCTGGCGGGATCCCGTTCCAGCAGGCGCAGCAGATCCTGGCGCGAACGCGGCACCGTGGCCTCGGTAAAGCGCTTGGGGTTGTAGACGATGACGGCGGGTTCGAAGGTGAAGCCGTAGACTTCGTGGCGCCAGATCGCCCAGGAGGGCAGCTTGGCGGCATAGGGCGAGGCGTAGCTGAGCGCGTAGCCATCGTTGGCCAGGCGGATCTGCAGGTCCGATGCCGAGCTCATCAGCACGTCCACATCCTTCAGCCGGCCCTCGACGGCGGCCTCGTAGAGCTCGCGGCTGCCCATCTCGCGGTACACCACCGTCACGTCCGGCCGCTGTGCCTGGAAACCCTGGATCAGGGGAGAGACCACGGGCGTGTCCGTGGGGCCGGCGATGGTCAGGACGCGGGAGGAAGGCTGTGGCGCCGGATAGCGCGTGACGATCTCTGCGGTGTCGCCGGCGCGCACGCCGGCGGGCGCCGCGGCCAGCAGCAGGCCGGCGACGAACAGCGCGCCCAGGCCGGTGGCGGCCGCGCGCCAGGGAGCCGAGCGCGCCAGGGGCAGGATGATGCGGGCCGTGAGACCGCCGCCCGGGCGGTCCTGCAGCCAGAGCGAGCCGCCATGCGCGGACGCCACCGAGCGCACGATGGCCAGCCCCAGGCCGGAACCGGGCTGCGCGTCGCCGGCCCGGCCGCGCACGAAGCGCTGCTGTACCGCGTCTTTTTCATCGTCCGCGACGCCGGGCCCGCGGTCCGATACGGTAAGCGCCACTCGGTAGCCCGCCACGGGCGTCGCCTGGATGTCCACCGGACCTTCCGGCGCATAGCGCAGGGCATTGTCCACCAGGTTGCGCAGCATCTCGCGCAAGGCGACGCGGTCGCCGGCGATGCGGGCCCGGCGGACGTCGGGGGCGATCTCGATGCGCAGCCGCCGCGCTTCCAGCGGGCCGATGCGGCGCCGCGTTTCGTTGATGGTCTCAGCCACGCCCACCAGCGTGCGGGCGCCCTTGCCGAGGCGGTGGGTGATGGTGGCGTCCATCAACAGCTGGTTGATGAGCTGGCTGGCGTGCGTGGCGTTCTGGTGGATGCGCTCCAGCCGCGCATGCAGGCGCTGCGGATCGGTTTCGTCCAGGGCCACCTCGGCCTGGGCGCGCAGCGACGCCAGCGGGGTGCGCACCTGGTGCGCCGCATCGGCCACCAGCGTGTTGAGCGTGTCCATGATGCCCGACAGGCGCTGCATGAAGGCGTTCAGCGCTTCGACCAGGCGCTTCACCTCGCGTGGCACCGGCGTCACGAGGGGCGCCAGGTCGTCGGGCGCGCGGCTGCGCAATTCCCGCTCCACCACCCCCAGCGGCGCGAAGGCGCGCTGCACGCCGAACCACAGCAGGCCCAGCGCGACCAGCGACACCACGACCAGCGGCAGCACGCTGCGCCCGAGGATCTCGTCGGCCAGCGCCGCGCGCGAACCCAGCGTCTCGGCCACCCGCACGGTGACCCATCCCGCATGCTGGCTGGCGGACACCAGCCGCCCGACGGTGGCCACGCGCACGGGCTCGTCGTGATAGTTCAGGTAGGCGAACACCGGCGTGGCGGATTGCGCCAGCGGCAGGCCGGGCGCCAGGTCGTCGTAACCGGTGATCAGCCGGCCGTTGGAGGCGCGGGCTTCGTAGAAAACGCGCTCGCCGCCCGACAGCATGGCCAGCGAGGACACGGGCGGCTCCACGGTCACGTTGTTGTCTTCGATCTGCACCGAACCGGCAATGGTGAGCGCCGAGGCGGCCAGCAGCCGGTCGAAGGCCTGCTCCGCCGCGCGCTGCGCGTAGCCGCGCAGGAAGAACACCAAACCGATCAGCGCGCAGGCCAGCAGCAGCACGCCCAGCGCAAAGACGCGGCGGCGGATGGAGAAACTTTCAGGGATGTTCATGGTTGCGGGCCAGGTAGCCGACGCCGCGCACGGTGACGATATCGATCGAGGCGCCGGCCAGCTTTTTGCGCAGCCGCGATATCAGCAGCTCCAGCGCATTGAGGGAGCCGTCGTCCAGGTCGAAAAGCTGGTTCATCAGGCGTTCCTTGGCGACGGTCTGGCCCAGTTTGCCCACCAGGATCTCCAGCAGGCGGAACTCGCGCCGGCCGAGCTCGAGCGGCGCGCCCGCCAGGCTGACGTGGCGGTTGGCCAGGTCCAGGCTGAGGTTGCCGTAGACGGTGACGCTGCTGGTCTGGCCGGCCGGGCGGCGCATCAGCGCCCGTAGCCGGGCCTCGAGTTCGCGCAGATCGAAGGGCTTGACGAGATAATCGTCCGCGCCCAGGTCCAGCATGTCGATCTTGTCTTCGATTTCGGAACGCGCGGTCATGACCAGGACAGGGGCTTCCAGCCCGGCGGCGCGCAGCTCGCGGATGACCGTGAAGCCATCCTTGCCCGGCAGGTTGATGTCCAGGACGAGGGCATCCCAGGTTTCGTCCAGGCCCCACTGCATCGCCGCCAGCCCGTCGCGCACCCATTGCACGCTGTGGCCGGCCGAGCGCAGCTTGCTTTCCACGGCATCGCCAAGATCGAGATTGTCCTCGACCAGCAGAATGCGCATGTCGCTCCTCCATGTCGTTGTGGTTTTTGGAGGGAGTTTAAGGGGTTCCAGGTGGGGGTGGGCGGCTTGAGCGTTTTTGGCGGGGGGGGTGTTGACGATGGCGGTTGAGTTCTTGAGGCGCCCGGGTCAACGATTGCGGTCCGGAGCCTGCGCTCCGGACTGGCCTCGGCGGGGCCCCCCGTCGTCATCTTCGTTATCGCCTGTGGCGGTTCCTTCAGATTCCATCGGGCTTATCGACTCCTGGAGAAGAGGCGCTTGCCCCGATTGGTGTCAGACACCCCGTTGCATTGCTTCAAGCTTGCAACGTCTTGCCGTAGGGGTGTCAGACACGGTGCAACGAAGTCCGCCGTGGTGATCCGTGTCTGACACCCGTACGAGATAACGCCACGGCTTGAAGAGCTGTTTCCCGGGTGTCAGACACCTCCTGGAGAAGAGGCGCTTGCCCCGATTGGTGTCAGACACCCCGCTGCATTGCTTCAAGCTTGCAACGTCTTGCCGTAGGGGTGTCAGACACGATACAACGAAGTCCGCCGTGGTGATCCGTGTCTGACACCCGTACGAGATAACGCCAAGGCTTGAAGAGCTGTTTCCCGGGTGTCAGACACCTCGATTGAAGAGGCTCCTACCCCGATTGGTGTC
>NZ_JPYO01000036.1:204893-353992 GCF_000757485.1 Achromobacter sp. RTa
TGTTTCCCGGGTGTCAGACACCCGCTGCACTTGCGCGCGCAGGCGCCCGCCGCGCGCCACCCATCACCGCCTTCCCCTCAAACGCGGGGCGGGCCATTAGTACTCTCCCCACGGCATTCGCGAAAGCGCAAACAGTTTCAACGCCCAAACCCGCGTATGCCATTTACGGCCGCCCGGGCGGCCGTAAATGGCGGGCCACGCAAGACCCGCCACTGATCACAGGCCTAGCAGCGCAACAAGCCAAGACACCGGCAGCCCGTCGGCGCGGGCGCCAGGGGGGCGAGCAACCTCGATGCGCCCGAGGGAATCCGAAGGGAAGGCCGCAGGCCTGGACGAGGATGACGAGGGGGGAGTCCGGCGCCCGCGCGCCGGACCGCAATCGTGGGCGCGAGCGGCCCTGGCGCCTGCGACGATGGGCGACCTACGGTGGCAGACAACGTGGCATCCACAACATTCAGCGACCTACGGTGGCAGACAACGTGGCACCCACAACGTTCAGCGACCTACGGTAGCAGACAACATGGCATCCACAACGTCGTTCAGCGACCGACAAAGCAGCAGACAGCATGGCCCCCATAACAACCGCTGCCCTGCAAACCACCCCGAACAACCAAGCCCGCAGAAGAAAACCGATTACCCTTCGCTTCCCGCCGCCGGACTGATCTCCCCCACATACCGGCAATCCAGCTCCAGGGACAACTCATCTATCCCCAGAATATCCAGTTCGACCGCGGTCCCGCGTTCCAGCTCCGGCATTCCGCCGACTCGCGTCACCAGCGGGGCGTTGGCGAACCGGACCAGGTCCTCGCGAAGTACGTGCGCGACCGTGCGGGTCATGTTGTGCTGCTTCAGCCAGCGCAGGCACCAGTAGCGCTCCATCGCGCTCTGGAATTCCGCCCAGGCGGCGTATTGCGCGTCGAAGGCGCCGATGATGGCGAACAGGTCGGCGTCGCGCGGCTTGAAGGGGGCCACCAGGCGCGCCGAGACGCCGTGCTCGACCGCGGCGATCAGTTGCCACTGGTTCACCAGGTCCACGTAGCGGCGCAGCGGCGAGGTGCTCCAAGCGTATTGCGGCACGCCGATGGCTTCGTGGGGCAGCGCCTGTGTGCTCATGCGCACCCGGCCTGCCTGTTGCGAGCGGTAGATGCCCGGCACGCCGTGCTGGTGCAGCAGGCCGCCCCACAGGTTGTTCGCCAGGATCATGTATTCGGCCACCATGCGATCCAGCGGCGCGTTGCGCTGGCGCGGCACCAGGCGCACCGGCGTATCGGGATCGTCGGGATTTCCGTCCAGGTAGAAGCTGTACTCCACGCGGGAATTGTTCTCGGGCTTGCCGCGTACGTTCTCGCGCTGGGCGGACAGGGCCTGCGCCAGCTTCCAGAGCGGGCGCAGCCAGTGGCCGTAGGGCAGCTCGGCCGAGGGATCGGAAAGGCTGGCTTCGGTGACCTGGGCGTCCAGCATGTTGTGGCGCAGGTTCTCGCGCACCACGATGCGCTCCAGGCGCGTCTCCGATTCGATGACCTCCCCGGTTTCCGGGTCTGCCACGACGTACAGCGACAGCACCGGCACCTCGCGGCCTGCGTCCAGCGAGAACGCCTGGATGACGTTGTCCGGCTGCATCGGGATCTTGTCGCCCGGCATGTAGACGGTGGACAGGCGCGCGCGCGCCAGCTTGTCGAATTCGCTGTCGCGCGTCACGGTCAGGCCAGGAGCCGCCACGTGCACGCCGACGCGCAAGCGGCCATCCGGCAGGGAAGTGACGGACAGCGCATCGTCGATTTCGGTGGTGGTGACGTCATCCACCGAATAGATTTCGGCGTCCGACAGGGGCAGCTCACGATCGATCGGAGGCAGTTCCAGGTCGGGGAAAGCCAGCCCGCGCGGGAAGTTCGTCGCCAGGAAACGGCGCTTGTGCAGCGCCAGTGCGTGCGGCCAGGCGCCCAGGTCCAGCAGCAGGCGGTCGGGGCTCTTGCCCAGCTTGGCGCAGGCGGCGTCCAGGGCTTTCCATTGCTGCGAATTCTTGTCGGGGCGGATCAGGAGTGACTCGGCGGCCTGGGCGATGGGCTCGGGCAAGCGGCCGGCGGCCATTTCGTCCACCCATTCCTGCTGCTGCTCGGCCTGGCGCTGCTTTTTCTCCAGCGCGGCCAGGGCGGCGGCCAGGATGTCGGGCGGCGCCGGGCGGTAGCGGCCCTTGCCGCGGCGGTGGAAGTACGCAGGCGCGCCGTGCAGGCGCATCAGCAGGGCGGCCTGTTCCACGGGGGTGGGGGCATGGCCGAAATAATCGGCGGCCAGGTCCGGGGCGTCGAATTCCTCCTGCGGCGCGCACTCCCACAGGAATTGCAGGTCCAGCGCCTCGGCCGCTTCGGCCGCCTGGCTCATGAGCGCGGCCGGCTCGGGCGCAGCGAAGGTGAACAGCGTGTTGGCTCGCTTGATCTTGCTGCGCTTGCCGGATTCCGACTCCACTTGCAGGCTGGCGTCGGTCTCCGACAGGATATTGCCGGCCTTGAAGCTGCCGTCGTCTTCGTAAAACACATACATGGTGGGAATCGTCCTGGGCGGCGCGCACGGGCCGCCTTGCGCAGCTATATAGATAGAGTGTTGATGTCTGAAACTGATTATTGGGGGCGAACCTGCTTGTCGCCAAGGGTGAATTCAAGCACTTCGGGCATCCACTGAGCGAAGTCGGACAGGCCGTGGTCGCTGCCTTGCACGATGCGTTGGCGGCACCCCGCGTACCGGTCGCGCATTTCACGCCAATCCAGCACCTCGTCGCCGGTTGCCGCCACCAGGAAGTACCGGTCGGGCAGGGTAACGCGGGGCACGTGGATGGCGGCCAGTTCGTCCACATATCCAGGAAGGAAGGCGAACGGCGCGTCGGAATGATACATGCGGTGCTCGCCGACCTGGGTGGCGAGGTCGCGGGCGGCCTCCACGGCGGGGTTCAGCAGTACGGCCTTGCAGCCCAGCTGTTCGGCAAGCCAGGTGGCATAGAAGCCGCCCAGGGAAGAACCGATCACCGTCAATTCCCTGGGGGAGGCCGCGCGGTCAAGCTGGCGCCGGGCGATGCCCATCGCCAGTTCGACCGCGGCCCGAGGGCTGGCGGGAAGTTGGGGGCAGGCCCAGTCCGCGGACAAGCCACGCGCGGCCATTGCGTCGGCCATCATCCGGGCCTTGAGCGAGGTCGGCGAGGAGCGGAAACCGTGCAGATAGAGGATCATGTCTCGCCTTTGCCTTGGTGTCCTGAAGATCAGGCGCGCGCCTGCAGGGCGTCCAGCAGCTTGCCGTGCACGCCGCCGAAGCCGCCGTTGCTCATCACCAGCACCTGGTCCCCCGGGCGGGCGGCGCGGGCCACCGCAGCCACGAGCGCCCCGAGGTCATCGTAGCTCGACGCCCGGTCTCCCAGGGGCGCCAGCACGTCCGCCGGATTCCAGCCCAGGGCGTGCTTGCCGGAATGGGCGCCAAAGCAGAACACCAGGTCGGCGTCGGCCAGGGCCTCGGGGAGGCGGGCCGCCATGGTGCCCAGCTTCATGGTGTTCGAGCGCGGCTCCAGCACGGCCAGGATGCGCGCAGAGCCGACCTGGCGGCGCAGCCCCTCCACGGTGGTGGCGATCGCGGTGGGATGGTGCGCGAAATCATCGTAGACCTTGATGCCGTTGACCGTGCCGCGCAGTTCCATGCGGCGCTTCACGCCCGCGAAGCGGCTCAGCGCCTCGATGCCCTGGGCCGCAGGCACGCCAGCGTGCTCGGCGGCGGCCAGCGCGGCCAGCGCGTTCATCCGGTTGTGCTCGCCGCCCAGGGGCCAGCGCACGGTGCCGACGGCGGAGCCGCCGCGCAGCACGCCGAAGGCGCCGTCCGCGTCGGGCGGCGTTGCCTGCCAGGCGCCATCGGCGCCGAACGTGACGGTTTCGGACCAGCAACCGCGCGCAATTACACGGTCCAGCGCGGCGCAGCGCGTGGGCCGCACAATGCGGCCGGAGCCGGGAATCGTGCGCACCAGGTGATGGAATTGGGTTTCGATCGACGCCAGATCCGGAAAGATATCGGCATGATCGTATTCAAGATTGTTCAGGATGGCCGTGCGCGGGCGGTAATGGACGAACTTGGACCGCTTGTCGAAGAAGGCTGTGTCGTACTCGTCCGCCTCGATCACGAAGGGGCGGCGGGCCGGGTCGTAGCGGGCCGAGACGTGCAGGTCCTGCGCCACGCCGCCGATCAGGAAGTTGGGCGCCAGGCCGGAGGCCTCCAGTACCCAGGCCAGCATGGAGCTGGTGGTGGTCTTGCCGTGAGTGCCTGCCACCGCCAGCACGTGCTGGCCCGGCAGGATGTTGTCGCCCAGCCATTGCGGGCCTGACACGTAGCGCGCGCCTGATTCCAGGATGGCTTCCATCAGCGGGTTGCCGCGGCTGACGACGTTGCCGATCACATAGAGATCCGGCTTCAGCGCCAATTGCTCCGCGCCGAAGCCTTCGATCAGTTCGATTCCCTGTTCGGACAGTTGCGTGCTCATGGGCGGGTACACGCCCGCATCGCAACCAGTGACCTTGTGGCCGGCCGCGCGCGCGATCAGCGCCAGGCCGCCCATGAACGTACCGCAGATGCCAAGAATGTGCAGGTGCATTGAAAACTCTCCTGTCCTGCATTGTATATATAGCGGCCGGACGGCTTTGCCGTTCATCAAGGGAGAGCGTTTTCGGCCTGAGGCCGCCAACGACAAAAAAATGCCCCCACGCCGCGCAGGCTTCGCCCGCTTGCTGCCCCCCAGGGGGGCGATTTTGTCTTGGGGCGGCCCAACGACAAAAAACAGCCGCAGCGGTTATGATCGCGCCATGAATCGACGCCTACTTCTCTCCGCCGGCGTGGCCATAGCCGCCACGGTTGCGGGCGGCTATACCCTGATGGGCCGCAAGTCTCCGGGGCCCCAGGCTCCTGCCGATGCCGGCGATCCGGTGGCGGCGCTGATGCAGTTGCAACTGCCCGACCTGAACGGGGCGTCCCATTCGCTGTCCGGCTGGAAAGGCCAGCCCATCGTGGTCAATTTCTGGGCAACCTGGTGCGCGCCCTGCGTCCGCGAGATGCCCGAACTCGATGCTTTGCAGAAAAAATACCCGAATGTCCGCTTTGTCGGCATCGGCGTCGATTCGGCGGCCAACATGCAAAAATTTGTCGAAAAAGTGCAGGTTTCCTACCCGCTCTGGGTGATCGGCGCTGGGGCGATCGATACGTTGCGCAAGCTGGGAAATCCCAGCGGAGGCCTGCCGTTTACTATTGTTTTCAATGCAGATGGCGGTATTAACCGGAAGATATTGGGTGAAATCCAGCCGGATGACCTAGAGCGCACCCTATCTGGTTTAAAGGCGTAAGTCTGTTGGACAAATAGTAGGAATTGGCGTAAAAAGCTGGTTTATCGGCTGTTTTGCCAACAATTGGCAAACCACTCATTGGCAAGCGCATGGCGCAAAACATACTGGTATTGCATGGCCCGAACCTAAACCTGCTCGGCACCCGGGAACCTCATATCTACGGCAGCCTCACGCTGCAACAGATCAATGAGCGTCTTGAGTTGCTCGCAGGCGAACTGGGCGCCACGCTGACAGCGTGGCAAGGCAATCACGAAGGCGCGCTGGTTGACCGCATTCAGGCGGCCCGGCAAGACGGCACAGACTTCATCATCATCAACGCGGCGGCATATACGCACACCAGCGTCGCGATTCGCGATGCGCTGGCCGGGGTCGCGATCCCATTTATTGAAGTACATTTGTCCAATCTGTATAAGCGAGAGCCCTTCAGGCATCACTCTTATCTGTCCGACTTGGCGGTAGGCCTTATCAGCGGCCTTGGCGCGGACGGCTACGAGGCGGCTCTGCGCTACGCAGTGCGGCACTGATCTCGCACCAACTCACAGCATCTACATCTTTACGGCGCGAACCCGACGCTGGGACGTCGCCGATACTATCTCGGGAAGCAGCTTCTATGGATCTTCGAAAACTCAAAACCCTGATCGACCTGGTGGCTGAATCGGGCATCGCCGAGCTGGAAATCACCGAAGGCGAAGGCAAGGTGAGGATCGTCAAGTTCTCGCAAACCTTGCAGCCGGTCGCCTACCATCAGCCGGAAGCCGGCGTGCCCGCCGCGCCCGTGGCCCAGCCCGCCGCGGCGCCCGCTGCGCCCGCCGCGGAAGCCGCGCCGGTGATCCAGGGCCACGTCGTCAAGGCCCCCATGGTCGGCACGTTCTACCGCTCGCCGAATCCGGGCGCGGCGCCGTTCGTCGACGTGGGCGCCACCGTCAAGGAAGGCGATCCGCTCTGCATCATTGAAGCCATGAAGCTGCTCAATGAAATCGAGGCCGACAAGTCCGGCGTCATCAAAGAAATCCTGGTCGAAAACGGCGAGCCCGTCGAGTACGGTCAACCCCTGTTCGTCATTGGCTGATAGCTGAAAATGTTCGAAAAAATCCTGATCGCCAATCGGGGCGAAATCGCCCTGCGCATTCAGCGCGCTTGCCGCGAGCTGGGCATCAAGACCGTGGTCGTGCACTCCGAGGCTGACCGCGAAGCCAAGTACGTGCGCCTTGCCGATGAATCCGTGTGCATCGGGCCCGCGCCGTCGCGTGAAAGCTACCTGAACATGCCGGCCATCATTTCGGCGGCCGAAGTCACGGATTCCGAGGCCATCCACCCGGGCTACGGGTTCCTGTCCGAGAATGCCGACTTCGCCGATCGCGTCGAGAAAAGCGGTTTCGTGTTCATCGGCCCGCGTCCCGACACCATCCGCCTGATGGGCGACAAGGTCAGCGCCAAGCGCGCCATGATCGAAGCCGGCGTGCCGGTGGTGCCAGGATCGGAAGGCGCCTTGCCCGACGATCCTCAGGAAATCATCCGTGTTGCGCGCGAGGTCGGCTACCCGGTCATCATCAAGGCCGCGGGCGGCGGCGGCGGCCGCGGCATGCGCGTGGTCTACACCGAGGCCGCGTTGCTGAACGCCGTCACCATGACGCGTTCGGAAGCGGGCGCCGCGTTCAACAACCCGGAAGTCTATATGGAGAAGTTCCTCGAGAACCCGCGCCATATCGAAATCCAGGTCCTGGCCGATGGCGGCCGCAACGCCGTCTGGCTGGGCGAACGCGACTGCTCCATGCAGCGCCGCCACCAGAAGGTCATCGAGGAAGCTCCCGCGCCCGGGATCGCGCGCCGCCTGATCGAGCGCATCGGCGACCGCTGCGCCGACGCGTGCCGCAAGATGGGCTACCGCGGCGCCGGCACGTTCGAATTCCTGTATGAGAACGGGGAGTTCTATTTCATTGAAATGAACACCCGCATCCAGGTCGAGCATCCGGTCACCGAGCTGATCACGGGCATCGACCTGGTCCAGCAGCAGATCCTGATCGCCGCCGGCGAGAAATTCGCGCTGCGCCAGCGCGACATCTCGTTCAAGGGCCACGCCATCGAATGCCGGATCAACGCCGAAGATCCGTTCCGCTTCGTGCCCAGCCCCGGCCGCATCACCAACTGGCATACGCCGGGAGGTCCGGGCGTGCGCATCGATTCGCACGCGTTCAACGGTTATTTCGTGCCGCCGAACTATGATTCGATGATCGCCAAGGTCATTACCTATGGCGATACGCGCGACCAGGCGCTGGCCCGCATGCGCATCGCGCTGTCGGAAATGGTGGTGGAAGGCATTTCCACCAACATCCCGCTGCATCGCGAGCTGCTGCAGGATTCCCGCTTCATCGAAGGCGGCACCAGCATTCACTATCTGGAAAACAAGTTGGCGCAGCGTCCCTGACCAACGAACTGGGGCCTCGCGGCCCCTTTTTGCTCCAAGGAAAAAGCCCCCTGGGGGCTTTTTTCAAAGCGATACGGCCGACGGGCCGCGGCACATGCCGCGGCCCGTCGGCCAGATGGAAGAAACAATCATGCGTGAACTCGTGCTCCATTGCCTGGAGGCCCAGGCCGAGGCCCTGTCGGATGCGCTGCTCGAAGCGGGCGTGCTGTCCGTGTCCGTCGAAGACGCCGATCTGGGCACCGATGACGAACGCCCCTTGTTCGGCGAACCGGGCACCGAGCCCGACGTGCAGGCCTGGGACCGCAATCGCGTGGTCGCCCTGCTGCCCGACGGCGCCGACCCGGCCCAGATCATGGAAGAGGCGGCCGAGGCAGGCGGGCTCGATCCCGCGCTGTTCGCGGACTGGAGCCTGCGCGACGTGCCCGACGCCGACTGGGTGCGCCTGACGCAATCGCAGTTCGGCCCCATCCATATCGCCGAGCGCCTCTGGATCGTGCCCAGCTGGCACCGCGACAACCCCGACGTGCCCGGCTTCGAGCCGGAGGCCGCCGTGCAGGAAGGGGCGATCCATATCGAACTCGACCCCGGCCTCGCGTTCGGCACGGGCAGCCACCCCACGACCCACCTGTGCCTGGCCTGGCTCGAAGCCGAGCTGCCGCAGGGCGCTACGCTGCTGGACTACGGCTGCGGTTCGGGCATACTCGCCATCGCCGCGCGCAAGCTGGGCGCGGGCCCGACCCTGGCGGTGGACATCGACGCCCAGGCCGTCCAGAGCACGGCCTTCAATGCCGAAGTCAACCGCGTCGAACTCCAGGCCATGCTGCCCGATGCGCTGCCGGAAGGCACGTTCGGCGTGGTGGTGGCCAATATCTTGTCCAATCCGCTGAAGGTGCTGGCTCCCATGCTGGCCGGGCGTGTCGCCGACGGCGGCCATCTGGTCTTGTCGGGCGTGCTGGAACGCCAGGCCGAGGAAGTGGCCGCCGCCTACGCGCCGTGGATATCCATGTCCGTCTGGCGCGCCCGCGACGGCTGGGTCTGCCTGCACGGGCAGAAAGCCTGAGCGCCCGCGCCTCACGATCGCGCCATGGCCCTGACCACCCGTTGTCCGCAGTGCGGCACGTCTTTCAAGGTAGTGCCTGACCAGCTCCGGGTTCGCAACGGCCTGGTGCGCTGCGGCGCCTGCTCGACCGTTTTCGATGGCCGGGCCTGCCTGTTGCCCGAACCCGGCGCGACCGCAGCCCGCCCGTCGGCGGCGCCCGCAGTGCCTGCCGCGCCGGCCGCAGCTGCGGCGCCCGCGCCGGCACCCGCCGCGCAATCGCTTCCCCCCTGGGAAGACGAACCGGAGGCGCCAGCCGCCATCCCCGCCGCGCACCCGTCCGCGTATTCGCCCGCCGTGCTGCGCGGGCGCGAGGACATCCGCCGGCGAGCCGAGCCTGACGCCGGCCAGCCGCAGGACGAGGACGACGACTACAGCCCCGATGAGGAAGAGGCCATCAGGGCGGAACCTCCCCGCTGGGCCGAACCTGCGGAGCCGTCGCTGGGCCCACAGGCCGATCGCCATGCCGGAGACTACCGGCACGTGGATGTGCGCGATGACGCCCGCGACGACGAGTACGACGACGAATACGCGCCGGAGCTCGAAGATCCGCGCGAGCCGGTGCTGGGCGATACGCGCACGCGCTATTCCAGCGCCACCGACGTGGGCCGCGCGCCGCCCGAATTCCTGGACCAGGACCGCCAGGAGCGGCGCAGCCTGATACGCAAGCTGTGGAGCGGCGCCTGCCTGCTTGGCCTGATCGCCCTGGGCCTGCAGCTGCTCTATGTGTACCGCACCGATATCGCCAATTCCGTGCCGGCCCTGCGGCCGGTGCTGGAGACGGTGTGCCGGCCCCTGGACTGCGCCGTAGGATATGCGCGCCGGCTGGAGCGCATCGCGATTTCCTCCTCGTCGTTGCAGCCGCCCGCCGGCGCGGCGGCGATAGACGACGGGCGCAGCCGGCTCGTGCTGAGCCTGGTGCTGCGCAACCGCTACGACAAGCCGCAGCACTGGCCGGCGCTGGTGCTGGACCTGACCGACCTTTCGGATACGGTGGTCGTGCGCCGGGTGCTGATGCCCGAAACCTACCTGACCCCCGAACAGTTGCGCGGCCCCTTCGCGCCAGCCGGAGAACTGAAAATATCCGTGCCCATTGAAGTGACCGGCGTACAGGTCAATGGCTACCAAATCGACAAATTCTTTCCTTAAAGGATGACAAGCATGGCGACCCCCGTCCTGGTTTGCGGTTCGATGGCGTTCGACACCATCGCGGTGTTCGAAGGCCGTTTCAAGGAGCACATCCTGGCCGACCGCATCCAATCCCTGAGCGTGTCGTTCCTGGTGCCCAGCATGCGCAAGGAATACGGCGGCTGCTCCGGCAACATCGCCTACAACATGAACCTGCTGGGCGGCAAACCCGTGCCGGTGGCCACCGTGGGCGAGGACGCGGGCGAATACCTGGCCCGCCTGTCGGGCATGGGGATCGACGTCAGCCGCGTGAAGGTCATCCCCGATACCTTCACCGCCCAGTGCTTCATCACGACAGACCTGGACGACAACCAGATCACGGCCTTCCACCCGGGAGCCATGTCGTTCTCCGCCGACAACGATCTGAGCGACGCCGAAGCCGCGTGGGCGATCATCGCGCCCGACGCGAAAGAAGGCATGTTTGCGCATGCCGAGCGCCTGCACAAGCGCGGCATTCCGTTCATTTTCGACCTGGGCCAGGCCATGCCGCTGTTCGACGGCGCCGACCTGGAACGCATGCTCAAGCTCGCCCAGGCGCTGACGGTGAATGACTACGAGGCCGGCGTGGTGGAACAGCGCACGGGCCGCAGCGTGGCCGATATCGCCAGCACGCTGCAAGCCGTCGTGGTGACGCGCGGCGCCGAAGGCGCCACGCTGCTGACCGGCGGCAAATCCATCCAGATCGAACCGGTGCGCGCAGCCCAGGTGGTGGATCCGACGGGCTGCGGCGATGCGCAGCGCGGCGGCCTGCTCTACGGCCTCACCAGCGGCTGGAGCTGGGAAGACAGTTGCCGGCTGGGCAACGTGATGGGCGCCATCAAGATCGCTTCGCGCGGGCCGCAGAACCACGCGCCGTCGCGCGCCGAAATCGACGCCGTGCTGCACGCCACGTACGGCATCCATCTTCCGGCCTGAGTGTCTCGCGCTCCGCCGGGAACCTGGCGGGGCCTGCTTGGTCGAATCAGCCGCCAGGGCGGCCGGCGGCGGCATCCCCGCCGCCGCGCCTGCTCCGCAGTTTGCAGCTTCTGGCCGTGAGTTTCAGTATGTTGCAGCCGCGCTGGCCGTCCCCGCCGGCCGGAGTATGATCAAGAAGTCGTCGGCATTGCCGATCGAGGAGTCCAAATGAACCAAAGCAAATCTCTTTCCCTGGTGACGCCGCGCGCCGGCCGGTGGTTGGCCATCGCAGCCGTCGTGACGTCGATGGCTGTGCTGGGAGGTTGCGCCAACCGCAGCGCCTCCAGCGGCGTGTATAGCTATGACCAGGCGCAGCGCGAGCAGATCGTGCGCACGGGAACGGTAACGGGCGTGCGCCCCATCGTGATCCAGAACGACAAATCCAGCGGCGTCGGCATGGTGGCCGGCGGCGCGCTGGGCGGCGTGGCGGGCAACGCCATCGGGGGCGGCACGGGCCGCACCATCGCCACGGTCGGCGGCGTCATCCTGGGCGCCCTGGCCGGCAACGCGGTCGAGAACCGGGTCGGCAAGAATTCCGGCTACGAAATCACCGTGCGCCTCGACAACGGCGAAACCCGCGTCATTGCGCAGGAAGCGGACGTGCCCATCAGCGTGGGCCAGCGTGTCCAGGTGATCAGCGGCTCGGGTCCTACCCGCGTCACGCCGATGTAAGCGCCGCCGTTCCCGGGAAAGCATGGTTTCCTGGAATGGCCGGTATCGAAATGCCCGCGCAAGCGGGCATTTTTTTGTCGCCGGAGCCTTCGCGTTGCGGAAGGCTGGGGCCCGAACCGCCGGCAGGCGCAAAATATGTCGCTCCGTCGCAACGCGGCACCCCGGGACTTACCCGCAGGCGTTACGTTTTCCAGCCTTTTCTCGCCATTTCCTCCAAAAGTTTCATGGCGATTCGACGGGCGAAGTGACATGATTGCGCCTGCGAGCGACGCCGCGCCGTGAATATCGTGTAACCAAGTGCATCCGGGCGTCGTTCTGGCTGGCTGTAATTTCAGTTCGGTTTCAGCATTTTCTCAGTATCCTCGACGTCCTGAATCCCGGGGCAGGGGAAGTTTTGCCGACAAGGCGACGTAACGCTGCACCAGGGCCTGTGCAAGGCTCGATTTAGTATGAACAGGCCCTAGCTATGCATTCCGAGCAAGAACTCCACACCAAGATCGGCGAGATCGTCGAGTCGATCGTCATGAAGAAAGTCACCCCCGATACGCAGTTGATCGCCACCGGCCTGGTCGATTCCCTGGCCGCCGTGGACATCACGCTCGCCGTCGAGTCGGAGTACGGTTGCAGCATCCCGGCTCCCGAGATCGCGGAGCATCTACAGTCGGTCCGCACGCTTGCCGGCTATGTCGCTGCCCATATTTCGTAATTCGCAGCTGTTGTCTCACGTCGCGGCCGCCGCGACGGCGGTGGCACTGGCGATCGGCGCCTATTGCGGCGCCGACGATCTGCTCAGCCGCATCGTGAATCCCATGCCGGCGACCCAGGCCGCCGCCGCGGCCGGCAAGAGCAACTACCTGCCCAATCTGGGGCCGGACTGGGGCACGCAGCACGTCAACCTGAACCGCCTGGGCAATGCCCTGAGCGATGGCACGCTGGTCGTGCTCGGCTCGTCCGAGCTTTCCAGCCACGACCTGCGGTTCGTCCCGTACCGCTTCTTCCCTGAAGAACTGAAGGTGCCGACGCTGGCCTATGGCCACGCGATGTTCCAGTCCTATGGCATCGTCAGCGTGCTGGAATCGGTGGCGGATTCGTTGACGCCCAACACCCGGCTGGTGATCATGGTGTCGCCTGCCTGGTTTGCCTCGGGCGGCCAATTGCCGCGCAGCGCGTTCGCCGAGCATGTCACCGGTCCGGTCTGGGATCGTCTGTGGGACCAGCCCAGCACGCGCGAGCAGATGCAGACCTGGATTACCGACAACGCCAATTGGGGCCTGCTGTGGCTCATCGCCAATGGCCAGGTCGCCGAGCTCAAGGACAAGCTGTCGCTCTGGTGGCAGGCGCGCAAGGAGCCGGCGCCCGACCGCCCGCGCAGCAAGCTGTCGGTGCCCGCGCACCGCTACGTATCCTGGCCGTCGGCGGCTCGCCTCGACCAGGGGCAGTGGGGCCGCTTGACGCATCAGGCGCGCGAGGTCGAACGCGACCTGGGCGGCCACAACCCTTACGACGTGCGCGACGATTACTACAAACAGTTCCTGGCGCCCCTGTATTCGCCGGCGCGCAACGAGTTTGCCGACGTCGATCCGATCACCCGCGCGGAGCTGGGCGACCTGTCGCGCGTGATGGCCCTGCTGCAGAAGCGCAAGGTTCGCGCCTACTTCGTCATCCAGCCGTTCAATCCCAAGCTGATCCTCGACGTCGAGCGTTTCGATCCGGTGGTGGCCGCGATTACGGGCATGTGCGAGCGCTACCGGATGGGCTGCCTGGACCTCTACAGCATCCCGTTCGAACCCGGCATGCTGCGCGACGACATGCACCTGGCCGAACTCGGCTGGGCGCTGGCCGACCAAGGCATTGCGGAGTACTTTTCCCGATGAGCAAATTCCTAGCCTGGGCCCGGCCGAAGGCCGGCGGCTCCGCCGACGAGCAGGAGCCCCGCAAGGGCTCCGCCTGGGGACGGCGCTTCTTCTGGCACCTGTGCCTGTACTTCGGGGTGATCCTGGTCTTCGTGCTGCAAGCGCAGCCGACCACGGGCAGCGGCGGACCGATCAAGGTCGAATTCCAATACCAACAGTTCTGACCCCAGCATGGAATTGTTCGCAAGCTTGAGCTTTTTCGGGGGCGCCCTGTTCGGCGGCCTGGGCCTGTTGGCGTACCGCTCTTTCGGCATGCCGCTGCACATCGGGTACCGGCACGTCATCGGCGTGATCTGCCTGGGCGTCTGGATGGCGGTCTTCTGGGCCCGTCCCTACCAGCCGATCGCGCTGATCGCCATATCGGGCAGCGCCCTGTGGGCCGTGCGGCGCAACTACATCCCCACCTGGCTGGCCGTGGTCATCACCATGACGCCGCTGCTGCTGGTGAAGACCGGCGTATCGCACCTGGGGGCGATGCTGGGCCTGTCGTTCGCCACTTTCCGCGCGATCGACGTGCTGCTGTTCGCGCAGCGCAACGAACGCGTCTCCCCGCTGGACTACTTCATCTATCTCTTCTTTCCGCTGACGCTGCTGGCGGGCCCCATGTACCGCTGGCGCAATTTCCAGGCGGACCTGAAGCGCGGCTACGAGGGCGTGAACCTGAACACCTGGCTCAGCGGCCTCGAGCTCATCATGCTGGGCGTCATCCAGAAGTTCGGCCTGGCCGAACTGATCTGGCGCTACGGCCTGGCGACGCTGGATGCGCACGACTATTCGTTCACCGGCGTGGCGCTCAACGCCTCGCTCTACAGCGCCTATCTGTTCTTCGATTTCGCCGGCTATTCCACGATGGCGATCGGCATCGGCATGCTGTTCGGCTTTAACCTGCCGATCAATTTCCGCAATCCGCTGGCGACGCTGAACCCGCAGGACTTCTGGCGCCGCTGGCACATCAGCCTGTCGGAATGGCTGCGCGACGTGGTCTTCATGCCCATCTACAAGGCGCTGAGCAAGACCGCGTACTTTTCACGCCATCGCCTGGCCGCGCAGAACATCGGTATCTTCGCGACGCTGCTGGCCATGGGCGTGTGGAACGGGCTCTCGACGCACTACATCGTCAGCGGCCTGATGTTCGGCGCCTACTCGGTGGGCCATAACCTGCTGATCAACGCCGCGCGCACACGCCCGGCCCTGCAGGTCGCGCTGGCGCGGCCCGCCATGCGCTTTCTCGGGCGCGTATTCACCCTGATCCTGGCCGCGCTGGCGCTCTACGTGTTCAGCGGCCGCAGCCCTATTTGACGCCGGGAGTTTCGGCATGCGTTTCGACCTGAAGTCTTTCCGGTTCACGGATTCCGAGCGTGCTCCCGACGCGCTTGCCATCGCCGCCGCCGATCGCAGCCTGACGTGGTCGCAATTGCGCGACGAGGCGCACGCCTGGGCCGAAGAGGCCCGCCGGCATGGCGTCGCGCCGGACGTACCCGTAGCCGTGTACGGCCACAAGGAGGCGTCGTTCTTCGTTGCCATGGTCGGGGCTTTGTTGATCGGCGCGCCGTTCGTTCCGGTCGACACCATCTATCCCGCGGAACGCCTGCGTCGCATTGTCGAGATCGTGCGGGCCGCCGCCGTCTACGACGCGGCGACGGGCACGTTCACGGCGGGCGAGGGCGCCAGGCTGGCAGAGCGCGGCCTGGCCTACGTCATGTTCACCTCGGGCAGCACCGGCGATCCGAAAGGCGTGCAAATCGGCCGCGAAAGCGTCGGCCTGCTCGGCGACTGGATGCTGGGCAGCTTCGGCCTGGGCGACGCGCCCGTGTTCATGAACCAAGCGCCGTTCAGTTTCGACCTCTCCATGTACGAAGTGTTCGCCACCCTGGCCTCGGGCGGAAGCTGCGTGCTGAACGCGCGCGAACAGATCGCGGCCGCGGGCGCCTGGATCCCCCGCCTGGCCCGGCATGGCGTGACCGTATGGGTGTCCACGCCGTCGTTCGCCCACCAGCAGCTGGCCAATCGCGATTTCTCGCCGGCCGCGCTGCCCACGCTGCGCACTTTCCTGTTCTGCGGGGAACCCCTGCCGGCCGCGCTGGCCAAGAAGCTGCGCCAGCGGTTTCCGGACGCGGTCATCCTGAACACCTATGGTCCGACGGAAGCCACGGTGGCCACCACATGGATCGAAGTGACCGACGCCGTGCTGGCCGCGCACGACCCGCTGCCGGTCGGCCACGCCAAGCCGGACAGCGTGCTGGTGGTGGACGAAGGCGGAGAGATCTGTATCGTGGGCGACCACGTCATGCGCGGCTATCTGAACCGGGCCGACCTGAACGAAGCCAAGCTCTACACCTATGTGGACGGGCGCCGGGCGTTCCGCACCGGCGACCTGGGGCAGATGGGAGAAGGGGGGCTGTTGTTCTGCCGCGGCCGGATGGACGACCAGATCAAACTGAACGGCTATCGCATCGAGCTGGCCGAGATCGACGAAGCGCTGCATGGCCTGCCGGGAGTGGAGGGCGGCGCCTGCGCCGTGCTGCGCCGGCCCGACGGCACGGCGGTGCGGCTGGTCGGTTTCGTGGCCGGCGTGGCTGCGCCGGACCAGCCGGCGAGCATATTGGCGCCGGAGGCGCTCGACGGCTGGAAGGAGACGCTGGCCCGGCGGCTGCCGCCTTACATGGTGCCGTCGGAACTGGTGGCCTGCCCGGCGCTGCCCATGTCGAACAACCACAAGATCGACCGCAAGAAGCTGATCGAAATCTACACCGCCATCCCGGTGTAGGGGTGCGAGGCGCGGACCCCGCGCCTCAGACGCCCATCATGCCGTAGCTCAGGCGGGCCAGGACCATCAGCACGATCTGCGCCACGATCAGCAGCACCAGCGGCGAGAAGTCGATCGAGGTGCGGGGCAGGATGCGGCGGATCGGGTTGAGCATCGGATCGGTCAGCGCCTGCAGCAGCGGCATCATTGGCGCCATCGGGTTGACCCAGGACAGCACGGCCTGGATCAGCGTCAGCCAGACCACCAGATTCAACGCCCATTTGGCGGCCATGATCAGGGCCGAGCCCATGGCCGCGGGCAGCAGTTCGGCGGGAATGAGCGCGCCGATCGCCACCAGCCAGATCAGCACCAGATAGATCAGCGCGGACAGCCAGGCGGCGACCAGGCTGGTCCAGTCGATCTTGTTGCCTGCGGGAATGATCTTGCGCAGAGGGTTCACCAGCCAGTTGGTGGCCTGGTAGACCGCGCGGGCGAGAGGATTGAAAGGGTGCAGCCGTATCGCGTGCATCCAGGCGCGGGCAATCAGCGCCGCTCCGAACAGCGTGAACACGATTTCGAGAAGGAAGCGGAAGATTTCACCGAGCATGGACACGATCACCCTGAAAAAGAGGAGTCAATTGTCGCACGCTCAAGCGTGAAAAACGCACCTTGGCAGGGCGGCCATCCGCCCTAGGTCGTAGTCCGGGACGAGAGCGCTTGGGGGCGGCGACCCGGCCGCGCGGCGGGCGCGCTTTCCGCGGGCGCAAAAAAGCCGCCTGGCCTGGGCCAGGCGGCTCTCGCGAAGCTAAGGCTTCGAACCGTCCTGATTAGGGACGGCCACCGGTCGGGAACGGCCACGACGCGGCGGGGTTCAGCGCGGTCTTCGCGCCCGGGGCGGCTGCCGTGGACGGCGGCGTTACGGGCTTCTTCGGAGCGGCTTTCTTCGCGGCAGGCTTCTTTGCAGCGGCCGGCTTCTTGGCAGCAGCAGGCTTGGCAGCGGGGGCCTTCTTGGCGGCGGGAGCCTTCTTGGCAACGGCCTTCTTGGCAGCAGGCGCCTTCTTGGCAACCGCCTTCTTGGCGACAGCCTTCTTGGCGACAGCCTTCTTGGCGACAGCCTTCTTGGCTACCGCTTTCTTGGCGACGGCTTTCTTGGCAACCGCTTTCTTGGCGACGGCCTTTTTGGCAACCGCCTTCTTGGCGACGGCCTTCTTGGCTACCGCTTTCTTGGCGACGGCCTTCTTGGCGACGGCTTTCTTGGCCACGGCCTTCTTGGCTACGACCTTCTTGGCCACGGCCTTTTTGGCGACTGCCTTCTTGGCGACTGCCTTCTTCGCTACCGCCTTCTTGGCGACGGCTTTCTTGACGGCCGGTTTCTTGGCGGCAACCTTCTTCACTGCCGGCTTCTTGGCGGCGACTTTCTTGACGGCTACCTTCTTGACTGCAGCTTTCTTGGCCGGTGCGGCCTTCTTCGCTACTGCCTTCTTGGCGGCGGGCTTTTTCACCGCTTTCTTTACGGCTTTCTTGGCTGTTGCCATGGTCATGCTCCTTAGGTTCAGGGGTCCCAGAACTTAAACCCGTGCCCCGATCCGCCAACAAGGCGCATCGTGCCCGGGCTATTCATCGGCGCATGCCGCTGTCCTGTGCGAGCAACAGCTACTACGGTTTGCGCTAATGAATTCGGCACAGCCATTTGATATGGCCCCCGCTCCTTTGGCGCGAGCCATTTCAAATGGCGCCGGTCGGCGCCTGATCACAGGCTGCCGACCGCTTGTTCTACGTGTCCGAATTTGCCTCCACGCCGCATCTTCGGCTAGCTGCCCCCGAGGGGGGGCGTTTTGCCTTGAGGCGGCCCGGCGGCAAGACACCCTGACCGAGGAGACCGCCATCAAGCCTGTCGCGAACGCGACGCCCCTTTCCGAAGGGCGTGCCCGCGCCGGGCTCGATGGCGAACTGCATTACTCCCAGCTCAGCGTGCCACCGGTTTGGTATTCGATCACGCGAGTTTCAAAAAAGTTGCGTTCCTTTTTAAGGTCGATCATTTCCGCCATCCACGGGAAGGGATTCTCTTCCTGCGGGAACAGCGGCTCGATACCGATTTGCTGGCAACGGCGGTTCGCGATGAAGCGCAGGTAGGACTTGAACATGGGAGCGTTCAGGCCCAACACGCCGCGCGGCATCGTGTCTTCGGCGTAAGCGTATTCGAGTTCGACCGCTTTGCGGAAGAGTTCTCGGATTTCTTCGCGGAATTCCGGCGTCCACAGATGCGGATTTTCCAGCTTGACGGTGTTGATCAGGTCGATGCCGAAGTTGCAGTGCATGGATTCATCGCGAAGGATGTACATGTACTGCTCGGCGGCGCCGGTCATCTTGTTCTGGCGGCCCAGCGCCAGGATCTGCGTGAAGCCAACGTAGAAGAACAGGCCTTCCATCAGGCAAGCAAAGACGATCAGCGACTTCAGCAGCGTCTGGTCGGCTTCGGGGGTGCCCGTCTTGAAGTTGGGGTCCGCGATCGCGTCGATGAACGGGATCAGGAACTCGTCCTTGGCGCGGATGGACGGGACTTCGTTATAGGCGTTGAAGATCTCCGCCTCGTCCAGGTCCAGGCTTTCGACGATGTACTGATAGGCGTGCGTATGGATCGCTTCCTCGAACGCCTGGCGCAGCAGGAACTGGCGGCACTCGGGCGCCGTGATGTGGCGGTAGGTGCCCAGCACGATGTTGTTCGCGGCCAGCGAGTCGGCCGTGACGAAGAAGCCCAGGTTGCGCTTGACGATGCGGCGCTCGTCCTCGGTGAGCCCGTTCGGGTTCTTCCAGAGGGCGATGTCGCGCGACATGTTGATCTCTTGCGGCATCCAGTGGTTGGCGCAAGTGGCGAGGTACTTCTCCCATGCCCACTTGTACTTGAAGGGCACGAGCTGATTGACGTCGGTCTCGCCGTTGATGATGCGCTTGTCGGCGACCTTCACGCGTTGCGAGGTGGCGGAACCGCTGACGGCCAGGCCGGCCGCGTGTTCAGGCGCGGCGGGCGTGGGCATGGCGGTGTCGCCGAACACGCCGGTGGCTGCCCGGACTGCGGGCGCAGCCTGCCCGCCCGCCGCGGAAGCGGGCGATTGTGCAGGTTGCGTTGCGGTGGTGTCGTCTTCCCAATTAATCATGATTCATTCTCCGGAGGCGGTTATTGGCAGGCTTCGCACTCTTCGAAGCCGGGATCGCCCGGCCGCATGGTGCAAACCGCCCCGAGAACTTCGGGTTCCGGCAAAACAGGTGCAGCGGCCACAGCCGGAGCCGTGGATTGGCCTCCCGCGCTGACGGCGTTCAGTTCGCCGCCGCGTCCCGTGGACTTCTCGGCGCTGGTGGCGCCAAGGGTGCGCAGGTAGTAGGTCGTCTTCAGGCCACGCTTCCAGGCAAGCTTGTAGGTGTCGTCCAGCTTCTTGCCCGAGGCGCCAGCCATGTAGATGTTCAGCGATTGGGCTTGATCGATCCACTTCTGGCGGCGCGACGCGCATTCAACCAGCCAGCTCGGTTCGACTTCGAACGCGGTGGCGTAGAGTTCGCGGAGTTCGGAAGGTACGCGATCGATGCGGGACAGGCTGCCGTCGAAGTACTTGAGGTCGGCGACCATGACTTCGTCCCAGAGACCGAGTTTCTTCAGGTCACGCACGAGGTAATCGTTAACGACCGTGAACTCGCCGGAGAGATTCGATTTGACGTACAAGTTCTGGAAAGTGGGTTCGATGCACGCAGATACACCAATGATATTGGAAATAGTCGCGGTTGGGGCGATTGCGATGCAATTGGAGTTGCGCATGCCGTGTTCTTTGATGCGCGCGCGCAACGTATCCCAATCGAGCGTGCTCGACTCATCGACCTCGACGTGGCCGCCGCGCTCGTCGCGCAGCATCTTCAGCGTGTCTTGCGGCAGGATGCCACGCGACCACAGCGAGCCTTCATACGATTGATAGCGGCCGCGCTCTTCGGCGAGCAGGCTCGAGGCCCAGTATGCGTGATAGCACACGGCTTCCATCGAACGATCGGCGAATTCAACGGCGGCTTGCGAAGCGTAAGGCACGCGCATCATCTGCAGGCAGTCCTGGAAGCCCATGATGCCCATGCCCACCGGACGATGGCGCGCGTTCGAATTGCGAGCCTTGTCGACGGCGTAGTAGTTGATGTCGATCACGTTGTCGAGCATGCGCATGGCGATGCGCACCGTGCGCTTGATCTTGTCGTGGTCGAGCTCGAAACCGCCGCCGGCGGCCGGCTTCATGTGCGCGACCAGGTTCACGGAACCCAGGTTGCACACCGCGATTTCCGACTCGTTCGTGTTCAGCGTGATCTCGGTGCACAGGTTCGAGCTGTGGACGACGCCAACGTGCTGCTGCGGCGAACGGATGTTGCACGGATCCTTGAAGGTGATCCACGGGTGGCCGGTTTCGAACAGCATCGACAGCATCTTGCGCCACAGCGAGAGGGCCGGCATCTTCTTGAAGAGCTTCAGTTCGCCGCTGGCGACGCGGGCTTCGTAGCCCACATAGGCCTTCTCGAATTCCTGGCCCACCTTGTCGTGCAGGTCGGGGCAGTCCGACGGCGAGAACAGGGTCCACTCGCCGTTTTCCATAACGCGCTTCATGAACAGGTCGGGAATCCAGTTCGCCGTGTTCATGTCGTGGGTGCGGCGGCGTTCGTCGCCGGTGTTCTTGCGCAGTTCCAGGAATTCTTCGATGTCCAGGTGCCACGTTTCCAGGTACGTGCAGACGGCGCCCTTGCGCTTGCCGCCCTGGTTCACCGCGACGGCGGTGTCGTTGACGACCTTCAGGAACGGCACGACGCCCTGGCTTTCGCCGTTGGTGCCCTTGATGTGGCTGCGCAGCGCGCGAACCGGGGTCCAGTCGTTGCCCAGGCCGCCGGCGTACTTGGCCAGCAGCGCGTTTTCCTTGATGGCGTCGTAGATGCCTTCCAGGTCGTCCGAGACGGTGGTCAGGTAGCACGACGACAACTGCGAGTGGAGGGTGCCGGAGTTGAACAGCGTCGGCGTCGAGCTCATGAAGTCGAACGAGGACAGGATCTCGTAGAACTCGATGGCGCGGGCTTCGCGGTCGGTTTCGCGCAGCGCCAGGCCCATGGCCACGCGCATGAAGAACACCTGGGGCAGCTCGATGCGGGTGCCGCGGATGTGCAGGAAGTAGCGGTCGTACAGGGTCTGCAGGCCGAGGTAGCCGAATTGCAGGTCGCGCTTGGCGTTCAGGGCGTGGCCCAGCTTGGTCAGGTCATAGTTGGCCAGTTCGGGCGACAGCAGGCCGCCTTCGATGCCGCGGGCGATGAACGTGGGGAAGTATTCGGCGTAGCGGGCGCTCATGCCGTCTTGCGAGACTTCCTCGCCCAGCACTTCCTTGCGGATCGTGTGCAGCAGCAGGCGCGCGGTGACCTGGCTGTAGGCCGGGTCCTTCTCGACCAGCGCGCGCGCCGACAGGATGGCCGACTTGAACACTTCGTCGACGGGGATGCCGTCGTACAGGTTCTTGACGGTTTCCTTCAGGATCGCTTCCGTGTCGATGAATTCGGCCAGGCCTTCGCCGGCGGCTTCGATGGTGGCGCGCAGTTCGGCCAGGTTCAGCGGACGGCGCACGCCGGCGTCGGTCACGTTCAGCACGTGTTCCTGCGGAGCTTCGGCGGCCTTTTCCTGGCCTTCGGCCGCGGCGGCCGCGGCGCGTTCCTGGGTGCGCTTTTCACGGTACAGGACGTAGGAGCGGGCGACGTCGTGCTGGCCCGAGCGCATCAGGGCCAGTTCGACCTGGTCCTGGACGTCTTCAATATGGAAGGTGCCGCCGCCGGGGCGGTTGCGCACCCGCGCATTGACGACCTGGGAGGTCAGCGTTTCCACCAGCTCACGCACGCGCGCGGACGCGGCGCCCTGGCCGCCGTTCACGGCCAGGAAGGCCTTGGTCATGGCGATGGCGATCTTGTTGGGTTCGAACCCGACCACCGAGCCATTGCGGCGAATGATGTTGTAGCTGGCCCATTGCCCGCTGTTGTCGGCGGGAGAATCGGTTTGCGAGGGCGGCACGGCCGAAGGCCGGGTCACAGAGGCGATCGTAGTCTGCATGGAAGCTCCTGTGCGAAAAGCGCGTAGATAACGACATGACGGGGGCATGTCCGGTACAAAATCGGGTCTTTTGAGGGGAATCGCGACGCCTGGGCGGGCTAGTCCAAAAGGCGTGGCCGACGAGAATCGGCGCTTAGCGACCACAACATATAGTGTAGCATCCCTCGATGGACACTAATTCTAGTGATCGGCTAAGACAGGGACAAGAAGAAGATGTGACGAAGCTCACAAAAGTTTGTTACTAAATGCACTAGGCGCGCCCAGCAAGGCGCGCCCAGTATGTTGCCGCTCGGAGCGAATGTTTATGCGGTTTTCCGCAGGGGCATGTCGCGCGGGGCAGGCGCCGTATAGCTTTGCATCAACCGGCCCAATTCCGTCCGGTACTTCTCGACGTTCGCCGCCTTCACGTGGCCGAAGCCGCGGATGGTTTCTGCAAGGGCCGCGATTGTAGCCGCTTGGGAAATATTGTCCCGGTTCAACCCTGCGAGCAACTGGTCTATGGTCTGGCGGTACTCGCGGACCAGCGCCCGTTCCATCTTGCGTTCGGCGGTGTGGCCGAAGGGATCGAACCACGTGCCCCGCAGGCCCTTCAGGCGAGCAAGCGCTTTCAGCGCCGTCATCGTGCGCGGGCCCAGCGTCATCTTGCGCGGCACGCCGGTGCGGGGATCCTTGCGGGCGAAGATCGGCGGGGCCATGTGGAAGCGCAGGCTGTACTCGCCTTCGAACTGGCCTTTCAACTGCGCCTGGAAGGACTCGCCGGTGTAGAGCCGGGCCACTTCGTACTCGTCCTTGTAGGCCATGAGCTTGAACAGGCCGCGCGCCACCGCCATCGCCAGGCGCGGTGTCCTGGCGTCCGGCGCCAGCTCGCGTTCGCGCGCCGCGACGGCCTCGACGGCGTCCTGGAACTGGCGGGCGTAGTTGGCGTCCTGGTAGGCCGTCAGATCCTCGATGCGCCTCGCCACGGCGCGCTCGAAGGTCTCGGGCACATGCAGTTGCACCACCTGGGCGGCGGGCCGTAGCGCGGCCCCTAGCGCGTCGGGCTGGTGGGCGGCCAGGCGGCCGCTGTCGAAGGCGGCGCGGTTGGCCGCCACCGCCACGCCGTTGAGCTCGATGGCGCGGTAGATGGCGGCCTGCGACAGCGGCACGCCGCCGCGCTGCCATGCGTGGCCCAGCATGAACATATTGGACAGGATGCTGTCGCCGAACAGCGCCAGCGCGGCGGCGTGCGCATCGAGCTCGGCCGTATTGGCCTCGCCCGCCGCGTGGCGGATCTTGGCCAGCAGCGCCTCGGGACGCATGGCGGCATCGGGGTTGCGGGTGAACTCGGACACGGGCGCCACATAGGTGTTCACGGTGACCCGGGTGTGGCCATGGCGCAGGGCGCCCAGGGAATCCGGCGCCACGGACGCCACGGGATCGCACAGGATCGCCGCATCGGCCTGCTGCCAGTCCAGGCGCACGGGGCCATCCGGCGCGCCGGGAGGCGCCAGCCGGATATGGCTGACCACGGTGCCGCCTTTCTGAGCCAGGCCGGTCAGGTCCAGCACGGCGGCGGACAGGCCTTCCAGGTGCGCCGCCATCGACACGATGGCGCCGATGGTGATGACGCCGGTGCCGCCCATGCCCGCGACCAGCAGGCGGTACGGCCGTTCCAGCGCGGGCACGGCCGGCTGGGGCAATTGCGCGATCAGCTGCTGCAGGCGTTCCTGGTCCGCCTTGGGCGCGGCGCTTTTCCTGGGCTTGCCGCCCATGACCGAGACGAAGCTGGGGCAGAAGCCCTCCACGCACGAATAGTCCTTGTTGCAACTGGACTGGTCGATGGCGCGCTTGCGGCCGTACGGGGTTTCCAGCGGCACCACCGACAGGCAGTTCGATTGCACGCCGCAATCGCCGCAGCCTTCGCACACCGCGCTATTGATCAGCATGCGGCGCGCCGGGTCGGGGAACTGGTTCTTCTTCCGGCGGCGGCGCTTTTCGGCGGCGCAGGTCTGGTCGTGGATAAGCACGGTCACGCCGGGGATTTCACGCAGTTCGCGCTGCAGGGCGTCCAGTTCGCGGCGGTGGTGCACCTGGATGCCCGGGCCCAGGTCCACGCCCTGGTATTTCTCGGGTTCGTCGCTGGTAACGACGATGCGGGCCACGTTTTCGCCGCGCAGTTGCTGGCATATCTGCGGCACGGAGATCGGGCCGTCGACGGGCTGGCCGCCGGTCATGGCCACGGCATCGTTGAAGAGGATCTTGTAGGTGATGTTGGCGCGCGCCGCCACGGCCTGGCGGATCGCCAGGTAGCCCGAATGGTAGTACGTGCCTTCTCCCATGTTCTGGAAGACGTGCGGCATCCTGGTGTAGCGCGACAGGCCGATCCAGTCCACGCCTTCGCCGCCCATCTGGGTCAGGCCGCCCGTGTCGCGGTCCATCCAGGCGGCCATGTAGTGGCAGCCCACGCCGGACAGCGCCTGGCTGCCTTCGGGCACCTTGGTGGAAGTGCTGTGGGGACAGCCCGAACAGAAATAGGGGCGGCGGCGCATGCCGTCGGCGTCGTTGGACAGCGGGGCCTGGCAGTCGAAGGCGGACAGGTCGGCGGCCAGCGGCAGCCCGGCGGCGCGGCGCAGCCAGCCGGCGAGCGGGGCGGCCAGCAGGGAGGGGCGCAACTGGCCCGCGGACGGCACCATCGGTTCGCCGTCAAAACCCTTCTTGCCGGTCACCGAGGGGCGTTCGGGCAGATTGAACAGCAGGTCCTTGATCTGGCTTTCGACCACCGCGCCCTTTTCCTCGATCACCAGGATGTGCGACAGGCCGCGCGCGAATTCCAGCAGGCGGCCGGCATCCAGCGGCCAGGTCAGGCCGGGCTTGTAAACACGGACGGGCGCGTTCGCGGTGACGGTGTCCACGCCCAGGCGCGACAGCGCTTCCATGGTGTCGAGGTGCGCCTTGCCCACCGTGACGATGCCGACGGCGGCCTTGGGCGCCGGACAGGCCAGGCGGTCGATGCTGTGGCGGCGCGCGAACGCGGCCACAGCCTTCATGCGCAGGTTCATGCGCGTTTCGACGGCCAGCGACAGGAAATCGCGCGCCGAATACTCCAGCGCCTCGGGAGGCATGTCCGGGTCGGCGGGCATGTCGTAGGAGGCGATCGGGGCGGGCGTGAAGGAGTGCCCGCTTTCGATGGTCTCGGACACGGCCTTGAAGGCGACCCAGGTGCCCGAATAGCGCGACAAGGCCCAACCCCACAGCGCGAAGGTCTCGTATTCGTCGATGGAGGCCGGATGCACGATGGGCATCTGCCAGCCGATCAGCGAGGCCTCGCTGGCATGCGGAATCGACGACGAGACGGCCGTGTGGTCGTCTCCCACCACCACCAGCACGCCGCCATGGCGCGACGCGCCCGCGGCGTTGCCGTGATGCAGCGCGTCGCCGGCGCGATCCACGCCCGGGCCCTTGCCGTACCACATTGCAAAGACGCCATCGACGTTGCGGTCGGACCGCAGGCCGGCCTGCTGCGTACCCATGACGGCGGTGGCCGCCATGTCTTCATTGATGCCGGGCAGGAAGCTGATCTGGTTGGCGTCCAGCGCCTTCTGCGCCTTCCACATGGCCATGTCCACCCCGCCCAGGGGCGAGCCGCGGTAGCCCGAGACGAAGCCGGCCGTATTCAGGCCGCGCTCGCGATCGCGCCGGCGCTGCGTGAGCATGATGCGCACCAGCGCCTGGGTGCCGGTCAGGAAGATGCGGCCCGAAGTGCGGGTGAGGTTGTCCGTCAGCTGGTAATCGAGGTCCAGCTGGGGTTCGGCGGCGGGGGTACCGTCCATGATGAATACTCCTGGTTTCGGCACCATGATAGGTTCGCGAAGGATCAGGTTTATTGCGTTTTTGGATCGTGCTATCCCTATAATTCGAAATAAACGTTTCGTGTTCGATAAAACCAGGAGATAAAGCGATGGATAAGACCGATATCGGCATCCTCAAGGCCTTGCAGGAGGATGGCCGGGCCTCGGCGCAGCAGCTGTCGGAGAAGGTCGGCCTGTCGGCCGCGCCGGTATGGCGGCGGGTGAAAGCGATGGAGGCCAGCGGGGTGATCCAGGGCTACAGCGCGCAGGTGGACCGCAGCAAGGTGGGGTTGGGCTGCATGTTCGCGCAGATCAGCCTGGAGCGGCATTCCGCGAACACGGTCGAAAACTTCGAGAGGTCGGTGCGCGACGCGCCCGAGATCCTGGAATGCTACGCCGTCACCGGGGATTCGGATTTCCTGCTGAAAATCCTGGTCGAGAGCCCGGAGGCCTATGACCGCTTCCTGCACCGCTTCCTCTTCAATATGCCGGGCATCCGCCAGACGCGCACCATCGTGGCGCTGCGCGAGATCAAGCACGAGCAGCGCCTGCCGCTGTAGGCGGCGGGCCCTCCATATAGATATAGATTTATAGAGAGGGCCCGCAATCCTTGACCTGGACCGGCCGCAGCCTGTCGCCGGCGGCCGCGCGCATGGAGGAAATGCTGCGCGCGAAGGCGCTGCGCAGCGCTCGCGGTGTCGTTTGAAACCAACGCATTTTTGCGGGTTCCGGCGCTAAAGCCTGTCCTTTGCGGCGCCGACTGTTGCGCAATTGCACTCCGCGCGGATCGCCGTTGATTCTTCCCTGGCGGCTCTTTAGAGTGCGGAATGTTTGCTGCGCGAGGAAGGCGCCGGTGTGATCGGCGCGGCGCGTCGACAGACGTGTTGAGGAAGTCATGAGCAGTGTGTATTTGCGTTCGGCCGGCATTGCCTGCGCCGTTCTGATCCTGGCAGGCTGCGCCGCCAGGAAGCCCGCCACCATCACCGAGGCCCAGCCTGCGGATCCTCCCAAGCCGGTGGCGTGCGCGCCCGCCAAGAGCGGCGACCCCATGATCGGCACGTGGCTCTCGAATTCGCGCCCGCGCGACGTCAGCGGCGAATTCCAGGCGCTGACGGTGTTGTCGGCCGATGGCACGATGGCCTACGAAACCCAGTTGAGGATCGGCCGCAAGACGCGTCCCGCCTTGCGCGAGACGGGTTGCTGGACGGCGGTGGAAGGCGTCTACACGATGCAGACCACCAAATCCAACGGCGAGGCCGTCGACACGAAGGATCCGATCTATCTCAACCGCTACCGCATCGAGCGCGTCGAGCATGCCAAGCTGACGTTGCGCGAAATGAAGACCGGCGGCCAGGTCGTGACGGCCCGCCGCATGCCGACGGGCTATCGCCTGCCGTACTGAGGCCGGGCGCCGGAGGGCGCGCCAGGCGGACAATCCGCCTGGTGGTTTCGCCAAGACGGCCGGGCTGCGGTAAGGTGCGGTCTTCGTCCATCGCCGCCGCCGGTAATCCATGCCCGCCCTGTCCTCCGAAGCGCGCGCCATCGCGCTGCTTGCCCTGGCTGCCTTCGTCAGCGCCAGCGCGTTCCGCATCTGTGATCCCATGTTGCCGCAGCTCGCGGCGGAATTCGGCACCACCACCGGCCAGGCTGCGCGCGCGGTGACCGCATTCGCCGTGGCCTATGGCGTGCTGCAGATGTTCTTCGGTCCCCTGGGCGACCGCTATGGCAAGTACCGGGTCGTCAGCGTAGCGACATTCGCCTGCGCGCTGGGCAGCGCGGGCGCCGTGATGGCCGGATCGCTGGACATGCTGGTGTTCTGCCGTGTGCTGTCGGGCGCGGCGGGGGCGGGCATCGTGCCGCTGTCGATGGCCTGGATCGGAGACAACGTGCCGTACGAACGTCGCCAGGCGACCCTGGCGCGCTTCCTGACCGGCACTATCCTGGGCATGTCGGCGGGCCAGCTTGCCGGCGGCCTGTTCGCCGACACGGTGGGCTGGCGCTGGGCCTTCGCGGCGCTGGTCTGCGGTTACCTGGCCGTTGGTTTTCTCCTGCTCCTGGAAGTGCGCCGCCAGCGCGCCACCGGCCTGGGCCATGTCGACCCGGGCGCGACGAGACAGGGTTTCGTCGCGCAGGCGCGGCTGGTGTTGGGCACGCCCTGGGCGCGCGTGGTGCTGGCGACCGTTTTCGTCGAGGGCCTGCTGGTTTTCGGCGCGCTGGCTTTCGCCCCGTCCTATCTGCATGAGCGTTTCGGCATTTCCCTGACCGCCGCCGGCGCGCTGGTGGCCGTCTACGCCGTGGGCGGCCTGGTCTATACGGTGGTCGCCGGCCCCATTCTCAAACGCCTCGGAGAGCGCGGCCTGGCCGTCGCCGGCGGCCTGGTCCTGGGTGTGGCGTTCCTGTCCTACCTGCTGGGGCCCGTCTGGATGTGGAGCATGCTGGCGAGCGTGCTGGCCGGCTTCGGCTACTACCTGCTGCACGCCACCCTGCAGACGAACGCCACGCAGATGGTGCCGTCGGCGCGCGGCACCGCAGTGGCCTGGTTTGCGTCCTGCCTGTTCATGGGCCAGGCGGCCGGCGTGGCCCTGGCGGGCGCGGTGGTCGATCAGGTCGGAGCGGCCGCGCTCTTCGGCGGCTCGGCCGTGATGCTGCCGCTCCTGGGCGCGTTTTTCGCCCGGGCGTTGAAGGCGCGGGCGAGGGCGGCGGGAGCGTGATGGGGTGAAGGTCTGCAGGTGTCTGATTTCTGGCGTCAGATACTTGGCAAGATTGTTGGTGTCTGACACCCGGCAAGACCGTTGCCACTCGGACCGCCATCTCGTAGGGGTGTCAGACACTTGACCGTTTGCGGGTGTCAGACACTTGACCGCTTGCGGGTGCCAGACACTTGACCGTTTACAAGTGTCAGACACCCCTACGAGACGCCTTCCATTTCGCTCCGGCGCCTCCCGGGTGTCTGACACCCCCTATCAGGCAGCCACTCCCGCCAGGCGCTTCAGCACGACATCCTTGCCCAGCAGGGCCAGCACGGCATCCACCGCGGGAGTCTGGGTCTGGCCCGTGACGGCCACGCGCAGCGGGATCGCCAACTGCGGCATCTTCATGCCGCGGTCCGCCAGGACCGCCTTGATCAGCGCCGACAGGGCCTCGCGGGTCCAGTCGGTGTCCTGGGCGCGCTGGGCGAAATCGGCCAGCGCTTCGCGCGCGGGGGCGGTCAGGTGCTGCTCCGCCAGTTCGGCGGGCGCGCCCTTGAATTCGGCGCAGAACAGCATGGCGCCATCGGCCAGCTGTTCCAGCGTTTCGGCGCGGTCCTTCAAGAGGCCCATGACGCCCGGCAGGTCGATCTTTTCCGGGTGGCCGCCACGGGTCGCCACGCGCGGAGCGACGCGCTCGGCCAACTCGGCGTTGTCCATCTGCTTGATGTAGTGGGCGTTGACCCAGTTCAGCTTCTTCGGATCCCACTGGGACGCCGACTTGGACAGGTGCTTGGTGTCGAACCAGGACACGAGCTGCTCGCGGCTGAAGAGTTCGTCGTCGCCGTGGCTCCAGCCCAGGCGGGCCAGGTAGTTGACCATCGCCTCGGGCAGGTAGCCCTCGTTGTCGTACTCCATCACGTTGACGGCGCCGTGGCGCTTGGACAGCTTTTCGCCGTCCGGGCCGAGGATCATCGGCACGTGGCCGTATTCGGGCAGCGTGGCGCCGAGCGCGCGCAGGATGTTGATCTGGCGGGGGGTGTTGTTGACGTGGTCGTCGCCGCGCAGCACGTGGGTGATGCCCATGTCCCAGTCGTCGACCACGACGCAGAAGTTGTAGGTGGGCGTGCCGTCGGGGCGCGCGATGATCAGGTCGTCCAGCTCGGTGTTGTCGAAGCTGATGGCGCCCTTGACCATGTCGTTCCAGGAGGTGGCGCCTTCCCGCGGGTTCTTGAAGCGCACCACGGGCTTGCGGCCTTCGGGAATGGCGGGCAGGGTCTTGCCGGGTTCGGGGCGCCAGGTGCCGTCATAGCGGGGCTTGTCGCCGCGCGCGCGCGCGGCCTCGCGCATCGCCTCCACTTCCTCGGGCGAGCTGTAGCAGTGGTAGGCGGTGCCGGCGGCCAGCATCTGCGCCACCACCTCGCGGTAGCGGTCCATGCGCTGCATCTGGTAGAAGGGGCCTTCGTCGGGCTGCATGCCCAGCCAGTCCATGCTGTCCAGGATCGCCTGGACCGCTTCGGGCGTGGAGCGCTCGACGTCCGTGTCTTCGATGCGCAGCACGAAGGTGCCCTTGTGATGGCGCGCGAAGGCCCAGGAGAACAGCGCCGTGCGGGCGCCGCCCAGGTGCAGGAAACCCGTGGGCGAGGGCGCGAAACGGGTGCGAATGGGGGAGGAGGCGTTGGAGGTCATAGATGGCAATGATAGCGGCTGGGGCGCCACAAAACGGCGCCAGGCTGGGCCCGGGTCAAGCGGATGGCGGGCTTGTCTTGTTACGATGAACCGTATTTTAGATTAGGCTGTGCGAGGCTTCTTTCCGTTGGCAGGCCCCAGCCCGCGATCCCTATGCTGCGACATGCTCTCGCCCCGATGTTCGAACCCAGTTCGCTGGTGATCGTTGCCGACCGGCCCCTGCCGGCGGCAGGCTCGCTGTCGCCCGCGCTCAAGGCGAAAACCACGGTCGTCGCCTGCGAAGCGGGCGCGGCGCCGGACCTGCCGCGGAGCCTGCAGGGCCTGGCGGCGGGGGAACGGCCCGATCTGGCCCTGGTTTGCGTGTCTCCGGCGGTCCTGCCGGAGACGCTGCGCCGCCTGTCGCCCGTGGCGCCCCGCTCGGTGATCCTGCTGCCGCACGAGCTGCCCGATCCCTATCCGCGGGGCACGCTGGCCCTGTGCCGGGCCTGGGCGGAGGAAAACCGCTGCGAGCTGCTGGGCCCGCGCTCCTTTGGCGCGCAGCGGCCTCATGCCGGGCTGAATTTAAGTCAGCACCCGGTGCTGGCGCGCGCCGGCCGCGTGGCGCTGCTGGCCCAGTCGCGCTCCATCATGGCCGCAGTCATGGACTGGGCCGAGGACGTGCACATCGGTTTTTCCACCGCCGTGTCGCTGGGCGACGAAGCGGTGGTGGGCCTGCCCAAGGTGCTGGACTACCTGGCCAGCGACCCGCGCACGGACAGCATCGTGCTCTATCTCGAAGACGTGGGCCCCGCCCGCGAATTCATGAGCACCCTGCGCGCGGCGGCCTCCGTCAAGCCGGTGATCGTGCTCAAGGCCGGCCGGTCCGACACCGACAGCGGCGACGCCATCTTCGACGCCGCCCTGCGCCGCGCAGGCGCGGTGCGGGTGCGCTATTTCGTGCAGCTGTTCTCGGCGGTGAAGGTGCTGGGCTACACGCGGCGGCCCAAGGGCCGGCGCGTCGCGCTCATTTCCAACGGCAGCGGGCCGCCCCAGCTGGCCATGGATCTGATCGGCCCCGATGCGGCCGTGCTGCGCGCGGAACTCGCGCCCGCGACCCAGCGCGCGCTGGCCGCCATGCTGGAGCCGGACGCGGCCAGCTCCAATCCCGTCATCACCTTCACCCCCCTGACTCCGGACCGCATCCGCGCCATCCTGGACGCGGTGCTGGACGACGCCGGCGTGGACGGCGTGCTGGTGCTGCTGGCGCCCGACGCGCTGGCGGACATGCCGGCCGTGGCTCGGGAACTGGCGCAGATCGCGCCCAAGGCGAAGAAGCCGGTAGTGACCTGTTTCATGGGCGACGCGGGCATGAGGCCCTTGCGGCGCATGCTGGACGATGCCGGCACCTCGGCGTTCCGCACGCCCGAATCGGCCGCCGACGCCTTCGGCGTGCTGGCGACCCATCACTACAACCAGCAGCTGTTGCTGCAGACCCAGCCGCCCGAGCCCGCCAGCCATGTGCCGGACCTGGCGGCCGCCCGCGAGGTGCTGGCGCGGGTGCGCGCCGATTGCCGCCGCGAACTCACCAGCTCTGAAATCCGGACCCTGCTGGCCCTGTTCTACGTACCGCTGCGCGATATGCCCACGGACGTCGCGGCCGCCGAGCCGGAGTCGCGTCCCATGGCGATCCGCGTCCGGCGCGATCCGCAGTTCGGGCCCGTCATCCGCTTTGGCGCGGGCGGGCCGGACGCCGTGCTGTCCCTGTCGGACCGTGGCGTGGACCTGCCGCCCCTGAATGGCTTCCTGGCCCGCCAACTGATCGAACGCAGCCGGCTCTGGCGCCGGGTACTCGCCCCGCGCATCGGCCACATGGCCGCCGAAGCGCTGCAGCAGGCGCTTGTGCTGGTGTCGGAACTGGTCTCGGAACTGCCCGACATCGAATCCCTGGACATCGACCCGCTATACGCGGGTGAAATGCATCTGCGCGCCGGCGGTCTGCGGATGACGCTGACCGAAAAGCCCGGCTGCGAATCGCCCCAGGCTGCGGGCTACCCGCATATGGCGATCCATCCCTATCCGGCGCGGCTGGTGCAGGTGCGCCGCTTCGAGGACGGCATCCCCTGGGTGCTCCGGCCCATCCGTCCCGAGGATGCCGAGCCGCTGCAGGAATTCATCCGCGGCCTGTCTGAGCGTTCGCGCTACATGCGCTTCGTGTCCATGATGCGCGAACTGACGCCGCGCATGGTGTCGCGCTATACCCAGGTCGACTACCACCGCGAACTCGCCCTGGTGGCCGCCACGCAGGTTCCGAACCCGGCCAACCGCGGGCATCCGCGCGAGGTGCTGGTGGGGTTCGCGCATTACCTGCGCAACCCGGACGGCCGCGGCGCGGAGTACGCGCTGGTGATCGGCGACGACTGGCAGCGGCGCGGCCTGGGCCGCCAGCTTATGACGGCCCTGATCGATGCGGCCCGGGAGCAGGGCCTGGAATACATCGACGGCCTGGTGCTGTCGTCCAACCGTCCCATGCTGGCGCTGATGACCAGCCTGGGGTTCACCAACGACGCGGATCCCGAGGATCCGACGATGCGGCGGGTCTGGCTGAGCCTGGCCTGAGGCGGCGTCCGCCGGGGCCCGTTCAGGCCGCTTTTTCGGCCGGTCTGGCTGGCCTGAGCCGCGCCGTCGCTTCGTCCACGCTCAGCACGTCGCCGAAGAACATGATCCAGCCATGCAGGGCGTTTTCGTGCTCTGCCGGCGTGACCGCCGCCAGCGCGTCGTCGACCATGATGCTGCGGAAGTCCCGCATCATCGCGTCGCGCGCGGTGGATTCGCAGCAAACGTTGGTGACGGTGCCGGCGATCAGCAGCGTGTCCACGCCGCGCCCGCGCAGCAGGGGTTCCAGCTCCGACGAGCCGGGCGCCATGGCGCTGTAGAAGCGCTTGACCACCCGCAGGTCCGATTCGTGCGCGCGCAGGTCCGGATGCAGCGCGAACCCGGGGGAGTCGCGGCGCAGCGTCTCCAGGCGCCTCGCGCTGCGTTCCGGCGTCAGCATCACCCGATGGTGGTGCGACCAGAACGAATCCGCGTTGTCGGAGGCGGTCTGCACCCAGACGATGGTGCCGCCAGCGGCCCGGACCGCGTCGCACAGGCGGTTGATGGGGGCGATGATCGCGCGCGCCGGCGCGCATTCGCCCTGATAGCCCGGCAGCGTGAAGTACTGCTGCATGTCCACCACCACCACGGCCAGGCGCGCGGCGGGCAATTCGTCGTAGGGGTGCAGGCAGCCCTGGCGGGCCACGACCCTGTCCTTCACCCATTGGGGGAATTCCATGGCGGTTCCTTATCCGTAGCGCCGCGCGACGGCGGCTTCGATGCGATACACGGCCAGGTACATCACGCTGGAGATCACGGCCAGCGCGGCGATGGCGGTCATGACGATATTCAGCTTGAAGATCTGGCTGCCATTCATGATGAGAAAGCCCAGGCCGGAATCGGCGGACTGGAATTCCCCGACGATGACGCCCACCAGCGCCAGGCCGATGTTCATCTTTACCGCCGCGATCAGCGTGGGCACGCTGCCCGGCAGCACGACCTTGGTCAGCACCTGCCAGCGGCTGGCGCCGAACGTGTGGGCCAGCTTCACCTTATTCAGGTCGATGCCGCGGAACCCCGCATAGATCACCATGATGGTCACGAAGACCGCGATCGCCACGGCCATGCCGTACACCGCGTAGTCGGAGCCCAGCCACAGGTAGAAGATCGGCACGAAGGCGATCTTGGGCATGGCGTTGGCCACCACCAGGAAGGGGTCCAGCACCTTGTACAGGAAGTCGGACCACCATAGCGCGGCGGCCACCACGATGCCGATCAGCATGCTCAGCGTGAAGCCCACCAGCGTCGCGGATAGGGTGGTCATGATGTGCTTGCCCAGGCTGCCGTGGTTCCACAGTTCGATGAACGTGGGCCACAGGGCGCTGGGATAGCTGGTCAGCAGCGGGTTGAGGATGTGCATGCGCGGCAGGATCTCCCAGGCGCACAGGAAGACCGCCAGCAGCAGGACCTGCGCCACGCGGATATGGCGGCGCCGGGCTCGGTCGCGGCGCAGGTAGTCCAGGTACTTTTCGCTGGGGGCGCGCACGGCGCGCAGGGGAACGGTGTTGGCGACGGGCGCGTTCATGGTCAGCCCTCCACGTGGACGTCGAGTTCGTCCCACAACTGTTTGAAGTAGGTGTTGAATTCCGGCCGCGACCGCGCCTGGAACGGAGTCGGCCGGGCCTGGCCGTCGCCGTAATGGATGCGGTACTGGCTCTTCAGTCGGCCGGGCCGGCGCGACAGCACGATCACGCGGTCGGTCATGGCGATGGCCTCGCCGATGTCGTGCGTGACCAGCACCACGGTCTTGCCTTCGCGCCGCAGGATGTCCACGACTTCGTCGGAGATCGCCAGTCGCGTCTGGGAATCCAGCGCGGAAAAGGGTTCGTCCAGCAGGATCACGTCCGGCTCGGTCACCAGCGTGCGGGCCAACGCGGCGCGCTGGCGCATGCCGCCCGACAGCTGGCGCGGCGTGTGCGACAGAAAGGCGCCCAGCCCGCATTTCTCCAGCAGATGCACGGCGCGCGCCTCGCTGCGCGCATCGCGCCGTCCCTGGATCTCGGCGCCCAGCATCACGTTGTCCAGGATGCTGCGCCATTCGAACAGGTAGTCCTGCTGGAGCATGTAGCCGATGCGCGGATTGGGCTTGGTCACGGCCTGGCCGTCTATGGCCACCGAACCCGAGGTGGGCGGAATCAGCCCGGCGATCAGCGACAGCAGCGTGCTCTTGCCGCAGCCGCTTTGCCCGATCAGGCTGACGAATTCGCCCGCGGCCAGCGTGAACGACACGTTCGACAGCGCCTCGGTTTCGCCCTCCTGCGTGAAGTACGAAAGACAGACGTCGCGCAGCTCGATTTTCGCCGTGGCCGCGTCCGGCTTGAGGTTGTGGACGACGGCGCCCATCATTGCGCCTTCCTGGCGAAATCCGCCACCACGACGTCCTCGTACTTCACGCGGGCGCCGTCCTTCATGACCGCGCTGGCGACCAGCATGTCCTGCAGCTGCTGCATCGCTTCCGCGGTCACCAGCGGAGAGCGCTTCCAGATCTGGTACTTCTTGTAGCGTTCGATGGCCTCGGTGACGGCGGCCTGGTCCATGCCCGGGAAGTACGCCATGATCTGCGGCGTCAAGGTGGCCGCGGGCGTGTCCTGGACGTACTTCTCGGCGCGCGCCACCACGTTCGTCCAGGCCTGGATGACCTTGGGATTGTCACGGATGTATTTGTCGGTGGCGGTAAAGACGGTGTAGTCCACCTGGCCCACTTCGTGGCCGATAGACGCCACGATATAACCCTTGCCGTTGCGCACCAGCTCGCCGGCCTCGGGCTCAAGAAAGATGCCGTACTCGCCCTGGCCCGCCATCCAGGCGCCGGCGCGCGCCGGAATGCCGATGTTGTTCAGCAATTTCACGTCCTTCTGGGGATCCACGCCGTGCTTGCGCAGCGCCGTTTCCAGGAACACGAGCGGATTGGAGCCCGGCCGGAAGCCGATCACTTCCTTGCCCTTGAGCATGGACCAGTCGAACTTCTCCACCGGCTTGCGCGCCAGCAGGAAGAAGCCGTCGGTGGCGGTCAGCCCGGCAAAAATCTTCGGTTTCACCGGAGATTCGCTGTTCTGCACGTAGATGGAGGCCTCGGGGCCGATCAGCACGATATCGGCGCTGCCCGAGAGCAGGGCGGTCATGCCTTTGTCGGTGCCCTGGGACGTTTTCATCGCCACGTCCAGGCCCGCTTCCTTGAAGTAGCCCTGCGTGAGGGCGACGTACTTGGGCACGTAGAGGATGGAACGCACCACCTCTTCGTAGCGGACCTTCACGGGGGGAGTCAGGGCTTCGGCCTGCGCGGCCAGGGGGGCGAATAGCGCGAGTAGCACGGCGCCCGCCAATCGGAGCGATGGCAAGGATTTCACGGGACTTTCTCCTGCGTCTTGATGCCACGCCGATACCCGGCGCAACACACGGCCAATGGGAATGGGTCGACTACAACAACAGGGAAGCCCGAACACCTTCTGCCCGGGCCGGTGAGGCTTGAATCGAATACTATATTCAATGCAAACAGGCGACAAGACCTTTTGCGTTTGCCATGTTTCTCTATGTACGAGGGGAGGCCAGCCCTGGTAACTTCAGAGCTTGAATCGCACTTGGTATACAGAAATGGGCTTACCCATTGCGGAGGAAGCGATGGGTTCGGCGCCTGGGGGCTGGGGCCGCGCGGATCGGCGCCCTTGCGCCGCGCCATCCGGCGGACGGGGCGCTCGGGCCGTGGGCGGCTGCGTCAGGCGGCCAGCACCTTGTTCAGGAACGCCGAAATATCCCGCACTTCCTCGGCGCAGACGGAGTGCGGCATCGGGTAGGTGTGCCAGCTTACGCCGTAGCCCAGGCGTTGCAGCTCGGCCAGCGAGGCCTGTGCCCGGGCCAGCGGCACCACGGGGTCGTATTGGCCGTGAGCCAGGAAAATCGGCGTGTCCTGGTTGGCTCCATCACGTTCGGCCTCGGCCGTATCCATGAGGGGCAGGTAGCCGGACAGGCACATCATGCCTGCCAGCTTCTCGGGCAGGCGGATGCCGGTATGCAGGGTCATGGCGCAGCCCTGGGAGAACCCGGCCAGCACGATCTTCGAGGTCGGGATGCCGCGGGCGTTCTCGCGCGCGATCAGCTTGCGGATCGCGGCTTCCGAGGCGCGGATGCCCTGGCCGTCCTCGACGCGCACCAGGTCCATCACCAGGATGTCGTACCAGGAACGCATCGCCATGCCGTTGTTGATCGTCACGCGCTGCACCGGCGCGTTGGGGAACACGAAGCGCACGGCCGCGCCTGCCGGCAAGTCCAGCTCCGGCACGATGGGCGCGAAGTCGTTGCCGTCGGCTCCCAGGCCGTGCAGCCAGATCACGGCATGGGTGGGGTTGGGAGCGGTTTCGATCTCGATGCAATCGAGCAGGTCGGTCGGAGCGTTCATGGACGGGCCGGTGAAAATCAGGGAGTGAGGGCCTTCAAGGCCTGGAACAGCGCGCGGTAATGCTTCTTCTGGGGTTCCTGGCCCTGCAGCAGCGAGGCGTTGGCCAGGCGCTCCTTGCGGGCGGCGCGGATGAGGGCGCGCAGTTGCTGGGCATCTGCCTGGGGGTTGTTGTTGAGCAGCCGGGTGAGGGCGTCGTCGTCGTCCAGGAGCCGGTCGCGCAGCGTTTCCAGCCGATGCATCGCGGCGGTTTCCTCTCGCGAGCCGTTTTCCCAGATGTCCAGCTGCGCGCGGATTTCATCCGCGGGCGCGTCACGCATCAGCTTGCCCACGAAGTGAACCTGGCGCCGCTTGCCCTCGCGTCCGGTGGTGCGCTGCGCAACGCGGATCGCCTCGTAGAGGCGCTCTTCCAGGGGCAGCTGCTTGAGGCGTTCGGGGGACAGTTCGATCAGCTGCTTGCCCAGGTCCAGCAGGGCGTGCATTTCGCGCTTGATCTGGGACTTGCTGGGGCGGTCGTAACCGTTCTCGTCGTAGCCGTCGTCGACGGATTCTTCTTCGGTATGGGAATTCATGGAAAACTGCGCAATGACAGACTTGGCTATGATAACCGTCTCTGCAAATTGGACAGCAATGGTTAAATCCTCCTCATCCTTGCCGCTGGCGGCGAATCACGCGCGTTTTTCCGAACTCGTCGAACAAACCCTTGCCTACGCGCGCCAGATCGGCGCCTCCGACGCCGCTGCGGAAGTGTCGGAAAGCCTGGGCCTGTCGGTCTCCGTCCGCAAGAACGACATCGAAACCGTCGAACAGACGCGCGACCGTTCGCTGGACCTGACGGTCTACGCGGGCCAGAGCCGCGGTTCCGCCTCTACGTCCGACTTCTCCGAAGCGGCGCTGCGCCAGACGGTGGAAGCCGCCTGGCATATTGCCCGCCACACCGCCGCCGACCCGGCCGCCGGCCTGCCGGACGCCGATCAGCTGGCAACCGAATTCCCCGACCTGGACCTGCATCGCGCCTGGAACGTGTCCACCGAAGAGGCGGCCGAGCTGGCGCTGCGCGCCGAGCGCGCCGCCCGCGAGGTCGATTCCCGCATCACCAATACCGACGGCGCCACCGTGGGCACCTACGAAGGCCAGTTCGTGATGGGCAATACGCGGGGCTTCCTGGGGGGGTATCCGTACTCCCGCCACAGCCTGTCGGTGGCGCCCATCGCCGGCCGCGGCAACGGCATGCAGCGCGACTACTGGTACACCTCCGAGCGCGATCCGGCCAAGCTGGCCTCGCCCGAGGCCATCGGCCGCTACGCCGCGGAACGCACGCTGTCGCGCCTGTCGGCGCGCCGCATCCGCACGGGCAAGTTCCCCGTCCTGTTCGAGGCCCCGCTGGCGCTGGGCCTGGTCGGCGCCCTGACGCAGGCCGCCAACGGCGGCGCGCTCTACCGCAAGGCCAGCTTCCTGGTCGACGCGCTGGGCAAGCCGATCTTCCCCGAGCACATCAACCTGACCGAAGACCCGCACATTCCCGGCGCCATGGGCAGCTCGCCCTTCGACGACGAGGGCGTGCGCACGCGCCGGCGCAACGTGGTTTCGGCCGGCGTCCTGGAGGGCTACTTCCTGTCGTCCTACACGGCCCGCAAGCTGGGCATGGCGACCACGGGCAACGCCGGCGGTTCGCACAACCTGGTGTTCAGCTCCACGCTGACCCGGCGTGGCGACGACTTCGAAGCCATGCTGAAGAAACTGGGCACGGGTTTCCTGGTAACCGAACTCATCGGCCAGGGCGTCAACTACGTGACGGGAGACTACTCGCGCGGCGCGTTCGGCTACTGGGTGGAAAACGGCAAGATCCAGCATGCGGTGCAGGAAGTCACCATCGCGGGCAACCTGGCCGATATGTTCAAGCAGATCGTCGCGATCGGCGCGGACACCATTTCGCGCGGAACCAAGACCACCGGCTCGATCCTCATCGAAGAAATGGCGATCGCCGGGATCTGATCCCGGTCTGCGGCGGTGGCTCGGCCGCCGCGGCGCATCCCCTGCCTCCTCCGGTCTTTGCAATCCCTTACCGGATCGGGGCTTCCGCTCCGGCCCCATCTCGGCGTGTAATATCCGGCGGGTATCGCTCGATGTCCAGGTGTCGCTGTAAAGGAGCAAAGAGATGCAACGACGTTCATTCTTGAAGCGCGCCGGGCTGGGCGCCGTCGCAACCGGAGCCGCCGTAAGTACGCCCGTGTTCGCCCAGGACATGCCGTCCGTGAGTTGGCGCTTGTCGTCCGGATTTCCCAGCGCGCTGGACTTGCGCATCGGCACCGGCGAAAGTTTCTGCAAGTTCGTCTCGGAAGCCACGGGCGGAAAATTCAATATCCGCCATTTTCCCGAAGGCGAGATCGTGTCCGCCGTAGACCTGATGGAAGCGGTGTCCACCAAGAAAGTCGAGTGCGGCCACGTTTCCTCCCGCGCTTACTATGCCAAGAACCCCATCTTCTGCTTCGACGCCGCCGTGCCCTTCGGGCTGAACGCGCGGCAGATGAACGCCTGGATGAGCGAAGGGGGCGGCCTGCGCCTGACCCGCGAGCTCTTCAAGCCCGAGAAGATCATCAACTTCCCGCTGGGCAACACCGGCGCCCAGATGGGCGGCTGGTACAACAAGGAAATCAAGCGGCCGGGCGACCTCAAAGACCTGAAAATGCGTGTTGGCGGCCTGGCCGGCGAGGTGCTGGCGCGCATGGGCGTGGTTCCGCAACAGGCGGACATGGCCAAGCTGGCCGAGGCCTTCGAGAAGGAAGGGCTGCAGGCGGTGGCGGGAGCGGGGGCCTACGACGACGAGAAACTCGGCCTGAATAAAGTAGCTAAGTATTACTACGCACCCGGCTGGTGGGCGGGCGGCGAGCAGCTGTCGCTTTATATCAACGACGAAGCCTGGAACGCCCTGCCCAAGAATTACCAGGCGGTAGTGGATGCCGCCGCCCAGGCCGCGCACGCCGCCTCGACCGCCCGCTACGACGCCCGCAACCCGGGCACGCTGGCCCAATTGGCGGCCAATGGCGCGCAAATCCGCGCGTTTCCCCGGTCCATCATGGACGTGGCGTTCGAGACCACGCAGCAGGTCTACCAGGATTTGGGCGCCAAAGACCCCAAATTCAAGGCGATGCATGATAGTTACATGGGGTTTCGCGACAGCGAGATGCCGTGGTTCCGCCTGACCGAAAGCGCTTACGGCCAGTACCTCGGCGTCGCGCTATCGGGCAGAATATAGGACGCCCGCCGAGGCTGAATGGCATTCGGCGAGCGTTAGGGTTTTTGCTAGTAACCCCGCATTTTTTACAAAAAAATGGGCGGTTTGTAGGCTTTTGTTGAACGGCATTCGAGTATCGGCCTGATACAAAGGAGTAATATCCCGGGTCTTGACGCGCAAACATGACGCCTTTAGGCGGCATCCGACGTCAATCCGGCAGGATTACATCAGCCCGGATTACCAATATTCCGAGACAGACTTTAAGGTGGTACCAACCATGCAATCCAAGACCAAGAAGCTGCTGGCCGCGCTGATCGCCGCCGGTGTCGTTCCGGCCGCCTACGCTGCCGACATCAAAGTGGGCGTGGCGGAAGCCCTGTCCGGCGGTGCCGCCCAATACGGCGTGTCGATCCGCAACGGTTTCCAGCTTGCCGCTGATGAAATCAACGCCGCGGGCGGCATCAACGGCAACAAGATCGTCCTCGTGATCGAAGACGAGCAAGGCAAGAAAGAAGAAGCGATCAACGTCTTCAAGAAACTGATCTTCAAGGACAACGTCCTGATGGTCTTCGGCCCCACGCTGTCGAACTCGGCCCAGGCCGCCGACCCGATCGCCCAGGCCGCCAAGACGGTCGCCTTCGGCACCTCCAACACCGCCGACGGCATCACCTCCATCGGCAACTACGTGTTCCGCAACTCGGTCACCGAAGCCGATGTGCTGCCGGCCACCATCTCCACCGTCAAGGCCAAGACCGGCCTGAAGAACGTCGCGGTCCTCTACGGCAACGACGACGTCTTCACCAAGAGCGGCTACGACAACTTCAAGAAGGCCCTGGAAGACCAGAAGATCCCGGTCACCACGACCGAAACGTTCGCCAAGGGCGACGTGGACTTCAAGGCCCAGCTGACCAAGATCAAGGGCACCAACCCTGACGCCATCGTGCTGTCCGCGCTGCTGGCCGAAGGCGCTCCGATCATGGTCCAGGCCCGCCAGCTCGGCCTGAACGTGCCCGTCATCGGCGGCAACGGCATGAACTCCGTCAAGATTTTCGACCTGGCCCCGGGCGGCGCGTCGAACAATCTGTGGATCGGCAGCCCGTGGTCCATCGAGAACAAGGCCCCCGAGAACGTCAAGTTCATCGATGCCTACAAGGCCAAGTTCAACGGCGCGCCCGACCAGTTCGCGGCCCAGTCGTACGACGCCATGTACATCGCCGCCCAGGCCCTGAAGAACGTCAAGCTCTCCGGCGAACTGGCCAAGGATCGCGCTGCCCTGCGCGATGCGCTGCCCGCCGTGACCTGGACCGGCGCCACCGGCGCGTTCAAGTTCCGCCAGGCCACCGACCGTGCCGGCAAGCCCGCCGGCTACGACGCCGACCAGGCGCCGATCGTCAGCGTGACCAAGGACGGCAAGTACGTCATCGAGAAGTAAGCAGGCACGCATCCCCGCGGGGGGATGCTCCTTGCGGAGGGCCTGGCCGCCGTCCGCAAGGCAGTTTTGATCTCAGGGCCATCCCAAGATGAAAAAGCCCCCTTGCGCGGGGCGGAGAATCCACGCGAGGGGAATGGCGTGGAGGCCCTGGTAGTTGCCGTAAGGCCACAAGATGGAAGCACGCCCCACGGGGCAGCCGGCTCGCGCGGAAGGACGTCGCGCGACGGCTCTTTTTATCGCTGCGCCGCGCTACCCGGCGCAATGTCCCCGGAAGGGGGCCGCAAGCCCACGCAGAAGGCGCCGCGTGGCCTTTTTTTGATTTGGAACGTCCCATCATGTTGGAACAACAATTCGTCAACGCCTTGTCGCTGGGCTGTGTGTATGCACTGTTCGCGCTGGGCTTCACGCTGGTCTTCGGCGTGCTCGGGGTGATCAACCTGGCGCATGGCGCCGTCTTCATGGTCGGCGCCTACGCGGCCCTGACCGTGGTGCAGCAGTTCAGCCTGCCCCTGTGGGCCGCGCTGATGGTCGCCTTCTTCGTCGCCGGCTTCACCGGGGTCATCATCGACTATCTGGTGCTCAAGCCGCTGCGCAAGCGCAACGCGCCCCACCTGATCCCCATGATCGCCACCATCGGCGTGGGCATCATCCTGAACAACGGGGCCCAGGGCATCTTCGGCGCCAGCAACCTGCGCTTCCCGCACGGCACCGTGCCGGAAGAGGTGATCGAGATCGCCGGCCTGCACCTGACCGTCATCGAGCTGGGCATCATCTTCCTGTCGTTCGCGCTGATGGCCGTGCTGATGTTCGTCATGCGTCGCACCCAGTTCGGCCGCGCGCTGCGCGCCATCGCCGAATCGCCCAAGGCCGCCTGGCTGCTGGGCATCAACGTCGAACGCCTGTTCGTCACCACCTCGTTCGCCGCCGCCGCGCTGGGCGGAGTGGCCGGCGTGCTGATCGGCCTGTACTCGAATGCGCTCTTCCCGCTGATGGGCCAGCCGATGCTGCACAAAGGCATCGCGGTCATCATCCTGGGCGGCATGGGCGACATACGCGGCGCCATGCTGGGCGGTCTCTTTCTGGGCTTCGCCGAAGTGCTGTCGGTGGCGTACATCGGCTCCACCATGCGCGACGCCGTGGCATTCGGCCTGCTGTTCCTGATCCTGCTGGTGCGCCCGCAAGGTCTGTTCGGCAAAGTGGTTCAACGCAAGGCTTGAGTATGAGCGGATTCGAAAACTTCTGGGCCATCTATGGCAACCTGGTGCTCACGCTGGGCACCAACGCACTGTTGGCCCTTTCCATCTGGCTGACGCTGGCTTGCGGCATGCTGGCCATGGCCAACGCCGCCTTCATGGGCATCGGAGCATACGCCGCCGCGCTGCTCACCATGAACTACGATGCTCCGTTCACGGTCGCGCTGGCGGGCGGCATGGCCGCGCCCGCGCTGGTGGCGGCACTGATCGGCCTGCCGACCCTGCGCCTTTCCGGGGTCTACCTCGCCATGGCCACCCTGGGCTTCGGCGAAGTGGTGCGCGTGACGGTGCTGAACACCGAATCGATCACCGGCGGCGCGCTGGGGCTCAACGGCATTCCGCAGCTGACGCAGTGGTGGCACGTGGTCCTGGCGGTGGTCATCGTGCTGTTCGTGCTGTGGCGCGTCCGCGCCTCCAAGGTCGGCCGCGCCTTCGACGCCATTCGCGGCGACGAGACCGCGGCGGGCCTGATGGGCATCGACGTGCGCGCCAACAAGATGCTGGCCTTCGTGGCGGGCGCCATGATCGCCGGCCTGGCCGGCGCGCTCAACGCCCACCTGACCTTCTTCATTGGTCCCAACGAATACGGCTTCGACCGTGGCGTGGAAATCCTGACCATGGCGATCCTGGGCGGCATCGGCGGCCTGACCGGCCCCGTGCTGGGCAGTTTCATCATTACGGTGCTGCCCGAACTGCTGCGCGGATTCGCGGATTTCCGCCTTGTCCTCAACGGAGTGATCCTGGTGGTGATTGTGTTGTTCCTGCCGCAAGGCATCTGGGATCCGGCGCGCTTCAAGCGCTGGATGCGTCAAGGAGGCAAGCGCCATGCTTGAGCTCTCCTCCGTCTCCAAGAGTTTCGGCGGCCTGCACGTGCTGCATGACGTCAGCCTGTCCGTGCCCGAGGGCGCCATCTTCGGCCTGATCGGGCCCAACGGCGCCGGCAAGACCACGGTGTTCAATCTGATCACCGGCCTGTTGCCGCCCAGCGGCGGCTCGATCACCTTCAAGGGCGAGAGCGTACTGCGCAAGAAGCCGCACAGCATCACCCGCATGGGGATCGCGCGCACGTTCCAGAACATCCGTCTCTTCAAGGAAATGACGCTGCTGGAAAACGTGGTCGTCGGCGCCTACCGCCACATGAACTACGGCTTTCCCAGCCTGCTCCTCGGCCTGCCCGGATTCCGCGAGCACGAGAAGCACGCCCGCGAGCGCGCCCACGAGCTGCTGACCTGGATGCGCCTGGACCACAAGGCCAACGACCTGGCGGACAACCTGTCCTACGGCGAGCAGCGCCGCCTGGAGCTGGCGCGCGCGCTGGCCACCGAGCCCAAGCTGCTGCTGCTGGACGAGCCCGTGGCCGGCATGAACACCGGCGAACGCGCCGAACTCATGCGCGAGATCCTGGCCATCCGCGACCGCGGCTACACCATCCTCATGATCGAGCACGACATGCGCTTCGTCATGGGCCTTTGCGAACGCATTGCGGTGCTGAACTTCGGCAAGATCATCGCTTGCGGCGGTCCTGAAGAGATCCGCAACAACGAGCAGGTCATCGAGGCCTACCTGGGCCGCGAAGACGACGAGGACACCGAACAAGCGGAGGGCGCGAAATGAGCGCAATGCTGGAAGTCCGCGGGCTCGAGGTCAATTACGGCCACATCGAGGCTGTCCGCGGCATAGACCTGGACCTGAACGCCAAGGAAATCACCGCGCTGGTGGGCGCCAACGGCGCCGGCAAATCGACCACGCTGCTCGCGCTGTCGGGGCTCTTGCCCAAGGCGCGCGGCCGCATCCTGTTCGAAGGCGAGGACATCACCAACCTGGCGCCCCACCAACTGGTGGCGCGAGGCATCGTGCAGGTGCCGGAAGGCCGGGCGATCCTCACCACCATGACGGTGCTGGAGAACCTGGAGCTGGGCGCATACCGCCGCGGGCTGAAGAACGTCGGCAACGACCTGGAATACGTGTTCAACCTGTTTCCGCGCCTGAAAGAGCGGATCACGGGCATCGCCGGCAACCTGTCCGGCGGCGAACAGCAGATGCTGGCCATCGGCCGGGCCCTGATGGCCAAGCCGCGCCTGCTCCTGCTGGACGAACCGTCGATGGGCCTGGCCCCCATCGTGGTGCAGGAGATCTTCCGGTCGCTGCGCGCCATCAACGCCGACGGCCTGACCCTGTTCCTGGTGGAGCAGAACGTGCGCCAGGCGCTCAAGATCGCCCAACAGGGCTACGTGCTGGAGAACGGCGCCATGGCGCTGACGGGCACGGGCCGCGAACTGCTGGGCCACCCTCGCGTATTGGAAGCCTACCTGGGCGCCTGACACAGGACGGGGGATGTGTCCCTCGTTCCAGGCATCGGCCGGCGCTCTTCGGACGCCGCCTGCCGGTTTCCCGCAGTCAACCCAGTTGCCCATTTTTTGAGCAGCTGTGTTAGAATTGCAGGCTTTCCCTCATTTTGGCCATTGCACGGGCGGGTAATAACGCTTAGGCGAGGCGCCGAGATCCTCCACGAACCGGGTGCTAGCAGTAGTAGATAGCAGCTAGGTAGCAGATTAGCCCGGGGGCTGGTGCGGTTTGGGGGAAGAAGCTGGCTGGATGGTCCGGCCAGAATTTTTTTACTAGGAACCATCATGAAGACCTTTGTGGCCAAGCCGCATGAAGTCCAACGTGACTGGTTTGTGATCGACGCCAAGGGCAAAGTCCTCGGTCGTGTGGCCAGCGAAGTCGCACGTCGTCTGCGTGGCAAGCACAAACCTGAATTCACGCCGCACGTTGATACCGGTGACTACATCGTCATCATCAACGCTGCCGATATCGTCGTTACGGGTAGCAAGGCGAAGGACAAGAAGTACTTCCGCCACACCACGTACCCGGGCGGTATCCGTGAAACGAACTTCGAGAAACTCCAAGAGCGTTTCCCCGGCCGCGCCATCCAGAAGGCTGTCAAGGGCATGCTGCCCAAGGGTCCTCTGGGCTACGCCATGATCAAGAAACTGAAGGTGTACGCCGGTGCCGAGCACCCGCACACCGCCCAGCAGCCCAAGACGCTGGATATCTAAGGAAACGCCATGATCGGTAACTGGAATTACGGAACCGGCCGTCGCAAAACCTCGGTGGCTCGCGTTTTCATCAAGAAGGGCACGGGTAAGATCGTCGTCAACGGCAAGCCCGTCGACGAGTTCTTCGCCCGCGAAACCGGCCGCATGATCGTGCGCCAACCGCTGGAACTGACCGGCCACCTGGAATCGTTCGACATCAAGGTCAACGTGCACGGCGGCGGTGAAACCGGCCAGGCCGGCGCAGTCCGTCACGGCATCACGCGCGCCCTGATCGACTACGACGCGACCCTGAAGTCCGCGCTGTCGCAAGCTGGCTTCGTGACCCGCGATGCCCGTGAAGTCGAACGTAAGAAGGTCGGCTTCCGCAAGGCACGTCGTCGCAAGCAGTTCAGCAAGCGTTAATGCCCTGCAAAAAAGCCCGCTTCGGCGGGCTTTTTTGTCGCTGGAATTCCGTCGCTGGAACCTCGCCGCGGAACTCCGCGGATCGCCTCCGGTCGGAACTAGGGGTTGCGGTGCCATTCCGGGCGCTCCGCCGCAATATCCGCTGTCCCGAGCGATACAATCTATCCTCGTTCTACGAAGAGCACACACCATGGCCCAAGCATCGAATACCCGCATCAAGGTCGGCATCGTCGGCGGCACCGGCTACACCGGCGTCGAGCTGCTGCGCTTGCTGTCGCAGCACCCCAACGTGGAACTGACCGCCATCACGTCCCGCAAGGAAGACGGATTGCCTGTCGCCGACATGTATCCGAACCTGCGAGGCCGCGTGAAGCTCGCTTTCTCCGCTCCGGAAAAGGCCACGCTGACGGATTGCGACGTGGTGTTCTTCGCTACGCCCCATGGGGTGGCCATGGCCCAGGCCCAGGAGCTGATCTCCGCCGGTACCCGGGTCATCGACCTGGCCGCGGACTTCCGCCTGCAGGACATCCCCACCTTCGAGCGCTGGTACAAGATTCCCCACACCTGCCCGGACATCCTGGCCGAATCCCAGTATGGCCTGGTGGAGTTGAACCGCGAAGCCATCTCCAAGGCCCGCGTGATCGGCAATCCCGGCTGCTATCCCACCACAGTCCTGCTCGGCCTGGCGCCGTTGCTGGAAGGCGGCAAGAAGCTGGTGGATGCGCAAACCCTGATCGCGGACTGCAAGTCCGGCGTGTCGGGCGCCGGCCGCAAGGCCGAAGTGGGCTCGCTGTTCTCGGAAGCCTCCGACAACTTCAAGGCCTACGGCGTGGCGGGCCATCGCCATCACCCCGAAATCGTCGCCCAGCTCGAGAAGATCGCCGGCGGCAAGGTCGGCCTGACCTTCGTGCCGCACCTGGTGCCGATGATCCGCGGCATGTTCTCCACGATCTACGCGCGCATCCTGCCCGAAGCCCGCGATACCGATTTCCAGGCGCTGTTCGAGCAACGTTACGCGGATGAGCCGTTCGTGGACGTAATGCCCGCCGGCAGCCTGCCCGAAACGCGTTCGGTGCGTGCCTCCAATAACCTGCGCATCGCGCTCAGCCGTCCCGGCAACGGCGACCAGCTGATCGTGATGGTGGTCCAGGACAACCTGGTCAAGGGCGCCGCCGGCCAGGCCGTCCAGAACATGAACCTGATGTTCGGCATCCCTGAATCCACCGGCCTGGACCAGGTCGCCATCTTGCCCTGATGTACCCGGGCTGGCGGCCCTCGGGCCGTCAGCCGATGCTCTTTATGCCAGCCGACTCCACCGCAATGCCCCAGGCTCGCCCCGCCGGCGGGCTGGCGCGCGTGTTCGCGGGTTTGCTCGCCGGCGTGCTGCTGGGCGGCTCCGCAGGCTATTTCTACGCCCGCCAGGTTTACCGTCCGCAGGACGCCATCGTCGTCAGCGCCCGCCAGGCCGAGGCTCAGGAAGAGGCCATGCGCCAGCAGGCTACGCAGCTGCGCTACACGCAGGGGCAGCTGGATACCGCCGATGGCGAACTGGTCATCGAACGTTCGGCCCGCCAGGAGCTCGAAACCCAGCTGCGGGCGGCCCAGGCGGAGGTTGGCCGCGTGCGCGACCAGCTGGCGTTCTATGAACAGCTCCTGCCTCCCGGGCCCGAGGGGTCGGTGGACATCCGCAGCGTGCAGGTCGACCGCAGTGGAGGCGGGCTGCGCTACAAGGTCTTGCTGATGCGCAGCGGCCGCAACGGCGGGGCCCAATTCGCCGGAGCCCTGCGGTTTCAGGCCACGGGAACCTTGAAGGGCGAAACGGTGACGGTGGATCTGGCCCCCATGCAGGTCAAGTCCGAGTCCGGCCCGGTGGCCGTTACCGGCGAGAACACGGCCGCGGCATCGCTGGCCCTGCAATTCGATCAGTACCAGCGCAGCCAGGGCCTGCTGGCGGTGCCCGAGGGATTTGTCCCCGAAAGCGTGACCGTCAGCGTCCTCGAGGGGGAAACCGTCCGCGCTTCCCGTAGCGTCAAGCTGGAGCTTTGAGTCTGCGCAAGCCCTGCGCTATAGTGACACCATACGAGCGGCGAGGCCGCTCATCGAAATATGGCCGAACCGGCCAGGAGTGAACCATGAATGCAGTGACCGAAACCGTCGACCTGCAGGCCGCACCGCCTGCTCCCCTGGTCTTTACCGACTCGGCTGCGGCCAAGGTGAAGGATCTGTTGGCCGAAGAAGGCAATCCCGAGCTCAAGCTGCGCGTTTTCGTGCAGGGCGGCGGCTGTTCGGGTTTCCAGTACGGCTTCACGTTCGACGAAGTCGTGAACGAAGACGACACCGTGCTGGACAAGGCCGGCGTGCAACTGCTCGTCGATCCGATGAGCTTCCAGTACCTGGTCGGCGCGGAAATCGACTACAAGGAAGACCTGGAAGGCGCGCAGTTCGTCATCCGCAATCCCAATGCCAGCACCACCTGCGGCTGCGGTTCCTCGTTCTCGGTGTAAACCACCGTCCGGGCAGTTTCCGCAAAGCCCTTCGGCGCATGCCGAAGGGCTTTTGCTTTTGGCGTCCTAAGCGGGGTAGAGCGCGCCCAGGATGCGGGGTCCGCTTGCCCCCGTGACGGCGGGCAGCCCCGCGGGGCTGCCCGCCATGAAGGCCTGCGCCAGCCAGGCGAAGGCCAGGGCCTCGACCTCCTGCGCCGGCACGCCCAGCGCATCGGTGGCGCGCACGGGGCGCTGCAGGCAGTAAGCGAGCTCGCGCATCAGGCCGGCATTGCGCGCGCCGCCTCCACAGACGAATACTTCCCGCGTGCCGGCCGCGGCGGCGTCGATGGCGTTCGCCACGGTCCGGGCGGTCAGGCGCTGCAGGGTGGCCTGTACGTCCTGAGGGGCCGGCCTGGAGCCGTCGTACGCGTCCAGGCGGGCGTCCAGCCACTGCATGTTGAACAGGTCGCGGCCCGTGGATTTGGGCGGGGGCAGCGCGAACCAGGGCTCGCTGGCGATCAGTTGTTCAAGCAGGGGCGCCACGACCTGCCCGGTGGCGGCCCAGCGGCCGTCGGCATCATAAGGCGTGCCCAGGTGGCGCTGGCACCATCCATCCAGGAAGACGTTGGCCGGGCCCGTGTCGAAGCCGCGCGGGGGCTGCCCCGGCTCCAGCAGCGTCACATTGGCGATGCCGCCCAGGTTGAGCACGGCGCGGCCCTGGGGCGCGCCGAACACGGCCGCATGGAAGGGAGGCACCAGGGGGGCCCCCTGGCCGCCCGCCGCCACGTCGCGGCTGCGGAAGTCGGCCACCACGTCGATGCCCGACAGTTCCGCCAGCAAGGCGGGGGCGTTGAGCTGGATGGTATAGCCGCTGTCGGGGCGGTGGCGGACCGTCTGGCCGTGAGCGCCGATGGCGGCGACGTCCCGCGCCTCGACGCCTGCGTCGCGCAGCAGCGCGGTTACGGCCTGGGCATACAGGCGGGCCAGCGAGTTGGCGGCCAGCGCGCCGCGGGCCAGTTCGTCTTCTCCGGCGACATTCAGCGCCAACAACTCCTGGCGCAGCTCCGACGGCATGGGCAGGCTGGAGCTGGCGAGCACCTGCGGAGGCTGGCCCGGGGCCAGGCGCGCCAGCACGCCATCCACGCCGTCGACGCTGGTGCCGGACATCAGTCCGATGTAGAGCTGGGAGTCCTTGCGTTGCGCGGGCAGGGTTGAAGTCACGGGCGTCTCGGAGGCAAAAAGAAGAAGGATAGCGCCCAACGCGCCGCGCCACGAGCCGGCCCAAGACAAAAAAACGGCCGCGCAAGGGAGATTGCGCGGCCGTCTTCAGGCGTATCGCGAGCCTGGGCTGCCTAGCGGCTGGCCACGTTGGTCAGGGAGTCGGGCAGGGTCTGCTGGAACTGGGTCAGCAACTGGATCTGCTGCTTGTACGGAGCCACGGCCTGGTTGAACGCGCGCACTTCTGCGGGTTCCAGGCTGCGGGCGACCGGCAGGTCCACCGACAGCGGGTCGATCGGCTGGTTGTCCACGCGGAATTCGTAGTGCAGGTGCGGGCCGGTCGCCCAGCCGGTGGAGCCGACATAGCCCAGCAACTGGCCTTGCGAGATCTTCGCGCCCTTGGTGATGCCAGCAGCGATGCGGCTCTGGTGGGCGTACAGCGTCGAGTACTTGCCGTGGTGCTTCACGATGACCACGTTGCCGTACCCGTTCTGCCAGCCCGCGAACTCGACGGTGCCGTCGGCGGTGGAGTGGATCGGCGTGCCGGAGGGCGCGGCGTAGTCCACGCCCTTGTGCCCCGTCCAGGTCTTGTGGATGGGGTGCATGCGCATGCCGAACGTGGAGCTGATGCGGCTGAACTTCAGGGCGGTGCGCAGGAACGCGCCGCGCAGGCTGGTGCCGTCGAAGTCGTAGTACGAACCGCTCTTTTCGTCGGGGCTGAACCAGACGGCGCTGTAGGTCTTGCCACCGTTGATGAACTCGAGGGCCAGCACGCGGCCGGCGCCGGCGTAGCGGCCGTCGTGCGAGCGCACTTCGTAGACCACGCGGAACTGGTCGCCCTGGCGCAGGTCGCGCAGGAAGTCGATCTTGGCGCTGAGGATGTCGGCCATCTGCATGGTGACCGAATCCGGGATGCCGGCGGCGTCGGTGGCGCCGAACAGCGACGACTTGATCGTGCCCACGGCGACGCGGGTCTGGCGGTCGGTGTTTTCGGTGATTTCCTCGGCCTTGTAGCTATCGCCGGAGGGGGCGACGTGCAGCATGCGCGTCACGACCTGGCCGTCGGCTTCGTTGCCGGGGGTGTGGATGTAGCGCAGCCAGATCAGGTTGCCCTGTTCGTCCGTGGCGGCCTGCACGGAGCGGCCCGGATACAGCTTGTAGATGCTGCGGGCGCTGGCGTCATGCGTCAGGAAGGCTTGCAGGTTGGGGGCGTCCAGCTCCAGGCGCTGCAGTACGGCGGACAGCGTGTCGCCGGAGCGGATGCGGGTCTCGCTGATGTATGGCGCGGCGCTGGGCGTGCTGACTTCGACTTGCTCGGCGGTCAGCGGCAGGATGCTCTGGATGACGCGGGACGGGGGGAGCTCGCTGCGGTCGGGTTGCTGCACCATGCCGAGGGCGGCGGCGCCGGCGAACAGACCAATGGCGGTGACGAGAAGAGTGCGACGGAAAAGTCCCGAGCGGTGGGGCTTGGGTTCTACGGGCGCAAACAGGGCAGCAACTTTGCGCTTGATGCTACTCGCCAGTTCGTGGAGGCCACGATTCATCGTGAAGATACCCTCTCAGGTGGCATGAGCTCGCAGGGTGCGCGATGCGAACAGGCCCTCGCGCGCCACGGTTTCCGGGGGCAAGGGCTGGCGCGAGGCGCATCTTGTGAACAACGGGTGGTAGAGCGACCGCAACTGCGTATAGATGGCAATTGCGTATGATTAGGGCGGTATCCTAGCCGATTCGGCTAGAATTTTCGATAGTTTTCGTCACTTTTTACACCTTTTTGTCGGCTGAAGCCGCGTTGGTCCCCCTGCCATGTCATCCTCAGAAGCCCCAATCACCCCCGAAGTCGAAGCCGATCTGCGTATAGCCAAGCGCGGCTGCGACGAGCTCCTGGTCGAATCCGAGTTCGCCCGCAAGCTGGCCCGGAGCCGCGCCACGGGCGTTCCCCTGCGCATCAAGCTGGGGCTGGACCCGACCGCGCCGGACATCCACCTGGGTCACACGGTGGTGCTGAACAAGATGCGCCAGCTGCAGGACATGGGGCACAACGTCATCTTCCTGATCGGGGATTTCACCTCGACCATCGGCGATCCCAGCGGCCGTAACAATACGCGCCCGCCGCTCACGCGTGAGCAGATCGAGGCCAACGCCAAGACCTATTACGCCCAGGCCAGCCTGGTGCTCGATCCGGCCCGCACCGAGATCCGCTACAACTCCGAGTGGTGCGACCCGCTGGGCGCGCGCGGCATGATCCAGCTGGCTTCGCGCTATACGGTGGCGCGCATGATGGAGCGTGAGGACTTCACCAAGCGGTTCAAGGGCGGCATCCCGATCTCGGTGCATGAATTCCTGTATCCGCTGATGCAGGGCTATGACTCCGTGGCGCTGAAGTCCGATCTGGAGCTGGGGGGCACCGATCAGAAGTTCAACCTGCTGGTCGGCCGCGAGCTGCAAAAGGAATATGGCCAGGAGCCCCAGTGCATCCTGACGATGCCGCTGCTGGTGGGCACGGACGGCGTAGAGAAGATGTCCAAGTCCAAGGGCAACTACATCGGCATTTCGGAGTCGCCCGATTCGATGTTCGGCAAGCTGATGTCGATTTCCGACACGCTGATGTGGCGCTACTTCGAACTGCTGTCGTTCCGTTCGCTGGAAGACATCGCCGCGCTCAAGCAGGAGATCGACGGCGGCCGCAATCCGCGCGATGCCAAGGTCATGCTGGCCCAGGAAATCATTGCGCGCTTTCATTCCCCCAAGGCGGCGGAAGAGGCGCTGGCCACGTTCGAGGCCCGCTTCCGCGACGGCGCCATTCCGGACGACATCCCCGAAGTGAACATCGGCGGCGCGCCCGTGGGCATCCTGAAGCTGCTGCGCGAAGCCGGCCTGGTCGCTTCCGGATCGGAAGCGCAGCGCAACGTGGAGCAGGGCGGCGTGCGGGTGAACGGCGATCGCGTGGAAGACAAATCGTTGCAATTGCCGGCGGGGACTTACGTCGTTCAGGTGGGCAAGCGCAAGTTCGCGCGTGTTAACTTGAATCCGTGATTGCGGAGCTTTTGCCGTAGGGCCGCCCCAAGGCAAAAGACGCCCCCTTGGGGACAGCGAGCGAAGCGTGCGCGGCGTGAGGGCATCCACAGCCTCCGCAAGAATGGCCGGCCCGCCGCCGGGCCGCCCCAAGGCGGGCCAGCCCCCTTGGGGGGCAGCGTGCTGCGTGGGGGCTTTTTTGATACGCTGAGGGTACGGACAGGGGCAGTGGGGCCTTTGCGGCATATCTAGGAGCACGACATGGAACTTTCGAGTTTGTCATTTTCCGATCACGAGTCGATTCCCGAGCGCTACGCGTTCGGCAAGATCGATGCGCAATCGCACGTCGCGCTGGCAGACAATTTCAACCCGCAGTTTTCCTGGGACGACGTCCCAGCGGGCACGCAGTCGTTTGCCTTGATCTGCCACGATCCCGACGTGCCTTCCAGTCCCGATGACGTCAACCAGGAAGGCCGCGAAGTGCCGGCCGATCTGCCGCGCGTGGACTTCTTCCACTGGGTGCTGGTGGACCTGGCCGCCGACCTGCGCGAAATCGAGGAAGGCACCTTCTCCAACGGCATCACGCCGCGGGGCAAGGGCGGTCCCCTGGCTCCCATGGATTCCCGCCAGGGCATCAACTCCTATTCCTCGTGGTTCGCGAACGACCACGACATGAGCGGGGACTACTTCGGCTACGACGGCCCGTGCCCGCCCTGGAACGACGCGCTGGTGCACCGCTACGTGTTCACGCTGTACGCGCTGGACGTGCACAGCCTGAACCTGCAGGGCTCGTTCACGGGCGAGGACGCGCTGCGGGCCATGCAGAACCACGTGCTGGCTAAGGCGTCGCTCACGGGTACCTATACGCTCAATCCGAGGCTCGCGCCCAAGCAGATCGGGGCCACCTCGGCCTGACCCGGCCGCGCAGCGAATCAGGGGCCGCCATGCGGCCCCTTTTCATTGCCCGGTTTCCGCCGTTTTGCATGAAAGTTCCTCAAGTCGGCTTGAGAGCGGTTTCCGGACGCGGAACGTTGGCGTGGTTTTCGCGCCCGTCCACGCAGTTTTGGCTGCATTGGGAGCATTTTGGCGGCAATTGATCGGGCCCGACGCGGTAAACTATCCGGCATTCTCCGGGTTTACCCACCCGACGCCGCTTTCTCCTTTCTTACCGTCTCAGGAACCCCCGTCATGTTTGACCGCAACCTCACCTTGTCCAAGGCTGACCCGGACGTTTGGGCCGCCATCCAGAAGGAAGACGTTCGCCAAGAGCAGCACATCGAGCTGATCGCTTCGGAGAACTACGCCAGCCCGGCCGTCATGGAAGCCCAGGGCACGCAGCTCACGAACAAGTACGCCGAAGGCTACCCGGGCAAGCGCTACTACGGTGGTTGCGAATACGTGGACGTGGTCGAGCAACTGGCCATCGACCGCCTGAAGCAGATCTTCGGCGCCGAAGCCGCCAATGTGCAGCCCAACTCGGGTTCGCAGGCCAACCAGGGCGTGTACATGGCCGTCCTGAAGCCGGGCGACACGGTGCTGGGCATGAGCCTAGCCGAAGGCGGCCACCTGACGCACGGCGCGTCGGTCAACGCGTCGGGCAAGCTGTACAACTTCATCTCGTACGGCTTGGACGAAAACGAGGTCCTGAACTACGCGCAGGTCGAGCAGCTGGCAAAGGAATACAAGCCCAAGCTGATCGTCGCGGGCGCCTCCGCCTACGCCCTGCACATCGATTTCGAGCGCATGGCCCGCATCGCCCGCGAAAACGGCGCGCTGTTCATGGTCGACATCGCCCACTATGCGGGCCTGGTCGCCGGCGGCGCCTACCCCAACCCGGTGCCCCACGCCGACTTCGTCACCTCGACCACGCACAAGTCGCTGCGCGGCCCGCGCGGCGGCGTCATCATGATGAAGGCCGAACACGAGAAGATCGTCAACTCGGCCATCTTCCCCGGCATCCAGGGCGGTCCGCTGATGCACGTCATCGCCGGCAAGGCCGTGGCCTTCAAGGAAGCGCTGGAGCCCGAGTTCAAGGAATACGCCCAGCAAGTGGTCAAGAACGCCAAGGTGCTGGCCGACACGCTGGTCAAGCGCGGCCTGCGCATCGTTTCCGGCCGCACCGAAAGCCACGTCATGCTGGTGGACCTGCGTTCCAAGGGCATCACGGGCAAGGAAGCGGAAGCCGTGCTGGGCCAGGCCCACATCACGGTCAACAAGAACGCCATCCCGAATGACCCGGAAAAGCCCTTCGTGACCAGCGGCATCCGTCTGGGCACGCCGGCCATGACCACGCGCGGTTTCACCGAAGCGGAAGCCGAACTGACCGCCAACCTGATCGCCGACGTGCTGGACAACCCGCGCGACGAAGCCAACATCGCCGCCGTGCGCGCCCGCGTCAACGAACTGACCTCGCGCCTGCCGGTCTACGGCAAGAAGTAAGCCCGCATCCCGCCTGCGGGCTCCGCGCCCGCAAGCTGGCCCAGTCGAAGGGACGGCCCCGCAAGGCGCCGTCCCTTTGCTTTCCGGGCCGGAAAGGTCCGGATTAGCCCGTATTGACGCTGGCGGCCGGGAGCGTCGTTACAATATGCTCAACTATTGCCACCAGTGCCTTTAGGGATCACACATGCGGTGTCCATTTTGCGGCAATGCCGAAACACAGGTCGTCGACAGCCGGGTCTCGGAAGAAGGCGACGCCATCCGCCGTCGCCGCCGCTGCTTGTCCTGTGACAAGCGATTCACCACCTACGAGCGGGTGGAGCTCGCCATGCCCTCCATCGTGAAACGCAATGGCAGCCGCAGCGACTACGATCCCGGCAAGCTGCGCGCCAGCCTGAGCCTGGCATTGCGCAAGCGGCCCGTCAGCACCGAGGACGTGGATGCGGCGGTTGCCCGCATCGAAGAACAGTTGCTGGCCAGCGGCCTGAGGGAAGTGCCTTCCGAGCACATAGGCGAGCTCGTCATGAACGAGCTGCGCAAGCTCGACAAGGTGGCATACGTGCGCTTCGCGTCGGTCTACAAGAGCTTCGAGGACATCGGCGAGTTCGTCGAGGCCATCCGCGAGATGCAGGGCCCCCTGCTGCCCGGGAAACTGCGCAAGGAGTAGCCCGGGCGGCGCGCGGGCCCCGTCATTGCATGGCGGTAGACCGGGCCAGGCTGGGCGTAAGCGGCTGGAACTTGCGCCAGACGCGCCGCATGTGCTGCGCCGACCCGAAGCCCGATCTCTCCGCCACGCGCTCCAGGTCCAGGCGGGTGTCGCGCAGCAAGTCGCGCGCCAGCGCGACGCGTATCTGATAGAGATAGTCCATCGGCGTGCATCCCGCGTGTTCGCGGAACAGCCGGGTCAGGTGGCGGGCGCTGGTATGCGCGTGGTCCGCCAACGATTGCGCCGACCAGGGCGCGGCGGGGTCGCGTATCACCGCATCCTGCACCCTGTGCACCCCCGGATGCAGATGGCTGCGGTGGTCCAGCCAGGGCGACAGCGTCGAGTCCGTGCCGGCGCGCCGCTGGTAGACCACCATGTCGCGCGCCACTTCGCTGGCCACGCGAGGCCCGCAATGACGCGACACCATGTGCAGCGCCAGGTCGATGCCTGCCGTGATCCCCGCGCTGCTGACCAGCCTGCCGTCCTCGACGAAGATCCGGTTGTCGTGCAGGCGCGCGCTGGGATCAAGGCTGGCCAGCTGTTCCAGGCAGGTGTGGTGCGTGGTGCATTCGCGCTGCCGGGTAAGCCCGGCGGCGGCCGCGAACAGCGCGCCCGCGCACACGGTCATTAGCGTGAAGCCGTCCGCGGGGTGGCGCAGGGCCAGCCATTCGATGATGGCCTGGGCGTGAGGATCGTCCAGGCGCGTCGGTTTGCCCACCACGCCCGAGATGATGACCAGCGCTTCTGGCGGCAAGGCCGCCGGAAGCGCCTTGATGTGCGCCAGGTGCAGGCCGGGAATGCCGCTTTCGACCTCCCGGGACGGGCCGCAGAAATGCTGCTCGAACGCGCCCGGACTGAGCTTGTTGGCCACCCGGAACGCTTCCGCCGGGCCGGCTACGTCCAGCAGGACGATGCCTTGCGTCAGCACGAAATACACCGGAACCATGGCGCCTCCCGTGGCTGACTAAGCGGCCAGCGCATCCGCGGCGCGCGCAATGCGGGCGAAACGCCCTTGCAGGACCAGCTCGGTGTGGTCGCGGATCTCGGCCGGCGTGTAATGCTTGCCGGACGGGCTCTGCATGGCGAAGGTCAGGGTGGCGTCGGTGGGGAACACCACCTTGAAGCCGGCGTCGCTGGCATGCCGCGACGTGGTTTCGCAGCACTGCTCGGTGCGGATGCCGCAGACGATGACGCCTTCGATCCCACGGGCGAGCAGCCAGTCGTGCAGGCTGGCGCCGCTGGCGTCTTTGGCGTAGAGCGACGAATGCACGGTCTTGTGGAACACGGCGGTGGGCGCGATCCGCAGTTCCTCCAGCGTCCGGACGTGGCCCGAGGCCAGCGAGAAGGGGCTGGCGGGGTCATTGGTGACGCTGGTGTGGAATACCTGGAGCACCGGAATATCCTTTGCGGCGGCGGCATCGATCAGGGACTGGATCTGCTCCAGGAAGGCCGGATATTCGGTTTCATCCCAAAACGGACGTTGCCGGAAAGATTCTTGTACGTCGATGACGATCAGTGCTTGTTTCATGGAACCGGGCTCCTGGCGGGGATTCAAAAGGGTGTAGGGTCATTTTTACTGCAATCCGGCGGTTTGGGGAGCGCGGCGAAAGACGCCTATCGGCCCGAAACGGACATTGGAGGGTAACCTTGCCGCAACGCTTCCCGGCCTCCGCCCGAGAGCCGGGGCGGCATACAATCCCGTGCATGATGATCCCGAGCGACACCGACGACCTTTTCTGGATGCGACGCGCCCTGGCGTTGGCGCAGACCGTCATGTACTCCACCGCGCCCAACCCCCGGGTCGGCTGCGTCATCGTGCGCGACGGACGCGTGCTGGGCGAAGGGGCGACCCAGCCGCCGGGCGGCCCGCACGCCGAAGTTTGCGCCCTGCGCGACGCCCAGGCGCGCGGCGAGTCGGTGGCGGGCGCCACGCTGTACGTGACCCTGGAGCCCTGCAGCCATTTCGGCCGCACGCCGCCTTGCGTGGACGCCGTGCTTGCGGCCCGTCCAGCGCGCGTAGTGGTGGCCCTGGGCGATCCGAATCCGCTGGTCAACGGGCAAGGCCTGGCGCGGCTGCGCGACGCCGGCATCGCGGTGACCACGGGCGTGTGCCGGGAAGAGGCGCTTGCGATCAATGCCGGCTTCATCTCCCGCATGAGCCGCGGCTTGCCCTGGGTGTGGATGAAGATGGCGGCGTCTCTGGACGGCCGCAGCGCGCTGCATAACGGCGTGTCGCAATGGATCACCGGGCCAGATGCCCGCGCCGACGGGCACCGTTGGCGGGCGCGCAGCTGCGTGGTGCTGACCGGCATGGGCACGGTCCTGAAAGACGACCCGCAGCTCAATGCAAGAGGCGTGGATACGCTCCGCCAGCCCCGCAAGGCGGTCGTGGACGGCCATTTCGAGATTCCGGAGCACGCCAGGCTGTTCGACGGCGCGGAAGTCATTCTGTTCACCGCCCGCGAAGACGCGGCCAAGGCCCAGCGCCTGCAGGCCAGGAATGCCCGTGTCGTCGTGCTGCCGGGCGAGGATCCGGGCCGGGTGGACCTGCCCGCGATGATGCGTTGGCTGGCCCAGGAACAGGTCAATGAGGTGCACGTGGAAGCCGGCGCCGGCTTGAGCGGCGCGCTGGTTTCGGCCGGTTGCGTGGACGAGTTGCTGCTGTATCTGGCGCCGGTGCTGCTGGGCGATGCGGCGGGCATGGTCCGGCTGCCGATGCTCGAGCACCTGGACGCCGCCCGGCGCTACGAATTCATCGATACCGAACGGCTGGGGGCCGACCTGCGCGTGCGCGCCAGGGTTGCCGACACCTGGCGCCAACTGATGTTGCGTGTAGAACTGCCCGAGCTGTCCTAGCCGGCCCTCGTCCGGCGCGCCGCGGCATTGCGCCACGCCAGTACGCCCGCGCCGCCGGCGATCAGGGCCAGCAGCCCCGCCGCCAGCAACAGGCCGGGATGCCCGCGGCGCAGGCGTTCCCAGGCCTTCTCAGCCTGGGTGTAGTGGAACCAGGCCGCCGCCTTGAAGTCGGGCGCGGCGCATTCGCGGCCGAAGGTGCTGCTGAATGGAACTCGCGCGCCCCTATCTATATAGCGTTGGTAGATCGCTGAAGCCCGCTCTGGCGAATCGTCGATGATGTAGCGGGCGCCTTCGCACAGCACGGCTGCAAAGGCCTGCGAACGGTCGGGCAGTTCGTCGGCCGCGCGCAGCGCATGGTTGGCTGCGATCTGGCGGTAATGGAAGCGGGCGTACGGCCGCGCCTCGCTGGCGGCGTAGCGCCGGCGCTCCTCGTCGGCGACGTACGGCCCTGGCAGGGCCGCGGCGGCCCGCTGTTCCGGCGTGTCCGTGGGGGCATTCTGGTCCTGCCAGCCAGGAGCCGCGTTACGCCCGGCCCCGTAGGTCGTGCTGCCGCCATACACGGCGAAATCCGGCTCCTGCTCATAGCCCATGATTTCCATGCCGTCGCGGCGGGCCAGGCGGGCGGCCTCGAACCAGGCTTCGGCCCGCGCCGTGCGGCCCCAGGCGTTGGCGGCTTTGCGCAGCGCCTCGCCATATCCCGCGGCGAGCAGGCCGGTTCGCTGCATGCGCACGGTCCATTTGCCGCCATCCTCTTCCAGCGCGGCGTAACGGGCGTCGGACGCGGCCGGGAAGTAGGGCAGCGCCTGTTCGATCGAGCCTTCGCGCACCAGCCGGCGCGCCAGCAGCACGCGCAGGCGATCCGAAGCGGTGACCGGATGCCGCCTGGACCATTCGTAGAAATTCGCGGGGTCTGGCGGAGGCGATGCGCTCCGCGGCGCTGGCGTGGCGGGCGCCTGCCGGTCCACATAGGCCTTGAGTTCGGCGATGGTCAGCACGCGCTCGGCCACGTAGGCCGCGTCGTTCCAATACGGATTCGGCTGCCAGAAGCCGTCCGCGGCGTACCCCGCCACGGTGGCGTTCAGCAACTGGTCCAGCGCCTCGATGTACTGGCCGCGCGATAGCGTCAGCACGCCTTGCTCGCCTTTCAGTCGCGCCCCGCCGGGCGCCTCCAGGCTGCCGTCGGCGCTGGGAAAGGCGCTTGCCGCCTTGGCATAGGCCCGGGCCGCTTGTTCCGTGTCGCCTTGCCGCAGCGCCAGCTTGGCGCGCACCCACCATGCCAGAGCGGTGTCCAGCCTCGCCGCCAGCGTTTGCGCCAGGTCATAGCGGCCGGTACGGTAGGCCAGCGCGGCCACTCGATCGGCGTCCGGCGCCCGGCTCAGGTCCTGGGTTTCCAGCGCGGCAACCAGCGATTGCAGCGCCGGATTCGGCGTGATGCCGTCCAGCCCCTGCGCGGCGTCCGCATAGCCGATCTGCCCGCTGACGTCGTAGGCGGCGTAGACATCGGACGCGCTGTCGGCTCTACCGCCCACGATGTCGCCCACCCTGGCCAGCGCATACGCAACCAGCAGGCGTTGCGCGACAGGATCGTCGATCAGCCGACGCGCTCGCGCCGGTTCGTCCAGTGCCCATTGGGCCAACATGCTCAGCGATGCGTTGCCGCTGGAGGACCCGCGCGCGGCCTGCTCGGCATAGAGGCTGATGGCGCGCTTCAGCGACGCCGCGGGAATGGCGTCCACGCAGGGATCGGCGTTGGCCAGCTCGGCATAGCCGCAGAGCCCTTGCGGTCCGGCCAGGAGCAGGCGCGCTTCCTGCCCATAACTGGCCACCGCCAGGCCCAGCGGGTCGGGCGCGCCGTCACGCGCCAGTTGCCGGACTCGGGCGTAGGCCTGCGCCGCCGCGGATCGCTGCGCGTCCGCGCCGCCGGCCGTCGTTTCCAGTTCGTCCCCGATTTCTGCCAGCATGTAGGCGGCCCAGACGCTGCGCGCCGCAGCCTGCCGCGGAGGCAGCCGGAGAATGGCTCGGTAGCGCGCGCGGGCCTGCTCCAGCGAGCGCCCGGCATCGGGCCTGTCGGCGGCATGGGTGTCGACGGCGGCCGCGGTGTAAAGCCGCGCGGCTTCCGGCAGGGCCGTGCCCAGCGCATAGGCCCGGTCGCCATCGGGCTGTGCGCGCATGGCGCGCGCCACGGCGCGCTGTGTCTCCGTGAGCGCGGGATCGTAGTCTTCCGGAATGGCGTTCCGCGGGTCGCTTCCATCCGGCAATTCATAGGCTTCATGGGCTGGCAGCGCGTCGCTGGCGCTTATCAGGCGGGCCGCTTCGTAGCCAAAGGAGTTTGCCGGCGTGGCGCGCAGCGTGCCCGCTCGGTTGTCGAGCAATTGGGCGGGAAAGTCCGGCCCGCAGGCCACGACGATGCCGGCGCCGGCCAGCAGCGCGAACGCCGCAAGCGATTTACGGTTGTACATGGAAGCTCGCAGGCCCGTTTTCACAGCGTATCCAGCCTATGTTGCGTTGACTGCCCGCGCGCAGCAGGCCGTCCTGGGAGCGGCGCAGGAAAGCGCCGCCGGCGTCATGTTCGAGGGAGTAGCCATTGATGCCGTCCGCAGCGCGGCAGGCGCCATCCCACCGGATCGCGAACGGCAGGGCGGCATCGGCGCTGCCGCTGTTGGCAAGGATCAGGTCTTGCGCGTTGTTGCCGCCCGCGGACCGCGCCGTCACGGACAGCGCCGGCAGCAAGGGCTGGCGCGTCAGCACCGCGCGCCACGTGGCCAGGCTCCAGGCGCGCTCATCGCTCGCGGTGGGCAGCCGGAACCAGGCGATGCCTGCCAGCCCGCGCGGCGGGGAACGCTGGATCTCGTCGACGAAGGCCGCCATGGCCGCGGGCGCGGCGACCAGTTCGCTCGAGCGGCCGCCAGGCAGCAGAGCGGGGCGTTCGCTTTCGATTGCGGCAATGCTGCCGTCATCGCTCCAGACCACGCGGCTGCCGTAGGTCGGCAGGGCCACGCGCCAGGGCCGTTGCGTACGCTCCGCGAATGCGGCCAGCCAGGCCTGTGCGCGCCTGGCCTGGAACAGGCCCTGTTCAGGGCTGAGCACGGCATGGACCTGCAAGACGGCTTCGTCGGGAATCCTGAGCAGCGCGTCCAGCGCCGGGCTATTCAACCATGTCGGCAGGGCGGTTATCGACAGGGGCAGGTCCGGGCCCGCTTCTTTCTTCAAGGCCGCGAGGAAAGCCGCGTAGAGAGGCAGTTTGGACGTGGGGCAGTCATAATCGATTTCGACGCCCGCCAAGGAGATGCCTGCGGAACTCCATGCGCTGCGCGCGGCAGAGATCCGCGCGAGCACGTCGACGGCCGGCAACGCGCCGGCTCGCCCATCCAGGCGCACGACCATGACGACGGGGCGTTTTGCCGCGGCGAGCGCGGCCAGGTCTGGCGAGGCCGTGAACCAGCGGCCGTCCGCATTCATCTCGGCCATCAGCACGCGCCATGCCCGCACCACATCGGCGTTGTCCGACATGGCCTGCGTCACCGGCGCGGTCCAGATGCGCTGCCAGACATACGCATCGCTCGGCAGATCGGCGTCAGGCTCGCCGCAAGCGCCCAGCGCCAGCAGCAGGGCGGCGCACAGCGCCGCGGAACAACGTTTGACGGTTGTCCGCGCCTGGTTCCTGAAGCTGCTGGCGGCAGGCCTCGAATGGGGCGGCATGTAGCGGAAAAGACCCGTGGATGGCATGGGGAAAGAAAACCGCGAAGCGCGCGGGTGCGCTTCGGATGCGTGATTCTATCGTTGCGCCGCCAAGCGGGCCGGGCCGTCGGCCGCTGCCGCGGATTGATATCCGTGTCGCGCCGAGGGGTACTAGCACTCGGCGCTTGCGGCTGCCAATCGCATGCGCGGCCGCGATGCCATCAAGTTTGGGAATGTTTGCACGCGTATCCGCAAGTGCGCGCGACGCGACTATTTTCGGCGATGCGCAAAATGAATTGCCACAAAACCGTCAATTGGCTATAGCATAGGCACATGACTTGGCGATACGCCCTGAAGGATTAACCCGCTCAGCGCCACGCGCCCTCGTCACCACGGATTCCCGTGCCGCGTCATCGGCGCTTTTTCACGACCGGACCGGCATGCTGCTGAACGAAGACGCAACGCGCCGTTCAGACCGTCCGCTGCCATCGCATAGCGGGCGCATCGGGTTTACACCCGCATCATAAGAATCCCCGGGATATCGCTCTTCCCTTCAAATCATTGCTGAGCATTTCATGTGCAGCCGGTTTATCCATGCGCGCATCCGGCGATATGCTGAAGTCGAACGAGCGAACTTATTCACGTAAGTTGCATTCCCTGACGGAACTTGTGTCCGAAGGGTGCAGCCTAAACGGAAAGGGCCCGATCGTGCTCTTGGTTGATGTGTGGCGAAAGCAACATACCACCCGGCCGACGATGCTTATCGCGAGATTGTCTAGTAATGCGTAGGCGCTGAGGCACAATGGGGACACGTAGGGACGTATTGGATTTTTCGCGTGTTGTAGGAGGTTTCCGTGCAAAACATCGTCGAAGGCTTCAAGTCGCAGTATGCAAGAGAGCAGGAATCAGAACTCTCCCTTGAGGAATATCTGAACCTCGCCAAAAGCGATCCCATGGCCTACGCCAGCCCGGCTGAGCGCATGCTGGCCGCGATAGGCGAACCTGAGATCGTGGATACGCGTAACGACCCACGTCTTTCCCGTTTGTTTTCCAACCGGACCATCCGGCGCTATCCGGCGTTTCAGGAGTTCTACGGCATGGAGGACGTGATCGGGCAGATCGTCGCGTTCTTCAAGCATGCCGCGCAAGGGCTGGAAGAGCGCAAGCAAATCCTCTATCTGCTGGGCCCCGTGGGCGGCGGCAAGTCGTCCATCGCGGAACGGCTCAAGGCCCTGATGGAGACCTATCCCATCTATGCCCTGAAGGGTTCGCCGGTCAATGAAACGCCCCTGGGACTGTTCCATCCGGAACGGTTCGGCGACACGCTCGAGAAGGAATACGGCATCCCGCGGCGCTACCTGACCGGCATCATGTCGCCGTGGGCGGTGAAGCGCCTGAAGGAATTCGACGGCGATATCTCGAAGTTCCGCGTGGTGCGCCTGAATCCCTCGGTGCTGCGCCAGACCGCCATCGCCAAGACCGAGCCGGGCGACGAAAACAACCAGGACATTTCCTCGCTGGTCGGCAAGGTGGACATCCGCAAGCTCGACCGCCATTCGCAGGACGATCCGGACGCCTACAGCTATTCCGGCGGGCTGTGCCTGGCGAACCAGGGCCTGCTCGAGTTCGTGGAAATGTTCAAGGCCCCGATCAAGATGCTGCACCCTTTGCTGACGGCTACCCAGGAAGGCAACTTCAAGGGCACCGAGGGATTTTCCGCGATCCCGTTCAACGGCATGATCCTTGCCCACTCGAACGAGTCGGAATGGCAGACCTTCCGCAACAACAAGCACAACGAGGCGTTCCTCGACCGTATCTATATCGTCAAGGTGCCTTACTGCCTGCAGGTGTCGGAAGAGGTCCGCATCTATGAGAAGCTGCTGCACCACAGTTCGCTGTCCGCGGCGCCCTGCGCGCCGGGAACGCTGGACATGATGGCGCAATTCTCGGTGCTGACGCGCCTGAAGGAACCCGAGAACTCCAGCATCTACTCGAAGCTGCGCGTCTACGACGGCGAAACGTTGAAGGACGTGGACCCGAAGGCCAAGGCCCTGCAGGAGTACAAGGACTACGCTGGCACGGACGAGGGCATGACGGGCGTCTCCACGCGTTTCGCGTACAAGATCCTGTCCAGCGTCTTCAACTACGACCAGACGGAAGTGGCGGCCAATCCGGTGCACCTGATGTATGTGCTCGAGCAGCGTATCGGCCGCGAGGACTACCCCGAGGAAATCCGCCGGCGCTATCTTGAATTCATCAAGGGCTATCTGGCGCCCCGCTATGCGGAGTTCATCGGCAAGGAGATCCAGACCGCTTACCTGGAGTCCTATTCCGAATACGGCCAGAATATTTTCGACCGCTACGTGACGTTTGCCGACTGCTGGATCCAGGACGAGGAATTCCGCGATCCGGAAACCGGCGAAAGCTTCGACCGCAGCGCGCTCAACGATGAACTGGAAAAGATCGAAAAGCCCGCGGGCATCGCGAACCCGAAGGACTTCCGCAACGAGATCGTGAACTTCGTGCTGCGGGCGCGCGCCAACAACAATGGCCGCAACCCCACCTGGACCAGCTATGAAAAGCTGCGCGAAGTGATCGAGAAGAAGATGTTCTCGAACACGGAAGACCTGCTCCCCGTGATTTCGTTCAACGCCAAGGCCTCGGCCGAGGACAAGTCGAAACACCAGAGCTTCGTGGATCGCATGGTCGAAAAGGGCTACACCGAAAAGCAGGTCAGGCTGCTTTGCGAGTGGTACCTCCGTGTGAGGAAGTCTTCCTGAGCGAGGTGAATCATGAATTCACTGATCGATCGCCGTCTCAACGGGCGCAATAAAAGCGCCGTCAACCGGGAGCGTTTTCTCCGGCGCTACAAGGACCAGATCCGCAAGGCGGTCCACGGGATGATCCGTGACCGCTCGATACAGGACATGGACCAGGGCGGCGAAATCAACCTGCCCGCCCGCGATATTTCCGAGCCGACCTTCCGGCACGGCACGGGCGGCGACCGCGAGATGGTGCACCCCGGCAACCGCGAGTTTGCCAAGGGCGACACCTTCGACCGGCCGCAGGGCGGGCAGGGCGAAGGCGGATCCGAGCCGGGCGAAGGCGAATCGGTGGACCAGTTCACCTTCAGCCTGTCCCGCGCCGAATTCCTCAATCTGTTCTTCGAGGACCTGGAGCTGCCGCACATGGCGCGCACCCAGCTGGGCGAGGTCAGCCAGAAGAAGTGGCAACGCGCGGGCTACACGACTTCGGGCTCGCCCAGCATGCTGAGCATCAGCCGCACGCTCAAGTCGTCGCTGGCGCGCCGCGTGGCGCTCAGCGTGAAGGCGCGCGCCGACCTCGAGGACGCCGAAGAACGCCTGGCGAAGGCGCGGGAGGCGGGCGCGCCCGCCGACGAGATCCAGGCGCTGGAGCAGGAAGTCGAGGACTGCCGCGAGCGCCTGGCCCGCGTGCCGTTCCTGGACGACCTGGACCTGCGCTACCGCAACCGCGTATCGGTTTCCATCCCTATGGCGCGCGCCGTCATGTTCTGCCTGATGGACGTTTCGGGCTCCATGGACGAAGGCAAGAAAGATCTGGCCAAGCGCTTCTTCTCGCTGCTCTACCTATTCCTGTCGCGCAAGTACGAGCACGTGGACCTGGTTTTCATCCGCCACACGGACAACGCCGAGGAAGTGGACGAGCAGACCTTCTTCTACGATCCCAAGAGCGGCGGCACCATCGTGCTGTCGGCGCTGGAGTTGATGCGCGACATCCTCGAAAAGCGCTACCCGCCGGGATCCTGGAACGTCTATGCGGCGCAGGCCAGCGACGGCGACTCTTTCGGCGCCGACGCGGGCAAGAGCGCGCGCTTCCTGGCGGAGCACCTGCTGCCCGCCACCCGCTACTTTGCCTATATCGAGGTGCCGGACTCACAGGAGGCGCGCAAGAGCAGCCTGTGGGCGGAATACGAACAGAAGCTGGAGCCGCATTTCGTCATGCGGCGCATCTGCGACAGCAGCGAGATCTTCCCTGTGTTCCATGATCTGTTCAAGAAGGAGACCGCATGAATACCATCGTCGGAGCTCTCGTGGAGCCGGAGACCGCCGGTCGCGCCCGGCCGATCTCCCAAGGTTCCGAATGGACGTTCGAATTGATCCAGTCCTATGACGAGGCGATCTCGAAGGTTGCCGCGGAGTACGGCCTGGACACCTACCCGAACCAGATCGAGGTGATCACCTCGGAACAGATGCTGGACGCCTATGCCTCGGCAGGGTTGCCCATCGGGTATCCCCACTGGTCGTACGGCAAGGAATTCATCCGCAACGAGCAGTTCTACCGCCGCGGCATGCAAGGCCTGGCGTACGAGATCGTGATCAACTCCAACCCCTGCATCTCGTATCTCATGGAAGAGAATTCCATGACGATGCAGGCGCTGGTGATCGCGCATGCCTGCTACGGGCATAACTCCTTCTTCAAGGGCAACTACCTGTTCCGCCAATGGACGGACGCGGATGGCGTGCTCGATTATCTGGTCTTCGCGCGCAAGTACGTCATGGCCTGCGAAGACCGCTATGGCATCGATGCCGTCGAGGCGGTGCTCGACTCCTGCCACGCGCTGTCGCATCACGGGGTCGACCGCTACAAGCGCCCGGCGCCGATTTCCTACAAGGAAGAGGCCGCGCGCCAGGCCGAGCGCGAGGAGCACGCCCGGCTGCAGTACAACGACCTGTGGCGGACCCTGCCGCGCCTCGACGACGAGAAGGACACGCGCGTCGAGGCTTCGGTGTTCCCGCCCGAGCCCGAGGAGAACCTGCTGTACTTCATCGAGAAGTACTCGCCCAAGCTTGCGCCGTGGCAGAAGGAACTGGTGCGTATCGTCCGCAAGATTGCGCAGTACTTCTATCCGCAGACGCAGACCAAGGTAATGAACGAGGGCTGGGCCACGTTCTGGCACTACACCATCCTCAACCGGCTGCACGAAAAAGGGCTGGTGAACGACGGTTTCATGATGGAATTCCTGCAGAGCCATACCAACGTGGTCAGCCAGCGGGGCTTCGATGAACGCGGCTATGGCGGCATCAACCCCTACGCGCTGGGCTTTGCCATGATGTCGGACATCCGCCGCATCTGCGAGGCGCCCACGCCCGAGGACCGCCGCTGGTTCCCGGACATCGCGGGCGGCGACTGGCTGAAGACGCTGGACTTCGCGATGCGCAACTTCAAGGACGAGTCCTTCATCTCGCAATACCTGTCGCCGCGCCTGATCCGGGAATTCCGCTTTTTCGCCATCTCGGACCACCAGGCCAACCCCAAGCTCGAGGTGGTCGCCATCCACGACGACGAGGGCTACCGCGACATCCGCCGCCTGTTGGCCGCGCAGCACAACCGCGACAACCAGGTGCCGGACATCCAGGTGGTCCGCTTCAACCGCGACTCGGACCGTTCGCTGGTGCTGCGCCACCTGAAGACCCGCGGCCGGCCGCTGGCCGGGGAAGATGCCGAGCAGGTGATGAAGCACCTGGCGCGGCTCTGGGGCTTCAGAGTGCGCCTGGAAGAGACCGAGCCGGACGGCACGGTCAGCTCCTACCGCGAACAGGACCCGCCCGCCGTCTCGGCCTGACCGGCGGGCAGGGCCGACGGGGGGCGCCAAGGCGTCCCCCATTTTCATGGGGCCTTGCTGCTGGCGCGCACAATCTGCTAGAATCGCGGATTCGCATTTTTCGCAGCGGTGAAATCCGCAGCAAAAATCGCAGATAGGACAGGTGGCCGAGTGGTTGAAGGCGCACGCCTGGAAAGCGTGTATACGTCAAAAGCGTATCGGGGGTTCGAATCCCCCTCTGTCCGCCAGGATTTCAAAAGCCCCTGATTTCGTTGAGAAATCAGGGGCTTTTTGTTTGCGCGTCGGGGGGATAGTGGGCCTGTGTCTGACACCCTGGGGAGACGGCGGTCGCGGTACGACGACGCTACAGAGGGTGTCTGACACCCGGGGAGGTCGGCTTTACCTCCCCGGGCATCTCGTACGGGTGTCAGACACCTGATGGGGAGACCCAAGTGTCAGACACTAGGCAAGGATCAGCACACCCTTCCCACGCTTACGCGCCTACGGGCTTTCCATCCGTGCGGCGCACGACCACCGTGGCGGAGCGGGCGTCGCCGCCGCCTGCGCGCAGCGTGTTCCAGGTCTGGTTGGGATGCTGGATGTTGATGAAGAACGTGGTCAGGTCGGGCGTGTAGGCGATGCCGGTGATTTCGCAGCCCAGGGGGCCCACCAGGAAGCGCTTGGATTCGCCGGTCTTCTGGTCGATGTAGTACATCGAGTTGTTGCCGAAGAAGTCCGTGGTGGACGTGCCGGTGCCGGCGTCGGTCTGCACCCACAGGCGGCCCTTGGGATCGACGCGGATGCCGTCGGGGCTGGAGAAGGTGTCGCCATTGACGTTGCCCGTCAGGTTGGGCGCCACGCCGTCGGCGGCGTCGCGGCCCGCCAGCAGCAGCAGGTCCCATTCGAAGGTCGTCGCGAGCGGCGAGTCGCCGCGCTCGTGCCAGCGGATGATGTGGCCGTGCGAGTTGTTCGGGCGCGGGTTGGCGGCGCTGGTGCGCTTGCGGCTGCCGTTGTTGGTCAGCGTGCAGTACACGGTCTTGTCCACGCCGACGGTGATCCACTCGGGGCGGTCCATCAGGGTGGCGCCCGCGACGCGTGCGGCGGCCTGGGTGTTCACCAGCACGTCGGCCTGCGTGTTGAAGTCGACGATGGTGCCGGTGATGACGGTGCCGGTGGCCACTTGCGTGAAGTTGCCCGGATCGGTGGCGCCGGTGGTGAGGTTGTTCTTGCCCACCGTCAGTTCGATCCAGTTGCCGCTGCCGTCGTCGTTGAAGCGGGCGGCATACAGCGTGCCTTCGTCCAGCAGGCCCATGTTGTTGGCGCGGTTGGCCGGATCGTAGGGCTTGGTCGGCACGAACTTGTAGATGCAGCCGGGCGTGGTGTCGTCGCCCATGTAGAACGCGACGCGATTGTTCTCGTCCAGCATGTAGGCCGTGTTTTCGTGGCTGAAGCGGCCCATCGCGGTGCGCTTGACGGCGGTCGAGTCCGGGGTCTGGGGATCGATTTCCACCACCCAGCCGTAGCCTTCGTCGGCGGGCTGGCCGGTATCGCCGGCCTGGTAGTGGTAGTTGTTCAGCGTCTCTTCGCAGGTCAGGTACGTGCCCCACGGCGTATTGCCGCTGGAGCAGTTGTTCAGGGTGCCTACGACGGTTGCGCCGACGACCGACTTGGCCGGGCCGCTGACGTTGTAGACGGTGTTGCCCGTGTAGCGCTTGTTGTAGCGCGAGTCGGTCTTGACCGCCCAGGCGCCGTCGCTGCCGCGCGCGATCTCGATGACCGAGACGCCGACGTTCGACAGGCGGGTCTTCAGGCCTTCGACGCTCTGGTCCAACGTGGCGTTGTCCAGCGCTTCGTGGTTCAGCACCAGCAGGCCGCCCTGGTTCGGGTCCACGCCCTCCAGCGCATAGAAGTGCATGCCGTCGTGCTGGCCGCCGGATTGGGTTTCCGTGGCGGGGTAGGATTGCGGAATGCCCGCATAGCCGGCCGAGCCGATCATGCATTTGTCGCCGGCCGAGTACAGCACTTCGGCCACGTAGCCTTCGGGGACCGTGACGGTGTCCGCGACGATCTTGTCGTCCAGCGGCTTGAACGTGACGGAGTAGTCCGGGCCCGGCGGCGGGGTGGTGGTGCCGCCGTCGCCCGGTTGGCCGCCGGGCGTGCCGTCGCCGTCGCCGTCGCCGCCGTTGGCGGGCGTATCGTCGTCATCGTCGTCGCCGCCACAGGCCGTCAGCAGCGTGGACGCGCCGAACACCGACAGCATCGACAGACCGAAGCTGTTCTTCAGCAAGGTGCGGCGTTCCGGGTTCGCCGCGACGATGTCATCCAGCATCTGGCCCGGAACCGTCACTTCTCCCTGGGCTTCGCGATAGGGGGCACGCAATTTGTCGGTCAAGTAGGACATTCCAACCTCATAGAAGGGCGAGCGAGTCGCTAAGTTTTTTGTAAGGAAGCGGCAGCGAGGTTAGAAGCTGCGCATGACACAGGGGTGACGATCGTGTGAATTCCGTTGTCTTGACCTGCATGGTAGCGGGCGGCTTGGCCGCCATGGCGGGGAACGCGGACGCGGTTCGCGTTACTAAGCTCGCACGATCGCGTTTTCCGAAGAGCCCGCCATGTTTCCCGCCCGAGCCCGTTTCCGTTTCGATTGCGCCATCCGCCGCCGGGGGGCGGGCCGATGAGCGCGCCGGCCGGCGAGACGCTGGGCCTGGAGATGGAGATGGCCGTGGCGCGCCGCGACAGCGGCGCCAGCCATCCCGTGGACGGCTATTTCGCAAGGCTGGCGCGGATCAAGGAGGAGCGGGACGAAGCTCCGGACATCGCGCGCATCGGCGGCCGCGACGTAGGCTTGTCCGTGGCGGCCGGCGAGAGCGGCCTGGACAACGGCTTCAATCTGCTGGAGACGGCGTTTGCGCCGGTCGCCGCGGCCGAAGGCGGCCTGGCCGAACTGGCCCGCCGCGCCAGGCGCGAACTGGAGGACGCGCAACTGGCATTGCAGGCCGAGGGAGCCACCGTGCTGAACGTTTCGGAACATCCGGCGTGCACGCTGGATCCGGGCTGGTATGCGCGGGTCCAGGTGCCTCGCCCCATCTACCGCGAACTGGTCGGGCACCGTGAATGGCTGCACCGCGTGGGCATCGACGCGAAGGCGCAGAACAGCCCGTGCACGTCGGTGGACGTGCGGCAGGCGGCGCGCGCGCTGAACGTGGTGCTGGGCCTGGCTCCGGCCAGCATCGCCGTGTTCGCGAACAGCCCACTGGAGAACGGCCGCGTCACGGGCCTCAAGGAAAACCGGCTGACTGTCTGGGACCGCATGTTCCGCCACTCGCGCTATGCGGGCGACCATCGCCTGCAGCGCCTGCCGGAGCGTCCTTTCGAGGACCTGGGGGATTATTTCCGCTGGATGTTCGGCCCGGGCACCGCCAGCCGCTGCCTGCCTTTGGCGGTGGAGGACGGCTACAAATCGGCGGTGGGGGTGTACCTGCAAGGCGGGCCGTCGCTGTCGCAGTTCCTGGCGTCCGATGGCTGGCCGGGCCTGCGCACGGACACGGGCGGGCCGGTAAGAATCCTGCCGCAGGGCGGGCATTTCGAGTATTCGCAGTTCGCGCATTTCCTGGATGCGCGCTGGCGCTACCGGCTGGCGGAACATCCGGCGCTGGACGAGTTGCGCGCGGCATGGCAGCGGCGGGGTGGCATCGAGGAGCTGTACCTGCGGCTAGGCGCCGTCGGCTATATCGAAGGGCGCGCGCCCGGCGCGGGCTTTGCCGACGCGCAGCTCGTCGAGGAAGCCGGCAGCGCCGTGGCGGCCACCGTCGTGATGGCGCCTTCGGCCTTGCAGCTCGGGCTGATGCGCAACCTGGGCGAGGCCGAGGCGCTGTTGCGCGAATGGGGCTGGCTGCGCCTGCGCGGCTTGCGTGCCGACGCGATGCGGCATGCGCTGAATCATGACCAGGTATGGGCGCTGGCGTGCGATACGCTGGCGGTCGCCGAAGGCGGGCTGACCGCTACCGAGCGCCATTGGCTGGACTACGCCAGGTACGCCGTCGAGACCCGCAGCACGGGCGCCGACAGGCTGCTGCGCCTGTGGTGCGAGCACGAGGGGGACGCCCGCCGGCTGGGCGCGATATGCCAGGCCCGCGCCGCGATTCCGCTTTGATCCCGCGCTGCTTCAGCGCTTGGGGGATGGGGGGAACGAAGGTAAGATGAGCGGCTCGTCCACCTCCTTGGCATCCAGGCCGCCGGCATCCCGCGGCGCCTGGCATGGCCCGCCGCCTACCGTGTCAGATCCCTCATTCGCCCGGATGCTTTCCGAACTCGGCCAGATGCTGGGCATTCCCGCGCTGGCGCCGTCCGATGGCGGTCTCTGCCAGCTGGCGTTCGACGGCCGGCATCTCGTGCAGATCGTGGAGCACGGCGCGCGCGGCCAGGTGCTGCTGTCGTGCGCGGTTGGCGGCAGGATGGACGGCGCCCAGGCGCTGCTGGCGGCGCAATCGAACTTCATGCAGGCAGGCGGCGGCATTGTCGCCTGCGCGGCCCCGGACGGACGCATGCACCTGCAGCTGGGCGTGGCGCGCGCGGAGTGCCGCGCGGACACCTTGATGGCCGCGATAGACGCGCTGCTGAACCAGGTCGAGGCTTGGGAGCAGCGCTGCGCGCGCACCGAACCCGACGTCGACGCGCTGCGGCGCAATCCCGCCTTCATGATGCAATCGGTTTAGGCGGGCCCGGGGCCCGCCGCGCGCGGACCGCCTAGCTCGACTTCTGGATCACGCCTTTGAGCGAATCCGCGATCTGCTTGGTGATGGTGCTCTGGATGTCGATCATCATCGTCCACTGCTGGACCTGCTGCTGCATCTTCAGCAGCTCGGCCTGCGAAACGCTGCCGTCCGCGTTGGTGCGCATGCTGGAAAGCGTGGCCTGCAGATTCGTTTCCTGCGTGCGGATGCTGTCGTAGATCGTGCTGTTGACGGAATTGAAGTTCAGGCCGGACGAGCCGGTGAGGCCGTTGAGTGCCATGGTGCGTCTCCTTAGCGGGGCAGGGAATTGAAGGGGAGCGGGGCCGCCGGCGCGCTGGCGGTGGACTGGGAGGGAAGATCGCTGGCCGCAAGTACTTCCCGCGCGGCGCGGGCGGCGTCGACCAGGGCCTGGGCATTCTGGAACGCGGCCGGCGCCAGGCCGCGTTCCAGCTGCGCGCGCGCCGCGGCTTCCAGCGCGTCCATGCGCAGGGAAAGCGATGCGCGCAGTTCGGCGCCGCCGGGGGCGGCCAGTCGTTCCTCGAGTTCGGTCAATGTGATCGGTGCGTTCATGGCGGCTCGGGTGTCGGATGCGGGCATGGCGCGCTCAGCGCGTCACGATGGCGTTGCGCGGTCCTTCGAAAATGATGCGGGTGTTCTCCACGGCGACGAGACGGTATTTGCGGTAGACACCGCCCACCAGCAGCTTGCTGCCGTCTTCCAGCACGATGAAGGGCTGGGCGCCGCCGACCACGCTGCGTATCGTGAACGGCACGCTGTCGGCCGGCGCCGCGGCGCTGGCCGACGCCACGCGCGCCACGTCCAGGTGATCCTTGTTGAAGTCCGCCACCAGCGCCTGCAGGCGCTGCATCTGGTCGTCGTCCAGCGCCCCGGGTGAAATGTCCAGGTAGTCGGCCTTCCAGGCCAGCGTGACGCCGGACAGGCCCTCGTCGACCAGCTGATTCGAGAAGGTATCGCTGACCTGCTGGGTCAGTTTGATGCCGTTGCCCAGCACCGTCATGCCGGGCAGCTGCGCGCGCAGCGCGTCCAGGGCCGAGGCGCGTTCGCGGGCGCTGCTGGCGATGCCGGTGATTTCGAGCCGGCCGTCGCCCTGGTAGCGCGGTTCGTACTTGACGTTGAACGCGCGCAGCGCGCCGCGCGCCGTGCGCACGGCTTCGTCCTCGTTGCTGATGCGCATGGCGGGCATGGGCCAGATCTGCGACAGGGCCGCCGCGACGGCGTCCTGTTCGACAGCATTGCGCACCCAGCCCGATACGGTTACCGTGCCGTCGCGCGACAAGGACACATGCAGCCGCGACGCCAGCCCCATGCGCTCGAATACGGCGGATATCTGGCCCACCGATTTCTCGGCGGCGGCCAGCCGCGGGTCGGGCGTCGGCGCGCGCTTGGCCGTGGACGGCGGGATCAGCGCCAGCGCGATGGCCACGATGATCGTCAGGGCAACGGCGCCTAGCCCCAGCGCCATCGGCCACGAGTCGCGCTTGCGGCGCCGGCCCGGTACGGGCGGCAGCGGCAGCCGGCGTTCCAGCTGGGTATCTTCCTCGGCCGAGGACACCGCCGGGGGTGCGGCGGGGTCGGGCGCTTGCGGCTCCGGAGCGGAGGCCGCCATTGCCGGCTCCTCGGCGCCGGATTCGGGCAATTGGGGCCAGGGGTCGTCGCGCCGCGCCACGGTGACCCAGACCGGGCCGAGCGCGACGGGATGGTTGAACGGGGTGACGGGCGCAGCGTCGCCGGCCGCCAGCGACCAGCCGCCCGCGCCGATGCGCACCTGCGCGGCCCGGGCGTCCATGCCTTCGTCGGCCAGCACGACGTCGCAGGCGGGATCGGCGCCCAGCACCGAGCCGTCTTCGACCAGGCAGCGCGCGTCGCGGTGCAGGCCGCTAAGGACGCGCAGTTCCAGCGCTACGCTCATGACGGAACTCCTATGCGCGGCGCGTTCATAGATCCACCCGCGCCAGCGGCTGCACGTTGATTTCCTGCGTCAGCTCCTGGTAGGAAAGCACGGGCAGTTCGTAGAGGTCCTGCTCGATCATCTTGCGCAGATAGCGGCGGATGTCCATGGAGGTCAGCAGCACCGGCTTCTGCGCCGTGGCGTTCAGGTCTCCCGTGGCGCGCTTGATGTTGTCCACCAGCTTCTTCGACGCGTTCGGATCCAGCGCCAGATAGCTGCCCGCCGAGGTCTGGCGGATGGCGCCGCGGACGGTCTCTTCCACGTTGGGCGCCAGCAGGTATGCAGGCAGGATGTTCTGGCCGCTGGAGTACTTGTAGCTGATGTGCCGCTTCAGCGAGACCCGCACGTATTCGGTCAGCAGCACCGAGTCCTTTTCCTTCTGCCCCCATTCGATCAGCGCTTCCAGCACCGCGCGCAGATTGCGCACGGAAATATCCTCGGACACCAGGCGCTGCATGATCTCGGCGATCTTCTGCACCGGCATCACGCGCAACGCCTCCTTCACCAGGTCGGGGAAGCGGTCTTCCATGGCGGTAAGCAGGAAGCGCGTCTCCTGGATGCCGATGAAGTCCGACGAGTATTTTTTCAGCACGAAGGCCAGATGCCAGGTCAGGACCTGGTGCGGGTCCAGGTAGGGGATGCCGGCCGCCGACAGGGTGGGCGCGAGCTCGGCCGCGACCCAGATGGTGGGGATGTTGGGCAGGAAGCGCTTGTCCGTTTCGTAAGGAACCTGTAGCGCCTGCAGGTTCTGTTCCGTGTCGCGCACCAGCACCGCGCCGGGCCGCAGCTTGCCCTGCGACATCGGCACCTCGGACAGCAGGATGTTGTAGGTGTCTTGCGGCAGCGCGTCGTTGAAGCGCAACTGGATGCCGGGGAAAGGCACGCCCAGGTCGAAATACAGCGCGCGGCGGATCTTGAGCAGCTCGTCGTTCAGTTCGTCGGCGTCGAAGCTGCGTTGCAGCTGCGCGGCGACATCGATCATCAGCGGCAGGGTGGGCGCGAACTCGGCGCTGCCGTCGGTGCGCGGCTTGGCCGCGGGTTTCTGGCCGTCGGCCGCCAGGGCGGGGATCTCGGTGATTTCGCCCGTCTTCTCGTCCACCACCTTGCGCGTGCCGCGCAGCAGCACGAAGCCTATGGTGCCGACGACCGCGGCCAGCGCAAGAAAGGTCAAGGTGGGCATGCCCGGGATCAGGCCCATGCCCACTGCGATCGCCGCAGCGATCAGCAGCGCGCGCGGCTGCGCCAGCACTTGCGCGCCGATGTCCTTGCCCACGTTGGAAGGACCGTCGCCGGTCTGCACCCGCGTCACGATGATGCCGGCGCAGATGGCGATGAAGAGCGCGGGGATCTGCGCGATGAGGCCGTCGCCGATGGTCAGGATGGAATAGACCTGCACGGCTTCGCCGGCGCTGAGATTACGCTGCATGGTGCCGATGAGGATGCCGCCCAGCAGGTTCACCGCCACGATGATCAGGCCCGCGATGGCGTCGCCCTTGACGAACTTCATGGCGCCGTCCATGGCGCCGTACAGCTGGCTTTCCTTTTCGACGACGGAGCGACGCTTGCGGGCCTCGTCCATGTCGATGGTGCCGGCGCGCAGGTCGGCGTCGATCGACATCTGCTTGCCGGGCATGGCGTCGAGCGAAAAGCGCGCGGCCACTTCGGCCACCCGCTCAGCGCCCTTGGTGATCACGACGAACTGCACGATGGTCAGGATCAGGAAGACGACCAGGCCGACGATGAGGTTGCCGCCCACGACGAAATTGCCGAAGGTTTCGATGATGTGCCCCGCGTCGCCCTGCAGCAGGATCAGGCGCGTGGTGGCGATGGAGATGCCCAGGCGGAACAGCGTGGTGACCAGCAGTACCGACGGGAACGAGGAGAACGCCAGCGGAGAAGGCAGGTACATGGCGACCATCAGCAGGATGGCCGAGAGGGTCATGTTGGCGCCGATGAGCACGTCCACGAGGGTCGTCGGCAGGGGGAGGATCATCATGAAGATGATCGAGACGATCAATATCGCCAGGACGATATCGTTGCGGCTGGTGGCGGCGGCGACGGCGCGGTTAAGGGCTTGCATGGAGCGGCTCAGATCGTTTCCGTTTCAGTGGCGGCGGCGGGCCGCGAGGCGACATAGGCGCGCATGGCGGCGGCGGCCTCTTCCCGGCGCTCCAGCGCCAGCAGGGTCTGCGCGCGGATCAGGTGGAAGGGCGCGCCCGCGCCGCCTTGCATGGCCAGGGCGTCCAGCGTGGACAGGGCGCTCTCGGGCTTGCCGGCGCGCAGCCGGGCCAGCGCCAGCGTGGCGAGCTCGCGCGGCCCTGCCATGTCCAGGGCGTGCAGGGCATTGAGCAGCACGGCCGCCTTCTCGGGCCGGTTGTTTTCGAGATAGACGTACGCCAGCAGGCTGAGCAGCTCGCGGGCCTCGTGTTTCAGCGGCATCGGGCGTTCATCCTTGGTACAGCGCGCTGCGGTACATCGCGACCAGTTCGCGCAGACCCGCTTCGTCCTTGAGCAGGCGCAACGCGCGGTTCAGGGCGCGCCCGTCCTCCTGGCTCTGCGTTTGCTCGGCGGCGGCGCCCAGCCCGTCCAGCGCGGATTGCAGAGCCTGCTGGAACTTGGCCGGCATCAGCAGGTCGCGGTTGGCCAGCGGCGGGCGCAGGCTTTCGTCCAGGTAGCGAGCGGCGGTGGGCTTGTCCAGCAGCTGGGCAAGCTGTGCGCGCACGCCGTCGGCGGGGGGCGCGAGTTCCTGGCGCTCGGGCAGGTGCTGGCCGCCGGCGTCCCTGCTTGCATAGGAAATGCCGTCGATGCCCCGATCGAAGGCAAGGCCGTTGATGCGCATGTCGGACATGATGGGTCTCCGTGTCCAGGGGTCAGTCGTCGCGCGCGGCGTCGAGCCAGCGCGACAGGTGCTCGACAGCCTGCTGCAGCCGATGCGCGCTGGCGTCGGCGGCGGCCAGCCGGGTTGCCGCGAGCAGCCGCGGCAGGCCGTCCTGCTCGCGTAGCGCGGCCTGCACCGGCAAGCCGTCGAGGCGGGAATGATGGGCGCGGCGCCAGGCCCGCAGCAGGCGCTCGGGCGCGTCGTAGGGCACGGGGTCCGAGACATACACCAGCACCTCGTTTTCGGCGGGTTCGATCGCGACGCGGCGGCCGGATTCCAGCTGCAACGCCACGTTGCCGCGAGCGCCCAGCGCCAGCCCGGGCATGCCGATGTCTTCACCGAAGGCGCTCAGCGCCTGGTCCAGGCTGTTCATTCGTATTCCTCGTCGATGGCGGCGTCCAGCGCCAGTTGGGCGGCGTTCAGTACGGACTGCCGGGTATCCGAGTCGGCATAGACCGATACGGGCAGGTCCTTGAGCACGGCGCGCACGCCGCCCAGGAACGCGATCCGGCCTTCCACGGCGGACACGCCATGCGTGCCGGCCAGGCTGGAAAAGCGCGATTCTGAAACCCATTTTTCATTGCTGACGTTGACCAGGTCCTGCATCAGGCGCTCGGATGCGACCGCGACGCCGTGATCCCGGCCCATTTTTTCCGCCAGTTCCGCGCAGCCCTCCAGGACGGTGACCGCGGTGCCCAGTTGATACAGGTCCTGCATCAGGGCTTGCAGCCGGTCGGGGCTGGAGGAAGGGCGCGCGGCGGCCAGGTCCTGGCCCAGCGCCAGGATCAGTTGCCGCAGCCCGCGGCCGACTTCCTGGCCGCCGAAGCGCTCCAGGGCCAGGGCCAGGGTCTTGGCGAGGCCGGATTCGCCCAGCACGACGTCCCGGTAGGTCCGCTGGAAATCCGCGACGCCGCGCACGTCCCCGGAGTAGGCCGACGCGGCGCCGATGGTGTTCATGCCGGCGCGGATCCGCGGGCCGCTTTCCAGTTCCAGGTCGGCCAGCGCTTCGCGCAGTCCGTCCAGCACCTCTTCGGAAACCCCCTCGCGCTCACCCTGGCGCAGCGCATATTGCAAGGCCAGATACTGCTGCGATACGTCGCCGAAGGCCTGGCTTGCCGCCTGGCGCGGATCGCCCTTGCCGCTGAGCAGGTGGCGCGCCAGTTCGGTCAGCTTCGCCTGCCCGTCGGCGTCGTGGGTCTCCGCCATGTAGGCGAGGATGGCTTCGGTGCTGATCGTCTGCAAGGGTGCGTCGCCGCGCACCTTGCGCTCCGCATGGTGCTTGTCTTCCGTTTTCTCGGCCATGTGCAGGCTGAGTTCCTCGGCCGAGTCGGCCAGGGAAAACTCGCCGTCGACCGTGACGGCGGCCTGGCCCAGCATCGTGCCGGCCTGCGGCTGTCCGTGCTGGACGTCGGCCTGCGAGGTCATCGAGGAGAAAGCGGAGGAGGGAAGGCCAGCTTCGATACGGTTCATAGGGCATGTCAGGCGGCCGGCACAGGCCGCGCGTAGTCAGTGGTAGTAACGCCCGGCCCGGGAAAGTTCCATGCAGGTTCGATGGAACCAAGCCGAGGCGGACGTTACGAACACGGCATGGCGACGGAGCTGGACCGGACGGTAACGGCATCCGTGAATATTCCAAGGGTTAACCCTTAATGAGCGAGGCGTTCTTCACCGGACGCACAGCAAGAGGAGAAGAAGATGTCCACAGTTTCCGGAGCAGGCGTCGGCGGCATAGCGGGCATGGACCTGGGGTCGATGGACCTGGAAACCGCGCTGATGGCGGTCCAGAGCGAGCGCACCCAGTTGCTGGAGGACGCCCTGCGCCTGCAGCTCGATTCGGTAAGCGCCCGCAATGCGGAGATGGCCGGCCTGAACGACTCCATCGCCGCCAAGTCGTCCGAGAACAACAAGCTGGAAGAGTCCAACCTGTCCATGCAGAAGCAGATCACCGAGCTGCGGGACCTGCAATCGCGGCTCAAGGCCAGCGAGTGCCCGAATCCTGAGGGCTGGTACGGCCTGTCATGGGGGCAGGGCGACGACAAGGCCCTGTCGCATGCCACGCTGGACCAGATCAAGGCGTCGGGCCTGAGCATTCCTGGCGGCGCGGATGCGCCGCGCGACGTGGACGGCAACGGCACCATGGACGCCAAGGGCAGGGTGGTGGCCGGCTGGCAAAAGGAGATCGACACCAAGGTGGCGGCGTTGGAGGAGAGCATCAAGAACAACGCGGCCACTGTCGAAGCCAACAAGACCGAAATGACGTCCATCAAGAGCCAGGTCGACGCGCTGGGCAATACCCAGCAGACGGAAATGCTGCGGCTGCAAGGCATGACCGGCAAGCGCAACGAGGCCTTCGACGTGATGACGAACTTCATCAAGAAGATGCAGGACAGCCGTTCCAGCATCATCGGCAACATGCGTTGATACGGAGGCCGGCAGAGTGGAACTTCCGGTCCGGCACGGTTACTCATGCAGCATGCGAGGCCGGAACGGCCCCGACCCAGGCGCGATGCTCCGGAAACGCGGCGCGCCATCCTTGGAGAGAGCAATGAGCATAACAGCCGCTGGCGCCAATGGCGCCAACAACATCGGCCAGATCGACCTGTCCAGCATGGACATCGAGACGGCCCTCATGATGGTGCAGGGCGAACGCGTCAAATTGCTGGACGCGCAGTTGCAGAACCAGATCAACGAGGTGCAGAAGCGCAACACCGAAATCGCCAAGCTGAACGAGGCCATGAACAGCCTCAACGCGCTGGCGGGCCTGTTCAAGTCCGGCAAGGACGGCGGCACCAAGATGAAGGACGGCGACATTCCCGACTGGAACAAGGCCGGCACGGAGAACGACAACCGCTACAACGCGATGCGCGACGCCATGTGGAGCGCGATGGGCGAAGCCGGCATGGACCTGAACACCGACAAGTACCAGCTGAAGGTGGACGGCGGCGTCAGCAATGTCACCAAGGGCAGCATCGAAACCGCCATCCAGGCCATCAAGAACAAGGTGGATGCGCTTTCGAACACCCAGCAGATGGACATGACGCGCCTGCAGGGCATGACCAACAAGCGCAACGAAGCCTTCGACGTGATGACGAACTTCGTCAAGAAGATGCAGGACAGCCGCTCGTCCATCATCGGCAACATGCGTTGATCGAACCTCTCAATCCTTCCCCAATCCGGAATACCCACATGAGCCAGAAAAAGACCCCCGAACAGATCCACGCCGATGCCGAGCGCGCGCTGGACAACGCGCGCCGCGCCCTGGCGCAGGCCGACGAGTTCTACCGGGACCAGGGCCTGGATCCGGAAAAGGTGCGCGCCGTAAGCGCGCAACGCCTGGGGGCCAAGGAGCGCGAAGAGGCCGAGTCTCTGTTCCGCCAGGACCTGGAAGCGGTGGAGAACGAGGTGGCGCAGGAATTGGCGCGGCAGAGTTTCGCCGCGCCGGCGGCGTCGGGCGGCATCAAGAAAATGCGCCCCATGGTGTAAGGCGGGCGCCGCCCAGGAAACAGGAGAACGACATGAGTCTGACCCCGGAAGAGAACGCCGCCCTGGCGCGCAACCTCGAGGCCGCCATGGAAGAGGCCACCGGCGGGCTGGCCAGCTATATACGCGGGGGCGGAAAGCTCGGCGACGTGCTGGGGCTGGCGCCGGCCGAGCTGGAGGCGATGTACTCGCTGGGCCATGCCTTGTACGAGCAGCAGCGCTACAGCGAGTCGTTCAAGGTTTTCTCCGCGCTGGTCACCTACGACCACACGCAACCCCGCTACGGGCTGGCGCTGGCGGCCGCCAGCCGCATGCTGGGCCGGCACGAGGACGCATTGCGCCAGTACCTGCCGGCCATCGCGGCAGACCCGCTGGATCCGGCGCCGCTCTACTACAGCGCGGAGTCGCTGGTTGAAATGGGGCGCCGCGACGAGGCCATCGAAGCGTTGGACGCCGTTGCCGCAATGTGTGACGGCGAGGAAAAGCACGCCACCGTGGCGGCGCGCGCGCGTGTCCTGCGCGACGCCCTGGCCGGACCGCAGGCCTGAACCCCGCCGGGCGCCCTGAGGCGCGCGGCCAAGATACTGGAGCCATTCCATGAGCATCAATTCCGTAGGCGGGGGCGGCGCGAATCTGCCGTCCAACATCGAAGACCTGTTCAAGAGCGCGCCCTCCGACGTTCTTCAGAAGCTCGTCGACAGCAAGCAGTCCATCGCTTCCGAGAACGAGGCCGTCAAGCAAAAACTGCTGGCCGAGATGGGGGCAATAAGGGAGTTGAATGGCGAGACGTTGGCGCAGATCTTGGCGGCCATGAGCGGGAAGCTGCCGGACGCGGGCGGCGGGGCCAATCCGTTGCAGGCGCCCGAAGGAAAGCTGGGCGTCGACGCCGGGTCGACGCTCAACGCGCTGTCGCAGCTGAGTGAACAGGAAGTGCAGACCGACATGTATGCCTTCATGATGCTGTTCCAACAGCTGGCGCAGACGATGCGCACGTCGGCGCGGGAAGTGCGCGCCAGCGAGCTGCAGGCCCAGGTCGACACCCTGAAGGGCGCCGCCGAAGAGATGCGCAACGCCGCGGAGGAGCGCATGATCGGCGCGATCACCCAGGGCGCGTTCCAGATCGCGGGGGGGCTGGTCCAAATGGGGGCGGGCTTCAAGCAGGGCAGCGTGCTGGCCGGCGGTGGGTCCGAGGCCCTGGCCAAGAGCTATTCGGACAAGGGGGCAGGCATCTCCGGCGTCGCCAGCGGCATCGGCACCATCGTGAACGCCGCGCAGGAGCGCAAGGCGGCAGAGCACGACGCCAAGCGTTCGGAACTCGAGGCCCAGTCCAAAGTGCATGAGTCCGGCGTGCAGCAGGCCAACGAAATGGCCCAGCAGATGATGGACGTCATCCGCGACCTGCGCGACAAGCTCTCCGCCATAGAACAGTCGCGCATGGAAACGAACCGCGGCATCGCCCGCAACATCTGAGCCGGCGTAGGCCAGGGGACCCCGACATGAATTCGATTTCTTCCAATATCGGCAGTTCCGCGCTGCCGCCGGGCGCCAGCCTGCCGGGCGACGCCGGCGCGTCGGCGGCCCAGGCCGCGCAGGCGACCGCCAAGGTCCGCGAACTGCTCGGCGCCTTCATGGATATGGCGGGCTCCCTGCCGGATGCCAAGGGCGCGGCGCCTGGCCGCTCCGACGCCATGTTCAACGGCAATGGCGCGCCCACGCTGGAGCCGCCGCCGCAATCGTTCTCCGCCAACGACATGATCGATCTGCTGCGCAGCATCCGCTCCAAGTCGGATGCCGCGCAGATCGCCAGCGCCAAGGAGAACCTGGCGTCCGCGCGGACCAAGATGGAGAAGAACAACGAGGCGCAGCTGCAGAAGATCCAGGACTACGTCAAGAAATGCGAGGAAGCCGCCAGCAAGGGGCTCCTGGGCAAGATCTTCGGCTGGATCGGCAAGATCGCCGCGGTGGTGTTCTCGGCCATCGCCGTGGTCGCGCTGTCGGCAGGATCGGTGGTCACGGGCGGCGCGGCGGCGCCGCTGCTCGCCCTGGCGGTAATGGGCCTGATCGGTTCGACGATCGCGCTGGCGGACCAGATATCCAAGGAGTGCGGCGGGCCCGAGATCAGCCTGAGCAACCTCATGACGACCGTCGCCAGCAAGTTCCTGCAGGCCTGCGGCGTCGACGAGGAAACGGCGCAGCGCATCGGCAAGGTGGTCGCCGGGGTGGTGGGGCTGGCGTCGCCCGCCCTGTTGATGATCGAGCCGGGCCTGCTGGGCGGCCTGGCCGGCGGCATCGCCGAGCTGGCCGGTGCTGACCAGAAGACCACGATGGCCCTGACCATGGCCTTCGCCATCGCGGCAGCCGTCACGGTGGGCGCCGTGACCATCGCCGCTTCCGGCGGGGCCAGCGCGGTGAGCACCACGTCGCGCGTGCTGGCCGCCGTCGGGCAGATCACGCAGGGCGCGACGCAGATCGCGCAGGGCGCAGTCAAGATTTCGGTTGCCCAGACCAAGCGCGAGGCCGAGGACATCCAGGCGGACAAGAAGGAGATGGACGCCATCACGCGCAAGCTCCAGGCCAGGATGGAAGAGGCGCAGGAAGAGATCACCAAGGTGATCAAACAGATGGAAGAAGGCCTGCGCATGGTGTCGCAGATGATCAACGGCGCCGCCGACAGCATGTCGCAGATCACTGCGAACATCGGCAAGCGGATGGCGGTCTGACGCCCGGCGCATGGCAACGCAACAAGGAAAGAAAATGGCCGACAGCGCAATTCAACGTGACGAGTTTGGCGAGGCGCTTTTCAAGGGGTTTGAAGGCTTGCCGTCCGCGGGCCGCCTGACCGCCGAGCAGCTCGAGGTGGTGTACGCGCTGGCGTACGCGCATGTCGCCCAGGAACAGTATGCCCAGGCGCTGCCGGTGTTCGCGTTCCTGGCGCAGTATGGCCCGACCCGCAAGCATTATCTGGTGGGGCTGGGCGTGTGCCTGCAGATGCTGGGCCGATCCGACGAGGCCGTCACGATCTATTCGCTGGTGCTTACCCTGTATCCGGATTCATGGCACGTCGCGCTGCGCGTCGCCGAATGCCAGATGGCCGGCCAGCAGCTGGATCAGGCGCGCCGAACGCTGGAACTGCTGTGCACCCCCGGCATCCCGGAGGACGTGCGCAAGCGCGCCGAAGCGCTGTTGCAACTGACCACGAGGGAGGCCGCGTCTTGAAGCATGGACGATAACGCGCTTTCACCACCCGGGCCCGCAGCGGCCCAGGCCGCCATGGCCCAAGCCCCCATGGCCCAAGCCGTCTCCCAGGAGACGGCTGTTGTGCTTCTGGCGGACGACGCCAGAATGCTGTCGGAAATCGGTTTCCTGGCCGCCGGCGCGGGCGATGCCGCTCGCGCCGAGACGATTTTCTCCGCGCTCAGGCGCTTGCGCCCCGGCCAGGCATACCCCTTGATCGGGCTTGCCGTCGCCTGGCTGAACGCCGGAAGGGCGCCGGACGCCGTGCGCCTGCTGGAGAACGCCGTGCTTGCCGACCCGGCCGAGCGGCCGCTGCTGGACGCGTGGCGCGGCTTCGCGCTGCAACTGGCCGGACGCAACCGGGAAAGCGCGCGCCTGTTGGAAACGGTCGCCCACGGCGACGGAGAGGGCGCGCGCCTGGCGCGTGCACTGCTGGGCCTGCCGCAGGAGGGCGCATGACGCGCGCCGCGACTGCTTGTGATCATCGACTTTGGAGCTAGCGTACATGGAAATCGCAGCGCTTTCGGCCGCCTTGCCGCCCATTCTGTCCACGCCGCCGACGCCGCCAGCGGCGCTGGCCACCGAACGCTTCAATGCGGTCATGAACGCGCCCGAGGCCGCGGCGCCGGCCCTGACGGGGCTGCAGTCCGCGCTGCAATCGGCCTTCGCGGCGCCGGTGGACGCCGCGCCGCCGACCCTGGGCAACCAGATCCTGGCCAGCCTGCGCAGCACCACCACCGAATACTCGGAGAAGTGGCAGGGCATATCCAGCCGCATGGACGCCATCTCCTCGCAGCCCTCCGTGGCCGAAATGATGCGCCTGCAGGCGGATCTGCTGCAGGTGTCCGTGCAGTATGAAATGGTGGGCAAGGCAGTGTCGCGCACTACGCAGAACATAGATTCGCTGGTCAGGATGTCGTGATGCGGGAAGTCTGCTGCCTGTCATTTTTCACTCAGGCCCCGAGACGGAGCGTGGCGGCCTTGCGGCTGCTCGCCATCGGCCTGACGCTCGTCCTGGCCGCCTGCGGTTCGCGGGTGGAGCTGTTCTCGGCCGCCAACGAAAGCGAGGCCAACGAGGTGCTGTCGGTGCTGCTCGATGCCGGCATTTCGGCGCAGAAGGCGGTCACCAAGACCGGCGTGGCCGTGTCGGTGGACGGCCAGCAGGTGGCGCGCGCGCTGGATATCCTGCGCGCTCGGGGGTTGCCGCGCGAACGTTTCGACGGCATGGGGCAGATATTCCGCAAGGAAGGCCTGGTGTCCTCGCCGCTGGAGGAGCGGGCCCGCTACATTTACGCCCTGTCGCAGGAACTGACCAACACACTGTCCCAGATGGACGGCGTGCTGGCGGCGCGCGTGCACGTGGTGCTGCCCGAGCGCGGCGGCGTGGGCGAGAACACCACGCCATCGACGGCGGCGGTGTTCATCAAGCATCAGGCGGGCTACAACCTGGACGCCCTGCAGCCGCAGATCCGCAAGCTGGTCACCCACGCCATTCCGGGCCTGACCGAAGACCGCGTGTCGATCGCGCTGGTGTCGGCGCAGCCGGCCGCCGCCGCTGCTGCTGCGGGCGGCGCCATGCGCCAGGTGCTGGGCATCGAGGTGGCGGACGGGTCGTCGGGCGTGTTGGTCGCCTGGCTGGTTGCGCTGGTCCTGCTGGTGCTGGCGCTGGCCGGAGCGGTCGGCTGGCTGCTCTGGCGCTACGGCGTGCCGGCGCGCGCCCGGGCCGAACGCCGCGAGCCCGTGGGCGAGGCGCGCTGATCATGGCGCCGGCGGCGAGCGCGCTGGACAGGCGGCTGGTTGAGTTCAACCAGCTGCCCAGCCGCACCTTGCACCCCAGCCGCCATGCGGCGTTTGCGTCGGCCGCCGCGCTGGAGGCGATGGCGCGCGCGCCCGCCCTGGATGCCGCCTGGCACCGCCACTGGTCGCGGGACATCCTGAGGGGGCTCGGCCTGCTCGACCGTCCGGTGACGGACGCCGGCCGGCCCGAGCTGGCGCTGGCGCTTCTGGCGCCGGATGCGCTGGCGTTGTGCGCGCGCCGCCTGGGCGCGGTGCTTTGCGGCCCTCGCCTGCGCCGCGCCATCGCCGGCGACGAGGTGCGGCTGCTGCTCGCAAGCCTGGGCGCCGATCTGGTGGATTTTGCGCGCCGAGCGGCTGCCGGCCTGCATGCCGGCATTGCCGAAAGCGCGGCATGGCCGATCGAGCAGACCGCCGCCGCGGTCGATGCGCTGGGCCACGGCGCCTTGCGGGCCGCGTTGAGCGGCGGCGGCCCCGAACTGCAGCTGCGCGCCGAACTGAAACTGCCGGAGCTGCCGGCCCACGATTCCCCCCTGGCCGCGGCCGACGCTTTGTCGCTCGGGCTGTCGATACTGAAGAACACGGATCCCACATGGCATTCCTCATTTCCCGCGATCCGCTGACGCCTCGCGTCTTAGCCGGCCGCGTCGACCCCGCCGCGCGGGTGCTGCGCGCCGACGACCATGCGGCCTGGGTCGGCGCGGAAGCGCTGCTGGCGCAGGCGAGCGCCCAGGCCGATGAGATCGTCGGCGGCGCCCGCACGGCATTCGAACAGGAAAGCAAGCGTGGCTACGAAGAGGGGCGCGAGTCCGCGCTGTTGGACCAGGCCGAGAAAATGATAGAGACCGTCGGCCGCACGGTGGAGTATTTCGCAGGCGTCGAAAACGAGATGGTGGAGCTGGTGATGGCCGCCGTGCGCAAGGTCGTGGACGGTTTCGACGACCGCGAGAAAGTGATGGTGGTCGTGCGCAACGCCTTGGCCGTCGTGCGCAACCAGAAGCAGATGACCCTGCGGCTGAATCCGGCGGAAGTGGACACGGTGCGCGGACAGATCAATGACCTGTTGGCCGCCTATCCGGGCGTGGGCTACCTGGACATTCTGGCCGATGGCCGGCTGGCGCGCGGCGCCTGCATCCTGGAAAGCGAGATCGGCATGGTCGAGGCCAGCCTGGAGGGCCAGATCCAGGCGCTGCGCCAGGCCTTCCAGCGCACGCTGGGCAGCCGGGTTTAGCATGGGCAGGCCCTGATCATGCGCCAGTTCGATTACATCGCCGAAATGATGGAGCTTGCGCTCCAGGACACGCCAACCTTGAGGATCAAGGGGCGGGTCACCCAGGTGATCGGCACCATCATCAAGGCCGTGGTGCCGACGGTGAAGGTGGGCGAGGTCTGCGTCCTGCGCAATCCCGGAGAGGATTTCGAGATGAAGGGCGAAGTCGTGGGCTTCGCGCGCGACGCGGCGCTGCTCACGCCGATCGGCGATATGTACGGTATCTCTACGGCAACCGAAGTCATCCCGACCGGCCGCGCGCACATGGTGCCGGTGGGCCCGGGGCTGCTGGGCCGGGTGCTGGACGGCCTGGGCCGCCCGCTGGACGAGGCGGAGCTCGGCCCGCTGGAGGCCAGCAAGTTCTACCCCGTGTTCGCGGAAGCGCCTGATCCGCTGAAGCGCCGCATCATCGCCCAACCGCTGGAGCTGGGCGTGCGGGCGCTGGACGGCGTACTCACTTGCGGGGAGGGCCAGCGCATGGGCATCTTCGCGGCGGCGGGCGGCGGCAAATCCACCCTCATGGGCATGCTGGTCAAGGGCGCAGACGTGGACGTCACCGTGGTGGCGCTGATCGGCGAACGCGGCCGCGAGGTGCGCGAGTTCCTGGAGCACGAGCTGGGCCGTGAGGGCCGGCGCAAGAGCGTCATCGTCTGCGCCACCAGCGACAAGTCCTCGATGGAGCGCGCCAAGGCGGCGTACGTGGCCACGGCCATCGCCGAGTATTTCCGCGACCAGGGCAAGCGCGTGCTGTTCCTGATGGATTCGGTGACCCGTTTCGCGCGCGCGCAACGCGAGATCGGCCTGGCCGCGGGCGAACCGCCGACCCGCCGCGGCTATCCGCCGTCGGTGTTCGCGACCTTGCCAAAGCTGATGGAACGCGCCGGCATGAACGAACACGGGTCGATCACCGCGCTCTACACCGTGCTGGTGGAGGGCGACGACATGACGGAGCCCATCGCCGACGAAACCCGTTCGATCCTTGACGGCCACATCGTGCTGTCGCGCAAGCTGGGCGCGGCCAACCATTATCCGGCCATCGACGTCCTGGCCTCGGCCAGCCGCGTGATGAACGCGGTCATCACGCCCGAGCACAAGCGGGCCGCGGGCCGGCTGCGCGAATTGATGGCCAAGTACCAGGAAGTGGAACTGCTGGTGAAGATCGGCGAATACAAGCGCGGCGGCGATGCCGTCACCGACGAGGCCATCGACAAGATAGGCGCGATCAATACCTTTCTGCGCCAGCGCACCGACGAGCGCGCGACCCTGCCGGAAGCCCTGGCGCGCATGACGGAAATCATGGGGGCGCAATGAGCGTGTTCGACGAACTGCTTGCGATCAAGCGTTTCCGCGAAGGCCAGGCCGAGATCGCCGTATCGCGGCAGCGCCTGCGACACGCCGAGGCGGACGCCGCCCGGCGCGACTCCGAAGCGGCGCTGGCGTCCTATCGGGACGAGGCGGTCAGGCATGAACGGGCCCTGTACAGCGACCTGTGCAGCCGGGTCGTCCGCGTGCGCGAGATCGAGACCGTCCTGCAGGACGTGGCCGGGCTGCGCGAAGGCGAGCGCCGGCACGAGCAGGCGGTCGAGGCAGCCGAGCGCCGGCTGGACGAGGAGGTCCAGGCGCTGGAGGCCAGCCGCCAGCAGCACCGGCAGGCCGTGCGCCTGACGGGCAAGTTCGTGGAGCTGGCGCGCATCCACCTGGACGAGCACATGAAGGCGCTGGAGCAGAAGGAAGACCTGGAAATGGAAGAGGCCGCCTCGGTTTCGCGCGACCGCGAAGACTGGGAGCAGCACGAGGAGTTTGAACCCGCATGAGCATGGACCGACGCATCGGGCTGGAAACGGCCATTCCCCAGGGCATGGGAACGCTGTCGAATTCCGACGGCCACGCCTCGGGACGCCAGGCAAGCGACACCGATCGCCAGGCCTTCGACAGGGCCATGTCGCAGAGCGAGACCGAGGCGGTCCCCGCGCCGCCCGCTGCGCTTTCGCCGTTCTCGCTCTTTGGCGCAGCCGCGCCCGCCGCCGCGCAGGCCGGCGGCCAGGCACAGGCCCTTGCCCGGGCCTTGAGCGACAGCGCAGAGCAGTTGCTGGTGGCCGACGGCAGCAACGGCCGGCGGCAGGTCCGCGTGGAATTGAAGGACGACGTGCTGCCGGGCGTCAGCGTGTCGGTCTACGAAGAGGAAGGCCGCTGCGTGGCCGAATTCATTTGCGCCAACGAGAGCTCGCGCGAACGTCTCTGCGCCATGGCGCCCGAGCTGGCCGTCCAGCTGGCGGAAAGCCTGGGCAGGCCGACGCGAGTGCGGGTGAGCGCGGACGACCCGGAAGACCCCTGCCTGGCGGAGACCGACGCCGCGGCGCCGGGCCGCTGACTACCCCTGTATCCCCATGACTGCCAGCACGCAACACTCTCTTTCTTCCTATCCATTGCCGCGCTTGAGCGGCAATGAAGCGCGGGCCCGCACGCTGATCGCGCACCATGGCGCGGACCTGCGGATCACGCTGGCGCCGCTTTCCAACGCGCAAGCCGAAGCCGCTGTCTGGCGGCTCGGCTTCACCTCGGGCGTGCCGGATGCGGTGCGCCAGTCGGCAAGCCTGTCCGCCGATCTGGAATGGGCCGGCGCCCGCCTGCGGCTGGGATTGCCGCCCTCGGCGATCGATGCCTGGCTGGCGGCCCGCTTGCCAGGCATCGACCCGGGCCCCATGCCCGAACCCCTGGTCGCCACGGCCATCGAAACGCTGCTGGCCGAGGCTATGGCGGCCTTGAGCGCGGTGTCGCCGGGCGGCCCGGCGCGGGTCGTGGGCCTCGGCGGCGCATCCACGGGCCTGCCGCAATCCTGGACGATCGCCGCCCTCAATCCGGCCAACGGCGACACGGTCTATGCCTCCCTGGACACGGACGGCCTGGGCCTGATGCTGCTGGCGAGCCTGGTCGGCCGGGCCGAACCGGCCGCCAATGGCGCCGACCTGGACGCGGTGCCGGTGCGCATCGGCGCGCGCCTGGGCTGGACGGACCTGCCGGCCGCCGAACTGCGAGGCCTGCAGGCGCGCGACACCATCTTCCTGGACCACTACCTGGTGTCGCCGGAAGGTGAACTATGGCTGGCGGCGGGCGGGCAGGGCCTGCGCGTGCGCCGCGAACAATCCTCATACCTCGTTACGCAAGGCTGGACTTCCCTTATGACCGAGACGCCTCAACTGCCGGCGGATGCCGAGCCTGGCGCCGCCACCGCCCCATTCGATATGGACGCGATACCCGTGCGGCTGACGTTCGAGCTGGGCGAACGCCATCTGACCCTGGGCGAACTGCGCATGCTGCAGCCGGGCGAAACCTTCGACCTGGAGCGTCCGCTTGCGGACGGCCCCGTCATCGTGCGCGCCAACGGAGCGCTGCTGGGCACGGGCGAGCTGGTGGAGATAGACGGCAGGATCGGCGTGACGCTGCGCAGCCTGGGCAAGGCCGGCGCATGAGCGGGGGAGCGGATCCCATCAGCCTGGCCGTGGTCCTGGCGCTATTGGCGCTGGTGCCTCTGGCCGCCGTCATGACGACCTCATTCCTGAAGATCGCCGTGGTGCTGACCCTGGTGCGCAACGCCCTGGGCGTGCAGCAGGTGCCGCCCAACATGGCGCTCTACGGCCTGGCGCTTATCCTGTCGGCCTATGTGATGGGGCCGGTGGTGATGCAGATCGGCGACGAATTGCGGGCGCCGCCAGCGGCCGTGGCCCCGGGCGCGCCGGCGCCGGACCGGCTGGAGGGCATCATGGACGCGGTGGCGCGGGGCGCGGAGCCCATGCGCGGCTTCATGCTGAAGAACAGCAAGCCCGAGCAGCGGGATTTCTTCGTGCGCACGGCGCGCGGCCTGTGGGGCGAACAGGCTTCCCGCAACCTGAAGGAAGACGATCTGCTGGTGCTGATTCCGTCGTTTCTCGTGTCCGAGCTTACGGCCGCCTTCCAGATCGGCTTCCTGCTGTACCTGCCCTTCGTCATCATCGATCTCATCGTGTCCAACATCCTGCTGGCGATGGGCATGATGATGGTGTCGCCGGTAACCATCTCCATGCCCTTGAAGCTGTTCCTGTTCGTCATGGTCGACGGCTGGACCCGGCTGATCCAGGGCCTGGTCCTCTCCTACGGCTGAGCGCGCCATGGCAACGGTCGATCTCGTTTCATACATGACCCAGGCGCTGTACCTGGTGCTGTGGCTGTCGCTGCCGCCGATCGCGGTGGCGGCGATCGTGGGCACCTTGTTTTCGCTGTTCCAGGCGCTGACCCAGATCCAGGAGCAGACGCTGTCGTTCGCGGTGAAGCTGATCGCCGTGTTCGCCACCATCCTGCTCACGGCGCGCTGGCTCAGCGCCGAGCTCTACAACTTCACGGTCTCCGTGTTCGACCTCTTCTACAAGATCCACTAGGGGCGGCGCGCACAGATGATCTCGGGCATCACCTACGCAGAGGCAAAAGTCTTCCTGGGCACGCTGGCACTGACGCAGCCCCGGATACTGGCGCTGTGCGCGATGCTGCCGCTGTTCAACCGGCAGCTGCTGCCGGGCATGCTGCGCTACGCGCTGTGCGCCGCCATCGGCATCGTGCTGGTGCCGGCGCTGGCGCCGCGCTATGCGGTCATGGAACTGGGCACGCTGGACATCGCGCTGCTGGTGGTGAAGGAAGTGTTCGTCGGCATGGTCATGGGCTTTCTGGTGGCCATTCCGTTCTGGATCTTCGAGGCGGTGGGCTTCGTCGTCGACAACCAGCGCGGCGCCAGCCTGGGCGCGACGATCAACCCGGCCACGGGCAACGACTCCTCGCCCATGGGCATTCTTTTCAACCAGGCCTTCATGGTGTTCTTCCTGGTGGGCGGGGGCTTCACGCTGATGCTGACCATGCTGTACGACAGCTTCCGGCTGTGGGACCTGTGGGATTGGGCGCCCACGCTGCGCAAGGAGAGCGTTCCGCTGATGCTGGACCAGCTGGGCCGTTTCCTGCGGCTGACGCTGCTGTTCGCCGCGCCGGCGATCGTGGCGATGTTCCTGGCCGAAGTGGGCCTGGCCCTGGTCAGCCGCTTCGCTCCGCAGCTGCAGGTGTTCTTCCTGGCGATGCCGATCAAGAGCGCGCTGGCGCTGCTGGTGATGGTGCTCTACATGAGCACGCTGTTCGAGTACGCCGCCGAGGCCACAGGCCAGATCGGTTCCGCGCTGCCCTTTCTCGACAATCAATGGCGGGCGCCATGAGCGGCGAAAAAACAGAACAGCCGACCGGGAAGAAACTGCGCGAGGCCCGGGAGAAGGGCGACGTCGCGCACAGCAAGGACTTCACCCAGACCTTGCTGGTGCTTGCGCTGTTCGGCTACATGCTGGGCAACGCGCACGGCATCGTGGAATCGCTGGGGCGGCTGATACTTGTTCCGTCGACGCTCGTCGGCATGCCGTTCGAGCGGGCGCTGCCCGTAGCGCTGGACGCGGCGCTGCGCGAGGCGGTGACGCTGGTGCTGCCCTTCGTGCTGATCGTGCTGATCGTCGGCATGTTCTCCGAGTTCCTGCAGGTGGGCGTGCTGCTGGCCTTCGAGAAGCTCAAGCCTTCGGCCAAGAAGCTGAACGTGATGGCCAATCTGAAGAACATATTCTCGAAGAAGAACCTGGTCGAACTGCTGAAGTCCATCATCAAGATCGCGTTTCTTTCCGTATTGGTGACCCTGGTTGTGCGCGATGCTCTACCGGAGCTGATGGCGGTGCCGCACAGCGGCCTGGCCGGCCTGGAAGCGGGCGTGGGAGGCATGATGCGCACGCTGGTGGTGAACATCGCGTTCGCCTACGTGGTGATCTCGCTGGCCGACTTCGTCTGGCAGCGCATGCAGTACCGCAAGGGGCTGATGATGAGCAAGGAAGAGATCAAGCAGGAATTCAAGGAGATGGAGGGGGATCCCCACATCAAGCACAAGCGCAAGCACCTGCACCAGGAAATGGTGATGCAAGGCGCCGTTTCCAGCGCGCGCAAAGCCTCGGTGCTGGTGACCAACCCCACGCACCTGGCGATCGCGATCTACTACGAGCCCGACGAAACGCCGCTGCCGGTGGTGCTGGCCAAGGGCGAGGGCGCGCTGGCCGAGCAGATGATGCGGGCCGCGCGCGAGGCGGGCGTGCCCGTGATGCAGAACATTCCGCTGGCGCGCGCGTTGATGGCCGACGCGCAAGCCGACCAATACATCCCGAGCGAGCTCATCGAACCCGTTGCCGAAGTGCTGCGGCTGGTGCGCAAGATGGCCGCCGATCCGGAACAGCAACCATGACATCCATCCCACACCCCCTGATTTCCGCCTATGCGAGCCGCCATGGCCTGCCGGCGCCCGCCCGCGCCGACGGCAGGCTCACCGTCGTGATCGACGATGCCTACCGGGTCCATCTGCAGGCGGCGCCCGATGGCTGGCTGGCGCTGACCTGCCGCCTCTGCGCGCTTCCCGAGGAGGGCGCCGCGCGCGACGCGTTCGCGCGCGCGGCCGGCGAGCTGGCGGCGGGCATGTTGAGCCGCCACGCGGCGGGCTGCGTCGTGGACCCGCAGGGCAGGGCATTGTGGCTGCAGCAGACATTGAGGCCCGACAGCAGCGCCCTGGCGCTGGACGAGGCTTTCGGCGCTTTCGCCAACGCTCTGTCGTTCTGGACGGGCGCGCTGCGGCGGCTGGCATGAACAAGATATCCGGGACCGTTGCCCGAGGAGATAGAGTGTTGAAGCGGATGATTCTGGCGACCGCGCTGTCGCTGGGCCTGGCTGGCGGCGCGCAGGCGGCGCCAAACTGGCCCAATGTGCCTTATAGCTATTACGCGCGCGAAGAAAACCTGCAGACGCTGTTGCGCGAGTTCGCGGGCGGATTCAGCCTTTCGCTGCAGATGGGGCCCAACGTGACGGGCACGGTCAACGGCAAGTTCAACGCCAACTCGCCGACCGAATTCCTGGACAGGCTGGGCGGCGTCTACGGCTTCAATTGGTTCGTCTATGCCGGCACGCTCTTCGTCAGCCGCACGAACGACATGAAGACGCGCTCGGTCAGCGCCATGGGCAGCTCCATCAGCGCCCTGCGGCAGGCGCTGGTGCAACTGGGCATCCTGGACCCGCGCTTCGGTTGGGGCGAACTGCCCGACCAGGGTATCGCGCTGGTGTCCGGCCCGCCCGGCTACGTGGATCTGGTCGAACGCACCGTCGCCGCGCTGCCGATGGGCGCCGGCGGCCAGCAGGTCGCGGTGTTCCGCCTGAAGCATGCCTCGGTCAACGACCGCACCATCAGCTACCGCGACCAGAAGGTCGTGACGCCGGGCCTGTCCACCGTGCTGCGCAACCTGATCACTGGGGGCGGGGGCGGGAATAACAATGAAACGCTGGCCGCCATCGCCGCGCCGCTGCGCGACAACCCGCCGGCCTTCCCGCAGGTCAATGGCGGCCCCGCCGCCGACAGCGCGCCGACCCTGGCGGCGGCGGGCATGCAGGCGCCGGCCCCGGTGGGCAAGCCGGGCCTGCGCCTGCGCGAACCGACGGTGCAGGCCGATGCGCGGTTGAACGCCATCATCGTGCAGGACATCCCGGACCGCATCCCCATCTACCGCAGCCTGATCGAACAACTGGACCTGCCCAGCACGCTGGTCGAGATCGAGGCGATGATCGTGGACGTCAACTCGGACCTGGTGAACGAGCTGGGCGTCAACTGGGGAGCCCGCGCGGGCTCGGCCAGCTTCGGCTACGGCAACCTGGCGCTGGCGCCCAGCGGCGGCCTGCCGGTGGACGGCGCCGCCGGGCTGTCGCCCGGCACCATCGGTGTCAGCGTGGGCACTAACCTGGTGGCGCGGCTGCGGGCCCTGCAGACCAAGGGCCAGGCCAACATCCTGTCGCAGCCTTCGATCCTGACGGCGGACAACCTGGGCGCCATGATCGATCTGTCGGATACCTTCTACATCCAGACGCGTGGAGAGCGCGTGGCCACGGTGACGCCCGTCACGGTGGGCACCTCGCTGCGCGTCACGCCGCGTCACATCGAATCGCGGGACGGCGCGCGCGTCGAGCTGACCGTGGATATCGAGGACGGACGCATCCAGGAAGAGCGCCAGATCGACAACCTGCCCACGGTGCGCAAGAGCAACATCAGCACGCTGGCCGTCGTGGGCAATGACCAGACGCTGCTGATCGGCGGCTACAACAGCAGCCAGAACAGCGAACAGGTCGACAAGGTGCCGTTCCTGGGAGACATCCCGGGCCTGGGCATCTTTTTCTCCAACAAATCCAAGACGGTGCAGCGCCGCGAGCGCCTGTTCCTGATCCGGCCCAGGGTGGTCGCGGTCAACGGCGAGGTGGTGCGCACGCCCGGCGCGGCGTCGAACACCGCGCCCATGCTGAACGCGACCTGGGGCGGAGTGGACAAACCCATGACGGCGGGCCAGTACCTGGACCTGGCGCAGAGCCAGCGCACGCGGGTACTGTTCGAGCCGAACGTGGAAGTGCGCGCCAGCGGCGGACCGGTGCGCGCGTCGGAGTGGCTGCAGGTGTCGCCCGTGGCGGAACCCATCCTGGAAGGCAAGTCGAATGCCACCCAGGGGCCGGTCATACAGGTACAGCCGGTGGCCGCGCCGGGCACGGGCCGGGCGCCGTAGGGGAAGGGCGGCTCAGCCGTCCAGCCGCAGGCCCTTCTGGGCCAGCTTTTCGCGCAGCGCCGATCGGGCGCGCGAGAGGCGGCTGCGCACGGTGCCGATGGGCACCGTCAGCAGCGCGGCGGCTTCTTCGTAGGAAATGTCGTCCAGCCCGACCATGAGCAGGATGTCGCGCATGTTTTCGGGCAGCTCGTCCAGGGACTCCTGCAGCAGGGCCATGGTCTGGTTCTGCTCCAGGACGCGGTCGGGGGACAGCTCGGACGAAGCCTGTTCTTCCAGCACGCTATCGCTGACGAAGGCGTGGCGCCGTTCGGGAGCGCGCGACAGGTGGTTGCGGACCAGGTTCAGCGCGATGCCGTAGAGCCAGGAAGACAGCTGCGACTCGCCCCGGAAATTGCGGTAGGAGCGGGCCGCTTCGACGAACGCCTGCTGGGCCAGGTCCTCGGCCTCAGTGGTGTTGCCGATGTGCTTGATGATGAAGCGCTGCAGCCGGCTGGAATGGTCGCGCACCAGGTCCCGCAGCAGGTATTCGTCGCCCGGGTCCCAGCCCGGCCCTTCTTCGTCGGAGCGAATGGGCGGCATGTCCGCTTCGGGGGAAGCGGGTGTGCTGTCGCTGGGGTAGGTCATGGGGCGGCGAAAAGAAACGTGTCTTAAGCTACTAGTTACTACCGAAATGACGAATTATGGCAGCTTAACTCCGTCACAATATTTCGAAAATGGAAATATTGGGCCAAAAGTCGGCTTTATACGGCGAGATATGTAAAAACAAGTAAGTGGATTCCGTCAGGTTCCGCCTGGCGGAAGCTAGAGGGCCTTGAGCAGGTCCCGTAGCCAGCCGGCGGCGGTCGCCAGCGGAACCGGGCTCTGCCCCGAGCGAGCCGCCTGGTCGAAGCGGGCCTCCATGGCCCGGTCCAGCGCGGCCCGTCGCTCGGCGTCCAGTGCCGTGGGCTGAACGCCCGCGTCTTGGCAGGCCTGCTGGAATGCCGGGGTGTTGCCCGCGGCGGATGTGGCCAGGCGCGTCATGAAATCCACGCCCGACATGGCGTGGCTGGAGGTTTCGGCCATATCGATGGCGGCGGCGACGGTGCGCGCCGACAGGGGCTTGCCGGGACTGGGCTCCAAACCGAGTTCGCGCGATACGGCGCTGGCGATGCCCTGGCCGTAGCTCTGCGCCAGCGTCTGGGCAAACATCGCGGTCGTGTCGACGTCCGGAGCCACCCAGGCCACGCTGCGGCCGCCCGGCGTGGCGCCCGTGCCCAGCACTTGCAGTTTGCCGCCCGCGATATCGACGTAAACGTCCTGGCCGCCTTCCGCTGCTTTGGCGAAGGCATCCAGGGAAATGAATGGCGACGAAGGGGTAACCGATGAAATTGTCATGCAGCCAAGAAATCCGGCGTGTCCGATACGTGGCCGTGGCGGTCCTACGACCCTGTGCGTGAGTAACCCAGGGCCTACTTTAGTTCCACAGCCGAGCACGCGCCTTATTCTATGTCATTGCGCATGCAGGCACGAAACACGGCGTTACTGCGCTTCGTAGACTTCGTCCGCCGCCAGCAGGATATCCACGGGCGGGTCGAAGCCGATCACGCGCGCGGTTTCGAGGTTCAGGGCGATCTTGGCCGGATCGATCCACACCTGGGACAGGTCGCGCGGCTTGGCGCCGTTGAAGATACGCGCCATCGTTTCCGCATAGAACAGCCCGACGTATGAATAGTCGGCCTGCGCCAGGCTCAGCATCAGGCCGTGCTTGACCTCTTCGGAACCCAGCATCGAAAAGCTGGGCACCCGCGCCTGGCGGAGGATCTCGGCCACGGTGTCGATGGACGCCGGCGTCACGCCCCGGTGCACGGTCACGTAGGCGGCGTCCACCTGCGGCGCGAGCTTGGCATAGCATTCCACCGCGTTGCGCGTGGCGACCTCGGGCGGAATGCCGTTGGACGGCGCGTTGCAGGACAGCACCTCGAAATGCTGTTCGCGGGCCACCTGTTCCACGGCCTCGACGGCGCTGTAGGTGCGGCCTTCCGGGCTGTCTTCGTAGACGAGTCCCAAGCGCTTGAAGGGCACGATTTCGTGGAACAGGCGCACCTGCCGCTGATAGCGTTCGGGCTGGACGCGGGCGTGCAGGTTGTCCTGCCCGCTGTCCTGGGCCGAGCGCGTGATGCGCGCGCCGATGGCGTCGCTGGTCGAGGCCACGATGGTCGGCACGGGCGTGCCCATGGCGGCCATGTCCTGGCCGGCCCAGGTGCCCATGGCGATGATGAGGTCTATGTCGCGCTGGGCCGTGAGGCGCTGCTTGATGGCCTCGCGCACAGCGGGCCGCCGCGCCGCGTCGAAGTTGCCCGGCTGCCACCAGGCGTCGCGCACGAATTCCAGCGTGTCGCTGCGGACGTTGTCGGCCAGGAAGTCCCACATCTGCCGGCCGTTCAGGCCGTCGGGCATGGCGGGCATGCTGAGCCAGCCGAGTTTCTGCAGGCCTTCGACGGTGACCCGCAGGGTGCGGGGGTACTCGCTGTAGTCGCCGCTTTCGAAGTAGCCGATCCGCCACTTCTTGCCGTCGGCCTTGGCGGCGGGCTTGGTCGGGAACACTTGGGCGGCGGGCGTCGCGGCCGTCTGCGCCATGCCTGCCGAGGGCGCCAGCAGGGCCAGGCAGAACATAAGAGTGGGCAGCGATTTCTTCATGGGCGGCGGATCACGATCAATGTGATGTCATCGGATTGTTCCGCGCCGTCGGCGAAAGCCTGCACGTCCTCGAGCAGGCGCTTGGAGAGCTTGGCCGAAGGCACGGGGGGATTGGACAGGACGGCCAGCAGGCGCGGATCGCCGTACTGGGCGTTGTTCGGATCGACGGCTTCGGTAATGCCGTCGGTGTAGCCCACCAGCATTTCGCCGGGCGCCAGCACGGCGGAAAGGCCGCGGTACTCCAGGTCTTCCTGCACGCCGCAGGCGGGGCCGCTGCGCCCTTCAAGCAGGCGCACGGCGCCGTCCGCGCCGACTACCGCCGGCGGCAGATGGCCCGCATTGGCCCACTGCAGTTCGCCGGTAGCCAGGTCCAGAACACCCAACAGGAGCGTGACGAACATCATGTTGGGATTGTTCTCGGACAGCCGGTTGTTGATCTTCTGCATCATCAACGCCGGGTCCGTTTCATCTTCGGCCGTGGCGCGGATGAGCGTGCGGGTCACCGCCATGAACAGCGCGGCGGGCACGCCCTTGTCGGATACGTCGCCGATGGCCAGGCACAGGCGGCCGTCGGGCAGCGTGAAGTAGTCGTAGAGATCGCCGCCCACCTCCTTGGCGGGCAGCATCACCGCGTTCAGGTCGATCTGGTCGCGCGTGGTGCTGGACAAGGGCACGGGCAGCAGGCCCAGCTGGATCGCGCGGGCGATGTTCAGCTCGCTTTCGAAGCGTTCGCGCGCGGTGGTCTCGCGCATCAGGCGGGCGACGTTTTCGCGCAGCTTGTCGTTCATGAACAGGAAGGAGGCGGCCAGCCGGCCGACCTCGTCCTTGTGCTTGTCGGGCAGCGCTGCGATCTCCGCCGGCACGCTGGCCGCGGCCGTCAGGTCCTGTTCGGGCAGCTGGCGGGCATAGCGGGTCAGCGTTTCGAGCGGGCGCACGATGCGCGCCGCCACCAGCCAGGCGCATACCAGGGCCACCAGCATCATGCCCGCGAAGATCAGGGCCTGGCGGTTCAGCAGTTCGCGCGCGGGCGCGGTCAGGTCGCTTTCCGGCACGGCGGTCACCAAGGTCCAGCCTAGCGGCGCGAAGCGCGCGCTGTCGATCTGCCAGGGGCCGCCGCCGCCGTCGAACCGCAGGCTCTGCGGCTTGCCGCCCGCGTCCTGGCGGGCCAGCAGGCTGCGCAGCGTTTCGCCCTTGCCGTCGCGGGCATCGAGCAGGCCGGCCTGCCGTTCGGGCAGGGGCACCACCATCCGGCCGTCGTCGGCGGCGATGAAGATGAAGCCGGACTGCGCCAGCGTGAGCTTGGACAGCATGCCCCGCACCGAGTTTTCCATTTGTTCGCGGCGCGTCTGGATCTGATCGATGACGTCCTGCGCGCTGTCGGTGATGACGAAGACCCAGTTCCACGGGCGGAAGTAGCCGAAGTAGGCGTAGCGCGTTTCACTGCCGCCGCGCTGCGCGGACGGCGGCCAGCGGTAGATGGCGAAGCCGTATCCCGAGCTGCGGCTTTCCTCGTACAGCGCCTGCGCGAGCGGGCGGTTCTTGAAGTCGGACAGCTGAGATAGGTCGCGGTCGATCATGTCGGGATTGCCGCTGGCCACCACCTGGAAATCGGCGTCGTAGATGAAGGCATAGCGCCGGTCGTCGAGCTTCAGGCGATTGATCCAGGCGCGCGCCATGCCACGCGCCGCGCCGGGCGTCATGAGCCCGCGATCGGCCATGTCGGCGTAGGAATTCAGCGCGGCCGCAACCACCGTGCCCGTCTGCATCAGCTGGCGGCGGCCGCTGCGCACCGTCGTGATCTTGTCGGCCAGCAACGCGCCCCAGCGGGCCTCGGCATCGCGCAGCACCAGCTCCATCACGTTGTTGACGGCATGGTGCTCGCTGTTCATCACCGTGCGCGTGACATTGCGCTGCGTCGTCAGCATCACGAACGCGGCCACCGCAAGGAGAAGCGCTACGACCAGAAGAAAAATCTTGCTACGCAGCGACCTGGCGGGCATGGACTTGGAGGCGGTGGAAGAACGTGAGGGTGTAAAAAAAGATGCAAATTGCATTAATTGTAAATACCATTGTCGCCCGTGTGTAAATACTTTGCGGTGTTTCAGCCTCATGCGTAGCGAGCCTATTCAAATCGTGCTGGAAGGACTGAGACGCCGCCCGGTACTCGAAGTCACGCTGGCCTGTCTGGCCGTCCTGCTGCTGGCGCAGGCGCTCATCGGCGCGTTGAGTCTGTCCGCGTTGAACCGGCTGGTGGTGGACACCACCGCCGACCGCGTGGAAGTCATCGCCCGCCGCGCGGCGGGCAATATCGAAAACGGATTGCGGCTGGGCAAGCCGCTGGAGCAATACTTCGGCCTGCGCGATGGCCTTCAGGACAGCGTGTCGGGATCGCGCGACCTGCTTGGCGCCGCGGTGTTGCGGGCAGACGGCCAGACGCTGGCCGTGCAGGGCGAGTTGCCCGAAGGCGCGGTCGCGCTCGCGCAGGCGCTGGATCCCGCGGCGGGCCGCGACAAGCACGCGGCGCGGCGCGCGTCCGGCGCGCTCATGTCGGTGTCCGACGGCACGGTGACGCTGGCCGTGCCCCTGGCGGGCGCGGGCGGCAATGTCGCCGGCGCCGTGGTCCTGTCGGCGTCCAAGGACGGCGAGGCCAGCCGCAGGCTGATCGTGGACAACCTGCAGGTGCTGCTGGCCGTCACCGCGCTGGTGGGCCTTGGGCTGGCGGCCGTATTCAAGTACCTGGTGCCGTTGACCTCTCTTGCCGCCGGCGGCCGCGCGCGTTTCGTCGTGCCGCTGCTGGCGCTGATGCTGGCCCAGGGCGTCTATGCTGCCTACACGATCTCCACGTTCCGCTCGGGCTGGCTGGAAGTCACGCGCAATAATGTCGGCCTGCTGGCCGAAGGCCTGCAGCGCGATCTGAACCGGGTGCTGGGCTACGGCCTGACGCTGGATCGGCTGCGTGGCGTGGACGCGCCGTTCTCGCGCCTGGCGGCGACCTTTCCCGCCGTGTCGCAGATCGAATTGGTGGATGGCGAGGGCCGCGTGCTGAGCCGCGCCGACGCAAAGGGCGCGCTGGACGTGGCGGGCCTGCCGGCGGCGCGTCCGCGTTCCGACGACCTCACCCTGGTGCTGCCGCTCGGCGCATCCAATCCCAATCCCCGGGCGCGGGGCGACCTGGTGCTGCGCTTGTCCGACGAGGTGATCGCGGCGGGGGTGCGCAGCCGGGCGCTGGACGCCGTGACCGTGGTGGCCGTGGCGCTGGTGGCCGCCATCGAGATGCTGTTGCTGCTGTCGCTGCTGATGAACCGCGCTTTCGCGGCGCGGGCGACCCTGCCCGACGGCAGCCGCGTGGGGCCCGATGACGAGTCCGAGATCGGGCGCATCGCCCGGCCCGTGATGTTCGGCTTCCTGTTCGCCTGGGCACTGCCGCTGGGCTTCCTGCCGCTGTACGCGCGCAGCCTGCCGTCCGGCGGATTGGACCTGCCGGCGAATCTTCTGCTGGCGCTGCCGATATCGGTAGAGATGGGCTGCGGCCTGCTGACCTCGCTGCTCGCGGGCAGCCTGACCGACCGCAGGGGCTGGCAGGTGCCCGTGCTGGCCGGGCTGGCGGTATCGTGCGCGGGCATGCTGGCCTGCGCGGCGGCGGGCAACCTGCTGATGTTCAGCGCGGCGCGCGGGCTGGTGGGCCTGGGTTACGGCCTGACCTGGATGGGGCTGCAGGGCTTCATCGTCACGCGCAGCCCCGCGCAATATCGCGGCCGCAACATGACGGGCGTGATCGCCGGGTTGTTCGCGGGGCATCTTTCCGGAGCCGCGGTGGGCGCGATGCTGATGGAGCAGACGGGGTTCCGCGCCGTGTTCGGCGTGGGCGCGGCGATGCTGGCGCTGCCGCTGGCCGGCGTGCTGGTGCTGATGCGTCCGTACATGGACCGCGGCCGCAGGCAGGCGGCGCAGGCGGCCGCCCGCACGCGCGCGCGCCTGTCCGATACCTTGCGGCTGCTGTGCACCCGCGACTTCGGCCTGCTGCTGCTGGGCAGCGTCATTCCCTTTTCGATCGCGCAGGTGGGCCTGCTGTCGTTCGCGCTGCCGCTGTATCTCGAAGCCGAAGGAGTGGCGGCCTCCAGCATCGGACGTGTGTTGATGATCTACGGGCTTTGCGTGATCTACGTGGGGCCGCTGATGGGGCGTGTGGTGGATCGCAGCCGTATCAAGAAAAGCTGGATCGTGCTGGGCGGCCTGGTCGGCAGCGTGGGCATGTTGGGCCTGTACTTCAACAGCGGCCTGCTGGCCGCGGCGGCTGCCGTGCTGCTGTTGGCGCTGGCCAGCTGCTTCGCGGGCGCATCGCAAGCGCCCTACATGCTGGCGCTGCCGGACGTGCAGCGCTATGGCGCCGCCGGGGCCACGAGCGTCATGCGCGCCGCCGATAAGCTGGGCCAGATGGCGGGGCCGCTGGTGGTGGGCGCCATGTTCGGAGCGGCGGGCATGGGAGCGGGCTTGGCGGCCACCGGCATCATCTACCTGTGCGCCACGCTGCTGTTCCTGCTGCTGGCGCCCGCACGGCCGAAGGACGGCGCGTCCTGACGCAGCGCCGCCAGGGCGAGGGCGCCGTCCCGTCGGGGAGGGTGCGCCTGCGCCGCGCAAGGCGCGCGCGCAGCCGGTCAAGGCCCGGCGTCCCGGCCGGCCAGCTGCACCGGCACGCGCGCGCTCAGGCCCGTGAGCAGTTCGGCGGCGATGGTGCCGGCCGAGGCCGCAACTTCTTCCACCGCCAGCCCCGATGCGCCCCATAGCGTGACGGGAGCGCCGATGCAGGCTTGCGGAACCGGCTCGAGATCCACGGCCATCATGTCCATCGATACGCGTCCCAGCAACCGCGTGCGCACGCCATCGACGACCACCGGCGTGCCGGTGGGCGCGTGGCGCGGATAGCCATCCGCGTAGCCGCAGGTAACGATGCCTACCGTGGTGGCGGCGGTCGCGAGGAATGCGCCGCTGTAGCCCACCCCGGCGCCAGCCTGCACGCGTTGTATGCCGACGATCTGCGAGTGCAGCGACATTGCGGGCCTCAGGTCCAGCTGCGCCGCGCTGCGGTCGGCGAACGGGCTGGCGCCATAGAGCGCCAGTCCCGGGCGCACCCATTGCGTGCCGGCCGCAAGCGCGCCATGGAGCAGCAGGGCGGCTGAGTTGCTGGTGGACACCGGGCCCGGAAGCCCCGCGATCACCTGGCGGAAGGCGGTATCCGCCGCGTCCACGCCATCGGATTCGTCGGCGCGGGCGTAATGGTTCAGGTGTCCGATGTCGCCGACGAGGCCGCGCCGGGCAAGCGCGTAGGCCGCTTCGAAGGCGGGGCGGTAATCCCCGGCTGAAAAGCCTGTGTGATGGATGTCGCCGGCGTAGCGCAGCCAGATCGCGGGACGCTCCGCCAGCGGCGCCCGCGCCAGCCATTCGAGCTGGGCGGCATGCGTGATCACGAGGTGCAGGCCCGGCGTGTCGAGCAGCAGGGCATCCGCGGGGGAATAGAGGCCGCCGTAGACGAGGATGGGGCCGTCCCAGCCCATCGAGCGACAGGCGCGCGCCTCGTTCAGGTGCAGCACCGCCAATCCGTCCGCCGCGCACAGCGCGGGCAGGATGCGCGCCAGGCCGTGCCCGTAGGCATCCGCCTTCACTGTCGCCCAGAGCCTGGGGCCGCCGGCGCCCGCCGGCAACGCGGCGCGCAGGCGCGCCAGGTTGTGCTTCACCGCGCCCGCATCGATGCGGGCGTGCAGGGGGCGGGCGGTCAATCCTTCCGGTCGGTAGGGAGCATTCACGGGCGGCATCAGTGCAAGGGCGTCGCGCAACCGGCGCGCAGTCCATGCATGAGTGGCAGTTGGGCCCGTTTTGTTCGGTATTTTCTGTCTATGAAGAAAGGAAACCGATAGTGTGATTCGATCGCTTGCGAGGCGGACCTAGGCGGCGCGGGCCACCAGCGTCAGGCGGTTGCGGCCGCCGCTGCGCGCATAACGCATGTCGTGCAGGTAATGCCGCATGAGCCGCAAGCCGTGGCCGCCGATCTCGGCGTCGTCCAGCGTAGCCGCCAAGGGGGGCGGGGGTGTTTTGGTGGGATCGTGGGGACGGCCGTTGTCCACGATTTCCAGCGCGACTTCTGCGTCGTCCTGGCGGCAATGCAGCGTCACTGCGGGAGGGGCGCCCGCGGCCGCGGGATCGTCGAAGGCGTAGTCCACGATGTTGGTCAATGCCTCGTCCAGGCTCAGCGACAGTCCGAAACCCAGCTTGGGCGGCCACGCGTCGCGTTCGGCAATTCCTTCGAGCCATTGCAGCGCGGCGGCAACGGCGTTCTGGTCGGGAACGAGGTCCAACGTATCGGGCTGAGGGGGCATGAGTCGCCTTGCGTTCAGTGGAGCACGTGCAGGCGCAAGTATGCACGATAGCCATGCGTGGCGAACAGAGCGTGAGAGACTGCGCCGGCTCGCGTATCATCTCGCCATCGCGCCGCCGTCCTCCTGCGCAGGTGCCGGGCGCCGGCCACTTTTCGGGAACCGCTATGAATCTCGCAATAGAAAAAATCGGAGAAGTCCTGGTTGTCTCGCCCGAAGGCCAGATCAACAGCGCCAACGCGGCGGGCGTCGAGTCCGATTTGCTGTCCCACGTGGAAAAAGGCGAAAGCCGTTTCGTGCTGGACCTGTCCAACCTGAACTACATCTCCAGCGCCGGCCTGCGCGTCGTGCTGGTGCTGGCCAAGCGGTTGAAGCAGGGCGCCGGCGCGCTGGTTCTGTGCGCCCTGCAGCCGCATGTGCGCGAAGTGTTCGATATCAGCGGCTTTCTCTCCATACTGACGGTCGTCGACACGCGCGAGGACGCGGTCGCGAAGGTCGCTTGACGCGCGGGTTCAACCCTTGCGGTGTTCGTAGGACGTGTCCAGCACGTCGTCTTCAGGAGTGATGACGCCGGGCTCGCCGGGTTCTGCAACGGCGCGTCCGCGCCGCGGCATGCCCGCCACGAGCTTGCTGCTCTGGTCGGGCATCGGCATGACCTCGGTGCCTTTGCGCGGATCGGTGGCGGCAGGCTTCTCGGTTTCGGCGGCCTTGGCGGCATTGGGATCTGGGGCAGTTTTCAACATGATGATTGCTCCGCTTGCGGGCGTCCCAGGATGGCGACGCGCCTGATTCCAGCTTCATCTTAGGACGGCGCGGCGCCGCGGTGGCGCACCTGGCCTGTCACGTTTGCAAGGGGCTGTTGCAGAGCCCGAACCTTATAATTTCCGGCGCCTCGCGGCTTTGCGGCATGGCGCCAGGTTTTCACATTTTCCATACGCCTACCTTGACTGAATCCGTCGAACGCTCCCTCCATGCAGAACTCGTCGCCGTGCTCGTCGCCGTTACCAACGGCGAGCCGCGGGTGCTGACGACCGAGGACGCGCGCGCCTTGCCGGCGGGGCCCTTCGAGCTGTCGCACCGTTCGCTGCAGGCGGGCCTGCGCGCCTGGGTGGAAGCGCAGACCCACCACCCGCTGGGCTATGTGGAACAGCTCTACACCTTCGCCGACGGCGACCGCTCCGACGAATCCGGCGCGCGCGTGATGTCGGTGAGCTACCTGGGGCTGACGCGCGAAGCCGGCGAAACCGGCGTGGCGCAGGTCGGCTGGCAGGACTGGTACCGCTACTTTCCCTGGGAAGACCGGCGCGCCGGAACGCCTGCGCTGGTCGACGAGCAGATCGTGCCGCGGCTGGCGGCCTGGTGCGAAGACAGCGCCGATGCGGCCGTGCGCAATCGCCGCCGGCAGCGCGCCGCCATCACTTTCGGGCTGGAAGGCGCCTCCTGGAACGAGGATATGGTGCTGCAGCGCTACGAACTGCTGTTCGAGGCCGGAATGGTGCCGGAAGCGGCGCGGCGCGGCCGCGGCAGCGGCGCCGCAGTGCCGGGCGAGCCCATGCGGCACGACCATCGTCGTATCCTGGCCACCGGGATTGCGCGCCTGCGCGCCAAGATCAAGTACCGGCCCGTGGTGTTCGAATTGATGCCCGCGCAGTTCACCCTGCTGCAGCTGCAGATGGCGGTCGAGGCCTTGGCCGGGCGCGCTTTGCACAAGCAGAATTTCCGCCGCCTCATCGAGCAGCAGGCGCTGGTGGAAGAAACCGGCGAAATGGCGACCGGCACGGCCGGCCGGCCCGCCAAGCTGTTCCGCTTCCGCCGCGACGTGCTGCTCGAGCGCGCCATCGCCGGCAGCAAATTGCCTCTGTCCCGCGCGCTTTGATGCTTGACAAGCTTTATGCTCGCTCTTAGCATAAATGGTGCGCAATCCTTGCGCGCCTTTTTTTACTCTCAAAATACTCAAAATGAGCATTAAATCCGCAGCGCCTTCGACCGCCTCCCGCCTGGCCGTCCCCCCCTTGCCGGAAGTCATGCTGGAGCCGCTGGTGCGCGCGGCCCTGCTTGAAGACCTGGGCCGCGCAGGCGACCTGACCACCGACGCCATCGTGCCGGCCGACGCCGTGGCGGAAACCCGGCTGGTGGCCCGCCAGGACGGCGTGCTGGCCGGCCTGGACCTGGCGCGCCTGGCATTCCGCGCGATGGACCCGGGCATTGAGTTCTCGGTTTCGCGGCGTGACGGGGCCGACCTGCGGCCCGGCACGGAAATCGCCCGCATACGCGGCAATGCCCGCGCCATGCTGACCGCCGAGCGCGTGGCCTTGAACTTCCTGTGCCACCTGAGCGGCGTGGCCAGCGCCACGGCCTCCATCGCGCGCGCCATCGCGGGCCATGGCGCCCGGGTGACCTGCACGCGCAAGACCATGCCGGGCCTGCGCGCGGTGCAGAAGTACGCGGTGCGTGTCGGCGGGGGTAGCAATCACCGCCACGGGCTCGACGACGCGGTGCTGATCAAGGACAACCACATCGCGCTGGCGGGCGGGGTGGCCACTGCGGTCGAGCGGGCCCGGGCCGGCGTCGGCCACATGGTCAAGATCGAACTGGAAGTGGACACGCTGGAACAGCTGGAAGTGGCGCTGTCCCTGGGCGTGGACGTGGTGCTGCTCGACAACATGAGCCTGGAAGACCTGCGCCGGGCCGTTGCCATGGCGCGTGGCCGCGCCATCACGGAAGCTTCGGGCCGCATCACGCCCGAAACCGCCGAGGCGGTGGCCGCCACCGGCGTGGACCAGATCGCCGTCGGCTGGATCACGCATAGCGCCAAGGTGCTGGACATCGGCCTGGACGCCTGAGTCTTTCCGCCACGCAGATCCGCAAATGAAACGCCTGTTTCGATCCGTTCTCCCGATAGCCGTGCTATCGCTGGCCGCCTGCGGCAATCCGCCGTCGGGCGAGGCGCCCAAGGACGCCGCCTATCCGTCCCACCCGATCACGATCGTCGTGACGTTCCCGCCCGGCGGCGGCACCGACCTGCTGGCGCGCCGCATCGGGGCCAGCCTGCAGGAACAGCTGGGCCAGCCCGTGGTGGTGGAAAACCGCCCCGGCGCCAGCGGCAATATCGGCGCGCGCGTCGTGGCCGAGTCGCCGCCCGACGGCTACACGCTGCTGATGGTGAACAGCTCGTTCGCCATCAATCCGGGCGTCTACCGCAATCTGGGTTTTTCGCCCGCCAAGGATTTCGCGGCGGTCATCAACGTGGCTTTCGTGCCGTCGGTTTTCGTGGTGCCGGCCGCCTCGGACCTGCATGGCCTGGACGACGCGCTGGAAGCGGCGAGGTCGGGCAAGCCTCTGCCGTTCGCCTCCTGCGGCAATGGCACCCCGCAGCATCTGGCCGGCGAGATGCTGGCGCGCGCGGCCGGCGCGCCCTTGCAGCACGTGCCTTACAAAGGCTGCGGGCCGGCGCTGACCGACGTGGTTGCGGGTCAGGTGGGCATGGGCGTGGTCACCGCATCGAGCGCGGCGCCGCTGATCGCGGCCGGCAAGCTGCGCGCCCTGGCGGTCACCTCGGCGGCGCGCTCGCCGCTGATGCCGAGCGTGCCCACGGTCGCCGAGCAAGGCGTGCCCGGGTACGCCCTGGACCAGTGGCATGGCCTGCTGGCGCCCGCGGCCACGCCGCCGGCGGTGGTGGCCAAGCTGAACGCGGAGGTGGCGAAGATCGTCCTCCGCCCCGACGTGCAGGCCTCGTTGCGCGAGCAGGGCTTTACGCCGGCAAGCAGCACGCCGGACGGTTTCCAGGACATGATCGCCGCCGACATGGGCAGCTATGGCGCGCTGACCGCGTCGATCGGCTTGAGAGCGGACTAATCAGGCCGCTGCCTGCTAGGCGGCCGCCGCGCGGGCGTGGTGCTCCAGCTGCTCCTTCAGGCCGGGCTGCAGCTTGAGCTGGCGCGCCAGTTCGTCCAGGTAGGCGCGCTCCATGTAGCTTTCCTCGTCCACGACCAGCAGGCTGGCCAGATACATCTCGGCGGCCATTTCAGGCGTGCGCGCGGATTGGGCCACGGCGGCCGGGTCCAGCGGGCGCGACAGCTCGGTTTCGAGCCAGCTGCGGTCCTGGGCATCCGAGGACAGCTTGGCGAGCTCGGTTTCGAGCAGCGCGCGCTCTTCCGGGCCGATGTGGCCGTCGGCCTTGGCCGCGCCGATCATGGCGGTCAGCACGGCCGTGCTGTGCTGTTCGGCTTCCGGCGCGGGCAGGCGGTCCAGTGTCTGGGGCGGCGCGGCGGGGGCGCCGGCCTGGCTGCGCTGCCAGTCGCCGTAGGCACGGTATGCGAGCGCGCCCAGCGCGGCCATGCCGCCGTACATGGCGACCTTGCCGCCGATCTTGCGGGCCTTCTTGCTGCCCAGGAGCAGCCCCAGGGCGCCCGCGCCCAGCGCGCCGCCTCCCAGGCCGGCCAGGAAGGACGATGAGCCCTTGCCGCCCGTGGCGTTCTGCACGCGGTTGGTGGTGTCGGACAGCAGGCTTTGCCCGGACTGCAGCAATTGATCGAGGAGTTGTCTGGCGCTCATGCGGCCCCCTATAGGCGTTTCAGGTATTGCGGATAGGAATATCCGACCGCCTCCGGGCCAGGAAGTTCAGCTATCCGTCAGCCGCCGGGGGCCGGGGTGGGAGGCTTGCGCCGGCAGGTGCTACAACGTGGGCTGTGGCCGCGCTTGCGGCCGCCCCTCTGAGCCCGATCCAAGGAGATCCGATCCATGAGCATCCGCGTGCGCCAGAATGCGCCCAACATCCTGCAGTTCACCGCCACGGCCGAAGGCCATGAGCTTCCCCTGGCGATGCCGCAGCCGCAGGGCGAAGGCCCCGATCCGCATGATTACTTCGATACCGCGCTGGGCGGGTGCAAGGCGTTGACCCTGATGGTCTATGCGCAGCGCAAGAGCCTGCCGCTGGAGTCGGTGGGGGTTGAGGTGGTGCGCGATGCGAGCGAAGAGCGCAAGGGCGTCTACCGGCTGACGGCCAAGCTGACGCTGCATGGCGAACTGTCCGATGCGCAGATCGACGAACTGCTGGCGGTGGCGGAGAAATGCCCGGTCCACAAACTGATGACCGCGGTGGACGTGCAGGTGTCCACCCTGGTGGTGCGTCCGGCCTGAGCGGGCGGACGCGGCGGGCGGGCGCTGCGCGCCGCCCGCCGGGGAATCAGTCTTCCATGCCGGGGACGACGGTGGAGAAACCGGCGTCCACGTGGGTGATTTCGCCGGTTACGCCGGCGGCCAGGTCCGACAGCATGAAGGCGGCGACGTTGCCGACGTCTTCGATGGTGACATTGCGGCGCAGGGGAGCCTGGGCTTCGACGAACTTCAGAATGGCCGAGAAATCCTTGATGCCGCTGGCGGCCAGCGTCTTGATGGGGCCGGCCGAAATGCCATTGGCGCGGATGCCGCGCGGGCCCAGCGCGGTGGCCAGATAACGCACGCTGGCTTCCAGGGAGGCCTTGGCCAGGCCCATCGTGTTGTAGTTCGGAACCACGCGTTCGGCGCCCAGATAGGTCAGCGTCAGGACGGAGCCGTTGCGGCCCTCCATCAGCGGCAGCGCGGCCTTGGCCATGGCGGGGAAGCTGTAGGCCGAGATGTCGTGCGCGATGCGGAAGGCCTCGCGCGACAGGCCGTCCAGGAAGTTGCCGGCGATGGCTTCGCGCGGGGCGAACCCGATGGAGTGCACCAGGCCGTCCAGGCCGTCCCAGTGCTTGCCGAGTTCGGCGAAGGCCTCTTCGATCTGGCTGTCCTCGGCCACGTCGCAGGGCAGCACGATCTTGCTGCCGAATTCGGCGGCGAATTCACCCACGCGGTCCTTGAAACGGTCGCCCACATAGGTGAACGCCAGTTCGGCGCCTTGCTGGTGACAGGCGCGCGCGATGCCGTAGGCGATGGATCGGTTGGAAAGCACCCCGGTGACCAGGATGCGCTTGCCGGCGAGAAAGCCCATATATCTATCCTTTGATTTTTTTCCCTTCTGGAATCCGCCTATTTTAAGGAGTTTGGCGGCCCAGCGACATGAAAAATGGCCTCCCGCGCCGTGCCCGCGCTGCGGGCCGGTTCCCCGAAAGGGGAGCTTTCATCCTGGGGAGGCCCAGCGAAGAAAAGAGGGCGCGCCCGTTTCGGGGCGCGCCCTCTTGCGGTTGAATGCGCGATCAGCCGCGCGCGTTGGTGCCCGGCACGCGCAGCGGGGTGCCGATCTTCAGGGCGCTGCCCTTGATGTTGTTCAGCGCGCGCAGGGCATCGACCGAGGTGCCGTATTGCTTGGCCAGCGAGAACAGCGTGTCGCCCTGGCGGACCTTGTGAGTGCGGACGTTCGGGCGGGCGCTGGCGGAGCGGGCGGCCGGAACCTGCGAGCGGCTGCGGGCCGCGGGCGCCTTGTCGCTGGAAGGCGCCGAGTCCAGGGCGCCCACCGGAGGCGCCAGCGAGGCCAGTTGCACACCGCCCGTGCCGGAATCGCCCGGCACCAGCAGGGATTGGCCGGACGCGGACTTCTGGCGCGAGCCGATGTCGTTGGTCTGGCGCAGCGTGGCTTCGCTGATGCCGAAACGCTTGGCGATCGATGCGTAGGATTCGCCGCGGCGCGTATGGTAGATCTTCCAGGCGCTGAGGTCGCCCTTGTAGTTGGTCAGGTTGGCGTTGAAGATCTCGACGCGGTCGGCGGGCAGCAGCAGGGTGGGGCCGTGGTCGCCTCGGATGACCGGGCGGTTGAACGAGGGATTCAGCGCCTTGAATTCGTCCAGCGGCATTTCGGCCAGCTTGGCGGCGATTTCCAGATCGATGTCGCTGTTCTTCTGCACCGTCACGAAGTAGGGCGTATTGCCTACCGGGGGCAAGGCCACCGCATAGCGCTGCGGGTCGGCGATGATGTTCTTGATGGCCTGCAGCTTGGGCACGTAGTTGCGGGTTTCATCCGGCATGTTCAGGGACAGGTAGTCCGTGCCCTGGCCGGCGGCCTCGTTCTTGGCCATGGCGCGCTGCACCGAGCCTTCGCCCCAGTTGTACGAAGCCAGCGCCAGATACCAGTCGCCCTGCATTTCGAACAGCTTTTCCAGGTAGTCCAGCGCCGCGTTGGTCGAGGCGATGGGATCGCGGCGCTCATCGCGCCACCAGTCCTGCTTCAGGTTGAAGTGCTGGCCGGTGGCCGGCACGAACTGCCACAGTCCGGAAGCCTGCGCGCGCGAAAGGGCCGTGGGGTTGTAGGCGCTTTCGACGAAGGGCAGCAGCGCCAGTTCGGTCGGCAGGCCGCGGCGGTTGATCTCGTCGACGATGAAATACAGGTACTTGCCGGCCCGTTCCGCCATCCGCTGCACCGATTCGGGGTGGGACGCGTAATAGTCGGTCCACTGCTGCGAGAGTTCGGTGTTCAGGTTGGGAATGGCGAAACCGCGGCGGATGCGGTCCCAGGCGTCCGCGGGCGGATTGGTGAGGTCCACCGTCCGGGAGGTGTCGCGGGCGATGTAGCGCCCTTGTGAATTGGTGGTGAGGTTCTTGCTGTCCGGGGATTTGGTTCCTGCGCAACCGGCGAGGACTGCCAGCATGAGCGGCAGAAGGAGTCGGGATAGATTCATCGGGCTGTCACTTGAATTCGTTCTTCCATTCACGAAGGGAGGCAAAAACCTCTACCGGCGTAGCGTGGGTGTGGCCCGCCCAGCGTTCTGCCGCTTGGGCGACCTCATTTTGTTGCGTGCGCAAAAACGGATTGGTCGCGCGTTCCTGACCGATGGTCGACGGAAGCGTGGGGAGACCTTCTGCTCGTAATTGCCGGGCCCGCTGATGCCATTGCTGCAGGTTGCGGTTGGCCGGTTCGACTGCCGACGCCCAGCGCAAGTTCGCTAGAGTGTACTCGTGCGCGCAAAAAACCTGTGTATCTGGCGGTAAAACAGAAAATTTTTCCAAGGAATCAAGCATTTGCGCGGGAGTGCCCTCGAAAAGCCGCCCGCAGCCTCCCGCAAACAGGGTGTCGCCGCAGAATAGAACGGGTTCCACGCCGGCCGCCCGGCCGGTGTAGGCGATGTGGCCGGCGGTGTGGCCGGGCACGTCCAGCACGTTCAGATCCAGGTCCAGTTCCGGTATTTCCACCCGGTCGCCTTGCGCCAGCGGCACGTCGCAGCGCGGCAGGCGTTCCCGCGCCGGCCCGTATACGGTGATGCCCTCGATGCGGGACAATTCTGAAACACCGCCGACGTGGTCGCCATGATGGTGCGTGAGTAGAATGGCGCGCAGTCTCAGGCCTTCCTGCTCCAGCAGTCTCAGGACTGGGCCGGCCTCGCCGGGATCGACCACGGCGGCCAGGCCGTCGCGGACGATCGCCCAGATGTAGTTGTCGGTGAAGGCGGGTAGCGGCAAGACCGCGGCGTTGCGCTCGCGGCCGCCTGAAGGGGCGGTCAAGGCTTGCATGGGATTCGAAGGAATATAACGTGGCAGAAGATACTCCGCCGATTGTAGAACTGGCCGAATGGTTCCAGACGCCGCCGGGACAATACGTCCTGGCCTGGGAGCGGGCGCAGTTCGACGCGGCTGTCGCGGACGTGTTTGGATATTACGCCTGGCAGGTCGGTCTGGCCGACATGAACCTGCTGCGCGCCAACCGCATGCCCTTCAAGGGATACGTGGGCACGGAGGCGCCGTCAGAGGAGGGCGCGGCCGGCTGGCATTCCCGGGTGGTGCTTGCGCAGCCGGAGGCCTTGCCGTTCGAATCCCAGAGCGTGGACCTGCTGATCCTGCCGCATGCCTTTGAATGCACGCAGGAGCCCCACAACGTGCTGCGCGAGGTCGAGCGCGTGCTGGTCCCGGAAGGGCGGGTCGTGATCTCGGGATTCAATCCCTGGAGCATGTGGGGCGCGCGCACGCGCATGCCCGGCATGGAGCCCTGGCTGCCCCAGCCTCCGTCGTCCCAGGTATCGCTGCCCCGCCTGAAAGACTGGTTCAAGCTTCTTTCGCTGGAAGTGGAAGAGAGCCATTTCGGCTGCTATGCGCCGGCCTGCCGCAGTGAAAAATGGCTGCAGCGCTGGACCTTCCTGGAGTCGGCAGGGGCCCGCTGGTGGAGCGTGGGCGGCGCCGTTTATCTGGTGTCGGCCGTCAAGCGCGTGGCCGGCATGCGTATCATTGGCCCCGCCTGGAAGACCAAGCCCAAGCGCGCGCGGGCGGCGTCGGTGGTGGTCAACCGCCAGGCGGACAACGGCTTCGACCGCTCCTGAGCGGCCGGCCGGCACGGATTCAGCACGAACAAGGAAAACCAGGCAGCACGATGCAGGACAGCAAAGCGAACGAGCAGAAAGTGGAAATGTGGACGGACGGCGCCTGCAAGGGCAACCCGGGCCCGGGCGGCTGGGGCGTGCTGATGCGCGCCGGCAGCCACGAGAAGACGCTGCATGGGGGCGAACTCCAGACCACCAACAACCGCATGGAGCTGCTGGCGGTCATCCAGGGCCTGCGGGCGCTCAAGCGCCCGTGCGCGGTCACCATCCATACGGATTCCCAGTACGTCATGAAGGGCATGACCGAATGGCTGGCCAACTGGAAGCGGCGCGGCTGGATGACGGCGGACAAGAAGCCCGTCAAGAACGCCGAGCTGTGGCAATTGCTGGACGAGCAGGTGGGCCGGCATACGGTGTCCTGGCGCTGGGTGCGCGGCCATGCCGGGGATCCGGGCAATGAACGGGCCGATCAACTGGCGAATATGGGCGTCGAGGTGGCCCGGCGCGGTTGACCCCGTCCCGGCTCGCCGGCGGCGCTGCCCCCCGCGGCCTCCCCGATTGGCAGGGAATCTGCGCCAGGCATTGGGATATACCCTCAAATCCGCCTTTCGGGGCGAATTTAGTTCTTTCATCCGGCTTCTGGATTGTTCCAGTATGTAAATTCGGGTGCTAAAGTCCCTACCCTCTTTCCCGTTCCTGCGGCCCCGGCTCGCGCCCGCGCCGCCATACCGCCACATTCGCGCATGAAAAAAGCAGTACTGCTGGCCGCCGTAGCGGCAGGGTTGGCCGCGGGGGCCGCGCTCGGCGTTTTTATGCCGCGCTGGCTCGCGTCCGGAACCGTCAGTCCACAGCCTGGCGCCGTCGAGGCTCCCCTGGTCACGCGCGTCGCGCCTGTCCGGGTCGAGGTGGCCGCCGTCCAGGAGATTCCCTTCGCGCGCGGCATCTCGGCCGTGGGCAGCCTGCGTTCCGACGAATCCGTCGTGCTGCGGCCGGAGGTCGCGGGCCGGATCCAGTCCATCGAGTTCAAGGAGGGCCAGCCGGTCAAGCGCGGCGAGGCCCTGATCCGGCTGGACGACTCCGTGCCCCGGGCCGAGCTGGCCCAGGCGCGGGCCAACCTCACCCTGGCGCAGAGCCATTACCGGCGCTCCGTGGAGCTGCAGGGCAAGGGCTTCGTCAGCCAGCAGGCCCGTGACGAGGCCGCCAGCACGCTGAAGGTGCAGGAGGCCGCCGTGGCGCTGGCGCAGGCGCGGCTGGACAAAATGACGATCACGGCGCCGTTCGGCGGCATCGTGGGCCTGCGCAGCGTCTCCGTGGGCGACTACGTGAACCAGGGCCAGGATCTGGCCCCGCTGGAGGCGATCGACCCGCTCAAGGTGGATTTCCGCGTGCCGGAAATGTATTTGAGCAAGGTGGGCGTGGGCCAGCAGCTGACCGTGCGCCTGGACGCGCTGCCTGGCCAGGAGCGCCAGGGCATGGTCTATGCGGTCAGTCCGCTGGTCGACGCCGGGGGCCGTTCCATCCTGCTGCGCGCCACCGTCGCCAACAAGGATGCCGTGCTGCGCCCGGGCATGTTCGCCCGCGTGCAGTTGCTGTTCAGCCAGGACAAGGCGCTGGTCGCCCCGGAAGCCGCGCTGTCGCCTTCGGGAGAAACGCAGTACGTTTACCGGGTCAGGAACGGCGTGGCCGAGCGCCGCGAGATCACGATCGGCGAGCGCCGCGAGGGCCGCGTGGAAATCCTGACCGGCGTGGCCGCGGGCGATCAGCTGGTGGTGTCCGGCCTGCAGCGCGTGACGGACGGCGCGGCGGTGACCGTGCTTGCCAACGGCGCGTGACGCCGGCTCCTTTCCATTTTTGGCGATAGCGCAATGCGTATTTCGGAAACCTGTATCAAGCGGCCGGTGTTTGCGTCGGTCCTGTCGCTGATCATTGTGCTGATCGGCCTGATTTCCTATTCGCGCCTGACCGTGCGCGAGTATCCGAAGATCGACGAGCCCATCGTCTCGGTGGACACCACCTACAAGGGCGCCTCGCCCGAGGTGATCGAATCCCAGGTGACCAAGCCGCTGGAAGACCAGCTCGCCGGCATCGAGGGCGTGGACGTGATGACCTCGCGCAGCCGCTCCGAACGCAGCCTCATCAACATCAAGTTCAACCTGTCCCGCGATCCCGACGCGGCCGCGGCGGAAGTCCGCGACAAAGTGTCGCGCGCCCGGCGCTTCCTGCCGGACGAGATCGACGAACCCATCATCGGCAAGGTCGAGGCGGACTCCCAGCCCATCATCTATATCGCGGTGGAGGCCGGGTCGTATTCCGCCATCCAGACCTCCGATTACATCAACCGCTATATCAAGACCCGCCTGTCGGTGCTGCCGGGGGCGGCGGAAGTGCGCGTTTTCGGCGAGCGCCTGCCGTCCATGCGCATCTACGTGGACCGCGACAAGCTGGCCGCCTACGGCCTGACCGTGCAGGACGTGGAGTCCGCGCTGCGCAGCCAGAACGTCGAGATCCCGGCGGGCCGCATCGAGTCCCGCGCGCGCGAGTTCTCGGTCGTGTCCTCGACCGACCTGCAGACGCCGGCCCAGTTCGAGGACGTGATCGTCGCCAACGTGAAAGGCTATCCCGTCCGCCTGCGCGACGTGTCCAAGGTGGAGATCGGGGCGGCAAACGACCGCATCCTGTCGCGCTTCAATGGCAAGCCCGCGATCAACATCGGCGTGACGCGGCAGTCCACCGCCAACCCCCTGGAACTGTCCAAGGCGGCGCGGGAGGAAGTGGCCCGGCTGAACGAGAACCTGCCGGCCGGCATGAAGCTGAACATCGCCTACGACTCGTCGGTGTTCATCGAGCGCTCCATCGATTCCGTGTTCCACACCATCGGCGAAGCCATTGTGCTGGTGGTGCTGGTGATCTTCTTCTTCCTGCGCAACCTGCGCGCCAGCATCATTCCCATCGTCACCATTCCGGTATCGCTGGTGGGCGCTTGCGCGCTCATGTACCTGTTCGGCTTTTCGATCAACACGCTGACCCTGCTGGCCATGGTGCTGGCGATCGGCCTGGTGGTGGACGACGCCATCGTGGTGCTGGAGAACATCTTCCGGCACATCGAAGACGGCATGCCCCGCAAGGAGGCCGCCTTGCGCGGATCGCGCGAGATCGGCTTCGCCGTGGTCGCGATGACGATGACGCTGGTCACCGTGTACGCGCCGCTGGCGTTCGCCACGGGCCGCACCGGCCGCCTGTTCATCGAATTCGCGCTGGCGCTGGCCGGCGCGGTGCTGGTGTCGGGCTTCGTGGCGCTGACGCTCACCCCCATGATGTGTTCGGTGCTGCTGCGGCACCAGAGCAGCCATAGCCGCTGGTACAACCTGATCGAAGGCTGGCTGAACGCCCTGAGCAGCGGCTACCGGCGCGTGCTGGCGGCGTCCCTGCGCCACCGCTGGCTGGTGGTGGCGATCGGCCTGGCGGTCGCGGCCGGCAGCGGCGTGCTGTTCAAGGTGGTCAAGAGCGAACTGGCGCCCATCGAAGACCGGGGCGTGGTGTTCGGCATCGTCAGTTCGCCGGAAGGCGCCACGCTGAACTACACGCTCGAGAGCATGCTGGGCATCGAGAAGTTCTATGCCGACATCCCGGAAGCCAGCGGCAGCCAGGTGACGGTGGGCTTTCCCACCGTCACGGACGGCACCGCCATCCTGCGCTTGAAGCCCTGGGAGGAGCGCAGCCGCAAGCAGCAGACCATTACGGAGTTGCTGCAGCCGCAGTTCGCCTCGCTGCCGGGCGTGCGCGCCTTCCCGACCAACCCGCCGTCGCTGGGCCAGTCCGCCCGGTCCAAGCCGGTGCAGTTCATCATCATGAGCCAGGCCTCGTACGCGGAACTGGCGCGCCTGACCGATGTGTTCATGGCCGAGCTGCGCAAGTATCCCGGCCTGATCAACCTGGATACCGACCTGCGGCTGAACACGCCCGAACTGCGCGTGCGCGTGGACCGCGACAAGATGGCCGACGTGGGCGCCAACGTGGATACCGTCGGCCGCACGCTGGAATCCATGCTCGGCGGGCGGCAGGTTACGCGCTACAAAGACGAAGGCGAACAGTACGACGTGATCGTCCAGGTGACGCCGCGCGACCGCGCCAATCCCACCGACATCTCGGGGATCTACGTACGCGCGCGCGACGGCAGCATGGTGCAGCTGGACAACCTGCTGGGCGTGCATGAAGGCGTGTCGCCGCAGTCGCTGAATCACTTCAACCGGCTGCGCGCCGTGAAGATCGACGGCGCCGTGGCGCCGGGCTACGCGCTGGGCGAGGTCCTGACGCACATGCACCAGGTGGCGCGCGACGTGTTGCCCAACACCATCGTGACCGACCTGGACGGCCAGTCGCGCGAGTTCCGCGACTCGTCGGGCAGCATCTACCTGGTCTTCGCCATGGCGCTGGCCTTCATCTACCTGGTGCTGGCGGCGCAATTCGAGAGCTGGCGCAACCCGTTCATCATCATGCTGTCGGTGCCGCTGTCCATGACCGGCGCGCTGCTGGCGCTGTGGTTGACCGGCGGCACCTTGTCCATCTACAGCCAGATCGGCCTGATCACGCTGGTGGGCCTGATCACCAAGCACGGCATTCTGATCGTGGAATTCACGAACCAGCTGCGCGACGAGGGCAAGGAGCTGTTCGATGCCGTCATCGAGGCCAGCGTGCTGCGCCTGCGCCCGATCTTGATGACGACGGGCGCCATGGTGCTGGGCACCGTGCCGCTGGCGCTGTCCTCGGGCGCGGGGGCGGAATCGCGCCAGCAGATCGGCTGGGTCCTGGTGGGCGGGCTGATGCTGGGTACACTACTGACCTTGTTCGTCGTGCCGGTGGCCTATACGCTTATCGCCTCCGCACGCAAGAAACCCGGCCAGGCCGGCAGCGCAGCGCACCACCCGGACTCCGGTCCGGCGCCGCAGGCGCAGCCCGCCTCGCCCGCCCAAGCGTCGGAATAGTTATGCGCCAGATCATCTTTGACACCGAAACCACGGGACTCGATCCCGCCCAGGGCCACCGCATCGTCGAGATCGGCTGCGTGGAGCTGGTCAACCGGATGTCCACGGGCAACAACCTGCACATCTACCTGAACCCGGACCGCGACAGCGATCCCGAGGCGCTGGCCGTGCACGGGCTGACCACGGAATTCCTGTCCGACAAGCCGCGCTTCTCCGAGGTCGCGGACGAGTTCGTCAAATTCATTCAGGGCGCTGAGCTGATCGCGCACAACGCGGCGTTCGACGTGAAGTTCTTCAACGCCGAACTCGCCAAGACCGGCCGCGGCCCGATCACCGATTTCTGCGAAACGGTCACCGATTCCCTGCTGCACGCGCGCTCGCTGTTTCCGGGCAAGCGCAACTCGCTGGACGCGCTGTGCGACCGTTTCGGCATTTCCAACGCCCACCGGACGCTGCACGGCGCATTGCTGGACTCGCAACTGCTGGCGGAAGTCTGGCTGGCCATGACCCGCGGCCAGGATGCGCTGCTGATCGACGTGGACGACGGCGACAGCGCCGGCGGCAGCGGCATCGTGCTGGCCAAATTCGACGCTTCCGGGTTGCCCGTGCTGAAGGCCAGCGAGGAAGACCTGGTCGAGCACGAAGCCTATCTGGCCGCCCTGGATAAGTCCGTGGGCGGGGAGTGCATCTGGCGCAAACTGGATGCGCCGGCGCCGGCGCCGGTGGAATAAGGTTTTTCGAGGCGACTTGCACACGTTCAAAAAAACGTGCTAATATTTCGCCTCTTTCGGGGTGGTTAGCTCAGTGGTAGAGCACTGCCTTCACACGGCAGGGGTCACTGGTTCGAACCCAGTACTACCCACCAAAGACCCTTGAGAGACAACGCTTGCGCCAAGCCAGCCGTTGTCGGCGTCCAAGGAAAGCCCGGTGCTCGGATGAAGATCCATCCAGGCAAACGACGCAAAGCAAAAAGCCAACCCTTGCGGTTGGCTTTTTTGTTTTGGCGGATCCGGTACTGCCCGGCAGGACAGGGCCAAGCGCCGCCATGCCGCCAGCCTGGCGGGCAAGCCCATTGCGCGGGCGCGGCCCATTCATTACTCTTTTCTTGATTTGACGCAAGCGGGCCTTCACCGATTGAGCCTCATCGCCTGCGGGCCTGTCTATCATTGATAACAAAGGCAAGGCTCCCAGGCCTGGCCGAGGCGAACAGGAGAAGGCGATGCCCCCGAACACCAACACCATGCTGATCATCATCGTCACGGGCGTTGCGCTCATGCTGATCGGCTTCGGGCTGCGCGACCGCAACATCGGCATGGGGCTGATGGGCCTGGGCCTGATCACCGCCATCGGCACCATCATCTACAAGGCCTACATCACCTTCTATTGACGCGCGCGGGGCGGAGCCTCAGCGCTGGTGGCGCGCCACGCGGGCCAGCAGCGTGTCCAGCTGATTGGCGAACGCCTTGCGGTCGGCGTGGCTGAACGACGGCGGGCCGCCGGTGTCCACGCCGCTCGCGCGCAGTTCTTCCATCATGTCCCGCAATGCCAGCCGTTCGCGGATGGTCTCGGGCGAATAGCGTTCGCCGCGCGGGTTCAGCGCCATTGCGCCTTTTTCCAGCACTTGCGCCGCAAGCGGGATGTCTCCGGTGATCACCAGGTCGCCCTTGCCGGCGCGCTCGGCGATGTGCGCATCGGCGACGTCGAACCCGCGCGGCACCTGCACCGCGCGGATCAGCGGCGAGGGCGGGGTATAAAGCGGCTGGTTGGCCACCAGGGTGAGGGGCGTCTGCCAGCGCTGCGCGGCGCGGAACAGGATGTCCTTGATGACCGCGGGGCAGGCGTCCGCATCGACCCAGATGTGCATCGCGTTATTCGCCCAGCGCCTTGCGCAGGGCCTCGGCCACGATGTCGTTGGTGGAGACGCCGCGCTCGGCCGCCGCGGCGCGCAGCCTGTCGGCATCCGCCTGGGACAGTTTCAGCGGGAAGGGCACCAGGCCGGCGGCCTGGTCCAGCTTGCGCTGCTCGCGGCGGTCCAGCGTTTGGGAGGCGGTGCCGTAGCGGTCCGGCGTGCCGGCCTGCTTGAGCTGGCCGGCCAGCTTCAGGGCCTGGTTTTTCTGCAGATCGAATTTGTTCATGGGGATTCCTGATGAGGAGCGCCATCATAAGCGCAACGGCCTCATCGCGGCTTGCCGTGCTCCAGCGCGGCCAGGCCTTCCTGGGCGCCGTCATGCAGCGGCACGGTCAATCCGCGGCGGGCGGTCGCGACGGATACCTGGGCGCCCTGGGCCGATCCGGCGGCCAGCAGGTCCTGTCCGGTCAGGTAGACGGCGCGCACGATCACCAGGGCTTCGTCCCGCGTCAGGTCGGCGGTGGTGAGCAGCAGCGCCGCCATGCCCACGGTGGGGATCGCCTCCGTCTGGTTGGGATAGGTGCCGGCAACGATGTCGAGCGGCATCAGCGAGCTGTCCGAGGCCGTCAGCGCCTTGATGGCGGCAGGGTCCAGCGGAAGCAGCTTCAGGCGGGCCTGGGTCAGCGCATCGCGCAGGGGCGCCGCCGGCACGCCGATCACCTGGGCGGCCGCGTCGATTTCGCCCGAATTCAGCGCGGGCAGGGAGGCCGCGAACGGCGTGCCGGCGACGGTGTAGTCGCGGCCGGCCTGCAGCCCGTGCGCCGCCAGCACGGCTTCCAGGGTGGCCCGCACCGCCGAGCCTTCCGGTCCCAACGCGATGGTCTTGCCTTTCAGGTCGCGCACGCCGCGCAGGGAGGCGTCGTCGCGCACAACGATATGGACCAGCTCGGGATAGAGGCTGCCGAGGGCGCGCAGGCCGGTAAACGGCCCTTGGCCTGCGAACGGCCCCTTGCCGTCATAGGCCAGCCGCGCCGTGTCGGCCTGCGCCAGCCCGACCACCGCGTCGCCGCTGCGCAGCAGCGCGATGTTCTCGGCGCCGCCGCCAGTGATGAGAGGAGCCACGCGGATCTGCTGGCTGCGGGCCACGGCGCTCAAGGCGCGGGCGAACGCCACGTACTCGCCGCGGTCAGGGCCGCCCGCCAGCGGATAGCCCTGCTGCAGGCGCGACAGGCGGCCGTTGATGCGGGCCACCGAGCGCTCCAGTTCCTGCTGCACCACGTGCTGCGCCGTGCTGGAGGCGCTATAGGCGACGGAATGGGTGATCTGGTCCAGCGTGTCCAGCAGCTGGCGCGTGACGGGCGGCGGAGCGCCGGTATCCAGATTGGGGGCCTCGGCCGCCTTGAAGCCGGCAGGGGTTACCAGCTTCCAGTCTTTGCCCTCCTGGCGGTAGATGGCGCTGGCATGGGCGACGATGCGGTCGCCGGCCTGGTTGCCGCCGGATTTCACGCCGCTGATGCTGCGCGGGCCCGCGCCCAGCAAAGTGACCAGCGAGGCCGCGCCCGGCTGATCCCAGGCGCCGAGCGAAACGTCGCGGCCTACGTCCAGGGCGATGTCGTAATAGACCACGCGGCGGGTTTCGCCTGCGGGGGCGCTGCTGTCCGCGGCGGATCCCATGCGCTTGAGTTCGGCGATCCGGAAGAGGCCGTCGCCGTAGGAGGATGCCAGGCTGCGTTCGACGTCGGTGCGCAGCGCGTCGGTGTCGGGAGCCCGGCCGCAGGCCGTCAGCGCCAGGCAGAGGAGCAGGAGAACGAGGCGTTTGAACATGCTTACATCCCTCCCACGAACGGCAAGGAGATCAGTGAAGTCAGCACGATCACGTTGAGGATGTCGACCAGGAATGCGCCGGTGACCGGCACCACGATGAATGCCTCGGGCGCGGGGCCGTGGCGGCGCGTGAGCGCCTGCATATTGGCGATGGCAGTGGCCGTGGCGCCCAGCGAAAAACCGCAGAAGGCCGCCGACATGACGGCCGCCTCGTAGTCGCGCTTGAGCAGGCGGAACACCACCCAGGCCGCATACAACGCGCAGAACACGGTCTGCACCGCCAGCATCAGCGCCAGCGGACCGGCCAGGCGCGCCACGCTGGACAGGTCGAGCGTCATCATCGTCATGCCCAGGAACAGCGACAGGGCGATCGTGCCGATGATGTCGGTGACGCGGTCGTCCAGTTTCAGGCCCAGGTGTTCGCCGCCGTTGCGGATGACCACGCCCGTGGCCAGGCACCACAGGAAATTGGGCAGGCTGACCGGCGCGTCCTCGACCAGCGCGGCCAGGTAGCCGCCGACGACCAGGCAGACGAAAGCGGCAGTCATCGACACGATGAACGTGCCGGCGGAGGCAGGGCCGGCGCTTTCCGTGAGGTCCGGGGCTTCATGTTTGGCGTCGGGGGCATGGTCCAGGCTGCCCGACAGCTTGTGCCGCCGCATGATCCATTCCGCCACCGGGCCGCCCACCACGCCTCCCAGCACCAGGCCCATGGTGGCGGAGGTCATCGCCAGCGCCATCACGTCCTGGATATTGTTGAAATCGGCAAAGCGGGTGGCGTAGGCCGCGCCCGTGCCATGCCCGCCCACCAGGGTGATCGTGCCGCCCAGCAGGCCCATCAGAGGGTGCAGGTCCAGCAGCCAGGCCATGCCCAGCCCCACGGCGTTCTGCAACACCAGGAATGGAATCAGGGCCAGCAGGAAGGCGATCAGCCGGGGGCCGCCCTTGGCCAGCAGCTTGAGGTTGGCGGTCAGGCCGATGCAGCCGAAGAACAGCAGCAGCAAGGTCGGCTTGACGCTGGTTTCGAGCGAGACGGATATGCCGCCCCAGGTCGACAGCAGGTAGGCGATCACGGCGAACAGCAGCCCGCCCACGATGGGATCGGGAATGCTGTAGCGGGCCAGCAGCCCGATCCGGGTGGTCAGTACCCGTCCGACGACGAGCACCAGGCAGCAGGCCAACAGCGATTGAACGGGCGAAAGCGAGATCATAGATACCTTTGCGCCCTGTCGGGGCGCAGTTAGATTTCCGGCTATGGGAACCCTGCCGCCTCACACGCATGCGGCTTATGTTACGTCCGCGGCGGCGGCGTTGTACATGGGGCCGGCCGGCGCCCGGCGGGCGGGGCTGGGGGCTGCGGCTAGAGCGGCAGTTCGCGCGACATGTACCGGGCATGCGGCCCGTAGCCGGCAAGCTTTGCGGCCAGGGCGGCGCTGGCGACGGCCATGGGGGCGTAGCCCTGGCGCCGCCAATAGCCCGTGGCGGACTCCAGCGATACCAGGCTGGCCCGGCGCAGGCCCCCCTCCAGGGCGGAGCTTGCGGCGGCGCGGACCAGGGCTTGGCCGACCCCCAGGCCCTGGGCATGCGGCACGACGGCGCAGTCGTGCAGGAACCAGTGGTCGGCGCCGGCCGGCAGCGATTCCAGCGTGACGTCCAGGGCCGGCGGCAGCCCCGCGTCCCAGGGATAGGAGATCAGATAGCCCAGCAGGCCGCCGTGCTCGGCCGGCGCCGCCGCGTGGGCGACCCAGCAATGCGATGGCGCGAGCGCCAGCCGGTTCTGGAAGAAAGCGGCGCTTTCAAGCAGGAAATCGGGGTAGGCCAGGGTCTGGGCGGCCAGGATGGCGTCCACGTCGCTGGCAAGCATGGGCCTGACTCGGTATTGCATGGCGATCTGGGAAAACACGAACTCGGGCGCATTGTAGCGACGCCGGCCCGTCCCCGCTTTGCCGCCGGCATTTCATGAAAATTCGACGAGCCCCTGCTCATACTGCCCGGCATAGTGTCCTGCATTCCGAGTTCAGAGTTCCATGCATATCCAATTCCGGTCCGATCCCATTGCCCCGCAAGTGCTGGCCAAATCGTTTCCCATGGAATCGCTTTGGTCCGCGCCGGCCGCCAATGTGCCGTACGACACCTGCGTGACCTGCGTCATTCCCTGCCTGAATGAATGCGAGAACCTGCGGGTGCTGCTGCCTTTGTTGCGCAGCCGGCTCACGGCGCTGTGCTCGAGCTGGGAGGTTATCGTCGCCGACGATGGCAGCAGCGACGGCACCGAGGCGCTCATGGCGGAATGGACAGAGCACGAAGGCTTTCGCTACGTGCAGCTGTCGCGCAATTTCGGCAAGGAAGCCGCGCTCAGCGCCGGCCTGGAGTCCGCCGCCGGCGACGTGGTGATCTGCCTGGACGCCGACCTGCAGCATCCGCCGGCGCTGATCGAGCAGATGCTGGCGCGCTGGGCCGCCGGCGCCGAAATGGTTTATGCGGTGCGCGAGAGCCGAGCCGACGAATCCTGGATCAAGCGCTCGGGCGCGCGCTGGTTCTACAAACTGCTCAGCGGCGCGCGCGGGGTGGACGTGCCCGCCCACGCCGGCGATTTCCGGCTGATGGACCGCAGCGTGGTGGACGCGCTGAACGCGTTGCCGGAGCGCACCCGCTTCATGAAAGGCCTGTATGCCTGGGTGGGCTTCAAGGGCGAGGCGCTGGCCTATACCCCGGACGAACGGATGCATGGCGACAGCCGTTTCGGCAGCATGCGCCTGTTCCGCCTGGCGCTGGACGGGCTGACCGCCTTCACGACCTGGCCGTTGCGCCTGGTCAGTCTGGTGGGCGTGGCCTTTGCCGTGCTGGCGCTGGCGTATGCGGCCTATCTCGTCGGCGACTATCTCCTGTCCGGCAATCCGGTCTCGGGCTGGACGACCATCGTCACGGCCGTGCTGTTCTTTGCGGGCGTGAACCTGATCTCGCTGGGCGTGGTGGGCGAATATGTCGCGCGCATCTTCGATGAGGTGAAGGGCCGCCCCTTGTTCGTTGTGCGCCGCCGCCAGGGGCGTGCTTCCCGTCCGCGCCAGGACGCGCGCTGACATGTCCGCCATCACGCAAGGGGGGCGTTCCGTATGGACCCCGCCGGCAGGACGCTTTCTGCTCGCGATCGGGATCTGGCTGGCGTGGCTGGCGTGGCTGAGGCCGTTGACGCTGCCCGACGAGGGCCGCTACGCCGGCGTGGCCTGGGACATGCTGCGCAGCGGCTCGCACGCCGTGCCGTTGCTGGACGGCATGCCGTACTTCCACAAGCCGCCGCTCTACTACTGGCTGACCGAGCTGTCCTTTTCGGTGTTCGGCGCGCATCCCTGGGCGGCGCGCGTGCCGTCCTGGCTGGCCGCGTGGGGCGCGGCGGCGGCGCTGTATGGCTTTCTGCGGCGCTACCGCGATGCCGCGTCCGCCACATTGACCGTGCTGATCCTCGCCACCATGCCGTTCTTCTACGGCGGGGCGCAGTTCGCGAACCTGGACATGCTGGTCGCGGGCATGATCACGCTTTGCCTGCTGGCCGCGGCGGACACGGTGCTGCGGGCCGAGCGCGGGCAGGCCTGCCGCGGGATGTCGCTGGCCGCCGCCGCGCTGGCGGCCCTGGCCGTGCTGGCCAAGGGCCTGATCGGCGTGGTGCTGCCGGGCGCCGTCCTGTTCCTCTGGCTGGCGTGGGGGGGGCGCTGGCGCGGCCTGGCCGCGCTGCTCTGGCCGCCCGCGGTGCTGGCGTTCCTCGCGCTGATGGCGCCGTGGTTCGTGCTGATGCAGCTGCGCTACCCCGGCTTCTACGACTATTTCTTCGTCTATCAGCATTTCCAGCGCTTCGCCGCCACCGGGTTCAACAATGCCCAGCCATTCTGGTTCTATCTGCCGGTGATCGTGGGGCTGAGCCTGCCCTGGTCCCTGTGGGGCGGCGGAATCCTGCGCAGGGCGTTCTGGGCGGAGGGCCCGGCGCGGGACCTGCGGCGTTTCGCGCTGCTGTGGCTGGCCGTCGTGATCGTGTTCTTTTCGCTGCCGCATTCCAAGCTGGTGGGCTATGTCCTGCCCGCGCTGGCGCCGCTGGCCTTCCTGCTGTCGGAAGTAATCCTGGGCGCGTGGCGCGACGAATCCGAGGCGGTGACGCCGCGCCTGCTGCGCTTGAGCGCGGCGGTGGCGGCGGGCATCTGCGTGATCGCGGTGGGCATCGCCGCCAACAATGCGCGCGGCAGCGCGGGCCCCTTGGCCAAGGTAGTGAGGGAGCAGGCCCGGCCCGAAGACACCTTCGTGTCGCTGCATGCCTATCCCTTCGACCTGGCCTTGTATGCGCGGGCTCCCCGGCCGATGTGGGTCGTCGACGATTGGCTCAATCCCGAAGTGCCGAAGCGGGACAACTGGCGCAAGGAACTGTACGACGCGGCCCGGTTCGATCCTGCCACGGGAAAGGAAGTGCTGGTGAGCCCGGCGGAGTTCAACGCCCGCCTGTGCAAGGCGCCGGACGGGGCGCGTTACTGGGTGTGGGGCACCGTTGCGGACAATCCGGTCTATCTGCCGCTGCGAGGCTTGGCTCCCGTGGTCACGAGCGCGAAATACGCCATGTGGCGCGTGGAGGTGGACGCGGGCTTCAGGCAGCGGGTCTGTGCCGGAACGCCCACAGCCGGCTGGCGATGAAGGTGGCGACGGCCAGCCCGGCCAGTATCAGGGCGAGCAGGATGTCGTAGCGGATGGCGGTGCTGTGCAGCAGCCAGGCGTAGGACGCTTCGTTGATGGCGAAGCCGGCGGCTGACACAAGAAAGAAACGGCGCGCTGCTACTGTCCAAGGGGTTGTTGAATGTCGGAACGTAAGCCGGTAGTGGCCGGCGAAGGAAACCGCGAATGCGACCAGCCAGCCGATGAGATTGGCGGCGAGCGGGGGCATTTCGAAGGCTTCCACGCAGCCGACGGCAACGGCCCAGTGCGTGGCGGCGGCGGCGCATCCGACAGCAATGAAGGTGCTTACTTGTTGCAGCAGGGCGCGCATGGAAAACGTGGCGATTTGGAAGTGAGGGGTATTGCGATGAGCAAACGTATCGTGGTCTGCGGTGATGATTTTGGCATGAATGCCGATATCGATGAAGGCATGATCGCGCTTGCCGGCATGGGCCGTCTCAGCGCGGTAAGCTGCCTGGCGCTGGGCGCGTCGTTCGCCGCGAACGCGCGGCGTCTGGCGCCGCTGGATATCGACGTCGGCCTGCACGTGAACTTCACGGAAGCGCTGTGCCCGGACGCCGAGCCGATGCCCGCGCTGGGCAGGCTGGTCGTCAGGGCCTATGCGGGCCGGCTGGATGCCGCATGGATCGACGCGCATCTGGAGCGCCAGTTCGACGCCTTCGAGGCCGCTGTGGGGCGCGCGCCGGATTATGTCGATGGCCACCAGCACGTGCACCAGCTGCCCGGTATCCGTGCGCGGCTGTTGCTGCTGCTCAAGCGCCGCTACGGCGCAAACGGCCCCTGGCTGCGCCAGACCACGCCAGGCATGCAGAGCGGCATTCCGCTGAGGGAAGCCATCAAGGCCCGCGTCATCGGCGCCCTGGGCGCGGCGGCATTGGCGCGCGAGGCCGGCAAGCATGGCCTGCGCACCAATCGCCGGCTGCTCGGCGTCTACGGATTCGAGGGCGGCAAGCGGCGCTACGCGGACCTGCTGCAGAACTGGCTGTTCAACGCGCGCGATTGCGATCTGCTCATGTGCCATCCCGCCGTGGACTGCAAGGACGGCAGCGCCATGTCGCGCCAGCGCCGCGCGGAATTCGATGTGCTGGCCAGCCCCAAGCTGGGCGACTGGCTCAACGTCAACGGCGTGCACATCTCGCGCCTGCCGGCCGCCGCGCGCTAAGGCTCGGAACGCCGGGCCCTAGCCGCCCGTCAGGCTTTGCAGCAGCCAGGCTCCGGCCGGCCCCAGGGCCCGGCGCCTGGACCACACCGCATCCACCCGGATGTGGCGAGGCCACCCCGGCGCCTTCAGTTCGGCCAGCTGATCCTGTCCGAAGCGCTGGATCATCCAGCGCGGCAATTCGGTCCAGCCAAAACCGCGGCTGGCCATTTCAAGCAGCATGAGATAGCCGGGCGCCGACCAGGTGGAATAGGCCGGCTCGGTTTCCTTGTCGCCCAGCTCAAAGGTGCTCAGGCGCAGCGCGCGCTCGGCCTTCAGCTGGTCTTCCGTGACGCTGGGCAGCTTGGCCAGCGCATGGTTGCGGCCCACGCACAGGACGATCTCCGAGAGCTCCGCCAGGGTGGCGTGCGCCACGTCGGGCGGATAGTCGTCCTGGGCGGCCATCAGCCCCAGGTGCGCGCGCCCCTGCTGTACCAGCGCCACGACATCTTCGTATTCCGCGATCAGGCATTCGAAGCGCAGCGCCGGATAGCGCTGGTCGATCTGGCTGAGCATGGTTTCGAAGGTCTCCGACTGGAACGTGTCGGACAGCACCAGCGTCAGCCGGGGCTCCAGGCCTTCGGAAAGCTGGCTCGCGCTGCGGTTCAGGCGGTCGTTGGCGGCAAGCACCTGCAGGGCCTGCCCCAGCAGGACCTGGCCCGCCTCGGTCAGCGCGGGTTGCCGCTGGCTGCGGTCGAAAAGGGTCACGTTCAGGTCCACCTCCAGGTTGGCGATGGTTTCGCTGATGGTGGACTGGCTTTTGCCCAGCTTGCGGGCCGCCGCGGAAAAGGTGCCTTCCGAGGCGACCTGGGCGAAAGCGGCCAGGGATTCCAGTGAGTGGCGCATGGGAAGGTCCCGTGTCAGTTATATCGGTTTTTCCGATGAATTCTATCTTTTTCGTAACGGAAATATCGTCGAAAATCGCTTCCATTCTGTAGCAACCGGCCTCAGGTGGGTCATGACGCAAGCCAAGAAAACCCTCAAAGAACGTTTCATCCACGCTTTTCTGTTCGAAATCCTGGCCATCGGCCTGTGTGCGCCCGCCGCGGCCTGGGCCATGGGCAAATCCCTGTTCGAGATGGGCGTGCTGACCGCGGTGATCGCCTGGATCGCCCTGGTCTGGAACATGATCTACAACGCCGGATTCGACCGCATCGAGAACCGCCTCGGCTGGACGCGCAACCTGCGGGTGCGCGTCGTGCACGCTTTCGGCTTCGAGCTGGGCCTGATCCTGATCGTGATTCCGCTGGCGGCCTGGTGGCTCAGCATCAGCCTGTGGCAGGCGTTCGTCCTGGATATCGCGCTGGTGCTGTTCTATCTGCCCTATGCCTTCGTCTACAACCTGGCCTACGACCGCTCGCGTCCGCACGTCATGAAATGGCTGGGCCGCAACGGCGGGCAGGCCGCGCCGGCCGCCGCGCGCTGAACGCGCTTGCGCGCGGCGCGTCAGCCCGCCTTGCGCCGGTAGGCGCGGCTGGCGTCCCGCGTGAAGGTCCTTACCGCGTCCTCGTACTGTGCGCCGCTGCGGAAGGCGCCCGAATGCGAGGCGCCTTCGATTTTCACCAGGCGCTTCATCTCCGGTGAAACATTGCGCGCCGCGGCGAAGAGCTCATCGCTCATCGTATGCGGCACCACCCGGTCCGCGGTCCCATGCACGAACAGCATGGGCGTGTGCATGCGGGCCAGCTTGTCCACCGAGTCGAAGGGCTGGGTGACCAGCAAGCTGGCGCCCGGCACCTTGCCCCAGCGCAGGGTGGCCAGCATCGCGCCGATGCTGGTGAAGCTCGACTCCACGATAAGGCCGGCGAAGTCCGGCTGTTCCGGCCGAGCCGCCAGATCGATCGCGATCGCGCCGCCCAGGCTGTGCCCGTAGATGAAGCGGCGGGAAGGGTCCGGCTGGAGCCTGGCCAATTCCTTCAGCCCGGCGATGGCGTCTTCCTGTGCGCTTTTTTTGGACGGCAGGAGCGCGGGGGAGGCGCCGAAGCCGCGGTAATCGATGGCAAGCACGGAATAGCCCATGCGCGTCCAGCCGTCTATCCGGAAGGCGCTGCCATTTAGGTTCCAGCGCGCGCCGTGCAGGTACAGCACGGTAGGAGCGTTCGCCTGCGGGCTTTTCCAGTACCAGGCGCGCACGTGGTCGCCGCCCGCCAGCGGCAGGTCGTATACCCGGGTGCCGGCGGCGGGTTCGCGCCACCAGGTCTGAGGTTCTGCCTGGGGAGAAAAAATGGTCTGGCGCTGCCAGGAATCCAGTTGCGTGCAGCCTACGACGCCCGCGCCCGTGAGCAGGGCGGTGGCGAGCAGGCGGCGGAAAGATGGGCGGGACAGTGCGGGCATGGATTATGTGACCCGGACGGGGCGGCGGGGTTCCGGCATCAGCATACTTCGGGATGGACCTCTCGGGTCAAGGCCAGCCAGGCCTGCGCGGCATGCGACAGGTAGCCGCCGCGGCGCCAGACCAGCACCATCTCCCAGTCCGTGCCCGCGTCGCGCAGGGGCACGCGGGACACGCCGGCATGCAGCTCTTCGCGAGCCTTCAGGCGCGGCAGGAACGCTACGCCCAGCCCGGCAGCCACCAGCGCCACGATGAAATCGATCTGGCCGCTGCGCGCCGCGATCGCGGGCGCGAAGCCCACCCGCTGGCAGGCGTCGTGCAGGATGCGGTTCAAGGCGAAGCCGGTCTCGAACAGGATGAAGGGCGATTCCCGCAGCTCGAGCAGGCTCACGGCCTCCGCATGGGCCTTGGGATGGTCGGCAGGCATCAGCGCCACCAGCGGTTCGCGGGCCACGGGCTGCCATTCGAAGTGATCGGGCACGGGCCTGAGCGAGGCCGCCAGCTCGATTTCGCCGGCCATCACCATTTCCTCGAGACGACGGCTGCCGTGTTCCACCAGGCTGATTTCCACTTGCGGGTAGCGGCTGCGGAAGCGCGCGAACATCGGAGCGAAAAGGGTGCTGCTGCCCAGCGGAGGCAGGCCCAGCCGCAGCACGCCGCGCTTGAGCCCTTTCAATTCGTCCAGTTCGGCATACAGGTCATCGCGCTGGGCCAGCATGGCCAGCGCGCGGCGATAGACGATTTCGCCCGCCGCGGTCAGCCGCGGGGGTTGGGCGTGGCGGTCCAGCAACGGCATGCCCAGTTCGTCCTCCAACTGGCGCACGGCCTTGCTGACGGTGGGCTGGGTCGCGAACACAGTCTTGGCAGCCTGCGAAAAGCCCCCCTGGCGAACCACTTCGACCAGGGCGCGCAGCGGGCGCAATTCCATGGTTATGCCTTAATGGAATAGGGTGAATTCAATGAATTCATTTTATCTATAGAAGGCGCAGGCGTAAAACAGAAGCTTGCCGCTGGAACCCCCATGATGTCCTTTCCCCGCCACACCATAGTCTTGCGCAGCGCCCTGCGCCGCAGCCGCCTGCTGCAGATCTGTCTGATCGTTCTGTTTTCCTGCCTGGGCCAGGCTGTTGCTCAGCTCCTGGGGCTGCCCGTGCCCGGGGGCGTCATCGGCATGGCCATCGTGCTGACCCTGCTGGCGACGCGCCGCCTGCGCGTGCGCAACGTGCACCGCGGCGCCAGCTGGCTGCTGGGAGAGATGCTGCTGTTCTTTGTCCCCGCCGTCATGTCGCTGCTGGACCACCGAGAGTTCCTGGGGCTGCTGGGCTTGAAGCTGCTTGCGGTCATCCTGCTGGGCACCGCGCTGGTCATGGCCGGCACGGCGCTCACCATCGACTTCTGCTATCGCTGGATGAATCGCCATGCCGCTTGATTTCAACCTGCTGTTCTGGCCGGTGGCGACGGTGTTCGCCTACGCCTGCGCCCGGCTGTTCTACCGCCGCTACGCCTATTGGTGCACGTCGACCCTGGTCGTGGCGCCGGCCCTGCTGCTGGCGCTGGCGCTCGCGCTGCATACGGGGTACCGGGACTATATGGCGGGGTCCCATTGGCTGATGGCGATGCTGGGGCCTGTCATCGTGGCTTTCGCACTGCCGCTCTACGAACAGCGCGCGCTGATCCGCCGCTATTGGCCCGTGCTGGTGGCCGGCGTGGCCGTGGGCAGCCTCATTGCGGGCGCCAGCGCCTGGCTGCTGGGCAGCCTGCTGGACCTGCCGGCGGATCTCAGGCTGAGCCTGTTGCCGCGCTCCGTGGCCACGCCCTTCGCCGTGGCGGTGTCGTCCCACGTAGGCGGCGTGCCCGATCTGACCGCAGTCTTCGTGATCGTGACGGGGGTGTTCGGCGCGGCCATCGGCCAGTTCATGCGCCGCTGGCTGCCGTTGCGCTCGGCGCTTGCGCGCGGCGCTCTCTTCGGCATGGGCGCTCACGGCGCCGGTACGGCGAAGGCCCGCGAACTGGCCGCCGACGAGGGCGCGGTCGCGGGCCTGGTGATGGTGATGGCGGGCCTCTTCAATGTGCTGGTAACGCCCGCCGTGGTCGTTGCCCTGCAGGCCTGAGGCCTGCGACAGCGACGCCTGTCAGTGCACCAGTTCGAGGGCAACGGGGTACAGGGACGCGACCAGCAGCAGCGCCATGCTGACGTTGAAGGCGCGGATGGCCCAAGGCCTGTGCAGCACGCGGCGCAGCGCCGTGCCGAAGGTCACCCAGATGCCGATGCTGGGCAGGTTGACGATGCCGCAGACGACGGTGGCGATCACGAGATTCGCGAAAAAGCCGTTCTGCGGGGTGTAGGTCGCCACCACGCCCACGGCCATCACCCATGCCTTGGGGTTGACCCATTGGAACGCCGCGGCCTGCAGGAAAGTGAACGGCTTGCCGCGCGTTTCGCCATCGTCCATGCTGCCCGAATTGGCGATCTTCCAGGCCAGGTACAGCAGATACGCGGCGCCCGCGTATTTCAGCACGGTGTACAGCTGGGGCACCTGCTGGAACACCGAACCCAGGCCGATACCCACCAGGAAAATCATCAGCGTGAAACCGAGGTTCACGCCCAACAGGTGCGGCATGCTGCGGCGAAAGCCGAAGTTCAGCCCGGAAGATGCCAGCATCACGTTGTTCGGCCCTGGCGTGATCGAGCTGACCAGCGCGAACATCGCCAGCGGGCCCAGCAACGACAAAGACATCAGGGGCACGTCGGCCCAATTGGAAGGAAACATAGTCATTTTTTGGTTCCGACGATGGCGCGGCGCCCGCCGGCGATGACGACGATCACCGCGGCGGCGAAGAAGAAGGTTGCGGTCTCCACGGATTCGCCGAACAGCAGCGCCGCCGCCACCACCGTGAGAAAGGGTTGCAGCAGCTGTACTTGCCCCACCCGGGCGATGCCGCCCACGGCCAGGCCGCGGTACCAGGCGAAAAATCCCAGGAACATCGAACCGAACGCCAGATAGGCGCAGGCAAGGACGACCGTGGCGCTGGGCCAGCTGGCCTGCGCGGCCATCCAGCCCACCGGGGCGGCCACGACGGGGGCGCTGATCGCCAGCGCCCAGCATATTGTGCGCCCGCCGCCCAGGGTGCGCGAGGCCCGCGCGCCTTCGGCGTAGCCCATGCCGCCCAGCACCACCGCCACCAGCAGCCAGAGATCGCCCAGCGACAGCGTGCCATGGCCCTGGCGCAAGGCATAGGCAGTGACCAGCGCCGCGCCCGCCAGGGCCCAGGCCCAGAACGTGGCCGACGGGCGTTCGCCGCTGCGCAGGGCGGCGAACGCGGCGGTCGACAGCGGCAGCAGCCCGTTGAATACCGCGCCATGCGACGAAGGCACGGTCTGCATGGCGAATGAAGAGGCCAGCGGCCAACCCACGACGATGCCGAGCGCGGCCAGGATCACGCCGGGCCATTCCTGCCGGTTCGGCCGGCGCGCGCGCGTCAGCCACAGCAGGGCGACGGCCGGAACGGCCGCCACCAGCGCCCGGCCCAGCCCGACCAGCAGCGGCTGCAGCTCGGCGACGGCCAGCCGCGTCATCGGCAGCGTCAGCGAAAAGACCAGCACCCCCAGGAATCCGTAGGCATAGCCTTCCCACGGCGTGCCGGACGCGCCGGCTGCGGCCTGTGGAGAGGGATAGAAAGCGGGACGGGTCATCAAGCCACCGGTTGCGGGTTTTCGTTATTGCTGCCACTCTACGCATAGTCATCGGTACAGTACCGGTACACTTTTGCATGTCACTTTAATCACTGGCCTGGTGAAATCCCCATGACAGTTGCTTCCGCCACTTCGCCCTCTTTGCCCTGGCAGCCCGTGCGCCAGGCCGACGCCACCCTGGTGGCGCAGCTGGCCGACGGCCTGGCTCGCCGCATCGACGAGCAGGGGCTGCGGCCCGGCACGCGCCTGCCGTCCATCCGCAAAATGGCCGAACAGTCCGGTGTCAGCCGCTTCACCGTGGTGGAGGCCTACGACCGGCTGGTGGCGCGGGGCCTGGTGCAGTCGCGGAGGGGCGCGGGCTTCTTCGTCCGCGCGCGCAGCGGCCCGCTGGCGGCGGTAGCCACCGCGGCTCCCAGCAGCCTGGCGCCGCCCGCCCGGATCGATGTGGCCTGGCTTCTGCGCAGCATGTTCCGCGACAACACCGCGCTCGGCATGCCGGGCGGAGCGGGCCTGCTGCCGCCGGATTGGCTGGATCCGGAAATGGTGGCCGGGGCGGTGCGCGCGGTAGGGCGTTCGGTGCGCGGGCATCTGGTCAGCTACGGCCATCCCCAGGGTTTCGCGCCGCTGCGCCAGCAGATCGCCGCCTCCCTGCAGAACGATGGGGTGCCGGCGCATCCGGAGCTGAACCTGCTCACGACCAACGGCGTCACGCACGCCCTGGACCTGATCGCGCGCTACCTGGTCAAGCCGGGCGATACCGTGCTGGTCGAGGACCCGGCCTGGTTCGTGATTTTCGGCCGCCTGGCCGCCTTCGGGGCGCGCCTGATTGGCGTGCCGCGCGGCCCGGACGGCCCTGACACGGCGCTGCTCCAGCAATTGGCCGAACAGCACAAACCCAAGCTTTTCATCGTCAACAGCGCCGTGCACAACCCCACGGGCCACACGCTGTCGGCCGGCGTGGCCTACGACATCCTGCGGATCGCCGAGAAGCACGATTTCATGGTCGTCGAGGACGACACCTACGGCGAGCTGCACCCGGGCGGGGCCATGAAGCTGGCCGTGCTGGACCGGCTGAACCGCGTGATCCTCGTGGGCGGCTATTCCAAGATGCTGGCGGCCAGCCTGCGCGTGGGCTACCTGGCGGCCAATCCCGACATCCTGCAGAAGCTGGCCGACCTGAAGATGCTGGCCGGCCTGACTTCGCCCGAACTGGGCGAACGGGTCGTGCACCGTGTGCTGATGGAAGGGCAGTACCGCCGTCACATCGAACGCGTGCGTTCGCGGGTGGACGAGGCCCGCCAGCGTTGCCTGAAAGGGCTGCTAAGGCTGGGGCTAACGGTGCCTCGCGAACCGCATGCGGGCATGTTCGTCTGGGCGGATTGCGGCCGCGACTCCGAACAGCTGGCGCGCGTGGCGGCCGACCACGGCATGCTGCTGGCGCCGGGCACGCTGTTTTCCCCGGCGCAGGCGCCATCGACCATGGCGCGCTTCTCGGTAACCATCGCCGATCATCGGGGTATTTGGGCCGATCTTGAAAAAATCTTCGCGCAAACCCGTTCCGGCAATCAATAATAATAGGCAGCAATATCTCTGAAGCCATTGAAGGAAACGTCATGTCCGCACCCATCAAGCCCCTTACCCAGAACTTCGCCGTGGCCCCGCAGCTCGGCCCCGACGACATGGCAGACGTCGCTGCGGCAGGCTATAAAAGCGTCATCATCAACCGTCCCGATTTCGAAGGCGGCCCGGATCAGCCCACCGCCGCGGATGTCTCCAAGGCCGCGCAGGCCGCGGGCCTGCAGATCGAATACCAGCCCGTTGTGGGCAGCGCCATGACCGCCGCCGACGTGCAGCGCTTCGCCGAACTGCTGCGCACCCTGCCGGGTCCCGTGCTGGCGTACTGCCGCACGGGCACCCGCTGCACGAACCTGTTCGCCGCCGCCCAGCAGCTGGGCTGAAAGGGCTATTGACGCGCGTCAAGCATGCCGGGTTCAATTGATGTGAACCTGGCGTGTTTCCGGTAGCATGGAGACTCCTCTCAAACAGGAGCAGGCAGATGTTCAAGAAGATCCTGATTCCCACCGACGGTTCGCCGCTCTCGGCGCAAGCCGCCAACGCTGGTATTTGCTTTGCGCGTTCCGTGGGCGCTGAAGTCGTCGCGCTCTACGTGACGCAGCCCTTCGCAGCCACCATCGGCTTCGACGGCATGGCCGCAGCCTATGCCATTACCGACGAAGACTACGAAAAGGCCTCGGCCGAGCAGGCCGACAAGTACCTCAAGCAGATCACCGACCGTGCCGACACCGCCGGCGTGAAGTCCGAGGCGCGCGCCGTGTCCAATTTCAACGTCGCCGACGGCATCGTGCAAGCCGCCGCCGACGCCGGTTGCGACCTGATCTTCATCGGCAGCCACGGCCGCAGCGGCCTGTCGCGCCTGCTGCTGGGCAGCGTCACCGCCAAGGTCCTGTCGCTGGCCAGCACCGCCGTGCTGGTGTATCGCGTCAAAGAAGAAAAGAAGTAGGCATTTCGGCCGGCGGGCGGGCTTCCACGCTGCCCCGAACCGGTGCATGGCATGCCAGGCCCCTCCATCGAGAGGGGTTTTTTTTCGTTGGGAATCCACTTCGCAGCGTAGGGTAGATCTTTGTATCCTGGTCCGCGGCGCGTAATATTTATGCATCAGCGCGGGCGCGGTTTCGCTACTCCCCCAAGCACTCTACGCGGCATGGCGCCCGCCGCGGCAATGCCCGGTCGGGCTTGCCGTCTTCGCCTGGCGGCTCACTCCAAGGAAGAGGCCATGACTCGCAAGACGCGTATCGAGCTATATCGCAATATCGGCATCAGCGCCCATATCGACGCGGGCAAAACGACGACGACCGAGCGCATCCTCTTCTACACCGGCATCACCCACAAGATAGGCGAAGTGCATGACGGCGCTGCCGTGATGGACTGGATGGAGCAGGAGCAGGAGCGCGGCATCACGATCACCTCGGCCGCCACCACCGCCTTCTGGAAGGGCATGGCCGGCAACTATCCCGAGCATCGCATCAACATCATCGACACGCCGGGCCACGTGGACTTCACCATCGAGGTCGAACGCTCCATGCGCGTGCTGGACGGCGCGGTCATGGTCTACGATGCGGTGGGCGGCGTGCAGCCCCAGTCCGAGACCGTCTGGCGCCAGGCCAACAAGTACAAGGTGCCGCGCCTGGCTTTCGTCAACAAGATGGACCGTGTCGGCGCGGACTTCCTGCGCGTGCATCGCCAGATCGCCGAGCGTCTCAAAGGCGATGCCGTGCCCATCCAGCTGCCCGTGGGCGCCGAAGACCATTTCGAAGGCGTGATCGACCTGGTCAAGATGAAAGCCATCATCTGGGACGACGCCAGCCAGGGCGTGCGCTTCGAGTACCGGGAGATCCCGCCCGCGATGCAGGCGCAGGCGCAGGAATGGCACGACAAAATGGTCGAGAAGGCTGCCGAGGCCAACGAGACCCTGCTCGAAAAATACCTGTCGGGCGAACCGTTGACCGAAGAAGAGATCAAGCAGGGCCTGCGTATGCGCACGGTCGCCAACGAGATCGTGCCCATGCTGTGCGGCAGCGCCTTCAAGAACAAGGGCGTGCAGGCCATGCTGGATGCCGTCCTCGACTACATGCCTTCGCCCGTCGATGTGCCGGCCATCAAGGGCCACGACGAACGCGACCGCGAGATCGAGCGGCATCCCGCCGACAATGAACCGTTCTCGGCGCTGGCTTTCAAGATCATGACGGACCCGTTCGTCGGCCAGCTGGTGTTCTTCCGCGTCTATTCGGGCGTGGTGAAGTCGGGCGATTCCGTCTTCAATCCCACCAAGGAAAAGAAGGAAAGGCTGGGCCGCATCCTGCAGATGCACGCCAACGAACGGCGCGAGATCACCGAGGTGTACGCGGGCGACATCGCCGCCGCCGTCGGCATCAAGGACGTCACCACCGGCGATACGCTGACGGACCCCGCGCACGTGATCATTCTCGAACGCATGGTGTTTCCGGAGCCGGTGATTTCGCAGGCCGTCGAGCCCAAGACCAAGGCCGACCAGGAAAAAATGGGCATCGCGCTGGGCCGCCTGGCCCAGGAAGATCCGTCTTTCCGCGTGCGCACGGACGAGGAATCGGGGCAGACCATCATTTCGGGCATGGGCGAGCTGCACCTGGAAATCCTGGTGGACCGCATGAAGCGCGAGTTCGGCGTGGAGGCCACCGTGGGCAAGCCGCAAGTGGCTTACCGGGAAACCATCCGCAAGACTTGCGATGAGGTCGAAGGCAAGTTCGTCAAGCAATCCGGGGGCCGTGGGCAGTACGGCCACGTGGTGCTGAAACTCGAACCGCAAGAGCCCGGCAAAGGCTATGAATTCGTCGACGCGATCAAGGGCGGCGTGGTGCCGCGGGAATTCATCCCGGCGGTGGACAAGGGCGTGCGGGAATCGCTGAATGCCGGCGTGCTTGCCGGCTACCCGGTGGTGGACGTGAAGGCGACGCTGTTCTTCGGGTCCTACCATGACGTGGACTCGAACGAGAACGCGTTCAAGATGGCGGCGTCCATGGCGTTCAAGGAAGGCATGCGCCGCGCGGATCCGGTGCTGCTGGAACCCATGATGCAGGTCGAGGTGGAAACGCCCGAGGATTTCACGGGCAACGTCATGGGCGATCTGTCTTCCCGCCGCGGCATGGTCCAGGGCATGGAAGACATCGCCGGAGGCGGCGGCAAGCTGGTGCGGGCCGAGGTGCCCCTGGCCGAGATGTTCGGCTATTCGACCTCGCTGCGTTCGCTGACGCAGGGGCGGGCCACGTACACCATGGAGTTCAAGCACTACGCCGAGGCGCCGCGCCAGGTGGCGCAGGAAGTGATGGCGGCCCAGGGTTCGGGCCGCTGAACGGTGCCGCTCAGGCCGGGGCCGCGGCCCCGGCCGCCGCCGCGCGCACCCGCGACGACGCCAGCTTCACGCCGAGCAGAATCATCACGAAACCATAGGCATGGAACAGCTGTGGAGCCTCGCCCAGCAGCGGCCAGGCCAGCAGCGCCGCATAGACCGGAACCAGGAACATCGACAGGCCCGCCGTGGCGGGGCCCGCCCGGCTGATCAGCCTGCCGTATACATAGTAGGCGCCCAGGCTGGGCACCACGGCCAGGAACAGCAGCACCGCGGCAAGGCGCGGATCGGTCCACGGCGGCACGGCGCCGGACGCGGCTTCGATGGCGGCGAAGGGCGCCAGTGCAAGCACGCCGCCCAGCATCAGCGTCGCCAGCCGCGCGCTGTCCGGCACCGCGGGCAGGATCAGGCGCTTTTGCAGCACCGTATAGAAGGCCCAGCCGGTGGCTGCCAGCAGCACCCAGAGGTCGCCCTGGCCGAAGGCAAGGCGGGCGAAGGCTTGCGCATCGCCGCGCGACAGCACCACTAGCACGCCTCCCAGGGCGAGCGCCAGGCCCGCGCCGCGCAGGGCCGACAAGGGCTTGCGCCAGATCAGGGCCTCCAGCAAGGCCACCAGGATGGGGCTGCACGAAAAAATCAGCGCAATGTTGGTGGCGCTGGTGGTCTGGGCGCCGATGTATTGCGGCGCCACCGCCACGCCCATGCCCAGCACCGCCAGCGGCGCGAGCGAGGGCAGGCTGCGCCGCAGGGTGCGGCGGTGCGCGCGCAAGGCGGGCGCGGCCAGCGGCAGCAGGATAAGCAGCGCGATCAGCCAGCGGCCGAAGGCCAGGAAGACAGGGGGAAGGCTTGCGTCGTGGGCCCAGCGGGCCGCGACCATATTGGAGGCGAATAGCGCCGGGGCGCTGAATAGCATGGCGGCGCCGGAGAGGCCCAGGCCGGATCTTGCGGGTGCTGCTGCTGCGAAGGACATGATTTCCCGCCGCGCGGATCGGCGCGCGGCCTGATGCGTTGGAACTGCCGGCGCCCGCGCCGGGTTGTGCCGCAGCGTCAGCGCCGAAATCCGACGGCCGGGATAAGCAGCCGTCTTGGAAGAGAGTTTACGGGTAAGGTCGGAAAATAGGTTTCCTGATTCCCGCTGAATTCGCTGTTATTGGAAAATATATATCCTATAAAATAGGATTTTGAAGATATTTTCTCTTTCAGGAAGGCATCCATGTCCGCCACGCCCAAAATCGACGAAACCGACCGCAGGATCCTGCGCGCGCTGCGCGCGGACGGGCGGCTCACCAACCTGAAGCTGGCCGAGCAGGTGGGGCTGTCGCCCACGCCGTGCTGGAACCGCGTCAAGGCGCTGGAAGAGGCGGGGGTGATCGAGGGCTACGCAGCCCTGCTGAATCAGAAGGCGCTGGGGCTGCCGGATACCGTCATGATCGAGGTGACGCTGGAACACCATGACGACGACGCGCTGGCGCGCTTCGGCGAGGAAATCACCCGACTGCCGGAGGTGGTCGAGGCCTTTCTCGTCACCGGGGAGTACGACTATCTGATCAAGGTGGCCGTGGCGGGCACCGAGGGCTATGAGGCCTTTCTGCGCAAGCGGCTGTACAAGTTGCGCGGCGTGCGCCACAGCCGCTCCACGTTCGTGTTGAGGCGCCTGAAGCACACGCCCTCGGTGGAACCCTAGCCGCCGATGAATTCCTCGATGGCGCCGTTGAAGGCGCGCGGATTGCCCAGGTTCATGCCGTGGGAGGATCCGGTGATCGTCACCCGGTGCGCCTGCGGCAGCCATTGCGACAACGCGTCCAGCACCGCCGGGTAGGGGGAAGGACTCAGGGCGCCGCCGATCAGCAAGGTCGGCAATTTCAGCGCCCCGATCTGCTGTGGCGTCAGCGCTTGCGGTGTTTCCAGCGCTTGCCCGAACAGCGTGCCGACGTTGTCGCGCACCATCTCCTTGAACCAGGGCACCATGCGCTGCCAGGTGTCGGGGCCGGTCACGGTATCGACGAACAGGGCCAGGCCCGCCTCGATGTCGCCTTGGCGGATGAGGGCCAGCGCCTGTTGGCGGAATCCGCCGCGCAGGTCGTCCTCGCCTGGCAGCGGCAGGCCGGGATCGGCCAGGGTCAGGCTGCGCAGCGAATCGGGCCGGCGCAGCGCCGCTTCCAGCGCGATGCGGCCGCCCCGCGAGTGGCCCACCAGGTGGGCCGGGCCGCCGGCCACGGTGTCGATGAATTCCAGCACGTCGCTGGCATGCTGCTCGATTGAAAAGCCGTCGCCCGCGCCGTCCCAGGCTTCGGGCCAATAGCGTCGCAAGCACACCGCCAGCACGCGGAACGACCGGCCCAGCGGCGCCATTTGCGACTTCCAGTACCGGCAGTCGGACAGGGAGCCGTGCACCAGCACCAGGGGCGCGCCGCTGCCGTACTCGGTGTAGGACATGGCATAGCCGTCGATGAGCGCGGTTTGCAGGGGCAGGACGGGTTCGGAACGCATGGGATTCGTATGGAAAAGCCAGGCCCGCATTCTAGCCCGCCGCCGCCTGCGGGGCAGGGCGCGCCGGCGCTGATACACTCGTTTCCGACCAGCCGGCGGCGGTTCGCGCCGGCCTTCCTGCCACAACGGAGCCCCTCCCGATGTCCCCCGAGTCCATTGCTGCCTTGCCCGAATCCGCCCAACGCGTCGCTCGCCTGTTGCAGGAGTTGGGGCACGACAAGCCCGTGATCGTCCTGCCGCAGACCGGCAAGACCTCGGCGGAGGCTGCGGCGGGCCTGGGCTGCGAAGTCGCGCAGATCGCCAAATCCATCATCTTCCGCAGGGCGTCGGACAACGCGCCGGTGCTGGTGATCGCCAGCGGCGTCAACCGCGTGGACGAAGCCAAGGTGGCCGCGCAAGTGGGCGAGCTGGCCAAGGCGGACGCCAAGTTCGTGCGCGACATGACTGGTTACGCAATCGGCGGCGTGTGTCCGATCGGCCACACGGTCAAGCCGGTGATGCTGCTGGACGCCGACCTGTTCAACTACGGCAGCTTGTGGGCCGCCGCCGGCCATCCGCACGCCGTGTTCAACCTGACGCCGCGGCAGTTGGCCGACATGACCGGCGCGCCGGTCTCGGATGTGGCGCAGCGCGCCTGAGCGCCGGCGTCCGCCTCAGCGCGGGTGCGCTTCGAGTCCGTCGATCAGCACCTGCCGCAAGCCGCGCGAGCAGGTTTCAACCCGGGCCTGCACCCCATAGACCTCCGCCAGCGAGGCGGGAGTGATCACCTCGGCGGGCGCGCCCGCTGCGTATGGCCGGCCGCCGTGGATCATCACCGCGCGGTCGGCGTGCTGCAGCGCCACGTTCAGATCGTGCAGCACGATAAGGCTGATGAGGCCGTGCTCCCGCGTTTCCTGCTTCAGCAGGCGCATCACGTGGAACTGGTAATTCAGGTCCAGGGCCGAAAGGGGCTCGTCCAGCAGCAGCACGCGCGGATGCCTGACGAGCGCCTGGGCCAGCCCTACCAACTGCTTCTGACCGCCGGACAGCGCATCCAGATAGTGCATCGCAAGGTGGCCTATGCCCAGGCGCTCCAGCAAACGTTCGATCTCCCGCGGGTCGGCCGACGGCGCCGTATCGCCGCTGGCCCTGGCCGCCACCAGCACAGATTCGAAGACCCGCAGATGCACCGCCGCGGGCAGGCTCTGGGGCAGGTAGACCACGTGGCGCGCGCGCTCTCCGAATCCGAGGCGGGTCAGGTCCCGTCCGCCCAGCAAGGCGCTGCCCGCGCGGGTGCGCACCAGGCCGGCAAGGGCCTTGAGCAGCGTGGATTTGCCGCTGCCGTTCGGCCCCAGTAGCGCGATGACTTCCCCGGCTTGCAGCGCCGGGAGGGTCAGCTTATGCAGCACGTCCCCGCGTCCGTAACCGGCGCAGAGTCCGCTGACGGCCAGGGTCATCGGCGGGGCGGCGCCGGCAGCGGATGTCATGGCAATTGCCGGCGCAGGACGACCGACACGAAAAAGGGAATGCCGACCAGCGCCGTGACGATGCCGACAGGCACGACCACGCCGGGGACGAGGTTCTTGGACGCGATCGACGCCAGCGACAGGATCACGGCGCCCACCAGGGCGCTGCCCGGCAGGTAATAGCGGTGGTCTTCGCCGAACAGGCGGCGCGCGATGTGGGGCGCCACCAGGCCGATGAAACCGATCGTGCCGACAAAGGCGACGGCCAGGGACGACAGCAGGCTGACCCGCGCCAGCGCGGCCACGCGCACCCGGCGCACGTCCACGCCGAAGCTCGCCGCGCGGTCTTCGCCCAGGCGCAGGGCGGTCAGTTTCCAGGATTGGCGCATGGCCAGGGGCAGGGCAAGCCCGATGGCGGCCGCCAGCACCCCCACGGACGCCCAGCTGGAACGCGACAGGCTCCCCATGGTCCAGAACACCAGGTTCTGCAGGGCTTCGGCGCTGGCCATGAACTGCACCAGCGACACCAGCGCATTGAACGTGAACAGCATGGCGATGCCGAACAGCACCACGGCCGAGGTGTTCATTCCGCCCCAGCGGGTCACGGCATCCAGCAACAGCGCCGCCACCATCGCGAACAGGAAGGCGTTGCCCGCGATCAGCCAGCCGGGCGGGATGCCCGGCACGCCCAGTTGCAGCACGATCGCCAGCGACGCGCCGAAGGCGGCGGCGGAGGAGACGCCCAGCGTGAACGGACTGGCCAGCGGGTTGTTCAGTATGGTCTGCATCTCGGCGCCAGCTAGCCCCAGCGCCATGCCCACCAGGGCCGCCATCAGGGCGGAGGGCAGGCGGATGTCCCACACGATGACCCGGTAGGTCGGATCGGCGGCTGCCGGCGCCGTCAGCGTCCGCCAGAGATCGCGCCACGGCAGGCCCGAGGGCCCCACCGTGAAATCGACCAGCAGCGCCAAGAAAATCGCCGCCAGCAGCAGGGCGATAAGCCCTGCCCGGCGGCGCAGGATGTGCCGGTAGGCGGCAACCGCGCTTGCGGTTGGCGGCATTACTGCAGCAGCTGCAGCCGGCTCTTGGCCGTGCCGGCGGCCGGCGTGGTCGGGTAGTCGCGGACGATGCGCTGCAGCGTCGTCTTGGCGCCCGCGCGGTTGTTCAGCTCGATCTGGCTGCCGGCGATGACGAGCAGGGCGTCGGGGGCGCGGGCGTTGTCGGGGGACTTCTGGACCATGGCGTTCAACTGGTCGATGGCGCCCTTGAAGTCCTTCAGCGCATAGCGGCTGCTGCCCAGGTAGAACTGGGCGCTGGGTGCCAGCTGGCTGGCGGGGTACAGCGCGGTGAATGCGGCCAGCGATTCGGCGGCGTCCTTGTACTGGCCCTTGCGGAACAGGTCGATCGCGCCGTCGTAGGCGGCCTGTTCCTGCGGATCGCCGGCGGAGGCGCCCGGCGGGTTCGCGCTGCCGGCGGTGCCGCCGGGCTTGGCGCTGGGCTGCTGGCGCGAAACCAGTTCGAGCTGGTCGCGCAACTGGGCGACTTCCTGCTGCAACGCCTGGATCTGGTCGGCCAATTGCAGCTTGGCGCGCTGGCTTTGCTCGTTCTGCTGCTGTACCTGCTGGCGCAGATCCAGGATGGCCCGGCGGGCTTCATCGTCGGAAAAAGCGTGAGCGGGCGCCGTCAGGGCCGCAAGCACCAGGCCGGTGGCCACAATCAGAGGACGCAGGGACAGAACGTTATCGCGCATGAATATTCCCGGGTATAAAAGACAAACGTCGGGACGGCCGGTTGACCGTCCCGACGCGTGGTAGGGCTCTTAGACTATACGAAAATCTTAACGCAGATAGTTGATATCGGCGCGGCGGTTTTCAGCAAAGTCGGCTTCCGACGTACCCGTCGACTTCGGCTTTTCCTTACCGAAGCTGATGGTTTCGATCTGGTTGTCGCTGACGCCCAGCAGGGTCATCATGCGGCGCACGGCGTCCGCACGGCGCTGGCCCAGGGCCAGGTTGTATTCAGCGCCGCCGCGTTCGTCGGTGTTGCCTTCGATCTTGATCTTCTGCTGCTGGTGCGAAGCCAGGTAGCGGGCGTGGGTCTCCACCAATCCGCGGTACTGGTCCGACACCGTGTAGCTGTCGAAGTCAAAGTATACCGAGCGTTGTTGCGCCAGGATGCTTTGGGGGTTGAAGGGATCAAGGATCTGGCCGGAGGCCGAGGATCCTTGGCCAGCGCCTCCGCCCTGACCCGCTTTATCGTCGAGAGGGACGGAGCTGCAAGCTGCCAGGGTGGCAGCCAGCGCGGCGATGGTTAGGCTTTTGGCAATGCGCGACTTCATGATAGTTCCTTTGCAAAGAGAGTCACACGTGTTATCGGGTAAATGGGCCCCAAGTCGGTTCACGTATTTCCCCGTTCAGTACCGAAAGCGTCTGCCGTACGCGGCCATCGCTCGAGACACCTGCGAGCACGCTACGGCCGTTTTGGACGGCGGCGTAGAGGACTTGCATTCCATTCGGCGCAAAGCTCGGGGACTGATCGTCACGACCATCAGTCAGCAGGGTCTCGGCGCCTGAGGACAGGTTCAACGACGCGATTCGAAACGCGCCGTCGCGTCTTGCAACGTACAGCAGCGTCGATCCGTCGGGGGAAATTCGGGGTGAGATGTTGTAACCACCATTAAACGTGAGGCGGCGTGCTTCGCCACCACTCGAGCCGGTCTGGTAGATCTGCGGCCCGCCGCTGCGGTCACTCGTAAAGATAATGGATGCCCCGTCCGGCGTAAAGCTCGGTTCGGTGTCGATGCCGGGAGAACGCGTAACTCGGGTCGGATTGGAGCCATCCGCCGCGCCGACGATGTAAATTTGCGACAAACCATCGCGCGTCAGGGCCACCGCCAGCTTGGAGCCGTCGGGCGACCAGCCGGGTGCGCTGTTGTTACCCTTGAAGTTCGCGACAGGAGCGCGCGCGCTGGAAGCCAGATTGTGCACGTACACGACGGGCTTGCCGGATTCGAAGCTCACGTAGGCTAGCTTGGAACCGTCAGGCGACCAGGACGGCGAAATGATGGGCTCCCGCGAGCGCAGGGCCACTTGGGGGTTCTGGCCGTCGGCGTCGGCAACCTGCAGTTCGTAGGTGGCGCCTTTTTTCAGCACATACGCGATACGGGTCGAAAACACGCCGCGAACGCCGGTGATCTTCTCGTAGATGCGGTCGGCGATCTGGTGGGCGACCCGGCGCAGTTCCTGCTCGGTGCCGGAGAAGGCCACGCCGTCGAGCTGGCCCTTCTTGACGGTATCGGCAAGACGGTAGCGGACGTCGTAGCGGCCGTCTGCGCCGCGCGAGATGCTGCCGTAGGCAATGAAGTCGGCTCCCTTGGCGCGCCAGTCGTCGTGGGCGATGGGGGAGTCGACGTTCAGGCCCGAGCCTGCCGCATTGATCAGGCGGAACTGTCCGGTGCGGGTCAGGTCGGCGCGGATCACGTCGGCCAGGGCGCGGCCATGGGTGTCGTCGACGGCGAAATCGGCGATCGCCACGGGGTATTGGGTGGCCCCGGTGCCCGAGATATCGACGCGCAACTGGGCATGGGCGGGTTTCATGGCCATCAGGCAGGCCAGCGCCAGCATCAGCAGCCCGAGTCCATACGATCGCCAGAGAGCGAGCTGGGGTACTCGTCGGCTATAAGCGGGAGTCATATTCTTCAATCTCCTGTCAATCATACATTCTGTACACAACGTCAATAATGGGTTCGTAGCGGCCCGTGGAAGGCTTCGGGAAGGGGTTGCAGCGGCGGATGCCGGTTTCGACCGCGCGGTCGAAGCCGGCATTGCCCGAAGAACTGGTCAACGTCACGCCGTTGACTTTCCCGTCGGAACCTAACTGTACCCGGTATTGTGCCGTGGGATTCCCCGAGCCGCTGCGAGGCGGGGGCGGATAAGCCACCCCGGGCTGCACGCAGGCGCGGACCTTGGCGCCATAGCCGCTGTCGCGGCCGCCGCCCGCCTGGTTGCGGTCGGCCGTGCCGCCGGGGATGCCCGCGGCGCCCATGGCGTCGTTGCGGAACGCATCCTTCAGCGCCTTGTCGGCGGCAGCCTTCTTGGCGGCTTCTTCCTTGGCTTTCTTCTCGGCAGCGGCTTTCTTTTCGGCGGCCGCCTTTTCGGCAGCGGCCTTTTCCTCGGCGGCTTTTTCGGCTGCCGCCTTTTCAGCGGCGGCCTTTTCTGCCGCGGCCTTCTTGGCGGCGTCTTCCTTGGCCTTCTTCTCGGCTGCGGCCTTGTCGGCGGCGGCTTTCTCGGCCGCGGCCTTCTCGGCAGCCGCCTTCTCAGCGGCCTGGCGTTCCTGTTCCAGGCGCTTTTTCTCTTTCAGTTCCGCCTGCTTGCGCTCTTCCTCGAGG
>NZ_JPYO01000037.1 GCF_000757485.1 Achromobacter sp. RTa
CCCATGTTCCCGTACACCTGTTACCTATGTCCCCGGTCTGTACACGCAGCCCCCCTGGGGGGCAGCAAGCACGCAACGCGTGCGCAGCGTGGGGGCCCACATAAAAAACGGGGCACCGATATGCATGGTGCCCCGCAAACATCCGTCTCATAGGGGAGGGGAAAGAGGAGAAGCCGAGACGGACGACTAGACGGCCAACCGAAGTTCGCGGTCTACATGAAGTTAGGCGACGCGATCTTCATTAAGTTTCTGGCGCGGTGCAAAAATTTCGGGCAAATTTGTATCAAATTATGCGCGGCGATGCCCCGCCGCCGCACAAAACGAAGGGCCGCTAAAGAGCGGCCCTTTGCATGCTCGACGCGCCAATCACGCCGCGACGAGGTTGCCCCGCATCTTCTTCAAGGCGGCGGCCTCGATCTGGCGGATGCGCTCGGCCGACACGCCGAATTCCTGCGCGAGTTCGTGCAAGGTGGCGCCGCCGTCGTCCTGCAGCCAGCGCGCCTCGACGATGCGGCGCGAGCGGGGGTCCAGCGCTTCCAGCGCATCGCTCAGGCCGTTGCCCTGCAACTCGTCGCGCGCGGCCCGCTCCAGCACCCGCGTGGGCTCCTGGCGGCCGTCGTCGGACAGGTAGGCGATGGGCGCGTAGCTGTCATCGTCGTCATCCTGGTTTTCCAGCGACATATCGCGGCCGGACAGGCGGACTTCCATCTCGCTCACGTCTTCGCGGCGCACGTTCAATTCGCGCGCGATGTGGTCGACCTGGTCGGGATCCAGCGTCTGGCCGTCGGGGCGCATGCTGCGCAGGTTGAAGAACAGCTTGCGCTGGGCCTTGGTGGTTGCGACCTTCACCAGGCGCCAGTTGCGGATGATGTACTCGTGGATTTCCGCCTTGATCCAATGCACCGCGAACGACACCAGGCGCACGCCGCGCTCGGGGTCGAAGCGCTTCACGGCCTTCATCAGGCCGACATTGCCTTCCTGGATGAGGTCAGCGTGGGGCAAGCCATAACCCAGGTACTGGCGGGCCACCGACACCACCAGGCGCAGGTGCGACAGGATCAGCTCGCGCGCCGCGCCCAGGTCTTCCTGGTCGCGCAGACGGCGGCCAAGTTCGGTTTCACGTTCCGCCGACAGGACCGGCAGGCGGTTCACCGCGGAAATGTATGCGTCGATCGTGCCGAGTGCGCCCGGATTGGCAATGGCCAACGCCAGGGCGTTGCCGGAAGTGGCCAACGAGGTACTGGGTTGTTTCATAGCGGGGGTCTCCGGAAGGCGAAGGGGTAACGACATGGATTCGATGTTAGCACTCTAGTAATGGGAGTGCTAATTCGACTATTGCGGCGCGTCAAAGTTTCCTCCCACATAGCTCGTCCTCATTTATTTTTCGGCCAGCCGGGCCGCCCCAAGGCGGGCCAGAGTACGGACCGGAGACATAGGTAACAGGTGTACGGGGACATGGGTAACAGGTTGATCAGCTTACTCATGGCCTTCAGATCCACTTGCCCGAGACAGCGCAGCCCCTCAGAGAGCAGCGAACGCACACAGTGCGCGCAGCGTGGGCGCTCACGCAAGAACAGCCGCGCCGCCGCCGGGCCGCCCCAAGGCGGCGCAGCCCCCCTCGGGGGGGCAGCAAGCACGCGTAGCGCGCGCAGCGTGGGGGGCTTCCACCTACCAGCCCAGGCGCTTCAGCCCTTCGGCCGTGGCTTCCCCGTCCGGGCGGATGAAAAGGGCGCCGCGCGGGTCCAGGAAGACCTGGTAGCGGGCTCCGTCGAACAGGGGCATGTAGGCGCCGCTGCCGAATTGGACATCGACGAAGGGAAACCAGTTCGGGAAATTCTTCTTCAGGGATCCCAGGTCCGGCGCGGGCCAGTCGTCCAGGGAGTGAACCGAGCGCGTAGCCGACGCCTCGCGGGCCGCATCGCTGTAGCGGCCGGACAGCCGCTCCAGGCGGTACAAGGGCGGCACGCCCGCCATCAGCGCCGGCACCCGCCAGCGGACGACCCGGGCATCGATCTGCCACTGGTCGCCATACAACACGTATTGCCGGGTTCCGGTGCCGGGCGCGCTGGCGGTGAGCTGGAACTGGCCCTCTGCCTGCTGCCGGATTTCAACGCGCGCGACGGGTTCATCGGTGGTCAGCCGGAAAAACTGCACCAGCGACAACGCCAGCAAGCCCGACACGCAGCCCAGCAGCACCAGCATCAGTCCGAACAGCCGGCGCACCGGCCGGAACTGGAACATCTTGCGGCCCCGCTCATCGCGTGGGCCGCCCCTGCCCAGCAACATGACGATCCCAGGCAACAGGACGACGACGGCGCCCAGCAGTATCCAGACGAAGGGAGCGATTCCGTTGATCAAGTCAGGCGTTCCTTTTTAAGAACACGCCGCGGGCTGCGGCCCGGCTGCCTCCCGGGTGCCGCGGGCCCGCCGCGGCAGGCCCGCCAGTATAGAAGCGGCCTCAGGCCGCCGGTTTTCCAAGCCGCTCGACGTGAAACCGGATGTGATCCTCGATGAAGGTCGAGATGAAGTAGTAGCCGTGGTCGTAGCCCTCATGGCGCCGCAGGACCAGCGGCTGGCCCGCGTCGGCGCAGGCCGCCGCGAATACCTCGGGATACAACTGCTCCGCCAGGAATTGGTCCGATTCCCCCTGGTCGATCAGGATGCCGCCCGGGAAAGGCTGCCGGGCCTGGCGCATCAGCGCGGAGGCATCGTAGGCGGCCCAGTCCTGCTCATCGGCGCCCAGATAGGCCCCGAACGCCTTCTTGCCCCAGGGGCATAGGCTGGGCGCGGCGATGGGCGCGAACGCCGACACCGAACGGAACTTGCCCGGGTTGCGCAGGGCCAGCACCAACGCGCCGTGGCCGCCCATGGAATGGCCGAAGATCCCGGTGCGCGACGCGTCGCCCGGCAAGGCGTCGCCCGTTACGATCCCGTGCAATTCCTCCGTCACGTAGCTGTACATGCGATAGTGGGTGCGCCAGGCTGGCGTGGTGGCGTCGACATAGAAGCCCGCGCCAGTGCCCAGGTCCCAGCTTTCGTCCTCGCCGGGGACGTTGGCGCCGCGCGGGCTGGTGTCCGGGGCGACCAGCATGACGCCAAGCTCCGCGGCCAGGCGCTGGGCGCCCCCCTTGATCATGAAGGTTTCCTCGGTGCAGGTCAGCCCCGCAAGGTAGAACAGCACGGGAACCGGCCCCTCTTCGGCTTGCGGCGGCACGTAGACCGAGAACCGCATGGGCAGGCCGATCTCCGTGGACTCGTGGCGGTAGTAGCGCTGCCAGCCACCAAAGCAGCGATGCTGCGAAATGAGTTCCAGGGCCACGGCCATAGTGTTCTCCAGTCGTGAGGGTCAAAAAAGCGCCGCCGGGTTAGGGTATATCCACGGTACGACGTTCCGTCGCCGAATGTTAACCTGCGCGATATCGGGTACGGACGACGAAAAAAAAGGCGGTTCCTTGCCCATATCGTGATCACGGGACTTGACCAGCGCCTACCGTGGCACTATTTATATACCGTGAGAGAAGACAAACCGTTCTTCCGGATACGCAAGTCCTGACACTATGGCCCGTCTGCCCCGTCTGTACGCCCCTGGGCTGCCCCAATTGGTGCAGGCCAACTTCATCCAGCCGCTGGCGGCGCCGTCGCAACCCGCGCCTGCCGACATCCTGAACCAACTGGCCACATGGCTGGGCGAATCCGCCCAACGCCACCGTGTCTCGGTTCATGGCTGGGTGCTCGCCAACGACCGCATCCTCCTGCTGGCCACGCCAGCGGACGAAGAGGGCCTGCCGCGGCTGATGCAAACGCTGGGCCGCAACCTGGCGGCTCGGCTGCGCGGCGGCCGTGTCTTCGCCGGACGCTACCGCTCCGCCTTGCTCGAGCCGGGCGCCTGGGTGCTGCCCGCCCTGGTCTGGCTCGAAACCTACCCCGTGCGCAGCGGCGCCTCGCAGGATCCCGATTCCTGGCCCTGGTCGTCCGCCGCCAGCCATACCGGCAACACCAGCGCGGCCCCGGCGCAGTGGCAATCCGACCACGCGGACTACTGGGCTTGCGGCAACACGCCGTTCGACCGCCAGGCCAACTACCGCAAGCGGCTGCAGGACGGCCTGTCGCGCGAGGAAAGCCAGCGCATCGACCAGGCGGTTTCCGGCCAGTGGGCCCTGGGCGGCCCCAGCTTCATCGCAAGCCTGGCCCACACCGCCAGCCGGCGAGTCGCCCCCGGCCAGCGCGGCCGCCCCCGCAAGAAGCCAGCCACTCCGGCCCCGGCCGACGCCGACGCCGAGCCGACGTCCACCCCGTCCGCTTCCAATACCTGATCCGGAATCCGCCCCAGGCGGCGGATCGCCATCGCTTCTTTCCTTCAGCCCAGCGCGCCGGCGGTGCGCTGGGCTTCATCGCGCCTGCCGCGGACACCGCAGCATTGGCGTACGCGCAACACCGCGGGCCACCTACGCCTGGCCTGGAGGCGTGCCCTAAAAATGGGGACGTATAAAGCAAAAAACGGGGATCCAAGCCTTCGGCGCGCACCGTCCCGGTGCATACCGTCTCGCAAGCCCGCTACTGGCGCCGCTGTTGCTTTGTCCCTATATTAATCCTCTATGAATAACACTTGATAAAATTAGGGGCAGACCCCTTTTATTTATATTGCGCCATGCTGCCTGCGGGGGTATTGTCCGTCTCCTGCACTGCAACATTACGACGCAGGCCCACTGCGGAGCGCGCCATGCCCCAAAACACCCAGATCGAATCCTGTCCCCCGCCCAAGGCGACCCCCATCGACGCCAGCCGCATCGGCCTGCCGCCGGTCCAGGGCCTGTACCACCCCAAGAACGAACATGACGCCTGTGGCGTTGGCTTCGTTGCGCACATCAAGGGCAAGAAAAGCCACGCCATCATCCAGCAGGGCCTGAAGATCCTGGAAAACCTGGACCACCGCGGCGCGGTCGGCGCGGACAAGCTGATGGGCGACGGGGCCGGCATCCTGATCCAGATCCCCGACGCGCTCTATCGCGATGAACTGGGCCAGCAAGGCATCGTCCTGCCGCCGCCCGGCGAGTACGGCGTGGCCATGGTGTTCCTGCCCAAGGAAACCGCATCGCGCCTGGCCTGCGAGCAGGAACTGGAGCGCTCGGTGCGCGCCGAAGGCCAGGTCGTGCTGGGCTGGCGCAATGTGCCGGTGGACGTCGATATGCCCATGTCGCCCGCCGTGCGCGCCTGCGAACCCGTGATCCGCCAGCTCTTCATCGGCCGGGGCGCCGACGTGATGGTGCCGGACGCGCTGGAGCGCAAGCTGTACGTGATCCGCAAGACCGCCAGCCACGCCATCCAGAACATGCACCTGGCGCATGGCAAGGAATATTTCGTGCCCTCGGCCTCGGTGCGCACCGTGGTCTACAAGGGCCTGCTGCTGGCCGACCAGGTCGGCCGTTACTACCGCGACCTGGCCGATCCGCGCACGGTGTCCGCGCTGGCGCTGGTGCACCAGCGCTTCTCGACCAACACCTTCCCGGCCTGGCCGCTGGCCCACCCGTACCGCATGATCGCCCACAACGGCGAAATCAACACGGTAAAGGGCAACTTCAACTGGCTGCGCGCCCGCGAAGGCATGATGCAGTCGGCCGTGCTGGGCGAAGACCTGAAGAAGCTGTATCCCATCGTCTACGAAGGCCAGTCCGACACCGCCACGTTCGACAACTGCCTGGAACTGCTGGTGAACTCGGGCTATTCGCTGGCCCACGCCATGATGATGATGATCCCGGAAGCCTGGGAACAGCACACGCAGATGGACGAAAGCCGCCGCGCGTTCTACGAATACCATGCCGCCATGATGGAGCCCTGGGACGGCCCCGCCGCGGTCGCCTTCACCGACGGTCGCCAGATCGGCGCCACGCTGGACCGCAACGGCCTGCGCCCGGCCCGCTACCTGGTCACCGATGACGACATGGTCATCCTGGCCTCCGAAGCCGGCACGCTGTCGATCCCCGAGAACCGCATCATCAAGAAGTGGCGCCTGCAGCCGGGCAAGATGTTCCTGATCGACCTGGAGCAGGGCCGCATCATCGACGACGCAGAGATCAAGCTGCAGCTGGCCAACAGCCGGCCCTACCGCCAGTGGATCGAACGCCTGCAGATCAAGCTGGAGTCGCTGCCGGCCCCGCGCCAGGCCGCCGTCGCCACGCAGTCGTCCGTCTCGCTGCTGGACCGCCAGCAGGCCTTCGGCTGGACCCAGGAAGACTACAAGTTCATCCTCGAGCCCATGGCCGCGAGCGGCGAGGAAGTGATCGGCTCGATGGGCAACGACGCCCCGCTGGCCGTGCTCTCGGACCGCGCCAAGCCCTTCTACAACTATTTCCGCCAGTTGTTCGCGCAGGTCACGAACCCGCCGATCGACCCCATCCGCGAACAGCTCGTGATGTCGCTGGTGTCCTTCATCGGCCCCAAGCCGAACCTGCTGGACATCAATAACGTCAACCCGCCGCTGCGCCTGGAAGTGTCCCAGCCGGTGCTGGACTTCGCCGCCATGGCGCAGATCCGCGACATCGAACAGGTAACCGGCAAGAAGTTCCGCAGCTTCGAGCTGGACATCACGTATCCCGCCGCCTGGGGCCCCGAGGGCATCGAGGCCCGCGTGGCCGCGCTGTGCGCGCGCGCCGTCGACGCGGTGCAGAGCGGCTACAACATCCTGATCGTGTCCGACCGCCTGGTCGACAGCGAGCGCGTGGCCATCCCCGCGCTGCTGGCCACCTCGGCCGTCCACCAGCACCTGATCCGCGCCGGGCTGCGCACCAACACCGGCCTGGTCGTGGAAACCGGCTCTGCGCGCGAAGTGCACCACTTCGCGCTTTTGGGCGGCTACGGCGCCGAAGCCATCCACCCCTACCTGGCGCTGGAATCGCTGGGCAAGATGAACGACCCCGAAAAGGCGGTGAAGAACTTCATCAAGGCGATCGGCAAGGGTCTGAACAAGGTCATGTCCAAGATGGGCATTTCCACGTACATGTCCTACACCGGCGCGCAGATCTTCGAAGCCGTGGGCCTGCAAAGCGCCCTGGTCAACAAGTACTTCACCGGCACCTCGTCCAACATTGAAGGCATCGGCATCTTCCAGGTCGCCGAGGAAGCGCTGCGCCAGCACCGCGCCGCCTTCGGCACCGACCCGGTCCTGGCCAACGACCTGGACGCGGGCGGCGAATACGCCTACCGCGTGCGCGGCGAAGAGCACATGTGGACCCCGGACTCCATCGCCAAGCTGCAACACGCTTCGCGCGCCAACAATTACCGCACGTACAAGGAATACGCGCAGATCATCAACGACCAGAGCCGCCGCCACATGACCCTGCGCGGCCTGTTCGAGTTCCGCTTCGACCCGTCGCGCGCGATCCCACTGGACGACGTCGAACCCGCCAAGGAAATCGTCAAGCGCTTCGCCACCGGCGCCATGTCGCTGGGCTCGATCTCCACCGAGGCGCACTCGGTGCTGGCCGTGGCCATGAACCGCATCGGCGGCAAATCCAACACCGGCGAAGGCGGCGAGGACGAACTGCGCTACCGCGATGAAATGCGCGAAGGCAAGAGCCCCGTCAAGGACGGCGACACGCTGGCCTCCGTGCTGGGTTCGGACCGCATCGAGGCGGACGTCCAGCTGAAGAAGGGCGATTCGCTGCGCTCGAAGATCAAGCAGGTGGCCTCGGGCCGTTTCGGCGTGACCGCCGAATACCTGTCGTCGGCCGACCAGATCCAGATCAAGATGGCGCAGGGCGCGAAGCCCGGCGAAGGCGGCCAGCTGCCCGGCCACAAAGTTTCCGAATACATCGCCAAACTGCGCTACTCGGTCCCAGGCGTGGGCCTGATTTCGCCCCCGCCGCACCACGACATCTATTCCATCGAAGACCTGGCCCAGCTCATCCACGACCTGAAGAACGTGAATTCCAAGGCGTCGGTGTCGGTCAAGCTGGTGTCCGAAGTGGGCGTGGGCACGGTGGCCGCGGGCGTGGCCAAGGCCAAGGCCGACCACGTCGTGATCGCCGGCCATGACGGCGGCACGGGCGCTTCCCCGGTCTCGTCGATCAAGCACGTCGGCACGCCCTGGGAACTGGGCCTGGCCGAAACCCAGCAGACGCTGGTGCTGAACCGCCTGCGCAGCCGCATCCGCGTGCAGGCCGACGGCCAGATGAAGACCGGCCGCGACGTCGTCATCGGCGCGCTGCTGGGCGCCGATGAATTCGGCTTCGCCACCGCTCCGCTGGTCGTGGAAGGCTGCATCATGATGCGCAAGTGCCACCTGAACACCTGCCCGGTGGGCGTGGCCACGCAGGATCCGGTCCTGCGCAAGAAATTCCAGGGCAAGCCCGAGCATGTCGTGAACTTCTTCTTCTTCATCGCCGAGGAAGTGCGCGAAATCATGGCCCAGCTGGGCATCCGCAAGTTCGACGACCTGATCGGCCGCGCCGACCTGCTGGACATGCGTTCGGGCGTCGAGCACTGGAAGGCGCAAGGCCTGGACTTCGCCCGCGTGTTCCACCAGACGCCGTCCGACGCCGACGTGCGCCAGACGGAAGAGCAGGACCACGGCCTGGCCGGCGCGCTCGATCACCAGCTGATCGAACGCAGCAAGCCCGCGCTGGAGCGCGGCGAGAAAGTCTCGTTCATCGTTCCGGTGCGCAACCGCAACCGCACGATCGGCGCCATGCTGTCGGGCGCCGTGGCTTCGCGCTACGGCCATGACGGACTGCCGGACGACACCATCCACATCCAGTGCAACGGCACGGCAGGCCAGAGTTTCGGCGCGTTCCTGGCGCACGGCATCACGATGGACCTGGTGGGTGAAGGCAACGACTACGTGGGCAAGGGCCTGTCGGGCGGCCGCATCATCGTGCGCTCTCCCAACGACTTCCGCGGCTTCGGCCCCGACCACATCATCGCCGGCAACACCGTGCTGTACGGCGCGCTGGCGGGCGAGGCCTTCTTCAACGGCGTGGCCGGCGAGCGTTTCGCGGTGCGCAACTCGGGCGCCGCCACGGTGGTGGAAGGCACGGGCGACCACGGCTGCGAATACATGACCGGCGGCACTGTCGTGGTGCTGGGCGCCACGGGCCGCAACTTCGCGGCCGGCATGTCCGGCGGCGTAGCCTACGTGTGGGATCCGGAGCGCACGCTCAAGCACCGCGCCAACCTGGCCATGGTGGAACTGGAACCGGTGTCCTCGCATGCCGAGCAGCTCGCGCAGAACGGCATGGATACCTGGCACAGCGCGCAGCGCGGCGGCGAACGCGAAACGGACGAGACCATCCTGCGCCGCCTGGTGGAAGACCACTTCCGCTACACCGGCAGCTTCCGCGCGCGCGAGATCCTGGGCGACTGGGAAGCCTCGCGCGGCAAATTCGTAAAGATCATGCCGACGGACTACCGCCGCGCATTGGGTGAAATGTGGCGTGCAGCCAACCCGCAACAACTGGCTGCGTGAGGGAAATCATGGGAAAGATCACCGGATTCATGGAATACCAGCGCCTGCAGGAGGCCTCGGAGGCCCCGCAGAAGCGTCTGAAGAACTGGCGCGAATTCGTGCTGCACCTGAACGACGACCAGGCCAAGCAGCAGGCGGCGCGCTGCATGGATTGCGGCATTCCGTTCTGCAACAACGGCTGCCCGGTCAACAACATCATCCCGGACTGGAATGACCTGGTGTACAAGCAGGACTGGAAGCGCGCGCTGGACGTGCTGCACTCCACCAACAACTTCCCCGAGTTCACCGGCCGCATCTGCCCGGCCCCGTGCGAAGCCGCCTGTACCTTGAACATCAACAGCGACGCTGTGGGCATCAAGTCCATCGAGCACGCGATCATCGACAAGGGATGGGCCGAAGGCTGGGTGGCGCCGCAAGTGCCGGCGCGCAAGACCGGCAAGAAGGTCGCGGTGGTGGGCTCCGGCCCCGCCGGCCTGGCTTGCTCGCAGCAGCTGGCCCGCGCGGGCCATTCGGTGACGCTGTTCGAAAAGAGCGACCGCATCGGCGGGCTGCTGCGCTACGGCATCCCCGATTTCAAGCTGGAAAAGCACCAGATCGACCGCCGCATCTCCCAGATGGAAGCCGAAGGCGTGGAATTCGCGCCCTCGACCTATATCGGCAATCCGAGCGACCCCGTGGCCGATGGCCTGACGGTGCGCACGCCGGAATCGCTGCTGGCCGAATTCGACGCGGTAGTGATGAGCGGCGGCTCGGAAACCCCGCGCGACCTGCCGGTGCCCGGTCGCGAACTGTCGGGCGTGTATTTCGCGATGGACTTCCTGCGCCAGCAGAACAAGGCCGTGGCCGGCGACCGCCTCACCAATCAGACGCTGGCCAAGGGCAAGCACGTGGTCGTGATCGGCGGCGGCGATACGGGGTCCGACTGCGTGGGCACCAGCAACCGCCATGGCGCGGCCTCGGTCACGCAGTTCGAACTGATGCCCCAGCCGCCCGAATCCGAGAACAAGTCCATGACGTGGCCGTACTGGCCGCTGAAGATGCGCACGTCCTCCTCGCACGAGGAAGGCTGCGAGCGCGACTGGTCCGTGACCACCAAGCTGCTCAAGGGCAGCAACGGCAAGGTCGAGAAGCTGGTCGGCGCGCGCGTCGAATGGTTCAAGGACGAAGCCACCGGCCAGATGAAGATGCGCGAGGCCGAAGGCTCGGAATTCGAGATCAAGGCCGACCTGGTGCTGCTGGCCATGGGCTTTGTGTCGCCGGTGCAGACGGTGCTCGACGCCTTCGGCGTGGATCGCGACGCGCGCGGCAACGTGCGCGCCAATACCGACGACTACCGCACCAACGTGGAAAAAGTCTTCACCGCCGGCGACATGCGCCGCGGCCAGTCCCTGGTGGTCTGGGCCATCCGCGAAGGCCGCCAGTGCGCACGCTCGGTGGACGCCTTCCTCATGGGCAGCAGCGAACTGCCGCGCTGATCCTCACGATCAGGCTCCAGCCAGATCGCCGCCGGGCGCATGCCCCGGCGGCGATTTTTTTGCCGGACCGCGCCAGCGCATCGCGGCCTGTTGCAACATAACCACTTTTCGATTGCGGTCTTTTCACGATTTGACACACGTCAAGCGGGCCAGACGCCAGGTTTGAGAACCTGTCAGCTCACCTAATGGAAAGATCGGAGAAGAAAATGTTTTCGCTGAACGGCCGTATCCGCGCCACCGCCATCGCCGGCCTGATCGCCGCCGGCACGCTTGCCGCTCCCGCGCACGCACACGAAGCCGGGGACGTGCTGCTCAAGGTCGGTGTGACGCAGGTCCGCCCCTCGTCCAACAACGGCAGCGTACTCGACGGCAGCGTCAAGCTGGACGTCAACAACAACGTGCGCCCGAGCTTCACCCTGACCTACATGGCCACGCGCAACATCGGCATCGAACTGCTGGGCGCCTGGCCCTTCCAGCACGACATCCGCGGCAGCGGCCTGGGCAAGATCGGCTCGACCAAGCACCTGCCGCCCACGCTGAGCCTGCAATGGCACATCCTGCCGGACAGCATGATCCAGCCCTACATCGGCGTGGGCATCAACTACACCCACTTCTTCGACACCAAGGCCGAGGGCGCGCTGAGCGGCTCCGACCTGAAGCTGAAGGATTCGTGGGGCGTGGCCGCGCAGCTTGGCGCGGACATCAAGATCAATGACCGCTGGTTCATGAACGCGGACATCCGCTACATCGACATCTCGTCCAAGGTGAAACTGGACGGCCAGCACATCGGCACCGCGCGGATCAATCCCTGGGTGGCTACGCTGGGCGTCGGCTACCGCTTCTGAGCGGCTTCCAGTTCCTGCCGCAAGGCCTGCAGCGCCGGCGTATCGTCGTCGGCGCGCCAGACCAGCTGGGTCAAGGCCCGGCCATGCGCGCCAGGCAGCGCGCCGACGCGCACGGAATGCGCCGTTCCCAGCACCTCGAGCACCGAGCGCGGCACGATGGCCACGCCCGACCCCGCGGCCACGCATGCCACGATGGCGTGATACGACGCGAACTCCATCACATTGCCCGGCGTAATCCCTTCCTGGTTCAGCCAGGACTCCAGGATGCGCCGATAAGAGCACCCGGAGGCGAACGCGATGACGCTGCGGTCGCCCAGTTCCCGGGCGCTCCCGATCGGATCCCACGCCATGGGCGAGATCAGCGCAAGCTCTTCCCGGAACGCGTCCACCGCCGCCAGCCCCTGCGCCGGAAACGGCTGGGCGACGAACGCGGCTTCGATGTCGTAGTTGCGCACCTTGGCGGCCAGCGCCGCCGAGGTGCCGGTCACCAGTTCGATGCGCACCTGCGGCCAGGACGCGTGATAGGCCGCCAGGATGGGCGGCAGGCGCGCGGCGGCCGTGCTTTCCATGGTGCCGATGCGCAGCACGCCTCGCGGCGAACCCTCGCGCACCGCCGCCTGCGCCTCGTCCGACAGGCGCAGCAGCCGGTCGGCGTACGACAGCAGCACCCGGCCCTGATCCGACAGCACCAGGCGGCGGTTCTGGCGCCGGAACAGCGGCGCATCCAGCGAGGCTTCGAGCTGCTTCAGGCGGGTCGACACGTTGGACTGCACGCGGTTCAGGTGCAGGGCGGCGCGCGCCACGCCGCCCTGGTCGGCCACCGCCTTGAATATCTGCAGCGCGTCCAGATCCAAATTTCTCATTTCAAGAACTCAAATTCTTAATAATTCACTATTAAAGATATTAGTACAGCCGTAGAGTAGGGGGCATGTCAACGCCCGTTACTTCTTCCGTTCCCGATTCCCGCAGCCCGGCCGCCCTGGCCTGGCCCGCGGCGCTGGCCCTGGCGGCCGCCATGGGGATCGGCCGCTTCGCCTTCACGCCGGTGTGGCCCTCCATGGCGCAGGAAGCCGGCCTGTCCCTGGCGCAGGGCGGCTGGCTGGCCTCGGCGAACTATGCGGGCTACCTGCTCGGAGCCCTGGCCGCCATCGCCTGGCCCATCCGGCGGCTGCGCGGCGCGCTGGCCGCCAGCCTGCTTGCCGTAGCCCTGCTGACGCTGGCCATGCCGTTCTGGCACGGAATGGCGGCTTGGTGCGCGCTGCGGCTGGCGGCGGGGTATGCAAGCGCCAGCGCCTTCATCTGCGTGGCGGCCTGGCGGCCCGCGCCCGCGGGCGACCCGCGCGAGGCGGGCGCGTCCGCCGTGACCTACGCCGGCGTGGGAGCGGGCATCGCGCTGACGGGGCTGGCATGCCTCGCCCTGGCGGCGCGGGGCGCGCGGGCGGACACCCTCTGGATCGCCCTGGGCGGCCTGGCGCTGGCCTTGTCCGCAGCAGCCTGGACCGGATTGCGCCGCCAGGCGGCGCCCGTCCCGCCGCGAGCCGCCACGGCGCCGGCCGCCGGCCTGCCTCCCGCCATGCCGCGGCTGGCCCTGCACTACGGCGTCTTCGGCGTGGGCTACATCGTTCCCGCCACCTTCCTGCCCGCGATGGCCAAGGAAACCATCCCCGACCCCGCGGTCTTCGGCTGGGCCTGGCCGCTGTTCGGGCTGGCCGCGGCGATCTCCTGCCTGCTGGTCCCGCGCCTGGGCCGCGGCCGCGACGACCGCCAGGTCTGGCGCGGCGCCCAGGCCCTGATGGCCCTGGGCATGCTGGCCGTGGCGATATGGCACCACATTGCCGCGGTGATCCTGGCCGCCGTGCTGGTGGGCGGCACCTTCATGGTGATCACCCAGGCGGGCATGCTGGCCGCCCGGCGGGGAGCCGGCGCGGCGGCCCCCAGGGCGGCCGCCATCATGACGGCGGCTTTCGCGGCTGGCCAGATATTGGGGCCGCTTCTGGCTTCGTGGGCGGCCGGCTGGGGCGCCGGCCTGCCGCAAGTGCTGGGGGGCAGCGCGGCGCTGCTGGCGCTTTCGGCATGGCGCTTGGGAAAAATCACGACAGACGTCGAAGGCGCTGGGCATAATGCGATCGGCCCACAGGGCTGTTCCACTAGAAAGCAGAAAGAGGAGTTCCCAGCATGAAACCGTTGCGCCCCCTGATCGCCGCCCTCGCGGCCGTTGCCGCCTTCAGCGGCGCCGCCCAGGCCCAGACCGCGGACTGGCCGGCCAAGCCCATCACCATGATCGTGCCCTACGCGCCGGGCGGCTTCGCCGATACCCGCGTGCGCCTGCTGGCGCGCAAGCTGGGCGACACGCTGGGCCAACCCATCGTGGTCGAGAACAAGGCGGGCGCCGGCGGCGTGGTCGGCACCAACCTGATCGCCCGAGCCGCCCCCGACGGCTACACCATCGGCACGGGCAATCTGGCGCCCATGGCGGTCAATCCGACACTGATGAAGGACATGCCTTACGATCCGCAGAAGGATCTGGCGCCCATCATCCTGCTCGAGAACAGCCCGCTGGTGCTGAGCGTGAACAACGACCTGCCGGTGAAGACGCTGGCCGACCTGATCGCGCTGGCCAAGAAAGAACCCGGCAAGCTGTCGTTCGGCTCGTCCGGCGTGGGCGGCGCCCACCACCTCTCCGGCGAAATGTTCCGCGAACAGGCCAAGATCGACATCGTCCACGTCCCGTACAAGGGCGGCAGCCTGGCCGCGACCGACCTCATGGGCGGCCATATCTCGATGATGTTCGAAATGGGCTATTCCGCGCTGCCGGCCATCCAGGGCAAGAAGATCCACCCCATCGCCGTCACCTCCGCCAAGCGCCTGGCCGTGCTGCCCGACGTGCCCACCATGGCCGAATCGGGCCTGCCCGGCTTCGAGTCGTACAACTGGCAGGGCATCGTGGCGCCCGCCGGCACGCCCGCGCCGATCATCGCCAAGCTCAATGCCGAGTTCAACCGCATCCTGAAAGAGCCCGACGTGCAGAAGGCCATTGCGGACACCGGCAGCCAGGCCGGCGGCGGCACGCCCGAGGAATTCGCGGCCTTCATCAAGAGCGAAACCGAAAAGTGGGCCCACGTCATCAAGGCTGGGAACATCCAGCTTCAATAACCTTTCAGGAGTAATCCCATGGCTACCCGTCTGATTGAACTGCTCAAGCTGCTCCACCCCATCGTCCAGGCCCCCATGGCCGGCGGCGCCACGACGGTGGAACTGGTCTCCGAAGCATCGAAGGCGGGAACCCTGGGTTCGCTCGGGGCCGCTTACATGGGCCCCGAACAGATCGAGGCCGCGGCGCAGGCGATCCGCGCGCGCACGCAGCGGCCGTTCGCCATCAACCTGTTCGCGTCGGTGCCGCAGGAAGCCATGCGCGGCGACGCCGGCCGCATGCTGGCCCTGATGGCGCGCTATCACCAGCAGCTGGGCCTGCCGGCGCCCGCCGAGCCCGGCCCCCAGCCGGATCCGCTGGAAGGGCAGATCGAGGCGATCCTGCGTGTGCGCCCGGCGGTTTTCAGTTTCACCTTCGGCCGCATCCCGGCGGAAGCGCTCGCGCGCTGCCGCGCGGCGGGCATCCTCACCGTGGGCACCGCAACCACGGTGCGCGAAGCGGTGGCGCTCGAGCAGGACGGCGTGGACGCCGTCGTCGCGCAAGGCGCCGAGGCCGGCGGCCACCGGGGCACATTCCTGGGCGGTTTCGAGGAATCGCTGATCGGCACCATGGCTCTGGTGCCGCAGGTGGCGGACGCCGTCTCCGTGCCGGTCATCGCCTCGGGCGGCATCATGGACGGCCGCGGCATCGCTGCCGCCCTGGCCCTGGGCGCCGACCTCGCACAAATGGGGACGGCCTTTCTCACCACGGAGGAGTCTGGTATTAACGAAGCCTACAAGGCGCTCCTTCCCGCCTCGCGCTCCGAGCAATCGCGCGTGACCCGGGCGTTTTCCGGCCGTCCCGCCCGCGGCATCGAAAACGCATTCATGCGGGACGCCGACACCCTTGCGGACGACATCCTGCCGTACCCCCTGCAAAACGCCCTGACGCGGCCCATGCGCACGGCGGGCGGCAAGGCGGGCAATATCGACGTGCTTTCCCTGTGGGCCGGCCAAGGCGCCCCCCTGGCCAGGCGCGAAACCACCGCGGACCTGGTCCAGCGGCTGGCCAGGGAAACGGCAGCGGCGCAGACGCGCCGCTGAACCGGGATTGTTCCCTGGCTCGAAAACACTGTTCCACGGACGGCCCCTCGCGTTGTGATTACAAAGCGTCGGGCTACAATGGCGCCTCGCCGCCGGGAGCCATGGCCCGACCTTGTCCCGGCATATGAGTAACAGGGCGCTTCCCGACGCCGCCTGTCTTGTCCGCGCCGGCCCCATGTCCGCCAGACGCATCGACCAGACAGCAGGGCAAGCACCGCCGCCGAAACACCCTTTCGTTGCCCATGCCCGCTCAAACAAGCAGCACCCCGGAATTCGCCCTGCGCCTGGAAGGCGTGGCGCTCGGCTACGGCGATTTCACCGTTCTGCGTGATATCTCCATGGACGTGCGCGCGGGCCAGGTGGTCGCCATCATGGGCGGCTCGGGCTCGGGCAAGACCACCCTGCTGCGGGCGGCCACCGGCCAGCTCACCGCGCAGCAGGGGCGGGTGCTGGCCTTCGGCCAGGACATGGCGCACGTCTCCCCGGCCGAACTGCAAACGCTGCGCACGCGCATGGGCGTGCTGTTCCAGCAGGGCGCGCTCTTCACCGACCTGAACGTCTTCGAAAACGTGGCCTTCCCGCTGCGCGAGCACACCCGGCTGGAAGAGACGGAAGTCACCGAGCGCGTGCTGGACAAGCTCGACGCCGTCGGCCTGCGCGCCGCCGCGCACCTGAAGGTTTCCGAAATCTCGGGCGGCATGGCCCGGCGCGTGGCGCTGGCCCGCGCCGTGGTGCTGGAGCCCGAACTCATTCTGTACGACGAACCCTTCGCCGGCCTGGATCCGATCTCGCTGGGCATCACCGCCCGCCTGATCCGCAGCCTGGCCGACCGCCTGGGCTGCGCGTCGGTGCTGATCACGCACGACGTCCAGGAATCGTTCTCCATCGCGGACCAGGTCTACCTGGTGGGCCAGGGCAAGCTCGCCGCCGCCGGGTCGCCGGAAACGCTGTCGGCCTCGCAAGACCCCTACGTGCAGCAATTCCTCAAGGGAGAGCCCGACGGCCCGGTCGCGTTCCAGTATCCCGAAACGCCCGCTTTCCAGAAGTGGCTTTCGCAACAGAAGGGGCGCCGCGCATGAGCGTATCCCGCAACCCTATCGGCTCGCTGGGCGGCTGGGTGCGCACCCGGGTCTCGGGCCTCGGCTACTTCACCCGGTTCTTCGGCGCCATGCTGGCGCGCAGCGGCATCGCGCTGTCGCGCCCCCGCCTGGTGTCGCAGCAGGTCCATTTCATCGGCAACTATTCGTTGCTGATCATCGCGGTGTCCGGCATGTTCGTGGGCTTCGTGCTGGGCCTGCAGGGCTATTACACGCTGAACCGCTACGGCTCGGAAGAGGCCCTGGGCCTGCTGGTAGCCTTGTCGCTGGTGCGCGAACTGGGGCCCGTCGTCACGGCGCTGCTGTTCGCCGGCCGCGCCGGCACCTCGCTCACGGCGGAAATCGGCCTCATGAAGGCGGGCGAACAGCTCGCGGCCATGGAAGTCATGGCCGTGGACCCGGTGCGACGCGTGCTCGTGCCGCGCCTGTGGGGCGGCATCATCGCCATGCCCATCCTGGCGGCGGTGTTCTCCATGGTGGGCATCCTCGGCGGCTGGGTGGTGGGCGTGGTCATGATCGGCGTGGACGCCGGCGCCTTCTGGTCGCAGATGCAAAATGGGGTGGACGTCTGGAAGGACGTCGCCAACGGCGTCATCAAGAGCCTGGTGTTCGGCGTCTCGGTGACGCTGGTCGCGCTTTACGAAGGCTGGCAGGCCAAGCCCACCCCCGAGGGCGTGGCCCGGGCCACCACGCGCACCGTGGTCGTGGGCTCGCTGGCGGTGCTGGGGCTGGACTTCCTGCTCACCGCCTTGATGTTTGGAAATTGATACGGATCGATCATGTCACGCGAAAAAACCGATTTCTGGGTAGGCCTGTTCGTATTGCTGGGTGCGGTCGCGCTGGCGTTCCTGGCGTTGCGCGCCGGCAACTTGAGCACTTTTTCTTTCGCGCCGACCTATACGGTAACGGCCAACTTCGATAACGTAGGCGGCCTCAAGGTGCGCGCGCCCGTCAAGAGCGCCGGGGTCGTGGTGGGCCGGGTCGACGGCATTTCGTTCGACGACAAGACCTTCCAGGCGATCGTATCGGTCAAGCTGGAAACGGCCTACCAGTTCCCCAAGGACACGTCGGCGTCCATCCTGACGTCCGGGCTGCTGGGCGAACAGTACCTGGGCCTGACCGCGGGCAGCGAAGAGGAGAATTTTGCCGACGGCGGAAAGATCCGCTACACGCAGAGCGCCGTCGTCCTTGAACAGCTGATCAGCCAGTTCCTGTATGGATCGGCGGAAAAGCAGGGCACGAATTCGCCGGAGCCCGCCGCGAAGACGCCCGATTGATTGAAGATTCTGCGAAAGACGCGGTAACAGGCGAGGTCCGCGTACGCAATATCATAAGAATTATGGATAGGGATGCCCTGATCATGAAGAAGAAAGCGATTTCCCGGATTGCCACTGTCGCAGCGGCTGGCGCGCTGATGGCCGGCTGCGCCGCACCGCAGAACCCGGATCCCCGCGACCCCTGGGAAGGCTTCAACCGCGGCATCTACAAGTTCAACGACACGGTCGACCGCGCCGTGTTCAAGCCCGTCGCGCAGGCGTATACCTTTGTCACGCCGGAGCCGGTGCGCAGTTGCGTGCACAATATTTTCAGCAACGTCGGCGACCTCTGGTCCGGCACCAACAGCTTCCTGCAGGGCCGGGGCCACGACTTCGTCAACACGCTCGGCCGCTTCCTGTTCAACACCACCATGGGCGTGGGCGGCTGCTTCGACGTCGCCTCGGCCAATGGCGCGCGCCGGATCCCGAACGACTTCGGCACGACGCTGGGCGTGTGGGGTTTCGGCCAGGGCCCGTACCTGGTGCTGCCGTTCTTCGGCTCGTCCACCGTGCGCGACGGCGCCGGCCTGATAGGCGACTACGCGGGCACCACCTACGGATACATGGGCGTGGACGCGATCGACAACGTCCGCCTGCGCAATTCGCTCTGGGGCCTGCGCGTGGTCGATACGCGCGCCAGCCTCCTGGACGCAACCGACACGGTCGACCGCGTGGCGCTCGACCCGTACAGCTTCGTCCGCGACGCCTATCTGCAACGCCGCGCCGCCATGGTGCTCGGCCAGAAGGTGGATGACGAGGCCTCGCTGCCCAACTACGAAGACGACGAGGACGCCGCCGCTCCCGCCGCGCCTGCCACCCCCGCCGCGCCCGCGCCGCAACCCGCGGCCAAATAAGCGGCGGGATCGCGCCATCAGTACCAGTAAGGAGTTTTGATGCAAGTTTCTTTTGTTTCCCTGCTGCAGCGGCTGGCTTTCGCAAGCCTCCTGGGGCTGGCCGCCGCCGCCGCGCAGGCCAAGCCCGATCCCAACGGCCCTCCGGACCAATTCGTGCTGGCCGCGGCCAATGAAACCCTCGATGTGCTCAAGGCCGACGGCGCCGTCAAGGCCGGAAACACCGCCCGCATCAACGAGGTCGTCAACGCGCACATCCTGCCCTACGTCGATTTCCAGAAGACGACGCGGCTGGCGGCCGGCCGCTACTGGCGCCAGGCCAACGAGCAGCAAAAGACGGCCCTGGCCGAAGCCTTCCGCGGCACGCTGGTGCGCACTTATAGCGGCGCGCTGACCCGGGTCACGCCCAGCACCACCATCCGCACGCTGCCGTTCCGCGGCGATCCCAAGGCCGACGACGTCGTCGTCCGCACGCTCATCAGCCAGTCCAACGGCCAGCCGACGGGCGTCGACTACCGCCTTGAAAAGACCCCCCAGGGCTGGAAGATCTACGACATGAACGTGGAAGGCATCTGGCTGATCGAGAACTACCGCAACCAGTTCGCCCAGCAGATCAACCAGAACGGCATCGACGGCCTGATCGACGCGCTGAACCAGCGCAACAAGTGATTCCCGTCCAGGCTGCCCCGGCCCGGCGCGCCTCTTGAGGCCCGCCGGGCCGTTCATTTCGGGGACGGATAACCTGCCCACCCGCACGGGCGCCAGGGGCATCGCCCTTTCCCGTCCCGGCGCGCTTATATAATGAGCGATTCGCTCTTTTCGGGCCACTTCCCCCCGTCATGTCCGCTGTCAGTCTAGAAAACGTCTCCAAGATCTACTCCCCGCGCCAAAGCGGCTGGCGGAAGCTGCTCGGGCGCGCGCCCGGATCCGGCTTCCAGGCCCTGGACAACGTCAGCCTGAACATCGAGCACGGCGAGTTCTTCGGGCTGCTCGGCCCCAACGGCGCCGGCAAGACCACCCTGATCTCGATTCTCGCCGGCCTGGCGCACGCGTCCTCCGGCCGGGCCACGGTCTGTGGATACGATGTCGTGGCCGACTACAAGTCGGCACGGCGGGCCCTGGGCGTCGTGCCTCAGGAACTGGTCTATGACCCCTTCTTCACGGTGCGCGAAACCCTGCGCATCCAGTCGGGCTATTTCGGCCTGCGCAAGAACGACGACTGGATCGATGAGATCCTCTTCAACCTGGGGCTGGCGGACAAGGCCAACGCCAACATGCGGGCGCTGTCCGGCGGCATGAAGCGCCGCGTGCTGGTGGCCCAGGCGCTGGTGCACCGCCCCCCCGTGATCGTGCTGGACGAACCCACCGCGGGCGTGGACGTGGATCTGCGCCGCACGCTGTGGGAATTCATCTCGCGCCTGAACAAGGCCGGCCACACCATCATGCTCACCACCCACTACCTGGAAGAAGCGGAAGCGCTGTGCGGCCGCATCGCCATGCTCAAGCGCGGCCGCATCGTGGCGCTCGACACCACCCAGGCCCTGATGGCCCGCGTGGGCGGCGTCGACCTGGAAGACGCATTCGTCCGCATCATGCACCAGGGCGACGAGCCGGCCGCGCCCGCCCTGCAACCCGAAGAGATTTCGTCATGACCCAGCCCGCAGCGACCGCCAGCCAGCCGCTGGTGCACCCCCGCCTGGACGCGGGCTCCGGCTTTCCCACCCTGCTGCGCAAGGAATTGATGCGCTTCTGGAAGGTCAGTTTCCAGACGATCGCCGCGCCGGTGATCACGGCGCTGCTGTACCTGCTGGTCTTCGCGCACGTGCTGGAAGGGCGCGTCATGGTGTATGGCAGCGTGCCCTACACGGCGTTCCTGATCCCCGGGCTCATGATGATGAGCATGCTGCAGAACGCGTTCGCCAACCCCTCGTCGTCGCTCATCCAGAGCCGCATCACGGGCAACCTGGTATTCATGCTGCTGCCGCCGCTGTCGCACCGCGACATCTTCGCCGCCTACGTGCTGGCCGCGATCGTGCGCGGCCTCGCGGTCGGCCTGTGCGTCTGGGTGGTGGCGCTGTTCTTCGTGTCGCTGGTGCCGTCGCACCCGCTGTGGCTTGCCGTGTTCGCCGTGCTGGCCTGCGGCATCATGGGCGTGCTGGGCCTCATCGCTGGCCTTTGGTCCGAGAAATTCGACCAGCTCGCCGCCTTCCAGAACTTCCTGATCATGCCGGCGACCTTCCTGTCCGGCGTGTTCTATTCCATCCACACGCTTCCCGCCTTCTGGCAGAGCGTGTCCCACTGGAACCCCATCTTCTACACCATCGACGGTTTCCGCTACGGATTCTTCTCGGTGTCGGACGTCTCCCCGTGGCGCAGCCTGGCGGTGGTGACGGGGGTGTTCCTCGCGCTATCGCTCTACGCGCTGCGGCTCCTGGCCAGCGGCTACAAACTCAGGAATTGACGTCCATGCTTCCCACTCCCGCGCAAGTCCGCCAATACATCGCGGACGGCCTGCCCTGTGAACATCTCGACGTGCAAGGCGACGGCTCGCATTTCGACGCGGTCATCGTCAGCGCCGCCTTCGAAGGCAAGCGCCTCATCCAGCGCCATCAACTGGTCTATGCCGCATTGGGCGACCGCATGAAGGCCGAGATCCATGCGCTCTCCATGCGCACCCTGACGCCCGACGAATACCGGCAGGCGGGCCAATGATGGACAAGCTACGCATCACCGGGGGCTCGCCGCTGCATGGCGAGATCTCCATTTCCGGCGCCAAGAACTCGGCCCTGCCGATCCTCTGCGCAAGCCTCCTGACGGCCGATACGCTGACCCTGTCCAACGTCCCCCACCTGAACGACACGGCCACCATGCTGCGCCTGCTCGGCCAGATGGACGTGCACGCGCAGCGCGGCAAGGACGGCGTCGTCACCCTGCGGGCCGACAAGGTCGGCAAGCTGGAAGCCCCGTACGAGCTGGTCAAGACCATGCGCGCCTCCATCCTGGTGCTGGGCCCGCTGGTCGCGCGCTTCGGCGAGGCCCGCGTCAGCCTGCCCGGCGGCTGCAGCATCGGCCAGCGCCCCGTGGACCAGCACATCAAGGGCCTGGCGGCGCTGGGCGCGGAAATCAGCATCGAGCACGGCTTCGTGGTGGCGCGGGCCAAGCGCCTGAAGGGCGCCTCGGTCCGCACCGACATGGTCACCGTCACGGGCACCGAGAACCTGCTGATGGCCGCCGTGCTGGCCGAGGGCCAGACGGTGCTGGAGAACGCCGCCTGCGAACCCGAAGTGGTGGACCTGGCTGAATTGCTCATCAAGATGGGCGCGCGCATCCAAGGCCACGGCACCAGCCGCATAGTGATCGACGGCGTGGAGCGCCTGCACGGCGCCGAACACCGCGTCATCTCCGACCGCATCGAGGCCGGCACCTTCCTGTGCGCCGTGGGCGCGGCGGGCGGCGACATCGTCCTGCGCAACACCGACGCCGGCATTCTCGGCGCCACCCTGGACAAGCTGGTCGAAGCCGGACTCACCATCGAAACCGGCCCCGACTGGATCCGCGGCGCCATGTCCTCGCGCCCCCGCGCCGTGGGATTCCGTACGCAGGAATACCCGGGCTTCGCCACCGACATGCAGGCCCAGGTCATGGCCCTGAACACCGTGGCCGAGGGCACCTCGGTCATCGAGGAAACGATCTTCGAGAACCGCTACATGCACGTGCAGGAGCTGCGCCGCATGGGCGCGGACATCGGCATCGACGGCCACACCGCCACCGTGCGCGGCGTGCGGCGCCTGTCGGGCGCCACCGTCATGGCCACCGACCTGCGCGCCTCGGCCAGCCTGGTCATCGCCGGCCTGGCCGCCGAGGGCGAAACCCTGGTCGACCGCATCTACCATCTGGACCGCGGCTACGACCGCATGGAACTGAAGCTGCGCGCCCTGGGCGCCGACATCCAACGCGTCAGCGGCAAGGAGAATGCTTGATGAGCGAGACGACCACGCCCCTGACCCTGGCGTTGTCCAAAGGGCGGATCTTCGAGGAAACCATGCCCCTGCTGGCCGAGGCCGGCATCGAGGTCCCCGAGAACCCCGAAAGCTCGCGCAAGCTGATCCTGCCCACCAGCGATCCCGGCCTGCGCCTGATCATCGTGCGGGCCTCGGACGTGCCCACCTACGTGCAGTACGGCGCGGCCGACATCGGCATCGCGGGCAAGGACGTGCTGATCGAGCACGCCAAGGAGCAGCCCGGCGGCCTGTACCAGCCCATCGACCTGAACATCGCCAAGTGCCGCCTGGCCGTGGCGGCACGCAAGGGCTTCGACTACGAAGGCGCGGTGCACCAGGGCGCGCGGCTGCGGGTGGCCACCAAGTATGTGCATTCAGCCCGTGAACACTTTGCGTCCAAGGGCGTGTACGTAGACATCATCAAGCTGTATGGTTCGATGGAGCTGGCGCCGCTTGTCGGCCTGGCCGATTGCATCGTGGACCTGGTTTCCACGGGCGGCACGCTGCGCGCCAACGACCTGGTCGCCGTGGAAGACATCATGCCCATCTCGTCGCGCCTGATCGTCAACCAGGCTGCGCTGAAGACCCGTGGCGCCCGCCTGCAACCCCTGCTGGACGCTTTCGAAAGAGCCGCTGCCCGCAACGCCTGACCCCCGCCCGCCGCGACGCCGCGGCGGCCGTTACCTGCTTGCCCCATGACGCCATGGCCCTGATCAATCGTCTCGACTCCCGCGATCCCGGATTCCAATCCGCCCTGTCCAAGCTGCTGGCCTTCGAGGCCACCGAGGACGAGTCCATCGACCGCGCCGCGGCCGGCATCCTGGCGGACGTGCGCGCCCGCGGCGACGCCGCCCTGGTGGAATACACGCAGCGCTTCGACCGCATGCCCGGCGCGTCGGCCGAAACGCTGGAGATCCCCAAGGCGGACTGGCATGCCGCCCTGGCCGCGCTGCCGGCCGCCCAGCGCAACGCGCTGGAGGCCGCCGCCGACCGCGTGCGCAGCTACCACGAACGCCAGCGCGCCGAGACCTGGACCTACACCGAGCCGGACGGCACGATGCTGGGCCAGCAAGTGACCCCGCTGGACCGCGTGGGCCTGTACGTGCCCGGCGGCAAGGCCGCCTACCCGTCGTCGGTGCTGATGAACGCCATCCCGGCCAAGGTCGCCGGCGTGCAGGACCTGATCATGGTCACGCCCACGCCCGACGGCGTGCGCAACCCCATCGTCCTGGCCGCGGCCGCCATCGGCGGCGTGGACCGCGTGTTCGCCATCGGCGGCGCGCAGGCCGTGGGCGCGCTGGCCTACGGCACGGCCACCGTGCCGGCCGTCGACAAGATCGTCGGCCCCGGCAACGCCTACGTCGCCGCCGCCAAGCGCCGCGTGTTCGGCGTGGTCGGCATCGACATGATCGCCGGCCCCAGCGAAATCCTGGTCATCTGCGACGGCAAGACGCCGGCCGACTGGATCGCCATGGACCTGTTCTCGCAGGCCGAGCACGACGAGCTTGCGCAGTCCATCCTGCTGTGCCCGGACGCCGCCTTCATCGAAGAGGTCCAGGCCGCCATCGAACGCCTGCTGCCCACGATGCCGCGCGCCGACATCCTGCGGACCAGCCTGGCGAACCGCGGCGCGCTGATCCTGGTCCGGAGCCTGGAAGAAGCGTGCAGCATCGCCAACGACATCGCGCCCGAGCACCTGGAGATCTCCACCGAGCAGCCCGAGAAATGGACGGCGCAGATCCGCCACGCCGGCGCGATCTTCATGGGACGCTTCAGCTCCGAGGCCTTGGGCGACTACTGCGCCGGGCCGAACCACGTGCTGCCGACCTCGCGCACGGCCCGCTTTTCGTCGCCGCTGGGCGTCTACGACTTCCAGAAGCGCTCCAGCCTGATCCAGGTCTCGCACCAGGGCGCGCAGACCCTGGGCCGCATCGCCGCCGAGCTGGCGCTGGGCGAGGGCCTGCAGGCGCACGCCGCCAGCGCCCAGTACCGGGTCGACAAGCCATGAGCCCTGCCCCGGCGGAAAGCATCGCCGGCCGCATCGCCGGCACGGTCCGGGCGGACATCCGCGAGCTGGCCGCCTACCCCGTGGCGCATGCCGACGGCTGCATCAAGCTGGACGCCATGGAATGCCCCTACGAACTGCCGGAAGCGGTTCGCGAGGACATCGCCCGCGCCGTGCGCGATACTCCGCTGAACCGCTATCCCGCCGCCGACCTTTCGGCGCTGAAACGGGCCATCAAGACGGCCTTCGGCGTTCCGGAGGCGGCGGACGTGCTGTTCGGCAACGGCTCGGACGAACTCATCCACCTCGTCGTGCAGGCCTGCTGCAACCCCGGCGACACCGTGCTGTCGCCCTGGCCCTCGTTCGTGTATTTCGATATGGCGGCGCGTTTCGACCACGCCCGCTTCGTGGGCGTGCCGCTGACGGACGACCTGGAGCTCGACCTGCCGGCCATGCTGGCCGCCATTCGCGAACACCGGCCCAAGGTGGTCTTCCTGGCGGCGCCCAACAACCCCACCGGGGGATTGTGGCCCGACGACGCGATCCAGGCCATCATCGCCGCCGCCCCCGGGCTGGTGGTGCTGGACGAGGCCTACCAGCCCTTCGCCGGCAGCACCTGGATGCCCCAGGTGCTGGACGCGCCCAACGTGGTCGTCATGCGCACGGTGTCCAAGATCGGCCTGGCCGGCCTGCGCTTCGGCTATCTGGCCGGCCATCCCTCCTGGGTCGCCGAACTGGACAAGGTCCGCCCGCCCTACAACCTGGACGTGCTCACCCAGGCGACCTTGATGGCCGTGCTGCGCCACAAGGCGGTGCTGGACGAACAGGCCGCCCGGCTGCGCGCGGACCGCGAACCGCTGGCGGCCGCCCTGGCCCGGCTGCCCGGCGTACGGGTATTCCCTTCCGCCGGAAACTTCGTTCTTGCCCGCTTTTCCGGCAAGCTGGACGGCAACGCCGTGCATCTCGCCCTGAAAACGCGCAAAATATTGATTCGCAACTTCTCCAACGCCCATCCGCTACTGGCCAACTGCCTGCGCATCTCGGTGGGCGCCCCGGCTGAAAACGCCGCCTTGCTCTCCGCCCTGCAAGAGATTTTGAGTGCTTAACATGCGTACCGCAGAGATCACCCGCAACACCAACGAAACCCGCATCCGCGTGGCCATCAACCTCGACGGCACCGGCAAGCAGACGATCGACACCGGCGTGCCCTTCCTGGACCACATGCTGGACCAGATCGCCCGCCATGGCCTGATCGATCTCGACATCAAGGCCGAGGGCGACCTGCACATCGATGCGCACCACACGGTGGAAGACGTGGGCATCACGCTGGGCATGGCCATCGCCAAGGCGGCCGGCACCAAGGCCGGCCTGCGCCGCTACGGCCATGCCTACGTGCCGCTGGACGAAGCCCTGTCGCGCGTGGTGGTGGACTTCTCGGGCCGGCCCGGCCTCGAGTACCACATCCCCTTCACCCGCGCCCGCATCGGCGATTTCGACGTGGACCTGACCCGCGAATTCTTCCAGGGCCTGGTCAACCACGCCCTGATCACGCTGCACATCGACAACCTGCGCGGCTTCAACGCCCACCATCAGGCGGAAACGGTGTTCAAGGCCTGTGGCCGCGCGCTGCGCATGGCCCTGGAAGTCGACCCCCGCATGGGCGACGTCGTGCCCTCCACCAAGGGCGTGCTGTAACGTTCGCGATCCCACCGCTCCAGGCAGACAGAAGTGACCACTATCGCCATCGTCGACTACGGAATGGGCAATTTCCACTCCGTCGCCCGCGCCTTGAAGTACGCCGCTCCCGACGCGGACGTCCGCATCTGCAACCAGCCCCAGGAGATCGCCGCGGCCGACCGCGTCGTGTTTCCCGGGCAGGGCGCCATGGCGGACTGCATGCGCACCCTGAATGAATCCGGCCTGCGCGAAGCCGTCGTGCGCGCCGCGCGCGAAAAGCCCCTGCTGGGCGTTTGCGTGGGCGAACAGATGCTGTTCGATTCCAGCGAGGAAGGCGGCACGTCCTGCCTGGGGCTGTTTCCCGGCGTCGTGCGCCGCTTTTCGGGCCCGCGCTTCGCGGACCCGCTCGCCGGCGACGGAGCCTGCCTGGCCGATACCGGCTCCGCGGGCCCGGCCGACACCAGCCCCGAGCGCCTCAAAGTGCCCCACATGGGATGGAACAAAGTCCGCCAGACGCGCTCTCATCCTATCTGGGCCGGCATTCCGGACGAAACGCACTTCTATTTCGTCCATAGTTACTACGCCGACCCGGCGGATCCCGGCCTGACCGTTGGTGAAACCGATTATGGCCTCGCCTTTACCTGCGCAGTGGCGGCAGCTAACATTTTCGCGGTGCAGTTTCACCCCGAAAAGAGCGCCGAGCACGGTTTGCGCCTGTATCGCAATTTTGTAGACTGGCAGCCGTAGGCCCTGGCCTGCGTCCGCCCGCCCATTCAACCCCTATATTTTCTCGCTGCCCACCATGCTGCTGATCCCCGCCATCGATCTCAAAGACGGGCGCTGCGTGCGCCTGCGCCAGGGTGACCTGGACGATGCAACGGTGTTCTCCGAAGACCCCGCCGCCATGGCTTCCCGCTGGCTCGAGCAAGGCGCCCGCCGCCTGCACCTGGTCGACCTGAACGGCGCCGTTGCCGGCAAACCCAAGAACGAAGCCCCCATCAAGGCGATCCTCGACGCCGTGGGCGAAGACATCCCCGTGCAGATCGGCGGTGGCATTCGCGACCTCGACACCATCGAACGCTACCTCGACGCCGGCATTTCCTACGTGATCATCGGCACGGCCGCGGTCAAGAATCCAGGCTTCCTGCAAGACGCCTGCGGCGCCTTCCCGGGCCAGATCATCGTCGGCCTGGACGCCCGCGACGGCAAGATCGCAACCGACGGCTGGAGCAAGCTGACGCGCCACGACGTGCTGGACCTGGCCAAGAAGTTCGAGGACTACGGCTGCGAGGCCATCATCTACACCGATATCGGCCGCGACGGCATGCTGTCGGGCGTCAACGTCGAAGCCACGGTCCGGCTGGCCCAGCACGTGCGCATCCCCGTCTACGCCTCGGGCGGCATCGCCGGCATCCAGGACATCGAAGCGCTGTGCGCCGTCGAGGAAGAGGGCGTCGAAGGCGCCATCCTGGGCCGCAGCATCTACGAAGGCACGCTCGACTTCCAGTCGGCGCAGGCCCGCGCCGACGAATTGGCAAAATGACCACCTCCAGCAGCACCCCCGGCGCCGGCGCGCCCACTGCCAGCGCGCTGACCCGCCGCATCATCCCCTGCCTCGACGTCACCGCGGGGCGGGTCGTCAAGGGCGTGAACTTCGTGAATCTGGCCGACGCCGGAGACCCCGTCGAGATCGCCCGCCGGTACAACGAGCAGGGCGCGGACGAGCTCACCTTCCTGGACATCACCGCCACCAGCGACGGCCGGGACCTGATCCTGCCCATCATCGAACAGGTGGCTTCGCAGGTCTTCATCCCGCTGACGGTAGGCGGCGGCGTGCGCCAGGTCTCCGACATCCAGCGCCTGCTCAACGCCGGCGCCGACAAGATCAGCATCAACAGCGCGGCCGTGGCCAATCCGGAGCTGGTCCGCGCCGCCTCCGACTACCACGGCTCGCAATGCGTGGTGGTCGCGATCGACGCGCGCCGCGTGTCGGCCCCAGGCGAACCGGCCCGCTGGGAAGTCTTCACGCATGGCGGCCGCAAGGCCACCGGGCTGGACGCCGTTGCCTGGGCCCGCCGCATGGCGGCCTACGGCGCCGGTGAAATCCTGCTGACCAGCATGGACCGCGACGGCACCAAATCCGGCTTCGACCTGGAACTCACGCGCGCCGTCTCGGACGCCGTGCCGGTGCCCGTCATCGCCTCCGGCGGCGTCGGCAACCTGCAGCATCTGGCCGATGGCGTCACCACCGGCCGCGCCAGCGCGGTCCTGGCCGCCAGCATTTTCCATTTCGGCCAGCACACCGTGGGCGAATGCAAGCGCTTCATGGCCGAACAGGGCATTCCTGTGAGGGTGTAGCCCACCCCCGAAGCGCCTGCGGCGCTTCCCCCTCAAGGGGGCGCCACTGCGGACCGGCTGGACGGCCCCACCCCCGAAGCGCCTTCGGCGCTTCCCCCTCAAGGGGGCGCCGCCGCGGACCGGCTGGACGGCCCCACCCCCGAAGCGCCTTCGGCGCTTCCCCCCTCAAGGGGGCGCCGCTGCGGACCGGCAAAGCCGGCTCCGCGCGGCCCCGCTTGGGGGTGGATCGTTTGCTGATGATGGGGGTGCCTCGAATGCAGGAAAGCGGTGGAACACCCCTGTTTGGGCCGGCTTACGCGTGCAACAAGGTATTGCCGTAAGATTATGGATTGCGCCGCGCTGGTTTTGGGTATTGCGCGCGGGACTATGGATAGAGAAATGAGCAACGAACCCGCCTGGATGGCCGATGTCGTCTTCGACGAAAACGGCCTGATACCCGCCATCGCTCAAGACGCCGAAAACGGCCAGATCATGATGGTGGCCTGGATGAACCGCGAGTCCCTGGCCGAAACGGCTGCCACGGGCCGCGCGGTGTACTGGTCGCGCTCGCGCCAACGGCTGTGGCGCAAGGGCGAGGAATCCGGCCACGTCCAGGAAGTCCACGAACTGCGCCTGGACTGCGACGGCGACGTGATCCTGCTCAAGGTGCACCAGCAAGGCGGCATCGCCTGCCACACCGGGCGCGCCAGCTGCTTCTACCGCCGCCTCGAGGGCCAGACCGACCAGGCCTCCTGGGCCACGGTCGATCCCGTGCTCAAAGACCCCGAACTGATCTACAAATGACCAACCAAGCCGCAAGCGCCGCCGACATCCTGGCGCGCATCGCCGACACGCTGGAAACCCGCCGCCCCGAGAACGGAGGCGACCCCAAGGCTTCCTATTCCGCCAAGCTGCTGGCCAAGGGCCCCGACGCCTTCCTGAAGAAAATCGGCGAGGAAGCCACCGAACTGGTCATGGCCGCCAAGGACGGCGTGCCGGACCGCATCGTCAGCGAAACCGCCGACCTGTGGTTCCACTGCCTGGTGGCGCTGACCCACTTCAACCTGCGCCCCGAAGACGTATTGGCCGAGCTGGCCCGCCGCGAAGGGCTGTCGGGCCTGGCGGAAAAGGCGAGCCGCCCCCAAGACTGACCACGGAAACCCGGAAAATGAGCGACAACTGTATCTTCTGCAAGATCGCCACTGGCGACATCCCGTCCAAGAAGGTCTATGAAGACGAGGATTTTGTTGCGTTCCACGACATCAATCCGGCCGCGCCGGTGCATTTATTGCTTATCCCTCGACGTCATGTCATATCCATGCAGGATATTACGTCCGAGGACGCAGGTTGGTTGGGTAGAATGATGTCATTGGCGCCGCGGCTCGCCGCCGAAAACGGCTGCCGGCCGGGCCCTGATGGCGGATTTCGGATCATGATCAACTCTGGCGTCGAAGGCGGCCAGGAAGTCCCGCATCTGCATTTCCACATCATCGGCGGCTCGCGCCCCTGGAAAGGGCGCGTAGCCCCCCCCGCGTAATTCGGAGAAACATCATGGGTAGTTTCAGCATCTGGCATTGGTTGGTCGTCCTGGTCATCGTGGCGCTGATTTTCGGCACCAAGAAGCTGCGCAATATCGGCTCGGACCTGGGCGGAGCGGTCAAGGGTTTCAAGGAAGGCATGAAGGAAGCCAATAGCGACAAGCCCGCGGAACCGATCGCGCAGCAGCGCGTCTCCGGCGAAACCATCGACGTGCAGGCCAAGGAAAAATCCAACTCCTGAGCCTGCGCCAGCCTCCCGGGCCCGCCTTGACCAGGCCGGCCCCCATCGCATCACCTTCCAAGCGGCCGTCGAATGTTTGATGTCAGCCTCACTGAACTGATGGTGATCGGCGTCGTCGCCTTGATCGTCATCGGACCCGAACGCCTGCCCAAGGTGGCCCGCACCGTCGGCCACCTGCTGGGCCGCGCGCAACGTTACGTCAATGACGTGAAGTCCGATATCCAGCGCGAGATCGAACTCGACGAGCTGCGCAAGTTCAAGAACGAAATGGAAGACGCCGCCCAGGGCGTGCAGAAATCCCTGAACGAAACGCAAGCCTCGCTCCAGGAACCGGTCCAGCAGTTCCGCGCCGAGCTCGACGAGGTTGCCCGCGCCGCCAGCGGCACGGCCGCCGCGGAGGCTCCCGCCGAGCCCGCCCGTACGATCGCGCCGCCCGGCCAGAACCACAACCTGGACCTGGACCTTCCTCCGGCGGCCGAGCCCGCGCCGGCTGCCGCCGCCCCGCAACCCGCCCCGGCGCCCAGCGCGCCCAAGGCTGACGAGGCCAAGCCCGTCTTGCCCTCCGGAACACCGACGTGACCCAGGACGCCACCCAAGAAGAAGGCCAGCAGGAGACCTTCATCTCCCACCTGGTCGAACTGCGCACCCGACTGCTGCGCGCCGTCGCCGCCGTGGTCGGCGTGTTCATCGTGCTGTTCATCTACCCCGGCGCGTCGGCCATCTACGACGTGCTGGCCCAGCCCATGCTCGCGTCGCTGCCGGAAGGCACGCGCATGATCGCCACCGGCGTGATCACGCCCTTCATGGTGCCCGTCAAGGTCACGATGATGGCCGCCTTCATTCTGGCGCTGCCCGTGGTGCTGTACCAGGCCTGGGCCTTCGTGGCGCCGGGGCTGTACAAGCACGAAAAACGCCTGGCGCTGCCGCTCATCGTATCCAGCACCTTCCTGTTCATCGCGGGCATGGCATTCTGCTATTTCGTGGTGTTCCGCACGGTATTCCATTTCATCGCCACGTTCGCGCCACAGTCCATCACGCCCGCGCCGGACATCGAGGCGTATCTCAGCTTCGTCATGACCATGTTCATGGCGTTCGGCATCACGTTCGAAGTGCCGGTGGCGGTGGTGCTGCTGGTGAAGATGGGCGTGGTCGAACTGTCCAAGCTGAAGTCCGCCCGCGGCTACGTGGTGGTGGGCGCCTTCATCATCGCCGCCGTGGTCACGCCGCCGGACGTGGTCAGCCAGTTCATGCTGGCGGTGCCGCTGTGCCTGCTCTATGAGATCGGGCTGATATGCGCCCGCATGGTCACGCCCAAGCCTGACGCGGCGGACGACGCGGCGTCGGGCTCCTTGACCGAACGCCAGTAACCCCCCGGACGGTCCTGCATCAAAGCAGGACCGTTTCACGTTGTAGGCCACGGGTTGCAATCCTAAATTGCAGCCATGTCACTTGCCCAGCGGCTGCACACCCTGATGCGGTGGCGCGGCATCAAAAGCCAGAACCAGTTGGCGCGTATATCCGGCGCGTCGCAGTCCTGCATCCACCGGATCCTCACCCGCAACGACCGCTATGAGCCATCGCGTGCCACCTTGCTGCGGCTTGCCCGCGCGCTGGACACCAGCGTGCCATGGCTGACGGACGGGGTGGCGCCCGGCCCAGGCTCAACCTGCAACGGCGCCTGCCAGCACAACGAGGCCGACGACCCCTATGACACCGAAATCCGGGCGCTGCTGCGGCAGCACTCCGAAAGCGTCAAGAAGGCCGTGCTGCAGTTGCTCCGCCTGATGCGGAAGGAAGCTTCATAACGCCCTAACGCGGCTTACCCGGACGAGTGCCCACCACCACCGCCAGCTCCGCCGGCTTGCCGCCACGCAGAATGCCCAGCGTGGCGCGCTGGCCCGGCGGCAACTGCGCGATCTCGGACAGCAGGCTAGTCGTGTCGACCATGCGCTTTCCATTGACCGACTGCACGATGTCGCCCACTTTCAGGCCGCTTTTTGCTGCGGGCCCGTCGCGCATCACGCCGGCGATGATCACGCCCGTCGTATTGCGGTCCAGTTCGAAAGCGCGTGCAAGTTCCGGCGTCACGTCCTGCGGCTCCACTCCCAGCCAGCCGCGCTTGACCCCGCCGGTCTTGACGATCTCGTCCATGACCTTGCGCGCAATCTCGATAGGCGTGGCGAAACCGATGCCCATCGATCCGCCTGACTCCGAATAAATGGCGGTATTGATGCCCACCAGGTTGCCCTCGGCGTCGATCAGCGCGCCCCCCGAGTTGCCCGGGTTGATCGCCGCGTCGGTCTGGATGAAATGCTCGTACGTGTTCAGCCCCAGCCCATTGCGGCCCAGCGCCGACACGATGCCCTGCGTCGTGGTCTGCCCCACGCCGAACGGATTGCCGATGGCCAGCACCACGTCGCCCACGCGCAGCCCCCGGTCTGGAGCCAGCGTGGCGGCCGGCAGGGAGCGCAGGCTGGCCAGCCGCAGCACCGCGAGGTCCGTGTCCGGGTCCGCGCCCACCACCTTGGCGGCGTCGCGGCGGCCATCGGTCAGCGCGACCTCGATCGCATCGGCAGCCTGCACCACGTGATAGTTGGTCAGCACGTAGCCGTCCTGGTTCACGATCACCCCGGAACCCAGGCTGGTCGAAGCCTGGCGCCGCGTCACGCCCGGCACCTGGCCGAACAGCTGGCGCAGCACCGGATCGTCTGGCAGCGGGATCAGCGGCACGTTGACGTGCTTGGTGGTGTATACATTGACCACGGCCGGCGCAGCGCGCGCCACGCCGTCGGCGTAGGACACCATCCCCATGGCGCGCCCGGCGGGCGGCCTGGCCGCCGCCGTGGCGGCTTGCGGCCCGGCAGCCGGGCCGGCCAGCCGCAGCAGGTCGGGCCGCAAGGTCGTGACCACGAATAGAATACCCAGGCAGACCGTGACGGCCTGAGCGAATATCAGCCAATATCGGCGCATGTTTCTGATAGGACAAGCAATGAGTAAAGTGGACTCCCGCGTCCTGGCCAGCTGGCTGGACGACACCCTGCAAGCGGCGCGCTTCAAGGACTATTGCCCGAACGGGCTGCAGGTGGAAGGCCGATCCGAAATTGGACACATTATCGCCGGAGTCACGGCAAGCGAAGCCTTGCTGCGCGTTGCGGTCGAACGCGGCGCGGACGCGGTGCTGGTGCACCACGGCTGGCTCTGGCGCAACGAAGACCGCCGCGTCATCGGCACGCGCCGCGCGCGCATGGCCCTGGCCCTCAAGAACGACCTGAACCTCTACGCCTACCACCTGCCGCTGGACGCGCATCCCACGCTGGGCAACAACGTGCAGCTGGCCCGCGTGCTGGGCCTGGTCCCGGCGCTGCGCGATGACGGCTCGCCGCAAACCTGTGGGCCGGACAACCTGGTCTGGCTGGGCGAGGCCACCGGCGTGAAAACGCTGGGCCAGCTGGGCGAGCGCGTGGCCGAGCGCCTGGGCCGGCAACCGCTCGTCGTGGGCGACCCGGACCAGCCGCTGGCGCGGGTCGCCTGGTGCACGGGCGGCGCCCAAGGCATGCTGGCCGACGCCGTGGACGCCGGCGCCAGCGCCTATATCACGGGCGAAGTGTCCGAATCCACCGTGCACCTGGCTCGCGAAACAGGCGTCGGCTTCATCGCGGCGGGCCACCACGCCACGGAACGCTACGGCGTGCAGGCGCTGGGCCAGGCCGTGGCGGAGCGCTTCGGGATCAAGGTGGAGTTCGTGGATATCGACAACCCTGCTTGAACGACTGAGGTAGAAGAAGAGCCCCCACGCCGCGCTCCTGACGGAGCTAGCTGCCCCCCAAGGGGGCTGTCCCACCTTGGGGCGGCCCGACGGTGGGACGAGGCCCCCACGCCGCGCTCCTGACGGCGCTGGCTGCCCTCGCAAGGGGCTGTCCCACCTTGGGGCGGCCCGGCGGTGGGACGAGGCCCCCACGCCGCGCTCCTGACGGCGCTGGCGGGGACATTGCGTCATAAGCGCCCTGCGGGGCGCTTTTTCATTTCCGGCGGCCTGGGCGTCCCTGGCGCCGCTACGCGTCGCATCCGGTCAATCGCGGTTCTCTCCCTGTCAACTCTGGCGGGCGCACACCGCCCTAGCATTCCATGCATCGGCTCGCGATCCGGCCTTTCCCGGCCGGGCGCCCCTCATGCGGATCTCCAAGAATGCTGACACTGCACGACCACCCACGCTCCGGCAACTGCTACAAGGTCCGGCTCTTTCTCGCCCTTATCGGCAAGGAATATCGCAGCGTCTTTGTCGATGTCCTCGCGCGCAGGAACCAGACCGAGGAATTCGAGCGCATCAGCGCGTTCCAGCAGGTCCCCGCGCTTGTCGACGACGATCTTGCCATCTGGGACAGCCACGCCATTCTTCTCCATCTTGCCCACACGTACGCGCCCGGGTGGCTCGCGCCCCAGCCCTATCTCGGCGCCATGTACGCCTGGATATCGGTATCCGCCAACGAAATCGCGAACAGCCTGCAGCCCCTGCGGCTGACCCGCGTGGTCAGCAACGCCGAGGCTGCGCACCACCTGGGCGTGAGCGAGACGCTGCTGGACGTGCCCGGCATGGAGCGCCGCACTGAACGCGTCCTGCGCCGCATCGACAAGCGCCTGGCCCAACACGCCTGGCTGGCCGGCGCCGATGCGCCGACCGTGGCCGACATCGCCTGTTACGGCTACTTGGCGCTGGCCGAGGAGGCCTCCATCGACATCGCGTCCTACCCCGGTATCGCGGCATGGCGGCAACGCATCCGGCAATTGCCTGGCTACGTTCCGCCCGGCCCGTAGATAGCCCGCGCCGACACATACCAATAAACAGCAAGGAGGAGACCCCATGGATGCCATTCAGGCTGCAGCGCCCCTTTCCCGACCCCAAAAGAAACCGCATCTGTTCCGGATCGCCGTCGCCACGGTCGTCGGCACCGCCGTGGAGGCCTTCGACTTCCTCGCGTACGGAACGGCCGCCGCCCTGGTGTTCAACAAACTGTTCTTTCCCCAGTTCGACCCCGTCACCGGGACGCTTGCGGCCTTTGGCGCCTTTGCCAGCGGCATGCTCGCCCGGCCCATCGGCGGCATCCTGTTCGGCCACTTCGGCGACCGCATCGGACGCAAGTCGATGCTGACGCTGAGCCTGCTGCTGATGGGCATCTGTACGGTGCTCATCGGACTGTTGCCGACCTATGAACAGATCGGCATTTCCGCGGCGGTGCTTCTGGTGGTGCTGCGGATCGGGCAGGGACTCTCGTTCGGCGGGGAAATGGGAGGCGCCATGCTGATGGCCGTAGAACACGCGCCGCCGAAGTGGAAGGCCTTTTTCGGCAGCCTGCCGTTGGTAGGCGCGCCCCTGGGCATCCTGCTGTCCGTGGGTTCCTTCGCGCTGGTGACGCGGCTGCCCGAGGCAGACTTCCTGTCCTGGGGCTGGCGCCTGCCGTTCCTCGCAAGCGCCGTGCTCATCGTCGTGGGCCTGTTCATCCGCCAGGGCATCGACGAATCGCCGGAGTTCGAGCAGGTCAAGCGCGAAAAGGCCCAGGCCAGGCAGCCCCTTGAAGACAAGATGCCGCTGGGCGAACTCCTGCGCGCGCACGGCAAGTCCCTCATCCTGTGCATCGGCTGCAAGATCGCCGAAGTGACCCTCATCTACACCTTCCTCGTGTTCTCGGTGTCCTATGCCGTGTCGAAGCTGGGATTCAGCCGGACCGACGCATTGCATGCCTTGCTGTACGGCGCGGGCGTGCTGATGTTCACCATTCCGCTCTTCGGCATGCTGGGCGACCGCATCGGCGCACGCCGTGTCTGCGGCTGGGGCGGGATGCTCCTGGGCGTCATGGCCATCCCGATATTTCTCGCGGTGGGCAGCGGCTCGCTCGTGGCATACAGCATCGCCGTCTTCATCGCCATGGCGTTCAACTACGCGATCATGATCGCGCCGCAATCTAGCCTCTACAGCGTGCAGTTCCCCGCGGAACTGCGCTATTCCGGGCTGTCCATCGGGGTCCAGTTCTCGGCCGCCATCGGAGGCGGGCTGGCGCCGCTCATCTCGGCCACGCTCGTGCAGAAGTTCGACAGCATTCTTCCCGTCGGCATCTACCTGGCGTTTCTCGGCGTCGTCGCCGGCACCTCAGCCTTTCTAATGAAGCCCACGCCGCAGGACGCGCGCCGCGCCTGAAACAACCGGGCAGCGGCGCCTTGCCGGATCTACGCGGGTCCCTCGTCCGCTCCTGCCGTCTTGCGGTAGAGGGCGGGCGGCATTCCGAAACGCTCATGGAAGCGGCGGATGAAATGGCTCGTATGCTGGAACCCGCAAGAGACGGCGATTTCCTTCACCTCGACGTGCCTCCGCCTCGGATCCTCCAGCGCCTCCTTGGCCAGCTGCAAGCGGCGTTCGCGCACATAGCTGGTGTATTGCAGCGAGCGCATCTTGAAAAGCCGGTGCACCCAGCGGGGCGAAACGCGCAGCACGTCCGCCACCGCCTGAACCGAAAGTTCCGGATCGGTGATGTGGGCCTCGATATAGCTGGCCAGGATCTGCCAGTTGTCGGCCGGCGCCCGCACGACGCCGGGGATCTTTTCGAGAGCCTGGCTCGTATAGATCGAGGCCAGCAGGGCGAGCAGCGCCTGTTCGGCGAACAGCGACGACGTGGGATTGGATTCCGCCTTGTCGAAGAACACGTGGTGCAGGCAGCGGTGGGCGGTCTGCACCATGGGCAGGCTGGCCGCGGCGCGCTGCGCGGTGAACTGGGACATCGCGGCGCTGTGCGCGCCGAGCAGGCGCGACAGGGGGCCCTTGATCACCACGAGGCGCGAATCGGTGAGCATGTGGATCTCCGAGGGAAGCGCCGTCGTGCGGAAAATGATGTCGCCGGGCTCCAGGAGCAGCGTGGCCTCGTTCTGCACGATGACGCCATGCCCCGCTATCACGAAACTCGCCAGGAATTCCGCGTGCTGCGGATCGGCGGCGTGCTCCGCGCGATGGTTCACGCAAATCGGCGTGGCCTCCAGGCTCACCACCAATCCACCGGCGCGCAGGCGACAGGCCTGCAATTGCAGCCTCGGCTGTTCGGTAAGCGCTCTGAATTCTCCCGGCAGGATCAGCTTGTCCAGCTCGCGCTGGTATCCGGAGATCTCCTGCGCATAGAAGGGGCGGAACAGGGGAGCGAAGTTGAGATCGATCTCGGGCGAAGCGGACCGGGCTGGTGGATTCATCGTTCGGCGGGCACGTGGCAAGGCTGGAGGCACTCTAGCAGCCCGGCCGGCAATGGCCGGGATGCGCCGGGGTTCCTGTCGCATTGAGTCAACCCGCATTCGTGATCGGTCAATCGATTGGAACGGAGGCGAGCGTGTAATTGAGCCATTATCCCCAAGGAGACCCCATGCTAGACAAACAAGCCCATTCCGACGCCTTCTTCGCGCGCTCCGCGAACAAGCTCGATTTCGGGAATTGGGGCGAGAAGGAGAAGGTAGCGTTGAGCTGCCGCGTTCTCGCCAGCGAAGGCCATTCGGAAACCCTGGCGGGCCAGATTACCGTGCGCAACGAGGACGGCACGTTCCTCACGACGCCGATGGCCCATGCGTTCGATGAAATCGTCCCCGGCACCGTCATTCGCATCAATGAAGACATGGAGGTGCTGGAAGGTCCGGGCACACCCAATCCCGCCGTGCGGTTCCATTTCTGGGTGTACCGCCACCGCCCGGACGTGCATTGCATCATCCACACCCACCCGCCGTATGTGTCGACCCTGTCGATGACGGGCAGGCCGCTGGTCGTCTCGCACATGGATGCGACGCCTTTTTACAACGATTGCGCCCACCTGAAGGAATGGCCCGGGCTTCCCATCGCCGACCAGGAAGGCGAAATCATTTCGGGAGCATTGGGCGACAAGCGGAGCATCCTGCTGGCGAACCATGGCTTCCTGGCTGCCGGGACGTCCGTGGAAGAGGCGCTGTACCTGTCGGTGCTGATCGAGCGCGCGGCGCGCAATCAGCTGCTGGCCGCCGCCGCGTATGGGGAAGTCAAACCTGTCAATGACGAGCTGGCCGCCGAATCCCACGACTTCCTGCTCAAGCCGAGCATCGTCCGCGCAAGCTTCGCCATGTTTGCGCGCCGCGTCGAGCGGCAAATGGCTGCGGGGTAGCGCCGCGCGGGGTTCAAGCCTGGCTGGGCATGCGCCAAGGCTTGAACCCCGGGTGTTTCTGGTTACTTCTTGAGCAAATCGCGGATTTCGCGCAACAGGGCGACGTCCTCGGGCGTCGCGGCGGGCGCGGCCGGCGCTTCCTCGGCCTTGGTGCGGGCCTTGTAGATGGCCTTGACCATCCAGAAGATCACGAAGGCCAGCAACACGAAGTTGATGATGATCGTGACGAAGTTCCCCCACGCGAAGACGTTGGCGCCCGCCTTGGTGAGATCGGCATAGGTCATCGGGCCGCTATAGCCGTCCGGCATCGACAAGACCAGGAACTTGTTTGAAAAATCGACCGAACCGCCAAGCACGAAATTGACCAGCGGCATGACGATGTCCTTGACCAGCGAATCGACGATTTTGCCGAACGCCGCGCCGATGATGACACCGACCGCGAGGTCCACCGCGTTGCCTTTTACAGCGAAATCTCGAAATTCTTTGACGAAACCAGTCGCTTTGCTCATAAAAGCACTCCCTTCGTGATACGCCCCCCAGTGGGCTGGCGCTATAATACGCGGTTGCTATGTTGTTACATATTCCCGCGAAGCCGATGCCGCAGAAGTGATGCTACTCGTAGAGCGGGCGCATCAACAAGGATAGGAAGATGAGTCAGGATACGCTGGTGCATGATGATGACGGTGCGGTTGATCCAAATCTGCCGCCCGATCCTTCGCGACGTTTCTGGGTAACCACCGCCTGTGCTGTGGGTGGCGTAGCTGGTGTCGCAACGGCAATACCGTTGGTGAGCACGTTTTCCCCCTCCGAAAAGGCCCGCGCGGCCGGGGCGCCCGTGGAAGTGGACGTCGGCGACATTCCCGTCGGCTCCATGAAAACGGTCGAGTGGCGCGGCAAGCCGGTCTGGATCATCCACCGGTCTCCCGAACAGATCGCCGGCCTCAAGTCCCAGGACGCCCTGCTGGCCGATCCCGATTCCAAGCGGCCTGGCTTCACTCCCGCCTACGCCGAAAACGAGGGCCGCTCGCGCAAGCCCGAGCTCTTCGTCTGCGTCGGCATCTGTACCCACCTGGGCTGCTCGCCCACCGCCCACTTCGAAAAGGGCGGCGGCATGGGCGCCAGCTGGCAAGGCGGATTCCTCTGCCCCTGCCACGGCTCGACGTTCGACCTGGCTGGCCGGGTCTACAAGAACAAGCCCGCTCCCGACAACCTCGAAGTTCCGCCGTACCAGTATCTCAGCGATACCCGCATCATCGTGGGCGTCGATGAAGACAACAAGGCCTGACGCTCGCGTCGCGCTTTTTTCATTACGTAAGTAAATCCGCATTACGCCACGTGAGAGAAGGAGCCGTTACATGGCTGGCGAGAAAACCGTCGAGACGACAGGCCTGTTGGGCTGGCTGGACCGGCGCTTCCCGGTGACCTCCACCTGGAAAGCCCATTTGTCCGAGTACTACGCACCGAAAAACTTCAACTTCTGGTATTTCTTTGGCTCACTGGCGCTGTTGGTGCTGGTGCTGCAGATCGTGACCGGCATTTTCCTGGTCATGCACTACAAGCCGGATGCCGAACGCGCGTTCCAATCCGTCGAATACATCATGCGCGAGGTCCCATGGGGCTGGCTGGTGCGCTACATGCACTCCACCGGCGCGTCGATGTTCTTCGTCGTCGTGTACCTGCACATGCTGCGCGGGCTGCTCTACGGTTCCTACCGCAAGCCGCGCGAGCTCGTGTGGATCTTCGGCGTCGCGATCTTCCTCTGTCTGATGGCGGAAGCCTTCTTCGGTTACCTGCTGCCCTGGGGCCAGATGTCCTACTGGGGCGCCCAGGTGATCGTGAACCTGTTCTCGGCCATTCCGTTCATCGGCCCTGAACTGTCGATCTGGATCCGCGGCGACTACGTCGTGTCGGACGCCACCCTGAACCGCTTCTTCGCCTTCCACGTCATCGCCATCCCGCTGGTGCTGGTGGGCCTGGTCGCCGCCCACCTGGTGGCGTTGCACGAAGTCGGCTCGAACAACCCGGACGGCATCGAGATCAAGCAAGGCCCGAAGGACAAGTACGGACGCCCGAAAGACGGCATCCCGTTCCATCCCTTCTACTCGGTGCATGACCTGATGGGCGTGGCAGGCTTCCTGCTGGTGTTCGCGTTCATCGTGTTCTTCGCGCCGGAAATGGGCGGCTACTTCCTGGAGTTCAACAACTTCATCCCCGCCGACTCGCTGAAGACGCCTCCGCACATCGCCCCGGTGTGGTACTTCACGCCGTTCTACTCGATGCTGCGCGCCACCACCGACGAGTTCACGTGGGTGCTGGCTGGCGCCTCGGTGCTGGGCGCCATCGCCCTGCTCGTCAAGAGCAACCTGAAGGGCCTCATGCGCGTCGCCATCCCCGGCATCTTGATCGTCGTGGCCGTGCTGCTGCGCGTGATCGACGCCAAGTTCTGGGGCGTGGTCGCCATGGGCGGCACCGTGGTCATCCTGTTCTTCCTGCCGTGGCTGGACCATTCCCCGGTCAAGTCGATCCGCTACCGCCCCACGTGGCACAAATGGATCTACGGCATCTTCATGGTCAATTTCCTGGTGCTCGGCTACATCGGTACGCAGCCGCCCAGTCCGCCGTTGAACATCACGTCGCAGATCGGCACGCTTCTGTACCTGGCATTCTTCTTCCTGATGCCGGTCTGGAGCCGCCTTGGCACCTTCAAGAAAGTGCCCGAGCGCGTCACGTTCCACGCCCACTGAGCCCACCAGATAACGGATTAACCATGATCAAGAAGCTGATTGGTGCCGTGGCCTTGTTGCTCGCGTGCACCTCCACTTTCGCCGCCGAGGGCGGATTCCCGCTGGACAAGGCCCCGTACCGCGTCAACGACATGTCGTCGCTGCAGAACGGAGCCAAGCTGTTCGTCAACTACTGCCTGAACTGCCATAGCGCGTCCTCGATGCGCTACAACAAGCTCAAGGACATCGGGCTGACCGACCAGCAAATCAAGGAAAGCCTGCTGTTCACCGGCGAAAAGGTCGGCGACATGATGACCGTCGCCATGACCCCGAAGGACGCCAAGCAGTGGTTTGGCACGACGCCCCCGGACCTGTCCGTGATCGCCCGCGCCAAGTCCGTGAACGCCGGCCCCTCGGGTTCCGACTACATCTACACCTACCTGCGCACCTTCTACCGCGACACGTCGCGCGCGACGGGCTGGAACAACCTGGTCTTCCCGGCCGTGGGCATGCCCCATGCCCTCTGGGAACGCCAGGGTCCGCGCGAGCTCACTACCGTCGCCATGCACGAGGTGGAAGGCAAGGAAGGCGCGCCCAAGACCTGGGAACGGGTCACGACGGTGTACGATGCTCAAGGTTTTTCCACGGTCAAGGCCGAACCGGTAGCCAACTACCACGGCCATGCCACCTTCGATGCCAAATTCAAGGCCGCCAACCCGGCCCAAGTCGCAACATACGACAACGACATCGCCGATCTGACCGCGTTCATGTCCTGGATGGCCGAGCCCGTCCAGACGTTCCGCGTTCGCCTCGGTGTCGGCGTCATGTTGTTCCTGCTGCTGTTCTTCCTGGTTACTTGGCGCCTGAATGCCTCGTACTGGAAACACGTGCGCTAACCGCAAGCCCCGCCAGGTTTTTTCGCCGTCCCCGGCTGTAAATGGGGACGGGATCGGCGGATAGGGCCGTATGCCTATCCCGCCTGGCAATTGGGGCCAGCGCCTGCTAGATTAAGGCGCTGGCCTTTCGTTTTTAATAAAGGACTTACCGCCATGATGGTGCTCTATTCCGGAACCACGTGTCCGTTTTCGCAACGCTGCCGTTTCGTGTTGTTCGAAAAAGGCATGGATTTCGAGATCCGCGACATCGACCTGTACAACAAGCCCGAAGACATCTCGGTGATGAACCCGTACGGTCAAGTGCCCATTCTGGTCGAGCGCGACCTGGTCCTGTACGAGTCGAACATCATCAACGAGTACATCGACGAGCGCTTCCCCCACCCGCAGCTCATGCCCGCCGACCCGGTCATGCGCGCCCGCACGCGCCTGTTCCTCTACAACTTCGAAAAGGAACTGTTCGTCCACGTCTCGACGCTCGAAGACCGCAGCGCCAAGCCCGACGAAAAGAAGCTGGCCAACGCCCGCCAGAACATCCGCGATCGCCTGGCCCAGCTGGCTCCCATGCTGCTGAAGAACAAGTACATGCTGGGCGAGGAATTCTCCATGCTCGACGTGGCCGTGGCCCCGCTGCTGTGGCGCCTGGACCACTACGGCATCGAGCTGCCCAAGAACGCGGCTCCGCTGCAGAAGTACGCCGAACGCATCTTCTCGCGCCCGGCCTATATCGAAGCGCTGACGCCTTCGGAAAAAGTGATGCGTCGTTAAGGCTGTTCCGCAATGGGTGAAACTTCGACCAAACCGTATCTGATCCGCGCGCTGCATGAATGGTGCACCGATAACGGCTACACGCCGTACATCACCGTGCAGGTCGACGAGCACACCATGGTGCCCGTCGCCCATGTGCGCGACGGACAGATCACACTGAACGTCGGCACGCTGGCCACCAACCGCCTGGTGCTGGGCAATGAATTCATCGAATTCCAGGCCCGCTTCAGCGGCGTGACCGAAAACGTCTACGTTCCCGTGGGCGCCGTCAGCGCCATCTACGCGCGCGAAACCGGCGCGGGCATGGGCTTCGAAGTGCAGCCCTACGAACCGCCGGAAGCCGGCGCCCAGGGCACGGCGGCCGCCGCCGCGCCCGAAGGCTCCGACGCCGCCGCCCCCGGCGACGACGGCGGAGACGACGACGAACCCAAGCGTCCGCGCCTGACCATCGTCAAATAGCCGCCGCGCAGGCACGGCCACGCCAGGGCCGCATTTTTTCATTACAATGCGATCCCTGTGCAAAGGTCACGCAGGCAAAGCCGGTGTAGCTCAGTTGGTAGAGCAGCTCACTTGTAATGAGAAGGTCGAGGGTTCGATTCCTTTCACCGGCACCAAGCTTGCAGCCCGAACAGAATGAAACCCCGCAGCGCCTAAGGCGAAGCGGGGTTTTTTTTGTCCGGGCGAACTGGCAGGCGCTCCCCGCGCGTGATCGCTCAATCTTGGCGCAGGTGACGGCCGTCAGGCCTCCAACTCTTCCAGCACCTTCCCACGAGTTTCGATTCCATGGCGGCCCACCGCGAATGCCGTGATCAGCGTCACCCCGCCCAGGCAGAAGAACGCCAGCCCGAGATGACCCGACCCCACGAACTGCGTCATCACCATCGGCCCGGAGATCGCGGCAAGCTTGGCCCATACGCCGCCCACGCCACAGCCCAATGCGCGTACGCCGGTCGGATACATCTCGGGGGTATAGACAAACACCGTAATGAATCCGCATGCCAGCAATCCGAAGGCCAGCGAGCACAGCATGGCGAGGACATATACGCCTTGGTCCGCCAGCAGGCCGGCCGCCGTCAGCGCAATCGTGCACCCGGCAAAGGCCCAGATGATGACGGGCTTGCGGCCAACCCGGTCCACCAGGAGCGCGCACACGATCGACCCCACCACACCTAGCGCGGAAGCGCCGATCGCCAGATTCAGCGCGGTCTGCAACGGCACCTTGTAGAGGGTCTGATAGATAGTGGGCAACCAGGTCGTGAGGCTGGATTGGATGAAGCCGCAAGACGCCCACAACAGCGCAATGACCAAGGTGCGCCGCAGATACAGCGGCCCGAACACATCGCGCACCCGGCGCGCCGGCGTGGAGGCGAGCAGGGCGTCGAAGCTCGCGCTGTCCCCGGGTATGGGCAGCGGCTCCCGGGCACTGTCCTCGAATCGCCGCAACGCCTCGTGCGATTCCACCAAGCGTCCTTTCTCGGCAAGCCAGCGCGGGGATTCCGGCACGAAGCGCGGTATCAGCAGCGCCAGCAGCGCCGGCGCACCGCCCACGAAATACAGAGATGCCCAGCCCAACCTCGGCACCATCCAGGCGCCCACGATGGTGGACAGCAGCAGTCCAACCGGATAGATGACCTCGTACAACAGCACAAACCGCCCCCGGCCGTGGGCCCGGGCGATTTCGTTGATGTAGGTTGCGGCGACAGGCAGCTCGCCGCCGATGCCCACGCCCTGGATGAAGCGGATCAACAGGAATAGCTCGTAGTTCTGGGTGAAGCCGCAGGCGATGCTGCCCACTCCGATGATGGCAGTGCTGATGGTGACCGCCCGCACCCGGCCGTAGCGGTCGGCGATCTGTGGAAACACCAGCGTGCCGATCAGGGCGCCGGCCGCGCTGACCGCGACCAGAAGCCCGGCTTGAGCTGGCGATAGCGACCATTCTTTGATCAAGAGCGGCAGCGTGGCCGCGATGACCAGGGCATCGAAGCCATCGAAAAAGGTCGCCAGGCCTATCAGCAGGCGCGCACGCACCTGCAGCGAAGACTTGTGCAGACGTTCCAGCCGGGCAATGATCGCGCCTCGGGAATGATGGGCTGTGTGGCGATGGCGGAGATCGCCGGAATACGGGGATTCGGCAGCTTGCATGAGGCCGTCCTAGAAGTCGATGTCATCGGGGGAGAACGCCCCCCGCCGGCGTGGCGAAACGGCGCGAAGGGCTACACGCGAAAAGCCGTGTCCTCGGAAATCGGAAGCCACCCTGCCGTCTCCAGCCGTTCGAGCGCATGGGGCAAGGGCGCGCAGAACTCGACTAAGAAACCGTCGGCATCCGTCACGAACAGGCTGCGCTTGAGCGGACCGTCTTGCCTGGATTCGGCCGCAAGCCCCATATCCCGCAAGCGCAGCGCGCTGCCGGTCCAGTCCGTCCCGCCGTCGACTTCAAACGCGAAATGATGCAAACCCTTTTCCTGGCTGCGCACCAACGCCAGCTGATACGCCGACTGCGTCGCCCGAGGCCGCAGCAGCGCGACGTCCGCCCCGGCGTGAACCACGCGCAAGCCCGCAATCCCGGTATAGAAGCGCAGCATTGGCGCCAGGTCCGGTGTCAGCAGCACGGCATGGGACAAGCGCCGGGGCTGCATTACGGCACCCTCGAACACCCGAGTGGGCGGATTCTCATGCCATCGCGGCTCGGGCGATGGCGCCGGTGTGCCGGGCTCCCACGTCGAAGTGATGAGATCCATGTCGCCGTGCAGCACGGCACGCCACTCGGCGATGGTGTCGGCGTAGAACTCGTTCATGTTGCCGTCCGGATCACGCAGGTAGATGCTGCGGGCGATCTGGTGATCCACCGTGCGCGAAGACTCCCCCAGGCCGGCCGCCTGCGCCTGCTCCCAAGCCGTCACCAGGGCTGCCTCGGACTCCATCTCCCAGGCCAGGTGATTCAGACCGATACGGCTGGCCACGCCGCGCGGCATCTGCAGGTGCCCATCGCGGCCGTAGCGGGCCTCCTGCGTCTGCTCGATCATGCCTATATCGTGCGGGGTATGGCCCACGCCCATGAATCCCGCTCGGATACCGGTTTCGGTGAACTCCAGATTCAGGCCGCAGGCCTGCTGATAAAAGCCAATGGATCGCTCAAGATCGGCCACGATGAAGTTCACGTGCCCCAGCCGCCGAGGGGAAAAAATACTTTGCTGATGATGTGCCTGCATGCCGTTGCTCTCCTGCTCAGAAATAATGGGTGAACTGCTGGGCCCATGCGCTACCGGGTTGGCCGCAGGCCACATGCACCGAAAAGTGGTCATGTCCGGCCCACTCCCGCCCGCTCACGGACAGGCCGCGCGCTTGCAGGCGCGCCACAAAGGCCCGGTTCTGCTCTACGATGCGCGGAAAATCGTGTTCCCCCCAATCGAGGCAGAACGGCACGGCGGCCCGCTCGGCCAGACGCAGTGGACTCCATTGAGCGGCCCCCGCGCCAAGCGCTTGCGCCAGCTTGTGATCGGCCTGCGTGGCCGGCGCATGGAGAAAGTCCAGCGCCAGCGGCGCGCTGATCAAGGCCGCTCCTCGCACGACGTCGGCCGGCAATCCATGGCGCTCGGCCAGATCGGGTCGCAGTGCGAGCACGGCCGCCAGATGCGCTCCCGCCGAGTGACCGCCGACCCAGATCCGCGCCGGGTCTCCGCCGAAGCGGGCGATGTTGCTGTAGGTCCAGGCCAGTGCCGCGTAGCAGTCGTCCACTATCTCGGCCATGCCCACGGCCGGCGCCAGACGGTAGTCGGGTGTGACCAAAATCAATGGAATATGCGCCAGCGCCGGCGCCTGGAACCCCATCCATTCCTTGTAGCCATTCATCCAGGCGCCGCCGTGAAACGACAGCAGCACCGCCATTGGCGCCTGTCCGAATGACGCGGGCGCATAGATATCCAGGGTCTGCCAGGGATCCGCGCCGTAAGCCAGATCGCCGACGAACCCCGCGGCTTGCGAGGCGGCGCGCGAAGCATTCAGCACTTGCCTCGCATAGTCCTGTGCCCCGGAATGCAACATGGGCGGCAACTGCCGCAAACGATCGAATGCCATCAGCGCGCTCCGGTGGGGTGATGATTGGCGGCGCGCATCCGCTGGCGTACCATCCAGGCCGAACGGCCGGCAATGCTGAACGTCAGGCTGCGCAGGCACTCCGGCAGGCGTCCCACGCGGCTGTAAAGCCGCGACACCCGTTGGGTATGTTCGATCAACGGCCGCTCGCGCGCCTCCCAGGCCTGCAACGCCTGGGGAATGTCGATTTCTTGCTCGAGCGCCACGGCCAACCCCAGCGCGCTCATCATGGCGCAACCGCCGCCTTGCCCCAGATTGGGTGCCTGTGCGTGGGCGGCGTCGCCCACCACCGCCACACGGCCGTGCGACCAGCGGTACAGACGGATCATCTCGAACTCGTCCCAACGCCCTTCCTGGCCGATGCGTTCGATCAGCCTGCGGAGATGCGGAAACGTTCGCGCCCACGCGCCAGCATCAAGCGGCAATCTCTTGCCTTCGTGATCGTCATTCAACGTGGTCAATGCCAGATACAGCCAATCATGGCCGCAGGGCACATACAGCAGGCGCCGCTTACCCGACCAATGCTCGACGATTTCCTGCTGGCTGTCGGTATCGTCATGTCGGCGTGGCAACAACACGCGGATCGCGCCGTCCCCCAGCTTCACGCGCGAGCGCAGCAGTTCAAGCCTGTCGCGAATCTGCGAATGCACGCCGTCGGCGGCAATAACCAGATCCGCGATGGCGCTCTGTCCGTCAGCCAATCGGATCCGGCCTTCGGGCGTGGCGTCCACCACTTCCGAACTCATGCATATTTCCGCCCCCGCGCGACGGGCCGCCGCCGCCACCGACTCCAGCAGCTGCTGGCGCACAACGGTAACGACGCGCTGCGACGGACCGCCGGGATGCCGCGCCAGAAGACGTCCCGCGCTATCACGCGTCTCGCGCGCCGGGGCGATATGCGCGCCGCACACCGCATCTTCGTAGGCGTCGATAGCCCGCAACACCCTGAGTCCATTCTCGAAAACGAAGATCCCTGCGCCTGCCGTGCGCAATGTGGGCGCACGCTCATGCACCCGCACCGACCATCCGCGCTGCGCGAACGCAGCAGCGGCGGTCAAACCGGCGAATCCCGCCCCTGAAATTTCCACACGTTTTGCTGCCATACCCTGTCTCCTGGAACTTCCGTGCGAGTGCTGGCGGGCGCCGCCCGTCGCGCCCGCTAGAAAAGATGCCTTACCCCGAGCGCCACCCCTAGCTGATTGCCGCCCGGCGCGGTCGCCGATCCCGGCGCGCCCGAGCTGACCGAGGTCGTCACCTGTCCACCGTTGTCGATGTAGCCCGATGTGAGATACAGCGCGGTGCGTTTGGACAGCGAGGTCCGCGCCATCACCGACAGCAGCAAGGTGCGATCGGGGCTGTGCCGATAGTCCAGCCATGTGGCCTGCACGCCCAAGTTGAACGCGGGCGTCAGGTCATACGCGATCCCCAACCACCACAAGTGGCTTCTGGGATTGCGGCTGGCATCGTTATCGCGGCGCAAATAGCCCGCGCCGACCTTGCCTGCGCCGCTCAGGACATACCCCGCCACCATGAAGCGGCGGTCGCGCAGCGCGCTGGAGGTCAGCCCCGCGAATGCGCCCGGCCCGCCGCGCAGTACGTCGTATGCCGTGCTCACGTTCCAGCCTGCGCCCCGATACATCAGCATGGCGGTCCATTGCCTGCAGGCGCGGCGGTCGGCGCTGAAACCGCCCGCGCAGTTCTGCCCGGAGAAGCTCGGGCCATCGTTGACGCTGTCGCGCCCGAAGCTGTAGGTGCCGCCCACCGTCACCGCGCCAAACGTGCCGCGATAGGCGACGGTGTTGTCGGCGCGCGGGTTGGCCAGCACCATGTCCAGATTGCTGGTGCCATACAGCGTCGGGCCTAGCACGTCCGCATCCATCGTGGCCCAGGCGCTCATGGTGAACTGACGCCCCAGCGACACCTGGCCCCAGGGCCCCGTCAAACCCACCCAGGACTGGCGTCCGTACAGCCGTCCTCCCTGCGTCAGCCGGCCATTGTCGACGGCGTATCCGCCTTCCAGCTGGAACATCGCCTTAAGCCCGCCGCCCAGGTCTTCAACTCCCTTGAGCCCCCAGCGTGACGGCGTAGAGCCCGTTATTCCGGGCATACGAGTCACACTGCGGTGGTCTACGCCAATCCTGTTGACGTGCTCGACTGCCGTGTCGAGCACGCCGTACAACGTCATGGACGGCTGCGCGTCCGCCGCCGAGGCGCCGAGCGCCAGCCACATGCCGGCGCCATAGCGCCGGAACATTCCCCCGATCATCGTTATGTCTCCGCTGCACCCTTGGTTCAGTTGGACTGCTTGTGGCGCCAAGTTAACGTACGGAGTTAATATATGCAATTACATTCTTTTTATTTTTCGTATATCGTTTTCCCTATATTCATAGCGTATTATCTTTATTTATAGATTCATGCAAGGGAATTTATTGGCGCAAGAATGGGCTCTGACCGGGCTGGAGGTGGATGCTAGAATGGCCGCATGGCGAAAAAGACCAGTGCTCCAGTCCCTGATGCGCGCGCGGCTCCAACAGGCTATCTGCCGTACAACCTGAGCCGTCTGATGAACGCAATGAATGCGCAGCTCCTGCGTGCGCTGCGTCCTGTCGAGCTGACGCTGCAGCAGTTCCGCGTCATGCAGCATCTGCGTTGGGCGGAGGTCGCCACCATCAGCGAAATCTGCAAAGGCACCCTGATCGAACAATCGGTCGTGAGCCGCATCGTGGATCAGGTCGAACAGCGCGGTTTCGCGGTGCGCGCCAAGCGCGCCACCAATGCCAGGGTGGTCGAGGTCAGGCTGACGGCCGTGGGCGAAGCCGTTTACGACCGAGTCGATATCGCCGCGCGGGCAATCACTGCCGCCAGCCAGTCCATCCTGTCACAGGCCGAGCTGGACGAATTGAACCGGCAACTGGTGCGGCTGGCGGGTCACGTCCTGAGCCTGGACCCTCCGCTCGGCCGCTAAGCGCGGCGTGGCGCTAGCCGGCCTTGGCGGCCGCGACCGCCATGCAGCCCACCAGCACCGCGATCTCGTCCACGACGGCCTGCGGCAATGCCTGCACGGTCAGGCGCCGCAATAGCGCCTGCCTGGCCACCGCGAATGCGATTGCCTGACCGAGAATGGCGTGCGCGCGCAGAATATTGCTGGCGTCGTCCGCTGAGTCGCCCCGTATGCCGGCAACCCGCTGCGTCACCGCCACGTGCAAGGGCTGGAACAGTTGTCCATAAGTCTCGTCAAAGACCGGCGAAGGTTGAAGCTGTTCGCGCGCCAACAGCAGGCTGCCGCTTACGGATTCGCCGGCGCCGTCCAGCAGCGCGCGCGTGAATGCCCGCATCAGCGCCTCCAGCGCGCGCGCCGAGGCGGCGGCGCCGGACGGCTGCTCGGCCAATATGCGTTCCAGGCCTGCTCGCTCGACGATGCCGTTCGCCACGCGCCGGATGACTGCGGCATATACACCGTCCTTACCGCCGAAATGATAGGGAATGGCCGACTGATTCACGCCCGCCCTGTCGGCCAGTTCACGCGTGCGCACGCCGTCCAGCCCGTATCGGCTGAACAGCGACAGCCCCGCCTCGATCAGTTTGTCGCGCGTTTCGCGGGCGCGTTCCGCATGACCGTCTGTGGATGGCTTCATCGTATCCGTGAGGCGAGGCGTCATGGCTACCACCTTGCCTGCATCAATCTCGTCGAGTTCTGGTTGAGTTCAACGCCAGCCGTGTCGCCCACGATGACGGTACCGCCAACGTTGGCCACATGCCGCCCAAAAGCGCAGTTGGGCTCAAAAGCGAAACACATGCCCGGCTTCAGCTCCAGTTCCCGCGCTACCGTGGGCAGACGTTGCAACTGCACATAGCGGCCGGCTTCAGGTAGGCATTCTATGCCGGGCGCCGTACCAAAGCCCACCGGCCCATAGGGATTGATGCTGTGTATCAGCGGATGCACGTGCCAACCGCCCGCCTCCAGCAGCGGCTGCTCCATCGCGTCCACCACGGCGCCGAACGTGTTGCCGGCATGAAGCGCCCACAGCCCACGCTCGTAGCACTCGCGGGCGACTGCCGCCGCGCGGAGAATATCCGGATGCACGTCGCCGACCGCCACCGCGGCCTGATGCTGCGTTTCCATCATGCCGTAGAGGGCGAATATCTCGGACAGCACGATGTCCCCCTCACGCAATACGCGAGGACGCTGCGAACGGTACTGCCAGGCCGGCGGGCCCCAGCCCACATATTCCGGCCCCGACCCCAGCAGAATCTCGGCGGTGTAGCCCCCCATGGAGAAGCAGGTGGATGTCACGGCAGCGACCAGTTCTGCCTCGGATACCCCCGGGCGGGCGGTCGCGCGCAGGGTCTCGCTCATGGCCTCGCCAATGTGCGCGGCATAGCGGATAAGCCCCAGTTCCTCTTCGCTCTTGACGGACGCCAATGCGAAGAATGCCCGATACACTGGCACGAACTCGGCCCGCGCAAGCGCGCCCGCCAACCCCTCCATCGTGCGGCAGGGCAAGGCGCCATCGAAATAGAAGGGCGGGTATGGCTCCAGACCGATGATGCCGACGCGCGCGCCGGCAAGGCCGCGGCTGGCCAGATAGGCGCCTGCGTCGCGGCCGGTCTTGCCCACGCGCAACTGCTCGGGCGCCAGCCATTGCAGGTCGCCGCGCATTGCGGCCTGGATATGGTCAGCCACCATCATGGAGGCGAACGTGAATACCAGCGGCGCGTCCTCGCCAACAAAGAGCACCAGCGATCCTGGTCGGTCGTTAGTGAAGTAGCAATCCGGCGCGAAGGCCGCCGGAGCGGCCGCCTCCCGGTCGCCATAGACGATCAACGCGTCGAGACGTTCTTCGCGCATGAGCCGGCGCGCCAGCTGCCAGCGCCTGTCGCGCTCGGCCAAGGATAGAGGAGGGGGAATTTGAATCATGCTGCGCTCCTGACAAGGTTGAGTCGACAATTTAATTCATTTGAATGAATTAAATCAAGCGGGTACACGAGAGCGTCCAGCGGGCGCGGCGACTGGAAAAATCCCGCGCGACGCAGCCGTGCCTGTTCCGTCCCCGACCGTTTTGCAAACTTCCCGAAATTTGTGCATAATTCGGCCCCTCTACCTGTTCCCCGATAGCTCAGTCGGTAGAGCGACGGACTGTTAATCCGCAGGTCGCTGGTTCGAGCCCAGCTCGGGGAGCCAAAGAATGCAGTACTGAAGGGCCCGCAACATGTTGCGGGCCTTTTGCATTTCCGGGCTGCTTCCCGCCCGCCGCGCAGTACGATGATGCGCATTTCCTCCATCACGATTGCCCTGCACCATGCGTTCCGCGCGATCCCTGCCCGCCCTGGTCTCCCTGCGTGCCTTTGAAGCGGCCGCGCGGCGGCTGAGCTTTTCGCAGGCGGCCCAGGAACTGTTCGTCACGCAAAGCGCCATCAGCCATCACATCCAGCGCCTGGAGGCGGAGCTGGGCGTGGCATTGTTCGAACGCCGCACCCGCGCCGTGGCCCTGACCGCCGCAGGCCAGGCCTACTACGACCGGGTGCATGCCGCATTCGAATTGCTGCGCCTGGGCACCGACGAAATCCGCGCGCCCGCGGCGGCGCGCAGCAAGCTGCGGGTCGGGCTGCTGGCCTCGTTCGCCACGCGCTGGCTCGCGCCGCGGCTGGCGGGATTCGCCGCCGCTCATCCGGACATCGACCTGCAGCTGCTGCCCGACATCGCGCTGGCAGACGTCGCGGGCGGAGAGGTCGACGTGGCGATACGCTATGGGCGCGGCGCCTGGCCCGGCGTACGGGCGCGGCTGCTGATGGCGGAGCGCCTGTCCATCGTCTGCGCCCCCGGGCTCATCGCGGGAAAGAAGCGCCCGCGCGCGCCGGAGGACCTGCTGCGCTATCCCCTGCTGGCCTCCCACGCCAAACATCCATTCGAATGGGACGCCTGGGCGCAACGCTACGGCCTGGATCTCAGCCGCGTGCGGCCGGTGCGCCTGCACGACTACAACATCGTGGTGGAAGCCGCCTTGGCGGGCCAGGGGTTGGCGATGGGCCGGCACCGCCTGATCGGAGCCCAGCTGGCCAGCGGCGCGCTGGTCGAGGCGCTGCCCGGCGCCACGCTGGAGGCGCCGCGCATCGGCTGGTGGTTCGTGACGCCGCGCGGCGCACTCGGCGACGCGGCGCGGCGCTTCCATTCCTGGCTGGAGCAAGCGGCGGCGGCGCCCGGCGACACGCATTAGTTTTGCTCATACGTACGTCACAAGAATTGATTGGTCACGGCGCGCCACGGCCGATAGCATGGGGGTTTCCACTAGATCCCTGCACAGGAGCCCCCTCATGACCCGTTCGATCTCCGGCCGCGTGGCCGAACTTGGCCTCGCCCTGGAAGCCGCCGCCGCCCCCGCCGCCAACTACGTATCCTGCGTGCAGGAAGGCAATCTGCTCTATATCTCCGGCCAGATATCCCGCAAGAACGGCAAGGCCGCCTACCTGGGCCGCCTCGGCGACCAGATCTCCGATGCGGATGGCGTCGAGGCGGCGCGCCTGTCCGCGCTGGGCGTGCTGTCGCAGATCGCCGCCGCCACCGGCGACCGGATGGACCGGGTGGCGCGCGTGGTGCGCCTGGGCGTGTTCGTAGCAAGCACGCCGGACTTCAACCGCCAGAGCGCCGTCGCCAACGGCGCCTCCGACCTGATGGTGGACGTATTCGGCGACGCGGGCCGCCATGCCCGCAGCGCCGTCGGGGTGGCTTCCCTGCCCCAGGGCGTCGCCGTGGAGGTCGAAGCCGTCGTCGCCCTCACGCAAGCCTGACGCAGTCATCCCGGAACCGCCATGTCCGCCTCCCTGACCCCGGCCGCCGTGCAGGCGTTGCGCGCCCTTACCCCGGGCGCCCAAACCACCGTCCACTTCAACCACGCGGGCGCGTCGCTCCCGTCGGCCGCCACGCTGCAGGCGATTCATTCGCATCTGCACCGCGAAGCCACGCTGGGGCCGATGGAGGCCGGCGTGGCCTCGCGCGAACAGACGGAAAGGGCCCGAGTGCTGGCCGCCCGGCTGTTCAATGCGCAGCCTGACGAGATCGCGCTGACCGGCGGGAACTCATCGGGCTGGGGCGCCGCTTTCGCCGCGCTGCCGGCCTGGAAGCCTGGCGACCGCATCCTGGTCGGCCGCCATGAATGGGGCGGCAACCTGGCGGCGATGCGGCTCGCGGCGCAGCGCGCCGGCGCCACGCTGGAGGCCATTCCTTCTGACGACAGCGGCTGCGTGGATGCGCAGGCCCTGGAGGCCATGCTCGACGAGCGGGTGCGCCTGATCGCGTTGACCTGGCTGCCCGCCAACGGCGGATTGATCAACCCCGCCGCCGCCGTCGGACAAGTGGCGCGGCGGCACGGCATACCGTACTTCGTGGATGGGGCGCAAGCCGTCGGCCAGGTGCCGGTGGACGTGGCCGGGATCGGCTGCGACGTCTTGAGCGGAGCGGGACGCAAGGCGTTGCGCGGCCCGCGCGGCACCGGCCTGCTGTATGTGCGGCGAGGCTTCCTCGATACGCTGACCCCCGCTTTCGTGGACACGCATTCGGCGCCCCTGGGCCCGGACGGACAGCCCATGCTCCGCCAGGACGCCGCGCGCCTGGAGTCCGCGGAGAATTCCCTGGCGCTGCGCTGCGGCCTCGCCAACGCCTTGCAGGAAGCGCTGGACATCGGACTGGAATCCATCCGCGCGCGCATCGACGCCGTCGCCCAGTCCTTGCGCGCCGAATTGGCGGCCATCCCCGGCATCACCGTGCTGGATCAGGGCCGCGAACGCTCGGGCCTGGTGGCATTCAATCTGGCGGGCCAAGACGCTCCGTCGGTCCAGCGCGCCATGGCCGCGCAAGGCGTGACCATCGGCAGCAACGGCGTGCCCTACACGCCGCTGGACATGGAAGCCCGCGGGCTGAAGCAGATTGCGCGGGCTTCCGTCAGCTACCTGACCAGCGACGCGGAAATCGACCGGTTGCTGGAAGGGCTGCGTCGCCTGGCCGGCTAACCGGCCGCCTGGGCGCGGCGCGCAAAGGGCGACCACTTAGTGAAGACCAGCAGGTTGCCCAGCATCACCAGGCCCAGGCCCAGCAACGCATACGGCGTCCACTGATAGCCTTCGGCGTAGGACGAGACGCTCAGGGCCACGACCGGAAACAGCACCGTGCAGTACGCGGCGCGCGCCGGGCCCATCCGTCCGACCAGCGTCAGATAGGCGGTGAAGCCGACCACCGAGCCGAAAATGGCCAGGTAGAGCAGGGCGCCCACATAGGTGGCCGAGCCGTCGAAGCCGAAGGGCAGGTCCGCCGCCACGCAGCCGGCCAGCAGGATGACCGCGCCATAGAGCATGCTGTAGGCATTGCCCGTCAGGGGCCTGATGCCCGCGCGCTGCTGCAGGGACGACAGCATGTTCCCCGTGGAAAAACAGATGGTTCCCAGCAGCGCGAAACCCAGCCCCAACAGCGTTTCATGGCTGGCCTCCTGGCTGGCCAGCTCCGGCCAGAACAGCAGGACGAGCCCCGCAAAACCGAACACGCCGGCCACCATGACACGGGGCGCGATGCGCGTGCCGAACCAGAGGCGGGCGTTCAGCGCATTCCACAGGGTGGCCGCCGAAAACACCACCGACACCAGGCCGCTGGGTATCCACTGCGTCGCCGTGTAGAAACACAGGAAATTCAGGCAGAACAGGCACAGCCCCTGGCCCACGCACAGCCAGTGCCCGCGCCGGTCCAGCCGCTGCAGCTTGCGGGTCAGCAGCAGGGCCGCGAACAGGATGAGGCCCGCCAGCGCGAAGCGGTAGAAGATCGACACCGGAATGGCGACCACGCCCAGTTGGAGCTTGATGGCGATCCAGGTGGTGCCCCAGATCACGACGGTGAGGAAATACAGGGAAAGGTTCACGTTGCGGCTTGCTGCGAGGCGGAAATAGGGACGGGAACGCGGCGGCCCGACGGCCGCCCCGGAACACCAGTGTGCGCTTGCAGCCCCCGGACGGATTGCCGTTTCTTGCGGTTTTTGTTCGCCGCCGGGCCTCTCAAGGGCAAAAAGCCTCCCCTCCGGGAGCAATCGCAGTAGCATTTCAATCCTATGGTTTCCGTTGCTTCGGCCCCGGCCGATTTCTCCGTCTTTCGCACGCTGTCGCGCTCCACCGCGACGCTGCAGCGCGCCGCCCCGCTGGGCGAAGGCCTCGCGATCTCGCAATGGTCGCGCAGCGCCCGCGAAACCCTGGGCTACGAAACGCCCGGCCACCATACGCTCTCGCTCTATCTGCACGGCGGCGACAAGTCGTTCCGCTTGGGCCAGGACTCGCTGCATGGCGGCGCCGGCAAGTTCTGCGTCCTGCCGGCCGAACACCACTCGCGCTGGAGCATGAACGATCCGGTGCATTTCCTGCATCTGTACATCGCGCCGGAGCGCCTGGCCCGCGAGGCCGTCATGCGGCTGGACTGCGAGCCTCGCACACTGGAATTGCGCGATCGCACCTACATCCACGATGACTCGCTGATCGATGTCTGCAGGCAGTTGCTGGGCACCGACTGGGCCCAGCCCGCCGACCGCCTCGCGGCCAGCAGCGCCGGCGAGACGGTGCTGCACCACCTGCTGAACCAGGGCGTCGCGCGCAAGGCCGGCGCGCCGGTGAAAGGCGGGCTTGCCCCCCGCGTGCGCCGGCGCGTCATGGACTACGTGGACGCGCATCTCGCCGAACCGCTCACGCTGGACCGGCTGGCGGGCGTGGCCGCGCTGTCCACCTACCACTTCGCCCGCATGTTCCATGCCTCTTTCGGCGAGCCGCCTCATGCCTGGGTCAGGGCCCGGCGCCTGGCGCGCGCTCGCAGCCTGCTGGAAACCGGCAAGAGCGACCTGGCCGGCATCGCCCAGGCCAGCGGCTTCGGCAACGCCAGCCATCTGGCGCGCGTCTTCCGCGACGCCATCGGCGTCACGCCCGGCCAGTACCGCGGCGCCCGCGGCAGGCACTAGCACGGCCGTCCGACCCCGTTTCCGCACCCGCCCGGTCTACAATGACGCACCGCCCTTAGGCCTGACCGCGCCCCTGCCCGACGCGATGCCGTCCTCGACCTCTCGCGACTTTGCCCCTTTGGCCGAACCCGCCACCCCAAGCCATTTGCGAGCGCATTGGCTGGCGGAACTCGTCCGCCTGCGCGAAGCGCACTGGGGGCCCCTCGAAGACGCGGATGCGGTCCGGCGGGCGCGCCAGCTGGACGCAGGCCTGCCCGAGCGCATCCTGGCCCGCGCCGAACTGCTCGCGCAGCGCGAACGGCTGGCCTCCCCGGTCGACGCCTGGCGCCGCAGCGCGCTGGGCATTCTGGCCGCGCTGTTCGTGCTGGCCGCGATCTCCGGCGCCGCCGCCGCGCTGGGCGCGCTGGGCGACGGCTCACGGCCGGTCAACGTCCTGTGGGCCCTGGGCGCGCTGCTGGGCCTGCATGCGCTGACCTTCCTGCTGTGGCTGGGCAGCTTCCTGTTCAAGGCCTCCGCCGCAACGGGGCTGGGGCGCCTCTGGCTCTGGGCCACGCGCAAGCTCGCCCGCGGCCCAGACGGCGCACTGGTCCCGCAGGCGTTCCTGAACCTGCTGGCCCGCGCGGGCGCCTTGCGCGGCCTGTTTGGGGCCATCAGCCACCTGCTGTGGCTGACGGCCCTGTGCGCCGCGCTGGCCACCTTACTGGCCGTGCTGTCGACCGCCAGCTACCGCTTCATCTGGGCCACCACCTTGCTGGCGCCCGACACCTTCGTGTCGCTCACTCAGGCCATAGGCTGGCTTCCGGCCCATCTGGGCTTTCCCATGCCGGACGCCGCCGTGGTCCGCGCCAGCGACGGCACGCAGGCCCTGTCCGCCGACGCGCAAGTGCAGTGGTCGATCTGGCTGATCGGCGTGCTGGTCGTGTACGGCATCCTGCCGCGCCTGCTGGCCGGAGCCCTATGCGCGGCCAGCACGCTGCGCGCGCTGCGCGGCTTGCGCGTCGATCCCGCGCTGCCGGGCTTTTCCGCCTTGCGCGACAGGCTGGAGCCTCCCGCCCTGTCCACGGGCATCGACCGTCCCGTCGACCCGCTGCACGAGCCGCGGGTACGCGCCGCAACTCCGGCAAGCCTGGACGGCCGGCCCGTCGTGCTGGGCCTGGAACTGCCTCCTGACCTGACGTGGCCGCCTGCGGACGTGCCCGAGGCCGTGCAGCAGGCCGGCAATCTGGATACCCGCGAAGAGCGCAACCGCGTGCTGGACGCGCTGGCCCAGGCCGCCGCCCCCCGCCTCCTGATCGCCTGCGACGCCCGCCAGACCCCTGATCGCGGCACGCTGTCCCTGATCGCCGAACTCGCGGCCCACGCGGCGCAGACCCGCGTCTGGCTCATACCGCCGCGCGCAGGCGCGGATGCCGCCGCCACCCGTGCCCCGCTGTGGCGCGACCGCCTGCTCGCGCTGGGCCTGCCCGCGGACGCCATCGTGCAGGCGCCCGCCGCCCCGTTCACGTGGCTGGAGTCCGGCCGTGCCTGACGACTTGATCAAGATCGCGCTGGTCGGCCACACCAATACCGGCAAGACATCGCTATTGCGCACGTTGACCCGCGACACCGGTTTCGGCGAAGTCGCCGACAGCCCCGGCACCACGCGCCACGTCGAAGGCGCGCGCCTGCGGCTGGAAGGACGCGCGGTGCTGGAATGGTTCGACACGCCGGGCATGGAAGACAGCATCTCCCTGCTCGAGTACCTGGAACGGCTGGACCGTCCCGGCGAACGGCTGGACGGCCCCGCTCGCATCCGCCGCTTCCTGGACACGCCCGAGGCGCACGGCCGCTATGAGCAGGAAGCCCGGGTGCTGGCCAAGATGCTGGATTGCGACGCGGCCCTGTACGTCATCGACGCGCGCGATCCCGTGCTGGGCAAGCACCGCGACGAGCTCGCCATCCTCGCCGCCTGCGGCCGACCCTTGCTGCCGGTGCTGAACTTCGTCAACGCGCCTGCGCACCGGGCGGATGAATGGCGCGATGCCATGGCCCGCCTGGGGCTGCACGCAGTGGTGGAATTCGACACCGTCGCGCCTCCCCTGGACGGCGAGCAGCAGCTCTACGCCAAGCTCGGCGTCCTGCTGGACCGCCATGCCGCCGCGCTGGCGCGGCTGTCCGACAGCCTGGCCGCCCAGCGCCGCGCGCGCCGCGGCTCCGCTTATGAAATGCTGGCCGACCTGCTGGTCGACGCGGCCGCCCTCCACCTGTCCAGCGCCAGCGACGAAGCGGCGCTGGTGGCCGCCTCGAACCGGCTGCGCGAACAGGTGCGGCAGCGCGAGCAGGCCTGCGTGGACGCGCTGCTGGCGCTCTACAACTTCCGCCGCTCCGATTTCGCCGACGACGCGCTGCCGCTGGAGGGCGAGCGCTGGGGCATGGACCTGTTCCATCCCCAGGCATTGAAGGACATGGGCGTGCAGGTCGGCATGGGCGCTGCCGCCGGCGCGATGGCGGGCGCCGCGGTGGACCTGTTCAGCGCCGGCCTCAGCCTCGGCACCGGCATGCTGATCGGCGCCGCCGCCGGCGGTCTTTGGCAAGGCGTCGAAAAGCTGGGCAAGCGCGTGGCCGGCAAATTGCGCGGCTGGCGCGAGATCAGCGTCGACGACGCCGTGCTGCGCCTGCTGGCGCTGCGGCAGCGGCAACTGATCGAGGCACTGGAACGCCGCGGCCATGCCGCGCGCGAGCCGCTGAAACTGGATCGCCCGGATGACGAGGCCTGGCGCAAGGGCCCGCTGCCCGAGGCCCTGAAGGAAGCGCGCAGCCGGCCCGAATGGTCGGCCCTGGGCGAGCACTACGAAGACAGCGACCGCCGCAAGCGCGTCGTGGCCGAATTGGCGAAAACCCTTGCCGAAGCGCCGCTGCCCGCGGCATGACCGCCATGCCCGCGAGCGCCGGGGCACCCACCATTCAAGGCTGCCCGCAAGCGCGTACTAACCCCAATCCAAACCGATTGACGCTTAAACGAATGCGTCTATAAGATTCGTTTTGCATCGGCACGGGTCCGTCCCCGTCCTGATAGTCATAAGGTCACAAGGGGTTGGGTCGATCGTGAAGTCGAAGTCCTACGCAGTGATTCCTGTCAGCGCCATGATCGGCCCGCGCGCGGTTCGCGCCGCGCTCCGCTCGACCCCACTCCGCCTTTCGTCGTAAGCAGCAACGCCATGCCCCCGCCCTGGACGGGGCCGGGGCCCTATCACTTCTGTCGCGCTACCCGCGCACTACACGGAGCATGAGGGCTATGCGTAATTTTCCCCACCTGAAGCAAGCGGCGCTGGCTGCGGCCGTCGCGGCATCGCTGGCGTTCAGCGCCGGCGCGGCCGCCAAGACTTTCCATTGGTCGTACCAGGGCGACGCCACGTCCATGGATCCGATGGCCCTGAACGAGACGTTCACGCTGGGTTTCCAGGGCAACATCTACGAAACGCTGGCCGGCTACGACGGCAACCTGAAGCTGACCCCGCTGCTTGCGGAAAGCTGGGAAAACCCCGAGCCCACCAAGTGGGTGTTCAAGCTGCGCAAGGGCGTGAAGTTCCATGACGGCTCGCCGTTTACGGCGGACGACGTCATCTTCTCCTGGAAGCGCAGCCTGACGCCGGGCTCCGACATGAAGGGCTACGGCGCCAAGGCATCCGACATCAAGAAGGTGGACGACTACACCATCGAAGTCACCACCCCCACGCCCAACCCTATCCTGCCGCGCGAATGGGTGTTCCTGTACATCATGAGCAAGTCGTGGTCGGAGAAGAACAAGACCACCGAGGCCACCAACGTCAAAGGCGACAACCAGGGCAACTACGCCAACCTGCACGCCAACGGCACCGGCCCCTTCATGCTGGCCGAACGCCAGCCCGACGTGAAGACGGTGCTCAAGCGCTTCGACGGCTACTGGAACAAGAACATCAAGACCAATGTGGACGAGGTTATCTTCCAGCCGATCACGCAGGAAGCCACCCGCGTCGCGGCGCTGATCTCCGGCGAGATGGACCTGGTGCAGCCGGTGCCGGTGCAGGACTGGAAGCGCCTGGAAGACGCGAAGGGCGTGAAGCCGCTGACCGCGCCCGAAGCGCGCGCCATCTTCATCGGCATGGACCAGGACCGCGACGAACTGCTGTTCTCGGACGTGAAGGGCAAGAACCCCTTCAAGGATCCCAAGGTGCGCGAAGCGGTCGTGCTGGCCGTGGACACCAAGGCCATCAACGAGAAGATCATGCGCGGCGCGGCCAAGCCGCTGGGTTCGCTCATCGCCACCTCCATCAACGGCTATGACGAGTCCTTCGGCGCGCCCTACAAGCCGGATCCCGAGCGCGCCAAGAAGCTGCTGGCCGAGGCGGGCTACCCGAAGGGTTTCACGGTCACCATGGACTGCCCGAACGACCGCTACGTCAATGACGAAAAGGTCTGCCAGGCGGTCGCGGGCATGCTGGCGCGCGTGGGCATCAAGATCAACCTGCTGGCGCAGACCAAGTCGAAGTACTTCGGCAAGATCCTGTTGCAGGCCGGCAACCAGACCAGCATGTACATGCTGGGCTGGACGCCCAGCTCGACCGACGCGCACAACACGCTGCTGAACCTGACCTCCTGCCGCAACGCCAAGACGGCCGCCGGTCAGTTCAACCTGGGCGGCTACTGCAACAAGAAGGTCGACGAGCTCACCGACAAGATCGGCGTGGAAACCGACCAGGCCAAGCGCAACGCGATGATCAAGGAAGCCTTCGGCATCGTGCGCAACGACTACGGCTACCTGCCGCTGCACCAGCAGCCCATGTCCTGGGGCGTGAAGGAAAACATCCAGGTCGTCCAGCGCGCCGACGACGTGCTGGACCTGCGCGACGTCGTCCTGCCGTAATCCGGCGACGCGGATCCTGGGCGGCCATGCCGCCCGGGCGCGCCCGGCCCAGCCCCGGTTCCCGCCATCCGCGGGGAACGCGGCCCGGCGTCAAATGAACAAGAGGGCTCCCCACAATGCTTTCCTTTATTGCGCAACGACTCATCCAGTCGGTGCTGGTGATGTTGACGGTGGCGCTGATCGCGTTCGCCATGTTCCGCTACGTAGGCGACCCGATCGCCAGCATGGTCGGCCAGGACACGACTCCTGAACAACGCGCGCAACTGCGCGAACAGCTTGGCCTGGACGACCCCTTCGTGGTGCAGTACGCGCATTTCATCGCCGATGCCGTGCGCGGGGACTTCGGCATTTCGTACCGCCATCGCCGCCCCGTCAGCGAGCTGCTCGAAGAGCGCATGCCGGCCACGCTGGAACTGTCTTTCGTTTCCGCGGTGATGGCGCTGGTGCTCGGCATACCGATGGGCATCTACACCGCGCTCAAGCGCCACGGCGTGCTGTCCAAGGCCTTCATGGCGATATCCCTGGCCGGCATATCGCTGCCCACATTCCTGATCGGGATACTGCTCATCCTGTTCTTCGGAGTCCAGCTCCGCTGGCTGCCCAGCTTCGGCCGCGGCGACGTGGTGAGCCTGGGATGGTGGACGACCGGCTTCCTGACCAAGTCGGGCTGGTTGGCGCTGATCATGCCCGCGATCACGCTGGCGCTCTTCCAGATGACGTTGATCATGCGGCTGGTCCGCGCCGAAATGCTGGAAGTGCTGCGCGCCGATTTCATCAAGTTCGCGCGGGCCCGCGGCCTGCCGGAGCGGCTGATCAATTTCCGCCATGCGCTGAAGAACACGATGGTGCCCGTCATCACCATCACCGGGCTGCAGCTGGGCTCCATCATCGCGTTCGCCATCATTACGGAAACCGTGTTCCAGTGGCCCGGCATGGGCCTGCTGTTCATCCAGGCCATCAGCATGGTGGACATTCCCGTGATGGCGGCCTACCTGGTGCTGATCGCCTTCATGTTCGTGCTCATCAACCTCGTCGTCGACCTGCTGTACTTCGCGGTCGACCCCCGTCTGCGCGTGCAGAGCAAATAGAGGATTTATCATGATTGCTCGCATCGCTCCCTTCTTTTCCCGCGCTGCCGACAGCGACCTGTGGCACAGCTTCAAGCGGTCGCCCGGCGCCATCATCGCCGCGATCGTCACGCTCGCCATCCTGCTGGGCGCGCTGTTCGCGCCCATCGTCGCCCCGCACAATCCCTTCGACCTGGCGTCGCTCAGCATCATGGACGCCAATACGCCGCCGTCCTGGGAAGAGGGCGGCAGCTCCGACTTCCTGCTGGGCACCGACGACCAGGGCCGCGACATCCTGTCGGCCGTGCTGTATGGCTCGCGCGTGTCCCTGCTGGTGGGCTTCGCCTCCGTGCTGTTCTCGATGGTGCTGGGCGTGACCCTCGGCCTCATCAGCGGCTACGCGGGCGGACGCGTGGACAGCTTCATCATGCGCATCGCGGACGTTCAGCTGTCGTTCCCCGCCATCCTGGTGGCCCTGCTGATCGACGGCGTGGCGCGCGGCCTGCTGCCGCGCGACATGCACGACAAGCTCGCGCTATACGTCCTCATCTTCGCCATCGGCATTTCGGGGTGGGTGCAATACGCGCGCACCGTGCGCGGCTCCACGCTGGTCGAACGCAACAAGGAATACGTGCAGGCGGCCCGCCTCATTGGCATCGGCCCCATCACCATCCTGCGCCGGCACATCCTGCCCAACGTGATGGGCCCGGTGCTGGTCATCGCCACCATCCACCTGGCTATCGCCATCATCACCGAGGCCACGCTCTCGTTCCTGGGCGTCGGCGTCCCGCCCACCGCGCCGTCGCTGGGCACGCTGATCCGCATCGGCAACAGCTACCTGTTCTCGGGCATGTGGTGGATCTCGATCTTCCCGGGCATCGCGCTGGTCGCGCTGGTGCTGTCGGTCAACCTGCTGGGCGACTGGCTGCGCGACGCGCTCAACCCCAAGCTGCGCTGAGGATGCCATGGCCCTGTTGAACATCGAAGACATCCGTATCGAGTTTCCCAGCCGCCGAGGCACACTGGTGGCGGTGGACGGCGTATCGCTGTCCCTGGAAAAAGGCGAGATCCTGGGCGTGGTCGGCGAGTCCGGCGCGGGCAAGTCCACCATCGGCAACGCGGTGATCGGGCTGCTTGAAGCGCCCGGCCGCCTGGCCGGCGGCGAAGTGCTGCTGAACGGCGAACGCATCGACACCTTGAACCCGGCGCAGAAGCGCCGCGTGCGCGGCCGCCGCATCGGCATGATCTTCCAGGATCCGCTGACCTCGCTAGATCCTTTGCAGACAGTGGAAAGCCAGCTGGTCGAAACCATGCAGGTGCACCTGAACCTGTCTCACGCGCAAGCGCAGAAACGCGCCATCCAGCTATTGACGCAAGTCGGCATCGACAAGCCGGAACTGCGCGTCAAGCAGTACCCGCACCAGTTCTCCGGCGGCATGCGGCAGCGCGTGGTGATCGCGCTTGCGTTGTGCTGCGAGCCCGAAGTCATCATCGCCGACGAACCCACCACCGCGCTGGACGTATCGATCCAGGCGCAGATCCTGGACCTGCTGAAGAAGCTGTGCCGCGAGGAGCAGGTGGGCATGATCATCATCACGCACGACATGGGCGTGATCGCCGACGTGACGGACCGCGTGGCGGTGCTGTACCACGGCAAGCTGGTCGAACAGGGGCCCACCGCCAAGATCCTGGGCGACCCCGATCATCCCTACACGCGCAGCCTCATTTCTGCCGTGCCCCGCCCCGACATCAAGCTCAAGCGCTTCCCCTTGGTGACCTATATCGAGGACGTGAAGACACCCGCCCAGCCGCTGGACCTCGCCACCCACTGGCTGGGCCAGCGGCGCGACTTCGGCACGCGCACGGACGGCCCGCTGGTGCAGGTGCGCGACCTGAGCATGCGCTTCGTGCTGAAGAGCGCTCTGCTCAAGCGCAACCAGCGCACGCTGGACGCGGTCAAGCGCGTCGACTTCTCGATCGGCGAAGGCGAGGTCTTCGGCCTGGTGGGCGAGTCCGGCTCCGGCAAGTCCACCGTGGCGCGGCTGATCTCCGGCCTCTACACCCCCAGCGAAGGCTCGGTCAACTTCGGCGGCGTCGATCTCACCGCGCTCAAGGGCGAGAAGCAGCTGAACCCGTTCCGGCGGCAGATCCAGATGATCTTCCAGGACCCGTTCTCCTCGCTCAACCCGCGCATGCGCGTGCTGGACATCGTGGCCGAGCCCATCCGCTTCCACAAGCTGGCCGCCAGCGAGGCGGAGGCCCGGCGCATCGTGGCCGATCTGCTCGACGTGGTGGGCCTGGGCGACCGCGCGGCCGAGCGTTTCCCTCACGAATTCTCGGGCGGGCAGCGCCAGCGCATCTGCATCGCGCGGGCCCTGGCCACGCGCCCCCGCTTCCTGATCTGCGACGAACCCACGTCGGCGCTGGACGTCTCGATCCAGGCGCAGATCCTGAACCTGCTGAAAGACCTGCAAGAGGAGCTCGGGCTGACCATGCTGTTCATCAGCCACGACTTGCCGGTCATCCGCCAGATGTGCGACCGCGTGGGCGTGATGCGCTACGGCGAGTTGCTCGAGGTCGCGGAAACGGAAGACCTGTTCGAACGTCCCCAGCATCCCTACAGCCAACACCTGCTTGGCCTGATGCCCCGCCTGCAATCCATGTCCCGCGAAGGGCTGGACGTGGTGGCGGGGTAGGCCCTAGCGCCAGGCATCATCCGGAGCGAGACATGACGGCAACACGACAGACCCTTTTCATCGGCGGCCAGGTTTTCGACGGAAAGGGCGGGCTATTGCCCAAGCACGGCGTGCTGGTCGAAGGCCAGCGCGTGGCGCGGGTGGCCCCGGCCGGCGAATTCTCCGGCTACGCCGGCGCAACGGTGCGCACCGAGGGCATGACCCTGATGCCCAGCCTGGCCGACTGCCACGTCCACCTGGTCTACACCGGCGGCGCGGATCCCAATGCGCACCTGAGCAAGCAGGGCCCGGCGCAGATTACGCTGACGGCGCTGGAGAATGCGCAGGCCAGCCTGCGCGGCGGCGTCACCGCGGTACGCGACTGCGGCGGCAAGGACTACCTGGAATTCGGCGTGCGCGACGCCATTGCGCGCGGCGTGTTCCCTGGCCCGACCATCCGGGCCTCGGGCCGCATCATCTGCATGACGGGCGGCCACGGCAACCGCATCGGCCGCGTCGCCGACGGCTGCGAAGACGTGATCAAGGCCGTGCGCGAGCAGGTCCATGCCGGCTGCGACCTGGTGAAGATCATGGCCACGGGTGGCGTCATGACGCCGGGGGTCAGCCCCATGGACGCGCATTACAGCGCGGAGGAAATGAAGGCGGGCGTGCACGAGGCCAAGCGCTTCCGCAAGAGCACCGCCAGCCACGCGCAGGGCACGCTGGGCATCCTGAACGCGGTGCGCGCCGGCATCGATTCGATCGAGCACGGCATCTTCATGGACGACGACTGCCTGCGCGAGATGCTGGAGGCCGAAACCTATCTGGTTCCCACCATCGCGGCGGTGCGCAACATCATCGCCAACGCCGACAACGGCATCCCCGCCTATGCGGTTGAAAAGGCGCGCGCGGTAGAGCAGCGCCACCGCGAGTCGTTCCAGATGTACTACAGGGCGGGCGGACGCATCGCCATGGGCACCGACGCCGGAACGCCCTTCAACCTGCATGGCGAAAACGCCATGGAGCTGGCCTACATGGTGGAGTTCGGCATGACGCCGGTGGACGCACTGATCGCGGGCACGTCGCGCGGCCATGACCTGATGGGACTGGACCGCCATGGCGTCATCGCCGAGGACAATATGGCCGACCTGCTGCTGGTGCAGGGTGACCCGACCGAGGACATCCTGAAGGCGGCCGACAAGCGCTTCCACGTCGCGGTGCTGCGCCAAGGCGAGCTGGCCGCCGGCGCCTTGCCTGCCTGATAGAACGCGGGGCGGCCGGCTGCGCTAAGGCAGCAACCCGGCGTCCCGCAGCAGCGGCTCTTCATACACGGCATCTTCCGCTGGATAGCGCAGCCCCGAGAAATCGAGCGCCTTCGCGCGCGCCCAGACAATGCTCTCCCCGGCGGGAAGCGTGCCGGGCGCCTGTGCGTACAGCGGATCCTGGAACGCGCTGCTTGCCGACGCGATGTTCCAGCCATGCGCCGTCAGCGCCGCGATCACGTCGGGCAGCGCCGCGGCGTTGATCTGATTGGTATGGAGCAGCATGACATGGACCGGGCTTCTTCCCAGAACGTCGCGCGCCAGGCCGTCGTAATAGTCCGCGCGGTCCAGCAGATGGCGGAGGTAGGCCTGCTTCACGCGCTCGGCCTTGCCGGCATCGCCCGCCTTGAGATGCGCGGCATAGACGATGTTGTAGTACCAGTCGCTGGCATCGATGGACACTGGCGCGCTTCTGTAATCGTTCCTGGCCATCCATTCGCGCATGCCATCGCGCTTGGCCTGCGTATCGCCTTCTTTCAGGTACGGAAACCGCAACATCGGCGCAAAGCCGGCCAGGCCCTTGAACGCCGCGTCCGCCGTCCGCACGTCGGCGATGAACCAGTCCAGCGAGACCTTCGGATCGGCAAGGCTGCGGTGGCTGGCCGTGTGGTTTCCGATCAGGTGCCCCGCCCGGCCCCACGCTTCCGCCAATTCCAGCCCGCCGGCGCCGCCCATCCGCGCCAGCGTGGGGAACAGGGCCGCCTTGATCCCGTGGCCGCGCAAGGCGGCAAGCATTTGCGCATTCCATTGGGCGGCCTCGGGCTGTTTGCCCGGCTTGAAGCCGTCGTCGAAGGTCAATGCGAGGGTTCTCGCGGAGCACCAGGATGCCCATAGCGCAAGAACAAGAACGGCGAGCAAGCGGAAGGGAAGGAAGCGGAAAGCCATGTCGTGGAATGTAGCGCGCGATGTTGCCAGCGAGGAGTGATCCGGATGGCCGCGCCCAGGCCCGGATCAAAAAAATACCGCCGCGCCCTGAGGCTGCGGCGGCATTCGTTGCGGCGGTGGCCGGCGTTTAGCGCGCGCCGCCCATGGCCCCGCTCAGGACCATCATCAGGAACTGTTCAACCGGCATCTTCTTGCCGTTGAAATCCACCTGGCCGTCGGCGTAGTTCAGGTAGGTCACGATGTTGTCGTTCTCGACCTTGGCCAGGCCCATCGCCGTGGCCATGGTGCCCACCATCTCGGCCTGGCCCTTGGCGGTCTGCACGGCCTGCTCAACCGGCACGCCGCGCACCTGCGGCTCGATGGCCATCAGGTCGCCCAGGTTGCCCTTGGACAGCACCAGCTTGGCGTTCAGCTTGCGGATGACGTCCTTCACCGTATCGGCGAACTCGCCGTCCATCGAAGGCGGCTTGGTCAGGTCCAGGTCGAGGTTGAACGTCGACGTGCCATTGGCGGTGCGCACTTCCAGCGGCGACACCGACAGCGTCGGGTTGCCGGCCAGCAGCAGTTCGACATTGGTCTTGAGCAGCTGCTTCTCTTCGTCCGTGAACTCCGGAACCTGCTCTTCGCCCTTGCTCTGCAGCACGCGGCGCGAAGCGGCTTCGTAGACGTCGTTCAGGGCCTTGAACGCCTTCGCGTCCAGGCGCTTCGCGTCGACGACCAGCTTCAGGCCGGCCATGTCCTTGTCCTGGATGCTGATCATGCCGAAATCGACGTCCATCTTGGCGCCCATGGTCGCATCGGCTTCCGTCATGTCGACGGCGATGACCGTGTCCTTCAACTGGACGGGCGGCTTCTCCTTGGAAGTGATCGTCCAGTTCTTCAGGCCCAGCTTCTGGCTGCCCACGTACATCTCGTTCTTGGCCGGCGTCATGTCGCTGGTCAGGCTCAGGCCCTGCATGGCCATGCTGACGATGTCGTTATCTTCGGACGCCGGGCCCTTCAGCACCAGGCTGTCGGCCAGCAGCGAAACCGTGCCGTGCTTGCTGCCGGTGGCGTAGGTGACGTCGCCCTTCATGCCGGAGAACGCCAGGCTGGTGTCGTCCTTGGCGAACTCCACCGGGGCCATGTCGAAGTTGCCCGAGACGTTCTTCGCGTAGCTGACGCTATATGCGCCCGACAGGGGAACCGTGCCCTTGGTCGCGGCGAACCATTCCTTCACGACGGGCGTCTCTTCCAGCTGGAAGCGGCTGGCCACCATGGCCGGCGCGAAGGAGCCGGACTTCAGCTTCGATAGCGGGAAGGGGCCGTGGTCCAGGTATTCGACGAACTGGATGGCATGTTCCTGGGCCGGCTTGCCGTCGGCGGCGGGCTCGGTGAACTTCACGCGATAGCGCTCGGTGGACGAAAACACACCGCGCTCGAACGACATCAGCTCAACCACGGGGGTCACGCCCCACTTCTCGCCGAACTTCTGGAGCTCGGCATTGGCTTGGTCGATCGATTGCTTGACGAAGGCCTCGGCCTTCTGGCCCGTGTACCAGGCCGTGCCGGTCCAGACGGCGCCCAGCGCGACGACGACGCCCACTACTGCCGATTTCTTCATAGCGATCCTTTATTCTTCAAATGGATGAAAGCGGACGGATTATAGGGAGTCATGCCTAGGGAAAACACTTATTTGGTGCATAGGCACTGCAATTTGTTACTTAGTGATACTTAACGCCGGGCCTCCTCCGGTGCTGCAGCGCGACATCAGCTACAATCCCTGCGTGTGTTTTGCCAATCTGCACACGTCCGCTAGGCCCTTCGCTGCCAAGCTTCGCCCATCAGGGCGCTTCCCTTTTCTCCTTGTTCGTCCGCCTGGATTGGAGTCTCTCAACTTGAGCGACGGGCTGCCGTTGGAGTTGTCTTGACTACCTCTTCCCCTTTCGCCGACCTCGGGCTGGCTGATTCCCTGTTGCGTGCCATTGCCGACACCGGCTACACCGCGCCCACCCCCATTCAGGCCCAGGCCATTCCCCAGGTCCTGAAAGGCGGCGACCTGCTCGCCGCCGCCCAGACCGGCACTGGCAAGACCGCCGGCTTCACGCTGCCCATCCTGCATCTGCTGATGCAGAAAAAACCCGAGCAGAGAAAGCCCGGCCGCCCGCGCTGCCTGATCCTGACCCCGACGCGCGAACTGACCGCACAGGTCGCGGAATCGGTGCAGACCTACGGCAAGTACACCTCGCTGACGTCCATGGTGATGTTCGGCGGCGTCAATATCAACCCCCAGATTTCCGCGCTGCGCAAGCCGCTGGACATCCTGGTCGCGACCCCCGGCCGCCTGCTGGATCACTGCGGCCAGAAGACGGTCGACCTGTCCGGCGTCGAGATCCTGGTGCTGGACGAAGCCGACCGCATGCTGGACATGGGCTTCATCCGCGACATCCGCAAGATCCTCGCGCTGCTGCCCAAGCAGCGCCAGAACCTGCTGTTCTCGGCCACCTTCTCCGACGAGATCCGCACCCTGGCGCGCGGCGTGCTGAACAACCCCGGCGAAGTCTCGGTCACCCCGCGCAACACCGCCACCGAGCTCGTCACCCAGACGGTGCACATGGTCGACCAGCACCACAAGCGCGATCTCATCAGCCACATCATCCGCGAAAGCGGCTGGCACCAGGTGCTGGTATTCACGCGCACCAAGCACGGCGCCAACCGCCTGGCCGAAAAGCTGGTCAAGGACGGCCTGACCGCCGCCGCCATCCACGGCAACAAGAGCCAATCGGCGCGTACCCGCGCACTGGCCGGGTTCAAGGACAGCAGCGTGACGGTGCTGGTCGCCACCGACATCGCCGCCCGCGGCCTGGACATCGACCAGCTGCCCCAGGTGGTGAACTTCGAACTGCCCAACGTGCCCGAGGACTACGTGCACCGCATCGGCCGCACGGGCCGCGCCGGCGCCACCGGGGCCGCGGTCTCGCTGGTCGACAACAGCGAAATCAAGCTGCTCAAGGACATCGAGCGCCTGATCAAGAAAACCATCGAGCGCAAGCCCGTGGAAGGCTGGACGCCGCCCGCCACCAGCGCCGCGGCATTCGAGCGCCAGGAACGCGAAGAAGACAACCGCAGCCCGCGCGGCGGCAACCGCAACGGCCGCGGCGGCAACGCCAATGCCGGGCGTTCGCGTCCGGCTGAGGGGCGCCCGTCCCAGGGCCAGCCCCGCGCCGCGGCCGGCGGCCGCGCGCAGGCCCCGGCCCGCTCCGGCGAAGGCCGCGCC
>NZ_JPYO01000038.1:0-27248 GCF_000757485.1 Achromobacter sp. RTa
CCGCCGCCTTCGGACGACGATTGGGAATCTTTCTGACACCGGCCAGTCCGGTAAATGGGTAGGTATGCGAGGCTATATACATCTTCTGGCGGCGGCTGCTCTTGCAGCCATTCTCGCCGGCTGCGCGGCGACGGGGCACAACTTCGACCCGGGCAAGCTGTCGACCCTGACGCCGGGGCAGACGACGCTGGAAGAGGCCTCGCGGGCGCTGACCGCCCCTCCCGATAACGTCTACCGACAGACCGACGGCTCCGTGCTGGCGCTCTGGTCCTTCAAGATCACATTCGTCGCGGACGGCTTGTACAGCCGCAAGGAAGCGCTGCTCCAGTTCGGGCCGGACGGCCGGCTGATGCGCCTCGTCGACAGCACCAATATTCTGCTGGAACCCTGGGAACGCCAGAAACTGATGGGGCCCGCGCCCGCGCCTGACTTTGCTCAGGACTGGGCCTTGCCCGCGGTGGAGCCCGAGGGGCAAATCATCTACATACCCGGCCCGGGTGAACCGGCCGGATCGAGGCCGCAGGGCGGCTGAGCCCTGTAGTCCGGCAGAGAGCATTGCGGCGCAGATCGCAATGTACGTCGCCCTTAGTGGAATCGTCATGTAACAGGGCGTGTCCGCAGGGTGGTTTTTCATTTGGTCAGGCAGTTCCTGAGGGATGGGGAAATATATGGAAGCGAGTCTCGAATCCGGTGCGAAGTCCGGCAAGATCGGCAAGAGGAAGGCGGCGCGCGCGCCCAAGGTGAAAAGGAAGCTGCGCCTGCGCGATGCCCGCGTCGGCACGATGCTGCTGTGGGTCATGGCGTTCTTCGCGATATTGATTGCGGCGGTCGGCGGTCGGCGGCCTGGCGGCTTACTTCCTGCAGAACAACTATGAGTCCATCCGCGAGGTCAATGCCCTGACCGAGCGCGCCAAGCAGGTCGAAGTGATCAACAGCGACATGCTGCGCGCCCGCGTTGCGCTGATGGTGGCCGCGCGCCACCTCCAGGAATCCGGCTGGGGCAGCGGGGAGAATTCGGCGCGGGACGCGGCGGCGGCCTTGAAGAGCGCGACGGACCTGTTGACCGGGGTGCGCAGCCGTTTTGCCGATTTCCAGAAGAACATGCTGCAGGATGATACCGGCCGCCAGCTGTCCATGAACCTGGTGCGCCGCTACCGCTCGTACATCGATGACGGCGTGGACACCATGGTCGAAGCCCTGCGCAGCGAAGACTATTCGACCTTCTACATGGTGAACAACGAGTACGGTACGCCGCGCAGCGCCGCGTTCATCGAGGCGATCAGCGAATTCGGCAAGTACATCGGCGCGCAGCAGCAAGCCACGATCGACCAGGCGGACGCCAACTTCAACCGCGCGATGGTGGCGGTAGGCGTGGCGGTCGGCCTGGCGCTGCTGCTGATGGTCCTGGCCCGCATGCTGTTCGGCCGCCTGGTGGTCCGCCCCTTGGTGGAAGCCGGCCAGCACTTCGACAAGATCGCCGCCGGCGACCTGACCAGCCGGGTGGAAGTGCGTTCGCACAACGAGATCGGCCAATTGTTCGCCGCGCTCAAGCGCATGCAGGAAAGCCTGACCCGCACGGTATCGGCCGTGCGCCGCGGCGTGGATGAAATCACCGTGGGTTCCAGCGAGATATCGGCCGGCAATACCGACCTGTCCAGCCGCACGGAAGAGCAGGCGGCCTCGCTGGAAGAGACCGCGGCGTCGATGGAAGAATTGGCCTCGACCGTGAAGCAGAACGCGGACAACGCGCGCCAGGCCAACCAGCTGGCGGCCAGCGCCTCGGACGTGGCCGAACGCGGCGGTTCGGCGGTGTCGGAAGTGGTCAGCACGATGCAGGGCATTTCCGCCAGCTCGCGCAAGATCTCCGAGATCGTGTCGGTGATCGATGGCATTGCGTTCCAGACCAACATCCTGGCGCTGAACGCGGCGGTGGAAGCGGCCCGCGCGGGCGAGCAGGGCAAGGGTTTCGCGGTGGTGGCGGGCGAAGTGCGTTCGCTGGCGCAGCGCAGCGCGCAGGCGGCCAAGGAAATCAAGGGCTTGATCGAGGATTCGGTCAGCAAGGTGGGCGCGGGTTCGCAGCAGGTGGAGCGCGCGGGCTCGACGATGCAGGAGATCGTGGCGTCGGTGAAGCGCGTGACGGACATCATGGGCGAGATCTCCGCGGCGTCCGAGGAGCAATCCAGCGGCATCGACCAGGTGAACCGGGCGGTGTCGCAGATGGACGAGGTGACGCAGCAGAACGCGGCGCTGGTGGAAGAGGCGGCCGCGGCGGCGGGATCGCTGCAGGAGCAGGCGCAGCGGCTGGCCGAGGCGGTAGCCGTGTTCAAGATCAACGCGGGCGAAGTGATCGAAGTGCCGGCCCATCGCCTGTCCTCGGTGCGATCGTCCGCTGACGGCGCGCAGCTGCAGGCGCCCGATGCGCTTGCGCTTGGGCACTGAGGGCCGCCGTGGCAACTTCGGCATACGCGCCGCCGTCGATTCCGGTGGACCGCCAATTCGATTTCCGCGACGCCGATTTTTCGCGCGTGCGCAAGATGATCCATGCGCACGCCGGCATCTCGCTAGGCACGCACAAGCGCGAGATGGTCTATAGCCGGCTGGCGCGGCGCCTGCGGGCGCTGGGCCTGCAGGATTTCGGCAGCTACCTGGACCAGCTCGAGAACGAGCCCGGCGCCGCCGAGTGGGAAGATTTCGTCAACGCGCTGACCACCAATCTCACCGCGTTCTTCCGGGAGTCGCACCATTTTCCGATACTGGCCGACTTCGCCCGGCGGCGCGGCGGCCCCGTGTCGGTCTGGTGCTGCGCCGCCTCCACCGGCGAAGAGCCATACTCCATCGCCATGACGCTGGTCGAGGCGCTGGGCACGCGCGCGGGGTCGAGCACGGTGCTGGCCACCGATATCGACACGAATGTGCTGGCCCGCGCGCGCGCCGCGGTCTATCCCGAGGAGCGGGTGGAGAAGCTGGACGGCGAGCGCCTGAAGCGCTTCTTCCTGAAGGGCCGAGGCGCCAATGAGGGGCAGGTGAGGGTGCGCCCGGAAATCGTGGACATGGTGCGCTACGAGACCTTGAACCTGTTGTCTCCGGCCTGGCAGATCAACGAGAAGTTCGACGTGATCTTCTGCCGCAACGTAATGATTTACTTCGACAAACCCACCCAGGCGAAGATTCTGGAGCGCTTCGTGCCGCTGCTCAAACCCGGCGGGCTGCTCTTTGCAGGCCACTCCGAGAACTTCACCTACATCAGCCGTGACTTCCGTCTGCGCGGGCAGACGGTCTACGAATGTGTAGGCAGGGCCTGAACGGGGCAGCAACGATGAAAAAGATAAGCGTTTTGTGTGTGGACGACTCCGCGTTGGTGCGCGGATTGATGACCGAGATCATCAATAGCCAGCCCGACATGGAAGTGGTCGCGACGGCGCCGGACCCCTTGGTGGCGCGGGAACTGATCAAGCGGCACAATCCGGACGTGCTGACGCTGGACGTGGAAATGCCCCGCATGGACGGGCTGGATTTCCTGGAAAAGCTGATGCGGCTGCGGCCGATGCCGGTGGTGATGGTGTCGTCGCTGACGGAGCGCGGCGGAGAAATCACGCTGCGCGCGCTGGAGCTGGGCGCGATCGATTTCGTGACCAAGCCCAAGCTGGGCATCCGCGACGGCCTGCTCGAATACACGGAAATCATCGCGGACAAGATCCGCGCGGCGTCCCGCGCCAAGTTGCGCGCGCCCACGTCGCACTCCGCCCAGGCCGCGCCGGCGCCGATGCTGCGCCGGCCGCTGGCCAGCTCGGAAAAACTGGTGATCGTGGGGGCGTCGACGGGCGGAACCGAGGCCATCCGCGAGGTCCTGCAGCCGCTGCCGCCGGACAGCCCGGCGATCCTGATCACGCAGCACATGCCCGCGGGCTTTACCCGTTCCTTCGCGCAGCGGCTGGACGCGCTGTGCGCGGTCACGGTGCGCGAGGCCGTGCATGGGGAACGGGTGCTGCCGGGCCACGTATACCTGGCGCCGGGCGGAGAGACGCACATGCGCCTGGGCCGCAGCGGGGCCAACTATGTGATCGAACTGGAAGCCAGCGAGCCGGTGAACCGTCACCGTCCGTCGGTGGACGTCCTGTTCAACTCCGCGGCGGCCGCCGCCGGCAAGAACGCCATCGGCGTCATCCTGACCGGCATGGGCAAGGACGGCGCCGCCGGCATGCTGGCCATGCGCCGGGCCGGGGCGCACACGATCGCGCAGGACGAGGCCAGTTGTGTGGTTTTCGGCATGCCCCGCGAGGCGATCGCCATCGGCGCCGCGGATGAAGTGGTTTCGTTGTCCGCGATGAGCGAACGCATTCTGACTCGCCTGGGAGACCGTGGCCACCGCGTCTGACGCGGGCGCACGATCGTTCCCAAGCAAATTTTTTCTGGAGTAGAAGATGGTAGACAAGGGCATAAAGATTCTGGTGGTGGATGATTTCCCCACCATGCGGCGCATCATCCGCAACCTGCTCAAGGAGCTGGGCTTCGAGAACGTGGATGAAGCCGAAGACGGCGCCATCGGGCTGGAAAAGCTGCGCAACGGCGGCTTCCAGTTCGTCGTGTCCGACTGGAACATGCCGAATCTCGATGGTCTCGAAATGCTCAAGCAGATCCGCGCCGACGCTTCGCTGGCTTCGCTGCCGGTGCTGATGGTGACGGCCGAGGCCAAGAAGGAGAACATCGTGGCGGCGGCCCAGGCCGGCGCCAACGGCTACGTGGTCAAGCCTTTCACCGCGGCGACGCTGGAAGAGAAGCTCAACAAGATCTTCGAGAAGATCGCTGGCTGAGGCGCGCTATGAGCACGACGGAAAATGTTGATCCGGCGGATTCCCCCGACCTGATACACCGCATCGCATCGCTGACGCGCATGCTGCGCGATAGCATGCGCGAGCTGGGCCTGGACCAGGCGATCAAGGACGCGGCCACCGCCATCCCCGACGCCCGCGACCGCCTGCGCTACGTGGCGCAGATGACCGAGCAGGCCGCCAACCGCGTGCTGAACGCGACCGAGCAGGCCGGCCCTCTGCAGGACAAGCTGTCGCGTTCGGCGCAGGCGCTGGATACGCGCTGGCAGCAATGGTACGACCAGCCCCTGGAACTGCCGGAGGCGCGCGAACTGGTGAAGGACACCCGCGCGTACCTGCAGGACGTGCCGAAGCAGGCGCAACAGACGCAGTCGCATTTGATGGAAATCATCATGGCGCAGGATTTCCAGGACCTGACGGGACAGGTCATCATGCGCATGATGGATGTGGTCGGCGCGATCGAGCGCGAGCTGCTGCAGGTCCTGCTGGACAACGTGCCGCAGGAGCGCCGCGAGGAGGCCAACAGCCTGCTCAACGGTCCGCAGATCAGCCCGCAGGGCAAGGCGGACGTGGTCACCAGCCAGGATCAGGTCGACGATCTGCTGGCCAGCCTGGGCTTCTAGGCCGCGCGGGCGGCGCCGGCGGACATGCCCTCCGGCGGCGCGCGCTCCGCGCTTGCATGAACGTAATCCCTAAGGGCGCAATCCGCGCCCGGCCGATAGACTTCCCGCCATAAGAATCGGGGCCTCGCAGCACGAGACCAGGCGCGACGCGCGCCAGGCAACGGATGCCCATAGAAGGCGATCCGGGCCAGCACAAGGAGGTTCATCTTGGCCAGATCCGTATTCCGCGTGGGCGGCATGTGGGGACTGTTGCGCCGCCTCAATCGGGGCGACGCCATGCTGTCGGAGCGCGCCCTGTCGCTCAGTCCGGCCGCCTGGCCGCTGTACCGCTTCCTGGGGCAGATCCGGCGCCGCATCATCACTGTCCGGCAATCCAGCATCGAAATCGCGCTGAATGCGGCGCGCACCCAATTCCAGGCGGGACGCTGCTCGCAGCTGGCGCAGGAACAGGCCCGCGCCGCCCAGGCGCTGGCCGCGAGCGGCACGCAGATCGAGGCGCTGTCGGCATCCACCTCCAACCACGCGCGCGAGATCGCCCAGGTATCCGGGCACAACCTGCAGGCGGCGGAGCAGGCGCTGGCGGAGCTGTCCGAGGTCAAGCTGCGCGTCGACCGCATGACCCGCGAGATGGCCGCCTTCAGCGGCGTGGTCGGGCAATTGAGCACGCGCGCCCGCTCCGTGGGCGACACCAGCAAGCTGATCAAGGAGATCGCCCTGCAGACGCAGCTCCTGGCGCTGAACGCGGGCGTGGAGGCGGCCAGGGCGGGGGACGCCGGGCGCGGCTTCGCTGTGGTGGCGAGCGAGGTCGGGCGGCTGGCGGAGCGGGTGAATTCCGCCACCGGCGACATCGCCAGGCATAGCGGCGAAATGCTGGAGCTGGTCGAGACCACCGAGCGCCAGACCGGCAGCCTGCGCGACGACGTCGACGCCTCGGGCCAGGTTCTGGACAGGACCTGTTCCGATTTCCGCCGTTTCGTGGACGACTTCGGCAGCATGAACCGGCAGGTGGCCGAGGTGGTGCAGGCGATCGGCGAGGTCGACGCCACCAACCACGGCATGAGCCAGGAAGTGGGGCGGATCGCCGCGCTCAGCGCGGATGTGCTGCTACGCATGGGCAGCATGTCGGGCGAAATCGACCGCATCCGGCGCCAGACGGAAAGCGTGCAGGAGGTGCTGGCCGACATGCGCGCCGGCAATACCGCCTTCGACGGCCTGTCGGACGCGGTCGAGGCCTTCCGGGACGCGGCGGCCAGCTTGTTGGAAGAGGCAAGAAAAGGCGGGGCGGACGTGTTCGACCGCCATTACCGGCGCATTCCGGGCAGCGAGCCGCCGCGCTACCACACGGCGTACGACCGCGAGATCGAGGGGCCCCTGACCCGCTTGCTGGACCGGGTGCTGGAGTCGGTGCCGGGCGCGATCTACACGATCCTGGTGGACAACCGGGGCTATGCGCCGGCGCACAACAGCCAGTTTTCGCACGAGCCCACCGGAATTGCGGCACAGGACATCCTCCGGGTGCGCCACAAGCGGATCTTCGACGATCCGGTGGGCGCCCGCCTGGCCGCCAATACCGGCGCCATGCTGTTCCAGACCTATTCGCGCGATACGGGCGAAATCGTCAACGACGTTTCCGTCCCCGTTTATTTGGGGCCGGAACACTGGGGCGCGGTGCGGATCGGGCTGGACTACGAACGCTTCCAGGCGGCGCTGGAGGCGGGCGGCGCGGGCCATCGGGCGGTTCCCGCGGCCGGCTGACGAGACGGGCGGATACGGCGCGCGGGGCATTCCCGGCCCGGCCGCGCGCGCGGGGCCTGGGCGCATCCAGGAATAGCGCCGCTTTCCCCCCGTTTCTTGGCTTATCGCCAGACCCCGGGGCCTCCTAGAATCTCGGCGGGCAGCTCGCAATCCCAGAATCCGCGAGCCGCAACGACACCGCAGAGCATGGCCGAAGAAAGCGACCTCGAAAAAACCGAAGCCGCCTCTCCCAGGCGCCTGGAAAAGGCGCGCGAGGAGGGGCAGATTGCGCGTTCCCGCGAATTGGGCACGTTCATGATGCTGGCCGCCGGTGTCGGGGCGATCTGGGCGGGCGGCGCCTCGCTCTACCGTTCCTTGAGCGGCGTGCTGCGCAATGGGCTGGGCTTCGACCAGCGCATCGTCGCCGATCCCGGCGTGATGGTCGAGCGGGCGGTCGACGGCTTCGGCCAGATCCTGCTGGTGCTGCTGCCGATCTTCGGGCTGCTGGCGGTGGTCGCGGTCCTGTCCAGCGTGCTGCTGGGCGGCATCGTCATCTCGGGCAAGCCCCTGCAGTTCAATTTTTCGAAGCTCAGCCCCGTGTCGGGCCTGAAGCGGATGTTCTCGTCGCAGACCGTGGTGGAGCTGATCAAGGCGCTGGCCAAGGCCGCGCTGGTGGGCGGCGTGGCCGTCTGGGTGATCTGGCGCTACCACGACGATATGCTCAGTCTGATGCACGTCGCGCCGTCGGCCGCGCTGACCAAGGCGCTGACGCTGGTGGCGATGTGCTGCGCCTTCATCGTGGCGTCGCTGCTGGTCATTGTGCTGCTCGACGTGCCCTGGCAGATCTGGAGCCACCTGAAGAAGCTGCGCATGTCCAAGGAGGACGTGCGCCAGGAACACAAGGAAAGCGAAGGGGACCCGCACGTGAAGGCGCGCATCCGGCAGCAGCAGCGCCAGGCGGCGCGGCGCCGGATGATGTCGGAAGTGCCCAAGGCGGATGTGGTCGTGACCAACCCGACCCATTACGCGGTGGCGCTGAAGTACGACGAGGGCAAGCACGGGGCGCCGCGGGTGCTGGCCAAGGGCACCGGCCTGATCGCGGCCAAGATCCGCGAGCTTGCGGCGGAGCACCGCATCCCGACATTGGAGGCGCCGCCGCTGGCGCGCGCCCTGCATGAACACGTCGAGCTGGGGAAGGAAATCCCGGCCGAGCTATACACCGCGGTGGCAGAAGTGCTGGCGTGGGTCTTCCAGCTGCGTTCCTGGCGATCGGGATGGGGGGCCGAACCGATGGCCCCGACCCGGCTGGCCGTGCCCGCCGAGCTGGACCCGCAGGCCAAAACCGCAGCACAAGGAGTTTAAGGAATGAGCGCTTTGCTCACCATGTTGAAGAGTGGCGGGGCCACGCATGCAAGGCTGCTGGCCGGTCCGATCCTGATCGTGATGGTGCTGGGCATGATGGTTCTGCCCCTGCCCACGTTCCTGCTGGACTTGCTGTTCACCTTCAATATCGCGTTGTCCGTGATGATCCTGCTGGTGGCCATGTTCACGCGCAAGCCGCTGGACTTCGCCGCGTTCCCGGCCGTCCTGCTGTTCGCCACGCTGCTGCGCCTGTCGCTGAACGTCGCATCCACCCGCGTGGTGCTGCTTCATGGCCACACCGGCCCGGACGCCGCGGGCAAGGTCATCGAAGCCTTCGGCCACTTCCTGGTGGGCGGAAACTTCGCCGTGGGGATCATCGTTTTCGTGATCCTGACCATCATCAACTTCATCGTCATCACCAAGGGCGCGGGACGTATCGCCGAAGTGGGCGCGCGTTTCACCCTGGACGCCATGCCCGGCAAGCAGATGGCGATCGACGCCGACCTGAACGCGGGCCTGATCGGCGAAGACGAAGCGCGCAAGCGCCGTTCGGAGGTGGCGCAGGAGTCGGACTTCTTCGGCTCGATGGACGGCGCCAGCAAGTTCGTGCGCGGCGACGCCATCGCCGGCCTGCTGATCATGGCGATCAACATCATCGGCGGCCTGATCGTGGGCGTGGCGCAGCACGACATGTCGATGAGCGACTCGGCGCGCATGTATACGCTGCTGACCATCGGCGACGGCCTGGTCGCCCAGATCCCGGCGCTGGTGATCTCCACCGCGGCCGGCGTGGTCGTGTCGCGTGTTTCCACCGACCAGGACATCGGCCAGCAGATCATCAGCCAGCTGTTCTCGAACCCCAGCGTGCTGTTCCTGACCGCCGGCATCATCGGCATCATGGGGCTGATCCCCAACATGCCGCACATCGCCTTCCTCACCCTGGCCGGCGCGCTGGCCTGGGGCGGCTGGCTGCTGCACAAGCGGCGGACCGCGGCGGCCGCCGCCGCGGCGGAGGTGCCGCCGCAGGCGATCACGCAGGCCCAGGCCGCCGCGGCCGAAGCCAGCTGGGACGACGTCTCCATGGTGGACCAGCTGGGCCTGGAAGTGGGCTATCGCCTGATACCGCTGGTGGACCATGCGCAGAACGGCGAGCTGTTGCACCGCATCCGCAGCCTGCGCAAGAAGTTCGCGCAGGACGTGGGCTTTCTGCCGCCGGTCGTGCATATCCGCGACAACCTGGAGCTCAAGCCCAACGATTACCGCATCCTGCTGTCTGGCGTGGAGGTGGGCCATGGCGTGGCGATGCCCGGCCAATGGCTGGCCATCGACCCGGGCGGCGTAACCATGCAGATCAAGGGCACGCCCACCACCGATCCGGCCTTCGGCCTGCCCGCGCTGTGGATCGACGGCAGCCTGCGCGACCAGGCCCAGGTGGCGGGGTATACGGTGGTGGACGCGGGCACGGTGGTCGCGACGCATTTGAACCACCTGATGCATCGCCACGGTTCGAACCTGCTGGGCCGCCAGGAAGTCCAGCAACTGCTGGACCGCATCGGCCGCGACGCGCCCAAGCTGATCGAGGACCTGGTGCCCAAGACCCTGTCGCTTACGGTGCTGCAGAAGGTGCTGCAGGGCCTGCTGTCGGAGGAAGTGCCGATCCGCGACATGCGGACCATCATCGACACGCTGTCCGAGCACGGGCCGCGCCTGGCGGCGCTGGCCGCCGGTTCCGGCAGCCAGCCCGACATCAACGAGCTGATCGCGCTGACGCGCCGCTCGCTGGGCCGCGCCATTACACAGCAATGGTTCCCGGGCGACGGCGAGTTGCGGGTCATCGGCCTGGACGTGAAGCTGGAGCGCGTGCTGTCGCAGGCCATGACGACCAGCGGCGGCCTGGAGCCGGGGCTGGCCGACACGCTGCTGCGGGAAACGCAGGCGGCCGTCGAACGGCAGGAATCGCAGGGCAACGCGCCCGTGCTGCTGGTGTCGCCGGTCCTGCGCGCGCCGCTGTCGCGCTTCCTGCGGCATCATTTGCCGCAGCTGGGCGTGTTGTCGAATACGGAAATACCCGATGAGCGCATGGTCCGCGTGACCGCGCTGATCGGCGGAGGCAATGGGGCATGAAGATAAGCCGTTTCTTTGGGATCAACAGCCGTGAGGTGATGCGGCAGGTGCGCCAGGTCCTCGGGCCGGACGCGCTGATCGTTTCGAACCGCAGCGTCGATGGCGGCGTGGAGGTGCTGGCCACCGTGGATGGCGCGTTCGACGAGGCGCCCGCCCAGATGCCGCCGCGCGATTCTTCCGCGCATCCCGCCGCCCCTAGAGAGCAGCCGGCTTCGGCGCCCGCGATGCCCGCCGCGCCTGCCGTGTCACCGTCGCCGCCGCCGTCGGGCTATATGACGCCGACGCGTTCCATCGCCGCCTACCAGTCGGCCTACGCCGCGCCGGCGCAGGCCGAAGCGGCCGCGCCAATCGTCTCGGCGCCTGCCGCGACCGCGCGCGCGGAGCCTGCGGCCTCGGCGCCGGCCGCCCGGCCGATGGCGGTTCCGCCGGTTTCCGCGCCCGCGCCCGCCTACGTGCCAGCTACGCCTCAGCCCGTTGCCGCGCCGTCCATGGCCCGGATGCCGGACGCGCCGTTGCGTCAGCCGCCGGCCATGCCGCAGATGGCCTTGCCGGGCGACGCCGCCGCCGGCCTGCAGGACGCGATCAGCGCGTTGCGGGGCGCCTTGGAAAGCCGCATGGACGGCCTGCTGTGGGGCGGGCGCCAGGGGCCCGGGCGCGAGCCCGCCGCGGCCGCGCTGTTCCGCAGCCTGCTCGACGCCGGCTTCAGCACGAAGCTGGTGCGCACGCTGGTCGAGCGCCTGCCCGAGGGAATGACGCCGGAAACCGCCCTGAGCTGGGCGCGCAACGAGCTGGTGACGCACCTGCCCGTGCTGCGCTCCGAAGACGAATTCCTGGGCGGAGGCGTGTATGCGCTGGTCGGCCCGACCGGGGTCGGCAAGACGACGACCCTGGCGAAGCTGGCGGCCCGCTGCGTCGCCCGTGAAGGCCGCGAGCAGGTGGCCATGCTGACGACCGACAATTTCCGGATCGGCGCGCTGGAGCAATTGCAGATCTATGGCCGCCTGATGGGCGTGCCCGCCCATTCCGTGCGCGACGCGGGCGAACTGCGCCGCATCCTGGCGGATCTGGGCAACCGCAAGATCGTGCTGATCGATACCACCGGCATCAGCCAGCGCGACCGGCTGGTGGCCGAGCAGGCGGCGATGCTGTGCAACGCGGGCAAGCCCGTGCGCCGGCTGCTGGTGTTGAACGCGGCCAGCCAGGGCGACACGCTGGACGAGGTGGCACACGCCTATCGCAATGGCGTGGGCGAGGACGTGGCCGGCTGCATCATCACCAAGCTGGACGAGGCCACCCGCCTGGGCGCGGCCCTGGACACAGCCATCCGCCACCGCCTGCCGATCCACTACGTGTCGGTCGGGCAGAAGGTGCCCGAACACATGGAGCTGGCGCGGGCCGACGCGTTGATCGACCGCACCTTCTCGATGGTGGAAAAGGCGCGCGCGCTCTACACCCCCAGCGAGGCCGACCTGGCGTCGCTGCTGCCGTCTTCGCGGGATGCCCAGAGCGGCGACCCCGCGCGCCGCCGGCAGTTGCTGGCGTCCGCCATCCTGCGTCCGCAGGGCGGGGCGGGTTCGATCGAGGCCGCACAGAACCTGGATGGCACCATTGCGTGGCTGGAAAGCGACGCGGCCTGCGTCCAGGCGCGCGCGTCCTGGCGCGAATACGTGGGCGGGGGCAGCCTGGCCGCGCTGGGCGGCGATCCGCTGGCGATGGTGCGCCGTGAATTCTCCGCAATCTGCAACCGGCATCTGCTGGCCGTGCACGGCAAGGCCGGCATGAAAGGAGAGGGCCTGCCGGGCGGGGCGCTATTGAGCACGCTGTTGATGAGCGACCGGGGCGCGGCCCTGGCTGCTCCCGCCCAGCAGCTGGCGCTGCCCCATGGGACGCTGTCGTCGTTCGCGCCGGCGGAGCCGGCCCAGCCCGATGCGGCCCTCGCGCTGGAGGCCCGGGTGGACTGGCTGGGCGGAAAGCTGGAGCGCCTGCCGGTCGTGCATCTGCTCGAGGCAGGCTCTTCTGCGATCTGGCCGTCCCTGAATGGAAAGGGCGTGTCGTGGGTGGCGCGCAGCGCCGGCGGCCAGCGGGTGATACAGGACGAATGTCCCACCAACCTGAATGCGGTGGGCAAGAGCGTGGGCTACCTGCCCGTGGGCCAGCCCGGCGACATGCCGGGGCTGTTCATCGTCAAGAACGGCAAGCGGGCGCCGCTGGCGCTTTGGGCCTCGGGTACCGAGGTTTCGCTGCCCGGCCGCGGGGACACCGCGCCGGTCCGGCTGGTCTGCGCCCGCCTGATCGATACGGTAAGCGGCGAGGTGGCCGGGCAGTTGTTCGGCATGACCAACCTGCCGGCATCGCAGGCGGACGCGGGCACCGTGGCGCGCTGGCTGGTGCTGCAGGACGAAGCCAAGGCCGGATTCCGCTATATGGCCAACGCGTGGCAGGCCCTGCCAGCCGTCGACGGCGCCCATGCGCTGGCGCGCCAGGCCCTGATCGCCGGCCAGATGGGCGCCGCCTGCTGGCAACTGGCGCATACCGCGGCCGCGGACGTCGTGCGCGGCCCCTTCTCGGGCATCATGGGAACGGACCGCAAGCTTTCCGGCCGCATGCTGCCCGTGGCCCTGCTGAAAATGTACGCGATGCTGGAAATGACGGACGCGTAGGATGGGTGTAGCGCGAGGTCATCTCCCCAAGAACCCGGACGCCCAACGCGCGCAACCCATGCGGCCGCAAGAGTGTGTTTTGGGGGCGATGCATGGCGCTGTCTGCCCACGGCAGCATGGGCTGCGCGCGCTGGATAGCCGCTTTCTAGCTTAAGAACTCTCGCGCTACACCCATCCTACGGGCTGCTTGCGTCAGCCCGCGACGATGGGCTTGCGGCCCGGGGCGCTGCGGGCGCCGCGGCCGCGCGCGTCGTAGGTGGCGGGCGCGCCTGCCGCGCCCAGGTTGCGCAGGGCGTCCAACGATTGCTGGGTGTAGCGCAGGTGGACGTCGATCAGGGCGCCATTGCGCAGATTGATCTCATTGGCGGAGGCGGACTTCGTCAGCAAGGCCTGCCAGACGCCGGCCAGCTGCGGATGCAGCGCGGCGGCCTGTTCGGTGCCGGAATGTCCGCTGGGCAGGCCGATGTCGGCGAGCAGGGTGTCGCGAGTCTGGCTGAGGTCCACGAGCTTGCGGGCCACGCTGCTTTTGCGTTCGGTGATTTCCTGCAGCGCGCCCACGTTCCCCGGCCCCACCAGCACTTCGGTCTCTTCTTCCAGGATGGCGGAGAATTCCGTGATCAGGGCGTCTTCCTGCCTCATGCAGGATTGCAGGGAGTCGACGATGTTCGTGGTCATGCTGCTGCTCGGATGTGAGTGTTGCGGGGCTTATTTCAGCAGGTCGCGGGCGCTGGCGATCAGGCTGTCCGCGATACGGCCGGTATCGATCTTGAGCTGGCCCGAGGCGATCGCCGCGCGGATGGCGGCGACGCGCTCGACATTGATGTCGTTCGAGCCGTCCTGCAGCGCCAGCATCTTGCGCGACGCCGAGCTCAGCGCCACCAGCGAACTGCTGGAGCCGCTGGCGCTGCTGGCGCCATAGGCCTGGGCGACCGCGGATTCAGGGCGGGAGCCGACAGCGTCCGCCGAGAGGGGGCGGTTGGTGGTTGAATTGATCTTCAAGATTATCTCCGCAGGGCGTCCAGGGTCGATTGTGCGACGGATCCGCCTACTTTATGTCTCTGTAACGACAAGGCCGGAAGGAACTTTAGGGTAGGGGAGCCATTGGCGCAACGCGATATGTAACAACCTCTACAGCTGTATTTCCACCAGGCCGGCATTGCGCACGACGCCGCTGACCACCTGGCCGCTGGCGGTGCGCACCTGCACCATGGCGCCCGGGGCGGCATTGTCCAGGGCCTGCCCTTCGCTGCTGACCACGAATCCGGCGCCGCGCGCGTTGATGCGCACGTTGGTGCCCCTCAGGACCGATTGGGCGTTGCGCAGGGAGGAGCCCCGGACCGGCTGCCCGGCGTTGATGCGGTAGGCGGCGGTCATGCCGACCACCGTCTGCGGATTGGTGATGGCGCCGGGAGGCAGGGAGACGAGATCGCCGTCCCGGGGCGCCAGATCGTTTGGCGTCAGCGCCTGGCCGGCCGCGATCATCCGCGAGGCCACGTAGTACTGGCCGGGCACGCTTACCGTTGCCTGCACGTAGGTTGTCCAGGGTTTCGGCGCATTGCAGCGCACGCCCACCGTCATGCGCGAACGCAGCCTGATGCCGGATGGCATAAATGGGGACATGGCATCGCAAGGCGTCAGGTGCTCGGCCCGCGGGGGATCGATGGCGATCGAGGGCTGGCCGGGCAGGCTGGCCAACTGCTCCTGCAGATAGGCCTGCGCGGCAAGCGCGATCGCCTCGGATGGCTGGGCCGCGGCCTCCTGGGCCTGCGCGGCCGCCAGGGGCAGCAGCAGGGCGGCCAGGCAGGCGGCGCGCGCGCGGAGTCGTCTTGCGGAGGTTTTCATGATGGATGAATTGTAGAAGTCCGGCGCGCTTGGCAATACGTGAATTGGATGAGAAATGACGGGTTATTTGGCTGATTGTGGCGGCCCCCGGGCCCCTATGATGCCGTCATCCAATGGGATAACGGTGCGTCCGGGATCCCGTGTTCATCCGAATTGCAATGCAGGAAGGCGCCACGATGCTAGACAGGCTTAATGAAGATTTCAGGTTCTTCCAGCAGTCCCTGGGGCTGCGGGCTCAGCGCCAGGAAGTGCTGTCGTCGAATATCGCCAACGCCGATACGCCCAACTACAAGGCCCGCGATTTCGACTTCAAGACGGCGATGGCCAACGCCATGGAAGGCACCATGCGCCTGCCGGACACCTCCTTGTCGTTGACGTCCGCCCGCCACATCCCGGCCAAGGCCGTGTCGCAGGGCCCCACCGAACTCCTGTACCGCCTGCCGTACCAGCCCAGCATGGACGGCAACACGGTGGACATGGATATCGAGCGCGTGCAATTCGCCGATAACACCTTGCACTACCAGAGCACCATGCAGCTGCTGTCGGGCCGTATCCGGACCATGATGGCCGCAATCCAGGAATGATTACTGAACGGAGCGCCAGGCAATGTCCTTGTTGAGCATTTTTGATATCGCGGGTTCGGCGCTGAGCGCGCAATCGCAGCGCATGAACGTCGCGGCCAGCAACATGGCCAACGCCGATAGCGTGGTCGGCCCGGACGGCCAGCCTTATCGCGCCCGGCAGGTCGTATTCCAGGTCAACCCGCCGGCCGGCCAGGCGCTGGGGCAGGAGATCGGCGGCGTGCGAGTGGCGGGCGTGGTCCAGGACCAGTCTCCGCTCAAGCAGGTATACGACCCGCAGCATCCCCTGGCCGACGCCCAGGGCTACGTCAGCATGCCGAACGTGGATCCGGTGGCGGAAACGGTCAACATGATCGCGGCCTCGCGCTCCTACCAGGCGAACGTGGAAGTGCTCAACACCGCCAAGGCGCTGATGCAGAAGACGTTGACCATCGGCCAGTCCTAACTCTTGAACAAGTAAATTCATGACCACTGTCGACCAAACCACGAGCCAGACCGGCCTGGGACTTGCACAGACCGGCGCCTATTCCAGCAACACGGCGCAAGGCCTGCAGGACCAGTTCCTGACGCTGCTGGTGACCCAGCTGCAGAACCAGGATCCGCTGAACCCGATGCAGAACGCCGAGCTGACTTCGCAGCTTGCGCAGATCTCCACCGTGGAAGGCATCAACAACCTGAAGAACACGATGCTGGCCATCAGCGGCCAGATCGACGTGTCGCAGTCGATGAACGCGGTGGCGATGATCGGCAAGGGCGTCCTGATCCCCGGCTCCAAGATCAAGGTCGGCGTGGACGGCGAGAATGCGGCCGAGCGCGTGGTCACGCCTTACGGCCTGGACCTGCAGGCGGACGCCGCCAAGGTCCAGGTCCGGATCGCCGACGCGAATGGCGCGGTGGTGCGCACCATCGAAATGGGCGAACAGTCGACCGGCGTCTACACGCTGAGCTGGGATGGCAAGAACGACAGCGGCGTGCCGCTGGAGCCGGGCGCCTACACCGTGTCCGTCCTGGCCACGGACGCCGATGGCAAGAAGGTGAACTCGGAAGTGCTGAGCTACGGTCTGGTCAAGAGCGTGGCGTATTCCACCAATGGCCTGCGCCTGGACCTGGGCCTGGACGGCCAGACCAGCATGCTGGACGTGCGCAAGGTGATCGGCGCCTGAAGCGGGCGCGACGAATCGGTGCCGGCGCACGTGCGGCGGCTTCACTCAGTTTAAGGATTAGCGAGAGAAAACATGGGCTTCGGACAAGGATTGAGCGGCTTGAACGCCGCGGCGCAGAACCTGGACGTCATCGGCAACAACATCGCCAACTCGGGCACGGTCGGCTTCAAGTCGTCGACCGCCTCGTTCGCGGACGTCTACGCGAGCTCGCGCGTCGGTCTGGGCGTGAAGGTTGCGGCCATCAGCCAGCGCTTCACCGTGGGCACGGTGAATGGCGGTGGCGGTGAATACGACATCGCGATCGACGGCGCCAAGGGCATGTTCCGCGTCACCGACCAGAGCGGCTCGGTCATGTACACCCGCAACGGCGAATTCCTCGTCGACAAGAACAACTTCATCGTGAACGCCCAGGGCTACCGATTGACCGGCTACCCGGCCGGCGCCATCGGCGCCAACCCGTCGGAGTTGCAGCTTCCCATGGCCAACGTGGCGCCGAAGGCGACCTCCACGGCCACGACGGTGGCCAACCTGGACGCGAACGCCAAGGTTGTCTATTTGACGGATACGCAGGTTGAGCCCGGCACGGTCGAACTTGGCACTCCTGCCGTCAGCTATTCCTTCCGTATGGACCCCGCGACGGGTGAGGCGGTGTTCGAAGATCCTCAACCTATTGACGGCACATATGGCGCCATCACGATCACCGGGGGGAGGACGTCGGACGATCTCACCGGTCTGGCGGGTTATCAGGCGCCCGTGACTGAATTGGGTAGGCCCTTCGATCCTTCCATATCGAGCAGCTACACCAACGCGTCGCCCATGACCGTGTACGACTCCCTGGGCAATTCGCACCAGGTGATGCAGTACTTCGTCAAGCGTCCCGCAAGCGGGGCCGGCAGCGAATACGACGTCTACTACACCATGGACGGCAAGGCCATGGCGCCCACCTCCGAGGCGGGCGGCGTCTGGGGCAACCCCACCAAGCTGAACTTCAACAATGCGGGCGCCCTGACCAGCGCTCCGATTGTCAACCTGAGCGTTGCGCAGCCCGGCGGCACGACGACGCCGGCCGATCCGCTGAACATCGCCCTGGACTACACCGGCACCACGCAGTACGGCACCAACTACAAGCTGGTGGCCAAGCCCGACGGCTACACCTCCGGCGAATTCAGCGGCATCAACATTGGCGGCGACGGCAGCCTGGTAGCCAGCTACACCAATGGTGAAACCCAGGTGGTGGGCACGATCGTGCTGGCGGACTTCTCCAACCTGCAGGGCCTGCAGCCGGTGGGCAACAACGCCTGGACCGAAACCTCGGCCTCGGGCCAGCCCATCCTCGGCCAGCCCGGTACCAACGGTCTGTCCCGGGTGGTGGGCCAGGCGACGGAATCCTCCAACGTGGACATGAGCAAGGAGCTGGTCAACATGATCATCGCCCAGCGCACCTACCAGGCCAACTCGCAGACCATCAAGACCCAGGACGAGATCATGCAGGTCCTGATGAACCTGAAGTAGAGGTCCCCCCCGAAGCGCCGTAGGCGCTTCCCCCTCGGCGGGCCCCCCTCAAGGGGGGGGGCGCGCGTGGCGGACCGGCGGAGCCGGATCCGCGGCGCCTGGCTCGGGGAGGGCGGTTGCAGGGGAAGGGCGGCGCTTCAGGCGCATATTCGATGACGATGGCGATGGAATAGGAAATGGATCGGATTATTTACACCGCGATGAACGGCGCGGCGCGTATCACGGAGCACCAGGCCGCGTTGAGCAACAACATGGCCAACGTGAACACGCCGGGCTTTCGCGAGCAGATCGCGCTGTACCGTTCGGTCCCGGTGACGGACGGGGTGAGCTTGCCCACGCGCGTGTCGACGGTCGCGTCCACGCCGGGCAACAGCTTCCAGATGGGCACGATGCAGACCACGGGCCGCGACCTGGATGTTGCGCTGTCCAGCGAGCGGGGCTGGCTGGCGGTGCAGACGGCGCAGGGCGAGGCCTACACTCGCGCGGGCAGCCTCCAGGTCGGCGTCAACGGCTTGTTGCAGACGTCGCTGGGCCAGCCCGTGCTGTCGGACCAGGGCGGCGTCATCGATGTGCCCGACCAGGCGGCGCTGACGATCACCTCGGACGGCACCATCACGGCCATCGGCGCGGGCGATGCCCCCAACAATATCCTGAACCTGGGCCGGCTCAAGCTGGTCGACCCGCCGAAGGAGCAGCTGGTGCATGGCGACGACGGCGTGTTCCGCCGCGCGCCGGTGAACGGCCAGCCCGCGCCTCCGATGCCCGCCGATCCCAGCCTGCGCCTGCTGGCGGGCGTGCTGGAAGGCAGCAACACGAATCCGATGGCGGCGATGGTCGGCATGATCGCGAACGCCCGCCGTTTCGAGCAGCAGATGCAGGTGATCCAACAGTCGGACCGCAACGCCGAGCGCGCCAACGGCATCCTGTCGATAAGCGCTTGATTCGGCAGCTGATTTAAAACCTTTTTTCGCGCGCGGCCGGGCCGCGGCACCAGGAGTATTCATCATGATGCGTTCGCTGTGGATCGCCAAGACGGGCCTGGAAGGTCAGCAGACCTCCATGGACGTGATTTCCAACAACCTGGCCAACGTCTCCACCAACGGATTCAAGCGCGGACGGGCCGTGTTCCAGGACCTGATGTACCAGACGCTGCGCCAGCCCGGCGCCCAGGTCGGGGACGCGACCCAGTTGCCGTCCGGCCTGCAACTGGGCACCGGCGCGCGCGTGGCCGCGACCGAGCGCATCCACACCGCGGGCAACCTGAACAACACCGGCAGCGAGATGGATATCGCCATCAACGGCCGGGGGTTCCTGCAGATCGAATTGCCCGACGGCACCCAGGCCTATACCCGCGACGGTTCGCTGCAGCGCGACCAGAACGGCCAGCTGACCACGGTCAGCGGCTACGTGATCCAGCCGCCGATCAACGTGCCCGACAACGCCTTGTCGATCACCATCGGCAATGACGGCATGGTCTCGGTGACCCAGCCCGGCGCCGCCGGCGTCAACGTGCAGATCGGGCAGTTGCAGATCGCCACCTTCATCAATCCGACCGGCCTGCAGAGCATCGGCGAGAACCTGTACCTGGAAACCGACGCGTCGGGCCCCGCCAACCTGCTGCAGCCGGGCGTGGACGGCGCGGGGTCCATCATGCAGAACTACGTCGAAACCTCCAACGTGAACGTCGCCGAGGAGCTGGTCAACATGATCACGACCCAGCGCGCCTACGAAATGAACAGCAAGGCCGTCAAGACCTCGGACGAAATGCTGGCCCGCCTGACCCAACTGTGATGTCCATGTCTGTCCTGCGCCTGGTAACGAGTGCGGCCCTGGCCATGCTGATGGCCGGCTGCGCCATGATTCCGCCCGAACCCATCGTGACCGGGCCGACGACGGCCGCGCCGCCGGCGCCGCCCATGCCTTCGGCACAGCCCACGGGCTCCATCTACCAGCCCACGACCTACGGCAACTATCCGCTGTTCGAGGATCGCCGCCCGCGCAATGTGGGAGACATCGTCACCATCGTGCTCAACGAGAAGACGAACGCCTCCAAGAACGTCGCCACGAACACCAACCGCAGCGGAAGCGCCTCCCTGGGCATCGCCGCCGCGCCGTCCTTCATGGACAGTTGGGCCAACGCCAACCTGAACACGGACGCCAAGGGCGGCAACGTGTCGCAGGGCAAGGGCGACAGCACCGCCAACAACGCCTTCACCGGCACGATCACCACGACGGTGGTGGGCGTCATGTCCAACGGCAACCTGCAGGTGGCGGGCGAAAAGCAGATCGCCATCAACCGCGGCAGCGAGTACGTGCGCTTCTCCGGCGTCGTGGACCCGCGCTCCATTACCGGCACGAACACCGTGTCGTCCACGCAGGTGGCCGACGCCCGCATCGAGTACCGCAGCAAGGGCGTCATGGACGAAGTCCAGACCATGGGCTGGCTGCAGCGCTTCTTCCTGATGGCGTCGCCATTCTGAATATGAAGGATAGGTCCATCCCCGAGGCGCTGTGCGCCTCCCCCTTCAGGAGGGGGCATGCCTACGGACCGGCGGAGCCGGCTCCGTGGCATTCCGATGATGCAGCGCACGCTTTTTGCATGGGCGCCTTGGACAATTGATATGAAACATGCTGTCTTCCTCTTTCGCGCGCTGGCGCGGGTCTGCATAGCCGCCAGCCTGCTGGCGGGCGCCGGCGCGGCGCAGGCCGAACGGCTCAAGGACCTGGCCTCGATCCAGGGCGTGCGAGGCAACCAACTGATCGGCTACGGCCTGGTCGTGGGCCTGGACGGCAGCGGCGACCAGGTGCGCCAGACGCCGTTTACTCAGCAAAGCCTGACCAACATGCTGTCGCAACTGGGCATCACGGTGCCCGCGGGCAGCAATATGCAGCTGAAGAACGTGGCGGCCGTCATGGTCACCGCGACCCTGCCGGCGTTTGCCCGGCCCGGCCAGACGCTGGACGTGGTGGTGTCTTCGATGGGCAATGCCAAGAGCCTGCGCGGCGGCACTTTGCTGATGACGCCGCTCAAGGGCGCCGACAGCCAGGTCTACGCCATCGCCCAGGGCAATATCCTGGTGGGCGGCGCGGGGGCTTCCGCGGGCGGCTCCAGCGTGCAGATCAACCAATTGAACGGCGGCCGCATCAGCGCGGGCGCCATCGTCGAGCGTTCCGTGCCCACCACGTTCTCGCGCGACGGCTACATCCACGTGGAGCTGAACAATACGGATTTCGGCACCGCGCAAAACGTGGCGGCGGCGTTGAACAAGAAGTTCGGCCAGGGCACGGCCACGGCCCTGGACGGCCGTGTCGTGCAGGTGCGCACGCCCATGGAGCAGGCGTCGCAGGCGCGTTTCCTGTCGTTGGTGGAAGATCTGCAGGTCGCGCGCGCGCCCACGGTGGCCAAGGTGATCATCAATGCCCGCACCGGCTCGGTCGTCATGAACCGCACGGTCATGATCGAAGAGGCGGCCGTGGCGCATGGCAACCTGTCGGTGATCATCAACCGCCAGAACCAGGTTTCCCAGCCCGACACGCCGTTCACCGAAGGCCAGACGGTGGTGGTGCCGAACACCCAGATCGAAGTGCGCCAGGAAAACGGCGCCTTGCAGCGCGTGAGCACCAGCGCCAACCTGGCTGACGTGGTCAAGGGCCTGAACGCCCTGGGCGCCACGCCGCAGGACCTGCTGTCCATCCTGCAGGCCATGAAGTCCGCGGGCGCCCTGCGCGCGGAACTGGAAATCATCTGATGGCGATGGCATACGGCAATGATGCGGCGCGCGGCGCCCAGCGGCAGGATTCGGTCTTCGACATGGGGCGTCTGTCGGACCTGAAGCGCGACGTCAAGAAGGACCCGGCGGGCACGGAGCAGCAGAAGCAGGTCGCCAAGCAGTTCGAGGCCCTGTTCCTGCAGATGATGCTCAAGCGCATGCGCGAGGCCACGCCCAAGGAGGGCCTGTTCGATTCGCAGCAGACGCAGATGCTGCAGTCGATGGCCGACGAGCAACTGGCGCTGCACCTGGCCACTCCCGGCATCGGGCTGTCCCAGGCCATCCTCGCCCAGATGCAGGAAGGCAAGCCGGGCGATGTGCCGGCGGACGCCATCAAGCGCATCGGGCAGGGCGGGGACCTGGATTTCCGCACTGGCGGCTCGCGCGAGGTGTCGGCGCTGTTGAACGTGATGCGCAACAACCGCGCCAGCGATCGCGCCCTGGCTGCGGCGGAGGGGGCGCCCGGGCACGTCGTCGACTTTGTGTCGAAGATGTCGCGCGCGGCCAATCTGGCGGCGCAGGAGAGCGGGGTGCCCGCCCGCCTGATCATGGGCCAGGCGGCGCTGGAGTCCGGCTGGGGCAAGCGCGAGATCAAGTACGCGGACGGCAGCACCAGCTACAACCTGTTCGGCATCAAGGCAGGCTCCAGCTGGAAGGGCAAGGTCGTCAATGTGCTCACGACCGAATACGAAGACGGCGTGGCAAAAAAGGTGACGCAGCCATTCCGCGCCTACGCGTCCTACGAGGAATCGTTCGCGGATTACGCGCGCCTGATCGGCAACAGTCCGCGCTACGAAAGCGTGACTCAGGCCCGCAACGAGGTCGAAGCGGCCCGCCGCATCCAGGATGCGGGCTACGCGACAGATCCGCAGTACGCCCAGAAGCTGATCGGCGTCATGAGCCAGTTGCGGGGCGCGGCTTCCAAGGTGGAAATTTCTCGCCGGATGTTGGAAGGACTCTAAATTCGGGCCATCTCCTGCCGTTAATGGAGTATCCAGTCATATCGGTTGCGGTTAAATACGGGGCATTGTCAGCATGAATTTGTACAAAACGGCATTGGGCGGGCTGAACGCGGCTCAGGCAGGCCTGGCAACCACCAGTCATAACATCAACAACGCGACGACGGTCGGTTACAACCGCCAGCGCGTCATGGTTTCCACCGCCGGCGCCCAGGCCACCAGCAACGGCTACATCGGCCGCGGCGTGCAGGTGGACACCGTCGTGCGCAGCTACGACAGCTTCCTGTACAAGCAGCTCGTCGGCGCGCAAGGCAGCGGCGCCCAGCTTCAGGCCCAGCTGGACCAGGTTTCCCAGGTCAACAACCTGTTCGCGGACCGCACGGTGGGCATCGCGCCCGGCCTGAACAACTTCTTCACCAGCATGAATACCGTGGCCAGCAAGCCCGCGGATCCGGCCGCGCGCGCCGACCTGCTGGGCAAGGCCAACAGCCTCACCACGCAAATCCGTTCGGCCTACACCGAAATGCAGAACCAGCGCGAAGGCTTGAACACGCAGATCACGACGACGGTGGAGCAGGTCAACAGCTACCTGGCCCGTATCGACGACCTGAACAAGCAGATCTCGCTGGCCACCGGCAAGGCGGGCGGCAGCCCTCCGAACGACCTGCTCGACCAGCGCGACCAGGCCGTGATGGAGCTGAACCAGCTGGTCGGCATCACCACCTACGAGCAGGGCGACAAGATCAATATTTCCCTGGCTGGCGGCGGCCAGGCGTTGCTGTCCGGCGAAACCATCTATCCGCTGCAGGCGGTGCCCTCGACCAAGGACGCTGGCCGCACGGTGCTGGCCTATACGCTTCCGGCCGGTTCGGGCAAGACGGTGGCCGTCGAGCTCAACGACAGCGAAATCACCGGCGGCAAGCTGGGCGGCCTCTTGCAGTTCCGCTCCTCGTCGCTGGACGTGATGCAGAACCAGCTGGGCCAGATGGCGGTCGGGCTGGCGCTGTCGTTCAACGAACAGCACAACAAGGGCCTGGACCAGAACGGCAACCCGGGCACCGATTTCTTCAGCATCGGTTCGCCCGAAGGCGTGCCCAATACGCAGAACAAGAGCAACGCGCAGATCTCCGGCGAGTTCACCGACCTGGCGAACATCAACGCCAAGGACTACGAGATTTCGTTCGACGGCACGAATTACCAGGTCGTGCGCCTGCCTGAAGGCGCGCGGGTCTATAACGGCCCCGCCACCGGCACGCCGGCCACGCTGGACCTGAGCAGCGAGATGGGCGTGACGCTGACGATCGACGCGCCGCCCCAGGCGGGCGACAAGTGGTCGCTGTCGCCCACGCGCAATGCCGCGCGCGACATCGATGTGCTGATCAGCGATCCGGACAAGATCGCCGCCGCCGACGCCGAGGGCGGAGACGCCAACGGCAAGAACGCGCTGAAGCTCGCGCAGCTGGAAAACGCCAAGGTGCTGGGCCACGGCACCATGAGCACGACCGATATGTTTGCGCAGGTCGTGAACACCGTGGGCGTGCAGACCGCGCAGGTCAAGGCGGCGGCCACGGCCCAGGTGAACCTGATCAAGCAGACCGCGGCTGCCCAGCAGTCGGTGTCGGGCGTCAACCTGAACGAAGAATACGTCAGTCTTTCGCTGTATCAAGAGCAGTACCAGGCCAGCGCCCGCATTATCGATGTGGCCAGCACCATTTTCGACACGCTGCTGGGCCTGCGCGGCTGATTGGACCGTTGAATTGTGATGACTAAAGAGATTTCCGGAGTTGCACCATGCGCCTGAGCACCACGATGATGTACACGAACGGCCTGAGCGGCGTTCTCGCTCAGGAATCCGACATGAATCGCCTGGTCGAGCAGATCGGCAGCGGACGCAAGAACCTGTCGCCTGCTGATGATCCACTGGCGGCGGCAATGGCTATTGGAGTTGCACAGACGCAGAGTATGAATTCGGCGTATGCAATGAACCGCCACACGGCCAATACCAATCTAGGCCAGGAAAGCAATACCCTGGATGCGGTGACGACCGCGTTGCAAGAGGCGCGCACCCGCATTGTCCAGGCGGGCGGCATACTGTCCGACACCGACCGGCAGGCGCTGTCCACGGCCCTCAAAAGCACGCGCGAGGCATTGCTTGGTCTGGCGAATGCAACGGACGGAAATGGCCAGTATCTGTTCTCGGGAAATGACGGCAACGTAATGCCGTATTCCAAGGACGCGTCGGGCAAGATCGTCTATAGCGGGTCGGTGGGTGAGCGGACTGTCCAGGTCGATCAGAGCCGGCAGCTTTCCACCAGCGATCTGGGCAAGGACATCTTCGGCCGCGCCAACCCCGGGTCGCAGGCCTACGTATCTTCGGCTCCCGGCTCCAACGCCGGCACGGCGGAGTTCGGCGCCGCCTCGGTGACCCCGGGCAGCCCGAATCTGGGCAAGAATTTCGCGGTGGAGTTCGTAGCCGACCCCGTTTCCGGCGGGATGGGGTACCGCGTCACCACCACCGATGCCGACGGCAACAACCCCGTCACCGTTCCGGACGCTACGCAGCCCCCGACGCCTTATGTCGAGGGCGCAACGATCGATTTCGGCGGAGTCTCCGTGGCGATCAAGGGCGCTCCTGAGGCGGGCGACGTGATCAATGTCGAGAGCATCCAGTCGGCGGACATGGACGTGTTCGCCACTTTGGACACCTTGATTGCAGCCCTGGATGCGCCCAGCGCCGGCGATCCGGTCGCCACGGCGCGTCTCAACAACGCATTGGCGACCGCCAACAAGAAGCTGGCGAATACCTACGACAACGTGTTGACGGTGAATGCCTCGGTGGGCGCTCGGATGAACGAGCTGGAAGCACTGGACGCCACCGGAACGCAGAAGGGGCTGTCGTACGCCAAATCGTTGTCGGACCTGGAGGAGTTGGACTATTACCAAGGCGCGAGCCAGCTTGCATTGCGCCAGGTTGCGCTGCAGGCGGCATCAGCCGCGTTCATGACCATTCAGGGTTCGAGTCTGTTTAGCCGCAAATAAGGCGGTGCAGTTCCAGGCCGCGCCTGCGGGCGCGGCAATTAGCGCACTTGCGGACGCTGCCGGCCCTGGGCCGGGGCGTCCGTGGTTGCGTGCACGGTAGGAAAAATCGGTTCACGTCGCTCAACGCTCGGATATTTCATGCTTGTCAATTTGAAAGTGCGCACCTGCCTGATCCTGGTGCTAATGCTCTTCACCATCGCCATGTTCGTATCCAATGGCGTGGCGTGGATGGGGCTGAACTCCAGCAATCAGAAGCTGGAGCAGGTCAATAGCGCCTACTCGACGCAGGCGACGCAGTTGAACCGGGCCTACAGCCTGTTCCTGCGCGGCCGCCTGCTGCTGGCGACCTCCCTGATGGACATGCAGCAAGGCAAGACCGAGCAGGCGACCAGCCAGGCCCGCCGCGCCGAAGGGCTGATGCAGGAAGGCGCCAAGGCGCTGGACGCCTACCGCAAGGCTCCGCGCCTGCCGGGTTCCGAGGCGGTCAATGGCAAGCTGGAAAGCGCCTACAAGGAGTTCGACGGATTGTTCAAGCGCCAGGCGCAGGCCTTGTCGTCCATGGCGATACAAGAGTATCTGGACCTGAACGACGCCGGCAGCGCGGCGAACACCGCGCTGCGCGAGGCGGTGGGCGGCGTGCTGGACTTCGTGGATTCGAGCACCGATGAGCTGGTCGTCCAGGCCGGCGTCGCCCATGGTGTGTCGCGCACGGTCACCATCGTCATGCTGGCGATCTCCCTGGCGCTGGCGCTGGGGTGCTGGCTGTTCATCAGCCGCACCGTGCTGCGTCCGTTGCGGGAGGCCGGCAACCATTTCGAGAAAATCTCCGCGGGCGACTTCACCGGCCGCATCGAAGTGCGCAGCACCAACGAAATCGGCCACCTGTTCGCGGCGATCAAGCGCATGCAGGAGAGCCTGACCCGTACGGTGGCATCGGTGCGCCGCGGCGTGGAAGAGATCAATGTGGGCTCGCGCGAAATCTCCGCGGGCAACGCCGATCTGTCCAGCCGCACGGAACAGCAGGCGGCCTCGCTGGAAGAGACCGCGGCG
>NZ_JPYO01000038.1:27258-29997 GCF_000757485.1 Achromobacter sp. RTa
GTCGCGGAATCGGCCGCGGCCGCCGAGGCCATTACCCAGGCCGCGCGCGCCGCCCGGCCTGCGGCCCCCGCGCACGTGGACAAGGAATCCACCTCGATCCGCGTCGGCGTCGAGAAGGTGGACCAGGTGATCAACCTGGTGGGCGAGCTGGTCATCACCCAGGCGATGCTGGCGCAGACGGCGTCCACGCTGGACCCGGTGCTGCACGACCGCCTGCTCAACGGCATGGAACAGCTGGAACGCAATGCCCGCGACCTGCAGGAAGCGGTCATGTCGATCCGGATGATGCCGATGGACTATGTGTTCAGCCGCTTTCCCCGCCTGGTGCGCGATATCGCCAGCAAGATGGGCAAGCAGATCGAGCTGCAGACGTACGGCCGCGCTACCGAACTGGACAAGAGCCTGATCGAGCGCATCATCGATCCGCTGACCCACCTGGTCCGCAACAGCCTGGACCACGGCATCGAGACTCCCGAAAAGCGCATCGCTTCCGGCAAGGATCCCGTCGGCCAGCTGGTGCTTTCCGCCCAGCACAACGGCGGCAATATCGTGATCGAGGTCAGCGACGATGGCGCCGGCCTGAACCGCGAGAAGATCCTCAAGAAGGCGATCTCCCAGGGCCTGGCCGTCAATGAGAACTCGCCGGACGACGAGATCTGGCAACTGATCTTCGCGCCCGGCTTCTCCACCGCCGAAAAGGTCACGGACATCTCCGGCCGCGGCGTCGGCATGGACGTGGTGCGCAGGAACATCCAGGACATGGGCGGCCACGTGCAGCTGTCGTGCGAGCCGGGCAACGGCACCACGACGCGCATCGTGCTGCCGCTGACCCTGGCCATCCTGGACGGCATGTCGGTGCGGGTGGGCGAGGAAACCTTCATCCTGCCGCTGAACCACGTCACCGAATCGCTGCAGCCCACGAACGACCAGATCTACTCGGTGGCGGGCAACGAGCGCGTCATGCACGTGCGCGGCGAGTACCTGCCGCTGGTCGAAATGCACCGCGTGTTCTCGGTGAATGGCGCGCAGACCGATCCTACCCAGGCGATCGCCGTCATCATGCAGGCCGAGGATCGCCGTTTCGCGCTGCTGGTGGACCACCTGATCGGGCAGCACCAGGTCGTGGTGAAGAACCTCGAGTCGAACTACCGCAAGGTTCCCGGCATTTCGGCTGCCACCATCCTGGGCGATGGCAGCGTGGCCCTGATCGTCGACGTATTTGCGCTTGCGCGCGCCAACCGCGAGCGTTGGTCGCAGCCCGAAGCCATTCTGAATTGATGGAGAACTAACCTCATGGCAGCCAAACCGCAAGCGCCCGCCGCGCGCAATGAAGATGTCGGCAGCGAATTCCTGGTGTTCACGCTGGGCGACGAAGAGTACGGGATCGACATCCTGAAGGTGCAGGAGATCCGCGGCTATGACGCCGACACGGTCACCCGCATCGCGAATGTTCCGCCGTTCATCAAGGGCGTAACGAACCTGCGCGGCATCATCGTGCCGATCGTCGACCTGCGCATCAAGTTCAACCTCGGGCGTGTCGAATACAACGAGCAGACCGTGGTCATCATCCTGAACCTCGACCGCCGCGTGGTCGGCATCGTGGTGGACGGCGTGTCCGACGTGCTGATGCTCAATTCGGGCCAGATCCGTCCGGCGCCGGAATTCGGCGCGACGCTATCCACGGAATACCTGACCGGCCTGGGCACCGTGGACGAGCGCATGCTGATCCTGGTGGATATCGAGAAGCTCATGACCAGCGACGAAATGGCGCTGGTGGAGAAGGTCGCTTCCTGATCGGAATCCGGCCGTAAGCGGGGTAGAGGCGCCATATTCGATCCGAAGTGGCGCTTTCCTTTAACGATTGCAGTCAAGGAGTGGTGCTTGTGATGCGCAAGTTTTTCGCGAACATGACGATACGCAGCAGCCTGTTGTGGGTGCTGGCGTTCTTCTCATTCATGTTGGTGATCGGGGCGGCGCTCGGCGTCCTGTCCCTGCGCATCAGCAACGGGACGTTGGCGGAGATCAAGCAGTCGCAGGAGCTCGACGACGCCGTCGGCCGCGTCGTGTCCAGCTACAAGGATTCCCTGAACGGCCTGGGCCGCGCCGCATCCTCCAACTACGCCGACATCGTGAGCAATGTGGGCCAGGCCACGCTGTTGGCGCAGGGCCTGTCGGCGGACGCCACCGGCCTGCTGGAACGCGCGAAGGCGTCCATGAACAAGGGCCAGGCGGAGTTCGAGTACTACAAGACCCTGCCGCGGCCGCCTGAAGCGGCCGAAGCGCTCAAGGAAATCGACGATTCCTATGGCGCGCTGGTGCAGCAAGGCCTGGGCCCGCTGGTTGCCGCCCTGGAAAAGGCCGACATGCAGGCCTACCAGAAGCAGGTCCAGACGGTGCAGGACGCCCTGGAAGGGCGCTTCGCCCGCGCGATAGAAGGGTTCGATTTCTGGCGCGCCAGCAAGATGCTGGACGCTTATGAAGTGGCGCAGGTGCGCTATCAGTTCGTGCTGATGGCGGTGGGCGCGGGCGGCGTGATCGCCGCGCTGCTGGTGTTCGCTACCTATGTGTTCCTGCGCCGCCGCGTGCTGCAGCCGCTGAAGGAGGCAGGCAGCCACTTCGACCTCATCGCCGGCGGCGACCTGACCGCCCGCGTGGACGTGCGCAATACCAATGAGATCGGCCAACTGTTCGCCGCGCTCAAGCGCATGCAGGAAAGCCTGACCCGCACGGTATCGGCCG
>NZ_JPYO01000038.1:30007-31620 GCF_000757485.1 Achromobacter sp. RTa
GGTGATCGAGGTGCCGGCCCAGCAGTTGGCGCAGCAGCGCGGCGCTCCGCGCATGCCGGCGCCGCCGGCCAAGGCGCCTGTTGCCGCCGCTTCCGCGGAATCGGCCGAACCCGTCCAGCGCGCGGCGAAGGCCGCGCCCGCTCCTCGTTTGACCCAGGTGGCGCGGCCCAAGCCGGCCGCGGCGGCACCGGCCGCCGCCGCGGTGTCGACCGCCGCGGTATCGACCGCCGCGGCGTCCTCGGCCCGTCCTCCGCGCCGGCCCGCCAGCCGGAACGCGGACGCGCCGAATGGCGCGCCCGTCCGTCCGACCGCCAGCCGCCGGCCGCCGCCTTCGGACGACGATTGGGAGTCCTTCTGACGGAGCGATCCGCCATAGCCTTGAACACGCAGTAAAGCTATCCCTTTTACGGCCTGGCGGCGGGAGCGCCACCGGGACGACCACCGGAATACACGGAATGTTTAGCAATCTGAAGGTTCGCACGGGCCTCATGCTCGCCCAGTTGGCGGTTGCCCTGGCCGCGCTTGTCGCGATCATCCTGGGTTGGAACGGCATGCGGTCCAGTACCGAGGCGATCAATGCATTGGATAGCCTGAGCGTCCAGCAGGCCAACCTTATCAAGGACGCCTATACGCAGATGCTGCGGGCCACCATTCGCGCGGATATCGCCGCCGCGCAGCGCAGCGCCGGCGATACCGGCGGCGCCGCCGAGAATACGCGCACGGTGCAGCAGCTGGTTGCGGACGCGAAGAAGAAGATGGAGGCCTTCAAGGCCATTCCGAAGACCACGGACCTGGGCAAATCCACCGAGGGCGAGCTTCTGTCCTCGTTCAACCAGTTCGCGGATGCGCTGCAGTCCATGATGTCGGCCCTGGACAAGGGAGACTCGGCCACGTACCTGACTCTGAAGAACACCAAGGCGGGCGCGGCCAGCGGGGCTTTCTCGCAGCGGCTGGGCGCGTTCGCGGAAGGCATCACGGGCTTCAGCGAAGATCTGGTCGGGGAGGCGCGCACGCAGTCGGCCACCATGGCCATCGTCTACGCGGTGCTCGCGGCGGTGATCGTGGCGGTCTGGCTGGGCGCGTTCCTGTTCATGAACCGGGTAGTCCTGCGCCCCTTGCGCGCGGTCAGCGACAGCTTCGACAAGATCGCGGCCGGCGACCTGACCGTAAGGGTGGACGTGAACTCCACGAATGAAATCGGCATGCTGATGGCAGCGGTCAAGCGCATGCAGGAGAGCCTGACCCGCACGGTATCGGCCGTGCGCCGCGGCGTGGACGAAATCAACGTGGGCTCGCACGAGATCGCGGCGGGCAACACGGATCTTTCGAGCCGCACGGAACAGCAGGCGGCTTCGCTGGAAGAGACCGCGGCGTCGATGGAAGAACTGGCCTCGACGGTGAAGCAGAACGCGGACAACGCGCGCCAGGCCAACCAGCTGGCGGCCAGCGCCTCGGACGTGGCCGAGCGCGGCGGTTCTGCGGTGTCGGAAGTGGTCAGCACGATGGAGGAGATTTCCGCGAGCTCGCGCAAGATCTCCGAGATCGTGTCGGTGATCGACGGCATTGCGTTCCAGACCAACATCCTGGCGCTGAACGCGGCGGTGGAAGCGGCC
>NZ_JPYO01000038.1:31630-31799 GCF_000757485.1 Achromobacter sp. RTa
GCGAAATTTCCGCGGGCAACACGGATCTGTCCAGCCGCACGGAACAGCAGGCGGCCTCGCTGGAAGAGACCGCGGCGTCGATGGAAGAACTGGCCTCGACGGTGAAGCAGAACGCGGACAACGCGCGCCAGGCCAACCAGCTGGCGGCCAGCGCCTCGGACGTGGCCGA
>NZ_JPYO01000039.1 GCF_000757485.1 Achromobacter sp. RTa
GGCGGCGTGGGTACGGACGACGGCTCGGTGAGCGCGGCGGCCGGCGCCGGCGTTTCCGGCGCCGCGACCTGCGGCTCGCTCACTTGTGGCTGGAACGGCGTATTGCGTTCCGGCACCCTGATGGGAATGTTGTCGGCTACCGGCACGGGCTGGGAATCAAGCACCATGGGCAGGATGATGACGGCTGCCAGGACCAGCGCGACGGCGCCCGCGAGCCTGCGCCGCGCGCGGCCGCGCAGCTCCGCAGCCTGGACCTCGCTAGGCACTGCCGCCCTTTTGGAGGACTGCGCCTGGTCGGCAGGATCTTTGCGTTTGAAAAAACCCATGGAGGAGAATTCCTTGCGGCTATATGGCGGCGGGCGCCCTGGAGCGTTTGACCCGTTCTTGCCTATGCCTTGCGACCCAGAGCCTGCAAAACCGAGGCTACGGTGAGAAACGATCCGAACACCACGATTCTATCATTCTCGCCCGCCCGTTCGCGCGCGGCCGCAAAGGCCTGGGCGGGATCGGCGTAGGCGGTGATGCCCGGGCTTTCGCCGCCCGCCGGCTCCGGCGGCAACGCGGCGGCGACCCGCCCCGCGAGATCCTCTCCGGAGGTGCCGCGGGGGCCCGGCAACCCGGCGCAATACCAGTAGTCGATGCGCGTGCCAAGCTTGGCCACTACGCCGGCCAGGTCCTTGTCGTTGAGCATGCCGAATACCGCGTGGGTATAGGGGTGGAAGCCCATGTTGTCGAGGTTCTGGGCCAGCACCGCCGCCGCGTGCGGATTATGGGCCACGTCCAGGATGACCGCAGGCTGGCCGGGCAGGATCTGGAACCGGCCGGGCAGCGACGCCTGCAACAGCCCCAGGCGCACAGCCTGCTGCGGCACGGGCAGGCGATCGCGGATGGACTCCAGCGCGGCGAGCGCGGCCGAGGCGTTCAGCAACTGGTTGGCGCCTCGCAGCGCCGGGTAGGCGAGCGAGTTGCGGCGCTGTTCGCGCCCGCCGTAGGCCCACTGCTGGCGGTCGCCGGAATAGTTGTAATCGCGGCCGAAGAGCCACAGGTCAGCGCCGATTTCGCCTACGTAGTCCAGCAGGGACTGGGGCGGCATCGGGTCGCTGCAGATGGCGGGACGGCCGGCACGGTAGATGTGGGCCTTCTCGAAGCCGATCTTCTCCCGGGTATCGCCCAGCCAGTCGGTGTGGTCCAGGTCCACGCTGGTGACGATGGCGCAATCGGCGTCCACGATATTGACGGCATCCAGGCGGCCGCCCAGCCCAACCTCCAGCACCACCGCGTCCAGCCGGGATTGCGAGAACAGCCGCAAGATGGCCAGAGTGGTGAACTCGAAGTATGTGAGGGAAACGTCGCCGCGCGCCGCCTCTACAGCCTGGAACTGGGCGATCAGGGCCTCGTCCGTCGCGATCTGGCCGTTGATGCGGGCGCGCTCGTTGAAATCGATCAGGTGCGGGGACGTATACAGCCCGACCTTGTAGCCGGCCGCCAGCAGGATGGCTTCCAGCATGGCACAGGTGGAACCCTTGCCGTTGGTGCCCCCGACGACGAACTTCACGGCGGAAAGCTCCAGTTCCATGCGGGCCGCCACTTGCCGCACCCGGTCCAGGCCCATGTCGATCGCGGTGGCGTGGATGGATTCCAGGTACTGCAGCCAATCGGACAGGGTTGCGGAAGCATCAGGCGTGCGGACAGAAGACATGGCGGGGCCGTGAAGTGGGATCAGCCCAGGATTTTAGCAGTCCGGGCCCGGTGTTTTCCCTAATCCCCTAGGGCGCGGCACGGTATCCGGCCGGAAAAAACGCTTGCCGTTATTTTTCCCATACGTAAAAATAAATTCACATATGAGAATTTCCGCTGGAGTACCCATGACCCAACCCAAAACGCCCAGCTGGCTCGTCCGCGAAGCCGACGTTCCCGGCTACCACCCCGCCAACCACACCGGCACCCTCAACCGGCGCCTGATCGGCCCGGACACCGTCGGCGCCCGGGGCGTGGAAGTTCTGCTGGGAGTCATCGACAAGGGCAAAGGCGCCCTGCCGCACGCCCATCCCGGCATCGAACAGGTCTGCTACCTGATCTCGGGCACCGCGCGCGCCCAGGTGCAGGACGAATGGGCCGACATGGGCCCCGGCGACTGCTGTTACTTCCCGCCCGACATTCCCCACGTGTTCACGGTCACCAGCGACGAACCCGCGCGCCTGCTGGTGATCTACACGCCCCCATACGAAGAATCCCCCGACCGCGTGATCCGCGGCTTTCCGGCAAATCCCCCGGCCGCCTGAGGCGGCACAGCCCGGGACAGCGGCCGCAGAAGCCGTGCCCGGACCGACTACACAGGAGACAACCCCATGAAATTCCCTAGCCTGCTGAGCGCCGTCCTGGTCGGCGGGGCGGCCCTGATGGGCGCCCCCGCCGCCCAGGCCGCCGATTACCCCACGAAACCCATTACCCTGATCGTTCCCTTCCCGGCCGGCTCCGGCACGGACGCCGTGGGCCGCATCTTCGGTTCAGAGCTGTCGGCCATCCTGGGCCAGCAGATCGTGGTGGAAAACAAGCCCGGCGCCAACGCCACCATTGCTGCCAGCTACGTGGCGCGAGCCAAGCCGGACGGCTATACCTTGTTCGTCACCACCAATACCTCGCATTCGGCCGCCCCATGGCTGATGAAGAACGTGCCCTACGACCCGGTCAAGGATTTCACGCCCATCGCCCGCGGCGGCAACCTGCCCTTCATCCTGGTCGTCAATCCGAAGCGCCCATGGAAAACCGTCGGCGACCTCATTGCCGACGCGCGCCAGCATCCCGGCCGCATCACCTACGCCAGCGGCAACAGCACGGGCATCGTCGCGGGGGCCACCCTGGCCAACCGCGCCAAGATCGACATCCTGCACGTGCCCTACAAAGGCACGCCGCAAAGCCTGACCGATGTGGTCGGCGGCCAGGTGGACTTCATGTTCACCGACCTGGCATCCGGCCTGCCCTTCGTCCAGTCCGGCCAATTGCGGGCCCTGGCCGTGTCCACGGCCGAACGCAGCGCCATCGTGCCGGACCTGCCTTCCATGGCCGAGGCCGGCGTGCAGGACTTCGACCTGAACTCCTGGAACGGCTATTTCGGCCCGGCAGGCCTGCCGCCTGAAATCGTCGCCAAGCTCAATGCCGCGATCAACCAGGTGGTCGCCAAGCCCGACGTCAAGAAGCGCCTGGCCGACCTGGGATTCGACGCCTTCTCCAGCACGCCGCAAGCCTTCGGCCAGTTCGTCGGCGAACAGCGCGACCTCTGGGGCAAGCTGATCCGCGACGCGGGAATCGAACAGCAATGACCGCACAATCCGCCTCCGCCGCTCCCGGCCCCCTGGCCGGGGTGCGCATCCTGGACCTGAGCTCGGTCGTCATGGGGCCTTACGCAACCCAGGTCCTGGGCGACCTGGGCGCGGACGTCATCAAGGTGGAGCCGCCCGCGGGCGACAACCTGCGGGCCGTCGGCCCCATGCGCAACCCCGGCATGGGCCATCTGTATCTGCACCTGAACCGCAACAAGCGCTCGGTCGTGCTCGACCTGAAGACGCCCGAAGGCCTGGACGCCTGCCTGAAGCTGGCCGAAAGCTGCGACGCCCTGCTCTATAACATCCGGCCCCAGGCCATGGCCCGGCTGGGCCTGTCCTATGAAGCGGTCGCGGCCCGCAATCCGCGCATCGTCTACCTGGGCGCCTATGGTTTCGGCGAAGCCGGCCCCTATGCCGGCCGGCCCGCCTATGACGATCTGATCCAGGGCCAGACCGGCATTGCCGCCCTCTCCGCCCAGCAAAGCGGCGAACTGCCGCGCTACGCGCCGCTGACCCTGGCCGACCGCGCCGTCGGCCTGCACGTAGGCATCGCCCTGGTGTCCGCGGTGCTGCACGCACGGGCCACCGGCCGCGGCCAGCAGGTGGAGATTCCCATGTTCGAAGGCATGGCCCATCTCGTGCTGGGAGACCACTTGGGCGGCGCCACGTTCGAGCCGCCGCTGGGGCCGACCGGCTACGCGCGCCTGCTCGCGCCGCACCGCCGTCCTTACGCCACCGCCGACGGCTTTATCTGCCTGCTGATCTACAACGACAAGCACTGGCGGAATTTCTTCGCCCTGATCGGCAAGCCCGAGCTCTCAGAAGACCCCCGCTTCTGCTCGCACGGCGCGCGCGCCGCCCACATCAGCGAGGTCTACGCCTACGTTGCCGAAGTGATCGCCACGCGGCCCAGCCATGACTGGCTTGAAGACCTTGCGCGGGCGGACATCCCTGCCTCGCAACTCTATACGGTGGACGGCCTGCTGGAGGACGAGCACCTGGCCGCGACTGGTTTCATCCGGCGCCTGGAGCATCCCAGCGAAGGTCCGATACGCACCACCGCCCCTCTGGGCAGGTACGAGGGCACGCCGACCGCCCTGAACCGGCCCGCCCCCAGGCTGGGCCAGCACAGCCGCGAGGTGCTCGAAGAAGCCGGCTACGGCGCCGAATGGATCACCGCCATGGCCGCCCGTGGCATCACCAAGGATGGAAACGACTGATGGACTTTGACTTCACTCCCGACCAGCTGGCGCTGCGCGACGCCGTCTCCCGCATCTGCGACCGCTACCCCGACGAATACTGGCTGGAGCGCGACCGCGAAGGCGGCTTCCCGGAACCGCTGCACGCCGACCTGGCGCGCGATGGCTGGCTGGGCATCGCCATGCCCCAGGAATACGGCGGCGCCGGCCTGGGCATGACCGAAGCCGCCCTGATGATGCAGACCATCGCCGCCTCGGGGGCCGGCTTCACCGGCGCGTCCGCCGTCCATATGAATATCTTCGGCCTGAACCCCGTCGTGGTGTTCGGCACGGACGAACAGCGCGGCCGTTGGCTGGAACCGCTGATTGCGGGCCGCGAGAAGGCCTGCTTCGCAGTGACCGAACCGGACGCCGGCCTGGACACGACCAAACTCAGCACCCGCGCCGTGCGCCAGGGCGACGAGTACGTCGTGCATGGCCGCAAGATCTGGATTTCAACGGCGCAGGTCGCGAACAAAATGCTGCTGCTGGCGCGCACCACGCCGCTTTCGGAAGTGGAAAAGCCCACGCAGGGCCTGTCGCTGTTCTACACGGACCTGGACCGCGAGCGCATCGAGGTGCGCGAGATCGAGAAAATGGGCCGCAAGGCCGTGGACTCGAACATGCTGTTCATCGACGGCCTGCGCATCCCGGTGGCGGACCGCATCGGCGAGGAAGGCCGGGGATTCGAATACATCCTGCACGGGCTGAATCCGGAACGCATCCTGATCGCGGCCGAGGCCGTGGGCATCGGCCGCGCGGCGCTGGACCGCGCGGTGAAATACGCGGGCGAGCGCAGCGTGTTCGGCCGCCCGATAGGCAAGAACCAGGGCATCCAGCACCCGCTGGCCCAGGCCTGGATGCAGTTGGAGGCCGCGGACCTGATGGTATTCAAGGCGGCCAGCCTGTACGACGCCGGCAAGCCCTGCGGCCCCTTCGCCAACACTGCCAAGTACCTGGCGGCGGAAGCCGGCTACAACGCCTGCCAGACCGCCGTCATGACGCTGGGCGGCATGGGCTACGCCAAGGAATACCACGTGGAGCGGCTGCTGCGCGAGAGCTTCATCCCCCGCATCGCGCCGGTGAGCCCGCAGCTGATCATGTGCTTTATCGCGGAAAAGGTGCTGGGGCTGCCCAAATCCTATTGAGCCCTGCGGAGCCCCGCAGCCGGCGGGCCTATATCAGGCCTGCTGCTCCAGCCCCGTGCAGGCCGCCCGCAGGATGCGGGCGTAGTTTTCCTGCTGCGGCTCGATCCGGTAGATCGGGCCGCCCACCGAAATGGCGTAGTGCTCGCCCGACAGGGTGACCGGCCAGGCAATGGCGCCCACGTCCGGAATGGACTCCCCGCTATTCATGAACCAGCCGCGCTGGCGCGACAGTTGAAGATCGTTCAGCAGGGCTTCGCGCGTGACCAGCGTGCGCTCATTGTGGCGGGTCATGGGCATGCCCGCCAGAAGCGAATCGCGCGCGCCCTCGTCCAGCAGAGACAGAAGCGCCTTGCCCAGCGAATTGGCGTGTACGTCCTTGAACTCGCCTGCAACGGGCGCGTATCGGATCGTATGCGGCGAATCCAGCACATCCAGGTACACGACCCGGCCGTCCGGGCTGAGTTTCGCGAAAACGATTGTTTCGCGGGTGGCGTCCCGCAATTCCGTCAGGCTGGGATAGACCCGGTCCAGCACGGGATCGGCGCGCGCGATGCGCTGCGCCATGGCCAGCAGCCGGCCCGTCGGATAGTAGCCCTGGCGCCTGCCCGTTTCATACAGGTAGCCCAGGCCGGTCAGGGTGCGTATCAGCGCCAGGCAGCTGGAAACCGGGACGTCCAGCAGCCGGGCCAGTTCCGACAACGGCAACGCGCGCTTCTCGCGGGCATAGGTTTCGATGATTTCGATAACTCGCAGCGCCGTCTTGACACTCATTGCCCCATCCGAACCCTTAGCGTGTGAAACATCTGGCTCGCCCGAGGCTAAAGTTCCCTGCGCGCCTGCCGTAATGGTAGCTGAGAATTCCCTGAAAACAGCGCGTTCCTCCGAGACGCCCATCGCCGTTGGAGTGATCATGGCCGTAACCCCGTTAGCCCCTGTATCGTTCGCACCCATGCCTGCCGCGCCCGCCCCTGTCGTGGCGGATCCCGCCATCAGCGTCACGCCCGCGGCCGCCACGACGAACAGCGGAGCCTCCGACAGCGCCACATCGGGTCAATCCGATTCGCAAAAACTGCCCCTGGACAAGGCGCTGGAGGAAATCAACGACCAGATGAAGGCCTGGTCCACCCAACTGCAGTTCGAAATCGACCCCGACGTGCACCAGGTGGTGGTGTCGGTCGTGGATGCCGAATCCGGCGACGTCGTGCGCACCATTCCCAGCGAGGCCGTGCTGAGAATCGCCAAAATGATCGTGAACATGCAGGGCAACGGCATCAAGACGAGCGCCTGATGCTCGAATTAAAACGGTGTTTATCTATTTTTCCGCGTCAATCGGCGCCAGAAGCACCGAATTAGGCATGCCTTATGCCCTTACCCGGCCAATCGCCGGCTCCGTATTTTTGACAGAATCGCATTGCTAGGAAGGATTTCACATGGCTTCTATTACTAATCTCGGTTCGACCACTGGCTTGCCCCTCGAAAAGATCCTGACCGACCTGCAAGCGGCCGAGGACAAAAAGCTGAGCTTGTACACGGACCGTCAAGCCAGCTATGAAGCCCGTGTTAGCGCCTTCGGCCAAATACAAAGCGCAGTAGAAGCCATACAGAAGGCTGCCGCGGCATTGGGCAAATCCTCCACCCTGGGCGCGGTGAAGACCAACGTGGTTGGCGACGGCCTGACTGCCAGTGTTTCTGGCGATGGCGCCACCGTGGGCGAGTACACGCTTAAGGTGCTCAACCTGGCCAGCACTCAAACCCTGCAATCGCCTGCAGTTACAGATCGCACTGCGTCCAACGGCTCGGTTGGCACGATCGAGATCACGCTCGCTGATGGCACTGTCTCGAAGGTTGACCTGAAAGGTGACACGTCGCTCAACGGCATTGCCAAGGCGATCAATGGCGACGACAAGTCGGGCGTACGGGCCACCATCATCAGCGACGGCAATGGTAACAATTATCTGATGCTTAGCGCCAAGGCGTCTGGATCCAAGGGTTCGGTTGCGTCGATCAAGGCATCCGGCGATCCCGCACTTCAGAACCTGCTGAACTACAACGCAAACTCCAACGAGCCGGGCCCCAAAATGACGCAGCAGACCGCTGGCGTCGATGCGAAGCTCGAAATCAATGGCATCACGGTCACCAGCGGAAGCAACAACGTTTCCAACGCAATCGATGGCATCACCTTGAACCTGACTGCTCAGACAGAAACGGGAAAGTCAGTGACATTGAAGGTAGAAAATGACCCTGCCACTGCCAACAAGGCCATCCAGGACTTCGTCAATGCCTACAACTCGCTGCAAAGCACCATCACGAAGCTCACGGCGTTCGATACGGCTGCCCAGACAAATCAGGCCCTGACCGGCGACGGAACGACGCGCGGAATCCAGTCTGCGCTTTCCAGCGCGTTGATGGTCGTCACCGGCGAAGGCACTTTGCGCTCCTTGGGAGACCTCGGATTCTCGACCGACCCGAAGACCGGCCAATTGAGGGTGGACCAGACCAAACTCGATAAGGCGATGGCTGAGAATCCTGCGGATATTCAGCGCCTCATGGCATCGCCTGACGGGCTTGCAGCCAAATTCGAAAAAGCGATCGAAAGCATTCTCGGCGACAACGGCTCGATCAAAGCCAGCACGGAAGGCCTGAGCAGATCGATCAAGGACGTACAAGACCAGCTGGACCGCGCAAAGGCGACTAGCGCCGCTTCGATGGCCGCCATGCGTGCCCAATTTGTCGCGTTGGACAAGTTCGTATCTCAGCAAACAGTTACCGCCAACTACCTGACTCAACAGTTCGCGGCCTTGGCCAAGTCCAAGTAACCTCAAAAAGATGCATTAATGACCTACGCCGCCCGTCGCCCTACCGGCTATCAATCTGTTCGCTCCTATACCGACATCGGCCTGGAAACGCAGGTTCTGGGCGCAAGTCCCGAAAGGCTTATTTCGCTGCTGTACATGGGCGCCCGGGCGGCGATCGGGCAAGCCCGCCTTCATATGCAGGAAGGCCGGACGACCGAGCGCGGGGCAGCAATATCAAAGGCGATCAAGATCGTCGATGAGGGCTTGAAGACCGGCCTGAACATGGAAGCGGGTGGCGAAATCGCCGCAAACCTCGCCCGCCTGTACGACTTTATCGTCCGCAAGTTGCTGATGGCGAACCTGAAAGCGGACGCGGGAGAGCTCGATACCGCTGATCGCCTGCTGGCGGACCTGGCGGAGGCTTGGCAGACATCCATAGATCGCCCTAACGGGGACATGCAGCCTTAGAGCGGCACGGCACATGCAGCCCAGCCATCGAACGCCCGAGATTTCCATGACGTCCATCACCCAGTACACATCGCCCATCCTGGAACACTACCAGGAGATCGCCCTCATCACGGGAGACATGCTAGCGGCCGCTCAGATTGGCGACTGGGACGGAGCTATGGTCCATGGCCAGCTTTACTGCGAACGGGTGGAACGCTTGCGTCAAGTGGAACACGAAAAGCCGCTAGACGAAGCCGGCCGCGCCATGAAGTACGACCTGCTGGTGCGAATCCTGGAAAACGATGCGCAGACGCGGGACTTGGCCTTACCCCAATTGGCCCGGCTTGGGGAACTGTTGGGACGCATGAAGCGCCAGCAGACGCTTTTGTCCGCCTACGGCTACCAGGCGCCTGAAGAATGAGCGTGGGCCCCGCCGCACTCGGCAATGTCCTGGTGCAGCGGTTGGACGCCGTGCTTGGCACGACGATGTCCGCCGCCAACGCGAATCTCGTTTCCGGCGCGCGGCCCGACGCCGTCAGCCAGCCCGGCAGCCCGGAAAGGTCCGGGCCTTCCGACGGTTCGGCCCGCGATCCCCGCCAAGGCATACAGACCGGCGGCGCCCGGGGCGACCGACAGAATGCCGTCGTCGACGCAAAGACGGCCGCCGCGCTGGCCCTGGCGGCCCGTGGGCTGGTCACCAGCAGCGACACCACGGCTTCGGCCCCGACCACGCTGGGCACGACCGCGCGCACCATTCTCGCCCTGCTCGCCCAATACCCGGAAGCCGCGCCGCCACTGCAAGGCCGCGCGCCGCTCTGGAACGCCAACGCCTCTTCCGGCCAGCCGGCCGGCGCGCCCGCCGGCCAAGCGGGACAGGCCGGGCAGCCGGCGGCGGCCGCGCCTCAAGCTCCCCCCCCACCGGCTGCGGCCCCGTCCCAGGGCGCCGCGCCCGCCGCAGCCGGCCCAGCCGCCGGCAAGCCGGGCCTCCCGGCCATCCACGCCGACGCCCTCGCCGGCGCCAAAGGCCCCGGCGCCGCGGCGCACGCCGCGCTTGCGGCCGGCGGCCCCTCGGCGCGAGCGCTCGGCCAGGCCCTGCGCCAGGCGCTACAGACCAGCGGCCTGTTTTATGAGTCGCACCTGACCGATCTGGTCTTCGGCCGTACGAATCCCGCCCAGCTACGGGAGGAACCCCAGGCCCGCCTGGAAAAGGACGCCGGAGCAAGGGACGCCGCGCCTGCCCGCGGCGCCCGGGCTGAATCGCCGGCCACCGCCCGCAGCGGCGGCGACGCCCCCGCCGCCACCGGCTCATCCGGAGCCGCGGCGCCTGGCTCTTCCGTCAGCGGCATCCACCAGGATCTGACCGTGCTCGTGCGCCAGCAACTCGACGTGCTGGCCAACCAGGCGCTGACCTGGCAAGGCGAGGCCTGGCCCGGCGCGCCCATGGAATGGGAAGTGCAGCGCGACCCCTATGGCGGCGATCCCGACTCCTCGGTCCCGGCCTGGGCCACCCGGCTGAAACTGGACCTCCCGCGCCTGGGACTGGTCGATGCGCGGCTGAACCTGGCCGGCGACCAATTGGTCCTGCAGCTCGTCGCTCCGCACAGCGCTTCCGAAATCCATGATGCTTCGGACACCCTGCGCTCGCGCCTGCTGGCCGCCGGCCTGACCCTGAGCAATCTGTCGGTAAGCGTGGTGGAGCCGCGCCCCGTTATTCCGGCCGATATCTGATGAACCCACCCGCAAACTCCCCGGACGCCGGCCCCAACGCGAACCGCAACGCGGCGGTCGCCATCTCCTACGAGGAAAAGGACGGCGCGCCGCGCGTGGTCGCCAAGGGCTACGGCCAGCTGGCCGACACCATCGTCCGCGCCGCGGAGGAGAACGGCCTCTATGTCCACGAATCGCGCGAACTCGTCGGCTTGCTCATGCAGGTAGACCTGGACGCACATATCCCGCCCCAACTCTACGTAGCGGTGGCAGAATTGCTGGCTTGGCTATATCGCCTGGAATCGCGCGAGCTTCCCGAAACCGCGCCCCCCGCCTGACCCTACTGATTGAGGACGACCACCGTGATGGACGCCAGCGACCCGGAATTCCTGCTGACCCGGCCGGAAGACATGCGCGCAGCCCTGTTCGAGCTGACGCACCCCGATAGCCATATCCTGGTGCGCGACGCCGCGGATCGCGAGATGGCCGTGCTCATCCTGGGCGCGGACAAACAGACGCAGCAGTTCTTCTGGCGTCCGCGCGACTACGCCGGCGCGGACTTCGAGCACTCCGACAGCATGGGCCTCCTGAGCGGCACCACGTTCTATTTCAATGCCACGGCCTACGGCGGCGTGCAGATCCGTTTCCGGGTGCAGCGGCCGGAAGTGATCCACTTCGACGACGGCAGCGCCGCGCTGGTGTCGCCCTTCCCGGAGCGCCTGGCCCGGATCCAGCGCCGCAAGATGTTCCGCGCCTCCCTGATCGCCAGCGCCAGCCACAGCCACGCGACGTGGCAGGCCTCGCCCCAGGAGAAACCGTACAGTTTCACCGTGCGCGACATTTCGGTGGACGGCGTGGGGCTGCGCGCCGGGCTGGAGGTGGGAGCCCTCCCCGAACGCGGCGCCATCATGGATAACGTCCAGCTGGACTTCGGCGAACTGGGCAAGATCAGCGCCAGCCTGGAAGTGCGCAACGTCTATCCGGTTTCGGGGCAGCCGATGACGCAGGACGCCAGGCCCGGCGAGGCCGCCCCGCGGCATGTGTCCCTTACCGGCGAACCGCCGGTCAGCCATCTGGGGGCGATCTTCCTGAATCTGGATGCGCGCCAGGAAAACTGGCTGCAGCAGGTGGTGTGGCGCCTCGAGCGAGGCGCGCAGCGCGGCTGATCCGCCGGAAAGCCGCGCCTGACGCCGGAATCAGACGGCCATCGAGGAGATTTCCTTGTAGGCCGCAACCAGTTTGTTGCGCACCTGCACCGCCGTCTGGAAGCCGATGCTGGCCTTCTGCAGGTCGATCATCACATCGTTGAGCGAGATGTCCGGAGCGCCCAGCTCGAAGGCCTTGGCCTGGGCGGTGGCGGCGTTCTGGGCGCTCGTGACGCGGCGGATGGAGCGTTGCAGCTCGGCGGCGAAGCCGTCCGGCTGGACGGCCATTTCGCCCGCGGCGAGATTGCCCGTTTCCGCCTTGCTGACGACCGCGCGCATCTGCTGGAGCATGCTTTCGATGCCGGACAAGCCTGATACAGCCATTACTGGTTCCTTGCTGGTGGGGATTACGCCAAATTTGCACACAGCGTAACGCCGATCGCGCCCGCCCATAGCGGATAAGAACCGCCAAAAAACCCGACATTTCGCCGAATGCCGCCTCCCCGGATGGGGGCCGCGGCGGCCCTGTCCCCGTTCTTGGAGACATAGGGGATAAGTAACGCCAAAAACCGGCTGTTTTCAACGATTGGGATTGTCGTCTCAGGGGCAATAATCCACGCTCTCCCCAGACCAGAAGCACGTTGCATGTGTAATCTGCCCTACCAAGACATGAAGCTCCATTCCCAGCTCCGCGTAGCCAGCGGGAGCCGTCGATGAATCAGCAGGCCACCCTGAGTTCGTCGCTGCTGGCGAAGTTCCCCGTGCTGGAGAAGGTCCGCGCGCTGCCCAAGCCCATCCTGCTCGGCGCGGCCGCGGCCATCGTCGCCGTGATCGTCGCCGTTGCGATGTGGAGCAGCGAACCCAACTACAAGGTCCTGTTCTCCAACCTGGACGACCGGGATGGCGGCGCGATCGTGACGGCGCTGGGAACGATGAACGTGCCCTATCGCTACAACGACACCGGCACCGCCCTGCTGGTTCCGGCCGACCGCGTATACGACGCCCGCCTGCAACTGGCGTCCCAGGGACTGCCGCGCGGCGGCTCCGTCGGCTTCGAACTGATGGACAACGCCCGTTTCGGCGCGAGCCAATTCGCGGAGCAGATCAACTACCAGCGCGGTCTGGAGGGCGAGCTGGCCCGTTCGATCGAAGCCATGCATACCGTGCAGCATGCCCGCGTGCACCTGGCCATGCCCCGCCAATCGCTCTTCGTGCGCGAGCGCCAGGCGCCCACCGCCTCGGTGCTGCTGAACGTCTATCCGGGCCGCAGCCTGAGCGACGCCCAGGTCTCCGCGATTTCCTGGCTGGTGGCATCGAGCGTCCCCGAATTGACGGCGGAAAACGTGTCCATCGTCGACCAGAACGGCCGCCTGCTGTCGGCGCCGCTGGGCGAAGGCCGCGGCATGGACGCCGACCAGATGCGTTTCGTGCGCGAGATGGAACAGCGCACCGTCGAACGCATTCTCACCATCCTGAACCCGCTCGTGGGCCCAGGCAACGTCCACGCCCAGGCGAGCGCCGATGTGGATTTCTCGCGCCGCGAGGAAACGTCGGAAGTCTATCGCCCGAACCAGGAGCCCGGCCAGGCCGCGGTGCGCAGCCAGCAGACCAGCGATTCGACCCAGCGCGGCGTCAACCCCGCGCAGGGCGTTCCCGGCGCGCTGTCGAACCAGGCGCCCGCCAACGCGCAGGCGCCCATCGCCAACCCGCCCCAGCCGCAACCGCCCCGCCCCGGCCAGCCACAGCAAGCGGCCACGGCCCAGCAGCAACAGCAGACGGGCACGCAAACGGCGGCGGCAAACCTGAACGAACGCCGCGACGCGACCACGAACTATGAAGTGGACCGCACCATCAGCCATATCAAGCAGCCGGTGGGCATGCTCAAGCGCCTGTCGGTCGCCGTGGTCGTCAACTACATCCGCGACAAGGATGGCGAGCCGCAGGCCCTGCCGCCCGAAGAGCTGAACAAGCTCACCAACCTGGTCCGCGAAGCCATGGGCTACTCGGAAACGCGCGGCGATTCGCTGAACCTGGTCAACAGCCAGTTCAACGATGGCCCGCCGCCGCTGCCGCTCTGGCGCGATCCGGAAATGATCTCGCTGTTCAAGACGATCCTGGCCTGGCTGGTCGGTGGCGTGCTGGCGCTGTGGCTGTATCGCCTGCTGCGCCGCACGGTGGGCGACTACCTGTACCCGCCGGTCGATCCCGAGCAGGCCGAGGCCGAACGCATCGAAGCCGTCCGCGAAGCGCAGGAAGCGGCCCGCGCCAAGGAAGTGGATCGCTACCAGGACAACCTGGAACGCGCCCGCACGATGGCCAACAAGGATCCGCGCGCCGTCGCGATGGTTCTGCGCACCTGGATGAACAAAGATGAAAAATGATTCCCTACCCCTGGACGGCATGACGCGCAGCGCCGTCCTGATGATGTCGCTGGGCGAGGATGCGGCGGCCGAGGTCTTCAAGTACCTCAGCGCCCGTGAAGTCCAGCAGGTCGGCGCCGCCATGGCCAGCCTGAAGCAGGTCACCCGCAACGACGTGGCCGTGGTGCTGGAGGAGTTCCGCCAGGAAGCCGACCAGTTCATGGCCGTCACGCTGGGCTCGGACGACTACATCCGCACCGTGCTGACCAAGGCGCTGGGCAGCGACCGCGCGGCCGGCCTGATCGAGGACATCCTGGAAGCGGGCGAAGGCGGCAGCGGCATCGACGCGCTGAACTGGCTGGATCCGAACACCGTGGCCGAGCTGATCGGCGACGAACACCCGCAGATCATCGCGACCATCCTGGTGCACCTGGAGCGCGACCGCGCTGCGGGCGTGCTGGCGCTCTTGACCGACCGGCTGCGCAACGACGTGATGCTGCGGATCGCCACGTTCGGCGGCGTGCAGCCCGCGGCGCTGTCCGAGCTGACCGAGGTGCTGAATTCCGTGCTCGCCGGCCAGGGCGCCAAGCGCAGCAAGATGGGCGGCGTGCGCACCGCGGCCGAGATCCTGAACATGATGAATTCGGCCGAAGAGGAAACCGTCGTCGCCAGCCTGCGCGAGCGCGACAACGACCTGGCGCAGAAAATCATCGACGAAATGTTCGTCTTCGACAACCTGCTGGACGTCGAGGACCGCGCCATCCAGCTCATCCTCAAGGAAATCGACAACGACACCCTCATGGTCGCGCTCAAGGGCGCCCCGGAGGAGCTGCGCGCCAAGTTCCTGCGCAACATGTCCAGCCGCGCGGCGGAGATGCTGCGCGAGGACCTGGAAGCCCAGGGCCCCATCCGCATGTCCAAGGTCGAGACCGAGCAGAAGAAGATCCTGCAGATCGCGCGCCGCCTTGCCGAAAGCGGCCAGATCGTCCTGGGCAACCAGGGAGACGACACGTATGTCTGAAGCGGACAGCGGCGCGACGACGCTCATCTCGCGCAGCGCCGCCTGGCGGCGCTGGCAGATGCTGTCGTTCGACGAGCCGGCGCCCGTCGAGGCCGAACCGGAGCCCGAACCCGATCCCGGACCGGACCCCGAGGTTGTCCTGGCCCAGCTGCGCGCGCAAGCGCTGGCCGAGGGCCGCGAGGAAGGCCTGGCGCAAGGCCATGCCGCCGGCTTCGAGGCCGGCAGGCAGGCAGGCCATGCGGAAGGCTTGGCCGCCGGGCGCGAACAAGGCTACGCGGAAGGCCTGGCGCAGGCCCGGGAACAGGGCGCAGCCGAAGCCCAGCAGCTGCATGCGCTGGTGCAGTCGTGCGCCGTGTCGCTGGGGTCGCTGGAAGAAAAAATGGGCCAAGGCCTGCTCACCCTGGCCCTGGACATCGCGCAGCAGGTCCTGCGCACCACCCTCGCCGAGCAACCCGAGTCCGTGGCCGGCGCGGTGCGCGAGGTGCTGCACATCAATCCGTCCGCAGGGGGCCAGATGCGCTTGTGGGCGAACCCGGAAGACATCGAACTGATCCGCCTGCACCTGGCGGACGAGCTCAAGGAAGGCCATTGGCGCGTGCTCGCCGATGAGTCCATCGCCCGCGGCGGCTGCCGCGCCGAGACGCCGTTCGGCGACATCGACGCCACCCTGCAGACCCGCTGGCGCCGCGTCGCGGCCTCGCTGGGCCGCAATGTGTCTTGGGAGGACCCGGCGTGAGCGGCAAACCGGCGCCCGCCCAGGCCACGCCTGCACCGGCCGTGCCTACACCGGCCGTGCCTAAACCGGCCGTGCCTAAACTGGCCGTGCCCATTATCGATCGGTGGCAGACGCAGTTGCAGATCGGCTCGATCCGCGCCGCCTCGACCGACCCTTGGCTGGTCAGCGGCAAGATCACCCGCGCCACTGGCCTGGTGCTGCACGCGACCGGGCTGCGCCTGCCCGTGGGCGCAGCGGCCCGCATCGAGATCGCGCGCGGCCACGATCACTGGGCGGATGCCGAAGTCGTCGGTTTCGACGGCCACACGCTGTACCTCATGCCGCAGGCTGATATCTCGGGCCTGCCGCCCGGCGCGCGCGTCGTGCCCGGAGAGCCTCCCGTGCAGCGGCAGATTCCGCTGCCGCGCAAGGCCGAACTGAACGGCAACGCCAAGCCGCAGCTGGGCCGGCACCTGCCGGTGGGCAACGCACTGCTGGGCCGCGTGCTCGATGGCGCGGGCCGTCCGCTGGACGGCCTGGGCCCGCTGACGGGCGCCGAGCTCGCGCCCTTGTCCGCCCAGCCGATCAACCCCCTATCGCGCGCGCCCATCGATACCGTGCTCGACACGGGCGTGCGCGCGATCAACGGCCTCCTCACCGTGGGCCGCGGCCAGCGCATGGGCCTATTCGCGGGCTCCGGCGTCGGCAAGAGCGTGCTGCTGGGCATGATGGCCCGCTACACCAAGGCAGACGTGATCGTCGTGGGCCTGATCGGCGAACGCGGCCGCGAAGTCAAGGAATTCATCGAACACAATCTGGGCCCGGAAGGCCTGGCCCGCTCGGTCGTGGTGGCCGCGCCGGCCGACGTCTCGGCGCTGCTGCGTCTGCAGGGCGCCGCCTACGCCACCCGCCTGGCCGAACATTTCCGCGACCAGGGCCTGGACGTGCTGCTGATCATGGACTCGCTGACCCGCTACGCCATGGCGCAGCGCGAGATCGCGCTGGCCATCGGCGAACCGCCCGCCACTAAGGGCTATCCGCCCTCGGTCTTCGCCAAACTGCCGATGCTGGTCGAACGCGCCGGGATGGGCGCGCCCGGCCAGTCCGGCAAGGCCGGCTCCATCACCGCGTTCTACACCGTTCTGGCGGAAGGCGACGACCAGCAGGACCCGATCGCCGATTCGGCGCGCGCCATCCTGGACGGCCACGTCGTGCTGTCGAGGCATCTGGCCGAATCCGGCCATTACCCCGCCATCGATATCGAAGCGTCCATCTCGCGCGCCATGACCTCGCTGATCCCGCAGGAGCAGTTCGCCGTGGTGCGCCGCTTCAAGCAAAGCCTGTCGCGCTACCAGCGCAACCGCGACCTGATCGCCGTGGGCGCCTACGCCGCCGGCAACGACCCGCAACTGGATGAGGCCATCGCCCGCTATCCGCGCCTGGAAGCCTTCCTGCAGCAGGACATCGGCGAGAACATCGGCTACGACGACGCCGTCCGCCAGTTGCGCGCAACGTTCGAGTTGAGAGACACCTATGCCTAGCCAACTTCCCCTGGACATGCTGATCAACCTGGCCAAGGAGAGCACGGACGAAGCGGCCCGCCTGCTGGGCAGGCTCAACGCCGAGCGCAGCAATGCCGAACGCCAGCTCGGCATGCTGCACGACTACCGCCAGGACTATCTCGAACGCCTGCAACAGGCGATGACGAGCGGCATGTCGGCCAGCGATTGCCACAATTACCAGCGCTTCATCGGCACCCTGGACGATGCGATCGGCCAACAGCAGGCCGTGCTGCGCCAGGCCGACGACAACCTCGCCAAGGGACGCCAGTACTGGCAGCAGGAAAAGCGCAAGCTCAATTCCTACGACGCGCTGGCGCAACGCGAGCTGCGCGCCCAGGCTGTGGCGGAATCCCGCCGCGAACAGCGCGCGAACGACGAATATTCTGCCCGCCTGGTCCAACGCCAGGCCGGCATGCATTAAGCGATACCTAACAGGAAGCTCCAGATGACCGCTCCCCTGCCCCTGCCCTCCATCGCGCCCGCCGCGCCGGCCTCGATCGCCGACGCGCTCGGCGCCAAGCCCGCGCCCGCGAACAAGAAGGGCCCCAGCTTTTCCGATGTGCTGGCCCAGCAGCGCCCGTCGCAGCAGCGTCCCGGTCAAGCCTCCGGCTCCCGGCCCGCCGAAGGCGCGGCGAAAACGCCCGCCAAGGGCCAGCAAGGCTCGAAGGACCCCGCCGCTCAAGCGGAGAATGCCGCCGCCGGCGCGATCGATGAGGCGGTGCAGACCGCCGCGCAGAGCGAGGCCGGCGCGCTGGCCGTAGCCGCGGCCCAGCCCGCGGCCGTGCTGCCGCAGCAAGCGCTCGAAATCGCCGCCCAGGCCGCGGAACAGGTGCAGCTCGCGCGTGGCAACGCCGCGGCCGCGGCCGCCGGGATGAACACCGGCGCCGCCGTGCTTACCGCGACGCTCGGCGCAGCCGATGCCGCCATTGCCGTGGGCGCGCCCGTTGCGTCGACCGCCCAGCAGGCGGAAGCCGCTGCCGCAATCGCCGTTCGCGATGCCGCGGCCGCGCTCCCGGTCGTTACCGAGGCGGTCAAGCCCGGCAGCCCCCAGGCTCCTGTGCAGGCCCCGGCGGCTCCTGCCGCCGGCGTCAAGGCCGACGCCCCGCGCCTGGCCCCCGAGACCGCGCTGCCCCGCCCTGCCGGCCAGCCGCAAGCCGACATCCGGCAAGCTCCGGCGCCCGCGCTTGAAGAACAGGATCCCGCGGTGGCGCTGGCCGGCGCCGACCCGCAATTCCAGGCGCCGCAGCACGGGCCTCAGGCCCATGAAATGCTGGCGCCCGCGCTGGCCGCCGCCGCGCAGCGCCAGCCGCTTCCGGTCGCCAACCCCGCCGCCATCGCGGCGCCCGCCGTTCCCCTGGTGCTGCAGGTCGCCACTCCCGTCGGCGGCACGCACTGGGGCACCGAACTCGGCCAGCAGGTGGTCATGATGAGCCACAACGCCCGCCAGGGCATGCAGACCGCCGAGCTGCGCCTGGATCCTCCAGACCTGGGCCCGCTGCGTGTCAGCCTCAACCTGGCCGACGGCGTCGCCAGCGCGTCATTCGTATCCGCTCACGCTTCCGTGCGCCAGGCGATCGAAACCGCCATTCCGCAACTGCAGCAGGCGCTGGCCCAGGCCGGCATTTCGCTGGGACAGACCAGCGTGGGCGAACAGGCGGCGCAACAGGAGTTCGCCCAACAGGGCGGCAACGGGTCGCAACGGCAGTCCGGCGGTTCGATGGCGGGAGCCGCGGCCGTGGCCGAAGCCCCTGTCGCCGTTACGGTGGCGCGCAACGCCAACGCGCTGGTGGACACGTTTGCCTGAACGGTCCGCGTCCCGCATCCGGCAAGGCTTGCGGGCAGTGCAGCAATAGCTTGAGATACGCGGCTTTCGCCCTGTTTTTCGCCTCCAAGCCGAGGCGGGATTTGGGGCAGAATGCTTTCATCCACTAAGAATCCGTTTTCATCAGCGGCAAAACACGCATCGACACCGAGATGGCGACTACCAAATCCACACCCTTGCCTGCGCGCGGCGCATCCTCCTCCCGCTCGGGCGGCCTGGGCCGCATTCTGCGTCCGCTGCTTGCGCTCCTGGTCTTGCTCATCGTCGCCGCGGCCAGTGCTGGCGCCACCTGGTACATCACGCAGCGCATGCAACCGCAGGGCGCCGCGCCCGTGCAACTCGGCGTCGGCCAAGTCCCCGGCGGCCAGCCGGGCCAACCCGGACAGGCAGGCCAGCCCGGCCAGGGTCCCCAAGCCATGCCCGCGACGTTCGTCGCGCCGCCGGCCGGCCCTATCGCCGTGCCGTCGCCGATTTTCGTGCCGCTCGAACCCTTTACCGTCACGCTGCAGAATCCCGATACCGAGCGCATCATGCACGTCGGCCTGACGCTGCGCGTCAACGACGAACAGACCCGCACTCGCCTCGAAAAATACATGCCTGAAGTGCGCAGCCGCATCCTGATGGTGCTGTCGTCGCAGTCGCCCATCGGCGTGCAGACGCAGCAGGGCAAGACCGACATGGTCAATGCGATCAAGCAGGCCGTGAATCGTCCGTTCTCGCCCCTGCCTGACGGCCAGTACGTCACCGACGTGCTCTTCACGGCGTTCGTGGTGCAATAAACATGGCCTACGAGGCATTCCTTTCGCAGGACGAGGTCGACGCGCTGCTCGCTGGCGTCACCGGCGAGAGCGACAGCAAAAACGAAGCGGCAGGCCAGAACAACGGCGCGCGCGCCTATGACCTGAGCTCGCCGGAGCGCGTCGTGCGCCGCCGCATGCAGACGCTGGAGCTGATCAACGAGCGCTTCGCCCGCCAGATGCGCAACGTGCTCCTGAACTTCATGCGCCGCAGCGCCGACATCACCGTCGGCTCCATCAAGATACAGAAGTACGCGGACTTCGAGCGCAACCTGCCGGTGCCGAGCAATCTGAACATGATTCAGATGAAGCCCCTGCGCGGCACCGCGCTCTTCACGTACGACCCGAACCTGGTGTTCCTGGTCATCGACAGCCTGTTCGGCGGCGATGGCCGCTACCACACGCGCGTCGAAGGCCGGGACTTCACCACCACCGAACAGCGCATCATCCGCCGCCTGCTCAACCTGACCCTGGAAAGCTACGGCAAGTCCTGGGATCCGGTCTACCCGATCGAGTTCGAGTACGTGCGGTCGGAGATGCACACCAAGTTCGCCAGCATCACCGGCAACAACGAAGTGGTGGTCGTCACCTCCTTCCACATCGAATTCGGCGCGACGGGCGGGGACCTGAATATCTGCCTGCCCTATTCGATGATCGAACCGGTGCGCGACCTGCTGACGCGGCCACTGCAGGAAACCACGCTCGAAGAAGTGGACCAGCGCTGGTCGCAACAGCTTTCGCGCCAGGTACGCAGCGCCGACATCGACGTCGTCGCGGAGTTCGCCCGCATTCCGTCCTCGATCCGCGAGCTGATGCACCTGAAGGTGGGCGACGTCCTGCCCGTGACCGTGCCGGAAACCATAATCGCCAGCGTCGACGGCGTGCCGTTGATGGAATGCGGCTATGGCGTCTTCAACGGCCAGTACGCCCTGCGCGTACAGAACATGTTTACCCACGATACAGAACCCAACGAGGCCTCTGACCATGACTGACAAGAACGAGCCCGGCACCGGCTCGTCCCCGGCCGACGACTGGGCCGACGCGCTCGCCGAACAATCCCGCGCCAACCCGCCCACCCAAGCCGACGGCCTGAAGCCCCAGGACGACTGGGCCGCCGCGATGGCGGAGCAAGCCGCAGCGCCCGCAGCGGCGCCCGCTGCCGCCCCCGCGAGCGCCCCCGCTCCCGCGCCCGCCGCTGCCGCTCAGCCGGCCGCGCAATCGGTATTCAAACCCCTCGCCGGCACCACCGGCGGCACGGGCACCGATATCGACCTGATCATGGACGTTCCCGTCCAGCTCACGGTCGAACTGGGCCGCACCCGCCTCACCATCAAGAACCTGCTCCAGCTGGGCCAGGGCTCGGTGGTCGAACTCGACGGCCTCGCCGGCGAGCCGATGGACATCTTCGTCAACGGCTACCTGATAGCGCAAGGCGAAGTGGTCGTGGTCGAGGACAAGTACGGCATCCGCCTCACCGACATCATCACCCCGTCCGAGCGGATCAACCGCTTGAACAACCGTCGTTGAACGCGGCCGCGCCATGAACGAATCCGCCCTCACGCGCGTCATCCTCGGCCTGGTGCTGGTGGTGGCCGCCATCCTGGTCGCGGCCTGGCTGGCCCGCCGCGCCGGGTTGACCCAACGTGGGGGCGGCAGCCTTCTGCGGCAGGTGGCCAGCCTGCCGGTCGGCCCGCGCCAGAGCATCGTGGTGGTCGAGATCGAAAACACGTGGCTGGTCGTGGGCGTCGGCCCGAACCAGCTCAATACGCTGCACACCCTGCCCGCCGGCCAGCTGCCGGAGGGCTCCCCTCTGCCCGCCGCCGCCTTCGCGGCCAAGCTGGGCCAGGCGCTCAAGCGCCGCTAGCGCTCCGGCGCGCTTCATGCCACACCCATGAGTTTTCCCACCCGCACGACGCCTGCCCGCGCCCGAACCGCCGCGCTGCCCCTGCTCGGGGCGGCCGCCCTGCTCGGCCTGGCCTTGTTTCCGGCCGGAGTCGTCGCCCAGGCCACGCTACCCGCCCTGACGGCGACCCCCGGCCCCAACGGCTCCGAGACCTACTCGCTCAGCATGCAGACGCTGCTGCTGATGACCTCGCTGTCGTTCCTGCCGGCCGCGCTGCTGATGATGACGGGCTTCACCCGCATCATCATCGTCCTGGGCCTGCTGCGCAGTGCCATGGGAACCGCCATGTCGCCTCCCAATCATGTGCTGATCGGCCTGGCCCTGTTCCTGACCTTCTATACGATGTCGCCGGTATTCGACAAGATCTACGCCGACGCCTACAAGCCGCTCTCCGAAGGCTCGATCCCGTTCGAGACCGCGGTCGAGCGGGCAGCCTCCCCGCTGCGGACCTTCATGCTGCACCAGACCCGCGAAAGCGACCTCTCGCTCTTCGCCAACCTGGCCAAGCAGCCGGCCATGGAAGACCCCGCGCAAGTGCCCATGCGCATCCTGGTGCCGGCCTTCATCACCAGCGAATTGAAGACGGCATTCCAGATCGGTTTCACCATCTTCATCCCGTTCCTGATCATCGACCTGGTGATCGCCAGCGTCCTGATGGCGCTGGGCATGATGATGGTGCCGCCCGTCACCGTGGCGCTGCCCTTCAAGCTGATGCTTTTCGTGCTGGCCGACGGCTGGAACCTGCTCATGGGTTCGCTGGCGCAGAGCTTCTATCAATAACGCCGGGAGGAGAATCGCCATGACCGCCGAAACCGTCATGACCATGACCTACCAGGCGATGAAGATCGTGCTGGCGATGGCCGGTCCGCTCCTGCTCGTCACGCTGATCGTCGGCCTGGTCATCAGCATCTTCCAGGCCGCCACGCAGATCAACGAAATGACGCTGTCGTTCATTCCGAAGCTGCTGGCCATGTGCGGAGTGCTGGTGCTCCTGGGGCCCTGGCTCATTGGCGTCATGGTCGACTACATCCGGCAATTGATCGGCCAGATTCCCATGCTGGTGTCCTGAGCGGCCGCAGCCGCCGGACGCCGCGCCGACCGCCATGATCGCCTTTACGCTCGAACAGCTCAACGGCTGGATCGGCCAGTTCCTCTGGCCGTTCGTGCGCATCCTGGCGCTCGTGGGCACGGCTCCGCTCTTCTCCGAATCGCTGATCCCGGTCAAGGTCAAGATCGGCCTGTCTTTCGTGCTGGCCGTCGCGATCAGCCCCGCTCTCGATCCCATGCCGCCCATCGCGCCGGGCTCCTTCGCCGGGCTCTGGATGGTGATGCAGCAGGTGCTGATCGGAATTGCGCTCGGCTTCACGATGCGCCTGGTCTTCGCCGCGGTGCAGACAGCCGGCGAATTCGTCGGCCTGCAGATGGGCCTGTCGTTCGCGTCGTTCTTCGACCCCAGCGCGGGCGCCAACACGGCGGTGCTGTCGCGGTTGTTCAACATCGTCGCGATGCTGACCTTCCTGGCGCTGGACGGCCACCTGCTGGTCCTGGCCGCCCTGGTGCGTTCGTTCGACACCCTGCCCATCGCCATGATCCAGCTGCACCAGAACGGCTGGGGCGTCGTGGTGGAATGGGGCAAGACGGTGTTCATCTCCGGACTGCTGCTCGCGCTGCCGCTCATCTGCGCCCTGCTGACCATCAACCTGGCCATGGGCATCCTCAACCGCGCCGCGCAGCAGCTTTCCGTCTTCTCCATCGGCTTTCCGGTCACCCTGATCGTCGGCGTCACCGTGCTCGCCGTCGTCCTGCCCCACGCCGGGCCATTCCTTGAATCGCTGTTCGAGTCGGGACTCACGGCCATGAGCCGCGTCGCCGACGCCCTGGCGGGGAAGTAAGGCCGTTGGTGTCGGATACTCGTCGTGGGGCGCAGGCCGTTTGTGTCTGACACCCTGCCCGCGGCAATGGCGATTGAAGGTCGTCTCCCCAGGGTGTCAGACACTGGGCGCTCAAGTGTCTGACACCCGAGGAAGCGGCGGCTGCATGACAGCGTCGTCCCGCGGGTGTCTGACACTCGTCGTGAGGCGCACGCCGTTTGTGTCTGACACCCTGCCAGCGGCAATGACGATTGAAGACTGTCTCCCCAGGGTGTCAGACACTGAGCGCTCAAGTGTCTGACACCCGAGGAAGCGGCAGCTGCATGACTGCGTCATCCCGCGGGTGTCTGACACTCGTCGTGAGGCGCAGGCCGTTTGTGTCTGACACCCTGCCAGCGGCAATGACGATTGAAGACTGTCTCCCCAGGGTGTCAGACACTGAGCGCTCAAGTGTCTGACACCGAGACACTCTCCTGCCCATCAGCCCTTCACTGCTGTCCCGTCAGCCGAAACACGCGGATCGTGTCGCGCAGCGCGCCGGACTGAGCGCCCAGCTGCATGACGGCGCTGCCCAGATCCTGGACCAGCGCGGTGTTCTGCGCTGTCATCACGTCCATCTGGGATACCGCCGTATCCACTTGCTCGATGCCGCTGGATTGTTCCTGCGAGGCGCGCGAGATCTCGCCGATGATGTCGGTCACTCGATGCACCGCGGCCACGATCTCCTGCATCGTCGCGCCCGCCTGCTCCGCCTGCAGCGACCCTTCCGAGACGCGTTCCACCGAATCCTCGATCAGGCTCTTGATTTCCTTGGCCGCCTGCGCACTTTTCTGCGCCAGCGTCCGGACCTCTCCCGCCACCACCGCGAAACCCTTGCCGGACTCGCCGGCCCGGGCCGCTTCCACGGCGGCGTTGAGCGCCAGGATATTCGTCTGGAACGCAATGCCTTCGATGATGCTGACGATGTCGGCGATCTTGCGGGAACTGTCGGAAATGCCGTGCATGGTGTCCACCACCTGCCCGACGGCGACGCCGCCTCGCCGCGCCACGTCCATGCTGCTGGCCGCCAGCTGATTGGCCTGGCGGGCATTGTCGGCGTTCTGGCGCACCGTGGAGGTCAATTGCTCCATGCTGGCGGCGGTCTGCTGCAGGGAGGCCGACTGGCCTTCGGTCCGGCCGGCAAGTTCCTGGTTGCCGCGGGCAATGTGCGCCGCGGCATGGGTCGTGCCTTCGATGCCCCGGTAAACGTCCTGGGCGATCCCGATCAGGCTCTTGCGCATCACATCGAGCGAGAACTTCAGGCTGCCGACCTCATCGTCGGATTCGGCCACGATCTGCGTGGTGAGATTGCCCGCCGCGACCTGGCGCGCCATGTTGGCGGCGTCGACCATGGGATCCAGCAGGAAACGCGACAGGCGCCAGCCCATGCCGAAGATGGCGGCGATACCCAGGCCTATCGCCGCGCACCCCAGGCCGGCTCCCAGCGTATCGAGCTTGTCCCAGTTGGCGTGCAACCCATACGCGCCGGCGGCCGCCACGATGCCCGACGACAACAGCGCGTGGCGCAGCATGCGGGCGCGGGCGCCGCGCCTGAAGGGGAATGCCAGCACGTCCAGGCCCCGCCGCCAGCCCGCCCTGACGGGCCGGCCGCGCAGGATGCGCACACCCCTGGCCTTGCCCTCGCGCATGCGCGCGTACAGCGCTTCGGCCATCTCGATCTGTTCGTCCGACGGGCGCACCCGCACCGACGAATACGCCACGACCTCGCCGTTCTCCACGATGGGCGTGGCGTTGGCCAGCACCCAATAGAATCCGCCGTCCTTGCGGCGGTTCTTCACCAGGCCCAGCCAGGATTCGCCAGCCTGCAGCGTATCCCAGAGGTCTTCGTAGGCCTCGGGCGGCATATCGGGATGGCGCACGATGTTGTGGGCCTTGCCGATCAGCTCCTCACGGGAAAATCCGCTGACCTCGACAAAGGCTGGATTCGCATAGACGATCCTGCCTTTGGTATCGGTGCGCGAGATCAGGTATTGATCATCGCGCAGCTTGGTTTCCACGTTATGGATGGGTAGGTTGACACGCACAGCTTGTCTCCGGTTACATCAAAATAGCGAATGAATAACGGCGAGCAAACTGGACCTGATGCCCTTCATCTACACGTTCCCGCCCGGTTCGTCAGGCCTGCGCGCCCGCTAGCGCGAGGGCCTTCAAACACTGTTCATTGCCCTATTCAGGCGTTAATTCCGTTAACGGCAATATTTTCGAAAACTTTACGTTCGGCTGACGGCCGTGTTTTCATGATCCCCAAAAAAACAGGACCGCGGCCCCGCGTGAGCGCGGCCGCGGTCCTGCTTGCAACGCGCCAGGTCAGGCCTGGGTCAGCGTGGGCGCGGAGTAGCCGCTCAGCTGATGGGCCGGCACCTCGATCACCTCGCCCGCATTGATCTTGAACACGGCTACCGCCTCGGCCAGCCGCTGCGCCTGCTCCTGCAGCGATCCCGCCGCCGCGGCCGCCTCTTCCACCAGCGCCGCGTTCTGCTGCGTCACCTCGTCCATCTGCGACACCGCCCGGTTCACCTGGTCGATGCCGCTGGATTGCTCCTCGGACGCCGCGGAGATCTCGCCCATGATGTCCGTCACGCGCTTCACCGACGCCACGATCTCCTGCATCGTCGCCCCGGCGCGCTCCACCTGCTGCGAACCCGCGCCCACCTTGGTGACCGAGTCCTCGATCAGGCCCTTGATTTCCTTGGCCGCCTGCGCGCTGCGCTGCGCCAGCGA
>NZ_JPYO01000040.1 GCF_000757485.1 Achromobacter sp. RTa
TACCGAAATGTTAGGGAAAACCCTGAAATTTCGATAGCTGCTAAAGAGGAAAGAGCCTTGAAGAAGGCTGCTGCAGGAAAGCAAGGTACGTGTTTGGTGGGTTGAGTAGGTTTCCAAACGCCAGCGATCAAACGCAAGCCACGCTGACTTGACAAGCGATAAAAACTTCTTCATAATCTCGTTTCTCTGCTGCTGACACAGCAAGCGGCGCGAAAGCGCAGCAGCTGGCCAGGCAGGGTTGCAGTACAGAATTTAGCAGTACCGCTCTTTAACAATTAAACAACCGATAAGTGTGGGCGCTTGATGCGAGTGCATC
>NZ_JPYO01000041.1:0-429298 GCF_000757485.1 Achromobacter sp. RTa
ACGCCGGGCGCAGCAGGCACGCCGGGCGCAGCAGGCACGCCGGGCGCAGCAGGCGCTCCGGGCGCGGCAAGCGCGCCGAACGCCGCTTCGCCGGACAAGGCCGCAGGCACTCCCCCCAACAAGGACGCCACGTCGGACATGCCTGCATGGCTGGCCGACAACCTGCTTGTCATCGTCACCGCCGTGCTGGCGCTGATCGCATTTGCCATCGCCTGGCTGCTGCGCAGGGCGGGTGCAAGGCGCGGAGACGATGACGAGGAGACTTACGAATATTCCGAGCCGGCGCTCGACACGGCAGCGCTGAACCGCAAGCTCAATAGCATCAATCTCGACCTGGACGAACCGCCCACGGACGAACCGCGCCGGGTCGGCGGTCCACAGGTTTGATACATGTCTAGAGTTGCATTGGGGCTGGCGTACGACGGCTCCGCCTGGCAAGGTTGGCAGACGCAGCCGCACCGGCAGACGGTGCAGGATACGCTGGAAGCCGCCCTGGGAAGTTTTTGCGATGTAGCGGGCCCGGTCTCCACGATTTGCGCGGGCCGCACGGATACCGGCGTGCACGGCGCCATGCAGGTGGTCCATCTGGATACTGAGCTGGACCGCAGGATGGAGTCCTGGGTGCGCGGCGTGAACGCCTTTCTTCCGCCGAGCATTTCCGTTCAGTGGGCGCAGCCCGTCCCGGACGATTTTCATGCACGCTTCTCGGCGCGCGCGCGAACCTATGTCTATCTGCTATGGTGCGGCCGCGTGCGCCCGGCGCTATGGGCGGGGCGCGCGGGCTGGTGTTTCCAGCCGCTGGACGTGGACGCCATGCGCGCGGCGGCAAGGGCGCTGCTGGGCGAGCACGACTTTTCCAGCTTCCGTTCTTCGCAATGCCAAGCCAAGCATCCGGTGCGTCACCTGCACAGGCTGGACATCGAAGAGCGCGGCCCGTTCCTGGTGTTTACGCTGAAGGCGAATGCCTTCCTGCATCACATGGTACGCAATATCATGGGAGCGCTGCTGCAAGTCGGGCAGGGCAGGGAGCCGGTGGACTGGATGGCGCAGCTCCTGTCGTGGCGCGACCGCAAGCGCGGCGCGCCCACGTTCGCGCCCGACGGGCTGTACCTGTCAGCCATTGAATATCCCGAAGAGTTCGGCCTGGACGAACTCGACGGCGGCTCGCAGCTGCTGTCGCCGTTTACTCAAACCTATTAGGGAAGCCGCCGGCAACGGCGACATCTTCCGCGCCCGATGGAGGCTTTTGCCATGCGACGCCGCGCGTTTTTGAAACAGACCGCCCTGGGAGCCACCGCCGGCGGCGCTGCCCTGGCGGCCCCGGTTTTCGCGCAGGACGCCCCTACGGTCTCATGGCGGCTGGCCTCCAGTTTTCCCAATGAATCGCCAACGCTGTTCGCAGGGGCGGAGGACGTCGCCCGCTATGTCGCCGAAGTGACGGATGGGCGCTTCAATATCGAGATATTCCCGGCCGGGGACCTGGTGCAGCCGGGCCAGGTGCTGGAAGCCGTGCAGTATCGCGTCGTGGATTGCGGCCATACGGCTTCCACCCGTTATTTCGATACGGATCCCGCGCTTTGCTTCGACGCCGGCGTGCCGTTTGGCCTGAATACGCGGCAGATGAATGCGTGGATGACCCAGGGAGAAGGCCTGGCGCTTACGCGGGTGTTGTTCGACAAATACAACATCCTCAACTTTCCCTGTGGCTATACCGGCGCCCAGATGGGGGGCTGGTTCCGCGGCGAAATCAAGACGGTCGACGACCTGCGCGGCCTGAAAGTTAAGGCCGGCGGATTCGCCCGCCATGTGCTGGCGCGGCTGGGCGCCACGCCCGTCCAGGTGCCTGCGTCGGAAACCTATACGGCGCTGGAGCAGGGTGTCATCGATGCGGCGGCCTGGATCGGCCCCTATGACGACGAAAGCCTGGCTCTCTATAAAGTGGCCAGGAACTATTACTTTCCGGGCTGGTGGGCGGGCACGCTGCAGTTGTCGCTGTATGTGAACCAGGATGCCTACGACGAACTGCCCAAACCCTACCAGTCCGCGCTTGCGCTGGCTTGCCGCATGGCCACGGGCAACATGATCGCCAAGTACGACGCCGGCAACCCGGACGCGCTGCGCCGCCTCGTGTCTCGCGGCGCGCAATTGAAAGCGTTTCCCAAGCCGGTCCTGCAGGCAAGCTACGAAGCGTCCCTCGCCGCTTATAAAGAGATGAGCGCAAAGGATCCGATGTTCAAGAAGCTCTATGAGAGCATGGCCGCGTTTCGCGACAAGGAAGTTCCCTGGTTCCGCCTGGCCGAAGGCAGTTTCGACAACCTCGTCGCAACCCTGGGCCAGCCAACCACCTAGGCGCGGCGGATATACTGATTCAAACCGTCGCGCGGGGCGACGGCGTAAGTGATGAGTTCCATGCGCACACGCATCAAGATCTGCGGATTGACCCGCGAACAGGATATCGACGCCGCCGTCGCGGCGGGCGTCGACGCGATAGGTTTTGTCTTCTACCCCAAGAGCAAGCGCTGCCTGACGCCGCTGCGGGCGGCCCAATTGCGCCGCATGGTGCCGGCTTTCGTCGACGTCGTGGCGCTGTTCGTCAATCCGTCGCGCCATGAAGTGCAGGCCGTGCTGGATCAGGTTGGACCGGAACTGTTGCAGTTCCACGGCGACGAAACTCCACAGGACTGCGCCCACTACGGCCATCGCTTCCTGCGCGCCTTCCGGGCCGGCGCTCCCGGCCTGGAAAGCGCGGAAAACCTCGCCTCCACTTGCCGCGCCTACGGCGAAGCGGCGGGCTGGCTGTTCGACAGCTACAGCGCGGGCTATGGCGGCAGCGGGCATGGATTCGACTACGCGCTGCTCGACGACGTGAAGGCCGACCCCATCTCGCGCCCGCTGATTCTTTCGGGCGGCCTGAACGCCGAAAATGTCGGCCAGGCCGTGCAATTGATGAAGCCTTGGGGCGTGGATGTCAGCAGTGGAGTAGAGGTCCAGCAAGGAATAAAAAGTTCTGATAGAATCTCGTTCTTCGTTGCTGCGGTGCAAGCCGCAGATTCGAAGCTGAAGAGCGAAGCGGTGCTGATGAATAAGCAGCACTGAGGTAGTGCAAAACGCGATTCGGAGCAGCCATGGCGCGAGCCGTTGGCAAGGCCTCGGGCAGAGATGCCGGGAAAGATGCAAAGGCGCTTCGAACGAAATGAAATCTGCAAAAAGTCTTCCAAGACGATTTGCACAGTTCAAAAAAGCACTATATAATTCTTCTTCTTTGCAGGCGGTTAGCTCAGCTGGTTAGAGCGCCACGTTGACATCGTGGAGGTCGTTGGTTCGATTCCAATACCGCCTACCAAATTCCTGCAAAGTGCTGTGAAGCACGGCAAAAAGAAAGCCGCCAAGTACGAACTTGGCGGCTTTTTTGTTTTCCGCTGCAAAGCGGCGGCCACCGGAAGTGGGATCCGTTGCTTACTCAACTTGCGCAAGTCAATGCGTTGCCTCGCCGCATCGGCCTATTGGCCGATGCGGGCGCCGAAGGGCGGGCGGCTGCGTCAATCAAAAACGTCGAACAGCACGTCGGCGACGATCGCCGTGGCGACGGCTACAAGAATGAGATCGGAGCCGGCGACTCGCCATTCATAGCCGGGATAGACAGGAAGACGCGCGAGCATGGGGCCCGGGACCATTTTCTTGGCGATCCCGGGAGGCAGAGGCTTGCCGCGGGCAAGGTTCTTCCGGACTCCCGGCGGCAGCGAGCTGTAGCCCGACAATCCATATTCTTGCGCGTAGCCTCTGGCAGTGGAGATCGTGATGCCTGCGTGGCGAAGCGTGACGTTGACGTCGCCGGAGCCGGAGCCGTTCCCGCCACCTTTGGACGAACCGCCGTTGCCGCTATTGCCCTTGCCGGAACCGTTGCCTTTGCCGCCGCTGTTGCCCTTGTTTTGCCCTTGGCCCTGGCCTGCGTTGTCAGGCTTGCCCTTTCCTTCAGGAGGGGCGGCCAGGGCGTTGCCGGCCAGGAACAGACAGCAGATCGCGGCGGTGACGAATTTCTTGGTATTGGGATGACTCATCATGGCTCCTACTCAGCCGAAAGTGCAGTGAGCCGATTCTAGGGTGGGCCTAGTCTTTTGGCGTAGAGGCCAATCTGATAAAGATGTAAGCAGGTCCGAGGTTTGTGTCCTGCCGCTGACTCGGGTTTCGACAAACAAGCGTCTCAAGGCCTCGGCCGTTCTCCGTGATGGAGGCTCGGCATTGCGCAGGGGAAGCTTACGATTTAGTCCTATATACTGTATAAAAACACAGTATATTTCACTTTCATGGTGATGAAATCGGCCCCGGTTCCGGCCGACAGGGGACTGCGCATGGCTGAGGTGGAATGGACGCAGCGGGACGAATACTACTGGCAGGGGCCGCCTGGCTGGACTATTTGCCGTGTCTTCGTGGAAGGCTCGTGGCAGTACGAATTGTGGTTCAGCCGCGGAGGCGGCGGCACCATCTACGGCATGCGCGCCTCGCTCGGGGCGGCGCAGGATCTATACGAGCAAAAGCTGCGCTAGAGCGCCGGCGCTCCGGGTTGCCGCGCCTCGCACGGCGTATGCTTGCAGGTCCACAACCAAAGCTGACCATCATGCCCGCACTTCCCGCGCTGTCCCTGGCCGTCAAACCTGATTGGATCGACGAGTACGGCCACATGAATGCCGCTCACTACGTGGGCGTGTTCGACCGCCATGGTTTCGAACTGCTGGGCCGCTTTGGCGTCGGTTCGGACTACACCCGCCAGACGCGTTGCGGCATCTATACGATGAACATCCATGTCGCCTACCGGCGCGAAGTGCTGGCGGGCGACCCGCTGGAACTGCGCCTGCGCCTGCTGGAAGCGGACGACAAGAGGCTGCTTTGCCTGATGGAACTGATACAGGCCCGCGACGGCTACCTGGCCGCCACGATGGAGCAATTGTCTTTGCACGTGGACCTGGAAACGCGCCGAGCCAAGCCGTTTCCCGCCGAGGTGGCGGCGCGGCTGGCCGGCGCCGTGCAGGACCATGCGCAGCATCCGCTGCCCGAGGGATACCAGCGGCTGCTGCCTCTCAAGCGCACCTGAGCGGCTGCGCGCCTTGCGCTTGAACGCATCGCAAACGATTCCCGGCGCAGCCGCCGCGCGCGCGGCAATGGCCGGGACCGCCCGCTACGGTATATTGCGGTGTTCCTTCAGCTTCGGACTCGCCATCCATGCGTCAGACCGCCAGGTCCATTCTTCTGCTGCCCGCCCTCTGGCTGGCCGGCTGCGCGGCGGGCGGCGCCCCGGTCGTGCCCAAGGCCGGGCTCGACGAGGCGCCGATGTATGGCGGCGCGGATAGGTCGGCCGCCGCCGATCTGAGGGCGGCCGACGACAAGCTGATCGCCGAGGCGACGCAGTCCTACGGGTCCCGTGAGAGCGCGTCCAGGGCCTGGGTGGAGCAGGGCTACCGCTTTTACCAGGCGGACCAGCTCGGCATGGCCATGCGCCGGTTCAACCAGGCGTGGCTGCTGGATTCGAAGAATCCCCAGGTCTACACCGGCTTTGCCGCGGTATTGCATGACGAGGGCAGGTTCTGCGATGCGATGAACATGATGGATCGGGCGCTCAGCCTGGATCCGCGGTCTTTCCAGGGGTCCTATGCGGACGCAGGCCGGACCGCGGCTCGCTGCGCCGCCGAGGACAAGACCTTGCCTCCGGAGGCGCGCGTGGCGGCAACGTTGCGTTCCGATGCGATGTTTCGAAAGGGCGAGCAGCTGGAGCCGGACAAGGGCTATCTCTACGCCTCTTGGGCGTCCGCTTTCTATCGGCGGGGCCAATACTCCGACGCCTGGGCCATGATCTTCAAGTCGCGAGCCGCGGGCGGCCAGCCCAGCCCGGCGTTCGTGGAAATGCTGCGCGTGAAAATGCCGGAGCCCGCGCGGCCCTGAGATGGCCTGCCCCTCAGCAATGTTCACCATCTTCACGATATCCTGCCGCCCATCATGATGAGAGTTCTATGGCTGTGCCTGGGCTGCCTGATGCTGGCGCTGGGCATCATCGGCGCGTTTCTGCCTGTCATGCCCACGACGATTTTCCTGATCCTGGCGGTGGCCTGCTTTTCACGCTCGTCGCCCCGGTTGGAAAAGTGGCTGCTTGACAGTCCGACCTACGGCCCTGCGCTGCGCGCCTGGCGCGACCAGGGGGCCGTGTCGGGCAAGGGCAAGACCTATGCCTGCCTGGGAATGGCGGTCGGGTACGTGCTGTTCTGGTGGGGCGCGCATCCGTCGTGGCCTCTCGCCTTTGCCGTCGGCGTTTTCTTCCTGGCCAGCGCCGCCTATGTGCTTAGCCGGCCGGCTCCGCGCGATCCCGGCCCGGACGGCAAGCCTGGCCGGGGATAGGCGCCTGCGGCCTCGCTTTCAATGCGAATGCCTGGGGTCGCCGCGGGTCTCCACGACCCTGAGGTAGAGCGTGGCGGGCTCCAGGCAGCCTCCGGTCGAAAGCTGGCCCACCATCCGCCGATACAGATCCTGCCAGGGCGTCTGCGACTGGGGCGCCTGATAGGCGGGCTCCTGCCTGCGTTTCTCCATTTCCGTTTCGTCCACCAGCGCGGTGACCGTGCGCTGGTTCAGGTCGACGCGAATGCGGTCGCCGGTGCGCAGCAGCGCCAGGCCGCCGCCCACCGCCGCTTCCGGCGACATGTTAAGGATGGACGGACTTGCCGACGTGCCGCTCTGCCGGCCGTCGCCCATGCAAGGCAGGGAATCGATGCCGCGCTTGAGCAGATAGGAGGGCGGCGCCATGTTCACTACTTCCGCGCTGCCCGGGTAGCCGACGTCGCCGGCGCCGCGGATGATCAGGATGCAGTGCTCGTCGATGTTCAGCGCCGGGTCCTCGATGCGGGCATGGTAATCCTCGGGTCCCTCGAACACGATGGCGCGCGCCTCGAAGGCGTTTTCGGAGCCGGGTTCGGACAGATAGGCGCGGCGGAATGCTTCGCCCACGACCGACATCTTGATGATCGCGCTGTCGAAGAAATTGCCCGACAGGACGATGAACCCGGCGCGGTGTTTCAGCGGCGCATTGCAGCTGCGGATGACCTCTGCGTCGTGGGAGCGGGCAGCGGCTGCGATTTCGCCGACGGTCCGGCCGGATACCGTGGGGCAGTCGGCATGCAGGCGTCCGGCGGCCGTCAGTTCATGCAGCACGGCGGGAACGCCGCCGGCGCGGTGGAAACTCTCGCCCAGATATTCGCCGGCGGGCACGCAATTGACCAGCAGCGGCACGTCTTCGCCCAGCCGCTGCCAGTCGTCCAGGCTCAGGTCGACGCCCATATGCCGGGCGATGGCGATAAGGTGCGGCGGGCAATTGCTGGAGGCGCCGAGCGCGGAAGCGACGACGATCGCATTCTCGAATGCCTGCCGGGTCAGGATTTGGCTGGGCCGCAAGTCCTCGCGGACCATGTCGCAGATGCGCATGCCGGTGGCGTAGGCCATCTGGCCGCGCTCCCGGTAGGGAGCGGGAATGCTCGCGCACGTCGGCAGCGACATCCCCAGCGCCTCGGCCAGCGAATTCATCGACAGCGCGGTGCCCATGGTGTTGCAGTGTCCGATGGACGGGGATGATGCGGTGGCCAGGGTCATGAAGCCTTCGTAGTCCAGCTTGCCCGCGGCCATCAGGTTGCGGGCGTGCCAGATGATGGTGCCCGAGCCCACGCGCTTCCCCTCGTGCCAGCCGTCGAGCATCGGCCCGCCGGAAAGCACGATGGCGGGGATGTCGACGGTGGCCGCGGCCATGAGGCAGGCGGGGGTGGTCTTGTCGCAGCCCGTGGTCAGCACCACGCCGTCCAGCGGATAGCCGTGCAGGATCTCCACCAGGCCCAGATAGGCCAGGTTGCGATCCAGCGCGGCGGTGGGCCGCCGCCCCTGTTCGGCCAGCGGGTGCACGGGAAATTCCATCGGGATGCCGCCGGCGTCCCGGACGCCCGCCTTGATGCGTTCGGCCAGCGCGAGGTGATGGCGGTTACAGGGCACCAGGTCGCTGCCCGTCTGGGCGATGCCTATGATGGGCCGGCCCGATTGCAGTTCCTGCCGCGTGAGGCCGTAGTTGAGGTAGCGCTCGACATAGATGGCGGTCATGTCGGCGTGCGCCGGGTCGTCGAACCATTTCTGGCTGCGCAGCCTGCGGGGAGTCTGTGGCATGGGAACCTCCGCTTGCGCCCGTTGCGTGGCGGCCCGGCCGCTTCCGCTACGCGCGCTTGAGTTCGATTTCGACGAACACGAATTCCGTATCGCCGGGGTTGATGACATTGTGCTCCACTCCGACGGGGCGGTAGTAGGCCACCCCGGTGGTGAGCTGGCTGGTGACCTCGCCATTGGGCGTTTCCAGCAGCAGCGGGCCGGTGGTCTGCGGTACGACGACGTAGTTCATGCCATGGCGATGCCACCCCGTTTCCCCGCCGGGCGGGAAGCGCCATTCGGTGACGGTGACCTGCTCGTTGTCGATCTGCACGGTCGGTATGGCTGCGGGTCGTTGCATGGATGGTTCTCCTGGGGGATGAAAGTTGAAAGAACGCAAAGCCGGTTCAGGCCGCCTGCGCCTGGGAGGGGTCCCAGTGCTGGCCAGGCACGGCGGCGATCAGCTGCCGGGTATAGGCATGCTGCGGGTTGTCGAATATCTGGGCGGGCGAGCCGTACTCGACCACCTTGCCGCGGTGCATGACCAGGACGGCATTGCAGATCTGGGCGGCCACGCGCAAGTCATGGGTAATGAATACCAGCGCAATCTTCAGCCGTTGCTGCAGATCGTGCAACAGTTGCAGCACCTGCGCCTGTACGGAAACGTCCAGCGCCGATACCGATTCGTCGGCCACCAGCACCTTGGGTTCCAGCGCGAGCGCGCGGGCGATGCCGATGCGCTGGCGCTGTCCGCCCGAGAACTGGTTGGGATAGCGGTCGAAGGCGGACGGATCCAATCCCACGAGCGATAGCAACTCGCGTGCCCGGGCTTCGGCCTGGGCGCGAGGCACGCCATTGGCGACGGGGCCGTCGCTGACGATGCGGCCTACGGTATGGCGCGGGTTGAGCGAGGCGTAGGGGTCCTGGAAGATCATCTGGATATCGTGGCGCAGCGGCCGGAAGCGCGCTTCCGGCATGGACGCGATGTCCTGGCCGTTGAAGACGAGCTGTCCGCCGTCGATGCCCACCAGCTTGAGCAGGCATTTGCCGATCGTGGATTTGCCGGAGCCGGATTCGCCGACGATGCCCAGCGTTTCGCCGCGCCGCACGCTGAAGCTGACGTCGTCCACCGCGTGCACTTCGCGTTTGCCGCGCAGCCAGCCCCGGCCGACCACATAGGTCTTCTTCAGATTCCTGACGTCCAGCACGGGCTGGTCGCCTGCGGCCAGCGCGCGCTCGTCGCCGCGGCGGTGCGGCACGGCGGCGATCAGCCGCTGCGTATAGGGATGGCGGGGCCGGTTCAGCACTTCGTCCGCCGGCCCCTGTTCCACCAGAATGCCTTTTTCCATGACCGCCACCCGGTGGGCGATCTCGGCCACAACCCCGAAGTCATGGGTGACGAACATCACGCCCATGCCTTTTTCCTTCTGGATGCGGGCGATCAGCGCCAGGATCTGCGCCTGGGTCGTGACGTCCAGCGCCGTCGTCGGCTCGTCGGCGATCAGCAGCGCGGGTTCCAGCGCCAGGGCCATGGCGATCATGACGCGCTGGCGCTGCCCGCCGGACAGGCGGAAGGGATAGACGTGGTAGAGGGTGGCCGGATCGGGCAGGCCCACGAAGGCCAGCATTTCCAGTGCGCGCGCCATGCGCTGGGCGCCGGGGTAGGCATTGTGCACGCGCATGACTTCGCTGATCTGCTCGCCCACCGTCATCAGCGGGTTCAGCGCAGAGAGAGGCTCCTGGAAGATCATCGCCATGTCTTTGCCGCGCATGGCCTGCAGGGCCGCCTCGTCCTGCCGCAGCAGATCCTGGCCGCGGAACAGGATGCGGCCTTGCTGCGGCGTGAGGTAGTCGGGCAGCAGGCCCATGATGGCGTTGGCGCTCATGGACTTGCCCGAGCCCGATTCGCCGACGATGCACAGGATCTCGCCGGACTGGATGTCATAGGAGACGTCCTGCACGGCATAGGCGCGGTCTCCGCCTCGGGGCAGGGCGATGCTGAGGTTCTGGACGGACAGCAAAGGCGTGGGTTCGGTCATCTCGTCATCCTAAGGCCTGTTCGCAGGAAAGTAGGCAGGGCGCAGGCCCTAGTCGCCGCGCTTGCGCAGCTGCGGGTTGAGCGCATCGTTCAGGCCCTCGCCGATCAGGTTGATGGCCAGCACGGTCAGCAGGATGGCCACGCCCGGCCAGACGCTCATCCACCACGCCTCGCGGATCATGGTGCGCGCGGCGCCGATCATGAAGCCCCAGCTCATCAGGTTGCGGTCGCCCAGGCCCAGGAAGGATAGCGCCGATTCGGTCAGGATCGCGGTCGCCACCATGAACGAGGCGGATACGATGATGGGCGACATGGCGTTGGGCAGTATCTGGGTGCCGACGATGCGGGCCGGCGTCTGTCCGATCACGATGGCCGCCTGCACGAACTCGCGCTGCTTGAGCGTCATGAATTCCGACCGCACCAGGCGCGCGGCCGGCGGCCACGACACGATCGCGATTGCGCCCATGATCGAATAGATCGACGGGCTCAGGATGGCCACCAGCACGACGGCCATGGCCAGCTGCGGGATGGTCTGGAAGAACTCGGTGAAGCGCATCAGCGCGTCGTCCACGCGGCCGCCGCAGTAGCCTGCGACTGCGCCCACCAGGATGCCGAACACCAGGGCCACGGCGGTCGAGAGCAATCCCACCATCAGCGATACGCGGGCGCCCCAGACCAGGCCCGCAGTGATGTCGCGGCCCAGCATGTCGGTGCCGAAGGGATAGTCGGCGTTGGTGAACGGCGGGATCAGCGGGTCGGCCACCATCATCCACGGCGACTCTTCGTATAGCAGCGGCGCGGCCAGGGCGACGATGACCACGATCAAGATGATGATCAGGCCGGCCACCGCGCCATAGTTGCGCATGTAGCGTTGGGCGAATGCCTTCATGCGGCGGCTCCTTGCTGTGCGCCCGCGGCGATGCGCGGGTCGATGAGGCGGTACAGCACGTCGGTCAGCAGGTTGAACACCACCACCATGATGGACGTGACCAGAAAGATGCCCAATAGCAGCTGGTAGTCGCGCTGCAGCAGCGCGTCGAACATCAGCCGGCCAATGCCCGGCCAGGCGAAGACGGTCTCGGTCAGCACGGCCCCGCCCGCCATCTGGCCCAGCTGGATGCCGGCGAACGTGATGACCGGCAGCAGGGCGTTGCGCAGCACGTGGGCGCGGATGACGCGGCCCGGGCTCACACCCTTGGCGCGGGCAGTCTTGACGAAGTCCATGCCTATCACTTCCAGCATGGAAGCGCGGGTCAGGCGCACGTAGACGGCCATGAAGAAGCAGCCCAGCGTTACCGTCGGCAGGATGAGGTGCTGCGCGATGTCGCCGGCGCGGGCCCATCCGGAGAGCCCGGCACCCACGGTTTCCATACCGAAGGCCGGCAGCCAGCCCAGCACCACCGAGAACAGCAGAATCCCCATCAGCGACAGCCAGAAGAGCGGCGTGGCATAGAGCAGCAGGGCGCCCGTCATGACCGAACTGTCGATCCAGCGGCGCTTGTTGCGGTAGCGGGCCTTGGCGGCCACGACGCCCAGGAAGACGCCCAGGAGGATGGAGAACACAAAGGCGCAGGACATCAGCAGGAACGTGGCCGGCAGGCGTTCCACGATAAGGTCCAGCACCGGCACGTGGTTGCGGTACGAGAATCCCAGGTCCAGCTGGACTACGCCCTTCAGGTACAGCAGCAGCTGGGTCATGATGGGTTTGTCCAGCCCGAAGGCCACTCGCAATTGTTCGACGTAGGCCGCGTCGCCGGCTCCCGCCTGGCCCGCCAGCACGGCGGCGGGATCGCCGGGCGCCAGGCGGATCAGGAAGAAATTGATGATCACCACGCCCAGCACGACCACCAGGGCCTTGCCGATGCGGGACACGAGGAAAGACAGGAATTTCATGCTTGGGGCTCCTCCGAGAACGGGCGGGGCGCGCGTCCGTCGAGCGGCCGCGGGGTGCGCCGCCGCGGACGGCTGCCGCGGCGGCGCACTGCTGCGTTTACTTCTCGATGTACACGTCGTCGAAGCTCTCGTTCAGCCCGATCGCGGTCTTGACGAGGTTCTTCACGTTGGAGCGATACAGCGTGGGGAATTCCATGTCCACCAGGAAGCCGTTGGCGATATCGTTGACGAGCGTGGTCTGCAGCTTGGTGTAGATCTCCTGGCGCTTGGCGGGATCCACTTCCGAGGCGGCTGCCTCCCAGAGCTTGTCGGTCTCGGGATTGCTGTAGCCCTGCACGTTGGCGAATGGCGAACCCTTCACGATGTTCGACGTGACGTAGAGCCGCTGCACGCCCAGCGCGGGGTCGCCGTACTGGTACGTGTAGGTGGTCGTCATGTCGAAGTCCCAGTTGCCGGTGCGGCTGGCCCAGCCTCCGGCGTCGGTGGATTCCACGTTCACCTTGAAGCCAAGCTGCTCAAGGGCCTGCTTGGTGTACTCGCCCAACCGGTCCCAGGTGGATCCGTAGGGGAAGCTCAACTGGCGGATCGTGTAGTCCTCGGGCTTGATGCCGGATTCCTTGATCAGCGCGCGCGCCTTCTTCATGTCGAAGGGCAGCGGCGGCATGTTCTTGTCGTAGAACATCTCGGTGGGAACGAACGGGCTGGTGGATACCTTGCCCAGGCCGAAGAAGATGTTGTTGACCACCATGTTGCGGTTGATCGCGGCCATGACGGCCTGGCGCACCTTGAGATTGTCGAAGGGCGGCTTGCGCATGTTGAAGATCAGGTACGCCTGGGGCGAGAACATCTCCCAGCCCGCCGTGGTGTATTCCACCTTGGGCAGGGCGCGCAGCCGCTTGATGTCGACGTTGTCCACATCGCCGCCGCGCAGCACGTCCACGCTGCCGCGCTCGAACGCCACGGCGCGCGAGGCCGCGTCGGGAATGACATTGAAGACCAGTTCGTCCAGGTAGGGCTTGCCCGGCTTCCAGTAGTCGGGGTTGCGCGTCAGCTTGATGTATTCGCCGCGCTTCCATTCCTTGAACATGAAGGGGCCGGTGCCCACCGGCTTCTGGTTGGCCGGGTTGGTCATGTAGTCGGTGCCGGCGTAGAGATGCTTGGGCATGATGGGCGCGAAGCCCGGTTCGAACATCAGCATGAAGGCGGGGAAGGGCGACTTCAACTTTACGACGACCGTCTTTGCGTCCGGCGCCTGTACCGAGTCCACGAACTTGTTCAGGATCACGCGCGCGCGGGCGTGGGTCTTGGGCAGCATGTCCGCCAGCGAGAACACCACGTCTTCGGACGTAAAGGGCTTGCCATCGTGCCACTTGACGTTGTCTTGCAGGTGGAACGTGTAGGACAGGCCGTCCGGCGAGGCCTCCCAGGATTTGGCGAGGCCGGGCTGGGGCTTCAGTTCGGGGGAATAGGTCAGCAGGCTTTCATAGATCTTGCCCGCCACGAACTGTGTCGGCCCCTGCTGGTTGATGGCGGTGACGATCACGGGCGGCTCGGGCTGGACGATCATGTTCAGGGTGCCGCCCTTGGTCTGGGCCAGGGCCTGCGTGGCGGGCAGCGCGGCCGCAAGGACCAGGGCGCCGAGCTTCAAGGAGAACCATTTTTGCGATTTCACTGCGAGCCTCCGGGCTGGAAAGGGTGTGACAGGTGTCTGCCGGCGCAAGACGGATGCCTTGCCCGGCAAGCAAACTGCATGCCACCTGCGTTTTCAGGGGTACTACGGGTGGAGCCGCTAAAACAATGCTTCGTCTGGGTGCTCTTCAACGCGCCATGCACCATTGCGGCGAAACCGGCGGTGCGCGGGAGGCGCAATCAAGAATTCGCTGTGGCATGGCGGTGACCTCATGGGATGAATGGGCGCTACCGGTGGCTGTTGTCGTCGCCGAAGTCTTCACGCAGGCGCGCCAGGATGCCGAGCAGGTGCGCATGCATGGCGTGGCGCGCGCGGATCGGATCGCGCGCCTGGATGGCGACCAGGATGCGTTGGTGCTCGGCATGGGCCGCCGCCCAGACCTTGGTGTTGACGAAGTAATCCTGCATGCGGCTGTACACCGAGCTCGCCTGCGTCAGCTCCCACAACCGGGCGACCGCCGCCGCCACGGCCGCATTGCCGCAGCCCGCGGCGATGGCATTGTGGAACTCACGGTCGTGCCGGCCGGGGGAGTCCGTCAGCGACATGCCTTCATGGGCGTCGCGGATGGCCGCGATCTGCGCCGGAGAGGCCTGCTGCGCGGCCATGCCCGCGCACTCGGGTTCAATCAGCATGCGGGCTTCCAGCAGGTCGAACGGGCCGATGTCGTCGTGTTCCTGCTCGACGTCTCCCGAGGCGCCGGAGGCCGCGGGGAACCCTGCGCCTTCCCGGGTGACGAAAACGCCCGTGCCGACGCGCACTTCCACATAGCCTTCGATTTCCAGCGCGATCAGCGCTTCGCGGATGGACGCGCGGCTGACCTGGAGCTGCTCGGCCAGTTCCCTTTCGGACGGCAGCCTGCCGCCGCGGGGGAATTCGCCCGCCCGGATCCGGCCGGCGATCTGATCGGCGATCACGCGATACAGGCGGGTGATGGCTACGGCTTGGAAGGTGCTCATCTGTCGGGGTAGCGAGAACGCATGCCAGTGGTCAGGCCACCAATATAGGCACGCCCTTATTGAATAAAAAGGGAAATTTCGCGTTTCAAGGGAAAACGATCACAGGGATTCCACCTCTTTCGTGGAGGTGGTCAGGCCAGCTAGGGCCGTGTGATTCCAGGGGGAGGAACGGAAAGGGGAAAGGGCGCGCGGCCTGGCTGGCCCCGCGCCCGGCAGTTGCCTACTGCGCTTCGCCGTCGGGTTCGGGCGTCTGGGTGAAGGCGCGGACCAGGCGCGCGATGCCGTCCAGTTCGTCGTGAGCGCCCGCCACCCATTCGGGCGTTTCGAAGGGGCTGTCCGACGGCGTGTCGTCCAGGCTGGCCTTCAGGTCATTGAGGAGCTCCAGCGCCATGCCTGTGGCTTGCGGGCTGCTGCGGGTGGACAGGGCGATGGCGATCGCCAAGGCCTGGCGCATGGCCAGCAGGCGGCCATCCAGTTCGGTGCCCATTGTGGTTTCCTTGTCGTGTGGCTTGAATGAACGCATTTTACGGGCCTGGGTTTGCGCAAGATCAAGTAGGGGCGGCCGGCACAGGCGAATAATCCAAGGTATGCAAGCCGCTCTACGTCCTCTACCGTCAGACCCCGAAGCGCCCACGGTCGCCAAGCCCCTTTTTCCGCCCCAGCTGCTGGCGAGGCTGGACAAGAACGGGCCCCGCTATACCTCCTATCCCACCGCGGACCGCTACCATGCCGGTTTCGGCGAGCTGGACTACCGGCTGGCGCTGAGGCAGCGACGGGCCATGAGCCCCGATGAGCCGCTATCGCTCTACGTGCACATACCTTTCTGCGAATCGGTCTGCTACTACTGCGCCTGTAACAAGGTGGTGACCCGCCAGCACGGCCGGGCCGCCCGCTACCTGGATGCGCTCGCCGCCGAGATCCGCCTGCACGCCCAGGAGCTGGGCGAGGGCGTGCCGGTGTCCCAGCTGCATTTCGGCGGCGGCACGCCTACGTTCCTGTCCGACGCCGAGCTGGACCGGCTGATGGCGGACCTGCGCCGCGCATTCCGTTTCCAGCCCGACGCGGAATTGTCCATCGAGGTGGATCCGCGCACGGCGACGCCCGAACGGCTGGCCCACCTGCGCAAACTGGGCTTTAACCGCCTGAGTTTCGGCGTCCAGGATTTCGATGCCAGGGTGCAGGCCGCGGTGCACCGCGTGCAGTCGTTCGAGGACGTGCAGGCACTGGTGCGCAGCGCCAGGGAACTGGACTACGCCTCGGTGAACGTGGACCTGATCTATGGCCTGCCCTTGCAGACCACGGAATCCTTTACCCGCACCATCGAACAGGTGATCGAGCTGCGGCCGGACCGCATTGCGCTGTACGCCTATGCCCACCTGCCTACGCGTTTCAAGCCGCAGCGCCGCATCAATGAAGCCGATCTGCCGGAGCGCGCCACGCGGGTCGGCCTGCTGAGCGCGGCGATCGACGGTTTCCTGAAGCAGGGATACACCTACATCGGTATGGACCATTTCGCCCTGGACTCCGATTCTTTGGCGATCGCCAAGCAGCGGGGCGAGCTGCATCGCAACTTCCAGGGCTACAGCACCCAGCCCGACCGCGATCTGGTCGCGCTAGGCGTGTCGGCCATCGGGCGCATCGGCGATACCTACAGCCAGAACGCCAAGGTGCTGGACGAGTACTACTCCGCCATCGAGGCAGGGCGGTTCGCCGTCGAAAGAGGGTTGGCGCTGAGCGGGGACGACCTGGTGCGGCGCGAGGTCATCATGGACGTCATGTGCCAGGGCCGGGTGGATTTCGAGCGGATCGAGGCGCGCCACAAACTGCGGTTCGGCGAATACTTCGGCGCGGAACTGTTGCAGATGGCCGGCCTGGCCGAGCTGGGCCTGGTGGACATGCGGCCGGGAGAGCTGCGGGTGACCGACCTGGGCTGGTACTTCGTACGCGCCGTGGCTATGGTGTTCGACCGCTATCTGCAATCTGCGGCCACCGGCGCCAGCTACTCCCGCATCATCTAGGGCAGCGCCCCGGAGGGGCGCGGCACGCCATCATGCATGCACGAATTTTTCGCGCAGGTACAGTGCGAGCGACAGATCGTCGGACAGCTGCAGCTTGCGCATGGCGCAGCGCTTGTGCGTGCTGATCGTTTTCTTGCTGCGCACGAGCCGCGCCGCGATCTGGGTGACGGAAAGACCCTGGCTTATGTGGCGCAATACTTCCACCTCCGAGGCGGTGAGCGCGTCGTGCGGCGCGGTGGGCTCCTGGGCATGGATCCGGCCGTCGCGCACCGACAGGAACTTGTGCCTGCCGCTCAATACCCCGCGGATCATTTCCGGCAGCAGGCCCATGCCCCATTGCTTGGCCAGGTAGCCGTTCGCGCCGGCGCGATAGGCGGCGTACTGGGTTTCCTGGCGGTTGCCGGCAGAGAACGTGATGATCGCCATGTTGGGATAATAGCGGCGCAGCCGCCGCAGGTAGCTCACCCCGTCCCAGGGTTCCAGGGGCAGGTAGAAATCGACCAGCGCGACGTCGCAGGGCGAATGGGACAGTTTTTCCAGCAGGCCCCGCGAGGAGGTTTCCCGGTGCAGGACCCGGAAACCGGGCCGGCTTTCGAGATAGGCGCCGACGCCCACCGCGATCACGGGATGGTCGTCGAGGATGGCTACCTTGACGATGGGCGGCAGGCGCGACAGAAGCAGGTGCTGGCGCGTGCCAAGAGGGCTGCCCGCATCGTTGCGTGCGGAATAGGAAGAAGGAAGCGCTTTGGAGTAGGGCGCTGAGACATGTTTCATCTGTGCTTCCACGATCGGGTTGGGTGCGGGGCCGGCGGCCGGCTCCGCGTCGAGTTCGCCAACAGTCCTAGATTTCGAGTGGGCAGATTACGGTTTCGTATGGCCATTCGCATCGGAAACGCGCCAAAATCAGACTGTTGCACCCCTAGGGCGAACAGGCCTCGGGCCGCTTAAGCGGGGCGGACTCATGACCAGGAAGATTCTGCTATTGGGCAGGGATGGCCAACTGGGCTTCGAACTGCGGCGCAGCCTGGCGCCGCTGGGCGAGGTCGTGGCCGCGGGGCGGCGCGATTGCGACCTGACCCATCCTTTGCAGCTGGCGCGGCTGGTGCGCCGGGAGAAACCCGACGTCGTCGTCAATGCCGCGGCCTACACGGCCGTCGAGCGCGCCGAAGACGACCCGGTGCGGGCCATGCGTATCAATGGCGAGGCGGTTGGCGAGCTGTCCGCGCTTGCCGCCAGCCGCGGCGCGCTGATCGTGCATTATTCGTCCGACTATGTATTCGACGGCGCCAAGCCCGGCCCGTACACCGAAGCCGACGCGCCGGCGCCACTGAATGCCTATGGCCGCAGCAAGCTGGCCGGCGAGCGGGCCGTCGCGGCCACGAACCCCGCCCACCTGCTGTTCCGAACGTCCTGGATCTACGGGGTTTTCGGCGACAACTTCCTGAAGACCGTGTTGATGGCGCTGCGCCAGGCCGAGGCGCTGCGCGTCGTGGACGACCAGCGCGGCGCGCCGACTGGCGCGGCATTCATCGCCGACGTGACCTCGCTGGCGGTGGCGCGCTACCTGGCGAACGGAAGGGAAGGCTTCCCGTTCGGCCTCTATCACCTGGCGGCGGCGGGCGCGGCCAGCTGGCATGAATACGCCTGCTTCATCGCCGCGCAGGCCAGGCTCGCGGGCCTGCCGGTCAACCTGAATCCGGAGGACATCGAGCCGGTGCCCTCGGCTCAGTATCCGGCCGCGGCGCGCCGGCCCTTGAATTCCTGCCTGGATACCGGGCTGCTCGCCCGCGTGTTCGGCGTCCACGCGCCGCCCTGGCAGGATGGCGTTGCCCATGCGCTGGCGGCCTTGGCCGGCAGCCGCGGCCTGCAATGAGCCGCCTGGCGTGAACTGTGGCGCTTTCGCCACAGGCAGACGTAAATAGTGCTACAATCGTGGGCGATAAACGCAACTTTTATTGCCGCTGCGATCGCGCAGTTTCGTCATTTTGATACGCGCCGCCGAAGGCGCGTCCCGGACAGGCCCCAACACCATGTTTTTCCCGCTGGCACGAACTACGACCCGGAACTTTCGCCCTATGTCGCGTTAGTTTTTTCGTGCGTCGGGTTTCTCCGTGTCAGGTCAGCGGCAGAACTCAGCAAGACAAATCAAAAGAACGCGGCTTCAAGGCCGCGTTTTTCGTTTCCGTTTTTTGATTTTTTAGTTCCAAGAACCTCCCAGGAAATACTCCCGATGGTACAGATCACATTGCCCGATGGTTCGCAGCGCCAATTTCCGGGGCCGGTAACGGTTGCCGAAGTGGCGCAATCGATCGGCACGGGCTTGGCGAAGGCCGCCCTGGGCGGGCGCGTCACATTCGAGGGCGCGGAATCCCGTCTGGTGGACACCAGCTTCCGCATCGAAGGCGATGCGCGCCTGTCCATCGTGACCGCCAAGGACGCGGACGGGCTGGATTTGATCCGCCACTCCACGGCTCACCTGCTGGCCTACGCCGTCAAGGAACTGTTCCCGGACGCCCAGGTAACCATCGGCCCGGTGATCGACAACGGCTTCTACTACGACTTTTCGTACAAGCGTCCGTTCACGCCCGAAGACCTTGCCGCCATCGAGAAGAAAATGGCCGAACTGGCCAAGAAGGACGAAGTCGTTACGCGCGAGGAATGGTCGCGCGACGACGCCGTCGAATTCTTCAAGGGCATAGGCGAAAAGTACAAGGCCGAGATCATTGCTTCGATCCCCTCGAATGAAACGCTCAGCCTGTATCGGGAAGGCGACTTCATCGACCTCTGCCGCGGCCCGCACGTGCCCTCCACGGGCAAGCTGAAGGTCTTCAAGCTGATGAAGGTGGCCGGCGCCTACTGGCGTGGCGACAGCAAGAACGAGATGCTCCAGCGCATCTACGGCACGGCCTGGGCCACCAAGGAAGAGCAGGAGGCCTATCTGCACATGCTGGAAGAGGCCGAGCGCCGCGACCACCGCAAGATCGGCCGCGAACTCGATCTGTTCCATTTCCAGGACGAGGCTCCGGGCCTGATTTTCTGGCACCCCAAGGGCTGGACGCTGTGGCAGCAGGTGGAGCAGTACATGCGCTCCGTCTACCGCGACAACGGCTACCAGGAAGTGAAGGCACCGCAGATCCTCGATATTTCGCTCTGGAAGAAGACCGGCCACTGGGACAACTACCGTGAAAACATGTTCACGACCGAGTCCGAAAACCGCGTCTACGGCCTGAAGCCGATGAACTGCCCGGGCCACGTGCAGATCTTCAACGCGGGCCTGCATTCCTATCGGGAGCTGCCCCTGCGCTACGGCGAGTTCGGCCAATGCCACCGCAACGAACCCTCGGGTTCGCTGCACGGCATGATGCGCGTGCGCGGCTTCACGCAGGACGACGGCCATATTTTCTGTACCGAAGACCAGCTCCAGGACGAGTGCGCCGATTTCACGGCACTGCTGCAGAAGGTCTACCGCGATTTCGGCTTTACCGAGGTGCTCTACAAGGTCGCCACGCGTCCTGAAAAGCGTATCGGATCGGACGAAGTTTGGGATACGGCCGAGCAGGCCCTGATGGAAAGCCTGCGCCGCACGGGTTGCGAATTCGAAATTTCGCCGGGCGAGGGCGCGTTCTACGGTCCGAAGGTGGAATACACGCTGAAGGACGCCATCGGCCGCCATTGGCAGTGCGGTACGATCCAGGTCGATTTTTCCATGCCGGTGCGCCTTGGCGCCGAGTACGTGGACCAGAACGACCAGCGCCGTCCGCCCGTCATGCTGCACCGGGCAATCCTGGGTTCGCTGGAGCGTTTTATCGGCATGCTGATCGAAAACCACGCCGGCGCGATGCCTCCCTGGCTCGCTCCGGTGCAGGCTGTCGTATGCTGCATTTCCGAACCTTCCGCCGATTATGCGGCTGAAATCACGCAAAGCCTGAAAAAACAAGGCTTTAGAGTGGAGTCCGATTTGCGCGGTGAAAAAATCACTCGTAAAATTCGGGAGCACAGCCTGCAAAAGGTGCCGTACATCCTGGTCGTCGGCGACAAGGAAAAGCAAAACGGCACCGTCGCCGTACGCGGACTGGGTGGTCTGGACCTCGGCGCCATCGCCATCGACGAGTTCGTCGCGCGATTGGCCGAGGATGTCTCCACCCGCCGCGACGTCAATCAACCTGATAGCAGCGCTGCTTAACATTTCTAGGAGCTTTCAACATCGCCACTGAAAAAGCCAATCGCATCAACGGTGAAATCCGCGTCCCCGAGGTGCGCCTGATAGGTCTGGACGGAGAACAGCTCGGCATCGTCAAGATTGCCGACGCCTTCCGTCTTTCCGAGCAAAACGACGTGGATCTGGTGGAAATCGCGCCGAACGCCGAGCCGCCGGTCTGCCGTTTGATGGACTACGGCAAATTCAAGTACCAAGAGCAGAAGCGCCAGGCCGAAGCTCGTTCCAAGCAAAAGGTCATCCAGGTCAAGGAAGTCAAATTCCGTCCGGCCACCGACGAGGGCGACTACCAGGTCAAGCTGCGCAACCTGCGCCGCTTCCTCGAGGAAGGCGACAAGGCCAAGGTGACGCTGCGTTTCCGCGGCCGTGAAATGGCCCACCAGGAACTCGGCATGCGGGTACTTGAACGTGTGCGCGACGATCTGCTGGAACTTGCCCAGGTCGAAGCCATGCCTAAGCTCGAAGGCCGTCAGATGGTCATGGTGCTGGCGCCCAAGAAGAAGGCTGCGCCCGCAGGCAAGCCCGAATCGGCGGCCTGAGTTCCAGCCTTGGTCTCTCCGGGAGGCCCGGCCGCTCGTTCGACCCGCCGTCCGCTCCGTGGACCGGCGGGTTCGCTTATTGGGCGGCTCTGCGCTACGATGTCAAAAAGCCGCCTTCCCGCGAGGGAAGGCGGCGTCCGTTCAGGGTGTCGCGATGCACGTTTTGTTCGTTTTGGATCCCTTGCCGCTGCTTAAGGCGTACAAGGACAGCTCGGTTGCCATGATGCGTGCCCTCGTGGCGCGCGGCCACACGCTCAGCGTGGCCATGCAGGGCGATCTCTACATCGAGGCCGGCACGGTCAAGGCCGTCACCACGCCCATCGAACTGGTCGCGGACGCCGATCTGCACGGCCACGACTGGTGGCGCGAATCCGCCGCCCAGGATCTGCCGCTGGCGGATTTCGGCGCGGTGGTCATGCGCAAGGACCCGCCGTTCGACATGGAATACGTGTATTCGACGCATCTGCTCGAATACGCCGAGGCGCAGGGCGCCCGGGTATTCAATGGCGGCGCGGCGATCCGCAACCATCCCGAAAAATTGGCCATCACCGAAATCAGCGAGTTCACGGCGCCTACGCTCGTGACGCGCAACATGGCCCGCCTGAAGGCCTTCCATGACGCGCACCACGACGTCATCGTGAAGCCGCTGGACGGCATGGGAGGCACCGGTGTGTTCCGGCTCCAGCCCAAGGACCCGAACCTGAACGCCATCCTGGAAACGCTGACGGACAACGGCGCGCGCACCATCATGGCCCAGCGCTTCATCCCCGACATCGTCAAGGGCGACAAGCGCATCCTGCTGATCGGCGGCGAGCCCGTGCCGTATTCGCTGGCCCGCATCCCGCTGGCTGGCGAGACCCGCGGCAACCTGGCGGCCGGCGGACGCGGCGTGGCCCAGGAACTGTCGCCGCGCGACCGGGAAATCGCCGAGGCCGTGGCGCCCAAGTTCGCCGCGCGCGGCCTGCTGCTGGTAGGCCTGGACGTCATCGGCGACTACGTCACCGAAGTCAACGTCACCAGCCCCACCTGTTTCGTGGAAATCGCAGAACAGACCGGCTTCGATGTTGCGGGCATGTTCGTCTCGGCGCTGGAAAAAGCCGTGGCGGGCAAAGCCGCGGCCTGAACTCCAGGATTCCGTCATGACCACGGGTATTGTCATCGTCGTGCACGCGCCCCTGGGCGCGGCGATGCGCGAATGCGCCAGCCACGTCATGGGCAACCTTGACGGCATGCTGGCCATTCACGATATCCAGCCCGAAGACCGGCCTGACGACCTGGCGCCGGACGTCCTGAAGGACATCCTGGAACAGGAGCACGGCGGCGGGGTGCTGGTGCTGACCGACCTGATCGGGGCCACCCCCGCCAACATCGCGAAACGGGCCGTGGCCGATGCCCAGGCGCAGGGCATACAGTGCTGCGTGCTGGCCGGGCTGAATACCCCGATGCTGCTGCGGGCTCTGACCTACCGCGGCCTGCCTTTGGCCGAGACCCGTGAAAAGGCCCTGGCCGGCGGAGTGCAGGGCGTCTTGCGTGTAGACTGACGGGCGGGAATTTGCCCTATTATGTCGGCAGGTATTTTTCACGCCGATGAAGCGGTTCGGCGTTTTGCTGCAATTCACACCTCGGCGCTCCCGCCGCGGTCATAATATTTCCTATGCCTAATACAGACATCGTCATCAGCAATAAACTGGGCCTGCACGCCCGGGCGGCCGCCAAGTTGACGCAACTGGCCAGCAAATTCTCCAGCGAGATCTTCATCTCGCGTGGCGCGCAGCGCGTAAACGCCAAGAGCATCATGGGCGTCATGATGCTGGCAGCGGGGCTGGGCGTGACGGTCAGGCTGGAGGCTTCGGGCAATGATGCCGAGCAAGCCCTTTCGGAAATTGAAACTCTGTTCGACAGCAAATTCGGTGAGCAGGAATAGAACTTCTTCTGAATCGGCCGGCCTGAGCGCAGCCCAGGCCGGCGCGTCTACGACCCTTATGGACACCGCACACGACGGGGCTGGCTCTGCCAGTCCCGTCGTGTGCCTTTATGGCAAAGGCGTCGCCAAGGGATACGCCATCGGGCGGGCCGTCGTCATGGGCGCCGCAGCGCTGGAGGTCGCCCACTACCGCATTTCGCCCGAGGATGTGCCGGCCGAAAGCAGCCGGCTGACCGAGGCCCTGGCGTCGGCGCAGCAGGAATTGCAGCAACTGGCCGATACCTTGCCGGCCGACGCGCCGCGCGAGCTGGGCGCCATGCTGAACGTGCACGGCCTGCTGCTGGGCGATCCACTGCTGGCGGAACAGACGCTGGCCCTGATCGCCGAGCGCCACTACAACGCCGAATGGGCGCTGACCACGCAGGGGCAGATCCTGGGGCAGCAGTTCGACGCGATGGAGGACGAGTACCTGCGCGAGCGCGGGGCCGATGTCCGCCAGGTCATCGAACGGGTCCTGCACGTGCTGGCGGGCTCCTCGGCGATCCTGCCCGATATGTCCCACATGGGGGGCGATGACGCGCTGGTGGTCGTGGCCCACGATATTTCGCCTGCCGACATGCTGAGGCTGCGCGGGGGGCGTTTCGCCGCCTTCGTGACCGACCTGGGAGGCCCTACCTCGCATACCGCGATCGTGGCGCGCAGCATGGGCGTGCCCGCGGTCGTGGCCATGGGCAACGTGCGCGAGCTGGTCCGCGACGGGGACATGCTGATCATCGACGGCGGCGCCGGCGCGGTGATCGTGAACCCATCCGATCGCATTCTGCAGGAGTACCGCCGCCGCCAGGCCGCCTATGCGGACGAGCGCGCCGAGCTCAGCCTGCTGCGCGACGAACCGTCCGTCACCCTGGACGGCATCGACATCGTGCTGCACGCGAATATCGAGCTGCCGGAGGAGGCAGCCCTGGCGCTGGCCTCCGGCGCGCATGGCATCGGGCTGTTCCGCAGCGAATTCCTGTTCATGGGGCGGCCGGACCTGCCGGGCGAGGAAGAGCAGTACGAGGCTTATTCGTCCGTGGTGAAGGTAATGGCGGGCCGTCCCGTCACGATCCGGACGCTGGACATCGGCTCGGACAAGACCCTGGACGGCGAGGCCACCGTGGCCACCAACCCCGCCCTGGGGCAGCGCGCCATCCGCTACTGCCTGGCGCGCCCGGAAATGTTCGCGACCCAGCTGCGCGCCATCCTGCGGGCGTCGGCGCATGGGCCCGTGCGCCTGCTGATTCCCATGATCGCCCATATGCATGAGGTGGTGGCGACCAAGGCCGCCATCGTAGCGGCGCGCCGCGAGCTCGACGCCCGGGGCCAGGCCTATGCGCCGCACATGGAGGTGGGGGCGATGGTCGAAGTGCCCGCCATCGCCATTGCGATCGAACCTTTTGCGCAGGCGCTGGACTTCCTTTCCATCGGCACCAACGACCTGATCCAGTACACGCTGGCGATCGACCGCGGCGACCACGACGTGGCGGCCTTGTACGACCCGCTGCATCCGGCCGTGCTGCGCCTGGTCGCGCACACCATCAATGCGGGCGAGCGGGCCGGCAAGCCGGTAGCCGTGTGCGGGGAAATGGCGGGCGATTCGCGCATGACGCGATTGCTGCTGGGCCTGGGCCTTACCGAGTTCTCCATGCATCCGCAGCAACTGCTCGACGTGAAGCGCGAAGTGCGCCGCGCGCATTCCAACGCCCTGCGGGTCAAGGTGGCCGCGGCCCTGAACCGCGCCTTGCCGGTCGATCTGGACGCCCTGGGTCCAGGCTAGTAATGGGCTTTGCCCCGACCAAAGAAGAAGCCCGGAACCGCAAGGCCCCGGGCTTTTTTTCATGCATGACACCGATCGTCCCGTTCACATCGAGGCGGCGATGGATCCGGCTCCGCCGGTCCATCCGCCGCGCCCCCTTGAGGGGGAGGCGCGAAGCGCCTCGGGGGTGGGCCTAACTGTGATACGCTGATTCGCCATGGCTGGTGACGTCCAGGCCTTCGCGCTCCTGGTCTTCCGGCACGCGCATGCCGCATAGGGCGTTGGCGATCTTGTAAGCGATCCACGCGACCACGCCGGACCAGACGATGGTCAGCAGCACGCCTTCCAGCTGGACCCACAACTGATGGCCGATCATGCCGGCCTCCGCAAGGCCGGGGCCTCCCAGGACCTGCGCGTTGAACACGCCGGTCAGCAGGGCGCCGACAATGCCGCCCACGCCGTGCACGCCGAACACGTCCAGCGCATCGTCGGCGCGCAGCAGGCGCTTCAGGCCATTCACGCCCCAGACGCAGATCGCGCCGGCGACTACGCCGATGACCAGGGCGCCCACCGGGCCGACCAGGCCGGCTCCAGGGGTGATGCCGACCAGGCCGGCGACGGCGCCGGAGGCGGCGCCCAGCATCGAGGGCTTGCCCTTGACGGCCCATTCGGTGAACAGCCAGGCCAGAACCGCGCCCGCGGTGGCGATCATGGTGTTGAAGAAGGCCAGGGTGGCGTTTTCATTGGCCGCCAGCGCCGAACCCGCATTGAATCCGAACCAGCCCACCCACAACAGGGCGGCGCCGACGAACGTCATGGGCAGGTTGTGCGGCTGCATCGCTTCGCGGCCGTAGCCCACGCGCTTGCCCACCACGTAGGCGCCCACCAGGCCGGCCACGCCCGCGTTGATGTGCACCACGGTGCCGCCGGCGAAGTCCAGCGCGCCCTTGGCGTTGAGCAGGCCGGGCGCCGTTTCCGACGCGAACCACACCATGTGCGCGATGGGCACGTAGGCGAACGTGAACCAGATCACGGTGAACACCAGTACCGCCGAGAAGCGCGCGCGTTCGGCGAAGCTGCCGACGATCAGCGCGCAGGTGATGCCGGCGAAGGTGGCCTGGAACGAGGCGAAGAGCAGCTCCGTCAGGGAGTTCGACATGGCGTAGGTGCCGTCGGCCGGATTGAATATCCCGGAGAAGAAGGCGCGCGACAGGCCGCCGAAGAAGGCGTTGCCCTCGGTGAACGCGAGGGAGTATCCGTAGATGAACCAGAGAACCAGGCCCAGCACGAACGTGCACAGTACTTGCAGCAGCACGGACAGCACGTTCTTGCTGCGTACCAGGCCGCCATAGAACATCGCCAGTCCAGGCACGGCCATCATCAGTACGAGCAGGGTAGAGACGAGCAACCAGGAAATATCCGCTTTATCCATTTTTCAGGCTCCAATGAGTCTTTTTCTATTCGTTCAGAGCGCCGCTTCGCCGGCTTCGCCTGTTCTGATCCGGATGACTTGTTCCAGGGGGGCGGCAAAGATCTTGCCGTCGCCGATCTTGCCGGTGCGGGCGGCCATCTCGATCGCTTCGATGACCTGATCGACGAGGTGGTCCGGCACGGCGGCCTCGACGCGCAGCTTGGGCAGGAAGTCGACGGCGTATTCCGCGCCGCGGTACAGCTCGGTGTGGCCCTTCTGGCGGCCGAATCCCTTGACTTCGGTAACGGTCAGGCCCTGGACGCCGATTCCGGATAGGGCCACCCGCACTTCGTCGAGCTTGAAGGGCTTGATGATGGCGATGATGAGTTTCATGGCATTTCCTCTCATGGTTGCACGTTGGCCCTGGGTATCAAGCAAATTCCATGCCATGTTGGGGCGCGCAGGCGGGAAAGGGAAAGGGCCCACAATTCGTGCGCGGCCGCACCAGCGTGGTGCGGCATGCACCGGGAGGCGGCTTCAAATTGGTGCGTCAGGCAAGGGGCCAGACAGATGAAACCAAATATGTGCCGTGCTCGTGATGTGTTGCGAATTGATGCCGCTTATATTGCGATTCATATCTGCATATGCCCCTAATTTTCCAGCCGCTCGAATATCGGCCACGGGCCGCCAGGCCTTGCTGGGCTTGCTTCTCGCCTCAAAACGGATGAGGACGGACAACCTACCGAAGGGCCCCGGAACGGCGCGCGCGAGGGCGTGCGCCTGATACGAGGGTTTACACCCATTAGCTTGTTACGCATCGTCTGCTGAAGAAGAATCGACAACAGTCCATGCCGATCAGCAATCGGCTGGGGCCGCGGCAGCGGTCAGGTGTGTATTGAGTATCGAGTATTGATGTTGGTAGGGGGTTGCCGCCATGGCAGCCCGGTTTTCTCCTGTGCTTTGAAGGGCGGTCACCGCATGCGGCCCGCCCTTTTTTTTGCCTGGGTTTCCGAAAACGGAGCGTTCCGACGCACTACACTTGGGGCATCAAGAATCATAGTGAGGGCAGTCATGAACAATCGCACCCAGTGGATGGAAGACATCCAGAAGAACCTTTCCGACCTGATCGCTCGCAGCCCGGCTGCAGACGTGGAGCGCAATGTGCGCGCGATGATGACGCAGGCGTTCTCCAAGCTGGACCTCGTCACGCGCGAGGAGTTCGACGTCCAGGCCGACCTGCTGGCCCGCACCCGGGCCCGAGTGGATCAACTGGCTGCCCAGGTGCAGCAACTGGAATCGCGCCTGTCCGCCTTGGACAAATAGGCGGCGCCGGCCGCGTGGCGGCCGGGCAATGCAGCGTATCCACGGCCGCGTCGAGCGGCCGTTTTTGCGGCGGCCCGCCGCGTTCCGGCGTGAAGGTTTTGTCTCTGTCGGAGGCGTGGCTCCCGGTTCTTTGCGGATACTGGCGCTTTCGTCCATCCATGGAGAACGCCTTGACGCTAGCCGTGCTTGCCAGCCGGGCCCTGAGCGGCTTGGATGCCCACGCGGTGCGCGTGGAAACTCACCTGGGGCCCGGCCTGCCCAGTTTCAACGTGGTGGGCCTGCCTGACGTCGAGGTGCGCGAGAGCCGCGAGCGAGTGCGCGCGGCCATTCAAAACAGCGGATTCGAGTTTCCTCCCGGCCGCATCACCGTCAATCTTTCGCCTGCCGATATTCCCAAGGAATCCGGTCGCTTCGACCTGCCGATCGCCCTGGGCCTGCTGCTGGCTTCCGGCCAACTGGCGGCTTCCGCCGGTGACGGCATACCGGATGCCCGGGCGCCGGATCCCGCGCTGGCGGACTTGGTGCTGGCCGGAGAGCTTTCGCTGACGGGGGCGCTCGTGCCCGTCGCCGCGCCGCTGGTCATCGCGCTGAGCGTCGCGCGCGAGGCGCCGGGCGCCACGCTCATCCTGCCGGCCGGCAGCGCCGAGCAGGCCGCCTGGGTGCCGGACCTGCGGGTATTGTCGGCGCGCAGCCTGGCCGACGTGGCGGCGCATGCGGCCGGCGCATGCCGGTTGCCCGACGCAGTGCCCAGGCCTTGGCCGGCGGCTGCCCCCGCCCCGTGCCTGTCGGACGTGCGAGGACAGCCCGGAGCGCGGCGGGCGCTGGAGGTCGCCGCGGCCGGGGGGGCACAGCCTGCTCATGATCGGACCGCCAGGGGCGGGCAAAAGCATGCTGGCCGCGCGCCTGCCCGGCCTGCTGCCTCCCCTGGAGCGCGGCGAGGCCCTGGAAGCCGCGGCCATGGCCGCCCTGGCGGGCATGCCCGATGCCCTGGCGGAGCAGCCGCCATTCCGAGCGCCGCACCATTCCGCGTCGGTGGCGGCGCTCGTAGGCGGCGGCAGCCGCCCGCGCCCGGGCGAGATCAGCCTGGCGCACCAGGGCGTGCTGTTCCTGGATGAGCTGCCCGAATTCAACCGCCGCACGCTGGAAGCCTTGCGCGAGCCGCTGGAAGCGGGCAGGGTGGTGATCGCCCGGGCGCTGCATACCGCGCAGTTCCCCGCCCGCTTCCAGCTGGTGGCCGCCATGAATCCGTGCCCCTGCGGCTGGCGCGGCCATCCGGCCAGGGCTTGCGCCTGCACGCCGGACCAGGTGGCGCGCTACGTAGGCAAGATATCCGGCCCTTTGCTGGACCGGATCGACCTGCATGTCAGCCTGCCTCCATCCGACCCCGATTGGATGTCCGGCCCGCCCGGCGAGCCGTCGAGCCCCGTGCGCGAACGCGTGATGGGTTGCCGCCGGCGCCAGATGGCCCGCCAGGGCAAGCCCAACGCCGCGCTGGCCGGCGCCGAGCTGGATGAGCATTGCCGTATGGATGGCGAGGCCCGGGCCTTGCTGTCGCAGGCGATGCGCCGGCTGGCGGGTTCGGCCCGAGCCCTGCACCGGGCGTTGCGGGTTGCCCGCACCATCGCCGATCTGGACGGCGAGGATATGCTGGCCGCGCGCCACGTGGCCCAGGCCGTGCAATACCGGCGGTCGGGGGTATGATCGCGCGGCTCCTCTCCCTGGGCCGCGCCTTACGGTACATATCCGCCAGCCCGCTCGACAAACTACGGGAAATCACCATATAATCAAAGGCTTTCCCGGGTCTGGGCTACTTTTGCCTACCAGGGAAGGTATCAAGTTTTACCCAGCAGTACCAAAGTAGTTAGTACCCCCAGCAGTACCCCCAAGAAGTGGCAACAGGTAGACCAAGTTTTGCCGCGGCGTAGGGCTTCATCGGCCGTACGCGCGTCAAGCACCTGGCGTCATATAAATCAACAATGCGTGTTTTAGTTTAGGGAATCAACATGCCCAAGATGAAAACCAAGAAAAGCGCCTCCAAGCGCTTTAAGGTTCGCGGCAGCGGCTCCATCAAGCGTGGTCAGGCGTTCAAGCGTCACATCCTGACCAAGAAGACCACCAAGAACAAGCGCCAGCTGCGCGGTTCCACGGCGGTCCATGACTCCAACGTGGCCTCCGTCAAGGCCATGATGCCTTTCGCTTGATCTAAGGGAGATCTACTATGCCTCGCGTCAAACGCGGCGTAACCGCCCGTGCCCGTCACAAAAAAGTCATTGCCGCCGCCAAGGGTTACCGTGGCCGCCGCGGTAATGTGTTCCGTATCGCCAAGCAGGCGGTCATGCGTGCTGGCCAATACGCCTACCGCGACCGCCGCAACAAGAAGCGCACGTTCCGCGCTCTGTGGATCACGCGTATCAACGCCGCCGTTCGTGAACATGGCGTCAGCTACAGCGTGTTCATCGCTGGCCTGAAGAAGGCTTCGATCGAACTCGACCGCAAGGTCCTGGCCGATCTGGCCGTGCGCGACAAGGCCGGCTTTGCCGCCATCGTGCAGCAAGCCAAGGCTGCCTTGGCTGCCTGATCGCGCGCTTTAACTCATCGCGCATCGCTGCAAACGGGGCTGTAATGGCCCCGTTTGCGTTTTGAAGGCTGGATTTCATGACTCAAACGGTTGACGACCTGGTCTCCCAGGCGCAAGAACGGTTCGCCGCGGCCCCTGACGCCGCCGCGCTGGAAAACGCAAAGGCTCGGTTCCTGGGCAAGGAAGGCGCGCTGACGGTGCTGCTGAAGGCCCTCGGCAAGCTCGATCCCGAGCAGAAGCGCGAGATGGGCGCCCGGATCAATCAGGCCAAGCAGAAGGTCGAAGAGCTCCTGAATTTGCGCCGCGCCGCGCTGGCGCAGGCGGAACTGGATGCCCGGCTGGCATCCGAAACCATTGACGTCACCCTTCCGGGCCGCGGCCGCGTGCCTGGCGGCATCCATCCCGTGATCCGCACCTGGGAACGCGTGGAAGAGATCTTCCGTTCCATCGGCTTCGATGTGGCCGACGGCCCCGAAGTGGAAAACGACTGGACCAATTTCACCGCGCTGAACAATCCGCTGGACCATCCGGCGCGGTCCATGCAGGACACGTTCTACGTCGACATGAACGACGCGGAAGGCCTGCCGCTGCTGCTGCGCACGCACACCAGCCCCATGCAGGTGCGTTACGCCCGCATGCACAAGCCGCCCATCAAGGTCATCGCGCCGGGGCGCACCTATCGCGTCGACAGCGACGCCACGCACTCGCCCATGTTCCACCAGGTGGAAGGGCTGTGGATCGCCGAGGACATCTCGTTCGCCGACCTGAAGGGCGTGTACACCGATTTCCTGCGTTGCTTCTTCGAAAGCGACGACCTCGTCGTGCGTTTCCGCCCGTCGTTCTTCCCGTTCACGGAACCGTCCGCCGAGATCGACATGATGTTCACCTCGGGTCCGAACCGCGGCCGCTGGCTGGAGATCTCCGGTTCGGGCCAGGTGCACCCGCAAGTGGTGCGCAACTTCGGCCTCGATCCCGAGCGCTATATCGGCTTTGCCTTCGGGTCCGGACTCGAGCGCCTGACCATGTTGCGCTACGGCGTCAACGATCTGCGCCAGTTCTACGAAGGCGATTTGCGCTTCCTGCGCCAGTTCAACGAATAACCCACGGCTGATCATGCAATTTCCCGAATCCTGGCTGCGTACGCTGGTCAATCCCCCGATCGCAACCGACGAACTCGCGCACCGGCTCACGATGGCCGGCCTGGAAGTCGAAGACACCGTGCCCGCGGCGCCCGCCTTCACGGGCGTGGTGGTGGCCCACATCGTCGAGATCGCGCCGCACCCCGACGCCGACAAGCTGCGCGTCTGCCAAGTGGACGATGGCTCCGGCGAACGGCTGCAGATCGTTTGCGGCGCGCCGAACGCCGCTGCCGGCCTGAAAGTGCCGCTGGCCCGCGTGGGCGCGGAACTGCCTGGCGGCATGAAGATCGGCGTGGCCAAGATGCGCGGCGTGCAGTCGTCGGGCATGCTGTGCTCGGCGCGCGAACTGGGCCTGTCGCAAGACCATGCCGGCCTGCTGGAACTGCCTGCCGACATGGAGCCGGGCCAGTCCATCCGCGAGGCGCTGGATCTGGACGACACGCTCTTCACCCTCAAGATGACGCCCAACCGCGCGGACTGCCTGTCCATCCTGGGCGTGGCGCGCGAGGTCGCCGCCCTGACTGGCGCGCCGCTATCGGTGCCCACCGCCGCCGCCGTGCCCGTGACGCTGGACGAGCGCCTGCCGGTCAAGGTCGAAGCGCCCGACCTGTGCGGCCGTTTCGGCGGCCGCGTGATCCGCGGCGTCAACGCCCGTGCCGCAACGCCCGGCTGGATGAAGACGCGCCTGGAGCGCGCCGGTCAGCGCTCGCTGTCGGCGCTGGTGGACATTTCCAACTACGTCATGCTCGAGCTGGGCCGCCCGTCCCACGTTTTCGACCTGGATAAGATCCAGGGCGATCTGTGCGTGCGCTGGGCCCGCGAAGGCGAGACCCTCGAACTGCTCAACGGCCAGACCGTGGCGCTGGACCCCAAGGTCGGCGTGGTCGCCGCGGGCGACCAGGTGGAAAGCCTGGCCGGCATCATGGGCGGCGAAGCCACCTCGGTGACGCTGGACACGCAGAACATCTACCTGGAAGCCGCGTTCTGGTGGCCGGAAGCGCTGGCCGGCCGCGCGCGCCGCTACAAGTTCAGCTCCGAGGCTAGCCACCGCGGCGAACGCGGCGTGGACTTCGCCACGATCCCCGAGCACATCGAATTCATCACGCGCCTGATCGTCGATATCTGCGGCGGCCAGGCCGGTCCGCTGGACGACCAGATCGTCAACCTGCCCAAGCGCCTGCCGGTGCGCATGCGCCTGGCGCGTTGCCACCGCGTGCTGGGCGTGCCGGTCACTCAGGCCGAAGTCGCGAAGATCTTCGGCAGCCTGGGCCTGGAGTACGCGGTGGAGGGCGACGACTTCATCGTGACGCCGCCGTCCTACCGCTTCGACCTGGAGCTGGAAGAGGACCTGATCGAGGAAGTGGCCCGCATCTATGGCTTCGAGAACATTCCCGCCGTGCCGCCGATGGCGCGCGCCAAGATGTTCTCGCAGCCCGAAATCCGCCGCGGCGCCCATGCGCTGCGTCGCCTGGCCGCCGCGCAGGACTACCAGGAAGTCGTCAACTACAGCTTCGTCGAGGCCGATTGGGAGCGCGACTACGCCGACAACGGCAACCCGGTCCGCCTGGTCAATCCCATCGCGAGCCATCTGTCGGTCATGCGCTCCAGCCTGATCGGCGGCCTGGTCGCCAACATCCGCCACAACGCCAACCGCAAGCAGTCCCGCGTGCGCCTGTTCGAGCTGGGCCGCGTGTTCATGCGCGATGCGTCCGCCCAGGACGGCCCGCTGGGAGTGGCCGGCGTGCGCCAGCCGCTGAAGCTGGCCGGCGCGGCCTGGGGCCCGGCCGTGGAAGAGCAGTGGGGCGTGCCGACGCGCCAGGTGGATTTCTATGACGTGAAGATGGATGTCGAGGCGCTGTTCGGCATCCGTGGCCGCCGCCTGCGTTTCGAGGCCGCCGCCCATCCCGCCCTGCATCCGGGCCGCAGCGCGCGCGTCGAGCTCGATGGCCGCCACGTGGGCTGGATCGGCGAACTGCACCCGCGCTGGGCGCAGCAATCCGACCTGGCGCACGCGCCCGTCGTGTTCGAGCTGGACGTCGAAATCCTGTCGGAGGGCGAGCTGCCGCAAGTGCGCGAACTATCCCGCCAGCCGGTGGTAATGCGCGATCTGGCGCTGTGGGTCGACGCGCACGTGTCGCTGCAATCCATGCTGGATACCGTCTCGGCGGCCGTCAAGGCGGACCCGCAGCTGGCGGTGGTGCAGGACGTGCGCCTGTTCGACGTGTGGCGCGAGAAGCCTCAGGGTGGCGGGCCCGCGACCGAGAAAAGCCTTGCTTTCCGGTTCTGGCTACAGGACACTGAGGTCACGCTGGATGAAGCCCGGGTGGCGGATTGCCTGGCGCGCATCAAGGACGCCTTGGTGGCCGCGCATGGCGCGCGCCAGCGTGCTTGAACCATGGGGAACAGTATGCTTGCCGAGCCACGCACCCTGACCAAGGCCGAGCTGGCCGAACTGCTCTTTGAGCGGGTCGGCCTGAACAAGCGCGAAGCCAAGGACATCGTCGATACCTTCTTCGAGGAAATCCGCGACGCCCTGGCGCGCGGAGATTCCGTGAAGCTTTCGGGCTTCGGCAATTTCCAGGTGCGCGACAAACCGCCGCGCCCCGGCCGCAATCCCAAAACCGGCGAGACCATTCCCATCGCCGCACGCCGCGTGGTCACTTTCCATGCGAGTCAGAAACTCAAGAGCGTGGTGGAGCAGGCGGTGCCTGCTGCATCCGACGACGCCGCGGAGTGATACGCTTTGTCGGTAATTGTTATCGGCACTCCACGTATCGCGGCATAAAATTCTCTTATGACACGTACAGAATCCACCGTTACCTTACCGCCCATTCCCGCCAAGCGTTACTTCACCATCGGTGAAGTCAGCGACCTGTGTGGCGTCAAGCCTCATGTCTTGCGGTATTGGGAACAGGAATTCACGCAGCTCAAGCCGGTGAAGCGGCGCGGCAACCGCCGTTATTATCAGCATCACGAAGTGCTGCTGATCCGCCGCATCCGTTCCTTGCTGTACGAACAAGGCTTCACGATCAGCGGCGCGCGCAATCGCCTGGGCGACGCGCGCGACGTGCCGCACGATCAGGACGCGGCCGTGCGCCTGTCCGGCGCCGAGATGCAAGCCCTGCGCAACGAGCTCGGCAATGTCTCGACGATGCTGGCCGAGGCCCTGGGCACGGCGGCCAATCCTGCAAGCGCAAGCAACGCCAGCGCAACGCCGGCAGCCTGAGAGCAGACGCGGCGCGTTGCGCCGCTTCTTGTTCGACATACCGTTTCTTCGCAGTACCGGCAACGCGCACGTTCGAAGCGCTGCGTGCTGTCAACAGCAATACCTTGCGCCCCGCGCGCCGTCACCCGCATGTATTTGATGCGATCGATGAACACGGGGCGCAAATTTTTTTGAGTATTCAGCACTTTTTTTGCACGAATGCGTGCAAACATTTTTTTGTTCTGCTATACTCTTTTTCTTTCGGGGCGTAGCGCAGCCTGGTAGCGCACTTGCATGGGGTGCAAGGGGTCGCGAGTTCGAATCCCGCCGTCCCGACCAGCAGTTCCAAAGGCCGTCAGCGAGAAATCACTGACGGCCTTTTCATTTTTGCCGAAGTAATTTGGTTGAAGAATGACGCCAAAGAGTGCTGCGAAAGAACGCTGCGAAAGAATGCTGCCAAAGAACGCCAGCCGAAAGGTATAGGCCAAGAATATAAGCCGAAAATAAATAGGCAAAAAAAACACCCAAAAATAGGCCAAAAAACACCCGAAGGCGGCTGGAAAACTCCGCACCCTTTCGCGGCAAGATGCTGTTTGACTTCGATAGCCCTCCACGCAAAAAAGTGCCAGTCCTTTGTGGTGTGTTTGCGACAAATGCCCGCCAGATAGGCCTCTGGGGCGGAACACTGATTTCCGCATACGCAAAAGAAGGGCCGCCAGGAGGCGTTTTTAGAGGCGCGCGGCCATGGCGAGGAAAGCGCGTCGTGAACCGTTGCGCCCCAGGGAAACAGTGCTTTTTCGGCCCATGCGTCGCGCTTTTTTCGAGCGCGGATCGCTGCCGCTCAGTGCGCGATTGCGCCTGTTTTGCTGGAAATGCCCGACTTGCGCCGTGTTCTATCGGCCTTTAGAGTCGATGACATCTTCAAGTCGTTACGGTGACGTTTTCGTTGTGTTTGGGCGAAGCGCGCCGCCATATATCATGCCTTCCTCGACGGACCATTCTTTGCGCATCGTACATTCCGAGGCCGCGCTCGGCTTCGCAGGCCAGGAGCGCCGCATTCTCAAGGAAATGCGGGCGATGCGGGAACGCGGACATAGCGTGGAACTGATCTGTAGACCCGAGGCGAAGCTTTGCAAGGCCGCGACCGATGCGGGCATCAAGGTGCATACGCTGCCCATGGGCGGTCTCATGAATCTGCTGCGCGGCGCGCCCAAGGTTCGCCGCATCCTGCGGGAAGGGTGCTTCGACGTGCTCAATACCCATAGCCGCATAGACACCTTGCTGGCCGGGCTGGGCGCGCGCATGGCGGGGACGCCGCTGATCGTGCGCACCCGCCACCTGACCAATCGAGTCAACTCCATGCTGGCCTACACATGGGTGCCGCATCGTGTCAGCACGGTCAGCAATCATGTCCGGGAAACCCTCATCGAACGGGGTGTGCCGGCAGACCGGGTGGCAACGATCTACTCGCCCATCACGTTGCCGCCGACGGATATCCGATCGACCCTGCGCGAGGAACTGAATTTGCCGGAGGACGCCATCGTGGTTTGCTGCGTGGCGATCCTGCGCGCGACCAAAGGGCATCGGGAACTCATCGAGGCGCTGCGCCCCTTGATGGAGACGAGGCCGCAAGTGCACCTGGTGCTGGTGGGCAACGGTTCGCCGCTGTTCGAGCAGTTACAGGCATTGATCGAGGATATCGGCCTTGCGGATCGTATCCACATGCTGGGCTTTCGCCATGACGTGCCGAATATCCTGGCGGGAAGCGACATCTTCGCGCTGGCGACGCAGAAGGAAGCGTCCGGCACGGTTTACGTGGAGGCCGCCGCGGCGGGGCTGCCCGTTGTTGGGGTCGATGTGGGAGGGGTGAGCGAAATGGTGCGAGACGGCGAGACGGGCATATTGGTGCCCCCGGGCGATATCCCCGGGCTCAGGGCCGCGCTGGAGCAATTGCTGGACGACGGCGATTTGCGGGCGCGCATGGGCGTTGCCGGCACTCGAATGGCGCGCGCCGAAGGCAAGTTCTCGCTGGCCGGCCTGGCCGAGCGTACCGAACAGGTGTACCGGCTCTGGCTTGCGCAGGAGCACGCCAAGGCCGCGGGACGCTCGCGCCGGCTGGCGCGCTGAGGTCCGGCCATGTTCCAGACACCTGCCCAGCATGACGTGGCCTTGCAGGCTCCCATCGCGCTTGAAGCCGCGGTTCTCACGGCCGCGCCGTTGCCCGCGTTGTCCTGTAGCCCGTTCCAGGTCATGGACCTGACCCAGGCCACCCTGGTGGCAACGGGGAGCGAGCGCGACGTTTACCTGCATCCGAGTGACAAGTCGTTGCTCGTCAAGATCATCAACCGCTCGCGCATCAACGAACCCGGCCGCAAGCGTCCCTGGCACAAGCGCCTGCTGCGCGAGGATGCGCACCGCGTCTTCATTTCCGAAGTGATCGAATACGTGGCCACTACGGTGCGGCAAGAGCTGCCGCAAGGCAATGTTCTGATGGCGCGCATCTCTGGTCTGGCCCTGACCTCGCAAGGGCTGGGTCTGGTGGTGGAACGCATCGTCGACGCTTATGGCCATCCCGCGCCGACGCTGAAGCAGATTGTGGCGCAGCAGGGGTTCGGGCCGGAATTGCAGGGGAAGCTGCAGGCGTTCTTCAGGGACCTGATCGATGCGCACGTGATCTTCAACGATGTCAGTGCGCGCAATATCGTCGTCGGCTTCAATGCGAGCGGGCGGGAAGGGCTTTATCTGGTGGACGGCTTCGGACCCAAGCAACTGTTGCCGCTGTATGCCTGGAGCAAGTCGCTCAACCGGCGGCGCCTGCTGCGCAAGTACGGCGAGCTGACGCGCAAGTTGTCGTGAGACCGTAGCCGGATCGCGATGCGGCCGATGCTCCAGATGGATCAGCAGGTATGGCCTGCCTTGATCGTCGAGCCGATTTCCATTTCCTGAGTCAAACCGACTAGCCCCGAAACGCAGGCGGACATCCCGCCGACGCGCGTGGTGCAGGGGGAGAACTGGACCGAAGGTTCGGCCGCCGGCACCTATCGGATCGTCGTGGATGAGGTCGGTTTCGAGCACGTCAGCTGCCGCGTCCGCATCCAATGGGTCGTTCCCGCAGCGCCGGGTCGATATCAATACGAGGCTTGGGGTCGCGAGTTCGAATCCCGCCGTCCCGACCAGTAGTTCAAAAGGCCGTCAGTGAGAAATCACTGACGGCCTTTTTCATTTTGCTTTCGCAGGCCTCTGCCGCCTCTGTCCTCGTGGTCTTTTACCGGTCTTTGAGCACGAGGCTTTAATCACAAGCCTTTGCTCGCAAACCTGGCGCCGGGAGTTGCGCGGCGGCCGGCTCTTCCAGCCGTTCGCAGCAACGGCGAACGGCCGGACGAGAGCCCTGGGGGATCAGTGGGAGGGCGGTGCGGCGCAAGCCTGCGGCTTGTCGTGCGTTGCGTATTTTTCCACCATGGTCGTGCTTGCGCGGTTCAGGCCATGCAGGGTGACTGCGACGCCGTTCCTGCGGAATTTGTGCACGATGCGGTCCAGTGTGTCGATCGCGGTGATGTCCCAGAAGTGCGCGTGCGAAAGGTCGAGCAATACGTTCTCGATGTCTTCCTTGAAATCGAATTCGGAGACCAGCGCCTCCGATGACGCGAAGAACACCTGCCCGCGGACGGTGTACTTCCGGGTCGCTCCGCCGGCCTCCAGGGCGGACGTGACGCTGAGCACGCGCTGTACCTTGGATGCGAAGAAGACAGCGCTGAGCAGCACGCCGGCCAGGACGCCCATCGCGAGGTTGTGCGTGGCGACGACCACGATCACCGTCGTCAACATGACGAAAGACGAGCTCTTCGGGTGTGTGAGGAGGTCTTTGACGGAGCGCCAGCTGAACGTGCTGATCGACACCATGATCATGACGGCGACGAGCGCGGCCATGGGGATCTGCTTTACCCACGGCCCCAGGAACACGACCATGATGAGGAGCAGCACGCCGGCAGTGAGCGACGACAGGCGCCCGCGTCCGCCTGACTTCACATTGATGACGGACTGGCCGATCATGGCGCAGCCCGGCATGCCGCCAAGGAACCCCGCGACGATGTTCGCGATTCCCTGGCCTTTGCATTCGCGGTTCTTGTCGCTGGGCGTATCCGTGAAGTCGTCGATGATGGACGCGGTCATCAGGGACTCGAGCAGGCCGACGAGCGCGATGGCGAGCGAGTAGGGAAAGATGATCCGGACCGTTTCCCAGGTCATGGGGACGACCGGCACCAGGAAGGACGGCAGCGCGTTCGGGAAGGATCCCATATCCCCGACGGTCCGCACGTCGAGGCCCGTGATCATCGTGACGGCCGTGAGGACGATTATGCATACCAGCGGGGAAGGAACCGCTTTCGTGATTCGCGGAAGGGTGTAGATGATGGCCAGGCCCGCCGCGACGAGGACGTAGACAGCCGTGGGCGCGTTCGTCAGCTCAGGAAGCTGGGCCAGGAAAATCAGGATGGCCAGGGCGTTGATGAAGCCGGTGATGACCGAACGGGAAACAAAACGCATCAGCCCGCCCAGTTTCAGGAATCCCGCGGCGATCTGCAGGATTCCCGCCCCGATCGCTGCGGCGAATACGTACTGGACGCCATGGTCCTTGACCAGCGAGGTGATCAGCAGGGCGACCGCGCCCGTCGCCGCGGAGATCATGCCGGGCCGGCCGCCGGCGATGGAGGTCACGACCGCGATGCTGAATGCCGCGTACAGGCCGACTTGCGGATCGACGCCTGCAATGATGGAAAAGGCGAGCGCTTCGGGGATGAGGGCAAGAGCGACGACCAGGCCGGCGAGGAGGTCTCCCCGGATATTGGACAGCCATTCCTGGCGTGGGGAATTAGAGATCATGATTCGTGCATGGATGCATGTTTGAAATGAACGAGAGGCCGGATGCGCGCGGCTGGCCCATGCACGCATCGCGTGGGGGGACGGCGGATTGGACGTGCTTGGGGGACACCCCATGGACGGCTTCCCTCGGCGGAAAGGGAAGCGGCGCGCGACAGACCTCTGGCGGAGAGGGGCCTTGATGTGGAAGGCTGAGAGGTCGGGTGTCGCGGTTACATGGGTAGGCGAAGGGCGGGAAGATCTGGAACGCGCGAAATTCTAGCGTGAGCGGGCGGGTCACGGCAAACGGCGCGCCCTTGTCGCGCCTCCGCTCCGGTGGCCGGCCTTTCCGTGGCCGCTGCCGCGGGACGCTAGAGCCAGACCGCCGTCACCAGCACGGCGCAGCCTATCGTGGCGGTGACGGCCATGGCCGCCGCCAGCCGGACGGCCAGCTTGCGCTCCTTGCGGCCCACATTGGGATTGGCGTCGTTCGCGGACCGGAGCTGCTCCCACGTCGACGCGCTGCCCGCCTCCCGGCTTTGGGACGCGGCGGCGGCATTGGCGCGGCTGCGGGATATCCGTATGAGCCTGAGCGCGGGATAGGCGAGGAGCACGCCCGCCAGGAACAGGCTACAGGCGCCGATCGCGCCGGCGGTGTAGGCAGAGCCGCCACGCGCCGCCAAAAGAATCGCCGCCGCCAGCAAACCCACGGCATTCAGGCCGGCCAGCGCCTTGAGCGCCTGCACGCCCCAGACGCCCGTGGCTTCTTCGGAAAAGTCGCCGACCGACTGCCAGTAGGCGGCGTCCTTTGCGGCCGCCCGGAAAAAGAATTCCAGGTCCCGGAGCAAGGCGTCGCCGCGCCTGTTGGCGGCAGGGGTGTCCTTGTGCCATTGGACGGCGAAGTTCCGGCTTCGGTCCGCGTCCGCGTGATGCGCGGCGGCCCAGGTTTGCGCCAGGCGCAATGCGTCGTCGATGCTGAGTGCACCTGCGTGCGCGGCACTGTCTCTCATGTTTTTCATCCCCATATATGGGATAGTGTAGCGGTCTGGCATCGGCCGCGAGATGCGCTGCGTCAAGTGCGTGCGAGGGGGGTGCGATAGCGTATTTCGAGCAGGCTGTTGCTGCGCTGAGTGATGACCAGATCCGCGCGCGGGCCGCGCAGGCCCAGGAGAGACAGGGCCGTCGCCGCAAGCAAACCGGTCCAGGCAGGGATGAGGAGAAGCGCGTCCCAGGCCGACAGACCGGGGTTGTAGGGCTTTTTGCACACCCGGCTCGTCAGGCCATGTTCCCGGCAATGCGCCTCGATCGCCGCCAAGGTTCCATTCATGTCGCCGACGTTTTCCAGGAAGAACCGTTCATGGCCGAGCAGGATGCGCGCGAGCTCGCCGGACGGCAGGCGGTTCAGGAAATAGGTACGCGGGCTGCTGGCCATGACGGGGTCCTGTGGTGCGCAATCCGCAGCGCGATGGAGGAATCGGATTGCGGCGGGCCGCCATAGTCTAGCGGCTTACCGTCCGGGCCGGGGCATCCGCGCTTTCCCTAGTATCCGTCCGATTTTTTATACGATTATCATATTTTCAACGCCGACGCCTCGCGCCCGGCGCACACAGCCGAGGCAACGCGGGCTGGCAATGATGAACGTTTTCGGACAGAAACTTCCTTATGCCTACTTCAGCTTCTCGATCACTGTTGAAAAAAGACTCGGTCGCGCCGGTCCAGTCGGAGCCCAATCTGACCGACCGCGTCACCGAAATGCTGCTGGAAGAGATTACCAGCGGAGACTACCGGGTCGGCGAAGTGCTGCCGCCGGAACAGATCATCGCCACCCGCATGGGCGTTTCGCGCACCGTGCTGCGTGAAGCGGTTTCGCGCCTGAAGGGCGATGGCATCGTGCAGAGCAAGCAAGGCCGCGGCTTGACCGTCATGCAGACGGCGCGGCCGTCCGTGCTGCGCATGCAGGCCGCGGATATCGGCGACGCCGACCAGGTGCTGCGCATCGTCGAACTGCGCCGGGGCTTCGAGATCGAGGCCGCGCAGCTCGCGGCGCAGCGGCGCAGCGAGGAAGACCTGGCCGCCATGCGCCGGGCCTTGCGCAAGATGGGCGATGCGATCGCCACGGGGGACGTGGCGGTCGGCGTGGATGCCGACATGGAGTTCCACCGTTGCGTGGCGCGGGCGACCCGCAATGAACATTACCTGAATTTCTTCGATTTCCTGGCGGTGCTGCTCAAGAAGAACCTGCGTGTTTCGCGTTCACGGTCGGCCAAGATCGCCGGCCGCGGCGCCCAGGCGCAAAAGGAGCACGAGGCGCTGTTCGCCGCCATAGAGAAAGGCGATGTGGAGCTTGCGCGTCAGCAGGCGCGCACGCACGTCGACAACACGGAAGCACGACTGCGCACGGCGGCGGCCACGGCGGACAAGCCGTAGCCCCCCGATTGCGGGCAATCTCCAAGGGGAAGTGGCGATGGGGCGTAAAACGATAGACGAACTGGTGCGCGCGGATGAAGGACTGATCAGCCGTTCCATCTTCGTCGATGACGAGATCTTCCAGCAGGAACTGCGGCAAGTATTTTCGCGGGCCTGGCTGTTCGTGGGGCACGAAAGCCTGGTGCCCAATCCGGACGACTATTTCGTCTCGCGGATGGGCACGGAGTCCGTGATCCTGACCCGCGACCGGCAGGGCCAGATCCAGGTCATGCTCAACAGCTGTGCGCACCGCGGCATGAAGCTGTGCCGCTACGATCACGGTAACAACCGGACCTTCACCTGTCCGTATCACGGGTGGAGCTTTTCCACCGACGGCAAGCTGGTGGAACGGCCGGGCGAGCTCGTTGGCGTGCCGGGACACGCCACGCATTACAAGGGCGAGCTGGACAAGAAGCAGTGGGGCCTGAAGACGGTCGCGAAGGTGGTCAACTACAAGGGCGCCGTGTGGGCGACGTGGGATCCGGATGCGCCGCCGTTCCTCGATTATCTGGGCAACATGCGGCTGTATCTCGATGCGGCCCTGGACCATCGCGACGGCAGCGCCGGGGGCTCCGAGGTCATCGGCGGCGTGCAGAAGTGGCGGGTCAAGTGCAACTGGAAATTCGCGCCGGAGAATTTCATCGGCGACCTGTACCACGACATCAGCCATCGTTCCGTGGATATCGTCGGCATCGGCCCGGGGGGCGGAAGGGGGCGGCGAGATCCTTCGGCGACGCGTTCGGCCATCTGTTTCCCCGAACTGGGGCATGGGCTGCTGGGGCGGCTGCCCTTCTACGAGGAAGGGCCATACGCGCCGCAGTATGCGCGCTATCCGGAAGTCGAAGCGTATTACCGCGAGGTGCATGAGCGCCGCGAACGCACGCTGGGTTCGGCCATGCGCGTGCAGACCAGCGTCGGCACGATTTTCCCGAACATGTCCTTCCACGGGCGTCAGCCCCGCACCCTGGCGGTGTTCCACCCGATCAGCCCCACCGAAATGGAAATGTGGCGCATGTACCTGGTGGACAAGGATGCGCCCGAGGCGGTCAAGGAAGCGGCGCGCCATTACTTCCTGCGCTATTCGGGCCCGGGCGGCATGACCGAGTCGGACGATATGGAGAACTGGACCGGCGCCACCGAGGCCAGCATGGGCACCATGTCGCGCGAACTCTTTTTCAACTACCAGATGGGCGTGGGGCATGCCGAACCGGTGCCGGAAATTCCCGGCTGCGCAGTCAATGGCGAGTACACGGAAGAGAACGCCCGCATCTATTACCGCCGCTGGGCGCAATTCATGAACGGCTTGTCCTGGGACGAGCTGATGGCCGGCGCCGCGCGCGCCCAGGAGAAGGCGGCATGAACGCGCCCACCGACAAAGCGTCCGTCGCGGCCCTGGATTCCAGCATCGACGATATGCAGATCTGGTGGCAGGTGCAGCGTTTCATGCACCATGAGGCGGATCTGTTGGATCACCGCGAGTTCGATGCCTGGCTGGAGCTGCTGGACGAGGACATCAGCTACCGCATGCCGCTCACGCGTAACGTGCGCCGCGACGCCATGGCGCAGGAGTATTCGGGCAAGAGCGACGCCGCGTGGTTCGACGAAGGCATCGACACGTTGCGGCAACGGGTGGCGCAGATCCGGACGGGCATCCATTGGGCCGAGGAGCCGGCCTCGCGGGTGTCCCATCTGGTGACCAATATCCGAGTGCTGGAGGTGACGCCCGACGAGGGCGGGGGGGAGCGTGTCCGGGTGCGCTCGCGCTTCCTGATCTACCAGAACCGCCTGCAGGCGGAGGTCAGCCTGTTCGTCGGCAAGCGCGAAGACGTGCTGCGCCGCCGCGACGGACGCTGGAAGGTGCTCTCGCGGGAGATCCACCTGGACCAGAATGTCCTGCTTTCCAAGGCGCTCACGATCTTTTTCTAGCGCACGGCTTTTCGGCGCCGGCCCGCTCGCCGGAGTTCGATGGTTTTCCTTCCGATCAGGGCGCGTCCGCTGAGGGCGTGGCGCGCCCATACCTGGAGTCGCAGCATGCATAGACGTACTGTACTGAAAGCCATCGCCGCCGCGGCCGCGATGGGCACGGCCGCTGCGGCGCGATCCGCCGAGGCGGCATTCCCTTCCAAGCCGATGCGCCTGATCGTGCCGTACCCGCCAGGAGGCGTTACGGACGTGGCCGGGCGTCTGGCGGGCGAGATCCTCGGCAAGAAGTTCGGGCAGCCCGTGGTCGTGGAGAACCGGCCAGGCGCCAACGGCATGATAGGCAGCCAGCAGGTCGCGGCGGCGCCGCCGGACGGCTACACGCTGCTCCTCAACGGGCTGGGCGGCATGGTCCTGCCCATGGCCACCGTCACCGGCCTGCCGCTGGACATGTCCCGCGCGTTCACGCCGATCGGCCAGATGGCCGAGTTCATCAATGTGCTGATCGTGCGCGCGGACTCGCCGATCCGCAGCGTCGACGATCTGATCGCCGCGGCCCGCGCCCGCAGCAAGGATGGATTGAATTACGGGTCCAACGGCATAGGCACGTCGGTGCACCTGACCACCGCGTTTTTTGCGCAGCGCACGGGCGCGAACCTGCTGCACGTGCCGTACAAGGGCAGCGGCGAAATGCTGATCGATGTGGTGAACGGCAACCTGGATTTCAGCTTCAGCAACCTGCCGCCCGTGATGGGGCTGATCCGCAAGGGCTCGATCCGGGCGATCGCGGTCACCAGCAGCTATCGCAGCAAGCAGTTGCCGGACGTGCCCACCATGGCCGAGCAGGGCGTGGCGGATTTCGACGTGACCAGCTGGCTGGGCCTGTATGGGCCTGCCGGCATGCCGCCGGCCGTGGTCCAGGCCCTGAGCGCGGCCTTGCAGGAAGGCATGGCCCAGGCCTCTTCGCGCGAGACATTGAGCGCGGCGGGCTTCGAGCCCAAGGCCTCGTCGGCCGAGGCTTTCGCCGAATTGAACCGCGCCGAACTGGCGCGCTGGAAGCAGGTGGCGGGGCGCGCCAATGTATCCCTGAAGTTCGGAGCATGAGCGGCATGGAAGATATTTCTCGCCTGAGCCACGTGCATACGGCCATCATCGGCGCGGGACATGCGGGCGTCGAATGCGCCTGGGCGCTGCGCGCCGCCGGCATCGAAGGCGACGTGGCGCTGTTCGGCGCCGAGGGGCACGCGCCCTACGAGCGGCCGCCGCTCTCCAAGGCCTTGCTGACGGGCGCCACCAGCGAAGAGCGCATCGCCCTGCGCGCCGATGGCGCGTATGAGAAGCTGCGCGTGACCATCGTGGCGGGCGATCCCGTGGAACGGTTGGACACGGAAGGGCGCGTCCTGCACACGCGATCCGGGCGCCGCGTGAGCTATGAGCACTGCGTGCTTGCCACCGGAGCGCGGGCGCGCGGCATCGCCGGCGTGGCGGGCGAGGGCGTTTACGCGGTGCGAGGCCTGGAGGACGCGCGCCGCCTGCGCATGGCGTTGCGGCCCGGCTGCCGCCTGCTGGTGCTTGGCGCGGGATACCTGGGCCTGGAGGCGGCCTGTTCGGCGCGCAAGCTGGGAGCCGAGGTCCTGGTGCTGGAGCAGGGCGGCAGCGTCATGGGCGGAAAGGTGTCCGAACCGACCGCCGAACGCATGGGTTCCATTCATCGCGACGCCGGCATCGAGATCCGGCACGGCGCGGCGGTCGTGCGCTGGGAGCGCGCCGATGCGGGCTGGCGCGCGCACCTGGCCGATGGATCCTCGGTGGACGCCGACCTGGTCCTGGTGTCGATCGGCGCCATCGCCGAGACCGCCGTGGCCGAGGCGTCCGGCCTGATCTGCCTGGATGGCGTCGTGGTGGACGAATGCTGCCGGACGTCCGCGCCGGGCGTCTACGCGATCGGCGATTGCGCCAGCGCCTTTCGCGGCGAACTGCAGCGCCACGCGCGCATAGAAAGCGTGCAGAACGCGCTGGCGCAGGCGCGCATTGCGGCCGCCGCCATTGCCGGCAAGAGCCCGCCGGCGCCACGGCCGCCCACCTTCTGGTCCGAGCAGCACGGGCGGCGCCTGCAGATGGCGGGCCTGGTGAATCCGGCGCAGCCCAGCCGCGACGTGCTTTTGCCCACGGCCAAGGGATGGCTGGTGGAACGCTATCAGGAGGGCCGCCTGGCCGCGATCGAAGCGGTGGACAGCCCGGTTGAATTCATCAAGGGCGTGCCGCGCATCGGCACGCCGGAAATCGTTGCTTGAAAAAGGTGGTCGACATGCCCTCAGCAGTATTCGAATTGCCGGACGGCGCCGAACAGGTGCTGGACGTTCCCGATGACTGGTCGCTGATGGAGGCTGCGCGGCGCGACGGCCTGGAAGGCATCGTTGCCGAGTGCGGCGGCGGCGCCATCTGCGGCACCTGTCATGTCCAGGTCGACGCGGCCTGGTTCGACAGGCTCGACCCGCCCGGCATGGCCGAAGAGGCGCTGCTGGAGGTGGTGCCGGAGCGGTGCGCCACCAGCCGCCTGTCCTGCCAGGTGATCATGAGGCCCGAGCTGGACGGCATCCGCCTGCGGGTGCCGTCGGAGCAGCTCGAGCTGTAGCCGCGGTTATCGCAAGGAGCCGCCGACATGGCCGACAACAAGTCCATCAACCTCGTCGATCTGCAGCCCGGCGTGCGCGTGCGCATGGCCGACGGCGCCGTTGCAGAGATCGTAGAGAACCCTCAGGACGGATTCTGGCTGATCGTCCGCTACCTGGACCATCCCACGGATTCCTCCCTGGTCGATGCCGGTGAACAACAAGTGTTCGCCACCGACGTCGAATCGATCGAACCCTGACCTTCATGGAGCCGCAATGAACCAAAAGCCCAAAATCATCGTGTCCGCGCCGCTGCCGGCCGACTTACGAGAGCGCGTCGCCGCCGTCTGCGAGATCATCGACGTGCCGGTGGGGCAGAACCCCGCCGAAGCCGTGCCCACGGAGGTCCGTCCCCAGGTCGCAGGCATGGTCTGCACCGTCCGCACCCGGGTGGACCAGGCCTTGCTCGACGCCTTTCCCGCGCTTGCCGTCAGCTCCAATTTCGCGGTCGGTTTCGACAACGTCGATCTGGAAGCCGCCACGGGACGCCGCGTGCTTATCTGCAATACGCCGGGGGTGTTGGACGGCGCAGTGGCGGACGTCACGATCGGCCTGATGCTCTGCCTGGCCCGCAACCTCGTGGCCGGCGATGCGTTCGTGCGCAGCGGCGCCTGGACGAAGGGCGCCTTTCCCCTGACCACCGATATCCGCGGCAAGACGCTGGGGCTGCTCGGCATGGGCCGCATCGGCAAGGTGGTGGCGCGCACCGCGCAGGCGTTCGACATGAAGGTGATCTACCACAACCGCCGCGAGGATCCGTCGGTGGGAAGCCTGGCCGCTTATGTCGCGCGCGACGAGCTATTCAAGTCGTCGGACGTGCTCAGCGTCCATATTCCCTTGTCCGCCGAAACTCGCCATTCCGTGGGCAAGCGGGAGTTCGGCCTGATGAAGCCGACGGCCTACATCATCAATACGGCGCGGGGGCCTGTGCTGGACGAGGCGGCGCTGGTCGAGGCGCTGCGGGCCGGCACGATCGCCGGTGCTGGCCTGGACGTCATGGAACAGGAGCCGCTGCCGCCGTCCAGCCCCTTGTGCGAACTGCCGAACGTGGTGCTGCAGGCGCATGTGGGCAGCGCCACCCATGAAACGCGGCGGGCCATGATCGATCTGGCCGTGGCCAACCTGCTGGATGCGCTGGCCGGGCGGACGCCGCAAGCCATGGTCAATCCGCAGGTGTGGCAGGCGCGCGCCTGATCGCCAGCGAAGAGCGGGACGGGCAGGGACGCCCTACGAGGCGTTCCTGCCCGTTTTCGCAGGATTACTTGCCGCCGTAGGCGACCACGATGCCGGCCCGCTGGGCGACTTCGCTCCAGCGTTTGAACTCCGCCGCCGAAAACGCCTGGAACTCCGCCGAGTTGCGCAGCTTGGGCTCGAACCCCGCGCCGATGATGCGGGCCTGGAATTCGGGCGTGGCAAGGCCGCTGACGATAGTCTGCGAAAGCTGGGCGATGATGGCGGGATCGACCTTGGCGGGGGCATACATGCCCAGCCAGCTGGTCACGTCGAAATCCTTCATGCCCTGCTGCTGCATGGTGGGCACGTCGGGCAACTGCCGCGCCCGGTAGGCGCTGGTGACGGCCAGGGCCTTCAGGCGCTTGCCTTCCACCATGGCCAGCGTCGGCGGAAGGTTCATGAAACAGATGTCCAGGTCGCCGTTGGCCGTGCCCAGCAGGGCGTCGGCCGCGCCCTTGTAGGGAACGTGGTCGAATTTCAGGCCGGTGCGCATGGCGAACAACTCCGCGGTCATCTGCGACGAGCTGCCGACGCCATTGCTGCCGTATAGCGGTTTGCGCTTGCTGGCGCGCAGGTATTCGACGAGTTCAGGCACCGAGTTGGCGGGGTGGTCGGTCCGCACCACCAGCGCGTTGACGAACTCCGCGACCTGGGCAATGGGCAGCAAGGCCGTGGGTATGTCCAGCGGAAGCCCGCGCAGCGTGGCGGGCGGCAGCACGTTGTGGCCGAGACCGCCTGTCGTCAGGGTGTAGCCGTCCGGCTTGGACGCGGCGGCGGCCTGCATGCCGATCACGCCGCCGGCGCCGGCGCGGTTCTCGATCACCACGCTCTGGCCGTACTTGGCGAACAGCAGGTCGCCGACCAGCCTGCCGGCAAGATCGGTCGCGCTTCCGGGGGTGGAAGAGACAATGATCTTGATCGTTCGGGACGGGTAGGGCCCGTCAAGGGCCCAGCCTCTGCCTGCCACGGCCAGGCCGGCCGCGGTTCCCATCAGTTTCAACGCGCTGCGACGTTTCATGACGACTTCCCCTTGGGTTGGTTTTGCTACACCACGTGCTGCTCCGATTCCTGGTTGCGACTTTGTACGATAAACATATTTATCGGAACGGTACGTGGAGCGCCTGGGCGTGGAAATTGCGGCTTACCCTAGGTGCGCCGCTTCCTGTTACGGCTCCGATTCCGCCGCTCTGTGTCTGGCGCGCAGGCCGTCTGTCCGGGCACACTTTTCCGGTCGCCGCGCCTTCCATGCGCGGTTAGAGAGGAAGTTCCATGCGCTACCGTTATGTCACCGCCGATGTTTTCACCAGCCGCGCGTATGGCGGCAATCCGCTGGCGGTCGTGCTCGACGCCCAAGGGCTCAGCGCCGCGCAGATGCAGCGCATCGCGCGCGAATTCAACTACTCGGAAACCAGCTTCGTCCTGCCTGCGCGGGACCCCGCCCACACCGCATGCGTGCGCATCTTCACGCCGGACCGGGAGGTTCCCTTTGCCGGGCATCCGAACGTGGGCACCGCGATCGTGCTCGCGCGCGAGTGGAGGGCGGCGGGCGGGACGGTGCCCGAAAGCCTTGTGTTCGAAGAAGAGGCGGGCCTGGTTCGCATAGCGCTCAAGGCTGGCGCGCAAGAGGCGCAGGAGGCGGAGCTGATCGCGCCCAGGCCGCTTGAGCGAGCAGGCGTGGCGCCGACAACGGCGGTGGCGCGGGCATTGACGCTCGACCCGGCGGATATCGATACGTCCGCGCATCCGCCTCAGGTCGTGTCGGTAGGGCTGACGTTTCTGGTCGTGCAACTGGCAAGCCGCGACGCATTGCGGCGCGCGGCGCCCGATGCGCAGGGCTACGCGGCCTTGCTGCCGCTGGATGGCGCCAAATCCATCTATGCCTACACCACGGACACCGAGGCCGAACCGGAGACCGACATCCAGGCCCGCATGTTCACCGGCCGCATGACGGAGGACCCGGCCACGGGCAGCGCGACGGCGGCCGTCACGGCGCTGCGCGCGGCCTTGCGCGGCGGCGGCCTGTTGCGTCTGCGCGTGGGCCAGGGTGTGGACATGGGCCGTGCCAGCCTGCTGTCCGCGCATGCCGAACCGCGGGCGGATGGAGTATGGGCAGGCGTGGCCGGCCAGGCCGTGGTAGTCATGGAGGGGACCTTGCCGGCGCCCGCCGAGGCCTGAAGGCTGCAACGCTTTGTTGGCGGCCGCGCGCGCCTCCTGTATGCTTGCGTTCATGGAAGCACCGCATTTCGCGCCGCCCGCCGGCGCCTTCAATCGACGAATCACTCGACGCTTGCGTTGAGTGGCTGGTCGCACCCGGGCGCTGATCCTTCAGCGCTTTTCCCGAAAGCCACGATGCTCCTCGTGGCTTTTGTGTTTTCGGTCCGTTCTTCCCGCTATCGAGGCGTATCGCAAGGCTTTCGTTTCCATCATCGAAGGAACGAAACATGAGCTCTCAAGACCTATCCATCCGGCCCTACCATTCTTCGGACGAGGCCGCGATCATCCAGCTGTGGCATGACTGCGGCCTGACGCGTCCGTGGAACGATCCGCGCAAGGACATCGCCCGCAAACTGATGGTGCAGTCCGAGCTGTTCCTGGTGGGCGAAACGGGAGGGGGGATCGTCGGGACGCTGATGGGCGGCTATGACGGCCACCGCGCCTGGATCAATTACCTGGCGGTTTCGCCGGCGCATCAGCGCCGGGGCTACGCGACCGCGCTCATGCGGGCCGTGGAGCGCAGGTTGCTGGAGATGGGATGCCCCAAGATCAATCTGTTGATCCGCTCCAGCAACGTCGCGGTGAAGGATTTCTATGGAACGCTGGGATTCCGGCAGGACGAAGTCATCAGCCTGGGCAAGCGCCTGATCCCGGATCATTGAAGGGCCGCGGCCCCAGGCGCTTGCCGGCAGTCAGACCGCCACGGTCAGGTACACCGCTTCGCGCCCGACGATGGGCATGCGCGTGGGCATGAAGATCGTGCAGTCGTCGCAGGGCGAGCGGATTTCCTCGGTGCCGTTCATGGCGATGAGTTCGCCCTTGGCGTAGGTCTCGAAGCCGATGACCGGTCGCGTGAAGGTGAAGTCCGCCGATTTCACCATGTGCACCTCCAGAAGCCGGTAGCGGCGCGGCGCCGGGGGCGGCGGCGTGCCCGCCGGCGTGTCGATCAGCCCCAGGTGCGCCAGGAATCGCAGCGTCACGTCGGTAGCCAGCGCGGCGGCGGACTGCGAGAAGTGCTGGCCGCATTCGACCACCAGCGAGCCGCCGCTGTCGGAGTCCGGATCGCCATGGCGGCCATAGCCCATGACGCCCGTGCCGGGAAATATGCCCGGAGGCATGACGAGGTGGACCTGCGGCGCGCCGACGGCGCTGGCGAGCGCGGTGTTGCGGTCCATTTCCGTATAGACCCAGAACGGCTGCACCGGGGCGCGCGTGGAGTGGATGTCCAGCACATAGTCGGCGGCGTCCAGCACGGGGCGCAGTTCCCGGGCGCGCCGCAGTTCGGGGCTGTCTTCCGGACCATCCAGCATGTCGGCCGACCAGATGCGGTTCAGGTTGTGCACCAGTTGGCGGTTTTCGTAGGGATTCTCGATGTCGAAGGCCTCGTAGGCCTCGACATGCGCGAAGCTGACCGTCAGCGTGCCGATCTTGGGCCGCACGCCGGTGTCAAGCAGATGGGCGGCGGCGACCATGCCGCAGATCTCGTTGCCATGCGTGATGGCGTTGATCAGCGCGTGCGGGCCAGGCAGGCCCGACTCGAAACGATGGACGTAGGGAATGCCTACATTGCCTTCGCGATAGGCCGCGAGGTTGCGCGGCAGGACTTCCAGCGGGGCGGTGTCGGGTTCGAAAGCGGGATTGTTCATGGGAGTAGGGCCTATTCAGGACGGATGCCGGCGCGGTCTATCAGATCTTTGTACAACGCCAGGCGCTCGGACGTCATGGTGGTGAACTGTTGGGGCGTCTGTTCTTTCGTCTCTTGCGGTGATTGCGTGTGTGGTCTAACTGGCGAAGAAGATTGCAGAACGAAATATAAGATGTATTGCGGCGGTTGCGCAGCGCCGCATAGACGGACGGAAACCGGCATCCGGCAGGTTTTGTTGCGTTTGGCACAATCGTGTGCCTTGCGTTGATGGATTTGCCCGGTACATTGGTGGAAGGTGCCATCAACAAGGAGAATTCCATGTTTGATTCTTTTCCTGTCTTGCGTCGCGCCGGCCTGGCTGCCGTGACGATCGGCGCGGCTGGCTTGCTGTTCGCCGGCTGCACCACCACCAGTCCCAAGTCCGCCGCAACCGCGTCCGAGCAGCGGCAATCGCTCAGCAGCGCGGCGGATGCGACGCTGGGCAAGCTCTACCAGGCCTCGCCCCAGTCCAAGGACCTGGTTGCGCGCGCGAAGGGCGTGCTGGTCTTTCCTGACGTGCTGAGCGGCAGCTTCATCGTCGGGGCGGAGCACGGCAAGGGCGTCCTGCGGGTTGGGGGCGCGAACGCCGGCTACTACAGCACGACGGCGGGTTCGATCGGCTTCCAGGCCGGCGCGCAATCCAAGGCGATGGTGTTGCTGTTCATGACTGACGAGGCGCTTAATAAATTCCGCAACAGCAGCGGCTGGACCGTGGGCGCCGACGCCACGGTCGCGGTCGTCAATATCGGCGCCAACGGGCGCATCGACACAAATACGGCGCAGCAGCCGATTGTGGGGTTCGTGATGAACAATGGCGGCCTGATGGCGGGCGTGTCGCTGGCCGGCACGAAGATCTCCAAGCTGGATCTCTGATCGCGCCCATCGGCAAAGCAAAACGCCGCGGATACGTCCGCGGCGTTTTGCTGTTCTGGCGCAATGCCGGTGGCTCAGCCGATCAGCGAATCGCCGTTGTCGCGCACCGCGCTTTCGCGCTGCATTTCGGCGGCTTCGATGTTCGGATCGAGGCCCCGCCAGCGTTTGATCCGGCCGCGGTCCGGTCCGGGTTCCCAGCCCAATAGGCCGTAGCGCGTGATTTCGGTTTCACCCGTATCGAATTCCACTTCGAAGTAGCCCTGACGATCGGGTAGCGTGCCGCCAGGGAACCAGTCGGTTTCAGGCATGGTTTGCTCCTTGCTAGACGATGGGAGGGGGCGGCGCGGGCCTGGCGGCCCGCGCGCGGCGCTTTCATTGTGGGCTGGGCCGGGCGTTCTCGCAAGCGGCGGGCGGGGAGGGTCAGGAGAGCGGCACCGCGGTTGTGTAGAGCACCTGCTTCAGCGCGAAGCTGGACCGGATGCTGGCCACCCCCGGAATGCGGGTGATGTGTTCGACGATGAGGCGCTCCAGCGCGTCGACATCGGGCACCAGGGCGCGGATCAGGTAGTCGGCGTCTCCCGACATCAGATAGCACTCCATGATTTCGGGCAGGACGGCGATTTCGCGTTCGAACACGTCCAGGGCGGCCTTGCGCTGCTTGTCCAGAGATATCTGGATGAACACATTGACCTTCAGGCCCAGCTTGCGCGCATTGAGCAGTGTGACGCGGCGGTCGATCAACCCTTCGGCTTCGAGCCGCCGCACCCGGGCCAGGCAAGGCGAGGCCGACAGGTTGACGCGTGCGGCCAGCTCGACATTGGTCAGGCGGGCATCGCGCTGGAGTTCGTTCAGGATGCGGATGTCAGTGGCGTCGAGGTTGATTTCCGGCATAAGTCACCTAGGCATCTTCAAGATGCAGTTCAGATGTGCTGAGTATGCCGGTTATCCAGGCTGAATGAGGTGAAATGTGCTGGGGTTTACCCTATAAACTGTTCCATCGTTTGGCCAATCGGCCAAAACGCAGAATATTCCTGTGGTTGGTTGGGTAGTAATGAGTCAGCGAAGTGTGTTGGGCAGGTTTTTGCCATTGATGGGCGCGGTGGCGATCTGGGGAGGCAACTGGCCCATCATGAAACTGGGGCTGGCGCATATGAGCCCGCTATGGCTGGCCGCCAGCCGCTTCGGATCCGCCGCCGCGATCAGCGTGCTGGTGCTGGGCCTGCTGGGGCGCCTGCGCCTGCCCACGCGGCAGGAGCTGCCGCTGGTGGCGGGCGTGGCGCTGCTGCAGATGGGCGCATTTACCGCGCTGGCGTTGTGGGCGATGCAATATGTGGCGCCCGGACGCGCGTCCGTGATTGCGTACGCCACCTCCATCTGGGTGATCCCGCTGTCGTCGCTGGTTCTCAAGGAGCGCCTGTCGATGGCGCAGTGGCTCGCGACGGCGTTGAGCTATGCGGGCATCGCCGTCATCGTGGCGCCGGCCTTCAGCCCATGGCAGGCGCATACCGTGATCGGGCTGGCGATGCTGCTGGGCGCGTCTTTCGCCTGGGCCTGCAACATCATCCAGTTGCGCGGCAACCGGCACGTCCGCCTGGGCGCCGACATGATCCCGTGGCAAACGGCCATCGCTGCGGCGCCGCTCGCGGCGCTTGCATGGATGCGCGACGGCGCGCCGGCGTTCCTTGGCGAGCCGCAAGCCTGGCCTGTGATCCTCTACACGGGGCCGCTGGCCACGGCGCTCACCTTCATCGTGGTGCTGGGCATGACGCAGAAGATGCCGCCGGCGGCGACCTCGATCGCGATGCTTTGCGTGCCGGTGATCGGGTTGCTCGTTTCTTCGCTGGCATTCGCCGAGCGCATCTCGGCCGACCTGGCGCTGGGCCTGGCCTTGATCGGCGCGAGCGTCGCCGCGTCCGCCGCCGCGGCGCGCCATAAGCGCCCGCTCTTGCTACGCCCCTCGTAGAACGCGCCCGGGGCCGTGTGTGGTCCCAATCGGTGTAAACAGGCCCTAGAATGGCATGCGCCGGGAGGGCCCGGCTTCATGCGGGCGTGCGGCGGAAATGGATTCTCTTTATGTGCTGGTCGTGGTGGGCGCCATGGCCGCGGGTTTCGTGCAAGGCCTTTCGGGCTTTGGCTTCGGCATGGTGGCCATGTCGTTCTGGGCATGGACGGTGGACCCGAAGCTTGCGGCCGCGATGGTGGTGTTCGGCGCCCTGACCGGGCAACTCCTGGCTGCGTTCACCGTGCGCCGCGGGTTCGCCGTGGGCCACTTGCTGCCCTTCGTCGCGGGCGGGCTGCTCGGCATACCGCTAGGCGTCAAGCTGCTGCCTCACCTGGATCCTCTGGTGTTCAAGACCTTCATCGGAGGGCTGCTGGCGATCTGGTGTCCGATCATGCTGTTCGCGGCCAAGCTGCCGCGTATCGCGTTGGGGGGACGCCTGGCCGACGGCGTGGTGGGCGCGGTGGGCGGGATCATGGGCGGCATCGGCGGATTCACGGGCGTGATTCCGACCTTGTGGTGCACCTTGCGCGGATTCGACCGTGACGTGCAGCGCGCGGTCATCCAGAACTTCAATCTGTCGATGCTGGTCGTGACCATGGCGAGCTATGTATTCACTGGCGTCGTCACCCGCGACATGCTGCCGCTGTTCGCGCTGATCGTGCCGGCGATGCTGCTTCCCACTCTTTGGGGCACGCGCGTCTACGTGGGCATCAGCGACGTGGCCTTCCGCCGCATCGTGCTGGGCCTGCTGACCGCGTCGGGTGTAGCCTTGCTGATATCGGCGGTTCCCAAGCTGCTGTCCTAGGCGCCGACACGGCCAAGGCGAGGCGCGCGGCCCGGGGGCGGCGCGCGTGCTATCGTTAGAAGGTTCTAAAGAGAGTCACGCATGGCATTGCATCGTTTCGAGAAGGGCGAATTGGGTCATTGGTTGCGGATCGTCGCTGACAACGGCGAGCCAGGCGCCGAGCAGACCGAGGTGCCCGAGCACGTAGCGACGGCGCTGGAGACCTTGCGTTGCATCCACGCCGGCGCCGATGGGCGCTGGCTCATTACGGACAAGGGCAGGCTTGCCCTGCGCATGGAAGAGCCGGGCGCCATCCATCTGAGATAGCTCCGTCGCCAACCCCGCAAGTCCTGCCGCCGGAGCGCGGCGCACGATCATCCCCAGGCATTCCGGCATTCTTGCCGCGTTTTGTTGCGCCTTGATCGTTTGGAAAGCCAGGTTTCGCACAATTTGCGAATGTTTTCGCAGTATTTCGCGCATTCGCGACTATTCGCGACAGAGTACGGGAATCTCCTGAGACGGAATGCGCGATTTGGTCGTTTTCCGCATATCGCCGGCGCCGCGCCGCCAGTAAGATGAACTTGCGTGACGTTTGCTGGTCTATTCATTTGCGCGGGAAAGCTGGTCCCGCAACGTCACGCGTGGTTCACGCGTTTAGGTAACCGACTGGGAGGTAGCACATGCAGCATCGTGACCAGGAAGTACTGATCGACGTTTCCACGGCGGCCATGGATACCGGCGGATATGGCGTTTTGCTGACGGTAACGGCCGAGGGCGGCACTGAAGTGGATGCCGCGTTCTCCCACTTGGGCAACTGCGCTTCGCTGGACGAAGCACGCGACCGCGCGGAAATCTTCGCGCAGAATTGGGTAGAGGAAAATATCTTCCGATAGGGCTTCCAGCCCTCGACGGAGTTGATCAGCAGGACCGGTCTGTGCGTGCATGATGCTTCGGAGAATGCTCAGCGGTTTGCGGCGAAAATTTCGGTTATCGTTGCTGCTCCAAAACCTGGGGCTCCGGCCGGGCATGCGCCGTTCCAAGATGACTGCCGCACAGACCACCACAAATCTCGCGGCGCATATACGCGCATTGCGCGAGCATTTCGATTCCGTCGTCCTGCCCATGTGGTCGGGGCAGGGCTTCAATTCCGCATTGGGTCTTCCTTTCGAATCGCTGGATTCGGCCACCGGGGCTCCGCTGCCGGCGGCGCGGTACCGCGCCATGGCCTGCGCGCGCCAACTGTATGTTTTTTCCGGGGCGCCGGGCGCCGCGGCAGGCAAGCATGCCGATGTTCTGTTCGAGTCGCTGCGCCGCGTATTCCGCAACGAAGCGCATGGCGGCTGGCGCTACAGCGTCGACGCCGAGGCGCGTCCGCTCGACGACACGCAGGACCTCTACACCCATGCATTCATCGTGCTGGCTTGCTCGGCCTATTTCCGCCGCAGCCGCAATGCCGACGCGCGCAAGCTCATGCTGGCCACCGCGTCGACCATCGAAGCGCGTTTCAAGACCGCCGATTCCCTGTACCACGCCGCGCTGAGCCCGGATATGGGCCAGGCGTTGCGCCCGCCCGCGCAGAACCCCATGATGCACCTGACCGAAGCGTATCTGGCGGCCGCGCAGGTAGCGGAACCGGCGCTGTTCGCACAGCATCTGCGCGGCCTGGCGCAAGGCATCAGCCATCATTTCGTGCACGCGCCCACGCAGTGCATTTCGGAAGAGCGGCAGGGCGGTGCAGGCAACCGCCTGGAGCCCGGGCACCAATTCGAGTGGCTATCGCTGGTGCAGGGGACGGCCCCGGTGTTCGAAGGCCTGGACCTGGCGGAATCCCTGCCGCGCGCGGTGCAGTGGTCCCGCAGCCGCGGGGTGGACGCCGGCGGCGTGGTGGCGGCCCTGGACGAGTCGGGCGCCGTCATCGATGACACGCGGCGGATCTGGGCCCAGACCGAATACCTGCGCGTGCTTGCGGTGCTGGGCGACCTGCCGGCGCTGGAAGCCGGCCTTGCCGTTTTCCGCGCCCGTTTCCTGCACCCGGGAGGGTGGCACGAATGCCTGGACGCGGACGGGGCCGTCGTGCGCGCAGACATGCCTTCGACCTCGCCGTATCACCTCGCTACCTGCATTTCGGCGTTGCCGGGCGTTGTTTAATTGCGGCGTTAACAATTTTTTGTGGCGTTATAGACATAAATTGATAGAAAAGCATTGGTGAAATCCCTTACAATTTAGTAACTATGTTTGTGGGGAAGCATCAATGAGCGTTATGTGCTTGGCTTGCCAACGCATTCACCCGGGGCTTGCTGGCGTTGCGCCGCACGCCCAACTCGGACATCAGGGATTCACCAATCCTACGCAGAAAGGGCGGGAAGAAAGCCGCGAAGACCATTTCCGCTGCTTGAATTGCGGCGCGAAGTGGCTGCGTGAAACCGACAAATGGGGTGTGGACCTGGGATTCAAGCTCGCGCCTTGAGCGTTGGGCGGCATCAGTAGAAACGGGCTCCGGAAGGAGCCTGTTTTATTTTGAATTATTTGTCCCGCATACCGGGAAACCATGTGTTTCCCGCGGCGGCCATGGATCAGGAAGCGGATCCCGCGGCCAGCACGTCGGGATCGCGGCCGGCGGTTTCCAGCAGCCATTGGCGGAAGCAGGCCAGCGCGTAGTGATCGCGGCGCTGGGCCGGGGCGCACAGGTGATAGCCGCGGGCAATGCGTATGGGCAGTTCGGGAAAAGGGGCCGCCACCCGCCCGGCAAGCAGATCGTCGCGCACCAGGCAGCGTTGCAGGACGGCAATGCCCATGTCGGCCATGACGGCGCGCACCAGTATGGATACCTGGTCGAATCCATTGGACAGCTTGACCGAGCCGCGCGCTACGCCGGCGGCGGCGAACCATTGCGCCCAGTTGTCTACGCCATTGGAGTGATACAGCAGCGCTTCGCCGAGCAGGCCGGCCGGTGTGCTCCAGAGGCCCTGGGCCCGGCGCGCCGCCAGGCGCCCGGGATGGCAGATCACGACCATTTCGCGGCCGATCACATAGTCGGCCTGCCATCCGGGCCATTGCTCGGGCGTGCCGGACAGGATGCTGGCGTCGGGCGTGGCGCCCGAGAAATCCTCGTTGCGGCGGTAGGCTGCGAAGCCGAGCTGGATGTCGGGGTGGCGCCGGTGGAAATCCGGCAGGCGCGGCACCAGCCAGGCGCTGGCCAGCGTGGGAACCGTGGATAGCGTGAGGCGCAGCCGGCGGTCGTCCGCACGCAATTCCGCGCTGAGCGCTTCGATCGCCTGCAAGGGCGCCAGCGCGCCGTCATAGAGCCGACGGCCGGTGTCGGTCAGGGTCAGGCCATGGGCGTTCCGATGCATCAACGGTTGGCCGAAATGGGCCTCCAGCCGGGAAATGGCCCGACTGACCGCGCCCTGCGTGACGCACAGGGTTTCGGCAGCCTGCGTGAAGCTGCCCAGGCGCGCCGCCGTTACGAAAGCATGCAGTTCGGACATGGATGGCGACTGCAGGCGCATCTCTAGCATGACCTTTGGTAATGAAAGAGTGCAATATAGTCGTTTGAAAGGGGACCGTAAAGTTTGGACACTGGCGGCCTTGTCGATTGACCTCAACTTTCGGAGCCATCCCCATGTCCCGCCGTCCTTCCGGCCGGTCCGCGCGCTTCGCGCTCGCCGGCCTGTTCGCCACCCTGACTCTCGCCGGCGCCGCCCAGGCCGCCGATTATCCTTCCCGCCCGATCAAGCTGGTGGTGCCGTTCGCGGCCGGGGGTTCGACGGACATCGTTGCCCGCCTGGTCGCCGAGTACGCCGGCCGTGACCTGAAGCAGACCATCGTGGTGGAGAACAAGGCCGGCGCGGGCGGTTCGCTGGGCATGGAGCAGGTGGCGCGCTCGACGCCCGACGGCTACACGATCGGCATGGCCACGATGAGCACGCACGGCTCGAATCCGGCCGTCTTCCGGAAGATGAACTACGACCCGGTCAAGGACTTCGTGCCGGTCGCCAACGTGGTGGCCGTGCCCAGCATTTTCGCGATCAATCCGCAGGTCCCGGCCAAGAACATGGCCGAGTTCGTGGCGCTGGCCAAGGCCGAGCCGGAGCGCTACAGCTTCGCCTCGCCCGGCGTGGGTTCGCTGGGCCACGTGAACATCGAGAACTTCATGATGCTGTCGGGCATCAAGCTGCTGCACGTGCCGTACCGCGGCGCGGGTCCGGCGTTGAACGACGTGATGGGCGGTCAGGTGGACGCGATCACCGACAACCTGTCCTCGACCCTGCCGCAGGTGCAGGGTGGCAAGCTGCGGCCGTTGGCCGTGCTGGGCATGGAGCGTTCGCCCCTGCTGCCGGACGTGCCCACCTATATCGAACTGGGTTACCCCGACATGGGCACAGGCGGCTGGTTCGGCCTGGTGGCGCCTGCCGGCACGCCGCAAGCCGTGGTCGACCGCCTGAACCAGGCCGTGCGCGCCGCGCAGCGGGATCCGGAGTTCCGCAAGAAGGCCGAGGACGTGGGTGGTACGCTGATGCCCACCACGCCCCAGGAATTCCAGGCGCAGATCGAACAGGCCCTGGCCCGCTACGCCAAAGTGGCCAAGACCGCGAACATTCAGGCAGATTGACGATGACACACGCCGACTTCGACGCAGTTTCCGTGCATGAGCCGGCAGGCCAGGCGTTGCCGCTGGTCTGCGATTCGCCGCATAGCGGCGAGCGCTATCCCGAGGATTTCGGGGCGGCGGCAAGCCTGGCCCAACTGCGCCAGGGCGAGGATACGCACGTGGACGAGTTGTGGTCGGCGGCGCCCGCGCTGGGCGCCACGTTGATCGCCGCGAATTTTCCGCGCGTCTATATCGATCCCAACCGGACCTTGCAGGACCTGGATCCGGAATTGTTGGCGGAGCCCTGGCCGGAAGCGCTGGATCCGGGCGAAAAGACCCGCCTGGGCAAGGGCCTGATCTGGCGCAGGATGGACAAGGCCACGCCGATCTACGACCGCAAGCTGACGCTGGCCGAAGTGCGGCACCGCATCCAGGCGTACTACCAGCCCTACCATGCGGCCTTGTCGGAGGCGATCGAGGGGGTGACCCGGCGATTCGGCGCGGTCTGGCATCTCAACCTGCATTCCATGCCCAACGACGCCTACGAACGGCTGGGCCGCAAGAGCGAGCATCCGCTGGCGGACTTCGTGCTGGGGGACCGCGACGGCACGACGTGCGAGCCCGAATTCATCGCCCTGATCGAAGCGGCGCTGCGCGACAAGGGCTATACGGTGGCGCGCAACGATCCCTACAAGGGCGTGCAGCTGATCGCGCAGATCGGCCAGCCGGCCCTGAACCGCCACAGCCTCCAGGTCGAGATCCGCCGTCCGCTGTATATGGACGAAGCCACGCGCGAGCGCAATTCGGGCTTCGCTTCGTTGCAGGCCGACCTGTCGGACGTGCTTGCGCAAGTGGCGGCATACGTGCGGGCGCGCCAGCCCGCGCAGGCTTAAGTTTCCAGATGGCGGGCCGTAGTCGGTAACAGAAGCCGCGCCGCTTTCGGGGGCGGCCAACCGGAGCCGCCATGGCTGAGAAGATCATCAACGGGTTCTCGGTGGTCGCTTACGCGACCCAGCCCGAAGGGCGCATTCCGCCGCGCGCTTTCCTGGAAACGCGAAAGCTCGGCCAAAAGGGCGCCGCGGAGCCTGCGGACGATGCCGAGGAAGGCGAGTCCGCGTCGAGCAGCCAGGTATTCGAGATCTTCGCGAGCCGCCGCTTCCGCAGCACCGTCGAAGCCATGTCGGCCGCGCGCAATGCGCTGGACTGCGTGGAAGCCGTGGATGCCGGAGGCGTGCCGGACCATCTGCCCGGATAGGTCGCGCCGGGCTCAGGTCAGCGTGCTGCGCATCAGGATGTCCGTCAGCGCGCGGGTAGGCCGGTTGGGCGCGGGCGCCGAGATAACGATGAATTCCACTTGCGGCAGCGCCGGCAGATGCGCGGCGCCCGCGGGCACCGCCAGCCCCGCGGTGGACAGGTGCGACGGTTGCACGGTTATGCCCAGGCCCGCGCGGGCGGCCGCCTGGCAGCCCGCGTAGCTGGTGCTGGTGCATACGATCTGCCAGCTGCGCCCCGCGCGCGCGAGGGCGTCCAGGGCCAGCGTGCGAGTGACGCTGGGCTCGCGCAGCAGAATCAGGGGCAGGGGAATGTCGGGCGCCACGCGCAGCCCTTCCTTCGCCTGCCACAGCAATGCTTCCTTGTGCAGGGTCTGGCCGCGGCGGTCGCCGCGGCGGCGCTTGCCGATCATGACGTCCAGCCCGTTGTCGTCCAACAGCTTGTAGAGCTCGCTGGTGACGCCGATGGTCAGGTCCAATTCCACCTCGGGGTGGGCCAGCCGGAAAGCCGCCAGCACGTCGGGCAAAGGTCCCATCGCCAGATCGTCCGAGGTGCCCAGGCGTACGCGTCCGCGCAGGCGCGGCGCGTCGAAAAGGCGTTCGGCCCGTTCATGGGCGTCCAGGATGATCTCTGCATGCACGAGCAGGCTGCGGCCATCGTTGGTCAAGGCGAGGGAATGCGTGTCGCGCAGGAACAGGCGGCGGTTCAGCGCCGACTCCAGTTGGCGGATGTGCTCGCTGACGGTGGGCTGCGTCAGGCCTAGGCGCCGGGCGGCTTCGGTGAAGCTGGGGGCCGCCGCCGCGGCGGCGAAGGTTTTGAGCCATAAAGGATTGAGCATGGGGCCTGTCATAGGATATTCCGATGACAGTTAAAGTAACCAGTGGCCTTCACGATGACAAGCCGCGCGCCTATAGTTTTCCGCAAGCTCTCCGGAAATCCCTGCCATGCGCCGCTTTCTCCCCGACCAGTTCACGCTCATCCTGATCGCCACCGTAGTGTTCGCCAGTTTCTTCCCGGCCGTGGGCAAGGGGGCTTCGTTCATGATGGTGGCCAGCAACGTGGCGATTTCGCTGCTGTTCTTCCTGCATGGCGCGCGCCTGTCGATGGACGCCATCGTGGCCGGCGTGAAAGACGTGCGCCTGCACGCGCTGATCCTGGCCTGTACCTTCCTGCTGTTCCCCGCGTTGGGGCTGGGTCTGCGTGCGCTGTTTCCCGGCCTGCTGGCGCCGTCGCTATGGCTGGGCGTGCTGTTCGTCTGCACCTTGTCCTCTACGGTGCAGTCTTCCATCGCCTTGACGTCCATGGCTCGCGGCAATATCCCGGGCGCGATCTGCGCGGCTACCGCTTCGAACCTGCTGGGGACCGTGCTGACGCCGCTGCTGGTGGCGGTGCTGCTGAACCGCCAGGGCGAAGGGCATGGCCTGGCCGATGCCGGCCGCATTCTGCTGCAGCTGCTGCTGCCGTTCGCGGTGGGCAGCCTGTTGCGGCCATGGATCGGCGCCTGGGCCCAACGCAATAGCCGCACGCTGGCGAAAGTGGACCGCAGTTCCATCCTGCTGGCCGTCTACACCGCGTTCAGCGAAGCCGTGACGCAAGGAATCTGGCACGCCTTCCCGGCTATCGACATGGCTTCGATGGTGCTGGTGAATGCCTTGCTGCTGGGCTCGGCCTTGCTGATCACGACCTGGGGCGCGCGCAAGCTCGGCTTGTCCAAGGAGAACGAGATCACCCTGGTTTTCTGCGGATCCAAGAAGTCGCTGGCGTCGGGCATTCCCCTGGCCACCGTTCTGTTCGGCACCTCGCAGATGGGAGTGGTGGTGCTGCCGCTGATGATCTTCCACCAGATGCAGCTGATGGTGTGCGCGGTGCTGGCGCGCCGCTATGCGGAACGCCCGGCCGAGGATCAGGCCGCCGCGTCTTCCAGCGGGCGGATCTTGCCGGCGGGCCGCCAGTAGACGGCGCCGTCGCGCTCTTCGACCGACAGCGCGGTCAGGCGGCCGTTCTTGCAGGGGCCGCCCACGCACAATCCGGTGTCCGGCTCGTAGGTGGCGCCGTGGCGCGCGCACATGATCAGGTCGCCGGCCCGGGTGAAGAAGCTGCTTTCCCAATCCAGTTCCACGCCGACGTGGGCGCAGCGGTTCAGATACCCGTGCACACGGTCCTGGTAGCGTACGAAGAACGCGGTGGTGCGCCCCGATCCGTCGGAGACGGGGATTTTCACGCCCAGGCCGCCATTGACGAGGTCGTGGGCGGCGCAGACGCGGACTTCAGGGGCGGCGGAGATGTCCTGCATGGGAGGCCTGGAAATCAAAGGGTGCGATAGTCGTGCAAGGCGGCGGCCTTGTCAATCCGCCGGCTCGGCCTGGGCGCGTTCCTGCTGGCGGGCCCACATGCCGGCGTAGACGCCGCGCTGCGCGAGCAGGTCCATGTGGCGGCCGCGCTCGATGATGCGGCCCTCCGCCAGCACGATGATCTCGTCGGCGTCCGCCACGGTGGACAGCCGGTGGGCGATGATCAGCGTGCTGCGGCCCTGGCTGACTTCGCGCAGATTGGCCTGGATCTCGCGTTCCGTATGCGTGTCCAGGGCGCTGGTGGCTTCGTCGAACAGGAAGATTGCGGGGTTCTTGAGCAGGGTGCGCGCGATCGCCACGCGCTGCTTTTCACCGCCGGACAGCTTCAGGCCGCGTTCGCCCACCATGGTCTGGTAGCCGTCGGGCATGGCCATGATGAGGTCGTGGATGTGTGCCAGGCGGGCCGCCGCCTCGATTTCCGCATCGCCGGCGTCCGGGCGGCCGTAGCCGATGTTGTAGCGGATGGTGTCGTTGAACAGCACCGTATCCTGCGGCACCACGCCGATCGCCGCCCGCAGGCTGGCCTGCGTGACGTTGCGCGCGTCCTGTCCGTCGATGAGTATGGCGCCGCCGTCGGCGTCGTAGAAGCGGAACAGGAGGCGCGCGATGGTGGATTTTCCGGCGCCCGAGGTGCCCACGACGGCCACGGTCCTGCCGGCGGGGATCGTAAAGCTCACTCCCTTGAGGATCGGCCGGCGGGCGTCATACCCGAAGCGCACGTCGCGGAACTCCACCTCGCCGCCCGTCACGCGCAGGGGATGGGCGTGCGGCCGGTCGGCCACTTCGCGGTCCTGGCCCAGCAGTTCGAACATGCGCTCCATGTCGACCATGGCCTGCTTGATCTCGCGGTAGATGAAGCCGAAGAAACTCAGCGGGGAATAGAGCTGCAGCAGATAGGTGTTGACCAGGACGAAATCGCCCAGCGTGTAGCGGCCCTCGGCTATCCCCGTGGCGGCCATCCACATGACGAGCGTCAGCCCCGCGGAAATGATCGCGGCCTGGCCTATGTTAAGTATCGACAGGCTCACCTGGCTGCGCACGGCCGCGCGCTCGTATCGTGTCAGGGATGCGTCGTAGCGGCGGGCTTCGTGCTCTTCGTTGCCGAAATACTTGACCGTCTCGTAGTTCAGCAGGCTTTCGATGGCCTTGGTGTTGGCCTCCGAATCGGTCTCGTTCATCTGGCGGCGGAACTTGGTCCGCCATTCCGTGACGATGAGGGTGTACGCCATGTACAGGATGACGGTCGTGCCGGTGGCAAGGGCCAGCCAGGCGTCGAACATCTTCCACAGCACGACGCAGACCAGCCCGATTTCGAAGAAGGTGGGCAGGATGTTGAAGAGCAGGAACGACAGCAGCGTCTGGATGCCCTTGGTGCCGCGTTCGATGGCGCGGTTCAGGCCGCCGGTCTGGCGCGCCAGGTGAAAACGCAGCGCCAGCGCATGCAGGTGTTTGAAGATCTGCAGGCCCACTGCGTGGATGGCGTGCTGGCCGACGCGGGCGAATATGGCGTCGCGCAATTCGGAAAACAGCAGGGAGAACACCCGGGCGGTGCCGTAGGCCAGGATCAGTCCCAGGGGCACGGTGACGGTTCCGGGCGCGCCCTTGCCCAGTTCGTCCACGGCCTGCTTGTACAGCAGGGGAACGTAGACGGTGGCCGCCTTGGCGGCGAACAGGCACAGCAGCGCCGCGACCACCCGGGCCTTCAGGCCAGTCCTGCCAGGCGGCCACAGGTAGGGGAAGAGCGTGCGCAGCGTGTGGAGATTGCCGCGGTTCTTGGGCCGCGTTTCAGGAGGATTCATGGGGCGGAAAGGGGTAGGTTGCGCAGGGCCGGCGGCGTGGCGGCGGGCCGGATGAACGGCATTATCGGGCACTGGCCGCAATCCTGCCCGGAGGGGGGCTGGCCGGGCGGAGACGGCCGTAGGGGTATCATCGGGATCATGGCCCCGGGCATGGCAAGGCCCTTCCGGCGGCTTTCAATCCGGTATCGCGACACGGGCGCAGCCTGACGGGCCCGCTTTTTTACTGTTCCAACCAAGGATTGAGCCTGGCTGCCCCTTGGTTGCGCGATCTGGCGCGTATTCGCCGCGCTTGCGTCGCGTTGCAAGCTACGGAGGGTCTTATGGCGAAGGTACCCGCAGTGAAATTGAATGACGGCGGCAAGATTCCGCAGCTGGGCCTGGGTGTTTGGCAGGTGCCCGACGAGCAGGCGTCCTCCAGCGTGAAAGAGGCGCTGGCGGCAGGCTACCGCTCTGTGGACACGGCGGCCATCTACGGGAACGAGGCCGGCGTGGGCGCGGGCTTGCGCGCCTCCGGCGTGGCGCGCAAGGATCTGTTCATCACGACCAAGCTCTGGAACGACAGGCACGGCTATGACGACGCCCACAAGGCCATGGACGAGAGCCTCGGGAAGCTGGGCCTGGCATACGTGGACCTGTACCTGATCCACTGGCCGGTGGCCGGCAGCGAGAAGTTCCTGGACGCATGGCGGGCCATGATCGAGATGAAGGAAGACGGCCGGGCGCGCTCGATCGGCGTATCCAATTTCACGCAGGCCAACCTGGAGCGGCTGATCGACGCGTCCGGCGTCGTGCCGGCAGTGAACCAGATCGAATTGCACCCGGGCTTCGCGCAGCGGGACTTGCGGGCCTTCCATGCCAGGCACGGTATCGCGACGGAATCCTGGAGCCCCCTGGCCCAGGGCGGGGTCGCGAAGGACAAGACCATCCTGGAGCTGGCGCAGAAGCACGGCAAGTCGCCCGCCCAGGTGACGCTGCGCTGGCACTTGCAGAGCGGTCTGATCGTGATTCCGAAGTCGGTCACGCCGGCCCGCATCCGCGAGAACATCGACGTTTTCGACTTCGAGCTGTCGGCGGCGGACATGGCGGCCATCGACGGCATCCCGGACGGCAAGCGCCTGGGGCCCGATCCGGAAACGTTCGCGTTGGGCGGGTGAGGCGCATGGGTTGCGCGCGCTGGAGGCCGGCGTTCTAGCTTAAGGACTCTCGCGCTCCACTCATCCTACTTCGAAGGGTAGGCCCAGTAGCGGACGATCACCCCGAGCAGGATGGCGAGGGCGACCCAGGACGCCCAGTGCCAGGCGCCCGTGCCGAGCAGGGCGGCCAGCAGGCCGAACACGCTGAGCACGCCCAGCACGATCGGCGCGCCCCAGACAAACATGAAACCACGGGTTGCTTTCGTCATGCGGGAGTCCTGTCGGGGATGGCTGCGGCCTGGTGCTTGCGCACGAGTTCGGCAATGCGCGCTTCGGTGGCGCGGCGCCGCGCCAGCCAGAGGTATAGCCCGCTGACCAGGACAATGATGGTGATGATGTCCAGCAGCGCCCAAATGATCTTCAGGGGCATGCCGGCGTAGTCGCCGAAGTGCAGGGGGCGCGAGAGTTCCAGCGCGGTCAGGTACCAGGGCATGCGGGCCACGGTCGTCAGGTCGCCGGTCTTGCCGTCGATCAGGACGGGCGTGTTCAGGCGCGAGGTCAGCGGCGAATCGCCGCGCATCCATGCGATGTAGTGGTGGGGGCTGCCGAAGGCGTTGCCGGGGAAGGCGATGAACGACACTTCGTTGCCCGGCATGGCCTTCCGGGCCGTGTCGGCGGCGACCTGGGCGGAGGCGAGTTCGGTGGGCACGCTTTCGCCCTTGTACGGCTCCAGGATACGCACCAATTCCGTGCCCTGCCACAGGCGGAACAGCGGCGTCGAGAGTTCGTTGATGACGCCGGTGACGCCAACCACGAAGGCCCACACCAGCGTCACGATGCCCAGCAGGTTGTGCAGGTCCAGCCACTTCAGGCGGGTGGAACGGGTGGCGCGCACCGTGCCGAATTCCAGTTTTTTCATGAAGGGGCCGTAGAGCACGACGCCCGAGACGATGGCCACGCAGAACAGCAGGCCCATGAAACCCAGGAACAGCTCGCCGGGCAGGCCGGCGAACAGGTCCACGTGCAGGGCCAGCATGATGCCCATGAAAGAAAAGCGGTCCTGGACATAGGGAGGCCCGTCCAGCAGCACGTCTCCCGTGCGGCCGTCCATGCGCACGGCGTGGCCGGACACCTGGCCGTCGCCGGGCTTTTTCGCCATGCCTACGTAGACCTGCGGCTCGTCGGGATCGAAGAACAGATAATCGACGACTTCGCCCGGGTACATGGCGAGGGCGGTGCCGACGAGCTTGTCCAGGTTGGCGGGCGGGGTCGAGGCGGGCACGTCGGAAAGCGGCTTGGCGTCGTCCAGCCAGTGTTCGATCTCGTGGTGGAACACCAGCGGCAAGCCGGTCAGACAGATGATGAGGAGGAAGATCGTGCAGACCAGGCTGGTCCATTTATGGACCAGATACCAGGTTTTGATGGTGGACGCGGCTGTCATGGGCGGGGCTGGGGCAGCGGGTTGCGCGGCCTTTAAGGCGCGAGTAGGGAAAGTCGGAACATTATCACGAATAATATCGATTCTCGTCACGGTATTTTTCCGGAACCGGGGCCGGGGCGGTTGCCGGGGACGGGTCGAAAGCAGGTTAAAAAGAAGGATCAAGCATCGACACGGTGGTAGTTCCGCATCATGGAGCAGCGTTTTCTCAAAGTCCCGCGTAACGAGCTCGGCCGCGATTTCGCGGTGGGCGACCTGCATGGGCATTTTTCCCGCCTGGAGGACGGCCTGGGCCAGCTGGGTTTCGACCCGTCCAGGGACCGCCTCTTTTCCGTGGGCGACCTGGTCGACCGCGGCCCCGAAAACGAGGCCGTGCTGGATTGGCTGGCCCGTCCGTGGTTTTACGCCGTGCAGGGCAACCACGAGGATTACGCCATCCGCCACGTGCGCACGGGGCGGGTGGACGTGGAAAACTGGCGCGACTATGGCGGCGGCTGGTTCCTGGATTTATCCCAGGAGCGGCAGGAGGCCTTTGCCGAGGCTTTTGCGCGATTGCCCATCGCCATCGAGGTCGAGACCTCGGCCGGGGCGGTGGGCCTGCTGCACGCCGACTGCCCGGTGCTGTTCTGGCCGCGCCTGGAATCCGCGCTGCAGGACCGTTACCAGCGCACCAGCGCGGCCTGCCAGTGGTCGCGCGAACGTCTCCAGCAGATGAACCGGACCGGCATCCAGGGCGTGCGAGCGGTAGTGGCGGGGCATACGCCGGTCGCGGCGCCGCTGGCGCTCGGCAACGTCTATCACATCGACACCGAGGGCTGGAGGTCGGGCTACTTCACGTTCCTGGAGCTGGAATCCCTGCAGGCCTGGCCCAGGGAAGTCGTGACGGAAGTCTAGCCATTCATGTGCCAGACACCCGTGTCGCTATGGCTTGGGCTTGCTGCGTTTTGCCGTAAGGGTGCCGGATACCCGGGACTCCGCTTATAGGGGCCGCGCCGTAACGGTTCCGGGGGCGCTGACCGTGCCGGCCTGCGCCGGGGCGTCGGCGTCGACGCGCGGCACGGGGATGGGCGGGAAGGCCGTTGCGTTGCCTGCCGGCGCGCCGCCGGCGCGGGGCACCGGAATCGGCAGCGCCTGCGGCGTCTGGACGGGAGGGTTGAGCGGCGCCGCTCCGCCGTTGGGGGGCAGCGGCTTCACCGAGGTGTCGACGCCGTCCGTCGAACGGTTGTTGTTCAGGAAATCCGTCAGTTCGTCGCCGGACGACAGGTCCAGCGAGGCGACGGCCTGGCCCGGCGGGAATTCGGAGAAGTAGTATTCGCCGTTGTCCACCAGCAGCCCGTCGGGACGCGGCGCGGGCTTGTTTTCCGGAACGCCCTTGAGCACGGGCTGCATGTAATCCAGCCAGGTGGTCAGGGCCAGGCCGCTGCCGAACTCGTTGGTGCCCAGCGAGCGGGGCTGGTCGAAGCCCATCCAGACGGTGGTGGCCAGCTTGGGCGTGAAACCCGAGAACCAGACGTCCACGGCTTCGTTCGTGGTGCCGGTCTTGCCGCCCACGTCGCTGCGCTTGAGCACCTGGTGCGCCCGGGCGGCCGTGCCGTTGACCGTGACGCCGCGCAGGATGTCGTCCATGACCCAGGCGGTGCGCGGGTCGATGGCGCGCGCCTGCTCGTCGCCGGCGACAACGGGCTGCGCCTGCATCAGCACATTGCCGGAGCGGTCGGTGACGCGATCCACCAGATAGGGGGTGACGCGGTATCCGCCGTTGGCGAACACGCTGTAGGCGTTGACGACCTGCAGGGGCGTGGCGCCGCCCGCGCCCAGCGCCAGAGGCAGCACGGCGGGCCAGCGCGACTTCTCGAAGCCGAAGCGGGTGAGGTAGTCCTGCGCGTACTGCGGCGTGATGGCCTGCAGGATGCGGATCGACACCATGTTCTTGGAGCGCACCAGGCCCTGGCGCAGCGTCAGCATGGGTTCGTATTTGTTGCCGTCGTTCTTGGGCTGCCAGGCCTTGGAGCCGGTCTGCTCGGCGGTGAGCATGAAGGGCTGGTCCGAGATCTGGGTGGCCGGCGTCAGGCCGCGTTCCAGGGCCGCCGCGTAGACGAAGGGCTTGATGTTGGAGCCGGGCTGGCGCCAGGCCTGGGTAACGCGGTTGAAGCCGCCACGGTTGTAGTCGAAGCCGCCGATCATGGCGCGGATGGCGCCGTCCTGGGGCACCACGGACACCAGCGCAGCTTGCAGCGCCGGCATGTTGATGATTTCCCAGTTCTCGCCGTTCTTGTGGATGTACACCACCGAGCCGCGGCTCAGGCGCAGGCTGTCGTTGGCCTTGGGATTCAGCGCGCGGGCGACCACGGCCAAGGCCTTCTTGTCGGAAATGGTGATGATCTCGCGGGCGCTGCGGGCCAGCGTTACCTCGGTGGGGCTGGCGGAAAGCACCACGGCGGCGAGCAGATCCTCGCTGTCCGGGGTCTTTTCCTGCACGCCGTCCAGGATCTCGTCCAGCGCGGCCGAATCCTTTTCTATGTCGGCCGGCAGGTCGATCTGGTCTTCCGGGCCGGGATAGGCCGCGCGGCGCGTGTAGTCCAGCACGCCGTCGCGCACCGCGCGGTAGGCGGCCTCCTGGTCCTTGGAATCGATGGTGGTGTACACATCGATGCCCTTGGAATAGGTGTCTTCCTGGAACACGCCATACATCAGCTGGCGGGCCAGCTCGGCGGGATACTCGCCATGTATGGCGAAGCCGCGAGCGCTGGTGCCGTCCGCGCCGCGGATGGTCAGGTGCTGCTTGAGGGCTTCATCCGTTTGTTCGGGCGTCAGGTAGCCGAGCGTCTTCATGCGGCCCAGCACATAGTGCTGGCGGATCTCGGCGCGCGGGAAGTTGGTGATGGGGTTGAAGCGCGAGGGAGCCTTGGGGATGCCGGCCAGCATGGCGGCCTCGGCTGGGGTGACCTCGGACAGGGGCTTGCCGAAATAGGTGCGCGAGGCGGCGGCGAAGCCGTAGGCGCGGTGGCCCAGGTAGATCTGGTTCATGTAGAGCTCGAGGATCTGGTCCTTGGTGAGCTCGGATTCGATCTTGAAGGTGAGCAGCAGCTCGTAGAACTTGCGCGAATAGGTCTTTTCCGATGACAGGTAGAAGTTGCGCGCCACCTGCATGGTGATCGTGCTGCCGCCCTGGCTCTTGGAGCCTTTGACGATGTTGGTCAGCACGGCGCGGGCCACGCCCATCCAGTCCACGCCGCCGTGGCTGTAGAAGCGGTCGTCCTCGGCGGCCAGCACCGCCTGGCGCATCACGGGCGGGATTTCGTCGAAACGCAGCACGTTGCGGTGCTCTTCGCCGTATTCGCCGATCAGCACCTTGTCCGCGGTATAGATGCGCAGCGGCACCCGGGGGCGGTAGTCCGTCATGGCGTGCAGGTCGGGCAGGCTGGGCCAGGCGAGGGCCAGCGCCAGCCCGAGCAGCACGGCGCCGCACACGCCGGCTCCGGCGGCGGCGATGCCCGCCTTGACGAGGAGTCGTTTCCAGGGGAAACCCGATTTGCCGCCCGGGGTGGCGGGAGATTGCTGGGGGGTGCTCATTGCAGGCGATTCTAGGACAGAACGGTATAGACCGCCCAGCGTGCGATAAGGTTTCGGTAACCAAACTTGCCCGGGGGACGGAGGGGCGCGGGGAGACGCTGAAAATCAGGGACGGGGTCTGGGCTATGTGCAACGCGCCTTCGCCGCGCCGGATCCGCCCGCGCGCGGACTGAAATGTATTGCGCGCCGTGACAAACGGCAAGGCGGCTTGCGCCGTCGGGTCAGCCTTTCGGGGCGGGCCGGAGGTAGCGCTGGGGCGGCGCGCCCAGCGCGCGGTGGAACATGGCCGAAAATGCGCTGGGGCTGCGATAGCCCAGGTCGGAGGCGATCCGGGCGATGGGTTCGCCCAGCGCCAGCCGGCATACGGCGTCCGCCAACCGCACCTGCTGCACCCACTGGCGGTAGTTCAGGCCCAGCTCGGCCTGGAACAGCCGGATCAGCGTGCGTGCGCTGGCGCCGACCTCGCTGCCCCAGTCTTCGATGCCGCGCTGCAGCCCCGGCCGGTCCAGGATGGCGGCGCAGATAGTTTGCAGGCGGCGGTCGCGCGGCCAGGGAATCTGGAAGGGCGCGACCCGGGCGGCGGACAGCTCGGCCAGGACGAGGGCGGCGATCTGTTCGGCCCGGCCCCCCAGCGGATACTCGATGGGTTCCGCGGTAAGCGCCAGGATCAGTTCGCGTAGCAGCCCGCTGACCTCGACCACCTGGCATTGCGGCCAGTAGCGCCCGGCCGCCTCGGCCTGGAGATAGAGCGAACGCATGGACACGGCGCCCACCATGTCCACGCCGTGGGGCACGCCGGCCGGCACCCACAGCGCGCGCAGCGGCGGCAGGGCCCAGAAGCCGCTGGGGGTGGTGACGCGCATGATCCCCTCGACGGCATAGATCAGCTGGGCCCGGGGGTGGGAATGGGTGCCCGTCCGGGCGCCGGCCGGAAATTCCTTGGCCATGGCCGTCACCACGCGCGGCCGGTCCTGGTAATCCTGCGCGTTGACACTGCGGGCGGGGTCGGGCAGGGTAAGGCGAGCGGGCATGGATGTCACTTCCGGCATAAGGATGAGAAGGAAGGTAAAAGGGCAATTTCCGTATCTTGTCACTTATACGACGAAAAATGGCAGATCGGGCCGGCCGCGGATTCCTACACTGTCCACAGGTCCCGGCGCGCCTGCCGGGCAGGCCATCCCCTTATTGCCCGAGACCATGAATTCCGCCCAGAATCCCGCCGCCGTAGCTGACGGCAATCCGGCCACGCCGGCCGCTTCGGACCCGTCCACCGCCTTCAAGGTGCTGGGCGCGATCAGCGTGGCGCATTTGATGAACGACATGATCCAGTCGATCCTGTTGGCCATCTACCCCATGTTGAAGGATTCATTCAGCCTGTCATTCGCGCAGATCGGGCTGATCACGCTGGTGTACCAGCTGGCGGCGTCGCTGCTGCAGCCCTTCATCGGCTTCTACACCGACCGCAATCCCAAGCCGTATTCTCTGCCGGTGGGCATGGGCTTCACGCTGGTTGGCCTGCTGATGCTGTCCATGGCGCCGTCTTTCGGCTGGCTGCTGGTGGCCGCGGTGCTGGTGGGCACGGGCTCGTCGGTATTCCATCCGGAGTCGTCGCGCGTGGCGCGGATGGCGTCGGGCGGCCGTCACGGCCTGGCGCAGTCGCTGTTCCAGGTAGGCGGCAACGTAGGCTCGGCGCTCGGGCCGTTGCTGGCCGCGCTGTTCATCATTCCGCATGGGCAGCGCAGCGTGGCGTGGTTCTCGCTGGCGGCGCTGTTCGGCATCGTGGTGCTGACGGGCATCGGGCGCTGGTACAGCGCGAACCGCGCCAGGCTCAAGCCCAAGGCGCGGCGCGAAGGGGCCGGCAACGGGTTGTCGCGCAGGCAGGTGCTGGGCGCCCTGGCCGTGCTCGGCGTGCTGGTGTTCTCCAAGTACTTCTACCTGGCGAGCCTGAACAGCTATTTCACTTTCTATCTGATCGACAAGTTCGCCTTGTCGGTGCGCGAGGCGCAGCTCTACCTGTTCCTGTTCCTGGCCGCGGTGGCGGTGGGCACGGTGGTGGGCGGCCCCGTCGGCGACCGTATCGGCCGCAAGATCGTGATCTGGGTGTCGATCCTGGGCGTGGCGCCTTTCACGCTGCTGCTGCCCCATGCCAACCTGTTCTGGACCGGCGCGCTGGTCGTGATCATCGGCATGGTGCTGGCTTCGGCTTTCTCGGCCATCGTGGTCTACGCGCAGGAACTGGTGCCGGGCAAGGTGGGCATGATCGCCGGCCTGTTCTTCGGTTTCGCTTTCGGCATGGGCGGGGTGGGCGCCGCGGCGCTGGGTAAGCTGGCGGACGCCACGAGCATCGGCTACGTGTACCAGGTGTGCGCCTATCTGCCCTTGCTGGGCGTGGTGGCGATCCTGCTGCCGAACGTGGAAAAGGCGCGCGCCTGAGCGGGAGGGCGCGCGGCGTCCTCCCGCGTTCGCGGGTCAGCCCGTGCGCAGGGCGCTCAGCAGCGGGCTGCTGGTCTCGATATCGGTGATTTCGCCTTCCGCCCCGTGGTGGATGACGGCGGAGCGGGCGGACCGGAGGTGGGACAGCTGCGCGGGCGTGACGGCGAAGCTCGCCGCCAGCCTGCGATCGCTCAGGGGCTTGATCGGCTTGCGGCGGTCCTTGCCGGCGAAGCGGCGATGGTTGTAGACCGCCCACGCCACCAGCACGGCCGCGTTCGCGGCAGCGAGCAGGGCATAGCCCGACAGCGTGCGCAGCGTGGGCACGAAGGCGGGCCAAGGCGACAGCCCGGGGCCTTCCGCCGCATCCCGCAGGATGGCCAGGATGCCCGCGCCGAACAGGTAGACGAAAGCGAACCAGCCAATGGCGGTCAGGATGAAGTCGAACACGTAGCCCGCGCGGGAACGTTGCGTAGTGATGATCATGATGCGTCCGGTGATTTGATGCCCCGGTCCGGGCTGGTCCAGCGCGCGCGTCGGCCCTGCTTGCGGAGCATGACTTTGGGAAAGCTGACCAGGGTGGTGAACAGGCTCACCATCCAGAAGGCCAGCGGATACCAGATGACCCAGTACAGGGCGCGCGGCAGGCCGGGCTCGTATCGGCGGTCGATCAGGATGCTGACGGCGAATTGCAGCAGGCACACCACCGCCAGCATCATGCCGGTGAAGGCGGGAGGCATCAGGCTTGCGATGTGCATGTTGTTGGGCAGGGTGGCCACCTGGCTGATGGCCCACAGCAGCACCGAGATGCCGAAGGCGAAGGACCACGCGGTGGAGAGGCAGAACTCCGCCACCAGCGGCCACAGCCGGCGATGGCGCCAGGTCCAGATGGAGCGCAGGTTCTTCAGGAAGACTTCGGCGCCGCCCTGCGCCCAGCGCAGCCGCTGCTTCCACAGCCCGCGCAGGGTTTCGGGCATCAGGATCCAGCACAGGCCGCGCGGCTCGTAGAAGATCGACCAGTGGTCGCGCTGCAGCTTCCAGCTGATATCGATGTCCTCGGTGATCATGTCCAGGCTCCAGTAGCCCACGCGGTCCAGCGCCGTGCGCCGGAAGGCGGCGACCACGCCGGACACCGTGAACACCTGTCCATAGACGCGCTGGGTGCGCTTGATCAGGCCGATGATCGAGGAGAATTCCCCTACCTGGATCCGGCCGATCATCGTCGAACGGGTGCGTATGCGCGGGTTGCCGGTGACGGCGCCCACGCGGGGATTGTCGATCAGCGGCGCAACCAGGTAGGCGGCCGCGTCCGGGTCCAGCCAGGCGTCGCCGTCGATGCAGACCAGGTATTCGCTGCGCGCCGCCAGCGCGCCCATGCGCAGCGCCATGGCCTTGCCCTGGTTCTGCGCCAGGTGCACCACGCGCAGCCGGTCATGCCGGCCGGCCAGGCGGTCCAGCATTTCCGCCGTGCCGTCGGTGGAGCCGTCATTGATGGCGATGACTTCGATGTGCGGATAGTTCTGACCCAGCGCGGCCAGCAGGGTGTCTTCGCCATGGTCCGCCTCGTTGAAGCAGGGAACCAGAATGGAAACGAGCGGATTGCCCGCGAGCGGCGGGGGCTCGCGGTCCTTGCCCCATTTCCAGTGGCGTTCCCAATGCCACCAGAAGTAGAGGCCGCCCGTCATCCAGATGCCGGACATGAACAGAGGGTAGAAGAACACGAAGCCCAGAAGCGCTTGGCCTGTCAGCATCAGGGTGAAGCCGAAGGGCGCGCCGAGCATCGCGCAGAGGATAAGCAGGGCGATCAGACGGTCTATCATCGGATGGGATACCAGGCGTCGGAAATGGCGGGCCGGATGCCTTGCAGCCGGGGCTGGTCTTGCGAGAAATCGTCGGGGTAGTAGCCGAAGCTGCGGGCGCCGCGCAGTTGGAGCCGCGCCATCCAGCCCGCGAGCACGGCCGTGTCGATGGGCGTGGCTTCGGGACGGCCGGGGCCGGTGCGCCAGTCGCGCGCCTGCAGTTCGAACACGGTCTTGTCCAGCGCGCCGGGGCGCCGCGCGACGGTATCGACCAGTCGGTCCAGCCAGGCGTTTTCGCGGGCCTCGGGCACGTTTTCCATGCGCGGCATCGCCATGGGCGCGGTCCAGTCGTAGGCGCCCAGGAAGTCGTCCAGGTTCTGCGCGAACCAGTTTTCGCTACCGGGGTTCAGGATGGGCTCGGCATAGATGTTGCGGGCGGTCTTGATCTGCGGACCGCGCACGGCGCGCACGCGTTCGGCCAGCTCGGCCGTGAAGTCGACCAGGGCGCGGCTTTTCAGGCGCGTCCAGCGCTGCAGCGTCTCCGGGTCCGCGCGCAGCTCGGCGATCGAGCCGGGCAGGCCGGCCTTGCGGTAGGCCGCCAGCGCGCCAGGGCTGGCGTCCTCGAAGTCGCTCAACAGCGCGTCGTCATGGAACAGCACGCCATCGAAAAGCGCGTAGCGCGCGAGGTCTTCGTACAGATCGCCGATGCGCTGCCGCGCCATCGGGTCGAAAGGCGAGAGGCGCCGGTACTGGTCCGGGTCCGGCGTGGGCGCGGCGTCGGGGTGCCCGGGGTCCCAGCGCGTGACGCGCGCGATGGACGGGTCGAGGTCGACGGCCAGCACCGGCATCCAGGCGTAGACGCTTACGTGCGCCCGGTTCTGCAGCTGCCAGGAGACGCGGTTGAACAGATCGGCGCGCATGGGCAGCCAGCGGTTGGGGAAGTACACGGACCGGACCAGGCCGTCGGCCTCCGGGTCCGCGAACGCCTGCAGGAACACCGTGTTGATCTGCATGTCCACGATGCGCTGCACCAGTTCGCCCAGGTTGCGCTCGGCCTGCGCCGGATCCGGGTCGTAGACATAGTCCAGGTCCACGTGGGCCACGCGCATCGTGGGCAGGGTCTCGATGCCGGCGACGCTGTCGGCGAAGGACCGGAGCTGCGGATCGTTGGACAGCAGCAGACGCGGCGTCGACATGAGGCGCGATACCCGGCTCGGGCCGTCCTCCAGCGTGAGCGCCATGCGGTAGCCGTGTTCGTCCGCGATCTTCAGCGTCGAGCCGCCTTCCGCGCCGTAGGGCCATACCCAGACGCGCGGGGCCTTGCCCGTGGCGCGGCGGATCTTTTCGGTGATGGCGGCGACGTCACGGCCCATGCGGGCCTGGAACTGCCGCTCGGTTTCGTATTGGCGATCGCGGCCGTCGTAGACCCGGATGGCGGCCGCCGGTTCGGTGTTGCCCTGCGGATTGGCCAGCGCGCCATAGTGGGAGGCATCCGTGTGCGCGGCGATCTCCACCAGGCCGGAGCGCGAGATCTCGCGGATCTCGTTCCAGTCCAGGAAGCGCTCGCGCGGCTGCGGGCTGCCGCCGAAGTCCACCTGCTTGTCCGCGGGAGTGTCCATCCACATGCCCACGGGCGCCAGCAGGGCAGGCCAGCGATAGGCTTTCAGGATGGGCAGGACTCGGGTGTGGAAGCTGCGGTAGCCGTCGTCGAAGCTCAGCAGCACAGCCCGGTCGGGCAAGGGCTTGCCGCCGTCGCGCGCTTCCAGTATCTGGTCCACGGACACGGCCTGGTAGCCGTTTTCGCGCAGCCAGGCCAACTGGTCGACGAGGCGGTCGGTGCGCACGCTGAGGAAGCCCTGATCGGGGTCCTCGTCTTCGACGTCGTGGTAGGCCAGCGCCAGGAACTGGCCGGAGACCCAGGGGCGGTCGACGGGCGCGACCGCCCGCTCGGACGGGGGCGTATAGACGGGAATGTCCTTGGCGCAGGCTGTCAGGACCAGGATGAGCAGCAACAGCAGGCCGGCCAACAGGATGCGGGTATGGGTTCTAAGCATGGAGGCAGTCTCAGAAGCGGTAGGCGAGGTCGAAGACGATGCGCAGTTCGCGCTCGCGGTCGCCGTCGTACGGGCGGCTGATGCCGGTGATCATGGCGCCCATGTCGAGGACGTCATTGGCGCGATAGCGCTGGCCGTAGCCCAGAGCGATCACGCCGCCAGTGCCGTAGTACTGCTGGGTGTATGCGCCGGCGCCGATCGTGCCGATCTGCTCCCAGGCGGTTTCGTAGCGGCGGTACAGGGTGTGCGTCAACCGCACGCCAGGCAGCAGCATCAGGTCGGAGCGCGGATTGAAATAGGGCACGTCGTTGCCGCCGCTGTTGCGTTGCGTGGAGATGTCGAACTCCAGGTCGGCCTTCAGGTGCGGCGCGGTGTAGACGCGCTCGCGCCCGTTCAGGCCCAGCGCCCAGCGGTTGTTGCCGTCGCTGAAATGCGAGGGCGACAGCGCCAGCGTCCATTCGCGGCGCTCGTTGGCGCGCCAGCGCACGAAGCCGGACAGGCTGTTGGACGAGACTCCGCTGGCCAGCGCGCGCAGCGGCGTTTCGCGCGACATCAGCTCGGCCGAGCCGCCCACCTGCCAGTGGTCGTCCACGTCGTAGGCGGCGCTCAGGCGCAGCCCCGGCTTGACGCCATGGCCATAGTCATGCGTGGAGGCCTCGCCTTCGACGGTGAGGTCGCGGCCGCGCCATTGCACGCCGGTGCGTACCCAGCGGTAGGTGCCGCGGCCTTCCTCGAAGTCTCCGGCGGCGTATCCGCCTCCGCCGAATACGCGCCAGTTGTAGTCCAGCGGCTTCGAGTACAGCACGGCGTCGATGCCGAAGTCGCCACTGCCGGAAACCGGGCTGTCGGACGCCAGGCCGCGATAGCCGTTGATCTGGAGTTCGGCCTTGTTGTGCACTTCCCATTGCCGCGCCAGCCGGCGCGAGACCAGGTCTTCGGGGGCGCGCGCAAGCGTGTCCTGGCTCAGGGCTTCGGCCTGGCGCCATTCCTGCAGTTCCAGCGCGCCAAAGCCCTGGCCATTCTCCACACCCAGGCTGCGGGGCGTCAGCGTTTCCGCCATTTTCAGCGTGCGTTCCGACGCGCGTGGCAGCGAGCGCGCCCGGTACGTCGCGGCGAGCTGGGCGAGCAGGGTGGAGTTGTTGGGCGCCTCGCGCACCATGTGTTCCAGGCTGCGCTGGGCGGCTTCGGTGTCATCGGCCAGCAGGCTGGCCGACGCCTCGGTCTGCAGGCGCTCCAGGTTCAAATCGTTCGGAATGCGGCTGGGCTGGCCCTTGATGTAGACCCACTCCGGATATGCGTCCCTCGTGGCCATCAGGGCCTCCGAGGCTTCCCCGAATGCTTCGGCCTCGGCCAGGGAGTAGTACAGGCCGGTTTCGTTGCTCAGGCGGTCCTCGGGATCGTCGTCGCGCGCGGCGTCGTCCGCGGCGACCTGCCGGTAGATGTCGCGGGCCTTCTCGGGCTCGCGCAGGTACAGGTAGGCGGAGGCGACGTCGTTCAGGGCATAACGCGGCACTGCGGCGCCTTCCGCGCGCAGGGCCTCGTATTCGCGCACGAGATCGGCCATGCGCACGCGGGCGTGCAGGGCGTGGAGGCGGTCGATGCGCGCGCGCAGCACGTCGCCGCGGGCGGCGTCGCCCAGTTCGCGCCAGGCGGGAATCAGTTCGTCATAGCGGGCCAGAGCGCGGTCGGCGATGGCGAAGCGTTCGGCTTCGCCGCGCGTGGGCATGGAGGACAGGCGCACCTGCTGGGCCACGGCGTCCGCTTCGAAGCGCCGCATTTCGGCGGCGTCGAACAGGCCGGGATGCTCGCGGGCCCGCTCCAGGGCTGCGCCGGACATGCGGGCGCGCTGCAGCGCGTGGATGTATTCGCGCTGGACATAGGGTGTGTCAGGGGCGATGGCCAGCGCCTGGTCGGCCTGGTGCAGGGCATCGAAAGGGCGGCGTGCGCGGGCGTGCACATAGGCGAGCGCCAGGCGGGCATCGACGTTGCGGGGTTGGCGGCGCACCCATTGTTCGCCGGCCTGGAGCGCGGCTTGCGGCTGGCCCGAGTCGGCCAGCGTCATGATTTCGCCGGCCTGGAAAGCCGTTTGCCCAGGATGGCTGCGCAGGCCCGCGCGGTAGGCGGCCAGCGCTTCGGGCCAGCGTTGCAGGTCGCGATAGGCGCGCGCCGCGGCCAACTGGACTTCGGCGGGCGGCCTGGCGCCGGCTGGCAGCGTTTCGTAGGCCGCGGCCACTTCGTCCGGCTTGCCGGCCCAGCCGGCAATGATGATCCGGTCATGGATGGCTCGCCAGCCGGCATCCGGGCCTTGCTGGCGCAGCATGATCAGCGCGGGTTCGTATTCGCCGGCGCGCGCCCGGGCGATCAGGTCGTCGTAGTCATTGGCCGGGCTGGCAAGGGCCAGGACGGGCGCCAGGGCGGCGCTGGCGGCAAGCAGGCACAAGCCCGCGGCGTCAATGCGAGGCGTTTGCCGCCTGTCGGCGGCGACCCTCGCGGGTCTTCCTTTGCATGGCATCTGTAGTACTTCCGCAGTTGCAACTAAGGGCGTTCGCGATCTCCGCCGGACGCGCGCATGGGCGCGACGGCCGGATGCACGCGGGCGCAAGGCGCCAGCGACGGGAGATGGAGGCTAGGATTTTTGATGCGCGGCGCCCGCTTCGGGGACCTTCGCACTCGCGCAATGGGAGTGCATGGCTAGTACGCGCCACGCCCGTGGGGCGTGATTGCGGCGCTCTGGCGGCACCGTCAATAGGCTGCACTTTAGGTGTTTTTGAGGAACTTAACTGTCAATTACTGCAAAGGAAGGGTGCGCGAGAGCGGCATTGGCGTATTCTTCGTTGCTTAGTAACAAAACGCGTCAGTAATGCTGGGATGTAACCGGTACCGCGATGCGGGGCCTTGGTGCAGCGGCAATTCCGAGCGGCGGCGCTCCCGTAAGCGCGAGCCGACAACACCTATGACGACTTCCTTATTCTTCCTGATGTGGGGCCTGGCCACGGCATTGGCATTGCCATTGCTGGTGCCTTTTCATGCTCGCGAGATCGGAGGCGTCAAGGCGTTCACGGCGGCCAATGCACTGGCCGTGCTGTCCCTGCTGGCGTATGCATCCTCCGCCGTGGTTCCGCCGGGCGTCTACGTGATCGTGTCGAACGCTGCGTGGGTCTGCTCGCTCAGCCTGGTCTATATCGGCGTGCGGCAATTCTTCTGCATGCCTGCCCATGTCCTGCGCACGGCCGGACTGGGCGCGCTCTGCACGCTGGCGTTTGCGCTGATGCTGTATGGCGAGGACAACCTGGGCGGGCGCATGCTGCTGTTCTCCGCGTATACCTGCGCGGGCGCTCTCGCGATCGGCCGGCTGATTTTCCGGCAGCGCGGGCGGCTTCAGACGCGCGGCGTGATGCTGTATCTGATGGTGGCCATTTTCGGATTGGCGGCGCTGCACGCGCTGCGCGTGGCGGTCTATACGGTGGGCGGACAGGCGCCCGCGTCCATGCTGGATCCTTCCCCATGGGGGCTGTTCTTCATCGTTTGCGGCGCGGTCACCGTGCCGGCGCTGTTCCTGGCGCTGCTCCTGCTGGTCCAGACCAGCCTGTCCGAGCAGATGCAGGCGGCGCTGACCTTCGACAGCCTGACCCGGGCCTATTCGCGGCGCAGCATCCTGGACGAGCTCGAGCGTGAACTGCGGCGCTGCAAGCGCATCGGCGGAAGGCTGGCCGTGCTGGTGCTGGACATCGACCACTTCAAATCCATCAACGACCGCCATGGCCACGCGGGAGGCGACACGGCGCTGCGCCACTATGCGCAGGTGATCCAGCGCGCAGTCAGGGCCAGCGACCGCTTCGGCCGGCTGGGAGGCGAGGAGTTCGTGCTGCTGATGTACGACTGCGACCCGGCACGCGCGCTGGTGCAGGCCCAGCGCGTCTGCGACGCCTTGCGCGACGCGCCGCTGCACCTGCAGGGGGCGGAAGTGCCGATGACCACCAGCGGCGGCCTGGCCCTGTATCAGGCGGGCGACACCGCGGACGGCATCCTGGCCCGCGCCGACGCCGCGCTGTACCGGGCCAAGCAGCAGGGACGCGACCGCGTGGAGATGGCCTGGACCGGGCGGGCCGCGGCCCGCCCGCAGCTGGACGGGGCGTCTGCCTTGCGGCAGGGAGAGGAATCTACGGCTTGAGGTGTTCCGTCAGGAACTTCTCCATTGCTTCGTAGAACTCGAACTTGTTCTCGTCGTTGTGGAAGCCATGGCCTTCGTTGTCCTTGACCATGTATTCGACGTCCACGCCGCGCGCCCGGAGCGCCTTGACCATCTGGTCGCTCTCGTCCTTGTTCACGCGCGGATCCTTGGCGCCCTGCGCCACGAACAGCGGCGTCTTGATCTTGTCCGCGTGCAGGGCGGGCGAGGTCGCCGCCAGGCGGTCGCGGTCGCGCTCGGGATCGCCCACCATGTCGTACATCTTGTCCAGCATGGGCTTCCAGTACGGCGGGATGGATTTCATGAACGTGAACAGGTTCGACACGCCCACGTAGTCGACCGCCGCGGCGTACAGGTCGGGCGTGAAGGCTACGCCGGCCAGCGTGGCATAGCCGCCGTAGCTGGCGCCGTAGATCCCGATGCGCTTGGGATCGGCGATGCCCTGCTGCACCAGCCATTGCACGCCGTCCGTGATGTCGTCCTGCATCTTCAGGCCCCACTGCCCGAAGCTGGCCTCCCAGAACGCGCGGCCATAGCCGGTCGAGCCGCGGAAGTTCACTTGCAGCACGCAGAAGCCGCGATTCGCCAGGAACTGTATCTCGGGGTTGTAGCCCCAGCCGTCGCGAGCCCAAGGACCGCCGTGCGGGTTCACGATGCAGGGCAGGTTGGTGGAAGCGCGGCCGGCGGGCAGCGTCAGGTAGCCGTGTATCGTCAGGCCGTCGCGCGCCTGGTAGCTGATGGGCTGGACGCGGGACATGTCGGCTTCGGGGATGGCCGGGTTGATGTCGGCCAGCTTGGTCAGCGTGTCGGCGGCGGCGTCGTAGATGTAGCGCGAGCCGGGAGTGCGGTCGTTGTAGGCGGCGACGATGAATTTGTTCTCGTCGCGGTTGGAGCCCTGGATGGCGAATTCATAGCCGGCGAGCCTGGCCGACAGCTTCTTGAACAGCGTTTCGGTTTCCGCGTCGAAGAACCGGTACTGTGGCTTGTCGGTCTGGTACGCGGCCAGCGTCAGCACGCGGCGCTTGCGGGAATAGGCCGCGGCGTCCAGGTCCACGGTATCGGGGGTGAAGATCTCTTCTTCGGCCTCGGGCTTGGCCGGATCGACGATCACCAGCGCCAGCTTGTCGCGTCCGCGGTTGGATAGCGCGTAGAGTTTCTTGTCGTCGAAGGTGAAGAATGCCGGGCTGACGCTGGTCCGGTAGTCGGTGGTGATCAGCGGGCGGAATTCCGACGCTTCGTCGTCGCGGTAGAGCAGGGTGGTGTTCAGCCCGTCGCTGGTGACGGCCGCGCGCACCTTGCCGGCATGGTCGGTCTGCCACCCGACGATGTTGCCGGGATTCTGCGCCACCAGGACCCCTGCGCCGGTGTGGACGTTGACGCGGTAGACGTCGAAGACTTCGGGATCGCGCTGGTTGTGGCTGATCAGGACGTGGTCGGGATCGTCTTCGAGGTCGTCCTCGATGCCGGCGCGCACGCCCTCGTAGGGCGTCAGGTCGGTGATCTTGCCGGTCTTGGCGTTGACGGCCAGTACGTGGAAGTTCTCGTCGCCGCCGAAGTCCTTCTGGTAGAGCACCACGTCCGCGCCTTTCCAGAAGAAATTGCTGATGTCGCGCGCGGTTTCGCTGGTCAACTGGCGGGGTTCGCCCACCGGCGTGCTGCCTTGCAGCGGCTGCACGTAGATGTTCATGCGGGCGGGGTTGCCGTCCACGCTGGTGGGCTGCATGAAGCCCAGGGTCTTGCCGTCATCGGCGAGCCGGAAGAAGCCGCGTTCCGGGTTGCGGAAGAAATCCTTCAAGGGATAGGCGCGCGGCGGCTGGGCGGCGCTGGCGCCCAAGGATGCGCCGACGATGCTGGCGGCCAGGACGGTGCGCTTCAGGAATGAGAACAAGGGGGACCTCCGAGGTTGCTGCGGCCGCGGGCAGGGCCGGCTGCGGCTGGTCCACCGATGATGCCATAGCGCCGCCGGCAGTGTCGAACCGCCGGCGGCGTGGCGAGCTATTGGGGGGCGGACCGGCCCGGCCCACGCGCAGCGGGCCGATATGCGGGATAATCGCGGGCACTGATTTGGAGATACACATGTACGGGAAACTGGTCGCGGCATCGGCGCTGGCCCTGGGCCTGGCGGGGTGCTCGATAGGCATTTCGCAGAACGGCGCGTCGCCGCACAGCGAGTTCAAGGCGCCTGTGGCTTTCAAGGACGCCTATGCCACGGCGATCCGGCAATCCAGGGATTGCCTGCGCAGCACGGACAACGCCTACCGCGTGGTGGCCGACCTGAACGAAAGCGCGCAGTCCGGCGTGGTGCGGGTGCTGGCGCCTTTTAGCGACAACGAAATGTCGCGGGTCGATTTGAAGGCCGCCGGCCCCAAGAGCACCGACGTGCGCATCGTCATGTGGGGCAAGGGCACCTGGGACCCGGCCGCGATGCGCGCCATGCAGGATGCCGTCTATTACAGCCTGGTGTCGTGCAGCAGCTATATGCCGCTGGATCCGCGTCCCCCTGTCAAGCCCTCGCGCGACCTGCCGGACTGAGCGCGGGACGCCGGCGGCGCAAGGTCGCCGGGACCGTCAATCGCTGCCCGGGCGGCGGCGGATGATCTTGAAGGTTGCTGTGGCGCGGGCGACCAGTTCGCCGTCGGCGCGCCGAACCTCGCCCTCGCAGAAGGCGATCGAGGCGCCGCGCCGCAGGCAGCGCGCCTCGATGGTCAGGTCGCCCGTGCCGGGAGACAGGAACGAGGTGTTCATGTCGATGGTGGCCATGCCTTCCTTGCCGTCGGCGCAACCGCGGGCGGCGGCGCTGAGCGTGAAATCCAGCACGCTCATCAGCGTGCCGCCGTGCACGTCGCCGCGGCTGTTGGTGAGATCCGGCCGCCACGGCAGGGTGGTGCGGGCGTAGCCTTGCTCGATATGGTCGGGCACCAGGCCGAGGAAATGCATGAAGGGGATGGTGAGGCCGAAGTAGTCGGTCTGGGCAGTTTCGGGTGCAGTCATGGAACCGTTATGGACGGAAAGTAAGGTGTCGCCGGTCATAATATATGCTTTTGCCACGGGATTTCAGGCGATGAAAGGCCATGGAAACCGTTGCCCCCGCGCGGGGCGGCGGGCAGGCGCGGCGCGGAGCGCCCGTGTCTGAGGCGCGCAAGATCGTGCATGTGGACATGGACGCGTTCTACGCGTCCGTGGAGCAGCGCGACAACCCCGAACTGCGCGGCAAGCCGGTGGTGGTGGCCTGGACGGGCCCGCGTTCGGTCGTCTGCGCGGCCTCCTACGAGGCGCGGCGCTTCGGCATTCATTCGGCCATGTCCGCCGCGCGGGCGGAGCGGCTCTGTCCGCACGCCATCTACGTGCCGCCGGACTTTCACCGCTACCGCGAGGTATCGCGGCAGGTCCGGCAGATTTTCGCGCGCCATACCGACCTGATCGAGCCCTTGTCGCTGGACGAGGCCTACCTGGACGTCACCGTCAACAAGTACGGGCTGCCCTCGGCCACAGAGGTCGCCCAGGTCATCCGTCACCAGATCCGCGAGGAAACCGGGCTGACCGCGTCGGCCGGGGTGGCGCCCAACAAATTCCTGGCCAAGATCGCGTCCGACTGGAACAAGCCGGACGGCCTGTTCGTGGTCCGGCCCAGCAAGGTGCTGGCGTTCCTGGAGCCCCTGCCCGTGCGCAAGGTGCCGGGCGTGGGCAAGGTCACGCAGGCCCGCCTGGAGCAATTGGGCATCCATACGGTGGGCGACCTGGCCACGCACAGCGCCCAGGAGCTCGAACATTACTTTGGCCGCTACGGACGGCGCCTGTACGAATTGGCGCGCGGCATCGACGAGCGCGAGGTGCAGACGGACGCGCCTTTGCAGCAGGTGTCGGCCGAGACCACGTTCGAGCAGGACGTGCGCCTGGGCGGGCTGGGCGAGGCCATCGACCGCATGGCGCAGAAGGTGTGGGACCAGTCGCAGAAGAAGGGGGCGCTGGGCCGCACGGTGGTGCTCAAGCTGAAGACCGACCGCTTCCGCATCCTGACGCGCAGCCAGACCAGCCCGAACCCGCCCGGATCGGCGGCCGAGCTTGCCGCCGTGGCCCGGCTGCTGTGCGAACGCGTGGAACTGCCGCCGGAAACGCTGTACCGGCTGGCGGGGGTGGGGATGAGCAATTTCGCCGATCCGGCGGAGCGGTCGCGCCAGCCGGACCTGTTCGGCGGCGCGTTCTGAGGCCGCGCCTGCGGCAGGCCCCTGCAGGCGCAGGAGCCTTTGGGCCCGCGCCTGGCGGGCCGCCGGGAATCAGGCCAGGCGGGCCTTCACTTGCTGCGACAGCGCCGTCATGTCGGCGCGGCCGGCCAGCGACTGCTTGAGCAGGGCCATGACCTTGCCCATGGCGGGCGCGCCCGTCACGCCTTGCGCGGCCACTTCCGCCAGTGCGGTGTCGATGGCGGCGGAGACTTCTTCCGGCGTGGCGGCCTGGGGCAGGAATTCCTGCAGCACGACCACTTCGGCCTTTTCCTGCTCGGCGGTTTCCGTGCGGCCGGCCTGTTCGAACGCGGCGATGGATTCGCGGCGCTGCTTGACCTGCTTTTCGATGATGGCGGTGATTTCCGCGTCGGTCAGGTCGCGGCGTTCGTCCACTTCCTTCTGCTTGACGGCGGCCAGGAGGAAGCGCAGCGTCGCAAGGCGCTCGGTGGCCTTGGCGCGCATTGCTTCCTTGACGGAATCGGAGAGGCGGGTTTTGAGCGTAGCTGTGCTCATGGTGAACCTTTGTGGTGGTGTAGCGGCAAATAAACAGTGTAAACCGGCAGCCTGCGATCCGCCCCGCGGTTCGCCAGGGCGGCCGGTTCCGTTCCTACTTGACCTTGGCCAGGTCGCCTCGCAGCGCGACGCCCGCAACCACGGCGCCGGCGTGGCATTCGTAGTCGGTCTTGTTGCTGTACACGTTCTTGCGGTAGTAGCTGACGATGTTGGTCACCGCGTTTGCGCCCGCCTTCTTCGCCGCCTCGTGCAGCGCGATGATGGCGGATTGGGCCACCCAGAGGCATGCCTCTTCGTCCTTTTTCGCGAACGCGTTGGTCTTGCGGTTGGTGACGACGTCCGATTGCAGCACCTGCCCCTTGGGGCCGGTGCCCGCCAGGTAGAAGCGGACGCTGCCGTCGATCTTGCCGGCGGCCTGCGCGGCTTCGATCGCCGGCTGGAGCGGCAGGTGGACGGTGCGGTCCGCCGCAAGGGCCTGGGCGGAGCAGACGAGCGACAGGGCCAGGGTTCCAAACAGCTTGCTAGACAGATTCATGGTGGGAGTTCCAAGGGTGTGAAACGGGAAAGGCGACTGAGCCGCCGGATCTAGCTCCAGCGGCGGAAGATAAGCGACGTGTTGATGCCGCCGAAGGCGAAGTTGTTGTTCATCACGTATTCATTGCTCATGCTGCGGCCTTCGCGCAGATAGTCCAGCTCGCCGCAGCGCGGATCCACGTTGCGCAGGTTCAGCGTGGGGGCGTACCAGTCGCGATTGAGCATTTCGATGCTGAACCAGGACTCCAGCACCCCGCAGGCGCCCAGGGTATGGCCGAGATAGCTCTTCTGCGAGCTGATCGGCATGTTGCCGCCGAACAGGCTGTGGGTGGCTTGCGTTTCGGCGATGTCGCCCTGTTCGGTCGCGGTGCCGTGGCCGTTTACGTAGCCAATGGCCTGCGGCGGCAGGTTGGCGTCCGCCAGCGCCATCTCCATGGCGATGCGCATGGTCTTGGCTTCCGGGCGCGTGATGTGCGTGCCGTCGGAATTGCTGCCGAAGCCCACGACTTCCGCGTGGATGCGGGCGCCGCGCGCCAGCGCATGGTCCAGCGATTCCAGCACCAGCATGCCTCCGCCTTCGCCGATCACGAGGCCGTCGCGGTCGCGGTCGTAGGGGCGGGGCGTGAGCTCGGGCGTGTCGTTCTTCTGGCTGGTCGCGTAGAGCGCGTCGAACACCAGGGCTTCGCTCGCGCACAGTTCCTCCGAGCCGCCGGCCAGCATCAGGTCCTGCCGCCCGTAGCGGATGGCCTCGTAGGCATAGCCTATGCCCTGGCTGCCCGAGGTGCAGGCGCTGGAGGTCGGGATGATGCGGCCTTTCAGCTCGAAGAAAATGCCCACGTTGGCTGCCGTGGTGTGGGGCATCATGCGGACATAGGAGTTGGCGTTCAGGTCGTCCGTGACGCCATTGAGCAGCATGTTGCCGAAGGCGCGGATTTCGGCGGTGCTGCCCACCGACGAGCCGCAGGCCACGCCCATGCGCCCGTCCGTGATGGCAGGGTCGCCCAGCAGGGCGGCGTCGGCCAGGGCGAGTTCCGCGGCCCGCACCGCCAGTTGCGATACGCGGCCCATGCTGCGCAGCTGCTTCCGGGTCCAGTGGGCGGGCGGCTGGAAGTCGTCGATGGGGCCCGCCAGGCGGGTGTTGAGTTCGGCGTAGCGCGACCAATCAGGCATGGTGCGGATGGCGCTTCGGCCGGATTGCAGCGCTTCCTGCACGGTGGTCCAGTCGGAACCGAGCGCGCTGATGCCGGCCATGCCGGTAATGACGACCCGCTTCATCAGCACAGCCCTCCGTTGACGCCTATGACCTGGCGCGTAATGTAGGCCGCGCCCGGAGACATCAGGAAGACGACGGCCGCGGCCACCTCCTCCGGACGCCCCATGCGTTGGGCGGGCACGGCCTTCAGGATTTCCTCGACTGGAACGTGCTCGTCCAGCATGTCGGTATCGATCAGCCCGGGCGCCACGCAGTTCACGGTGATCTGGCGCTTGGCCAGCTCCACGGCCAGCGCCTTGGCCGCGCCGATGAGGCCGGCCTTGGAAGCGCTGTAGTTCACCTGGCCGCGATTGCCCACCATGCCGGAGACGGACGCCATGCAGACGACGCGGCCGGGGGCGCGGCGGCGGATCATGGGCATCGCCAGCGGGCTGAGCACGTTGTAGAAGCCGTCCAGATTGGTGCGCAGGACTTGGTCCCAATCGTCGCCGCTCAAGGCGGGGAACGCGCCGTCTCGCGTCAGGCCGGCATTGAGGACGACACCGTAATAGGCGCCGTGCCGATCGATGTCGGCCTGTAGCGCTTGCGCGCATTGCTCGCGGTCGGCAACGTCGAATTGCAGGATGCGCGCCTGCCGGCCCCGCGCCTGGATTTCGGCTTGCACGGCTTCGGCCTGGGCGCGTTGCTGGCGGCAGTGCAGCACCAGATCATGGCCGGCGTCGGCCAGCGCCAGCGCGATCGCGCGGCCGATGCCGCGGCTCGAACCGGTTACGAGGATGGGGGCAGCGCTCATTCGGGTGATTCTTCCTGGATAAAGGCGGTGGGGTCCTTGGGCTGGTAGACGTTCAGCCGGGCTTCGGCCAGCAGGCGGGCGTCATCGTGCAGTTCGCATTCGAAAACGCTCATGCCGCTGTCGTCGACCAGTCCGCGGCGCACATGGATGGTAAGGCGGGCGCCGGCCGGCAGCGTGTCGGCATGGATTTCGTACCGGCGCGTGCCAAGAAGGAAACCCAGCTTCACGGGTTCGCCCGCCTGGCGCGCCTGGCAGCCGGCCCAGGCGCCCACGGCCTGCGCCATGAGTTCCATGCCGAGCCAGGGCGGGAGCGAACCGTCGGGCATCGAGTAGGGGCCGGGCCTGACGACGGCAAGCGCGCAGAGGCTCTCCGCATCATAGCTGCGGACTTCGTCGAGCAGGATCATGTCGCCCGCGTGCGGCAGCAGGCTGGCGATGGGCCAGGGGCTCATGGCTGCGCTCCAAATACCAGGCTGACGTTATTGCCGCCGAACGCAAAGGAATTGCTCATGGCCACGCGCGGCCGGCCCTGCGCATAGCGGTGGGCCGCTGTGACGAACTCCAACGCCGGCAGCTCCGGGTCGGGCTCGCCGTCCCAGACATGGGGCATGAGCCGTCCGCTGGCATTGCCGGAAGACAGCGTCGCCCACGCCAGCGCCGCTTCCAGCGCGCCGGCGGCGCCGAGCGCGTGGCCGGTGAGCGCCTTGGTCGACGCGCAGGGCACGCCCTGCGGGAACACGGCATGCATCGCGTGGCTTTCCATGGCGTCGTTATGCCGCGTGCCGGTGCCGTGCAGGTTGACCCAGCCGATCTGGCCAGGACCGACGCCGGCCGATTCCAGCGCGGCGAGCATGGCCTGGCGCGCGCCGGCGCCGGTGGGCTCCGGCGCCGACATGTGCCAGGCGTCCGAACTGGCGCCGCCGCCGAGAAACGCTACGGAGCGCGTGTCCGCCGGCTCGCGCTCCATCAGGAACAGAACGCCGGCCTCTCCGATATTGATGCCTCGCCGGTTGGCCGAAAACGGCAGGCAGAGCGTGTCGTCGATGGCTTCCAGCGTGGCGAAGCCGTTGATGGTGAGGCGGCAGAGGGTGTCCGCACCGCCGCAGACCACGGCATCGCAAAGATTCAGTTCAAGCAGGCGGCGCGCCGACAGCAGCGCGCGGGCGCTGGAGGTGCAGGCCGTGGAAAGGGTATACGCCGGGCCGCGCGCTCCCAGCCAGTCCGCGAAGAACGCCGAGGGGGAGGACAGGGCCTGGCGGCGATAGTCGTAGCTGTCGGGCCAGCAGTCTTGCGCCGCCAGGTGGCGGAAGGCGGGCGCGTTGTCGTTGATGCCGGAGGTGCTGGTGCCCAGCACCACGGCGACACGGGACGGGCCGTGGCGCGCAATGGCGCCGCGCAATTGCGGCTCGATCTGCAGCGCGGCGGCCAGCAGCAATTGATTGTTGCGGCTATGGTGGTGCGCGGGCAGGGAGTCGGCGATGGCGGGCAGGGCCCCGGCATAGCCGCCCAGGGTCAGGGCGCGGCCATGGACCCAGCCCGTGCGGGCGCGCATGCCGGAGGTGTCGCCGGCGAAGGCGGCTTGCGCCACGGCGTCCATGCCCGAGCCCAGCGCGCATACCACGCCCGGCGTGCCCAACCAGGTATTCATGGCTGTTCCTTCAATGGCGATATCCGCCAGGTGATGCCGTCCGAGTCGACGACGGTAAACGTGTCGGCCTGCGCGGCTTGCGGCCAGCGCACCGTCCAGCGCGGGCGGCCGTGTTCCAGCAGTTCGCGCTCTGCCGCGCCGCCGCCTGCGCGGCGCGTTTGCCAGTTGCCCGCGCCATAGGCGGCATCCAGCTCCGTCTCCGGCGTCCAGGCGAATATCAGGGCGGCAAAGAGGTTGCGCGCCTGGCCGTTGGGCCGCAGGAAACCGTCGTTGCGCCATTTTCCGCGTTCGAGCATCTGCCTGGCCTGCGGCACGCCCATGGGATCGAACAGCGACCAGCGCAGGGCCGCGCCTTCGCGTTGCACGACCAGCAGCGTATCCAGGGCGGGTTGGCCGGGCGCCGCCTGCACGACGTGGAGCTGCCGGGGCAGCGCAAACCCCGCGTCGCGCGCGGGCACCGGGGGCGCGCCCGCGCAGCTCGCCAGCGCGGCCAGCAGCGCCGCCGCGCCGATGGCGCGGAGGAAGGCCGAAGCGGGATGGCGGAATGCTGTCATCGCACGCCTCACGCGGGCACCGGCGGCGCTTCCGGGCCGCGGCAGAGTTCGCTCAGCATGCGCAGCCGGCGCTGCGGATTGGCGACGAAGGGATTGGTCCTGTCCCAGGCGTACCCCGCCAGGATGGAGCTGATCATGCGGCGGATTTCCGGTTGTGCGCGTTCGTAGAAAACCACGTCCTGGAATTCGCCCGTGTACCAGCCCTGCACGTAGGCGCGGAACGTTTCCACGCCGACCATGAGCGGGTCCGCGAATTCGGCCTGCCAGTCGACCTGGGCGCCGGTCAGCTGGCGATGCAGCGCGTCGGCCGCGAGCTTGGAGGAGCGCAGGGCGATCGTGACGCCTGAGGAAAACACGGGGTCCAGGAATTCCGCCGCATTGCCCAGCAGGGCATAGCCGGGGCCGTGCAAGCGCTCCACGCTGGCCGAGTAGCCGCCGATGATGTTCGCGGGCGTATCCCAGACTGCGTTCTTCAGGATGCGTTTCAGGTTCGGCGCCGCGTCCGCCATGGCGCGCAGCGTGGTCATCAGGTCTTCTCCGGGGCCGCCGAAGAGATTCTCGCCGCCCACCACTCCAAACGAGCAGCGGCCATTGGAGAACGGAATCAGCCAATACCAGATGCCGCGCTCCTCGGGGTGCACGCTGATCAGGATCTTTTCGCGGTCGAAGCCGGGGTCGTCGATGCGATCTTCGATGTGGGTGAAGATGGCCTTGCGCGGGGGCATGGAAGACGGGCGCTCGAGATCCAGCAGGCGCGCCAGCACGCGCCCGTAGCCGCTGGCGTCCAGCACGAAGCGGCTCTTGACCTGGTACGAGCGGCCATCCGCGCCGCGCACGTCGAGTAGGGGGCCGTCGCCGCTGAAATCGGCCGCGGTCACTTCCTGCAGGTAGCGCACCTCCACGCCCTGGCGCGCGGCGTCGTCGGCCAGCACCTTGTCGAAGTGCGCGCGCTGCACCTGGAACGTGGTGCCGGGGCCGGGAGTGAACTTGTCGCGGAAATCGAAGAAGGTATAGCGGTTTCCGCAGGCGAAGGCGGCGCCGTTCTTGACCTGGAAGCCCGCGGCCTGGACGGCGGGCAGCATGCCGGCCTCTTCCACGAATTCCAGGCAGTGGGCGAGCAGGCTCTCGCCGATGGAGAAGCGGGGGAACTGCTGGCGTTCCAGCATCAGCACATCATGCCCTTGCCGCTTCAGCAGGGCGGCGGCGACGGCGCCGGCGGGGCCCGCCCCGATTACCACGACTTCCCGGTGTTCCATTTCTTCTGTGTCCACATTCAGTTATTGAAAGAAGGATGCTGCGCTGCTGCCTGGGGCGCCCGGATCCAGGGCGCCCAGAGCAGCGAAAAGGCCACGCCCAGCGCCACCGCCAGCCCGAAATTGGCCAGGGCAGGTGTGTGGCTGAGGCCAAGAAGGCCGAACGACAACAGCGTGGTGGCGGCGCTCAGCAGGATGCCCACGAGGCTGGCGGGAGCGCCCGCGACCCGCTCGTACATGAAGATCGCGTAGTCCACGCCGATGGCCGATACGAGCAGCAGGCCGAACAGGCTGAAGAGCGTGAGAGGCTGGCCGAGGTAGCCCAGCGCGGCCAGGCTGCAGGCGGTGGCCGCCAGGGGCACGGCCAGGATGCGCCAGGTCGCGGCGCGGCCCAGGGTCAGCAAGAGCAGGACGGCTGCGGCCACGTACGACAGCAGCTTGAGTTCGGCGGCCTCGATGCGGGTCGCCGCGAACATGCGGTTCAGCTCGCCGCTGCGATCCACGAGCGTGACGCCCGGCGCGGCCTGGGCAACGGCATCCAGGGCGGACGCGTTGCGCAGGCCCAGCAATGTCACCATGCCCGCTGCCTCCCCGCCGTGCGTTCCCAGCCACAGCGGGCGCCAGCGCTCGGCCTGCTGGCCTTGCAGGGCCTCGTCGATCGAGAGCGGGGCCAGCTTGTCCATGGCCTGCAGTTCCCGCCGCAGGGCCTCGTAGGGTATGCCCAGATCGGTAAGGGGTTTCCAGACCTCGGGGCGGCCGGCGCTTGCGGCCAGGTGCCGTCCCAGCGCCTTCTGGTCGGCCGCCGGCGATACCAACTGGCTCAGGGCGCTGTAGGACGCCAGATCCCCGCGCTCGACCAGCCCGTCCAGCGCCTGCGATACCCGGGCCTGCCGGCGCAGCAACTCGTCCGTATCGGGCGCGCGCACCAAAAAGAACTGGCTGGTCGGCACGAAGCCGGTAATCTCGCCGATCTGCCTGGCCTGTTGCACCAACGGCGCGGGCAGGCTCAGCCACTGGCGCAGGTCGTCCTGGATGCCGAGCCGGGAAACGCCGCCAACGGTGACCGCGGCCAAGGCCAGGCCGCCCAACCACAGCACGCCGCGGCGGGAAGCCACGCGTTCGCGCGCGTTCAGGGCGGCTTGCGCGAAACGCAGCAGCGGCTGCCAGGGGCGGGGGCGCCAATTCTTCATCCAGGCCGGAAGCTGGCACACGGTGCAGGCATAGGCGCCGAGCAGGCCGGCAGCCGAGAACACCGCTGTCTGCGTGAGGGCCGGGAACGGCGTGAATGCCAGGGCGATGTATCCCACGAGGCTGGCGGCGAGGCTGATGGTGAGGCCCGGCAACACCCGCCGCAGCGCCGGCCAGGCCTGCCAGTTCGCCATGCCATAGCTTTTGCCCAGCCAGTGCATCGGAAAATCGACGGCCACGCCGATCAGGCTCGTGCCGATCACGAGGGTAAGGAGATGGATCGATCCGAATACCGCCACGCAGGCCACGGCGCCCGTCACGAGGCCGACCGCCACGGGCACGAACGCCAACAGCGCGCGGGCGCGCCGCAGCGCAAGCAGCAGGACCAGGACGATGCCGATCGTGGCGCCCGTGCCGATCGAGCTGCTTTCGGCCACGGCCTGCGCCCGGCCGGCGGCCGCATACAGGGGGCCGCCGGCCACCAGCAATTCGGCGCCGTCCGCGTCCAGCACCCGGCGGTCCTGTTCCAGCTGGGCTGCGATGCGCTGGGGCGCGTTGGAGTCGAACGCGTTGCCCTGGGTTTCAGCGCGCACCAGGACCCAGCGCTTGCCGGCCTGCTCCGCCTGCAGAGTGCCCGTGCGGATGTCGTACTGCACCGCGCCGCCGGGGTGCAGCGCCTGTTCGGCGCGGCGGGTGAGTCCAAGCCAGTCCTGGTCCGCGGGCACCAGCCCCGACGATGAAAACGGATCCGACAATTCGCGCGCGCGGCGCTGGGCGTAGGAGGCGGGGTCCGTTTCGAGCTGGCGCCGGTCCGCCGCCGGCAGCATGGCCAGACGGCCGGCCACCAGTTGCGCGCGCAGCGCCGCCAGGTCGACGGCGAGCTCCATCTGCACGGTGGAGAACAGGCCGCTGTCCGTCCAGCGCTGCGCCAGCCGGCGCGCGGGGGCGGCGGAATCCGAGCCCGGGCGCGCCGCGACCAGCGCGATGAGCTGGCGGGACAGGGGCTCCTGGATGCGGGCCTCGGCCAGTTGGCGCGTGGCGTCGGTGCCGGCTTGCGGGACCAGGTCCATCAGGTTGGCCGACACGGGCCAGCCGTCGCGGCATTGCCATGCGCCGATGCAGAGGATCAGCAGGAAGCCCAGCTTGAACAGCCGGGGCAGCCAGCGTTCAGTCGGCAAACGCACTTTGTTCCTCGGCCGTCAGGGTCTGGGCGGCTGTCGCGTCCGTCATCTGCAGCACACTGCGGTCGCCCTGGGTCTCGCGCAGTTCGATGCGGTCCACCAGCGCCGCTCCGTTGATCCGGATGCTCTCGAAGATCTGGCGCAGAAGCGCCGACCTGGGGGTCAGCACCAGCTGCCAGGCATTCGATTCGCCGCTGAGTTCCAGGTCGAAATTCTCGCGCAGCCCGGCGGTGTCTCCGGCCAGCACGGACAGGAACAGCTGGTTCTCGCGGCTTGCGCCGGAGCGCTGCGGCAGGGCCTGCCACTTGCCGGTTTCGTCGCGGCGGGAGATGCCGGAAGCATCGATGCGCAGGTCCTGGGCGATAGGGGTGCGCAGCAGCCACAGCAGGCCCTTGCCCGTCGCCAGGGTGAAGTCGCCGCGGCTGGTCAGCGGCTGCGGCAGCGAGCGCAGGAACTTCTGCTGCACGAAGTGGCCCCGAACGACGGGAGCGGCGCGCAACTGCTCTTGCAAGTCGGCCAGGTCGAAGGCGTTGGCGTTCCAGGACAGGAAGGCCAGGACCAGCAGGGCGCCCAGGCGGCCCGCGAGGAGGGGAGCGAACAAGCGCCTCATACCGGCGCCTCCATGGATTGAAGCCGCCGCTGCACGGCATCCCTGAGCTCGGCAGGAGACGCCAGCTGCATTTCACGGGTCCGCATGCAGACCGCGACCTGCTCGGAGGTGGCGCGCGTGAGACGGCGGCCGCTCTCGGCGTCCAGAATCAGGTAATTGATCTTCAGGCGATGCTCCCATTCCACGAGTTCGGCGCGCACGGTCAGGCGTTGTCCGAACTGCGCGGGCTGAGCGTAGCGCAGGTGCAGGTCGATCACCGGCCAGGCGTAACCGCTGGCCCGCATGGCATCGTAGTTGTAGCCCAGCATGTCCAGCAGTTCGCAGCGGGCCTGTTCCAGGTACTTCACGTAGTGGCCGTGCCAGACGACGTTGATCGAATCGACGTCGAAGAAGGGCACCCGGATTTCGACTTCAGCGCCGATGAGGCCTCGTTTACGCATCGTCTTTCCAGAAGGGGTAAAAGTTGAACCATTGCAGAGGCGCCTGGCGGCAGTGCGCGGCGAGGCGGGCGGCATAGCGTTGGGCCGAATCGGCGATCCGCGCCTGGCGGGTGGCGCGCGTCCACTCGATGCCGTCGGAAAAGCGTTCCATGGAGACGCGGTAGCGCCGGCCGTGGCGCGTGCAGAACAGCAGGTTGACCGGACAGCGCAGCAGGCCGGCCAGCAGCCACGGGCCTTGGGGCAGCAGGGCGGTGGCGCCGAGAAACTCCACGGGCGCCGTGCGGTCGCCCTCCAAGGGAACGCGGTCGCCGGCGATGGCCAGCCATTCGCCGCGGTCCAGCCTTTGCGCCAGGTCCAGCATGGTGGGAGCGTCCAGTTCGCTGACCTGGATCATGCGCAAGCCGCCGCCAGCGTCGTTGAGCATGCGGCTGAAGCGGGCCGCGTGCTTATCGTGGACCAGCACGTTGAGCTTCAATGCGCCGGTACGTTCCGCCAGCGCGCGGCATACTTCGATGTTGCCCAAATGCGAGCCGACCAGGATCTGGCCGCGGCCCTCGCCCATCTGGCCGTGCAGGCCGTCGGGGTCCGAGATATCCAGGCTGGCCAGCGTGATCCTGCCCTGCCAGACGTCCAGCTTGTCCAGTATCGCGTGGGCGAAGGCGAGGTACTGGCGATACACGGGCATGCGGCGCGGCAGCGGAACGGGCATGTCGCCGGATTGCGCGAGCCGGCGCTGGTAGTCGGCAATGGCGCGCCGAGCGCGGGCGCCGGAAAGGTAGAAATACAGCACGACCATCCAGACCACGGGGGCGACGAGCCGGCGCCCGAGGTTGCGAGCCGCCCAGGCCGTCATGCGCATGAGCGCCAGGCTGCCGCGCTCGGGCTGGCCCGCCCAGTGCCTGTCCATGGCCTTCATGGTTGCGGGCCTCGCGCCAGCCGGCGCCACAGCAGCGCGGGCGAGCGCGCCAGCATGCCGAAGAACAGGCGCGCGTGCATGCGGCTGATCAGCACGTTGTCCCGCACGCCCTTGAAGTGCGAGATGCCGCCTTCCGGGTAGGCCACGCGCGTCGGCAGCCAGACCATGGCGACGCCGCGCCAATGCAGCCGCACCAGGATGGCGATATCGAAATCCATGCGCTGGCCGACGTGGCCCCGGTCGATCACGGATAGCGCCTGGCGCAGCGGGTAGACGCGGAAACCGCACATGGCGTCGGGGATGTCGGCGGAGAGCGTGTTGATCCAGACCCAGACGCGGGTCAGCCACCGGCCGTAGAGACGGCTGCGCGGCACGTCGTCGCCGTACACCGGAAGGCCGCAGATGACGGCCTGCGGATTGGCGCGCGAGACGTCCGCGAACGCCGCCGCGTCCGGCAATGCATGCTGTCCATCGGCATCCACCTGCAGGGCGTGGGTATAGCCGAGGGAGGCCGCCGCGCGCAGCCCGTCCTGCACCGCGGCGCCCTTGCCGCCGTTCGCCGCGCGCCGCAGCAGGTGCGTGCGGGGCTTGGCCGCCAGGGCATCCAGTTCGGCGGCGCAAGCGGGCTCCGAGCCATCGTCCACCAGCACGCAAGGCAGGCCTTGCGCCGCCAGTTGCGCGTGCACCGCGCCCACCGTGGCGCCGTGGTTGTACACGGGGATGACCGCGCAGAGCCGGTGCGCGGTCATGGCCGGCCGCCTTCGAGGATGCGGCCCGATGAGCATGGCGCGCCCTCGACCGTGAAGGCGAAGTGCAGCTTCCGTTTCGAAGCGTCCCATTTGAGCGCCAGGGAGGCGACGTCGCCCGGGCGAAGCAGCCGCTGGAACTTCAGGACTTCCATGCCGGCGAAATGAAAGCCGGGGCAGAGATCTCGCTGCGCCAACGACATCGCCCAGCTGATCTGCGCCACTCCCGGCACCACGGGGGCGGAGGGGAAGTGGCCGGTGAAATAGGCGAGATCGTAGGGAATGTCCAGTGTGTACCGGCGCTCGTTTTCCGCTTGGCCCGGCAGTTCCCGCGCTTCCGGGGCCAGGGGACGGGGGCCCGCGGCGGCCTCGAATTCATGGCGCGGCAATTTGCCTTGCGCGTTGCCCGGCAGCTGCGAAAAGAAGCGCCAGGTGCGGGGAAGGGCCAGCGATTCGAAGCCCGCGGCCAGATGCGCGCGCAACGCGGCGGTCACCGCTTTCCGGCCTTGGTTGCGCAGGGCGTGCAGGCCCTTTGCCGACAACGCGACCAGGGCGGCAAGGCGCGGCGCGCCGGCGATTGCGCCCAACCGCGCTTCCGTGACGTAGGGATGTCCCGCCAGGGCCCGTTCCAGCATCGGCAGGGAGATGCGCTTCTCTTCGATCTTGACGATGCGGTCCAGGCGGCCAAGCAGCCGGAACCGCCCGCAGACAAGCTCCGCGCCGTCCGCCGTTTGCTCTTCGGCGGCGTTGACCCAGGGGGATCGCACGCGCAGCGCGCCCTCGGCGTTCAGGCTGACGGCGACGCCGGGCAGCGGCTGCCAATCCTCCGCGCCCCGGCGCCACGCGACCGCGCCCGTCTCGGAGCTGCCGTAGATCTCGGTGGGGCGCAGCCCCAGATGGCGTTCGATGTGGCCGGAGACCTCGGCGGGCAGCTCGCCGCCCGATGAATGGATGCGGACCAGCCTGCCGCGCAACGCCTTCCAGTTCAGTCGTTCGCCCAGGCGCCGCAGCAGCGCGGGGCTTGCGATCCAGACGAAGGAAGGATGGCGCAGGCTGGCTTGCTGCAGGTCCTCGGGGTAGATGCGCTGGGGGCGGTCGAGGAGCCGTCCGGCGGATAGCGGCCACAGCACCCTGAAGGGCAGGCCGTACATATGCTGGGCCGATACGCTGCCCAGCACGGGCGTGTCCGCGTCGGGCCATTGGTCCTGCAGCGCGCGGACCTCGTCCATCAATTGCCGCCAGGTCTTGGCGATATGCTTGGGCCGTCCGCTGGATCCCGACGTGCACAGCACCAGTCCGAGCGCGGGATCGAGTTCGGCGGGCGCCAGCGGCGGGTGGCCTTCAAGATCCTCCAGCCGCCACTGCCGGTCCGCCGGCACGGGCAGGGCCGCATCGGTCAGCCAGGCATCCACGGTGGCGTCGAGCGCGGAGCAGGTGTGCGCCTGGGCATCGCCGGGGAGCACGGCGACCACGCCTGCGCGCCAGCAGGCCAGGAGGGCGACCGCCATCTGCGCGGCATCTTCGAACCATAGCGCCACGCGGCGCAGCGGCTTTGCCTGCAATCCGCCGGCCGCCGCCAGGCTGGCCTGCGCGAAAGCGCCGCGCGACAGGAGCGGTTCGTCGGCGACGGGAATACCGGCTTCCTCGGGCGGAGCCGGCAACAGCAGATGCGTCAGGGGAATCCAGGCCATGGTTCAAGCCACTTTGGCGGCGGCGGGGCGCAAAATCCATTCGCCGGCGAACAACAGGCCCATCAACCCGTAGCTGATCGCGCCGTTGTACGCGACCCACCAGCTCCAGGGCGCCCAGGCCGCGAGCGCCGCGGCTATTGCGCCGTTCAACGCGAAAAAACCGCACCAGACCCGCGTTACGTTGCGGGTGTAGCGCACGCCCTCGGGCGGCAGGTCGGGATGGCGCAGCCGCGCCAGGCGTTCGATCACGGGCCGGCCAGCCTTCAGGCTGGCGCCGAAGATCGCCAGCATCATGGCGTTGATCAATACCGGATACCAGCGCAGCCCGGCTTCCGAATCCGAGACCGCCAATATCACGCAGAAGACGATGGCCACGGCGGGCAGCAGGCGCGAACCGGGTTGCCTGGCGCTTGCGGTCAGGCCGCGCGCCAGCCACAGCAGCGCCAGCGGCAGGACCACCCAGGCCACGCTCAGGCGCCCCAGCGCCGCATGGACGGCGAAGGGGTAAGCGATGCCGGCCAGGGCCAGGGCGGCCGCCGCGCCGTGCCTCATGCGGCGGGATCCTGCTTCTGCCACATGGCCTGCACGACGTCTTCGACGGTGCGCACGGTCCGGAAGTCGTTGGCGTCGAGCTTGCGGCCGGTCTGCCGGCGCACGTGGTCGATGAGGTCGATGGCGTCGATGCTGTCGATTTCAAGATCGGTGTACAGGTTCGCTTCGGGCGTGATGCGTTCCGGTTCGATCTCGAACAGTTCGACCAGCGCGCCGCGCAGCGTATTGAAGATTTCCTCGCGGGTATGCATCGTGAACTCCGTATGCGTTAATCGTGGCGTTGCGCGGTGACAAAGGCCGCCAGCTTGGCGATGCTGGCGAAATGCTCGCGCATGTTCCTCGTTTCCGGATCGATGGTGATGCCGTAGCGTTTTTGCAGAGCGAGGCCCAGCTCCAGCGCGTCCACGGAATCCAGTCCGAGTCCGTCGCCGAACAGATGGGCGTCGCGGTCGATGTCCTCGGGGGTGATGTCTTCCAGCCCCAGGGATTCGATGACGAGGGTCTTCAGTTCAAGTTCCAGTTGATTCATCCAGCGTGGACTCCGCATTCGCCGCCATGGGCGATTATTTGTTCAGTGGGGCGCCGGAGGGCGCGGTGCGCGCCAGTTCGGCTTCGAAATAGGCGTGCAGGTGATCGTTCATCCTGCGTCCGGCGATCGGCAGCGGATGCGCGGCGCTCCAGGTGGCGGGGTCGATGTCCTCGCCGACATGGATGACGTAGCGCATCCGGCAAGGCGGAATCCGGTACCAGGGCTCGCCCTTGGTCAGGCTGCGCGGATTCATGCTGATCACGACGGGCGTCACGACGCGCGCCCCGCGCAGGGCGATGGCGCAGGCGCCCCGATGGAAACGCGGCATGGTGTCGCGCGGCGTGCGGGTGCCTTCGGGAAAGACGATCAGGGTTTCGCCGCTGCGCAGCACGTCGGCGGCGCGGTCGAACATGTCGAAGCTTTCGTCGTTGGTGATGTAGCGGGCGTTGGCGATCGGGCCGCGGGTGAAGGGGTTCGTGGCCAGGCTGTGCTTGACGATGCAGTTGGCGTTTTTGACGTGGCCCACCAGGAAGACCACGTCCAGCAGCGAGGGGTGGTTGGCCAATATCATCTGCCCGGGCTGGCCAAGGCGTTCGGCGCCCCGGAACTCCACGGTCAGGATGCCGACGCGGACCATGAAGCGGATGAAAAGGCGGAAGGTGCGGTTCAAGGTCCAGCGCGCCCGGCGCTGGCGGTCGAGCGTGTCGCCGGGCAGCAAACGCTGGGAGGGGAAGACAAACGCGCGCAGCAGCACGCCGCCCAGCCCGAACAAGGTGAACGCCATGCCGGTGGCGACGAGCCGCCAGAGCCAGAAATCTTGCCGGTGGTGCGTGGTGCTGGTCATGCCGTGCGCGTCCAGGTCCACTGGCGGGCGTGGTTCGCGTGCCGCCAGGCATGTGTGCGCAACAACAGGTGGCGCAGCAGGTTCAGGGGGTTGGGCCAGGCCTGCCGCGCATCGGCGGCCGGCGCCGCCTGCTGCGGATCCAGGGCCAGGGTCCAATCGGCGCCCGGGCGCAGGTGGAGGGCGACCGCATAGGTGCACGGCACATCCTGCGTCCAGGGGGCATACGGGGCGGGCGGCAGCTCTTCGGCCAACACCACCAGCACGTCCTCGTGGCCGTGGGCCAAGAGCATGGCGGCTTCGGCGATGGCGTGCTCGAGGCCGTCGTCTTCCACGGACAAGGCGACGGATTCGGCCGTTTCACGGCGTATGATCGACCACTGCGCGGCGATCGAGTTATGCACGGACAGGCCGAACGCGGTGGGGGAAAGCGGCTCGTCCGCCGCCAGCGATTGCAGGAGCCCGAAGTTCCGGGTGGTTTCGCCATGCCGCGAGGCATAGACCAGCGGCATGCCCGGCCGGCCTTCGGCCATGGGCCACGCGCACGCAAACACGCCGCGAGCCAGGGGGCTCAGGCGGCGGCGTTGCAGGGGGGGCAAGAAATCCAGGCTGGGCACGCTCTGATTCCCGAGGGGACAGTACGGATGTTCCGCCCAGTCCAACCAAGCTTCGGGGCTATCGATTCCTGGCGTCCAACCTTGCCATTGCGCGATTGAAAACGTCAACATAGCGCGCGATTCTACTACGGCAGATTGTAGTACTTTTGACTTATATAGTTACATAAGACGCATTTTAACCGTATTTTTGTATTTGTTTTTACCTTAGATTACTTTTGTTCGTGAAAACTCAGGAACTTTTTGTCTGGTGGGCGGATGCACGGGCCGCCCGCCGTTACAGGATAGAAAACCTGTCCGCCGACGATTTACGGCGGGCGCAGGCCGTGCGCAGCGCGAAGGCTCAGGGTGATTGGCGGGTCAGCCGCGCGCTGTTGCACGAGGTCCGCGCGGAGCTGCCTCCTGGCGGCGCCACGTCGCTCAGTCACAGCGGCGGTTCCGCGGTCTGCGCCGCGACATCGGCGGCGCGGCCGCTAGGAGCCGATCTGGAGAGGATCCGGCCCCGCGAGGTGCTGCGGCTGGCGGATTGGGTCTGCACGCCCGAGGAGCGGGGCGTGCTTGCCGGCCTGGACGGCGCCCGCCAACTGCAACACTTCTACCTGATGTGGACGCTGAAGGAAGCCTTCATCAAGGCGGCGGCGCTGGATTTTCCCGCGGATATGGCCTCGGCCGGCCTGGCGGCGGGGCCGGACGGCGCATGGCGCCTGCGCGCGCCGCCCGGGCGCTGGAAAGCCTGCTCCTGGCGGCTGGGCGATGAATGGATTTCTTCGGTCGTATGGGACGTGGGCACAGGCGAGTCCATCCGTCCCTTATGGCGAACCGTAACGGGTTGCGAGTTGCCGGCGGTTACCGTTTTGGGGGAGTGGGAATCGGGCTTGGTTTGATCTCTGGTTCAGGGTTTTCCATTAGGTTTTAAAAGATGTATTATAAATATATGTTTAATGGCGAACACGATCGCACCACAAGGAGCAGTAGATGTTGAGTCCCCAAATCCGCGCCCTGGTCAAGGGCACGGCCCCCGTCCTCAAGACGCATGGCGTTGCGCTGACCCGGCATTTCTATGCCCGCATGTTCCAGCACAATCCCGAGCTCAAGCACGTCTTCAACCAAGGCCACCAGGCAGGCGGCGAGCAGCAGCAGGCGCTGGCCGGCGCGGTCGCGGCCTATGCCGAACACATCGACGATCCCTCGGTGCTCATGCCGGTCGTGACGCGCATCGTGCACAAGCACGTCAGCCTGGGCATCCGCCCGGAGCACTATCCGATCGTGGGCAAGCACCTGCTGGCGTCCATCCGCGAAGTGCTGGGCGAGGCGGCTACGGACGAACTGGTGGACGCCTGGGCTGCGGCCTACGGCCAGCTGGCCGATCTGCTGATCGGCGAAGAAGCGCGCCTGTATGGGGAATCGGCCGCCAAGCCGGGCGGCTGGACGGGCTGGCGCGCGTTCCGCGTGGTGGGCAAGCAGCGTGAAAGCGCCGAGATCACCTCGTTCTACCTGGCGCCTGCCGACGGCGGCGCGGTGCCGGCTTATCAGCCGGGCCAGTATGTTTCTGTGCGCCTGTACGTGCCTGAACTGGGCCTGATGCAGCCGCGCCAGTACAGCCTGTCGGACGCGCCGGGCCAAGACCGCCTGCGCATTTCGGTCAAGCGCGAAGCGGGCAGCGGCCAGACGCCGGCCGGCCGCGTTTCCACCGCCCTGCATGACCGCCTGGAAGAGGGTGGCGTGCTGGACGTGGCGCCGCCGCAGGGCGATTTCCACCTGCGCGAGGAAGGCAAGGCCCCGGTCGTGCTGCTGAGCGGCGGCGTGGGTTTGACTCCCATGGTCTCCATCCTGAATCACCTGGTGCGCCTCAACGACGACCGGCAGATCCGTTTCGTGCACGGCTGCCGCAACAGTTCGGCGCATGCCATGAAGGAGCACATCAACAGCATCGCCGCGGAACGCGACAACGTGCGCAAGGCGGTGTTCTACGAGGAAGTGGGCCATGGCGATCAGCGCGGCCGCGACTACGACCATACCGGCCGCGTGGACTTGCATGCCATCCGCGAGGACGCCATCGTTCCGGGCGCCGACTACTACCTCTGCGGCCCGGCCGGCTTCATGCGCGCGCAACGCCAGGCCTTGACCAGCCTGGGCGTGGCCGAGGACCGGATCCACGCCGAGGCCTTCGGCAGCGGCGGCGCGCCCGCCTGAGCGGTGTATCCTGGCGGCCTGCTTGCCCGGGGCCGCCGGGGATCTTCCCATCCATGCCATGCAACTGACCCGATTCACCGACTTCGGCCTGCGCATCCTGATGTACCTGACGCAATGCCGCGACCGGCCCTCCGCCGTCACCATTCCGGAGATCGCGGACCGCTTCGGCGTGTCGCGCAATCACCTGGTCAAGGTGGCGCACTTCATGGCGCAACGCGAGTGGATCGATACATCGCGGGGCAAGGGGGGCGGCCTGCGCCTGGCGCGGCCCGCCGCCGACTACCGGGTGGGCGACCTGATCCGCGAGCTGGAGCAGCAGGGGCCGCTGATCGATTGCCGCGAACCGCCTTGCGCGCTGGACGGTTCGTGCCGGCTGTCGGGCGTGCTGGCGCAGACCCTGCAGGCCTTCTACGAGGCCCTCAACGGCTATACGCTGGCCGACCTGGTGCGCGACCCGACCGCCGCGGCCATCATCCGCCTGCACCGCGCCGCCTGAGGCGGGGCATGATGTTTTGTTATGGATCCTGCGGAGTTTGGCATTTGCCGGACTAGCCGCGCGCACCCCAGAATAGGCTGAATTCCCTGTTTTCTGGATCTAGGCATATGCGCGTTTGCGTTATCGGTGCTGGCGTCGTGGGTGTTACGTCGGCTTATTTCCTGGCGCGCCAGGGCCACGATGTGGTGCTGGTGGACAGCCAGCCTCGTCCGGCCGAGGTCTCCAGCTACGCCAACGGCGGGCAACTCAGCTATAGCTACGTGGCGCCGCTGGCCGGCCCCGGCGTGTTGCCCAGTGTGCCCGGCTGGCTGTTGCGCCAGGATTCCCCGCTGCGTTTCCGGCCCCGGCTGGATCCGCACCAATGGCGCTGGTGCCTGCAGTTCGCGCTGGCATGCCGGGAATCCGTGGCGCGGCAGTCGACCGCGCAACTGTCCGGCCTGTCCTACCTCAGCCGCGACGTCATGCATACCCTGCTCGAGCAGGAAGACCTGGACTTCGGCCATCTGAAGAACGGCAAGCTCATCGCCTACCGCAGTCCGGCCTTGCTGGAGAAGGCGCGCGCGCTGGTGGAATACCAGGCGGCGCATGGGGCCGAGCAGCAGGTGCTGGACGCGGCCCAGACGCTGGCGCTGGAACCCGCGCTGGCCGGGATGGGCGGCAGCCTGGCGGGCGCAATCTTCACGCCTAGCGAAGAGGCGGGCGATTGCCGCCAGTTCACGGAAGCGCTGTTCGATCGCCTGCAGTCCCTGGGCAACGTGCAGTGCGCCATGTCCAACCCGGTCTCCGGCCTGCAGCGCGAAGGCCGCCGCATCGTGGCCGTGAATACCCGCGACGGCGATATCGGCGCGGACGCTATCGTGCTGGCGACCGGCATCGGCACACGGACGCTGCTCAATCCCCTGGGCCACGACGTGCCGCTGTATCCGCTGAAGGGCTACAGCCTGAGCGTGCCGCTGGCCGATGACGACGAGTGCGTGGCGCCCAGTATCAGCGTGACGGACTACGAGCGGCGCATCGTCTATGCCCGCGTGGGCAGCGTATTGCGCATCGCGGCCATGGTCGACATCGGCAGCGCCAATGCCGATATCGATCCAGCGCGCATCGCGCTGCTCAAGCGCCAGGTGCACGAGGCATTCCCGGCGCTGGACCTGCGCCAGGCCATTCCGTGGGCCGGACTGCGGCCGGCCACGCCGACCGGCAAGCCCCTGATCGGACGTAGCCCTGCGGCCGACAATCTGTGGCTAAACATCGGGCAAGGGGCGCTGGGCTTCACGCTGGCTTGCGGCAGCGCCGCGCTCCTGACCGCCCAGATGGCGGGCCTGCCGTTGCCGCTCGACCCCGCGCCGTTCCGTCCTTGAAGATCGGGTATGTCCATTTCTAGATAGTTGCTGCCTTTTCATCGGCAGACGGACTGATCTGCGCTCAATAGGATATCGATCCTGTGCCGCCACGCACGCCGCCTCCCGGCGCCGCGCGCGGCGCGCAGCCGATCCCTCATTCCCCGAGCGCAAACCATCATGTCCTACCTGTTTCCGCTGTTCGCCATCCTGTTCTGGGCGGGCAACGTCATCGTTTCCAAGATGGCCGCCAGCGCCATCTCTCCCACCGCCATCACCTTCTACCGGCTGGTGCTGGCGCTGTTCCTCATGGGCCTGTTCACGGCCCGGCCCGCCTGGCGCAACCGCAAGACCCTGCTGCGCCACTGGCCCAAGCTGGCCTTGTACGGCGCATTGTCGTCTGCCGTATTCCAGGCGCTTTCGTACCGGGCGGCCGAGACCACCACGGCCACCAACATGGCCATCCTGACCGCGCTGATTCCCTTGCTGAGCATGTTGCTCAGCGTGGTGATCCTGCGCGATCCGCTGACCCTGGGCATGGCCGCGGGCGGCGCGCTTTCGTTCCTCGGCCTGCTGTACCTGGTGGGGCAGGGGGACGTGTTGAGCGTGTTCCAGCACGGCATCCACGTGGGCGACGGCCTGATGCTGCTGGCGGCCCTGTCCTATGCGCTGTACGGCGTGCTGCTGCGGCACTGGAAGGTGCCGGTGCCGGCGTGGCAATCGACCTTCGTGCAGTCGTTCTTCGCGCTGCTCTATATGCTGCCCCTGTACCTGCGCGTGCCGGCCGCGCAGGCCGCGCTGGACGTGAACACCATCCCCTTGATTCTCTACGCCGGCATTTTTTCGTCCGTGCTGCTGTCGTTCCTGTGGATCGAGGGCGTGCATCGCCTGGGGCCGAACCGCTGCAGCATCTTCATCAACCTGCTGCCGCTGTTTACCGCGCTGGCCGCCTTCGTGATGCTGCGCGAAGAGTTGCACATGTACCACCTGCTGGGCGGCGCGGTGACGCTGGCCGGCGTGTTGCTGGCGCAGACCGTGCAGCGGCCCCTGTTCGGCCGCTCCCGGGAGCTGGCGCTGGACTAGGGCCGTTCACGGGCGGTGGGCTGCTCGGCCGATTCCCACACATTGCGGGCCCGGGGCGTCTCGATCCGGTAGTCCGAATACTTCCGCGTAAAGAAATCCGCGCCCAGCCTGGCGGCCGCCTCCAGCGGCTGCCAGGGATCCGCCTCGACCTCGCCGCGCAGATTGCCCACGCCATGCACGTAGCCAACGAAATCCGAGTGGGTGTAGCGCGCGTACTCCTGGACCTGGTGCACGATGCCCAGCGCCGCGCCGGGATATGTTTCTTCCGACGCCACGGCCAGCCCCAGGCGCTTGCCGGCCATGCGGGCCTTGACCCGCTCCGGCTCGGGGCCCGCGCCGGCATAGTGGCCGAATGACCTGTCGAAGAAAGCCTTGGTCTGCGCCGACATGCCGTACCAATAGATGGGCGTGCAGATCAGCGCGCCGTCGGCCGGCAGGAAGTGTTCCAGGAACAGCTCCGCATAGCGGTCGGAGGGCGCGGGTTTGCGCCGCAAGTCGGGCAGGAATTCTTGGATGTAATCGTCCAGGAACAGGAGGGTGGCGGAGGCGCCGGCGGCTTCGGCCCCGCGTAGCGCGGCCGCGCCGAGCGCCGCGCTGTTGCCATCGCGCCGCGGGCTGCCCACCAGGATGAGCAGGCGTTTTTCAGGATGATGTGAATTCATGCTGGATTCCTTGTTTACGCATGCGATGTTCGATGCGACAAGGAAAATTTAGATTTAAAGGGAAGTGGCGACAAATGAGGATTCCTAAACTAAGATGAGTCAATTTCATCTGAATGGCAGGCATCCATGTTCGCGACGCTTCCTGTCACGGCGCTGCGCACCTTCGAGGCGGCGGCAAGGCTGCGCAGTTTCAAGCTGGCCGCGGCAGAGCTCTCGGTCACCGCTACGGCTGTTTCCCATCAGGTCAAGGCGCTGGAGCGGCACGTGGGGGTGGCGCTGTTCGATCGGGTGCCGCGCGGCGTCCGCCTGACCGGCGCGGGCGAACGCCTATTCGCGCGCGTGCACGGGGCGCTGCTCGACGTGGCCCAGACGCTGGACGCCTTGCGTCCCACGCCGGCCTCGGGCGCGCTGACCGTATCCACCACGCATTCGTTCGCGGCATTGTGGCTGGTGCCGCGGCTGGGACGATTCTACGAGGCCTATCCGCAGTACCAGCTGCGCCTGAACGCCACCGCCGAACCCGTGGACCTGCTGCAGGACGCCAGCGTGGACGTGGCCGTGCGCTACAGCCGCCGGCGCTTTCCCGACCTGCACGCCGCCTGCATGCTGCAGGAGTGGTTTGGCGTCTATGGCGCGCCGGCCCTGGCGGCGCGGCAGGGCAAGCGCCCGCCCGCGCTGGTGACCGTGCGCTGGCGCGATTCGCCCTTGTATGACCAGGGCTGGCAGGATTGGTGCGAGGCGGCCGGGCTGCCGGCCTGGCTGCGGCCGGCGGCGGAGCATGCCTACACGGAGGAACATTACGCCTTGCAGGCCGCCATCGCGGGGCAGGGCCTGGTGCTGGCCAGTTCCGTGATGGTGTCGGACAGCGTGGGCGCGGGGACCCTGGCGCCCTATAGGCCGGAGGTCCAGGTGGAGGGCGCCGCCTACACCGCCCTGTGCGCGCCGGGCCGCGAACGGCATCCGCCGGTCAAGGCTTTCCTGGCCTGGCTGGGCCAGGAATTCCAGGCCCAGCCAGGCGCGCGGCCTGGATTGACGGGCGCTGAGAGCCGCTTCTAATATCGTCCCGCAAATCGGCGCTTTCCGCGCCGATGGCTTTGGAACACAGACTATCGCATGAGGCCTGCCACCTTAGTACCGCGCCGCATCGACCGCCGCGAACCATGAACCGCTTCCATGAAATGAGCGTATTCCTGGCGGTGGCCGATGCGCAGAGTTTCGCGGGCGCGGCCAGGCGCCTGGAGATGTCGGCGCCCGCCGTCACGCGCAGCGTGGCCGCGCTGGAGAGGCGGCTGGGGGCGTTGCTGGTCGTGCGCACCACGCGCAGCCTGCGCCTGACCGAGGCCGGCCAGCGCTATGCCGCCGATTGCCGCCGCATCCTGGAGGAAGTGGAGCAGGCCGATGACGCGGCCGCCGGCGCGATGGCCGCGCCGCGCGGCGCGCTCAGCATCACCGCGCCCGCGTTCTTCGGGGAACTGCACGTGATGCCGGCCGTGCTGGGATACCTGCGTGCGCACCGCGAGGTTTCGGTGCGCACCCTGCTGGTGGACCGCGTGGTGAACCTGCTGGACGAAGGGATCGACGTGGCCGTGCGCATCGGCGCCTTGCCCGATTCTTCCTTGACGGCCGTGCCGGTGGGGCAGGTGCGCCGTGTTGTCTGCGCCGCGCCCGCCTTCCTGCGGGAGCATGGCGTCCCCGAGGATCCGGACGCCTTGCAGCGCTATTGCACGATCACGGCGGCGCTCGAAGGACGGGGGGCGCAATGGCGTTTCATGCAGGACGGGCAGCCCAGGCGGGTGCGAGTGGATTCGCAGCTGACGGTCACGACATTCCAGGCCGCGGTGCTGGCGGCCTGCGAGGGCTGGGGCCTGACCCAGGTCGTGTCCTACCAGGTGGCGCGGCACCTGGCCAGCGGGGCATTGCAGGTGGTGCTGCGCGACTTCGAGCTTCCGCCGTTGCCGGTGCACGTGGTGTATCCGGAAGGCCGTAAAAGCTCGGCCAAGGTGCGCAGCTTCGTCGAGTTCTGTGTCGAGGCCTTGAGGCGCGACCTGGCCGCGCCGCCGGCCTAGGGCCCGCGTCGGGGCCGCGCGGCTTTCTTTCACGCGGCGCAAGAGTGTCTTGCGCTGGCCGGCCGTTCACCCGGGGCCGGCGCGGGTTCAAGATGGAGGCTGCCTCCAACCTGGAAAGCCCCTCATGCAGACCGCCCAGCCTCCGCTTCTGATCTTCTACAGTTTCCCGCTGTCCGGCCATGCGCATCGCGTGGCCCTCATGTTGTCCGTGCCGGACGTGCCGCACAGGACGACCGACGTGGATTTGCGCGGACGGGAACGGAAGCTTCCCGCCTTTCTTGCCCTGAACGCGTTCGGGCAGGTGCCGGTCATCGACGGCGGCGGGGTCGTGGTTGCGGATTCGACCGCGGTGCAGCGCTGGCTGTCGGCGGCCTCCGGCCCGCTCGCCGCCTGACCGCGGCCGCCCGGGCCGCAAGGAACGCGATCATGCCGATAGCCGAAACAACCATCGACACGCCGTCGCCCTGGCATGCGGGGGAAACGCTGCTGCAGCGGCACGCGGGCGTGGCCGAGCGCATGGAGGTGGCGGGGCGCAAGGTCATCCGCGACTACATGCCGGACCAGCACCGCGAGTTTTTCGCGCAGCTGCCATTCCTGGTGGCGGGGGCGGTGGATGCGCGGGGCGATCCCTGGGCGGGCGTGCTGGAAGGGCTGCCCGGATTCGCGGTGTCGCCCGATCCGCGCATCCTGCGCGTGGCCGCCATGCCCGACGCCGACGACCCATTGCTTGCCGGCCTGGGCGCGGGCCAGCCGGTGGCGGCACTGGGCATCGAGCTGCATACGCGCCGGCGCAATCGCGCGAACGGACGCATTTCGGCCTGGGACGGCAAGCGCTTCGATATCGCCGTGGCGCAGTCTTTCGGCAATTGCCCGAAGTACATCCAGACGCGGGATTTCCATTTCTCCCGCTCGCCGGCCTTGCGCTTCGCCGGGGCGCCGCGAGAGCGCGCGGGGCTGGACGATGCCGCCCGCGCGCTGATCGCGCGGTCCGACACCCTGTTCGTGGCGAGCTATGCGGACGCCGGCGAGCGCACCGTCGACGTGTCGCACCGGGGAGGCAAGCCCGGCTTCGTGCGGGTGGAGGGCAACGTGCTGACCATTCCCGATTTCTCGGGCAACCGCTACTTCAACACGCTGGGCAACATGGTGCTGAATCCGCGCGCGGGGCTGCTCTTCATCGATTTCGAGCGCGGCGACGTGTTGCAGCTGTCGGGGCGCGCGGAGGTGATCCTGGACAGCCCCGAGATCGCCTCGTTCGAAGGCGCGGAGCGGCTGTGGCGGGTGCATGCGCGCCGGGTGGCGTTCCGGCCGGGCGCGCTGGCCCTGCGCTGGCGCTTCGACGCGTATTCGCCGGCTTTGCTGGCGACGGGGCAGTGGCCCGGCGCGCAGGGAGCCTAACCCGCCGGCGCCACTTTCTGCACCACGGCGTCTTCCGGCCCGATCAGGCGGCCATCCTGTGCGCGGACCTCCAGCCGGCGCACGGGCTGGCCGCGCTTGCGGTCGATCAGCGTGGAATGGGCTTCGGCGGACGTGTAGTAGTGGTCTTCGCCCCATTGGCGCAGGCCGACGATCACCGGAAAGAGCGCGCGGCCCTTGTTCGTCAACACATATTCCTGGTAGGCGCTGCCATCGGAAGCAGGGGCCGCGGCCAGGATACCGTGCGCCGCCAGCGTGCGCAGGCGGTCGCTGAGGATGTTCTTGGCCACTCCCAGGCTTTTCTGGAATTCCCCGAAGCGCCGCAGTCCGTCGAAGGCGTCGCGCACGATCAGCAGCGACCACCAGTCGCCGATCGCATCCAGCGAGCGCGCCACCGGGCAGGAGGCGCCTTCAAGACTTGTGCGTTTAACCATGTCGGATCCTTGCGGTAGGGCGGTCGATGACGTGCGGCAACGGCTGATTGCAATTTCGGTTGCATTATAAAACCATAAAACCTAGTATTCTGGTTTTGTAATGAAACCAGAAGGAGATCGCCATGCCCACCTCATCCGCAGCATCCGTTCCCGACCCCCCGGCAGGGACGCCCCGTTCACTGGTCCTGCTGCTGGCGGTCGCCTGCGCGCTGAGCGTGGCCAATGTCTATTACGCGCAGCCTTTGCTGGATGCGATCGGCCGGGAGTTCGGCATGGCCGAAGGCGCGGTGGGCGTCGTCGTGACTGCCACGCAGTTGGGCTGCGCGCTGGCGCTGGTGTTCGTGGTGCCCCTGGGCGATCTGCTGGACCGCCGCCGCCTGATGATCGGACAGTTGGGGCTTCTGGTGCTGGCGCTCGCCGCCGTCGCGCTGGCGACGAACACGCCCTGGCTCTTGATCGGCATGGTGGCGCTGGGCCTGTTGGGAACGGCCATGACGCAGGGCCTGCTTGCGCTGTCGGCGGCCCTGGCCGCGCCCGGCGAGCGCGGGCGGGTGGTCGGCGCGGCGCAGGGAGGCGTGGTGATCGGGTTGCTGCTGGCCCGCGTGCTGGCGGGCGTGGTGGCCGACGCGTGGGGCTGGCGCGCGGTGTACGTGGTGTCGGCGGGGTTGGCTGCCGTGCTCGCGGCGGTGCTGGCCCGCCGCCTGCCGCGGCGCCGCATGCCCACGGTGGACCTGGGTTACTGGGCGCTCCTGCGTTCGCTCTACGGCTTGCTCGCGGCCGAGCGCGTGCTGCGCGTGCGCGGCATGATCGCCTTGCTGATGTTCGCCGCGTTCAGCGCGTTCTGGACCGCGCTGGTCCTGCCCTTGAGCGCGCCGCCCCATTCCTTGACGCACACCGCGGTGGGGGCCTTCGGGCTGGTAGGCGTGCTGGGCGTGCTGATGGCCGCGCGCGCGGGGCGGCTCGCCGACCGCGGCCTTGGCGAGCGCACGACCGCGGCCGGCCTGGCGCTGCTGTGCCTGTCCTGGGTGCCGATCGCCTTCCTGGACCAGAGCCTTTGGGCGCTGGCGCTGGGCGTGCTGGTCCTGGACGTGGCCATGCAGGCCCTGCACGTCACCAACCAGACGATGATCTTCAGCATCAGCGCCGAGGCGCATAGCCGGCTCGTGGGCGGCTACATGATGTTCTATGCCGCGGGCAGCGGCCTGGGCTCGATCGCGGCGACTTCGGTGTACGCGCAGGCCGGCTGGGTGGGGGTGTGCGCGCTCGGCGGCGGCATCAGCCTGGCCGCGCTGCTGTTCTGGGCCGCGACCTTGCCGCGCGGCGTGAACGCCCGGCTCGCCCGGCCGTAGGATGGGTAGAGCGCGAGATCACCTGGGCAAAGACGCAACTGCCCCGCGCGCGCAACCCATGCGGCCATGGACAGACAGTGCCCTGCATCGGCCGAAAAACAATCTGCCCATGGCCGCATGGGTTGCGCGCGCTGGACAGCCTTGTTCTAGCTTAAGAACTCTCGCGCTCTACCCATCCTACGGGTGGACCTCGTAGTCTTTCGAGCCCAGCACGACAGCCGCCAGGCCGGGCGCCTGGCTCAGCTTGTGCAGCGCATAGCATTGCGCCGTGGCGATCTTGGCGTCGTGGAATTCGGGGTCTTCCCCGCGATGTTCCAGGCTGGCGAGCAGGGAGCGGCCCATTTGCCAACCGGCCAGCGTGGTGCCCGCCAGCAGCAGGTAGGGCACGGCGGCGCCGAACACGGCGTTGGGGTGGCTGGCAGCGTTGGCCAGGACGAAGTCGACCGCATCCGACAGGGCCGCGCTGGCCCGGCGCAGCGGCGCAAGCACGCGGCCCGCGGCGGGATGGGCGCTGGCTTCCAGAGCCTGTTCGGTCTGGCGGACTTGCGCCAGCAGCGCGCGGGCGACCGCGCCGCCGTCGCGCAGGGTCTTGCGGCCGACGAGATCGTTGGCCTGGATGGCGGTGGTGCCCTCGTAGATGGTGAGGATGCGGGCGTCGCGGTAGTACTGCGCCGCGCCCGTCTCTTCGATGAAGCCCATGCCGCCGTGCACTTGCACGCCCAGGCTGGCGACGTCGATCGACATCTCGGTGCACCAGCCCTTCACGATGGGCACCAGGAATTCCTGGACGGCCAGGTGGCGTTTGCGGGCCTCGGCGTCGGGGCTGGCGTGGGCCAGGTCGGCGTGGCCCGCGGTGACGTAGGCCAGCGCGCGGCCGGCCTCGGTCAGCGCGCGCATGGTGCCCAGCATGCGGCGCACGTCGGGGTGCTGGATGATCGCCACCGCGTCGCGCGAAGAGCCGTCCACCGGGCGGCTCTGCACGCGTTCGGCGGCATAGGCCAGCGCATGCTGATACGCGCGGTCGGCCACGGCGATGCCTTGCACGCCCACGGCGTAGCGGGCGGCGTTCATCATGATGAACATGGCGTCCAGGCCCCGGTTCTCCTGGCCGACCAGGTATCCCAGGGCTCCGCCGTCATCGCCGAACTGCAGGGTGGCGGTGGGGCTGGCCTTGATTCCCAGCTTGTGTTCGATCGAGACGCAATGGACGTCGTTGCGGGCGCCCAGCGTGCCATCCTCGTTGACCAGGAACTTGGGCACCAGGAAGAGCGAGATGCCCTTGACGCCCTCGGGCGCATCCGGCAGGCGGGCCAGCACCAGGTGCAGGATGTTCTCGGCCAGATCGTGTTCGCCGTAGGTGATGAAGATCTTGGTGCCCGAAATCCGGTACGTGCCGTCGCCCACCGGTTGCGCGCGGGACCGGATCATGGCCAGGTCGGACCCCGCCTGGGGCTCGGTCAGGTTCATGGTGCCGGTCCAGCGGCCGGCGATCATGGGGCCGATGTAGCGTTCGCGCAGTTCCGGCGAGCCCGCGGTCATCAGGGCCTCGATGGCGCCGTTGGTCAGCAGCGGGCACAGCGCGAACGACAGGTTCGCTGCGTTCAGCATTTCAGAGCACGGCGAGCCGATCAGGCCGGGCAGGCCTTGGCCTCCGTATTCGATGGGATGCGTCATGCCTTGCCAGCCGGCTTCGGCGTATTGGAGGAAGGCCTGCTTGAAGCCGGGCGAGGTGCTCACCGAGCCATCGCGCCAGGCGCTGGGATCGAGGTCGGCGGGATGGTTCAGCGGCGCCAGCACGTCGCCGGCGAAGCGCGCGGATTCCTCCAGCACGGCGTGGGCGGTATCCGGCGTGGCCTCTTCGAAGCCGGGCAGGGCGGCCACTTCGGGCAGGCCGGCCAGATGGTTCAACACGAACAGCATGTCTTTCACGGGGGCTTGGTACGTCATTGCGTCGGAGCTCCTGGATGAGGTTGGGGCGCGGGCCGGGAATCAGGCGGTCTTGCCGGGATCGGCCACGTCGATGGCCGCGGTGGCGCCGACGGCGGCGCGCAGTTCGAACTTCTGGATCTTGCCCGTGGAGGTCTTGGGCAATTCGCCGAAACGCACCGCGCGGGGCACCTTGAAGCCCGGCAGCAGGAGCTTGCAGTGCGCGATGATCTCTTCGGCGGTGGCGCTGCACCCCGGCTTCAGTTCGACGAAAGCGCAGGGCGTTTCACCCCACTTGGGGTCGGGCATGGCCACGACGGCCACCGCCGCCACGGCGGGATGGCGGTAAAGCGCGTCCTCCACTTCGATGCTGGAGATGTTCTCGCCGCCGGAGATGATGATGTCCTTGCTGCGGTCCTTGATGCGGACATAGCCGTCGGCCGTCATGACGCCGAGGTCGCCGGTGTGGAACCAGCCGCCCGCGAAGGCTTCTTCGGTGGCGCGCTCGTTCTTCAGGTAGCCCTTCATGCAGATGTTGCCGCGGAACATGACCTCGCCCACGGTGTGCTCGTCGGCCGGCACCTGCTCCATGGTCTCCGGATTGCGCACCGACACGCCGGCCTGCAGGTGGTAGCGCACGCCCTGGCGCGCGGTGAGCAGCGCGCGCTGCTCGTCTTCCAGCGCGTCCCAGGCGTCCTGGCGCGCGCAGACCGCGGCGGGCCCGTAGACTTCCGTCAGGCCGTAGACATGGGTCAGCTCGAAGCCGATGTCGCGCATCTTGGCGATCACGGCCGGCGCGGGCGCCGCGCCCGCGACCATGGTGCGCACGGTGTGCCGGATGCCGTCTCGCATCTCGGCCGGCGCATTGGCCAGGGCGCTCTGCACGATGGGCGCGCCGCAGTAATGGGTGACGCCTTCCTCCCGGATCAGGTCGAAGACCGTCTTGGGATCGAACTTGCGCAGGCACACGTTGACGCCCGCGCGCGCGGCGACGGTCCAGGCGAAGCACCAGCCGTTGCAGTGGAACAGCGGCAGGGTCCAGAGATAGACCGGATGCTTGGGCATGTCCCATTCGAGGATGTTGCTGATCGCGTTCAGGTAGGCGCCGCGATAGTGATAGACCACGCCCTTGGGATCGCCGGTGGTGCCGGAGGTGTAGTTCAGCGCGATGGCGTCCCATTCGTCGGCCGGCGGCTGCCAGTCGTAGCGGGCGGGGGCCGAGGCCAGGAAGGCCTCGTAGTCGACGGCGCCGGGCAGCGAGGAGGGCGCCGTTTCCAGGTCGTGCACCGAAATGACTTTCAGGTGCGGGAATTCGGCGCGGGCGCGCTGGGCGACCTCGGCGTATTCCGTGTCCACGATCAGCGCCCGCGCCTCGCCGTGGCCCAGCATGAACAGCACGCCGGAGGTGTCCAGCCGCGTGTTCAGGGTGTTGAGCACCGCGCCCAGCATCGGCACGCCGAAGTGGGCCTCGACCATCGCGGGGATGTTGGGCAGCATGACGGCGACGGTATCGCCGCGCCGGATGCCCGCCTGCGCCAGGGCGCCGGTCAGCCGTTGCGCGCGTTCGTAGGTCTGCGCCCAGTTGCGGCGCACCTTGCCGTGGACGACGGCCAGCCGCTGGCCGTAGACTTCGGCGGCGCGGGCGATGAAGTCCACGGGCGTCAAGGGGGTGTAATTGGCCTCGCGGCGCGCAAGGCCTTGATCGAACATGCCGCTCATCGTTGTCTCCTGAGGGGCGCGTGCGCGCTCCTGTTTCTTTATGCGGGAATAGCGATTCCCGGCGCTTGCCCTAGCGTATCGCCAGCCCGAAAATGCAGTCTGTCGCCTGCATGACAGACTGCCGGCGGGCCCGCATACCCCTTGTTTTACACGGTTCTTTCCATGTCCGACGTTTCAAACATCGTTTCCGCCGACGAACTGGCGGACCTGTTCCACGCGCGAGCCTGGTTCGGCGCGCTGGAGGCCTCGCACCAGGATCTGGTATTGGCGACATCGCGCGCCGAGCGCGTGGAAAACGGGGCATGGATCGCGCGGCGCAACGCGCCGTCGGACTACTGGCTGGGCGTGCATTCGGGGCTGCTGAAACTGGCCATCTACAACGAGTCGGGCCGCAGCTGCACGTTCTCGGGCGTGCCGCCGGGCGGCTGGTTCGGCGAGGGCAGCGTGATCAAGCGCGAGTTGCGCAAGTACGACGTGGTGGCCATACAGCCGAGCGTGGTGATGCTGGTTCCAGCCGCCACCTTCCATGCGCTGCTGTCGGCCAGCCTGCCGTTTTCGCATTTCGTCATCGGCCAGTTGAACGACCGCATGGGCGAGTTCATTGCGTCCATCCAGAACCACCGCCTGTTGGATGCGGACGCGCGCGTGGCGCAATCGTTGGCGCAGCTCTTCAATCCGCGGCTGTACCCGTCCACCGATCTGACGCTGGCGATTTCACAGGAAGAACTCGGCTACCTGACCGGCCTGTCGCGGCAGCGGGTCAACCAGGCGCTGCAGGCTCTGGCCGACCTGGGCATCCTGGCCCTGGCCTACAACCAGATCAAGGTGCTGGACCTGGATGGTTTGCGGCAGTACGGGCTTGACCAGATCTGAGGGCGCCCGATCAGCCGGCGCGCAGCGCGCGGGCCAGGGCCGCCCGCGCCAGGATGCTGGTGGAATCCAGGGTGGGCAGCGCGGAATTGCCATCGTCCAGCACCAGCGGCAGCTCGGTGCAGCCAAGCACGACGGCGTCGCAGCCCGCGTCCCGCAGGCGCTCGATAATCGATTGCAGCCGCGCCACCGAATCCGGCTTGAACACGCCGTACACCAGTTCGTCCATGATGATGCGGCCCAGTTCCGCCCGGTCGTCTTCCGGCGGGCGGAGCCACTGCAGGCCCCGTTGGCCCAGCATATCGGGATAGACGCTGCTTTCCGCCAGCCAGCGCGTGCCCAGGATGCCGATGCGACGGTAGCCGCGCGCCGCAGCCTCGGCGGCGACTTCCTCGGCGATGTGCAGCCAGGGCAGGGGCGAGCGCGGCAGCACGTGGCCGAGCGCCTGGTGGATGGTGTTGTCCGGGCAGATCAGGAAGTCCGCGCCGGCGCGGGCCAGCTTGCCGGCGGAGGACAGCATCAGCGCGCCGACGCCGGCCAGGTCGCCGCGGTCCAGGCAGGCCACGTAGTCCGCCAGCGAGTGCGTGTGCAGCGAAATCTCCGGGTGGGCGTGCGGCCCCATGCGCCGGGCGCCTTCCGCGCACAGGGTGCGGTAGCAGAGCGCGGCGCCTTCGGCCGAGCAGGCCACGATGCCGATGTGCAAAGAGGGGGCTGTCATTGCGCGGACTCCTTGGCCGACGCGCGCACGTGGCGGGCGATGAGGCGGAAGCTCTCCGCCATGGATGCCTGTTGCTCCGCGGGCAGCTGCGACAGGAAGAGCTCGTCGATCGCGGGTTCGTAGATCTTCCACATTTCGCGCCGCAACGCCCGTCCCTTGGGCGTGATTCGGGCGTAGGTGGCGCGCCGGTCCTCGTCCGAACGGTAGCGTTCGACCAGGCCTTCGGCCTCCAGGCGGTCCATCAGGCGCGTCAGGTTGTAGCGCGCGATCACCATGCGTTCGGCGACCTCGAACATGCGCGCGGCGCCTTGCGGCGCCCGTTCCAGCGCCCATAGCGCGTCATACCATGCCAGCGGCGGCAGGTCGGCGGCCGACAGCCGCCTTTCGATTTCCTCCGCCACCAGCGCGTGCGCGGTGAGGAAGAGGCTCCACGCATCCGGCTTGCCCGTTGCCATGCAGTCGGTTCCTTGAAAGAAGGGAAAACGTCGCAGGATTGTAAGAGGGCGGCGCCCGGCGGTTGTGGTTAAAAAGACCCTTTGCTAGTGATTTATACCCTGTCGCGTTGCGGTCAAAAAAACCCTTCTTGACGCAATTCATTGATTTGGCTGCAAATTTTTCTGGCACGGAATTCGCATAAGGGAACGTACCCCACTAACCGCAAGCAACACTGGAGGGCGTTCCCATCATGGGTCCGTATCGGAAGTTATGGTTCACGCTGATCGCCGTGGTGGCGATCACATTCGCATTGCTGGGCTTTTACGGCGGCGAAGTCTACCGGCAGGCCCCGCCGATTCCCGGCCAGGTCGTGACGGCCGACGGCACCCGCCTGTTCGGCCGCGACGACATCCTGGACGGCCAGACCGCCTGGCAGTCCGTCGGCGGCATGCAGCTCGGATCGATCTGGGGGCATGGCGCCTATCAGGCGCCGGACTGGACGGCCGACTGGCTGCACCGTGAACTGACGGCCTGGCTGGACCTTGCCGCGCGCGACGCGCACGGCAAGGACTACGCGCAGCTGTCCGCGCCGGAGCAGGCCGCGCTGCGCGAGGCCTTGAAAGCCGAGTACCGCGCCAACCGCAGCGATGCCGCGACCGACACGCTGACGGTCAGCGCGCGCCGCGCCCGCGCGATGGCGCAGACTGCGGCCTACTACGACCAGCTGTTCTCCGACGCGCCCGCGCTGCATGGCAGCCGCGAGAGCTTCGCAATGAAGGAGAACACCCTGCCGGATGCCGCTCGCCGCACGCAGCTCACGCACTTCTTCTTCTGGACGGCCTGGGCCGCGGCGACCGAGCGCGAGGGCATGACGGCCACCTATACCAACAACTGGCCGCACGAACCTCTGATCGGCAATGTTCCCAGCGCCGAAAACGTCATGTGGTCCATCATCAGCGTGGTGGTGCTGCTGGCCGGCATCGGCCTGCTCGTGTGGGCCTGGGCCTTCATGCGCGGCAAGGAGGAAGAGGAACCCGAGGCGCCCGCCAAGGATCCGCTGACCGCGTTCGCGCTGACGCCATCGCAGCGGGCGCTGGGCAAGTACCTGTTCCTGGTGGTCGCTCTGTTCGGATTCCAGGTGCTGCTGGGCGGCTTCACCGCGCACTACACGGTCGAAGGCCAGAAGTTCTACGGCATCGATCTGTCGCAGTGGTTCCCGTATTCGCTGGTCCGCACCTGGCACATCCAGAGCGCGCTGTTCTGGATCGCCACCGGCTTCCTGGCGGCGGGCCTGTTCCTGGCGCCATTGATCAACGGCGGGCGCGATCCGAAGTTCCAGAAAGCGGGCGTCGACATCCTGTTCTGGGCGCTGGTGCTGGTGGTGGTCGGCTCGTTCGTCGGCAACTACCTGGCGATCGCGCAGATCATGCCGCCGGACCTGAATTTCTGGCTGGGCCACCAGGGTTATGAGTACGTGGACCTGGGCCGTCTGTGGCAGATCGGCAAGTTCGCGGGCATCTGCTTCTGGCTCGTCCTGATGCTGCGCGGCATCGTGCCCGCGCTGCGCAAGCCGGGCGGCGACAAGAACCTGCTGGCGCTGCTGACGGCATCGGTCGGCGCGATCGGGCTGTTCTACGGCGCCGGCTTCTTCTACGGCGAGCGCACGCACCTCACGGTGATGGAGTACTGGCGCTGGTGGATCGTGCACCTGTGGGTGGAGGGCTTCTTCGAAGTCTTCGCGACCACGGCGCTGGCCTTCATCTTCTCGACGCTGGGCCTGGTGTCGCGCCGCATGGCCACGACCGCCAGCCTGGCCTCGGCCTCGCTGTTCATGCTGGGCGGTATCCCGGGCACGTTCCACCACCTGTACTTCGCGGGCACGACCACGCCGGTGATGGCCGTGGGCGCAAGCTTCTCGGCGCTGGAAGTGGTGCCGCTGATCGTGCTGGGCTACGAGGCCTGGGAAAACTGGCGCCTGAAGTCGCGCGCCGCGTGGATGAACGATCTGAAGTGGCCGCTGATGTGCTTCGTGGCCGTGGCGTTCTGGAACATGCTGGGCGCGGGCGTTTTCGGCTTCATGATCAACCCGCCCATTTCGCTGTACTACATCCAGGGCCTGAACACGACGCCGGTCCATGCGCACGCGGCCCTGTTCGGCGTGTACGGCTTCCTGGCGCTGGGCTTCACCCTGCTGGTGCTGCGCTACATCCGTCCGCAATACGCGCTGAGCCCCGGCCTGATGAAGCTGGCGTTCTGGGGGCTGAACCTGGGCCTGGCGCTGATGATCTTCACCAGCCTGCTGCCCATCGGCCTGATCCAGTTCCACGCCAGCGTGAGCGAGGGCATGTGGTACGCCCGCAGCGAAGCCTTCATGCAGCAGGACATCCTGAAGACCCTGCGCTGGGGCCGCACGTTCGGCGACGTGGTCTTCCTGCTGGGCGCGCTGGCGATGGTGCTGCAGGTCATCCTGGGCCTGCTCAGCGGCAAGCCGGCCGTCAGCGAGCCGCGCCTGCAGGCACGGCCCGCCCGAGGCTGAGCCTCGGCCGGCCCGGGTCCTTTCCTCATTGCGCCAGCGCAAAGAGGACGGGGCCGGCGGTCGGTCCAATGAAGGCAGGCCCGGGGCGCTCCGCCCCGGGCGCAACCGGAGTCCGATCCGTGCGCAGCCTGCCGATCGCCGCATTCATCTTGTTGTTGACCGCATGCGGGCCCGCCGGACGGGCCCCTTCGCCTTTGCCGGAAGTGCTGCGGCTGCCGCCCGGCGAGGTCTCTTACCAGCCGCCGGGCGAGGCGCTGCGCGCAGGCCTGCCCGTAACGCCGGCGCCGCTCACGGCCCGCTATCCACGCGGACTGTCCATCATGAAGCGCCAGGTCAGCCAGGCGGAATACGCGGCCTGCGTGCAGGAGGGCGGCTGCCGGCCGCTGGATGCGGCGCAACGCCAGTCGGTTGCGCGCGACCTGCCCGCGGTGGGCATCAGCTGGACCGATGCGTCAGCGTACGCGGCCTGGCTCTCCGCGCGCACCGGGCGGCGCTGGCGCCTGCCCACGTATCCCGAATGGGCGTACGCCGCCGGAGAGGCCTATCGCGAGGAACTTCGGCTGCCCGATGGCGATGATCCCGCCCAGCGCTGGCTGGCCGAGTACGACGCGCAGAGCCGACGCCGGCAGGAAGACGTGGAGGTGCGCCCGTTCGGCGCGTTCGGCGTCAATGCGCTGGGCCTGATGGACATGGCGGGCAGCGTCTGGGACTGGACCGGCGATTGCCATGCTCGGCGCATTCTCGACGAGCCCGGGGCGGAAGCGGACGGAGGCCGGAATTGCGGCATCCGCGTCGCGGCGGGGCGGCACATCGCCTATCTGCCGGATTTCATCCGCGATCCCAAGGGCGGCGCCTGTTCGGTCGGCGTGCCGCCCGCCAACCTGGGACTGCGGCTGGTGCTGGAGGAAGGCTAGGGCGCCAGCCCTGCTACAGCGCCCCGTGCGCGGGCCCGCCCTCGGGCGCGCGCAGGCGGCCCTGCGCATGGACAGGCTGGGCGGCCTTCGCCGGCGCGCCATCGATACAGGATGTGCAGCCGGAGCAGTCCATGACCGGCAGGTCCTGGCGCGACACGCGGGCCAGCGCGGCGGGCGAACGCAGCACGATGCGCTTGCGGCTGCTGTCGACGATGCCGCGCTGCCGCCAGTCGCTGAGCAGCCGGCTGACGGTATGCAGCGTGGTTCCCGTCATTTCGGCGATGTCCTGGCGAGTGATCGGAAAACCGATCCCGATGCCGCCGGCCGTGGGTTGCCCCGAGCTTTCGACCAGCCGCAGGATCGTGCGCGCCACGCGCTGTTCCACGTCGTCCGTCGACAGTTCCTGGATGCGCAGATGCGCGTCCTGCAGGCGCTGGCCCATGGTTTGAAGCGCCATCGAACTGAGCTGGGGGTGATTGCCGACGAAGCGCTCCCAGAGCGCGTCCGGCCACGCCAGGCACACGCTTTCCAGCACGGCCTGCACCGTGGCGGGATAGCGCGACTGGCGCATGGCGCGGGCCAGGCCGAACATGTCGCCGGGATTGACGTAGCGCACGACGACCTGTTCGCCGTCGGCGGTCAGCTGCGCGACTTTCAGGCGCCCGCTGAGCAGCACGAAGAAGTGGGAGGCCACCGCGCCCTGGCGGTAGGCGATGGCGCCGGCGAGCAGCCGGCAGGGCTGCGCGCCACGCAGCGCGGACTTCAGCTGCGCATCGGACAAGGGACTGAAGAGTTCCAGGTTGCGCAACAGCGCGTGGCAGAGAGGCGACGGCATGGCGGTCCTATGAGACGGAGGGATCTCCACGTGCCCATGGTGACACCGCCGCGATGCGCTGACAATGCGCGCGGGGCGCGGGCTTGCCCCGGAGTTTGCGCTACAGCAAAGAGCGGGGACGCGGGCGGTTCTTCAATAGGGCTGCCGACTTTCACGGCGATTGAAGAACCCCGATAAGGAGCTGGATATGAACGCATTACGGCCCACCTTGCTTGCCGCGGCGCTGGCTTTCACCATGGCCGCGACTGCCGCGTTCGCGCAGGATGCGGACAAGCTGCCGCGCGCCAAGGTCACGCTGGTTGCCCCGCCCATGGTCCATCCGCACGAGCAGGTCGCGAAATCGGGTCCGAAGGTGGTCGAGTTCACGATGAGCATCGAGGAAAAGAAGATGGTCATCGACGACAAGGGCACGACGCTGCAGGCCATGACGTTCGACGGCTCCATGCCCGGCCCCACGCTGGTGGTGCATGAAGGCGACTACGTCGAGCTGACCCTGGTCAATCCCGCCACCAACGCCATGCCGCACAACGTCGATTTCCACGCGGCCACCGGCGCGCTGGGCGGCGCGAAGCTGACCAACGTGAACCCGGGCGAGCAAGCCACGCTGCGCTTCAAGGCGGACCGCAGCGGCACCTTCGTCTACCACTGCGCGCCGGAGGGCATGGTGCCCTGGCACGTGGTGTCGGGCATGAGCGGCACGCTGATGGTGCTGCCGCGCGACGGCCTCAAGGATCCGCAGGGCAAGCCCTTGCACTATGACCGCGTCTACACGATCGGCGAATTCGACCTCTACATCCCCAAGGACGAAAACGGCAAATACAAGGACTACGCGACGCTTGCGGAAAGTTATGGAGACACGGTGGAGGTGATGCGCACGCTCACGCCCACGCACATCGTCTTCAATGGCAAGGTCGGCGCGCTTACGGGCGCCAACGCCCTGACGGCCAAGGTCGGCGAGACCGTGCTGCTGATCCATTCGCAGGCCAACCGCGACACGCGGCCGCACCTGATCGGCGGCCATGGCGATTGGGTCTGGGAAACCGGGAAGTTCGCCAATCCCCCGCAGAAGAACCTGGAGACCTGGTTCATCCGCGGCGGCTCGGCGGGCGCCGCGCTCTACACCTTCAAGCAGCCCGGCGTGTACGCGTACCTGAACCACAACCTGATCGAGGCGTTCGAGCTGGGCGCGGCGGGGCACATCAAGGTCGAGGGCAAGTGGAACGACGACCTGATGAAGCAGATCAAGGCGCCCGCCCCGATCCCGCGCTGAGCGGCGCGGCCGGGCGGATGCGTTCCCGCGTCCGCCGGCGTTCTTGCAGCGACACTTTCCGACGGAGTACCGCCATGCATCTCTTTCATCGAATCGCGCTCGCGGCGGCCCTGGCAGGCCTGCCCGTCTCCTGGGCGCAAGCCGACACGCTGGCCGCCGCCAATCCCGCCGGCGAAAAGCTCTACAAGTCCGCCTGTGTCGTGTGCCACGCCAGCGGCGTGGCCAACGCGCCCAAGCTGGGCGACAAGCAGGCCTGGTCGCCGTTTATCGCGCAGGGCGCGGACGCGCTGCTCGTCACCGTGCTCAAGGGCAAGGGGGCGATGCCGCCGCGCGGCGGCTCCTCGGCCGACGAGGCCACGCTGCGCGCCGCGGTGGAGTTCATGATGAGCGCGGCGAGATAGGGGCGTCCGCCTTCGCTTCGGCCCGGTCCGGATGCCGGTCAGCGGTTAATAGTTGCACTTGCAATTATTAAAAATCCTCCATACGATTGCAATTGCACATAATGCAATTGCAATTCACTATGCGAAATGACGGCGGCCGTTGCGGCGGGCGCCGCCCTCGCGCCCACCAGGAGGACGCCATGCAAACCCAGATCGATCCCACCGACGCCGATCCGCAGGAAACCCAGGAATGGCTGGAGGCCATGCAGGCAGTGCTGATCCATGAAGGCCGGCCCCGCTCGCACTACCTGCTCGACCGCCTGATCGAGCAGGACCGCGCCGGCCAGGGCGGCTATGCGGCGCCGCTGGCCACCCCCTACGTCAACACCATCGGCTTGCCGGAGCAGGGCGCCTTTCCGGGCGATGTCGGCATCGAGCTGCGGCTGGACGCCTATTTGCGCTGGAACGCCATGGCCATGGTGCTGCGGGCGGGCAAGACCTCCGGCGTGGGCGGGCACATCGCCACCTACGCCTCGGCCACGACGTTGTACGAGACCGGGTACCGGCATTTCTTCCGGGCAGCCGCGCCCGGATTCCTGGGAGACATGCTCTACATCCAGGGCCATTCCGCGCCGGGCATCTACGCCCGTGCCTACCTGGAAGGGCGCGTCTCGGAAGGGGAGCTGGACCGTTTCCGGCGCGAGACCGGCGGGGGCGGGCTGTCGTCCTACCCGCATCCGCGCACGATGCCTGCGTTCTGGCAGTTCCCCACGGTGTCGATGGGGTTGGGGCCGCTGATGGCGGCCTACCAGGCGCGCTACATGCGCTACCTGGAGGACCGCCAACTGATCCCGGCGCAGGGCCGCAAGGTATGGGGCTTTCTTGGCGACGGCGAGCAGGACCAGCCCGAAACGCTGGCGGCCGTGGCGATGGCCGGCCGGGAAAGGCTGGACAACCTGATCTTCGTGGTGAACTGCAATCTGCAGCGCCTTGATGGCCCGGTGCGCGGCAACGCCAAGATCATCCAGGAGCTGGAAAGCGTGTACCGGGGCGCCGGCTGGAACGTCATCAAGGTAGTCTGGGGCGGCGGATGGGACGAGCTGCTGGCCCAGGACCACGACGGCCGTCTGCGCCGCCGCATGATGCAATGCGTGGACGGGGAGTACCAGGTCTTCAAGGCCCGCGGCGGCGCCTATGTGCGCGAGCATTTCTTCGGGGCGGATCCCGAGCTCCTGGCGCGCGTGGCTCACCTGAGCGACGAGCAGATCGGCGCGCTGAACCGTGGCGGGCACGACCACGCCAAGGTCTATGCGGCCTATGCCGAGGCCATGGCGCACGAGGGCGGCCCCACGGTGATCCTGGCCAAGACGGTCAAGGGTTATGGCATGGGGGCGGCGGGCGAGGCGGCCAACACCAACCATCAGCAGAAGAAGATGGCGGACCCGGCGGTGCGCGCATTCCGGGACCGTTTCGCCATCCCCGTGGCCGACGAGGACCTGGAGCGCATTCCTTATATCAGACCGGCGCCCGGCAGCGCCGAGCAGGCGTACTTCGATGCCGCGATCGGCCGCGCGGGCGGGCACCTGCCCAGAAGGCTGCCCGGCCCAGGCCCGCTGGCCACACCGCCGCTGGAGGCGTTCGCCGCCCATTTGAAGGGCAGCGGCGGCCGCGAGTTCTCCACCACCATGGCGTTCGTGCGCGTGCTGGCCCAGCTGCTCAAGGATCCGTCCATCGGCCCGCGCGTGGTGCCCATCGTGCCGGACGAGTCGCGCACCTTCGGCATGGATGGCATGTTCCGCCAGGTCGGCATTTACTCGCACGTGGGGCAGCTCTATACGCCGCAGGACGCCGACCAGCTCAGCGTCTATCGCGAAGACCGCCAGGGGCAGATCCTGCAGGAGGGGATCAATGAGTCGGGCGCCATGTCGTCGTGGATCGCCGCCGCCACCGCCCACAGCACGCACGGGGTGGCTACGATTCCGTTCTACATCTTCTATTCCATGTTCGGCTTCCAGCGCGTGGGCGACCTGGCGTGGGCGGCTGGCGATATCCGCGCCCGCGGCTTCCTGCTGGGCGCGACCTCGGGGCGCACCACGCTGGAGGGCGAGGGCCTGCAGCACGACGACGGCCACAGCCACGTGCTGGCCTCGGTCATCCCGTCCTGCGTGGCCTACGATCCGGCCTATGCCTACGAGATCGCCGTGATCCTGCAGGACGGCATGCGCCGCATGTACCAGCAGGAAGAGGATGTTTTCTACTACCTGACGCTGATCAATGAAAAGACGGCGCATCCGCCCATGCCCGAGGGCGCGGAAACCGGGATCGTGCGGGGCATGTACCGGCTGCGCGAAGGCGCGGCAGGCGCGGCGCGGGTGCAATTGCTGGGCAGCGGCGCCATCCTGGGCGAAACGCTGGCGGCGGCCGAGCTGCTGCAGCGGGATTTCGGCGTGCCGGCCGACGTATGGAGCGTGACCAGCTATTCAGAACTGCGCCGCGACGGCCAGGAGGCGGAGCGCTGGAGCCGGCTGCACCCGCTGGAGGACCGCCGGCCCGGCTATGCGGAAACCGCGCTGGCCGGCAGCGCGGGTCCGGTGGTGGCGGCCAGCGACTACATGAAGACGGTGGCCGAACAGATCCGCCCGTTCGTGGCGGGCCGCCGCTACGTGACGCTGGGCACCGACGGTTTCGGACGGTCGGATACGCGCCAGGCCCTGCGCGCCTTTTTCGAGGTGGACCGCCATCACATCGCGCTGGCGGCATTGAAAGCGCTGGCCGACGATGGGCTGGTCCCGCGTGAGCGGGCGGCCGAGGCCATCGTCCGCTACGGCATCGACCCGGAGGCGGCGTCGGCCGCCTTGCCCTAGTGCGCTGTCCTACGGGACAGCACACTAGGCGCGGCGCGCCAGCAGCGCCCAGACCCCGGCGGCGGACAGCAGGGCTCCGCCGCCCAGGTTGAAGCCGCGTTGCGCCCGGGGCGAGGCCAGCAGGCGGCGAGCGGATCCGGCGAAGACCGCGTAGGCGGTGGCGTTGACGCCGGCGCAGGCGACGAAGGTGGCCGAGAGCATCCAGAGCTGGCGCGTCACATCGCCCGCCGGGTCGATGAACTGCGGCAGGAAGGCCACGAAAAAGATGATGCCCTTGGGATTCAGCGCGGTCACCAGATAGGTATTGGCGAACAGCTTCCAGCGCGACCCCGCGGCGCCGGCCATGGGCAGCGGCGCCGGAGAGACGCCGGCGCGCAGCAGCTTGAATCCCAGGTACAGCAGGTACAGGCCGCCCACGGTCTTGACGACGGTGAACCAGAACGCCGACGCCGCCAGCAGGGCGCCCAGCCCCAGCAGCGAAAGCAGCAGCGCGGTGGAATCGCCCAGCGCCACGGCAAGCACCAGCGGCAGCCGGGCGCGCTTGCCGTGCGTGAGGGAATAGCTGATGACCGTGAGTATCGTGGGGCCGGGCAGCATCACGAGCAGGGCGGACGCGCCCAGGAAGGCCAGCCAGGTTTCAAGCGACATGGGTTCGGCTCCAGGAAGATGGCGGCGCGGCGCCAGCCTGGGGGCCACTGTAGCGCAATCGCGGACGCCGGGATACGGCGGGCGGCCGGACGGGCGCGCCAGGTGGTGTTAAATACAGCTTTCCCGGACAGTGAACGCGGGCCCCGGCGGCCGCGCGAAGGAAACATCATGGCATTTGATTTCGATTTGTTTGTGATCGGCGCAGGCTCCGGCGGCGTACGCGCGGCGCGCTTTGCGGCAGGCTTTGGCGCGCGCGTGGCCGTGGCGGAAAGCCGCTACCTGGGCGGCACTTGCGTCAACGTAGGTTGCGTGCCGAAGAAGCTGCTGGTCTATGGCGCCCATTACAGCGAGGATTTCGAACAGGCGCACGGTTTCGGCTGGAGCGCCGGGCAGCCCACCTTCGACTGGCCCACGCTGATCGCCAACAAGAACCGCGAAATCGAGCGCCTCAACGGCATCTACCGCAACCTGCTGGTCAACAGCGGGGTGACGCTGCTGGAAGGGCACGCCCGCATCCAGGATCCGCATACGGTCGAAATCAACGGCAAGGCCTATCGCGCCGCCAATATCCTGGTGGCCACCGGCGGCTGGCCGCAGGTGCCCGACATCCCGGGCAAGGAACATGCCATCACCTCGAACGAGGCCTTCTTCCTCAAGGAGCTTCCGCGCCGCGTGCTGGTCGTGGGCGGCGGCTATATCGCCGTGGAATTCGCCTCGATCTTCAACGGCATGGGCGCGCAGACCACCCAGGCCTACCGCGGCCCGCTGTTCCTGCGCGGCTTCGACCAGGGCGTGCGGGAACACCTGCGCGACGAACTGGTGAAAAAGGGCATCGACCTGCGCTTCAACACGGACGTGGCCCGCATCGACAAGCAGGCGGACGGCACGCTGGCCGCCACCTTGAAAGACGGTTCGGTCATCGAGACCGATTGCGTCTTCTATGCCACGGGCCGCCGCCCCATGCTGGACAACCTGGGGCTGGAGAACACCGCGGTCAAGCTCAAGCAGGATGGCTTCATCGAGGTGGACGACGAATACCGCACGGCCGAGCCTTCCATCCTGGCCATCGGCGACGTGATCGGCAGGGTGCCGCTGACGCCGGTGGCGTTGGCCGAAGGCATGGCGGTCGCGCGGCGCCTGTTCCGCCCCGAGGAATACCGGAAGGTGGACTACCAGCTGATTCCCACCGCCGTGTTCAGCCTGCCGAACATCGGCACGGTCGGCATGACGACGGAAGAAGCGCGGGAAGCCGGCCACGAGGTCAAGCTCTTCGAAAGCCGTTTCCGCCCCATGAAGCTGACCCTGACCGGGTCGCAGGAAAAGACGTTGATGAAGCTGATCGTCGACGCCCGGACCGATCGCGTGCTGGGCGTGCACATGGTCGGCCCGGAGGCCGGCGAGATCGTGCAAGGCATCGCGATCGCCCTGAAGGCGGGAGCCACCAAGCAAGTGTTCGACGAGACCATCGGCATCCATCCCACGGCCGCCGAGGAATTCGTGACCCTGCGCACGCCGGTGGCGCAGTAGGCTACAGCCGCTGGATCAAGGCGCGCGCCGCCGCCGGCGCGCGTTCCTTCGCGCCATTGATGAAGAAGGCATAGACGTCCTGCGGCCTCCCCGCAGCGGGGGCGGGCGCGCCGGCCAGCGGCAGGTCCGCCGGGTCGGCCCCGCCCGCCCAGGCGCGCAGGCGGTCCGCCCAGGCGTCCAGCGCCTTGGGTGCGTAGCCCGCCTTGAAGGCCGTGCTGGCGCGCATCAGCCGCGCGTACACGAAGCCGGCCGTGCGGTCGGCCATCGACGGGTAGTCCTCGCTGTCCGTGTACACGGTGGCGGCGCGGTGGCGGCGAGCCAGTTTCAGGTATTCCTCGCAAGCGAAGCTGGGATGGCGCACGTCCAGCACGTGGCGCAGCGCCAGCCCGTCGACCTCGTCCGGCAGAAGCTCCAGGAATGCCCCGAAGTCCTCCGCGTTGAAGACCTTGGTGGGGGCGAATTGCCAAACGATGGGACCCAGCTTGGGACCAAGTTCGGCGATGCCGCCGCGCACGAAACGGTCTACCGAATCCTTCGCGCCCGCCAGTTCGCGGCGGTTGGTTGCGTAGCGCGACGCCTTCAGCGAAAACACGAACCCTTCGGGCGTTTCGTCGCGCCATTTGGCGAAGGTGGCCGGCTTCTGGGTGCTGTAGTAGGTGCCGTTGATTTCGATCGCGGTGAGTTGGCGGCTGGCGTATTCCAGTTCCCGCGCGTGGGGCAGGGTCTTGGGGTAGAAGGCGCCGCGCCAGGGCGCGTAGGTCCACCCCCCGATCCCGACCCGGATGGCGGGGACGCCGGTTTCCGGGGACGGTTGGGGATGCTGCATGTCAGGGCACTCCATGCAAACGAACGGAACAACTGTATCGCCGGCGCCACTCGCCCGTAAACTCCCGCCGGAAAAATTCCCTGTTCCGATACAGTTTTCGGCTAAGGTGTGAAGACACGATTCCACTTGCCCGCAGCCGCGCCGGCCCATCATGCCTGACCTCACACACTTCCTCACGTTCGCCCTGGTCGCCCTGGGCATGGTGCTCACTCCCGGGCCCAACATGATCTACCTGGTCTCCCGCTCCATCTCGCAAGGAGCCCAGGCCGGCCTGATCTCCCTGGGAGGCGTGGCGGTCGGCTTCGTCTTCTATGTCTGTTGCGCGGCGTTCGGCATCACGGCCCTGCTGATGGCGGTGCCTTACGCGTACGACGCGCTGCGCATCGGCGGCGCCCTGTACCTGCTGTACATGGCGTGGCAGGCGCTGCGCCCCGGCGGCCGGTCGCCGTTCCAGGTGCACGACCTGCCCAAGAGCAGTCCGCGCACGCTGTTCACGATGGGGCTGGTGACCAACCTGCTCAATCCCAAGATCGCCATCATGTACGTGTCGCTGCTGCCGCAGTTCATCCAGCCCGAGCGCGGCAGCGTGTTCGCGCAGTCGCTGGCGCTGGGCATGACCCAGGTCGTGATCAGCCTTTCCGTCAACGCCCTCATCGCCATCATGGCCGGGTCCATCGCCGGTTTCCTGGCGGGCCGTCCACTGTGGATGGTCGTGCAGCGCTGGCTGATGGGAACCGTGCTGGCTGGCCTGGCGGTGCGCATGCTGACGGATTCGCGCCGCTGATGCCGGCCGGCGAGGGCTTTTTCGCATCGCTGGGCGGCATGCTCGGCGAAGCGCTGCGCAGCATCGTTTCGGGGCTGAAGTGGCTGCTGGGCGGCATCGGCGGCGCGTTGGGCGACTTCTATGCGGGCCTGGCCGGCGCGATGGGCATGAGTCCCTCAGTGTTCAACCTGGTGCTGCTGGGCCTGGGGCTCATGCTGCTCTGGGCGGCGGTCAAGGCGCTGTTGCGCCGCGCCATCCTGGCGTTCATCTTCTGGCTGTTCCTGGCCGTCCTGGTGCTGGGAGGGCTGATCAATTGAGTCTTCCGCGCCGCTAGCGCCGTTTCCTGTATTCCAATGCCGCCTCCCGCAAGCGCCGCAGCAGCGCGGGGAAGCGGTCGGCCCCCGTGTTGCCGTAGCCGATCACCAGGCCGTTGTCCTCGGCCTGGGGCGATACCGCGAACGAGGACAGGGCGCCCGGGTTCATCCCCATCCGCCGCGCCTGGCGCACGATGTCCTGGTCGGGGAACTCGGGCGGCAGCCGCACCGTGAGGTGCAGCCCGCTGTGCCCTCCCAGCACTTCGTGTTCGATTCCCAGGTGGGCGGCCAGCGCATCGCGCAGCGCGGCCTGCCGTTCGCGGTACAGGCGGCGCATGCGCCCGAGATGGCGGGAGAACTGGCCGTTCTCGATGAAGGCGGCCATGGTCAGCTGCTCCAGCCGGTGGCCGCCGCGCAGCATTTCGACGATGGACGGCATGGCCTGCGCCGCGATGGCCTCGGGCAGCACCAGGAAGCCCAGGCGCAGGGCGGGGAACATGGTCTTGCTGAAGGTGCCCACATACAGAACCGGCGCGTCGGCCACCAGCCCCTGCATGGCGGCGATGGGTTCGCCCTGGTGGCGGAATTCGCTGTCGTAATCGTCTTCGATGATCCAGGCGCCCGCCTGGCGGGCGCGTTCTATCAGGTCCAGCCTGCGCGTCAGCGACAGGACCGCGCCCGTGGGGTACTGGTGCGAGGGCGTGGTCTGGATGAGCCGGGGCGGGCGGTTCCGCCAGGCGCTTTCCGGGATGGCGATGCCGTCCGCGTCCACCCGCAGGGCAAGCACGTCCAGGTCGCCGCCATGGAAGGCGGATTTCGCGCCGCGGTAGCCGGGCTCTTCCAGCCAGGCCGTATCGCCGGGATTGGTCAGCAACTGCACGCAGAGCGCCAGCGCGCCTTGCGCGCCTTCGGTGATGACGATGCGGGACGCGTCGCAACGCACGCCGCGCGACACGCGCAGGTACTGGGCGATGGCTTCGCGCAGCGCGGGCTCGCCGACGGGATGGCCATAGCCCAGGGTGGTGGCGGGCGCGGCCTGGAGCGCCCGGTCCTGCGCGCGGCGCCAGGCGTTGATGGGGAACTGCGTCAGCGCCGGCGTGCCGGGCGTCATGGGCAGCGAGGCGTCGTTCGCGTTGCGCGTGGAGACGATGCTGGCGAGCCGCCTGGCGGTGGCCGGCGTCTTGGCAGGCGGCGGCGCGGCATGCTTGGCGCCGCCGGCCGCGGCCGACAAGGGCGCGACCCGCGTGCCCTGGCGGTCGGCGATGACGAAGCCTTCGGCCGTGAGCTGCTCGTAGGCGATCAGCACCGTGTTGCGGGAGATATCCAGTTCTTCGGCCAGCGCGCGCGACGACGGCAGCTTGCCGCCGGCCGGCAACTGCCCGGCCAGGATGGCCTGCTTGAGGCGCTGGATCAGCTGGCGCTGGCGCGGCAGGGAGCCCGGGCCGCGCTTGAGGGGGCTGGCGAGCAGGGCGGAAGTGTTCATCATGGCCCTATTAAAATCCTGGATCGTGGTGCTTTTTATGATGCCACGATTCCGATATCGTGAAGCCATGCAGATTGCGTCCGCCATGCCGGCGGCGCGCGCCAACCCGGAAGAGGTCCAGAAGCATGCAAGCTCGCGTCAACGCTTTTCAGCAACCGATCGGCCCGGACATGCCGGGCTGGACCGCGCGTCCGCGCCCGCCCCTGACGCCGATATCGGGCCGCTATTGCCGGCTGGAGCCGCTGTCGGCCGAGCGCCATGCGGCGGATCTGTACCGGGCGTTCAGCCTGGCGCCGGACGATAGCGACTGGACCTATATGTCGGTCGGCCCGTTCGCCGACGAAGCCGCGTACCGCGCGTTCGCGGAGAAGGTCCAGGCGGGTCCCGATCCCATGCACCACGCCATCATCGACCTGCAATCGGGCCGCGCCATCGGCACCCTCGCGCTGATGCGCATCGATCCGCCCAACGGGGCCATCGAAGTCGGGTTCGTGTCGTTCTCGCGCCAGCTCAAGCGCACGCGCATCGCCACTGAGGCGCAATTCCTGCTGATGCGCCGGGTCTTCGACGAACTGGGCTACCGCCGCTATGAGTGGAAGTGCGACAGCCTGAACGCGCCGTCCCGCAAGGCGGCCGCGCGCCTGGGTTTCGAATTCGAGGGCATCTTCCGGCAGGCCACGGTCTACAAGGGCCGCAGCCGCGATACGGCGTGGTTCGCGATCGTGGACGGCGAATGGCCCGCCTTGCGCGCAGCCTACGAACAGTGGCTGAGCCCGGACAACTTCGACGCGGAGGGCCGGCAGCGCCAGGGCCTGGCCGGACTGATCGCCAGGGAAAAGGCCGCGTGCGCCTGATCCCCGTCGCGCTGGCCCTGTTCTGGGGGCTGAACTGGCCGGCGGTGAAGATCATCCTGGCCATCGTCCCGCCTTTCACCCTGCGCCTGCTGGGCTTGGGCAGCGGCGCCTTGCTGCTGTTCCTGCTGGCCCGCGCCAAGCGGCTGGACCTGCTGCCGCCGCGCGCGTCGTGGCCGGGCATCGTGGTGGGCGGCTTTCTGGCGGTTGCGGTCTTCAACCTGGCCGTGGCCTGGGCGCAGCTCAGCACCAGCACCTCGCGCGCCGCGGTGCTGACCTTCACCATGCCCATGATGTCGGCGGTGCTGGCGTGGGCCGTCCTGGGAGAACGCCTGGACCGGCGCCGCGCGCTGGCGCTGATGCTGGGCGCGGGCGGCGTGTCGATCCTGGCCTGGCCAGTGCTGCGCGCGGTCTTCGGCGAACATGACCTTGCGGCGGCCAAGGGCCTGGCGTTTCCCCTGGTTGCCGCGTTCGGCTGGGCGGCGGGCACGGTCTACCTGAAGGGCTGGCCGGTGGCCGGGCACCGCATCGTGATCACGGCGTGGCAACTGGTGGTGGGGGCGGCTTGCGCGCTGGCTGGCGTGCTGGTCTCGGGCGAGTCGTTTCCGACGCAGGGCTGGAGCGGGCGCGTAATTGCGGCATTGTCGTTCCACATCGTCCTGGGCACCGCCGTCGCGTACTGGCTGTGGTTCGTCCTGAGCGAACGGGTCAGCGCCACGGTCGCCACGCTGACCACGCTGATGGTGCCGGTGGTCGGAGTCCTGGGCGCGATGGCGCTGGTGGGGGATCGGCCCGCGCCGCTGGATTGGTGGGGGTTCGGGCTGGTGCTGGCGGGCGCGGCCCTGATCGTGCTGAACCTGGATGCGCCGGGGCGGCGCCAGGCCTGATCAGCGGGCGGGCCGCAGTTTCTCGCGCAGCAGTTCCGCCCCGCTCACCAGCGTGATGCCGGCAAGCACAAGCACGGCGCCCAGCACGAAGGCGGCGTCCAGCGGCTCGTCCAGGATGAGGACGCCGAAGCTAACGCCGAACAGCGGCGTCATGAACGACAGGATCGACAGGCGCGACGCCAGGTAGCGGCGCAGCAGCCAGAACCAGGCGAGGTAGCTGGACAGGGCCACCACCACCGACTGGAACCCGACGCTGAGCAGCGCCGCCTGCGTGTAGCGGAAGCCGTCGCTGCCGGTGGCGGCGGCGAACCCCAGCAGCATTACCGCCGCCAGCGCCATCTGGTAGAGCAGGGTTTTCGCGGGAGCGGCTTCCGACAGCGAGGTCTTGCGGATCGCCACCGTGGTAGCGCCCCACAGCAGGCCCGCGACCAGGCCCATCGCATCGCCCAGCAGCATGTTGGGCGCGCCGGCGTGCCCTTCGGGCTGGCCCTTGCCCAGGAAGGCGACGGCGATGCCGCAGAATGCAATCGCCACGCCGATCCATTGCAGCGGTTTCATGCGTTCTTCCGGCAGCAGCCAGTGCAGCCCGAGCGCCGCGAAAATGGGCGCGGTGTACAGGAACACGGACATGTGCGAGGCGGTGGTATAGACCAACCCCTGCGCCACGAACAGGAATTCCGCGGCGAACAGCAGGCCCACGATCAAACCGGGCACGGCGGTACCGTCGTTGAAGGCGCGCGCGCCCTCGCGCCGCCACACCACCACGGCAAGCACCAGCGCCGCGAAGGCCGAGCGCAGGCCGATCTGCATGATGGGGGCCACGTCGCCGGCAACCAGCTTGATCGCGATCTGCTGGAAGCCCCAGCAGACGCACAGGAGCAGCATGGAGCCGGTGGCCAGCGCGTCCAGCGGCTGGCGCAGGGGCCGGGGGGCGGGGGCGCTCACGGCAGTTCGGCCGGATAACTGTCCAGGGCCAATCCGATCTGCTGGCGCAGGTCCCATTCGGCCAGGGTCGCCTGCACCGGGCCGAAGAAAGCGCCGTCGCGGGTGACGAACATGGCGGGCAGATGGAAGACCTCGTAGCGTTCGACCAGGCCGCGGTTATCGCCCGCGTCCACCCAGCACAGGCGTTCCACGGGCAGTTCCAGCTGCGGCAGCTGCTCGCGCGCGACGCGGCAGTTGCCGCAGGTGCGGCTGTGGAAGACCACCAGCGATAGGCCGGGCGCGTCCAGCAGGTAGCGGTCGGCGGTGCTGTCGTTGAGTTCTATCTGTTCCATGGGCTCAGGGCGTTCAGGCGCCGCGCAACACGCGGTCCAGTTGGAGCACCGACTGGTACAGCACGCGGGTGCCGTCCAGCAGCTGCGCGGGCTCGATCCATTCTTCGGGGCAGTGGCTGCGGCCGTTCAGGCAGGGGATGAAGATCATGCCGATGGGGCCGGTCGGCGCCATGTAGACGGCATCGTGGCCGGCGCCGCTGGGCAGGCGCATCGAGGCGTAGCCCAACTGGTCGGCGGCGGCCTGCACGGCGTCCATCACCAGCGGCGTGCAGTCGGTGGGCCGGGCGCGGCTCAACTGCGTGAAGCTCGCGGTCAGGCGCAGCGCCTTCAGGTCCTCGGCCACGCCCGCCATCAGGGTTTCGGGGAAGGCGTCCAGCACGGCGTCGCTGTCGCTGCGCATCTCCAGCGTCAGCTCGACTACGCCCGGCACGGCATTGGCCGCGTTGGGCGTCATGGACAGGCGGCCCACCGTGGCCACCACATAATGGGGATTGCCGCTGGCGGCGCTGGCCTGGCGGCTGGCGGCGTCGATGATGCGGGCCGCGCCCACCAGCGCATCGCGGCGGATGTCCATCGGCGTGGTGCCGGCATGGTCGGGCTGGCCTTCCACCGTGATCAGCACGCGGCGGATGCCGACGATGTTGGTGACCACGCCTATCGGCAGGCCGCGGCTTTCCAGCACCGGGCCCTGTTCGATATGCAGCTCGACGAAGGCCGCGGTCTCGCCTGCGCCGCGCAATGGCGCGCCCAGCGCCGACGGGTCGCCGCCGATGCGGGCGATGCCTTGGGCCAGCGTTTCGCCATCGGGATTCGGGGAGGCCAGCATCTCGGCGGTCAATTGGCCGGACAGCGCGCGGCTGCCCACGCAGGAAATACCGTAGTCGCTGGGTTCCTCGGACAGGAAATCGATGACTTCGAAGGGATGGTCCAGCTGGACGCCGTGCTCGCGCATGCTGTGGGCCACCTCGATGCCCGCCAGCACGCCGATGATGCCGTCGAAGCGGCCGCCGCTCATGACGGTGTCGCAGTGCGAGCCGGTGGCGATGGGCTTGCGCGCGGAATCGCGTCCGGGCAGGGTGCCGATCAGGTTGCCGCCCGCGTCCAGGCGGGTGGCCAGGCCGGCGGCCTCGAATTCGCTGCGCAGCCAGGCGCGGGCTTCGTCGAACAGCGGCGAAAACGCCCGGCGCGTCCAGGGGACGCCGGGCAGGGTGAATCGGGACAGAGTTTCGACGCGGGCCCAGAGGCGCTCGGCGTTCAGCGGGGGAAATGCGGGAGGATTGGCTTGCGGCATGGGGCTTCCAGAGATTCGGCTGGAATTATGGCATGCGGCTTTGCCGCGGCCTCGCCCCTGCGCCGCCCGCGGCTCCCTTTACGCGCCTTGCCTCCAGGCGGGCTCGCGCTTTTCCAGGAAGGCCGCCACGCCTTCCCGGGCTTCTCCGGAACTGCGTATCGCCGCGATGCGTTCGACCGTGTCCGCGATCAGCGCCGGGTCTATCGGCTGGCCGGCGAAATCCCGGACCAGCCGCTTGCTGGCCTGCACGGCGCCAGGGCCGTTGGCGCACAGCGCGCGGCAGATGGCCTCGGCGTGCGCGGCAAGGCCGCCCTGCGGCACGACTTCATGCACCAGACCCAGCCGCAGCGCCGTGGCGGCGTCGAAGCGTTCGGCGGTCAGGAAGTAGCGGTTGGCGGCGCGTTCGCCCATGGCCCGGATCACATAGGGGCTGATGGTGGCGGGCAGCAGGCCCAGCCGCGTTTCCGACAGGCAGAAATGAGCGTTGTCGGCGGCCATGGCGATGTCGCAGGCCGACAGCAGGCCCATCCCGCCGGCGTAGGCATCGCCGTTGACGGCGGCCACGATAGGCTTGGGGCAGGACCAGATCGCGTGCAGCATGCCGGCCAGCTTCGCGGCGTCGGCGCGGTTTTCGGCATCGGTCAGCGTGGCCATCTTGCGCATCCAGTTCAGGTCTCCGCCCGCGCAGAACGCCTTGCCCGCGCCGGTCAGCAGCAGCACGCGAACGTCCGGGTCTTCGGCGGCTTGCCGGACCGCGGCGATCAGGGCGGCGATCAGCGCGTCGTCGAAGGCGTTGCGCACGTCGGGGCGGTTCAGCGTCAGGCGGGCGATGGCGCCGTCACGGACGGCATCCAGCGGGGCTTGCATCGTCATCGGGGTCTCCTGTCTTCTTGATTGGCGCTCAATAACGGCGGCATATGCATGGATCGATTCTAGAAGGAAATCGATGGCCGGGCGATGCGTCATGTCCAAATATTGAGTTATCCTCAAAAAAATAATGGAGCGAGACATGCAATCACAACCAGGCGGCCGAGCCGCCGACCCGCGCTATGCGTCGGTATTCCGTCCGGGGCTTTTCGACGGCAGGACGATCCTCGTGACGGGCGGGGGCAGCGGCCTGGGCCGCTGCACCGCGCACGAATTGGCGGCACTGGGCGCCGGCCTCGCGCTGGTGGGGCGCAAGCTGGACAAACTGCAGGCGGCGGAGCAGGAGATCGCGCGGATCTATCCCGAAGCCGCCGGCCGTATCAGCGTGCACGCCTGCGACATCCGCGACGAGGCCGGCGTGCGCGGCGCGGTCGCCGACGCGCTGGCCCGGCATGGCGCCATCGATGGCCTGTTCAATTGCGCCGGCGGGCAGTTCCCCGCGCCCCTGGACCGCATCAGCTTCAACGGCTGGAACGCGGTTGTCCAGAACAATCTGCACGGGACATTCCTGATGGCGCGCGAGGTCTACACGCAGCACATGCGCCAGCACGGCGGCGCCATCGTGAACATGCTGGCCGACATCTGGGGCGGCATGCCGGGCATGGGCCATTCAGGCGCCGCTCGCGCAGGCGTCTGGAACCTGACCGAGACGGCCGCCTGCGAATGGGCTCATGCGGGTGTGCGCGTCAACGCCGTGGCGCCGGGCTGGATCGCCTCCAGCGGCATGGACAGCTATGACGACGAGTACCGCGCGGTATTGCGCGAGCTGAAGACCAAGGTGCCGCTGCAGCGGTTCGGGACCGAGGCCGAATTGGCCGCGGCGGTGGTCTTCCTGCTGTCGCCCGCGGCGGCCTTCATCAACGGCAGCGTCATCCGCGTGGATGGCGGCGTGCCCAACGCGCGGCACTCATGGACCTTGCAGCCGGCCGAGCGGGGAGAGGCCTACAACGGCTTTCCTCAGTACGTGCCGCCGTCCCTGTTCTCCGACGACTGAAGGCGATGCAGGGCATCCCGCACTTCGCCGCGGAACTGGGCCAGTGCCAGCGCGTCCCGCGCCGGCGGCTGCAGCGCCTGCCACAGAAAGCCGACCAGCTGGTCGGCCGTAGCGCCCACGTCCACCCGCGCGCCGCGCAGGATGGCGTCCCACAGCACGTGCTCCATCGGGCCGTAGACCGCCGAGCGCAACAGCCGCAGCGGCATGTCGCGCCGGATGTCGCCGTCTTGCTGGCCCTGGGCCAGGATGCGCATGAGCGGGGCGGTATAGCGGCGCTGCAGCGCCGCGTAGACCTCGCCGAAATCATCGTTGCGCGCGCGCCCTTCGGACAGGATGAAGGCGCACAGCCCGGATCCCTCGGCCAGCAGGTGCCGCAGGTGCGCGTGCACCAGGTAATGCAGCTGGGCGCGGGCGCCCTGCACGCGGGGCAGGTCGTCCTCCACCTTGGCGATGATTTCGTCGTACCAGTCGCTGATGACCCGCACGCAGAGCTCGCGCTTGCCGCCGAAATAGGTGAACACGGTGGCTTCGGACACGCCCAGCCGCTGCGCGATCTCCGTGGCCGTGGCGGCCTGGAAGCCGGCCTCGGAAAAGACCTGCCGCGCAACGCGCAGGATGTCCCGGATGCGCTGCTCGGATTTGGCGCTGGCCGGCGGGCGGCGCATCGGGACGGTGGCGGCTTTTTCCATGCGGGGAAAGGGGGCGGGAAGGTGGGAGGGGGTTTATTATTGAGCCAGGGTCAAGTTTGTGGCAAGACACGCCTCCCCGAGGAGGCATGGGGTAGCGTTCCCCAAAAGGCCGGCGCCAGGCGCCGGTGAATTCGAACAACATCAGAGACAAACCATGCTGTCCAGAGCCGATTCCTACACGCAGCTTGCGTCCCAGTTCCAATGGCAGGTGCCTGCGGCCTACAACATCGGCGTCGACGCCTGCGACAAATGGGCCGACGGCAGCGGCCGGCTCGCGCTGATCTACGAGAAAAGCGACGGCGCCCAGTCGCGCTATACCTTCGACCAGATCAGGGCGCAGTCCAACCGCCTGGCGCACAGCCTGGAGCGCCACGGCATCAAGCGCGGCGACCGCGTGGCCATCTACCTGCCGCAGGCGCCCGAGACGGCGGTGACGCACATCGCGGTCTACAAGATGGGCGCCGTGGCGGTGCCGCTCTTCACCCTGTTCGGCGTGGACGCCATCCAGTTCCGCCTGGCCAACAGCGGCGCGGCGGCGCTCGTGACCGACGCGGCAGGCTGCCGCAAGCTGCGCGAGATCCGCGCCAGCCTGCCCGACCTGAAGGTCGTCTACTGCATCGACGACGAAATCGTGGACGAGGCGGTGCCATTCCATGCCGCGCTGGCCCAGGAGTCCGAGGACTACACGCCCGTGGCGACGGCTGCGGACGATCCGGCGGTCATCATCTACACCTCGGGCACCACCGGCAAGCCCAAGGGCGCGCTGCACGCGCACCGCGTGCTGCTCGGCCACCTGCCCGGCGTGGAGATGTCGCACGAGTTCTTCCCGGAGAACGCCACGCTGATGTGGACGCCGGCCGATTGGGCCTGGATCGGCGGTCTGCTGGACGTGCTGCTGCCGTCCTGGCACCACGGCGTGCCCGTGCTGGCGCGCCGCTTCGAGAAATTCGACGGCGCCAGCGCGTTCGAGCTGATGGCGCGCCACGGCGTGACGCACACCTTCCTGCCGCCCACCGCGCTGAAGATGATGCGGGGCGTGGCGCAGCCACCCGGGGCCGGCGCCCTGGCGCTGCGCTCGGTCGCCAGCGGCGGCGAATCGCTGGGCGCGGAACTCATCGACTGGGGCCGCCGAGTGCTGGGCGTCACCATCAACGAGTTCTACGGCCAGACGGAATGCAACATGCTGGTGTCGTCGTGCTCGTCGCTGTTCGATTCCGTCATCGGTTCGATCGGCCGCGCCGCGCCCGGCCACCGGGTGGCGATCGTGGATGAACGGGGCGCCGAAGTGGCGGATGGACAGGAGGGCAATATCGGCGTATTGCGGCCCGACCCGGTCATGTTCCTGGGCTATTGGAACAACCCCGAGGCCACGGCCGAGAAGTTCGTCGGCGACTATCTCCTGACCGGCGACATGGGCGTGCGCGACGAGCAGGGCTTCATCCGCTTCGTCGGCCGCAACGACGACGTCATCACCAGCGCCGGCTACCGCATCGGCCCGGGGCCCATCGAGGACTGCCTGATCGGCCACCCCGCCGTGCGCATGGCTGCCGTGGTGGGCGTGCCTGATGCCGAGCGCACGGAGATCGTGATGGCCTACGTGGTATTGAACGACGGATTCCAGGGCGACGACGGGCTGGTGAAGTCCCTGCAGGCCCACGTGCGCACCCGCCTGGCGGCGCACGAGTACCCGCGCGCGATCCGCTTTGTAACCAGTTTGCCGACCACCGCCACCGGCAAGATCATCCGCAAGGAGCTGCGCGACGGCAGCTATGCGTAGGCGGTCTCAACCCGTGACAATGTCGTCCATGAGGATGGGTTGACGGGCAACAGGCCGCTGCAAGTATGATGGCGCAAATTGCTACGGCCCCACCGAATTGGGGCCGTAACACCATTCGCTTTACTAGTATGGAGATAACCCCGATGAATAAGCCTTTGGATGGGGGATTGGCAGCCTTGAACGTGCCCGCCTACGTCAAGCACCGCGGTCTGATCGACTGGGTGGCGAGCTTCGTTGCGCTGGCCAAGCCCGACCACGTCGTCTGGTGCGATGGGTCCCAGGAAGAATACGATCGCCTTTGCGAGCAGATGGTCCAGTCGGGCACCCTGCGCAGGCTGAACCCCGCCAAGCGGCCTAATTCCTACCTGGCCTGGTCGGATCCTTCCGACGTCGCCCGGGTCGAGGACCGCACCTTCATCTGTTCGGACCGTCCCGAGGACGCCGGCCCGACCAACAACTGGGCGGATCCCGCCGAGATGCGCAACACGCTCAATGGCCTGTTCGACGGCGCCATGCGCGGCCGCACGCTGTATGTCGTGCCGTTCTCGATGGGTCCGCTGGGCTCCGACATCGCCCACATCGGCGTGGAGCTCTCCGACAGCCCCTACGTGGCGGTGAACATGCGCATCATGACGCGCATGGGCAAGCAGGTCTACGACGTGCTCGGCACCGATGGCGATTTCGTGCCCTGCGTGCATTCCGTGGGCAAGCCGCTGGCAGCCGGCGAGGCCGACGTGTCCTGGCCGTGCAACCCCACCAAGTACATTGTCCACTTCCCCCAGAACCGCGAGATCTGGAGCTTCGGCTCGGGCTACGGCGGCAACGCGCTGCTGGGCAAGAAGTGCTTCGCGCTGCGTATCGCCTCCACCATGGGGCGCGACCAGGGCTGGCTGGCCGAGCACATGCTGATCCTGGGCGTCACCTCGCCCAAGGGGCGCAAGTACCACGTGGCCGCCGCCTTCCCGTCGGCCTGCGGCAAGACCAACTTCGCCATGCTGATCCCGCCCCAGGGCATGGACGGCTGGAAGGTCACCACCATCGGCGACGACATCGCCTGGATCAAGCCCGGCCCGGACGGCCGCCTGCACGCCATCAACCCGGAGGCCGGCTATTTCGGCGTTGCGCCGGGCACCAGCGAGCAGACCAACTTCAACGCCATGGCCACGCTCAAGGCCAACGTCATCTTCACCAACGTGGCGCTCACCGATGACGGCGACGTCTGGTGGGAAGGCATGACGGACACGCCGCCCGCGCACCTGACCGACTGGCAGGGCCAGGACTGGACGCCCGCCATCGCGCGCGAGACGGGCCGCAAGGCCGCGCACCCGAACGCGCGTTTCACCGCGCCGGCCGCGCAATGCCCGTCCATCGACCCCGAATGGGAAAACCCCAAGGGCGTGGTCATCGACGCCTTCATCTTCGGCGGCCGCCGCTCCACCACCGTGCCGCTGGTCACCGAAGCCCGCAACTGGGTCGAAGGCGTGTACATGGCCGCCACCATGGGGTCGGAAACCACCGCCGCGGCCGCGGGCCAGCAGGGCGTAGTGCGCCGCGATCCCTTCGCCATGCTGCCGTTCTGCGGCTACAACATGAGCGACTACTTCAACCACTGGCTGAAGCTGGGCAAGCAGCTGGAAGCCGCCGGCGCCACGCTGCCGCGCATCTACTGCGTCAACTGGTTCCGCAAGGGCCCGGACGGCAAGTTCGTCTGGCCCGGCTTCGGCGACAACATGCGCGTGCTGCGCTGGATGCTGGGCCGCATCGACGGCCAGTCCAAGGGCGTGGACCAGGTGTTCGGCATTTCGCCCAGCTACCAGGACATCGACTGGACCGGGCTGGAGTTCAGCCCGGACAAGTTCGAGCAGGTCATGTCCGTGGACGCCGCCGCCTGGCGCGACGAGCTGGCCCTGCATGGCGAACTCTTCAACCAGCTGGAGCAGGGCCTGCCCGAGGACCTGCCGGCCACCAAGGCCAGCATCGAAGGTCGGCTGGCTGCTTGATGCGGGTGGTGTCTGACACCCTTTGAGGGGCCTGCGCAGTATGCAGTGCATCTCGCCAGGGTGTCAGACACCTGAACCGGGCACCTGAACCGGGCACCTGAACTGGGGGGCTGCGCAGTATGGAGTGCATCTCGCCAGGGTGTCAGACACCCGAACCATGCGGTAGCGATGTAGGCGCCTGACGCCTGCGTTTCCAGGTGTCTGACACCCATACGAGACGCCCATCCAATCCAAACGGACCTTCCCGGGTGTCAGACACCCCCATAAAAGCTCCACCTCAGGCAAAATCGCCTGATGAGACTCGATCCCGAAGACCTCGCCAAGATCAGTTCCCTGACCCTGGCGCACTATCAAGAAAACGCCGAATCGTTCGAAGCGGGCACGCGCGACCATGATGTCAGCCAGAACATCGCCGCGCTGCTGCGCGATATCGAAGGCGAGCCCCCGTACGACATCCTGGACCTGGGCTGCGGCCCCGGCCGCGACCTGAAGACCTTCACGGCGCTAGGCCACCGGGCCGTGGGCCTGGACGGCACGCCGCGCTTCGTCGACATGGCTCGGCAGGCGAGCGGGTGCGAGGTCTGGCTGCAGGATTTCCTGCAGCTGTCCTTGCCGGACGGCCGCTTCGACGGCATCTTCGCCAACGCCGTCTTGTTCCATGTGCCCGGACAGGAGCTGCCGCGTGTGCTGCGGGAGCTGCGCGCCGCGCTGAAGCCGCGTGGCGTACTGTTCAGCTCCAATCCCCGGGGCGGCAACCAGGAAGGCTGGAACCGCGGGCGCTACGGCGCCTACCACGATCTGGACGGATGGCGCGGCCTGCTGGCGGACGCGGGGTTCGAGGAGCTTGAACACTATTACCGGCCGCAGGGCCTGCCGCGCGAGCAGCAGCCCTGGCTGGCCAGCGTCTGGCGGCGGACGGCGCGCTAGTACTGCTCAGGCCGTCCGGATCGTCCAGGGCGCGTCCGGCAGCGGCGCCACTTCGCAGTCCACTGCCGGGCCGGCGCGTTCCAGCACCGCGAAATCCCCGTCAGCCAGCGCCATCAGCGGATGATGCCAGACGTCCCGGCGCAAGGTGATGCCCACGCCTGGCCCCGCCAGGAAGGCGCGCAGCGTGGCGGTATCGGGCGCGTCGGCGCCCAGCGCGACCAGCACCACATAGGGCGTGGCGGCCAGGGGCAGGAAGGTCTGGCTGCCCAGGCGGTGCCGTTCCAGCACCTGCGCGGCGAAGGGCAGGGCGATCGCCCGCGCCCGGAACACGGATAGCGATGGCCGGCCGCCTGCGTCCAGGATGTCGGGCTCGGCCATTTCCACCCGCAGCGAAGTGCCGGCATTGATGGATCGGCCGTCCCGGCCGGCGCTGCTGACGACTTCGCCATAGGGCGCGAACGCCTCGGCGGAAAGCGGCTGCGCGATCAGGTAGCGGGCGTCCATCAGAAATTGATCCCCAGCCATTCGCGCACCTGCTCGTGCAGGTCGCCGGCAAAATCCTCGGGCGAGCCCGAGGCGGTGATTTCACCCAGGCTCAGCACGTAGATGTGGTTGGACATGGCCACGACGCGGCGCACGTTGTGGTCCACCAGCAGGATGCCCATGCCCGCGTCGGCGAACGCGCGTATCCATTGGAATACCTCGGCCGCCACCCGCGGCGCCAGCCCGATGCTGGGCTCGTCGATGAGGCAGACCTGGGGCTGCACCATGTAGGCCTTGGCGAATTCCAGCGACTTCTGCTGACCGCCCGACAGGTTGCCCGCCTGATCCTTGAGTTTTTCCTTCAGCACCGGGAACCGCTCCAGCGTGTCGGCGAAACGCGGTTCCAACACGTCGCCGTAGCGCTTGCGGCGGCCTTCCAGCGGCAGGCGCAGGTTTTCCTCTACCGTCAGGTAGGGGAACAGGCTGGATTCCTGCGGGATGTACCAGAGGCCGTCGTCGATCATGCGGTGCGGCGCCTGGCCGGAGATGTCACGCCCGGCCCGTGTGACGCGGCCGGACTTTGGCGGCAGGAACCCGCAGATGGCTTTCATCAGCGTGGATTTGCCCGCGCCGTTCAGCCCGATAAGGCCGCTGATGCGGCCGGCCTCGACCGTCAGCGACACGTTGCGCAGCACGTCGATGTCGCCCAGGTAGCCGGCGGTCACGTCCTCCATGGCCAGCAGCGTGTCAGGCATGGTTCTGCTCCTCTTGTCCCTGCTCGCCCAGGTAGGCCTCGATCACGGCCGGCTCGCGCAGCACCTGCTGGGTGGGGCCGTCGGCCAGCACCCGGCCCGCGTTCATGCACACCGAGCGCGGACACAGGTCCACGACCACCGGCATGTCGTGGCTGACCAGGATGAAGGTCTGGCCGCCTTCGTTGCGGCGGCGGATGAACTCGGACATGGTTTCCTTCATGACCGGGTGCACGGCGGCGAAGGGCTCGTCCAGCAGCGCCACGCGCGGCGGCACCATGAAGCAGGCGCCGAATTCCAGGAGCTTCTTCTGCCCGCCCGACAACTGGCCGGCGTCCAGGTGCATGACGTGGCCCAGCTTGAGCTCCTCCAGCAGCTGCAGCGCGCGCCGGTTGGCCCCGGCCTCGTCCAGCCCCATCGCCAGGCCGCACACGACCAGGTTGTCGTAGGCGCTGACGCGGTTGAAGACGCGGGTCATCTGGAACATACGCAGGACGCCCAGCCGCGTCAGGCGGGTAGGGCTCAGGCCCATGATGCTGCGCCCGTCCAGCTTTACCTCGCCGGCGTCCGCGGCCAGGTGGCCGGAGAGCACATTGAGCAGCGTGGTCTTGCCCGAGCCGTTGGGGCCGATCAGCCCCAGCAGCTCACCGTCGGCCACGTCCATGCCCGCGCCGTTCACGGCGAGCAGGCCGCCGAAGCGCTTCTGTATTCCCGATATCTGCAACAGTGCCATCAGGCTCCCCTGGCGTTGCCGGAACGGCGCAGCACGGCGCGGCGCGCCAGGCCCCACAGCCCTTCACGGAAAAAGCGCGCGAACACGATGACCAGCAGCGCGAACACGATCATCTGGATGTTGCCCACGTCGCGCAGCATTTCGGACGCGACGTACACCAGCACGGCACCCAGCAGCGGCCCGACCAGCGTGCCCATGCCGCCGATCACCACCATGGCGATGACCATGCCGGTCTGCGCCACGATGCCCAGCTCCGGGCTGACCAGTTGCGCGAACGTCCCGTACAGGCCGCCGGCGAATCCGCAGATGGCGCAGCTGACCAGGAAGGCCAGCGTCTTGTAGCGCACCACGTCGATGCCGCGGCTGGCCGCCCCGATCTCGTCGTCGCGGATCGCCTGCAGGAAACGGCCCGGCCGGGCGCGGAGCAGCAGGAAGACCAGCAGAGTGACCGCCGCCAGCACGCCCAGGAACAGGTAATAGTTGCCGACACGGCTTTCCAGCAGCGCGGGCACGTGCAGTCCCTGGTCGCCGCGGGTGAAGTCGATGGAGTTGTAGATCACCAGGCGCACGATCTCGGCGAAGGACAGCGTGGTGAGCGCCAGGTAGGGGCCGGACAGCCGCAGCACGATGCGGCCCAGCAGCAGGCCGATCAGCCCGGGCACCACCGCGGACAACGGCAGCCCGAGCCACAGCGGCACGTTCCAGTGATAGGCCAGCAAGCCGGTCGTGTAGCCGCCCAGCATGGCGAAGGCCGCCGGCGCCAGCGAGAACTGGCCCGTGTAGCCCGCCAGCAGGTTCCAGCCGGTGGCCAGCATCGCGAAATACATGCTGACGATCAGCACGCCGAGCCAGTAGGGCGAGGACACGCCCAGGGGCAGCAGCGCCAGCACGGCAAGAAACACCAGCGACAGCCGCATTTCCTGGCTGAGCTTGTTGCGCAGCAGGTTGGGGTGGGCAAGCGGATCCATGTTCAGACCTCCCGCGCGCGTTCGCCGAACAGGCCTTTGGGCCGGAACAGCAGGATCAGGATCAGGAGCGCAAGGCCGAAGGTGTCGCGGTAGTCGTACGACAGGTAGACGGCGCCGAAGCTCTCGAGCACGCCCAGCGCCAGCGCCGCCAGGATGCTGCCGGGGATCGAGCCCATGCCGCCGATCACGACGATCACGTAGGACTTGATGGCCGGGAATGCACCCACGTCCGGAGCGGGATTGATGACAGGGGCCAGCAGCGCGCCCGCCAGCGCCGCGAGCACGCCGGACGCCATGAAGATGATGCTGCTGGCGCGCGCCGTGTCGATGCCGGCGATGGACGCGCCCAGCCGGTTCTGCGCCACCGCCTGGACCTGCCGGCCCCAGAGCGAGCGCTTGATGAAGAGCGCCAGCCCGGCCAGCAGCACGATGGACAGGCCCGCCGTGATCAGCTTCTGGCCGCTCATCATGAATGGGCCGACGGCCATGCGCGTCACGTCCGACAGAGCGGGGCCGCGCATGGGATAGGGGCCCACGACCTTGTCGACCAGGTTGATAAGAAGCAGCGACAGGCCGAAGGTGACGACCACCGCGTACTCATCCTTCATCAGGCCCCAGGAGCCGTAGCCGGCGTACAGCGGGCGCATCAGCCAGCGTTCGGTGGCCCAGCCGAGCAGCGCGCCCGCGGCCGCGGCGATGGGCAGCGCCAGCCAGGGCGGGACGCCCAGGGCCAGCGACACCAGGGTGTAGGTGTACGCCCCGATCATGTAGAACTCGCCGTGGGCGAAGTTCACGATCTTCAGGATGCCGAAGATCATGGTCAGGCCGACCGCCATCAGCGCGTAGAACAGGCCGATGATCAGGCCGTTGACGAACAGGTCCAGTGCCAGCACTCGATGCTCCCCGACGCCGGGGCAGGTCCCCGGCGTTCATTGAGGTTCAGGATGGATGCGGCCGGACCCTTTTGTTCTGGCCGCTCCAAAGCAAGGCGAGAGGGTTTTTATTACTTGGCGGGTTTGACCACTTTGTCGATTTGCAAGGGCTGACCCGAAGCCTGGATCAGCGTGGTCTTGCTCAGGGGCTGGTCCACCTCGGTCAGCTGGTAGGTGACATACGGAATGTCGACCCACTGCTGGTAGGTGTACCCGGGCTGCTGAGAGAAGCTGAACTTGCCGCGCACGCCTTCGAACTGCATGCCTTGCAGGGTCTTGATGATGGCGGCGCTGTCGGTCGACTTGGCTTCCTCGATCGCGCGGGCGATCAGCAGCACCGAGTCGGCGGCCTGGAAGATCAGGCGGTTGGGTTCGGTCTTGGCCTGCTTCTGATAGGTGGCCGCGACGTCCAGGCCCAGCTGGGGCATGGGCATTTGCGGGTGGTACAGGCCGAAAGCCAGCATGTACTTGCCGGCTTCCTTCACGTTCTTCCAGAAGTCGGGGTAGTCGGCGATGCCGGCGCCGTCGTAGAACCAGGTCTTGGCGCTGGGCGCCACGCCCTGTTCGTACAGCTGGTTCATCAGGATGTAGGCGGCCGGCGGCAGCATGATGTTGACCACCAGGTCGGGCGGATTGCCGCGCAGCGGCAGCACGGCCGGGGTGAAGTCCTTGCCGGCGCGATCCAGCGCCACGTACTTGTACTGGGTCTGCGGCGCGGCCTTCTTGAGGAATTCGCCCAGCAGCTTGGCCTGGCCGATGCCGTAGTCGGTGTTTTCGGCGAAGGCCACCACGCTCTTGACCTTCAGCGCGGCGATTGTGTCGGCCATGGCGCTGGAGACGCGCGTGTTGTAGTTGGCCGGGTTGAAGACTTCCGGGTAGCCCTTGGTGCGCACGTCGTCGGACCAGCAGTTGGTATTGACGTAGGGCACCTTGTAGCGGTGCACGACCTCGATCTCGGCCAGGCATACCGAGCTCTGGTGGCCGCCGGTGACGGCGACGACCTTGTCGCGCGAGATCAGTTTCTCGGCCGCCGCGCGGCCCTTTTCCGGAATGCCCTGGTCGTCTTCGTAGACGATCTTCAGCGGGCGGCCCAGCACGCCGCCCTTGTCGTTGATCATCTTGGTGATGATCTCCACTCCGTCTTTCACCTGGGTGCCTTGCACCACGGAGCCGGGAGGGGATTGCGCGATGCTCACGCCTATGACGATGGGATCCGCGGCTTGGGCGGAGGAGACTAGTACGACCGCGGATACGGCTGCGGCAAAGCGAAGCAGTTTCATCGTTGTTTCCTTTGGGAAAGGAGCTGCGGCGATGCCGTCGTCCGCGAAGGCGAACGGTGTCGGCGGTCGGGGAACGTCGTCTATTTTTTAATCCTGTAGTACCGGTCTGACCAGTTAGTGTTTACCAGCATGCGCAGTGTGCTGTCCCGTAGATACGTCCGCATGACGAAATTCTTCCCTGGTCGGCAGGGCTAGGCGCAAACCGCAGCGATACCCGTAGGTATCGCGAGGATTTGCAACAACGCCATGGCGGCCATGGGGAGGGTTTCGTGCGGGCTTATCTGCGGGACAGCGCACTAGGAACCCAGCAGCGCCTCCACCCGCGCCGAGGCGTTCAGCACGCGCCAATCGGCTCCGCGCGCGCCGGCGATCTGCAGGCCTATCGGCAGGCCGTTGCGGCCGCTGCCGCAAGGCAGCGTCAGCGCGGGCATGCCGGTCAGGTTGAAGGGCATGGTCAGCCCGGTGACGGCAGTATGCAGCGGCACCTCCTGGCCCCCGATGACGACCGCGCCCGCGCCTGAACGCGGCGGCTCGATGCGCAGGGTGGGCGTGACCAGCACGTCCACCGCCTGCATCGCCTGGTCGAACATGCGCGCCAACGCAGCGCGGCCGCGCTGCGCCCGCGCATACCAGGTGGCCGGAAAGAACTGGCCGATCTCCAGCCGCACCCGCACGTCGGCGCCCAGGGTGTCGGGCTGGTCGATAAGCCGGCGCCAATGGATGTCGGTGGCTTCGCTGCACAGGGTGGCGAACTGCAGCGCAGCGCTGTGCTCCACGCCGGGCAGGTCCACCGGGACGAGGGTGGCCCCGTCCGCCTGCATCAACGCCAGCGCGCGGTCCACGGCCTGGGCCACGTCATCGGCCAGGGGGGCATAGAAGTAATTGCGGGGCACGCCCACGCGCAGCCCGGTCAGCGCGCCGACGCTGACCGTGCGCTCCGCCTGGCCCGCCATGATCGAAAACGCCAGGGCAGCGTCCGCCACGCTGGCCGCGATCGGACCCAGGTGGTCCAGGCTGGCGCCCAGCGCCTGCGCGCCGTCGCGCGAAATGGCGTCGAACGTGGGCTTGAAGCCGACCACGCCGCAGCAGGAAGCCGGAATGCGGATGGACCCGGCCGTATCGGTGCCGATCGCCAGGCGCACGATGCCGGCGGCCACCGCCGCGGCCGAACCGCCGCTGGATCCGCCTGCCGTGTAGCCCTCCGCCCGAGGGTTGCCCACCCAGCCGTAGTGGGGGTTCTCGCTGGTGATGCCGTAGGCCAGCTCATGCAGATTCGTCGTGCCGACCACCAGGGCGCCGGCGTCGCGCAGCCGCGCCACGGCAAGCGCGTCGCGCAGGGCGGGAGGCGGCTTCAGCCCGCCGCTGCCGTTGGTCTGGGAGAAGCCCGCGACCTGCATCAGGTCCTTGACGGCGAACGGCACGCCCATCAGCGGCATGGCGGAGCCTTCGCGCAGCTTGCGGGCCGCGGCGGCGGCCGCGCCGTCCAGCGCGGGCGTGTCCGACAGGGCGATGAATGCGTTCAGCCCGGCCTGCTGGCGGGCTGCGGCCAGCGCGGCCTTGGCCGCGTCGGCCGCGCGCTCAGGGGCGTCCCGGCATTCGCGCGCGATGGCGGCGATGCCGGGCACGTGGCGCGAGACGGCGATGCCCCGGCCCGCCTGTGCGGCGGGGAGCGCGTCGCCGGGCGCGGCCGGGGGCGGCGCCAGGTAGCCCAGCTCTGCATCCGGCGCCAGCGCATCCAGCATTTCCAGTTCGGGGAGATTGACGCGCAGCCGGTCCAGCCAGGCCTGGCGCCGCTCGGGATAGGGGTAGTCGCCCAATCGGGCCAGGGCGTCGACGGCGCGGGCGAATCTGTCGTGGAGGTCGGTCATGAGCGGCGCTTCTATAGGGGTTGGGGCGGGGCCCCGGCGGCGCGCCGGGGGTGTTGTCCGGCCCGGCTTTATCCTTACCGGTCAGACCAGTTGGGTGTCATAATGCCCAGGCAGGATTTGGCTGTCAACGACCTCCGGGGCGCCCGCCGCGCGCCCGCGCATTGAGGAATTCCACGATGAACACCGTCGAACACATTGCCCAGCAATTGCAGGCCCGCATCCGTTCGAGCGAATGGGCCGCGGCTGGCAAGCTGCCGGGGCAGCGCCAGCTGGCCGAGTCGCTGGGCGTCAGCCGAGCCTCGCTGCGCGAGGCCATCACCATGCTGGAAGGCCTGGGCATGCTGCGCAGCGAGGCGGGCCGCGGAGTGTTCATCGCCAGGCCGGGAGAGAAGGGCCTGGGCAGCGCCTACGGCCGCTGGCGCTTCCAGGGCCGTTATGCCTTGCGCGACGTCTATCTGGTGCGCAACCAGCTCGAGGAGCTGGCGGCCGGCCTGGCGGCCAGCGTCGTGACGCAGGCGGGGCTGAGCCGCCTGCACGCGACCATCGAGCAAATGGAACAGGCGGCCGACGCCGGCGACCTGGTCACGATGTCCGAAGGCGACCACGCCTTCCATGCCTGCCTGTTCGAAATCGCCGGCAGCCCGATGTTGCTGGACCTGGCCGAGAGCATCGGCGACGTGGTCGACGGCAGCCGCCAGGTCGCGTTCGCGGATCCCGCCAGGGTGCGCGAACCCATCCGCGAGCATGCCGAGATCATCGACGCGCTGGCCACGGGCTCGCCCGAGGCGGCGCGCCGCGCGATGCGGGCGCACATCTGCAATGTGGCCGACCGCGCGGGGCTGTCCCTGACGATTCCGGGCGCATAGGCCTGGCGAGCGGCATCGGCCCTTGGCGCTAGCGCTGGCCGTCGTGCACGGAGACCGCTTCCTTGGTCAGTCCGCCCAGGCGCGAATGCACGCGGCCGCCCGTGCCCATGACGAGCGCGAACAGGATCTCGTTGGCGCGCGGCGCGTCCTGGATGCCGATCTCGATGCTGTTGAAGTGGCTGCGCACATAAGACGCGTGGATGTAATGTACCGGCACCATCATCCGGTAGCCCGCCACGGCCACGGCCTTCACGGCGGGCACCATGGCTTTGGGTTCGCCCAGCACGCTGCGCATCGCCCAGCCGCCGGCTTCGTGCCAGACCGCGCCGTGTTCCATTTCGCCGTCCAGGCCGACGATGGCGGCCTTGCTGTAGACCTCGACGTTTTCCTTGCCGCCCAGCGTGTCGACCAGTTCCGTGGCCAACAGCGTGCCCAGGCTGCGCAGCTCGGCCATGAAGGGCATGAGGTCCGGCTCGTAGCGGCCGGCGTAGGGATTGCGGATCACGGCGCAGGAGGCGGCGAGCTTGAGGGGCTGCGCCGGCGCCGGGCCATTTTCATGGTGGATGGTTTCGACGATGAGGCAGCGCTTGCGGATATCGATCAGCGACATTGAGAGAATTCCTGGAAGGGGTTGAAGGCGTGGATCATTGCGGCGGGATGCCGGTTTCCTTGACGATGGCAGCCCATTTGTCGATTTCGGACCGGACGAAGCCGCCGAATTCGGCGGGGGTCTGCGTCTTGACGGTCAGGCCCTGGCGGGCATAGGTCTGCTTCAGTTCGTCGTTGGCCAGGGCCTTGCCCAGCGATTGGGACAGGCGGTCGAGCACGGGGCCGGGCAGGCCCGCCGGACCCATCAGGCCGAACCACACCGTCAGGTCGAAGCCCGGCGCGCCGGTTTCATTGAGCGTGGGGATGTCCGGCGCCAGCGCGAAGCGTTCCGGAGTGCTGACGCCATAGGTCTTGACCTTGCCGGCGCGGGCCTGCTGCAGGCCGTTGGCCAGGTCGGTGAAGGTGAGGTCCACGGTGCCGCCGATCACGTCGGTCAGCGCTTGCGGGCCGCCGCGGTAAGGCACCGGCGTAACGTTGATCTTGCCCATGGCGGCCAGCTTGGCGCCGAATACCTGGGCGCTGCCCGATCCATACGCATAGGTCAGCTTGCCCGGATTCTCGGCGCCGTAGGCGAACAGATCGGACACCTTGGTGCCCGGCATGCGCGGCGAGCCCACGAGCAGATAAGGGGTCTCGGCCACGGCGCCGATGGGGGCGAGGTCGGTGGCGGGGTTGTAGGGCAGGTCCTTGAAGAGGCTCACGCCGCTGGCGGCCGTGGACACGCCCACCACCACCAGCGTGTAGCCGTCGGGCTTGGCGCGGGCCACGTCGTGGGTGCCGATGATGCCGTTGGCGCCCGGCTTGTTTTCCACCACCACGGGCTGGCCCAGGTCCTCGCTCATGGCCTTGCCCAGGCTGCGGGCCACCACGTCCGTGATGCTGCCGGGGGGAAAGGGCACGACCATGCGGATGGGGTGGTCGGGATAGGTCGCGGCGCGGGCGCCGGCGGCGGCAAGCAGGGCCGCGCCCAGGCCGAGCGCCAGCGTGAGCGTGGCGGCGGGTCGTTTCATGTCTGTCTCCTGTTGGTGTCGTTATGGTCGGCGCGAGGACGGTTCAGTCCGGCGCGGGAGCGTTCAAGCGCTCCAGGTAGCGGTGGATCTCGGTGTTGTCGGCCCCGGCGGGCAGCGCCTCGCGGGCGCGCTGCCACAGTTCCGTGCACAGCGACAGCTGCGTGGCCGAGACGCCGGCCAGCGCCTGCAGCGAATCGGCGGTGCGCAGGTCCTTGGCCATCAGGGCCAGCGCGAAGCCGCCGTTATAGGTGCCCGGCACGATGAACTGGCGCAGCTTGGTCTCGGTGGCCACGTTGCGGCCGCTGGATGCATTGAGCACGTCGGTGAAGACGTCCAGGTCCAGGTCCATGCGCTGCGCGATCAGGAGCGCTTCGGTGGCAGCCAGCAGGCCGGCGGCGTAGACGTAGTTATTGAGCGCCTTCATGGCATGCGCCGAACCCACCGCGCCGGTATGGATGAGCGAGGCGCCCATGCGCGAGAGCACCGGGCGCACGCGCTCCAGGCCGGCGGCATCGGCCCCGATCATGATGGCCAGCGTTCCGGCGGCGGCCTTGGCCACCGCGCCCGATACCGGCGCATCGATCAGGGTCACGCCCGTTTCGCGCAATCGCGGCGCCAGCCGCAGCGTCTCGGCGGGGTTGGACGAGCCCATGTCCAGCAACACCGAACCCTCGCGCATGACGGCGGCCAGGGCGTCCTTGCCTTCGATCACCGCGTTGGTGATGGTGCTGTCCGGCAGCATGGTGATGACGACGTCGCAGCCGGCCAGCGCTTGCAGGCTGGCGGCGGAGTTTAGCGTCTTGCCCCAGGCCGGATGCGCCGCCAGGCGCTCCAGGCGCGCGGGGTCGCGGTCATAGGCCAGGATGGCGAAACCGTCCTCGCCGCGGGCAAGGTTCTCCAGCATCGGCAGGCCCATCATGCCCAGGCCGACGAATCCTATCTTCAGTGTCATGCATTCCCTTTATCGAATCGCTCTGGAAAGTGCGCCAGGCGCCGTCTGGAATGCTAATGAATGCCCAGGTTCCGCAGTTATGCTAAGTTGGGCAGGGGATATAACAAACGGTTATTGGCTCAATCATGCGTTTCAAGCTCAGGCAGATGGAAGTATTCAGGGCGGTGATGCTGACCGGCTCCATGAACGGGGCGGCCAAGCTGCTTTTCGTGTCGCAGCCCGCCATCAGCCGCCTCATCGCCCATACGGAACTGAGCCTGGGCCTGCAGTTGTTCGAGCGCGACAAGGGCAAGCTCACGCCCACCCCGGAGGCGCACCGGCTGTTCCAGGAAGTGGGGCCGCTGTTCGAGGAAGCGCTGCGCATCGACGAACTGGCCCGCGACCTGGCCGAACGGCCGGAAGGCGCATTGACGCTGTGCTCCAGCCCCAGCCTGGCGCTGAACTTCGTGCCGCCCGTCATTGCGCAATATCTGGAGCTCTATCCCAACGTCAGGCTCAAGTACCACACCACGCTGCTGGCCGACATGGCGCATGAACTGTTGGGGCGCAAGGCCGAACTGGCCATATCCGTGCTGCCGATAGACCATCCGAATCTGGTGGTGGAGCCGCTGGCCACGGGCGAGATGGTCTGCATCCTGCCGCAGGGGCATCCCCTGGCGTCCCAGCCGGCGGTGGGGCTGGCCGAGCTGGCCCAGCACCGGCTGATCCTCTACAGCCGCAACATTCCCTTCGGACAGCTCGTCGCCGCGGCCTTCCAACGGGCCAACGTGAGCTGGACCTCGGCGGTGGACATCGTGCGCGCGGAACTGGCCTGCGCGCTGGTGCGGGTAGGGGCGGGCGTGGCGATCGTCGACCAGTTCTCGGTCGGCGAGCAGGGCTGGCCTGGCGTGGTGACGCGGCCGCTGCGGGAATCGATCCCGCTGTCGCTGAGCCTGGTGCGTTCGCGCTTCGAGCGTCCCAGCCGGCAGGTGCAGCGCTTCATGCGCCTGATCAAGGAACATGCGCGCACGGGGCCGGCCCTGGCGGGCCGGCCCCGTGCCGCTCAGTGCATCTTGCCGTAGCGGCCGGCGTTGAAGTCCTGGATCGCTTCGACGATCTCGGCCTGCGAGTTCATCACGAACGGGCCGTAGCCGACCACCGGCTCGTCGATGGGCTCGCCGCTGAGCACCAGGAACATCGCGTCGTTGTTGGCTTCGACGGTGATGTCCTCGCCCTCTTGCGAGAACAGGGCCAGCTGCGCATCGCGGGCGACGGATTCGCCGTTGACCAGCACCGTGCCGCGCAGCATCACCAGCATGCTGTTGCGGCCCGCGGCGATCGGGAAGACCGCTGACTTGCCCGCGGCCAGCCTCACGTCCCAGACATCCATGGGCGTGAAGGTGCGCGCCGGCCCGGCCTGGCCCGCGTAGCTGCCCGCGATCACGCGCAGCGTGCCCGCATCGTCCGGCAGCGCCACCGCCGGGATGTCCGCGTTGAGGATGCCCTGGTAGCCGGCCGGCGCCGTCTTGTCCTTGGCGGGCAGGTTGACCCAGAGCTGCACCATTTCCAGCTCGCCGCCCTTGCGGGTGAACGCGGGGGAATGGAATTCCTCGTGCAGGATGCCCGAGGCCGCCGTCATCCATTGCACGTCGCCGGGACCGATGACGCCGCCGTTGCCGGTGGAATCGCGGTGCTCGACTTCGCCGCTGTAGACGATGGTCACGGTTTCAAAGCCGCGGTGCGGGTGCTGCCCGACGCCGCGCGGATGCTCGGCCGGCTCGAATTGGGCCGGGCCGGCGTAGTCCAGCAGCAGGAACGGGCTGGTGTTCTTGCCTTTGTCGTTGTAGGAGAACATCGAACGCACCGGAAAGCCGTCGCCCACCCAGTGGGGACGGGGGCTGGCATGCAAACCGAGGATCTTCTTCATGGTCGTATTTCCTGTTGCGCGGCCCCTACGGGGCCGTTCGTCATGGTTATGAAGATAAGGGCGCAACGCCCGCGGCGGTAGTCCCTGCCACTGATAAGCACTGTTCTACCTATCGGACGGTGGGGCGCGGGCGGCCGGGCCGCGCCGCCTCGCGTATCCTGTCGCCATGCGAACCAGTGTGGACCCGGCCCGGGCAGGGCAAAACGATCAGGTGCGGGGCTTTGCTCCGGTGGCGGCGCCCGACGCCCGCATCCTGGTGCTGGGCTCCATGCCCGGCGTGGCCTCGCTCAGGCAGGCCCGCTATTACGCGCATCCGCGCAACGCCTTCTGGCCCATCGCGGCCGCCGTGCACGGCTTCGATCCCGCGCTGGACTACCCCGATCGCCTGCTTGCGTTGCAGGCGGCGGGCGTCGCCCTCTGGGACGTGCTGCAAGCCTGCGAGCGCCCCGGCAGCCTGGATGCCGACATCCGTGGCGACACCCTCGTCGCCAACGATTTCGCCGCATTCCTGGAACGCCACCCGGCCATCGTCCGCGTGTGTTTCAACGGCGGCAAGGCCGCCTCCCTCTACCGGCGCCACGTGCTGCCCGGCCTCGCGGCCAGCCTGGAATACGTCGACCTGCCGTCGACCAGCCCCGCGCACGCGGCGGTCTCGTTCGAGCAGAAGCTGGCCGCCTGGAGGCGGGCGCTCACGCTTCGGGATTGAGGGCGGATACCCGATAAAGCAGGGGAAAACCCGGGTAATCCGTCCCCGGTTGATTCAAATCAAGCCTCTATATAACTCCAAGTGATAAGTTAATTCTTGTAGCAGATATGCGCTTGGAGAACCGTTATGCATACCCCCGCCAGCCCCCCGGAAACGCCTTTGCCGGGTAAACGAGGCTTCCTGAAAGGACTTCTTGGGCTGGGGGCGGCGGCCACCGTCATACCCATCCGCGCCGAAGCGACGGGCTTGAACGGCCAGCCTCCGCGCCGTCCGGGCATGCCCGGCAAGCGTTACGGCATGGTTGTCGACATGCGCAAATGCATCGGCTGCCAATCCTGTACGGTCAGCTGTTCCATGGAAAACCTGCCCCCCATCGGGCAGTTCCGCACCACCGTCCTGCAATACGAAGTCACGCCCGATGCCGGCGGCCCCGCCTCCATGGTGATGTTGCCGCGCCTGTGCAACCACTGCGACAACCCGCCTTGCGTGCCCGTCTGTCCGGTGCAGGCCACCTTCCAGCGAGAAGACGGCATCGTGCTGGTCGACAACGAGCGTTGCGTCGGCTGCGCGTACTGCGTGCAGGCCTGTCCCTACGATGCCCGCTTCATCAACCATGAAACCCAGACCGCCGACAAGTGCACGTTCTGCGAGCACCGGCTGGAAGCGGGGCTGCTGCCGGCCTGCGTGGAAAGCTGCGTGGGCGGCGCGCGCGTGATCGGCGACTTGAACGATCCGGAAAGCGCGATCTCCCAGCTGCTGGCCGAGCACAAGGCCGACGTCAAGGTGCTCAAGCCCGAAATGAAGACCGATCCCCACGTCTATTACATCGGCCTGCCCGATGCGTTCGTCCATCAGGTCGACGGCCAGGCCGGCGTGCGGCTGGCCGGCGGCCATTGAGCCATCGAAGGGGATATCCATGCAGATCTCGGAATTGCTCACACCGGTCTATGACGCGGCCTGGCTGCCCTGGGCCGTGCAGTACTTTTTCCTCATCGGCATCAGCGCGACCACCGCGCTGACCGCCGCGTTCGCCGCCTTCGGGCGCGCGGATTCGCCCGCCCGGCGACTGCTGCCCGCCGCCGTGACGGTGCTGCTGGTCAGCGCCATCGCGGCGCCCGTCTCGCTGCTGGCCGATCTGCACCAGCCGGGGCGGTTCTGGCATTTCTACGCGCATTTCACGCCCTGGTCCTGGATGTGGCTGGGCGCGCTGCTGCTGCCGGTATTCGTGACCCTGTCGCTGCTGTTCTGCGCCGCCTGGTGGTGGGGCCGCGCCAGCTGGATGCGCGCGGTGGCCGCGGCGCTGGCCGTCTCGGCATTGTCCATCCTGGTCTACACCGGGGCCGAAGTCATGGTGCTGCGCTCGCGGCCGCTGTGGCACACGGTGTTCCTGCCCGTGAACTTCGCGCTGACCGCGTGGCTGGGTTCGCTGGGCGCCATGTTCCTGGTGGGCCGATGGCTGCCCGGCGGCACGCGCGCCTTGCCGGTGGACATGCTGCGCCGGCTGAGTCTCACCGCCGTCGTGATGATGGCGCTGGGCGCCGGCGCCTGGGCGCTGCTGGGCATGCTGGGGCTGGATCCGTCCTTCGACGCCGCCCTGCGCCTGTTCGCCGAATTCCCGATCTGGCGCGTCAGCCTGGCGGGCGCCGTGATCACTGCCTTCTGCATGATCGCGCTGTTGCAGCGTCCCGCCCGGACGTTGGCCGAGCCCCTGCCATCGGCCGCGCTGGCGCTGACCATGCTGGCCGCCGCCTGGATCTTCCGCTGGGTCGTATTCATGAGCGTGCAGGGCGTGCCGAAGTACGGCGCCGGCCTCTATCTGTACGACATGCCCTGGGGCAGCGACGGTCTGCTCGGCATGGTGGGCGTGCTGGGCCTGTGCGTGGCGCTGATCGCCGCCGTGACCTACGCCCTGGAACTGTTCCCCGCGCGCAAGCGGGGCATGGCCGCCTGAGGCAAGACGAAAGAACATGGAAAAGAAAGCAATGGACAAGCAACACCAAGACGGCAAGCCTGACGCGGAGGCGGCCGGCGCGGCGGACCAGCCGCGTGACGAGGCGCGGCGCAAGCTCATGATGCGGGGCGGCCTGGTCGCCGGCGGCATGGCGGCTTTTGCTGCGGGCTACGGTGAAACCGTGACCCGCGCGGTCAAGGGCCTGGCGCAGGGCACGGCCGGCGTGCCGACGGCCCATGCCGTGCGCGGCAACTCGCTGGTTCCCGAATTCCGCATCGATCCCTTGACGGGCGTGCTCAGCGCCCAGCCGGGCCAGACCGTCAGCCCTTCGAGCTGTCTCGGCTGCTGGACCCAGTGCGGCGTGAGGCTGCGCGTGGACACCAAGGAAAACCGCATCCTGCGCGTGGCCGGCAATCCGTACCATCCGCTGGCCACGACCCGGCCCGCCGCGATGGAAACGCCGGTGCGCGAGGTCTACGCGCAACTGGGCGGCGACAACGGCCTGGAAGGGCGGGCCACCTCGTGTGCGCGCGGCTCGGCCATGCTGGAGCAGATGAACAGCCCCTTCCGTGTGCTGCAGCCGCTGAAGCGGGTGGGCGCGCGCGGCGAGGGCAAGTGGCAGACCATTTCGTTCGAGCAGCTGGTGCAGGAGGTCTGCGAAGGCGGCGACCTGTTCGGCGAGGGCCATGTGGAGGGGTTGCGCGCCATCTTCGACCGCGAGACGCTGCTGGACCCGCAAAACCCCGAGTACGGCGCCAAGGTCAACCAGTTCCTTTTCACCGACGCCTCCAACGAAGGCCGCACTCCGCTGATCCAGCGCTTCGCGGGCCAGTCGTTCGGCACGGTCAACTTCAGCAACCACGGCTCCTATTGCGGCCAGAGCTTCCGCGTGGGGACGGGCGCCGCCTTTGGCGACCTGAAGGGCATGCCCCACGGCAAGCCCGATTGGGACAACGCGCGCTTCGGCCTGTTCATCGGCGCGGCGCCGGCGCAGGCGGGCAACCCGTTCCAGCGCCAGGCCCGCCAGTTGGCCGAGGCCCGCGTGCGTCCCGAAGACAACGGTTTCAGCTACGTGGTCGTTTCGCCGGTGCTGCCCGCGTCTTCCAGCCTGTCGGCCGGATCGGGCAACGAGTGGGTGCCCGTCAATCCGGCGAGCGACCTGGCGCTAGCCATGGGCCTGATCCGCTGGATCCTGGAGCATGAACGCTTCGACGCCCGGATGCTGTCGCAGCCCGGACCCGCCGCCATGAAGGCCGCGGGCGAGGCTTCCTGGACCAACGCCACCCATCTGGTGGTGGCGGAAGCGGGGCATCCGCGCCAGGGCAGCCTCCTGCGCGGCGCGGACCTGGGCTGGCCGCGTCCGGCCGACGCCGGCGAGAAATGGGAGGACGTGTACGTCGTGCGCCTGGAAGACGGCACGCTGGCGCCGCATACCTCGGCCTCGCCCGCCGCGCTGTTCGTCGACGATGCCGTGGCCGCGCCGGGCATGGAAGGCGCGCCGCAGGCGCTGCGCGTCCGTTCCTCGCTGTCGCTGCTGCGCCAGGAAGCGCAGCGCAAGACGCTGGACGAATACGCCGCGCTCTGCGGCGTGCCGGCCGCGAAGATCGCGTCGCTGGCCGAACGCTTCACCAGCTACGGCAAGCGGGCCGTCGCCGACGCGCATGGCGGAACGATGAGCGGGGCAGGCTTCTACACGGCCTATGCCATCGCTATGCTGAACACGCTGGTGGGCAACCTGAACGTGGAAGGCGGCCTGGTGCTGGACGCCGGTCCGTTCCCGCCCTACGGCCAGGGGCCGCGCTACAACATCGCCGGTTTCGCCAACCGCGCCACGCCGAAGGGCGTGGGGCTGTCGCGCAACCGCTTCCCCTACGAGAAGTCCAGCGAGTTCAAGCGCAAGAAGGCCGCCGGCCAGCCGGCCTATCCGGCGGACGCGCCCTGGTACCCGGCCACCGGCGGGCTCAGTTCCGAGATGCTGGCCTCCGCGCTTGCAGGGTACCCGTACCGCGCCAAGGTCTGGTTCAACCACATGAGCAACCCGCTCTACGGCATTGCCGGCCTGAAGCGCGTCGTCATCGACAAGATGAAGGATCCGAGCATCCTGCCCCTGGCTGTGTCGATCAACCCTTTCATCAACGAGACCAATGCCCTGGCCGATTACATCGTGCCGGACACGGTGACCTACGAAAGCTGGGGCGTGTCGGCGCCCTGGGCGGACGTGGTGGCCAAGGCTTCCACCGTGCGCTGGCCCGCCGTGCAGCCGCGGGTGGCGCGCACCGCCGCCGGCGAGCCGGTCTGCCTGGAAACCTTCCTGATCGCCTGCGCCAAGCGGCTCAACATGCCGGGCTTCGGCGCGAACGCCATCTCGGACAAGGACGGCGCCAAGTACGCGCTCGACACGCCGGAGGATTTCTTCCTGCGCGGCATGGCCAACATCGCTTTCGCGGCCGGCCGGCCGGTGCCGGAAGCCAGCGACGACGACATGGCGCTGACGGGCGTGGACCGCTATGGCGACCTGCTGCGGCAAAAGCTCAAGCCGGGCGAATGGCGCCGGGTCGCGATGCTGATGAGCCGGGGCGGGCGCTTCGACAGGATGGAGGATGCCTGGGCTGGCGAGGGCGCGGCGCGGCAGACGCGCCTTGCCTACGCCAAGCCGCTGCACATCTGGAGCGAGGAGCTGGCGAGCTTCCGCCACTCCATGACCGGCGAGCGCTACAGCGGCTGCCCGACCTGGTATCCGACCCGCCTCGCGGACGGCCGCGACATGCGCGCGGAATACGGCAAGCAGGACTGGCCCTTCCTGCTCAGCTCGTTCAAATCCAACCTGATGAGCTCCATGTCCATCGGCGTCAATCGCCTGCGCCAGGTGCATCCGCACAACCCGGTGTCGATCAACCGGCAGGACGGCGAGCGCCTGGGCATACGCAATGGCGACGCGGTGCGTATCGTGACGCCCGGCGGCGCGGTGACGGGGCTGGCGCTGTTGCGCGACGGCATCCAGCCGGGCGCGGTCGCCATCGAGCACGGCTATGGCCATACCGAGCTGGGCGCCCGCGCCCACGTGGTGGATGGCAAGCCCATGCCGCATGACCCGGCGCTGGGCGCGGGCGTGAACCTGAATGACCTGGGCTTCGGCGACGCCACGCGCGGCGAGCACGCCAACGTCTGGATCGATTGGGTATCCGGCGCGGCGGTGCGCCAGGGGCTGCCGGCGCGGATCGAGCGCGCCTGAGGCGCGCGCGGCGCCGGCGGCCTAGCGCACGACGGTATCGGCCACCAACTCCAGCCCGTCGGCCTGGATGCCGACGTCGGACAGCGCGCCGCCCAGGTCTCCGGGCCTGGCGGCCGCGGCGCCCGACCGGCTGACGCGGATCTCCACCCGCACCTTGCCGGCGCGCGACAGCGTTGCATCCGGCGACATCGCGCTGCTGTCGTCCAGCACGAAATCACGGGGCAGGTCGGCCACCTGCATTCGCAGGATGGCCAGCGGCATGCGCGGACCGTCCTCCGGACGCGCCAGGATGAATACGGTATCGGTGGGCGCGACCTGGCTGCGCAGCGCGTCGGCGATGCTGGCGCGTCCACGGATGCGGGCGGTGGAAGCAGCGGCGCCCGGCGCGGCGGATGCCGCCGCGGCAGGGGCGGGCGGCGCGCCCGTCGCCATGGCGCGGGCCTGGGCGATATTCGATTGGATCTGCCTGGCCGCCTCCGATCCCGGCGGCAACAGCGCCTGCAGGCGTTCCCAATGCGCCAGCGCTTCGGCCGCGTCGCCTCGGCGCAGGGCCATCATGCCTGCCAGCGCCAGGGCCTTCGGCTGGTCGGGCTGCGCGGCCAGGGCCTGCGCGACCGCCGCAACGGAGGCCGCGTCGGGCGCGCCCTGGTTGGCGGACAGCAGCGCGTCGGCCAGGTCGGCCAGCACGGCGGCCTGGCCCGGCACCAGGCGCAGCACCTGCTGGTAGGCGGCGACGGCATCGGCGTAGCGGCCCAGCGTTTCGTAGGACCGCGCCAGCATGTACCAGCCATCGGCGTCGTCGGGCGCGCCTCGCAGGCGCTGGGCCAGCGCATTGATCGCGAGCGCCATGTCGTCGCTCGAAGCGCCCGACGCTCCCGCGTGCGGTTCGGCCGGAATGGCGGCGGCGCCCGCGGCCGCGCGCGGATTGCCCAATTGGCCGTATAGCAGCACGGCGGCCACGGGAATGAGCACGCTGAGCAGGCAGGCGGCAGCCACGCCCGCGCGCTGGCCGGCCCAGGGCGCGGTGCGCGCGCGGCGCAGATCCAGGTCCTGCAGCAGGTCGCGCTGCATTTCTTCTTCGGCGCGCGCCTGCGCCTCCGCGCTCAGGCTTCCGTTCTTCAGGTCCCGCCGCAACTGTTCGCGTTGCGCCAGGTAGAACGCGCGCACGTTGTCGTCGGCGGCTGCCTGCGCCGCGGGCGCGCGGCGCAGTAGCGGCGGGATCAGGCAGAGCAGGGTCGCCAGCAGCAACACCACGACGATGAGCCAGAGCGTGGTCATGAGCCGGTATCCAGGAAGCGGGCGGCGCGCTCGCGCTCGTCCGCGGTGAGCGGCGCGCGGGGGCCGGATCGGCGCCTGAGCGTGCGCAGCAGCACGGCGAAGCCCAGCGCCAGCAGGGCGAAGGGCCCCAGCCACAAAAGCCAGGTGATGGGCTTGAAGGGCGGGTCGTAGCGCACGAAGTCGCCATACCTGTCCTCGAAGAAACGCATGATCTGCGCATCCGTCCTGCCTTCCGCGAGCTGGCTGCGGATCAGCTTGCGCATATCGTGCGCCAGCGGCGCGTTGGATTCGGCCAGCGTCTGGTTCTGGCATACCAGGCAACGCAGGCCGTGGGCCAGCTTGTCGGCGCGCTGTTCCTGGGCGGCGGAAAGCGCGGGCGTTGCAGGGGCTTGCGCCGGCGCGGGCGCCGGGCCCAGCAGGACAAGCGCCAGGGCCAGGGCGGGAAGGCAGGACAGCCGCCGCATCATTTCAGCGCCTCGATCGCCGGCAGCATGTGGCTGCGCCAGATTTCGGGGGTGATCAGGCCCAACTGCCGGTAGCGGATGCGGCCGTTCTTGTCGATCACGAAGGTTTCCGGCACGCCGTAGACGCCGTACTCGATGCCGACGCGGCCGTCGGCATCGCTGGCCGAGGCGATGTACGGATTGCCGTTGCGCGCCAGCCAGGCCGTGGCGTCTTCCGGCTTGTCTTTGTAGTTGAGGCCGTACAGCGGAATCCCGTGGCGCTGCGCGGCCTCGCGCAGCACGGGGAGCTCGTCGCGGCATGGGCCGCACCAGGAGGCCCACACGTTCAGCATCCAGACCTGTCCTCGCAGCGCCTGCACGTCCAGTTTCTGGCCGGGCGCCAGCAGGACGGGCAGGCCGATTGCAGGCGCCGGCTTGTCGATCAGGACGGAAGGCACGGCCCGCGGGTCGCGGGACAATCCCAGAGCCAGGAATACGGCCATCGCCAGGAAGGCGGCCAGCGGCAGCAGGTAGCGCAGCATCAGGCTCCCTCCCGCGTGGGCCGTACGGCCTGAGGCCCGGGCTCCTCACGCGCCCGCGTCCGCGCTTCCAGCGCGCGGCGATAGCGCTTGTCGCCGGCCGCCAGCAGGCCGCCCAGCGCCATCAGGATGCAGCCCGACCAGATCCAGGTCATGAAGGGTTTGACCTGCAGGCGCACGGTCCAGGCATTGCCGCCCACCGGCTCGCCCAGCGCCACGAACAGGTCGCGCGTAAAGCCGCTGTCGATGTCCGCCTGGCTCAGCGCCATGTCCTGTACGGTATAGAGGCGTTTTTCGGGATACAGGGTGATCACCGGCTTGCCCCCGCGCGTGACGGGGAAGACGGCGCGCTGCGCGCTGTAGTTGGGGCCCGCGGCCGGCCCTACGCTGGCGAACGTGAACCGGTAGCCGCCGGCCTCGCGCGTTTCGCCCAGCTCCATCCGCAGTTCCTGCTTGACTTCGTAGCCGTTGGCCAGCGTGACGCCCGCGATGAACACGCCCACCCCGGCGTGGGCCAGCAACATGCCATACCACGAGCGCGGCTGGCGGCCCAGCCGGCGCAGCCAGTCGCCGTCGCCGCCGGCCAGGCGCTGCCAGGCATGGGCGGCCGCGCTCGCCACCGACCACGCCGCCAGCCACAGCCCCAGGATGACCAGGGGAGACCCAAGCCGCGCCGGGCCGGGCATGGCCAGCGGCAGCAGCACGGCGGTGGCCACGCTGACGGCGAAGGCCACGCGCAGGCGGCGTGCCAGGTCCGGAGGCTCCGCCTGCTTCCAGCGAGCGACGGGGCCCACGCCCATCAGGAAGATGGCGGGCGTCATCAGCGGCACGAACACGGCCTCGAAGTAGGGCGGGCCGATGGAGATCTTGCCCCATTCCAGCACGTCCAGCACCACCGGATACAGCGTGCCCAGCAGCACGGAACCGGCCGCCACGGTCAGCACCACATTGTTCGACAGCAGCAGGGACTCGCGCGATAGCAGCGAGAAGCCGCCGCCCAGGCCCACCGCCGGCGCGCGCCAGGCATACAGCGCCAGCGAGCCGCCCACGATCGCGGTCATGAAGGCCAGGATATAGAGCCCGCGTCCCGGATCCACCGCGAAGGCATGGACGGAGGTCAGCACGCCCGAGCGCACCAGGAAGGTGCCCAGGATACTGAGCGAGAACGCGCAGATGGCCAGCAGCACCGTCCAGCTGCGGAACGCGCCGCGCCGCTCGGTCACGATCAGGGAGTGGATGAGCGCGGTGCCCGCCAGCCAGGGCATGAAGGAGGCGTTCTCCACCGGGTCCCAGAACCACCAGCCGCCCCAGCCCAGCACATAGTAGGCCCAGGCGCTGCCCAGCAGGATGCCGATGGTCAGGAAGGTCCAGGCGGCCAGCGTCCATGGCCGGACCCAGCGGGCCCACATGGCGTCCAGCTCTCCGGACAGGAGCGCGGCGATCGCGAAGGCGAAGGCCACGGAAAAACCCACGTAGCCCATGTACAGCATGGGCGGATGCACGATCATGCCGGGATCCTGCAGCAGTGGATTCAGGTCGCGTCCGGCCATCGCCGGCGGCATCAGGCGTTCGAACGGATTGGACAGGAACAGCAGGAACAGCAGGAAACCCACGCTGATCCAGCCCATCACCGCCAGCACTCGTCCGACGAAGGGCAGCGGCAGCTGCCGGCTGCACAGCGCCACGGCCAGGCTCCAGGCGGTCAGCAGGTACAGCCATAGCAGCAGCGAGCCCTCGTGCCCGCCCCAGACCGCCGCGAAGCGATAGCCGGCCGGCAGGTCGGCGTGCGAGTTGGCCGCCACGTAAAGAACCGAGAAATCGTTGTCCAGGAAGGCCCAGGCCAGGCAGCAGAAGGCCACCGTGGTCAAGCCGAACTGCCCGATGGCGGCGGGCCGCGCCACCCGCAGGCCCGCCTGCCAGCCGGTGGCCGCGCCGACCAGCGGCAGGATGCCTTGCGCCAGCGCCACCAGCAGCGCCAGGATCAGGCTGAACAGGCCGATCTCCGGAATCATCGCGCCTCCGCCCGCATGGAGCCCGCGGACGCCGCGCTCGGGCTGGCCCGCTTGAGCGCGTCGGCGGCTTCGGGCGGCATGTAGTTCTCGTCGTGTTTGGCCAGCACCTCGGTCGCGCGGAACACGCCGTCGGGCCCGAGCTTGCCCGCCACCACCACGCCCTTGCCCTCGCGGAACAGGTCGGGCAGCAATCCCTGGTAGCTCACCGGCACCGCATGCGCCGTGTCCGTCACCACGAAACGCAGCGTCAGCCCGTCGGCCTCGCGGCGCAGCGATCCCTGCTCCACCAGGCCGCCGACGCGGAAGCTGCCGCTGCCGGGCGCTTCCTTGGCGATGACCTGGGTGGGACTGAAGAAGAACACCAGGTTGGATTGCAGCGCGTTGAGCACCAGCGCCGCGGCCAGCGCCAGCAGGCCCAGGCCGCCGGCGATGGCCAGCGCGCGGCGCTTGCGCGGGCTCATGGCCTGGCTCCGTCGGAGCGGCCGGAGAGGGAGTCCGGCGCCGTCCGACGAGCGCGGGCCCGCCGCCACAGTACGAAGGCCTCCAGGCCGATCAGCGCCAGCGTCATTCCATAGGCGCCCAGCAAGTAAGGGCCGTGGCCCTGCAGCGAGAACAGCGCGTCCCAGCTCATCGCGCCTCCCGCGGGGGCCGGGCCGCGCGCGCGGCGGCGGGTTCGCGCTCGGCGATGATGCCGCGCACCCTGGCCAGCGCCGCCGCCGCGCTGTAGAGCCAGAACGCCGCCACCATGAGCAGCATTGCCGCCACCATGATGTTCGCCATGCTGGGCGCGGTGGTTAGGTTGATGGAGGCGCCCTGATGCAGGGTATTCCACCAGCGGACCGAGAAATAAATGATGGGCACGTTGATCACGCCCGCCAGCAGCAGGATGGCGCCGCCGCGGTCCGCCCGCTCGGTATCGTCGGAGGCGGCCGCCTGCAAGGCCATGAAACCCAGGTACAGGAACAGCAGGATCAGTTCGGAGGTCAGGCGCGCGTCCCAAACCCACCATGTGCCCCAGGTGGGCTTGCCCCACAGCGCGCCGGTCCAGAGCGTCAGGAAGGTGAAGAGCGCGCCGGTGGGCGCCAGCGCCCGCATCATCATGAACGAGAGGCGCGTGTGAAAGATCAGGCCCAGCGCCGCGTACATGGCCATGACCAGGTACAGGAACATCGACATCCAGGCCGCCGCGACGTGGATGAAGAGGATGCGGTAGACCTCGCCCTGTTGGCTGTCGGTGGGAGCGACAGCCAGCCCCACGTACAGCCCGGCGCCGGCCAGCAGCGCGGCGGCCAGCGCCAGCCACGGGATCAGCCGGCCGGCCAGGGGATAGAACAGGGCGGGCGAGGCATAGCGCAGCCAGACCGGGGAGGAGGCGGGGGAAGGGCGGGCGTCCAGGGCGGGATTCTTCTGCATGGCGTCTTCGTATCTACACGCGCTAGTCCAGCGCCACGCGCAGCGCCGCGGACGCGCTCCAGGGGCACAGCAGGATGGCCAGGCACAGGCAGGCGCCCAGCAGCGACAGCTGCGGTCCCGCGCCCATGCCCGCATGCGTGGCCGATACGGCGCCGGCGCCGAAGATCAGCACCGGCACGTATAGCGGCAGCACCAGCAGCGGCAGCAGGGCCCCGCCGCGCAGGCCGAGCGTCAGCGCCGCGCCCAGCCCGCCTACGAGCGCCAGGGTGGGCGTGCCCAGCAGCAGCGACAGCACGAGGATGCCGATGGCCTGCGGCGCCAGGCCGAATTGCAGGGCCAGCACAGGGCTGGCCAGTATCAATGGCAGGCAGCTGCTGAACCAGTGCGCCGCGAGTTTCACGCCTACCAGCAACGGCAGCGGATGCGGTGACACCAGCAATTGTTCCAGCGCGCCGTTGTCGTAATCCTGCGCGAAGGGACGGTTCAGGGTCAGCAGGATGCCCAGCAGCGCGCAGACCCACAGCACGCCCGGCCCGATCGCCAGCAGCAGCGCCGGGTCGGGCCCGACCGCCAGCGGGAACATCGCGCCCGTCACAATAAAGAACAGGGTGGCGCCCAGCGTATCCGCCGGCCGTCTCCAGGCCAGCCGGATTTCACGTAACGCCAACTGCGACAGCGTAGCCAGCATCCGCGTAGTCATCCATGTCCAGGGTTTGGGTGTGGGCGGCGGCCGTGCCCGGATCGCGGTGCGACGCGACCACGGCGGCTCCGCCTCCGGCCAGGTGGGCGTCCAGCGTCAGGCGCAGCCGCTCCAGGCTGGCCGCGTCCAGGCCGGCGTCGGGTTCGTCCAGCAGCCACAGGGGCTTGCTGCCCAGCACGATCGCCGCGAGCGCCAGGCGTCGGCTCTGTCCTTGGGACAGGCGCAGGGCGGGCAGGTCGGCGCAGCGGTCCAGCCGCCAGTCGCGCAGTGTTTCGGCGATGCGCGGCTGCGGCCGCGGCGTGCCCGCGACGTGCAGGGCGTAGCGCAGGTTCTCCACGGCGCTCAGTTCGCCGCACAGGCCGTTGCCGTGCGCCAGGAACGACATGCCGGAGAAATACGCCGAGGGGTTGCGGCGCACGTCGCGGCCATGCCAGAGCACGCTGCCCGCCAGAGGCCGCAGCAGGCCGGCGAGCGTGCGCAGCAGGCTGGTCTTACCGCTGCCGTTGGCGCCGCGCACATGCAGCAGCTGGCCGGCATGCAGCTCGAAATCCACCGGACCCGGCCCCCGCGGACCGCCGCGGCGGCTGGCCAGCCCGCGCGCGCAGAGGACGGGAGGCGGCGCGTCAGCGGGCCGCATGCGCGACCTCTTTGCCGGCTCCCGCCGGCTCGGGCGCAAGCGAGGTCTGGCCCGGCCCCATATTGGGCAACTGGTGGGCGATGCCCTTGTGGCAGTCGATGCAGGTCTTGCTCTTGTCGGCCAGGTAGGTGGAATGCATGTTCTGCGCGCGCACGCTCTGGCGCGTGAAGTCCATGTAGTCGTAGTTGTGGCAGTTGCGGCATTCCAGCGAATCGTTGGCCTTGAAGCGCGCCCATTCGTGCTGGGCCAGTTCCAGGCGCTTGTCCACGAACTTCTCGCGGGTGTCGATCGTGCCGAAGATCTTGCCCCACACCTCCTTGGACGCCTGCATCTTGCGCGCGATCTTGTCCGTCCAGTTGTGCGGAACGTGGCAGTCGGAGCACAGCGCACGCACGCCCGAGCGGTTGGTGAAGTGGATGGTGCCCTTGAGCTCGGCGTACACGTTGTCGCGCATCTCATGGCAGCCGGTGCAGAACTTTTCCGTATTGGTGAGTTCCATGGCGGTGTTGAAGGCGCCCCAGAACAGGATGCCGCCGATGAACCCGCCCACCGTCAGGAAGCCCAGGCTGAAGTGCACGCTGGGCCGGCGGACGATGTTCCAGTAGCGCTTGATGAGTTTGACCATGGCAGCCTCCCGTCCTTTACTTCTTGTCGGACGCCGGAGCGGTCAGGCGCTTTAGGATCACATCGATGTCCTGGTAGGTGTTGGTCACCAGCGGCTTGGCTTCGGCCTGCGGCACGTGGCATTGCACGCAGAAGTAGCGGCGCGGCGACACCTCGGCCAGCACATTGCTGTCGCGGTCCATGTAGTGGGTCACGCTCAGGGGCGGCGCCTGGGTTTCCTCGGTATTGACCCGGGCGTGACAGGACAGGCAGCGGTTGAAGTTTTTGTCGATCTGGTAGCCGTCGATCTTGTGCGGGATGGTGGGCGGCTGCATCGAATAGGTGCGCATCCGCTTGATGTCCTTGTTCTCGATCGGGCTGATGAGGGGCGGATCGGTCTCTTGCGCGACCGGGGTGGGGCCGCGCATCGGGTCTTCCACCTCCAGCGGCGGCGCCGCCCAGGCGGAGGAACCGAGGACGACGCACACGGTGAGGGTGAGGGCGCGTAGGTTCATGGCTGTCTCCGGTTCGCCTTTCAGACCTTGACGATCTTGACCGCGCACTTCTTGAAGTCGGTCTGGAACGAAATCGGGTCGGTGGCGTCCAGCGTGACCTTGTTGATCAGCTGGCCGGCGTCGAACCAGGGCACGAAGACCAGCCCGCGCGGCGGCTTGTCGCGTCCGCGCGTTTCCACGCGCGTGCGCATCTTGCCGCGCCGCGACACGATTTCGACCTCGACGCCGCGCCGCAGGCCCATTTCCTGCGCGTCGTCCGGATGCATGAAGCAGACGGCGTTGGGGAAGGCCTTGTACAGCTCGGGCACGCGCCGCGTCATGGAGCCCGAATGCCAGTGCTCCAGCACGCGCCCGGTCGACAGCCAGAACGGGTATTCCTTGTCGGGAGATTCCGCGGGCGGTTCATAGGGCAGGGCGTAGATGATGGCGCGGCCGTCGGGGTTGCCGTAGAACTCGAAGCCGGCGCCCGGCTTCACGTAGGGGTCGCTGCCTTCGCGGTAGCGCCAGAGGGTCTCCTTGCCCTTGACCACCGGCCAGCGCAGGCCGCGGACCTCGTGATAGGTATCGAACGGAGCCAGGTCGTGGCCGTGGCCGCGGCCGAACTCGGCGTATTCCTCGAACAGGCCCTTCTGCACATAGAAGCCGAAGGCGTCCGATTCCTGGTTGGCGTAGTCCTTGGCGCGCTCGGTGTTGGGGTACCGGTTGACCTTGCCATTGGCGAACAGCACGTCGAACAGGGTCTTGTCGCGGTATTCGGGCTTCTTGGCAAGCAGGTCGGCGGGCCAGACTTCCTCGACCTTGAAGCGCTTCGAGAACTCCATGAGCTGCCACAGGTCGGAGCGGGCCTGGCCCGGGGCGTTGACCAACTGGTGCCAGAACTGGGTACGGCGTTCCGCGTTGCCGTAGGCGCCTTCCTTTTCAACCCACATGGCCGCCGGCAGGATCAGGTCGGCCGATATGGTGGTGACGGTGGGGTAGGCGTCCGACACCACGATGAAGTTCTCGGGGTTGCGGTAGCCCGGCAGGCCCTCGTTCATCAGGTTGGCGGCGGCCTGCATATTGTTGTTGACCATCACCCAGTAGGCGTTGATCTTGCCGTCCTTGAGCATGCGGTTCTGCAGCACGGCGTGCGCGCCCACCTTGCTGGGGATGGTGCCGTCGGGCAGTTGCCAGAGTTCTTCGGCATGGGCGCGGTGCTTGGGGTTGGTCACCACCAGGTCGGCCGGCAGCCGGTGCGAGAACGTGCCCACTTCCCGCGCCGTTCCACAGGCGGACGGCTGGCCCGTCAGCGAGAACGGGCTGTTGCCCGGCGTGGAAATCTTCCCCGTCAGCAGGTGGATGTTGTAGACCATGTTGTTGGCCCAGACGCCGCGGGTGTGCTGGTTGAAGCCCATGGTCCAGAAAGACGTGACCCGCACCTTCGGATCGGCATAGAGCTCGGCCAGGTCCTGCAGCTGTTTCTTGGGCACGCCGCTCAGCTTCGACGTGTAATCCAGGTCGTACTTGGAGACGAACTTGGCGAATTCCTCGTACGTGATCGGATGCGAGCCGCCCGCCTTGTCGGCGTTCTTGGCGGCTTTCTGCAGGGGATGGTCGGGACGCAGCCCGTAGCCGATGTCCGCGTTGCCTTCGTGGAACACCGTGTGCTTGTCCACGAAATCGCGGTTTACCCGCTTGGTCTGGATGATGTGGTTGGCGATGTAGTTCAGGATCGCCAGGTCCGTCTGCGGGGTGAAGGTCAGGGTCAGGTCGGCCAGTTCGTACGAGCGGTGCTCGAACGTGGATAGCACCGCCACCTTGGTCTTGGGCGCCGACAGCCGGCGGTCGGTAACCCGCGTCCACAGGATCGGATGCATCTCCGCCATGTTGGAGCCCCACAGCACGAAGGCATCGGCGTTCTCGATGTCGTCGTAGCAGCCCATGGGCTCGTCGGCGCCGAAGGTGCGCATGAAGCCCACCGCGGCCGAGGCCATGCAATGGCGCGCGTTCGGATCCAGGTTGTTGCTGCGAAAGCCCGCCTTCATCAGCTTGAGCGCGGCATAGCCTTCCCATACCGTCCATTGCCCCGAGCCGAACATGCCCACGGCTTCGGGCCCTTTGTCCTTCAGCACCCGCTTGAATTGCTCGGCCATGACGTCGAAGGCCTGGTCCCAGGACACCGGGGCGAACTCGCCGTCCTTGGCGTACTTGCCGTCCTTCATGCGCAGGAGCGGCGTGGTCAGCCTGTCGTTGCCGTACATGATCTTGGACAGGAAATAGCCCTTGACGCAGTTCAGCCCCTTGTTCACCTCGGCATTGAAATCGCCGTGCGTGGCCACGACCTGGTTGTCCTTCACCGCGACGTTCACGCCGCAGCCGGTCCCGCAGAACCTACAGGGGGCCTTGGACCACTTGAGCTTGGCGGCCTCGGACTCGGTGACGATGTTCTGCGTGTAGCCGACGATCGGGATGCCGGCCACGGTGGCGGCTGCGGCTGCGGCGGATTGCTTGATGAAGTCTCTACGAGCCATTGCCATCGTCAATCTCCTCGTTCATCGCGTCCAGCGTGTCGGAATGCTGGTAGACCAGCGCCGACGCCAGCACGCCATCCAGGCGCTGGATCTCCGAGATCCGGCCCATCATGTCGTCGGTGGAGGATGCTTCCAGGGTGACCACCAGTTTTCCGGTGTCGGAAGCGCCATGAATTTCGGCGCCCGCGATGGCGAGGATCGCTTCGCGGACGCCAGGCAGGCGGCGCGGCGCGGCATGCACCACCAGGCTGGCGATGTGCAGCTCCGGCGGCGCCGCGGGCGGCGCAGAATGGGGAAGGGCGGACATGGAGGGGGTTCCGTCGCGTTGCATCAGCTGCCGGGAGGGCCGGCGAACAGCTGATAGAACCAGACGAGGAAACCGTAACCCGCCACGATGATGACCGACAGGACGGGGGCCATGACTGCCGTCAGGAACAGGAAACTTCGGAGTTCCTGCGGCTTTGTGTAGCCATCAGACTCGTTTTGCACACACCACCTCGCTGCGACGTTTGGGGCATTGCGTTTAACGTGCGGATGTCGAAGTTTTTAGCAGATGGCCTTGAGCGGCGTCAATGTTGCGCCACGGCAAAAAAACACCGGGCGTTGCGCCATGCGGAACCGTGCAAGATGCTGCCAAAAAAAATGCCGACGGCCCCTGGGAACCGCCGGCTTTCCGGAGGGCTTGCTGGAATGCGTCTCTAGCGCACCGCACCATAGATGTGGCGGGCGTCGGCCGCGGTGGCCAGCGGCCGGCCCAAGGCTCGCGCGCCTTGCGCCGCCTGTTCCACCAGCGCCGCGTTGCCGGACGCGAGGCTGCCGTCGCGCAGCTTGAGGTTGTTCTCGAAGCCGACGCGCATGTGGCCGCCGAACGCGGCCGCGGTCGTGACGCAGGCGTTTTCCTCTGGGCCGAAGGCGCACACCGCCCAGGGCAGCGATTGGTCGTACGCGGCCAGGAACGGCAGCAGGTCGTAGGCCGATGAGGTCTGGCCCGCGCTGTAGCGGCCAAGCACGAACAGCACAGACCATGCGCCCGGCGGCACCAGCCCGCGCTGCCGCAGCGCCAGCCAGCGCCGCACGTCGCCTTCGTCGTACAAAATGATCTGCGTCATGATGCGGCGCTCGGCAATCCAGGCCAGGAAGGCCGCCAGTTCCGCCTCCGGAATATCCGGCACGGCGATCTCGCGCAGCCCGATGGAGACCGCCTCGGGCTGCAGTTCCCGCACCAGGGCGATCTGCTCGGCCGCCTTGTACACGCCGGCTGCCTCGCTCGTCACCTGCACCAGCAATTCGTCGCCGACGGCGCGGTGCACGGCGGCCAGGGCGTCGCGGTAGGCCTGCGCGTCCAGCAGGTGGCTGCCGTCGGGCTTGCGCACATGCATGTGCATCATGGCGGCGCCCGCGTCCAGGCAGGCCCGGGCTTCCCGCGCCAGGGCGTCCGCCGTCAGCGGCACGGCCGGATGGTCGGCCGCCTGTTTGTAGGCGCCGTTGGGCGCCACGGTGACGATGACGGGAGAGCCGGCCAGCGGGGCGGGAGCGAAAGGAAGCGCGTTCATGGCTGGATCTCCGGGAGTTCAGGGGCGATCAGGTCCAGGCCGGCGCGCAGCAGCCGGTCATAGCGCTCGCGCTCGGCGGCGATGGTTTCGGGCGTCCAGGCGTAGAAGCCTTCGCCGGCCTTCATCCCGTGGCGGCCGTCCTGCGCGCGCTCGGTCAGGCAGCGGGCCGGATGGTCGGCGTTGCAGAACGTGGGGTACATGGTCGCGCCGGCGGCGGCGTGCACGTCGATGCCCGCGTGGTCGCGCTGCATGACGGGGCCCGCCGCCAGGAAACGGAAGCCGAAGCCGAAGCGCACGGCCGCGTCCACGTCTTCCGGCGAGGCGATGCCGCGGTCGATCAGGTCGAAGGCCTCGCGCGACAGCGCATGCTGCAGCCGGTTGGCCAGGAAGCCGGGCAGGTCCTGGCCCACTTTGACCGGCACGCTGCCGCAGCGCCGCATGAAAGCGATGAGCGTGTCCGCGCAGGCGGAGTCGCTGGCTTCGCCCAACACCACTTCGACCAGCGGCACCAGGTGCGCGGGCATGAAGAAATGCAGGCCCAGCATGCGGCCGCGCGTGGCCAGGCCCTGGCCGATCGCGCTGATCGGGAAGCTGGAACTGTTGCTGGCCAGGATGGCGTCCGGCCGGGCGCGCCGTTCCAGGTCCGCGAACAGCGCCTGCTTGATGTCCAGGCGTTCGGGAATGCATTCGATGACGAGATCCACGCTGGACCAGTCCACTGCGTCCAGGTCCGGCGCCGTGGTCAGCAGCGACACATTCTCCTTGCGGCCGATGGTATCCAGGTTCGCGGCGACGCGCGCCGGCAGGCCCGCCGCGCGTTCGGCGTTCGACTCGATCACCGTCGTCCGGCAGGACGCCCGGGTCAATACCACGGCGACGTCGGCGCCCATCGTGCCGCCGCCCACCACCACCGCGTGCGCCGAACCCGGATTGGGCAGCGCTTTCGCGTCCGTCTGCATGGTTTGCTCCTTATCTTGAAACTACGCTGGAGCCGAGTGTAGAGAAGCCACTTTGATTGATGAATCAGATTTTTTGGATAGAATGATCTTTAAATCAGATCAATGACGAACGGTGGGGCCCATGCAGATCAATCTCTCGATGCGCGATATCGACACGACGCTGGTCCTGGGCCGCACGCTCAACTTCCGCCAGGCGGCGGCGCAACTGCACCTTTCCCAATCGGCCCTGTCCACGCAGATACAACGCATCGAGGACGGCCTGGGCGTGCGGCTCTTCGACCGCACCACGCGCACCGTCCGGCTCACCGCGGCGGGGGAGGTCTTCATGCAGCAGGCGGCGAGCCTGCAGGTGGCCTTCCGCGACGCCGTGGCCGCCGTCAGCGGCATCGTCAATGCGGAGCAGGGGCAGGTCTCGGTAGCGGCCTTGCCCTCGGTGGCCGCGCGGCTGCTGCCGCGCGTGCTCATGGCCTACCGCCAGGCCCATCCCCTGGTGGCGCTGAAGGTGCGCGATACCTTGTCGGGACCGGCCTTCGACCTGGTGCGCGCGGGCGAGGTGGACTTCGCGTTGACCGCCGCCGACCCCCAGCACGCCGATCTGCACTACGTGCCCCTAATGTCCGACAGCTTCCTCCTGCTGATCCCCGAGGCGCACCCCCTGGCCCGCGCGCGCGGGCCGTTGCGCTGGGCGGACACGGCCGACGCCGCGCACGTGTCCATGGTGCAGCCAAGCAGCGTGCGGCAATACACCGAATGGGCGTTCCTGCAGAACCGCATCCGCTTCTCGCCTGCGTTCGAAGCCGAGCACCTGACCACCATCGTCGCCATGGTCGAGTGCGGATTCGGCGTCGCCGCGCTGCCCGAAATCGCCGCGGGCGCCGTGGCGCAGAACGGAATCGTGCAGCGCCCGCTGATCGGTCCGGTGGCCGAACGCTCGATCGGCCTGGTCACCTCGCGCAACCGCAGCCTGTCGCCCGCGGCGGCGGCGTTGGTGCAGGCCTTGAAGGACTACCTGGCCGCTCAGCCGCGCTAGGCGGGGTAGCGGGCGATGCGACTTTCGGGGGCATGGCCTCTGCTACGATGATTCCGACGCAGTCTCTCAACGACGGCGCGCCAGCGCCTCGGACGGAAGGAGTGCTTCGTGACCAGTCGCCGAAAAATCGAAATCTACCGGTACGACCCCGATACGGACGCCGCTCCGTACATGCAGGCATTCGAGGTCGACGTCGCCCCGGGCGACAAGATGCTGCTCGATCTGCTCGTCCACCTCAAGGGCATCGATGACTCCATCGGTTTTCGCCGGTCCTGCCGCGAGGGAGTCTGCGGGTCGGACGCGATGAACATCAACGGCAGGAACGGGCTGGCGTGCGTTACGAACCTGAATGAGCTGCCCGGGAGGATCGTCTTGAGGCCTCTTCCCGGCCTGCCCGTCATCCGCGACCTGATCGTCGATATGTCGGAGTTCTTCGCGCAGTACCAGTCCATCAAGCCCTATCTCATCAATAGCGATCCGCCGCCCGAGCGCGAGCGCTTGCAGTCCCCCGAGCAGCGCGAGGAGCTCAATGGCTTGTACGAATGCATCCTGTGCGCGTGCTGTTCCACTGCCTGTCCGTCGTTCTGGTGGAATCCGGACAAATATGTGGGGCCGGCGGGCCTGTTGCAGGCCTACCGCTTCCTCGTCGATTCCCGGGATCAGGCCACCTCGGAACGCCTGGACAATCTGAACGACCCGTATCGTCTTTACCGCTGCCACACGATCATGAACTGCACCGATATCTGCCCGAAAGGGCTGGACCCGTCCGGGGCCATCGGCAGGATCCGCGCGATGATGGCGCGGCGGATGATCTAGCCGCAGGCGGCGCCCTCGTCGCCGGCGTCCCTGGGGCGCCAGGCGCCCGGAGGATTGTGCACCAGGGTCAGGAGCACGACGGCCGGCTCATGTGCATGAAGGCTGTGGGGTTCTTCGCCCTGCAGCATGACCAGCTGCCCTTCGGCGAGGGTGCATTGGCGTTCCGGGGTTTCGACATCGACACGCCCGGCGAGGCACTGGAGCGTGAGCACGCCCGGCACGTGATGCGAGGGCATCCGGTGCCCGGCGGGCAAGACCAGCCGGATCAGCTGCAACTCGGTTGTGCGCAGCAGGCTGATGCTGACGGGAGGTTCCGGTTCCAAGGACGGCTGTCGATGAAACAGGTCGATGACTTCCAAGGGACTCGCATGTTTCAGCGCCATGGGCGACTCCGGTGTCGAGAACGGGAACGATGAAATTGTACCGGGCGGGCCTCGGTCCGCCGGCAACCGCGCCAAGGAACTCAGCCGTCCGTCGATACGGTGAGCGTCTCCCAAGCGCGGCGCTCGTCTTCCAAGGTCGCCTGGTTGGCGCGCACGAGAGCCAATGCATCGCTGCCGAGCAATAGATGCGCCGGCGCGCGATCCGCCGCGATCAGGGCGAGCATCGCGCGCGCCGCCTTCACGGGATCGCCGAGTTGCTTGCCGCTCTTTTCTTCCCGCGCCCGCCGGACGGGGTCGAAGGTGGCGTCGTAGTCCGGGATCGAGCGAGGAGTCCGCGTCATCGAGCGCCCCGCCCAGTCCGTGCGGAAAGAGCCCGGCGCCACGGCGGTTACGGAGATGCCGAAGGGGGCGACTTCTTTGCCCAGGCTCTCCGAAATGCCTTCCAGCGCGAATTTGCTACCGCAGTAATAGGCAATCCCGGGCATCGTGATGAGCCCGCCCATCGACGTGATATTGAGGATGCGGCCGCGCCGGCGCGCGCGCATGAAGGGCAGGGCGGCCTTGATCATGGCGACGGCGCCAAACACATTTACGTCGAACTGCCGGCGCATCTCCGCCAGCGGCGATTCTTCCAGCACGCCCTCGTGCCCGTAGCCCGCATTGTTGACCAGGACGTCGATGGGGCCGATGTTCGCCTCGATCTCCGCGACCACGCCGTCAATGCCGTCGAAGTCGGTGACGTCCAGTATGCGTCCAAAAGCGGACGATGCCGAAAGGGACTCGAAATCGCGCTTGGCCTGGGCGCTTCTTACCGTTCCTGCCACCTTGTGGCCCGCGGCCAGCGCTTCCTCGGCCAGCGCCCGGCCGAATCCGCTGCTGACGCCCGTGATGAGCAGAATCTTGCTGGAAGCCATGCTTGCTTCTCCAAAACGTTGTGTGGAGAATGCAGGTTAGTCTGAAGAAAAAAGGCATATAAGCTGTATATCGCTATATTTATTGCCTAAAACTATGAACGCCAAGACTATTCTTAAGCAATGTCCAGCTGCCCCCTCGTCCTCCGACGGGCGGGCGCGCACGATCGGGCTGCTGCGCGCGCTGGCGCCCATGGAGGGCTACAACCTGACGGCGCTGCCAAGCGTGCGTATCCTGCGCTCCGACCGGGCGATGTCTCGCACGCCCGTGTTGTATGACCCCGGCATCGTCATCGTCTGCCAGGGCTGCAAACGGGGGTATTTCGGCGGGCGGCTGTATCAATACGACGAAGGTCACTATCTTGCCGTTTCGGTGCCGGTGCCCTTCAGCATGGAAACCGACGCGACGCGGGAACGGCCGCTGCTTGCGCTTTATCTACACCTTGATTTTTCAATGGCGGCGGAGCTGGCCGCGCAGATCGACGGCGAAGGCATGGCCGACCGCGCCAATGCCCCCCAGAGCATGATGTCCACGCCGATGGACGCGGGGATGCAAACCTCGGTGCTGCGCTTTCTGGAAGCGATGTCCCGGCCGCTGGAGGCAGCCGTGCTCGGGCAGGGGCTGCTGCGCGAATTGTATTTCCGCGTGCTTACCGGGGCGCAAGGCGGAGCCATGCGGGAGGCGCTGGCAATGAGGGGGCAGTTCGGCCGGATCGGCAGGTCGCTGCGGCATATTCATGCCGCGTATGCCGAGCCGCTCGACGTGGCGCGGCTTGCCGAGGTGGCAGGGATGAGCGTCCCGAGCTTTCACAGTCATTTCAAGGCAATTACCCACGCATCGCCGATGCAGTACGTGAAATCGACACGGCTGCATCAGGCGAGGCTGCTGATGGTGCGCCAGGACATGACGGCCGAGGCGGCCAGCCACGCCGTCGGGTACACGAGCGCTTCGCAGTTCAACCGGGAGTTCAAGCGGCTTTTCGGCCTGACGCCGGCGGCGGAGACGAAACGCATGCGAGAGAGCTTCGCCATTCCCGCGCCATTTCCGGGCGCAACCTATGTGTCCTCGCACTGAGGCCGCCGCAAACTTCGATCTTTTGCGGCCGCAGTTGAGGCTGGCCTGAGCGCCAGCGGCGGCCGGGCCGCGCCTTGACATAGAACCGACCAACTAGTAGATTGGTTTCGGGCGGCCGCACTGAAGAACTTCCTGCCGCTTGCGTTGGCCGCGCGCCTCGCCTTTTCCGTGAACAAGAGTGGATTCCTATGAGTTTGGAGCTTTCCCCCAGGGCAATCGAGATCGTCGAACAGACCAGGCAGCTGCTCGCCGCTGGCGGCTATCACGGGTTCAGCTATGCGGATGTGTCGGAACGGGTCCGCATCGGCAAGCCCAGCATCCATCATCATTTCCCGACCAAGGCGGACCTGGTCCTCACCGTCGTCGTGCAGCATCGCGAGCAGGCCCGGGAGGGGTTCGCGGCGCTCGACCAACACGTCCAGGACCCTCAAGGGCGTCTGACGGCATACGCTGACTATTGGGCCAATTGCATACGAGAAGGCACGATGTCCATGTGCATTTGCGCGATGCTGGCCGCGGAATTGCACATGGTTCCCCAGCCGATCGCCGACGAGGTGCGCGCCTATTTCGGCGAGTTGACCGCCTGGATCGCGTCGGTGCTGGAAAGCGGAACCGCCAAGGGGCAATTCCATCTGCGCGATAGCGTCCAGGTGGAAGCGCAGGCCTTCATGTCGACTATCCACGGAGCGATGCTGACCGCGCGGGCGCTCGGCGATCCCGACGCATTCGCATCCATTTCGCGCGCGGCCATTGGCCAGCTGACCGTCCCGCGTTGAGAACGATGAGTGGAGCGCGCGTCCAGCGGCGCGTTTTTTTTTCACCATTAACCGATCAACTAGTTGGTTGTTTTTTGGATTCCCTACGGGCTGATTGCTATGCCTGCCCGCATCCCCCGCATCGCCTCCGGTCCAGTGGCTGGAGCGGGCGTTTTCAAGGAGCTCACGTTCATGCCTCATCCCATTTCCACCTTGGGGGCAACGCACACCCTCATCAGCCTCGTGCCCGCCGCCGTCGGCCTGTACAGTTTTGCGCGGTATCGAGGGATCGACGCCGCCACGCGCGCCGGCAGGATCTATCTGGGCGGCTTGCTGCTGGCCGTGCTCACCTCATTCGGGTTGTCCAGTTCCGGGGGCGTCAATGCCGGACATGTGCTGGGCATCCTGGCGTTGGTCTCGGTATTGGGCGCGCTGCTCGTCCAGCGGCTGCTCCCGCTGTCGCGCGCACAGCCCTATCTGTCCCAGTTGGGGTTCTCTTTCAGCTTTTTCCTGATGTGGGTTCCCGGGATCGCGGAAACGCTGACGCGGCTGCCCGTCTCCCATCCGCTTGCCGATGGCCCTCAGTCTCCGCTGGTGCGCGGGGCGCTGGCCGCGTGGCTCGCGTTTTTCGTGGTGGGCGTCATGGCCCAGATGCTCTGGATCAAATCCACCCGAAGCGAGACGCAGCGTGAGCGATCGCGTCCGGCCAAGGAACTTCCATGAGTTCCGCCGCGCTTGATCCGATCGGCCCCGCCCGTATCGACGATATCCAGAGCCGCGCCCAGGCCGGCTCCGATCGCGTGGCGCGCGCGCAGGCGCCATCGTTCGCGTTGATCCACGCCGCGCGCCAGCCGCCCGCGGCGTCGGCCGCTCCGCATGAAAGGGCGGCCAGCGGAGGGCACGGGGGTCCCGGCGAGCCCGTCGATACGCTGCGCGATCAGTACACGGCCCATTGCTTGCAGAACGCCATCCAGGCTTTCCATGACCGGCAGACCATGCTGGCGGCGCTTGCCATAGCGGCCAATCAGGCCCAGCGGGACGAACTGGCAGAGCTGCAGGCGCGCGCGTCGGCGGCCAATGACCTGGGCACGATCCAGGGCCTGCTGCCGCTGCAACCGTATCGTTTCGCGGTGGGCGTTGCGCTGGTCGTTCCGCCGCAATTGGCCGCCGCAGCCTCTGCGGCGCCGGCCATGGTAGGCCCCGTTGCGCAGACCGCGGCGCCGCGCAACGCCACCGACGATGCATACAGCGCCGACCCCGCCGCGCGCGAGCGCGCCCGCAACCCGAGATAGGCGGGGCGGCCTGGCGCGGGGAAGCAACAGGGCGCCGGGTCGCGCCCGCCTCAGCGGCCGCGTGTCATCGATTGCAGCACGCCGTCACGCCGTATCCATCCATGGAACAGCGCCGCCGCAAGATGCAGCAGTACCGTCGCAAACAGCAGGAAGGCCAGGTAGCGGTGGGCGCCGCGCAGCCAGGCGAACAAGGCGGCATCGGCCGGCGCGATGGGCGGCAACTGCCAACTGCCCACCGTCACCGGATAGCCCCCGGCCGAGACCATGGCCCAACCGATCAGCGGCATCGCGAACATCAGCGCATACAGCAAAATGTGCGAGGCGAGGGCGGCATGGCGCTGCCACGCCGGCATGTCGGAAGGCAGGGCGGGCGCCCCTTTGTACAGCCGCGTGCCTAGGCGGACGCATACCAGCACCAGCAGCGCCGCGCCCAAGGGCTTGTGGATCTGCAGCAGCCATTGATGCCGCTCGGAGACCGAGGCCACCATGCCCACGCCGATGAACAGCATGGCGATGATGCCGATCGCCATCAGCCAGTGCAGCAGGCGGGAAAGCAGGCTGAACCGGGCCGGAGCTTGATGGATTGAATAGTCTGGCAGGCTCATTGCGCGCGCTCCGGTTGGTTCGAATGGGATGAGGCCCGGGAGTCTTGAGGAGGCCCTTCGCCCGTGCGGCGTTCATAGGACGTGGCATAGGCGGCCGAACGCGCCGGCAATAGCGGGTCGTCGGAAATGGCCATGCCGCGTGGCAATATGGTCGGGTCGTAATTCACGTCGCGGCATGGGCCTTCGTCCTGCGGGACGCTGCGGGTGATCACCACGGTGCCGGCATCGACGGTGGGGCGATCCTCCGGCCATTGCCGGGTGGCGTCGCGGGTGGAATCCTCCGCGGTTCCCAGCGTCATCAGCAGGCGCCAGCGCAAAGGGCCTTGCTCCAGGCGTTGCCGTAGATCGGCCTGCAGGTAATCGGCGCCGTGCCCCGGCTCGGCCAAGGGCGCGGCCGCGGCTTCCAGCGGCGCCAGGCGCCAGCGCACGGGCTGCCGCTTGCCTTGCGCATCGACAAGGTAAAAGGCGTTCAGGCCGTAATAGCTTTCGGTGGCGTAGCTGGCCGAAGGCTTGGCCGTCTTGGCCCATGCCCGGAATGCCGCCGTCTCGGGGTGCGCCGCGAAGAAGGCCTGCATGCGCTGCGGATCGGGCTTGCCCGTCTTGGGATCGGGGCGCGCGGCAAGCTGCTGGTCGTAGAACGCCTGCGGGGTGTTCAGCGGGAACACCGGCATGCTGTTCATGCCGGTGCGCCATTGTTCGCCGTCGGCGGAGGTGAATTGCAGGGCGAAACTGCGGATGGGAACACTGGAATCGGGCGCAAACGGATTGCCGCCCGGCAAGGCCAGCCGGCCCACCACCGGCGTGTTGCCCGGCGCGAATACCGCTGCCGTGGACAGGGATTGCGCAGCGCCGCTGCTTTCGAAGCGGCCGACGACACAGACTCCTTTTGCGTGATTGCGGCGAAAGCCCGCATGAACGCCGCTATTGGCTTCCAGGGCGTCCACCACCCGGGCCGGCGTCAGCCGCTGCGGGTCCAGCCAGCCGCCCACATACGCGAAGGCCGCTCCCGAGAACAGCACGATGGCGCCGATCGCGCCCAGCCGTAGGCTGGTTTGCCGGGCATTTAGCGGCCTGGCTTCGCTTTTAGGTCCTTGCTGCATGAGGCTCCTTGCCCATGGGGCGCTGATTACCCCTGTAGGACGGCAGGCGAAAAAATTTATTCCCCTATGGAATAAGCCCGTCCGGGCGGCGTCTTACTGTATTGGCCTGTAAGCTTGTGGCGCCACGGGCGCTGGCCTGGACGGAAATCCCGACATGATTCGACCGGCACGCATGCCGACACACGACCCGGTATCCATAGACGACGCAGCACCGGCGGACGAGTTGTCCGACGCTGTGCTGCGCCAGCTATTGCCGCGCCTGCGGCGGTTCGCCCTGCGCCTGGCGCGCGACCCGGTATCGGCGGACGACCTGGTGCAGTCCACGCTGGAAAGGGCCTTGACGCGCTGGCCCAGCCGCCGCCCGCAAGGCGATGTGCGGGCCTGGCTGTTCACGATCCTGTACCGGCAGTTCCTGGACGGCCAGCGCCGGACGCGCCGATATGCGCGGCTGCTCGACTGGTTCGCCGGATCCGATGCGGCAGCGCCCTCGGCGGAGCGCGAGGCGATTGCGCGGTCTTCGCTGGATGTTTTCGAGCGCCTGCCCGAGGCCCAGCGCACGCTGCTGTGGTTGGTCTGCGTGGAGGGCCTGAGCTACAAGGCCGTGGCCGACCTGTTCGACGTTCCGCTGGGCACCGTGATGTCGCGCCTGTCCCGCGCGCGCAGCGCCCTGCGCGACCTGCACGAGGGCCAGGCCGGCGAGGCCCACCTGAGGATACTGAAATGAGCAACAGACCTATCGACGATCTGGTTCGCAATGCGTTCGTGGACGGGCAACTGGACCCCGCGCAGCAGCAAGAGGTGCAAGCCTACCTGCAGGCGCATCCCGATCAGGCGCGGGAATTGTCCGCCTGGCAGCGCGATGCGCAGCGGCTGCGCGCGATGGCCAGCCAGGACAGCCTGCCGCCCAATCCCGCGCTGGACCCCGCCGCGGTGCGCGCGCGGCTGCGCACCCGCTCGCGCCGCCGCCTGGCGATGGCGGCCAGCCTGGTGATGGCCGTGGCGATAGGCGGCGTAACAGGCTGGAGCGCGCGGGACATGGCCGCCGCGAACCGGATGGCCCCGATGCAGGACGCGATGCAAGCCTATCGCATGTTTGCCTCGGCGGACGCGCCCCGGCCGGACCTGCGCGCCGACGCCGGCGACCTCCAGGCCTGGCTGGACGGCTACTTCTCCCGCGCCCAGCGCCTGCCCGACCTGAGCGCCAGCGGCTTCAAGCCCGTCGCCGGGCGCCTGCTGGCCACCGACCAGGGGCCGGCCGCACTCGTGATCTACGAAAATGCCGGGCAGCGCGCCACGTTCTACATCCGCCCGCCCGGCCCCGGCAATCAATTCCTGCCGCAAGGCAGCCGGCGCGACGGCGACCTACAGGCCCGCTACTGGTCAGGGCAGGGCTACAACTATGCGTTGGTGACGTCGGGCGATGACCCATCGGGCGCGTCTGCGCTGGTTCCCAATGCCGTGCCCAGTTAGGCGGCCGCCGCGTTTTCTTTGCGTTCGCTATAGCGGTCCACCAGATACGGCGAGGCATCGCGTGTAAGCAAGGTGAATTTCATCAGTTCCTCGACGACGTCGACCACCCGGTCATAGTAGGGCGAAGGCTTCATGCGCCCCGAATCGTCGAACTCCTGATAGGCCTTGGCCACCGACGACTGATTCGGAATGGTCAGCATCCGCATCCAGCGGCCCAGCACGCGCATCTGATTCACGGCGTTGAAGGACTGCGATCCGCCCGACACCTGCATGACCGCAAGCGTCTTGCCCTGGGTCGGGCGCACCGCGCCCACCGACAGCGGAATCCAGTCGATCTGCGTCTTCATCAAGCCGGTCATCGCGCCGTGGCGTTCCGGCGAGCTCCAGACCATGCCTTCCGCCCACTGGACCAGCTCATGCAATTCACGCACCTTGGGATGGCCCTCGCTGGAGGCATCGTCGACCAGCGGCAGGCCGGAGGGGTTGAACAGGCGGGTTTCGCCGCCCAGGGCCCGGAGCAGGCGGGCCGCCTCCTCGGCGACCAGGCGGCTGTAGGATCGTTCGCGCAACGATCCGTACAGCAGCAGAAAGCGCGGCGGATGGGTGGCCCGCCGGGGCGGGAACAGCGCGGCGGCGTCCGGGCGCTGGAACAGCGACGCATCGATGTTGGGCGTTTCCGCGAGCGCATTGCGCGAGGCCTCGCGGGCGGCCGCGTGATGGATGGTGGTGGAACTCATGAGATGCCTTTGTTGATGCAAGACTGAAACGTCAATCGGCCGAAGGCGTCGGTGCTCTTGTCCGCCGGCCCGGCGATGGCGCCGGTATTCGCCATGCTGCACGGATCAGGTCCGGCGGGCGCCGGCGTCGTACCAGCCTTTGCTCTGGTTGACGATGCGCACGACCAGCAGCATTACGGGCACCTCGATGAGCACGCCCACAACGGTCGCCAGGGCGGCTCCCGACTGAAAGCCGAACAGGCTGATCGCCGCCGCGACGGCCAGTTCGAAGAAATTGGAGGCTCCGATGAGCGCGGACGGACACGCGATGCTGTGCTGCTCGCCAACGCGGCGATTGAGCCAGTACGCCAGGCCGGAGTTGAAGAACACCTGTATGAGTATGGGCACCGCCAGCATCGCGATCACCAGGGGCTGGCTCAAGATGGCTTCGCCCTGGAACGCGAACAGCAGCACCAGCGTCAGCAGCAAGGCGGCCATCGAGAACGGGCCGATCCGCGCCAGCGCCGCTTCGAAGACCGCCTGTCCGCGGCGCAGCAGAGCGCGGCGCCAGAGCTGGGCAAGAACCACGGGGATCACGATGTACAGCCCCACGGACACCAGCAGCGTATCCCACGGCACGGTAATGGCCGAAAGCCCCAGCAACAGGCCGACGACGGGCGCGAAGGCGAACACCATGATCGTGTCGTTGAGCGCAACCTGGGACAGCGTGAAAACTGGATCGCCGCCGGTCAGCCGGCTCCAGACGAAGACCATGGCGGTGCATGGCGCGGCGGCCAGCAGGATCAGGCCCGCGACGTAGCTGTCCAACTGGTCGGCGGGCAACCACGGGGAAAAGGCATGGCGGATGAACAGCCAGCCGAGGAAGGCCATCGAGAACGGCTTTACCGCCCAGTTGATGAACAGCGTCACGCCGATGCCTCGCCAATGCTGCCGGACCTGGCCCAGCGCCGCAAAGTCGACCTTGAGGAGCATCGGAATGATCATCACCCAGATCAGGATCCCGACGGGCAGGTTGACCCGGGCGACTTCCAGGCGCCCTATGGCCTGGAACAACGCCGGCATGAGCTGGCCAAGCGCCACGCCCAGCACGATGCAGAGAAATACCCATAGCGTCAGGTAGCGTTCGAAAACGCTCATCCCGGGGCGCGGGTTCGGAGCCGGCGCCGCCTGTGCAATGGACGGCATGGGCCTACCCCCGCGGCTTGCCGATGCCGTGCAGCTCGGCCTGGAGCGACATGGCGTCCAGTCGCTCCAGCGGCAGCGAGAGAAAGAGCTCGATGCGGCGCTTGAGCATGCGTGCCGCGTCGTGGAAGGCCTTGAGCCGCTCTTCCTCGCTGCCCTCGAGGGCGGCCGGGTCCGGCACGCCCCAATGCGCCGTCATCGGGTGGCCGGGCCACACGGGGCAAACCTCGCCGGCGGCGTTATCGCAGACCGTGATGATGAAGTCCATTTTCGGGGCGTCGGGAGCCGCGAACTCATCCCAGCTCTTGCTTCGATAGCCGTCCGTCGGAAGCGAATAGGACTTGAGGGTGGCGAGAGCGAGCGGATGGACCTCGCCCTTGGGTGTGCTGCCGGCGGAATAGGCCTGGAAGCGATCCCCGCCCAGGCCTTTGAGCAGCCCTTCGGCCAGGATCGAGCGAGCGGAATTGCCCGTGCAGAGAAAGAGCACGTTGAAAGGGGAGTGCGGCATGGCGGGTCCTAGCAGCAGGGGATGGAGGCGCCGGGGGAGGAAACCTCGCAGGGGGCGCCTTGGCAGCAGTGTTCGGTGAGATAGCCGAGCAAGCCGTTCATGCGGGAGAAGTCGGCGCGGTAGATCAGGTTCCGGCCTTGTTGTTCGATGGTGACCAGGCCTGCATGCGATAGCTCCTTCAAGTGGAACGACAGCGTGTTCCGCGCGATGCCGAGCCGATCGGCGAGCACGCTTGGAGTGAGGCCGGGAAGGCCGGCCACGACCAGGGCGCGGAAGGCGCGCAGCCGCTGTGGATGGGCTAGGCCGGCGAGGGCGGAGATGGCTAGGTCTTCGTTCATGATTCGATAATACAGCATTTATTGAATTAAAAGCCAGCCGATTTCTGGCTTTGGGCGGCGAAGCGAGGGGACGGTTTATATCGAAAAATTGCAACACACCATGAAATATTTATTCAACAATCTATGCAGTCTGTATAAGATTGGCAACATTTCCATGGCAATCCCATGGTTTGCCGGACCCGGGAAATGCCCGCTGGCCGTGCCTTATGTCGGGAGCATCGAATGCGCACCAATCTGCCTATCACCCAGAACTGTTACGACTTTCCGGCGGATCAGACACTTATTTCAATCACGGATCTGAAGGGGCGTATCACATACTGCAATGCCAACTTCGTCGAGGTCAGCGGCTTCACGCACGCTGAACTCATCGGCCAGCCGCACAACCTGGTGCGCCACCCGGATATGCCCGAAGAGCCGTTCCGCGACATGTGGCAAACGATCCAGGCGGGGCTGCCCTGGACGGCGTTGATCAAGAACCGCCGCAAGAATGGCGACTATTACTGGGTGCGCGCCAACGCCACGCCCGTGCGCAACGGCAAGAACATCGTGGGTTACCTGTCCGTGCGCACCCACGCCCCGGAAGATGAAATCGAGGAAGCCGAGGCCCTGTACGCCGACATGCGGCACGAGGCCGAGCGCGGCCGGCGCGTGCATGTGCTGCACCATGGCGCCGTACTGAACAACAGCCTGTTCGGACGCTTCGGCCGGCTGTTCTCCTTTGGCTTGCGCGGGCACATCGTGTTGTCTTCGCTCGTCATGGCCGCGGTGCCGCCGCTTGCCCATTTCATCGGCAAGCCTTACGGCGCGCCGGAATGGGCGCCGGCCCTGGCCGGCCTGATCGCCGCCATGCTGGCTGCCCGCCACCTGATCGGCATCGGCGTCAAGCCGATGCGCGAAGTCATAGCCACCGCCAATGTGCTCGCCGCTGGCGACCTTACCCAGAATGTCCGGGTCGATGGCAAGGCGGAAATCGGCCAGCTGCAGCTGGCCCTGGCGCAGCTGACGGTATCCATGCGCACCGTGGTGCGCGACGTGCGCGAGCAGGTTGCCCATCTGCGCGGCGGCGCGCGCGAGATCGCCAGCGGCAACCGCGACATGTCCGCGCGCACGGAATCGCAGGCCAGCAGCCTCGAAGAAACCGCGGCCGCCATCGAGCAGATCAACGGCACCGTGCGCCAGACCACCAGCATGGCCGACTCGGGCGCCAACATGGCGCGCGAGACCGTCGGCGCCGCGCAGCGCAGCCATGAGGCCGTGCAGAACGTGGTGACGACCATGCGCGAGATTTCCGGGGCCTCGCAGCGCATCGGCGACATCATTCAAGTGATCGAAGGCGTGGCGTTCCAGACCAACATCCTGGCGCTCAATGCCGCCGTCGAGGCGGCGCGGGCGGGCGAGCAGGGCAAGGGCTTCGCGGTGGTCGCCAGCGAAGTGCGCGCGCTGGCGCAGCGCACCACCCAGGCCGCCAAGGAAATCCGCGTGCTGATCGAAGAGTCAGGGCAGCGCGTGCACATGGGCGAGCAGCGCGCCGACGAGGCCAGCTCCCGCATGGACGAGGTGATGGAAGCCATCAGCCGCGTCACGGATTCGCTGGAACACATCAATAACGCAAGCCAGGAACAATCCTCGGGCATAGGCCAGGTCAATACGGCCGTTTCCCAGCTCGATCAGATTACGCAGCAGAATGTCTCCATGGTCGAGCAACTGGCTACCGCCGCCAGTTCCCTGAATGACCAGGTCAGCATGGTGCACGACACGATCCGCGTTTTCCGCCTGACCGACCGGGACACGTCACTGGCCGAGGTCGATGCCGTCGCGCTACGCAAGCAAAGCCGGGAAGGCCACGCAAACCCCGAAGAGCCGGGCGCGCGCCGGCGGAGCCTGGCCCTGATCGCAGCCTGAGCCCGGGCCGGCGGCCGCGCGCGATTCGTCCTGCGTCCGTCAGTCCGCGACGATCCGGGCGGCCCTTATCCTCACGGGCTTTCCCAGCGTCCGCGCGACGGGCGAGGTCCGAACCGCCTCGTCCGCCAGCGCTTCCTGCCCGGGAGACGGCGCGGTCGCGAAGCGCACCGACACGTCGAACGCGGTTTCGCTGTCCTGCCGGTCGATGGCCACGTTGACCTTGAAAGCGGGAAGCATGACGCCGGCGCGTTCGGCCGCCATGTCGATCGACATGCAGAGGCAGGCCGCCAGGGCGCTTTCCAGCAGTTCGTGCGGACGCATGCCCGCGCTTCCGCCTTTGCCCTGCTTGTGGGTGTCCGCGAGCACGAGATCGCGTCCGTTGCTCAGTTGCACGCAATAGGCCTCGCCCAGCCGCGTCGCCGTGATCATGACAGCCTCCTGGTTCAAAAACAGGGGTAGTTTCGGCTCTTCCGGCTTGTCTCGGAAGGCAAGTGAATATCCGGGTATGACAGGTGACAGGGAACGTGCCGTTCGTATTGCGCGTCCAGTAGAATCAACGCCCGGCGTCCCACTTTCATGAGAGCTTGCATGGCCTCCAATGCGCGCGCCCGCGTTGATATGCCCGCCCGGAACTGGCTGCGCTGGCTGCCCGGATTGACGATGCTGAGGTCATACCGGGCGGCCTGGCTGCCGAAGGACGTGGCCGCGGGCCTGGTACTGACGACGATGCTGGTGCCGGTCGGCATCGCCTATGCCGAGGCCTCGGGCGTGCCGGGGGTCTACGGCCTGTACGCCACCATTATCCCGATGCTGGCCTATGCCTTGTTCGGCCCAAGCAGGATCCTGGTGCTGGGGCCGGATTCGGCGCTAGCGCCGCCGATCCTGGCGGTGGTGCTCAGCGTTTCGGATGGCGATCCGATGCGCGCGGTGGCGGCGGCCGGCCTGATGGCGGTGGTCTCGGGCCTGTTCTGCATCGTGCTGGGCCTGCTGCGGCTGGGTTTCATTACGGAACTGCTGTCCAAGCCGATCCGCTATGGCTATATGAACGGCATTGCGCTGACGGTGCTGGTGAGCCAGTTGCCCAAGCTGTTCGCGATCCCGATCGATGACGCCGGCCCGCTGCGCGAGCTTTGGCAGCTGGGGAGGGCGGTGTTCAACGGCGAGGCCAACGGGCACAGCTTCGGCATCGGGGCGGCCACCCTGGCGGTCATCCTGCTGCTCAAGCGTTTCGACCGCGTGCCCGGCATCCTGATCGCGGTGATCCTGGCGACGCTGGCGGTCAGCATGTTCCACCTGGACGCCCGCGGGGTGAAGGTGCTGGGCGAGATTCCGCAGGGTTTGCCGGCCTTCGCGCTGCCGTGGCTCAGCAACGCGGACCTGGTCAAGATCGTGCTGGGCGGCGGCGCCGTGGCGCTGATCGCCTTCGCCGACACCAGCGTGCTGTCGCGCACCTATGCAGCGCGCACACACACGCGCGTGGACCCGAACCAGGAAATGGTGGGCCTGGGCGTGGCGAACCTGGCGGCGGGCTTCTTCCAGGGGTTCCCGGTCAGCAGCAGCGCGTCGCGCACGCCGGTGGCCGAGGCGGCGGGCTCGCGCACGCAGCTCACGGGAGTGGTGGGCGCGATCGCGGTGGCGGCCTTGCTGCTGGTGGCGCCGAACCTGCTGCGCTATCTGCCCAACAGCGCCCTGGCCGCCGTGGTGATCGCCGCGGCCATCGGCCTGTTTGAATTCAAGGACCTGCGGCGCATCTTCCGTATCCAGCAATGGGAATTCTGGCTCTCGATGCTGTGCTTCGCCGGCGTGGCGGTGTTCGGCGCGATTCCAGGCATCTGCCTGGCGGTGGTCATCGCCGTGATCGAATTCCTGTGGGACGGTTGGCGGCCGCATTTCGCGGTGCTAGGCCGGGTGCCGAACCTGCGCGGCTACCACGACCTGAAGCGCTATCCGCATGCGGCGCTGATCGATGGACTGGTGCTGTTCCGCTGGGATGCGCCGCTGTTCTTCGCCAACGCCGAACTCTTCCAGCAGCGCCTGATGGAGGCCGTGGACGCGTCTCCCACGCCGGTGCGGCGCGTGGTGGTGGCGGCCGAGCCTGTCACCAGCGTCGACGTCACCTCGGCCGACATGCTGCGGGAACTGAGCCGCAACCTGGCGGAGGCGGGAGTCGCCCTTCATTTCGCCGAGATGAAGGACCCGGTCCGCGACAAGCTCAAGCGCTTCGAGCTGGCCGAGATCTTCAGCGACGACCGCTTTCATCCCACGGTGGGAAGCGCCGTGGACGCTTACCTGGAAAGCGTGGGCGCCCAGGCGGAGCAAGGCTAGGGCGGGGTCAGTCCGCCGCGGCGATGGCGGCGGCGATTTCGGCTGCCGCGGCTTCCATGGGCTGGCGGAACTCGGCCAGCCCGCCAAAGGCGACGCGCGCGCTGGGCACCGAAATTCCCAAGCCGGCGATGAGCTTGCCTTGCGCATCCCGGATGGGCACGGCGCAGCCGACCACCCCGGCTATCACTTCCTCGTTGCTGGCAGCCCATTGGTCCTTGCGCACCTTGTTGACCACCTTGCGCAAGGCGTCGGGTGAAACGATGGTGTTTGGCGCGAGCGGTTCGAGCACGGCGTGCCCGAGCCACCATTCGAATTGTTCGGCGGGCATTTCGGAGAGGAACAGCTTGCCTATCGACGTGCAGTGCAGCGGCGACCGGTGCCCATGCTCGAAGTACAGGCCCTGCGAGCGCGGGGCCCACGCCGCGTCTGCGTAGAACACTTCGTCGTCTACCCGTTGCCCGATCTGGCAATGCTCGCCGATGCGGTTGGCCAGAGCCACCAGGATCTGGTGGCTCTGGTCGCCGCGCATCGCGGCAGAGGCGGCCGCCATGCCCAGCTTCACCAAGGCCGCGCCGACCGCCAGCTTCTTGCTGCCCAGCACCCGCTTGAGCAGGCGCCTTTCCTCCAGTTGGGCGACGAGCCGATGAACCGTGGGCACCGGCAGGGCGCAGGCGGCGGCCACGTCGGTCATGGTGATGGGTCGGTCGGCATGCGCAACCACGTCGAGGACGTGCAGCAACCGGTCTAGGGGTTGATCCCTAGCGACAGCCTTTGAGTCGCTGATTATAATTAATCCAATTAGTGAAAGAAAAACTTCCAATATTCGGAAGTTTAACACAAGGCAGATTTTCCTTCCAAGTGAGATCGGAACCTACCATGCCCACTTTCCCCGAGCCCATAAGCAGCGCCAAGCCTGTGGCGGACACCTCTCGCAAGGGCCCGCTCGCCGGGTTGCGCGTGATCGACGCCGGCAACATGATCGCCGGGCCGCTCGCGGCCACCCAGATGGCCGATTTCGGCGCCGACGTCATCAAGCTGGAGCTGCCGGGGTCCGGCGATTCGATGCGCCACTGGACGCCGATGAAAGAGGGCTTGTCGCTGTGGTGGAAAGTCATCGCGCGCAATAAGCGGTTGATCACACTGACGCTGTCCAATCCTCGCGGGCAGGAGCTGTTCCGCGAGCTGGTCCGCGAAGCCGACGTGCTGATCGAGAATTACCGTCCCGGCACGTTCGAGCGCTGGGGGCTTGGGTACGAGGAGCTGGCGCGCATCAATCCGCGCCTGGTCATGGTGCGGGTTTCGGGATTCGGCCAGACGGGGCCCTATGCCAAGCGCGGGGGCTACGGCACGATCGCGGAAGCGTTTTCCGGCATTCCGTCGTTCACGGGCTCGCCCGACCGGCCGCCCACGCTGCCGGGCTTTCCCATGGCCGACTCGGTGGCCTCGACCTTCGCCGCCATGGCGGCAATGTTCGCGGTCTATAACCGCGACCACGGCAACGGGCGGGGCCAGGAAATCGACGTCAGCCTGTATGAACCCCTGTTCCGCCTGGTCGAGTCCCAGGTGATCGGTTTCGACCAGTTGGGCATCGTGAAGCAGCGCCTGGGCAATCGCCTGGCGGAGGATTCGCCGCGCAACACCTATCAGACGCTGGATGGGCGCTGGGTGGGCATTTCGGCCAGTTCGCAGCGCACCTTCGAGCGCCTGGCCCAGGCGCTGGGCATGCCCGAACTCATTACGGACCCGCGATTCGTCGACAACGCTTCGCGTTGCGAGCACGACGCGGCGCTGGATCGGATCATCGCCGGCTGGTTCCGTGAGCGCGACTGCGCGGCCGTCATGGCGCTGTTCGAGGAGGCCGAGGTGGTCGCCGGCCCGGTGCTGGATATCAGTGACATCGTGCGCGATCCGCACTACCAGGCGCGCGAGAACATCGTGTCGGTCAGCGACGACGATTTCGGCGAGGTGCGCATGCAAGGAGTGGTGCCGCGGTTCCTGGACACCCCCGGAGAGGTACGCCACGCCGGGCGCGCGCTGGGCGCCGACAACCGCGAAATCTACCAGGGCATGCTGGGCCTGTCCCAGCAGGAATTCGACGCGCTGACCGCGCAGGGAGTGATCTGATGGCCGGGATGTTCGAAGGGGTGCGGATCGTGGGCGCCGGGCAGGCGCCATACGCCAAGCGTTCGGAGCGCGGCGTGCAGCGCCTGATGTACGAGGCGGGGGCCGCCGCGCTGGCAGACGCGGGGCTGCCGTGGAGCGCCGTGGACGGACTGGCCGTTACCTGCTTCCTGTTGCCTCCGGACAATGCGCCGACGGTGGCCGAGCACCTGGGCATCGAGGCGCGCTTCCTGTTCCAGGGCCTGTATGGCGGGGCCTCGGGCATCATCGGCATGGCCCACGCGGCGCGCGCCATCCGCGACGGAGCCTGCGACGTGGCGCTGGTGCTTGCCGCCGACGCGTTCGACGTGGCGGCCCACAATGAGACGCTGGACCACTTCAACGGCTCCATCAAGGAATACATGTCGCCGCAGGGGTTCGGCGGCGCCAATGGCATGTTCGCGTTGCATACGCGTCTCTATATGGAGCGGCACGGCGCGACGCGCGAGGATTTCGGCCGGTTCTGCGTGGCCCTGCGCGAGAATGCCCTGCGCAACCCCAATGCCTTGTTCAAGAAGCCGCTGACGCTGGACGACTATCTCAACGCCAAGCCGATCGCCGATCCCTTGCGCCTTTACGACTGCGTGATGCCGTGCGTTGGCGGAGACGCCATCGTCCTGGCCTCGGAGCGGGTGGCTGCCGGGTTGAAGGGGCCCTCGCTGCGCATCCGGGCAGCCGAGGAAATCCACAACTATCCGGCCAATGACCCTTATGCGGTGCCGGGCGGCTGGTCGGGGCTGGCGGATCGTCTCTACCAGCGCGCCGGCGTCGAACCGGCGCAGATGCAGTTCGCCCAGCTGTACGACGACTATCCGGTGATGGCCTTCGTGCAGATGGAGGGGCTGGGGCTGTGCGAGCCGGGCCGCGCCCACGAGTACGTGCGCCACAACGACGTGAGCTGGCGCGGCGCGTTGCCCGTCAACACCGGCGGCGGCCAGCTGTCGGCCGGCCAGGCAGGCGCCAGTGGCGGGATGATCGGCGTGTACGAGGCCGCCGCCCAGTTGCTGGGGCGGGCTTCGGGCCGGCAGCTGGACTGCCGGCTGGGCCTCGTGTCCGGCTACGGCATGGTGGCCTATGGCCGCGGCCTGTGTTCCAGCGCCGCCATTCTCGAACGCGTCCATTGAGGAGTCGCAATGCTCAAGCCCCAACCGCGGGTCAATGCCTTGAACCAGCCCTTCTGGCAGGGGTGCAACGAAGGCAGGCTGATGATCCAGTATTGCGGCGCCTGCCGGCGCCATGTCTTCTATCCCCGGGTGTGCTGCCCGTTCTGCCGTGAAGACGGCCTGCGCTGGGTGGCCGCCAGCGGGCGCGGCAAGGTGATTTCGCACACCACCGTGCGCCGCACGCACCATGACGGGTTCAACCCGGAGGCGCCCTATGTGTTCGCCGCCATCGAGCTGGAGGAAGGGCCTTGCCTGTACGGCCAGCTGCCCGGCGCGCCGACCGAAGGCGTATCGCTGATCGGCCAGACGGTACTGGCCGCGTTCGTCGAGCACGGGCCGGGGCAGAAAATCGCGGCCTTCCGCCTGGCCTAGGGTGAACAGGCCCTAGGCGCATTCCTTCTTGGTAGACCTGCCATGTCCGACTTCCATTCCTGCACCACGGTGCGCCAGGATTTTCCAGTCAGCGCCAGGATGCTGTACCTGGACACCGCCCACCAATCTCCCCTGGCCACCAGCGTGCGCCGGGCCCTGGAGGCCTTTTACCAGGAGGCCAACGACAACGGCGGGCCCAAGCCCGTCTGGCTGGAACGCGTGGAGCGGGTGCGTGCGCGCGTCGCGGGCTTCCTGGGCGCGCAAACCCGCGAAATCGCCTTCACGAAGAATACTTCCGAGGGCCTGAACATTGCGGCCAACGCCATCGATTTCGCGCCGGGCGACAACGTGCTGCTGATAGAGGGCGACCACCCCAACAACGCCTATGCCTGGCTGAACCTGAAGCGGCGCGGCGTGGAAGTGCGCTTCATCAAGCTGGGGCGGGGCGTGGCCGACGCGGCCCTGTTCGCGCCGCACGTGGACGCGCGCACGCGGGCCATCTCGCTCTCGCACGTGACGTTCCACGCCGGCCACCGGCACGACGTTGCCGACGTAGGCCGGCTGTGCCGGCAGCGCGGAATCTACCTGGTGGTGGATGCCATGCAATCGGTCGGCGTGCTGCCGGTGGACGTCAAGGCCATGGGCGTTTCCATGCTGGCCGCCGGCTGCCACAAGGGCCTGCTGGTGCCGCAGGGGCTGGGCCTGTTGTACGTGGACGCGGCGCTGACGCAGCTCCAGCCGGTCTATCTGGCCACGGCGGGGCTGGCTCGCCCGCCGGCCGACCTGATCGCCGATCCCGATGACCTGGCCTTGCGCGAGGATGCCGGCCGCTTCGAGATCGGCAACTACAACCTGCCGGACATCCACGCGCTGGATGCCGCGCTGGACCTCATCGCCAGTGTGGGCATCGCCAACATCGAGCGCCACGTGCTGGCGCTGGGCGACCGGCTGATCGAACGCCTGGACGCACTGGGCGTCGGCCTGGTGGGGCCGCGCGAGCGCGCCCGGCGCGCTCATATCTACGTGCTGGACCTTCCCGTCGAGAAGTGGGTCGCCTATCTGGCGAAGCAGGGCGTGCGCGTTTCGCCGGAGCGCGACGGCGTGCGCGTGTCTTTTGGTCTGTTCAATACCCCGGACGATGTCGATCGCGTCGCCGGGATCATCGCCGCTGGCCTGCAGGAGCCCGTATCGGCTTGAGGAATATGTGCAGTCTGCGACGCTAATCGCTCGGTCCCGATGCCGGGCTTGAATCAAGGGGTATGACATGCAAAAAAACACGTTCTTCCGCTATGGCGCCGCCTGCGCGCTGACGCTGGCCCTGTCCTCCGCCTGGGCCCAGGACCTGGGGCCCACCTTGCAGAAAATCAAGGAGACCGGTTCGGTCACGCTGGGCTACCGCGAGTCCTCGGTGCCTTTCTCGTTCCTGGACGGACAGCAGAAGCCGGTGGGCTTCTCGCTGGATCTGTGCGCCGTCATCGTCAACCGCATCAAGCAACAGTTGAGCCTGTCCGACCTGGCGGTCAAGCAGGTGGCGGTGAACTCCTCCAATCGCATTCCGCTGGTGGTCAACGGCACCGTGGACATCGAATGCGGCGGGACCGCCAACAATCTGGCGCGGCAGAAGCAGGTGTCGTTCTCGGTCGCCACGTTCGCGAGCCAGCCCCGCTGGCTGGTGCGCGCCGATTCCGGCCTGAAGCAGCCCGCCGATCTCAAGGGCAAGACCGTGGTGGTGACGCAGGGCTCCAACGCCGTGGGCTTCGTGCGGGCCGCCAACGACAAGGACAAGCTGGGCGTGAACGTGATCCAGGCCAAGGACCACGGAGAATCCATGCTCACCCTGAGCAATGGGCGGGCGGTCGCATTCCTGGAGGATGACATCCTGCTGGCCGGCGAACGCGCGAACGCCCGCGATCCGGCGGCCTTCACCTTTCTCGAAGGCGGCTACGATCCCGGCTACTACGGCCTGATGTTCAAGAAGGACGACGCGCCGTTCAAGGCCCTGGTGGACGGCGTGCTGACCGGAATGATGAAGGACGGCTCCTTCGAGCAGGCTTACCGCAAGTGGTTCGAATCCCCGATTCCGCCGCGCAACGTCAACCTGAACTTCCCGGTCCCGGAGAGGCTGCGCGAACGCATCGCCTCTCCCAGCGACAAGGTCGATTTTTGAGCGCGGCGGGGCTGCCATGTTCAGCGTGCTACTCGAGGAAGTGCCGGAAGGCGGCGAACGCTATCTGGATTGGCTGCTGGCCGGACTGGGCTGGACGCTGTTCCTGGCGCTGGCGGGATGGGCCATCGCCTTCGCGCTGGGCGTGGCGGTGGGTTGCGCGCGCACTGCGCGCAGGCCCGTCGTCGCGGCGCTGGCCCGGCTCTATGTCGAGGTGTTCCGCAATATCCCGGTGATCGTGCAGATGTTCATCTGGTATTTCGTCGTGCCCGAGCTGCTGCCTCGCGCCTGGGGCGATGCGGTCAAGGCCATACCGCCGCCCTGGGGCAGCGTCATCCCGGCGCTGCTGGGCCTGGCGCTGTACACGGCGGCCCGCGTCGCCGAACAGGTCAAGGCCGGGATCGAAGCGCTGCCCCCGGGCCAGCGCAAGGCCGCGGAGGCGCTGGGCATGCGCAGCCTGCAGGTCTACCGCCTGGTGCTGTTGCCGCAGGCCCTGCGCATCATCATGCCCACCTTGACCAGCGAGGTCATGGGCATATTCAAGAACAGTTCGGTGGCGCTGACCATCGGCGTGCTGGAACTGACGGCCCAGGCGCGCCAGATCAACGAGTTCACCTTCCAGACGTTCCAGGCCTTCGGCGCGGCGACCCTGCTGTACCTGCTGCTGGCCTGCCTGGTGTACGTGTGCATGCGCCTGATCGAACGCCGGCTGCGCATTCCGGGCCTGCAGGCGGAACCCGAACCGCGCGGCCCCGCGCGCAGCCGACTGCGCTGGCGCAAATCGCTCAAGGAGGTATGAACGCCATGAACAGCTTCGACTTCGGCGCCGTCGAACGCGCGGCGCCCTACCTGCTCGACGGCCTCGGATTTTCGCTGCAACTGACGCTCAGCAGCTTCGCGGGCGGGCTGGTGCTGGGCGTGGCGCTGGCCCTGGCGCGCCACCTGCGCGTGCCGTTGCTGGCGCCGCTGGCCACCGCCTACATCACGCTGATGCGCGCCATCCCGCTCATCATGGTGCTGTTCTGGTTTTTCTTCCTGGTGCCCATGCTGCTCATGTGGGCCACCGGCGCGCCGCGGCCGGTGCCGGTGGGGCCCGTGTATACGGCGTTCATTACGTTCGCGATGTTCGAGGCGGCCTATTACGCCGAGATCATCCGGGCCGGCCTGAACGCGGTTCCGAAGGGGCAGTACGAGGCCTGCCGGGCGCTTTCCATGTCTACCGCAAAAACCTACTGGCTGGTCATCCTGCCGCAGGTGTTGCGCTCGGTCAGCCCCATCCTGCTGACGCAGACCATCATCCTGTTCCAGGATACCTCTCTGGTCTACGTGCTTTCGATCACGGATATGCTGGGCGCCGCATCGAAGATCGCGCAGCGGGATTCCAGCCTGGTCGAGATGTACATGACCATCGCGGCGACCTATCTGCTGATCTGCGTCGTGGCTTCGCAAGCCGTCGCCTATCTCCGTAAACGCAATGCCCCGGCCGTTCATGCCTGAGCGGTCCGGCCCAACCTGGAGAACCACCATGACTTCGATGACCGCCACGCCCGCCGTCCAGCTGCGCCGGCTGAACAAGCACTACGGTGAATTCCATGTCCTGAAGGATATCGATCTGGAGGTGGCGCAAGGCGAGCGCGTCATCGTCTGCGGCCCTTCGGGTTCGGGCAAGTCCACGATGATCCGCTGCGTCAACGGGCTGGAAAGCTACACAGACGGAGAGGTGCTGGTACTGGGCCATGCCCTGGCCGACGATGGCGCGGCGCTATCCCGTGCCCGGCAAGAGGTGGGCATGGTGTTCCAGAGCTTCAATCTTTTCCCCCACCTGACCGTGCTGGAGAACTGCATGCTGGCGCCGGTGCATTGCCAGGGCGTGTCGCGCGCCGAAGCGCGGGAGCGGGCCTCGCGCTACCTGGACCGCGTGCACATCGCGGACCAGGCCGGCAAGTATCCGGGCCAGCTATCCGGCGGGCAACAGCAGCGCGTCGCGATCGCGCGCGCGTTGTGCATGCAGCCGCAGGTCATGCTGTTCGATGAGCCGACCTCGGCGCTGGATCCGGAAATGGTCAAGGAGGTGCTGGACACCATGCTGGCGCTGGCGGCCGACGGCATGACCATGATCTGCGTCACCCACGAAATGGGTTTTGCCCGGCAGGTGGCCGACCGGGTTGTGTTCATGGACCAGGGCCAGGTGATAGAACAAGGGGCGCCCGGGCAAATCTTCGACGCTCCGGCGCACGAACGCACCCGGCGCTTCCTGGAGCAGGTCGTGCATTGAGCCGGCCCGGGGCTGCGACCCTGAACGTTACAGCCGCTTCATCAGATACTTCGGCGATTCCTCGTAGCCCTGCCGGTAATAAAAGCGATGGGCGTCCGCACGGCGCTCGTGGCAGTGCACTTCGATGCGGTCGCAGCCGCGCGCCCGCGCTTCGGCCTCGGCCGCCGCTTCCAGCTCCCGTCCGACGCCGGCGCTGCGCGCAGCGTCGCTGACGCAGAAATAGGTGATACGGCAGAAATCGCCGGGCAGCGCGAGCTGCGCCATGAAGTGCAGGCCGATGAATCCCAGCAGCCGTCCCTCGCCGTCTTCGGCCACGCGCAGCCAGGCATCGGGGTGCCTCAGCAGCTGCGCGATTCTTTCGTGCAGAAAGGGCTCGGTGCCGGGGTAGCCGAGCTGGGCGAGCAGGTCGGCGAGGGCGGGGCTGTCTTCCAGGATGGCGGGGCGCAGGCGCATAGAGCAGGAAAACCAGTCAAAACAGACACTCTGGCGGGGGTTTGTGTAGCGAGTGTGACATTGGCTTGACGAGGCCCGCGGGCGGCGCGACGATATTCAATCGCCGCCGGCCCTATGCCGGAAGGCGGACCGGTGGAGGGACCATCATGGACGCAAGCGACAGAGTCTTTTCGGGTTCGATCCCGGAGATCTACGACAAGCTGATGGTCCCCCTGATCTTCGAGGCCTATGCCGCCGACATGGCGGCGCTGGCCGCGGCCTGCGCGCCCGCTTCGGTGCTGGAAACCGCCGCCGGCAGCGGCGCCGTCACCCGGGCGCTGGTGCCCAGGCTGGCTGCCGACGCCCGCTACGTCGTGACCGATCTCAACCCGTCCATGCTCGACTACGCCGCCATGCGGCAGGAGCCGGACGAGCGCATCGAATGGCGTCAGGCGGACGCGCTGGCCCTACCTTTCGAAGATGCGTCCTTCGATCTGGTGCTGTGTCAGTTCGGCGCCATGTTCTTTCCCGACCGCCCCGCCGGCTATGCCGAGGCACGCCGAGTGTTACGGCCCGGCGGGCGCTATGTGTTGAGCGTCTGGGACAGGATCGAGGAGAACGCCTTCGCCGACGAGATCACGAATGCGGTGGCCGAGCTCTTCCCGCAAGACCCGCCACGGTTCCTCGCCCGCACGCCTCATGGCTACCACGATGTTGCAAGGATTCGCGCGGACCTGGGCCGGGCGGGGTTCACCGACATCCAAATCCAGACGCAGGAAAAATCAAGCCGGGCGCCCACTGCCCGCCTGGCGGCGCTGGCCTATTGCCACGGGACTCCGCTGCGCAACGACATCGAGGCGCGCGACGCCAGCCTGCTGCCGCTCGTCATCGAACGCGCGGCGCAGGCCATCGCCGCCCGTCATGGCGCCGGCCCGGTGGAGGGAAAGATCCAGGCGCATGTGATCGTGGCGGCGGGCTAGGAGCCCGGTGGCAGCGCCCCTGCTGCGTCGGCCTCGCATCCAACCTGGGATACACTCGCCACGGATTTCATGCTCGTGCGCAACACTTTTCCCCGCCCGCTTTGTTGCTGAACCTGGAGAGGCCATTTACGGCGCCGCCGGGCGCTTCATCCGACACCGTGCAGTTCCGTCCTCGCCGCTTCGCCGTGTAGAGCAGGTCGTCGGCTCGCTTCAACGCGTTCGCGAAAGGTTCTCCTGCTTGCACCAGGGTTACTCCCATGCTGGCCGTGAAACGCGAATTGGGAGCATGCGGGGCCCAACGCTGCGCTACGAAATTCGCGCGGATCTCCTCGGCGATTGCGGTCGCGCTTTCCAGGTTTTCTCCATGCAGCAGCAACAGGAACTCTTCTCCTCCCAGCCGGGCAGCGCAAATGTGCGCGTCTGCTTTTGGCCGGAGCAGGGCGCCAAATCGCGCCAGCACCATGTCGCCAAACGCGTGGCCGAAGACATCGTTAATCCGTTTGAAATTATCGATATCGGCCATGATCACCCCGGTCGGCCCGGCATTATCCGAAAAGGGGCGCCGGGAAACGGAGGCGAGAAGGGTATCGAGGCCCTGCCGGTTCAGCAGGCCCGTCAACGCGTCGGTATGGGCCTGGCGACGGTATTTCTCTATGGCGTCGTAGCTCGTCGCGATGAAGACTGCGAAGGTCAGGGCAATGCTGCCGAGCAGCCCGGTGTATTGGATCAAGGTCCCCCAGACGGACGTTCTCCATTCCCCCATTGCGAGTAGAGGCGTCGGGGCCGCAAGGTACAAGACGCATTGTCCCGTCAACACCAGCGCGATGAAGAGAAACGCGGCGGTAAGCACCTTGTCCGACGTAGTCTCGACCTGCCTTGCAAAGGGAAGCGTGGCCCGCCAGATCACGAGCGCGCAACAGGCCTGGACGAAAAACGTTTCCAGTTTTGCGCTGGAAAACAGCACCACCGACACGATCACCATCGCCGTCGAGGCCAGCAGGACCGCAACATCTATGTAGCACGGGGGCTGCCTGCCGCGACGGCTCTGCAGCGCTCGGCAGGCCAGTATGACGCCGCCCAGAATGAATGCGTCTTCGACGGCCTGTTTATAAGGGGATAGCTCGCTGGCCTGTACGAGCATGATGGCGTAGCCAGTGCCCAGGGAGCCAAGGGCGCCGCCCCACCGAAGTGTGTTGAAGCCGACGAAGCGTGCGGCGCACAGTCCGATGGCGCACAACAGGATCGCCGCGGGCACGGACCATTCAAGCAGGGATGCAGGCATAAAGAGGCGAGTACGTAAACAGGGAGAGTGGAGGCGCGGAGACCATTTGGCGATTCAAAGGAGCCTGCCAGCCCTGTGTGCCACTTTGTCTGAAGTCCGGCGCCGGTCTATATGACACATTATGTGGTGAAAAATATTACGGCGTGTCGCAATGTATCGCCAGGGCTCAACAGTCAAGGATTGTCAAGCGATGCCGGGCGCGATGTGAGCATGAATTGCCCAGGTGGAGGACGCTTCTGCTAGATTGCTCGCATATCAACCCAACACCGGATCGCTTCCATGTCTTTCACGACGCTCACTCCCTCCAAGACGGCGCTGCTGGTGATGCATTACCAGACGGACATCATGGATTTATTCCCTTCGGTCGCGCCTCTGCTGCTTGCGAATACCCGCAAGCTCTGCGATGCGGCGCGGGATAAGGGCGTGGGGGTATATTTCGCGCAGATCGGGTTCAGCGCGGGATATCCGGAGGTAAGTCCGTTGAACAAGAACGGGCAGGGGATCAAGCGACTGGGCCTGTTCGTGGGCGACAGGGTTGCGCCGGCGTTGGCGCGGCGGGAGGATGAGCCTTTGATCCTGGCGCGGCGGGCCAGCGTGTTCTTCGGGACGGAACTGGAGCTGCGATTGTCGGCGGCGGGGGTGGATACGCTGGTGATGGTGGGGATCGCGTCGACGGGGGTGATGTTGTCGTCGATCGCTTATGCCAGTGACGCGGATTTCCGCTTGTTTACGGTCAAGGATTGCTGCTACGACCCGGATGAGGCGGTGCATGAACGGCTGTTCGCGACGGCGTTTGAGTCGCGCACGACGGTGTTGTCGCTGGACGAGGCGCTGTCCTTGCTGGCGTCGGCTTAAGGGTTTATCGAGGCGCCTCGGGGCGCGGCGGCTGGCCCCTGTTCGAATTTCCGGCGGTCATGCGCCCGGCCGCGCCTGTTCGGACGCCAGATAGGCGTCGCGCGAGGGCACGAGGTGGTTGCGGCACACGGCCATGAGCGCTTTGCGGTCGCCGTCGCGCAGGGCGTTGATGAGGGCCCAGTGTTCCTGCCTTGCGCGCTCGCGGTAGGCGGCGCTGGTGAGCGAGCCGAAGCGGATGGGGTGGGTGCGGCGCGCGTATTCTTCGATGGCCTGGCCAAGGACGGCGTTGTCCAGCAGGCCAAAGAACTCATGATGAAAGCGCTGGTTGCTGCGGAATACCCGGCGGGCGTCGCCGTCGGCGACGGCGGCATCGTGTTCGCGCTGCACGGCGATCAGCGCCGCCAGCCGCGCGGGCGGCACGGGCAGGGGGATGAGGCTGGCGGCGTGGACTTCCAGGACTTCGCGCAGCGCATAGAGTTCCATGACCTCGCGCGCCGAGAAGGCGCGGACGACGGCGCCCACGTTGCGCTTCTTCTCGACGACGCCCAGCAGTTCCAGGTCTGCCAGCACTTGCCGCACGACGTGCCGCTTCATGGAAAAGCGCGCCATCAGGTCGTCTTCGGTCAGCCGTTCGCGCGGATGCAGCCGGCCGAAAACGATGTCTTCCTCCAGGGCCGCCACGGCGGCTTGCACGGCGCCTGGTGCCTGCGCCTGCAGGGCGTCGGACGTGATGGCGTTCATTGGGGCAGGGCCTATTTCTTGGGAACGGTGTCGCGGGTGACGCCGGCGCGCAGGAAGTCGAAGTCCACGCCCTGGTCCGCCTGGGTCACCGATTGCAGGAACAGCTTGCGGTAGCCGCGCTCGGCGGTGGGGCGGCTGACCGGCTGGGCCGCGGCGCGGCGCGCGAGTTCGGCGTCGTCCACCAGCAGGGAAATCTCGCGGCGGGCGACCGACAGGCGGATGCGGTCGCCGTTCTGGACGTGGGCCAGCGGGCCGCCGATGGCGGCCTCGGGCGTGACGTGCAGCACGATGGTGCCGGCCGCGGTGCCGCTCATGCGGCCGTCGGAGATGCGCACCATGTCCTTCACGCCGGCGCGCGCCAGTTTCTTGGGTATGGGCATGTAGCCGGCCTCGGGCATGCCGGGCGCGCCGGTCGGGCCGATGCGCTTGAGCACCAGGATGTCGTCGGCGGCCACGTCGAGCGCGTCGTCGTCGATGCGCCGGGCCATGTCCTCGGCGTCCTCGAAGACCACGGCGCGGCCTTCGTGTTCCATCAGCGCGGCGTTGGCGGCGGACTGCTTGATGATGGCGCCGCCGGGCGCCAGGTTGCCGCGCAGCACGGCCAGGCCGCCCACGGGGTAGATGGGCGAGGCCGCCGTGCGGATGACGTCCTGCGGGAAGGCGGGAGGCGCGTCGTCGAGCTCTTCGCCCAGGGTGCGTCCGGACACCGTCAGCGCGTCCAGGTGCAGGTAGGGGCGCAGTTCGCGCAGTAGCGCGGGCATCCCGCCCGCATCGTGGAAGTCTTCCATGTAGTGCTGGCCGGAGGGCTTCAGGTCCACCAGTACGGGAGTTTCGCGGCTGATGCGGTCCAGGCCGGCCAGGTCGATGTCGATGCCCAGGCGGCCGGCGATGGCGGTCAGGTGGACGATGCCGTTGGTGGAGCCGCCGATGGCCAGCAGCACTCGCAGGGCGTTCTCGATGGATTTGCCGGTCAGGATGCGGTCCGGCGTCAGGCGCGAGGCGGCCATGGCCACGGCCGTGGCGCCGGTTTTTTCGGCGACGCGCACGCGGTCGGCGGTGACGGCGGGCGCCGAAGCTCCGCCCGCCACCATCATGCCCAAGGCCTCCGTGATGCAGGCCATGGTGCTGGCGGTGCCCATCACGGAACAGGTGCCGACGCTGGCGACCAGCTGGTTGTTGACGTCCGCGATCTCTTGCGCGTCGATCTCTTCGGCGCGGTAGCGGCCCCAATAGCGGCGGCAGTCGGTGCACGCGCCGACGCGTTCGCCGCGGTGCGAGCCGGTCAGCATGGAACCCGTGACCAGCTGGATCGCGGGCACGCCGGCGGACGCCGCGCCCATCAGTTGGGCGGGCACGGTCTTGTCGCAACCGCCGATGAGCACCACGGCATCCATGGGCTGCGCGCGGATCATCTCCTCGGTGTCCATGGACATGAGGTTGCGCAGGTACATGCTGGTGGGTTGCGAGAAGCTTTCGTGCACCGAAATGGTGGGGAAGTCCATCGGCAGGCCGCCGGCCAGCATCACGCCGCGCTTGACCGCTTCGATCAGCTGGGGCGCGTTGCCATGGCAGGGGTTGTAGCTGCTGCCCGTGTTGACGATGCCGATGATGGGGCGGGAGAGGGCATCGTCGGTGTAGCCCGCGCCCTTGATGAACGCCTTGCGCAGGAAGAGCGAAAAGCCGGTGTCGCCATAGTTGGTGAGGCCGCGGGCCACGCCGCGCGAGGCGGCGCCCGCGCTGTCGAAAGGCCCGGGGGCCGGCTTGCCGTGCTTGGTCTCGTCCGTCATTTTCGCTCTCGATAATATTATTGATAATCTGGTGACAGCATCATAGCCAGCCTTTGAAAGCGGCGGCAAGCGCTTTGTCATGAGTGTTTTATTGATCGATATTTAAGATCAGTCGATAGAAAAATTCTGCTTCTTCAATCAAGTGACTGATCCTACACTGGCGCCGTTGACGAGCCGGGCGTCGCTTTAATTCCTATACCCATCCCGACAGGAGACCTACATGTCAGACCTGCGTCTGCGGCCGCGCCGCGCCGTGCTGTTTTCCCTGTTGGCGCTGTGCGCCGGCGTATCCGCTCCGGCCCTGGCCGCCGATGCCTATCCCGATAAGCCCATCCGCCTGATCGTTCCGTACCCGCCCGGCGGCGCGACCGACGTGATCGGCCGCGTGCTGGCCCAGGAGCTGACGGGCGCGCTGGGCCAGTCGGTGGTGGTGGAGAACCGCGCGGGCGCCGCCGGCAATATCGGCGCCGACCAGGTCGCGAAGGCGCCGGCGGATGGCTACACGCTGCTGATGGGCGCGCTGACCAGCCATTCCATCAACGCCGCGCTGTACCGTGGCCGCGTCACCTATGACGTGGAGAAGAGCTTCGCGCCGGTGTCTATCGTAGGCACGGTTCCGCTGGTGTTCGTGGTCAATCCTTCCGTGCAGGCGAACACGCTGGCGGAGTTCATCGCGCTGGCCAAATCCAAGCCGGGCTTCATGACCATGGCGTCGGCCGGCAACGGCTCGCCCCAGCACCTGGCGGGCGAAATGTTCAAGCGGACGGCGGGCGTCGACGTGCTGCACGTGCCCTACAAGGGCAGCGGCCCCGCCATGACCGACCTGATGGGAGGCCAGGTGCTCAGCATGATCGAAACCGTGCCGGCCGCCCAGGCCAACATCAAGGCGGGCAAGCTGCGTGCGCTGGCCGTGGCCTCGTCGCAACGCGTGGACGCGCTGCCGGACGTGCCCACCGCGGCCGAAGCCGGGCTGAAGGACTTCGAGGTGAGCTCGATGTTCGGCATCGTCGCTCCGGCCAACACGCCGGCTCCCGTGGTGGAGCGCCTGAACGGCGAGCTGAAGAAGATCCTGGCCAAGCCTGAAGTCAAGGCGTCGCTGCTGAACCAGGGCGCGATCGCCACCTGGACCTCGCCCGCCGATGCCGGCGCCCGAGTGTCGGCCGAGGTCGCGCGCTGGACCAAGGTGATCGACGAGGCAGGCGTCAAGGGCGATTGATCGTCCGCTCGCGCGGCCGAGGTTGCGCCGTTGCGTCACTCGCCGGAAGTTCCTCCAGGAATTTCCGGCGTTGTTGCTTGTGGGCGATCGCGGCGGGCGCGCAACAAGGCTTGCGCGAAAGCGCGGGCACGCGCATCAAATCGATTGCGGCCTGGGAGGTTCGCCGCGCGGCGTCCATAAGCCGATGCAATATTCCGCAATAAACCGCTCGCAGCGCAGCACGGGGTGGTTGACCCCGAATTGACTAGGCCGTAATGTATTTTGCGGGCCATCCTAGGACGGCAGGGGGATACCACAATGACAGAGAACCAGGACGAAAGATCGATCCTGTATGCGCATTTCGGTACGCATAGCCCGTATTGGCGCCTGGCCGCCGATAGCGACGCATTCGAACTGGCGGCGGTCAAGGGGGCCGCCAACATCGCCACGCCGCTGCGGCCGGAGCAGGCGGGGGCGATACGCGCGTTGACGGGCATCACTTCCAGCGTACGCATCGACATCGCGCTGTACGGCGACATGCTGCGCCTTCATCTGGTGGGACGCAAGATCAACCCCAACGAATGGGCCGGCACCGCGTCCGCCCATTCCGATACCGAATCCGTTGCCAAGGACCTGGTCGAGGGCCTGTCTTTCGCCGAAACCGTGGTGTCCGAGGCCAATTCGGTCATCGTCATCGTCGACCAGAACGGCCGCGTGCAGCGCTTCAACAAGCTGAGCGAGGAATACACCGGCAAGCGCGAACAGGACATCGTCGGCCGCAGCGTCTTCGAAATGTTCATGACGCGCGAAGAGGCGGTCGCGTCGCGCCGCAATATCGCGGAGTTCTACAAGCGCGGCCAGTCGTACGAAGCCGAGCGGGTCATCAATACGGTCAAGGGCCCGCGGCTGTTCCTGTTCCGCAACAAGTTCGTCACCAGCGGCAGCGGCGAAAAGCGCGTCTACCTGATCTGCTCGGGCACCGACATCACGGAAGAACGCCAGGCCCAGGAGCGCCTGCGCGTGCTGGCCAATACCGACATGCTGACCAACCTGCCCAACCGCCATGCGATCACGACGCGGCTGAAGACGGCTCTGGCGGCGGGCACGGACGGGCGGGGCGGCGTGCTGTTCCTGGACCTGGACAACTTCAAGCGCATCAACGATCACTATGGCCATGGCTTCGGCGACCACCTGCTCAAGGCGGTGGCGGTGGCCATATCCTCCTGCCTGTCGGAAGGCCAGACGCTGGCGCGCCTGGGCGGCGACGAGTTCATCGTCCTGCAGGAGGAGGCCCAGCCCTGGGAGCTCGAAGCCACCGCCCAGCGCATCATCGAGCGCCTGCGCGAACCTTTCCGCCAGGGGCTGATCGAGGTCTACACCAGCTGCTCCATCGGCATCGCCATGTATCCCGACCATGGCGCGGACCTGGACAGCGTGGTGCGCAGCGCCGACATCGCCATGTACGTGGCCAAGGAGGGAGGGCGCCACACCTACCGCGTCTTCCAGCCCGAAATGGACCGGCGCAATGCGGACTACGTCTGGCTGGACACCAACCTGCGCAAGGCGCTGGCCGAAGACCACCTGATGCTCTATTACCAGCCCAAGCTGGCCGGCCGCACGGGCGAGGTGGACGGCGTGGAAGCGCTGGTGCGCTGGCGTTCGCCCGAGCGCGGCATGGTCGGCCCGGACGCCTTCATCCCGTATGCCGAGGAATCCGGCCTGATCTCGCCGCTGGGCGTATGGGTCATGCGCGAGGCCGCCCGCCAGGCGGCCGCCTGGAAGCGCGACGGCCTGAACATCCGGATCGCCATCAACATGTCGGCCCGCCAGTTGAACGACAAGGGCGTGGTGAGCGAGTTCATGCGCGCGATAAGCGACGCCAGCCTGGATCCCTGCCTGCTGGACATCGAGCTCACCGAAAGCTGCCTGATCGAAGACGAAGGCGCGGCTATCGAGCTGATCAAGCAGTTTCGGCAACTGGGCGCGCGCGTCCATCTGGACGACTTCGGCACGGGCTATTCCTCGCTGTCCCAGCTCGCCCGCATTCCGCTGGACGCGATCAAGCTGGACGCCAGTTTCGTGCGCGGCGTGAACGAGAACCCGGTGTCGCAGGCGCTGGCCCGCGCCATCGTCGCGGTGGCGCGGACGCTGGAGCTCAAGGTCATCGCCGAAGGCGTGGAAACGACCGAAGAGGCGGTGTTCGTGGATACGCTGGGCGTGGACGCCAAGCAGGGCTACCTGTACGCCAAGCCCATGCCGGCGGCGGAGTTCACCGCCTGGCTGACCCAGCGCCGCCGGCTGCATCTGATCGCCTGACGCAGCCGGCTTCGCGCCCCGGAATCAGTGCATGGTGGCGTCCATCGCGGCATCGGCCGTGACGGCGCTGCGGCGGTTCTGCGCGATCACCAGGCGCTCCATGTAGGCGCGGTCCTTGGGATCGATCGAGAACGCGGCTTCCACCCAATCCTCGGTAATGTCCATCAGCTCGGAGCGCGGCAGCGTCAGCACGCGCTGGCGCGCGCGCAGCATGGCGCGCATGCCGTTGAGCTTGGGCCGCATCACGTCGATGAAAGTGCGCGTGGCCTTGTAGGCCTCGCCCGGCTCGAAGAGCACGTCCACCAGGCCCCGGGCGTGGAACCATTCGGCCGTATGGGATTCGCCCGTGCCGATCAGCTCTTCCGCCAGCTTCATGCCCGAGCGCCGGGCCACCAGCGAATAGCCGCCCATGCCCGGGAACAGGTTGAACGCTATTTCGGGGAAGCCCATGCGGGCATTGTTCTGTGCCAGCACGAAGTGGTGGGCCAGCGCGGCCTCGAAGCCGCCGCCGAGCGCCGAGCCTTCGATCATCGCAAGCGAGATCGCGCCCGTGTCGAAGCCGCGCGTGGCGGCGTGCACGCAATCCACGCAGGCCCTGGCATAGGCGCGCAAGGCTTCGCGCTTGCCGGTGCGGATGGCTTCGGCGAAGAAGTTGAGGTCGCCGCCGACGTTGTAGATCTGCGGAACCAGCGAGCCCGTGACCCAGAAGTCGATGGGCAGGCCCGAGTCCTTGGCGGCCCGCGCCAGGTTCATGATTTCGTCTATCAGTTCATGGTTAAAGCATGGGCGCGGTTGCGCCCGGAGCATCATCCACATGACTCGACGTCCCTCCTCGTAAAACGCGGAGATCTGTTTCAGATTGCCCGCTGCGGTGAAGGGGTGGCAGTCCGGATGAATGAGTTGATTCATTTGCTTTCGTCCAATCGATCAAGGTGAGTCGGAGTACTGCGGAAGTCAGCCTAATACAGACTTTCCGCCCTCCGTCTCATGCAAACCTCATGCGACTGGCCAGACTTGTCCGTAAGTCAAAGGCCCGAGTGATCGTTGGAGTAAAACGCCCAGCGCCAGAATCCGCTCAACCCATCAGCCGAGGCGCGCATGGGTAGAACGGATGAGTGGACAAGCAAATTCGCGGCTATCCGGGCGATGCGCCGCGCGTCCGCCGAAGCGGACGGACTCATGCGTAGGGAGGAGGGAGCGCGCTCAGGCGATGCCGCCGTTGGCGCGCAGAACCTGGCCGTTGACCCAGCCGGCGTCGGGGCCCGCCAGGAACGACACCACGCCCGAGATATCGTCGGGCTGGCCCAGGCGCTCCAGGGGCGGCATCTTGGCGTAGTGCTCGATCAGCTCGGCGCTCTTGCCTTTCATGAACAGGTCGGTGGCGATGGGGCCTGGAGCCACCGCGTTGACGGTGATGCGGCGCCCGCGCAATTCCCTGGCGAACACCTGGGTCAGGCTTTCCACCGCGGCCTTGCTGGCGATGTAGACGGAATAGCCGGGCAGGTTGAGCGCCACGGTGGTGCTGGACACGTTGACGATGGCGCCGCCGTCGGCCAGGCGGGCGGCCGCCTCGCGCAGCGTGTTGAAAGTGCCGCGCGTGTTGATGGCGAATGTCCGCTCGAACAGCTCGTCGCTGGTCTCGGCCAGCGGCTTGATTTCGAGGATGCCGGCGCTATTGACCAGCACGTCGATGCGGCCCAGCTCCGATTCCACCTGGCCGAACATGGCGCGCACGTCCTCGGCCCGCGACACGTCGGCGCGCACCGCGGCCGCTCGGCCGCCTGCCTGTTGGATGTCGCGCACCAGCGCGTCGGCTTCCGCCGCGCTGGAGGCATAGTTGATGGCGACGGCGAAACCGTCGCGGGCCAGCCGGCGCGCGATGGCGGCGCCGATGCCGCGCGATCCGCCGGTGACCAGGGCAATACGTTGCTGGGCTTGGGTGCTCATGGCGTTTCTCCAGTGTGTGAAGGGATGAGCTGCATCATGAACTATTCCAGACAGAAGATAATTACTCTATATTCGCTAACATAATTTCATTTTGATTAATAATGGACGACACACCATGGACCGTTTCCAGGAAATGCGGGTGTTCGTGCGCATCGCCGAGCGGGGCAGCTTTTCCAAGGCCGCCGAGGATCTGCAGATTCCCCGTCCCACGGTGACCAACCTGATCAAGAGGATGGAGGCGCGGCTGGGCGCCAGACTGCTTGAGCGCACCACTCGCCAGGTGCGGCTGACGCATGACGGCGAGGCCCACTATCGCCGTTGCGTCCGGCTGCTGGCGGACCTGGAAGAGGCCGACGGCGCATTCCTGGACACGGCGCCCAAGGGGCTGTTGCGCGTCAATGCGCAGGGCACGCTGGCCAGGTTCTTCGTGATGCCGGGCCTGCCCGGTTTCCTGGAGCGCTATCCCGACATCGTGCTGCACCTGGGCGAGGACGACCGCCTGGTGGACCTGGTGCGCGAAGGCGTGGATTGCGTGCTGCGCACGGGGGCCCTGCAGGACTCATCGCTGGTGGGGCGGCAGATCGCGCTGATGCCGCAGGTGACTGTCGCAAGCCCGGCCTACCTGGCGCGCCGTGGCGAGCCCAGGCGCCTGGAAGACCTGGAGGAACATTGCGCGGTGGACTACCTGTCCAGCGCGACGGGGCGCAGCCTGCCCCTGGATTTCATGGTGGAGGGGCGCAACGTGCAGGTCCGGCCGCGAGCCGTGGTCAGCGTCACGGGGGCCGAACTCTACACGGGCGCGGCGCTGGCGGGGCTGGGGCTGGTCCAGGTGCCGCGCTACCGCATCGAACGCGAACTGGCGGCAGGCGAACTCAGGATCGTGCTGCCCGCCATGCCGCCCGCGCCCATGCCCGTGTCGGTGCTGTACCCGCAGAACCGCCAGGTATCCGCCAGGCTGCGGGTCTTCACCCAATGGCTGGCGGAGGTGATCGCCCCCGCCTTCGCTCAAACGATCCCCGTGAGGTAGTACACGGCGATCGCCAGGAAGACCGACAAGGTGGAGATCATGGTGATGGCGAAGATATCGCCGTAGGACTGGCGGTGCGTAAGGCCGGTCACCGCCAGCAGGGTGATCACCGCACCGTTGTGGGGCAGCGTGTCCATGCCGCCGCTGGCCATGGCGGCGATCCGGTGCAGCACTTCCATCGGGATGCCCGCCGCGTTGGCGCTGTCGATGAAGGTCTGCGCCATGGCGGCCAGCGCGATGCTCATGCCGCCCGAGGCCGAGCCGGTGATGCCGGCCAATGACGTCACGGCCACCGCTTCGCCCACCAGCGGATCGGGAATGGCCTTGAGCGCGTCGGCCACCAGCAGGAAGCCCGGCAGCGCGGCGATGACGCCGCCGAAGCCGTATTCGGCCGCGGTGTTCATCGAGGCCAGCAAGGCGCCCGAGACGGCGCTCTTGCTGCCTTCGGCGAAGTGCGCCTTGATGGCCCGGAACGAGAACAGCAGGATGGTGACGATGCCCGCGATCAGCGCGCCCATGACCGCCCATAGGGCCACCTGGTCCTCGGCATTGGCGGGCAGCGGCTGGGGCAGGCCGGGCAGCGCCACTTCGGAACCGGCCGGGTACCAGCCCGGGATCGCGCGCGTCAGCAGGTAGTTGGCCACGCCCACCACGATCAGCGGCAGAAGCGCAACCAGCGGATGATGGTCGCGTTCGCCGGGCGGCGTGGCCGGTTCGTTGCGCAGGTCCGTGCCATAGGTCTCGCCGGCCGCCGCCGCGCGCTTGCGCCGCCATTCCAGATAGGAGATGCCGGCCGTCAGCGTGAAGGCCGCGCCGATCAGACCCAGCCAGGGCGCGGCCCAGGTGGTGGTCTCGAAGAACGTGGTGGGGATGATGTTCTGGATCTGCGGCGTGCCGGGCAGGGCGGTCATCGTGAACGTGAACGCGCCCAGGGCGATCGCGCCAGGCATCAGGCGCTTGGGAATGCCGCCCTGGCGGAACATCTCGGCAGCGAACGGATAGACCGCGAACACCACCACGAAGAGCGACACGCCGCCGTAGGTCAGCACCGCGCAGACCAGCACGATGGCCATGATGGCGCGTTCGGCGCCGATCAGCCTCAGCACCGCCTGCACGATGGCGCGTGAGAAACCGGACAGCTCGATCAGCTTGCCGAACACGGCGCCCAGCAGGAAGACGGGGAAGTAGAGCTTGGCGAACCCCGCCATGCGCTCCATGAAGATGCCCGAGAATACCGGCGCCAGCGCCGAAGGGTCCGTCAACAGCACGGCGCCCATCGCAGCGATGGGCGCGCACAGGATCACGCTATAGCCTCGATACGCCGCCAGCATCAGAAACGCCAGCGCCGCCACCACGATGAACAATCCGGTCATTCAGTGCTCCAGGAATGAAGAGATAAGGGGTGAGGGCCTACACCTTACCGCATGGAGCTTGCATTCTTGAGGGACGCGAAGTGCCCGCGGCAGGTCAGCGGTCCAGCAGCGCCTGGGCCTGCGCGGCGATGTCCAGGTCGATCGCGGCGTCGTCGCCGTCGTTCAGGAACCAGGCGGCCGACAGCCCGCACCAGGCCACCACCCATTGCAGCAGCCGGCGGCGGTCCAGGCCCGATTGTTCCACCACGATATCGAGCCTGCGCTCGAAGCAGCCGGGCGCGACGGCCACGGGGGGAACGGGGTCCGCCAGGTCGGGGTTGCAGAAGATGTTGGCGTAATCGAAAGCGCGTTCGCCGTAGAGGCGCTTGGGGTCGATGACCAGCCAGCCGCGCTCGCCGAAGTCCAGGATATTGTCGTGGTGCACGTCGCCATGCAGCACCGCCAGGTCCCGTTCGCTGTCGAGCAGGGCGCGGGCGTGGCGGGCGCTGTGCGCCAGGATGCCGCCATGGGCCCGGGCGGTGGGCCACAGGTCCACGAACCACTCTTCCAGCGGGCGCAGCGCCGGCAAGGGCCTGGCGCGCGGCGCGTGCAGTTCCTTCAACACGTCGCAGATGATGCGCGTGGCTTCGTCGTCGCGGCCATTGCGGGCATAGCCGGCCAGCGATCGCGCGCCCGTGGCCCGCTCCAGCAGGATGGCGTCGTCGTCGTGGGCCAGCACGCGCGCCGCGCCGTGGCCGTCCCACCAGCGCATCAGCACGCCGCCTTGCTTTTCGTCCTCTTCGTGGGAGACCTTGAGCATGGCGGGCTGGCCCTCATGCCGCACCGGAAGCAGCCGCGCCGCGTGGGTGACGATGGGGGCGCCGTCGGGCGTCAGCTTCCAGCGGGAGAGGTAGGTATCGAACATGGGCGTGTCGGCGGGGTTCCGGATGCGGGCGATCGGCGTCGGCGGGGATGCAATGTGCCTTGATGATAGTCTTGCGCTTACGTGAATGCGGAATTTGTCCTCCAACTCATCCAATCTTCGTTTTCAGAAAAGTGTTCGACCTCGACGCGGTGCTGGCCTAGCCGGAGCGGCACGGCAGTAGCCAGGTGACCGCCGCCGCTACCGCATTGCCCGCCGCGCTGGCGATGATGGGCAGCAGATAGGACCCGCTGAGGTCGTACGCATGGCCCGCCGCCACCGGGCCGATCAGCGTGCCGAACGCCACGCTGGTGTAGAGCGCGCCGATGATGCCGCTGACGTGGCGTCCGCCGAAGTAATCCATGACCACCGCTGGCATCAGCGCCACCCAGCCGCCGTAGAACGCGCCGAAGACCAGGGCGAACAGCGCCAGCGTCCAGAACTGGCCGCAGACGACCCAAAGCGCGAGCGACGCGGCCATGCCGGCATACATCGTGGCGAGCGAGACGCGCCGGCCCAGGCGGTCGGCCAGCGTGCCCAGCAGGAACCGGCCCGCCGTGCTGCCCACGCCGACCATGCCCAGCAACAGCACGGCCGGTCCCGGAGCGATGCCATGATCCAGCGCGTACGGGATGAGATGCACGAAGGGCACGAAGACGCCGAAGGCGCCGGCCATGCTCGCCAGGTATAGCAGGACGAAAACCTTGCTGCGGATTGCGGCGAGCACGGGCACGCCGCCTGGCTCGGATGCCGGCGCTGCGCGGGCGGCGGGCGCGGCGTCGCCGTCGGGTTGCTGTCCGAGCTCTTGCGGGGAGTTTTCGACCCAGCGCGCCGCGGCGCAGCCCAGGAGCGCCACCGCGGCGGCCAGCGCCATATAGGCGGCGCGCCAGCCCCACAGGTCGATCAACGCGGAAGCGAGCGGCGGCACCAGCAGCGTGCCCACGCCGATGCCGCTGACCGCCAGCCCCGATGCCAGTCCGCGCCGACGCAGGAACCAGCGCTGCACCGCGCCTACGACAGGTACGTAGGCGCAACCCACGCCCAGTCCGACGCCCAGGCCGTAGGCCACGTAGATCTGCGCCATGCTCTGCGCCGCGCTGGCAAGCGCCAGGCCCAGGGCCAACAGCAGCATGCCTATCCAGGCCATGCGGCGCGAGCCGTAGCGGTCTGCCAGCGGGCCACTGACCACGCCGAAACCGAAGTAGAGGAAGCCCGCCAGCGAGAATACCAGCGATACCGCTCCACGCGTGGCGGAGAAGTCGCGCTGCAAGGCGTCGACGAATGCGCTGAATGAGTAGGCGCTGCCGAAGCCCAGAAAAGTGATGGCGAAGGCCGCGGTCACCACCCGCCAGCCGCGGAAGACCCGGCCGGCGGAGAGCGGTGCGCCGGGTTGCGCATGCATCCTCATCGTTGGCCTCACAACGCCGGCCGGCGCAGGTGCCAGCTTGTCGCCGACTGGAACGCGGCGCCCAGCCGGAACAGCACAGGCTCGCCCAGATGCGCCGCCACCAGTTGCAGGCCCATCGGCATACCGGCTTCGCACTGGCCGGCGGGCAGCGTCAGGCAGGGATGGCCTGTCATATCGAACACGCAGGTATAGCGCTGCAAGGCTTCGACCAGCCCGGGCTGCGAGCCGAGCACGCTGACGGCGCGCAGAGTGAGCGGAGGCATGGGCTGTACCGGTGTCAGCAGCGCGTCGATGTCGGTGAACACGGCGTCGACCCAGCCGCGCAGGGCCATGCGGCGCAACAGGATGCTCTGGTAGGTCAGGCCCGACAGCGCGCGGCCGGCTTCGATCACCCCTGCAAGCACCGGTCCGTATTCCTGTTTCCTCGAGGGATAGGTGGAGGCGTGCGCGACCGCGGCTTCCACGGCGCAGAGAGGCGCCCAGTCGCGCACCGCCTGTGCCGCGCTCTCTGACGGGAAGCGCAGGGGCACCAGGGTCGCGCCCAACTGTTCGAAAACCTGCATCGCGGCCTCCATCATGCGCTGAGTTTGCGGATCCACGTCCCCGGTGTTCCAGTCCGGATCCACGCCGATCCGCAGGCCGTCAACCGGGGCTCCGGTCTCCGTGGCGTAGCGCGGCACGGGCGCGTGCAGCGCGGTCGGATCCATTACGTCGGGTCCCGCGATCGCTTCCAGCAGCGCCGCAGCGTCGGCCGCACTGCGCGCGATGACGCCGGCGTGGTCCAGCGAGGCCGCCAGTTCGAACACGCCGTGGCGGCTGACACGGCCCCATGTCGGCTTGATGCCGGTCAGCCCGGTGGCGGCGCAGGGCCAGCGGATGGAGCCGCCGGTATCCGAGGCCGTCGCACCGAAGCACAGGCCGGCGGCCGTCGCCACCGCCGATCCGCTGGAAGAGATGCCGGTCCAGTAATCCGCGTTCCAGGGGTTGAGCGGCGGCGCGACGTCGGGGTGATGGTCGGAGTACGCGCCTTCGGTCATTTGCAGTTGCCCCAGCAGCACGGCGCCCGCATCGCACAGGCGGTTGGCTACCGTAGCGTCATGGTCGGCGGGTGTTCCGCGGTGGATCGCGGTGCCTGCGGCCGTCGGCACGCCCTTGCGCCGGAACAGGTCCTTCAGCGCGATGGGGACGCCATGCAGGGGACCCCGGTAGCGTCCCTGGCGTATCTCGTTTTCCGCTGCCTGCGCTTGCTGCAGCGCGGAGTCCGCGGTCACATGGGCATAGCTGCGCAGGTCGCCGTCCAGGGTCTCGATGCGCCGCAGTTGCGCGCGCGCGATCTCTACCGGCGAGACCTCGCCCGATCGGATCAGGGCGGCCAACGTCAGCAGGTCGAGTTGGTGGAGGTCGGTTGCCTGGATATTTTCCGTATAGTTCATCTATTCTTTATCCATCATGTTTTCGTCACGCGGCTGGCCAAATTAATATTTGATAGACGCGCCGACAAGCTATGATTTCTATTCAATTTAAATTAGAAAAACTAAATTATTAATTTCTTCGGATATGGCCATTCCGCGACTGCCTCCGCTCAACGCGCTGCGTGCCTTCGAGGCCGCGGCCCGCCATCTGTCCGTGAAGGGCGCTGCGCAGGAACTGTGCGTGACGCCCGGCGCGGTCAGCCAGATGATCAAGTCGTTGGAGCAGCATCTGGGCGTAGCGCTGTTTCTGCGCGTGAACCGCGGCATCCAACTGACGGATGCCGGCCGTGGCTTTCTGCCGCCGGTGCGCAACGCCTTCCGCCAGATCCTGGCCGCGTCCGCCCGCATCGCCCTGCCGCCCGAGAGCCGGGTGCTCACGGTCAGCACTACCGCGTTCTTCGCGTCGGCCTGGCTGATCCCCAGGTTGCATGATTTCCATGCCCGCCATCCGGAGATCGACCTGCAGATCGTCACCAGCAACGCGCTGGCGACTTTCGGCCGGGGCGGCGCGGACATCGCCATCCGCCACGGACTGGGCCATTATGCGGGGCTGCAAAGCGAGCACCTGCTGACCGTGGAAGTCGTGCCGGTGGCGTCGGCCGCGCTCGCGGCGAAGCTGGGAATGCCGGCCGACGCGCGGGAATTGCTGCGTTGGCCGCGCGTGCACGATGAAGCGCGCAACGGCTGGCAGTTGTGGTTGGCGGCGCAGGGCGTGGAGGACGCGGATACGCCGAGAGGGCCCGCCTTCGATGATGGCGGCCTGCTGCTGCAGGCCGTTCTTGCGGGCCAGGGCGCGGGCCTGTTGCCCGCGGCGATGGTGCAGGATGAAGTGGCAGCCGGACGTCTGGTCCGGCTCGCGGGCAACGCCTGGCTGGAGGAGTTTGGCTACTACCTGGTATGGCCAGGCAGGGTCGGCTTGCAGGAGAAGGCGCGGGTGTTCCGGGATTGGCTGCTGGGAAGCGGCTTGGGAGCGCCTGCCTGAAGCGTTACGGCGCGGCGCACGACAGGGCCGCCGCCTTGCGCGCCAGTTCGGCCACGCCGAAGCTGGTCGCCAGGGAGTGCCCGTCCAGCGCTTCCAGCGGCACCCAGCGGGCTTCGGCGGCGTCGTCGCCCGCGACCGGCTCGCCGGACTGCCAACGGCACAGCACCGCGATCAGGATGTAGTGGCGGCGCAGCGCGCCCGCGTCGTCGCGGTCGAAGACGTCTACGGCGTCGAACACCTGCAAAGGCTCGGCGCGCACCCCCGTTTCCTCCAGCAGTTCGCGCGCCGTGGCGGCTTCGAAGCGCTCGCCCGCGTCGATCTTGCCGCCCGGGAAGGCCCAGCGGCCCGCGTCGGGCGGATTGGCGCGGCGCACCAGCAGCACGTGGCCATCGCGGACCACGGCGGCGATCGTTGCGGGAATGGGGCGCTGCGGTTGAGAAGTGGACATGCGTGTCTCCGAGTGGGCAGCCTCTAGCGTACGCCATGATGCGCGGCACAGGCGGCGCCCCGGGGGCCCGGGCGGCGTCCGCCCGGGCTTGCGCGCTACTTCTTCACCAGCGGGCAGGTGGACTTGGACAGCGGCATGAAGGCCTGGTCGCCCGGCAGGGTGGCTACCAGTTTGTAGTAGTCCCAGGGCCGCTTGGATTCGGACGGCTGCTTGACCTCGAACAGGTACATATCGTGGACCATCCGGCCGTCTTCGCGGATGCGGCCGTTGGTGGCGAAGAAGTCGTTGATCGGCGTGGCCTTCATTTGTTTCATCACGGCGGCGGGTTCATCCGTGCCCGCGGCCTGCACGGCCTTCAGGTAGTGCATCACGGACGAATAGGTGCCGGCCTGGCTCATATTGGGCATTTTCTTGAGCTTGTCGTAGTAGCGCTGCGACCAGGCGCGGGTCTGGTCGTTCATGTCCCAGTAGAAGGCTTCGGTCAGGGTCAGGCCCGCGGCGGCTTCCAGGCCGATGGCGTGGATGTCGTTGATGTACAGGAGCAGCCCGGCCATTTTCTGGCCGCCTTTGGTCAGGCCGAATTCGCTGGCGGCCTTGATGGCGTTGACGGTGTCGCCGCCCGCGTTGGCCAGGCCCACGATCTGCGCCCGGCTGGCCTGGGCCTGCAGCAGGTACGAGGCGAAGTCGCTGGAGCCCAGGGGGTGGCGGGATGCGCCCAGCACCGTGCCGCCGTTGGCTTTCACCACGTCTGTCGCCGACGCTTGCAGCGTGTGGCCGAACGCGTAGTCGGCCGTCAGGAAGTACCAGCTCTTGCCGCCTTGCTCGACGGTGGCGCGCGCGGTGGTGTTGGCCAGCGACCAGGTGTCGTACGTGTAATGCACGGAATAGGGCGAGCACAGGTCGTTGGTGATGCGTTCGGTGCCGGGGCCGCTGAAGACCACGATCTTCTTCTTTTCCCGGGCAACCTCCAGCACGGCGAGGGCGGGAGCGGACCCCGCCACGTCCATGATGGCGTCGACCTGCCGGGTGTCGTACCACTCGCGCGCCTTGGCGGCGGCGATGTCGGCCTTGTTCTGGTGGTCCACCACCATCAGGTCTATCTTCTTGCCCAGCACCTTGCCGCCGAAATCGGCGATGGCCATTTCGGCGGCGGTGGCGCTGCCTTTGCCGGTCACGTCGGCATAGATGCCGCTCATGTCCAGGATCAGGCCCAGGCGGACCACGTCGTCGGAGATCGCCGCGGGCTGCGCCGGCGCTGCGTTGGCTGCGGCGGCGAGGGTGGCGGCGGACAAGAGGGCAAGCGTGCTGCGCAACTGCAGGGACATCCGGGGTGTTCCGGGGCATTTCATGGCGGGTCTCCTTTTTTGCCGGATCTTTTCGGATACTGCGGGAGGCGCCTCGGGGCTTGCTGCGGCGCTCTGTTATCGGGGAAAACGGGCGGGGCGTAGCGCGCTTCAGCGCTCGGTCAGCAGGTCGAACTCCATCCGCACCTTGCGGAAGGGAAATTCCAGCCGCGCGAAATACACCACGCGGCCGTCGATGCAGGCATAGCGGCGCAATTCGGCAACCGGCGACGACACGGGAATCTGCAGGGACTCGGCGGACTCCTGCCCCGCCTCGATCACATTGAGTACCTGGCGGGCTTCGCTGATGCGCGCGCCGTAGAACTGGTCCAGGACCGGCGCCACGGTGCTTTTCTGGATGCGCGCCCGGTGCTTGCGGAACAGCCCGCTGTCGAGGAAGACCTCGCTATAGCAGAACGGGCCGGCGTCCGTGGTGTGCACGCGGCGCAGGTATTGGAAGCTGCCGCTGCGGTCGGCGGCGCAAGGCATGCCCAGCGTGTCGGGCAGCGGCGAATCGGCGCTGGACTCCACCAGCGAAACCGTGCCCAGCTGGTTGCTCAGTTCGACGGTTTCCGCCCAGGTCTTGGGGATCAGCAGGGTGGGGGTTTCCGGCAGTTCGGCGTTGACGAAGGTGCCCGAGCCGCGCGAGCGCCGGATCAGGCCGTCCTCTTCGAGCAGGCCGAACGCCTGGCGGATAGTGGCTCGTGAGATGCCGTAGGTTTCCATCAGGGATTCCAGCGGCGGGATCTGCTGGCCGGGCCGCCAGGTACGGTTCTGGATATGGCTGCGGAACAGCGCCGCCGCCTGCAGGTAGAGCGGCTGTGGGCTGTGCGAGAAAAGCTTGCGGGCGGACATGGTCAGGGCGAGGACGGTGTGGCGGCCTGGGCGAGGGCGGCGTCCGCCATCTCGCGCAGCCGGTGTTTCTGGATCTTGACCGAGTTGGCGCTTTCCACCGAGGGAAAGGCGTCCAGCACGCTGAAGCCCGCGGGCACCTTGAAGCCGGCCATCGCGGCCTTGCAGGCCGCGGTCCAGCCCGTGGGATCGGCCTGGGCGTCTTCGTGCAGCAGCACGAAGGCGTAGGGCACGACCTTGCCGGCGCGGGTGGCGCCCACGACCTGGCAGGCGCGCACGCCGGGCAGGGTTTCGACCACCTGCTCGATTTCCACGGGATTGACGAGAAAGCCGGACAGGCGCAGCGAATCGCCGATGCGCGTCTGGAACACGAACTGGCGCGGGGTCAGCGTATAGCCGAGGTCGCCCGTCTTGAAATAGCCGTCGGCGGTAATGGCGCCGCGGGTGGCTTCCGGGTTGTCCAGGTAGCCCTGCATCAGGCTGGGGGACAGGATTTCGATTTCGCCGGACTGGCCGTGGGGCAGGACCTGGCCGGTGGCCGGGTCGCGCGCCCGCACGCGGGCGTCGGGGTAGATCAGGGTGCCGCCGGGCAGGTGGCGGGCCGACACGTCGCCTTCGGCCGGGTCGCGGGGCTGGCCGGCAACCAGCGCCACCAGCTCGCTGGACCCGTACAGGCCGGTAAGCGGCACGCCGGCCTCCCGGGCGAGGTCGAGCATGTGGTCCAGCGCGGGCGTGAAGCTGGCGAAGCCGAACAGCCGGACGGAAGCGAAATCGCCCGGCGCGGCGGCCTGCATCATTCCGACCAGCGCTTCATTGTTGGCGTAGGTATGCGTGACCGCGTAGCGGCGCACTGCGGCAGCGGACTGCGCCGCATTGAAGACGGGCGCGCAGACCACGGGCGCGCCCTGCGCCAGGCCGCCCACCAGCGTGGCGAAGCCGAAGGCGCCGCAGAACGGCGCGCTGGCCAGCACGCAGCTGTGGGCGTCGTAGCCATAGGCGCCCGCCACCGCCGCGCCGTGGCGCAGCAGCGTGCGCTGGTCGTGCAGCACGAACTTGGGCTTGGAGGTGGTTCCGGAGGTGGTAAAGCACAGCACGCCGGCGTTGTCCTGGGCGGCAGGCGTGGGATCGGGGCAGGCCAGCAGGTCCGCATAGCGGTGCACCGGCTTGCCGTGGACTTCCGGGGATTCGTCCGCCTCGGCCAGCGCGATCACGCCCTGCAGCCGGGCCAGGTGTTCGGGCGCGACGCCGTCCAGGATGCCCTGGAAGTCGATGCCCTTGAATCCAGGCCAGAACACCAGCCAGTCGGCCTGGCCGCGGCCCAGGATATCGGCCACTTCCAGCGCGCGAAAGCGCGTGTTGACCGCCAGCACCAGCGCGCCCAGGTGCGCGCAGGCTAGGAAAGATTCCACCCAGGCCGCGCAATTGGGCAGCCAGACCGCCACGCGCTGCCCCGGCCGCACGCCGATATGCGCGAGCCCGGCGGCCAGCGCGCGGCTTTGCGCTCGCAGCGCCGATGCGCCGATCGGGCGGTCCTGGTCGATCAGCAGGGGAGCGTCCGGCTGGCGCGCCGCGAGTGCGTCGAGGTGTTCGGAGAAGGTCGAATACGGGAGCTGCATGGCTTACACCGTGGCGATCGGCGTCACGGGGGAGCCCACCGCGCCGGGCATCCGCAGAGGCGGCGCGGTCAGCAGGAAGCGGTTGCGGCCCTGCGCGTGTAGCCACTCGGCCAGGTCTTTCAGGTACCAGAGCTCGGCCAGCGGCACGCCCAGCTTGAACAGGCAATGGTGATGAAGCGGCAGGATGGAATGGCCGGGCCCCGAGGCGCGCGCCGGATACGCCTCGACCGCATAGTTGTCGGCGCAGATGGCGGCGATGCCGGAGCGCGTGATCCAGTCCAGCAGCGCCGGGTCGGACCCGTCCAGCACGGCGCCGGTCTGCTCCAGCTTGTGCGGATCGGGCTGGCCGTTCATGGCCACGACGGCTTCGGCGAAGCCGGTGCGCAGCACCAGCATGTCGCCGGTCTCGACAGACACGTTCTGCGCCTGCATGGCCGACTGCAATGCGGCATGGTCCACGACCGTGCGGCCGGGGCCGAACGCGCGTTCCAGGTCCACCAGGACGCCCCGGCCCTGCATGCCTTTCTCCGCATAGCGACTGACGCTGAGCTTGCGCGCGTACGAGCCGCCCGGCGGGCAGCAGGCGTCGGCAGAGGTATCGGGGTCGGCTCCGCCGAATACGTCCACGCCGGCCGCGTAGCCGTTGTAGTAGACGCGGCGGGCCTCGCCGTCGCCCTGGATGTCGAACATCGCGCCCACGTGGCACAGGCCGTCCCATTGCGTCGAGTACTGCATGGACAGGGTGACCTGGTCGTCGGACAGCACGTCTACCGCATCGGGCTGCACCTGGGACATCTGGAAGTTCAGGTAGGGCGTGCCTTCGCGAAACGTGGGCTTGAGCGTGGGCGCGTGCCGGCGCGGATTCAGCACGTTGCCGCCGGGCAGGTTCAGCGGCAGCGACAGGCAGAACACCTTGCCCGCCTGAACCTCGCGCACCGCCTGCAGCACTTTTTCCTCGGTCAGCAGGTTCAGGCGGCCGATCTCGTCGTCCGCGCCGAAGTCGCCCCAGGTCGATCCTTCCGGGCGTTGGGTCCAGCGTTTCATCTGCTTGTCTCCTGTCGGTTTTCTATGTTCTTATTAATATAGTACGTATTTACGTACTTTAAAAAGAAACCCAAAAGAAACCCAAAAGAAACCCAAAAGAAATCCGCAAGCAGCGGATTCGGTAGGAGACAAAACCATGACGCAATCCCTGCATCCGCGCGCCGCATGGCGCCGCGGCCTCGCAGTCGCGGCGCTGGCCGTGCTGGCGCTGCCTGCGGCCCACGCCGCTGGCTACCCCGACCATCCCGTCACCGTCGTCGTGCCGTATCCGCCCGGAGGCGGGGCGGACATCTTCGGCCGCGCCATCGCCCACGCGCTGGAGCCGGGCCTGAAGCAGACCGTGCTGGTCGAGAATAAGCCGGGCGCGGGCGGCAACATCGGCATGGCCTATGTGGCCCGCGCCAAGGCGGACGGCTATACGCTGGGCCTGGGCACCATCGGCACCCAGACCATCAACCAGTTCCTTTACAAGAACATGGCGTTCGATCCCGAGCGCGACCTGGTGCCCATCGCGCTGGTGTCGACGACGCCGAACGTGATCGCCGTCAGCGCCAAGTCGCCCTATAAGACGGTGGCCGACGTGATCAAGGCGGCCAAGCAATCCAAGGACAAGAAGCTGACCTATGCCTCGCCCGGCGTCGGCTCGTCGGTGCACCTGACCGGCGCGTATTTCGAGGCCATGGCCGGCGTGACGATGCTGCACGTGCCGTTCAAGGGCACGTCCGCGTCGCTGCCGGCCGTGGCCGGCGGGCAGGTCGACCTGCTGTTCGACAACCTGCCCGGGTCGCTGGCGCAGATCAAGGACGGGAACCTGGTGCGCGGCGTAGCCGTGACCTCATCCACCCGCGACCCGTCGGTGCCCGACCTCCCGACCGTCGCGGAATCGGGCCTGCCCGGCTTCGACGTCACGGCCTGGTTCGCGCTGTACGCCCCGCGCGATACGCCGGAACCTGTGGTCAAGCAACTGATCGAGGCGGCGCGCAGCGGCCTGCAAAGCCAGGCCATCGCGAAGAACTTCGCCGGCATGGGAGCCAAGCCCGGCACGCTGTTTGGCGCGGACCTGGCCGCCTTCGAAAGCCAGGAACGCAAGAAGTGGGGCGGACTCATCAAGGACAAGGGGATCACCGCGCAATGAACAATCCCATCGCACTGGTCACCGGCGGCAGCCGGGGCATCGGCCGCGCCATCGTCGCGCGCCTGATCGAGGACGGCTACCAGGTCGTCAACTTCAGCCGCGGGGCGCCCGAGGCGCTGCTGCCCGGCGAAACGTTCCGCTCGGTGGACCTGGGCGACGCGGCGGCGACCATCGCCGCCGCGCGGGAACTGGCGGCCGAGCGCTCCGTGCTGCATTTGGTCAACAATGCGGGCATGATCCAGGTCGCCAACCTGGAGGACGTGACGCAGGAGCAGATGGCCCGGACGATGGCGCTGAACGTCACGGCGCCGCTGCTGCTCATGCAGGCGCTGCTGCCCGGCATGCGGGCGGCGCGCTACGGACGGGTGGTGAACATCGGCAGCCGCGCGGGCCTGGGCAAGGGCGGGCGCACGGTCTATGGCGCCTCCAAGGCGGGGCTGGCGGGCATGACACGGACCTGGGCGCTGGAACTGGCGGCCGACGGGATCACGGTGAACACCGTGGCGCCGGGGCCGGTGGCCACCGAGCTGTTCAAGCAGTCGAATCCGCCCGGCGCACCCAAGACCCTGGCGCTGGAAGCCTCGATCCCGGTGGGCCGGGTGGGTCTGCCGGAAGAGGTGGCCCATGCGGTCGCCATGTTCCTGGATCCGCGGGCGGGCTTCACCACCGGGCAGCTGCTGTACGTATGCGGCGGCGTCTCGGTGGGCCTGGCGGGTTAGCGCGTCATTCCGGCGCCGTCCGTCCCGGCGCCGGCCCCAGCGCGAACTGGCGCGCCATTTCCTTTCTGGACACCTTGCCGCTCGCGGCAAGCGCCGCCGCGCGCTCTTCGCGCAGCCGCCTCAGCACTTCGGTCGGGGCGACGCCGAAATGCGCGGCGAACTTGCGCTGGAAGGTCCGGCGCGACATGTGGCAGGCGTCGGCCATGTCGTCCACCGACCAGCGGGCCGACAACTGCGCTTCCATTTTCTCGACCAGGTCGCGGAAGGGCGCTGCCACCCGGTCCTGCAGGCGCAGCGTCTGGCTGTACTGGCGCTGGTCGCCGTTGCGCCGCATGAAGACAACCAGCCTGCGCGCCACCTGCTGCGACAGGTCCGGCCCGAAATCGCGTTCGATCAACGCCAGCGCCAGGTCGATGCCGGCGGTGACGCCGGCCGAGGTCCAGTATTTGCCGCTTTCGATGAAGATGCGGTCGTCCTGCACGCGCAGGGCGGGATAGTGCGATTGCAGGCGCGTGGCCGAGCGCCAGTGCGTGGTGACTGCCAGTCCGTCGAGCAGCCCGGTGGCGGCCAGGACGAAGGCGCCGGTGCATACGCTGCAGGTGCGCCGGGTGTCCGGGTCGCGGCGGCGCAGCCAGGCTTGCGTTTCGCGATGGGCGCTGGCGAGGTCCGCGCCGGGGCCGCCGGGCACGAGGATGGTATCGACCGGCGCGTCGGCGTCGTCCGCGAAGGTGCCGTCCATCTGCATGCGCAGGCCCTGCTCCCAGGTGGCGACCACGGGCGTGGCGGCGATGGTGTGCAATTGGTATAGCTTGCGCCCGGCCTCTTCGTTCGCTGAGCTGAACGCCTGCCATGGCCCGGCCAGGTCCAGGGGCTGGAAACCGTCGTACAGCACGAACAGGATGCGTAATGGCGCATTCGGGGCCGCAATTGGCGCGACCGGCCGGGCGCGTCCGCCTATCCTGGGGGCTGGCGTTTCCAAAGGAGCATCGTCATGCATGTGAATTTTCTCTTGTTCGAGGGCCTGACCCAGCTGGATATGACCGGGCCGTACGAGGTGCTGTCTGGCGCGCCGGGCTTCACCGTGGATTTTGTCGCAAAAACGCGGGATCCGGTACGGTCCGATCGCGGCTTGTGCTTCGTGCCCACACAAACCATCGCGTCCGCGCCGCCCTGCGACCTGCTGGTGGTGCCGGGCGGACCGGGCACGGATGATGCCATCGTCGATCCCGATTGGGTGGCGTTCACGCGCAAGCAGGGGCTGGAAGCGCGGTACGTGTTCGGCATCTGCACGGGTTCGTTGCTGCTGGGCGCGGCGGGGCTGCTGCGCGGCAAACGGGCTTCCAGCCACTGGCGCGCACGCGAATTGCTGTCGCGCTTCGGCGCCATTCCCAGCGACGAGCGCATGTGCGTGGACGGCAGGATATTCACGGCGGGCGGGGTGACCTCGGGCATCGATATGGGGCTGAAGGTCGTGGCGGAACTGTGCGGGGAGGACGTGGCCAAGCTGATCCAGCTGCAGATCGAATACGACCCCAAGCCGCCGTTTCCCGGCGGCACGCCGAAGACCTCGGAGCCGGCCGTCGTGGAACGCTATCTGGCGATGTCGCAGGCCCGCTTCGAGCGCCGCTCCCAGGCGGTGGACCGCGCCGCGGCGGCGATGGCGTCCTGAAGAGGCCTACCTGGCCAGGTGTTCCAACGGCAGCGGACTTTGCGGTTTGACGGTCTGGATGGCGAAGTTGCTGCGGATGTCCTTCACGCCGGGCAGCTTTAGCAGGGTATGGAGCAGGAAGCGCTCGTAGGCGCGCAAGTCCGGCACCACCACCTGCAGCAGGAAGTCGGATTCGCCGGAAACCAGATGCGCGGAGATGACCTCCGGCAGCGCGCTGACTTCCTTACGGAATTCGGCGGCGTCCCGTTCGTGGTGCCGTTCAACCTTGATGCCCACGAAGACGGTCAGGCCCAGGCCGACTTCGTCGGGCGCCAGCCGGGCCTCGTATCCCTGGATGACGCCTGCCTCTTCCAGCAGGCGCACGCGGCGCAGGCAGGGGGACGGCGACAGCCCGATCTGTTCGGCCAGTTCGACATTGGTCAGGCGGCCGTTCTGCTGCAGGGCCTCGAGGATGCGGCGGTCGTAGCCGTCCAATTCGCGCTTGGGCATGAAATCCGGATTTGATAATAGATATTGGTGAAATATGCCAATAATAATAGTTCGGATGGCAGGAATAGCAAGCACATGCCAGCCCGATTTTTCTAGAATGAGCTCCTTTCATGAGACTGGCGGGAGCGGGCGATGGCGGATATGGCGATGTTTCTGGGGGCGCTGCTGATCGTCTATGTGGTGCCGGGGCCCGACATGATCCTGCTGCTGGAAACCGGCCTGCTGCGCGGGCGCGGACAGGCGCTGGCGGTGGCTGCGGGGCTGGCTATCGCCCGGGCCGCGCACGTAACGCTGGCCGCGCTGGGTCTGGCGGCCTTGTTCAAGACCCATCCCTGGGCCTTCGACGCCGCGCGCACGGTGGGCGGGTGCTATCTGGTCTGGCTGGGCGTGCGCCTGCTGCGCGCGGGGCCGGTGTCGTACGACGCCGTCGGCCAGGCCGCGCCGAGCAGGGCCGGTTGGGGGCCGGCGCTCCTGAGCGGCGTGCTGACCAATGTGCTCAATCCCAAGGCCCTGTTGTTCTGCTCGGTGCTGCTGCCGCAGTTCGTGTCGCCGGCGCATGGGCCCATCGGCCGGCAGTTCGCGGTGCTGGGGGTGGTGCTGGTCGGCCTGGGCCTGGCGCTGGACGTGATGTGCGCGCTGGCGGGTGGGGCGGTGGGACGCTGGATGTCGGCCAGCCCGCGCGCGCAGAAGATCCAGAGCCGGGTGTTCGGCGTGGCCCTGATCGCCTTCGGCCTGCGCCTGACGATCGCGCAGCGTCCCGCATGAAATGCGGCGCTTGCGGGGCGAGCACCCGCAAGCGCCGCAAGAGGCCTATTTGGCGAAGGCGTACGAGGATTCGTCCTCTTCTTCGTCCCGCGCCGGAGGCGGAACCGCGCCGTCCCCCAGCAGCTCGTCCGGCCGCAGGCCCTTCGTCAGTTCCAGGGCCTGGCGTTCGAACAGGCGCCGGTACAGGCCGTTCTTCAAGCGGATCAGCGCCTCGTGGCTGCCTTCCTCGATGACGCGGCCATGGTCCATGACCAGCAGGCGGTCCAGCGCGCGCACGGTGGACAGGCGGTGCGCCACCACCAGCGTCGTGCGGCCCTCCATCAGGCGGTCCATCGCCCGCTGGATCAGCACCTCGCTCTCGCTGTCCAGGCTGGACGTGGCTTCGTCCAGGATGAGGATGGGCGCATCCGCAAGGAACGCGCGCGCGATGGCCACGCGCTGGCGTTCGCCGCCGGACAGCTTCACGCCGCGCTCGCCCACCAGCGTGTCGTAGCCCTTGGGCAGCGCCATGATGAAATCATGGGCGCTGGCCAGCCGCGCGGCCTGCTCGATTTCGGCCTGCGTGGCGCCGGGCCGCGCATAGGCGATGTTCTCCGCCAGGGTGCGGTGGAACAGCACCGGCTCCTGCTGCACGATGGCGATCTGGCTGCGCAGGGAAGCCTGCTTCGCCTGAGCGATGTCCTGCCCGTCGATGGTGATGCGGCCGCCGTTCACGTCATAAAGGCGCTGGATCAGCTTGATGAACGTGGTCTTGCCCGATCCGGAATGCCCCACCAGCCCGATCCGCTCGCCCGGCGCGATGCGCACCGAGAACCTGTCGTACAGCGCCGTGCCGTGCGCGCCGTAGCGGAAGGTCACGTCTTCGAACCGGATCTCGCCGGCGGTGACGCGGATCTCGCCCGCGCCGCGCCGGTCCTCCACGCCCAGAGGCTGCTTTTCCAGGGCGACCAGTTCTTCCATGTCGTTGACCGAGCGCTGCAGGTTGCGGATGTGCATGCCCACGTCGCGCAGGTGGCCCTGCAGCATGAAGAACATCGTCAGGGCGAAAGTGATGTCGCCCACGCTGGCCTGGTTGCGCGACCACAGCAGCAGCGACACGCCCAGGATGCCGGCCTGCATCGCCACCAGCATCGCGGCCTGGATGCCGCCGTTCAGCGTGCCGCGGATCCAGGTGCGGCGCGTGCGACGGCGCCATTTGTCGACGACGCGGCCCAGCCGGGTTTCTTCGCGCTCTTCGGCGCCGAAGGCCTTGACCACGGCGTTGCAGCTCACGGCGTCGGCCAGGGCGCCGCCCATGCGGGTGTCCCAGGCGTTGCCCAGGCGCGCCGCCGGCGCCACGTAGCGCAGAGACAGCGTGGTGGTGACGGCGATGTACAGCACCGAACCCGCGCCGACCACCAGGCCCATCACGGGCCAGTGCGCGCCCAGCAGGGCGGTGGCGCCGACCAGCATGACGACCGAGGGCAGCAGCGCGACGAGCAGCGTGTCGTTCAGGAGGTCCACGGCCCACATGCCGCGGGTGATCTTGCGCACCGTCGAGCCGGCGAAGCTGTTGGCATGCCAGTCGGTGGAAAAGCGCTGCACACGGTGGAAGGCGTTGGACACCATCTCATTCATCATCTTCAGCGTGAAGACGATGATGTTCTGGAACACGGCCTGGCGCAGCAGGGCGCTGCCGATGCCCAGCGCGATCAGCAGCCAGAACGAGGTGAGGGCGGCGCTCCAGACCAGCTCGTCGCCCGCGGCGCCGGAAGCCACGGCGTCGACCAGCCGGCCGGCATATAGCGGGGTCAGCACATCGGCCAGCGCCGACAGCAGCGCGAGCGCGACGATCAGCGCCGTGCGCCAGGGTTGCGCGCGCCAGTAGCGGAAGGTAAAGCCCAGGACATCCTTGAAGGCCTGTCCTCGAAGATCGATTGTTTTTCTAGCCATTGCAATGGCCCGGCGGCACCAGGACGCCGGGAGTCCTTGTGTGGAAAGAGGAAGGAACGGCCCGCGCGAGAGGCGCAGGCATTGCGTTTACGGGTTTGGGGCGGGCACGGAGGACCAGTCGCTAGATAGGCATCCAGCGATGGGTCCGCGCGGGCGACGACTTAATGGCGTCGCGGGGACACGCGCGGGACGGCGGTTTGCGGGTACATCATCGTTCGCCTCCCAGTGGTGTATTGAATGGAGAAAAGGAATGGGCAAAGGCCCGAATTGAAGATTCTATAGAAATGGTGTAGCCGGATCAACGGGCGCGCGCGCGGTGTGGGTTTTTTTCAACTTGCGGCCCGGGCCGATGCGGCGTGCGGCAGGAAGGAGAGAGGGGCGAGACGCGCCGAGAGGGCGCGCCCCGCTCGGGCTATTTGAGAAAGCCCGTGGAGATCCAGGGAATCGCGGCGATGACGACGATGCCGATCGCAAGCGAGCTCAGGTACCCCATGATGGGCCGGATGCCGGCTTCCGGGGCGACCCGACCGATGGCGCAGGCGGCGTAGTAGCCCACGCCGAAGGGCGGCGCGAACAGGCCCAGGCCCATGGACAGGATGACGACCATGGCGTAATGGACTTCATGGATGCCCATCTGGTGCGCGATGGGAAACAGCAGCGGGCCGAACAGCACGATGGCGGGAATGCCCTCCAGCACGCTGCCCAGGATGACGAACGCGACGATGGAAACGGCCATGAAGGTCGCCGCGCCGCCGGGCAGGCCTGCCATGGTGGCGGCGAGCTGCGTGGAGAATCCCGATTGCGTCAGCGCCCAGGCCATGCCGGTCGCGGTGCCGATGATGAGCAGGATGGCGCCGGACAGGCAAGCCGTATCCACCAGCATGGGCTTGAGCCGCTTGACGTCGAAACAGCGGTAGACCAGCAGCCCGACGAGCGTGGCGTAGACGATGCCGATGGTGGAAACCTCAGTCGCCGTGGCTACGCCTTCCACCACGGCTGCGCGGATGACGAAGGGCAGCGCCAGCGCCGGCAGCGCCACCACCAGCGCGCGGCCGATCTGGCGGCCGCTGGCCTTGCGCACCGCGCTCAGGTCTTCGCGGCGGTTGCGCCACCAGACGACCAGGCACAGCATCACGCCCAGCACCAGCCCCGGCAGCAGGCCGCCGATGAACAACGCCGTGATGGATACGCCCGTGACCGAGCCAATGGTGATGAGCACGAGGCTGGGCGGCACGGTTTCGGTCTGCGCGCCCGTGGCGGACAGCAGCGCGACCAGATCGCCCTCGTCTGCGCCCCGCTCGCGCATTTCGGGAAACAGCACCGGCGCCACGGCCGCCATGTCCGCCGCCTTGGCGCCGGAGATGCCCGATACCACGTACATGGCGCCGATCAGCACGTAGGACAGCCCGCCGCGCACGTGCCCGAGCAGGCTGGCCAGGAAGGCCACCATGCGCTTGGCCATGCCGGTCATTTCGATAAGCACGCCCAGGAACACGAACAGGGGCACCGCGAGCAGGATCAGGTGGGACATGCCCTCGTCCATGCGTCCGACCACCACCATCATCGGCACGTCGGTGGTCAGCGACAGGTAGCCGAACGTGGCCAGGCCGAACGAGAAGGCGATAGGCACGCCCGCGAACACCGTCGCCGCCACGATTCCGACGAAGAAGATCAGCAGGTTCAGATTGCCCAGGCCGGCGAACACCGGCTGCAGCGCCGCCATGGCGGCCACCACGCCGCCGACCAGCAGCAGCGCGAGCCCCGTGGTGCGCCATTGCGCGCATTCGACCAGCCGCAGCAGGGCGATCAGCGCCATCAGGGCCGTGCCCACGGGCAGGGCGGCGGCACGCCAGACGTTGGGGATCTCCAGCGCGGCGGTCGTGACATAGCGCTCTTCCGAGGCGTATTCGAATCCCGGCGCCTGCAGCATGAGCAGGAAGGCCAGCGCGGCCGCCACCGCCACCATGTCCAGCACCGCGCGGGTTGCGGGCGAGGCGCGGTTGACGAGGGCGCCCATGCGCATGTGCTCGCCGCGGCGGAAGGCGACGACGGCGCCCAGCATCGCCAGCCAGAGGAACAGGATGGAGGCCAGCTCGTCCGACCATACCAGGGGCTCGTGCAGCGCGTAGCGCGCCACGATGCCCGAGAACAGGATGACGATCTCCGCGACCACCAGGATGGCCGCGGGGATCTCCACCAGGTGCCCCAGCGCCCTGTCGGCCGCGACTGCCCAGGCGCGCCTGGCGCCCGGCGGCGCCTCCGCGCCCGCCAGCATGTCCGCCGGGTGCGTCATCGCCGCCCTCATGACAGGCTCCCCACGGATTGCTCGAGCAGGCCCCATGCCTTCTCGCCGTACTTCTCCTTCCAGCCCGCATAGAAGCCGGCCTTGCGCAGAGCGTCGCGGATGGGGGCCGGGTCGGGAGTGTTGAAGGCCAGTCCTTCTTCCGCCAGCTTGGCCTGCAACTGGTTGTTCAGGGCCAGCACGTCTGCGCGTTCGGCCATGCCGGCGCCGTTGATGTGCTTGGCGACGATCTCGCGGATGTCGGCCGGCAGCTTTTCCCAGGCGCGACGGTTGCCCAGGAACCAGAAGCCGTCCCACATGTGGTTGGTCATGGAGCAGTACTTCTGCACCTCGTAGAACTTGGCGGTCTGGATGATCGCCAGAGGGTTCTCCTGGGCGTCGACCACGCGGGTCTGCAGCGAGGAATAGGTTTCGTTGAAATTGATGCTGGCGGGCGAAGAGCCCAGCGCCTTGAACATGGACGTCCACAGAGGACTCACGGGCACGCGGATCTTCAGGTCGCGGAAGTCGTCCGGGCTTGCGATGGCGCGCGAGCTGGTGGTGACCTGGCGGAACCCGTTGTCCCAGATGCGATCCATGACGATCAGGCCCTTGCCGTTGATTTCGCGGCGGATGTGCGCGCCGAGCTCGCCGTCCATGGCCTTCCACACCGCGTCATAGTCGGGGAACGCGAAACCGATGCCGCTGATGGATGCTGCGGGGACCAGCGTGGACAGGATCAGGCCCGAGAGGGTGAAGAACTCGACGGCGCCCGCGCGCAATTGGCTGAGCGTGTCGGTGTCGGAACCCAGCTGGCTGCTGGGAAATATGGCCAGCTCGAAGCGGCCCCCGGTATCGCGCAGGATATTCTGCGCGGCCTCGTTCGCGCGCACGTTCATGGGGTGCGCGGGTGGCAGGTTGTTGGCGTATTTGTACCGGTACTGCGGCGCGGCCAGCGTGCGCTGGAACGGCGCCAGGGCCAGAAGCGCGCCGCCTCCCGCGGCGCTCATGAGTTTGCGTCGAGTCGTGTTCATGCTGTCTCCTTGGTTATGAGATCCGGCCCGCTGCGAGGGCGGCCGGATAAAGCGCCTTTCCAGGCTTCTTGCTTTATCTTTGCATGCGGTCCATTATATGGACCTATGTTCTACCCTTAAATTCATTAAATCACACCGATTATCTAGCGTAAATCACTAAAACTGGTGCAGAATGAAAAAACAGGATAAATACAGAGGTCCACAAAATGGACCATCTGAAAAATCAGACGGAGACGATGTGGCGGAAACCTCATCCCAGGTCGGCGGCGCCCAGGCGATTTCGCGAGCCATGCTCGTGCTGCGCGGCGTGTCGCGCATGCGCGGCGAGGGCGCCGGCCTGTTGGCGCTGACCCGGGACACGGGCATGAGCAAGCCGACCGTCCATCGCATACTCGCGGCGCTCAGCGCCGAGGGCATGGTCGAGCAGGACCCGGCCAGCCGCCGCTACTTCCTCGGGCCCGAATGCCACGTGCTGGGCAATATCGCCAGCGAACGCTTCGGCATCAATCGGCTGGCCGCGCCCGTGGTGGCGCGGCTGGCGCATGAATGCGGGGATTCCGCCTTCTTTTCCCTTCGGCGCGATGTGTTCGCGGTCTGCGTGCTGCGCGAAGACGGGGACTACCCGCTGAAGACGCATGTGCTGCTGCCGGGAGACCGCCATCCGCTGGGCATCGGCGCAGGCAGCCTGGCCATCCTGGCGGCCTTGCCCGATGACGACGTCGAGGCGTGCCTGCAGGCGAACGCGGCCTTGATCGCGCGGCGCTACCCGCACTATTCGGTGCCTCTTATCCGTACGCTGGTGGATGAAGTCCGCGAACAGGGCTATGCCGTGAACCGCGGCCTGGTGGTTCCGGGCTCTTGGGGCATTGGCATGCCGCTGCGCGATGAGCAGGGGCACGTGCTTGGCGCGCTGAGCATCGCCGCGGTCGAGTCGCGCATGGACGAGGAAAGGCAGTTTCAACTGGCCAAGCTGTTGTCCCGCGAGGCCAAACGCCTGCTAGCGCAGGCCAATCCCGGGAGCCGCGAGGCGCGGACGCGTCCGCCGGCCCCCAAGCCCTGATCCGCCGCGCGGCGGGGCCGGGCGCCACTTGAGGAGACAGTGATGAGCAAGCGTGCCGTCATCGTGGGATGGTCGCACATTCCATTCGGCAAACTCGAGGACCCCGACACCGAGAGCCTCATGGCCCGCGTGTCCGGCGCGGCCCTGGACCACGCGGGCATCGCCCCGGAGGCGGTGGACGGCATTTATGCCGGCGTCATGAACAGCGGCTTCCAGAAGCAGGATTTCCAGGGCGCGCTGGTGGCGCTGGCGCATCCGGCCCTGGCGCAGGTGCCGGCGGCGCGGCTGGAAAACGCATGCGCGACGGGCTCGGCGGCGCTGTACGCGGCGATGGATTTCATCGAGGCGGGCAGGGGGCGCGTGGCGCTGGTCGTCGGCGCCGAGAAAATGACCTCGCGCCCGACGGCTGAAATCGGCGACATCCTGCTGAACGCCAGTTATCGCAAGGAAGAGGCTGACATCGCCGGCGGATTCGCCGGCGTCTTCGGCCGTATCGCCGCCGCCTATTTCGAGCGCCACGGCGACCAGGGCGAGGCGCTGGCGCACATCGCCGCAAAGAATCACAAGAACGGCGTGGACAATCCCTACGCGCAGATCCGCAAGGACCTCGGATTCGAGTTCTGCAACACCGTTTCGGAAAAGAACCCGTACGTGGCTGCGCCGTTGCGCCGCACCGACTGCTCGCTGATCTCGGACGGCGCGGCGGCGCTGGTGCTGGCGGACGAGGAAACGGCGGCCGGCCTGAGCCGCGCCATCGCCTTCCGGGCGCGGCGCCAGGCCAACGACATCCTGCCGCTCAGCAGGCGCGACCCGATCGCTTTCGAGGGCGCGGCGCGCGCGTGGCGCGAAGCATTGGCGGACGCGGGCGCGACGCTGGACGACTTGAGCTTCGTGGAAACGCACGATTGCTTCACCATCGCAGAGCTGATCGAGTACGAAGCCATGGGGCTGACGCCACGCGGGCAGGGGGCGCGGGCATTGCGGGAAGGGTGGGTCCAGAAGGGCGGCCGCCTGCCGGTCAATCCGTCGGGCGGCCTGAAGGCGAAGGGGCATCCCGTGGGCGCGACGGGCGTGTCCATGCACGTCATGGCGTGCCTGCAGCTGATGGGGGAGGCGCAGGGCATGCAGGTGCCTGGCGCCACGCTGGCGGGCGTGTTCAACATGGGCGGCGCGGCGGTAGCCAACTACGTCAGCATCCTGGAGCGCGCCAAATGAGCGGCCGCCCGGATTTTGTTCCGGACGCCGCCTGCGCGGCGCCTGCTGGCGGCGTGGCGCCCGTATCGCGCCGGGCGATGAACCTGGCGCATTTCCTGGTCCAGGCGGCGCGCCGCCATCCCGCCCGCGCGGCGCTGCTGTGCGGCGGCATGCGCCGCAGCTGGAGCGAGCTGGACGCGCGCACCGCCGCCTTGGCGCAGGCGCTGGCCGAGCGCGGCGTGGGCAAGGGCGACCGGGTATTGGTGCATTCCCGCAATAGTTTCGAATTTGTCGAAACCCTGTTCGCCGTGCTGCGCCTGGGTGCGGTCTGGGTGCCGACCAATTTCCGCATTTCGCCGGACGAGGCCGTCTATCTGGCCCAGGCGGCGGGCGCCAAGGCCTTTCTCTGCGAAGGGCAGTCCCCCGAGCACGCCGCGGCGGTGGCCAGCGCCATGCCCGGGCTGGCGCTGCTGGCGCGGCTGGGGCCTGGCAACTTCGGCGAGGCCGACACCGCTTCGCTCATCGAGGCGCGCCTGGGCGGTGCGCCGCGGGCGTGCGTCGACGTCGACTACGACGATCCGTGCTGGTTCTTTTTCACCTCAGGCACCACGGGGCATCCGAAGGCCGCCGTGCTGACCCATGGGCAGATGGCCTTCGTGGTTACGAATCACTTGTGCGACCTGATGCCGGGCACCACGGAAGAAGACGTCAGCCTCGTCGTCGCGCCGCTGTCCCACGGCGCGGGCATCCATTTCCTGACCCAGGTGGCGCGCGCCGCGTGCTCGGTGCTGCCGGAAGGATCGCGCTTCGACGCCGGCGAGCTGTGGCGGCTGGTGGAGCGCCACGGCGTGACCAACATGTTCACCGTGCCCACCATCGTGAAGATGCTGGTGGAGCATCCCGCCGTGGACGAGTGCGACCATGGCAGCCTGCGGTATGTGATCTACGCCGGCGCGCCGATGTATCGCGAAGACCAGAAGCGCGCTCTGGAAAAGCTCGGCAGCGTGCTGGTGCAGTACTTCGGGCTGGGCGAAGTCACTGGCAATATCACCGTGCTGCCGCCCTCGCAGCATCGCGCCGGCGATGCGCCGGGCGCGCGCGCCGGCACTTGCGGATACGAGCGCACCGGCATGCAGGTCAGCATCCAGGACGAGGCGGGGCTGCCGCTGCCCGCGGGGCAGACGGGCGAGATCTGCGTTTGCGGCCCCGCGGTGTTCGCGGGCTACTACGCCAATCCGCAAGCCAATGCCAAGGCCTTTCGGGACGGCTGGTTCCGCACCGGCGACCTGGGCTACCAGGACGAAGAGGGCTATCTCTACATCACTGGCCGGCAGTCCGACATGTACATCTCGGGCGGATCGAATATCTACCCGCGCGAGGTGGAGGAAAAAGTGCTGGCCCATCCCGCCGTGGCGGAAGCCGCGGTGCTGGGCGTGCCCGACCCGACCTGGGGGGAGGTGGGCGTGATGGTCTGCGTGCTGCGTCCCGGCCATGCGCTGGAGGCGGAGGCGCTGCTGGATTGGCTGGCGCCGCGCATTGCGCGCTACAAGCTGCCGCGCCACGTGTTTTTCTGGGAGGCGCTGCCCCGGTCCGGCTACGGCAAGATCACCAAGAAGCTGGTGCGCGACGCCTTGCACGAGCGCGGCTGCCTTGCGCAGGCGGCGCTGGCTGGCCGCTGAACGGCAGTATCCACAACAACGAGGAGGCAGGATCATGAATATGGCGCAAGAGGCAATTCTGGTCACGGGCGGGGCGTCGGGCATCGGCCTGGCCGTGGCGCGCGGTCTGCTGGACGCGGGACGCAAGGTGCTGGTGGCCGATGTTTCGCAGGAGAAACTGGACGAAATCCGGGAAATGGCTCCGGCCGGCCGCCTGGGCTGCGTGCGTCTGGACGTGTCCGACGAGGCGCAGGTGGTGGACGCGATGGCCCGGCTGGAGCAGGATTTCGGGCCGATATCCGGCCTGGTGAACTCGGCCGGAATCGGCCGCGACGTGCCCTTTCTGGATACCGATGCGGCCATGCTGCGGCGCATCCTGGAAGTCAATCTCGTGGGGTCTTTCGTGGTGGCGCGCGAAGCGGCGCGGCGCATGCGCGAGCGGCGGCGCGGGTCCATCGTCAATATCGCCTCCGTGTCCGGCATACGGGGCAACGCCGGCCGCGCGGCCTACGGCGCGTCCAAGGGGGGCGTGGTGACTCTGACGCGCGTGATGGCCGTGGAGCTGGCGGCTTACGGCATCAGGGTGAACGCCGTCGCCCCGGGGCCGATCGAGACGCCGCTGGTGGGGCAGATGCATACGGAGGCGGCCCGCGCCGCCTGGCGCCAGGTCGTGCCGCAGCACCGTTATGCCACGCCCGAAGAGCTGAACGGAACCATAGGCTGGCTGCTGGACGAAGCTCAATCCAGCTACGTGACGGGCCAGGTCATATGCGTGGACGGCGGGTTCACCGCCGCCGGCATGCTGCCCGCCGTGCATTGACCCGGGCCTGTCGCGCCGACAGGCCCGGATTTTCCGATTCCACCCATCGCGCCACAAGCGCACGGAGTCCAGACCATGCGAACCATCACCGTGGATCGTACGTCGCGGGGATCACAGGCATTGCCCCGCCCTAGAACATTGATACATCCGGGAGCCTTCAACCCGGTGCGCATCCATAGCCGCAGCGCGCGGCAGGGACGCCACTTCCGCCTGTGCTTGCGGCCGGGCGCGAGCCTGCATGACGCCCTGGTCGGGGCATTGGCCGGCGCCGGCGTCGCCAACGCCTCGATGACCCTGCTGGGCGGCGTGTTCAGCCATCTCGACTATTGCACCGCTCCGCCCGATCCCGAGCATCGCCGGGTCGTGGCCTACACCGAGCCGATCTCGGCGGGGCCCGCTTATCTGATCTTTGGCAACGCCACGCTGGGCAAGGGCGATGGCGGGGGGGCGCTGGTGCATTGCCATGCCGCGTTCTGCAATGAGCAGGGAGAACCGCTGGGCGGCCACATCATTGCGCAAACCTCGATTCTCGGCCCCTTGCCCGTCCCCGTGCTGGTGACGGCGCTGGACGGGATCGAACTGCGAGCCACCTACGACGCAGAAACCAATCTGCGGCTGCTGCAACCTCATGGAGCCCAAGACCATGATGCCGCCTGAAATCGAAACCGGAACCATGGGCCGGGTGGCCTACGCGCGGATCGGTCCCAACGAGGACCTGGTGCAAGGCGTCGAAAAACTCTGCCTTGCCGAGGGGTTCCGCAACGCCTTCGTCCGGGGGGCGCTGGGCAGTCTCGTCGACGCCTGCCTGTACGCGCGCGACGGGGGCTATCGCCATCTCAATGGGCCCGCCGTGGAAATCGTAAGCCTGGCGGGCGAGGTCAGGGCGCAGCCGGACGGCTCGCTCGTCGCGTCGCTGTCAGGCGTGGTCGCCGACCCGCAGGGCCGGATACATGGCGGCCCCTTCGTGCCCGGCGCCAATCCGATCTGCATGACGTTCGAGGTCACGCTGGAGGAGTGGCTGCCCGCCGCCGGCGATTGATCCGCCGGCCGGGGCGCTGCACCGCCCCGGCCGGTCCTCGTGGCCGCGGTTCGCGCGCGTCTCTTGCTCCTGAATTCAAAAATCTCGATAAAAATTATTGACGCCGAGATTTTTGCTGCTTATCGTAGAAAAAAAGGCGCTCGGATGACCGGCATGAAGCCGGCGGCGGCGCATCAGGAGACAAGCAGTGATACGGCTACACGACATCCGGTACGTCCGGCTGGGCACCCGCGACCTGGAGGGCGCGATCCGCTACGCGACCACCGTGCTGGGGCTTGAACTGGCTCGCAGGGAACACGGCGCGGCCTATTTCAAGTCCGATTCGCGCGACCATACCCTTTGCTATTTCGAAGGCGACCCCCGGGACCATACCGCCGCGTTCGAGGTGGACTCCCCCGAAGAGCTGGAACGCGCCGGCGCGGTGCTGGAGCGCAGCGGCTATGCGGTCGTGGCGGGCAAGAGGGAAGAGGCCGAACAGCGCTACGTGCGCGACTTTCTCGGTTTCACCGACCCGTCCGGCAACCGCATCGAGCTCGTGCATGCCCCGCAGCACAGCGGCCGCCGCTATTTCCCGGCCCGCGACGCAGGCGTCACGGGGTTTTCGCATATCGGCCTGCGCACGCTGGATGCGCGGCGCGACGAAGCTTTCTGGACCGGCCTGCTGTCGGCGCGCGTCAGCGACCGCATCGGCGAGGCCCCTCTGCTGCGCATCGACGAAGTGCACCACAAGATCGCGCTGTTCCCGTCCGCCTATCCGGGCGTGCAGCACATCAACCACCAGGTGGAAAGCATCGACGACATCATGCGCGCCTGGTATCAGCTGCGCGAATGGAACGTGCCGATCCGGTTCGGCCCGGGGCGGCATCCGACCTCCGGCGCGATGTTCCTGTATTTCGACGGGCCGGACGGCATGATCTACGAATACTCCACCGGCGTGCGGCTGATCAGCGCCGAAGAGGAAAAGACCTACCGGCCCCGCAGCTTCCCGGCCGTGCCGTCGTCATTCTGCATGTGGGGCGCCAAGCCCGATATCCCGGAGTTCAAGTCGTGAGCGCCGCGCCAAGGCCTGCCGCCGGGCAAGAGGCGCTGGTCCGCGTGGCGGCGCGCGCCCTGGCCCGCGCCAATCTGGTCCACGCCTACGGCCATTGCAGCAGCCGGATCGACGGCGATCATTTCCTGGTATGCGCGGCCCGTCCCATGGGCCTGATCGAACCGGGCGAGGCCGGCGCGGTGGTGCCGGTGCATGGCGAGTTGCCCGAAGGCGTGCTGGGAGAGGTCCGCATCCACCAGCACATCTACCGGACGCGGCCCGAAGTACGGGGCGTGGTGCGGTCGATGCCGCCCACCGTCATGACCCTGTCCTCGGCGCGCGTGACGCCCAGGCCGCGGCACGGGATGGGTTCGTACTTCTCGCCGGCCGTTCCGCTCTGGGACGATCCCCAGCTGGTGCGCAGCGACGCGCAGGCGCGCGGCGTGGCCGAGGCGCTGGGCGCGGCGCGGGCGGTGGCCATGCGGGGCAACGGCGCGGTGGTGGCGGCCGAGTCGCTCATGCATGCCGTGGTGCTGACCTGGTATCTCGAAGACGCCGCCCGCATCGAATTGCAATTGCGGTCGGCCGGGCTGGCCGACGGCGCGCCGACGCTGGCGCCCGAAGAGGCGGCCGCGCGCGCCGTGGGCACGGGCCGCATCTACGAGCGCATGTGGGAATACCTGACCGCCGGCGACCCTGAAGCGGCGCTGGCCGACCTGTCTTAACCGAGGACGCAATGAGCGATTTCCGCAATTTCATCAACGGCCAGTGGGTCGCCACCGGCAATACGTTCGACAACCGGGATCCGGTCGACAACCGCCTGATCGGCCGCGTGCACGAAGCGGGCGACGCCGAGGTCGACGCCGCCGTCCAGGCCGCCAAGGCGGCGCTGCGGGGCCCCTGGGCCAAGCTGAAGACGCAGCAGCGCGTAGAGCTGTTGCACGCGGTGGCCGACGGCATCACGCGCCGTTTCGACGATTTCGTCGACGCCGAGATCGCCGACACCGGCAAGCCCTACGATCTGGCCAGCCACCTGGACATTCCACGCGGCGCGGCGAATTTCAAGATATTCGCGGATCTGATCCGGAATGTCCCGAACGAGAGCTTCGACCTGGAGACGCCGGACAACGGCCATGCCCTGAACTATGGCGTGCGCGTGCCGCGCGGCGTGATCGGGGTGATCTGCCCCTGGAACCTGCCGCTCTTGCTGATGACCTGGAAGGTGGGGCCTGCGCTGGCCTGCGGCAACACCGTGGTGGTCAAGCCATCCGAGGACACGCCGGGCACGGCCACGCTGCTGGGCGAGGTGATGAACGAGGTCGGCGTGCCGCCCGGCGTCTACAACGTGGTGCATGGCCGGGGCCCGGGTTCCGCGGGTGAGAAGCTCACCCGCCATCCGCTGGTCGACGGCATCACCTTCACCGGCGAAACCCGCACGGGCGAGGCCATCATGCAGGCCGCCGCGGTGGGCGTGCGGCCCGTGTCGTTCGAGTTGGGCGGCAAGAACGCGGGCATCGTGTTCGCCGACGCGGATTTCGACAAGGCGGTGGCGGGCATCGCGCGCGCCGCGTTCGACAACACCGGACAGGTCTGCCTGGGCACCGAGCGCGTCTACGTGCAGCGGCCGATCTTCGAGCGCTTCGTGGCGGCGCTGGGCGAGCGGGCGAAGGGTTTCAAGCTGGGCCGCCCCAAGGATCCCGGCGTGAACCTGGGGCCGCTGATTTCGCAGCGCCACCGGGACAAGGTGCTGAGCTATTACTCCCGAGCCCGCGAAGAGGGCGCCACGGTGGTGGCCGGCGGAGGCGTGCCCGACATGCCGGACGAGCTGGCCGCCGGCGCGTGGGTGCAGCCCACGGTCTGGACCGGCCTGCCCGAAACCTCGGCCGTCATCCAGCAGGAAATCTTCGGGCCGTGCTGCCATATCGCTCCCTTCGATACCGAGGAGGAAGCCGTCGCGCTGGCGAACGCCACGCGCTACGGACTGGCCGCCAGCGTCTGGACCGGCAACGTGGGCACGGCGCACCGGATGGGACAGGCGCTGGAAGTGGGCATCTGCTGGATCAATTCCTGGTTTCTGCGCGACCTGCGCACGGCATTCGGCGGCGCCAAGCAGTCCGGCATCGGCCGCGAAGGCGGCGTGCATTCGCTGGAGTTCTATACCGAGCTGCGCAATGTCTGCGTGAAGCTCTGAACCAGGGCCTGACGACAGGCCCCGATACGGCAGGCGCCGCGCAGAACGGCGCCGCCGCCCATCCCCCAAGGAGACATAGCATGCAAGCATACGCACGCGGGCTGTCCGCGCTTGCCGCCGCGGCGGCCCTGACGGCGGCAGGCCCTGCAATGGCGGACATCCGCATCGGCTTTACCGGCGTGCTGTCCGGCCCCCAGGCGGCGCTCGGGCAGGACCAGTACGACGGCCTGATGCTGGGCATCGAGCAACTGGGCGGCAGCCTGGGCGGCCAGAAGGCCGTGGTGATCCGCGACGACGACCAGCTCAAGCCCGACGTGGGCGCGCAGATCGTGCAGAAGTTCATCGAGAAGGACAAGGTGGACGTGATCGTCGGGCTGGGCTTCTCCAATGTGCTGATGGCCGAACTGCGGCGCATCAAGGAGTCGGGCGTGGTGGCCCTGTCCACCAATGCGGGCCCCGCGCCGATCGCAGGCCGCATGTGCCTGCCCAATCTGTTCGTGCTGGGCTGGCAGAACGACAGCATGTCGGAGGCCATGGGCAAGTACGTCAAGGACCAAGGCTACAAGCGGGCCTACCTCATGTCGTCCAACTACCAGGCCGGCAAGGATAAGCTGGCGGGCTTCAAGCGCTTCTACGGCGCGGCCCCGTCGGACGAGATCTATACCCAGCTGGGCCAGCTCGACTATTCCGCCGAGATCTCGCGCATGCAGTCGGCCGGGCCCGATGCGCTGTTCGTGTTCTATACCGGCGGGGTGGGCGTGAACTTCGTGCGCCAGCTGCGCCAGGCCGGCCTGATGGAAAAGCTGCCGTTCTTCTCCGAAAGCCTGATCGACTCCAACACCTTGACGGCGCTGAAGGACCAGGCCGTGGGCGCGATCTACGGCACGCCCTGGGCAACCACCCTGGACAACCCGCAGAACCGCAAGTTCGTCGACGCCTTCAAGGCCAAGTACGGGCGGCTGCCGTCCGAGTACGCGGTGGGCGGCTATGACGCGGCGCATCTGCTGGACGCGGCGGTCAGGCAATTGGGCGGCAAGCTGGGCGACAGCAAGGCGCTGGCCGCGGCGGTGAAGGCCGCCGGCGCCAAGTTTCCCTCGGTCCGCGGCGCGTTCCGCTTCAACACCAACAACATGCCGGTGCAGAACCTGTACGCCTACCAGGTCGTGAAGGAAGGCGACGGCGTGAACGTGAAGCAGCTGGCCACGGTGTTCACCGACCACCAGGACGCCTACGTGGCGGACTGCCCGCTGAAGTGACGCGCGCGCGGCGCAAGGGAGATGCCCCATGAACGGATCGTTGCTCTTGTCGCAGCTGCTCAATGGCCTGCAGCTGGGCGCCTTGCTGTTCCTGCTGTCTTCGGGGCTGACCCTGATCTTCGGCATCATGAACTTCATCAACCTCGCGCACGGGTCTCTCTACATGATCGGCGCCTTCCTGGGCGCCACGGCCTACAACGCCAGCGGCTCGTTCGCCTTCGCCATCCTGGCGGCGGTGGCGGGCAGCGGCTTCGTCGGCGTGGTGCTCGAACGGCTGATCGCCCGTCCGCTGTACCGGCATGACCATCTCTACCAGGTGCTGGCCACCTTCGGCCTGATGATGTTCTTCAACGAACTGGCCTCGGTCATCTGGGGCAGCCGGCCGTACTTCGCGGCCGTGCCCCAGGGGCTGGACGGGGCGGTCAGCCTGTTCGGCAGCGACTATCCGGTGTACCGGCTGATGATCATCGGGGTCGGGGCGCTGGTGGCGCTGGGCGCCTGGTTCCTGATCCAGCGCACGCGCTTCGGCATGCTGATCCGCGCGGGCGCCAGCAATGCCCCCATGGCCAGCGTGCTCGGGGCCAACGTGGATCTGCAGAAGACGCTGCTGTTCCTGCTGGGGGCGGTGCTGGCCGGCGTGGCGGGCGCCTTGGCGGGGCCGATCCTGTCGGTGCAGTCCGGCATGGGCGAGCCCGTGCTGATCCTGGCGCTGGTGGTGATCGTGGTGGGCGGCATCGGATCGGTGCGCGGCACCCTGGTGGCCGCGTTGCTGATCGCCATGATCGACACCCTGGGCCGCGCCTTCCTGCCCGACATGCTGCGCGCCGTCTTCGACGCCTCGGTCGCCAACGCGGTCGGGCCCGCGCTCGCCTCCATGCTGATCTACGTGCTGATGGCCGTGGTACTGGCGTTCCGGCCGCAAGGCCTGGTTTTCTCGGCGCGGCGTTGATCTGCATCCGCCCAAAGGTCTATTCATCATGCAAGAACACAACAAGCGGCGCTGGGCGCTGCCCCTGCTGTTCCTGGTCCTGGCCAGCGTGCCGTTCGCCGCGCAGTGGCTGGGCGAACCGTTCTACGTGACGCTGGGCGCGCGCATCCTGATCTACGCGCTGGCCGCGCTGGCGCTGAACCTGGTGCTGGGCTTCGCCGGGCTGGTGAGCTTCGGCCATGCCATGTTCCTGGGCCTGGGCTGCTACGCGGCGGGCATCCTGAGCTACTACGGCTTCGGCAACGGCTGGCTGCAGCTGGCCGTGTGCATCGCGGTGTGCGCGTTGGTGGCGCTGGCGGTGGGCACGGTCTGCCTGCGCACCTCGGGCATCGGTTTCATCATGATCACGCTGGCATTCGCACAGATGTTCTATTTTCTGGCCGTGAGCCTGCGCGAGTACGGCGGCGACGACGGCCTTAACATCTACGAGCCCAGCTCCTTCGGCCTGTTCGACCTGGACGGCAGCCAGCCGGTGTACTGGGCGGCCTGGGGCCTGCTGCTGGTCTCCAGCATCGCGATGCTGCGCCTGCGCCGTTCGCCCTTCGGCATGATTCTGCGCGCCACGCACGCCAACCCCCGCCGAGTGGACGCCCTGGGCTATTCCGTGTTCGGCGTGCGCCTGACGGCCTATGTGGCGTCCGGCGTGCTGACCGGCATGGCGGGGTTGCTGCTAGCCAACCTGACGGCCTTCGCTTCGCCCAGCTACATGTCCTGGCCGGTGTCGGGCGAGCTTATCGTCATGGTGGTGATCGGCGGCCTGGGCAGCGTGCTGGGCCCGATCGTGGGCGCCATCGCGTATCTGCTGATGGAAGAGGGGTTCAAGAGCCTGACGCAGCACTGGATGCTGCTGATGGGGCCGGCGGTGGTCGCCATCGCCATGGTGGCCAAAGGCGGCTACGGCAATTCCCTGGCCCGGCTGCGGCGCCCGCCGCCGGGCGCCGCGGAGGCCGCCGCGCCGGGGGTAGAGACCGACACCGACCGCCGTCCGCCGGACGCGTTGGCCAAGGAGGCATCCGCATGAGTGCGCACTCCGCCCGTTCCGCCGCGCCCGCCGGCCTGGCCACGCAGGACCTGGTGCGCCGCTTCGGCGGCCTGAAGGCGACCGACGGCGTGTCGCTGGCCGTGGCCCCCGGCGAGCTGCATGCCCTGATCGGCCCCAACGGCGCCGGCAAGACCACCTTGATCAATCTGCTCTCGGGCGAGTTGCGGCCCGACGGCGGTTCCGTGCGCCTGGGAGGCGCCGACGTATCCCGCGCCTCGGTGCAAGAGCGCGTGGCGCAAGGCATGCTGCGTTCCTACCAGGTGACCTCGGTGTTCGACAGCTATACCGTGCTGGACAACGCCTGCCTTGCGGCCCTGCGCAAGCGCCGTCGGCGCCTGTCGCCATGGACGGCCCTGCGCGATTGCGCGGACGTGGTGGACGCGGCGAGGCAGGCGCTGCGGGCCTGCCGGCTGGACGACGTGGCCGAAGCGCCGGTGGAAAGCCTGGCCTACGGCCAGCGCCGCCAGCTGGAGATCGCGATGGCGCTGGCCGGCGAGCCCTCCGTGCTGCTGCTGGACGAGCCCATGGCCGGCATGAGCGCCGCCGAAAGCGCGGGGGTGATCGCATTGCTGCAAAGCCTGAAGGGCCGCTACACCATCGTGCTGGTCGAACACGACATGAACGCGGTCTTCGCGCTGGCCGACCGCATCAGCGTGCTGGTCTATGGCAAGGTCATCGCCACCGGCAGCGCGGACGAAATCCGCAACCATCCCGACGTGCGCCGCGCCTACCTGGGCGACGACGCCGACGCATAGGAGCCCGCCATGTTGAACGTACGCGGATTGACGGCGGCCTATGGCCATTGCCAGGCGCTGTTCGGCGTCGACCTGGACGTGGGGCAGGGCGAGGTCGTGGGCCTCATCGGCCGCAACGGCATGGGCCGCAGCACCGTCATCAAATGCCTGTTCGGCCTGCTTCCCGCCAGCCAGGGCAGCATCGAGTATGGCGGCCGCTCGCTGCGCGGCCTGGCGCCGTACCGGATCGGGCGGCTGGGCCTGTCGCTGGTGCCCGAAGGCCGCCAGATATTCCCGACGCTGACCGTGGAGGAAAACCTGGTGGCCACGGCGTGCGCGCCCAAGGCCGGGGGCGGCTGGACGCTGGAGCGCGTGTATGGCCTGTTTCCCCGCCTGCGCGAACGGCGGGCCAACCTGGGCACGCAGCTCTCCGGCGGCGAGCAGCAGATGCTCGCGCTGGGCCGCGCCCTGATGACCAACCCAAGCCTGCTGGTGCTGGACGAGGCGACGGAAGGGCTGGCGCCCGTGGTGCGGGCCGAGATCTGGCGCGTGCTCGCCCAGCTCAAGGCCGAAGGCTTGTCGATGATCGTGGTGGACAAGAACACCACGGCCTTGCTGCGCCTGTCCGACCGCAACTTCATCCTGGACAAGGGGGTGACGGTGTGGCGGGGAAGCTCGGCGGAATTGTCCGCGCGGCCCGAACTGGTGGCCGCCTACGTAGGAGTCTGAGATGAGATTGCAGGATAGGGTGGCGCTGGTCACCGGCGCCGCTGGCGGCATCGGGCTGGCGATTGCACGGCGCTTCGTGGCCGAAGGGGCCTATGTGCTGATGGCGGACCGCAAGGCCGCCGAGCTGGAGGCTGCGGCGCGCGCGCTGGGCGAGCGGGCGGCCGCCGCGGTGGCCGACGTGGCCGATCCCGCCGACGCGCAGGCGCTGGCGGACGAGTGCGTGCGGCGCTGGGGCGGCCTGGACGTCTGCGTCTGCAACGCGGGCGTGATCCGCGCGGCGGATTTCCTGGAACTGACGCTGGAAGACCTGGACGCGGTCATGAACGTGAACGTGCGCGGCACCTTCCTGGTGGCCCAGGCCGCGGCGCGCGCCATGGTGGCGGGCGGGCGCGGTAACGGCGCCATCGTCACCCTGTCGTCCATGACGGCGGAACTGGCCATGCCCGACCAACTGGCCTACGGCGCCAGCAAGGGCGCGGTGCGCCAGATGACGAAGTCCATGGCGCTGTCCCTGGCGCCGCACGGCATCCGGGTCAACGCTATCGGTCCGGGCAGCATCGACACCGAAATCCTGGCCACCATCACCGCCAATCCCGAGGCGCGCAGAACGGTGCTGTCGCGCATTCCCATGCAGCGGCTGGGATCGACCGACGAAGTCGCCAAGGTGGCCGTGTTCCTGGCCAGCGACGATTCCAGCTATGTCACCGGCCAGACGGTGTATGCGGACGGCGGCAGGCTGGCGCTGAACTACACGGTGGCGGTGAAGGAATAGGCGGGCAGGGCGGCATTGCCGTCTTGCTCATGGCGGGCGCGGTCAGGCCGATGCTACGTCCGCCGGGCCGCACTGGGACTCATCCCGAACTTCGCCTTGAACGCATTGCTGAAGTGCGAAGAGCTGCTGAAGCCATTCGAGTACGCAATTTCCGTGATGGTGCGCTGCGCACCCTGTTTCGCCGTGATTTCGTCATGGCATCTCTGCAACCGCCGGTCCCACATCCAGTCCGCGGGAGAGGTTCCTTCCTGGCGGAATAGGTAGTGCAACAGGCGGACCGAGATTCCATGCTGTTTGGCAATGGTTTCCAGCGACAGGCCGGTCGCGGACAGGTGCATTTCGATCCATGCCTGGATAAGCCGCAACCGGGCCAGTTGATGCGTGTCGGGATCCGGACTTTGGTTGACGGCGCGATCCACCGCAAGCGCGACGATATTCAGCAGGTCTTCGCCCAGGCGCGCCTTGTCGGGGGCATCGATGACGCCGCTTTCCGCGGCCAGGCTGGCGCAGAGTTGCGCGGCAAGTTTTCCGATGCCGCTGCCGATATCGACATTGCCCGCGATGGGCGTGCCTTGCCCGGACAGCTTGCCTTTCAGGTGGGTGCGAGGAATTTCCAGGTAGAGCGCGTGGATATCGTTCAGGCACTCCAGGTCGTAGGGTTCGCCTGAGTAGAACAACGCGGCAACCGCCTGATTGGATGGCACTTCGCGACGATCCTGGTTCAGCCGCGCGTGCCCCCGCTGGAGTATCTGCAGGTAGAAGCAATCTTTGTCCAGCCGGGCCAGGTGTTGCTTGCGCCGCCGGATCACATGGCCTGACAAGGAAATATCCGTGATCGAAACCGGGCCGAAGTTCCCCTTGCGCAAGACGCCGCGGTAGTCATTGGCGTTGGGCATCTCCGCATCCAGCGCGATATAGGCGCTGCATAGAGCGTCCTGCCACATATCCCGGCGGAGTGGCAGTGCGTGCTGTTGGGCATCGAAAATCAGCTGCATCCGTCTCTCCTTTTTCTCCTCTTGCAGTCCTGAGCAAGTCGGTTGCGCTTCGGCGCAAGACATGGTGCTTTCGAGGGCGATAGTCTCTGGCTGTGCTTCGCATTTTGTTCGAAATCTTGACCTTGCTCAAGACGTCCGAACGAAAAATAGACAAGACGAACTACAGACTGGTACCAGGAGGAGGATGGCATGGCCACCAACAGCGAAATTGCCGCGCCGGCAATTGTTGTTCCCGAAGTTAAAGAGACTACGCCCAAAGAGGTCAAGCGGGTTGTTGCCGCATCCATGGCCGGAACGGTCGCGGAATGGTATGAATTCTTCATTTACGGCGTCGCCAGCACGCTTGTATTCGGGCCGCTGTTCTTCCCGAAGGTCGACAGCCCGCTTACTTCCATCATCGCTGCATTTGCGACTTACGCCGTTGGCTTTGTGGCCAGGCCGCTGGGAGGCATCGTCTTTGGCCATTTTGGCGATCGGTTGGGCCGTAAGAAGCTGTTGCAGTTCAGCCTGCTATTGGTGGGATCGTCCACTTTCTTGATGGGCTGCCTGCCAGGCTTCGCCACTATTGGGTTCGCGGCGCCGGCGCTGCTCGTGCTGTTGCGCTTCATACAAGGGTTTGCCGTCGGCGGCGAGTGGGGCGGCGCGGTTTTGCTGATATCCGAACATTCGCCCGCCCATCAGCGGGGCTATTGGGCCAGCTACCCACAATCGGCTGCCTGCATCGGCAACGTGCTGGCCTCCATCGTATTGTTCGGCCTGTCCAGTCTGCTATCCAAGGAAGCCTTTCTCGATTGGGGCTGGCGAGTGGCGTTCTGGTTGTCGGCCGGGATCGTCTTCGTCGGCTACTACATACGCCGATCCGTGGAGGATGCGCCGATTTTCCTGGAAACGTATCGGCGGCAGAAGGAATCCCGCAAGAAATCCGCTTCGCTCAAGGATGCATTGGTCGCCTATCCGCGCAAGTCGTTCTTCAGCATCCTGCTGAGAGTGGGCGAGAACACGGTGTATTACATCATCGTCGTGTTTTCGATTACCTATCTTACGGTGCATGCCAAGCTGCCTTCGCAGACCGTAATGTTCGTCATGTTCGTTGCGAACATCTTCCAGTTCTTCTCCATGTTGTTCGGCGGCTATCTGTCCGATCAAATCGGACGCAAGGCGTGTATCGGGCTCGGGTACGCCGGGCTGCTGGTTTGGGCTTTCCTGTACTTTCCGGGACTGGATTCGGGATCGAATGCGCAAATCCTGGGCGTGATCTGCCTGGGCCTGTTTTTCCAGGCGCTGTGCTATGGGCCCCAAGCCGCATATTTCGCCGAGATCTTCCCGACGGCAATGCGTTATTCGGGAGCATCGTTCTGCTATCAGATCGCGACGGTGGTGGCGGGCTCCATCGCGCCGCTGACAGCCACGATTCTGCTGCGCGATTACGACAGCACCACCCCCATTGTGGTCTACCTCGCCGGCACCGTTGTGCTTTCCTTGCTGGCGCTCGCCATGTTGTCGGAGACGAAGAATATCTCCCTGCATGACGTAGACCGTGCGCACGCCGAACGCTAGAACGTTCGATCCTGGAAACCATCAGCAGAACTCTATGATTGAAAAAATCCAGCATTTCAAGACCTTGATACTCGGCGCCGGCTTTGGCGGCCTGGGAATGGGCGCCCAACTGGTGCGCAATGACGACGAGGACTTCATCATCGTCGAAAGGTCGGGCGAGATCGGCGGCGTATGGCTCGATAACGCCTATCCCGGCGCCGCCTGCGACACGGAGGCGCATCTGTATTGCTATTCCTTCTATCCGCATTTGCGGGTCAGCCGCATGTACGCCGGACGTGAAGAGTTGTTGGGCTATATGCACCGGCTGGCCGACGCTTATGGATTGCGCGCCCATCTGCACTTGAACCAGGAGATAGGCGAGGCAAGATGGGACGACACAGCGGGGCTTTGGCGGTTCAAGGTGAATGGCGAGGAACGCTACACCTCGAAGTTCTTCGTGCCTGCCTGGGGACAGCTGAACAAACCTTCCATTCCGAGCTTCGAGGGACTGGATGCTTATCGGGGAGAGTTCTTTCACTCGGCCCGTTGGGACGGATCCGTCGATCTGGCAGGCAAGAGCGTCGCATCCGTCGGCAACGCCGCTTCCGCTGTCCAGTACGTGCCCGAGATCGCGCCCAGCGTTTCCCATCTGACCGTCTTCCAGCGCTCTGCGAATTGGATCATGCCGCGCAATCAGCAGGTGTTTACGCTGGCGCAACTGGATGAATTCGAAGCGCAGCCGGCTACCTTCGAGGCGTCACGCAGACATCTGCACGAATTCCGCGAAGCCGGTTTTCGCCGCACGCAGACGGGGAGCAGCGATCAGGCGGAGGGCAAGCGAATTGCCATAGAGCACCTGGCCAGGCAGGTAAGCGATCCGGCGTTGCGCGCGAGGTTGACTCCGGACTATGAGTTTGGTTGCAAACGCATTCTTCGCTCGGACGATTTCTATCCCGCGCTGTGCCGTCCCAACGTGACGCTGGAGGTGCGTCCAATCGCGCGTTTTGATGAAAATGGCATCGTGACGGCCGATGGCGAGACGCTTGCCTTTGACGTGGTGATTTTCGGTACCGGCTTCGCCAGCCAGGCGTTCCAGGGCGACCTTGCCGTGTATGGCCTGGAGGGAGCGGCGCTTGCGTCTGCCTGGGAAGAGGGCGCCGAGGCGTATCTCGGCATGACGGTCCCCGATTTCCCGAATATGTTTGTGGTCTATGGTCCCAACACCAACTTGAATCACAACTCGATCATTACGATGCTTGAAATACAACAGGCTTACATCATCGACGCCATCAAGGCAGCGAGCCGGGACCATGCCGCAGTGGTTGTGAAAGCGGGAGTATTTCGCGCGTTCAATGACAAGGTGCAGGCTGACATGGGCACTTCGGCGTTTTCGTCGGGGTGCTCCAGCTGGTACAAGAACAGGGCCGGGAAGGTCATCAACAATTGGTCCGGCACGGTGGATCAGTATCGCGTCGCCGCGCAATGGGATGCGGCCGATTATCTCTGGATCTAGGCGGGCTTTCCATGGACGATCCACAGCGTATTCCTTTGTCCTCGGTCGCGCCGGATGCCCGAGGATCGATACAGATGTTTCGCGACAACGGCGAGATTTCCTTTCAGGACGTGCCTCTGGAACTGGCGCGCGAGAATTACCTTCGTGCTTGTGCGGCCAATGGTTTGCCAGGACTTGATTTGCCGTTGGTGCGAGACCATTCCGTGCCGTCCCGGGATGGAACGTTGCGCGTTCGGGAATACCGCAGCGGCGCGCAGGGTAAGGCGCCGGCCATCTTGTTCTTGCATGGCGGAGGCTGGGTCATCGGCAACCTGGAGACGCATGACGGGCTGTGCAGATTACTCGCCAAGGAAAGCCAGGCGACGGTATTCTCCGTGGATTATCGCCTTGCGCCCGAACATCCGTTTCCGGGGCCGTTGGATGATTGCATCGCAGCGCTGCAGTGGCTGTCCTCCAATGCCGATGCGCTTGATGTCGACCTGGCACGCCTGGGGCTGGCCGGCGACAGCGCCGGTGGCAACCTGGCTGCCGTCTTGGCGAATGAGGACAGGCTCAGGCCCGAGGGCTGCTCGCCGCGGGCGCAGGCATTGTTCTATCCGGTGACGGATCTACGCTGCAGGACTTCGTCGTATCGCCGCATCGTCTCCGGTTTCCCGCTTACCGCGGGGTCGATGCGTTGGTTCCGGGGCCACTATGTCGGTTCTGAAGGTACGTTCGACGACCCGCGCTTGTCTCCCTTGCTGGCGCCGAGGCTGTCGCGCGCCCCGTTGTTCCTGCTTAGCTGCGGTCTTGATCCGTTGGCGGACGAAGGCGTGGCCTATGCCGCCCGGGCAATCGAGGGCGGCGGCCGTGTCGAACATCATCATCTTCCGGCCCATGCGCACGGGATCCTCACGTCTGCGGGCCGCATCGAAACCGGACGGGCGATGGCGCTTCGTGCCGCGCGGTTCCTGCGAGACACGCTACATCAAGGCACGGGCGAATGACGCGCGGCGCGCCTTTCTTTCACTACATAACACGACATGACCTCGTTTCAATTTCAGACTGTCCCTACCGTCATCTCCGAATTCGCTGCGGCTCGCCGCCTGGGAGGGCTGCTGCGCGCGCAGTATCCTGGCCTGACGCGGGTGTGCGTCGTGACCGATGCCTTCCTGTACAAGAGCGGGCTGCTCGAACCGGCGCTGGCTGACCTGGCAAGGTGCGGTTGGGAGGCCACCGTCATCGACGACGTGATCGCCGATCCGCCGGAGTCCATCGTGCTCGAGGCAGCAGGCCGCGCACGCTCGGCTTGCGCCGAGCTTGTCCTGGGCCTGGGCGGCGGTTCGTCGATGGATGTGGCAAAGCTGTTGGCCGTCCTGCTGGCTGGAGGGCAGGATATCAAGAGCATGTACGGCGTCGGGAAGGTGACCGGCCCGCGCCTGCCCTTGGTACAGATGCCCACCACGGCCGGCACGGGGTCGGAAGTGACGGCGGTGTCGATCGTCACCACAGGCGCGACCACCAAGATGGGCGTCGTGTCGCCGTTTCTGCTGGCCGACCTTGCCATTCTGGACGCCGAGCTTACCCTGGGCTTGCCACGAGCGGCCACTGCGGCGACGGGTATCGACGCCATGGTGCACGCCATTGAGGCGTATACCTCGGCGCACCTGAAGAATCCGCTGTCCGACATGCTGGCCATCCGCGCCCTGGAGTTGTTGTCGCGTCATCTATTGCCTGCCTGCGAAGACGGCGCGAACCGCGAAGCGCGGGAGGGCATGCTGCTTGGAGCGATGTTGGCGGGCCAATCGTTTGCCAATGCGCCGGTGGCGGCCGTGCATGCGCTGGCCTATCCGATCGGCGGCATCTTCCATGTGGCGCATGGCCTTTCGAACTCGCTGGTGTTGCCACAGGTATTGAAGTTCAACGCGCCCGTTGCATATGCGCGCTATGCCGAACTGGCCCAGGCCGTCCTGCCTGGCGTTACGGGCAGTGCCTCGTCAAGGTCCGATGCGCTGATTTCGTACCTCGAGGATCTCATCGCGGCTACGCGCATTCCACGCACGCTGCGCGAAGTAGGAGTCGGCGAGGCCGACCTGCCTGTCTTGGCAAATGAAGCCATGCGGCAGACGCGCCTGCTCGTCAACAATCCCAGGGAAGTTACCGAAGCCGACGCGCTGGCAATTTATACGGCGGCTTGGTAGGGAGGGAGGCCGTCTTCAGCAAAGGAATAGGCGGGCGGGGCGGCGCACGATTCAACGGTTCTTGACGGGGAATTCCAGTTCGCATACTCTTTTTGAAACGATCGGTATAAAAGTAGTCGTCGGTATGGAATTCAAAGGCAAGGTCGCCCTCGTCACGGGGGGTACGCGCGGCATCGGCGCCGCCATCGTTCGAAGGCTCGCACAAAAGGGGGCCGACGTTGCCTACACCTACGCCAAGTCGGAGCAGGCGGCAAAAGAGCTTGCCCGAGAACTGGGTGCAAGTGGGATCAAGGCTCTGGCCATCAAGGCGGACAGCCGCGACCCGCTTGCCGTCCGGGCGGCGGTGCAGCGGACCGCCAGCGAGCTCGGCGGACTGGACATACTCGTCAACAGCGCCGGCGTGTTTCCCTCCGGGCCGATTGAGGAAGCCACGCTCGAAGAGATCAACGACACCTTGGCGATCCACGCGAGGGCGGTCTTCGTGGCCTCCCAGGCCGCGCTTGCCCATATGGGGGCCGGCGGGCGCATCATTTCCATCGGCTCCTGCTTCGCTCAGCGGGTGCCTTATGGCGGGGTGACCCTCTACGCGATGAGCAAATCCGCCCTGATCGGTTTCACCAAGGGCCTGGCCCGCGAGGTTGGCGCGCGGGGCATTACGGTCAATATCGTCGACCCGGGGTCGACCGACACCGATATGAATCCTGCCGACGGCCCCACGGTCTCGGCCGAACTGGAGCTCATGGCGGTCAAGCGCTATGCCGAGCCGGAGGAGATCGCGGCCGCCGTCGGGTATCTCGCTGGGGCCGAAAGCCGATTCATCACCGGCGCATCGCTCGCGATCGATGGAGGCTTCACGGCGTAGCGCGCGCAGGTCGGAAGGAATGCGGCCGCAATCGGGATTGAACGGGGATTCGGATGGCTTGGGTATTATTGGTTCTGGCAGGCCTGCTTGAAATCGTCTGGGCATTGGCGCTCAAGCAGGCAGATGGATTGACGAGGTTCTGGCCGAGCCTGGTCGGTGTAAGCGTGGCCATGCTGAGCCTCGTGCTGCTCGGCCTGGCCCTCAAGCACCTCCCGGTGGGCACGGCCTATGCCATTTGGGTGGGTATCGGAGCCTTTGGCGTGGCGGTTTTCGGAACATTGCTGCTCGGCGAGCACATGTCATCGGCCAAGCTGCTGTTCCTGGGGCTGATCGGGGTTGGCGTGGCGGGTCTGCGGATGATTGAATCGTGAGTGCTGGCGGTAAAACCAAATCGGCTCGCGCCCCGAAAATCGGGCGGCCGAAGGAATTCGACAGGGACATGGCGTTGCTTGCGGCCATGCGAACCTTCTGGGCGCAAGGCTACGAAGGCACGTCGGTCCAGGATCTGGTCGAGGCCACGGGCGTCAACAAGCCCAGCCTTTATTCGACCTTCGGCTGCAAGGAAGAGATTTTCCGTGAGGCCGTCGCCCTCTACGACCGGGTCGAGGGGCGAGCCACGTCACTGAGCCTCAGCCAAGCCAGTACCTCGCGCGAGGCCGTCGAAACCATGCTGCGGTCGAACGCGCGGGCCTATACCGTCGACGAGGGGCCGCGCGGCTGCATGATCGTGCTGTCATCGCTGCTTGGCGCTCCCGAAAACGAGCGGGTGCGCGCATTTCTTGCGGCCAATCGGCTGGACGGGGAAACGATGCTGAGGGACCGCCTTGCGCAAGGCGTCGCGGAGGGAGACCTTCCGTCTTCCGCGGACGTCGATCAGCTTGCCGCCTTTTACACCACCGTTCTCGAAGGGCTTTCCGTCCAGGCGCGTGACGGCGCTTCCGCTGAGAAGCTCAATATGGTCATCGACGCCGCGATGCTGGCCTGGCCGGGCGAGTGACTCGCGGCGAGCGTGGTTCCCGCCCGACTTTGCGCAACCGGGGCAATGATCATCTACAATTGGAAATCATTCCCATTAGCGTTTAAATAAAAGGCCCACGTGCACCCTGTCGACTATGCGTCCTCGGACGAATTTGTCAGCCTGTACCGCGAGCATCACCGCTGGCTCGTGCAGATGCTGCGCCGCCGGCTCAACGGCAACGCCGAGAACGCCGCCGATTTGGCGCACGACACCTTCGAGCGCGTCATGCGCAGCGAGTCGCGCGTGGCCTTCGCCGAGCCGCGAGGCTTCCTTACCACCGTCGCCAAGCGCCTGTTGATCGATCAGTCGCGCCGCCGCGCCATCGAACAGGCCTATCTGGAAACGCTGGCCGCGCGTGGCGAAGACGTCGAATCTAGCCCCGAGACGCACGTGCTGGTGGTGGAAGCCCTGGATGCCGTGTGCCGCATGATGGAACAACTGCCGCCGCGGGTGCGGCGGGTCTTCGTGCTGGCGCAGGTCGAGGGGCTGCCCTACCTGGAGATCGGGCAGGCGCTCGGCATCTCGGTGCAGGCCGTGCAGCGCGACATGGTGAAGGCCTGGCAGCATTGCTACGCGGTGCTGTACGCATGAGCGCCGCGCAGGCCGAACGGCTGCATCCCGACATCATCGAGCAGGCGGCGCAGTGGATGATGCGCACCGCCGACGCGCCCGACGCGGCCACCGAGGCCGCCTGTGTCCAATGGAGGCAGGCCGATACCCGCCATGAACTCGCGTGGCAACGCCTGCAAGGCATCAGCCGGGACCTGGACGCCGCCACGGGCGCCAAGGCTTCCAGGACGGCGGCAGGGGAAACCATCCTGCGCTATTGCGACCAGCGTTCGCGTCGCAGCGCGCTGAAATGGGTGGTGGGCGGCATCGGCCTGGGCACGCTGGGATGGGCGGGTTGGCGGCAGGGCCTATGGGACGGGCCCGGTGTCTATCGCACCGCAATCGGCGAGCAGCAAGTCATGACGCTGCCGGACGGCACGGTCCTGACCATGAACACGGATTCGGCCGTGGCGCTGCGCTACGACTCACTGATGCGCCGCATCGACCTGCGCAGCGGCGAGATCCTGGTCGCCACGGCGGCCGATGCCGCCGGACGCCCCTTTAGCGTGAAGACGCCGAACGGCCTTCTGACGCCGTTGGGCACCCGCTTTGCCGTGCGGCAGATGGACGACAGCGGCGGCGCTACGCGGATCTCCGTATATGAAGGGGCCGTGAGGGTGGAGCCCGCCGCGCGGGCGCAGTCGGCATGGGTCGTCCATGCGGGCGAGCAGGCGGAATTCGATCGTCTCGCGTTGTCGCCCGCCACGCCGGCAGAGGGCGCCGGGCCCGCCTGGAGCGCCGGCATGCTGGTGGCGAACCGCATGCGGCTGGATCGATTCCTGGCCGAACTGGGACGCTACCGCGCCGGGATCCTGCGGTGCGACGCCGACGTGGCGGACCGCGAAGTCACCGGCGCGTTTCGCATCGACGACACCGGCAAGGCGCTCGAGGTGCTGGCCAGCGCGCTGGGGCTGACGCTGAGGTATCGCACGCGCTACTGGGTCAGCGTCGGCCGTGCCTGAACAGGCCTGGTCGGATGCATTGTCCGGCGGCCGCGCGGAATATTTGTAACGGCATCGAAGATTATCGGATCTGGTTCGTTAGACACAGAGACAGGCCTCGAGGCGCCCGAGGTCCGGTCATTTCATTCGACGAACCAGGAAATCCAGTCATGGCACCACGTCATCCCTTTTTCCATGCTGCCGAGCCTTCGCCCTCGCGGGGACGCCCGGCGCGCTTGCGCCTCGCCGCCCATCTTGCGCTGGCGGCAGTTCCTCTCGCCACGCCCGCCGTTGCATGGGCGCAGTCCGCCACCACGGAAAGCGTGGTTTTCGCCATTGCGCCCGCGCCGCTGGATGTGGCGCTTGGCCAATTCGGCGTCGCCGCCCAAGTCACAGTGGCGGCTTCGCCGGCGTTGACGCGCGGAGTGCAGACGCAGGGCCTGTCGGGCCGCTACACGGTTGAACGGGGGCTTGCGCGGCTGCTGGACGGCACGGGGCTGCAGGCCGTGGCCAACGCCAATGGCGAGGGTTACCACTTGCGTCCGCTTCCGCAAGCCACGCCGGGCGTGTCGACGCTGGCGCCGGTAACGGTCACGGGCGCCTTCGACGACGCCGTCACGGAGGGCTCCGGCAGCTATACCAGCGGGGTCGTGACCATCGGCAAGGGCGTGCAGACCTTGAAGGAGATCCCGCAGTCCGTCACGGTCGTGACTCGCCAGCGCATGGACGACCAGAACGCGAATACGCTGGACGACGTGCTGGCCAATAGCACCGGCATGACGCTCTACAAGAGCCCCATGGGCGGCAACTACGTGTTTTCGAGGGGCTTCCGGGTCGACAGCTACCAGTTCGACGGAGTGAACCGCGAGTTCTACTACCCCCAGGCGAATAGTTTCACCAGCACCACCGTGATCCTGGACCGCGTGGAAATCATCCGCGGCGCCACCGGCCTGCTGCAAGGGGCCGGCTCGCCCAGCGCGGCGGTCAACCTGGTGCGCAAGCGGCCGCTGGCCGAAAACCAGCTTCAAGTCATGGCCAGCGGCGGCTCATGGGACAACTACCGGGCGGACATCGACTCCACCGGCCCCTTGAATGGATCGGGCTCGCTGCGCGGCCGGGCGGTGGTCAGCTACAACGACAGCAACGATTTCTACGACGTGGCTAGCAGCCGCAATGGCGTGTTGTACGGCGTCCTGAGCTACGATCTGGGGCCCGCCACGACCTTGACGGGCGGCATCAGCTACGAGGAGCTGCGGTCGACGCCGTTCTTCCACGGCCTGCCTCATTACGCCAACGGCGACGACATCGGACTGAAGCGGTCGACCTCGCTGGCCCAGGACTGGAACCGCTGGAACGGCAAGCAGACATCCGCGTTCGCCGAGCTGGCGCATCGCTTCGACCAGGATTGGTCGCTGCGCCTCACCGCCACCTCCACCCAGGAATCGAACGATTCGAAGTACGCTTTCACCGAAGGCGCGGTCGATCCGGCAACCGGTCTCGGGCCGACCATGTACGCCGGCATCTTTGATTTCTCGACGCACAACAAGGCGCTCAATCTGGACGTGGACGGCGCGTTCCAGGCGCTGGGCCGCAAGCACACGCTCAGCGTGGGCGCGAGCTTCAACGACCTGACCAGCAAGAACGATTTTGCGACGGCGCGCCTGAACCGGGCGGTGAACGTCTGGAATCCGGACCATCACACGCCGGAGCCGTCCGACGACTGGTTGCGCGAGAATGCCTACCGGGGCACGGCGACCATCATCAAGATGAAGCAGACCGGCGTCTACGGCGTCGGCCGCTTCAGCCTGGCGGACCCGCTGACGCTGGTGGCGGGCGCGCGAGTCAGCTGGTACGAAAATACCGGCAGCTACCGCGACGGCGGCGGCAAATACACGGACCCCTACAAAGAGAATGGCGTCGTCACGCCCTATGGCGGCCTGATCTACGCGTTCAATCCCCAGTGGTCCGGCTACGTCAGCTTCGCGCAGATTTTCGAGCCGCAGAACTCGCTGGACGCGTCCGGCAAGGTGCTGGATCCCATCCTGGGCACGAACTATGAAGCGGGCATCAAGGGCGAACTGCTCGACGGCCGGGTGAACACGTCCCTGGCCTTCTTCCGCATCGACCAGAAGAATCGGGCGCAGCAGGACCTGACCGGCACATGCTCGGTGGGCGACATCTGCTATTTTTCCAGCGGCAAGGTGCGCAGCCAGGGGATCGACGCCGAGATCAGCGGCGAGGTGGCGCGCGGCTGGCAACTGTTCGCGGGCTATACCTTCAACACGCTGAAGTTCCTGGACGACACGGATGTCTCGACCACCAACTTCGGCCGCACGGTTACGCCCAAGCATATTCTGCGCCTCTGGTCGGAATACCGCCTGCCGGGCGAGTGGTCCGCCTGGACGCTGGGCGGAGGCGTGAACTACCAGAGCGGCAGCTATACCGAAACGCGTTCAGTGCGGGTGTCGCAAGCGTCGTACGCCGTATGGAATGCGCGGGTCGGCTACCAGATCAACAAGAACTGGTCAGCGGCCTTGAACGTGAACAACCTGTTCGACAAGACGTACTACCAGACCATCGGCGCGCCGGGCTGGGGCAGCTTCTATGGCGACCCGCGCAATGCGACCCTGACGGTGCGGGGAGTCTTCTGACTTTACAGCCCCATTTCCAACGTCAAAGTTGTAGTCTGACACTATTTGGGAACGCCTCGTATTGCGAGTAAGGTGTGAAATGAAGGCCTCGATTATCCGGCACCCTCGGCCTGTGCCGCCAGCAGGAACCAGAGCATCATGAAACCGTTTCGCCCAGCCCTGCGGCCCATCCTTCTCGCAATCGCGTGCGCGTCGATCGCCGCATGCGCGGGCAGTCCGCCCCAGCAAACCGATCTGGACTACCGGAGCCGGCCGTCTCCCAAGACGCCGGCCCCGGGTTCCTCGGGCCAACGCCTGACCATACAGTCCGGCGAGGGAGAGCGGTTGAATCTTCCGTGGTTCATCCAGGATACGCAGGACTGGATCAACAGCAATTGATCGCCGCCCATCCTCGTCCGCAGTCCGGCGGACAGCGCATCTGGCCAGGCCAAATCCCGCAACCGCCCATCTAAGGCTTCGCCCTGAACGACGCGAAGCCATCCCAGCACGCCCGCGTGAAATCGTACAGGGCGTCCTGCGCCGTCAAGGGCGTGCGGCCCGCCAGCCGGGCCAGCGCATAGTGGCCCTGGCGCTGCGGATCGGGCGGGATGGGCACTTCAGCCAGCTGCCCGGCGTCCTGGTGCCGGCGGGTGACGCAGATCACGCCCAGCAGCAGGGTGTCCGAGCACAGCGCCAGCTCGACCAGCGCCTCCAGGTTTTCGCAGCGGTGGGTGATCATCTGCTCGGGCGCCCCGCCGGGCCCCAAGGTTTCCGCCAGCCGCAGCGATACTTCGGGGCTGAGCGTGCTGGAGGCCACGGGGTACTGGCGGATCTGTTCGATGCCGGAGCGCCTGTGGGCCAGGATGGGATGGCTCTTGCGGCAGACCAGGCCGGCCCGCAGCGGGGGCAGGGGGCGGGTCTCCAGATCGGCCGCCTCATAAAGCATGCGGGCGTCGCACACCATGGCGTCGATGCGCTCGGCGCGCAGCATCTCCAGCAGGGCCGCGGTGGCGCCCAGCTCGACGCCGACGCGCACCTGCGGGTGGCGCTCGGCCATGTGGATAAGGAAGGGCGACAACAGCAGCGACGCGGGCGTGGGGCTCAACCCGATAGCCAGCGTGCCCGACTCGCCGCTATGCAGGGTCTTGAGTTCGCGTTGCAGCTCCGCTTCCTCGAAGCGCATGCGGCGCGCGCGTTCGGCCACGCAGGCGCCGTAGGGCGTCAGGCGCACGCGGCGCGTGCCGCGGTCCAGCAGGGGCAGGCCCAATTCGGCTTCCAGCGCCTGGATGCTGCGGCTGAGCGCCGGCTGCGACAAGTTGACCGCGTCCGCCGCGCGCGAATAGGTGCCGTGCTCCACCACGGCGAGCAGATGCTTGAGTTTCTGGAAGTCCATGTTTCCAATGCATGAATACTATGAAATAAATGCATTGGAATTATAGATGGGCTGTTCGTATGATGATCCGCAGACGGCGCCCGCAAGAGGCGCCGCAACCCGCGCCCGGGACTCGCACCGTGGCGCGGCTCGTCAAACACGGAGACAGATTCGAATGAAGCAGCACTTGTTGTCGGCCGCTATCCTGGCGGCCTGCGCGGCCATGGGCGCCCAGGCCCAGGAAGCCCAGCACATCCCCCGGAAGCATGCAGAAACCGCGGTTCGCCCCGCTGGCGCCGCAAGCGGGCAGGTCACGATCCGGCGCGACGGCTATGGCATGCCGCATGTCTACGCCAATACCGTCTATGGCATCTTCTACGGCTATGGCTACGCCGTCGCGCAGGACCGCCTGTTCCAGATGGAGATGGCGCGGCGCAGTACCCAGGGCCGCGTGGCGGAGGTGCTGGGCCAGTCCATGGTGGGCTTCGACAAGTCCATCCGCGGCAATTTTTCGCCGGAGCGCATCCAGCGCCAATTGGCCGCGCTGCCCGCCTCGGAACGCCAGATACTGGACGGCTACGCGGCCGGCATGAACGCCTGGATCGCGCGCGTGCGGGCCGAACCCGGCAGCCTGATGCCCAAGGAATTCAACGACCTGGGGTTCAAGCCGGCCGACTGGACGGCCTATGACGTGGCGATGGTGTTCGTGGGCACCATGGCCAACCGCTTTTCCGACGCCAACAGCGAGATCGACAACCTGGCGCTGCTGACCGCGCTGAAGGACCGGCATGGCGGCGAGCGCGCCATGCAGATCTTCAATCAGCTGCGCTGGATGACCGACAGCCGCGCGCCCATCACGGTGCCGGAGGAAGAGGGCGTCTATCGCCCCGAGGGCGGCAAGCCGCCGCCCAGGCTGTCCTACGCCTTGCCGCGCTACGACGGCACGCCGCCCATGCTGGAGCGCGTGGCGCGCGATGCGCAGACCCGCGGCGTGCTGGATGAATCCCCGGCTGGCGCGCGGGAAGTGCTGCTGGCGCAATTCGCCGAATCCGGCCAGCCGGGCATCGCTGGCTTCCCCACCACCAGCAATATGTGGATCGTGGGGCGAGACCATGCCAAGGACGCGCGTTCCATCCTGTTGAACGGCCCTCAGTTCGGCTGGTGGAATCCGGCCTATACCTATGGCATCGGCCTGCACGGCGCGGGGTTCGACGTGGTGGGCAACACCCCCTTCGCCTATCCCAGCATCCTGTTCGGCCACAACGCCCACGTGACCTGGGGCTCCACCGCGGGCTTCGGCGACGACGTGGACATCTACGCCGAAAAGCTGGACCCTGCCGACCGCACGCGCTACTTCCACGACGGCGAGTGGAAGACGATGGACAAGCGCACGGAACTCATCCTGGTCAAGGATGGGGAGCCCGTGATGATGGACGTGTACCGCACGGTGCACGGCATCGTCACCAAGTTCGACGAAAAGCAGAACGTCGCCTACGCCAAGGCGCGCGCCTGGGAGGGCTACGAGCTGCAGTCCCTGATGGCCTGGACGCACAAGGCGCAGTCGCGCAACTGGGATCAATGGAGGCAGCAGGCCGCGCGCCACGCCCTGACCATCAACTGGTATTACGCGGACGACCGCGGCAACATCGGCTACGCGCACACGGGCTTCTATCCCAAGCGCCGTCCGGGCCACGACCCGCGCCTGCCGGTTCCCGGCACCGGCGAGATGGACTGGGACGGCATGCTGCCGTTCGCGACGAATCCTCAGGTCTACAACCCGCGCCAGGGCTTCATCGCCAATTGGAACAACCAGCCCATGCGCGGTTATCCCTCCACCGATCTTTTCGCCATCGTGTGGGGGCAGGCCGACCGCTACGCCGAGATCGAGACCCGCCTGAAAGCCATGACCGCCGATGGCGGCAGGGTCAGCGCGCAGCAGATGTGGGACCTGATCCGTACCACCAGCTACGCCGACGTCAACCGCCGGCACTTCCTGCCCTTCCTGCAACAGGCGGTGCAAGGCCTGCCGGCCGACGACGCGCGCGCCCGGCTGGTCGCGGGGCTGGCGTCCTGGGACGGCATGGGAACGAGCGAAAAGCAGGCCGGCTACTACGACAACGCAGGGCCGGCAGTGATGGACGCGTGGCTGCGCGCCATGCTCAAGCGCACGCTGGCCGACGAGATGCCGGCCGACTTCTTCAAGTGGTACAGCGCCACGGGCTACCCCACGCCCGCGGCTCCCGCTACGGGGTCCGTCAACCTGACGGTGGGCACGAAGGTGCTGTACAACGCGCTGGCCGGGCGTGATGCCGGCGTGCCGCAGCAGTACGACTTCTTCAACGGGCAACCCGCGCAAGCCATGACGCTCGCCGCGCTGGACGATGCGCTTGCCGCCTTGCGCAAGGCCTATGGCGATGACCCCGCCGGCTGGCGCGTCCCGGCGCCGCCCATGGTGTTCGCGCCCAAGAACTTCCTGGGCGTGCCGCAGGCGGACGACAAGGCGGTGCTGAGCCATCCCGCCACGCAGAACCGCGGCACCGAGAACAACATGACGGTGTTCGACGCCCGGGGCGTGCGCGCGGTGGACGTGGTGGCGCCGGGGCAGAGCGGCTTCGTCGCCCCGGACGGCACGGCCTCGCCCCATACCCGCGACCAGTTCGATCTGTACACCAGCTTCGGCAGCAAGCGGGTCTGGTTCACGGATGCGGAAGTGCGGGCCAACGCTAAGTCGGTAGAGACGTTGCGCTACTGAGCGCGTACCCGCCCTGGTGGCTGGCCAGGCGCGCATAGACCCCTTGCCGCTTCAGCAGCTGGTCGTGCGTGCCGGCCTCCGCCAGGGCGCCGCGCTCCAGCACCAGGATGAGGTCGGCGTCGCGGATCGTCGAGAGACGGTGCGCGATGACCAGCGTGGTCCGATGCCGCATCAGCACGTCGAGCGCGCCGCGCACCTGCATTTCGGACAGCGTGTCCAGGTGCGAGGTGGCTTCGTCCAGGATCAGCACCGGCGCGTTCTTCAGGAAGGCGCGGGCGATGGAGATGCGCTGGCGCTGGCCGCCTGAGAGCTGCATGCCGCGCTCTCCCACCCGAGTGGCGATGCCGTCGGGCAGGCTGCGCACGAAGTCCGCCAGCGCGGCCTGTTCCAGCGCGCGCGCCAGTTCCTCGGGGCTGGCCTCGGGCCGGGCCAGGCGGATATTGCCTTCCAGCGTGTCGTTGAACAGATAGGTGTCCTGCGTGACGAGCGCCACGCGTTCGCGCAGGCCGTCCAGCCGCAGTTGCCGCACGTCGATCCCGTCCAGCTTCACCGCGCCTTCGCGCGGGTCCCAGAAGCGCAGCAGCAGGCTGGCCACGGTGCTTTTGCCCGCGCCCGATGCGCCGACCACGGCGACCGTGGCGCCGGCCGGGACCTGGAAGCTCAGGTCGCGCAAGGTGTCTTCGCGCTTGCCGGGATAGGCGAAGCTGACGTGCTCGAACGCCAGCGACAGGCCGTAGGCTGCTGCAGGCGCCGCCAGCGGGCCGTCGGTGACCGGTTCGGGTTCGTTGGCCACCACGTGCAGGCGGCGGGTGGCGGCGATGGTGTCCGCCAGCTGGCGGCTGACCTGGGAGATTTCCGATACCGGAAGGAAGGTGGCCAGCGCGATCAGCACCAGCAGCGGCAGCATGCTGGCCGATAACGCGCCGGCGGCGACCTGCAGGGCGCCCACGACCGCCACGGCCAGGCCGCCCAGCCCCATCGCCACCTCGAACCAGGCGGTCTGCCGGGACAGATCGCGCAGGATGTCCAGGCGGCGGACGCGGTACCGGTCGGCCACCAGCAGGAACTCATCGCGACGGCGGCCCGTGGCCTGGAAGGCGGTGAGGTCGGCCAGGCCCTGGATGGTGTCGGTGGCGTGCGCGCTCATTTCACCCAGCGCGTGCCGGGCCTTGTCGCCCAGCGCATCGACCTTGCTGCGCCCGCGCACCGGCGACACCAGCGCATAGGCCAGGAAGGGCAGCAGCGCCAGCGCCACCGGCCAGCTGTAGACGCCCAGGAATCCCAGCACGGACAGCGGCACCAGCACCGAGACGATGGCGGGCGCGATGGTGTGGGCATAGAAGTACTCCACCATCTCCACGTCTTGCGTGGCCAGCGCCACCAGGTCGCCGGAGCGGCGCTGCAGCAGATAGGCGGGCGCCAGCCGCTCCAGCTTGTCGTAGAGCTTGACCCGCATGTCGGCCAGCAGCTGGTAGGCCATGGCGTGGGCCAGCCAGGATTCCAGCCAGTGGAACAGCGCGGCCAGGGGCGCGGTGATCAGCAGGCCGACGACCAGCGAAGAAACGTCGCGCCCGTCGCGGATGGCGGCGACGATCAGCGCGCTGAAGATACCCACGCCGATGAAGGCGGCTACCCGCGCCACGCCCAGCAGGATGGTGGCCGCCAGGGTGCCGCGCCACGGGCGCACCACCGACAGCAGCGTGCCCAGCGTGTCGCGCCAGCCGACCTGGGCGGCGTCCGCGTCCAGGGCGCGCAGCGCCGGCCCTTGCGTGCCCGGGCCGTCCCCGGATGTGTCGGTTCGGGGGGCGGGAGGGGAGGCGTTCGCGGCGGCGGGGCTGCCGGCCGCGGGGTTCCGGTGCGCCTCGGCCTGCTCGCGCATCAGGCTGTGGTACAGGCCGCCTTGCTCCATCAGCGCGGCGTGCGTGCCGGCTTCCACGACCCGCCCCTGGTCCAGCACCAGGCAGCGGTCGGCGCCGATGACGCTGGCCAGCCGATGGGCCAGGATCAGCGTCGTGCGGCCGGCCATCAGCCGGTCCAGGGCCTGCTGGATCAGCGCTTCGTTCTCCGTGTCCACCGAGGACAGCGCTTCGTCCAGGATGAGAATGGGGGCGTCGCGCAGCAGGGCGCGGGCGATCGCCACGCGCTGGCGCTGGCCGCCGGACAATTGCAGGCCGCGTTCGCCGATGCGGGTGGCGTAGCCGTCGGGCAGCGCCATGATGAAGTCGTCGATATTGGCGGCGCGGGCGGCGGCGCGCACCTGTTCGTGCGTGGCGTCGGGGCGGCCCAGCCGCAGGTTGTCGTCGATGGTGCCGTGGAACAGCGTGATGTCCTGGCTGACCAGCGCGATGTGCGACAGCAGGGCCTGCGTATCGAGCCCGTTCACGTCATGGCCGCCGACCCGGATGGTGCCCGACTGCGGCACGCATTCGCGCAGCAGCAGGCGCACGATGGTCGACTTGCCCGCGCCGCTGGGCCCGACCACGCCGACGCGTTCGCCCGCCGCAATGCGGAAGGCCAGCCCCTGGTGCGCGCGGCGTTCGGGCGTGTAGGAGAACGCCACGTCGTCGAATTCGATGGTGGGCGCCAGCCGCGCCGGTGCGCCGCCGGCCGCGCGCGCGTCGGGCGCGGGCGTCAAGGGCTGGGCGTCTATCAAGGCATGGATGCTGACGGCCGCCGATTGGCCCAGCATGCCCCGGTGCAGCACCGAGCGCAGGTCGCGCAGCGGGCGGAAGATTTCGGTGCCGGCCATCAGCACGATCAGCAGCGCCTCCACGCTCATGTCGCCGGCGGCCACGCGCCAGGCGCCCAGCGTCAGGGCCAGCGCCGCGCCCAGGGCCACGCCCAGGTCGCTGATGCCGCGCGTCAGCAGGCTGACCGACAGCACCCAGAAGGTGTTGTCCGAGAGGCTGCGGGCGCGGGCGGCCAGCCGCTGGCCCCAGGCCTTGCCCTGGCCGTAGGACTTCAGCGTGGGCAGCCCCTGCACCGCGTCGAGGAAATCCTCGCCGAAATCGTTCAGCGAGCGCGTGCGGGCCAGGCTGGCGCGGCGGTCCAGCATGTGCACGGCCATGGGGCCGAACAGCGCGAACAGCGCGGCCGCCAGGAAGACCAGGGCGGTCGGCACGTCCCAGAACGCGATCACGGCGAAGATTGCGAAGGGCGCCGCCGCCGCGATGGCCACCTGAGGAAGGTACTGGCCGAAGAAGGTCTGCAATTGCTCGACGCCGTCGACCACCGTCAGCATCACACCGCCCGTGCGCTGGTTGGCGAACCAGGCCGGGCCCAAACTGACGATGCGGTCGTAGAGCCGGCCGCGCAGCGCCTGCTGCACCTCGGCCGAGCTGCGGTTGGCCTGCACGGTGCGCCAGTGGTCGAAGCCTGCGCGCAGCAGCACCATCGCGGCCACGTACAGCGCGGGGGCGATCCAGTCCTGCCATGGCGCGCCCTCGAACACACGGGCCAGCAACTGGCCCAGGAACACGTAGCGCGCGATGCCCGCGGCCAGGGCCAGCAGGCCCAGGAATATGCCGCCCGCCATGCCGGCGCGCAGCCCCTCGGTCAGACGCCAAAGCCGTGAATCGAAATACATTGCAATCTCCTTCCAGAGCTTGCATGGTCCCCCATACCGCAGGGCGGCGAAAGCGATAGTTTTTCAATAAGAGGTTGAGATAAACTCAACCCATGCCTGATCTGCCCAACCGCACGCCGCCGCTGGCCGCGCTGCGCGCCTTCGAAGCCGTGGCCCGCCTGGGCAGCCTCAGCCGTGCCGCCGCCGAACTCAACGTGACCAAGAGCGCCGTCAGCCACCAGCTGCGGGCGCTGGAGGCCGATCTGGGCGTCACGCTGCTGCGCCGGGGCGGCACGGTGCGACGCGCCGAGACCACCGGCGCGGGCGCCGATCTGCTGGCGTCGGTGCAACAGGCCTTGACCCTGCTCGAGACCGCCTGCCGCAATGTCCGGGCGACGGCCCGCGGCAGGCGGCGGTATACCCTGAACGTGTCGGCCAACCCGTCGCTGGCCGCCCTCTGGCTGGCGCCGCGCATCGGCCGGTTCATCGAATTGCACCCCGACATCGACATCCAGGTCTATCTGCACGCCAGCCAGGATCCGGCCTGGAAGAGCCAGGACATCGACCTGGCCTTCCTGCACGTGCGCGCCATGGGTCCGCACAACGCCGAGCCTGGAGACATCCCGCTCATGACGGAGACGGTCGTGCCGGTCTGCAGCCCCGCGCTGGTTCCGGAGGCCGACCGCGGCGATCCGCGCATCTTCACGCGCCACCGCTGGCTGGAGGAGAAGCACATCGACAGCCCCGAGACCGACTGGCGCACCTGGAGCCCGCGGCTGGGGCTGGCCGAATCCGACTGGCAGGAGCCCATGGTGCTGAGCGGCATGAGCACGATCGCCGCTGCGGCCGCAGCCGGGGTGGGCATCGCGCTGGGGCGGGCGCCGCTGATCGACGAGGAACTGGCCAGCGGCCGGCTGGTGCCTCTGGTGCCGCAGCTGCGCATGGCGGGGTCCTGGGGGTATGTGATGAGGATTCAGCCGAACCGGCCGATGGATGCTTCGCTGCCGGCGCTGGTGGAATTCCTGGCCGCGGAAGGGCGCAGCCCCGGCGCATGGCAGAATCCGTAGCGCGGGGCACGGGCGCAAAGAAACCGCCCCTGGCCGGCGGACGGCAAGGGGCGGAATCGGGAGCCTCGCAAGGCCTCTTCGATTCGGGAGATGCCCTACACGGCCAGTTCCATGCTGCGCGTGACTTCCTCTTGCACGCGCTCCCAGATGGCCCGCTTCAGTTCCACGAAGCGGGGCGACAGCTGCACATCGGCGCTGCGTGGATGGGGCAGGTCGTTGTGGATGTCCTGCACGATGCGTCCGGGCTTGGAGCCCATGACGGCCATCCGGGTGGACAGGGTCAGCGCCTCGTCGATCGAATGCGTGATGAAGACGATGGTCTTGCCGCTCTGTTCATAGATGGACAGCAGCTGGTCCTGCAGCACCTGCCGGGTCATGGCGTCCAGCGCGGCGAAGGGTTCGTCGAACAGCATCACGGCAGGATCGTTGGCCAGCACGCGGGCGATCGACACGCGCTGCTTCATGCCGCCCGACAGCGCGTGCGGATACTTGTCCGCCGCCTGCTTCAGCCCGACCATCTCGATGTACTTGCGCGCGATGGGCGCGCGTTCCTGGCGGGACATGCCGCGCATCTTCAGGCCGAACTCCACGTTCTCCTGGACGGTGCGCCAGGGGAATAGCGCGTATTGCTGGAACACCATGCCGCAGGCGGCGGTCACGTCGGTCACCGGCTTGCCGTTGACGGCGATGCTGCCGCTGTCGGGCGCGATGAAGCCGGCCATCAGGTTCAGCAGCGTGGACTTGCCGCAGCCGGACGCGCCCAGCAGCACGAGGAATTCGCCGCGCCGGACCTCCAGGTCGACCTTGTCGAGCACGGTGATGCCGCCGTAGGACTTGGAAACGCCGGCAAGGCGGATCATCGTATCGTCGCTCATCGTTGCCATGACAGCACCCATCGTTCAAGTAGACGCAAACACAGATCGGTCACCAGCACGGTGAAGCTGATCAGGACCATGCCGAGCACCACGGTGTCGGTCTGGAAGAACTCCTTGCCGTTCATGATCATGAAGCCCAGGCCTTCCTTGGACGCCACCAGCTCGGCCGAGATGACGCAGGTCCAGGACAGCCCCAGGATGATCTTCATCCCGGACAGGATCTGCGGCAGACAGCCCGGGAACAGCACTTCGCGCATGACCTGCCATCGGTTGGCGCCCAGGTTGCGGGCGGCCCGCACCAGCACGGGATCGATGCTGCGGGTGGCTTCCATCACGTAGAGCAGGGCGGGCACGAAGGAGCCCATGAAAACGATGCTGTACTTCTGCGTTTCGGTGATGCCGAACCACAGCAGCGACAGCGGGATCCAGCTCATGGACGGCAGCGGGCGCAGGAAGGAAATGATGGGATCGAAAACGGCGCGCGCCACCTTGGACGTGCCGAGCAGGATGCCCAGGGGGATGGCCACGGCGACGGCCGCCATGAAACCCACCATGACACGCCGGGTCGAGGCCAGCACGTTGTAGAACAGCGTGCCCTGGTCCGACATGGACAGGGCGCGCGCCAGGACCTGGGAGGGCGCGGGCAGGAATATCGGATCCACCGCGCCGGCGCGGCACAGGGCTTCCCAGCACAGCAGGAAACCCAGCAGCGATAGCGCGCTGACCCAGATCAGCCGCGTTTCCCGTGAAGACGAACGTATGGACATAGGCGGACGGTCCCGTGCTTAGAGGTACGAGACCTGGACCCAGTCCTTGACCTTGGGCGCGCGGTCGATCTGCTTGAGCGAAACCAGCATCTCCGCGAGCTTCTGCATGCCGCTGACGAAATTGCCGGGATCCACCATCAGCGCCTTCTGGTCGGCCGCGGAATACCACTGCGTCTGCTTGATGACGGCCAACTGGTCTTCCTTGGACAGGCCCGTCAGTTCCAGCAGCACGCCCGCGGCTTCCTCGGGCTGTCCGCTCAGCATGGCGTTGGCTTCGAACACCGCCCGCAGGAACTTGCGCACCGCATCGGGATCGTCCTTGCCCAGCTTGGCGCGCGTGAGCAGGACATCCGGGCCGGGCGTGATCGCATATTGCTTGTAGAGCGAGAAGGCAGTGTCGTCCAGCAGCACATGGGTGCCCGGCACGGCCTTGATGCGGTCGAAGGCCGGGGTCCAGGCAACGGCCGCGTCGATCTGCTTGCCCTGGTAGGCCGACAGGATGTTGGTGGCGGGCAGGTTGATGATGGACACGTCCTTGTCCGGGTCCAGCCCGGCCTGGCGCAGCACGTCCAGCAGCAGCACGTGGGCGCTGGAAGCGTAGGTGACGCCGATCTTCTTGCCTTTCAGGCCGGCGACGGACGTAACGTCCTCGCGCACCAGCACCCCTTCGGCGCGGCCGAAGTTGTTGGGCGTGGCGATGACCTGGAACTGGCGCGCGCCCGCGGCCATCAGGGCCAGCGACGACACCACGCCGGTGCCGGCCAGATCGACGTTGCCCGCCATCACCGCGCTCATGCGGTCGGAAGAGGTCGCGAAGCTCTGCCATTTGATGTCCAGCCCCTGTTTGGCGAACAGGCCGGTCTTCATGGCGATGTAGGCCGAATAGTGGCCCAGCCAGGCAGAGCCGCCGTAGGTATACGAGGGCGTGGCCGCGCGGCCGATCATGGGAAATCCGAGGACGCTTGCGCCCGCCAGTGCCGCGGTGCGCGCCAACATGGCGCGGCGGTTCATGTTCATAGTATTCCCCTACGTGAATGTAGATTGACTGATGGATGTCATGTCACCGGCGCTCTTGGGGCGCGGCAGACGTGACTTTCGCCTGTACATCGGCCGGCGGCGTGAATATAAGCAGCAGCGATGGTCAGATTTCGCCGGGCTTATATTGCGGCGGCTCCGGAAGGCGGGGTTCACACTCGCGCCACTTGTCCTTGGAGCCTTGTCTTGAAAAGCTATGACGTGATCGTGATTGGTGCCGGCGTGATCGGCAGTTCCGTGGCCTTCCACCTTGCGGAGCTCGGTGCGAAGAACGTGCTGGTGCTTGATCGGGCGACGATCGGCGCGGGCACTACATCGCAGTCCTCCGGCATTCTGCGCACGCATTACTCGGTGCGCGAGAACGTGGAGCTGGCGCAGCGCTCGTGGGGCGTGTTCAACGATTTCGCCAACTATGTCGGCGACGAAGAGGCCTCGTGCGGCCTGGTCAAGTGCGGCTATCTCATCAGCGCGGCGAACGACGGCAAGCTGGAGCCGCTGCGCAGCGCCCTGGCGCAACAGGTGCGGCAGGGCATCGCGCTGGAAATGCTGACCCCCGCCCAGGCCCGGGAACTGCTGCCGATAGCGTCGTTCGACGATGCCGCGCTGATCGGTTTCGAGCCCGATGCGGGCTTCGCCGACGCCTATCTCGTGGCCACCAGCTTCGCGCGCGGCGCGCGCCGCCGCGGCGTCACCATCCGCGAGAACGTCGACGTGCGGGGCCTGCTGGTCGAGAACGGCCGGGTCGCTGGAGTGTCCACCTCGGAAGGCGACTACGCCAGCCCGCTCGTCATCAGCACGCAGAACATCTGGACGTCGGAACTGGCGGCCTGGACGGGCGTGCCCATGCCCGTCGTGCCGGAGCGCCACGCCGTGCTGGCGCTGGAGTGCGAGCAGGCGCCCTATACCTATTCCATGCCCGTCTACAAGGACCTGGCGTCGCCGGGAATGTTGTACTGCCGCAGCTATGGCGGCAACCAGATGCTGGTGAGCGAGGGCGTCGTCGGCGAAAAGCTGCAGCAAAGCGAGACCGAGCAGGGCGACATTCCGCTGGACTACGTTGCCGAGGTCGGCGCCCAGGTGGCCGAGCGCTTCCCCGCGTACGAGACGGCCGGCCTGGCCTCTTCCTGGACGGGGGTGTACGACGTCACTCCCGACTGGAATCCCGTGCTGGGCCGCGTCGGCGGCGTGGCCGGCCTGATCGTGGGATTCGGCTTCTCGGGCCATGGCTTCAAGCTGTCGCCTACCGTGGGCCGGGTGCTGGCGCAGGAAGCGCTGGGCCTGCCTACCGATGTGTCGCTCGCGCCGTACGGCATCGGCCGTTTCCAGAGCGGCGCGCTGCTTACCGGGAAGTACGGCCTTGGCGCAGTGTCCTGATCCCGCGCCCGCCGGGCCCGTCAACTGGGTTGCGCTGCCGCCCGAGCCCTGGAAGAACGGAGCGGGCTCGACCCGCACGCTGGCCGCGGACGGCGCCAAGCGCTGGCGCGTCAGCATCGCCGATATCGATCGCGATGGCCCGTATTCCCGCTTTCCCGGCTATGACCGCGTATCGGTCGTGCTGTCGGGGCAGGGCGTGGAATTGCGCGGCGAGGGCGCGCCGGTCCTGCTCCGGCACGGGGTGCCCGCCGGATTCGCGGGCGAGGCAGCCTTCCAGTCCCGTCTGCTGGGCGAGCCGGTGCGCGTGTTGAACCTGTTCGTGTTGCGTGGCGCGGCGTCGGCCCGCGTGCACGCCATCGGAGTAATGGCCGCGGCGCTGTCGGCGGGCGGGCTGCGCGGCCCGGCGCGGACGATACGGCTGGTGGTGGCGCTGCGTCCTGGCCGCCTGCGCGGCGAGGGGGTGGACGCGCCGCTGGCGGCGGGGGAGTTTGTCTTGGTGGAGGCCGACGGCGACGCCGGCGCGGCGTTCACCCCCGAGGTTGGCCCGCCGGCCGGCGGCCTCGCTGCCGTGGCGCTGGATATCCGGATCGCCGCGCAGGCCTGTACCTGAAACCGTTTGCGCCGCGTGCCGGGTCCGGCGGTTCCGCGGGCGCATGTGATTCTTTTGTCCTGGAGGTTTTCATGAAGGTAATTGCCGCGGTCAAGCGCGTGGTTGACCACAACGTCAACGTGCGCGTCAAGGCCGACCAGAGCGGCGTCGACATCGGCAACGTGAAGATGTCGATGAACCCGTTCGACGAGATCGCAGTCGAAGCCGCCGTGCGCCTGAAAGAGCAGGGCGCGGCAAGCGAGGTCGTCGCCGTTTCCTGCGGCACTGCGCAATCGCAGGAAACGCTGCGCACGGCGCTGGCGATCGGCGCCGACCGGGGCCTGCTGGTCCAGACCGACGCCGCGCTGCGGCCGCTGGCGGTGGCCAAGCTGCTGTGCGCCGTCGTGCGCAAGGAACAGCCGGCCCTGGTGATCCTGGGCAAACAGGCGATCGACGACGATGCCTGCCAGACCGGCCAGATGCTCGCGGCCCTGTTGGACTGGCCCCAGGCCACGAACGCGAGCGATATCCGGATCGAAGGCGGCACGGCCCGCGTAACGCGCGAGGTCGACGGCGGGCTGGAAGTGCTGGATCTGACGCTGCCGGCCGTGATCACGGCCGACCTGCGCCTGAACGAGCCGCGCTACGTGACGCTGCCCAACATCATGAAGGCCAAGAAGAAGCCGCTGGATACCGAGACGCCGGAAACCCTGGATGTGGACCCCGTGTCCCGCCTGGAGACGCTGCGCGTCGAGGCGCCGGCGCCGCGCGCGCCAGGTGTCAAGGTGGCCGACGTGGCCGCGCTGCTCGACAAACTCAAGAACGAAGCAAAGGTGATCTGATGACGGTACTCGTTATTGCCGAACACGACGGGCGCGCGCTGAACGGCGCCACGTTCAACGCGATTGCCGCCGCCGGCCGGCTGGACATGCCGGTGCACGTGCTGGTGGCGGGCGCGGACGCGCGGCTGGCGGCCGAGGCGGCCGCCCGCGCCGGCGGCGTGGCCAAGGTGCTGCTGGCGCAGGCGGAGCATCTGGCCGATGGCCTGGCGGAAAGCGTGGCGGCGCAGGCCGTGGCGATGGCTGGCGGCTATTCCCATCTGTTCATGGCGGCCACGGCCCAGGGCAAGAGCGTGGCCCCGCGCGTTGCTGCGCTGCTGGACGTGGCGCAGGTCTCCGATGTGATCCAGGTGCTGGCCCCCGATACGTTCAAGCGCCCCATCTACGCTGGCAACGCGATCGAAACCGTGCGCAGCGGCTATCCGGTGGTGGTGGCGACGATCCGTCCCACCGCCTTCGATCCTGCGCCGGCCGAAGGCGGCAATGCCGGGATAGAGACGGTCGAAGCCGCGCCTTGCTGCAGCCGGGCGCGTTTCGTCAGCCGCGAGATCGCCGTGTCCGAGCGGCCCGACCTGGGCAGCGCGCGGGCGGTGGTGTCGGGCGGGCGCGGGCTGGGCAGCGCCGAGAACTTCAAGCTGCTGGATCCGCTGGCGGAAAAGCTGGGCGCGGCCCTGGGCGCGTCGCGGGCGGCGGTCGACGCCGGCTACGCGCCAAACGACTGGCAGGTGGGCCAGACCGGCAAGATCGTGGCGCCGGAGCTGTACGTGGCCGTCGGGATTTCGGGAGCTATCCAGCATCTGGCGGGCATGAAGGATTCCAAGACCATCGTAGCCATCAACAAGGATGCCGACGCGCCGATCTTCGGCGTGGCGGACTACGGGCTGGTCGGCGATCTGTTCGAGGCGGTCCCGGCCTTGACGGCGGCCTTGCCTTGAGGCCTTGACGCCCAGGCGCCGGAGAGGGTCAGCGCCGCGCGCTGCGCCACAGCGTAGCGGGCGGCAGACCCAGCGCCGGGGCGATGTCTTTCTGGATCAGGCGTTCCATCGCCATCAGGATCACGTCCCGGGCCTCGGCAGGCAGCTTGCCGACTTCTTGCTGGCGCGCGGCCAGGTAGAGCGTGCGCGACAGGTTGCCGCCGTCGCCGCGCGCGGGGCCCAGGTAGGGCGCCAGCGGCAGCACCCGCAGCTGCTCCACGAAATGGCGCGACTGCCAGATGCACAGCGGCGTGCTGATCGCGAAGCCCAGCCCCGCGGTGACCAGGCTGAGCAGCGGATCGGTGTTGTCGAACTCGAAGGTGCGTTCGATCGCGACGCCGTGGGCCTCGATCAGGCGATCGATCTCGGCGCCGATGAAGGAGCGGGCGCTGTAGCGGATGAATTGCGTCCGCCTGCCCAGCTCCTTCAGCGACTCGATCTTCTCCATGTTCATCGTCCGTGGCACGATCAGCACGTAGGGCTCGCTGAACAGGCTGTACTTGCGGATCTGGGGCTTGCCGGCCGAGGCGCTGGTGGTCACGACCAGATCCAGCTGGCGGTCTTCGAGCTGCTTGTCCAGCACCGGTGTGATGCCGGACCACAGCCGGATCTGGCGCGATGCACCGGACAGGCCGTGGATCAGCGTTGGGCCCAGAGTGCCCGCGAAGGAATCCACGCAGCCGAAACGGACGATATTGCGCTTGGCCCGGCTGAGGTTGCGCACGCTTTCCGTCATGTCGCCGGCCTGCGCCAGCAGGCGGGCGGCGTGGTCGAACAGCAGCTCGCCGGCGGGCGTGGGCCGCGCCGGCCGGGTGCTGCGGTCGAGCAGCACGGTGGACATCGCGGCCTCCAGTTGCTTGACGCGCTGCGACACCGCGGCCTGCGACAGGTCCAGCAGACGGGCCGCGCCGGAGACGGACGCAGACTCCACCACCGCCACCCAGGTCAGCAGCAGGTTCCACTCCGGATAGTTTTCCGTGGTGTTGAACGTAAACCGGTTCATCGCCTGGAGCCGCGCGGAAATGGACGGAAACTCAGCGCTGGCGCGCGCGGGTTTGCCGCAGGGCGGCTTGCACCAGGCCTTCCACGACGGGAATCACTTTCTCCGCCAGGTCCGCGCGATAGCCGTAGGGATACGTTTCGTCCATGTAGGTGGACTGGCACATCTCCAGCTGGATGGCGTGGACGTTGTCGGCCGGCGCGCCGTAGTGGCGCGTGATGTAGCCGCCCTTGAAGCGGCCGTTGACGGCCCAGGTATAGGCGGAACAGCCGCGCAGGCCGTCTTCGACTTGTGCAAGGATGTCGGGCGCGCAGGCGGCGCCGTCGGAGGTGCCGATGTTCAGGTCGGGCAGCTTGCCTTCGAACAGGCGCGGCAGCACGCTGGCGATGGAATGGGCTTCCCAGAGCAGCACCGTGCCGTGCTCGGCCTTGATGCGGTCCAGTTCCTCGCGCAGCTTGGCGTGGTAGGGCTGCCAATAGGTTTGCAGCCGGTGGGCGCGTTCGGCGTCGGTCAGGACGGCCTCGTTCTGGTAGAGGGCTTCGCCGCGGAACGTCTGGGCCGGGCAGAGGCCCGTCTTGGTCTGGCCGGGATACAGGCTTTCGTCGTTGGGAGGACGGTTCAGGTCCACGACGTAGCGCGAATAGCGCGCGCCCAGGATCGAGGCGCCCATGGCCTCGGCGAAGCGGTACAGCGTGTCCAGGTGCCAATCGGTATCGCCGGATTGCAGGCCCAGGGGCGTCATCTGCGCGCGCTGCGAATCGGGGATCAGGCTGCCCAGGTGGGGGATGGAAACCAGCAGCGGGGCGGTGCCGCGGCTGAATTGATAAATATCGCTCAAGAAAGACTCCGGGGGAAAAGGCGGGACGCCGCGGGCGGCAGGCAGGGATATGCTAGGCAGCGTCCTTGGGTATCCGGTATTGCATAACGAACTGCAATATTCAATATCATAAAGGACGATGTAAATCAGCGCGGCTGCTGCGCCGCGCCAATGTCCCAGGGCGGGCCGGCGCTCCACGCCTGCGCTACACGGTCGAGCAGGACGCGGACCTTGGGCGCAAGGTGGCGGCGGTGGGGATACACGGCGCAGACGGGCGCGCCTGGCGGCGCAACGGATTCGAGCACGGGCTGCAGCCGCCCGGCGCGCAGGTCCGCGCCCACCAGGAAAGCGCCCAGCTGCACTATGCCTTCGCCCGCCAGGGCGGCGTCGCGCAAGGCTTCGGTATTGCCCAGCCGCAGGCGTCCGCCCACCTGGGCCAGGCGTTCCTGCCCATTGATCGAATAGCGCCAGGGCACCAGCGCTCCGGCATGGGAGAAAGCCATGGTCTGGTGGCGGGCCAGGTCGTCCGGCGTGGCCGGGGCGCCGTGCCGTTCCAGGTAGGCGGGCGAGGCGCAGGTGATCAGCCGGTGCGGCGCCAGCACGCGGCGCACCAGCCGGCTGTCCGTGTCGCCGCCGATTCGGACGGCGACGTCCACGCCGTCGCGCACCAGGTCGGTGTAGTCGTCCGAGAAACTGACGTCCGCTTCTACCTCCGGCCATTCGCGCAGATAGCCGCGCAGCAGCGGCATGAGGTGCAGCCGGCCCAGGGACACCGGCAGGTCGATGCGCAGCCGTCCCCGGGGCGCCTGCTTGCGGCTGTCCATCGCATCGGCCGCGTTCTCCACTTCGGCCAGGATGCGAAGCGCGTGTTCGTAGAAGACGCGGCCCTCGTCGCTCAGGCTGACGCTGCGGGTGCTGCGATGGAGCAGCCTTGCGCCCAGGCCATGCTCCAGGCGGGCAATGCACTTGCCGATGGCGGAACGGGACAGCCCCAGCTTCTCGGCGGCCGCGGTAAAGCTCTGCGCGTCCGCCACCCGCACGAAGGCAAGCAGGTCCCCAACGTGATCCAGGCGGGCCACCGGTAAGGATGGATTACGCACGATTCGTCCCTTATGTTTCTCGTTATGCCTACTTTATCAGTTGATTGGAAACAGTAGAGTGCGTAAGGGTCGGCCCGCAACGGGCTTTTCATGGAATCTCCCCTCATGACCCGCAGCATCCCCCAGCAGAACGGCGCCATTCCCGGCGCCCACTCCTCCGAACCGCTGCAGGACCAGGGCGCAAGGCGCCCGTGGCTGGCCGTCGCGGCCGTCGGCATGGCCACTTTCTGCGTCGTCACCACCGAAATGCTGCCGGTAGGGCTGTTCGTTCCCATCACCGCCGCGCTGGACGTGTCGGTGGGCATGGGCGGCTTCATGCTGTTCGTGCCCGCGATCCTGGCGGCGCTGTTCGCGCCGCTGGTCGTGCTGGGGGCGAAGCGCGTGGACCGGCGCGCCATTCTTTGCGGCCTGCTGGCGCTGCTGGCGGGCGCCAACGCCGCCAGCGCCCTGGCGCCGAGCATGCCGTGGTTCCTGGCTGCCCGGGTGCTGGTGGGATTCTGCATCGGTGGCGTGTGGGCGGTCGCGGGCGGCCTGGCGGCCAGGCTGGTCGCGCCCGGCGCGGTCGGACTGGCCACCTCCATCATTTTCGGCGGGGTGGCGGTGGCGTCGGTGCTGGGCGTGCCGCTGGGGGCGTTCATCGGCGGGCTGGCGGGGTGGCGCGCCGCGTTCGGCGCCATGGCGGCCTTGTGCTTCGGCGTGCTGCTCCTGAACGCCTTGAGCCTGCCGCGGCTGCCCGTTGAACGCGCGCTGCGCGCTCGGCAGCTGCTGTCGCAACTGGTCAATCCGGCGCTGCGGCTGGGGCTGCTCGTTACGCTGTGCCTGGTTGCGGGGCATTTCATGGCCTACACCTTCGTGCGGCCGCTGTTGCAGTCCCACGCGGCGTTCGGTCCGGCTTGGATCGGTCCGCTACTCTTTGCCTACGGCGCGGCTGGCGTGGCCGGCAACTTTCTGGTCGGCGGCGCCGCCGCCAAACGCCCGGCCGCGACGCTGCTGGCCATCGCGGCCAGCCTTCTGGCCACCTTGCTGCTCTTCAGCGCAGTGGGCCAGTTCCGTCCGGCGGCCGCAGCGCTGCTGGTTATCTGGGGATTGGCGTACGGCGGTGTGTCGGTATCGCTGCAGACCTGGATGATGAAGGCCGCGCCCGACGCAGTCGAAGCGGCCACCTCGCTTTTCGTGGCGGTGTTCAACCTGGGGATTGCGGCCGGCTCGCTGCTCGGGGTGCCCAGCGTGGACGCCCTGGGGCTGCGCGCCAACCTGTGGCTGGCCGCGGCATGTATCTTGGTGGCGGCCGCCATGCTGGCGGGGGGAGGGCGGCAGGCCGCGCGCTGACGGGGCGCGCTAGGCTCGGAAGGCTCGTAGCAGCGTGTCGACGCCGTAGCGGCAGGTGGCCAGGTGTTCGGCATCGGGACCGTCGGCGCTGCCGCCGGACAGGCGGGCATGGGCGGCGATGCCGTTGATCAGGCCGCCCAGGGTCAGCGCGGCCTGGCGAGGATCGTCGATGCGCAGTTCGCCCCGTTCGCACGCCTGGCGCAGGCACTGTTCGAGTGGGGCGTGGATCTGCTTTTCCACCGCGATCCGCAGCGCTTCGGCGAGCTGCGGCAGGCGATGGCATTCCGAGATCAGCAAGCGGTACAGGGCGACCGATTTGGGCTGGAGGGCGTAGGTCAGCAGGCGCACGGACAGCTCGTGCAGCGCCGCGCCGACGGGTTGCGTCAGCATGGCGGCCGGGAACACCGCGGCGCGCAGGCCGTCCAGCTCATGTTGCAGGACCGCGGCCAGCAGGCCTTCTTTGTTGCCGAACAGCTGATAGGCGGTGGCGGCGGAGCCGCCGGCTTGCCGCAAGACGCGCTGGATGGAAGTCTGGGCATATCCATGCTCCAGCAACGATTGCGTGGCCGCCTCGAGCAGGCGCTCGCGGCGCGCTTCGCCCTTGCTGGTCAGCGGGCGTGCCGCCGTATCGTTGGAAACCGTGTTCACTTCGTCTTCCCGCCTCCAGGTTGCCGGGGCTAATGTACCCGCTCTCCGGCTTGGGCCAGTATGTGTAATGTATAGTACATTACACAATTGAAAATTTCCCGCGCGGCTGTTAGGCACAGGGCTGCGCGTTTACGCACAAGAGGCGGCCATGACCGACGACCTGGTTCAATTGGGCAAGCTGGTGAGTTTGGGGCTTGCCCTGATGCTGCCGCTGGCCAACCCGCTGACGTCGATGACGCTGCTGCTGTCCCTGGGCCAGCACATTCCCTACAAGGAACGCGAGCGCCAGGTGACGCAGGCGGCGTTCTACGTGGTCGCCATCATGGTCGTGACCTATTACGCCGGCGCCTGGATCATGCACACTTTCGGCATTTCGATCCCGGGGTTGCGCATCGCGGGTGGCCTGATCGTGGCCAGCATCGGTTTCAGCATGGTGTTTCCGTCTGGCGACGCAAGCGCCTCGGAAGCCGACGTCGCCGACGCACAGGCGAACCGGCAAGTGCCCAACATCGCGTTCGTGCCCCTGGCCCTGCCCGGGACCGCCGGGCCGGGCACTATCGCCATGATCATCAGCGGAGCCGCGTCGGTCGACGCGACGGTGACGCCCTCCTATGCGCCGTGGGTGGTCGCCATCACGCCGGTCATCGTGTTTACGCTGCTGGGCCTGCTGTTCTGGGTCTGTCTGCGCTCGGCCGGCCGCATCGTCGCGGTGATCGGCCAGGGCGGGGTAGAGGCCATCTCGCGCATCATGGGCTTTCTGCTGGTGTGCATGGCGGTGCAATTCGTTATCAATGGCGTCCTGGAAATCGTGCAGCAATATGGCGCAGGCTAGCCAGGTAATGTCGCGCATCCTGGCGAGGGCGGGGCGCGCCATCCTCACCGTGCTGCTGGTGCTGTCCGCGGGGTGGGGTTGCCTGGCGCTGGGTTACCAGATGCCTGGGGGCGGGGCCGTCAAAAGCGTGGCGATGCTCGCCTGGGCCGGGCTGTGCCTTTATGCGGCGGTGGCACTGTGGCGGCGGCGGCCGCGGCTGGCCTTGTGGGGCTATCTGATCGGCCTGGCTGCGCTTTGCGCCTGGTGGCTGACGCTGGCGCCGTCCAATGACCGGATCTGGGCCGACGACGTGGCGCGGACGTTGCGAGGAGGCGTGGCAGGGTCTGTCGTCACGCTGGAAAACGTGCGCAACTTCGATTGGCAGCCCGATACCGACGCGCGCTACGTGGCGCGCTGGGAAACCCGGAGCTACGACCTGGACGCGCTCGCGTCCGTCGACATGGTCCTGTCGTACTGGGGCAGCCCGGCGATCGCGCATACGCTGGTGTCGTTCGGGTTTACCGACGGCCGCAATGTCGTGTTCTCGGTCGAGATCCGCAAAGAGCGCGGCGAGCAGTTTTCGGAGATCGGCGGCTTCTTCAAGCAGTTCGAACTGAGCGTCGTCGCCGCGGAGGAGCGCGACATCCTCTATGTGCGCGCCGGGCCGCGCGCCGAACGCGTATCCCTGTATCCCGTCAGCATGCCCGTGCCCGCGATGCGCGAGCTGTTTCTGTCCTACGTGCGCACGGCCAACGAACTGGCCGATACGCCGCGCTTCTACCATACGGTCACGGCCAACTGCACGACGCTGGTGTATCGGATGGTGCGCGCCATCGTGCCCGGCCTGCCCATGGATTACCGCATTCTGCTGTCCGGCTACCTGCCGGAATACCTGTACGAGCAAGGCGGCCTGGATCGGGGCCGGCCTTTGGCGGCCTTGCGTGAACAGGCGTTCATCGGCAGGCCGGCCTTGCCGGGGCCGGACGCCACGGCGTTTTCCCGCGCTATCCGCCAGCCGCGAACCGCCGGGAGCCTTCCATGATCGCAGGGGGGAGCCGCCGGGGGAGAATGGCGGCGCGGACGGCGGCGTTCCTTGCCGTCTTACTGTGCGCCGGTTGCGCGGGCGTCAAGGTGTCGTCCGTCAGCACGCAGGACTACATCGCCCAGCGCCGGGGCGACGTCCTCACCACGGGCCGGCTCAGCGCGTCGGCGCGCGAGGCCATGGCCGTGCTGGGTCTGAACGCGCCGGACTGCCGCAAGGATCACGATACCTGCATCCAGGCGCTGACCGCGACGGAAGGACTGGACAGCGAGCGGCGCCTGGCCACCCTGTCCGAAGCCTGGCTGGCGGACGCGCTGGCCATCGAGAAGCAACGACCTGTCGGCCAGCAGGACAGGGACCGGTTGCTGGACGCCTACCTGCAGACCGCGCGGGCCGCCTATGCGTACCTGTTCTTCACGCCGCGCTCGCCCAGCGACCGGGCCTTCGAGGACAGGCAGACCCAGGTCCGCGACTACTACAACTATGCAGTCCAGCAGGCCGTCACTCGGCTGTTCGAGCAGTATCGCGGCCGCTCGCCCGGGCCCGGAGAAAAGGTGGCGGCGGGGCCGTGGCAGGTACTGGGCGAGATGTCGGAAGTGAAGCTGGCCGAGGGCCGGCGGCTGCCGCATGAGCTGGTGCCCGCGTCCACGCTGACGTTCCAGGGCCTGCGCAGCATGTATCGCCGCGATGGCTTCGGCGCTGAACTGGTGGCGGTCACGGCCCGGCGCGTGAATGACGCCGATACATTCAAGACGCCGTTCAGCGAAACGCCGTTCCCGGCCGTGACGGCGATCCTGAGCTTCCCCGGAGATACGCTGGAGCAGGTGATGGCGACGCGGGAGGCGACACTGACCGGGTACGATCCCTACAAGCGCGACGCCGTGCAGTTGGCCGGCACCAAGGTGCCGCTGGCCGCGAACTTCACCTCGGGCTACGGCCTGTGGCTGGCCCGCTCGGGCTTTGCCACGCAGGCCCTGCGCAACGTGCTGGGCAGCGAAGAAGGCATCGCGGCGCCGCATGTGTACCTGCTGCAGCCCTACGATCCGGACCGGCGCACCATCATCATGCTGCACGGCCTGGCGAGCAGCCCGGAAGCCTGGATCAACATGGCCAACGAGGTGCTGGGGGACGAAACGCTGCGCCAGCATTACCAGATCTGGCAGGTCTATTACCCGACCAACGCGCCGTTGGCGACGAACAATCGCGCCATCCGCGAGGCCCTGAGCGAGACGATGGCGCATTTCGATCCCGCCGGCGGCGCGCAGGCCTCGCGCGACATCGTGGTCATCGGCCACAGCATGGGCGGCGTCCTGAGCCGGCTGCTGGTCTCGTCGTCCGGCACGGTGTTGTGGGACGCGCTGCGCGACCGCGGCCGGCTGGACGACAAGCGGCTCGAGCAGGCGCGCGAGGAGTTCGCCCCGATCCTGAGCTTTGACGCCTTTCCCGGCATTACGCGGGCCGTGTTCATCGCGGCGCCGCATCGGGGCACGCCGTTCGCCGAAAACACGCTGTCGCGCTGGCTGTCCAACCTGATCACGCTGCCCGCGGCCGTGGTCCGGCAGTTCGCCAAGCTGAACCGGCTGGCGGATGCGGACGGCGCGTCTCCGCCCGAATCCCCGGCGCGGGTGCCCAACGGCGTGGACAACCTGAGCGAAAAAGACCCCTATGTGCTGCTGACGGGCCGGATGCCGATTTCGCCGTCGGTACGCTATCACAGCATCATCGCGAACGACACGCCCGGCGTCCCGCTGGCGGAGTCGGACGATGGCTTGGTGCCTTATCGCAGCGCGCACCTGGAGGGCGCGCAATCGGAAAAGGTCATCCCCTATTCGCATAGCGTGCAGGAGACGCCGGAGGCGATCCTGGAACTGCGCCGTATCCTCAAATTGCAGTTGGACCCGCAGGCGCCATGATGGCGGGAATCCTCATCGGAACGGCGGTCATCGCCGCCGGCGCGCTGGGGGCGGGGCTGCTGCGCTACCCCGGCGTCGTGCTGTACGACTGGATCGCGACGCGGTCCAGGCGGACGTCCAGGCCAGTCCGGACGGCGGCGCCCGGCGGGCCGGGGCCCCTAGCCGGCCTCGCAGGCCGGCTAGGGGCCCCGGCCCGCGGCGAAAAAAAAGCCATCCGATGAACGGATGGCTAAATGAGGAGGCGCCCCGACTCTGCTCAGTTGGGGCAGCCCATGACCTGCTTAGAAGCGATGGCGGATACCGACGCCGAGCGTGCTGATCTTGTCGCCCTTGATGAACGCAGCACCATCTGCGTAGGACGCCAGGGCGTACAGGTTGGTCCGCTTGGACAGATCGTACGTATAGCCCAGGCTGTACACGTCCATGGCGTACAGGTTCTTGTTGGGGTCGGCGCGTTGCCACGAGGCGAACACGTTGCTGGAGCCACCGATCGGCGCGCTCACGCCCACCATGTACGAGTTGATGCGCAGGCCGTCCCAGGTGAAGCGGTCGTTGGTGTAGCCGATGCCGCGAGCGATGCCGCCGGACTGTTGGCGGCCGCCCATCAGCGCGAAGTCCTGGCCGGCGAACACGCCGTCTTCGGAACGGCCGTAGGCCAGCGACACCTTGATCACTTCGAAGTCATACGCGCCGCCGATGATGAACTGCTGCGGTTGCGGTTGGTTCGGCTTGCGGTATTGCACGTCGTACGTCAGGGCCAGCTTCAGGGGGCCGTTGTCGTACTTCACGCCAGCGGTCCAGGCGCGGTTATTGTCCTTGGTCTTGAAGCCGGTCGGGCCTTCGACGTCATCGGTCGAGAACGAGTAGCCCACGCCGCCCTGGAAGCCATTCCAGTTGGGGGTCTGGTACATGACCATGTTGTCGTAGCGGACGGTGTTCGCGGCGCTGAACGTCATGCCCATGTTGGCGTTCAGGTAGTCGAGCGAGAACGGATCGATGTCGCTGAAGTACTTGGACGCGATGTTGGTTTGGCGGCCCAGTTCGAGCAGGCCCCACTCGGTGTGGCTCAGGCCGACAGTGGCCTGGCGGCCGAACATGCGGCCACCTTGCGAACGGTTGCCGTTATTGGCCGTGAAGCCGCTTTCCAGGGTGAAGACCGCCGACAGGCCGTCGCCCAGGTCTTCCGTGCCGCGCAGACCCCAGCGCGAACCGTTCTGGATGCCGTCGTTCATGCCCACGCGGGAACGGTAGTCGCCGCCGTACAGGCCGCGGTTGGAATCGGTCGTGCCGACTTTACCGCGTTGGTAGGTCAGGCCCAAGTCGACGATGCCGTACAGCGTCACTGAGGTTTCGGCATACGCCGTGCCGGCCATACCGGCCAGAATGGCGCCAGCGAGCAAGGTTTTTGTTAGTTTCATGTCACATCCCGTTCTAAGGCTTGAGTCACCTGCCTCCAGCGCGGTGAAGACAGACCAGGCCTAACCTTAGCAAGTGGATCGGAAAGCATGAAACCAAATAATACGTAATCGTTCTAAATATACTAATTGGGGCCGAATTAGAGCAGGCTCTCTCTGACTAATTTCTTAATGCATTAAATTTAGTAACGTCGTTCACATAAGAATACCTACCTTCTATTGCATAACAACAACAGTGCAGAGGCTTTCGCCGGCCATGCGTCCATGCCTATTCCGCGAGGCATTGATGCCTAAGGGAAAAGCAGGTGCCAAAAATCCCGTACATATTGATAAAGTGTGTCGAGTATTTTGTTTCATTGCGCCGATTTTTGGCGCTGCGCAACAAAAAGCGCATCCCACCCAATGGCGGGGTGCGCTGTTTTCAAGCGGCGGGCGGCAGCTATCGCCGGGGCGTCTCCAGGCCCAGGTGGCCGCGCAGGGTGGCATATTCGTACTCTTTGCGGAACAGTCCGCGGCGCTGCAGCACGGGAATCACATGCTCGACGAAGTCGTCGATGCCGCCGGGCAGCGAGGGCGGCATCAGGTTGAAGCCGTCCGCCCCTTCGTTGCGGTACCAATGCTCCATCCGGTCGGCGATCTGTTCAGGCGTGCCCACCATCGTGCAGTGGCCGCCGCCGGCCGCCAGCCGCCCCAGCAGTTCGCGGACGGTGGGCCGTTCGGTTTCGATAATCCGCAGGATGGTGGCGTAGCGGCCCTTCGGCCCCTTGAATTCCGGCAGAGGGGGCAGGGGAGGCACGGGCGCGTCCAGCTCCCAGGCTGAGCAGTCCTGCAGCACGAACATGCCCAATTGGCGCAGCGACGCGTCGGCGGGCAACAGCTCGTCCAGCTCGCGCTGCTTGGCCCGCGCCTCGGCCTCGGTGGAACCCACGTACGTCACCAGGCCCGGCATGATCGGCACGAAGGCCTTGCGGCCGGCGGCCAGAACCCGCTGCTTGATGTCGCGGTAATAGGCTTGGGCGGCGGGCAGGTCGTACGCGACCGCGTAGATGGCTTCGGCGCGTCGCGCGGCCAGGTCGCGGCCCTGGTCCGACGCGCCCGCCTGGAACAGCACCGGGTGGCCTTGGGGCGGGCGCGGCACGGTCAGCGGCCCGTCGACCAGGAAATGCTCGCCATGGTGGCCGATCTTGCGCACGCGGTCGGGCACGCCATAGAAGCCGCCCCGGTCGATCGACAGCGCGTCCTCGTCCCAGGAGTCGAACAGCCGCAGCGCGACGTCGACGAACTCTTCCGCCCGCGCGTAGCGCCAGTCGTGCCCCGGCATGGATTCATACCCGTGGTTGCGAGCTTCCGCGTCGAACATGGAGGTCACGACGTTCCAGCCCATGCGCCCGCCGGAAATGTGGTCCAGCGAGGCGACCATGCGGGCCGCGTGAAAAGGCGTGAAGAAGGTGCTCGATACGGTGCTGATCAGGCCGATGCGGCTGGTGGCGCGCGCCAGGGCGGCCATCGTGGTCAGCGGTTCCAGGTACCAGCGCGGCCCGTCGCCGATGTTGTCGACGGATTGGCCGTCGGCGAAGAAGATGGCGTCGAGCTTGCCGCGTTCCGCGCTGCGGGCGAGCTCCTCGTAGTAGCTGATATCGCCCAGGCGCTCGACGGGGGAATCCGGATGGCGCCAGGCCGCGCGGTGGTGGCCACAAGCGAAGATGAACAGATTGAGATGCAACATGGCGGTCGGTTCCCGGTAAGGCTGCGGGCGAGGGCGGGCGATGGACAGGGGCGGGCCCGGCTGGGCGGCCGGTGGACACGCGAAGGGCGCCGCACGCGGGCGAACTTAGCACAAATGGCCGGTCCTGGAGCTGGCGGCCGCCCGGCGCAAATGCGTTGACATTGCCCCGCCGCTCTCCTAATCTTGCGGCAATTCCTGGGGGAGCCCCTTTACGGGCTGAGATTCCGCGCCGCCGCGGTAACCCTTTGAACCTGATCCGGGTAATGCCGGCGAAGGGAAGGACATCGCAAGACTCGCGCGCCCTCCCTGAATTTCCATCCATTTTGCGGCCCCCCTTGGTCGGGCGGGGCCGCGCGTTGCGCGTCCGGCCGTACGCCGGCAGCGGGAGGACCGATTCTTATGCTGACCCAACCCGTGGCCCTAATGTGGCTGCTGCTGTTCTCGGGCGGCTTCGCCCTGGCGAGCGTCCTGTATACCCGGCGCAAGCGGGGCACGCTGGAAGACTACATCGTGGCCCGCAACAGCCAGGGGCCCGTCGGCACGATCCTGACCCTGATGGCGTCCACGCTGGGCGCGTGGATCCTGTTTTCACCCGCCCAGGCAGCGACCTGGGGCGGCCTGGCGGCGGTGATCGGCTACGCGCTGGGATCGATGTCGCCGAGGCTGGTGATGATTCCGCTGGGACGCCGCATGCGCGAACTGATCCCGCACGGGCACACCCTGACCGAATTCCTGATGGCGCGCTACGGACGGCCCATGTACGGCCTGGCGCTGTTCATCATGCTTTTCTACCTCTTCATCGCGCTGTCGGCCGAAGTCACCGCGATCGCCAAGCTTGTCACCATGCTGGCGCCCGTGCCCCTGTGGGCGACTGCCGCCATCGTGATGGGCACCACCTTGCTCTATACCACCTACGGCGGGTTGCGTTCGTCGATCTTCACCGATCAGGTGCAGATGATGGTGATCGTGCCCTTGCTGGTGGTGCTGTGCGTGGTCGGCTGGCAGGCGGCGGGCGGCGCGCTGCCGACCATCGAGGCGCTGCGGGCCAAGGCTCCCCAGCTGCTGGACCTGAGCGATCCGGTGGGAGTGAAGGCGGGGCTGACGTTTTTCGTGGCCATCCTGCTGACCGGCATCTTCCACCAGGGCAACTGGCAGCGCATCTACGCCGCGCGCGATGCGCGCTCCATGCGCAACGGTTTCCTGCTGGGCGGCGTGCTGGTGGCGCCGTTCATTTTCCTGATGGGCCTGTTCGGCCTGGCCTTCGTCGGGCTGGCGCCGCAAGGCGACAGTTCCATCGCGCTCTTCAGCGTCATCATGCCGCACGCGCCCGCCTGGTTCGTGATCGCCCTGATTCCGCTGGGCCTGTCCCTCGTGATGAGCACCGCGGACACGGCGATCAGCGCCGTCTCCAGCATCATCGCGGTGGATCTGCGGCGCCTGATGCCCAACGCCGGGTCCATGACCATGAAGCGCCTGGCGCGCTGGCTGGTGCTGCTGATGGCCATCCCGGTCATGATCGTGGCTTCGCAGGGATACAGCGTGCTTTACCTGTTCCTGCTGGCCGACCTGCTGTGTTCCGCGGCGGCTTTCCCCGTGTTCTATGGCCTGTTCAGCCGCAAGCACGACGGGCTGACGGCGACCACGGCCACGATCAGCGGCCTGGCCGCAGGCCTGTTCTACTTCCCGGCGCCCGGCGACAAGCCGACCTACCTGCTGGAGTCCTTCCTGCTGGCCGCCCTGGTGCCCGTCGTGACGACGGTGCTGATGCGCTGCCTGCTGCGCGGCCGCAAGGAATTCGATCTGTCGACCCTGGGCAGCGCGGTGCGCAGGCTGGATCAGGACACGGTCTGATCCCGCGCGCCGCCCGTGCCGCGGATCACCGGGAGATCCGCACCGAGTCCGCGCTTCGGATGGATTCGCCATGGAACACGGCTTCGATGTTGTTGCCGTCAGGATCCAGCACGAAAGCGGCGTAGTAGCCGGGGTGGTAGGCGCGTTCGCCCGGAGCGCCGTTGTCCCGGCCGCCATGCGCCATTGCGGCGCGGTAGAAGGCGTCCACCATTGGCCGGTCCCGGGCCTGGAACGCCAGGTGGTGGCGCCCGGTCAGCTCGCCTTCCACTTCGTCGCTATCGGAGGATCCGATGAACAGCTCGTCCGCCCAGAAGTTGTGCTCGTCCGAGCCGCCCACGGGAATCTCCAGGGCCTCGAAGACGGCGCCATAGAACGCCTTGCTGGCGGCCAGGTCACGGACGACGAGACCTATGTGGTCAATCAAACGCCCGCGATGCAGTTCGCGTGTCGCCATGGATAGCTCTCGGTTGAGGATGCCGGAGCAGGCAATTTACATCGGCTCCCCGGCTCATGCATCGAAAGCGCGATCGTTCCCATTCACCGGCGCGTAACGAAATCTTCCTATCCTGCATGGCTTCCCATCAGGAGCCATGCAAGCAATGTCCCAGCCTTTCAGCCCCACGGGCACCCGCCGTCACTTTCCCCGCAGCATGCTCGCAGCCGCCCTCGTCGCCAGCCTGCTGACCGCCTGCGGCGGCGATGACGATAGCGACAGTTCCAATCCTCCCGAAACCGGCGTGCCGCCGGTTACCACTCCGCCCGTCACGCAGCCTCCCGTTACCGATACGCCGGTCACGGAACGGACGTTCCAGCCCAACGCCGGCACCCAGCATGGCTCGGCCGACGCGTCGACCGCCATCGCCCTGGATGCAAACTGGATGGTCGTTGCCGACGACGAAGCGAACGTGCTGCGCGTCTACCCGCGCCAAGGCGGCGCGGCGGTCTTGGAGTGGGACTTCTCGGTCGAAGGCCCGGCGCTGGGCAAGGAACTGGATGTCGAATCCAGCACCCTCATCGGCAAGCTGGCGTTCTTCCTGGGCTCGCATGGCAATAGCAAGGATGGCGGAGACGCCGTCGCCGAACGCGGCCATATGTTCGCTGTCGAGATCAGCGGCAGCGGCGGCGATACCGAGTTCTCCTACGTGGGCATGTTCTCGCAGCTGGAGCAGCAGCTCGTTGCCTGGGACAGCGGTAACCAGCACGGCCAGGGCGCCAACCATTTCGGCTTGGCGCGATCCAGCGCCGCGGGCCTGGCGCCGGAACGCGTGGACGGTTTTGCCATCGAGGGCGCCGCCACGGCCCCCGACGGCAAAACGCTGTGGCTGGGCTTCCGCGCCCCGCAAATGGATGGCGAGGTCCGTAACCGCGCACTCATCATTCCGGTGCTCAACCCGCTGGAGCTGGTGACGGGCAAGGCCGGCCAGGCCGGCTTCGGCACCCCCATCGAACTCAACCTGGGCGGACGCGGCATCCGCTCCATGGCCCAGGGCACGGATGGGCAGTACCTGATCCTGGCCGGCCCGGCCGGCGCCGCGAGCCGCCAGGCGGCTAGAAACTTCGCGCTGTACGCCTGGAGCGGCGTCGCGGCCGACGCGCCGCGTGAAATCGCCAACAACATCGAAACCATGCGCGCCGCCAGCGGCGGTAGCCTGGAAGCCATCGTCGAAGCGGCCGGCCCAGTCGCCGCGGGAACGCCCGTGCAGCTGCTGATGGACAACGGCGACACCGTGTTCGCCGGCACGAGCACCCCGGCCAAGGACCTGCCCGAGGGCGAACAACGTTTCCTGGGCGTGAGTTTCAACCTGGCCGATCTGCGCACCGTCGAGACGGGCCCGGCGCTGGCGGACAGCACGCCCGCCGACGGCCGGCAGGGCGTCAACGTCGATACCCGCCTGCTGTTCCGTTTTGACCAGGGAGTCGCGCTGGGGCAGGGCAGCGTCGCCTTGCGGCGCGCCGACGGATCCCTGGTGGAGCGGTTCTCCGCCCGCGCGACGCCGGACCGCATCAAGGCCGAGTACAACCAGGTCAGCATCAAGCCCGCCAAGCCCCTGGACTACAGCACGGGCTACTACGTGGAGATCGATGCCGACGCCATCCTCGGCCACGCCGGCCAGGGCTACCCCGGCCTGCAAGGCAGCACGGCGCTGGATTTCCGCACGGCCGGCGTTCCCACGCCACTGGCCGCGGGCGACGTGCTTTTCGTCGGCGCGAACGCCGAAGCGCCTGACGCCTTTGCCTTCATGCTGATGAAAGCCGTGGACGGCGGAACCCGCATCCAGTTCACCGACCGCGACCGCGGCAAATCGGGTATCCAGGAATTCGAGGGTTTGACCAACGAAACCGCCATGGACTGGACGGCCGACCGCTACCTGCCGGCCGGTACCATCGTCACCATCGCCACCGACGTCACTGGCAATCCGGAAACCGATATCGGCTTTACGATGGGCGCTCCTGGCGGCCTGGGCAAGGAAGAAACCATCTACGCCATGACCGGCACCGTCATCGACGGACTCGGGGACGGCGCCGCTGGGGAAATCAGCAGCGTTGGCGCCTTCCTGGCCAGCATCACGCTCGGCGGCGGCAAGGACAATGTCATCCCGCCCTCGCTGGACGCCGCGGGCACCGCTTTCCGCTTCGTCACCACGCCCGCCAACCAGACCAGCGCCATCTACTCGGGGCCGCTGGATACGCAGGACATTACCGCGCTTGCCGGGCGCATCAGCGATCCGGCCAACTGGAAGGTCCGGTACAAGCCGGAGGCCGGCTACCCGCTGGTCGACGGCAGCCTGTTCGGCGACCGCAGGCCTTGACGCGAACCGACGGCGGACCATGCGCCGTGCGTGATGTAACGGCACCCGCTCCCAGGCGAGAAAGCCAGGGGCCGGGTGCCGGCCCGATTTTCACTCAGGCGCTTTCACCAGTTCCGCATATGGCGGCAGCCCCGTCGATTGCTCCAACGCCAATTCATACGCGGCTTTCAGCTCTTCGGCCGCCAGGTCATAGACGACGAGGAGTTGCTCGATTTCCGCCGCCTTCGCGGGATCGCCGCTGTTCAATTGCTGGACGAGCTGCCGGGTTCGGGCGGCAATGCATTGAATGGACACCAACAGTGTCTGGGGCTTGAGGATCATTGCGCGTGTCCGGGTTTCAGGTGGCGCTCAATAAGACAGGGAAGGCCAGGCACGGCGATTACCGCTGTTATTCGTGTCAGGCGATGCAATGCCATACGACTCCGTCGGCTGTCCAGCATTGGTGCTTGCGTCCAGTTGACAGCAGGACGCCGTCCGCCGAATGCAGCTGGCCGAAGGTCAGGAGCCTACCCAGATTCATTTCCACGGGCTGCGGCGCCCTGCCGGCGTCCAGCCGGTAGAGGCATTCATTGGTGGTCAGATAGGTCGCGCCGTTGAAGTGATGGACATCCCAAATCTGGCCGTTCAATCCCGTATCGATGATTTCCCAACCTTCAGCAGAGCCCATCATCAGGAACCCATTCATGCCCGCCACCACCGCACGCCGGTCCGGCAGCACGTGGACGGCATTGAGAATGACATCCGTCGGGCTGCGCAGCTGGTTCCAGGCACCTTCGCGGCAGTGCCATACCTCGCCCGCGAATCCGACCGCATAGAGATCAGATTCGTCTACGCCATGGATGGCGTTGAATCCGGCCACGTCCATGACCCCGCCAGCCTGGAGCAGGCCCGCGTCCCGTCTTTCCCATGCGCCGCCTATGTTGCGCCGGTATACCTGTCTCCCCATGCCGACCGCATAGACGCCATCGCCGATGCTCTTCAGGTCGCGTAGCAGCCCGTGGGCGCCTGGCCCTCCGCTCGCGGGCCAGATCATCGACTCGCTGTCTCCGTTGGCGCCGCCATATCCGACGCGTCCATCGGGCCCCATGTAGACGAGCTCGATTCCGGCTCCGCGAGGCACTTTCTGGATTGCCAATCGCGTGCACTGCCAGGGCAGGTGGAACGCCGATCGCTGCCCGGACGCGACGTCCGATTTGATCAGACTGGCGTTGGGCGTGCCCTGCACGGACAATTTATCGATCTGCGCGACACCACGAAACACATTGCGATTCTGTACCAGTCCATACGAATAGCTGAAATGGGTTTGCTCAACTGTTGGCATTTCCTCATCCTGACGTTGCGCAGGCTGGCCAGATGCAGGCAGCAGCATGCAAGCTCGACCGTCGCGCTATGGCCTGGGCGGCCACCCGCTTTCATATTCTTCACGGCTGATCTCATGCCCGAAGCGCAGTGCGTCGTTGAACAGCCGGTTGTCGTGCGGCACCGGTTCGGGAGATTCGGCTTCCCCGTCGAAGCGGACGTGGATTTCCGCCTTCCGGTGATCCCAGCGGTACGAGACATCCTCGGAGTCGTAGCGCACGTAGATGTCGCGCCGGGAGAACTCGTGGCCCTTGTTGATTCCCATGATTTGCTTCCTGGCCAAGGCCCCGAATGAGAGAGGGCGGGCTTGGGTTCTGCCCCGCACGCGCGATGGAGGGCGGCCGGGCGGCCAAGAATAGCATGAGGGAACAGGCGTCCGGAGGGCTGCTCCGCGCCTCTTGCACGGCAGGCGCATGGCTTGGCAGCGCAGCCCCCCGGAGGCGTTACGGGGCAGGCCTTACCGTCTTGCGTTCGACCAGCACGCACGGCACCACGATGTCGCGCGCCGGAGCCTGGCCATGCATGCGTTCGCGCAGCAGCGTCACCGCGGCGTCGACCATGGGTTCCACATGCTGGCGGACGGTGGTCAGCTGGTACGAGCCCCAGGCCGCCTGCGGTACGTCGTCGAAGCCGATCACGGCCACGTCTTCGGGGATGCGCAAGCCCAATTCCAGGCGCAGCACATCCATGGCCGCGATCGCCATGTGGTCGTTGGCCACGAAAACGGCGTCCGGCCGGTCGGCGCGGTTGAACAGGCGCCGCACGGCATCCTGTGCGCCCGCGAAACTGTAGTTGCCTGTCTCGCGGCAGGCCACGCGCATGCCGAGCTCGGCCAGCGCCTGATTGAAGCCCCGCTCTCGCTCCATGCTGGTCGAGGAGTCTTCCAGCCCCGCCAGGAATGCGATGCGCCGGTAGCCTCGCGCCACCAGCAACTCGGCCGCCAGCCGGCCGCCGGCGGCGTTGTCGGAGGTGACCGAACCGGTGGCGTAGCGCGCCAGGCCGGCCAGGTCCGATATGCGGTTGAACTGAACGACCGGCACGCCCACGTCCAGGCAGCTTTTCGCCAGCGTGGGCGACAGCATCGCCGACGCCAGCACGATCCCGTCGACCTGGTATTGCAGGATGTCGGCCAGCACGCCGTCGGCCCCTTCGTCGATGTTCGCGATGAACATCAGCACGTGGTAGCCCTGTTTCTGCAGTTTCTGCGACAGCCGTTCGATCACCAGCGGATAGAACTGGTTTTCCAGGTAGCTCATGACCAGCGCAACGATGCGGCTCTGGCGGGTGATCAGGCTGCGCGCGAGCGCGTTGGGCCGGTAGCCCAGGCGCTGGGCCGCCGCCAGCACCTTGCGTCGCATCTCTTCGGACACGCTTGCGCCTGGCGTGAAGGTGCGGCTGACGGCCGACTGGGAAACCTGTGCCAGGTCGGCCACGTCCTGCGCGCGGGGAGCGGTTTTCATGCGGCGGTCCAGCCTCCGTCGAGCATCAGGGCGCTGCCGGTCATCAGGCTGGACGCGCCGCTGGCCAGGAACACGGCGGCGCCCATGATTTCATCGAGACGGCCCACGCGGCCCAATGCAATCCGTTCGCACACCCATTGCCGGAAGCCCGGCGCGTCGAACATGGCCGACGTCATGGGAGTTTCGATAAAGGTCGGGCAGATGGAGTTCACTCGTATGCCATGGGCGCCCAGCTCCCAGGCCAGGGCCTTGGTCATGCCTTCCACGGCATGTTTGCTGGCGCAATACAGCACGCGGCGCGGGCTGCCCACGCACCCCATCTGAGACGAGATATTGATGATGGAACCCGGCCGGCGCGCCGCCAGCAGCCGGCGCGCCACTGCGCGGCTGACGTACAGCGCGGCCTTGACGTTCAGGTCGAATACCGCATCGATGTCCTGGTCCGTCTGCTCGACCAGGGGCGCGGGCCGGTTCATGCCCGCGTTGTTGACCAGGATATCGTATGGCGCCACGTCCGCGACGGCGGCGTCCACGTCGGCGGACCGGGTCACGTCCAGCACGACGAAATCGCAGGACACCCGTTCCGCGCGGAGCGCCGCGCATACGTCCTGCAGCTCGCCCTGGCGGCGCGCCGCCACCGTGACGTGGGCGCCGGCGCGGCCCAGCGCGGCGGCGATGGCCAGCCCGATGCCGCCGCTGCCGCCCGTCACCAGCGCGCGTTGACCGTCCAGCCGGAAACTGGGGCCCGCAGGCAGTTCGATCATGCCTGTTCCTTTACCGGTTCATACCAGGGCAGGTCGGGGCGGCCGCCATAGCGGCGCACTCGGATATTGGCCTGTTCGCCGTGCCCCGCGAAGTTCTCCATATGGCACAGGCGCGAGCAGTACTCGCCCATGGCCGCGCTGGCTTCGTCGGTCAGCACGCGTTGGTAGGTGCAGGTCTTCAGGAACTTGCCCACCCACAGGCCGCCGGTGTAGCGCGCATTGCGGTTGGTGGGCAGGGTGTGGTTGGTGCCGATGACCTTGTCGCCGAAGCTGACGTTGGTGCGCGGCCCCAGGAACAGCGCGCCGTAGTTGCTCATGTTGTTCAGGAAATAATCCGGTTCGCGCGTCATGACCTGCACGTGTTCGAATGCAAGTTCGTCGGCCACCTGCAGCATTTCTTCCCGCGTGTCGCACACGATGACTTCGCCGCAGTCGGTCCAGCTTTGCCGGGCGATGGCTGCCGTGGGCAGCACCGTCAGTTGGCGCTCGACTTCGGCCAGCGTGTCCTTGGCCAGCTTTTCGCTATTGGTCAGCAGCACGGCAGGCGAGGTCGGGCCATGTTCCGCCTGGCCCAGCAGGTCGACGGCGCACAATTCCCCGTCGACGCTGTCGTCGGCAATGACCAGCGTTTCGGTGGGGCCGGCAAACAGATCGATCCCCACGCGGCCATACAACTGGCGCTTGGCCTCGGCCACGAACATATTGCCCGGCCCCACCAGCATGTCCACCGGCGCCACGCTGGGAGTGCCGACCGCCATGGCCACCACCGCCTGCACGCCGCCCAGCACCAGGATTTCATCGGCGCCCGCCATGTCCATGGCGGTGACGATGGCCGGATGCGGTTTGCCTTGATACGGCGGCGCCGTGGACACGACGCGTTTTACGCCGGCGACCTTCGCGGTCAGCACGCTCATGTGGGCCGAGGCCAGCAAGGGGTACTTTCCGCCGGGGATGTAGCAGCCCACGGCATTCACAGGGATGTGCTTGTGGCCCAGCACCACGCCGGGATAGGTCTCGACTTCCACGTCCTGCATCGAGTCGCGCTGGATCTGCGCAAAGTTGCGGACCTGCTTTTGCGCGAATGCGATGTCTTCGATTTCGCGGGCAGACAGTTGCTTGCGTGCCGCTGCGATCTCGTCGCGCGACAAGCGGAAATCGCTGGGATCCCAGTTGTCGAACTTGCGGCTGTATTCGCGAACGGCATCGTCGCCGTCTTGCTCGATGTGGCGGATGATGCCTTCGACCGTGGCGCGCACCTTGGCGTCGTCGTCGGTCTTGACCTCGGCCGTGCGGCCGCGTTTCAGGTATCGGATCATGATGGTGTGGCCCTGCTCAGACAGTGGAGGATGGAACGGCGGGCTACACATTCAGAGCTTTGCATGCGTATGCAAATAAGGGAAAACCCCTGATGTTTCGCGCGGCGATCTAGGTCGCATGATCAGCGGGAAAACCCCGATAGAACGACATGTCGACTTCGATAGAATTCGTATTCACTTTCAGAAAATCGTCGCTGTACCTCGCAAATCCCCATTAATCATCAATTTCTCGCCTTGGATTTTTGTTTTCAGTGTGGCGAGAGCAAAAAATTATGCCCAAAACTGAATACGTATTCAATCCGTCTGAAATAGATGTGCTGTTGAAGCAGCCATTGGGCGCGAAGCTTCCGGTGGCCGACCGGGCCGAGGGTGTCTACATCTACGACACGGATGGCCGCGATTATCTGGACGGCTCCGGCGGGGCCATGACCGTATCGATCGGCCATGGCGTGCGGCCGGTGCTGGATGCGATGCATGCGCAGGCCGAACGCGTGTGTTTCACCTATCGCTCGCACTTCACCAGCGCGGCGGCGGAATCCCTGGCTGCCACGTTGACGGATCTGGCGCCGGCCGGCGTAACCCACGCCTTTTTCGTCAACAGCGGATCCGAGGCCACCGAGTTGGCGCTGCGCACCGCGCAGCAGTACTGGCGCGACCGCGGGCAGCCCGGCAAGACCCACGTGCTGGGCCGGGCCATCAGCTATCACGGCATGACGATGGGCGCGCTCTCCATGTCTGGCCATAACGCGCGCCGGGCCGATTACGGCAACCTGCTGCACACGTTCGCCGTGGCTCCGCCGCCGTATCCCTATCGTTTTCCGCTGTCGGGCCCTGACGCGGATGGCCACGGCGCGATGGTGTGGGACCGCATCATCCGCGAATACGGCGCGGACAAGGTCGCAGCCATCATCGTCGAACCGGTGGTGGGCGCGGCCGGCGGCGCGCTGACGCCGCCCATCGGATACCTGCGCGCCCTGCGCGAGATCTGCGACCGGCACGACATACTGCTGATTGCCGATGAGGTGATTACCGGCATGGGCCGCACAGGGAAATGGTTTGCCTGCGAGCACGACGGCGTGTCGCCGGACATGATCGCCACCGGCAAGGGCATGACGTCGGGCTACACGCCCATGGGCGCGGTGCTGTTTCACGAACGCATCATTGGCGCGTTCGCCGCCACAGGGAAAACCGTGCCGTTCGGCCACACCTTCAGCGCGAACCCGCTCAGCGCCGCGACCTGCCTGGCGGTGGTGAACTACATGCGCGACCGGAACGTGCTGGAAAACGTCGCCGCCCGCGGCAAGCAGCTGGAAGCCGGCCTGCGCCGCCTGGGGCAGCGCTATCCGTGGATGGCGGACATCCGCGGCCGCGGCCTGCTGTGGGGCTTCGAGTTCGTGGCCGATCCGCAATCCCGCACCCCGCCGGACGCGGCCTTGAATGCCAACGCGTTGTTCACCGCGCATTGCTTCCGGGCCGGCCTGATCGTCTACACCGCCGGCATCGCGCCGCTGAACAACGCCACCTTGCTGGCGCCGCCGCTGGTGATCACGGAAGCGGAAATGGACGATCTGCTTGCCCGCCTGGAAGCGGGAATGACCAGTTTCGCGTCTGAAATGGGATTTGCCGCATGACAGGCGCCCGCAAGGCGCGCGGTAACCATCGCGGCCGAATCCGCAGCTGAAGCAGCAATACCCACCCATCCTGGCCAGCACACTACACGCCGGGCAGATCGCCCGGCCTTTCAAGGGGAACATAATGATTTCAGGAAAAGGTATCGATCGCCGCACCGTACTGAAAGCGGGCGTCGCAGCATTGGGGTCGTCTTTGTCGGGAATTTCCTGGGCGCAGGGCACGGGCGATACGCTGACGATGGGCATCATTTCCCAGCAGACCGGCACGTTCGCATATGCGGGCGATCTGGTGCTGAAGGGCGCGCGGCTTGCCGTCGAAGAGCGGGGCGGGAGCATCCTCGGCAACAAGATCAACCTGGTGGTGCGCGATGACGAGGGCAAGCCTGCCGTGGGGGTGCGCCGCCTGACGGAGGCGATCTCGTCGGACAAGCTGCGTTACTTCGCCGGCAATTTCTCCAGCGCGGTCGGATTGGCGGAACTGGAAGTCGCGCGCCAGGAGAAAGTGCTGCAGTACGCGGCGGGGGGCACGGAAGACATCACGGGATCGCGGTGCAGCCCGTACACGTTCCAATGGTCGGCCAACGCATACACGGCCTTGCGCGCCACGCTGGACTATGTCAGCAAGACCATGCCGGACAAGAAGAAGATCTACACCATCACGGCGGATTATGCGTTCGGCCAATCGCTGTTGCGCTACGCGCAGGTGGCGGCCAAGGAACTGGGCCTGGAACTGGTCGGCAACGACAACCATCCGTCGGGCGAGCGCCAGTTCACGCAGTACTTCACCAAGGCCCTCTCCACGCGTCCAGACCTGATCTGCCTGCTGACGGCCGGCGCGGACGCGGTATCGGCTGTTCGCCAGTTCCACAGTTTCGGCGTGAAGACCGTGCAGCTCGTGGGGCCGTGGACCCTCGAAATCGAGCAGATGCAGGAACTGTCGCCCGCCATGCTCAACGGCATGATCCTGGGCTTGAATTATTACCAGGATATCGACACGCCGGTGAACAAATCGTTCGTCGAACGTTATCTGAAGGCGCACAAGACCGTGCCTTCCTATGCGGCGGCTTATGGCTACGACTCGATGCGCACGCTCTTCATGGCCATGGAGAAGGCGAAGAGCATCGAGGTGGAGGCGGTGATCAAGACGCTGGAAGGCATGCAGTACGACAGCATCTTCGGCCCCACGCATATCGACGCCCGCACGCACCAGACCGTGCGGCCGTACTACGTCGTGAAATGCAAGGCGCCCGATGCCATGAAGAACAAATTCGATATGGCCGCCATCGTGTCGCAAGGGGAAAGCCCGCAGCCGCCCGAACTGAACCAGTGCAAGCGCACGGTGTGAGTTCGCTTGTGTACGACACCAGGCGCCCAGCGCCTGGCCTAAATCCACATCAAGGCCAACCATGATTTCTTTGTTAGCCGCGCAACTCCTGAACGGGTTGGCGATAGGAATGGTCTACGCGTTGACCGCGTTCGGGCTATCCATCATCAAAGGGCTGCTCAACGTGCCCAACTTCGCGCATGGCGCCTTCTACGCGCTGGGCGCCTATGTCTGCTTTGCCGCCATGCATGTCGGGATGCCTTTCGCGCTGGCACTGCTGCTTGCGTTCGTGGCGCCCGCCGTGGTCGGCGTCATCGTCGAGAAGCTGGGTGTGGCCCGCTTGATGAGCGGCCCATATCTTTACCAGTTGCTGTTTCTGTTCGGAACCGCCCTTGTCCTGGAACAGCTGATCATCATTATCTGGGGCACGGTGGGGCTGAGCGCCCAGCCGCCGGAACCGCTGCAGGGCGCTTTCGACCTGGGATTCACCTGGCTTCCCAAGTACCTGGTGTTCAACGGCGCCATGGCCGCGCTGACCATCGCCGTGGTCTGGCTGCTGATCGAGCGCACCCGCCTGGGGTCGCAGATACGAGCCGGGATAGACAAACGCGAAATGGCGCAGTGCCTGGGCATAGACGTGTCCAGGCTGGTTACCGCCGGGTTCGCGCTGGGCTCGGGACTGGCCGGCCTGTCGGGCGGCCTGGTTCTGCCGCTGCTGGGCGCCAACGCGACCATGGGGGCGGACATGCTGTCGATCGCCTTCGTGGTGCTGGTGATAGGCGGCCTTGGGTCCTTGTATGGCGCGCTGGCGGCCGGCATTCTGGTGGGCGTCATCCAGAGCGTGTCCTCCGTTTTCGTGCCGTCGGCCAGCACGGTGCTGATCTACGTGGCCATGGTCGCCACCTTGATGATTCGTCCCCAGGGACTGTTCGGGGAGCGCTGATGCAACGCATGCCTTCTACTTATCTGATGTCGGCCATCGCCGTCGTTGTCGCCATCGTGGCGCCGCTGTGCATGCCGATCAATATCGCCACCGAGATCATGATCTTCGGCGTGTTCGCCCTGGCAACCTACCTGCTTATCAGCGTGGCCGGCCTGTATTCGTTCGGCCAGGCCGCATTTTTCGGCGTGGGGGGCTATGTGGCGGGTTACGTGTACATCAACACGGAACTTCCGCTGATAGCGGGCCTGGCGCTGGCGGCCCTGGGCAGCGCGGTGGTTGCCCTGGCGGTCGGGATGATGAGCACCAAGCGTACGGGCATCTATTTCATGATGCTGACGTTCGCCTTCAACCAGATGATCTATTACCTGGCCTACAGCTGGCACAGCGTGACGGGCGGCGAAGACGGGCTGGGAGGGATACGCAGGCCGGACATCTCCATCCCCGGCATCGGCACGATCGATATTTCCAACCACGTGAATTTCTACATCCTGGCCGCGGTGGTGTTCGTCGCTGTATTCGCTGGCCTGTACCAGCTGATACACAGCCCGCTCGGTCTGGTGTTGAACGCCGCCAGGCAGAATGCCCGCCGTACCGCCTCGTTGGGATTTTCCGTCTACCGGGCCCAGTTGCTGGCGTTTGTGATCGCGGGGGCGATATCGGGTGTGGCCGGCGCGTTGTTCGCGATGCTGTATCGGATCATGCCTATCGATGCGATCGCGTGGACCAATTCCGGCACGGCCGTATTCATGGTGATCATCGGCGGCATGTCGTCCATTTTCGGTCCGGTCATCGGCGCCGCGATTTTCATCTGGCTGCAGGGATTCTTCAGCGTCATATGGGCGCGCTGGCCGTTGCTGTTCGGAGTCTTCATCATCCTGGTGGTGCTGTTCCTGAAGGGGGGCGCCATTGAACTGTTCGACCGCGCGCGCCGCCTGTTCGGCACCCGGGCGCGGGAAAGGAGCGTGTCATGAGCGTAGCTGCCAGCGCGCCGGCCTACGCCTTCGAGGCCCGCCGCGTCACCAAGAAATTCGGCGCCAACGTGGTCATCGAAGACCTGTCCATCGGTTTCGAGCCCGGCATGCTGCATAGCATTCTGGGCCCCAATGGCGCCGGCAAGACCACCTTGTTCAATCTGCTGACCCGCGACCTGCCGGTTACAAGCGGGGATATCCTGCTCAGGGGCTCGTCCGTCACCAACCTGAAGCCCCATCAGATCGCGCGGCGAGGGGTGGGGCGTTCGTACCAGATTTCCAGCGTGTACCTGGACCTGACCTTCCTGGAAAACGTATGGCTGGCCGCCTATCGCGCCGCGCATGGGGGGCGCACCGGGTGGTGGCGCAATGTGCGCAGCTACGACGGCCTGCGCGCGCAGGCCAGCGAGCTGCTGCAAACGCTGGGGCTGGGGCAATACGAACACACCCTGGCGAAGTCCGTGTCCTATGGCGATCAGCGCCTGCTGGAAATCGCCGTGACGCTGGCGACCCGGCCCGAGATACTGCTGCTGGACGAACCCACGGCGGGCCTGTCCCAGCGCGAAACCGAACGGGTGAAGGCGTTCATCGCATCGATCAAATCCGACTACACCATCGTGATGATCGAACACAAGATGAACGTGGTGATGGAAATTTCCGATCGCATTCACGTCATGAGCCGCGGCGCGCTGATCGCCGCCGGCACGGCGGAAGAAATTTCAAAGAACCAGGCCGTGCACGCCGCCTACTTCGGACTTTAAAAAATGCTGCTAAAGATCGACTCGATCAATACGTTCTACGGTCCCAGCCAGGCCATTCACGGCGTGTCTTTCGACATCGGCAACCGCGAGGTGGTGGCCTTGCTGGGCCGAAATGGCGCGGGAAAGTCCACGACGCTGCGCTCCATCATGGGCTTGAACCAGGTCGCCAGCGGCACGATCGCCTTCGACGGCCAGGACATTTCGCGCCAGTCGCCGCAGGCCATATCCAGGATGGGCATCACATTGGTTCCGGAAACCCGGGATCCCTTCGTCCTGCTGACAGTGAAAGAGAACATCATGCTGGGGTATCGCCCGGGGTCTCCATACACCCTGGACCGGCTGATGGACCTGTTTCCGTTGCTGGCGGAGCTGCTCAAGAAAAAGGGCGGCGAGCTGTCCGGCGGACAGCAGCAGATGATGGTCATGGCGCGCGGCCTGGCCATGGGGCCGCGGGTGCTGTTGCTGGACGAGCCCTCGCAGGGGCTGGCGCCCATCATGGTGAAAGCCGTGGCCAGCGTGCTGAAGCAGCTGAAGGGCGAAGACCTGACGCTGCTGCTGGTCGAGCAGAACCTGAGCATGGCGCTCGAGATCGCCGACCGTGTAGTGGTGCTGGAAAACGGCAGCGTGGCCGACACCTTTACCAGCGAGGAGGGCCGATTGAACCCCGCCCGCCTCGAGAAATATCTCGCCGTGCACTGAGCGCCGCGCGCGCCGCGACCGTACTCATACCGAACCGATGAAAAAACCTGCCATGCATCCTCCTATCCTGGGCTATGTCACGCCGCTTAGCGCGCAACCCGGCCAGACCCTGTCGTTTCGCATCAGTTCGGCGGGCGGCCAGCCGTTTACCGCGCGAGTCCTGCGCATCCACTGCGCCGACCCCAATCCCGACGGGCCCGGCATGCAGCTGGAACCGGCCGACTTTCCGCTGCAAGCCAGTTATGCGGGACGCGAGCTGCCGGTCTATCCGGGGGCCTGCGCGCTGGCAACGCTGGATCCCGCCGTCCAACACGATGCGAAGCGCATCGAACTGCGCGTGCTGACCAAGCCAACCCTGGTGCAAGGCGGCCCGCAGGTGCTGGCCAGCCTGCAGGATGCGTCGGCGGCGCAGGGCGTGGCCCTGGCCGTGGAGGACGGCGAATGGGTCGTTCTGGCGTTACAGGAAAATGCCGTGCCTGTCGCGCTGCGCACCGGCCTGCGCGCCACGCAGGATCGCTGGCAATCGGTGTCGCTAAGCCTTGCGTTGGCCGATCGCCGCCTGACGATACGCGTGGGGCCGGTGCCCGTCGGCACGCCGGGCGCCGGGCCGGTATTGCCGGAGCAGGAAACGATGCTGGATTCCGCCGCCGGGTTCAACGGGCAGCCATTTACCCATCTTTGCCTGGGCGCTTTGTGGGCAGGCCATCCCAGCCAGGCGTACAACGGCTTGATCGAAGCCCCGGCGCTGTATGCGGGCGGGCAGACATCATCGCTACAAACGCTGGCTCAATGGCATCTGGCGGATGCCATGCAGGAGTCTTCAGTGCCCGGCGTGCAGCCGGGCATGCCGGCGCTGACGCTGGTCAACACGCCGGTGCGCGCCGTCCGGTCGTCGCGCTGGTCTGGCCTGAACCTGAACTGGAAGGAAGCGCCGGATGAGTACGCCGCCATGTACTTCCACGCCGACGCCTTGACCGATTGCGGCTGGCAGGAGAGCCTCAGCCTGCGCATTCCTGCGGGTACGAAATCCGGCGTGTACGGATTGGAGGTCACGCACCCCGAGGGCAGCGATACGATTCCGTTTTACGTGACGCCCGCCCCGAACGGACCCCGCGCGCGCGTGCTGTTCCTGGCGCCGACCCTGACCTACCAGGCCTATGCGAATCACGCTCGCGGCAACTACGCGGGCGCCTTGGCCGAACGCATCGGGCAATGGGGCGCCTATCCCCACAACCCCGATGTGGTGACGCAGTTCGGGGCGTCTACCTATAACCGCCACAAAGACATGGCGGGCATCAGCCTGTCGTCGCGTTTGCGTCCGATATTGACGATGCGCCCGGGCTACCTGACGTTTCCGGATCCCAAGGGGTCGGGCCTGAGGCACTTTCCCGCGGACTCGCACCTGACGCACTGGCTGCGCGAAAAAGGCTTCGATTACGACGTGATCACCGACGAGGACCTGGACGACCAGGGCCTGGACGCCCTGCGCCCCTACGACGTGGTCCTGACCGGCTCGCACCCGGAATACCACACGCGCCGCATGATCGACGCCCTGGTGGCGTACCGCGAAGGCGGCGGATACCTGATGTATATGGGCGCCAACGGCTTTTACTGGAAGATTGCCCGCCCCGCGGCGGCGCCTCATATGCTGGAAATCCGGCGCGCCGAGGGCGGCATCCGGGCCTGGGCCAGCGAACCGGGCGAGTACTACCACCAGCTGGACGGCGGCTACGGCGGCATGTGGCGCCGCAACGGCATCGCCCCGCAATGCACGGGCGGCGTCGGTTTTGCCGTGCAAGGGGGGTTCGAGGGCATCGGCTACCGGCGCACGCCGGAGTCCTACGATCCGGACGTGGCGTGGCTGTTCGAAGGCGTGGAAGGCGAAACCTACGGCGATTTCGGCCTGTCCGGCGGCGGCGCGGCCGGGTTCGAGCTGGACCAGGTGGTGCCGGAGCTGGGCTCGCCCGCGTACCTGAAGATCGTCGGTATTTCGGACGGCCATGGGCCTAGCTTTAGAATAGCGCCCGAAGAGATCCTGACGTGGACCATCGCCGCGTCGATTCCTCGCAAATACGAAGGCGTGCACGCCCATATGGCCGTCGGTGTGGCCGAGCAGGGCGGCGGGCTGTTTGCGGCGGGCTCGATCACCTTCCTGGGCAGCTTGTTGCACAACGGGTGCAACAACAATGTCTCGCACATCGTCGAAAACTGCTTGCGTCATTTCCTGTCGATCTCGTTGGCGAAGCGCGGCGCCGACTGTGCACCTCTTTGATCGGAAAACCAGAAGGCGTGAAAAAGAAAGCTCCTACACAGAAAGACGTGGCCAAGTTCGCGGGCGTGTCCCAGGCCGCCGTGTCCCGGTTCATCTCGGGCAAGGGCGCCATTTCGCAGGAAGTCCGCGAGAAGATCCTGAAGGTCGTCGATCTGGTCGATTACCAGCCCAATCCGCTGGCGCGCGGCTTGAGCAGCGGCAAGTTCAACATCATTGCCATCGTCATGGCCAACATTACCAATCCCTGGTATCCGGTCGTGCTGGAGCTGATCACGCGGGAACTGCATCGGCGGGGCTTGCAGACGCTGCTGTTCAACGCCACGCCGCCGCAGACGGTCGACGACCTGATGCCGCTGGTGCTGCAGTACCGGGTGCGCGGCGTCATCATCACGACGGCGTCGTTGACGACCCTGGGCGCGGATTTGTGCGTCAAGCAAGGCGTGCCCGTGGTCATGTTCAACCGGTATGCGCAAACCGGCAACGGGCATTCCGTGTCCACCGACAACATCGGCGGCGGCCGGCTGGCCGCCGACGTGCTGCTGGAATCCGGCAGCAAGGTGCTGGGGTACCTGGGCGGCATGCCGTCGGTATCCACCAATCGGGACCGGCGCACCGGGTTTCTGGAGCGCCTGGCCGAACTGGGCATGACGTCGGTGCCCGTGCTGGAAAAGGAATTCACCTACTCCTGGGGCTATGAGGCCACGCAGATGCTGCTGGCGCGCCACCCCGACATCGATGCGCTGTTCTGCGCCGACGATGAAATCGCCTCGGGCGCCATCGATGCGCTGCGCTTCGCCCTGGGCAAGCGCGTTCCGGAAGACGTGCGGGTATTCGGCTTTGACGATCATCCGGTTGCCTCGAACGCCGCCTACCAGATGACCACGATACGCCAGCCCGTCGAAGACATGATCACCGCGGCCATAGAGCTGCTGCTGCAGGACAGCGGCAAGAACGAGCGCCGCCTGCTGCCGGGGCAGTTGATTTATCGAAATTCCACGCCGGAAAAACGCTGATCCGCCTTTCTTGCCGACTACCAGGAGGAATCCATGGCTACCGCACTTCCCAGCATCGACGTGGCACGCGAGTTTCTGGATGAATTGCTTCGCGTCAGCGCGAGCGAGGACGGCGGCGTCATCCGCATCGCCTACGGGCAGGGCGAGCAGGAGGCCCACGAAGCGCTCCGTGCCATCGGCAGCAAGTGCGGGTTTCCGGTGGAGCAGGATTTTGCCGGAAATACCTACGTCCGCCTGAAAGGCCGCGACAGCGCGGCAAAGCGCGTCGTCATCGGGTCGCACCTGGACTCGGTGCCGCATGGGGGCAATTACGACGGCGCCTTGGGCGTCGCGATAGGGCTGGCCGCCATTGCCGGCATTGCGGCCAGCGGCCGCACCCTGGACCGCGATGTGCTCGTCATGGGCGTGCGGGCCGAAGAGAGCTGTTATTTCCCGGCGCCGTACATCGGAAGCCGCATGGCGTTGGGCGAGCTGCCGGCAGAGACTTTCAACGGCCTCAAGCGCAGCGACACGGGGCGCAGCCTGGCCGAGCACATGCGGGAACTGGGCTTCGACCCGGCCGCGGTTCTACGTGGGGAGCGGCATCTGTCCGTGGACACCGTGGCCTGCTATCTCGAAGCGCATATCGAACAAGGGCCCGTCCTGGAAAACGAGGGAATCCCCCTGGGTATCGTCCAGGCGATAGCCGGCGGGCCGCGTTGGCGAGAAGGGCGCATTTACGGCACGTACGCCCATGCCGGAGGCGCCCCGAAAGGCTACCGGCAGGATGCCGTCGCCGCGCTTGGGGAGTTCATCCATCAGGTGAATCGCCTATGGGATCGCTTTCACGAACAGGGTGTCTATACCTTGTTCACGTTCGGCATCATAGGCACCGTGCCCGAAATGCACACCTATAGCCGCGTGCCGGGCGAGGCAAGGTTTTGCCTCGATACGCGCTGTATCGATACGGAGATTCGTATCCAGATCGGCCAGGAGATCCTCAAGATCGCCGAAGAAATCTCCGCGCGCCATGGCGTCGTCTTCGAATGGGGACCGGATTCGGGGCCCAATATCTCGCCCATGGCGCCGGACATGCAGGCCGGACTTCGTTCAGCGGCGGAGCGTCTGGGCGTGCCTTGCAAGGCAATGGCCAGCGGCGCGGGCCACGACGCATCCGCCTTCGCGGACCTGGGAATCCCGTCCGCCATGCTGTTCATCAGAAACCAGCACGGCAGCCACAACAAGGATGAAACCGTGCGGATGGAAGACGTGCAGCTTGGCGTCTCGGTGTTGACCGAGTTTCTATGTTCGAAGTTTGGTCAAGATCCACGCGGTTGAAGCATGCACTTGATTGTCCAGCGGGGCACGCCGCTATCCGATAGCGAAGCCGCGCGCATCGGCGCGCTGTTCCGGGCCGAGGATGCCCGCCGTATCCACGGCGGCGGCCTGCGCTACACCCTGGCGGCGGCCGCCGCGGCAAACCGGGCGGCCATACACGAGCTGGGGCGCCAGCACGGGCTGGATACCGCGGTGGTCGAGTCCTGCCGGGCACTGTCGGACTTCAAGCTGATGGTGTTCGATATGGATTCGACCTTGATCAATATCGAATGCATAGACGAACTTGCGGATCTGGTCGGCAAGAAGCGCGAGGTTGCCCGATTGACCGAGCAGGCCATGCAGTCCGGCGCCGTCGACTATGACACCAGCCTGCGCCTGCGCACGCGATTGCTGGCCGGATTGCCGGTCGACACGTTTGAAAGACTGTATGCCGAGCGGGTGCGCATTACTCCCGGCGCGCGCGCCCTGGTCGCCGCCGCCAGGCAGGCCGGCCTGCGGACCGCCATCGTCTCCGGGGGCTTCGACTATTTCACGGGGCGGGTGCGCGCCGAACTGGGCGTGGACGTAGACCTGTCGAATCATCTGGAAGTGGCGGAAGGGCGCCTGACCGGGGAGCTGCCGGGCACGCTGATCAATGCGGACGTCAAGGCCAGGCACGTCGCGCAAATGTGCCGCGAGCTTGGCGTGCCCGCATCGGACGCGATCGTGGTGGGCGACGGCGCCAATGACCTGAAGATGATGGCCCTGGCCGGCCTGTCGGTCGGCTATCGCCCCAAGCCGGTGGTGCGCGCAACGGTCAATGCGGTCATCGATCGGCTTGGGCTGGACTCATTGCTGAACGTGCTGGGCGCCGGCCACCCGGTATCATGAGAGTCATGCAGGATGAGGGGATGGCAGGACCGCGGAAGGTTCACCCTGGACCTGCACACGTTCAAGCCTTAAAAACTTCCGATGGCCAACACACCTGACCCATGATCCAGGCAAGCAAGCTTCAAAAATCCGCAGCGCTGCTGGTGATTCCCGTACTGCTCACGATCTGGTTCGTATCGGATGGCGGCCTGCGCAATGGTCTGAATCGCCTGGCCTACGAAATGACCATGGGCTTGTTCTTCACCAGCTACGGCTTGTTATGGGGGCTGGCCGAGATAATCAACCGCCTGCGAAAACAGTCCTGCCCCTTCAATCTGCGGCTCATGGGTTGGAGCTTTTCGCTGCTGCTGGCTTGGGTGGTCCTGGCCAGCCTGTACGAACGCTTCCATTATGAGCTGTTCTGATTTCGGTGGCACGGGCATCTCCGGCTTGCACGAAATGCCCGGCCGCCCCTGGCCTCAATTCAGCTTCGGGTCGGGGAAGGGCAGTTTGTCCTGGGAAACGCTGGGCTGGGCCTTCCATTGCCGCCCCTGCTTGTAGAAGTCGAGCTGGTTCTCGTTGACCGCTGCGCCCAAGGTTACGGCAACCGTGCACGCGACCTGGCCAGGGTGCTTGGCATCCACGGCTGCAACGCAGGTGCCCAGCTTGGCCTTGGGCGCCACGCCCAAATCGTAGTCCGACAGCATTTCGGCAACCGCAGCGGTGGCTTCGGCGGCGGAGGGTAAAACCAGACTCTGAGCCTGAGCCAAACCGGCAAGGCCCATCAAAGTAATGGCCGATGTTGCGAAAAGCAGGCGCTTGACCACCATGCTGACTCCTGAAAATTCAGGAGTATGCCCCTTATTCTTGCTTTATGGCATCGCAAACTGGCGGTGCCACAGGGCGGCGAACGTCCGGAAGAGGCATTGTGAGCGCCGTCGCAACCTGACCATTCATCGAGGTATGAGATGTCGGTACGATAGACGACTGAGCTGGGGGCGGACGGCAATTTGCTTTCAGTAAACTGTTTTCGTTCGAGCATGTGGTTCCTCCAAGGAAGAAATTCGATGTCTCTCAATTTCGAAGCTTTTGCCCGGTTGCGTCCTTTGATGCCAATCCAAGCCTTGGTCGAGGCGGCAGGCGCCGCCTGGAAGGCTCCGGCACCCGAGGATGAAGGGTATGTGAACTATAAGGGCACGGATGGGATGCCGGTGTGCGGCGCGTATCTGGATGTCGAGAATCGGCTGCACAAGATCTGCTTTTACCGGAGTTTTCCTGGAGAGTTGGTTCTGGAGGAGGTCTACATCGGAATGCCTGTGCAGGCAGCGCTTGACGCCAGGCCTGGCATGCGCCCCATCGACGGCAGCGAAGGGGATGAGTGGGCGCAACGCAATGTTGCCGTCTATCGGGAAACGAACGCGGTCGGTGACGTCATGGAGCTGCGCGTGCGGGATGGCCGTTTACTGGCCATCGAACTCTCACGCCCCGGATTGACGGCGCCCGAGCGTCCGTACAAGTACGCCGATCCACGCCTGACTCGGGCTTACAACATTGTTCCCGGCGCACTGGCGCCATTACCGGCCACTACGCGCGGAGCCTCCTGGCACAACGGATGGTGCCTCGGCCAGCCGCCGGGCATCACCACGGCGCAATGGCCGTTGAGCAACACCTATGGTCACCCATTGCGGCATGCGTTCACCTTGCGCATTCCGGAAGACTACCGAGTACACGGTACGGCGTATGTCGCCCTCAGTCTGTTCGTGGATGAGCAGTTCGTCGAGCTGAAGAGCCTGGTCCAAATTCCGGGGCTCCCGCCGTCATCAGGACGCGACGGGATGCCGGGTGGAGATGGCCGGGCTGAACAACCGCAACTACACCCATGCAGCTACAGGATGCTAGATGCCTTGGGGTGTGAATACGTCGCCCTGTGGCTGACCGAGACGGAATTCGCGGGCCCATTGGCCTTGCCACCGGGCATGGCCGGGCATCCCCAACTGCAGGGGACACCGGAACCCGGTTGGCGCCTGGGACGCTCGGCGCCCGACTGGCTCTTGCGGTCACAACCGGATATGGCGAGTTATATGGAAGGACTGGCCCGTCCGGTCGCCATTGAGGAACGCGAGGATCCCAACGCCGGCAAGCCAGCACGAGAATGGGACCATGAGAATCAGTTCAGCGGCTATGTGCCGGCGTTCAGCGACGAAGGCCAGGCGCTGGGATTGGATCGACTTCACGCGATGCCCCATCACCTGGGCGGCACGATGATTCCGGTGCAAGGCTATCCGCCATTCAGTCCGTACTATTTTGAATTCGGGGAAGAATTCGCCTGCTTCAACTTCGGTGGCGGCGTGGGGCAGGTGGACCTGGAGCAGATGAAGATCGATTGGGCCTGCGGTTGAGTCTCAGGCTTCCAAGATGCGCAAACCAAAAAAAGCCCGCTAGATCAATGATCTAGCGGGCTTTTCCGTCTGGAATTTGGTGGAGCGGAGGAGGATCGAACTCCCGACCTTCGCATTGCGAACGCGACGCTCTCCCAGCTGAGCTACCGCCCCAAAAGCAAGACCGCAACTATACATAAAGCCATGGCCGGACGCAAGCGATGTTGGCGTCAGACGAATTCCAGGGTGGCCACTACCGGCGCGTGATCCGAGGGCTGTTCGTTGCGGCGGGGTTCCTTGTCGATCGAGCAGGCGACGCAGCGCTTGACCAGCGGGGCCGACAGCAGCACGTGGTCGATGCGCAGGCCGGCGTTGCGGCGGAACGCGAACTGGCGGTAGTCCCACCAGCTGAAGGATTTCTCGGGCTGGTCGAACAGGCGGAACGAATCGGTCAGGCCCAGGTCGAGCAGGGCGCTGAAGGCGGCGCGCTCGGGTTCGGACACGAGGACCTGGCCTTCCCATTTTTCCGGGTTGTGCACGTCTTCGTCGGCGGGGGCGACGTTGTAGTCGCCCAGCACCGCCAGGCGCGGGTATTGCTTGATTTCTTCTTCCAGCCATTTGCGCATGGCCTCGAACCATTCCAGCTTGTACGCGTACTTGTCCGAGCCGACCGACTGGCCGTTGGGGCAATAGGCGCAAACCACCCGCACGTCGCCTTCGGGGCCGGGAAAGGTCAGGGCCAGCACGCGCTGCTGCGGATCCTCGTAGCCGGGAATGTTGCGTTCCATCGAGGTGCCGGGGATCCGCGAAACGATGGCGACGCCGTTGTACGTCTTCTGGCCTGCCCAGACGGCGTGGTAGCCGGCTTCGGTGAAGGCGGCTTCGGGGAACTTGTCGTCCGTGAGCTTGAGTTCCTGGATGCACAGCACGTCGACGGGATTGGCGGTAAGCCAGTCCAGCACTTGCGGCAGGCGCACGTTCAGGGAGTTCACGTTCCAGGTGGCTAATTTCATGTTTCGCGTAGACCGATTATTGATGCGGCACTCAGGCCATATGCGGGAATCGCGGCCTGCGGGCGGATTTCGCGTTGCACGCCGCTCGGGGCGAGGCCGCCAGGCCAGGCCGATCGAACGTCGGATGATACCCCGGCGCCCTGCGGCCAGTGTTTTGCGCTTGATATGTGAGCAGGTATGTCGTGACTCGCACCCGCTTCCATTCGCGCTCAAATTTGTGATCAATATACAAAATGTTCGATTTTCTGTGCATTCCTAATACTTAAAGGTTCAATGAATGGATACGCTCCTAACGGTTCCCTGAACGGAGAGCGGCATGAAAGGCCTTGATTTGGAAACGGTTTCTCCCGGTGTCCCGATAGTCGGCTGGCTGCTGGACGGGCCCCAGCCCGAGTTCACCGATGTGGTGAGCATCGCCCGGCGGTGGATGGCCGACGGCCAGCGCGTCACGGAGGTGATACGCGCCGAGGACTACCGGGGAATGCCGATGGCGGGCCCCGGAAGGACCGTAATGCGCGCCTGCGGCCTTGCGGGCCGGGGTTGACGCGCGGGGAGTCGAGCATGAGAACAGGAGTGATCAGGCTGAACGGCTATCGCCTCGAATACGAGCTGCGTCCGCTCGCGGCCCGCAAGGGCTATGAGGCCTGGGTGCGGACCGCGCCCCATCATGACTGGACCCGCATCGGAGTGGGCGATTCGGCGTTCATCACCGAAGACGCCGCCCTCAAGGGCATCCGATACGCCGCCGGCGAGATCAGCGCCCGCCGGCTGCAGGCCTAGCGGCCCCGGGGCTGGGGGCGCCGCTTCAGCCCTTTACCAAACCGCCGTCGACGATCAGGTTCTGGCCCGTCACCGCGCGCGACCAGGGGCTGGCGAAGAACAGCACGGCATCGGCGAACTGCTCGGGCGTGGTGACTTCGCGCAGCGGGGTGCCCGCGGCGATCAGGTCGAATACCGCCTCCGGGGTGGCGGCCGAGGCGTCGGTGGTGCGCAGCAGGCCGCCCGAAACCATATTTACCGTGATGCCGTCGGCGCCCAGTTCATGCGACAGGGTGCGCGTGAAGGCCAGCAGCGCTGCCTTCGCGGCGGTGTAGTCGTGGTAAGGCACGACGGGGTTCTGTACCAGGTTGGTGCCCACGTTGACGATGCGTCCGCCGCCGGCGGCGCGCATGTCGGGCAGCACCGCCTGCGTCGTGTTCAGCGCGGCGCGCACGCTGCCTTCGAGCTGCGCGTTCATCCGAGCCCAGTCCAGCGTGTCGGCATGGGGCCGCGCGTCGCCGTCGAACTGGAAAGCGGGCAGGGCGTTGTTGACCACCGTGCTGACCGCCTGGCCGAAGTGCTCGCTGGCCTGGGCGACCATGGCGGCGACGGCCGCCGGGTCGCGCACGTCGGCGCGCAGCGCCAGGGCGCGGCCGGGCGCGGCGGCGGCCAGGTCCTGCGCGCGTTCGGCGCTGTTCAGGTAGTTGACGACGACCTTGGCGCCTTCGCGCAGGAAGGCCCGCGCGATGGCGGCGCCCAGGCCGCGGCTGGCGCCGGTGACGATGACGAGTTGCTGGTCCAGGTTGGGTGACGGGCGTTGCGATGACATGGGTAAAAGGTTTCCTGCTCAGTGTTCCGTGCCGCTGTTCAACATGCGGCTGCGGGCTTTTTCGATATGGGCGCGCATGACGTTGCGCGCGCCCTCGGCGTCCTGTTCCTGGATCAGCCGGTAGATGTGGCGGTGTTCGTCGATGGCTGCGCGGGTGCGTTTCCAGGGCTCGCTGTGAACCAGGTGGCGCATGACGTTCACGGCATGGCTGACGTCGTACTCCAGCGATTTCAGCACCTGCACGAAGCGCTGGTTGCCGGTGGCCGCCGCAACCGCGCGATGGAAGCCGTAATCGTGGTGATGGGCGATGGCGCCGGCGGCGTCGGCTTCCTCGTAGCCCGTCAGCATGCGGTCCATCTCGCGCAGGTCGTCGTCGGTGCGGCGCAGGGCGGCCAGGTAGGCGCATTCGGGTTCGATCACCATGCGCAGCTCCAGGCCTTCCAGGATGTGGCCGACCCGGCGCGCCGGATCCACCGCGGGCATGCCGCCCATGAGGTCGGGCTTGGCGCGCACATAGGAGCCCGAGCCGCGGATCGAGTCGACGAGCTGGTCTTCGCGCAGCCGGTCCAGCGCCTGGCGCACCACCGGCCGCGACACCTCGAACAGAGCGGCGAGCTCCAGTTCGGTGGGCAGCTTGCTGCCGGGCGCGATCTTGCCGGTGGCGATCGCGTAGAACAGGCTTTCGTACACGCGCTCGGCAAAGCGTTCGGCGCGCACATAACCGAGCCCGGACGCCACTTCCGCCAGCACGTCCAGTTCGGGACGGGGGCGGTTGGCGGCTTCCAGCAGCGATGCCAGTTGCGGGTCACGCACATTGCTCATCGGCGCTCCTGATTCATTAAGACGAAGTTTGTCAGTCGCCATGACAAGTTCGGTGAGGCGTTAAATCGCTGAATTATTAGGGATAACCCGATATGACCGGAAAATATCCTGACTCTTGGGACAAAAGCTGTCAATTCAATTGACAAGTTATCGAGGGCTCCCGTAACTTGGTCCGATCGCGCAACTGTCTTATCTCTTTCCCGCAACCGGCCGTCCGGCCGCTACTTTACTCCGCACATCGTGACTCAGAAGAACTTTATCGCCAACCAGTGGGTGGCCGCTGCCACCGGTGAAACCATTCCCGTCCTGAACCCGTCCGATGGCAAGCCTTTCGAGGCGATCGCGCGTTCGGGCCAGGCCGACATCGACCATGCCGTGACGGTGGCTCGCGAGGCTTACGAAGGCGAGTGGGGCCAGATGGCGCCCGCTGCGCGCAGCCGCCTGCTCATGAGGATCGCCTTTGCGCTGCTGGACCGCCAGGAAGAGCTGGCGCAGCTGGAATCGGCCGACACCGGCAAGCCTATCAAGCAGGCGCGTGCCGACGCCGCCGCCGTGGCCCGCTATTTCGAGTTCTACGCCGGCGCGGTCGACAAGCTGCACGGCGAGACCATTCCCTACAACCCGGGTTTCACGGTGCTGACGGTGCGCGAGCCGCACGGCGTCACCGGCCATATCGTGCCCTGGAACTACCCGCTGCAGATCTTCGGCCGCAGCGTGGGCGCGGCGCTGGCCGCCGGCAACGCCTGCGTGGTCAAGCCCGCCGAGGACGCGTGCCTGTCGCTCCTGAAGCTGGCGGAGATCGCCGCAGAAGCGGGCCTGCCGGCCGGCGCCCTGAACATCTGCACCGGCTACGGCCATGAAGCCGGCGCGGCGCTGTCCGCGCACCCTGGCATCGACCATATTTCGTTCACGGGCTCGCCCCAGACCGGCAAGATGGTGGCGCACGCCGCCGCCGAGAACCACGTGCCGGTGACCCTGGAACTGGGCGGCAAATCGCCCCAGATCGTGTTCGATGACGCCGACCTGGACGCCGCTTTGCCGGTGCTGCTGGGCGCCATCATCCAGAACGCGGGCCAGACCTGCTCCGCGGGCAGCCGCGTGCTGATCCAGCGCGGCGTGTATGAAACCGTGCTCAAGCGCCTGTCGGACGCGTTCTCCGCCACGGTGACCGGCCCGGCGGCAGCGGACCTCGACGTGGGCCCGCTGATCAACGCCCGCCAACAGGACCGCGTGCGCGGCTTCCTGGCCGAGGCGGAAGGCGCCGGTATGAAGGTCGCCGCCCGCGGCAAGCTCAAGGAAGGCACGCCCGAAGCCGGCTTCTATCAGCCGCCGGTGCTGTTCCGCGACGTGCCGTCGGACAGCCGCCTGGCGCAGGAGGAAGTCTTTGGCCCGGTGCTGGCCGCCATGGTGTTCGATACCGAGGAAGAGGCGCTGGAGATCGCCAACGGCACGCTGTACGGCCTGGTGGCGGGCGTCTGGACCCGCGACGGCGGCCGCCAGCTGCGCCTGGCCCGCAAGCTGCGGGCCGGCCAGGTCTTCATCAATAACTATGGCGCCGGCGGCGGCGTGGAGCTGCCGTTCGGCGGTTCGCGCCAATCGGGCTACGGCCGCGAGAAGGGCTTCGAGGCCCTGTACGGCTTCACCACGCTGAAGACCATCGCCATCAAGCACTGAGCCTCCGGCTCGGGAAGAGGCCGCGGCGGACCCTGGCAAAATATCGGTTAACGTTGATGTTTTGCTTGCAGGGGCCGCCGCGCCCGCTTCCAGGATCCACATGTTCACAGGTATTGTCCAAGGCACCGCGAAGATCGCGCAGATCTCCGATCGCGAGGGCCTGCGCACGTTCACGCTCGATTTTCCCCCCGGATTCTGCGTGGATCTGGCGGTGGGCGCCAGCGTGTCGACCGACGGCGTCTGCCTGACCGTCACCGAGCTGCTGGGCGAGAGCCGGGCCACGTTCGACGTCATGCTGCAAAGCCTGGCGATCACCACGCTCGGCAGCTACCAGGAGGGCGACCGCGCCAACGTCGAGCGCGCCGCGAAGGACGGCGCCGAGATCGGCGGCCATCCGCTATCCGGCCACGTGGACTTCACCTCCGAGGTCCTGATGGTGAAGTCCTCCGACACCAACCGCCTGATGCGCTTCAGCATCCCGCCGGACTTCCGCAAGTACGTCTTCGCCAAGGGCTACATCGCCATCAACGGCGCCAGCCTGACCGTGTCGGAAGTCAACCGTGCCGAAGGCTGGTTCGAGGTCTGGCTGATCCCCGAAACCCGCCGCATGACGGTCTTCGAGGACAAGCAGGCGGGCGATTTCGTCAATATCGAGATCGAGCGCAGCACGCAGGTGGTGGTAGACACCGTGCGCGAAACCGTCCAGGAAAGCCTGGGCAAGCTCCAGCCTCTGCTGGAAGCGATCCTGAAGGAAAAAGGACTGACGCTGGAGGATTTCGTCAGTCCGCAGGCCAAGCTGAAATAGCGGCCGCCGCGCGGCGGCCGGCGCCGGCCCGAGGGCTCAGTACGAGAACGCCCGGCCCAGCGGCTTGATGCGCATGCCCGGCTGCAGGCGGGTCCAGGGCAGGTCCGCCGGATCGGCCTGCATGGGGCCGGGCGCCTTCGCCACCAGCACCTCGTGCGCGATCGGCTGGAAGTCCGCGCGGAAGTGCACGGAGCTTTTCACGACCAGGATGCCCATTTCCTCGGGCTGCACGCCGCCGACCCGGAACAGGTTGCGGTCGAGCATCTGCGACTTGGTGGCGCTGACCACCACCCGCACCCCGCCGATCCGCAGGCCGGCCACGGCGCCCAGGTCCACATCCATGCCGTTCATCATCGGCCCGTCGAAGCGCAGCTTGCCGGGCGACAGCGTTTCCACCGTGAACTCGCCTTCGAACGCGGCGTCGCCCGCGACGCCGGACTGGCCGCCCAGCTTCAGACGCACCTTATTGCCGAGCCCGGCCTCGGTGGCCAGGCGCACGGCCTCGGGATCATAGAAAAGCCCCAGCGCGGCGTTCTGCGCATCGGCCTCGACGAGCGCGCGCAGCATGCCGGTGGTGTTGGCGTCGCCGCCCGCGCCCGGGTTGTCCTGCGTGTCCGCGATCACCACCGGGCGCGCCGCGCCGGCCGCCAGCGCCTGGGCGCGGCGCACGGCCTCGGCGGGCTCCAGGAAGTCGGGCGACCACTGGGGCTCCAGTTCCAGCACGCGTTGGTAGAGCGTCTCGGTCACGCGCTCGACCGCCGCGGCGTCGGTGCCGTAGGCCCATACCACCGGTCCGCATTCGGGGAAGTCCGCTGCCGGGAAGCCCGGCGCGAACGAAATCGAGGCCACGCCGGGAGTCTGTTCCAGTTCGGCCAGCAGCTCATAGACGCCGCGCGACGGCTCCAGCATCGTGCACATGCCGTTGATCGGGATCAGGAACGGCAGGCGGCGCTCGCTGCGGGCCCAGCCGCCGCCGGCGGCGATGCGGGCCTGCAACAGCCGCGCCGCGTGTTCTCCGGTGTCGGCCATGTCCACGTGGGGATAGGTGCGAAACGCCGCCAGGCCGTCGGCGGCCTGCAGCATCTGCGCAGTGACGTTGGCGTGCAGGTCCAGGCTGGCGATCACCGGCACGCCGGGCCCGACGATTTCGCGCATGCGGGCCAGCAGCTCGCCTTCGCCGTCGTCCAGGTGCTGGGCGACCATTGCGCCGTGCAGGTCGAGGTAGACCGCGTCGTAGGCGCCGGCGCGGGCGGCGTCCAGGATTTCGCCGGCGATCCGCTCGTAGGCGTCGCGGGTGACATGGGCGGAGGGGCTGGCCCCCGCCCAGATCACCGTGCGCACGGTGTGGCCCTGCGCCAGCGCCGCGTTGATGAAGCCGCCGGCGGGGATGTTGACCTCGCGCAGCGCCAGCATGTCGTCGCCGCGCACCATGGCCGGGAAGCCTTCGCCGCGGACGAAGTTGTCGTACCCCGCCAGGGAGGGCGCGAAGGTGTTGGTTTCGTGCTGGAAGCCAGCAACCAGAATGTGCATGATGGGTTTCCTGTGGATTGAACGTCAGGCGCGGGCGTGGGCTGACCGGGGCGGGCGGTTCACCAGCAAAAGCAGGGCTCCGGCCACCAGCAGGGCGGAGATCACGTAGAGCCCTCCGGCCAGCGAGCCGGTGGCTTCCTTGGACCACCCGATGATCGATGGACTGAGGAATCCGCCCAGCAGGCCGATGCTGTTGATGAGGGCGATGCCGCCGGCGGCCGCCTCTCCCTTCAGGTATTGCGAGGGGATCGCCCAGAATACCGTGTAAGCCGCCCACATGAATCCCGTGGCCAGCGTGATCGCGGTCAGGGAAAGCGCGAATTGCGTCGGCGCCGCGGTGGCCACGCACAGCGACAGGCCTGCCATCAGCGCGGGCGCCAACGTGTGCCAGCGCCGTTCCTGCATGCGGTCCGAACTGCGCGCGAACCACAACATGAAGAGGGCCGCCGCCACGTAGGGGATGGCCGAGTACAGGCCGATTTCCATCGTGTCCTGCACGCCCGCCAGCTTGAGCAGGGTGGGCAGCCAGAAGCTCACCGCATAGATGCCGCAGATCAGGCAGAAGTACGTCAGCGCCATGCCGTAGATGGCCGGGTCGCGCAGCACCTGCGCGAAAGAATGCTTCTGCTGCGCGCCGCGCGATTCCAGGTCGGCCGCCAGCAGCGCCTTTTCCTCGGTGCCGAGCCAGCGCGCTTCTGCGGGCTTGTCGTCGAGATAGCGGTAGGCGGCCACGCCGAGCAGCACACAGGGCAGGCCTTCCAGGAGGAACATCCATTGCCAGCCGTCCAGGCCGTGCGCGCCCGAGAAGGCGGTCATGATCCAGGCCGACATGGGGCCGCCCACGATGCCGCCGATGGGGCCGGCCAGCATCACTACCGCCATGACGCCGGCCATGCGGGATTGCGAATACCAGTAGGTCAGGTAGAAGATCATGCCGGGCGCGAAGCCGGCCTCGAATACGCCGAGCATGAAGCGCAGCGCATAGAAGCTCCATTCGCCCTGCACGAACAGCATCGAGGCCGAGGTCAGGCCCCACAGGACCATGATGCGGCTGATGGTGCGGCGCGCGCCGATGCGCGTCAGCAACAGGTTGCTGGGCACTTCGAACATGACGTAGCCCAGGAAGAAGATGCCCGCGCCCAGGCCGTAGACGGCGTCGGAGATGCCGACGTCCTGTTGCATCTGCAGCTTGGCGAAGCCGATGTTGATGCGGTCCAGGTAGGCGAAAACGTAGCAGAGCAGCAAGAAGGGCAGCAGGCGCCAGGTGATCTTGCGGTACAGGGGGGCCAGGCGCGGGTCCGCGCCCGGCGTGGCCGGATGGGGCATTGCATGTCTCCTGCGCGGGTCTGCGCCCGCGATGGCTTGGAAAGGCGCCGGGGCCTCGCAGGCCCCCGGCGCCGCCATTATTGGGAGGCCGCGCGTTCCAGACAATGACCTGGGCGATAATTATCGTTGCCTTCAGGGCAACGATAATCCGATCATTCGGCGGCGCCCGTGCGCGCCGCCTGGGGGAAGACGGGTATGCAGGAAATCAGCCAGGCTCGCCTGAAATACTTCCACGAGGTCGTGGCTTGCGGATCGATACGGGGGGCGGCGGACAAGCTCGACACGGCCGCCTCCGTCATCAGCAGGCAAATCCAGCAGCTGGAAAAGGAGCTGGGCGTGCCGCTGTTCGAGCGCCGGGCGCGCGGGCTGGCGCCCACCGAGGCGGCCGAGATGCTGCTGGAATACTACCGGGGCTGCCGCGCGCAGCAAGAGCACCTGAACGCGCGCCTGCAGGAATGGCGCGGCATGCAGCGCGGCAGCGTCCACCTGATGATCAGCGAAGGCTTCATCGACAGCCTGATGGAGCACGTGGTCGGGCCGTTCTGCATCGAATATCCGCAGATCAACATCAGCGTCAACGTCGGGTCGGTGAACGAGGTGGTCGAGGCCGTGGCGACAGACGCGGCGCACATCGGCCTGGCCTACAACCCGCCCGTGGATCCGAGGCTGCGGTGCCGCGCAAGCCGCAAGCATCCGGTCTGCCTGCTGGCCGCCCGCGGGCATGCCCTGGCCGCGCGTCGCGCGCCGCTCACCATCGCGGACATCCTGCCGTACCCGTTCGCGCTGATGGCGTCTCCCTATGGGCTGCGCCAGGCCGTCGACCTGCTGGAATTCACCGAGCGCGTTCACCTCACGCCCAGCCTCACCACGAATTCCCTGCGCGTGCTCAAGCAGTACGCGATGACGGGGGCGGGCGTGACGCTGATGCCCAATCTGGGCGTGCACCACGAACTGGCCAGCGGCGAACTGGTGGCGATTCCCATTGCCCACCCGGTCCTGAGCGCGCCGGAATGCCAGGCGCTGCTGCGGCTGGGCCGGCCTCTGTCGTCCGCCGCGACGGAACTGCTGCGGCGGATCGAATTGCGCCTGCCGGCGTTCGCGGAAGGCTGAGGAGGGCGCGGAAATCAGAATTCTCCGAAAATGGCGGGACGGGCAAGGAATAGAATGGAGCGACTTCCGGAGGTATCCATGTCGGTCATATCCGATATCAAAATTCGCCCGCTGGAACGCGGCGACCTGCACTTCGTGCACAAGATCAACAATAACGACGTCATCATGCGTTACTGGTTCGAAGAGCCCTACGAGGCCTACGACGAACTGGTCGCCCTGTACGACCGCCACCTGCACGACCAGAACGAACGGCGCTTCATCATCGAGCACGACACCGGCCAGCCGGCCGGCCTGGTCGAACTGGTGGAGATCGACTACATCCACCGCCGCGCGGAGTTCCAGATCATCATCGCGCCCAGCTACCAGGGCCGCGGCTACGCCAAGGCCGCTACCCGCATCGCGGTCGGCTATGCCTTCCGCGTGCTGAACCTGCACAAGGTGTATCTGGTGGTCGACAAGGAAAACAGCGCCGCCGTCCATATCTACGAACGCTGCGGCTTCCGCATCGAGGGCCTGCTGAAGGAAGAGTTCTTCTCCAACGGCGCCTACCGCGACGCCTACCGCATGGCGCTGCTGCAGAAGGACCACCTGCGCGACGTCGGCCCGGGCGCGCCGGACGCGCCCGTGCTGCGCGACTGGCCCCAGGAAGAGCAGGCGGGCTGAAGCCGCCCGCCCGGCTTACCTGCCGCCTGCGGCATGGCCGGCCGGCGCGGCGCGCAGCAGGCGCAAGCCGTTGGCCACCACCAGCAGGCTGGCGCCCACGTCCGCGAAGACGGCCATCCACAGCGTGGCGTGGCCCGTCACGGCCAGCGCCAGGAACACTGCCTTGATGCCCAGCGCCAGCGCGATGTTCTGCACCAGCACGCTGTGCGTGGCGCGCGACAGCCGCAGGAATACGCCGATCTTGCGCAGATCGTCGTCCATCAGGGCCACGTCGGCGGTTTCGATGGCGGTGCCGGTGCCGGCCGCGCCCATGGCGAAGCCAATGTCGGCGCGGGCCAGCGCGGGGGCGTCGTTGATGCCGTCGCCCACCATGCCGACGCCGCCCTCGCGCGACAGCTTGCCCTCGATGGCGGCCAGCTTGTCTTCGGGCAGCAGGTCGCCGCGGGCCTCGTCGATGCCGACCTGGCGCGCGATGGCCCGCGCCGTGGGCGTGTTGTCTCCGGTCAGCATCAGCGTGCGCACGCCCAGGGCGTGCAGGTCGGCGATGGCGGAGGCGCTGCTGGGCTTGACGGTGTCGGCCACGGCGGCCAGCGCCAGCACGCGGCGGCCGTCGGTGAGCGCGATGACGCTCTTGCCCTGGCGTTCCAGTTCGACCATGCGCGCTTCCAGGGCGTCGCTGGCGACGCCGGCTTCGCGCATCAGGCGCAGGTTGCCCAGCTGGAAACCGACGCCGTCGATCGAGCCGGAAACGCCGCGCCCGGGCAGGGCCGCGAAATCGGCCACGTCCAGCAAGGCCTTGCCGGCCTCATGCGCCGCGGCGGCCACGGCCAGCGACACGGGGTGGTCCGAACGGGCGGCCAGGCTGGCCGCGACCAGCGCCGCGGGGTGGCGGGTCAGGTCGGATGGTTCCCAATCCTGCATATCGGTCTGCACGGGCTTGCCGTGGGTCAGCGTGCCGGTCTTGTCCAGCGCCAGCCACTTCAGGTTGCGGCCCTCTTCCAGGTAGACCCCGCCCTTGACCAGGATGCCGCGCCGCGACGCGGCGGTCAGGCCGCTGACGATGCTGACCGGGGTCGAAATCACCAGCGCGCAGGGGCAGGCGATGATGAGCAGCGCCAGCGCGCGGTAGATCGCGTCGTACCAGGGCTGCCCCCACAGCAGCGGAGGCGCCAGGGCCACCAGCGCCGCGATGCCCACCACCACCGGGGTGTAGATGCGCGAAAAACGGTCGATGAAGCGCTGGGTCGGGGCGCGGGCGCCCTGGGCCTGCTCCACTGCGTGGATGATGCGCGCCAGCGTGGTGTTGCCGGCGGCCGCGGTAACGCGGTATTCGAACGAACCGGAGGCGTTCACGGTGGCGGCATAGACGGGATCGTCCTGCGTCTTTTCGACGGGCAGGCTTTCACCCGTAATGGGCGATTGGTCCACGGCGGAACTGCCGCTGACGATGACGCCGTCGGCCGCGATGCGTTCGCCCGGCCGCACCCGCACGATGTCGCCCACGCGCAGGCTGGCGGCCGGCACTTCCGCCCAGCCGCCGTCCGCCTGGCGCACCGTGGCGGTTTCCGGCGCCAAGTCGAGCAGGCCGCGGATTGCGTGGCGGGCCCGGTCCAGCGAACGGGCCTCGATCAGCTCGGCTACGTTGAACAGGAACATCACCATGGCCGCCTCCGGCCACTGGCCGATCAGCACGGCGCCGGTCACGGCAATGCTCATCAGCGCGTTGATGTTGAGATTGCCGTTGCGCACGGCGATCCAGCCCTTGCGGTAGGTGCTGACCCCGCAGGCGAGGATGGCGGCCACGGACAGCACTGCGGTGACGGCCAGCGGCCAGCCCGCGAAATGCGAAAATTCGGACAAGGCCGCCAGCACGCCCGCGCCGCCGATCAGCCACCAGTTCACTGCCTTGGCCGCGGGCGCCGGCGCTTGCGGCGCGCCTTCGTCCAGCGCCTCCGGCGTCATGTCCAGCGACCGGATCGCGGCCATGATGCGGTCCAGCGCGCCCTCGGCATGCACCACGGTCAGGACGCGCTGCATCAGGTTGAAGTCCAGCGCGTGCACGCCGTCCATGTTGTCCAGCTTCTTGCGGATCAGCGTTTCCTCGGTGGGGCAGTCCATCTGGCCGATGCGCAGGCGCGCCAGCGACTGCCCGGGGCCGGCGCTGAGTGCGGCTGCTCCGGCGTCCGATACCGTGAAGGGCTGGGCGGCGTGGTCGTGGCCGCAGCATGAGGCCTCGGCGTGGCGTTCGGCCGGGCGGCCGTGCTCGTGGCCATGGCCGGAGTGATCGTGCGCCGCGTGATCGTGACCTGCGTGGTCGTGGCCCTCGCGGGCGCGCGATTCGCCATCCTGTGCGCAGCAGGCGCCGCCGTGGCCGGCGGGCGCGTGTTCATGTTGTTTGACCGGAGGTAAAGACATCGTCCTCTGCCTTGAAATATGCTGGTGACGCTATTGCACACCTTGGAGTTACTATAGGGTCAACCCCCAATATCATTCGGATGCGATCCGGGAGGCAACGATGCGTATCGGCGAACTGGCCGCGGCGACCGGCACCACGGTCGAGACCGTCAGGTATTACGAGAAGGAAGGGCTGCTGCCCGCCCCGGAACGGGGCCTGAACAACTACCGCAGCTACGGGCAGCCTCATCTGGAACGGCTGCGGCTGATCCGAAATTGCCGGGCGCTGGACATGACGCAGGACGAAATCCGCGCCATTCTGTCCCTGGCGGACAACCACCAGACCGGTTGCGGCCCCATTAACGAGCTGTTCGACGAGCACATTTCCCACGTGGACGAACGCATCGCCGAACTCACCCAGCTGAAGTCGCAGCTGACCGAGTTGCGCCAGCGCTGCCTGTCGGCCCAACCCGACGCAGAAAACTGCGGCATCCTGCATGGCCTGAACGAAATGCAGGTGGAAGAGCGCCACGAACGGCACACGCATCTGGGCTGAATCCACCCGTATGTCCTTGCTGTGCGCCGGGGGATCGGCCCCCCGGCCGTGCCCATCGCTTAATATGAGAATATGTTTCTTTCCCATTTGCGCAGGAATCCATGACCCTTACCCAGACCGCCACTCCGCTGCACGCCCTGATTTCCCGCCGCTCGTTCAAGTTTCTCCGCGCCCCGGCGCCCAAGCCCGACGAACTCGAACAGATCCTGCAGGCCGCCATGTCGGCGCCGGATCATGGCGCCTTGCGTCCGTGGCGTTTCGTGGTGATCCGCGGCGAAGCCATCGGTAAGCTGGCCGATCTGGCGCTGGATGCGGTCAAGCGCAGCGGCGACCCGCGCATGACGCCTGAAAAGGAGAAATCCGTGCGCGAATGGATGGCGGGCGTGCCGCTGTTCATCGCGGTGGCGCAGAAGATCGCGCACGACAACACGAAGATCCCCGAGCAGGAGCAGTTGCTGGCCACCGGCGCGGCAACGATGAACCTGCTGAACGCCGTGCATATGCTGGGTTATGCCGCGTTCTGGAGCACCGGCATAGGCACCTATGTGGAAGAGGTCCAGGGCGCGCTCGGCCTGGACTCGCTGGATTACCGCTTCCTGGGCTTCCTCGCCATCGGCACTCCGGCTTGCGCGGTGCCGCAGGCCAAGCGCCCCGACTACCGCGAATTCGTCACGGAGTGGAACGGCCCGGCCTGAGCCGTCCATCCCCCCTTGTCAGACGCGAACCGGCCCTTTGGGCCGGTTTTTATTTTTGCCGCCGGGCCGCCCCAAGGCAAAAACGCCCCCCTGGGGGCAGCAAGCAGGCGAAGCCTGCGCGGCGTGGGGGCCTATTTTTGCCTTGGGGCCGCTCCAAGGAACCCCCCTGGTGGCTGCCGCGCCGCGTCAGGCGTCGGCGCCGGGCGGCTGGCCCAGTTCGGGGGCGTTGGCCACCAGCATGCGGCTGAGCAGCCGCGCCAGGGTGTCGCGCTCCTGCGGCGTGAACATGGCGAGCAGCTCCTGCTCGGCCTGCGCGTGCGCGGGCATGGCCTTGTCGGCCAGATGCCTGCCCTTGGTGGTCAGCGTGACCAGCACGCCGCGGCGGTCGGCCTTGTCCACCTCGCGGCGCACCAGGCCCTGGCTTTCCAGGCGCTTGAGAATATTGGACAGGCCGCCTGAACTGCACAGCAGCCGCGCCTGCAATTGCGAGGGCGCCAGGCAGTAGGGCGCGCCATCCACCCGCAAGGTGGTGAGTACCGCGTACTCGATGTACTTCAGGCCATAGGGTTCCTGCGACGCGTTGATGGCGCGCAGCACCACTTCCTCAAGCCGGATCAGGCGGCCCACGACTTCCTTGCCGGAACTGTCTATGTCCGGTCGCTCGCGCCGCCACTGCGCGATGCCGCGGCCGATGAGATCGTCGTCGGGATTCAGGTGGGAATAGGGCGTGGCGGCGTCGGCCGCGGCTTGCGTCGGGTTGTCGCGATGCGTCATGGATGCGTCCGGGATCACCGGGTCTGTCCTGTCTGGAGAAGCATTTAACGCATTCCGGACAGCCTTTGCAAGCAGCGTGAAAACCCTCATTGAATTTATCTTTTCAGAAAGATAAATTGCTGAACAGCACCAGATACCGGGGTTCCGTGCCTGATTGTCTTCAGGTAGAGGCCCGGGCCCATCTTCTCGCGAGGAGGTTTCATGGACGTCAGGATTTCCAAGGCGCTTGCATGCGTCGCCATGGTCGGTATGTGCGGTTGGGGCGGCAATGCGCTGGCGGCCGACCTGGTGGTGGGTCTTTTCGGCGGTTCGTTCCTGGACGCATCGCGCGAATGCCAGATCAAGGCTTTCGAAAAGAAAACGGGCGCCCGGGTGCGCACCAAGCTGGGCAGTTCGGCCCAGTTCGCGGCCGCGGTCCGCGCCACGGGAGGCAAGTCCGACTTCGACGTTGTGTATCTCGACAATTCGCTCGCTACCCAGCTGAAGAACGAGAATCTGCTGGAACCCATCGATCGCGCCCGCCTCGCCAATGCGAAAGCGGTGGCGCCGTCGGCCTTCGACGGCGATACTCCGCACTACGTGAGTTTCATGACGGGGTCCACCGTCATCGTCTACGACACCACGCAGGTCAAGACGCCGCCCAAGTCCTGGAACGATCTTGCCGACCCCGCATACGAAGGCAAGCTGGCCATCGGCGACATCAGCGGTACGGCTGGCTCGCAGTTCCTGCTGGCGCTGAACCGGATGCGCGGCGGCACGCTGGACAATCTCGACGCGGGTTTCGCCGCTATCGCGCCGCTGGCGAAGGCCTCGGCGTTGCTGTATACGCAGGCCGACCAGATCGTGTCCCTGTTCGAACGCAAGGAAATCGCCGTGGCCGTCTGGTACTCGGACCGCGCCGGGTCGGCCATAGACAGCGGCCTGCCGCTGGCGGTGGTCTATCCCGAGGAAGGGGCGGTGGGCATCCTGCCGTCGGTGGCGATTCCCAAGGGCAGCAAGAACCCCGACCTGGCCACTCAGTACATCGACGCGCTCTTGTCCAAGGAGGTGCAGACCTGCTTCGCCGAGAAAAAATACGCCGGGCCGGTCAATACCGAGGTCCAGCTGTCGGAGAGGGCGTCGCGGATCGTGGCGGTGGGCAAGCACTTCGACGAACTGTGGCTGCCCGACCCGGCGGCGGTGGCCCGCGGCATGCCGGCCTGGGTCAGCCGCTGGCAGCGCGAGGTCGCGCGCTGAGGCGCCGGAACACGGGACATCGCCATGCCTGCATTGACACTGGATCGTCTTGAAAAGCGCTATGAGGGGCATACGGCCGCCGCCGGCGTGTCGTTGTCCGTGAAGGACGGGGAATTCGTATCGCTGCTGGGGCCCTCGGGCTGCGGCAAGACCACGGTGCTGCGCATGGTGGCCGGCCTGATCGCGCCCACCAGCGGCCGCATCCTGGTCGACGACCGCGACATCACCCGGCTGCCGCCGAACCAGCGCCAGGTCGGCCTGGTGTTTCAGTCGTACGCTCTGTTTCCCCACATGACCGTGTTTGAAAACGTGGCTTTCGGGCTGCGCCGGCAGGGCATAGCCGGGGCGGCCTTGCGGGCGCGCGTCGAGGAGGCCCTGGCCAGCGTGCGCCTGTCGGGCCTGGGCGAGCGCATGCCCAGGCAGCTTTCGGGCGGCCAGCAGCAGCGCGTGGCGGTGGCGCGCTCCATCGCGCCGCGCCCCAGCATCCTGCTGTTCGACGAGCCGCTGTCCAACCTGGACGCGGTGTTGCGGGACGAGATGCAGATAGAGCTGAAGCGCCTGCAGCGCGAGGTGGGCATCACGACGCTGTTCGTCACGCACGACCAGACCGAAGCCATGAGCATGTCCGACCGGGTCTGCGTGCTGGCCGGCGGCGTGGTGCAGCAGTTCGATACGCCCGAGGCCATTTACCACCGTCCCGCCACGGGTTTCGTGGCGGGCTTCATCGGCCGGCCCAACCGGCTCCAGGGCCGCCTGGCGATGGACGGAGGCGGCCCGCAAGCGGAACTGCAGGGCGGGCACCGCCTGCCGGTGGAACGCGCCGAGGGGCTCGCGGCCGGCGACGCGCTCGACGTGGTGGTGCGCCAGGAGGACATTTCCATACTGCCGCTGAAGGACGCGGCTGGCGCGGGCCTGCCGGGCCGGATCGCGCTGCGCTCGTTCGTGGGGGCGCGGGTCCAGTATGTGGTGGCGCTGCCGGGCGGCGGGGAACTCATCGCCGACACGCCCACCAACGGCCCGCAGTCGGGGCTTGCGGCAGGCGATGAGGTGTGGCTGGGGGTGCGGCCGCAGCATGTGTACGCCACGCGCCGCGCCGGCGCGGAGGCCGCGGCATGAGGCGCCGCTCGGCGGGCGCGCTGCTCGCGTCGCCCTTGCTGCTCGTGCTGCTGCTGGCCTTCGTGGGGCCGGCGCTCTTCATGGCGCCGCTCAGCCTGCGCGAATACGTGCCGGGCGCGGGCATCGGCGCAGGCTACACGCTGGGCAATTACACGCGGCTGGCCACGGATCCGTTCTACCGCGAAGTCATTTTGCGCAGCCTGGGCCTGGGCTTGAGCGTGACGGCGCTTTGCCTGCTGCTCGGCTATCCGCTGGCCTGGGTCATCGCGCATGCGCGTCCGCGTCTGAAGCTGGCCCTGACCCTGCTGGTCATTTTCCCCATGCTGCTGAATCTGGTCGTGCGGTCTTTCGGCTGGATCGCGCTCCTGTCCAACCGCGGCCTGCTGAACAATGCGCTGATGGACCTGGGGCTGATCGAGCGCCCGCTCAAGCTCATGTTCAACCTGACCGGCGTCCTCGTGGGCATGGCGCACATTTTCCTGCCCTTCATGGTGCTGATGCTGGTGCCCGTCATCCAGGCCGTGCCGCGGGACCTGCGGGACGCGGCCTACACCTTGCAGGCCGGCAGGCTGCGCACCTTTCTGTCCGTGACGCTGCCGCTGACGGCGCACGGCATCCTGGCCGGGTCCATCATGGTGTTCGTGCTGACGATCAGCGCGCTCGTCACTCCCCGCATGCTGGGAGGGCCGACCTACAAGGTCATGGCCACCATGATCTACGACGACTTCCTGCTGACGCTGGACTGGCCGTCCGGAGCCGCGATGGCGTTCGCGCTGACCGCGCTGACGCTGGCGGTGATCGGGGTGTCCAGCCGGCTGCTGAAACGCTGGGGAGGCGAACAATGAGCGAACGCCGCGCGAGCGGGCCGGTCCTGACCGGCATCGCGTTCCTGGTCGTGCTGTTCCTGCAGCTGCCGGTGCTGGTGGTGGTGCTGGCCGCCTTCAGCGACACGGCCTACCTGACGCTGCCGCCGAAGGGGCTGACCCTGAAATGGTTCGAGGCGGCGCTGAGCGATCCCGACTACCTGGAGGCTGCCTGGACCAGCCTGTGGCTGGCGGCCGGTTCGACCGCGGCTTCGCTGGCGCTCGGGCTGGCGGGCGCGTGCGCCATCCAGCGCCGCATGGTGCCGGGGGCCGCCTTGCTGAACGCGCTGTTCATGGCGCCGCTGATTCTCCCTTCCGTGGTGCTGGGGGTGGCGCTGCTGCAGTACTACGCGGCGGCGGGGCTGCGCGGCAGCAATGTCGGCCTGTGGCTGGCCCACGTGGTCATTACGGTGCCCTACGTGGTGCGCGCCAGCCTGGCCAGCCTGGCGTCGGTGGACGAGGCGCTGGAGGATGCGGCCTGCGTGCTCGGCGCCGGGCGCCTGGAGGCGTTCCGGCTGGTGACGCTGCCGCTGCTCAAGCCTGGCCTGGTGGCCGGAGGCCTGTTCGCCTTCATTACTTCGCTCGATAACGTGCCGGTATCGGTGTTCCTGCTGTCCGCCAGCCAGAACACTTTGCCGGTGAAGATTTTCACCTCGGTGGAGCAGGGCGTGGATCCGTCGGTGGCGGCGGTCTCGGCGCTGCTCATCCTGGTTACCGGGATTGCCCTGGTGCTCGCGGAGCGCTGGACGGGTTTCCACAAGCATGTGTAAGACAAGGAGCGGCGATGTCCGTGACGAGTAAGGGTTTTCCGTTATTCCTGACGTTCGATGTGGACGCCGAGACCATGTGGACGGCGCGCGATGCGGCCTACGCCAAGCGCCCGATCCTGATGTCGCAGGGCGCCTACGGCTGGAAGGTCGGCGTGCCGCGCGTGCTGGCGCTGCTGGCGCGCCACGAGGTCAAGGCCACGTTCTTCGTTCCGGGCGTGGTGGCGCTGGCGCATCCGGACATGGTGCGCTCCATTGTGGACCACGGCCACGAGGTGGCGCACCACAGCCACACGCACCGCTGGATCGTCAACCTGACGCCGGAGGAAGAGCGGGAGGAAATGGAGCTCGGCATGGACGCGCTGGTGCGCACCGCGGGATACCGGCCGCGAGGCTGGCGTTCGCCCGCCGCCGAGTTCAGCGAGATCACGCTGGACCTGATCCGCGAATACGGCTTCGACTATTCGTCGAATTTCTTCGACGACGATTCTCCCTATCTGCTGGAGATCGGCGGCCGGTCCACGGATATCGTGGAGCTGCCGTTTCGCTGGGTGCTGGACGACGCGCCCTTTTTCCAATACTCGATCGTGCTGCCCGGGCGCACGATGCAGTCGCCTTCCGCCGTGCTGGAGGCATGGAAGCGCGAATTCGACCTGTTGTATGCCGAGGATCGGATGATGATGCTGGGCATGCACCCCGAGATCATCGGCCAGCCCTCGCGCCTGTACGTGCTGGACGAGATGATCCGCTACGCCAAGGCGCACGAGCGGGTCTGGATAGACCGCTGCGACGTGATGACGGACGACATCCGGCCGCGCCTGCGGAGCGCGGCATGAGCGGGGGCCGGCGCTTTGTGGTGGCGGGCGGCGCCAGCGGTATCGGGCTGGCGTTCGCGCGCCTGGCGTTGGGCCGGGGCGCGGCGGTCGCGATCCTGGACCGCGACGCCGGCGCGCTTGCCGAGGCTGTTCGCGAGCTGCCGCCGGCCGCCGCGCTGGCCTGCGACGTGACGGACAGCGCCGCCGTCGACCGAGCCCTGCGGGAGGCCGCAGATGCGCTGGGCGGCATCGACGGCGTGGTCAATTGCGCGGGCGTCGACCTGCTGGCCGACCTGGAGTCGATGCGGGACGAAGACTGGAACCGTGTGCTGGCGGTGAACCTGAGCGGCCCCATGCATGTGTGCCGCGCCGCGGTGCCGCATCTGAAGAAGGCGGGCGGCGGCAGCATCGTCAACGTGTCTTCCGCGGCCGGTCTCAGTCCGCTGCCGCAGCGCAGCGCCTATTGCGCCGCCAAGGCGGGGATCAATATGTTCGGCAAGGCGCTGGCGATGGAACTGGCCGCTTTCGGGATCCGGGTCGCGACCGTGTGCCCCGGCGCGGTGGACACGCCCCTGTTCCGTTCGAGCTACGAGGACGCCCCGGATCCCCAGGCCGCCCTGGCCGCCATACGCGCGCGCTACGCCTTGCGGCGCGTCGCCAGGCCGGAGGAAGTGGCAGAGGCCATTCTGTTCCTCAGCGGTTCCGGCGCCAGCTATATCACCGGAGCAACCCTGGCGGTGGACGGCGGCCGCAGCTTCCATTAGGCCCCGCGGGCGAATACCGCGGTGAAAGACAGATGGGACAGGACGATGCCATGAGCGAGCGTTTCAAAGGGAAAGTCGTCGTCGTGACAGGCGGCGGGCAGGGCATAGGCGCGGCCGCGGCCCGGCGTTTCGCGGCGGAGGGCGCCCGGGTGGCGGTGCTCGATCTCGACGTGGAAGAAGCGCGCCGGGAGGCGCGGGCCGCGCTGGCGTTGGAGGGCGATTGCACCGTGCCCGAGGTGATGGAGGAATTCTTCGCCCGCGTGGAATCCTCATTAGGCCCGCCGGACGTGCTGTTCAACAACGTGGGCCAGAGCGCGCGCGAGCGGTCCGGCCCCTTCGCGGAATCGGACGAAGCCACATGGCGCTTCGTGCTGGAGGTGTCGTTGCTGACGGCGATGCGCGCATCGCGGCTGGCGGCGCCGGGTATGCGGGCTCGTGGTTACGGCCGCATCGTGAACATGAGCAGCGATGCCGCTTTCGCAGGCGACGCAGGGCTGGCCGACTACGCCGCCGCGAAGATGGGCGTGGTCGGGTTCACGCGTTCGCTGGCGCGCGAACTGGCGCCTGCGGGCGTCACGGTCAACGCGGTGTGCCCCGGCGCCATCCGCACCCGCGCGCACGAGCGCCTGACGCCGGCGATCCTGCAGCGCATCGTGGCGCAGACTCCCGCGGGTTTCGTGGGCGAGCCGGACGACGTGGCCGCGGCGGTGGCCTTCCTGGCGTCCGAAGAGGCGCGTTTCATTACGGGGCAGACCCTGTTGATCGATGGCGGCCGCTGGATGGTCTAGCGGCGGCGTTTGACGGAGGCAGGAAGGAATGGATGAATTGACGAGCATGGATGCGCTGGCGCTGGCCGCCGCGATCCGGCGCGGGCAGGCGTCGCCGGTGGAGGCCGTGTCCGCGGTGCTGGAGCGCATCGCGGCCCGGGCCGACCTCAACGCGTTCATCACGGTGACGGCGGACCAGGCGCTGGCCGCCGCCCGCGAAGCCGAGGCGGCGGTGCGCAGGGGCGACCCGTTGGGGCCGCTGCATGGCGTGCCGTATTCGGTCAAGGACCTCACGTTGACGGCGGGCGTGCGCACGACGATGGGGTCCGCCATTTTCGAAGACTTCGTGCCGCGCGAGGACGCGGTGGCCGTGGCGCGGGCCAAGGCCGCGGGCGCCATCCTGATCGGCAAGACCACCACGCCCGAATTCGGGCACAAGCAAAGCACCGATGCTCCCTTGTTCGGTCGCACGCTCAACCCGATCGATCCGCGCTATACCTGCGGCGCTTCCAGCGGCGGGGCCGCGGCGGCCGTGGCGGCGGGCATGGGGCCCCTGGCCCTTGGGACCGACGGCGGCGGCTCGATCCGCATTCCCGCGTCCTGCTGCGGCATCGTGGGCATGAAGGCCACGCTGGGCGCCATCCCCAACCTGCAGCCGGCGGATCTCTTCGGCGCGAACTCCTACGTAGGGCCGATGGCCCGCAACGTCGCCGATACCGCCTTGCTTTACGGGGTGCTCCAAGGCGCCGACCGCCGGGATCCCTACGGCCAGCTGGCGCTTCCGGAGCGCGGGCCGGCCGAGGCGACGCTGGCTGGGCTGCGGGTGGCCTATCTGCCCGCTTGCGGCAATCCGGTGGATCCGGAAGTGCTGGCGGCCACGGACGCGGCGGTGCGGCGCATGGCAGAGGACGGCGCGCATGTCGAGCCGGTGTCGCTGGATTTCGTGTCGCTCGAACGGCATTTCCTGGTCATCCTGGAGTCGGTGACGGCCTCGCGCGTGGGGCCCAGGCTGGAGGCCTTCCGCGAACGTCTCGATCCTTCGCTGGTGGCCACGGTGGAGCGGGGCCGCGAGCACGGCGCGGCCGCGCTGCTGGACGCGATCGCGGCGCGCACGCAGGCCTTCAATGCCCTGCAGGCCGTGTTCGAACGCCACGATGTCCTGGTGTCGCCGACGGTGTCGGCGCCGCCCCTGCCGGTCACGCAGGATCCCAACGGCATCGTCGAGATCGCCGGCAGGCCCGCGGGCACGATACGCGGCGCCTGGTATCCCTATACCTATCCCATGAACCTTACGGGCCATCCTGCGCTGTCTATGCCTTGCGGCCGGTCGGCGGCGGGGCTGCCCATCGGGTTGCAGCTCTGCGGCCGGTGGCACGAGGACTGGCGGCTGCTCGACGTGGCGGCCCGCGTCGAGCGGCTGCTGGCAGGATGACGGCGCGCCTCAGTTCGGCTGCACGTTGGCCCGCTTCATGACGTCCAGCCATTTCTTGTTCTCCGTGGCCGCGAAGGCCGCGAATTCCTTGGCGTCCATCTTGCTGGGAATGATGCCGTCGTTGGCCAGCCGCTTGGCGACGGCCGGCATCGCCGACGCGTCCCGCATGGTCTGGTTCAGGCGGTCCACGATGGCGCGCGGCGTGTCCTTGGGCACCCAGTAGCCATACCAGGACGTGACGTCGAAGTCCGGGATGCCCGATTCGGCGATGGTGGGCACGTCGGGCAGCAGGTCGATGCGGGCGGCGGAGGTGACGGCCAGGGCGCGCAGCTTGCCGCCCTTGATCTGGGGCAGGGCGCTGGCCACCGAGGCGTACAGGACGTCGACGTGCCCGCCCAGAACGTCCGTCAGGGCCTGGCCGGTGCCGTTGTAGGGGATATGGCTGATCTGCACGCCCGAGCGCACATTGACGAGTTCGCCCACCAGGTGCGGCAGCGAGCCCAGGCCGCCCGAGGCGAACGTGATGCTGCCGGGCTTGGCGCGCGCGGCCTCGATAAGGTCGCGGAAACTCTTGATCGGGGATTGGGCGCGCACCACGGCCACCATGGGCGCGAAGCCGAACACGCCCACCGGCGTGAAGTCCTTCATGGGGTCGAAGTGCAGCGTCTTGAATATGCCCGGGTACATGACCTGGATGGACGCATTCATCAATCCCGTGTAGCCCTCGGGCTTGCTCAGCGCCACGTCGCGCGCGCCGATGGTGCCCGCCGCGCCTGGGCGCGACTCGATCACGATCGGCTGGCCCAGCAGCGTGCTCATCTCGGGGGTGAGCATGCGGCCGAAGGTCTCCGTGGTGGAGCCCGCCTGATGCGGAACGACGATCCGCACGGGCTGTGTTGGAAAGCTGTTGGCGGCCAAGGCGCCCGGACCGGAAACCAGCATTGCCGCAAGCAAGGGCAGGTGATGCAATTTCATGGTTGTCTCCTGTTTATCGTATTGCCGGAAGCCGCTGTGCCGCGGTTCATGTCATGGGCGGCGCAGGGCGCGCCGCCGGAATTCAGCGGGGCGGGCCCAGCGCCCCGGCCTCCCGCAGCCGGGCGATCTCGGCATCGCCGTATCCCGCTTCGCGCAGCACTTCGTCGCCGTGCTCTCCGGGCAGCGGGGGAAGCGTGCGCAGCGAGGCGGGCGTGCGGCTCAGCTTGATGGGAAAGCCCGGCCCCCGGTACTCGCCCTGGGATAGCGCCATTTCCCTGTGGGCGGCATGCGGCGTCGCGATGGCTTCTGCCACGTCCAGGATGGGAGCGACGGGCACGCCGGCGCCGGTCAGCGATTCGGCAAGCTTGCGGCCGTCCTGGCCGGCCAGCAGGCGAGCCAGCTCCTCGCGCAGCTCGCCGCGGTTGGCGATGCGGTCCACGTTGCGCAGGAAGCGGGGGTCTTGCGCGAGGCCGGGATGGCCGAGCTGCGCGCACAGTGTGGCGAATTGCCGCTCGTTGCCCACCGCGACATACACGGGAACCGTGGCGGTGTCGAAGGCGTCGTAGGGCGCGATATTGGGATGGCCGTTGCCGGAGCGCGCCGGCGTCTTGCCCGTCCAGAGGTAGTTGGCCAGATGCGGATGCGCGACGCTCAGCGCGCAATCGTGCAGCGCGACATCGCACAGTTGCCCGCGCCCCGACCGGGCGCGCTCGGCGAGCGCCGTGAGGACGGCGATCGTCGCCTGCATGCCGGTGGCCAGATCCACCATGGGCACGCCCAGCCGCAGGGGCGGGCCGTCCGCCGTGCCGTTGACGCTCATCAGGCCGCAAGCGGCCTGCACCGCGGCGTCATAGCCCGGCCGGCCGCCCATGGGGCCGTCGTCGCCGAAACCCGTGATGCGGCAATGGATCAGCCGGGGAAAGCGCGCACAGAGGGCGGCGGGGTCGGGGACGCCCCAGGCTGCCAGCGTGCTGGGTTTGAAGTTCTCGATCAGCACGTCGGCGCCGTCCAGCATGCGCCAGAAGACCTCGCGCGCGTCCTCGCGGTTCAGGTCCAGGACGACGCCGCGCTTGTTGCGGTTCAGGGCCTGGTAATAGGCCGCGCCGCCGGCATTCACCGGCGGGCCGAACGTGCGTGTTTCGTCGCCGGCGGGCGGCTCGATCTTGATGACGTCGGCGCCGTGATCCCCCAGCATCTGGCCGCAATAGGGGCCGGCCAGCACGCGCGAGGCATCGATGACCCGCAGGCCGGCAAGGCTGGACCCGTTCATGTCCGGCCTCCGGGGATGGGACCAACCAGGATGCCGCGCGGCGCGATCCGCCATTCGAACGCTCCTTCGCCCTGGTCCAGGCGGCGCGTGACCTTGAGGTCCAGCCGGCGGTTGTGCGCCGACAAGGCGCCTTCCAGCAGGCAGTTCCAGGCGTCGAAGGCCGCGCCGTGCAATTGAGTCAGGCCAGCCATCAGCTTCCAGGTGGCCTGGCGCACGCCGGGGGCGCCGCCGTCCTCGATCAGCTCGGCCTCGTCGCCCTGGGCGCGCGCGAGCGCGACCATGAAGCGGGCGAACTCTTGCGCGGAGCCCTGATCCGGCAGGCCGAACGCGGCGGCCGTGCCGCTGTAGAACTGCATGCCGACGAGGCGTGCGGTGATGCCGCCCAGCCAGGCGGCCTCGTGCGGGCCGTGCAGGCCGATGAGCTCGGGCAGGGCCGTGCGCACGTATTCCATGGCGTAGTTGCGCCGCGCCTTCTGCAGGCGGTCCTGGGGCCAGGTGGCGGTGGGCAGCGTGGGCGCGCTGGCGGGATCGAAATCGGGGGCTTCCTCGCCGCGCGCGAAGCGCAGGCGCTCTTCCTCGGAGATGTCGTGGTCATACTCGCAGTAGTAGCCTTCCAGCCCCGGCTGCCCGTCCATGGCCTGTTTGGTGCACACGAAGCCCAGCCGGCTCGTGCCCAGCGAAACGCCGTTGTGCGCATGCCAGCCTCGCAGGACGGCGCGGGATACCTCGCCGGGGATGGCGCAGAGCGCCGTGCCTTGCCAGGCCCAGCGCGGCGTCGGATAGCGCACCCAGACCTTGCGGCTCGATTCCTCCATGTATTCCACGCGCACGCCACCGATGGCGTTCGACAGGTAGTGGTAGCGCGCCGCGGCCACGGCGGGCGGCAGGCCGGCGATGCCCAGCTTTTCCAGGCCGGGCAGGAAGCGTTCCAGATGCTGGCGGCGGAAGATATGGAAAACGAGCTCGGCCGCCTCGCGGCTGCCGCGGCGGGTGACCATGGTCATCACGAGACCGGTGAAGTAGGAGTGGTACCACTCGGCGACGGCCGACCAGCGGGCCGCGTCGCCGCCAGGAGCGGCAGGGGCAGGGAAGGGTTGCATAGTCGTGGTCCTTGTCATTGCCGGTGGGCGGCGTCGGCCGGCGCGCCGGTCTGCATATCGGCGGCGGGCTGGTAGGCCTGGGTCAGGCCGGAGAGCACGAAGGTGGCCAGATGCGTGGCCAGCCGCTCGCGGTCCGCCGGGGTTTCGCCCGGGCGGGGCTGGTACCACATGGTGGTCCAGTTGATGGCGCCGAACAGCGGCTTGGCGGCCAGCCGGGGATTCTGGCGGGGCAGTTCGCCTGCATCGATGGCCTGCGTCAGCACGTTCACGAACAGCTCTTCGTAGTGGTCGCGCAGGCTGATCACAGCATCCAGGCGAGCGCGCTGCTCTTCGTTGATGCGGCCCATGAGATGCGACTCCAGTCCCTGGACCGCCACGCGCTGGTAGGACAGGTGCTTCATGACCTGCATCGCATGCGCGTAGGCCATCCGGTACAGGCGGTCTACCGCGCGGACGCCGGGCTGCCGCGCGATGGGTTCCACCGTGGCGATGTTCATTTCCAGGGCGCGCTGGTACACCGCGGTGAACAGATGCGCCTTGCTGCGGTAATGGTGATAGATGCTGCCCTTGGTGACGCCCAGCGCATCGCCGATCTGGTCCAGGGTCGTGGCGTCGTAGGTCTGCTGGGTGAAGGCGTCGGCGGCGGCGTCGAGGATTTCCGCGACGCGGTCGGGCAGGTCGCCGGCGCGGGGTATCGGGGTGTTGGACATGGCGGCTGAAGTTCCGGAGAGGGAGGCTTGGGGAGGCTGGATGGCGCCCGCGAGCAGGACGGTCTGGGCTTCCTGCGCGCAGGCGGCCGCTTGGTGGACGTGGCGCGCGCGCAGCAGGGCCTGCAAGGCTGCCGGGTCGGCCAAGGGCGAGGACCCGGCAAGCTTCATGGCCGCGGCCAGCATGCGTTCGGCGGATTCCCCCGCCGACAGCAGCGCCATGGCGCTGAGCAGGCGGATGTCCTGGCTGGCATGGGCCGCTGCGGCGGCTTCGTGCAGCAGCGCGCGCGCCGCCGCGAACGCGCTGGCGCAGGCTGCCAGTTCCAGCGCGCCGCGGGCGGGCGCAGCCTCGTCGGGCTGCAGCGCATTCGCGGCCTCGGCGTAGGCAGCGAGCGTGACGCCGTTGGCTTGCGCGGCCGCGGCAAGCCGGCGCAGCGCGTCGGTGCGCAGCATGGCGTCGCGGGCCTGCCCGGCCGGGCCCAGCAGGCAATCAGGGCCCACGTGGGCATCCACCCGGGCCATGCCGCCGATCGGGCCGGCGCGGCCGGGTTCGATGCCGGGCGCGTCCACCGGCAGCAGAAAGGCGGAGACCGCGCCGGCATCGGCATGGTGGGCGAATACCAGCAGCGGCGCGCCGGGATCGGCGCCGATCCAGCGGCCGCCGCCTTGGACGCGCCAGGAGCGTCCTTCCGGGCGGGCCAGGAAGGACGGCCGGCCGGTGGCGGGATCCAGCGCCTGGGCCGGGCTGGCCCATGCCCCGGCCGGCTCGCGCTTCGAGCGGGCGGCCGCAAGCTCGCCAGCCGCGGCCGCGGCGCACCATGCGGCGGCCAGCGAGACCGACAGCGCGGGCCGCCGGGCGGACAGGATTTCAATAACGGCCAGGAGAGTGGCGGGCGGCGATGGCGGTTGCGCGCCGCAAAGCGCGGCCAGGCCGGACTGCGATACCGATGGGCTTACCGCAGCGTCTTCGGGCAGGGCGGCCAGCCGGCGCGCGCGGGCCAGCCAGCGGGCGGACACGCCTGGAGCAGGGGGCCAAGAGAGTGTCATCGAACGTGATCCTTGTGGGTATCCAGATCCATACTTGAGCGTATGTTAGGGGCCGGGAATTCATATTTCAACAGAAAAAAATAATTGATTCATAAGGAAAACCCTTGGGTATGCAGTGATCCATACCCATGCGTATGTCGTTAGACTGCGAGTTCCACGACGACGATACCGAGGACGTTCATGAGTACAGCTTTCCTTCCCCTGCATCAGCGCGAATCGATGGATCTTCCGTTCTTCGAACCCGCCCACAAAGACTATCTGCGGCAGGTGGAGGCCTTCGCCGACGGCCGCGACGATCCGCCGGCGACCGCCGCCAATGTGGACGCCAGCTGCCGCGAACTGGTGCGTGCGATGGGAGCCGCCGGGCTGCTGCGCGCCAGCGTGCCTCAGGCCTACGGCGGCGACGCGCCCGCCATCGAGTCGCGCCGGCTGGCGCTGGCGCGCGAAGCGCTGGCCTACCGGCACGGGCTGGCGGATTTCGCCTTTGCGATGCAGGGGCTGGGCAGCGGCGCCATCAGCCTGGCGGGTTCGGAGGCCCTGAAGGCCGAGATCCTGCCCAAGGTCGTCAGCGGCGAGTGCATTCCGGCCTTTGCGTTGTCGGAAAAGGGCGCGGGCTCGGACGCAGCGGGCATGGCCTGCCGCGCCCGCCTGGAAGGCGGCCACTACGTTATCGATGGAGAGAAAACCTGGATCTCGAACGGCGGCATCGCCGACGTCTACACCGTGTTCGCCCGCAGCGAGGAGGCGCCCGGCACGCGCGGGATTTCGGCTTTCGTGGTGTATCCCGGCGATCCCGGGTTTTCCATCAGCGAACGGATCGACGTCATGGCGCCGCATCCCCTGGCCACGCTGCGTTTCGACAATATGCGGATTCCGGCCGATCGCCTGCTGGGAGCGCCGGGCGAAGGCTTCAAGCTGGCCATGCGCACGCTGGACATCTTCCGCGTGTCGGTGGCGGGCGCCGCGCTGGGATTCGCGCGCAGGGCGTTCGACGAAGCCCTGGCCCATGTGCGCGACCGGCGCCTGTTCGGCGGCACCCTGGGCGATTTGCAGCTGACGCAGGCCAAGCTGGGCGACATGGCCGTCGCCATCGACGCGGCGGCCCTGCTGACGTATCGCGCGGCATGGCGGCGCGATGCGCTCGGGCTGTCCACCACGCGGGAAGCCGCCATGGCCAAGCTGGCGGCAACCGAGAATGCGCAATCCGTGGTGGACATGGCCCTGCAGCTGTTCGGGGCGCGCGGCGTGAAGGTTGGGGAAACCCTGGAAAGCCTGTACCGGGAGATCCGGGCGTTGCGCATCTACGAGGGCGCCAGCGAAATCCAGAAGGTCATCATCGCGCGCGATGCGCTGAGGACGGCCGCCGCCGCATGAGCGCCGCCATTGGCGCGCAAGCCATAAATCCCCGGCAGCGCCAGTCTTCATGCGGGTCGTCCAATGGCGGCGGAGGCTGTGCTATTGTCTTTAACCGGCTGGCTGCGATCATCATTCCGTAGCCGAGCCGGCGATGATGCGGCCCGAGGCTACCTCCTTGCGCCGCGTCCTTGGCAAGAATAAACGCATGACACGATCAAGCGTGGAGACAATACATGAGCCAATACGGGCCGCTGAAGTTGCACGTCCCGGAACCCACTGGGCGTCCGGGTTGCAAGACCGATTTTTCCTACCTGCACCTGTCGCCGGCCGGCGACGTGCCCAAACCCCCCATTGATGTTGCCGCGGTCGATACCGGCGCCCTGGCCTACAGCCTGGTCCGGGTGATCGACAATGATGGCCGCGCCGTCGGCCCCTGGGCGCCCGAGATCAGCGACGATCTGCTGCGCGCCGGCATGCGGACCATGCTCAAAACGCGCATCTTCGACGGGCGCATGCTGACTGCGCAGCGCAAGAAGAAGATCTCGTTCTACATGCAGAGCCTGGGCGAGGAGGCCATCGGGTCGGCCCATGCGCTGGCGCTGGAGCAGGGCGACATGTGCTTCCCGACCTACCGGCAGCAGAGCATCCTGCTGGCGCGGGACGTGTCTCTGGTCACGATGATGTGCCAGCTGATGTCCAACGAGCGCGATCCGCTCAAGGGCCGCCAGCTGCCGGTGATGTACTCCGACCGGGAGCGTGGCTTCTTCAGCATTTCCGGCAACCTCGCCACGCAGTTCATCCAGGCGGTGGGCTGGGGCATGGCGTCGGCCATCAAGGGCGACACGCGCATCGCGTCCGGCTGGATCGGCGACGGCGCCACCGCCGAAGCCGATTTCCATACGGCGCTGACCTTCGCCCACGTGTACCGCGCGCCGGTGATCCTGAACGTGGTCAACAACCAGTGGGCCATCTCCACCTTCCAGGCGATCGCGGGCGGCGAAGGCGCCACCTTCGCGGGCCGCGGCGTGGGCTGCGGCATTGCGTCGCTGCGCGTGGACGGCAACGATTTCCTGGCCGTGTACTCTGCCTCGCGCTGGGCCGCCGAACGCGCCCGCCGCAACCTCGGCCCGACCCTGATCGAGTGGGTGACCTACCGGGCGGGTCCGCACTCCACCTCCGACGATCCTTCCAAGTACCGGCCCGGCGATGACTGGAGCCACTTCCCGCTGGGCGACCCGATCGAGCGCTTCAAGAAGCACCTGATCCAGCGCGGCGTCTGGTCGGACGCCGAGCACGACGCGGTGCGCGTCGAGCTCGACGCCGAAATCCTGGCCGCGCAGAAGGAAGCGGAAAGCTTCGGCACGCTGGTCGACGGCCACGTCCCCAGCGCCGCCAGCATTTTCGAAGACGTGTACAAGGACATGCCGGAGCACCTGCGCCGGCAGCGCCAGCAGCTCGGAGTCTGATCATGGCAATCGATAACAACATCGGTCCGGCGTCCGCGTCGATGACCATGATCCAGGCTTTGCGCTCGGCCATGGATGTGATGCTGGAGCGCGACAACAACGTGGTGGTGTTCGGCCAGGACGTGGGCTATTTCGGCGGCGTGTTCCGCTGCACCGAAGGGCTGCAGGCCAAGTACGGCAGCTCGCGCGTGTTCGATACGCCGATTTCCGAAGGCGGCATCGTCGGCGTGGCGGTGGGCATGGGGGCCTACGGCCTGCGCCCCGTCTGCGAGATCCAGTTCGCCGACTATTTCTATCCGGCGTCGGACCAGATCGTGTCCGAGGCCGCGCGCCTGCGCTACCGCTCGGTCAACGAGTTCGTTGCGCCCATGACGATACGCATGCCCTGCGGCGGCGGCATCTATGGCGGGCAGACGCACAGCCAGAGTCCGGAAGCCATGTTCACGCAGGTCTGCGGGCTGCGGACGGTGATGCCGTCCAACCCCTACGACGCCAAGGGCCTGCTGATCGCCGCCATCGAAAACGACGATCCGGTGATCTTCCTGGAACCCAAGCGGCTCTACAACGGCCCGTTCGACGGCCACCATGACCGCCCGGTCACGCCCTGGACGGGGCGCCCGGGCAGCGTGGTGCCCACCGGCTACTACACCGTGCCGCTGGATTCCGCCGCCGTTGTGCGGCCGGGCAGCGAACTGACGGTGCTGACCTACGGCACCACGGTCCACGTGTCGCTGACGGCGGCCGAGGAAACCGGCATCGACGCCGAGGTCATCGACCTGCGCAGCCTGTGGCCGCTGGACCTGGATGCCATCGTCAATTCAGTGAAGAAGACCGGCCGCTGCGTGGTGGTGCACGAGGCTACCCGCACCTGCGGCTTCGGCGCCGAACTGATCGCGCTGGTGCAGGAACATTGCTTCCATCACCTGGAAGCGCCCGTCGAGCGGGTGACCGGCTGGGACACGCCGTATCCGCACGCCCAGGAATGGGCGTACTTCCCCGGCCCGCGCCGGGTCGGCGAAGCGTTCAAGCGCGCGATGGAGGGTTGAGCGATGGGTATTCATATCATCAAGATGCCCGACATCGGCGAAGGCATCGCGGAAGTCGAACTGGTGGGCTGGCACGTCAAGGTGGGCGATACCGTCGCCGAAGACCAGCCGCTGGCCGACGTGATGACCGACAAGGCCACGGTGGAGATTCCTTCGCCGGTGGTCGGCCGCGTGGTGGCGCTGGGCGGCGAGGTGGGCGAAGTGATGGCGGTGGGCGGCGAATTGATCCGCCTGGAAGTGGAAGGCGAGGGCAACCTCAAGCCCGGCGCGGAAGCGCCGCCGGCCAAGGCGGCCCAGGCGCCGGCCCCTCAGCCCCCTCAGTTGCCTCAGGCTGCTCAGGCGCCCCAGGTGTCCGACACCCAGCCAGCGAAAGCACCGCAAACATCCGCAACCCGGGTGTCTGACACCCCCAAGCACCCCGCCCGCCAGTCATCCGCGGCCGTCGCCCGCCAGCCCGGCGAGAAGCCGCTGGCGTCTCCCGCCGTGCGCAAGCGCGCCTGGGACCTGGGCATCGAGCTGCGCTACGTGCATGGCAGCGGCCCCGCCGGCCGCATCCTGCACGAGGACCTGGACGCCTATCTGCAGGGCCAGGGCGCGTCGGGCCAGGCGCGCGGCGGCGCCGCATACGCCGAACGCAACGATGAAGAGAACGTGCCGGTGATCGGGCTGCGCCGGAAGATCGCGCAGAAGATGGCGGAGTCCAAGCGCCGCATCCCGCACTTCAGCTACGTCGAGGAAATCGACGTGACGGAACTCGAGGACCTGCGCACCCAGCTGAACCTGAAATGGGGCGAGTCGCGGGGCAAGCTGACCCTGCTGCCGCTGCTGGCGCGCGCCATGGTGGTGGCGCTGCGCGATTTCCCGCAGATCAATGCGCGCTATGACGACGAGGCGGGCGTGGTGACGCGCTACGGCGCCGTGCACATTGGCATCGCCACGCAAAGCGACGGCGGCCTGATGGTGCCGGTCATGCGCCACGCCGAGGCGCGCGATCTCTGGTCCATGGCGGCCGAGATCGGGCGGCTGGCGCAGGCCGTGCGCACCGGCAGCGCCGGACGCGACGAACTGTCCGGCTCGACCATCACCATCACCAGTCTGGGGCCGCTGGGCGGCATCGTCACCACGCCGGTCATCAACCATCCCGAGGTCGGCATCGTGGGCGTGAACCGCATCGTCGAGCGGCCCGCCATCCGCAATGGCGCAGTGGTGGCGCGCAAGCTGATGAACCTGTCGTCGTCCTTCGACCACCGCGTGGTCGACGGCATGGACGCCGCGCGTTTCATCCAGGCCGTGCGCGCGCTGCTGGAACAACCCGCGCTGCTTTTCGTGGAGTAAGCATGAGCCAGACAACAAAGACGACAACCCTGCTGGTGATCGGCGGCGGACCTGGCGGCTACGTGGCCGCGATCCGCGCGGGCCAACTGGGCGTGCCCACCATCCTCGTGGAAGGCGAGCGCCTGGGCGGCACCTGCCTGAACATCGGCTGCATTCCCTCCAAGGCCCTGATACACGCGGCAGAGGAGTACGAGAAGGCGCGTCATTACGCGGAGGGCTCGGCGCTGGGCATTTCGGTGTCAGCGCCGTCGATCGACGTGGCGCGGACCGTCGCGTGGAAGGATGGCATCGTCGGCAAGCTGACCGGCGGCGTCGCCGCGCTCCTGAAGAAGAACGGCGTGGAAGTGGTGCAGGGCTGGGCCCGGCTGCTGGACGGCAAGACCGCCGAGGTCGAAACGGCCGCCGGCGTGGTCCGCATCCAGTGCGAACACCTGTTGCTGGCGGCGGGATCCGAGCCGACCCCGCTGCCGTCCGTGCCCTTCGGCGGCATGGTGGTGTCTTCCACCGAGGCGCTGTCTCCCGCCGACATTCCCAAGAAGCTCGTGGTCGTCGGGGGCGGCTACATCGGCCTGGAACTGGGCACGGTGTACCGCAAGCTCGGCGCGGAAGTGGCCGTGGTCGAGGCCCAGGACCGCATCCTGCCGACCTACGATGCCGAACTCACCAAGCCCGTGGCCGCCGCGTTGGCGAAGATGGGCGTCGAACTGCACCTGGGCCGCAAGGTGCTGGGGCTGAACGGCAAGGGCAATGCGGTGCGCATACAGGACGCCGCCGGCGCCGAAACCCAGCTGGGCGCCGACCGCGTGCTGATCGCGGTGGGGCGTCGCCCGCGCACCCAGGGCTGGGGGTTGGAAACCCTGCAGCTGGACCGCAAGGGCAACGCCCTGCGCATCGACGACCAATGCCGCACCTCGATGCGCGACGTGTGGGCCATCGGCGATATCGCCGGCGAGCCGATGCTGGCGCACCGGGCGATGGCGCAGGGCGAGATGGTCGCGGAACTGGTGGCGGGCAAGCGCCGCCATTTCACGCCGGCTTCCATTCCCGCTGTGTGCTTCACCGATCCGGAGGTCGTGGTGTCGGGGCTGTCGCCCGCGGATGCGGAGCAGGCGGGGCTGGATTGCCTGTCCGCGTCGTTCCCCTTTGCGGCAAACGGCCGGGCGATGACGCTGGAATCCACCGACGGCTTCGTCCGCGTGGTGGCGCGGCGCGACAACCACTTGGTGGTGGGGTGGCAGGCCGTGGGCCGCGGCGTCTCCGAGCTGGCCGCGGCGTTCTCGCAATCGCTGGAAATGGGCGCCACGCTGGAAGACGTGGCGGGCACCATACACGCGCATCCGACGCTGGGCGAAGCCGTCCAGGAGGCCGCGCTCAAAGCCCTGGGGCACGCGCTGCACATCTAGCGCGTGCGAGGGGCATCGTCCGGCAACGATGCTCCCTCCGGCCGCCCCGCGCCGCGGGCCGGCCGGAGCCCTGCCAGTTCCTAACGGCGGGCGCCGCGTTGCGCCAATGCCGCTTTGAATCCCTCGACGGCGGGGTTGCCCTGGTCGCGCAGCGCGGCCAATATGACTTGCGCCTTTTCCCCCGGAAGGCCGCGCAGCGGCAGGAAGCGCAGCGAGTCCGTGCGGATCCGTCCCAAGGACAGCGGCACGATGGCGGGTCCCACCCCGGCCTCGACGAGCGTCAGCAGCGTGGGGATGACACTTTCCTGCGCCACGCGCGGTTTCAGCTGGGCACGCTTGAACAGCCCCTGGATCATGGCGCGGAAATAGGGCGAGACGTCCTGCCGGTAACCCACCAGCGGGTAGGCCAGCAGCTCGGAAAGCGCAACGTCGCGTTGTTTGGCCAGGGCGTGGTCATGGCGCAGCGCCACGCGCAACGGCTCCTCGTGCACCACCTCCGTCTCGATGTCGGCGTCCAGCGCAAGCGGGCGCATCAGCGCCACGTCGACAACCCGCGTGCGCAAGGCGGGCTCCATGTCCACCGAATTCATCTCGCGCAGATCGAGGCGGACTTCCGGGTGCGCGTCGCGGTAATGGCTCAGCGCCGACACGAGGGGCGAGCCGGCGGCGCTGGGAGTGATGCCGATCGCCAGCGAGCCCGTTTCGCCGCGCGCGGCGCGCCGCGCCTGCCGCAGCATCAGCTGCGTGTCCGCCGTGATCCTGCCCGCGCGCTCGTACATGACTTCGCCGGCCGGCGTGAGCTTCACGGAACGGGTGGTGCGCACGAACAGCGGCACGCCCACGATGGCTTCCAGCCGCTTGATCTGCTGCGTGAGGGGCGGTTGCGTCATGAACAGCCTGGCGGCGGCGCGCCCGAAATGCAGCTCTTCGGCCACGGTGCAGAACAGAACCAGCAAGCGCCCGTCGAGAAAGATTAATTCTGATTTCGACATAATTAAGGCGAAATTATAAATTGGACGTAGATTAGTTGAATTCCTAAGATGCCGCTTCGTATCGTTTCGCCGGCACCCGGGATTTCTTCATGCGTCTTGCTTCCTCTCATCTTTCCGCCGTCGCCATCGCCCGCCGGGTCCGCGCCGGCGAAGCCGGGCCCTTGGCCGCCGCGCGCCTAAGCCTGGCCGCCATCGCGCGGGACGAGGCGCGTGTCCGGGCATGGAGCCATGTCATGCCGGCGGCGCGGCTCGAGGCGATGGATCCGGCGGGAATCGCCGCTGGCGCGCTGGCCGGGGTGCCCCTGGGCATCAAGGACGTGATCGACGTGGCGGACATGCCGACCGCCTTCGGCGTGCCTGCCCTGGCGCCGGACGCCGCCTCCTTCGACGCATGCGCTGTCGGGATGCTGCGGGCCGCCGGCGCCGTTCCCATCGGCAAGACGGTGACCGCCGAGTTCGCGTTCAAGACGCCCGGCCCCACGCGCAACCCGCATGCCGTGGGCCACACGCCGGGCGGATCCTCCAGCGGTTCCGCGGCGGCAGTGGCGGCGGGCATGGTCCCTGCCGCGCTGGGCACGCAGACCGGCGGCTCGATGATCCGTCCCGCGGCGTTCTGCGGCGTGGTCGGTTTCAAGCCCAGCTTTGGACGCGTCTTCCGCGACGGCATGAAGCTGACCTGTGAATCGCTGGACGCCATAGGCTGGTACGCGAACGATGTCGAAGACGCGCAGGCGATCGCGGACGTGCTGCTGGGCGCGCCGGTATCGGAGGCCGAGGGAGGCCGGCCATTGACGATCGCTGTGCAGTTGGGCAATCCACGGGCGGACCTGTGTTCCGAGAGCCGCAACGAGATCGCGCGGGTGTGCGCGGCGCTGCGCGCGCACGGCGTGCAATGCGTGCCGGTGGAGGCCGAGCGAGAAACGGCGCTGCTGCTGCAGGCGCACGATGTCATCATGCATTACGAATTCGCGCGCAGCCTGGCGCCGGTCGTCGAGCGCCACGGCGAGGCGCTCAGCGCGCCCTTGCTCCGGGCCGTGGCGCACGGCCTGTCCATCGGCGCGGCGGAGTATCTGGAGATGCGCGCGGCGCAGGCTTCGCTGCGCCATGGCTGGCGCGCGCTCTACGGCGGCGCGGACGCGCTGCTGACGCCGAGCACGCCGGGGGCCGCGCCTCTTGGCCTGGATCATACCGGCGACGCTTCCTTCAACAAGATCTGGTCGGTGCTGGGATGGCCCTGCCTGCACCTGCCGACGGCCTTCAATCGAGCGGGACTGCCTCTGGGCATGCAATTGGTCGGCGATTGGGAGAGCGACCACGCGTTGCTGTCCCTGGGCCGGAAACTACATCATCTGCTGGTACAGCAAGGGGAGTGACATGGGATTCAAACGACTGAAACGAAGCGCGCTGGCGCTATGCGCCGCGGCGGCCTTCGCATGCGGGGGCGGGGCGCAGGCCTCCGGCTTCCCTGACCGGCCGGTCAACATTGTGGTGCCCACCGCCGCGGGCGGCACCGTGGACATCGTGGCCCGCATCATGGCCGAAAAGCTGGCGCCGGAACTTGGCCAGCCCGTGGTCGTCATCAACAAGCCGGGCGCGGGAGGCGTGGTGGGCACCCAGGCGTTCCTGCGCGAGCCCCAGGACGGCCATACCGTGCTGTTCACGGCGAACAGCAACCAGTTGATCGTGCCCTGGGTATACAAGGACGCGAAGTTCGACCCGCTTAAGGATTTTTCGCCGATCGCCGCGGTGGGCGAGGTGCCCAACGTGCTGTGCGTGAACCCGGCCTTTCCGGCCCGGGACCTGAAGGCGTTCATGGAGCTGGTCAAGGCGAACCCGGAAAAATACCAGTACGCCTCGGCGGGCGCGGGCACGCTGAATCATCTGCTGGGCGTCATGCTGGACGAGCTTGGCGGCCTGCGCATGCAGCACATTCCTTACCGGGGCGTCTCGCCCGCCATGGCGGACGTAATGGGCAATCAGGTGCCCATGCTGTTCGCCAGCCTGCCGTCGGCGGTGGAGGGCATCAAGGCCGGCAAGTTGCGCGCCTTGGGCGTCAGCAGCGAAAAGCGCAACGCGCTGCTGCCCGACGTGCCGGCGATCAATGAGGCGATACCGGGCTTCCGCGGCGATTTGTGGGTGGCTTTTTATGGCGCGAAGGGCGCGCCGCCGGCATCGATCGACATGTTGCACAAGGCGATCCGCAAGGCGATGGCCGACCCGGCGCTGCAGCAGAAGTTCGCCCAGCTGGGCGTCACGATGATGCATGACGGCCCGGCGGAGCTGGCGGCCCGCCAGGAGGCCGAGTTCATGCAGTGGAAGCAGGTCGTGCAGGCCTCGGGCGCCACCCCCGAATGAGGCCTGGCGGGCGCTACCGGCTGCCGTCGACGTAGGGACGCGCCTGCAGGATCAGGATGCCGTCGCCGACGGCGGCCCATTCGATATCCTGGTCCGCGCTGCCGCCCAGCGCCTGCTTGACCCGCCGGCCCACGGCCGCCAGCCGCGCGACCAGCGCATCGTCCAGCACCTGGCGCGAGTCGCTGACCGGCACCTCGCGCACGCCGCCCGCCGCGTCCGGAACCAGCTGGGTATCTTCGGCCGAACGGGTCAGCACCTGGACTGCCTTGGACCAGCTCGAATACATCACCTGTTCCGCCTGGCGCTTGCCTTCCACCACCTTGATGCCCAGGCCGCGCTTGGCCGAAATGTAGGTCACGAAGCGCCGGCTGGCGTCGAAGGGGTCGCGCGTGATCATGACGCCCGAGCTGTCCGAGGGCGCCGCCAGTTGCACCAGCACGGCCATCGCCACGGCGTCATGGCCGATGCCCGCGGCGCGGCGCGCCTCATAGGCCTCGAAGTTGTAGACCGAGGCCCAGACGGCCTGCACTGCCTGGGCCAGCGCGTCGGCCTGGGTTACGTTGGGCACGGTGGTGTACAGGCCCGCACCGCTGAATCCCGGCAGGTCTTCGGAGTTGGACGAACTGCGCACGAAAACCCCACGCCCTTTCAGGCGCGTTTGCCACAGCTCATGCCAGCCGCGAGCCTGCTCGGCGTCGGGCCGGGCCTGCTCGATGTCGTGGCGCAACGCGGCCAGTTCCGCGCGCCGCACTTTGGCGTCGGCGGCGAAATCGGCGCGCTGTTCCAGCGCCGCGACGCGGCCGGGAATGTCCAGCTGCGCCATGAAGGCCGCGTACTGGGCGAAGGGGATGCAGAAGCCGTCGGGCACGCTGGCCAGGGGCGGCAGGGCCTTTTTCAGGGCGCCGAGGTTGGCGGCCTTGACGCCGCAATGGCGACTGTCGCGCGCGGCCAGCGTGTCCAGTGGCTTGAGCGCGCGCATCTGCAGGTCCGGCTTGGGGAGGGGGCGCGCCTCGGGCGGCCGTTCGGGCACGGCGGGCGGATCGATGGGCGTCACCTGGTAGCCGTTGCCTGCCACCGTCAGTTCGACCCATTTGCCGTCATGTTCGCGCAAGGCCGCCACCGCGTCGCGGACATAAGCGTTGGGGATGCGCCAGCCCTTGGCCAGCAGATTGACGTGCGACAGCAGGGTGGACGGACGTTGCGTGATCAATCCTGCCACCGGGGGCAGCGCCACGGGGACTTCGTCCAGCACCACGATATCGGTGGAAGACAGGTCCGGGGCGTCGTCGACGGAGGCCACGATGCGTAGCCGCCCCTGCGCGCGGCCGGTGTTCAGGGGCAGGAAAGTCTGCTCGCGCAGCAGCGCCTCCTGCGTCACGAATTCCAGGCTGGCTTGCCTGGCGGTTTCTTCCTGCTGCGTGGAATTGGTCTTGAAGCGCAGCGTGTCATAGAACGCCGGGCGCAGGGTGGCGTCGGTCAGGGCCAGCAGCGCCGGCGTGACCCGGTCGCCCTCCCAGAATTCATAGGTATAGCCCGGCAGGTCGCGCTGCCAACTGAGGGTTCCGAACAGGAAGCGCCGCTTCGGGTCCTTGTATTGCGCGATCAGCGTGGCCTTGTCCATGCCCGGCATCAGGCCCTGCTGGCGCACGAAATTCTCGTGCAGCGCGTAGCGGGGCGTGTCGATGAAGTAGAGGCGGTTGGCGCGTTGCCGGTCGATCACGAACAGCACGTGGGGAATTTCAAGCGGCGTGCCGGGGTTGTAGACGCGGGCCAACCGGGCGAATTCGGCCTGGCTGCCGATCTTGCCGGCCGACGGCGGCCCGGCGCGGGGAACGCCGGGAGCCGGGCTGGGCGCGCCTTCTATCCGCAACTGCTGCTGGTTCTCGTATGGCGAGGGCTTGCGGGCCGTCTGGGCCTGGGCCGGCGGCTGCAGGGCCGCGAGCAGGCCGGCGCCGGCCAGGAGGATGACGGAGGAAAAGGACGGAACACGCCCAGGCCGCGCACGCGACAAACCCATGCTTCAGGCACCATGAACACAGAAAGCCGGGATGATAATGCAGACGGGGGTAGCACACGCCCGCGCCGCGCCCATGGCATGCCGCACATGCTGGCGCGCGGCTTCCAGGTCGCCATCCAGACCGGGGCGCGGGCGGGGCCGTTCAGCCGCCCGCGGGCCGGATCCGGGCGATGCAGGGCACGGCCAGGACGGCAAGCAGCGCCACTGCCGCGGCTGCGCCGCCGACGCTGGCCAGCCCCCATTGCGGGATCGCCAGGCCGCCAAGCATGGCGCCCAGCCCGATGCCGGCATTGGCCGCCGACACGTTCAGCGTGCCGGCCAGCGCCTGGGCCCGCGGAGCCGCCTTCATGACGCGCACCTGGCAGACCGGATACAGCGCCGTGTTGGCGATGCTCCATGCGGCGAGCGCCGGCAGCAGCCATGCGGGCGTGCCGGCCAGGGCCGTGCTGGCCAGCGCGCCGAGTCCGAGGAGACCGGTGAATAGGAGAGTCGCGCCCAGCGGCCTGCGGTCTACCGCCAGGCCGCCCAGCCAGTTGCCGGCCAATCCCGCCGCGCCGAATCCCATGAGCCACCAGCCCACGTCCTGCGGTGGCACGCCGGCCAGGCGTTCGAGAATGTCCGCCAGATAGGTGTAGGCGGTAAACATCGCGGTGAACACGGCGACGGACAGCGCCACGTTGGCGATCAGCAGCGGATCCTTGAGCAAGCGCGCCTGGTCCCTGAGCGGGGGTCTGCCGGGTTGCGGCAAGGCCGGCAGGCAGGCGCGGGTCAGCACGGCCAGCAGCAGGGACAGCGCCGACAGCGCCCAGAAGCTGCCGCGCCAACCGATGGCGGTTGCCGCCAGCGTGCCTAGCGGGATGCCGAAAAGCATGGCGGCGGCAATGCCCAGATAGACGCGCGAAACCGCCTGGCCCGCGCGCTCCCGGCCTGCCAGCCGGGTCGCGGTTTCGCTTGCCGTGCCCCAGAAAACGGGCAGAGCCAGGGCCGGGATGAAACGCGCCAGCGCCAGAACCCAGAGATCCGAGGCCAGGGCGGCGAGGGCATTGGCGGCGGCGAAAACCAGCAGGATGGCGGCGAACAGGCGCCGGCGCTCCAGGTGCGACAGCGCCGCCGTCAGGATCGGGCCGGCCAGCATGACGGTGAAGGCGAACAGCGTGACGAGCTGGCCGGCCGCGGAGACGGACAGGGCGAGATCGCGGGCCATCGCGGGCAGCAGGCCCACGATCAGGAACTCCGTGGAGACGATGGCGAAGCCGGCGAAGGCAAGAATGCCGATGGCGAAGCCGCCTGCGGCCGGCGCCGCGGGGCGCTCGGCGGGGGAATGCGTGAACATGGAAGAATAACCCTCGGACTGAGATGTCCTGAAGGATATTGAAGATTGAAACGCTTATATCGGGTATAAATTCCACTGATTAGGGAAAATAATTCCGTTATTGAGCTTCCAATGATTCCTTCCGAACGCCTCAAGGGCATAGAAGCCTTTGTCTGCACGGCGGATGCGGGCAGCTTCACCGCCGCGGCCGAGCGGCTCAACCTCAGCGCGTCCGCCGTGGGCAAAAGTGTGGCCAGGCTGGAGGCGCGCCTGAATTCCCGGTTGTTCGAGCGCAGCACCCGGCGCCTGGCCCTGACCGACGCGGGCCGCGCCTTCTATGGCACCTGCGTGCGCGTGCTGGCCGAATTGCAGGATGCCGAGGCGGTGCTGGCCGCGCAGCGGCGGGAGCCCTCAGGGCGGCTGCGGGTGGATCTGCCGGCCACCTTCGGCCGCCTGAAGGCGCTGCCGCTGCTGTTGCGCTTCGCCCGCCAGCATCCGCGGCTGCGGCCGCATATCTCGTTCACGGACCGTTTCGTCGATCTCGCGGAAGAAGGCATCGACGTGGCCGTGCGCATCGGCGGGCCGGACCGCTGGGCGCCGGGGCTGGGGCATCGCTACCTGGGATCCGAGCGCATGGTCTTCTGCGCGTCTCCGGATTACCTGGCCCGCCGGGGCGAACCCCGGGAGGCGTCCGACCTGCTGCAGCACGATGCCGTGGCTTACGGGCGCGCGGATGGCGAGCCGCCGGCGTGGCGGATGGCGCAGGATGGCGGGCCGGTCCGCCTGCTCCCGGTCGAGGGCGCCATCGTGCTGGACAGCGCCGAGGCCCAGGTGGAAGCCGTGGCGGCGGGCTGCGGCATTGCCCAGCTCGCGACCTGGCTGGCGGCCGACGCCTTGCGCGAGGGGCGGCTGGTCGAGGTGTTGCCGCGGCTGGCTGCCGAGGGCCTGCCTCTGTATCTGGCCTGGCCATTGAGCCGCCAACTGTTGCCCAAGGTGGACGCGGTGCTGGAAATGCTGGGCGGGTCGTTGCGGATCGATTGAGCGCGCCGCGGACCGTGGGAGCTCCATGCGACAAGGCCCCCATGAAGGGGGCCTTGCTGGGCAAGCCGGCCAGGAGCCGGATCAGCCTTCGGCGGTTTCCGCCAGGACGCGCCTGGCTTCCTCGGCAACGCGCTCGGGGGCGGTGCCGCCCACGTGCTTGCGGGCAGCGACGGAGCCTTCCAGGGTCAGGACCTCGTGGACGTCTTCGGCGATGCTGGCGTGGTAGGCCTGCAGGTCGGCCAGCGACAGGTCGGCGAGGTCGCAGCCGCGCTGTTCGCAGTTGCGCACGGCGTGCGCCACCACTTCGTGGGCGTCGCGGAACGGCACGCCGCGCTTGACCAGGTAATCGGCCAGGTCGGTGGCGGTGGCGAAACCCTGCAGGGCGGCGGCGCGCATGTTGTCGGCCTTGACCTTGATGCCGCCGGCCATGTCCGCAAAGATGGTGAGCGTGTCGCGCAGCGTGTCGGCGGTGTCGAACAGGCCTTCCTTGTCTTCCTGGTTGTCTTTGTTGTAGGCCAGCGGCTGGCCCTTCATCAGGGTCAGCAGGGCGACCAGATGGCCGTTGACGCGGCCGGTCTTGCCGCGCGCCAGTTCGGGCACGTCGGGGTTCTTCTTCTGCGGCATGATCGAGCTGCCGGTGCAGAAGCGGTCGGCCAGGTCGATGAAGCCCACGCGGGGGCTCATCCAGAGCACCAACTCTTCGGACAGGCGCGACACGTGCGTCATGATCAGCGCGCCGGCGGCGCAGAATTCGATGGCGAAGTCGCGGTCGGACACGGCGTCCAGCGAATTGCGGCACACGCCGTCGAAGCCCAGGGTCTTGGCGACGCGTTCGCGGTCGATCGGGAACGAGGTGCCGGCGAGGGCGGCGGCGCCCAGCGGCAGGCGGTTCACGCGGCGGCGGCAGTCGGCCAGGCGCTCGGCGTCGCGGCCGAACATTTCGGCGTAGGCCAGCAGGTGATGGCCGAAGGTGACGGGCTGGGCCACCTGCAGGTGCGTGAAGCCCGGCATGATGGTGCCGGCGTTCTCCAGCGCGACGGCGGCCAGCGCGTGGCGCAGCTGGCGCAGCAGGTCTTGCAGGTTGTCGATTTCGGCGCGCAGCCAGAGGCGGATGTCGGTGGCGACCTGGTCATTGCGCGACCGGCCGGTGTGCAGGCGCTTGCCCGCGTCGCCCACCAGTTCCACCAGGCGCTTTTCGATGTTCAGGTGCACGTCTTCGAGGTCCAGCAGCCATTGGAAGCTGCCGGCGTCGATTTCGGAAAGGATCTGCGTCATGCCGCGCTGGATGTCGGCCAGGTCCTGGGCGCCGATGATGCCTTGGGCGGCCAGCATGTCCGCGTGCGCGAGCGAACCCTGGATGTCGAAGCGCGCCAGGCGCTTGTCGAAATCCACGGACGCCGTATAGCGCTTGACGAGTTCGGAAACCGGTTCCGAGAACCGGGCGGACCAGGCCTGCGCCTTGTTGGCGAACTGGTTTTGATCGGGGGAGGGAGTCTTTGCCATGATGGGCGGAATTATAGGGCCTCGCGCGGCGTCGGGGCGACGGCGGGGCCGGTTTGCTGGCGGCGAACCTCAAGGCCGGGCCTTTGTCGGATAATCCTGGATTGGTTTCAAGACCTTAGAGCAGGAAGAGAGTCTATGCCCCTGGAATGGGAAGAGCTGGTCACCCAATTGGATACCCATCTGCCGCGCGAGGCCTGGGCGCAAACGCTGATCGGAATCGGCGCGCTGATCCTGGCCGCGCTGTTCGTCCAGTGGGTCGTGGCCCGGGTCGTGCTGCTGCTCGCTCACCGTGTGCTGGTGCTGAGCGGCAGGGGCGACTGGGACAAGGCCCTGCAGCGCCGCCGCGCGTACCAGAACCTCTGGTACGCGGTGCCGTTTGCCGTGGTGTCGATGGGCATAGAGCTGGTGCCGCACGTCGAGCGGGCGGTGACCATCGTCGGGCGGCTGGCGCATGCCGGCGCCTGGGTCTGCGTGTTCGTGGCCTTCTCGGGCGTGTTGAGCGCCTGGCAGGACACCTATTCGGCCACGACGCGGGCGCAGACCCGGTCCATCAAGGGCTATATACAGATCGGCAAGCTCATCCTGATGGCGGTTTGCACCGTTTTGGTGCTTTCCATCCTGATCGACCGTTCCCCGCTCTGGATGATTTCCGGCCTAGGCGCGCTGTCGGCCGTGCTGCTGCTGGTCTTCAAGGACACGCTGCTGTCGCTCGTGGCCAGCACCCAGCTGACCAGCAACGACATGCTCCGCATCGGCGACTGGATCGAGATGCCGCAGTCCAACGCGGACGGTTTCGTGAAGGACATCGCGTTGCATACGGTCAAGGTGCAGAACTGGGATAACACCGTCACCACCGTGCCCACTTACAAGCTGTTTTCGGAAAGCTACCGCAACTACCGGCACATGTTCGAGTCGGGCGGCCGGCGGATCAAGCGCACCATGCGCGTGGACGCCGCCAGCGTGCGTTTCCTGACCGACGAAGAGTCGCAGCGGCTCATGCGCTTCCGCCTGCTGCACGACTACCTCCACGCCAAGACCAGCGATATCGCCCAGGCCAACCAGACTATGGGCGAGCTGGCCAGCGTGCCGGCCAACCGCCGCCGCCTGACCAATATCGGCACGCTGCGCGCCTATGCGCTTGCCTACCTGAAGCAGAATCCGGAAGTCCGCCAGGACATGGCGATGATGGTGCGCATGATGGAGCCCACCTCCGAGGGCATTCCGGTCGAGGTTTATTGCTTTACCGCCGTGACCGCCTGGGTGGAGTACGAACGCATTCAGGGCGACATCTTCGATCATCTGCTCGCCATCCTCCCCGAATTGGGGCTGCGCCTGTACCAGCAGCCGTCGGGGGCCGACATCGGCGCGATGGGGAGTTCGCTGCGCGAGGGCGCCTGGCAATCGGCGCTGGCCGCTTCGAGCGAACGCGGGCTTACCGACGCCAAGATGCCGCGCTAGGCCTGCCTGCGCGCGTGAGATAATCCGGCCATTGCCGTCAACAGGCCCTAGCTGATGTCGAACCCGTTCTTCAACCTGTATTCCCACGGCTTCGCCCGGGTCGCCGTCGGGGTGCCCGAATGCCGGGTCGCGGATCCGGCGTTCAACGCCGCGCAGACCATCTCTCTGGCCCAGCAGGCCGCCCAGGGAGGCGCGGTGCTGGCGGCGTTCCCCGAGCTGGGCCTGTCCGCCTACACCTGCGACGATCTCTTCCACCAGAAGGCCCTGCTGGACGCCTGCGAGGCGGCCCTGGCCCAGGTGGTGGAGGCGACGGCGGAACTGGATATCGCCATCATCGTCGGCGCGCCGCTGCGCGTGGCCCACCAGCTGTTCAATTGCGCCATCGTGGCCGCGGGCGGGCGGGTGCTGGGCGTCGTGCCCAAGACCTACCTGCCCAATTACGGCGAATTCTACGAGGCGCGCCAGTTCAGCGCCGCCGATTGCACCGCGGCGGCCGAGATCCGCCTGCTGGGCCAGACCGTGCCGTTCGGATCCGAACTGGTCTTCCAGATGGAGCAGTTGCCGCTGTTCCAGTTCCACGTCGAGATCTGCGAGGACGTCTGGGTGCCCATCCCGCCGTCCTCGTTCGCGGCGCTGGCCGGCGCCACGGTGCTGGTGAACCTGTCGGCGTCCAATATTGTGGTCGGCAAGTCGGAATACCGGCACCAGCTGGTGGCGCAGCAATCGGCGCGCTGCCTGTCCGCCTATATGTACACCTCCGCGGGCCGGGGCGAATCCTCGACCGACATGGCCTGGGACGGCCAGGCGCTGATCTACGAAAACGGCGAATTGCTGGGTGAATCCGAACGGTTCCTGGGCCATTCCCACCTGATTTTCTCGGACGTGGACCTGGAACGCCTGTCGCGCGAGCGCATGCGCCAGACGACCTTCGGCCAGTCGGTGCGGCGCCATCAGGACGAAGTGCGCAAGTTCCGCGCGGTGCCGGTGCCGGTGCGGCCGCCGCTGGACGACGCCGAACTGCCGCTGGAGCGGCGGGTGGCGCGCTTCCCGTATGTGCCGGCCGACCCGCAGCGCCGCGACGCCCGCTGCAAGGAGGTCTACAACATCCAGGTGCAGGCCCTGGTCCAGCGCCTGTCCGCCAGCGGCATGTCCAAGGTGGTCATCGGCATTTCAGGCGGGCTGGATTCCACCCATGCGCTGCTGGTCTGCGCCGAGGCCATGGACGCCCTGGACCTGCCGCGCTCCAATATCCTGGCGGTCACGATGCCGGGCTTCGCCACCAGCACCCGCACGCTGCAGCAGGCGCGCCGGTTGATGGCGGTGGTGGGCTGCACGGCGTCCGAGATCGACATCCGGCCCAGCTGCCTGCAGATGCTCAAGGACCTGGGCCATCCCTATGCGGACGGCCAGCCCGTCTACGACATCACGTTCGAGAACGTGCAGGCGGGCGAACGCACCAATCACCTGTTCCGCATCGCCAATTTCAGCAACGCCATCGTCATCGGCACGGGCGACCTGAGCGAGCTGGCGCTGGGCTGGTGCACCTACGGCGTGGGCGACCACATGTCGCACTACAGCGTCAACGCCAGCGTGCCCAAGACGCTGATCACGCACCTGGTGCGCTGGGTGGCCGAGTCCGGCCGCCTGGGCGACGACGGGGCGGCGGTGCTGCTGGACGTGCTGGGCACCGACGTCAGCCCCGAACTGGTGCCGGGCGGCGCCGACGACAAGCCGGTGCAGAAGAGCGAAGATTCCATCGGCCCCTATGAATTGCAGGACTTCAACCTGTATTACACGCTGCGCTATGGCTTCGCGCCGACCAAGGTCGCCTTCCTGGCGCTGGCGGCGTGGCGCGACCGCGAGGCCGGCGCCTGGCCCGAGGGCGGCCACGTGGCCCGCAATCAGTACGGCCTGGCGGCGATCAAGCGCAACCTGAAGATCTTCCTGGACCGCTTCTTCCGGCTCAGCCAATTCAAGCGCACCTGCGTGCCCAACGCCCCGAAGGTGGGCTCGGGAGGCTCGCTGTCGCCGCGCGGCGATTGGCGCGCGCCCAGCGACTCGGAATCGGTGGTGTGGATGCGCGACGCCGACCGCATTCCGGACGAAGCGCCGTAGAGTATTCTCTTATCCATCGCGTCTTGCCGCCATGCCGCGGCGGGGCGCCGCAACAGATCGAAAAACCAGGACGACCAACGTGAAACAAGTCACCGCCATCATCAAACCCTTCAAGCTCGACGAAGTCCGCGAAGCGCTGGCCGAAGTCGGCGTCAGCGGCCTGACCGTTACCGAAGTGAAGGGTTTCGGCCGCCAGAAAGGCCATACCGAGCTCTACCGCGGCGCCGAATACGTGGTGGATTTCCTGCCCAAGATCCGCGTCGAGGTCGTGCTGCCCGACAGCCAGGTCGAAGCCGCCATCGAAGCTATCGTCAAGGCCGCCCGCACCGGCAAGATCGGCGACGGCAAGATCTTCGTCACCCCGGTGGAACAGGCGATCCGCATCCGCACCGGCGAAAGCGACGAAGAGGCGTTGTAGTTTTTTGCTTGGGGTGTCAGACACCCGGGTAGCGTCCGCGCGGGATGAAGGGCGGCTCGTACGGGTGTCAGACACTTGAGCTGCCTCGCCAGTGTCAGAGACCTGAGCTGCCTCGCCAGTGTCAGACACCTGAGCCGCCTCGCCAGTGTCAGACACCCGTACGAACCCACCTCCCAAACACAAGGCAGTCCTCCCGGGTGTCTGACACTACCAAGCCTAGACCCTCCTTCGAGCCAAGCCCATCCGGCTGTCCGGCATTCCCTACCGTATGAGCTGATTCATCTCCAGGATCGGCATCATCACCGCCAGCACGATCAGCAGCACGAATCCCCCCATCAGCAGGATCAGCGCCGGCTCCAGCAGCGCGGTCATGGCCATTGCGCGTCGTTCCAGATCGCGCGACAGGTTCTGCGCGCCACGGTCCAGCAGCTCGGGCAGGCGGCCGGTTTTTTCGCCGCTGGCGATCAGGTGCACCAGCAGGGACGGAAAGACCTTCTGCGCGCCCAGGGACGCCGACAGCGCGGCGCCTTCACGCACGCGCGCCGAGGCGTCGTCCACCGCCTGGCGCAGCACGTCGTTGCCCAGCGTGCGGCGGGCGGCGTCCAGCGCGGTCAGGAGCGCCACGCCGCTGCCCGACAGAATCGCCAGCGTGGAAGCGAAGCGCGCCGCGTTCACGCCCAGCACGAAGCGCCCAGCCAGGGGCAGACGCAGCAGGCGGGCATGCCAGGCGCGCCGCGCCGCGGGGGCCCGCAGCGCATAGCGCCACAACGCGATCGCCGCGGCCAGCGCCAGGCCCGTGGCCGCGCCCCATTCGCGCACATAGTCCGACAGCGATAGCATCACGCGGGTCAGCAGCGGCAGTTCCTGCTTGGCCTGGCTGAACGCGGACACCACCTGCGGCACCACATAGCCCAGCAGGAATATCACGATGATCACCGAAACGCAGGCCACGACCGCGGGGTAGATGAACGCGGTCATGACCTTGCTGCGCAAGGCATTGCGTTCCTCGATGTAGTCCGCCAGCTTCTCCATCACTTGCGCCAGGTCGCCGGATTCTTCGCCGGCGGCGATCAGCGCGCGGTAGATCTCCGGAAAATCGCGCGGCCGCGAGGCCAGCGCCACGGACAGGCGGTGGCCGGCGCGCACGTCGTCGCGCACGCCGCCCAGGCTGGCGGCGATGTGTTTTTTCTCGGCCTGTTCCAGGGTTGCGCTCAAGGCCGCGTCCAGCGGCAGCCGGGCCGCCAGCAGGCTGGCGAGCTGGCGCGTGATCCAGGCAAGGTCGGCGTCCGACAGGCGCGCGCGCAGCGTGGCTCCAAGCCCCTCGGCGCGGGCCGCCGGCGCGGTCGACAGCGGCAGCAGGCCGCGGCCCCGCAGCTGGTTGCGCGCGCCGCGCTCGGAATCGGCGTCGATCGTGCCGCGCACGATTTTTCCAAGCGCGTCGGTAGCTTCGTAACGAAAGGATGGCATGGTTGAAAAGCATCGGCCGCGCGCGCGTGCAATCGCGCGAGAGGCCTGTATTCAAAGGGTTTCCAGGCCGTCACCTTGCCTTTGGAATATGACCGTAGTGTTGCAGTGTCACCCCGTATACTCCGACGCGCTTTCACGTTTTTTCACTCGATTTCACGTTTCAGGCACTGATCCCGTCATGCGTCACTTCGCGCAATTCAGCCTTGCGGTTTTGCTTGCGGCAAGCCAACTCGGACCCGCGGCCAGCACGGCCTACGCTCAACAGGCCGACAATCGCGTCAGCCTGAATTTCGTCGACACCGACATTCCCGCCGTGCTGCGCGCACTGTCGCTATTCACGCAGCGCAACTTTCTGGTGGATCCCCGCGTCAAGGGCAAGCTCACGCTGGTCTCGGACCGGCCCGTGGACAGCGGGCAGGCGCTGGCGATGCTTACGGGCGCATTGCGCCTGCAGGGCTTCGCCATTGTCGACGTCGACGGTGTGACCCGGGTGGTGCCCGAGGCCGACGCCAAGCTGCAGGGCAGCGCGGTGGTGGGCGACCCCCGGCCGGCCGCGAGCGCTTCGGCAGGCGCGGGCAGGCCGCCGGCGCCGGTGCCCGTGTCTGCGTTCACGAAGGGCTCCGGCGGGCGCGGCGGCGAAATGCTGACCCGCGTGTTTCCCCTGAAGTACGAGAACGCGGCCAACCTGGTGCCGGTGTTGCGCCCGATGGTGCCGCCGAACAATCCCATCAACGCCTATCCGGGCAACAACACGCTGGTCGTGACCGACTACGCGGACAACCTGGAACGGATCGCGAGCGTCATCGCGCGCATCGACGTGCCCAGTTCCATCGATACGGACGTGGTGCCGGTGCGTTCGGGCATCGCGTCCGACATCGCCGTGCTGGCGGCGCAGCTGCTGGACACGCAAAGCAGCGATCCGACGCAACGCATTGCCGTCGTGGCGGATCCGCGCAGCAATAGCGTGCTGATCCGCGCGGGCAGCCCGGCGCGCACGCGGCTTGCCCGCGACCTGATCATGAAACTCGACGCGCAGCAGAACCGCGCGGGCAATCTGCACGTGGTGTACATGCGCAATGCGCAGGCCACGCGCATCGCCGAGGTGCTGGGCGGGCTGCTGGCGGGCCAGGCCAACTCCGCGCCCGGCGCGGCCAATACCGCGGGAGGAACGGGCGCCGCGCAGTCCGGCGCGCGTGCGCAGAACACGGCGGGCAACAACATGGCGCAGGCGGGCCTGGGCATGTCCGGCGGGTCCGGTTCCGGCAAGGGCGGCCTGTCGGGCGAGCAGGAGCGCATCGCGCGCGAAGACGGCGGCACGCAGGCGGTGTCTTACTCGGCGGGCGGCGCCACGATTCAGGCCGACCCCGCCACCAATTCGCTGATCATTTCGGCCCCGGAGCCGCTGTACCGCAGCCTGCGGGAAGTGATCGACCAGCTCGACCAGCGCCGCGCGCAGGTGCTGGTGGAAAGCCTGATCGTGGAAGTGAGCGAAGAGAAGGCGGCGGAATTCGGCATCCAGTGGATGACGGGCGCCGGCAATATCAACAGCGGCGGCACCAGCTTCATCGGCGGCACCAACCTGGGCGGCAGCGGGATTACGGGCACGGGCCCGTCTTCCATCGACGCGCTCGCCAACGGCCTGAGCCTGGGCGTGGTCAAGGGCACGGTGGACGTGCTGGGCAACGAGGTGATCAACCTGGGCGTGCTGGCCCGCGCCATGCAGAACACGGGCGAGGCGAACATCCTGTCCACGCCGAACCTGCTGACCCTGGACAATCAGTCGGCCAGCATCCTGGTGGGCAAGACCGTGCCTTTCGTGACGGGACAGTACGTGACCTCGGGCAGCAACGGCAGCTCCAATCCCTTCCAGACGATCGAGCGCGAGGACGTGGGCCTGAAGCTGAACATCCGGCCGCAGATTTCCGAGGGCGGCGCGGTCAAGCTGGACATCTACCAGGAGGTGAGCAGCATCGACGAGGCCCGTTCCTCGTCCACCACCGGCATCGTGACCAACAAGCGCGCCATCGACACCAGCGTGCTGATCGACGACGGGCAGATCATCGTGCTGGGCGGCCTGCTGGAAGACAGCGTGTCGCTCAGTTCGGACAGCGTCCCGGGCCTGGGGTCGATCCCGGTGCTGGGCGCGCTGTTCCGCTACGACACGCGCAAGCGCACCAAGACCAACCTGATGGTGTTCCTGCGGCCCTACGTAGTGCGCGACGCGCGCCGCAGCGCCAGCGTCACCATGGACCGCTACGACTACATGCGCCGCGCCCAGGGGGCCGCTCAGCCCGGCAAGCATTGGCTGCTGCCGGACATGCAGGCGCCGTTGCTGCCGCCGCCCGGATCGGCGCCTTCGGTGTCCAACAACGCGTATGACATGCGGCCGGAACAGCTGGCGGAGACGATGCGCCGTCCGCCGCCCGTCACGGTGGAGTCCTTCGCGGTGCGGCAGTATCCCGCGGCGGCGCAGGCCAGCGACCCATCGCTGCCCATACGGGTGAACCTGCCTCGCGGCGTGAGCGTGGCGGTGGATCCGGATTCGCTCTATGGCGAGGCGGACCGCAGCAGCGCCACCCTGCAATTCGCTTCCGTCGACGCGCGGGCCGACGCGGACAAGATCGCGCAGCGGGTCCGCGCGAGCGGCCTGCAGGCCTACGTGCAGCTCGGTCCGGGCGGCATGGGCTACGTGGTGCGCAGCCAGGTGGCCAGGGATCCGGGCACGATTTCCACAGCGACCGCGCTCCTGCGCGAGCTGGGCTACAAGAGCGAAGTGGTGTCGCAGCTATGAGCTCTCATCCCTTGCCCTATGCCTGGGCCCGCGCGCAGCGCGCGGTGCTGTCGCTGCGGGCAGGGCGCGCGCAACTGACGGTCAGCCCGCGCACACCGGACTGGGCGGTCCGCGAGATCCGGCGCTGCCACGGCGACATCGCCCTGGCCCAGGTGGACGACGAGGCGTTGGAAACCCTGCTGACGGCCGCCTACAGCCATTCCGAGGATGCGGCCTCGGTCATGGGGGTGGCCGAGAACGAGATCGACCTGGACCGCCTGCTGCAGGACATGCCCGAAGTCGCGGACCTGCTGGAAGCGCAGGACGACGCGCCCGTGATCCGCATGATCAACGCGTTGTTCGCGCAAGCGGCGCGCGACGGGGCCAGCGACATCCACATCGAACCGTTCGAGACCCACTCGGTGGTGCGCTACCGCGTCGACGGCACGCTGCGCGACGTGGTGTCGCCGCGCAAGGCGCTGCATGCCGCGCTGATTTCGCGGATCAAGATCATGGCGCACCTGGACATCGCCGAAAAGCGCCTGCCGCAGGACGGCCGCATCGCGCTGAGAGTGGGAGGCCGGCCGATAGACGTGCGGGTGTCGACGCTGCCCACGGGGCATGGCGAGCGCGCCGTGCTGCGCCTGCTGGACAAGGAGGCCGGCCGCCTGCAGCTGGAGAAACTAGGCATGGCCTCGGGCGTGCTGGGCCAGCTGGACGGCCTGATCCGGCAGCCGCACGGCATCGTGCTGGTGACCGGGCCCACCGGCAGCGGCAAGACCACCACGCTCTACGCCGCGCTGAGCCGGCTGGACGCGGCCACCAGCAACATCCTAACCGTGGAGGATCCGATCGAGTACGACCTGCCGGGTATCAGCCAGACGCAGGTGAACGCCAAGATAGACATGAGCTTCGCGCTGGCCCTGCGCGCCATTCTGCGGCAGGACCCCGACGTGATCATGATCGGCGAAATCCGTGACCTGGAAACCGCGCAGATCGCCGTGCAGGCGTCGCTGACGGGCCACCTCGTGCTGGCGACCCTGCACACGAACGATTCGGTCTCGGCCGTGACCCGGCTGACCGATATGGGCGTGGAACCCTTTCTGCTGGCCTCGTCGCTGCTGGGCGTGCTCGCGCAACGGCTGGTGCGGAAATTGTGCCCCGAGTGCAAGCAGCCGGCCATGCAGGATGGCGAGCGGGTGTTCCATCCGGTGGGCTGCGCGGCGTGCAATCACACGGGCTATAGCGGGCGTTCGGGCATCCACGAACTCTTCACCGTGGACGATGAGGCGCGCCGGTTGATCCACGAAGGCCGTGACGAGCGCGAGCTGCGCCGCGCGGCCGTGGCTTCGGGCATGCGGACCATGCGCGAGGATGGGCGGCGCTGGGTGGAGGGCGGACAGACCTCGCCCGAGGAAATCGTGCGCGTCACACGCGACGCATAGGGCCCGCGGCGCTCAGGTTCCGAACGCCACCGTATCGCCCGAGCGTCGCCCCAGCATGGACATCAGCCCGTCCAGCGCGGCGCGGTCGGATTCCCCTGCCGAGCTCGCGTAGCTCGCTTTGCCCTGGAAGCGCAGGCCGCGGCCGTTGGCGCTGCCCTGGCCGGTCACGTCGAGCAGGCCGTTTTCCGTGCTCAATGCCAGCGTGGCGCCGCCTTTTCCGCCTTGCACGCGCAGCAGGTAGGTGCCGACGGACGCCACGGGGGCGAGCGCAGTGGCCGCGTTGCGCCAGCGCAGCTCGGCCAGCGGGCCCGGAGGCAGGACTGCGCCCAGGCGCAGCGGCTGCCAGGATATCTCCAGCATGCCTTGGGGCGCGAGCGTGTTCCATGGGGCGCCCAGCGCGGCCAGCACGGAGGCGGGCGCGCGCAAGGCCTGGGCGGACAGCGATACTCCATTCCAGGCGGGGCTGGCGCGCACGGGGCCCTGCAACCAGGGATGGGAGATCTCGATGGCCAGCGCGTCCCAGCGCCATTGCCATTGCACCGGCTGCGGCAGCATGCGGCGAGCCCCCGGCGGGCCCAGTGCGATCCAGGCGCTGCCGCGCCACAGCGTGCCGCTGGCGTCCGCCAGCGTGACCGGCGTGTCGGCCGGCAAGATGGCGAACAGCCAGCGCGCGGGCAGGACGGCGGCCGTGGCCGCCGCCGCGCACGCCAGGCCGGCCAGCAGCAGCGCCGCATTCTTCCGGGAAAAACGCGATCCGGCCATGTCAGCTCCGCTCCGGCGTCGACGGGGGGGCCAGCTCCACCTTGCCATTGACCAGGCCCGGCAGCGGACGCCCGTGGGCGTTGGCGGCGCGAGCCAGGTCGACGCGCCGGACGGCAAGCCCCCAGTCGCGGGCCGCGCCGTCCAGCCACCGCAGCAGCGCGGACGAGGGCGCCTGGGCCAAGGTCAACAGCACTCCCGGGCCTGCCTCGGGCTCGCCGAGCGTCCATTGCGCGGCGGGAAGTCCGGCGCGTTCCAGCGACGCGGCCAGCTCGGCGGCCGGCGGCACTGTGCCCGCGGGCGTGGCGGAGCGGCTCCGCAGCGTCATGGCCTGGGCGCTCAGGTCGGCCACGGTGGCCGCTTGCGCGCGCAGCGCCGGCAGTTCCGCATGGAGCTTGCGCATCGTGTTCAGGGGCGGTTCGATCAGGCCGACGAAGGCGAGCGCGGCACCCAGCGCGAGCCCGGCGCCGGCCAGCAGGCGGCGCTCGCGCGGCGCCAGCGCTTGATACCGCAGGCGGGCGCGCGCCAGCGCGGGATCCAGGGGCTTGCGGACGGATTGCCAGGCGGCGCGCAGGCGGTGCGAGAGTGTATTCATGGCTGGGCGCGCACGATGCGCCAGGTGTGGTCGGTGTCGGCGCGCTCCAGCTTCAGGCCCAGGGCTGCGGCCTGCTGGATGAGCGCGGGGGTTTCGGCGACGCGCTGGGACTGTTCGCCGGCATCGGCCAGTTGCAGCGTGAGCGCCTGATCGGCATAGGTCAGGCGGGCAACCTTGTCGGCGGCGAAGGGCAGCGTCTGCGCCACGGCCCTGGCCAGCGGCAGGAAGTCGGCCGCGCTCGCTGAGCCCCGGCTGGCTTGCAGCGCCTCCAGGCCCTGCTGGGCCTGGCGCGCGGGGTCGAGCACGACGGGCAGGTCGGGAAATGCGGCAAGCACCTGGCGGCGCATGCCGTCCCGCAGCGCATCCGCCTCGGACTGCAGCTGGGAAGCGTAGAGGTTCAGCCCGCCTATCCATACGGCCGCCGCCGCCGCGCCCCAGCGCCAGGCAGGGCGCCAGCGCGAAGCGCGCGCCGGCGCCAGCTGGGGCATGGCCAGCGACCAGGAGGGAGAGGGCGCGAGCCAGCGCGGATCGGCCGGATCGCGTAAGGGCGCCGCCGTGTCCAGGCCCAGGGTTTGCGGCGCGATGAGGGCGTGGGCGCGCAGGCCCTGCGCATTCAACAGGCCCCACGCGCGCCGCACCGGTTCGCGCGCCGCCCAGGCCAGCGGCACGGAGCCGTCGGCGGCGCGGGGGCCGTGGCCGATCGCCAGCGCGTCCAGGTCGCTAAGCACCAGCGGTTCCAGCGCGCCCTGGACGGCGGCGGCATAGCGGGCGCGGGCGACGGCGGGGATCTGCACAGTGGTGGCGATCACGTCCTCCGGATGCAGCACGGCTTCGCAGGAGGCCTGCGGGTATGCGTGGCCCAGGGCGCGCAGCGCGAGTTCGCCCTGCCGCGCGCAACGGCCCCGCCGGTCGAACCAGGCGTAGGGCAGGGGGGAATCCTCGCCGAATTCGGCGAGGGCAGGCAGCGCGATGCGCAAAGTGTTCTTCAAGGGTTTTCTCTTGTCCATAGCGTCTCGGGCGCGGCTGGCGGGGAGCTGCGCATCAGCGCGTGCATGGATATCCGCGCGCGTTCGTAGGTGACGGTGCCGGTGGCGAGGAACCAGCCGCTGTTGGTGGCGACGGCGGGCGCGGCGCCCTTGACGCCGGTGCCGGCCAGGCGGTTGGCGAAGTCGCCCGCGTTGTTGAACCAGTTGCCGCGATCGCGCTCGCCCGTCATGGCCTGGGCCTGGCTGAGCGACATTCCCGGAACCAGGGCGGCGATGACTTCGGGAGGGGCTGTGTTGACGTTGACCGGCGTGGCCTCGGGCAGCACCGTCATCGTGCGGCGCAGTTCGTTGCGCGCGGGCGGGTCCAGCGCCAGCAGGGCGGCGATCTCGTCCACGCCCCGGGGAAGCGGCGCGCGGGCGCCAAGGGCGGCGCCGGGCCGCTCCTGCGGCGTGGACGCCGCGTCGGAGGCCGGCGCGGGCGGTTGCGCGGCCGCGACGATGTCGATGATTTGCGCGGCCAGCGCGTCGGGCAACTGCTGCAGGTTCAACAGGCGGCGCAGCACCTGCTCCTGCCCGGGCTGCGGCACGCCGTTGCTGGCCAGGTTGTAGAGGTTGTACTTGCCTTGCTCGTCCTGGACCCTCCCCGAGAACACGGCGACCCGGTCGTCGCCGGGCCGTTCGATGCGTGTGTCGAGGATGGGGGTGGCCCAGATCTGGTCGCCGCGCGTGATGGGCTCGCGCCGGCCGTGGTCCCGCAGCACCAGCCGCGCCCAGTCGATCCCGCCCGCCAGCATCGCGCGCGCCTGCACCCGCGCCAGTTCATTTTCCACGCGCCGGGTGCTGGCGGTCTGGCGTTGGAAGAGGCTGGTGGTCAGCGCCGCGACGATGGCGACGATGATGAGGGCGCTGATGACGGCCGCGCCGCGTTCGCGCTTGCTGGCGGTCCTCACGGCAGCTCCAGGATGCGGCTGAAGCGCTGTGGCGCGGCGGCGGCGCCGCGCTCTAGCGTGATCTCCATTCCGGTGGGAAAGGCTGCAAGGCTGGCATCCGCGTCGACCCAGCCGCTGCCCGGCATCCAGACGCGCAGCTTCAGGGTACGCACCCCGGGCAGCAGCAGGATGCCGCCGTCCGGGGCGGGCAAGGGGCTGCGCGCTCCGGACTGCCCGGCCGCGCGCCAGAGGCCGTCCTTGCGCACCTGCCAGTGCACGCGCTGCCACAGGCCGTTGCCGTCCGGATCGGGCCGCAGTACTTCCAGCGTCTGGCCGCCGGCCGCGCGGCGCAGCAGGCGCAGGCCGCTGGTATAGGCCTGGACGTCCTGGCCGCCCGCCTCGAAGGCCGGTCCGGTGTAGGAAAGCTCCACGTCGCGCGCGATCTGGCCCAGCGCGCGCACGATGGCGTCGGTATCCTCGGCCTGCTCCTCGATGCGGTCGCGGGCGCCGGACACGCTGGCCAGGCCGCGCCAGGCCATGATGCTGACGAGCGCCATCAGCGCCAGGGCCACCAGCACCTCCATCAGCGTGAAGCCGGCTTGCGAGCGGAAGGGTGGACGCATGGCTATCGGACACCGGACAAGAGGCCGTCCAGCTGCAGCAGGACGGCGTCGGGACGCGATGCGGACTCATCGCGGACCCGCACCGATACCTGGCGGAAACTGCGGTTCATCGAATTCGTGAACTCCAGGTCGCATCGCAGCGCCCGGCCTCCCTGTTCGCAGGGCACGGTCCGCGTGCCCGCGCGCGGCAGGACCTGTTCCAGGCGCAACTGGGCCAGCGCGTTCTGTGCAGCCAGCAACGCCAGCGTCTTGTCCTGCAGTGTGCGGCTGTTGGCCGCCATGACGCCGGTCGCGCGCAACGCCGCGCCCATCGCGACGGCGATGATGGCCAGGGCCACCAGCACTTCGATGAGCGTGAAGCCGCGTTCGCGGCCGGGCGGGCGGGGCGTTTCAGTGGATGTCATAGCGTCCCGCGGCGTCACGCTGGAGAATGACGCGGGCGTCTCCGGCGCGCAGGGTCAGCGTGATGGGCGCGGCCACCCATTCCGTGTTGAAGACCAGGGGACGGTCCGGATCCAGGCGCAGCTCCACCGCGCCGGCCGACCAGGCTTGCGGACGCAGCACGTCGTCCCGTTCCATCCTGTCCACGGGCAGGGGCGCGTCTTCCTCGGCGCTGGCGCCCGGCAAGCGGCCCCGGCGCTCGAACGACCAGCCCTGCCCGCTGGGCAACCAACGGATCGGGCGGCCGTCGCTGCGTGCCTCGCTCTGCGCCACGGTGAAGGCGTCGGCCAGGCGCTGCGCGTCGCCGCGCAGGCGGTTTTCGCCCCGGCCGACGGAAAGGCTAACCATGCTGGCCGCGATGGCGACGATCACCAGCACGACCAGGACTTCGACCAGAGTGAAGCCGCGCTCAGAGTTCCCAGGAGCCGATGTCGGCATCGCCGTTCTCTCCGCCGGGCTTGTTGTCGGCGCCGAACGAGAACACATCGATGTCGCCTTTGACGCCAGGGCTCAGGTATTGGTAGGGATGGCCCCAGGGATCGTTGGGCAGCTTGTCGAGATAGCCGCGCCAGTTGGCTACGCCCTGCGGCTTTTCCACCAGCGCGCGCAGGCCCTGGGCGGTAGTGGGGTAGCGGCCGTTGTCCAGGCGATAGAGCTTGAGCGCCTGCATGACGCCCGCGATGTCCTGCCGCGCCGCGACCTGGCGCGCCTGGTCGGGACGATCCAGCACGCGGGGGACGATCAGCGCCGCAAGAATCCCCATGATCACGATCACCACCATGATCTCGATGAGGGTGAAACCTTGCTGGCGGGCAAGCCCGCGCGGTAACTGACGCACTTTGCAACTCCGGTCTTCAGTAGAAGCCGAGGATTGTGGTCATGAAATATGACAGCAATATTGGCGTCGGGGTTTTGCTTCGACTCAGCCCGCGCGCGCGATGCCGGCGGGCGCGGGCTGGGCGGCGGGCGCGGCCAGCCGGCTGCCGCGCCCGGCCTGTTCGACGGTCACCGCGTCCGCGGCGATCTCGCGCAACACGATGCCGGGCGCCACTTCGTTGCCGACGCGCCAGGCCAGGGGCGGGCCGCCGTCGATGCTGAGGACGGCGGCGCCGTCGGGGCCGGCGGCGATCACGCCCAGCACGGTGATCTGCGTGCGCATCGCTTCGTCCTTGCCGAACCAGACCGCCACGGGCCCGTTGTCGACCGCGCGAGGTGCTGTCGCGGCGGACACCGCCGGCGGCAGCGGGCCGGGCCGCGGCGCCAGCAGGATCGACCCCCACACCCCCACGCCGGCGGCCAATGCAAGTATGGCGATGACACGAAACGCCGCGGGCGCGGCGGGCAGGGCGGAGCGCAGGGAGAGGGACATGGGGTACGGAACGGCTGGGGTCGAGGCGGGGACTATAGCGGGGGTGTGTGACAGGATGGTGAGCGTTGATGGTGTGGTGTCAGACACCCTTTGACGGGCGTCGTGCAGGGGCGGGCGGCGCACCAGGGTGTCAGACACCTGGCGGAGCATGCGGCGGGTGGTGTGGTGTCAGACACCCTTTGACGGGCATCGTGCAGGGGTGGGCGGCGCACCAGGGTGTCGGACACCTGACAGAGCATGCGGCGGCCAGAAAGTGTCAGACACCCCTACGCATTGCCCTTTCATTCCACTCCAACGCCCCCCGGGTGTCTGACACTCAGACACTACCAGGACACAAAAAGATTCCTGATCCGTCGATCAGGCTTTCTCTTCTTCGCTTCACGGGCCTTTCACTTTTGGCGGCCACTATGTGCGCCAACGCAAAACCCTGTTCATGAAGCGAGAAGAGAAGCATGCAAGCATTGGATTGGAGAAAATGGTGTGCCACGTTGCTGGCGACCAGCGTATTGGCTGGCTGCGGCGGCAGCGACGACGATGACGACGAAGCCACGGCGCCGCCGCCGACGCAGCCTCCGGTGACCCAGCCGGATCAGCCCCGCGCCGACAAGGTGCTGTTCATCGGCGTCGATGGCCTGACCTATGACGCGATGCGTCGCGGCGTGGCCGACAAGTCTCTTGCCAATATCGGCCAGCTGACCGCCACGCGCGCCTGGACCGGTGGCGTGACCGGCGCCGTGACGCAACAGCCCACGCTGCCCGCGCCCGGTTGGGCGACGCTGTTGACGGGCCAATGGGCCGATCAGCACGGCGTGCGCTTCAGCGTGCAAGGCGAAGTCATGAAGACGCCCACGCTGTTCCAGCGCGTCAAGTCGGCGCTGCCCGAGGCGCGGACCGCAGCCGCCTTCAATTCAACCATGCTGGCCGGGCTGGTCAGCGGCGACCGCGACGCGGGTTATCTGCAGGCGCTGACCGATTGCGCGGGCGTCGACGATTGCGTGGCCACGCAGGCGCGCGACCGCATCACGGAAGGCTATGACGTGGTGGTGGCGCAGTTCGGCGCGCCCGAGCGCGTCGCATCGGAATCGGGCTTCGGCGGCGCATATGACGAGGCCATCCGCCACGCGGACGCCGCGATCGGCACGCTGGCCCAGCAGATCGCCGACCGCAAGGCGGATCATCCGGGCGAGAACTGGCTGGTCGTCGTGGCGTCCAGCCATGGCCTGGGCAAGACCGGCGCCAGCGACGGCCGGCCTTTCTCTTCCAACAAGACGATCCTGCTGGCCGCGAACCAGCCGGCGCTTCTGGGCGGCAGCGCCGACGACGCCTCGTTCGACGGACTGTGGGACAACAATTGGTATGCGCTGCCCAGCGCGGCGGACGTGACGCCGACCCTGCTGGAGCATCTGGGCGCGCTGCCGGCCCCGGCGGGCTACGACATGGCGGGCGCTTCGCTCTCCGGATCTCTGGCCCTGCGCAACGCCTCGGCGCGCACCTCCATGGACAACAAGAGCGTGACGCTGAACTGGGTGCGCGTGGGCGAGCCCGCGGGCGATATCGCGATCAGCCGCGACGGAGTGGAGATCGCGCGCGTGCCGGGCACGGCGGCCGAATACGTCGACAAGAACCTGTCGTTCGACACCGAAGGCCTGCACACGCTGAACTACAGCCTGTCCGTGGGCAGCGCCGTGAGCGCGGTGCGCGCCACGGTCATCTATACCAAGCCCCTGCCTCTGCTGGCCTCGCTGCGCACCGGCCTGACGATGCTGTTCCCCTTCGAGGGCAACGTCACGGACGTGGCCGCGGGCGGCGGCGCCATCACGCCGTACGACGGCGTCCAGGCGCCGGCCTACGCCGACACGGGCGTATTCGGCAAGATGTTCAAGAACGACCGCAGCGCGGATCCCATCGGCGCCTTCAAGCTGGACTATCCGGCGGGCATGCTCGACGCGGCATCGGCCTTCACCATCGGCTTCTGGTACCAGTCCGACGGCACGGCCAACGATCGCTCCATCGTGGGCAACAAGGATTACAACTCCGGCGGCAATCCCGGCATCACCATCGCGCAGTGGGCCGGCCCGGTGCTGTATTTCAACCTGGCGGGCGGCGGCGCGCGGGTCGACATCAACGGCGTGAAGTTCACGCCGAACAAGCCGGTCTACATCGCGATGACCGTCGACAAGACGGCCAAGACGATGACCGCCTGGGTCTACGACAGCGAGCTGGGCTTTTCGAGCCGCACCATCGGCACGGGCTCGGTCGATCTCAGCAAGGTGGCCGGCAATTACGGCCCGCACCTTGGCCTGAACGAGGACGGCCGCGGCACCTACGGCATCTGCTGCGCCGGCACCAAGGGCCCGTACACGATGTATTTCGACGACCTGGCCTATTGGTCGCGCGCCCTGACGGAAGACGAGGTGAAGTCCCTGGCCCTGTCCGGCAAGTCCGTTTCCGAACTGTTTCCCTGATGTTCCAAGGATAGAAAACGATGAGCATGTCCATGATTTTGCGCGGTTTCCTGCGCCTGGGCGCGGTGTTGATGTTGAGTGCCACGCTGGCCGCCTGCGGCGGCGACGACGGCGAGAGCGGCGAGGCTCCCGGCAACGGCGGCCAGCCCGAGACGCCGACCCCGGTGCCGCCCACGCCCGCCAAGCCCGAATTGCGCTGCGCGCCCTGAGCCCGCTTTCCCCGAATCCATAGGAATAGAATCCGTGACGTCCGATAAAGACCAGGTCCACGCCGGCAAGCGCCGGTTCCTGCGCAACGCCGCCGCCTCGACCGCGGGGCTGACCGCGCTGTCGATGTTCCCGCCCGCCATCCGCCGCGCGCTGGCCATACCGGCCAACAACCGCACGGGCACCATCAACGATGTCGAGCACGTGGTGATCCTGATGCAGGAAAACCGCTCCTTCGACATGTACTTCGGCACGTTCAAGGGCGTGCGCGGTTTCGGCGACCGCATCACCATCCCGCTGCCCGACCAGCGCTCGGTCTGGGAGCAGAGTAATGGCACGCGAGTGGTGATGCCCTATCACCTGGACAGCACCCAGGGCAACGCCCAGCGCGTAGCCGGCACGCCGCACGACTACATGGACGCGCAGATGGCATGGGACGGCGGCCGCATGGACCAGTGGCCGCGCTACAAGCAGAACCAGTCCATGGGCTATTACCGCCAGAAAGAGGTGGAGTTCCAGTTCGCCCTGGCCGAAGCCTTCACGCTGTGCGACGCCTACCATTGCTCCACGCACGGCGGCACCAACACCAACCGCCTGTTCCACTGGACCGGCACCAACGATCCGCTGGCGCAGGGCAACGGCCCGTCCACGCGCAACCAATGGGATAGCCTGGGCGCTTCGTCCACCGGCTGGACCTGGAAGACGTATCCCGAGCGCCTGCAGGAAGCGGGCGTAAGCTGGAAGGTCTACCAGAATCTGCCCGAGAACTTCGGCGACAACCCGCTGGCCGGGTTCCGCCAATACCGCCGCGCCAACGAGCTGGCGGGCAACGGCGCCAACGGCTCTCCGTATCCGGCCTGGACGCCGGCGATGGACGCGGCCAATCCGCTGTACAAGGGCACGGCCAACACCATGCCCGACGGCGGCTTCCTGCAGTCGCTGCGCGAGGACGTGATGAACGGCGCCTTGCCGCAGGTGTCGTGGATCGTGGCGCCCGCCACCTATTCCGAGCATCCCGGCCCGTCCAGCCCCATCCAGGGCGCCTGGTACATCCAGGAAACGCTGGACGCCCTGACCGCCAATCCGGAGGTCTGGAGCAAGACCGTGCTGCTCATCAACTTCGATGAGAACGACGGCTATTTCGACCACGTGCCGCCGCCCGCCGCGCCTTCGCTGAACCCGGACGGCTCGATGGCAGGCGCCTCCACCGTGAACACCGACCTGGAGCGCCACACGCGCCCCTCCGCCCAGGACGCCGCCGACAACCGCGTCTACGGCCCCGGTCCGCGCGTGCCGATGTACGTGGTGTCGCCATGGAGCCGCGGCGGCTGGGTCAATTCCCAGGCTTTCGACCACACCTCGGTGCTGCGCTTCCTGGAAACGCGCTTCGGCGTGGCCGAGGACAACATCAGCCCCTGGCGCCGCGCCGTGCTGGGCGACCTGACTTCGGCCTTCAACTTCGCCACGCCCAACGATGAAAAGCTGCCCGACCTGAACCTGCTGACCCGCGCGGGCGCCGACCAGGTGCGCGCCGACCAGCAGGCGCTGACCGCCGTGCCGCTGCCGGACCCGTCCACCCAGGCCCGCCCGGTGCAGGAGAAGGGCGTGCGCTACTCCCGCGCCTTGCCTTACGAGCTGCACACCAGCGGCCGCGCCCAGCCCGGCACGGGCGCCATGCGCCTGATCTGCGCCAACACGGGCGCCGCCGCGGCGGTCTTCCATGTGTATGACCGCCTGCACCTGGACCGCTTGCCGCGCCGCTACACGGTGGAGTCCAACAAGCAGCTGGAAGGCAGCTGGGACGCCGCGGCCGATGGCGGTAAGTACGACTTGTGGGTGCTGGGCCCCAACGGCTACCACCGGCACTTCGCGGGCGACCTGGCGCTGGCGCGCACAGCGGGCCTGGATGCCGAGATCCGCGTCTGCTACGACGTCGCCAACGGCGACATCTACGTCAGCTTCGTCAATGGCGGCCAGGCGCCTTGCACCTTCGTGGTCGCGCCCAACGCCTATTACGCCAACCACGAGCGCTGGACGTTCACGGTGCCGGCGGGCGGGCAGGTCGAGCAGCATTGGGCCCTGGCGGGCAGCGGCGGCTGGTACGACTTCACCGCGACCCTGCAGGAAGACCCCGCCTACCAGCGCCGTTTCGCCGGCCGGGTGGAAACCGGCAAGGCCTCGGTGACGGACCCCGCGATGGCGCTGTAACTACGCGGCAGTCTGCGCGTCGCGCCCCTGGAAGGCAGCGGCGCAGGCCGCGCAGATTGCCGCCGTAATGCCCTGGCGGGCGTGTTCGCGCCGCTCCAGCATGCCGATGGAGCGCGCGAGCGGCCCCAGGTCCGGCGGCAGCCGGAGGATCCGCAGTTCGGGGCTCTGCTGCCAGTTGGAACCATGGATCAGGGGCAGCAGGGTCACGCCCACTTCCTGGCGCACCAGCTCCACCAGCGTTTCGATCGCGTTGAGTTCCAGGAATTCGTCCAGCGGCACCGCCAGGCGGCGCAGCAGGCGGTCGATCTGCAGGCCGGTGCGCTGGGTGCGGTCGAAACGCAGGAAGGGATTGGCCGCCAGCACCTGGCGCGCATCCTCGCCCGGCGCGGACCGCGGCGCAATGACCACCAGCTCTTCTTCATATAGCGCTGTCCAGCGGGTGCTGGCCATTTTGCGGCCGGCCTCCACCAGGAAGGCCGCGTCCAGTTCGCCGTCCTCTACCTTGCCCGCCAGCTCGCTGGCCTTGCCGGACAGGATGCGCACGTCCAGCCTGGGATGGCGCTTCTTCATGCCCGACACCACCTTGGACAGGGCGCCCATGCACGACACGATACTGCCCACCGATACCGAGCCCGCCAGCTCGCCCGGGACGGTGCGCGGCAGCCTCATGCGGTCGTAGAGATCCAGCAAGTGCTTGATTTCGGGTAGCAATTCCCGGCCGGCTGCGTTAAGAATGGCAAGACGGCCGCTGCGGTCGAACAGTTCCCGGCCCAGCTCCGCCTCCAGCGCCCGCATCTGGAAGCTGACGGCCGCCTGGGTCAGGGCCACCTGCTCGGCGGCTTCCGAGAACGAGCCATGGTGGGCGACGGCCAGGAAAGTGCGCAGGAAACGGATCGTACTCATAAAAAAATCTTTTATGACGGAACAAAAAATCAAATTGATTTAATTAGAGCACAAGAGTACTTTCGCCTGGGCCTATGAACACTAACCCGTTATGAGACTAGCGACATGAAATCCTTCGACTGGGGCAACCCGTATCCTTCCGTCCGCATTCCGCTGTTCGCCCGCAACGTGGTGTCCACGTCGCATCCGCTGGCGGCCCAGGCGGGATTGCGCATGCTGCTCAAGGGCGGCAACGCCGTGGACGCCGCCATCGCCGCGGCCGCCACGATCGTCCTGGTCGAACCGGTTTCCTGCGGCCTGGGCGGCGACTGCTTCGCCATCGTCTGGGACGGCAAGGAACTGCACGGACTGAATTCGTCCGGCGTGGCGCCGGCCGCCTGGAACGTCGAGTACTTCAAGCGCAAGTACGGCGTGGGCCCCAATGGCCTGGCCATCCAGCCCAAGCGCGGCTGGGATGCGGTGACGGTGCCGGGCGTGGTGGCCGGCTGGGCCGCGCTGCACGAAAAACTGGGCAAGCTGCCGTTCGAGCAGCTGTTCGAGCCCGCCATCGAGATCGCCGAGCGCGGCTACGCCGTGCCGCCCGTGGTGGCGCACAAGTGGGCCGCCGCCGCGGACGAGCTGCGTTCGCAGCCCGGCTATGCACAGGCCTTCCTGCCCGAGGGCCGCGCGCCCAAGGTGGGCGAGCATTTCCGCTTCCCGGACGCCGCCAACACGCTGCGCCGCATCGCCGAATCCAAGGGCCGCGACTTCTACGAAGGCGAGCTGGCCGAGCGCATCGCCGCCTTCAGCAAGGAGTGCGGCGGCGCGATGACGCTGGAAGACCTGCGCGGCTACCGCCCGGAATGGGTCAAGCCGATCTCCAAGTCGTACCGCGGCTACGAGCTGCACGAGATCCCCCCGAACGGGCAGGGCATCGCCGCGCTGATCGCGCTGGGCATCGTCGAACGTTTCGACATGGCCGACATGCCGGTGGATTCGGTGCAATCGCAACACGTCCAGATCGAGGCCATGAAGCTGGCCTTCGCCGACCTGTACAAGTACGTGGCCGATCCGCGCTCGATGCAGGTCACGCCCGAGCAGATGCTGTCGGATGCCTACCTGGACAGCCGCGCCAAGCTGATCCGCCTGGACCGCGCCACCCACTTCGAGGCCGGCCGCCCGCACGCCGGCGGCACCATCTACCTGACCGCCGCCGACGAGAACGGCATGATGATCTCGTTCATCCAGTCCAACTACATGGGCTTCGGCTCGGGCGTGGTCGTGCCGGGCACCGGCATCAGCATGCAGAACCGCGGCGTGGGCTTTTCGATGGACCCGCAGTCGGCCAACGTGGTCGAAGGCGGCAAGCGCCCGTTCCACACCATCATCCCCGGCTTCCTGACCCAGGGCGGCAAGCCGGTCATGAGCTTCGGCGTGATGGGCGGCGACATGCAGCCCCAAGGCCACATGCAGACCGTGATCCGCATGATCGACTACCACCAGAATCCGCAGGCTGCCTGCTGCGCGCCGCGCTGGAAGGTCAACCGCGATTTCACGCTGGACATCGAGACCAATATGAAGGCTTCCACCATTGCGGGCCTGAAAGACCTCGGGCATGCTTTGAAGTCCGTCGACGATCCCTACATGGATTTCGGGGCAGGCCAGTTCATCTGGCGCATGTCCGAAAGCGACAACGAGCTGGGTTACGTCGCCGCCAGCGATAGCCGGCGCGATGGCCAGGCCGTGGGGTTCTGATAAGCCCCCACGCTGCGGCAAAATATGTACGCACTGCAACCACAAGGGGAATAAACACAATGAAACGCTTGACCTTGACCTTCGGCGCCAGCCTGCTGGCCCTGGCCGCCGGCGCGGCGTCCGCCCAGAACATGCGGATCGGTCTGCAGGAAGATCCCGACGTCCTGGACCCGCACCGGGCGCGCACCTACGTGGGCCGCATCGTCTTCACGTCGCTGTGCGACAAGCTGATCGATATCGACCCCAAGCTGCACTTCGTGCCGCAGTTGGCCACGTCGTGGTCGTTCAGCCCCGACAACAAGGTGCTGACCTTCAAGCTGCGCGAGGACGCGCTGTTCCACGACGGCACGAAGTTCGACGCGGCGGCCGCCAAGGCCAACCTGGAACGCGCCATGACCCTGCCGGACAGCCTGCGCAAGGGCGAGCTGGCCTCGGTGGAGAAGGTCGAGGCGCCGGACGCCGCCACGCTGGTGCTGACGCTGAAGAAGCCGGACGCCACCTTGCTGGCCCAGCTCTCCGACCGCGCCGGCATGATGCTGTCGCCCAAGACCTTTACCGACGACGTGGCGGCCGTGGGGCGCAAGCCCATCTGCTCCGGGCCGTACAAGTTCGTCGAGCGCATCCAGAACGACCGCATCGTGCTGGAGAAATTCGACAAGTACTACGGCGCGGCGGACTACGCCTTCAAGCGCGTCACCTTCCTGCCGATCCCGGACACCACCGTGCGCCTGTCCAACCTGCGCGCGGGCGACCTGGACATGCTGGAACGCCTGAATCCCTCCGACGTGCCGCAGGTCAAGAGCGACGCCAGCCTGACGTTCGCGCCCGTGGCCGGCCTGGGCTTCCAGCAGTTCATGTTCAACGTGGCCAACGGTAAGCGCGCCGAGGACAACCCGTTCAAGAACAAGCTGGTGCGCCAGGCCTTCCAGTACGCCATCGACCGCAACGCCATCAGCGAAGTGGCCGGCGGCGGCATCTTCGACCCGGCCCAGCAGCCGTTCCCGCCCGCCAGCCCCTACCACAGCGACAAGTTCCCGCCGACCAAGCGCGACGTGGCCAAGGCCCGCGCGCTGCTCAAGCAGGCGGGCTTCGACCGGGTGAAGGCCGAGGTCATGTTCGGCAACAACACCACCACCTCGTCGATCGCCGAGATCGTCCAGGCCATGGCGTCCGAGGCGGGTTTCGACCTGTCGCTGCGGCCCACGGAGTACGCGGCGCTGCAGAAGGAATCGGCCGGCGGCAATTTCCAGGTCGTGATGCTGGGATGGTCGGGCCGGGTGGATCCGGACGGCAATATCCACGCTTTTGTCACCTGCAAGGGCGCGCTGAACGACGGCCACTATTGCAACCCGGAGGTCGACAAGCTGCTGAACGAGGCGCGCACCGTGCCCGATGAAGCCAAGCGCCGCGCCATCTACGACCAGGCGCAGACCATCCTGCAGGACGAGCTGCCCGGGGTGTATAACTATTACCAGCCCTGGCCCTTCGCGCTGGCCAAGAAGGTGAAGGGCTTCACGCCCTATCCGGACGGCATGATCCGGCTGAAAGGCATGACATTCGCGCAGAAGTGACCACGGGGCGGCTGTTTCCGGCCGCCTCAGCCGGACGCGCCTTGCGCGTCCGGTTATTCTTTGCGGCGGCCGCATCGTTAGTCCGGCTGGCGCCGCCCGCCGCTCCTGTTTCACGGTTTCCATATGCTTAAACTCATCTTGCGCCGCGTGATCGTCGCGATACCGACATTGATACTGGTGTCGATGATCGTCTTCATGCTGCAGAAAATCCTGCCGGGCGATCCGGTGCTGACCCTGGCCGGCGAAGAGCGCGATCCGGCCGTCCTCGACTACCTGCGCGACAAATACCGGCTGAACGATCCGCTGCCCGTCCAATACGCCGCATGGGCCGGGCAGGTCCTGCAGGGCGACCTGGGCAAGTCGCTGCGCACCGACGTGCCCGTCACCACGCTGATCGGCCAGAAGCTGCCGGTCACGCTGCAACTGGCCGCCATGGCCATGTTCTTCGCGCTGCTGATAGGCATCCCCATGGGCATCGTCGCCGCGGTGCGCAAGGGCAAGCCCGTCGAAATGGGAGCGAACATCGCCGCCTTGTCGGGTATGTCGATTCCCAACTTCTGGCTGGGCATCATCCTGATCATGGTGGTCTCGGTGCAGTGGAGGCTGTTGCCGGCGTCGGGCTATGTGTCGCCGTCCGAGGATTTCTGGCTGTCGATCAAGACCATGCTGATGCCGTCCCTGGTGCTGTCCACGGCAATCGCGGCCTACCTGATGCGGCATACCCGTTCCGCCATGCTGGAGGCCCTGTCCGCCGACTACGTGCGCACCGCGCGGGCCAAGGGCGTGTCGCCGCGCAAAGTGGTGCTGCGCCATGCCTTGCGCAACGCGCTGATGCCCATCGTCACGCTGGTGACCTTGCTGTTCGGCGAGCTGTTGGCGGGCGCCGTGCTGACCGAGCAGGTCTTCACGATCCCGGGGTTCGGCAAGCTGGTGGTCGACGCCGTCTTCACGCGCGACTACGCGGTGGTGCAGGGCGTGGTGCTCTGCGTCGCGGTGGGCTTCATCGTGATGAACCTGCTGGCCGACATCCTGTACATCCTGGTCAATCCCCGCCTGAGGCATTCATGAGCGCACTTCCCGCAACGGCCGCGGCCGTCACGCCGCCCCGCAGCCGCAATCGCGCCTGGGCGAAATTCAAACGCAACCGCATCGCCATGCTGGGCCTGGGGATCGTTCTGCTGTTCGTGCTGCTGGCCGTGCTGGCGCCGCTGATCGCCAGCCACGATCCGTTCCAGACCAGCTTCACCACGATCCGCAAGGCGCCGTCGGCCTCGTATTGGCTGGGCACGGACGAACTGGGGCGCGACATTTTCAGCCGCATGGTCTACGGCGCCCGCGCGTCTCTGATGGCGGGCCTGGTGTCCGTCCTGATCGCCCTGGTGGTGGGGGTGCCGTTCGGCCTGGCCGCCGGCTATTTCGGCGGCTGGACCGACAGCATCATCTCGCGCGCCACCGAGGCGTTGCTGGCGATTCCCTTCCTGATCCTGGCCATCGCGCTGGCCGCCTTCCTGGGCCCCAGCCTGACCAATGCCATGATCGCCATCGGCGTGTCCGCCGCGCCCAAGTTCATCCGCCTGACGCGGGGGCAGGTGCTGGCGGTCAAGAACGAGGACTACGTGCAGAGCGCCCGCGCCCTGGGCGCATCCGATCTGCGCATCATCGGCAGGCATGTGTTCCCGAACGTCATGCCGCCGCTGATCGTGCAGGCCACCATCACGATCGCGACGGCCATCATCGCCGAGGCCAGCCTGTCGTTCCTGGGCCTTGGGCTGCAGCCGCCGAATCCGTCGTGGGGCTCGATGCTGAACACCGCCAAGAACTTCATGACCCAGGCTCCCTGGATGTCGATCTTCCCCGGATCGGCCATTTTCCTTGCGGTGCTGGGCTTCAATCTGCTGGGCGACGGCCTGCGCGACGCGCTCGATCCGCGTCAGGACAAGTAATCGATATGGCAACAATGGATCCCAAACGCGTCGTCCAGGTCAATGACCTGACCGTGCGCTTCAAGACCCCCGAGCGCACCGTGGAAGCGGTGCGCGGCGTCTCCTTCCACGTCGACCGCGGCGAAACGCTGGCCATCGTGGGCGAGTCCGGATCAGGAAAGTCCGTAACCTCCCTGGCGCTGATGCGCCTGGTGGAATACGGCGGCGGCAGGATCGTCAACGGCGGCATGCAGCTGCGCCGGCGCAACGGCGAGGTCCTGGACCTGCTCAATGCCCCGGACTCCCTGCTGCAACGCGTGCGCGGCGCGGACGTGGCGATGATCTTCCAGGAGCCGATGACCTCGCTGAACCCCAGCTTCACGGCCGGCAACCAGATCGCCGAGGCCCTGCAGCTGCACCAGGGGCTGGACGCGGCCGCGGCGCGCGCCGAGACGCTGCGCATGCTGGAGCGGGTGCGCATTCCCGAGGCCCGCGCCATCCTGGACCGCTATCCGCACCAGCTGTCGGGCGGCATGCGCCAGCGCGTCATGATCGCGATGGCGCTGTCGTGCAAGCCGCAGCTGCTGATCGCCGACGAGCCGACCACGGCCCTGGACGTCACCATCCAGGCCCAGATCCTGCAGCTGATCCGCCAGCTCCAGGAAGAGATGGACATGGGCGTGATCTTCATCACGCACGATATGGGCGTGGTGGCCGAAGTGGCCGACCGCGTGCTGGTCATGTACCGCGGCGACAAGGTGGAAGAGGGCGGTTCGGACGAAGTTTTCGCCCGCCCTCGCCACGCCTATACGCGGGCCTTGCTGTCGGCCGTGCCGCGCCTGGGCGCCATGCAGGGCACCGACCAGCCGGCGCCGTTCCCGCTGCTGCGCGTGGACGAGGCGGCCGCGCAGCTGCATGCCGAAGCGCCTGCTGCTGCGGCGGCGTCCACGGTGCGCCGCGAGAACGGGCCCGTGCTGAAGGTGCGCGACCTCACCACCAGCTTCGACATCACCGGCGGCATCCTGGGCCGCGTGCAGAAACGCGTGCACGCGGTGGAGAAGGTCAGCTTCGACCTCTATCCGGGAGAGACCCTGTCGCTGGTGGGCGAGTCGGGCTGCGGCAAGACGACCACCGGCCGTTCGCTGCTGCAGTTGGTCAAGAGCAAGAGCGGCACGATCGAATTCGACGGCAAGAACATCGGCGCGCTGCGCGGCAGCGCCATGCAGACGCTGCGCCGCCACATCCAGTTCATTTTCCAGGATCCGTTCGCCTCGCTGGATCCGCGCATGACGGTCGGCTATTCCATCATGGAGCCGCTGCTGATCCACGGCGTGGCGCGCGGCAAGGCGGCGCAGGACAGGGTCCGCTGGCTGATGGACAAGTGCGGGCTGCTGCCCGAAATGATCGACCGCTATCCGCACGAATTCTCGGGCGGCCAGCGCCAGCGCATCTGCATCGCGCGGGCCCTGGCGCTGAACCCCAAGGTCGTGATCGCGGACGAGTCCGTGTCGGCGCTGGACGTGTCGATCCAGGCGCAGATCGTGAACCTGCTGCTGGACCTGCAGCGGGAACTGGGGGTGTCGTTCCTCTTCATTTCGCACGACATGGCGGTGGTCGAGCGCGTGAGCCACCGGGTGGCGGTGATGTACCTGGGCCAGATCGTCGAGATCGGGCCGCGCCGGGCAATCTTCGAAAACCCCCAGCACCCCTACACGAAGAAGCTGATGGCGGCGGTGCCCATCGCCGATCCGCAACGCCGCCATCGCGAGCGCTCGCTGCTGGTGGACGAAATCCCCAGCCCGGTGCGCAAGGTGGGCGACGACCCGCTGGTCCAGCCCCTGGTGGCCGTTGGCGACGGCCATTTCGTGGCGCGGCACGCCATCGGGGTGTATTGAGCGTTGTGGCTGGTGTCTGACACCCGGGAGAGATTTTTTCGATTCGTGGGTTCATCTCGTGGGGGTGTCAGACACGAGCACCTCGGTGTCTGACACCCCTACGAGATTCCATTCAAACTTGAAACGCTTTCCCCGGGTGTCAGACACAGGCACCCGGGAGAGATTTTTTCGATCCGTGGGTTATCTCGTGGGGGTGTCAGACACGAGCACCTCGGTGTCTGACACCCCTACGAGATCCCATTCAAATCTGAAACGCTTTCCCCGGGTGTCAGACACAGACACCCACCAGCCAAACGCTCCCCCGGCACCTGTGAGACACTCTGCGACGATCGGAACCCGACCACGCGGAGACCTTATGAACTCTTCCCTCAAGGTAGTTTCAGGCGGCGCCACGCTGGCCGTCGAAATCGTTGGAAGCGGCCCGGCCGTGGTTTTTCTTCATGCGAATGTCTGCGACAAACGCATGTGGCGCCCGCAATTGGACGCTGTTGGCGCGCACTGCCGCGCCATTGCCTATGACCGCCGCGGTTTTGGGGGCACGGCTTCGGCGGCGGAGGACTACTCCGCCGTCGCGGACCTGGTTGCGGTGCTCGATGCGACGGCTGGCGCGGCGCCGGCCATTCTTGTCGGATGCTCGCAAGGGGCGAATATCGCATTGGGCGCCAGCCTGATGCATCCGTCGCGAGTGCGCGGCCTTGTGCTGATCGCGCCGACCGTCGCCGGCGCGCCCGAGGCCGTCTACTCTTCCGATCTGGCAGAGATGGTCGCGCAGCAGAAGCAGGCGGAGGTAGCGGGAGACCTGGACCGCCTGAACGATATAAAGGCGCGTCTCTTCCTGGACGGCCCGCTGGCGCCGGAAGGGCGGGTAGAGGGAGACGCCCGGCGCCTGTTTCTGGATATGAACGCCATTGCGCTGCGTGCTGCGCCAGGAGGAGCCAATCGCGACAACTGGCCGATTTTCAGCCGCCTGGACGAGATTGCGGCGCCATCCCTGGTCATCTGGGGAACGCTGGACTTTCCGCATATCCAGGAACGCGGCCGCGCCGTGGCCGCGATGCTGCCCGACGCGCAGGGGAGGGAGCTGCCGGGCACCGCTCATTTGCCGAGCCTTGAACAGCCCGAGGCGGTAACGGGGTGGATTTTGGATCTGGTCCGCCGCTGCCCGTGATTTTCTGGCGACCGCGGTGCGTGGCCCGAACCCTTAGCGCTTTTCCAGCGCCAGCTTCAACCCGAACGCGATGAAGACGGCGCCCGTCATGCGGTCCAGTCCGCGCATGACGGCGGGCCGTGACAGCCAGCGCGCCAGCGGGCGCGTCGCCGCCACCAGCAGCGCGAACCACAGCACGCCCAGCAGGGCGTGGATCGCGGCCAGCAGCAGGCTGAAGCGCAGCACGTCCGCGCCCGCCGGAATGAACTGGGGCAGGAAGGTGATGTAGAAGATGCCGACCTTGGGATTGAGCACGTTGGTCAGGCAGCCTCGGATGAACCAGCCGGCGGGGCCGGCCGCGGCCGGCGCGCGCGGCGCTTGCATGCCGGCGGCGGACTGCCCACCCTTCAGGCTGCCCCACAGCAGCTTCACCCCCAGGTAGAACAGGTACAGCGCCGCGCAGATGCGCAGCGTGTCGTAGGCCAGGGTGGACACCAGCAGCAGGGAGCCCAGCCCGAACGCGGCGATGGCGCCCCACACCAGGCAACCGGCGCAGATGCCCAGGCCGGCCATGAACGCTCGCCTGCCGCCCTCGACGGCGGCGGTGCGCAGCACGAGGGCGCTATCCATGCCCGGCGTGATGGTCAGGATGGCGGCGGCCAGGGTGAAGGCGAGCAGGGCGGCGGTGGCGGTCATGGGTGCGCAGGGCGGGAAATCCGGGCGGGCGGCCAGTGTAGCGCCGGCGCGATTGCGCGCAAACCCGCTGGGCAGGGGCCCGGCAGGCGGTATCATGGCGGCCTTCAATCATCAGCTTCATTCAACGGATTCTCGCCATGGCCCTGCGCGCCACCATCTACAAGGCCGAACTCAACGTCGCCGACACCGATCGCCACTATTACGGCAGCCATTCGCTGACGGTGGCCCGTCACCCCTCGGAAACCGATGAGCGCATGATGGTCCGCCTGGTGGCTTTCGCCCTGCATGCGCAGGAGGAACTGGCCTTCACCAAGGGGCTGAGCGACACCGACGAGCCGGACCTGTGGGCCAAGGACCTGACGGGCGCGGTCCAGCTGTGGATCGAAGTCGGCCAGCCCGAAGAGCGCCGCATCCTGCGCGCCTGCGGCCGCGCCGAGGAAGTCATCATTTATTGCTACGGCGGTTCCGCCAGCAGGATCTGGTGGGACGGCGTGAAGAACAAGCTCGAGCGCACCCGCAACCTCAAGGTCGTCAACCTGCCTTCGGAGCAGACCAAGGCCCTGGCCGGGCTGGCCGAGCGGACCATGCAGCTGAACGCCAATATTTCCGATGGGGTGGTGTATTTCTCGGCGGACAAGGGCGAAGTCAGCATCGAACCGGAAGTCTGGCGTTAGGGCCCGTCCCCGCTAAAAAACAGTTGCGCGCCTAGCTGCGGGCTTTTAATATGATGACCATCATATTTTGGGCCAGAGGCCATGAACCTTCCCGCCACCCGCAAGGAGCTATCCCACGAACGCATCGTGGACGCCGCCGCGCGCGCGATCCGGCGCGAAGGTTGCGCGGGGGTGGGGGTGGCCGAGGTCATGAAAGAAGCCGGGCTGACCCATGGCGGCTTCTATGCGCATTTCCCCTCGCGCGACGCGCTGCTCGCGGTCGCGATGGAGCGGGCGGGCCGCGACGGCGCGGACCGCCTGTCGCAAGGCATGGCGCAGCGGCGCGCCGAAGGCGCGAGCCCGCTGCGCGCCTGGGTCGATACCTACCTGAGCGAGGCGCACCTGGGCGGTTGCGAACGCGGCTGCCCGGTAGCGGCGCTGGCCTCGGAGATTCCGCGCCAGTCGGCCGACGTGCGCGAGGCCGGGGCCGTCCGGGTGCAGCGGCTGCTCGATGGCGTCCGCCAGGTGCTGCCGGCCACGGCGGGCGAGCACGCGGCGGCAGCGGTGACGAGCACCTTGGTGGGCGCCCTGCAACTGGCCCGCGCGCTGGGCGACAACGCTCAAGGTCGGAAGGTGCTGGCATCCGCGCGCAAGGCGATCCTGGACCAGTACGACCACGAAGGGCCGTCCGCCCGCTGATAATTTTCCAGGGCCGCATTGCGCGGCCTTTTTGTCCGCCACAAATATGATGATCATCATATTTGTGGTTTGTAGAGCAACCCAATCTCCGCGGCGCTGCCGCAACGAGGAACCCATCATGGAACTCAGGAACGCCGTCGTATTCATCACCGGAGCCAATCGCGGCCTGGGCTTGGCCTTCGCGCGCGAGGCGCTTGAGCGCGGCGCGCGCAAGGTCTACGCGGCAGCGCGCGATCCGTCGGCCGTGCGGCTGGCGGGCGTGGAGCCCATCAAACTCGACGTGACACGCCCGGACGAAGTGGCCGCCGCCGCGGCGCACGCCCGCGACGTGACAGTACTGATCAATAACGCGGGCATCGCCGCGACCGGGGGCTTCCTGGCGCCCGGCAGCGCGGACTCGGCCCGCCGTCACCTGGAGACCAACCTGATCGGCCCGCTGTTGACGGCGCAGGCCTTCGCGCCGGTGCTCGCGGCCAATGGCGGAGGCGCGCTGCTGAACGTGCTGTCGATCGCCAGCTGGATCAACCGTCCGCTGCTGGGCGTGTACGGCATGAGCAAGTCGGCGGCCTGGGCCCTGACCAACGGCCTGCGTCACGAACTGAGGGAGCAGGGCACCCAGGTGCTGGGCCTGCATATGGGGTTCGTCGATACGGACTTGACCCGCGGCATCGACGCGCCCAAGGCCACCCCGCAGGCCATCGTGCGCCTGGCGCTGGACGGGCTGGAGGCAGGCGCCGAAGAGGTGCTGGCCGATGAAGCGACCCTCCAGGTCAAGCAAGGACTGTCCGCCAGTCCCTCCATCTACCTGCAAGCCTGAGGGGCGTCCGCCATGCATGCTCCCGCCACTCCAGCCGCATCAACCGCCGCGCCCGCGGCCTCTCCCTGGCCCGTGTTCTGGGTCGCCAGCATCGCCGTGTTCCTGGTGTCGCTGGACAGCACCATGCTGTACGCCGCCTTCGGAGCCCTGCGCGCGGGCTTTCCCGAAGCGTCGGCCGCGGACATGTCCTGGGTGCTCAATGCCTACACGGTGGTCTTCGCCGCCATGCTGATTCCGTCAGGCGGCCTGGCCGACACGCACGGCCGCAAGCGCATGTTCATGGGCGGCGTGGTGCTGTTCCTGGCGGCGTCGGCGGCCTGCGGCCTGGCCGGCAGCGAAGGCTGGCTGATCGCCGCGCGCGTGCTGCAGGCTGTCGGGGCCGCGCTGCTGACGCCGGCGTCGCTGTCCATCGTCCTGGCCGCCTTCCCGGCGTCGCAACGCGCCGTGGCGGTCAGCCTGTGGGGCGCGGTGGGTGGACTGGCCGCGGCCGTGGGGCCCAGCCTGGGCGCCTTCGTCGTGGACGTCGCGGGCTGGCCCTGGGCCTTCTACATCAACCTGCCGCTGGGCGCGCTGTCGCTGTGGTTCGGCGCCGGCCTGCTCAAGGAATCCGTGAAGCCTGATGCCCGGCGCCGGGTGGACGGCGTGGGCATGGCGCTGCTGATCGTCGGGGTGGGCGCGCTGGCGCTGGCCATCGTGCAGTCCGAATCGCCCGCATGGGCGCGGAGCGAGCTGATCGTGGCCGCCGCCATCGGGATCGTGTCCCTTGTTGCGTTCGTCCTATGGGCGCGGGCAACGCCGCATCCGCTGGTGGACCTGGCGTTGTTCCGCCACCGCACCTACCGATACGTGAACCTGGCCACGCTCAGCTTCGGCATTGCGTTCGCGATGATGTTCTTCGCCTTTTTCTTCTACATGACGGGCGTGTGGCACTACAGCCTGCCGCGCGCGGGGCTGGCCGTGACGCCCGGCCCGCTGCTGGTCATGCCCACGGCGATCCTGACCGGAAGGCTGGCGGCGCGGCTGGGCCATCGGCCCTTCCTGGTGGGCGGGTCGCTGGTCTACGCGGCCAGCGGGCTGTGGTTCCTGCTGGTGCCCGGCGCCGAGCCGGCCTATCTGAGCCAGTGGCTGCCGGGGCTGATGCTGAGCGGCATCGGGGTGGGCATGGTGCTGCCGTCCTTGTCGGGCGCGGCCGTGAACCGCCTGCCGGCGCAGCACTACGCCGTGGGCAGCGCGGTCAACCAGGCCACGCGGCAGATCGGCGGGGTGCTGGGCGTGGCGGTCACGGTGCTGTTGCTGGGGCAGGGGGTGGCGCGCCATGATGATTTCTCGCCGATCTACGCGGGACACGTGGGCCTGGCCCTGCTGACCGCCTTGCTATGCCTGGCCGTGGATACGCGGCCGAGGGCGGCCTGAGCGCCTCAGCCGCAGGCGTCGGCGGCCAGGTTCGCGGGGTCCGAGCAGGCCTGCCAGCGCGCCTGGTCCATCGCCGGCACCAGCAGCATCCGGCTCACCGGATCCTGGTACCAGAAGATCCGGCCCGGCTTGTCATGCATGGCCTGCCAGACCTTTTCCTGGGCCTCGGCATCGAGCAGCGCGCGGCCCTGCGGATCCGTCACGCCCTGGGCCAGTATGGTCTGTGTCCCGGGGTTCCAGGATTGCATGTCGGCGTCGTCCACCGGCACGTCATCGGCGACGCGCACGATGCGCCATTCGTTTCCGGGAACCTCGGTGGCCAGGCGGGACAGCCGCTCCCGTTCGAGCACGTAAAGGGAGTCGCGGTTGGGCGGCGGCTCGGCGTAGGGGTAGGGGATGTTGCCGTTCCCCGGCGGCGCATACGGGGAGTACAGATAGAGATAGCGTTGCCCCGGCCGGCCCTGGCCGTCGTAGGCCTGGACCGACACGGCGCGGCCTTCGACGTTGGCGTCTATCACGCGCAGCAGGCGGCCCGCGGCGTCGCGCAGGAAATGGCGGCTCGCCGCAGGGGTTCGGGCGTTGTCGCAAGGGCCTTCGATCAACGCCGTCAGCGCGCCTTGCGCGTCGCGTTTCAGGCAGGTCTGGTGGACGGCCGAGTAGACCGCGGGCTTCCGGTAGGCCGTCTGCTCGTATTCGATCACGCGCGCAAGCCTCCCTTCGGCGTCGTACTCGAACGAGAAGCCGCCCATCAGGAAAGGCGCGCCCGCGCTGCCGCCGCGCCGCGGGACGTCATAGCGCAGCGCGCGGCATAGCCGGCCGTCCGTGTCGAAATAGAGGCGGGTGGGGGCGGCGGACTCGCCGCCGTCCTGCCGGTAGGCGGACCAGTCGACCTTGTCCATCCAGGTTTGCGGCAGCGGATCGCCGCTTTCGGCCATCCAGACCGGGGCACGGCGCGTCGCGACGCGTTCGCCGTTGCGGCCCAGCAGCACGCGCTCGTCGGCCAGGTCGACCGATACGGGCATCGCGGCCAGCGCAGGCGGCGCCGTGAAGTCCGCGTCGGCCGGCCCGCAGGCGGCCCACGCCGGGGCGCCGTGCAGCACGGCGGCCAGCGCCAGCGTCAATGGCCTAAGCATGTTGCAGCGCATCCATGAACCTCACCAGCTCCCAGAACTCCTTGGACACGCCGCCCAGGCGCAGCTTGCCATCGCGGTCTTCGAACAGCAGGAAGGGATAGGCGTCGCGCTCCAGGATGCCGGTTTCAGGCAGCCGGTAGGGCTTGAAGACATCTGGGTTGTTGAAATAGGGCTCCAGCCGGCCTCCGCCGTCCACATGCATGTAGCGCACGCGCAGCGTGTCCTTGCCGTAAGCGGCCTGTGTTTCCGGGTAGACGCCGCCGTCTCCCGCCACCACCGCGTCCGACAAGACGGCCAGGAAGATGCGCGGGATGCCCACGAAATGGATTTCCCCGCTGGTCGTGCCGCCGGGAGCCTTGGCGAGCTCCCTGGCCAACTGGGTCGCGCGCGAGCCGGGCACCAGAGTCCTGGCGAACAGGCTGTCCACGTCGGCGCTACCGGGGTCGGGCGACTGGCGCAAACGCTCCAGGTCCTGCTTGAAATCGCTCAGCCACTGGCGGTAGCGCTGATTTTCCGCCTGGCGGTCGAAACCCTGGGCGCCGGCGGCGGCGCCGTGCAGGGTCAGGAGCGCCGTCAGCGCGAGCAGCCAGAGCGGCCGGAACCAGGAAGGGAGAGTGTGGATTGGAAGCCGCATAGGGGGACGATCATATCGTCCAAAACAATGCCATTTTGGTGCGTAACGTGACAAAATGTCATCCGCGACTGCTAGCATGACTGCGTTGATGAACCCGTGTTGATCAGGTCCGAAATGCCCGCTACAGGTGATTTTCCTTCCGCACCTGCACTTGCGTCCGCCGAGGGCGCGGGCCGCATGCAGGCTGAGCCGGACGGCCCCCTGGACAAGCTGGCCCGCCTTGCCCGGCGGCAGTTCGGGGTGGACATGGTGCTGGTGGCCTGCAGCGACGCCGACGGGGTCTGGCAGGCCAGGGCGGGGTCGCCGCCGGCGGCCTTCGCATCTCTTCCCTTTTCCGCCGAATGCCCGCTGCGCGCCAGCGACGGCCGGCAGCTGGGCACCTTCCGGCTGCTGCACGGGCAGCCGCGCGATTTCAGCGCAGAAGACCGCCGCGCACTGGAGGACTTCGCCGGGCTGGCGGCTGCTGCGGTGGAAAAGCGCCGGGCGCTGGCGGCCGAACGGGCGGCCGAGGACAGCTGGCGCGACGAAGCCCGCAACCTGTCGATGGCGATCGCCGGCAGCGGCACCGGCGTCTGGGACCGCAACGTCGTCACCGGCGAAATCACCTATTCCACCGGCTGGAAGGCGCTGCTGGGCTACGGCGAATTCGATATCTCCAACCGCATCGAAGACGCGTACAAGCGCCTGCACCCCGACGACGCCGAATACGTGCGCTCGGCCATGCAGGCGCACTTCGAAGGCAAGACCGAAAGCTACGAGGTCGAACACCGGATCCTTTGCAAGGACGGCAGCTACAAATGGATCTGCAGCCGCGGCAAGGTGGTGAGCCGCGACGCAGAGGGCAGGGCGCTGCGCATGATGGGCACCACGACGGACATCAGCGCCATGCGCGCGATGTCGGAACGGCTGCAGCGCACGGCGGACTTGCTGGTCAACCTGACGGACGCGGTGCCCGGCATGGTTTTCCAGTGCGGGCAGGCGGCCGAGGGCGGCTCGCGGTTCCTCTACGTCAGCGCGGGCATCTGGGACATGTTCGAACTGACGCCGGAAGATGTCCGGGACAGCGCTGCGGCGATCGAGCAACGGGTCCACCCCGACGACCTCGCCAGCTACCACACCTCGCTGCAGGCTGCCGCAGCGGCCCAGACGCCCTGGCACCTGGAGTTCCGCGTCTGCCTGCCTGGGCAGGGCCTGCGCTGGCGCCAGGGCGACGCCAGCCCGCGCACGGGGCCCGACGGCTCGGTGGTCTGGCACGGCTTCGTGACCGACATCACGGACCGCAAGCGCGCCGATTTCGAACTGCACGAACTGGCGGCCACCGACGCCCTGACCACCTTGCCCAATCGCCGCCATTTCATGTCGCGCATCGCGGCGGAACTGGCTCGGATCAAGCGGCACGGCAGCGATTGCGCCGCGGTGCTGATGTGCGACCTGGACCATTTCAAGCACATCAACGACACCTGGGGGCACGCGATCGGCGACGGCGTGCTCCAGCATTTCGCCAATACGCTGCGCGCGCAGCTGCGCGCCGTCGACCTGGCCGGCCGCATCGGCGGCGAGGAATTTGCCGTCGTGCTGCCGGATACCGATATGGAGCGCGCGCACGCCTTCGCGATGCGGGTGCAGCAGCGCATTGCGGACACTCCGTTCTCCTCGGACGGACGCCGCATACCGCTGACGGTCAGCATCGGGATTTCCACCATGCACACGATGGACGCGGACGCCGAGCTGGCGCTCATCCGCAGCGACCGGGCGCTCTACAACGCCAAGCAGCTTGGCCGCAACCGCATCGAATCCGCGCCCTCAGTGTTTTCCCGATAGAACAACCGGCCGGCCTATTTGTTCCATTGACCGTACATTAGGACACCCCTAGAGTTCCCTGCATGGGAACCTCATTGCCGCTTCCGAAGTACCACCAGATCTACCTCGTCCTGCGCGAGCAGTTGCAGGAAGGGCGCTTCGATCAGGAGGGCGTGCCGGGAGAACACGCGCTGGCCGCGCAGTTCGACGTGGCCCGCATCACCATTCGCAAGGCGATGGAGATGCTGGTGGCCGACGGGCTGGTTTCGCGCCGCCCCGGGCTGGGCACCTGGCCCTTGCGCGCGGCCGCCGCGCCGGGCGGCCAGCCCAAGCCCAATCCGCAGCAGAAGGCGCACCTGACGGGCCTGCTGGAGAACATCGTCAACATGGGCCTGCGCACGTCCGTGCGCGTGCTGGATAGCGCGCTGGTGTCCGCGCCGCCTTTCGTCGCCGAGTCGCTGGACGTTCCGGTTGGCACGCCGGTGCACAAGAGCCTGCGCGTGCGCAGCACCGAGGCCGGGCCGCTGTCCCACATCACCACCTACGTGCCTCAGGCCGTCGCCGATTTCACGCGCGAGGATCTCGAACGCGAACCCCTGCTAATGCTGCTGGAAGCGGCGGGCGTGGAGTTTGGCGGCGCTACGCAGGCCATTTCGGCCCGGCTGGCCGACGCGCAGGTGGCGCGCCACCTCGACGTGTCCGTCGGGTCGGCGCTGCTGGCCGTGACGCGGATCGTGCGCGACGTGGACGACCGGCCGGTGCAGCTCCTGCAGGGCCTCTACCGGCCCGACCGCTATCAGTACCAATTGCAGCTGTCTCGCGTCGGCAGCATCGACGCCAAGGTCTGGGTCAGCGAAGAGCTGTCGGCCCAATTCCATTGAACCCTCCGGAGATCGTCCATGAATTCGCGCCGCACCTTTCTTTATCAATCCGCCGCCGCGGCCGCCCTGGTATCGGCTCCGTGGGTGGCCCGCTCCCAGGGCGCCAAGCCCGTGAAGGTCGGAGTCCTGCACCCAGTGACCGGGGCGCTCGCCTATTCGGGCCAGCAATGCCGCCTGGGCGCCTTGCTGGCGATAGAGGACATCAACAAGGCCGGCGGCATCAAGTCTCTGGGCGGGGCGCCATTGGAGGCAGTGCTGGGCGACGCGCAGTCGCGGCCCGAGGCGGGGTCGGCCGAAGTCGAGAAAATGAATGAAGCCGGCGTGTCGGCCATCGTGGGTGCCTATGCCTCGGCGATCTGCCTGGCCACGACCCAGACCGCGGCCAAGTACAACCTGCCGCACGTGGTGGACGTGGGCGTGGCCGACCAGATCGTCGAGCGCGGCTTGAAGAACACCTTCCGCTTCGGGCCGGGCTACCGCGCCTGTAGCGAACGCGCCATCACCGACCTCGCCGCGCTGAACGATGCGGCGGGCAAGCCGGCCAAGACGGTGATGATCGTGCACGAGGATTCCCTCTTCGGCACGGGCACGGCGGCGCTGCTGTCCAAGTCGCTGCCGCAGCACGGTTTCGAGGTGAAGGACGTGGTCAAGCACCCGAACCCCACCCGCGACTTCAACAACATCGTGCTGCGCATGAAGTCCCTCAACCCGGACATCGTGATCCCGGCCAACTACTACAACGAATACGCCTTGCTGCTGCGCGCCATGAAGCAGCAGAAGGTGCAGCCCAAGGCGATCTATTCGGTGCTAGGGGGCGCGGCCTCCAGCTACAAGTTCCTGAAGGAATTCCCCGACATCGCCAACGGCATCATCGACTGCAACCACTGGTTCAATCCCAAGGACGCGCGCGTGGCCCCGCTGAAGGCGCGCGTGGAGGAGAAGGGCGCCTATTTCAGCTACGAGGTGTTCATGACCTACACCTCAGTGCTGCTGCTGGCCGACGCGCTGGAACGAGCCAAGTCCGCCGACCGCGCCGCCATCATCGACGCGCTGGCGTCCAGCACGTTCTCGGACAGCATCATGCCCTATGGGCCGACCAAGTTCGTGAACGGCCAGAACACCGGCGCGCAGCCCTTGCTGACGCAGGTGATCGGCGGCGACATCAAGGTGGTCATCCCCGCGGACTACCGCCAGGCCGATCCCATCTTCCCGCTGAAGGCCTGAGCGCTGGCATGCTCGATCCCGCCATCCTCTTTTCTTCCGTGCTCAACGGCCTGACCACGGGCGCGGTATACGCGCTGATCGCCCTGGGGCTGACGCTGATCTACGGCGTGCTGCACATCATCAACTTCGCCCACGGGGCGGCGCTGATGGTGGCGCTGTACGCCGTGTACCTGTTGAAGGAGCGCCTGGGCATCGATCCCTACGCGGCGCTGCCGCTGGTGGTGGCGGGCATGTTCGTGCTGGGTTATGCCCTGCAGCGTTTCGTGATCAACCGCGCCAGCCACGGCAAGGACGAGAACATCCTGCTGGTGACCCTGGGGCTGGCCATCGTGCTGGAGAACCTGGCGCTGGTGTGGTTCAAGTCCGATACGCGCACCATCGACACCGCCTACACGCTGTCCACGTTGGAGATCGGTCCGGCCATGATCGCCTTGCCCAAGGTCATCGCATTCTTCGGCGCGCTGGCGGTGGCCGGCGTGCTGTTCTGGATCATCCGCGCCACGGACCTGGGGCGCGCCATCCGCGCGGTGGCCAAGGAAAAGCAGGGCGCCAGGCTGATGGGGATCGACGTGGAGAAGGTCTACGCGCTGTCGTTCGGCATTGGCATGGCCTGTCTGGGCGCCGCGGCGTGTTTCCTGCTGCCGGCGTACTACGTGAATCCGCAGGTGGGCGGCGGCTTCGTGCTGGTGGCGTTCACCATCGTGGTGCTGGGCGGCATGGGCAGCTTCGCGGGGGCGCTGGCCGGCGGCCTGCTGATCGGCGTGGTGGAGTCCATCGGAGGCCTGTTCCTGGGCGACTCGCTGGGCCAGATGGGCATATTCGCGATCTTCATCGCGGTGCTGCTGTTTCGCCCGCAGGGGCTGTTCGGGGCGAGGAGCTGAGCATGGGCAGGGATTTATTCGCGATTGCGCTGTTCGGCGCGGTGCTGGCGGCCATGGCCGCGCTGACGCAATCGGGCGTGACGCTGAACTTCGTGATGATGTCGCTGTACGCGGCCCTGCTGTCGCAAGCCTGGAACATTCTGGGCGGCTATGGCGGGCAATTGTCCTTCGGCCATGCGCTGTTCTTCGGCGTCGGCGCCTACGCCCAGGCGCTGGGGCAGCTGAACCTGGGACTGAATCCGTGGCTGGCCCTGCCCATGGCGATCGCGCTGGGCGCGCTGGTCGGTCTTGCGGTCGGCGGACTGACCTTCCGCTACGGGCTGAAGGGTTCGTACTTCGCGCTGGTGACGCTGGCGTTCGCCGAAGTGTTCCGCATCCTGGCGCTGTCGGCGACGTTCACGGGCGGCGGCGTCGGACTCATGGTGCCGCTGCACGAGGGCGTGGCCAATATGCAGTTCGGATCGCGCCGGGGCTACATCTATCTGTTGCTGGGCTTCGTGCTGCTAGCGCTCGCCGCTACCGCATGGTTGCGCCATTCGCGGTTCGGCGCCTATCTCCAGGCGGTGCGCGACAACGAGGACGCGGCGCGCGCCATCGGCGTGAATCCGCTGCGGGTCAAACTGGGCGGCATCGCGCTGTCGGCCGCCTTCATGAGCGCGGCGGGGGCCTTTTACGTGCAGGTGTTCCAGTACATCGACCCGGGCATCGCGTTCGGTCCGGCCGTTTCCGTCGAGGCGCTGGTGGGCGCCATCGTGGGCGGGCTGGGCACCTTGTGGGGGCCGGTGCTGGGGGCGGTGGTCCTGCACGGCCTGAGCGACGTCACCCGCAACCTGTTCGGCGAACTGCCGGGCATCAGCATGGTCATCTACGGCACGGTCCTGATCGTGATCGTCATGTTCATGCCCCGGGGCATCACCGGCTGCGGCCAATCCCTGGGCCGGCTTGTGCGGGTCAAGGAGCGCGCCCGTGCCTGAGATCCTGCTGCAAGCGCGCAATCTTTCCATCACCTTCGGCGGCCTGAAGGCGGTGCAGGACGTCACCCTGGACGTGCCCCGAGGCTCGCTGACCGCCCTGGTGGGCCCCAACGGCGCGGGCAAGACCACGCTGTTCGGCCTGCTGTCGGGCTTCCTCAAGCCGGGGGCGGGCTCGGTGCATTTCGCGGGCAGCGAAATAACCGGCCGCCCGCCGCACGAATCGGCCCGGCTGGGGCTCACCCGCACATTCCAGATCGTGCAGCCTTTCGGCGCGCAGACGGTGCGGCAGAACATCGCCGTGGGCGCGCACCTGCGCCTGGGCGGCCGGCGCGAGGCGTTGGAGGCGGCCGAGGCGGTCGCGGCGCGGGTCAACTTGCAATCCCAGCTGGACCGCCCGGCGGCCGATCTGACGGTGGCGGGGCGCAAGCGGCTCGAGCTGGCGCGCGCGCTGGCCACCCAGCCGCGGCTGCTGTTGCTGGACGAGGTGTTGGCGGGGCTGAACCCCAGCGAGATCGACGAGATGATTCCCGTGGTGAGGCAATTGGCGGACGACGGCGTCACGGTCCTGATGATCGAGCACGTGATGCGCGCGGTGATGAGCCTGGCCGAGCATGTGTGGGTGCTGGCGCAGGGCCGGCTCATCGCGTCGGGCTCGCCGGGCGAGGTCACCCGCGATCCGGCCGTGGTGGAGGCCTACCTGGGCCAGGGCGCGGCGGCCAGGCTGGCCGCGCAGGGAGCGCGGGCATGAGCAAATTGCTGGAAGTCACAGGCCTGCGAGCCGGCTACGGCCGCATGGAAGTGCTGCGCGGGGTGGACCTGCGGGTGGACGAAGGCGAGATCGTGGTGCTGCTGGGCAGCAACGGCGCGGGCAAGTCCACGCTGAACAATACGGTTTGCGGGCTGTGCCGGCCCTGGGGCGGTTCGGTGCGCTTCGACGGGCGCGACCTGACCGGCCGCCACTATCGCGAGGTGGTCCAGGCCGGGCTGATCCAGGTGCCCGAGGGGCGCCGCGTGTTTCCCAACCTGAGCGTGCGCGAGAACCTGGAGCTGGGTTCTTTCGCCCGTGGGCGCGAACGGCGGGCCGCCAACCTGGAAAAGGTGCTGTCCATCTTCCCGCGCCTGCGCGAGCGCCTGGCGCAACTGGCCGGCACCATGTCTGGCGGCGAGCAGCAGATGCTGGCCATCGGGCGCGGCCTGATGGCCGAACCGCGCCTGCTGATCCTGGACGAACCCTCGCTGGGCCTCTCTCCGCTGATGGTCGAGGAACTGTTCAGCCTGATCCAGCGGCTGCATGCGGACGGACTGGCGATCCTGCTGGTGGAGCAGAACGTGGGCCAGTCGCTGGAGACCGGGCAGCGGGCCTACGTATTGGAAAACGGGGCGGTGCGCTATAGCGGCGCCTGCCCGGAACTGTTGGCCAGCGACGACGTGCGCCGGGCCTATCTTGGGATGTAGCCATGGCCGAGCCTCAAACGCTGGCCCAGAAGCTGATCGCGGCGGCCTGCGGCCGCGCCGCGGTGGCCGAGGGCGAAATCGTCACGTGCGCGGTCGATCTGGCGATGTTCCACGACTCCAGCGGCCCGCGCCGCCTGCAGCCCATGCTGCAGGAGCTGGGCGCCACGCTGTGGGATCCGTCCAAAGTGGTGCTGGTCATCGACCACTACGTGCCGGAATCCGACGACGAATCGCGCCGCATCGTGCGCATCGCCCGCGACTGGGCGCAGGGCCAGCGGCTGCCCAACGTGTACGACTCGGTCGGCATCTGCCACGTGGTAGTGCCTCAGCATGGCCACATCCGCCCGGGCATGTTCTGCGTGGGCGGAGATTCCCATTCGCCCACGGGAGGCGCGTTCGGCGCCTACATGTTCGGCATCGGCAGCACCGAAATGCTGGGCGTGGCCGTCACCGGAGAAATCTGGGTGAAGGTGCCGCAGACGCTGATGATGCGCTGGAGCAACCGGCTTTCGGCCGGCGTGACCGCCAAGGACATGATGCTGCGCATGATCGGCCGCTACGGCATGAACGGCGGGCGCTACCAGGCCGTGGAATTCTGCGGCGAGGCGGTGCGCGCGCTGTCCATGCAAGAGCGCATGACCCTGTCGAACATGAGCGCGGAGCTGGGTTCGCAGGTGGGCCTGATCGCGCCGGACGAGACCACGGAGGCCTACCTGAGGGAAGCCGGCGTGGGCGGCGAACTGGAACTTGCGCGCTGGCGCAGCGACCCCGGCGCCCAGGCGGAATGGCACGACTTCGACGCGGCCGCGCTGGCGCCGCAGGTGGCCGCGCCGCACAGCCCGGCCAACGCGCGCGACGTCGACGAGTACCGCGGCGTGTCCGTACAGGTCGCGTACATCGGCGCCTGTACGGGCGCCAAGCTGGAAGACCTGCGCGCCGCGGCCAGCGTGCTGCGGGGCCGGCGGCTGGCCGGCGGCATGCGCCTGATGGTGGCGCCGGCCAGCCGGCAGGACCAGCAACAGGCTGAGCGCGAGGGCGTCATGCAGGCGCTGCGCGAGGCCGGGGCCGAGGTCCTGCCCACCACTTGCGGGGCCTGCGCGGGCTATGGCGGATCGATTCCGGACGGGGCCAGCGTCATTTCCACGACCGCGCGTAATTTCAAGGGGCGCATGGGCTCGGAGACGGCGCAGGTCTACCTGGCTTCGCCCTACACGGTGGCGGCGTCGGCCGTCGCCGGCCGCGTGGCCGATCCCCGGGAGCTCATGGCATGAGCGATCAGGCTGCAACGCATCGCGTCTGGCGCGTGGGCGCGGACATCGACACCGACGCGCTGGCGCCCGGCGCCTACATGAAGTTCGGCATCGACGAGATCGCGCGCCATTGCCTGCAGCGGGTGCGGCCGGAATTCGCCTCGCAGGCGCGGCCGGGGGACGTGCTGGTGGCGGGCCCCAACTTCGGCATCGGTTCGTCGCGGGAGCAGGCCGCCGCCGCCCTGGTGCGGCTGGGCATCGCCGCCGTGATCGCGCCATCCTTCAATGGCCTGTATTTCCGCAATGCGTTCAACGTGGGCCTGCTGTTGCTGACCTGCGCCCAGGCCGAGGTGCTGGCCGAAGGAGAACGCATCGCGCTGGACCCCGCCGCCGGGCGCATCCGCCGCGCCCATGGCGGCCCCTCTGAATTGCATTGCGACGCCGTGCCCGCCTTCCTGCTGGAAATGGTGCAGGCCGGCGGACTGTTGAATGTGCTGAAACAGCGCAAACCCCAAGGAAGAACCCCATGCTAGACCCGGTCACTCTCGCTGTCCTGAAGGGCCGCCTGGAACAGATTGCCGACGAGATGGACGCCACGCTGTACCGCAGCGCGTTCAACCCCATCATCGCCGAGGCCCATGACGCCTGCCACGGCATGTACGACGCGGCCAGCGGCGCGACGCTGGTGCAGGGCAAGTCCGGGCTGCCGGTGTTCGTAGGCGCGATGGCCTTCGCCGTCAAGGCGGCGGCCAGGGCGGCCGCCGAGCGCGGCGGCATGGTGGACGGCGACGTGTGGCTCTTCAACGATCCGTACGAGGGCGGCACCCACGCCAACGACTTCAAGCTGGTCCGGCCCGTGTTCCGGAGCGGCGCGCTGTTCTGCTTCCTGGCGTCGGCGGCGCATTGGCACGACGTGGGCGGCGCGGTGCCCGGCAACTACAACCCAGCGGCCACCGAGTGCTGGCAGGAGGCGGTGCAGATTCCGCCCGTGCGCATCGTGCGGGCGGGCGTGCTGGACCAGGACGTGCTGGCCATCCTGAAGGCCAATACGCGCCTGCCCGACAGCCTCTGGGGCGATCTCAACGGGCAGCTCGCGGCGCTGGAGCTGGGCGCGGGCCGGCTCGACGCCCTGCTGGACGAATACGGCGACGCCACCGTGCTGGAATCCCTGGATACGCTGCGCGAGCGCGCGCGCCGCCTGATGCGGGACCATATCGCGCGCCTGCCGGACGGCGAGTATTCCTTCGAGGACATCCTGGACAACGACGGCGTGCGCGACGAACCCCTGCGCATCGCGCTGAAACTCAAGATCGAGGGCGAGCGACTGTCGCTGGATTTCAACGGCACCTCGCCTGCCTGCGCCGGCCCGGTCAATATTTCCCGCGCCACGGCCATCGCCGCCTGCTACGTGGCGTTGAAGCATCTGTTTCCGGACGTGCCCGCCAACGCCGGCGTGCTGGACGCGGTGGAGGTGGCGCTGCCGGACGGCCTGGTGATTTCGGCGGACCGGCCGCGCCCGGTGGGCGGCTATACGGAGACCATCCTGCGCATGATCGACGTGATCTTCTGCGCCATGGCCCAGGCCGAGCCGGAGCGCGCGATGGCGCAGGCCTACGGCACCATCAATGCGCTGTCGATCGCGGGCTATCGCAGCGACGCCGCGCGGCGCGGCCAGCGCTGGGTGATGTTCAGCTTCTTCGGCGGCGGCCACGGCGGCCATTCGGACGGCGACGGCCTCAGCCATGGCAACGCGCCGATCTCCACGGCCACGATCCCGCCGCTGGAGATCCTGGAAGCCGCGTATCCGGTGCGTTTCACGCAATGGGCGCTGCGCCCCGATTCGGCCGGCGACGGCGCGCATCGCGGCGGCCTGGGCGCCATCTACGAAATCGAACTGCTGGAGGACAGCGCCGAGGCGTTCATCTTCGGCGAGCGCGGCCGCAGCGCGCCCAAGGGCATCGCGGGCGGCGGCGAGGCGGCGTTGAACGTGTTCCGCTATCAGCGGGACGGCGAATGGCTCGTGCCCCCCATGCGCTCGAAGATGCTGGGCATCGCGCTGCGGCGCGGCGACCGCGTGCGCCTGGAGACGCCGGGAGGAGGCGGCTATGGTGCGCCGGCCGAGCGGCCGGAAGCGGCGCGGGAGCACGACCGCAAGATGGGGTATGTCAGCGGAATTCAGAAGGAGCAGGCGGCATGAACGCGGCACAAGGCTTGGTCGTAGGCGTGGACGTGGGGGGCACGTTCACGGACATTTTCGTGCTGGACGAGGCGGCGGGCACCGCAAGCGTGGTGAAAGTGCCGTCCACGCGGGGCGAGGAGGCGCGCGGCTTCATGAACGGCATCGCCCGCGTGGCCGACGGCGCGGACGCCATCGCCACCATCGTGCACGGCACGACGGTGGGCACCAATGCGCTGTTGGAGCGCAAGGTGGCGCGCACCGGCATCATCACGACGGAAGGTTTTCGCGACGTGCTGGAGATGCGCCGGCGCGACCGGCCCCGGACGTGGGGCCTGCGCGGCAACTACGAGCCGGTGGTGCCGCGCGACCTGCGCCTGGAGGTCCGCGAGCGGGTGCTGGCGGATGGCACCGTGCATACGCCAGTGGACCTGGACCAGGTGGAAGCGGCGGCGCGCGAGCTCCTGGGGCAGGGGTGCGACGCTGTCTGCCTGTTTTTCGTCAATGCCTACGCCAATCCGGCCAACGAGGCGCAGGCGGCGGCGCGCGTGCGCGCGGTCTGGCCCAACGGCAATGTCACGGCGGCCACCGAGGTGCTGCCGGAGATCCGCGAGTTCGAGCGCTGCTCGACAGCGGCGCTCAACGCGGCGCTGCAGCCGGTGGTCGGCAGCTACCTTACGCGGCTGGAATCCGACCTGCAGGCAAACGGCTTCGGCGGGGAGCTGCTGGTGGTGCAGAGCAACGGCGGCGTGATGTCGCGTCAGACGGCTTGCGACGTGCCGGTGCGCACGGCGCTGTCCGGCCCCGCGGCGGGCGTGATCGCCTGCGCCGCCATCGCGCGCGCCGCAGGATTCCCGGACGTCGTCAGCGGCGACATGGGCGGCACCTCGTTCGACGTGTCGCTGGTGGCGGGCGGCGAAGCCTCGCTGTCGGCGCAGACCTCCATCGATTTCGGCATGGTGGTGCGCGCGCCCATGATCCAGATCGAAACCATAGGCGCGGGCGGCGGCTCGATCGCCAGCGTGGATGCGGGCGGCCTGTTGCAGGTGGGCCCCGAGTCCGCCGGCAGCGTGCCGGGGCCGGCCTGCTACGGCCGAGGCAACACGCGGCCCACCGTCACCGACGCCAACGTGCTGCTGGGCCGCATCGCGGCCGAGCGCCCGTTGGGCGGAGGCCTGCTGGCCACGATGGACGTGGAACGGGCGCGCGCCGCGATCGAGGAGCATGTCGCCAAGCCCCTGGGCCTGGACGTCCATGCCGCGGCCGAGGCCATACTGACCGTGGCCAACGCCAAGATGGCGGGCGCGATCCGGGTCGTGTCCATCGAACGGGGCCACGATCCCCGCAAGTTCGCCTACATGCCGTTCGGGGGCGGCGGCGCGCTGCACGTGTGCGCCATGATGAACGAGGTGGACGCCGCCCGCGGCATCGTGCCGCGCTACCCGGGCGTGACCTCGGCGCTGGGCTGCGTCATGGCGGACATGCGCCACGACGGCGTGCAGACCCTGAACGTCGCCCTGGAATCCCTGGACGCGGGCGACCTGCTGGCCCGCATCGACAGCCTGGCGCGGGCCTGCCAGGAGCGGTTGGATTCGGCCGGCGTAGCCTTCGAGGGCATACGCGAAAGCATCGAGCTGGACATGCTGTACGTGGGGCAGAGCCACACCGTGCGGGTCGAGATCGGCCGCGGCGAGCTGGACCGGGCCGGCATCGGGGCCGCCTTCGACAGCGCCTATCTGGCGGCGTTCGGCCGCAGCCTCGCCGGCATTCCCATCCGTATCCTTAACCTGCGCTATGCGCGCATCGGTCAGCGGCCCAAGTTCGACTTGACGCTGCTGGCTCCGACCTGCCAGGCCATGCCGGAGCCGCTGGGCACGCAGCGGGTATTCCACGCCGGCCAGTGGCGCGACGCCGCGCGTTACGCGCGCCTGGACCTGCCCGTGGGGGCCGAGATCGCCGGACCGGCCATCCTGGAACAGCCGGACACCACGATCTGGATCGAACCGGGCTTTGCCGGCAGCGTCGATTTCCTGGGCAATCTGCTGATCGCCCGCCAGGCTTCCTAGGAGCGGTTCATGTCTACCCTCGATCCCCGCAGCACCGCGCTGGTCGTCATCGACCTGCAGAACGATTTCCTGGCGCCGGGCGGCGCCTATGACCGCGGCGGCGCGGTCAGCGCGCAGGCGCGCGCCTTGCCGGCGCGGGTGGCGCCCGTGGCGCGCGCGCTCAAGGCGCGGGGCGGCTTCGTCGCGGCAAGCCAGTTCACGCTCTGGCCGGACGCGCATGGCGAACCGATGATCTCGCCGCACCTGCGGCAATTGCGCCCGTTCCTCAGCAAGGGCGACTTCGCGGCGGGTTCGCTAGGCCAGGCCAATGTGGCGGAGCTGGACGGGCTGGTCGACGTGTCCGTCTGGAAGGTCGCGTATTCCGCCTTTTTCAATACGCAGCTCGACTGGGTGCTGCGCCGCGCGGGCATCGCCAACGTGGTGGTGGCCGGCATCGTCACCAACGGCGGCGTGGCCAGCACGGCGCGCGACGCCCATATGCGCGATTACCACGTCACGGTGCTGGCCGACGGCTGCGCCGCGCCCACGCCGGCGATGCACGACGCCGCCCTGGCGGACCTGCGCACGGTCGCCGACGTGCTGTCATGCCAGGAGTTCCTGGGCAGGCTGGCAGTATGAGCGTGCCGGGCCGCCCCAAACGCGAATACCGGAGCGCGGAGCACGGTGCCGATGCGATGAGCCTGCCCAGGGTCATCCGCGGCGCGGCGCCCGGCGCGGACGCCATGCACGTCCCCGTGGCGATCATCGGCGCGGGCGCCTGCGGCCTGACCGCGGCGCTGCGCCTGGCCGATGCGGGCATCGAGACCGTGCTGATCGAACGCGATGCCGCGCCCAGCGGCTCCACCGCCTTGTCGTCCGGCTTCATCCCGGCGGCGGGAACGGCCGCGCAGCTGGCGGCCGGCATCGAGGACGATGCGGCGCGCTTCGCCGCCGACATCCAGGCCAAGGCGCACGGCACGGCCGCGCCGCATCTGGTCGACGCCTACACCGGCGCGGCGGCCGCCGCCATGGACAATCTGGCGCGCCATGGACTGGACTTCGAGGTGCTGGACGGCTTCCTCTATCCCGGCCATACCGCCCGCCGCATGCACACCTTGCCGGAGCGCACCGGAGCGGCGCTGGTGGCCGCGCTGGAGCGCGCCGCCACCGGCGCCGGCGCCTATCTGCTGACCCGCGCCCTCGCTCGGCGGATCTGGGCGGACGAGAACGGCCGCGTCTCGGCCGTGGGCTGCGAACGGCCGGACGGCTCGGTCGATGTGATCGGCTGCGACGTGCTGATCCTGGCATGCAACGGCTTCGGCGGCAACGCGGCGATGGTGGCAGAGCACCTGCCCGCGATGCGCGGGGCGGTCTATGGCGGCCACGCGGGCAACGACGGCAGCGCCATTGAATGGGGTTCGCAGCTGGATGCGCGCCTGGCCGACATGGGCGGCTACCAGGGCCACGGTTCCTGGGCCACGCCGCAGGGCGCGCTGATCTCCTGGGCCGTCATGATGGATGGCGGCGTGCAGGTCAACCGCGAAGGGCGCCGTTTCCACGATGAAACGCTTGGCTACTCCGAGGCGGCGGTGCACGTGCTGGCGCAGCCCGGCGGCGTGGCCTGGAATGTATTCGACGGCCGCACGCTCGGGCTGGCGCGGGGCTTTCCCGACTTCGTCCAGGCCGAGGCCGGCCAGGCGCTGAAGACCTGCGAGGATCTGGCGGCGCTGGCCGCGCTGATCGGCTGCGATGCCGGCACGCTGGGCCGAGCGCTGGCGGATGTGCGCCCCGGCGCCGAAGACGCGCATGGCCGCCGCTTCGAGCGCGCGTTGCAGGCGCCGTACCACGCGGTCAAGGTGACGGGGGCGTTGTTCCATACCCAGGGCGGGCTGGATATCGACGCGCAATGCCGGGTCCTGGGCCGCGGCGGCGCGGCATTGCCCAATCTGCTGGCCGCGGGCGGGGCGGCCCGCGGCGTCTCCGGAAACGACGTGTCGGGCTACCTGTCCGGCAACGGCCTGCTCAGCGCGGTGGCCGGCGGCCATATCGCCGCGGCGACGGCGGCGGCGCTGCTCAGGCGCGAGCTCGCCTGAGTCCGCGCGAGGCTGCCATCAGTATGAACCGGCCCGGCGTCGGCCTTTAGGAAACCACCATGCAGAAACACAACCTGAAAGCGCAACTGGAGGCCGGTGCGGTGCTGGCTCCCGGCGTCTACGACGCCCTGTCGGCCTTGCTGGCCGAGCAGGCCGGCTTCGGCGCGCTGTACCTCTCCGGCGCGTCGATCGCCTACACGCGGCTGGGCCGCTCGGATATCGGGCTGACTACCTATACCGAGGTCGAGGATGCGCTGGCCCGCATCACGGAGCGGGTGGCGGCGCCGGTCATCGTGGACGCCGACACGGGGTTCGGCAACGCCCTCAACACGCAGCGCACCGTGCGCGGCTTCGAGCGGGCGGGCGCGGCCATGATCCAGCTCGAGGACCAGACCTTTCCCAAGCGCTGCGGCCACCTGGACGGCAAAACGGTGATCCCCGCCGCGGAAATGTGCGGCAAGCTGCGGGCGGCGGTGGATGCGCGGGCAAACGCATCCACCTTGATCCTGGCGCGCACGGACGCGGTGGCGGTGGAGGGGCTCGACGCCGCGCTGGACCGCGCGGAACAATACTTGGAAGCTGGCGCCGACGCGCTTTTCATCGAGGCGCTGCGCACGCCCGAACAAATGCAGGCGGCCTGCGGCCGCTATGCGGGCCGCGTGCCGCTCCTGGCGAACATGGTGGAAGGCGGCAAGACGCCGGTGCAAAGCGCCGACGCCTTGACCGCGCTGGGATTCCGCATCGTGATCTTCCCCGGCGGCACGGCGCGCGCGGTGGCGCACACCCTGCAGGGCTATTACGCCAGCCTGCGCCGCCACGGCACCACCGCGCCCTGGCGCGCCGGGATGCTGGATTTCGACGGACTGAACGCCGTCATCGGCACGCCGGAGCTGCTGGCGCGCGGCAAGGCGTACGAGAGCTGAGGCGGCAGGCGCCCGGGAAGGGCGCCCGCGCATGGCCCGCGGCCGTCAATGCAGTTCGGCCATGCCGGCCTGGACCATCTCGGCCAGCCGGTCCAGGCCGGCCTCGGTGCCGATCCGCCGGCCTTGCGCGCCGCTGCCGTCGAGCAGCGCCGCCTGTTCGGTAAAGCGCATCAGCGTGCCCGCGCCGGAAGGCACGAATTCCACGGTGACCAGCGAAGCCGATATCCGCTGCCCGCGGAAACCCATTTCGTAGGCGTAGATGATGCGTTCGCCGGGGACGACGTCGAGGTAGGCGGCCCGATAGGTCTGCTCCGCGCCTTCGGGGGTGCGCCAGCGCTTGGACTCGGATCCGTCGGCGCGGAAATCGAAGCGGTCTTCCAGCACCGTCCAGTCCGGATGGCAACTGGTCCAGCGCTGTTTCAGCCGGGGTTCCGACCAGAAGCGGTAGGCGTCCCGCGGGCTGGCGGGCAGCTCGCGCTCGATGACGAAAGTGGCGTGTTCGATGGCGGGGGCGGTCATGGCGTGTCGTCCTCAGGAGGGATATCGTGCATGGCCTGCACGAGGCGGTCGAAGGCCGCCTCCATGGCGGCCTCTCGTTGGCGCACCCAGTCGTCGATCTGGCGGAAGGCGCCGGGCCGCATGCGGTAGGTCCGGCTGCGTCCGGCCTTTTCCGACATGACGATGCCGCCGTTTTCCAGCACCTGGAGGTGCTTGACTGCCGAAGGCAGCCTCAGCCTGGCGGGTTCCGCCAGCTGCTTGACGGTGGCGGGGCCGCGGCTGAGCTGTTCGACCATGGCGCGCCGGTTGGGGTCGGCCAGGGCGGTGAACAGCAGATCGAGCGGGCGCTGCGTGGGATCCATTGCCAGTCCAATAGTTTCCGTTGAAGGAAACTATACGCGCGCCAACAGGCGCGGGCAAGGGCTACGCGCAAAAAAAATCAGCGAGCGCCAGGCGTGCGCTGGTGGGCTTGGAGGGGAGGCGCGGCCCGGCCGGCGGTGAGGGTCCAGAAACCAGGCAGGAAGCACTCAGCCACCAACAGCGGCTGGCCCATGCGCCAGAACACCGAGCGGCGAGCCCATATATGCGCGGCCCGGGGATCCTGGCGCGCCGCGCCCTGCGCTTGCAGCGCGGTCGCGTGGAAGGGCACGGGTGAGGCCAGGCGGCGGCAGGCGAAGGGCGAACGGATGACGGTGCGGTCGTGGTAGAGCATGTCCGCCAGCGGCCGCGTCGACAGGCGCCGCATGCCTTGCCAGGCTCCGTGCGAGGCCATGAGGGGCGTGAGGCTGCGGGCGGGCACGCTGTCCACGCCGTCCACCGACATCAGCACCTCGCGCACCCAGACCGGGCTGCCGGGCGCGATGCGCATGGCTTGGGCCTCGTCCGGCGGCGCGCCGTCGGAATATTCGGCCAGCACCCGCAGGCGCACGTGGCCCACCTGGCGCAGGCCGGCGGTCAGCGCGCCGGGACGGAACAGCCAATGCCGCATGGCGGGGGGCAGGATGGGCGGGGCGGCCGCCAGCCAGCCCGGAGCGAGGGGAGGGGGAAGTACTGCTTGGCTTGTCATGGCTGCGTATTATGCCAAGAGCGAGGCGCGGTGCGCGGCGTCCGGCCTGCGGCGCAATGCCGCAGCCCTGGCCATTACACGCGTCCGTTACACGCGTCCGCTACGCGCGTCCGCATACAATACCGCCCATGGAAAAAGTACGTATCTCCAAGCTCATGTCCGAGCGTGGACTGTGTTCGCGCCGCGAGGCCGACGCCTACATCGAACGCGGCTGGGTCCGCGTGGACGGCGCCGTGGTGTCCGAATTGGGCGCCCGTGCGTTCCCCGACCAGGTCATTACGCTGGAACGCGCCGCGCAGGCCCGCCAGACCGCGCGCGTCACCATCCTGATCAACAAGCCGGTGGGCTATGTGTCGGGCCAGGCCGAGAAAGGCTACACGCCGGCCGTGGCGCTGATCGACGCCCGTTCGCGCTACGCGGGCGACCGCGAGCCGCGCCGTTTCGAGCGCGGGCACCTGGACGGCCTGGCGGTGGCGGGCCGGCTGGACATCGATTCGCAGGGCCTGCTGGTGCTGACCCAGGACGGCCGCGTCGCCAAGCATCTGATCGGCGAGGATTCCAGCGTCGACAAGGAGTATCTCGTGCGGGTGCAGGGCAGCCTGTCCGAGAACGGCCTGGCCTTGCTGAACCATGGCCTGTCCCTGGACGGCAAGGCGCTCAAGCCCGCGCAAGTGCGCTGGCAGAACAGCGACCAGCTGCGCTTCGTGCTGCGCGAAGGCAAGAAGCGCCAGATCCGCCGCATGTGCGAGCTGGTGGGCCTGAAAGTGGTGGGACTGAAGCGCGTGCGCATCGGCCGCGTATCCCTGGGCGACCTGCCGCTGGGGCAGTGGCGCTACCTGCGCGAAGACGAACGGTTCTGACGGGTCGCCTGTCGTCCGATTGATCGTCCATCCCGACATCTGTTGTCGGGAAACGCAAGATTTTTCAGTCTGTTTCCGATTCGGCGCTATGTCATGAAAGCGGGAGTATCCTTCGCCTGCCCGCTGCTGCCCAGGCGCTCCATCAGGAATTCGATGAAGATCCGGGTCTTGGCGGGGAGAAGCCGCGTCTCCGTGACCGCGTAGACCGGGAACGGGCCCAGTTGCCAGTCCGGCAGCACCCGCTGCAACTGGCCGGATTGCTGTTCGGCCAATTGGCCGCCCACGAGCACCGCGATACCCGCGCCCAGCATGGCCAGGCGCCGGGCCATGGCGACGCCGTTGACGGAAAAGCGGTTCCCTGGCGTGAATTCGATGTGCTGGCTGCCATTGGTCAATGGCCAGCGGGTGACGCGTCCTGCGCCTTCCGCGCGGAACTCTATGCACTCGTGCCGGGTCAAGTCGCTGGGATGCCGGGGCTCTCCGTGCTTCTCCAGGTAGTCGCGCGAGGCGTACAGATGGGCGGGCAGCATGCCCAGCAGCCTTGCAATCTGTGTCGAGTCGGGCAGTTCGCCGATCTCGATCGAAATATCGCAGGTCTGGAATACGCGCGAAGCGTGGTCCGGATTGGCCAGATCCAGGAAAAACGTGACGTCGGGGTAGCGGCGGGAAAACTCCATGAACGATTCAGCCAGGAAGTCCGTGCCGAAATCCGCGGGCATATTGACCCGCAACGGCCCGGCGGGCGTATCCACCAGCTTCTGCAGCTCTTCATGGGCGATCTGCGCCTCGGCCACGATGTGTTGGCAGCGTTCGAAATACAGGCGGCCCGCGTCGGTCAGCTCGACCTTGCGCGTGGTGCGGCTGAGCAGGCGCAGGCCGACCGACCGCTCCAGTTCGGCCACCTGGCGGGATAGGGTCGATTTCGGAACGCCGAGCGCCGCGGCGGCTCGGCTGAAGCTGCGGGTTTTCGCAACTTCCACGAAAAGTTCCATGCCTTGCAAGCGTTTCATGGCGGAATTCTGTCATATCAAGGGCTTGGAAATTGTCCCATAAATGGAATGATGTTTTCTCAACATGCCTCTTTGTTTCTGGGGCGGGATAACTCAGAATGCGGGTTCTGCAATGCAGCAATGCAACAAAGCCCAGCCTGCGTGTTCGAGGCAAATCCACCCGTCGATCCACGCGGACCGCATGCGCACGGTCCGGGGCACTTTTTTGCCGCAGGGCGCCGGCTTCCGTGAAACGGGAGCGGCATGGGTACTTTTTTGGAAATCGGGAATGCAATCTATGAACAAGAAAAGCGCTATGTGGCGCGGCGCGGCAATCGCCACGCTGACGGCATCGGCACTCACTCTGGCCGCCTGCGGCAAGAAGCAGGAGGCGCCGCAGGCGGGCAAGCCGCAGGTAACGGTGGTGACGCTGGCCACGCAACCGGTTTCCCTGACCACCGAATTGCCGGGCCGCACCTCGCCGTTCCGCGTGGCCGAAGTCCGGCCCCAGGTCAACGGCATCGTTCAGAAGCGGCTCTTCACGGAAGGCGGCGAGGTCAAGGCCGGGCAGCAGCTCTACCAGATCGATCCCGCGCTCTACCAGGCCAGCCTCGACAGCCAGAAGGCCGCCCTGGCGCGCGCCCAGGCGCAGCACAAAACTGCCGCGCTGCTGGCCGAGCGCTACAAGCCGCTGGTGGCCACCCGCGCCGTCAGCCAGCAGACCTACGATAACGCCGTCGCCTCGCGCGACCAGGCCGCCGCCGACGTGCTTTCGGCCAAGGCCGCGCTCGATACGGCGCGCATCAACCTGGTCTACACCAAGGTCCTGTCGCCCATCGACGGCATCATTGGCCGCTCGGCCGTGACCGAGGGCGCGCTGGTCACCGCCAACCAGAGCTCGGCGCTGGCCTCGGTGCAGCAGATCGACCCGATCTACGTCGACGTCACCCAGTCCAGCGTCCAGCTGCTGCGCCTGCAGAATGCGCTGGCCAGCGGCCAGTTGAAGAAAGCCGACGGCGAACAGTCCGCGCTGGTCACGCTCACGCTGGAAGACGGCTCGCAATATGCGCAGCAGGGCAAGCTCCAGTTCTCGGAAGTCACGGTGGACCAGGGCACGGGCTCGGTCACCCTGCGCGCGGTATTCCCCAATCCGGACCGCCGCCTGCTGCCGGGCATGTTCGTGCGCGCGCGCCTGGCCGACGGCGTGGCCTCCGACGGCCTGCTGGTGCCGCAGCGCGGCGTGACGCGCAACCAGCGCGGCATGCCGACGGCGCTGGTGGTCAACGCCAAGAACCAGGTCGAGCTGCGTGAACTCAAGACGGATCGCGCCATCGACGACAAGTGGCTGGTTACCGACGGCCTGTCCGCCGGCGACAAGGTCATCGTGGAAGGCGTGCAGATGGTGCGCCCGGGTGTTGAAGTGACCGCCACCGAAGCCGGCGCCAACGCGCCGCAAGCGCAACAATCGCAAGCGGCCGCGGCGGCGAAGCAGCAGTAGTCAGGGAGCCTCGCATGGCAAAGTTTTTCATCGATAGGCCGGTTTTCGCCTGGGTGATCGCAATCGTGCTGATGATGGCCGGTGCGCTGTCCATCCTGAAGCTGCCGGTCTCCCAATATCCCAACATCGCGCCGCCAGCCATCGGTATCGCGGTGACCTACCCGGGCGCGTCCGCGCAGACCGTGCAGGACACCGTGGTGCAGGTGATCGAGCAGCAGATGAACGGGCTGGACGGCCTGCAATACATTTCGTCGGAAAGCAATTCCGACGGCAGCATGTCCATCACGCTGACGTTCAAGCAGGGCACCAACCCCGATACGGCTCAGGTGCAAGTGCAGAACAAGCTCTCGCTGGCGCAGCCGCTCCTGCCGCAGGAAGTGCAGCAGCAGGGCATCCGCGTCACCAAGGCCACGAAGAACTTCCTCATCGTGGCGGGCTTCGTGTCCACCGACGGCTCGATGACCAAGGACGACCTGGCCGACTACGTCGCGTCGTACGTCCAGGATCCCATCAGCCGCACGCAGGGCGTGGGCGACTTCCAGCTCTTCGGCTCGCAGTACGCGATGCGCATCTGGCTGGACCCGGCCAAGCTCGTCAACTACGGCCTGACCACGGTCGACGTGGTGGCCGCGATCAAAGAGCAGAACGTGCAGGTGTCGTCCGGGCAGCTGGGCGGCCTGCCGTCCGTGCGCGGCCAGCAGCTGAACGCCACCATCATCGGGCCGTCCCGCCTGGAAAAGGCCGAAGACTTCGGCCGCATCCTGCTCAAGGTCAATGCCGACGGCTCGCAGGTGCGCCTGGGCGACGTCGCGCGCATCGAACTGGGCGGGCAGACCTACGCCATCGACAGCTTCTACAACGGCAAGCCCGCCTCGGGCCTGGCGATCAAGCTGGCGCCGGGCGCCAACGCGCTGGATACGGCGCAGGCGGTGCGCGACACCATCAACAACCTGAAGCCCTATTTCCCGCCGGGCATGGACGTGGTCTACCCGTACGACACCACGCCGTTCGTCAGCCTGTCGATCCATGAGGTGTTCAAGACGCTGGTCGAGGCCATCATCCTGGTCTTCCTGGTGATGTACCTGTTCCTGCAGAACTTCCGCGCCACCATCATTCCCACGCTCGCCGTGCCGGTGGTGCTGCTGGGCACGTTCGCCGTGCTGGCGGCCTTCGGATACTCCATCAATACCTTGACCATGTTCGGCATGGTGCTGGCGATCGGCCTGCTGGTGGACGATGCGATCGTGGTGGTCGAGAACGTGGAACGCGTGATGGCGGAGGAGGGCCTGACGCCCAAGCAGGCCACCCGCAAGTCCATGTCGCAGATCACCGGGGCGCTGATCGGCATCGCGATGGTGCTGGCCGCCGTGTTCATTCCCATGGCGTTCTTCGGCGGCTCCACTGGCGTGATCTATCGCCAGTTCTCCATCACCATCGTGTCTTCCATGGTGCTGTCGGTGCTCGTGGCCATCGTGTTCACGCCGGCCCTGTGCGCGACCCTGCTCAAACCCATTCCGAAGGGCCACCACGGTTCCAAGCGGGGCTTCTTCGGCTGGTTCAACCGCGCGTTCGACCGCAGCAGCCATGGCTACGCCAACACCGTGGCGCGCGGGCTCAACCGCACCAAGCGCCTGATGGTGATCTACCTGGCGCTCGTCATCGCCATGGGCTGGATGTTCACCCGCATTCCGACCGCCTTCCTGCCCGACGAGGACCAGGGCATTCTGTTCGCCCAGATCCAGACGCCGGCCGGCGCGACGGCGGAAAGCACCAAGGCCGTCATCGACGACGCCACGAAGTACCTGCTGGAAGAAGAAAAGGACGCCGTCACCTCGGTGTTCGCGGTCAACGGCTTCAACTTCGGCGGCCGCGGCCAGAACGCGTCCATCCTGTTCATCAAGCTGCGCGACTGGGAAGAGCGCGGCGACGCCCGGCTCAAGGCCGCGGCCGTGGCGGGGCGCGCCAACGCGCACTTCGCCAAGACCGAGCGCCGCGCCCAGTTGTTCGTGGTGCCGCCTCCGTCCGTGATGGAACTGGGCAACGTCACCGGCTTCGACTTCCAGCTGATGGACCGCGCCGGCGTGGGCCACGAGAAGCTGCTCGCCGCGCGCAACCAGCTGCTGGGCGAAGCCGCCAACAGCCCGGTCCTGCGCGGCGTGCGCCCCAACGGCATCGAGGACGCGCCGCAGTACCAGCTCGACATCGACCGCGAAAAGGCCCGCGCGCTGGGCGTGGCCGTGTCGGACATCAACAGCACGCTGGCCACCGCGTGGGGGTCGTCGTACGTCAACGACTTCATCGACCGCGGCCGCGTGAAGAAGGTGTTCGCCCAGGGCGAGGCTTCCTCGCGCATGCTGCCGGAAGACCTGAACAAATGGTACGTGCGCAACAACGCAGGCGACATGGTGCCGTTCTCGGCCTTTTCCAAGGCCACCTGGAGCTTCGGGCCCCAAAAGCTGAATCGCTATAACGGCGTGCCGTCCTACAACATCCAGGGCCAGGCGGCGCCGGGCTACAGCTCGGGCGCGGCGATGGAGGAAATGGAGCGGCTGGCGGCCAAGCTGCCGGTGGGCGTGGGCTTCGAATGGACGGGCCTGTCGTTCGAAGAGCGCCTGTCCGGCGCCCAGGCGCCCGCCCTGTACGCCATTTCGCTGATCGTGGTGTTCCTGTGCCTGGCGGCGCTGTACGAAAGCTGGACCATCCCGTCCGCGGTGATGCTGGTGGTGCCCCTGGGCATCATCGGGGCCTTGCTCGCCACCATGCTGCGGGGCTTGTCCAACGACGTGTACTTCCAGGTGGGCCTGCTCACCACCATCGGGCTGGCAGCCAAGAACGCCATCCTGATCGTGGAGTTCGCCAAGGAGCACTACGAGTCCGGCGCCAGCCTGACGGAATCGGCCATCCATGCCGCCCGCCAGCGCCTGCGTCCCATCCTGATGACGTCCCTGGCGTTCATCCTGGGCGTGACTCCGCTCGCGATCTCGTCCGGCGCCGGTTCGGGCAGCCAGAACGCCATCGGCACGGGCGTGATCGGCGGCATGCTGACCGGCACCTTCCTGGCCATCTTCTTCGTTCCGGCCTTCTTCGTGATCATGCTGCGCGTGTTCAAGGTCAAGCGCATGAGCGAAAACGTCGACAAGCACGACGTCGGCGCCAATGGCTCGCAGGACGTGTCCGCGGAAGGGCAATCGCAATGAAATTCCCGATGAGAACCCTGTTGTCTGTTTCCCTGGCGGCGGCCCTGGCGGGCTGCTCGCTGGCCCCCACCTACGAACGTCCGGAAGCGCCGGTCGACGCGGCCTATCCCACGGGGCCCGCCTACACGGCGGCCCAGCCCGCCGATCCGGGCGGCCTGTCGACGGCCGACATCGGCTGGCGCGATTTCTTCGGCGATCCGCTGCTGCAACAGTTGATCGAGCTGTCGCTGGCGAACAACCGCGACCTTCGCGTGGCGGCCCTGAACGTCGAGGCGGCGCGCGCGCAGTACCGCATCCAGCGCGCCGACCTGATGCCCAGCGTGGGCATCGCGGGCCAGGAATCGGCCCAGCGCACGCCGGCCGACCTGTCGGCCAGCGGACGCGCCACCACCAGCCACAGTTACCAGGTCGGCGCCGCCATGTCCGCCTGGGAACTGGATCTGTTCGGCCGCATCCGCAGCCTGAGCGACAAGGCGCTGGAATCCTATCTGGCGCTGGACGAAACGCGCACGGCGACCCAGCTCACGCTCATCGCCGAGGTGGCCAACGCCTACCTGACGATGCGCGCCGACCAGGAACTCCTGGCGCTGACCCGCGACACGCTCAAGAGCCAGGAGGATTCCTTCAAGCTCACGCAGCAGAGCTTTGACCAGGGCCTGTCCACGTCGCTGGACCTGAGCCAGGCGGAAGTGTCGCTGCGCACCGCGCAGCGCAACCTGTCGCAATACACGCGCCAGGCCGCGCAGGACCGCAACGCGCTGGTGCTGCTGGTGGGCCAGCCCTTGACGCCCGAGATGACGGCGGCGCTGGACAGCGCGGTCAAGCTGGACGACGGCATGCTGCCGACCACGCTGCCCGCCGGGCTGCCCTCGGACCTGCTGGCGCGGCGCCCCGACATCCGGGCGGCGGAGCACCAGCTGAAGGGCGCCAACGCCAATATCGGCGCGGCGCGTGCCGCGTTCTTCCCGACCATCAGCCTGACGGGCTCGGCAGGCACGGCCAGCGCCAGCCTGGGCGGCCTGTTCGAAGGCGGCTCTGGCGCCTGGAGCTTCGTGCCCCAGATCACGGTACCGATCTTCGCCGGCGGCTCGCTGCTGGCGGGCCTGGACTTGGCCAAGGTGCAGAAGAACATCCAGGTGGCGCAGTACGAAAAAGCCATCCAGGCGGGCTTCCGCGAGGTGGCCGATGCCCTGGCCGGCCGCGGCACGCTGGACGAGCAGATCCAGGCGCAACAGCTTCTGGTGGCCGCCAACCAGCGGGCCTACGATGCATCCGACCAGCGGTTCCGCCAAGGCATCGACGACTACCTGAGCGTGCTGGATTCGCAGCGTTCGCTGTACAGCGCGCAGCAGGCCCTGGTCGATACCCGCCTGGCGCGCCTGGCCAATCTGGTCACCTTGTACAAGGTGCTGGGCGGCGGCTGGACCGAGCGCACCGCGACGGCGCAGGCGGGATCTTGACGAGGGAGTGATGGGTTGCGCGCGCTCGGTATGTTCGTGTTTGTGTTGATCGTCTCGCGCTACACCCATCCTACAACTGTAGGATGGGTGTAGCGCGAGACCTCCGGCACAAGAACTCCATCCCGGAGCGCGCGCAACCCATCAACCAAAAAAAAGCCGATCTTTCGATCGGCTTTTTTATTCAGCGGTACGTCAAGCGCGCTTCTTGGCGATGAGGCCCACCACGAACAGCACGACGATCGCGCCGACGACCGATCCGATCCAGCCCGCGGGCTCTCCCGGGGCGTACCAGCCCAAGGATTGGCCCAGGAAGCCGGCGACGACGGAGCCGACGATACCCAGGATGGTGGTCATGATGATTCCCATGTTCTGGTCTCCGGGCATGATCGCGCGGGCGATCAAGCCCACGATGAACCCGACGATGATCATGATGATGATGCTCATGCGCGTACTCCTTGACTAGAGTAAAAGGGGGGCAGTGTGCACAGATAATACCCATGCCCCGGCCAGCCCGGCTGTAACAACTGGTATGCGGCGTCAGGAGGTCAGGTCGATGAGCTGGCGCACGTCCTTGGTCAAGGCCTCGATGCTGTCGGTATCGGACGCCAGCAGGCGCGCCTTGCCGTCTTTGTCGAAAATGTACACGCCGCGGCTATGGGTGACCTCGTACATATCCGCGTCGTCGCCGGGGCGGGGCTTCTCGATCTGGTAAGCCACGCGGTAGCGGCGCGCCAGGTCCGCGATCTGCTTCTCATCGCCCGTCACGCCGATGGCATTGTTGTTGAAGGCGTTGACATAGGCCTGCAGGATATCGGGCGTGTCGCGATGGGGATCCACGCTGACGAACAGAATGCGCACGTCGCGGGCCTTGTCGCCCAGGTTTTGCAGCACGGCCGTCAGCTGCGCCATGGTGGTGGGGCAGATGTCGGGGCAACTTGCGTAGCCGAAGAACAACAGCACGGTCTTGCCCTTCAGGTCGTCGCTGCTGATCGTCTTGCCGCCCGCGCCGGACAGCGAGAACTTCAGGTCGGGCAGATGCCCCTTCACGTTGTAGAGCGTCCAATCGACGTTCCTGTCACCGCAGGCGGCAAGAAACACGCACAGAGCCAGCAGCAGGCCGCGCCATGCGCGGCTGGAAATGAGGTGTTGCATGGGTCCAAAGGCCGGTAGGGGATAAACCTTTCGATTCTACCCGCAAGCCGGGCGCGGAAACGGGAACGGCCCGCGCGGGGCGGGCCGTTCGATGCAAGCGCGGCGGGGGCGGCTCAGGCGGGTGTCATGCCGCTATGGCGCAGCAAGGCATCGATGCGCGGGGCGCGTCCGCGGGAGGCGGCGAAGGATTCGGCCGCGGGGCGCGAACCGCCCACCGCCAGCACCTCGCGGCGAAAGCGCGCGCCCGTGGCCGGATCGAGGGTTCCCAGCGCGTTGCCGGCCTGCAGGGCCGCTGCCTCTTCGAAGGCTTCATAGGCATCGGCCGACAGCACTTCCGCCCACTTGTAGCTGTAATAGCCCGCGCCGTAGCCGCCCGCGAACAGGTGCGAGAAGGCGTGCGGCAGGCGGTGCCAGGCCGGCGGGAACAGCACGGCCACTTCCTTGCGCACTTCCTGCAGCAGCTCCAGCACCTCGCCGATGGAGGCGCCCTTGGCGCGGTCGTGCATCAGCATGTCGAACAGCGCGAACTCGATCTGGCGCACCGTCTGCATGCCGCTCTGGTAGTTGCGCGCGGCGACCAGGCGGTCGTAGAGCGCGCGCGGCAGCGGTTCGCCCGTGTCCACGTGGGCGGACAGCTTCTGCACCACGGCCCATTCCCAGCAGAAATTCTCCATGAACTGCGACGGCAGTTCGATGGCGTCCCATTCCACGCTGGCGAAGGCCGCGGCGCCCGGCTCGTCCACCTCGGACAGCAGCGCATGCAGGGCATGGCCGGTCTCGTGGAACAGCGTGATGACGTCGTCGTGGGTCAGGACGGCGGCGCGGTCGCCGTTGGGGCGCGAGAAGTTGCAGGTGAGGTAGGCGATGGGCGTCTGCACCTGGCCGCCTACGACGCGGCGCGTGCGTTCGCTGTCGACCCAGGCGCCGCTTTGCTTGCCGGAGCGGGCGTACAGGTCCAGGTAGAGGTAGCCGATGAGCTTGCCGTCGGGGCTTTCCACGCGCACGCCGCGCACGTCGCCGTGCCACGACGACACGGGCGTTTCCGCCAGGCGCACGTCGAACAGGGTCTCGATGACTTCGAACAGGCCCGCCAGCACCCGCGGTTCGGTGAAATACTGCTTCACTTCGTCCTCGGAATAGGCGTAGCGCGACTCGCGCAGGCGCTCCGAGGCGTAGGGCACGTCCCAGGGCTGCAGTTCGTCCAGGCCGAGCTCGGCAGCGGCATAGGCCTTCAATTCGGCCAGGTCGCGCTGGGCGTAGGGCTTGGCGCGCGCGGCCAGGTCGCGCAGGAAAACAGTGACTTCCTGCGCATCGCGGGCCATGCGGGTCTGCAGGCGCAAGGCCGCGAAGGTGCCCAGGCCAAGCAGGCCGGACTCTTCGGCGCGCAGCGCCAGCAGTTCTTCGATCAGGGGGGAGTTGTCGAATTTGGCGTCGCCCTGTTCGGAGGCCACCGTGCCATAGCCGCGATACAGCGCCTCGCGCAGCGCGCGATCCTGGGAGTACTGCATGACGGGCAGGTAGCAGGGCATCTTCAGCGTGAGCTTCCAGCCCGGTTTGCCGTCTTCCTCGGCGGCGGCGCGGGCGGCCGCCCGCACGTCGGCGGGGATGCCGGCCAGGCGGGCCTCGTCCTCGACCAGCAGCGACCAGGCGTCGATCGAATCCAGCACGTTTTCGGAGAATTTCTGCGAAGCCTGGGCCTCGCGGTCGGAAATGGCGGCATAGCGCTCGCGGTCGGCGCCTTGCAGTTCAACGCCGCTCAGGCGGAAATCACGCAGGGCCATTTCCACGATGCGGCGGCGCACCGGCGTCCAGGAAGCGAAATCCGGGGAGGCGGCCAGGCGCTGGTACTGCTTGTACAGGCCTTCGTGCAGGCCGACCCAGGTGGAGAATTCGGTCACCAGGGGCAGGGCGGCGTTGTACGCCTCGCGCAGCTCCGGAGTGTTGACCACGGCATTCAGGTGGCCGGCCACCGACCAGGCGCGCCACAGGCGTTCCGAAGCGGTATCCAGCGGTTCCACCACGGCTTCCCACGTGGGCGCGAGCTTGGAATCGGCCGCGGCGTCGACGGCCTGGCGGGCGACGCCCAGCAGCTCCTCGACGGCGGGCACGATGTGCGCGGGTTTGACGGCCGCGTAATCGACCAGATCGGAAACGGGAGCAAGCAGGGGATTTTGAGACATGGCGGTACCGGCAGGAATGATGGCGGGCAATGGATAAGAATCAGGTAGGGGCAAAATACCCGAATGCAAGGTCGACGGCATAAGCGCCTGGCGCCTTGGCGATGCAGATGTCTGGCGCCTGGGCGATGCAGGTGCCAGATACCCCGGCGATGTAAGTATCTGACACCCCGGCGATGCAAGTGTCTGACACCCCGGCGATGCAAGTGTCTGACACCTCGGCGATGCAAGTGTCTGACACCCTTACGGAATGACCGTCAAGCTGTAGGAAGCGCCCCGGGGTGTCAGACACCCGGGAACGCCTCAACAATGCGACGATCGTCTCCTCGGGTGTCTGACACAAGCGCCAGGCGCGAAAAGGCGGCTTCAGGAAGCGGCGGCCCGTTCCGCCGCTTCGACGGTGTTGACCAGCAGCATGGCGATGGTCATGGGGCCCACGCCGCCCGGGACGGGCGTGATGGCGCCGGCCACTTCCTTGGCGGAGGCGAAGTCCACGTCGCCGCAGAGCTTGCCGTCCGCGCCGCGGTTGATGCCCACGTCGATGACGACGGCGCCGGGCTTGATCATCGAGCCGTCGATCATGCCGGGCTTGCCGGTGGCGACCACCAGCACGTCGGCGCGGCGGGTCTGCGCCGCCAGGTCGCGCGTCTTGGAATTGCAGATGGTGATGGTGGCGCCCGCCTGCAGCAGCAGCATCGCCATGGGCTTGCCGACGATGTTGCTGGCGCCCACGATCACGGCTTCGGCGCCACGCAGCGCCACGCCTTCCGATTCCAGCATCTTCATCACGCCGTAGGGCGTGCAGGGGCGGAACAGGGGCTGGCCGGTCATGAGCAGGCCGGCGTTGCTGATGTGGAAGCCGTCCACGTCCTTCTCGGCCGCGATGGCTTCGATGACCTTGTGGGAGTCCATGTGCTTGGGCAGCGGTAGTTGCACCAGGATGCCGTGGATGGACGGATCCCGGTTCAGCTCGCCGATGCGGGCCAGCAGGTCGGCCTCGGTCATGTCGGCGGGGTACTGCTCCTTCACGGAGTGCAGGCCGGCCTTTTCGCAGGCGGCGACCTTGTTGCGTACGTAAACCTGGGAGGCGGGGTCTTCGCCCACCAGCACCACGGCCAGGCCGGGGCGGGTTCCCTTGGCGGCCAGGGCGGAAACGCGCTGGGCGACTTCTTCGCGTATGCGCTGCGACAGGGCGGCGCCGTCAATGATTCTTGCGGTCATGCGGAAACCTCCGCGCTGCGCGCTTCGGTATTCGCCTTGGGATCGGCCCGGCGGCTCATGCATGCGCCTCCGGCTTGGCCAGGGCCACTTTCATCAAATCTGCAACGGTGGTCACTTCGAGTTTTTCCATGATATTGGCGCGGTGCGCCTCGACGGTCTTGATGCTGATGCCCAGGTCGTCGGCGATCTGCTTGTTCAAGCGGCCGGCGACGATGCGCTCCAGCACTTGCTGCTCGCGCGCGGTCAGGCGCGCCAGCATGGCTTCGTGGTCTTTCTGGGCCTGGTGCTTGCTGACGCGCTGCGTCGCCTGCTCCAGCATGCGCGCCACGATTTCGCGCAGGTCCGATTCATTGAACGGCTTTTCCAGGAAGTCGACCGCGCCCTTCTTCATGGTCGACACGGCCATGGGCACGTCGCCGTGGCCGGTGATGAACACGATGGGCAACGGGGCATTGCGGGCGATCAGCTGTTCCTGCAGTTCCAGGCCGCTCATGCCGGGCATGCGCACGTCGGCGATCAGCACGCCGACCTGGCTGGCGTCGTAGTCTTCCAGGAAGGATTCGCCGCTGGCATAGGCGCGCACGCGGTAGCCGTTGGCTTCCAATAGCCAGCGCAGCGAATCGCGTACCGCTTCGTCGTCGTCAACAATGAATACCGTGCTCGACAGGTGGGGCGTGTTCATGCGTGCAACTCCTCTGACTGATCGTTCTGGGCCTGCGTCTGGGTCGCAGCGCAGGGCAGGGTAAAGCGAAAGATGGTACCGCCGGCGGGGTTGGGGTCTGCCCACAGGCGGCCGTGGTGCGATTCAATAATGGTACGGCAGATATTCAGCCCCATGCCCAGGCCCTGGGTCTTGGTGCTGAAGAAGGGTTCGAACAGGCGCTCGGGCTCGGCCAGGCCATGGCCGCGGTCGACCACGGCCACCTCGATGTGCTGGTCGTGCAGGATCACCGCGACCTTGAGCTCGTCGGACTCGCTCTTTTCCATCGCCTCCAGCCCGTTCTTGAGCAGGTTCAGCAGCACCTGCTCGATCAGGATGGGGTCGGCCAGCACGTCGGGGGCGTTCGAGGGCACGAAGCTGTCGATGCGGATGCGGCGCTTGCGCGCGTCGATCTCGGCGAAGCCGATGGCGTTGTCCACGATGCGGCCGATCGCCACCCGTTGGCGGCGCGGTTCGCTGCGCTTCACGAATTCGCGGATGCGGCTGATGATCTTGCCCGCGCGCTCGGCCTGCGACGCGGCCTTTTCCAGGGCGGGCAGCAGCATGTTGGGGCTGGTGTGGCCGGCCTTGACCAGGGCCACGGCGCCCATGCTGTAGTTGGCGATGGCGGTGAGCGGCTGGTTCAGTTCGTGCGCCAGCGACGAGGCCATTTCGCCCATCGTGGTGAGGCGGCTGGTGAGCTGGATCTTTTCCTGCTGCACGCGGGAGGCCTCTTCGTGGACCCGGCGTTCGGTGATGTCGCGCGCCACCTGCATGCGCACGCGGCGGCCGTCGGTCCAGGCCAGCATGCGGTGGTGCACTTCGAACCAGCGCTGCACGGAGGGCGCGAAGACCTCCACGGATTCGTCGGTGAAGCGGCCGCGGCGGCCGGCCAGCAGCTCGTCGTGGCCGCCCGTCTGCGCGCCGAACACGCGCCGGTAAGTGCGGTTGGCGAACAGCAGTTCGAGGCCGTCGTGGGTGTCGGCGGTAACCGAAATGGCGTCGTCCAGGCCTTCCAGCACCGTCATGAAACGCTCGTGCGCGGCGGTCAGGGCCTCGCGGATGCGCTTGGGCTCGGTGATGTCGGTCATGGACGTCATCCAGCCGATCTGGTTGCCGTTGGGGTCCAGCAGGGGCGACACGTACATGCGCGCCGTGAAGCGCGAGCCGTCGCGGCGCTGCGCTTCGACTTCCAGGCCGCTGCTGGGCGTCTTGCCCGACATCAGCACGTCCAGCGTGTGCTGGTGCTGCTCGTGGCGGCCCGGCACCCAGTAGGGGAAGGGGGGGCTGCGGCCGATCAGGTCGGCCTCGTTCCAGCCGATCATGCGGCAGAACGCCGGATTCACATAGGCGATGCGGCCTTCCATGTCGAGCACGCGCATGCCGGTGGACATGGAGTTTTCCATGGCCCGGCGAAAACCGGTCTCGGCGATCAGGGCGGCCTCGGCGGACGAGCGGAAGCGGGTGTACCGCCACAGCATCAGCAGGCTGATGACGATCACGCAGGACAGCGCCAGCACAACCCAGATAAGGCGCTGCTGGCGCATTTCCTGGTCGATCGTGACGAACATGACGCTGTCGTCGTGGATGCGCTGCAACCAGAAGAACACCGCCATCACACAGATATAGAGGATCAGCACCATCGCTGGCGTAACCCAGTACACGCCTCGCCGGCGAGTGCGGGCGTGGTCGTGGAACGGCGTAGGAATATTTGACTTGGGCGCGCTGGACATGGAATTCGGGCCGGATAGACCGCGCATTTTAGTGCGTGTTGGGGGGGAATTGCCGGGAATCGGCACCTCCTTTTAGAGGGGCCCTCCAAAAGTATTAGAAAAGGATGGGCGTTGTGCGTTCAGCTTTCGGTCAATTTTTCGTATTATGAAATGCCGTACCGCAACATGAAATTTTCCTTGCGACCGGTTACTCTTCTTTCTTAGAATGCCGGCTGATAGGGAACCGACCCAAGCAGGTCTCTAGAACACCCCGACCCATGCATGCATGGTAGCCCGGATGATCCCGGCTACCATGCAGTGTCCGCGAGTAGATGAATAAGCGGGTGTGGTCACGAACGAAACCATACAGGAGACACACGATGTCCTCTTTCGCCCAGGCTGGCGCCGTGCAGGCTGCCAACGACGAAGACACCCTTGAAACCCAGGAGTGGCTCGAAGCCCTGGCGGCAGTCCTTGACCGTGAAGGACCGCAGCGCGCCCACTATCTGCTCGAACGCCTGATCGATGAGGCGCGCCGCTCCGGCGCCCACATCCCGTTCTCGCCGAACACCGCCTACGTCAACACCATTCCCCCCGGCCTGGAGCCGGCGCACCCGGGCAACCTGGAGCTGGAAGCCCGCATCCGCTCGTACGTGCGCTGGAACGCCATGGCCATGGTGGTCAAGGCCAACAAGCACAACCCGCCCGATGGCGGCGACCTGGGCGGCCACATCGCCTCTTTCGCCTCGCTGGCCACCATGATCGGCTGCGGCCAGAACCACTTCTGGCACGCGGAAGACGAAAGCCACGGCGGCGACCTGGTCTACTTCCAGGGCCACACCTCGCCGGGCATGTACGGCCGCGCCTATCTGGAAGGCCGTCTGACCGAAGACCAACTGAACCATTTCCGCCAGGAAGTGGACGGCAAAGGCCTGTCCTCGTACCCGCACCCGAAGCTGATGCCGGATTTCTGGCAATTCCCGACGGTGTCGATGGGCCTGGGCCCGCTGATGGCGATCTACCAGGCGCGTTTCCTGAAGTACCTGCATGCCCGCGGCATCGCCGACACGAGCAAGCGCAAGGTCTGGGTATTCTGCGGCGACGGTGAAATGGACGAGCCGGAATCGCTGGGCGCTATCGCGCTCGCGGCCCGCGAGAAGCTGGACAACCTGATCTTCGTGATCAACTGCAACCTGCAGCGCCTGGACGGCCCGGTGCGCGGCAACGGCAAGATCATCCAGGAACTGGAAGGCGACTTCCGCGGCTCCGGCTGGAACGTGATCAAGCTGATCTGGGGCGGCTACTGGGATCCGCTGCTGGCGCACGACAAGGAAGGCATCCTGCGCCAGATCATGGAAGACACCGTGGACGGCGAGTACCAGGCGTACAAGGCCAACGACGGCAAGTTCGTCCGCGAGCATTTCTTCGGCAAGCACCCTAAGCTGCTGGAAGCCGTGTCGCGCATGAGCGACGAAGACATCTGGCGCCTGAACCGCGGCGGCCATGACCCGCACAAGGTGTTCGCGGCGTTCGACGCGGCCACCAAGCACGAAGGCCAGCCCACCGTGATCCTGGCCAAGACCATCAAGGGCTATGGCATGGGCCACGTCGGCCAGGCCAAGAACCCGACCCACCAGCAGAAGAAGCTGGAGCTGGATTCCATCCGCGAATTCCGCGACCGTTTCGCGATCCCGATCCCGGACGACCAGCTGGCCGACCTGCCGTACTTCAAGCCGGCGGACGACTCCCCCGAAATGAAGTACCTGCACGAGCGCCGCGCCGCGCTGGGCGGCTATCTGCCGCATCGCCGCGCCAAGGCCGACGAGCAGCTCAAGGCCCCGGCGCTGGAAGCCTTCAAGGCCGTGCTGGAGCCCACCGCCGAAGGCCGTGAAATCTCCACCACCCAGGCCTTCGTGCGCATCCTGAACCAGATCCTGCGCGACAAGGAACTGGGTCCGCGCGTCGTGCCGATCCTGGCCGACGAATCGCGCACCTTCGGCATGGAAGGCCTGTTCCGCCAGATCGGCATCTACGCGCCGGAAGGCCAGAAGTACACGCCGGTCGACAAGGACCAGGTCATGTACTACAAGGAAGCGGCCGACGGCCAGCTCCTGCAGGAAGGCATCAACGAAGCGGGCGCCATGAGCTCGTGGATCGCGGCGGCCACGTCGTACTCCTCGAACAACCGCATCATGATCCCGTTCTTCATCTACTACTCGATGTTCGGGTTCCAGCGCATCGGCGACCTGGCCTGGGCCGCCGGCGACATGCAGGCGCGCGGCTTTCTGCTGGGCGGCACCGCCGGGCGCACGACGCTCAACGGCGAAGGCCTGCAGCACGAAGACGGCCACAGCCACATCCTGGCCTCGACGATCCCGAACTGCGTCTCGTACGACCCGACGTTCGGCCACGAGCTGGCCGTGATCGTCCAGCATGGCCTGAAGCGCATGGTGGAAGACCAGGAAAACGTCTACTACTACCTGACGGTGATGAACGAGAACTACCCGCAGCCCGGTCTGACCCAGGGCGACGAGGAAGGCATCATCAAGGGCATGTACAAGCTCAAGTCGCACGGCAAGGGCAAGAACCGCGTCCAGCTGATGGGTTCGGGCACCATCCTGCGCGAAGTCATGGCTGCCCAGGAACTGCTGGAAGCCGATTGGGGCGTGGCCTCGGACCTGTGGAGCGTCACCAGCTTCACCGAGCTGCGCCGCAACGGCCTGGACGCCGAGCGCCACAACATGCTGCACCCCGAAGAGAAGAAGCCGCAGGTGGCTTACGTCACGGAGCAGCTGGCCAAGACGGAAGGCCCGATCATCGCGTCGACCGACTACATGAAGCTGTTCGCCGATCAGATCCGTCCGTTCGTGCCCAAGGGCCGCGAATACAAGGTGCTGGGCACCGACGGTTTCGGCCGTTCGGACTTCCGTTCGAAGCTGCGCGAGCACTTCGAGGTGGACCGCCATTTCGTCGTGATCGCCGCGCTGCGCGCGCTGGCCGATGAGGGCAAGGTGCCTGCCGCCAAGGTGGCCGAGGCCATCAAGAAGTACGGCATCAACCCGAACAAAGCCAACCCGCAATACGCCTGAGGGTAAAGAGACATGAGCAACGTCGTGCAAATCAAGGTCCCCGATATTGGCGACTTCAAGGAAGTGGAAGTCATCGAGGTTCTGGTGGCGGTGGGCGACACGATCAAGGCCGAGCAAAGCCTGATCACCGTCGAATCCGACAAGGCCTCGATGGAGATCCCGGCCTCGCAGGGCGGGGTGGTGAAGTCCATCAACGTGAAGGTGGGCGACAAGGTCGCCGAAGGCACGGTCGTGCTGGAAGTGGAAGCCGCGGGTGAATCCCAGGCGTCCGACACCCAAGCCAAGGCGCCTCAGGAGCAGGTGTCTGACACCCAAGCCAAGCCAGCGCCCCAAGCCGCCGCCAGCCAGGTGTCTGACACCCAGAAGAAAACCGAAGCCCCTCCCGCCTCGACCTTCAAAGGCTCCGCCGACGCCGAATACGACATGCTGGTCCTGGGCGCTGGCCCCGGCGGCTATTCCGCCGCCTTCCGCGCCGCCGACCTGGGCCTGTCCGTGGTCCTGGTCGAACGCTACGACACCCTGGGCGGCGTCTGCCTGAACGTGGGTTGCATCCCGTCCAAGGCGCTGCTGCACAATGCCGCCATCATCGACGAAGCCCGCGAGCTGGCCGCCCACGGCATCAGCTTCGGCGAGCCCAAGATCGACCTGGACAAGCTGCGCGGCTACAAGGACAGCGTGGTCGCCAAGCTGACCGGCGGCCTGGCCGGCATGGCCCGTGCGCGCAAAGTCACCGTGGTGCACGGCGTGGGCGAATTCGCCGACCCCAACCACCTGACGGTCAAGGCGGCCGACGGCAAGAGCCAGACCATCCGCTTCAAGCAGGCCATCATTGCCGCCGGCAGTCAGTCGGTGAAGCTGCCGTTCCTGCCGCAGGACGACCGCATCGTCGATTCGACCGGTGCCTTGCTGCTGCGCGAGATCCCCAAGAAGATGCTGATCATCGGCGGAGGCATCATCGGCCTGGAAATGGGCACGGTGTATTCCACGCTGGGCGCGCGCCTGGATGTCGTGGAAATGCTGGACGGCCTGATGCAGGGCGCCGACCGCGACCTGGTCAAGGTATGGCAGAAGAAGAACGCCGGCCGTTTCGACAACATCATGTTGAAGACCAAGACGGTGGGCGCGGAAGCCAAAAAGGACGGCATCTACGTCAGCTTCGAGGGCGAAGGCGCGCCCAAGGAACCCCAGCGCTACGACCTGGTGCTGCAGGCCGTGGGCCGCAGCCCCAACGGCAAGAAGATCGGCGCCGACCGCGCGGGCATCGCCGTGACCGACCGCGGCTTCATCGAGGTCGATCGCCAGATGCGCACCAACGTGCCGCACATCTACGCCATCGGCGACATCGTCGGCCAGCCCATGCTGGCGCACAAGGCGGTGCATGAAGGCCACGTGGCGGCGGAAGCCGCAGCCGGCCAGAAGTCGTTCTTCGACGCGCGCGTCATCCCGTCGGTGGCCTACACCGATCCGGAAGTGGCGTGGGTCGGCCTGACCGAGGACGAAGCCAAGAAGCAGGGCATCAAGGTCGAGAAAGGCGTGTTCCCCTGGGCCGCCTCCGGCCGCGCCATCGCCAATGGCCGCGACGAAGGCTTCACCAAGCTGATTTTCGACGCGGAAACGCATCGCATCCTGGGCGGCGGCATCGTGGGCACCCACGCCGGCGACCTGATCAGCGAACTGTGCCTGGCCGTGGAAATGGGCGCCGACGTCGTCGACATCGCCAAGACCATCCACCCGCACCCGACCCTGGGCGAATCGGTGGGCATGGCCGCGGAAGTGGCGGAAGGCGTCTGCACCGACCTGCCGCCGATGAAGAAGAAGTAAACGCCGGGCGGCCCGCCGCCCGACGCAAAGCAAAAGCGCCGGCCCTGTTCATTCAGGAGCCGGCGCTTTTTTTCGAGCTGCCGAAGCAGCAAGCTTCGATGTCAGTATGCCGTATGCCCGGCGCGGAACAGCCTTTCGGAAGCGTCCGCGACGGACGCCCGCAATCAGGCGTGGGTATCGATGCGCGAACCCAGCGTGGCATCCACGGCCAGCACGGGCAGCGACTGCATCAGCGTCAGGGCGGTATCCGCCTGCGCATTCAACGCCTTCTTCAGCACGCGGGCCTGGATCTCCTGGTTGAGATTCACGTCCTGCAAAGCCAGTGCGGTATTGACGGTGCTGCTGATCGTAGCGTCCATGTTCAGGCGTTCCCAATGCGTAAAAACCGGCACAAACCGGGTTGCGGCATTATTGCGCAGACTTGCAGTTCGATGCAAAACATTCCTGGTGAAAGCTTTATTGCCGCAGTGTCTGACACCCCAGGAGACACCCCGGCAAGCCGAAACGCCTTCTCCGGGTGTCAGACACAAATCTGTTGCCCCCGTGTCTGACACCCCAGGAGACACCCCGGCAAGCCGAAACGCCTT
>NZ_JPYO01000041.1:429308-440055 GCF_000757485.1 Achromobacter sp. RTa
CTCAGTGTCTGACACCCCAGGAGACGCCCCGGCAAGCCGAAACGCCTTCTCCGGGTGTCAGACACAAATCTTGTTGCCCCCGTGTCTGACACCCCAGGAGACACCCCGGCAAGCCGAAACGCCTTCTCCGGGTGTCAGACACAAGCCTTGCTGCGGCAGTGTCTGACACCCCAGGAGACACCCCGGCAAGCCGAAACGCTTTCTCCGGGTGTCAGACACAAACCTTGCTGCCGCAGTGTCTGACACCCCAGGAGACACCCCGGCAAGCTGAAACGCTTTCTCCGGGTGTCAGACACAAGCCTTGCTGCCGCAGTGTCTGACACCCCAGGAGACACCCCGGCAAACCAAAACGCTTTCTCTGGGTGTCAGACACAAGCCTTGCTGCCGCAGTGTCTGACACCCCAGGAGACACCCTGGCAAGCCGAAACGCCTTCTCCGGGTGTCAGACACAAGCTTGCTGCGTCAGTGTCTGACACCCAGGAGACACCCCGGCAAACCGAAACGCCTTCTCCGGGTGTCAGACACTAGCCCAGGCGCCTTCACTCCTCACGCCGGCACCATTCCCCATAAGCCTTGCGCCTGGCCTCCTGATCCGCGCCCAACTCCAGATACAGGGGATGAAGATCCAGGCTTTCGCCACATGCCAGACCCATCCGTGCGCGGTAGCTCGACCATGGGTACTCGGGCGCGCAACTGGCCAAACCGGCCCGCACGGGATTCATCTCGATGTAACGGCAGCACTCAAGCAAATATCGTTCGCTGCCTATGACCCGCGACCTGAAGCGCGTTTCCCACAGGGAGCCGCCGGCATCCCGGCGGGCATTCCAACGCCGCGTCGCCCGTCTCGCCACGCGCTGCATCAGCGCCGAAACCGTCCGAGGATCATCGCCGGGCGTCAGCAGCAGATGCACGTGGTTAGGCATCAGGCACCATGCGTGAAGCGCCACTCCCAGCGCCGCGCGATAAGTCTGCAGATCGCGCAGATAAGCGCGATAGTCATTCGGGCCATCGAAAACGACCAGCCTCCGATGACCACGTTGCACGACATGGTGCGGTTGATGAGCAATGAGAATGCGGGGAAGCCTGGCCATGATTGCGCGAGCGTGATCTGAACAGGTGCCAGGATAGGCGTTCCCCAAGGAGCACGAAGGCGGGGAGGGACGTTTTCAACACGTTGTTGCGTGGGAGTCAGACATCCGGCGGCGCTGTTGGAGCGCGAGAGCCGTCTCGCAGAGGAGTCAGACACTTGTGGGTCTTTCAGGCGCTCGAGGTGGCTTTGCCAAGGTGTCAGACACCCGTACGAGACGCCATTGCATGTCGACGCGAGCGCTCCCGGGTGTCTGACACCAAACAGCCCGCCCCAAGGCTCATTGACTCAAGGCCGGGTCGGACATTCCTTGACCATTCCCCATGCCCGATTGGGTTCGCAGTACTGCCTGCGGGCCGCCCATGCGCAATCCGGCCGCTCGAAGAATCCCAGCTCCGCGCACAGCGCCAATTCGCCCCTGAGCGCGTCCAGCCAGGCCAGAGGGTCCTGCGCAGGAATCTCCGTCATGCGCAAGGTGGAATGCGGCTCCGCCACCGGCGGTTGCAGGGCAAGCGCGGGCGACCCCGGCGCGGCGGCATGCTCGCTCGAATGCATGATTGGAACGGCAGAGGCCGCAGCAGGCACGGGCAACTGCGCCTCGCTTGAAACGGTTTCTGGTTCGGGCTCGGCCCCCGCGTCCGTCCCGGGCTCGACGGAAGGCGGGGCCTCCGGGCTTGCCTCGGACACAGGCGCATTGGTGCCGTTGTCCGGAAGCGGCGTCAGCGGCACTCGCACCGGTCCGGCTGCCGCGGAGCCGGAAAGCGGCGTGTTCGGCGAGCTCCACGACACCACCAGCAGGACCAGCGCGCCGTAGATCGCCAGCGTATATAGCACGGTCAGCGTCGCGTAGCCCACGCGCTTGCCGGTGATCGGCCTTGCGGTGTCGTGGCCCAGCAGGCTGCGCCAGCCCACCAGCGCCGCGCCGGGCGCGGAAATCAGCCACCAGCACAGCCGCCGGAACGGGCCCGGCTCTTGGGAGGGGTTAGCGGCCTGCGCCTGCGCGGCCAGCAATTCGCGCAGGGCGCGGTTCTCTTCGCGCAGACGCAAGGTCTGCTCATCCACCGGCGCCTGAGAGTCTGGATCCGTGGTGCTGCCATGCTGCGTAGCGAATGGATCGGGTGGCGTCGCGGTCATATTGAGAAAACTATAGATACAAAATCATGCGGAAGCAATTATGCGGCAATCGGGTTCGAATTGAAATCGAGAACAGACGGGTAAATCCGCCGCATGATCTTGGTTCGTCTACGAAGGTGAAGGTGAGCCGTCGGAAGTCGGTGTCTGTTCCGTCTCCTCCGCCGGTTTGCCGGGGCCCGGGTGAGGCAAGCTCACCAGGCTGGCGAGCGTGTTGTCGATATAAAGAAGGCAGATCAGTCGTTTCTTTATGAACTGACGGTTCGCATCCATATAGGGATGGTTGCAGATCAGTCTGGCCCGCCCGAACGAGAAGTTCTGATAGCCGCATATCCATCGCGCAGGAAGGGAGTCGCCGGCCGGATGTCGCTTCGGGCTGAGTGGGCAGCGCTCAGGAGCGAACGCATCGGCCACTATTTGCTCGTCCTGCTTGTTCCAGTTGTCCGGCAGCCGATACAACCGCGGGCTTACAGGGCTGCCGACTACGCCCGCAGCGGTCAAGGTCAGGTGCCGCACCTCTCGCGACGCCGAATAAGAGATCATGAGCATGACGAAGGCGGCGATCAGCATCAGCACCATCAGTTGCCGCTTGTTCATGCCTGCAGCCCCTGTTCGGTTGCTCCACATGTAGAACAAGCCTGGTCCCAGCGAGAGCAGGAAGGCGATCAGCAGCGGCAGAGCCGTCTGCCCCCAGCCGGGCAGCAGTCCCGTGGCGTAGTCGTCGGCCAGGTGCTTGATGGGAATAACCAATAGCATGAACGCCAACAGTCCGCATATGCCGTTTCCGATACCCAGGACCAGGGGGCTTCTCAAGAAGGCGGCCGCGGGAGTTGGCGCTTGCGCGCTCGGCCGGCGATGGGCACGCGGATAGGCGGCACAAAGCGTCCATAAGCCGATGAGGAGGCCCGCGGCGAGATGCGCGGGCCAAAACATGAAAGCGGAATCGAAGCTTGGTTCCAGCGCAGAGATGAACCAGACGACGGCGAGCAGTCCGGCGCTGGCGGCCCAGGCTCCCACTGCGGCCCCGGGAATACGCTCGGGCCCATATTGGGCAAGGGCCACCGCGGTGAACACCGACGGCAGGGCGACGCACAACGTCATGTACACAAGCATGAACAGGCCCAGGAGCAACACGGTCCCCAGGCCGGCGGCTCCCACCGACGAAAGCGATACGATCTCCAGATAGTGCAGGTCGCCCAGATGAAACCAGACCAGCAATAGTGCTGGGATCAAGGCCAGGGACATCAACAGCGGCAACAGGCCGAGCAGGCTGGATCTCTTGTCCGAGGCTGCGCGCCGCGCATTTGCACCGCGAACAGATCGCCGGCGCGGCAGCGATGACGGGCGACGGGATTGGGCGCGGTCCGAGGGGGAAGACATGGTCATGGCAAGGCTTGTGCAGGTTCGCCAGGCAACGACGGATTCCGGGCTGCTGGCCCGTGCGCAAACGAGCGCGTTGATTTGTGCGATACGAAAAACACAAGCCGGCTGCTGCCGGCTTGTGGGCGACGCTGGGATAGTCCCGGCTTCGTGGCTCGCGGTGCGGGCCGATCGGGCCCGCACCGCGCTACCGTCAGGCGTTGCGGCGTGATTAACGCAGCAGCGACAGAACGGATTGCGGCACTTGGTTGGCTTGCGCCAGAACCGAGGTGCCAGCCTGTTGCAGGATCTGAGCCTTGGTCATGTTCGACACTTCCGTGGCGTAGTCGGCGTCTTCGATGCGCGAACGGGCGGCGGACAGGTTGTTCACCGTGTTGTTCAGGTTGGCGACGGTCGATTCGAAACGGTTCTGGACAGCACCCAGGGCGCTGCGCAGTTGGTCCACCGAAGCCAGGGCGGCGTCGAGCTTGGCCAGCGGGTCGCGCGAAGGCTGCTGGGCCTTGGTGCTGTCGACCAGCGCCTTGTTCGGCTTGCCGTCGTTTTGAACGTACATCACGTTGTTGGTGGCGTTCTTGACCACGCCCGAGCTGTCCACGGTGTAGGTGTCCGCGCCGATCATGAGCGAGGCGCCAGTCTTCGTGCCGCCAGCAGCCGCGACGGCAGCAGCCGTCGCGTTTTCGTTGGAGGCGTACGTCGTGAACTTGGCCGTAGTGGAGTACGCCGTCTCGTCCATGTTCAGGCTGCCGCCCGTGACAGACATCGCCGCGTTCGTACCGGTGGTGGTGGTGGAGCCCGTTACGGTGACGGTCAGTTGCTTGCCTTCGATCGTGGCCGTGAAGGTGCCGTTGCCGTTGGGATCGGTCGGGGCGTCGGTCTTGGTCCAGGTGACGCCGCCCAGCGAGGCGGTTGCGCCCTGGGTCTGACCGGCGAAAGCGGTTGCAAACGCTGCGTCGGCGCCGTTGCCGCCTGCTGCGGTGTTGGTGGCGTCGGCCGTCAGCTTGCCGGTGGTGGCGCTGACGTACACGGCTTCTTGCGTGCCTGCGTTGTCATACGTGACGGCGCCCGATTGCACGTCCACACGGATACCGGTGAGACCGTTGGTGTCGGAGTAGGTGTTATAGCCGGTCGCGCCGAAGTCCTTCACCAGCGTGTCGGCGGTGGCTTGCTTGTCGCCGCTGACGGTGAAGCTGCCCAGGCCCAGGGTGCCCTTGGTAATTTCCTTCAGGTCGATCGTGATGGTTTCGTTGTCGTTCGCGCCGACTTGCACCGTCAGGGTGTTGTCCGAAGCCAGGACGCGCACGCCGTTGAACTGGGTTTGGCCCGACACGCGGTCGATTTCGCCCAGGCGCTGCTCGATTTCGGCCTGGATCGATTCCAGGTCGGAGGAGGAGTTCGTGCCGGTGCTGGCTTGCACGGCCAGTTGGCGCACGCGTTGCAGGTTGTTGTTGATTTCGTTCAGCGCGCCTTCGGTCGTCTGGGCGATCGAGATGCCGTCGTTGGCGTTGCGGGCGGCTTGGGTCAGACCCTTGACGTTGGCGGTGAAGCGGTTGGCGATGGCTTGGCCGGCGGCGTCGTCCTTGGCGCTGTTGATGCGCAGGCCCGAGGACAGGCGCTCAATGGCGCTGCCCAGGGTCGATTGGGACTTGGTCAGGTTGTTCTGAGCAACCAGCGACAGGTAGTTGGTATTGATGACTGCAGCCATGTTTAGGCTCCCAAGAGAGAAAGGCTTCTTCAAACCGGGCAGCAAGGCCGCCCATCTGTGTAACGGGAAAAATTCGTTTTCTTGCGTCTTCGAATTGCTCCGTTGCCAGGATTACGGCAGCCTCAAATCAATCTTTAGGGGGATTTTGCGGAAGTCGGAATTTTTGTAGTGCGGGGAGGGGCTGGCCGGGGCCTGGGCCGCTACAGCTTGTAGTGAGCTGGCTGGCCGGGTGCGGCGGTAGCAGTCGCTGGTGTCTGACACCCGGGAGTGCCTGTGCTGGCGGGAGGGTGGGGCGTAAGGGTGTCAGACACTTCTTTGTGTGGACACCTCTTCGCTTATGTAGAGAGACTCTCTATATAACCTGCGCGATCTGCCCCTCGCGGGGCAGTTCCTGCCAGGCCTGTTCCTTCAGCTTTGCCCGGATCCGCGCCGTGGCCTGGGAGCGCAGCTGGCAGACGCGCGCTTCGGTCACGTTCATGATCGCGCCGATTTCCTTCAGGTTCAGGCCTTGCTCGTAGCACAGCGACAGCAGCAGCTTTTCACGGTCGGGGAGGGCGTCGATGGCGTGGATCAGCGCCTGGCGGAAGTCGCCGGCCAGGAGCGAATCCAGCGGGTTGCCGTCGGCCGAGCCGTGGCTCAGGGTGGCCGACCAGTCGGCCTGGCCCGCGCCGGAATCGGGTTCGGTCGTGAAATCTTCGTAGTGGACGATCTGCACACCCTGGGCGTCGTGCAGCAGGGACTGGTATTCGCCCAGGGGGATCTCGAGCTGTTGCGCGATCTCGGCTTCGGAGGGGGCACGCATCAGGCGCTGCTCCAGCTGCTGGATGGCCTGTTCGATCTTGCGGGCCTTGGCGCGGACGCTGCGCGGCAGCCAGTCCTGGCCGCGCAGCTCGTCCAGCATCGCGCCACGGATACGGGTCGTGGCGTATGTCTCGAATTGGGCGTCGGCGGTTTCCTGGTAGCGCCGCACGGCGTCGAGCAGGCCGATCATACCGGCCTGTATCAGGTCGTCCAATTCGACGCTGGCCGGCAGCCTGGCGAGCAATTGCAGGGCCAGCTTCCGCACTAGCGGGGCATATTCGACCAGGCTGTCTTCTGCGTGGGGCATTGCGGGATGTCGGGCGGTAACCATCAAGGCGCGTCGTTCAATGTTGTCAATTTGCGACATTGTCGACAAACGCGCGGGAGCTAAAGCGAACAGAGTTGAGTGCTCGGCAAGGTGCCATTGTGGGCAATGGAATCCGTTTCATTCCCCGAAGAACGCAACGTTTTGAATGCTTGTTTTCCTAATTGACGTAAATTTTGTGAGAATTTTCTATGTCAAGGTGTATCTAAAAAGGTAAGTTGCGCAATATCAACAAAGATTTGTCATATAAGTCATAGAAAATGACATCACCTGTGGTAAATTTTACTTAAATTGCGAATAAATGATACATTTCGCATTAAAGCAGGGCGCAATCGGACCTGCGGCAACGGTGATTGCCACATATTTGCTTATCGAAAGCCCCGCGGGCGGGATCGGAACTAGGGAGTTGGGCGTGCAACAAGTCGAAAATTCATTGCTGGCAGACATTCGCGAAGTCAATTTGTCATATTTGTTACTTGCTCAGCGCATGCTCCGCGATGATTACGCCGCGTCCATGTTCCGCCTGGGATTCAGCAACGAAGTCGCCGACATCCTGATGCGCCTTTCCCCGGCCCAGCTCGTCAAGCTGGCCAGCTCCAGCTCCCTGCTTTGCCGTTTCCGCTTCGATGACTACAGCCTGCTGTCCGCGCTCACCCACGACGTCCTGGGCGGCGCATTGCAACAAGCGCATGCAACGATCCTGCTGGCCAAGCAACCTGTCGAAGAATTGGCCTGACGGCCTGATGAATTCCACTCGGAAACACGTGTAATGGCCACGAAGAGCGTATCCCAGGAAGCGGACGACATCCTGCTTGCCAGTTCCATGATCACGCTGGGGGCCCGGCTGCAGGTGCTCGAGGCTGAAACCAGCCTCAGCCACGACCGCCTCGCGCGCCTGTACCGCGAAATCCGCGGTTGCTCCCCACCCAAGGGCATGCTGCCGTTTTCGGTCGACTGGTTCATGACCTGGCTGCCGAACATCCATTCGTCGCTCTTCTACAACGTGTATTCGTTCCTGAATACGCGCACCAGCAGCAAGGGCATACGCGCCACGATCGATGCCTACCGCCTGTATCTCGAAAACGCCGGCCTGGATTCCTCGGAATCGGCCGAGCCCGTCCTGAGCTTCACCCGGGCCTGGATGCTGGTGCGCTTTTTCGATAGCGGCATGTTGCAGCTGTCTGCCTGCCGCCAGTGCGGCGGCCATTTCATTGCCCACGCGCACGATCCGCAGTCGGATTTCGTGTGCGCGATCTGCCGGCCGCCTCCCCGCGCCGGCAAGACGCGCGCCGCCGCCAAGGCGCGCGCCGGCGCTCGTCCCGCGTCCGTCGCGAATGCCGTCCGGTCCTGACCGGGCGGTTTCCAAATACATCAAAAGCCCTGGAAAACTCCCCGTAACCCACCTTTTTGGGCCGGGGGGAACAGGGGATGATTGACGCCGGTATTTTGCCGCCGGGCCGCCCCAAGGAAAAAAGCCCCCTTGGGGGGCAGCAAGCCGAAGGCGCGGCGTGGGGGCATTTTTAGACTTCGTTGGCAGGGGCCTGATGTGTTGATTGTTATCGGTTTTCTCGTGGTGGCCGTGTCGGTCGTCGGCAGCTTCATCGCGCTGGGCGGCCATCTGGGCGCGCTTTACCAGCCGTTCGAGCTCACGCTGATCTTCGGCGCCGCCTGCGGGGCCTTTCTTGCCAGCAACAGCAAGAAGTCGCTGATGCTGGTGAAGTCGGCGCTGCCCGACGCCCTGAAAAGCTCGCGTTACGGCAAGGACGTGTACATGGAGCTGATGGCGCTCCTGTACGTGTTGCTCAACAAGGCGCGCCGCGAGGGCCTGATGGCGATCGAATCGCACATCGAGGACCCGGAATCCAGCCCGATCTTCAGCGAATATCCGCGCATCGCCAAAGACGCGAAGCTCATGGAGTTCATCACCGACTACCTGCGCATCATGATCAGCGGCAACATGAGCTCGTTCGAAATCGAGACGCTCATGGACGAGGAAATCGAAACCTACCGCCACGAGCGCGAGGTGCCCGCGCGCGCCTTGCACCAGATGGCCGACGGCCTGCCTGCCTTCGGCATCGTGGCGGCGGTGCTGGGCGTGATCAAGGCGCTTGCCGCCGTGGATCAGCCTCCCGCGATCCTGGGCGACCTGATTTCCAAGGCCATGGTGGGCACTTTCCTGGGCATCTTGCTCGCCTACGGTTTCGTGGGGCCGCTGGCCTCGCGCATCGAGCGCCGCAGCGACGAAGCCACGAAAGTGCTGGAATGCATCAAGACCACGCTGCTCGCCAGCATGAACGGCTACCCGCCCCAGTTGGCTGTGGAGTTTGGCCGCAAGGTGTTGTTCTCGGCCGTGCGCCCGACATTCGGTGAGCTGGAAGAGCACGTCCGGCAAGCCAAGTCGACCGCAACCGGCAAGGCCTGACGGAGCGGGCCATGAGCACGGTAAACAACCACCGTGTGGTCATCCGCCGCAAGAAGTCCACGGGCGGCGCGCACCACGGGGGAAGCTGGAAGATCGCCTACGCCGACTTCATCACGGCGATGATGGCGTTTTTCCTGGTGATGTGGCTGATCAGCGTCGTCCCGCGCGAAGAGCTCAAGGGCATCGCGGAGTATTTCCGCATGCCGCTGCGCGTCGCCATCACGGGCGGCCCCAGCAGTTCCGCCGAGACCAGCGCGGTGCCCGGCGGCGGGCAGGACCCCTTGCGCAGCGACGGCGACGTGCGCCGCGCCCAGGGCAACCGGGTCGAGGCCCAGCCTATGGGCGACGCCGAGCGCCGCGAGCAGCACCGCCTTGAAAACCTGAAAAAGCGGCTCGAAAACGTCATCGAGACCAGCCCGGTGCTGAAGAGCTTCCGGCCGCAGCTGCTGATCGACCTGACGACCGAGGGCCTGCGCATCCAGATCATCGACAACCAGAACCGCCCGATGTTCGCCACCGGCCGCGCGGAAGTGCAGCCCTATATGCGCGACATCCTGCGGGAATTGGGGCCGGTTCTGAACGAACTGCCCAACAAGGTCAGCATCTCGGGCCATACCGACGCGTCCCAGTACGCGCGGGGCGAGCGCGCCTATAGCAACTGGGAGCTTTCCGCCGACCGCGCGAACGCGTCGCGGCAGGAGCTGGTGGCCGGCGGCATGAACGAAAGCAAGGTCATGCGCATCCAGGGCCTGTCTTCCAGCATGAGCCTGGTTAAAGATGATCCATATGCGGCCGTTAATAGGCGTATCAGCCTCGTGGTGCTCAATCTGAGCACCCAGCGGCGCATCGAAAGCGAGAACGCCGCCGCCGCGGACGTTACGGCCAAAGATGCCCGGGAGGTGGGAACGGCAGTGGACGCGGCCCGGGCGGCAGTCCAGGCCACGACGGCAACCAAACCAGGCGAAACGGAGAGCAACCCGTCCGCCGAAGGGGTTCGATAGCAATGGCGGCAACGATTCTGGTGGCGGACGACTCGGCGACGATGCGGATGATCGTCCAGGCGACGTTGACAGGCGCGGGATGGAAGGTCTTGACGGCCGAGAACGGCCAGCAGGCTCTGGAGATGGCCAAGCGCCACCCGGTGGATCTGGTGGTCAGCGACTGGAACATGCCGGTCATGGGCGGCCTGGAACTCATCCAGGGCCTGCGCGACGACGACCAGTACCTGGATGTGCCGGTGCTGGTGCTGACCACGGAAGACGACGTGGACAGCAAGATGGCAGCCCGGGACCTGGGCGTTTGCGGCTGGCTTTCCAAGCCGGTCGACCCCGACGTGCTGGTCGAATTGGCGTCCGAACTGCTCGATGAGCAGGCCGGCGCGTAAGCAGGTTCATTTAGAAAGGCGTACGGGTCATGAGTTCTGGTTTGGACCTCAGTCAGTTTTACGAGACCTTTTTCGACGAGGCGGACGAGCTGCTCGCGCAGATGGAGCAATTGCTGCTTGAGCTGGATGTGGGCGCGCCCGACATCGAACAGCTCAACGCCATCTTCCGCGCGGCCCATTCGATCAAGGGCGGCGCGGCGACGTTCGGCTGCTTCACGCAGCTGGCGGGCACGACCCACCTGCTCGAAAACCTCCTGGATGCGATCCGTCGCGGCGAAATGGCGCTGCGTACGGACATGATTGATATTTTCTTGGAAACGAAAGACGTGCTCAAAAGCCAGCTGGATGCCTACCGGGCCTCCGAAGAGCCCGATGAAGCCGTGTTTGAGCGTATCTGTGCCGTGCTGAGGCAGCTTGCGCTGGAGCATAAGGACCCCGCGGCGGCCGCGCCGGCCCCGGCGCCTGCCGCGGTTCCCGCCCCGGCGGCGGCTGCTCCGGCGCCGGCGCCGGCGCCC
>NZ_JPYO01000042.1:0-122890 GCF_000757485.1 Achromobacter sp. RTa
CGCCGGGTGTCAGGCACGGGGTGCGGGTGTCAGACACCCGGCCAGGCAGCCTTCCACTCGCGCCGCCGTCTCGTACGGGTGTCTGACACTCGGCATTGCTAGTGTCTGACACCCCTACGAGACGCACTTCCAAACCCACACAGCTCTCGCCGGGTGTCAGGCACGGGGTGCGGGTGTCAGACACCCGGCCAGGCAGCCTTCGGCTCGCGCCGCCGTCTCGTACGGGTGTCTGACACTCGGCATTGCTAGTGTCTGACACCCCTACGAGACGCACTTCCAAACCCACACAGCTCTCGCCGGGTGTCAGACACGGGGTGCGGGTGTCAGACACCCGGCCAGGCAGCCTCCACTCGCGCCACCGTCTCGTACGGGTGTCTGGCACTCGGCATTGCTAGTGTCTGACACCCCTACGCGACGCACTTCCAAACCAACACAGCTCTCGCGGGGTGTCAGACACGGGGTGTGGGTGTCAGACACCCCGCCAGGCAGCCTTCGGCTCGCGCCGCCGTCTCGTAGGGGTGTCTGACACTCGGCATTGCTAGTGTCTGACACCCCTACGAGATGCCCTTCCAAACCCACACAACTCTCGCCGGGTGTCAGGCACGGGGTGCGGGTGTCAGACACCCGGCCAGGCAGCCTTCGGCTCGCGCCGCCGTCTCGTACGGGTGTCTGACACTCGGCATTGCTAGTGTCTGACACCCCTACGAGACGCACTTCCAAACCCACACAGCTCTCGCCGGGTGTCAGACACGGGGTGCGGGTGTCAGACACCCGGCCAGGCAGCCCTCCACTCGCGCCACCGTCTCGTAGGGGTATCTGGCGCTTACTCCCCCCTCCCCTCGCTACCTCAAATCGATCCAGGCCCTGGCCCTCGGGAAGTACAGCGCCGCCCTCGCCTTGCGGCCGTCCAGGGCGGTGACTTGGGTGCAATAGCGCAGCAGTTGCTCGCCGTGCCGTTGACGCATGCGTTGGGCGAAGGCTTCCGGCGATTCGCCTGGGTGCGGGCGGCCGGTTTTGTAGTCGACGATGAGCCAGCCGTCTTCGGTGCTGAGCGCCAAGTCGATCACGGACACCTTGCCCGCGGCGTCGATCAAGGGCCACTCGCGGCGCGCGCCGGACTGCGACAGCAGCCATAGGCCGCGCTCGTCGGCCAGGGTGGCTTGCAGCGTTTCCAGCACGGCTTCCGATGCCGCATCCGCCTGGCTTGCCGGGATGCCGGCCCGGGTCAGCTGGCGGCGGATGGCGGGCAGGCGTTCCGCCAGGACCGCCGCCGGCCAGGTGTCCACACCGTCCTGGCCGATACGGGCCAGCCAGGCGTGGGCCAGGGTGCCGATGGCCGCGTCGTAGCCGGCTTCCAATTGCCAGGCGGGGTGCTCGCCGCCCTCGCCCCACACGCCGCGCGACGCGGTGGCGAAGCCGGGGCTGGCGATTTCGTCCGCCAGGCGCGACAACTGCGCCAGCCCGGCGCCGTCCACGCGTCGCAGGGGCTCGCCCTGCCATTCAGGGCCGTCGTCGGCCTCGGGCGCGGCCTCGCCGTCCAGCGCTGGCGGGACGGGCACATCGAGGCACGGCCACAGCCGTCCCAGCAGGCTGGCCGATGGCGGCGCCTTGACCTGGCCGCTTGCCTCGTCCACCGACAGGTGGCCCACGAGGTGCAGGCGCTTGCGCGCCCGCGTCGCCGCGACGTAAAGCAGCCGGTCGACCTCGTACGAGGCCCGCCGCGCCTCGCGCGCGCCCAGGTAACGCGACACCGGGTCGGCCTCGGTTTCCGCGCGCGGCTTGACCGGACCGAACAGCACGCGCCCCCCGCTTTGCTCGAAGCGCACGAGCGGCGCCTGGTCTCCGCGCGGCGCGCGGTGCAGACCGTACAGAATGACCGTTTCGAATTGCAGGCCCTTGGACTTGTGCATGGTCATGATCTCGACCGCGCCCTCGTCCTCGTCCGCAGCGTCCGGCGCCGCGAAAAGGCGCGCGATTCCGGCGTCCAGCGCGGCCGGATCGATGGCGCCGTGCGGGGCCAGGCGCTCCACCAGCTGGAACAGGCTTTCCGCGTCGTTGGACACCGATACGCCGGAATACAGGGCCGGCCCGCCCAGGCGGCGCCACAGCGACTCCACCCAGGCCGCGAACGGCATCGCGCCCGAGACGTTGCGCTTGTCCAGCAGGATGGCCGCCACCTGGCGCAGGCGCGCGAACTCGTCCGCGCCAAGCGCATCCTGCGCGGACGGCGCCTCGTGCGCGGACGGCGCCTCGTGCGCATCGGGTTCGTCGGACGCCGAATCGAACAGGCTGCCCTGCGGCCCGGAGCCGGCCGCGGGCGCCAGGGCCCGCGGCGCGATGCGCAAGGCGCGTTCCAGCAGGACCGGCACCGGGGTGATGTGATCGTCGCCGAACAGGCGCTGCAGGGACGTCAGCGTCAGGCCGCAATACGGCGCGCGCAACACAGAAAGCCAGGCCAGGCGGTCGCCGGGATGCGACAGGGCCCGCACCAATTGCACCAGATCCGCGACCACCGGCCGCAACGCCAGCGGCACCAGGTCCACCGCGCGGCAGCGGATCCCTTCCTGCGCCAGCCTGCGAGTCAGGCTGCCCAGATGGCTACGCGCCCGCACCAGCACCGCGACCGGATGCCTGGCGCCCTTGTGGTCGATCAGCGCCTGGCGCACCAGGCCTACCGCGATATCCTCGGCTTGCTCTTCCGCCGGCGCCGAGCCCTCGCGCGACCAGGCGGGGTGGAATCGCACGGCCGGTTCCGGCAGCGCATCGTGAAAGGCGGTGGAGGGGCTGTAGGCGATGGCGCCCGCCGCGGCGTCGCTGCGCCTGGGCAGCAATTCCGCGAACGAGCGGTTCACCCAATCCACGATGCCGGCCTGCGAACGGAAGTTGTCGGTCAGGTTGAGGAAATCGGGCTGCAATTCGCCCACGCCGATCTCGGCCACTTCAAGGAACAGCCCCACCTCCGCCTTGCGGAAACGGTAGATGGATTGCATGGGATCGCCCACCAGGAACAGGCTGCGGCCGTCGCCGGCCTGCCAGCCGGAGGTCAGCGTGCGCAACAGGTCCAGCTGGGTCTGGCTGGTGTCCTGGAACTCGTCGATGAGCAGGTGGCGGATCGATGCGTCCAGCTTCAGGAGGAGCTCGCCCGGATCGTCGGCGCTGCCCAGGGCGGCCGCGGCGCGCTGGGCGATCTCGATGAAATCCACTTCGCCGGTATCGGCGAAACGCAGCCGCAACTGCGCCACCGCCAACGCCAGGGTCATGAGCTGCGCCCCCAGCACTTCCCATTGCGCGTCGGTGAAATGCGGCGCGGGAATGTCGCGCGCAGCATGAAGGCGGCGCACCCAGGGCGCCTCGGCGTCGGCGGCTTCCAGCCAGGCCACGAAGGGTTCCTTGTGCGCGCACTTGGCCGGGAAGCCCAGGTTCTTGTTGACGGTCTTGCGCAAGGTGCCGGTGCCGGTCAGCAGCAGGTGCGCCACGGCCTGCCATTGCTCAAGCATCCCGGCATCGGGCAGCAGCTCCTCGGTCCAGTCCAGCAGCGCCAGCAGCTTGTTCTCATCTTCGCCGTCCTGCAGATGGGCGGCGGCGAGCCGGGCCGGACCGCAGAGCGCGTCGGCCCAGCCATGGGGCATGGCCGCGCAGAGCGCGTCCAGGTCTTCGCCGATGGCCTCGGCCAGCGTGGCTTCCATCGCTTCGCGGTCGGATCCGTGGCGCAGCAGCGGCAGCCACTGGTCGCGTTGCCCCAGCATGTCGGCAATGGCCTCCTTGGCCGCCTGCACGTCCACGTCCAGGTGCTTGAGCAGGATGCGCACGGCCTCGTAGTCGTCAGCCAGCTCCAGCGTGGCGCGCGCGGCGGCCTCGTAGTGGGCGCGCGCATCGTCGGTGATCTCGGGCATGCCGCCCAGCTCCGACAGCCAGGGCATACTGCGCACCAACCCCGCGCAGAAGGAGTCGATGGTGCGGATCGCCAGGCGCGCCGGATGTTCAAGCAGGTGCCAGCCCTGCTCCGCGTTGCGCGCGAGCGCGGCGCGGGCAAGCTCCCAGCTGCGGCGCTCGTGCATGGCCTCGGGCGGCCCCTCCAGGCCGCGGCGCAGCTTGCTGAGCACGCGCGCGTGCATCTCGGAGGCGGCCTTCCGCGTAAAGGTGATGGCGACGATTTCTTCCGGGCGGTTCACCGTGGCCAATAGCGCCAGTATCCGGTCCGTCAGCAATTCGGTCTTGCCCGACCCTGCCGGCGCCTGCACCAGGAACGAGCGTGTCGGGTCCAGCGCGGCGGCGCGCGCGGCGTGATCGTGCGGCAAGCGCTCTTGTTCAGCCATGGCTCATGCGTCCTCGTCGTCCAGATGCAAACGCAGGAACGGCAATGCATCGCAGTATTTCAGGTCGTCCCGGCGATAGGCCACGTTGGCCGCATATCCCGCGACGTATTCGTCGGCCAGCGCCTCGATCGCCACGCGCCAGCGCTCGCGTATCTGCGGCCACGACAGGCCGTCGAAATACTTGCTCTCGCTGGCCAGGGTGACGCCAGGCATGCCGAGGTCCTCGTCGGCCAGGCCTTGCGCGGCGACCTGCCGTGCATGGACCTGCGCCAGGACCAGCCCCGCCACGTCGCCGCCGGCGGCATCCGCCAGCACCGAGGCATAGAACGGCAACTGCACGTTCACGGGGCGGCTGCGCGACCAGTCCGGCTCGGGCTTGGCCGCGGCGACGCCGGTCTTGTAATCCACGATCACGTTGCGGCCATCGTCCAGGCTGTCGATGCGGTCCAGCCTCAACTTCAGGGTGAGCGCGCCGCGCTGCCACTGATGGCTCTTTTCCACCTGGGCCACGGCGAACGGCAGGCGCTGCGCCTCCATGTCCAGCCATGACGCCAGCACCGCCCGGGCGCGCTGGCATTCCAGCGCCTTCAGCGCCGGCGCGTAATCCTGCAGCTCTTCGTCCGCGGCCTGCGCTACCGCCTGCTCCAGCAAGGCAGGCAAACGCCCCTCCGCCATGACTTCATGCAAGGCCTCCTGGTCGGGCATCATGCCCCACGTCAGCTCCAGGGCCTTGTGCAGGAACTGGCCGCGCACGTTCACCGTGGCGGCGTCCGCATAGGGCGCCAGTTCGCGGCCGCCCAAACGATGCCGCACGAACGCCCACAAGGGGTTGCGGGCTTGGGTGTCGAGCACGTCGAGGCCGCCGCCTCCCCGGTTGCCCGCGGCCAGCGGCGGCCCTTGAGTGTCGTCCAGCGACTCCTGCGGCAGCGACGCCACCTCCGCAGCCGCGGGCGGCGCCCATTCCGCCAGCGCGGCGGAAGCGATCAGGGGAGACGGACGCAATTCGCGTTCGCCGTCCATGTGCGCGTGGCTGACGATGATGTCGGGCGCGCAGCGGCACATCGCGGCGTACATGCCTTCCGCCCATTCGCGCTCGCGCTCGGGCGTGGCGCGCGGCGCCTTGGCCTGGCGCAGCACGGCCAGGGGCAGCAGCGGATTGGGCTTGGGCGACGCGGGCAGGACGTCGTCCGTAAGGCCCAGGATCCAGACACCGTCCCAGTAGCCGCCCTCCGCCTCCAGCAGGCCCAGCACGTCAAGACGGGCCAGCGGATCGCGCTGCGGTTGGAACGACGCGGACCGCGCCACGCTTTCCAGCAGTTTCACGGCCGCCAGTCCGCCCAGGCGGCCGGCGGCCGGCGCCAGGGCGGAAAAACTGCCCAGCGCGTCGCCCAGCGCGCCCATCACTTGATAGCCCACGCTGTCGAGCACGGCTTCGCCGGGGAAGCCCAGCGCCGTCAAGGCGGCCTTCATGCGCAGCATCCAGACATCGCAAGTGGCCTGGCGGCCGCCCTGCGTCCAGATTTCCAGCGCCTGGTTCCAGGCCTGCGCCAGCAGCGGCGTATCGGCCAGCAGCTTGCGCCACTCCTGCGGACTCACGTGCAGGCGCGCCTGCCGACGCCAGCGCGCGTCGATGGCAGCGAGGCGGGCGCGGTCACGCACGTCGCCCGCGCAGTGTCCGGCGAGCAGGGCCGCGCCCAGGACCTCCACGCCGCAGCCCTTGCCCGCCGCGCATTCGGCCAGGGCGCGCAACCAGGCCAAGGCGGCGCGCGCCATCGGCCATTCGTTCAGCGGCCGGCCGACGGCGACGTTGAAGGCATGGGCGGGCTCGCCGCCATGGCCGGCCAGGGCCTGGCTCAACACCCGCCGGGCGAAAGGCGATTCGGCTTCGAGCTGGGGCGAGACGATGGCATAGCGGCCATGAGGGTGCGCCTTCAGGCAGCTGGCCGCCCAGGCGGCCGCGGCGCGCCACTCCGCCCCCTGGTCCGCCGCCACGTACCGGCGCGCGATGGACTCGGCCCGTTGCGCGTCGCGCCACTGCGCAACCTCGGTGCCCTGCGCCTCGAAGGCCTGCAGCAGCCTCCGGAAACGCGGCGACAGGTCCGTGAAGCCCGCCAGCACCAGTTGGCGGGGAGTGGCCAGGCGCCCTTGTTCCAACGCATCCAGCACGCGCGCATAGCCTTGGTTGGCGTCCTCTGCGTCGATGCCCTCCAGCGTGCGGCGATAGCGTTCGCGCCACTTCGCGAAACCGCGGTATTCATCGGTATCGGCGCCGGAAGGCACGCGGAGGTCCCATTCATCCATGAGCAGGTCCGCGTCCATGGCCAGGCGCGCGGCCTGACTGGCGTCCAGCAGGACGCGCTCGGCCTCTTCCGCCCTGATCGCCTCGGTCCACACAAGTTGGGTGGCGAAACTGTCGAGCCGGTAGGCCGGCACGCCGTCATCCGCTTCGAACGCGAGTTCATTGGCCGACTCGGCCAGCCACGCGGAAAGCGGCAGGATGCGCGGCAGCTCGCTGACCTGACGCTCCTGGCGCAACAGGCCGGCCAGCTCCAGCGTCATCCGGCGCGAGAGACGGTTGTTCACCGTCAGCACCAGCGTGTCGGCGGCGGGCATGCCGCCGATATCCGGCAGCGATAGGTCGGGATAGGAAGGCGATGTGTCCTGCATGGGCACCCAGAACGCCCGCCGGAGGCGGCGCGGCTATGACGGAGAAAAACACCGCCGTAGGATACCGCGAGCCGGCGGCGGAAAATGGACGGGCCGCGGGTTCGCGCTAGAAGCCGCAGAGCGCCGCCAGGTTTTCCCAATGGATCTGCATCTCGGGCGTGGTGTAGCCCCAGAACGCCAGCCCCAGCACGGCCACGAGGACCAGCGCGCCGGCCACGCGCCAGCGGCTGCGGCGGGCGGCAGGCGTGGCGGAGGGCTGGGGCGTCATCGCGGCTCCTTGCAGGCGTCAGGCGGGAACCGGCTGGGCCACCGGCTGCTCCCGGACGGGCAGGCACAGCAGCGCGGCCATGATGGCCAGCGCCACCCCCAGCCACCACACCAGGTCGTAGTTGCCGGTCTTGGCGTAGGCGTATCCGCCCAGCCAGACCCCGATGAAACTGCCGATCTGGTGGCCCAGGAAAACGATGCCGGAGAGGGTCGCCGCGTAGCGCAGGCCGTAGATCTGCCCGATCAGCCCCTGCGTGAGCGGCACGGTGCCCAGCCAGAACAGGCCCATCCAGGCGGCGAAGGCATACAGCACCCAGGGCGACAGCGGCATCCACAGCAACAGCAGGATGCCGAATGCGCGCATGCCGTACACCCCCGCAAGCAGGCGCTTCTTGCTGTACTTGCCGCCCAGCTTGCCGGCGTAGAACGAACCCAGCACGTTGAACAGCCCGATCAGCGCGATGGCCGTGGCGCCCTGCCCCGCCGTCAGGCCGCCGTCGGTAACGTATGCCGGCAGGTGCAGCGTGATGAAGGCCGTGTGGAAGCCGCAGACGAAGTAACTCCAGAACAGGAAATGGAACGAGGGATGGCGCACGGCCTGCTTGACCGCGGAAGCCAGCGACTGCTGCGGGCCCGCATGGACCTGCGGCCGGCCGCGAAGGAAATAGGCCAGCGGAGCGCCGCAGGCGACGAACAGCGACAGCACCCACAAGGCGCCGGTCCAGTCCAGGCCGCTGATCAGCATCTGGCCGGTGGGCACGATGGCGAACTGCCCCATCGAGCCGCCAGCGCTGGCGATGCCCATGGCCGTGCTGCGGTAGGCGGGCGGCACCGAACGCGCCACGACGGGCAGGATCACCGGGAAGGTCGTGCCCGCCTGCCCCAGGCCGACCAGCACGCCGGCAGTCAGGTAGAGCGTGGTTTCGTCCGTGGCGAACCGGGTGCCGATCATGCCCAGCATATACAGCACCGCGCCCAGGGCAATCGTGCGGCCGGAGCCGTAACGGTCGGCCAGGATGCCCATGAAGATACAGGCCACGCCCCACACCAGGTTCTGCAGCGCGAAAGCCATGGAAAAAACCTCGCGGCCCCAACCCTGGGCCAGGCCCATAGGCTGCATGAACAGGCCGAAGGTGGCGCGCACGCCCATGGCAAGCAGCACGACCAGCGTGCCGAGCACAATGGTGCGCATGGAAATCGTATCGGATTGGCTAGACATGAACCCGTGTCTCGTTGTTTTTGGGTTTCCGCCCCCTCCTCGGAGCGGTCCGGTTCAGGGGCCGGATCCATACATCATATACAAGTCCCCGATGGCCTCCCCCCAACCCGGCCGGGCCGAAGGGCCATTCCAGCCTGCGCCAGATGCTAGAATCCTGGTCTCAAATCCATGGGCTGCGCCGACGAATCCAGGTTCCCGGCGGCTCGCCCGGTCGGTTTGCAACGCCTCGCCGTAGTTAAATGGATATAACCGGCCCCTCCTAAGGGTCAATTGGTGGTTCGATTCCACCCGGCGAGGCCACCTCCGGCATCGGTTCCGATGCCCACTTCCTTCCCCTGTTTTTCCAGGCACGCGCTCCCCATATTCAGCCAGATGAGGGTTAATCCGGGCTACGCTCACGCGGCTGGGGCCGTTAGCTTCTGGCGACGCGTCTTGTGACGAATTGAAGCCACGTCAATACGTCACCGATATTTTTTTGAGCGATGATAGCGAATCGTCTTGCGCATCACTTGAAATTGCTGTTTAAATTCGACGCGTAAGCCTCTAATTCATCTGGACTTTTCCTGGCCCGACAGAACGCCGGCTTAAGAAACATTTCTTCACAGACTGACAAGCCTGCTCAAACCATGGCATTTTCCTGGAAACGTGCGATTGCGAACGCGATAGCGCCTGTGGCGCTGGCGATGTGCGCGCTCCTGCCCCCCGCCGCGCAAGCGGCCAAGAATTCCGATCCCTGCAAGACCAACGCCAAGTCGTCGGCCTGCAAGGCGCAGCAAGCCAAGAAGGCGCCGGCCCCCAAGGCCGCATCCGGTAAACAGACCGCTTCGGCGGGCAAGAAGGCCGCTCCTTCCGCAAAAAAGGCCGCCCCATCCTCCGCCAAGAAGGCCCCGCCCAAATCTTCCTCCGGCAAGAAGGCCGCCGCCCCCAAGAGCGGCAAGGGCGGCAAGCAGGTCGCCGCGAGGGGCACTCCCTCCAAGAAGGGCGCCGCGGGCAAGGGCGGCAAGCCGAACAAGCCGTCGCGCGCGCAACGCGCCGCCGCCGCGGCAAGCGCGGCGGCCATGCCGCCGCCCGCCTCGTCGGTGCGCGCCGAGGCCGCGGCCCTGCGCTCCAGCACCGCCTATGTGCAAGACCTGGAAACCTCCACGGTCATCTTCGCCAAGAACGAAAACGTCGTGCGTCCCATCGCTTCCATCTCGAAGCTGATGACCGCCGTCGTCGTGGTGGACGCGAACCTGCCCATGGACGAAATGCTGGAAATCACCGATGACGACGTCGACGGCCTCAAGCACACCACCTCGCGCCTGCGCGTGGGCACCAAGCTGTCTCGCGGCGACATGCTGCACCTGGCCCTGATGTCTTCGGAAAACCGCGCTGCCAATGCGCTGGGCCGCCACTATCCGGGCGGCCTGCCCGCCTTCGTGGCCGCCATGAACGCCAAGGCGCGGGCGCTGGGCATGACCAGCACGCACTTCATCGAACCCACCGGCCTGTCCAGCGACAACGTATCGTCGCCGCACGATCTGGCCCGCCTGCTGCGCGCCGCCTCCCAGCGCCCGCTGATCCACCGCTACTCCACCGACACCGAGTACGAGGTCGAGATCAACAACCGCACACAGACCTTCCGCAACACGAACCTGCTGGTGCGCAAGCCCGACTGGGACATCAAGGTCTCCAAGACCGGCTACATCAACGAAGCCGGCGAATGCCTGGTGATGCTGGCCCGCATCAACGGCCGCGACCTGGCCATCGTGCTGCTGGATTCGCAAGGCAAGCTCTCGCGCATCGGCGATGCCGTGCGCATCCGCCGCATCGTGCAAAGCGAAGTGGCGCTGGCGTCGATCCAGTCCGGCGGTTGAACGCCCGCCTCGCTACGCTGCTCCCCTGCGAAAAAGGCCCGATACGTCGGGCTTTTTTCTTTTACGCCGCCCGGCGCTTGGGCCGCAGCGGCTGCGTGTCGTACAGCGAGGGAGGCAGCCCTTCCAGCACGGCCTGGGCATTGAGCGAGCGGATCGGCACGGCGGCGTCCAGAGGGATCCTGCCCTCGGCCTGCAATAGCTGGTAGCGCAGGCAGCACACGCGCAGGAAAGAAGTGAAATTGGCGGCCTCGCCGCGGTACTCGACCAGTTCGTCGTACAGGCGTTCGATCAGCTGCGTCACGCGCATCCCGTCGCGGCCCGCGATCTCTTCCAGGACCTGCCAGAACAGCCGTTCAAGCCGCAGGCTGGTGGCCACGCCATGCAGGCGCAGGGAACGGGTTTCAGGAGTGTAGGACTGCTCGCTGGCGCGGATGAAGATTTCACACATGGGAGATCCTGGAGCTCTGGGGCAAGGCGCTTGCCCGGGCCGGGACGCCTACGGCTCACTGTACGCCGTTTGGCCGCGCCGCGGCAAGGCGGCGCGGCGCGCGCCGCCGCCTCCCGCCCATTCTGAAACCACACGTTTCCGGCCTGCCGCCTTTCCCCGCCCGTTGATATAAATCATGGTCGGGAAAACGCACGCGTTCGAGGATATCAAGAGTGATCTGACTTCGGAGGTAGTGATGGAAAAAACCATGAAAGCAGCGGTTGCACGAGCATTCGGCAAGCCCCTCGCAATCGAAGAAGTCGCGGTGCCGCGCCCGGGTCCGGGCGAACTCCTGGTGAAAATCGAAGCCTGCGGCGTGTGCCACACCGATTTGCACGCCGTCGAGGGCGACTGGCCCGTCAAGCCCAATCCGCCATTCATCCCCGGGCACGAAGGCGTCGGCCACGTCGTGGCGGTGGGCTCCGGCGTCACCCATGTGAAGGAAGGCGACCGCGTCGGCATTCCCTGGCTCTATTCCGCCTGCGGGCACTGCGAGCATTGCCTGGGCGGCTGGGAAACCCTGTGCGAACAGCAGCAGAACGCGGGCTATTCCGTGAACGGCGGCTTTGCCGAATATGCGCTGGCCGCCGCGGACTACGTGGGCCTGCTGCCCAAGAACGTCGGTTTCGTCGATATCGCGCCCGTGCTGTGCGCCGGCGTCACCGTCTACAAGGGGCTGAAGATGACGGACACCCGCCCCGGCAACTGGGTGGTGATCTCCGGCATCGGCGGGCTGGGCCACATGGCCGTGCAATATGCGAAGGCCATGGGCCTGAACGTCGCGGCGGTGGACATCGACGATGGCAAGCTGGACTTCGCCCGCCGCCTGGGCGCGGAAGTCACGGTCAACGCCAGGACGACGGATCCAGCCGCCTACCTGAAGCGCGAGATCGGCGGCGCGCATGGCGCGCTGATTACGGCGGTATCGCCCAAGGCGTTCGAGCAGGCGCTGGGCATGGTGCGGCGCGGCGGAACCGTGGCGCTCAACGGCCTGCCCCCGGGCGACTTTCCGCTGTCGATCTTCGACATGGTGCTCAACGGCATCACCGTGCGCGGCTCGATCGTCGGCTCACGGCTGGACCTGCAGGAGTCCCTGCAGTTCGCCGAAGAGGGCAAGGTGCATGCCACCGTCGCCACCGAAAGCCTGGAAAACATCAACGACGTTTTCGACCGCATGCGCCGCGGCCAGATCGAGGGCCGCATCGTGCTCGATTTCGCCTGAGCGCGCTGGGCGGCAGGCAAGTCAAAAGCGCCGCCGCGTCCCGCCTCCGGCCTCAGGGCACGATCTTGGTGCCCAGCACCGCCAGGAATTGCGACATCCAGGCCGGATGCGCGGGCCATGCGGGCGCCGTCACCAGATTGCCGTCGGTATAGGCCTGGTCGATCCCGATCTCGGCGTAGGTGCCGCCGGCCAGGCGGACCTCCGGCGCGCACGCCGGATACGCCGAGCACGTGCGCCCCTTCAGTATCCCGGCCGCGGCCAGCAGCTGCGCTCCGTGGCACACCGCGGCGATGGGCTTCCCGGCCTGGTCGAAGGCGCGCACGATGTCCAGCACCTTTTCGTTCAGCCGCAGATACTCCGGCGCGCGCCCGCCCGGGATGACCAGGCCGTCGTAGGAGGAAGGTTCGACGCGGTCGAAATCGTAATTGAGCGCGAAATTGTGGCCGCGTTTTTCGGTATAGGTCTGCCCACCTTCGAAATCATGGATGGCCGTGGCCACGGTATCCCCGGCCTTCTTGTCCGGGCATACCGCATGCACCGTGTGCCCGACCGCCAGCAGGGTCTGGTACGGCACCATGGTTTCGTAGTCTTCGGCGTAGTCGCCGACCAGCATCAACAAGCGCTTGCTCATGAGGGTCTCCTAGGGATGGCGGGATACCGGTTCAGCACCCGGGAAGCCGGGTTCCGGTTTTTGCAGCCCTATTGTGGCGCCGCCCTGGACCATGGAGGTGGTAGCGGGATACCGCAGCAAACGCTTGACCCGGCGCTACTGCTCCAGCGCGACGGACACGGTTTTTGCGCCCAGCAGGCCGACCAGCACCTTGGGATCGATCCCGATCAGGTAGCCACGCCGGCCGCCGTTGATATAGACCACGGGATAGTCCAGCATCTCCGCCTCCACCCAGACCGGCATCTTCTTGCGCGTGCCGAATGGCGACGTGCCGCCTACCTGGTAGCCGGAATGGCGCTGCGCCACCTCGGGCTTGCAGGGCTCGACCTTTTTCAGGCCCGCCTGGCGGGCCAGGTTCTTGGTGGAGACTTCCCGGTCGCCATGCATGACGATGATCAGGGGCTTGGCCGACTCGTCCTCCATGATCAGGGTCTTGACCACCGCATGCGGGTCCAGGCCCAGCTGGCGCGCGGCTTCGCCGGCGCCGCCGTGGTCGACGTATTCGTAAGTGTGTTCCGTGTAGGCCACCTTGTGCTGCTTGAGGAACTGGGTGGCGGGCGTTTCTGAAACGTGGCGGGATTTGCTCATGGGAAATGCGGTACGGCTGAAGAATGAATGGGGATGGCCGCGGCGCGGCTAGCCGCGGGGGTGATGCGCGGCGTGCAAGGCCTTCAGGCGCTCGCGCGCGACGTGCGTGTAGATCTGCGTGGTGGAGATATCGGCGTGGCCCAGCAGCATCTGCACCACGCGCAGGTCCGCGCCGTGGTTCAGCAGGTGCGTGGCGAAGGCATGCCGCAAGACGTGCGGCGACAGGGGCGCGCGGACGTCCGCCAGCAACGCATATTTCTTGACCAGTTGCCAGAAGGCCTGGCGCGACATCGGTTCCGCCCGGCCCGTGATGAAGAGCGCGTCGCTGACGCGGCCGGCCAGCAATTCCGGCCGCCCGGTCTTCAGATAGCGGTCGATCCAGTGGGCCGCCTCCGCGCCCAGGGGCACCAGCCTGTCCTTGCCGCCCTTGCCCAACACCACGCGCACCACGCCTTCGTTCAGGCTCACGTCTAGCGTGCGCACTCCCACCAGCTCGGATACGCGCAAGCCGGTCGCGTACAGGGTTTCCAGCATGGCGCGGTCGCGCAGGCCTCTGGCCTGGTCCAGGTCGGGCGCGCGCAGCAGCGCGTCCACCTGCTGCTCGGAGAGCGTCTTGGGCATGCGCGGCGGCTGCTTGGCCGCGACGAGGGTCAGGCAGGGATCGCGCTCGCAACGGTGTTCGCGCAGGGCCCACGCATAGAAGCGGCGCAGCGCGGCAAGCCGGCGGTTGGCGGTGGTCGCACGCGTTTCCTCATGGCGGAAGGCGAACCAGGCCTCGATATCGCCCTTGCCGGCCTCGCGCAGGGCCTTCGCGGGCCCGGCGGGAAGCGCGTGGCTGTGCGCGGCATCGCCGTGGCGGTCGGCCATTTCACGGGCATAGGCCTCCGGGTCCTCCAGCCAGCGCGCAAAGCCGGTCAGGTCGCGCCGGTAGGCGGCCAGGGTATTGGCCGACAGGCCGTCCTCGAGCCATACGGCGTCGATGAAAGCGTCGATGTCGGCCTGCGAGGCCAGCGGCGATCGGGTGTCGGGCATGATGAAGGGATTCTACGGCTCAACGCCCGCCCACGCCTGCGGCGGCGGCCTTCAGCCAGCTCTCGAAAAGCTTCAGCGCCTCGGAGCGTTCGCTGCGCAGGGGATATCCGAAGTAATAGCCCTGGCTGACCGCCAGCGCCTGCGGCACCGGCATCGCCAGCGTGCCCTGGTCCAGCGCCGGCTGCGCCAGGAAGCGCGGCATCAGCCCGACGCCCAGCCCGGCTTGCACCGCCGCCATCACCATGGTGAAGAGTTCGTAGCGCGGGCCTCCGGCGGCCTGGGGCCCGTACAGACAGCCGTTGGCGCCGTACCATTGGCGCCAGGCGTCCGGCCGCGAGGCCAGGTGCAGATGGGTCATGCCTGCCAGCGCGCTGGCGCCGGGCTCGGACGCGCGCTCGGCCAGTTCGGGCGCGCATACCGGCACCAATTCGCGCTCGGGAAAGAGCAGCACGCCCTGGGTGCCGGGCCACAATCCGTCCCCGTGGTAGAGCGCGCCGTCGAAGGGCTGGTCCTTGAATTGGAAAGGCAGCGTGCGCACGGACAGGCTGACCGTGATGTCGCCGTGCTCGCGCTGGAAATCGGCCAGGCGCGGAATCAGCCACGTCGTCGCCAGGGTGGGGACCACCGCAATATGGATGCTGCGCCCCATGCCGGTCCGGCTGACCAGGCCAAACGTGTCTTTTTCGATCTGGTCCAGATGGTGCCGGATGCGGCCGGCGTACTCTGCCCCGTGGTCGGTCAGCACGATGCGCCGCCTCACCCGGGTGAAAAGCTGCACCCCAAGGCGGGCCTCCAGGCTGGCGACCTGCCGGTAGACCGCGCTGTGCGTCAGGGACAGTTCCTCGGCCGCGCGGGAAAAGCTGCCCAGGCGGGCCGAAGCTTCGAACGCCTGCAGGGCGCTCAGATTGGGGATGCCGTTTCTCATGGAGCGGGAACCGTGCCGCAGCCGAGGCTTGCCGCCGTGCCCCCAAGGGCCCGGCGCTTGCCGCGGCGCAACATGGCGTGTCGTGCCGGTGGGTCAATAGATTGTGCAATTTTATCAATTGCATTGTGCGATCGAGGAACATTATGCTCGGATGTCCTAACCTCGGCTCATCATGACTACCACCCCCATGTCCCAGCAAAAATCCCGCCTTGGCGGTCACATCCTGGTCGACCAGCTGGTTGCGCAGGGCGTCAAACATGTTTTCTGCGTTCCCGGCGAAAGCTACCTCGCGGTGCTGGACGGCCTGCACGACGCGGACATCAAGGTGACGGTCTGCCGCCAGGAAGGCGGCGCGGCCATGATGGCCGACGCCCACGGCAAGCTGACCGGGGAACCCGGCATCTGCATGGTCACCCGCGGCCCCGGCGCGTCCAACGCGCTGGCCGGCGTGCATATCGCCAAGCAGGATTCCACCCCGCTGATTCTGTTCGTCGGCCAGATCGAGCGCGGCATGCGCGAGCGCGAGGCCTTCCAGGAAATGGACTACCGCGCCGTGTTCGGCACGCAGGCCAAGTGGGTCACCGAGATCGACCAGGTCGAACGGATTCCCGAACTGATTTCCCGCGCCTTCCACGTTGCCACCTCGGGCCGCCCGGGCCCCGTCGTCATCGCCCTGCCCGAAGACATGCTGGTCGAAGCGGCGGCGGTCGCCGACGCGCCCCGTTACGAAGTGATCGATTCCGCCCCCTCCGCCGGGCAACTGGCCGACCTGGAAAAGCTGCTGGCGGAAGCCAGGAATCCGGTCGCCATCCTGGGCGGCACGCGCTGGGACGCCCGCGCCGTGCAGCAGTTCGCCGATTTCGCGCAACGCCACGCCCTGCCCACGGCGGTGTCGTTCCGCCGCCAGATGCTGTTCCCCGCCGACCACCCCTGCTTCATCGGCGACGTGGGCCTGGGCATCAATCCCGCCCTGCTCCAGCGCGTCACCGAGGCGGACCTGGTCCTGCTGGTGGGCGGCCGCATGTCGGAAAGCCCCAGCCAGGCCTACACCCTGCTGGACATTCCCGTGCCCAGGCAGAAGCTGGTGCACGTGCATCCCGACCCCGCCGAACTGGCGCGCGTCTACCGCCCCACGCTGGCCATCAACACCTCGCCCGCCGCGTTCGCGCAGGCGCTTGCCGGCCTTAAGGCGCCCGCCAAGCCCGCCTGGGCCGAGGGCACGCAGGCCATGCGCGAGTCGTACCTGAAATGGAGCGATCCCGCCCCGGTCACGACGCCCGGCGCGCTGCAGATGGGCCAGGTCATGGCCTACCTGGAAAAGACGCTGCCCGCTGACGCCATCATGACCAACGGCGCCGGCAACTACGCCACCTGGCTGCACCGCTTCCACCGCTTCACCCGCTACGGCACGCAGTTGGCGCCCACCTCGGGCTCGATGGGCTACGGCCTGCCGGCAGCCGTGGGCGCCAAGCGCGTCTGGCCCGACAAGACGGTCGTGTGCTTCGCCGGCGACGGCTGCTTCCTGATGCACGGCCAGGAATTCGCCACGGCGGTGCAGTACGACCTGCCCATCGTGGTGGTGCTGGTGGACAACGGCATGTACGGCACGATCCGCATGCACCAGGAAAAGCACTACCCCGGCCGCGTTTCCGCGACCGCGCTGAAAAATCCGGACTTCGCCGACTACGCGCGCGCCTTCGGCGGCCACGGCGAACGCGTCGAGACCACCGAGCAGTTCGGGCCGGCCTTCGAGCGCGCCCTGGCCAGCGGCAAGCCGGCGATCCTGCATTGCTTCATCGATCCGGAAACCATCACGCCGACCACGACCCTGGAAAAGATCCGCGACGCGGCCCTGAAGGCTCAGCACTGACACGGCAGGAACGCGGCAGGCGGCAGCGGCGCGCATGGCGCGCGCCGCGAAATCCGCGGCTTGCCGTCCCATTTATTTTAGGTTTAAACTTTCTAGCATTCCGAACACGGAAATCCATAGCGGAGACCCAGCATGTCCTCGAATCCTTCCTTTCACTGGCAAGACCCCCTGTTGCTGGACCAGCAACTGACCGAAGAAGAACGCATGGTGCGTGACGCCGCCTACGCCTATGCGCAGGACAAGCTCGCTCCGCGCGTGCTGAACGCGTTCCGCAACGAACAGACCGACCCGGCGATCTTCTCCGAAATGGGCGAACTGGGCCTCCTGGGCGCCACCATCCCCGTCGAATACGGCGGCGCCGGCCTGAACTACGTCAGCTACGGCCTGATCGCCCGCGAAGTCGAACGCATCGACTCCGGCTACCGCTCCATGATGAGCGTGCAGTCGTCCCTGGTGATGGTTCCCATCAACGAATTCGGCAGCGAAGCGCAAAAGCAGAAGTACCTGCCCAAGCTCGCCCGCGGCGAATGGATCGGCTGCTTCGGCCTGACCGAGCCCAACCACGGCTCCGACCCCGGCGGCATGGAAACGCGCGCGGTCAAGACCGCCGACGGCTACAAGCTCACCGGCAACAAGATGTGGATCACCAACTCCCCCATCGCCGATGTCTTCGTGGTGTGGGCCAAGTGCGTCGGCGGCGACTTCGACGGCAAGATCCGCGGATTCATCCTGGAAAAGGGCATGAAGGGCCTGTCGGCCCCGGCCATCCACGGCAAGGTCGGCCTGCGCGCCTCGATCACCGGCGAAATCGTCATGGACGAAGTGGAAGTGTCCGATGAACAGATGATGCCCGGCGTTTCCGGCCTGAAGGGCCCGTTCACCTGCCTGAACTCCGCCCGCTACGGCATCGCCTGGGGCGCCGTCGGCGCCGCCGAGGCCTGCTGGCACACCGCCCGCCAGTACACCCTGGACCGCAAGCAGTTCGGCCGCCCGCTGGCCGCCAACCAGCTGATCCAGAAGAAGCTGGCCGACATGCAGACCGAAATCACGCTGGCCCTGCAAGGCTGCCTGCGCCTGGGCCGCATGAAGGACGAAGGCACCGCCGCCGTGGAAATCACCTCGATCATGAAGCGCAACTCCTGCGGCAAGGCCCTGGACATCGCCCGCCTGGCGCGCGACATGCTCGGCGGCAACGGTATCTCCGACGAGTTCGGCGTCGCCCGCCACCTGGTGAACCTGGAAGTGGTCAACACCTACGAAGGCACCCACGACGTGCACGCCCTGATCCTGGGCCGCGCGCAAACGGGCCTCCAGGCCTTCTATTGATCGCCCCGCCGGCCGCCCTCAGGCGCGGCCAGCCAGAAAACGGCCCGGCATCTGCCGGGCCGTTTTGCGTGGATAGCGCCGTGTGGAACCGCGCCACGGAGCCATGGCGCTAGCGCGTGACGCGCATCCGCGAGGCCGCCGGAAGTTGGCGCCGCCTTCCCCGGCGCTTGCGCCACCAGATCATCACGCCGGTCACCGAAAGGGCCGCCACCGCCAGGCCCGTCGCCAGGGCCAGCAGGCGATAAGGCAGGCCGAATACGTGCGCCATGTGCAGCGCGCCCAGCCAATTGCTGAACGTGTCGCCGGCCGCGCCGCGCGTCGGCAGATAGATGCCGCGGCGCTCGCCGCTGGCCGCGTCAATGAGTATCCCCGTGTTGCCGACCCGGCTGCGCAGGTCCGCATCGCTATGCGCGAGATAACCGTAGAGCCCGCGGCGGCGATCCAGCATCAGCATTTCCTCGCCATCGACCGTGAAGCCGCGTTCGCGCGCCAAGACCGCCATTTCCGCGCGCGCGGCCGCGTGGGCCTCGCGCCAGTCCAGGCCCGGCTCGGCGATGGGACGCGGCAGCACGGGGGCCTCGCGCCAGGACGTATCGAACGGAAGAATCGCCGACATCAGCGGCTGGTACACCTGGGCGCGCAGGTTGAACATGACGCTGGACCAGGCATAGACCAGCAACAGCGCCCATAGCCACAGGCTGAAGGCCCGATGCACGTCCAGCGTAATGCGCGCCGCGCCCGCCCCGCGTTTGATCAGCCAGGCGGGTTTCCATCCCCGCCAGAATCCGCCGCGCCGCGCGCCCCGCGTGGGCAGGGTCAGGTAGAAGCCCGCGAAGCAATCCAGCGTCCAGACCAGGGCGATGACGCCAAAGAGCAGCCTTCCCCAGATGCCCGGCAACGCCAGCTCGCAATGGATGCGGTAAAGCATCGGAATCAAATCCTGCCGCGCCAGGGAAAGCCTGCCTTCCTGGCGCACGCCCAGGACCGCGCCCGAATAGGGATCCACATAGGCATGCGTCGCGGCCAATGGCAAGGGCCGGCCGCTCGCCGCATCCAGCCTGGGCGCCAGGCGCAACGACACCGAATGCCCCGGCTCGCGGCGCAGCGGCAACTGATCGACGCGGGCCCAGGGCAGTTGCCGCTGCACGGCCTCGCGCAAGGCGTACGGATCCATCATCGGGCCGCCGCCGGCAGGCGGCGCCGCTCGCATCAGGGCCGGATTGAGCCACGCGTCCAGCTCTTCCTCGAACACCAGAACGGCGCCCGTCAGGCCGGCTATGAAAAGGAACAGGGCCGTGGCCAAGCCCGCCCAGCGATGCAGGCGGACCCAGAACTGGCGCGGGCCGGCGCTCATGAGTCGCAACGCGGCGTCAATACTTGGCGCGCAGGGTCAGCATGAACGCCCGCGGCTCTCCAAAAACGTTCTGCGAGCGCGGCGAACTGATGGTCTGGTAGAACTTGCGGTCGAACAGATTGGTCACATTCAGGGCCGCGTCCAGGTGGCGGTTGATCTCGTAGCCCAGCTTCAGGTCCACGGTGGCGTAGCCGCCCTGCTGCAGCCGGGCGCCGTTGTACTGCGGGAAAGCCACGTAAGTGCTGCTTTGCACGTTGACGCCTGCGCCCACCGTGTACTGGTTCCATTGCCCCGGCAAGCGGTAATCGGTCCACAGCCGCAGGAGATGGCGGGGCGCCACCGCGGTCACGTTGGAGTCGTAGGTGGCGCTCTGGTCCACGCGGGTCTGGAGCCAGGTATAGCCGGCATACACGTTCCAGCCCGGACTCACCTGGCCGCTGAGCTGCAGTTCGATGCCGCGGTTGCGGGTCTTGCCATTGGCCACGTACACCGTGGTGGAATCGGGCGCCAGCGTCGCGCGGTTTTCGTCGCGCACCTGGAACGCGGCCAGCGATGCATTGAGCGCGCCGCCGAAGAACTCGCCCTTCACGCCCGCTTCGACCTGCTTGCCCGTCAGGGGTTCGAGCATGTCGCCGCTGGCGGTCGTGTAGCCGTTCTGCGGCGCGAACACCTCCGAGTAGCTCGCGTACAAGGTGTAGCTATCGTTCAGGTCATAGAGCAGGCCCACATTGGGCGTGAACTTGCCGTCATAGCTTGCGTCCTGCGATTTCTCGCCGGCCAGGTTGCGCTGCGTGGAATCGAGGTCCCACCAGCTCAGCCGGCCGCCTGCAACCAGCGTGAGCGGGTCCGCCAGGCTTAGCCGCAGATTGGTGTAGACGCCCCACTGCCGCGTGCGCGCATCGTTGCCGTTGTTGAAGGCGTAGTCGAGCCGGGCGAAATCCGATTGCGGACGCGTGATGTCGATCCAGGGCGCCCAGTTCGGCGTGGGGTACTCCCATTCATTGTGGAAGCGCGAATCGGTGAAGTTCGCGCCTACCGTCACGTGGTGTTCGCGGCCGAACAGGCGCACGGGCCCGTCGGCGTAGGCATCGTAGGAAGACTGGCGCTGGCGGGTCGGCCCCTTGGCCGACATGAGCCGGATCAGGTCATTGCCGGTATCCGCCGGCCCCCATGCGTACGCTTGCTCGCGATCGAGTTCGTTCTCCGCGTAGCGGCCCGCCAGTTTCGCCGTCCAGCCGTTCTCCAGCCGGTGTTCGAGATCGGCATACACCTCGGTCGAGGTGAACTGGTCCCGGTTCCAGTCCGCCCCCAGAAAGGTCGACCGCTTGATGTCGGCAAGGGAGAAACGCGGCTGGCCGCCCGGCCCGTAGCTCACGTAGGCGGGAATCGACCACATGGAGGCATGGATGTCCCGTTCCTGGCGCCCGCCTCCGACGGTCAGCGTCGTGCGGGGCGTGAAGTCGTAGGCCAGCGCGCCGTACAGCACCGAGTGCTGCTCGTTGGTCTTGTCGTAGAAGAAGCGGCGGTCCTGGTAGACGCCCACGAGCCTGCCCCGCAACGAACCGTCGTCGTTCAGGCTTCCGGTCAGGTCGATCTGGCTGCGGTAGTTGTCCCAGGACCCGGCGGAGACGCTGCCATCGAAGCCGAACTCGCGTTGCGGCCGCTTGTGCACAAGGTTGATGGCGCCTCCCAGGCCGCTGGCGCCGTTGTACAGGCCGGCGGGCCCCTTCAGCACTTCGACGCGGTCGTAGACCGCCAGGTCGCTGGACGAAAGCATGCGCCAGTCGTACTGCGTCGGAATCCCGTCGATCTGGTAGGACGTGATGTCGAAGCCGCGCGAATGGAAGATGGAACGGCTGTTGTCGCGGCGCTCTACCGTGACTCCCGGCGTATTCTGCATCGCATCGTCGAGCGTCTGCATGGCTTGCTGCACGATGCGGTCCTGCGTGATGACGCTGACGGACTGCGGAATCTGGCGCTGCGTGAGCGCCGATTTGGAGCCGACGGTGGTGGCCGGGTTGTAGCGTTCCGCCAGCTCGGATTCGCCGGTCACCGTAACGGGCGCGAGCGTGCTGACCGCGCCCGCCGGCCGCAACGCATAGTGGCGCGCGCCGATCTTATCGGCCACCAGCCCCGAGCCGGCCAGCAGCGCGGCAAAGCCTTCCCCGACCGTATAGTCGCCGTCCAGCGCGGGCGCCTGGCGGCCGGCCACCAGCGATGGATCGAACGATAGCGTGACGCGCCTTGCGCCGGCGTACTGGTTGAGCGCGGCCTCCAGCGAAGCGCCGGACTGGCTATGGGCGCTGCGCCCTTCGGCCTGGGCATGGGCTGCCGCGGGCAGGGCTGCGCCCAACAGGGCGCACAAAGCAAGGCGCGCGGGCAGGCTGCGGTGATACGGCTTGGCAAGAATGGGCATGGCGCGGGGCATTCCAGGTTCAGACAGAAAGGGGTTTATTCCTATGTCGAACGAGGCCGGCAAAACCCGTAAAGCGCCGCCAGAAAAACTTTCCCTCCCGCCCACGCCGGCTTCAGGCCGCCACGACCCGCGTGAGATACCGGGTGTAGCGCGTGACCCGCACCGGCAGCGCATGCGCCAGCGTATCCAGGGCGGCGGGCACGTCATCCAGCTGGAACACGCCCGACACCCGCAACGCGGCGACCACAGGGTCGCAATGGGTCCAGCCGCGCTGATAGCGCGCCAGTTCCGCCACGAAGTCGCCCAGGCGCATGCCTCGCACCGCGAGCACGCCCTCCACCCATGCGCCCGCATCGGCAACGGCCGGCGCCGTGTCCATGGCGCGGTCGCTGACCAGGTAGCGTCCTCCTGCCTGCGCCTCGCCGGCGGCGCCGAGCCGCGGCTCGACCCGCAAGCTGCCGCGCTGCACGGACAGGGAGGTGGCGCCGTCGAGCTGGCGCAAGGCGAAACGCGCGGCATGCGCAGTGAAACTGGCCTCGCGGCTACGCACGGTCCAGGGCGCTCCGCCAGCCGCCCCGGTGTCCAGGAGCATTTCGCCGGCCATCAGCGTCAGATCGCGCATGGCCGCCTGGTTCACCGCGGTATCGGTATCCAGCCAGAGCCGCGCTCCGCCGGCAAGCGCGTACTGGCGCCGCTCGCCCACCGCCGTGCGGAAATCGGCTCCCCAGCGCCGCCAGGCGTCGTCATGCAGCGCGCCCGCCAGGCCCGCGCCGGCCGCACCGGCTCCCAGCATGGCCAGCACCCTACGCCGGCTCAGCGCGGGCGCGGCGCGCAAGGCGCCCGCCGCCGGAGGCGCCGCCACGGCCCCCAAGTCATCCTCGATGGCCTGCAGCTGGCGCCAGACCCGCTCATGTTCCGCGCTGGCCTGGCGCCAGCGCCGGCAGGCTTCGCGCATGGCCTCGTCGGCGCGGCCGGAATTCAGGCGCACGCTCCAGGAGATCGCTTCATGCAGCACCGCCTGCGATGCCCGCTCAGCCATAGCGCACCTCGTAACAGTGGCGGATCGCCGCCGCCATGTACTTCTCGACGGAGCTCAGCGACACGCCCATCGAGCGCGCGATGTCGGGGTAGGTCATGCCATCCAGCCTGGACATCAGAAAGGCCGTCCGCGCCCGCTTGCCGAGGCCGTCGAGCATGCGGTCGACCCGGCACAGCGTTTCGATCAGGATGGCGCGCGATTCAGGCGACGGCGCCTGCGGCTCGGGCAGGCAGGCCAGCTCATCGAGATAGGCGCGTTCCAGCCTGCGCCGCCGTATCTGGTCGACGGCCAGCCCGTGGGCCAGCGTGCTCAGGTAGGCGCGCGGCTCGCGCAACTGGTCGGCGCAGTCCGGCGCCGCCAAAAGGCGTTGGAATGTGTCCTGGGCGATGTCCGCCGCGTCGTGGCCGCAACCCAGCTTCTTGCGCAGCCATCCCACAAGCCAACGATGATGGTCCACATAGAGTACGCGCACGTTTTCGTGGCCTTGCGCGCAAGCCAGGCTGGAGGTCATGAAAGAACCGCGTCGATGAGCAAATGTTATTGAGAATCTTTCTTATTCTATCAATATTGCCGGAATGCCCACCCGGGGTTTACCCGGCGTCCCCGCACAGCGCGGACGCCCGCCGTTGCGCCAATGCAATGCAGATCATCCCTATAGGACGGCAGGTTGCCTTGCCGTACGATAGCCGGCAGATCCAGCGCCGGCCGAGGACGGCCCCGCGCCTCACCGCAACCGGGACACGACCAGGAGCCGCGCATGCAAGGCAATCCATCCATCCGCCTGATGGCGGGCATCGCCATGGCCTTCATGGCGCATGGCGCCTACGCCGCCACCACCTTGACGATGGCCACCGAGTATCCGGCCACCTCCATGCCCGGCCAAGGCGTATCCACCTTCGCGGAGCTGGTCCGCGCGAAGACAGCCGGCTCGGTGCTCATCGACGCCAGCTACGATGCCGCCAAGGGCATCAAGTCCGGGGACATGATCGACGCGGTGGAGGCCCGCAAGGTGGACGCGGGCGACGCCTTCGCCGGCGCCCTCGCCACGAAGTACCCCTTGTTCGGCGTGTCCTCCCTGCCCTTCCTGGCGGACTCGCTGTCCAAGGCCCGCAATCTCAACAAGGCCGCGCGCCCCGCCTATGAAAAGCTGCTGGCGGCGCACGGGCAGAAGCTGCTCTACACCACGCCCTGGCCGGCCTCCGGCATCTGGTCCAAGCAGAAGATCGACGGCGTCGCGGCCTTGAAGAGCCTTAGCATCCGCACCTATGACGCCACGTCGCAGAACGTGATGCAGAAAGCGGGCGCCCGCGCCCAGAACATTTCCTTTGCCGACGCCATGCCGCTGATCGCCAAGGGCGAAGTGAACGCCGTGCTGTCGTCGGGCGACGGCGGCGCGGGCCGCAAGCTATGGGAGCACTTGCCCAACTTCGCCGAGATCAACTACGCCATGCCCATCTCGATCGCGACGATGAACCTGCAGGCCTACCAGGCCCTGGACGCGCGCACGCGCCGCGCCATCGACCAGGCTGCGGCGCAGACCGAAACCGAACAATGGAAGCGGATCGACGGCCGGCTGCAGCAGAACTACGCCAACATGCGCAAGAACGGCGTGGCGATCAACACCGCCGTGCCGCTGCCCGTGCGCAAGGCGCTGAAGGACGCGGCGTCGGACTCGGTGGCAGCCTGGAAGGCCGCCGTCGGGCCCGAGGCCGACGCCATCCTGAAGCAGGCGGGCAAGAAGCGCTAGGCCGTCCGGCGGCATCCGGAGGCGGGAGCGCCCGCCCCCTTAGTTGTCGCCGGATAGATCGAAGAGGCTGGTCGCGTCCAGTTCCAGCACGCCTTCATCGTGCTGGTTGTAGACCGTCCAGGCCCACGTGATGATGCCCAGGTCGGGGCGCGACGAGGATGTGCGCACGCCCTGCACCCGCGCTTCCAGGCGCAGTGTATCGCCGGGGCGCACGGGGGTGCGCCAGCGCACTTCGCCCAGGCCGGGCGAGCCGAAGGATTCGGAATCGTGCAGCGCCGCCTCCACCGCCATGCGCATGGCCAGCGCGCAGGTGTGCCAGCCGCTGGCGATCAGCCCGCCCCACCGGCCTTCGGAGGCGCGCTGGGGATCGGTGTGGAACCACTGGGGATCGTACTTGCGTGCAAACTCCAGGATCTCCGCTTCCGTCACGGTGACCGGACCGGCCTTGATGAGCATGCCGTCTTTGAAATCGGCGAACTTCATGTTGTGGATTTCCCCCCGCAGTGCGATCGGCGCGCCACCGCGCGCCGACCGTCGCTCATGTTTCCAGATCGGATGTTCCGGATCAATAGGTCTCGAAGTGCAGGCGCCCTTCGCGGCGCAGCGCATCATGCAGGATAGACCAATCCTGGCCCGATTGCACCGTCACGTCGCGCAATGCGTCCAGCACGCCCGTTTCCATGCCCTTCAAGCCGCAGACGTAGATGCAGGTATTGCGGTCCGCCAACAGTTCGAGCACCTTGGCCGCGCGGTCTCGGATCAGGTCCTGGACGTAGCGCTTGGGCTGGCCCGCCTCGCGCGACAGCGCCAGGTTGATGTCGATGAAATCAGGGGGAAGTTTCATCAACGGGCCGAAATACGGCAGTTCGCGCTCGGTGCGCGCGCCGAAGAACAGCATGAGCTTGCCATTGTCGCCGGACTCGATGCGCCGGCGGCAACGCTCCGTCATGGCGCGCATGGGAGCCGATCCGGTACCCGTGCAGATCATGATGAGGTTGGCCTTGGGATGATTGGGCATCAGGAAGGTGTGGCCGAACGGCCCGATCACCTGGACCTTGTCGTTCTTGACCAGGTCGCACAGGTAGTTCGAGCACACGCCGTGGGCGGCCGCGCCGGCGTGGTCCTCGGTAACGCGCTTGACCGTCAGCGAAAGGTTGTTGTAGCCGGCCCGCTCGCCATCGCGCGGGCTGGCCAGCGAATACTGGCGCGCATGATGCGGCCGGCCCTGCGCGTCCAGGCCGGGCGGCAGGACGCCGATGGACTGCCCCTCCAGCACGGGAAACGGCAGCTCGCCGAAATCCAGGACGATATGGTGGATGTCGCTGTCGGTGTCGGCGCCTGTTACCCGGTAGTTGCCGACGACGGTGGCCGTCATGGGCGTCTTGTGCGTATACAGGTTGACGTAGGGATGGGCGGCGGACCAGGGCGGCACCGCCGCGCCCGGAGCGGCCGCGAGTTGCGGCGCGCCGGGCGCGGCCACGGCCGCTTCCGCCCCGGTGGCTTCGGGCGGCGCCTGCTCCGGCGGCAGCTCCTCCCAGCCCAGCTGATCGTGCACGGAATGGGCCTCGGCGCGCGCCACCAGCCGCCAGTTGTCGATGGCGCCCGTGGGACACGGCGGCACGCAGGCCATGCAGCCATTGCAGATTTCCGGGTCCACGACGTAATTGTTGGCGTCGTGGGTGATCGCGTCTATCGGACAGGTTTCTTCGCAAGTGTTGCAGCGGATGCAGATCTCGGGATCGATGAGATGCTGCTTCAGGACTTCTGCTGGTAAGGGAGCGTTCATCGCGGTCTTCCCCATGCTCCGGTAGGCGGCCGCCGGCGCGGCCGCCGCCCCGCTTTAGTTGAAACGGACGTACTCGAAATTCACCGGCTGGCGATTGATGCCCATGACCGGCGGCGCGATCCAGTTGGCGAACTTTCCCGGCTCTGTGACGCGACCCATCAACGACGCGACGAAGGCGCGGTCCTCGGGAGTGGGCAGCCACTTGTGACGGTTGGCCTGCCACTGCGATTCGGAGAGGATGTCGCCTTCTGGAGACATCCTGATGCCCGCCAGCGTGCCGATCTGGCGATTGAACGCCTTGTGCGGCACTTGCAGCCGGAACGGGATGCCGCTCTTTTCGATGACCTTGTTCCAGCGCCCGATGCCCGCGACCGAATCGCGGATGAAATCGTCGCGCAGGACCTCGTTCAAGGCATTCAGCATCGGCACCTCGGCCTCGCCCAGCTTGCCGTTCTCCACCGTCAACACGCGATAGGTATCGTTCTTCAATTGGTGGTCGTCGGTACGCTTGCCTTCTTCGTAGCGCCCCTTCAGGCCCGAACTGTAGAAGATCGCCGCGTTGGAGGATTGGTCGGCGCCGAACAGGTCGATGGTGACGCTGTAGTGGAAATTCAGGTAGCGCTGGATGGTGGGCAGGTCGATAACGCCCGCCGCGCGCACGCTTTCCGGGTCATCGGTCTTCAGCTGGTTCATCACTTCGCAGGTGCGCTGGATGACGCGCGAGATGCCCGATTCGCCCACGAACATGTGATGCGCCTCTTCGGTCAGCATGAACTTGGTGGTGCGCGCCAGCGGGTCGAAGCCCGACTCCGCCAAGGCGCACAACTGGAACTTGCCGTCGCGGTCGGTGAAGTAGGTGAACATGTAGAACGCCAGCCAATCGGGCGTTTTTTCGTTGAACGCTCCGAGGATGCGCGGATTGTCGGCATCGCCCGAGCTGCGCTGCAGCAACGCGTCGGCCTCTTCGCGTCCGTCGCGGCCGAAGTAGCGATGCAGCAGGTAGACCATGGCCCACAGGTGGCGGCCTTCCTCGACGTTGATCTGGAACAGGTTGCGCAGGTCGTACTGCGACGGCGCGGTAAGGCCCAGGTGACGCTGCTGCTCGATCGAGGCCGGCTCGGTATCGCCCTGTGTCACGATGATGCGGCGCAGGTTGGCGCGGTGTTCGCCCGGCACGTCCTGCCAGGCGTCGCGCCCCATGTTCTCGCCGAAATGGATCTTGCGCTGGCCGTCCTGCGGCGCCAAGAAGATACCCCAGCGGTAGTCCGGCATCTTCACGTGATCGAAATGCGCCCAGCCGTCGGGCTGCACGCTGACCGCCGTGCGCAGGTAGACGTCGAAGCCATGCGAACCGTCGGGCCCCATGTCCTGCCACCACTGCAGGTAGTTGGGCTGCCAATGTTCCAGCGCGCGCTGCAGCGTGCGGTCGCCGGCAAGATTGACGTTATTGGGGATCTTGTCGGTGTAGTTGATTCCGGACATTGTCTCGCTCCTGTTCGTTGCTTATGGGCCGCAAGGCGCGGCGTTGCGGGTCGTCAGACCCGGTTCCAGTCGAATGCCGCCTGCTCGCCCTTGCCGTAAAGCTTGAGCGCGCCCTTGTCGCCAGCTGCGTTCGGGCGGTTGAAGATCCAGTTCTGCCAGGCGGTCAGGCGGCCGAAGATCCGGGTCTCCATCGTTTCCCTGCCGCCGAAGCGCAGGTTGGCCTCCAGGCCCGTCAATGCGTCGGGCGACAGGGCGCGGCGCTCTTCCAGCATCATGCGCACCTCGTCGTCCCAATCGATGCTGTCGGGCGCGTACGTGACCAGCCCCAGTTCCAGCGCTTCGGTGGCCGGCAGTTGCTGGCCTGCGCGCGCGCGCACCGCTTCCAGGGGGGGTTGCTCGTCGTAGAAACGGCGCTGCAGCCGGCTCTGGCCATTGACCATTGGATAGGCGCCGAAATTGCGTTCGCCCACGACGATCCGGGCGGGCGCCGCTTCGTCTTCGCTGTCCAGCATGTAGCTGCGGTCGGCGGCCAGCGCCACTTCGAGCAGGGTGCCGGCAAAGCAGGACCCCGGCTCGATCAGCGCAAACAGGCTGCGGGACGTGACGTCCAGGCGCGCCAGCGTGCGGCGGAGCATGCCGGCCGTTTCGCGCACGAACCAATGGCCCGCGTGCCGTTCGAGCGCGGCGTCGGCGGCCAGGACGCGGTCCGCCTCGCCTTCGGTCTTGAAAATCCAGGTGCCGATATCCAATTCGTTGGTGCGCATGGACAGGATCGCGTCATCCAGTTCGCGCGCCATCTGCAGCGGCCACCAGGCCGCTCCGGCCGCCAGGATTTCCGCGAGCTCGGTTGGCACGTCGCCGTCGGGCGCGCGCAGCGTCCAGACGGCTTGGCGTTTTTCGCGGTCGATCCGGATGTCAACGTAGCGGTAGGACAGGCCGTCGGCGCTTTCCGCGCGCTGCACCGGCGTCAGCGCGATGCCCCGCTCGCCCGCCGGCCGGTCGCTGCCTTGCGCCAGCGCCTGAGCGCGTTCGCGCACGGCCTCCTCGAAGCGGGCCGGCTTGACCACCTCGTCCACCAGCCGCCAGTCCTTGGCCCGCTGGCCGCGCACGCCTTCCACCAAGGTGCAGAAGATGTCGGCGTGGTCGTGGCGCACGCGGCGCTTGTCGGTCACTCGGGTCAGGCCGCCGGTGCCCGGCAGCACCCCCAGGAGCGGCACCTCGGGCAGCGCCACGGAAGAGGAGCGGTCGTCGATCAGCACGATCTCGTCGCAGGCCAGCGCCAGCTCGTAGCCGCCCCCGGCGCAGGCGCCGTTGAGCGCGGCGACGAATTTCAGGCCGCTGTGGCGGCTGGAATCCTCGATGCCGTTGCGGGTCTCGTTGGTGAACTTGCAGAAGTTCACCTTCCAGGCGTGCGAGGACAGTCCCAGCATGAAGATATTGGCGCCCGAACAGAAGATGCGTTCCTTCATGCTGGTCACCACCACCGTGCGCACTTCGGGATGCTCGAAGCGGATGCGCTGCAAGGCGTCGTGCAATTCGATATCGACGCCCAGGTCGTAGGAATTCAGCTTCAGTTTGTAGCCGGGGCGCAATCCGCCGTCCTCGGCGACATCCATCGCCAGGGTGGCGACCGCGCCGTCGAACGTCAGGCGCCAATGGCGGTACTGCCCGGGGTCGGTCCGGAAATCCACCCGGTTGAGAGTGCTGCTCATCTGTGTCTCCTTGCACGCCTAAACAGGAAAAATACTGCATAACATGAATTATTATGCAGATTACTGGCGAAAAAAATCCCCGTCAAGCGGGGACATGCAAAAAACTTCCTGTCGGCGGCGCCAGGCCCGCGCCGCACCCGGCTACAGCGGAAGGCCGCAAGCCTTGCGCACCTGCGTGCGCAGGCCCGCGAAGCTCTCCTTCACGTCCAGGTTGCTGGTGACCCAGGTCAGGTCGGCCTTGGCGTAGAAGGCTTCGCGCCCCGCCAGGATGCGCTTCAGATCGGCCATCGCCTCGTTGTTGCCCGACATGGGACGGAAGTCGCCCTGCGCCATGACGCGGCCCATGTGCTCTTCGGGAGTGGCGCGCAGCCATACCGTGTAGCAATGCGCCAGCAGCAGATTCAGGGTCGCCGGCTCGGACACCAGGCCGCCCGGGGTGGCCAGGACCATTTCCGGGTAGATCTGCACGGCCTCTTCCAGCGCCCGCCGTTCGTAGCGGCGGTAGGCATTGGGGCCGTACAGATTGTGGATCTCCAGGATGCTGCACCCCGCCACACGCTCGATCTCGCGGTTCAGCTCCACAAAGGGGTAGCCCAGGTCGTCCGCCAGCATCTGCCCCAACGTGGACTTGCCCGCGCCGCGCAGGCCGATCAAGGCCACGCGCTGGGTGCGGTTGGGCCGCTGGGCGCCTGCCCCCACTCCGAACAGCTGGGTCAGCGCCTCGCGCGCGCGCTGCAGGTCGGACTCGGTCCGGCCGCTGAGCAACTCCCTGATCAGCAGCCAATCCGGCGATTCCGTGGTGACGTCGCCGACCAGCTCGGCCAGCGCGCAGTTGAATGCCTTGGCGATCTGCAACAGCACGAGGATCGACGCATTGCCCACCCCATGCTCAAGATTCGCCAGGTGGCGCTCCGACACGCCGGTCACCTGCGACAGGCTCTTGCGGGTCATGCCGCGTATGGCCCGCAGGCGGCGCACCCGCTCGCCCAATGCCACGAGAAAAGCTTCCCGCCGAGGTTCGGTTGGCGCCGCGTCTAGCGCTTGATTCATGTTCTGGCTGACTCCGCAAAAACCCTGATAGTCGTTGATTTATGCACTATAGTGCTTGACCCAAATCAATGGAAGCACTATTTTTCCTTAAATGAATTCAACTGCCGGTCAGATGCACGAAAACAGCAGTGGAGTGCATTTCGCTTCAAAAGCGCCGACAAGTGTAAAGGAGGAGCCCCGGTGAGCACGCCAGATCGATTCCATGCCCTGATGCGCGACGTCGCGCGACTGACGGCCGGCCACGGCCTGGACGCCGGCCTGCAGGCCAAGCTGAATCTGGAGGCCGGCCCGGGCAGCGCGCTGTTCCAGGACATCTTCGCCGCCTGTAGGCAGGGCGTGGCCGATGGCTGGATGTGCAGCCGCGAAGGCGGCGGCATCCGCTATGGCCGCGTCATCAAGCCCGCGCCCGACCTGGCCGACTGCTCGGTGGACGTCGTGGACATGGACAGCCTCGCCGGCCCGCAGCATGCGCATCCCAATGGCGAGATCGACATGATCATGCCGCTGACCGAAGGCGCCCGCTTCGACGGCCACGGCGCCGGCTGGCTGGTCTACGGCCCGGGCAGCGCGCACCGCCCGACCGTGACCGGCGGCCGCGCCCTGGTGCTGTACCTGCTGCCCGGCGGCGCCATCGATTTCGCTCGTCCCTAGCGCCCGCCGACGCCCCCGCTTTCCAGAAAAATACGGGCGCGGCATCCGCCCACCAGGACACCAGGACACCAGGAGACAACCGTGAACATCTGTCCCGCCGAACTCAACTTCGCCAGCCACCTGGCGGCGCTCAATGCCCCGCGCGCCGCCAAGCCCGCCTATATCGACGATACGCGCCAGCTCACCTATGGCGAGCTGGCGGAGCGGGTGGCCCGGCTGGGCGGCGTCCTGCGCGACCTGGGCCTGCGGCGCGAAGAGCGCATCCTGCTGCTGATGCAGGACACGGCCGACTGGCCCGTCGTGTTCCTGGGCGCGCTGCACGCCGGCGTGGTCCCCGTCGCCGTCAACACCCTGCTGACCGCCGATGACTACGCCTACATCATCGGGCACAGCCGCGTGCGGGCGGTGTTCGTCTCGGGCGCGCTGCTGCCCACCGTGCAGGCCGCGCTGAAGCAGGCAGGCGCCGACGTGGAACACCTGGTCGTATCCCAGCCCGCCGGCCCCCTGCCCGCCGGCGCGTTCGAGTTCGAAGCCCTGCTGGCGTCCGCGCCGATTGCGCCCGCCGCGCGCACGCTGTCCGACGAGATCGCCTTCTGGCTGTATTCCTCCGGTTCCACCGGCAAGCCGAAGGGGGTGGTCCACACCCACGGCAACCTGTGGCACACCGCCGAACTCTATGCCAAGCCGGTGCTCGGCATCCGCGAGGACGACGTCGTGTTCTCGGCCGCCAAGCTCTTCTTCGCCTACGGCCTGGGCAACGGCCTGACCTTCCCCCTGTCGGTCGGCGCAACCGTCGTGCTGATGAGCGAACGCCCAACCCCGCAAGCCGTCTTCCAGCGCCTCACCCGGCACCGGCCGACGGTGTTCTATGGCGTGCCCACGCTCTACGCCAGCATGCTGGCCTCGCCCGAGCTGCCGCCGCGCGACCAGGTCGGCTTGCGCGTCTGTACGTCGGCCGGCGAAGCCCTGCCCCGAGACATCGGCGAACGCTTCACGCGGCATTTCGGTTGCGACATCCTGGACGGAATCGGATCCACCGAAATGCTGCACATCTTCATTTCCAACCAGGCCGGGCAACTGCGCTACGGCACCACCGGCAAGCCGGTGCCCGGATACGAAGTGCAGCTACGCGATGAGAACGGCGCGCCCGTGCAGCCTGGCGCCATCGGCGACCTCTATATCAAGGGGCCGAGCGCGGCCCTGATGTACTGGAACAACCGCGACAAGACGCGCCAGTGCTTCCTGGGCGACTGGCTCAAGAGCGGCGACAAATACACCTGCGACGCCGACGGCTACTACACCTACGCGGGGCGCAGCGACGACATGATCAAGGTCAGCGGGCAGTATGTTTCGCCCGTGGAGGTCGAGAACATCCTGGTGCAGCACGAAGCGGTGCTGGAAGCCGCGGTGATCGGTGTGCCGGACCACGACGGGCTGGTGAAGACCAAGGCCTACGTGGTGCTGCGTCCGGGCTTCGAGCCCGATGCCCGGACAGGCGCCGCGCTCCAGACCTACGTAAAGCAACACCTGGCTCCTTTCAAGTATCCGCGCCAGATCGACTTCACCGACGAACTGCCCAAGACCGCCACCGGGAAGATCCAGCGCTTCCGGCTCAGGCAGCTGGAAGAGGCCTCGCTATGAACCGCCGCTCCGCGGCCGGGACCGTCTACGCCGACGTCCATGCGCTGGGGCGCGACATGCGCCTGGAATGCCTATGGATAGATTCCCCGCGCCCCGGGGCCCCGCTGCTGGTCTTCCTGCACGAAGGACTGGGATCGGTATCCATGTGGAAAGACTGGCCGCGGCAGCTGTGCGAGGCGGCCGGATGCCGCGGGCTGGTGTATTCGCGCTACGGGTATGGCCAGTCGACGCCGCGGCCGCCGCAGGAAAAATGGCCGGTGGACTTCATGCACGGCCAGGCGCGCGAAGTGCTGCCAGCCCTGCTCCGGGCGCTGGGCGTGGACGCCCGGCAAGACAAGCCGGTGCTCTTCGGCCACAGCGACGGCGGCTCGATCGCCCTGCTGTACGCGGCGATGCATCCGGACGCCGTCTCCGGCATCGTGGTCGCCGCTCCGCACATCCTCATCGAGGACGTGACGGTATCCAGCATCGAAGAGGCGCGGCGGGCCTACCAGGAAACGGACCTGCGCGCCCGGCTGGGACGCCACCACGCGGATGCGGATTCCGCCTTCTGGGGCTGGAACGACGTCTGGCTCGATCCCGCGTTCCGCGCCTGGAACATCGAGGAATACCTGCCCCGGATCGCCTGTCCCGTGCTGGCCATCCAGGGCGTGGACGATGAATACGGCACGCTCGCCCAGATACGCGGCATACGCCGCCTCGCCCCCCAGACCGAATTGCTCGAGATCTCGGACTGCCGTCATTCGCCGCACAAGGACCAGCCCGCCCGCGTCATCCAGGCCGTCGCCGCTTTCGTCGGTGGACTGGAATCCCACCGCTGACCTCGCGTCGGCCCATAACAAGCACGGAGACAAACCATGAACCACGCCCTGACCCGGACCGCGCTCGCCGCGGCCCTGATGATCGCCGCTGGCGGCGCGCAGGCGGCCGACAAGCTCAAGGTCGGCTTCATGCTGCCCTACAGCGGCACCTACGCCGCGCTGGGCAACGCCATCGAGAACGGTTTCAAGCTGTACGTCGCCGAACAGGGCGGCAAGCTGGGCGGACGCGAGATCGAGTACTTCAAGGTGGACGACGAGTCCAATCCCGCCAAGGCCGCCGAGAACGCCAACCGCCTGATCAAGCGCGACCAGGTCGACGTGCTGATCGGCACGGTGCACTCGGGCGTGGCGATGGCGCTGGCGAAGGCCGCCAAGGATGCCGACACCACCCTGATCGTCACGAATGCCGGCGCCAATGCCATCACCGGCCCGCTTTGCGGCCCCGGCATCTTCCGCACCTCGTTCACCAACTGGCAGCCCGCCTATGCCATGGGGCCGGTGGCGTACGGCAAGGGCCACAAGACGGCCGTCACCATCACGTGGAAGTACGCCGCGGGCGACGAAGCCATCGGCGGCTTCAAGGAAGGTTTCGAGAAGGCCGGCGGCAAGGTCGTGAAGGAATTGAGCCTGCCCTTCCCCAACGTGGAATTCCAGCCGCTCCTGACCGAGATCGCCGCGCTCAAGCCCGACATGGTGTTCACTTTCTTCGCCGGCGGCGGCGCCGTGAAGTTCGTGCAGGACTACCATGCCGCCGGCCTGGACAAGAGCATTCCGCTGTACGGCTCGGGCTTTCTCACCGACGGCACGCTGCAGGCCCAGGGTGAATCCGCCCAGGGCCTGCTCACCACCCTGCACTATGCGGACGGCTTGAACACGCCTCGCGACAACGCCTTCCGCGCCGATTACGCCAAGGCCTACAAGGCGCAGCCGGACGTCTATGCCGTGCAGGGCTATGACGCTGCGCAACTGATGCAATCGGGCCTGGCCGCGGTCAAGGGCGACTTCGGCAAGAAGGACGATTTCCGCAAGGCCATGCGCGGCGCCACCGTGGACAGCCCGCGAGGCCCCTTCACGCTGTCGGCCGCCGGCAACCCCGTGCAGGACATCTATCTGCGCCGCGTCGACGGCCTGGAGAACAAAGTCGTCGATGTCGCCGTGAAGAAGCTGGCCGACCCCGCCCGCGGCTGCAAGCTCTGACGCTGACCGCACTCCGCCACAGGGAGGTCCCATGGACTTCAGCATCCTGCTCATCCAGAGCCTGAACGCCTTCCAGTACGGCTTGCTGCTGTTCCTGGTGGCCAGCGGCCTGACGCTGATCTTCGGCATCATGGGCATCATCAATCTTGCCCACGGCAGCTTCTACATGATCGGCGCCTACATGGCCTTCGCGCTGGGGCCGGCGGTGGACCGATGGCTGGGCGGCGGCTTCCTGGCCACGCTGGCCGTGTGCGTGGCGGCCGCCGCCGTGCTGGGCTACCTGCTGGAGGCGGCCTTCTTCAGCTACCTGTACCGGCGCAACCACCTGCAACAGGTGCTGATGACCTACGGCCTGATCCTGGTCTTCGAGGAGCTGCGCAGCATCCTGGTGGGCAACGACGTGCATGGCGTGCCGCTGCCTTCATGGCTGCAGGGCAGCATTTCGCTGGGCGGCGTCATGACCTATCCGGTGTACCGGCTGTTCATCTCGGCGGTCGGCATCGCGGTGGCGCTGCTGCTGTACTGGGTCATCTCGCGCACCCGGCTGGGCATGATGCTGCGGGCGGGCTCCAGCAACCGCGAAATGACAGCCTCCCTCGGCATCGACGTCAACAAGCTCTATCGCCTGGTGTTCGCCGCGGGCGTGGCGCTGGCGGCGCTGGCCGGCAGCATCGCGGCGCCCGTCTCGTCCGTCTATCCCGGCATGGGCAACAGCGTGCTCATCATCTGCTTCGTGGTCGTCGTGATCGGCGGGATCGGCTCGGTCCGCGGCGCATTTCTGGCCGCAATGCTGGTGGGCGTGGTCGAGACCTTCGGCCAGGTGCTGTTCCCGGCCGCGGCGGGGGTGCTGGTGTACCTGCTGATGGCGTTCATTCTTCTTTGCAAGCCCGAAGGGCTGTTCAAGCAGGGCTGAAAATGTTGAACCGACTACTTCCCGTCGCGGCGCTGCTGGCCCTGGCCGCGTTTTCCTGGAGCGGCAGCGACTACTACACGGGCCTGGCAATCAAACTCATGATCTACGCGATCTTCGCGCTGAGCCTGCAATTGCTGGTGGGCGGCGCGGGGCTGGTCAGCCTGGGCCATGCCGCCTTCTTCGGCATCGGCGCCTATGCCGCGGCGCTGCTGTCGCCCGAATCGGAGGCGGCCAGCCTGTGGCTGCTGCTGCCGGCCGCGGTGCTGGCTGCGGCGGCCTATGCCGCCGTGACAGGCGCGCTGGCGCTGCGCACGCGCGGCGTGTATTTCATCATGGTCACGCTGGCCTTTTCGCAGATGGCGTACTACGTGTTCCACGACACCGATATCGGCGGCGGCAGCGACGGCATCTACCTGTATTTCCGGCCCGAATTGTCGCTGGGCGGCTGGCTGCCCTTCGACCTGGGGAACGCACGCAGTTTCTATTTCTTCGTGCTGGCCTGGCTGGCGGCGGCCTGGGGCTTCCTGGCCCTGTTGCGGCGCTCTCCGTTCGGCGCGGCGCTGGCCGGCATCCGCATCAACGAACAGCGCATGCGCGCCGCCGGCTACTCGACCTATCCCTATAAGCTCGCCGCCTACGTCATCGGCGCCGCGCTGGCCAGCATCGCCGGCTTCCTGTTCGCGCTGAAGGACGGCTTCGTCACGCCCGAGCTGCTGGCCTGGGAGCAATCCGGGCTGGTCCTGCTGATGGTGATCCTGGGCGGCATGGGCAGCCTGGGCGGGGCGGTGCTGGGCACCGTGGCGCTGGTGCTGCTGCAAGAGCTGTTCCAATCGCAGGCGCTGATGGGCGATTATGCGCGCCACTGGCACCTGCCGCTGGGCATCGCCATCATTGCGCTCGTGGCCCTGCTGCCCAACGGCCTGGCCGGGCTGCCCGCGCAGTTGCGCCGGCGCCGGACCGCCCGCGCCGCCTCGGCGCCCGACGCCGCGGCAGCCAGCCTCAAGCCCGCCCCCGCGCGCCTGCCCATCCAAGGAGAGCACCATGTCTGAAGTCCTGCTTGCCGCCAGCGCGGTCACGCGCCGCTTCGGCGGCCTGACGGCCGTCAACGGCGTGTCGCTGGACCTGCGGCGGGGCCAGGTGCATGCCGTCATCGGCACCAACGGCGCGGGCAAGTCCACCCTGATCAACATCCTGTCGGGCGAGCTGGCGCCCAGCAGCGGCCAAGTCATGCTGGACGGGCGCGACGTCACCGCGTGGCGCCAGCCCGAGCGGGCCCGCGCCGGCCTGGGCCGCAGCTACCAGCGGTCGACCATCTTTCCCGAATTGAGCGTGTTCGAGAACTGCAGGCTGGCCGCCCAGGCGCGGCGCCAGCGGTTCTGGCACTGGTGGCGGCCCGCCTCGGACTGCCGCCGCAGCGCGGAACTGGCGCGGCATGCGCTGGACTGCACCGGGCTGGCCGGCGATGCGGCGCGCGAGGCCGGGCTGCTGTCCCATGGCCGCAAGCGCCAGCTTGAAATCGCCATGTGCCTGGCGGGCGAACCTCAGGTGTTGCTGCTGGACGAACCGCTGGCCGGGATGGGCCCGGAGGAAACCGACCGCATCCTCGCGCTTTTGCAGGCGCTGAAATCCGGCCACGCCATCCTGCTGGTCGAGCACGACATGGACGCCGTCTTCCGCGTGGCGGAAACCATCACCGTCATGGTCAACGGCACCGCCATCGCCAGCGGCGCCCCCCGGGAAATCCGCGCCAACGCCGAGGTACGGACCGCCTACCTGGGCGAAGAGATGCGGGGAGACCCCAGATGAACACGCTGATCGAAGCCGGCGGCCTGCATGTGTACTACGGAGCCAGCCACGTGCTGCGCGGCGTCGACATGCATATCGCCCCCGGCGAATCCGTCGGGCTGGTGGGCCGCAACGGCATGGGCAAGACCACCTTGATACGCAGCCTGGTCGGGCAGGTGAAAAGCGCGCGGGGCAGCGTGCGCGTCGACGGCCGCGACTGCACGCGCGCGCGGCCGCATGCGATCGCCCGGCTGGGCGTGGCCTACGTCCCCGAGGGCCGCGGGATCTTCCCCAACCTGAACGTGCGCGAAAACCTGCTGGTGGCGGCGCGTCCCGGCAGGCTCGGCCGCAAGGACTGGACCTACGAACGCGTGCTGGATACGTTCCCGCGCTTGCAGGAACGGCTGGGGCACGGCGGGCAGCAGCTTTCGGGCGGTGAGCAGCAGATGCTGGCCATCGGCCGGGCGCTGATGACCAATCCGGAACTGCTGATCCTGGACGAGGCCACCGAGGGCCTGGCGCCGCTGATCGTGGCGGAGATATGGCGGATCATCCGCCAGATCCGCGCAGGAGGCATGTCCACCCTGATCGTCGACCGCAACTACCGCGCGGTCCTGGAGCATACCGACCGCTGCCTGGTCATGGAAAAAGGCCTGATCGTGCAGGACGGCGACAGCGCCTCGCTGGCCCGCCACCCCGAACAATTGACCAGGCACCTGGGCGTTTAGCCCAGGGTGGGCGTTTAGCCCAGGGTGGGCGTTTAGCCCAGGATGGGCATTCAGCCCAGGGTGGGCGTTCAGCCCAGGGCGCGCCTTAGCTCAGCGGCGGGCTCCCTCCAGCACGCTCACGGTTTCGCCGTCCAGGGCGACGCACACGTCGGCGCCCTGGCGCAGGCCCGGATCGCGCCCCGCGCCGGCAACGCACTCCAGGTACAGCGGCGTGCCCCGAGGCGTGCGCAGCAGATAGTTCAGCAGGTTGCCTCCGTAGCCGACGGCTTCCACCCTCGCCTGCAGGCCTGGCTGCCCCGCCGGCGCCAGCCGCAGCTTGTGCGGCCGCACCACGAGGCTCACGTTGTCTCCCGCGGCGCAGGCCGGCACCGGGCCGGGAATCCGGATGACTCCTCCCTCATAGTCCACCGCCACTTCCTCCTGCCCCACGGCGCGGACGGTGCCCTGCAGCACGTTGCTGCGGCCCAGGAACTCGGCCACGAACAGGCTTGCGGGCCGTTCATAGAGCTCCGACGGCGAACCGATCTGCGCGATGCGGCCCTGGTTGAAGATGACGATGCGGTCGGACATCGACAGCGCCTCTTCCTGATCGTGCGTGACATACAGGAACGACGCGCCCGATTCCTTGTTCAGCTTGCGAAGCTCCCATTGCAGATCGGCGCGCAGTTTCTTGTCCAGCGCCGAAAGAGGTTCGTCCAGCAGCAATGCGTCGGGCCGGTAGACCAGGGCGCGGGCCAACGCCACGCGCTGCTGCTGCCCCCCGGAAAGCTGCCTGGGATAACGTCCGGCATATGCGCCCAGCTGCACCTGCTCCAATGCCGCCCGCGCGCGGGCGCGCGCCTCGCTGCCCGCCACCCCGCGTATGGACAGCGGAAACCTGACGTTCTGCTCCACGGTCATGTGGGGAAACAGCGCATAGCCCTGGAACACCATGCCGAAGCCCCGGTCTTCGGGCGGGCGGCGGGTGATCGGAGCGCCACGGTGGTAGATCTCGCCCGCGCTCGGCGTGACGAAGCCAGCGATCGACATCAAGGTCGTCGTCTTGCCGGACCCCGAAGGGCCCAGCAGCGTCAGGAATTCACCCGGGGCCAGCGAAAAATCGATGCCGTCCAGCGCCGCCGTCGAACCGAACAGCTTGCGCAGTCCCTGCACCCGCAAGAGCGGCGCAACCGAAGAATGAGCTGAATTCATGAGGACTCCCGCTTTTCTTTCCGGTGCGCGAGCAGGCGCTCCACGCACAGGCAAATGAAGGTGATCAAGATCATCAGGGTGGCCACGGCAGCGATCGTGGGATCCACGTTTTCGTTGATTCCGTCCCACATCGCCCGCGGCAACAGATAGACGTTGCGCGTCGTGATGAACAGCAGGACGACCAGTTCATCCCACGACACGATGAACGCGAAGATGGCGCCCGAAACAATGCCCGGACGGATGCCCGGCAGCGTGATTCGTGACAGCACCTGCAAGGGCCGCGCGCCCATCGAACGCGCGGCCTGCTCCAGCCGCGGATCGAAATTGGCCAGCGCGGATCCCACCGACACGAAGACGAAAGGCGTGGCCGCGACCACATGGGCGAGCACCACGCCCGTGTACGTGTCGAGCAGCCCCAAGTCGATATACAGGCGGTAGTACGCCAGCGCTCCCACGATGGTGGGAACGATGAGGGGCAGCAAGGCCAGCATGCGCACCAGGCCGCCCAGCCGCGCGCCCAGCTTCCAGGCGCCGATGGCGGCGGCGCAGCCCAGGCTGGTAGCGGCCAGCGTGGACACCGCCGACACGGCGATGCTTTGCAGCAGGCTGTCGCGCCAGACCGGACTTTCCACCAGTTGCCGGTAATGCTGCAACGACCATGAATCCGCCGGAAACGAAAGATAGCTACGGTCGGTGAACGACACGGGTATCACCACCAGCGCCGGCAGGAACAGATACGCCAGCACCAGCACCGCGCACACCGCCGCGCCTGCGAACCACCAGGATGGACGTATGCTCATGGCGCACCGAACAGGGAAGGAACGCGCACACAGCGCGACATCAGGACCAGGCTCAGCACCACCGCGGCGAGCAAGGCGCTTGCGAATGCCGTGGAAATCCCCCAGTTCATGGTTTCGCTGATGCCGAACTCGATGTATTGGGCCACCATCACGGTCTTGCCGCCGCCCAGCAGGGCCGGAGTAATGAAGAAGCCGAGGCAGAAAATGAAGACGAGCACTGCCGCCGCCAGCACGCCCGGCAGGGACAGCGGGAGGTACACGCGCAGGAACGTGCGCACGGGTCCGGCTCCCAGCGCCCGGGACGCCGCCATCAGGGAACGGTCCATGCCCAGCATATTGGTCAGCATCGGCAGCACCGCGTATGGGATCATGTAATGCACCATGCCGATCAGCACGCCGGTTTCGTTGCGCAGGAGAGCCAGAGGCCGGTCGACCATTCCCAGCGCCATGAGCGTCGCGTTGACCACGCCTTCCCTGGACAACAGCAATACCCAGGCGAATGCCCGGACCAGCACCGACAGCCAGAACGGCACCAGCAGGCAGATCGTCATCCAGCTGCGCACGTGCGCAGGCACGTTGGCCATGACGTAGGCCACGACGTAGCCCAGCACCAGGGCGATCAAGGTCGTCCAGATGCATATCCTGGCGGTGGTCGCCATGATCTTGAGATAGAGCGGCTGCGTGAACAGCGCCACGTAATTGCCGATGCCGGGCACGGGCTCCGTGAAGCTGATCGCCAGGATGCGCAAGACCGGCAACAGGAAAAGCCCCCCAACCAGCAACACCACGGGCAAGACCAGCGCGACGGGTAGCGAACGCTGCATGATTCAGTCCTCCTCGGGAAGTTCGTCCGCCCAGGACGCAAGCGGCGACCGGAAGGCGACGCGCCCGCCGACCACCGTCGCGCGCACCTCCGTTTCGCGGATCGCGTCGGCGGGGATGCCGTACAGGTCCCGGTCCAGCACGATCAGATCGGCCAGCTTGCCCGGGGCCAGCGAGCCCTTGGATCCCGCCTGCCGTTCGGCGATGGCGGGATTGACGGTATAGCAACGCATGGCTTCGTCCACCGAGATCGCCTGTGCGGCGCCGATCTCGGCGCCCGACGCGGTCTTGCGCGTGACCATGGACCACATGCCGAGAAACGGATTGCGGTCGCAGACCGGGGCGTCCGAATGCCCGCAGACCAGCACGCCCCTGTCCAGCATGTCGCGATGGGGCCAGAGCCACGGCCAATCGGAAGCGGGCCGATTGCGCAAATAGGCATCGCCCAGGTTGTAGGCGAAACCGGCCGCCGAAGAGTCGATCACGCCCAGCTTCGCCATGCGTTGCTGGATGGAGGGCGGCGCGCAGCAGCAATGCTCGATGCGCGGGGGGACGGCGCCGGGATGCGCGGCCATGGCCTTCTCGAACGCATCCAGCGCGAAATCGATGCCGCGGTCGCCGTTTCCGGTTGCGGCCGCCTGCAGGCCCGCACCCATGACCCGGCCGACCTTGAATGCGAGCTCGTCGGCCGAGAAATTCACATCGCCGAACTCGGGCGGTTCCCTCCCGGCGCCGGCATGCGCCGCATAAGGCTCGTAGTACGCGGCTGTGCGGCCGCTGGTGCTGCCGTCCGATCCGTACTCGACGCCCAGCAGGCGCAGGTACTCGTCGCCATCGCCGAAGCGGGCGCCGGAATGCAGGACTTCGTCGACCAGCGCCTCGTCGCGCCCGTTGAGCATCATGCCCACGCGCACCCGCAAGCCGCCCGCGGCATGCAGGCGCCGATAGGCCTGCATGGCCAGGCCGCTGGTCAGCGCGTTGTGCACGCTGGTGATGCCCAGCCTGGCCATCTCCCCGAAGATCGCCGGATAGCCGCCCAGATAATCTTCGATCCGGTCGCCCGCCGCGATATGCGTGGTGAACGCAAACACGCCCCGGCCGCGAGCCATGCCCGCCTGCTCGTTCAGGCAGCGATCGGGCACCGAGCGCGTGAGGCCGCTGGCCTTCAGAGCCTCGAATGCGGCCAGGCTGCCCACGCCGACCTGCGCGTCGCGCCGCAGCAGGAATACCGCGCGCCCGGGCGCCGCGGCATCCAGCGCCGAGCGCAGGGGATAGCCGCCGATATCGTTTTCGTCGAGGCGGAAGCCCAGGTACCAGGCGCCCGCGGGCGCCTTGCGATGAAACGCCGCAATGCGTTCGAGCAGAACGGCCTGGGCGGAGATTCCCGACAGGTCGTCCCAGCGCCCCGCCTTCACCGCCTGCCCGTCCGGATGGCAGTGGCTGTCGTTGATGCCCGGCATGGCGAACGCTCCCGCCAGTCCGACTCGGGCGGTGCCGGGGCCGGCCAGCGCCAGGCAATCAGCGTCGGTCCCTGCTCCGATGATCCGGCCGCCGCGTATCGCCAGCGCCTGCACCACGCCCAGGGAAGCATCCAGCGTGGCGATACGGCCGCCATGCAATACCATATCCGCGTATGCGCTCATGCTGCCCGCTCAACCGGTGATCACTTTGACGTACTCGTTATAGATGCGGTCCTGGTTGTCGCCATGCCAGGTCGCGTTGGCCACGATCTGCTGCTTGAAATTCTCGTCGTCCGTGGGATTGTCCTTGCGCAATTCGGGCGGCACCAGCGCGCTGGCCGCGGGATTGGCAGGGCCATTGCCCATGAGCCGGAGCAACTCGATCTGGCTCTCCGGGGACTGGGTGGACGCGATGAAGTCGAATACCTTGCGTCCCGCGGGGTTGCCCTTGGGCACCAGCCAGCCCGCCGGGATCAGGATGCCCTGGTTCCAGGTGAAATCGATGCTGGAGCCGGGCTCCCGGCGCATCACCACCGCACGGGTGTGCCACATCAGGCCCATCGTGGCCTCGCCCTGCCGCAACAGTTGCTGGCTCTCCGCCCCGGTCTTCCAGAAAATGGCGTGTTCCTTGATCGCGGCGATCTTGTCCAGCGCGCGCTTTTCATCGATGGGGTAGATCTTGCTGGCGTCCGCGGGCACGCCGTCCGCCATCAACGCGGCCTCGAGCGAGGCCAGCACGCGGTCCGGCAAAATGCGCGTTCCGGGAAAATCCTTGGTGTTCCAGAAGTCGGCCCAGGTCTTGGGAACGCGGTCGCCAAAGGCTTTCTTATCGTAGGCCAGGACGAAGCTGTAGATGAAATGCGAAACCCCGTACTCGCTGCTGAATCCCGGGCGGACCTTGTTCCGGTCCACGATCGAATAATCGATCGGCTCCAGATAGCCCCGCTTGCCCAGCGAATGCGCCGCCGCGAGATTGGCGTCGCATACGTCCCACACCACGTTCCTGGATTCCACCATGGTGCGGATCTTGCCGAAAGAAGGCCCGGTTCCGTCGAACTCCACCTTGGTGCCCGTGGCCTTTTCAAACGGCTTTCCCCAGACGGTGGGCTGGTGCTTGATGGCGTCTCCGCCCCAATTGCAGACCACGATCTTCCCTGCGTCCGCATGCGCGCGGCGCAGCGGCAGCATGGCGGATACGCCCGCGGCGCCCAACAAGGCCAGGAGCTGGCGCCTGCGCGCGGAAGACAGCGTGGGATCGCTCAGCGCAAGGCGCGCCGCATCGGTCATGCAAGGATCTTGCGTGGGCATCTTCATCTGCTGGCTCCGGAAGGAATCGAAGGAGCAGGCATGATGACGACGCGGTTTCTTTCATGCAATATATGAGTTTTGCACCTATCCGGACTTCCCCTAGGCGCCTTCCCTCATGAGCCCTCGCGCGCATCTCGGCCTGAGCAGATCCCACGAATTGCGCGAACCCAGTTTCGCGCAGCTGGGCGTCTTCAATGCAATCATGATTTCAGGCTCCGTATCGCGCGCGGCAAAGCTGCTGGGCATGACGCAATCGGCCGCGAGCAAGATGCTGCGCCAACTGGAGGACGACACTGGCCTGGTGCTGTTCGAACGCACCCACCAGCGCCTCGTTCCCACTCCGCAGGCGCTGCAACTGCACGAAAGCGTCGAACACCTCTACGGCTCGTACGGCGTGGTCCAGCGGCTGATCGGCAGCCTCGCCAACCCCGACCATGGCAACGTGACCGTGGCGGCCATTCCCACGCAGGCCGCGACCTTTCTTCCCGAAGCCGTGAAGCGGCTGCGCGCACGGCATCCCGGCATCACCGTCACGCTGGAGATCCTTGCCAACCAGCCCATCGTCGAGCGCGTGCTGAACGGGCAGGCGGATTTCGGCCTGGTGCATGACCTCACCGCGTCGCCCGACACCCACAATGAAGACCTCGGGCCTCAGCACCTGGTCTGCGTGGCGGCCCGCGGCCACCGCTTTGCCGGCCACGAGCACGTCACCGCGCAGGACCTCAAGTCCGAGACTTTCCTGTCCTACGGGCCGCAAACGAATTTCGGAAGCTTCCTGGAAATCGCATTCACCGAGGCGGGCCTGCACATGCCGGTATCGGTGGAGGTCACCTCGTCGGCGGCGCTGCTGGCGCTGATACGGGCCGGCGTAGGGGTCGGCCTGGTGGAACCCGCGGCGATCGCTCCTTTTCCGCTGGATCAGTTCGTGATCAGGCCCTTTCGCCCCAGCCTGCTCATTCACTCGCGCATCGTGCGCTCGCGGATACGGCCGCTGACGCGCCACGCGGAATTGCTGCTTGAGGAATACCGCGCCGTCGTCACCGCGCCCCAGCCCGAGTATTTCCTGGCCTGAGGCGCGGAGCCGTTCAAATCACCGCTTCGATCAGGAAAGGCCCGCGGCGCTTCAGCCCTTCCTGCAAGGCGCGCGCGAATCCTTCCACCGTGTCCACGCTGACGGCTTCCACGCCCATGCCGCGCGCAAGATGCGTCCAGTCCAGATGGGGCTCCTGCAGGTCCAGCATGCGGCGGGCGTTGCGGCCCGGCTCTTTCACGCCCACGTTCTTCATTTCGCCGTGCAGCGTGGCGTACGAACGGTTGGCCAGGATCACCGTGAGGCAGTCCAGGCTCTCGCGCGCCTGCGTCCACAGCGCCTGCAGGGTGTACATGCCGCTGCCGTCGGCCTGCAGCGTGACGACCTTGCGGTCCGGGCAAGCCACCGCGGCGCCGGTCGCCAGCGGCAGGCCGATGCCGATGGCGCCGCCCGTCAGCATCAGCCAATCGTGCGGCGCGCTGCTGACGCTGTAGATGGGGAATTCACGGCCCTGCGTGATGGACTCGTCGCACACGATGGCCTGCTCGGGCAGCATGTGCGCGACCAGGATGTTCACGGCCGCGCCGGTCAGCTTTCCGGATTGGGGCACCTCGTAGCTGGCAGCCGGCGCCGCCAGGCGCGGCGCGTCCGCCGCGATGCCCAGTTCGTCGGCCAGCCATTCCAGCGCGTGCGCGAGGTCCTGGTCGGCGGTGGCCAGAACGACCTGGTTGCAGTCAGCGGGGGCCAACAGGCTGGGCTTGCCCGGATAGGCGAAGAAGCCGACTGGCGACTTCGCGCCCACCAGCACCAGATGCCGGACGTCCTTCAGCTTGGCCACGGCCAGGTCGATCGGATAGGGCAGACGGTCGACCGGCGTGCGGGAGCCGCCGCGCTCGACGCGGCGGTTAGAAGTTTCGGACACCAGGCGCGCACCAGTGGCGCGCGCGATGCGGCCTGCGGCATTGAGCGCGCGCTCGCGCAGCGCGGCGCCGCCCAGCATCAGCGTCACGACTTCGCCGGAACGGATCGCGGCCGCCGCGGCTCGCACCGCTTCCGCGGTGGTCTGGATCAACGGCGCGGTCAGGGCCAGCACCGGCTGGGCCGCGCTATCGGGCAGCTCGGTCCAGGCGGTATCGGCCGGCAGGATCAGCGTGGCGACATTGCCCGGCGATTGCCGCGCCACGCCGACGGCCTCGGCCGCGTCGGCGGACAGCGCGGCGGCCGTCATCGTGCGCTTGACCCAGTGCGACATCGGGCGCGCCACGCCTTCGACATCGCTGGTCAGCGGCGCGTCGTACTGGACGTGATAGGTGGCGTGGTCGCCCACGATGTTCACCATAGGCGTGCGCGCGCGCTTGGCGTTGTGCAGGTTGGCCAGGCCGTTGCCCAGCCCCGGCCCCAGGTGCAGCAACGTGGCGGCCGGCTTGTCTGCCATGCGCGCGTAGCCGTCGGCGGCGCCCGTCACCACGCCTTCGAACAGGCCCAGCACGCAACGCATTTTGGGCTTGCGATCCAGGGCCGCCACAAAGTGCATTTCCGAGGTGCCGGGATTCGCAAAGCAAACGTCCACATCGTTGGCAAGCAAGGTGTCGCAAAGGCTGTCTGCGCCGTTCATCGTGTTTCCCTATTCGTTATCAATGGCTTGCGGGCGCGCCGTCGCGGCCGCGTGATGGACATCATAGGTAGCCCGGACGGGGCGGGATGGAACCATTTCAGCCCGCCCGCATGGAACCATTCCCGCCACATTCCGCCAGCCGGAACAAACCGGCGGAATGCCCGCGCGAAAGCCGCCCGCAGGGGACGGCCGCCGCCCTCAAGCCAGTATCTGGCCCAGGAACGCCTGCGCCCGCTCGGAACGCGGCGCGCGGAAGAAATTGTCCGGCGTATCCGCCTCCACGATCGCGCCCTGGTCCATGAACACGACTCGGTCGCCCACTTCGCGCGCGAAACCCATTTCGTGCGTCACGCACACCATGGTCATGCCGTCCCGCGCCAAGGCGACCATGGTGTCCAGCACTTCCTTGACCATCTCCGGATCCAGCGCGGAAGTCGGTTCGTCGAACAGCATGATCTTGGGCTGCATGCAGAGGGCGCGCGCGATCGCCACGCGCTGCTTCTGGCCGCCCGACAACTGGCCCGGGTACTTGGCCGCGTGCTGCGGGATCTTGACGCGTTCCAGATAGTCCATCGCGCAGGATTCGGCCTGCGCCTGCGGCACGCCCTTGACCAGCATCGGCGCCAGCGTGCAGTTCTCGAGCACGGTCAGGTGCGGGAACAGGTTGAAATGCTGGAACACCATTCCGACCTCGGCGCGGATGCGCTCGATGTTCTTCACGTCTTCGTTCAGCTCGATGCCGTCGACGACGATGCGGCCCTTCTGATGTTCCTCCAGCCGGTTCAGGAGCCGTATGGTGGTGGATTTTCCGGAGCCGGACGGGCCGCAGAGGATCAGTTTTTCCCCAGGCAGCACATCCAGCTCCAGTTCGTCCAGCACCTGGAAGTCGCCATACCATTTGCATACGCCCTGCATCGTGATGATAGGGGCGGGAACGTTCAATCCATCCATCGCGTCAGGCCTTCGAAATGTCGTGGTTTTCGCCGGCGCCGCTCCAGTAGCCCGGCACGGTCAGGCGCTTTTCGGAACGGCGGAACAGATACGACAGGACGCTGCACATCGCGAAGTAGATGACGCCCACCATCGTGTAGACCGTCAGCGCCTGGAACGTGGCGCCGGCCAGCATTTCGCCCGCCCGCATCAGTTCATAGACGCTGATGACGGCGACCAGCGAGGTTTCCTTGATCAGCACCAGCGCATAGTTGCCCAGGGCCGGGAACACCGTGCGCAGCGCCTGCGGCAGGACGATGCGGCGCAAACGCTGCACCTTGCGCAGCCCCAGCGCGCGGGCCGCTTCGTACTGGCCGGTGTCCACCGACTGGATGCCGCTTCTGAAGAGTTCCGCCAGATAGGCGCCGAAATTGAGGGTCAGGCCCAGCACGCCGGCGACGAAGCCGTTGATCACCACGCCCATTTCCGGCAGGCCGTAGTAGATGTAGAACAGCTGCAACAGCAGCGGCGTGCCCCGTATCACGTCGATGTAGAACCGCGCGACCCGGCTCAGCACCGGAGAGGGCGAAAGACGGCAAAGACAGACGACCAGGCCCAGCGCCACCGCCAGGAAAGCCGAAGTGAAAAACAGCGCCAGGGTCCAGACCGTGCCCTCGGCCAGGGGAGTCAGGTACATGCGCAGGGTAGCGAGATCCAAGACGTGCTCCTTGTCCGTGCGGTTGCGGGCTTACTTGCTGATCAGGTCCGACACGCCCCACTTCTGTCCGATCGCGGCCAGTTCGCCGTTCTTCTTCATCTCGGCCAGCGCCGAGTTCACGGCTTCCAGCAGCGCCGCATTGCCCTTCTGCACGGCCATGCCCACCTGCCATTTGCGCTGGGGCTGATAGCCCGTGTCGAGCTTCACGCCAGGAATGTTCTTGGTCTTGATCTGATAGATGATGCTGGGCGGATCCACGATGCCCAGGTCGATGCGGCCGGCGCGCACGTCGGCCAGCAGCGTGGAGTAATCCTGGTAGGTGGAGACCTTGGTGCCGGGCATGTCCTTGATCATGTTGAACTGCACCGAATCCACCAGTACGCCGACGCGCCTGCCCTTCATGTCCTCGAACTTGCCGTACTTCCTGTCGGCCTTGTCGCTGACCACGACGCCCTCGCCCCATTCATAGACCGGCGCGGAAAAGTCGATGGCCTTGGCGCGCTCCTCCGTAATGAAAAGCGGCGCGGACATGACATCGGCGCGGCCGGAGGTCAGTGTGGGGATCAGTCCGGAGAACGGCACATCGGAGAGTTCGTCCGCAACCTTCAGGTGCTTGGCCACGGCCGCCGACACGTCCACCATGATGCCTTCGAGCTGGTTGGACTTCGGGTTCTTGAAGCCATGCGGCGGCGCCGATGCGGTCGTAACGACATTGAGGGTCTTGTCCGCGCGGACTTCGTCCAGCGTGCGCGCCTGCGCGCCGGACTGGATGAGCAGGCCGGCAGCCGCCAGGCCCAGCAGGATGGATTTGAGCTTCATCGTTTTTCCCCTTGGATGAAATTGGATGGCAAGGCCTTGCCGGCTCAGGCCGGACGCCCCTGCGGGTACTGCTGCACTGCTGCCGCCGCCAACGCGCAGAATTCCTGCATGACGGTGGCCGCCAGGAAGGCCGTGGCGCCCTGCACGTCCTGTGGAGGCGATACGGTGTTGACGTCGAACGCCACGAAGTTCAGGCCCGCGAGCTGGCGCAGCAGCGCCAGCCCTTCCTTGGGCGACAGCCCTCCCCACTCCGGCGTGCAGACGCCCGGCGCGCAGGAGGGATCGAAAATATCCATGTCGAAACACAGGTAGACCGGCCGCTGGCCGATGCGCCGCTTGATGTCGGCAAGCGCGGCCTGCTGGTCCCGGTCGAAATCCTCGTAGGGCAGGATCGTGTAGCCGACCTCGCGGCCGAACTCCAGCACGCCCGGCATGAACGAACTGCCCCGCGTGCCCACGTGGAAACTGGAGGCCACGTCCAGCAGGCCCTCTTCCGCCGCCCGCGTGAACGTGGTGGCGGTGTTGTAGCCGGGGATGGGATAGGTGTCGGTGTGCGAATCGAAATGCAGCACCACGAGATCCGGATGGCGCCGTCCCACCGCGCGCAGTTGCGGCAACGTCACCGCGCCGTCGCCGCCCATCGAAATGGGAATCGCGCCCCGGTCGAGGATGGCGCCGATGCCGGCCTCGATCAGCGGATAGGAGGCGTCGGGGTCGCCCGGATGGCAGGCCACGTTGCCCACGTCGATGGCGCGCAGGAATTCGGGCGGATTGTCGATGCCGTTGCGTCGAAAGATGTCGACGGGGCGCAATAGCCTCGATTGCTCGCGGATGGCGTCGGGCCCCTGGCGCGACCCCACGCGGAACGGATGCGTGCCGCAATCGAAGGGGATGCCCACCACGCAGGCTCGCGCCTCGCCCGTTCCGGCGGCGCGGGCGGACGGCAGGCCCATGAATCCCGAGACGGGATGGAAACAGACTTCGGCTGACTGCTGCACAACGCGGCTCCCGTGCGGCGTCCGGGCGGTGAAGACCGGACTATTTAGATTCAACTGAATCGCTATGCGATACGATTATGTCGAAATAAGAGTATCAAGTCCGAACGGGAGCCGCCAATTAGGGAGTTTCCCCTAATGGTCGGAAAATTAGTTGACTGAAAATATCGGGATTAGAGTCCGTCGGCTTCCAGCGGCGCGCCGCGCGAGGCGCCTCCCGGAGGCTCCATTTCGTAGAACGGACGCGTGCGGCCCAGGGTGCGCGATGCGCTGATGGCGTGTGCGGTTTCCATGACCTGCGGACCGAATACGGCTTGCGCCTGTTCGAACGACCAGCGGCTGGACGGCACCGAAACGTTCACCGCTCCCACCGGCGTGCCCCCGGCGTCCAGCACGGCGGCGCTGACCGTAATGTCGCCCGGATAAAACTCGCCGTTGGAGCGCGCATAGCCGTGGCGTCGCGCGAATTCCAGTTCGGCCAGCAACGCATCCATGTCCGTGATCGTGCCCACCGTGTATGCCTTGCGATCGCAGCGTTCCAGCAGCCCGCGCGCCACGGGCTCGTCCAGCCTGGCCAGCACCGCGCGGCCCGCCGCCGTGCAATACAAGGGCAGCCGCATGCCGACCGGCATGTTCACGAACATTTCCTTGTGAGTCGCGAAACGCGCCACGTACACCATGTCCAGCCCATCGGGCTCGGCCAGGCTGCAGGTCTCCTGGCTATTGCGGTTCAGCATGTGCAGAAAGGGATTGCCTCCCAGCACCAGCGGGCTGGTCTGCACATACTTCATGCCCAGCTCCAGGGACCACGGCGCCAGCGAGAACTTCTTGCTGACCGGATCCTTGCGCAAATAGCCCAGCGTCCAGAGCGTATGGGCGAACCGCTGGACCGAACTCTTGCTCAGGCCGGTCGCGTCGGCCAGCTCTGGCAAGGTCATGGCCGGCTGCCCCTCGCTGAACGCGCGCAGGACGGAAACGCCGCGTGCAAGTGCGGTGATGAACAGGGGGGAGTCCTCGGCGTTTCGGGTCGGTATCATGGCGCAGCGCGTCCGGTGGGAAAGCGCATAGCGTACCGTATTACGGTGTGTGCATATCGCACTGCGAATCATGGGCACCGTAAAACGCGGCAGCGTCCGCTTGCCCGGGTTCCATGCAAAAAAAAGCCCAGGCGCATGCCTGGGCCGCGCGTCACGCCAGCAGGCGCGTCAACGGATCGGCCACGGATACATGGCGCCGCCCTTGCTCCACAGCGCGTTCGTGCCGCGTTGCAGGCCCAGCTTGCTGTCCTTGCCGACGTTGCGCTCGAAGACTTCACCGTAGTTGCCCACGGCCTTGATCGCGTTATAGGCCCACTTTTCATCCAGGCCCATGTTCTTGCCGGCGCCCGGCGTCACGCCCAGAATGCGCGAAACGTTCGGGTTTTTGCTCTTGAGCATCTCGTCGACGTTCTTTTGCGTGATGCCGTATTCTTCGGCCTCCATCAGCGCGAACAACGTCCAGCGCACGATGCCCAGCCAGTTTTCGTCGCCCTGCCGGACCATCGGTCCGAGCGGCTCCTTGGAGAAGCGTTCGGGCAGGATTTCGTAGTCGTCAGGATTGGCGACCTGCGTGGCGCGCACGGCGGCGAGCTGGGAAGAGTCGTCGGTGAATGCATCGCAGCGCCCGGATTCGAAGGCCCGCACGACCTCCGTCACCTTGTCGATCACGACCGGCTTGAACTCGATGTTGTTCGCGCGGAACCAGTCCGCCAGATTGAGTTCGGTGGTGGTGCCCGGCTGGACGCAGACCGTGGCGCCGTTGAGCTCCTTCGCGCTCTTTACGCCCAGCTTCTTGCTCACCAGGATGCCTTGGCCGTCATAGAAGCTGGCGGCGACGGCCGACAGGCCCAGCGAGGTGTCGCGCGTCTGCGTCAGCGTGACGGTGCGCAGCAGCACGTCCACTTCGCCCGATTGCAGCGCGGTGAAGCGCTGCTGGGTGGACAGGGCAGTCCCCTTGAATTTGCTCGGATCACCGAACACGGCCGCGGCGACCGCGCGGCAGATGTCCACGTCCATGCCTTCCCATTCGCCCTTGCTGTTCGTCGCCGAGAAGCCCGAGACCCCGTCGGTCAGGCCGCATTGGACGAATCCCTTTTTCTTCACCGCATCCAGGGTGGGACCCGCCACCGCCGCCTGGGATGCGCAAGCCAGGGCAAGGGCGCTGGCTGCAAACAAGATGGACCGCTTCATTATTGTCTCTCCTGAGATGGATGCCGCGCCGGCTTGTAAGCCGGCCGCGGTTGAAACCAGGCCCAGCTTTACAGGGCCGGCCGCCAGATTAAGCCATGTCCACGGCGTGAACAACGCGACGCGGCCTAGTGGAAACCCGAGGGAAATGCCGGCTTGCGGGCGGGTTTTCCAACTGTCCGGTGATCGAACTTTATTGCCCGGCCGAGCGGCTCGCGCGTCTTGGCCTGCGTGCCATACTTTTTTTGCGCTTTGGCGGTTAGCCGTCACTGCCGCCACCGCTAAAAACAGGGCGCGCCAGCCTGGACCCGGACGCGCATCCATAGTCGGCCGATTCATGGAGGAGACAGATTCCATGGCATATGCAAGCAAACCGCGGCTTCGCCGCCGCACCCTGAAGACCCTGTTGTGCGTTGTCCTGACCGCCTCGGGACTGGCCGCCGGCTCCGCCCACGCGGCGGACGACTGGCCGAGCAAACCCATCAAGATCATCGTGCCCTACACGCCCGGCGGATCGACCGACATCGTCACCCGCATCGTGATGGAGAAACTGGGCCCGCGCCTGAAACAGACCATCGTCGTGGAGAACCGGCCCGGCGCCAACAGCAGCGTGGGTTCGGCCATGGCCGCCAAGGCGGAACCCGACGGCTACACCTTCCTCTCCATGCTGCCGGCCTACATCATCAACTTCCACCTGTACAAGCTGACCTACAGCCCGGCCGACCTGACGCCGGTGGTGCAGATGGCCGACCTGCCGCTGTTCCTGTTCGTTGCCGATGACCTGCCTGTGAAAACCGTGGCGGACCTGGTCGCCTATGCCCGCAAGAATCCGGACAAACTGACCTACGCCTCCAGCGGCAACGGATCCAGCGCGCACCTGACCGGCGCCGACTTCGCCCTGCAAAGCAAGATCACGATGACGCACGTGGCCTACAAGGGCAGCGCCCCCATCCTGACCGACCTGCTGGGCGGGCGCGTATCCATGGTGTTCGACCCCATCCTGGTGCCGATGCAATACGTGAAGCAGAACCGCCTGAAGGCGCTGGCGTTCACCGGCAAGGAACGGTGGCCTACCGAGCCCGATATTCCCACCATGGAGGAAGCCGGCCTGCCCGGCTTCGTCACCGGCTCCTGGGCAGGGCTGATGGCGCCCGCGAACACGCCCAAGCCCATCATCGAACGCATGGCGCGCGAGATCAGCGAGATCGTCAAGGAGCCCGACGTCAGGCAGAAATTCCTGGACGCCGGCTTCCTGCCCGCGGGCGGCACCACCGAGCAATTCGCGGCGCTGATGAAAAAGGACTCGGAGCGGTACGCCGAGATCATCAAACAGGCGCACATCACCGTGAACTGAATGCGGCGGGCGCGCCCGCCGCGCCCGTCCCGGACGGGACCCACCATGATCGACAAGTTTTTCGATACCCCCGAGGCGGCCGTCTCGGACATCCACGACGGCGCCACCGTGCTGGTCGGCGGTTTCGGCGGCGCGGGCATGCCCACGGAGCTGATCCACGCCCTGATCGAACAGGGCGCGCGCGAGCTCACCGTCGTCAGCAACAACGCGGGCAACCACGAAACCGGCCTGGCCGCGCTGATCAAGGCCGGACGCGTGCGCAAGGTGATCTGCTCGTTTCCCAAGGCGTCGCACTCCTGGGTGTTCGACGGCCTGTACCGCGAGGGCCGCATCGAACTCGAATGCGTGCCCCAGGGCACGATCGCCGAACGCCTGCGGGCGGCCGGCGCCGGGCTGGGCGGCTTCTTCACGCCCACCGCCTACGGCACGGAGCTGGCGCAGGGCAAGGAGACCCGCATCATCGACGGCCGCGGCCATGTCTTCGAGCGGCCCCTGCACGGCGACTTCGCGCTGGTGAAGGCGGATCAGGCAGACCGCTGGGGCAACCTCACCTACAACAAGAGCGCGCGCAACTTCGGACCCATCATGTGCATGGCGGCCAAGGTCGCGATCGCGCAGGTGCGGGCCAAGGTCGAACTCGGCGCATTGCCGCCCGAGGCCATCGTCACGCCCGGCATCTTCGTCAAGCGCGTCACCCAGGTGGCCGACGCCGCCTTCTCCAGCTGAGGAAGCCCATATGTTCCAACCCTTGACCCGCGAGGCCATGGCGCGCCGCCTGGCGCTGGACATCCCCGACGGCAGCTACGTCAACCTGGGCATCGGCATGCCCGTGCTGGTAGCCGCGCACCTGCCGCCGGGCCGCGAGATCGTGCTGCACAGCGAAAACGGCATCTTGGGCATGGGTCCTCCGCCGCCGGAGGCCGGCCTCGACCTGGACCTGATCAACGCCGGCAAGCAGCCAGTGACCCTGCTGGAGGGCGGTTCGTACTTCCACCATGCGGATTCGTTCGCGATGATGCGCGGCGGCCATCTGGACATCTGCGTCATGGGCGGCATGCAGGTGGCCGCCAACGGCGACCTGGCCAACTGGTCGCTCGGCCGTGCCGGCGAGGCGCCGGCCGTGGGCGGCGCGATGGACCTGGCCGTGGGCGCGCGCAGCGTCTACATCATGATGGAGCACAACGCCAAGAACGGCGATCCGAAGATCGTCGGGCGCTGCGCCTACCCGCTGACGGGCGCGGGCGTGGTCGACCGCATCTATACCGACCTGGCCGTCATCGACGTGACGCCCGACGGATTGCGGGTCCGGGATATGATCGACGGCATGACCCTGAAAGAACTGCAGGCGCGCACCGGCGCGCCCCTGCGCGCGGACTGATGCGGCCCAATCTTCCCCCTCCCGGCTACGCCGCGCCGCCGGCGGCGGAAGACCATCCCGACCAGTTGCGCGGCGATCCGGACTACATGCTCACGCTGGCCCGCGGCCTGCACGTGATCCGCGCGTTCGGCACGCGCCGCCAGCCGCAGACCGCCGCCGAGCTGAGCCGCCGCGCGGGCCTGCCCCGCGCCGTCGTGCAGCGCTGCCTGCACACGCTCATCCTGCTGGGCATGGCCGAGCAGCACGGCCGGCTGTATGTGCTGACGCCCCGCATCCTGAGCCTGGGCTATGCGTACTTTTCGTCGACGCCATTCGTGTCGCTGGCGCAGCCCGTGCTGGAAGAGCTCAGCGCCACGGTGAACGAGACCTGCGCGCTGGCCATCATGGAAGGCCACGAAATGCTGTACCTGGCGCGCTCCGAGGTCAACCGCCTGCTCGCCACCTCGATGGGCCTGGGTAGCAGGCTGCCGGCCTACTGCACCTCCATCGGGCGCGTGCTGCTGGCGGAATTGCCCGAACCCGCCCTCGCCCGCTACTTCGCCGCAACGGAACTGCAGCCCTACACCGAATTCACCGTGATCGCCGAAGACAAGCTGCGCGCCGAGCTCGCTCGCATCCGGGAGCAGGGCTACGCGGTCGTCGACCAGGAGCTGGAATTGAATGTGCGCGCCATCTCGGTGGCCGTGCGCTCGGCCAGCGGCAAGGCCTGCGGAGCGGTGAACGTCAGCGTGAAGGCCGCCAGGGTGCCGTTGAGCCGGCTGACCGAGGAATTCCTGCCGCCCCTGCGGCAGGCCGTGGAACGGATAGGGGAATTCCTGGCGGCGTGACCGGTAGGATGGGTGAAGCGCGAGATACTCTGCACAAGAATACCGCCCTCCAGCGCGCGAAACCCATGCTGCCGTGAGCGGACGGCGCCTGGCAGCGGCTTGAAAACAGTCTTCCACGGCCGCATGGGTTTCGCGCGCTGAAGAGCAGAGTTCTAGCTTAAGAACTCTCGCGCTTTACCCATCCTACAGGTCTGTCGTATCCAGAGTGAAGGCGGCGGCGGCGCGGCCGATGCGGTCGTTGACGGCGTGCCAGTCGTCGGTGGCGGGCGGCGCCTGCACGATGATGCGCGCGTAGCCCTGTTTGTCCAGGTCGCGCAGCAGTCCGTACAGCGCCTGCGCGTAGCGCGCCGGGTCTGCGGGCACGGGCTGCCATTGCACGCGCGGGTCCAGCACGGCCGGCGCGTCTCCGTAGGCCACCACGACCACCCGGCCTAGCGGCAGGTCGCGGCCCTGCTCCACGGCGTGCAGCCGCTCATCCGTGGCCAGCTCCAACGCGGTGCGCGGCGCGTAGTGCGCCTTCAGCGTGCCCGAGGCGCGCGGCGCCGCCGCGTCCGGGGCGAACACCTGCACGCCCAGCACGGCTTCGATCTGCGCGGCGCTGATGTGGCCGGGACGCAGCAGCACCGGGCCCGCGCCGCGGTCCAGGCGCGACAGGTCCAGGATGGTGGATTCGATGCCGACCTCCGAGGCGCCCCCTTCCAGCACCGGCATGCCGGCCGCGACTTCCTCGGGGAATTCACTGCGCACGTGCTCGGCCCGCGTGGGCGACACCTGGCCGAATTTGTTGGCGGACGGCGCGGCCACGCCGCCCTGCCCGTTCGGCTTGCCGGCCGCGAAGGCCGCCAGCAGAGCCTGCGCCACCGGATGCGAAGGACAGCGGATGCCGATGCTGTCCTGGCCGCCGCTTACCGTGTCGGCGATGTGCGGCGCGCGCTTGAGAATCAGGGTGAGGGGGCCGGGCCAGAAGGCGTCGATCAGCAGGCGCGCCTCCGGCGGCACTTCCGCCGCCCAGTACGACAGGTCGCCTTGCGGGGCGATGTGCACGATGACGGGATGGTTGGAAGGGCGGCCCTTGGCCGAGTAGATCCGCGCCACCGCTTGCGGGTTTTCCGCGTCCGCGCCCAGGCCGTAGACGGTCTCGGTGGGAAAAGCGGCCAGTTCGCCGTCCAGCAGGCGCTGGACGGCTTGGGCGATCTCGGCCGCGCTGGCGGAATCCGATGGGGGCTGGGAGTTCATCGGAGCCGCGCTTACTCGGGAGCCAGCATGCCCAGCGCCGCCGCCACGCGGGCGGCGTCGTCACGGGCCTGCTGCAAGGTGGGAGCCACGATGGTGATGTGGCCCATCTTGCGGCCGCGGCGCGCCTCGCGCTTGCCGTACAGGTGGAGCTTGGCCGTGGGCACCGCCAGCGCCGCGGCCCAATCGGGTTCGCGCTGCGCCGTAGCGGTGGCCGACGGGTACCAGATGTCGCCCAGGATGTTCAGCATGACCGCGGGCGCCAGCAGGTCCGTGCCGCCCAGCGGCAGGCCTGCCATGGCGCGCGCCTGCTGCTCGAACTGGCTGGAAAGGCAGGCGTCCATCGTGTAGTGGCCGCTGTTGTGCGGGCGCGGCGCGATTTCGTTGACGATCAGGCTGCCGTCCTTCAGCACGAAGAACTCCACGCACAGCACGCCGTGGTAACCCAGGCCCTGCGCGATGGACTGAGCCGCCTGCGTGGCGCGGGCCTGGCGTTCGGCATGGGCCGCGTCCTGCTGGACCGGCGCGGCCGTGGAAACCGCCAGAATACCGTCGCGATGCACGTTGCGCGCCACGGGGAACACCACGCTGGCGCCGTCGAAGCCGCGCGCGAGAACGACCGAGATCTCGTAGTCCAGCGGCATCAGCGCTTCCAGCACGCAGGCCACGCCGCCGAATTCAGCGAAAGCGGCCAGCGCCTCGTCGCGCGTGGAGATGCGGGCCTGGCCCTTGCCGTCGTAGCCCAGGCGGGCCACTTTCAGGATGCCGGGAAACAGGCTGTCCGGCGCGGCGCGCAGGTCGGCCTCGCTGCGGATGGCCGCATGCGGCGCCACCGGAATGCCCTGCGAGGCGATGAAGGTCTTTTCGGCGATGCGGTCCTGCACGATGGCCACGGCGTCGCCCGCGGGGCTCACGCGGCAGCGCGTGGCGAGCGTGCGCAGGCTGTCCGCGGGCACGTTCTCGAATTCGGTGGTCACGGCCTGGCAGGTCTGCGCGAGGCGGGCCAGCCCGTCCTCGTCGTCGTAGGCGGCCTGGATATGCAGGTCGGCCACCATGCCCGCCGGGCACTCGGCCGCCGGATCCAGCACCGCGACCTTATAGCCCAGGCTTTGCGCCGCGTGGCAGAACATGCGGCCCAGTTGGCCGCCCCCCAGCATGCCCAGCCAGCCGCCGGGCGCAATCATGAAAGCAGTGGATTGAGTCATTCTTATCAGGCCTCGGGCGGAACCTTCATGTCGCGCGCGGCCTGCGTCTGACGGGCGCGGAAGGCCACCAGCTTCTTGTGCAGGCCGGCGTCCGTGCCCGCCAGGGTGGCGATCACGTGCAGCGCCGCGTTGGCGGCCCCGGCTTCGCCGATTGCGAAGGTGGCCACCGGCACGCCCTTGGGCATCTGCACGATGGACAGCAGCGAGTCTTCGCCGCGCAGGTACTTGGACGGCACCGGCACGCCGAACACCGGCACTTCGGTCAGCGCCGCCATCATGCCCGGCAGATGCGCCGCGCCGCCGGCGCCGGCGATGATGCCGCGCAGCCCGCGCCCATGCGCGGCGGCGCCGTACTCCGCCATGTCCTGCGGCATGCGATGCGCGGAGATCACGCGCGCCTCGTAAGGCACGCCGAAGTCCTCCAGCATGGTGACGGCGTTCTTCATGACCTCCCAGTCGCTGGAAGAACCCATAATCACGCCCACCACTGGGGTGGCCTCGGCCGCTGCGGAAGTCTTGGCTGTCATAACCGGTGTCTGAAGTTGAGACCGCGGCGCAAGGCCGCGGAGAGTCGGAGAACCGCGGAACCAGGCCGCGAAACCGGGTATTTTAACCGGGAGGACGCGCGGCTACCGCGCGGCGCTGGAATCCAGCCACAGATAGCTGGTGGGATCGTCCGGGCAGGGCCCGAAGCCGCATTCCAGCGTGGTGCTGCCGACGTTGGCCAGCGTGGCGATGAAAAACAGGGCCATGACCAGGACGCCCAGCACCGACACCGGCTTTTTCAGCATGCTGTCGCCCCACTTCCGGTCGGCCGACAGCATGATCGCGCAGAACGCGATGATGGCCACGAAGGCGACGAACGCCCAGGTATAGAAGTGCAGGCCGAGAAACGGGGCGCCGTAGCCGGGGTCCCCCGGCGCGATGTGCAGAAGCACCTGCCGGCCCGAGGCCAGCATGCCGCCCAGCGCGGCCGCGATGCTCATGGCGTAGTGCATGGGCGACGGACCCAATCGCAGGTTCAGCAGAAAACCCACGCCCGCCAGGATCAGGGCCACGCGTTGCAGCAGGCACAGGGGGCATGGCAGCTCGCCATAGGCGAACTGCCAGAAGAACGCCATGGCCAGCGCCGTGGTGACGCCCAGCAGCGCCAGGCCATTCAGGATGCGCGAGCCGCGCGCGGGATTGCGGGAGAAGATCATCGCCCGGCCCTTAGAACGACAGCGCCAGCGGGCTGGTCATGTGGTATTGGCACCAGGCGGCGAAGATCGCCAGGGTGAGCAGCCAGAAGGTCACGCAGGGGCGGCGCTTTCCAAGCATCCCGAACCACACGGCGACCAGGCCGGTCAGGAAAGGCAACATCATTACCATGCGTAGCGCTCCTTTCTGGGTCGTCCCGATACAAGCAGCCGAAAAGTATAACGTAACAATACGCAATAAATGTTATCGAATACCCGAAACAAGCCCGTATCCGCGTCTCACGGGCGAAAAAAAACCGCTCGGCGCCGAGCGGTTTCCTTTTTGCCTTGGGGAAGCGCCCCGGTCAGGCGATCAGGCGGTCCAGGGCTTCGCGGTACTTGGCGGCCGTTTTTTCCAGGACGTCCTTGGGCAGGCGCGGCGCGGGCGGCGTCTTGTCCCAGGTCTGGGTTTCCAGCCAGTCGCGCACGAACTGCTTGTCGAACGACGGGGGGCTGATGCCCACGCGGTAGCCGTCGGCGGGCCAGAAGCGCGAGGAATCGGGCGTCAGAACTTCGTCCATCAGGTACAGCGTGCCGTCGTCATCCAGGCCGAACTCGAACTTGGTGTCGGCAATGATGATGCCCTTGGTGGCCGCGAACTTCGACGCCTCGGTGTAGAGCTTGAGCGTCACTTCGCGGATGCGCTCGGCCATTTCCTGGCCGACTTCCTTGACCACGTGCGCGAAGTCCACGTTTTCGTCGTGCATGCCGAATTCGGCCTTGGCCGCCGGCGTGAAAATGGGTTCCGGCAGCTGGCTGGCCTGCTGCAGGCCGGCGGGCAGTTCGATGCCGCAGACCGAGCCCGTGGCCTGGTAGTCCTTCCAACCCGAACCGATCAGGTAGCCGCGGGCGACCGCTTCCACCAGGATGGGCTTGAGCCGCTTGACCACGACGGCGCGGCCGCGCACCTGGTCGACTTCATCCGGCGCCACCACGTCTTCGGGCTTCACGCCCGTGGAGTGGTTCGGCAGGATGTGGGCCAGCTTCTGCAGCCAGAACTCGGTCAACTCGGTCAGGACCTGCCCTTTGCCGGGGATGGGGTCGTCGAGGATCACGTCGAAGGCGGAGATGCGATCCGACGCGACGATCAGCAACTTGTCGTCGCCCACCGCGTACATATCGCGCACCTTACCGCGGCCCAGCAGCGGCAAGGACTTGATGCTGGATTGATGCAAAGCAGAAGTCACGGGAAATGGCCTATGGCAATAATGAAGATTCCCGCCTCGGGCAGGCGCCAGGGCGGGAAATAGAACGGAATCCGGGAACCGCGGGCAGGGCCGGCGCGGGGCGCGGTCCTGCAAAGCGCATAGGTTACTGCAAATGGGCCGGTTTTGCCGGCCCCCCGGACAAGCCGGAGCCGGCCCGCCCTCCCCTCGACGCCGCCCGGCGCCCGGGTTAGGCTGTGGTCTCCCACAATGCGCGCCGACCGCCGCTGGCGTTACGGCGCTGATCCAGTGCCTGTGCGCAGGCCGCAAGCCGGAGACAAAGCCGTATGCAGGATGCTTCCCTCAAACGCAGCGCCCACGCCGACGCGCAGGTGCACTTGACCGGCGGCTGCCAGTGCGGCGCCATCCGCTATGCCGTCACCGACGAGCCTATCTCGGCCGCCACCTGTCATTGCCGGGACTGCCAGTATTCCAGCGGCGGCGCCCCGGCCCACGCATTGATCTTCTCCGCCGGCTCCATCACCCTATTGCGCGGCCAGCCCAAGGAACACCGCTACCGCGGGGATTCGGGCCACACCGTCATGCGCAGCTTCTGCGCGGACTGCGGCACGCCGCTGTTCGGAAGCTCGGCGGGCATGGGCTATGAGGTGCTGCGGGCAGGCTCGCTGGACGATCCCGAAGCCTTCCACGCCCGAGTCAGCCTCTGGACCGGCTCGGCCCCGTCCTGGCATCACGTGGACCGCAGCGTGCCGCACTTCCCCCGCAACGCCCCGGCCCCCTAGCGAGAAAAATCGCAAAAAAAGAGCGGGTCCGCGAGGACCCGCCCTTTTCAATCCGTGGCCCCGGCAGCCGGGGCCTGGACGATGCTTACTGGACCACCTGGGCCAGCTTGCCCGAGGCGTACTGGGCGGCGATTTCGGTCAGCGGCAGCGCCTTGATCTTGCTGGCGTTGCCGGCGGTGCCGAACTGCGTGTAGCGGGCGACACAGATGGCCTTGGCGGCGGCGCGGGCCGGCTTCAGGTATTCGCGCGGGTCGAACTTCTCCGGGTTTTCGGCGAAGAAGCGGCGGATCGCGCCCGTCATGGCAAGGCGGATATCGGTGTCGATATTTATCTTGCGCACGCCGTACTTGATGGCTTCCTGGATTTCCTCGACGGGCACGCCGTAGGTTTCCTTCATGTTGCCGCCGAATTCGCGGATCTCGGCCAGCAGTTCCTGCGGCACGCTGGAGCTGCCGTGCATCACCAGGTGGGTGTTGGGCAGGCGGGCGTGGATTTCCTTGATGCGGGAGATCGACAGGATGTCGCCGGTGGGCTTGCGCGTGAACTTGTAGGCGCCGTGGCTGGTGCCGATGGCGATGGCCAGCGCGTCGAGCTGGGTCTTGCGCACGAAGTCGGCGGCCTGCTCAGGATCGGTCAGCAACTGGTCCATGGTGAGCTTGCCGTCGGCGCCGTGGCCGTCTTCCTTGTCGCCCTGCATGGTTTCCAGCGAGCCCAGGCAGCCCAGTTCGCCTTCGACCGTCACGCCCAGCTTGTGGGCGATGTCCACGACCTTCTTGGTCACGTCCACGTTGTAGTCGTAGTCGGCGATGGTCTTGCCGTCTTCCTTGAGCGAGCCGTCCATCATGACGCTGGAGAAGCCCAGGTCGATGGCGCCTTGGCAGATCTTGGGCGACTGGCCGTGATCCTGGTGCATGACCACGGGGATGTGCGGATAGGATTCCACGGCGGCCTGGATCAGGTACTTCAGGAAGCCTTCGCCCGCGTACTTGCGCGCGCCGGCCGAGGCTTGCATGATCACCGGGCTGTCGGTCTCCGCAGCGGCTTCCATGATGGCCTGGACCTGTTCCAGGTTGTTGACGTTGAAAGCGGGAATGCCGTAGCCGTGCTCGGCGGCGTGGTCGAGCAACTGGCGCATGGAGACTAGGGCCATGAGTGGTCCTCCTTAGGTACTGTCTATTGAAAGATGGTTGAAGTCTTGCTGAATGGGGTGATTTTACGGGGGATTCGCCGAAAGGTCTTGCAACCGGCGGTATCCAGGCCATTCGGGTTGCACCGAAAGCGCTAAACCGCCCCGGCGCCTCCCCTGGACGGGGGATGGCGGCGGGGCGGCAGGGTGGCGCGGCCAGCGGCCAGCGCCCTCAGCGCTGGCCGGGAACGGCGATCCGGCCAGCCCAGGGCTGGGCTGCCTCCAGCTGGGCCGACAGGGCCAGCACCAGGTCTTCGCGGCCGTAGCGGCCGACCACCTGCACGCCAACGGGCAAGCCGGCGTCCGTCCAGGCCAGCGGCAGGCTGGCGGCGGGCTGGCCGGAAGCATTGAACGCGGCGGAGAAGGTGCCATAGGCTCCCACCTGGCGGCGGAAGTCCAGGAAGGATCCCTTTGCAGTGGAAAGTTCGCCCAGCTTCAAGGGCAGCTGGGTCAACGAGGGGGACAGGATTGCGTCGTAGCCCTCCATATAACCTTCCAGAATGCGTCCGATGGCATGGAAGCGGTTCACGCTGCCGATATATTGGGCCGCGGGCAGCGTCTTTCCGTATTCATAGCCCTGGCGCAAAGCGGGCTCCAGGTCGTCGTCACGCAGGGCCGACTGCCCCGTCATACCAAGGCGGGTATCGACCGTCACCACGATATTGCCCGCGAGCACGTTGGCGTGGGCCAGCACGAACGCCTCGTACTCGATGTCGGGCGGCGCGCTGTCGACCACTTCGTGTCCGAGGTCCCGGCACAGGGCGGCGGCGCGCTCGACGGCCGCCACGCACTCGGGGGCCACCGAAACGCCGTTCCAGGCCTCGCGCCACAGGGCGATGCGCAACCGCCGCCGCGGCTCATCCAGGCTCTTGAGGTAGGAGGCTGGCGCCGGCGGCGCCGCGTAGGGCGCGCCAGGCTCATAGCCGGCGATGGCGTCCAGCGCGGCCGCCGTGTCGCGCACGGACCGCGAGAGCACGCCGTCGGTCGCCAGACCGCCCCACCCTTCGCCCCGGAATGGTCCCATCGGCACGCGTCCGCGCGACACCTTCAGGCCGTACACGCCGCAACAGGCCGCCGGGATCCGGATTGACCCGCCCCCGTCGCTGCCATGGGCCAGAGGGACGATGCCCGCGGCCACCGCCGCCGCCGCGCCGCCGCTCGATCCCCCGGAGGAGCGAGTCAGGTCCCAAGGGTTGCGCGTCGGCCCGCCGTTGCGGGCGGCTTCCGTGGTGGGGGCCATGCAGAATTCGGGCACGGTCGTGCGCGCGAAGGAAATCAGGCCGGCATCCTCGAATCGGTCCGCCAGCGTGGCGTTGCGCGCGTAACCCGTGCCCTCGAGCAAGCGCGATCCCACGCTGGATGGGAACCGCGTGTGCGCCAGCCCGGAATCCTTGAGCAGGAACGGAATGCCGCCGAACGCTCCCCTGGGCCGCCACCCGCGCGCCACGTCCAGCGATTCTTCGAAACGCTCATAGCACAGGGCGTTGAGCGCCGGCGCGCGCTGCTGCGCCAGCCGGATCGCGCAGGCCATCAGGCTTTCGGGACTGACTTCGCGCCGCGCCAGCAGATCGGCCAGCGCCAGTCCGTCCAGCGCCTGATACTCGGTGTCATGCATACTGCTTGCTCCTAGAGGGGTCGTCCTGCGCGTCCAGGTCGGGCTTGGTCCAGGACTTTCCCGGCACCGAATCGATCAGACGACGCGTGTATTCATGTTGTGGGTGGTAGAAAATCGTGGCCGCACGGTCCAGCTCCACCAATTGCCCTTGCCGCATCACCGCGATGCGGTCGCAAATCTGGGCGGCGACCCGCAGGTCGTGGGTGATGAACAGCACCGACAGGTCGAACTGCCCGCTGACCGTCTTGAGCAGATCCAGCACCTGAGCCTGGATGGAAACGTCCAGCGCCGAGACGGCCTCGTCGGCCACCAATAGCCGAGGCTTGAGCGCCAGCGCGCGCGCGATGCCGATCCGCTGGCGCTGCCCGCCCGAGAACTGGTGGGGATAGCGGTCGCCGGAGTCTCCGCCCAGGCCGACCAGCTCCAGCAGTTCGCGCGCTTCGCGCAAGGCGGTCTTGCGGCTTTCGCCAAAGGCGATGGGCCCCTGGGCCACGGCCTCGATGACGCGATGGCGCGGGTTCAACGAGGCGTACGGATCCTGGAACACCATCTGGATCTGGCGCCGGTAGGGGCGAAACTCGCGCGGCTTCATGCCCAGGAGCTCGCGGCCTTCCATGCGCACGCTGCCGCTGTCGGGCGGGACCAGTCCAATCAGGGCGCGGCCCAGCGTCGATTTGCCCGAGCCGGATTCGCCGACGAGGCCCAGGGTCTCGCCCTGGTGTATCTCGAGCGAAATGTCGCGCAGGGCATCCACGCGGCGGCCGCCGGTGGCGAACGTCTTGCACAGCCTTTGCACCACCATCAGCGCCGCCGCCGGCGCGGCCTCGTCCTTGCCCTCGGGTTTGTGCGGGACGGCCGCGATCAACTGGCGCGTATAGGGATGCTGCGGGCGGTTCAGGATGTCGTCCGCCGGGCCCGCTTCCACCACCTCGCCCTTGCGCATCACCACGATGCGGTCGGCGATGTCAGCCACCACGCCGAAATCGTGCGTGATGAAAATGACGCCGATGCCCATGCGCTGCTGTATGTCCTTGATCAGGCTCAGTATCTGCGCCTGCGTCGTGACGTCCAGCGCGGTCGTGGGCTCGTCGGCGATCAGCACGTCCGGCTCCAGCGCCAGCGCCATGGCAATCACCACCCGCTGGCGCTGGCCGCCTGACAGCTGGAACGGATAGGCGTCGTACATGGCCTGCGGATCCGGCAGCAGCACCTGGCCGAACAAGTCCAGCACCCGCTGCCTGCGGGCGGCGGCGCCCAGGTCCGTATGGCGTTCCAGGACCTCGTCCACCTGCCGGCCTACGCGCATGATGGGGTTCAAGGCCGTCATGGGCTCCTGGAACACCATGCCGAAACTCTTGCCCCGCAGCTCGCACCAGTCCGCCGCCGCCAGGCCGACCAGGTCGCGCCCGCCGTACAGGATCTGTCCCTGCGTGACGCTCAACTGGTCGACGGGCAGCAGGCCCATGATGGAATGCGCCGTCACCGACTTCCCGGACCCCGACTCCCCCACCACGCAAAGGATTTCGTTGCGGTTCACGGTATAGGAAACGCCCTGCACCACGGTCGGCCCGCCGTGCGCCGCAGTCACGCTCAGGTCACGGATTTCAAGCAGTGCGCTCATTACGTCGTCCTCCTGCGGGCCAGTTTGGGATTGAGCGCGTCGTTCAGGGCCTCGCCGATGAGGTTCAGCGACAGCACCGTCAGCAGGATCGCCACGCCGGGGAACACGCTCATCCACCAGGCATCGCGCAGCACACTGCGCGACGCGCCGATGATGTAGCCCCAGGTCATGGCGTTGGGATCGCCCAGGCCCAGGAAGCTCAGCGCCGATTCCAGCAGGATCGAGCTCGCGATCATCAGCGAACCCGACACGATGACGGGCGACAGGCTGTTGGGCAGGATCTGCGTAAGGATGATGCGCAGGTTGGACTGCCCCGCCAGCATCGCGGCCTGCACGAACTCCCGGTTCTTCAGGCTCATGAATTCGGCGCGCACCAAACGCGCCAGCGGCGGCCACGAGACGACGGCGATCGCGAAGATCACCGTGCCCATGTTGGGCGTCAGAATGGCCACCAGCACCACCGCCAGGAAGAAGCTGGGAATGGTCTGGAACAGTTCGATGAAACCCACGATGGCCTGGTCCACGCGCCCGCCGTAGAAGCCGGCCAGCGCGCCGACCGTAATGCCAAGCAGGATCGACACCGCGGTCGACACCGCCGCCAGCACCAGCGTGATGCGCGAGCCATACGCGATGCCGGTCGCGATATCGCGGCCCAGCGTATCGGTGCCCAGCAAGGCCCCTTCCGACAGCGGCGGCATGAACGGACCGTTGATGATGTCCCAGGGGCTGTCCGGGAAGACCCAGCTGGCGGTGACGGCCATCAGCGTCACCAGGCCCAGCACGATCAGGCCCATGATGCCGCCCTTGTTACGGCTGAACGATTGCATGAACGCTTTCATTTGAGTTCGATCCTGGGATCCGCCACCGTGTACAGAATGTCGGTGATGAGGTTGACCACGACCACGATCAGGGAGGCCATGAAGAACACGCCGAGCAGGACGCTGTAGTCGCGCTGGATGAGCGCGTCGAAGGCCAGCCGCCCGATGCCCGGCCAGGCGAACACCGTTTCCACCAGCAGCGATCCGCCGATCAGTCCTCCCGCCTGGATGCCGGCATAGGTGATGACGGGCAGCAGCGCATTGCGCAACACGTGACGGACGATCACCGTGCGCTCGGACAACCCCTTGGCGCGGGCTGTCTTCACGAAGTCCAGCTGGCTGATTTCCAGGATCGAGGCGCGCGTCAGCCGCGCATAGACCGCCATATAGAACATGCCCAGGGTCAGCGCCGGCAACAGCAGGTGCTTGGCCACGTCGGCCACGCGCGCCAGCCCGGTCAAGTTGGCGCCCACGCTCTCATAGCCGAAGGCGGGCAGCCACTCCAGGTTCACTGAGAACAGCAGCACCAGCATCAGCCCCACCCAGAACAACGGCGTGGCGTAGGCCAGCATGGACAGCGTGGTGATAACGGTATCCCCCCATTTCCCCACCCGCAGCGCGGCCTGCGTGCCCAGGCTGACGCCGGCCAGCAGCGCGAAGGCAAAGGCGGACAGAGTCAGGAGCAGGGTCGCCGGCAGGTGCTGGAGGATCAGAGTGGACACCGGCGCCTGCTGGCGGTAGGAATACCCGAGGTCGAACGTCGCCACGTTCTTGAGGTACTGCCCGAGCTGCGTGGAAATCGGCTTGTCCAGGCCGAATTCCTGCCGCAGCTTGGCGATGAATTCGGCATCCACCGCGCCGGACTGCCCAGCCAGGATTTCCGCCGGGTCGCCAGGCGCCGCCCGCACCAGGAAGAAATTGAAGAGCGCGATCATCAGCAGAACCAGGACGCTCTTGACCACCCGGTTCGCCAGGAACTTGGCGATCTTCTTCATTCTTTGGACAGCCAGGTTTCGCTTTGCGTATCCACCACACCCAGCGCCGTCGTCACCGCGTTATGCACGCGCTTGTTCAGCAGGGTCGAATAATTGGTGTCGGCCAGCCACAGCACCGGCACGTCCTCCACCAGGATCTGCTGCGCTTCGCTGTACAGCTTCTGGCGCGCTTCATCGGTGGGAGCCACGGCGGCGGCATTGAACAACTCGTCCACCTTCGGATTGTTGTACTGCGAGGTGTTGCTGAACATCAGCCCCTTCTTGATGTTGCTGCCCAGATAGGTGCGCGATACGCCGATCGCGGGGTCGCCGTACTGGAACACGCCGTTGGCACCCATATCGAAATCCCAGTTGCCCACGCGGCTGGTCCAGCCGCCCACGTCCGTGTTCTCCAGCGTGACCGCCACGCCGATCTTGGCCAGGTTCTGCTTGATGTACTCGGCGACGCGGCGCGGCATTTCGCCGTAGGGCAAGGGAATCAGGCCGACGGTGGCGCGCACGCCCTTGGCGTCGGGCTTCAGGCCCATTTCGTCCAGCAGCGCGACAGCCTTCTTCGGATCGTACGGATAGGGTTTTACGTTGGCGTCGTAGAAACGCGTGTTGTGATGGATCGGCCCGGTGGCCACCGTGCCCGAACCGAACATGATCTTGTCAACGATGAACTGGCGGTTGATGCCGTACATCAGGGCCTGGCGGAAACGCTTGTCCGAGAAAGGCTGGCGCCCGCCATTCAGTTCTATCCACTGCATGGTCGACCAGTACTCGTACCCCTTGTGGGTCTGGGTGATCGTGGGCAACTTGGCCACGCGCGGAACGTCCACCGGCTCGATATCTTGCAGCCAGGCCTGCAATACCGTGCCCTGCTCCAGCGCCACACGGCGCGAGGCGGAATCGGGAATCACCCGGTAGGTGATGCCATCCAGGTAAGGGCGACCTTCCTTCCAGTAATGCTCGTTCTTGACCAGTTCCACATAGGAGCCGCGTTCCCAGTGCTTGAACTTGAACGGGCCCGTGCCGATCGGCGCATTGTTGTGCGGGTTCTGCGCCAGGGGCGTATCCACGTCGTACAGGTGCTTGGGCAGAATCGCGCCGCCGCCGATGTCCAGGGCGTACAGGAACGCGGAATACGGCTGCTTCAGCTTGAAGACGACCGTCTGCGGATCCGGCGCCGAGACTTCCTGCACGTTGGTCATCAAGGTCCGCGTGCGCGGCGTGTTGGCCAGGATCTTCGTGTAGGTGAACACCACGTCGTCAGCGGAAAACGGCTTGCCGTCGTGCCACTGCACCTTGGGCTGCAGATGGAACGTGTAGGTCAGCTGATCGGGAGACACCTCCCAGGACTTCGCCAGGCTGGGCTGCGGCTTCAGATCGAAGGAATAGGTCAGCAGGCTTTCGAAGATCTTGCCCGCCACCAACTGCGTGACGGCCACCTGCGTCACCGCGACGTTCAGCGTGGGCGGTTCGGGGCTCAGGATGGCGGTCAGAACGCCGCCATACTGCGGCGTTTCTTCCGCGTGCGCGGCGGGCGCCGCCAGGGCGAACAGGCTGGCGGCGGCCAAGGTGCAGCGCGCCAGGGCGCGCCGGGCATTGAAGGATTTCATGGCGAGGACTTCCGTATGGAAAATTGGGCGGTGGACGGGGTCAGGCCTGCAGCGGCTCGACGCCGCACCAGTCGTGGATGAACAGCGCCAGCGAAGTCGCGACGCGCACCATGCTGTCCACCGATACGCATTCGTTGAAGCCATGCACGTTCTGCACCTTGGGGCCGTAGCAGGTCACCGGCACGTCCATCATCAGCCGGAAATGGCGTCCGTCGGTGGTGGCCGTCAGCGCGGTCGGCAGGGGAGGTTCGCCGGCGACGCGGCAGTGGGCGTCGGCCAGCAATTGCATGGCGGGCACGTCAAGGTCGTACTCGCAACCCGGCGCATGGAATCCTTCGTAGCGGATATCGATGCGCACGTCGCTGTCGGTCAGTCCCGCTTCGACGGCACGGATGCGCGCTTCCACCAGTTGCTTGGCGGCGTCGATGGTCATATCCGGATAGCACGCGATGCGCATGCCCAGCGTGCAGACGCTGGGCACCGACGAGTTCCAGTCGCCGGCGTGGATCTGGCCCAGATTGAAATTGATCGGATGCTGGTGCTCGCGATAGGCGGGGTGCCGGTTCTCGGGCAGGTTCCATTCGTGCTCCAGCTGCTTCATCGCATCTACGATGCGCAGGCCGGTTTCGACCGGGTTGACGCCGGTGGTCATGTAGGCCGCATGCGCGGGCCGGCCCACGATGTCCACGTACATCCAGAACACGCCCAGCTGCGCGCTCATCATGCGTTCATGGGTGGGCTCGGGGATCACGACTGCGTCGAACGCGCTGAGCTTGGCCGCCGCGATGGCGCTTTGCAGCGCCGACACGGTGGCGAGCGTGCCGTTGCCGGTGTTTTCCTCTTCCAGGACGCCGTTGAAGCCTACCGCCCCGGCGGGCTGCACGCCCAGGTCGCGCAACGCCTTGAATGCCGCCAGCGCGCACACGATGCCTGCCTTCATGTCGCCCGCGCCCCTCCCATACAGCCAGCCGTCGCGCAGTTCGCCGTCGAACGGCGCCGGATCCCAGAGTTCGTGCGGACCGGTGGGCACGACGTCCAGGTGGCCGTTGAACAGCACGGCCCGTCCGCCCTGGCCGCGCGGTTCGTGGCGCGCCAGGACGTTGTAGCGGCCGCCGTCGGGGCAGCAGGCCGGCGAGTAGAGCGGCAGATTCTTGAGTTCCTCGGTGCGAAGCGCGATGCGCTCGGATTCCAGCCCCAGGTCGGACAGCGCGCCTTCCAGGAACTCGGCGGCGGAAGTTTCCTGGCCCGGCAGGCTGCGGCACTGCACGAATCCGGTCAGCGTGTCGGTCATGTACTGGCGAAGATTCCCCACGGCTTCGGCGATACGGTCCTGGCCCAGGCTGGCTGCTGCGACGGCACTCATTGCGCTTTCCTTATCGAGGTTGAAATTATGAAAATCATAAGTATCAATATTTGATACTTAGATATCTATATTTGCCATGATAGAGTTCGCGAATACGCGGGACAAGGCAACCGCCATGAGTGATTTCCCTAGGCCTGCGGAAAATCGCTTGCCGCTACATTGCGTATCCGCCTGGCCGGCGCAAACCGCCGCGCGCCGCAAAGACCAAGAAAAATTGGAGTAATCAAGATGGCCACGACCGAGACCCGGTTCAACCAATCCCTGGCGAAAGGCTTCGGCATCCTGGAGGCTTTCTCCAACCACCCCGGGCCGCTCAGCCTGAACGAACTAACGGAACTGTCGGGGCTGGATCGCAGCTCGACCCAGCGGATGCTGCATACCCTCGTGGCGCTGGGTTACCTGGAACGGGGCAGCAACCAGCGCGGCTACGTGCTGGGCAAGAAGATCCTGGACCGGACCTTCGACTTCCTGCGCGGCCATCCCTTGCTGGAGCGCGCGACGCCGATCCTGGAACAGCTGCAGCAGGAATGCGGGGAACGCGTCGACCTGAGCCTGTTCGACGATCTGAGCATCGTCTATGCGCTGCGGCGACAGACCAAGCGCCAGACCTTCTACGCCACGCTGGTCGGCCGGCGCATGCCCACGTTCTCCTCCTCGGGCGGCCGCGCCATCATGTCGCACCTGCCGGACGCGGAGGTCGACGACATCCTGGCGCGCAGCGATCTGCGGCCCCTGACGCCCAAAACCATCACCGATCCGGAACGGATACGCGAGCGCGTGCGGGAAGCCCGCATACAGGGCTACGCCATCTGCCTGGAAGAAAGCATGGTGGGGGAGATCGTGCTGGCCAGCGCGGTCGTCGATCACAGCGGCCGCCCCCAGGCCGCCATCCACATCTCCGGCCTGCTGGCCGAATGGACGCTGGACTCTTTTTCGCAACGATTCAGCTCGCTGGCCATCTCAGCCGCACGCGCCTTGAGCGGCCGTCCGAACCGCAACTGAACCGTCTCTTCCCAGGGGTAATCCCTAGCGCCGGTCGCCTTGCGCAGCCGCGTTCGCTGCTGCACCATAATCCACTTGGATTCTTAAGTATCAATATTTGATACTTAAGATTTAACAAATGGCGGCCCCTGGCAGGCCAGAGCGCCGCCGTCCAAGGAGGTTTGCCTTGAAGTGCAATATCGTCCGCCGCGCCCTCGTGCAAGGGTTGCTGGCCGCCGCCGCGATCACCGCATTTCCCGCCGGCGCTGCCGCCCCCGCATCCCCGTCCGGCGCCCAGCCTCAGTACGGCGGCGTCCTGACCGCCATCCTGAATCCCGAGCCACCCAACTTGAACGTGGCGATGCAGCAAGTAGGCACCACGCAAATGGTGGCCGGCAAAATCTATGAAAGCCTGCTGACCTATTCCTTCGACCTGAAGCCACAGCCCAGCCTGGCGAAGTCCTGGGACGTGTCCCCCGACCAGCTCACCTACACGTTCCACCTGCAACCCAATGCGCAATGGCATGACGGCAAGCCCTTCACGTCGGCGGACGTCGTGTTCTCCTACACCAAGATCCTGGCCAACACGCCGCGCACGCGTTCGCTCATGCGCTATATCCAGAACATCACCGCGCCCGACGAACACACGGTTGTCTTCCGCCTGAAGGAGCGCTATTCGGCCTTTCTGTATGCCTTCGATATCGGCGGCGGCGTCATCCTGCCCAAGCACCTGTACGACGTGGACACGCCCCTGGCGCAGAATCCGCACAACAACGCGCCGATCGGCACGGGCCCGTTCAAGTTCAAGCGCTGGGAACGCGGCTCGTACATCGAGCTGGTCAAGAACGAGCACTACTGGAAGGAAGGCCGCCCCTACCTGGATGGCATCACCTACCGGGTGATCCCGGACGCCGCTTCGCGCCGGCTGGCGCTGGAGCAACGCACGGTACAGCAAGCCTGGCTGCAGGACATCGAACCCTTCGATATCCCGCGCGTCTCCAAGCTGGCTCACATCAACGTCACGCAGAAAGGCTACGAATACTGGTCCACGCTGCACTGGATCGAAATGAACGAAGCGCGCAAGCCGATGGACGACAAGCGGTTCCGCCAGGCCGTGATGTACGCCATCGACCGCGAGTTCATCGCCAAGCGCATCATGTTCGGCATGGGCACGGTCTCCACCGGACCGTTCCACCGCAATACGCGTTTCTACGACGCCAACATCAAGCAGTATCCGTATGACCCCAAGAAGGCCATCGCCCTGCTGGACGAGATGGGCCTGAAGCCCGATGCGAAAGGCGTGCGCGTGAAGCTGGGCCTTATCCCCAACCCCTATGGCGAAATGCAGCGCCGCATCGCGGAATACACCAAGCAAAGCCTGGGCAAGGTCGGCATCGCCATCGACATCGAAAACACCGACGTCGGAGGCTGGACGACGCGCATGGGCAACTGGGATTTCGACATGGCCTACAACGGCGTGTTCCAGTACGGCGACCCGGCTATAGGCGTGTCGCGCACCTACGTCAGCAGCAACATAAAGAAGGGCCTGGCGTTCACCAATACCTCGCAGTACCGCAACCCCAAGGTGGACGAGCTGTTCGACCAGGCAGCCACCGCTCCCACCGACGAGGAGCGCCAGCGCCTGTACACGGAAGTGCAGCAGATCCTGGCGGAAGAGGTGCCGCTGGCGTGGATCGACGATACCAACTATTCCACTTTCCTGGACAAGCGTGTGCACGGCGCCATCACCACGGGCCTGGGCGCCGTGGACACATACGCCGACGCCTGGATGGAATCCAAGTAGCGCGACCCGGCCGTGGGCGCCGCGCGCGGCGCTCCGTAGACCTAAGGCCTGCCCGCGTGGGGCACGTCCACCCGCGTCATCAGGATCCGGCCCTCGGGCCTGGCCCGGCGGTTCGCTTCGATGAAGTCCGGCGCCGCCGCCATGAACAGGCTGCGGCCGTCCGGCCCGCCCAGGGCGGCCGCGAAAATCCCGAATTCGCCAGTGTCGATCTGCTCAAGTATCTTGCCGCCGCGCGCCACGCGGACGATGCGCTTGCCGATGGCGTCGGCCACCCACAGCGCCCCTTCCGCGTCCAGCGCGCCGCCGTCGGGCCCGATGGCGGACGCCGCGATCAGGACGCCCAGGTCGTCGCTGTCCGGCAGTGCGCCGAAATTGGCCCAGTCCCGGCGCGGACCCAGGCCGCCGTCGGCCAGGATGTCGAATTGGGAAATGCGGTTGGCGAAGGTTTCGTTGACGATCATGGTCTTGCCGTCCGGCGTAATGAAGGAACCGTTGGGAAAACACAGCCCGTCGGCCACGACCCGGGCAGAGCCGTCGGGGTCCACCCGCACGATCCCCGTATTGCGTACCGGCGCGCCGGCCATGATGTCGAAGCCGAAGTTGCCCACGTAGGCCCGGCCCTGTGCATCGACCACCATGTCGTTGACGTGGCCGCCCGCCAGGGCGGACAGGTCCGCGTGCGTGGCCAGCGTGCCGTCCGGCTCCCGGCGCAGCAGCCTGCGGTCTTTCATTGAGGCAATGAGCAAGCGGCCGTCCGGCAGCCAACCCAGCCCGGAGGGCTGCTGCGGCACCTGGCAGATTTGCTCGACCTTGCCGTCCAGGTCCACGGCGATGACCTGTTCGGTATAGAAGTCCGACGCCCACAGGCGGTCCTCGTGCCAGCGCAGCCCCTCCAGATAGGTGTATCCGGACGCCAGCACGGACAATTCGCGTTTCAGCATTGCCTGGTCTCCTTTTTTTGTCTCCGGCGGCCAATTCTGGCATGCGGAGCGCGGCTGCGCCGCAGTTCCAAATTGATACAAACGCGCCAGCGGCCTGTCCGCCGGGCATCGGCCCCGACGCGCCCCCCATGCGCGCCTTGCTGACAACTGCCTGTCAGGTTCGCGGCGTTAACATCGCGCCCCAAGGGTAAACCCGCAATTTTCGGGACCGCCCTGGCATGTCTGTCATTGGACCCGCTTGCCCGCCCCGTGCCGGCGGACCCGGCCCCCGCGGGGCCAGGCAAAGGGTCGCCGTTTTTCCGTTTTGATCATGAACACTAAGAAGCTGACGCGTTATATCGGCATCGCCATGGTGCTGGGCATCGTGGTGGGCTATTTCTGCAACAAGTACGCGCAGAATGAACAGGAGGCGGCGCATATCGCCTCGTACTTCAGCCTCCTCACCCACATCTTCCTGCGCATGATCAAGATGATCATCGCGCCGCTGGTCTTCGCCACCCTGGTGACCGGCCTGGCCAGCATGAGCGACGCCAGCGCCGTGGGCCGCATCGGCATGCGGGCGATGATCTGGTTCATCGCCGCCTCGGCCATCTCGCTCCTGCTGGGCCTGGCGCTGGTCAACCTCTTCCAGCCGGGCGCGCACATGAACATGGCGCTGCCGGACATCAACGCCTCTTCCGGACTGAAGACGGGCGATTTCACGCTGAAGGCCTTTATCACGCACGTGTTCCCCCAGAGCATCGCGGAGGCCATGTCCAACAACGAGATACTACAGATCCTGGTGTTCTCGCTGTTCTTCGGCGCCGCGCTGTCGTTCATCCGCGGCAAGGGCCACCACACCCTCTACAACCTGATCGACGAACTGGCAAAGATCATGTTCCGGGTGACCGATTACGTCATGCGCTTCGCGCCGGTCGGCGTTTTCGCCGCCATGGCCGCCGCGATCACGACCGAAGGGCTGGGCGTGCTGGTCAGCTATGGCAAGCTGATCGGCGAGTTCTACCTGGGGCTGGCGCTGCTGTGGGCGGTCCTGTTCATGGTCGGGTACCTGTTCCTGGGCAAGTCCACTTTCCGCCTGGGCGGCCTGATCAAGGAACCCACGCTGCTCGCCTTCTCGACGGCCAGCAGCGAATCAGCCTATCCCAAGACGATCGAGGCGCTTACGCGCTTCGGCGTGCCCAAGCGCATCTCGGGCTTCGTCCTGCCCCTGGGCTATTCCTTCAACCTGGACGGCTCGATGATGTACCAGTCCTTCGCGGTGCTGTTCATCGCCCAGGCCTACAACATCCAGATGAGCCTCACGCAGCAGCTGACGCTGCTGCTGGTGCTGATGGTGACCAGCAAGGGCATGGCCGGCGTGGCTCGCGCCTCGCTGGTCGTCGTGGCGGCGACGCTGCCGATGTTCCATCTGCCAGAAGGCGGCCTGCTGCTGATCATGGGCATCGACCAGTTCTTCGACATGGGCCGCACGGCCACCAACGTCGTGGGCAACAGCCTGGCCACCGCCGTCATCTCGAAGCTGGAAGGCGAACAGGAAATTCCCGCCGGCGAGCCGGTTGGCGATGCGCCGGACGAGGGCCCGGCGGGCCAGCCCGCCAACCAGCGCGCGTAAAAAAAACGGGCCGCAAGGCCCGTTTTCATTGGGGGTGCTCCGCCTTGACCGGTGAAATCGCCGGGAGCAACATATAAGCCCTTTGCCCGACTTACCGGCGCGCCCTGCCAGCGCTCCGCGCGCCGCCCGCAAGCCATGATCTCCAAACGCCTGCGCTGCACCCTGGCGGCCATCGCATTGACCGCCGCCGCGCCCGCCTCGCACGCCTGGACTCGCATTTCCTGCGACCTCGGCGGCACAGTGGCCAACCTGCCGATACAGTTGCGGCAATACCGCATCGACGGCACGGAAATCACCCAGCTCATGTTCAGGCTCAGGGTCCGCAACGCGGACATCCCCGACGGCGCCCGCGCCGATACCGATTGCACCGAATTCATCGACCGCGAGATCGACGTGACGCTGGCCAATGCCGGCGCCGGGGCCGTGCACAAGGGCCAGGCCCTGAAGCTGCGGTACCGCTATGACGATTCATTGGGCCAGGCCCGGGCCACCCGCTTCGAGCTGGCCCGCTAGGGCCTGCCCGCGCTCCGGGCAGCCTGGCCGGCGTCAGTCGTTCACTGAGCAGGACACCGGCGCGCCGTCCTCGAACTCGACGTCGTAGGTGTGCACCGGATCCCAGGGCAGCGTGAACCAGAGTTCGTAGCCGTCGCCGTCCTCGTCGAACAGCCACAAGGCGCGCAGCACGGCCTTTTCCGCCATGGCTTCGGCGGTTTCCTCTTGCAGCAGCTGGTTGTCGTCCAGACCGAGCTTTTTGTAGTGTTCGTAGGAATAGTTGTCGAGCAGGAAATCCGCGGCGGCGAGGATCTGCTCGTCAAGGTTGTCGATAATGGCCTTGACCACCTTGGAGGCGCCGCCGCCCGGTTCCTCGCCGTCGGTCTGGACCATGACGTGGATGGGGGGACGCCCCTCGCCGGCGGCGACATTTTCGGCCGCCCACAGATCGGGTTCTTCGAGATCCTGGGTGAAGTTGATTCGTGCCATTACGCGCTCCGGAAAAAGGGGCGCCGCCCGCGGGAAATCGCGGCAGCGCTCTTGCCGCCATTTAACCAGATGCGCGGCGCGGCGTCCGCGCGTGGCCGGGATATTTCAGACACGCTCCAGCGGCAGGTGCGGAAGCGCGGGCAGCGCGATGCGGATGGAATCGCCCGCCCGCACCTCGCCGCCTTCGATCACGATGCCCATGACGCCCGCCCGGCGCATCAGGCTGCCGTCGGGGTGGCGGCCGAGCACGGCGGCGGTCAGGCCCTTCTGATAGTTGTCCAGCTGCGCGCAGGGATTGCGCAGGCCGGTGATCTCCACGACCGCGGCCGCGCCGATGTGCAGCCGCGCGCCCCGGGGCAGGCCCAGCAGGTCGATGCCTCGGGTAGTGATGTTTTCGCCCATCGTGCCTTCCGCCACGTTGAAGCCGGCGAGCTGAAGCTCGTCGTGCAGCTCGCCCTGGATCAGGTGCACCTGCCGCAGATTGGGCTGCGTCGGATCCGCCTTGACGCGGGAGCGGTGCTTGACGGTCACGCCGAGGTGGGCGTCGCCCTCGACGCCCAGCCCCTCCAGCAGCCAGATCGCCGGCACGACCGGTTTACTGAACGAGTGGGCCGCGCTGCGCGCCACGGCGGTCACGATGGGATGCATCACGGTTCTCCTGGAATCGCCTCAGGCCGCCAGGCCCTGCGGCTCGGCCATCCGGGCTTCGGCCACGCGCAGGGGCGGGTAGTGCGCCGAGAATACCAGGCGGCCCGCCGACCAGGTGTGGCTGATCAAGGGCTGGCCGCCCACTTGCGCCACCGCCACCAGGTCCGCGCGCATGCCCGGCGCGATGCGGCCGCGGTCCGCCAGGCCGCAGGCCTGCGCCGGGTTCAGCGTGACCAGCGCGGCGGCCTGCGACAGCGTCAGGTCGGTCTGCGCCGCCACCGCGAAGGCGGCGGCGATCAGCGTGGATGGCTGGTAATCGGAGCAAAGGCAGCTCGCCACGCCCGCGCGGACGGCATCGATCGCGCGCATGGAGCCGCTCTGGCTCTGGCCGCGCAGCACATTGGGCGCGCCCAGGATGGTGGGCAGGCCGCAGGACACGGCGGCGCGCGCGGTATCCAGCGTGATGGGGAATTCGCTCATCGCCACGCCCAGGTTGCGCATGGTGGCGATGCGGTGGATCGAATCGTCGTCATGGCTGGCCGTCGGGATGCCCAGCGCCCGCGCGTGCGACAGCAGCGCCTCCACCCGCTCCACAGCGCCGTCCTTCGCGCGGGTCTTGGCCTCCGCGGCCTCCTCCGCCTGTTCGCGGCTCATCGCGTGGTTGCCCATCATGTATTGCAGATAGGACTCCAGGGTCTTGAACTGCCCCTGGCCCGGCGAATGATCCATCACGGACAGCAAGTCCACCGCGCCCTCGTCCATCAAGGCGCGCAGCACGTCCACGGACGTCGCGTCGGTGACTTCATACCGGCAGTGCACGCGGTTGTCGACCAGGCTGTGCCGGCGGAACGCGCGCACCGTGCGCACCACTTCCGCCGCCGTCTGGTTGTTGCGCACGCCCCACTCGCTATTGGCGAACGACAGCGCGTGATAAGGAGTGGTGATACCCGCCGCGGCGTTGCGGCGGTCCACCTGCGCCACGGCGAAGTCCAGCGGAAACAGCACGCGGGAGCGCGGCTCGGCTTCTTTCTCGATTGCATCGCTATGCAGGTCGATCAGGCCTGGCAGCAGGGTCTGGCCGCCAAGGTCGATTTCGCGGTCGGCGCTCGCGCCGGCCGGCTCGATCGCGACGATGCGGCCGTCGTCGATCAGCACGGCGCTGTCCTCCAGGACGCGATCGGGCATCACCACGCGGGCATGGGTGAGGTAGGTGCTTTGCATGATCAGGTCTCCATATCGGCCGTGGCCGCCAGCGCGGGGCGCAGCGTGAGGGTCTGGGTGGCGACGGCGTCGCGCACTTCCTCATCGTGGAAGATTCCCAGCAGGCAGCGGCCCTGGGCGCGGGCCTCGTGGATCAGCTCGATCACCACCTTGCGGTTGTCGGCATCCAGCGAAGCCGTGGGCTCATCCAGCAGCAGGATGGGATGGCGGGCGATGAAGCCGCGCGCGATGTTCACGCGCTGCTGTTCGCCGCCGGAGAAGGTGGCCGGGGCCAGGCCCCAGAGACGGGCCGGCACGTTCAGACGCTGCAGCAGCGCGGCGGCCCGGGCGCGGGCCTCCTCCGCATCCAGGCCGGACGCCCGCAGCGGCTCCGCCACCACGTCCAACGCCGCCACGCGCGGAATCACCCGCAGGAACTGGCTGACATAGCCGATCACGTCGCGCCGCAAGGCCAGGACGCGCTGCTCCGGCGCGCCCACCAGCTCGATCCATTCGTCCCCGGCGCGCACGCGGATGCTGCCTTCGGTCGCGAGGTAATTGCCGTAGAGGCAGCGCAGCAGCGTGCTCTTGCCGGTGCCGGACGGCCCCGCCAGCACCAGGCAGTCTCCGGCCGAGGCGTCGAAGTCGACCGCCTCCAGCACCGGCAGCCGCATGCCGCCCTGGTTATGCAGGGTGAACATTTTTCCGAGGCCCCGCACCTCGATCATGGGAATCGTTGCGCGCATGGTCAGCTCTGCAAAATGGAGGACACCAGCAATTGGGTGTAGGGGTGTTGCGGATCGTCGAGGATCTGGTCGGTCAGCCCGCTTTCCACGACCTCGCCGCCGCGCATGACCAGGGTCCGGTGCGCCAGCAGGCGCGCCACGGCCAGGTCGTGGGTCACGACGATGGCGGCCAGGCCCAGGTCTGTCACCAGCTGGCGCAGCAGGTCCAGCAGGCGCGCCTGCACCGATACGTCGAGCGACGCGGTGGGTTCGTCCATGAATACCAGGCGAGGATGCGTCACGAGGTTGCGGGCGATCTGCAGGCGCTGCTGCATGCCGCCTGAGAACGATACGGGCGTGTCGTCCAGGCGACCGGCGTCGATCTCCATCTTCTGCAGCCAGTTCCCCGCCACCCGGCGCAGGTCGCCGTAGTGGCGGTCCCCCACCGCCATGAGGCGCTCCGCGATGTTGGCGCCGGCGCTGACCTGCATGCGCAGGCCATCCCGGGCGTTCTGCCGCACGAAGCCCCAATCGGTGCGAGACAGCAGGCGCAGGCGCGCGCCCTGCAGCGCCGCCAGGTCCGTGAAGCCCTGGTCACGCGTGTCGTACCACACGCTGCCCGCGTCCGGCCGGGTCTGGTAGGACACCGCCGACAGCAGCGTGCTCTTGCCGGAGCCGGACTCGCCGACCACGCATAGCACTTCGCCGGGATAGAGATCGAAGCTGACGTTGCGGCAGCCATGCACGCCGTCCCAGGTGCGCGTCATGTTCCGCACGGAAAGCAAGGGTTGGGCGTTCATGCTGCGGCCTCGTTCGGGGATTGGCCGGGGCGCTGCCGCGCCTGGCGATCGTTGCAGTATTCGGTGTCCGAGCAGACGTAGCGGCGCGAGCCCGCGTCGTCCAGGATGATTTCGTCCAGGTAGCTGTCGCGCGATCCGCACAGATCGCAGCACTCGGTCCAGGTCTCTACCCGGAAAGGATGGTCTTCGAAATCCAGGCTCTTCACGCGGGTGTAGGGCGGCACCGCATAGACGCGCTTCTCGCGGCCCGCGCCGAACAGCATCAGCGCGGGGCTGCCGTCCAGTTTGGGGTTGTCGAACTTCGGGATCGGCGAGGGCCGCATCATGTAGCGGTCGTTCACGATGACGGGATAGTCGTACGTGGTGGCGATATGGCCGTGCTGCGCGATGTCTTCGTACAGCTTGACGTGCATGCCGCCGTACTCGGCCAGCGCGTGCATGGTGCGCGTTTCGGTTTCGCTGGGCTCAAGCCAGCGCAGCGGTTCCGGTATCGGCACCTGGAACACCATGACCTGCCCTTCCGAGAGCGGCGTCTCGGGCACGCGGTGGCGCGTCTGCACGATCGTGGCGGCGCGCGTGGATTCCGTCGTCGCCACGCCCGTGACGCGACCGAAGAAGCGGCGGATGTTGATGGCGTTGGTCGTGTCGTCGGAGCCCTGGTCGATTACCTTGAGCACGTCGTCGCGCCCGATGATGGAGGCGGTGACCTGGATCCCGCCCGTGCCCCAGCCATAGGGCAGCGGCATTTCGCGGCTGCCGAACGGCACCTGGTAGCCGGGAATGGCCACCGCCTTGAGCAGAGCGCGGCGCAGCATGCGCTTGGTGGATTCGTCCAGGTAGGCGAAGTTGTAGTGGTTGTCGCGTTCGACCGTTGCGTGTTGCGTCGTCATGGGGAAACCGCCTCGTCCATCAGTTCGTTGCGGGCCGCCTCGGGCGCGCGCCGCTCGGCGCGCATGCGGCGCAGCAGTTCCAGGTTGGCCTGGAAGTCCACGTAATGCGGCAGCTTCAAGTGCTGCACGAAGCCCGATGCCTCGACGTTGTCGCTGTGGTACAGCACGAACTCGTGGTCGTTGGCCGGGGAGTCGGCGCGTTCGCCCAGTTCATCGGCCTTCAGGGCGCGGTCTACCAATGCCATCGACATGGACTTGCGTTCGCCATAGCCGAACGTCAGCCCGTAGCCGCGGGTGAACTTCGGGCCTTCCTTGGCGTTGCCCGCGAACTGGCTCACCATCTGGCATTCGGTGACCTCGATCTCGCCCACCGTAACGGCGAAGCCCAGCTCCTCGATATGCATCTCCACTTCCAGCGAGCCGTAACGGATCTCGGCCGCGAACGGGTGCGTGTTGCCGTAACCGCGTTGCGTGGAATAGCCCATCGACAGCAGGAAGCCCTCGTCGGCGCGCGCGAGGTTCTGCAGGCGAGCGGCGCGCGACGCAGGAAAATCCAACGGCTGGCGAGTCAGGTCGAAAGGTTCGGGATCGCCTTCGGGAACCGGCTCGGCGTCGATCAGCTCGTCTTGCGCCAGCAGGTCCGTGACGCGCGGCATGGCGCTGTCCAGCGCCTCCTCGCCCGCGGGCAGCGCGTCGGCCTCGCGCTGCGCCAGCAACGAAAAGTCCAGCAGGCGCTGGGTGTAATCGTAGGTCGGACCCAGGATCTGGCCACCGGGCACGTCCTTGAACGTCGAGGAGATCCGGCGCTGCAGGCGCATGCGGCCCGTGTCGATCGGCTGCGTGTAGCCATAGCGCGACAAGGTCGTGCGGTAGGCGCGCAGCAGAAACACGGCCTCGATCACATCGCCGGCCGCCTGCTTGAGGGCAAGCGCCGCCAGCTGCGGATCGTAGAGCGAGCCTTCGGCCATGACGCGGGACACGGCCAGCGGCATCTGTTCGCGGATCTGGTCCAGGCTCAGTTCGGGAATCTCGCGGTCGCCGCGCCGGTAGTCGTCCAGCATGCGGTAGGAATTGAGGATGGCGCGCTCGCCTCCTTTTACGGCTACGTACATATCAGCTCTCCAGTCGCGTGCTGCGCGGCAGCCCGCAAATCCGCCGGCCGTGCGTCAGGAAGACGTCGACTCCAAGCGGGAACCGTTGGTGATTGATGCGCCATTCGCGCCAGAACCCCTCCGGCAGCCCGGCCGCGGCCAGCGTCTGCCGCGTCTGGATGCCCGGGCCGCTCAGGACGGCCTGGGGGCCGGAGTCCAGGGATTCGACCTCGATCAGCAACGTGGTCGATTGGTCTGGATAGGCGGGATCGCCCTGGTGGCAGGACGACAGCGCGGGCGCGGCGAAGCCGGCGGGCGTCGCTGCGAAGCGGGCCAGCGAAGGCGAAGGCACGATGGGGCAGCCGCAGTGAAAGCGCAGGAAGGCGAGCGTGTCCGCGCCTACCGAGTCCGGCAGCCAAAGCGGGGTGTCCACGTCCACCAACGTCAGCAACAGGGCGGTCATGGCCGGCGACAGGCCTGCCGGCACGCCGCTGCCGGCCAATATCTCGTATACCCGGCCCGGATGGGCCAGCGCATTCAGCGCGGCCCTGAACGTGGCCTGCGCGTCGTCGACGGGGTCCGCGAAGCCGGGAAGCAGCGCCCGGCCCGAGGCCGCGGCGGCGATGATTTGCGGTTCCATATCAGTCCTCGCCTCGCACCATCGTGAAAAACTCCACCTTGGTCTGCGCCGCCACCCGGGCCTGGCGCTCGACCTTTTCGGCATGCAGACGCGCCAGCGGCTCGATGAGCCGCGTCTGCACCGTCTCATGCCATTCCGGCAGCTGCAGCAAGGCGTCGGCCACGGCCGCCTGCTCCGCGTGGCGCAGCGAGCGGCCCTGCACATAGGCCACGCCGACCACGCCTTCGCCCATCGTCACCGCGCAACGTGTCACGGTCATTTCGCCCAGGTTGAACCGGGCGCCGGTGCCGCCGCTGCGGGCCCGCACCATGGCCATGCCGGTCTGGGCCGGCCGCACTGTCTGATGCGCGGGGACGCCGGCCAATGCGCAGAACGCGCCATCCAGCTCGCCCGGCTCCGCCAGCGCCAGCACGCGCATCCAGGCCGCGCGCCGGGCGCCGGCTGCTGCCTGTCCTGCCTGTGGGTGATCCATTTTTTCCTCTAAACGTCTAGACGACCGGATGGAGTATGATCGCTTCGAAATGCAAGTTCAACAGCCTGGCGTGAATTTTTGATGACAGCCACGGGCGTCTTTCCGGCAGGCGCGGCATCGGGCACAATCGGGGCCATTCTTGATGAGCGGATATGACAGCACGAGCGCACCCCATGGTTGAAAGAGGTTCAGGAATCGCCGTCTGGCGGCAGATCGGCGAATCGCTTGCGGACGACATCCGCAACAAGCTCTACGCGGCGGGAGAACAACTGCCGTCCGAACCCGAGCTTGCCGCCAAGTTCTCGGTCAACCGCCACACGATACGGCGCGCCATGGGCGAGCTCGAGCAAAGCGGCCTGGTCAGGATCGAACAGGGGCGCGGCACCTTCGTCCAGGAACACGCCATCGACTATGCCATCGGCAAGCGCACGCGTTTTTCCGAAAACCTGCGCAGCCAGGGCATGCTGGGCCACCAGGAGGTGCTGGGCAGCCAGTCTCTGCGCGCGGCCGAAATCGCCAAGCATCTGGGGCTGGCCCGCAGCGCCGCCCTGCTGCGCGTGCAGATCGTCGGCAAAGCCGAGAACCGCCCCATCAGCACGTCGGAGCACTACTTCGACGAAAAGCGTTTCCCCGATTTCGCCGAGCGGCTGACGGCCATGCGTTCCATATCCAAGGTCTACGCGCACTATGGCATCGGCGACTACACGCGCAAGTGGTCGCGCATCACCGCCGTCCTGCCCTCGCCCGAGATCGCCCGCATGCTGGGCCAGCCCAAGACCCGGCCCATCCTCCAGGTCGAGGCGCTGAACGTGGACCAGGACGGCGCCCCCCTGCAGTACAGCATCGCCCGCTTCGTGGGCGATCTGGTGCAGTTGATGGTGACGGACGAAAGCTGAGCGGAAAACGCGTCGCCACCCGCGTTCCGGCTCGGCGGCGTTGCAAGACCGTCCCAGGCTGCGCCAACTCATCTAGACATCTGGTTGTAATGCAATCCCGCTAACGTCGCACCATGAACACACGCACACAAGCCCCCTCGCCCCTGGCCGGTGTCACAGGCCAGCGCATCCTGACGCCGCGCGGCGTCCAACACGCCAGCCTGCGCTTCCACGGAGGGCTGATAGATGACTCCGCCGCCGCCACGCCGCGGGGCGCATCGTGGTTCGACGCCGGAGACCTGCTGGTGCTGCCCGGCATCGTGGACCTGCACGGCGATGCCTTCGAACGCGCCATCATGCCCCGGCCCAGCGTGACCTTCCCCTACGAGGGCGCCCTGTTCGACGTGGACCGCCAGTTGCTGGCCAACGGCATCACCACGGAGTTCCATGGCGTCACGCTCTCCTGGGAGGGCGGATTGCGCGGTGAAGGCTACGCCGAGCGCATGTTCGACGCCCTGGAGAAAATGCATCCCATCATGGGCGCGCGGCATTACGTGCACCTGCGCTTCGAGACGCACCACGTGGGCGGCCTGGACATCGCCCAGCAATGGATACGCAACGGGCGCGTCCGCTTCCTGGCGCTCAACGACCACCTGCCCAGCATGGCCCGCCGCCTGGGCGACGACCGCAAGCTCATGCAGTACGCCAACCGCGCGGAATGCGATCTGGACGTGTTCCAGGACCGCATCCGCGCCGCCATGGCCGCGGCGGATTCGGTGGCCGATGCCATGCGCGAGCTGACCGCCTGCGCGCGGGATGCCGGCCTGCGGGTGGCGTCGCACGACGATCCGGATGCGGCCACGCGCCGGTACTACCACCAGCTGGGCTGCGGCGTGGCGGAGTTCCCCTTGACCCGCGACGCCGCCGGCGTTGCGCGCGACCTGGGCAATTCCGTGGTATTCGGCGCGCCCAACGTCGTGCGCGGCGGCAGCCACACCGGCGCCCCCAGCGCCACGGAGATGGTCCGCGCCGGCCTGTGCGACGTCCTGACCTCCGACTACTACTATCCCGCCCCGCTCGCCGCCGCCCTGAAACTCGCCGCCGACGGCGTGCTGCCTCTGGCGCAGGCCTGGAACCTGGTGTCGCTGAATCCCGCGCGAGCCGCCGGCCTCAAGGATCGCGGCGCCCTGGCGCCAGGCCTGATCGCCGACGCGATCGTGGTGGACGACCAGGTGCCCGGGCTGCCCCGGGTGTGCGCGGCCATCGTCGGCGGCGAGTTGCGCTACGCCAGCCGCGCGTTCGGCGACAGCCTCGACCAGCTCATGGCGGCCTGACCATGGCTCTTGCCCATCGCTACGCCCTGTACCTGGCGCCCACCGGCCCATGGCGCGAACACGGCAGCCGCTGGCTGGGCCGCTGCGCCGATACCGGCCAGGCGCTGGCCCCGTTGCCCGGCCGGGCTGAATTCCCCCGCGAATGGACGCAGGCGCCCCGCCACTATGGCCTGCATGCGACCCTGAAGCCGCCCTTCCGCCTGCGTCCCGGCGCGAGCCCTCTGGAGGTGGACGCTGCCGCGCGCCGGCTGGCCGCAGGCGGCAGCCCGTTCAAGGTGGAGCTGGAATGCGAGACGCTGCGGGGTTTCCTGGCCTGGCGCATCGCGGACGCCGACACGGCCGGCCAGGCCCGCATCCAGGCCCTGGCCGACGCGGCCGTGCGCGGACTGGATCCCCTGCGCGCCCCTCCCACGCCCGAGGAAACCGCGCGCCGCCAGCCGCAATCCCTCACGCCCGCGCAGCAGGCCATGCTGGCGCGCTGGGGCTATCCCTATGTGTTCGATACGTACACGTTCCACATCACGCTGACGGGCAGGCTCGAAGGCGAGGCATTGGCGCAGGCGCGGGCCGGCATCGCGGCCTTCGCCGATCCGCTGCGCGGACAGGCGATGGAAGTTCCGGGCGTCAGCGTCTACGTGCAGGCCACGCCTGGCGCCGACTTCGTGGCGGCGCGGCACTACCGTTTCGACGGCACGGTGGCGGACGCCGCCGGCGCAGCCTACCTGCAAGGGCCTGACGCCGCATGAACGCCTACGCTCCCGCCGGCGGCGCGCGCCTGATCTATCTGATGGGCGCCTCTGGCAGCGGCAAGGACACGCTGCTGCGCCTGCTGCGCACCCACCTGCGCGGCGACGAGCCCGTGCTGGTGGCGCATCGCTACATCACCCGCGACAGCGGCGCCAGCGAAGACGCGCTGCGCCTGACCGATGACGAATTCGGCCGCCGCGCAGCGCTGGGCTGCTTCGCGCTGCGCTGGAGCAGCCATGGCCTGCACTATGGCATCGGCATCGAGATAGACGCCTGGCTATCCTGCGGCGCGGCGGTCATCATCAATGGATCGCGCGCGCACCTGGAACAGGCCCATGCCCGCTATCCGGACCTGACCGCGGTGGAGATCACCGTCGACCCCGCCCTGCTCGCCCGCAGGCTTGCGGGACGCGGCCGCGAAAACGCGGAGCAGATCGCGCAACGGCTCTCGCGCGCGACGCAGGCCTTCCCGGTGCCGCAACGGTGCCGGCTGATGCGGGTCAGCAACGACGCCGCGCCCGAAACGGCCGCCGCCGCGCTGCTGGACATCGCGCGCGCGAAACTCGCCGCCTAACGCGATTCAATCCGGTCCGGCCGCGCCATCGCCCCACGGCGCGGCCGCGTCGCCGCAAAGGTCCAGCAGGATGTCGGAAAAATATGCCTCGGCCGCCAGCGGCTGCTCGCGCTTGCGGCGGATCAGGTTGATCGGCGGCAGCTCCCAGCCGAAGTCCCACGGCACCATTCCCAGCTTGCCCCGCTGGCACAGTTCGCGCGCGATTTCCTCGGGCACCACGGACACGAAGGTCTCGTTCATGGTCAGCATTCCTTCGATCACGTCCGTGGAGTAGGCCTCCAGCACGGGAGACGGAGGGCTGAGCTCTTCGCGGATGAAATGCTCCACGATCAGCTGCCGCGTGGGGGTATTGGCCGCCGGCAGCACCCAGTCCATCGCCGCCACCGCCGCCCAGTCCGGCCGGCGCCTCGCCAGCCGCTGGGCCAGCCTGCCGTGCGCGATCAATCGCGGCCGCTGGCGGTACAGCGCGCGGTGGATGAGGTCCTCTTGCGCCGCCATCGGCGTGGCGCGGCTGATGATGCAGTCCAGCTCATGCTGGCGCAGCATCGGAACGAGGTGGTCGGTCGTGGCGCGGTGCAGGCTCAGCGTCACGCCGTGGCGCTGGTGCAGCCGGCTGATCGCCGCCGTCAGCAAGGCGCTGGATACGTACGGCACCACGCCCACGTGCAGGTGCGCCGAACGGCCCGCATGCAGGGCCTCGACCTCACGGGCCCACAGGTCCAGGTCGCTCAGCATATGGCGCGCGCGCACCAGCGCCAGGCTGCCCAGGGAAGTGGGCTGCAGGCCCCGCCCCGTGCGCATGAACAGCGGGGCTCCGAAGATGTCCTCGAGCTCCGCCAGGGCCTTCGTGACCGCCGGCTGGCTGATGCCGGTGGCGGCGGCCACGCGCGTCAGCGATCCGTGCCTGGCGATATTGAGCAGCAGCGCCAGGTGGCGATGCTTCAAGCGATTGGCAAGGCGGGCCGCATCCCAGTTCACGAACTTCTCCATAACCAGTTGGTTATTGAATTATGCCAACAAACATAAAACCAGTTATTTCACGATCCTATACTGCAGGCATCCCCCTGCCCGGTATCGCACCATGAGCGCCTCCTTCACCACCCGCCCCGAAATACGCGGCACGTTCGGCGTGGTTTCCTCCACCCACTGGCTCGCCTCGCAAGTCGCCATGAGCGTGCTGGAGCGCGGCGGCAATGCCTATGACGCGGCCGTGGCCGGCGGATTCACGCTGCAGATCGTGGAACCCCACCTGAACGGCCCCGGCGGCGAAGTGCCCATCCTGTTCTGGAGCGAACGCGAGCAGCGCATGCGCGCCCTGTGTGGCCAGGGCCCCGCGCCCGCCCTGGCCACGCCAGCCTATTTCCGCAGCCTGGGCGTGGACCTGGTGCCCGGCATCGGCTTGTTGCCCGCCACCGTGCCCGGCGCCTTCGGCGCCTGGCTGACCCTGCTGCGCGACTATGGCACCTGGGAGCTGTCCGACGTGCTGCGCCCGGCCATCGACTATGCGCGCAATGGCTTTCCGCTGGTGCCGCGCGTCTCCCAGGCCATTCTTGCCGTGCAGGCGCTGTTCCGCGACGAATGGACCAGTTCGCGCGATGTCTGGCTGCCCGGCGGCCGAGTGCCGGCCCCCGACACCCTGTTCCGCACACCCGCGATCGCAGCCACCTATACCCGCCTGCTGGACGAAGCCCATGCCGCCAGCACCGACCGCCGCGGCCGCATCGACGCCGCGCTGGACGCCTGGTACCGCGGCTTCGTCGCCGACCGGATCGACGCCTACTACAGCGGCGAGGCGGTGCGCGACACTACCGGCCAACGCAACCGCGGCCTGCTGCGCAAATCGGACCTGGCGGACTGGCGCGCCACCTACGACGATCCCCTGACCGTGGATTACGGCCGCTACACGGTGGCCAAATGCGGCGTCTGGTCGCAAGGCCCGGTCCATCTGCAACAGCTGGCCATGCTGCGCCACCTGGGCCTGGACGGGCTGGACCCGTTGTCCCCGGCCTTCGTGCATCGCGTCGCCGAAGCCGCCAAGCTGGCGTTCGCCGATCGCTGCGCCTGGTACGGCGACCCCGACTTCGTGCAGGTGCCGCTGGCGGAATTGCTGAGCGACGCCTACGCCCGCTCGCGCGCGGCCGGCATCGGCGAACTCGCCTCGCGCGTGCTGCAGCCCGGCAGCCCGGGCGGCCGCGCTCCCCTGCTGCCGGACCTGGACGCCGCGGTCCGCACCCTGGCGGCTTCCGACACCCGCTTCGGCGTCGGCGAACCGACCTTCGCGGCGCTGCCGCCGGTCTCGGAATGGGCCGCGCGCGAACTATTCGTGGGAGACACCTGCCAGATCGACGTCATCGACCGCGACGGCAACATGGTGGCCGCGACGCCATCGGGCGGCTGGCTGTCGTCCAGCCCCGTCGTGCCGGGGCTCGGCTTCCCGCTCACCACCCGCCTGCAGATGACCTGGCTGGACGACGGCGTGCCAGGGCAGCTGCAGCCCGGGAAGCGGCCGTGCACGACGCTGTCTCCAGGTCTGGCCTTGCGCGACGGCCAGCCTTACATGGCCTTCGGCACGCCCGGCGGCGACCAGCAGGACCAGTGGACGGTGGCGTTCTTCCTGCGCCACGCCATGGGGATGAACCTGCAGGAAGCCATCGACGCGCCCTCCTGGCACATCGATCACTTCCCAGGATCGTTCTGGCCCCGCGCGCAAACCCTGAACCGGCTGACGGTGGAGTCGCGCATGCCCGCGGCCACGCTGGACGCGCTGCGCGCCGCCGGCCACGAGGTCAAGGTGGGGCCCGACTGGTCGGAAGGCCGCATCAGCGCCTGCACGCGGGAACCCGCCGCCGGCGGCGGCCTGCTGCTGCGCGCCGGAGCCAATCCGCGCGGTATGCAAGGGTATGCCGTCGGCAGATAAACCTGTTTCGTTCCAGCCGGCGTACAGACCGGCATTTGCACAAGGGGTACCAACCATGACACTGCGATTCAAACGACTGCTGCGCGCATGCGCCCTGGGCCTGGCGCTGGCCGCGCCCGCCGCCTCCCACGCCGCCTGGCCCGAGAAGCCCATCACGCTGATCGTGCCCTGGGCCGCGGGAGGTTCCACGGACATCCTGGCGCGCGTGCTGTCCGAAGGACTTACCCAGTCTCTCGGCCAGTCCGTCATCGTCGAGAACCGTTCAGGCGCGTCCGGCAACATCGGCACCACCTTCGTCGCCCGCGCCAAGCCCGACGGCTATACGCTGCTCGTGGGCTCCATGAGCACGCACACGATGAACCAGGCGCTCTATTCCAACATGCCGTTCGACGGCGTGAAGGACTTCACGCCCATCGCCGAACTCGCGCTGGTCACCAACACCATGGTGGTGCACCCGTCCGTGCCCGCCGCCAACGTCAAGGAATTCATCGCCTACCTGAAGGAGCATCCGGACACCGTGACCTATGCGTCGGCGGGCCAGGGCTCGACCAACCATCTCAGCGCCGTGCTCTTCGAAAAAGCCGCCGGCGTGAAGATGACCCACATCCCCTACCGCGGCGGCGCGCCGGCGGTCATGGACACGGTGGCCGGCCGCACGCAGGTGCTGTTCAGCGCCGGCACGCAAACGCTGCCGCACGTGCAGACGGGCAAGCTCAAGCTGCTGGCCGTCACCGAAGAGGCGCGCTCGCCCCTGCTGCCCGACGTGCCCACCGTGGCGGAAACCCTGCCCGGCTATGAATTGTCGGTCTGGTATGGCGCGTTCGGCCCGGCCGGCATGCCGCCGGAACTGACCGCCCGGCTGAATCGCGAGATCAACCTTATCCTCAAGCGTCCCGAGGTCATCAAGAAAATGGCCGACATGGGCGTGCTGCTGACCGAGACCACGCCCGAGCAGTTCGACCAGATCCTGGCGCGCGACGCCGACAAATACGGCAAGCTGATCAAAGAACTGGGAATCACGGCCGAATGAATGCAGCTTCCTCCCCGGCCGCGGCGCTGGGCGCGGTGCAGGCCATCGCCCTGGCCTACGCCGCCGCCGACCCGGCCGCCGCCTTCCGCGCCATAGACGGCTACGCGCACGCCTCGCTGGCGCATGCCTTGTGCACGATCAACCGCTATGACGCCGGCGCCATGCGGGTCGTGCGGCTGTACAGCTCCAATCCCGAGGCCTACCCGCCCGGCGGCAGCAAGGACAAGGCCGGCACGGCCTGGGGCCGCCACGTCCTGCAGGAACGGCGCGTGTTCGTGGGCGAAGGCGAGGACGCGATCCGTGAATTCTTCGACGACCACGGCGCGATCCGCGAACTGGGGCTGCGGTCCGTCATCAACGTGCCGGTGGTCTATGGCGAGGCCTGCCTGGGCACCGTCAATTTCCTGATGCCGCGCGCCGAGGTTTCGGACGCCGACGTCCATGCCGCGCGCCTGGCGGGGCTGCTGGCGCTGCCGGCCTTCCAGGAACTGCTGCGGCAACAATGATGCCGCCGGGGCCCCAAGCCCCGGCGCCTTCGCGCTCAGATAAGCGCGCTGCGGATCCGCGAGGACATCATGTCGATCACCACGACGAAGGCGACGATGATGATCATGACGGCGCAGGTCTCCGCGTAGCGGAAGCTGCGGATGATCTCCCACAGCACGGTTCCGATCCCGCCTGCGCCCACGATGCCGACGACGGAGGCCGAGCGCACATTCGACTCGAAGCGGTACAGCGAGTACGAAATCCACAACGGCAGCACCTGCGGGATCACGCCGTAGACGATTTCCTCCAGCGCGTTCGCGCCGGTTGCGCGCACCCCTTCGACCGGGCGCGGGTCGATCGCCTCGACCGCTTCCGAGAACAGCTTGGCGAGCACGCCGGTCGTATGCACCCACAGCGCCAGCACGCCGGCGAAGGGCCCCAGGCCCACCGCCACGATGAACAACATGGCGAACACCATCTCGTTGATGGCGCGGCAGGCGTCCATCAGCCGGCGCATGGGCTGGTAGACCCAGGCCGGCACCATGTTCGACGAGCACAGCAAGCCCAAGGGCACCGCGACCACGATGGCAAGAAACGTGCCCCAAACGGCGATCTGCACGGTCACGACCATCTCGTCGAGGTACATGCGCCAATCGCGGAAGTTCGGCGGGAAGAAGTCCGCCGCGAACTGGGCCATGTTGCCCGAGTCGCGCAGCAGGTCCAAAGGCCGCATGTCCGCGCCCTTCCACGACATGACGAGCAACGCCAGCACGACGGCCCAGACGAGGAGGACCGGCAGCGACGAGCGCGGCGCGGAGGGAAGGCGGGAGGTCTGCATGGCTGGGTTCATAGAGACGGACGATAGGGGTGGAAGGTTGCGATTGCGCGGACGCCGGCGCGTCGGGCGACGCGCCGGCGCAAGCCGTGCCTACTGCTTGGCGGACGGCTTGCCCAGGCTGGCCAGCTTGCTGTCGAGATCGGCCAGCTGCTTCTGCTTTTCGGCCTGGCCCAGGGTGGAGTCGGCTTCAACCTTGGCCTTCTCGCGCGCCAGCTCGATCTGGCGGATGGGAACCAGTTGCTGGTTGTCCGAGGCGCGGAAGCCCTGGTAGGTCAGCGCCTTCAGGTTGGCCAGTTCGCGCTCGGCGTCCTTGCCCTTGCCGTAGTTCACGAAGAAGTCGCGGATTCGGACCTTCAGGTCGGCGGGCAGGTCGGTGCGCATGACGAGCGGATCCGCCGGGATCAGGGGCGACTTCCACAGCACGCGCACGCTGTCGTTGGCGTCCTTGCCCGTGTTCAGGCGATAGCGCTCCAGCGCCTCGGTGTTGTTGACGGCGACATCCACCTGCTTGTTGATGACCGACAGCAGATTGGTTTCGTGGTTGCTGGCGCGCACCGTCTTGAAGAAGGTCTTGGGCTCGATCTTGTTGGCGGCCCACAGGTAGTAGCCGGGAACGGCGGTGCCCGAAGTGGAGTTGGGGTCGCCGGCGCCATAGCTCAGCTTGCCGCCGCGCTTGAGCACGTCGTCCAGGGTCTTCAGGTCGCTGTCCTTGTTGACGATCAGCAGCGACCAATAGCCCGGATTGCCGTCCTTGTCGATGACGGACGCGAACACTTCGCCCTGCGCGCGGTCCACCGCCTCGATCGCGGACTTGTTGCCGAACCAGCCCAGCTGCACCTTGTTGAAGCGCATGCCCTCGATGATGCCGGCGTAGTCGGACGCGAAGAACGGCTTGACCGGCGCGCCGATGGCGCGGCTCAGGTCATCGATGACGGGCTGCCACACCGACTTCAGGTTGGTCGACGATTCCGTCGAGATGATGCCGAAGTTCAGCGTCTTGGCTTCCTGGGCGTAGGCCTGAGTGGACAGGGCCGCGGCGGCGATCAGGGTGAAAAAGGTTCTGCGTAGCATGGAAGGGCTCCGGGGAGGAAAGGGGCGGAAAATCAGGCGGCATGCGCCAGTTGGGACAGGGACGCGACGCCCGGCGCTGCTGGCGCCTGCGTCTCGTATTCGGGGAGCAGTTCGCCCAGGTCGGCGCCATACAGTTCGCGCAGCATTGGCGGGGTCAGGGCCGCCGACGGACCGTCGTAAACCACCTTGCCATGGCGCAGCGCCACCACGCGCGGGCAGTAGCGCAGCGCGACGTCGACCTGGTGCAGCGACACCACCACCGCCACCTTGCGGCTGCGGTTGATATGGGCCAGCGTGTCCATCACGCGGCGCGACGACTCCGGATCCAGCGATGCGATGGGCTCGTCGGCCAGGATGACGCGGGCGTTCTGCACCAGCGTGCGGGCGATGGCCGCGCGCTGCTGCTGCCCGCCGGACAGCGTGGAAGCCCGCTGAAATGCGTAGTCGTCTATACCAACCTGGGCAAGCGCGTCCAGGCCCTGGCGCACCTCGGCGCGCAGGAACCAGCGCGTCAGGCTGCGCCACAGCGGCACGCGCGGAAGCAGGCCGGTCAGAACGTTGGTGATGACGGGCAGGCGCCCCACCAGGTTGAACTGCTGGAAAACGAAGCCGATGCCGGCGCGCGCGCTGCGCACGTCGCGGCTCAGGCGGCCATTGCGCTGGATCAGGCGGCCATTGACGGCCACGCTGCCCACGTCGCCGGCGACGAAGCCCGCCAGATGGCGCAGCAGGGTGGACTTGCCCGAGCCCGAGGCGCCCAGCAAGGCGACCATCTCGCCGTCGGCCACTTGCAGGTCCACGCCGTCCAGCGCCTTGGCGCCCGCATGGAAGCTTTTGCTCAGCCCTTGCACTTCGATGGCGTAAGTCATAGTCGAATCCCCGAGGGTTTGATCATTGCCGCATTCTGTTTTCACGGCATGACAGCACGATGACCCGGGTGGCCGAATGATCCGGCGGAAATCAGGGACGCCGCAATGCACTGAAAGACATTCGTCATAAAGACGGGCACCCCGCCGCGCGCGCCGCGGGTATATTGAAGCTATTCCCCAACAGCCAGGCGTTCATCATGATCAAAGGTTCCTGCCTGTGCGGCCGCATTGCGTACGAGATCACCGGCCCGCTCACCAACGCCCTCAACTGCCACTGCACGATGTGCCGCAAATCGCACGGCGCTGCCTTCCGCAGCCGCGCCACGGTCCAATCCAAGGACTTCGCCTGGACTCGGGGGGAAAACCACGTCACCTGGTATTGCTCGTCCCCGGGCAGCTATCGCGGCTTCTGCGAGGCTTGCGGCACGCCGCTGCTGAGCCGTTTCGACCAGACCCCCGACGTCTACGGCCTGCCGCTGGGCGCCCTGGACGACGACCCGGGCGTGAAGCCGGCCGCCCATTGCCACGTGGCCAGCAAGGCTCCGTGGTTCGACATCACCGACGATCTGCCGCAATACCCGGACGCATACGGGGCCGTGGAAGAGCACCATTCGCAGGCCGTTACATAAAAACTCAACCGCTCGGTTGAATTTCAACGAGGGCAGGCCTATATTCAACCCCATGGTTGAATCAATGCCCTCCCCCGTCCTCGATGCCGTTTTTCGCGCGCTGGCCGATCCCACGCGGCGCGACATGCTGCGCAGCCTGGCGCAGGGCGATCAGACCATCGGCGAACTGGCCGCGCCCCACAGCATGAGCTTCGCGGGCGCCTCCAAGCATGTGCAGGCCCTGGAACGCGCCGGCCTCGTCCGGCGCTCCATCCGTGGCCGCACGCATGTATGCAGCCTCAATCCCGAACCCATGGCCGAGGCCATGCAATGGCTGCGTTTCTATGAGCAATTCTGGTCGGGCAGGCTGGGCGCGCTGGAAGCCGCGCTCGCCGCCAGCCGGTCCCCGGCCGCGTCCCCAGGAGAACAGCATGACTGATCATGGCGTCGTCCTCGACCCCACCTCCATCCGCTTCACCCGCATACTGCCCGCCAGCGTCGAGGAGGTCTGGGCCTTCCTGACCGAATCGGAGAAGCGAGGCCGCTGGCTGGCTTCCGGCGACATGGACCTGCGCGAAGGCGGCGGCGTCACGCTGCGTTTCGTGCATGCCGAGCTTTCCTCGGTGGATGAGCCCGTCCCCGACGCCTACAAGCCCTATGAAGGCGGCGTCACCACGCAAGGCGTGATCACCCGCTGCGAGCCCCCGCGCCTGCTCGCATTCACGTGGGGCGGCTCGCCCGGCCATCCTTCCGAAGTCACGTTCGAGCTCTCTCCGCAAGGCCAGGAGACCCGCCTGGTGCTGACGCACCGCAAGCTCGCCTCGCGCGATGGCATGGTGGACGTGGCCGGCGGCTGGCATGTGCACCTGGGCGTGCTGGAGGCCCGCCTGGCCGGGCGCGCGCCCGGGCCGTTCTGGTCCGTCCTGGGCCGGGTGGAAGGCGAATACCAGTCGCGGATTCCCAGGCGCTAGAGTCGTCCAGCAGCAACTATCATGGCGTGGCGGCGCATAAATACTGGCTAATCACTGCGCTTTGCAGTAACATAAGTCCGTGATTTCTCCGCGAAAACCGGGCTTCGGTCATTCTGCGTCGCCAACCTGTAACGCCTCAGGGCAATACTGTGAGGCCCCTTCAGGACGTGTCCGGCATTCCAGGACGAAGCCTGCCGCCGCAAGAGGCGTCGCCGCACCAAGCGCAGCGCCATCCGGCACTGCAATAACGCTCCAACCCGCTTCTTCCGGCGACTCGCGCATAGCGCGCCGCCGCGACCAAGCCGCGCATCGCGCGCACATTGCCCTCGCGGCGCGAGTATCCGTCATTTCAGACATCCGCTTGGGATGCCGTGGCCCATTACCCGCGCCTGCCCGGACGTTTTACGTTCAAACCGCTGGACCTGGTTATTTGAGTCCAACGCGCTTGCCGCTCCGCGGCGAGCCATGCCGCCGGCATGGCTGCGCGTATTGATAGGAGTAGAAAATGGCTAAAGAAGAACTCATCGAATTGGATGGCATCGTTGACGAAGTGCTGCCCGATAGCCGCTACCGCGTGAAGCTGGACAACGGCATCGAAGTCGGCGCCTACGCCTCCGGCCGCATCCGCAAGCACCGCATCCGCATCCTGGCCGGCGATCGCGTCACCCTGGAAATGTCGCCGTACGACCTGACCAAGGGCCGCATCAACTTCCGCCACAAGGACGAGCGCGCGCCCTCCACGCCGCGTCCCCAGCAGTACCGCCGCTGAGCCAGGGCTCCAGGGCCGGCGCCTTGCCGGCTCCCTGCCCCGCTCGCGGGCCTTAAGCCGCACGGCAATATGCCGTTATGCGTGAAGCGCCCGCACCTGGACGAATGGCGCCCCCGCCACGCGCGAGATCCCGCGGGACGCGCACGATGCAAGATGGACCTGACACAAGAGTTGCAAGCGGCCGCTGACGAGCTTGCCCTGGCGCGGAGGCGATTCGCGAAGGGCGAGGAAGGGCTGCGCCTGCTCCACCAATCGCGCGAGGCGTTCATCAACAGCCTGCGCAATACCGGCCTGACGTACGCCGAGGCCAAGACCAAATACGACAACTGCCTGGACGAACAGGAAGCCCAGCAGCTGCACGTGCGGCAGCAGATGGAGTACGCCGAACGCGTGCACCAGCACGTGCTGCAGCGGATCGCGCTGCAGGCCGCGCCCGCCTGAGGCGCGGCCGCCGGGGACTCAGGGCTTGAAGGCCCCGATAAAAATGGCGGGATCCACGCGGGCGTCGTTCAGGCTGACGTTCCAGTGCAGATGCGGGCCGGTTGCCCGCCCCGTAGCCCCCACCTTGCCCACCAGGCCGCCGCGCGGCAGTTCGTCGCCGACTTTCACGTCGATGGCCGACATGTGGCAGAACATGCTGACGAAGCCCTGGCCGTGGTCCAGGAACACCGTCTTGCCATTGAAGAAGTAATCCCCCACCAGCACGACCACTCCGGCGGCCGGCGCCTTGATCGGCGTGCCCGCGGGCACGGCGAAGTCCAGCCCCGAGTGCGGATTGCGCTCCTGGCCGTTGAAGAAGCGCCGCAATCCGAACGGGCTCGACAGCCGCCCGCCGCTCACCGGCCGGTCCAGCAGCAGGTTGCTGGGCGTGACCCCGGCTCGGTAGCCGCGGTTGGCCGCGCTTTGCTCGGCCATTTCGCGCTCGATGCGCTTCAGGTCGTCCGGATTCGGCTCGACCTGGCGCTGGTTCTTCAGCGTAATGCGCTGGGCCGCGTATTCCTTGGCGCCGACCTTGAAGGACAGCTTGCGCTGGCCTTGCGCATCGGTGACCGACACCTGCTGCTCGCCCGGCTTCACGCTCAGCGGAATGCCGACCACGGCGATCCACTGCCTGCCCTCTTCGCGCACGACCAGGACACGCCGCCCCAGGAAGGTGACTTCCGGGGCGCGCTCGGCGTCGCCGAGCCCCAGGACAGCGACGCCGCCCGGAACGGGAAAGCTGAGCTTGCGCGTGATATAGCCTTCCTGCTGCGCAAGGGCAGGCAGGCCCAGGCTGGCGGCCGCGGCAGCCAGGCCGAGCCGCAACACGTCGCGGCGGCGGAACATGGCGCTTACAGGCACAGGTTCGCCGGCTCGATAATGGTCTGGTCGCGGCGCGCGATGCGCGTCGACAGGCGCGTTTCCGTCTTGCCCTTCCAGTGGGTGGTGGTCAGCACGGCTTCCACGCCCATGCTGCCCTGCACGATAAGCTCGAAACCGTTGCGCACCTCCTTCCGCTGGAAATCCACGCCCAGGTTCTTCCAGGATTCCGCCACGCAGTTCGTGTAATCCTCGGCCGAACGCTGGCTGGAACCGTAGAAGACGGGGTCGCGGTCGCGCACGTCTTTGACGTTGGCGCAAGCCGTCAACGCGGCCAGGACGGTGAGGGACAGGACGGTACGGACCTTCATGGCGATGGAACTCTCGATCGGGTGGAAATTGAAAACGCGCGGCCAACTATAGCGCAGCGCATGAGGCTGGACCCGCGGCCGTTAGGCCCGGGGAGCGCGGCGGGCCGATTTGGGCCGGAACGCCTCGATGACCTCCGGGCGGGTTTCGGCGTAGGGCCCGCCGATCAGGTCGATGCAATAGGGAATGGCGGCGAACAGGCCCGGCACCAAAACGGCGCCGTCTTCCGTCTTCAGCCCTTCCAGCGTTTCCCGGATGGATTTCGGCTGGCCGGGCAGGTTCACGATGAGCGCGGCATGGTCCGCGGTTTCCCGGATGACGGCGACCTGCCGCGACAGAATGGCGGTGGGCACGAAGCGCAGGCTGATCTGGCGCATCTGCTCGCCGAAGCCCGGCATTTCCTTGGTGGCGACGGCAAGGGTCGCCTCGGGCGTGACGTCGCGCCGCGCGGGGCCCGTGCCGCCGGTGGTCAGCACCAGGTCGCATCCGCAACCGTCCACCAGCTCGATCAGCGCCTCGGAAATGCGGGCGGATTCGTCGGGGATCAGCCGGTCGACCCCCTGCCAGGGCGAAGCCAGCGCGCCGCCCAGCCATTCCCGCAGCGCGGGCAGCCCCTGGTCCTGGTAGGCGCCGCTGGAAGCGCGATCGGAAACGGACACCAGGCCTACGATCAGTTTATCGGGATGGCTGCGGACGATACGTGTGGAGGTCATGGTTGCGCAATCATTGAATGGGACTGTGGGGCGCCGCGAGCACGGCGTGTGGCGCGGTCAATCATGGAAATCCAGAAGAAGCCCGCAGGGACGATGCTATCGCATTCTTTCCCCGGGGAAATGGCGGCCGCCTCCGCCGTCGGCACGATCCCGCCCTGTGGCGAAAAAGCGAATCGGCCATGGCCCCGCATTTCCGCGCTTGTTCGGGCCATGGCCGCTCGCTAACATCCGCTAACAATCCCATCCACGCGCAAGGCGTCCGCGCTTTTTTGGTTCTCCCGAATGAACAAACGCACTCTCCGGCAGCACGCGCTGGCGGCGGCGCTGGCCCTGGCCGCCGCCGCGGCCGCCGGATGGGGCGCCCTGCATTCGCTGGCCCTGAAGACCGAACCTGTGCCCGTCGCCGCGCCCGGCATCTACATCCCCAACCTGGGCAACACGCTGCATGAGCAGACCCGCAACCTGTCCCGCCTGAGCCAGGCCCTGCGCACGGGAGACCGCCTGGTCATCCTGGGCTCGTCGGAGCTGACCAGCAACGACCTGCGCTTCGTGCCCTACCGCTACCTGGCCGACGAACTGCAGATGCCGGTGCTGGCCTATGGCCATTCCGGTTTCCAGTCCCTGGGCATGCAGCTCGTATTGGCGGCGCTGGCAGACGATCTCTCGCCGGCCTCCCGCGTGGTCGTCATGCTGTCGCCGGGCTGGTTCGATGGCGATGGCGGGCTGGGCCCGGACGAATTCAAGGAGCACGCCAATCCGCTGCTGCCCCGGCTGCTCAGGCAGCCCGAAGGCCGGGCCGAGGTGCTGCGCTGGCTGCAAGCCAAGGGCGACGCGGGTGTCGCCTGGTCGATGGCGGCCGAACAGGCCTACGTCTTCCGCCAGCGCCTGGTCGACCTGTGGGCGCCAGCCCACGCGGCGCCCGCCCCGGAACGGGAGCGCGAGGGACCGGCAGCCGCCGCCCGTGTAGTGGACTGGGACGCCCTGGCCAACCAGGCCCAAGGCGCGGAACAGGCGCTGATGGCGGGCAACCCCTACGCGGTGCGGGACGATTTCTTCCAGAAATACCTGCGGACCGTTCCCGAAGGCGGCAAGACGGCCTATCTGCCCCAGCCGCTGACCGGCCGCGACGAATTGCGCGAACTGACCGCCCTGATGGCGCTGCTGCGCCGGCACGGCGTGGAGGCGCTGTTCGTCATGCAGCCGCTGCATCCCCTGGTGTTCAAGGACCTGGACCGTTTCACGCCGGTGCAGCGCGAAGTCGCGGCGCTGTGCAGGCGCTACGCCATGCGCTGCATGGACATGTACGGCGCGCCCTTCGAAGTGGGCATGCTGCGCGACGTCCAGCACCTGGGCGAACTGGGCTGGCTGCGCGTCAACCAGCGGATCGCCGAAGTGTTTCGGCCATAAAGGGACGGATCCAATGAAAAAAACCTTGTGGCTTTGCCTGCTGTATCTCGGCCTGCTGGCGGTCATGCTGATCCAGGCCGACACGTCGGCCAACCTGGGCAAACCGATGGAGATCGAGTTCCAGTATTCGAAGTTCTGAGACCTGAGGGGCCCTCATTTGGTAGCCGCACGCAACCAGTGACAGGTCACAAATCTGCAATAATCAGCGTCTCGCCGGAACCTCTCCCCGCCTCCATGTTCGACCTCTTCCACGGCCTAGACCTTTGGGTAGGCCTCAGTCTTGTCTTGGCCTTGACGTTCGTCCTGGCCTTTGAATTCATCAACGGATTCCATGACACGGCCAACGCCGTGGCAACGGTCATTTACACCAAGGCCATGCCGCCGCACCTGGCGGTCGTGCTGTCCGGCATATTCAATTTCCTGGGCGTGCTGCTCGGCGGCGTCGGCGTGGCCTACGCCATCGTCCACCTCCTGCCGGTGGAACTGCTGATCAACGTGGACACGGGCCGAGGGCTGGCCATGGTGTTCGCCATGCTGGCGGCGGCCATCGCCTGGAACCTGGGCACCTGGTACTTCGGCATCCCCGCTTCCAGTTCGCACACGCTGATCGGCTCGATCCTTGGCGTGGGCCTGGCCAATGCCCTGATCACCGACCTGCCTCTGGCGGACGGCGTCAACTGGGGCAAGGCCATCGACATCGGCCTGTCCCTGGTGGTGTCGCCCGTGGCCGGCTTCCTGGTGGCGGGCGGCCTGCTCCTGGTGCTGCGGCGCTGGCTGCCGCTGTCGAAAATGCACAAGACGCCCGAACAGCGCCGCGCCCTCGACAACAAGAAGCATCCGCCGTTCTGGAACCGGCTGATCCTAGTCCTGTCCGCGATGGGCGTGAGCTTCGTCCACGGCTCCAACGACGGCCAGAAAGGCATCGGCCTGATCATGCTCGTGCTGATCGGCATCGTGCCCGCCAACTTCGTGCTCGACACCAACAGCACCACGTACCAGATCGAGCGCACCCGCGACGCCGCCAATCACCTGAACGTGTTCTACCAGCGCAACGAGGCGATGCTGGGCGACTACCTGGCGCTCAAGCGCCACGACTCGACCACCGAGCTGCCCCGCAACTTCCGCTGCGACCCCGAGCTGACCATGCCGACCATCGCGGCGCTGCAGGTCGATCTGCACGGCGTGTCCAACTACGCCGACCTGCCGGCCGAGAAGCGCATCTCGGTGCGCCGCTACCTGCTCTGCCTGGACGACACGGCCAAGAAGGTGGCCCGCGTCGAAGGGCTGCCGGCCCGCGAACGCGCGGACCTCCAGCGCCTGCGCGCCGACCTGACCGCCACCACCGAATACGCGCCCTTCTGGGTGATCGTGGCGGTCGCCCTGGCCCTGGGCGCGGGCACCATGGTCGGCTGGCGCCGCGTGGTGCTGACGGTGGGCGAAAAAATCGGCAAGCAGGGCATGACGTACGCCCAAGGCATGTCCGCCCAGGTGACCGCCATGGGCGCCATCGGGCTGGCCAACGTATTCAGCCTGCCGGTGTCTACCACCCACGTCCTGTCCTCGGGCGTGGCCGGAACGATGGTGGCCAACAAGACCGGCCTGCATGGCGGCACGGTGCGCAACATCCTGATGGCCTGGGTGCTGACCCTGCCCGCTTCGATGCTGCTGGCCGCCGGCCTGTTCTGGATCGGCGTGCAGATCGCGGGCTGACGTCCGCCCCCTGGCCGTGCGGGCGATCCGCACGGCCGGCGCAACACTCTGGCTACCGCGCCAGCCTTACACCGGAAGCGGCCTGCGTCTACCATGGCGCCATGGCTACTCCCAATCCCACCCTGCATTACATTTTCGATCCGCTCTGCGGCTGGTGCTACGGCGCCGCGCCGCTGCTGCAGTCCGCGCGCGCCATTGCCTGCCTGGACATTGCGCTCCACGGCGGCGGCATGATGGCGGGCGGCAATCGCCAGCCCGTGACCGAAGCGCTGCGCCGCTACGTCATGCCGCACGACGAACGCATCGCCAGCCTGACGGGCCAGCCTTTCGGCGAGGACTATTTCGACGGGCTGCTGCGCGATACCGGCGCAGTGTTCGATTCCGAACCGCCCATTACGGCCATCCTCGCCGCGCAGGCGCTGGACGGCCGCGGGCCGGAACTGCTCCAGCGCATCCAGCGCGCGCACTACGTGCAAGGCCTGCGCATTGCGGACCCGGCCGTGCTGTCGGCGCTGGCGGCCGATATCGGGTTGGACGGCGCGGCCTTCGACGCCGCCTACGCGGCGGCCCGCGGCGCCGAAACCGCGTCGCACATCGCGGGCAGCCGGCAACTGCTGGCCCGGCTGGGCGGCACCGGCTTCCCGACCCTGGCGCTGGAACGCGGCGGCGCCTATGAACTGCTGGAGCCGTCCCGCTACCTGGGCCGCCCCGAACAATGGCAAGCGGACCTGCGGGCCCGCATCGGCGCCTAGGCAGCCAGGGCCAGCAGCACCCCATAACCGGCCATGCCCAGCAGCACGGCGACACCCGTGTTGCTGACCAGCCGCGCCGCCACGGCGGTCACGACGAGGCCGCCCGCATACGGCCCGATCCGGGCCGCCTGCTCACTGGCCTCCAACAGGTCGGGCACGATGACCGCAGCGGCGATCCCCGCCAGCAGGGAGGGCCCGAGCGCGGCCAGCGCCGACCCTTCGCGCGACAGATGGCGCAGCAGGCGGCTGCGCTCGGACAGCATGAAAGGCAGCGCGCGCGTCAGATAGGTGATCACGGCCATGGCGACCACCGCGCCCCAGAAACCCAGTCCGTCGGTATTCATGCGGACCTCCTCAAGCGGTAAGCGGCGCAGCCGATGACGGCGCCGGCCAGGATGGCCGCGCTGGTGTGTCCCATGGCGGCCACGGCGCCCGCCCCCGCCACCGCGGCCACGATGGGCAGGCCCATGCCGCGCTTGGCGCTCTGGCAGACCAGGGCCATGAACAGCGCCGGCAGCGCAAAGCGCATCACCTGCGACAGCATCGGATAGTGGCGTTCCAGCCCGTCTCCGGCATAGACGCCGACCGCGGTGCCGGCGATCCAGGTCAGCCAGGCGCCAAGCCCCAGCGCGGTCATCCAGCCCTGCCGGCGCGCGGGGTCCACCGCCTGCAGGCGGTTGAACGCCGTGGCGAATACTTCGTCGGTCAGGAGGAATGCGATCTTCAGGCGGCCGCGCAGCCCGGCGGGCAGGAAACGGGACAGCAGCGGACCATACAGCAGGTGGCGGGCGTTGAGCAGCGAGCAGAGCGCCACCACCCACAGCCATGGCGTGCCCGCCTTGATGGAGGCCAGCAACAGGAACTGGCTGGCGCCGGCGTAGACCAGCACGGAGATCAGGATGACCTGCAGGGGAGCCAGGCCGGCCGCCATGCCGGCGATGCCGAAGGTCACGGCCACCGGGAAGTAGCCGATCATGACGGGCAGGCAGGACTTCAGGCCGTCGATGCGGGCGCCAGCAAGAGCGGGCGCCGGGGCGGATGAGGACTCCAAGGTTCTTTCGCTTGTTCGGTGTTGCGGCAAGCGCCTAGTTTACTCATCCGCCGCGCGCGGCTAGGTCTCGTCGGCCCCCAGCACGCGCAGTTGCGCCTTCAGGCGCCGAACTTCCTGGCTCAGGTCCAGGATCAGCGCCGCCGCGTCCAGGCTGGCGCCGAAATCCCGCTCCAGGCGCCGCGCGTCCAGCGCGCGCTGCAGGTCCACGCTGTAGAAACGCCAATCCGCGGGCCGGCGCCCGCTGGCGTTGACGATGCCCACTTCGACCAGCCGCACGATCCACTCCACTTCCTGGCCGCAGGCGCGGGCGAGGTCGTCGGCGCTCAGGGGCTGCGTCTTGCCCACGACGGTGGCGCTGGTAATGACAAGCTTCTTCATGATCAGACCCCCATGTGGCGCCGCGGATTGAAGGGCAGGTCCTGTTGCAGCTGCCGGTAGGCGGCCTTGGCGGCCTCACTGTCGGCCGGCGGCAGCACAAGATCCAGCACCAGGTACAGGTCGCCCGCCGGGTCGCCCGGAATTCCGCGCCCGCGCAGCCGCAGCTTGCGGCCATTGCCGGACCCAGGGGGGATGGCGACCTCGACGATGCCGCCCGGGGTGGGCGACTTGACGCTGGCGCCCAGCGCGGCCTCCCAGGGCGCCACGGGCAGCGTCATGTAGAGGTCGCGGCCGTCCACCTTGTACTGCGGGTGCGGCTTGAAACGGATTTCCAGATAGAGGTCGCCGTTCTCGCCCCCGCCGTACCCGGGCATGCCCTGGCCCGCCAAGCGGATGAATTGGCCTTCCCGCACGCCGGCGGGAATCTTCACGCTGAGCGTGCGGGTCTGCATCTGCGGACGGCCCTGGTCGTCGATCTTCATCGAACGCAGGCTGATGTCGCGCGTGGCGCCCTTGAGCGCGTCTTCCAGGTCCACCTCGATCGCGGCGTGATGGTCTTCGCCGCGCGCGCGGAATTCCTGCTGCTGCGCCCGGCCGTGGCGGCCGCGGCCGCCGAACAGCGACGAGAAGAACTCGCTGAACTGCGCCTCCTCGCCCGGAGCCGCGCCGCGATGGAATTCGAAGCCTTCGTCCCAGCCTGGCGGCGGCTGGAAGCCGCCCCCGGGCGACACGCCCTCGGCCAGATTGTCGTAGGCCAGGCGCTTTTCCTGGTCGCGCAGCACGTCATAGGCTTCGTTGACGTCGCGCATGCGTGTTTCGGCGTCTTTTTCCTTGCTGACGTCGGGGTGATATTTGCGGGCGAGCTTACGGTAGGCGCGCCGGATCTCGTCTTCGGAAGCGCCCCGCTCCACCCCTAGAATGCCGTAATAGTCCTTGAACTCCATGTTCCGCCCTTTGCAAGGGTTGCGGCCGCCCGGGATCGCGCCGGGATTCGGCCTTGAATATCAAGAAGATAGGGGTTGCGGACCGTTTTTTCAATGCGCATTGCCAAGCCGGACGCATCGCGCATAATGTCCGGTTGCAGCCGCGGCGGCGGCCTGTCCTGGCGCGCCGCGCGGAACGAATACGAACAAACAGGAACGATCTCGTGCTGGAAATCATCGACGCCGACTTCAACAACGCCGAGCATGGCCGCCAGGTGCTGGCCATGCTGGACGAATACGCCAGCGGCCCCATGGGCGGCGGCGCCCCGCTGTCCGGCTACGCGCGGCAGCACCTCATCGCAGAGCTGGCCCGCCGCCCCACGGCTCACGCCTTGCTGGCCCGGGTCGACGGCGAACCCGCGGGCGTGGCGATCTACCTCGAAGGCTTCTCCACCTTCGCGTGCCGCCCGCTGCTCAACCTGCATGACCTGGGCGTGTCGCCCCGCTTCCAGGGATCGGGCGTGGGCAAGGCGCTGCTGTCCGCGCTGGAAGACCGGGCGCGCCAGCTCGGCTGCTGCAAGATCACGCTGGAAGTGCTGGAAGGCAATGCCGTCGCCCAAGGCCTGTACCGCAAGCTCGGCTTCGAGGGCTATGCGCTGGACGACGCCACCGGCCGCGCCATGTTCTGGCAGAAGAAGCTGCCTGCCTGAGTAGCGTAGTATCCATTCTTTGCCGGGCGCCTCCGCCCGGACCACGATGCAGGATCGACCATGAAGATGAGCAATATCCCTTTCGGCACCACCGACTGGGCTGAAGTGGAACGCACCGAGCACGCCGGAGAGACCGGCATGGCCTACTGGCGGACCCGGAAGTTCGGCGACCTGCGGGTGCGGATGGTGGAATACACCCCCGGCTACCTGGCGGATCACTGGTGCAGCAAGGGGCACATTCTTTTCTGCCTGGAAGGCGAGCTCCACACCGAACTCGAGGACGGGCGCCAGTTCGTCCTGACACCCGGAATGAGCTACCAGGTCGCGGACCAGGCCGAGCCCCACCGATCCTCCACCGCCACGGGCGCCAAGCTCTTCATCGTGGATTGACGCCCCCACGCGACAGGCGGGCGGCAGTTGCGTTACGCTTGGCCCATGCGGGGCCTCGCGCCGCGACGCCCCGCCGCCTATCACCCGCCTGACCGGAGACCACACTTGGGCGCCCCGCTTACGCTATTCGTCGATTCCCTGTTCCTCAGCCCCTACGCCATGTCGGCCTACGTGGCTCTGACCGAAAAGCAGCTGCCGTTCGAGGTGCGCCCGATCGACCTCGAAGTCGGCGAACAACGCATGCAGCCTTACCAGGCGCGCGCGCTGACTTCCAGGGTGCCCGCCTTGACGCACCAGGATTTCCACCTGACCGAATCCAGCGCCATCGCCGAATACCTGGACGAGGCCTTTCCCGCGCCCGAGCACGCGGCCCTGTACCCGCGCGATCTCCGCGCGCGCGCCCGGGCCCGCCAACTGCAGGCCTGGCTTCGCAGCGACCTGGCCGCCCTGCGCCAGGAGCGCCCCACCGAAACCGTGTTCTACGGCGCCGCCGGGCAACCGCTGTCCGACGCCGCCCATGCCGCCGCCGCCAAGCTCGTCCGGGTCGCGGAGAGCCTGGTGGGCGCGGGCCGCGCCTGTCTGTTCGACGAATGGTGCATCGCGGACACGGACCTGGCGGTCATGCTCAAGCGCCTGTCCCAGGACGACCTGCCCGAGACCTTGCGCGCCTACGCCGAAGGCCAGTGGCAGCGGTCCTCGGTCCAGAAATGGCTGGAGCACAACGCCGCCGCGCGGCCCTGACCGGCTCGATTCCGCGGAGGGCCCGATGCAACTGCTGGATCACGTTTCCATCACCGTGCCCGATCTGGGCCCGGCCCGGCCCTTCTACGATGCCGTCATGCGAGCGCTGGGCGCCGGCAAGGTCTATGACCGCCCCGATGCGCTCGGCTACGGCGAACGCTGCGGCCCCGGCAGCGGCCAGCACAGCTATCTTTCCGTGTTCGCCAGCGGCGGCGCCGTCGACGCCGCCGGCGCGCGCCGCCACTGGTGCTTCAAGGCGCCCAACCGCGCCGCGGTGGACGCCTTCCATGCCGCCGGCCTGGCGCACGGCGGGCGCGACGAGGGCGCGCCTGGCCTGCGCGAGCACTACCATCCGCAGTACTACGCCGCGTTCCTGCTGGACCCTGCCGGCAACCGGATCGAAGCCGTCTTCCACGGTCCGGCCTGAAGCCGCGGGCAAAGCCGGAAACAAAAAAAGGGACGGGCGAATCCGACAAGCTTGACGGAGATCAGCCCCTCCGATGTTGCAGCGCAACATCAGTTGCGGTGTAATGGTGGGGTCAACCTGGCCGGTTCCACTCGGGATCGGCTTGGCGGCTACCGCCGCCGGAAGCTACTACAAGGAGATCGCCATGGCCGGATCCGGCAACGATCGCGTCCCCGCCCCGTCCTTCAACCCCTGGACGGCCGCCTACGAATATGCAGTGGACGCCTGGCAGCGCGGCGTGCTTTACGCCGATGTAATGCGCCAGCGCGGCAACCAATATCACGAGCACATGGCCAAGCGCGCGCCCAACGTGCTGAGCATGGAATTCGAGCTGGTGCTGGACGGCCGCTGCCTGCCTCGCCCCGTCAACTATGGCCTGCTGCGCATCAAGCCGCCCGCGGGCGTGGAAACGGATCCGATCAAGCGCCCCTTCCTCGTCGTGGACCCGCGCGCCGGGCACGGCCCGGGCATTGGCGGTTTCAAGCCCGAAAGCGAAATCGGCGTGGCGGTGCGCGCCGGCCATCCCTGCTACTTCGCGACCTTCCTGCCGCAACCCATGCCCACGCAGACCGTCGAAGACGTGATGATGGCCGAGGCCCGGTTCCTGGAAGAAATCATCGCGCTGCACCCCAACGCCGAAGGCAAGCCGGTGGTGGTCGCCAATTGCCAGGCGGGCTGGCAGATCATGATGACGGCCGCGGTCCGCCCCGAGCTCTTCGGCCCGATCATCGTCGCCGGCGCGCCCCTCTCGTACTGGGCCGGCTGGCGCGGCATGAATCCCATGCGCTATGCCGGCGGCCTGCTGGGCGGCAGCTGGCTCACGGCGATGACCAGCGACCTGGGCGACGGTAAATTCGACGGCGCCTGGCTGGTGCAGAACTTCGAAAACCTGAATCCGGCGAATACGCTGTGGTCCAAGCAGTACAACCTGTACTCCAAGGTGGACACGGAGTCCGCCCGCTACCTGAGCTTCGAGAAATGGTGGGGTGGCCACGTCTTCCTGAACGGCCCCGAGATCCAGTACATCGTCGACAATCTGTTCGTCGGCAACCGTCTGGCGACGGCCGGCCTGGTGACGTCCGACGGCATCCGCATCGACCTGCGCAACATCCGTTCGCCCATCGTGGTGTTCTGCTCCAAGGGCGACAACATCACGCCTCCGCCGCAGGCGCTGGGCTGGATTCCCGACCTCTACCAGGACGAAGCCGAAGTGCTGGCCCACGGCCAGACCATCGTCTATGCCGTGCACGAGAGCATCGGCCACCTGGGCATCTTCGTGTCCGGCAGCGTGGCCCGCAAGGAGCACCAGGAATTCACGTCGAACATCGACATGATCGACGTGCTGCCGCCGGGCATCTACCAGGCCGAGATCGCCGACAAGACGCCCGACACGCAGAACGCCGACCTGGCCTATGGCAACTACGTGCTGTCGTTCGAACAGCGCAGGCTCGACGACGTGCGCGCCATCGTGGACCGCAGGGAAGAAGACGACCGCCGCTTCGCCGCCGTGGCCCGGATCTCCGATATCAACCTGGGCATGTACCGCAGCTTCGTGCAGCCCTGGGTCCGCGCCATGGTGACGCCGCAATCCGCGGAATGGGCGCAGCGCCTGCATCCGCTGCGCCTGCCCTATGAGCTGATCTCGGACCGCAACCCCGTGATCGCGCCGATCGCCCAGGTGGCCGAACAGGTGCGCGAGCACCGCCAGCCCGTCTCGCCCTCCAACCCGTTCCTGCTGGCGCAGGAAATGTTCTCGAACCTGATCGAGACCAGCCTGAACATCTGGCAGGAACTGCGCGATTCGGCCGACGAGCGCACCTTCATGGGCGTGTATGGTTCGCCCGTGGTGCAGGACATGGCTGGCCTGGGCGCGCGTTCCGGCCCGCCGCGCAAGCATCCAGGCGTATCGCCCGAACACCATCGCTTCATGGAAGAGCGCGCGGCCGAACTGCGTTCGCTGCTGCAGGAAGGCGGCCTGCGTGTCGCCGCGATCCGCATGCTGCTGTATGTATCCGGCGCTGAAGGCGGCCTGGACGAGCGCAGCTTCGCGCTGATCCGCAAGATGCGGGCGGAGTCCGACAATGCCTTGACCCTGCAGGAATTCAAGGACGTCACCCGCGACCAGGCCCTGATGATGACGCTGGATTCGGCCGCCGCCATCCAGGCCATGCCGCGCCTGCTCGACGACTCGCCGTCCGCTGCCATCCGCGAAACGCTGGACACCATGAAGCGCGTGCTGGAAGCCGCCGAACCGCTGAGCGAGGCGGCGCGCGAAAGCCTGGGCGAAATGGAACGGATCTTCGAATCCGCCGAACGCCGCGCGCAGAAGCGCGAGCAGGCGCTGGCGCCGGCGCCTGCCGCGACAACGGCTCGCAGGCCCGCGCGGGCAGCCGCCGCCAAGAGCAAACCACCCGCCGCCACGGCCAAGCCCGTGAAGGCGGCCTCGCCCTCCGGCGCCAAGGGCGGCGCCGCCAAGGCTCCCGCGCGCGCGGCGCGCAAATCCACCAAGGCGGCCTCCTGATGACCCTGCCCGCGTCCACGCATTACGACAAGCTCATTGCGCGCGCGCAGACGCTGGCGCCCGCCTCGTGCGCCATCGCCCATCCCTGCGACGAGCCTTCGCTCTCCGCCGCCTTGCAAGCCAGGGACCTGGGGCTGCTGCAGCCGATCCTGGTGGGCCCCGAGCTCAAGATCCGCGCGACCGCAGCCCAGCACGGGCTGGATCTGGGCAACGCCCGCATCGTCGACGCGCCGCACAGCCACGCGGCCGCCGAGAGCGCGGTCGCCCTGGTGCGCAGCGGAGAGGCCACGCTGCTGATGAAAGGCAGCCTGCATACCGACGAACTCATGCACGAAGTGGTGGCGCGCGACACGGGGCTGCGCAGCGGCCGGCGCATCAGCCACGTGTTCATCATGGAGGTTCCGACCTACGCGGAGCCGCTGTTCATCACGGATGCCGCCATCAACATCTTCCCCGACCTGGAAACCAAGGCCGACATCATCCGCAACGTGATCGACCTGCATCGCGGCCTGGGCCTGGGCGAGCCCCGCGTGGCCATCCTGTCGGCGGTGGAGCAGGTCACGCCCAGCATTCCCGGCACCATCGAGGCCGCCGCGCTGTGCAAGATGGCCGATCGCGGCCAGATCACCGGCGGCCTGCTGGACGGCCCGCTGGCGCTCGACAACGCCATCAGCCCCGATGCCGCCCGCATCAAGGGCATCCGCTCCCCGGTCGCCGGAATCGCGCAGGTGCTGGTGGTGCCGGACCTGGAAGCCGGCAATATGCTGGCCAAGAACCTGACTTTTCTGGCCAATGCGGAAGCCGCCGGCATCGTGCTGGGCGCGCGCGTGCCCATCATCCTGACCAGCCGCGCCGACAGCCCGCGATCGCGCCTGGCCTCCTGCGCGGTGGCGGCCATCTACGCGCACCACCTGAACCAGGAGCAGGCCCGTCCGCTCGCCTGATGCATGGGTCCCCCTACCCGCTTACGCGATTTGTCCCAAACCGGAATCACAGCGCCATGGCCGACACCATTCTCGTCATCAACGCCGGCAGTTCCAGCATCAAGTTCTACCTGTACGACATCGACGGCGAGCAGGAACTGGCCCCCCGCCTGGGGGGCCAGCTTGAAGGCATCGGCACGTCCCACCCCAGGCTGCGGGTGCGCGACGCGGCAGGCCAGACCCTGGTGGAGCGCGAGATCTCGCCCAGCCATGCGCCCGACGTGCCCAACGCCCAGGAAGTGGTCGGCACCTGGCTGAGCGGCCACCTGGGCGGAGCGCCGCTGGCGGTCGGGCACCGGGTGGTGCATGGCGGCCCCGACCTGGCGGAGCCGGTCCTGGTGGACGACGACATCCTGGCGAAGCTCGACGCCTTCACGCCCCTGGCGCCGCTGCACCAGCCGAACAACCTGGCGCCGATCCGCGTGATCCGCGAACGCCGGCCCTGGATCCCGCAAGTGGCGTGCTTCGACACCGCCTTCCACCGCAGCCACTCCGACCTGGCCGACCGCTACGCGCTGCCGGAACGCCTGTACCGGGAAGGCGTGCGCCGCTATGGTTTCCACGGGCTGTCCTACGAATACATCGCGCAGCGCCTGCGCCAGGCGCTGCCGGACATCGCCATGGGCAAGATCATCGCCGCCCACCTGGGTTCGGGCGTTTCCGCCTGCGCCATGCAGCATGGCAAGAGCGTGGACAGCACGATGGGATTCACGGCGCTGGAAGGCCTGCCCATGGGCACCCGTCCCGGCCGCCTGGATCCGGGCATCGTGCTGTGGATGATGGAACGCGGCATGAGCCATGACGAGATCGAGCACATGCTGTATCACGACTGCGGCATGAAGGGCCTGTCGGGGATCAGCAACGATATGCGCGAACTGCTGGCCAGCGACTCGCCGTCGGCCAGGCTTGCGCTGCAGTATTTCGCATGGCGCGTGGCCGAAGGCATGATCGGGCTGGCCTGCGCCATGAACGGCGTGGACGCCATCGTCTTCACCGCCGGCGTCGGCGAGAATTCCGCCGAAATCCGCCAGGCGATCAGCGAACACTGGGGCTGGCTGGGCATCAAGCTCGACCCGGAGCGCAACGGCCGCCACGGCCCGCGCATTTCCAGCGACGACAGCCGCATCGGCGTCTACGTGGTGCGCACCAATGAAGAACTGATCATCGCCCAGCACACGCTGGCGCTGGTGAAGCAGCGGTGACCCCGCGGGGGCTCTAGCCCAGCGTGGCAGGCGCCGCCTGGCGCCAGCGCTCGATGGCCTCGACGGCCTGCTCGGGGCTGCCGAAGATCTTGTCGCGCCCGATCTTCTTCACCAGGCCGGACCGCTCCAGCGCCGTGCGGAACTGGCCATGCCCGCCCGCGACCAGCAGGGCCATGCCGCGGGCGTCCAGTTCGCGCTTGAGTTCGTACAGGGCCTCGACCGCGTCTGCGTCGGCCTGGGTCATGGCCTCCGCGTCCAGCACGAACCACTGCGCGCCGGCCGCCTGGTCCATCACTTCGCGCGCGCGCCGGCGGAATGCGTCGGCATTGAAGAACCATACGGACGACTCGAACAGCCAGATTACCGTGCCTGGCACCGGCCGCGCGTCCGGGTTCAGGTGCAGCTTGCCCAGCACCGATTCGCCGGGTAACCGGCCCAGCAGCGCATCGCGCGGATTGCCCGACACGTACATCGCGTACAGCAGCGTTGCGCCCACCGAAACCGCAACGCCCTGCAGCACGCCGAAACCGATGACGCCCACGGCCGCCAGGACGGCGAAGGCGAGTTCGATGCGCGAAATGCGGGCCAAGCGCAGGAAAGCCTTGCCATCGAACAGGCTGACCGCAGCCAGCAGCAAAATGGCCGACAGCACGGCCTGCGGCAGCCAGTAGAGCGGCGCGCTCAGCAGGCCCACCACGATCGCGAGCGCGGCCGCGGCGCTGACGCTGACCAGAGGCGACGAGCCGCCGGCGACCAGCCCCACCGCGGTGCGGGAATCGGCGCCGGTCACTACGAAGCCCTGGAACAGCCCCGCCGCCACATTGGCCGCGCCGAAACCCACCAGTTCGCGGTTGGGATCCACGTGTTCGCCCGTGCGCGCGGCGAAGCTGCGCGCCGTTACGATGCCGCTGGAAAAACTCACGACGAGCACCCCGGCCGCCCCCATCAGAATGCCGTCCACGCCCTCCAGCCGCACCGGCAGGCTCAGCGCCGGCAAACCGGCGGGCACGTCGCCTACCACTGCGATGCCCAGGCTGGGAAAGTCGAAGACCCACGAGACCAGGCAGGATCCCGCCACCAGCAGGATGGGGCCCGGCAGGTTCGGCCGCCTGCGCTTGAGCACCACCAGCAGCAGGCAGGACGCCACTCCCAGGATGAGCGTGGGGATCCGGATCTCGGGCAGGCGGCGCGACAATTCGAGGAAGGGATGCACCAGGCCGCTGTTGCGCAGCCCAACTCCCGTCAGGCCGCTCAACTGGGAAATGGCCAGGGTGACCGCCACGCCAGCCATGTAGCCGATCAGGACGGGCCGGGACAGCAGGTTGGCCAGCACGCCCAGGCGCAGGACGCGGGCGATCAGGCAGCCGACGCCCACGGTCAGGGCGATGCCCGTCGCCGCCACCAGGCGGTCTTCGGGCGTGGTGAGCGCCATTCCGGTAAGGGTGGCCGCGATCAGGGTGCAGGTCGCCGTGTCGGGCCCGACGATCAGCGTGCGCGAGGAACCGAACACGGCGTAGCCCAGCATTCCGGCAATGGCCGCCCACAGGCCCGCGACGGGCGGAACGCCCATCATGGCCGCGTAGGCCAGCCCCACCGGCAGCGCCACGGCCGCCACGCTCAGCCCGGCCATGACGTCGCGCCGCGCCGATTCCCGGGTCAAGCCCCGGAGGTTGTTCAGGCCAGGAAACAGGCGTAGGTTCATGATGCTGCGGACGTATCGGGATAGCGGGATTCCGCAGGGCGCGCGGAGCGTGGGCCAAGCCTACACCAAGCCTGCGCCTTGCAGATGCGCCCGATCAAGCGGCCGCGATCAATATTCCCTCAGGGAATCAATTTACTTCAATATTTATCCCTTTTCGGAAGCGAGACCATTGCGTAGAGTCGCCTGCATAAGAAAAGCGGCTTTCGCCGCATCCGTAGACCAAATCGGCTCCCCGCCCGCGCATGCGCATGGGGCGGATTACGGGCCGGCACTCCTGGAGACCCCATGCATTTCGCCTTCCTGCGCCGCGCCGGCGGCGCGCTCGCGCTGGCCGCGCTGGCCGCCGGCATCGCCCCCGCCGCCGCCGCGCAAACCTACCCCGACCGTCCGATCAAGCTGGTCGTGCCCTGGCCGCCGGGCGGCGCCACCGATGCGTTGGGCCGCATGCTGGCGCAGCGCCTGACCGAGAAGCTGGGCCAGACGGTCATCGTGGACAACAAGGCCGGCGCGGGCGGCAATATCGGCACCGCCGCCTTCGTCCGTGAAAAGGCCGATGGCTATACGCTGCTGATGGCCACCAGCTCCACGAACGCCGCCAACCCGCATCTTTATTCGCGGCTAGGCTTCGACCCGGCCAAGGATTTCACGCCGGTCGCGTTCGTGGCCGAGATCCCTAACATCCTGGAAGTACCCAAGAAATCGAGCTTCCAGTCTGCCGCCGACCTGATCGCCGCGGCGAAGGCCGAGCCCGGCAAGCTGAACTATGGCTCCGGCGGCGTCGGCTCGTCGCAGCACCTGGCGGGCTCGATGTTCAAGCACCTGACGGGCGTGGACGTGCTGCACATTCCGTACAAGGGCAGCGGCCCCGCGGTTTCGGACCTGATGGCGGGCCAGGTGGACATGATGCTGGACACCGGCTCCCTGGCACAGGTACAGGCCGGCGCCTTGCGCGCGCTGGCCGTCGCCTCGCGCCAGCGGCTGCCGGCGCTGCCGGACGTGCCCACGTTCGCCGAGGCAGGCGTGCCCGGCATGTACGCATCCGCCTGGTACGGCATCGTGGCGCCCGCCGGCACGCCGGCGGACGTGGTCCAGCGGCTGAACAAGGAAGTCAACGCCGTGGTCGCCGATCCCGAGATGAAGAAGCGGATGGAAGGCATGGGCGCGCTGGTGCCGGACGGCCAGACGCCCGAAGCCTTCGGCGCGTTCATACAGTCGGAGATCGCGCGCTATGCGGATATCGTGAAGATGTCCGGCGCGAAGATGGAGTGACGGAAAGGAAGGAGGGGCCAGTGTCTGACACCCGTACGAAATGACCGTACGGATTACGCGGATGCCGCCGGGTGTCTGACACCAGCGAAAGACATTGCCTTACCGATTGGTGTCAGACACCCCTGAAAAGCTGCTTCAAGCCCGAAGCGCCTTGCCGTCAGGGTGTCAGACGCCTGCCTGGGAGGCGTATCCCCACAGCCTGCGCAAGAATGGCCGGCCCGCCGCCGGGCCGCCCCAAGGCGGGCCAGCCCCTTGGGGGGCAGCTAGCCCCGTAAGGGGCGCGGCGTGGGGGCTCTCTCTACCCCGCCCGTTCTTCCAGCACGGCCACGGCGGGCAGGGTCTTGCCTTCCAGGAACTCCAGGAACGCGCCGCCGCCGGTCGAGATGTAGCCGACCTGCTCGCTGATGCCGTACTTGGCGATGGCGGCCAGCGTGTCGCCGCCGCCGGCGATCGAGAAGCCTTCGGATTCGGCGATGGCGCGCGCCACCACTTCGGTGCCGTTGGCGAACTGGTCGAATTCGAACACGCCCACGGGACCGTTCCAGACGATGGTGCCGGCCTTCTTCAGGATCTCGGCCAACTGCGCCGCGGTCTGGGGACCGATGTCCAGGATCATGTCGTCGTCGGCCACGTCGCTGGCGGCCTTGACGGTCGCCTCGGCATCGGCGCCGAACGACTTGGCGCACACCACGTCAACGGGGATCGGCACTGCCGCGCCGCGCTGCTTCATGATGTCGATCACCGCGCGCGCCTGGTCGACCTGGTCGGGCTCGGCCAGCGACTTGCCAATGGACAGGCCGGCCGCCAGCATGAAGGTGTTGGCGATGCCTCCGCCCACGACCAGTTGGTCGACCTTGTCGGCCAGGGATTGCAGGATGGACAGCTTGGTCGACACCTTGGAGCCGCCCACGATGGCGACCAGCGGGCGCTTGGGGTCGTTCAGGGCGCGGCCCAGCGCTTCCAGCTCGGCTTCCAGCAAGGGGCCGGCGCAGGCCACGGGCGCAAAGCGCGCGATGCCGTGCGTGGTGGCCTCGGCTCTATGGGCCGTGCCGAAAGCATCGTTGACGTAGACGTCGCACAACGCGGCCATCTTCCTGGACAGCGTCTCGTCATCCTTCTTTTCGCCGACGTTCACGCGGCAGTTTTCCAGCAGCACGACCTGGCCGTGATCGACCTGGACGCCATCGACCCAGTCGCGCACCAGTTGCACGGGCATGCCCAGCAGCTCGGACAGGCGCTGGCCGACCTTGGCCAGCGAGTCGGCGTCGGTCAGGACGCCTTCCTTCGGGCGGCCCAGGTGAGAGGTAACCATGACCGCGGCGCCGGCATCCAGGGCCAGGCGGATTCCGGGCACCGAGGCGCGGATGCGGGTGTCTTCGCTGATGCGGCCGGCGTCGTCGAACGGAACGTTCAGATCGGCGCGGATGAACACGCGCTTGCCGGACAGGGCGCCGGACTTGGCCAGCGCGGACAGAGTGTTGACCTTGGACATATTTGGATTCCTACGATGGGCGTACAAAGGGGACGAACCCATTTTCCGCACTCGCGGAAAACAAATCCGTCCCCTCTATGGACTAGCCGTGTTGCTTACTTGGCCGACATCAGCGCGACGGTGGTGTCGAGCATGCGGTTCGAGAAGCCCCACTCGTTGTCGTACCAGGACGAGACCTTGACCAGGCGGCCCGAGACCTTGGTCAGCGACGCGTCAACGGTGCTGGAGGCCGGGTTGTGGTTGTAGTCCACCGAGACCAGGGGTTCGGTGTTGTAGTCCAGGATGCCCTTGAGCGCGCCTTCCGAAGCTTCCTTCAGGATGCTGTTCACTTCCTCGACGGTCGTGTCGCGCTTGGCGACGAACGACAGGTCGACGATGGACACGTTGATGGTCGGGACGCGGATGGCGTAGCCGTCCAGCTTGCCGTTCAGTTCCGGCAGCACCAGGCCCACGGCGGCGGCGGCGCCGGTCTTGGTGGGGATCATGCTCATGGTGGCCGAACGCGCGCGGCGCAGGTCTTCGTGGTAGACGTCGGTCAGGACCTGGTCGTTGGTGTAGGCGTGAACGGTCGTCATCAGGCCGTTTTCCAGGCCCAGCTTGTCGTTCAGCGGCTTGACCAGCGGGGCCAGGCAGTTGGTGGTGCACGACGCGTTGGAGATGACGGTATCGGAAGCCTTCAGCACGCCATGGTTCACGCCGTACACGACGGTGGCGTCGACGTCCTTGCCGCCGGGGGCCGAGATGATGACTTTCTTGGCGCCGCCCTTGATGTGCGCGCCGGCCTTTTCCTTGGTGGTGAAGAAGCCCGTGCATTCCAGCACCACGTCGACCTTCAGCTCGCCCCAGGGCAGCTCGGCCGGGTTGCGGTTGGCCAGCACGCGGATCTTGTCGCCGTTGACGACCATGAAGTCGCCGTCGACTTCGACGGTGCCCGGGAACTTGCCGTGGGCGGTGTCGTAGCGCGTCAGGTGGGCGTTCGTCTTGGGATCGCCCAGGTCGTTGATGGCGACGATTTCGATGTCGTGCTTCTTGCCACCTTCGTAGTGGGCACGCAGGATGTTGCGGCCGATGCGACCGTAACCGTTGATGGCGACGCGAATGGTCATGACTAAGCTCCTTTTTACAAAACTTGGCGGACGGTCTCGGCCACCTTGTCGGCGGTCAGCCCGAAGAACTTGAACAGCGCGCCGGCCGGCGCGGATTCACCGTAGCGGTCGATGCCGACCACCGCGCCTTCCAGGCCCACGTACTTGTGCCAGAAGGCGGTGACGCCGGCCTCGACGGCCACGCGCGGCAGGCCCTTGGGCAGCACGGACTGCTTCCAGGCGGCGTCCTGGCGGTCGAACACGTCGGTGCTGGGCATGGAGACCACGCGCACGGCGATGCCGTCCTTGGCCAGTTGCGCCTGCGCGTCCAGCGCGATGGCGACTTCCGAGCCGGTGGCGATGATGACGGCGCGGGCGCCTTCGGCGTCGCGCAGCACGTAGCCGCCGCGGGCGATGGCCTCGACGGTGGCGGCGTCGCGCGGCACGAACGGCAGGTTCTGGCGCGACAGCAACAGCGCCGTCGGGCCGCCGTCGTGCACGTCCATGCCGATGCTGGTCGGGCGCGTCACGGCCGCATTCCAGGCCACGGCGGTTTCGGCCGTATCGCACGGGCGCCACAGCGACAGGTTGGGGATCAGGCGCAGGCTGGCGGCGTGCTCGATGGACTGGTGGGTCGGGCCGTCTTCGCCCAGGCCGATCGAGTCGTGGGTGAACACGTGGACCACGCGCTGCTTCATCAGCGCGGCCATGCGGATGGCATTGCGCGAGTAATCGGAGAAGGTCAGGAACGTGCCGCCGAACGGCAGGTAGCCGCCGTGCAGGGCCACGCCGTTCATGATGGCGGCCATGCCGAATTCGCGCACGCCGTAGTTGATGTGGCGGCCGAACTGGATGCCCTCTTCGCCCGCGCGGACGGCGGCGACGCCCTTCCAGTCGGTGAAGTTGGAACCGGTCAGGTCGGCCGAACCTCCCAGCATTTCCGGCAGCGCGGCGGCCAGAGCCGTGATGGCGAACTGCGAAGCCTTGCGGGTGGCAACGGTTTCGGCCTTCTCCAGCGTGGCGTTCAGGAACGCCTGGAACTGGTCGGCGTAGCCGGCGGGCAGCTCGCCCTTCATGCGGCGCGCGAACTCGGCGGCCTCGGCGGGGAATTCGGCGGCGTAGGCGTCGAAGGCGGATTGCCATTCGGCCTGGGCCGAGGCGCCCTTCTGGCGGCCGTCCCAGCCGTTGTAGACGTCTTGCGGAATCTGGAAGGGTTCCGAGGACCAGCCCAGCGCGGCGCGGGTGGCGGCGATCTCGTCCTTGCCCAGCGGCGCGCCGTGCACGTTGTGCGTGCCGGCCATGTTGGGCGAGCCCTTGCCGATGACGGTGCGGCAGACGATGAGCGTGGGCTTGGCGGACTGCGACTTGGCCTGCTTGATGGCGGCGTCCACTGCGGCGACGTCATGGCCGTCCACGCCGCGGATCACGTTCCAGCCGTAGCCTTCGAAGCGCTTCGCGGTGTCGTCGGCGAACCAGTGCTCGACATGGCCGTCGATGGAGATGCCGTTGTCGTCGTACAGCACCACCAGCTTGCCCAGCTTCAGCGTGCCGGCCAGCGAGCAGACTTCGTGCGAGATGCCTTCCATCAGGCAGCCGTCGCCGGTGAAGGCGTAGGTGTGGTGGTCGACGATGGAGTGGCCGGGCTTGTTGAACTCGGCGGCCAGCAGCGCTTCGGCCAGCGCCATGCCCACGGCATTGCCCAGGCCCTGGCCCAGCGGGCCGGTGGTGGTTTCCACGCCCGGGGTGATGCCCACTTCGGGGTGGCCCGGCGTCTTGGAATGCAGCTGGCGGAAATTCTTCAGTTCTTCGATCGGCAGATCGTAGCCCGTCAGGTGCAGCAAGGCGTAGATCAGCATCGAGCCGTGGCCGTTGGACAGCACGAAGCGGTCGCGGTTGGCCCAGGCGGGATCCTTGGGATTGTGACGCAGGTTGCCGGCCCACAAGGCTTGGGCGATTTCCGCCATGCCCATGGGAGCACCCGGGTGCCCGGAGTTCGCTTGTTGCACGGCGTCCATCGCGAGGGCGCGGATGGCATCCGCCAAGGCAAGTTTAGGGGCGGTCGGATTGCTCATTCGGAAGGCTCTTTGAAGCTGGCATGCCTAGAAAAAATAGGGCCAGTTAAGTAGGTTGCGAAGCAAGGGATTTTAGCATCCAGGGGTTTCCCTCAGGCCATCGGCCGAAAGGCCGGTGCGGCGCCGGCTTCCGACGGCATAATAAGGTCCCCGCGCCACCCCTGCCGCGCGGGCCTGCAGCCACTCTTTGCCATACCGCAACGCCCATGTCCGCCCCCCGCTTCTTTTGCGAAATTCCCCTCGCCTCCGGCGCCCGCGTGGCCCTGCCGGACGCGCTTGCCCACCACGCGCTGCGGGTGCTCCGCCTGCGCGACGGCGAGGCCCTCACGCTGTTCAACGGCCACGGCGGCGAATATCCCGCGGTGCTGGAGGTGGAAGACAAAGCCGGCTTTGCCCGGCTGGGGGAGTTCTCGCCCCGCGAGGCCGAGTTGGCCGGCAGCGTCACCCTGGTCCAGGGGCTGCCGTCCGGAGACAAGATGGACTGGGTCGTGGAGAAGGCCGTGGAACTGGGCGCGGCGCGGGTCTGCCCGATCGCGGCGCAGCGCAGCGTGCTGCAATTGTCCGGGCCGCGGCTGGAAAAACGCGTGGCGCACTGGCAGCGCATCGCGCAGTCCGCCAGCGAGCAATGCGGCCGCAACCGGCTGATGGCCGTGGAGGCTCCCTGCACGCTGGCGGAGTGGCTAGCCCGACCGGATGCGGGGCTGCGCCTGATGTGCCACCCGGAAGCCCCGGACGACCTCGCCACGCGGCTGCGGTCCGCCCCCGGCCTGCAGGCCCTGACCCTGCTGGTGGGCCCGGAAGGCGGGTGGTCCGACAAGGAGCTGGAGCTGGCCCGCGAAGCCGGGGTCCAGGCCGTGCGCTTCGGCCCCCGGGTGCTGCGCACCGAGACGGCCGGCCTGGCGCTGGTGTCGGCCGCCAGCGCGCTGCTGGGCTGGTAGGACGCTCAGCCGTTTTCGCCGTAGGGCGCGGCGGCGACTCCCGGCTCGGGATCGGGATGCTTGCCGGCGTGCTCGATGACGTACGCGAAGACGCGGCCGTTCTCGCGGGCGAAATCCGAGGCGTCCGAGCAGACGGTTTCGATGAGGGCGGCGTCTTCTTCCAGCGCCGGATCGCCGGAGTGCAGCTTGTATAGCCAAAGCACCACGCCGATCTTGTGATCCAGCACCGTGTCGCAGAGGCAGTCGTACAGCGCGTCGAGATTGCCGCCGAAGTACTCGGGAAAATCCACCGCCTTGACGATGGCGCGCAACACCGCCGAACGGCTGCGGGCAGGATCGCAATTGGCGACGAACAGAGGCAGGCCGAGCTCGTGCGCGGCGTCCACCACGGCCTTTTTATCCAGCCCTTCGCCGGCCAGCGCACCGCCGCGCAGCAGCTGCCGCTGCAAAGTAGATTGGCCATTGCGCGTCATGCCTGAGCCTCCTTGAAAAAGGCGATCACTTCGTCGTTACGCTGCATCGTATCGGCATAACCCAGTTCAATCAATCGCTTGGTGTAGCTGGATTCGAACAGGAGGTAGGACATCAGAGATCCGCCTCCCGGACGGCTTGGATCGGACGATACACCGAGTACGCGGAAAAGGGCACGGGCCTGGGCCGGCATGTCCTGCAAATGCTCCAGCGCCATCAGGTCCAGCGACTGGCTGGGAGTGATCGTCAGGACTTCGATGCGGCGCACGCCGGTGCCGGAATCGCCCTCTCCGGTCAGGGCCATCAGGGAGTTCATCCGCTGCAGGCGCTCGACGTCGATCGACAGGCCATCCAGGAATATGCTGGCCAGCGCATGCCCGCCCACCTGGGCCAGGGACGGATAAGGCGGCGAGTCCTCGCGGTTCTCGGGGTGGGTGTCGTCCCGGAAGCCTGTGCCGATCACCAGCACCCGATGCGCGCCCAGGTGTATGGCCGGGCTGATGGGCGCCAGCTGGCGCATCGAGCCGTCGCCGCACCATTCGCCCTTGCCGTGCACCTGCACCTGGCGGGCCGGGAAGACGAAGGGGATGGCGGACGACGCCATCAGGTGGTCGATGCCGATCGGCGTGGGAATGGCCAGGCGCAGATAGCGGTGCCAGGGCTCGATGGGCGTGTGCGCCTGATAGAAGGTCAGGTGCTCGCCGCTGGTGTAGCCCGAGGCCGTGATCGCCAGCGCGGACAGCGCCCCGCTCTCCAGGTTGGACCTGAGGTGCTGGAAATCCAGTACCCGGCCCAGCAAGGCCTCCATGGGGCTGTTGTCCAGCAGGGAGGTGGGCCGCTTGCGCGTCAGCCCCGAATACATCCAGCCCAGCGACAGCAGGCCCAGCCAGCGCCCACCGGTACGGAGCATGCCGGGGGTGTCGGCACGGTAGATCATGTCGGTATTCAGCGAGGACCAGAGGCGCCGGATGCGCCGCACGCCCAGGTGCGGCCGGTCGGCCCGGCACGCCAGCGCCGCGGCGTTGATGGCGCCCGCGGAGGTGCCGCAGATGATGTGGAAGGGATTCTGGAAACGGGAATGCCAGTCCGGATCCAGCAGTTCCATGATGGCGCTGAGCACGCCCACCTGGTAGGCGGCGCGGGCGCCGCCTCCGGTCAGGACCAGGCCGGTCGGCGTGCGCGGGCACGCCGGGCCGGCCGGCCTTACTTCAACGCGGTGTATTGACATCGACGACCGTCATCGCCGTCATGTTGACGATGCGGCGCACGGTGGAGCTCGAAGTCAGGATGTGCACGGGCGCATTCGCGCC
>NZ_JPYO01000042.1:122900-123095 GCF_000757485.1 Achromobacter sp. RTa
CCCCCATGTCGCGCACGCTTTGCGTGCTTGCTGCCGCCCCAATAAGGCTGGCCCGCCTTGGGGCGGCCCGGCGGCGGGCCGGCCATTCTTGCGGAGGCTGTCGATGCGCCTCCCATGTCGCGCACGCTTTGCGTGCTTGCTCCAATAAGGCTGGTCCGCCTTGGGGCGGCCCGGCGGCGGGCCGGCCATTCTTGC
>NZ_JPYO01000042.1:123105-123547 GCF_000757485.1 Achromobacter sp. RTa
CAGCAGGAACGGGCCCACCGCCACGTTGCCGCCCGCCGCCGTCTTGAGCAGGTTGTAGGCGATATTGCCGGAATCCACGTTCGGGCACACCAGCAGGTTGGCCTCGCCCTTGAGCGAAGACGACGGCAGGATGCGCATGCGCAGCGCTTCGTCCAGCGCGCAGTCCCCGTGCATTTCCCCGTCGATCTCCAGCTCCGGCGCGATCTCGCGCACCAGTTCCAGCGCCCGGCGCATCTTCGCGCCCGAGGCCGAACTGCCCGAACCGAAGTTCGAACGCGACAGCAGCGCCACCTTGGGCGCCAGGTTCATGCGCGCCATTTCCTGAGCCGCCATCACCGTGAACTCGGCGATCTGTTCGGCCGAGGGTTCATCATTGACGTGCGTGTCGACCAGCACCACCGTGCGCTCGTTGAGCAGCAGGATGTTCATGGCCGCGTACACG
>NZ_JPYO01000042.1:123557-124186 GCF_000757485.1 Achromobacter sp. RTa
ACGCCACCTTGGGCGCCAGGTACATGCGGCGCATCTCATTCGCGGCCGCCACCGTGAACTCGGCGATCTGCTCGGCCGAGGGCTCATCGTTCACGTGCGTGTCCACCAGCACCACCGTGCGCTCGTTGAGCAGCAGGATGTTCATGGCCGCGTACACGTTGTGCCCCGGACGGCGGCCGATCACCTCGTCCACGAAACGCAGGTGGTCGTGGTACGCCCCGACCGACCCGCAGACCATGCCGTCGGCGTCGCCCAGGCGCACCATCATCGCGCCGATCAGCGTCATGCGGCGGCGCATCTCCACCCGCGCCATCTCCTTGGTGATGCCGCGCCGGCACATCAGCTCCCAGTACGTCGTCCAGTACTGGTGGAAACGCTCGTCGTATTCCGGGTTGGTCACCTCGACGTCCTCGCCCAGGCGCAGCCGCAGGCCGAACTTTTCGATGCGCGACAGCAGCACCGCGGGACGGCCCACCAGGATGGGACGAGCCAGGCCTTCGTCGACCACCACCTGCACCGCGCGCAGCACGCGCTCATCCTCGCCTTCCGTGAACACGATGCGGGCCTTGCCGCCTTCGCGCACGATGCGCTTGGCCGCCGAGAACAGCGGCTTCATGAACGCGCCCGAG
>NZ_JPYO01000042.1:124196-333943 GCF_000757485.1 Achromobacter sp. RTa
TCGCAGCCGCAGGCCCAGCTTCTCGATGCGCGCCAGCAGCACAGACGGGCGGCCCACCAGGATGGGACGGGCCAGGCCTTCGTCGACCACCACCTGCACGGCGCGCAGCACGCGCTCATCCTCGCCTTCCGCGAACACGATGCGGGCCTTGCCGCCCTCGCGCACGATGCGCTTGGCCGCCGAGAACAGCGGCTTCATGAACGCGCCCGAGTGGTACACGAACTGCTGCAGCTGCTCTTCGTAGGCTTCCAGGTCCGCCAGCGGACGCGTCGCCACCCCGCCTTCCATCGCCGCCTTGGCCACCGCCGGCGCAATGCGCACGATCAGGCGCGGGTCGAACGGCTTGGGAATCAGGTAGTCCGGGCCGAAGGAAATGTCGTACGTGCCATAGGCCGCCGCCACCACTTCGTTCTGCTCTTCCTCGGCCAGCTCGGCAATCGCATAGACCGCCGCCTTCTCCATCTCGCGGGTGATCGTCGTGGCCCCCACGTCCAGCGCGCCGCGGAAAATGTACGGAAAGCACAGCACGTTGTTGACCTGGTTCGGATAGTCCGAACGGCCCGTGGCCATCACCACGTCGTCGCGCACCTCGTGCGCCACCTCCGGCAGGATCTCCGGCGTGGGGTTGGCCAGCGCCAGGATCAGCGGGCGCGGGCCCATCGCCGCAACCATCTCCGGCTTGAGCACGCCCCCGGCCGACAGGCCCAGGAATACGTCGGCGTCCTGGATCACCTCGGCCAGCTTGCGCGCATCCGTCTTCTGCGCAAAGCGCGCCTTGTCCGGATCCATCAGCGCCGTGCGGCCCTCGTAGACCACGCCTTCGATGTCGGTGACCCAGACGTTCTCCAGCGGCAGCCCCAGGTCCACCATCAGGTCCAGGCAGGCCAGCGCGGCCGCGCCGGCGCCCGAAGTCACCACCTTGACCTTCTTGATGTCCTTGCCCACCACCTTCAGGCCATTGATGAACGCCGCCGACACCGTAATGGCCGTGCCGTGCTGGTCATCGTGGAAGACCGGGATCTTCATGCGGTCGCGCAGCTTGCGCTCGACGATAAAGCATTCCGGCGCCTTGATGTCCTCCAGGTTGATGCCCCCGAAGGTGGCCTCCAGCCCCGCGATGATCTCCACCAGCTTGTCCGGGTCGGTTTCGTTGATTTCGATGTCGAAGACGTCCAGGCCGGCGAACTTCTTGAACAGCACCGCCTTGCCTTCCATCACCGGCTTGGAGGCCAGCGCGCCGATGTTGCCCAGGCCCAGCACCGCCGTGCCGTTGGTGATTACCCCCACCAGGTTGCCCCGCCCGGTGTAGCGGAACACATTGGTCGGATCGGCCACGATCTCTTCACAGGCCGCCGCCACGCCCGGCGAGTACGCCAGCGCCAGGTCGCGCTGGCTGACCAGCGGCTTGGACGCCATGACGGAGATTTTTCCCGGGGTGGGGAATTCGTGATAGTCCAATGCCGCCTGGCGGTCCGACAGGTTATTCATGGGGCGATGCCTCCTAGTCTCGATGTCGGAAAATTCTAGGCCCCAAGACATAAGAAGATCATTCGGATTTAATATTGTTCCATTACCTTTACCTTATATATTGTCTATGACCGCCTTTGATCCGGACTCCGTCATCCGGAAACTCACATCGCGGCTGAAGATGCGCCACCTGATGCTGCTGCTGCAGATCGAGCAGCACGGATCCCTGACCCGGGTGGCCGAACACATGGCCACCAGCCAGCCCGCCGTCACTAACGCGCTGGCGGAACTGGAAAACATGTTCGGCGTGCCGCTCTTCGAGCGTTCGGTAAGGGGCATGACGCCCACCCCGCTGGGCGCGGTGGTGCTGACCAGGGCCCGCGCCCTGGTCCACGACCTGGGGCACCTGGTCCAGGAAATGGAGGCGGTGGCGGCCGGCCATGCCGCCCACCTGCACATCGGCGTCATTCCATTCGTCTCGGGGCAGATGCTGTCGTCCGCCATCAGCCGCACGCGGCCAGCAGGCCGCCCGGTCACCGCCACCATCCACGAAGGCCAGGGCCCCGCCCTGCTGCGCCAGCTGCGCGACCACACTCTGGACATGGTCGTGGGCTGGGCGACCCCTTCCGTGGACATGACGAACATCGCCTTCGAGGTGCTTTACCGCCAGCCGCCGCGGCTGATCGCCAGCCGCCGCCTCGCCGCGCGCCTTGGCCGGTCGCGCCTGGAATGGAACCGGCTGGCCGACCTGGACTGGATCCTGGGCACGCCGGGCAGCCCGATCCGCGAGCAGGTGGCCGACATTTTCCTGCGCGCGGGCCTGACGCCGCCACCGCCATCGGTGCAGAGCGACTCATCCAAGCTGATCGGCGAGATGATTGTGGCGAGCGACCGCGCGGTCACCATCCTGCCGGCCGACATCGCCGACGAACTGGTGCGCATCGCCGGCGCGGCCATCGTGCCGTATTCGTTCGACTGGACCTTGCCGCCGATCTCGCTGTTCACCCGCTCCGACGGACTGCGCCGCAACGTGGACGCCCAATTCGCGGCGGCGCTGCGCGAGTCCTACACGAAAGGAATTCGTCCTCCGGCGTAGGCGCCCGGCGGCAAATTGCCAAGAAATGCAAAAGCGCTACCAGCGCGGCCGCCCGCCCTCCTATACTTGCCGCGCCAAGCATCACGCAGGAGGGCACGCAGCTTGTCGTTCACATTTCCGCCTATCGCCGCCCGCCGCGGCGCGGCAGTCCTTACCGGCCTGGCCGTGCTGGCGGCGCTGTCCGGATGCAATTCCATGCTGAGCGAGGGCACGGGCGCCGCGGCCGGCATCGCCGGCACCGCCATCGCCAACCAGGTCACGGACAACGCCACGGTGGCCACCGGCATCGGCCTGGGCGTGCAGGCCGGCGCGAAGGCCGCGCTGGCCTACGCGCAGCGCAAGACCCGCGGCGAGGAGCAGGATGCGATCGCCATGGCCGCGGGCCCGCTGGCAGTGGGGAAAGTCGCCAACTGGCAGGTCAAACACCAGCTTCCCATCGAAAGCGACGCGCAGGGCCAGGTTACCGTCAGCCGCCTGATCGGCGGCGTGGGACTGGAATGCAAGGAAGTGGTCTTCTCCATCGACACCCCCGCCGACAAGGCTGATGCCCCGCCGGTCCGCGAGTTCTACGTCACCACCGTATGCCGGGACGGCGGCCAATGGCGCTGGGCCAGCGCGGAGCCGGCCACCGCGCGCTGGGGATCCCTGCAGTGATGCGCGCGGCATGCCTGCTGGCGGCGGCCGCCAGCCTGGGACTGGCCGGATGCCAAAGCTCCACCATCGGAGGCGCGACGGGCGCCGTCGTGGGCACCGTCAGCGGCGCCGCCACCGCCAACCCGGTGGCAGGCTACGCCATCGGCGTCACAGTGCAGGCGGCGGTGGACGCCACCGTGAAATACGTGCTGCGCGAGTGGAAGAACGACCAGCAGAACGTCATGGCCAACGCGGCCGGCGAATTGCCCATCGGCCAGGTCCGGCAATGGGAGATCCGCCACTCGCTGCCCGTGGGCAACGAGCGTGGCGGCATCCAGGTGGTGCGCGACATCGATACGCCGCTGACCCGTTGCCGCGAAGTGCTGTTCACCGTCGAACAGGACGACGCCCCGGCGCCCGCCTACGCCAGCCTGATCTGCCGGCAGCCTGGCGGCCAATGGAAATGGGCAGCGGCCGAGCCTTCGGTCGCGCGCTGGAACGGGCTGCAATAGCTTGATCGGGGCGGGCGCCGCGGGCGATACTGGCCGCAAGCCCATACGCCCCCCTTCCCTCATGAACCCAGGCCAGTTCGTCATGCACCGCAGCGCGCTCGCCGGCGTGCAGGCCGTGGCCGCGCACAGCCGCCTCGCCTTCGCGCGGCACACGCATGAGCAATTCGGCATCGGCGTCATGCGCCGGGGCGCCCAGGTATCCCATAGCGGCCGCGGCCAGGTCGAGGCCGGCCCCGGGCACGTCATCACAGTGAACCCGGGCGAAGTCCATGATGGCGCCCCGATAGGCGATGGCGTGCGCGCCTGGCAGATGCTGTACCTGGACCCGGGCGTGGTCGCTCAGGCCGCCGACGATCTGCGCGCCGACGGACGCGGCTATGAATTCGAACACCCCGCCCAGGACCGCCCCGCGCTGGCCCGCGACGTGCTGGCCCTTTACGCGCAGGCAACGGCCGGCGCCGCGCCCCTGGCCTGCGATGCCCTGCTGCTGCGCATTCTTGCGCAGGCGGGCCTGCCGTCCGCGGCAGCCCGGGGCCGGGAAACGCGCGCGGTCCCCGACGCAATCCGCCATGCCCGCGGCCTGATCGACGACGACCCGGCCGCGGCCCTGTCCCTGGCCGACCTGGCCGCGGCCAGCGGCCTGAGCCGCTACCAGGTGCTGAGGGCGTTCGCGCGCGCCACAGGGCTCACGCCGCACGCCTACCAGACACAACGCCGGCTGCTGCTGGCGCGCAACCTGATCCGCCAGGGGACGTCCCTGGCCGACGCCGCGGCGGCCGGCGGCTTCTCCGACCAAAGCCACATGACCCGGCTTTTCGTGCGCGCCTATGGCGTCTCCCCCGGACGCTACGCGCTGGCCGCGCGCTGATCCCGCAATTTCATTCAAGACGGGGCGCCCGCCCGCCGCCTACGCTGCGCTTTTTCGCTGACAGGGCGCGGACGGAATCATGAACAGCCGGATACGGGGCTATTGCTGCCTGGCAGCCGCCATGGTGCTGGTAGGCAGCACGGTGGTCGCCAGCAAGATCATCGGAACGGGCCTGCCGCCCTTCACCGCGACCGCCTTGCGGTTCGCCGTCGCCCTGCCTTGCTTCGGCTTGCTGATGGCGCTGAGCGGCGCGCGGCTGCCGCGGCTGGGCGGGCACGACTGGCTGCTGCTCGCGGCGCAGGCGATTGCCGGCAGCGTGGGCTACACCGCGCTCCTGATCGCCGGACTGCAACGCGCCTCGGCCGTCGATGGCGGCATCATCCTGGGTACCCTGCCCCTGGTATCGGCCGGAATCGCCATCCTGCTGCTGGGCGAACGTCCGGGCAAGGCGACGCTGGCCGCCATCGCCGCGGCCGGTTTCGGCGTCTGGCTCATGACGCGCCATTCCGCCGGCACGGCGGGCGGGTCCTCGCTCGCGGGCAATGCGCTGATCCTGGGCGCGGTGCTGTGCGAGGGCCTGTTCATCCTGCTGAACAAACGGCTGCGCGTGCCGGTCGCGCCGCTGGCGCTGTCGACCCTCATGGCGGCTTTCGGCCTTGCCTTCTCGGCGCTGGCCAGCATCGCGGAAACGCCATGGACGCTGTCCTTTTCCGTCCCCGCCCTGGCGGCCACGGTCTACTACGCGCTGGTGCCCACGGTGGGCGGATTCCTGCTCTGGTATGCGGGCTCGGCCCGCGTCAAGGGCGCGGAGGCCGCGCTCTTCACGGCCCTGGCCCCGGTATCCGCGGTGGCTCTTGCCGCCGGCCTGCTCGGCGAGCCTCTGGCGGCGCAGCAGCTGGCCGGCATGGCCTGCGTGCTGGCCGCCGTTGCGATCCAGGGATCGGCCCGGGCCAGGGCCTGTTCACACTGAATCGAGCCTTGCACAGGCCCTAGCCGCGGCTGAAGGCCAGCGCGAATTCCTCGGAGAAAATCTCGCCCAGCGCGCGCCGCAGCGCGGCCGCCCGCTCGGCGCCATAGGCTGACTCGAAGCGGCGCTGCGCCTCTTTCCAGAGGCGCCGGGATTCCGCCAGCTTGGCCCATCCCGTCTCGGTCAGCGCCACGCGGCGGCTGCGGCCGTCCAGCGGATCGCGCGAGGTCCGCACATAGCCATCGCGCTCCAGCGGTTTGAGATTGTGGGCAAGCGCGGAGCGGTCCAGCACCATGGCCCGCGCCAGGTCCGTCATCGAAGGCGAGCCTGCCCGCGCGATATGCATAAGGATGGAATGCTGGGATACCTTCAGGCCGCAGGGCGCCAGCACCGAGTCATACAGCTGCGACACCCGCCGGGTCGCCTTGCGCAGCGCCGCGCCGTTGCAGACCAGCGGATCCGGGGCATTGAACGGGGCGGCAGCGGGGGACGTGTCGTCTGGCATGACAGGCGCGGGAAAAAAGGAGCGGGGACCTGCAAGGACTCAACGCTACCGCCGCGCGGCGTCCGCGTCTAGGGTGCGCGCCCCGTCCCCTTGGACACGGGCGCGTCGCGCAGGGCGTACTCCACGAGTTCGGCCGCGTAGGCGGGCAGGGTTTCGCGCACGCACAGCACCAGGTCGCGCGACGCCCAGCCGTCGGCCAGCGCCACCCGTCGCACGCCGGCCGCGCGCCCGCAGCGCACCGCTGCCACCCGCGGAACGATGGCGATGCCCACGCCCTGCCCCACCATCCTGCACACCGCATCGAAACTGCGCAGCCTCACGCGGTACGACAGCGCCTTGCCGCCGCGCCGCGCATGGTGGGCGATATGCTCCTGCAAGGCGCTGCCTTCCACCAGCCCTACGAATTCCTGGTCCGCCACGTCGGCCAGACCGACCTCCTGGCTCCCGGCCAGGGGGTGATCCGCCGGCACGATGAGCGTCAGGGGATCGTGCCGGAACGTGACCGTGCGCAGGCCGTGCAGGTCGGCGGAGTCCGCCAGCACACCGATATCGCAGGCCCCGGCGCGCAGCGCATCGGCGATCTCGTGGCTCAGCCGCTCTTCGAGATCGACGGATACGCGGGGATGGTCCTTGAGGAACGCGCCCAGGACCGGCGGCAGGTATTCGCTCAGCGCGGCCGTGTTGCAAAGCACCCGCACATGGCCCTTCAGCCCCTGGCCGTAGTGGTCCAGTTCCCCCCGCATGCGGTCCATCTGCGCCAGCCCCACCCGCGCGTGATGCCCCAGGGTGCGGCCCGCCGGCGTGGGTTCGACGCCGCGCGGGCCGCGCAGCAGCAAGGGCACACCCAGTGTGTCCTCCATGCCGCGGACGCGCTCGCTGGCCGAAGCCAGCGTCATGTGGGAACGCCGGGCCCCGGCCGTAATGGAGCCCGTTTCCTGTACGTTGAGAAAGAGCCGCAGGTCGGTGAGGTCGAATCGCATGCAAAAAGCGTAGCATGCAAGACTCAGGCCCTGCCATAGGCCAGCTACGCGAGATCCCGATTCGCAGCCCGGCTGGCGGGGATGACAATGAAGGCCTGTCCATCCATTGCTCGGGGAAATACATGAAAACCTGGAAGATTCAGCGCGCCGCGGCCCGATGGCCCTGGATCGCCCTGCTTGCCCTGGCGCTGCACGCCTCAGGCGCGGCCGAAGCCGATGGCGGCCTCGGCCCCGCGATCACTCCCGCGCAGCAGTATTCGCTGGCGCTGGAGGCCCAGACCCTGGGCGACTATGCCGGCATGGCGCAATGGCTGCGCGCCGCGGCCCTCGGCGGCCACGCGCCGGCCCAGCGCATGCTGGGCATGGCGCTCATCGGCGGCCCGGCGCTCTATGGCTCCGCCGTGCCCGCCGATCTGTGCGAAGGCCGCCTATGGCTGCTGCGCGCCGCGCGCCAGGAGGCCGCCGGCGTCGCCGACATCGCGTACGCCTTGTTCGGCCGCCCCCGCGGCGACGCATTGACCTCCTCGTGCGAGGCCTCATGAATCCCTTCGACCTGCTGCCCGGCGGCACCCCCGCACTGCTCGCCGCCACCGCATCCGTGTTCATCCTCGCCGGCGTGGTGAAGGGCGTGGTGGGGCTGGGGCTGCCCACCATTTCCATGGCCATGCTGGCGTTGCTGATGGCGCCGGCACAGGCCGCCGCCTTGCTCATCGTGCCTTCCCTCGTCACCAATCTGTGGCAGACACGCCCCTGGCCCGCGCTGCCGGCGGTCCTGCGCCGCATTGCCGGCATGCAGGCGGGAATCTGCGCCGGCACCATCTCCGGGGCGCTGTGGCTGGGCGCGCCTTCCGGCCAATGGGCCGGCGTCTGCCTGGGGCTGGCGCTGGTGGCCTATGCCGCCTGGGGCCTGTTCGGATCGCCGCTCAAGGCGCCCGGCCGCCACGAAGGCTGGCTGGGCGCCACGGTCGGCGCCGTCACCGGCGTGATTACCGCGGCCACCGGCGTGTTCGTGATTCCGGCCGTGCCCTATCTCCAGGCGCTGGACCTGGACAAGGACAGCCTTATACAGGCCATGGGGATTTCATTCACGGTGTCCACCGTGGCGCTGGCCGTGGGGCTTTGGCTCAATGGCGGCTACACGCCCGCGGCGGCGGGGGCCTCCCTCCTGATGCTGCTGCCCGCGCTGGCCGGCATGGCCCTGGGCCAGTGGCTGCGGGCCAGGCTTTCCGCGCGGACCTTCAAGCTGTGCTTCATGATCAGCCTGGCGCTCCTGGGCGCGTACCAGGCCGCGCGCGGCCTCGGCGCCTAGCTCGCCCCGGCGCGCCCGGCGCCCTCAGGCGGCCAGCCTTCTTTCGTCCGCGAAACCGATGGACACGGACATCTCCCGCCAACGCGCCAGTTCCTGCTGCACCGACTGGATCTTGGCGCGCGCCTGGTCGAAGGCGTCGCGGCCCAGGAACAGATGCAGGGGCGCGTACTGCGCCTGGGCCGAATTGATCAGCGCCTGCGCCATCTTGGCGGGGTCGCCGCCCGGCTGGCGGCCATGCGCGCCGCGAGCCTCGCGCATCCGGCCCGGATACACGAGCGACACGCGGACGCCGTGGGGCGCGGCCTCCGCCGCCAACGCCTCGGTCAGACCGCTGACGGCGAACTTCGTGGCGCTGTAGGCGCCCCAGCCCTCGCAGCCGCCGTCGAAGCCGAGGATCGACGATATGTTGAACACATGCCCGCCGCGCTGTTCCCGCATGCGGGGAAGCACGGCGCGGATCACGTTCAGCACCCCGAACACATTGACGTCGAAATTGCCGCGCAGGTCGGCGTCCGACAAGCTGTCCAGCGCGCCCTGCAGGCCGTAACCCGCGTTATTGACGACCACGTCCAATCCGCCGAACGCGGCGACGGTGGCATCCACTGCGCGCCGGACGTTGCGCTCGTCAGCCAGGTCCACCGTCAGCGGCAGGAAACTGCCTTCCAGCTTGGCGCCCACGGCGTCGAGCAGCGCATCGCCATCGCGGGACGTCGCGGCCACCTTGTGCCCCTGGTCCAGCAGCATCTTCACCAGGATCAGGCCCAGTCCCGCCGACGCGCCCGTCACCAACCAGATTTTCTCGGTATTCATGCGATTCCCTTCCCTTGCTTGCCATGCCGGCCACATGCCCGCATGTCTGTCGAAACGGGGCATCCGGCAAGCGCGCGGAGATCCCCGATTCCGTGTAGGGATGGTAAGAATCGCGAGCCGGCGCGTACAGGCTCGTTCTTGCGTGAAATCTGCCTATTCCTGCGCCGATGCGATCCGGCGCGTTCAGCCCAGCGCGCTGCGGTAGTGCTCGCTATCGAAGCGCGGCGCGGTTCCCGCATCCGCCGCGGCGGGTTCGGCGGCCGGCTCGACGGGCGCCGCGACACCGAAAAGGGAAAGTTCCGCGCTGACCAATGCAAGTATTAAATTCGCCATGACGACTCCTTGAGTATTGCGTCCGGACCGGCGCGGATGCCGCCGGTCTTATAGAGGACCTAGCCGCCATGGTGCGGGCCATGACGCGGCGCGTCCATTTGCTTTACTCAATGGCGGCGATTGAGCGGATGCAAGCCGCGGAGAGCAGCCCGGCCTTGTCAGCGCGCGAAGCGCCGCCGCTGGCCGGTCTGCCGGACCGCCGCCACCAGCGCCTGTGCGGCGGGCTCGGCGGAACGCGCGTAGGCGTAGAAGCGCGCTGGCGGCAGCCCGGGCATTCCGTCGTGCGCGGACAAGGCCCGCAAGCCGTCGCGCAATTGGCTGCGCGCCACCGGAGCGACGGCAAAGCCCGCCTGCGCGGCCGCCAGGCAACCCGCCATGCTGGCGCTCTCGAACACGGGCCGCCATGCGCGCCCCGCCTGCGCGAGCGCCGCGATCGCCGCTTCACGGTAGACGCAGGGTTCGGGAAATACCGCCAGCGGCACTTGCGGCACTTGCCGCCACGGCTTGTCATCGCCCCATGCCCACACCAGCTCTTCTTCCCAGAGCAGTTCGCCATCGTCCGGCACGCGGGCGCATTGCTTGCCGAACACCACGTCCAGCTTGCCGCGCGCCTGGTGCCGCAGCAGATCCGCGGTGATGCCCACCTTCAATTCGATGGACGCTGCGGGATGCGTCCGGTGAAACGCCTGCAGCACCTCGGCCAGCCAGGCGCCGGCGAAGTCCTCGGACGAGCCGACACGAAGCCGGCCCTTGAGCCGAGCGCCGCTCAGCCGGGCGCGCGCCTCTCTTTCCAGCTCGACGATATTGCGCGCATAGGTGTAGAGCGTCTCGCCAGCGGAGGTCAGTTCGAAGCTGCGCGTCGTGCGGTCGAGCAGCGTGGCGCCCGCCGCGGACTCCAGCCGCTTGATGTGCCCGCTGACGGCCGAGGGTGTCAGGGCCAGCCTGTCCGCGGCCAGCGCGAATCCGCCGCAGTCGATAACCTCCAGGAAGGTGCGCAGCAGCGTCAGGTCCAGGACGGCGCCCGCGGGGTCATTCGAAGCATCCATATGTGCCGCCCATCTATTAACGATTCAATGATAATAATAGTTTATTCTTCATGAATCATGAAATTTGGCAAGACTATCCTGACGGCATCCGACCCTGAAGGAATCCGCATGACATCGCCCCGCCGCTTTCTCGTCCAGACACCCTTGCTGGAGATCGCCTGCCTGGAATGGAACCCCGAAGGACTGCGCACCGCAGTGCTCGCGCATGGCTGGCCCGACAGCCCGGAGTCCTGGCGCGCCGTGGCCGAACGCCTGGCGCTGGACGGCTACCGGGTGCTATGTCCCGCCCTGCGCGGCTTCGGAGCCACGCGCTTTCGCCACGCCCACACTCCGCGCAGCGGCGAACTCGCCGCGCTGGGTCGGGACCTGCTCGACTTCGTCGCCGCCCTCTCCCTGCATCGCCCCTTGCTGGTGGGCCACGATTGGGGCGCGCGCGCCGCGGCCAACGCCTGTGGCCTGCAACCCGGCGTGGCGTCGCATCTTGCGCTGCTGTCCGTCGGCTATGGCACCAACGACCCGCGCCAGGCCCTGCCGTTGCCCCAGGCGCGCAATTACTGGTATCACTGGTTCATGGCGACCCCGCGGGGCGCCGACGCGCTGCGGGACGACCGCCGCGCGTTCACCCGCTACATGTGGGACACCTGGTCGCCCGCCGGCTGGTACGAGGAGGCGCAATTCGAGGAGGCGGCGCGCGCCTTCGACAATCCCGACTGGGCGGAAGTGGTGCTGCATTCCTACCGCCATCGCTGGGGCCTGGCCGACGGCGACCCGGCATACGCCGAAGACGCGGCCCGCCTCTTGCCCGCGCCGGTGCTGACGGTGCCCACCCTCGTGCTGCACGGCGGCGCCGACACCTGCAACCAGCCGGCCACATCCGAAGGCAAGCAAGCCTGGTTCAGCGGCGGCTATGAGCGGCGGGTGCTGGACCGCGTAGGCCATTTTCCCCAGCGCGAAGCGCCGCATACCGTAGCGGACGCCATCCTGAAGTTCTGCGGGCCGGCCAGCGCTTGAGCCCGCCGGCCGCGGCTGCCTCGCGGCCGGGCAGCCGCGGCGGGAATGACGGATAATCCGTCTGTTTCCCGCCGCCGCGTTGGCAGGGGGTTTTTCGGCGGACGCTGCGCGCCCGCCTGCATTCGGAGTCAGCTATGTATCGCGGCATTGAGGCGATCGAACACTTCATGGAATCCATCGGCCTGGCCTGGAGCCCCGGCGCGACCGAACGCGCCGAGCTGAAGGTCAGCTACCGCATCGGCAATACCCGCCCCCTCGGCATCGACCGCACGCTTGTGGAATTCCACTGCGACCCCAAGCGGGCCAAGGTCTGGGTGCCGGAGTTCTCGCGCACCAGCTTCCACCAATGGTTCGAAGTGCCCTACCAGGATTTCGAATTCACGCCCGGCGGCTCGATGCTGAAGATCAAGGCCGCCGCGCGCGGCAACGCCCCTCCCTACAGCGTCGGCATCAAGCCGCTGGCCTGATGGGCGCTGCCGCCGGTCCGGTAGCCCATCGACGCAGGAGGAAGAGGCGGCCACCCTCTATTTGCCCAGGGTGTAGCCGCCGTCGATATTCACCACCGCCCCGGTCATGAACAGAAATGGCGGCTTGGACAGCGCGATGATCGCACCGGCGATCTCCTCGGTGCTGGCCATGCGGTTCATCGGGTGCATGGCGGCCAACGCCTGCTCGTCGAGCTCGCCGGCCTCGATGGAGCGCTGGATCATCGGCGTCCTGACGTAGCCCGGCGCGACGGCGATGACACGGATGCCGTCGTCGGCCCACTCCAGCGCCATCGAGCGGGTCAGCGTCGCCACGCCGGCCTTGGACACTGCGTAATGCGCGCGTCCCTTGGCCATCACCATGCCGGCGACCGAGGCGATGTTCACCACCACGCCGCGGCGGGCTTTGAGCTGCGGGTAGAGGGCGTGCATGCAGTAGAACGTGCCGCTCAGGTTCACCGCCAACACGGCATCCCATTCCGCGGGCTTCTTCTCGGCGGTCGGCCCGCGGTCGCCCGCAATGCCGGCCGCGTTGACCAGCAGGTCGACGCCGTCGAGTTGGCCGGCCGCGGCAGCCACGGCCGCATAGTCGGTGATATCGACGGCCACGTCGCCGCCCTGGCCCGCGCTGCGGTCCCACACGACGACGTTCCAGCCGTCGGCGCGCAACTGTCGCGCGCACTCTTCGCCGATGCCGCTGGCGCCGCCGGTCACGACGGCCGTCCTGGACAATTGGTTCATGGTTGCTCCTTTTTCATGGTTTCGTTGGACGTCCGCTCAAGCGGACGCCGGGCGCCGGTTGCGCACGCAGAGGACAGCCAGCGCCGCACTGAGCAGCGTCGCCGCGGCGAAGACCTGGGCGGCCAGCTCCCACTCCCCGCCCGTGGCCTGCATGACCCAGCCGGTCAGCGTCGGGCCGAAGAATCCTCCCAGCGAACCGATCGTCGTGACCAGAGCCAGCGGGCCGGCATTGGCCCCAATGTAGTTCTGGATCGATGCGTTCAGCGGACCGTAGTAAGCAATGGTGTAACCCGTGATGACCGAAACCACGGCCAGGAAGGCTGCCAGCGAGGACACTGCGGCGCCGTGCAGCAGGAAGAAGCCGAGGCTGCCGATCAGGCAGATGCCCGCCAGATGCCAGCGAATGTCGTGCATGCGCTCGCTGCTGCGGCCGATCAGGTAGCTGAACGCCAGGGCCACGATGTTGGGAATCATCAGGGCCGTGCCGATTTCCAGCGGCGTGATGTGATACTGGTTCTTCAAAATGGTGGGCAGGAAGTAGGCCAGCGCGAAGGTCGCGGCGTAGGCGGCGAGCAGCACCATCAGCAGCCCCCAGAGCATGGGCTGGCGGAACACCCGAAATCCCTCGGTCCACGAAGCCTTGTCAGCGGGCCGTTCGCCCGCTTCGCTGCGCATGACGGCCTGTAGGGCCGCGCGCTGGCGCTCGTTCAGCCAGCCGGCGTCGTTCGGCGTAGCGGGCAGGTAGCGCAGCACCAACAGGCCGACGAACACGGTGGGCAGGCCTTCCAGCAGGAACAGCCAGCGCCAGCCCGGCATGCCGAACTCGATGCGCAACAGCGCCCCCGCGAGCGGGCCGCCGAAGATCGAGGCCAGGGGAATGGCCATGATGAAGATGGCGTTGATCCGGCTGCGGAAGCGCGGCGGGATCCACGACGCGATATAGAAGTTGATGGCCGGAATGAAGCCGCCTTCGGCCACCCCCAGCAGGAAGCGCAGTACGTAGAACGACTTCTCCCCATGCATGGTGGCCATCAGGCAGGAAATGATGCCCCAGCTCAGGAAGATGAAGGCTAGCCAACGGCGCACGCCGAAGCGCTGCAGCGCGAGGTTCGCTGGCACGCAGACGCCCGCGTAGCCGAAAAAGAACAGGCCCGCGCCGAAGCCGTACGCGGCCAGGGATATGCCCAGATCGGCGCCCATCTGCAGCTGTGCGTAGCTGATGTTGGTGCGATCCAGGAAGTTGAGCACATAGCCCGCAAACAGCATGGGCAGCACTCGTCTGCGGAAGAGGGCAACCGCTTGCCCCGCCTCCTCCAATTGTTGGTTTTGAACCATTTTGTTGTCTCCTTGCCCTCGAATGTTTTTGTATGCAGGCCCCGCTTATCGTTCGTCGATCACGCGGTTGCGCAAAACGCCGATGCCGTCGACTTCCACTTCGCAGACGTCGCCCGGCTTCATCCAGACCTGCGGATTGCGCGCCAGGCCAACGCCCGACGGCGTGCCGGTGATGATGATGTCGCCAGGCTGCAGCGCCATGGCCTCGGAACAAACCGATACCAGCGTGGCAACGTCGAAAATCATGTCCTTGGTGTTCGCGTCCTGCATGAGCTCGCCGTTCAAGCGGCACTGGATGCGCAGGCCCTTGGCGCCGGCGGGCAGTTCATCTGCGGTCACGAACTCGGGACCGAAGGACCCGCTGGCGTCGAAGTTCTTGCCCAGGGTCCATTGGTTGGTACGCAACTGGTAGTCCCGGACGGAGCCATCGTTGAACAGGCTGTAGCCCGCCACGTGCTCCAGCGCGCTTTCCTTCGGAATGTAGCGGCCGCCCTTGCCGATCACCGCCACGAGCTCGGCCTCGTAGTCGAATTGCGCCGAGACGCGGGGCCGCGCCAGCGGCTCATCATGGGCGACCCAGGACGAGGGATAGCGCTGGAACACCACCGGGTGCTTCGGCGGCTCGAAGTTGCTTTCCGCCGCATGATCCACATAGTTGAGCCCGATGGCGAATGCCTTGGCCGGATGCCGCACCGGAGGCAGATGGCGGATGCCGTCCAGCGCCATCACGTGGCGGGCCTGCTTTGCGGCGTCGCGCGCGGCCCGCATGCCGGCCTCGCCCTGCCGCAGCAATTCATCCAGGGTGTCCGGCAGGCCAGCTGCGGTCAGGTCGACGAGGTTCTTGTCGTCGATGCGGGCGCCCAGCGCGCAGCCGCCGTTCTTGCGGGTAAATGCGATCAGTCTCAAGATGGTCTCCTTCAGGCCTCGGCCTGCTCGTAATTGATGAAGAATTCAGGCGGCACCGACGGCCCCCAGACATACAGGGAATCCTCTGGCGGATGATCGGCCGAGCGCCATTGGATGTCGGCGGGAACGAAGTCGATGTCGAACGAATACTCGGCGTAGCTGCCCCAGGGGTCTTGCGCGTAGTAGAAATAGTTCGAGCCCAGCACATGGCGGCCCACGCCCCAGCCGTCGGGGTAGCCCGCCATGCGCATCTGTTCGCTGCCGCGGCCGACCTCGTCGATACTTCCCACGTCCCAGCTGGAGTGGTGCAGGCCGGCGTGGGAGGATTTGGCGAAAGCTACGAGATGATGGTCGGAACCGTGCACGCCGTGCAGAAAGGCCACGACGTCGCCAGACCGGTCCGACAGGCGCATCCCCAGGACCTCTTCGCAAAAGCGCACCATGCGCAGCACGTCGGGGCTGAAGAACAGCACGTGAGACAGGCGCCGCGGACGCACCTGCCGGGCTTGGCTGCGGCAAGGAGCCGCGCCCTGTCCCGGCTGGCGCCGCGGCTCGGGCGTGGGCCGGGATTGCTCGTCGGGCGATACTTTGGGGCTGGCCAGCAGCTGCAGCGCCGTGCCGTCGGGATTGCGCAGCCACAGCCCCTGGCCATCCGACAAGGGGTGAGGATCCGCGGCGATGCCCAGACGAGCGATGCGCTCGCGCATGGCCGGCACGTCCTGTTCGTAAATGCCCAGGCTCAGGTATTCCAACCGTTTACCGGCCTCACGTGTGTGAATGGACGCCCAGCGGTGCCGATGGCCCGCGGCGTACAGGTCAAGGCGTTCGCCCTCCTGGCGCACGTCAAGACCGAAGGCCAGGTAGAAACGCCGGGCCTCGTCCAGATCCGGAACGGAGAAAACGAATCGGTGGACCGAGTGCACGCCGGCGGCGGCCTCGTGCCGAGAAAGCGGAGCTGACATGGCGGCGGTCTCCTGGTTCAGCGGGCGAGCCCGCCGGTGACCTGTCGGATCAGGGAAGGGCCTGGCCAGGCGTCGCCGCGCCAGGCGACGTGCTGGTCCGGGCGGATGAGCGTCAGGCGGGTGGGGTACAGGCTGGCGACGCCGCCCTCGCGCGGCCGGATGACTGTCAAGGGCAGCCCGCAAGCCCGGGCGTCGGCAATGGCGGCCTCGACTTCACCGGCGGGCGCTGAAGCCGACGCCAGCAAGGTAAAGCCCGGACCGAAGCTGTCATACAGGGAGCTGCCGTCGTGCAGCCAGGCGTGCGGCGCCAGCGCCCCTGGACGCGAAGAGGGTACGTAGTTGATGAAGTCGCTGGCAGGCGCCGGGCTGCCGTCGGGCACGATCACCGGCGAATCGTCGTAGCGGTATCCCAGCACGACGCCCAGCGTGGCGAACTCGCGCATCTTGACCGCCTGAATCCGCGCGCCGATTTCACGGCGGGCCTGCTCCCCGGCCGCGCCGGCGGCCTCGACGTCGTTCACCAGCGAGCCGCTACCCAGGGAAGAATGGTTGGCGACCGCCTCGTCGAGCACCCATTGGTGGACAGGCCGGCGTTCGGTTTCGTAACTGTCGAGCAGCTCCGGGCCGCCCCATCCCTGCAAGGTAGCCGCCAGCTTCCAGCCCAGATCGACGCTATCAGCCACGCCCATGTTCATGCCGTAGCCGCCGAACGGCGGGTGCAGGTGGCAGGCGTCGCCGACGAGAAACACCCTGTCCTTCCGATAGCGGTTGCCCAGCAGCTTGCTGGCGACCCATTGGTCGCTGCTCAGGATTTCGTAGGGTAGATCGATGCCGGTGGACTGGGCGATCAGCGCCCGGGCGTCGATGTCGCTGGCGCGTTGGTCCGGATCGACGTGCATCGGCATGAAGAACCAGGCGTCGCCCCGGTCCATCGGGCCGATGAGGCTGGAGGCCTCGCGGTTGATCTGCCAGTACATGATGGCGGGGCCATGCCCGTGGGACTGGGCCAACCCCGGAGCGCGGAACACGATGTTGTAGTTGTGCGAGAGGCCGTACTGCCCCTCCATGCTCGTGCCGATCAGGTCCCGCACCAGGCTGCGCGCGCCGTCGGCGCCGATGAGGTAGTCGGCCAGCAACTCGGCCTCCTGGCCGTTCTCCAGGTTCCTGAGGCGGACCCGGACTTGCCCGCCGTCCTGCTCGAAGCCAAGCAGCTCGGTGCGGAAGCGGATCTCCACGCCCGGCAGCGACTCCGCGTGCTCCTTAAGCACGCTTTCAACGGTGTATTGGGGAATCCACTGGGCGTGTTCGGAATAGAGCGGATTGCGCCCCGGCGCACAGTACATGGCATTCTCGTGCCGAGCCAGCTCGATGCCAGACAGGCGGGTGCAGAACACCACGTTCGAGGGGTAGTCCGCGCCCAGCGGCGAGGCCGCCCGCAGGCGGTCCGCGATGCCCCAGCGCCGCAGGTGCTCGCGGGTGCGGACATTGGTAGTCTTGGCCCGCGGGGCATATCCGACCCGGTCATTGCGCTCCACCAACAGGCAGGAAACTCCCCTGTGCCCAAGTTCGATGGCGCTCGACAGGCCGGCCGGCCCCGCGCCCACGATCAATACCTGCGGCGATTTCTTTCGGTCCACCTTCCCCTTCCTCCATGTCCAGGCTTGGGCGCTATCGTAGGATTTGGCTTCTGATCCAGAAAGATGGCAATATTGTTTGACTGATATCAAAAATGATTCACTTCAATTCATGAAACTCAATACCTTGCGAGATTTCGTCGCCGTGGCGGAGCGCAATGGCGTGAGGGCGGCGGCGCGACATTTGGGATTGCCGCAGCCGGCGGTATCGCGCAGCATCCACGAACTGGAAAAGGAACTGGGTGTCACGCTCTTCGAGCGGCACGCCAAAGGCGTACGACTCACGCCCATGGGAGAGGTTTTCCTGCGCCGGGCCACTGCCGTCGGCAACGAACTCCAGCGGGCCAAGGACGAAATCGAACAATTGCGTGGCGCCACCCACGGCCGCGTGACGCTGAGCATGTCGACGGCGCCTCACCTGGGCCTGCTGCCCGAGGTGCTGCGGGAGTTCCGCAGGCGCTACCCCGAAGTGCGCCTGGAAATCATCGACGCCGTGTATCCGCTGGTCGAGGCCTCGCTGCTGGACGGGACGGCGGATGTCTATGTCGGCCCGGTGCCGATGGACGTGCCCGGCGAACTGCAGGTGGAAAAGCTGTTCGACAATACCCGCGTGATCCTGGGACGCAAGGGCCATCCGCTGGCACATGCGACTTCGCTGCGAGATCTGGTCGATGCGGAATGGATCACGACATCGATCACCCACAAGGCCGAAGAGGAACTGGGCCCCCTGTTCTCCAAGCATGGCCTGCCCGCGCCCAAGCTGGTGATGCGGGCCCAATCGGCACTGACGTTCCTGACGGCGCTGTCGAGTTCCGACCTGCTGATGATGCTGCCGGTTCAGTGGCTGCGCGCGCCGCTCCTGAAAGAGACATTCCAGGAGGTCAAAGTGAAGGAGCCCTTGCCTGCCCCGCCCGTCTGCATCGTGCAGCGCACGGGTTTTCCCCTAACGCCCGCCGCCGACTTTTTCTGCCTGCTGCTACGGCGCGCCGCAGCGCATATCTGAACGCGGCCCTGGCGCCGGTCACAGCTGCTTGTACATGATCGTGGTCCCGTCCAGCTTGCCCGCATCGCGCGGGTCGCGGCTGAACCCCGGGATCACGCCGACGGTCCGGTAGCCCATCGACGCATATAGCGGCTCCGCGCTGTCTCCGGTGCGCGTGTCCAGCGTAATCAGGCTGCGCCCCTGGCGCGCCGCCATGGCCTCGGCCTCTCTAAGCAGCGCGCGCGCGATGCCGCGGCGGCGGAAAGCCGGGTGCACCAGCAGCTTGCGCACCTCGGCGCGATGCGGCTGGTTGGGCGGCGTATCGCAATCCAGCTGCACCGACCCGGCGATCCGCCCATCCTGGCGGACCACCCACAGCATCAGCATGCCGCCCCCGACGGCCGGCAACACCTTGTCGCGCCAGAAGGCCTGCGCATCCGCCGGCTCATAGGGCAGGACGAAGCTGACGCTGGCGCCGTCCTGCACGCAGGCATGCAGCAGGCCGGCCAGGTCCGCCAACATGGCGCCGGCGCCATCGGCCGACAGGAGGGTCACTTCATAACTCGGTTGGGACATGGCGGGCTCACACTATGAAGAGCAGGTATCGGGCCCCGCTGTGCGGCGGGGTGGAGAATTCGCTGGCGCCGAAGAGCTGGTAGCGCAGGCAGTCGCCGGGAGCCAGGCGGTAGGCCTGGCCGTCGACGGTCATGGCCAGCTCGCCTTCCAGCATCAAGAGGTGGTGTTCCAGGCCCGGCCGAGGCGAGCGCTCGTACGAAATGCGCGCGCCGGCCGCGAGTTCGCAGGCCAGCACCTCGCCCGCCAACTGCCGAGCCGGCGGCGAAACCGAGCGGCGGCGAAAGCCGGCGCTGTCGTCCACCCATACGGCCTGCGCCTGCTGCGGCACCAGCGGCGCGAATTCGTCCTCGACCATGAGCATCAGCCGCGACATGGTCAGGCCGTAGGCGGCGCACAGCTTGCCGAGCGCGCCGGCCGTTGCGCTGACCTCGGCGTTCTCCAGCCGGGACAAGGTGGCGCGGCTGACGCCGGCGCGGCCGGCAAGCTCGTCCAGCGACCAGCCGCGCTCCTGGCGCAGCGCTTTGAGCCTGTCGGCGATGCGCCGGTCCAGCGCCGAATCCGAAAATTGAGAATTTTCCATATAAGAGAATTTCTCTCATATCAGGAAATTCGTCAAGCAGCGGCCGCGGCCCCTCTCGGGATTTCGGCACAATAGGGGCCATGCACTTGGCCAAACCTCTCATCATGACCGTCCTGACCTTGAGTTTCCTGAGCGGCTGCGGCTTGCCCTCCCTGGGCAAACGCAGCGAATCCCGCGCCCTGACGCCCGAGGAATCGCAAGAAACCCCGCTGGGCCGGGCAATCGCGCCCTTGGCGGCCGCGCATCCCGGAAAGTCCGGCATCCATCCGCTGCCCGATGCGTACGACGCCTTTGCTGCGCGCATGATGCTGGCGCGCGCCGCGGAGCGCAGCCTGGACGTGCAGTACTACATCTGGCACAACGACATGACGGGCACCATGCTGCTGGAAGCCCTGCACGAGGCGGCCGACCGCGGCGTGCGCGTGCGGCTGCTGCTCGACGACAACGGCACCTCCGGGCTGGACGACGAACTGTCCGCGCTCGACGCGCACCCGAACATCGAGGTACGGCTCTACAACCCCTTCGTGCTGCGCTGGCCCAAGCCGCTGGGCTACGTGACCGACTTCAGCCGCCTGAACCGGCGCATGCACAACAAGTCCTTCACCGCCGACAACCAGGCCACCATCGTCGGCGGCCGCAATGTGGGCGACGAATACTTCGGGGCCGCCAGCGGCGTGCTCTTCACCGACCTGGACGTGTTGGCGATCGGCGCCGCGGTCAATGACGTTTCCGTGGATTTCGACAGGTATTGGGCCAGCGAGTCCGCCTACCCCGTGGACCGCCTGCTGAAAAAGCCCGCGCCGGGCAGGCTGGACGAACTGGAGCAGGCCGCCACGCAGGTCGAACGCTCCCCGGAAGCCGCCGCCTATGCCGAAGCCATGCGCAAGCTGCCCTTCATCAAGCAATTGCTGCAAGGCGAGCTGGCGCTGGAATGGGCCGACACCCGCATGGTGAGCGACGATCCGCGCAAGACCCTGGGCACCGCGCCGCCCGAGGCCATGCTGCCCCATCAGCTGCAAGAAATCATCGGCGCGCCCACCTCGGACCTGGAACTGGTGTCGCCCTATTTCGTGCCCACGGCGAGCGGCACCCAGGCGTTCGCGCAGATGGCGCGGGGCGGCGTCAAGGTCAAGGTGCTGACCAACGCGCTGGAAGCGACCGACGTGACGGTGGTGCATTCCGGCTACGCGAAGCGCCGCAAGGCCCTTCTGGCCAGCGGGGTGGAGCTGTTCGAGATGAAACGCATGTCCACCGGGGTCGAGCGCAACAAGAGCATGGGCCCCTTCGGCAGTTCCGGCTCCAGCCTGCACGCCAAGACCTTCGCCGTCGACGGCCGGCGGATCTTCGTGGGTTCGTTCAACTTCGATCCGCGCTCGGCCAAGCTCAACACCGAACTGGGGTTCGTCATCGACAGCCCCACGCTGGCCCGTCGCATTGCCGAGTCCTTCGACCGCGATCTGCCTTCCGCCGCCTACCGCGTCTGCCTGGACGACAAGGGCGAACTCTACTGGCTGGAACAGCGCGGCGGGCAGACCATCCGCCACGACACCGAACCCGGCACCACGCTGTGGCAGCGCCTGTCGGTGTGGTTCGTGTCGCTGCTGCCGCTGGAGCCGCTGCTGTAGGCGTCCGGACATGGCTTCGAACCTGGATCTTTTCGGCGACGACGCCCCTGGGCACAGCGGGCGGGTGGAGCTCGGCCCGCAGTCCGTGGTGCTGCGCGGCTATGCCCTGCCCCAGGTCAACGCGCTGCTGTCCGGCGTGGACGCCGTCACGGAGGTGGCGCCCTTCCGGCACATGGAAACGCCCGGCGGCTACACCATGTCGGTGGCGCTCACCAATTGCGGCCGCCTGGGCTGGACGAGCGACGCCCGCGGCTACCGCTATACCCGCGAGGATCCCATGACAGGCCAGCCCTGGCCCGACATGCCCGCCGCCTTCGTCCAGCTGGCGCAGGCCGCGGCGGCGGAAGCCGGCTTTCCGGATTTCGCGCCGGACGCCTGCCTGGTGAACCGGTACGAGCCGCGATCCCGGCTGTCGCTGCACCAGGACAGGAACGAACGCGACTACGGCGCGCCCATCGTGTCCGTGTCGCTGGGCATGCCCGCTGTGTTCCTCTTCGGCGGCGACGCGCGCGGCGACAAGGCCTCGCGCACGCCGCTGTTCCATGGCGACGTGGTCGTCTGGGGCGGCGTGGACCGGCTGCGCTATCACGGCGTCCTGCCCATGAAGGATCTGCCTCATCCCAGGCTTGGCAGCCGGCGCATCAATTTCACCATCCGCAAGGCGGGCTGAACCTCCCTGCGGGTATGAGGGTTCTCCGCGTCTGGCCGGCCGGCCCGGGCGGCTCTACGATTGCGCACCTCTCTTTTCCGCGCCCCGGAGCCCCATGCGCACAAGATCCGCCCTGGCCTTGCTCTGTACCCTGATCGCGGCCCCCGCCTGGTGCGCCGAGGCTTCCCCGCCCCTGATCGAGAACTCGCTGGGCATGGTTTTCCTGCGCATACCCGCCGGCACCTTCCAGATGGGCAGCGACGAAACGCCGGAGTCCCTGGCGCGCGCCTATCCCCTGTATCCGCCGGAACGCTACGCCCAGCTGTCCGACGAAGCGCCCGTCCACACGGTGCGCATCACGCGCCCCTTCTATCTGGAGCGCACGGAAGTCACCGTGGGACAGTTCCGCCGCTTCGTCGAGGCGTCCGGCTACGTGCCCGAATCCGAGGCCGACGGCACGGGAGGCTATGGCTATAACCCGCAATACGACCCCGACAAGTCCGAACGCGGCGACGCTTTCGAGGGGCGCGACCGCCGCTACTCCTGGCGCGATCCCGGCTTCGCGCAGGGCGAGGACCATCCTGTCGTGAACATCAGCTGGAACGACGCCTCCGCCCTGGCCCGCTGGCTGACCTTGCGGGAGGGCAAGGTCTACCGCCTGCCCACCGAGGCCGAATGGGAATACGCCTGCCGCGCCGGCGCGCGCACCCGCTACCAGAACGGCGACGATCCCGCCCCCATCCCCGACATCGGCAACGGCTTCGATGCGCAGGCCGGGCCGTTCTGGCCCAAATGGGCGGCGTTTGCATCGGCCCGCGGGGACGGCCACGCCTTCACCGCCCCCGTCGCCAGCTATGCGCCCAACGCCTTCGGCCTGTACGACATGCATGGCAATGCGTGGGAGTGGGTGTCGGACTGGTACGGCGAGGACTACTACGCGCGTTCGCCCACGGATGACCCGCAAGGCCCGGCGAGCGGCAATGTGCGAGTGCGGCGGGGCGGCTCGTGGCACACCTGGGCGCTCTATACCCGCGCCTCGTTCCGCAACTGGAATACCCAGGAAACCCGCTACCCCCTGGTGGGGCTGCGCCTACTGCGGGAGGCCGATTGACGGAAAGGCGCGGCCGTCCGGGTTAGCATAGCCGCACGCTCAACCCTCAAAGAGAATCCTGACATGCATTCGCTGGGCCGTCTCGTCCTGCTCGTGAACGATTACGACACCGCCATCGCCTTCTACCGCGACAAACTGGAGATGGAGGTCTACGCGGATCTGCCCGTGGGCCAGCAACGCTATGTGCACCTGCGGCTGCCGGAGCAGCCGTCAATGGGCGTATGGCTGCTGCAGGCGTCGACCCAGGCGCAGCGCGACCGCGTCGGCGACCAGACCGGCGGCCAGCCGGTAGGCGTGTTCTATACCGACGACGTCGTGCGCGACCACGCCCGCTTCGCCGCCCGCGGCGTGCGCTTTACCAAGGAACCCGTCCATGAGGCCGCCGCAGTCTACGCCCACTTCATCGATCTGTACGGCAACGAATTCATGCTGGTCCAGATGAAGCAGTAGACCGGAAGCCGCCCGCCCGATCTTTCGCCACCTTGGAATACGACCAGGAGAAAACCATGTCCAAAGTCATGCTCGTCACCGGCGGCAGCCGCGGCATCGGGGCCGCCATCGCCAGGCTTGCCGCCCGGCGCGGCTACGCGGTGGGCGTCAACTACCACGCGCGGCCGGACGCGGCCCAAGCGGTTGTGGAAGAGATCCGCGGCAATGGCGGCCGCGCCGTCGCCCTGCAGGCCGACGTCTCGCAAGAAGCGCAGGTGGTGCGCATGTTCCGCACGCTGGACGAAGAGCTGGGACGCATCGACGCCCTGGTGAACAATGCGGGGATCCTGGAGAAGCAGATGCGCGTGGACGGCATGAGCGCCGACCGCCTGCAGCGGATCCTGTCCACCAATGTCGTGGGCGCCTTCCTGTGCGCCCGCGAAGCCGTGCTGCGGATGTCCACCCGCCATGGCGGCCAGGGCGGCGCCATCGTCAACGTATCCTCCGCCGCCGCCCGCCTAGGCTCGCCGAACGAATACGTGGACTACGCCGCCTCCAAGGGCGCGATGGACACGATGACCATCGGCCTGTCCAAGGAAGTGGCGCCGGAAGGCATACGCGTGAATGGCGTGCGGCCCGGCACCATCTACACCGACATGCACGCCAGCGGCGGAGAACCGGGCCGCGTGGACCGCCTGAAAGGCGCGATCCCGCTGCGCCGCGGCGGCACCGTGGAAGAAGTCGCGGGCGCGGTGATGTGGCTGTTCTCCGACGAAGCCGGCTACACCAGCGGCTCGTTCATCGAAGTCTCGGGCGGCAGCTGAGCCCGCGATGGGCTACTTGGAACCGGGCGAGATGACCCGGTTCTGCTCCTTGGATGCAATGCGCGCCTCGACGCGCCGCAATACGGCCAGCACGAACAAGGCCATCAGGGTGCTGACGACTGCGGTGGCTTCGCGCCCCATGCCCGCGGCCACGCCGATGGCGGCCGTCATCCAGATGCTGGCCGAGGTCGTCAGCCCGTGGATCTCGCGCTCTTCTCCGAGCTTGATGATGGCGCCCGCGCCCAGGAAGCCGATGCCCGCGATCACGCCTTGCAGCACCCGGCTCAGGTCGCCGACCTCCATGCCGCCCTGCAGGGGAACCAGCACGAAAATCGCGGCCCCCAGGGCCACCAGCATATGGGTGCGCAGGCCCGCCGCCTTGCCGCTGCGCTCGCGCTCGTAGCCAAGCAGGCCGCCCAGCATCACAGCCATGCCCAGGCGCAGCACGATGCGCGTCGCCTCCCCCGCATCGGGGATGTCGGCAAATTCGCTCTGCACGGTGGACCAGATTTCCAGCCAGACTTCCGACATCGCCGCCTCCCGGGAGGACATGATGAAAGCAGCATAGCAGGGCGCGCGTGCGATCCGCCATGCCGTGTTTGCGCTGGCATACCGGGGGCAACTGGTTTACAACCTCCTGGTGTCCCGCATTGCCGCGGGAGTCAACCGACCGGAGGGTTTCATGGATTTGCAGCTTGGCGGTAAACGCGTGCTCATTACGGGCGCATCCAAGGGCATCGGCCTGGCCTGTGCCGTTGCCTTCGCCCGCGAAGGCGCCGAACCCGTCCTGGTGGCCCGCGACGACGCGGCCCTGCATGCCGCCGCACAGGCCATCAGCGCACAGACCGGCAAGCAGGCCCGGGTGCATACGCTGGACCTGGCGCAGCCCGGCGCGGCGGAACGCCTAAGCAAGGAGGCGGGCGACATCGACATCCTGGTGAACAATGCCGGCGCGGTGCCGGGCGGCGCGCTCGATCAGGTGCAGGATGAACGCTGGCGCGCCGGCTGGGAGCTGAAGGTGCATGGGTACATCGCCCTGGCGCGCCATTACTACCCGCGCATGCGCGAGGCCGGCGCGGGCGTGATCGCGAACATCATCGGCATGGCGGGATCCGCGCCGCGCGCGGACTACATCTGTGGCGCGGCGGCCAACGCCTCGCTCATTGCCTTCACCCGCGCCCTGGGAGGCGAAGCGCCGCGCCACGGCGTGCGCGTCTTCGGCGTCAATCCCTCGCGCACCCGCACCGACCGCGTGCTGACGCTTGCGCGGCAACGCGCGCAGGCGCGCTGGGGCGATGAGGACCGCTGGCAGGAAACACTGTCGGACCTGCCCTTCAGCCGCCTGATGGAGCCCGAGGAAGTGGCCGACATGATTGTTTTCGGCGCCTCGCCGCGCGCGGGCTACCTGAGCGGAACGGTGATCGACCTGGACGGCGGCGAGCAGTACACAAACCATGGCCGGTGAACGGCCGCCCGGCACAGTGTCTGACACCCGTACGAGATGCGCTTCATCTTGCCCCGGCGCCGCCCGGGACAGTGTCTGACACCCGTACGAGATGGGCTTCATCTTGCCCCGGCGCCGCCCGGGTGTCTGACACAACCCATCGCTCGCAATCTCAATCCCCCGGGGAAGGCCGGCTTCCTCCCTACGGGCGCGGCATCGGGTATCAGACGCCTGTCGCGCCCGTTCCCCGCCATCCGGCCAACACGGCCGGCAGCTGCCTCATGTCGGTGAACACATGGGCCACGCCCACGCCGCGCAAGGCTTCGGCGCCGCTGTGGCCGTTGGCGTCGGGGCTGTAGCCGAACACCGTGGCACCCGCGGCCACCCCCGCGGTCGCGCCGGTCACCGTGTCCTCCACGATGGCGCAGCGCCGCGGATCCACGCCCAGCGCCTCGGCGGCCGCCAGGTACACGTCCGGATAGGGCTTGCTGCGCGGCATTTCGTGGCCGCTGAAGACACGCCCGTCAAAACAATCGGCGATGCCGACCTTGGCCAGCTGCAATTCCACCTTGCGCCGGTCGGCGCCCGAGGCCACGGCGATGCGCCCGCCCAGCGCCCCGTGCAAGGCGCGCACCGCATCCGGCGCGCCGGGGATTTCCAGCAGATCGCGGTCCAGCGCATCGTTGCGCCGCTGGCGGAACTGGGCGAACCAATCCTGGCCCAGCGTAGCGCCGGTGCGGGCTTCGATCAGCGGCAATTCATCCTTGACGGCCTTTCCGGTAAAGATGCGCATCGTTTCTTCGTGCGCGATGTCCCAGCCCAGCTCGTTGAGCATCTGCGTCAGCACGCGGCTGGTGATGGGTTCGGAATCGACCAGGACGCCATCGCAGTCGAACAGCACGGCGTCAAAGGGAAAATCAGTCATTGCGGCAAGCCAGGGGAAGATCGGTGAAGCGGGTAAGCATACTTCAAGCCCCTGGAACCTTTCCCCCGGCACGGACGGCGCTCAGTTTTCCGCCGTGATGTGGCCATCGGCCACGACCTTGGCGAACACCGCGGTCTGCGCCTTGATGAAATCGCGGAACTCCTGCTGGCTCATCGGCTGCACCTCTCCGCCGAGGTCGCGCAGGCTGGCCACCAGCTTTTCGTCCTTCAGGGCGCGGCCGATCGCGGCTGCCAGCTTCTGCTGCACGTCCGCCGGCGTCGCTGCCGGGACGAACACGCCGAACCAGTTTTCCAGCGCGTAGTCCTTGAGCGGCGCGTACTCCGCCACGGCTGGGATGTCGGGCGCGAACGAGGCCCGCTTGGCCGACGTGACGGCCAAGGGCTTGACCTTGCCGCTCTTGATGAAAGGCAAGGCGCCGGCCAGGCTGACGAACGTCAGGTCCACGCTGCCGGCGGCCACGTCCACGAGTTGCGCGGAAGCGCCTTTGTACGGCACGTGCACCATCTTGATACCGGCCAGGGACTGCAGGAGTTCGCCGTTCAGGTGCTGCGGATTGCCCACGCCGCTGGTCGCGTAGGTCAGCCGGTCCGGATTGGCGCGGCCGTATGCGACCAGCTGCTCCACGCTTGCGACCGGCAGCTTGGGATTGGCGACCAGCACGTTGGGCACGCGCGCGATCAGCGCGATCGGCGCGAGGTCCTTGCCCGGCTGGTACTGCATCTTGCTCTTGAAGACCAGCGGATTGATCGCGGTCTCGCCCGCCGAGCCCAGCAACAGGGTCGTGCCGTCCGGAGCGGAGCGCACCACCGCCTGCGCTCCCAGCATGCCGCTGGCGCCCGGCTTGTTCTCGACCACGACGCCCTGGGGCATTTCGCTGCGCAGCCGCTCGGCCAGCAGCCTGCCCATCCCGTCGACTCCGCCGCCGGCGGCAAAAGGCACGATCAAGGTTACGGGCCGGCCGCCGGCCGGTTCGGCCGCGTGCAGCGGGGTCGCCGAGGCGAAAGCCAAGGCCGCCGCGGCGGCCAGGATACGGATTGCATGCATGGTCTGTCTCCAGTGGGGCCGGTTCGGATGGCGGCCGGGTTTTTACTTAATTGCATTTTATAGATGCAATATGCAAAAATGGCAGCTATGGAAAACACCAATGCCGCAGCGCGCCATGCCAGCTTCACGCTGGACGGCGCGCGATACCTCTATCTGGACCTGCCGGCCATGTACGGCGAGGCCTACTACCGCCTGCCGATCGTGCTGCGGCTGCTGCTGGAGAATGCGCTGCGCAACATGCGGGGCGCGGAGCGGGACACCGCGGTGGCGGCGCTGTTCGGCTGGCTGGAGCACGGCACGAGCGAAGCCGAGATCGCCTTCCAGCCCGGGCGGGTGCTGATGCACGACACCACCAGCACTCCCGCGCTAGTCGACATCGCGGCGATGCGCGATGCCCTGGCCGAGGCCGGAGCCGACCCCGGCGTCCTGAACCCGGTGCTGCCCGTGGACGTGTCGGTGGACCATTCGCTGGCGGTGGAGGCCTATGCGCAGGCGGACGCGGCTGCGCTGAACCTGGACCTGGAACTGCGCCGCAACGCGGAGCGCTACCGCTTCCTGCGCTGGGCGTCCAAGGCCCTGTCCAACGTGCGCATCCACCCCCCGGGCACCGGCATCATGCACACCATCAACCTGGAACAGCTGGCCACCGTGGTCTGCCGGGAGGACGGCGCCGACGGCGTCGCGCTGCACCCCGACATGATGATCGGCACGGACAGCCACACTCCCATGGTCAACGGGATCGGCGTGCTGGGCTGGGGAGTGGGCGGGCTGGAGGCGCAGACGGTGATGTTCGGCATGCCGACCCTGCTGCGCATTCCCGACGTCATCGGCGTACGCCTGACCGGCGCGCTGGCGCCTGGCGTCACCCCGACCGACCTCGCGCTGACCGTAACCCAACGCCTGCGCGCCATCGGCGTGTCCGGCGAGTTCGTGGAGTTCTTCGGGCCCGGCGTCGGCACGCTATCGGCCGGCGCGCGCTGCGTGGTGGCCAATATGGCGCCCGAGTACGGCGCCACGACCGGCTACTTCCCCATCGACGGCGAAACACGGGCCTACCTGCTCCAGACGGGCAGGCCGGCCTCGCACGCCGCGTTGGTGCAGGCCTACGCCGAGCGCGCCGGCATCGCGTTCGACCCCGGCGCCGAGCCGCGCTATACCCGCGTGATCGACATCGCGCTGGCCCGCGTCGGCATGCACGTGGCCGGACCGAAACGGCCGCAGGACCTGCACCCCTACACCGACACGAAGGCCATCCTGCAAGGCCTGGGCTTCGCTCCCCGGACGGCGGCGGCCGGCCTGCCCCGCCACGCCATCGCGATAGCCGCCATCACCAGCTGCACCAATACCTCGGACCCGCGCCTGCTGACGGCCGCGGGCCTGGTGGCGCGCAAGGCCCGGCTGGCCGGGCTGCGCGTGCCTGCGTGGGTCAAGACCTCGCTCGGCCCGGGCTCCCCCGCCGCAGCGCGGTACCTGGCGCGCGCCGGCCTGCTCGACGACCTGGCCGCCGTGGGCTTCGACATCGTGGGCTACGGATGCACCACCTGCATCGGCAACTCGGGCCCCCTGCCCGCAGTAGTGCGCGAGGCCATGGCGGCCGGCGCGGTACATCCCGTCGCGGTGCTGTCCGGCAATCGCAATTTCACGGGCCGCATCCACCCCGACCTGGACCTGGGTTTTCTCATGTCGCCGCCGCTGGTCATCGCCTTTGCGCTGGCCGGCGACGCCGAGCGCGATCTCGGGCGGGAGCCCGTGCAGACCGCGCCCGACGGCCGCGCCGTCCATCTGAAGGACCTCTGGCCCGACGAGGCCGAGATCGACGCGGCGCTGGCCGCCGGCCAGCAGCCCGAGGACTACCGCGGCGCCTTCGCTATCGCCAGCGCCAATCCCGCCTGGCAGTCGCTGCAATCGCCTGCCACGGCCCTTTTCCCCTGGGATCCCGCATCCACCGCGCTGCGGCGTCCGCCCTTCGCCTCGCTTGAAGAGGCCGGCCAGCTGGGCCGGTACACGGCCCGTCCGCTGCTGGTGCTGGGCGACGACGTGACGACGGACCACCTGTCGCCCGCCAGCGCCATCCCGCCGGACAGCCTGATCGCTGACTTTCTCGTCGAGCGCGGCGACAAGCGCGACGACCTGAACGTCTTCGCGTCGCGCCGCGGCAACTGGCAGGTCATGATGCGGGCGGCGTTCTACAGCAAGAGCCTGGCCAACCTGCTCTGCCCCGCGGCGCCCGTGGGCCATACCCGGCATGCGCCCAGCGGCAGAGTGGAACCTATCTGGGAAGTCGCGGCCCGCTATGCGCGGGAAAGGCAGGCGGTGGTGCTGGTGGCCGGCGAACGCTTCGGCACCGGCTCCTCGCGCGACTGGGCCGCCAAAGGCCAGCGCCTGCTGGGCATACGCGCGGTGCTGGCGGTCAGCTTCGAACGCATCCACCGCTCCAACCTGATCGGCATGGGCATCCTGCCCTTGCGCCTGCCCGAGGGCGCGACGCCCGCGACCTTGCGGATACAACCGGACGACCGGATCGAGATCGACGCCGCGGCCGCGGCGATGGCCCCGCGCGCGCCCATCTCCGTGCGCATCCTGCGCGCCACCGGCGAGTCCGAGGCGCTGACCGCCGTCGCGGCCGTCGAAACCGGGTTGGAAGTCCGATTGTTGCGGATGGGCGGCGTCATTCCCGCTATTCTTTCGGACACGATCAATCCGGCCCCATCCCATCCATGAGCGCGCAAACCAATACCGTCAACAAGATCCTGGAGCTGATCAAGGAAGAGCGCCTGCCCGAAGGCGCGCACCTCACGGCGCAGAAGCTCGCGGACCGGCTGCGGCTATCGCGCTCTCCGGTCAATGACGCGCTGGGCATTCTCGAACAGCACGGCGTCGTGACCCGCAAGCCCAACCGCGGCTACTTCCTGAGCCAGGATTTCGACGCGCTGGCGGATGCGCATGCCGGGCTGGCGCCGCCGTCCGTGGACGACATCGTCACGCATAGCTATTTCAAGCTGGCCGACGACCTGCTGCGCGGCGAGCTACCCATGCAATGCAGCGAGGCGCAGCTGCGCGCGCGCTATGCGCTGACCAATGCGCAGACGCAGGCCCTGCTGGCGCGCATTTCGCAGGAGGGCTGGGCGGATCGCCGGCCCGGCTACGGCTGGGAATTCTCGTCCATGATGACGACCCCGGACAGCCTGCTGCAGTCCTATCGCCTGCGTCTCGCGCTGGAGCCGGCGGCGCTGCTCGAACCCACGTTCCGCATCGACAGGAATGTGCTGGCGCGCTGCCGCGCCGCGGAGAAACACCTGCTGGACGGCGGCATAGCCACCGACACGGCCGACCAGCTGCATGAGCGCGGCGTGCGCTTCCATGAATCCCTGGTGGAGGCATCGGGCAACCCTTTCTTCATCGACACGATCAAGCGCGTGAACCGCGTGCGCCGCCTGCTTTCCTACCGCTCCATGCAGGACCGCAGCCGCTACAAGCAGCACTGCGACCAGCATCTGGCCATCCTGGACCTGCTCGAGCGCGAACGCAACGAAGAAGCCGCCGCGGCGCTTGCCGGCCATCTGCGCAGCACCCTGGACAACCTGGCCCGCATCCGCGGCATCCTGACATAGGCCGGGCGCCGCGCGCCGGGCCGATTCCATCCCGATCATCCGGAGAAACTCGCGCCATGCACGTTTACATCGGTTCCCGCACCACGCGCGAACGCAATGCCCGCGGCGACGGCATTAGCGTTTTCGATTACGCGCCCGACACCGGCACGCTTACCCTGACGCAGGTGGTGGGCGGCTTGCTCAACCCCTCCTATCTCCTGCCCCACCCCTCCTTGCCGGTGCTCTATACCGTGCACGGAGACAGCCGCGAAGTCAGCGCGCTGCGCCGCGACACCCGCGACGGATCGCTCGCCCCCTGGCACACGCAGGACTGCGAGGGGCGCAATCCCGTGCACTTGGCGCTGGCCCCTTCGGGCCGCAGCCTGATCGTGTCGAACCACCTGACCGGCACGCTGGCCGTGCTGCCCGTGGCCGCCGATGGCGCCCTCGGCCCCGTGTCGCAAACGGCGCAACTGGACGGCGAACCCGGACCGCACCGCAAGGAACAGCCTTTCGCCAAGCCGCACTACAACCTGGTCGACCCGTCCGGCCGGTACGTCGTGGTGCCGGACAAAGGGCTGGACCGGGTGTTCCTCTTCGCGCTGGACGAGCATGGCATCGGCGCCGCGCCAGCCTGCGCGGCGGTCGCGCGCGAAGGCGCCGGCCCGCGCCATGCCGCCTTCCACCCCGCCGGCGAATGGCTCTACGTCGTCAATGAACTGGACAACACCGTGACCGCGTATGTACTGGAAGCCGACGCGCTGCGGCCTTTCCAGGTGTTGCCCACGCTGCCCGACACCTGCACCGGCAACAGCCGGGCGGCCGGCATCATGATGGACGCGCAAGGCCGCTGCCTGTATGCGTCCAATCGGGGCGACGACAGCATCGCCGTATTCGCGGTGGACTCCGCCAACGGCAGGCTGACGCTGCGCCAGCACGCGCCGACCGGCGGCAAGACGCCGCGCTTTTTCACGCTGTCTCCCGATGGCCGCTTCCTGTTCGCCCTGAACGAGGACAGCGACACGGTCGTTCGCTTCCGCGTCGATCCACGGGACGGCGCCTTGTCCGCGGACGGCTACGTCCTGCGGATCGGCAGTCCGGTGTGCATGGTCTTCGCAGACAGCCAGGCCTGACAGCCCGGCGTCAGAAGTCCATGGACGCCGACAGCATCACCGTGCGCGGCACGCCTTGCGAGATCGTGCCGTACGAAGCCACGCCGGACCAGTACGCCCGGTTGAACACATTGACCACGTTGGCCCGCAGCGTCACATCCTTGCCGTAGACCTTGGTCGCGTAACGCGCCCCAAGGTCGAACGTGGTCCATGACGGCACGGACTGCGTATTGGCCTGGTTGATGTATTCGCTGCCGGTGTGGATCATGCCGCCGGTGAGCGTCAGGCCGGCCACCCATGGGGTATCCCATTCCGCGCCGAGGTTGACCGACAGTTTGGGCACGCCGACGGGCCGGTTGCCCACGTTGGCATGATTGCCGGCCCGCGTCAGTTCCGCGTCCAGGTAGGTCACCCCGCCCAGCAGCCGCAGCCCCTTGAAGGGTTCGCCCGCCACATTGAACTCCAGCCCGCGATTGCGCTGTTCGCTGTCCACCCCATATACCCCATTGGTCAGCTGGCCGCTGGGCTTGGTGATCTCGAAAGCGCTCAGCGTCAGCATCGCGCTGTCCAGGTCCAGCTTCACGCCTACTTCCTTCTGCCTGGCCTTGTAGGGTTTGAATACCTGGCCCGCGTTCGAGGCGGTGGCGGGCGCCACGTCGCCCTTGCTCAAGCCTTCGATGTAGTTGGCGTAGAACGACACATGGCTCCAGGGCTTGATGACAAGGCCGGCCAGCGGGGTGGTCGCGCTCTCGTCATAGCTGAGCGTCCGCGCGCCCGTCGCGGCATTGAAATTGCGCGACTCGATGCGCTGCTGCCGCACGCCCAGGCTCAGTTGCGCGCGCTCGTCCAGGATGCTGAGCGTATCGGCCAGCGCAAAGCCGGAAAGATCGGACGACGACACCTTGGGCACGCTGGCTGGCGCGGGGATGTACTGTTCCGGCCGTGCGATCGGATGGTAGATGTTGGACGTCAGCGGCGTCCCCGTCACGCTGGCCTGCGAGTTCCGGTCGCTGTACAGGCTGCCCATGAAGCTGATGGCATGGCTTACCGGCCCCGTATCCAGCCTGGCGCGCACGCCCGCGTTGTACGTGCTGCGATCCACCTGGAAGCGGAAGTTGTTCGGCGTGACGATCGTATCGCCGGCTTCGTTGACGATCGTGGGCGTCTGGTCCGACAGGCGCGCCACGCTGGTATCCGAACCTCCCGCGTCGGCGAACACCGTCAAGTTATCGCTGATGTCGTACTCCACCCGCAGCAGCGCCGATTGGCCGTCGGACTTCCACCAGCCCCACGGCTGCGTGGCGTTGCGCCGGCCGTCCGCGGCATGGGGCACGTCGATGCCGGCGGCCACGAGGAAAGGCCTCGTCGGCGCGTCGATCTTTTCATTCTGCGTCAACAGGTCCAGCGAGGCTCGCAGGCGTTCGCCCTGATAATCCAGCGACAGGGCCCCGATATCGGTGCGGGAATACAGATTGTCCAGCGGCGTGTCGCCCTGGCGATGCATACCGTTGACCCGCACGCCCCATTCGCCATCCGTGCCGAAGCGGCGGCTGATGTCGGCTCGGGCGCCGAACTGCGTGTCCGCCACGTAGTCGGCGGACACCCGGGTCAAGTCCTCCGGCAACGCCCGCTTGGGCACCATGTTGATCACCCCGCCCACGCCGCTGTTGGGCGACATGCCGTAGAGCAGCGCGGCCGGCCCCTTCAGCACCTCGACCCGCTCGATGTAATCGGTGAAGACGTGATAGTTCGGCGCCACCCCGTACACGCCATCGAAGGCGATCTCGCCGAGATTGCCCTCGCCGATGGGAAAGCCGCGGATGTAGAACGAATCGGTGACGCCGCCGATCTGGCCGGTAAAGCGCACGGAGGGTTCGACGTTCAGCGCATCCGCCAGCGTCACCGCCTGGCGGTTCGCCAACAGGTCGGAGGTGTAGTTCGTGACGTTGAACGGCGCGTCCATCACATCGCGGTTGCCCAGCAGGCCCAGGCGTCCGCCGCGAGCCACCTGGCCGCCCGGGTAGTCGGGCGGCAGCGCATTGGCCGCCACGTCCGCGCCCGCGACGGTCACCGCCGGCAGCACCGTCGCCGACTCTCCCGGCCCGGAGGGCAACTGGCGCAAGGTGTAGGCGCCATTGCCCTGCGCCGACAAGGCATAGCCCGAGCCCGAAAGCAGCCGGGAGAAACCTTCCTGCACGGTATACGCGCCGTTAAGTCCGTCGCTGCGACGTCCCGACAGCATCGCCGGATCGAACGACAGCGGCACGCCCGAGGCCGCGGCGAACTGGGCGAGCACGTCGCCCAAGGGCCCCGCCGCGATGGCATAGGACTTGCGCGCCGTGACGTTGATGGCATCCGCTGCCGTGGCCGCTGCTGGCGCGCCGGCGGCGGCCAGCAGCGCCAGGCCCAGTCCGGCGGCCCGGACCGTCGCGCGCATGTGCGGCAGGACGGCATTTCCGCGAGACGGGCGCGGCGAACGGAAAATTCGGGAAACCATGAAACGATCCTTCGTAGGGGTATGGGTGGCGCGCGGGTCGCGGCGATTCACCCGGTACACCGGACGAAGCGGAAAAAAGTGTCAGGCGGTGTGCGATTAATTTGTAACGCCGGTGCGAGGCGCCACCGTCGTCCAGTAAGGAGTGATCCGGCTCACCGTCACCGGCAGGGTTTTTTCCAGCAGCCGCAGGCTGGCATCGATGTCGTTCAACGGGAACGCGCCCGACACGCGCAGCCCGGCCACCGCCGGATCGCATCGCAGCACGCCGCGGCGATAGCGGCCCAGTTCGCCCACCAGTTCGGCCAGCGTCCAATTCCGGGCCGCGAGCATGCCCCGCTCCCAGGACGCCGCTGAATCGTCGACCGGAGCCGGGAGCCCGGCCTCTCGCCCGTTGAAGACCGCCTGGCTGCCTGCCGGCACCCGTAAGGGCGCGGCCCCCGCCGACACGGGCTGGATCTCGACCGCGCCTTCGAAGACCGCGACGCGCACCGCGTCTCCCTCGTCGCGCACCATGAAGCGCGTGCCCAGCGCCCGTACCGCGCCTTGCCGGGTGCGCACGATGAAGGGCCGCGCGACCGGCGCGGGGTCCTTGCCGGTTGTCAGCAGGATCTCGCCCGCCCGCAGCCACAGCAGGCGCTGCCGGGACGTATAGTCGATGTCCACGGCGCTCGCGGTGTTCAGCACCAGCTGCGTGCCGTCGGCCAGCTCCATGCGGCGCTGCTCGCCCGTAGCCGTGCGTGCATCCGCGCTCCAGGCCCGCCACGGCAGTTCACGCGCGCCCCACCAGGCCGCCGGCGCCAGGACCATCAAGCCGCCCAGCGCGCGCAGGGCCTGCCGGCGCCCCGGACGATCCAGCCGCCGCAGAGCATCGCCGGCGATCCGCGGCGGCATCTGCCCGAATCCGCGCAGCATGTCTTCCGCCCGCGCCCAGGCGGCAGCATGCTCGGCGCTGCGCTCGCGCCAGCGATCCAGCGCCGCGCGGTCCGACGCGGACAGGTTCTCCGATTGCAGGCGCACCAGCCAGCCAGCCGCCTCCTTCAGGATGGCGGGATCGATGGCGGCGCTCATGCGTCGGCCTGGTAGGCGATCAGGCACGCGGTCAGCGCGGCCTGCATATGGCGCTTGACGGTGGACAACGACACGTTCAAGCGCTTGGCGATGGCCTCATAGGCCATGCCGTCGAACTGGGACATCAGGAAAATTTCGCGCGTCTTGGCAGGCAAGGTCCGCAAGGCGGCGTCGATGGCTTGCAGGGTTTCCAGGATGAGCGCCCGCACTTCCGGCGACGGCACCTCCGGCGCCGGCAACCGCGCAACGGCCGCCAGGTAGGCATCCTCGAGCGCGCGGCGGCGCCAGTGATCCACGACCAGCCCCTTCGCGATGTGGGTCAGCAGTGCGCGGGGCTCGGCGCCCGGCCCTTGCTGGCGCCGTCCGGCCATCAGGCGCACGAACGTGTCGTGCGCCAGGTCCGCGGCGTCGAAGGAATTGCCCAGCTTCCTGCGCAGCCAGCCCGACAGCCAGCCGTGGTGGTCACGATAGAGCTTCGTGACGGTGTTGGCGCTAAGGGAATCGGGCGTGGGCAAGGGCAAGCCTGGATAGAATTCAAATAGGAACCATTCGTATTCTATCCCATGCCCTTCCCCGCCTGGAACGGCTAGTAATCCATGGGCACGTGGCACTGGGCGGCCCTGAGTTCCTCCAGGTGCCGCTCGGCCTCCTGCCTTTCGGCCGCCGGCGACAAGGCGCGCCAGCTCACCATGTTGCCCGTCGCCTTCAGCGGCATCCAACCCAGCACGCTGTAGAGCGTGATCGCGGTGCGCCCGGTGTCGAATCGCGTTTCGTAATACCCGTGACGGTCCGGCGGGGTATCGCCGGGCGTCCATTCCATTTGAGACATCCACGTCTCCTTCTTGCTGAAGCTTATGCGCAAGCGCGCGGATCCTTCGGGATCTACCGGCGATCGTATCGTTGGCCGCGCTTGCTTGTGATGCCAAGATGCGCCTGCTTTGCAATTCTTGACAGAGGGATATCCCCTAGGAGGGGACGGCCACGGGAGAACCCCGTGGCGGAATGTGGCGAAAATCGTACGGAACGGCGAGCGCCGCCCCTGGAGGTCCCGGCGCCGGCGGAGCGGGCCGGCGCGCCTGATTTACTTGATGCCGATGAAGGGCAAGGCAGCGCCCGGGACCTGCGTCGCCGGCAGCACGCCATCCCATTTTTCCACCGCGTTCAGGCTCACCAGGTTGGTGTTGGCGGCCAGGGCCTCCGCCTTGGCGCGGATCGCGGCCGCCTCGGCCTCGCCCCGCATGCGGATGCCATCGGCCTCGGCCGTGAATTGCTGGCGGCGCGCATCGGCTTCCGCCTTGGCCTTGACCACCTGGATCTCGGCGTTGATCGTCGCCGTTTCCTTTTGCTGGCGGGTGGTCTCGATCTGCACCTGGGCCAGCATGCGCTGCTCGATGGAGTGTTCGTAGGCCTGCGAGAAACCGACCTCCTCGATCTGCACGCCCACCACCTGCACGGGCGCGCCTTCCATCGTCTTGCGCACGGATTCGTTGACGTCCAGGCCCAGCTTCTGGCGTTCCTGGATGGCGCGCACCGCGGTGTACTGGCCAAACACATTCTTCACCGAATCCGGCGTCTTGCGCTCCAGCACGCGCATCTGCAGGTTGCTGATCGTGCCGTACTCCGAATACAGCTCGGCCACGTGCTCGGGCGGAACGCGATAGGTCACGGATACCCGCAGCGACGCGGGCTGCTGGTCATAGCTGTACGCCTCCAGCTTTTCGAACACGAACGTATGGTCGCGCACGGACACCATCATCACGCTGTCGATGAACGGGGTCTTGAAGTCCAGGCCGGGTTCGGACACGCGCACCAGCTTGCCGTTGCGCAGCACGACGCCGCGCTCGCCCTGGTCCACCTGGAACCACGAGCCAAAGGCCAGGAAGAGAATCAGCACGAACAGTACCGCCGCGATGAGCGCGACCTTGATGCTGCGCGGTTTCACCGCGCTTATCGATTTGACCACCTGCATATCCGTCGGCTTCACTTGTAATCCCTTTCTGATTTTGAGCGTTTACGATCCGAGAGCACGGCGGCGATGCCCCGCGCCAGCAAGTAAGCGACCACGGCCGCTCCCACCAAGATCAGGAAATACCTCATCGTGCGTCCCCCCCGGAAAAGAAGCAGGGGATTCTAGCGCGAGTCCGCAAGGCTTCGAATTGTGACGATTGTTGCGCCGCAAGGGCCTGGCCCGTTCCGCCGCGCTCGCGGGGCCCGCGCGCCGGTAAAGTTCCTAGCATCAGGCCGCAACCTGTTACGTCCGCCCGGCCGGCCCATCTGCTACCGTGGATACGGCCCCAACGCGCCGCGGCCCCGGCCCGGCGCCCACGACGGAGATCGCGCATGCCACGTCCTTCCGAGTCCGCGCCCCTGATCGGTGTGATCCCCCCCTACATGCTGGACCGCCTGGCGCAACACGCCGACGCCCGGGTCAGCATGCCCGCGGTAAAAACGCAGATCATCGACCAGCAGCAGCGCGGGTTGCGCGAAATGGCGGTGCAGCCGCCCCGCGTGAAACCGGTACCCTCCAAGAATGCCAGCCCCGCCGGCACGCCGCAGCGGGCGGTGCACGATGCCGGCAACACCACCACGCTGCCGGGCAAGCTGGTTCGCGCCGAAGGCCGCCCGGCCAGCGGCGACGCGGCGGTGGACGAGGCCTATGAACACCTGGGCGCGACCTACAAGCTGTTCTGGGACATCTACAAGCGGCACTCCATCGATGGCCAGGGGCTGCCGCTGATCGGCACCGTGCACTATGGCGAAGACTACGACAACGCCTTCTGGAATGGCGCGCAGATGGTGTTCGGCGATGGCGACGGTGAAATATTCAACCGCTTCACCGTGGCGCCCGACGTCATCGGCCACGAACTCACGCATGGCGTCATCGATGCCGAGGCCGCGCTCCTGTACCAGGGACAGTCCGGCGCGCTGAACGAATCCCTGTGCGATGTCTTCGGCTCGCTGGTCAAGCAATACGTCCTCGGGCAGGATGCCCGGCAGGCCGATTGGCTGATAGGCGTGGGGCTGTTCACGCCCAAGGTGCGCGCCCGCGCGCTACGCTCCATGGCGGAGCCGGGCAGCGCCTATGACGACCCCGTCCTGGGCAAAGACCCGCAGCCCGCCCACATGGACAGCTACGTGGACACGTCCGACGACAACGGCGGCGTGCACATCAATTCCGGCATTCCCAACCGCGCCTTCTATCTGGCGGCCACCGCATTGGAAGGCCCGGCGTGGGCTGTCGCCGGCCGCGTCTGGTACGACGCCCTGTGCGACAAGCGGCTGCGCCACGATGCCGATTTCGCGCAGTTCGCGGCGCTGACGCTGGAGGCCGCGCAGCGCCAGGGCGCCGCCCTGCGCGGCGCCATCGCGAAAGCGTGGCAAACCGTCGGAGTCCGGACATGATCCAACTGCCGCCCCTCGATCTCGCCCTGCTGGTGCGCCTGACCCGCGAAGGCGGCCTGGCCTATCTGCCGGCGCTTGCGCAGCCGCGCAGCATCGATCTCGCCGCCTGCGCGCCCGACGTGCGCCAGAAAGTCTGCGACGCGCTGCAGCGCGCCGCGCCCGTCGCCGTTGCGCGCAACACCGGCGCCGGCGGCGACCAGCGCTATTTTCACGTCGAAGTGGTGTACAAGAGCGACGAAATATCCGACATCAGCTTCGACGTCCCGGAAACCGACGCGCCCGACACGCTGGTGCGGCTGTGGAAGGAGCCGCCGCGGCCGGAGTAAAGGCTTGCCGCGCGGGCCTCAGCGCGGCGCCTGGGCCGCCTCGGCGGGCGCATGGGCACGGTACTGCCCGATCTGGATGGCCCGGCCCGCGTAAAGGCCGGCCGCCGCCATCGCCACGCACAGCGCCGCGCATACGCCCAGCGCCACGTCCCATCCGCCCAGCGCGTCATGCAACGCGCCCATCAGCGCCGGCCCCGTGGCGGCAAACAGATAGCCCACGCATTGCGCCATGCCCGACAGCGCCGCCGCCTGCTGCGCATGGCTGGCGCGCAGCCCCACGAACGCAAGGCCGAGGATGATGCCCCCGCCCGTCCCCAGGCCCAGCAACACAATCCACAAAGTAGCCCAGCCGGGCGCGGCGATCAGGCCCAGCATTGCGACGAACGAGGCCGCGGCCGAGCAGAACGCGGCGGCGCGCTGGTCCTTCATGCGCCTGACCACCGGCGCCAGGAACAAGGCCGGGCCGGCGGACATGAGTTGCAGCAGGCCGTGCAGGGTGCCGGCCCGCTCGGCCGTATAGCCGGCTTCGCGCAGGATGGCCGGCAGCCAGCTCACGCCTACGTAGAACACGAAGGAATTGATGCCCAGGAATAGCGTCACCTGCCAGGCCAGGGGCGAGCGCCACAAGCGGCCGCCATGCGGCGCATGCGCGGTGGAAGCGGCGGGCGCCGTATGGTTGGCAAGCTGCGGCAGCCACAACAGGACGCCGGCGATGGGTATCAGCAGCAGGCAGCCCGTCGAGAAGCGCCAGGTCGCGTCCGACAACCCCGCCAGCGGAATGGCGATGGCCGAGGCCAGGCCCGCCGCCAGGCTCATGGTCAGCACGTAGGCCGAGGTCAGGCCCGCCACGCGCTGCGGGAAATCGCGCTTCAAGAGGCTGGGCAGCAGCACGTTGCCGATCGCGATGCCCGAGCCGATGACCGCCGTGCCCAGGTACAGGCTCCAGGCCGATCCCAGCGTGCGCACCACGATGCCGCCCGCGATCAGCAGCAAAGCCGCGAACAGGGTGCGCTCCAGGCCATGGCGGCGCGCCAGGCCCGCCGCGAACAGCGACACCACCGCGAAAGCCAGCAATGGCAGGGTGATCAGCATGCCGGCCGCGGTGGAATTCAGCCCGAGCTGTTCGCGGATCATGCCGATCAGCGGCGGCACGCCCGTGACCGGCGCGCGCAGGGCGGTCGCAATGCAGAGAATGCCCGCGATCAGCAGCAAGGGCTTGCTGGCGGGACGCTTGGAGGAAGCAGAAAGAGAGGTCATGCGCGTGGAGCCCATCGGGCTCCTTGTAAGAGTGGACAAGCCCTAGCTTAAGTAAAAGCCTCTTTACCGAATTTCGAGACAATGACAGACTATCCCTAAATCCGGCCAATCCACCTACTCATGCATTCCCTGGAAGAATCCGCCCCTTTCTTCGACCTGGACGTCGAATCCCAGTGGACCTTCGCCACTCGCGTGCATGCGGCCGAGAACGACCAGGAATCCCCGCTGCACCGGCACCGCATGGGCCAGTTGGTGCTGGCGCTGCATGGCGGCGTGACTTGCTCGGTGCCGCAGGGGCTCTGGATGGTGCCGCCCCAGTGCGGCGTCTGGATCCCCGGCGGCGTTCCGCACAGCAACCGCGTCACCGCGAACGGGCGCGTGTGCTTCCTGTTCGTGCCGCCCGATGCCCCGGGCCTGCCCGGGCAATGCTGCACGCTGGCCATCACTCCGCTGCTGCGGGAATTGGTCGTGCACCTGGCGGACCTGCCTCCCGAGGAAGCGGCCGCCGCCTCCAGCCGGAAGCTGGCCGAGGTGCTGGTCGACCAGTTGGCGCGCATGCCCACCGAACACCTGCACCTGCCTATGTCGAACCACCCGAGGCTGCGCGAGATCGCCGATGCGCTGCGCGCCGACCCCGCCGACCGCAGCACCGTGGCGCAATGGGGCAAGCGCGTGGCGATGAGCGAACGCACGCTGGCGCGGCTGGTGCGCCAGGAGCTGGGCATGAGCTTCGGCCGCTGGCGCCAGCAGATGCATCTCATCCAGGCCTTGCAGCGCCTGTCGGCCGGCGTGTCGGTCCAGCGCACGGCCGAAGACCTGGGCTATGAGTCCGTCAGCGCCTTCATCACCATGTTCCGCAAGACGCTGGGCAAGACGCCCGCGCGCTATTTCGCGGAAAAAAAGGACGCCGCGCCGTAATTGCCGGCTTGCGCGAGAGGCAGCCAGTGTCAGACACCCTTCAGCACCGTCTTCGCCTGAGCCGGCATTTCATGGGGTGTCAGACACTTGTATCTTGCGATACCCATACCCTCACCCCTCCCGCGCCCCCGCGACAATGAACAACCTTGGGAATGGCAACAGCACGGTGCCATCGGCCAGCGCCGGGTAGGCTTCTTCGATCAAGGACTGGTAACGGGCCAGGAACCCCGCCTGCCCCTCGGCGTCCAGCCGGTCCAGATACGGCCGCAGGGCCGTGCCCTTGAACCATTCCACCACGGCTGCGGCCCCGGCCAGCGGGTGGTGGTAGGTGGTGCGCCACACGTCCAGCCGGCCGCAATGCGGCTTGAGCAATTCGTAGTACCAGGCTGCGCTGTGGCGCGGCGGATGCTTGAAGCCGCCGATGCTGGCCGCCCAAGGGGCCTCGCCGGCTACCTGGCGCGCCAGGCGATGCGCGGGCTCTTCAAGGTTGTCCGGTGTCTGCACCGCAAGGCTGCCCCCGGGCGACAGCTTGCCGACCAGGCGGGGATACAGCGTTTCGTGGTCCGGCACCCATTGCAAGGAAGCGTTCGCCAGGATCACGTCATAGGACTGCGGTGGGTCCCAGGCGGCGATGTCGGCCAGCTCGAACCTCAGCCCCGGCAGGCGCTTCGTGGCCGCCTGGATCATGTCCTCGGAATTGTCCATGCCGGTCAGTTCGGCGTCCGGATAACGCGCCGCCAGCACCTCGGTGGAATTGCCCGGCCCGCAGCCCAGGTCCACCGCGCGCCTCGCGTCCTGGTTCGGCAATGCGGCGACCAGGTCCCGCACCGGACGGGTGCGCTCGTTCTCGAATGCGGAATACTGTTTGGCGGACCAGCTGGTCATGGCGATTCCTTGCGTATGGGTTCGTCAGCACTCTACGCCTGCGGCACCCACGCGACAAATTCGAATTCGAAGAGCCCGCCATATCCGGAAGATATGGCGGCTCGGGCTTCATTCCCGCTTCACTCGGCCGCCAGCTCGGGCTTGGAGCGTTCCGAGCGGGTTTTCCACAGGGAGAACAGCACGCCGCCGGCGATCAGGCCGAAGGTCACCGAGAGCGATACTGCGGCCGGCACCTTGCCGATGAAGCCCACCAGGAATATCTTGGTTCCGATGAAGACGAGCACGAGGGCCAGTGCATACTTGAGGTAATGGAAGCGGTGGATCATCGCCGCCAGCGCGAAGTACAGCGCGCGCAGGCCCAGGATGGCGAAGATGTTGCTCGTGTAGACGATGAACGGATCGGTCGTGATCGCGAAGATCGCCGGCACCGAGTCCACCGCGAACAGCAGGTCCACGAATTCGATCAGCACCAGCGCCAGCAGCAGCGGCGTGGCCCAGCGCACCGGCTTGGACGTGGCAGGATCCTCCTCGCGCACCCAGAACGCATTGCCGCGCAAGCCGTCCGTCACCCGCATGTGGCGCTTAAGGAACTTGAGGATGGGATTGGAGGCGATGTCGGGCGTCTGGTCCGCGATCATCCACATCTTGATACCGGTAAACACCAGGAAGGCCCCGAATACATACAGCAGCCAACCGAAATTGCTGACCAGCGCGGCGCCCAGGCCGATCATGATGGCGCGCAGCACGATCACGCCGAGAATGCCCCAGAACAGCACGCGATGCTGGTACTGGCGCGGAATCGCGAAGAAGCTGAAGATCAGCGCGATGACGAAGACGTTGTCCATCGACAGCGACTTCTCGATCATGAAGCCGGTGTAGTACGCCATGCCGCTGGCCGCGCCCATCTGCCACCACACCCAGGCGCCGAAAAGCAGCGCGGCAGTGATGTAGCCGGCGGAAAGCAGCAGGCTTTCGCGCACGCCGATCTCGCGGTCGTCCTTGTGCAGCACGCCCAGGTCGAAGGCCAGCAAGGTCACGACGATGCCCAGGAAGAGCAGCCAGCTCCAGGTGGGGGTGCCGAGAAAATCGGCGGCCATAAAGGTCAGTAAGGTTTCCATAATGTCCCGCTCATGTTCGAAGGGCCTCATGATCCGGATCCGGCGCCAATGTAAAAATCAGCCTGAATTTGAGTTAAGGTTCGAAAAAACCGAAGTGAGCCGCGCCATGCTGAACTACCGACACCTCTATTACTTCTGGATGGTCGCCAAGGAAGGCGGCTTTTCGCGCGCCGCCGAAAGGCTGGACATGGCCATCCAGACCATCAGCGCCCAAGTCCGCGAACTGGAGAAGAACCTTGGCCACCAGTTGCTCAAGCCGGCCGGCCGGGGCGTGGCGCTGACCGACGCCGGGGAAGCCGCCTTCGCCCGCGCCGAAGAGATCTTCCAGATCGGCCACGCGCTGCCCCAGGAGGTGCGCGCGGCCGCCACCAAGCCCGTCATGCGCCTGGCGGTGGGGCTGCCCGACGGCATTTCGAAACTGGCCGTGCACGCCCTGCTCGGCCCCGTGCTGCACACGCCGGACCTGCGCCTGACCTGCCACGAAGGCGAAATCCAGGAACTGCTGGGCGAACTCGCTCAGCACCACCTGGACCTCGTGCTGGCCGGCCAGGGCGCGCCCGCCAACCCCAATCTGCGGCTCACCAGCGACCGCCTGGTTTCGTCCCCGGTGGATTGGTACGGCCCGGCCAAGTGGGTACGCAAGGCGGACGCGCGCGACTTCCCCCGCTGCCTGGAACGCCTGCCGGTGCTGCTGCCGACCGGGCATTCGGTGTTGCGCCAGACGCTGGACCGCTGGTTCGGCGAGCAAGGAGTGCATCCCAACGTGGTCGGCGAATTCGAAGACAGCGCGCTCATGTCGGTATTTGCCGCCCGCGGGCTAGGCGTATTTCCGCTGAGCAGGCTGGGCGGCGGCGACATCGGCCTGCTGGGAGGATTGCGGCCCCTGGCCCGCTGCGACGACGTGCACGAGGAAATTCATGCGATCCGCAACCGGCGCGGGCAGCATCATCCGCTGGTGCAGGCCGTGCTCAGCCACGCGAAAACTTCGGTTTTTTCTTAATGTTTGTCACAACCATTCTGGTTTTTCAGAAATAGAATCCGCTTTATCGTGGCCTTCCCTTGAAATATCGGAGTACCACCGCAATGAAAAAAATCATCTGGCTCGCTTTCGCCGTGCTTGCCGCACTCTGGACCGGTCTGGTGGCGCTGACGCTGCAATTGACCGACTGGGTGCTGGCCTCGGTCGCCTCCGCGCAGGTGCCGGGCGCCGCGCTAGACACGTCCCAATGGGTTCCACCCGACTGGGCGGCGGCCTGGGTCGATCCCGCCTGGCTGCAGTCCCTGCAATCCGGCCTGGTCTGGGCCGCGCAAGGGCTGAACCAGGTGCTGCCGATGGCGGGCAGCCTGGGCACGCTGATCGCGGTGGTGGGCTGGATCTTCTGGGGCTTCATCATCGCCGGCCTGCTCGTGTTGGCCCTGATCCTCCACTGGCTGGCGGGCAAGCGCGAGCAGGCCGAGACGTCCGGACGCCAAGTGGTGTAATAGGGCAGGCAACGCGGCAACCCGGCGCGCTGCCCTCAAAGGAGCCCGCCGTGTCCGTTGTCCGTTCCCTGCCCCTCCTCCTGGCGGCCCTGTGCGCCGCCGCCATGGCGAACGCCCAGGCCTCGCCCGCCTATGGCGTCGAGGTCTGCACGGTGACGGGCACCTCCGGTGAATACAGCGTGCGCGTGCGCAATACCGGAACGGGGCCGCTGGCCCGCGCCGACATCGCCGGCGTCCGCCTGGACGCGGGCGGCCAGGCTGCCGGCAAGCTCGAAGCCACGCTCACCGACATCCCCGCAGGCAAGTACAAGACCGCCGTGCTGGGCCGCCACGGCGATTCCGTTGCGCTGGTCAGCATCGCGACCTACGTTTCCGTCCAGGGCGCCGAAACCCGGCAGGAAGACCTCTATGCCGGCAAGGTGGCCCACGTCTCCCCCGGCTCGGCCCTGCCCTACACGCTGGCGCCGCTGGCCGTGCGCGGCTGGACGGTGGCCTACGGCTCGAAATCCGGCCCCAAGCTGGAAGCCGGCGGCGCGGTATTGCTGGTCTATCCCGTCCGCCCGGGCAAGAAGCTGGATGCGACCCGGCCCGAAGCCGGCCGCGCGCCAGCCGACGTCGTGCCCCTCTTGCCCTGCGCGCCCGCCGGCGGCAAGCGCCCCTGAAACACCGTCAGGTGCCGTGCAGCAGGTCGCGCTCGTTCAGCAGGGCATAGACGATTTCGGGGCGGGAGTCGAAACTGCGGCGGATGGCGGCCGGTATGGCCGCGCGCGTCTTGCGGCACAGCCCCGGTTGATCGTCGAGCTGGATGGAGATGCCGCGCGACGTGCGCACCTCGTTTTCGCTGGGCGTGATCCTGACGACAATGCCCAGCTGCGCCTGCATGCGCCCCTGCATGGCCCGCAGGTCATCCAGGCTGGCCAGATTCTCCAGCCGGTCTACCAGTCGCCTCTCCTCTTCCTTGGTCAGCCGCAAGACGCGGATGTCCGCGACGGGATCGGCCAGCAGCCGCTCGCGGTCGCACACGCAGGCGCCCGGCGGGCATTCTTGGCGGATGGGAAACGGAAAGTTCATGGCGCGGGCCCTAGCCTATCCTGGAATTCTACCCAGAATCGCCTCGGCAGCCGCCCGCGGCCCCCTCTCGTAAACCCGCGATCCGCTGCGGCATAATGCTCCGCACGCCTTCCGTCGCAAAGGACCACACGTGAAAGGAATACTGCTTGGAGCGGTACTGGCGGCGCTTGGCCAGACGGCCTGCGCGCGCGACTATCCCTATTCCATCGCCCCCGGCCTGCCCGCGGTGGTGACCGTGACCGGGCTGCAGGATGAACAACGCCTGCTCGTGCGCGTGGGCGACGGCCCGGAACGCGAAATCGCGCGGTTCGGCGGCGACGAGGAAGCCGACCAGTTCCAGGACGTGGACGTGGACCACGATGGCTACCGGGATTTCGTCGTGGGCCAGAGCGGCGGCGGCACGCTGGCCATGTCGCGCATTTTCCTGTACCGCCCGCAAGACCGCGCTTTCCGCGAACTGCTGCACCCCGACAGCGCCTCCAGCCCCTGCCATGGCTTCGTCAACCCGGTTTTCGATGGGAACCGGCCGGCGTTCGCCGTGGCGTGCCGCTACGCCGCGACCGACTACGGTTTCGAGGACTACGCCGTGTGTCCGGATGGCACGGCGCGGGCAACTTCGTGGTCCCGGCGCAGCGGCGAGTCGGTCAGGCAGCTGCGCCTCCCCGGCCCGAAGGCCGGCGCGTGCCGGGCCGCAACGAAGAAATAGCCGCCCGCCAGTAGTAAAGTGGCGACCCCGCCTTTAACCGTTACCGTCAAGGACACGTACGCCGTGCTGATCTTCCACAATCCCGTCCACGAGAAACATGCCGGCCGGCAGGAAATGTTCCGCGGCAGGCTGGTGCCCTGCCATGAAACGCCGGCGCGCCTGGCATACGTGCTGGACGCGCTGCGCGAGCGCGGTATCGGCGAACTGCGCGCGCCGGCCGCCGCGGACCTGGCCCTCGTCAAGCGCGTGCACACGCCGCGCTACGTGGATTTCCTTGCCGGCGCCTGGCAGGAATGGATCGCCCTGGATCCGGCCAATGCCGAACTGGACGTGCTGCCCTCGATCTGGCCGGTGCGCGGCTTCCGCCACGATGTCGAGCCCAGCAATTTCGCGGCGCGGGTCGGCCTGTTCTCGTTCGATAGCGGTTGTCCGCTAACCGCCGGCACCTGGGAAGCGGCGCTTGCCGGCGCCGCCTGCGCCATCGACGCCGCGCGGGCGGTCTCGGCTCCTGGCGGCGCGCGGGCCGCCATGGCGCTGACGCGTCCGCCCGGCCACCACGCGGGCCCGGATTTCTTCGGCGGCTATTGCTTCCTGAACAACGCCGCGCTGGCCGCGCAGGCGCTGCGCGAAGCCGGCGCCGAGCGCGTCGCGATCGTGGACGTCGACTACCACCACGGCAACGGCACCCAAAGCATCTTCTACGAACGCGGCGACGTGCTTACCGTTTCGGTGCACGGAGACCCCACCACGGAATATCCCTTCTACCTGGGCTATGCCGACGAGCGCGGCCAGGGCGAGGGAGCGGGCTGCAACCTGAACCTGCCGCTGCCCGCAGGCAGCGGCTTCGCCGACTGGACAGCGGCGCTGGAGCAAGGCCTGGCCGCCGTCCGCGACTTCAAGGCGGACGCGGTCGTGGTGGCGCTGGGCGTGGACACCTATGAAGGCGACCCCATCTCCAAGTTCAAGCTCAAGAGCGTTGACTACCTGCAGGTCGGCCGCATGCTGGCCGGCCTGGGCCTGCCCGCCGTGTTCACCATGGAAGGCGGCTACGCCGTGGCGGACGTGGGCATCAACGTGGCGAACGTACTGGAAGGCTACGCGGGCTGAGCGGTCGCCCGCATCCGCTCCCACAACGCTTCCACCGACGCGCGCGAGTCGGCCCGGTCCTTGAACGCAAGGACCGACACCTCGATGTCCCACCCGCGGTTGGCCAAGGGCGCCAGGTCGGCCGCCGCCAGCCGCTGCAGCGCGCTGTCCGCCAGCCAGGCGACGCCCAGCTCCTGCGCGGCCATGTCGCCCAGCACGTCCGACATTTCGGCCTCGAACACGCGCACGCCGTGCAGCGGCTCCGCCGCCGCCTCTATCGAGGCATCGATCAGGCGGGCGAAGTACACATTGGCCGAATACATCAGCAGAGGCACCGGGCTGGACGCCGTGCCCGGCAAGTCCAGCCCGGTGCGCTCGATCAGCGCGCGCGCGGCGTAAGGCCGTATCAGCTCCGTGCCCAGCGTCAGGCTGTCGTAGCGGGAAGGATCGAGCGGCAGCGGCTGGGCCAGCTGGTGGAAACAAATAAGGAAATCCGCCGCGCCCGAGGTGAATGCCGATACGGTGTCGTGCACATTGCCTGTCTGCAGGCTGCAACTGAGCATCCGGCCCTCGCTCCAGGTGCGCCACCACCTGGGCAGGTGCGTGGTGGCCAGCGCATAAGACGTCGCCAGCCGCAGCTGGTTCTGGGCGGGCACTCCCGCGATGCCGGCGCGCGCCTCGGCAAGCTGGTTGACCAGTTCTATCGCGGCGTCGCGGAAACGCTCGCCCGCTTCGGTGAGCTGCGTGGGAAACGCGGAGCGGTCGATCAGGCGCGCGCCCACCCAGTTCTCCAGGCTCTGGATGCGCCGGCTGAATGCAGCCTGGGACAGATTGCGCGCCTCGGCCGCGCGCGTGAAATTGCGCACCTCCGAAAGCGTGATGAAGTCCTGCAGCCATCGGGTATCCATGGGCCTCCTTGCCTGTTGCGTATTGCGCATCGGCCATGCGCGCCACGCATCGCCGCGCATGCTTACTTCGCATTGGACGGTCCGCGCGCCCTGCCGGACACTGCCTCCGTCGGTTCCGCATTGGAGCCCACACGCCACGGAGTGTAAACATGGAAAAAACCCTGCGCGACGCCGCCCGCGAGTATCTCGTCCGTTACGGCGGCGATACCTTCCCCAACCTGTTCACCTCCGCCCGCGGCGCGGTGGTGCGCGACGACACCGGGCGGGAGATCCTGGACTTCACCTCGGGCCAGATGTGCGCGACCATCGGCCACAATCATCCCGCCATCGTCGCCGCCGTGCACCGCGCGGGCGAAACCGCCTTCCATTTCTTCAGCGGCATGATTCCGGAAACCGTGGCCCAGCTGGCCGCCACGGTCGCCCGCGACTGGATGCCGGCCGGGCTGACGAAGTCCATCTTCGTCAACACCGGGTCGGAGAGCAACGAAATCGCCCTGCGCATGGCCAAGATGCACAAGAACGGTTTCGAGATCCTGGCCATCGGCGGATCCTGGCATGGCGTCACCAGCGGCGCCGGCTCGGTTTCCTACGCCAGCGACCGCAAGGGCTACGGCGTTCCTCCCGCGGGGGTGTTCGTGATGCCGGAGCCCAACGCTTACCGCCCCTACATCGCGGGCATGGACGCCGAGCAGTCCGCGCTGGCCTGCCTGGAGATAGGCCTGAAGATGTTCGACATGGCTTCGGCCGGCAGGCCCGCGGCCATCATCGTCGAACCGGTCATCAGCGCGGGCGGCGTGCTCGTTCCTCCCAAATCCTACATGCAGGCGCTGAGGCAGGCCGCCGACGCCCGCGGCATGCTGCTGATCTTCGACGAGGCGCAAACCGCGTTCGGCCGCATCGGCTACCGCAGCGGGTCGGAGTACTTCGGCGTCACGCCCGACATCATGAGCGTGTCCAAGACGCTGGGCGGCGGCCTGCCGCTGGCGGCGGCCATCACCACGCCGGCCATCGAGCAGGACGTGCACGAGAAGGGCTTCACCTTCTACACCAGCCATGTGTCGGATCCGCTGCCGGCCACGGTGGGCCTGGCCGTGCTCGAAACCATCCAGCGCGAGCGCCTGATCGAACGCGCCCGCACGCAGGGCGATTACCTGCGCCGCGGCCTGCTCGAATTGCAGCAGCGCCACGAAGCCATCGGCGACGTGCGCGGCCTGGGCCTGCTGCTGGGCGTGGAACTGGTGCAGGACCGCGGCACGCGCCAGCCCTTCCACGAGCTGGGCGCCTTGACTACGCAACGCTGCTTCGAGCTGGGTCTTTCCATGAACATCCGCCGTCGTCCGGAACGCGGCTCGGTCTGGCGGATCGCACCCCCGCTGACGGTCAGCAACGAGGAAATCGACCGCGCCATCTCGATCCTGGACCAGGCGCTGACCGAAAGCCTGAAGAAGGTATCCAAGCCAGCGGCCCGCGCCGCCTGAAGCTTTTCCCGCCCCATCCATCCGGCGCCGGGCCTGCCCCGGCAGGAGAACGACATGCCTCACCGCAAACTAGCCATCTGCGCCCTGGCGCTGGCCGCCGTATCCAGCCAGGCCCTCGCCGGCCCCACCCTCGACGCCGTCAAGAAACGGGGATACCTGCAATGCGGCGTATCGACCGGCATCCAGGGCTTTTCCGCCCCCGACAGCAAGGGCGTCTGGCACGGGCTGGACGTGGACATGTGCCGCGCGATCGCGGCGGCCGTGTTCAACGACGCGACGAAGTTCCGCCTGACGCCGCTCACCACGCAGGCGCGCTTCACCGCCCTGCAGTCCGGCGAAGTGGACGTGCTGACGCGCAACGTCACGCCCACGATGGCGCGCGACACCACGCTGGGCCTGCTGAGCGTGGCGGTCAACTTCTACGACAGCCAGGGGGTGATGGTTTCGCGCAAGCTGGGCATCAAGGCGCTGAAGGAGCTGGACGGCGCCACGATCTGCGTGCAGCCGGGCACCGTGACCGAGCTCGACCTGGCCGACTGGTTCCGCTCCCGCTCGCTGCGCTTCAAACCCGTCGTCATCGAGAAGTACGATGAAATCGTGCGAGCCTTCTCGGCAGGACGCTGCGACGCCTTCACCTCCGACAAGTCGCAGCTGGCCGCCACCCGCATGACGCTTGAGGATCCGGACAGCTACGAGATCCTCCAGGAAAACATCTCCAAGAGCCCGCTCGGCCCTATGGTGCGCCAGGGCGACGACAACTGGATCAACGTCGTGAGATGGTCGTTCTACGCCATGCTGGAGGCCGAGGAGTTCGGCATTTCATCGGCGAACGTCGACGCCCAGCTGAAGGCGAACAACCCGAACGTGCAGCGCATCCTGGGCGTCACGCCGGGCATGGGGCGCAACATGGGCGTGGACGACCGGTGGGCCTACAACATCGTCAAGCAGGTAGGAAACTACGGCGAAAGCTATGAGCGCAACCTGGGCATGAGCAGCCCGATGAAACTGCCGCGCGCGTTGAACGCGCAATGGCGCGACGGCGGCCTGATGTATGGCTGGCCGGTACGCTAGCCGGCCACGGACGAAGCAGCGCAGAACGGGCCAAGCGGCCCGTTCTTTTTTCAGTCCCGCGTTTCCAGGACCTTGTTGATGCGCAATGCGATCAGCGTGCAGGCGGCGCCGGACAGCAGGTAGACGCTGACCGCCACCAGGCCGAAGCGCGCGGACAGGCCTAGCGCCACCAGCGGCGCGAACGCCGCGCCGATCAGCCACGCCATATCGGAGGTCAGCGCCGCGCCGGTGTAGCGGAAGCGCCGCGTGAAATTGGCGGTGACGGTGCCCGAGGCCTGGCCGTACGAGAGACCCAGCAGCACGAAGCCCACCAGGATGAATGCGTCCTGGGCCTTCGGCCCGCCGCCCAGCAGCCAGGGCGTGAACAGCGCGAACACGCCGATCAGCACCGCGAGCAGGCCCAGCGTGGTGCGCCGTCCGATGCGGTCGGCCAACCATCCCGAAGCGATGGTGCCCAGGATGCCCAGCGCCGCGCCGACGATCTGCACGACCAGCACGTCCGGAATCATCTGCGTGGCGCTGACTGCGATCCACGACAGCGGGAATACCGTGACCAGGTGGAACAAGGCATAGCTGGCCAGCGCCGCGAACGCACCGATGAACAGGTTGTAGCCTTGTTCGCGCACCATCTGGGTCGTGCTGATGGGCTCGAGTTCGCCCTCTTCGAGCAACTGCGTGTATTCCTCGGTGACGACCAGGCGCAGCCGCGCGAACAACGCCACCACGTTGATGGCGAAGGCCACGAAGAATGGATAGCGCCAACCCCACTCAAGGAAGTCGGCCTGGGTGAGCGTGACGTGCAGGAACAGGAACAGCGCGCTGGCCACCATGAAGCCCACCGGCGCGCCCAGCTGGCCCAGCATCGCGTACCAGCCGCGGCGATTGGGTGGCGCGTTCAGCGCGAGCAGCGAGGGCAGGCCGTCCCAGGACCCGCCCAGCGCCAGCCCCTGCAGGCAGCGGAACGCCGACAGCAGGACGATGGCGTGCGCGCCGATGGCGTTGTAGCTGGGCAGGAACGCCATGCCGACCGTGGCCGTTCCCAGCAGGAACAAGGCAATGGTCAGTTTCGTTGCGCGCCCCCAACGCCGTTGCACGGCCATCGACAGCGCGGTGCCGATGGGCCGCATGATGAAGGCGAACGAGAAGATGACGAAGGACCAGAGCGTGCCTTCGAGCGGCGCTTCGAAAGGGAAGAAGACCTGCGGAAACACCAGCACGCAGGCAATGCCGAAGACGAAGAAATCGAAGTACTCGGAGGCCCTGCCAACCACCACGCCCACCGCGATTTCGCCCGGAGCCACCTTGGCGTGGCTGCCTCCGCCGCTTGTTGCGGGGGGCTGCGGAAAAGAAGGAGCGTGGCCCGGATATTGCGTGGTGGTCGCCATGTGATTGCTCGCTGAAGGAGGTTCGAAATACGCCTTGTCTACGATCCTGCAACACACCTGCACGCGGGGTTCCATCTTGCGCGAAGCCGCCCCATTCCTGGGATGCAGCCTCGGCCCGCATGCCTTGCCCCGCATACTTTTGTTCTTTTTACCCTAGATTTTTCGCGGCTTCCAGCGTAGTGTTGCGTTTACTTCCCACGGTTACGTTTCGGGGTGTGGTCATGCCGTCCTTCCCAAGGCTCCGCGGATTGATCCTGCTTACCGCCCTGCCATTGCTCGCTGGATGCAATGCGGTGCTGCTCTCGCCCTCGGGCGACGTGGCCGTGCAGCAGCGGAACCTGATCCTCATCTCGACCGGCTTGATGCTGCTCATCATCGTCCCGGTCATCATCCTCACCCTGCTGTTCGCCTGGCGCTACCGGGCCAGCAACAAGACCGCCCGCTACGATCCGGAATGGAACCACTCCACAATGCTGGAGCTCCTCATCTGGGCCGCGCCGCTCCTCATCATCATCGCGCTGGGCGCCCTGACCTGGGTCAGCACCCATCAGCTCGATCCCTACCGCCCGCTGGCGCGCCTGTCCGAGGGCCGCGAAGTGCCGCCGGACACCAAGCCCCTGGTGGTCGAAGTCGTGGCGCTCGACTGGAAATGGCTCTTCGTCTATCCCGAGCAGGGCATCGCGACGGTGAATGAAATGGCCGCCCCCGTCGATCGCCCGATCCAGTTCAAGATCACGTCGTCGACCGTGATGAATTCCTTCTTCGTTCCTGCGCTGGCGGGGCAGATCTACGCGATGCCCGGCATGCAGACGACGCTGCATGCCGTCATCAACCATCCCGGCGAATACGAGGGCCTGTCCGCCAACTACAGCGGCTCCGGCTTCTCCGGTATGCGCTTCAAGTTCCACGGCGTGGACCAGCAGGGCTTCGACAAATGGGTGGCCGACGCGCGCGCCGCAGGCGGCTCGCTCAGCCGCGAAACCTATCTGCAACTGGAGCAGCCCAGCGAACGCAATCCCGTCCAACGCTACGCCTCCGTCGCGCCCGGCCTGTTCGAGGCGATCGTGAACCGCTGCGTGGAGCCCAACCGCATGTGCATGCGCGACGCCATGGCCATCGACGCGCAGGGCGGCATGGGCATCCCGGGCGCGCTCAACGTCACGACGCTGGACCCGGAAACCCGGCAGCGCCTGGGGCTGGACGGCACGCCGCCCCGCAAGTATGTGGGCGCGATGTGCACGGCCACGCAGGGGCTGGTGCTGTAGCGGGCGGACGCGGTCCGGGTGCGGCGCGGACTTCATGAAATCCTGGTCTTTATGGTGGAATCGAGATGCCTGATCAACCAGACCTCACCAAGCTGATCTTCGGTCGATTGACCTGGGAAGCCATTCCTTACCACGAGCCGATCCTGCTCGTCACCTTCCTCGTGGTGGCGGTCGTCGGCATCGCGGTGCTGGGCGCGATCACGTACTACCGCAAGTGGGGCTACCTGTGGCACGAATGGTTCACCAGCATCGACCACAAGAAGATCGGCATCATGTACGTCATCCTGGGGATCGTGATGCTGCTGCGCGGCTTCGCCGACGCCATCATGATGCGCGCGCAGCAGGCGGTGGCGTTCGGCGACTCGGCGGGCTATCTGCCGCCCCACCACTATGACCAGATCTTCACCGCGCACGGCGTGATCATGATCTTCTTCGTGGCCATGCCGCTGGTCACGGGCCTGATGAACTACATCGTGCCCCTGCAGATCGGGGCGCGCGACGTGGCTTTCCCGTTCCTGAACAATTTCAGCTTCTGGATGACCACGGGCGGCGTGATACTGGTCATGATGTCGCTGTTCGTGGGCGAGTTCGCGCGCACCGGCTGGCTGGCCTATCCACCCTTGTCGGGCATCGCGCAGAGTCCGGACGTGGGGGTGGACTACTACATATGGGCGTTGCAGATAGCGGGGGTGGGAACGCTGCTGTCCGGCGTCAACCTGCTCGTCACCATCGTCAAGATGCGCGCGCCCGGCATGAGCATGATGCGCATGCCCATCTTCACCTGGACGGCGCTGTGCACCAACGTGCTGATCGTGGCGGCCTTCCCCGTCCTGACGGCGGTGCTGGCGCTGCTGTCCATGGACCGCTACGTGGGCACCAACTTCTTCACCGCGGACTTCGGCGGCAACGCCATGATGTACGTGAACCTGATCTGGATCTGGGGCCATCCCGAGGTCTATATCCTGATCCTTCCCGCCTTCGGCATTTTCTCGGAGGTGGTCTCCACCTTCTGCCGCAAGCGCCTGTTCGGCTACGCCTCCATGGTGTATGCCACGGTCGTGATCACGGTGCTGTCGTACCTGGTGTGGCTGCACCACTTCTTCACCATGGGCTCGGGGGCCAGCGTGAACTCGTTCTTCGGGATCACCACCATGATCATCTCGATCCCGACGGGCGCCAAGATATTCAACTGGCTGTTCACGATGTACCGGGGCCGCATCCGCTTCGAAGTCCCCATGCTGTGGACCATAGGCTTCATGGTGACCTTCGTGATCGGCGGCATGACGGGCGTGCTGCTGGCCGTGCCGCCCGCCGACTTCGCCCTGCACAACAGCCTGTTCCTGATCGCGCACTTCCACAACGTGATCATCGGCGGCGTGCTGTTCGGCCTGATGGCCGGCATCACGTACTGGTTTCCCAAGGCCTTCGGCTATAAGCTCGATCCCTTCTGGGGCAAGTGCTCGTTCTGGTTCTGGCTGGTGGGCTTCTACGTGGCCTTCATGCCGCTGTACGTGCTGGGGCTGATGGGCGTGACCCGCCGCGTCAACCACTTCGAGGACATGTCCCTGCAGATCTGGTTCCAGGTGGCGGCCTTCGGCGCGCTGCTGATCGCCTGCGGCATCGCCTGCTTCCTCATTCAGCTGGTGGTGAGCTATCGCCGCCGCGAATCCCTGCGCGACGACACCGGCGATCCCTGGGATGGCCGCACGCTGGAATGGTCCACGTCCTCGCCGCCGCCCAACTACAACTTCGCCTTCACGCCGCGCGTGCACGATCTGGACGCCTGGTGGCAGATGAAGCAGCACGGCTACCAGCGGCCGCAGCAGGGCTTCATTCCCATCCACATGCCCAAGAACACCTGGGCGGGCATCGTGCTGGCGGGCATCAGCGTGGTGATGGGCTTCGCGCTGATCTGGCACATGTGGCCGCTGGTCGTGCTGTCGTTCGCGGCGCTGATCCTGGTATCCATCGTTCATACCTTCAACTACAAGCGCGACTACTACGTGCCGGCCGACGAGGTCGTGCGCGCGGAAGACGCCCGTACCCGGTTGCTAGCGAAAAATGTCTGATACCCTCGCCCCCACCCTGCCTGGCGGCGCCACGCCGCCTTCGGAGCCCGTGTTCCACGTTCCGGGCGAACATCATCCCAAGAACGGCACCCTGCTGGGCTTCTGGGTCTACCTGATGAGCGATTGCCTCATCTTCGCCTGCCTGTTCGCCACCTACGGCGTGCTGGGCCGCAACTACGCGGCGGGCCCTTCCGGCGCCGATCTTTTCGACCTGCCGCTGGTGGCGGTGAATACGGCGCTGCTGCTGCTGTCGTCCATCACCTACGGCTTCGCCATGCTGGAGATGCGGCGCAACCGCATCGGCGGCACACAGCTCTGGCTGGCCGTGACCGGCCTGTTCGGCCTGGGCTTCCTGTCGCTGGAACTCTATGAATTCGCGCACCTGATCCACCAGGGCGCGGGCCCCCAGCGCAGCGCCTTCCTGTCTTCCTTCTTCACGCTGGTGGGCACGCACGGGCTGCACGTCACCTTCGGCATCGTGTGGCTGGTGACGATGATGATCCAGGTGCAGATGCACGGCCTGATCCCCGAAAACCGCCGCCGCCTGATGTGCCTGTCCATGTTCTGGCACTTCCTGGACCTGATCTGGGTGGGTGTGTTCACCTTTGTCTATCTCATGGGAGTCCTGCCATGACCGCGCATACGGATCATCTGGCCCATCCGGGCGGCCACGATGGGCATCATGACGACGACGACGGCGCCGCCCACGGCACCTTCAAGAGCTACATGACCGGCTTCGTGCTGGCTGCCATCCTGACCGCCATCCCGTTCTGGCTGGTCATGGACCGGGTCTTCGAGGATTCGCGCACCACCGCGCTGGTGATCCTGGCGTTCGCCGTCGTGCAGATCATTGTCCATATCGTCTACTTCCTGCACATGGACACCAAGTCCGAAAGCGGGTGGAACATGTTGGCGTTAATATTCACGCTGGTGCTGGTCGTGATCACGCTCAGCGGATCCATCTGGATCATGTATCACTTGAACTCCAATATGATGCCCATGTCGACCCACGACATGCGCAAAATGCCCTGATGCCCGCAGTAAAAGAATCTTCTTCCGGCGACACCCCCCGCAATCCCCGCAGCGCAACCACCCTGGTCATCCTGGGGGTGGTTGCGGCCGCCATTTTCGCGGGCCTTTGCGCGCTGGGCACCTGGCAGGTGCACCGCCTGGCCTGGAAGCGCGCCTTGATCGCCCAGGTCGAACAGCGCGCCCACGCGCCCGCCACCCCGGCTCCGGGCCGCGCCGAATGGGCCGGGCTGACGTCCGGCAACGCCGAGTACCGCCGCGTGTCGGCCACCGGCGTCTTCCAATACGACCGCCAGACGCTGGTGCAGGCGGCCACCGAACTGGGCAGCGGCTACTGGGTCATGACCCCCTTGCAGCTGGCCGGTGGCGGCACCGTGCTGGTCAACCGCGGCTTCGTGCTGCCGGAATGGCGCAAGGGCCAGGGCCAGGCGGACGGATCGCAGCCGCCGGCGCAGGCCAGCGTCACGGGCCTGCTGCGCATGGGCGAGCCGGGCAACGGCTTCCTGCGCAACAACGATCCCGCGGCCAACCTCTGGTACTCGCGCGACCTGCCCGCGATCGCCGCCGCGCGCGGCCTGACGGACGTGGCCCCGTACTTCATCGATGCGGACGCCGCCGGCGCCGAGCGCGACGCCCGCAAGGCGCCCATCGGCGGCCTGACGGTGCTGGCCTTCCCCAACAATCACCTGGTGTACGCCATCACCTGGTATGCGCTGGCGGCCATGGTGCTGGCCGGCGCATTCATCTTCGCTCGCGAGGAAAAGCGGTCGCGCCGCAAGGGCTGAACCGGCCGGCGCAGGCCGGTGTCCTACAATGTGGGCCGGGAACACTATCGGGCGCTATGCGCTGCGTGGTGTTCCCTTTGTTTTTTCAACCCTCAGACAGGAGTCCCCACGGATGAAAAAGACGCTGCTCGCAGCCGCAATGTTCACTACTTTTGCAGGCGCCGCTCAGGCAGAATCGTCGGTAACTCTCTATGGTGTCATCGACACCGGCATCGGCTACAACAAGATCAAGGGCGATGGATACGACGGTAGCAAAATCGGCATGATCAACGGCATCCAGGCCGGCTCCCGCTGGGGCCTGCGCGGATCCGAAGATCTGGGCGATGGCTTGCGCGCCGTGTTCAAGCTGGAAAGCGGCTTCGATTCCGGCAACGGCCAGCGCGGGCAGTCCGGCCGCCTGTTCGGACGCCAGGCCACCATCGGGCTGGCCAACGACGCCTGGGGCTCGCTCGAGTTCGGGCGGCAGGCCACCGTCGGCTCGAACTACCTCGCCGACATCGATCCCTTCTACACCAGCTACACGCAATCCAACCTGGGCCTGGGCTTCAGCGCCGCCAACACCATGCGCTGGGACAACATGGTGATGTACCGCACGCCCTCGGTGAACGGCTTCGAGCTGGGCGTGGGCTACTCCTTCAACGCGGACGACACCACCGCGGACCAGACCGGCTTCCGCACCGCGGACAACACCCGCGGCATCACTGCAGGCCTGCGCTATGTGCAGGGCCCGCTGAACATCGCGCTGACGTACGACCAGCTCAACGGCTCGAACCGGGGAGCCATCGACCACGACGCCACGCCGCGCCAATACGCGCTGGGCGTGTCGTACGACCTGGAAGTCGTCAAGCTCGCGGCCGCCTACGGCCGCACCACCGACGGCTGGTTCGTCGGCCAGGACCTGCCCGCCGGCACGCCGTTCAGCGATGAATTCGGCACCAACCGCTTCGTGGACGGCTTCAAGGCCAACTCCTACATGCTGGGCGCCACCCTGCCCGTCGGCGGCGCTAGCAGCCTGTTTGCGTCGTGGCAGCACGTCTCGCCGAACAACGACAAGCTCACCGGCGGCGACGCCAACATGAACGTCTGGAGCGTGGGCTACACCTACGACATCTCCAAGCGCACCAACCTGTACGCCTATGGCTCGTACGGCAAGGACTACGCCTTCATCGACGGCCTGAAGAGCACGGCCGCCGGCGTCGGCGTGCGCCACACGTTCTAAGCATCCGCCGCGGTACCGGGCGCCGGCATCAGGATCGTGCCGGCGCTTTTTTTCGCCCCGGCGATTCGCCGTAGGTGCGCCGGTACATCGCAATGAAGGCGCTGTCGCTGGCGTACCCCATCGCATGCGCCACGGCCGTGACGGACTCGCCTTCGGCAAGCCGGGCGCGCGCGGCCAGCAGACGGCATTGGGTGCGCCAACGGCCGAACGGCAGCCCGGTTTCGGCCAGGAACAATCGCGCCAGCGTGCGGGCGCTGGCGCCCACGCGGCCCGCCCAATCCTCTATGGACAGGGGGCATGCCGGGTTATCCAGCAGCTCCCGCGCGATGGGCGCCAGCCGCCGGTCGCGCGGCATGGGCAGGTGCAGCGGCGCCGCCGGCGCGGCGGCCAGTTCGTCCAGCAGCGTGGCTACGATGCGCGACCGGCCCGTGTCCAGCGCCGCGTCCGCCGGCCATTCGGTGACGCGCAGGATCAGTTCGCGCAACAAGGGATTCACGTCCAGGATCATCGGCTCGGCGGGCAACCCCCGATAAGCCTCCACGTCGAAGTACAGGCTGCGGTAGGAAAAACTGCCGTGCATGGCGGTGCGGTGCGCGCAGCCGGCGGGCAGCCACGCGGCCTGCAACGGCGCCAGCTGGCCGACGCGGTCGGGCAGATACAGCGTGACGCCGCCCTCCGCCTGGTAGAGCAATTGCGCCCGTCTGTGCGCATGCCAATCGGAGGAGTGCGCCCGGGTATCGATGGCCAGGCCCACCACGGGACAGGCCGCCGTATCCGGATCGGCGACGGCGTCTGGCAAATAACGCGGCATGTCAGGTATGCGATGTTTTTTGACTCAATATCGCAATTCTGCTGGTTCCGGCCTGGATACGCTAGTGCCCTTTTGCTCCAGGTCCATGATGCCTCCCGTTCTCCACCTGCGCGACGGCCTGCCTCCCCGCAGCCTGATCATCGCGCTGCTGGCGCTGCCTCAGATCGCCGAAACCATACTCGCCCCCGCCCTGCCGGACCTCGCCCTCCACTGGCGGCTGGACACTGGCGCCGCCCAGGCCGTCATGGGCGTTTTCTTCCTGGGCTTCGCGGCGGGCGTGCTGTTGTGGGGGCACCTGGCGGACGCCTGGGGCCGCCGACCCGCGCTGCTGGGCGGGCTTGCGGTCGGCATGGCCGGCACCCTATGCGCGCTGTTCGCTCCCCGCTTCGACGCGCTGCTGCTGGGCCGGTTCATACAGGCGCTGGGGCTGGCCACGTGCTCGGTCACCACGCAGACGCTGCTGCGCGACCGCCTGCAAGGCGAGCCGCTGACGCGCTACTTCGTGACGCTGGGCGCCGTGCTGGCCTGGTCGCCCGCCGTCGGGCCGCTGGCCGGGCAGTTGGTTTCGGACCGCCTGGGCTACCAGGGCGTGCTCGCGACGATCGCGCTTGCCATCTGGCTGGCGCTGCTGGCCGGCGCGGCGCGGCTGCGGGAAACCCGCGGCGAGGCCGCCAAACGCGTCGCGCTGCCCGCCTTGGCCCGGCAAATGCTGGGCGACCGGACGCTGCGTTGCGCGGCCGTGCTCGTCGCGGGCCTGAACCTGCTGGTGTTCTCTTTCTATTCGGCCGGCCCCTTCCTGACCGGGCCGCTGCCGGGGCTGGGCTTCGGCTGGATCGGGCTGGCGGTTGCCTTGGCGGGCAGCCTGGGCGCCTTGTTCAATGCGCGCCTGCCTGTCAGCGCCGGGCCGGCGCGGCGCGTGGCATATGGGCTGCGCTGCGTCCTGCTGGGCGTCGCGGCCCAGGCCGCCGCCATCCTGCTCGATCCCACGCCGGGCCCGCTGTGGGCCCTGGCCGCGCTGCCCCTCTTCGCGGGTTACGGGCTTGCCATCCCGAACCTGCTGGGGCCCGCGCTGAAGCACTATGGCCACAGCCTGGGGCGCGCCGGCGCGCTGTTCGGCGTGGCCTACTACAGCCTGCTGGGCCTGGGGCTCGCCGCCACGTCCTGGCTGCCCTTCGGCTCGCCGCTGCCCCTGTCGCTGGCCTGGCTCGCGGTCACCGCCATCCTGATGGCCGTTCACCGCGCCCAGCGCCGCGGGCAAGGCTGAACGCCGCCCGCCGGCCCGGTCATGGCCGGGCCGCGGCTTTCCATTCGGCGTACAGCCCGTCCTCCCCGTCGGGCCGCAGCGCGCGCAGCGGCAGGGATTGCCCTTCCGGCGGCAACGCCATCTGCGCATAGACGGCGGCCGTCGACAGGCCATAGGGTTCGCCGTCCTCGTTGGAATAGGCGTAGAAGGCGCGCGAGATTCCGCACATGTGCATGGCCGCCATGCACATCGGGCAGGGATGCCCGCTGGCATACACCACGCAGCCGTCCAGGCGCGGACGTCCCAACGCGCGGCTGGCATGCCGGATGGCCTGGAGCTCGGCATGGGCGGTGGGATCGTGCGAAGCCAGGATTTCATTCACGCCGCGCGCCACCACACGTCCCTCGAACGCAAGCACCGCGCCGAACGGGCGGCCGCCATCACGCATGTTGTCCCGCGCCAGGGCCACGGCCTCGCGCATCAAGGCGTCATCGATCAAACGGGAGTCTTCGACTGGCATGGCTGGTCTCCAAGAGTTCCAGGGATAGACGCCATCCGCACTGCGGGCATGGCGGACTTCCGGGCATTCTTGCACGTTACCCCGGCCTTCCGCCGGAATCCGCGCTGGTGCAATCTGCACGAAACACATATGGGCCATCATCGGCTACCTTTTGAAACATCGATCCGGAAACGGCCCATGACCTCGACCCCTCCGCCTTCGCGATTCTCCCTCCCCGGCGCCCGCCCCCACGCCCTTTTGCGCGTGCTGGCCGCGGCCCTCCTACCCCTGGCCCTGGCGGCCTGCAACGGCGGCGGAGACGACGATGACGACCAGGCCAGCGCCCCGCCCGCGGAGGTCATGCCGCCTCCGGCCACGGAAACGCCCCCCGCTGCCGAGACCCCGCCCCGCAACACCGCCTACCTGCAAGCCCAGCCCGGCGACGTCATCCGCGTCCGCATCGAAGAGCTGCGCCCCACCCAGGCCGCCATCGGCTATGACCAGATCTACTACAAGCTGGGCCGCTGGCAAGGCGATTTCGACCGCCCCACCTGGGCAGCCGACCCGGTGCTGCAACTGGACTACCTGAACCGCACCGTCGGCAAGAAGTTCGACGACTACTGCGAAGACATGGGCGGGACCGAGCGCGCGCAGGAGTTCCAGAGCATCGCCCAGGCGCGCGCCGCGCGCCTGGATCAGCCCGATTCGTTCACCTGCAAGGACGCGCCCGGCACGCATGCCGCCAACCTCAAGACCGTGGTGGTGGGGTGGGACGGCAATCTCTACCTGACCGACGGCCACCACACCTTCTCATCGCTGCGCGAGATCTTCGATGGCGGGCCCAGGCTTCCGGTCTGGGTCAAGGTGGACGCCAACTACAGCAGCCTGGCGAGCGCGGCCGAGTTCTGGCAGCGCATGGTCGACGAACGGCGCACCTGGCTGCGCGACGGCCAGAACCTGCCCATCACCGTGGACCAGTTGCCCGCCCGGCTGGGGCTGGCCAGCGCCGATGAGCCCGGCGGCATGCAGGAAGACCGCTACCGCTCGCTGGTGTACTTCACCCGCGACATCGCCTACAGCAACGGCGACCTGCCGGAATTCGCCGAATTCCTGTGGGGCGACTGGCTCCGCCGGCAGGCCGCGGCCGGCCAATTGCCCAGCCTGGACCAGTACCTGACGGCCGCGCCCGCCACCACCGCGCAGATCCTCGCCCCCAGCACGCTGGGCAAAGACCTGCTGCCCGCCGGCGCGAACGACAGCTATGCCGCGGCGGTGCGCGACGCCTCGTTGAAAATGGGAGCGCTGGCCGATGGCGACATCGTCTACAGCGACCGCGACGCCGCCAGCCTGGGCCGCATCGCGCTGGAACCCAACGCCGCCAGCGGCACGCCCACCAAGAAGGCCCGCGACACGCTGGAGGAATTGCCGCGCCACGACGTCAAGGCCGACGGCAGCCCGCGCGGCGCCGGGAAGCTGTGGTTCGCGGTGAACTATCGCAGCTGCGGCAAGCCCGCGGCCGGCGCCTGCTGGGGCTGGTAGGAACGTTGCTAGGCGTCGATCTGCATGGCGGGCCTGGCCTGGACCCGGCCCAGCCAGGCCTGCACATGCGGATGCGAGGCCACCCTTGCCCCCAGATAGGCGCTATAGCCGATCACCGAACCGACCACCAGATCGGCCAGCGAATAGGCCGCGCCCAGCACCCAGGGCTGGCGCGACAGGTGGCCGTCCAGCACCTCCAGCAAGGCATCCACGTCACGCAGGACGCGCTCCGCCTCGGCGCCGCCGGGCGCGTCCTCGCCCTGCGTGGCCAGATACAGGCGCATTACCGCCGCGCCATAGCTGACGTAGGACCAGGCGCACCACGACATCGCCAGCAGGCGTTCGGGCGTGCCGGCGGCGGGCCACAGGCCGCGCTCCACGCCGTAGCGTTCTCCGAGCCACAGCTGTATTGCCAGGGTTTCGAACATGGGAGCGCCATCCACCGCCAGCGTGGGGACCTTGCCATTCGGGTTCAGCGCCAGGAACGCCGGGCGGCGCTGCTCCCCCGCCGTGATATCCACCTTGACGCGCTCGTGCGGCACGGCCAGTTCGGCAAGCGCGCAGGCCACCGGGGTCGCGCTGGACATGGGGTGCCAATAAAAGACGATAGACATGGGCAAATCTCCAATTCGATCAAGGGATAGGCGTCGCGGCCCGTGCCGCCGACGACGGAAGCCACTGTAGAATTCATTGTGGACAGATTCCGCCCTCGATACGCGTTATCGTTCCCCGATGCTTACTTCCAGCAACCGTCTCCTGCGCCTGTTGTCGCTGCTGCAGACCCGCCGCCATTGGGCCGGAACCGAACTCGCCGCGACGCTGGCCATCCACCCCCGCACGCTGCGGCGCGACATCGACAAACTGCGCGAGCTGGGCTACCCCATTCAGGCCAGCAGCGGCGTGGCCGGCGGCTACGCCTTTCGGGCCGGGCACGCCCTGCCGCCCCTGCTGCTGGACGATGACGAAGCCCTGGCCGTGGCGCTTACGCTGCGCACGGCGGCCACGGGCACGATCGGCGGCATCGAGGAAACCGCGCTGCGGGCGCTGGTGAAGCTGGAACAGGCCATGCCGCAACGCCTGCGGCGCCGGGTGGACGCCCTGCGTTCGGCCATCGTGCCGGTGCCGCGCGAAGGCGCCGCCGTCGACGCCACGCTGCTGGCCACGCTTGCCGCCGCCTGCCGCGACCAAATGCGGGTCGGCTTCGACTACGCGGACGGCAAGGGCCAGGCCAGCACCCGGCTGGTCGAACCGCAGGGATTGGCGCATACCGGGTATCGCTGGTACCTGGTGGCCTGGGACCCGGCGCGCGACGACTGGCGCACCTTCCGCATCGACCGCATCGCGGGCGCCCCGGAAATCGGCGCGCATTTCGCGCCGCGGCCACCGCCCGAGGGCGGCGACCTGCGCGCCTACGTGTCGCGCGCGGTGAACATGGCGCCCCACCCCGAACCCGCGCGCGTGATCCTGCACGCGCCGCGCGCCGTCATGGCTGCGCGGATTCCGCCGGGCGCGGGCCGGGTCGAACCGCTGGACGCGGCGCGGTGCCTGCTGCAATGCCCGGTGCATTCGCTGGACGCGCTGGTGTATTGGTTGATGGCGCTGGATGTGGAATTCGAGGTCCTCGCGCCCGCGGCGCTGCGCGATCGCCTGCGGCTGGCGGCCGAAAGGCTGGCGCGCAGCCTGGAAAGAACGCCGGCTTCCGAAGCAGGGGGATAAGGGCCGAATCTGGCTGTTTTTCGGCCTATTTCATCCAGCGTATTTCGCCGGCAATTCGAGTATCTTGGCTGCTACCCGAACAATCCCAGAAATCCCTCCATGAGCAACGTTCCCAACGCCAACCCGGCCGCCGGCGGCGCGCCCGACGCCGACGCCTTCCTGCAATTCCTGGTCAACCTGGTCAACAACGGCAGCCAGATCGAGAGCATCGGCGTCACCCTGCAGATGGGCGGCATGCTGGTGTCGGGCTCGATCGTGTCGGGCGCGGAGTACTTCGACAGCTTCGCCGCCAGCTTCACGGACTCGCTCGGCGCGCTGGACGGGGCCACCCGCTCGGCGGTGCATGCTTCCCTGGCCGAGCTGGGCGACGTCTTCCGCTTGCCGCAGCCCGCCGATCCCCTGCCGAACTACATTCATCTGGCCGACGCCCTGTTCTTCACCGCGGACGGCACGCCCATCGCCGGGCAGCCCACGCTGTGGCGCGGCCGCACCAGCGCGGTCGACGGCTTCATCCTGGGCCGCCTGCAGGCCGAAACCGCGGCCTGACGAAGCCAGCTTTCCGGCCTCAGCGCGGCCCGGCTTCCGGATTGCGCCGCACGAACCGCTGTTCGGTCACCACGCGGCCCCACTGGCGGCCTTCCGAGGCTTCGGCCAGGCCGAAGCCGGCCGCTTCGTACAAGTGCCTGGCCGCGTCCAGCCCCTTGAAAGTCCAGAGATAGGTCTCGTCGTAGTGCGCGTCGGCGAACGCCAGGGCCCGCTCCAGCAGCGCGCGGCCCACGCCCATTCCCCGCAGCGACTCGTCCACGATGAACCAGCGCAGGTGCGCCTGGCGGGCGGCCAGATCGCCGTCGACGACGATGGAGGCCAGCGCCCTGCCGCCGTCCAGGTACAGCCACAGGTTCTTGCCCGCCGCGGGCAGGCCCTCGGCGAACTCGGCCAGCTCGGTCGCCACCTTGCGCTCGAAGTACACGCCGAAGCCCGAGGCCTGCGCGTGATACCGCGCATGCAGGCTGGCTACATCGCCGATGCACCCCGGCACATAACCTTCCTGGATCCCTTGGCCGATGCCGCCTGCCTCCGCGGCCTGGGCCGTGTTGGGATTCTCCTTCGACAAGGCATCGGCATAGAGCGACAGGAAGCGGATCAGCGATTCCTGGTCTGCCGGAGCCAGCCGCCTGAGCGCGCGCGAGACCTGGTCCGTGGCGAATTGGTCGATCCGCTCCCGCAATTCGCGGCCGGCGCCGCTCAGGTAGAGGCGCGACGAACGCGCATCGCCGGCGTCGGCTTCCCGGGTCAGCAGCCCGGCCGATTCCAGCTTTGCCACCTGGCGGCTGGTGTTGGATTTGTCCAGCCTCAGGATGGCCGCCAGGTCGCGGGCCTGGATGCCCGGCTGCAAGCCGATCTCGATGATGGCGTGCACCGCCGACGGCGCCAGGTCGCTGCCGGCAAGGGACGTGCGCATGAAACCCAGCTCGCGCACCAGTTTGCGGGAAAACTCCCGCAGGTCCTGGATGGTCTTGTCGCGAGATTGTGAGGGAATGTCGATCAGATCCATGGCGCGCCTCGAAAGTTGCGATTCGCAACCAATATACTTGCGGTTCGCAACCAACTCAAGCGCTGTTTTTCCCGCCGTGCCGGCCGCCTAGGCCGGCCGCCTGAAGCTGCCCCGCGCCTGCTCGACTTCCTGGCGGCAGGCGCAGCCGCTCAGGTGGTCGTTGACCATGCCCACCGCCTGCATGAACGCATACATGGTCGTGGGCCCCACGAAGGTCCAGCCGCGCTTCTTCAAGGCGCGCGACAAGGCGGCCGACGCAGCCGACGTCGGATTGTTGTTCCAGTAGCACAGGTCCACCGTCTTCGGCCGGTCTTGCGGCGGCGGCTCGTGCTTCCATAGCCAGCCCGACAGGGAACCCGTTTCCTCGGCAAGGGCCCGCGCGCACCGCGCGTTGTTGATGGCGGACAGGATCTTGCTGCGGTTGCGCACAATGCCGGCGTCGCCCATCAGGCGTTCCACGTCGCGGTCGGTATAGCGCGCGACCCGCTCGAAATCGAAATCATCGAAGGCGGCGCGGAAGGCTTCGCGCTTGCGCAGGATCGTGATCCACGCCATTCCCGCCTGAAACCCCTCCAGGCAGATTTTCTCGTACAGCCTGCGGTCGTCCGCCACCGGACGCCCCCATTCGTGGTCGTGATAGTCGGGCATGGAGGGCTGCCAGAAGCAGCGCGCCACGCCGGCGCCATCCATGACCAGTCCGGAATCGTCGTTGCCCATGCCCTTGCCTTTACGAATCGCGGCTACGGCTTGCCCGGCACCGGGCATGTCAGGTCGCCTTCCTCGCACTTCAGGTACGCCCGCAATTCCTTCGTGCGCGCCTGCGTCAGCTTGTCCAGGCAGGTGCTCAACGCCATCGGATAGGCGCTGCCGCCCGACGTGCCGCCGGCCGAGAACGCGCACTCCGCGTCGCGGAAGAACAGCCACGCCCGCTGCGCGGCATGGAATTGGGTGGCCGCGGTCTTGTCGTCCTTCAGGCGCGCATTCACTTCCTTGTAGGCGGCGTTCAGATCGGCATCGGACTTGCGGTACGCCTGGTCCGCGCACATGCTCATGTCCGTCTGCGTGGCCGCCTTGGCGCAATCGATCGGCCGCGGTTGCGGCTGCGGCTGGGCCTGCGCGCCTGCCGCCAGCGCCAGGACGGCTGCCGCCGTAATCAAGATACGCATGAGGGTTCCTCCTGTGGTCTTTGCGGTCCGGGCGCCCGCGCCTGCATCGTCCCGGTCGATCGGGGAAAGTGTCTCATGGAAAGGCCGGCGGCCGCAGCCGCAGCCGCCGTCGCCTAAGATTGAGGGTATGAAAATCCAACTGCTCTCCGACCTGCACCTGGAAACCGACCCCGACTTCCTCGCGCGGCCCGCGCCCGGCGCCGATCTGCTGGTGCTGGCGGGGGATATCGGTTCGTACCGGCGGGGATCCCGCCTGGAACGCGCGGACTTCGGCCTGGGCAGCTACTCGCCGCGCAACGGCTGGCCCACCCCGGTGGTTTACGTGCCGGGCAACCACGAATACGACAATGTGGATTTCGACGAAACTCATGACCGACTGCGCGGGCTTTGCCACGACCTGGACATCCACTGGCTGGAACGCGAAACGCTCGTCATCCACGGCATGCGCCTCGTCGGCACCACGCTCTGGACGGATTTCGACGCGCTGGCGGCCGACGGCGACACCCTGGGCGAGGTGCTGAAAAAGCGCGCCAAGGCCTTTCGCGCGGCGGACTTCTACCTGGAAAAAGCGGAGATGCGCCGCCATGGCGCGCCCTTCATGGCAGAGCAGATGCGGGAACAGGGGCTGGCCTGCCAGCAATGGCTGGAAGCCGCCCTGCATGTGCCGTTCGACGGCCCCACGGTGGCGATCACCCACTTCGCCCCGACCCTGGCCAGCGCGGATCCCCGCTACGGAGTAACGCCGGGCACGGTGGGATTCTGCAACGCGCTGGACCGCCTGCTGCCCTTGGCCGACTACTGGCTGCACGGCCACCTGCATTGCCCGCAGGACTACGTAAAGAACGGCTGCCGCGTGCTGGCCAACCCGCTGGGCTACGCCAAGAAGGGCGAGCAGCAGGACTTCACGCCCGAGCGGGTGTGGGACCTGGCGGCGCCTAGAACTTGAGGCTGGCGCTCAGGCTGTAGGTGCGCGGGTCGCCCGCCTTCACGTAATCCGAGGACTGGTACAGCCAATAGCGCTTGTCCGCCAGGTTGTTGATGCCGGCGCGGAAAGTGGTCTCGTAGCCGTAGATCCACGTGTCGTAGGTGGCGCCGATATTGACGATGGCGTAATCGTCCACCTGGACCTTATTGGACGCCCCCAGCATGGCGCTGCCCGTGTATTTCACGTCGGCCCGCAGCTTCAGGCCGGGCAGTTGCGGCACCGCATAGGCGACCTGCGCCGCGGCCGTGAACTTGGGCGCCCCGGCGACGCGGTTGCCCGTGAAGTCGGCCCCTTTTTTGTATTCGGTGTCCAGGAACATCACGCTGCCGCCCACGTTCCAATTCGTGCCGATGCGGGTGGAGGCTCCCAGCTCCAGGCCCTGGTAGATGGATTTCCCGTCCTGCACCAGCTCGTTGGCAGCGTTGGCGTATTCCGCTTTCTTCTCGATCCGGAACAGCGCCGCGGTCGCCGCCCAGTCGCCCTGGCTGGTCTTGATGCCGAGCTCGTACTGTTTGCTTTTGAGCGGATCGAGCAATTCGCCGAAGTTCGCGTAGGTGTTGCCGACCGACGAGCCGGGTTCCAGCGATTCGATGTAGCTCGCGTAGGCCATCGTCTGCGGCGTGATGTTGTACATCAGCGCCAGCGTCGGCGTGAGCACCCCGTTCTTGTCGTAGGTCGAGGAGCGCGCGCCCGTCGCGTCGAAACCGACCTGCTCGTAGTCGGTATAGCGCACGCCGCCCAGCACGGACCAGCCGCCGGTCAGGTCTATCGTGTCGCTGGCGAACAGCGCCTTCTGCGTGATCTCGGCGGCGCGGTACAGATCCAGGCTGCCTTCGCTGTAGTAGGTGTTGGTGTTCTGGGAACGCAGATTGCCGGTGCCCTGCAGCTGATAGACGCCGTTGGAACTGTAGTCGTTCTTCTGCTTCTGCCACGAGGCGCCCGCCACCACCTGGTGCTTGAGGGGGCCGGTGGCGAACCGGCCCTCCACCATGCCCTGCCACTGGTTGTAGGCATAGGCTTCGCCGTAGTCCGAGCGGTAGTCGTCGTAGTCGCCCGCCTGGTTCTGCAGGAACAGCACCGACTCGTTGCGCCGGGTGCGCGTGGAGCTGTAGCTATAGTCGGTGCGCACCGTCCAGTTGTCGGAAAGGCGGTACTTCAGCCCGGTCGAATAGAAGCGAAACTTGTTGTCCGCATACGGGCCCTCGCCCACCATCCGGCCGTTGTCGTTGCGCACCGGCGACGGCAGCTCGGAGCCTTCCATCGCGCCTGCGTAGATGGTGGGTTCTTGGCGGATCGCCTTGCGGTCCTGGTAGATGGACTGAAAGTCCCAGGTCAGCCTGTCGGTCAGGCGCGCGTCCAGCGCCAGCGACACCGAATCCTGGTAGAGAGAACCGCCGTTGTAGGTATTGCCTTCGTCGTGCGTGGCGTTCAGGCGGTAGCCGAAGCGGCCGCTCTCGCCCACGCGGCCGCCCAGATCCACGTGTTCGCGCAGCAGCCCCTTGGACACGTAGCCCAGCTCGATGGTGCGCACAGGCTCGTCGGTGGGCTTCTTGGTGACGTAATTGATCAGCCCCCCGGGGGACCCGAAGCCGTACATGAAGCCCGACGCGCCCTTGAGCAGGTCGATCTGCTCGAAGTGCTCGTAGGGGAGGGTCGTGACATAGCTCAGGAATGGCTTGCCGTCGATGCGGTAGGAGTTCTGCCAGTCCAGCGGCAGGCCGCGCACGCTGAGATAGCTTGCCCATGCGCCATATGACGCGCTGTTGTCCGTCACGGAGGCGTCCAGGGCAAACACGTCGCCCAGCTTGTTGACCTGCCGCTCCTCGATGTCCGCCGCCGTCACGACCGTGGTGGAGAACGGCGTCTCCAGCTGGCTGCGGTCGCCCAGCGCGCCGGCATTTACCGGCGCCGAAAGGTGCTCGAGCGTATCGTCCAGCGCCGTCGCGTTCACGGTGACGGCGGGAAGCTGCGCCACGCCCTGCGGGTCCTGGGCGGCGTCGGACGGCGGCAGGGCGGACTGGGCGTGCGCGCCGGCGGAATGGGCGATGCCCAGCGTCAGGACTAGCGCGCAAGGCGCAATGGTGAACCGTGCTTGCTTGCGCGCACGGCACTTCCGGGTGGAAGCGGAACGGACCACGTTGAATTCTCCAGAGCGGGAGGGAAAGAATATTCTAATAAATAGGACTGATTCGCAATTATATTATCAATCGCGAACTCCCTGCCCCGCCCGGGCCCGTGGTCCGCCGCGTCAAGACGCCGGCTTGTTCTGCAGCTGATCGCGCAACCTTTCTTCCTGTTCACGCAGTTCCGGGGTGAAGGCCTCGCCGAAGTCCTCGGCCTCGTAGACCTGGCGGATCTCGATGTCGGAATCGCCCGGCATGGGGTTGGGGCAGCGCTTCACCCAGGAAATCGCTTCCTCCAGCGATGCGCACTGCCAGAGCCAGAAGCCGGCGACCAATTCCTTGGTCTCCGCGAACGGCCCGTCGATCACGCGCCTATCCTTGCCCGAAAAACGCACGCGGACGCCTTTCGAACTGGGGTGCAGGCCCTCGCCCGCCAGCATTACGCCCGCCTTCACCAGTTCTTCATTGAACCGGCCCATATCGGCCAGCAGCTGTTCGCTGGGCATGAGGCCCGCTTCGCTGTCCGCCGTCGCTTTCACTAGCACCATGAATCGCATATCCGTCTCCTTGGGTGGTTGTCGGAACATTCTCGCTCCTGCAGAACGACGAACGCCACGACGCCAATTCGACAGCGCCAGTGAAAAAAAGTGTGACTGCGGCGGTGTTTGGCGCCGCAAGCGTCCGACACCCCTACGAGACGGCCATGAGAAGTGCCTGACACCCGTATGAGACCATCAGTGGTTTTGCACCGGCGCCGCCGGGCGCCTGACACCTGGGGCGGCACACAACGCTACGGTGTCAGACACCCGGGAAGGCCGGCTTTAGCGGAGGGGCCGGCTTTAGCGGAGGGGCCGTCTCGTACGGGTGTCAGACAATTGCCCCTCAAGGGGCCGGGTTCGGCAGGCGGGCGTGGATCCGGTCGACGGCCTCCAGCACCTCTGCCGACAGCGTCACGTCCACGCTGTCGATGTTTTCCTTCAGTTGCTCCAGCGTGGTGGCGCCGATCAGGTTGCTGGTCACGAACGGGCGCTGATTGACCCAGGCCAGGGCCAGATGGGTCGGCGCAAGCCCGTGCTCGCGCGCCAGTTGCACGTACTCGCGCGTGGCGGCTTCGGCTCGTTCGTTGCTGTAACGGGTGAACCGCGTGTAGAGCGTCAAACGGGCGCCGGCGGGACGCGCGCCGTCCAGGTATTTGCCGCAGAGCATGCCCATCGCCAGCGGGGAATACGCTAACAGGCCGACGTCTTCATGATGGGTGAACTCCGACAGGCCGATCTCGAAGACGCGGTTCAGCAGGTTGTACGGGTTCTGGATCGACGCGATGCGCGGCAGGCCTTTGGTTTCCGCATGGCGCAGGAACTGGCCCACGCCCCAGGGGGTTTCGTTCGACACGCCGACGTGGCGCACCTTGCCGGCGCGCACGAAGTCCTGCAGCACTTCCAGCGTTTCCTCGATCGGCACGGTGTATTCGTCCTTCACCCAGGGATAGGACAGTTTTCCGAACGTGGCGGTGCTGCGGTCGGGCCAGTGCAGCTGGTAGAGATCCAGGTAGTCCGTCTGCAGGCGCTTCAGGCTGGCGTCCAGGGCCGCGGTCAGGTTCTTGCGGTCCAGGAAGGTCTTGCCGTCGCGGATGTGGCCGGGGCGCTTGGCGTCGCGCACCGGGCCCGCCGCCTTGCTGGCCAGCACGACGTCGTGGCGGCGCTTGCTCCGCGCCAGCCAGGTGCCGATATAGGTCTCGGTCAGGCCCTGGGTCTCAGGCTTCGGAGGCACCGGGTACATCTCGGCGGCGTCGATCAGGTTGACGCCGCGCTCCAGGGCGTAATCCAGTTGCTGGTGGGCCTGGGCTTCGGTGTTCTGCTCGCCCCAGGTCATGGTGCCCAGCCCGATCAGGCTGACGTCCAGGTCGGTGCGGCCGAGTTTGCGGTATTTCAAGTTCTGCTCCGTGCGGGATGGCGTACAAGGAAGGCAACACCTTACTCCAAGATTCCTTTCTGGCGCCTGGAGGACTGCGGGTAAACGGCCCTTGCCCGCCCCGCTCGAATCGGCATACGCTTGATGCCCGACCGACTCCGGGAAACCAACGTGCTGCGGGAAATCGACGAGACCTATATATTTTTCATCTGCGTCGTCGTCTTCCTGGCGATCATCGAGCTCTGCTTCCGCCTGGGCCGCAAGCAGCGCAAGGCTTCCGACGAAACGGCCAAGGCCCACATAGGCGGGCTGCAGACCGCCTTGCTCGGCCTGCTGGCGCTGCTGCTGGGCTTTACCTTCGCGATGTCGGTCACGCGTTTCGAGGCCCGCAAGAACCTGGTGCTGGAAGAAGCCAACGCCATAGGCAACGCCTACTGGCGCTCCCAGCTGCTTCCTCCCGCCGCCCGCGATCCGATCGCGGCCCTGCTGCTGGAGTACGCCACGACGGCGCTGGATTTCCACGACGCGGACAACGACAGCGCCCGCCTGGCCACGGCCGGCGCCACCTCGCGGCGCATCGAGCGCCAGATCCGCTCCACGGCGGCCAGCGTCCTGGAATCGCCGCCGTCGATCTCCGCCGTCATGTTCATCCAGGCCATCAACGAGATGGCGCAGGTCAACGAAAAGCGCCGGGTCGCGCTGGAGAACCACGTGCCGGAGCCCGTGTTCTACCTGCTGTTCATCGTCACTTCCGGGGCCATGGCGTTCATCGCCTATGGAACCGGCCTGCAAAAACGCAGGCGGATCATTTCCACAGGATTGTTCGCCACGCTGATCGCCCTGGTCCTGACCTTCATCCTCGACATCGACCAGCCCGCCTCCGGTGTCATTACGGTCAGCCAGGAAACCATGCTGCGGATGAAGGCGACGCTGGAGCAGGAACAAGGGCGCTAGGCCCGGCGGCCTCGACGCGCCCCGCTCCTGCCGCCGCCGACCGTCAGTACTGGTAGCGCATCGTCAGCATCGCGCTGCGGCCCGCGCCCCAGGCGCCCTGGCTATAGAAGCCGATCTGGCTGTAGTACTTGCGATCGAACAGATTATTGACGTTGAGCTGCGCGCTCAGGTTGCGGTTGAAGCGGTAGCGGGCCATCAGGTTGGTGATGGCATAGCTGCCCTGCCCCACCCGCTCGTCGCCGTTGGGGCCGCTGGCGATGGTGTAAACATGGCTCTGCCAGTTCACGCCGCCGCCCACGGTCAGGCGGTTCCAGCCGCCCGGCAGTTGGTAGGTGGTGAACAGGCGCACCAGGCTGCGCGGCTGGTCGGTCTGGATGGCGTTGCCGTCGCCGTCCCGGGCGGTCCAGTGCGACCAGCCGGCGGCGAGATTCCAGCCCGGCATCACTTCGCCCGAGACTTCCAGGTCGAAGCCCCGGCTGCGGGTGCCCTGCGCCGCGGTGTAGGCCTGGTTGACGGAGCCCGGCACCATGTAGCCCGGGTCGACCTGGGCCACGTTGTCCTGCTCTATCTGGAACACGGCGGCGCTGGCATTCAGCTTGCCGTCCAGGAATTCGCCCTTGATGCCCGCCTCGTACGACTTGCCTTCCAGCGGGTCGAGCCAGTTGCCGTTGCGGTCCTGGTAGCTTTGCGGGTTGAAGATCCCGGTATAGCTGACATAGGCCGTGTAGTTCTCGTTGATGTCGTAGAGCAGGCCGGCATACGGAATGAACTCGCTCTTGTCGAAGGACGTGTGGTCGCCCCCGCCGAAGCCCACGGAATCCGTCTTCCAGGTGCTGTAGCGGCCGCCCACGATGAGCTTCAACGGATCCGCGAGGTTCAGGCGCAGCGCGCCGTACCAGCCGGTCTGCTTGGTGGTGTAGCGAGTCGCGGTCGTGGAAGAGTCGCTCCAGTCCGGTTCCGGATACGAGCCGTCCCAATCCAGGAAATTGCCCACCGGCGCCACGGACAGGGCTGAGCGGTAATCGAAGTCGGCGTACTGGCGGTTGAAGCTCGCGCCCACCACGGCCTCGTGGCGGCGGCCGAACAACGTGAACGGGCCCGAGGCCTTGAGGTCCACGCTGTTCTGCTTGCGGTCGCCCAGGTACCACGCGGGCGACGCGCCCATGCCCAGGCCGGTTTCGCGATCGGGCCAGCCATACAGGTACAGCAGCTTCGCGTCCATTTCGTTCTTGGAATGCGAGCCCACGGCATGCACGGTCCAGCCATTGTCGAAGCGGTGCTCCAGGCTGGCGAACGCGCCCTGGGTGGTGCTGCCCCATGAGGACCAGTCCGCGCCCGTGTTCAGCGACCGGACCCAGTCGGTGCGGCTGCCGTCCGCGTACCACAGCGGGAAACCGCCCCAGTTGCTGCGCTTGGGATCGTTGTCCTGGTAGTTGAAACCCACGCTCAGCGTGGTGTTCGAAGTGATATCGGCATCCACCACGCCGTAGAAGATCTTCTTCTTGTTCTGGTAGCCGTCCAGATAGGAATGGTTGTCCTGGTAGGCCGACACGATCCGGCCGCGCACATTGCCGTTGGCGCTCAGCGGCGTGGACAGGTCCAGCGTCCCGCGGTAGGTATCCCAATTGCCCGCGCTGACGCTCATGTCGGCCGTGAACTCGCGGCTGGTGGCGTGCTTGCGCACCAGGTTGATGGAGGCCGAGGGATTGCCGGTGCCGGACATCAGGCCCGTGGCGCCGCGCACGACTTCGACGCGGTCGTAGATGATGGGATCCAGCGCGGACTCCCCCGCGGCGTAGCCGGTGTCGAAACTCGTGGGGATCCCGTCATACATGTAGTTGCTGACGCTGAACCCTCGGGAATTGAAGGAATAACGCTCGCTATCGTAGTTCTGCACGGATATGCCGGGCGTGCTGGCCATCACGTCGACGAGGGAAAGCATGTTCTCGTCTTCCATGCGCTGGCGCGTGACCACCGTGACGGACTGCGGCGTTTCCCGCAGCGTCAGCGGCATGCCGGTGCTGGCGGCGGTGGCGCGTGGCGTGTATGAGCCGGTGCCTTCCGTGGTCGTCGGATCCGAGTCTCCCAGCACCTGCACCGTGGGCAGAGTGGCGACATTGCCTTCCTGAGCGGTGGCCGCTCCGCAGGCCAGCGCCATGAGCACCAGGAAGGAGGTGCGCCGAAGCGCGAAAAGTTGACGGCTGGCGTTCCGATGTCTTTGCATTTGTGACTTTCCCCTTGACGACGTTTCAAATCGACGGGAAGTTTAATGCAAATGATTCTCATGCGTTTTAATATTATCGTCAGCTTTTGGGCTGAAACATGTCCCTATTTGCTAGTGGAAATCAGGGGGCCCGGGCCGGGCGTGGCAAGCGGAACCAGGTCCGCCCACGCCGCCCGCCGCAGGTATGAAGAAATGCAGTGCCCCGCCGTGATGGGCGCAGGCAGAAGAGAAACTCGACAGCTAGGCGGCGGACCCTGCGGCCGCCGGCGCGACGGCGGCCTCGCCCGCGGCCGGAGTCCTCTCAGCGAGCGATTCCAGCAGTTCGGCCGAAGGCACGAAGAACAGCCCGCCCGTGACCGCGCGGCTGTAGTCGAGCAGGCGGTCGTAGTTGCCTGCAGGCCGCCCGACGAACATGTTTTCCAGCATCTGCTCGATGGGCGCGGGCGAACGCGCGTAGCCGATGAAATAGGTGCCGAATTCCCCCGAGCCCGGCCGGCCGAAGGGCATGTTGTCGCGCAGGATCTTCACTTCCTGCCCGTTTTCCTCGAGGGTGGTCAGCGCGCTGTGGGAGGACGAGGGCTTGATGTCGTCGTCGAGCTCCACGTTGGAGAACTTGTGGCGGCCGATGATGCCTTCCTGGCTTTCCACGCTGAGCGAATTCCAGGCCGTCATGTCGTGCAGGTACTTCTGCACCAGCACATAGCTGCCGCCGGCGAACTCGGCATCCTCGTCGCCGATGACGGTGAAATCGACCGCTTCGCGCCCTTCCGGATTCTCGGTTCCGTCGACGAAGCCGATGATGGCTCGCCGGTCGAAGTAGCGGAAGCCGTGGACTTCGTCCACGACAGTCACGGCGTCGCCCAGGCCGTTGCACAGCAGCGTGGCGAGCTCGAAACAGAAATCCATCGAATCCGCGCGGATGTGCAGCAGGATGTCGCCCGGCGTCGCGACGGCGACGCGCTCGCCCGAGCCGAATTCACGGAAGGGATGCAGCGCCGCCGGGCGCGGCGATCCGAAGAGCGTGTCCCATGCGTTGGAACTGAACGCGCAGACACAGGACAGGTTTTGCTCGGGCGCGCGCGAGCTCACCGTGCGCACGAGGTTGGCGACGTCTTCGCACCAGCCCCGCACCGTCTCGGCGGCAGCGGGGCCCGCGTTGAGGGTGGCGACCAGGAAGATCGCGTGGCGCGTGGTCGAATTGTGTACGGCTTGGGACAGGGGCTGAGTATCGGACATCGGATCTGAAACCTTGGAAACGGGCGCGAGGCGCGGAAGAAAAAGGCCAGTCCGATTCTAAGCGCGGATCATGGCAGTGTGAACTTCCGCCCAGGCGGAAGCCCCGCTCAGCGCACGGCCTTCAGCCATTGGCCCACCACGTCCAGCACGATGCGGCCCTGCTCGCGGTGCGGGACGTGGCCGCAGTTCTCCAGCAGCACGGCGCGTCCACCGGTCAGCCGCGCGATGCGCTCGGGATGCAGCGGCGAACCGTACTCGTCATCATCGCCGTGCAGAGCCAGCACCGGGCAACGCACCAGGCTCAGGGGCCCATCGAGATTCCAGTCGGCGAAGCTGGGCGACAGCCAGGTGTCGACCCAGGCTCCCAGCACCCAGGCGGCCTTCTCGCCGTGGTACTTCTTCAGGCGATCCAGCTGGCCCGGCTCGTCGAAATTCCGCTTCGCGGCGCTGATGCCCTGCAGCGTGCGGTCTTCGGCAAACGCCTGCGCGGATTCGGTGATCAGGGCCTGGCAGTCTTCCTCGTACACGCCCGCGCAGCATATCCCCATGCCTCCGCCCACGCTGTGGCCGAAGGCGACGAACGGCCCGATGCCCAACGCTTCCCGCAGCTGGCGGAAGCCGCCGCGTGCCTCGGCTTCGACGAAACCGGTTTCGAAGGTGGCGGCGTTCGGGTCGGAACGGCCAAAGCCCAGGCGGTCGTACGCGATCACGCTGCGCCCGGTTTCGCGCGCCAGCAGCTCCGGAAAATCGCGCCACAGTTCCACGCAGCCCAGCGAGTCGTGCAACAGCACAATGGGCGCGCCCGCCGCATCCGCGCCTGCGGGGTCCCAGCGCCGCGCGAACAGGCGGCCCTGGCTGGTGGGTACGTAGACATCCTGACTGGTAATGGAAAGCATGAACGGATCCTGGGATATGAGGCGGCGCGCCATCGAGGCGCAAGCGGATTATAAAAAATCCGGCCGCGCGCCCGGTTCAGTGCAGGCCGGACATGACGCCGGCCGCGATGATCAGCAGCACAAGCGCGGAAATCGCCGTATAGGCGTAGTCGCGTTCGCGCAGGAAGATGGCCAGCATCAGCGCCACGCGCGCAACCGGCAGCAGGATGAAAAGGGCCACCCCCGCCTGCACGAACCGGTAGCCGTACAGGCCCATGCCCTCTCCGCCGCCGGATGGCGCCACCAGGCCCAGCGCCATGCCGATGGCGATGCAGGCCGATGCGGCCCAGGTTCCATACCAGAGCAGCGCCGCGATGCCGCGGTCACGCCTGGCCTGTCTGTCGGGGGCCGCGCTCACGCCGGGCCTCCCGGGATCGACACGCCCAGCGCGCTGAGCAGCATTTGCACCGCAAGCAGCGCCAGGACGACGACGAAGAAGATGCGCAGTTTGTCGGCGGGCAAGCCCAGCAACAGACGGGCCCCGAGCAACGCGCCGGCGACCGAGCCCAGCGCGACCGGGCCCGCGATGCCGATATCGATGTCGCCCCGCACGAAATACGCGCCCGCGCTGGCCGCGGCCGTAACGCCGATCATGAAGTTCGACGTGGCCGAGGACACTTTGATGGGCAGCCGCAGGGCGGCGTCCATCGCGGGAATCTTGAGCACGCCAGAACCGATGCCCAGCAGCGCCGAGATCAGGCCCGCGCCGTACATCAGCGACAGACCCAGCGGCACGCGGCCCACCTGGTAGTGGACTTCCCTGCCCAGGGCGCGGTCGGGGAAGCTCGAATGCAGGCGCAGCGCCGTGGCCCAGCTCGCGGCGTCCGGCGTGCCGGCGTGGGCCGCCTCGCGGCGGCGCGCCAGCATCTGCTGCGCCGACAGGGCAAGAATGGCGGCGAACAGGCCGTAGAGGAATTCGGTGGACACGATGCCGATGAGGAACACGCCGGTCAGCGCGCCCAGCGTGGTGGCGGTTTCGAGGACGATGGCCAGCCGGACGTTGGTCAGGCGCCCCTTCAGGAACGGCCCCGCGCTGCCGCAGGAACAGGCGATCACCGAGATGATGCTGGCGCCGATCGCAACGTGGATGTCCACGCCGAACAGCAGCGTCAGGATCGGCACGATGAAAATGCCGCTGGCCATTCCCAGCACGCCGCCCAGCGCGCTGGCCCCGAAGGCTGCGGCGAAGAGCCAGAGGATTGTGGATGCCGCCATGGCCACTGGCTCAGTCCCGCTTGCGCGGCAGCCGGGACAGGCGGGTGGTGAACCGGATCAGGTCACCGCGGTAGTACAGCTTTTCGTAGTCGACGGGGCGCTGCCCCTCGCTGTAGGACGTGCGCTCGATGAGGAAGATCGGGCTGCCCGCCTCGACGCCCAGGGCTTGCGCCACGCGCTCGTCCGCCGTCACGGCTTCGAGCTGGTACTGGGCTTCGATCAGCGGCAGCTCGTAGCGCAGCTCCAGCAGGTCGAAGATAGGCTCGGCCTCCAGGTCATTGCTGGCGACCTTCTCGCCGATGTCCAGCGGCAGGTAGGTTTCATCGAACGACATGGCCGTGCCGTCCGCCAGCCGCACACGCTCGATGCGGTAGACCATCGCGCCCCGCGCCACTTCCAGCTGGCGCGCCACGTCTTCCGTGGCGGGCACCGGCCGCTTGTCCAGCAGACGCGCCGTGGCCTGGCGGCCGAGCGCGGTCATGTCTTCGACGAATCCGCTCAACGACGTCAACGCCTGGGTCAGCTTGGGTTCCGTGACGAAGGTGCCCTTGCCGCGCCGGATTTCCACCAGGCCGCGCGCAACCAGGTTTTCCACCGCCTTGCGCACCGTGGTGCGGCTGACGGCGAAGCGCTCGATCAGCTGGTCTTCCGTGGGCAAGCGGCTGCCGGACGGCAGGATGCCGACGGCGATTTCTGCGGCCAGCGCCGTTTCCACCCTGACGTAGAGAGGAGAATGTTCAACGTTTTTTTGCATGAACCATCATAACATCATGATGTCATGATGATGCAAGATCGGAGGGGCATTAAGGATACCGGAGCCGGCAACTGGTAGTCTTCGAGGGCCTGCCGGCGCCTCCCGCGCCGGCGCCCTTTTCAAGCGAGACACGAAATGAGCAGTTTCATGCACAGCGCCTCCGTTCCCGTCCTGACGCAAATGCTGTCGGCCTTGTCCGACGTGCTGAAGAAGGCGGAAACCCACGCCGCGGAAAAGAACATCGATCCGCAGGCGTATCTGGGCGCCCGCCTGTTTCCCGACATGTTCCCCCTGTCGCGACAGGTGCAGATCGCGTCGGACTTCGCCCGCGGCATCGCCTCGCGCCTGGCCGGCGCGGAAGTTCCGTCGTGGCCGGACAGCGAGGCCAGCTTCGCCGGCCTGCAGGCCCTGATCGCCAAGACGCTGGAACACCTGGCCTCGTTCAGCCCCGAACAGTTCGAACAGAGCGAAACCCTGGAAATCGTGCTGCGTCCCGGCACGCCCAAGGAAAAGAAGCTGAGCGGCAGCGCCTACCTGCTGCACTATGGCCTGCCGCAGTTCTTCTTCCACGTGACCACCGCCTACGACATCCTGCGCCACAACGGCCTGGAAATCGGCAAGCGCGATTACATGGGCAAGTACTGATTCGACTTCGTGGGCCCCGCGCGGGGCCCGCGCCCGCCTACTCCGCGTAGCCGGGGTTGCGGCGGTCCAGCCGGCGCAGCAGCCCCGGCCAGGCCAGCATGGCCTTGTGCGCGCGGTCGGCCTGCGATTCGACCGTCGCGTTCTTCAGGATGTCGGGCGGGATATAGGTCAGCTCCCCGCCCGCCTGGGCCCGCACCTGCACCATGCAGGCCGCCTCCAGGCGATGCATGGCCTGGAACGCCTCGGCCATGCTCTGCCCCACCGTCAGCAGGCCATGATTGCGCAGGATGAGGTAGCTGTTGCTGCCCAGGTCGCGCACCAGGCGCGGCTGCTCCTCGGGATTGAGCGCCAGGCCTTCGTAATCGTGATAGCCCAGCGAGCGCAGCACGATGAACGCGAACTGCGACAGGGGTAGCAGCCCCTCTTTCTGCGCCGATACCGCCACGCCATTGATCGAGTGCGTGTGCAACACGCACATCGCATCCTTGCGGGCCGCATGGATACAGCTGTGGATCGTGAAGCCCGCGGGGTTGATGTCGTACTCGGACTCCATGACCTTGCGGCCGTCCAGGTCGATCTTGACCAGGCTGGACGCCGTGATCTCGTCGAACATCATGCCGTAGGGATTGATCAGGAAGTGTTCGGTGCCGGGCACCTTGGCCGTGATGTGGGTGAAGATCAGGTCGTCCCAGCCGAACAGCGCCACCAGGCGGTACAACGCCGCCAGGTCCTTGCGGACCTGCCATTCCGTTTCGCCGACGCGCTCGCGCACGCTGCCTCCCGTGTTGCCTGTCGTATCCATGCCGTCTCCTTGTATGTGGAATACGCCTGCGGCAACCTCGCCGCAGGCCTCGCCAAGCACTTTATTCGCTTTGCCCGAAACCGGCGCGCCCGGCGTCCGCCGGCCGGCCGCTCCGGAGCGCCATCGGGCAGAGAATTCACATATGTGATGGAAATGCCCCATCATCATTCCTATGATTCGGCTCAATCGCAGTCCCCCGCAGACACCTTGCCGCTTCCATGTCCGTCGATCTTCCCGATACCGATTTCCGTATCCATCAACTGGTCAGCCGGCACCTGCCCGGCCTGGCCGATCATCAGGCCCTGATTTCCGATGAGGGCGCCTGGACCTACGCGCAGCTCGATGCCGCCGTTCTTGCGCTGGCCGGCCGCCTGGCGGACCGCGGCTTGCGCGCCGGCGACCGCCTGCTCATCGTCGGGGAAAGCGGCTGCGCGCAGCTGGCCGCCGTGCTGGCCTGCAGCCGGCTGGACGCCTGGGCCGTCGTCGTCAACGCCCGCATGACCGGCGTCGAAGTCGACGCCATCAAGACCCATTGCGGGCCCAGGCTCCTGCTGGCCACCAGCGGCCTGTCCGGCGACGCCCGGGCCCACGGCTTGCGCCATGGCGCAAGCGAATTCCAGGTCGCGGGGCTGACTCTTTCCTGCACCGAGGCCGACTCGGCCGCCCAGGCCGAGCCCGTGCAAGCGGATGCGCGCGAGCAGGTCGCGGTGATGATCTACACCAGCGGCACCACGGGCGTGCCCAAGGGCGTGATGCTCACTCACGCCAACCTGGGCCATTCTTCGGCGGTTGCGCGCCATGCCCGCGGCACCGGCCCCTCCGACCATGTCTATTCCGCGCTGCCCATCTCCCACGTATACGGATTGAGCACGGTGGCGCTCGCCGCCCTGGGGGCCGGCGCCACGCTGCGGCTGGCCAGTCGCTTCGACGTTGCACACGCCGTCGCCGCCCTCGCAGAAGGCGTGACGATGCTGCATGGGGTGCCCGCCATGTACGTGCGCCTGCTGCAGGCCCATGAACAGGGAACGGCCATCGCCGCGCCGAAGATCCGCCTGCTGCATTGCGGCGGAGCGCCTCTGGATCCCTCGCTCAAGGCCCGCATCGAAGCAATATTCGGCGAGCCGATAAACAATGGATACGGGCTGACCGAAGCCTCGCCGACCATCAGCATGGTGCCCTACCGCCAGCGCCGCACGGACCTGAGCGTAGGCTACCTGATCCCCGGCATGCAGGCGCGCATCGTCGACGAAAACTCACAGGCCGTCGCGCCCGGCGAAGTGGGCGAACTGCAGGTTCGCGGCCCCAACGTCATGAAGGGCTACTACAAGGCCCCGGAACAAACGGCGCTGGCCCTCGGCGAGGACGGCTGGCTGCGCACCGGGGATCTGCTGCGCGAGGAGCCCGACGGCGCGCTCTTCGTCATGGGCCGCATCAAGGATCTCATCATCCGTTCCGGTTTCAACGTCTATCCCAGCGAAGTCGAGGCGGCGCTGAACGCATATGCCGGAGTGCGCCAGTCCTGCGTGGTCGGCGTGCCCAAGGACGGCGACGAACAGATCGTCGCGTTCGTCGAGGCCGAGGAAGGCCGCAGCGTGCAGGCGGAGGCGCTGCAAAGCTTCGCGCGCGAGCGGCTGGCGCCCTACAAGCGGCCGCAGAAGATCGTCCTGCTGGCCCGCCTGCCCGCGGCGGACAACGGAAAAATCCTGCGCAAGGCCATGGTCGACATGGCGCGCGGAATCTGAAGTCGACACAACACCAGAAAATACCCAACAACAGGAGACAAACATGAAATCGACAGCCAGAAGGCGTTTTCTCGCGGCGGCGGCCGCGCTGGCCGCGGCGTGCAGCCTGCCCGTCCACGCGGCCGACGCCTGGCCCGCCCGGCCCATCCGCTTCATCGTGCCCAGCGCCGCGGGCGGCGGGGCCGACACGGTCGCCCGCCTGCTGGCCCAGCATATCGGCGGCGCCCTCAAGCAGCCCATCGTGGTCGAGAACCGCGCGGGCGGCTCGGGCGTCATCGCCGGCAACGCCGTGCTCGGGGCGCCAGCCGACGGCTATACCTTCATGCTGGGATTCACCACCATGTCCCAACTGCCCGCCACTTCCACGATCAAACTGCCCTACCAGGTGGACCGCGACTTCATCCCCGTCTCGCTGGTCGCCCGCTCGTCGAACGTCCTCGTGGTCAACCGCGGCAGCGTCGACGTGGACTCGGTCAAGGCGCTGGTGGAAGCGTTGCGGGCGTCACCCCAGAAGTACAGCTACGGCTCCTACGGCAACGGCTCCACCGGCCACTTCCTGGGCGCGCAGTTCCTGCAGGAAACGAAAACGAACGCCCAGCACGTGCCGTACAAGGGCGCCGCGCCCATGATGTCGGACCTGCTGGCCGGCGTGGTCTCCTTCGCATTCCCTGACATCGGCTCGGCGCTGCCCCACCTGAACTCGGACCGCGTCCGCGTGCTGGCCGTGACGGGCGACAAACGCATGGCGACGCTGCCGCAGATCCCGACCATGGCGGAGCTCGGCTACCAGGGCTTCAACCTGGGCGCGTGGTTCGGGCTGTTCGCCGCCAAGGGCACTCCCGACGCCATCGTCCAGGACATGGCGGCGCAGATCGCCCAGGCGGTCAAGGCGCCGGACGTCCGGTCCAAGCTCGTCGGCATGAACCTGGATCCCGTGGGCAGCGATCCCAAGACCTTCGCGACGTTCTTCCAAACCGACCTGCAGCGTTGGGCCGACCTGGCGAACAAGGCCAACATCCGCACCGACTGACACGGGGGCCCATCATGTCCCGATCCTCCCGACGGCTGGAACTTCCCGACGCTTCGGTCAAGGACAGCACGCGCGACCTGGGCCCTCGTTCGGTCAAGTCGGCCCAGCGCGTGCTCGAACTGATCGAACTGCTGGAACAGCTGGGCCGCCCCGTCAGCCTGGCGGAGATCGTCCGCGCCAGCGGCTACCCCCAGTCCAGCACCTGGATGCTGGTCCAGACGCTGATGCGCATGGGCTACCTGTGCCACAACCCCGACGACGGCACCTACATGCCCAGCCTGCGGCTGAACCTGCTGGGCGGCTGGGTGCACGACCTGGCCCTGCCCCGCAGCAACCTACGCCTGGCCATGCGCGCGCTGGGCGAACGCCTGGGCCTGAGCGTCATCCTGGGCCAGCGCAGCGGCCGCTACGTCCAGTACGCCCACGTGCTCTACGGCGCCAAGGACCGCAAGACCCAGGTGCCGATCGGGGTCGTGCGGCCGCTGATCGACACCGGCATGGGGTACGCGCTGCTGGCGCAGCTGCCGGACGACGAAGTCTGCTCCATCGCCAGCGTCTGCCTGGCGCGCGCCGAGCACAAATCGCCGGTTTCGTCGCTGCGGCAGGTCCTCTCCATCGTCGACAAGGCGCGCCAGGCAGGGTTCGTCTATTCGCACCGCCTCCAGAGCGCCAATCGCGCGTCCTTTTCCTTCGCGCTGGTCAGCGACCCCGGCGCCGGCGACCGCGCCGGCCTGCTGGCCCTGGCCGTCGCCGGCACCCGGCAGGACGTCGCCGCTCGCCTGCGCGACATTCCGCGCACGGTCAACGACGTCGCCGCCGAATTCCTGCCGGATGTGCCCATCCACATCAAGGCGCCTCCATCCATCCAGCCGATCTGAAGGCATCCACAGAGCGATCATCACCATGGATATAGACATCACGCCCGAAGAACGGGAATTCCGCCTCGAAGTCCGCGAGTTCGCGCAGGCCCATCTGCCCGAGGCCGTACGCCGCAAGGTCCTGTACGGCGAAAAGCTGGATAAGCAGGAGTACGTGGACTGGCAGAAGCACCTGCATCGCCAGGGCTGGATCGCGCCGGCCTGGCCGGTCCAATACGGCGGAACGGGCTGGAGCCTGAGCAAGCAACGCGTATTCCTTCACGAGCTGGCATTGCAATGCGCGCCCGAGACCATCCCCTTCGGCATTTCCATGGTGGGTCCGGTGATCTACACCTTTGGATCGGAGGAGCAGAAGGCCCAGTACCTGCCCGCCATCCTGAATTCCGACACCTGGTGGTGCCAGGGTTTCTCCGAACCGAACGCAGGCTCCGACCTCGCCTCGCTGCGCACGCGCGCCGTGGACTGCGGCGATCACTATCTGCTCAACGGCCAGAAGGCCTGGACGACGCACGGCCGCTTTGCGGACATGATGTTCTGCCTGGCGCGCACCGAAGACACGGGCAAGCCGCAGCAAGGCATCTCCTTCCTGCTGCTCGATATGAAGAGCCCCGGCATCGAGGTCCGCCCGGTGCGCACCATCGACGAAGGCGCCAGCATCTGCGAAGTGTTCTTCAACGACGTCCGCGTCCCCAAGTCGGGGCTGGTGGGCAAGGAAGGCGAAGGCTGGACCTACGCCAAGTTCTTGCTCGGCCACGAGCGCGCCATGATCGCCCGCGTGGGCCGCTCGCGCATGCAACTGGCGCGCGCTCAACGCCTGGCCTCGCATCCGCTGGCCGACGGCAGCCGCCCGATCGACAACCCGCTCTACCGCCAGCGCCTGTGCGACATCGAGGCCCGCCTGCGCGCGCTCGAACTGACCGAGCTGCGCGCCCTGTCGGCCTACCGTCCCGGAGCCGGCTTCGACATCGCGGATTCCTCGATGCTGAAGATCGAAGGCTCTGAAATCTGCCAGGCCCTGACCGAACTGCTGCTCGACCTCGCGGGCCGCTACGGCATGGTCTACAGCGGCCGCTATACGCAATCGCCGATCGGCGACTCCACGGCCCACGGCCTGCTCGGCGACCACCTGTTCAACCGCGTGGCCACGATCTACGGAGGCAGCTCCGAAATCCAGAAGACCGTGATCGCGAAGAGCCGCTTCCAGAAATAAAGGACACGCCATGAACCTGAACCTCTCCGAAGAACAAGAGATGATCCGCGAGAGCGTGTTCGATTATTTCTCGAGCGCGTATGGATTCGACCGCCATCTCGAGCGGCTGGGCCAGCCCCCGGGCTCCGCCTCCGAAGCCTGGCAGGCCATGGCCGGCCTGGGCTGGCTGGGCCTGACCGTGCCGCAGGACGACGGCGGCCTGGGCCTGGGACCGCAGGAAACGATGCTGCTGATGGAAGGCGCCGGCGCGGCGCTCTGCGCCGAGCCATTGCTGGCCAGCGCCATACTCGCCGCCCCGCTTCTTGCCGGGGCCGCCGATGGCTCCCCGGCCGCGCAGGCGCTGCAGGACGCGGTTTCCGGCCAGGCCAGCCTGGCGCTGGCCTGGACCGAAAGCGACCGCGGCTTCGCGCCGCTGCGGATCGAGACCCGCGCCGAGCGCCAGGGCGCGGCCTGGCGCCTGTCCGGCCGCAAGCTGCTGGTGGACAACGGCGCGCAGGCGGATTGGCTCGTGGTCGCGGCGCGCGGCGAGGACGGCCTGGCATTGCTGCTGGTCGACGGCGCCGCCCAGGGCCTGATCCGCAGCGGCGCGCCGTTGGCGGACGGCACCCACAGCGCCGACCTGGTCTTCCAGGACACGCCCGCCACCTGCCTTGCCCGTGGCCCCGAGGCCGAAACCCTGCTGCTGCGGGCCGTGTACCGCGGACTGGCGGCCACCTGCGCCATCGCCCTGGGCGCCATGGAGCGGGCGCTGGAAATCTGCCGCGACTATCTCCACGAACGCAGTCAGTTCGGCAGGCCCCTGGCCGCGCTGCAAGTGCTGCAGCACCGCTATGTGGACATGCTGATCGCAGCGGAACGCGCGCGCTCCATGACCTTGCTGGCCGCCCTGCGCGCCGACGAGGCGGCCGGCGGCGACGCCGAGGCGCGCCGCGACCTCAGCCTCGCCAAGCTCACGGTGGGCCGGAGCGCGCGCCACGTCGGCGGCCAGGCCATCCAGCTGCATGGCGGCATGGGCATGGCCTACGAATATCCCATCGGCCACTACTACCGCAAGCTGCTGTGCTGCGACGCGGCCTTCGGCTCGCAGGACGACCACCTCGCCCTGCTGTCCGAAAGCCTCGCCGCGCCCGCCGGCGCCTGAATTCCGCCCCTCCACGATCCTGATCCCGCCATGCCTACGCCTGAACCCTCCCGCATCCTCGCCACGCAACAGGACGGCGTCCTGCTGCTGGGCTTGAACCACCCGCCCCTCAATACGCTGGACCACGCGCTGCGCCAGCAACTGTACGAGGCCCTGCAGGCCGCAGCCCAGGATGCCTCGGTGCAGGCCATCGTGCTGCACGGCGCGGGCGGCAACTTCAGCGCCGGCGCCGACATCCGCGAGTTCGGCCAGCCCCGCCAGCCCCCCTGGGCTGGCGACGTCGCCCAGCTCATCGAGGCCAGCGCCAAGCCCGTGGTGGCGGCCCTGCAGGGCGTAGCCCTGGGCGGCGGCCTGGAACTGGCGCTGGCGGCGCACGCCCGCATCGGCGCCGCCGACGCCAGGCTGGGCCTGCCCGAAGTCAAGCTTGGGCTGCTGCCCGGCGGCGGCGGCACGCAGCGACTGCCCCGCCTGATCGGCGCCGCGGCCGCCCTGCCCCTGATGCTGGAAGGCCGCGATGTCGACGGCAACGCCGCGCAGGCGCTGGGCCTGCTGGACGAGGTCTGCGACAAGGCCGCCTTGCTGGACGCCGCGGTGCGCCGAGCCCGGGCGATGCTCGACGGCGCGCGCCCCTCCCGGCCCGGGACGGACGGCGAGGCCGGCAAACAAGCCGGGCTGGCGGCCATCGCGGCGCAACGCGAGCGCCTGGCCGCGAAACCCCATGCCCTGCCCGCCCAGCGCCTGCTGCTGGACTGCATCCAGGCAGCGCTGGAACAACCGCTGGAAGCGGGCCTGCAGTTCGAGCGCCAGGCCTTTCTGCAATGCGTGGCCAGCCCCGAGCACCGGGGCCTGGCGCATGCTTTCTTCGCCGAGAAGCTGGCCGGAAAGTCGCCGGCCGGCCAGGCTCGGCCGCGCCCGGTCCAGAAGGTTGGCGTCGTGGGCGGCGGCACCATGGGCGCCGGCATCGCCGTGGCGATGCTGGACGCGGGCCTGGACGTAGTCCTGATCGAACGCGATGCCGCCTCGCTGCAGGCCGGCCAGGACCGGATCGGCGGCGTCTACCAGCGGCAGCAGGACAAGGGCAAGCTCAGCGCGGAGGCGCGGGCGCGGCGCCTGGCCCGGCTGAGCGCGGCGACGGACTATGCGGCGCTGGCCGACGCCGACCTCATCGTCGAGGCGGTGTTCGAGGACATGGACGTGAAGAGCCAGGTCTACGCCGAGCTGGACCGGGTCTGCCGGCCCGGCGCCATCCTGGCGACCAATACTTCCTATCTGGACATCAACGAGCTGGCGCGGCGCATTTCCCGCCCGCAGGACGTGATCGGGCTGCACTTCTTCTCGCCCGCCAATGTCATGAAACTGCTGGAGATCGTGGTGCCCGAGCAGGTGTCCGACGACGTGGTGGCCACGAGCTTCGCGCTGGCGCGGCGGCTGGGCAAGGTGCCGGTGCGCGCCGGCGTGTGCGACGGATTCATCGGCAACCGCATTCTCTACGTCTACCGCGAGGCCGCCAATTACATGATGGAGGACGGCGCCTCGCCCTATCAGATCGACCAGGCGCTGGAGCGCTTCGGCTACGCCATGGGTCCGTTCCGCACCGCCGACCTCACGGGCGGCGACATCGGCTGGGCGACCCGCAAGCGCAAGGCGGCCACGCGCCCGCCCGAGGCCCGCTACGTGCGCGTGGCCGATCGGCTGTGCGAGCGCGGCTGGTTCGGCCAGAAGACCGGGCGGGGCTATTACCGCTACCCCGAGCGCGGACAGCGCGGCCAGCACGATCCGGAGGTGCTGGCGTTGATCGACGAAGAGCGCGCGGCGCGCGGCATCGAAGCGCGCGCGTTCAGCGACGAGGACATCGTGCGGCGCTACATGGCCGCCCTGGTCAACGAGGCCTCCAAGGTGCTGGAAGACGGCATCGCGCTGCGGCCGGCGGACATCGACACCGCGTTGGTCAACGGCTACGGCTTTCCCCGCTGGCGTGGCGGCCCGATGAAGTATGCGGACGACGTCGGCCTGCCGGCCATCGTGGCCGATCTTGAGTCGTACGCCAAGGAAGACGCCGCGTTCTGGGCGCCGTCGGCGCTGCTGCGGCGCCTGGCGCGCGAAGGCGCGGCCTTCGGCAAACTGAATCAACCCCAATAAAGGAATCGCTGCATCATGCGAGAAGCCGTCATCGTCGCCACCGCGCGCACCCCGCTCACCAAGTCCAAACGCGGCGAGTTCAACATCACCCAGGGGCCGACCCTGGCTTCCTACGCCATCCAGGCCGCCGTCGAACGCGCGGGCGTGGATCCGCAGAGCATCGAAGACGTGGTCCTGGGCTGCGGCTACCCCGAAGGCACCACCGGGCGCAACGTGGCCCGCCAGGCGGCGCTGCGCGCCGGCCTGCCGCAAAGCGTGGCGGGCGCGACCGTCAACCGCTTCTGCGCCTCCGGCCTGCAGGCCGTGGCGGACGCGGCGGCGCGCGTGGTCATGGGGCAGTCCGGCCCGGTCGTGGCCGGCGGCGTGGAAAGCTGCTCCTTGCTGCGCACCCGCGACGACGGCGTCAGCGGCATCGACAGCTGGCTCCAGGACCAGATCCCCCAACTCTACCTGCCCATGATCGCCACCGCCGACATCGTGGCGCAGCGCTACGGCATCAGCCGCGAAGACCAGGACGCCTTCGCCTTGCGCAGCCAGCAGCTCACCGCCGCGGCGCAGCGCGAGGGCCGCTATGCGGACGAGATCATCTCCGTGCGCGCGACCATGGAAGTCACCGACAAGGCGACGGGCGCCATCCGCCGCGAAGAAGTGACCGTCAGCGCCGACAACTGCAATCGCCCCTCCACCACCGCGGAAGGCCTGGCCGGACTGGTTCCCGTCATGGGCCCGGACCGCTACGTGACCGCTGGCAATGCCTCGCAGCTGGCCGACGGCGCCTCGGCCTGCGTCCTGATGGAGGCCCGAGACGCCGAGCGCGCCAACCTCGAACCGCTGGGAGCCTTCCGCGGCCTGGCCGTGGCCGGCTGCGCGCCGGACGAGATGGGGATAGGCCCCGTGTACGCCGTGCCCCGCCTGCTCGAACGCCATGGACTGAAGGTCGAGGACATCGGCCTGTGGGAACTGAACGAGGCGTTCGCGTCCCAGGCGCTCTATTGCCAGCGCCGCCTTGGCATTCCGATGGAACGGCTGAACGTGAATGGCGGATCGATCTCGCTGGGCCACCCCTTCGGCGTGACCGGCGCGCGCCTCACCGGACACGTGCTCCTGGAAGGCAGGCGCCGCGGCGCCAGGTTCGCCGTCGTCACCATGTGCGTGGGCGGCGGCATGGGCGCGGCGGGGCTGTTCGAGATTTTCTGACCCCCCAATGAAAACGGGGCGGCCTGGGCCGCCCCGCATGCGCCGCAAGGCGCTTCCTGCTTACTGCGGTTCGATCTTCGCGTCGACCGCGCGCTGCGTCCAGACCTTACGCTGCGCCTGCGCGAAAGCCTGATGCTCCTCGACGGTGTTGGGCGAGACCTGCATGCCCAGGGATTCGAAACGCTGCAGGACGTCGGGCTCGCGCAGGATGGCGGCCACTTCCTGGTTCAGCTTCTGCACGACGGCGTCGGGCGTCTTGGCGGGCGCGGCCACGCCGACCCAGACGACCAGGTCGAAATTCTTGTAGCCCAGTTCGGCCAGCGTCGGCACGGCCGGGAATTCCTTGGCGCGCTCATGGCCCGTGTACGCCAGCCCGCGCAGCTTTCCAGCCTGCATGAAGGACGTTACGACGGACAGATCGGCGAACAGGTAATCGACGTGGCCGCCCAGCAGGTCAGTCACGGCCGGGGGCTGGCTCTTGTACGGCACGCCGTTGGCGGCCGCGCCGGCCACCGTGTTGAATGTAGCGCCGGCGATCTGGCTGGTGGGCGAGCCGTAGGCGTAGTTCAGCGGCTTGGCCTGCGTCGCCTTGACCAGTTCCTGCAGCGACTTGTACGGCGCATCGTCGCGCACCACCAGCATCATCGGAATGGTGGCGATCCGGATCACGTGGATGAAATCGCCCGTGGGATCGAACGGGAGCTTGCGAAACAGTGCCGGAGTGGCCGAGTGCGTCGAGCTGCTGGTGAGAATAAGCGTGTAGCCGTCGGGCTGGGCGCGCGCGGTGAACGACGAACCGATCGTGCCGGACGCGCCGGGCTTGTTTTCGATCACGACGGGCACGTTCAGGCGGGGGCCGAGCTTCTCGGCGATGATGCGCGCGCTGGTGTCGGTGGCGCTGCCCGGCGAGAACGGCACCACGATGGTGATGGGCTTGTCGGGATAGGCCGCTTGCGCCTGGGCCGCGCCGAAAGGCAACGCGCCCGCGAGCGCGGTCAGGGCGGTGAGGCTGCCGGCGGCCAGCAGGCGGCGGCGCGCGCCGAACGATAGTGTCATGCTTGTCTCCTGTCAGGGGCCGCGGGTCGGCCTCTTCAACTCAAGCCGTATGATGCTTGCGCCCCGCTTATCCCAACAAGGGACTAATTTTCATAGACTTATTCCAAACCGGGATTAATTACCTTCCGCCTGGCGCTGGCGCAGATATTCCTCGGTGGCCTGCAGGAAAGCCGACGCCGCCAGCGACAGGCGCGCATTGCGGCGCTGGATCAGCCAGAGTTCGTGTCCGTGCCTGCGGGCGCCGTCGATCTCCAGGATGCGCAGGCCGAGCTGCCGCGCCAGGTCGCAGGCGTAGCCGGGCACGACGGTAATGCCCAGCCCGGCGCTCACGAGCTTCAACGCCGAAGTCAGCATGCCGGCCTCGATGCGGTAGCGGAACTCCAGGTTCAGGTCGGCCGCCACCCGGTCCAGGCCGCGCCGCACGCTGTACACGTTGCGCAGCATGATGTGGTCGTGGGCCGCGACGTCCGCCCACGACACCGAGCGCTTGCGCGTCAGGGCATGCCTCGGCGCGCACACGGCATACATCGTGTCGCGGTAGATGACGCGCGTGGCCAGTTCGTCCGACGGAGTCTCGACCGAAACGATGCCGAAGTCCGCGCGCCCGTTGCGCACGTGCTCGAAGGTGTCGTCCGTGGACAATTCGAAGAGGTCCAGCTTCACGCTGGGATGGGCGCGGTGGTAGTCCGCCACCACTTCGCCCAGCAGGCCGACCATCATGAGAGGAGACGTGGCCACGCCCACGGTGCCGCGCTCCAGGGTGCGCAAGCCCGACATGCTGCGCTCGGCGGCGCGCACTGTGCCCAGGATTTCCTGCGCGTAGGCATAGAAATCGGCGGCGCCGTCGCATGGCGTTACGCTGCGCGTGGAACGCTCGAACAGCGGCTGGCCGACCTCGGCCTCCAGCTCGGCGCACAGCTTGCTGACCGCCGATTGGGTCACGAAGGCCGCGCGCGCGGCCGCCGTAAAACTGCGCAGTTCGTAGAGCGCGCAGAAAACGCGCAATTGCTTGAGAGTGATGTTCATGGTCGAAGTCGCCGCCTGGCGCTCTCCGGCCATGCCAGCCTCAGCGCCCACCCGGGAGCATATCGCGATCGGCGTCCTGGCGCGGCGCCAGGCGCCTGATTTCACCTGGCGTGCGCGAAAAGCGCACTGGAACGCCCGCGGCCATCAAGGGCCCCTCGGTGGGGTGCTCCACCTGCTGGAAGAAACCGGTGGCCCGCAGGTGGGGGTCGTCGAACAGGGCTTCCGGCGTGTTCACCGGCGAATGGGGGATGTCCGCCTCCGCCAGCAGCGCCAGCCACTCGTCCGTGCCGCGCAAGGCGACGATGTCCGCCAGGTCCTGGTAGAGCTCGTCGAAATGGCGCGCGCGCGCCGCCGCATCGACGTAGCGGGCGTCCGCCGCCAGGTCGGCACGCTCCGCCAGCGCGAAGAAGCGCCGCCATTGCGCATCGGTGTACGGCAGCAGGGCCAGGTAGCCATCGCGCGTGCGGTAGGGCCGCCGCTGCGGCGACAGCACGCGGCTGTAGCCCATGGGGCCCATCGGCGGAACGAAGCTGTGGCCGCTCATGTGCTCGACGAGCGTGAACGACACCAGCGTTTCGAACATGGGGACCTCGATGGCCTGCCCCAGGCCCGAGCGCTCGCGCTCGTACAGCGCCATGGGAATCGCGTAGGCCAGCGTCAGGCCCGCCACCTTGTCGGCGAGGATGGTGTTCACGTAGGCGGGCGCCCCGCTGTTGCGGCCCTGCAGGTCGGCCAGCCCGCTCATCGCCTGGATGATGTCGTCGAACGCCGGACGCGCCGCATAAGGGCCGTCCTGGCCGAAACCGACCGCCGAGCAATAAATCAGACGGGCGTTGCGCGCGCACAGCGAAACCGCGTCCAGCCCCAGCCTGGCGAGCGCCGCGGCGCGGACGTTCGAGACGAACACGTCCGCGCCGTCGATCAGCTGCAGCAGGCGCTCGCGGTCGGCCGGCGCCTTGGCGTCCAGCGTCACGCTGTATTTATTGCGGTTGAGGTTGAGGTATGCCGGCCCCATGCCCGCGTGCGCGGCCGGCGCCGACGTGCGGAACACGTCCCCTTCGGGCGCTTCCACCTTGATGACCTCGGCGCCCATGTCGGCCAGGATCTGCGTGGCGTAGGGGCCCATGGCCACCGAGGTCATGTCGATGACGCGCACGCCCGCGAGCGGGCCGGCCATTATTTAGCCTCCTGGCGCTTCTTGCGGTTGACGAAGGGCGCCATGTAGCGGCGCGGCTCATCGGTGGTGAACGCCTCGCCGAACGCGACCACGCTGCGATCCAGCCCGGCTTCCACCGTGGACTCGCTCCAGTAGCGCAGCAGGGCCTTCTGCGAGCGCACGGCGATCGGGCCGCTTTCGGCGATGGGCGCCACCGTGCGCTCGACCAGCGCGTCCAGTTCGCCCGGTTCGCTCAAGAACTCCAGGAAGCCCCACTGCGAAGCCTGCGCCGCATTCACCGTCTCGCCGGTCAGGAGCAGCCAGTTGGTGGGGCCGGGGCCGATGATGGCCGGCAGCAGCACGGCATGGATCACCGACGGAATGCCCACCCGCACCTCGGGCATGCCAAAGACCGCATCGGTCGAGCCCAGGCGGATGTCGCACGCGGCCGCCAGCTCCATGCCGGCGCCCAGGCAGAAGCCCGGGATGCGAGCGATGGTGGGAACCGGAATCGCGGCGACTGCGTCGCAGAGATCGCGCAGCCGCGTGATGAATTCACGGGCGCCCTGCGGTTCCAGCTCGGCCATTTCATAGATATTGGCGCCGCCCACGAAGGCCTTGTCGCCCGTGCCGCGGATGACGACGGCCCGGGCATCGGCCTGGGCCGCGATCCAGCGCGCGGCCTCGATCAGGCTGAGGGTCACGGGCGAGGCCAGGATGTTCAGGCTCTTGGCGTCGTGGATCTGCAGCGTATAGACGCCCCGTTCGTCGCGGGTCACGAGGGCGTGGGCAAAGGTAGGAATAGACGCGGTCATGGAAGCTCCAGCTAGGGTGATGCCACCGATGCTACGGGCCTCGTTTGATCACAACAAACGAGTAATTTTCATAGAATGAGTCCAAAAAAGAATAAATAACGAAAGCATCGTTGGCTTGGGTACGATAGCCGCCTCTTGCCGGAGTCGTACCATGGGCATCACGCTGCGCCAGCTTCGGGCTTTCTGCGCCGTTTACGAGCTGAAGAACTTCACCCGCGCCGCGGAGGCGCTGAACCTGACGCAATCCACCGTCAGCAAACTGTGCTCGGAACTGGAAAAATCCGTCGGGCTGGCGCTATTCGAGCGTTCCGCCCGGGGCGTGGAGCTGCTGGAAGGCACCGCGGAACTGTATGCCTATGCGCAGGAAGCCTTTGGTTCGCTGCGCGCGGCCGAGCGCAGCCTGAGCAGCCTCGCGGGCCTGGAGCGCGGCGAAGTCTCCATCGCCGCCTCGCCCATCATGATGCACACGCTCGTGGCGCCGGTGGTGGCGCGCTTCCATGGCCTGCATCCCAACATCGTCTTCGACCTGCACGAACTCACCGGCGATGAGGTGACCGAACACGTGCTGCATGGCAAGGCCGACCTGGGGCTCGTGGCGGTCGAGAGCCAGGACCCCCGGCTGGACTGCCGCGTCGCCTACCGCGGCCCCATGTATGCCGTGGTGCCCGCCGGCCATCCGCTGGCCGCCAGAGGGCGCGCGCGCTGGCGTGATCTGGCCCGCTACCCGCACATCCTGCTGCGCGGCACCTATACCGTGCGCCGCAAGATGGACCAGATCCTGCAGGAAAAGGGACTGACGGTGCGCAGCGTGGCGCAGACCGGCAGCCTGACCACCGCCTTCGCGATGATCCGCGGCGGCATGGGCATCACGGTCATGCCCGGCTATGTGCGCAGCGTCTGCGAGGAAATGGGCCTGCATGCCCTGTCCATCGACGACCCGCCGCAAGCCCTGCACGAATTGTCGATCCTGCGCCGCAACGGCCACCTGCTGCCGCGCGCGGCCACCGCCTTCCTCACAGCCTTCGAGGCGCATCTGCATGGGCTGCGCCAACCGGCGCCCTCCGGCGATTGATTTCCTTCTTGAATGCCTTCATGACAATTAATCAATTGTTTGAATGATGAGCCGCTCCCATCATTGACGCGTCGAGGCCCGCCACGCCAGCGGTCCGCCACGCGCCACGGAACGGTCCCTCGACGCCATAACCAAGCAGGGCAGACATGCCCGCAGGACGAGGAGACCCCCGACATGAAACTGAAGTCCCGCCTGACGCAGCTCCTGACGCTGCTCGCCGCCGTTCCCGCCATCGCCGCCGCCGACGCCTATCCCGCCAAGCCCGTGACCCTGGTCGTGGCCTATGCCCCCGGCGGCATGACCGACATCCTGACCCGCCGCATCGCCGCCGACCTGCAGACCCGCCTCGGCAAGCCCTTCGTGGTGGAGAACAAGCCGGGCGCCACGGGCCAGATCGCCACCGAATACGTATCGCGCCAGAAACCCGACGGCTACACCGTGCTGGTCGGCGCCACCAGCCACGTGATCAATCCGGTCCTGAAGAAGCTGCCCTATGACGCGCGCAAGGACTTCGAACCCATCGCCCTGCTGGCGGTCAGCCCGAACTTCCTGCTGGTCAACGCCAACCAGGGCATCAAGACCTTCGCGGATTTCAAGGCCTACGCCCAGAAGCAGCCTTCCGTTCCCTATGGCACGGCCGGCGCCGGCGGCGCGCCTCACATCGTCGGCGAGCTGTTGCGGTCCCAGAGCGGCCTGCCGCTGATGCACGTGTCCTACCGAGGCGCCGGTCCGGCCATGACGGACCTGGTATCGGGCCAGGTTCCGTTCGGCATGGCCGAATCGGTAACCGCCAACGCCTATCTGCAATCGGGAAAGATCATTCCGCTGGCCATCGCCTCCGCGCAGCGCCAATCCCGCTACCCCGACGTTCCTACGCTGAATGAACTGGGCTACAAGGGCTTCGACCTGAACACCTGGGTGGGCGCCTACGCGCCGGCCGGCACGCCCGCCGACATCGTCCAGACCCTGAACGCCGAAATCCGCAAGGCGGTGATGGCGCCGGCCACTCAGGAGTACATCCGCTCGACCGGCTCCGAGCCTGGCGACATGGACGTTCCCCAGTACCGGAAGTTCGTCAACGACGAGATGGACAAGTGGCAAGCCGTCATCACGCAGGCTGGGGTCAAGGATGAATGAAGCCCGTCACGGCTCTCCGTCGCCGGAAGCCTATTTCGCCGAGGCGCTGCGCGCCGGGCGCCTGGAGGTCCAGGTCTGCCGCAGCTGCGGGCACGCCTTTTTCTTTCCGCGCACGCACTGCACGAATTGCCGTTCGCCGGAATACGCCTGGCGCCCCATGCGCGCCGGCGCCACGCTCTATTCCTATTCGGAAATCCCCGCCACGCCCCAGGCGCCCGCACGCAACGTCATCCTGGCCGACATGGACGAAGGCTTCCGCATGATGTCCACGCTGGTCGGGCCCGGCGAGCCATGCATCGGCATGCGGCTGACGGCACGCCCCGATCCGCAGCGCGCGCGCGTCGTGTTCGAGCAGGAGGCGCCATGACGGACTGGAACAGAAACCTGCGCGGCGCCATCGCCATCACGGGCTGCGCCACGGCCGGCATCGGAGACGCCGGCGGCCTGAACGACCTGGAGGTCTCTTCGCTGGCGGTGCATGCGGCGGTGCGGGACGCGGGGCTACGCATGGAGGACATCGATGGCCTGATGAGCGCCAGCCTGTCCTCCTCGATGTGGCTGAACAAGCTGGCCGAATACCTGGGCGTGTTCCCCCGCTTCATGGACAGCCTCCAGATCGGCGGCGCGTCCTTCGTCGGGCATCTGCTGATGGCCGCGGCGGCCATACAGGCCGGCCTGTGCCGCAACATCGTGATCTCCTACGGCGCCACGCCGCGCGGCGGCAACGGCGTGTCGGCCACCTCGGGCGCGCGCGCCAAGCTGGATCCGTTTCCGTACGAAGAGCCGTTCCAGCCCTTCAATCCGCCGACCAGCTACGCACTGGCGACGCGCCGCCACATGCATGAGTACGGCACCACCCGCGAACAGCTGGCGGAGGTGGCCGTGGCAGCGCGAGCCTGGGCGCGGCTGAACCCGGAAGCCTACAAGCGCGATCCGCTGTCGATCGACGACGTGCTGTCGGCGCGCGTCATCTCGTCGCCGCTGACCGCTCGCGACTGCTGCCTCGTGACGGATGGCGCCGGCGCCATCGTCGTGACCGCCGCCGCGAGCGCGGAGGTGAGCCGCCCCGTCTATGTGCTGGGCACGGCCATGGCGCATTCGCATCGCCAGATCTCCTGCATGGCCGACCTGACCCGCACCGTCGCGGGCCAGAGCGCCGACGAGGCCCGCAAGCGGGCCGGCGTGCAGCTGGCCGACATCGACCTGGTGCAGCTATACGACGCCTTCACCATCAACCCGATCCTGTTCCTGGAAGACATGGGGTTCTGCGGCAAGGGTGAAGGCGGCGCCTTCGTGTCGGGCGGACGCATCGCTCCCGGCGGCGAACTGCCGGTGAACACCAACGGCGGAGGACTGTCCTGCGTGCATCCCGGCATGTACAGCATGTTCGGGCTGGTGGAGGCGGTGCGCCAGCTGCGCGGCGAGTGCGGGGAACGGCAGGTGAAGCAGGCGCGCACGGCGCTTGTGCATGGCAACGGGGGGGTGCTGAGCGCCCAGGCCACGACCGTGCTGACCAATTGGATGGACTGAAGGAGATTCGGAATGCTGGAAGGAAAAGTGGTCGTCGTCACTGGCGCGGCCAACGGAATCGGCCGCGCCGCCGCGCTGGCCCTGGCGGCGCAGGGCGCCCGCGTGGTCGTCAATGACCTGAACGTCTCGCTCGACGGCACGAGCGCCTCGCAGAGCACAGCCGCGCAGGTCGTCGAGGAAATCCGCGCCGCGGGCGGCGAGGCCATCGCCAACGGCGATTCCGTGGCCGAATACGCCAGCGCGCAACGCATCGTGGAAGCGGCGGCCGACACCTATGGCCGCGTGGATGCGGTGGTGAACAATGCCGGCATCGTGCGCGACAAGATGTTCCACCGCCTCACGCCAGAGGACTTCGACGCCGTGGTCAAGGTGCACCTGTACGGCTGCTTCAACCTCAGCCATGCCGCGGCCCGGCATTTCCGCGAACAGGGCGGCGGCAGCCTGATCAACATGACGTCCAATTCGGCCGTCATCGGCAACCGCGGCCAGGCCAACTACTGCGCCGCCAAATTGGGCATCGTGGGGTTGTCCAAGGCGATGGCGCTGGACATGGCTGCGTTCAACGTGCGCTCGAATTGCATCGCGCCCCTGGCCTGGAGCCGCATGACGGAAACCATTCCCGCCAAGACCGAAGAGCAGGCGCGCCACGTCGAGAAGATCCGCCGCATGGGGCCCGAGACGATCGCGCCGCTCATCTGCTATCTGGCTTCCGACTCCTCGGCCGAGGTAACGGGACAGGTATTCGCCATCCGCCTGAACGAGATCTTCCTCATGAGCCAATCGCGCCCGGTGCGCTCGGTGCACCGCTCGGAAGGCTGGACCGCGCAAAGCATCGCCGAGCACGGCATGGCCGCGCTGCGCGCCTCCTTCATGCCGCTGGATACCTCGGCTCAGGTGTTCGCCTGGGATCCGGTCTGAGGCGACCATGGCGCTGGACTATCACCGCTTGAAGTCCCACGTATTCGAGGCCGAGCGCCAAACCTACGGCGAGGATGACTGCATTCTCTATGCCCTGGGCGTGGGCGCCGGCCTGGCGGAAGACGAGACCGTGGGCGAGGAAACACGCTTCATCTACGAGCAGGGCCTGCGCGCCCTGCCCGCCATGGCCGCGGTGCTGGCCTATCCCGGCTTCTGGATGCGCGATCCGCGCCATGGCCTGGATTGGCGCCGGGTCGTGCACGGCGAGCAGCGCATGCGTTTCGTCCTGCCCCTGCCCACGCGAGGCGAAGTGTCCTGCCGCATGGAGGTCAGCCATATCGCCGACAAGCGCCCAGGCGCCTTCGTCGTGACGCGGCGCACCCTGAGCGACGCCGCCACGGGGCAGGACCTTGCCATCATCGAACAGTTGAACATCTGCCGCGGCGATGGAGGCTACTCCGGCGGCGACGCCGCCCTGAGCGATAGCCTGCCCGCGGCCATCCCCGCCCTGCCCGCTGCGCCCCCGGACGAGGTCGTCGTCCTGCCCACCAGCCGCAACCAGGCCGCGCTTTACCGTCTGAACGCCGACCGCAATCCCTTGCACGTGGATCCGGCCAGCGCGCGGCAGGCCGGCTATGCGCGGCCCATTCTGCATGGCGCGGCCCTGCTGGGCATGGTGAACCGCGCGCTCGAACCCGGCCTGCGGCAGCAGCCTGGACGGCGGCTGGGCGAGCTGGACCTGCGCTTCCTGGCGCCCGTCTATCCCGGCCAGGCCGTCGCGGTCTCGTTGTGGCGCCTCCCCGGGGAGCTGGCGCTGGCCTGCCACCAGGACGGCACCCTGTGCGCCCAGGGGCGCGCGGCATGGGCAACCGAGGAAGAACAATGAAAAACAAGACATGCATCGACGCGCAGGACGCCCTGCGCGACGTGGAATCGGGCGCCGCCATCTTCGTGGGCGGTTTCGGCGGCTCCGGCATTCCCGCTCGCCTGCTGGCCGCCCTGCTCGCCAAGCCCGGCGTGCGCGACCTGACCCTGATCAACAACAACGCCGGCGCCGGCGAAACGAGCTTTCTGGCGCTGGTCGCCGCCGGCCGCGTCAGCCGCATCGTGTGCTCCTATCCCCGCATGCCGGGCAATGACGTCATCCGGGACCGGGTGCGGGCCGGCAGCCTGACCGTGGAAGTAATGCCGCAAGGCACGCTGGTCGAGCGCATCCGCGCCGGCGGCGCGGGCATGGGTCCGTTCTTTTCGCCCACGGGCTACGGCACGCCCCTGGCCCAAGGCAAGGAAACACGCGTCTTCGGAGGCCGCGGCTACGTGCTCGAAGAACCATTGCGCGCGGACTTCGCGTTCGTGCGCGCGCACCGCGCCGATCGCCTGGGCAACCTGGTGTACCGGCACGCCCAGCGCAATTTCGGACCGGTCATGTGCACGGCGGCGCGGACCACCATCGTGGAAGTCGACGAGATCCTGCCTTGCGGCGCGCTGGATCCCGACGTCATCGTCACGCCCAGCCTGTTCGTGCACCGGCTATTGGGAGGCCAGCAATGAAGCGACTGACACGCGTCCATCTGGCCGCCCTGGTCGCCGGCGACCTGCCGGCCGGCGCCGTGGTCAACCTGGGCATAGGCATGCCCACCCTGGTCACCGACCGCCTGGACCCGGAACGCGGGGTCCAGCTGCACAGCGAAAACGGCATCCTGGGCATGCGCCTGCTACAAGCCCACGAAACCGCCGACGGCGACCTCATCAACGCCAGCAAGCAGTCCATCGCGCTGACCGAGGGCGCGGCCATCTTCGACCACGTCTATTCCTTTTCCATCATGCGCGGCGGCCATATCGACATCACCGTGCTGGGCGCCTTCGAGGTGTCCTGCCACGGCGACCTGGCGAACTGGTCGCTGGGCGCGGACGATCCCATGCCCTCGGTGGGCGGCGCCATGGACCTGGCCGTGGGCGCGCGCAGCGTCTGGGTCATGATGGAAGCGCTCACCCGCGAGGGCCGCCCACGCCTGTGCGGCCGCTGCACGCTGCCGCTCACGGGCGCCGGCGTGGTCAGTCGCGTCTACGCCGACATCGGCATCTTCGACGTGCGTAACGGAGCATTCGTGCCCGTCGCGCTGGTCGAAGGCCTGCCGCCCTCGGAGCTGGGCCGCTGGATCGATGCGCCGCTGCGCTTCGAAGGCGAACCCCGCATCCTGCACCTTAGCCATTCCTGATTCCGCCATCTCCATGATACGCACCGAAAACTTCCTCGAAGACGCCGACGTCTGGCTGCGGGCGGCCCTCGCGCGGCTGCGCGCCCGGTACCCGGACACCGCGTCGCACACGCCGGAGTGCCGCCAGGCCTGGAACCGCATGCTCTGCGAGGCCGATCTGATCGCCCTGACCTGGCCCCGCGAATACGGCGGCCGCGAACTGCCCACGGCCATGCTGATCGCCTTCCACGAGCTCTGCGCGCGCCTGCATGCGCCTCAGCCCATCAACAGCATCGCGCACGCTATCCTCGCCCCCACCTTGCTGCGCTTCGGCAGCGCCGAACAAAAGGCTCTTTTCCTCCCGGGAATCCGGGATGGCAGCGAGATATGGTGCCAGGGCTACTCCGAACCCCAGACCGGTTCCGACCTGTCTTCCGTCCGCACCCGGGCCCGCGCCGATGCCGCCGGCTGGCTTGTCGACGGCCGCAAGATCTGGACCACCCAGGCTCACCTGGCCAAATGGTGCTTCGCGCTGGTCCGCACCGAGCCGGGCAGCCAGGCCCACCGCGGCCTGAGCTTCATGCTCATCGACATGCGCGCCGACGGCGTGCGCGTCGAACCGATCCGCCAGATGACGGGCGAAGCGGACTACAACGAAGTGCTGTTCGAGGCGGTGGCGGTGCCCGAAGGCCGCATCCTGGGCGAACCCGGCGAAGGCTGGCGCATCGCGATGGCGGCGGCCGAGTACGAGCGCGGCATCTACTTCATGCCCCGGGTCGTCCAGCTTGAGGACGAGCTCGCCGGGCTGCAGGCCGCGCTCGCGCAGGCGCCCTTGGCGGCGGACGAACGCGCCGTGCACGCGCGCCGCGTGCAGGACCTGGCGGACGCCTGCCGGGTCATCCGCTGGCGCGTGGACCGCGTGCTGCGACAGGTAGCCTCGGGAGACACCCCCGGCATCGACGGCGCCATGCTCAAGCTGATGTGGAGCGAAACCCGCCAGCAGGTCTGGGAACAACGCATGGAGCTCCTGGGCGAGACGGCCATCCTGGGGCCCCAGGCCGGCGCCCCGTACGCCGCCCCCGCCGGCGTACTGCGCGAATTCCTGTGGTCCAGGGCCGAGACCATCGTGGCCGGCACGTCGGAGATCCAACGCAACATCGTGGGCGAACGCCTGCTCGGCCTGCCCAAGGACAGAAAACAACATGCATAGCGAAATCAGGACCTTGCTGTCCTCGACCTTCGGCCGCCTGCTGGAAGAGCGGCATTCCGCCGCCCACGCGCGCCGCGCGCTGCCCGCGCACGACGCCGCCCAGCTCGCTTTGTGGAAGGAGCTGGCCGAAGGCGGCTGGCTGGAAGCCGGAGCGGAAGCCTTCCAGGCCGAATATGGCCCCGGCACGCTCCTCATGGGCGAATGGACCGGGCGCGCGCTGCTCACCCTGCCCTATGGCCCCTCCGCCTTTCTCGCCCAAGTGCTGCTGGAACAGGAACCCGCCCTCTCGCCGGTCGTGCTCGACCTGGCCGCGCATCCGGCCAGCATCCGCTGCGACCGCGCCGGCGATGAAGATGGATGGATCGACGACTACGGCCCGTCCGCCCAGTACCTGCGCCTGAGCCGGATGGACGGCGGCTGGCGCCTGGCGCGCCTGGATCCCGCGATGCTGGAGCCGGTGCAGGGCCTGGATCCGACCACGGCGCTGGCCCGCCTGCGCGGCCCGGCGCAGGCGGAAGCGGAACTGCCGGATGGACAGGTCCTGCCCGCGCTGCAGAACCACCAGGCTTTCCTGCTTGCGCAGTTGACCGGCGCGGCGGGCGCGGCCCTGGACCTGGCTATCGCCTATGCCAAGGAGCGCGAGCAGTTCGGACGCGCCATCGGGCAGTTCCAGGCCGTGAAGCACCCGCTGGTCGATGCCTGGATCGGCCTGGACAACAGCCGCTACGCCGTGGAAGCGCTGCTACGCTCGCGCGCCACGCTCGATCCGGCACTGGCGGCCGCGGCCACGCGCGTGGCCACGGCCGCCGCGCGCCGCGCCGTGAAGCTGTCCATCCAGGTCCACGGAGGCATAGGCTTCTCGTGGGAGCACGACGCCCAGCTCTACCTGAAACGCGCCTACCGGCTGGCCGTCGAGGCCGAGCGCTCGGCGGCGTTGCTGCAGGGCTAGCGGTACCATGCGCGCATGGACCGACATACTCCAATCCATCGCGCGCCCGGCCGCTTGACCGCCTACTACCTGAGCGGCGACGCCATGCGCAGCCGCGGCGTGAGCGGCGCCGTGCTGAGCGGCACGCTGGATCTGCCCGCCCCGCCCGCGCGCGTGCTGGCGGACTGGGACCGGGAGATCTCGGCGCGGCTATGCCTGGAACCGGGCGACGTCGAACAGATGCCCCTCGCCCGGACGCAGGCGCGCTGGCCCGGCCATGGCCTCTGCCTGCAGGCGATGAACGCCTGGATGCTCGGGCTGGGGCTGGAAGACGGGGTGCTGGCCGGCGCCGACATCGCCCTCATGGCTTGCCGCGGCGCCCGCTACCATCATGACGCCGCGCAGTACGGCGGCGCCGCCTTCTGCAATCTCTTCCTGAGCGAAGACAAGGGGCTCGCGGTGCTCTTTCCCGGCAGCGGCCAGCGGATCCCGCTGGCCCGCGGCACCGCCATGATCTTCGATACAGCGCAGCCCCACGGCGTCGTGCCGCGCGGCCGAGACGGCTTCCACGAAAGCGATTTCCCTTCCGGGCAGGATTTCTCGCAGCTGTTCCTCACCTGGGAATTGCCGATAGAAACGGCCAGCGTCGCCCGGATGCTGGGCGTCGCTTTCGACATCGACCTTCCAGGCGCCCGGCGGTTGGACGAAGAGCAGGTCCGCCTGGACGGCGTGCGCGTCGCCGTTGACCCTGAGTCTGGGCGGTGGCGGCCGGCCGCATGATGGCGCTGGACGTCGCCCGAAGACGGATCACGACCCCGGCAGGGCCGCTCCCATGGCGGCGAACAGGCCGCCGCAGACTTTGTTGAAACGCCGGCCGGCGCGTTCGAGCCAGGGACGCACGCGATGCGCCAGGCGCGCCAGCACGTACTCGACCAGGAATTCGACGGCCGTGAAGGTGGCGGCCATGATCGCGAACTGCGTCAGCAGGCCGCGGGCCGGGTCGATGAACTGCGGCAGGAACGCGCCGTAGAACAGAAGCGCCTTGGGATTGGAAATGGCCGACAGAAAGCCCTGGCTGAACATGCGCATGCCGCGCATCCTGGGCATGTCGGGCGCCGGGCTCAATTGCACGCCGGGCGAACGCCAGAACTGGATTCCGAGCCAGATCAGATAGGCCCCGCCAGCCCACTTCAGCACGGTCAGCGCCGGTCCCCAGGCCTTGAGCAGCGCGCTGATGCCCAGCATCGACAAGGCGATCAACGCAACGAAGCCGACGGCGCCGCCGGCGATGGTGCACAGCGCCTTGCGATGGCCGTGCAACGCGCCGTGCGTAAGCGCGAGCAGCGTGTTGGGCCCGGGAGTCACCGAGAGGCCGATGACCGCGACCAGGTAGATGAGCCAGCTATGCAGCGCCATGGCGGAATGCCGGAGAAGTGAAGGATCGGCCAGTCTAGCGCCCGGCGCGGGGACGGCGCAAATCGGCCGGCCCCGCGGGACCGGCGGCCCGATGGTCAGCGGCGGAAGCCGCCTCCCCGGAATCCTCCGAAGCCGCCGCCCCAGCCGCCGCGGCCGCGCCAGCCGCCGCCTTCCGCCCCTCCCATGCCCCGGTCTCGCCAGCCACCGCCGTCCATGCGGTCCTGCCAGCCCCCGCCCTGGAAGTCGGCGGCGCGCTGGCTCGAGTAGTCGCGAGCCTGGCGCTGGCTGTTCAGGTAGCTCGATCCGCTGGCCTGCGTGTCGCGCTGCACCGGCTGCCAGCCCGAGGACGTATGCTGCTGCCAGCCATTGTCGTTGTGCTCGTAGACGTTGCCATTGTGGTCGGCGTAGACGTTGCCGTTGTTCCAGGCCATGCCGCTGTCCGTGTTGCGGTTGTAGGTCGCGCCGCGGCGGTTCACGTTGTCGACGCCATCGCCGGCCGTGCCCGTCGCGGTGGCCGACGAGATCGTGGTGCGCCCGGTCTGGGAATTCGTGCGCGCCTCCTGCCGGCCCGCCGCCCATTGTCCGTCGTCATTGGAGACCACGCCCGCCCGGCCGGCGCCCGACGCCCCCGTGACCGGATCGGTGTACGCGCCCCGCCGGCCGGCGGCCGCATTGCCGGTGTACTCGTTGTAGGCGGCCCCGCGCGAGCCTTCGAACGCGGCCCCGGTCTGCGGGTTGTAGCCCTCGGCATGGGCGCCCCGCCATTCGGTGCCCGTCCAGCCGTTCCAGCCGGCCGCGTGGGTGACCACGCCGGATCCGCCCCAGGCTCCATAGACGTCGACGCGGTTCACGTCCACGCCGCGCCAGTATGGCGCGCAGCAATACGGTCCCCAGTACGGAGCCGCGCCGCCCCAGGCTTCCGCCGCGGCGAATCCGAAGGCGAAGCCGGCCGCGGTATCGAAGGCCGCGTCATAGCCATAGCTGGGCGGATACCCGACCCAGGTGCCCTGCACGATCACTGGCGGGTAGGCATAGCCGGTGCCGTAGACGACTGTGCCGTCCGGCGCCACCACGACGCCCATGTAGCCCGGCGTGTACCCGAACACCACGCTCTGCGGCGTAGAGCCGTAGATCTGCACATAGGTCACGTAATGCAGGGGCGAGTTGGCGGGAATGCCGTAGATGGCCGGCGGCACGTGGTCGGCCACGCGCCAGGGGCCGAAGGCCGAGTCCGACACGAACCAGACCGCGTGCGACAAGGCGTAGTAGCGGCCCTCCGCCTGGATGACGGGCACCTGTGAATTGGCGGCGTAGTACAGCGGCGTGCCCGCGATGGGGCGCAGCGTCGGCGAGCCCCCGGCGTACTCGACCTTCAACGTCGCCGTGGCGCGCGACACGGTCGCCGTCTGCGGAATGGTGGAGGCGATGACGGCCTCTTTCGCCTGGGGCGTGCCCGGCACCGACGCCAGCACGCCCGCCTGCGGATCCCGCGCCGGGATCCGCGCGAAATCGCGCGGCAGGCTCTTGCCCGGCACGTACGACCAGGGGCCGTCGAGCTGGGCGCCGCGGAACCAGCGGCCCGAAACCAGCAGGTAGTAGCGGTTGTCGCCGGGATTCATGAACAGCGCATGGTCGGCATTGCTCACTGTCAGCAGCGAGGTCCCGGGGACGGGCCTCATTTCCGGCTGCCCGACCGTGATCAGCAGTTCCGCCGGGACAGTGGACACCACGACGGCCGGCGCGCGATGCGGCGCCTTGCCGTCATGGGGCAGCAAGGGATCCACCGGCGCCTTGCGGCGCGCCGCGTCGGCGGCGGCCAGGAGCTGGGAGGACGGCTGCTCGACGGCCTTCCATGGGCCGTCGACGGCCGCCGCTTCGTACCAATGACCGGCCGCCTGCAGGAAATGGCGATTGCCGTTGGCCAGGATCAGCGCGCGCGTGTTGACGACCCGGCGCCAGCCGGATGCGTCCGGCACGTCGGCCCAGGCCGGCTCGCCGTCGACCAGCACGAGCACGGTCGGGACCGTGCGGTAGACGATGCGGGGCGGCGCGTTGTCCACCGCCACCGGCTTGGTGGCGGGGTTGTCCTGGGAAAGCGCGTAGCTCAGTTGCAGCGCGTCGAGCTGCGTGACCATCCCCGCGGCGGGGAGCCGGGCTTCCAGCTGGCTGCGCAGCCGGGAGGCCTCTTGCGGCGCCGTCGGCACCTGCACGCGCTCGATACGGATATCCGACAAATGCACCAGGCCGGCGGATTTGTTCACCTCGGCCCGGGCCGAAAAATCCGCTACGCCATAGGTCGGACTTCCCTTGGCCTGGCCGATCGCCACCGCCATGCGGCCCGTGAGGCGGTCCGCCGTCCAGGTGTCGATCTGCGGCTGGTACAGCTCGATCTTCGTTCCATCGGGCGCGTTGAAACTGCGCGGCCATTGCAGTGCGCGCGCCGCGTCGGCCGGTGAGCCGGCGGCTTGCCCAGAGGATGCGCCGGACGCCATCTGCGCCGAATCCTGCGCCTGCGCCATGCCGGCCGGCATCAGGCCCGCTCCGGCCGCCAGACCCGCCAGGGCACAGGCCAGGCGCAAACGGCTCATGCGCCCGCCAGCCGGGGCCGGGCAAGCCGCCGGCCAGGAATGCACACGCCACCACCGGAACAGGCCTTCCACCATGTAGAGCTCCTTCAAGGATTTCGGCAGCCCGCGAGGCTGGCGGCGCCATCGCCGCCCGCACGCATGCCGCGATGACTTCGCTTCGGTTTATACGCTAGCTGTGCCACGGGTTCAATCGCAAAAACGGTTGCCGGCTGCGGGGGGACCCTCTATAACTTCATCTCACCAGGGCCGCATCCAAGGCGCATAAGGAGCAAGCTCATGGCCCCCTCCTTTTCCCACCCCGGGGTCTACGTCCAGGAAATGCCGGGCGGCGCCCGCCCCATCGCCCGCGCCTCGACGTCGATCGCAGCGTTCCTGGGCGCCGCCCGCCGCGGCCCCACCGATAAGCCGGTCCGGATCTCGGGCTTTTCCGGCTACGAGCAGGCTTTCGGCGGCCTGTCCGGAGACTCCGAACTCGGCTACGCGGTGCTCCAGTTCTTCATGAATGGCGGCGCCGATGCCTGGGTGCTGCGCCTGGAAGACGCCAAGTCCCCCACGCAGCGGCCAAGCCTGCAGGCGCTGCAGGATGCGGACTTCGACCTGCTATGCCTGCCGGCCATCGCCCACGGCGGCGTGCTGGCCGAAGCCGCGTCCTACTGCGAAGAACGAAGCGCCTTCCTGATCGTGGATGCGCCCGCCAGGGCGGCGGACGCGGCGTCGATGGCGCAGGCCGCCCGCAGCGGAACCCTGCCCCGATCCAGCCATGCCGCGGTCTACTATCCGTGGATTCATCTATCCGATCCGCTCAGGAACGGCGCGCCTCGCCTGGCGCCGCCTTGCGGAACGATCGCCGGCCTGTACTCCCGCATCGACGGCAGCCGTGGCGTCTGGACTGCGCCCGCCGGCACCGAGGCCAGCCTGGTCGGCGTCCTGTCCCTGGCCTGCCCCGTTACCGACAACGACAATGGCGGCTTGAACCCGCTGGGCGTGAACTGCCTGCGCGCGTTCCCAGGGCGCGGGCTGGTCTGCTGGGGCGCCAGGACGCTGCGTGGCGCGGACCACCTCGCGTCGGAATACAAGTACGTGCCCGTGCGCCGCCTGGCGCTCTTCCTGGAAAAATCGCTCCGCGCCGGCATTCAGTGGGCGGCCTTCGAGCCCAACGAGGAGCCCCTCTGGGCGCAGATCCGGCTGAGCGCCGGCGCCTTCATGGATACGCTGTTCCGCGAGGGCGCTTTCCAGGGCAGTTCGCCGCGCGATGCCTATTTCGTCAAATGCGACCACGAAACCACCACGCGTGACGAAATCGACCAGGGCGTGTTCAACCTGCTGGTCGGGTTCGCCCCGCTGAAGCCGGCCGAATTCATCGTCATCCGCATCCGGCAATCGGCCGGCGCGACGCGGGGGTGAGCTCCGCGCCACGGCATTCACTGAATGTCGACATTCAAGCATCAGACGCTAAACGCGGCGCGCTCTGCCCTACAATGCGTGGGCGCATGAACCCCGGACGCCCTACCGCCACAAGATGCCCCAGCCGCTGCAAAACTCCAATCTTCTCAAGACCCTGCCCCTGCAGATCGCGGACCTGATCGCAGAACAGATCGCCGACGGCCTGTGGGCCCCTGGCGACCGATTGCGCGAAACGGAGCTTGCCACCACTTATGGCGTCAGCCGCGCCACCGTGCGCGAGGCCCTGCGCCTGCTGGAGATCCGCGGCCTGGCCACCATCCGCCCGCAGCGCGGCGCCTGCGTCACGCTGCTGTCCGCCAAGGAAATCCTGGACCTGTACGCGGTGCGCGCCGCCATGGTGTCGACCGCGTCGCGGCTGGCGGCCGAACGTTGCACGCCCGCTGAAGCCGACATCCTGAAGGGCCGCCTGCGGCTGCTGGCCGACAACATCGGCGATGCCGCCGAATACACCCGGCACAGCCGCGAGATGGTCGAATACATCGCCAGCCTTGCCGACAACGCCATCCTGGCCAGCTACGCCAGCGACATCGCCAAGCAGATCGGCCGGTACGTCCGCATCAGCCTGGCTACCCTCGAACGGCGCGAACGCTCCCTGCACGCCTGGGAGGAAACGATCCAGGCGATCACCGGGCACGATCCCGAACGCGCCGCCGCCTGCCACTACCGGCTGGCGGTCCAGAATCGCGACGCCGTGCTCGAAGAGCTTTCGCGCACCGGCAAGACCTGAACCCCTTGTACCCCGCCAACTTATCCATTAAAGTAAAAATGTCGACATTTAGAATGATGACAATCAAACCAAGGGGACAACCATGCTTTCACTCCACCGCCGCCTGAAAGCCGGCATCGCCGCCGCGCTCTTCCTTGCAGGTTCATCCCAGGCCCTGGCCGCGCCGGCGCCAGTCAAGTTCGATGCGCCCCTGCGCATCATCGTGCCGTTCAGTCCCGGTGCGCTCATCGACATCATTGCCCGCATCTATGCCGAGAAACTGAGTCCGCTGCTGGGCCAGCCCGTCGTCGTCGAGAACAAGCCGGGCGCGGGCGGGCTGGTGGGCGCCCAGCGCACGCTGAACGAACCGGTCGACAAGAACACGATGCTGTTCGTGTCCTCGTCGTACGTGGTCATTCCCGCCGTCAACGACAAAATGCCGTACGACACGCTCAAGGATTTCTCCGGGATCGCCGCGATCGCCTCCTCGCCGACGCTGATCGTCGTAAACCGCAAGAACCCGTACGACAAGCTGGGCGACTTCGTCGAGGCGGCGCGGCGGCCGGATGCCCGCTTTACCTACGGCTCCGCCGGCGTGAATTCCGCGACCGACCTGGTGGGCCGCTACTTCAACCAGGAAGCGCGCGTCCATCTGGAACACATCCCCTATAAGGGCGTGCAGGAAGGCGTGGCCGAAGTGGCGGCCGGACGAGTCGACGTGTCCTTCCCGCCCATCGCCCTGGCCCTGCCCTTTATCCAGTCGGGCCAGTTGAAGGCGCTTGCCGTCACCAGCCCCAAGCGTTCCGCGCTGCTGCCGGATACGCCGACGGTCGCGGAAATCGGCCTGGGCAACTTCGACTACAGCATCTGGTACGGGGTGGTGATGAATTCCAGGACCGCGCCCGCCGTGAAACAGGCGCTGGCCGACGCCATCGCACAGGTCAGCCGCGACCCCGCGGTCCAGGAGCAGCTGACGCGCCAGGGCCTGGTGCCGGACAACCGGCAACTCGGGGCCTTCGACGAGTACATCGCGCGCGAGATGGACAAGTTCAACAAGATCCTGAAAGCCAACCCGTAACCGCATCTCATCGAAGGAGAATCACATGAAGAACATGACGGGCGGCCAAGCGGTCGTCGCGGCGCTGGGCGCCCAAGGCACGGACCACGTATTCGGCTTGATCGGATCCGCCGGCATGGAGATATTCGACGCGCTGTACGATGCGCGCGACATCCGCTTCATCGGCGTGCGCGACGAGCGCACCGGCGTGCACATGGCCGACGGCTATGCCCGCGCATCCGGCCAGGCGGGCGTCTTCCTGGCCGGGCAGAACGGGCCCGGCGCGACCAACCTGGTGACCGGGCTGGCGCAGGCCCAAGCCGCCTACTCGCCGGTGGTGGCGCTGGGCGGTTCGCTTAGTTCCGCCCACATCTACCGGGACGCGTTCCAGGAGGTCGACCAGCAATCGCTGTTCAAGCCCATCACGAAGAAAACCTACACGCTCACGCAAACGGCGCGCATCCCCGAAATGATGGGTGAAGCATTCAGGACCGCCCTGTCGCCCCGGCGCGGACCCGTCATGCTGAACCTGCCGCGCGACCTGCTGGCGGATTCGCTGGAACCGTCGGCCTATGGCGCGTTCGAGCGCGCCCAGGTGTTCGGCGCGGTGACGGCGCCGCGGGCGCTGCTGGAACAGGCCGCGCAGATGCTGGCGCAGGCGGAGCGGCCGCTGATCATCGCGGGCGGCGGCGTCAAGAACAGCCTCAGCCAACGCGCCGTGCTGGAGCTCGCCGAACGGCTGAACGCGCCGATCGCCATGTCTCCCGGCCACGGCGACGCGATCTCGTGCCAGCATCCCCTGTATGCCGGCCAGGTCGGTCCGCGCGGCAACCTGGTGGCCTCTAATCTGGCCAAGCAGGCCGACGTCATCCTGGCGCTGGGCACCCGGCTCGGCTTCAACACCACGTTCTACCAGCGCGACAGCCTCAACCCCGCCGCCAAGCTGATCCAGGTGGAAATCGAACCCACGGCGCTGGGGCGCTTTTTCCCGGTGCATGTAGGCATCCTGGGCGATGCGGACACCGTAGCCCGCGACCTCGTCGACGCGCTGCAGGGCCTGCCCGCCAATCCGCCGGCCCAGGCCTGGGCGGCGCAATTCGCAGAACAGCGCCGCGCGCTGCTGCAGCAGCGCGACGAGGCCGCCGGCAGCGGCGCCGACCCGCTGCAACCCGCGTATCTGTTCAAGACGCTGCGGGACGTGGCGCCCGACGACGCCATCTACACCATGGACGCAGGCACGCTCTGCCTGCAGGCCACGGACCAGATGCGGTACGCGCAAACCCCCGCGCTGTTTACGCCGCTGGACTTCGGCCTGGTCGGCTTCTCGTATGCCTGCGGCCTGGGCGCCAAGCTGGCGCGCCCCGAGCGCACCGTCATCAGCCTGATGGGCGACGGCGGCTTCGGCATGGCCTGCAGCGAGATCGGCACGGCCGTCGCCAACGGCATCAACACGGTGTGCCTCGTCATGAACAACGGGTGCTGGGGCGCCGAAAAAGCCTACCAGCGCGACTTCTTCGAACAGCGCTACCTCGGCGCCGACGTGCCCAATCCGCCCTACGACAAGCTCGCGGAGCTCTGGGGAGCGCAAGGTTTTCGCGTGGAACGCGCCGCCGACCTGGCGCGGACGGTGGATGCCGCCATACGCTGCGGCCGCCCCGCGGTCGTCGACATCCAGGTCGACCCCAACGCCCTCTACAGCTTCCGTAGGGATTCCTTCAAGAACCGCGCAAAGTGATCATGACAGCAGAACAGTTCGACTACATCGTGGTCGGAGCGGGATCGGCAGGCTGCGTAGTGGCCAATCGCCTGAGCGCTTCGGGCAAGCACCGCGTGCTGCTTCTGGAAGGAGGCGACGAAGACCGCAACATATGGATCCATATCCCCTTGGGCGTGGGCAGGCTGCTGACCAATGAAAAAGTGGTCTGGCCGTTCAAGACCGAGCCGCAGCCCAACCTGGCCGGGCAGCAGATCTACTGGCCGCGCGGCAAGGTGCTGGGTGGGTCCAGCTCGGTCAACGGCATGGCCTATGTCTGGGGCGATCCGCAGGAATACGACAGCTGGGAGAGCGCGTTCGGCATCAAGGGCTGGGACTTCCAGACCTTGCTGCCGTACTTCGGCAGGATCGAGACCAATCCCTATTCCCGCCACCCGCTGCGCGGCCGGTCGGGGCCGATCCAGATCACCGATCGCGCCATCCGGGACCCGGACAAGATCTCCGACGCCTATATCGCCGCCTGCCGCCAGGCCGGCATCGCGCCGACCGAGGACTACAACGCGGTCAACTACGAGGGCGTGCGCTACCTGGAGCAAAGCGCGCACGCGGGCAAGCGCTGCAGCGCCGCGGTCGGCTACCTGCGGCCGGCGCGGCAGCGGGCCAACCTGGTCGTGCGCACACACGCCTTCGTGCGCCGCCTGCGCTTCGACGGCACGCGCTGCATCGGCGTGGAATACGACTGGAACGGCTCCACGCGGTCGGCCGGCGCCCATCGCGAAACGGTCTTGTGCGCGGGCGCCGTGCAATCGCCGCAATTGCTGGAACTGTCCGGCATCGGCGACGCCGCGCGGCTGCGGTCGCTGGGCATTGGAGTGGTGCTCGATCTGCCCGACGTGGGCGAGCACATGAGCGATCATCTGCAAGTGAGGTGCACCTATCGATCGTCCATCGCCGAAACCATCAACGACATCATGCGCAGCCCCTTCCACAAGGTGAAGGCTGCGCTGCGGTATCTTGTCGGCCGCAAAGGCTTGCTGGCGGGCACCTCGTCGACCGCTCACGCCATCACCCGCACGTCCGCCGCGCTGCCGCATCCCGACGTCATGATCCGCATCTACCACATCAGCGGCAAGGACCGGTATTCGCGCGACGGCGTGGGCGGCATCGACAAGTTCCCCGGATTTTCGATTGGCGGTTTCATGCTGTACCCACGCTCTCGCGGCAGCATCCATGCCGTGTCGGCCGATCCCCGGGCCGCGCCCTCCATCAACCCGAACTATCTGCAAGACCCCCATGACCGGGCGACCGCCGTCGCCATGCTGCGCCTGATCCGCGGCATCGCCGAACAGGCGGCCTTGCGGCCCGTCATCGTCAACGAAGAACGGCCGGGCGCCGCCGCCGTCTCGGATTCAGACCTGCTCGCCTACGCCAGGCAGACGGGCCAGACCGCCTGGCATACCGTCGGCACCTGCCGCATGGGGCGGCCCGGCGAATCCGTGGTGGACGAAAGGCTGAAGGTGCATGGCCTGCAAGGGCTGCGCGTGGCGGACATTTCGGTCATGCCCACCATCGCCTCCTCCAACACGAACGCCCCCGCCATGATGATCGGAGAGCGCGCGGCGGAATTCATTCTTGCCGATGCCGCCGGCGGCTGACCCATTCCAGGAGCCCCACCATGCCTGACAAGACACGCCCTACCCCCTTGTGCGAAGCGCATATCGCCAAAGGCGATTGGAATCCGCTGTGGGACCAGTTGCGGGAACTGGACCCGGAGTTCATGGAGGCCTACCTGGCCTTTCGCAGCGTGCCGCAACGCAACGGCCCGCTGCCGCAGAAATACAAGGAATTGATACTCGTCGCCATCAACGCCGCCACGACCCACCTCTATGGCCCGGGCGTGCGTCGCCACATGCGCAACGCGCTCAAGGCCGGGGCAACCCGGGAAGAGCTGCTCGAAGCGATCCAGCTCACGACCGTCATGGGCATCCATTCCTGCAATCTGGCCATCCCCATCCTCATGGAAGAAACAGGCGGGCAGCGCCCGGCCTGAACGCGCGGGAAGGCGCGGGCAGGCCCGCGCCGGGAGGCGGTGCAACGCCGCCCATTCTTCCCATCGGGCCTAGCGCCGCCGCGGGCCCACAACCTCGCCACAACGCGGCGGTTCCCCAGCCGCCTCCCCCTGCCTATCCCCCCTCACCCGCCAAAGGGTATTCCCGGATTGTTCGTCTTTTTTTTATACATAAAATCCATTTTTAATCGATAGGCTAATTTTGAATTTACTGTCATAAGCCGCGCAAGGCATTCGCCGAGGTCGGCTTTCCCCACCGAGCAGGAGTCGTACCGATGTGCAAGATTCACATTGAAAACCGGGGCGCAGTGCGGCTCCTGACCATCCAGAACGAGCGGATCCGCAATGCCTTCAGCGGCTCCATGGCGGAAGACCTGCTGGCGGCGTTCGACGCTGCCGACACGGACAGCAGCGTGCGCGTCGTAGTGGTAACCGGCGCGGGCGAACTGGCGTTCTCCAGCGGACACGACTTGAAAGAGCTGGCCTCCGGGCAGCATGCGCAGAGCACCGTCGGCGAGGCCCCCTTCGTGCGGCCGCTGACCATGCGCAAACCCGTCATCGCGGCCGTCAACGGCCATTGCTGGGCTGCGGGATTCATGCTGGCCCTGTCCTGCGACCTGCGCGTCGCCAGCGAAAACGCCGTCTTCGGCTCGCCCGGCGCGCGCCTGGGCATCCTGCCCGAAGGCGGCCAGCTGTACCGCCTGCCGCAGTTGATCCCGCCGGCCCGCGCCCTGACCATGATGCTGACCGCCGAACCCATGGATGCCGCCGAGGCGGCCCGCTGCGATCTCGTCTCGCGCCTGGTGCCGCCCGGACAGGCGCTGGCCGCGGCCATGGAGCTGGCCCAGACCATCGCCCAGCGTTCGCCCGCCGTCGTAAGCGCGGTGAAGGTGGGCATGAACCTGGGCCTGTGGGAAGGCAGCGAAAAGGCTTCGCAGTACGAAGCGCAGATGGCCCTCACGCTGCACAGCGGCGCCGATGCCCGCGAAGGCATCGCGGCATTCCTGGAAAAACGCGCGCCGCGATTTGCCGACGCGTCCTGACCCCGCCTCCGTCCAACCAACCTGGGAGCAAGCATCAAATGGCGTCGACCCATCCCCTGCACCGGCTGTTCGAACCCCGTCACGTGGCCCTGCTGGGCGTATCCCGCGACACCTCCAAGGCCGGCTACAAATTCCTGCGTTCCCTGCTGGACGCCGGCTACCAGGGCAAGATATCCCTGTTGGGCCGGCAGGCCGGTGAGCTCGAAGGCCTGCCCATTCATACCAACGCCGATCAGCTGCCCGACGGCATCGACGTTGCGTTCAACCTGCTGGGCCCCGCGCAGACGCCCGACGTGCTGAAGGCCGTTGCCGCTCGCGGCGCAGCCTTCAGCGTGGTGTTCACTTCGGGTTTCGCCGAAATGGGCGCGGCCGGAGCCGCTTTGCAGGAAGAGATGGTGCGCGCTTGCAACGCCAGCGGCATGCGCATCGTGGGGCCGAACTGCATGGGCCTGTTCAACCTGCACCTGGGCCTGAACCTCACAGAAATCAGCCCGCTTCCCGCGGGGCCCATTGCCATGGTTTCGCAAAGCGGCAACGTGGGCGTCACGCTGTGGGACCAAGCGCGCAAGCATGACGTCGGTTTCTCCTGCTTCGTTGGCTTCGGCAACCAGGCCGACATTCCGATGCATGAATACATCGACTACCTCGGCCAGCATGAACCCACCAAGGTCATCACGGTCTACCTGGAAGGCTTGCGTCCTGGCTCCGGGGATGCCTTCTTCCGGACCTGCGCGCGCGTCAGCCGCATCAAGCCCATCGTGGTGCTCAAGGGCGGCCGTACCGACGCCGGGCGGCGCGCCGCCGAATCGCACACCGCCTCGCTCTCGTCGTCGGAGCGTGTCTATGCCGCCCTCTTCGACGAAGCCGGCATCGTCGAAGTCCAGCAGATGGAGCTCATGCTGCCCGTGGCCGAAGCCCTGATGCGCTGTCCGCCCATGCGCGGCGACGACGTCGCCATCGTGGGCTCCGGCGGCGGCCATTCGACCGTGTGCACAGACGAGGTCGAATCGGTCGGTCTGCGCGTTCCCGCCTTCTCGGACGGTTTGCAGGAAGAATTGGCGCAACGCCTGCCCGCCTGGGCGCCCAAGCGCAACCCGGTGGACATGACCGGCGCCTATACCCAGGACCCCAGCCTCTTCGCGACCCTGACCGAACTCGTGATCCAGCGCGATCCGGGATTCAGCGCGGCGGTCAACTATGGCCTCTATGGCCTATGGAAGGATGGCAAGGTCGCCGAAGGCAGCAAGTACGACTACGTCACCGCGGCCCCGCTCATCGGGCAGCTACAGGCGCGGCTCGACCGGCCCATCGTTTTCTACACGCCCTACGCGGACCGCCCCCATCCTTCCTTCACCGCCATGCGCGATGCCGGGGTGCCCTGCCTCGATTCGGTGGCCGCGGTGGGCGCCGCCCTCGCCGCCCTGCGCCAGCGCGGGCGATTCCTGGCGCGCCCCATCGAAGCGCCGGGTACCGCTCCCATCGCTCCTGCGGAACCTGCCGCCCAGGCCAAGGAACACTATGCGACCGAGGTCGGCGCCTATGCCCTGCTGGCGCGGCACGGCGTCAAGACGCCCGAAGTGCTGACGGCAGACAACGCCGCGCAGGCGGCCGCGCTGGCAGACGGACTGGGCTATCCCATTGTGCTCAAGGCTGTTCTGCCTGGAGTAGCCCACAAGAGCGACGTGGGCGGGGTGCGTACCGGTCTGGGCGACGCCGATTCGCTGCGCCGCGCAGCCGAGCAGATGACCTGCGACGTCGAACGGGCATTGGGCAACGGCGCGCTGGCAGGCTTCATGGTGACCCGCGATCTGGGTCGACGCCGCGAACTCATCGTCGGCGTGCGGCGCGACGTATCCCTGGACACGCTCGGGCTCATAGGCCTGGGCGGCGTGCTGACCGAAGCGCTCGACGACGTAGCAGTCTGCCTGCTGCCCGCAACGCCGCAACGAGTGGAACGCGCGCTGTCCCGGCTCAAGAGCGCTCGCGCCTGGGGCGCCTTCCGCGGCGAACCCGCAGTGCCCGCGGATGCCATCGCCGATCTGCTCAACCGCCTGCAGTCCGCAGTTCTTTCCGACGACGCCATCGCCAGCGTCGAATGCAACCCCGTCATGGTGGTGGATGCGCAGGTCATCCCCGTCGACGCCGCGATCGCGGCGCACAACAAGGAGTGAACGTGAAAATCGAAATGCCCTTGCAGGAAATGCGCGACGGCGTGATGACCATCACCCTGAACCGCCCTGAAAAACTCAACGCCCTGACGCCGGAGATCTATTCCTTCATCGGCGATTGCATCAACCATGCCAGCAACGATCCCGCATGCGTCGCGGTCGTACTGCGCGGCAACGGCCGCGCGTTCTCTTCGGGGTTCGATCTGAAGCTGGAAATGGGCGAACGCACGCACGAGGACAAGCTGCATGCGTTGCACGAAGTCGCCAACCGCGCGCGCTGGGCGGTATGGCATTGCAAAAAGCCGGTCATCGCCGCCATCCACGGCTATTGCATGGGCGGAGCCTTTGAACTTGTCCTGCCCTGCGACTTCACGATCGCCACGGAAAGCTGTCGCCTGGGCGAACCGGAAATCCTGTTCGGCGCAGGTCCGGCCTTCATGATGGTGCCCTGGCTGGTCAACCACAAGATCGCCAAGGACATCCTGTTGACCGGCCGGCAGTTCACTGCGGCCGAGGCGCTGCGCATGGGCATTGTCAGCACCGTGGTGCCCGACGACGGCCTGGACGCCGCGATCGACGGCCTGACGCAGACGCTCAGCCGCCTTCCTTCGGCCGCCGTGCGCATTACCAAGACCGGAATCAACCGCGCCTACGAGACGATGGGCATGACGCCGCACATCAATAGCTGGGTCGAGGCGGCCGCCTATCTCTCGTATATCGACGACGCGGCGCGCAGCGAATTCCAGAAGCGCGTCATGCAGGATGGCCCGGGCGCCGGCATCGCCTGGCGCACCAGCTACTACAAGACCGGCAACGCCTCCTAGGACGCAGACGGCATGATCCACCTCATCGGAAAACAACTGTTGCTGGGGTTCTGCGTGGTGATCACGGCGATCACGCTCACCTTTTTCATGGTGCGCCTGAGCGGAGACCCCACCACCCAGATCCTGCCGCAGGATGCCACCGCCGAGCAGCGCGCCGCGTTGCAACGAGAGCTGGGGCTGGATCAGCCTGTTTCAACGCAGTACTTCCGCTACATCCTGGGCGCGGCGCGCGGCGAATTCGGCCGGTCGTACTTCGACGGCGACGCGGTCACCACCATCATCATGCGCCGCCTGCCCAATACGGCGCTGTTGGCGGGCGCCTCGCTGGTCGTGGCGCTGGTCCTCGCCATCCCGCTGGGCGTGCTGGCGGCCACCCGGCGCGGTGGCCCGCTGGACCGCTCGGTGCAGGTGGTCAGCGTGATCGGCGCGTCCGTGCCCTCGTTCTGGATGGCGCTGCTGATGATCCAGATCTTCGCCGTCGGGCTGGGGTGGTTTCCCACCTACGGCATCGGCGGCTGGCAGCACCTGGTGCTGCCAGCCGCCACGCTGGCGCTCTACGTTTTCCCCAGCGTCGCCCGGCTGACCCGCTCTTCCATGCTGGAAGTGCTGCCGTCGGGCTACGTCAGCGCGGCGCGCGCCAAGGGCATGCCGGAGCATCGGGTGATTTTCCGCACCGTCATGCGCAACGGCATCGTGCCGGTGCTGGCGCTGATCGCCCTGGAGATCGGCACGCTGTTCGGCGGCGCCGTCCTGACCGAAACCGTCTTCTCCTGGCCCGGCATCGGCCGGCTCGCCATCGAATCCATCCAGCGGCGCGACTATCCCATCATCCAGGGCGTGGTGGCGTACGTCGCCGTGATCTTCGCGTCCATCACCGTGCTGGTGGAAATCGTGATCCGCATGGTCAACCCCCGACTGAGGCAGCAATGATGAAGAACGCAATGACGATGGGGCCGCTGCAAAGCATGCGGCGCGCGCTGGCCGGGCAGCCGGTCATCATCGTGGCCGCCGCGATATTCATGTTGCTGGTGCTGGCGGCCGCGATCGGCGGCGAGGCGCTGGCCCCGCACGACCCCACCTACCAGGACCTGGGCGCCCGCCTGCTGCCGCCCGGTGCCATCGGGCCGGAGGGCCGCTACTGGCTGGGCACCGAAGCGCTGGGGCGCGACGTGCTGTCCATGCTGATCACCGGCGCGCGGCCCGCGCTCTTCGTCTCCATCGTGGCCGTGTTCCTCGCGGCCGCGGCCGGCATCTGCGCGGGCGTCTGCGCCGGCTACCGCGGCGGCCGGCTGGCGGACGTGCTGCTCTATCTGTCCAACATCCAGCTGTCGTTTCCGTTCTTCCTGCTGGCGATCACCATCGTCGGCATCCTGAGGCCCAGCGTGCCGCTGGTCATCGGCGTGATCGCCCTCGGAAGCTGGGTGCCGTTTGCGCGGGTCACCTACTCGGACACCACGCAGATCAAGGGGCTGGAGTACGTCGAGGCGGTGCACGTCATGCGCGGCACCACCCTGCGCGTGCTGGCGCGCCACATCCTGCCCAACGTGCTGCCCAACGTCCTGGTGCTCGCCACCTTCGCGCTGGGCACGGCCATCGTGATGGAGAGCGGCCTGAGCTTCGTCGGCCTGGGCGTGCCCACCGACACGCCGACCTGGGGCCGCATGCTCAGCGAAGGCCGCGATTACATGCAGACCGCCTGGTGGCTCACCGTCATCCCGGGCGGCTGCATCTTCCTGCTGGTCCTGTCCATCAATGTGCTGGGCGAGCAGTTGCGGGATTACTCCGATCCCAAGCTGAACCGGGACTAAGGCCTGTGCAAGGCTCCTTTTAGTGCTAACAGGCCCTGGCGTCCGGCCGCAAGTGTCTTTCTTCCTACCGCAGCATCCCATTCCAAACCCAAGGGGATTCGCCATGAAGATGTCCGCAGTATTCGCAGCCACACGATCGTTCGGCGCCGGCGCGCGCTGGTGCCGCGGCGGCCTGCTCGCCGCCGCCCTGCTGACCGGAGCCGCCGCCCACGCCGCGCCCGACGCGGAAGTCCGCATCGCGCTCAGCGGCGGCATCGACCTCCTCGATCCCAGCCGCACGGCCAATGGGCCGGACGTGGCCATCATGACCCAGATCTACGAAACCCTGCTGGTCCTGGACCGGCAGACCGGCCAGCTCAAGCCGCACCTGGCCAAGTCCTTCGAACTGAAGGAGCCCACGCTGTGGGAGTTCAAGTTGCGCGACGACGTGAAGTTCCATGACGGAACGCCGCTGACGGCTCAGGACGTGAAGTATTCGCTGGACCGCCTGCTGACGCCCACGCTGAACTCGCCGCACTATTCGCAGATCGCCTCGATCTCGGAGGTGAAGGTCGTGGACGAGCACACCGTGCAGATCCGCACCAAGACGCCCGACCCGCTGCTGGGCCGCCGCATGCAGCCCATCGGAGGCAGCGGCCGCGTCTTCATCGTGCCCAAGCATTACTTCGAGACGCACAGCAACCAGGAAGTCAACGACAAGCCCATCGGCACCGGCCCCTATAGGCTGGCCGAATGGCGCAAGGGCACTTCCCTGACGCTGGAACGCAACCCGGACTACTGGGGGCCGGCGCCCGAGGTCGCCCGCGGCCGCTATACCTTCGTTCCCGAAAACTCGACGCGGGTCAACGCCCTGCTGCAAGGCGAGGTCGACATCATCCAGCGCGTGCCGATCGCCGACGTCGAGCGCATCGAGAAGGCCGAGAACGCCAAGATCGTGGCCAGCATGAACGGGCTGGTACAGACCCTGCTGCTGGATTCGCGCAAGCCCCCGTTCAACGACATCCGCGTGCGCCAGGCCTTCGTCGCCTCGCTGGACATCAATAACGTCGTCACGCACCTGCTGGGCAAGTACGGCCGCGTGCTGGCCACGCCGCTCGCGCCGAACGTGGTGCAGGTCGACAAGAGCATCCAGCCCTACCGCCCCGACCGCAAGCTGGCCAAGCAGCTGATGGACGGCAAGACCGTGGCGCTCAACACCTATACCTCCGACGGGCGCTACGTGGCCGACCGGGACATCTACCAGGCCATCAACGCCCAGCTGGGCTCCACCGGCTTCAAGATCTCGCCGCAGGTCATGGAGTGGGGCCGGCTGATCGGCATGATGCAAAGCCGCAGCGCCGGGCCGTTCTACATCATCGGCTGGGACTTCGGCGAAGGCGACGCCAGCAAGATGAACTCCTTCCTGAATTCCAACTCAGCGCTCAGCATCACCGCCGATCCCGAGTACGATCGCCTGGCCGAGCAGGCCAGCGCCGAAATGGACGAAGCCAAGCGCACCGAACTCTGGAAGCAGGCCCAAAAGCTCGTGCACGACCGCTATTACATCGCCGCCGTGTGGCAGGCGGCATCCGTCTACGGCTTCTCGAAGCGACTCCAGTGGGAAGCGCTGGACGGCGACAACTTCGACCTGGCCACCGTGAAGGTGGTCCGGAAATGAACAGCGCGATCCTGCCGTCCAGCCCCGCAGCGCCGATCCTGTCGGTGTCGGCGCTGAACGTGGCCTTCCGCGGCGCGGCGGGCGAGGTCCGGGTGGTCCGGGACATCGCCTTCCAGGTGCGACGCGGCGAGATCTACGCCGTCATCGGCGAGTCCGGCTCGGGGAAGTCCACCCTGGTCCAGGCGGTAATGGGCCTGCTCCAGTCGCAGGCCCGCACGACCGGCCGCGTCGAGCTGGATGGGCAGGACATCCAGGCCCTGCCCGCCCGCGCCCGGCGCCGCCTCTGCGGCGAGCGCATGGCGCTGATCAGCCAGGACGCGCTGGCCGCGCTGAACCCCTGCACCACCGTGGGCTACCAGATCGCGGAAACGCTCATGGTCCACCGGGGCACGCCCAAGCGCGAGGCCTGGGCGCGCGCGGTGGAACTGCTGGGCCTGACCGGCATCCCCTCTCCGGCCGAACGGGCGGGGCAGTATCCGCACCAGTTCTCCGGCGGCATGCGCCAGCGCGCGCTGATCGCCATGGCGCTGGCGCTGGAGCCCGACCTGCTGATCGCCGACGAGCCCACCACCGCGCTGGACGCCACCATCAAGGCTCAGATCCTGCAGCTGCTGCTGCGCCTGCGCGACCAACTGGGCATGGCCATCCTCATCGTGACCCACGACATGGGGGTGGTGGCCAAGATGGCGGACCGGATGCTGGTGATGTATGCCGGCCGCGCCGTCGAGATGGGACCGGTCATGGAGGTCTTCGACGCCCCTTCGCATCCCTACACCCGCGCGCTGCTCAACGCCATGCCGCGCCTGGACCACACCGGAGAGCCGTTGCAGGCCATCGTGGGAGCGCCGCCCTCGCCGCAGCGGCTGCCGCCGGCCTGCGCCTTCCACCCGCGCTGCCCGCTCGCCGTGGCGCGCTGCGCCCAGGTGTCGCCGCCCGCCATCCGCTTCGGCGACGGGCGCGAATCGCTCTGTCATTTCACGCCCGAGGAGGTTGCCCATGCCCAGCCCGCTTGAAACGGCAATGCCCGGCCCCGCGGCCGTTCCGGTCCTGCAGGCGCAGGACCTGGGACGGACCTACCGCATCCCGCGCCCCTGGCCGTCCGCCCCCCTGCTGCTGGACGCGGTGAACCACGTCAGCCTGACCCTCGCCCGCGGCGCCACCCTGGGCATCGTCGGCGAATCCGGCTGCGGCAAGTCCACGCTGTCGCGCATGCTGGTGGGGCTGCTGCCGCCCACCAGCGGTCAGCTGCGCATCGACGGCCAGGACATCTCGCGCCTCAAGGGACCGCGCTGGCGGGAAGTGATGCGCGAGGTGCAGATGGTGTTCCAGTCTCCGTACACGGCGCTGAACCCGCGTCTGACGATAGGCGAGATCGTGCGCGAACCGCTGGACATCCACGACGCCGCGCTGCCGCGCGCCGAACGCCAGGACCGCGCCATGGCCATCCTGGAGAAGGTCGGGCTCAACGCCGACCATGCCCGGCGCTATCCGCACGCCCTGTCCGGCGGGCAGCAGCAGCGCGTGGGCATCGCCCGCGCCCTGGTCCGTCCCACCAAGGTCGTGATCTGCGACGAGCCCGTCTCCGCGCTGGACGTCTCGGTGCAGGCGCAGGTCATCAATCTGCTGCGCGACCTGCAGGCCGAGCTGGGAGTGTCCTACGTATTCGTGTCGCACGACCTCAGCGTGGTGGCCAACATCGCGCGGGACATCGCCGTGATGTACATGGGCCGCGTGGTGGAACTGGGCGCCGCCCGGGACGTGCTGGGCGCGCCGCGGCATCCCTACACCCAAGCCCTGGTGGACAGCGCCAACAGCCCCGACCCGCGGCGCGAGCGCGAACGCAGCCCGCGGGTCCTGAGCGGCGAACTGCCCAATCCGATCAACCCGCCCAGCGGCTGCCGCTTCCGCACGCGCTGCTGGATGGCGCGCGAGGCCTGCGCGCAATCGGCGCCTGAACTGGTGGCCCGCTCGGGCTCGCCGCAGCGTGTCGCCTGCCATTTCGCCTGAGCCCAGGCTAGGAGACTTTCATGAACGCACAACCCGCAAGCTCCCTGAACGTGGCCGTGGTCGGCGCCGGCGTGATGGGCGCGATGGCCGCGTGGCGGCTGGCGCGGCGCGGCGTGCCGGTCACCCTGTTCGAGCGCCACGCCCCCGCGCACGACCGGGGCGCGGCCGGCGGCGACACCCGCATCTTCCGCGTGGCCTGCAAGGAGGGCGCGGCGCACGTGCCCCTGATCCGCGCCGGCCTGCCGCTGTGGGCCGAGCTGGAAGCCGCGTCCAGCCGCAAGCTGCTGACCCGCACTGGCGTGGCCTCCATCGGCCTGCCCGGACACGACAGCATGCGCGCCACGCTGGCCACCGCCCGCGCACTCGGCCTGCCGCTGGAAGTCCTGGACGGCGGTGCCGCCGCCGCGCGCTATCCCCAGTTCCGTGTCGCGCCCGACGAATGCCTGTACCTGGATCCCGACGGCGGCGTGATCCGCGCCGACCACACGGTGCTGGCGGCCGTGGCGCAGGCCGAATCGCTGGGCGCCCGGCTGCGCGCCGGCGCGGCGGTCCGGGCCCTGGAGCCTGATGCTGACGGCGTCACGCTGCGCACCGACCACGGCCCGGAGCGATACACCCACGTCGTCGCCGCGCCCGGCGGCTGGGGTCACCGCCTGGCGGCGCTGTCCGCGCTGCCGCTGACCCCGCGCCGCATCGCGCTGTCGTGGTTCGCCGCCCCCGACATGACGCCGTTCGCCGGGGACCGCGCCCTGGTCATGATGCGGGTGTTCCCGGACGGCTATTTCAACTGCTTCCCCAGCGCCGACGGCGCCACCCTGAAGGGCAGCTGCAACGCCGGCGGATGGCCGGCGGTGGACGATCCCGACGCCCTGCCCCGCGACCTGCCAGAGGCCGAGCTGGCCCGGCTGCGCGCCGCCGCCGCGCAAAGCCTGCGCGGCATCTACCCCGACCCGGTGCGCGTCGGCATCTACATGGATGCCTTCACGCCGGACGGCGAAGGCCTGCTCGGCCCGCTGGACCCCGCCGGCCGGCTGATCGTCGCCTGCGGCTTCTCGGGCCACGGGTTCAAGTTCGCGCCGGCCATCGGCGAAGCCGCGGCCCGGCTGGTGCTGGAAGGGCGCGCCGGCCTGCCCGTCGCCCATCTCGATCCCACCCGTTATCTGCATTGAGGAATCCCGCGTGGAATACACCAAAACCTACATAGACGGCCGCTGGCAGGCCGCCACCGGACCCGCGACGACCGAAGTGGTCGACAGCTACGCCGAAACGCCCTTCGCCACGCTGCGCGCGAGTTCCGCGGCGGACGTCGATCGCGCGGTCGACGCCGCCCGCCGCGCCTGGCCCGGCTGGTCCGCCCTGCCCGGCGCGCAGCGCGGCGAGCGGCTGCGCGCCGTGGCGGATGCGCTGGAAGCGCGCGCCGACGCGCTGGCCGACGTCATCATGCGCGAGGTCGGCATGCCGGCCAAGCTGGTCAAGCGCATCCAGGTGGCCGCGCCGATCGCGGCCTGGCGCCGCTACGCGGCGCTGTGCGAAGACGCCGGGCGTGTCGCTCGCCTGGGCCACTCGCTGGTCCGCCGCGTGCCGGCCGGCGTGGTCGCTTGCATCACGCCCTGGAACTATCCGCTGCACCAGATCACGGCCAAGGTGGCCGCCGCGATGGCGGCCGGCTGCAGCGTGGTGCTCAAACCCTCTGAAATCGCGCCGCTCAGCGCCTTCCTGCTAGCCGAGGCGATCGCCGAAGCCCGGCTGCCGGGCGGCGTCTTCAACCTGGTCCACGGCGCCGGCCCGGACGTCGGCCAGGCGCTGGTCAGGCATCCCGGCATCGACATGGTGTCCTTCACCGGATCCACCCGCGCCGGACGCGAGATCGGCGCGGCGGCGGGCGCCGGGTTGAAGCGGCTGAGCCTGGAGCTGGGCGGCAAGTCCGCCGCCATCGTGCTGCCGGGCGCCGACCTGGCAACGGCCGTCAAATCCACGCTGGCGAGCGGCTTCCTCAATTCGGGTCAGACCTGCTCGGCGTATACCCGCCTGCTGGTCCCCGCGGCCGATTACGCCCGAGCGTGCGACCTCGCCGGCCAGTACATCGGCGCTTACGCCATGGGGGATCCGGCGGACGCCGCCACCCGGCTGGGGCCGCTGGCCGGCGCCGCGCAGCGCCAGCGGGTCCAGGCCATGCTGGAGCAGGCGCTGGCCGGCGGCGCCCGGATCGTCGCCGGCGGCCCGCAAGCGTGCCCGCCGCCCGCGCGCGGCTATTTCGCGGCCCCGACGGTGCTGGGCTCGGTCGCGCCGGACGCCGCGATTGCGCAGGAGGAGGTCTTCGGCCCCGTGCTGGTGCTGCTGCCCTATGACACGCCCGCCCAGGCGATCGCCATCGCGAACGGCACGCCTTACGGGCTCGCCGCCTCGGTCTGGGGCGCGAGCGCGGAAGAGGCGTATCGCGCCGCTCTGGGCCTGCGGGCCGGCCAGATAGAGATCAACGGCGCCCCCTTCAACCCCGACGCGCCCTTCGGTGGCTTCGGCCAGTCCGGCATGGGCCGCGAGAACGGGCCTCTTGGGCTGGAGGAATTCACCGACACCATCTCCTGCCAGCTTCCGCCCGATTACCCGGGCCTGCACCAGTCCCACGCCTGAAAGGATTCCGCATGGACTACGCCGAACTCCAGTACCAGCGCGACGGCTGGACCGCGCTCATCACGCTGAACCGCCCGCAGCAGATGAACGCATTGACCCGCAGGCTCGAAGCCGAGCTGCGCCACGCCATCGAACGGGCCGGCGTCGACCCCGCCGTGCGCGCCATCGTGCTGACCGGCGCGGGCAGGGCCTTCTGCGCCGGCATGGACATGGCCGAACTGGCGGAACTGCCGCCCGAGGACATCCGCGACCCGGCCCGGATGCGTCCCTTCGACATGAACCGCCGCCCCGATTATCAGACGCGCTATTCGTACCTCCCCGCCTGCCCCAAACCCGTCATCGCGGCGGTCAACGGCGCGGCCGCCGGACTGGGCCTGGTAATGGCGCTCTACAGCGATTTCCGCTACGCCAGCGCGCAGGCCGTCTTCACCACCGCCTTCGCCCGGCGCGGGCTGGTCGCCGAGCACGGCATCGCCTGGATACTTCCGCGCATCGTCGGCCACGCCTGCGCCACCGACATGCTGATGAGCTCGCGCCGCGTCGACGCGGCCGAGGCGCTGCGCATCGGGCTGGTGCACCGGGTCGTGGACGCGGACGCCTTGCTGGAACAGGCCCTGGCGCTCGCCGCCACGCTGGCCACGGAGGTCTCGCCCCGGTCGCTGCGGGTCATGAAGCGCCAGCTGTGGGAAGCGCCGTTCCAGGACCTCGCCGCCGCCGTGCGGCTGGCCAACGACGAGATGGTCGACAGCCTGCGCAGCGCCGACTTCCGGGAAGGCGTCGCGCACTTCGTCGAAAAGCGGCAGGCCGCGTTTACGGGACAGTAAAATGCGGCAGCGGCGACGCCGGCGGCAGCCACGGGGCGCCGGCAGCGCACGCGCCTCGTGAAAGGACATTGCGTGACACAGAACAAGACCATCGCCGCCCAGAAAGCGGAAATCGATCCGCAGGACGACATCCCCACGTCGCTGCGCTTCGAGGAAATGCTCGGCCACAAGAGCCTGGACCGCTCGCTGCCCAAGCGCGAGCGCACCCGTTACCTGTTCCTGACCATCACCGCCCGCTGCGTCCAGGAAGAACCCCAGCGCAATCCTACCGTGGAATTCGTGCTGGACCAGTCCGGCCTGTCGCGCGGCACCTTCTACAACCACTTCAAGGACGTGGACGACTGCATCTTCGAGATGCTCAGCCTGTTCCTGGAATACATCGAATCGGCCCGCGTCAGCAACTCGCGCAACCTGTCCACCTACGAGGCGATCCTCGAAGCGAACGACTGGTATTGCCGCGCCTACGAGGCCAACGCCAACCTGTACGCCGCGGTGCATCGCAACGCGGCGATCACCAAACTGCGCGAAGACCGCAACGCCAACTGGACAATGAAAGTGCTGCACGTGTCCGAGCGGCGCCGCGGCCGCGCGTTCACGAAGCTGCAGCGCCGGGAATACGCGGGCATGATCCGCATCCTGATCACCATGACCATCGATACGCTGCGCGAACGCTTCGTCAACCACGACATGCTGCTGACCGAGGCCTTCCCCACCGCGCGCAGCCTGGCCGCCAAGGTGAGCGATCTCTGGTACCGCACCATGGCGGAATACGAAGCCCTGGACTGACCGCCTCGCGCCCGCCACCCAACTTCAGGACGGTTTCTAAAGCGGCGCCCGCCGCCGCCTCATCCGCGCAAGGCAGCCGCCAGCCCGCGCACCTCGTCCAGCGCCCCGGCGACGCCGCGCTCCGCCAGCACTTCGGCAAGTCGGGAGCCGACGGCCACCAGGTCCGCGTGCCGGCCGACGAGCCGCGCCGCTTCCGGGGAGCGCACTCCGAAGCCGGCGGCGACCGGCAGCCGCGTATGCGCGCGCAGCCGGTCCAGGTCCCGGGCGATGCGGCGCTCGTCCGGCAGCGCCGCGCCGGTCGTGCCGGCCAGCATGATGTGATAGACGAACCCGCTGGCATCGGACAGCAGCCGCGCCAGCCGCGCGTCCTCGGAAGTGGGCGCGGACATGCGGATGAGGTGGATGCCGTGCGCGCGCGCTTCCCGGCCGATCTCGCCGGCATGCTCGATGGGCAGATCGATGATGATCAGCCCGTCCACCCCCGCTGCCGCGGCGTCCGCCATGAAGGCCCCGGCGCCGTGCCGCAGGATGGGGTTCAGGTATCCCATCAGCACCAGCGGCGTATCCTTCTCCGACGCCCGGAAGTCGCGCGCCAGCGCCAGCGTGCGCTTCAAGGTCTGGCCGCCCGCCAGCGCGCGGGCGTTGGCCCGTTGCAGGATGGGACCGTCGGCGACGGGATCGCTGAACGGCATGCCCAGTTCGATCACATCGGCGCCCGCCTCCGGCAGGCCGCGCAACAGCGCCAGGCAGGAACCGGGATCGGGATCGCCCGCCGCGAAGTAGGTCACCAAACCGCTGCGGCCGGATTGGCGCAGCGCCGATAAAGTGTGGTCCAGCCGTGTCATGCCGCTACCTCGCCGAATTGCGTAACCGTGTCCAGGTCCTTGTCGCCGCGCCCGCTCAGGCAGACGACGAGGATCTCGTCGCGCCCCATCCGCGGCGCGAGCTCGCGCACATAGGCGAGCGCATGGGCGCTTTCCAGCGCGGGCAGGATGCCCTCCTTGCGCGTCAGCCAATGAAAGGCGGACACGGCATCCGCGTCCGTCACGGACACGTAGGCCACGCGCCCGCGGTCGTGCAGCAATGCATGCTCTGGGCCCACGCCCGGATAATCGAGCCCAGCCGACACCGAATGCGCGTTCAGGATCTGTCCGTCCTCGTCCTGCAGGTAGTAGCTGCGGCAGCCGTGAAGCACGCCCGCATGGCCCGCGGTGATGCTGGCCGCGTGCGCGCCGCTGGTCAGGCCCAAGCCCCCCGCCTCGACGCCGTATAGCCGCACGCCGTCCGATTCCAGGAAGGGATAGAAGAACCCCATCGCATTGGAGCCTCCGCCCACGCAGGCGACCATGGCGTCCGGCATGCGCCCCGTCTTGGCCATGATTTGCCGACGCGTCTCCTCGCCGATCACTTTCTGGAACTCCCGCACAAGCCAGGGATAGGGATGCGGCCCGGCGCCGGTGCCCAGCAGGTAATACGTGTCGGCGGGGTGCGCGATCCAATCCCGCAAGGCCTCGTTCATCGCATCCTTCAGCGTGGCCGTCCCGGCATGCACGGCGCGCACCTCGGCTCCGAGCATGCGCATCCGCCGCACGTTGACGGCCTGGCGCGCCATGTCTTCCGCCCCCATGTACACCACGCACTCCAGGCCATGCAGGGCGCAGACCGTCGCGGTCGCCACGCCATGCTGCCCGGCGCCCGTTTCCGCGACGATGCGCCGCTTGCCCATGCGGAGCGCGAGCAGGATCTGTCCCAAGCAGTTGTTGATCTTGTGGGCGCCTGTGTGGTTCAGGTCCTCGCGCTTGAGGTACACCTGCGCGCCGCCCAGTTCCCGCGAGATGCCCCGGGCCAGGAACAAGGGGCTGGGACGGCCGACGTAGTCGGCCAGCAGCCCGCGGTAGGCCTGCCAGAAATCCTCGTCAGCCAGCGCCGTCCTGAAGCTGCGTTCTAGCTCGTCCAGCGCGGGAATGAGCGTTTCGGGCATGTAGCGGCCGCCGTAGGGGCCGAATTGGCCGAGGCTGTCGGGAACGGCCGGATGGGTGGATGATGGCATGGATCGCTGGTTCCGTGGCAATAATGCGAGATTCATGCTTATGCTATCTTCATGAAAAACATATTTGAATCAATGATTTGTTTAGCAATAGTGTAAGTACGGCTAACATCATCGCCATGAGACGCCTCCCTTCCCTCAATGCGCTGCGGTTCTTCGACGGCGCGGCCCGTCATTCAAGCTTCACGCTGGCGGCGAAAGAACTTTGCGTTACCCATAGCGCGGTCAGCCAACAGGTCCGGCAACTGGAAGAATGGCTCGGTTGTCCGCTCTTCGAACGCCGCCCGGGCGGCGTCCACGTGACGGCGGCAGGCATGGACTTGCAACGCGCCACCCAGGAAGCGTTCGACCTGCTCGAACGCCGCTGCGATGAACTCAAGCGCAGCTCGCAGCCGGCCGAACTGGCCGTAGGGGCGCCTGCCAGCTTCCTGTCCAACTGGCTCATTCCCCGGCTGGAACGCTTCGAGGCCCTGCATCCGGATATCCGGATCAGGCTGCAAACGGCGGCAGACCCGGCCCTGCTGAATACCCAGCGGGTCGACGCTCTGATCCTGGCCGGCCGCGGCTGGCCGGGCGAATGGGCCGTCACCCCGCTCTTCGCGGAAACCATCGGCCCCGTCTGCGCCCCTGCCTGGGCCGATCGCATCCGGCAGCCGGCCGACGTCCTGGACGCTCCGCTGCTGCACACCACATCCCGGCCCGACGCCTGGCAGGACTGGGCGGCGCGCCAGGGCCTCGCGCTGGCCGCCAGGCAGCCCGGGCGCGAATTCGACCACCTGGGCCATATGCTCGAAGCCGCGGCCGCCGGCTTGGGCATCGCCATTGCCCCGTCGGTGCTGGTCGAAGCCGACCTGCACCGAGGACGGCTGGCCGCGCCGCTGGGCTTCGTCGAAAGCGGCGCGGCCTTCAGCCTGTGCACGCGCAAGGATCCGGCACGCGCTGACGCCTCGCTGGAACGGCTGCGCGGCTGGCTGCTGGAGAGCGCAGGCTAGCGCCGCGCGGGGCGGCTATCCGGCCCCATATCCCGTCAACAGCCCGGCGTCCGTCGCCGCTATACTTTTCGACTCGTTAATTCCCTGCCGCGCGACGCCTTTTCTGCCGCGCCCTGTTATGCACGTTCTGAAGGCCTTGCTGCGCCCCGTTGGCCAGGCGCTATTCGCTACCCTCGCGGTCCTGCTCTCCCATCAAGCATTCGCATCCCCTCCCACGCTCGCGCAATGCCACGGCATCAAGGATCTGGCGTTCGTTGCCCACCTGGATGACGATCTGCTGTTCATGAATCCGGACATCGCCTCCAACATCGAGGCGGGCGGCTGCGTGCGCGTGGTCTACCTGACCGCCAGCGACGCGGGCGAAGGCGAAAGCTACATGCTGGGCCGCGAGCGCGGCGTGCGCGCCGCCTATGCCTACATGGCGCGCGAACCCGACGTCTGGAAAGAAGATGCCGGCACCGCCGGAGGACACCATTTCGCGCGCTTCACGCTGCAGGGCAATCCGCGCGTCCAGCTCTGGCACATGCGCCTGAAGGACCCCTGGCTGGGCAAGGGCTGGGGCAGCCTGACGCCGCTGAGCCGCACCGAATCGGAACCCGGGCAAAGCGTCGAAACGCTGGGCCCCTACGCCGAGTCCTACACGCGCGAACAACTGATCGGCACCCTGGCGGACGTGATCCGCCAGTACGCCCCCACCACGGTGCGCCACCTGGACGACACGATCGCGGTGCCCTACACGCAACTGTGCTGGCGTTGCGCCGGCCATGGCCATCCGGACCATATCGCCAGCGCGCGGCTGGTGCGCGAAGCCATGGTCCGCGTCCCGGGCAACTACGCCGAGACGGGCTACATCGACTACCCAAGCCAGGAACGCGCCAGCAACCTCACCGACACGGAGATCGCCAGCAAGTCGGTGATCTTCCAGCACTACGCCTGGAACGACTATCACTATTGCGCCGGGCCCACCGGCTGCAAGGAGCCCGCTGGGCCGGCCGCCGCCTGGGTACAGCGGGCGTACTACGTATCGCGCCAGGACATGACGCCGCAGCTGTACCCGGACGGCCGCGGCGGCCTCGTGGTGTTCGCCGCCGGAGAAACCAATGCCGCAGTCAACCGCTGGGATTCCGGCCAGCGCCGCTGGCAGAGCCTGGGCGGGCGCACCAGCGGGCCGCTGGTCTCGTTCACCCACGCCGACGGCACCGCCGGCCTGATGGCGCGCGATCCGCTGGGCGGCGTGTGGGCGAACAAGCAGCGCCACGACGGCACCTGGCAAGGCTGGCAGGCGCTGGGCGGCGTGCGGGTGACGCAGATCCCGGCCGTGGCCCCGCGCGGGGAAGCCGCCGCCGTGGCGCTGGGCTACGACGACCGGCTTCACTGGATCGCGCCTTCCGGCATCGACGGCGGCTGGAGCACCTGGCAGGACCTGCCTCTGCTCGAAGGCGCCACCGGCGGCCCCGCCGCGGCGCGTGGCTCCGATGGGCGCTACGTCGTCTTCGCGATCACGTCCAAGGGCGAACTCTTCTATACGCGCCAATTGCCGGCCGCCAAAGGGCATCGTCCCGAATGGCAAGGATGGCGCCCCGTGCCGGCGCCGACTGCCGCGGGCGGCCTGGCCGCGATCCGCGACCATGAAAACCGCATCGAGCTCTATTTCCGCCAGCGCGCCAACAATCATCTGACCCGGCTGCTGGAGACCGGCGACACCACCGATCTCGACATGGATTGGAGCGCCCCCGCCGACCTCGGCGTGCCCTATATCGGACGCCCGGCCATCGGCGCAGACGCCCAGGGCAACGTCGTGCTCGCCATCCTGGAGCGTGCGGGCGGCCAGCTCTGGCTCGTCGAACACGGCAAACCCGCGAAGCTGGACGCAGAAGCCGCTTCGCCGCCCGCGATCAACATCATCGACGGCACGCTGTACGTTGTCGCGCGCACCACTGGCGGACAGCAACGCTACCAAGTGCTCTCGCGCCATAGCGGCGCCTGGGCTGCAAGCCTGACTCTGGACGGCGTGCCGTCCAGCGGCGGCAGCGCGTTCGCGGCCGTGGCCGCGCGCCCCTCGGATCTGCCCAACCTGGGCGCCAATGACGCCAACCACGCGGCGGTAGTGCGCCCCGCCGTCGGCGCCCCCGGCTCGCTGACCGTGGAACGCATGCCGACGCAAGCCTCGCGTACGGCCGCCCCGACCTCGGTGCAGTGACATGAAGGCGCTGGCCGCAGGCACGGCCGGCGCCCGCTCGCCCCCTAGGCCAGGCCCTTCGGCTTCAGGCCGGATCGCGCACCGGAGAGCCCTGCCGCCTGGCGCCTTCCCGCAGGCCCGCGGCCCGCAACGCGGCGCCGCCGCGCCGTCTTCATGGCTTCGCGTCCGCCCCCTTCCGGCGCCCGCCCTTTCCGCTCGTCCGCCAGCCGCCTGCGCTTGTCCCTCGCCATGCGCTTGGCGTGCGCGGTCAATGCCGCCGCAAGCGCGACCAGCCGGTCTTCATCCAGGCGCTCGGCGTCGACCAGATCCTCGTCCGCGTCCTTCAGCGCGATAAGCAGATCGTCGATCTTCAGGTGCAGCGCCCGATCGTTCTTGTTCTGGCTCTGCTGGATGAGGAACACCATGAGAAAGGTCACGATGGTCGTGCCGGTGTTTATCACCAGCTGCCAGCTCTCGGAGTATCCGGAAACCGGACCGGTCAGGGCCCATGCCGCCACCACGCCGACCGCAAGGCCAAACGCGATCGAGGACCCCGCCCACGCCGTGACCGCCGCGGCGAAGTGATCGAAATAGGTCGCGACGGATTTGCCCGGCGATCGCGGCGAACCATTTCTTCGGGCACGGGACGCGTCCATGTTTCCTCCGGGACGTAACGGCACCGATCGCTTGCAGCAAGCGCCGTGCCCGCGCGCATCCGCCGCGGCCGATTGCGAGCTCCGGTTCAGGTTAACGTAACCAAGCGAGTCCGAGAATGGAACCCATAAGGTCCATAAAAGGAGACATCATCATGTCTCGGAGACTATTGCATGCGCTGCCCGCGCTGGCCCTCGTCCTCTCCGCAGGCGCGGTCGCAGCCCCCGAAGCGCCGGACATCGTGCTCGGCGCCTCCATCCAACTCACCGGCCCCGTCGCCAACACCGGACGCTACTATCGCGACGCCTACCAGATCGCGGTGGATCAGATAAACGCCGCGGGCGGCGTGAAGATCGGCGGAGCGGCCCACAAGCTGGCGCTCAAGATCTACGACAACCAATCGGACGTGAACCTGAGCGTGCGCCAATACACGCAGCTCGTCACCCAGGACAAGGTCAATCTGCTGCTGGGCCCCTTCGCCAGCAACTTCGCGCTGGCCGATTCCGCCGTATCGGAGAAGTACAAGGTGCCCATGGTCCAGGGCGGCGGTGCGTCGGACCAGATCTTCTCGCGCAAGTTCAAGTACATATTCGGCACCTTGGCGCCCGCCAGCAATTACTTCGGCAGCACGGTCGAAATGCTCAAGGCGCTCAAGCCGGTGCCGGCCAGCGTTGCGCTGCTGTACGCGGACGATTCGTTCGACGTATCGGTCGCCCAGGGAACGCGCCCCCTGCTGAAAGCGGCCGGGCTGCATGTCGCGATGGACGAACGCTACAGCACCAACGCAACGGACTTCAACTCGCTGCTGTCGCAGATAAAAAGCAAGAAGGTGGACGCGGTCCTGGTGGCCGGACACGAGACGGAGATCCTGAATTTCGTGCGCCAGGCCAAGAGCCTCGCCGTCGCGCCCAAGATGTATTCGTTCACGGTCGGCGTGCCCTCGGAGGATTTCCGCAAGGCGCTTGGCGCCGATGCGGACTATGCCTTCGGCATGACCGCCTGGCTGCCGTCGGCAGCGCTGAAAGACCGCTGGTTCGGCGACGCCGAACAGTTTGCGCGGGCCTACAAGGCGAAGTACGGCTATGACCCGGACTACCACGCGGCCTCCGGCGTGGCCGACGTCGAAGCTCTGGCGCAGGCCATGGAGAGCGCCGGCAGCATGGATCCGCAGAAGGTGCGCGACGCCCTGGCCAAGACCCGCTTCGACAGCCTGTACGGCCCGATCGCCTTCAACGCCCATGGGCAGATCGACCTGCCGCAGGTGGTGATCCAGGTGCAGGGCGACAAGCTGGCGGAGGTCTACGGCGCCAAGGGCTTCATCACGCAGCCCAAGTATCCGATGCCGGCCTGGAACGCGCGATAGGCGGCCCGCAAGAGGCTCAGGGATCATGCGATGGACCTGTTCGCGCAAATCCTCGTCAACGGCATACTGCTCGGCGGACTGTATGCCGTGATGGCCCAGGGCCTGGCGCTGGTCTGGGGCGTGCTGAACATCGTCAACCTCGCTCACGGCGCGTTCATCATGCTGGGCGCGTACGCGTCCTGGTACCTGTACACGGACCTGGGCGTGGATCCCTTCCTGGGCCTGCCCGTGACGGCCGCCGCCCTGTTCGCCGTGGGCTACCTGCTGCAGCGCGGTCTGTTGAATCTCATCGTGCGAGCGCCCATGTTCAACACGCTGCTCATCACCTTCGGACTGGAGGTCGTGCTGACCTACTTGGCGCAGCTGGCATTCTCGGCGGACTTCCGTACCATCAACCCTCCCTATGCGGGCGACAGCTACGTCCTCGGCCCGGTGACGCTGCCCATGGCGCGGCTGGCGGCCTTCGGCGTGGCGCTGGCGTTGACCTTCGGCATGTGGCTGTTCCTTCTGCACAGCCGCCTGGGCCGCGCCATCCGCGCCACCGCGCAGAACCTGGTGGCCGCGCGCCTCTACGGCGTCGAGCCGCGCCATCTCTATGCGGTCACATTCGGGCTGAGCCTGGCGCTGGCGGGCGCGGCCGGCGGGCTATACGGGACCGTCTCGCAGATCAATCCCTACATCGGAGCGACGCTGACCGCGAAGTGCTTCGCCATTTCCATCATCGGCGGGCTGGACAATCCCCTGGGCGTCATGGTGGGCGGCCTGTTCCTGGGCATCGTCGAATCGCTGACCACACTGTATGTGGGGCCCACGTTCGCCGACGTCGCCAGCTTCGGCATCCTTGTGCTGGTGCTGTTCCTGCGGCCCAGCGGGCTTCTGGGCAGAGCGGCATGAAGGCCGCACGCGCCATCCTCACGCTGGCGGCAGTGGCCGCGCTGGCCGGCGTGCCCTGGTACGGATCGGACGTGCTGGTGCAGTTCGGCATCAATACCCTGCTGCTGGCCGTGCTCGCGCAAGGCTGGAACATCATCGGCGGATACACCGGCTACGCGTCCTTCGGCAATTCCGTTTTCTATGGGCTGGGCAGTTACGGCGTGGCCATCGCCATGGTGCAGTGGGAACTTCCCTTCGCGGTCGGCCTGGCGTTCGGCGTAGCGCTGGCCGTGGCCTTCGCCTTGCTGCTGGGCCTGCCGGTGCTGCGGCTGCGCGGCCATTACTTCGCCATCGCCACCCTCGCGCTCGCGCAGGTCATGACGGCCATCGTTTCGAACATCGAACTGGCCGGCCAGAACATCGGCCTGGTGCTGCCTCCGCTCAACAACGATCCGCTCTTCTACGAGCTGTCGCTCGGCCTGCTAGTGCTGGCGACGCTGACCATCGCCTGGCTGACGCGCAGCAAATTCGGCTTCGGCCTGATCGCGATCCGAGAGAATGAAGAAGGCGCGGCCGTCATGGGAGTGAACACCACCCTGTACAAAGTGGCGGCGTTCGCGCTGTCCGGCGTGTTCAGCGCGCTGGCCGGCGGCATCCACGCCTATTGGATCACCTTCCTGGACCCCGAAAGCGCCTTCGACATCGGGCTGAACGTCAAGATGATCATCATGGCCGTGTTCGGCGGCGCGGGCACCATACTGGGCCCCGTCGTGGGCGCCTTTTCGCTGTCGGCCATATCCGAACTGCTGTCCAGCGAGATAACCAGCGCCGCGGGCCTCTTCTTCGGCGCGGTGATCGTGGCCGCGGTCGTGCTGATGCCGCGCGGGCTGACCGATCTGCTGCGCCGCTACCGGAAGTCGGGATGGCGCTACTTCATCGAAAACATACGGGCGCACAGGTTATGACCGCGATCCTGGAAATCCGCAACGTCACGCGGCGCTTCGCCGGGCTGGTGGCCGTGAACCAGGTCAGCTTCACGCTGGGCGAGGGCGAAATCCTGGGCCTCATCGGCCCCAACGGCGCCGGCAAGACCACGCTGGTGAGCCTGATCAGCGGCACGCTCCAACCCACTCATGGCGAAATCCTCTACCAGGGCAAGCAGATCGGCAATCTGGCCGCCTACCGCCGAGCCCGGCTGGGCATCGGCCGGACTTTCCAGATCATGCGCCCCTTCCCCGGCCTGTCCGTGCTGGACAATGTCGCGGTCGGCGCGCTGTTCGGCCGCGGCGGCGGCCAGCCCGACCTGACGAAAGCGCGCGAACAGGCCCGCGCCTGCCTGGACTTCGTCGGACTGGGCCGCGCCGCGGGCCAGCGCGCCGAGGATCTCGGCGGCCCGGGCCGCAAGCGGCTGGAACTGGCCAAGGCGCTGGCCATGCAGCCGCGGATATTGCTCTGCGACGAGGTCATGGCGGGGCTGAACCTGGTCGAGATCGACGAAGTCATCGAGGTAATCCGCAAGGTGCGCGCCACCGGCATCAGCGTGCTGGTCATCGAACACGTCATCAAGGCCATCAAGAGCCTGTCGGACCGCCTGCTGGTACTGCACCACGGCGAGAAAATCGCCGACGGCGCTCCGGACGACGTGCTGGCCAATGCGGAAGTCGTGCAGGCCTACCTGGGCAGGCAGCGCGCATGAACGAGATCGCGGCTCCGCTGCTCAAGGTGGAAGGCCTGGGCGCCGGCTATGGGGAACTGCCGGTGCTGCACGACGTATCGCTGGAAGTCCGGCGCGCCGAGATCGTGGCGCTGGTAGGCAGCAACGGCGCCGGCAAGACCACGCTGCTGCGCGCGCTGTCGCGCGTGCTGCCCAGTACCGGCAGCATCGTGATGCACGGACGCCAGCTGTCGCAGGCCACGCCCGACCAGGCCTTCGCGGCCGGCATGGTCCAGGTTCCCGAGGGCCGCCAGCTCTTCGACCGCATGACGGTGCAGGACAATCTGCTCATGGGCGCCTACCGGCGCGCCGCCAAGGCCGATGTCGCGCGCGACCTGGAAAAAGTCTACGGCTTCTTTCCACGGCTTTCGGAAAGGCGCAGGCAGCTGGCCGGCAGCATGTCCGGCGGCGAACAGCAGATGTGCGCGATGGCGCGCGCGCTGATGGCCGCGCCCGTGCTCATGATGATCGACGAGATGAGCCTGGGCCTGGCGCCCGTCGTGGTCGAACAACTGATGGGCGTCCTGGCCGACATCCGGGACGAAGGCGTCACGGTGCTGCTCGTCGAGCAGGACGTCCACCTTGCGCTGTCGGGCGCCGACCGCGGCTACGTCATGGAGACCGGCCGCATCGTGCACAGCGGCCCGGCGGCATCGCTATTGAACGATCCGAAGGTGCGGCAGGCGTATCTGGGGGTGTGACGCCTGCGCGGACCCGCGCCCGTCGGATATCATCGGCGCGATGCGCACAACGAACCCGGATGCCGTCAAGGCCATGAAGCCCTTCGACCAACTCATCGCGGAAGCCGAGGCCACCGATGTCACCGGCTGGGGCTTCGGCTGGCTGGACGGACGCGCCACCGAGGAACGCCCGCCCTGGGGCTACGCGAGCCTGCTGGCGCAGCGCCTGGCCCGGGCCCGGTCGGCGCTGGACCTGGATACCGGCGGCGGCGAAGTGCTGGCGGAAGCGCCCCGCTTTCCGCCGCGCATGTGCGCCACCGAAGCCTGGCCGCCCAATGCGCGCCAGGCGCAGGCGCGCCTGGCTGCGCGCGGCGTGGACGTCGTGCAAGTGGCGGCGGGCGCCGCGTTGCCTTTTGCCGACGGCTCCTTCGACCTCGTCACGGCGCGCCACCCGGTGCGCCCCGATTGGCGGGAGATCCACCGCGTCCTCACGCCCGGCGGCAGCTATTTCGCGCAGCACGTCGGCCCGGCCTCCGCGTTCGAGCTGATCGAGCACTTTCTGGGCCCGCTGCCGCGCGAACGCGTCCAGCGCGACCCCAGCGAAGAGGCGGCAGCGGCGCGGGCGGCTGGGCTGGACGTCACGGACCTGCGCCTGGCGCGTTGCCGCATGGTCTTCCACGACGTGGGCGCAGTCGTCTGGATCCTGCGCAAATGCGTATGGTGGGTGCCGGACTTCTCCGTGCGGAAATATCTGGATCCCCTGCGCGAGCTGGATGGCAGGATGCGTCAAGGCATCCCCTTCATCGCCCACTCCACCCGCCACCTGATCGTAGCCAGGCGCTGAACCGCCGAACCCCGCGCTATGCCGCCAGGACGCCGTGCATCCAGGCGCCGAAGGCCTGCATGGCGGCGTTCGGGCGGCGGCTGGCGATACGGGTCAGCCAGTACTTCCCCGTCTCCACTTCGAGCGCGAACGGGCGCAGCAGCCGCCCCGCCCGGAACTCGCGCTCGAACAGGCGCACGGGCAGCAAGGCGATGCCGGCTCCCTGCGCCGCCGCGTCGGCCAGCACCAGGGATGAGTCGAACATGGATCCCTGCACCAGGGGCGGATCCAGGTCCGCCGCGGCAAACCAGGCGGGCCACTCGTCCGGCCGGTAAGAGCGCAGCAAGGGCTCGCGCAGCACGTCCCGCGGGGCGCGCAAGCGCGGCGCCACGGCGGGCGCGCATACCGGCGACAAGGGCGCGGACAGCAGCGGCAGCGCATCGATCCCGTGCCAATTGCCGTCGCCGAAGCGGATCGCCAGGTCCAGGCCCTCGGCCGCGAGATCGACCCGATTGTTGTTGGAAAAAACGCGCAGGTCCACGTGCGGGTTCAGGGCCTGGAAATCGCGCATCCGAGGCAACAGCCAGCCCACGGCGAAGGTGCCCACGACCCCTACGGAAAGGACTTGCCGCCGGGCCTTGCCGCGGTAGGCTCGCAAGGTGGTCGCGATCCGGTCGAACGATTCGGACAGCACCGGCATCAGGGCCAGGCCCTCGTCCGTCAGAACCAGGCCCCGCGGCACTCTCCGGAACAGCGCCACGCCCAGCCTCGCTTCCAGGTTCTTGACGTGCTGGCTCACGGCCGCCTGCGTCAGGTTGAGCTCCTGCGCGGCCCGCGTGAAACTCAGATGCCGCGCCGACACTTGAAAGGCCCGCAAGGCGTTCAGGGGGAGATCCATGGCTAGGCATAAGTTTTTCTATGGGACGGCCACAATTATTCCCGTTTGTTGCCGGCGCCGTCCAGCGCCTAGCATGCAAGCGTTTTTCAAAGGAGAACGCCTTGGTTACGAGAAGAACCTTCACGGCGGCCGCCATCCTGGCCTGCTGGATTCCCGCGCTGGCGCGAGCCCGGACGGATAAGAAATACCAATGGACGGCCGCCCGCCTGGCCGCGCTGAACCAGGCCCTCGCCCAACTCGAAGCGTCCAGCCGCGGCCGACTGGGAGTCGCGCTTCTGGACACGGCCAGCGGGCAGACCGCTGGCTATCGCGCAGACGAACGCTTCCTGATGCTGAGTTCGTTCAAGACGCTGGCCGCGGCCTACATCCTGGCGCGGGCGGATCGCGGCGAGGACCGGCTGGACCGCCGCATCCCCATCACCCAGGCGGACCTGCAGGAACACGCGCCCGTCACCCGGCTGCACGTCGGGCCGCAGGGCATGACGCTGGCCGGACTCTGCGAAGCCACCATCACCACCAGCGACAATACGGCGGCCAACCTCATGCACCGGAGCTATGGAGGGCCCCAGGCCTTGACGCGATTCATCCGAAGCCTGGGCGACACCGTCACGCGGCACGACCGCTATGAGCCCGAATTGAACCGCCTGCATGCGGGCGAACCACTGGACACCACCAGTCCGCGCGCCATGACCGGCACCCTGGACACCCTGCTTTTCGGCCAGGCCCTCAAGCCGCAGTCGCGGCAGCTGCTGCAATCCTGGCTCCTGGCCAACACCACGGGCGGCAAGCGCCTGCGGGCAGGCTTCCCGCCGGACTGGAAGGTCGGAGAGAAGACCGGCACCTACTCAAAGGTGGGGTCCAATGACGCCGGCTTCGCACAGGCGCCAGGCGGCGCGCCCATCGTCGTGTCCGCCTACCTGGAAACCACCGGCATTCCGATGCCTGAACGCGACCGCATCATCGCCGAGGTCGGCGGGCTGGTCGCCGCGCTGGGATAGCGCGGCGGCGCCGGAAATCCGCCCTGCGGCATGAAACCCCATTGCATCGCGCCACGGCATCGCCGTCAGCCCGCCGCCGGGGCCGAGGGGGCTGCCCGCCCCGGCGCCCACACGCTGTCCGGGGCTCCCTGCCGGATCCTCCTGGATGCCGCCCTCGCCATCCAGGCGAACCCCGCGGCGGCGGCAAATGCGGTCGCATCGACGGCCAGCGCCGCCGCCGATGTATGCGCCCACGCTCCCGTCGCGGGGAACAGGCCGCCCAGCAGCGACGTCAGGGGAATCGCGAAAGTCAGCACGGCAGCAAGCCACAACAGATGCGTGCCTGCCCTGGCTCCGCCCCGCAGGAACGCCCAGGCCAGGCTGGCAAAGAAGGCGAGGTAGTAAAGCCCCTGCAGCCAGGCATTCAGGTCTCCGACGCGGCCGTTCAGCCATTTGGACGCGACCATCATCAACGAAATCCCGCATACACAGCCCAGGCACACGCCAACGGTCGCCGAGGCCATCAGCCTCGTGTCCAGCCGCTGCGCCGGGACCTCTCCCGTCTTGCGGTCGGCGCGCTTGCGGCGCGTTTCTATCCATAGCAGGTTCCCGCTGTAGAACAGCCATGCGCCTGCCAGGCCGAGCAGGAAGTACAGCCATTGCACCGCCAGGCCGCCAAAGGAAGCCATGTGCAGGGCGAAGAAACTGCTGACCCAGAGATTGGCCGTAGTCTGCTTGCCCGGCAGGTAATCGGTATTCAGGATCTTTCCCGTATACGGGTCGATCGCCACGAAGCCTCCTCGCGCCCTCGGCGACACCGCGCCGGCGTCCTTGCCCCATACCCGCACCATGGCGCGCGGACCCGTGACCTGCTGGTACTGCAGCGCGCTCGGCTCGAAACCTGGCGCCAGGTCTTTCGCGCGCGCCACCAGCTCCTGCGGTGTGAGCATGGCGGCCGGATCCCTGGCGGGCGCGGGGGACTCCCCGCCGCCCCCGGTCCGCTGGAACACCGATTCCAGCTTGCCGCCGTACATGAGCTTGTCCTGCAGATCATAGATACCGTCGTGATAGGCGAACACGACCGAGCTGAGCGCCATGACGATATGGAACGGCAGGGAGACGATGCCCACGACATTGTGCGCGTCCAGCCACATGCGTTTCAGGTTCTTGCCGGTCCGCAGGGCGAAGAAGTCCTTCACCAGCGACGGCAGCAGCACAATGACCCCGGACACCAGCGCAACGGCGTACAGCGTCGCGATGACGCCCATGACCCAGCGGTTGGGATCGCTGTCGACGGGAAGCCCCACGACGCGGTGCAGAACGTCTATGAAGTACGTCAGGCCGCTGGCGGAAGACTGCTCCATACGGACCCCGCCGTCTGCCTCCAGGTAGGCGAAATAGTGGCGCACCGACGATTCGTCATGATCGTCCGCCTGGGAATCCCGGACTTCCCAGCCCATTCTCGCGGGCACGTTTTCCGTGTCCTGCAGGTGGATGCTGAAGCCCTTGGCAACGTCGGGCCTGGCCTTCAGGACTCCCGCGATCAATTCCGGCGCCGCATCCAGCGGCACGTGCGAGGCTGTCGACTGCGGCGACGCCCAGCGGGCAAGCGGCTCCTTGAACACGGTCAAGGCGCCGGCATAGAACGCGATGAAAAGCGCCATGCCGGCCAGGATGCCCGTCCAGGTGTGGACCGATTTGTAGATGCGTATGTAGTCGGCTCTCATGGCGCCCCCCCTCAAAGCACGCCGGCTAGGAACAGCCCGCCATAGAGCGCCGCGCAAGCCGCGCCCAGCCAGGCCCAGGCGCGCAGCCCGCTGCCGAAGAAATAGACGGTGCCAAGCACGCCCAGCCAGACCGGAGGCACCAGCCACATGGCGAGCTGGGACCGCGTGACCAGCGGCACGCTGTCCGTCAATGCCGCGAGCAGCGCGCTGCTTCCCATCGCCAGCGCGAAGCCCAACACCGCGCCGGCCAGGGTCTTGGACGCCCAGTCGCGCTGGATCGGAGCGGGTTTACCGGCTTTCATGCGAATCGCCCCTCCGCAGCCCGATGAGCGCGCCCAGATAGGGAATCAGGCAGAAGAACAGCATCAGGGCTGTGCAGAACACGAACACCGCGGCAACGGCCGAGTAGGCGCGCAGGCAAGCCCAGCCGCCGAACGCCAGCAGGGCGACGCCGGCGGCGCGGGCGGGCGCGGCCGGCCAGGGCGCGCTACGCCAGCGCTGGTTCGGAGACGCGCGGTAAATGCAGAAGCAGCCCAGGAATATGGCTGCCAGGCCGAACATGTGGAGCAGTTGCATGGCCACCGGTCAGAAGCTCATGTTGACGGACGCGGTAACGCTGCGGGCGGGCCCCAGGGTCGCGATCGGAGTCGTGTCGCTGAAGATTCCGGAGTAGTAGTGCTTGTCGAACACGTTGTTGACGTTCAGGCGCAGCACCACGTCGCGGCCGCCCACCTTGGTGGCGTAGCGGGCGCCCAGATCCAGTTGCCCCCAGCCCGGGATCTCCAGCGTGTTGGCCGAGTTCGCGTATTGTTTCGAGGTCGCCTGCACCCTGCCGCTGAACGTGAGGCCGGGCACCCATGGGGTGTCCCATTCCAGGCCGAGATTCGCCTGCCAGCGAGGAGCGCCGACCGCCGTGTTGCCATCGTACCGGCCGAAGGATGTCTTGGTTTGCGTGCCTTGCGTATACGTGACCCCGCCCAGCACGCGGACTTCGGGGGTGAGTTCGCCGAAGGTATTCCATTCAATCCCCCGGACGCGCTTCTCGCCGCCGTCCGCATAGGTGGGGTTGGCGGGAGAGCCATCGCTGACCAGGGTGGGCTTGGTGATTTCGAAGAACGCCAGCGTATTGGCGAAGGCGCCGGCGTTCCATTTGACGCCCAGCTCTTTCTGCTCTGTCTTGTACGGCGCGAAGACCTGCCCGAAGTTGGCCGCCGACGTATCGGTGACGCTGTCTCCCTTGCTCAGGCCCTGCACATAGTTCGCGTACAGGGAAACGTCCGGCCCCCAGGGCTTGACGACCACGGCCACCGCGGGAGTCACGGCGTCCTCGTCGTAGCGGGACGTCACGTTGCCCGACTTGTCGAAGTTCCGGGTCTTGACGCGCTGGTTGCGCAGCCCGCCCGTCACCCGCAGCGCATCGTCGAAGAACGACATGGTGTCGACCAGCGCCAGGCTGGAAAGCGTGCTCTCGCTCGTCTTGGGAGCGTAGCTTGGCACCGCCGGCATGACGGGCGTGATCGGATCGTAGATGTTGGACTTGAACATGGAAGCGGGGCCGGTGGCCGAACCATCCTCCGTGTCCAGGATGGAGGCCTGCAAGACGAGTTCATGCCCGACGCTGCCCGTCTTGAAGCGCGTGCGCAGCCCGCCTTCGGCCGAGGTGCTGTCGGAATAGGCGCGCTGGCCGACGATCGATCCCGTGAAGTTGCCATTCGCGTCGATCTGCCGCGCATGGGTGCCGTTGATGAGGCCCGACTGGTGGCTGTCGCGCCGGCCCACTCCGGCGAACGCCGATACGTTGTCGTTGAAACGGTACTCTGCGCGCCCCACCACCGCATTGCTCTGCACGCTGCCATAGCCCGTGCTGAACTGGTTGACGCGGGGATCGGGCGCCTCCGGCACGACGGATCCCCCGAACCAGAACATGGCCGGGGTTCCGCCGGTGAAGGATTCCTGGCTGTGATAGGCGTCGATCGAGGCCGTCAGGGCGCTGCCGCGATAGTCCAGGCCTGCGGAGAGGAACTCACGCTTCTTGGATTGGCCGTCCAGCGTGGTGGCGCCGTCGCTGAAGGCGCCGTTGACGCGCGCGCCCCATTCGTTGCCGGCGCCGAAACGCCGGCCGGCGTCGATCGTCGTGCCGAGTTGGCCATCGGACTGCCAATCGACGCCGAACGTGGCGTTGGGCGTATCGCCCGCGCGCTTGGGCACCAGGTTCACCGTGCCGCCGACCGCGCCGCTGGGAGCCATACCGCTGAACAAGGCGTTCGGCCCCTTCAGCACCTCCACCCGCTCGATGAACTCCACTGGCACGTGCCCCATGGGCGCCAGGCCGTACATGCCATTGATCGCCACATCGTTCTGGTTGACGTCGAAGCCGCGGATGCGGAAATTCTCGTAGACGTGTCCGCTGGAAGTCGTGAACCGGACCGAAGGGTCATTGGCCATGACGTCGGCGAGCGTCCGGGCCTGCTGGTTCTCGATGAGCTCGGAGGTATAGCTGGTGACGTTGAACGGCGTGTCCATCACGTCCTGGTTGCCCATCAGGCCCAGCCTTGCGCCCTGGGCCACCTGCCCGCCCGCATAGGCTGGCGGAAGCTCGGCATCCACGATCGCTCCTCCGGTGACCGTGACCGCCTGCAGGGTCGTGGTCGGCCCCGCATCCTGCGCCCATGCGCCCGAAACGGGCAGAACCAGGGAAAGCGCCAGTCCAGGCGTAAGCCGCCGGGCGCGCGAGCCCTGCGGGAATTTGCGTTGATTAGCCAAGCCGTACCCCTCAGTACATGCAAATAAGAATGAGTTTTATATAGATTACAATATTTCGACGGCGAAACTCAAAGCGAAGGACGGCTTCTTCATATTCAGTTTTTCGTCAGCATCTGCGGCGATCTAGGACGATTCGCGCCCAATGAGGCGGGTTCATGTTTGCCCAGAATTTGGCAAACAGGTAATAATTATCGTTCTTATTGAATTACCCGCCGGCATGGGCGGCTCAAGGCCTTGGACACTTCGGATTACGCTTTCCCGCCCAGCGTGGAGACCCTCTACTGCGATCACCATCCGTGGCTGCAGTCCTGGCTGCGACGGCGGCTCGGCAATGCGGCGGACGCCGCGGATCTCGCGCAGGATGCATTCCTGAGGCTGCTCGCCACGCCCCGCAAGTTCGGCAGCCTGCCCGAAGCGCGCGTCTACCTGAGGACGATGGCGGGAGGCCTGTGCGTCGACCTGTGGCGCCGGCGGCGCATCGAACAGGCTTGGCTCGACACCCTCGCCGCGCAGCCCGAAGCCCGCGCTCCGTCGGCGGAGCACCAGGCGATCGTGCTCGAAGCGCTCCAGGAAATAGACCGCCTGCTGCGCACCCTGCCCGTCAAGGCCGCTCACGCCTTCGTCATGGCGGTCGGCAGCGGAATGAGCGAAAAAGAGGTCGCGGCCGAGTTGGGCGTGAGCACGCGCATGGTGCGCAAATACATCGCGCAGGCGATGCTGCATTGCCTGGAAACGCTTTGAACGCCGCCGATGCGCCTTCTGAACGGCAACAGTCTCCGTCCAGCTCCGAGCGCGCCGCGCTTGAACAGGCGGCAGAATGGTTTGCCTTGCTGCAATCGGGCGAGGCCACATCCGCCGACCGGGAAGCCTGGCGCGCGTGGCACGAAAGCGCCGAAGCCCATCGCGCCGCATGGGCGCGCGTGGATCGCGTCGGCCAGCTGTTCCAGCCCATCCGGAAGGCGCCCGATCCCCGGGGCACGGTTCGCGCGTACCGCTCGGCAACCATCGATGCCGGCCGGCGCCGCCTGATACTGGGGCTTGCCGCCCTCGCCGGCGTCGGGCTGGCCGGCGGCGCGGCTTGGCGCCCTTCCCTACTGCCGGGCCTGCTCCTGGCCTGGGCGGCCGACCACCGGACCGCCACCGGCGAAGTGCGCGAGATCCTGCTCGGCGACGGCACGCGCGTGTGGCTGGGCACGGCCAGCGCGTTCGACGAAGATTACACCCCGGCGCTGCGGCGCCTGCGGCTCGTGGCCGGCGAAATCCTGATCGACACCGCCGCCGATGCCAGCCGTCCTTTCGTGGTCGATACGCCGCAAGGCCGGCTGCGCGCGCTGGGCACGCGCTTTACCGTCAGGCTGGAAGACGGGGACACCCGGATCGCGGTCTATGACGGCGCGGTCCAGGCGCATGCCATCGACGGCACCAGCACGATCATCCAGGCAGGCTGGCGGGCTCGCCTGGACCGCGGGGGCCTATCTCCCGCGGAGCCCGCCAGCCCCGCAAGCGAAGCATCGACGCGCGGCCTTTACATCGCGCAAGACGTGCCCTTGGGCGCCGTGCTGCGTGAGCTGGAGCGTTATCGCAGCGGGTATCTGACCGTGTCGCCCCAGGTAGCCGACCTGCCGGTGTTCGGCAGCTATCCGATGACGGATCCGGATCGCGCGCTGGCCATGCTCGAATCGGTATTGCCCATACGCATCGGCCGCCCCATGCCGTGGTGGGTCCGCGTCACGCCCCGGTAGGCTCGCGGCACGCTTGGGGAAGTTTTTTTCGGACCGAGGTTCCTATTTTCGGCGGCTCGTTCGATGAACGGGATGAAAGGTCACCCGATCACTGAACAACCCGGCTTCCGAGGAACCCCCATGTCCGTCCGTCCGCCCGCCCAGGCACGCATTCCATTGTCCCTTTTCCGCGGCCCCGCTCACGAAGGACGTGCCCGGCAACCGGCTTTGCCGGCGCGCGTATCCTTCCGGCTCGCATGCGCCTGCGGCCTGCTCGCTGCCGCAGCCTGGGCCCCCGCGGCCATCGCACAGGCCCAGGGCGCCGGCCGCCCCTCTACGCCAAGCAGCCAGACCCGCCATTACGACATTCCAGCAGGCCCATTGGGTTCGGTGCTGGCCCGCTACGCCGCGGAATCCGGGATCCTGCTCGCCAGCCCGCCCGGCCTGGTGGACGGGCGCCTAAGCCCCGGCGTGCACGGAACGCTCAGCCCGGAAGCCGCGCTCAACGCCGCCCTGGCGGGAACGGGCCTGGATGCCTTGCGGGATACGCGGGGGCAATACCGCATCCACCCGGCCGCCGGGATATCCACGCTGGCGCCCGTCACGGTGCAAGGCCGGGATCTCGCCACCACGGAAGGATCGGGCTCCTATGCCTCGAACGTCGTAACGATCGCCAAGGGGGATCAATCGCTGCGCGAGATTCCCCAGGCCGTCTCGGTGATCACCCGCCAGCGCATGGACGACCAGAACATCACCGATATCCGAGAGGCCCTGGGCAACGCGCCGGGCGTTTCCATGGTGGCCAATGAACCCGGCGGGCAGTTCTATTCACGGGGCTTCTTCATCCAGAGCTACCAGTTCGACGGCGTGCCGCTGGAGCGCCAGCTCTATGCGCGCGGCTCAGCCTTCAATTCCGACACCGCGATCTACGACCGCGTGGAAATCATGCGCGGCCCGCAAGGGCTGTTCGAAGGCGCGGGCGATCCTTCGGGTTCCGTCAATATGGTGCGCAAGCGGCCGACGCCGGAATTCCAGATGACGCTGACCGGCAAGGCGGGGTCGTGGGACCAGTACGGCGCACAGGCCGACCTGGGAGGGCCGTTGAACGAAAGCGGCACGGTGCGCGGAAGGGTCGTGGTGAACTACGAGACCGCGGGATCCTTCCGCGACTACCTGGACTCCAACGACCGGACGATCTACGGCGCTCTGGACATCGACCTGGGCCCCTCCACCACGCTGGGGATAGGCTACAGCCGAGAAAAGCCGTACGGCGTCATCGACTGGTCGGGCCTGCCCAACTACGGCGACGGCTCCATGCCCGATTACTCCCGCTCCACCAACCTGAGCGCCCCCTGGAACCATGCCTACAAGACCCAGGACACCTGGTACGCTGACCTGCTCCACCGGTTCGACAATGGCTGGAAGTTCAAGGCCGCCCTGGTGCGGGTGGACGAGGCCAACGACATCAAATACCTGCTGCGCACAGGCAGGCTGGGGCCGCCCAACACTTTCCGCGGCGACGCCTATGCCTTCGACATGGAGTCCAGGAATCTGGGCGGCGACGCCCACCTGACGGGCGGCGCCACCCTGTTCGGCCGCAAGCTCGACCTGACGGTGGGCGCGAACTTCTCGCATCAGCGCAGCAACGATACCTGGGGCTGGGCCCGCAACGTCGAAAGCCTGAACGCAAGCTATGACCAGCCAGTTACCGTGCCGGGCATGAACAGCGACCAGATCATCGCCGCCAACCGGATGGACGACGGCTATCGGTCCGACAAAAAGGGCCTGTACGCCACCGCGCGCTACCAGTTGTTCGATCCGCTGTCGATCGTGCTGGGCGGACGTTTCTCCTGGTACAAGCAAACCTACGTTTCCGACGGCATCTGGGGCTATTCGGAAACCACGGCCAAGGAAACGGGCGAGTTCACGCCGTTCCTGGGCACGGTCCTCACGTTGAACGACCAATGGTCGGCCTATGCCAACTACGCGGACATCTTCCGCCCGCAAAGCCAGCGCGACGCATCCGGCGCCTTCCTCAGCCCCGTCACGGGCAGGAACTACGAACTGGGCTTGAAGGGCGAACTGCTGGACGGGCGCGTCGACGTAGGATTCGCGCTATTTCGCACCGAACAGAAAAAGGTGGCGTTCGAAGATGGCGGCGTCCCGGAGGAGGTGGCCAACGCGCAATGCGGCGGCACCTGCTACCGTCCGACGGCGCAGGTGCGCAGCCAGGGCTTCGAAGCCGAGGTAAGCGGCGAAGTGCTGCCCGGCCTGCAACTCGCCGCGTCCTATACCTACACGCAGACCAAGCACAAGGGCGAGGACGTTCCCGCGGTCGGCTATGACATTTCCGCCAACACGGGCGTGCCCCGCCACCTGGCGCGCCTGTGGGCCAACTACCGCCTGCCGGGCGAATGGAGCCGCTATTCGGTGGGCGCCGGCGTCACCACGCAGAGCGAGTCTTCCGGATTCGCCTATTACGGCCGGGTGCAAGGCGGCTACACGGTATTGGACGCGCGCATCGGCTACCGCTTCGACGACCGGCTATCGCTTGCCCTGAACGTGGGCAACCTGACGGACAAGAAGTACTACACGTCCGTCAGCTATGACCACAACTACTACGGCGCGCCCCGGAATTATCTTCTGACGGTGCAGTACAGGATGTAGGCGTCATCGGGAAATGACGCCGTCTATGCGTTTGATCAGATAGGGATAGAACGGATTGGACGTCAGCCTTGCCAGGGAGTCCATTCCGCTCACCAGCGCGCCCACTTCGCCCCTGATCGAGATCGCGCCGAGGCTGATGCCGTACTCCTCGATGTTGTCGGGGTGCTGGCCATACAGGGAATCGCTGCTCGGAAACGGCAAGGCCACGTGCGACAGCGAATAGATCTCGCGCGGATACTGGATGCCGATGGCGTGGTCCACTACATGGGTGTCGCCCGCCTCGCTGATGCGCTCGACCATGTCGCTGGACGTCGACGAGGCGTTGGTCACGATGGTCAGGCGATAGTTGTGCCGTTCGCGCGGCAGCGTGCCGCTCAGGGACCATTCCACGCCGCGCCGGAACAGCGGCCCGAGCTTCGTGGCGCGGTTCAGGTCGAACAGCACCAGGTCGCTGCCATTGGCGGGCAGGCGGGCATAGAGCGCATTGATCAGCGCCCGGGTGCTGACCGTGAAATCCAACACCGAGTGGAATGTCAGGATGGGCGGCAACCGTTCCAGCGTACCCTCGCGCTGCCGAGTGGCGATATTCTCCTGCAGCACGCGGGTCAGTTCATACGATTGGCGCGCCGCGTTGACCGGGAAGGAGTTGTATTTGAACGGATTGAATTCCGGCACGATGCTGAGCCACGCCGCCTTGGCAAAGGCCGGCAATATCGCCGGCAAGCCCGCCAGGCCCGCGAACCGCGCGAACTGCGTAATGCCGATCATGGGCGATATCAGGACCAGTCGGTCCGGACGGGCCAGCCCGGTCCCATCGAGGGCGTCCATGGCGTACATCAGGGCGAGCGCCCCGCCATTGGAAAAACCCACGAGATGCAAGGGCCGGGGCGCGGGCACGCGCCGCCTTGCTTCCCGCACCGCCAGGCGCGTCGCCGCGGACCAGTCTTCCCAGGTTGCGTCGGTCAAGCCGCCGGGCACCGTTCCATGCCCCGGCAGGCGGATCGCCACCACCGCATAGCCCGCGTCGCGGTAATGCGCCGCGATATGCCTGAGGCTGTAGGGGGAATCGGTCAGGCCATGCAGAAGGACCGCCACCCCCAAAGGCTCCGCATCCGGCTCGAGCACATACGAAAGGTTCCAGTCATGGGCAAAACGCTCGGGATAGACCACCGCGCCGCTGAAGTAGCGATTGCTTTCGGTCCGGTCTTCCGGCTCCAGCTTGTCGGTCACATGCTTGCGGACCTCGGCGAAGATCTTTTTTTCGCGCTCCAGGTAATCCCGCCAGGTGCCGTGGTCCAACGCGTCGCGGCTCAGTTCCTCGGGCACGTAGGTATGCCAGACGGCCAGCGGCGGGCCATGCCGGATGTCGTAGAGGCGCATTCCGATCGCCGTGACCAGGAAGACGGCTACGACCAGGCCAAGAACACGCAAGGCCTTCCTGGTCCGACGCCAGACGGTATGCCGCGGCCCCGTGGACAACCCGCTACTCAGATACATGATCCCAATCCCCAAGAGGCAGCTTGAAATGCAGTACTGACTGAAGCGGCTAGCTTACGAAGGCGGATACAAGAACGCAAGGCTCGGCCCCAAGCCCCGCGCCGCCCGGCCGCCTCAGGCCTCGACGTTGCGCAGCTCGGCCGGCAGGTGCTCGCGCATGATCTCGATGAAGCGGCGCAACCGCGCCGGCTGATAGCGCGAAGGCGCATACACCAGGTACACCGGCAGCGGCTCGGCATGCCAGCGCGGCGCCGCGTGCACGAGACGTCCGTGGGCGATGTCCTCGGCCATGGCCCAGGCCGAACCCAGGCCCACGCCCAAACCCAGCGCCGCGGCACGGCGCAGCGCATGCAGGCCATCGGTGGACAGGCGGGGCTCGATGCCAAAACGCGCCACCTCTCCCGTATCCAGGTTCGTGAGGGCGACCTCGTTGCGGTAGAACGTGCGCAGCGCCAGCCATGGCAGCCCGGCGAGCTGCCTGGGGTGCTGCGGCACTTCTCCCGACGGCAGCAGGCTGGGCGCAGCCACCACGATGCGCGGCACCTCGCCCAGTTTCAGCGCAACCACCGAAGGATCCGTGACGGGCCCCACCCGCAAGGCGCAATCGACGTTTTCGGCGATGAAGTCCGGCATGCGGTCATGCAGCAGCCATTCGACGCGCATCTTGGGATACAGCCGCAGGTAATGCGCAAGCGGCTCCACGAACTGATGCTGGCCGAAAGCGTGCGGGGCGACCACGCGCAGCATGCCCGCCGGCTCTTCGACCGCGCCGCGCACCTCGCTCTCAAAGGACTGCCAGCCGGCGATGAGATCCTTCGCGCGTTCGTAGCAGCGCTGTCCGTCCTCGGTCAGGCGGATGGCATGGGTGGACCGTTGCAGCAGGCGCACGCCCAGGGTGCGTTCGAGCAACTGCAGGCGCCGGCTGACCGTGGGCTGGGTGCCTCCCAATTGCGCGGCGGCAGCCGACAGGCTGCCGGCCTCCACGATGCGCACGAAGGTCTCGATGAGCAGCATGCGGTCGGTGCCGAACGCCGGGATTTGGGGCTTGGTCATACGTCTATCGTATAACGGATCTACCCCTGGCAGGGCTACCAGCGGTCCGTATCGAGGTACACAATCTGCGCCACACTCTTCCTCGGACTTCCATCATGTCTACCCCGAATTCTTCCGACCCCTCTCTGAAGCGCGGCCTGATCATGCTTCTGGCCGTGGGCGCGGGCTTGGCCGTGGCCTCCCTCTACTACAGCCAGCCCATGCTGGGAGTGCTGGGCGCCGAGCTGGGCGCGGCGCCCGGCGCGCTGGGCTGGATTCCCACCCTGACCCAACTTGGTTATGCGTTCGGCATATTGCTGCTGGCGCCTCTGGGCGACCGCTACGATCGCAAGCGCATCATCCTGGCCAAGTCCATCGTGCTTGCCGCCGGGCTGTTGCTGGCCGGCTTCGCCCCGGGCATGAGCCTGATGCTGGCGGCCAGTTTCACGGTCGGCGTCGCGGCGACCATGGCGCAAGACATCGTGCCCGCGGCCGCCACGCTGGCGCCGGCCGAGCGCCGCGGCGCGATCGTGGGCACGGTGATGACCGGCCTGTTGCTGGGCATCCTGCTGTCGCGCGTGGTCGGCGGCTTCGTCGCGGAGAACCTCGGCTGGCGCGTCATGTTCTGGGTGGCGGCGCTGGCGATTCTCGTGCTGGCGCTGGCGCTGTGGCGTCATCTGCCCGGCTTCGCGCCGACCAGCCGGCTGCCCTACCGGGCCTTGCTCGGCTCGCTGGGCACCCTCTGGCGCCTGCATTCGGAACTGCGCCGCAGCGCCATTGCGCAAGGACTGCTGTACATGGGATTCAGCGCCTTCTGGTCCACCCTTGCCGTCATGCTGCACGACGCGCCGTTCCACCTGGGCGCGGATGCCGCCGGAGCCTTCGGCCTGGCGGGCGCGGCAGGCGCCCTGGCCGCGCCGCTGGTCGGCCGCGTGGCCGACCGCCACGGCCCCGCGCGGCTCGCCCGCCTGGGCGCCGCTCTTACGGCCGTATCCTTCGCCTCGATGGCGCTGCTGCCCGCCTTGCCGCCATCCGCCGCGTTGTGGCTGATCGCCGCAAGCGCCGTCGGCTTCGACCTGGGCATCCAGATGTCGTTGATCGCCCACCAGAGCATCGTCTACGGCATCGATCCCGCCGCGCGCAGCCGCCTGAACGCGGTGCTCATGACTGGCGTGTTCGTCGGCATGGCGGCGGGCGGCGCACTGGGCGGCATGGCGCTGGCCCACTGGGGCTGGATCGGAGTGACGGCGCTGGCCACCGCAACTGCCGCCGGCGCCCTGGCGCTGCGGGCCTTGCCGCGCCGGCCGGCCCCCGTGACGCAATGCGAAGCTTGAACCGCCCCGGCGGCACGGCCGCAAGCCGCGCCGCCGCCAGGTCAACCCAGTTGCTTCACCGCGACCAAGGCATCCATGACCGCGCCGCCGCGGCTGGGATGCCAAATGGCCTCATCTGCCGGCAACCAGGCCCAGCGCGAACCGTGGAAGCTGCTTTCCGCCGCCACCATGCGCTGGCCGGCGGGCATTTTGCCTGACGCCGCGTGCGCGTCGGCGGCGGCCAGCAGCTTCTGCCCGAGCGAAAGCACCGCGTCATGGCGCTGGCGGTCCTGCTCCGGCCGGTTCATCGGCGTGCCCCAGCGCATCTGGAACAGCACGGCGCAACGGGCGGTGACGGCGTAATAATGGGCAGCCTGCAAGGCCAGTCCATGCCCGGACAGGCCGAAGGCCACGTATGGCTCGACCGTCTTGCCGGACTGCAACTCGTCAACGAAATTCCCGAAGTCGTATAACGTCCAGCCGAGATCGCGGCTGGCGTAGGCATTGGCGCCGATCGGGCGCAGGCCCGGAACCAGCGAAGCCGGCACGGGCGGCAGCGCCAGCCCCTCGCCCTGGTACAAAGCCCTCGCGGCGTCGAGCGCCGCGGCGCCGAATGGCGTATTGGTAGCGTCCATGATGTGTCCTTGGCGTCCCGCAGGTCAGACCGAGTCCTGGTGCTCGGGGATCTCCCGTTCCAGATCTTCTTCCTGCCGCAGCTGATTGATGTACTTCCGGTCGCGCGCCACGTAGCTGCTGTGCTCGTCCTGCAAAACAGCCGTCACCTTGTCGCTGCCCCATTCATTCGAATCGATGACCATACCGTTGCCATCGAGCTGCTCCAGGTGGCTCTTGATGACGTTCAGGCGCAGGACGGCCACGTCGATTTCCTTCTCCGGCAGCAGGCCTGCCAAGGCGGCGCGCAGCCCCTCCGGAGTCATACGATCAAAAGCAGCCTTCATGTCGCGATCGACCACGCCGGGCAACATCACGCCGTTCAAGGCCTGCATGCCGCCGCGCCTCACGCCGTCCGGTCCCATGACCATCTGGCCGGAAGTCCGGCGCAGCAGGTCGTTGGGATTGTCGATCCTGGGGCCGAAAGCCTGGTCGTTGTCGATGGCGATGACACCGGTATAACCGCCCTTGTCATCCTGGGTAACGATGTAGTTGGCCTGATGCCGGTCTCCCTGCGCGGTCAGAGCGTCCAGCAATTGCAGCTGCACCAGGCCGCGCCGCACGACCGGGTCGTCGAAGTCCAGCTCGCGGTCGCCGCGCTGGCGCGCCGCGATGATGCGCAGTTCCTGTATGACGCGGCCGTCTTCGATCTTGCCCGGCAATCCGCGAAGCAGCGCCTGAGCCTCTTTCCGCTCCTGTGGCGTGCCGCTGGCCAGCTGCTGGATGCGCTGCCCCTTGTCGCTGCCGGAGACGTCGAAAGCGCCCATCTCATAGCGGCTGTCGTTTGCCGCCATCAGGTCCTTGACCATGGAGATTACGTCCGGATCTCCGTCCTTGAGGGCTTGCAGCACGTCGGGAATCTCGTCCCCGAGCACCGCGCTGATCTGCCCCCACTGCCGTTCCGTATCGTCCACGTCGACGGTATAGCGCGGCGCGATGCCATCGACATAGCTCATGACCATGCCCAGCTTTCCGTCGAGCAGGCCCAGCCGCGTGTCGGGCACGAGATTGAAGCCCAGCAGCTCATCGACGACCCGGGTAGCGACGTTGCGCACGGTCATCTGCGGATGCTTCGGATCGATGCCCAGCACCCGGGACGACGGCCCATATCCGCTTTCTTCGCCCGTCTCGGGATTGATCAGCGGCTCCTTGTAGACCATGCGGTCGCGGCCGTAGGTGACGTCGTACGGCTTGCTGACCTGGCCGCCGCCCAGGGCCTTGGGTTCGCCCACGATCAGCTCATCGCGGTAGTCGTCCACCAACGTGCGCTGGTGAATGGGCACGCCCTTGTCGAGGTACTGCAGCCCCAGTTCGATGCCCAGGCCCTGGGTCTTCAGCAGCTGTATCTGCTGAGGGGAGAAGCGCATGACGGTATCGCCCACGTTCAGGCCCTGGGCACGCATCCAAGCGATGTCCGGACCATCGAAGCCGCCCTCGCCCAGGCGCGCCAGGACGTCGTGGGCTTCGTGCTTGGAAGAGACCAGGTCTGCGCCCAGCAGGCCTTTAGTCATGGCGCCGGGCAGCTCATGCGCGACCGACATGGCGTGCTCGCCGCGATCCATGACGGATTGCAGCGTCATGCGGGCCTCCTCATTGCCGGGCTGCACGCCGCGCAGTATCTCCAGCGAGCCGCCGATGCTCCGCTCGACGTCGCGGCACATCGGCTCGACATCCCGCAGCCGGCTTTCGCCGATGTCCTGTTCCAGCATCCCGGCTTCGCGATTCACATCGGTCAGCGCGCGCATCTGATCGGACGTCAAGCCCTGCAGGCCCAGCCGGTCCTTGATCAGCCCCTGCATGTGAATGGCGTCGTCCCGCATGGCCTCGACATAAGACTTTTCGATATCGTTCATGCCGCTCGTATCGAGACTCTGCAAATATTCGACGCCGCCCTCCAGGTATTCGTGCATGCCGACGTAGCTGCCGACCTTCGACGGCGACATATCCTCATCGATACGCAGCGACTCCTTGATGATGCCGCCAAGATAGGCTTCGATCTCCTTGAGCTTGCCGCGCGGCTCGTCGGGCAGCGTGTCGAAGCAGTGGTCGACCGCGCTGTCGCCGCTTGCGTCGCGCAACGCGGTGCTGCCCGGCATCAGGCGAGCCGAGACCTCGTGTTCCAGCGCCTGCTTGGCGGCGCCCTTGAAGTGGGCGAGGAATTCCTGTGTGGCCTGCCCAACGCCGTCCTCGCCGAACATGTCCATCACGAAATGCACCGCGTTCTGGAACGGATGCTGCTGGAATGCTGGGGAACCTTCGATGGCGTGGCGCAGCGCCTGCTCGGCCTGCCCGCGGCTCAATACGCCGGGATGGGTGTCGTCGCCCATCGCGCGCAAGGCCCAATCGGTCAGCTCGGGCAGGCACTCGTCAAGCAACTGGCGGTTCTGCGCCTGGATGCAGTTGGCGATCCGCTCGGCCTTGGCCAGCACCTGCTCGATCCTGTAGCCGGTCAACGGCCTGCCCTTGGACAGGTGGGCCTGCAGGTCGCGAGACATGACGTTGGCGATCTCGTCGCCGTACTGTTCGCGCAAGGCGCTGACGAAGCTGCTGGTCGTCGCCTTGTTGGCCGCGACTTGCGCGTCGCTGCGCGTGATGCAATCCCACGCCCGGGCGAAGATGTTGCCGACGTTGCGCTTTCCGGTGGTTTGCAGGCCCCCTTCGCCATCCAGCGCCAAACGTGAATCAGCGCCGGCCTGCGCATGGTTGGCGAAGGTGTTCAGTTGTATGCCGGGCACGGTGCTCTCCTCAAGCCCAACGGGCGACCATGCCGCCCGGAGCGGCGGTGTCGGGCGCCGGCGCGGGGGAGGATTCCGGCGCGGGATCGGCCAGGCGGCCGGCCCAGCGCTCGGCGTTCATGACCAACGCCTGCAGCAGTTTCTCCAGGCGGGCCTGGTCCATCTGCGCGGTAGGTTCGCGGAACTGCAGGTACACCATGCCTTCCCGCGAATTGGTCGATAAGGTGCCGCCGCCGGCGCCGACCCAATAGAAATTGGCGTCCGCGATCTGTTGCAGCACGCGGGCGCGGTTATGGTCGTCGAAGGCCCCGCAGCGCGCGGTGAAGACCGCCTGCTCGCCGTCCTCGATGAACTCGACGGAGATATCCAACTTACCGTCCAGCCGAAGCTGGCAATAACCGTCGTCGTCCAGCGCCATGCCGGAAATGCCGACCATCTGGCCGAAGCGTTGCAGAAGCGTTTGCAGGTTTTGCCTGGACATCCGGAATTCCTCAACCGTGGAGATTGCGCCTATCGCGGCGCGAACGTGTTTGGATGCTGCCTGAGTAACAGGGCCGATCGGGAAGTTCCCCGGGCCAGCCACCGACCGCGCATATCCGGCGTCAACGCGGGCTCTTTTCATCGAGGGAAAACCCCTAGGAAAACGCCACGCGGCCCGCGCTTTTCTTTCCACTCGGGCCGCGCGGCCCGCAGGGAAATCCAGCCGCTGAAAGACCCGTCGCTGCGTACTGCCGCCTCTGCTAAGATGGATTGCCCAGGTCATCCAGGGGCAAGACGCTCCTGAAGGTGCACCTATTTGTTGTCGTCATCCTTCATAAGAAGCCCGATGGTTGCCTCCGATACCCTGCTCAAAGCGCTGCAAGCCTGCCTGGACCCCAACACCCGCAAGGACTTCGTTTCGGCGCGTGCGGTCAAGAACCTGGAAATCAGCCCCGACGGCGACGTTTCCTTCGATGTCGAACTGGGCTATCCCGCCAAAAGCCAGATACTGGCCTTGCGCCGCGCGCTGATTGGCGCGGCGAAGGCGGTCCCCGGCGTCCAGAACGTATCCGTCAATCTGCAAAGCGTCATCACGGCCCACGCCGTGCAGCGGGGCGTCGCGCTCCTGCCCAACGTGAAGAACGTGATCGCCGTCGCCTCCGGCAAGGGCGGGGTCGGGAAAAGCACCACGGCCGTCAACCTGGCGCTCGCCCTCGCCGCCGAAGGCGCCCGAGTGGGCCTGCTCGACGCGGATATCTATGGCCCCAGCCAGGCGCTGATGATGGGCATCGAAGGCCGCCCCCAGAGCGAAGACGGCGACACCATGGAGCCGCTGGAAAACTACGGCGTGCAGGTCATGTCCATCGGCTTCCTGGTTGACGCCGATGAAGCCATGATCTGGCGCGGCCCCATGGCCGTGCAGGCGCTCGAACAGCTCTTGCGCAAGACCAACTGGAAGAATCTCGATTACCTGGTCATCGACATGCCCCCGGGCACCGGCGACATTCACCTCACGCTCAGCCAGAAGGTGCCCGTCACCGGCGCCGTGGTCGTCACCACGCCGCAGGACATCGCCCTGTTGGACGCGCGCAAGGGGGTGAAGATGTTCGAGAAGGTCGGTGTCCCGATCCTGGGCGTGGTCGAAAACATGGCGGTGCACGTCTGTAGCCAGTGCGGGCACGTCGAGCACATTTTCGGCTCGGGCGGCGGCCAGAAAATGGCGGCGGACTATGGCCTGGACTATCTGGGCGCGCTGCCGCTGGACATCGATATCCGCCTCCAGGCCGACAGCGGGCGGCCTTCGGTGGTCTTCGACCCCGATGGCGAGGTCGCCGGCCTGTACAAGTCCCTGGCGCGCCAGGTGGCCGTGGCCGTGGCGGACATGGACAAGGACTACTCCTCGAAATTCTCGGCCATCTCCATCAAGCGGGCGTGACGGAAGACGCTCATGGAAACCTTCCCGCCCCTCCCCCTTACGCTGGAAGTCGCCGTGCTGATGCGCAAAGAGCGCATCACCGGCCCCATGAGCCGCTGGCAGGATTGGCGGTGGGTGCTCGAAGACGTCGTGATCAACGAACCGGGCTTCGGCGCCGCGCCGCGCCTGCTCTATCGGGACGACGCCCAGGAGCGCTGGCTGCATCCGGGCTTCACCGTGCGCCTATTCAAGGACGACGCGGAAGGTTATCTGCTCAACGCGTCGGCCCCCGCCCCCTGTTGGTTCGTGCTGTGGCGCATGGAAGAAAGCCCTTCCGTGGCGGAGGAATGCCTGGCGCGCCCGGAAATCGTCACCTTGAGCTATCACGATGCCGGACGCTGGCTCGACGCCCAGGAAACCGTGGAACAGATACCCGCGCCGCCCGATATCGTGGCGTGGATCAAGGCCTTCGTGGCCACCTACTACGTGCCCGAGCCCAAGCGGCGGCGGCGCCCGGCCAGCTTCCAATCGCTGCAGGACCGCTTCGGCAACCCGGCCTCCGTCACCACCCACAAGAAATTCGGCGGCGAGCAATCATGAACGAAGAACGCCGGTCAGGCTTCCTGCACCGCTGGTCGCGCAGGAAAATCGAGGCGCGGGAAGGTGGGATCCGGGAAGAAGCGCCGGCGCTCCCATCCGAGGCCGGAGAGATGCCCGAGGCCGACGCAACGCCGCTTGCGCCGCCCGAGCAACCGCACATCCCCCAGGCCGAACCCGAGCCTCCGACGATGGACGACGTCCTCGAACTCACGCCCGACTCCGATTTCAGCCGCTTCGTGATCCGCGGCGTGACGCCCGAGGTCAAGAACGCGGCGCTCAAGAAGCTGTTTGCAGACCCGCATTACAACGTAATGGACGGGCTGGACACTTATATAGACGACTATTCGCAGTTGGCGCCGCTGCCGGAATCCGCCCTGCGCAAGATGGCCGTAGCCAAGGTCCTCGGCTTTTTCGAGGAAGAGGCGCGCTGCGCCACCGCCCTGACCAATGGAGAGCAAGCGTCCCCGGCGCCCGCATGCGGGAACGAGCCGGAAACGAATGATGCCGGCTTGGCGGACCCGGGCGGCGATGCCGCCTCCGCCTTGCCGGCGCCCGCCGATTCCCCCGCCAGCCCCGCTTCCGCCGCCGTGCCGGAGCCGCCTGCGAGAACCAAGCCATGACCACACTCATCTGCGACTGCAATCGCACCATGCCTCTCGCGCCCGACGCGCTGGGCAAGGCGCTGGGCGAAACCCTGACCCTGCATTCCACGCTGTGCCGCCTCGACGCGGGAGCCTTCCAGCAAGCCATACGCGGTGAAAGCGATGTCGTGGTGGCCTGTACGCAGGAAAAGCGCCTGTTCGCGGAACTGGGAGCGGCCACCGAAGGCGCGGCCGCTCCGGTGAAGTTCATCAATATCCGCGAGACCGGCGGCTGGAGCCGCGACGCCGGCCAGGCCATGCCGAAGCTGGCGGCGCTGCTTGCGGCGGCCCATCTGCCCGATCCGGATCCCGTTGCGACCGTCACGTACAAAAGCGCGGGCCGCCTGTTGATCATCGGCCCGCTGGACCGCGCCGAACAGGCTGCCGCCCTGCTCGACGACGTGCTGAACGTCACGATATTCGCCCAAGGGTTCGGCGGACTCGGCGGCGCCCAGGACCGGCGGTTTCCCATACTGTCCGGCCGGCTGGGGGCCGTGACCGGCTGGCTGGGCGCCTTCGAAGCGCAATGGACCCAGGACAATCCCATCGACCTGGATCTCTGCACCCGCTGCAACGCCTGCCTGGCCGCCTGTCCCGAAGGCGCGATCGGGCTGGACTACCAGGTCGACGCCGAGCGATGCCGATCACACCGGGACTGCGTCGCCTCCTGTAAGGTGGCGGGCGCGATCGACTTCAACCGCCCGCCGGAAACCTACGCCGAAACCTTCGACCTGGTGCTGAACGTTGGCACGCATCCGGTATTCACCCGCCATGCGCCGCCGCAAGGCTATTTCACCTGGGACGGCACCGATGCGGGCGTGCTATTGCGGCTGCGCGACATGGTGGGCGAGTTCGAAAAACCCAAGTTCTTCGACTACAAGCAGAAGCTCTGCGCCCATAGCCGCAATGGCACCGTGGGCTGCGACGCCTGCGTGCAGATCTGCTCCGCCGAAGCGATTTCCAGCGATGTCCGCAACCAGCAGATAAAGGTCAATCCCAACCTCTGCGTCGGCTGCGGCGCCTGTACCACCGTCTGTCCAACCGGGGCCATCAGCTACAGCTATCCCCGCGCGACCGATCAGGGCGTGCGCCTGCGCACGCTGCTGTCGACCTACGCGCGAGCGGGCGGCCGGGACGCCATCGTGCTATTGCACAGCCAGGACCAAGGCCAGGACCTCATCGGCCAGCTCGGCCGCGCTGCCTCGCTGGGCGTGGCCCATGGCGTTCCAGCCAACGTCATACCGGTATCGCTCTGGCATACCGCAAGCCTGGGCGCTGATCTTTGGCTTTCGGCCGTGGCCTACGGCGCCAGCCAGATCGCCGTACTGGCCACCGGCGAAGAAGCGCCGCAATACCTGGACGGCCTGGCCGCACAGATGGACGTGGCCCAAACCGTGCTAAACGGCCTGGGTTATGCCGGGCGACATCTGCACCTGATCCGCGAATCCGACGCGGCGGGGTTGGACCGGACGCTGCTTGCGCTGGCCGGCGGCAAGCCGCAGGCGCCCGCCGAACACGCGCGCCATGCCGTGGCGCCGGAAAAGCGGACCACGCTTGAACTGGCGCTGGACCACCTGATCGCCCATGCTCCGGCCCCGCTGCCGCAGGCCATCCCGCTGCCTGCCGGGGCCCCGGGGACGGGAGCCGCGCTGGGCGGGCTGGAAGTCGATAGCGAACGCTGCACGCTTTGCATGAGCTGCGTGGGCGCCTGTCCGTCCAGCGCGCTCCTGGACAATCCCCAGGCGCCGCAGCTGCGCTTCCTGGAAAAGAACTGCGTGCAATGCGGCCTGTGCGTCACCACCTGCCCAGAGCAGGCGATCAAGCTGGCGCCCCGCCTGTTGCTGACGCCCCAGCGCAAGGAAGCCGTCGTCGTCAACGAGACCCAGCCCTTTCACTGCGTGCGCTGCAACAAGCCTTTTGGCACGGTCAAGGGCGTCGAAGCCATGCTCGGCCGACTGGCGGGCCACTCCATGTTCCAGGGAGCCGCGCTCGAACGCCTGAAGATGTGCGGCGACTGCCGCGTCATCGAACTGTACTCGTCCGAAAACGAAACCAAGATCACGCAACTATGACCGTTTCCGCGTCCGCCGCCATCCCCCCTCCTTCGGATTTCGACGAGGAAGTCGCCCGCGCCGACATCTACGGCCTGCTGGCCCAATTGTTCTACGCTCCGCCGCCGCCCGAACTGCTGGAGGCCCTGCGCCAGGCCGAGCCGCACGCGCCGGATGCGGGCAGTTTCCTCGAAACCCCGTGGCAGGACCTGATGCGCGAGGCGCGGGCCCTGGACGACGCCGCCATCGCCGCCGAGTACGACGCCCTGTTCGGCGGTATGGGAAAACCGGAGGTCTATCTGTTCGGCTCACACTACCTGACCGGCTTCCTGAATGAAAAGCCCCTGGTCGGACTGCGCAACGACCTGCAGGCGCTGGGGTTAGCGCGCGACCCCTCCGTGTCCGAAACCGAGGACCACATCGCCTTCCTGTGCGAGGTCATGCGCTACCTGATCGCCGGCGACGATGCCAGCGTGTCCAACCTGGCCCGCCAGCGCGAGTTCTTCAGCGCGCACATCCAGCCCTGGGTCCACGACATGGCCGCGGCCATTGCCGCCCACCCCGCCGCGCGCTTCTACGCGCGGTCGGCGGCCTTTATCCAGGCATTCGCGAGCGTCGAGGCCCAAGGGTTCGATATGCTGGGATGACCGGCCGAAGTGAACTGATTCCCGTCTGCAATTCGGCATCCGCTATTGTGCGGTGCAACCTGCGACTCGTCCGTTAGGCGGTTGTCCTGCCCAGGGGCACGGGGTACATTATGCAAAGAATTTCATAGCTAAATACCAGGAGACGACCATGTCGCAAAGCCCGACCAATCGTTCGCGCCGCAAATTCTTCGCGGGTACGGCCACGGTAGGCGCCGCTGCCGTAGGGGCCGTCGTTCTCCCCGGTGTACAGGCCAAGCCGGCTGCCGCGGATGCGCAGCCCGCGCCCGAGCAGGGCGGCGGCTATCGACTGAGCGAACACGTCAAGCGCTACTACAAGACCACCCTCGTTTGATACGGAGCCCGGCATGTTGCTGACCAAGAAAACCAGCGGAGCCGCTGCGGGCGCCTCCGAGTCGCGATTCGTTCAGAGCCTGCGCCGCGGCATGGCGCAAGCGCTGCCCACCATGGACCGCCGCTCTTTCCTGCGCCGCTCGGGGCTGGGCGTGGGCGCCGGCCTTGCCGCCACCCAGCTGTCGCTGCTCAAGCGGGCGGAAGCAGCCGAAGGCAAGAACGGGGTGGCCATCGGCAACACCAAGATCGAAGTGCGCCGCACCGTCTGTACGCACTGTTCCGTGGGATGCGCGGTGGACGCCGTCGTCGAGAACGGCGTCTGGGTGCGCCAGGAGCCGGTGTTCGATTCGCCCATCAACCTGGGCGCGCATTGCGCCAAGGGCGCATCCGTGCGCGAGCACGGGCACGGCGAGCACCGCCTGCGGTATCCCATGAAGCTGGTCAACGGCAAATATCAGCGCATCAGCTGGGACACCGCCTACGCGGAGATCACCGCCAAGCTGATGCAATTGCGCAAGGAAAGCGGGCCCGACTCGGTCTACTGGATCGGCTCCTCCAAGCACAACAACGAGCAATCGTATCTGCTGCGCAAGTTCGTCAGCTTCTGGGGCAGCAACAACTGCGACCACCAGGCGCGCATCTGCCACTCGACCACGGTGGCCGGCGTTGCGAATACATGGGGCTACGGCGCCATGACCAATTCGTACAACGACATGCAGAACTCCAAGGTGGCGCTGTACATCGGCTCCAACGCCGCCGAGGCTCACCCGGTATCGATGCTGCACATGCTGCACGCCAAGGAAACCGGCTGCAAGATGATCGTGGTCGACCCGCGCTTCACCCGCACCGCGGCCAAGGCCGACCATTACGTGCGCATCCGCTCGGGCACCGACATCCCCTTCCTGTTCGGCCTGCTGTACCACGTCTTCAAGAACGGCTGGGAAGACAAGGCGTACATCGACGCGCGCGTCTACGGCATGGACCAGGTCAAGGCCGACATCCTGGCCAAATGGACACCCGACAAGGTCGAGGACGCCTGTGGCGTCGACGAAGCGACCATGTTCAAGGTGGCCAAGCTGATGCACGAAAACCGCCCCGGCACGCTCGTGTGGTGCATGGGCCAGACCCAGCACTCGATCGGCAACGCCATGGTGCGCGCCTCCTGTATCGTGCAGCTGGCGCTGGGCAACGTCGGCAAGTCGGGCGGCGGCGCCAACATCTTCCGCGGCCACGACAACGTGCAAGGCGCCACCGACGTGGGCCCCAACCCGGATTCGCTGCCGGGCTATTACGGCCTGGCCGAAGGTTCCTGGAAGCACTTCGCCCACATCTGGGGCGTCGATTACGAATGGATCAAGGGCCGCTATGCGTCGCCGGCCATGATGACCAAGCCGGGCATCACCGTGTCGCGCTGGATCGACGGCGTGCTCGAAAACCCCGACCTCATCGACCAGGAAACCAATCTGCGCGCCGTGTTCTATTGGGGGCACGCGCCCAACTCGCAGACGCGCGGACTGGAAATGAAGCGCGCCATGGACAAGCTGGATCTCCTGGTGGTGGTCGACCCCTATCCGTCCGCCACCGCCGCGATGGCCGCCATGCCCGGCAAGGCGGAGGACCTCAACCCCAACCGGGCGGTCTATCTGCTGCCCGCCGCCACGCAATTCGAGACCAACGGCAGTTGCACCGCGTCGAACCGCTCGCTGCAATGGCGCGAAAAAGTCATCGAACCGCTGTGGGAAAGCCGCACCGACCACATGATCATGTACCAGCTTGCCGAGAAACTGGGCTTCGGCAAAGAACTCTGCAAGAACTACAAGATGCAGAAGGTCAAGGACATGGACGAGCCGGTCGTCGAGGACATCCTGCGCGAGATCAACGCCACGTGCTGGACCATCGGCTATACCGGCCAGAGCCCCGAACGCCTGAAGGCGCACATGCGCAACATGCAGATGTTCGATGTAAAGACGCTGCGCGCCAAGGGAGGCAAGGATGCCGAAACCGGCTACGACCTGACGGGCGACTACTTCGGCCTTCCCTGGCCCTGTTGGGGCACGCCGAGCCTGAAACACCCGGGCACGGCCAACCTGTACGACACCAGCTTGAACGTCATGGACGGCGGCGGAAATTTCCGCGCCAACTTCGGGGTTGAACGCAATGGCGTGAACCTGCTGGCCGAGGACGGCTCGCACTCCAAGGGCGCGGACCTCACCACCGGCTATCCCGAGTTCGACCACGTGCTGCTGAAGAAGCTGGGCTGGTGGGACGATCTCACGGCGGAGGAAAAGGCGGCGGCCGAAGGCAAGAACTGGAAGACCGATCCGTCCGGCGGCATCATCCGCGTGGTCATGAAAATACACGGATGCTACCCATTCGGAAACGCCAAGGCGCGCGCCGTGGTCTGGAACTTCCCCGACGCGATTCCGCAGCACCGCGAACCGATCTACGGCACGCGTCCGGACCTGGTCGAAAAGTACCCGGCCCAGGCCGACCTGAAAACGTTCTGGCGCCTGCCCACGCTGTACACCTCGCTGCAGCAGAAGAACGTTGCCGAAAAGCTGTACGAGAAATTCCCGCTCATCCTCACCTCGGGCCGGCTGGTCGAGTACGAGGGCGGTGGCGAGGAAACGCGCTCCAACCCGTGGCTGGCCGAACTGCAGCAGGAAATGTTCGTCGAGCTCAACCCCAAGGCGGCCGCCGACCGCGGCATCCGCAACGGCGATCGCTGCTGGGTCGTGACGCCCACGGGCGCGCGCCTGAATGTGCAGGCCCTGGTCACGGAACGCGTGGGCGCCGACACCGCCTTCATGCCTTTCCACTTTTCGGGCCGCTGGCAAGGCCAGGACCTGCTCGCCCACTATCCCGAAGGCGCCGCGCCCATCGTGCGCGGCGAGGCCGTGAACACCGGCACCACGTACGGCTACGACTCCGTGACGATGATGCAGGAAACCAAGACCACCATCTGCAACATAGAAAGAGCTTAAGGAGAGCGCAATGGCTCGCATGAAATTTGTCTGTGATGCGGAACGGTGTATCGAGTGCAATAGCTGCGTCACCGCCTGCAAGAACGAACATGAAGTTCCCTGGGGGGTCAACCGCCGCCGCGTGGTCACGCTCAACGATGGCGTGCCGGGCGAAAAATCCATCTCGGTGGCCTGCATGCATTGCAGCGACGCGCCCTGCATGGCGGTCTGCCCCGTGAACTGCTTCTATCGCACCGACGAAGGCGTGGTCCTGCATAACAAGGACACCTGTATCGGATGCGGCTACTGTTCCTACGCCTGTCCTTTCGGCGCGCCGCAATTCCCTTCCGAGGGCAATTTCGGAGTGCGCGGCAAGATGGACAAATGCACGTTCTGCGCGGGCGGGCCGGAGGAACACGGCAGCGCGGCGGAGTTCGAAAAGTACGGGCGCAACCGCCTGGCCGAAGGCAAGCTGCCGGCCTGTGCTGAGATGTGCTCGACCAAGGCCCTGCTCGCCGGCGACGGAGACGTAGTGGCCGACATCTTCCGCACCCGAGTCCTGCATCGCGGCAAGGGCGCCGAAGTCTGGGGCTGGGGCACTGCCTATGGTTCGCAGCAGGCCGGCCAGCCGCCGGCCGGCCAACAGCAATCCCAACCCGCGAAGGCCAAGCCATGAACGCCCGCCTCGCCCTCATGGCCACCGCCGTTCTCCTGCTGTCGGCCTGCAGCGAGCCCTCCCAGGAATTGCACTCGGGCAACGTCGGCAAACCCTACTATGACGGGACGGGCAGCAATTTCACGGCCGCAGGCTGGAAGCCCGGCGACAAAAGCAGTTGGCAGCAAGAGATGAAGACCCGCACCCAACGGGGCCAGAACGAATACACGAGAGTGTATTGATCGGGAGCTTGCCATGATACGGTCACTCATCGCGGCACTGGCGATCTGCGCATCGGCCCTAGCGCCGGCAGTCGCCCAGAACGCCCCCTCGCAGCCTGCGGCCGGCGGGCTGGGTGGCATCCAGAGCGCCAACATCTTCGAGGTCAAGCCCGACGCCAATGAATTGCCGGGCTATGCCGAGCAGACCAATGCCGAACGCGCCAAGGTCCAGCCGGGCAACAATGCGCCGATGTGGCGCAAGGTCAACTCCGGAGAGCCCGGCTATTCCAGCCTGCCGCACAGCCAGGCGCCCGAGGCCGGCGTCCTGATCCAGCGATTCGTGCAGTACCCCGGCTCGAAATTCACGACCGCCGGCGAAGCCTGGCGCCAGGTCCGCAACCACTGGATCATCCCGTACGGCGGCGGCCTGCTGCTCATCGTCCTCGTCGCCATCTTGCTGTTCTTCCTGGGCAAGGGCTCGATCAAGCTGCGGGAGGCCCCGACCGGCCGCCGCATCGAGCGCTTCACCTACTTCGAGCGCGCCGCGCACTGGGTCAATGCAACGGCCTTCGTGATCCTGGCGATCTCGGGGATCGTGATGGCCTTTGGCAAGTTCTTCCTGCTGCCCGTCATGGGCAGCGCCCTGTACGGCTGGATGACCTGGGTCCTGAAAACCACGCACAACTTCGTCGGGCCGGTGTTCGCGGTGTCTCTCGTCGTGGTGCTGCTGACCTTCATCAAGGACAATATCCCGCGCCGCTACGATCTGATCTGGCTCAAGAAGGGCGGCGGGCTCCTGAGAACGGCGCACGTGCCGTCGCACCGTTTCAATGCCGGCGAAAAAATCATGTTTTGGGGCGGGATGATGTTCCTGGGGCTGATCGCGGTCCTGTCGGGGCTGTTCCTGGACAAGGTCGCGCCCGGCCTGGACTATTCACGCGGCAATATGCAGATCGCCCACATGGTCCACGCCGTATCGGTGATCCTCATGACCTGCATGATCATGGGCCATATCTACCTGGGCACCATCGGCATGCAAGGCGCGTTCAAGGCGATGAAGACCGGCTATGTCGACGAAGCCTGGGCGCGCGAACACCACGAGCTCTGGTATGACGACATCAAGGCCGGCAAGATCCCGGCCCAGCGCACGCCAGACAAAGGCGCCAAATCGCGCCCCACCCGCCCGGCCGGCGCCTGACGGTCCGGCGCAAGGAGTCCGCATGAAAAAGATCGCCGCAATACTCCTCGTGCTGGCCGCCGCGCCGGTGGCCCATGCCAAGCTTCCCCCTCCCAGCGCCGAAGCCCAGGCTCGCGCAGCCGAGACCGCAGCCAAGGCCGCCTGGTCGGCCAAGGTGGACGCTTACAAACTCTGCCAAGCGCAGGATCGCGTCGCCGCCTTGTACTACGAACAGACCAAGGCCGCCGGCAAGACCACCCGTCCGCCGATGGCCACGGCAGGCTGCCACGATCCCGGGCCTTTCGCCTATACCCGACCCGAGGAAAAGCCGCGCGAGACCTCCGGCGCCCATTCTCCCGCGGGCACGGCCACGCAGCCGCCCAGCACCAGCACCCCGGCCGCCGAGGGCAAGCCCAAGCCTTGAATCCCGTTGCGAGCATCGGGCCCGGCCCTTGCGCGCCGGGCCTTTGTTTTAGACTTGGCCCATTGCCCCCGGCTCCGCGCCGCCGACTTGCGTCCGCCCATGACACACCCGCTCCCTCGCATGACCGCCGCCCGCGCCCCGTTGACCCGCGAAGTCGAGGTCGTCAACGAGCATGGCCAGCGTGAGTCCCTGTTCATCCCGGCCGAGCGTCCGCTCACCATCTATGTGGACCGCCGTGAAATCGTCACCCTGATGACCCTGGGCGCCATGCCCGAACTGCTGGTGCTGGGGTACCTGCGCAACCAGCGCCTGGTGCGTGAGCTGGACGAGGTCGTCGCCGTAACCGTGGATTGGGAAGTCAACGCAGCCGCGGTAGAGACCCGCCACGGCATCGCCGACATCGAAGCCCGCACGAAAAAACGCGTCGTCACGACCGGCTGCGGCCAGGGCAGCGTGTTCGGCGACCTGATGGACGAAATCGACGGCATCCGCCTGGCGCCGCAGGCGCGCCTGGGCCAGGACGAACTGTACGGCCTGCTCAACGCCATACGCGTGCAGGAAACCACCTACAAATCGGCCGGATCGGTGCATGGCTGCGCGCTGTTCCGCGGCGCCGAAATGCTCATGTTCGTCGAGGATGTCGGCCGCCACAACGCCATCGACACGATCGCGGGCTGGATGTGGCTGCAAGGCGCGCAGGGCCAGGACGGGGCCGACAAGGTGTTCTACACGACCGGGCGGCTGACGAGCGAAATGGTCATGAAGTCGGCGCAGATGGGCGTGCCCATCGTGGTCTCACGCAGCGGGATCACCCAGATGGGCTATGAAATCGCGGAGCAGCTGGGCCTGTGCGCGATCGGGCGCGCCATCAACAAGCGCTTCATTTGCTACACCGCCCCGGAACGCCTGCTGCTGCAGCCCGAATTGGCCGCGGAACGCTTCCCGCCCGCAGCCGGCTGATCCCGCGCGTCAGCTACGCGCGTCAGCTACGGGAGGCCTTGCCCGGCTTCGCGCCGGCGGAGCGCCGCTTGGGCTTGCCGCCGAAATCCCACCACGGCAGCATGCGCCGCAGCGACAGCACCTCGCCGCTGTTCGTCGGGGTATACCCTGGCATGCGGGCAAGCAGCGCCTGCCATGTATCGCTGCGCAGGATTTCCATCAACGCCAGCGTCGACGGCTGGTCCAGCGTGGATTTCAGGCACACCAGGAAATAATTCTCCCTGACGAGCGGCACGAAATCCAGCCGCTCTCGCAGCGCCGCCGAGGCGATGCCCAGGCCGGCATCGGCGCCGCCCGAGGCCACCGCATGCGCCACGGCCTTGTGCGAAGGTTCGGTGCGCTGATAGCCATCGATGGCCTGGGGATCGATGCCCGCCTCTTCGAGCAGCTCGTCGAACAGCACCCGCGTGCCCGTGCCCAGCGAGCGGTTCACGTAGCGCAGGCCCGGCTGTAGCAGATCCTGGATTCCGCCCAGGCCCCTGGGATTGCCGCGAGGCACGATCAGCCCTTGCTCGCGCTGGGCGAAACCGATGATCTTGTGCAGCCCTGGCTGCAGCAGGGGCTTGTAGGCCCGTTCGCTGCGCGATCCGGGCTTCGGCTGCTGGCGGGTATGGAACCCCGCCATCACGCAGCGACCTTCGTTGAGCGCGCTGATGGCGTCCAGGCTGCCCGCGTAGCGCACGTCCAGGTGCAGCTTGGCCGAAGCGACGGCATGCTCCTGCAGGGCAGCCAGGGCGTCGTCGTGGCTGGCGTAGAGAGGCACCACGTGCGCGGCATTGTCGAAGGCCACTGCGAAGGTGCGCTCCAGTTCGGCGCGCAGCGCGCTGATCTGGGGAGCCAGACGGGCCTGGGCCTGGCGCTCGGCCCACAGCAGTTTTTCGCCGAACTCGTTCAGGCGGGCGGGCTGGCCCTTGTCCCAGACGATGAGGGTGCGGCCCAGCGTCTGCTCCCAGCGCTTCAGTTCGCCCCATACGTGCCGGTACGACAGGCCCAGCGCCTTGGCCGCGGCCGAGATCGATCCGTGCTCGCGCACCGCAAACAGCAAGTCCATCAGGGCGTTGCGGATCAGGGCCGGTTGCGCGCCGTTGGCGCCCAGCAGATAGGTAAGTTCAATGCTATGCACGGCGGCGAGTATGCCTTAAAAAGTGCCCCCACGCTGCACCCGCTGCGCGGGTTTGCTGCCCCCCAGGGGGGCGTTTTTGTCTTGGGGCGACCCTAGGCAAAAAATCTGCGAATGACATCGCAGCGTAGCGCAAAGCCGGGTTTACAGCTATGCAATCCTCTTCATATGGTTCATGGGCAACGCATGCGATACCCTGCCCCGGGGTACAGGGGAAAACAGGCATGAACACACTTCTCGAGAGCGTGCAGACTGCGCTGCGGCTCATCGTTTCGCTCGACCCGGTCCTGCTGGCCATCGTGGGCCGCTCGCTGGCGGTCAGCATCACTGCCTGTATCCTGGCCTGTACGCTGGGCATGGCGGCCGGCGCCTGGCTGAGCGTCGCCGCCTTTCGCGGAAAGCCGGCCGTCCTGACCCTGCTCAATACCTCGCTGGCCCTGCCTTCGGTGGTGGTCGGCCTGATCGTCTACCTGCTGCTGTCGCATTCCGGCCCCCTGGGATTCCTGGGCTGGCTTTTCTCCTTCAAGGCGATGGTGCTGGCGCAGACCATTCTCGTCCTGCCCTTCGTCACCGCGCTGGTGCGCCAGGCAGTGGGCGACGCCGAGGCCGATCATGGCGAACAATTGCGCTCCCTGGGCGCGCCGGCCTCGATGCGGGGCCTGCTGCTGCTGTGGGACGAACGTTTCGCCCTCGTCACCATCGTGATCGCAGCCTTCGGGCGCGCCATCTCCGAAGTCGGAGCGGTCATGGTGGTCGGCGGCAATATCGACGGCTACACCCGCGTGATGACTACCGCGATCGCCCTGGAAACCAGCAAGGGAGACCTGCCCATGGCGATGGCCCTGGGCCTCGTGCTGCTGACCGTCGTGCTGGTGCTCAACATCCTCGGCGCGATGGTGCGGCGCTGGCGGGAGCAGCGCGACGCAGGAGGCGCGTCGATCCTGGCGCGGGAGGCGCTATGAGCGCGCTGTTCGAACTGGACGGCGTCCACGTCCGTTATGGCGCAGTCCATGCCCTGCGCGACCTGCGGCTTACCATCGGCGCCGGTGAGCGCGTGGCGCTGGTCGGCGCCAATGGCAGCGGCAAAAGCACGCTGCTGCGCGTCCTTCATGGGCTGGCCCGCCCCAGTTCCGGCCGGGCGCGCTGCCTGCCGACGAATCGCCAGGCCATGCTGTTCCAGCATCCGTATATGTTGCGGACCTCGGCCCTGAACAACGTCGCGCTGGGCCTGTGGCTGCGCGGCACGGCCTGGCGCCAGGCGCGCACGCGCGCCGCCCAGGCCCTGGAGCAGGTCGAGATGGGTGAACTGGCCGGACGCAATGCGCGCAGCCTGTCGGGCGGCCAGAAGCAGCGCCTGGCCCTGGCGCGCGCGTGGGCCCAGTCCCCGGAAGCCCTGCTGCTGGACGAACCGACCGCCAGCCTGGATCCGCATTCCAAGCGCGAAGTCGAGAATCTGATGCAGTTCTTCAGCGCCGGCCAGTCGGCCACCATGGTTTTCGCCAGCCACAACCTCGGCCAGGTGCAGCGCCTGGCCGACCGCGTCGTCTACCTGGACCACGGCCGGATCCTGGCCGATCTGCCCGTGCACGATTTTTTCAATGGCCCGCTGCCCGAAACCGCGAGTCTGTTCCTCAAAGGAGAACGCATCCTATGAATCTGCTCACCACCCTCAAGTACGGCGCCGCATTCACCGGCCTGTCCGCGGCGTTCGCCATGGCTCCGGTCAAGGCCGAGACCATCACGATGGCCTCGACCACGTCCACCGAGCAGTCGGGGCTGTTCGCGCATCTGCTGCCCGCCTTCAAGGCCGCCAGCGGCATCGACATCAAGGTCGTCGCCCAGGGCACCGGCCAGGCCCTGGACACCGCCCGCCGCGGCGACGCCGACGTGGTCTTCGTGCACGATCAGGCCGCCGAAGAGAAGTTCGTGTCCGAAGGCTATGCGGTCAAGCGGTATCCGGTCATGTACAACGATTTCGTCCTCATCGGCCCTTCCGCGGACCCGGCGGGCGCGAAGGGCAACGACATCGTCGCGGCCCTGAACAAGCTGGCTGCGGCCAACGCTCCCTTTATCTCCCGCGGAGACAAGAGCGGCACACACGCGGCGGAGCTGCGCTACTGGAAGCAGGCGGGCCTCGACAACAAGGGATCGGGCTACAAGGAGTGCGGCTGCGGCATGGGTCCGGCGCTGAACATGGCGTCGTCGATGAACGCCTATGTGCTGTCCGATCGGGGCACGTGGCTCAGCTTCAAGAACCCGGGCGACCTGAAAGTGCTGGTCGAGGGCGACAAGAAGCTCTTCAACCAGTATGGCGTGATGGTGGTCAACCCCGCCAAGCACGCGCACGTCAAATCGGCCGCCGCCCAGAAGTTCGTCGACTGGGTGACCTCGAAGCCCGGGCAGGACACGATCGCCAGCTACAAGATCAACGGCCAGCAGCTGTTCTTCCCGAACGCCAATCCGTAGCGGCGATGAGCGGCCGTCAGGGCATGGACGCCAGCACCTGCTCCAGGGGCCAGGCGTGCGCCTGGACCAGGTCCGCCACGGCTTCGTAATCGTCCAGGCCGACCCAGGGCAGGCCGCCGCCGGAAGGCGGCGGCACATCGCTGACGATGGCGCCTATGCTGGCGTCGTCCGGATAGAGCCAGGGTTTCGCGTTGGCTTCGCGGTGCACCTCGATCTTGATGTGCGGATTGCGCTTGAAACCTTCAATGAGCACCAGGTCGACCACGCTCATGCGGCCCAGCAATTCGCCCAGCCCGGGCTCGGGCTCGCCGCGCAATTCATGCATGATCGCCCAGCGCGCCGAGGAAGCCACCAGCACTTCGCTGGCGCCGGCCTCTCGGTGCAGGTAGGAATCCTTGCCCGGATGATCGATATCGAAAGCATGATGGGCATGCTTGAGCGTCGACACGCTCAGGCCCCGGGACTTCAGCACCGGTATCAGGCGCGTCAGCAGCTGCGTCTTGCCCGCGCCGCTCCATCCGGCAAAACCTATCACTCGGGTCATCCGGCGCCTCAGATCAAGCCATCGAACGGCAGGACGTCGACATATTCGCCCGCGGCGATATTGCCTTGGTCGTGCCCCAATACCAGCAGGCCGTTGGCCTGGCTCATGCTGCGCAGGATGCCGGAGCCCTGCGAGCCCGTGATGGCCGCCTGCCAGCCGCCATCCGCGGCGCGCGTGACGATCGCGCGCTGGTATTCCGTGCGGCCGGGCTTCTTGCGTATGGGCCTGGGCGTCACACAGCGCAGGAGCGGCAGCGCTTGCGGTTCGGCGCCTCCCATGGCCAGGAGCGCGTCGCGCACCAGCGCGTAGAAGGTCACCATGACGGCCACGGGATTGCCCGGCAGGCCGAAAAGAATGGCCTGCCCGATGCGCCCGATGGCCAGGGGCCGCCCTGGCCGCATGGCGATCTTCCAGAACAGCACGTCGCCCAGGCGCGCCATGACCTTCTTGGTGTAGTCGGCTTCGCCCACGCTGACTCCGCCGGAGGTGATGACGACGTCGGCGTTGGCGGCCGCCGCCGCAAAGGCCTGTTCCAGGGAGGCCTCGTCGTCTCGCACCACGCCCATGTCCAGCATCTCCACGCCCAGGCGCTGCAACATGCACCACAGCGTGTAGCGATTGCTGTCGTACACACAGCCCTCGTCCAGCGGTTCTCCGATGGAACGCAGTTCATTGCCGGTGGAAAAGAACGCCACGCGCACGCGGCGCCGCACGGGAACCTCGCCCCGGCCCAGCGAGGCCAGCATGCCGATGTCTGCGGGCCGCAGCACGCGGCCGGCCGACAGGGCCGGCTCCCCGCGCGCCAGGTCTTCGCCCGCCAGGCGGCGATTGTCGCCCTGGCGCAGCATGCCCGCCGGGATGATGATGGCGCCGTTTTCCTGGCGCACGAACTCCTGCGGCACCACGGTATCCAGGCCGGCCGGCATGACCGCGCCGGTCATGATGCGCACGCACTGCCCCGGCCCCGCCACGCCCTCGAATTTTTCACCCGCCAGCCCGCTGCCCGCGACGTGCAGGACGGTGTCTCCCTCGGCGCGCAAGTCCTCGCCCCTGAGGGCATACCCGTCCATGGCCGAATTGTCGTGGGCGGGAACGTCAATGTCGGAGATGATGTCCCGGGCCAGTGTGCGGCCCAGCGCCGCCCGCAGGGGCAGGACCTCGACGGCGTTCAGGCGCGGGACCAGGCGGTCGATGAACTCCCGCGCCTGGCCGATGGGCAGGGCATTCGGATCATAGCCGTCGACACAGGATGCGATGGCCGCGAGGGTCTCGGGACGGTCGGTGCTCATGATTGAAGCTGCTGCAATTCGGTTAGGGTGTTGGCGCCGGCGAAAGCATGCGCATCCTCGAACAGGACCTCGACGCAGGCGTGGCTGGCGGTCCAGATGTCGATCTTTCTCTGCCCGCTATCCAGGAACGCCAGCAGGCTGCCCAGCAATGCGGTCTTGAGCAGGCAAAACACAGGCTGGGTTCGCGTTACGCCGTCCTCGAGCGTGGCCACCATGGCGATGTCGGCACCGGCCTCTTGCAGGGCCGCTGCCAGGCGCTCCACCATGTCCGGCGGAAACAGCGGCGAATCGCAAGGCACGGTGACGAGGTACTCGGTTTCGCAGCGCTCCAGCCCCGCGGCGAAACCCGCCAGCGGCCCCGCGAAATCGGTAGAGGCATCGGGCCATACGGGCGCGCCCAGGGACTCGTACGCGGACAGGTTGCGGTTCGCGTTGATCATGATTTCCCCGACCTGCGGCCCCAGGCGCAGCAAAGCGTGCATCGCCAGGGGAATGCCCTGGAAATTCTGCAAGCCCTTGTCCACGCCCCCCATGCGGCTACCTCGCCCGCCGGCCAGGATCAACCCGGTGATTTGGCTTTTATTTATCATCATGCTCACGAGTTCCGGCCGCGCGTGCGGCCCTGCGGTCATAGCAGCCAGTATAGCGGCTGCTGCCCCCGGATATCGCCTCTACAGGCGCAGCCAGCCGCGTCTCGTCGCGTAGTGCAGCGCACAGCCCAGGAGGAAGCCGGCGGCCACGTTCCAGATGCAGACCGCCGCGCTGGCCAGCACCACCGCGCGCTCTTCCCTTGCTTCGGGCAGACGGCCGTTTCCCGCCGCCAGCTGCAGTCCGGTGATGAACAGCAGCACGCCCAGCACGGCCGGCGGAAACAGCTGGAACAGCGTTACCACCGTGCCGCTGAAGAACAGCGCCAGAACGAGCAGCAGGCCGCCCAGGATCACTACCGAGCCGCCCGTGCGCGCGCCGAAGGCCACATGGCCGGCCATGCCGCCCGCGCCATGGCACATCGGCACCCCTCCGCTCACGCCCGCGAACAGGTTCATCAGCCCCGTGGAGAAGGCGATTCCGCTTTCGGAAACGGGACGCTCGGGAAAGAGCCGGTTGTTTTCCCGGCTGATGGCGAGAATGGCGTTGCCCAGCGTCAGCGGGATCTGCGGCAGGACCAGCAAAACGATGGCCACGAAGACCTGGTTCCAGTCCAGCTCGCCCAATTCCCAGCTTGGCAGGCGCAGGGCCGGCGGCGTCGACGCCAGCTCGGCCAGAAGCGCAGGCTGGCGCCAGATTCCCAGCGTCGCGCCGAACAACAGGAGGAAGAACATGGCAGGAAGACGCCTGCTGCGCAGCAGCGCCAGCGCCATCGCCCCGGCGGCCACGGCGACCAGCAGGTCGCCATGCATCATCTTCACGCCTTGCAGCATGAAGCCCACGCCCAAGCCCAGCAGGATCGCATAGACCACGGTAGCCGGCACCCAGCGCGCGACGTGGCGCATGAAGCCGCTGAGCGCCAGCAACAGCCACACCAGCCCCGTGGCCAGCGCGGCGACGTGGACCGCTCCGGGGGTGACCACGGCGGTCTGCACGGCCTGGATGGAAGCCGCGGCGCCGATGGCCTTCATGGGCTGCACCGGGATGGGAGTCCGGTAATACAGGCCGCACACGAGCATGGACAGGCCGAACGCGAACAGAATGCCAAAGGGATCCATGCCCAGCACGCCGATATAGGCGGCTATGAACGGAATCAATGTTCCCAGGTCGCCGAACGCGCCCGCCCACTCCATCTTGTCGTAGCGATTGGACGGCGGCGCGGCGGAGGAGGCATCTGAATCAGTCATGGAGACACGTTCCAGAAAATTGGGCCGGCCCGCAGGCAGGAAGCGCTCGCTTCAGGCCGGACTTGGCGGGCATGCAGCATCTTACCGCGGCGAATTCGGCCGGGAGCGGCCTGGCGGCACGAACGACGACGGCTAATGCTCGCGGATCAGCGTCGTCGAAAACTCGTAGCGGCCGGCCGGATGATGCGAGCACGACACTTCGACGATGTGGCCCGCCTGATCCTTGTAGTGCCGCAGGATGTACAGGCCGGGCGATTCCGGCGCCACCTCCAGCGCGCGCGCGGCGGCCGCGGGCAAGGCGCAGGCGGAGATGGTCTGCTCGACCGATGCAATGCGCCGGCCGTAATGTTCTTCGATCAGTTCCGACACCAGCCGGTCGGGATGCTTGCGCACCAGCGCGCGCACGCCCTTGTAATGCGCGTCGACGTATAGCTCCGTCCACACGACCGGCGGCTGGCCGTCGGCCCCACGCGTGGACGAGAACTTCAGCCATCGGGTGCCGGGACCCACTCCCAGCCGGGCGGCAAGGTCCACGTCCACCACCACCTCCTGGATCTGCCGGATGCTGCGCGGCGTGCGCGCCGCCAGCTGGACCAGATCTTCCAGGGAACGCAAGGACTGGCTGAAACCCGCCTTGGGACGGGCGGCCGTCACCACCGTGCCGCTGCCCCGGCGGCGCGCGATCAGGCCCAGGTCCTGCAGTTGGCGCAAGGCCGCGCGGACGGTGTGGCGGCTCGCGTCGAATTCCTCGGCCAAGGCGTTCTCGGCGGGCAATACCGTACCCACGGGATATTCCTCGCTGGCGATACGTCGCGCCAACTCTTCCGAGATGCGGGTGTACAGCGTAATGGACATGGCAGGGGGGTGGTTGGCGATACCCCGCATTCTATCCGTTGCCGCCCGGGCGGCCTCTTCTACGGGTAATCCCCGGCGTTGACGTCCCCTTTTGCGCCTGCTTAAATGTACGTACAACTTTTTATGAGCGTACATTTTATGCCGATCTCGGTTCTCGAATCCACCTTGTTCAAAGACATGTTCGGCACCGCCGCGATGCGCGCGGTGTTCGACGATGCCGCCACCGTGCGGCGCTACGTGGAAACCGAAGTGGCGCTGGCCCGCGTGCAGGGCAGGCTAGGCATCATCCCGCCCGAGGCTGCCGGCGCAATCGAGGCCCGCGCCGACGCGGCCGCCATCGATATGGACGAATTGCGCAGGGAAACCGAGATCGTCGGCTATCCCATCCTGCCGCTGGTGCACCAGCTGTCGCGGATGTGCGGCGCCGAAGGCGAATACCTGCACTGGGGCGCCACCACGCAAGACATCATGGATACCGCGACCGTGCTGCAGGTGCGCGACGCCCTGGCGATCATCGACGAAGACCTGGCCGCCCTGGACGGCATCCTCGACGCGCTGGCGCTGCGGTATCGCGACACGCCCATGGCGGGGCGCACCCATCTGCAGCACGCCCTGCCCATCACCTTCGGCTATAAGGCCGCCGTCTGGCTGCTGATGGTGCGCCGCCATCGCGAACGGCTGGCGCAGCTGCGTCCGCGCGTGCTGGCCGGCCAGTTCGGCGGCGCGGCCGGCACCCTGGCATCCCTGGGAGACGAGGGCCTGGCGGTGCACGCCGCCTTGATGCAGGAGCTGGATCTGGCCGCCACGCCGGTAACCTGGCACGTGGCCCGCGACGGCCTGGCGGAAACCGTGCAATTCCTGGCGCTGGTGGCAGGATCGCTGGGCAAGATCGCCGTGGACATCATGCTGATGATGACCAACGAACTGGGCGAAGCCTACGAACCGTTCGTGAAGGGCCGCGGGGCGTCCAGCACCATGCCGCAAAAACGCAACCCGATTTCGTGCGAGCTGATGTGGAGCGCATCCAAGACCGTCCGCCAGCACGCGGGCCTGGCGCTGGACGCCATGCTGCAGGACTTCGAGCGCGCCACCGGGCCATGGCATGTCGAATGGACGGCCGTGCCGGAAGCCTTCGTGCTGACCGCGGGCGCCCTGCACCAGGCGCGGTTCATGCTGGGCGGCCTGGAAGTGGACACCGCGCGCATGGCAAGCAACCTGGACCTGTCGGGCGGGCTCATCGTGGCCGAGGCGGTAATGATGGGGCTGGCCCCGCATATCGGTCGCCAGACCGCGCACGACGTGGTGTATGACGCATGCCGCGACGCCGCCACCTCCCGGCGGCGGCTGGCCGACGTGCTGAAAGACGATGCGCGGGTCGTCGAACGGCTGGCCCCCGAGGCCATCGAACGCCTCTGCGCCCCCGCCAACTACCTGGGGGCCGCTCCCGACATGGTGGACCGCATGCGGGCCCGCCCCTACACCGGGCCGGCCTGAGCGGCGGCCCTTCCCTGATCCATAAAAGCAACAGGACGGAGACAACTCATGAAGAACTGGATAGCGGCATTGGCCGCGGCGGGCGCGTTCGCCTTACCGATGGGCGCGCAAGCGCAGGACAACTACCCCAGCCGGGCGATCACCTGGATCGTGCCCTTCTCGGCCGGCGGCCCGACGGATGCAATGGCGCGCAATGTGGCGAACCGCGTCGCGCAGGAACTCAACCAGACGATCCTGATCGAGAACGTCGGCGGCGCGGGCGGCACCATCGGCGCGGCCAAGGCGGCCAAGTCCGCGCCCGACGGCTATACCTTCCTGGTGGGGCATATCGGCTACATGGCGGCGGCGCCGTCGCTCTATGCCCGACTGCCCTACGATCCGGTCAAGGATTTCCAGGCCGTGTTCCGCTTCCCCGACACGCCGCTGGTGCTGCTGGTGGGCGAATCATCGCCGCACAAATCGCTGCCGGAACTGATCGCCTATGGCAAGCAGCACCCGGGCAAGCTGAATTTCAGCAACGCGGGCGTTGGATCCACCTCCCACCTTGTGGCCGCCATGTTCGCCAGCCAGGCGGGCATCACCATCACCCCCATCGCGTACAAGGGCGCGGGCCCCGCGCTGAACGACCTGATGGGCAACCAGGTGGACGCCATGTTCGACCAGACCAATACCGCCCTGCCGCAAACCAGGGGCGGCAAGGTCCGGGCGCTGGGGCTGACCTCGCCCGACCGCATGGCGCAATATCCCGACGTGCCCACCATGGCGGAAAAGGCAATCCCCGGCTTCCAGGTCTCTACGTGGTACGGTTTGTATGCGCCGAAAGGAACACCGGACAAGATCGTGCAGACCATGTACCAAGCCTGGCAGAAGGCGCTGAAGGACAGCGCGTTCACCGGCAAGATGGCCGAGCAGGGTATCCAGTTGCTGCCGCCCGCCCAATACGCTCCCGCCGCCTTCCAGCAGTTCACCGCCGACGAGGGCAAACGCTGGGCCCAGGTGATCAAGCAAGCCGGCATATCGCTGCAATAAGGAGCGTTGGATCATGCGTGTCGTCGAAGCCTCGGACATCGAAACCAGTATCGCCGACGCGCTGCAGGCGGTCAGCCACACGCATCCGGCCGACTTCGTGCGGGCGCTGAAGGCGGCCCATGCCGTGGAAACCCAGGCGCCCGCCCGCAACGCGCTGCTGCAGCTGCTGATCAACAGCAAGCTCAGCGCGCGAGCCCGCCGGCCCGTATGCCAGGATACGGGCGTGGCGCATGTCTACGTCACGATGGGCATGGACGTGCGCATCCGCCATGACGGCCCCGGGCCCACGCCCAGCCTGCAGGCGCTGGCCAACCGCGCCGTCGCCCGCGCCTACGGTTGCGAGTCGAACCCGCTGCGCGCCTCCATGATCCAGGATCCGCTGGGTGCGCGCCGCAATACCCGCGACAATACGCCCGCCATTCTGCAGCTGGAGCTGGTCGAAGGCGAAGAGCTGGCCTTCACCGTCGTCGCCAAGGGGGGCGGCGGCGACGTCAAGACGCGCTACGCCATGCTCAACCCCAGCGACTCCATCGCCGATTGGGTGGTGTCGCAGTTGCCGGGCATGGGCGCCGGCTGGTGCCCCCCTGGCGTGCTCGGCCTGGGCATCGGCGGCACGCCCGAGCAAGCCGTGGCCATGGCCAAGCGCGCCCTTTTCAGCGAAATCGACATGTCCGCCCTGCTGCGCCGGGGCGCTGGCACGCCGGAGGAACGGCTGCGGACCGAGGTGTTCCAGCGCATCAATGCACTGGGCATCGGGCCGCAAGGGCTGGGCGGCGCCACGACCGTGCTCGACGTGAAAGTGGCGACCGCGCCCTCGCACGCGGCGCTCCTGCCCGTGGCGCTCGTTCCCAATTGCGCCGCCACGCGTTTCGTGTCTTTCGAAATGCCCGCAGCGGGGCCCGCGCGGTTCCCGCCACCCGACCCTGCCATATGGGAAGGAATACCGGACGCGCTGCCGGCGCAGGAAGGCAGGCGCGTGGACCTGGACACGCTCACGCAGGCCGAGGTGTCCGGCTGGGCTGCGGGGGATACGCTGCTGCTGTCGGGCAAGCTGCTGACGGGGCGGGACGCCGCGCACAAACGCATGGCGGACCTGCTAGCCCAGGGCGAGCCCTTGCCGGTTCCCCTGCGAGGCCGAGCGCTCTACTACGTGGGGCCGGTGGATCCCGTGCCGGGCGAAGCGGTGGGCCCTGCGGGGCCGACCACCGCCACCCGCATGGACAAGTTCATGCCGCAGCTGCTCGCGGAGACCGGCCTGCTGGTGACCATAGGAAAGGCGGAACGCGGATCCTCGGCCATCAAGGCCATCAAGGCGCATGGCGCCGCCTATCTCAGCGCCGTGGGCGGCGCGGCATACCTGGTGGCGCAGACGATCCAGTCCGCCCGCGTGGTGGCCTTTGCCGACCTGGGCATGGAGGCCATTTATGAATTCGAGGTGCGCGACATGCCTGTCACGGTCGCCGTCGATGCGCGCGGCAAAACGACGTACACCGTCTTCCCGCTGGCGGTGGAGCCTTCCGCCTAGAGACGCAAGGACCAGAATTCCTGATCGAACGTCTGCCCGAACGCCTGTTTCCCGGGTATCGCCCGGGTCATGCGGAACCCGAGGCGCGCATAGAGCGCCCTGGCGTCCACAAGGCAGCTGTATGTCTCAAGCTGCACTTCCTTCAGCGCGTGCGCGCGCGCATGATCCAGGGCCGTCTTCATCATGGCGCGCCCCACGCCCCTGCCCCGGTATTGCGGCAGGACCAAGACGAAATTCAGGAATGCAACCTCGCCAGGCCGGTCGGAAACGGCAATCGACGCCGCGCGCTGCTCCCCCATCAGGCCGACCCAGACGCGGTTGAATGGGCCGGGCAATTCGCGAAAGGCATGCATTTTCCCGGCGATGCCATCCCGGAATCGCTCGTCGAAGCCGAATTCCGCGGCATAGACATCCCCATGCGCGGCAATGATCCATTCATGATCGCCCGGCTGCGCCGCCCGCACCGTCAGTTCGCTCTCCATCGCCCGTTCATCCCGTTCCATTGGTGCAGGCATTATCCACCCAAGGACGGGCCTCCATTCACGGCTGCGAGGCGGCGCCTCAACCCCCGGAATTGCAATTCATCTTCGCGTGCTGGTGCAGCGCTTCGCGGTCCAGGATGGTCAGCCCCCCGTAGCGCGTCTGGAGGACTCCGGCGCGGGCCAGCCGCGTCAATGCCGCATTGCAGCGCTGGCGGGACACCCCGCACAGGCTGGCGATTTCCTCCTGCGATATCTTGAGGCGCCCGTCGGTGCCCGAATGCGATTCCGCCGCGAGCTGCGCCGCGACGGCGCGCGCCACCATCGTGTCCACGTCGAGCAGCACGTTGCCCGTGTAGCTCGCCATCAGCCAATCCACTCTTTGCGCCAGATGTTCCATGAGCGCCTTGGTGAACTCGATATTGTTGTTCCACAGCCGTTCGCAGGTATCGCGCGGCAGGATCACCACCCGGCTCGGGCGCAGGGCGACCACTTCATATTCGAAACGCGCGCCGCGGATCATGGTGGCTTCGCCGAACCAGCTTCCCGTGCTGAAGCCCGCCAGCGACAGCGTCTTGCCGTCGGCGCCGCGCGACGACCATTTCACCAGCCCGTCGACCACGCCGTACCAGCCGGGCGAGCGCTCCCCGGCGCGAAAAAGGTATTCGCCCGTTCCCAGCGAGACCATGCGCAGCCTGCCGCGGATCTCCTCGCGTTCGGCGTCCGGCAGGCCGTTGTACCAGGGCACGACGCCCAGCATCCGGTCCACCGCGCCTTGCGCCTGCTTTCGCCGCGCGCTCAACGGACCATCCCCAGTGTTCGCAGACGCTGTGCGCATAGCTTCCTCATAGCCGGCTGTGTGGCCACGCCCAGGTAAACCCTTAGGTTCTTTGTCACCATGGTGACTGTCCGCGCGACAGGCCCGGCCACAGAATAAGGAAGCCCGTCGGGCCAAAAAACATAAGAGGAGACAGGAATGTTGTCAATGTCGCGCGCGATGTCCGCCGCCGCAGCCAGTGGCGCCATCATGTTCGCGGGGCCTGGCGCGGCCCATGCGCAGATCTCGGACGACGTCATCCGGATCGGGTTTATCACCGACCTGTCGGGCGTGTACTCGGGCCCCGACGGCCCCGGCGGCGCGGAAGCCATCAAGATGGCGATAGAGGAAATGGGCGGCGCGATCGACGGCAAGAAGATCGAGCTGCTGGTGGCGGACCACCAGAACAAGGCCGACATCGCCTCGGCCAAGGCCAGGGAATGGTTCGACCAGAAAGGCCTGGACATGCTGATCGGGGGCACCAATTCCAGCACGGCGCTGGCCATGTCCAAGGTCGCCTCGGACAAGAAGAAGCCCATTATCGTGGTCGGCGCCGGGGCGCCTGCGCTGACGAACGAACAGTGCACCCCCTACACCCTTAACTATGCCTACGACACCGTCGCGCAGGCGCGCGGCACCGGCGGGGCGGTGGTCAAGACGGGAGGCAAGACCTGGTACTTCCTGACGGCCGACTATGCCTTCGGCACGGCGCTGCAGGCCGACACCACCACCGTGGTGGAGGCGGCCGGCGGCAAGGTCCTCGGAGCGGTCAAGCATCCCCTGTCCTCCAGCGACTTCTCTTCGTTCCTGCTGCAGGCCCAGGCCAGCAAGGCCGAGATCCTGGCCCTGGCGAACGCGGGCGCCGACGCCACCAACGCGATCAAGGCGGCCAATGAGTTCGGCGTGACCCAGACGATGAAGCTCGCCGGCATGATCATGTTCATCAACGACATCCACGCCATGGGGCTGCCGGCCGCGCAGGGCATGTACCTGACGGACAGCTGGTACTGGAACGGCTCGGACGACGCCCGCGCCTGGAGCCGCGAGTTCCACAAGCGGCGGCAGGCCATGCCCTCGTCCCTGCAGGCGGCCGACTACTCGGCCGCGCTGCAGTACCTGCGCGCGGTCAAGGCCACGGGCACGGACGACGCCGACCGGGTCCTCGCCCACATGCGCGACGGCAAGCTCAACGACATGTACATCAAGGACGGCGTGGTGCGGCCCGACGGGCGCGTCGTGCACAACATGTATCTGCTGCAGGTCAAGACGCCCGAGCAGTCCAAGGAGCCCTGGGACTATTTCAACGTCGTGCAGACCATCGACGGCAACGACGCCTTCACCAAGAAATCGGAAAGCCGTTGCGCGCTGTGGAAGTAAGCCGCGCACGCGCCGCCTCGCCCGCCCGATCCCCTGAGAGAATCCCATGGCAAAACGCAAAGTGATCGTGACCATCGCCCCGACCGGGGGCATGGCCTTCAAGAGCCAGAATCCCAATCTTCCCACCCAGCCCGCGGAGATCGCCGAAGACGTCTACCGCTGCTACAACGCCGGCGCCAGCGTGGTGGCGCTGCATGCGCGCCGGCCCGACGACCAGGCCACCTGCGACGCGTCGATCTACCGCGAGATGAACCGCCTTATCCGGGACCGCTGCGACATCGTCCTGAACAACTCCACCGGCGGCGGCGTGCACGGAGACATGGTCAAGGAAACCTCGCCCGGCACCTGGGAAATCCTGTGGGAGGAACGGCTGAAGGGCATGGACGCGGGCGCCGAGATGTGCACGCTGGATGCGACCACGCTGAACCTGGCCTTCGGCGACCGCGAATACCTGATGAACACGCCGCTCAGCAAGGCCCGCGAGCTGGCCGCCGGCATGAAGGCGCGCGGCATCAAGCCCGAGTGGGAGGTGTTCAGCCCCACGCACATCATCCAGGACGCCACCACGCTCATCGACGAAGGCCTGGACGACGGTCCTCCCTTCATCAACCTGGTAATGAACGTGCACCGGAACTTCCAGAACGCCATGCCGTTCTCGCCCCGCCACTTGCAGATGATGGTGGACCTGCTGCCCAGGAACGCCGTCTTCTGCGTCAGCGGCATCGGCCCTTCGCAGCTGGAAGCGAACATCAGCGCCCTGCTGCTGGGCGGCCATGCCCGCGTCGGCCTGGAAGACAACCTGTACTACCGCCATGGCGAGCTGGCCACCAACGTGCAGCTGACCGAACGCATCGTGCGCATCATCCGCGAACTGGACATGGAACCCGCCACCCCCGCGGAAGCCCGGGAAATCATGGGCCTGCCGCGCACAGACGGCCCCAGGCCCGAATTCGCCGCATGACGGGGACCGATATGAGCGAATCACTGAAAGGCAAGCGCGTCCTCGTCACTGCGGGCGCAAACGGCATCGGGCTGGCGATCGCGCGCAGGTTCCTGGAATCCGGCGCCGAGGTGCACGCCTGCGACGTGGACGCGGAAGCCTGCCGCGCCGCCCAAGGCATCCATCCCCGACTGAGCGTAAGCGTTGCCGACGTGTCGTCCGAGGAGCAGGTTCTGGCCCTGTTCGCCCAACTGTCCGAAAAATGGAGCGGGCTCGACGCGCTGGTCAACAACGCCGGCGTGTCCGGCCCCACCAGCCGGCTGGAAGACACCACGCTGGACGCCTGGCGCAATACGCTGGACGTCAATCTGACCGGCACCTTCCTTTGCGCCCGGAGCGCCGTGCCCCTGCTGCGGGCGGCCGGCGGCGGCTCCATCGTCAATATTTCCTCGGTGGCGGGCCGCCTGGGCTTCTCGCTGCGCACGCCCTACAGCGCCAGCAAGTTCGGGCTTGCCGGCCTGACGCAGACCTGGGCCATGGAACTGGGCCCATCCAATATCCGCGTCAATTCCGTGCTGCCGGGCGTGGTGGCGGGTGAGCGGGTCGAGCGCATCATTGCCGCCCGCGCCGCCGCGGCCGGCGTCACCAACGATGAGATGCGTGCGCAACTCGTGTCCGGCGTGTCGCTGCGCCGCATGACGAGCCCGGAGGACGTGGCCAACCAGGTGGCGTTCCTGTGCTCGGACGCGGGCGCAATGATCAGCGGCCAGAGCATTTCCGTCTGCGGCAACGTGGAGCACCTGGGCTGATGCGCTGCCCGGCGGATACGCGCGCCCGCCTCTGCGGGTCGGCACGCTAGGCGCCCAAACCTTTGAGTTACATCAAGGTTCTGGCGGGGCACGGCTCCGCCAGGCCCGCCCCGTTGCGCCATAATCAAGCCATCGTCGCCCCTCATCCGCATCGCTCTTTCATGGGAACACCGCGATGAAATTCCGCGATCGTTGGCTATCGGGCCATGGCCCCATCCAGCACCGTGCCGACACGGTCACCCGCGTGGACTCGCTGGTGGACAGCCTTGCGGCCGCCCGCCGCATCCCTGGCCCGGACGATGCCTATGCCATGCTGGCCGCCGCGGACCGGCTGGGCTGCGCCGCCATGAACGTGGTGGCGCACATGACCTACGCCCGGCGCATCGACCCGGCCGGCGCCCCGCTGGCGGCCGAGGACTTCAAACCCAATCCTGAGGGCCATACGGGCGGGTCGCTCAACATGGCGCCCGCCTTCGTGGGCTACCTGCTGGCCAATGCGCTGAGCGGGATGACCCGCGGCTGGCTTATGGGCCAGGGCCATTGCGTGGCCGCCATCGAAGCCGTCAACGCCCTGACCGGCGACGTCTCCGCGGCGCAGCGCGGACGCTACGATCGCAGCGAAGCCGGCCTGGCCCGCCTCATCAACGATTTCTACTCCTACGCCATCGACGCCCGGGGGCTGCCCGCCGTTCCGCTGGGCAGCCATGCCGGACCCAATACGGCGGGCGCCGTCTCCGAGGGCGGCTATCTGGGCTTTGCCGGCCTGCAATACGTGCATATGCCCCTGCCCAGCGAGGGCCTGGTGGCCTTCCTGAGCGACGGCGCCTTTGAAGAGCAGCGCGGATCCGACTGGGCTACGCGCTGGTGGCGGGCGGAGGATTGCGGCCAGGCCGTTCCGGTCATGATCCTCAACGGCCGGCGCATCGAGCAGCGCACGCAGATCCTGCAGGAAGGCGGCGCGCATTGGCTGGCCGAAGACCTGCGGCACAACGGTTTCGATCCCCTCATCGTCGACGGCCGCGACCCCGCCGCCATCGCCTGGGCCATCCTCGAGGCCGAATCGCGGCTGGCCGCCCGCCTGGCGGAAGCGGATTTCCAGTACCCGGCCCGGCTGCCCTACGTCATTGCCGAGACCGAAAAAGGTTTCGGCTTTCCGGGCGCGGGAACCAATGCCGCGCACAACCTGCCGCTGGGCGGAAATCCCCGCGTCGACCGCGCGGCGCGGGACGCTTTCAACGAAGGCGCGAGCCGTCTTTTCGTTTCCGGGCCCGAGCTGGATGCCGCCATCGCCGCCCTCGCCAACCACGAGGCCCAGGGGCGCCCTCGCGAAAGCCGGCATCCCATGGCGCACCGCCATCCCGATGCTCCCGCGCTGCCCACGCCGGCCTGGGAAACCGTCGGCGGCCAGGGCAGCGCCATGGCCGCGCTGGATCGCTGGTTCGTGGAACTGGCGCGGGCAAACCCCACCCTGCGCGTGCGCGTCGGCAACCCGGACGAACTGGCCAGCAACAAGATGGGCGGCACGCTGGCCCTGCTCAAGCATCGCGTCAATCGTCCGGAAGCCGAGGTGCCGGAGGGCCTGCACGGCTCCGTCATTACTGCGTTGAACGAAGAGGCCGTGGCCGCCGCTGCGCTTGCGAACAAGGCCGGCCTGAACCTCATCGTCAGCTATGAAGCCTTCGCCGTGAAGATGCTGGGCCTGCTGCGCCAGGAAATCATCTTCGCCCGCCGCCAGAAAGAGCTCGGGCAATCGCCGGGATGGCTATCGGTCCCCCTGGTGGTGACCTCCCATACCTGGGAGAACGCCAAGAATGAGCAATCGCACCAGGATCCCACTATAGGCGAAGCCCTGCTGGGCGAGATGTCCGATACCTCCCGCGTGCTCTTCCCCGTGGACGGCAATAGCGCCGCGGCGGCGTTGCGGGCCGTCTACGCGCGCCGCGCCCAGGTGGCCTGCATCGTCGTGTCCAAGCGCGATGGCGCGCATCGCTTCGACGCGCGGGCCGCCGAGTCCCTCGTGGAACGCGGCGCGGCGCATGTCGCGGGCGACCCGTCGGCCAGCGTGCTGCAATTCGTCGCCATAGGCGCCTACCAGCTCGAAGAGGCCCTGAAGGCGCGCGACCATCTGTCCGCTCGCGGACACGAATGCTGCGTATCCGTGGTGGTCGAGCCCGGCCGCCTGCGCATTGCACGCGACGAGCTTGAATCCGGTTTCGTCCTTCCGGATGCCGAGGTGCGCGCGCTCTTCCCGCCGGGGCTGCCACGCGTGCTGCTGTGCCATACCCGCCCCGAACCCATGCTGGGCATCCTGCGCCGGCTGGACGGAGGACCGGCCCGCACCCGGGCGCTTGGCTACATCAGCCGGGGCGGCACGCTGGATGTGCCGGGCATGCTCTTCGCCAACCGCTGCACCTGGGCGCACGCGGTCGATGCCGCGGCCGCCGTGGCGGGCTGGCGCCGCGAGGACGTACTGGACCCGCCCCGGCTAGGCGCAATCGACGGCCACGGCAAGCCCGCCGATCTGCTCGATTCCCGGCCCTGACGCTCACGAGGAAACCATGCTCTCACTGACCTGCCTTGGCGGCGCCGGCACCGTCACCGGATCCAAGCACCTGCTAAGCCACGGAGACACCCGCCTGCTGATCGACTGCGGGCTGTTCCAGGGCCTGAAGAACCTGCGGGAGCTCAACTGGCAGCGTCTGCCCGTCTCGCCCGCCGACATCGACGCGGTCGTGCTGACCCATGCCCATCTGGATCACTGCGGCTACTTGCCGCGTCTGGTGACAGACGGATTCAAGGGCAGCATCCATGCCACCTCCGCCACCCGCGACGTCGCGGAACTGATCCTGCTGGACAGCGCCAATCTGCAGGAGAAGGATGCCGAATTCGCCAACCGCAAGGGCTTCTCCAAGCATGCGCCGGCGCTGCCGCTCTACCGCGTCGTCGACGCCGAACGGGCGATGAGGCGCTTTGCGGACGTCCCCCTGCACCAGCCGGCCGCCTTGCCCGGCGGCGCGAAACTGACCCTGCGCCGCGCCGGGCACATTCTTGGCGCGACCACCGCGCAGATCGACATGGGCGGAATGCGCGTGGTCTTCTCCGGCGACCTCGGACGCTATGGCGATCCGGTCATGCACGACCCGGAAACCGTTCCTCAAGCCGATTACATCGTCATTGAATCCACCTACGGCAACCGGCGCCACGACACCGCCGATCCCGTCGAAGCCCTGGGCGCCATCATCGACCGCACCGTGCAGCGCGGCGGCACGGTCGTGATCCCCGCCTTCGCCGTGGGCCGCGCGCAAACCCTGATCTACGCATTGTGGAAACTGCGCCAGGCGGGCCGGCTGCGGAATATCCCGGTGTACCTCGACAGCCCGATGGCGGCGAGCGCCACCGAACTGCTGTACCGCCACGCCAGCGAACACAAGCTGCCCGCGCGCGAATACGAAGCCGCCTGCGCGGCCGTCACCTACGTGCGCGATGTCGGGGAATCCAAGGCGCTGTCGGCCAACCGCTACCCCAAGGTGATCATCTCCGCCAGCGGCATGGCGACTGGCGGCCGGGTGCTGCATCACATCGCGGCCTTCGGCGGCGACCACCGCAACACCCTGCTCTTCTCCGGCTTCCAGGCCGCCGGCACGCGCGGGCGCAAGCTGCTGAAGGGCGCCGCCGAAACCCGCATCTACGGCCAGTGGATAAGCATCGACGCGGAAGTCACCGAATTGCCCATGCTGTCGGCGCACGCCGACAGCGATGAACTCATGCGCTGGCTGTCCGGCTTTCGCGAGGCGCCGCGCCGGGTCTTCATCGTCCATGGCGAGCCGGAGGCCTCCGAGGCCCTGCGCGAGCGCATCCAGCGCGAACTCGGCTGGCACGCCACCGTGCCCTTGCAGGACCAGATGTATCCGCTCACGGACTAGCCTCAGTTGGGCAGCAGCGTGACCGTCTGCGGGTTGTACTGGGCATAGGCGCCGCTGCTGCACCGCGCGTAAGGCTTCGCCTGCGCGGGCAGCCCGGTCGCGCGGACGGCGAGTTTCCCATCCCGGGAACGGATCTCTTTATAGCGTTCGGCTGCCACCTCGCCATCGGGCAGCAGATACAGGCGCACGCGCACCAGGCCGGTATCGGGGTCGGCCTTGCTCGCCTGGCTGAAAGCGGGCACGGCCACCGTCGCCTCATGCCAGGCCTCCGGATCTTCCAGAGCCTGCCAGCGCAGGCGCACGGGCTGATCCAGATCGAGCAAGGCAGGACTGCCGCCCCCGGACGGATCGCATGGCCGAGGTCCGAGGCTGCGTGCGGCGTACTCACCCAGATCCAGCGTCTGACCGTTGATTTCCACCCTGAAGATCGTCTGGGGCGTGTAGTTCTCCAGGCCGAAGATCGCCAGCCCCGGGATGCGGGCCCGCGTCATCGCGTCCTCGGTCGTTGCGGCAAAACGCGCAATGCTCGGCGCCACCTCGACGTGGTCTGCATAATGGAAATACTGGTACACCAGCAACGAGGCCTCGCCATACGCATGCGCTGCCGCCAGCTTGCCCATTTCCGGTTGGGACAGGCGCCGCAGCGGCACGGACGCGCCCGGCGCCCCATCCTGGCCGGGATACTGGTAAAGCCGGACGTCCTCTTTCAGCCGCGCGCCCGCGTAGGGGAATTTCCCTCCTCCCTCCGGGATTTCATGCTGATACCGAGTAAACCTGGCGAAGCGGGGGTTTTCGGCCGATCCGGGCTCCAGATAGCTCTCTGCGTCCGACGATCTATAGCCGCCGCGTGTATCGAACCGGATCATGCCGCCGCTCAGATTGACGTGCGTCTCGGTGATCGCCGGGTGCGCCTCGCGGAAACGGTCGCGCCGGCTCTGCTGGACGGACTCGCTGACCGGCACGATCATCGCCGCCAGCAGCGTGGGCAGGAGCAGCAAGGCATGAGCCCGCCCGGGCATGCTTCCGCGGTCGCGCACCATGTATACGACCCATGTCAGCAGCAGCACGATGGCCAGCGGCCCGCCGAACAGCAGCCCGTAGCTCAGCAGGGCCGCCGCCCCCCAGCCCAGATAGGGGCTGGTCACGGCATACACGCCGAGAGCCGCCACCAGGCCCGCCAGCACGAAGGAAACGATGATGCCGAACAGATAATTTCCGGTCTTCAATTTCAAAGGCCTCGTCGAATATCCAGGCAGTTCCGTTCGATTGCGCGGCCAATTTTCGGGGCGTACACTGGATTTGCCTGGAGATGGCGTTTTTCCACTGGCCGCCAGTGTATCGCTTGTGCCGAGCCGGATTGCGCCGGCCTGCCGCTGTGCGGCGCGCACGCCGTGCTCCGCGGGAGTCGTCCATGGACGGATATCAGCTCACCTTCTTTACCCAGCAAGAGCGCCGGCATGGCCATCAGCAGCTATGCCAATGGCTGCTGACGCTGGCGCAATCGATGCAGATCCGCGGCGCCACGCTGGTCAGCGCCCAGGAAGGGCTGGGCAGCCATCACCGCCTGCATTCCGCGCATTTCTTCGACCTGGCCGACCAGCCCGTCGAGGTAACCATGATTGTGTCCGCGGAGGAATGCGAGGCGCTGATGGAACGCCTGCGCAACGAGCCCGGCCTGCACCTCTTCTATGCGAAAAGCCGTGTGGAATTCGGCACGATAGGCGAGCCCGCCTCCAGTATCGCGGCCTGAGCCGGGGTTCCGCCGGCGGGCGCTTGCCAGCGCGCCGCTGGCCGTCAGGCCGGACGGTCGCCGATCCAGGCCGAAAAGCGCAGCAGGTATCCGTCCGGGTCCTGCACCAGGAATTGGCGCACGCCGACCTCGACCGCATTGCTGCGATACCAGCGCTCTTGCGGCTCGCGGTACAACGGCCATCCGGCAGCCGCCAGGCGTTCCAGCAACGGCTCTATGGCCTGCACTTTGATCTCGAAGTTGATGCCCCGGCCCCGCGGCGCCTCAAGTGGCGCCGTGATCCAGTTCTCGCCGCCACGCACCTCTTCCAGCATGAATTGCGCGCCGTCCAGATCCAGGTAGGCGAAACCCTCGTCCTCTCGCCGATAGGCGATCTCGAAGCCGCACAGATCCATCCAGAAGGCCAGGCTGCGCGACAGATCGCTTACCAGCAGTTCAGGCACCATGCGGGCACGGCGAAGCTCAGTCATCGGGCTCTCCAGGTTTTCAGAAGCCGTCATGATGCCAGAACCGGCCCGCGCAGCCGCTAGCGGCCGCCCTGCTTCCCGCTTGCGACGTCCCATAGCGCCTGGGAAATCGGCTGCTCGCGCTCTTCGATAACGTGCGCGATCAGCCCGGCCACCCGGCCGATGAGCGTCATGCCCTTGCCGAATTCGGGGCTGAGGCCCATGTCGAGCAACACCGCCGCCTTGGCGCCGGTGGCGTTCAGCGGCACGGGCTTGCCGAACATGCGGCTTGCAGCCTCGGCCAGGGCCAGCACATAGCAGCAATGCCTGCCGTAGTAGCCGCAGTCGGCAGCCACCGCCAGTATCTTGTTGGAGCGCGGGTCGGCCTCGACGTGGATGGGATGTCCGATTCCGGGAATGCGCCGGCGCGCCTCGCGCTCGCGCTCCACCACGCCTTCGGCATGCGCGGCCAACGCGGCCGCGTCCTCGTCGGAACCCTCGAAATCCGCCGCAGCCTGCTGCAGGAAGCGCGCGGCGTACTCCACCACGCCCAGATAGCGGCTGCCCGCGCCCAGCAGGCCGGCCGCCACCGCGCCCTGCATGGACTCCGGCGCCCCGTGCAGGGTCAGGCGGGTCGCCAGCGCGCTGGGCGTCAGGCCATGGTCCGCCGCGGTCACCAGGAACATATTGATCATGCGGCGCTGGTTCGCGTCCGGAAAACTTCCCAGCACCGTCAGGCACAGGACATCGACGAAGTCGCGCTTGTCGATCAGGTCCTCGACCAGGTCATAACCTCTGATGCTGATGTGGTCGGCGTCGCCGCCGCCGATATCGCTCTTGAACATATGTTTTCCTTTTCAGATTCGGGCGGGCCGCTTATTCCAGGCGCGCGCCCGATTGGCGCACCACGGCTTTCCAACGCGGCACCTCTTCCTCCACGAAGCGCTGGAACTTCTGGTCGGACAAGCCCATGGGGAAACTGCTGATGGCCGCCATCGCAGCCACGACATCCGGCGCCTGGGTGATCTGCCCGATCGCGCCGGCCAGCTTGGCGACCACGGCGTCCGGCGTGCCCGCGGGCACGAACACCCCCGACCAGCCCTCCAGCGCCGCATCCGGATAGCCTGCCTCGGCCATGGTGGGTACCGTCGGCATGGCGTCCAGCCGGTTTGTGCCCGCCACTGCCAGCGCGCGCAGCTTGCCCGCCTGAATATGCTGGCTTACCGATTCGGGGTAGCTGAACATGATCTCCACATTGCCCGCCAACACGTCGGACAGCGCCGGCCCCGCCCCCTTGTAGGGCACGTGCGTCATGGATATGCCCGCCGCCGATTGCAGCTTGGCCGCCGCCAGGTGAGTTTGCGTGCCCGAGCCGGCAGAGGCGTAGTTCACCGCTCCCGGCCGTTGCTTGGCCGCCTGCACCAGGTCGCTCAGGCTGCGGTACGGCGTGGCGGCGTTGGCCACCAATACCGTCGATTGGCGGAACAGCGAGTGCACCGCGCGCAGGTCCTTGGGCGGATCGATGCGCACGTTGTCGAACAGCGCCAGATTGGCGGCCTGCGTGCCGTGGGTGCCGTACAGCAGCGTATAGCCGTCCGGCTTGGCGTGCGCCACCGCCTCGGCGCCGATCATGCCGCTGGCGCCGGGCCGGTTCTCGACCACGACCGGCTGCCCCAGGATGTCGGCCAGCTTGCGCGCCAGCAGGCGCGACTGGTTGTCGGATATGCCGGCCGCCGCGAACGGCACCACCAGCGTGAGGCTATGGCTGGGGAAGTCTTGCGCGCGGGCTTGCGCCCCCATCAGCAAGGCGCACGCGGCCGCGGCCGCCGCCATCAGTTTCTTGTTCCAGTTCTTCATGCTTTCCTCCGGTGCGATTGCGGGCTTATTGATAGGAATGCCTTCCGGCGGTGGTGCCCGCATCCACCGGCAGGACCACGCCCGTCATCCAACGCGCCTCGTCGCTCGCCAGATAGCGGATGGCGTGCCCGACGTCCCAGCCATTGCCCTCGGTGCGCAGCAGGGAGCGCTTGCGGCGGATCTCCCGCTTTTCGTCCGACATGCCGCGCGCATACACCATGGGCGTGTGGACCATGCCCGGAGCCACGCAGTTGACGCGTATTCCCTCTTCCCCGTGGTGCGCGGCCATGGCGCGGGTCATGTTGACCACCGCGCCCTTCGACGTGGGATAGAGCAGGCTGGGATGGCCGCCCATCAGGCCCGCCACCGACGCCACGTTCACGATGGCGCCGCGCCCCTGCTCGCGCATGGCCGGAATGCAATGGCGCGCCATCAGCACCATCGACGTGACGTTGATTCGCAAGGCCCGGTCCCATTCCTCGAGGTCCAGATCGACTGCGTTGCCGGCCGGGCCGCCCACGCCCACGTTATTGACCAGGATGTCGAGCCGGCCCCAGCGCTGCCGGACCTCGCGCACAGCCTGGGCGCATTGCGCATCGACGCTCACGTCGCAGGGCAGGACCAGGGCCTCGCCGCCTTCGTCCTCGATCATGCGCCGCGTCACCTCCGCCCATTCCTCGACGGCGTCGATCAACGCCACGCGCGCGCCGTCGCGCGCCAGCAGGATGGCGGCGGCCCGACCGTTGCCGATGCCGTCGGCGCGCGAACCCGCGCCCGTCACGATGGCCACCCGGCCTTCCAGCGACCGCCCGGCGGCCTGGATTTCCATACTCATAGTCTTCCCCTGTATTTCCATTAATTGATCTTGCGCTTGCGGTCGCCCCAATAGCGGGCGCGCAACTGGTTCTTATCGGGCTTGCCCAGCGTGGTCAGGGGCAGCGCGTCCACGAAATCGATCGACTTCGGCGTGTTGACTGGCCCCTTGGCGCTGCGCACGGCCGCCTTCAGGTCCTCTTCGGTGACGGCGCTTCCGGGCCGCAGCACCACCACGGCCTTGACCGCCTCGCCCCATTTCTCGTCGGGCACGCCGATCACGGCTGCCGCGGCCACCGCGGGATGCGCCGCCAGCACGTTCTCGATTTCCTTCGGATAGACGTTGAAGCCGCCCGAAATGATCATGTCCTTCTTGCGGTCGACGAGGAAGTAATAGCCGTGGGGGTCGCGATAGGCCATGTCGCCGGTGTGCAGCCAGCCGTTGCGCAGCACTTCCGCCGTCAGGTCCGGCTGCTTCCAATAGCCCTCCATCACCAAGGGGCTGCGCACGCACAGCTCGCCAATCTCGCCCGGCTCGACCGGCTGGTCCTGGTCGTCCAGCAGTTCCACCGTCACGCCCGGATAAGGCATGCCCGCCGAGCCCAGCGTATTGACGTCGGTGCGCGCATGGTCTTCCTGGGACAGGAACAGGATGTTGCTGGGGCTTTCGGTCTGGCCGTAGCTCTGGACCAGCACGGGCCCGAACACACGCAGCGCTTCCTCGATGCGCGCGGGAGCCATCGGCGACGCGCCGTACGACAACAGCCGCAGCGACGAAAAATCGGCGCTCTGGCACAGTGGATGGTCCAGGATCGCGTACACCATGGTGGGCACCAGGAAGCTGAAGGAAGCCCGGTGCGCCTGCAGCGCCACGATGTATTTCTCGGGATCGAATCCCCGCTGCAGGATGATGGTTCCGCCGCGCCACAGCGTGGGCACCAGCATCGCGCCGGCGCCGTGCGAGATGGGCGTGGGGCACAGCAGGCGCAATTCCGCCGGCAGCTGGCGCGCGGCCAGCAGAAGCACCGCCTGCATCCACATCGAGCGGTTGGTCAGCATGACGCCCTTCGGCTTGCCCGTGGTGCCGCCGGTATAGGCAAGGCGGATGACGTCATCGGCCTCGGCCGTGACGCGCAGGGGCGCCGGCTCCTGTTCCTGCGCATACTCCCAAAAGGATGCCTGGCCCGCCACGCCGCTGTCGTGCGAATACCAATGGCGCACGGCGGGGCAATGCTCGCGCAGCGCATCCAGCCGCTCACGATAGCCCCCGTCCGCGATGAAGAAGCATGCCTCGGCATCGCGGACGATGTACGCGTGGTCATCCAGCCCCCCCATGCCGTGCAGCGTGACCGAGCGCAGCCCCATCAGGTAGGCGGCCGCCATCACCACGAATACGTCGCTGCGGTTTCCCGAGAGCTGGGCAACGCCGTCGCCGCGCTTGAGCCCCAACGCCGTGAACGCCGCCATGGCCTGGCCGATGCGCCGTCCAAGCTGGCGATAGCTGAGCTGGGACTGCTCGTCGATGAACGCCACGCGGTCCGGATAGCGCGCGATCGCCTGGATGATCAGGTCGCCGATGGTGCCTCCGACATGGGCCCGGTGTGTAGTCATTGCTGTCCTTGTGTGAGGGCGGTGCGACGGCTCGGCAAAAGGCTTTTGCATCGTTTCACCATCATGTTTATGTACTCAACGAATGCGGAGTATATTCTCAAATGAATCGTTTCATCAACAGAACAAGAAATGACGGGACGGCGGGCCTTCCCCAGGCGCGCTCGCGGACGGGCCTGGGTTATACTTTCGCGCTGCAAAAGGGATCTACATGCGGCAGAAAAAAATCAGCATCCGGGACGTCGCGGCCCTGGCTGGCACCTCGGTGGGCAGCGCGTCTCGCGTGATCAACGGCGCCGCCAACGTCACGCCCGAAGTTCGCGCCAAAGTCGAACGCGCCATCGCCGCGCTGCGCTATCGCCCCAATCATGCGGCGCAGGCTTTGCGTTCGCGCAGCAGCAAGACCATCGGCTGCATGTTCTCCGACGTCACCAACCCTCTCTATGCGCGCGCGTTCCGGGCGCTCGAGGCCCGCTTCTTCAACGCCGGCTACATGCTGCTGCTGGCAAACGGGCTCAATGACCCAAAGCGCGAAGTCAGCATCCTGAACACTTTCCAGCTGCGCGGCATGGACGGCGTGATCATCGCGCCGGGCAACGAGCGCGATCCCGACGTGCTGGATGCGGTGCAGAACCTGACCATGCCCGCGGTGATCTACGACCGCGACATGGACGTCAAGGCGGACGCCGTCCTGTACGACCACGCCAAAGGCATTGCCGATACGGTCCGTCATCTGATTTCCCTTGGCCATACCCGGATCGCTCTCGTGCTGTGGCAGGCTCGCAGCCGCCCCGTGCGCAGGCGCATCGAAGGCTACAAGGCGGCGTTCAAGGCGGCGCACCTTCCCGTTCCCGACCTGCTGATCCAGGGGCCCTCTCCCACCAGTTCGGCCTACGACGCCATCACCGACCTGCTGGGCCGGCCCGATGCGCCCACGGCCATCATTGCGCAAGGCACGCAAACCCTGAGCAGCACGTTGCGGGCCATCGCGACGATGGGCAAGCGGGTGCCCCAAGACATCTCCGTGGTCGGCATCGGGGATTCCGACTTCGCCGAGGACTACGCGCCCCCGTTGACCGTGCTGCGCACCCCGGTGGAATCGGTGGCCGACTGCGCCTCGGCGATGCTGCTGGAACGCATCCAGGCCCGCAGCGGCGAAGCGCAGCCCGAGCCCCGCGCCAATGTTTTTCCCTACGCGCTGATCGAGCGCCAATCCTGCGGCCCCGTCAAGCGACGCGCAGGATGATCTTGCCGAAGTGGCCGTTGGCGCGCATATAGGCCAGGGCCTGCGCGCCTTGCTCCAACGTGAACTCGCGATCCACCGGCAGGCTCAGCTTCCCATCCTTCAAGGGGCCGCTCAGGTCGCGCAGCATGCTCGCGGTGATCCGCCTGACTTCTTCGCGGGTGCGGGTGCGGAACGTGACGCCGCTGTAGCGCACCCGCCGCAAGGCATGCAGATCGAAATCGAAACTGCCCGCCCGGCCCGCCAGCCGGCCCACGTTCACGATGTGCCCTTCGATGGCGGTGGCCGCCAGGGTTTCATTGATGGTCGGCCCCGACAGCATATCCACCACCAGGTCCACTCCCCTGCCGGCCGTGGCATCCAGCACCTGCCCGGACCAGCCGGAGACGGAAGGGTCGACGACCAGGTCCATGCCCAGCCCGACCAGGCGCTGGCGCTTTTCCGCACTGGTCGAACTGCCTCCCACCCAGCTCGCCTTCAGACAGCGCGCGATCCGCAGCGCCATCAGGCCCACGGCGCTCGACGCGCCATGGATCAGCAGCGACGCGCCCGCCCGCAGGCCTCCGTGGGTCACCAGCGCGTCGTGCATGGTCTGCAGCGCGATGGGCAAGGTGGCGGCCTGCGCGGGTTCCAGTCCGTCCGGCATGGGCAGCACGCGCCCCCAGTCCGCGACCGCATAGTCCGCGAAGGCCCCGCGCCCCGACCCCATGACGCGCTGTCCGACGCGGACATGGCCCGGCACCTCGGCTCCCACCGCGTCCACGACCCCGGCCCACTCCAGGCCCAAGATGGCGCCCGGCCCTCCGGCGTCCCCGTGGCGGCGGCCTTCGGCCATGTAGAGGTCGGCGCGGTTGAGGGCGCAGGCCAGCACCTGCAGCCGGACTTCCGCCGGCCCCGGCCGCGGCACCGGCGCCCGGGCCAGCACAGCTCCGTCCGCCCCAAGGACGAGCGCACGCATCATCGTGGCCATTTACTGCGCCTTCGCGCCGGACTTCCTGACGATGTCGCCCCAGCGGTCGATCTCGCTGTCGACGAATGCCTTGAACTGGTCAACGCCCATCAGGTCGATCTGGATGCCGGCCTCATCGAAGCGCTCACGCACCGAATCGCTTGCCAGCGCCTGATTGATGACGGCGTTGAGCTTTTCCACGACAGGCCGCGGTGTGCCGGCGGGCGCGAAGATGCCGCTCCAGCTGGTGACCTCGTAGCCCGGAACTCCGGCCTCCATCAGCGTGGGCACGTCCGGCAGCACGGAGGCGCGGTTGCGGCTGGTCACGCCCAGGGCGCGCACCTTGCCGGCCTGGATGTGCGGCAGCGAAACGTTCAGGTTGTCGAACATGAGCTGGATGTGCCCGGCCAGCAGGTCGTTCATGGCCGGGCCGCCGCCGCGATACGGCACGTGGGTGAAGCGGGTGCCCGTCAGCACCTGGAACAGTTCGCCCGACATGTGGATGCTGCTGCCCGCGCCGGATGACCCCATCATCAGCTTGCCGGGATTCGCCTTCGCCCACGCGATCAGTTCCTGCACTGTTTTCGCGGGCACCGAAGGGTTCACCACCAGCACGTTCGTGCCTGCCGTCATGCGCGCAATGGGCTCGAAATCCTTGCGCGCGTCGAAAGCCGGATTCTCGTACAGCGTCGGATTGATTCCGTGCGTTCCGATCGTTCCCTGCAGCAGGGTGTAGCCATCGGGCGGCGAACCCGCCACGTGCGCGGCGCCGATATTGCCGCCCGCTCCACCGCGGTTCTCAACGACGACGGGCTGGCCGAGGATCTTCGACATGGCTTCCGCCAGGATCCGGCCCGTCGTGTCCGTGGAGCCGCCTGGCGGGAAGGGGATCACGTAGCGGATGGGCCGCTCCGGATAGGCGGCGGCCGCCAGTCCGGGCGCCGCGGCCACGGCAGTTGCGGCCATGGACAGCGCCAGCACGCGCTTCATGCCCAGCATGGCCAGACGCAAGGAAATGCGAGGGTTCATCGTTGTCTCCTGTGTTGTTATGTGTCGGTGCGGCGCTCGCCGCCCTATTTGCGCAAGACGATGCCGGCCGACATGCCCCCGTCCACCGGCAATTCAACAGCGTTGATATAGCTGGCCTCGTCGGACAACAGGAACCGGATCGCGGCCGCCACTTCTTCCGCGGTTCCCTGCCGTCCGAAAGGCATGGGCTGCGCCAGCCGGTCCGGCCTGGCCTGCGTGGCCGCCCGGCCCATGGGCGTGTCGATCAGGCCCAGCACCACGGTGTTGGCCCGTATGCCCGCCGGCTGGCCTTCCAGCGCCACCGCCCGGCATATGGCCGACAGCGCCGCCTTCGACGTTTCGTAGGCGGGGTTGCGCCCCCCCGGACGGCGTGATGCGGTGGACGATACGAATACGATGGAGCCCCCCGGCGCCATCCTGGGCAAGGCATATTTGGCGCAGAACACATGCGCCCGGGTATTGACGTTCAGCACGGCGTCCCAGTTCTCGGGGGTCAGTCCAGACAGCGGCGTGCGGTGGCTGACGCCCACGTTCAGGACCAGGCCGTCCAATCCGCCAAGGGCCTCGGCCGCCCGGTCGATCATGCCCTCGATCTGCGCCACGTCCGAGACATCGGCCTGCAAGGCCATCGCCTGCCCGCCGGCCTCGGAGATATCGCCCACGGTGCGCTCCGCGGCTTCGAGATCGCGGTCGGCGCAAGCCACGCGCGCTCCGGCGCGCGCCAACGCCAGGCACGCGGCATTGCCATTCGCCGCAGGCTGGCGCGCGCCGGGCGAACGCCCCGCCCCCACCACCAGGATGCGGCGCCCCTCCAGGCAGGACGCCGCGGCTTCGGATTTCTGTACTTGGCTCATGATGGATTCTTGATAAAAAGAGCGCCGCGGCTCAAAGCGTGGCCACCGGCGTGACGGGAGATCCCACGGCGCCGGGCAGGCGCAGCGGCGGCGCGGTCAACAGGAATTTCGAGCGCCCCTGCGCGGCCAGGGCACGCGCCAGCCCGGACAGGTGCCAAAGCTCGCCCAGGGGGATTCCGTACTGGAACAGGCACAACTGATGCAGGGGCAAGCGCGCGCAGGGCTCCGCGGCAGGCCGGCCCGGTATGCCTTCGACCGCGTAGTTATCGGCGCAGAGCGCGGCAATCCCGCTATCGACGATCCAACGCCGCAGGCGCTCATCGCGCCCATCGAGCACGGCGCAGCTGCCATCGAGCACCGCCGCGTCGGGCGCGCCGCCCATGGCCACGATCTTGTCGGCGAACCCCGTGTACAGGCACAGCATGTCGCCGGACTGGATATCGCCGCCGGCGGCATCCACGGCGCGCATCAGCAGCTCATAGCCCACATACTGGCGCGCGTCGCCGCACAGCGCATGCAGGTCCAGCAGCACGCCGCGCGACTGGATGGCTTTTTCCGCCATGGTCTGGATACCCAGGCGATGCGCGCCCGGCGGCGCCCCGTCTTCGGGACCGACAACGTCGACGCCGGCGCGAAAGCCGTTGTAGTACACCGCCACGGGTTCGCCATTTCCCTCCACGTCGAACCGGTGCCCTACGTGGGCGAAGCTGTCCCACTGAGTGGAGTACTGCGTGTGCAGGATTACCGAGTCATCGCAGACGACGTCCGTATGCGCATGGCCGTCGGGATCCACCGGCAGGTTGTAGACAGGCCGCCCGTCCCGCCGCGTCGGCGCCAGCACGGGCGGATGGCGGCGCGGATTCAGCACGTTGCCGCCTGGCAGGTTCAGCGGCAGGCTGAGGCAGATGCTGCGCCCCTCCCGCACCTCGCGCACTCCCCGCAGGACCGCCTCGGGCGTGATCAGGTTCAGCCGGCCCAGCTCATCGTCCGGCCCGAAGTCGCCCCAGTTCGATTCCGAGGGCCGTACTTTCCAGCGTGGATTCATTTTCCGTCGTTCCTTGCCATCACATCACAATTGCACGTGCGCGGATTGCACGATGCCCTGCCAGCGTCCGGACTCGGCCGCGACGAATTCGGGAAATGACCGCGCGTCGAGCTTGCGCAGCAGCTCGGTGCCATTCTGGGCGGCCCGCGCCTGCACGGCCGGGTCCGCCAGCACGCGCCCGCAGGCTTCGGACAATATCTCCACCGCCTCGGCCGGGGCTCCACGCGGCGCGAACAATCCGGACCACACCGACGACTGTGCACCGGCGTATCCTGCCTCGGCGATGGTGGGAACTCCCGGCAGGCTCGGCAGGGGCCGTGGCCCCGTCGTCACGAGCGCGCGCAGCTTCCCTGCGCCGATCAGCGGCAAGCTGGTAATGGGGTAATCGAACATCACGTCCACCGTGCCGGCCATCAGGTCGTTCATCGCCAGGCCGGCGCCTTTGTACGGAACGTGCAGCAACCGGATGCCAGCCACCTGTTGCAACAGCTCCGCCACCAGGTGCTGGGCCGTGCCCACGCCGGCCGAGGCATATGTCAACTGGCCCGGCCGCTTGCGGGCCTGGGCCAGGAACTCATCGAACGTGGCGAACGGCGTCGCCGCGCCGGTAACCAGCACGTTGAAGTCGGCGAACAGACCATGCACGGGCACGAAGTCCCGTAGCGGGTCATAGGGAAAATCCTTGTACAGATACCGGTTCGCGGCGTGCGTGCCATTGGTGCCGAACATCAGGCTGTATCCATCGGGCGCCGCGCGCGTAGCCACGCCAAGGGCGATGTTGCCGCCGGCGCCCGGCCGGTTGTCCACGACAAAAGGCTGCCCAAGCGCGGCCGCCAGTTTTTCAGCCACCAGGCGCGCATTGCTGTCGGCAATGCCGCCGGCGGCGAAAGGCACATACAGCGTCAGCGCCCGCGAAGGGTAGGCCGCGGCGCGGCCGGCGCCGGACAGGCCCATGGCCGCCATGCCCAGCATGGCAGCCAGAAATCCGCGGCGCCCCGGCACCGCTCCGCCGGATAAGCCCTCCGCCGTTTGAACCGATTCATTATGTGAATGAAAAAACACCGCGCCTCCCCGTATTGCCATTGAATTCCCTACGAATTAACGGCCGTCTCCATGATTTTTTCCAACTCTAGCACACAATGAAACGGTTCACCAATAGCAAAGAGAGCATATATTTCCAGCTTCGATAAGGGCGAGCCGGGACGGCCAGCGTTGCAATGGCCGGGATGCGAGGTGGGGAGATGGGCTATGCGCGGATGCGTGCCGATGGGGGAGGAATCAAGCAGCGGCAGGCCCCGAAGGGCCTTGGTTTTCCGTGAACGGGCTGCGCTTGCCGGTGCGTTGCGCACCGCGGGATTTCAGAGCGCGCCAGCAATCACTTCGTGTTTATAGCCATAGCCAAGCAGGATCGAACCGGCCTTGGAACCCTTGAGATAGAACTGGAACGACCGCGCCGTCGGGTTGTTCCGCCCTTCATCGAGAATGACGGTCTGCTGCCTGATGGGATCGTAGAGCGATTGCGGGATCAGCCAGGCCGATCCCCGCAAGAGCCTGCCATTGGCGTATACCTGCGACAAGGTCACGATGCCCAGGCCAGGAGCGTCGGAAGCAACGAACTGTCGAGACTCGGCGATGTCGTGGCGTTCGACCAGCTTGGCCGAGATCTCGCGGGCGATGCCGAGGTTGTCGAGCACCTGCTTCGCCGGCTGGCCATACACAAGCGCCGGGCTCACGACTGACAGCCGATCGAATTTCTTGCGGGTCAGCACCTGGCCCTGGGGGTCGACGTAACCCTCCTCCGGAGACCACAGCACCAACGAATTCGTCGCGTAGGTAAAACGCGTGCCGGCCACGACCAGATTGCGGTCCTCCAGCTCCTTCAAGGCCGCCGTGTTATTGGGCAGCAATAGATCGTACCGGGCGCCATCGATGATTTGCCGCAGCAGTTCGCTGGTGTTGCCCACGGTAAGGATCACCTTGTTGCCGGTATCCTTTTCAAAGCTTTGGGCGATGGCGCGCAGCGGTTCGGCGAGCAAGGTCGCGACGGCGACTCGCACTTCCCCGGCCATGGCATTTGGACTGAAACTGGCTCCGAACAGAGGTACTGCGGCAAGCAGGAGGTGCAGGAATTTCATGGCAACGCTTAGGAACAACCGCGGGCGCGGTCCGACATCGGGGATAGATACCACGTCGTGAAGGTTGGTAACAAGACTATGTTTCCATACGTTTCAAAGATGGCGCACAATCCGCATCCCTTATAGGATTCGATTGTTTTCTATAGTAGACAGACAGAACATGCCTCAGCCCACGTTCAAATTTGCCGATTGCCGCGCTGAACAGCATTCGACCGCGATCCTCGATATCTTGAACGAGGCGATCCTGAACTCGACGGCGCTCTATGACTATCGCCAGCGCGAGCCGGCCGCGATGGTGGCCTGGTTCCAGGCGAAAGCGGCGGGCGGCTTCCCGGTGATCGGGGCCTTCACGGACGACGGCACGCTTGCCGGCTTTGCCAGCTGGGGCACATTCCGCGCTTTCCCCGCCTATAAGTACACCGTGGAGCACAGCGTCTACGTCCACAAAGACTACCGCGGCTGCGGGCTTGGCAGGTCGCTCCTGTCCGCCCTTATCGCCCGGGCGCGCGAATCAAGCGTTCACGCCCTCATCGGCTGCATCGACGCAACGAACGCGGGCAGCATCGCGCTGCACGAGAAGCTCGGTTTCAAACACGTCGGGACCATGCCGGAAGTCGGCTTCAAGTTCGGCCGGTGGCTGGACGCGAGCTTTTATCAGCTCCGCCTCGCAGGCCCGGCCCAGCCCGTGGACGGCTGAGCCCGATACGCTGCGCCGGCCCTAGCGGCGGATCAGCGCCACCACGTAGACGCAGGGCGCGTCCGTCGCGTTATGGAATGCGCATGCGGCCGGCAGGCCAAGCTGCAGGCAGTCCCCGTGTTCCAGGACATGCGTGGCCTCCCCTTCGTGGAACGTCAGGGTTCCCTCGAGAACCCAGATCTGCTGGTGCTGGAAGACAAAGGCGCTGGCCGGGTATTCGACCCGTACGCCGGCGGGCAGGGTCACTTGCACCATCTCAAGCATCGTCCCGTTGCGGGGCGACACCACCCGGCGCTCGTAGCCGGTTTCCGGGTCCACCCACACCGACTGCGAATCCGCCTTGCTCAGGCGTTCGCCAGTCCGCTCGGCCAGGGCCAGGAGCATGGACAGCTGAAGGCCGAATGCGCCGGACAGTTTGCCCAGGATGGTCGCGGTGGGGCTGGCTTCGCAGCGCTCGATCTTGCTGATCATCGCCTTGGACACGCCGGATTTGTCGGCAAGGTCGCCCAAGGACCAGCCCCGCGCCTCGCGCTCTATGCGAAGCCGCGTGGCGATGGCAATGGACGGATCAGGAAGTGGGCTGTTCATAAGGGCAGTGAGAGCGGCTGGTTCTGTTCGTCATTGTATCGGCCCGCACCAAGCCCGCCGGCCATGCCGATCTCTTAGCACACATCGGACTCCCGGGTTTGTACCTAGATGAGAAGTCTTTGATAGTGATCAATCGTTCACTATACTTGACGACACAGCCAGACCGGCGATTCGGGCCTCACCCCGAAACTCACCAAGTACTGCTTCGGAAACTGATATGTCACGTGAAATTCGCTTCAACGCCTTCGACATGAATTGCGTCGGCCACATCCAGCAGGGCCTGTGGACCCATCCTCGGGATCAATCGACACGGCACGGAGAGCTGCAATACTGGGTAGATTACGCCAAACGGCTCGAAGCCGGCCTGTTTGACGGGATCTTTTTCGCCGACGTGGTCGGCGTCTATGACGTGCTCGGCGGCAACGCGGACGCAGCCGTGCGCAGCGCGGCGCAAGTGCCGGTTAACGACCCGACCCTGCTCATCCCTGCCATGGCGGCCGTGACGAAGCACCTGGGCTTCGGCGTCACCTCGAATCTCACCTACGAGCAGCCGTTCCTGTTCGCGCGTCGCATGTCGACCCTGGATCACCTCACGGGAGGCCGCGTCGGCTGGAACATCGTCACCGGCTATCTCGACAGCGCCGCCCGCGCGATCGGCATCGAAGGCCAGATCGCCCACGATGACCGCTACGACCTGGCGGACGAATACATGTCGCTGGTCTACAAGCTGTGGGAAGGCAGCTGGGACGACGATGCCGTGCTCGCCGACCGCGAACGCGGCATCTATGCCGATCCCGCCAAGGTGCGGATGATCCATCATTCGGGTCCTCAGTACAAAGTGGACGCCATGCACCTTTGCGCGCCCTCTCCGCAACGCACGCCGGTGCTGTACCAGGCGGGATCCTCCACCCGCGGACGCAAGTTCGCAGCCACGCACGCGGAATGCGTCTTCGTGAACGGCCAGAAAAAGGAAGGCGTCAAGGAAATCGTCGGCGACATCCGCGCGCAGGCCGTGCAGCTCGGCCGCAAGGCCGACGACGTCAAGGTCTTCCTGGGCGCCACGCTGATCCTCGGCCGCACCGAGGCCGAGGCCCAGGAGAAGTTCGCCGAATACCGCAAGTACGTCAGCACCGAAGGCGCCCTCGCCCACGCCGCGGCGTCGCTGGGCATCGACTTTGCGAAGTACGACATCGATGAGCCCATCGATACCGGCAAGAGCCAGGCGATCGTCTCGAACGTGGAAGCCATGACGCGCGCCAGCGGCCCGCAGTGGACGCGCCGCAAGCTGCTGGAACAGATGGTCCTGGGCAGCCGGCAGACGCCATGGGTCGGGTCGGTCGACCAGATTGCCTCGCAGCTGATCAGCTGGAGCGAGGAGGCCGACGTCGACGGCTTCAACCTATCGCGCACCGTGGTTCCCGAGTGCTTCGACGACGTCATCGAGCACTTGATTCCGCAACTGCAGGAACGCGGCGTCTACAAGACCTCCTACAACGACGGTTGCTATCGCGAAAAGCTTTTCGGCCAGGCCCGCCTGCCCGCGTCGCACCCCGCAGCCAGCTATCGCAGCAACGGGAAATAAGCCGTGGCCGCGCCGGCGCATGCAGCGCCCGAACCGCCTGCATGCCCGGCCGGGAAACGAGAAGGTGCCATCATGATTGATAAATTGAGCTATCGAGAGGCCATGTCCGGCCTGGGCGCGGCGGTCAACGTCATTACCAGCGAAGGCAAGGCGGGGCTTGCCGGTTGCACGGTTTCCGCGGTCTGCTCCGTGACGGACGACCCTCCTACCTTGCTCGTCTGCATCAACAGGGCAAGCAAGAACAACGCCGTGATCCGCGAGAACGGCAATCTGTGCGTGAATGTGCTGGCCGGCGACCAAAGCCACATCGCCATGCAGTTCGCCTCCAGGAGCGTGCCCATGGAATCGCGCTTCGCCGCGGCGACCTGGGATCGCCTGGAAACCGGCGCGCCGGCGCTCGTGGATGGCGTCGCCGCCCTGGACTGCGAAGTGATGTCCATGAACGAAGTCGGAACGCACACCGTCTTCTATTGCGAAATCAAGGCGATCCGCAGCACCGTCGGCCGTGAAGGCCTGGTGTATTTCGGCCGCGACTTCCACCGCCTGCCGCAGGCTCCGCAACCCGCCCACGCCTGACCTCCGCCGCGCCCCCGGGCGCGCACGGCAAGCCCCCTCTTTCCTTCGGCCAGCGGCTGACGATGGCCGGTGCTTGCCCGGCGGCGGCCGCATCGAAGAACGAAATCAGAATTTTGGACACCAGAATGCACGCTTACCCAGAAATCCAGATGTTTATCGGTGGCCAATGGCGCCAAGTCGCCGGCGATCCGGTCACCAATCCCTCAGACGGCACGGTCATCGGCTCGGTGCCCAGGGCCCGTGCGCAAGATCTCGACGACGCCATCGAAGCGGCCGCCCAAGGGCTCCGCGCCTGGAGAAAGACCCCGCCCGCCCAGCGCGCCGAAATCATGCTGCGTGCCATAGCCCTGATCCGCGAACGCGTGGAGGAAATCGCCCACGCCATTTCGCTCGAACAGGGCAAGACTCTCGTCCAGGCCCGGGCCGAGGTGCTCCGCGGCTGCGACCTGATGACGTGGGACGCAAACGAAGGGAAGCGGCTCTATGGGCGCGTCATCCCTGCCGAGCCCGGCATGCGCCATACGGTGATCCGCGAGCCCATAGGCGTTATCGCGGCCTTCACGCCCTGGAACTTTCCGATGAGTTCTCCTGCCCGCAAGGTGGGCGGCGCACTGGCCGCGGGTTGCTCGATCATCCTGAAGGCGGCCGAGGAAACACCGGCCGGCGCGGTGCTGCTGGCAAAGGCGTTCCAGGACGCGGGGCTGCCGGACGGCGTCTTGAACGTCGTGTTCGGCGATCCGGCGATGATCTCGGCGCATCTGATCGCAAGCCCCACGGTGCGCGGCATCACGTTCACGGGGTCGACTCCCGTGGGCAAACACCTGGCAGGGCTGGCCGCGCAGCATATGAAGCCCGCGATCCTGGAGCTGGGCGGCCACGCTCCCGTCGTGATCTGCGAGGACGCGGATCCGGAGAAGGCGGCAATCGCCTGCATCAAGGGCAAGCTGAACAACGCGGGCCAGGTGTGCGTCTCCCCAACCCGCTTCTTCGTCCATGCGGAAGTCTACGACGCCTTCGTCGACGCCATGCGGCGCCATGGAAGCCAGATCAATGGGCAACGCGATGGAAGCCGGCAACGATATCGGACCCGTGGTGAACCGCCGCCGCTTCGACGCCATCGACGCGCTGA
>NZ_JPYO01000042.1:333953-548625 GCF_000757485.1 Achromobacter sp. RTa
GTGTTTTTCAAGCAGAAGGCGGCATACGATATCGGACCCGTGGTGAACCGCCGCCGCTTCGACGCCATCGACGCGCTGACGAAAGATGCGCTCGAACGCGGCGCGCGGCTGGTCTGCGGCGGGAACCCGCCTTCGGGCGCGGGATGCGTCTACCCCTTTACAGTGCTTGCCGACGTTCCCGGCGATGCCCGAGCCATGAACGAAGAACCGTTCGGCCCGTTGGTCCTCATCGTGCGCGTGGCCGATATCGACGAGGCCATCGCGCGGTCGAACGCCTTGCCGTACGGGCTGGCCGGCTACGCCTTCACCACATCCGCGGCCAATGCCTACAAGCTGGGCGATGAGCTCGAAGTGGGCAACCTGGCGATCAATCACCTGGTATCCGCGGTGTCCGAAACGCCGTTCGGCGGCGTCAAGGAAAGCGGGTACGGCCGCGAAGGCGGCACAGAAGGCCTTGAGTGCTACACGCACGTCAAGAGCGTCTCCCATTTGATGGATTGGGCATAAGCCTCCATCGACGATAGGCGGTGAGCGTCGGCCACGCTCACCGTAACAACCGCGTGCAGAGATTATCGAGGCGATGAACCATCGTCTTGAGGTCGACTCACGTCCAATCACAAGGGAAAAACCGGAGATCCATCCATGCGAGCCGTTCACACCCTGGCGCTAGCGCCAGTCCTGATGGTCCTAGTAGGGCCGTTCTTTCTGAATCGCGTCACCCCTTTCCTGCTCGGGATGCCGTTTCTGCTGTCCTGGCTGGCGCTGTCCCTCGTCCTCACATCCATTGTGATGGCGATCATCTATTTCTCTGACCAGAAGGCACAATCCACTCAACGGGACGGCCACGCAAAATGAACAGCGCACTGATCTTTATTGCCTTGGCGGTCGGCGTCGCGCTCTTTCTCGGGATCCGGGCAAGGCGCGGCAAGGACATGAGCCTGGAACAGTGGACGGTCGGGGGTCGCGGATTCGGCGCGGCGATCGTCTTCCTGCTGATGGCAGGAGAAATCTACACAACGTTCGTCTTCCTGGGCGGCAGCGGATTCGCCTACGGCAACGGCGCCGGCGCCTACTACCTGCTCGGGTACGGCAGCCTGCCCTTCATTCTTTCCTACTTCATCCTGCCTCCGGTGTGGCGGTATGCGAAAGAGCGCCGGCTGCTGTCGCAACCCGACTTCTTCGCCTCCAAATACAAGAGCAGCGCGCTCGGCGTGCTGGTGGCGATCGTCGGCTTCATCGCGCTGATCCCCTACCTGGTATTGCAGCTCAAGGGCCTGGGCATCATCGTCAGCATTTCCTCCTACTCCGCCATCTCCTCGAACCAGGGCGTCATCATCGGCGCGATCGTCGTCGCCGCCTATGTCGCGCTGTCGGGCGTTCATGGATCGGCCTGGACTTCGGTGATCAAGGACGCCCTGGTGATGTTCGTGGCGGTCTTCCTCGGCCTGTATCTGCCGTACCACTACTACGGCGGGATCGAGAACATGTTCACCGCCATCGAGGCGGCGAAGCCCGGCTTCCTGGCGCTGCGCGACGTTGGCCAAAGCCCGACGTGGATGGTGTCGACCGTGGTGCTGTCGACCCTCGGCTTCTATATGTGGCCCCATATGTTCATGGCGGTGTACACGGCGAAGGGAGACGGCGTTCTTCGCAAGAACGCGTTCATCCTGCCGATCTACCAGCTCATGCTGCTGTTCATCCTGTTCGTCGGCTTCTCCGCGATTTTGCAGGTCCCCGGCTTGAAAGGCGGCGATATCGACCTGGCGCTTTTCAAGATCTCCTTGCAGACGTTCGACCCCTGGTTCGTCGGCGTCATCGGCGCTGCGGGCATCCTCACCGCGCTGGTCCCAGGTTCCATGATCCTGATGACTTCCGCCACGCTGATCGCGAACAACGTCTACCGCCCCCTGCGGCCAGGCGTGGAAGACGCGCACATCGCCCGCGTCGCCAAATGGCTGGCCCCCGTCATCATGGCGGTGGCCGTCTGGTTCACGCTGGGCGGAGGGGACACGATCGTGGCGCTTCTGCTCATGGCATACGCATTCGTGACGCAGCTGTTCCCGGTGTTCCTGGCCAGCCTGTTCAAATCGAACCCCGTCTCGAAGCCCGCCGCCTTCGCCGGCATCATTGTGGGCGTCTCCACGGTGGCCTATGTCTCCCTGACGAAGCAGACCGTCGCGGGCATGTTCCCGTTCCTGCCGACCGCCTTGAAGGACTTGAACGTCGGCATGATCGCGCTGCTCTTCAACCTGGCCGTCCTGACCGTCGTTTCGATCGCCACACGCGGCCTCTCCGCCCCGGGCCGGCTTTCCACCAATGCTTCCTAACCCCTGACCCCGAGCCTGCGGCGCCGTTCATCGCGAACGGCGCCGCAAACGTACGTTTATGCGGAACAAGACACAGACCAGGCGCATCGCCTACATTCAGTCCAGCTGGCACTCCGCCTTGCTGGCCCACTCCAGGCTGGCCTTCTACGACAGGATGGCCCACTACGGCTGGGCGTTGAATCGCATCGACACCTACGACGTGCCCGGCGCCTTCGAAATCCCCCTGCTGGCCAAGCGCGCCGCGCTTTCCGGGCGATACGACGCGATCGTGGGCGCCGCCCTGGTCGTCGACGGGGGCATCTACCGGCACGAGTTCGTCGCGCAAGCCGTCGTCGACGGCCTGATGCGCGTGCAGCTGGAAACAAACGTTCCGGTGTTCTCGATGTCGCTGACTCCCCATCACTTTCATTCACATGGGGACCACGAGAAATTCTTCTCCGATCACCTGAAGCACAAGGGCAGAGAGGGCGCGGATGCCTGCGAGGGCATGCTCGACGCGCTGAACAGGTTCGAGCTCGACCTCCCCCCACAAGACCTCGATCAAGCCGCCTGAGGCACGCCATGGACACAGATACCTGCGCCGCCGGCGTCTCCCAAGATCCGATCGAGCGCCTCTGCGGGCTGCGCAAGCGGCTTCATTCCAGGCCTGAACTGCGCTTCGAAGAGCATTTCACTTCCGGCACCATCGCCCAGGCCCTGGAAAGCTACGGCTATGCCGTCGAGCAGGGCATCGCCGAGACCGGCCTGGTGGCCACGCTGCCCGGCAAGGACCCGGGCCGGGCCATCATGCTGCGGGCGGACATGGACGCGCTGCCGATCCAGGAAGCCAACGATTTCGAGCATGCCTCGCGGCACCAGGGCCGCATGCACGCCTGCGGCCACGACGGCCACATCGTCATGCTGCTGGGGGCCGCCAGGGCCCTGAAGCTCCAGCCCCAGCTGCCCGGAACCGTGCATTTCGTGTTCCAGCCCGGCGAAGAAGGCGGCGCGGGCGCCAAGCGGATGATCGACGAAGGGCTGTTCACTCGCTTTCCCGCGGATGCGGTTTTCGGCATGCACAACTGGCCCGCGCTGCCTGTCGGAAGCGCGGGGATCCGCCCGGGGCCGATCATGGCCGCCGGCGTGCGCTTCCGGATCGTGGTCCAGGGCAAGGGAGCGCACGCCGCGCAGCCGCATCTGGGACGGGATCCAATTCCCCTGGCCTGCACGCTCGTCCTGGAACTGCAAACCCTGGCCGCGCGGCACAAGAACCCCATAGACCCCGCCGTGATCTCCGTATGCATGCTCAACGCCGGACACACCGATAACGTCATACCCGAAAGCGTGGAAATACGCGGCACGGCGCGCACCCTCTCCACCGGGGTCCTGGAGCTGCTGCAGCGCGGCATGAGCAATATCCGCAACGGCCTGGCACTGGCCCAGGACGCCAGCATCTCCGTGGAATTCTTCCAGTTCTATCCGGCAACCGTGAACTCCACAGCCGAAACACGGCTTTGCGCGCAGGTCCTGCAGGATGCCTTCGGGGCTGACAAAGTGGACGTGGACACGCCGCCGAACATGACCTCGGAAGACTTCGGCTTCATGCTCCAGGAGAAGCCCGGCGCATATATTCTTATCGGAAATGGTTCGCCGGGCGGGAAATCGCATAATCTTCATCATCCCAATTACGACTTCAACGATACGGCCATTCCGCATGGCGTCCGGTACTGGGTCGATCTCGCGCACGCCTACTTCCGGCAGGCGCGGGGCGGTCAGGCGATCGGGTGAATCCGGATGGAAAACCGCATGAAAGCCACTTCCCCCAGCATGGAAACGAACCGCTGGCTACGCCCGTCGGCCGTGATCGCGGTCGCGCAGCTGCTGGGCACGTCGCTGTGGTTCAGCGCGAACAGCGCCGCGCCTGACCTGGCCATCTCGTGGAACATCACCGCGTCGGACATCGGGTGGCTGACGAGCGCCGTCCAGGCCGGCTTCATCGCAGGAACGCTGATCCTGGCCATATTCGGCCTTGCCGACCGCTACCCCGCGAGCCGGGTGTTTGCTTTGAGCACGGCGCTCGGCGCGGTCTTCAACGGACTCTTCGCGCTCGCCGCCCATGGCCTCGGCGACGCGATGGCCTATCGATTTCTCGTGGGTCTTTCGCTTGCCGGAATTTATCCGCTCGGCATGAAGCTGATCGTGAGCTGGGAGCCCGCGCGCACGGGCATGGCGCTGGCCCAGCTCGTCGCCATGCTTACCCTCGGCACCGCCCTGCCTCATCTCCTGCGCGAACTTGGCGCCGGCCTGCCATGGCAATCCGTCGTGCTCGCGTCCTCGGCGCTGGCAGTGGCGGGAGGCCTGATGATCCTCAAGCTGGGAGATGGCCCATTCCTGCCCGCCAGGCGCCCGCGCGCTGCGGCGGACAGCGCCGCAGCGCCCGCCAGGCTGAATGTGCTGTCCGCCTTCAAGGTCAGGAAATTCCGCGCCTCGGCCTGGGGATACTTTGGCCATATGTGGGAGCTGTACGCATTCTGGACCGTTGTTCCCGTCCTGGTGGCCCGCACGGACCTCGCCTCTTTCCTGCCATTCACGGGCATTCCGGGGATTTCGTTCGCGATCATTGCCGTCGGCGCGCTAGGCTGCATCCTGGGCGGGCTGGTCTCGCGGCGCCATGGAAGCGCGCCGGTCGCCCTCGGGGCGCTCTGCCTCTCGGGCCTCTCCGGCGCCATATTCGCGCTTTCCTGGCATGTCCTGCCCGCCACGGCCATGATGGCGCTCCTGGTCCTCTGGGGGGCCTCAGTGGTTGCGGACTCGCCGCAATTCTCGGCCCTGTCCGCACGCAACTGCCCGCCCGAAATCGTCGGATCCGCCCTGGCCATCCAGAATTCGATCGGCTTCGCGATTACCGTGGTCTCAATCGCGCTGACCACGTCCGTCCTGGAGAAGATCGGCCTGGATGCCGCCTGGGTCCTGGTGCCCGGCCCCGTTATCGGCCTGCTCGGCTACGTGCTGACCGCCCGGACCATCCGCGATTGACCGCCTCCGGGGCCGGCGTGGCCGCGGGCATCAAAGATGGATCGTGCCGCGCATGTACAGCGCGGCCTGCCCGCTGATGACCACCCGGCCGTTGTCCAGCACCTCGCATTGAAGCTGCCCCTTGCGCGCCCCGCCCTGCTGCGCGCTCAAAGCGCGCTTGCCCAGGCGCTCCGCCCAGTACGGAGCCAGCGACGTATGCGCGGAACCCGTCACCGGGTCCTCATTCACGCCGACCCGCGGCCCGAACCAGCGCGATACGAAATCGAAGCTGGACGCCGGCGCGGTCACCGCCACGCCGCGCGTATCGAACGCCGCGAGCGCCGCGAAATCCGGCTTCAGCCCGTCGATCAGCGATTCGTCGTCAATCACCAGCAGGTAGTCGTCCGTGCGGTACAGCGCCCGGGCATCCGGCAAGCCCAGCGCCCGCAGCAGCCCCGGCGGGATATCCATGGCCTCGGGCCGCTTGGCCGGGAAGTCCATCGCCAGCCGGTCGCCCGCCCGGCTCACCCGCAGTTCGCCGCTGCGCGTGGCAAACCGCAGCACCTCCTCCCGCGCCCCCAACTGCTCGAACAGGACGTAGGCCGAAGCCAGCGTCGCATGCCCGCAAAGATCGACCTCGACTGCGGGCGTGAACCAGCGCAGCTCGTGGACATCGCCCTTGCGAACGAAGTAGGCGGTTTCGGAAAGGTTGTTCTCCTCGGCGATCCGCTGCAGCGTCTCATCTGGCAGCCAGGCGTCCAGCGGCACCACGGCGGCGGGGTTGCCGCCGAATGGCGCGGCGGTAAAGGCATCAACCTGATAGAGATCGAACTGGGGCATGGCGGGTCCTGGCAGAAAAGAAGAATCGCGCGCGCGGCGCCAGACGCCATTTTGCTATATCCGGGGCCGCCGCGCCGGCCGGCTCAGCCCTTAGGTTCCAGAATCGCGCCCTCCCGCCGCAACGCCTCTTGCAGCGTCCCGACCTGGATCGCCCGGCTATCGCAATTCGCCTCCAGCGCCATGGCGGCGGCGATTCCGGCCGCCTCGCCCATGCCCATGGATGGCGCGGAAACGCGGATCGATGCCTGCGCTTCATGCGTGGACGAAGCACAGCGCCCCGCCACCAGGACATTGCGCAACGCCAGCGGCGTCAGGCAACCATAAGGTATCCGGCAATATTCGCCCGGCTCCAGGAATTTCCATACCGTTTTCAGCCCTTGCGCGTGGACCTCGACCGGCCATGCGTTGCACGCGATCCCGTCGTCGGGTTTTGCGCCGCCCAGGACCTCCTCCGCCGTCAGGACGTGGTCCCCCTTGACCAGCCTCGTTTCCCGGATGCCGATCTGCGCGCCGATATCGACGATGCGCGCGCGGGAGAACCCCGGCATGTGCTCGCGCAGCACGGATTCGTACAGGTAAGCCTGGCGGCGTCCTTCCCTTTCCGCCTCGGAAAGCTGCACCGGATCGGTCAGGTCGAATGGCTCTCCATCCTCGCGCGCGACGCGCGTCGCGTTCAGGTGCACCACTCCCTCGATCGGATTCGGGTAGAGCGCGACCATGGTGCGGGGCAGCGGCGTCCCGCCCGCGACGATCTCGCCCATGCGCGCGCTGACGTCGTCCCGGCTAAGCTTGCAGAATGTCTCCACGTCGACGGGCGCCATGCGGAACATGCTGGATCCGAACTGCGTGATCCCGCCCGAGCCCAATTCGAACGGGGCTCCCGCGCGCGCCGCGATGTCGCCGTCTCCCGTGCAGTCGATCACCATGCGCGGACGCACGGCGAACCGGCCGCCCTTGTTCTCCACGTATACGGTGCCGACCCTGCCGTCCTCCACCGCGACGTCGGCCACCCAGGTGTGGAACAGCACTTCCACCCCGTAGGCCGCCATCATTTCGTCCGCCACCAGCCGCACGCTGGTCGGATCGTATGGCAGCGACGCGGCCTGGGACCAGCGGCGCGGCCCGGTCACCGCGTCGCGCTTGCGCAACCGGTCCACCAATTGGCCGAACAGGCCGTCGACGACCGGAATGAGCTCATCCGGCCTTACCGCCCAGATGCCGCAGAAGCCTCCCAGCGTAACCGCCGACACCGTTCCGCCCAGGAATCCCCAACGCTCGAGCAACAGCACCTTCGCCCCCGCGCGCGCGGCCGCGGCCGCTGCTGCAATGCCCGCAACCCCGCCTCCCGCCACCAGCACATCGGGCTCGGCCAGCACGGGAATATCGCGGGCAGGTTCCCTTACAGTCTTTGCGCTCATGCGAATTTCTCCTTCAATGATCGCGTCTGGCCGCGACAGGTTTCGATACGGCCGCCGCCTTCGGTATCGAAAAGATGCACACGGCTCCAATCCAGGCTCACATTCACGCGGTCCCCAGCCCGGTAACGCACCTCGCTATCGAGCTTGACGCGCAAAGGCGCGCCATGGGCCTGCAGCGTCACTACCTGTTCGGTTCCCAGCCGTTCCACCAGTTCGATCTGCGCGGGCATCCCTTGGTCACCGATCCGGAGATACTCGGGCCGAATGCCGAGCGTGAGGCTGCGCGGCAGCTGGGCGGCGCCCATGGCGGCGCGATACTGGACCGATCCCGGGAGCACGTGGCCATTGATGGCAAACCCTTCCGCCGCGGGTTGCGCCGGGATCAGATTGATGGCGGGGCTGCCCACGAAACCGGCGACGAATGCATTGGCGGGCGCATCGTAGAGGTCGTCGGGCGTGCCGTCCTGCTGGATCCGCCCCTGGTTCATGACGATCACCCGGGTTCCCATGGTCATGGCTTCGACCTGATCGTGCGTGACGTAGATAAAGGTGCGTTTCAAGCGCTGGTGCAGGCGGATGATCTCGGCCCTGGTATGAGAGCGCAGCTGCGCATCGAGGTTGGATAGCGGCTCGTCCATCAGGAACACCGACGGATCGTGGATCATGGCGCGCGCCAGCGCCACGCGTTGCCGCTGCCCGCCCGAAAGTTCGCGCGGCTTGCGATGCAGAAGGTGCTGCATGCCCACGGCCTCGGCCGCCTTGACCGCCTGCTCCCTGTGCGACCGCTTCCGTTCCCGGGCGGCCGGCATCATCCCGCTGAGCACCGGTACTTCGTAGTACCAGGGCAAGTCCCGCATTCTGAGCGGAAAACTGATGTTGTCGGCAACGCTCAGGTGCGCATAGAGCGCGTAGCTCTGGAACACCATGGCGACGTCTCTGCGGCGCGGCGGAAAATCCGTCACGTCGCGAGGGCCGATGCGTATGCGTCCGGCACTGGGCTCCTCCAGGCCTGCGATGAGGCGCAGCAAGGTGCTTTTTCCGCAACCCGAAGGCCCCAGCAGCACGACGAACTCGCCGGGTTCGATGGACAGGTTCAGATCGTGCAAGACGGAATTGTCGCCAAAGCGCTTCGCAATCCCGTCCAGCTCGATCCGCGAGCTGGGCTTAGACAAGTGCATAACGGACATTTTTCACCTGCGTGTCGTCCAACATTGCCAACATTCCACGTTCCTTCCCGATGCCGCTTTCCTTGTAGCCGCCGAAAGGCGCATCGACGGCGGCCTTGGCGCCATGGTTGACGCATACCGTGCCCGCCTGGATCCTGCGCACCATGCGCATGGAACGGGCCGCATCGCGCGTGAAGACGGCAGCGGCCAGGCCGAACGGAGAGTCGTTGGCGATGCGCACCGCGTCGTCCTCGGTATCGAAGGCGATCACGGTCTGCACCGGCCCGAAGATTTCCTCGCGGGCCACGCGCATCTCGTTGTTCGCATCCAGGAACAGAACGGGATCCATGTAGTAGCCCTTGCCCAGTTCGGGCCGGCTTGCCAGGTCGACGCCGCGCACGGTCCGGACGCCCTCCTCCCCCGCCACCTGCAGATAGGCCTGGATGCGCTTGATCTGCGTGGCGTTGACGATCGGCCCCATTTCCGTGGTTTCGTCATCGGGCCTGCCTATCCTCACCTTGGCCACGCGCTGCGCCAGCTTCTCGATGAATTCATCGTGGACGGACCGCTCGACGACCAGGCGTGTGCAGGCGGCGCACACCTGGCCGGTATTGCGGGTCATGTCGTTGTAGGCGGTCGTGACGGCGGCATCGATGTCGCTGTCGGCGAAGACGATCAGCGGCGACTTGCCTCCCAGTTCCAGCGTCAGCCGCTTGATGGAGTCAGCTGCCGCCCGGAATATCTTCCGGCCTGTCACCGTGCCGCCGGTAAACGAAATCTTGGCAACGCCGGGATGGCGCGCCAATGCATCGCCCGCTTCCTCCCCGGTTCCGTGGACGATGTTGACGACGCCCGGCGGAATGCCCGCCTCCACAACCGCCAGGCCGAGCTCCGTCGTGGACAGCGGCGTCACCTCGGAGGGCTTGATGACCACGGTGTTACCCGCCGCCAGGGCGGGCGCCAGCTTCAGCACCGCCAGGCTGACCGGGTAGTTCCAAGGCACGATCAGCCCGCATACGCCCAACGGTTCGCGCAGCGTGAAATCCATGATGGTCGGATCGGAGACGTTGATCGTTTCCCCTCCCATTCCCAGCAGCACGCCGGCGTAATACTCCAGCGTGGGCGCCAGGCCGACCATGGACGCGCGCGATTGCTTGATGGGCTTGCCCACGTCCAGCATTTCGATCTGCGCCAGCATTTCGGCCTTGTCGTTCAGCACGGCCGCCAGCCTCAGCAGCGCCTTGCTGCGCTCCTTGGGCGTCATTTTCCCCCATGGCCCCTCGAAGGCCTTGCGCGCGGCCAGCACCGCCCGATCGACGTCGGCGGCCCCCGCCTGCGCCACGTGCGCCAGGATTTCCCCGTTGTCGGGATTGATGCTGGCGAAGGTCGCTCCCGATGCCGCCGGCACCTCCTCTCCGCCGATCAGCAGGGGATACGGCGCGTCGCGCAGGGTTTTCGGCAATGCCTGATCCATTTTTGTCTCCTATTGGCTAGCCCTTGACCGATCCAGAGGTCAGGCCGCTGATGAAATAGCGTTGAAAGAACAGGTACAGGAAAATGATGGGAACCGTCGTGATGGTGCCCATGGCCATCATCTGGCCGTCGGTGACCGAGTAATCGGCCGCCAGCAATCCAACCGCCAGGGGCAGCGTGCGCATGCTGTCGGAGTTGATGATGATCAAGCCGAACAGGTAGTCGTCCCAGGCCAAAATGAAACAGAAGAGGAACGTCGCCACGATGCCTGGCAGCGCAACCGGCAGGACCACGCGCCACAAGGCGCCGATCCGGCTTGCGCCGTCCACGATGGCGGCCTCTTCGATCTCGGGCGGAACTTGGGCGAAATACCCCTTGAGCACCCATACCGAGAACGGCACCGCGTAGGTGGATACGGCCAGCATCAGCCCCGTCCGCGTGTCCAGTAGATTGAGCTTGCTGAGCAGCAGGTAGAACGGCAAGGCAAGCAGAATGACGGGCACCAGGTAGATCACCAGCACGAAAGCGCCCAGCACCCGCTTTCCCCTGAACTCGAAGCGCGACAGGGCGTAGCCTCCCAGTATGGCCACGGCCGTGCTGAAAACCGCCGTGGCCGTGGACACGATGAGGCTATTGAGAAAGTAGACGCTGAAGTTCTTCTCCAGCCACGCGGAGCGCAGATGCGACCAATCGATCGTGGCGGGTATCCACGACGCTTCCGGAGAGTAGATTTCGGCGGTGGGCTTAATGGCCGTCAGCACCATCCATACGATCGGGAACAGCACCGCGAACGTGGTCGCGATCACGGTGGCGTAGGCGAAGAGCATGCCGGGGGTAGGTTTCCTAAGCATGATTGCGCTCCTTCAACGCCCGCGCGTACAGCACGGCGACCGCCATCAGGACGATCAGCAGCAACACCGCCAGCGCGGATGCCTGCCCGAACTGGTGCGCGCCGAAGGCCTTCAGGTAGACCAGGATCGGTAGGATTTCCGTCGAGTCCGCGGGCGCGCCTCCGGTCAGCAGCCACATCAGCGAGAAGTTGTTCGCGATCTGCATGGTGCGCAGAAGCACCAGCGTCGCGATGATCAGCTTCAGGTTGGGCAGCGTGACGTACCAGAACTCCCGGAGCGCGCCCGCGCCCGAAATGCGCGCCGCCTCGTACTCGTCCTTGGGAATGCCTTGCAAGGCAGCCACTACCATGATCAGCACGAACGGCACGCCCCGCCAGAGGTTGATCAGCAGTGCGCTGGCCATGGCGGTATCCGGCTCCGACAGCCAGGGCAGCGTCGCCCCCCAATCGAATCCCAGGTTCCTGAGCGTGACGTTCACGATGCCGGACTGCGGATTGAGGATCCAGCGCCACAGATAGGCGATCACGGCCACCGGCATCACCCACGGCAGGAACAGCGCCGCGCGGAAGAAGTTTCGCCCGATGACCAGCCGGTCCAGGATCACCGCCAGCACGACTCCCACGATGATCTGCGACGCGACCGAGCCCGCCACCCAGATCACGGTGTTCCACGCCGACGTCCAGAATCGGGCCTCCTGAAGGACCGCCGCGTAGTTGTCCAGGCCGACGAAGCGGCCCAGCCCCAACCCGAGCTGCGCCTCGTAGAAGCTCAGGAAGATGGAGTACAGCAGCGGCACCAGCGTCAAGGCCGTGAGCAGGATGAGCGCTGGAGCCATCAGCAGGTAAGGCAGGCTGTGCCGGGCCAGCCGGGGGCCCGGCCGCCACATGGATATGGCGGGCGCGTTCATCAGAGCATCCGCTGGTACATCGACTGGATGTCGCTGCGCGACATCTTGCGGCAATTGATCAGCGTGGATCGGCTGTTCTCGGCAAGCTCCGACAAACGCTCGATCATCTCCGGTTTCACGCCCAGCGGCGCCAGCGCGCGCGAAACACCAATCTCATCGCGCAATGCCGTCACCCGCTCCAGCAGGGCGCGGGCGGCCGCCTGATCGCTGGCGTCCTTGTCCGCCGCGCCTATCGCGCGCCCTATCGTGGCGTAGAGGTCCGGCCGGGCTTCGATGTTGAACGCCACCACGTGCGGCAATATGGCCGACAGGCTTTCGCCGTGCGTCACGTCCAGCAGGGACTCGACCGGGGTGGACAGGCCGTGCACAGCGTCGTTGCCCTTGCAGGAAATGGCGATGCCCGCCAGATGGCTGGCCAGCATCATGTTCTCCCGGGCTTCGAGATCGTCGCCGCGCTGCACGGCGCGGGGCAGGTTCTCCATCACCAGGCGGATCGCCTCCAGCGCCAGGACGTCGGCAATGGGATGCTGGCTGCTGTTCGTGTAGGCGCCCATCGCGTGGATCAACGCGTCCATGCCGGTTGCCGCGGTCATGCGGGCCGGCACGCTTGCCGTGATCTCGGGATCCAGCACCGACAGGACGGGCCGGCAGCGCAGGCTGCGGATCAGGTACTTGCGGCCATCGTCGTCCTTCACCATCGCCGCGGAGGTCGCCTCGCTACCCGTGCCGGACGTTGTCGGAACGGCAAAGAACGGAACGGGTTCGCCGGGCAGGTGGTCCACCCCGTTGTTGACCTGGTCCACAATCTCCTTGCCTGAAAGCAGCGTGGTCGCGATGGCCTTGGCCGCGTCCATGGAGCTGCCGCCGCCCAACGCGAGAAGACCGTCGAAGGATTCCGCGCGCCACAGCGCGACGCCCCGCCGCACCTCGGTCATCGTAGGGTTGGGCTGTACTTCGCCGAAGATGCGGGATTCGATTCCGTCCTTGGCCAGCGTCTGCGCGACGTTCTCGGCCAGGCCGCATTTGACCAGCCCGGCATCGGTGACGATCAGCATGCGCCGCACGTTCATCGCCTTCGCGCGCGCACCCAGCTGGTTCAGCGCCCCGCGCCCGAAAACCATGTCGCGCGGCCATACGGTGGAAAAATTCTTCATGTCGTTCTTCCTCTCGGTGTTCAGCGATTTCTGGGGCGCAGCAAGGCGCCGACTTCGTTGATGTCCTGGATCTTTTCCAGCGAGCGCAGCGCTTCCGCGGCCTCGCATGCCTGTGCGTAGGGCAGCACGTCCTCCGCGCCTTCCATGAACTTCTCGACGTGGTCGAAGGTCCGATCGCGCGCGCCCAGCAACTGCTTGCGTTCCTCGTGCAGGACCGAGCCGTCCTCCATGTGCAGCTCCACGCGGGAGCCGTACTGGTAGTCCTTGTAGTAGGCCTTCTGCATGTCGGGATCGGTGCGGTACTCGACGACTCCGTGCAGGCGGGCGACTTCGGGGTCGAAGATCCGTTCCTTGAGGAACTGCTTGTAGGTGAGCTTGCCGTCGACCAGCGCGGCGGCCACCGCATAGCCCGCGTCGAAGCACAGGCCCATATGGCTCAGCCTGTCGTCCCGTATCAGCTCGCGAATGTCCGGCTCGAAGCCGTGATAGCGGCCGCTGACGTAGATCGTCACGCCGGGGCATTGGATGACTATCTTGCGGATCCTGCGAGTGGCTTCAGACCCGAGGCGTTGGTTCAGCGTGATGGCCGATTCGATCGCCGCCAGGTTGTAGGCGCAGGACGGATAGCGCTTAGTGTTCAAGGTCAAGGTGTACCAGTCCTGGCCCAGGCCCTTGAGCAGCTCGCTGTGATCCACCTCTTCGGACACCGTGGCCAGATACCCCGCGGGATGCTCGATCATGTCCAGGTTGCCGATCAGGCCTTCTTTGGCGAGATTGGCGGAAACGATCCCCCACATCGCCGGCAGGCCGTTGACCAGCACCTTGGAATCGCTCGCCCAGCCCAGGAAGCAGTTTTCCATCGCGAGATAAGCCGAATGGCTGACCGAACGCGCCAATGCGATCGGGTCGAGCTTCATCAGGTGGCCGGCCACCAGGGACGCTTCGGCCTGGTGGTTGGGCATGCCGTTGCCGAGATAGGCGCCTCGCTGGATGGCGCGCGAGGTCCGCCCCGCCACCTCGTTTCCGATGACGACCGCAGTCACCACGTCGCGTCCTGAACTCCGGCACGCTTCGCCGGTGGCAAAGGCCGTCGGCACGACGCAAGCGCCGGTATGGCTGATGAGAACCCAGTCATCCCATTCGATAATCTGGCCCGTGCCCGCGTTGTACAGGGCGGCGGCAGTCGCCGGCACCTTTTCCGGCAGGCCGAACAGCGTGGCCGCCTCTCCGCTGCCCAGGATCCGGCTCCCTCTGCGCAACGACTCCGCGCCCGGCATGCGCGAGCCCGCGAGGCAGGATCCGATCGTGGCGAGGATCTGGTCTTTCGCGACCGTCGCGACTGCCTCCGGCAGCGTTTCATAGCCCAGCCCGGCGACGAACCTGGCGTACTCCATGGTGACCGGTTCGCGCGCCAGCCCCCGCGCTTCCTGAATATCCGACGCGCCCATTTATGCCTCCAGAAGCAAAAGTGCCTGCATGAGCATGGACAGCTGCATGATGTAGCGGCGTTCATGCTTGGGAAAATTGCTGCGGCCGCCCAGGATGACCGTCATCACCGACCATTTCCCGGAAAAGACCTGTTTCCAGTCGGCGGGCCCCATCGCGATGGTCGCGTACGCGGGCTGTGCCGGATCGGCGGGCCCGATGGCGGCTGTCTTGGCCGTCAACATCAGGCTCATGGCGGGTTCGCCCGCGCATTCGAACCGGAATTCCCGCCCCAGCGCGCCTTCCAGGCGGCGACTCATCAACTGGTATCCATTGCGCTCCCAGCGTTGCGCAAGCGTGCGCAACCCCGTGCCAAGGATGGTGTCATCCTGCATGCTGTTTCTCCGATGGATTGGAAAGCGGAGAGGAGCCCCTCTCCGGAACGTCAGTCGAAAATTTCCTTCAGCTCGCGCTGAATGGCCTGGGCGGTCTGGGCCGTATCCTGCTTCTTGGCCAGATGCATGTTCAGATTGCGCTCCACTATCCCCTTGGAGCCCACCAGGCCGCCCTTGGGGTTCTGCCCGTACCAGTCGATGCCCGAGTAGTAGCCCGAATGGTTCGAAAGCAAGGTCTTCACCACGTCCGGATAGGCCTTCACCGAACCCACGCGGTCGAAGTACATTTCGACGGCCTGCTTGTCGTCGTATAGCGCAAGACCGCCAAGCGCGCTGGCCTCCAGGCCTCTTGCGTACTGGTCCGTTTCATACAGGAACTGCACGAACTTCTTCGCCTCGGCCTGATGCTTGGATTTCTCGAAGATCGACCATCCCTTGTTGTTCTGCATGGTCATGGCCAACCCGGCGTCGGAAGGAATCAGCGCCCCGACCTGCCCGGCCTTGCCCGGGTTCGCGTCGTGGAACTGGCTCAGCGCCACGGGTAGCGAGATCGCCATCGCCGAGGTGCCCGTGGCAAAGCTCCGGTTCACTTCCGCATAGGCCGCATTCAACGATCCCGGCGGCGTGTACTTGAAAAGCTCGGTGTAGATATCGATGGCCTTGCGCCCCACGTCGTTGTCGAACGCGGCCTTGCCGTCTTTGGTCAGCAGGTGCCCGCCATTGGAATACAGCACGAGCTCGAAATTCTGGCGCACGGTCCAATCGTTCTTGCCCGCGATGGCGATGCCGTACTGGCCCTTCTCCGGCTTGTGCAGCACCTTGGCCGCGTTGATGATGTCGTCCCAGGTCTTGGGGGCCGACAGTCCCGCCTCGGCGAACTTGTCCTTGCGCCAGAAGAGATAGAACGGCTGGCGCGTGTACGGAACGCCGAGGTATTTGTCCTTGTAGCGCCACGCGGACAGGCCGTCGGGATGGAACTTGTCCTTGCCCAGCGCGTTGATTACGTCGTCCATGGGCGCCAGCGCGCCACCCGGAATATCGTTCACCCAGGCCGAGAACGCGAAGAACATCCAAGTGATGTCCGGCTGGTTGCCCGCCGCGATCGAGGCCGGCCACTTGATATAGGCGTCATTCGGAGACATCTGCACGATCTCGAAGCTGACGTTGGGATTGGTCTTGCGGAATTCCGCGGCCGACTTTTCCAGCCAGGTCTTGTACTGCGCCCGTGAATCGGTGAACCAAAGCGTCAGCTTTACGGGCTCCTGCGCATGCGCTGCGAGGGAAACGAGTGACGATGCCAGCAACACCGTCGTCAACACGCGCCTGATGGAACCAAATAGGGTATGCATGCATGTCTCCTTTAGTTATCATCTTATGGTTCATTTAGTGAACCATTGTGTCGCTCTTTAAACCAATACTAGGCGGCAACTTTTGAACATGCAAGAACAAGTTGTTCTGCACCGCAGCAAGCAATTGCCGCGGATGCCCTTGAATAAATTCAGGTTTTTGGATCTATCAGTGGAGAAGAATGACGGGCCGCCGCCCATTTACACTAGGTGCCACCGCATGGAAGACATCGAAGAAAGAATGCTTCCGCGCTAGTCTTTGTGGCAACGATAAGTCCGCAAAATCGGAGATACCGTGACTGTTTCAAACCGCTCGCTTTCGCGAGGTCTCGCCATTGTTCGAGTCTTCAATGAAATTCCCTCGCCATCCCTCACGGAGATTTCCACTCGGGTCAATCTGACCAAGGCGACCTGCCTGCGATTCCTGCGCACACTGCAGGACGAAGGCTATGTAGGCCATGATGAAGAAACCAAGCGCTACCAGTTGCGGCCGCTGGTGCTCGAACTCGGGTACGCCGCGCTGTCCAGCCTGTCGCTGCCCCTCATGGCGGAAAGCGAAATGGAGGTGTTGGCCGACGCGGTTGGCGGCTCGGTGCACCTGGGCTTGCTGGAAGGAGACGAAGTGGTAGTCGTGGCCCGCTCCATCGCGTCGCTCGAAACGCGCAAGCTCGTCACCATGAACATACATGTCGGCAGCCGCCTGCCCGCCCACTGCAGCGCCATGGGCCGCATGCTGATCTCGCAATCCGACGATATCGATGCCTACGTGGCCGGCATGAAAATCTCGCAGATGACGTCCAAGACGCTCGTCCATCGCGGCAAGCTGGCCAAGGAGATGAAAGAGACCAGGAAGCGAGGCTGGTCACTCGTCGAGGAAGATCTCGGTATCGGCTATTCCGCCATCGGCACCCTGGTGGAGGCCGGCGCCCAGCAATATGGGTTGGCGGTTTCCGTGAACACGAAGGACTACTCCCGGGAAAAACTGGTGAAGGATGTCCTGCCGCTGCTGAGCGCGGCCGCGGATCGCCTGCAGCGGGCGTTCCGCCACGGCAGTCCGTAAGGCGCTTGCGCACGCTCTCGACCTTGCGGAACGGGCGGCCGCGCCCAGCCGCCGGCCGTTCCTGGACAAACGCCGGCGCCGGCCTATTTGCCGTATGCCGATATCAGTTCGTCCAGAGGCACGTGGCCTTTGCAAAAGCCCGAGCCGGACGGGCTTTCGCCGGCCTCCAGCGCAGTGGCGTACTTCACCGCCGGGTCGTTTTCCAGGCGCTGCCGCAATGCCGCCAGCCGAGGCCAACGGGTCGGATCGGCAACGCCATGGAAATCCAGCCAACGCCCCACGCCGACCAGCACGGCGTCCGCCAGCGTCGGGCGGCTGCCCACCAGGAACGGCGTGTCGCCAAGCATCGCCTCGAGCTTGTCGTGCCGTTCGATGATGCGTTGCGCGCCCCATTCCCTCATAATTTTCTGCATTGCCGGATCGGGCGGATTCATTTCCAGCGCCACCCAGTGCGGCGTGAAGGCGGCGGTAAAGCCGGTATTCAGGAACGCAATGAACTGGTGCATGCGATCCGATTCCGGTGAGAGAGGATCGAAGCTGACGCGCCGCTCCGTGTCCCGGTTCTCGATCCACCGCGCAATCGCCATGGTCTCCGAGAACACCATGCCATGCTCGCCGACGAAAGCGGGCGTCTCATGGCGCGCGTTGAGCCGCGCATAGGAAGGCAGCCTCATTTCGCCCAGCATGTCCACACGGCACAAGCGATATGGCTTGCCAAGCCACTCCAGCGCCGCGACGAGCCCCATGGAACTGCCGAGCGGAAATCCATAAATCAAGATGGGTTCCAAGATGATTTTCTCCGTAGTTAGTGGTTCCGCTGCGCAGCGGATTGGATTCTACGGACCTGGCCAGACAAGTAAACTACGCACATTTATGTGACCATGCCCCGCCGATGAAAGACCTGGTATCGCGCTGCCCCATCGAAGAGATCATGCAGATCCTGAGCGGCAGGTGGCCGACGCTGCTGATCTACTACCTCAAAGAGGGCACCAAGCGCTTCAGCGACCTGCGCCGCGACAATCCGACGATCTCCCACCGGATGCTGACGCTGGAACTGCGCAAGCTGGAATTGGCCGGCATTGTCCGGCGTACCGACTTCGACGGATATCCCAGGCGCGTGGAGTACGACCTCACGCCCTCGGGCGGCGCGCTGGTGCCGCTGCTGGAAGCATTGGGCGACTGGTGGGACGACAACACGGCGCCGCTCGAGGGTTCCGCGGCGGCCAGCGCCGGTGAAGGCGGCGGCGCCTCCCGGGATTAGGGCCGCCCCGCCAGGGCTGGCCCGGAACTCAGCCCGGCTAGAACGTATACAGCGCGTAGGCGAGAAAACCCGCCCACAGCGCGAGATGGATGGCGATCCCCTGCCGGCCTTGCAGGATCGTCGCGGGCCGCCTGGCGCGCGCGAAGCAGGCAAGCATGCTCGAATGCGCCAGCAGCAGGCCGACGAGCCATAGCGACAGGAACAGCAGAACGCCGAGGGGGTCCGGGCCATTGCCGTCGCCAAGACGCGGCGCGTCATAGGTGGCAACGCCGATCACCCAGGCCGCGAGCGCAAGCACGCTCAAGACGAAACTGATTCGGTAATAGAGGAACAAGGCGGCGGTACCTTATCGGGTCTGCAACGGCCAGGCGGATGCGCGGGCCGGCATGAAAAGAGGTGTCAGGCCACGAGTTTTAGCACGCATGCAGCCAGATACGCACATCGCGTATGCGTCGAAAAACCACGATCGGAAAGCGGATGGAGACCAAGCGGAGGATTTCGAATTGCCCGGTGGCAAGACAGGCGCCCCTCAACTCCCTTTGCCTGAGGGGCCAGACTCGAAAATTTTCTGGTAAGCGCTGTAGTAGCACGCAGCCGCCGCGCGCGCGTGGCCAAGCATGCGGATACGGACAAGTTCGGTATCGCCGGACAGGAAGGCTTCGTACAGTCCTCGCATTCCGTCCAGGATGATGCTGCGGACCTGGTGATCGTCCATCGTCACCAGGCGCACTACCTGCACGTGATCGATATAGCGCGAAATCGCGCCGGCCAGTTCGCGGTTGGGCACCATGGCGAGCCAGACCAGCCGGAAGCGCGCGTTGCTGCGCATGAAATCGTCGAGGTCGGTCCGGAGATGCGCGCTTTCGGCCTGCTCCAGGGCGGCCTTCATTTCGGCCAGGCCCTTGGGATCCGCGTGCAGCGATGCGGAGGCGGCGGCGGGGGGTTCCAGCAAGGTGCGGATCTCGAAGATCTCGTTCATTTCGGCGAGCGTGAAGCGGCGCAGCACGAAACCGCGCGCCGTTCCTTCGAGCACACCTTCGTTCTTCAGTTGCATGAGCGCTTCGCGGACCGGCATGCGGGATACATGCAGCTCATGCGCGATATCGTGATCCACCAGCCGGTCTTCAAGCCGGATCAAGCCCATCTGTATGCGTTGGCGGACGACGCCATACACGCGTTCGCGCAGATTGGGCTTGCGCGCCGCGCTGCTCGTTTTCCTGCTTTTTACCTTCGTCTCCACCGGCCTCGCCTCACTCGTTCTGCGCCAGGAATACGCAACAGGGCGCGCCCATGCTAGCGCACCTGGTCTCGCGAAACGTCCTGGGCTCTCCCGCCACCAGGGCGCTTACGGCTTCGAGCATACCCGTTATCGCGTGGCACACCGGCCGGTCGCGGGTGGAGGCTGCCATCGCGAAGGGGCTGTTTCGCACCGCAAGCGTCAGCGCGGCCGCGTCGCCGGATTCGAAGCGCCATATGCCCCACCCCAGGTCGGCCGCAGACTCGGCCATCACCTGCAGGAATGCATCGGCGGCCGCGCCGCCGGCTCGATAGGCGCGCGCAGATGCGCCGCCATGCGCGCGCACCGACGCTTGCAGGCTGTCGAGTGCCTGGGCGCGCTGCGCGGGCGGCAGGCCGGCGAACAGCCCCATCAGGACGTCGGCGCGCAGCATGACGTAACGGCGGTCGGCATCCAGGATTGCGCCGGAATCCTGGTCCCATTGCAGGCGTTGTTGCAGCTGTCCCATTCGGTCTGGTCCTGTGGCGGAGGGATGGATCGTTTACCCACATCGGCTAGGGTTATCCCTGAACAATATACTGTTTTTGCAGGACCATAAGCCACTGATATCAGGGTAAATAATTAGTTGAATCATGAACTATTAATGCTTAAATCACAAACAGTATACTGTTTGCACGTGGTTTGGCCGGGTGCTTTCGCAACGATTCCGCTATCGGAGGCCGTTCATGATTGATGCATGGTGGGTACGGTGGTTGGGCAGGGTCCTGGCATCCTGTCTTGTGTTGGTGGGCGGCGGGCTGGCGGCGTCGGCGGCGCTGGCCCAAGCGGACAAACCGGACGAGTTGAAGATCGCCTATCCGGTGGACGTGCCGTCCTGGGATCCGACGGCAGTCACGTTTCCGGCAGGACAATCGCTGTACAAGGCCGTGTTCGACTCCCCGCTTTTCATCGACGGCGACCTGAAGCTGCAGCCCGCGCTGGTCAAGAGCTGGCGCTGGCTGGACGACAAGAACATGCGGCTCGCCATCGAGCTGCGCGACGGAGTGACCTTCCATGACGGTTCCAAGCTGACGACCGAAGACTTCAAGTTCAGCTTCCTCGATCGCCCGAAGAAGGAAAAACGCCTGGCCATCAACGGCTTTTTCGGCGCGTTGCAAAACATAGAGATATCCAGTCCGACCCAGGCCGTCATGGTGTTCTCCACCCCGACGCCCACCGCGCCCAACTATCTGGGCTTCCTGACTTCCTACGTCCTGCCCAAGGCCTACATGGAAAAGGTGGGCGAGGACGGATTCCAGGCGGCGCCCATTGGCGCCGGCCCATACAAGATCGTGCGCTACGAACGCGGCTCGCGCGTAGTGCTTGAGGCATTCGACAAGTACTGGGGCGAAAAGCCCGCTATCAAGCGGGTCGTTTTCGAGTTCGTTCCGGACTCTTCCGCGCGCGTGGCGATGCTGGAATCGGCCAGGGCCGACGTGGCGGTGCAGATTCCGCTGCGCGAAGTCAACCGGCTGAACAAGATTCCCGCGCTGAAGGCCGAGGTCTATCCGTACAGCGAGATCTTCATTCTGCAGATTCCCAGCTACGTTCCGGAGTTTCAGAACGAGCATGTGCGGCGCGCCCTGCATCTGGCGATCAACAAGCAGGCGATTTCCAAGGCGTTCTACGCCAATGTGGCCAAGCCGATTTCCGTGTTGGCCACGCCGGGCTCGCCTGGCGACGTGGCCGGATTCAGCTATGCCTACGACAAGACGGCCGCGCAGGCGGAGTTGGCGAAGGCCGGCTACGGGCCCGACAAGCCGCTGAAGATCCAGTTCCTGTCGACCAACAATACCTTCCCCAGCGACTACGAGATGGCGCGCGCCATCGTGCAGATGTGGTCGCAGATCGGCATCCAGGCGGACCTGCAGGAAATCACGCTGGCAAAGTACCTGGACCTCAGCCATTCGTCCAAGGTGCCGGGCGTCATGCTGTACAGCTGGGCCAATGCGACCGGCGACCCGGAAATCTTCGCCGGCAAGATCCTGGATCCGCGCCTGCGCTTCTCGACCTGGAAGGAGCCGGAGCTCGCCAAGACCATCGACGCCCTGGCCGCGCAGAGCGACCCCGCCAAGCGCTATGACGGCTACCGTGAGCTGGCCCGACAGGCGACGGAGCACGTATGGAGCCTGCCTCTGCTGCAGTCGGTCGCCACGGTGGCGTCCAAGAAGGCCGTGGACATGAAGGTCTACCAGACCGGCTACGTCCTGCCGGCGGTCTATCGCTGGAGCCAATGATGTGGATGGCGCTGGCGTCCCATTTCGCGCGCCGCCTGGCAGTGGCAGTGCCGACCATGTTGGCGCTGTCCGTCGTCGTCTTCGTGGTGCTGCGGCTGTTGCCGGCGGATCCTCTCGGCATGATGCTGCCGCCGAGCGCGACCCGCGCCGAAGTCGAGGCCCTGCGCCACGCCATGGGGCTGGACCGCTCGCTGATCGCGCAGTACGGCATCTGGCTGGGACAGGTTCTGCATGGCGACCTGGGCCGCTCCATCAGTTCCGGCGCGCCCGTCGCACAGCTGATCGCGACGACCTTGCCGGCGACGCTGGAACTGTCGTTCGTGGCGCTCCTCATGGCGCTGGCGATCAGCATCCCGGGCGGCCTGCTGCTCTATGTGCTGCACGATCGCCGCGGCGAGCTGGCCGCTGACGCGGGCCTGGTGCTGCTGATCTCCATCCCCGGCTTTCTCTGGGGAATCTTCCTGATGCTGGCCTTCGGCGTGCATTGGCCCATCCTGCCGTTTTCCGGCCGTTTCAGCTCGGACGTCTCCGCATCCGGGTACACCGGCTTCGTGCTTCTGGACTTCCTGTTGCAGGGCCGTTGGCGGGAGTGGGCCGACGCGGCCTCGCACCTGGTGCTGCCGGCCCTGGCGCTGGCGCTGGGGTTCAGCCCCCTGATCGTGCGGGTGCTGCGCGCCAGCCTGCTGGAGGCCAGCCACGAACAGTATGTGACGGTCGCGCGGCTGCGCGGGCAGCCCGAAAGCCGCATTATCCTGCGGCACATGCTGCGCAACGCCTTCCTGCCGACCTTGACGCTGATCGGCGTGCAGTTCGGGTTTCTGTTCGGCGGAACCCTGCTGATCGAGATGATCTTTTCCTTTCCTGGCCTCGGCAACATGATGGTTCAGGCCGTGCGCAACCACGATCTTCCTCTTATCCAGGGAATCTCGCTCGTGTTCTGCGCCGTAATCCTGCTGATCAATGCGAGCGTGGATTGCCTGTACGCCGTGATCGATCCCCGCTTGAGAGACACCTGATGACTACGCTGAATGTACGCGCGGCGCCGCCTGCCCTGCGCGCATCGGCCTGGTGGGCCGCCATGCGCGCCTCGCCCAAGGCCGCACTGGGCTGCGTGATCGTGCTGGCGCTGGTAGCGATCGCGATCTTCGCGCCCGCGATCGCGCCGAACGATCCCTTGGCGCAGGACCTGCTGTCGCCGCTCTTGCCCCCCGCCTGGGCGGCCGACGGCATGGCCCAGTATCCGCTGGGCACGGACAGCCTGGGCCGCTGCGTGCTGTCTCGTCTGATCTACGGCACGCGCGTGGCCTTGTGGGTCGGCCTGTGCGCGGCGATGGGCGCCACGCTGGTGGGGTCCACCCTGGGCCTGGTCGCCGCCTACTTCGGCGGGCGCGTGGACAAGGGCATCGGCTACCTGGTCGATCTGTGGATGTCGTTTCCGCCGGTGGTGCTTTCGCTGATCCTCATGGTGGGCCTGGGCACCGGCGTGGGCAACGTGATTCTCGCCATCGTGCTGGTGGACTGGACACGGTTCTGCCGGGTGGTGCGCGCCGAGGCCCTCAAGATCCGCCGCAACGATTACGTGACGGCGGCACGCCTGATGGGCTTCGGCCATATCCGCGTGATGCTGAGGGAAATGCTGCCGGGCCTGACGCCGCTGATCCTGACACTGTTCAGCCTGCAGATCGGCATTGCCATCATCGTCGAGGCCATCTTGAGCTTCGTCGGGCTATCCGTGCCTGCGGATGTGGTCGCGTGGGGCGTCATGATCGCCGACGCGCGCAGCACCATGCAGGAAGCCATATGGACCCTGATCGCGCCGGTGACCGGCATCGTGCTGACGGTCTTCGGGTTCAATCTGCTCAGCGACGGCATGCGCCAGCTGCTGGATCCTCGCAAGCGTGGAAGGAATTGAGCCCATGTCGCTATTGAGCTTGCGCAACCTTACGCTGACCGCGGACGTGGACGTGGACGGCCAGCGCCTGCCCGCCGCCGTGCTGCGCGGCATCGACCTGGACATCCCCGAAGGCCGCATGCTGGGCCTGGTGGGCGAATCGGGCGCCGGCAAAAGCATGATGGGGCGCATGGTGTCGGGCACCCTGCCCCCCGGCTTCCGCATCACCGCCGGCACCATCCAGTTCCGCGGAACGGACCTGAACCGAATGACGCCGGCGCGGCGCCGCGAAATGCTCGGCCGCCAGATCGCGTTCATTCCCCAGGAGCCGCTGTCCGGCCTGAATCCCGCGCTGACGGTGCGCCAGCAGCTGTTCGAGCATCTGCGCCACGTCGGGATACCGGCCTCGCAATGGGAATCCTACGCCCGCGCGCGCTTGCAGGAGGTCGGCCTGAATGATGCCCCTGGCATGCTGGCGCGCTATCCGCACCAGATGTCGGGCGGCCAGTGCCAGCGCATACTGATCGCCATGGCGTTTTGCGGCGACCCGGCATTGATCTTTGCCGACGAGCCCACCACTGCGCTGGACGTGATCACGCAGGCGCAGATCATGCGCGTTCTGGCCGACCAGCAACAGCGCCACCGGACCTCCGTGGTGCTGGTCACGCACGACCTGCGGCTGGCGGCGCACGTCTGCGACTCGATAGCGGTGCTGTACGCGGGCGAAGTCGTGGAAGTCGGTTCCGCGCGGCAGGTGCTCGACGAACCCCTGCACCCCTACACGCGCAGCCTGAAGGAGTCTGCCCCGGGCATGGAAGCGCCGACGCAGGCCCTGCGTACCTTGCCCGATTTCATGCCGGGGCTACGCGACTTCGCGACGCTGCGCGGCTGCCGCTTTGCGTCTCGCTGCCCGACGCGCCAGACGGCCTGCGCCGCACAGGAGATTCCCTTGCTGGAGCGAGGCGGCGAGCGCGCCGCGCGCTGCCTGCCGTCCATTCCTTCCCTGGGCGCGGTGGCCCGCAGCGAAAGCGCGGCGTTCCTGGCCATGCGGGCCGCGCCTGCTGCGGCCGGCGGCGATCCCGTCGTCACGTTGACGGACGTCGCGCTGAGCTACCCCGGCCGCGCCCGCCTGTTCCGGGCCAGGCCGCGATTGCAGATCCTACAGCCGTTGTCGCTCGCAGTGGAGCGCGGTGAATTCCTGGGCATCGTCGGCGAGAGCGGCAGCGGCAAGACCAGCCTGGTGCGCCTGATCGCCGGGATGGCCGCGCCCACTACCGGACACATCGCGTATCCCGGATCGACGGCGGGACGGCCTCGCACTTCGCTGGCGGATCCACGCGACGTGCAGCTGGTATTCCAGAACCCCGACTCGGCCTTGAATCCGCGGCGGCGCGTAGGCGCGCTGGTGACCCAGATCCTGGAGTCCGGCGCGTTTTCCGCGCGAGCGGGATCGGACCCGTCGCAGCGGCTGGAGTTGGCCAGACGCTTGCTGGCATCCGTGGGCCTGCCGCCGGAAGCGGTGGATCGCCTGCCCTCGCAGTTGTCGGGAGGCCAGAAGCAGCGCGTGAACATCGCGCGGGCCCTGTGCGTGACGCCCCGCCTGATCGTGGCGGACGAAATCGTGTCGGGCCTGGACGTATCGGTGCAGGCGCTGATCCTGAATCTGCTGTTGCGGCTCAAGCAGGAGCTGGGCATCGCGCTCGTCTTCGTGTCCCACGATCTGGCCGTGGTCCGGTACCTGTGCACGCGCGTTCTCGTGCTGCATCAGGGTCGGGTCGTGGAACAAGGCCCTGTCGACCAGGTATTCGGCCAGCCGCAGCACGCCTACACCCGCGCCCTGATAGCGGCCGTCCCGCCCGATTCCGCCAGCCGCCCGTGGGCGCCGGCACCGTTTTCCGCGGCTGCCCCATCGTCCGCGCAAGCGGCCACGGCATGAGCCGGACAATGAAACGCATTGGAGACAATATGACAGGCCATACTTCCCCGGAAGGCTTTCGGCACCTGGTCGGTCCGAATCGCGTGCATCGGGATCTCTACACCGATCCCGGCGTCTACGCCTCCGAACAGGCCCGGCTATGGACGCGCGCCTGGGTTTATGTGGGTCACGAAAGCCAGATACCCGCCGTGGGCGACTACTACACCACCGAGATCGCCGGGCAATCGCTGATCATGCTGCGCAAGAGCCCGCAAGAGGTAACGGTGCTGATGAACCGCTGCGCCCATAAGGGCAGCCAGCTCGTGCACGAACGCGAGGGCAACTGCGGCAAGATGTTGCGCTGTCCTTATCACGCCTGGACGTACCGCCTCGACGGCTCCCTGCTGTCCATCCCGTTGAAGAACGATTACGAGGGCACGGGCCTGTCTTCGTGCCCGTCCGGGAAGGGTCTGTCCTCGCCTGCCGCCTGCATGAACTACAAGGGGTTCGTGTTCGTCCGGATCGGCGAAGACGGACCGGACTTCATGGGCTATTTTGGTGAAGCCCTGGCCACGCTGGACAACATGGTGGCGCGCGCGCCGGACGGCGAGCTTTCGGTGCTCGGTCAGCCCCTGCGCAGCCGCATCGACTGCAACTGGAAGCTGTACCTGGAGAACGTGAACGACACCGTGCACCCGATTTCCACGCACGAGTCGGCCGCCTCCGCCGCGAAAGAAGTCGCGCAGACCTTGTCCGAAAACGGCGATACCGTGCTGGCCATGGAGCAGCTGCTGCCCTTCGGCGCAGGCTACAGCTTCTATTCGGAAATGGGCGCGCGCGTGCTGCCGCACGGGCACAGCGTGCTGGGCACCAAGTTCAGCATCCACACCGGCTACGCGCCGCTGCCTGATTACCAGGCGGAACTCGAAGCGCGCCACGGTCAGGAAGCCGCGCAACGGATCCTGCAATTTTCTCCGCAGAATACCGTGCTCTATCCCAGCCTGGCGGCCAAGGCATCCCCCATGATCCTGCGAGTCCTGCGCCCCCTGGCGGTGGACCGGACGCTCGTCGAGATATGGGCGTTCGCTCCAAAGAATGCCCCCGCCCGCCTGCGGCAACGCGCGGCGTCCTATGCCCGGCTGGTGTTCTCGCCTATGTCCGTCGTGGCGCATGACGACGTGCACCTGTTCGAAAGCCAGCAGCGCGGCCTGCTCTGCTCGGGCAACGAATGGCTCAGCCTGCATCGGGGATACCGGGACGGAGAGATCGGTCAGGTCCCCGTGTCCATGGATAGCGGCAACAACGAATGGGTCATGCGCAATCAGCACCGAGGCTGGCTGGAATTGATGGGAGACGCGGCGTGAACACTGTGTCGATGGATAGGGATACCGCGTCTGTCTCGGCGGAGCTGGCGGCATTCGTGTACCACGAGGCCATGCTCCTGGACACCCAACGCTACGACGAATGGCTCGCCATGTATGCGGAGTCGGGCCTGTACTGGATGCCGCTGTCGCAAGACCAGGTCCCGGGCGACGAGGCGCCGTCGCTGCTGCATGAAGACCTGCTGCTATTGAGGCTACGCATCCAGCGCTACCGCAATCCCCGCGCGCACTCCCTGCACCCGGCGGTACGGGGGCTCCGCATCCTGCAGGCCCCCCAAGTGCTTGCAAGCGACGCCCCGGCGAAGCTGCACCACACGCGCACCCCGTTCCTGTACATGGAAACCCAGGGCGATACCCAGAAAATGCTGGCGGCCACGGCCTATCACACGATCGAAGGCGAGCCGGGCGCCTTCCGGATACGGATGAAAAAGGTCGTATTGCTGAATGGGGATGCCAGCCTTCCCGCGATACAGCTGTTGCTATGAAGCGCCGCGTCGCGGCCCCCGCCGTGCCGGCGAGGCCGCCAGGGCCGGCCACACGTCCTTATGACTGCGCGCGCGGCGGATAGCCAGCTTCGCGCAAGGCTTCGGATATCTGCTCCTCGGATGCCGAGGTCTGTACCTGGACCAAGCGGGTCTGCGGATCCGTGACGATGCCGGCGTCGGGATCGACCGACTGGATTGCCGCCTTGACGGTGCGCGCGCAACCGCCGCAGGTCATGTCGTCGAGATGGAATTGCATGAAATGCTCCTTTCGGGTTGGAATACCAGGCAGTCTGACCGGTTCCATGGTTGGAAGGTCAAGCGATTGTGTCGAAGGCCGGCCGCCGGCTCGTCGCGCCCTGGCGGCTCTCCTTGGCATGGTTGACCGTGTACTTGGGAATCTCGACGGTCAGGTCTTCAACGCCCACGATGGCTTGGCAGCTCAGGCGCGACTGCGCCTCCAGCCCCCAGGCGCGGTCAAGCAGATCATCCTCGCAATCCTCGACCTCATTCAGGGAATCGAAGCCCCGCCGCACGATGCAATGGCAGGTCGTGCAGGCACAGCTCATATCGCACGCATGCTCGATTTCAATGCCATTGGCGAGCAAGGCCTCGGATATCGAGGTTCCTGATGACGCTTCCAGCACGGCGCCTTCGGGCGCCAGATCGGCATGCGGAAGAACGGTGATGATTGGCATATCGTGCTCCAGGGGCTCAGTAGGACGACGCGGGCTTCGCCAGCCTGTGGCCGTGAGGGCGGCGCGCCACGCCCCCTGTGCGCGCTTCGGGCTCCACGCAGCCATCGTCGGGTTGTTCGAGAATTTGCAGGATCGGGCAGTTGGGACGCTCGTCTCCCGCGCAGCACCGGATCAACGCCTTGAGCGTCCCCGCCATCTGCCGCATGCTATCGATACGCCGGTCCAGTTCGGCAAGGTGCGCCTGAGCCAGGCGCTTGACGTCGGCGCTCTGGCGCGACCGATCGTTCCACAGGCTCAACAGGTTGCTGGTCTCGGCCACCGAGAATCCGAGGTCGCGGGCGCGGCGGATGAAGTGCAGCCGGTGGACGTCGACCCGGCCATAGGCACGGTAGCCAGATGCGGTCCGCTGCGCTGCGGGGATCAGGCCGATCTGTTCGTAGTAGCGGATCATCTTGGCCGATACCCTGGACGCCTTGGATGCTTCACCGATGTTCATGGCAGTCTCCTTGTTCAAGGGAAGGAAAGTCTGAGGCTTGCCATTGTGGGAAGGTCAAGTCCCCTGCCTTTATCCAGCAGCGCCGGACAGCGGCTGCCCCTGCGGGGTGAAGAAAACGTCGGCGTGCAGGTCCCGCGCATTCAGCCCGCGGCCGAAGGCGATCTCCATCGCCGCATCCACCATTCGCGGCGGGCCCGCGACGTAAACCTTGAAGCCGGTCAGGTCGGAGAAATCGTCCGCAACGGCTTGCGTGACCGCGCCTGTCCGCCGCGCCGTGGCCCGCACTTCGGACAACACAGGCGTAAAGACCAGGTTGGCGTGCCGACGGACCAACGTTTCGAAATGCTCGACCAGGTATAGATCCCGCTCCGCCCTCGCGCCGAAGTAGACGTGGATCGCCTGCCTCATACCGTGTGCGAGGGCGGTTTCAACAATCGATTTGATGGGAGCCAATCCCGATCCGCCCGCGATGCACAGAATGGGTCCGCAATGACTTTCGCGCAAATACGAGGAACCTCGCGGCGCTTCGAGCACAATGCGGTCCCCCGGCCTCAGAATGGTATGGACATAGCCCGACGCCGCCCCGCCCGGAACCCGGCGTACGTGGAATTCCAATTCAGGATCGCCTGACCGGTTGGCCATCGAGTAACTGCGCGCCGGAGACGGCCCGAATCTGATGTCGGCATACTGCCCGGCGAAAAACACCAGCGCATCCGTACGGTCTGGACGGATACGGACGCGCCTGATGTCATGAGTCAGGTCGTCGATAGAGACGACGGTTCCCTGCCACGTCCGGGCCTGCGCAGCCGCCGCTTCGTCGTCGGAGCCCAGCCAGGCCACCGCGATATCGGTTTTCGGGACCGCGCGGCACGCCAGTATCAGGCCGCCGGCCTTCTCCTCGTCCGTCAATGCGAAGCGCGAATGCGAGAGCATCTCGACCTCGCCGTCGACCAGGCGGGATTTGCAGCTTCCACAACGGCCGGAGCGGCAACCGTGCGGAAAGGAGATTCCATTCTGAAGCGCCGCCTCCAGAATGGTCTGCCCTTCCAGAACCGGAACTCGAGTTCGCACCTGCCGGATATCGACTGTTTTGATATGCATGCCTCGAGCGCGATGGCTCCCGCCGGTTCTGTTCTGCATGACTGGTCCACATTCCTCAGGTTGGTGTTGAACGGCTATCTCTGCCTCGCCTTTCAAACGGCGGCTTCAATCTATTCCTTCCCACGATTGCAAAGTCAATAGCGGGCAACACACGCAGGCACAAGGCTTGACCTTCCTGTCGTTGTAATGCCTAGCCTTGCCGGAAATTTCTGCAGAGCCGCTTCGGAAGAGCCGAGGCCCTGCTGCAAAGAAGGGGCATGTCCATGCATCGAAAATTCAAAATTGCAGCGTTGATAGGCGTCATCGCAGCGGCTGGAACCATTATGTTCTCCGCTTATGGCGTCGCCGAAGACGAAGACAAGGCGGCAGCGTCGCGGAAAGAAGCCACAGGCGCTTCCATAGCGCCGCAGGTGCCCGTGGCGGAGGTCATCGAACGCACAATCTCGCCGTCGAGCGATTTCACAGGTTTCCTCGCGGCGCCCGAGACCGTCGAACTACGTTCGCGCGTCAGTGGAGCCATCCATGCGGTCAGCGTTCCCGAGGGGGGCCTGGTTCGCAAGGGACAACGGCTGTTTCAGATCGATCCGCGCCCCTTCCAAGTGGCGCTCGATACCGCCACCGCGCAACTGCGTCAGGCCGAGGTACTGGCCGCCCAGGCTCAAGCCGACTTCGACCGCGCCCAGCGGCTGGTGTCCACCGGCGCCGTCTCACGCAAGACTTACGACGACGCCGTCTCCGCGCGCAGCGCGCAGCAGGCGCAAGTACAGATGGCCAAGGCTGCCGTGGCCGCGGCGCGGCTCGATCTGTCCTACGCGCACATCACCGCCCCCATCTCCGGGCGTGTCGACCGCGTGCTGGTGACCGAAGGCAATCTGGTCAATGGCGGTGCGGCAGGCGCCGCCACCCTACTGACCACGATCGTGTCGATCGATCCCATGCACGTGTACTTCGACATTGACGAGGCGACATACCTCAACGCGGTGAGGCAGACCCGGCCCGATGCCGGCGGCGGCAAGTCGTCGCTGCCAGTCGACGTGGGGCTGACCACGGACAGAGGTTTTCCTTACAGGGGCGCGCTCGACTTCGTGGGCAACCGGATCGACCGGGGCACGGGCACTATCCGCGCCCGCGCCGTGGTGCCGAACCCCGACGGCCAGTTGGCGCCGGGCCTGTTCGCCCGCGCCAGGCTGGCCACCGGCGCCGAGCGCCCGGCCATCCTGGTCGACGACGTGGCAGTAGGCACCGACCAGGGGAAAAACTATGTCCTGGTCGTGGACAAGGACAACCTGGCGCAGTACCGCGCGATAGAGCTGGGCCAGATGGCGGACGGGCTGCGCATCATCAATGCCGGCCTGCAAGCCGGCGAGAAGATTGTGATCAAGGGCCTGGTGCGCCCCGGCATGATGATCACGCCCCGTCAGGTGCCCATGCGGCAGACCGCCATCGCGGCGCCCCAGGCGAATGGCGCCGTAGGCGCCAAGGCGCAAGCCAGCCCCACGCCAGAGGAGGCCAGTCAATGAAATTCCCCCATTTTTTCATCGCCCGGCCGATCTTCGCCATCGTCCTGTCCCTGCTCATGCTGCTGGCGGGCGCAATCGCCTTCTGGCAACTGCCGTTGAGCGAATACCCCGCCGTCACACCGCCCACGGTGCAGGTAACGGCAAGCTACCCGGGCGCCAACCCTGAAGTGATCGCCGACACCGTCGCCGCGCCGCTGGAACAGGTGATCAACGGCGTCGAGGGCATGCTCTACATGAACTCCCAGATGGCCATCGACGGCCAAATGGTGCTCACCATTGCGTTCAAGCAGGGAATCGACCCGGACATGGCGCAAATCCAGGTGCAGAACCGGGTCTCGCGCGCCTTGCCGCGGCTGCCGCAAGAGGTGCAGCGCATCGGGGTCGTCACACAGAAAACGTCGCCTGACGTGTTGATGGTGGTGCACCTCGTTTCACCCGAGAAACGCTACGACCCGCTCTATCTTTCCAACTTCGCTATCCGGCAGGTGCGCGACGAGCTCGCGCGCCTGCCCGGTGTCGGCGATGTCCTGGTCTGGGGCGCGGGGGAATACTCCATGCGCGTCTGGCTGGATCCCTCCAGCGTCGCTACGCGCGGGCTGACTGCGAGCGACGTGGTTGCCGCCCTGCGGGAACAGAACGTGCAGGTGGCCGCCGGCTCCGTGGGCCAGCAGCCGGACACCTCCGCCGCCTTCCAGATCACAGTCAACACACTGGGGCGCCTGGCCAGCACGGAGCAGTTCGGCGACATCATCGTAAAGACCGGCGCCGATGGCCAGGTCACGCGGCTGCGCGACGTCGCGCGGGTCTCCTTGGGCGCCGACGCCTATACCCTGCGCAGCTTGCTCGACGGCGAGTCGGCACCCGCGCTGCAGATCATCCAGAGCCCGGGCGCCAATGCCATCGACGTCTCGAATGCGGTCCGGGCCAAGATGCAGGAACTCCAGCAGGGCTTTCCACAGGACATCGAATACCGGATCGCCTATGACCCCACGGTCTTCGTGCGCGCATCGCTGCAGTCCGTGGCCATCACCCTGCTGGAGGCCATCGTCCTGGTGGTCATCGTGGTGGTGTTGTTCCTGCAAACCTGGCGTGCCTCCATTATTCCTCTCGTGGCCGTGCCAGTGTCGCTGGTTGGCACTTTCGCGCTGATGCACGTTTTCGGCTTTTCGTTGAACACGCTATCGTTGTTCGGGCTAGTGCTTTCGATCGGCATCGTGGTGGACGACGCCATCGTGGTGGTCGAGAACGTGGAGCGTCACATGGCTCTCGGTGAACCGCCCAGGCAGGCCGCGATCAAAGCCATGGACGAAGTCACGGGGCCGATCATTGCCATCACCTCGGTATTGGCCGCGGTCTTCATCCCGTCGGCGTTCCTGTCGGGGCTGCAAGGCGAGTTCTATCGTCAGTTCGCCTTGACCATCGCCATCTCGACCATACTCTCGGCCATCAATTCGCTCACGCTTTCGCCCGCGCTTGCGGCCATCCTGCTAAAGCCGCATCACGAGACGGCCGGATCCGATTGGCTCTCCCGCGTCATGAACCGCACGCTCGGAGGCTTCTTCCGGCGCTTCAACCGCTTCTTCGATAGAGCGTCGAACACCTACGTCGGGAGCGTGCGCCGGGCGGTTCGCGGCAGCGCCATCGTACTCACGCTATATGTCGGCTTCGTCGGCCTGACCTGGCTGGGCTTCCATCAGGTTCCGAACGGCTTCGTGCCGGCCCAGGACAAGTACTTTCTGGTCGGCATCGCCCAGTTGCCCAGCGGCGCTTCACTCGACCGCACCGAAGCCGCCGTCAAGCAGATGTCCCAGATCGCGCTGGCCGAACCCGGGGTGGAGAGCGTGGTCGCCTTCCCTGGCCTGTCGGTCAATGGCCCCGTGAACGTGCCGAACTCCGCGCTGATGTTCGCCATGCTCAAGCCCTTCGACGAACGCAAGGATTCCTCGCTTTCGGCCAACGCCATTGCCGGGAAGCTGATGGGCAAGTTCAGCCAGATCCCCGACGGATTCCTGGGCATCTTCCCGCCGCCGCCGGTGCCTGGCCTAGGCGCCATGGGCGGGTTCAAGCTGCAGATCGAAGACCGCGCCGGACTTGGGTTCGAGGCGCTGGTACAGGCGCAGGGCCAGATCATGGCCAAGGCGATGCAGACCCCCGAACTGGCAAACATGCTGGCCAGTTTTCAGACCAACGCGCCACAGCTGCAGGTGGACGTCGATCGGGTAAAGGCCAAGTCCCTGGGAGTGTCGCTGACCGACGTGTTCGAGACCCTGCAAATCAACCTGGGGTCGCTCTACGTCAACGACTTCAACCGTTTTGGGCGCACCTATCGAGTGATGGCCCAGGCCGACGCGCCGTTCCGCATGCAGGCCGACGACATCGGCTTGCTCAAGGTACGCAACGCCACCGGAGACATGATTCCGCTGAGCGCGTTCGTAACCTTGACGCGAAGCTCCGGTCCGGATCGGGTCATCCGATACAACGGTTTTCCTTCGGCGGACATCAGTGGCGGCCCAGCGCCGGGCTATTCATCCGGCCAAGCCACCGACGCCATCGAGAGGATCGTACGCGAGACGCTGCCGGAAGGAATGGTCTACGAATGGACGGATCTGGTCTACCAGGAAAAGCAGGCCGGCAATTCGGCGCTGTACATCTTCCCGCTGGCGGTCTTGCTGGCCTTCCTCATCCTGGCGGCCCAATACAACAGCTGGTCGCTGCCCTTCGCGGTGCTGCTGATCGCCCCCATGGCGCTGCTGTCGGCCATCGCGGGGGTCTGGATTTCCGGCGGAGACAACAACATCTTCACGCAGATCGGATTCGTGGTGCTGGTCGGCCTTGCCGCCAAGAACGCCATCCTGATCGTGGAGTTCGCCCGCAGCAAGGAGGAACAAGGCGCCGATCCGCTGGCGGCGGTCCTGGAAGCCGCCCGGCTGCGGCTGCGCCCCATCTTGATGACCTCTTTCGCTTTCATCGCCGGCGTGGTTCCCCTGGTGCTCGCCACCGGTGCAGGCGCAGAGATGCGCCATGCCATGGGCATCGCGGTATTCGCCGGCATGCTGGGCGTGACCTTGTTCGGCCTGTTGCTGACGCCGGTGTTCTATGTCGTGGTCCGCGGGCTGGCGCTGCGCCGTGAGGCCCGTCAAACCCGCGCCCGTTCGGGCGGTCGGCACGCATGATGGCCAGGAGGAAATTCAACATGAAGATCGCTTTTTCCGGCTCCCGCCAAGCCGGGATGCTGGCGCCACTCGCCCTCGCAGTCGCCCTGGCCGGCTGCTCCCTCGCGCCCAGGTACGAGCGCCCCGCGGCGCCCATCGACGCGGCCTACCCTTCGGATGCCGCCCATGTTCAAGACGCGCCCGGCAATCCGGACGGGACGGCCGCCGCCGACATTGGCTGGCGGGATTTTTTCCGCGATCCGCTCTTGCAACGATTGATCGAAATTTCTCTGGACAATAATCGGGATCTGCGCAAAGCCGCCCTCAACGTCGAAGCGGCGCAAGCGCTGTACCGCATCCAGCGCGCCGAGATGCTGCCGAACCTGAGCGTTTCCGCCAGCGGCGCCTCCGAGCGCACTCCGGCCGGGCTCAGCGCCACGGAAACCGCCTACGTCGGCCGGCGATACGAAGTGGCCGGCGTAACGGCCGCCTGGGAGCTGGACCTTTGGGGCCGCATCCGCAGCCTCACCGACCAGGCCCTGGCCTCGTACCTGGCCCTGGACGAAACCCGTATCGCAACTCAGCTGAGCCTGGTATCCGAAGTCGCCAACGCCTATCTCACGCTCCGCGCCGACCAGGAATTGCTGCGCCTGACGAACGACACGCTGGAGACGCAGAAACATTCGTACGATTTGACTGCGCAACTGGCTGCGGCAGGAAATTCCACCCAACTCGATCTGCGCCTGGCGGAAATCACGCTGCGCAACGCGGAGGCCAACCACGCAGCCTATACCCGGCAGGCGGCCCGAGACCGCAATGCCCTGGTGCTGTTGCTGGGCCAGCCCCTGACGCCGGAGCTGTCACGGCAACTGGACGAGGCGACAACGCTGCCGGACGGCATCGTGCCGGCCGACCTTCCCGGCGGCTTGCCCTCGGAACTATTGGCGCGACGCCCGGATATCCGCGCGGCCGAACAGATGCTGCGCGGCGCAAACGCCAGCATCGGCGCCGCGCGCGCCGCTTTCCTGCCCGCGATCAGTCTGACGGGTTCGGCGGGCACCGCCAGCGCTTCCCTCGGCAGCCTGTTCGATTCCGGCACCCGAGCCTGGAGCTTCCTGCCCCAGATCACGCTGCCCATTTTCCGGGGCGGCTCGCTGATCGCGAACCTGGACGTGGCGCATGTGCAGAAACGCATCGAGATCGTCAATTATGAAAAGGCCATCCAGACCGCCTTTCGCGAGGTGGCCGATGGCCTGGCGGGCAAGCGCACGCTCGATGAACAGATCCGTTCGGAGCGTCTCTCGGTCACCGCCAGCCTCGATGCCTATGCCCTGGCCGAACAACGCTTCAAAGAAGGCATGGACGACTACCTCGCTTTGCTCGAAGCCCATCGGACGTTGTATGGCGCGCAGCAAATACTGGTGCGAACGCGTCTGACGCGGTTGAACAATCTCATCGATCTGTACAAAGCACTGGGAGGAGGCTGGACGGAGCATACGGTGCGATCGGCGGAAGACGCGTAGCCGCGCCCCATCCCGCCGCGCCCGGCCTTCGGCCGATCGACCGCCCGGCGCGGAGAGCGCCGGCTATAGCGGCGCTCTCGGGATCCCGCGCCGCCGGCGCCTCAGGCATTATCGGGAACGAAATCCGGCCCACCCAGCTTGTCGCGCACGGTCGCCGCGGTACGCAAGAGAGGTCCCCAGAGGCCGTTGTCGCTGTTCCAGGCGGCCCCGGCCCAGCGGGTATCGAGGATCAGGCCAGGCTTGTTCGCTTCGAGCTCCCGCTTGAGGGTAGCAGCGGCGGCGCCCAGGTCGATCTCGAACAGATCGCCGTAGGGGCCCTGAGGATTCGCGCGCTTCTTCGCCAGACAGAAGCGGTAATACCAGATCCAGCCGTGGGCCAGATAGATCGCCCGGTGGCGGTCGTGGCAGCGGGAGATCATCTCGACCAAGGCGTCGGCGAAATCGTGGGAAAGATCCGGGAAACGGCCGCTTTGCCAGCATGGCAAAAGAACGCGGTCGAAGACCCCGCGGACATCCTGAGACTCGTCCTCGCCGGTACGGTTTTCGACGAAGCAAGGCGGCTCGCCGGCGAGGATCGGGGCCAAGTCGCCATTGGCCAGCAACTGTGTCAGGAGGTCTGCACAGACCGCAGAGGAGGTGCCGCTCACGGCAGGTCGACTTTCAGTCCGCCGGCGGTGCGCATACCGACATAGTGCGCATCCTTGAGAGCCCTGGCGAGTTCCGGGTCGGTTTCATCGAACTCCTTCACGGCGATGCTGCCGAGGGTCAGCCGATGCAGCGGAGCCCGGTCCAGGCTGCGGTCGAGCAGCACGGCCTTCACGTACTGCAACTGCCTTTCCGCGGACAAGAGGACCTGGTACCCCGGATAGCGGGCCAGTCGCTCGACCGCCAGCACAAGGGCGCGGTCGATGTACTCGATGGGTGTCGTCATGATCCCTCCTGGGGAAACAGACCAAAGAAGCCCTTCTCGTTGGAGAATGATTGTCGCGCGCCGCCCCTGGCGGGATACGGGGCTGCCCCTCACTGGCTGGCAGTCGTCGCTAGGCGCCGCGCAGGACCGTGGACGGCGCCCGCGGGCGAGTGTAAACCAGTTGCCCAGCGGGCGCGGGAGGCGCGGTGAGGAATGCGCCGGCTTCAGCCGGTTGACAGCCTGGAACGGAAACCGCCGGCTACACTCTCGGGATCCCGCGCCGATGGCCGCCGGGCCGGTCCCGCGCGCAGAGGCGAGGCGGCCGGCAGGCGGCCGAGCCCTTATTCTCCAGTCATGTCCCAACCCGATTCGTTCAATCTGAAGAAGATCGCCGTGCCGGCGTTCGGCCCGTCGCTGCTCTACGGCATCAGCAACGGCGCCATTCTCCCCGTGATCGCGCTCACCGCGCGCGACCATGGGGCGTCGGTGGCCACCGCCGGCCTGATCGCCGCCCTCATCGGAGTCGGCTCGCTGCTCTCCAACATTCCGTCCGCGCTGATCACCGAGCGCTTCGGCGAAAAGCGCGCCATGGCCGGCGCGGCCCTGTTGAGCGTGGTCGGCCTGCTGCTGGTGATCGGCGTGCCCAAGCTCTGGGTGCTGGCGCTGGCCATGCTGATGCAGGGGTGCGCGCAATCGGTGTTCCAGCTGGCGCGCCAGAGCTACATGATCGAGGTCGTGCCGCTGGCGTACCGCGCGCGCGCCCTGTCCACGCTTGGCGGCACGACGCGGATCGGCACCTTCATCGGCCCCTTCGCGGGCGCGGCGCTGATCCATTTCCTGGGGCTCGACGGCGCCTACTGGATTGCGGTCTGCGCGATGCTGGGCGCAGGGCTCATCGCCATCAAGGCGCCCGACATCGAGCCCTCGGGCGGCAAAGGCACCGGCGCGCCGCGCGCGCGCATGGGCGAGGTCGCGCGCGACCATCGCGGCGTGTACGCCACGCTGGGCGTGGGCGTGATGCTGATCAGCGCGCTGCGCGCGTCGCGCCAGGTGGTGATTCCGCTGTGGGCAGACCATATCGGCCTGGACGCCACCGCCACCTCGCTCGTCTACGGGCTGGTCGCCGCGGTCGACATGTCGGTGTTCTATCCGGCGGGCAAGGTGATGGACCAGCGCGGCCGCCTATGGGTGGCGCTGCCGTGCACGCTGCTGATGGGGCTGAGCCTGATGGCCATCCCGCTTACCAGCGGCGTGACGAGCTTCATCCTGGTGTCGGTGCTGCTGGGCTTCGGCAACGGCATCGGATCCGGCATCGTGATGACGCTGGGCGCCGACGCTGCGCCGGCGGGCGCGCGCACGCAGTTCCTCGGCATCTGGCGCTTCATGGCCGATCTGGGCTCGAGCGGCGGACCGGTGGCGCTGTCGATGCTGACCGCCCTGCTATCGCTTGGCGGCGCATCGTTCGGCGTCGGGACGCTGGGCCTGGTGGCGGCCGGCGTATTCTGGCGCTGGCTGCCGCGCCGCGCGCAGGTTTGAGGTCCGCGCGTCGGCAACTGCAAGCCGCCACCCTCAGACGGCCCGCTTCACGCTCGCTTCCAATCGAAGGGAAGACAGGCCGGGCAAGGGACGCAGCAAGAGACTGAGCGGCAGTTCCAGCGCCGGCAAACCACACGGGGGGATACTGCAGCTTATGGATTTTCCGCCTCGCGGATTTTTTGGGGCGCCGCGCGGTTGCCGATCCATTCATTCAGTCCAGCTTGATGTTCGCCGTCCTGACCGCCTCGCGCCAGACCTCGACGTCGCGCGCCACCAGCTCGGCAAATGCCCGCGGCGTGGAGGACTTCGGCTCCAGCCCTTCCCTTGCGAACTGTTCGCGAAGCGCCGGCGCCTGCAGCGCCTCGGACAAATGCGTGTTGAGCATGTTGACTACTACGTCCGGCGTCCCCGCCGGCGCGGACAGGCCATGCCACAAGATTTCGGAAAACCCCGCCACACCGGCCTCCTGCGCCGTTGGAATATCGGGAAGCAGACTGCTACGGCTCTCGGTGGATACGCATAAGGCCGCGAGACGCCCCTCGCGGACATACGACGTCACAGATGCGGCGCTTGCCAACATGAACTGGATCCGGTTGGCCATCAGGTCGGTCAAAGCCAGACCGGTGCTGCGGTATGGCACATGGGATACTGAAATGCCGGCCTTGTGCGCGAACAGCTCGGTGGCCAGATGCGTCGACGATCCGGTGCCCGAGCTGGCGTAGTTCAGGCTGCCGGGTTTCTCCTTCGCCGCGCGCAGCAGGTCCTCCAGGCGGCTGAAACCGGTTTCCTTTCCCGCCACCAGCAGCCAGGGGCCGGAAGCGATCAGGCCTACCGCGCTGGTGTCCTTGACGACGTCGTAGTTCAACCGCATCACGGCGCCGTTGGACGCGTGCGAAGTCGACAGCAGGACCAGGGTGTAGCCGTCGGGCTGGGAGCGCACCACCGACTCCAACCCCATGGCGCCGCCCGCGCCGCCGCGGTTCTCCACTACCACGCTGACTCCCAGTCTTTCCGTCAGCCCGCGCGCCACCACGCGCGCCAGCACGTCGGAGCCTCCGCCTGGCGCATAGGGCACAACCAGCCGTATCGGCCGTTCGGGATAGGCCGCGGCCGCCCAGGCCGGCCGCAGCGCCGCGCCAGCCGCCAGGGCCATCGTCGCGGTCAGGAATTTGCGTCGTTCATTCATGTTTGTCTCCTGCATCCTGTCGGATGCGTCAAGCGAAGCTGGGATCGGAAAGCGACAACGCGACGTCGCCCGGTGGGTTGCCGCGCATGACGGCTTCATCGACGGCGATGCCCAGGCCGGACGCCGTGCCCGCGTGGAAATGGCCCTCGCGCAGCATGGGAGCGTTACCGCGCACGGCGCCCTCGAACAACGGCGACTCGGCGAACTGCTGCTCGACCGCCTCGGTGATGCCCAGTGCGGCGCAAACGTGCACCGTGTGCGCATGGGCCACCGGTCCCGAGGGGTTGTGCGGCGAGACGGAGACGTCATGGCTGGCCGCCAAGGCGGCGATGCGGGCGAATTCGCCATAGCCGCCGCAGTACTTGATGTCCGGCATGATGACGTCGTACAACCCTTGCGCCAGGAAAGGCAGGGCGCCCGCCCCGCCGATGATGTTCTCCGCGCCGGCCAGCCGCATGCCGGCGCGGTTTGCATGCTTGCGCAGCGCGCGGATACAGTCGTGCCATTCGGGCGATTCAGGAACGGGGCATTCAAGCCAGTGCAACCGAGCGTCCGCCAAGGCGTCGATGAAGCGCCTGGCGGCGTCCCCATCGAGACGCCAATGGCAATCCACCATCAGCGGCAGCTCCGGTCCGATCGCGTCGCGCACCGCGAGGATGCGCTGCACCGCTCGGCCGGCCTCCGCCTCGCCTTCGGCGGACGACGCGGTGCGCGGCGTCACCGCGTCGAACGGCATGATCTTGACCCCCTGGAAGCCCGCGGCGACAGCCGCCTTGCAGGCTTCCGCGAAGCCCGCCGGCGTGCGTTCCTTGACGCTGCGATTGACTGTCGCGTAGGACCGCAACGGCGCGCGGTCCACGCCGCCCCACAGATCGCAGATAGGCTGGCCGAGATATTGCCCGATCAGGTCCAGGCAGGCCTGGTCCAGCGCGCTGATCACCGCGTTGCCCGCACGTCCTGCGGGCATGCCCGGATAGGCCTTGCACAGCGCGGCGAGGCCATCCAGCGTCTGGTTGCGGATCGACGGCATCATGCGCGCCAGGATGCCGATCATGGCATCTTCGTGGGCGCGCAGCGTCAGCTCGCCCCAACCGCAACGCCCATCGTCCATGGCGAGCTTCAAGAAGCTCCAGTTCGATCGCGGCGCCACGCCCGCCACGTGCAGGCTAACGTCCGCGATGCGGCTCGAAACGCCTGTTTCCCGAGTTTCCAACATGATTGAATGGCTGCGCATGCCGTGGGCTCCTCCGCCGTGACCGCATTGATGAGACCGAGGCGCGACGCCTCGCCGTGTTGTGTTCAACGATCTTATCGGCCACACTATTCGGGTCAATGTAGATTCGCCGAATCAACGCATGGAAAGCCACACATTCCGCGAAAAAAAACGGATCCCGCTGATCGGATCGGATGAAGCGGCGCGGTTGCTCGGGATTTCCCTGCGCACGCTGTACTCCTATGTCAGCCGCGGCCGCATCGGCCGCATCATCGATCCCGTTACGGGCAACAGCCAGTACAGCCGCGCGGAAGTCGAGGAATACGCGCGCAGGCGCGATCGCGGCCGCAGCGCGGGCAGCGCCGCGCGCGCCTCGCTCAGTTTCGGATTGCCCGTGCTCGACAGCCAGGTCTGCGCCATCAAGGCCGGCAGGCCCTGGTTCCGAGGCCAGGATGCCATCGCTCTCAGCGCAACCGCCACACTGGAGCAGACTGCCGCTCTGCTATGGAACGTGGACAGCCTGCCCGACGCCGGAAACAGCGATGCGGCCGACATCCCGGGCGCAGGCGAAAAGTCCTTCGCTCCGCGCTTTCATCAATGGCTGCTCATGAACATGGACCGCCTGGACGCGCGTCGAGCGCTGAACCGCGATCAGCAGCTCCTGCATGCCAGCCGCATTCTGCGGGCCGGCGCGATCATCGCGGTCGACGATGAGCTGCGCGGCGCTCCCATACACGAAGCCATGGCGAGGGCCTGGAATGCGCCGGCCGGCGCGGCGGACATCATCCGCCGTGCGCTCGTGCTGCATGCCGACCACGAACTGAACCCTTCCAGTTTCGCGTTGCGCTGCGTCGCTTCGACCATGGCCTCTCCCTATGCCGCCACACTCGCGGGCTGCTGCGCGGCCAGCGGCGTCAAGCATGCGAACTTCTCGGCGGTGATGGCGTTGACCGGCGCCGCCTTGCAAGGCGCCGACCCTGCCGCACTGGTCGCCTCCGGCGTGGCGGGAGGCCAGGCCTTGCCGGGGTTCAACCATCCGCTCTATCCCAAGGGCGACCCGCGCGCCATGGCCATTCTCGACGATCTGCGCGCCATCGCGCCCGGCCGCGACATGGCGCGCATCGACGGGCTGCTGCAAACGGCCCGCGCCGGCCATGGCCTATTGCCAAAGAATGATTTCGCGCTGGCCGCGGCCACGCGCCTGCTGCGGCTGCCTGCGGACGCATGCGAACGCCTTTTCGTGGTCAGCAGGATCGTCGGCTGGAATGCCCATGCGCTGGAGCAGTACAGCTCGCCCCTGCTCATCCGGCCTCGCGCCCGATACGTGCCAGACTAAGTCCGTCGCGGCTCAAGAGAACCCAAGGCCCCGTCAGCGGCGATCCGCCGCCGGCGGTTCACGACGGGCCTGCAAGGTCTGTTCGACGGCCATGGCCAGGCCCAGCAGGCGCGCATCGTCGCCGGGCCTGGCCAGCAAGTCCAGCCCCACCGGCAATCCGACCGGCGCGCCCGCGTCTGGCGGCGTAAACCCGGCAGGCAGGTCGATCGCCGGAAGTCCCAGGGCCGAGGCGAATATGCCATTGCGTTCCGGCCTCGGCGTCTCGCCCACGGCCAGGGGCGGCCGCTTCTGCGCCGGATAGACCAGCGCGTCCAGCGCCTGCGTCTCCATCAGGCCCAGCACTTTGCCCCGCAGGGAGTCGCCGTAGCGTAGCGCCTCGCGGTACTCCGGCATGGCCAGGGGAGCCTGCCAAGCCAAGGACTGCTGCAGGAACTTGCCCATGCCGGCGGGGTACCGGCCCGCGTCCACATACGCGCGCAGAGAAGCCGGCCCGGCGCCGGTAGGCAGCCGCGCGAGAAACGCCTCGAACAAGGGTCCAAATTCATAATTGGCTACGTTCAGCCGCTTGCTGCTCAAGTCGGAGTCGAACTCTGCGTCGTCGATTTCGACGATCTGCACGCCTTGTGCGCGCAGCGCATCCAGCGCCTTGCGAATGATCGCGTTCACGGACTCGTGCTCGGGTCCCTTGCCGGACAGATTGGCGAGCACGCCAAAGCGCTTGCCGGCCAGCCGCGCGGGCGTGGGCGGACCTGCCTGCAATTCCGCCGCCGCGCGCGCCGCCTCGGCCCCGGCGGGACGGGGTTCCGCCATGACCGCGAGCAGGCGCGCGATGTCGTCCACCGAGCGGCAGATCGGACCGACGACGTCCATGGTCGATGATTGCGCGATAACACCGCGCCGACTGACCAGGCCAGGGGTGCTGCGTAGAGCCACCACGCCCGCGGAGCTGGCGGCGTTGCGCAGCGAATTCACGGTTTCGGTGCCCAGCGCGCACAGACTCATGCCCGTGGTCACGGCCACCGCCGAGCCGCCGCTGGAACCAGCGGCGAATCGCGCGGGATCGTAGGCATTCAGCGTCTGGCCGCCCAGCGAGCTGATGGTGCTGCCCGACACGGCGAGTTCATCGAGGTTGGTCTTTCCCATCAACAAGGCGCCCGCATCACGCAAGCGGCGCAACGCGTCCGCATCCTCGCGCGCAACATTGCCGCGCAACTGCTCGGCCCCGCCGGTGGTCGCCATGCCTTCCATGTCGATGTTGTCCTTTACCGCTATTGGCACGCAATGCAGCGGCAGCAGCGTGCCCGCTCGACGCAGTTCGTCGAGTTTTTCCGCGTCCGCGATCAGGTTCTGATTGACCGAGAGAAGCGCCTTGAGTCCGGAGTCCCGCAGCTTGATCGTGTTTAGCATGTTAAGCGCGATATCCACGCAGCTGAGCTGGCCGGAAGCCTGCGCCTGGAGTATCTGGGCGATGGACATCGCCCCTGGGCCCGGCGCGCGTGCAGCCGCCGCATCAGCCGGCAGGATAGGCAGGGCCAGCGCGCATGCCAGGGTGGTTTTGATGTGGTGGCTCAGGGCCATGTCGGTTCTCCCCGTTTCCCGCGCGGCGGGATTGTTGTGTGCGGACGCGATGCGGGAAATCATGGGCCCGTCCGAGCGATGCGTCCAGGTTGATTCGCCGAAGCAACATATACGTGGCGCTTTCCCATCGTCGGCACTTGGCAGCGTCGGCCGCCCGTGGCCGTCGAAGCGGCTCTTTCGCAGGTCCGCGACGCGCCGCTGCGTGCATTCCGGGACGTCTGCATTTGGCCGCGTTGCAAATCGAAGCGTCCTTGCCTGCCCTGCTGGCTTATGCTGGTCTGTCCGGCCACGGCGGCCGCCTTCCGGAGGAAACAGGACATGCTCGACCATATCGAGATTCACGTGAGCGACTTCGAACGCAGCCGGGCTTTTTACCTGAGCGCGCTCGCGACCATGGGCTACGTGCCGCGCAAGGAGCTGGCTAGCGGCATGGGTTTCGGAGTTGGCGAGCCCGATGGCGCGGGCGACCCCGGCGGCGAATTCTGGATCCACCAGGGCACGCCCAGCACCCCGCGCGTGCATGTGGCATTTCGCGCCCGCAGCCGCGCCGAGGTCGACGCTTTCCACCGCGCGGCGCTGGCGGCCGGCGGTCGCGATAACGGCGAGCCGAGGCTGCGTCCGCAATATCACCCGCACTACTACGGCGCGTTCATCCTGGACCCCGACGGCTACAACGTCGAGGCGGTGTACCACCGCGCGGCCTGATCAGGATCCGCTTTCCGGCTTTCGTCTCGCACAGGCCGCCCCCGGAACTTCTTCATTCCGCCGACAGGTTGAGCTTCTTGATCCAGTCGCCAAAGCGCTTGATTTCCGATTGGTAGAAGGCGCCAAGTTCAGCGGGGCTGCGGTAGGTGCCCTCTGCCGACTGGGCGTCCAGGCTCTTTTGCACATCGGGATTGGCCAAGGCCGCCTTGTTTGCCGCGTTCAGCTTCTCTACGACCGCGTCGGGCGTGCCGGCAGGCGCGAACAGCGCATACCACTGCGAAAACTCCAGTCCGGGAAAGCCGGCTTCGGCCATGGTGGGTACGTCCGGCAAGGCGCGCGTGCGGTTCGGATTGGCGACCGCCAGAATCTTGATTCTGCCCGTCGCCTGTTGCGTCGTAGCCGAAGCCGTCCCCACGAAAGCCAGGTCCACCTGGCCACCCATCGCATCGGTGACGGCGGGACTATCTCCCTTGTAGGGCACGTGGACCATGTCCAGTCCGGTAGCTGCCTTGAACGCTTCCCCGGTGAGGTGGCCGGTGCCGCCCACGCCGCTGCTGCCGAATGACAAGCGATGGGTCTTGCCGTACTTCAGAAGCTCGTCGACGCTGTTCACCCCCAGACCGGCGTTGACCACCATGACGACCGGCACCGAGGCCACCATAGCCACCGGCTTGAAATCCTTGGTGGCATCGTAGGGTTGTTTCTTGTAGAGCGTGGGATTGGTGCCGTGCGTGGCGCTGTTGCCCATCAGGATGGTGTAGCCGTCGGGAGTGGCTTTAGCTACGGCCGCGCCGCCGATCATCCCGTTGGCGCCGCTCTTGTTGTCGACCACGATGTTGGCCTTCATCTCCTCGCCCATGTAGCGGGCCATGAGGCGGGTCAGGTAGTCATTGGCGCCGCCAGCGGCATAGGGCGAGACGAATTGGACGGGGCGCGCACCGGGGTAGTCAGCCAGCGCCGGCAAGGCCAGCCCGGCGGCCAGCAATCCAGTTCCGATACGGCCGGCGAGCCGCAATCCGATAGGGCGAAAGTTCAACATTCAGGTCTCCTCAGACAGTGCGTGCGTTCTTGGAATATCGGAACCGGGCTTATCGTCCGGTTCACGCTGTCCGCAGTCTAAGAGCGTTAGCAGGGCCACTTTCCGCCCTCGGCGGCCGTCCCCGCACATTCAGGTCCACGCTATGGAATTTCCCGAAAATCCGGCGCAGTCGCCCCATCCTGCCGGCGCCGGCGGGGTCCGTAATATGGAAGCCAGCTAGCCCCTGCCGCATGTCAGGCCAGGGCCAGCGTGGGCATGGCATAGGGAACGAGGTCCCGATCGACGTAGCGGCGCAGCTCGGCCTCGATCGACCGCACCGTGTCGTCCAGGCAGCGCACTACCATCTCCAGCCGGTCCTGCCCCAGGCGCGAGGCGAGCGTGGACACGCTGATCCCGGCAGCCGGCGTGCCGTCGGGCGCGCGGATAGCCATGCCGACCGAGTGCACGGGCGGTTCGTCCATGACTTTATTGGTGGCATAGCCTCTGCGGCGCGTGCTCTCGATGCTGGCGCGCAAGGCGGCCTCGGTGAACCGGGGGCTTTTGCGCTGCGTGCGTTCGACGTTGATTCTGCAGATCCGGTCGATCTCGTCGTCGGGCAGCGCGCTCATCAGGGCGAGGCCGCTGGCGCCGACGTTCAGGGGCCGGTGGCGGCCCACGTCGTGCACGAACATCTTGATGGGAAAGGAGCCGTCCGCGCGCGCGACGCAGATGCCGTCGAAGCCCGAACGCACAGTCAGGAATACCGTGTCGCCGGTGTGCTCCGCCACGGCGTCCAGGTAAGGCAGGCAGATGTCGCGCACCGCCACCTTGGGCGCGGCGGCGAGGCCCAGCTCGTAGGCCAGGCCGCCCAGGTGATAGCGCTTGGTCTCCGCGTCCTGGCGGACCAGCTTCTCGGCCACCATTCCCTGCAGCAGCCGGTGGGCCGTCGGCCGCTCCAGGCCGGTGCGCCGGTACAGCTCCACGAGCCGGCTGCCGCCGCGGTTGTTGACCGCGATGATGCGCAGTAAGGCGATGGCGCGCTGCAGCGACTGAGTACCCGCGGCGCCATTGGCGCCCGCGATGCTGGACTGGTTCATGATCGTCTCCTCGCCGGCTGTCCGGCCACGGGCGCGCTTTTAGAAGTCTACATAGCGGACGCGCCTCTTGAATGGATTGTGCCCTGATGCCCAGGTAGATTGGGCTGCAAGTTCATCATACGGACTCCTTTTGCGAGGTTTCCCGCTCCCTTCGCATGGTCAGGCGACCGAAAGACCTCAACATACAGGCCTTCGATCCGCAATCTCCGTTTGGAAGCTCATGGTTAACGAGCAGGAACTGATCATTCGCCTGGAGGCCGGCGTGCTGTGGCTGACGCTGAACCGCCCGGAGCGTCGCAACGCGCTGAGCCCCGCCCTGTACGAGGCGCTGCTGGATGCGTTGGACGCCGCCGGGCGCGACGAGGCGGCCGGGGCCGTGGTGCTGACGGGCGCCGGTGAGGCCTTCTGCGCGGGCGGCGACGTGGCCCGCATGCGGCGGCAAGGCGAGGCGCCCGCGCTCTCCCCGGCCGAACGCATCGCCGCGATGCGCGCCCGCACTCGCATCGTGGAACGCCTGCACGGCATGCCCAAACCAACGATCGCGATGATCCGGGGCCCGGCCGTCGGCGCCGGGCTGTCGCTGGCGCTAGCCTGCGACCTGCGCTATGGGGACGATACGGCCCGTCTGCGCACGGGGTTCGTCGGAGTTGGCGTGCCGGGCGATTTCGGCGGCCATTATTTCCTGCCGCGCATTGTCGGGCCGGCAAAGGCTCGCGAACTCTATCTGCGCTCGCCGATGCTCGGGGCCTCCGAGGCAGCCGCCATTGGCCTGCTCACGGAGGTGTTCAGCCCCGAACGGCTGGAAACGGAGGTCGCCGGGATCGCGCGCGCGCTGGCCAGCGCCCCCCGACCCGCCATCGCCCGCATCAAGGAAAACCTTAACGACGGCATGGCGCTGAGCCTGGGCGATGTACTCGACCGCGAATGCGCGCGCCACGTCGAATGCGTCGACAGCTCTGACCACAAGGAGGCCGTGCGCGCCTTCCTGGAGAAGCGCCCTCCCGTATTTCAACGTCCGCTCCAGGCCGAAGCCGGCCCGGGCGCGGACTGACGTTTCCACTCTTCCAAGGAGTTTCAATGCTCACACTCTGCAAAGACCGCGTCGTCATCGTGACCGGCGCCGGCCGCGGCATCGGCCGGGAATACGCGTTGCAATTGGCGCGGCAAGGCGCCCGCGTCGTCGTCAACGACCTGAGCGTGTCCCGCTCGGGCGAAGACACAGGCGAAAGCACCGCCGAGGCGGTAGCCCGGGAAATCGTCGAGGGTGGCGGCCAGGCCATCGCCAACCACGAGAACGTGGCCGATTTCGCCGGGGCCAAACGCATGATCGAGGCCGCGCTGGACAGCTACGGCGCCCTGCACGGCCTGATCAACAACGCCGGTATCCTGCGCGACCGGACGCTGTGCAACATGACGGAAGAAGAATGGGACGCCGTCATCAATGTGCACCTGAAGGGCACGTTCGCGCCCAGCCGCCACGCCGCGGCCTACTGGCGCGACCTCTGCAAGCAGACCGGCGAACCGGTCAATGCCCGCATCGTCAACACCTCTTCCTCGTCCGGCCTGTACGGCAACATCGGCCAGATCAACTACGGAGCCGCCAAGGCGGGCATCGCGGCCATGACCATCATCGCGGCGCGCGAGCTGAAACGCTACGGCGTGACGGTCAACGCGATCAACCCCCACGCCCAGACGCGCATGACCGAAGGCATCCGCGAGCGCAGCGCCGAGGAGATCGCCGCGCGCCACCCGCGCTGGATCGCCCCGGCCGTGGCCTGGCTTGCCAGCGCCGACAGCCACGACGTCACCGGCCGGATCTTCGAGCTGGGCGGTGGCCACCTGGCGGCGATGGAAGGCTGGCGCCGCGGGCCCGCGGCAGATCCGATCGACGACGCCGGGCGCATCGGCCCGGTCATGCGCGAACTGGCCCAGCGGGCCCGGCGCAACGTCGACATGAAGGGCCACGATCTCGACTGACCGGAGAGCATGCCGTGATAGACAAGCGAGTAAGTTCAATCGCCGAGGCGGTGGCCGGCATCAAGGATGACTCGGTCATCCTGGTCGGCGGCTTCGGTTCGTCCGGACGTCCGGCCGACCTGATGGAGGGCCTGCTGGACCTGGGCGTCAGGGGCCTGACCATCGTGGCCAATAACGCCACGGTAGGCGACGACATCGTCAGCGAGCTGATGAGCGCGGGCCGCATCCGCAAGGTCGTCTGCTCCTTTCCGCGGGGCCTGAAGGGCCGCACGATCTTCGACGAGCTGTACGCCGCGGGCAAGATCGAGCTGGACCTGGTGCCGCAGGGCACCCTGGCCGAGCGCATCCGCGCCGGCGCGGCGGGCATCGGCGGATTTTTCACGCGCACCGCGGCGGGCACGCGCCTGGCCGAGGGCAAGGAAACCCGCGTCATCGACGGGGAAACCTATGTGCTGGAACACCCCATCAAGGGCGACGTGGCCTTGCTCAAGGGCCTGCGCGGCGACCGCTGGGGCAACCTGGTCTATCACCGCGGCGCGCGCATCAACAACCCGGTCATGGCCGGCGCGGCCAAGCTGGTCATCGCCCAGGTACGCGAGATCGTGCCGCTGGGAACCTTGGACCCGGAGCACATCATCACTCCGGGCGTATTTGTTGATCGTTTAGTGGAGCTTTCCAATGAGCGCAAAGCTTAGTCGCCAGGAAATCGCCTGCGTTGCCGCCTGGGACATCCCGAACGGCGCCTGCGTCAATCTCGGCATCGGCCTGCCGACTCTGATCGCCGACTACGTGCCGGCCGGCCGCGAACTCATGCTGCACAGCGAACAAGGTTTGCTGGGCCTGGGCCCCGCGCCCGAGCCCGGCGAGGAAGACTACGACGTCATCAACGCCGGCAAGCTGCCGGTGACGCTGCTGCCGGGAGCATCGGTGTTCAGCCACAGCGAATCGTTCCTGATGATCCGCGGCGGCCACATCCAGATCGCCTGCCTTGGGGCGTTCCAGGTGGCGGCCAACGGCGACATGGCCAACTGGACGGTGGACGCGCCCGGGCAGATTCCCGGCGTGGGCGGCGCCATGGATCTGGCCGCGGGCGCCGAGCAGGTGTGGGTGCTGATGGAGCACTGCACCAAGGACGGCAAGCCGCGCATCCTGGAGCAATGCTCCTATTCCTTGACCGCGCCCCGCTGCGTGGACCGCATTTATACCGACCTGGCGGTGATCGACGTGACCCCGGCCGGGCTGGTCGTGCGCCGCATGGCCGAGGGCTGGACGCTGGAGGCCCTGCAGGCGGTCACCGGCGCCCCCCTCGCCCTGGCGCCCGACTGCTCCGCCTACCGCAAGCCCGCGACCCAAGGAGAATAAAGTGCAAACCGCAGTTACCCGCATGCTCGGCATCGAACATCCCATCGTGCAGGGCGGCATGCAGTGGGTCGGCCGCGCCGAACTCGCCGCAGCCGTTTCGAACGCGGGCGCGCTCGGCATTCTGACGGCGCTCACGCAGCCCAGTCCGGAACACCTCCGCCGCGAAATCGCCCGCCTGCGCGACATGACCGACCGCCCCTTCGGCGTGAACCTGACGTTCCTGCCCACGCTAAGGCCCGTGCCGTATGCCGAATACCGGGACGCCATCATCGAATCGGGCGTCAAGATCGTGGAGACGGCGGGCAACAACCCGCAGGAGCACATGCCGGCGCTGAAGGCGGCCGGCGTGCGCGTGATCCACAAGTGCACCACGCCGCGCCATGCCCGCAAGGCGCAGGACATCGGCGTGGACATCGTTTCCATCGACGGTTTCGAGTGCGCCGGCCACGTGGGCGAGAACGATATCCCCGGGCTGATCCTGATCCCGGCCACGGTGGCGCAGGTAACGATCCCCGTGATCGCCTCGGGAGGCTTCGGCGACGCCCGCGGCCTGGTGGCGGCCCTGGCCCTGGGCGCCGAGGGCATCAACATGGGCACGCGTTTCATGTGCACGCAGGAGTCTCCGGTGCATGCGGCCATCAAGGAAGCCATCACCCGTTCCAGCGAAACCGATACGCGGCTGATCCTGCGCAGCCTGCGCAATACCAGCCGCGTCTGGCGCAACCAGCTGTCCGGCGAGGTGGTAGAGCTGGAGACGAGCGGCGCGGGCATCGACCGCATCGGCCCGCTGGTATCGGGCGCCAAGGGGCGTGGCGTGTACGAAAGCGGCAATGTCGAAAGCGGCATCTGGACGGTGGGGATGATCCAGGGGCTGATCGACGACATCCCAACCTGCGGCGACCTGGTGCGACGCATTGTCGACCAGGCGCATGGCCTGGTATCCGGACGCCTGGCGTCTCTTTTGTAAACCCGGCGTGTTCCTTGCTGAACACGCCCTTTTCCAAGGCGGAACATGCTGATTCTCGATACTCCCTACGATCTCGAAGCCCACGTCGGCAAAGTCCTGGGCAGGACGGATTGGGTGGAAATCACCCAGCCGATGATCGACGACTTCGCCCGGATTTCGGGCGACAACAACTGGATCCACGTAGACGTGGCTCGCGCCGCGCGCGAACTGCCCGGCGGCAAAACCATCGCCCATGGGCTGCTGACCCTCTCGCTGATGTCCGGCATGGGCGGAGAGATCGTGCAGGTGCGCGAACGCGGCCGGGGCGTCAACTACGGGTCGAACAAGGTGCGCTTCACGTCTCCGGTGCAGGTGGGCGCGCGCATCCGTCTGGAACGCAGCCTGGTGGCTTTCGAGCGGATGGACGGCTGCGTACGCCTGACCTACGGCAACCACATGTACCGCGAAGGCCAGGAACGCCCGGTCATGGTCGCCGAAACCCTCAACCTGATGTACGAAAAGGGCAAATGATGCGGATCGACGATGCTTCCGGCGACGGCGCGCCTTACGCGCGTTACGTGCGCCACCTGAAGGCGGGAGAACTCGCCTACCAGTACAGCCCGGCGGCCGGGCGCGCTGTGTTCTTTCCCCGGGTCCGCTGCCCCTACTCCGGCCGGGACTGCCTGGAATGGCGCATCAGCGCCGGGAGCGGCACGGTGTATAGCGTTTCTGTAGTCCATCCCCGCAAGGGCGAGCCCTACAACGTCGCGCTGATCGACCTGGACGAAGGCTTCCGCATGATGAGCCGCGTCGTCGCCGACGATCCGATGGCTGTCGCCATCGGACAGCGCGTGCGCTTCCAGGCCGCCCTCGATGAGGGCCTGGACGATCCCATTCCCGTCTTCCTGCCTCTGGAGCCGCTGTGATGAATGCCGATTTCCGACCTGGCCGGGCCGTCGTGGCCGGCGCTGCAGAGTCCGACCTGGGAGCCGTGGGAGAAGCCTATTCGGCCATGGACCTGATGGCGCAGGCCGTCTACCGAGCGCTGGACGATTGCGGGCTGTCGGCGCGCGACGTGGACGGCCTGTTCTGCGCGACGACCCAGAGCCGCCTGGCCGGGCTCGCCCTGGCCGAATACCTGAATCTACCCGAAGCCTATATCGACTCGACCTCCACCGGCGGATCCTCGTTCATGGGGCATCTTGCCCGGGCCGAGGCGGCAATCGCGGCCGGCCTGTGCGAAGTCGCCGTGGTGGCATACGGCAGCACGCAACGCTCCCTGGGCCGCAAGAACACAAGCCGGCCCGAATGGAATCCGTACGAGTCCCCGTTCAAGCCCTTCCTGCCGGCCACGGCCTACGCCATGGCGGCCGCGCGCCACATGCATGAATTCGGCACGACCCGCGAGCAACTGGCCGAGGTAGCGGTGGCCGCGAGGCAATGGGCGTTGCTGAACCCCGCCGCCTGGGAACGGGAGCCGCTGACGGTGGACGAGGTGCTGTCCTCGCGCATGGTCAGCTACCCACTGACTATCCGGGACTGCTGCCTGGTGTCGGACGGCGGCGGCGCAGTGGTGCTGACGACCCCGGCCCGAGCCCGCGGCCTGCGGACCGCGCCGGTCTACCTGCTGGGCTCGGGCCATTGCACCACCCATCTGACCATCAGCAACATGCCCGACCTGGTCAATACAGGAGCGCGAGTTTCCGGCTCCATCGCCTACGCGCAGGCGGGGCTGACCTCTTCCGACATCGACGTGGTGGGCCTGTACGACGCCTTCACGATCAACACCATCTTATTCCTCGAGGACCTGGGCTTCTGCGCCAAGGGAGAAGGCGGCGCCTTCGTCGGCAACGGACGCATCGCGCCCGGAGGCCGGCTGCCCGTCAACACCAACGGCGGCGGACTGTCCTACTGCCATCCCGGCATGTACGGCATCTTCCTGCTGATCGAGGCAATCCGCCAACTGCGCGGAGATTGTGGCGAACGCCAGGTCCAAGGGGCGGAGGTGGCCCTGGCGCACGGCAACGGCGGCGTGCTGTCGTCGCAGTACACGGTGATCCTGGGCGGGCCGTCCACCGTCTAGCGATGCGGACGGAGAGCGGCGCGCGCGAGCATGAGACGCTATCCGATACGGTCGTCCTCCGCGGCGTCTTATTCCATCCTGTCGCCGCGGAGGACGATGCAGTCAAAAAGTGCCCGTGCCTTTATCGTTTCCGGATGATGCGCCCTGACCAAAAAAACGACGGAGCTTATGCGGACTTTCCTGTTCGTGCCCGACGTTTGCGCGCCCAGATCACCAGGCCGGTCACACTCAGCGTCGCAACAAAAATCCCCATGAGCGATATCAGCACGCGCCCCGGCGTGCCCAGCAGCCGACCGGAGTGCAGCGGCAACTGCGCCTGCATGAATACGTCGCCCCAGGAGCCTTTACCCGGCACCCTTTCGCCGACGATCGCACCCGTGTCCCCGTCCAGGTAAAGCACGTTGTTCCCCATGCCGTTCTCATCCCGGTCATCTTCCGGCGTGTAGAACGTCACGCCGTAAATGCCGAAGCGCTGCGCATAGAAAAGAGACCCGGCGGGAGCTGTCCAGCCTCGGCGGCTGCCCTCGGCCTCGGCTGCCGCGATAGCCTGCTCTCGACGCAGCAGCGGGTCAGCCAGTTCCCGCTCGCGACTGCCCTGGCGCGACTGAAATGGCGAGGGCGTGAGCGGCGATAAAGCCGACACCAGCGGCTGCATCACTTGCGTTCCCAGGTTCAGCGACACCGAGGTCACGGCCAGCATCAGCAGCAGACCCCACACCCACACGCCACCCGAGCGATGCACGTCGAAATTGAGTTTCGCGCCGCCCTGGCGCAGCCGGAAGCTCAGCGACTTACGCCAGCTACGCACATTGGGAAATGAGATACAGAGCGCCAGGAAACAGTCGGCAATCCAGACCGCCGACACCACACCCATCAGCCACACCCCGAATTCGATCCCCCAACCTTTTGGAATGTGCATGGTGTAGTGCAGCTTGTAGAGAAAGGGCAGCAAGTTCTCGCGCGACAGCGATATTTGGCCCCACTGCCGCTGCCCCTGGATCTGGCCGGTGGCCGGGTCCACAGCCAGTTGATTGAAGCCGAGGACGTACGGCGCGCCGGTGGCGGGATCGATGCGCGCGGCCACGCCCAGCATGGCCGTATGGCCGGGCTCCAGCGTTAGCGGCACAAAGCTGACCCGCAGGCGCGGATCAGCCGCCTCGACCCGGCGCGCCAACTCCAAAGGAGCGAGCGCAGTGGCTGCCGCGCCGGAGACGGCCGTGTACAGTTTGGGATTGGCCCACTCGTCGAGTTCGTGATTCCACGCGATCACGGCGCCGGTCAAGCCGGCGACGAACAGGAAACCCGCAATGAACAGGCCGCACCAGCGGTGCAGCACCACCATCGCGCCACGCATGCCGCCGCGCATCAGAACTGGTAGCGCGCCGACAGCGTCACGCTGCGCGGCTCGCCATAGACGTTGCTCGGAAAGCTCACATTGCCGGACAGCGCGTTGTAGTACTTCTTGTCGAAGATATTGTTGATGTTGAGCTGCAGATCCAATTTCGGCGTCGCCTGCCAGCCCACCACCAGGTCGGCCAAGGTGTAGGCGTTCTGGGTGATGCGGAATGGCACGCCGCTCGTGGTGCCCTGGTTGTAAATGGAGCCCTGGCGGTAGATCGAGCCGCCGATGCGCCAGCCCTGCAGGGCGCCAGACAGCCGGTACATCGTCGACAGCTTGAACAGGTGTCGCGGCGTGTCGGTGTCGAACAGCTCGCCCACATTGTCGGGGTTCGCATCCTTGCGATAGCGCGCAATGGCCACCGTGTAGCCCAGACTCACCTGCCAGTTGGGGGTGATGGCGCCCTGCAACTCGAATTCCACGCCCTGGCTGCGCACCTCGCCTGCGGCCGAGTAGCAGGCGACAGTCGGGTAGCCGGCGCATTGGGTCTGATCGGCGCTGCGGAAGGCGCGGTTTTTCTGGTCCATGCGGAACAATGCTGCCGAGGCATTCAGCGCGCCATCGAAGTATTCGCCCTTGATACCGACTTCATAGTTTTGACCGATCACCGGATCCAGCAGATTGTTGCTGGCATCCATGTAATTTTGAGGCTTGAAGATGTCCGTGTAGCTGGCATAGACCGAATGCTGGTCGTTCAAGTCGTAGACGATGCCGGCGTACTTTGTCAGTTGGTTATTGATGCTGTAGCGGTTATGCGCACTGACGGATGGCGTATTGGCGGTAAAGCTCGGATACGTGTTGACGGTGTCGTTGTAGTCGAACCAGTCCAGCCGTCCGCCCAATATCAGTTTCAGCCGATCGGCCAGGTTCAGGCGGGTCGTGGCGTATAGGCTTTGCTGGGTGACGTCGGCGTCCATCCAGTCCCGCAGCGGGATGTTGGGATTGGCGACGGCGCTCGGGTCGAAGTCGTAGAGATCGAGGTCGTCGTAGAGAACCACGCCTTGGCGGCTGTTGCCGTCGAAATCGACGTTGCGGTAGCTGGCGCCCAGTACCAGCTCATGCGTGCGGCCCAGCAATTCAAAGGGACCGTTGGCATACAGGTCCACGCTGCTCTGCTTTTCCTTGTGGGCGTTGCGCGCGCCTAGTTGGCGGTATTTGTCGGTGGCGACGTTGTAATTGAGGTAATGGCCCAGCATGTCGACCTCGGCCTGCGCGTAATAGGCCGAGAGATGTGTACGCCAGCCATTGTCGAATCGGTGGTCGAGCCCCACGAATGCCGAGGTGGTGTTCTTGTTCCAATTTTCCCAGTCATTGGCATACGACGTGGATCGAGGCAGATCCAGATCACTGCCGTCGCGGGCCACGGGCAAACCGGTGAAGCCATTGCCATGCAGCCTGCTCTCTTGATGCAGCGCGCTGAGCGTGAGCGTCGTGGAGGCAGCCAGGTCCTTTTCCAGGATCCCGTAGAAAGTCTGGCCACTGCTGTCTTCGCCGCGCTTGTAGCTTCCGTAATCCTGAGTGGCGATCACGGCGCGGCCGCGCAGGCTGCCGTCCTCGGATAGCGGCCCGGAGGCGTCCAACTCGGCTCTATAGTGGTCCCAACTGCCGGCGCTCACGTCGACGGATACCTGCGGCACATCGGTCGGCCGCTTGCGCACCAGGTTGATAGCGGCCGACGGGTTCCCTGCGCCCTGCACCAGCCCGGTGGCGCCACGCACGATCTCCACGCGGTCATAGATGGCCATATCGGTGGACAACAGGTCCTGCGACAGGTTGGAGCTGTCCAGGCTCACGGGCAGGCCGTCGAACATGATGTTGTCCACATACATGCCGCGCGCATAAAAGGAAGCGCGCTCTGGCCCGAAGCGCCGGTACGTCAGACCCGGGGCAGCCTGCACCACGTCGTTGATCGTCTGCAGGTTCTGATCCTTGATGAGTTCGCTGGTAATGACGGTGACCGACTGCGGCGTCTCGCGCATGGAGAGGTTGAGCCGGGTAGCCGTGCCCATGCTGCTGGTGGTGTACGAATCCGTGCCCTCGGTAGTGCCGTCGGCTACCGTTGTGCCGGTTACCGTGACCATAGGCAGCGTGGCGGCGTCGGACGCGGCCGGCGCGAGCGTTTCGTCGGCTCGCAGCACGAACGCGCCATTGTCCAGTTGCACGGCCCGCAGGCCGCTACCTGCGAGCAAAAGGCTCAGCGCGCCGGCGGCGGGATGGCGGCCGTTCACGCCGGCCGTGCGCTTGCCTTCGGTTTGCTCGGCGGTAAAGGTCAACATGATGTTGGCCGTGCTGGCCAACTGGCGCAAAGCTGGCGCCAGCGGCCCGGCGGCAATCCTGAAGTCGACGACGGCGGCCCCTGCAGCAGCAGGCGTGGCGCCTTGCGCAAACACGGCGGCCGGAGCGCCGGCCACGAGGGCGACAGTCAGCGTCAGGCCGGCAAGCGCAGTAGACGATGGATATGGGCGCTCCGAATCGTGGGCGCGGTGCAGGTTCGGCATGTTCTTCCTCTGGATTGGACCTCCGAAATTTCCGGTCCCTCTCAGGTAGGTGCCGCGAACACGCCAATCGGGCAGTCAATTCGAGAAATTTTTTTACCAGCCTCAATCGGCCGGTACGATCGTCGCCCAGAAACGGGTGCGCCATTGCACGCGTACCGGCAGCACGCTGGGCAGCGTAGCCAGGATGCGGTCGGTGTCCGCCAATGGAAAGACACCCGAAAGGCGCAGATTCGCGATTTGCGGATCGACGCGCAGCACGCCCGTCCGATAGCGATCCAGTTCGGCAGCAAACTCGCCCAGCCGCTGCTCGTCGGCCACCAGCTGACCCCGCGCCCATGCGTCGGTCTGCTCATTGATCGAGCGCGGCGCCTCGACGGCATCGCGGCTGAACCGGGTCTGCTGGCCGGCGTGCAGCACACTCGCACTGCCGGACCCGGCCCAGGGAGAGACTTCCACTGCGCTTTCCAGAACCGCCACAGTGGTGCGTCCAGCGTGCTGCCTTACGGTGAACCGTGTACCCAGCGAACGGATGCTGCCTTCCGCGGTCGCCACCAAAAGCGGCCGCGGATCGACCAGCCCCGGCCCATGGCGAGTGACAACCATGATCTCGCCCGCCACCAGCAAGATACGGCGCTGGCTCGCATCAAAGCGCACATTGACCGCGCTATCCGTGTTCAGCGTCAGCCGGGTACCGTCCTCCAGCGTGAAGTCGCGTTGCTCACCAGTGTTGCTGCGGTAGTCGGCCGTTCGGGCCTGCCAGGTCTCAGTGCGCGAAGCGAGCAGCCCGGCGCTGGTGGCTATCCCTCCCCACAGGAGCATTCGGGTGACCCGCCGGCGGGCGTTGGAGGACGGCTGATCGGTCGTGCCGTAGGACGACAGGGCCGCGTAAGCCGGAGCACGCTCCAGCGATTTCATCCGGCCCGTGACAGATTCGACATGTTGCCAGGCGGCTTCATGATCGACATGTGCCTGGCGCCATTGGCGCCATTGGTGTTGCTGCTCATCGCCGGCCTCTCCGGACATCAGCAGCGTGAGCCAGTCCGCCGCTGCATCCGCGGTAGCCCGGCTGATGATCCGGCCGTTTGGCAGGGTCAGCGTGTCTTTATGAGAGGCCATGAGCTCAGGTCGCCAGCGCGAACATGCATTCGCGGTTGGCCCTGGTCAGATACTGCTTTACGGAACTGGTCGAAGTCCTCAAGCGCTCGGCGATTTCGGCGTAGCTCAGTTCAACCAGGTGAGCCAACAGAAAGGCTTCTCGAACCTTGGGAGGCAGGCCATCGAGCACACGGTCGAGCTGCTGCAGGCTTTCGACGGCCATTAGCTGTGCTTCCGGCGAGGGAGCCACTTCTTCCGGCAGGCTGGCGAGAGCCTCGAGGTAAGCGGTTTCGAGCAACTGCCGGCGATGGCGATGTGCGAGGAGCCGCCGGGCAACCGTCGCCAGAAACGGACGCGGCTCCCGGATCTCGACGGCCGCGGTCTTGCGGTCCAGCAGGCTTAGAAAAGTGTCCTGCGCCAGGTCGGCTGCTGCGAAAGTGTCGCCGACGCGCCTGCGCAGCCAACCCTGGAGCCACTTGCCGTGCTCGACATACAGTCCTGCCAAATCATCGGTGATAGGTAAGTCCTGGGCTGGCATGAGGACAGGATATGGAAACCACAAATCAAATGAGAATTGATCGCATTATACATAATGCGCCGTGCCTTCCAATATGTAACAGCTGCCCTTCCCCCCTTGAAGCCTAGAACATCATCCCTATAATTAGCACTCGACACCGGTGAGTGCTAACAACGTTCCCGGGCCCAACCGATCATTCTCTTCTTCTTTTAAGTAACAGGAGTTCCACATGGCCTTGCGTCCCCTGGGCGATCGCGTGATCGTCAAACGCCTCGAAAACGAGCGCAAGACTGCCTCGGGCATCGTCATTCCCGACAGCGCCGCTGAAAAGCCTGATCAAGGTGAAGTCGTGGCCGTCGGCCCCGGCAAGAAGACCGAAGACGGCAAGATCCTGCCCGTCGACCTGAAGGCTGGCGACAAGGTTCTGTTCGGCAAGTATGCCGGCCAGTCCGTGAAGGTTGACGGCGAAGAGCTGCTCGTCATCCGCGAGGACGAAATCCTCGCCGTGGTCCAGTAAACCCTGCCTCAAACGAATTTTCGAAGGAAGCTAAGAAATGGCTGCCAAGCAAGTATTGTTCGGTGACGACGCCCGCGTGCGCATCGTCCGTGGCGTGAATGTCCTCGCCAACGCTGTCAAGACCACCCTGGGCCCCAAGGGTCGCAACGTCGTGCTGGAGCGCTCGTTCGGCGCCCCGACCGTGACCAAGGACGGCGTGTCCGTCGCCAAGGAAATCGAACTGAAGGACAAGTTCGAGAACATCGGCGCCCAGCTGGTCAAGGACGTCGCCTCGAAGACCTCCGACAACGCCGGTGACGGCACCACCACTGCCACCGTGCTGGCCCAGGCCATCGTTCAGGAAGGCCTGAAGTACGTTGCCGCCGGTTTCAACCCGATCGACCTGAAGCGCGGCATCGACAAGGCCGTCGCCGCCGCCGTCGCCGAACTGAAGAAGCAATCCAAGCCGGTCACGACCAGCAAGGAAATCGCCCAGGTCGGCTCGATCTCCGCCAACAGCGACACCTCCATCGGCCAGATCATCGCTGACGCGATGGACAAGGTCGGCAAGGAAGGCGTCATCACCGTCGAAGACGGCAAGTCGCTGGAAAACGAGCTGGACGTCGTCGAAGGCATGCAATTCGACCGCGGCTACCTGTCGCCCTACTTCATCAACAACCCGGACAAGCAAGTTGCCGCTCTGGAAGATCCGTTTGTCCTGATTTTCGACAAGAAGATCAGCAACATCCGTGACCTGCTGCCCGTGCTGGAACAAGTCGCCAAGTCGAGCCGTCCGCTGCTGATCATCGCCGAAGACGTCGAAGGCGAAGCGCTGGCCACCCTGGTCGTGAACAACATCCGTGGCATCCTGAAGACCACCGCCGTCAAGGCTCCGGGCTTCGGCGACCGCCGCAAGGCCATGCTGGAAGACATCGCCATCCTGACGGGCGGCACGGTGATCTCCGAAGAAACCGGCATGTCCCTGGAAAAGGCCTCGCTGGCCGAACTGGGCCAAGCCAAGCGCATCGAAGTGGGCAAGGAAAACACGACGATCATCGACGGCGCTGGCGACAGCAAGTCGATCGAAGCCCGCGTGAAGCAAATCCGCGTCCAGATCGAAGAAGCCACGTCCGACTACGACCGTGAAAAGCTGCAAGAACGCGTGGCCAAGCTGGCCGGCGGCGTTGCCGTGATTCGCGTTGGCGCTGCCACCGAAGTCGAAATGAAGGAAAAGAAGGCTCGCGTCGAAGACGCCCTGCACGCCACCCGCGCTGCTGTGGAAGAAGGCGTTGTGGCTGGCGGCGGCGTTGCTCTGCTGCGCGCCAAGCAAGCCATCACCGACCTGAAGGGCGACACGCCTGACCAGAACGCCGGCATCAAGCTGATCCTGCGCGCTGTCGAAGAGCCGCTGCGCACGATCGTCACCAACGCCGGCGAAGAAGCCAGCGTGGTGGTGAACAACGTGCTGAACGGCAAGGGCAACTACGGCTACAACGCCGCGACCGGCGAGTACACCGACCTGGTCGAGCAAGGCGTGCTGGATCCCACCAAGGTGACCCGCACCGCCCTGCAGAACGCCGCTTCCGTCGCCAGCCTGCTGCTGACCGCTGAAGCTGCCGTGGTCGAACTGGCCGAAGACAAGCCCGCTGCTCCGGCAATGCCCGGCGGCATGGGCGGCATGGGCGGCATGGACTTCTAAGTCCCGCCATTCGTGCAAGGCCTCCCCGGCTTCGGCCGGGGAATGCAGTATCCCGAAAAACCCCCGGTCCTTCGCCCCGGGGGTTTTTCTTTTTCCACCGTCCGCATGCCGGTGGACACGTTTGCGCACAGTCTTACGGTTTCCCCGCGGCGCATGCGTCCCTACAATAGGGGTTCCCCGGAACGAGCCTTACCCCATGCGCATATTCAAGACTCTGCTGCGTGCCCTGCGTCCGTCCGAGATCGGCGGGCTGTTGATGGATTCCGCCAGGCAGTGGTCCACCCACCGGGCGTCGAGCAAGGGCGCCGCACTGGCCCTGTACATGGTGTTCTCCCTGGCGCCCATGCTGATCCTGGTGATCGCGGTGGCGGGCGCCTTCTTCGGCGAGGACGCCGTGCGCTCGGAGCTGTTTTCGCAGCTGCGCGACCTCACCGGCGAACGCGGCGCCGAAGTCATCCAGACGGTGCTGGCCAGCGCGCACGAGTCCGGCGGCGGCTGGATCGCCGCGCTGATCTCGATTTTCGTGCTGATTTTCAGCGCCACGACGGCCTTCGCCGAATTGAAGGCCAGCCTGGACGATCTCTGGGAGGTGTCCGGCAACCAGAAGGGCGGCCTGCACGGCATGGTGCGCAGCCGCATGCTGTCGTTCGGCCTGGTGCTGGTTCTGGCGCTGTTCCTGCTGATTTCCCTGACCGTGAATGCGGGGCTGGGAGCCGCGCGCGGCTACTACGGCGACTTGTGGACGGCCTCGTCCTTCGCCCTGGTGGCGGAATGGATTTCCAATCTGTTTTCCTTCTCGGTGGTCGCGGCGCTATTCGCGGTGATCTTCAAGCTGCTGCCCAGCGCGAAGATCTCATGGGCGGACGTGATTCCCGGCGCCATCGTGACGGCGGCGCTGTTCCTCGTCGGCAAATGGGGAATCGGCGTGTACCTGAGCCGCGGCGCCGCCGTATCGGCTTATGGCGCGGCGGGCTCGCTGATCGCCCTGTTGCTCTGGATCTACTATTCGGCGCAGATTTTCTTCTTCGGCGCCGTCTTCACGCGGCAATTCGCGCTGCGCTTCGGCCGGGAGCAGCCGGCCGCGGCGCAACCGGCGGCGCCGGACGGCAATCCCGGCGCCTGATTCTTCCGGCTCAGTTCTCGTCGCGGGTTTCCAGCCCCGCCATCAAGCGCAGGCATTTCAGGAACACGGGACGCAGCTCCTCGGGCACGGGCGCCAGCACCTGAGCCTCCACCGCCGCGTCCTCCGGCAGGATGCGCGCCAGCAATTCGACGCCTTCGTCCGTGATTTCCAGCGCGTAGGCGCGGCCGTCCTCGGCGGAGCGCGTGCGGCGCACATACCCCTTCTTCGTCATGCGCGCGATCATTTCGGCAAAGGAATTGCGGTCCAGCGCGATCAGTTCGGCGATGCGGTTCTGCGTGGCGCCCGGGTTCTGGTAGACCGTTATCAGCAAGGCCTTCTGGCGCGGGGTCAGGTCCTCGTCGGGAAAAGCCTGGGTGAACAGGCCCTCCGCCCGGAAATGGGCGCGGCGCAGCAGGTGGGACGCCACGTGGGTCAGGTCGAATTCATTCAGGGCGCGGAGCTTGGCCTGGCCGGCGCGGGCGGGTCTGGCTGTGGCGGTCATCGGACTTCCATGGAGTACTGCCTGGGGATTGTAGGCGCTGGCGTTCCGGAAAATGCGCATTGACTTGAGGCGGAGGGCTGCCTATGATCTTCGAAATATAGTACGTATACGTATTTATTTGCATCATAGCAGAGGCCCGGCATGACGATCCGCCAACTACGCAACTACATCGATGGCCGCTTTGAAGAGGGCGCGTCCACCTTCGACAAACACAGCCCGGTGGACGGCCGGCTGCTCGCCCGGGTCCATGAAGCCAGCCGGGATCAGGTGGACCGGGCCGTGGCGGCGGCGCGGCGCGCCCTGCCCGCCTGGGCCGCATTGCCGGTCGCCGCGCGCACCGACCACCTGCTGGCGCTGGCCGATGGCATCAACCGGCGCTTCGACGACTTCCTGCAGGCGGAGATCGGCGATACCGGCAAGCCCGTCGGCTGGGCGGGCAAGATCGACATCCCGCGCGGGGCGGCCAACTTCCGGGCCTTTGCCGAATTGGCCCGCACGCTGGACATGGAAAGCTACATGACCGATACGCCCGACGGCAGGCAGGCGCTGAACTATGCCTATCGCAAGCCGTTGGGCGTGGTGGGCGTGATTTCTCCGTGGAACCTGCCCCTCCTGCTGCTGACCTGGAAGGTGGCGCCCGCCCTGGCATTCGGCAACACGGTGGTAATGAAGCCCTCCGAGGTCACGCCTTCGACGGCCACGCTGCTGGCCGAGGTCGCCGGCCAGGCGGGCCTGCCGGCCGGCGTGCTGAACCTGGCGCACGGATTCGGCCCCGGGTCCGCGGGCGAATTCATCACCACCCACCCGGACATCGACGGCATTACCTTCACGGGTGAATCCGCCACCGGCGCCACCATCATGCGGGCCGTGGCGCCGGGCGTAAAGCCGGTGTCGTTCGAACTGGGCGGCAAGAACGCGGCGCTGGTGTTCGCGGACGCGGACTTCGACGCAGCGGTGGACGGCGTGACGCGCTCGGCCTTCGCCAACTGCGGGCAAGTGTGCCTGTGCACGGAACGCGTCTACGTCGAGCGCCCGGTCTATGAGCGTTTCGTGGAGGCGCTGGCGGCGCGGGCCCGGTCGATGCGCATCGGCTGGCCGATGGAGCCCGATACCGAAATGGGCCCGCTCGTGTCGCGCGAGCACCGCGAGAAAGTGCTGTCGTACTTCGCGCTGGCCCGCCAGGAAGGCGCGACGGTGGCGGCCGGCGGCGGCATTCCGGAATTCGGGGATGCCCGCGACAACGGCGCCTACGTGCAGCCCACGGTCTGGACCGGCCTGCCCGAGCATGCCCGCTGCATCAAGGAGGAAGTCTTCGGCCCCGTCTGCCACGTGGCGCCTTTCGACACCGAGGAAGAGGCCATCCGCCTGGCGAACGATACGCGCTACGGGCTGGCCGCGGCCGTGTGGACGCAGAACCTCGCCCGCGGCCACCGCGTGGCGCAGGCAATGCGGGTGGGCCTGGCCTGGGTCAACTGCTGGTTCCTGCGCGACCTGCGCACTCCTTTCGGCGGCAGCGGCCTGTCGGGAATCGGCCGAGAAGGCGGACGCCATTCGCTGCATTTCTATACTGAACCCACCAACGTGTGCGTCAAACTCTGACTTGTTCCACCGAAAAGGAAATCGCGATGAACCACCACAAGACAGACCGGACGGAAACGGAGCGGACCGCGGTCGGCGCCACCGTCGTGGCCGGCAAGGCCACGCCCCGCGGCAAGTACCCGCACATCAAGCGCGCGGGAGATTTTCTGTTCGTCTCCGGCACCAGCTCGCGCCTGCCCGACAACCGCATCGCGGGCGCCGAGGTGGATGCGATGGGCACCGCCACCCTGGACATCCGGGTGCAGACCCGGGCCGTCATCGAGAACATCCGGGACATCCTGGGCACCGCGGGCGCCACGCTGGCCGACGTGGTGGAAATCAGCACGTTCCTGGTCAACATGAACGACTTCGGCGGATACAACCAGGTGTACGGCGAATACTTCGACGCGGACGGCCCGGCGCGCACCACCGTGGCGGTGCATCAACTGCCGCACCCGCAGTTGCTGATTGAAATCAAGGCGGTCGCCTACAAGCCGCTTGCGCGCTAGCGGCGGCGCGCATGTCGAACTTCCGCATTACGCCCAACGCGCTTGGCCACAAGCTGAAGCTGCATCAGTTGCAGATCTTCGAGCGCGTGCTGGCGCGCCGCTCGCTGTCGCGCGCAGCCAGCGAGCTGCACCTGACGCAGCCCACCGTCACCAAGGCCGTCCACGACCTGGAAGCGTTCTTCGGCGCGCCCCTGTTCGAACGCTCCAACCGCGGCGTCACGCCGACGGAACTGGCCGTGGTGCTGGGGCGCCGCGTCCACGCCATGATGGCCGAGATCCGGTACCTGGCCGACGATATCGACGCGGTGCTGGGCGGGGCCAGCGGCCATGTGGCGGTGGGCACGCTCATCGCGGCGTCCGCCAAGCTGCTGCCCGAGGCCATCGCGCGCCTCATGACCGACCATCCGGGCATCCAGGTCACCGTCCGCGAAGGGCCGACCGCCCAGCTGCTGCCGGCCCTGGCCACGGGCGACCTGGACATCGTCGTCGGCCGCCTGCCCGGCGCCGACATGGCGTCGATCTCGGGTGTGGCGGTGGATCACCACAGGCTGTACCGGGAAGAACTATGCCTGGTGGCCGGCGCCCGCCATCCCCTGGCCGGCGCGGAGAAAGTGGCGCTGGCCGACCTGGCCGATTGCATCTGGATCCTGCCCGCGCCCACGTCGCCGCTGCGCGCCTCGATCGAACGCACCTTCTTCGACGCCGGCCTGCGCCTGCCTGCCCGGCAACTGGAATCGCTGTCGCTGCTGACCAACATCGGCGTGCTCATGCACAGCGACGCGCTTGCGCTCATCCCCTACGACGCGGCGGCGCAATTCCTGTCCATGGGCGTGCTGGCCCGTTTGCCCACCGACGTCTTCGGCGCTTTCGGCGACGTGGGCTACTCGGTCCGGGCGGACCGCCCCTTGACTGCGGCCTGCCTGCGGCTGGTGGACTATCTGAGGCAGACCGCCTCCCAGCGCGGAAGCGGCGGCGGATGACGCCACCCCAGGGTTATCCCGCGATAGAAAACTGGCATGGCAGGCCACGCAATTTCTATTGTGCAGCCGCTTGCCGCGCCGCTTAGACTCCGGGGAAGAGCGCAGTTCCCCCCGTCCTGGAGTTCCACATGCTCGCCTACGGCCCCCCGTTCAATTTCCAGCGCTGGATCGACGACAACGCGCACCTGCTCAAGCCGCCTGTCGGCAACAAACAGATCTGGCAGGACGCGGATTTCATCGTTACCGTGGTCGGTGGCCCGAACCTGCGCACCGATTACCACGACGATCCGCTGGAAGAATTCTTCCACCAATTGCGCGGCAACGCCTGGCTCTCGCTCTGGATAGACGGCAAGCCGGAACGCGTGGACCTCAAGGAAGGCGACATCTTCCTCTTGCCGCCGCACGTGCGCCATTCGCCGCAGCGGCCCGAAGCCGGCAGCGTCTGCCTGGTCATCGAACGCCAGCGCCCCATGGGCCTGCTGGATGGCTTCGAATGGTATTGCCGCGAATGCCATCAGCTGGTGCATCGCGCCGAGGTGCAGCTCCAGAGCATCGTGACCGACCTGCCGCCCCTGTTCCAGACCTTCTATTCCAGCGTCGAAAAGCGCACTTGCCCCGGCTGTGGCGCCATCCACCCTGGCAAAGGGGACTCGCCCGCATGAACGCTCCGCAAGCACCACAGGCCCAATCACCGATGACCCAGAAAATCGACATGCATGCCCACTTCTTCCCGCCTATCACGCGGGAGGAAGCGGCCGCGCTCGACCCCGTCGACGCTCCCTGGCTGCGGCCGGAAGGCGATGGAGCCACGGGCCAGATCATGGCCGGCGACCGGCCCTTCCGCCCTGTGGACGCCACCCTCTGGGACCCGGCCTTGCGAATCCGGCAGATGGACCGCCACGGCGTGGACGTGCAGATCCTGTGCGCGACTCCCATCATGTTCGGCTACACCTACCCGGCGCGGGCCGCCGCCGACTGGGCGGCGCGCATGAACGACCTGGCGCTCGAGCACTGCGCCCATGCGCCGTCGCGCCTGAAGGCGCTGGCGCAGGTGCCGCTGCAGGACCTGGACCTGGCCTGCAGCGAAGCGTCCCGCGCGCGCGCCGCCGGCCACCTGGGCGTGCAGATTGGCAACCACGTCGGCGCGCGCGACCTGGATGACGAAACCCTGGTGCAGTTCCTGATCCATTGCGCCAACAGCGACATCCCCGTGCTGGTGCACCCCTGGGACATGATGACCGATGGCCGCATGAAGAAGTGGATGCTGCCGTGGCTCGTCGCCATGCCGGCGGAAACCCAGCTGGGCATCCTGTCGCTGATCCTGTCCGGCGCCTTCGAGCGCATACCGCGCAGCCTGAAGCTGTGCTTCGCGCATGGCGGCGGCAGCTTCGCCTTCCTTCTGGGGCGCGTGGACAACGCCTGGCGGCACCGCGACATCATCCGCCAGGACTGTCCGCAGCTGCCATCGTCCTACACCGATCGCTTCTATACCGACAGCGCGGTCTTCGACCCGCGTTCGCTGCGGCTGCTGATCGACGTAATGGGCGAAGACCGCGTCCTGCTGGGCTCCGACTATCCCTATCCGCTGGGTGAGCAGGAAGTGGGCAGGCTGGTAACGCACGCCGGCCTGCTTCCCGAGGTGCAGCAGAAAATCCTGTGCCGCAACATCGTGGAATTCTTCGGCCTGGACCCGCGCGTCGCGTAGCCCTCGCAGAGAAACGGGCGGACCGCGCTCAGGCTTCGGCGCTCGACGCCGTGAGCGGCGGCAGGGGCAGGCCCAGCCTGCCGCTCCATTCCGCCATTTCGGCCTTCAGCGCCGGCGGCACCGGAATCCCGCAGGCCATGCGCTCGGCCTGCGCGGCCAGCTCGGGATCGCCCGGCATGCGCGGCGCCCCCGGCTGCGCCGCAAGCTCGGCCGCCATGCCCGCCACCATCGCAGCCAGCGCCGCGCCGCCCGCGAACCGGGCAGGATCGATGACGATGAAGAACGCGCCCAGTTCCCGCGGGCGGTCCAGCTGCTCGTACATGGGGCCGATGCGCGGCCCGTAAGGATTGCCGTTGAGCGGTCCGCACAGCAGGTCGATCATCATCGCCAGGCCGTAGCCCTTGTGGCCGTATTCGCCGCCCAGCGGCGTCAAGGCCCGGGCACGCGCCGCATCCGTCGCTTCCTGTCCCTCGGCATCCAGGGCCACGCCCGCCGGGAGCTCAACCCCGTCGCGGCGCGCGTTCATGACGCGGTTCCATGGAATGGAAGTGGTGGCCATGTCCAGGCATAACGGTTCGCCGCCCAGCCGGGGGAAAGCGAAAGACACGGGATTCGTGCCGAAGAACGGCAGCCGGCCGCCGAAGGGCGCGGCGATGGCGTCGGAATGGGTAAAGGCAATGCCGATCAGCCCTTCCCTGGCCGCTGCGCGCGTGTACAGGCCGATCGCGCCGCAATGCGAGGAATCGCTGACGCCCACGGCGCCCACGCCTGCCTCTCGCGCCAGCGCCATCGCGGCCGCGTTGGCGCGATGCGCCACCACGATGCCATGGCCCCTGCCGCCATGCGCCTGAGCGGTAGCCGGGCCGCTCTGTTCGATGCGGATGTCCGGCCGCGCCCGGATCGAACCATGCGCGACCCGGTTCAGGTAATGCGGCAGCCGGGCAATGCCATGGGAGTCGATGCCCCACAGGCTGGTCTGCGCCAGGCTGGACGCCAGGCAGCTGGCGTCGGCCTCGCTGAAGCCTAGGGCCCGCAGGCAGGCGTCGCCCCATTGCTGCCACTGCGCCGCGTCCACGCTCTCCAGCCTCTCCATGCAGCGCTCCTTATAGATGCGGGAGGCATGCCGCCCGCCGTCATGCGACCGGCTCGGGCTGGGCCGCGCCCTGCGGGGCCGCGTCCCGCTCCAGGGCCTCCAGCGCGCCCAGAACGCCAAGCGCGCGCAAGCGCTCCAATTGCAGGGCCAGCGCTTCGACGAAGGCGGGCTTCCTGCCCAGCTCCCCGAACACGGGCCGGAATCCGGCCAGCACCGTGGCGCGCCGCTGCGCCGCCTGCGACGGAGCCGAGGCGGTGGCGGCCACGTCGGCGCGCGCCAGCAGCTTGGCCAGCGCCTCGGCCAGCGGGTCCTGGATGGAATAGGCGTTGCCCAGCTCATCGCATCCGCGCAGATAGTGCAGCCATGCCGCCACGGCCAGGGCCAGCCGGCTGAAATCGTCTCCCCGGCGCAGACGGTCGCGGATGGCGGCGAGCAGGCGCTGCGGCACCTTCTGCGAACCGTCCATGGCGATCTGCCGCGTAAGGTGCGGCAGCGCCGGATTGGCGACGCGCGCCAGGAAGCGCTGGCGGTACTCATCCAGCCCCGATTCGGAAACGCCGCGCAGCGTGGGCGCGATTTCCAGCCGCATCATGTCATCGACATAGCGGCGCAGCGCGGGCGTGGCGGCCGCCTCGCTATTGGTGCGCAGCCCCAGCATCGCGCCCAGGTAGGCGAACGCGGAATGCGGCCCGTTGACCATGCGCAGCTTGAGGCGCTCGTATGGCGCGGCGACGCGCACGAAGGTCGCGCCGCCCGCGACATGCCAGGCGGGCCTGCCAGCGGCGAACTTGTCCTCGATGACCCAGTTCAGGTAGGGCTCCCCCACCACGGGCCATGCGTCCTCCACGCCCAGCCGTTTCGCCACCCGCGCGCGGTCTTCGTCCCGGGTGCCGGGCACGATGCGGTCCACCATGGAGTTCGGGAAGGTGCAGTTCTTGTCGATCCAGGCGGCCAGGCATACGTCCACCCGCAGCGCGAAAGCCAGCACCAGGCTGCGCAAGGTATCGCCATTGGCGTGCAGGTTGTCGCAGGAAAGCAGCGTGACCGGGGGCAGGCTCCGTTCGCGCCGCAGCGCCAAGCCGTACACCAGCATGCCGATGGTGCTGCGCGGCCGGTCCGGGTGCTCAAGATCGTGCGCGATGTCCGGGTCGTCCCAGCGCAGGTAGCCGGTGGACGGTTCGTGGCTGTAGCCTTTCTCGGTCACGGTCAGGCTGACGATGCGCGTCTGCGGATAGGCGATGCGCTCCAGCACCGCGTTGGGATCTTCCTCGGCCACCACGATCCGCAGCACGGCCCCGATTACCCGCAACTGTTCGCGGGCCTGTCCGTCCGGACCGGCGTCGCGCAGCGCCAGGGTGTACAGGCCGTCCTGGGGCGTCAGCGCATCGCGCGTGGCGGGGCTGCGCATCGAAACGCCCACGATGCCCCAGCTCAGGTCCCCGCTGGCCGCCATGGCCAGGTCAGTCACCGCCGCCTGGTGGGCGCGATGGAAGGCGCCGATACCCAGATGCACGATGCCCGGAGTCACCCGGCTCCGGTCGTAGGCGGGCAGTTCCACATCCTGGGGAAGATACTGCAGGGACTCCGAATTCAGGCGTTCGAGCATGGGTTACCAGTGCCATAGTGCGCCATCATGCGCCTGCCGGTTGACCGGCAGGTAGGCGCGTTGGTAGGGATATCTGGCGGCGAGCTTTTCGTCGATGTCGACGCCATGGCCCGGCGCGTCGCCAGGGTATAGCATGCCCTGGTCGAAGCTGTAAGCATGGGGAAACACCGCGTCGGTCTCGTCGGTGTGCCGCATGTATTCCTGGATGCCGAAATTCGGCACCCACAGGTCGAAATGCAGGGCCGCGCCCATGCAGGCCGGCGACAGATCGGTGGCGCCATGGCAGCCGGTCCTCACCTGATAGAGCGCGGCCAGGTCGGCGATGCGGCGCAAATGCGTGATGCCGCCCGCGTGCACCACCGTGGCGCGGATATAGTCGATCAACTGATGCTCGATCAGGTCCTTGCAATCCCAGATGCTGTTGAAGATTTCACCCACGGCCAGCGGCGTGACCGTATGCTGGCGGATCAGCCGGAAGGCTTCCTGGTTCTCGGCGGGCGTGGCGTCCTCCATCCAGAACAGACGGTACGGCTCCAGCGCCTTGCCCAGGCGGCCGGCCTCGATGGGCGTCAGCCTGTGATGCACGTCGTGCAGCAGATGCGTTTCCCAGCCTACGGCGTCGCGCAGCCGCTGGAACAGGCGCGGCGCGTGGTCCAGGTATTTTTCCGTGGACCAGTCGTGCTCGGATGGCAGCGAACCATCGGCCGGCTCGTAGAACATGCGGCCGCGGCCCACGCCATACACGGCGTTCAGCCCCGGAACCCCGCTCTGCGCTCGGATGGCCAGGTAGCCCATTTCGCGGTAGCGCAGCACCTCGTCCACGGTTTCGTCGATGTCGCGGCCATTGGCGTGGCCGTAGACCATGACGCCCGTGCGGCTCTTGCCGCCCAGCAGCTGATACAGCGGCATGCCGGCCGCCTTGGCTTTGATGTCCCACAATGCCGTGTCCACGGCGGCGATGGCCGACATGGTGACCGGCCCGCGCCGCCAGTAGGCGCCGCGGTACAGGTATTGCCAGATGTCCTCGATCTGCTGCGGGTCGCGGCCGATCAGGCAGGGAATCACGTGCTCGGTCAGGTACGCCGCCACGGCCAGCTCGCGGCCGTTGAGCGTGGCGTCGCCGATGCCATGCAGGCCTTCGTCGGTTTCGATCTTCAAGGTGACGAAGTTGCGGCCGGGGCTGCAGACGATAACGCGCGCTTGGGTGATCTTCATGAGTGGTCCTGTGGAATGCTGGAAACCCCTGGCCGAAGCCGGACGCCTACATCACCGCGCCCAACTGCCAAGGCACGAATTCGTTCTGGCCGTAGCCGTGCTCCTCGCTGCGCGTGCGCCGGCCGGAGGCCGTCTCGAGCATCAGGCGGAAGATGCGCTCGCCCATCTCGGCCACGCTTTGCGCGCCGTCGACGACCTCGCCGCAATTGATGTCGATGTCGTCGGACTGGCGCCGCCACAGCGCCGTGTTGGTCGACAGCTTCAGAGACGGCGCGGGCGCGCAGCCATAGGCCGATCCGCGGCCCGTGGTGAAACAGATCAGGTTGGCGCCGCCGGCGACCTGGCCGGTGGCGGAAACCGGGTCATAGCCCGGCGTGTCCATGAACACCAGCCCCTGCTCGCGGACCGTCTCGGCGTACTCGTATACGTCGGCCAGCCGGGTCGTGCCGCTCTTGGCGATGGCGCCCAGGGACTTTTCCAGGATGGTGGTCAGCCCGCCCGCCTTGTTGCCGGCCGAGGGGTTGTTGTCCATCTCGGCATCGTTGCGGGCGCAGTAGTCCTCCCACCAGCGCAAGCGGGCCAGCAGCTTGGCCGCGACCTCGGGCGAGGCCGCGCGCCGCGTGAGCAGATGCTCGCCGCCGTAGATCTCCGGCGTCTCCGACAGGATCGCGGTGCCGCCGTGGCGCACCAGCAGGTCCACGGCGGCGCCCAGCGCGGGATTGGCGCTGATGCCCGAGTAGCCGTCGGAGCCGCCGCATTGCAGGCCCACGGTCAGCTTGCCCGCCGGCACGGGCTGGCGGCGGACGCGGTCGGCCTGCGCCAGCATGGCGCGCACCAGTTCGATGCCGCGCTCCACCGTCTTGCGCGTGCCGCCGGTCTCCTGGATGTTGAAGGTATGCAGCAGCCCGCTTTCGCGCAGCCCCTCTTGCTCCATCAGGCCGCCGATCTGGTTGGTCTCGCAGCCCAGGCCCAGCACCAGCAGGCCCCCGAAATTGGGATGCCTGGCGTAGCCGCCGAGCGTGCGGCGCAGCAGGCGGAGAGGCTCGCCTTCGCTGCCCGTGGCGCAGCCCGCGCCGTGCGTCAGCGCCACCACGCCGTCCACGTTGGGATGGCCGGCCAGCGCATCCGGATGGATGTCGCGGCGGAAGTGGTCCGCGATGGCGCGGGCGGCCGTGGCGGAACAGTTCACGCTGGTGAGGATGCCGATGTAGTTGCGGGTGGCGACGCGGCCGTCGGCCCTCACGATGCCCTCGAACTGCGCGGGCGCATCGACGTAGTCGGTGGCGCGCGCGTCGGCGCCCACCGCGTAGTCGCGCTCGAAGTCGGAGAACTCCAGGTTCTGGGTGTGGACATGGGCGCCGGCGGCGATGTCGCACCGCGCCACGCCGATGATCTGGTTGTAGCGCCGCACCGGCTCGCCGGCGGCGATGGCCCTCGTCGCCACCTTGTGCCCGGGCGGCACCAGCCCGCGCACGGTGACGTCTTCGCCCGCCAGGCGCGTGCCGCCGGCCAGCTGCCGCCTGGCGATGACCACGTTGTCCGCCGGATGGATGCGTATGACCGCGGTATCGGTTTCAGACATGGATGGCTCCTGGCGCGCGCGCCGCTAACCGTCGATCAGCGACGGATCCCAGGCGTGGACGCGCTGGCGCTGCTCGCCCAGTCCGGCGATGCCCAGCCGCATCTCGTCTCCCGCCTTCAGGTAGATGGGAGCTGGCTTCTGGCCCATCCCTACGCCGGGCGGCGTGCCGGTGCTGATCAGATCGCCCGGGTACAGGGTCATGAAGCGGCTGACATATGCCACCAACTGCGCCACGCCGAACACCATGGTCCGGGTGCTGCCGTTCTGATAGCGCTTGCCGTTGACGTCCAGCCACATGTCCAGCGCCTGCGGATCGGCGATTTCGTCGGCGGTGGCCAGCCACGGACCGACCGGGCCGAAGGTGTCGCAGCCCTTGCCCTTGTCCCAGGTGCCGCCGCGCTCGATCTGGTATTCGCGTTCGGATACGTCATTGACCACGCAATATCCCGCCACGTGCTTCATGGCGTCGGCCTCGCTGACGTAACGGGCCTGCTCGCCGATCACCACGCCCAGTTCGACCTCCCAGTCGGTCTTGACGGAGCCTTGCGGCAGCACCACCGGATCGTTGCAGCCAACCAAGGCCGAGGTGGGCTTCATGAAGATCACCGGCTCGGCCGGCACCGGCAGTCCGGACTCCGCCGCGTGGTCGGCGTAGTTGAGACCGATGCAGATGAACTTGCCCATGCCGCTCCAGGGCGGAGCCAATCGGCCGGGGCGGTCCACCAGCGGCAGGCTGGCCGGGTCCAGTTCGCGCAACGGCGCCAGGCCGGCGCGCGTGAGCGTGGCGGCGGCAATGTCCGGCACGACGGCCGACAGGTCCCGCACTTGCCCGCTGGCATCCAGCATCCCGGGTTTCTCCGCGCCTTTCGCTCCATAGCGCAACAATTTCATCGCATGTTCCTCTTGTGTAAGCGTTGAATATTCAGTTCGACCAGCCGCCGTCGATGATCTGGGCGGTGCCCGTGGTGAAGGCCGACTCGTCACTGGCAAGATACACCGCCAGCAACGCGATTTCCGCGGCGCTGCCGATGCGGCCCATGGGCTGGCGGGCGACGAAGGCGGCTTCCACGGCCGCCAGGGTCTGCCCGCCGGCGCTCGCCTGCGCCTCGATGCGCTGGCGCAATGAGGGCGACTCCACGGTGCCCGGGCAGATGGCGTTGCAACGTATGCCCTGGCTCACGTAGTCCGCGGCCACGGATTTGGTCAGCCCGATCACCGCCGCCTTGGTGGCGCCATAGACGCAGCGGTTGGGCGCGCCCTTGATGCTTGAAGCCACCGAAGCCATATTGACGATGGAGCCCCCGCCTCGCGCCAGCATGCCCGGCAGGCAGGCCCGGATCATGCGGTACATGGATTTCACGTTCAACTCGAACGAGAAATCCCAGGCTCGTTCGTCGCAATCCAGGATGGTCCCGGCGTGCACGAAGCCTGCGCCGTTGAACAATACGTCCACCGGCCCCGCTTCGGCGGCCAGTGCTGCGGCGGCGCCGGCGCCGGTCACGTCCAGCGTGCGGCGCCGGCATCCCGCCAGCGTCTCCAGCGCTTCGCCGTTGAGGTCCACCGCCAGCACGTCGGCGCCTTCGCGCGCATAGGCCTCGGCCACGGCCCGGCCTATGCCCTGCCCGGCGGCGGTAACGATGGCGGTCTTGCCTTGCAGTCTTCCAGTCATGGCGATTTCCTCATTATTTGGCCATGCCCATGGCCGTGGGCAGCCAGAGCGTGATCTGCGGGATATAGGTGATGGCGATCAAGGCCAGGAACAGCGGCACGAGCCACGGCAGGATGGCGACCGTGGTCCGTTCCACCGACAGCCTGGACACGCGCGCCAGCACGAACAGCACCATGCCCATGGGCGGGTGCAGCAGGCCGATCATCAGGTTCAGCGTCATGATCAGGCCGAAGTGGATGGGATCTATGCCCAGCTTGAGCACGATGGGCAGCAGGATGGGCACCAGGATGGTGATCGCGGCGATGGTGTCGATGAAGCAGCCCACGATCAGGATCAGCACGTTGGCCATCAGCAGGAACACCCATTTGTTCTGCGTCACGCTGAGAATGCCGTCGGTCAGCGCCTGGGCGGCCTGCGTGGTGGTGAGCAGCCAGGCGAACACCGAGGCGGCGGTGACGATGAAAAGCACGGACGCGGTGGTCTCGATGGTGTCGAAAGAGGCCTTGACCAGGGTCCGCAGGGTCATGGAACGGTAGCGCACCAGGCCCAGGAACAGCGCCCATATCACGGCGGCAACGGCAGCCTCGGTGGGCGTGAACCAGCCCAGCGTCATGCCGCCGATCAGGATGACGGGGGCCATCAGCGCCATCACGGCCGAGAAGTTGTAGCGCCAGTCCAGCGCCAGCAGCAAGGCGAAGGCGATGCCCGCGGCCAGGTTCGCCGACACGCCGAACTCGGTCATGAGCCAGATCGCCATCGGAAACGCCAGCACGATGCACACTTCCAACGTGGCGCCGCCCAGCCGCTTCCAATCGAAGGACACGTCGCCGCCCCAGTTGTTGCGGCGGGCGTAGTAGGCCACGGTCAGCATCATCAGCAGGGTCAGCACCGCGCCGGGAATCAGGCCGGCCAGGAACAGCGAGCCGATCGACACGTTGGCCATCATGCCGTAGATGACGAAAGGCAGCGACGGCGGAATGATGGGGCCCAGCGTGGCCGAGGCCGCCGTCACGCCCACCGCGAACTCGGTCTGGTAGCCGTGGTCCTTCATGGCCTTGATCTCGATGGTGCCCAGGCCCGCGGCGTCGGCGATCGCCGTGCCCGACATGCCCGCGAACACCACCGAGCCGATGATGTTCACCTGCCCCAGGCCGCCGCGCATCCAGCCCACCAGCGCCACGGCGAAGTTGTAGATGCGGCCGGTGATGCCGGCGATGTTCATCAGGTTGCCGGCCAGGATGAAGAACGGCACCGCCAGCAGCGGAAAGGACTCCACGCCCGCGATCATGCGCTGCGCGACCACCACGTCGGGCACGCTGCCCGAAATCAGCACGAACAGCAGCGATGCGCCCGCCATGGCCACCGCCACCGGCAGGCCGAAAATCATCAACAGCAGAAAGGTTCCGATCAGTATGCCCATGTCTCGCTTCCGGTTGTCGTTATCGGATTCCGGGAGCCTCCCCGGATAGCCTGCCCTAGTCCTGAGGATCGTAGGCCGCGGGGTTTTCGAGGATGGAGTAGCCCTGGCGCCAATTGCACATCGACACCTGCACGGAGCGCAAGAACATCAAGGCGAATCCCGCCAGCGCCACCCAGTAGACGTAGGCCTTGTTCCAGAACAGCGTGGTCATGGGTTCGTCGCCCACCAGCACGATGTAGCGGTAGGTGAGCCACACCGCATAGCCGAAGAACGCCGTGCGCAGCAGATCGATGACGGTTGCCAGGACGCGCCCGGCAGGGCGAGGCAGGTAGCGGTACAGAAAGTCCACCTGGATGTGGCGGCAGGCGCGCACGCACATGGCCGAGCCCAGGAACACCACGCCGATCAGGCAGTAGACGGCCAGCTCTTCGGTCCAGGCGTAGGAGTCGTTCAGCACATAGCGCGAGAAGAATTGCAGGAAGACCAGCAGCGCCATGACCCAGAAGATGGCCAGGCAGATCCAGTCCTCGGGCTGGTAGCCCGCCAGGCTGACCTCGTGGCGGTCGGCCTCCTCGAAACTGTGGACGATCTCCTCCGCCGTGGCCGGCGGCGGCTGCTGCCCGGCTGGCCGGGCGGGGTTGTTGCTGGCGGCCGCCATGACGGCGGCCTTGGCATCGGAATGCATGGCGTTCCCCTTGCGCGGAATCGGATGGGTCGGAACGGGGCCGCCAGGGCGGCCCCGGGCGCGCTCACTTCACGGCCTGGATCCGTTCCCAATCCGATTTTTCGTAGCCGTATTGCTTGAACGGCACTTTCTCCAGCACGGTGCCGCGGAAGTCCTGGACGTTCACCTCCGCCACGTTCAGGCCGCGCTTGCGGAAGACCTCGACCATCTTCTTCTCGCTTTCCGCCACCTCGGCGGACGCCTTCTCCGCCGCCTGCTGAGCAACCTCGGAGAAGATCTTCTTGTCTTCGTCCGACAGGCTCTTCCACAACTTGCCCGAGATGACGGTATTCAAGTGATCGACAATGTGGCCCGTGAGGATGATGTTCTTCTGCACCTCGTAGAACTTCTTGGCCTCGATGGTGGTGAGCGGGTTCTCCTGCGCCTCCACGGTGCCGTTCTGCAAGGCCAGGTAGACCTCGGCGAAGGCGATCGGCGCGGTGTTGGCGCCGCAGGCGCGCGGCATGGCCAGGTAGGCGGCCACGTCGGGCACGCGGATCTTCAGGCCCTTCATCTCGGAACACTGGGTGAAGGGGCGGTTGGACGTGGTCTGGCGCGTGCCGTAGTACGTGGTGGCGACGATGTGGTTGCCGCTCTTCTCGTCGTAGCCGCGCGTGAGCTCCTTGTAGATGTCGCTCTTGGTGTAGGCGATCAGGTGCGCGGGATCGCGGAAAGTGTAGGGATAGTAGGTGACGCCGATGCGCGGGAAGCTCTTGGCCGCGAAGCTGGAGCCCGAAATGATGATGTCCACCGTGCCCAGGATCAGGCCCTGGTTGATGTCGTTTTCCTTGCCCAGCTGCGAGGCGGGGTACACGTCGATCTGGTAGCGGCCATTGGTGCGTTTGCCGATCTCCTGCGCCGCCCAGACGGAGGCGGTGTGGAAAGGTTCGGATGTCTCGTACACGTGGGCCCACTTGAGCTTGGTCTGCGCCAGCACGCTGCCGCTGGCGGCGAGCGCCAGGGCGGCAACCAGCGCCTTGACGGCGTTGCCTAGGTTCATGTCGTCTCCTCGTTGTTTTTCGGATGCCCGGCCCGGCGGCCCGTCGTGAGCCGCCAGCGGGTCATGCTTCAACTACAAGTTGCACCTTGGTACTGCGACTGCGATCCGCCGCCAGCTCGAAGGCCTCGAACGCCCGCGACAACGGCAACTGCGCGCTCATCAGGGGCCGCACGTCCACCTTGCGCGTACGCAGGTAGGAGACGGCCCAATCGAACTCCACGCCCGCGCGGAACGCGCCGACATAGTCGAGCTCTCGCGCCATGATGTTGTTGGCCGGGAACGCGATGCCCTCGGCGGGCAGCGTTCCGACCTGCACGATCCGGCCGCCGCGCCGCGTCGCGGCCAGGCAGGTCGCCAGCGCGGCTGGGCTGCCGGCGGCCTCGATACTGACGTCCGCGATATCGGCCAGCTCGGCGGACGCGGCCCGGTCGCTGCGCACGGCCTCGTCGGCGCCGATCAAGCGCGCCATCTCCAGCGGCCGGTCGGCGATGTCCGCGACGATCACGCGTGCCGCGCCCGCCAGCCTGGCGGCCAGCACGGTCATGCAGCCTATCGTGCCGCCGCCCGTCACGAGCACGGTCTTGCCCATCAGCGGGCCGGCGCGGTTGACCCCGTGCAGGCCGATGGACAGCGGCTCGGCACAGGCGATTTCGCCCAGCGAGACACCCTCTTCAGGCACCGGCGTGAGCTGCCGTTCTCCCATCGCGAAGCGCTCGCGGAACATGCCTTGCACGTGCGGGTAGACGCTGGCGCTGCCGAGGAAACGCATGTTGCGGCAAAGATTGCCGCGGCCGGCGCGGCAATAATCGCAGCCGCCGCAAGGATGCGAGGGATTGATGGCGACCTTCATGCCCGGCGCCACCGAGCGCACGGCCTCGCCGGTGCGCAGCACCACGCCCGAAGCCTCATGGCCGGGGATGAGAGGTTCGCGGATGACGAAAGCGCCCACGCGGCCATGCAGGAAGTAATGCAGGTCGGATCCGCAGATGCCCGCCGCGCCCAGCCTCAGCTCTACCTCGTGCGGCGCCAGCGGCGCGACTTCGTCCGGTTCCAGGCGCAGGTCGCGCGCCCCGTGGATGCGGCAGGCCAGCGTCATGACGGCGTGCTCCGCGTCCGGACCAAGCGGCTTCTGCGCGCGATGCTCATGGTTCCATCTGCTCCCGGCTGTCGACTTGCAGGCCGGGCGCGTCGGCGCCGGGCCAGCTTGCGGTGAGGCGATCGTGCGAGCAGGCCAAATGGTGGTGCATGGCGGCGCGCGCCCCGCGGTCGTCTCCGGCGCGGATGGCGTCGATCACCTTGCGGTGCTCGGCGATGGCGGCGGCCCAGCTTGCGGGATTCTCGAAGTAGTCGCCCAGTTTCACGGACAGGGGGTTGTGGCGCTCGTCGAACAGCTCGCTCACCACGCGCACCAGCACCGCGTTGTTCGCCATCTCGGCGACGCGCAGGTGGAACAGCCGGTCGCCGCGGATGGGCACGTTGCCGGCAAGCGCCTCGTCTTCCATGGTCCCGACGGCTTCGGCCAGCCCGTCCACCAGCGCGGGCGTGTTGCGCAACGCCGCCTGCGCGGCCAGCTCGCCCTCGATCACCTGGCGGGCCCGTATGGTTTCCAGCGGGCTCTCGGCCGTCAGGCTGGTGCGTGGGGCCCCAGCCAGGCTCTGCACATAGACGCCCGAACCCATGCGGACTTCCACCCAGCCTTCGACCTCCAGGGCGATCAACGCCTCGCGCACCGAAGGGCGGGACACGCCCAGCTTGAGCGCCAGATCGCGCTCGGGCGGCAGGCGCGCGCCGGCCGGGAACTCGCCCGCCTCGATCAGCAGCCGGAGCTGGTCGGCGATCTGGCGGTACAGGCGGCGGGGTTCGATGGTCTGGATAGGCATGGACTGCGATGCAAAATGAGGAACTCGGGCAAAAAGGTAAAGTGGCCTTACCAATTGACCAAAATCTTGCGCCGGTCCCGGATGCGTCACAATTAGGGTTTGCCCAAAGACACGCGCGATGGCCGCGCGGGCAATGCATATCTGTTAAAAAGCCGCCACACCCAGCCCACTTTCCGCACCCATGTCACAGAACCCGCATCACTCGCCCTACAAGAGCACAGGCGGCCTGCGTCGCATCCTGAACGCGCTGCGCTACTCCCTGCAGGGCCTGCAGGCCGCGATCAAGTACGAGGCGGCCTTCCGCCAGGAACTGGCGCTGGCCGTCCTGATGATCCCGGCCGCGTTCTTCCTGGGCCGGACCACGGTCGAGGTGTTTTTCCTGGTGGGCACGGTGATCATGGTGCTGGCGGCGGAGCTGCTGAATTCCGCCATCGAAGCGCTGGCCGACGCGCTGTCCGTCGAATCGCACCCGCTCCTGGGGCGGGCCAAGGACCTCGGCAGCGCCGCCGTGATGCTGCTGCTGATCTTCGCAGGAATGGTCTGGATAGGCGTCGCCATCAGCCGTTTCGTCATGCATTGACACGGCTTGGCATCTCCCCGGAGATGCGCCGCTATTTATACTGGGAGCCATGATGCCTAGATCGACGTCGGACCCCTCTGAGCGCATTGTCATCGTCGGCGGCGGCGCCGGCGGCCTGGAACTGGCTTCCAAGCTGGGCCGCATCCACGGGCGGCAGCACATCACCCTGGTCGACAGCCGGCCCTTCCACATCTGGAAGCCCTCCTTGCATGAGGCGGCGGCCGGCACGCTGGACATCCACCAGGAGGGCCTGTCCTACCTGATGCTGGCCCACATGAACGGCTTTTCGTTCGCGCAGGGCCGCCTCGACAGCGTGGACCGCGACCGCCGCCGGATCGTGCTGGACGCGGTGAGCGACGCCCAAGGCCAAGAAGTCCTGCCCCGCCGCGAGCTGGCCTATGACACGCTGGTGCTGGCCCTGGGCAGCACTTCCAATTTCTTCAATACGCCCGGCGCGGCCGAGCACGCCGTCACGCTGGACACCACGGAAAACGCCGAACAGTTCCGCCTGACCATGCTCAAGGCGATGGCGCAGGTGGACCTGGCCAAGGTCAGCAATCCATCGGCCCGGCTGGACCTGGTGATCGTGGGCGGCGGCGCCACCGGCGTCGAGCTCGCCGTGGAACTGGTGGAAGCCAGCCACGTGGTCAGCGCCTACGGCCTGCCCAACTTCCGTGCCGAACGCGATCTGGCCATCACGCTGGTCGAAGGCGCTCCGCGCATCCTGTCGGCGCTGCCAGAGAAGATATCGGTGGCGGCCACCAACCGGCTCACCGAACTGGGCATCCGAGTGGAAACCTCGTGCCGGGTGTCGGAAGTCACCGCCAGCACCGTCCGGACGGCGGACGGCCGCGAGATCCCCGCCCAACTCTGCATGTGGGCAGCGGGCATCCAGGGGCCGGCCCTGCTCGCCGAACTCGGGCTGCCGCAGAACAAGCTGGGCCAGCTGGAGGTCAACGAGCGGCTGGAAACGCCCGATCCGCACGTCGTGGCGCTGGGCGACTGCTGCGCCGCGCCCTGGCGCGACGGCCGCACCGTGCCCGCCCGCGCGCAGGCGGCGCACCAGGAGGCCGATTACCTGGCGAAGAAGCTCACCGCGCGCTTGCGCCACGCTGCCGAGCCCACGGAACCCTATGTCTACCAGGATCACGGCTCGCTGGTTTCACTAGGCCAGGACGCGGGCGTGGGCAGCCTGATGGGCAAGCTGGCCGGACGGGGCCTCTTCGTAAGCGGTACACTGGCGCGCCTGATGTACATGAGCCTGCACCTGATGCACCACAAAGCCGTGCTGGGCATCTCGCGCACCGCCTCCCTGGCCCTCGCCCGCCTGCTCATGCGGCGCACGCGCCCCCGGGTCAAACTGCACTGAATCCCCATGAACTTCATCCAAAAACTCGAACACGCCTGGACCGCCAGCAACTCGCTCCTGCAAGTCGGGCTCGATCCCGACCCGCAGCGCTTCCCCCGCGAACTGCAAGGCAAGCCGGACGCCATCTTCCAGTTCTGCCGCGACATCGTCGACGCCACCGCGCCGTATGCCTGCAGCTTCAAGCCGCAGATCGCCTACTTCGCGGCCCACCGCGCCGAGGACCAGCTGGAAGCGCTGTGCCAGCATATCCGCGACAAGCATCCCGACCTGCCCATCGTGCTCGACGCCAAGCGCGGCGACATCGGCTCCACCGCGGAAAACTACGCGCGCGAAGCCTATGAGCGCTACCAGGCGCATGCGCTCACGGTCAGCCCCTATATGGGCCTGGACTCGGTCGAACCCTACCTGGCCTGGCGCGACCGCGGGGTGATCGTGCTGTGCCGCACGTCCAATCCCGGCGGTTCCGACCTGCAATTCCTGAAGATGGATGACGGCCAGCCGCTGTACCTGCACGTGGCTGGCCTGGTGGCCGATAAATGGAACGCCAACGGCCAGTGCGGCCTGGTGGTGGGCGCCACGTTCCCCAACGAACTGGCCGCCGTGCGCCAGCGCATCGGCGACGCCCTGCCCCTGCTCGTCCCGGGCATCGGCGCCCAGGGCGGCGACATCACCGCGACCGTGAACGCCGGCGCCAACGCGGCCCGCAACGGCATGATGATCAATTCGTCGCGCGCCATCATCTATGCAAGCGGCGGCGACGACTGGCGCGAGGCCGCCGGCACGGCGGCGCAGGGCCTGCGCGACGCGATCAACGCGGTCCGCTGACCGCGAGGGCTCAGCGCCGGTTGACCGGCGCCCCCAGCACCTCCAGCGTGCCACGCAAGGCGTAGTCCACCGCTGCCTGGCGCACTTGCGCGCGGTCGCCCGGGAACACGTGGGTGACCGCGCGGCTGCTGATGCCGTCGCCGGTGCGCACGGCGAAGCCGAAGCACACCATGCCGACCGGCTTGCCCGGCGTGGCGCCGCCCGGCCCCGCGATGCCGGTCGTGGACACCGCCACATGCGCGGCGGGAGACGCCAGCAGAACGCCGTTGGCCATTTCCAGGGCCACGGGCTCGCTGACCGCCCCGAAGTGATGCAGCGCGTCGGGCGAAACGTCCAGCTCGGACACCTTGGCGTCGTTGCTGTACGTGACGAAACCGCGCTCGAACCATTCGCTGGACCCCGCCACCGCCGTGATGGCGCCGGCCAGCAGCCCGCCAGTGCAGGATTCCGCCGTGCCCAGCATCCAGCCCTTGCGCCGCAAGGCATCGCCCAGCAGCTCGGCCAGGCCCAGCGAGGTCGCCTGAGCCAGCTCCGCGGCCGACAGGCCGGACCGAAGATTCTGTTGTTCGCTCATCCCAAGACTCCTGTGCGCACCACCAGCGCCATGACCAGCAAGGCATAGCCAGCCGCCACGATGTCGTCCCACATGACGCCGAAACCGCCCTTGATGTGGGCGTCGAAAAACTTGATGGGAGGCGGCTTGACGATGTCGAAGGTGCGGAACAGCACGAACGCCAAGGACTGCGTCAGCCAGCCCTCCGGCGTCAGCCAGAGCACCAGCCAGAACGCCACCATCTCGTCCCAAACCATTCCGACATGATCCGGCTGCTGGAGTTCGCGGCCGACGCGATGGCAGGCCCAGCATCCGTAGAGGAACGCCACGGCGAGGAACACGCCCACCGCCAGGTCCGACGCGGCAGGCGCCGCGGCGACCCAGATGGCCCAGGCCAACAGCGTGCCCCACGTGCCCGAGGCCGGCCGGATCAGGCCGCTGCCCAGGCCGAACGCGATCAGCCGGCCGGGATCGCGGCAGACCCAGGACAACGACGGATAGGCGGCCCGGGTACGGTCGCGCATCGAGGGGGATCGGGTATCGGAGGACGGCATGTCTGGGGCTTGGAAGAATCTGTGAGCAGGGATCAATCCGCAGGAAAATGATCGTAGCCGCGCGGCAGGCCGGCCATCGGCTGCCCGCCGGCATCGAGTACCGTGAGGCCAGGTTCGGCCTGGATCTCGCCCACGCGCGTCACGCGCGCGCCGGCCTTCCGGCCCACGGCCAGGACGGCCTCGCGGCGGTCGGCCGGCGCCGTGAAACACAGTTGGTAGACATCGCCGCCGCCCAACACGGCACGGCGCAGCTGCGCGTCCGCGACGCCGGCCAGCGCCGCCGCGACCGGCATATCCGCATAGCGCAGCGCGGCGCCCGCCGCGCTGGCCTTCAGCACGTGGCCCAGGTCTTGCAGCAGCCCGTCCGAAATATCGATCGCCGCGTGCGCGATACCGCGCAGCGCCAGGCCCAGCGCCACCTGAGGCTCGGGGCGTTCCAACGCGTCGCGGGTGGCCGCGAGCAAGGCGGGGTCGGTGGGATACTGGCCGTCCAGCAGGCGGTAGGCGACGTCGGCCGCCCCCAGCTCGCCGGACACCCAGATGTCGTCGCCGGCCTGCGCGCCGTCCCGGCGCAAGGCGAGCCCGGCAGGCACGGCGCCGAACACGGTGACACTGATGGCCAGGTCGTGGCCGCTGCGGGTGGTGTCGCCACCGATCAGCGGGCAGCCGTGAGCGGCGGCCAGCGCATGGAAGCCCTCGGCAAAGGCCGCCACCCAGGGCTCGTCCAGCCTCGGCAGGGCCAGGCCCAGCACACAGCCGATCGGGCGCGCGCCCATGGCGGCCAGGTCCGACAGGTTGACCGCCAGGGCCTTGTGCCCCAGCGCCTTCGGATCCACGTCGGGAAAGAAATGGCGGCCTTCCAGCAGCAAGTCCGTGCTGGTGGCCACCTGCTCGCCGGGCGGAACCGGGAACAGGGCGCAATCATCGCCCACCCCCAGCAGGCCGGCAGGGGCCGCGCGGGTGAAATAGCGCGCGATCAAATCAAATTCGGACGCCAAGGCAACTCCGCAGTCCGGCACGTCGGGCCGGCATTGAATCCCACGGGGGCTTGCCGCCCCCACAAATCATGCGGAGTGCCCCGCACAACCAGGAAGAAACCCCAACCCAACCCTCGCGTGGCAAGAAACAGGTGCCCCCAAAACCGGGCCGCGCGGATCCGGCTCCGCCGGTCCGCAGAGGCGCCCCCCTGGGGGGGAAGCGCGCAGCGCTTCGGGGGGGGGACCTACTTTCGCGCAGCGGCTTGGACCTCGTGCGAACGCACGTCGGCAGCCAGCTTGTCGAGCACGCCGTTGACGAACTTGAACCCGTCCGTGCCGCCGAAGGACTTGGCCAGCTCGACGGCTTCATTGATGGCGACCTTGTACGGAACTTCGACGTGATGGATCAGTTCGAAGCTGCCGATCAGCAGGATGCCATGCTCGACAGGCGACAACTCGGCCAGCGGGCGGTCGACGTAGGGCGTGAAACGTTCGCGCAGCGTGGGCGCTTCGCGCAGAACGCCATGCAGCAGAGTCTTGAACCACTGCGCGTCGGCCTCGGAGAAATCCTCGGTGTCGCGCAGATGGGCGTCGATCTCGCCGGCGTCCTGCGTGCCTTCGCCGCCGCGCAGCAGCCACGCGTACACGCCCTGCAACGCGAATTCGCGTGCACGGCGCCGGGCGCTGCGCGCGTTGGCGCGGGCTTGCGCCGCGCTATCAGCGCTGGTCGTCGTCTTCTTCGTCGTCAAAATCTTCGTCCTCGTCTTCGTCGTCTTCGTCCTCTTCCTCGGGTTCCAGGGCTGCCACCAGGTTGGCCATTTCAACGGCCACCTGGGCGCAATCGCGGCCCTTGCCGGCAGCGCGGGCCTGCGCCTGCTCGTCGGTGTCGACGGTCAGCACGCCATTGGCGACGGGGATGCCGGTTTCGAGGGAGATACGGGTGATTGCCGTGGCCATTTCATTGCTGACCACTTCAAAGTGATAGGTTTCGCCGCGGATGACCGCGCCCAGCGCGATCAAGGCGTCGAATTCGAACGTTTCGGCCATGTGGGACAGGGCCACGCCCAGTTCCAGGGCGCCGGGCACGGTGGCGACCATCACGTCGCGCTCGTCCACGCCCAGCTCGGCCAGTTCCTTCAGGCACGCTTCGAGCTCGGCCTGGCCGATTTCTTCATTGAAGCGGGCGCGTACGATGCCGATGTGCAGCCCTTCGCCATTCAGGTCGGGGGTAAGGATGTAAGGGTTCATGTGTCGGCCTTCAGAGTGTTGCGGGAGTGTTCGGAGGGTCGCAATCGTAACCCGTAATGGTGAGCGAGAAGCCCGCCATGCTGGGCATCTTGCGCGGGCGGGCCAGCAGCTTCATCCGGCCCACGTTCAAGTCGCGCAGAATCTGGGCGCCTATCCCGTAGGTACGCAGGCCGAAGCGGTCGGCGTTGGCGGGATTGGCGGAGGCTTTCGAGTCGCTCCAGCCTGCGATCTGGCCAAACAGATGCTCGGTGGAGGACTGGCAGTTCATCAGCACCAGCACGCCTGCCGGCGCGGCCGCGATGGCCTGCAGGGCCTGCGCCACGCCCCAGCTGTGCGGGCTGGCGCCGGTATCGAGCACGTCCAGCACGGACGCGGGCTCATGCACGCGCACCAGCGTCTCGACGTCCGGAGTCACGTTACCATGCACCAGCGCCAAATGGGCGGAGCCGGTGGCGGCGTCTTCGTAGGCGACGGCCTCGAAGGCGCCCCAGGCGGTCTGCATGGGCCGCTTGCCCACACGCTTCACGATGGATTCGTGTTCGCTGCGGTATTGGATCAGGTCCGCGATGGTGCCGATCTTCAGGCCGTGCTGGCGGGCGAATTCCACCAGATCGGGCAAGCGCGCCATGGTGCCGTCCGGCTTCAGGATCTCGCAGATCACCGCGGCCGGCGTCAGGCCGGCCATGGCGGTCAGGTCGCAGCCGGCCTCGGTGTGGCCCGCGCGCACCAGCACGCCGCCGGGAACGGCCCGGACCGGGAAAATGTGGCCCGGCTGGACCAGGTCGGAGGGCTTGGCGTCGCGCGACACCGCCACCTGGATGGTGCGGGCGCGGTCCGCGGCCGAAATACCGGTTTCTACGCCTTCGGCGGCCTCGATGGACTGCGTGAAGTTGGTGCCGTAGCGCGTGCCGTTGCGGGCCGCCATCAGGGGCAGGTCCAGCTGGCGGCAGCGCTCTTCGGTCAGGGTCAGGCACACCAAGCCGCGGCCGTGCGTCACCATGAAGTTGATGGCTTCGGGCGTGACGAATTCGGCGGCCATGACGAGGTCGCCTTCATTTTCGCGGTCTTCCTCGTCAACCAGGATGACGATACGGCCGGCGCGCAGCTCGGCGATGATCTCGGCGACCGAAGCGATACCGAAGGATTCCGGCTCGGAGCCGGGCAAGGGGGACAACTGGACGGACATGGCGGGCACGCAAACCAGGCGGGAAAGCCCGGATTTTACCGCCCCCGGAGGCAGAACCCCTATCCTGCCTTCCCGCCCCCGTCCAAATAGAGGCATCCGGTTAAACTTCCGGCCGGAGACCCTCCCTGAAAATTACGCTCCCACGAGGAAAAAACCCCATGCAAGCCCTTGCGGCCATGCCCTTGAGCGTCGCGGCGGCCGTCCGCGTCGTGCTGACCGATATCGACGACACGCTGACGACCGAGGGCCGCCTGCCGGCGGACGCCTACGCCGCGCTGGAACGCCTGGAACAGGCCGGCATCCAGGTGGTTCCGATCACGGGCCGCCCCGCCGGCTGGTGCGACCATATCGCCCGCATGTGGCCCGTGCGCGCCGTGGTCGGCGAAAATGGCGCGTTCTACTACGCCTACGACCGCCAGGCCCGCCGCATGACGACGCACTACTGGACGGACGCCGCCTCGCGCCAGGCCAGCCGCCGCAAGCTGGACGCCATCCGCGACCGCGTGCTGGCCGAGGTGCCCGGCGCGGCCGTGGCCAGCGACCAGGACTACCGCGTGGCCGACCTGGCCATCGACTTCTGCGAGGACGTGCCCGCCCTGCCCGATTCGGCCATCAGCCGTATCGTCGAAATCTTCCAGGAAGCCGGGGCCCAGGCCAAGGTCAGCTCCATCCACGTCAACGGCTGGTTCGGCGACTACGACAAGCTCACCATGACGCGCACGATGTTCCAGCGGGAATTCGGCGCGGACGTGGCCGGCGCGCTGGACAGCACGCTGTTCATCGGCGACTCCCCCAACGATGAACCGATGTTCGCCTACTTCCCGATCTCGGTCGGCGTGGCCAACATCCAGGCCCAGCTGCATCGCCTGACGCACCGCCCGGCCTTCGTCGCCGCCTTCCACGGCGGCGCGGGGTTCGTGGAAATGGCCGACCGGCTGCTTGCCGCGCGCGCCTCCCAAGCACAGCCGGCCTGAGGTCCGCAGACGTGGCGACATCCAAGACCCCTTCTTCCGCCGCCGCGAACGACGGCCGCCGCAGCATCCAGTCCATCGAGGTGGGCGTGCCGCTTCTGGCCGCCCTGGTCGACGCCGGCAAGCCCCTGACCCTGCGCGACCTGGCCGCGGGCGCCGGCATGACGTCCGCCAAGGCGCACCCTTACCTGGTCAGCTTCATCCGCGTCGGCCTGGTGCAGCAGGACGCCATCACGGGCCAATACGAACTCGGCCCCTTCGCCCTGCAAATGGGGCTGGTCAGCCTGCAGCGCCTGGATCCGGTGCGCATCGCCATGCCCGAGATCGCCAGGCTGCAGTCCGAAATCGGCCACACGCTGGGCATCGCCGTGCTCGGCTCGCACGGGCCCACCATGATCCACATGACCGAAGCCAGCTACCCGGTCCACGTGAACATGCGCAAGGGCACCGTGATGTCGATGCTGCACACCGCCACCGGCCTGGTGTTCGCCGCCTGGCTGCCGCCCAAGGTCAGCGAACACTACATCGCCCGCGAAGAAGGCGACACGGCCGTCATCGCCAGCATGCCGCCTCCGCGCAAGGAATCCCGGGCCAACATCGAGGCCCAACTGGCGGACATCCGCGTGCACGGCATGGCGCGGGCGCTGGGCAATCCCCTGCCCGGGGTCGACGCGCTGTCGGTGCCCGTGTTCGACAACACGGGCAACATCGTGCTGGCCCTGACCAGCCTGGGGCCCACCGGCCTGTTCGACGTTTCCTGGGACGGTGCGATCGCGCGTCCGCTGCTGGACTGCGCCCAGGAGATCTCGCGCAAACTGGGCTACCGCGCCTGAGTCAACTTCGCGCAAAAACGAACGCAAAACGAACATTTCGAACAAAAGACGAAAAGAAACACAGGGACTTTCCCAGGTGTGCCGTCCCCTCTTATGTGATTGAATTCAGGAAACATTCATCTACAAGAGGAGACACACCATGCACGCCTTGCGTCTATTGCAAGCGGCCGCCATTGCGGCGTTCGCATTCGGGGCCCCCGCCGCCCACGCCGCCGACACCTGCTCCAACCGCGGCGACCTGGACCAGATGTACTGCGACGCCAACAAGGACCTGGTGGCGGATACGCCCACCGACGCGTCCAAGCTCAAGACGCCGTCCACGCTGGTGTTCACCTACACTCCGGTGGAAGACCCGGCGGTCTATGAAGACATCTTCAAACCCTTCACCAAGCACCTGTCCGAATGCACGGGCAAGCGCGTCGTGTTCTACCAGGTGCAAAGCAACGCGGCTGAAATCGAGGCAATGCGCTCGGGCCGCCTGCACGTGGGCGGCTTCTCGACCGGCCCCACCGCCTTCGCCGTGAACATCGCAGGCGCCGTGCCGTTCGCGGTCAAGGGCTACGCCGACGGCTTCCAGGGCTACAACCTGATCGTCATCGTCAAGAAGGACAGCCCCTACCAGAAGCTGGCCGACCTGAAGGGCAAGAAGCTGGCCCATACCGCGCCGTCCTCCAACTCCGGCCACATGGCGCCGGTGGCGCTGTTCCCGAAGGAAGGCCTGACGCCCGACAAGGACTACAAGGTGATCTTCTCGGGCAAGCATGACCAGTCCGTGATGGGCGTGAACTCGGGCGACTACGATGCCGCCGCCGTGGCCTCGGACGTCTTCAAGCGCATGGTCGAACGCGGCCAGGTCAAGGAAGCCGACTTCCGCGTGATCTACCGCAGCGAGAAGTTCCCGACGTCCTCGTTCGCCTACGCGCATGACCTGGAGCCGAAGTTCCGCGACCAGATGCTCAAGTGCTTCTACGACTACCGCTTCCCCGCGGAAATGTCGAAGGCATTCGACGGCGCCGACCGTTTCTATCCCGTGACCTACCAGAAGGATTGGGCCATCGTCCGCCAGGTAGCCGAATCGGGCGGCGAAAGCTTCAACCGCGCCGCCTACGACCGCGAAACCGCCAAGAGCAAGAAGTAAGTCCAGTATGACGACGTCGCTACGCATTTCCGGCCTGGTGAAGGAATACCGGGCCGGCCAGCCGGTACTGAACGGCATCGACCTGCAAATCGCGGGACAAGGGCTGACCGCCATCATCGGCCCCTCGGGCACCGGCAAGAGCACGCTCTTGCGCTGCATCAACCGGCTGATCGAACCCACCCGGGGCGAGATCGTGCTCCAGTCCCGCGATGGCGCGGTGGACCTGGCCCGCGTGCGCGGCGCGTCGCTGCGCCGCGCGCGCAGGCGCATCGGCATGGTGTTCCAGGAGTACAACCTGGTCGAGCGCCTGACGGTCATGGAAAACCTCCTGACCGGCCGGCTGGGCTACACCTCGGCCGTCAAGGCCTGGATGCGGCGTTTCGAGGCCCAGGACATCGAGCATGCCTACAAGCTGCTCGATACCGTGGGCCTGGCGGGCTTCGCCGATCAGCGCGCGGACGCGCTGTCGGGCGGCCAGCGCCAGCGCGTAGGCATCGCCCGCGCGCTGATGCAGCGTCCCCAACTGCTGCTGGCCGACGAACCGACCTCGTCGCTGGACCCCAAGACCTCCGTCGAGATCATGGAGCTGCTGTCCGAGCAGGGCAACGCCACGGGCATCCCGGTGATCGTGAACATCCACGACGTCGAACTGGCCCGCCGCTACGCCACCCGCATCGTCGGCATGTCCGGCGGGCACGTGGTCTACGACGGCGACGGCCAGGGCCTGGACGCCGCGATGCTCAAGACGATCTACGGAGGCGAGTCTTGGCTGGAATGAACCCTCGCCCCTTCGCCATGTCCGGGCGCGCCAAGGCGGGCCTGCTGTTGCTGCTGGTCTATACGGTGTACGCCGGCGCCCAGCTGGACTTCAGCTGGGCGCGCTTCGAAAGCGGCATGGGCCATGCCTCCACGTTTCTTTCGCGCATGTTCCCCCCCAATTTCGAAAAGCCGGCCACCTTGTGGAAGGGCATCGCCGAAAGCCTGGAGATCGCAGTGCTGGCCTCGGTGCTGGGCGTGCTGATCGCCCTGCCCATCGGCCTGCTGGGCGCCCGCAACATGATGCCCGCCTGGGTATCGTGGCCTGCGCGCGCCGTCGTTGCGCTGTGCCGCGCCCTGCACCCCGTCATCGTCGCCATTCTGTTCGTCAAGGCCGTGGGCTTCGGCGCGCTGGCGGGCATCCTGGCGCTGACGGTCGCCTCGATCGGCTTCATCGGCAAGCTCTTCACCGAAGCCATCGAAGAAATCTCGCTCAAGCAGGTGGAAGCGGTGCGGGCCACGGGCGCCTCGTTCGCCAACGTGATCATCTTCGGCGTGCTGCCGCAGGTGTTCGCCCGCTTCATCGGCTTCGCCACCTACCAGTTCGACTCCAACCTGCGCAATTCCACCATGGTGGGGATCGTGGGCGCGGGCGGCGTGGGCGGCACGCTGTTCTCGGCGTTCCAGCGCTTCGACTACGACTTCGTCAGCGCCATCCTGCTGACCCTGATCGCCATCATCATGCTGGGTGAAATCCTGGCGGGCTTCGTGCGCGCGGTCTTCCTGGACAACCTGGGCTTCGAACGCATCCTGCAAGGCCGCTTCGCCGGCGCGCGCGGGGTAGGCGCCAGCAGGGCTCCGGTGGCCCGCAAGGCGGAGGTGGAAGAATGAACGCTCCCGCCTCCGCCCTCAACCCGGCCGGCTCGCCGCGCGTGTGGCAGCGCTACAGCATGGGCCAGCGCCTGCTGCGCTTCGCGTTGTATCTCCTCGTCGTCTTGGCCATCGTGCAGGCGATCCGCGGCGTGGAGGTCATCCCGGAGTTCCTGTATGACGCGCCCGAGCAGATGGCCGACCTGTTCCAGCGCATGTGGCCGATCGACTGGGCCTACTACCCGGAAGGCGTGCACGGCGCGCTGATCGAAACGCTGCACATCGCCACGCTCGGCACCATCCTGTCCGTGGTGATGGCCGTGCCCGTGGGGTTGCTGGCCGCCAACAACCTCACGCCCAGCAAGACCATCAACATGCTGGCCCGGCTGATCCTGGTCTCCAGCCGCTCGGTCAACTCGCTGGTGTGGGCGCTGCTGTTCATCGCCATCTTCGGGCCGGGCGCCCTGGCCGGCACGCTGGCCATCGCCTTCCGCTCCATCGGCTTCGTCGGCAAGCTGGTGGGCGAGGCCATCGAGGAAGCGCAGCGCGGCCCGATCGAGGCCGTCACCGCGACCGGCGCCAGCAAGGCCTCGGTGATCTGGTATGCCTACTGGCCGCAGATCCGCCCCGCGTTCTGGTCCATCGTGCTGCTGCGCTGGGACATCAACGTGCGCGAATCGGCCGTGCTGGGCCTGGTCGGCGCCGGCGGCATCGGCATGGCCCTGGACACGGCGCTGAACCTGTTCCAGTGGGACCGCGTGGCCCTGGTCCTGGCAGCCATCTTCGGGGTCGTCGTGCTGGCCGAGATCATCATCACCCAGGCGCGCAAGCGCATTCTCTGACGCGCCTGCTCCGTACCGCGTTCCTTTGCTCCGCCCGGAAACGGGCGGTTTTTTTTGCGGAAGCCATTCCTCGCGGCCCTCGCGGCGCGGCCCGCGCCATCGAACAAGGGCGGCGCCCAGCCAGGCGCCGCCCTTTCCTGCGCAAGAGGCTCAGAAGCGGATGTTGAGGCCGGCCCTGACCCCGTGATCCTGAGCCGAGCTGGCGAGCTGGCCCTGGTACGACAAGCCGAACGTCGCCCGAGCCGTGATCTGAACGTCCAGGCCTGCCTCGACCACCGCGCTGTTTTTCGCGATGGGCACGCCCGCCACGGTAAAGGAGTCGCCGGCCGAGAAAGCTTGGACCGCCACGGGCTTGACGTCGCCGAAGGCATGGCGCCAGCCCAGCGATCCCCGCGCCGCGGCCTGCGCGCCAGCCAATTCGAAATTGGACGAGACACGCGTTCCCAGTGTCGTGAACGTGGTTTCGGAGGTCTGCCCTTTCGCGCGCAACGCGGCAGCGCCGCCGCTCTCGGCATAGGCGTCCGTCTTGAGGTTGACGTACGCCACGTTCGCGAACGGCTCGAAGGACGCCGAGGACGTATCGATGCGATAGCTCAGATCCGCGAATACCTGCGCCGTGCGGCCGTCGTAACTGGCCTTGAGACGGTCGGCGAAGCTGGGGGTGGAGACCGGCCTGCGGGTCGTCATGTCGTGCCAGCCATAGGCGAGGCCGCCGCGCAGGCCCAGCGCGCCCCATTGCCCGCCGCCATAGACCCCGAGGTGATAGTTGTCGCTATTCCCCGAGGACGCGCGGTCCTGCACATCGAAGTCCGTGCGGCTATAGCCCGCCATCAGGCCGAGGCGCCAGGCGTCGGACACCGGCGTATCCACTCCCATCAGGAAACCGCCGGTCGAGCTCTTGACGCGCGCAGCATTGCCGTCGCTATCGATATGGCTCCAGGAACCCATGCCCTGGATCCAGCTGGCCGGGCCCTTGGCCGTGGCCGGCGCCAGGCGCTGGCCGCTTCCGGCAGAAGCGAGGACCGGAGCGGAGGAAGCCGCTACGCCCCCGACCGCCGAACGCAGGCGTTCGCCGACAGCATCGCGCACGTAGCGGCTATCCTGCAGCAACACGGTCTTGGCCGATGCGTGGATCTCGCCCGAAAGCTGGTCGAAGCTGGAGCGCAGCAGGCTCTTGTCGTCCGGCATCTGGGCAATCGCGTCATAGACGCGATGTCCGCTGGCGATGCCAATGCTGTCGATGGCGCCCGCGGAAGCGCGCTGGTTGCGCGTGGCCGCTGCCGAAGCCATGGCCTCGTCGTTGCGCGCCAGGTCCAGCGTGACGCGGCGCGCGTCGTAGTCGTATGCAAGCGTCGGCCTCAGGAAGGCGAAGTCGGACGTGACCGCGTCGAACCGGCCCGACAGCGCGCCGTCCGCGGCAAGGACGGTGTAGCTGGAGCGCAGTCCATAGTTGCCGTTAGCGCCAATATGGGCCACCGAGCCGCCATTGAGCGTCGCGCTGCCGGTGACGCGGACCAGATCGGAATCCGTGCCTGCGGGATTGGCTTCGACCTCGAAGCGCGCGCCAGGCTGGACGGCAAGATCGCCATCGACGGTCAAGGTGCCGATCGAATTGCCGGGCGACAGGATGCCGCCGGCGGTAACCGTGACCGTCGAACCCGCGCCGGAGCCGATGGTGCCAGAACCGCCAAGCACGCCCCCCGCGCCGATGCTGATCGATCCGCCCAAGCGTCCGTTCATGGCCAGCCGTCCGTCATTGATCGTGGTGCTGCCGGTAAAGCCCGAACTGTCCCCAGTCAGGCCCAGCGTGCCGGCGCCGTTCTTGATGAACGCGCCGTTGCCGGAAATCGCGCCGCCATAGGAGGCATCGACCGGCTGCTCGAACACGAGCGTGCCGCCGTTGTCGACGTTCCCCCGGAGCGCGCCCGCATTGGCGATCAGCGTGCCCGCCAGGATGCGCGTGTCACGATAGGCGTTGCCGGCATTGTCCAGGCGCAGGATGCCCGCGCCCGCCTTGATCAGGTCTGCGCTGCCCGTCACCGTGCCGCTCAGGCCCAAAATGGTTCCGGCGGCCACGTCGAAGCGGCCCGCCTGGGCGAGCGTGATGGCGCGCGACGTGTCGAAGGAACCGGTGGTGGCCAGCGTGCCGCCATTGAACGCCAGCCCGCCCGCGGCGGCGCCCAGGTTCGCGTCCCGCGCGACCTGCAGCGTGCCGCCCGCCAGCTGCGTGCCGCCGGTGTAGCTGTTATTGCCAGCCAGCACCAGCGTGCCCGCGCCGGCCTTGGTCAAGGTCCGGCCGTCCCAGCCCGTCATGGCATTGGCGGCCTGGTCGGCCAGCGGCGCGCTCACCACGAAGCGGTCGCTGGCGTTGGTCAGCGTGAAGGTGCCATGGCTGAGATCGTTGTTGGCCGTCCAGGCCAGGCCATAGGTAGCGAGGTACTGCCGGTTGTCCGCCGACTTGCGGGTGTTGACGTTCAAGTAATCCACCGCGCCCGTGAAGCCGCCCACGCTCACCGAACCAAAGTCGCCGCCGATACCCGCGCGGGTATCGATCAACACCTTGTCGAGCTGGCCCGCGCTGGAGATGCCGCTCAGCCGGAACGCCACGCCCTCGCCCAGCGTGAGGCTGTCGGCCGTGATCGACGGCCCTCCCGCGCCAGCGGCAATGTCCAGCACCGTGCGATCGGCCATGCCGATGTCGCCCGCCACCGCCAGGGTCGCCGGGCCTTGCACCGAAAGCGCGCTGCCAACGGCCACCCGCAGGTTGCCGGCAAGGCTGCTCGCCGCGCCGGCCACGCCATTGCCGAACTGCAACGCGCCCCCGGCCACTTCGGCCAAACCGCCCAGCGCGCCCTGCACCACCAACGTGCCTTCCGACACGGTGGTCTTGCCGGTGTAGGCCGCGTGATTGCCGGTCAGGTCCAGGGTGCCCGCGCCGGTCTTCCACAACGCCCCGCCGCCTGTAATAGCGCCGCCAAAAGCGCCGTCGGCCGCCTGCTCGAACACCAGCGTGCCGCTATTGCTGACGTTGCCGGAAAGGGAGCCTGCGTTGCCGATCAGCCTGCCCGACTGGATCCAGGTGTTGCCATAGGCGTTGCCCGCATTGCTCAAGCGCAGCGTGCCCGCGCCTGCCTTGATGAGGTCGCCGCTGCCCGACACGCCGCCCGCCAGGCCCAGGGCCGTTCCCGCCGCCACATCCACGCGGCCGGCCTGCGCCAGCGTGATGGCACGCGACGTCGTAAAAGAGTCCGTGGTAGCCAGCGCGCCGCCGCCAAACACCAGCGCGCCCGTCACGTCGCCCAGGTTCCCATCACGCGCAACCTGCAAGGTGCCGGCATCGATCCGCGTGCCGCCGCCATAGGTGTTGGCGCCGTCCAGCACCAGCGTGCCGGTCCCGGCCTTGACGAGCGAACCGCCGCCCGACACCAGGCCCGACAGGCCCAGCGACGTGCCGGCCGCCACGTCGACGCGGCCCGATTGCGCCAGCGCGATGGCACGCGACGTATCGAAGGAAGCCGTCGTGGCCAGCGAGCCGCCGTTGAACGTCAGGCCGCCCGCGGCATCGCCCAGGTTCGCATCGCGGCCGACTCGCAAGGCGCCGCCGGCGATCGTCGTGCCACCGGCGTAGTCGTTGCTACCGTTCAGAACCATCGTGCCGCCGCCGCTCTTGACGAGGCCGCCCACGCCCGACACCGCACCGTCCAGGCCCAGCGTGGTAGTGGCCGCCACGTCGATGCGGCCCGTTCGCGCCAGCGCGACGGCGCGCGAGGAAACAAAAGAACCCGTCGTGGCCAACGTGCCGCCGTTGAATGCCAGGCCGCCCGAGGCATTGCCCAGGTTCGCGTCGCGGTTGATCTGCAACGTTCCATCCTCGATCGTCGTGCCGCCGCCATAGCTGTTGGCGCCGCGCAGGACCAGCGTGCCATCGCCCTGCTTGACGATCCCGCCGCTGCCCGAAACCGCGCCGGTCAGGCCCAGCTCCGTGCCGGCCGCCGCGTCGATGCGGCCCGTTTGCGCCAGGACGACCGCGCGCGCGATATCGAAGGTGCCCGCGGTCGCCAGCATGCCGCCGCTGAACACCAGGGCGCCGGATGCAGCGCCCAGGCTGGCATCGCCGCCTACACGCAAGGTGCCGCCAGCGACGACCGTGCCTCCGCTGTAGTCATTGCCGCCGGTCATGACCAGCGTGCCGGCGCCGCTTTTGATGAGCGCGCCGTTGCCCGACACCGTGCCGCCCAAGCCCAGCACCGTGCCGGCGCGGACATCGAACTCTCCCACCTGTGCCAGCATGACGGCGCGCGAGCTGTCGAAGGTGCCGGTAGTCGCCAGCATGCCGCCGTTGAAGGTCAGGCTGCCGGCCGCCGCGCCCAGGTTGGCGTCGCGCTCGACCAGCAAGGCGCCGCCGTCGATCATCGTGCCGCCGGCGTAGGCATTGACACCGCTCAGGCTCAGCGTTCCGGCGCCCGACTTGGTCAGCGCGCCGGAGCCCAAAATGGCGCCGCTGAAAACGCCGTCGCCCTCCTGTTGGAAAACCAGCGCGCCATCATTGGTGACGTTCCCCGAGATCGAACCGGCATTGCCGATCAGCGTGCCCCGCTGCACCCAGGTATTGCCGTAGGCATTGGAGGCGTTGTCCAGGCGCAGCACGCCCGCGCCGGCCTTGACCAGGTCGGCGCTGCCCGACACCTGGCCCGCCAGCGTCAGGAATGAGCCGGCGGCCACGTCGACGCGTCCCGTCTGCGCCAGCGTGACGGCGCGCGAGGAGGCAAAGGACCCCGTCGAGGCCAGCGTGCCGCCGCCGAACGTCAGCGCGCCGCCTGCAGCGCCGAGGTTATCGTCGCGGTTCACCTGCAGCGTGCCGTCCAGGATAGCCGTGCCGCCGCTGTAGCTATTGGCGCCGCCCAGGACCAAGGCTCCAGCCCCGCGCTTGGTAAGCGCGCCGCCGCCAAATACAGTGCCGCTCACCCGCAGCTCAGTGCCGGCGGCGACGTCAAAGCCCGCATCCTGCGACGCGCCGAGACCGATCATGCGCAACGTGCCGAACGATGAAGTGGTCGCCAGCATGCCGCGGTTGATGATGAGAGGACTGATTGCCGCGCCGAGGCTGGAGTCATGCTCGATCCGCAGCGTGCCGCCCTCGATCATCGTGCCGCCGACATGGCTGTTTCCACTGCGCAAGCTCAGCGTGCCGCTTCCCCTCTTGACGAGCAAGCCGTTGCCCGAGACCTCGCCGTCCAGCCCCAGGGTTGCGCTGCCCGCCACGTCGATGATTCCCGTATTCGCCACCGCAACGGCGCGAGAGGTGTCGAACGAACCCGTGCTGGCCAGCGTGCCGCCCCGCAGGGTCAGGCTGCCCGCGGCAGCGCCCAGGTTCGCGTCGCGATCCACCCGCAGCGTGCCGCCATCGATCCGCGTGCCGCCGGAATAGCTGTTGTTGCCGCTCAGCACCAGCGTGCCTGCCCCAGCCTTCGTCAACGTCCGGCCGTCCCAGCCCGTCGCGCCATTGGCCGCCCGATCGGCAAGCGCCGCGTTCACCTCGAACTCGTCCGTCGCGTTGGCCAGGGTGAACGTGCCGTGCGCAAGATTGTTGCCGGCCATCCAGCTCAGGCCATAGGAGGCGAGATAGCGCAGATTGTCCGCCGACTTGCGGGTATTGACGCCCAGATAGTCCACGGCGCCCGTGTGGCCGCCCACGCTCACCGACCCGAAATCGCCGGTGATGCCCGAGCGGGTATCGATCAGGACTTCGTCCGACAGGCCCGTGCCATTGACGCCCCTGATGGCGAGCGCGACGCCATCGCCCAGCGTCACGCTGCCCGCTGTGATGGCGGGTCCGCCCGTGCCAGAAGCGATATCCAAGGCAGTGTGATCCGCCATGCCGATATTGCCCGCGACGGCCAAGGTCGCGGGACCTTGCACCGACAGCATGCTGCCGGCGCCCGCCACGTTCAAGTTGCCGCCGAGGCTGCTGGCCGCGCCGGCCAGGCCGTCGCCGAACTGCAACGATGCGCCCCCGGTCACGTCGGCCGAGCCGCGCAGCGCGCCCAGCACCACCAGCCTGCCGTCCGCCACCGTGGCATGGCCGGTGTACGCGGTGTGATCGCCCGTCAGGTTCAACGTGCCCGCACCGGTCTTCCACAACGCTCCTCCGCCGGAAAGCGCGCCGCCAAAGGTTCCGTCGGCCGCCTGCTCGAACATCAGCGAGCCGTCGTTATTGACATTGCCCCGGATGGAGTCGGCATTGCCAATCAGCGCGCCCGCCTGGATCCAGGTATTGCGGTAGGCGTTGCCGGCATTGCTCAGGCTCAATGTGCCCGCGCCGGCCTTGATGAGATCGCCGCTGCCCGACACGCCGCCAGCCAGCCCGAGCGTCGCGCCAGCCGCCACGTCGACGCGGCCAGCCCGCGCCAGGATGATGGCGCGCGGGCTCGTAAAGGAGTTCGAGGCTGCCAGTCCGCCGCCGCTAAATACCACGGGGCCCGCGGCATTGCCCAGGTTCGCGTCGCGATCTACCTGCAGCGTGCCGCCGGTGATCATGGTGCCGCCGGTATAGCTATTGCTGCCGCTCAGGACCAGCGTGCCGTCGCCCGCCTTGGTCAGCATCCTGCCATTCCAGCCCGTGGCGAGATTGGCCGCCTGGTCCGCAAGTGCCAGGCCCAGGTTGAAACGGTCCTGTGCGTCGGTCAGCGTGAACGTGCCGTGGGCCAGGTTATTGTTGGCCGTCCAGCTTGGAGCGTAGGCAGCGTGGTACTGCAGGTTATTTGCCGACTTGCGCGTATTGACGGTGAGATAGTCCACCGGGCCCGTGAAACCGCCCACGCTTACGGTGGCGAAATCCCCGCTGATTCCATTGGTGGAGTCGATCAGCACCGCGTCGAGCTGGCTGTCGTCGGCAATGCCGCTCAACCTGAACGTCACCCCGTTGCCCAGCGTCACGGTATCGGCGCGCAAGGACGGACCGCCGGTGCCCGCCCTAACGTCCAGGACGGTGCCGTCGGCCAGGCCGATGTCGCCCGCCACCGCCAGCGTCGCGGGGCCCTGCACCGACAACGCGCTGCCAGCGCCGGCCACGCGCAGGTTACCGGTCAGGTTGTTGGCCGCGCCCGCCACGCCATCACCGTATTGCAAGGTGCCGCCGCTCACTTCCGCCGAACCGCCCAACGAGCCCAGGACCACCAGCTTGCCGCCCGACACCGTCGTTTTGCCCGCGAAGCCGGAACTGGCGCCAGTCAGGATAGTCGTGCCGGCAATCTGGTTCAGGCTCTGGGCTCCCACCCCGGCCGTACTCTTCAACGCCGGCGAAAATCGATAGGCCGTATCCGTATGATTGAAGTTCAGCGTGGCAATGCCGTCGCCGAACTGGACCGCGCCAGCGTTGAGCGTGCCCGCGCCCCTGGCCGACTGCCCCGCCGCCGCACCGATGTTGAGGGTGCCGCGGGTGGGAAAGATCAGGAACCGGTCCAACGCCAGCGACACGGTCCCCGTGCCGGCCGCGCCGACGTTGACCGTGCCGCCTTGCCCGATCGTCAGGGTGCCCGCTCCCGTGCCCACCCCGAACCCCAGGTTCATCGCGCCGCTGTTGTTCCAGGTGGAGCCGGCGCCGCGCACGACGACATCACCGTTGCCGCTCATGCTGCCCACATAGCTGTCGCGGTTCGAGACGGTGCCGCCCGACTCGATGTTCATGGTGCCCTGGCCGGATACGTCGCCCACCCTGAGCTCGCCGGCATTGGCCCAGGTAGAACCGCGCCCCGACACCAGGAAATTGCCGTTGCCGTTCGGATTGCGCCCGACGACGCCGTCAACGCTGGCGACATACCCGCCCGCCAGGACCGACACGGCGCCCTTGCCGCCCTCCGAGCCGACCAGCAGCGCTGCGCGATTGTTCCAGAGCGCCCCCACATCCGAAACCGCGACGGTCGCCGCGCCGTTCTGCTGCGCATCGACCGTGGCGAACTGGTTCGAGACAGTGCCTTGATAGAAGATGCTCAGGTCCCCCAGCCCGCTGCCGCCAACGAACAGGTCGCCCGTCAGGGCCCAGGTCGAGCCCGCGTTGTACACGTTGACCCGGGCCGATGCGCCAGGCGCCGCGCCGGCATCTATCCGGCCGTGCGCGGAGCCCAGCATGTTGGCGATCTGCAGGGATCCGCCCGTGACGGTGGTATTGCCGTCGAACCGCGAACTGTCGCCCAGCAATAGCGTGATGCCGGCGTAATGATTGAGCTGGTGCTGCCCCCCTGGCCGCTGTTCAGGGCGGACGCGAAGATCTGGGCCCCCGACGTATTGAAGTTCAGCGTGCCCCTGCCCCCGCCAAAGCGCACCTCCGACGCGTCCAGGATGCCGGCGGCATCGGCGGCCGCGCCGCCGGGCGCGGCCCCGATGTTGATCACGCCGACCGCGTCGCGATTGCTGGCCACCTCGACAACCCCCAGGCCATTGGCGCCCACCGAGACCGTGCCTTGATTGGCGAGCGTCAGCGTGCCACTGCCGTGGGCGCCGAGGACCAGCCGGCCGTTGACCTCCCAGGACGCGCCCAGGCCCGATACCGTCACCGTGCCCTCGCCGTCGGGCGTCGCCCCCAACCAGCCGTTAGCGCTACGCAACATCGTCGCCGGGGACTCGATCAACAGCGAACCGAACGCGGCATTGCCGACGACCATGTCGTTGGAGCCGTTCCAGTTCATCGAGGGGGTCACGTCGCCGACCGCCACCGCACCTGCCAGCGCCTGCGCGGCAGGCGCGGCGCTGACAGCCGCCAATACAGCCGCCAGCACCACGCTCCGCGACCGGCTCTTGCCCCGCCCCCGGGCGTGCTCGCTGGCAACCTGCCAGAGGCCGGAGCGGCGATTGAAGACGATGCGATAGGTGCGGTTCATGGCGTTTTCTCTTTTCAGGGTCGGCGCCGGTTGGTGAAGTGCTCATACGGGCGCAATCGAAGGCCGGGCATGGCAGGAACTACCCCATCCGACACTTACAATTAGAAAAGAGGGGCTGAACGTTGCATATCACTGATATTGGGTAAATTGCCGAAATTTGGTCCGCCCCCCGACCACGTCCCAACCCGGCTCTTGCGATTGTTGATGCGCCGCAAACCCGTCTATGCTCTATGTGAATTAAATATGACCAGTCATCAAATAGCCGCCTCGTTTGATTAAGATCTCGGCTTTTGCCGTTGGACACTTGCCGCCATGTCGGAACAGGAATTGAAACTGCACGTGCCCGCGGCTTCCCGCCAGGCCGTGCTGCGCGAGATCAAGCAACGCGAGGCGACGCGCATCCGCCTGCATGCCATGTATTTCGATACGCCCGAGCGCGAACTGGCGCGGGCGCGCATCGCCATCCGGCTGCGCCAGGAAGGCCGCGATTGGGTGCAGACCCTGAAGATGCCAGGCATCAACGCCATCACGCGCATCGAACTCAACCACCCTCGTCCCGGTCCCGTGCTGGACCTGTCGGTATATGCCGGCACGGAGGTCGAAGCCGCGCTTTCGGCCATCAAGGGCGAACTGGGCCTGCGCTACGAAACCGACGTGCAGCGGCTGCTGCGCAAGGTGCGCACCCGCTATGGCACGGTGGAACTGGCCTACGACACCGGCATCCTGCGGGCCGGCGCGCTGGAACTGCCCATCTCCGAACTGGAATTCGAATTGGTATCGGGCCGCCCCGCGGCCATCTTCGCGGCCGCTCGCGGCTGGCAGCAGCGCCATGCCCTGGTGCTGGATCCGCGCAGCAAGTCCGAACGCGGCGACGCGCTGGCCCAGTTGGCGCAGCGGCTGGCCGATGCGGACGCCATTCCGGGCGAAGACCTGGAAACCCGCCGCGCGCAGGCCATCGCGCAATTCTGGGCGCCTCGCGGCGCCGCCGCGGTCAAGCTGCGCGAAGACATGACGCCCTCGCAGGCCATGGCGCGCATCGCCGCGGAATGCCTGGACCAGATCGCCCGCAACGCCTCGGTCCTGGCGGAAGTGGATACCGAGGATGCCTACCGCGCGGGCAACTCCGAGCACGTGCACCAATTGCGCGTGGGCGTGCGCCGGCTGCGTTCGGCCTGGAAGCTTTTCGACGGCTGGATCGCGCCGGTTTCCGACGCATTGCTGCAAGGCGTGCGCACGCATTTCGCCGCATTCGGCGCCAATCGGGACCAGGACGTATTGAATGAAACGGTGGCGCCCGCGCTGATGCGCGCCGGCATGCCGGTGATCCCCATGGAGGCCGCGCCTCCCGAACAGGACGCCCGCTCGATCGCAGGCGGCAAGGCCTTCCAGGCCTGGCTGCTGGACCTGCTGGAATGGAGCCTGGATGTGCCGCCCGCCCTGCCTTCGTCCGATGGCCAGCCCATCGCGAACGGCACGCCCAGCGACGCCGCGCCCGAACCCGCGATCCGGCTGGAAGGCGGCGTGGCCGGCCCCAGCGTCCGCCCCACGATCATTCCCATGCTGGCGCCCGAGCCCGATCCGCAGCGCCTGCGCAAGCAGCTGGCCCGCCGGCTCCATCGCTGGCACAGCAAAGTGGCCGATCAGGGCACGCAGTTCGCCGCGCTGGACATTCCCGCAAGACATGAATTGCGCAAGCGCGGCAAGCGGCTGCGCTACAGCCTGGCCTTCGCGGAATCCCTGTTGCCCGCCAACAAGCTGCGCGGCTACCGCAAGCTGTTGTCGCGCGTGCAGGACATACTGGGCGAGATCAACGACCTGGCGGTCGCCAAGGACTACTACGAGTCATGTACCCCCACCCACCCGCAGGCGTGGTTCGCACTGGGCTGGATCAGCGCCCGCCTGCAGGAATTGGCCGAAGAAGCGCAGCAGGCGTTCGACGACCTGGCCGCAAGCAAGCCGTTCTGGAAGTAAACCCCGACCTTCCGTGTGTCTGACACCCCAGACCCACCTTCCGTGTGTCTGACACCCATACGAGATAACCCACGCGCCAAAACACGCTTCCCGGGTGTCAGACACCGGCTGACTCCGACACCGAGTGTCTGACACCCGGGAACACCATCCTCCGTTCGTAACGGCTTCTCGTACGGGTGTCAGACACTACGGGAAATAAAGCACTACGGGAAATGAAGCACTACGGGAAATAAAGCACTGCGGAAAGTAAAGCACCAACAGCCCGTTACTCCGCCAGCAACGCCCCGGCGAACTCGTCCGCGACGAAGGGCTGCAGGTCTTCCAGGCTTTCGCCCACGCCGATCCAGTACACGGGAATCGGGCGCACGCCCTGGCTGCCCGCCGCCACCGCGGCCAGCGTGCCGCCCTTGGCGGTGCCGTCCAGCTTGGTCACGACCAGCCCCGTCAGGTTGATGGCCGCGTCGAAGGCGCGGATCTGCGTCAACACGTTCTGCCCCGTATTGCCGTCGACCACCAGCAGCACTTCGTGAGGCGCCGCGGCGTCCGCCTTGCCGATCACGCGGCGGATTTTCTTCAGTTCTTCCATCAGGTGCAGCTGCGTGGGCAGGCGGCCGGCGGTATCGACCATCACCACGCCCATGCCGCGCGCGCGCCCCGCGTTGACGGCGTCGAACGCCACCGCCGCCGGATCGCCGCCGTCCTGCGAGATGACCGTAACGTTATTGCGGCTGCCCCATTCGATGAGTTGCTCGCGGGCCGCCGCGCGGAACGTATCGCCCGCGGCCAGCAGCACGCTGGCGCCCTGGCGCTGGAACGTATGCGCCAGCTTGCCGATGGAGGTGGTCTTGCCCGCGCCGTTGACGCCGGCGATCATGACGACCAGCGGCTGCGTGCGCTTGAGATCGAATGCGCGCTCCAGCGGACGCAGGTGGTCGGCGAGCAATTGGCGCAGGGCGGCCTTCACCTTGGCCGGATCCTCGATGCGTTCCTTCTTGACCCTGGCACGCAACGCGGTCAGCAGCTTCTCGGTGGCCTCCAGGCCGGCATCGGCCATAATGAGCGCCGATTCCAGTTCCTCGAACAGGTTCTCGTCGACCTTGACGCCGACGAAGATGCCGCCAATGCTTTGACCGGTGCGCGATAGGCCCTGCTTCAACCGCGCCAGCCAAGAGGCCTTCTTGGGCGCCTCGGCGGCCGGAGCAGGCTCGGGAGCGGGCTCCGGTTCGACAGCCGGAACGGGCGCCGGGGCCTGAGCGGCGGCGGGTGCGGGCTCGGGCTCGGGCTTGGCCTCGGGAGCCGGCTCGGCAAGCGGAGCTGGCACGGGCTCGCGCGCAGCGTCGATGGCCTGCGCGGGCGCCGGAGCGGGCGTAGGCGCGACCGGGGCGGGCGCGAGCGCCTCGGCTTGGGGTTGCGGCGCAGGCGGAATGGGCTCCGCGGCGGCGGGCTCCACCGGCGCGGGAATGGGGTCTACTGCCTCCGGGGGCGGCGCGGGCTGGGCCGGCGCGGCGGGCGGAGGGGATTTTTTCTTGAAGAAGCGGCTGAACATGGGTAACAAGTATATTCGTATCGTAGGGGGCCAATACAGGCGCACCCCCATTGCCGTGCCCGACGTGGAATCGTTGCGCCCCACGCCCGACCGGGTCCGCGAAACGCTGTTCAATTGGCTGACTCATCTGTGGGGCGGCGAATTCGCCGACAAGCAGGTGCTGGACCTGTTCGCCGGCAGCGGCGCCCTGGGCTTCGAGGCGGCCTCGCGTGGCGTGGCCCACGTGCAGATGGTCGAGCGCGACGGAACCGCGGCGTCCGCGCTACGGACACTGCGCGACAAGCTCAAAGCCGACATGATACGCATCCACGTGGGCGACGCCATGCAGGTCACCGAGCGCATGGATGCGTCCCGATTTGACCTCATCCTGTTGGATCCTCCTTTCGGCCAGGGCTGGCTGCCTCGCCTGTGGCCCCTGCTTCCGGGTATCCTGACCGAGCACGGACTGGTCTACGTCGAGGCGGAATCCCCCATCGAGGCCCCCGAAGGATTCACGATTTTGCGGCAGGACAAGGCCGGCGCGGTCCACTACCATCTTCTCGAATTTGCTGCATTGCGCAAATAGATCAATAATCCGAGCTTCGGAGGATGGTGTACACCACTTATAACGGTACGGAGCTCGCATGATCACCGCTGTATATCCCGGCACTTTCGACCCGCTGACCCGAGGCCACGAAGACCTGGTCCGCCGTGCGGCCACGCTTTTCGACAAAGTCGTGGTAGGGATCGCCATTAGCCGCAACAAGAAGCCTTTCTTCAGCATCGAAGAGCGCGTCGAGATCGCGCGCGAGGTGCTGGGCCACTATCCCAACGTGGAAGTGCAAAGCTTCGGCGGCCTGCTCAAGGACTTCGTGCGCGACCAGGGCGGCCGCGTCATCGTGCGCGGCCTGCGCGCCGTGTCCGACTTCGAATACGAATTCCAGATGGCCGGCATGAACCGCCACCTGCTGCCCGACGTCGAAACGCTGTTCATGACGCCCTCGGACCAATACCAGTTCATTTCGGGCACCATCGTGCGCGAAATCGCCCAGCTGGGCGGCGACGTGAGCAAGTTCGTCTTTCCCTCCGTCGAACGCTGGCTGCAGGAAAAGGCCAAGGAACGCCGCGAACAATCCTGGCCGGGCTGAGCGGCCGGCGCCGTTCCTTCCCTGGGGCGCCAGCCGCGCCCTTTCCGCGCTGCATGAGCCGGGCGGGCGGCGGCGGTACAATGGAAACCGCCCTATCGCCCTACCGCAGCCCCGCCATGGCCCTGACCATCACCGAAGAATGCATCAATTGCGACGTTTGCGAGCCCCAGTGCCCGAACGAAGCGATTTCCATGGGCGAAGACTATTACGTGATCGACCCTGACCGCTGCACCGAATGCGTCGGCCATCACGACGAACCGCAGTGCAAGGTGGTTTGCCCCGTGGAATGCATCGAGCTGCATCCGCAGTGGCATGAAGGCCAGGAGCAGCTCATGGCCAAGTACCGCCGCCTCACCGGTGCCGCATGAGCGACGCGGCGCAATCCAGCATCGACCTTCCTCCCGCCCGTCACCACGCCCGCCGCGACATTTCCGCGTCGGCCGTCGCGGCCGGCCTGGTCGCCGTCCTGGTCAGCTTCGGCGGAACCGCCGTGCTGATGGTGCAGGCGGGCCATACCGCGGGCCTGGACTCGGCCCGGATCGGCTCCTGGATCGGCTCGCTGAGCCTGGCGTTCGGCTTCGGCGGCGCCCTGTACAGCCTGCGCACCGGCCTGCCCATCGTAATGGCATGGTCCACCCCCGGCGCGGCCCTGCTCGTCACCGCGCTGGCGGGCGTCCCCTTCAACGAGGCCATCGGAGCCTTCGTGCTGGCGGCGGCGCTTACGCTGGCCTGCGGCCTGTTCGGCTGGATCGACCCCATCCTGCGCCGGATCCCCGGTGAAATCGCCGCGGCCATGCTGGCCGGAGTACTGCTCAATTTCGGCATGGGCATCTTCGGCAGCATCAACCAGCAGCCCGCGCTGGTGCTGGCGATGTGCGCCTCCTATCTCGTCTGCCGGCGCCTGGCGCCGCGTTACGCGGTGCTGGTGGTCATGCTGGTGGCGATCGCCATCGCGTTCGCGCTCGATCTGATACGGCTGGACCTGCTGGACTGGCGCTTCACCGAATTCGTCTGGACCACTCCCGCCTTCAGCACCCAGGCGGCGGTCAGCCTGGGCATTCCGCTGTTCGTCGTGGCCATGGCCTCGCAGAACCTGCCGGGGTTGGCCATCCTGCAGGCCGCCGGCTACCGGCCTCCCGCGTCCCGCCTGGTAGCGGCCACCGGCCTGCTGGGCCTGCTGGCCGCGCCCTTCGGCGCGCACAGCGTCACAATGGGTGCGATCAGCGCGGCCATCTGCACGGGCCCCGAGGCCCATCCTGACTCCAGCAAGCGTTATATCGCCGCAGCCACCTACGGCCTGGGCTATGTCGCGCTAAGCGTCGTGGCGGGCGCGGTAGCCGTGTTCTTCCAGGCCCTGCCGCCCGCCCTGCTGGCGGCCCTGGCCGGCCTGGCCCTGCTGGGCACCATCATGGGCGGCATGGCCGCGGCCATGGCGAATCCCCAGCGCCGCGAAGCCGCGCTCATCACGCTGCTGGCCACGGCATCGGGCTTCAGTTTCTGGGGAATCGGATCGGCCTTCTGGGGCCTGGTGGCGGGCCTGCTGGCCCACGCGGCGTTCGAATACCGGCGCGCCGGCGCGCAGGCCTGAAGCGACATCCCGCTGCCCGCTAGGCGGGCCAGACGGCCACCGGCGTGTCCGGATGCACCTTCATGATGCGGCACGGCACCTGGATGAAATTGGAGATCCAGGCCGCGGCCAGCTCCCCTTCGTCGATCACGTCGATGGCCTGTTCGCCGACCATCATGCTGTAGCGCACGCTGTCGTCGTCCTCGATGACGTCCAGGGGGATGTCCATGCGCAGCATGCCGGGCGCCTTCAGCACCAGATAGCCCAGCCGCAGTTCGACCGTCACCTCGGCCAGCCGCGGGCAGAGCTCGCGGTTGAGCCACTGCCCCGAATCGTTGGCGACCAGCCATTGGCGGTGATAGCCGGCGGCCTCAGGCTGCGGCGTAAGGCCGCATTCGGCGATGGGTTGGAATTGTCCGGCGCTCATTTGCCCAGCAGCCCCTTCAGCGCTTTGTCGACGGCCCCGCCATTCTTGCCCTTGCCGGTGACGGCTTCGCGCAGCTTGTTCTCCAGGCTGCGTTTCAGGATGTCGCCGACGGCGTTCTTCCAGAGCAGGGTGTAGGTCGGCTTCTGGAACGGCCCCTTCACGTGCACGGGGATGGTCACGTCCTTCAGATCGATCAGTTCCTTGCCTTCGGGATCGGCGGCCGGATTCACGACGCGCGCGCGCGCCACCAGATCCAGCTCGCTCTTCACGAAATCGATCGTGGCCGGCTCGCCCTGCGTCACGCGCAACAGCGGCGACACGACGTTCAGGCGCTTCACGGTGGCGACGCCCTTGGCGAACGCCAGGTCCGCGTCCATTTCGGAGAAAGCCGTCTGCTTGCTGGTGTCGGCGGGAACGGTCTCGTCCTGCGACTCCGGCTTGAACGCGGCCTTCAGTTCGCGCAGCGTCTGCGTGAGGTTGATGCCCTTGACCGCGCCATCGCGCAGGCGCAGTTGCATCGTGCCGCCCAGGCCGCTCTTCATGGCATAGGCGTTGGCGCCCGCCGTCTTCAGGTCCAACGCCAGACTGCCCGTGCCGCTCAGCACGTTCTGGTTCGCCAGGTCCATCAGGAACGGCTCGATCGCGATGCCCGCCAGCGACATCTTGGTGGCCAGCTGGTTGCCCTGCGCGGCATCGACCGTCAGGGCACCCGCCAGCTTGCCGCCGTAGAGGCCCGCCGTCAGGCTGGTGACTTCCAGCTTGCCCTTGTCCAGCTTCACCGACGCGCCGACGTCGTCAGCCTTCAGTCCGCGCACCACCAGCTTGCCAACCTTCAGCGTGCCGTTGACGCTCGGGCCGATCAGCGCCGAGAGATTGATCGAATCGTCCGGGGGAGCCGGCGCGGGTTGCGCGGGCTTGTTTTCGTCCTTCTTGCCCTCGGCGGGCGGCTTGGCCGCGGGGGCCGCCGCGGGCGGCACCAGCTTGTCCAGGTCCAGCGTATCCACGACCAGCGCGAAATTCACGCGGGGCGCGTCGCTCAGCCGGGTGATGTCGGCGCTCAGGTCGAACTTGCCGCCTTCGAGCACCGCATTGATCTTGCTGGTGGCCTGGTCCTTCAGCAGGTCGGCCGTCACGCTGCCGATCACGGGAATCTGCAGGCTGCCCTTGGGCAGCCCCGGATCGGTGATGTTCACGTCGCCGCGCAGGCCCGACAGGCCGCCGCTGCGCTGCAGGAGATTCAGCGACAGCGGCGAGGCGAAGTTCAGCTTCACCACCCGTTCGCCGTTCTTGGAAGTGCTGTCGAGCTTGGCTTCCTTGATGTCGAGCTCGCCGGCGTTGCCGCTGATGCCGTTCAGGCCGAAGCTGGCGTCCAGGCCGCTGATGCGCACGCGGCCGGTCAGGGCCTCGCCGGTGGCCGAGGCGGGAGAGATGTTGAGCGCGGGCGCGTCCACGGCGAATTCGAACGGCCCGTCGGCCACGCCGCCCTTGGCGCGGATGGCCAGCTTCTCGATCTGCAGCTGGCTCTTGTGCGGGTCGATCGACAGCTTGGGCATCGCCACGCTGGCATCCACATTGGTGGCGCGCGCGGCGGGGTCGGTGATGTCGCCCTGGAACACGACTTCCAGGCCGGCCACGTCCAGCGCCGATTTCTGGCCGTCGAACGCCAGGTTGCCGCGCATGGCCAGGCTCTTGGCCTCGGCGCCCGGCAGCTTGCCGTCCATGCGCAGGTCGAGCTTTTGCGCGGCATAGCGCTTGACGGACGGATCCAGCGTCAGCAGGGCCTGGCCGGTCAGGTTGGCGTCCACGCGCGGGTTGCCGCCCTCGACGCGCGCGGTCAGGCGCACGTCGAAGGGCTGGTTGAACGTGACCCGGCCGGTGTTGGCGTTGATCTTGGTGACGGCCACCGCCATGCCGCTCATCGCGTCCTGCAATTGCACCTCGCCGTCCTTCAGGTCCAGGCCGGCGATGTCGATCTGCATGTTGTTGCGGGGCTGCGGCAGGCTGCCGTTGGTAATGGCCTGCGCCGCGGTCTGCGCCGCGCCCACCAGCGCTTCCGCCGGATTGGACGGCACGGCCGTGACCGGCGAGGTGCCGCCCACGAGATTGCTGAAATTGAACTGGCCCTGCTTGTCGCGGATCACGCGGGCCTTGAAGCCGCTGATGGCCACGTGGTCCACCACGAAGCTGTTGGACAGCAAGGGCCACACGGCGACCGCAAGCCGCGTGCTATCGATGGAAGCGAAGGTCTCGGAGCTATTCGGCTCGGACAGCGACACGCCTTGCACCGACAGCCCGATGCGCGGGAACAGCGACAGCTCGATCTCGCCGTCGATCGTCAGCGTGCGGTGGTAGCGTTGCTGGACAAGCTCTTCCAGCTTGTACTTGTACGCGTTGGGGTCGAATGTCAGCAAGAAGATGGCCAGGCCAACGACGGCCACGACAACCAACACCACCAGGCCTATCAAAATGCGCTTGAACCACGTTTTCATTGCTGCCCCGTCGGTACCTCGACTGGAAATCCTCGAATGCCGCCCTCCGCGCCGCGACGCGGGGATGGTGCTTTACCGGTGGAAAAGACCGCCCGGCGTGTAGCGCCGCAGGCCTTTTGAGAGGTGAAGACGCTGGCCGGACCAGCGTACAGATACCGCTATCGTAACAAATCGGGCCGGTTTCGCGAGGCCGCCTGGCAATTCGCCCCAGCCCAACTGCCGAACCGCGGGCGGAAAGCCTCCGGAACGGACGTGGAAAGCTGACGGTTTTCTGTCTGGCGGATTGTAGGGCTAGAATAATTGATACATCAATCATTGATCCATCCAATAATGTCCGCCCCCGCTTCCGGCGCCCCCCATTCCCCCGGCCAGGTGCTTCCCTTCCGCCAAACCCTGCTTGCCATGCTCGGCATGTGCTTCGTCATGATGATGGTCGCCATCGACCAGACCGTGGTGGGCACCGCGCTGCCGACCATTGTGGCGGAACTGAAGGGCTTCGAACTGTATGCATGGGTAGCGACGTCTTACTTGCTGACCTCCGTCATCACCGTTCCCATCTTCGGGCGGCTGGGCGACTACTACGGGCGCAAACCGTTCGTGGTGACGGCCATCGTGCTGTTCACGCTTGCCTCGGCGCTGTGCGGCGCGGCCGACAGCATGCTCACCCTGGTGCTGGCCCGGGCGCTGCAGGGTATCGGCGGCGGCATGCTGGTGGGCACGGCGTTCGCCACCATTCCCGACCTCTTTCCCGACCCGCACGTGCGGCTGCGCTGGCAGGTGATGCTCAGCTCCGCCTTCGGCATCGCCAACGCCGTGGGCCCGACCCTGGGCGGCGCGCTGACCGAGCACTATGGCTGGCGCTCGGTCTTCTACGTGAACCTGCCCATCGGCGCCCTGGGCCTCTGGTTCGTCGCGCGCTACCTGCCGCACCTGCGCAACCACACGTCCGGCCCCGTGCGGCTGGACTGGCAGGGCGCGTTGCTCATCGCGCTGGGCCTGGGCTCGCTGCAGCTGCTGGTCGAACTGCTGCCCAAGGAAGGGCTGAGCACGCCCATCCTGCTGCTGGGCGCGGGCAGCGCCACGGCCTTCGCCCTGCTGTACTGGTGGGAAAAGCGTTGCCCGCACCCGCTGCTGCCGCTGGACATGTTCCGCAATCGCGGCCTGGCCATGCTGTTCACGCTGGCGCTGCTGGTCGGCGTAACCATGTATTCGCTGCTGTTCTACGCCCCGCTGCTGCTGCAGGGGGGCTTCGGCCTGTCGCCCCAGGACGCGGGCATGCTGATCACGCCGATGGTCGTCTTCATCACGGTGGGCAGCATCGTGAACGGCCGCATCATCACCCGCATCCGCCACCCCAACCGCATGCTGTACGCAGGCTTCATCCTGATGGCCCTGTCGTGCCTGGGCATCGTTACCACCCACAACTACACCTCACACGCCGTCATCGCCGTTTACATGCTGATGGCCGGCCTGGGCATGGGCTTCATCATGCCCAACCTGACCGTCTTCGCCCAGCAGACCGCGGGCCGCAGCCACCTGGGCATCGCCACCGCGCTGCTGCAATCGCTGCGCATGATCGGCGGCATGGTGGGCACGGCCATCGTCGGCACCATGGTCAGCCACAGCTATTTCAGCGGCGTCGAATCCACGCTGCGCGGCGCCTCGGCCCGCTGGCTGCCTGAGCTGAACGATCCGCAGATGCTGGTCAATCCCGAGGCGCAGACTCAGTTCCTGGCACAATTGGCGCACCAGGGTCAGGATGGGACATCATTGATCGAGATCGCGCGCGTCGCGCTCGTCAGCGCCATCCACGAAGGGCAGCTCATCGCCCTGGCCGTCGCCGTCTTCGCGCTCTGGTGCGTGCGGCGCGTGCCCCCGGTTCAATTGGTCCGCCCCTCCAAGCCGGAGCCGGCCAGCGTCGGAGAATAGCTTTTGCCCAAACAGCAACAAGGCCTGCAGGTCATCCAGCACATGGGGCTGACCTATCGTGTCATGCAGAGCGCATTCAGCAGCCGCGTCGGCCATGCCCTGCCGCGCTGGCGCATCCTCCTGGCCCTGCATGAATGCGGCCAGTGCTCGCAAAAGCACTTGGCGGAGCGCTGCCGGCTGGACCCGGCCTCGCTCACGCGCCAATTGCAGGCCATGCAGAAGCTGGGCTGGATTTCCCGCGCCGTGGATCCTCAGGACAACCGGCTGACCAACGCCCGCCTGACGCCTGCCGGCCAGGCGGTCGTGAACGACGCCCTGCCCAGGCGGGCCGCCTTCTTCGAGGAATCGCTCAAGGGCCTGACGGCGGCCGACATCGACACCCTCAACCGCGTGCTCAGCGTGCTGGAACAGAATTTCCTGCATGCCGCCGGCGACAAGCCGGCGCAGGCCTGACGCCGTCCGGCCTATTCGGGCGGGTTGCGGCGCTCGAACTGCGCAATGGCGCGCAAGAGGAAGGGCGCGAACTTCGCGGCGTATTCCTCCCCCGTCCAGGCGTTGGATGAACCCGACAGGTGCAGGGCCCCATAGGGCGCGCCCTGCGCATTCGTCACGGCCGCGGCCAGGCTGACCTCCCCCACGATGAACTCGTCGACGATCAGGGCGTAGCCCTGGTCGCGGGCCTTTTTCACTTCGGCCTTGACCGCCTTCGCCGTGGTCAGGGTCCTGGGCGTATGGGCCGCCAGCTCGACGGCCGCAAGGCGGGACGACGCCTCGGACTCGTCGAGGCAGGACAGCACGGCCCGCCCGCCCGCCGTGCAGTAGAGCGGCACGCGGCGCCCGACCAGCGATGCGTGGTAGTGCTCGGTCTGGGTCTGGTGCCGCATGACGTGGACCAGCTCGTTGCCATCGAGCAAGGACAGGCTGATCTTCTCGCCCGTGGACTTCGACAGCTCCAGCATGATGGGATTGAGCGCCTCGACCAGCGCGTGCATCCGCAGGAAATGGAAAGTCAGGTTGAGCATGCCCGTGCCCAGCCGGTAGCGCCGCGTCTGCGCGTTCTGCTCGAGATAGCCCTCGGCGCACAAGGTATAGGCGTAACGCTGGGCGGCGCTCTTGTCCAGGCCGCTCATGGCCATGATCTCCATCAGGCCGAGGTCGCCCGATGCGTTCTTGAAACAGTCCAGGACCCGGAAGGCCTTGCCCACGGACCCTACGTACAGCGCGTTGGTCGTCATCGTTTTACCTAATGTACGGGTTGGCTCAGGTAGCACATAATAATACTAAGTATTAAATAACAATACCTAAGGAACAAACAATGAATCTCGAGGCCGGACTCACCGCTACGCAATGGCTGGAAAGCCAACAGCCGGAAATGCTTGCGCTACTGGAGGATATCGTCAATATCGATTCCGGCAGCTTCGACAAACCCGGGGTGGCGCGCGTGTTCCGGCGGCTGGAGTCGTTCTTTGCGTCGCATGGACTGGAGACGACCTCGCACTACGCGGGCGACGTCGAAGCCGCGATCTCTGTCACCGTGAACCGCGGAAGCGACGTGGGCAAGCCCGTGCTGCTCATGGGGCATTGCGATACCGTCTTCCCGGCAGGCGAGGCCGCCCGCAGGCCCTTCCGCATCGATGGCGCCCGCGCCTATGGCCCGGGGGTGGCCGACATGAAGTCGGGCATCGTGATGAACGCCTTCCTGCTGGCCGCCTTCGCCCGCTTTGGCGAAGCGGCCCCGGAAATCACCGGCCTGTTCACCTGCGACGAGGAAATCGGATCGCCGCTCAGCAAGGACGCCATCGCGCATTTCGGCAAGCAGGCGGGCTTCGTGTTCAACGCCGAGCCGGGCCGTCCGTCGGGCAACGTCGTAACCGGGCGCAAGGGCGGCGTGTTCTTCAACATGGAAATCGAAGGCAAGGCCGCGCACTCGGGCGCGAACTTCGCCGAAGGCATCAGCGCCATCTCCGAACTGGCTCACAAGGTGGTGGCGCTGGACGCCCTGACCGATCTCGACGCGGGCGTCACCGTGAACGTCGGCCTGGTCAACGGCGGCCTGTCGGTCAATACCTCCGCGCCCTCCGCCACTGCGGCGATCGACCTGCGCATCTTCGACCTGGAGCAGCGCGAATCCCTGGTCGGCAAGATCCGCTGCATCTGCGACAAGTCCTTCATCACCGGCACCTTGTCCAAACTGGACATCACCGGCGAATTCAAGCCCTTCGTGCCCACCGCGCAATCCCGCAAGCTGTTCGAGCTGTACCAGGCCGAGCTGGGCGCGATCGGCCACAAGGCGGAAGCCGAATTCAGCGGCGGCTGCGCGGACTCCGGCGTCACGTCCAGCCTGGGCGCCATCACGCTGTGCGGCACCGGCCCCGTGGGCGGCAAATTCCATACGCAGGATGAATATTGCGAGATCGGCACCATCGTTCCCCGCGGACAGGCCGTGCTCAACACGATACTGCGGCTTGCCCACACCCAGTGGTAAGCGGCGCAAACGTCGCGGCCCTTCCGCCCGGCATTCTCATCAGGTGCTTTTCATGACTACACACGCATTGCAGACACGCCGCGCCCTCCTCAAGGCCGGCACGGCGCTGGCGTTGGCCCCCGCCGCATGGATGAAAACCGCGTACGCGCAGGCGTATCCGTCCGGACCGGTCAGCATGATGGTCCCCTACCCCGCCGGCGGCCCCAGCGACGTCAGCGCCCGCATCCTGAGCGGCCCGATCGGCGACAGCCTGGGCGCCCGCGTCGTGGTCGAAAACCTGGGCGGGGCAACCGGCACGATCGCCGCGTCCAAGGTGCTGAACGGCAAGGCCGACGGCAGCGTGTTCTTCCAGGGCACGCAGAACGAACTGATTCTTCCGCCCCTGACCAACCGCGCCGTGCGTTACCAGCCGGACGCCTTCGAAAGCATCCAGCCCATCACCGTGACGCACCTGGTGCTGCTGGTGCGTTCCGGCCTGCCCGTCGGCAACGTGGACGAGTTCCTGAAGCTGGCCGGCGAACGCGACGCGTCGAATTCGCTGACCTACGGAACCGTGGGCGTCGGCTCGCTCTATCACCTGATCACCGAATACCTGGGCAAGACCGTGAAGGTGCCCTTCACGCACGTGCCCTACAGCGGCACGGCGCCGGTCATCCAGGACCTGGCCGGCGGCCAGATCGATTTCAGCATCATGCCCTTCCAGGCGTCGATGCTGGAAATGATCCAGGGCGGCCGCTTCAAGGCGCTTGCGGTGCTGTCGCGGAACAAGCCGGCGGTGCTGGCCAAGGTCGCCAGCATCACCGAAACGCCGGCCCTGGCCAATTTCGAATACGCCAGCTACGCCGGCTACTTCGTCAAAAAGGGAACTCCGGCCGCGATCAAGCAGGCGCTGAACAAGGCGATCGGCGACGCGCTGGAAGATCGCGGCGTGGTCGCCAAGCTGGAAGCGGACGGCCGCAACGTCTCGCGCCGCATGACCCTGGACGAAGCGGCGGCGGCCTATGCGGCCGAAATCGCGAAGCACAAGGAAATGATCCGCGCCACCGGCTACGTTCAGGCGGGCTGACGCGCCTCCTGGTTGAGCCATTCCACGAACGCCGCGACCTCCGGGCGCTGCCCGGTGTCCGGCAGCATGACCACGTAATAGGCGAACCGCGCGGGCCAGGGCCTGTCCAACGCCAGCGCCAGGCGCCCCGCGGCGATCTCCTCCCGCGCATATACCTCCGGCACCAGGGCCAATCCCTGGCCGGCCTCGGCCGCGCGTATCAGCAGGTAGTCGTCCTCGAACGCGGTGCCGCGCTCGGCGCGCGGATCCTCCGCCACGCCGTGCGCGGAGAGCCACAGCCCCCAGTCCGCGCGCCCGCCATCCTGCAGCAGCGGATAGTCCAGGCAATCGGCCGGCCCTCGTATGGGCGGACCGGACGCAAGCAACGCCGGACTGGCGACGGGCAGCAGCACCGGTGCCATCAGCGATTCCGACAACAGGCCGGGATAGCTGCCCAGCCCGTGGCGTATGGCGATATCGACCCGGTCGCGCCGCAGGTCCGCCAGGCTTGCCGCCGCCTCGACCCGGATTTCGATGTCCGGATGCAGGCGGGTGAAGCGCCCCAGCCTGGGCACCAGCCAAGACGCCGCAAACGAAGCAACGGTGCTGATCGTGAGCGCCTTGCGCGCGCGGGCAGCTTCCAGGGTCCGCATCACGCCTTCGATCTGGTCGAAGGCCAGCAGCAGGCTTGGATGCACGCTGGCGCCGGCCTCGGTCAGCGTCATGCTGCGGCGGCCGCGCGCGAACAACGGCAGGCCTACCCGATCTTCCAGCAACCGGATCTGCTGGCTGACGGCGCCCGAGGTCACCCCTAGCGCGGCGGCCGCGCGCTTGATGCTGCCATGGCGGCCGACCTCCGCGAACGCACGCAGGGCAAGCAGGGGAAAAACAGGATTCATGGTTTAGTCCATCTAAACATAGCCAATAGATCAAATCGTTTCTTTTCCCGCTGCGTACCGTGCAGAATTTCCAGCAGGACATTCTCCAAGTTTAGCCGCGCTGCTACCACCAAGCATGCCGGCACTGTTGAACGGAAGCTGCGATGATCGACCTCTATACCGACAGTTCACCCAATGGCTTCAAGGCCACGATCGCCCTGGAAGAATTGGCGCTGCCCTACCGCCTGCACCACGTGCGCATCGGAGCGGGCGAACACCGGCGCCCGGACTTCCTGGCGTTGAATCCGCACGGCCGCATCCCGGTCATCACCGACGACGAGACCGGCATTACGCTGTTCGAGTCGGCCGCCATCCTGCTTTACCTGGCAGAAAAAACCGGCCGGCTCCTGCCCGCCCCGGCCGCCGCGCGCTGGGAAGCGATCAAGTGGCTGCAATTCCACGCCTCCAGCGTAGGCCCCATCATCGGGCAGCGCGTGCATTTCGAGCGCTTCGCAGGCACGCGCATCCCCGCCGCCGTCGAGCGCTACCAGCGGCTGACGGAAGACGTGTTCGGCGTGCTCGATCAACGCTTGGCCGATCATGCATACCTGGCCGGAGACGACTATTCCATCGCCGACATCGCGCACTTCGGCTGGACCCACATCGCGCGCATCATCGACTTCGACTTCAGCAGGCACCGCCACTTGAGCGCCTGGCATGAACGCGTGGCGGCGCGGCCCGCCGTGCGCAAGGGCGTCACGCTGCCTGCGCCCGCCACGGACGCATGAAGCACCGGGACGGACACGATATGGACAACATGCATTCCCTCCCGCACCCGACGGGCGCCTCGCACACCGCGTTCCAGGCGCATCCCGGCTACCGGCGCATGTTCGCCCCGGACCGGTTGACCCTGGGCATGTTCCTGCCGCTGCGCTTCTACGCCGGCGACATGCGCGTGCTGGCGGGGCAGGCGGACCTCGTAAGCGAGATCGACCGGCGCGGCTTCGCCGCCGTCTGGGTGCGCGACGTGCCGCTATTCGATCCCTCGTTCGGCGATGCCGGGCAGGTCTTCGATCCCTTCACCTATCTGGCCTTTCTCGCCGCCCGGACGAAAACGGTCGCGCTGGCGACGGGCAGCGCCATTTTCTCGCTGCGCCATCCCATCGACCTGGCCAAGGCCGCAGCCACCATCGACCAGCTATCGGGCGGCCGCCTGGTGCTGGGCATCGCCTCCGGCGACCGCCCCATCGAATTTCCCGCGTATGGCCTGGCGCACGGGGAACGCGGCGAACGCTTCGCGCAGGCGGTGGCGTACTTCCGCCAGCTCATGCGGCCCGGTCCGCTTGCCGTGGATTCTCCGCTGGGACGCTTCGAGCGCGCCAGCTTCCTGCCGCAGCCAGCAGCCGGCCCCATTCCGCTGATCGTCACGGGCGCGTCGGGCCAATCGCTGGCCTGGATCGCCGAGCACGCGGACGGCTGGCTGACCTACCCCGACGCGACGCACACCGCCGAAGGGCCGCAGCGCCTAGCCAACAAGATCCGCGCCTGGCGCCACCGCATCCCCGATGGCGGCTTCCGCCCGCACATGACCAACGAATGGCTGGACCTGGCGGACGACCCCGACCATCCGCCCACTCCCTTGCAGGGAGGCTTCGTGCTGCGCACCGGACGCAAGGGCCTCGTCGACCTGCTGCATACCTGGCAGGCGGCGGGCGTGAACCATGCCGCGCTGGGCATCCAGTTCGCGCAGCGGCCCGCGGCCGAGATCATCCAGGAGCTGGCCGAAGACGTACTGCCGCACTTCCCCTCGCACCCGGGGCCTGCAGCGGCGCCCGTTTCATGGTGAGCGCAGAACGCCTGTCCATCCAACCCTGTTGCCGGAGCAAAGCGACATGAATCCCGACACCCCGCGAAGCGCGGACGCCATCACGATCAGGAACGTAGATCCGGGCGACCAGGACCAATGGGCGGCGCTGTACCGGCAATACGCCGCGTTCTACCGCGCCGACATGGATGACGATATCCTGCGGCGCACCTGGTCGTGGCTGATGCGGCCCGAACACCCCGAGGAAGGCATCGTCGCCGAAACTCAAAGCGGCAAGCTGGTAGGCCTTGCGCACTACCGCTCCTTCCCCAAACCGCTGCTAGGGCGGGATGCCGGCTTTCTCGACGACCTCTACGTCGCGGACGCGCATCGTGCGCAAGGCATCGGCCGCGGCCTGATCGCGGCGGTGGCGTCCATCGCCCACGCCCGCGGCTGGCCCCTGGTGCGCTGGATCACCGCCCACGACAACCATCCCGCGCGGCGGCTCTACGACGGACTTTCGCAGGCAACGGAATGGATCACCTACGACCTGAAGCCGAGCGGATACCGCTAGCCGGGCGGCGGCGTCCAGGCCACCGGCGCGCGCTGCCAGTCGCCGCGATGCCGTTCGATGTGTTCGCGCAGATGATCCACCAGCGTGCGCGTCGCCACGGACGGGAAGCGATTGGGCGCGGTCAGCAGATAGATCGCATCGCCCACGCCTTCGGGCTCCAATTCGGGCAGCACTTCGACCAGCGCCCCTTCGCGCAGCTGGCTCCATACGGCATAGCGCGGCAGCAACGCCACGCCCAGGTTTGCAAGCACGGCATCGCGCAGGAACGGATAATCGCCGGACTGCAGCCGCGGCGCCACGCGCAGCAGCAGCGGGTCGCCATGGTCGCGCTTGCAGCGCAGATCGAACCGCCTTCCCAGCGATTGCGGCGCGATCAGCGTGCAGCCGCCCAATTGCTCCAGCTGCGAGATCGCCCCGTGCCCGTCCAGGAAGGCGGGCGTGGCGCACAGGCACCATTGCACGTCGCAGATGCGGCGCGCGACATGATCCTCCGGCGGCGCGGACGTGATCTTCAGCGCCATGTCGACCTCGGCCGACACTAGATCGCCGATGGCGTCATTGATATGCACGCGCAATGAGATATCCGGATAGCGGCGCGTGAAATCGAGCAGCACGGGCGCCAGGTACAGATGCCCCAGGCCCGTCGGCAGACGGATGCGGACATCGCCGCGCACGCTGCCGTCCAGGCTGTGGATGGAAGCCTGCGCCGTGCGCATTTCATCGAGCAGGCGCACGCCGTGCTGATAGAGCAGCTGGCCGGCCTGCGTCAGTTCGACATGCCGGGTCGTGCGCCGCAGCAGTTGCGAGCCCATCGCCAGCTCCAGCCGTTTCAGCCGGTGCGACATGTTCGAACGGGTCATGCCGCAACGCTCGGCGGCGGCGCTGAGATTGCGCGACTCGGCCATCGCGACGAACAGCCTGACCAGGTTCAGATCCAGCTCTTTGTCAATCATTGTTCACCATTCAAGGCACAACTACGCAGATTGTCCAGCTGACGGACCGAGTCTACCATCGGCTCATCGACTTCCTTCCTTTGGACGCCATGGACTCCGCCGTTGCCGCCGATGTGAACTGTGGTCCCTTTTCCGGCCTGCGCGTGCTCGATATCAGCCAGGGCATCGCCGGCCCGTATTGCGCGCAGATGCTCTGGCAGCAGGGCGCCGAGGTGGTCAAGGTGGAACCTCCCGCGGGAGACTGGGGCCGTCACGTAGGCACCGTGGCCGGCGCGCACAGCGCGCTGTCCGTGGCCTACAACGCGGGCAAGCGCGGCGTCTGCCTCGACGCCCGCCATCCGGCGGGGCGCGAGGCGCTGCGCCGCCTGGCGGATGGCGCCGACGTGCTGATCCAGAACTTCCGCCCGGGCGTGGCCGCACGCATGGGCGTGGGCTATCAGGACCTGGCGCCCGCCATGCCTGGGCTGGTCTACGTATCCATCAGCGGCTATGGCGAAGACGGCCCCTATGCCGGCGCCCCCGCCTCCGATTCCGTCATGCAGGCCGACAGCGGGCTGATGTACGCCAACCAGGACGAGGCCGGCGTGCCGCGCCGCATCGGCGTGCTGATGGCCGACATCGCCACCGCGCTCTATGCCACGCAGGCGGCCATGGCCGCGCTCTACAGGCAGGCGCGGACGGGCCAGGGCGCGCACGTCCAACTGAGCCTGTTCCAGGCTTGCGCCGCGCTGCAGGTCAACGACATCCTGGCCCACGGCATGGCGGGCGCGCGCCACGCGGGGTCGGTCAGCGCGCCCAACGGCGTGTTCGACACCGCCGACGGACGCCTTTCCGTGCTGGCGCTGAACAACGATCAATTCGCCCGCCTCTGCCGCGCCCTGGAGCGCCCGGAGTGGCTGCTCGAACCCGCCTATGCCGACAACGCCGGCCGCATGGCGCGGCGCGACGAACTGCACCGCCAGCTAGCCGCGCAACTCGCCACCCGGCCGTCTTCCCACTGGATAGAACGGCTGGCGCGCGAGGATGTGCTGCATGCCCGCGTGCGCGACTACGACGGCCTGGCTGCCCATGCGCAGGCCAGGCACGTGGACCTGCTGCAAACGCTGGTCCAGCCCGGCGTCGGCAGCCTGCCTTATGCGCCGCTGCCCGGCCTGGCTCAACGCCGCCCTCCCACCGCCTCGCCCGCGATCGGCCAGCACTCCTGCGAGGTGCTGCACGATTGGGGCTGGAACGCGGCCGAAATCCAGACGTTGCTGGCGACCGGCGCACTGGTGCAGGACGGCGCCCGAAAGGAGTCCCTCTGATGCGCGCCCTGCTCTGCGAACGATTCGGCCCCGTGAGCGACGTGGCCCTGCGGGATGCGCCCGACGCGCCGCCTCCCGGCCCCAGCGAGGTCACCCTCTCGGTGCAATACGCGAGCGTCAGCCATGCCACCAAACTGCTGATCGAGGGCCACTACCAGACCCGCCCGCCCATGCCTTTCGTGCCAGGCACCGAGGCGGTCGGCGTCGTGCTCGCCTGCGGCGGCGCCGTAACGCGGCTGCGCCCCGGCGACCGGGTCGTGGCGCTGGCGCGCTGGGGCTGCTATGCCGAACGGCTCACGCTGCCCGAATACACCGTCTACGCCGTGCCGGACGGCCTCGACCCGCTGCAGGCGCTGCCCGTGCCCATCTCCTACGGCACCGCGTACGGCGGCCTGTTGTGGCGCGCAGCCATGCAACCCGGCGAAACCGTGCTGGTGCTGGGCGCGGGTTCCGGCGTCGGCCTGGCCGCGGTGGAGCTGGCCGCCCTGCTGGGCGCGCGCGTCATCGCCTGCGCCAGCACCGAAACCAAGCGCCAGGCCGCGCGCGACGCCGGCGCCATCCATGCCATGGCGGCCGACGAAGGCATGGCGGCCGCCGTCAAGTCGCTGACCGCGGGCCGCGGCGCCGACATCGTGTTCGACCCGGTGGGCGGCACGGCATTCGGCCTCGCCGTGCGGGCTGCGGCCTCCAACGCGCGCATGCTGTCCGTGGGATTCGCCAGCGGCGACGTGCCGCCGGTGCCCCTGAACCTGCTGCTGGTCAAGAACATCACATTGCACGGCTTCTTCTTCGGGCGCTACCTTGGCTGGACGCCCGCCGATGAGCGCGTGGTCCACGCCCCCGCCATGCAGCGGGCCATGGCCACCCTGTTCGACTGGACGCGCAGCCAGCGCATCCATCCTGCAGTAACGGCGGTCTATCCGATCGCCGAACTCGCCGCCGCGCTCCAGGCGTTGGAAAGCCGTCAGGTCGTGGGCAAAGTGGCGCTCAAAATAATATCGGAGACTCGCCCATGCAATCCCTCACCGCCCATCGCGGCAGCAGCACCGGACACAACATCCTGAACCTGCGCGCGGCGCTTGCGCTGGCCCTTGCATGCGCAAGCGCGCTGGCCGCCGCCCCCGCGCTCGCAGCGGACGACTACCCCAACCGCCCGATCACGATGGTGGTGCCCTACCCTCCGGGCGGCCCCACCGACATCGTCTCTCGCCTGGTCGCCGCCGAGATGTCCAAGACCATCGGCCAGAACATCGTCGTCGACAACAAGCCCGGCGCCAGCGGCATGATAGGCGCCGACCTGGTGGCCCGCGCCGCGCCGGACGGCTACACCTTCCTGGCCAACGCCTCGCTGCACGTCATCAACCCGTACATCTACCGCTCCATGCGCTATGACGCATTCAAGGACTTCGCGCCTATCACGCAACTGGCCGATGTCCCGCTGGTGCTGGTGGTGCCCCAGGCCAGCGCCGTCAAAACCCCGCAGGACCTGGTCGCGCAGGCGAAGTCACAGCAACTGAATTTCGGCTCGGCCGGCAGCGCCTCGGCCCAGCAGCTTGCTGGAGAATCATTCAAGGCGCGCACCGGCCTGCCAATGCAGCACGTGCCCTACAAGGGCAGCGCGCCCGCGCTGACGGACCTCGTCGGCGGACAGATCCAGTTCATGTTCGACTCCATGCCGTCCGCCACCCCGTTCATCAGGTCCGGCAAGCTGCGCGCCGTGGCCGTCACCGTATCGCAGCGCGTGGCGGAATTCCCCAACGTGCCCACCATGGCCGAATCGGGCTTCCCCGGTTTCGACATCAGCACCTGGTACGGCCTGTGGGCCCCCAAGGGCACGCCGCCCGCCATCGTCGCCAAGCTCGCCGAGCACGCGGCGATGGCGCTGCGCCAGCCCAACGTGATCAGCCAATATGCATCCATGGGCGCCAAGCCCGTAGGATCCAAGCCCGCCGACTTCGCGAGGTTCAACGAAACGGAAGGCAAGAAGTGGCGGGAGATCGTGACGGCCGCGGGCATCACGCCACAATGACCGCGGGCCGGCCAAGGCCCCGCCTCAGCCCTTCACGCTGCGCGTGGCAATAAAGGCGGGCAAGTACTTCTCGATCTCGAAGCGCGGGCTGGGATGCATCTCTTCCAGGAAGCCAGCGATCGTGAAGCCCGCGGCCAACTGGCCGCCGATCTGGCTGCCGAGCCCATGGCCGAAAATCATGGGCTCATTGCGCGCCACCTTGGCCGCCCGCTCCGTCTTGCTCAACTGTTCCAGATCCGAGTAGGGCACGGCGAAGCGCGGCCGGATCAGCCCCTGCCGCGCAAACGCCGGATCGCGGTCCGCAATGAACACGGCGGGATTGAAGAAACTGCTTATCAACACCCCGTTCTTGCGCAGCACGCGCCAGCACTCGTTCCATACCGGCTGGATATCCGGCACGTACTGGTTGGAAATCGGATGCAGGATCAGATCGAAGGCCTCGTCCTGAAACCGCGACAGATCGCGCATATCCCCCTGTTCCAGCGTCAACTCCAAATCGTCGCGCCGAGCAACCATCGCGTCCCGCGCCAGCTGCTCGCCGGACAGATCCAACACCGTCACCCGGGCCCCCGCCGCCGCCAGCACCGGCGCCTGCTGCCCGCCTGCCGACGCCAGGCACAACACATCCTTGCCCACGACATCGCCCAACCAGTCGGCCGGCAGCGGAGACGGCGTCACGCAGACGCCCCATTCACCCCGCCGCGCGGCTTCAATCGCCTCGCTGGTCACGGGCCGCGACCACGGACTGTCCTGCCGCGCCTGGTGATTCCAGGCGGCGGCGTTGTGATCCAGCAGGTCGAAAGTCTCTGGCATGGTTGAATCTCCATTGGTCGGCAGGGCCGAAAAAAATCCACGCGAACCGCGGCGGCTGGCGTGGATTTTCGCGGGACGCTACGGCATGTCCCGGAGGTGCGGGGTGAGAATCAGACGTTGATCACACGTTTAAACGTTGATCGGTCAGCAAAGGCTTGTGAACACTAGGGTTCGCGGGGAAATCGGACCACGGCCTTTGCGGGAATCGCTGGAAGTACCCCCAGTTGTACCCCCAAGGGGGTATCGGGATGATAGATCAGTCCGCATGCCGGTGCCAGAGCTCTACGCGGCAGGATAAAACGGTTATGGCGCAGACCGCATTGTTGGCTGACGCATGGAACGGTACGCGATGAGATGCAGGGGAACGGGCCACTGTGGCCCAGCCCTTGGAGAACTCTCAGGGCAGACCATCACACTCGCCACAACCCGCTGGGGCAAGATGCCCTGTTCACCACGCCCGCCTCGCTCATGCTCGATGCTCGCCTCACGCCGCTGGAGCGCAACGGCTGGCAGGTTCTGCGCATGCTGCGCTCTGCCGAGGGCATCAGCCCACTGGCGAATCTGGGGCAGTTGCGCCGCTATCTCACCTCTACCCCGTTGGAGCAGCGGGCCGGGTACGAGACGGCCCGGCGCGTTCTCATCGTGCTTCGGCTGACGGGATGGATCAGTCTGGTGGGCCAGCAGCGCGACCCTCTGACCGGCCATGTGCTCAGCGAGCTGTATCAGGTTCACGAAAGCGGCCCTGCACTTCCCGCAGGCCTGCACGCTCGATGCCAGTCTGCCCGCGCTTCTGCAAGCCTCCATCGGCCACGAAAACAACCAGGTAGATCGGGTGGCCATTCACATTCAGGCAATGCTGGCGCAAGCACCGGAAACTGCTTCCATTGCGGCCCACGATCAATTCCGCGATGACGATGATTTGCCCCCGACGCCGCCGTCGCAGGCGAGCGAGGCAGCCGACCCACTGCCATTGTCTGGCGATTCCGCTGGCAGCACGCTTATTCCGCAACAGACCGGACACGCTCGCCACATGACGGCTGAGCAGGGCGGTACATATAGGACGTATATGTATAAAAAAGAACGTACGTACCGCGCGCGCGAAAGCGACGGCCATTCGGCATCGCAATCGGTGAGCTTGCCGCCTTGCTTGAGCAATGCCCAGGCAGATCAGCAAAAGGACGTGCAGGCCGCCTTGCGGCGGCTGCTGCCGCAGCATCGTCAGGAAGTGCTCGATGAGTTGCAGGCGCGCAGCCAGAGCGGCACCGTGCGCAACGTCGTGGCCTACTTTTTCGCCTTGGTGAAGCGCGTATTTGCTGGCGAATTCCGCTTGTGGGCAGGTCGTAAGGAGACATCTGCCGCCTCACGGCCTGTCGAAAATCGGCCTGCTGGTGTGCCACGCACCGAACACCGCCCAGAACCGACTGCGCCACCGGCATCGCGTGAAACCGCCCTGGCGCACATCGCCAACATCCGCAAGATGCTGAATGCCCCGACGAACGCTGGGGACATCGCGGCACAGGCAATGCAGGCCAGGGGATGGCAGCCGCATCCTGCGTAGAAAATGCTGCCGCGAAACGGGGCGTCACTGCACGCCGCAGTGACGCCCCCGCCTGCGCCAGCAACAATGCGGGCGAATGCCGAATCCTATTGCGTGCGGCAGACATGATGATGGCCGCCCTACACTGACCGGGCAGTTGCCAAGACCGATGGGCTTCGTACATCGGCAACCCCAACAGCGTAGGTTCCTGCAAGCGCTGGCCCGTCAGGGCGGAACCACCCCAGGTATGCCCAGGCTCCGACCGCATACCGGCCCTACCCAGGGCGGAGCCTTCTTCGTCTGTTTGAACTCATCCCTACCGCGCCGCCTGGCGCACCGTCCTTTGCGGCAATTGCCTGTGTGCAACGCACCGGGCTCCCGCAGTCATTTCTCATCCCACTCACTTCATAGGAGAACTCGTCCACGTTCACATCACTTTCGTCTTGTAGTACCTCCGTCCGGGCTTCCAGCAGGAAGCAAGACGGACGCCTCATTCGAGGCTCTGGTGTCTCCTGAACACCATGCCCTTGCCCTCACGGGATCTCGCCTTGGAGAGTTGGCACCAACACTAACCATTGAATTTCAGGATAACGCAGTACGGCGCTGTGCTTGGAGGCCGGAAGATGGACGACTTGACCTACACCTTGCGGCAGCTTTGCCAGCGCAACCGTGACGGTAGCCACAACACACAGGCCGACCGGATGCGTTCGCTGTCGCTGGCCGCGCGGCAACTGCGGGAGGCTGGCTTCCGGCAGATGAAAGCCTCGTCGCTCAAGGGAAAGCACGTCCAGGCGTTGCTAGAACGCTGGCAGGGAGAAGGCTTGTCGTCCGGCACCATCAAGAATCGGTTCTCTCACCTGCGCTGGTGGGCCGAGAAGATCGGCAAGTCCGGCATCTTGCCGGCAGACAACACGCAGCTTGGCGTGGCCGAGCGCCGCTATGTGACTAACATCAGCAAGGCCCAGGAATTGGGCACAGGTCTTGAAGAGATCACCGATGTCCACGTGCGCATGAGCCTTCAGCTACAGGCCGCCTTCGGATTGCGTCGGGAGGAAGCGATCAAGTTCCAGCCCAATTACGCGGATCGGGGCGACCACATCGCCCTCAAGGGATCGTGGACCAAGGGCGGTCGGGAGCGAACTGTGCCCATCACCACGACAGAGCAACGCGACGCGCTCCACGCAGCACACCGCCTGGCGGGCACAGGATCACTGATCCCGGCAAACAAAACCTACATCCAGCAACGGCACGTCTACGATGGACAGTGCAAGGCGGCGGGTCTGAGTCATATGCATGGTCTTCGCCATCAGTACGCGCAAAGCCGTTATGAGACGTTGACGGGGTGGAAGTCACCGGCAGCAGGTGGGCCCGGCACGGCTCAACTCGATCTATCACAGCGCCTGGCCGACCGACACGCACGGCTGCAGATCAGTCATGAACTTGGGCACGAGCGGGTGCAGGTGACGGCGGTCTATCTGGGAAGCTAAGTCGCACGCTGCGTAAGCACATGGGGCTACACACAGTATTCACTCGATCATTATTTGGCGCATTCTGCTTCCATAATGTAAAATTTGTATCGCATTACACAATACATTGACATATGGACGCCGAGAAAACGGTTGGGATGTCGTTTAGGGTCACCCCTAGGACTAAGTTACTTTTGGTAGCTGCAGCCACAAGTGAACGGCGGAGCCTAACCAACATGCTGGAAGTTCTTGTAGAGGACTTTTGCGCGCGCAACGGCATTATCGAAGAGAAAGCCACACCCTCTGAAGCGGGGAGCAACAGTGAGCGGAGGACCAGGAGGTGAACGAAATATCAAAGGCTTTGGGCGTAGTGCATCCATCGCTTGCCAGCCTTCATGGACTTCCTCTCTATGTGTTCCTGCTTGTCGCGGTATTAACTCTTGCATTCCTGATTGGCTATGTCGTCAAGGGAACCCAGGTTTGGTGGCAGCTCAGGTCCGCACTTAAGGCCGTTCGCAGTCTTCTTAAAGCAGGCCCAGCTCCCAACCCGACAGAGGTTGCATCAGCTTTTCGACGCGAGCCGCTGAAGCACCTGTGGGTAGAGTACGCCGATACGCTCCACGAACTGCGAAAAGCCGGGTCAGGGGAAACCGCGCTCACCGAGTTCCGAGCTACGATGCCCGCTGAAGCCATGTTCACCAAAGAAGTGCTGGTCGACGGACGGCTGTTCGATGAATTCACGAGGCATCTTCCCGGCGTACTCACTGGGCTTGGCATCATTGGAACGTTCGCGGGCCTACTGAGTGGTCTGGACAAATTCAAGGTCGACCCCGAGAAAGTGCAAAACACCGTCAACGGACTGGGTCCGTTGCTGGAGGGAGTGCAACACGCCTTTGTGGCCTCTGGTTCGGCCATCGCCTGCGCGATGCTGGTAGTCTTCATCAGCCGGTTTACCCTCGCGTATTTCTATCGCCTCGTCGAACACCTGACGAACGGTATCGACAGCTTGTATCGAACGGGCGCCGGTGAGGAATATCTTGCCCGGCTGGTCAAGTCATCAGAGCAGAATGCAGCCAGTACAGCTCAGCTCAAGGATGCGCTTGTGGAGGATCTCCACAAGATGATGACCAACCTGGTCGACCGGCAGATTGCTGCACAGGAGACCGCGTCACTTGCACTGGGCAAGCACATTGGCGAGGCTATTTCGACGGCCATTGCCGAGCCGATGAAGCGGGTTGGTGATGCCATGGAAGCCACTTCTCGTGGCAACGGCGAGCAGGTGAATTCCATGCTCGAGACCTTGCTGACCGGGTTTATGGCGAAGCTGGAGGACACCTTCGGCGGGCAGATGCGAGGCATCAACGAGCAGATGCAGAGGTCGATGGATTCGATGGCTGCGGTTCAGGCGTCACTGCAAGGGCTACTTTCCGACATCAGGAGTACCAACGAACATGCCGCCTCCCAGATGAGTGGAACGCTTGAGGATGCCATGAAGAAAGCAGCGGATAACCAGCAGTTGCTGACCGAGCAAATGCGCGAGTTTGTTCAGGACTTCCGCAGCCTGGTTACCGAGGAGCAGAGCAAGTCCAAGCACGCTATGAACGAGGCTGTGATGAAGGTTCTCGGTGAGGTAGAAACTGCCATGGAAGGGCTGGAAAACGTTCGGAAGGCCTCCGCAGCCGAGGAGTCTGGTCGGAACGACAGGCTGGCAACACAGACGAATCAGCTGGTCGGTGGTTTGACGACTCAGGTTGAGTCCTTGCTCGGTGCGGTCTCTGACCAGGTCAGCAAGACCCAGCGCAACATCGACGCGCTGGGGGATGTATCGCTTCGTGCCATTGACGGAATGAACCAAGGTGCCCTGACCATTGGTTCGGCTGCCCAGCGCTTCGAAACAGCGGGGGGTGCAGTGACCGATGCCTTTGACCGCTCGACGAAGGTTGCAGAGACGCTGGCCACGACGGCTGCGTCGCTGCAGGCCGCCTCGACTGCGGTTCAGCGCGGGTTCGAGCAGTACGACTCAACGCGCAAGACGGTGGACACACAGGTGGCTGCGTTGATGGGCCTCATCGAGTCCGTCAAGAGAGAAGCTGGCATTTCTCAGGAACTGGTTAACAGCATCAAGACCAGCGCCGAAGCGATGCGTCAGTCTGAGGCCGAGGCTCGTGAGCATCTCGGCCAAGTCAATGCAGCCCTGGTGAAAGCTTTCAGCGACTTCGGAAACGCACTGGTGAGCCAGGTCAAGTCCACCATCGCTGAGACTGACCGCCACCTTGCCCAAGGGACTGGTCATCTCAATGGGGTGGTGCAGGAGCTCGCCAATGCAGTCCAACGCATGAAGAGAGCTTGACGTGCTTGCACGACTCGTTCTCAAGCGAGGCGCCAAACATGAAGGTGAGAGTCCGTTCTGGATTTCCTTCTCGGACTTAATGTCGGCCCTGATGGTGCTGTTCCTTGTTGTCATGGCGGTGACGTTGGTATCGGTCACGCAGAGCATCGACGCAGCTACTCGGGCGACCGTAGAGCGAAGCGCGGCCATCAATCGGGTAATGCAGATGATTGCTCAAGACCCGAAGAGCGCCGGGGTTGGTGTCGACCAACAGAACTTCCGCATCGACCTAGGCAAGGAGGTGCGCTTCGATAGTGGTAGCTACACCATCAACACGACAGCTGGCCAGTTTCTTCGAAGCTACATCCCGGTGCTCTTGCGAGCAAAAGAGTCTGATGATGGCAAGCGTTGGATACGAAGCATCGTCGTCGAAGGGTTCACGGACGAGGATGGCACCTACCTCTACAACCTTCAACTCAGCCTCGACCGCAGTCGCAGCGTCGTCTGCTCGCTGTTCCAGACCAGCGGCGTGGCAGACGCGCTGACACCAGAGCAGCTGCGCAAGGTCCAAGAGCTGTTCCTGGTCGGTGGCTACTCATTCAACTCCATCAAAATAGACAAGGCTGAGAGCCGCCGTGTGGAGTTCAAGATCGACTTCTGGGGATTGGACGAGCGGGTTCCAGAAGCAAGCGACGTCTTGAAAGGCAAGGAGTTTGGGCGGTGTTAGCCGTTTCTGCCCTGCAGCGTCTGACCAAGGACCTGGCTGCGTCGCTTGCATCCATGGGACTGCACGCGGGGGAGTTTGGAAAACCGGATTTGGTTGAAAAACCGACACGCGAAGCAGAGCAGCTGTTCCAGGGATACGCCAAGGCCAAGCCCAGCAAGGAGGATGCGTACGCTGCCGCTCGTGCCTTCGTTCGGGGGCAACCGCTTGATGCCTGGCAGCGCGACCTGGTGGCTTCAGCAGTGGCCGAACCTATTCGTGAGCAATCGGGCGCGATGGCGCTTGCGTCGAAGCGTTTCCCGGCGCTGCTCAAGTCCTATGAGGACGAAGCAGCACGGGGGGACCTGTGGCGCCTGACTTGGCACGGTCTACTCTATTCGTATTTCAACTTCGACCTTGAGGCGGGGAAGGATACGGCCACTCGCGAAGGATGGGAGGCCCTTCGGGCCTTCCTCGAACAGACCTGGCCTTTGATGGATAAGCAGGCAGGTGAGGATCTGGTCCCGGACTGGGTGAAGGTGCTCCGTCACGAAGTCGACGTTCTCACGGCGAAGCCAGTTGAGAAGTACTCGAGAGCTTATCTCCGCGGCGAGACCGAATCCACGGACCGCGTGGCAGCGGACCTTGGCATCTCCCCGTCGAGTTGGTTCTGGCACGCCTTGGTACTTGGGGCCGTGCGTCATGCAGCGAGAGAAATTGACTCCGAGTTCCGAAGGTTGGTTCCCCAACTCATCAAGCTAATCCAGACCAAACCGGGCTTTCGCGATGAAGCTATTGAGGTCGTCCTCAACCGCTACCACGGGTGCAAGGGGGCGCCCCCGGACGAACGGCTTCGCGACTTCGTCTGTCAGACGACGGTCTGGAAGAACCCGAAGCTCAAAGCTGCGGGTATTGCCACGGCCTGGAACCGGGTGCCCGACCCTGTATGGCAGATGGTGTTGGGTTGGGTGAATGAGCGCAACCTCAAGGACTTCTTCGACATCCTTGCCGCTCGGAATAACGCGGATGAGGGCAGGCTGGCCTTCTGGTCAAAATACCTCAAGCAGATTTGCTGGACGCGGCTGGTGTTTGGTGCCGACACGATGGCGCTGAAGCGGACCAACGCTGGCGTGCGGGAGCTCATCGCGCGGGAAGAGGGGGCGTACGCTCAACTCACGAGCAAGCCTGAGGTCGACGCGTTCATGATGCAGTTGGACTCGTACATCATCATCGAGTTCAGCAAGAAGCCGAACGCTTGCTACGTCTACCAGGCGGACCAACTGCCTTTTGAACCGTATTCGCGTCATTACGATGGTGGGACAGCTGACCTCGCGGCAGGATTCCGAGACGGATGCGCGCTGCGGATCGTTCACCGAGAAGGATGGGGCGCGCGAGCCGAGCAAGAGCTCCGGCAACTGGGCATCATTCCGGACGTGGCAGATCCTCGACGCGTGTCGTCGTCTGCCACAGGCGGTACGGACACAGCGAAAAACACCGGTCGTGCTGCCGAACGCCCAGAATCGGCGACACCCAGTCCTGACATGGCAAAACTGAACTCGCTCGTTGCGCGGTTTCGGGGTGCGTCCATTAATGACAAGCGTAGAACCTCAAGCCGGGGCCGGTTGTGGGTGGAGGACCCGCTCCAACGGAGGCAGTTGGCCTCAGAGCTGAAGGCACATGGCTTCAAGTGGGCAAACAGTCGCCAAGCGTGGTATTTCCCGGAGAGATGATGGGTTTGTTCGACTTCCTCAAGCGTGCCGCGAGCTCCAACGGACAGGCGCCGGCTCTAACGACGATTTGGGCCGCCGAGGGAGTGCGTATCAAGTTCAACAATGACATCGCGGATACGACGCCCGAAGGATTGCTCGAAGCCATTCATCAGGCGGGAGCCGAGGATTCGGTGCTCGGCGCGTACTTGGCGCAGTTGGCATCTGAGTCGCGATGTCGGGTTGACGCGCACGGCGTAACCATTCCATGGTCGGACGTCTATGAGTTGCAGGGCTCTGCCGAGCATGCAGGCGCGCTGAAGCTGCTGGCTCTTCCGCCACAGAGCCCGCTCCGGCCCATTATCGACGGCTCCGGAACGCTGTCTTCAGACGACTTCACTGTAGAGGTGTCTGGCTGGACAGACGGCGCGCAACAGGTTCAAGTGGACCGGCTGGACGGAGCAGTCGCCACCGTGGGCGGTACTACCCAGATGCTGTCTGCCTCTGCATGGGCTGCGGCGTCCGACATTATGGCTCTCCAGTCGCGTCCGCCAGAGGGGCGCACCCAACACGCCCAGGAGATGGCATGGGGACGAATTCGCAGCCATGCCGACCGTGCTGGAGCGCTGTACGCCAGCCCGTACCTCGAAACGACGTTGGTATTGACGCCGGAGAGCCTGCGCCTCCCCCTGGCGAAGGAGGAGACGCCGTTCGGCCGCGTGCTGACGGTTTCCCCAACCTTCGACGGCGCGCCAGACGGATGGTTGGCCGCCTTCGATGGCTTCAATTCGGTGCAGCCACACTACGACCTCACGCGGGGCGTCGGGCGCGTTCGCGTGGTGATTTCCGAGCCCGTCCGCAAGGTACTCGCGGTCATCAAGCGAGAAATGCCAAACCGCAAGGTGGCCGGTGCCAAGGCGGAAAAATTTGTTCACAACCCCTTCTCTTTCTTGGGAGAGACCGCGCATCAGGTCCTGAAAGAAGGAGAGTTTGAGGCAGACCGGGCGGAGGCAGGGGCCGTTGCGGCAGTCTTCAGCATCGTCGGCCGGACCGAACACGGGCGCATTAACTCGGTCGACCTACTGATCACCGAGCACTTCGGTGACGGCACAGCGCGCACGGACAAGAAAGCGTTCAAAACCGCCGACGACCTCGACGCGTTCCTCGGTGCGCTGAAATCGGCCCTTGAGCAGGACCGGGAGCATTTCCCTTGGGATGAGTACGACCTGACCGTGGATGCCGAGTCCACCGTACAGCTTGAACAAGGCTTGCAGGTGGCACATCTTTGGCGCATGCAGCCAGCTCAGCGTATCAGCTTAGACGATGTCTATCAGCTCGATGGTTACAGCGGGCGCATTGAAGGAATTGGCGCGGCTAAGCCTATCTACGTGCCGGTCTTTCAGCGCGATAAGACGCAAAGCGAAGACGAGTCCGGCTGGTTGCCCACAGACTTGACGCCAATGGTCAAGGTGACGCTCCAGGGGCACGAAGGTCAGGTGCTCATCCCATTGACCAAGGAATGGGTCAATGACTTTGACAAGCAGGTCAGCGACGCGGAGCGGGAAGGGGCAGCTGAAGTAAAGAATGCCAGCCTTCCCACTTCACTAGAGACTGCGCAAGCGCGCACCCTCGCCGACGGGTTCAAGGCGATGCTCGGTGGCCAGGACCGCGTGAAAGTCGAGGGAGAATCAAGACCGAAGGAGAAAAAGGGCCCACGGGAGACGCTGCTGGTCAAGACCAACTTCCATGGAGTCGACTATCTCGAAGAGCGTCGCGCGACCTTGGCTTTGCCCGAGGGCTGGGAAGCTCAGCTCCCGCGCTCGCTGCGACAGTCCATCAAGTTAAAGACGCATCAGCTTCACGGCGTAGCTTGGTTTCAGCACCTAGTGTCCAAGGCTCCGGCAGAGTGTCGAGGGGCCTTGCTCGCCGATGACATGGGCCTAGGGAAGACCCTGCAGCTTCTGTCGTTGCTCGGTTGGTACTACGAGGAGAACCCCAACGCTGCGCCCTCTGTCATCTTTGCGCCAAAGAGCTTGCTGGAGAACTGGGCCAACGAGGCGCGCAAGTTCTTCAGCGACTCTTTCCCTGAGGTTCTCGTCCTCTACGGCGACACGCTGAAAGCTCGAAAACAACCGCTCAGCCTTATCGACAGCCAGTTGCGTGATAAGGGCATCGTCGAACTCCTGAAGCCTGACTGGGTCGGGACCGCGAAGGTCGTGGTAACCACCTACGAGATACTAACCTCGTACGAGTTCTCGCTGGCCAAGCAGCCGTTCACGTTCCTCATCTGCGATGAAGCGCAGCGAATCAAGACTCCGGGCACGCTGGTGACACTGGCCGCAAAGAAGCTGAAGGCGGACTTCCGTATCGCCTGTACGGGGACCCCCGTCGAGAATTCGCTCGCGGACCTGTGGTGTTTGTTTGATTTGGTGCAGCCGGGCCTGTTAGGTGCGCTGGAGGAGTTTGGGAAGACCTACCGTCGCCCTATCGAATGCCAGACCGAAGAACAGGTGACAGCATTGCAACGTTTGCAGGCAGCGATTGCTCCGCAAACCCTTCGTCGTACGAAGGGCGACATCGCGGCGGACCTTCCGAAGAAGTTCTTCGCGTACAAAAAGGCCGCGGAGGCTGAGTTGCAATTCAAGCCTCATCTTAGTGATGACGAGATGCTTGAGATTCCGCTCACGGAGCATCAGCGTATTCTCTACAAGGGGGGCTTGAAGAAACTTCAGGAAGCGGCCCACGAGTCGAATGGTCGAAAACGCGCCCAACTGTCATTCGGCGCGCTTCACCTGATGAAAGCAGTCTGTGCTGAACCATACTGCCTGCCAGGCACGAAGTTCATCGTCGACAAGAGTGGACGTGAACCGCATCTAGCGAACTCGCCCAAACTGGGTTGGCTGCTGGCACGATTGGCTGACATTCAACGCACCGAGGAGAAAGCCATCATTTTCACCGAGCTGCGGGAGGTCCAGGCGGCACTGTACTACTTTCTTAAGGAGACGTTCGGCCTGCGTCCATTCATCATCAATGGGGACTCTCAGGGGCGTCAGGGATACATCGACAAGTTCTCAGCGCAGCCAGGCTTCGACGTCATCATCTTGTCGACACTCGCCGCAGGTGCAGGACTCAACGTCACCGCCGCGAACCATGTCTTCCATTTTACTCGTGCGTGGAACCCATCCAAGGAAGCGCAAGCAACCGACCGAGCTTTCCGCATCGGCCAGGAACGGGACGTTTTTGTCTACTGCCCCACCGTAGTGGCAGACGACTTCCACACATTCGAAGTCCGGCTCGACCAACTCATGAAGCGCAAGGCTGGATTGGCAGGCTCCACGTTGGACGACGGTGGTTTGTCTGGGGCGTTAACTGTAATGCTCAACGGCTCAGGCAAGGATGCGACGTTCACGGAGTTGGTCGGGGACAGCGGGTGCGGCGAAGCGCTTCCGAAGCGATACCTGACAATGGACGACGTCGACCGCATGGACGGGGACAGCTTTGAGGTGTTCTGCAGTTTGCTTTGGGGCAAGAGAGGCTTCCAGGCGACGGTTACTCCGAAGCGCGGTGGTGACGGCGGCATCGACGTCGTTGCACTAAAGGGGCGTGAAGGTGAGCTCCTCCAGTGCAAGAGTTCCAAGGCCTCTGATGTGGGGTGGGATGCCATCAAGGAAGTGACCGCCGGCGCAGCGAAGTACCAGGCCAGGTTCAGAGGCACGCGATTCCGTCGGTTGGCCGTGACAAATCAGAGCTTCACGACTGGAGCGCGGGAGCAGGCCGCAGCCAACCAGGTTGAATTGATCGTTCGGTCACGCCTGGATGAGATGTTGGGGGCCCATCCCGTCACGAACCACGAGTTCGACACGGCGCTGCAGGAGCAGACGCTTTACTCAGAAGTCATGGCTTAGGGCATGTAGCTCTCGGCAAAGGCAAATGGCAAGGGTGTCGTGGTCAAGTATCAGTGGACACCGGGATAAGGGATTTCAGGTGGTGGCTTTCTCGTAGTCGGCCGGAGATCGGTATCCGAGTGTGGAGTGCAGCCGGTGGGTGGTATAGAGCAAGCGCCCGGCGAACCCATATTGAGCGCGCGCTTTGTCTCCGATAGTGTCCACTCCTTTTCGCCGGTAGCAATATTCAAACAGTCTGCCCGAGCGGTAGCGCATTCAGTTCCGCACGAGCATCCCGCCAGGCAGGATAGTGTTGGGTAAGCAACGATATGAACCGCTCGCTGTGCGTCGGCTCGATCAGATGGATCATTTCATGCACTATCACATATTCAAGCAAGTCACGAGGCTTCTTGGCCAGTTCCGTGTTGAGCCGAATGTGGGCCTGGCGATGATTGCAACTACCCCATTTGGTTTTCATCCGTTGCAGGAAGTAGCCATTGACCTTCACGCCGATACGTGGTTCCCAGTATTCGATCAGGGGGGAAACGGCCTGGTGTAGCAAACCGCGTTGCCAGCGTTGATAGATGGCTTCGCGCTTGGCTGCATTGGTGCCGGGACGCACATGCAGGGTGATGCGACGGTGGTCCATCTTCACCGTAGGTGGGGCATCGCGCTCCAGCACCGTGAGCAAATAACGGCGTCCCCAGACGTAATGGCTTTCTCTGGTGACGAACTGACGAGGAGTTTCGCGGGACTGTGCCTGCAATTGCGCCTGTTGCTGGCGAATCCAACGCAGCTTGGAAACAGCATAGGCACGCGCGACTTCCAGCCGCGTGCCTATCGGGGCCACCAGCGTCACCGCACCCTCGGGCGGATGCACGGAAAGATGGACATTCTTCACGGTCTTGAACGTGATGGCGATGTCCAGTTCCCCCAGATGTATGTGCGTCTGCACCATTAGTAGCCCGGCTGATTTCTCAGCAAGTCGAATAGTTTGAGCGTGGCCTCGCGGTTACGTCCGGTCAACGTGTGCAGGAAATTCTGCACGATGCGCTCCTTGGCTTCGTCGCCACGCCATCCTGCCGGGGCTTCGTCACGCATCACACGATCGATCTTCAGCGCCAACAAGGCCAACGGGTCTCCGTATTCGGCCTGTGGCTCTTTGACTACACCATTCGTATCGGGCAGCACATCGCCGGAAATGATGTCAGGCAGATTGCGATAAATCACCAGCGCACCTGCATTGCCGCACAACATGGCAGGTTCATCGGTGTCGTGTTGTTTCGCGCGGTGCTTCTTCAGTATCTCTTCCGCCTTGCTCAAGAATGCTTCGTAAGCCTCGGTGCCTTCACGGCTTTGCTGGATCAAGTCATCGAGTAGCTTGGACATCTGCTCATAAAAGCGCGGATCGGTCAGACGATCTCGGATGATGGTCTTGCGGACGTTGTTGATGATGGTTTCCGCAATGGCATTCTTCGACAGCTTCCCCTTCTCGTTGAGCTTCTTGGCGATGGCATTGTGGATGCCGGTCTCAATGATCAGCTCGGTCAGCGACAGTTCGGCCAAGTCCCCCAACGCCTGCGCTGGCTCGGCCTGAATATAGGTGTTGATGAGGTGGCGCATGTCGGCCTCATAGGGCTTGATGTCCAACTCTTCGCCGCTGTAATGCTTGATGGCCGAACGCACCTCGGCATAGAACTCGGTTTCCTGCCGCAAGGCGTCGGCTTCGCTGTCTGAGTAACCCGCTTCGGTTAGGTTCTGGGCGATGTCCGCGAAGGCACGCAGATAGGTCGCCACGGCCTTGTAGAAGGCAATGCGCAACGCCTCGCTTTCCAGCAGCGCCTCCGGATTCCCTGCATGGCCGCAGAAATAGTGGATGAACTGCTCAAGATCTCGCGGCTGCGGAACCGGCTCGCACAGGTAATGCAGCGTTTCACGGGCTTCGTCCAGTTGCTTGCGGCCTTCCTCCAGCCAGTTCTTCAGGTGGACGTTGTTCTCGCCGCCGTTGCCCGTGTCGATGTCCAGTTCGTCGGAGCTGTACACCGCAATGGCCTGTTGCACGTCACCGAACAGTTCCTTGTAATCGACGATATGGCCATAGTCCTTGTCGTCACCGTCAAGCCGGTTGGTACGGCAGATGGCCTGGAACAGGTTATGGTCGTGCAGTTCGTTGTCCAGGTAGATGTAGGAGCAGCTGGGTGCATCGAAACCGGTGAGCAGCTTGCTGACCACGATCAGCAGCTTCATGCTGGCAGGCTCTTCGATGAAGCGTCGCTTGGTTTCGTCTTCGTACTGTTTGGTGGTCTGGCCGGCACGCAGCACATGCTGCTTGTAGGTGTCGTATTTGTAGCGTTCGTCGCTGCCGGCCGATTCTTTCGAGATGGCAACCGGGTTGGGTTCGTACGAGGTGATGATGCCCACATGGGGGCCGAAATGCGTGTTCTGGAACAACCGGAAGTAATGGCAGGCATCATAGATCGAAGCCGCCACCAGGATCGCCGTGCCACGATCATTGTCCAGGCGAGGCTTGAGGCTGAAATCCTCGATGATGTTGGCGACGATGCGATCCTTGCGCTCCTTGGCGCTCATCAGCTCTTCCATCGTGGCCCAGCGCTTGCGCAGGATGGATTTCTGGAAGTTGTTTAGTCCGCGCGTTTTCTTCTCGAACCAGGCATCGATGGCCTTGCGTGAAGTCAGCCGCTGCGGCACATCCCGCGCCTCATACTTCAGGTCCAATATCACCTTGTCGGCCACGGCTTCGTGGAACTTGTAAGTGTGGATATACGTGCCGAATACTTCGCGGGTGGTCTGCCGATCCTTACGCAACAATGGTGTGCCGGTGAAGCCGATGAAGAGGGCGTCGACCAGCCAGCGCTTCATCTGCTTGTTCATGTTGCCGCCCTGGGTGCGGTGGCACTCGTCCACGAATACATAGAAACGCCCATGGATGGGCGGTGGCTCGCCCTTGAGATCGGCCACATCGAATTTGTGGATCAGCGCGCACAACAAGCGCGGGGTGGTGGCACCGAGTTTTTGCACGAAGTCTGTGCGAGAAGTGATGCGCGGGGGCGCCGATCCTTCGCCGATCACCCCGGCATTGCGCATCACGCCTTCGATCTGCTTGTCCAACTCGTCGCGGTCGGTTACCACCAGTACCCGCGCCTGCGGGTCATGCTCCAGCAGCCACTTGGCCAACAACACCATCAGGATGCTCTTGCCGCTGCCCTGGGTGTGCCAGATCACGCCACCCTCGCGTTTGGCAATGCGTTCCTGCGCGGCCTTGATGCCCTGGTACTGGTGCTGCCGGGGCACCTTCTTGAAACCCGCATCGAAGATCACGAAGTTGCGGATCAAATCCAGCAACCGCGCCTTCTCGCACATCTGGGCCAACGGGCGATCCAGCAGCGCGCCCGCTGTTGCCATGGCTGGCGGTTGTTCATCCTTCCACTGCACGAAGAACTGTTCCGGTGTTCCGGTGGTGCCGTAACGCAAACCTTGCGCATCGCTGCCCGCCAGCAGCAACTGCACGGTGCTGAAGAAGCCCTGATTGAAGGTTTCTTCCTGATTGCTGATCAACTGGCGAATGCCGTCACCCACATCCACCGAACTGCGCTTGAGTTCGATCACCGCCACCGCCAGGCCATTGATGTACAGAACAATGTCCGGCCGACGGGTGCTCCCGCCTCGCAGCGTCACTTCCTCAGCCAGCGCGAAGTGATTGCGCTCGGGCTGCACCCAGTCGATCAACTGCACCGTCTCATGCGACTGACCCGCCGCAATCTGCACCGGCACGCCATAGCGAAGTAATTGGTAGGTGCGCAGATTGGCCTGATAGGGCGTGATGCCGGTGACATCCACCGCAACTTCCAGCTTCTGCAAGGCGGCACTGATGTGAGCAGACGAATAACCGCGAGCGGCCAGATTGGCGCGCAGCAGCGCGGTTTCGATGGCGCGGTTGTGGTCGCGCTTGCTCCAGTTGCCCAAGTGTTCGTAGCCCAGGCCGCCATCGGCCAGTGGGGTGGTGAACAGCCGCGCCACGCGGTTTTGGCTGTTGCGCTCGGAGCGCGGCATGGGTTGGGTCATCACATCATTCCTCGGCGCCATCATCCACTGGGTTGCCCAGCTCCCGCTCGATCTGTTCGATCGTCGGCAGGCTGGTTTGCAGCTCTTGCGGCAGGGATTCCACCAGCTTGTATTCGGCAATGCCCATCGGCTGCGACTTGTCGCCCAGGGCGTACTCGGCCACCACTTTGTTCTTGCTCTTGCACAGCAGCAGGCCAATGCTCGGATTGTCCTGCGCGTGCTTCACCTGCCGATCCACCGCCGTCAGGTAAAAGCCCAGTTGTCCCAGGTGCTCGGGCTTGAACTTGCCCGCCTTCAGTTCGATCACCACGTAGCAGCGCAGCTTGAGGTGGTAGAACAACAGGTCGATGAAGAACTCCTCGCCGCCCACGTCCAGCAACACCTGCCGGCCAACGAAAGCAAAGCCCGCCCCCAGTTCCAGCAGGAAATCGGTGACGTGCTGTACCAGCGCCTTCTCGATTTCGCGCTCCTGTGCCTCCTCGCCCAGGCCGAGGAAATCGAAGCGGTACGGATCTTTCAACGACTCGATGGCCAGATCGGACTGCGATGCAGGCAGGCGCTGATCGAAATTGGTAACAGCTTTGCCCGTGCGCTCGAGCAGGCGGGTTTCGATGTGGATGTTCAGCACATTGCGCGACCAACCATGTTCGATGGCCGCGAGGGCATACGCCAAGCGCTCCGTTGGCGCTTTCAGGCGATCCAGCAATATCAGATTGTGACCCCAGGGCAATTGTGCAGCAGCCTGCTGCACAATTTCAGCGTCCGGCCAGGCCTCAGCAAACGCCCGCATGTACTTGAGGTTGCGCGGCGAAAAACCCTTCATCTCCGGGAAGGCGGCACGCAGGTCATGCGCCAGCCGCTCGATCACCTTTGCGCCCCAACCCTGCTCAGCTTGCCGCGCCAGGATGTCGCGGCCGATCTGCCAGTACAGACTCACTAGTTCCCGGTTGACCGCCAACCCCGCACGCTGCTGCGCGGTGTGGATGCGACCCTTCAGGTCGGTCAGCCAGTCGGCGTAGCCTTGTGGGGTGGAGGTTAGGGAGATTGGTTTGTCGGTCATCGGCTTTCCATCTTCTTTGTTATCCGTTGTTTCCCTTATTGGACATTCCTGTAGATCACACTGCGAAATGAGTTCTGAACCAGCGCCCATTTCCCGCCTGACTCCAGACGGCACATGGGCAATCCTTTTCCATCCTGATAGCCCGCTGACACTTTCAGTTCCTCTTCGAAAACGTTATTTTCGGCGCTGAATGTTGCCCTGATGGTAACGGTGGAGTGGGCAGGCGTGCGGTCTTCCACGTCTACGATCTGAAACGAAACAACCTTGTACTTTCCGAAATCCTGCTTTGCTTCTCCGGCCTTCTTTCCCATCGCCATGTCATAGGTGTGGGAAAGCGAGTCAGCCAGTGGAGCAAACCTCCCTAGCCTCCAGTTTTCCATGAACTCGGCCACCATGCGTTCTGGCGAATTCTCAGGCAGTGAGGGCGATAATCCATCGCAGGGAAGATATGCAAAATCCTCTTTTTCTCTCGGCTTCCAGACATCGAGAAGCCGCTTGGTTTCCTGTGTTTTATTCAGCGACTGAAGCAGTTCGCTCCAGGTTGGTTCTTGCTTTGGTGTCAGGGTCTTTTTGCCTTCGGCCAGCGCCCCAGCCCAATCCCGTATTGCGAAGAATGCCGCCCACGTCTTCGCAGCTACGATACGGTTGTCGAATGCCAGTTCCCGCCCGTGAAGAATGCCGTGGCGGAATGGAACGGAAATGGATTCTTCGCTTGTCTTACCCCTGCCTTTGGTCATTAACGCCACCAAAGCCTGAAGCCCCGACTCGTGTGCCGCTATGCAATCCCATGCAGTCAAGTCTGCATTGTCAGCAAAGAGCCCCACATGCCGGGAAACATCGTTGGCCAAGCCATCCATCAAACTCAGCAACAACGGTGTACAGGCGTGGTAACGCTCCGCCAGATAGTCCTCTTTTGCGAGCTCGACCAGGCGCACCCTTTTCCTGAACTCAGCATGTCCATTGAATCGTGAAATGCCCCATTTCAAGGTGTCGGCATCGTAGGTGCTGGCGAGATAATCTTCCGCTGCTTCCATGTCATGCACCTCGAATGTTTCTATGGCTTTCTTCATCACCTCCAAGCTCATGGACTCATAAGCAATCCACCCTGATGAAGCAAAGATTTCGTTGAAACGATCAGGCAACAGGAGAATCTGGGATTGTTCTTTCAGCTCCACGAGCTTTTCTGAAAAATCCGAGAGTCGCGGGAATGCTTGCTGAAGTATGGGGAAGGCCTGCCATAGGCCTTCGATAGCGCTGGCGCCTTGAATGAGCCCAAGCATCTCGGCTACCGACTCGTTATCAGCAATGCGTTTCTTGTCAGTCACGAGGCTCCCCCGTCAGCATAGGCATCGTTCAACATACTCATACCAGCCGCGTCCTTCCAGTCAGCAGTTCCTGCATCATGGCCTGCTTGAGGGCGCGGGTTTTGGTGCGTCGGGTTTCGAGGGCTGTGATTTCGGCGTCCATGTCGCTGAGGGCGGTGGCGATTGCGGTTTGTTCTTCCTTTTCTGGCAAGGGTAATTGAGCCTCCAGTAAGGCTCTCTTTGACAAGTTATATCTTGTCGACCCCTGTGCAAGCGATTTCATCAAGTCTCGGCCAATCGGGCTGCGTATGTAATAAGCAAGGAACAGCCCATCTATCATTTCGGGATTTTTAACGCGAAGCCCAAAGCAAAAGCTATTCAGATAGAGGTTTTTCACCTCTTTCGCCATAAAAGAGCATAGAGCAACCTCTTCCGGCGTCTCCGAGGAGCCATTGAAAAGCAAATCCCCTTTCGCAACCTTGTTTTGATTTTCGGTGGCTTCTACATTGACCGCGTCAAAGGCAGTACAGTCAATCTGAACATTGGCGATAACATTGATGAACGGAACGTATTTGGCCGAACCAGTACCAAAGTCCGATTTATTCTTTCCGACAAGTCCACCATAAGTTGCGCCCAAGTCTCCTAGCCGCTTAATCTTCCATGCCCCACTGAGCCCCGGGAGGCGGGTTTTTCCGGTGAGGAGTTGCTGCATGGTGGCCTGTTTGATGGCGCGCTTTTTGGCGATCAGGCGATCCAGTCCGTCCAGTAGCGCGTCCATGTCGCTGAGGGCGGTGGCGATGGCATGTTGTTCAACAACAGGAGGAGTGATAAATCGGAGGTTGTTTATTTTTTCCAGAGTTAGTCGGGTAATTGCATTACCTGACATTGCCTCCTTAATTTTCCTTTGCCCTGTGTCTGAAAGAATTTGTTGGAGGAAGTATCCTGGTGCGTGCTTTTCTTCATCAAATCGAAGAAATGCGACACTTGATAAGAGACTAAAAGGCTCACTCAGGGTATTTAATGCTGCATTCCCTGTGTTGGCTCCGTCTTTAGTGAGCAATAAGTCGTTTTTACGGACATCGCATCGCTTGTAGATGGCAGCATGTTGTTCTGCATCTATCCGTTCTGCGTCTGATACATCCAGCGTTCCAAAGCCGATATTTTTTGATGTGACATACAAGAAATCACCCCCTCGAATCCTCGGCGAGAAGTGCGTTCCATCTTGAATCTTCTGACACAAATCACCAAGCCGAGAGATGTTCCAATCCTCCGGAATCACCCCCACATCCGTCTGCTTGTACCCCAGCTTCACTTCCATGTCGCCCCCATCCGCTTCAGGTGTGCTTCCACCTTGGCACTGAGGGCTGCCACATCATCTTCCAATTTCGGCAGCGGAGTGTCGTAGCGTTCGGCCAGTTCACGGATGCGCTGGGCCAGGGTTTGGGAGATGCGATCCAGTTCTTGCTGCACATCGGCTTGCAGGCGGGCCAGCCATTTGTCTTGCACCACCAGCGTCTTGACCTCGGCTTTGCTGAGGGTGGCGTAATGGTCGTGGGCTTGCCGGTCGAGTTCCACCTCCAGCGTTTTGGCGGTTTTCTTCAGTGCGGCTTCGCGGATGCTGAGTTGCTGCCACTGCTTGAGCACGGTGCGTTCGTCGGCGCTGTCGGCTTCATCACCGATTTCGGTGAGGCGATCTTTCACCTGCGCGACGTTGATTTTGTCGAAGCCTGCGAAGGCACCGTCTTCGCCGCTGTGTTCTTCTTCCAGTTCGGCGATCTGGCTGGCAATGCTTTCAAGCTCGGCCTGTTTCGCGTCCAGTTCGGCCTGTTCGTCGGCAAAGTAGCGAGCAACGATGTATCGCTTTGGCAGCAGGTCACAAGTCCAGCCCTTGTCCTTGGTCTTGCCCTTCTTGTCGGTTTCCACAATGCGCCGTGGCAGCGCCACCCATCCATCGGCGGCGATCAGGTAGGCGTCGTCCTGCATGGTCTCGGCCCAGTAGTCCATCAGGTACTGGTAAATATCATAGGGGTCGAGCAGCGGTGCAGCGTGGAAGGTGGTGAGCAGGGTTTCGGAAACCTGTGCAATCAGCGCCTTGGGTTTGTCGCCGGGCTGGATGCCGGTGAGCAGCGGCATGACGGCTTGCCGCCATTTGTCGAACAGGGTTTCGACCTTGCTGCGGAATTGCTGGAATTGCGGGTGGGCGAGGATGGTCTGACGCACTTCGGCCATCGGCTGGCGCAGCCGCGCATAACCGGGACGCTCGGCCTCGAACAGCGCCTGGCGCAGGGCAGGCATTTCCTGCCAATCGGCGGCAAAAGCGTCGATGTCGCGCTCGGGGATGCCGCCGTTGAGATGGGCGTCGATGTCGTGCAGGTCTTCCGGCTCGCTGCTGTCGATGTAGCGCGGCAGGTTGAGGTTGTAGTCGTTCTTCTCACTGGCGATTTCATCCAGCGGCACCATGCGGGCATAGCGCGGCTCGTCCGCGCTGCGGCGGAAGGTATCGACGATGCGGTGGATGTCCTGCTCGCGCAGGCGGTTCTTGGGGCCATCCTTGATGAAGCCTTTGCTGGCGTCGATCATGAAGATGCCCTTGCGGGCGCTGGCGTTTTCCTTGTCCAGCACCAGGATGCAGGCAGGGATGCCGGTGCCGTAGAACAGGTTGGCAGGCAAGCCGATGATGCCCTTGAGCATGCCGGAGCGCACCAGTTGCCTGCGGATATGGGCTTCCGCATTGCCACGGAACAGCACGCCGTGCGGCAGAATGATGGCACCCTTGCCGGTGGTGGCCTTCATGCTGCGGATGATGTGCAGCAGGTAGGCGTAGTCGCCCTGCTTGGCGGGCGGCTCGCCCCAGGTGAAACGGTGGTACGGGTCGTTGGCCGGGTTGAGGCCGGTGGACCATTTCTTGTCGGAAAACGGTGGATTGGCGACCACGTAGTCATAGGCACGCAGTTGTTCGCCATCCTTGAACTTGGGGTTCACCAGCGTGTCGCCGCTGAGGATGGTGGCGCTGGGGAAGTCGTGCAGGATCATGTTCATCCGCGCCAGACCGGCGGTGGTCACGTCCTTTTCCTGCCCTTCCAGGGTGATCTGCCGACCCGCCTCGGCAGCCAATTTCAGCAGCAGTGATCCGGAACCGCATGTCGGGTCATACGCAGTGGTGGCGGCCCTGGTGTTGGCGTGCGAGATACCAATCACCTGGGCAATGATGCGGCTGACTTCGGCCGGGGTGTAGAACTGGCCCTTGCTCTTGCCGGAATCCTGCGCGAAGTGGCGCATCAGGTATTCGTAGGCATCGCCAAGCAGGTCGTCGTTGTCGGCGCGGTTGTTGGAAAAGTTCAGCTCGGGCTTTTCGAAGATGGCGATCAGGTTGCCCAGCCGTTCGACCATGGCTGCGCCTTCGCCGAGCTTGTTGGGGTCGTTGAAGTCGGGGAAGTCGCTGTAACTCAGTTTGCTGTTTTCCTCGACCAGCTTGCGAATGACCTGTTTGTTGATCTTGTCGCCGATTTCCGGATCGCCCTTGAGCGCCACCATGTCCCTGAATGACGCGCCGGGCGGAATGACCACGGGCGGGGCGAAGTCATCACTGTTGCCGTACTTGTCGCTGATGTACTTGATGAACAGCATGAACAGGACGTAGTCCTTGTACTGGCTGGCGTCCATTCCACCACGCAGTTCATCGCACGATGCCCAGATGGAACTGTAGAGGTCGGATTTCTTGACCACGCCGTTGCGTGGGGCAAGCGTCTTGGCAGCAGGGGTAGCAGTCGCTCGTTCCCGCGATGACGAATCTGCTTTCGTCTTTGTCTTCAGGTACGGCACGGAGGCTTCGCGTACTTCCAACGATGTCGCTGATTCTTTGTTGGCCGTATAGGCTGTCGTAGCCAGTGCAACCGAACCGCCGCGCCCCCGACCGGGAATGATCCGCCCCTCCTCGATCAGTTGCTGCTTGATGCTGTCATAGGTGGATTCTTGCCAACCCAACGCCTCTCGGAGCCGCTGGTTCCCGGCGGAACCTCCCACGGCTTCGAGCTTGCTGATAAAGCGGTCGGTCTTCTTTTCGGTGCTTGTCACTTCAATATCCATCATTGTTGCCGGCTTGCTTGTTTGATACCGGCCCTCTGTTTTCTGCGGCATCCTGTACGTCGACGAGACGGATCCATTTCGCCCCGCGACCCTTGCCCGTTGATTCGATCAACCCTTCCGATTTCATCGCCCGCAGCACTAGTCGAACCATGTCTCGGCTCACGCCTGGGCAGGCTTCTTCGATTTCGGAAATCGAGAACGGCAGGGTGCGCCCCAGGACCTCCGCCCGCACCCGGTCGCCTTTACTGCCGCGGCCACGCTCGATGGTGCCGACACGCTCCTCGAACTCACGGTAGGCCCGTAGCAAGGCGCCCCAGAAGTAGTCGAGCCAGGGCTTTACGTCGTGCTGCCCCTGGTGCCAGCCCTGCGAGCTGGCTTCCAGCGTCTCGTAATAACCTTCCTTGGTATCCTCGAAGATGCGTTCCAGACTGATGTAGCGGCCCACGGCATAGTCGAAGTGGTAGAGCAGCAGCAGGGTCAACAAGCGGGACATGCGACCGTTGCCGTCCGGGAAAGGGTGGATGCACAGGAAGTCGAGCATCGCCAGCGGCGCCAGCACCAGCGGGTCGGCCAGATGCTGGTCCAGCGCGGTGGAGTAGCGCCCGGTCAGATCGGCCATTGCCATCGGCGTCAGATGCGCAGCAACTGGCTGGAAGCGCAGACGCGACGTGCCGTCCGGGTGACGCTCGATGATGTCGTTATTGGTGGCCTTCCAGCGCCCGCCCGCCTGCGGCATGTAGCGGTACAGCAGGGTATGTAATTGCAGCACAACACCCTCGCTGAAGGGCATGTGCGCGGCAGACTCGTGGATCAGCGCCAGGGCATCACGGTAGCCGGCGATCTCCTGTTCGGAACGGCTCTTTGGCGTTGCGTTGCGGATGACCAGAGACTTCAGTCGCGAGGGTGCGACGACAACGCCTTCCAGGCGGTTGGATGACTCGGTGGATTCGACTACCGCGATCTGGCGTAGCCCCTTGAGGGCTTCGGGCGACTGCGCAGCGTAGAGTTGCTGCTTGCCCTGGTACTCGCCCAGTGTGCGCAACGTGGCGGCCTGAGTGCCATCGAAGCGAAGCGCGGCAAGGTACTCGGGTGTGAGCGAGTGCATGGAAATGTAAGCCCAGGCTGTCTAAATGGGGGTAATTATAGCCTTAAAATGGGGTAGTGTCTCTAAAAATACCTCATTATCGGTGTTTGACTACCCCATTTCCTGAACATTGGACTGGTCGTGAGGGGCTGGCATGGCTGACCAGGAAGGAAATACCTAAAAAGGGCAATAATTTCACAACTACCCTATTTGCCCCATTGTTTACCCCATTCCCGGGCCCAACTCAGGGCAAAGGCAAACGGCAAGGGAACGGCACTCAAGGGACAACGGCCCTACCCTGAAAAGGAAAAGGCCGCACCCTTGCCCACTCGCTCTGCAACACCCAGCCAAATCGCCCCTATACCGTGCCGCTGCCCTCCGCAGCACGCAGATAGTCCGCCCAGTCCTGCAACAGCGTCCTTCTCTGATCCAGCAGCAGCGCCTTGTTGTACGTCGCCCGCACCTTGTTGCTTTCCACGTGGGCAAGCTGCCGTTCAATTGCATCAGGCCGGTATCCGTTCTCGTTGGCCCAGGTCGAAAAGGTCGTCCGCCAGCAATGCGGCGTCGTGCCCCGGCCCAGGTTCATATCTCGCATGGCGTAGGTGAGTCGGTTTGGCGTAGTGAAGCCCTTGCCGCTCCGGTGTGGGAACAGATAGCGGCCACCACCCGTGATGCACTGCAAATCCTTCAGCACGGCAACGGCCTGAACAGACAACGGGCTGACATGGTCGCGCCGCGCTTTCATCTTCGCCGCAGGCCGACGCCACAGCGCATCCTCAAAGTCGAACTCGTCCCACTCGGCATCCGCCGCTTCCCCTGGACGGCAGGCTGTCAGCGCAATCAGCCGCAGGCACAGCGAGGTTTCCGGATAACCCCGGTAGCCGCGCAACTCCTGATAGAACGTCTGGATTTGCTCTCGCGTCATCGCCGCCTTGCTTTCGCTGAACGGCACGCGCAGCAGCCCACGCAGGCTGGGGATCGGATTGGCCTCGACCAGCCCCCGCACCACCGCGAACTCGAAAATGGCCGACAGGTCGCCCTTGACGTGGATGGCTGCCCACGCGCCGTGGGTCTTGCACTCCTCCAGCAGCGGGCGGATTTGCTTCACGCCTATGTCGCTCATTGGCATGCTGTCGAACTTCGGCGACAGGTACTTCCTGATACGGGATTCTTTCGTGCGGTAGGAACTGAGCGCGAAAACTGGCTTGATCTCGGCCAGATACGCCTTCGTCACCTTGGCGAACGAGCTTTCACGAGCGCGCTTACGCTCCTCCAGCGCCTCCAGGTTGCGCTCCTTGACCTGCCGCCGCTCATGGGCGGGATGGATGCCTTGCTTGACCAGGGCACGCGCCTTCTCTCGGGCCGCACGTGCATCCGCAAGACTTACTTGAGGAAAGCCGCCAATGGCAAAGAGGTTCTCCTTGCCTTGCAGGCGGTACTTCCACCGCCAGAGTTTGCCGCCGGTGGGCTTGACCAGCAGGAACAAGCCCCCGCCGTCTGATAGTTTCCAATCTCGATCAGTCGATTTGGCCGACCTGACCTTGAGGTCGGTGAGTAGGTTTTCGGGCATCGTTGGACTCCACTGCGGGGAGATGTACCCCCACGGTTGAACACGAGTACCCCCAACGCTACCCCCGAATTTTCTGGACCTCGATGAACAATAGGAACGCTCAGTAGACCGTATTGTTTACGCAACCCATTGATTTCAAATGGAGCAACCTGTCCACCAAGCGCTACTGAGCTCCACCGAGATCCAGCGAAATCCGTCAGACGTTAAACAAGAAATTCATCACATCGCCGTCCTGCACGATGTATTCCTTGCCTTCGGCGCGCATCTTGCCCGCTTCCTTGGCGCCCTGCTCGCCCTTGTAGGTGATGAAGTCTTCGTAGGCGATGGTTTGCGCGCGGATGAAGCCGCGTTCGAAGTCGGTGTGGATGACGCCGGCGGCCTGGGGCGCGGTGGCGCCGATCGGCACGGTCCAGGCGCGCACTTCCTTCACGCCGGCGGTGAAGTAGGTTTGCAGGCCCAGCAGCTTGAAGGCGGCGCGGATCAGGCGGTTCAGGCCCGGCTCTTCCATGCCCATGTCGGACAGGAAGGCCTGGCGGTCGGCGTCGTCCAGGTCGACGATCTCGGATTCGATGGCGGCGCAGATGGCGACCACGGGCGCGTTGCGCTTGGCGGCGAATTCGGTCAGGCGGTCGAGCAGCGGGTTGTTGGTGAAGCCGTCGTCGGCCACGTTGCCCACGTACATCGCGCGCTTGGCGGTGATGAAGCAGAGCTGGGCGATGTCGGCCTTTTCTTCGGTGCTCAGGTCCAGCGCGCGGATGGGCTGGGCCTGGTTGAGCTGGGCCACGCATTTTTCCAGCACGGCGACGATGCGCTGCGATTCCTTGTCGCCGGAACGCGCGGTCTTCTGGTGGCGCTGCAGGGCCTTCTCGGCGGTCTGCAGGTCGGCCAGGGCCAGTTCGGTCTCGATGACTTCGATGTCGGCGATGGGGTCGACCTTGCCGGCCACGTGGATCACGTTGGGATCCTCGAAGCAGCGCACCACGTTCACGATGGCATCGGTTTCGCGAATGTGCGAGAGGAACTGGTTGCCCAGGCCTTCGCCCTTGCTCGCGCCGGCGACCAGGCCCGCGATATCGACAAATTCGACGGTGGCGGACAGGATGCGCTCGGGCTTGACGATTTCAGCCAGCTTCTGCAGACGCGGATCCGGCACTTCGACCACGCCGACGTTGGGCTCGATCGTGCAGAAGGGATAGTTCTCGGCGGCGATGCCGGCGCGGGTCAGAGCATTGAAAAGCGTCGATTTGCCGACGTTGGGCAGGCCGACGATGCCGCATTGCAGAGCCATGGGAATCCTGTGTAAGTACGGTATTGATCGTTAACGTTCTAGTTTACCCCGCCGGGCGGAATGGGTTCCGCAGGAACGGCGGGGCATGCGGCCCCGCTAACCGGCGGCGGTCGGGGCCAGGCGCATGATGAGCCAGATCATCAAAATGGGGCCGGCATTGAAGATCGAGTGCAGCAGCATGGCCGCGCCGATGCCGCGCCGCACGCGGATCCAGCCGAGCACCAGCCCGGTCAGCCATTGCGGCAGGACCAGCAGGGGCAGGAGCCAGTATGGCGTCTTGGCGTAGACGAAATTGGTCAGGTGCACGGCGGCGAAGGTCAGCGCGACCAGGTGGAACACCAGGCCGAAGTGCCTCAGGTAGTAACGGCGCCAGGTCGTGTCCCAGGCTTGCAGGGGTTCGGCGCGCTGGCGCACGCCCCAGCAGGCCAGGATCACGAACGCGGCCAGCAGCAGGCCCGTCCAGACCTTGGGGCCCCACAGCACCACGGGCAGCATCGCGGGGATCAGCCACAAGGCCTGCTTCGGACGCCGCAGCCCATAGCGGAACAGCATTTCCTCGACTAGCGGCGCCCAGAGCACGGCGGTCAGCCAGGGAATGTTCGCGGGGTCGAGCCGGTGCTTGACGCCTCCCAGCCCGGCCGCGGCCACCGCCAGCGGCCCCAGCGCGAGAAGATTCACGGCCCACAGCAGCGCGGCCCAGGCCAGCAGGCGCCCCGGCGAGATGCCAGGCCACCAGTCGGCTGCCAGCCCCGTGGCGGCCGCCCTTCCGGGCAGGCGCGCGACCGGGTGCGGCTGGCGGATGAAGCGCCAGAAATCCGCGACTTCGCTGCGGAAGCGCAGCTTGCCGCGCGGCATGGCGGGCCGGTCGCCAGCGTCCGCCATCAGGCGTCGTTGCCGCTGTGAAGCTGGCGGGTGGCCAGCGGGAAGTCGCCGGCCAGCATGGCGGGGACGACGGCGCGGCAGCGGTCGATGACGGCTTCGATCTGCTTCTGTTCTTCGCGGCGCGGCGGGTGCAGGACGAAGTCCGCCACCTGTTGCGCCAGGCCAAGCGTGCGCGGATGGCCGATGCCGATGCGCAGGCGCCAGAAATTGGGGCTGCCCAGCGCCGCCTGGATGTCCTTCAGGCCGTTGTGGCCGGCATGGCCCCCGCCCTGCTTGAGCTTCACCTGCCCGGGCATCAGGTCGAGTTCGTCGTGCAGCACCAGCACCTGCTCCGGCGTCAGCTTGTAGAAGCGCGCCAGCGCGCCAACCGCCTGGCCGGAGCGATTCATATAGGTGGTGGGCTTGAGCAGCAGCACGTTGTCCGCGCCCAGGCGGGCCTTGGCCACCATGCCGAAAAAAGACTTCTCCAGCGCGAAAGCCGCGCGCAGATCGTCCGCCAGATGGTCGGCGAGCCAGAAGCCGGCATTGTGCCGGGTGGTTTCGTAGTCGGGACCGGGATTACCCAATCCCACGATGAGGCGTATGGGAGTAGACATGATGGGGGTGTTTAAACCAAAAAACCCTGCGCATGCAAATGCACACGCAGGGTTTCGGGCTCAAGCCGCCTGCGGGCCCATGGGCCCGGAGCGAACTTAGGCGGCCGGAGCTTCGGCTTCGCCTTCCTCGGCGGCAGCGGCGCCGCCCTTGACCACGGCAGTGGCGGCCAGCAGCGGGTTGGCGTCGCCGCCGTGGGCGACGTAGGTCACGCCCTTGGGCAGCTTGATGTCGGCCAGGTGGACCGAAGCGCCAGGCAGCAGGTCCTTCAGGTCCACTTCGATGAACTGGGGCAGAGCGGCCGGCAGGCAGGTCACTTCCAGTTCGGTCAGGACGTGGCTGATGATGGCGCCGCCCAGCTTCACGGCCGGCGAGACTTCAGCGTTGATGAAGTGGAACGGGACCTTGGTGTGCAGGGCCTGGTTGGCGTCCACGCGCTGGAAGTCCACGTGCAGGACTTGCGGCTTGTAGGCGTGCCATTGAACCGAACGCAGCAGGACTTGCTCTTCCTTGGCCGCGCCTTCCAGCGCCATTTGCAGGATGGAAGCGTGGAACTCTTCCTTGCGCAGGGCGTGGTAGATCTCGTTGTGGTCGAGTTCGATGTTCAGGGGGGCAGCCGTACCGCCATAAACGATGGCGGGAACGCGGCCCGCGCGGCGCAGGCGGCGGCTCGCACTCGAACCCTGGACGCTACGCGCAGTGGCATTGAATTTCATGGATAACTCCAAAAACAATAAATGGCGAAGAGACTCCGCCGGTTGGTGCACGGCACGCAAAATGCGCGCCGTGTTTGTTGCGCCCTGCCGCGACCAGCAAGGCGCAAAACTCAGTATCCGGACTGCCCGTCCGAGGGACGCCGCGTCTTAGTCGACGAACAGCGAGCTGACCGATTCCGCGTTCGAGATACGCAGGATGGTCTCGCCCAGCAGCGCGGCGCACGACAGCTGGCGGATCTTGCCGCTGGCCTGGCCTTGCTCGGAGAGCGGAATGGTGTCGGTGACGACGAGTTCGTCCAGTTCCGACGCTTCGATGCGGTCGATGGCGCCGCCCGACAGCACGGGGTGCGTGCAATAGGCGTAGACGGCGCCGGCGCCGCGGTCCTTCAGGGCCTGGGCCGCCTTGCACAGCGTGCCGGCGGTGTCGACCATGTCGTCCATGATGATGCAGGTGCGGCCGTCGACTTCACCGATGATGTTCATCACTTCCGACACGTTGGCGCGCGGACGGCGCTTGTCGATGATGGCCAGGTCGGCTTCCAGCTGCTTGGCCAGCGCGCGGGCCCGCACCACGCCGCCGATGTCCGGGGACACGACGACCAGGTTCGAGAAATTGCGGCGCCAGATGTCGCCCAGCAGGATCGGGCCCGCGTAGATGTTGTCCACGGGGATGTCGAAGAAGCCCTGGATCTGGTCGGCGTGCAGGTCCATCGTCAGGACGCGGTCGACGCCCGCCACTTGCAGCATGTTGGCCACGACCTTCGCCGAGATGGCCACGCGCGCCGAGCGCGGGCGGCGGTCCTGGCGGGCATAGCCGAAATAGGGAATCGCGGCGGTGATGCGGCCGGCGGAAGCACGGCGCAGCGCATCGACCATCACCATGATTTCCATCAGGTTGTCGTTGGTGGGGGCACAGGTGGGTTGCAGGACGAAGACGTCCTTGCCGCGCACGTTCTCGTTGATCTCGACCATCACCTCGCCGTCCGAGAAGCGACCGACGGTCATCTTGCCCAGGGACATATCGAGGTGGTTGACTACGTCCACGGCCAGCCGAGTATTGGCGGTGCCCGTGAAAATCATGAAGCTATCGTTTGCCATGATGGATGATGCGATGGTCGTTTAAGACACTGACGAGGTGATGCGGGGTGAAACAAAACACCAGCCGATCCGGAAAATAAAAAAGCTGCTGAACCCGGGCCAGTGTCTTACAGGCGTGTTCAACAGCTTTGTTATGTATTCGGTTGGCTGGGGAGGAAGGATTCGAACCTTCGCATGCCGGAATCAAAATCCGGTGCCTTAACCAGCTTGGCGACTCCCCAACTATCTTGCAATCCAATTCCGCAACGGATGCTCAGCCAATCCAGTACAAGCCTGCACTAACCGAAACCGTGGATGCGTTTGGCTGATTTTTTTATCAGCGCCGCGCATTATAGCGGTAATTTCTGTTTTCGCCAAAACGGCTTCGGAGAGTTCGGAAAACTCGGCGTATAAACACGCACCAGATCCCGACATGCGAACTGCGATGCCCTGAGGCCCCAGCTGTTCAGCAAGCCACCGCGATGCCCCAAGCACTTCTGGGTAAAGGCGGTAGACCACCGGCTCCAAGTCATTCCTGCCGAAGCAGAAAGTTGGCGAAGCAAGAAAGTCCGCTATTGTGATGTAAGAAGAATCTCTTGTCAAATCGGGTGCGGAAAAAATTTCAGCGGTCGGCACGCTGGCGTCTGGTTGCGCCACCAGATAGGCGCGCTCCGGCAGCGTGACCGCCGCCAGCTCTTCGCCCACGCCTTGCGCGAAGGCGGATTGCCCGAATACGAAGACGGGCACGTCGGCGCCCAGCGGCAGGGCCAGCGCCATCAGCTCGCGCCGCGACAGCCCCGTTCCCCAAAGCCGGTTCAATGCGATCAGCACCGTGGCTGCGTCGCTGGATCCGCCGCCCAGGCCGCCGCCTTGCGGAATGCGTTTTTCAAGCCCGATCTGCACCCCCTGCTTCGTGCCCGTGGCACGCTGCAAGGCATGCGCTGCGCGCAAGGTCAGGTCCTGCTCAGGCGGCACGCCCGGCAGGTCCCTGGCGCGACTGATGACGCCGTCGGCCCGCGCGTCGAAATGCAGCGTATCGCAAAGGTCGATGAACCGGAACGCGGTCTGCAGCAGGTGGTAGCCATCGGCGCGCCGGCCCACGACGTGCAGGAACAGGTTCAGCTTGGCGGGCGCGGGGACGTCGTAGAGAGTCACGGCGGAACTAGGGTTGGTTGACGACCAGCCGCAACAGGATACGGCGACCCGGCTCCAGGCGCTCCAGGACCAGCAGTTGCGGCCCCAGCGCATCGTAGCGCGACAGGCGCGCGCGCCAGCCGCCCTGCTCGAACGCCACGGGGCGGCCCAGCTCATCGCGGGAGACCTCGGTGGCTTCCGGCTGCGAAGCCAGCTTGCCGCGCAGCCAATCGCGCAGGCCGGACACGGGCACGCTGCTGCCCAGCGCCTCGCCGGCCAGGGCGTCGGGGTTGTCGGCGACGAGGCGCGTGCCGTCCGCCTTGGTGAGGCTGGCCGCGCCCGGCCGCCCTTCCACGCGGGCTTCGGTCGAGCCCAGCGGGTTGGTCAGGTCGAGCACGTAGCGGCGGCCGTCATCCGCCCAGGAGAACCCGCCCTGCACGGCGTTCTGCTTGCCGCTTTCCTCGTTGACGGTGAGCGCGAAGCGGCCGATGCGGGAAAACGCGTCGGCGCCGGCGCCTTCGATCGGCTTGGGCGTGGTGCAGGCCGCGAGCAACGCGGCCAGCATCGCCATCAGCGCCCAGCGCAGCAGCATCATGGCATCGCGCGGGCGCGGGACCGCCGGCGTCACAGGCTGACCCCCAGGCGCTTGATCACGTCCTGGACAGTCTTGTTTTTCGGATCCTTCTGCAGCGCGGCGCGCAGCAGATCGACGGCCTGGTCGCGCTTGCCTTGGGTCCAGAGGACTTCCGCCAGGTGCGCGGCGATGTCGGCTTCCGGACGCACGCTGTAGGCGCGGCGCAGATAATCGGCGGCCGCGGCGGAATCGCCCATCCGGTACTTGACCCAGCCCATGCTGTCCAGGATGAAGGGATCGTTGGGGGACAGCTCGAGCGCCTGGGTGATCAGGTCCAGGGCCTCGGGCAGGCGCTGGTTGTGGTCGGCCAGCGTATAGCCCAGCGCGTTGTAGGCATGCGCGTGGTCCGGATCCAGCGCGATGACCTGGCGCAACATGCGTTCCAGGTCATCGAGGCGGTTCTGGCGCTCGTAGAGCATGGCCAGTTCGTACTTGATCTCGACCGTGTCGGGCATCGCCTGGTCGGCCGCCTCCAGCACCGAGACCGCCTGCGGCACGCGGTCGGCGTCGCGCAGGATCTGGGCCTTGGTCAGCACGCCCAGCGTGCGCTCCTCGTCGTCCTGGGGACCGGCGGCGTCGATCATGGAGAGCGCGCTGTCGATCTTGCCGCTCTTGGCGCGCAGCGCGGCCTGGCGCATGCGCACGGAATAGCGCAGGGTCGGATCGTCGATGCGGCCGAGTTCGGCGATGGCGTCGTCGTAGTGCCCCTGGTCCTCGGCGATGCGGGCGAGCAGCACGTGGGCGTCGGCGGCCGCGGCGCCGGCGTCGGTCGCGCCCGGCACGGTGGCGCGCTGGCGCTGGTTCTGCACGTCCAGGTATTGCTGCAGCAGCGTCTTGGCTTGCGGCAGCTGCCCGGCTTTGTAGGCCAGCTGCGCCTGCATGAACAGCAGATCGAAATCTTCCGGCGCGCGGCGGGACATGGCCTGCAACTCCGCCAGGGCGCCGTTGTAATCGCCGCTGTCGGCCAATTGGCCGGCCAGCATCAGGCGCACCTTGCGAGCATTGGGATGGCGGGCGATGTAGGCGCGGGCCTCGGCCTGCGCGCGCTGCGGATCCACCTTGGCGCCGTACTCCAGCACGCGCTGGGCGGCGGCCTCGGACTTGGAATCTGCGGCCAGGGCCGCGCGGGCTTCCTGGGCGGCGCGTTCGTAGTCGCCCGCGGCGGACGCCACGTCCGCCAGCGCCAGGTGCGCGGCGGGCAGCTTGCGCGCGCTGTCGCTCAGGGATTCGTCCAGGATGCGCAGGGCCAGGCGGCGGTCGTTGAGCCGGCTCAGCACGGCCAGGGCCTGGCCGATGGCCGCCGGCTTGTCGCGGGAGGCGTCGATGCGGTTGCGCAGCGCCTGGGCCAGGCCCTTGGTCTGGCCATTGGCCGCGGCCAGCGCCAATTCGGTGGAACTGGCTTCCACGTCGTTGGGGGACAGGCGCGCCCAGACGCGGGCGGCCTCCAGCGCGCCTGGCAGGTTGCCTCCGGCGAGCTGGAATTCCAGGGCGCGGCGGGCCAGGCGGGGGTCGCTGGTGTCCCGGGCCAGGCCGAGCATCGTGGTCGCGGCGGAGCCGAACATGCCCCGCTGCGCGGCGATCTCGGATGCCAGCACGCGGTAAAAGATGTCGGCGGTCAGCGACACGTAGGGCAGCTGGCCGGGACGCAGGCGGATCACCTCGGTTTCAGGCTGACGGCTCTGGGGCGCCATGCGAGGCCCGGTCGCATCGCGGGTCCGGCTATCGGCGGCCTGCGCCGGCGGGGTCAGTATTGCTGCCAGCGCAAGCGCCAGCGCGGCAATCCCGATGTTCATTGGTTTGAAAGACGACTTCACGCGGCCCGTCCGGTTGATGGCACAATCTTCGTACACGCAATTGATGATCTTACACTGGCTCATGCCGGAACTGCCTGAAGTCGAAACCACGCGTCGGGGAATAGACGCCGTCATCACCGGCCGGACGCTCACGCGGCTGGTCGTCCACGAATCCCGCATGCGCTGGCCCATACCGCCGGACCTGCCCGAGTTGGTCGGCGGCCGCGCCGTGCTGGAATGCGCGCGCCGCGGCAAGTACCTGCTGCTGCGCTTCGAGCACGGCACCCAGATCGTCCATCTGGGCATGTCGGGATCCCTGCGCAGCGTCGCCCCGGGCGAATTCCTGCGCAAGCACGACCACGTCGAATGGATCTTCGACCAGGCGGTGCTGCGCCTGCACGACCCGCGCCGCTTCGGCGCGGTGCTGTGGCACCCCGGATCCGACGGCCCCATCGAGGCCCATCCCCTGCTGGCCAAGCTGGGCATCGAGCCCTTCGACCCGCGCTTCGACGGAGCCTGGCTGCACCGCCACTTCAAGAACCACGGCGCCGCCGTCAAGCAGGTGCTGCTGGCGGGCATGGCGGTGGTGGGCGTGGGCAATATCTACGCGTCGGAAAGCCTGTTCCGGGCCCGCATCAACCCCAAGACCCCGGCCAACAAGCTATCGCCGGCCCGCTGCGACCGCCTGGCGGACATGGTGCGCGCCACCCTGGCCGACGCCCTGACTTCGGGCGGCAGCACCCTGCGCGACTACGTCGGCGCCACCGGCGAACCAGGGGCCTACTTCGAGATCCACGCGGCGGTCTATGAGCGGGAGGGCCTGCCTTGCCGGGTCTGCGCCACCCCGATCCGCCGTTTCGTGCAGGGCCAGCGCGCCACCTATTACTGCCCCAAATGCCAAAGGAACTAAGCCTTCGCCGCCCTGAAATCACCGGGAAATCCCTGCAAAAACAAGACCATTTGTTTATAGCAAACGTATTGCACAAACACTAACGGCGGGCTATATTTCTTCCACACCCCTATTCCTATAAAAGTGGAAGGAGCCTCCATGAGCAAGCAATTCGCCTCGCACGCCGACCTGGACGACAAGGTCGTCTCGTTCGAAAAACTGTCCGACAACGCCTATGCCTACACGGCCGAAGGCGACCCCAACACGGGCGTGATCATCGGCGACGAGGCCGTCATGGTGATCGACACCCAGGCCACTCCCGTCATGGCGCAGGATGTGATCCGCCGCATCCGCGAAGTCACCGACAAGCCCATCAAGTACATCCTGCTGTCGCACTACCACGCCGTGCGCGTGTTCGGCGCGTCGGCCTACAACGCCCAGGAAATCCTGGCCAGCCGCGACACCTACGACCTGATCGCCGAGCGCGGCGAGCAGGACAAGGCCAGCGAAATCGGCCGCTTCCCCCGCCTGTTCCGCAACGCCGAATCGATTCCGCCCGGCCTGGTCTGGCCGACGATGACGTTCAAGGGCGAAATGACCGTCAACCTGGGCAACCTGGAAGTCAAGCTGCTGCAAGTGGGCCGCGGCCACACCAAGGGCGACACCATCGCCTGGCTGCCCGAGCAGAAGATCCTGTTCGCGGGCGACCTGGTCGAATACCAGTCCACCCCCTACTGCGGCGATGCCTACTTCCGCGACTGGCCCACGACGCTGGACGCGCTGTCGGGCTTCGAAGCCGAAAAGATGGTCCCCGGCCGCGGCCCGGCGCTGAAGAACGCCACCGAGGTCCGCCAGGGCCTGGCCGGCACCCGCGCCTTCCTGACCGACCTGTACGGCGCCGTGAACCGCGGCGTGGCCGAAGGCAAGGACCTGAAGACCATCTATCGCGAGGTCTACGACTTCATGAAGCCGCGCTACAGCGACTGGGTGATCTTCGACCACTGCATGCCGTTCGATGTGTCGCGCGCCTATGACGAGGCCACCGGCTACAACGACCCGCGCATCTGGACGGACAAGCGCGATCTGGAAATGTGGGCGCAGCTGGAAGGCTGACCCCCGGCGGGCCGCCAACGGCCCATCCAAGCAGCAACCGGAATCGCGCGCCGCCAGGCGGCGCGCGGCTTCGGCGCATAAAAGCAAAATGACCCACACAGGAGACAACCGTGGGAGACATCGATTTCCAGGCGATGGAGTTCGCCTATGAAAAGCACGCGGACCAGGCCGCCAGCGAGCTGGCGCGCCATCAGGTAGTAGTGGTGGGCGCCGGCCCGGTCGGGCTGACCACCGCCCTGGATCTGGCCCGCCAGGGCGTGCGCGTGGTGGTGCTGGACGACGACTTCCGCCTGTCGACCGGCTCCCGCGCCATCTGTTTCTCCAAGCGCACGCTGGAAATCTGGGACCGCCTGGGCGTCGGCCAGCGCATGATCGACAAGGGCGTGTCGTGGAACGTGGGCAAAGTCTTCTTCCGCGAACAGGAAGTGTGGCGCTTCGACCTGCTGCCCGAGCCCGGCCACCGCCGCCCTGCCTTCATCAACCTGCAGCAGTACTACGCCGAAGGCTATCTGTACGAGCGGGCGAGCCAGGAACCCAATATCGACCTGCGCTGGAAAAACAAAGTCGTCGCCGTCACCCAGGCTGACGACGGCGTGACGCTGAGCGTGGAAACCCCCGACGGCTCATATCCGCTGCACGCGGATTGGCTGATCGCCTGCGACGGCGCGCGTTCGCCGGTGCGCAAGCTGATCGGGCAGGAAAGCCATGGCCGCATCTTCCGCGACCGCTTCCTGATCGCCGACGTCAAGATGCAGGCCGATTTCCCGACCGAGCGCTGGTTCTGGTTCGATCCGCCGTTCCATCCCAACCAGTCCGTGCTGCTGCACCGCCAGCCCGACAACGTCTGGCGCATCGACTTCCAGCTGGGCTGGAACGCCGACCCGGTCGAGGCCGTCAAGCCGGAAAATGTGCTGCCGCGTATCCGCGCCCTGCTGGGCCCCGACGCGCGCTTCGAACTGGAATGGGTCAGCGTGTATACCTTCGCGTGCGAGCGCATGGACAAGTTCCGCCACGGCCGCATCGTGTTCGCCGGGGACTCGGCGCACCGTGTTTCGCCGTTCGGCGCTCGCGGCGCCAACAGCGGCGTGCAGGACGCGGAAAACCTGGCGTGGAAGCTGCAGCTGGTGCTGGCCGGCCAGGCTCCCGAAACGCTGATCGACAGCTATGGCGCCGAACGCGAATACGCCGCCGACGAGAACATCCTGAATTCCTCGCGCGCCACCGACTTCATCACGCCCAAGAGCGACATCAGCCGCAGCTTCCGCAATGCGGTCCTGAACCTGGCCAAGACCCACCCCTTCGCGCGCTCGCTGGTCAACAGCGGCCGCCTGTCGCTGCCCGCCACCTACGGCGCTTCGCCGCTGAACACGCCGGACTCCGACGCCTTCGCCGGCCGCATGGTGCCCGGGGCCGTGGCACTGGACGCGCCGGTGAAGACGCGGGGCGAACCGGGCTGGTGGCTGTCGCAGCTGGATGGTGAATTCGTGCTGGCGCTGTTCTGCGGCGACGCCCTGCCCGGCCGCGACACGCTGCTCGCTCTGCAGGCCCTGCGCATGGCGCCCGTTCCGGTCAAGGCCGTGCTGGTGGCCGGCCCGCAATGCGATCTCTCATCGCTACCCGCGGAACTGGCCGTGGTGACGGACGGCGAAGGCTGCCTGGGCAAGCGCTACGACGCGCAGCCCGGCACGGCCTACCTGATCCGCCCCGACCAGCACATCGCCGCGCGCTGGCGCGCCTTCGACGCCGGCGCCGTCTCCGCGGCCGTCAGCCGCGCCATCGGCCGCGCCTGAACTTCGAGATCACTCCATCATGCTGATTACCGAAACCAACCTGAGCTCGCCGGACGACTTCTACGAGGCGCTGATCGAGACCCACCGCGACCTGAGCAACGAACAAAGCCAGGAACTCAACGCGGCGCTGATCCTGCTGCTGGCCAACCACCTGGGCGACATGGACGTGCTGCGCGAAGCCCTGCGCCACGCGCGCGCCTCGGTGGCGCCGTAGGATGGGTGCAGCGCGAGAGTTTCAGCATAAGAACGCAACTGCCCAGCGCGCGAAACCCATGCGGCCGTGGGCAGACTGTGCCTGGCATCGGCCGAAAAACAATCGATTGCGGCCGCATGGGTTTCGCGCGCTGGAGAGCTGTGTTCTTGCTTAAGGGTCCTCGCGCTGCACCCATCCTACGCCCCTCCTACCGCAAACGCATTGACGATCAGCGCGCGCAGCCACTGGCTGCCGCTATCGCGGTCCACCCTGCGCTGCCAGTACATGTTCGTCTGCAGCGCGGGAACCTTTACGGGCGGCGTCATGAAGCGCAGGCCGAAGGGCGGCGCGGCGCTGGCGGCCAGTTTTTCGGGCACCGTGGCCAGCAGGTCCGTGGCGCTCACGATGTACGGGACCGCCGAGAAATGCGGCACGCTGAAGTGCTCGGCCAGCTCCACGCCCGCGCGCTCCATGGACTGGTTCACCTGCCCATAGGGCGCGGCCCGCGAGACGATCAGGTGGCGCTCGGCCCTGAAGGCCTTGATGCCCATGCCGGCATGGGCCGTCGGGTGCGCCTGCCGGAACAGGGTCGCGTACCCTTGGCGGAACAGCATGCGCTGCAGGGTACCCGCCCCCATTTCATCGAAGGCGCCGATCGCCAGATCCACGCGCCCCGCTTCCATTTCCCGGGCCAGGTCGGGTCCCTGGATGCGCACGGAATCGATGCGCACCTGCGGCGCGACCTGCACGCACACCTCCATCAGCCGGGGCATGAAATGGATCTCGCCCACGTCCGTCATCGCCACCCGGAACCGCCGGGTGCTGGTGGCGGCGTCGAATACGTCCTGGTCCTTCAGCGCCTGCGACAGCACGGTGAGCGCTTCGCTGACGGGTCCCGCCAGGCGTTGCGCGCGCGGCGTGGGCAGCATGCCCTGGCCGGTGCGCACGAACAGATCATCGCCGAATGCTTCCCGCAAGCGGCGCAGCGCATTGCTGACGGCGGGCTGCGACAGGTCCATCCGGCGCGCCACGGCCGACAGGTTGCGGTCCTCCAGCAGGTGCTGGAACAGCAGCAGCAGGTTCAGGTCGACGTCGCGCAGCTCGGCCATGGGCCTCTCCATTATTCACAAATTTTATAGTCTCTATTTTTGCATTCCCGTAGCCGCGAGAGACAATTTTTCCGACAATGGCGTATGGCCCCGAGGATTGCGTCCGGACGGGCGATCTGAACCAGGCCGCGCGGCCATGCACCGCGCAGCCGCCCAGGAGGATTCCATGGAACTGCAATACCAAACCGGATTCGGCAACGATTGCGCCACCGAGGCCCTGCCCGGTGCGCTGCCGGTGGGCCGCAATTCGCCCCAGCAATGCCCCTACGGCCTGTATGCCGAGCAGCTATCCGGCACCGCTTTCACGGCGCCGCGCAGCGAAAACCGCCGCTCCTGGCTCTACCGCATCCGCCCCGGCGCCCAGCACAAGCCCTTCGAGGCCTTTGAAGGCGCCCCGGGCTGGCTCAGCGCCTTCGGCCATGCCCCGGTGACGCCCAACCAGCTGCGCTGGAGCCCGATGCCCATCCCGACCGCCCCCACCGATTTCCTGGAAGGCGTGAAGACCTGGGGCGGCAACGGCGGCCCCGACGAACAGGGCGGCGTGGGCATCCATCTGTACGCGGCCAACCGCTCGATGCAGGGCCGCTATTTCTACAACGCCGACGGCGAACTGCTGCTGGTCCCCCAGCAGGGCCGCCTGCGCCTGGCCACGGAGCTCGGCCTGCTCGACCTGGAGCCCCTGGAAATCGCCGTCATCCCGCGCGGCGTGCGCTTCCGCGTGGAACTGCTGGACGGCTCCGCCCGCGGCTACATGCTGGAGAATTTCGGCGCGGCGCTGCGCCTGCCCGAGCTGGGCCCGATCGGCTCGAACTGCCTGGCCAACGCGCGCGACTTCAAGACGCCCGTGGCCTGGTACGAAGACCTGGAAGGCGATTTCGAACTGATCGCCAAGTTCACGGGCGGCTTCTGGCGCGCCTCCATCGACCATTCCCCGTTGAACGTCGTCGCCTGGCACGGCACGCATGCGCCGTACAAGTACGATCTGCGCAATTTCAACACCATCGGTTCGATCAGCTACGACCACCCTGATCCCTCGATCTTCACAGTGCTGACCGCGCCCTCGGACACCCCGGGAACGGCGAACATGGACTTCGCGATCTTCCCGCCGCGCATCCTGGCGATGGAGAACACCTTCCGTCCGCCCTGGTTCCACCGCAACGTCGCCAGCGAATTCATGGGCCTGATCCAAGGCGTGTACGACGCCAAGGCCGACGGTTTCGCCCCCGGCGGCGCCAGCCTGCACAATTGCATGAGCGGCCACGGCCCCGACGCGGATACCTTCGAAAAGGCCTCCCATGCCGACACCGGCACGGCCCATTACATCCGCGACACGATGGCGTTCATGTTCGAAACCCGGCGCGTCATCCGGCCGACGGAACAGGCTCTGGCCTCGGTAGAATTGCAGGGCGACTATTACCGGTGCTGGCAGGGCCTGGCCAAGCATTTCGACCCGAAGAAGGCGTGACGCGAAAGCCCCGGCTTTCCACGCCCGCGGCGATGAGCGCAAGCTCATCGCCGTTTGGCATTTGGATTTATCACAACACTGAAAGAGACACGCAGCCATGACCACCACCATCAACGAAACCCACGACCCGTCCCTGAAGAGCTGGGTGGCCAGCGCCAATTCGAACGCGTCGGATTTCCCGGTGCAGAACCTGCCGTACGCCTCGTTCCGCCGCAAGGCCTCGTCCGAGTCGTTCCGCGTGGGCGTCGCCATCGGCGACCAGATCCTGGACCTGGCCGCGCTGGCCGCCAAGCAGCCTTTCGAAGGCCCTGCCGCTGAAGCCCTGGCGGCCTGCGCGGCCGACAGCCTGAACGGATTGATGGCATTGGGCCAGGCCCACTGGAGCGCGCTGCGCCTGGCGCTGTCCCGCGCCCTGCGCGAAGGCGCCGCCCTGCGCGGCGCCATCGAGCCGCTGCTGGTTCCCCAGGCCGACGCTGAATACGCCACGCCGGCGCGCATCGGCGACTACACCGACTTCTACATTTCGGTGCACCACGCCACCTCGGTGGGCAAGCAATTCCGCCCCGACAATCCCCTGCTGCCGAACTACAAGTGGGTGCCCATCGGCTACCACGGCCGCGCGTCCAGCATCGGCGTGGACCAGAAATTCCCCCGCCCCGTCGGTCAGACCCGCCCCGCCAACGAAGGCGAGACGCCGCAATTCGGCCCCTGCGCCCGCCTGGACTACGAGCTGGAACTGGGCATCTTCGTCGGCACGGGCAACGCCCAGGGCGAGCGGATCCCGCTGGCGGACGCCGAATCGCACGTATTCGGCCTGTGCATCCTGAACGACTGGTCGGCGCGCGACATCCAGGCCTGGGAATACCAGCCGCTGGGCCCCTTCCTGTCCAAGAACTTCGCCTCCACGATTTCGCCGTGGGTCGTCACCATGGAAGCGCTGGAACCGTTCCGCACGCAATGGAACCGCGGTCCGTCCGAGCCGCAGCCCATGCCCTACCTGGCATCCGACGCCAACCGCGCAAAGGGCGCGTTCGACGTGCAGATGGACGTGCTGCTGACGACCGAGAAATCGCGCGCCGAGAAACAGCCGCCCGCCCATCTGTCGCGCAGCAACTTCCGCGATGCCTACTGGAACGTGGCGCAGCTGATCACGCACCACACGGTCAATGGCTGCAACCTGCAGCCGGGCGATATGCTGGGCACGGGCACGCTGTCCGGCCCGCAAGCCTCCGAAGCCGGTTCGCTGCTTGAACTGAGCAACGGCGGCAAGGCGCCGATCGAGTTGCCCTGGGGCGAGAAGCGCACCTTCCTGCAGGACGGCGACCAGATCATCATGCGGGCCGAATGCGTGAAGGCGGGCTACCCGCGCATCGGATTCGGCGAGAGCTCGGGCACGGTGCTGCCTGCGCGCGCCTGATCCGGGAATCGTCGGCGCGCCGCGCTCAGGCGGCGTGGCGCGCAATCAGCCTCTCGATCTCTTCATCCTTGGCCTGCCACTGCTGCCCCAGCCAGTGGTGGAATTCCGAGCGGAACGCCTTGTCCCGCGTGTAGTCGGCATCGCAGAAGGCAGGCGGCACCGGCAACTGCCGGAGGCGCACGACCACCTGGCCCGCGCGGCCGCAGGCCAGGTCCCAGAAGCTGGGTATGCCTTCCGGATAGGCGATGGTGGCGTCGATCATCGAGCGGAAGCGCGAACCCATCGCATTCAGCGCCACCGCCAGCCCGCCCGCCTTGGGCTTCAGCAGATGGCGGTACGGCGAAGCCTGGGCGGCCCGCTTGGTCTCGGTAAAGCGCGTGCCTTCGGCGAACACCATCACGCTGGTCGGCACCAGCGAGAACTTCTCGCACGCGCGCCGGGCGGCTTCCTGGTCCTCGCGCCCCAGTGCGGGGTTGCGGCGCAGTTCGGCCTTGCCATGGCGCTTCATGAAGGGGAAATCCAGCGCCCACCACGCCAGGCCGATGACCGGCACGTAGATCAGTTGGCGCTTCAGGAAGAATTTCAGCAGGGGGATGCGCCGGTTCAGCGAACGCTGCAGCACGAAGATGTCCACCCACGACTGGTGGTTGCAATTGACCAGGTACCAGTCCGCGTAGCGCAGCCCGGCATGGCCCTGGACGTCCCACGGCGACCGCTGGATCCGCGCCAACCAACCGGTATTGCTGGACACCCAGGCCGTCGCGATGGCGTTGAGCACCGGGTCCACGCGCCGCCTGACCGCGGGAAAAGGCAGCAGCAGCTTGAACAGGGCCACCGGAAACAGCAGCAGGCACCAGAACAAGGTGCTGGCGGCCAGCAGGATCACACTGAATAAACCGGTTATCCAGGCGAGCCGCCCGCGCGGCACCGGCCATGCGCGGCGTTGCGGCAAGGGCTCGCCGTGCGGCACGGCGGCGCGGGCCGCGTTCGAGGATTGGTCAGGAAAAGTCATGGCCGCCAGTTTGCGGCTGCCGCGCGAAAAACGGCTTGCGCAGGATCAAGGCGGCGGCATGGGGCCGGAACCGCCCTGGCGGCGCCTCAAGGCAGGCGGTATTTCTCCTCGCGGTACGCCCAGCTCGCCCACAGCGCGTGGGCCAGGGCCTCTTCCGTGAGCTTCGGATCCGCGGGCGCCACTGGCTCGTAGACTTCGTCGCGGCCCACCGGCGCCGCCTCGTACCGGAACTCCCTGGGCGGCTTGGACGGCTCCAGCACCAGCAGCTTGTCGCCCTGCAGGTAGCCGAAGTTGTCCGCGTACTGCATCATCGCCCGGTTCGGATCGCGCTGCGTCAGGTCCGCCCCCAGCATCGGATTCACGTTGTCCAGGCCGATCAACGACAACAGGGTGGGCGCCATGTCGATCTGGCTGACCAGGCGGTCGTCCTGGCGGGGCTCGATCCCGGCCCCCAGGATCAGCGCCGGGATCTGGAAATGCCGCACCGGCACCGGGATCGAGCCATAGACCCGCGAATCGTGGTCGGCGATCACCAGGAACACCGTGTTGTTCCAATAGGGCGCCTTCCTGGCCTTGTCGAAGAACTGGCCGAGCGCCCAATCCGCGTAGCGCACGGTGTTGTCCACCGATGCCGGATCCCCCACGGGCGTGATGCGCCCGGCCGGGTACTCCCAGGGCGAGTGGTTGGTGACCGAGAACGCCAGCGTGAACACCGGCTTGTCGCCGTCGGCGCGCAGCAGACGATCCACCTGGTTGAACATGTCTTCATCCGATGCGCCCCACGATCCCTCGAAGACCGGATCCACGAACTTGGGACGATCCACGATCTCGTCGAAGCCGTTGCCCAGGAAGAACGCGCGCATATTGTCGAAATGCGATTCTCCGCCGTAAACGAAGCGTGAATGGTAGCCGTGCTTGCCAAGCAACTGCGCCAGCGTGAAGAAGCCGGTCTGCGAGCGCGGCAGCTTCACGACGGCGTCGGCCACGCTGGGCAGAAAGCCCGCGGTGACGGCTTCGATGCCCCGCACCGAGCGGGTGCCCGTCGCGTAGGCGCGGTGGAACATCCAGCCTTCCTTGCCCAGCCGGTCGATGTTGGGCGTCAGGTCGCGCCCGCCCAGGCTGCCCACGTACTGGGCGCCCAGGCTTTCCTGCAGGATGATCACCACGTTCAGGGGCTTGTCCCGCCGCACCGTGGCCTTCTGCTCGTGCAGGCTGGGATAGCGCGCATCCAGCGGCGCGCCCGCCATGCCAGCCTTCTCCCGCACGATGGCGTTCATTTCGTCCACCGCCATCTTGGGGTACATCGCGGCGGACGAGCGTTCGTCGCGCATGCGATAGGCCGCGTCGAACACGCTATACAGCGAGTTCAGGGCCAGCGCATTGACCATTGCATCGGAACTGAACGCAACCTTGGCGGGATTGATCGGCCGATGCTCCAGCGTGCCGCGCGCGCCCAGGAAAACCAGCGCCAGGATCACCAGCGAGGCGAGCGGCCGCTTCCACCACGCCATGAAGGGATCGCGCGCCCGGGTCGGGAACATCCTGACCGACATCCATGCGGCCACCGCCAGCACCACGAAAGCGGCCAGCAGCACGCCCTTGTAGCCCTGCCACAGCATGGACCCGACTTCCTTGGGGTTGAGCAGGTAGATGAAATACAGGCGATTCGGCCGCGTATCGTATTCCGCGATGAACTGCGGCGTGGAAACCTCCAGCAGCACATACAGCATCCACCACGCCCGGAACCACCAGGCGGTGATGCGGGCGGCCAGCGGCCGGTGCCCGAACCAGGGCGAGAACACGGCCGGCAGCGCAATCACCATCGACAGCAGGCAGACGTCGATGCGCAGGCCGCCCAACAGCAATGGGGCGAGCCCGCCCGCGGCTTCCACGCGATCCCACATCCAGAAGGCAAGGCCAAGGCGTGACAGCGTCAGCAGCGCCAGGACCGCGATGATGAACCGTAGTGTCAGGCGGCGCATGCATCCGCCTCCTGCCGGCCCTGGGGCGCCTGCTCAATGGAAATAACGTTACTGTGTGTACCGAGCAGAACCATGCCGCCTCGTCGTCGAAAAAAAGAAAACGGGCAAGATTAACGCGGTTTGGCGCGGCCTACCCGCATGCTGCCCTATTGCGCGCGCCGCAGGCGTTCGCGGCTGTTGCTCAGGTGCGTGCGCATGGCGGCGCGCGCGCCTTCCGCGTCCTGGCGCAGGATGGCGCTGTAGATGTCCTCGTGCTCGAGGTTCACGCGCGCCAGATAGGCCGCGCGGTCTTCATGGGCGAACTTCGCGGAATTGATGCGGGTGCGCGGGATGATGGCCGAGCCCAGGTGCGACATGAGGTCCGCGAAATAGCGGTTGTCCGTGGATTGGGCGATCAGCAGATGGAACTGGAAGTCCGGCGTGACCGTGTCTCCGCCGCTTTCCAGGGCGCCCTTGAACGCGTCCAGCGCCTTGCGCATTTCCTGCAACTGCGTTTCCGTGCGCCTGCCGGCGGCCAGGCTAGCGGCTTCGCTTTCCAGGCAGATGCGCAGCTCCAGCAGCACCAGCACGTCGCGCACGGTGGCGATGTCGGCCGGGTCCACCCGGAAATCGCCGCCGCCGCTGGGTTCCAGCGCATAGGTGCCCACGCCGTGATGGGTTTCGACCAGGCCCGAGGCCTGTAGCCGAGACAGGGCCTCGCGCACGACGGTGCGGCTCACGCCGAACTGCCGCATGATTTCGGATTCGGTCGGGAGCTTGTCCCCGGGCCGGATGTCACCGCCGCGTATGCGTTCGGAAAAGCTTTCGACCAGGCCCTGGGCCAGGTTCCGGGGACGACGCTGCGGCAAGACGGGGGATTCGGCGAGAGCGTTCATCAGAGGGTCCGAAAGCGGTTGCACAAGGCGAGACGCTGAAAACTCGCGCCTGTCGATTATACGGGCGGCAGGTTATACGACGACATACCACTCAGGCCCGTTTCCTGGCGCCCGCAGCCTGGCCGGCGCCCTCGCCGCGGCAGCGGCGGCGCCCGGCCCGCGAGCCGCCCGGATGGGCCACGATCAGGGGATAGAAGAACAGCGCCGCCAGGAGCCACAGCAAGGCCGCCGACCAGAGCGTCTGGCTCAGGAAATGGGCGCCCTGCAGGATGCGGACGATAGAGAAGCCCGCCCCTGCGGCAATGCCGATGGCCAACCCTGCCCAACGCCATGCGGGTCGCCCCAACGCCCAGCCCGCGAAATACAGGGTCAGCATGGAATAGCCCGCGCCGGCATGGCCGCTGGGCAAGGCGCCCCCGGCCCGGGCGCGCGCCCAGGTCCACCAATGCAGGGGATAAGGGGTATAGCCGCCCAGCGTATCCAGGTCGTAGGGGCGGGGCAGCGTCGTATGGTGTTTCAACTGGGTCACCAGCACCTGCCCGGCCAGACAGGTCGCCGCAACGGCCAGGGCGGGCCCGCGCCAGGGCCTCCAGGCGGGTATGCGGTAGCTGGCCGCCGCCACGCCCACGGACGCGAGCGCAATGCCAATGGGCAGGGCCAGCACCATGCGATGGCCAATCAGGTCGAGCCAGCGGCTCGCCCGCAGGGGGAAGTCATCCAGGGCTGTGTCGAACAGTGCTTGCGCGATGCGCAGGTCCAGCCCGAAGGCATTGGCCCACCAGGCCAGACAGGCCAGGACGAGCGTCACCGCGATGACATGGCTGCATAGGTATGAGGCGGCCGTCGGCTTCCGAAGCTCGGACGACGATAGGGGCGGCATGGTCGATGGACAAGAGGCGCGTCGGGCAAAGGCAGAGCCTAAACCGCGGACAGTCGAAATTTCGTCAAATTCGGGTTTGCGCGTCCGCCGCCGACGCAGCGCCGCCTTCGAAGCTCAGCGTGAAATGGGTGCCCCTGGCCTCGCCTTCCCGGGAAGAAACCACGGTCAGAGACCAGCCCTGCATGTCGCAAACGCGCTTGGCAATGGCCAGGCCCAGCCCTCGGGCCGCCTCGTCGGCCGCCCCCGTGCTGGAATCCCGCATGCGGCCGCTGTAGTAGCGGCGGAACAGGAACGGCAGGTCTTCGGCGGCGATGCCCTTGCCGTCGTCGCCAAGCTCCAGCCCGCCGTCGGCGGCCAGGCGAGCCGTCAGCGTCGCCGGCGCGGCGTGCTCGACCGCATTGCGGACGAGGTTGCGCAGCACCGTCAGCAGGGCGTAGCGGTCCAGGGTGCGGACGTGCCCGGCCTGGATCTGGTTGTCGAACCGCAGTTTCGCCTGCTCGGCCGTGGCCTCGTAGCCCCGCCAGGCGTCTTCCATGCAGGCGGAAAGATCCACGGGCTCCGGCGGGCGCAGTTGATCGCGCGCCATGGCGCGGGCGCTCTCCAGGCTGACGATGACGTCGTCCACGTTGTCCACCACGCGGGCAAGGCGTTCGCGCTGGTCCGGCGTCAGCGACTGGGTCAGCAGCATCAATTCGCTGTCCGAACGGATCGCGGCCAGGGGCGTGCGCACTTCGTGGCTCAGGTTGCCCGCGAATTCGCGTTCGCGGGCGATCGACCTGTCTACCTGATTCTGCACCCGGTTGAATGCCTCGATCAGCCGGCCGGCCTCGTCGTCGCGCGTCACCGCCATGTCGGGCGAGCCGGGCGCCCAGGTCGCCAGCCGGTCCGTCAGGTCCAGCAGCGGGCCGACCGCCACGGCCGCGACGCGCCGCGACAGCGCGTAGGCTCCCACCACGCAGATGGCGCCCACGCCCAGCACGATCAGGCCGAAGTCATGGACCCGCTCTTCGTTGTCGGTGGCGTCATACAGCAGGTACACCTTGCTGCGGCCGGCATCGGCCACCATGACGTGCCAGGTGTAGGCGCCCGGCTCGATCAGGTGCAGGCCGCTGTCCAGGGCCAGGATTTCGTCCGGAATGCCCGCGGGCCGGTTGCCGTCCACGCTGACCCAGGCACGCATCGAACCGCCCAGTTCGCGCACGCCCTCGCGAGGCAGGAAGCCATCGCTGACGCGCGCGTGCTGCACAAGCCGGTCCATCTCGGTATTCAGGATGTCGTTGACCAGATCGTCTTCCATCTGGTCGAAGGTCAGGTAGGCCAGCAAGGCGAGCGCCGTCACGAACAACGCCACCGTTCCCGTCAGCGCCCACACCACGCGCTGGGTCAGGGTGCCGCCCGACGCGACCGTCATGGCGCCGCCCCGCCGTCCAGGGACAGGCGCCAGCCGGTCCCGTGTATGGTCTCGATGCCGTCGAAGCCGGCGTCGGCAAGCGCTCGGCGCAACAGATGCACCTGGCTGCGCAGCGCGTCCGAGGATGGCGGCTCATTGCCCCAGAGCACCGATTCCAGTTCTTCGCGCGATACCACCCTGCCCGGATCCCGCAACAGGGCTTCGATGATGAGACAGGCCTTGCGCGTCAGGTGCACGGGGTTGCCGTTCACGGACACCGCGCGGCTGCGCGTGTCGTAGCGCAGGGGCCCGAAGGCGCGCACCGAATCCACGGTCGATCCCTTGGCCCGCTGGATCAGCGCGAGCAGGCGCGCTTCGACTTCGAGCAGCGCGAAAGGCTTGGTCAGGTAGTCGTCGGCGCCGTGCGAAAAACCGGCCAGCTTATCCTCCAGGCTGTCGCGCGCGGTCAGCATCAGCACCGGCACATCCAGCCGCCGCTCATTGCGCAGCGTGTGCAGCACGGCGTTGCCATCCATGCCCGGCAGGCCGATATCCAGGATCAGCGCGTCGAAACGCTGCTCCGCCAGCCGCTGCAGCGCCGCAGGCCCGGAATAGGCCGCATCGGGCAGGAAGCCTCGGGCCTCCAGAAAGGAGTACAGATTGCCCGAGATGACGGGATCATCCTCGACAATCAGGACCCTGCAATTCGCGCCCACCCCGGTACTGGCCGCCATGGTCTGGTTCCCTATCCCTGCAGGACCTTGCCGGGATTCATGATCCCCTGCGGGTCGAGCGCCAGCTTGATCTTGCGCATCAAGGCCAATTCCACGGAACTCTTGTAGCGCGGCAGCTCGTCGCGCTTAAGCTGGCCCACGCCGTGTTCGGCGCTGATGGAGCCGTCATGGGCGTGCACGCTATCGTGCACCACCCCGTAGATCTCGCCTTGCAGCGCAAGCAATTCGGCCTCGGTCTGCCCCGGCGCATTGGCTACGTTGTAATGCAGGTTGCCGTCGCCCAGGTGGCCGAAGATCACGTGGCGCACGCCCGGGAAGCGCGCCTGCAGCAGGGCGTTCGTCTTGTGCACGAAGCCGGCGATGGAGGAAATGGGAATGGACACGTCGTGCTTCACGGACTTGCCCAGCTCGGCCTCGGCCAGCGGGATGCTTTCGCGCAAATGCCACAAGGCCTTGCTTTGCGCCACGTTGGCGGCGATGGCCGCGTCGTTCACCAGCCCATCCTCGATGGCGGCGCCCAGCACGGCCTCGAAGCGTTCGCGCGCATGCGCTTCGCTTTCGCTGTCGGATAGTTCCAGCAGGGCGAACCAGGGCGAGGCCGCGGACTCGCCTTCGAACGGAAGGCGCTGCTGCGGGAACAGCCGCACGACCGCCTGCAGGCAGGCGCCGCTCATGAGTTCGAAGCCGGTCAGCGCGGCGCCGAAGCCCGAGCGGGCGCGCGACAGCAGCTCCACGGCGTTGTCTATGCTGTCCAGGGTCAGCAAGGCGGTGCAAGAGGCCACCGGCCGCGGGAACAGCTTCAGCGTGGCTGCCGTAATGATGCCCAGCGTTCCTTCGCTGCCGATGTACAGGTCGCGCAGGTCGTAGCCGGTATTGTCCTTGCGCAGGCCGCGCAGCCCGTTCCAGACCTCACCGTCCGCGGTCACGACTTCCAGCCCCAGCGTCAGGTCGCGCGTGTTGCCGTAGCGCAGCACCTGCGTGCCGCCGGCGTTGGTCGCGAGATTGCCGCCGATGGTGCAGCTGCCCTCCGCGGCCAGGCTCAGGGGAAACAGCCGGTCCGCCTGGGCCGCCGCCTCCTGCACGGCCTGCAGGATGCAGCCCGCCTCCACGGTAATGGTGTCGTTGGCGGTATCCAGGGCGCGCACGGCGGTCAGGCGGGCGGTGGACAGGACGATCGCCGTGCCCGAACCGTCGGGCGTCGCGCCCCCGCACAGCCCCGTATTGCCGCCCTGCGGCACCAGCGGCGCGCCATGCCTGGCGCAGAGCCTGACCGCCGCCGCCACTTCCTCCGTGGAGCCAGGGCGGATCACCGCCAGCGCCGCGCCCCGGTAGCGGCGGCGCCAGTCGAGCACGTAGGATTCGGCGTCGGAGCCGGTCAGCACGTGGGATGGGCCCAGGAGGGCCTGCAGTTCGCTCAGCAAAGTCATATGCGCCGCACAAGTAAGGCCTGGTCGCGCCCAGGCGCCGGATCGGGGAGTGTGCGGCCTATTGTAGGGGCTGAAAGCCCCTGCGAGCCGCCCCTAGCCGACGGCCTGGTCCAGCCGCGCGCCCGTCAGGCCGGAGCAGAAGGCCCGCGAGGCGATGCGGTTCATCAGGAAAGCGCGGTCGATGCCGGCCGGGCCGGGCATTTCGGACAGCGCCCGATAGGCGCGGCGCAGGGCTTCGCCCCGGGTCGCGCCGCACACCAGCAGCCGCGTGCACGGCAGGCGGCGGTCCACGCAGCCGTCGATGCGGACTTCCAGCGCATGGCCGGCCACGGGTTCGCAGTCGGCGACGGCCGCACCCGAATGCGGCTGCGCCTCAGCGCTGATCACGCGGAACACGCCGCTGCGGTCGTCCAGCGCGAAAGCCACCGTGCCCATGCCCTGCCAGCCATGGTCGCGCGCCACATCGGCGGCGACGGTGCGCAGGGCATTCTCGACGGAAACCGGCAAATGCGGCGCCGGACATTCGGCGACCAGGACCCGGGCCTCGCGCCAGACGCAGCGCTCCCAGGCGCGGCCCGTGGACAGGCGGCCCGATTCGGAGATGAACACATGGATATCGAGCCGGCGCTCGCGGCCCGCGGCAGGGCCGGCATAGTCCGTGGGGGGGCCCCGCCGGCTGGTGGCGCCTCCCGATGACATGACAGTAGAAACTTTGGCTCCCATGGCCCCTCCCGGTCTTTCTGCTTGCATAGCAAGCGTATCACCTTCGAGTGCCGAGCAAGTTCCATGCCATGCGCCGCCCTGGGTGGAAGGCCGTCCGCCGGGGCCGGCGGGCGCACCGGAACGAGGCGGCATGCCCCGCCTCGCGCACCAGGCGGGGGCGATACCGCGCGGACGCGGCGGCCCGGCGGCAAATGCCCTACGCCATCCGCCGGATGAAGGACGACCTCCGATGGGGGATAATTTCGCCTTGGCCCTTCGCCAGGCGCGCATTGACACACGGGTTTACCATTCATTAAACCCAGCGAGAACCCGCGCTGTAACCTCTTACCAAATGGAACCGCCGTGGGCAACAACACGCAATTTCCCGCCGCTGTCTTCAAGGCCTATGACATCCGCGGCACCGTGCCGGACCTGATCGACGCCCGCTTCGCCCGCGCGCTGGGCGCGGCGCTGGCTGCCCGCGCGCGCGAACAGGGCGTGCAGACGCTGGTCGTCGGCCGCGACGGCCGCCTGAGCAGCGAAATGCTGTCGGTGGCTCTGCAGGAGGGCATGCTGGAAGGCGGCGTGGATACCCTGGACATCGGGATGGTGCCCACCCCCCTGGTCTATTTCGCCGCCAACGTCATGCAGACCGGCTCGGGCGTGGCGATCACCGGCAGCCACAACCCGCCCAAATACAACGGCTTCAAGATGATGATGGGCGGGCGCGCCCTCTATGGCGACGACGTGCAGGCCCTGGCCGCCGCCATGAACGGCCCCGCGCCTGCCGCGGCGGTCCGCACCGGCACGCGCCGCCAGTTGGACCTGGTGGCGGCCTATGTCGCCCGCGTGGCCTCGGGCGTCAAGCTGGCGCGGCCCATGAAGATCGCCATCGATTGCGGCAATGGCGTGGCCGGCGCCGTCGCGCCCGCGCTCTTCCGCGCCCTGGGCTGCGAGGTCACCGAACTGTTCTGCGAGGTGGATGGCAACTTCCCCAACCACCATCCCGATCCCGCCGAACCCAAGAACCTGCAGGACCTGATCAAGTGCGTGGCCGAGACCGACTGCGAACTGGGCCTGGCGTTCGACGGCGACGGCGACCGCCTGGGCGTGGTCACGAAGTCCGGCCAGATCGTCTGGCCCGACCGCCAGCTGGTGCTGTTCGCCCGCGACGTACTCGAGCGCAATCCCGGCGCCACCATCATCTACGACGTGAAGTGCAGCCGCCACGTCGGCCTCTCGATCGAAGCGGCCGGCGGCGTCCCGCTCATGTGGAAAACCGGCCATTCGCTGGTGAAGGCCAAGCTGGCAGAGACCGGCGCTCCACTTGCCGGCGAGATGAGCGGCCACATCTTCTTCAAGGAGCGCTGGTACGGCTTCGACGACGGGCTCTACACGGGCGCCCGCCTGCTGGAGATCGTGTCGCGCGCGGCGGACCCCTGCGCCATGCTGGAAGCCCTGCCGCAGGACGTCTCGACGCCGGAGCTCAAGCTCGAAATGGAGGAAGGCCAGCCTTTCACCCTGGTCCAGGCCCTGCAGGACCAGGGGCAATTCCCCGGTGCGAAGCGCGTCATCACCATCGACGGCGTGCGCGCGGAATACCCGGACGGTTTCGGCCTGGCGCGCCCCTCGAACACCACGCCCGTCGTCGTGCTGCGCTTCGAAGCGCAGACGGCCGAGGCGCTGGAACGCATCCAGGCCGACTTCCGCCGTGAACTGAGCAAGCTCGCTCCGCAAGCCAATCTGCCTTTCTAGACTGCCCATGTCCTTATCCAACAGCCCAGCGTGGCAACAGTTCATCGCCACGACGCGTTCCGCTTCCAGGCGGGGCGAGCAATTGCGCGTCATCAATGCTCCGGGGCTGCGCCTGGACCTGAGCGCGCAGGCGTATTCGCCGGAGCTGCAGAAGGCCGAGGAAGCGCTGCTGGCGCAACAGGGATTCGACGCCGCCCGCGCCCGCCTGTTCGATGGCGGCAACGCGAACTGGACTGAAGAGCGCGCCGCCTGGCATACCGCGCTGCGCGCGCCCGAACCGCCCGCGATGGTGGCGAAGGCCGTGCTGGCCGAGCGCGAGCGCCTGCGTGAGTTCGTGCGCGAGGCGGATGCGGCGGACCGCTACGGCTGTGTGCTGCATCTGGGCATCGGCGGCAGCGATTGGGGGCCGAGGCTGGTTACGCGGGCGTTGCGCCACGGCGGCGCCCGCCGCGAAGTGCGCTTTGCGTCGAACGTGGACTCGCACTCCGTCGCCGACGCAATGAGCCGCCTGGACCCGCACGATACTCTGGTCATCGTCGCCTCCAAGTCGTTCACGACCACCGAACCGCGGGCCAACGCCGAAGTGGCGATGAACTGGCTGCGCGACGCGGGCGTCGCCGATCCGATCAAGCAGGTCGTGGCCGTTACCGCCAACGTCGAGGCCGCGCTCAATCTGGGGATACTGCCCGACCACATCTTCCAGATATGGGATTGGGTGGGCGGCCGCTATTCCTTGTGGTCGGCGATCGGCCTTCCTATCGCGCTGGCGCTGGGCAACGACGCCTTCGACCAGCTGCTGGCGGGCGCCGCCGCCATGGACGAGCACTTCCGCACGGCGCCCTTCGAGGAAAACGCCCCCGTCCAGCTGGCGCTGGCCGGCGTGGTCAACCGCAGCGTCCTGGGCTACGACTCGTTGGTGATCGCCCCCTACGACGCGCGGCTCTACTACATCGTTCCCTGGGCGCAGCAGCTGGAAATGGAATCGCTGGGCAAGGTCGCCACCGCGGACGGCAGCCCCGCTGGCGTGCCCACCGGCCCGGCGGTATGGGGCATGTCCGGCACCGACTGCCAGCACACGTTCTTCCAGTGGCTGCACCAGGACACCGCCGGCGCGCCCGTCGATTTCATCCTGTGCGAGCAGCCCGCCCATGCCTACACGCGGCATCATGAACTGCTGATCGCAAACTGCCTGGCGCAGCGCTCGGCGCTGCTGCGGGGCAAAACCTACGAAGAGGCGCTGGCCGAGACATCGGCCGCCGAAAGCGATCCGGAACGCGCCCGGCTGCTGGCCCGGCACCGCGTCCACCCGGGCGGACGCCCGTCTTCGCTCATCGTGCTGCCGCGCCTCGAAGCCTATACGCTGGGCGCGCTGCTGGCTCTTTACGAGCACAAGGTGTTCACGCAGGGCGTGATCTGGGGCATCAATCCCTTCGACCAATGGGGAGTCGAGTTCGGCAAGGCCCTGGCAAAGAGCATCATGCACGAACTGGATACGCCGCAGGCGATCGAACAAGACCCGTCCACGCGCTACTGGATCGACGCGATCGCGCGGCGGCATTGAAAGCCCCACCCCTCCGGGTGTCTGACACCCTTACCCACCTTCCGAGTGTCTGACATCCTTACCCACCTTCCGAGTGTCTGACACCCTTACGAGACGGCCCCTCAGATTTGATCCCGTGCGACCGGGTGTCTGACACCGGCTGACTTTGTGGCACCGTCCAGATTCAAGCGCTGTTCAGATACGGCCGGTGTCAGACACCCAGAAACATCGCCTCAAGCATGCTGGTCGTCTCGTTAGGGTGTCAGACACTCGGAAGGTGGGTATGGGTGAGTATGTCACACACGCGAATTGGAAAGGCTCTCATACACCCCCACGTGAACCCGCGCGACGCGTTCAATATCGAACTCGCGTTCCGCCAGCGCCCTTCCCGCCTTGCCCATGGCCTGGCGCAAGGAAGCGTCCGTCGCCAGGCGGGCGATGGCGTCCGCCAGCGCCTGCGCGTCGCGCACCGGCACCAGCAGGCCGGTCTCGCCGGGCTCGATGGCGTCGCGGCAGCCCGGCACGTCGGTGGTCACGACCGCGCGCGCGCAAGCCGCGGCTTCTATCAGGGACTTGGGCAGGCCTTCACGGTATGACGGCAGCACGGCGATGTGCGAGGCCGCGTACAACCCCGCCACGTCCGAGCGTTCGCCCAGCGCGCGAACGCAGCCTTCGCGCTGCCACGCATCCACGTCTTCCTGCGTCGCAGACGCGGGATTGCCGGCGTCCACGCCTCCCACCAGCTGCATTGTCACAGGCACGCCGCGCTCGCGCAGCAGGCGGGCCGCCTGCACGAACTCCTGCACGCCCTTGTCGCGCAACAGGCGCGCCACCATGGTGGCGACGACCGGCGGCGCGGGCGGTTCGGGTACGGCCTGGTATGCATCCAGGTCCACGCCGGCGCCGCGGATCATCACGACTTGGTCGTCACGCACCGCGCCCAGCGATTTGAGAAGGTCGCGGTCGCTGGCGTTCTGGAAGATCACGCGGCTATTGGGATGCCCCAGAGCCAGGCGGTACAGGCGCGCGACCACCGCGCGCACCAGCTTCATCTTGAGCGAATTGGACAGGAACACGAAGCCCAGGCCGGAGATGGCCGCGACCATGCCCGGCACTCGTGTCAGGCGCGCGGCAATGCCGCCGTACAGCACGGGCTTGATCGTGACCAGATGCACGATCCGCGGGCGCAGTCGGCGGAACAGGCGTACCAGGGCCAGCAGCGTGCCCAACTCCTGCAGGGGATGCTTGCCGCTGCGCGTCATGGGGATGGCGTGATGCGTCATGCCCAGCGCCTGGATGTCGGCAACGGCCGGCCCCTCCATGGTGGCGACATGCACCTCGTAGCCGTCCCGCTGCGCCGCCAGCGCCACGGGCACGCGATGCGACATGAAAAATGCCGGGTTGTTGACGACAAACAGCAAGCGGCGTCCGGCGCTCATGCCTGCGCTCCTGAAATCCGGCGCCATACGGCGATATAGCCCTGCACCATGCGCGCAAGGTCGAAATGCTCCAGCACCCTGGCCCGCCCAGGCCCGCCGGCGCGCTCGCGGCCGCGGGCGGCCACCTCGCGCAGGCCGGTTTCGATGCCGCGCGCCAGCGCCTCTGCCTGCTCGGGCGGAACCACCACGCCGGCATCGCCCACGATATAGGCCGCATCCCCGACGTCCGTCACGACGCAGTAGACGCCGCAGGCCATGGCCTCGGCGACCACGTTGGGAAATCCCTCGGCGCAGCTGGACAGGACGTGCAGGTCCAGGCCGTTCATTGCGGCGGGCACGTCGTCGCTGGGACCGGCCAGCACCAGCCGGTCGCGCAGGCCGAGCCGGTCGATCAGGGCCCCCAGCTCGGGGTTTTCCGCCGTCATGCCCCGGCCGATCAGCACGCAGCGCAGCCCGGCGTCACGGCCGTCGCGAACCAGCGCGGCTACCGCCCGCAACAGGTTGGCGTGGTCTTTGAGCGGGTCCCAGCGCGCCACGCAACCGATCACCGGCGCATCGCCCGTCAGGCCCCATTGCGCGCGCATGCGCATGCCGGATGCGCTGTCGGGCGAGTAGCGCGACAGGTCGTAGCCATTGGATATCACCACCAGCCGGTCGCGCCGGTAGCCTTTGTCGGCATGGCGTTCCGCGGCCTTCTGCGCGGCGCACACGATGGCCCTGGGCACGCTGCCGGACAGCAGCGCGCACGCGCGCAGCACCAGGCGCGCCGACCGGCTGCTGCGTTCGAGATGTTCGCCGGAATTGCGGATGCCCCAGGCGATGGCGCGCACGCCCGCCAAGCGGGCGGCCAGGCCGCCGATCAGGTCGGCGTGGTACATCCAGGTCTGCACTGCGTCGGGGCGCGTGCGGGCGATGAGCCCGCGCAAGGCCATGAAGCCCCCCGGGCTGACCCGTCCGCGCTTCATGCCCAGCGCGTGCACGGCCACGCCGGCGGCGCGCAGGCGCTCGCCGTAGATGCCTTCGTCGGTCAGCGACACGACGACGTGCTCCACGCCCGCCTCCGGATACGTGGCCAGACGGAACAGCACGGATTCCGCGCCGCCCTGCCCCAGGCCGGTAATGACATGCAGGACCCGCAGCGCTCCGGCGCTCATCGCCCTTCCCTCACCGCTTCGAACAGCTCATCCCATTCCGCCAGCACGCTGGCCAGCGCGTAGCGTTGCCGGACGGCCGCCGAGCCGCGCATGCCCAGCTGTTCGCGTAGGGCGATGTCGCTCATGAGGCGATGCAGGGCGTCGCGCAGCGCCTGGCGGTTGCCGGCGGGCACCAGCAGCGCATCCTCGCCGTCCCGCGTCATTTCACGGGGACCGCTGGGGCAGTCGAACGCCACGCACGGCAGGCCCAGCGACATGGCTTCCAGCAGCACGTTGGGGAACCCTTCCACCAGCGAGCTCAGCACGAAGGCCTGGCCGCGCGCCAGCTCATCCCAGGGCGCCTCGGTGCGGCCAGGCAGGCTGACGCGGGATTGCAGGCCCAGGCGCGCGATCTGCTGCTCCAGCGCGCCGCGTTCGGGGCCTTCCCCCCAGATGCGCAGGTCCCAGTCCGGGAATTCGGGCGCCAGCTGGGCGAACACATCGATGAGCAGGTCGAACTGCTTGTCGGTAACCAGCCGTCCCATCGCGAGCAGTTCGCGGGGACCATCCTCGCGCTGGCGCACGCGCGGCGCGTCCAGTAAGGGCGCGGGCAAGGGATTGGGAATGACAGCCAGGCGCTTGATGCCGGGCACCTGGCGCGAGAACGGGCCCGCCGTGTCCTCCGCCTGCACAGTGACCATGTCGGCGCGCGGATAGAGCAGGCGGCGCAGCTTGCGCCACACGGAGCCCGTAGTGGTCTCGGCCACCGGGTTCGTGCGCTCGCAGACGATGAGCGGGACGCCCAGGCCCCGCGTGGCCAGGATGGCGGCCACGTTGACGTTGGTCAGGAACGACACCACGACGTCCGGCCGAGTGTCGCGGATGTGCCTGCGCAGCACCAGCAGGCGCCTGAAGGCGGCCATGGCGCCCGAGGCGCGCGTGCCCGCCAGGTCCGCCAGCCACGCCAGCTCCACCTTGTCCGAAAGCGGATAGAAGCAGGTTCCCTTGGATGAGTAGGTAGGCGTCAGGGTGACGGAGTTTCCGCGCTCGGCCCAGGCGTTGACCAGCGTCGCCGCGACACGCTCGGCGCCGCCCGCATGCATGGAACTGACCAGCATCAGTATTTTCATACGTCAAAGACTCCCAACCGTTCCTCCTTGATCCGCGCCGTTGCGATAGCGGTCCAGCCAGGCCTGCATCATCAGCACGCCCCAAAGATGGCTGTCCCAGTTGCGATGCCCCGAAGAATGCTCGCGCCATTTGCGCAGGATGGGTTCGGGTTCGAACCAGCCCTCCTGGCGCAGGCGCGCGGGGTCCAGCAGCGCCTCGGCCCATTCGCGCAGCGGGCCGCGCAGCCAGGCGGCCAACGGCACGGCGAAACCGCGCTTGGGCCGGTCCACCAGAGACTGCGGCACGTGGCGGTACAGCACCTGGCGCAGCAACCATTTGCCCGTGTTGCCGCGCACCTTGTAGCGGTGCGGCAGGCTCCAGGCGAACTCGTACACGCGATGGTCGATCAGCGGCACCCGCGTCTCCAGGCTGACCGCCATGGCGGCGCGGTCCACCTTGACCAGGATGTCGTCCGGCAGGTAGGTCACCGTGTCGAGCTTCATCATGGATTCGAACGTGCTTCCGCGCATGACCCGCGCGAACTCGGACACGGGCTCCACGCCCCCTTTCACCACGCTCGACGGATCGGCCCAATACGACACGAAATGGCGGTAGAACTCGCCGCGCGTATCGGCGCGCAGGAGCTCTCCCAGCTTGCCGACCTTGCCGCGCCAGGCGCCGCGCCCAGGCAGGAGGGCCGACGCGCTGAGCAGGGCGCCGGCAGGCTTGCGCATCACGGCGGGGATCCGCTCGCACTGGTCCCACCATTTGTTCACGCGGAAATAGCGCGAATAGCCGCCGAAGAGCTCGTCGCCGCCATCCCCGGACAACGCGACCGTGACGTGCTGGCGAGCCATGTGCGTGACCAGGGAGGTCGGGATCTGCGACGAATCCGCGAACGGCTCGTCGTACATGTCGGCGAGCTTGGGCACCACGGCCAGCGCGTCTTCCGCCGTCACGTACAGCTCGGTGTGATCGGTGCCCAGGTGCGCGGCCACCGCCTTGGCATGCTGCGCCTCGTCATAGCCCTTCTCGTGGAAACCGATGGCGAAGGTGCGCACGGGCTGCGAGCTCTGGGCCTGCATCAGGGCGACGATGGTCGACGAATCGATGCCTCCGGAAAGGAATGCGCCCAGGCTGACGTCGGCCAGCATCTGGCCGCCCACCGCCTTGGACAGCACGCCTTCCAGCGCGTCCGAAGCCTGCGCGTCCGTCTCGAACGACAGCGGCGATTTCGCGGCGGTGTCGGCGGCCTCGCGGGCCGACCAATACACGCGCGGCTCGGGCATGCGGCGGCTGCGCGTATCGTCTGCGGTGAACTCGACCCAGGTGCCCGGCGGCAGCTTGGCGATGCCTTCGTAGATGGATTGCGGCGCCGGGATATAGTTGTGCCGCATGAACGACGCCAGCGCGTTGCGGTTCAGCTCGCGGCCGAAGCCGGGTATGGGCATCAGGCCCTTGAGCTCGGAAGCGAACACGAGCTCGGCGCCCGAATAGCCGTAATACAGCGGCTTCTCGCCCATGCGGTCGCGCGCCAGCACCAGCTTGCGCGAGGCGCGGTCCCACAGCGCGATGGCGAACATCCCCACCGCTGCCTGCAGCGTGGCCTCGATGCCCAGCGAGGTAAAGCCCGCCAGCAGGGTCTCGGTGTCGGAATGGCCGCGCCAGGACGGCGCCAGCGCCGATTGCTCGAGCTGCTTGCGGATGTCCAGGTGGTTGTAGATTTCGCCGTTGAACACCATGACGTAGCGGCCGCAGGCGGAAGTCATGGGTTGGTGGCCCGCTTCGGTCAGGTCCAGGATCGCCAGGCGCACGTGCGCCAGCGCCAGCTCGGCTTCGGGGTCTTCCCAGAATCCATTGCTGTCGGGCCCGCGATGGCGGATGCGGCGGCAGCTCTCCGCCAGCACTTGCTCCTTGTTCCCGATGGGGCCCCAGATACCGACTATTCCGCACATGATGATGTTCTCGTTGTCACCGTAGCGACGGCGCGGCGCGCATGGGCCCTAGCGGCCCTGTCCGCGCACGCCGTCAAAAAGTTCTTGCCATTTCTGCAACACGCGCGCGGCCGAAAAACGGTCGCGCACTTCGATTGCCGCCTGCGCCATGCGGCGGCGTTCCTCGGCGTCGCTCATGACGGCGTCCAGCGCCTTGCAAAGCGCTGGCACATCGCCATTGGGCCGGACCAGCACGCCGTCCACCCCTTCCCGCACGATTTCGCGCGGACCGGTATCGCAATCGAATGAGACCGCGGCAAGGCCGCTGGCCATGGATTCGAGCAGGGTATTCGACAGCCCTTCGAAGCGCGAGGTCAATACGTAGAGATCGGCGCTTTCATACCAGTCGCCGACATTGCCCGCGCGGCCCGGCATGAAGACGCGCCGCTCCAGGCCGGCTTCGCGCACCTGCGCCTCGAGCGCGCCCCGCTCGTCGCCCTCGCCCAGGATAACCAAGTCCCAGTCAGGATGCGATGCCGCAAGTTGCGCATAGGCCTGGATCAGAAGATCGAAGCCCTTGTCCGCGTGCAGCCGGCCCACCGCCAGCAAACGCTTGCGGCCGTCGCCCGCAATGGGGGGCAGGATGGGTTCGGCGCGCGGCAGCGGGAAATGCACCGGATTGGGAATGACGGCCAGGCGGCAGCCCTGTACATGCCGGTCCAGCCAGTCCGCGGTGCCGCGCGTCAGCGCCACGACGCTCGCCGCGCGCGGATAGGTCAGGCGCCGCAGGCGCTGCCAGAAGCCCGACAGGGTCTGCGAAGGAGGATGCGTGTGCTCGGTCGCGATCACCCGGCAGGACAGCCCCGCGCAGGCCAGCACGGACAGCACGGAGGCCGTCGTCATCATGCCCAGCACGATATCGGGACGGAACGAGCGGACCACGCGGCGCAGCGCGCGCACGCGCTGCACGTTGCCCCAGATGCCCCGCAGGCCGCCGCCCTCGCCTGCGGTGTGCAGCACTTCGCGCCGGACCTTGGGGTGCAGGGCGTAAACATCGCCCTCGGCGCTCGCCTGGGTGACCACCATGACGTCGCGGCCCATCCCGGCCCAGTGCGCGCTCAGGTCGGCGGCCACCCGTTCGGCGCCGCCGCCATGCAGCGAATGGATGAACAGCAATACTCGCAGGGGCCGGCCAGAATCGGTCGGGGCCATTCAATCTGCCTCCTTGGGTTCGGCCCTGCGCATCGCCACCGCCAGGTAGCAGGCGAAGGACAGCACATACATGCAACTGGTCGCCAGCATGATGCCGGCCGCCCCCATGCGGGGCGCCAGCACGGTGTTCAGCACCGCCTTCAGGGCGAAGTTGGCCACGGCAATGGCGGCCATGATGCGATAGCGGTTCTGGCTCGCCAGCAATTGCACCAGGATCAGCACGCCGAAATAGAACGGCAGTTGCAGCAGCCCCCAGCGCAGCACGTGCGCGACGGCCTGGGTATTCTCCGCCGTGAAGGCGCCGCGCTGGAACAGCAGCGCCACGCCCCACGGCGCCAGCACCCAGCCGACCAGCACCACCGCGCCGCCCGCGGCCAGCATCAGCAGGGACCACTTCAAGGCCATGGCGCGCGCGCGCGCGGTGTCGCCGCGCGCCTGCACGTCGGCCAGCACGGGCAGCGCCGCGCGGCCCACCGACACCGCCCCGATGCCCAGCAGCAGGGACAGCAGCCGGCTGGCGTAGCCCAGCGTGGCGTTGGCGTTCGCGCCCAGGTTGGCGGCGGCGTACTGGTCCAGCGGCCCGACGAAGCTCATGGCTACCTGGCCGATCAGCATCACGCCGGCGGCGCTCATCAATTCCGGCCAGTGCGGCGAGCGCAGCGACAGGCGCGGCGCCCCCCAGAATCCGCCGTCGGCGCGCGCCGCCAGCCAGGCGAGCCAGACCGTCTGGATGACATAGCCCACCAGGGTGCCCCACAACAGCGGCCCCACCCCGTCGGCGCTGGCCGCCAGCATGACCCAGGCCAGCGTCGCCACGGCGGGCACGCTGTCCAGCAGGGTATTGACGTGCCGCTCCTGCGCGCGCAGGCGGGCGGCGCTGATGCCGGCGACGAGCAGCAGCGCGGATACGGGCGCGAACGCGGCGAGCAACTGGCCGGTCATGTCGCCCACGCGGGCCGACAGGCCTTCCCCCAGCATGCCGAGCACTTGCGGCCAGGCAAGCCACGTCAGCAGCGCCAGGGCGACTCCCGCCGCCGCGACCCAGCCCTGCAGCTCGCCGATGAACAGGTTTCTTTCGGATTCTTCCGCGCGGCGCAATCGCACCAGCACCGGGATCAGGACCACCGACAGCACGCCCACGATCGTCACGGGCAGCCAGGTGGCCATCGTCATTGTGAATTGATAGGCGTCCACGGCGTCGCTGACGCCGTAGCGGTACGCCACCGCCATCTCCTTGATGGCGCCGGCGGCCTTGCCCAGCAGCAGGAACACCGCCACCCGGAACGCGCCCTTGAAAATGCGCTGATGGTCCGGGTGGATGCTGCCGAGTTTTCTGACGAGTGCTTTCAAATCAACGCAGGAATTGCGTGTACCAGGGCATGGCGACTTCCAGGCCCTCCAGCACCGTGTGCGTCGGGGCGTAGCCCAGCAACCGGCCCGCCTTGCTGACGTCCGCCTGCGAATGGCGCACGTCGCCCGGGCGGAAATCGGCATAGACCGGCTTCTTGCCATAGGGCACGCCCTGCTTGCCCAGGGCCTGAGCCAGGAAGTCGAACAGCTGGTTCAGCGTGCTGCGGCCGCTGACGGCCACGTTGTAGACCTGGTTGCGCCCTTCCGCCGGCGCCATGGCCGCCAGGATGTTGGCCTGCACCGCGTTTTCCACGAAGCAGAAATCGCGGCTGGTCTCGCCGTCGCCATTGATGGTGACGTCTTCGCCCTGGATCATCGCGGCGGTCCACTTGGGGATCACGGCCGCGTAGGCGCCGTTGGGATCCTGCCGCTTGCCGAACACGTTGAAATAGCGCAGGCCCACGGTCTCGAAGCCGTAGGCGCGCGCGAATACGTCCGCGTACAGCTCATTGACGTACTTGGTCACCGCGTAAGGCGACAAGGGGTTGCCGATGTTCTCTTCGACCTTGGGCAGCGCGGGATGGTCGCCGTAGGTGGAGCTGGAGGCCGCATACACGAAGGACTTGGCTTCGGCGTCGCGCGCCGCCACCAGCATGTTCAGGAAGCCGCCGATATTCACCTCGTTGGTGGTGATCGGATCCTTCAGCGAGCGCGGCACCGAGCCCAGGGCCGCCTGGTGCAGCACGAAATCGACGCCCTGCGTGGCGCGGCGGCAGGCTTCCAGATCGCGGATATCGCCTTCGATGAAGGAAAAGCGGGCCCATTGCTCGGGCGTCACCGAGCCCTGGACTTCATCCAGGTTGCGCTGGTGGCCGGTGGCGAAATTGTCCAGGCCGGTAACGGTCTGGTCCAGCTTCAGCAGCGTTTCCAGCAGGTTCGAGCCGATGAAGCCCGCGCAGCCGGTCACCAGCCACTTGCGAGGAGCCGCCGACAGTTCTTTCTTGACGATTTCAAAGCGTGTAGTCATGGTCTTCCTTACAGGCGCAGATCGGACTCGGCAGGCGACAACACGTACTTCAGGTCATAAAGTATGTGCTCCTGCTTGCCCAGTTTGCGGATACCTGCGGCGCCCATCGATTTGAACTGGTTGTGCGCCACCGCCAGGATCACGGCGTCGTACTTGCCTTCCTCGGGTTTGTCCACCGGCGTCAGGCCGTACTCGTGCACGGCTTCGGCGGGATCGACCCACGGGTCGTAGACGTCCACGTCCACGTTGTAATCGCCCAGTTCCTTCACGATATCGACGACGCGGGTGTTGCGCAGGTCCGGGCAGTTCTCCTTGAACGTCAGGCCCATCACCAGCACGCGCGCGCCCTGCACATGGATGCGGCGCTTGGTCATCGCCTTCACCAGTTGCGACACCACGTAGCCGCCCATCGAATCGTTCAGGCGGCGGCCCGCCAGGATGATCTCGGGGTGGTAGCCGATGGATTGCGCCTTGTGGGTCAGGTAGTACGGATCCACGCCGATGCAGTGTCCGCCCACCAGGCCCGGGCGGAACGGCAGGAAGTTCCACTTGGTGCCGGCCGCTTGCAGCACGGCCTCGGTGTCGATGCCCATCTTGTTGAAGATCAGGGCCAGTTCGTTGATCAGCGCGATGTTCACGTCGCGCTGCGTGTTCTCGATCACTTTGGCGGCCTCGGCCACGCGGATGCTGGACGCCTTGTGCGTGCCGGCGGTAATGATCTCCTTGTACAGCTGGTCGACCAGCTCGGCCACCTCGGGCGTGGAGCCGGAAGTGACCTTCTTGATCGTGCTGACGCGGTGTTCCTTGTCGCCCGGGTTGATGCGCTCGGGGCTGTAGCCGGCAAAGAAGTCCACGTTGAACTTCAGGCCCGACACGCGCTCGAGCACCGGCACGCAGTCCTCTTCCGTGGCGCCCGGATAGACGGTGGATTCGTAGATGACGATGTCGCCGCGCTTGAGCACGGAGCCGATCGTTTCGCTGGCCTTGACCAGCGGCGTCAGGTCCGGCTGCTTGTATTCGTCGATGGGGGTCGGCACGGTCACGATGAACACGTTGGCCTTGCCCAGTTCGGCGCGGTCGGCGGTGTAGCTCAGCTGCGCGGCCTCGGCGAGCTCGGCGTCGCTGACTTCCAGCGTATGGTCGTGGCCCGCCTTCAGGGCCTCGATGCGGCGCGCATTGATATCGAAACCGATGACCGGACGCTTCTTGCCGAATTCCACCGCAAGCGGCAGGCCCACATAGCCCAGGCCGACGACAGCGAGTTTCACATCCTGGATTCGCAACATAACTCTCCCTTCACCGTAGAGCGATTACGGCATTTTAAATATGGTCGGGTGATGGATAACCGAGCCCCCGGCGGAGATCGCCGGGGCGCTCAACACTAATCGGTGGTCCGCAAGACGGAGGGCAGCAGCAGCCAGCCGGGGCGGCGCCAGGATACGAGGCGCGCGTAGAGCCAGATATACACGCTGGCGAACACCACCAGGCTGGCGCCGAGCGCCCAGGCGTTGTCCCACCAGATGGTGGCCGGCACCAGGCCGATCAGGGCCAGCACCCACATATAAGGCGATGCCAGCGCATTGCACAGCGCGGGCACGGCGTGACGGCGGCCGCGGCTGAACGTGACGCGGACCAGACGGCGGAACACCAGTTGGTGCAGGTGCAGCGCGTCCGGCTGGTCCACCGGCACGCCGCGCTTGAAACGGCGGCGCCAGATCGAGAAGCCGGTTTCGAAAACGGGGTAGAACAACACAGCCAAAGCGTAGAACGGCGACACCGACGGATTGCGCACCACCAGCAGCACGGCCAGCTCGGCCAGCATGAAGCCCAGGAAATACGCGCCGCCGTCGCCCAGGAACACGCGGCCGAACGGGAAGTTCCAGACCAGGAAGCCCAGCGTGGCCGACGCCAGCGCCGCGGCAACCAGGAAGATCGGCACGTCGCCCACTTGCAGCGCCACCAGGCTGATCGACACCGCCATCAGGGTGGCCACCATGCCCGCCAGGCCGTTCATGCCGTCCACGATATTCAGCGCATGGGTACAGCCGCCCACCGCGAACATGGTGAACAGCAGCGACACCGGCCAGAAAGACAGCACGTAATCCACCGGGGCCATACCGACGCGGCTGACGCCGCCCAGCAGCCACCAGGCGATCGCGGCCGACAGGAACGCGGCCAGCAGGCGCTTGCTGGCGCCGATGTCCTTGGTGATGTCCTCGAGCAGGCCGGCCACGAAAACGGGCAGCGCCGCGACGAACAGCGCGGGCCACAGCCAGGTCAGCGTCATGTTGCTGGGACCCAGCACCAGCAAGCCCGCGAGCGTGCCCGCAAGCACAGCCAGGCCGCCAACGCGGGGCGTGGCCCGGGAGTGGTTGGCCTGAGGCTTGTTGAGATCGCTGTCGCCAGTGAAAGCGCCATGCCAGCGCTCCGACGCCACGATGAGTCCCCCCACCATGAATGCGACCACGCAAATGTACAGCCAGGTCACAGAATCACCTCTGGTTGGTCTATCGAGACAGGCCCGCCATTATCGGAGGCAGGTGTAACGCCCATATATGGGAGGAATAAGGAAGTGCAATTCCCAGGCACAGAACGTAACTCCCTGGGCCGGGGCATTCGCCTACATCCTGGCCGCCGTCCAGGCCGTACCGCCGCGGCTGAACCGCGGACGCGCGGAAATACAGGTTTCATGGCGCAATTGTAGAACTTTCCGCCCTGGCGCACCCGAAATATCCAAGGGAAAACGCGAAGATCGCCCAAGGGCGGAAAACATGCCTGCCCCAGGGCGACGGACCGCGCTCCTCATTAATAAGGGACGCATCATATCCAGGCAAAAAAAAGCCCGAGATCGTGAGATCTCGGGCTAAATCCACCAAAGGAGGAGGGTGGAGGAGACAACCTTGGCATGTTGGGAGCTGGACTTCCGCTCGCTGCGCTTTCGGGGTTTTGCACCGCGCCGACTGCGTTTCAACATCCGATGAGTGAATAGTACAGAGGTTTTTTGTGCGATGCAAGATTTTTTTTGATCCGCAAGCGTGGCGGTTTTTTTCGTTGCGTTTTTGCCTCAGGAGCTTTTTCTTCTCCCTGGAAACCCGCGCCAATCTTCGCTCTGTTCAAAAAAAGGGTTTTTGCCGAATGGGTAAACCCGTTTCGGATTAACCCTAGATCGCATCGGGTAATCCCGCTCTATCTTTTGCACCAAAACGGTGCGTTCAGCACCGTCTTGCAGCTTTTTTGCGCATCGCAACATTTCGATGCGGAGCGCCTCAGATCCAGTAGGCCGTGGTCGTCATGACCTTGGACATGGCCTTCATTGCCGTTCTCACGGGCAGCGGCAGGGGGACGCCCCCGGCCTTCTCCGCGCTGGCCCGGTGCTGCGCTTCGTCTTCCTTCATCTTCTGGACGATCTGGCGGGAACGCTCGTCCTGCACCGGCAAGGTGCGCAGATGGCTTTCGAGGTGGGCCTCCACCTGCTTTTCGGTCTCGGCCATGAACCCCAGGTTGCGGGGCACGCCGGCGTAGCTGGCCAGCACGCCAAGCGCAAAAGATCCTGCGTACCAGACTGGATTCAACAGGCTGGCGCGGCTGCCGAGTTCCGTCAGCCGCTGATTGCACCAGACCAGATGGTCCACCTCTTCGGAAGCGGCATTCAGCAGCAGCGCGCGGGGCGCCGGGTCGCGGCACACGGAGGCCTGGCCGCGGTACAGCGCCTGGGCGCAGACTTCGCCGACGTGGTTCACGCGCATCAGTCCGGCCGCGTGGCGCTTTTCCTGGGCCGAGAGGGCTTGCGGGGCCTCGTCGGCAGTGGCCGGATAGGGCCGCCCGGCGGTGGCGCTGCCGCTCAATACCCGCAACGCCCGGTCCGCTTCGGCCAGCAAGGCGTCCAGCGGATTGGTGCGACGCAGGAAAGAAACAGGGCCGGATCTAGACAGGGCGGTGGACATAAGCGACTCCTCGGCAAGGCAGGCGTCCACGCCCCTGATGCGGGGCGGGACTCTCATGCCTGGAATTGTACGCAACAGGTATCATCGACCATTGACTGCGCTCAAGCTCAAGGACACGACAAAATGGAATGCACGATCGACTGGGGCGGCCCGAACGGCATGCTCTTTACCGCCAGCACCGGCAGCGGCCACGTGGCCGTCATGGACGGCGCCGTGGACGGCGGCGGCCACAACCTGGCTCCCCGCCCGATGGAAATGCTGCTTGCCGGCACCGGCGGCTGCACCGCATATGACGTGGTGCTGATCCTCAAGCGCGGCCGCCACGCGGTCAGCGGCTGCAGCGTCAAGCTGCAGGCCGAACGCGCCGACAGCGATCCCAAGGTCTTCACGCGCATCCATTTCGCCTTCACCGTCACCGGCCGCAACCTGCCGCGCGCCGCGGTCGAGCGCGCGGTGCAGCTCTCCCATGAAAAATACTGTTCCGCCTCGGCAATGCTGGAAAAGACGGCGACGTTGACGTTCTCGGTCGATATCGTCGACACGCAGGAAACCCCCGCAGCAGCCTGAACCACCATGAAACAATATCTGGACCTCGTTCAAACCATCCTGGACACCGGCGCGTGGCAGGAAAACCGCACCGGCATACGCACCCTGAGCATGCCGGGCGCATCGCTGCGCTTCGACCTGCAGCAAGGCTTTCCCGCGGTGACCACCAAGAAGCTGGCGTTCAAATCGGCCATCGGCGAAATGGTGGGATTCCTGCGCGCGACCCGCAGCGCGGCTGAATTCCGCGAGCTCGGCTGCAAGGTCTGGGACCAGAACGCCAACGAGAACAGCCAGTGGCTGGCCAACCCGTATCGCGAAGGGGCCGACGACCTCGGTCCGGTCTACGGCGTGCAATGGCGCCAATGGCCCGCGTACAAGATGCTGGACGCCAGCCGCGGCGACCAGATCGCCGACGCCCTCTCGCGCGGGTACGCCAAGGTGGCCGACCTGGAAGAAGGCGGCCACCCGAAAGTGCTGCTGTACAAGGCGGTGGACCAGTTGCGGCAATGCCTGGACACCATCCACGAGCGTCCGGGCGACCGCCGTATCCTGTTCCACGGCTGGAATTGGGCGCAGATCGAGGAAATGGCGCTGCCGCCCTGCCACCTGCTGTATCAGTTCCTGCCGAACGCGACCACCCGCGAAATCTCCCTGTGCCTGTACATCCGGTCCAATGACGTCGGCCTGGGCACGCCGTTCAACCTGACCGAAGGCGCCGCCCTGCTGCACCTGGTCGGCCGGCTGACGGGCTACACGCCGCGCTGGTTCTCCTACTTCATCGGCGACGCCCACATCTATGAAAACCACCTGCCGATGCTGCGCGAGCAGCTGACGCGCGAGCCCTACGAGGCACCCCGCCTGGTCCTGTCGGACCGCATCCCGGACTTCGCGGCCACCGGCCGCTACGAACCCGAATGGCTGGAAAAGGTGGAATCCGGGGACTTCTCGCTTTCCGGCTACCGGCACCACGCCCCGCTCACGGCGGCCATGGCCGTCTAAGGTCCATTCGTCGGGCCACGGGCCCGCGGCTCACGGAACGGATCTGCCGCGGCATTGTTGCCCTGGGCGCGAGCCTGGGGCCGCCCGGCCGCGCGCCCCTGGGCGCAAGTGAAGATTGGTGAGCTTCTGGAAGCGCGATTTCGGTATAACCCATCCCTTAGCCACGGACGCGCGTCCGGCATGTCTCGCGCGCCGTTGGCTCCGACCGGCCCATGCCGCGCCCTGCCCGTCGCTCGCCGCGAAACCGGGCACTCCGCCTGGCAACGCCGACCGCCGGCGTTACCCAACCGCCTTCCCCTTCCCGACCAGAGAGTACCGATATCGCCAAACTCGGCAGCAGGACTTGCCCTGCGATCGAATTGCAACTGTTGACTACCAATTGATTTGAGTTGAAGCCCGCGCGGCGGCTGTATGCGCTAAGGACAGGACCCCACAAATGCTCGTTGGAACTTATAACCCTTCGCTCGTCCTCGTATCCCTAGGGGTCGCCATCCTGGCGTCATACACAGCGTTGGGCATGGCCAACCGCGTCAGGGCGGCGAACGGGTTGCCGGCCGCGCGCTATTGGCTGGCAGGCGGCGCCTTCGCCATGGGAGTCGGCATCTGGTCCATGCATTTCGTCGGCATGCTGGCCTTCACCCTGCCCATCCCGATGGGCTACGACCTGTCGTTGACCGTCCTGTCGCTGGGCATCGCCATCGGCTGCTCCGCATTCGCGCTCTGGACCGTGAGCAAGGATGAATTGCCCGGCCGGCGGCTGGCGGTCGGCGCCCTGCTGATGGGCGTCGGCATTGCGGCGATGCACTACCTCGGCATGGCCGCGATGCGCATGGCGCCCGGCATCGCCTACGACGCGAAATGGTTCGCGCTGTCCATCCTCATCGCCGTGGCCGCCTCCGGCGCGGCGCTGTGGATTACCTACCGCCTGCGCCACGACGGCCCTCGTATGGCCTTGTCGCGCCCGCTCGCCGCCGTCGTCATGGGCCTCGCCATCGTGGGCATGCACTACACGGGTATGGAAGCCGCCGGCTTCCCGGAGGGCAGTATCTGCATGGCGGCGGACGGCGGCATCTCGGCCGGCTGGCTGGCCATCGCGGTCACCGCGGTGACCTTGAGCGTGCTCGCAATCGCCTTGCTGGTCGCGGTGCTGGACAACCGGCTGGAAGCGCGCACCTCGGCCCTCGCCTCTTCGCTGGCCGAGGCCAACGAGGAATTGGTGCAGCTGGCGCTGCACGACACCCTCACCAAACTGCCCAACCGTATCCTGCTGGAGGACCGGATGGAGCAGGCCATCGAGAGCGCCAGCCGGCGCAAGGGCTATTTCGCCGTCCTGTTCTTCGACCTGGACGGTTTCAAGGCGGTCAACGACGCCTATGGGCACCACACCGGCGACGCCCTGCTGGTCGACCTGGCGCAGCGCATCCGCCAGACCCTGCGCACCCAGGACACGGTGGCGCGCCTGGGCGGCGACGAATTCATCGTGCTCAGCGAAGTCATCGAACCCACCGACGCCGCCAACGTGGCCGACCGCCTGATCGACGCGATCGCCCGCCCGGTCGCCGTCTACGGGCACGAGGTGCTGGTCACCTCCAGCGTCGGCATCGCCATCTACCCGAACGACGGCGAGAACACCCACGCCCTGCTGACCAACGCCGACGCCGCGATGTATCACGCCAAGCGCCTGGGCGGCACAGGCTACAGCTTCTTCGAACCGTCCATGAACGCGGACGCGCACGAACAGATCGAACTGCTGCACGACCTGCGGCTGGCGCAGGAACGCAACCAATTCGTCCTGCACTACCAGCCCAAGTACGAGGCGCCCTCCGGCCCCATCGTCGGCGCCGAGGCGCTGCTGCGCTGGAACCATCCCACGCGCGGCCTGGTCGGCCCGGACCAGTTCATTCCCACGGCCGAGAAGACCGGCCTGATCCTGTCCATCGGGGAATGGGTCATCAACGAAGCCTGCCGCCAGATGCGGGAATGGATAGACGCCGGCCAGGGCAACTGGACCATCGCCGTCAACATCTCGGCGCTGCAGTTCGCCCACGCCAGCCTGGTGGAAACGGTGCGCTCCGCCCTGTTGCGGCACAACGTTCCGCCGGCCTGCCTGACCCTGGAAGTGACCGAGTCCACCGCGATGCGCGACGCCGAGGCCAGCCTGGCCGTGCTCAAGCGCCTGTCGGCCCTGGGCGTGACGATTTCGATCGACGACTTCGGCACCGGCTACTCCAGCCTGCTTTATCTGAAACGCCTGCCCGCGACCGAACTCAAGATAGACCGGGGCTTCGTGAACCAACTGGAGAACGACAATGAGGACGCCGCCATCGTGTCGGCCATCGTCGCGCTGGCGCAGCAGCTCAACCTGCGCATCGTGGCCGAGGGCGTGGAAACGGCGGCGCAGCAGAAATTCCTTACCGGCCTGGGCTGCGACTCCCTGCAGGGCTTCCTCCTGGGCAAGCCCATGCCGGCCACCGAATTCCTGGAACACGCCGCGGACTGAGCCGCCCGCGCGGCGCCAGCCCGCGCAAATTTGCTACGCTAGGCGCGTCCAACCGAATCTCCAACGTAGCCATCCGCATGTCCGCCAGCCTCACCCTGATCGTCGCCTATTCCACCAACCGCGCCATCGGCCGCGACAACGCCCTGCCCTGGAAGCTGCCGGGCGATCTGGCGCACTTCAAGCGCAGCACGCTGGGCCGCCCCATCATCATGGGCCGCAAGACCTGGGACTCGCTGGGCCGCCCCCTGCCCGGCCGCAGCAACATCGTGATCAGCCGCAACCCGGACTTCACCGCCGAGGGCGCGACCGTGGTCCCGACCTTGCAGGCGGCCATCGACGCCTGCGGCGGCGTCGATGAAGCCTTCGTGATCGGCGGCGCCCAGATCTATGCGCAGGCCCTGCCGCTGGCGCGGCGCGTGCTGGCCACCGAAGTCCACGCCGACGTCGAGGGCGACGCCTTTTTCCCGCTGCTGCCGTCCTTCCTATGGAAGGAAACGGCGCGCGCGCCGCAGCCCGCCGAAAACGGCTACGACTACGACTTCGTTACGTACGAACGCCCGTAGGATGGTGGAGCGCGAGAGTTCTTGAGCTAGAACACGGCTCTCCGGCGCGCGCAACCCATGCGGCCGCAATCGATTGTTTTTCGGCCGATGCCAGGAACAGTCTGCCCACGGCCGCATGGGTTTCGCGCGCTGGGCAATTGCGTTCTTGCGTCGATGATCTCGCGCTACACCCATCCTACGCGCCTGCGTTGTGCATGAAGCGCCAGAGCTCGGGGGCTTCGGAGTAGGCCACGTTGAAGCGTATCCACGGGGTGTCGGCCTCGTCCACTTCGAAGTATGAGCCGGGCGCCAGCCAGATGCCGTCCTTGAGAGCCAGCTCAGCCAGGCCGTTGGCGCCGCGCTCGCGCCATTGGCCGCCGGCCCTGGCCCACAGGAACAGGCCGCCCTGGGGCCGTCCGTATATCTCGAAGCCGTGCTGCTCCATCAGCAGGCCCACGCCGGCATGGGCCTGGGCCAAGCGCTCTCGGGTGCGGGCGATGTGGGCGCGGTAGCGCCCTTCCCGGATGACCTGGTGCACGATGCGCTCCATGATCTCCGGCGACGTCAGGCCCACCGCCATCTTGGTGCGCGCGATGTCGCGGGTGAGGTCCCGGTGCGCGACCACGTAGCCCACCCGCACCGACGGGCTGATGACCTTGGAATAGCCGCCCAGGTAGACCACCCGCCGGGTGCCGTCCAGCGCGGCCAGCATCGGCGTCACGCCGGGCGCCAGTTCGCGGGAAATGTCGTCCTCTATCACCCACAGGCCGTGGCGTTCCGCCGCCTGCAGGATGCGGAACGCGTTGGCCATGCCGATGCTGGCGCCCGAAGGATTCTGCAGGGCGGTATTGACGAACAGGGCGCGCGGCCGGTGCCGGGCCACGGCGGCGTCCAGCGCATCGCAATCCAGCCCCTCCAGGGTGCGCGGCACGGCCACGGCCCGCAGGCCCGCCAGCCTCAGCATCTGCAGGAGATTGGCGTAGGCCGGCTGCTCCACGACCACCGTGTCGCCCGGCCGCAGCAGGGTGCGGATCACCATGTCCAGTCCGTGCGTCACGCCTTGCGTCAGCAGGACCTGCGACGCCTCGACCTCCATGCCTTGCGCGCTGAGGCTGGCCGCGATGGTTTCGCGCAGCGGCGCATAGCCGTAGGGATGCCCATAGTTCGCGATCCGCATCGCCGGCACCCGCCCCAGGTGGCGCAGGGCCATGTGCAACCCCTCTTCGTTCAGCCATTCGCCCGGCAGCCATCCGCATCCCGATTTGATGGGAATGGAGTGGTCCGCGAAGATGTCCGACAGCAGCCACCCGGCGTTCAGGCGAGGCGGTTCCCAGGACAGCGGCTGGCGCGGGCGCGCGGGCGCGTCCGGCGTGGCGACCCGGTACCCCGCGCCCGGCCGCGCCGCCAGCCAGCCCAGCGACACCAGCCGGCTGTAGGCGCTGGCCACGGTAAACGTGCTGACGCCGTATTGGCGCGCAAACTCGCGCACCGAGGGCAGCGGCATGCCCGGACGCAGCGTCTGCGCCTCGATGGCCTGCAGGATGGCGGCGACCAGTTGTTCGACCAGGGTCGGAGCATGGCCGCGAGCGCGGTTGGGCTGGAAATCGATCACGGAGATAACTGTACAGTTGTGCCGCCTATAACTATACAGTTAGCGGCATTTGCGCGGATCGTATATTTGCATTCCCCTCCGGACGCACCAGAATCGTCTGCATGCCGCTGGCTGCGCGATCGTCGCGCGAGCCCGGCGCCTGTCCTACCCTGGAGCCGCCATGAACGCCCCCGCCGCCTTGCCCGATCTGTCCCATCTCTGGATGCCTTTCACCGCCAACAAGCAGTTCAAGGCCCATCCGCGCATGCTGGCCACGGCCAAAGGCATGTACTACACCTCGGCCGACGGGCGCCAGGTCCTGGACGGCACCGCCGGCCTGTGGTGCGTCAACGCCGGCCACGGCCGCGAGGAAATCGTCGCCGCGATCGCCAACCAGGCGGGCACCATGGATTACGCGCCGGGCTTCCAGCTGGGCCATCCGCTGGCCTTCGAAGCGGCCACGGCCGTCGCCGGCCTGATGCCCCAGGGGCTGGACCGCGTCTTCTTCACGAATTCGGGCTCCGAATCCGTCGACACGTCCCTGAAAATCGCCCTGGCCTATCACCGCGCCCGCGGCGAAGGCCAGCGCACCCGCCTGATCGGCCGCGAGCGCGGCTACCACGGCGTGGGCTTCGGCGGCATCTCGGTTGGCGGCATTTCCGCCAACCGCAAGACTTTCTCCGGCGCGCTGCTGCCCGCCGTCGACCACCTGCCGCACACGCACAACCTGGAGCAGAACGCCTACTCCAAGGGCCAGCCCGCCTGGGGCGCCCAACTGGCCGACGAGCTCGAGCGCATCATCGCCCTGCACGACGCGTCCACCATTGCAGCCGTGATCGTCGAACCCATGGCCGGCTCCACCGGCGTGCTGATCCCGCCCAAGGGCTATCTGGAAAAGCTGCGCGAAATCACGTCCAGGCACGGCATCCTGCTGATTTTCGACGAAGTCATCACCGCCTACGGCCGCCTGGGCGCCGCCACCGCCTCGGAATTCTTCGGCGTGACGCCGGACATCATCGCCATGGCCAAGGGCGTCAGCAACGCCGCCGTGCCCGCCGGAGCGGTCGCCGTCAAGCGCGAGGTGCATGACGCCATCGTCAACGGCCCCGCCGGCGGCATCGAGTTCTTCCACGGCTACACCTATTCGGCGCACCCGCTGGCCGCCGCCGCCATCCTGGCGACTTTGGACATCTACCGCCGCGAAGACCTGTTCGGCCGCGCGCGCAAGCTGTCCGGCGCCTTCGAAGCGGCCGCCCATTCCCTGAAGGGCGCGCCCCACGTGATCGACGTGCGCAACCTGGGCCTGGTCTGCGGCATCGAGCTGGCTCCGCGCGACGGCGCGCCGGGCGCCCGCGCCGCCGAAGTCTTCCAGAAGTGCTTCGACAGCGGCCTGATGGTGCGCTACACCGGCGACATCATCGCCGTCTCTCCCCCGCTGATCATCGAAGAAGCACAGATCGGGCAGATCTTCGAACAGATCGGCAAGGTCCTGAAGGAAGTAGCATGAAGACGATCCCCCATTTCATCAACGGCCAGCGTTACGACGGCAGCAGCAGCCGCTACGCCGACGGCTTCAACCCGGCCACCGGCGAAGTCACCTCGTCGATCCCTCTGGCTTCCAATGAAGACGTGGCGCTGGCCGTGGCCGCCGCCAAGGCCGCCTTTCCGGCCTGGTCCGAAACTCCCGCGCTCAAGCGCGCCCGCGTGTTGTTCAACTTCAAGGCGCTGCTGGACAAGCACCAGGACGAACTGGCCGAGCTGATCACCCGCGAGCACGGCAAGGTCTTTTCCGACGCCAAGGGCGAAGTCACCCGCGGCATCGAGATCGTCGAATTCGCCTGCGGCATTCCCCAGCTTCTCAAAGGCCAGTACTCCGACCAGATCGGCGGCGGCATCGACAACTGGAGCATGCGCCAGGCCCTGGGCGTGGTGGCCGGCATCACGCCGTTCAACTTTCCCATGATGGTGCCGTGCTGGATGTTCCCGGTGGCCATCGCGTGCGGCAACACTTTCGTGCTCAAGCCCTCCGAACGCGACCCGTCGGCATCGCTGCGCCTGGCCGAGCTGCTGACCGAGGCCGGCCTGCCCCCCGGCGTCTTCAACGTCGTGCAAGGCGATAAGCAGGCCGTGGACGCGCTGATCGCGCACCAGGACGTGGAAGCCCTGTCCTTCGTCGGCTCCACTCCCATCGCCGAATACATCTACGCGGAAGGCACCCGCCGCGGCAAGCGCGTACAGGCGCTGGGCGGCGCCAAGAACCATCTCGTCGTCATGCCCGACGCGGACCTGGACCAGGTCACCGACGCTCTGATGGGCGCGGCCTATGGTTCCGCCGGCGAACGCTGCATGGCCATCTCGGTCGCAGTCGCGGTGGGCGATGTGGCCGACAAGGTGATCGAGCGCCTGACCCCGCGCGTGAAGTCGCTGATCGTCAAGGACGGCATGCAGTCCGACGCCGAAATGGGTCCGCTGGTGACCGCTCAGCATCGCGGCAAGGTCATGGGCTACATCGAGGACGGCATCGCCGCCGGCGCCGACCTGGTGGTGGACGGGCGCGGCCTGAGCGTGCCCGGCAACGAGCGCGGCTTCTTCCTGGGCGGCACGCTGTTCGACAACGTGAAGCCTTCGATGAACATTTACCGCGAAGAAATCTTCGGACCCGTGCTGTGCATCGTGCGCGTGCCAGATTTCGCCTCGGCGGTGGAACTGATCAATGCCCACGAATTTGGCAACGGCGTGGCCTGCTTCACTTCCGACGGCGGCGTGGCGCGCGCCTTCGCCCGCCAGATCAAGGTAGGCATGGTCGGCATCAACGTGCCGATCCCCGTGCCCATGGCCTGGCATTCCTTCGGCGGCTGGAAGCGTTCGCTGTTCGGCGACCACCATGCCTACGGCGAGGAAGGCATCCGCTTCTATTCGCGCTACAAGAGCGTGATGCAGCGCTGGCCGGACAGCATCGCCAAGGGCGCGGAATTCACCATGCCAGTGGCTAAGTGAGCCCCCCCCCGAAGCGCTGCGCGCTTCCCCCCAGGGGGCGTCGCTGCGGACCGGCGGAGCCGGATCCGCGCGACCCCGCTTGGGGGAGGGTTTGCCGGTTTGGGGCGAGGTGCCGGCTTGTGGATGATGGGTAGCGCGATGGGCGCGGGGTGATTCCCGCGCTTTTTTACATTGAGACGATTGGGGAATCCGATGCGCATCGGGATAGGCGGGTTTCAGCATGAGACCAATACGTTCGCGCCGTCGCGCGCCGCTTGGGAGGATTTCGCCGAGAAAGGCGGGGGCTGGCCCAGGCTGGTCAGCGGGCCCGCGATGTTCCAGGCGGTCGCGGGCGCCAACATCCCTGTGGCGGGCTTCATCGAGGCCATGGGCCAGCACACGCTGCTGCCCACCACCTGGGCCGCGGCCAGCCCCTCCGGCCCTGTCACCAAGGACGCGTTCGAACGCATCAGCGCCATGATCCTGCAGGGACTGTCGCAGGCAGCGCCGCTGGACGGCGTCTACCTGGACCTGCACGGCGCCATGGTCACGGAACACCTGGACGACGGCGAAGGCGAGCTGCTGCGCCGCGTGCGCGAGCTGGTGGGGCCGGACGTGCCTGTCGTGGCAAGCCTGGACCTGCATGCCAACGTCACCCGCGCCATGGCGCGCCACGCGGACGCGCTGGTCTGCTACCGCACCTATCCCCATATCGACATGGCCGAAACCGGGCAGCGCGCGGCCGGGCTGCTGTCGATGCGGCTGGCTGGCATGCCGCGGCCCTGCGTCGCGCTGCGCTCCCTGCCCTATCTGATCTCGCTGTGCTGGCAGTCCACCGACATCGAGCCATCCCGCAGCCTGTACCAGCTCGTGGGCGACATCGAAGCGCGCGGCGCGGCCAGCCTGTCATTCGCCACGGGCTTTCCCGCGGCGGACTTCCCCGAATGCGCGCCCACGGTGTGGGCCTATGGCGCCACCCAGGCCGAAGCCGACGCCGCGGCCGACGAAATGACGCGCGCCGTGCTCAACGCCGAACGCGACTTCGGCGGCAGGCTGTACACGCCCGACGAAGCCGTGCAAGAGGCCATGCGGCTGGCGCGCGATGCTGCCAGGCCGGTGGTCATCGCCGACGCGCAGGACAACCCGGGCGCGGGCGGCAGCTCGGACACCACCGGCGTGCTGCGCGCCCTGATCCGCCATGACGCGCGCGATGCCGCCATCGGCCTGATCGTGGACCCCGAGGCCGCGCTGGCCGCCCACCGCGCGGGCGTAGGGAAAAAGGTCCGAATTGCACTGGGTGGACATTCGGGTATTCCCGACGATGAACCGCTGGACACCGAATTCATTGTCGAGAAAACTTCGGATGGGCGTTTCGACACGCACGGCGCGTTCTACCGCGGATTCCACATGGACCTGGGCCCCAGCGCCTGCCTGCGCATCGGCGGCGTGCGCATCGTCGTCGCCTCCAACAAGGTGCAGATGGCCGACCAGGAGATGTTCCGCTTCGCGGGCGTGGAGCCGCGGCGCGCGGCCATCCTCGTCGTCAAGAGTTCCGCGCACTTCCGCGCCGATTTCTCTCCGATCGCGCAAACGATCCTGGTGTGCGCGGCCCCCGGCTCGATGCTGATGGATGCGGCAAAACAACCATGGACACGGTTGCGCCCGGGCATCAGAATGGCGCCTTGCGGACCGGTCTTTTCCGGCCAGTCGGCTACCGCCTGAACCTCGCACGCCGCCTCGCGCGGCGGGTTAACGACGCAGCGGCGCATCGCGCCGCTCATTACGCATCAAGGGGAAGATTCATGCTGAAGTTCGTCCGAGCCGCCGCGTTGGCGGGCGCAACCCTCATGATGGCTCACGGCGCCTACGCCGAAACCGTCATAAAGACGGTGATGCACTCGCCTCTGCGCCTGACCGATCCCCATGCCACCACTGCGTACATCACGACATGGCATGGCTACATGATCTACGACACCTTGCTGGCCACCGACGCCGATAACAAGATCCAGCCGCAGATGCTGGAAAAATGGGAAGTCTCGCCCGACGGCAAGACCTACACCATGACGCTGCGGGACGGCCAGAAATGGCATGACGGCAAGCCCGTCACCTCGGAAGACTGCGTGGCCTCGATCAAACGCTGGGCCGCCGGCGACGGCATGGGCCGCACGCTGATGAAGTTCACCGACAAGATCGAAGTCATCGACGACAAGAACTTCCGCATCGTCATGAAAGAGCCCACCGACCTGGCGCTGCGCGCCCTGTCCAAGCCCACCGGCACCGCGCCCTTCATGATGCCCAAGCGCATCGCGGACCTGGCCATCGGCCAGCCCATCACCGACATGACCGGCTCGGGTCCGTTCAAGGTCGTCGAATTCAAGCCGGGCGTGAAGACGGTCTATGCCAAGAACACCGACTACGTGCCCCGCAAGGAACCCGCGAGCGGCCTGGCCGGCGGCAAGGTCGTGAACGTGGACAAGGTCGAGTGGGACGTCATGCCCGACGCCCTCACCACGGCCAATGCGCTGCTGGGCGGCGAGATCGACTTCGTCGAGCAATTTCCGTACGACCTGCTCCCGATGATCGAAGGCAACAAGGACCTGAAGGAAGAGTCGCTCAGCCCGGTCGGCTACTTCACGATGTACCGCTTCAACTTCAAGTACCCGCCCTTCAACAACAAGAAGATCCGCCAGGCCGCGATGTACGCGATCGGCCAGGAAGACGTGATGAAGGCGCTGGTCGGCAATCCCAAGTACTGGAAGACCTGCGCCTCGCTGTGGGGCTGCGGCACGCCGCTGGAAAGCGACATCGGCAAGGACATGGTGGTGCCCTCCAACATCGAGAAGGCCAAGGCCCTCCTGAAGGAAGCGGGCTACGACAACACGCCCATCCTGGTCATGCACGCAACCGACGTGGGCACGCTGTCGGCTCAGCCGGTCGTGATGGCCCAGGCGCTGCGCAAGGCCGGCTTCAACGTCAACCTGGCCGCGATGGACTGGCAGAGCGTGGCCACCCGCCGCGCCTCCAAGGCCGCGCCCGCGGAAGGCGGCTGGAACGTCCACAACACCAACTGGTATGCCACCGACGTGATGGATCCGGTCCGTTCCGCCCCGGCCGCCGCCAACGGCGACAACGCCTGGTTCGGCTGGCCCGACTTCCCGCAGATCGAGGAGCTGCGCACGAAGATGGCGCTGACCTCCGACCCCGCGGAACAGAAGAAGATCGCCGAGGAAGTGCAGCGCATCGGCATCGACGAAGGCCTGTACGTGCCGCTGGGCCAGATGTCCGTGCCCACGGTGTACTCGGCCAAGCTCTCGGGCCTGGTCCATGCGCCCGTCTTCGCGTTCTGGAACGTCAAGAAAGCCCCTTGACGGGCAGCAGTAAGGGGGAATTACATGCTGGCATTTGTCTCACGCCGGCTCCTCGCGACCATCCCCGTTCTGGTGATGGTCGCGGTGGTGGTCTTCGCGATATTGCGTTTCAGCCCGGGGGATCCGGCCATCATCATGGCGGGCGATGGCGCCACGCCCGAACGTATCGAGCAGATACGGCAGACGATGGGCCTGGACCAGCCGGTCATCAAGCAGTTCTTCATCTGGGGCGGCAGGCTGCTGCAAGGGGACCTGGGCACTTCGCTGATGTCCGGCGTGCCCGTCACGAAGCTGATCGGCCAGCGGCTGGAGCCCTCGCTGGGCCTGGCCGTCCTGACCCTCACCTTCACCCTGCTCGTCGCCATTCCCCTGGGCATACTCGCGGCGTGGCGCCAGGGCAAGCTGCTGGACCGCGCGGTGATGGGCTTTTCGGTGCTGGGATTCTCCGTGCCGGTGTTCGTCACGGGCTATCTGCTCATCTGGCTCTTCGCCATCAAGCTGGGCTGGTTCAATGTGCAGGGATACTCGCCGCTGGCCAATGGCTTCTGGCCGTTCCTGCACCGGCTCATCCTGCCGTCGCTGGCGCTGTCCACGGTCTACGTCGCGCTGATCGCGCGCATCACGCGCACCAGCGTGATCGAGGTCATGGGAGAGGACTTCATCCGCACCGCCCGTTCCAAGGGCCTGGGCGAAACCGGCGTCCTGCTGGGGCACGCCCTGCGCAATGCCGCCGTGCCGATCGCCACCGTCGTGGGCCTGGGCATCGCGCTGCTGATCAGCGGCGTCGTCGTGACCGAATCGGTGTTCAACATCCCCGGCCTGGGCCGGCTGGTCGTGGAAGCCGTGCTCGCCCGCGACTATCCGGTCATCCAGGGCCTGACGCTCTTCTTCGCGTTCGTCTACGTGTTCATCAACCTGGTTGTCGATTGCGCCTACATGGTGTTCGACCCGCGGATCAGATACTAGGGGCCGGCCCATGCAAACGCCAACCGACGTCGCCGATCTTCCCGGCGGCGGAAATCCTCAAGTCACGGCCTGGCGGCAGGTGCGCCAGGGGCTCAAGAGCTGGCCTGTCATGCTGGCGCTGGTGGTGCTGGCGGCGATCGTCGTCATCGCGCTGTTCGCGCCCCTGCTGGGCACCGTCGACCCCACCCTCATCAACCCGGGCTCGCGCCTGAAACAACCCTTCACCGACTATCTGCTGGGCACGGACGCCTTCGGCCGCGACGTCTGGTCGCGCGTGGCCTACGGCGCCCGCGTCTCGCTCATCGCGGGCCTCGGCGCGGCGGTCGTCAGCGTCGCCATCGGCCTGGTCATCGGCGTGATCGCCGGCTGGTTCCGCTCGCTGGACGGGCTGATCATGCGCACGATGGACGCCATCATGGCCATTCCCGGCATCCTGCTGGCGATCGCCCTGGTGTCCGTCACGGGCGCCAGCCTCATGACCGTGCTGGTGGCCATCACCATCCCGGAAATCCCCCGGGTGGTGCGGCTGGTACGCGGCCAGATCCTGACGGTGCGCGGCGAGCCCTACGTGGAAGCCGCGCTGGCGCTGGGCACGCCATTGCCGCTGCTGCTGTGGCGCCACATGGTGCCCAGCACGATCGCTCCGCTGACCGTGCAGGGGACCTACGTCTTCGCGTCGGCGATGCTGACCGAGGCCATCCTCAGCTTCCTGGGCGCGGGGATCCCCCCCGAGATCGCCTCCTGGGGCAACATCATGTCCGAGGGCCGCATGTATTTCCGCATGCTGCCCGGGCTGATTCTCTTTCCCGGCCTGTTCCTGTCGCTGACCGTGCTCAGCGTGAACATCCTGGGAGACGCCTTGCGCGACGCGCTGGACCCGAAAATGGTGCGCAGAATCTGATGCCGACAACCTATACCCCCACTCCCCCGGCAGGCGACACCTCGTCCGCCATCCTGGCCATCCGCAATCTCTCGGTGGAAGTCGCGGGCGCGGGCAACCGTGTCGTGCGCAACCTCAGCCTGGACGTGCACGCGGGCGAAACGGTATGTGTCGTCGGCGAGTCCGGCTCTGGCAAGTCCGTTACGTCATTGGCCGTCATGGGCCTGCTGCCTCCGGGCGTGCTGTCCGTCAACGCCGGATCGATCCGCGTGGAGGGCGAAGACGTGGTCACGGCCACGCAGCGCCGCCTGCGCGAAATGCGCGCCACCCGCATGGCCATGGTGTTCCAGGAACCCATGACGGCGCTGAATCCCGTGCATACGGTGGGCAAGCAGGTGGACGAAGTCTTGCGCCTGCACCGCAAGAAGATGTCGGCCGCCGAACGCCGCGCCAAGGTGCTGGAGATGTTCCGGTCCGTGCACCTGCCGGACGTCGAGCGCATCTTCGACTCCTACCCCCACCAGTTGTCGGGTGGCCAGCGCCAGCGCATCGTCATCGCGATGGCGCTGATCCTGGAGCCCAAGCTGCTCATCGCGGACGAGCCCACCACCGCGCTGGACGTCACCACCCAGAAGCAGATCCTGGCGCTCATCAAGGAGCTCCAGGTCAAGCACCGGACCGCGGTGCTGTTCATCACCCACGACTTCGGCGTCGTGGCCGAGATATCCGACCGCATCATCGTCATGAACCGCGGCGACCTGGTCGAAAGCGGCACCCGCGACGAGATCCTGGCCGAGCCCAAGCAGTCCTATACCCGGCGCCTGGTGTCCTCGGTGCCCAGCCTGGTCCCGTCACGCCGGGAAGCGCCCTCCGGCATGCCGGTGCTGCACGTCAAGGGGCTGGGCCGCACCTATGGCGGCAAGCAGTCGGTGCTGTCGCGCAAGGCAGCGCACAACATCATCGCGGCCTCCGACGTGAACCTCACGCTGCGCAAGGGCGAGATCCTGGGCATTGTGGGCGAATCGGGCTCGGGCAAGTCCACCGTGGCGCGCTGCATCGTGCGCCTGATCGAACCCACCGCCGGCCACATGATGATGGGAGGCGAAGACCTCAGCACCTTGTCGGGCTCGGCCCTGCGCCCCGTGCGCCGCCGGATCCAGATCGTGTTCCAGGACCCCTACCGTTCGCTGAACCCGCGCCGCACCGTCGGTGAGTCCATCATCGAAGGCCTGCTCAACTTCGGCGTGCCGCGCGAGCAGGCATTGAAACGCGCCGGCGAGACCCTGGCCGTGGTGGGCCTGAGCCCCGACGCCATGCAGCGCTACCCGCACCAGTTCTCGGGAGGCCAGCGCCAGCGCATCTGCATCGCGCGCGCCCTGGTCATGGATCCGGAGATCCTGGTGGCCGACGAGGCCGTGTCCGCGCTGGACGTATCGGTGCAGGCGCAGGTGCTGGAATTGCTGGAACAGGTGCGCCAGCGCACCGGCGTGGGCGTGCTGTTCATCACGCACGACCTGCGCGTGGCCGCCCAGATCTGCGACACCATCATGGTCATGCAGCGCGGCAAGGTCGTCGAGACCGGCTCGGCCGAAACCGTCCTGACCGAGCCGCGCCACGAATACACCCGTGCCCTGATCGACGCGGCGCCCGGGCGAGACTGGGACTTCCGCAACTTCCGGCCCATCTCGGCCGGCCTGGCGCCGGCCTCCGCGCCGTGACGCAACGATCCGCCTACAGGAACCGAAATGCCGCAACCGCATGAAATGTCCGCAGTGGAGCTTCTTCAGGCATACCGCGACAAGACCTTGTCGCCCGTCGAAGCCACCCGCTCCGTGCTGGAGCACATCGCGCGCTGGGAACCGCAGCTGAAGGCCACCTATGCGCTGGATCCTGAAGGCGCGCTGGAGATGGCCCGCGCCTCCGAGGCCCGCTGGATGAAGGGCGAGCCCCAATCGGCCGGCGGCCATACGCTGGACGGCGTGCCCGCCACCATCAAAGAGAACATCGCCACGCGCGGCGTGCCCGTGCCGCTGGGCACCGCCGCGACCGACCTCACCCCGGCCCCCGCCGACGCGCCCCCCGCCGCCCGCATGCGCGAGGCCGGCGCCGTGCTGCTGGGCAAGACCACCATGCCCGACTACGGCATGCTGTCATCCGGGCTGTCCAGCTTCCACGAATTGACCCGCAACCCCTGGGACCTGTCCAAGAACCCGGGCGGCTCCAGCGCGGGCGCCGGCGCCGCCGCCGCGGCGGGCTACGGTCCCTTGCATATCGGCACCGACATCGGCGGCTCCGTGCGGCTGCCGGCCGCATGGTGCGGCATCGCCACGCTCAAGCCCAGCCTGGGCCGCATCCCGATCGACCCGCCCTTCATGGGCCGCTGCGCCGGCCCGATGACCCGCACCGTGGCCGACGCGGCGCTCATGATGGGCGTGCTGTCGCAGCCCGACGCGCGCGACCACATGAGCCTGCCCTACCAGGAAATCGACTGGCACGACCTGGAGCGCGATGTGCGCGGCCTGCGCATCGGTCTGCTGATGGACGCGGGCTGCGGCCTGCCGGTGGATCCCGAGATCCTCGACGCGGTGCAGGCCGCGGCGCGCGCCTTCGAGGCCGCGGGCGCCATCGTGACGCCCATGCAGCCCTGGATGACCCCGGACATGCTGGACGGCGTGGACCGTTTCTGGCGCACCCGCTCGGCGCTGGACCTGGCCGCCCTGCCCAAAGCCCGCCGCGCCAGGATCCTGCCCTTCATTCGCGCCTGGGCGGAAAGCGGCGGCGGCCAGTCCGGCGAAGCCGTGTTCCGCAGCTACTACGAAACCTTGAACGTGCGCGCCAAGACGGTCGCGGCCTGCGCGCCGTACGACTACGTGCTGTCGCCCGTGGCGCCCGTGGTCGCCTACAACGCCGAATGGCCGTCGCCCACCAACGAAGTCGCGACCACGATGCACCACATCGGCTTCACCCTGCCCTTCAACATGAGCGAGCAGCCCGCAGCCTCCGTCAATTGCGGCTACACCAATGCCGGCCTGCCCATCGGCCTGCAGATCGCCGGCCCGCGCTTCGACGACCTGGGCGTGCTGCGCCTGGCGCGAGCCTGGGAGCGGATGCGCCCCGCGCAACATCCTTGGCCGCAGCCCCCCAAGGCAGCCTGACCCTTCCCCAGCAGACCCAGAGGAATTCCCATGCGTTGGCTTTTGGCAATGATCAAGCACGAGACGAATACCTTTTCGCCCGTGCCGACCCCGCTTGAACGTTTCTTCCGCGGCAACCCCGAAATCCTGGCCGGCGAACGCGCCATCAAGGCCTACGAGAACACCGACAGCGGCCTGGGCGGCTATATCGAAGTGGCCCGCCGCGAGGGTGCCGAGATGGTCATCCCGGTAGCGGCCGAGTCCTGGCCCAGCGGGCCGGCCAGCGCGCAAACGCATGAACGGTTGTGCAAGCTGGTCCTGGACGAAGTCCAGCGCGGCGGCTTCGACGCCATCCTGCTGGACCTGCACGGCGCCATGGTGGCGCAGGGCGTGGACGACGCCGAAGGCGACCTGCTGCGCCGCCTGCGCGAAATCGATCCCACGACGCCCGTGGCCGTCACGCTGGACATGCACGCCAACATCTACGACGACATCGTCAGGAACGCCACGGTCATCAGCGGCTTCCACACCTATCCCCACGTGGACATCCGCGAATCGGGCGTGCGCGCCGCGAACGTGATCGTGCGCACCCTGAAGGGCGAGATCAAGCCCGTCATGTCCTGGGCCAACAAGCCCATGCTGCCCCATATCATGTGCCAGGGCACCCATGCCGCGCCCAACAAGCCCCTGCAGGAACGCTGCCGGGAGCTGGAAGCCGGCGGCGTGCTGGCCGCCTCGGTATTCGTGGGTTTTCCCCACGCCGACATCCGCGAGGCGGGCCTGAGCGCCGTTGTCTGTACGGACGGCAAGCTGGCCGAAGCGGAAGAATACCGCGACGAGCTGCTCGACCGGGCCTGGAAGGGACGCGCCGACTGGGTGTTCCATCCGGAACCGCTCGCGCCCACCATCGCGCGCGCCAAGGCGATCGAACAAGGCCCCGTCGTGCTGCTGGACCATTACGACAACACGGGCTCGGGCGGCACGATGGACACCACCGCCGTGCTGGCCGAGGTGCTGCGCCAGGAATTGGAAAACGTGGTCTTCTACGCCATCTGCGACCCGCAAGCCGCGCAGGAAGCGGCCGCGGCCGGAGTGGGCCAGGCCATCACGCTCAAGCTGGGCGGCAAGATGCCCATGCCCGCCATCAAGGAACCCAGCGAACCGCTGGAAGTCACCGGCCGCGTCAAGCTGGTGTTCGACGGCGTATACCTGAACCGGGGCCCCATGTACCGCGGCGTGCGCAACGATACCGGGCTGACCGTCGTTATCGATACGGGCCGCGTGGAAATCGTGGTGGTGTCGCGGCACCAGGAGCCGTTCGACGTCAACTGCCTGCTGTCGGCCGGCGTCGACCCGCTGCAAAAGCGCTATGTGGTGCTGAAAAGCCGGGTGCATTGGCGCGCGGGCTTCTCCGACATGGCCACGGAAGTCATCGAATGCACGGGCGTGGGCGTCACCACCTCCGATTATGGCCAGCTGGAGTTCAAGAAAGTGCGCCGTCCGATCTATCCGCTGGACGCGCTGTAGCCTTTTGCGCATTTTCCGCCCGAAAAGCCGGCCCAACAGCGCCGGCTTTCATTTTGACATCTTCTGTAACTGCGAGCACGCTCAGGCGAGCTGTCGCTCGGTATACTCGCCGCGGGCCTTACAGGCCGATGAATACGCGTATTCCAATGGAAGCGGCCCGCAGGGGGCCGCCTCGCGGCAGAAACCGCCGCGGCCACCGGATATGACTCGATAATCAACGACACAAGCAGAACGATGAAAAAGAGCGTAGCGATCACCCTCGGCGTGGTCATAGTGGGAGCAGGAAGCTGGGTCGGCGCCACGTGGTACACCGGCAAACGCATCGAGGAAAGCTCGCAGCGCCACCTGGCGGAAGCCAACGAGAAGCTGGCCAAGATCACGCCGTTGTTCGGCCTGCGCATCGACCAGCTGAAATACGAACGCGGCCTGTTCTCGACGCAGGCGCGCTATGGCCTGTCCTTCGTCAAGAGCGACAGCACCCCCGATGACATGCCCGCCGGCATGGTCGAGTTCGACGCCACCATCGAACACGGCCCCTTCCCCAAGAGCGCCCTGGCGCGCGGCGCGATCGCGCCCAAGCTGGCCTTCGTCCACAGCGAGATCGCCAAGACGGACAACATCAAGGAACTGTTCGAGCTCACCAACGGCGTCTCGCCGCTGGCCGGCGACGCCGTGATCAGCTTCGGCGGCTTCGCCACCGCCAGCGCCACGATCGCGCCGGTCAAGGTCGAACATGAAGGCAACGCGGTCGACTTCAGCGGCATGACGGTCAACGGCACCTTCGACCGCAAGCTGCAGGCGATCACCGCAAACGCCCTGGTGGAAACGCTGTCCGTGAACGGCGAGAAGTCGGACGACCCGGTCAAGATGACGATGTCCGGCCTGACCATGGACGTGAACAGCCGCATGGGCAAGTTCGGCCTGTCCGTCGGCGATTCGAACATCAAGGTCAAGCGCATCGATGTCGTCAAGCCCGATGAAGAAGTCAAGGTCTCGCTGGACAACCTGGGCTATGGCGTCAAGCTGTCCGAAGACGACAAGACCATCAACGCCGAGGCGACCTACCAGACCGGCGACATCGTCCTGAACGATGTCGCGCTGGGCAACGGCCAGGCCGTCGTCAAGCTCGCCAAGCTGGACGGCGAGGCCGTCAAGCAACTGTCCGACACCTACAACCAGATCGTGCGCCAATACATGATGGGCGCGAGCGACGAAGGCCTGAAGGACGAACAGTTCGACGTGCTGCTGGACAACGCCGGCAAGCTGCTCAACGGCAATCCGTCGTTCAGCATCGACCCGCTCAGCTGGAAGACCGCCAAGGGCGAAAGCAAGCTGACGTTCACGCTGGACCTGGCCAATCCGCCCAACGTGAAGGAACTGACCCCGCAGGAAATCCTGGTCAAGGCCATCAAGCAGATCGACGCCACGCTGGTCATCTCCAAGCCCATGGTCCGCGACTTGATGGTGCAGTACGCCATCAAGAAGGAAGGCCTGGACGCCACGGCGGCCGGCGCCGAGGCCGACGAGCAGATGCGCTCGGTGTCGGGCATGGCCGAAATGTTCAACGTCGGCAAGAACGACGGCGACAACATCGTCGGCAAGTTCCACTTCGCCGACGGCATGGGCGACCTGAACGGCCAGAAGATTCCGGCCGAGGAACTGTTCGCCGGCCTGCTGGGCGCGACGGGCATGGACGACGAGGGCGAGCCCGAAAACATGGACATGGATCCGGAAGAGCCTGCCGCCGCGGCGGCTCCCGCCGACCTGATGCAGGACTTCGACTTCGACACCGTCAACGCCATGCTGTCCGATATGTCGTACTCGCCCCGCAAGGAAGACGGCGAAGAAGGCCCCGTGCTGATCCTGGCACCCGCCAATACGGGCGCAACCGACCTGCGCGTGGAATTCTTGTGCAACGACTTCACGGAACAGTGCCACGACCTCGTGGTGACTGCGACGTACAGCAGCAAGAAGCCGGTCTCGCTCAAGGCGATCAACGCCTGGAACCAGGAATACCGCTGGACGCGCGCCTACCTGGACGACAAGAACCAGGCCGTGCTGCAGATGGACATGAACTCGGAAGGCGGCATCGGCAAGGAAAACCTGCAGATCATGCTGAACACGTTCTTCAGCATCGCGGAAGACTTCTCCGTCGCCAGCAAAGCCGCGCCGGCGAAGTAAGCGCCAAGCCGACGCAGGATAAAAAAATCCCCCGTTTTCCTGACGGGGGATTTTTTTTGCCCAGGCCCGGCTCGCGCCGGGCCTTGCGGCCCGCGCTTAAGCGTAGGCTTCGATCGGCAGGCAGGCGCACACCAGGTTGCGGTCACCGTAGGCATTGTCCACGCGGGCGACCGGCGGCCAGTACTTCGCGTCGCGCAGCGACGCCACCGGATAGGCGGCCTGCTGGCGCGGATAGTCGTGCAGCCATTCTTCGGCCAGCAGCATCTGCGCGGTGTGCGGGGCGTTCTTCAGGACGTTGTCCTCGCGGTCGCGCTCGCCGCGCTCGACCTGGGCGATCTCCTCGCGGATGGAAATCATGGCGTCGATGAAGCGGTCCAGTTCGGCGATGCTTTCCGATTCCGTCGGCTCGACCATCAGCGTGCCCGCGACGGGGAAGCTCATGGTGGGAGCGTGGAAACCGTAGTCCATCAGGCGCTTGGCGATGTCCTCGGCGCTGATACCGCTGGTTTCCTTCAGCGGACGCACGTCCAGGATGCACTCGTGCGCCACGCGGCCATGGCGGCCCGCGTACAGCACCGGATAGTGGCCGCGCAGGCGCGTGGCGATGTAGTTGGCGTTCAGGATGGCCACTTCGGTGGCGCGGCGCAGGCCGTCGGCGCCCATCAGCGCGATGTACACGTACGGGATCGGCAGGATGCCGGCGGAGCCGAACGGCGCGGCCGACACCGGGCCGACCTTGGCGTCGCCCGGCAGCTTGCCCTGTTCATTCACCACGCCGGGCAGGTACGGGGCCAGGTGCGCGCGCACCGCCACTGGGCCCACGCCGGGGCCGCCACCGCCGTGCGGAATGCAGAAGGTCTTGTGCAGGTTCAGGTGGGACACGTCCGAACCGAATTTGCCCGGCTGGGCCACGCCGACCATGGCGTTCATGTTGGCGCCGTCCAGGTAGACCTGGCCGCCGGCCTGGTGCACCAGATCGCAGATCTCGGTCACGGCTTCCTCGAACACGCCGTGCGTGGACGGGTACGTGATCATCAGGGCGGCCAGCTTGTCGCCCACCTGTTCGATCTTGGCGCGCAAGTCGGCCAGGTCCACGTTGCCGTTGGCGTCGGACGCCACCACCACCACGTCCATGCCGGCCAGCTGGGCCGAGGCGGGGTTGGTGCCATGCGCCGACGACGGGATCAGGCAGATGTTGCGCTGGTGCTGGCCATTGGCCTGGTGATAGCCGCGGATAGCCAGCAGGCCGGCGTATTCGCCCTGCGCGCCCGAGTTGGGCTGCAGGCTGATGTTGTCGTAGCCGGTGATCTCGCACAGCGCGGCCGACAGCCGGTCGATCAGCTCGTTGTAGCCCTGGCTTTGCGCGGCGGGCGCGAACGGGTGAATCAGCGCGAATTCGGGCCAGGTGATGGGGATCATTTCGGCCGTGGCGTTGAGCTTCATGGTGCACGAACCCAGCGGGATCATCGTGCGGTCCAGCGCCAGATCCTTGTCGGCCAGCTTGCGCAGGTAGCGCAGCATGTCGGTCTCGGACTGCACGCTGGAGAACACCGGATGCTTCAGGATGGCGCTTTCGCGCGCCACGCCCGCGGGGATGCCGCCGGCCGCCGCCGCGTCCAGGGCGTCGAGGTCGAGTTCGACGTCATCGCGTTCCAGGCCCGCCGCAAAAACGTTGACCAGCGCCAGGAGGTCGTCCGCGCTCACCGTTTCGTCGAGCGAAACAGCAAGGCGGGCGCCATCGACGCGGCGCAGGTTGATCCGGGCGCAGTCGGCAGCCGTCAGAATGGCGGGGGTGGCCGCGCCGGTTTCCAGCAGCAGCGTGTCGAAGAAGGTGTCGTTGGCGACCTTCACGCCCAGCTTGACCAGCTCGGCGCGCAGGATCGCGGTGCTGCGCTGCACGCGCTCGGCGATGCGGCGGATGCCCGCCGGGCCGTGCCACACGGCGTACATGCCGGCCATCACGGCCAGCAGCACTTGCGCGGTGCAGATGTTGGAAGTGGCCTTTTCGCGGCGGATGTGCTGTTCGCGCGTCTGCAGCGCCAGGCGCATCGCCGGATTGCCCTGCGCGTCCTTGGACACGCCGACCAGGCGGCCCGCCATGTTGCGCTTGAAGGCGTCCTTGCAGGCCATAAAGCCGGCATGCGGGCCGCCGAAGCCGAACGGCACGCCGAAGCGCTGCGCCGAGCCGATGGCGATGTCGGCGCCCCACTCGCCCGGGGCTGCCAGCAGGGCCAGCGCCAGCAAGTCGGTGGCCACGGCCACGACCGCGCCTTGCGCATGCGCGGCTTCGGCCAGTTGGCGGTAGTCGGAAATGGAGCCGGTGCTGTGCGGGTACTGGAGCAGCACGCCGAAGCACTCGGGCAGGCCTTCGGCCTCGTCGCCCACCGCGATCTCGATGTCCAGGCCTTCGGCGCGCGTGCGCACGACTTCGAGGGTCTGGGGATGCACGTGGCGCGAAACGAAGAACACCGGGCTCTTCGATTTGGCGCTGCGGCGCGCCAGCGTCATGGCTTCGGCCGCGGCGGTGCCTTCGTCCAGCAGCGAGGCGTTGGAGATGTCCAGCCCGGTCAGGTCGGCGACCATGGTCTGGTAATTCAGCAGGGCCTCGAGGCGGCCCTGCGAGATTTCGGGCTGGTACGGCGTGTAGGCCGTGTACCAGGCGGGATTCTCGAGGATGTTGCGCAACACCACATTGGGCGTGTGCGTGCCGTAGTACCCCTGGCCGATGTAGCTGCGGTAGACCTGGTTGCGGCCCGCGATCTGCTTGAGTTCGCCCAGCACGTCGGTTTCGCTGCGCGATTGCGGCAGCGCCAGCGGAGCCTGGCTGCGGATCTTGGGCGGCACGACTTCTTCGATCAGGGCGTCCAGGCTGGCGCTGCCGATGACGGCGAGCATGGCGGCCTGGTCGGCGTCGGAGGGGCCGATGTGGCGGGGGATGAAGTCGGTATGGGTGTCTAGGGCGCGCGACATGGGGAGATCTCGGGGTAGCGGGTGCCGTCGGAGGACGGACGGTATTGCATCTTGCGGGGCGGGCGCGCGGCCGCACGGGCCGCGCGCCCGCCCC
>NZ_JPYO01000042.1:548829-908696 GCF_000757485.1 Achromobacter sp. RTa
TGGCGACGGCCTCGTAGCCGGCAGCGTCCAGCAGCTTGTCGGCATCGGCGGCGTTGACCGGCTTGATCTTGAAGATCCAGGCGGTGAAGGCCGATTCGTTGATCAGGTTGGGGTTGTTTTCCAGCTCTTCGTTGAAAGCGACGATCTCGCCGGCCACCGGCGCGTAGATGTCGGAAGCGGCCTTGACCGATTCGACCACGCCAGCGGTCTCGCCGGCGTTCAGCTTGGCGCCGACCTTCACGTCGCCGACGAAGACCAGGTCGCCCAACTGGTCCTGGGCGGTATCGGTGATGCCGACGACGAACACGTCGCCTTCGGCTTTGACCCATTCATGGGACTCGGTGTACTTGCGATCGGTGGGCAGACTCATGGGAACTCCTGAGGGAATGCGGGTAGATGAATGGTGTTGCGCGCCTCGCGCGGACGGCCAGGTCGCCCGGGAGGGGCCGCCAGCCGCGCGAAGCTTCGAGTTTACGAGTGTTCGACCGCTTTGCCGTTACGGACAAACGGCAATTTGCATGCCAGCGCGGGCACCCACTTGCCGCGGATATCGACCTCGACCGTATCGCCGGGACGCACGCCTTGCGGCAGCCGGGCGAAGCCGATCGACACGCCCAGGGTGGGCGACATGGTGCCGCTGGTGAGTTCTCCCATGCCGTCCTTGGTGCGCACGGCCATGTGCGCGCGCATGACGCCGCGCTCCTGCAGCTTCAGGCCGAGGAACGCGGCCGGCGTGGCGAACTGCTCCAGCGCCTCGCGGCCGATGAAGCGGCGCTCGGCGTCCTTCAAGGACACCGTCCAGGTCAGGCCGGCCTGGCCGGGCTGGATCAGTTCGTCCATGTCCTGGCCGTAGAGGTTCATGCCGGCTTCCAGGCGCAACGTATCGCGCGCGCCCAGGCCGCAGGGACGCACTCCCTGGGCGGCCAGGTCGCGCCACAGCTGCACGACCTCGGTGGCGGGCAGCACGATCTCGAAGCCGTCTTCGCCGGTGTAGCCCGTGCGGGCCACCAGCGTGTCGTCGCCGACCACGGCCGCGACGAAGGGGGTCAGCGGTTCGGTGGCGGCCTTCCAGGCCGGGCGCGCGGCCCACACCTTGGCGCGGGCATTGGGGCCCTGCACGGCGACCATGGCCAGGTCGCGGCGCGGAGTGATGGCGACGTCGAAACCACCAGCCTGCTTCACGCGCTGCATCCAGGCGATGTCTTTCTCGGCCGTGCCGGCGTTGACGACCACGCGCCATTCGTCGGAGGCGAAGAAGTAGACGATCAGGTCGTCGATCACGCCGCCCTGCGGATTCAGCATGCAGCTGTACAGGGCCTTGCCGGGCACCGTCAGCTTGGCCACGTCGTTGGCGACCAGGCGCTGCAGGAAAGCGAAGGAGTCCGGGCCCGCGATGTCGACGTTCAGCATGTGCGAAACGTCGAACATGCCGGCGTCCTGGCGCACGGCATGGTGCTCTTCGAGCTGCGAGCCGTAGGCCAGGGGCATGTCCCAGCCGCCGAAGTCGACCATTCGGGCGCCAGAGGCGATATGTTCTTCGGCCAGCGGGGTGCGTTTGAGGGGTGCGGACATGCGCGGGAACTCCGGGACGGCATTGTTGCCAGGGTTACGGAATGCCGGTGGTGCCAAGCGGGCTGCGCCTGCACAACGGCTGAATCTTCCGCCCCTCTGTCCTTTTGCCTGAGAGTTGCCCCGCAACGCGGGTTTGCACCTTCGGCGCCTGGGCTGCTCGCTGTGTCCCTTGTTTCAGGGGCGGCGCCAGGTCTCTCCAGAGTGCTGTTTTGCCGCGTCCGCGCGGTGAAAACCGGGACAGGGCAAGCATGGGCGGTATGGGTTACCTGAGCGATTCCGGGCGAATTGCGCCTTCGGCGGCGGCCGGGGATACAGGCCGCTCTCTCCCGCAACATGCGTGACAGCGGCGAAAGCATACAACGAAAGCCGCCGCCAGGGAATGCCCGCGCGGCCTAGCCCAGCGCCGTGTCCAGCAGCATCATCAGCACGAAGCCCAGCATCAGGCCGCAGGTGGCGTAGACCTCGTGCCCCTTGCGGTGCGACTCCGGGATGATTTCGTGGCTGATCACGAAGAGCATCGCCCCCGCGGCGAAACCCAGGCCCCAGGGCAGCATCGGCTCCGACCAGCCGACCACGGCGGCGCCCAGCACGGCTCCCAGCGGCTCGACCAGCCCGGACAGCATCCCCAGCGCCACCGCGAACGCGCGCTGGTAGCCCGCCGCCAGCAGCGCGACGGCCACGACCAGCCCCTCGGGGATGTCCTGGATGGCGATGCCCGTCGCCAGCGCCGTGCCGCGCACCGGGTCATTGCCCGCGTAGCCCACGCCGATGGCCAGGCCTTCCGGCAGATTGTGCAGCGTGATCGCGAACACGAACAGCCAGGTGCGGCGCAGCCGGTGCGCTTCGATCCCTTCCCTGCCCTTGATGAAATGCTCGTGCGGCAGCGTGCGGTCCATGAGCAGCAGGACGGCCGCCCCCAGCAGCACGGCCGCGCCCACCGTCAGGCCCGCGCCCCAGGGGCCGTAGCCCAGGTCGCGGCCCGCGGCGATGCCCGGGGCCACCAGCGAAAAAGCGCTGGCGGCCAGCATCACGCCGGCCCCGAAGCCGAACATGCTGTCCTGCATCTTCTGCGGAATGCTGCGGGCGAACAGGATGGGCACGGTCCCCAGCGCCGTCGCGGCGGCGGCGACCAGGCCGCCCAGCAGCGCATCCGCCACGTGCGGCGCGCGCACGTCCAGGTACGCCCACAACTGGTGCAGGCCCAGGCACGACACCAGCACTGCCAGCGTCCAGACACTGATGCTGGTGGCCGCCGGCCGCACGCGATGACGGCTGAAGGTATTCATATGCCGCTGCCCTCCTTGCGAAAGACGCGCTCAGCGCTTGGCCGCTGCGTAGCGGCGCGCCACTTCCGGCCAGTTCACGACATTGTAGAAGGCGGCGATGTATTCCGGCCGGCGATTCTGGTACTTCAGGTAATAGGCATGCTCCCAGACGTCCAGCCCCAGGATGGGCGTGTTGCCCTGCATCAGCGGGCTGTCCTGGTTGGCGCTGCTTTCCACGGTGAGCTTGCCGGCCGGCGTCAGCGACAGCCACGCCCAGCCGCTTCCGAAGCGGGTCAGCGCGGCCTTGGTGAAGGCGTCCCGGAAGGCGGCCATACCGCCCAGCTCGGCCTCTATGGCCGCGGCCAGGTCGCCATCGGGCTCGCCTCCGCCCTCGGGGGACATGACGGACCAGAACAGGCTGTGGTTGGCGTGTCCGCCCCCGTGGTTGCGCACCGCGCCGCGGACGGCCTCGGGCAATTGGTCCAGGCGCGACACCAGCGCCTCGACGGGCTCGTCGGTAGGAAGCCCCGCCCCTTCCAGCGCGGCGTTCAGGCTGTTGACGTAGGTCTGGTGGTGTTTGCTGTAGTGGATCTCCATCGTCATGGAGTCGATATGGGGCTCCAGGGCGTCATAGGCGTACGGCAAGGGCGGAAGGGTATAGGCCATGCATGTCTCCGTCGGATCGGCCCTCGGAAGAAGGCCTTGATCAATATCGAAAACATAAATGATATTTATTTTTATTTAATATCACAATGGCAGGACCCCGATTCCTGCCATGGCCCCGCGCTATCGCCCTTCCGCCCGGACTACAGCGCCTTGCCGCAAGCCACGCCCGACGCCCAGGCCCACTGGAAGTTGTACCCGCCCAGCCATCCCGTCACATCCACGGCCTCGCCGATGAAGTAAAGGCCGGGCGTGGTCTTGGCTTGCATGGACTTCTGGTCCAGGCCGCGCGTGTCCACGCCGCCGCGCATCACCTCGGCCTTCTTGTAGCCGGCGGTCCCGCTGGGCACCAGCGTCCATTGATGAATGTCCTGAGCCAGCCCGCGCAAGGTCTTGTCCGGCGCGTCGGCCAGGCGCAGCGCCGCCAGCCCCGGCTTGCCCTTCTGCTCCGCCAGGTGCAGCCAGCGGTCGGCCAGGCGCTTGGGCCAGAGGCCGCCCAGCACCGTATGGAGCTGCTGCCGGTTGCCGGATTTCGATTGCAACAGTTCCTCGGCCATGTTGCGGCCCGGCGCCAGGTCCACCACGATGGGTTCGCCCGGCTTCCAGAAACTGGATATCTGCAGAATGGCGGGCCCCGACAGGCCGCGGTGCGTGAACAGCAGGTCTTCCAGGAATTCGCCGCGGGCCTTGCCCTGCCCGGTGTGCAGGTTGACCTCCAGCGCCACGCCCGACAATTCGGACAGGGCCTGCCATTGCGCGGGATCGAAGGTCAGGGGCACCAGCGCGGGGCGGGGCTCCACGACCTTCAGGGCGAACTGCCGCGCGATCTTCAGGCCAAAGTCGGTGGCGCCCAACTGGGGGATGGCCATGCCGCCGGTGGCGACCACCAGCTTGGCCGCGCGGATCGGCCCCTGCGCGGTACGCAGCTCGAAGCCCTGCCCGCCATGCCCGATCTCGGCCACCGGGCAATTCATGCGCCATTGCACGCCGCCCGCATCGCATTCGACGCGCAGCATGTCGATGATGGATTCGCTGGAATCGTTGCAGAACAGTTGGCCGCGATGCTTCTCGTGCCAGGCGATGCCATGGCGCTTCAGGAGCGCCAGGAAATCCTGCGGCGTATAGCCCGACAGGGCCGAGCGGCAGAAATGCGGATTGTCGGAAAGAAAGTTGGCGGGCCCGGCCCCGATGTTGGTGAAATTGCAGCGGCCGCCGCCCGAAATGCGGATCTTCTCCGCCAGGCGGCTGGCATGGTCGACCAGCACCACGCGCAGGCCGCGCTGGCCGGCCACCGCGGCACACATCATGCCAGCGGCGCCGGCGCCGAGTACGGCTACATCGAACATCAGGACTCCAGGCCCGCCGGGCCTCACTCTTCGATCAGGCAGTCAACGTAGTAGCGCTTTTCGCCGTCGGGGCCCACTTCATCGGCCAGGCCGTGGATATAGGTCTCGAAGCCGGGGAAACGCTGGTTGAACTCACGCGCGAACTGCAGGTACTGGACGATGGTGCGGTTGAAGCGCTCGCCCGGAATCAGCAGCGGAATGCCCGGGGGGTACGGGGTCAGCAGCACGCCGGTGACGCGGCCTTCCAGCTTGTCGATGTCGACGCGCTCGACCTCGCGGTGCGCCATGCGGGCGAACGCGTCCGACGGCTTCAGGGCCGGAACCATGTCGCTCAGGTACATCTCGGTCGTCAGGCGGGCCACGTCGCGCTCGCGGTAGGCTTCATGGATCTGCTGGCAGAGGTCGCGCAGGCCCATGCGCTCGTAGCGGCGATGGTCGCGGCAGAATTCCGGCAGGATGCGCCACAGCGGCTGGTTGCGGTCGTAGTCGTCCTTGAATTGCTGCAGGGCGGTCAGCAGCGTGTTCCAGCGGCCCTTGGTGATGCCGATGGTGAACAGAATGAAGAACGAATACAGGCCAGTCTTCTCGACCACCACGCCGTGCTCGGTCAGGTACTTGGAGACCAGGGCGGCGGGGATGCCGGTTTCGCCGAAGCTGCCGGACATGTCCAGGCCCGGAGTGATGACCGTGGCCTTGATCGGATCCAGCATGTTGAAGCCTTCGGCCAGGTCGCCGAAGCCGTGCCAGTGGTCGTTGGACTCCAGGATCCACTCGTCGCGGTTGCCGATGCCTTCCGGCACCAGTCGGTTCGGCCCCCAGACCTTGAACCACCAGTCGTTCTTGCCGAACTCCGATTCCACCTTGCGCATGGCGCGGCGGAAATCCATGGCTTCGCGGATGCTCTCCTCGACCAGCGCGGTGCCTCCGGGCGGCTCCATCATGGCGGCCGCCACGTCGCAGGACGCGATGATCGCGTACTGGGGCGAGGTGGACGTGTGCATCAGGTAGGCTTCGTTGAAGACGTTGCGGTCCAGCTTGCGGGTCTCGGACTCCTGCACGATGATCTGCGAGGCCTGCGAAATGCCGGCCAGCAGCTTGTGCGTGGAGTGCGTGGCGAACACCATGGCGTCCTGGCTGCGCGGGCGGTCCTGGCCGATGGCGTGCATGTCCTGGTAGAACTCGTGGAACGAGGCGTGCGGCAGCCAGGCTTCGTCGAAGTGCAGCGTATCGACATAGCTGCCCAGCTGCTTCTTGATCATTTCCACGTTGTAGATCACGCCGTCGTACGTGCTTTGCGTCAGCGTCAGGATGCGCGGATTCTTGTTGACCGCTTCGCGCGCGAAGGGATTGGCCTCGATCTTCTTGCGGATGCTGTCCGGGTGGAATTCTTCCAGCGGGATCGGGCCGATGATGCCCAGGTGGTTGCGCGTGGGACGCAGGAACACCGGGATCGCGCCCGTCATCGTGATGGCGTGCAGGATGGACTTGTGGCAATTGCGGTCCACCACGACCACGTCGCCGGCGGCGACGTTGGCGTGCCACACCACCTTGTTCGAGGTGGACGTGCCGTTGGTCACGAAGAAGCAGTGGTCGGCATGGAAGATGCGCGCCGCGTTCAGTTCGGACTCGGCCACGGGGCCGGTGTGGTCCAGCAGCTGGCCCAGTTCGTCGACCGCGTTGCAGACGTCGGCGCGCAGCATGTTCTCGCCGAAGAACTGGTGGAACATCTGGCCCACGGGGCTCTTCAGGAACGCCACGCCGCCCGAGTGGCCGGGACAGTGCCAGGAGTACGAACCGTCCTGCGCGTACTTCACCAGCTCGCGGAAGAACGGCGGCGGCAGGCTGTCGACGTAGCTGCGGGCTTCGCGGATGATGTGGCGCGCCACGAATTCGGGAGTGTCCTCGAACATGTGGATGAAGCCGTGCAGTTCGCGCAGGATGTCGTTCGGGATGTGCTCCGAGGTGCGCGTCTCGCCGTACAGGTAGATGGGGATATCGGCGTTGCGGAAGCGCAGCTCGCCGATGAACGCGCGCAGGTTCTTGATGGCGCTGGCCACGTCCTCGGGCGAATCCACGTCGAACTCTTCATCGTCGATCGACAGGATGAAGGCGCTGGCGCGGCTCTGCTGCTGGGCAAACGAACTCAGGTCGCCATAACTGGTCACCCCGATCACCTCGACGCCCTCGGCCTCGATCGCGGCAGAAAGGGCGCGGATGCCCAGGCCGGACGCGTTCTCGGAACGGTAGTCCTCGTCGATGATGAAAATGGGGAAGCGGAATTTCATGCGGGCGCTCCTGGGGGCAAGGCGGAATCGGACGCGTATCGCGGCGCGAGTGTACAGCTAGTAAAAATCCGCCTGATGACAGACGGCGCGAGCACCCGCCGGGGAGGCGGGAATGGCGGAATTGTAGGGCTGTTTTTCTTACAGTCCTACGGGAAATCCCCAGAAGGGATGCGCGGCCGTTGTCATCGCGCCAAAAAGCGCGCTTCCGGGCGGAGACAACAGCCCTGGCGCTACCGGATCGTGCGGGCCTCGCCCGCCTGCAGCGCCGTCACGAATTGCTCGAAATAAGGCGGAATCGCCTCGGTGGCGCCGTAGCGGATCCGGCGCTCGACCTTGGCGATCGCGCCGAAGCAGACTTCGGTTCCCGGTCCGCCGCAGACCAGCACCACCGGGTCTTCGTCGTCGCAGACTTCGTACAGGCCGCCATGCGCGCGGCGGCCCACCTCGTAGAGGTAGGCGGCAGCTCCGACGGTCTGCATGGGGGTCAGAGGCAGGGTCCCGAGGTGGGCGGCCTCCAGCGCTTCATCCAGCGCATGGACGCTGGAAGGCGAGTAGTCCAGCACGGCGCCGGTCTGGCCGGCTGCCTGGACAAAGTCCTGCGCGGCATCCGCCACGCGCGCCACGAACTCTTCCTGGACTTCGTTGCGCTTGGCGTCCTGGTTTATCTTGAGGAAACCGAACATCAGTGGCTCCTTTGTGAAAACCGCAAGCGGCATTGGATTCATTATAGGCAAGCCGCCCCTCTATACTGTCCCGAGCGCTCCCAAAACGTTACCTATTCCCAACACTTGCTCCCCATGTCCTCACCCCAGGTCAGACGCCTCGCTCCCCCGGACGCCGCAGCCCTGCGCCAATTGCGCCTGGACGCCCTTGTGGAAACGCCCGAATCGTTCGGATCGAGTTACGAAGAGGAACACACCCTGACATTGGAGGACATCCGCGCCTGGATCGCGCCGGCGGACGACGGTGCGATGTTCGGCGTCTTCGACGGCGCAGCGCTTGCCGGCATCGTCGGCGTGGGCCGGCAGCGCATGCTGAAGATGCGGCACAAGGCCCATATCTGGAGCATGTACGTGGCGCCCGCCCAGCGCGGCCGGGGCCTGGCGAAACTGCTGATGCGCGCGGCCATCGCGCACGCCGGGGCCATGCGCGGCATCCGCCACGTGCAGTTGAGCGTGACTTCGAACAACGCCGCGGCCACCGCCCTGTACCTGGGCCTGGGCTTCACCGAATACGGATGCGAGCGCGAAGCGCTATGCGTGAACGGCAGGTTCTACGACGAAACGCTGATGTCGTTGCCGCTGGCCGGCAAGTAGCGCCGACGCTCAAATCGCGCCGGCCCGCCGCCGCACGCTGTACAGGCACACCTGGTTGCGGCCGCCGTCCTTGGCCCGGTAGAGCGCCTGGTCGGCCGCCTTGATCACCGCTTCCGGCCCGCGCAGCGCTTCGCTGCGTTCGGCCACTCCCACACTGACGGTCACGCGCAGCGGCCGCGCATTGGGCCCGTCGCGCCCGCTCCGCCGGCGCATGCCGAGCCGGTCGGCCTTGGGACGGGCCGGCTTGTCGCGCAAGCGCATCTGGTAGGCCTCGATGGCGCGCCTGACGCTTTCCAGGTGCGGCTTGCATTCCGCCGCGGTCTTGCCGGGAAACACCAGCGTGAATTCTTCTCCTCCGAAGCGGTAGGCGTGCCCGCCGCCCGGCACCCGGCGCAATTGCGCGGCCACCATGCGCAGGACCTGATCGCCGACGTCATGGCCGTGGGTATCGTTGAACGCCTTGAAGTGGTCCACGTCGGCCATCGCCAGGGCGTAAACCCGCCCTCCCATGCGCTGCAGTCTTTCGTTCAGCGCGCGCCTGCCCGGCAGGCCGGTCAGCTCGTCCAGGAAGGCCATGTGGAAACCTTCGTGCGCGAGCGACACGCACAGCGCCGTCAGCGCGGCAGTGGACATCAGCGCCAGTTCGACGGGATGCTGCGCGCCGCGCGGCAAGGCCCAGGCCATGCACACGAAGCCCAGCCATTGCCCGGCCTGCTGCGGCCGGCCGTAGCGCAGGAGCAGCAGGGTCAGCGCCAGGCCGGTGGCCAGCAATGCGACCAGCCCCTCGATCGGCACGTTCAGATGGGCGAGCCGGCCCTGGACGGTCAGCACGCCGAGCGCCGCGGGCATCCCTTCCTTGCCGGCCAGCGCGATCGCCGCCGCGCCCAGCGCCATCAGGCCCACGCGCGCCGCGGTGTCCACCAGCATGCTGGAGCGCTCGGACCACAGGGCGTTGACCGCGTAGACCAGCGACCACCACGCCATGGCGGGCCCCAGCGCCCAGGGCGCATCCTGTCCCAGCGCCGGCCAGGCCGCCGTGGCGGCCAGCACGCACAGCGTCAGCGCCAGCGTCTGCGAACGCTGGTACATGAAACAAGTGGCCGCGCAGATCAGCGCCATCGCCCAAGGCATGAACGGCACGATCAGCGTCAGCGTCGGCGGCCATTCCCGCCACAACAGCAGGGCCACCGCCGCGGCCACCGGCAGCGCGGGATAGAACAACAGGGGCAGCCAGGGGACATGGGGGTAACGCACGGATCGGGGCCTTGCTCACGCTTGCGGAAATGACGTCGCCAGATCGGCAAACACATATAAAGTCATTTACGGACGCGGCGAGGGGTTCTTTAGCACCCGCCGCGCAACACCGGGCCTGGCGCCCATGCTATGTTTTCCGCCATACCCGAAGGAAAACTTCCATGCGTATCCTGGTCAATATCGATGTGCCCGATCTGGAACATGCCATCGACTTCTATCGCCGCGCCTTCGGCCTGAGGCTGCAGCGCCGGCTGGGCCCCAAGGCCGCCGAAATGCGCGGCGCCGAAGCCCCCATCTACCTGCTGGAAAAGGCGGCCGGAACGCCCGCCGCAGGCGCCGCGCGGCAGCCGCGCGACTACGCCAGGCATTGGACGCCCGTTCACCTGGACATGGTGGTGGAGGACGCGGACCTGGCGGTCGAGCGGGCCGTGGCCGCTGGCGCGCGCCTGGAAGACCCGGCCGTATCGCACGAATGGGGCCGCATTGCGCATCTGAGCGACCCCTACGGGCACGGCATATGCATCCTGCAGTTCCTGGGCCGGGGCTACGACGCGCTGGCGGTGGCCGACATCAGGTATGAACCCGTCGAAGAAGCGGACTTCGACGCGCTGCTGGCGCTGCGCATCGAAGCCATGCGCGAAAGCCTGGAGCGCCTGGGGCGCTTCGATCCGGAGCGCGCGCGCTCACGCCTGCGCGGCACGTTCCGGCCGGAACATACCTGGTCCATCGAGCTGGACGGCCAGCGGGTGGGCTTCTACGCGCTGAGCCCGGATGGCGACGGCCTGCGCCTGGATCACCTGTATCTGCGGCCCTGCGCCCAGGGAGAAGGCCTGGGCGGCCAGGTCTTGCGGCGTATCCTGCAAGACGCCGACCGCCTTGGCTTGCCGGTGCGCGTGGGCGCGTTGCGCGGCAGCGATTCGAACCGCTTCTATCGCCGGCATGGATTCGTCCAGACCGCCGAAAGCGAATGGGATATCGATTACCTGCGGCCGGCGCAAGCGCCGGCCGGCTGAGGCCTCAGGTGCGCGGCAGCGTCACGCCGCGCTGGCCCTGGTACTTGCCGCCGCGGTCGCGATAGGACGTCTCGCAGATCTCGTCGCTTTCCAGGAACAGCATCTGCGCGCAGCCTTCGCCGGCGTAGATCTTGGCCGGCAGCGGCGTGGTGTTCGAGAACTCCAGCGTCACGTGGCCTTCCCATTCGGGCTCCAGCGGCGTGACGTTGACGATGATGCCGCAACGGGCGTAGGTGCTCTTGCCCAGGCAGACCGTCAGGACGCTGCGGGGAATGCGGAAGTATTCGACCGTGCGGGCCAGCGCGAACGAGTTTGGCGGGATGATGCAGACATCGCCCTTGAAGTCCACGAACGAGCCTTCGTCGAAATTCTTGGGATCGACGATGGTGGAATTGATGTTCGTGAAGATCTTGAATTCATCGGCGCAGCGCACGTCGTAGCCGTAGCTGCTGGTGCCGTAGCTGACGATGCGCCCGCCATTGGCCGTGCGGACCTGCCCCGGTTCGAAGGGTTCGATCATGCCGGCTTCGGCCTGGCGGCGGATCCAGCGGTCGCTCTTGATGCTCATGGTGGGAATGGTGCTAGGGAGTGGAATGGGCACCATTTTATCCCGAGCGCGGGCGCGCTGCCGGCGGCGGCCGGGCGGGGCAGCCGCCCGGCTTCGCTTCAGTTGCCCCAGAAGGTCCGGTAGACCAGCGCAATGCCGTTGACCGCGCCCCCTTTCAGGTCCACCGACAGGCCGCGCGCCAGCCGGTAGCTGGCCCGGCCCACGGTATCGGTGCCGGAGAGCGCCTGCTCGACGCTCAGGGTGATGCCGTTGGCGAAGGTCTTGCTGGCCACCAGGAATTGCGTGGCCAACTGGCTGTCGCTGTCGCGGTTCACGTCGCCAGCCACCGTGCGGTCGGGCAGGATGCTGCCCGAACTGCCGATGTTGCCGGTCTTGATGCTGACGTCGTCCAGCCCGAACTGCTTGTAGAACGGCTGCCCGCCCCCCAGCAGCGCCGTGCCCACCGACATCAGCAGCGCGGCGTCCCCGCCGCTTTCATCGGGGCCGCGGCCCAGGAGCAGCCAGGACAGCTTTTCCACGTCGCTCACGTCCGGATAGGAAACCAGGTCGATGCGCGGCCGCTGCGCGGTGCCGACCACCTTGACGCCCGCCTCGACCTGTTCGCCCGTGCGCAGCGCTTCGATGTCCAGCAGCGGATTGTCCAGGCGGCCCTGGAAGGTCAGCGTGCCGCGGCTCAGGCGCAGCTTCTGGCCGTACGCCTCGATGCCGCCGCCACGCGTGCGCAGCGCGCCCACGCCGGTCAGGCGGCCATCCTGCAGCAGGATCTGGATGGAGCCCAGCAGGCCGGCGTCCAGCCCCATGCCGGTGATGTAGAAGCGCGGCCCCATGTCGAATTTCAGGTTCATGCTGGTCTGCAGCGGCGTGGAGACCGTGCCGGGATCGTCTCCCGGGCGGCGCACCTTGACGTCGTCGTCCAGCGACGGCACGCCCTGGAGGATCTCCAGGCTGAACCAGCCCGCGTCCGCCTTCAGGTCGCCCACGATGTCGATGCGCGGCATGGCCGCCTTCACGTCGATGACGCCCGACACCATGGCGTAACGGTCCGAACGCTGCAACGCCGGGAAGCGGTGCAGCGTCAGCCGGATATCGCCGCCGCCGTCGATGAAATTCCATTGGCCCTTGGCCTCGGCGTAACCGCCCTTGGCCTCGGGATTGGTCGTGATCCATTCCTTGGTGCGCCACTCGGCCGGCATCACTCGCAGCGAAGCCGGGAAACGCAGGCTCTCCAGCACCACCCGGTCGCCGTCCAGGCGCGCGGACAAGGTGCCATCGATCAGCCGCACGCCGTCGTCGATGCGCACCACGCGCAACTTTTCGCCGCGGATGTTGCCGCTGGCCGACCATTTGCCGGCCAAGGTGCCCTGGGCTTCCAGATTGGCCTTGAGCGAGCCGCCCACCTCCATCGAGTCCCCCACGAACAGCCCCACCCAGGCCAGGTCGGCGATGTCGGCGTCCAGCTTGGCGCGCAGCGGTTGCCGGGGATCCAGCGCCATGCCGCCCTTGGCGTCCACCACCAGCACGGCAGTGCCGCTGCCGTTGATGAGGCCCATCTTGTCGGTGGCCAGATTGACCTTGGCGTCCAGGCGGCTGGCGTTGGCGGAGGTCGGCGTGGCGGTCAGGTCCAACACCAGCGCCTTCAGCCCCAGCGGGATGGGGGGATCGCCCGGGATCAGCAGGTCGCCTTCGCGGCGCGCGATGCGCGCCTTCCCGCCCAGCCGGCCGTCGAACTTCAGGTCCCACAGCACGTCCAGCGCAATGCGGCGCTGGCCCTCAGGCACCATCGCGTTCACGCGGGTCGGCCGCTTGCCCAGCTTGGCCGCAGCTTCGGGATTGAGCGCCCCGATCACCTGTCGCGCCATGGCGGCCGTGATCACCAGATTGTCGGCCTGGCCAGCGGTTTCCCAACGCTTGCCGCCGCCTCGCGACCCTTGGTGCGCCAGGACCACGCGCTCCTTGCCAGGCAGCGTCAGGCTCAGCGCCGTCTGCCCGACCTGCCACTGCCATTGCGGCTCCACGGCGGACGGCACGTAGGCCAGCGTGACCGGCCGGTCCACCGCCACCGCAAAGCCGGCGGTCTCGGCCGTCAGCCGCGAGAACGAACCGCGCCACCCGGGCAGGGCGGCATCGGGCGCGCCGGCCGGCCCCTTGCCCCAGGCGCCGGTAAAAGCGATGTTGGCCTTGGCGGGAGCTTCCCCCAGCACGCCCGCGCGCGGCTTGGGCGGCGTGTAGGCGGCAGCAAGCTCGCCGCGATGCGCGGCCAGCGTGCCCGCCAGCTTGCCCTTCAGTTCCGCGCCGCCGGGAATACCGGGCCAGAACGCATCCAGCTGGGGCGCCTTGGCATCCAGCGTCAGCGCGCCGTCCTTGGCGTCCAGCTCGCCCGTGGCCTGGATGCGGTTTCGTCCCAGCTTCAGGTCTACGTCCAGCCCGTGGATGCGCAGGCCCGCCAGCGGATCGGCCTCGGGCGCGGCGGGCGCCGCGGCATCGGCCGGCGCGGCGATGTCCACCTGGGCCTTGAGCGCGCCGGTCAGAGGCTGCTTGTTCCAGCGCGAGCCCTCTTCGAAACGCAGGTCCGCCGCGGCATGGCGCAACTGGCTGAGGTTCTCGATGTCGGCCTGCACATCGCCGCGCACGGTCAGCACCGCGGGCGGGATGTCCTTGCCCAGCCAGGGCGACAGATCCAGGCGCTGGGCGCTTATCGTGCCCGCGATGCGGTCGCGGCCCGCCCCTTGCGCGCTATCCGATTGCAGGTCGAGTTGCGCCGCGAGAGTGGATTTGTCGGGCAATTGCGCCCGTGCCCGGGCGCTGCGCAGGACCAGCGCCGTGCGCGGCGCCAGATCGGCCGTCACATCCAACAGCAGGCCTGAGCCCTCGCCGTCCAGCTTGGCCTGGATGCCATCCAGCGAACCGGCCGCATCGGCGCGCAGCACCACCTGGCAGGCGGGCCGGGGCGGCTCGGGGGAGTCCGGCTTGGGATCGGCTTTGGCGTCCGCCTTCGGATCGGGCTTCTTGCCGGCGCCCGCCGGGCGGTCATATACGCTGCTCAGCTTGTCGGCCTCGCATAGCGGGGAATCGGGGCCGGTTCCGCGCGCGGTCAGGTCGAGCCGCGCGGTGAATGGCCAGGGGTCGGCCATGCCTTGCAGGTCGGCCTGGCCGGAAATGTCGGCCTGCGCGGCTTCGTGGCCCACGCGCAGGCTGGCGACGCGCAACTGCGCGCCCTGCTTGCCCGCCGCGAACGTGGCGTCCAGGCTGCCGAGGCTCACCGGCAAGGGCTGGCCGTCCTGTTCCAGCTGGAAATCGCCCAGCGCGATCCGGTCCACGGCAATGTCCACCGGCAGCGAGGGCAACGCGAACGGCTCGCCGTCGTCTTCCTCCGGCTCCGTGCCGGTCGATGGGGCCAGGGCAACGCGCACCGCCCCCGCCGACACCTCGCGCACGTGCAGCAGGCGATCGCCCAGGGCGCGCCAGTGCACATCCAGCCGCAGATCGGTGAGGTCGACGCGGGTGCCGCCGACGTCCAGGTCCAGCTTGCCTACCGACACGCCGCGCAGCAGCGAGCCGTTCACATCCAGCGCCTGACCGTTCAATTGCTGCGCGGCCGTGGTCAGCAGCAGGCGCGTCCCGTTCTGCGAGCCGACCAGCCAGAACAGGAACCCTCCCGCCAGCACGGCCAGCATGGCCAGGCCCGGCAACCACCACACCAGCACGTGACGCAGGAATTTGCGCAGGCCCTTCAAAACGCGATCCCCAAGGAAAAATGCAGGCGCAGGTCGCGGTCGCGCTGGCCGTAGGCAACGTCCAGGAACAAGGGGCCGGCCGGCGTGCGCACGCGCGCGCCGACGCCGTAGCCCACCGCCATCGACATGTCGCCGAACGATTCCGCGGCATCGCCGGCGTCCACGAACACGCCCATGCCCCAGCGTTCATTGAAGTAGTGGTCGTATTCGATGCTGCCGACCAGCAGCGTGGGCGCGCCCACCACGGCATCGTCCTGCTCTACGCCGATGCTCTGGTACTTGTAACCGCGGATCGAACGCGCGCCGCCCGTGCGGAAGCCGAAGTCGTCCGGCACCCGGACCTTGCTGTTGGACCACACCCGGCCCACCTCGCCGCGCACGGTCAGCACGTCGAGCTTGCCGATGGGCCACCATTTCTGGGCCCGCAGCCGGGCCCGGGTATAGGGTTCGCCGGTGTCCAGGGTCACGCCCACGCCGCCGCCCACCGCGATCAGGTTGCCTTCGCGCGGGTCGTACTTGTTGTCCACGTCGCGGCGCAGCCATTCCGCCGTGGCGGTCAGGGTCGGCAGCTTGTATTGGTCGCCGCCATCGATCTTCACGTGGTCCTGCGCCAGCAGCAGGCCCCAGCGGGTTTCGTATTCGACCCGGCTGTCGCCCGCGCCCTTGCGTTCCTGCAGGCGCGTCGCGCCCAGGGCGTAACGGGTGACATCCAGCCCCTGGATGTCGGAATGGTCGAACAGGAGGCCGAAGGAATCCTTGTAGCCCCGCTCGTTCGGCGGCAACAGGAAATCCGTGTAGGCGCGCTGCCGCAGCCGGTCCACGCTGAAGCCCGTCTCCATGGTGACAGGCTGGCCGAACACCACGTTCTGCCGGTACAGCGACTCCACGCGCAGGCCGGCCTCGTCGTCCACCCCGATCGATCCGGTGAAACGCTTGGGCGGCGCTTCCACCACCCGCACCTGCACGGGCAGGGTCACCTCGCCGTTCGAGTCGTAGACGGGCGGTGGCGGCGGCATGGCGCCGGACACGGAGGGATCGCCCGCCGGCGTGGCGGCGGCCAGGTCGGTAGACCCCGGCGCGCGCGCGCGGTCGGCGTTGGGCGCGGGCGCCGGCTGCGTGTTGCCCGGTTGCTCCAGCGACACGAACGCGCCGCGGAAAAAGGCGGTGGATTGCAGGTCCTGCTGCCAGGTGTCCAGCTTGTTCTGGTCATAGGCGGCGCCCGGCGAATAGCGCACATAGCGCTCCACCAGCTTCTCGGGAACCCGCTTCAGGCCTTCGGTCGTGAGTTCTCCCATGCGGACCTGGGGGCCGCTGTCTATCGTGACGCGCAAGGCGGCCGACGCCGCGTCGGCCTCGATTTCGGCCTCCGACGCCGTCATGCGCGCCAGCATGAAGTCACGCGAAGACACCGCATCCAGCAGAGTCGACTTGGCCTTGTTCCAGTCGCTATTGATGAACGGCTGCCCCGCCTTGAGCTGCCAGTCGTCGCGCAGCTTCTGCACCCGCGGGGCGAACTCCGGCCGGGTGATGCGGCCGGTGAATTTGAGATCCACCGACGAGACGGTGGTGCGCTTGCCGGAAACGATGCTGATGTCCCAGGTTTCCCCGCCGATATCGGTGCCGGCCTCTAGCTTCACCGTGGGTGAAAAATAGCCCTGGGTGGCCAGGGCCGCCAGGGTCGCGTCGCGCGCGCGGCGGCGCAGGCGGTTGATTTCACCGCCGTCCTGATCCTCCGCCAGCCGCGCGATCGCATCGACCGCCTCGGTGATCGCCTGCAGGGCGGCCGGCGGCACGCCGCCGGGATCCACGATGATTTCCGGGCGTTTGGCCAAGGCCTCGCCCGTCATCATGAAAAGTCCTGCCAAGAAGGCGCGGGCTGCCCACCGCATGCTTCAGGTCGGTTGCTGCACGACGATGGACGGGAACTTGCCGGCCATGTCGCGCGGGAGCGCGGCGACGCCGGCCGCCAGTTTCCTGGCGATGCCGCGATACAGCGCCGCGGCTTCGCTGCCCGGGTCCGAGGCCACGGTCGGCGCGCCCGTGTCCGTCTGCTCGCGGATCGCCATGGTCAGCGGCAGGCTCCCCAACCAGGGCGTGTGGTACTGCTCGGCCATGCGCTGGCCGCCGCCTTCGCCGAAAATGTGCTCGGCGTGCCCGCACTGCGAGCAGATGTGGATGGCCATGTTCTCGACGACGCCCAGGATCGGCACTTCGACCTTCTGGAACATGCGCAAGCCCTTGCGCGCGTCCGCCAAGGCCAGGTCCTGAGGCGTGGTGACGATGACGGCGCCGACGACCGGCACCTTCTGCGCCAGGGTCAGGGCCACGTCGCCCGTGCCCGGCGGCATGTCGACGATCAGGTAATCGAGATCCTGCCAGTTGGTCTGGCGCAGCAGCTGTTCCAGGGCCTGCGTCACCATCGGACCGCGCCAGATGGCGGGCGAATCGGCGTCGATCAGGAAACCGATGGAGTTGGCCTGCAGGCCGTGGCCCGTCAGCGGCTCCATGGTTTTGTTGTCGCGGCTCTCGGGGCGGCCCGAGATGCCCAGCATGGTCGGCACGCTGGGACCGTAGATGTCGGCGTCCAGCAGGCCGACCTTGGCGCCCTCCGCCGCCAGGGCCAGGGCCAGGTTCACCGCCGTGGTGCTCTTGCCCACGCCGCCCTTGCCGGAAGCCACCGCAATAATGTTGCGCACGTTGGGCAGCGGCTTCAGCCCCTTCTGCACCGCGTGGGCCGCCACCTTCCAGGTGACGGAAACCTGCGCGCCCTGCACGCCGGCGGCGGCGAGCGCCGCCTCGGCGATTTCGCGCACCTGATCCTTGGCGCGGTCGGCGGGATAACCCAGTTCCAGCGACACCGCGACGCGGCCGCCGCCCAGCTGAATGTCACGATCTTTTACAGAAACGCCCAAATCCAAACCGGTATTCGGGTCTTGCGCGGCGCGCAGCGCGGCGCGGATGTGTTCTATCGTTATACTCATATCACTGTGGTTCCGTAGGCAGCGCGGCTTCTGCGCGCCGCCATCCCCTAAAGGATAGCGGATACCCGGGAACCTTTCGCTGCGTTTTGCATCCCAACTTCATGACCAACACACTTATCCGCTTCTTCCGTGCCGTCCTATTCGCCGCCCTGGCCTTGATCGGCATGGCGATGGCGCTGGTGTTCATGCTTTCCACGGCCATCGCCGTGGCGATCCTGTACGTGGTCGCCAAGGTGCGCGGCAAGCCTTTCGGCGTCCGCGCCTATTGGAGCCAGCGCCAGGGCGCCCGCCCCGGCCCGTTCCAGTCGGCCGCCGCTCCGTTCGCCGCGCAGCCGCGCGGCGACGTGATCGACGTCGAAGCCCGCGAAATCCGCTGACGGCGGTTTTCCCGATGCCCGCGGCGCCAGCGGGCCGCAGTTCCATGCGCTCGCCAGGCGGCATCGCCGCCGCTCCCGCCGCCTCCTTCCGCCCGTCCTGAATCCCGCCTGATCCGCCCCGCGCGGCAGGCGGGCCAAGTCATGGTCGGCCCGCCCCGGCGTCCCCGCCAGGCAAGTCTCCGCCATTGCCCTAAAATGGCCGGCCAACTCCTTTTTCCCTCAACCTCCATCGACAACCATGTCTCGCACCCTTTTTGTCACCACTGCGCTGCCCTACGCCAACGGATCTTTCCACATCGGCCACATCATGGAGTACATCCAGGCCGATATCTGGGTTCGTTCGATGCGAATGGCGGGGCACACGGTGCACTTCGTGGGTGCGGATGACGCGCACGGCGCGCCCATCATGCTGAAGGCGGAAAAGGAAGGCATCACGCCGCAGGCGCTGGTGGCCCGCTACGCCGCGGAACGCCCGCAGTACCTGAACGGCTTCCACATCCGTTTCGACCACTGGCACTCCACCGACTCCGCCGAGAACGTCGCGCTGTCGCACGACATCTACCGCGCGCTGAAGGCCCAGGGCCTGATCGAGACCCGCTCCATCGAGCAGTTCTACGACCCGGTCAAGGGCATGTTCCTGGCCGACCGCTACATCAAGGGCGAATGCCCCAAGTGCCACGCCAAGGACCAGTACGGCGATTCCTGCGAGGTCTGCGGCGCGGTCTACGCGCCCACGGACCTGATCAACCCGTACTCGGCCCTGACCGGCGCCACGCCGGTGCTGAAGTCGTCGGACCACTTCTTCTTCAAGCTGTCCGATCCGCGCTGCGTGGAGTTCCTGCAGCAATGGACCACCGGCTCGAACGCCGCCGGCGGCAAGCACCTGCAGCCTGAAATGCTGGCCAAGACGCGCGAATGGCTGGGCTCGGACGACGGCGAGGCCAAGCTGGGCGACTGGGACATTTCCCGCGACGCCCCCTATTTCGGCATCGAGATTCCGGACGCGCCGGGCAAGTATTTCTACGTCTGGCTGGACGCGCCGGTGGGCTACCTGGCCTCGCTGAAGTCGTATTGCGCGCTGAAGGGCCTGGATTTCGACGCGCTGCTCGATCCCGAAGGCAGCACGGAACAGGTCCATTTCATCGGCAAGGACATCGTCTACTTCCACGCCCTGTTCTGGCCGGCGATGCTGAAGTTCGCCGGCCGCAAGACGCCCGACGCCGTGAACGTGCACGGCTTCATCACCGTCAGCGGCGAAAAGATGTCCAAGAGCCGCGGCACCGGCATTTCGCCCCTGCGCTACCTCGAACTCGGCATGAACGCCGAATGGATGCGCTACTACATCGCCGCCAAGCTGAACGCGCGGGTCGAAGACATGGACTTCAACCCCGATGACTTCATCGCCCGCGTCAACAGCGACCTGGTCGGCAAGTACGTCAATATCGCCAGCCGCGCCGCCAGCTTCATCACCAAGCATTTCGACGGCGCCCTGGCCTATTCGGGCGACACGGCCGCGCTGGCCGCGGAATACGCCGAACAGGCGGAATCCATCCGCGCCGCGTTCGAGGCCCGCGAGTACAACCGCGCCATCCGCGAGATCATGGCCTACGCCGACCGCATCAACCAGGCGTTCGACACGGCGCAGCCCTGGATCCTGGCCAAGGGCATCGCCACGGCCGGCGACGAACAAAAGGCCGCGCTGCAGGACATCTGCTCGCGCTCGCTGGCGGGCTTCAAGGCGCTGTCCGTCATGCTGGCCCCGGTGCTGCCGGCCCTGGCCGAACGGGTGGCGCTGGAGCTCTTCGGCGCGCAAGCCCCGTTCACCTGGGCCGACGCCTCCGTGCTGCCCCAGCGCGTGGCGCCGTTCAAGCACCTGATGCAGCGTGTCGAACCGCAGATGCTGGAAGACCTGTTCGAGCCGCCCGCCGCCCCCGTGGTCGTGCCCGGCGGCGAACCCGTCGCCGAAACCATCTCCATCGACGACTTCGCCCGCGTCGACCTGCGCATCGCGCAGATCGTCAACTGCGAGCATGTAGAAGGTTCGACCAAGCTGCTGCGCCTCACCCTGGACGTGGGCGAAGGCCGCCACCGCAACGTGTTCTCCGGCATCAAGTCGGCCTACCAGCCCGAAGACCTGATCGGCAAGCTGACCGTCATGGTGGCCAACCTGGCCCCCCGCAAGATGAAGTTCGGCGTGTCGGAAGGCATGGTGCTGGCGGCCAGCCATGCGGATGAGGCGGTCGACGCCGGCATCTACGTGCTGGAACCGTTCCCCGGCGCCAAGCCCGGCATGCGCGTGCGCTAAGCTTTTTCGTCCGTGTCAGACACCCGGCCAGATCGTCTCGTATCGGTGAGAGTTCCTGGTCCGGGTGTCAGACACTACACATCCGCCTGTCCGGATGGCGCCAGCGCCGGATCCAGCGAGATGCGCTCGTCGAACACGAAGCACTTGCCCTCGTAGCCCGGGCCGCCGGTTTCCTCGAAGTACTTGAGGATGCCGCCGTCGAGCTGGTAGACGTTCTGGATACCGGCTTCGTTCATGTAGATGGCCGCCTTTTCGCAGCGGATGCCTCCGGTGCAGAAGCTGACCACGGTCTTGCCCTCGAGTTCGGCGCGGTGCGCCTGCACCGCCTCGGGAAATTGCGTAAAGCGTTCGATGCGCCAGTCTATGGCGTTCTTGAACGTGCCCTCATCCACTTCGAACGCGTTGCGCGTGTCGAGCATGACCACCGGCCGCCCCGCGTCGTCCACGCCCCGTTCCAGCCAGCGCGCGAGCGTACGCGCGTCCACGCCCGGCGCCCTGCCCGCCTCGGGGCGGATGGCCGGATGGTTCATGCGGATGATCTCGCGCTTGATCTTCACCAGCAGCTTGCGGAACGGCACGCCGCCGCTGTGGCTGAACTTCACCTCGAGGTCCGCGAAGCGCGCATCGGCGCGCAGGAACCGCAAAAAGGCCTCGATGCCATCCGCCGAACCGGCCAGGAACAGATTGATGCCCTCTTCGGCCAACAGGATCGTGCCCTTCAGCGCGGCCCCGGCCGCCTCGCCCAGCAGGCGCTGGCGCAGCTCCGGCAGGCAGTCCAGGGAAACGAATTTGTAGGCGGCGATATTGACGACGGAAGTCATGGAAAAGCGGAGGAATACGGGCAGCGAAACCCGTAATAGTAATCGCTGGCCGGCTCTCGCCGCCCTGGCCGCGCCTTGACCGCGCTCAACGGGAAACGATTTCCTGCTCGATCACCGCGTCCAGCACCCACCGCAAGGACGAGGCGCCGGCCGGCGGATTCGGGTCCTGGACCTCGACCACGCGCAAGCGGTAACGGATGCCCGGCTGGAAATGGAAGCCGGTGATCTGCCCATGCCAGGGCTGCCAGGGCTGCGCGGCGCTGTCCCGCACCTGGTAGCACATGGCGCGCCCCGCGCCGGCGCTGCACGGCGCCCGTTCGGAATTCACGTAGACCAGCTTGGTCGGGCCCTGCTGGCCGCCCGCGATGGGATCGGCCCGGCGGCCGAAATCCAGCGTGTCTCCCGAGGCCAGGACCCAGGTCATGCGCTGCGGATTATTGGCGTTGTCCACCGAGCTGGCCGTAATGCGCGTCATGCCCGCCAGGAAGTCCTGCTCCAGCTTCATGCTGACGGGCGCGCAGGCCATCGTGGTCGCTACGGGATGATCGCGCACGATCAGCAGCCCGTTGGCGATCGTATAGGAGGCGCCGTATTGGTTGCAGCCCGCGAAACCCGCGATACGCGGCGCGCCCTGCTCATGGATGAAACTGACCGTGAGCGGGCGGGAGCGCGTGGACGGATGCGGCACCGGGCGCAGCGCGCCGCCCGGTTTCGTCCAGCGCGCCAGGTCCCAGCTGGTCTGCGCCAGGATGTCCGATGCCGCGGCAGGCTGGAAGCGGGGATCCTGCCCGCCGGCGGGCCTGGGCGGCGAAGAGCAGGCGGCCAGGCCGATGGACAGCAGGCACGGCGCCAGCCAGCGCAGGGAGGTCGGGCGAGGCATGAAGATCTCCTGGCTGCTACGGCGTCGGCGGATCCTGGCGCCGCGCGAACTCCAGCACGTCGCCGCCGCGCAGGTTGAAGGTCAGGTGACGCGGGGCCCCGCCATTATCCAGCGTGAAGGTGTCGATGGCGGTCAGGCCGCGCAGGTAGTCGGCTTCCAGCCGCGCGCGCTCGGGCGATGCGCAGGCCATGCGCGTCGTGGCCGGCGCGTCGATGTAGAGCTTGCCGGCTTCCAGCTTGTACGACCCCATGTAGCGATTGCACCCCGCGAACCCGTTGACGCGGTATTGCTTGCCCTGCGCCAGGAAGGTCAGGCGCACGGGCTCGCCGTTGTCGCCGTGGGGAATATCGCGCAGCGCGCCGCCGGGCTGCGCCCAGCGCACCAGTTCCCAGCTGGTCTGGGCCAGCGAGTCCGCGCTGCTGGCGGCATTGGCCGCGGCCGCGCCTTGCGGCCGCGCGCCGCCGGGGGATCCGGCGCAGCCCGCCAACGCCGCAGCCAGAAGGCTTAGGCCGAGCAGCCGGCAACGCGTAGACATCAGAATAGGCATGAACGGGGCTCCAAGGAATTGCATACCTCGACTGTAACCGCCCTTGGGGCCGCACAGCCGTCTTCTCCGCCCAACAGCCGTATCCAAAAGCAGCACGGCCGGCCTTGCCGCCTCGCTCCGATGGGCGTCCCTTGCTGCATCGTAAGCCGCATGGCGGCGGCCCGGCGCGACGCGCAGAATCGGTACAGGTCCCCCTCGGGCAGGACCTGGCGGCTTCAGAAAATGGGGAGTCGCCCATCCGTACCGCAGGCTCAGCAGCCCCGCTCCCGCAGGGCCGAAAAATAATACTCCTGGAGACACGGCGATGGGCTTCTTGAGAACTCTGTTGGCTTTATCGGTAGTGCTGGACCATCTGGGCGGCGGCAATGCCGACCACCTGGTCGGCGGCAGGCTGGCGGTGCAGCTGTTCTACGTCATTTCGGGGTTCCTGATTTCCTACGTGCTGACGGCCACCGACCACTACCAGGGCGCAACGGGCAAGTTCTACGCGAACCGCTTCCTGCGCCTGTTCCCCATCTACCTGGCCGTGGCCGCCATGACCCTGATGGCGCATGTGATGAGCGGCGGCGCTTTCTTCCGCTTCTACGAAGCGCTGCCCTTCAGCGCGGAGCTCTTCCTGGTCCTTTCCAATATTTTCATCATGGGCCAGGACTGGCTGATGTTCTTCGGCATCGAGCATTCCGCGCTGGCGTTCACGGGCAGCTTCGCCCGCAGCGAAGTGCCGCTATACCAGGGCCTGCTGGTGCCCCAGGCCTGGACCCTGGGCGTCGAAATGAGCTTCTACCTGGTGGCGCCGTTCGTGCTGCGCTCGCCGCGCCGGCTGCTGATCCTGCTGGCCGCCTCGCTCGCGCTGCGCGCGGTGCTGATCGCCGTCGGCATCGGCCGCAGCGATCCCTGGACCTATCGCTTCTTTCCGACGGAGCTGGCGCTGTTCCTGATCGGTTCGCTGTCGCACCAGGTCCTGCTGCCGCGCTACAAGGCCTGGACCCAGAAGGCGAAACGCCTGCCCGAGCTGGGCGCGGCCGCGCTGTTCGCCTACTGTCTGCTGCACTTCTCGATCGGCATCAACCCCACCGTGCGCGACGGCCTGGCGGTGCTGATCTTCGCCGCGCTGCTGCCGCTGGCCTTCCTGTTCCAGTCGCGCCACCGGCTGGACAAGGCGATCGGCGAACTGAGCTATCCGATCTACATCTGCCATTCGCTGGTGATCATGCTCTTTACCTGGCTGTTCGATGAAATCAACCTGCACCAACCGATGCTGTTCGCAGCCTTGGTGATAACGGGCTGCATCGGTTTCTCGGCGCTGCTCAACGGGCTGATCGCGGACCCGGTGGAGCGCCTGCGCAACCGCCTGCGGGCGGACGCCGGCGGCACGGACGACAACGTTCTGGCGCCCTCGGCAGGCGTCCGCCGGCGCCCCGCCGCCGCGGCCCAGCCCCTTGGATCTATTCGCCGCGTGCCTTGATGTAAGCGGCCAGCACCTGTTCGATCTGGCGCTTTTCCTGCGCACTCAGGCGCGAGTACGTAGCGTAGGAGACAGTTTCGAAGGGCCAGGCGGCCGGCACCGGGATCCCGCCCGCGCCGCCCTCCGGCGACGGACTCAGCATCGGCCCCTCGCCGGCGCTGAGCCACATGGGGCTGACGCGCAGCGCGCGCGTCAGCTTGATGAGGGCGTCGCTGGACGGCCGCCGGCGCTGCCCGCTTTCATAGTTGCCGATGGCGCTTTGCGACAGGTTGCTCGCGACCGCCAAGTCCTTTTGAGTCCATCCCTGAAGCATTCTTGCGTTGCGCAGACGATGGCTAAACGTGTCCAATCGATCAACCTGAGACATTATTAATATGGATTATTGTTTTTGATTAAAGCATTCCGGCGCTGACACCAAATAAACGGACTGCGCCCCAATTTCCAGGCTAATCCGCAAATAGCGGCAGCGGGCCGCCGCAGGGTAATCAAGCCCGCGCAAGCGCGCAGGCGCCCGCCCTGCGCGCCCCATAAAACCCATATCTATCATTGGCTTATAGCCCGCAGCCGTGCCGGACCGCGCCTGCGGCGGCAGGCGCCGGGCGGGCGCGGGAGATGAAAAGCTGCGCAAGTTTAGGCCTTCGATGTATCCGAAATAGAAAATAATGTATCGGCGATACTTAATATGTTGTCGCCCCCGATTTCAAAACAAACACTATTTCAAGCATTTCCTCTGCATTGGACTTTGGCTCTTCGTTACCATCAGAAACCACAGAAACGTATCTTCACAAAAAAACACGCCCGTGTTTAAATGAAACACGGGCGTGAATCCGTTCGGCCTCGACGCGCGCATCCGCCGCGAGCCGGCCGCGGCATCCGGACCTGGGCGCCAGGGCCGGCCGCGCCCCATTCGAACAACACCGCCGGACGGTTTCGTCCTGGAAGCATCAATGAACAACACGCTGGATGTCATTTTTCTCGGCTACGACAACGCCAGACATGCCAGACTCGCCGACGCCCTGTCCCACCTGGGCTTCAACGTCCGCCACTGCCACGACCTCGCCAAGCTCTACGAGCGGTACTTCCGCAACCCCAGCCCCTTGATCGTCCTGGAAGCGCCGCTGCCCGATATCCACAACGCCGCGGTGCGGCTGCGCGCGGCGGACCGTGGGCTGGGCATTGTGGCCATCTCCGCATTTCCCGACGCCGAAAGCCGCATCCGCACCCTGCTTTGCGGCGCCGACGCCTGCCTGCCCCCGGACGTCACCGGACTGGAGCTGGCGGCGGCGCTGCAGGCCCTGGTACGCCGGGCGGCCGTGCAGGAAAGTCCGGACGCGGCGGCCGAGGCGCCCCAGCCGGGAGAGTCCGCCCAGGAAACCTGGCGGCTGGCGAACAAGGGATGGACCCTGGTCAGCCCGGGAGGCCGGACCTTGGGCCTGACCACCGGTGAACGCGACTTTCTTTCGCGGCTGGTGAATTCCCCGGACCGCAAGGTAAGCCGCGAGGCATTCCATGCGGACGGCATGGACGAGACGGACGGCGGCATCACCCGGCGGCGCTTCGTGGATGTCATGATCAGCCGCCTGCGCCGCAAGGCAGCCGCCAAGCAGATGGCGTTGCCGATCCGCGCCGTGCACGGCTGGGGCTATATGTTCGCCGCGGATATCGCGCTCGACCTGGAATTCCGGGGGACGGGGGAAGAAGGCCGGTCTGACTCGCAGGACGACTGGCGCCGCGAGATGGCGGATGCGTCTTCGTGACGCTGAAGAGGCCCGGCGCGCTCCGGCCGGGCGAAAAAAACGCGGCGCTGCCTCGAAAGGCTAAGACGCCGCGCTAAAACAACACGTGAACCCGGAGTCATCAGCCGGCACTGATGCCTTCTACCTGGCCCACGCGATTCCAACATTCGTGCCTCATACTGCTCACGTACGGCCTGGGCCGTGAACCCTTGCGGGGTCTCTAGTCCCCACGCAGGCTGCAACGCGATCAACGCGAGCGATCGGCCCGTTCGGCAAGCCGGGGGCAGATCGCACTTATCAGCGGCGATCCTGGCGGATAGCCGCGTGATGCAGGGAGTTTAGGACCTCGGATCGGTTTCCAGTAATTCTTTGTTGATAGTCTTCTATACATATCCGGTATAGGAAAGCCCCTTCATGCGCACCCTCTAAAATGCCGCCAAAGGACCCGCCCATGCCGATCATGCCCGTTCCCCTCTTGCACCGCCTGAGAAAGCTGATGGCGCTGTTTCCACCCAACTGGTGCCTGGCCATCCTGGTGGCGCTGGACGGCTACGCCTTCATGCATCCCGTGCTGCGCGAAGTGCGCGCGCGCGAGTATTCGTTCTGGCTCGCGGTCGACAACTGGCATGAGGTCGTGCGGGTCGTGGGCCTGCTGGAGATCCCCCGCCTGGTCCTGGGAGTGGGGCTGCAGGTCATCGCGCTGGGCCTGATCCTCAAGGCCCGCATCGCCTGGGCGTTCTCGCTGGTGCTGCTGATCGGCATCGGCACGTTTGCGATATTGGACGACCATGGCCGCGCCGGACTGGGCATATACACGCTGGTCCTCGTCATTGCGCTGGTCGCGTATTGGCGGCGCTTCGACCGCGCCAGCGTCACCGCCGGTTCGCTGTTCGCCGTCGTCAGCATGCTGTCGCTGCTGATCTACGCGGTCTTCGGCGCGCTCTACCTGGGCAGCGAATTCAACCCTCCGATCCAGGATGCCGGCACGGCCTTCTATTTCTCCATCGTGTCCATGTCCACCGTGGGCTATGGCGATATCACGCCCCACACGGGCACCGCGCGCCTGTTCACCGCGTCGATTATCATCCTGGGCATCACCATATTCGCCACCTCCATCAGCGCGATCGCCGGGCCTGTCATCGGCGGCAATCTGAAACGGCTGGTCAAAGGCAGGTTTTCCACCGCCATGCGCAAGAACCACATCATCATCGCGGGCGCGACGCCCCTGGCGCTGAGCGTCTACGAAGGGCTGCGCCGCCGCGGCGACGAAGTCACCGTCATCGTGCCCGCTGGCGCGGCGCAGGAATATCCTGCCGCCGCCGACCTGATCGAGGGCGACGCGTCCAGCGTGGAAGTGCTGCGCAACGCGGGCGTCGCCCGGGCGCGCTACGTGCTGGCGCTGCGCGACGACGACGCCGAGAACGCGTTCATCGTGCTGGCGGCGAAGGAAGCGACGGGCGACTCGGGCGCCAAGACGGTGGCGCTGGTCAACACAAGCAAGCACCTGGAAAAAATCCGCCGCGTGCAGCCCGATCTGGTGTTCTCGGTGCAACTGCTTGGCGCGGAACTGCTGGCGCGCACCATCAGCGGCGAGCCCATGGACAGCCAGAGCATCACCGATCTGTTCTTCACCAAGGCCGCGCCTGGCGGCAAGGCGGCCTGAACCCGACTAGGCAGCGGCCGGCTGCGCCCCTCCGGCGTACCAGCGCACGAACTCCGCGGACGGCATGGGCCGCGCAAAGAAATACCCCTGGACGAAAGCGACGCCGCGCGCCTTCAGGTAGTCGAACTGGTACTGGACCTCCACGCCTTCGGCCACCACCGCCAGCCCCAGGCGGTTCGCCAGGGTAACGATCGCGTCCAGCACCGGCGCCTCGCCTCCCGCGGGTTCGATGGCCTGCACGAAGCCCTTGTCGATTTTCAGGTAGTCCACCGGGAATTTCTGCAGATACGAGAGCGAGCAGTGGCCCGTTCCAAAGTCGTCGATGGCGACCCGCAGCCCCTCGGCGCGCAAGGCATCGATATTGCGCCGCGCCTGGCCGTTGTCCGAAATCAGGCTGTGTTCCGTGATCTCAAGCACGACCAGCGGGCGGCGGGCCGCGACGTTCGCGACGAACGCCTGGATGTCGGCCACCAGCCCGGCGCTGGACAGATGCTCCGCCGCGACGTTAACACCGATATGGAAGTCCGGCGGCGTGGCCCAGGTCCGCGCATCACGCTCGATCAACGTCAGCAGGTGGCGGGTCAGGGCGACGATCATGCCGTCCGCCTCGGCCGCCGCGATGAAGACGTCCGGCCGCACCGGACCCACGCCCGGCCGCTCCCAACGCATCAGCGCCTCGACGCCTTCGCACCGGCCCGTCGCCAGGCTGTACACCGGTTGATAGTGCACATGGAACTCCCCCGCCCGCATGGCGCGGCGCAACTGCTCCTTGAACGATTGCCGATTGGCTTGCAGCCGGTACGCGCCCAGCGCGAGGCCCGCGCCGATCAGCAGCGCTACCGGCAAATAGGTCAGCATGGACTGCGACCACGCCTGCACGAGAGCCTCGGACGGCGCCATGACGCTGACGGTCAGCTCCGCCCCGCCCGGTTCAAGGGAAGTTTCGTGGTACAGAGGCACCGCGTGCCTCGCCGGACGGCCCCCGGAATCGCTGCGGATCGGGGCGCCCTTGCCCACGATGAGTTCCAGCTGCAGGTCGCCCATGGTGGCGACTGCGTCCAGAAGGTCCTGCACATAACGGCCGTCCACCTCGACGATGCCGCCATATCCGTCCTGCCTGGATTTGCCCAGCAGGACGGCCGGACGGTCGGGCGCCAGGGGCGTGCCCGCGACCGTGCGCGGCCAGCTGTCCGGCGAAATGCTCACGGGCCATCTGCTGAAATCGTCGATCGAGGCGTCCACCTCTCCCAGCGCCGACGAACAATAGACACGGCTGTTGCGCGCCAGCGCCAGGGACCGGAAGTAAGGGTTGAGCGCGCCCCAGCGTTGCAGGTCGGGCAGCAGTTCGGGACAGGCGCCGGGCGCCAGCGCCGCCACCCGTTCCAGCATGTCGCGGGACTGGGCGAGTATCCTCTCCGCCTGGACCCGCACGATGCGCGCAGCGGTCCCGGCTTCCTGGCGCTGGGCGTGATTCGCATACAGCCACGTCCACCCCACGCAGACGAGAAGGGGAAGCATCAGGGCCAGCGCCACCGGCAGATAGCGCCAGGACGGTGCGCCGACCGTCATTCCCGAAGTAGGCATATCGCCTTGCCGCATAGTTGTCCGTGTCGCAGGCCCAGCCTGGATAGGACACTATGGCGCACGCAACGTCAAGAAGGATGATCGGGGCCGGACGCGGCGGATGACGATTTCGACGGCGCGGCGGGCGCGCGCAACAGCTCGCAGATCAGCGCCACGTGCGCCAGGCGGCGCTCCGGCAAGTCGATGCGCTCGCCCGCGCCGAGCAGCGCGGACATGACGAGCGTATGGACGATGGGCGAGAGCAGCAGCCACGGGTGATCCCGCGCCACGCAATCGCCGCAAAGGCCGCGGTCGCGCGCGCGTTCCAGCAGCCTGGCGATGTCGGCCTGGTGAGCCGCCGCCGTATCGTTGCGCCAACGCGCGGCCAGATGCGGCACGCGGCCGCTTTCCGCCAGCAGCAGGCGCAGGGTGCTGACCATGGCGGGATTGCCCAAGCTGACGTAGAGATGATTGACGATGCGCTCGGCCAGATGGCGCGGCGTGGCGGCCCCGTCCACCACGGCCTCGACGTCCAGCCGCGAAGGACTCAGGTGGCGCGCCAGCAAGGCCTCGAAGACGGCCTCCTTGCTGTCGAAATGCGCGTACAGCCCGCCCTTGGACAGCCCGGCGCGCAGCGCGATGTCGTCCATCCTGGCGCCCGCGTAGCCGGCTTGCGAGAACTCCTGCAGCGCGGCGTCGAGGATCTGCCCGACCCGCACGGCCTGCGGAAGACGACGACGAAGCGTGCTCATCCTGCTGTTCCCTCCATGCATGCGATCCATTAAAAACCGACCGGTCAGTCGTTAGCTTGACCCAGGTCAAGGAATGCGCAGGCAAGGCTCGGCACAATACTGGCATGACCTCGGTGCCGGGTCCGTCCCGAAGGCGGCGCCATAAGCCCGCCCACCCCGGAACGGTCCCCGGCGCCCCCCTGCGCTGGAGAGACCTCGCATGACATGCCGCCCGCTTCCGGCCACGATCGCCACGCGCCTCGTCCCTGCAGCCCTGCTGGCACTGCTGGCCAGCGGCTGCGTTTCGCTGGCGCCCGGCTACGAGCGCCCCGCCCTGCCCGTGCCCGCAACATATGCGTCCGCCGGCTCCGATGCCCCGATGGCCACGGCCGCGGCCGATATCGCCTGGCAGGCCTATTTCCCGGACCCGGTGCTGCAAGGCCTCATCGGCACCGCCCTGGACAACAACCGCGACCTGCGCAACGCGCTGCTGCGCGTGGAAGAAGCGCGCGCGCTGTACGGCATCCAGCGCGCGGACCAGTTCCCCGCCATCGGCGCGCAGGCCGACGGGTCCCGCTCGCGCGTGCCGGGCGACCTGAACCTCACCGGACAGCCGCAGGTCTCCAGCCAATACCAGGCGGGGCTGGGCATGGCCAGCTGGGAGCTCGATTTCTGGGGCCGCGTGCGCAACCTGAAGGACGCCGCCCTGCAGAACTACCTGGCCTCCGACGCGGCCGCCAAGGCGGCGACGCTGAGCCTGATCGCCGAGGTGGCGGACAGCTACCTGTCGCTGCGCGAGCTCGACGAACGCCTGGCGCTGACCCGCGAGACCATCGCCTCGCGCGAGGAGTCGCTGCGCATCTTCCGGCGCCGCTACGAAGTGGGCTCCATCTCGAAACTGGACCTCACCCAGGTGGAAACGCTGTGGCAGCAGGCCAAGGCCCTGGGCGCCGACCTGGAACAGGCGCGCGCCGAACAGGCCCATGCGCTGGAACTGTTGCTGGGCGCGCCGCTGGACCTGCCCAGCCTGCCGCCCCGCCTGGACGACAGCGCCGTCATGCGGGATCTGCCTGCGGGCCTGCCATCCGAACTTCTGGTCAACCGCCCCGACATCGTCGCGGCCGAACACCGGCTGAAAGCCTCGAACGCCAATATCGGCGCGGCCCGCGCCGCGTTCCTTCCCAGCATCACCCTGACCGGCGCGTTCGGCACCGCCAGCGCCGAACTGGACGGCCTGTTCGCGGGCGGCAGCCGAGCGTGGAGCTTCGCGCCCAGCATCAGCCTGCCGATCTTCGACGCCGGACGCCGCAGCGCGGCGGTCGATCTGGCCGACGCGCGGCGCGACCAGGCGGTGGCCAGTTATGAACAGACGATACAGGCGGCCTTCAAGGACGTTTCCGACGCCCTGTCCGCCCGCCGCTGGCTGGCCGAACAAGTCGAGGTGCTGCGCGCCACCGTGGCCGCGCAGAGCGAGCGCGCCCGCCTGGCGCAGTTGCGCTACGACCACGGCGCATCGCCCTACCTGGAGGTGCTGGACGCCCAGCGCGACCTGCTTGCGGCCCAGCAAAAGCTTGCGCAGACACGCCGCGCGCTGCTGTCCAGCAGGGTAAGGCTGTATGCCGCGCTGGGCGGAGGCACGCAAGCCCCCGCCCCGGCCCGCGCGGCCTCCGGCCTGCACGACGCCGGCACCCGATAACCGCGAACCTAGGATTCCCCCCATGCGCCTGCCCACCCGAAAACTGGTCCCCGCCCTGCTTGTCCTGGCCGTTGCCGCCGCCGGCTACTACGGCTGGCGGATGCTCTCGGATGCCGGGCCGGGCGAGGGATTCATCAGCGGCAACGGTCGCATCGAAGCCACGGAAATCGACGTCGCCGCCAAGCTGGCCGGCCGCGTGCAGGAAGTGCTTGCCGTCGAGGGCGATTTCGTCGCCGCGGGCCAGCCGCTGGCGCGCATGCAGGTAGACACGCTCCAGGCGCAGCGCGAAGAGGCCCGCGCCCAGCACCAGCAGGCCGTCAATGCCGCGGCCAGCGCCCGCGCGCAGGTCGTGCAACGCGAAAGCGACAAGCTTGCCGCCGAGGCCGTGGTGGTGCAGCGGGAAAGCGAGCTGGACGCCTCGCGCCGCCGCCTGGCGCGTTCGGAGGCCCTGTCCAAGGAAGGCGCATCGTCCATCCAGGAGCTGGACGACGACCGCGCCCGCGTGCGCAGCGCGCAGGCCGCCGTGCATGCCTCGCGCGCCCAGGTGAACGCGGCGCAGGCCGCCATCGACGCCGCGCGCGCCGCCCGGGTCGGCGCGGAATCCGCCGTCACGGCGGCGCAGGCCACCATCGCGCGCATCGAGGCCGACATCGCCGACAGTGAATTGCGCGCCCCGCGCGACGGCCGCGTGCAGTACCGCGTCGCGCAGCCGGGCGAGGTCCTGGGCGCGGGCGGCAAGGTGCTGAACATGGTCGATCTGTCCGACGTGTACATGACGTTTTTCCTGCCGGAGCAGGCGGCGGGCCGCGTGGCCATGGGCCAGGACGTGCGCATCATCCTCGACGCCGCGCCGCAGTACGTCATTCCCGCCAAGGTCTCCTTCGTGGCCAGCACCGCGCAATTCACGCCCAAGACGGTGGAAACGGCCAGCGAACGGCAGAAGCTGATGTTCCGCGTCAAGGCCCAGATCAGCCCCGAGCTGCTGCAGCGGCACCTGAAGCAGGTCAAGACCGGCCTGCCGGGCGTGGCCTGGCTCAAGCTCGACGCCGACGCCCAATGGCCCGCCAATCTGGAAACCAAGGTGCCGTGATGGCCCGCGCGGATACCGCCCCCGTCGTCACGCTATCGAGCGTGAGCCTGCGCTATGGCGAGACGGTCGCGCTGGACGGCATCACGCTCGACGTCCCCGCCGGCCGCATGGTGGGGCTGATCGGCCCCGACGGCGTGGGCAAGTCCAGCCTGCTGGCCCTGGTGGCCGGCGCCCGCAAGGCGCAGGAAGGCAGGATCGAGGCGTTGGGCGGCGACATGGCCAGCCGCCGGCACCGCGACGCCGTGTGCCCGCGCATCGCCTACATGCCGCAAGGCCTGGGCAAGAACCTGTATCCCACGCTGTCGGTCGAGGAGAACCTGCAATTCTTCGGGCGCCTGTTCGGCCACGACGCGGCCGAGCGCCGCCGCCGCATCGACAGCCTGACCCGCAGCACCGGCATGTCGGCGTTCCTGTCGCGGCCCGCCGGCAAGCTTTCCGGCGGCATGAAGCAGAAGCTCGGCCTGTGCTGCGCCCTGATCCACGATCCCGACCTGCTCATCCTCGACGAGCCCACCACCGGCGTGGACCCGCTCGCGCGCGCGCAATTCTGGGACCTGATCAATCAGATCCGCCGCGAACGCAGCGGCATGAGCGTCATCGTGGCCACGGCCTACATGGACGAGGCGCAGCGCTTCGACTGGCTCATCGCCATGGACGAAGGCCGGGTGCTGGCCACCGGCACGCCCGCGGAACTCGAACAGCGCACAGGCGCGGATTCCTTGGAGGCGGCGTTCATCGCGCTGCTGCCCGAGGCCAAGCGGCGGGGCCACAAGCCTGTGGAGATCGTGCCGCTGGAGGTGGGCGACGACGCAGAGATCGCCATCGAAGCGCGCGACCTCACCATGAGATTCGGCGATTTCGTCGCGGTGGACCACGTCAATTTCCGCATCCGCAAAGGCGAGATATTCGGGTTCCTGGGCTCCAACGGCTGCGGCAAGTCCACCACCATGAAGATGCTGACCGGCCTGCTGCCTGCCAGCGAGGGCCAGGCCTGGCTGTTCGGCGCGGAGGTCGATCCGAAGAACATCGATACCCGCCGCCGCGTGGGCTATATGTCGCAGTCGTTCTCGCTGTATGGCGAACTGACCGTAAGGCAGAACCTGGTACTGCACGCGCGCCTCTTCCACGTGCCGGAACCCGAGATTCCGGCGCGCGCGGAAGAGATGGCCGCCCGCTTCGACCTGGGCGAGGTGCTGGACACCTTGCCCGAGAACCTGCCCATGGGGGTGCGCCAGCGCCTGTCGCTGGCCGTGGCCATGGTGCACCGGCCCGAGTTGCTGATTCTGGACGAACCCACATCGGGCGTGGATCCCGTCGCGCGCGACGCATTCTGGCGCCTGCTCATCGCGCTGGCGCGCCAGGACCAGGTCACCATCTTCATCTCCACGCACTTCATGAACGAAGCGCAGCGCTGCGACCGCATGTCGCTGATGCACGCGGGCAAGGTCCTGGTCAGCGCCTCGCCCGACGAGATCACCCGCATGCGCGGCGCGAAGACTCTGGAAGAAGCATTCATCGCCTACCTGGTCGACGCGGGCGCGGGCACGGCGCCGGACGAGGAGGTCGAGGGCGAAGCCGCCCCCGCGGACACCGCCGCCTCCGGGCCGCCCGAGCGCCGCGGCTTCAGCCTGCAGCGCATGTTGAGCTATATGTGGCGCGAATCGCTGGAGCTGCGCCGCGACCCGGTGCGCGCGACGCTGGCGCTGGCCGGATCGCTCCTGCTGATGTTCGTGATGGGGTTCGGGATCAGCATGGACGTGGAGGATCTGCGCTATGCGGTCATGGACCGCGACCAGACCGGACTGAGCCATAACTACAGCCTGAACCTCGCCGGATCGCGCTACTTCATCGAACATCCGCCCATCAAGGACTATGCCGACATGGACGCTCGCATGCGCAGCGGGGAATTGTCGCTGGCCATCGAGATCCCGCAGGGATTCGCCCGCGACGTGCAGCGCGGCGCCGGCGCGCAGATCGGCGTCTGGATCGACGGCGCGATGCCCCAGCGCGCCGAAACCATCCGCGGCTATGTGATGGGCATGCACCAGGGCTGGCTGATGCAGCAGGCGCGCGAGAGGCTGGGCGTCAGCGCCACGCTGCCTGTCGCCATCGAAACTCGTTTCCGCTACAACCCCGACGTGCGCAGCCTGCCCGCCATGGTGCCCGCCGTGATTCCCCTGCTGCTGCTCATGATGCCCGCGATGCTGACGGCGCTGGCGGTGGTGCGCGAGAAGGAGCTGGGATCCATCATCAATCTGTACGTCACCCCGGTGACGCGGCTGGAGTTCCTGCTGGGCAAGCAGGCGCCCTACGTGGCGCTGGCCATGCTGAACTTCCTGCTGATGACCCTGCTGGCCGTGACCCTGTTCGGCGTCCCGATCACCGGCAGCTTCCCCACGCTGCTGCTGGCCGCGCTGATCTACAACGTGGTGGCCACCGCGATCGGGCTGCTTGCCTCCACCTTTACCCGCAGCCAGATCGCGGCGCTGTTCTTCACCATGATCGGCACGCTGGTGCCCGCGGTGCAGTTCGCGGGGCTGCTGAATCCCGTTTCGTCGCTGGAGGGCGCCGGGCGGCTGATCGGCCAGGTCTATCCCGCCACGCACATGCTCACCATCAGCCGCGGGGTATTCAGCAAGGCCCTGGATTTCTCGAACCTGCAAGGCTCGTTCTGGCCCTTGCTTGCCGCGATCCCCATCGTCCTCGGCGCCTCGGCGCTCCTGCTGAAGAAACAGGAGACCTGACATGCGGCAACTGGCCAATATCTACCGCCTGGGCGTAAAGGAGCTTTGGAGCCTGGCGCGCGACCCGATGATGCTGATCCTGATCTTCGTGTCGTTCACGCTGATGATCTACACGGCGGCCACCGCCGTGCCCGAAACACTGCACAACGCGCCCATCGCCGTGGTGGACGAAGACGTCTCGCCCCTGTCGGCGCGCATCGTCTCGGCCTTCTATCCGCCGCACTTCACGCCCCCGGATCTGGTCACCTCGACGGAAGCCGACGCCGGAATGGACGCGGGGCGCTACACCTTCTCGGTCGGCATTCCGCCCAATTTCCAGCGCGACGTGCTCGCGGGCCGGCCAGCGGAAATCCAGCTGAACGTGGACGCAACCCGAATGAGCCAGGCGTTCACGGGCAGCAGCTACATCCAGCAGATCATCACCGACGAAATCAATGAATTCGCCAAGCGCTACCGCGCGCCGGCCGAGCTGCCGGTCGACCTTGCCGTGCGCATGCGCTTCAACCCCAACCTGACGCAGGCCTGGTTCGGGGCGCTGATGGAGATCATCAACAACGTCACGATGCTGTCCATCATCCTGACGGGCGCCGCGCTGATCCGCGAGCGCGAGCATGGCACGATCGAGCACCTGCTGGTCATGCCGGTGACGCCTACCGAAATCATGGTCGCCAAGGTCTGGTCGATGGGGCTGGTGGTGTTGGCGTCGGCGGGACTATCGTTGACTGTCGTGGTGCGCGGCCTGTTGCACGTCCCGATCGAAGGGTCGGTGGCGCTTTTCCTCGCCGGCGCGGCGTTGCATCTGTTCGCAACGACGTCGATGGGCATCTTCATGGCCACGCTCGCGCGCAGCATGCCCCAGTTCGGCATGCTGCTGGTGCTTGTGCTGCTGCCCCTGCAGATGCTGTCGGGCGGCACCACCCCGCGCGAAAGCATGCCGCAGTTCGTGCAGGACATCATGCTGGCCGCCCCCACCACCCACTTCGTGGAACTCGGCCAGGCCATCCTCTACCGCGGCGCGGGAATCGGTGTCGTATGGCAACCGTTCCTGGCGCTGGCGCTGATAGGCTCGATCCTGTTCGCGTTCTCCCTGGCCCGCTTTCGCAAGACCCTCAGCCAGATGGCGTGAGGCCGTGCATTCGTTGCCCCTTACCACTCTTTAAAAGGACGGATGATGAAGAAAACTACTGCCTCCATGCCCCAGGGCCTCGCCGGCGCCAACGCCGCCTATTGCCAGCGCATGGCCGAACTTGCGCAAGAGAGCCAGCAGCGCTGGATCGAGCTGGGCCGGCGCCTGGCGGATGATGGCGCCGCGCGGTATCTGTCCACGCTGGGGCCCCTGAAACAATCCGGCTCCTGGCAGGACATCGCCCCCGCTCTGGGCGAAGCCACCCGCAAGCAGTGGCAATGCCAGCTCGAGGCCAGCCAGGCCATTACACACGCGCTGCTGGAAGAACAGGCCGCGCTGGCCGCCGGCATCAGCGAAGCCATGACGGGCTGGCTGAAGCAGGCCGCGGGCGGCGGCATCGGCCTGGAAGCCACGCCGATGGCGCAGATCTGGACCACCTTGTCGAATCAGATGGCCTCCGCCTGCACGGCCATGCGCGAGGCCAGCCAACCCGGCAACCGCCACGGCGGCTGAACTCGCTAACGCGCTAACTCCCTCTCCGCCGCGGACTCAGGCCTGCGGCGGGCCGAGCACCTCCACCAGGAAATCCACAAAGGCCCGCACCTTCGCCACCATGTGGCGGCGAGAGGGATACACCACGTACACATAGGTTTCCACCGGGGCCCAGTCCGCCAGCACGGCTTGCAGGGCCCCGCTCTCCAGATCGCCCTGCACGTAGATCCGGGGCACTAGGCTGATGCCGAAGCCGGCCCGCAGCGCATCGCGCACGGCCAGGCTGGAGCCGACCTTGTAGCGCCCCCGCACCGGCACGCGCTGGACCTGGCCGTCGCGCTGGAAGGTCCATTCGTCCGCATGCCCCGACAGCGTGAATCTCACGCACTCCATGCCGCGCAGCGCGGCGGGCTCCGGCGGCACGCCATGCCGCTGGAAATAGGCGGGCGCGGCGCAAAGCACGTGGTCCAGCGTCATCAGCTTGCGGGCCACGAGGCTGGAATCCTCCAACCTGTCGCTGCCGCGTATCGCCAGATCGTAGCCCTCCTTGACGATATCGACGCGGCGGTCCTCCAGGTTCAGATCCAGGGACAGCCCGGGGTAGCGTTCCAGGAAGCGCGGAATGGCAGCCGACAGCCGGGTCAGGCTGAGCGACATCGGGGCGCTCACGCGCAGGGTGCCGGCCGGCGCGTGCTGCATCGGCCCCAGCGACGTCTCGGCTTCGTGCAGGTCGTCCAGGATGCGAACGACCTGTTCGTAGTAGCGCGTGCCCGCTTCCGTCAGGCTCATGCGCCGCGTGGTGCGATTGAGCAGGCGCGCCGCCAGATGGGCCTCCAGTTCGGCGATGTTCTTGCTGACCGCGGCGGGCGATAGCCCCATATGCCGCGACGCCGCCGCAAAGCCGCGCTGCTCGACGACCTGCCGGAAAACCTTGAGCGCGGTGAGATGGTCCATGGATTATTTACCGTGAGCGAATGATCTTGCCATCGGAATGCGTATTATCGCCTCGGATGGATTCAATTAGCCTGTCATGGATGGTGTTGCCCGGCATCGGCCAGGCAGCCGAAACCCTCATCCAAGGCAGGCAAGCTATGAGCCATCCCCTCACCGACGCTCTCGCGGCGCGCAATTCCGCCAACTTCTTCGACCCGGATCTCGCCGTGGACGACGATCGCATCCGCGCCCTGATCGGCTGGGCCACCCGCGCGCCCACCGCATTCAATCTGCAGAACTGGCGCTTCATCGCCGTGCGCACCCCGCAGGGCAAGCAACGCCTGCGGGAGCTGGCCTGGAACCAGCCCAAAGTGAGCGACGCCGCCGTTACCTTCATCGTGCTGGGCCTGTTGCCGCGTGCGGACTCGTTGCCCGACCGCCTGCGGCCCTCTGTGGAGGCCGGGTTCATGCCGCCCGGCATGGTGCCGGCCTGGGAGGACGCCGCCAGCCGCCTCTACGCGGACGCCCCCCGGACGCAGCGCGACGAGGCGGTGCGCAGCGCCACTTTCGGCGCTTCCGCGCTGATGCTGGCAGGCCAGGCGGAAGGCCTGTCCGCCAGCCCGATGACGGGATTCGACGCCCCCGGCGTTGCGCAGGCGTTCGGCTTGCGCCAGGACGAAGTGCCGGTCATGCTGGTAGCCATGGGCTATGCCCGCGCGGGAAACTGGCCGCAGAAGCCTCGCCGGCCGGTATCCGACGTGCTGGAACTGGCCTGAGCCCCGCGCAAGGAAGCCCCGCCATGAACCGCAGCGCAGACCTGCTCCTCACCGCCCTGGCGCCCGCCATCTGGGGCAGCACCTACGTGGTCACCACCCAGCTCCTGCCCCAGGGCTACCCACTGACCGTGGCCATGCTGCGCGCCCTGCCGGCTGGTCTCCTGCTGCTCGCTTTCGTGCGCGTCCTGCCGCAAGGCATCTGGTGGCTGCGCGCCTTCGTCCTGGGCGCGCTGAATTTCTCCGTCTTCTGGGCCCTTCTATTCGTGGCCGCCTACCGCCTGCCGGGCGGGGTCGCGGCAACGCTGGGCGCCATTCAACCGCTGGTCGTGATCCTGCTTGCCCGCGCGCTGCTGGGCACAGCCGTGCGCGGCCTGTCGGTCGTGGCCGCGATCGCCGGCATCGCAGGAGTCGCCCTGCTGGTGCTGACGCCCAGGGCGGCGCTGGATTCCACCGGCATCGCCGCAGGGCTGGCCAGCGCCGCCTCGATGGCGCTGGGCACGGTCCTGAGCCGCCGCTGGCAGCCGCCCGTCTCGGCGCTGGCGTTCACCTCCTGGCAGTTGACGGCGGGAGGGCTGCTGCTGCTGCCCGCCGCCTGGCTGGCGGAACCCGCCCTGCCCGCGCTTACCGCGCCGAACGTGCTCGGGATCGCATACCTGGGCCTCATCGGCGCCGCGCTGACCTATGTGCTCTGGTTCCGCGGCATCGCCCGGCTGGAGCCTTCGGTGGTGTCGTCCCTGGGCTTTCTCAGCCCGGTCACCGCTGTGCTGCTCGGCTGGGGCCTGCTCGGGCAAAGCCTGAGCACGGCGCAGCTTGCGGGCATGGCGATCGTGGTAGCCAGCGTGTGGCTGAGCCAGCGCGCCCAGCGCCCCGCCGCCATGGCGGCGGCCCCCAGGCCCTTGTAGCGATCTGCGGAACATGCGCTGCCCATCCGCCTGCGCTGCTTTTTTTGTAACTCGGCGATGTCCCGGCCATCTGGGACATCGCCGGCTTCCCCTATGGCACTAGCGGAGATCCGGGCTTTCCGCCCCAATCTGATCTGCTTTTTTCTCGGCCATCTGAATCTGTACTGATATCGGTGAAAACCCTAAGGTCATGGCGTAGGACAAACCAGTCAGGAATACCGCCATGGATAGCGACGCGCTATTGCTTGCCCGAATACAGTTCGGCTTCACCATCTCGTTTCACATCATCTTCCCCGCCATCACGATCGGACTGGCGAGTTACCTAGCCGTGCTGGAAGGCCTGTGGCTGCGCACGCGCAACACCGTCTACCGCGACCTCTACCATTTCTGGACCAAGATCTTCGCCGTCAACTTCGGCATGGGCGTCGTGTCCGGCCTGGTAATGGCCTACCAGTTCGGCACCAACTGGAGCTTCTTTTCCGATTTCGCGGGCAGCGTGACCGGCCCGCTGCTGGCCTATGAAGTGCTGACCGCCTTCTTCCTGGAGGCCGGCTTCCTGGGCGTGATGCTGTTCGGCTGGTCGCGCGTGGGGCCGGGCCTGCACTTCTTCTCGACCGTCATGGTCGCGCTGGGCACGCTGGTGTCGGCGACCTGGATCCTGGCCTCCAACAGCTGGATGCAGACGCCTGCCGGCTACGAAATCCTGGACGGCCGGGTCGTGCCCACCGACTGGCTGGCGGTGATCTTCAACCCCTCGTTCCCATACCGCCTCGCGCACATGGGCATCGCCGCCTTCCTGGCCACCGCCCTGATGGTGGGCGCGTCGGGCGCCTGGCACCTGCTGCGCGGCGACCGCAGCCCGGCAGTGAAGAAGATGTTCGCTATGGCAATGGGCATGCTGCTGCTTGTCGCGCCGCTGCAAGCGGTGGTGGGCGACTTCCATGGACTGAACACGCTGAAGCACCAGCCGGCCAAGATCGCCGCCATCGAGGGGCATTGGGAAAACGAGCCCGGGGCTGGCGTGCCGCTGACGCTATTCGGCATACCCGATATGGAACGCGAAGAAACCCGCTACGCGCTGAACGTTCCGCGCCTGGGCAGCCTGATCCTCACGCACAGCTGGGACGGCCAGTTCCCCGGGCTCAAGTCCTATCCGCCGGAAGACCGCCCCAACGCGACGGCCGTGTTCTGGTCGTTCCGCGTCATGGCCGGGCTGGGCATACTGATGATCGCCCTGGCCGCCTGGGCGCTGTGGGCCCGCTGGCGCGGCCGGCTGTACGAGGCGCGCTGGCTGCATCGCTACGCCCTGTGGATGGGGCCTTCCGGCCTGATCGCCATCCTGGCGGGCTGGTACGTCACGGAGATCGGGCGCCAGCCATGGGTGGTGTATGGCGTGATGCGCACTGCCGACGCGGCCACGCCCCACGGCCTGGGCGAGCTGACGCTGACCCTGGCGCTTTTCGTGGCGGTGTACCTGCTGGTGTTCGGCGCGGGCGTGTCCTACATGCTGCGGCTGATCCGCATGGGGCCCAGCCCCGCCCCCGGCCATTCGCCGCTGTCGGGCGGGCCGGGACAACCGCGCCAGCCGTCCCGGCCGCTGTCGGCCGCCTCCACCCTGGCGGGCATCGGGCCCGCGCAACGCAAGCATTCTGGAGTCTGACGCCATGGGCATCGACCTTGCACTGGCATGGGCCGTCATCATCCTCTTCGGCGTCATGATGTACGTGATCATGGACGGCTTCGATCTGGGCATCGGCATTCTTTTTCCGCTGATCTCCAACCGCGCGGAACGCGACGTGATGGTCAACACGGTGGCCCCCGTGTGGGACGGCAACGAAACCTGGCTGGTGCTGGGCGGGGCCGGCCTGATGGCGGCCTTTCCGCTGGCCTACTCCGTGATCCTGCATGCGCTGCATCTGCCGCTCGTCTTCATGCTGCTGGGCCTGATCTTCCGCGGCGTGGCGTTCGAATTCCGCTTCAAGGCGGACGAGCGCCATCGCCCCATGTGGGACCGCGCCTTCGTCGCCGGTTCCATCTGCGCCACCTTCTTCCAGGGCGTCACGCTGGGCGCGTATATCGAAGGCATCCCGGTGGTGGACCGCGCCTACCACGGCGGCCCCTGGGACTGGATCAGCCCCTTCTCCCTGTTCACCGGCGCCGGGCTGCTCGTGGCCTACGCCCTGCTGGGCTGCACCTGGCTCATCATGAAGACCGAAGGGCGCCTGCACCGCCAGATGTGCGCCATCGCGCGTCCGCTCACGCTGGCGCTGCTGGCGGTGATCGCCGCGCTCAGCCTCTGGACGCCGTTGGCACAGCCGCAGATCGCGCAGCGCTGGTTCAGCCTGCCCAATATGTTCTGGTTCCTTCCCGTGCCCGTGCTGGTGGCGGCCGCCGGCTTCGACCTGATCCGCCGCGTGCGCGGCATGCCGGGCGCCGGCCCCTTCGTCCTGTCGCTGGCCCTGGTGTTCCTGGGCTACAGCGGGCTGGGAATCAGCATCTGGCCCGCGATCATTCCGCCCGACGTGTCCATCTGGACCGCATCTGCGCCGCCGCAAAGCCAGGGCTTCGCGCTGGTGGGCGCCCTGGCGATCATCCCGGTCATTCTCATGTACACCGCCTGGTCATACTACGTGTTCCGGGGCAAGGTGCGCACCGGCGAGGAGTTCCACTGATGAACGGTTCCGCTTCCCCCCTGCCCACGTGGCGCAGCCGCCTGCTCTGGCTGGCGATAATCTGGGCATGCAGCGTGGCGGCGCTGGGCGCGGCCGCCTATGCGCTGCGCCTGGTCATGAGATCCATCGGCATGTCCACCTGAACCGCCCACGCGAACGGACCCTTCCCATGAAGCGTTATGAACGGCTGACAGAAGAAATCACCGCCTCGATCCGCTCGGGCCTGCTGCAGGCGGGCGACCGCCTGCCCTCGGTCCGGCAGACCAGCGCCAGCCGCGGCGTGAGCCCGTCGACGGTATTCAAGGCCTACTACCTGCTGGAAGCGCGCGGGCTGATCCGCGCCCGCGACCGCTCCGGCTACTACGTGCTGCGCGCGCCGCATGCCTCCTTGCCGGAGCCGGACGGCCTATCGAACGCCAGCGCCGGCCGCCATCCGGTGGACGTCAGCGACAACGTGCTGCAAGTGCTCAACGCCACCTTGCGGCGCGACATGCTGCCGTTCGGATCCGCATTTCCCAGCCCCTCGCTGCTGCCTTACGGCCGGCTGGCGAAGTTCATGGCGGCCACGGTCCAGCGCCTGGATCCGTGGGGCTCGATCGACGACCTGAGCCCGGGCGACGCGGCGCTGCGCCGCGCCATCGCGCTGCGCTACCTGGCCGATGGCCTGTCCGTGCCGGTGGACGACATCATCATCACCAACGGCGCGCTGGACGCGCTGAATCTCAGCCTGGCGGCCGTGACCCAGCCGGGCGACGCGGTGATCGTGGAGTCCCCCACGTTCTACGCGGCCCTGCAATCGCTCGAGCGCAATCGCCTGCACGCCATCGAAGTGGCCACGCACCCGCGCGAAGGCATGGACCTGCAGGCGCTGGAGGAGGCCATCCTGCGGCATAGGCCGAAAGCCTGCTGGCTCATGACCACGTTCCAGAACCCCTTGGGCAGCTTGATGCCGGACGACAAGAAGGAAGCCCTCGTGCGGCTCCTGGCCCGGCATGCCGTGGCGCTGATCGAGGACGACGTCTACGGCGAGCTGTATTTCGGCGAAAACCGGCCCCGCCCCGCCAAGGCCTTCGACCGCGAAGGCATCGTGATGCACTGCTCCTCGTTCTCCAAGACCCTGGCGCCCGGGTACCGCGTGGGCTGGGTGGCGGCGGGCCGCTACACGCGCCAGATCATGCGCAACAAGCTCACCACCAGCCTGGCCACCGCCGCGCCCACCCAGGCGGCCATCGCGGCTTATCTGGAAAAAGGCGGCTTCGACCGGCACCTGCGCCAGTTCCGCCAGGCCCTGGCCCTGCAGCAGGGAGAGCTGCTCCAGGCCGTCGCCCGCTACTTCCCGAAGGGCACGCGGGCCACCCGGCCGATGGGAGGGTATTTCGTATGGGTGGAACTGCCCGCGCACATCGACACGCTGAAGGTGCACCGCGCCGCGCTCGGACATGGCATCAGCATCGCGCCGGGCCCGCTGTTTTCGGCCTCGGGAGCATTCGGCAATTTCCTGCGCCTGAACTGCGGACATCCCTGGAGCCCGGACATGGAGCAGGGCATGGCGACGCTGGGCAAGCTGCTGGCCGGCGGCTGAGCCGCGGGCCGCGCTCAGCGTTGCCTCGCGGCCTTCAGCTCGCGGCGCAGGGATTCCGCGTCCGGCCTCAGGGGCAGCGCCAGCCGGCCCTGGCGGTCGATTGCGCCCCAGTCGCCGCCCACCACCATCGAATGCTCGCCTTCCGGCACGATGACGCAGCGGGTGCAGACGGCCGCCAGGCCGCCGCTGAAGGGTTCTGCCCAGGCATAGGACGTGGCCAGCACAAGGTTCAATTGCCTGTCGTAGTACGCCATGCCTTCCGGACGGCGTCCGCGCGCAAGGCCTTCCTCGAATTCGTCCGGGCTGTTGTCGTACGTCAGGACGGACACCGAGCGGCCGTCACGCCGCACCCAGCGCCAACCGCTGGGAAGGCCCGCGGGCGCCAGTCCGTCGTCGCCGAACTGCATCCGGTTCAGGTATTCGGGATTGAAGACGATGGCGCCGCCCTCTTCACGGGCGCAATGCTCCACGCGCTCGAACACGCCTTCGCCGGTCTTGTCCGAGTAGAAGCACCATAGATCGAAGGCGGAGGCGTTGCCTGTCGCCAGGGCCAGCGTCGTGAGAAGGGCGGAGATCAGCATGCGCCCATTCTAAGACAGACCGGCGCCCGCCTCTCAGTTCGCCGTAGCGCCCGAATCCTTCACGGCCTTGGCCCAGGCCGCGATTTCGTTCTGGATGAAGGAACCGAAGGCGGCTGTGTTCAAGCTGGATGCCTGCGCGCCCTCCTCCATCAGCCGCTGCTTGACGGCCGGGGCGGCCAGCGCGCCGCTGAAGGCGTCGTTCAGCCGGGCGACGACCGCGTCGGGCGTGCCCGCGGGCGCCACGATGCCGTGCCACGACACCGCCTGGAAGCCCGGCAGCCCCGATTCCGCCATGGTGGGGATGTCGGGCATGGCCGGCGAACGCTGCGGCGAGGTCACCGCCAGCGCGCGCAGCGTGCCTGCCTTGACGTGAGGCAGCACGCCGGGAATGGTGGTGAACATGAAATCGATCTGGCCGCCGATCAGGTCGGTGATGGCCGGGCTGCCGCCCTTGTACGGCACGTGCGTGAATTCCAGCTTGGCCGCGCTCTTGAACATCTCGCCGGCCAGATGGCCGGGCGTGCCCGCGCCCGCCGAGCCCATATTGGTCCGGTCGCCCTGGGATCGTATGTATCCGATCAGCTCCTGCACGTTCCCGGCCTGCACCTGCTTGCCGATCACCAGCACGTTGGGTACGGTGGCCAACAGCGTGACGGGGGTGAAGTCCTTCACCGCATCGTACGAAATGCGCGAGTACAGGGAGGGGTTGATACCGTGGGTGCTGGCGGTGGCCAGCAGCAGCGTGTAGCCGTCGGGCGCGGACGTCGCCACCTGCTTGGCCGCAATGGTGCCGTTCGCGCCGCCCTTGTTGTCGATGACGATGGTCTGGCCGAGGGTCTTGGCGGCCTCGGCGGCGACGGTGCGCGCCAGGATGTCCGAGGTGCCGCCGGCCGAGTGCGGCACGACCAGCGTAATGGGCTTCGCGGGAAAGGATTGCGCCTGGGCGGCCGGCAGCGCCGGCAGCAGACAGGCGGCCAGCGCGGCGCGCGCCAGCAAGGGAGTGCGGAACATTGAAGTCTCCAGGTTTGTTGTCGCTTGCGGCGCCGTGCATGGCGGCGCCCGCTTCAGGCCGGCAAGCGGCCGTTCAATCCGAGCCCAGTTGCAGCTTGTTGGGCTGGCGTTTCTCGATGGACCACTTCAGCAGCGCGGCGGAGCGATAGATGCCGTGGGCGAACTTGCCGTAGGGCAAGGTCAGGAACAGCGCCATCACCACGCCCAGGTGAATCGCCAGCAGCAGCGCCATCGCGCCGCCGTCGCGGCCGGCCAGCAGCGCCAGGCCGGTGGCGCTGGTCAGGAACAGCAGCGCGATGAAGCCCCGGTCCATCGGCTTCTGCGCGGCATCGCCCTGCAGCGGGTGGCGCTTTACGTTCAGCCACAGCAGCCCGGCCGGGCCGATCAGCAGCCCGATGCCGCCCGCTGTGCCCAGCAGCACCGGCGCGCTGAGGAAGGGATACGGCGCCTGCTGTCCCAGCAGGTAGTGGTACAGCGTGGCCACGCTGGTGGCCGCGAAGCACAGCATGAAGCCGTAGAAGGTGAAGTGGTGGAAGCGCCGACGCCAGAGCGTGAACGCGTCGTCCGCGTTATTGCAGCCCTTGCCGTGCCCGCCATCCAGATAGCGCAGGCGCAGCGCGTCGTGCGCGGCCTCGACCACCGCCGCGCCGGACGCCGCCCCCGGGCTGACGTTGCGCCAGAAGCGCGCCACGCCGACGCCCAAGGCCAGCACGGCAAAGCCGAACACCACGCCGAACATCAGCGCCAGCGTGTTGTGCGGGAACACGGCGTAGAAGTTGCCGCCCATCGGCTCGTGGAACAGCCCGCCCGCCATCACCACCGCCAGGACCAGGAACAGCGCCAGTCCGGCCGCGGTGGCCAGGGACAGGGCCAGGCCATTGCGCTTGTACAGCGAACCCAGGGCGGCGGGCCAGGCGTAGTCGGTATAGGTCTGTACCCGCACACGGGCCATGGCCTGCGGCACGTTCACCGCGAACTCGTGCGGCGGCGCGTACTGGCAGGCATGCAGACAGGCGCCGCAGTTGTGGCAGAGGTTGGCCAGGTAATTGATGTCGGCCTTGCCGAATTCCAGCCGCCGGGTCATGGCGGGGAAGACCGCGCAGAACCCTTCGCAGTACCGGCAGGCATTGCAGATCTGCATGACGCGCGCGACTTCGGATTCGTCGTCCGTCAAGGCGCCAGCTTGCGGCTTGGCGTTCCTGCCGTGCCATTGGATGGTCTGCTCGGCCATGGCCGGCTTCGATTCGGAAAAGGACTGCGCCTCGCGGGCCAGGGCTTCAAGCTGCTTCATGGAATGCTCCCGCGGAGTGCTGGCGGCGCGCGGCGGCAGCCGCCCGGGTGCCGGCGATGCGGCCGAAGGCCGTGCCGATGGACATACCCACCCCGGCCGTATAGCCCTTGCCCAGCACGTTGCCGGCCATCATTTCGCCGGCGACGAACAGGTTGTCGCTGGGCACGTCGTTGAAACGGACCGCGGCGGTATCGTCCACTTTCAGGCCCAGATAGGTAAAGGTGATGCCGGGCCGCAAGGCGTAGCCGTAGAAAGGCGCGGTGTCGATTGGGCGCGCCCAGTGCGTCTTCGCGGGCGTCAGCCCTTCGGTATGGCAATCGTCCAGCGCGGTGTGGTCGAATTTGCCCACGCGGCAGGAGGCGTTGTATTGCTGGATGGTCCGCTCGAAAACCGCCGGATCCAGGCCCAGCTTCTCTGCCAGTTCCGGCAGGGTATCGGCCTTCACGCCCGGGAACACCGGCGGCATGAAGCGGCCGACCGCCTTGGCATCGATGATGGAATAGGCGATCTGCCCCGGCTGCATGGCGGTCAGGCGCCCCCAGATGGCGTAGCGCTTGGGCCAGAAATCCTCGCCCTCGTCGTAGAAGCGCTGGGCGTCCCGATTGACCACCACGCCCAGAGACACGCAATCGATGCGCGTGCAGATGCCGCCGTCGTACAGCGGAGCACGGGCGTCGATGGCCACGCAGTGGGATTGGGACGGGTCGCCGATGCCGTCCGCGCCGGCGTCGAGCATGAACTTCAGAAGCACGCCCATGTTGAAGCGCGTGCCCCGGATCAGGAAGTTGTCGGCCGGCCATTCGCCGCGCTCGTTCTGGCCCCAGGCCTCTCTCAGCCATTCACGGTTGGACTCGAAGCCCCCCGCGGCCAGCACACAGGCGCGCGCCTCGATACGCTCGCCGCCGATGCGGGCCGCCACGAAGCGCCCGCCGTCCAGCTCCAGCGAATCGACCGGGGCGTTGTAGCGGACCTGCACGCCCAGCGCCTCGGCGCTGCGGTAATAGGCATTGACCAGCGCCTTGCCTCCCCCCATGAAGAAGGCGTTGGTGCGGGCCACGTGCAATGCGCCGGACAGCGGCGGCTGGAAATTCACGCCGTGTCGGCGCATCCAGTCCCTACAGGTCGAGGATTCGCGAATGACCAGGCGCGCCAGGGGCTCGTTGGTCAGCCCGCCCGTCACCTTCAGCAGGTCCTGCCAGTATTCCTCTTCGGGGTAGGCGTCGACCAGCACGTCCTGCGGCGCGTCGTGCATGCAGCGCAGATTGCGCGTGTGCTGAGAATTTCCGCCGCGCCATTCGCGCGGCGCCGCTTCCAGCAGCAGCACGCTGGCGCCGGCTTCGCGCGCCATCAAAGCCGCGCAAAGCGCCGCGTTGCCCCCACCTATCACCAAGACGTCGACCATGCCATTGTTCCCAATTCAAGGAACCGACTGTATCGGGTGGGCCGTCTTCCCGATATCAGCCAGGCGTCAACAGGTCTTCATGAATCGTGAAGGGTCACGACCGCCCACTTGCCGTCCCGCACCAGCGCGCGCGAGACCTCGGCCAGCACCAGGCGGGCCGCCAGCGCGGCGGGCGACAGCTCGTCCTCCGACAGGCTGGCCAGCAGATTGGTGCGGAACAGGTGCGCATCGTCGATGCGAGCCATATGCAACTGGCCGGGCGCGATGCGCGCCATGGCGGAACTGGGCTGGATGGTGGCCACCTGCCCCGACTGCACCACGTCCATCAGCACCGGCAGGCCGTCCACCTCCACGGCCACCAGGGGCGTCCGCCCCGACTGCAGGAAGGCGTTGTTCAGCAGCGCCCGCAGGCCGTGGCGACCGCTGGGCAGCACCAGCGGCAGATGCGCGATGGCGTCGATATGTGTCGTTTCGCCCGCGGGCAGGCCGGGCATGTCCGGACGGGCCAGCAGGAACAGCGGTTCGTCCAGCAGCGGCATGACACTCCAGCGGCGCGCGGATTCCGCTTGGAATACGATCGCCAGGTCCAGCTGGCGGCCGTTGAGCATGTCGCTGAGGTGCCCGGACAGCGCCTCCACCAAGTGCAGGCGGATGTCCGGATAGCGTTCGTTCATGGCCTGCACGAACGGCGCCCCCAGGATCGCGGCCGTGGTGGACGGCAGGCCCACGCTGACGTGCCCGGCCAGGCGCGCCTGCTGCGCCGCCTGCACGGCGTCGTCGGCGTGACGCAGCGCCAATTGCGCCTGCCGGAAGAACGCCAGGCCCGCATCCGTCGGCACCACGCCGCTGGCGCTGCGCTGCAGGAGCCGAGTGGAGAGTTCGCCCTCCAGCCGGCTGATCTGCTGGCTGAGCGCGGAGGTCACCATGCCGATGGACTGCGCCGCGCGGCCGATGCTGCCCGCCTCGACGACGCGGACGAAGTAACGGAGTTGGCGGAGTTCCATGCAGAGGGCCTGTCCAGGCGGGCTGGCGTCCGGCCTAGCCCGGAATCGCCAGGCCCTTCACCACGGCCGGCCGGGCGACGAAGGCGTCCAGCGCCCGGGCGACGTTCTTGAACCGCGGGAATTCCACTAGCTCTCCCGCGCCATAAAAGCCCACCAGGTTGCGTACCCAGGGCAGGATGGCGATGTCGGCGATGGTGTATTGGTCGCCCATCACCCAGTCGCGTCCCTCCAGCCGCTGGTCCAGCACGCCCAGGAGGCGCTTGGATTCGTCCACGTAGCGGTCGCGCGGGCGCTTGTCCTCGTAATCCTTGCCGGCAAACTTATGGAAGAAGCCGAGTTGGCCGAACATCGGACCGATGCCGCCCATCTGGAACATCACCCATTGCAGCGTTTCGTACCGGCCGGCCGCGTCCGCCGGGATGAACTGCCCCGACTTGCTGGCCAGGTAGACCAGGATGGCGCCGGACTCGAACAGGCCCAGCGGCTTGCCGTCGGGCCCGTTGGGGTCCAGGATGGCCGGAATCTTGTTGTTGGGGCTGAGCGACAGGAATTCCGGCGAGAACTGGTCCTTGGAATCGAAGCTGACGCGGTGCGCCTCGTACGGCAGGCCGGTCTCTTCCAGCATGATGGATGCCTTCACGCCGTTGGGCGTGGGCAGCGAATACAGCTGGATGCGGTCGGGGTGCCGGGCGGGCCATTTCTTGGTGATGGCGAAGGAACTGAGGTCGGCCATGCGGAATTCTCCGAGGGAGGCGGGGGAAGTGGCGGTAATCCTAGCGCAAAACCCCGTCCGCAGGCGACCGGGAAGCGGGCTTCTGGCGCAGGTCCTCGGGGTTCATGGAGGCGTCGCGGACCTGCCTGTCGCCGATCCGGCCCAATACGAAGTCACGCGTACGGCGAGACCGCTTCAGGTCTCCGATATGCCCGCGCAACCGTCTGAAGGGGAGTTTCCATCATCAGGACCTGACCTCGCACAACCCCATGACCGGCGCTTGTTCCGCGCCTGCTACTTCCAGCTTTGCCGCTGTTGATGCCGTTCGGCCGCACGCTGGTACTTGGCGTCGTCCTGGGCGAACTCGCCCATGAACGTCGGCTCCGGCAGGCGGTACGGATCGTCGGGTTCAATGGCGCAGCTCGCCTCCACTTCCGGCGGCCAGACCGGCTTGCGGCAGCTCTTGAACGTCAGCCAACGACTCAATGTAAGCAGGCCGTAGATCGGGAACAGCAGGAATCTGAACTTGTACAGGTCGGTGCCCAACGCATGGCAAACCCACATGTAGCAGTTGAGCCACGACCCCTGCGGCGACAGGGTGATGACGCGATCCTGAGGATGGTCGAAGGCATTCTCCGGCCCGTCTTCCATATATCGGCGGATAAGCTCCCACTCTCCGCGCACGCGGTTTTCGTGCCACCAGTAATGGCCCACGGTAAATGTCTGCGTCACCTGATCGTCTTTTAGGACATGGCAACGCAGATCGCGAAGCTCCCTGTTCTGGCTACCGCGCCCAATGTGAAAAAAAACGGAGGCGTCGCCCCAAGGAACGGTAACCGTGCCGCCAGCCCCTTCATGCACGAAAAAATGCACCTGCCGTGTCTTGCGGTTAAAGCGCACCGGATAGTACGTATAGGCGAACAGGTCGTTGCGCAGATGGATACGCCAGAAAAAATATGCAAGCCCGGAAGTCAGGACGGTGAGGAAGGCCGTTGCCAGAACATACTCATTGAGGGTGTAGCCCCCCGCGGCATATCGTCCGTAGGACACAATGGCGAGGATCGCATTGAACAGCACGAAGCCGATAGCCGCCACACCAGACACCAACGTGGCAGCCATGCCCTTGACCTTGAACGTGCGGTTCACGAACTCCAGGAACGTCGAATTGAATCGAATCATTCCCAGCTCGTCGTCAGGCACGACCGGCTGAGCGGCCTTGTACGCCAGGTGCTGTTGCCGTTCTTCTGGCTCCAATGGGCGATTGAGCCTGAACGTCGGATACCACCCCGTCAGCATGTCAGCTTGCCTTTCCAATTGAGCTCATGGCCTCTCCCTGCGTTTCCAGATTCGGAAATACACCGGAACCATTGAGGCCGAAGTGCATCGCCTTATTGAGCCAGCGTTCGACTTCATCCGGCTTGAACCAACCGACCACGACCGTAACGATGGCAACCACGATCAGCATCGCAATGGCTACAGGTGCAGCCCAGCCAAACAGCAGCATGATCGCGGCGGCTACGCTCACCAGGCCGGCCCCGATCATTCCATAGCCGTAGATGATACTGACCTCTTTGTCTTCCAGACCATCTCCGATCATTATCACCCCGGCGACGAACGCAGCCGCCCCCGATATCCAGCGTCCGCCCGCAGCCCATGCTGCGGCGCGGGTTTCCGCCCCGAACATCAGCCGGCCCATAGGCTTGGCCAACTTTGTGGACAACCAGGGCAGTTGCCGCCCAAGCGCACCGATCGTCTCAATGGTGCCGCCGAACAGCGCCGCCACCCCCGCCGCGAGATTCCATGCCTTCAGCGCCCGCGCGCCGGGCGTCGCCTTCACATATTCGCCACACAGGCTCTTCAAGCTCGCCGCAGCGAAGATCATTCCCACTACGCCAGTCCCGAACTCCAGATGGTTCAATTTTCCCACGCTCTGGTACATCAACCGGTCAAACTCATGGGAGCTCAATGCGCGGGTAATTGCCTCATTTCGTACCCCTCTGAACATCGGGTCGTTGATGTTCAACGCCTTCACCAAGCCCAATTCCTCTGTATCGGCCAATACCACCATATTGAAGGCGAACCCCTTGGCAGGGGTGCCGCCCCGGCGAAGCGCCTCGCGCGCAGGGCTACGCGCTCCTTCCGGCGGCCAGATGCCCGCCTTCGCAGCAACCGCCGCCGCGACCGCTCGGGTGGCCGCCTTGGGCGTAGCGTAGGCGCGCAGGTCCACGACCTGCAAATTCGGACTGTCCGCCTTCACCAGGGCCGACAGCAGACTCATCTGCATCTTGTGGGACAACAGCATCGTACTCTTGGCCCCCAGAAGGTCGGCCGCCTTGCCCACCAATCCGGCCACTGGCGCCGCCATCTTTTCCATGAATTTGGCCAAGCCCGCAAATGCCCCCACCAGCTTTCCGCTGGCCCCGTTCTCGAGGGCCTTGCTGAACGCGGTGTACAGCGTGCTGGATACGCCAAGCCAATCCGGCGCGCTGCCATCCATCTTCGCGGCCGCGTTCTTCCATTGCGCCACCGCCTCATCCAGGTTCCAGGCGAAGGCCCGCATGATGATGGACTTCTCGTCCGCAGGGTCGTCGTTCATCAGGCACTTGGTCACGTAGTCGAATACCTGCGTGCGCGCCAGTGATTCCCCCAGGATTGCAGCCACAGCCTCCTGGTATTGGATCCCGTCGCCCGCGTTCTTGGGATCGAAATTGCAGATCATGTGCTGCTTGAATTCTGGCGCCTCCAGCCATGCCACGTAAGCCACGTCCAGCGGCCTGATGGCCTGCTTCCCGATTACCTCCAGTTCCTGGGGATAGGTCGTGGAAAGATACTGCTCATACTCGCACTTGCCGCCGCTTGCGCGCTTCAATTGCTTTTCGTATTTTTCCCACGCTTCGGCCCCCAACCGCAGCACTTCCGCCTCGTCCTCCACCTGGAACCAGGCGTCGTCCCACTCTTCCACTGGCCGGATGAACTGCTGAGTGTGCGCACGGCCGAACAGGTTCTGTATGACCGAACTCTGGATCATTGCCCGTTCCTTGCGCGCGAACTCCTCGCTGAGCACCGCGCCATTTGCCACGGCCTCGCGCAATGCCGTGATGGATACAGCCGTCGTGTGCTTTTCCTTGCGATCAGGCTCCTCCGCCCAGGTCAACAATTGGCCCAGCACGAGCTGGTTCAGGTCTGCCGCCATTCCGATCGGATCGTCCAGGGCCACCATGGCCGGCGCGACCCTCACCATGTCTTCGGGCGTGGTCTGCCCCGCCGCGGAACGCACCGCCACCCGCAACGCGTCCACCTGCGCCTTGTTGAAGCCCACCAGGCTCGTCAGGCTGTGCTCGAACGGCTGGTTCCCGGGATAGACGTTCACCGTCGCCATCGTGGGCGGTTCGCCGCCGATGCCCGGAACGGAATAACCGGCGGCCAGATGAAGGTCGGCAACTTGCTCCAGCCCCTGGTAAAGCCCGCAAAGATGATTCTGTGCCTGGTTCGAGTTGTTCGCCCAGGCCGCCAGGTCGATCTGGCGCATGTGTCTGGCGCGAAACTCCGGCGACTTGTGTTTTTCCCAGGTCTCCGCAGTCCACGCCACCGCCGAATACGCCATCCAGAACTCGCCGAGCTGCTCCGGAAACTGGCCGTCCGGCACGATGATGAATCGGCCGGTCTGCTCCCGCTGCATGCGCGCGCAGGGCTCGGCGTTCGCCAGCATCGGCGGCGCGCCATGCATGTCGTAGGCCACCAGATGAGCATCGTCGCTCACCACATAGCCCGTCCATTCGTCGCGCTTGGCATGATAGGTGTACAGATAACCCGCGCGCAGCATCCGCAACGTGTAATGCGCCCGTTCCGCCGGCAATGGGATGCTCGCCGCCGAGAAGCCTTCCGGCAGTTCGGGCGCGGCCGCGGCGGGATTCACTTCGTCCGCGCGGGCCACGTTGTAGCGCACGGGCAATAGGGGAAGCCCCCGCTGGTCGCAGATGGGGCATTTCTTAGAGGGATCGCAGGCCACCGCCCTTCTCCTGGTCGCCTTGCGGCGCTCGCGCAGCGTCGGACTCGCCCGCACGCTGCCATTGATTCAAGTCCAGCCCGGCGCAGGCGCCCACATAGCTCAGCCCGCCCGCAGCGGCCGCGCGCAGGCGGCTGCCCAGTTCGGGATGCTGATGGATGCCGTCGCCAAAGCGCAATGCCTGCTCGACGAACAACAGGCAATCCGGCTCGTATTCCAAGCCCCAGACCTCATAGGCCAACGCCAGGAGGCGCAGCACCTCCTGAGGCGGAATATCCCGTCCCGGCAATCGCCGCGCCAGCTGGGACAGCGCGCGGTTCATCACGCCGACCCGCGTGAGACCGACCCACTGCGCTTCGTCCAGGCGCAGCCAGGTCCGCCTGGCGGGACCGCTGCGTTCGTGCCGATGCCACTGACCCGGCGGAGCCTGCCACGACCAGGCATCGATCGGCCCCATCAGATCGTTCAATTGCACGTCGTCCAGCAACCATGGCAAGTGGCGGAACACGGACGGGTCATACCAGCGAAACAACGCCTGACTGCCGTCAGGGCTGTTCATCAGCAACTGCGCACTCAGATGCTTGGCGATGCGCCCCCCTTCTGCCGGGGATGCCAGCAATGCGCTGAAGAAGACCCGGCCAGGGTTGACCTCCTGCCAATCCTGCGCAAGCGCCAGCGCGTCGATCCGCTCCCGAGGCTCCATCGATCGCAGATTCAGCAGACATGGCAGCAAATGCGGCTTGTCGCTCAATGCCTTGGGCACCACGGGCAACACCTGCCAATGCGCATAAGCCGATGCTTCGACCTGCACGGGGTTGATCAACGCATAATCGTGGGAAAGAAAAAACCGATGATCCATTGCGTGCGCGCCCTCAACCCACGGGAACAATGGCGTCGCCATCGGCGTTGCTCATCTTGAAGTCGCACAGTTTCAGGTCGCCCTTGGGCAGCGGCGCAACGGTGTCGGCCATTTCCGGCCCCACCCAGCTGTGCAAGCCGGCCTTCAATTCCACCTTGCCCGGCGCGTGCAACTGGATGCCGCCGCCTTCGACGCGCAGATAGGCGCCGCCTGCCGTCGCCAGCAGGCGTTGCTTGGCCTCGACCATCACGCTGGCGTCGGCCGAAGCCACGGTCACGGCCTTCTCGGCCGAAAGCGTCATCTTGGCATCCTGGCTGTGCAGCCGCAGCTTCCCGCCCGCCGCGTGCAGGCGCAGGCCCTGGCCCTTGACCGCGCGGCTGCCCGACGGCGCCAGCCCGAGCGTGAACAGCACCGCGCCGCCGGCCACACCGAGCGCAACGTTGGCGCTGCTGGCCCAGTTCACGTCGGGGGCCACCTGCGCGAATGTGTTGCCCGCCACGAGGAACGCATCCGCGGCCGTGTACTGGCCGATCCCGCTCGGCGCGCTGACCTGCATGTGAGGTTCGCTGTACGCCGCCACCTGCACGCCGGGCGCTTCGCCGCCCGGCCCCTCCTGCGTCGCTTCCACCACGTCCAGGATGTGCTTGAGCGCTTCCTGCGCCGGCAAGGTTTCGGGATCGCCGTCCAGCACCGCTTTTTGCTTGACCGCGGTGTCCGCCAGGTCCTGGGCGGACTCCATGGCGCTTTCGATCTGCTTGGCGGCCTCCGCGCTGTCCAGCAGCGCGCCGTCGGCATTTTCGCGCAGATCGGCGCTGATCAGCAGCCCCGATCCCGCGCGCACCGCCACCGCTTCCTTGGTGGACAGTTCCGCGCCATGACCCAGGTCGTCCAGCCGCTCGTTGTCGCGCTGCTGCTTGATGTGCCCCAGGTTCAAACGCGCGTCCGCCTGCGTGGTGGACGCCGTCAGCCGGGATTGTCCAGGGGTGTCGTCCTGCACCAGCTGGTTGTAGCCGCCGGTGCCCGCGCCGCTGCTCGACAGCGCCTGCGTCTTGAAGCCGGACATCACGACGTTGTGCGCATGGCCTTCGTTGCCGCCCGCGAACCACGCCGGCGCGTTGCCGGTCGCGTTGGCGCCTCCAGCCTGCACCTGGTTGTGCGAGGCGTCCTCGGCCCCTTCGCCGTTGTAGAGCGCGCCCACCACGACAGGCCGGTCGATGTCGCCGTGCAGGAATTCGACCAGCACCTCCTGGCCCAGGCGCGGCACGAAATGGCCGCCCCAGTCGCCCCCGGCGACAGGCTCCGCCACCCGGACCCAGGTGCCCAGCTCGTCCTTGGCCGGCGCATTCTCGTCGCCCGACGGATGCGTGAGACGGCTGCTGGAAGCCTTGCCGCGCTGCCAGTGGAATTGCACCTTGATGCGATGGTCGCGATCCGTATGCACCGGATCCTCGGCCCCCACGACCAGCGCGGTCTGCGCGCCGAAGACAGTGGGACGCGGATGCAGCCGGGCGCCGTGGCCGTCTTGCGTCGCCGGGCGGAATTCGGTGTCGACGCCTATGCAGGTGAAGGCGTTCGCGTAGAAGTCCGCATCGGCCTGCCCGCCCGCGCCGCTTTGCGCCTCGCTCACCGCCCGGCCCAGGTCGGCATCGAAGTTGTTACGCGCCTGGTGCGTCATCGCGATCACGACGTAGGCGGACGGCCCGCCCTGCTGAAAGTGGCCGGTCAGCTCGAAGCGCTGCCCCGGCGCCAGCGTGCGCACGGTGCCCGCCCCTTCGTAGCTCTCCTGGCGCACGCGGATGGCGGCCAGCGCGTTGTGCGCCAGGCGTTCGCCTTGCGCGCCGTCCTCGTAGGCGTACTGCCCGGGGTAATCGTTGCTGGCCAGTTCCAGGGCCTGTCCTGCGGCGCCTGCCGCCTGCGCGGCGACCGGCCGCGCCTGGGCGCTGCGATAGTCCCAGCTGGCCATGCGCACGGCATTGGTCTGCCAGCGCTTGCGCTGGCTCCATTGCTGGATGCTGTCTTCGGTTTCCGTCACGTCCGCCCGCGCGAAACGCACGCTGGCCTGCGCGCCCGGCTTGAACGCGCCGTTATGGTCTGCTATGACCAGCGTGTGGCCGTCCGCCTCGTGCTCGACCCAGTAGAACAGTCCTTCTTCCGCGAGCAGGCGTTCGACGAAGACGTAATCGGTTTCGCGGTACTGGATGGTCAGGCTGCGCTTGGGGTAGCTCGACCTGTCCTTCACGTCCCAGCGCCACTGCGGCGCAAGCGTCCCCTGGCCCTTGTAGTCGCCGAAGATGCTTTCGACGATGTCGAACACTGTCTTGTCCTGGTAGGCAAAGCTGTCGCGCCGAGCGCGCAGAAAAGCCAGCCAGGGCTCCACCGTCAGGGCGTAGCGCGCCATGCCGCCGTTGGCGCCGCGGAACTCCGCCGCCGTCACATGGCCGTGCCAGATGCGCGGCTGCTCCCGGTCCAGCGCCGTCTGCAGCCGCAGGGCCACCGGCTGGCCCAACAGGGATTTCAAGGGAATGTGGGCATCATCGGACAAGGCCGTGATGTCCAGCCGGCAGGCGCCGCCGCTCAATTGCTCGCGCGCGGACAGGGTTTCCGCCACCATGCGGTTCTCTCCCAGCGGCGTGCTGAGGTTCAGAAGGCGGTTGGCCTGCTCGACGCCCGCGGTCGGCAGGCTGGAAAGTCCGAAGGAATCCTGGGGCATGGCGGCGGCTCCCGGCTCAGGTCAGGCGGTAACGGAAATCGCCGTTCTTGGCGGCCGTGACGCGGATCCGGGCGATCGCCTCGCCCTGCGCCATCCGGCTGAGCACCTGCTCGGCGATCTGCGGCAGCAGCGTTCCGTTCAGGATGTGATCGACGTTGCGCGCCCCAGTATCCACCTCGGTGCAGCGCGCCAGCACGGCCTCGACCAGCGCTTCGTCCCAGTCGAACACCGCGCGGTGGTTGGCCTGCACCCGTTCGGCGATGCGGCCCAGCTTCAGGCCGATGATGCGCGCCAGGGCGTCGTCGTCCACCGGGTAGTAGGGGATGGTCTTCATGCGGCCCAGAAAGGCGGGCTTGAAGGCTTTGTACAGCTGTGGCGCCAGCAGTTCCTGCAAGGCCTCGGGGTCGGGCCGTTCCTCGGCGCTCTTGTTCAGGCAGGCCTGCATGATGGCCGGCGACCCGACGTTGGAGGTCAGGATGATCAGCGTGTTCCGGAAGTCGATCTCGCGCCCTTCGGCATCGTCCATCACGCCCTTGTCGAACACCTGGAAAAACAGTTCAAGCACGTCCGGATGGGCTTTTTCGATCTCGTCGAGCAGCACCACGCTGTAGGGCTGGCGGCGCACGGCTTCGGTCAGCACGCCGCCTTCGCCGTAGCCCACGTAGCCCGGCGGCGAGCCCTTCAGGCCCGATACGCTGTGAGCCTCCTGGTACTCGCTCATGTTGATGGTGACCAGCTTGCGCTCGCCGCCGTACAGGACGTCCGCCACGGCCAGCGCGGTTTCGGTCTTGCCCACGCCCGAGGGGCCGATGAACAGGAATACGCCCTTGGGCTTGTTGGGATCCTCCAGGCCGGCGCGCGCGGTGCGCACGCGCTGGGCGATGGCGTGCAGGGCGTGATCCTGCCCGATGACGCGCTCCGCCAGCAGGGGCTGCAGTTCGAGGACGGTGCGGATTTCGTCGTTGACCATGCGGCCCAGCGGAATGCCGGTCCAGGCGGACACGATCTCGGCGATAACCTGCGCGTCCACGAAGGCCGGCACCAGCGGCGCCTCGCCCTGCAAGGCGCGCAGCTGCTGCTGCAGTTCAGCCAGTTGAGCCTGCCCGGGCGTGGCGGCGGGCTCGGCCGCCTTGCCCGAGCGGCGCTTGCCGGTGGACTCGGGCGCAGCATCTGCACCCGCGGCCTCCAGTTCTTCGCGCAGCGCGTGAATCTGCCTGACCAGTTCGCTTTCCTGCGCCAGCCGCGCTTCCGCATCCGTCAGCGCGGCGCGCGTGGCGTCCATTTCCTGGTCCAGTTCGCGCAGGCGCGCGGACTGCGCCGCGCCCGCCGCCGCTTCGCGGCGCAGGGCGGCGCGCTCGGTCTCCAGGCGCGCCAGGCGATGGCGAGCGTCGTCGATCAGGGCCGGCGTGGCGCTGCGGCCCAGGGCCACGCGCGCGCACGCGGTATCGAGCACGCTGACGGCCTTGTCCGGCAGCTGGCGGCCGCTGATGTAGCGGTGCGACAGGCGCGCCGCCGCCACGATGGCCTCGTCCAGGACGCGCACGCCGAAATGCTGTTCCATCAGCGGAGCCATGCCCCGCAGCATGCTCGCGGCAAGCGTCTCGCTGGGCTCTTCCACCTTCACCACCTGGAAGCGCCGCGCCAGCGCGGCATCCTTCTCGAAGTACTTTTTGTATTCGCTCCAGGTGGTGGCGGCGATGGTGCGCAGTTCGCCTCGCGCCAACGCCGGCTTGAGCAGATTGGCGGCGTCGTTCTGGCCCGCCTGCCCGCCCGCCCCGATCATGGTGTGGGCCTCGTCGATGAACAGGATGATGGGCGTGGAGCTTTGCTTGACCTCGTCGATGACGTTCTTCAGGCGGTTCTCGAATTCCCCCTTGACGCTCGCGCCGGCCTGCAACAGGCCCATGTCCAGCGTGCGCAGGGCCACGCCGGCAAGCGCCGGCGGCACATCGCCCGCCACGATGCGCAACGCCAGCCCCTCGACCACCGCCGTCTTGCCCACGCCCGCCTCGCCGGTCAGGATGGGATTGTTCTGCCGCCGGCGCGTAAGGATGTCGATCATCTGGCGGATCTCGGCGTCGCGGCCGATGACCGGGTCGATCTTGCCTTCGCGGGCGCGTTCCGTGAGATTGGCCGTGTACTGGTCCAGCGCCGGCGTCTTGGACAGGCCGGAGGCCGGCGCGCCGCTTTCCTCGGCGGCGCCCTCGGCGCCGTCGCCCAGGGAAACGGATTGGCCGGCCTCCTCCGATCCCGCCGTCAGCGCGGCGAAATCGTGCTTCAGCTCCTCCAGCCGGAACGATTCGAACAGATGCGAGCCGCGCCGCGCCAGCTGCGCCAGGTCGGGCTCCGTCAACAGAGCAAGCAGCAAATGGCCCGAACGGATGCGCGTGGTCTGCGTATCGAGCGAGGCGATCAGCCAGGCATGCTCGAACAGGCGCGGCAAATGCGGCGAAAACACGGGCGTGCGCGTATTGCCATTCTTGAACCCCCGGATTTCCGCGTTCAGGTCCGCTTCCAGCGTGGACGCGTCGATTCCGCTGCGACGGGCCACGATGCTGAAATCGCTGGCGGGCTTTTCCAGCAGGGCAAGGAACAGATGCTCCAGGTCCACCTCGTAGTGTCCTTGCGCCATGCACAGGCTGGCGGCGCGCTCGGCGGCCTGGCGGCAGGTCTGGTTCAGTTTCCCGATCAGGGTTTTCAGGGGTGTGGCCATGTTCTAGGTGGTGTTGTTTCTAGTGAATGGTGTGCAGTTCATAGCTGGCGTCGTCGCGATCCGACGCCACTGGTTCGGTGCAGAGAAAGGAATTCCAGCCCAGGCGCGCGCCCTCGCCTTCCCCGCCCAGGGCGCTGCCGGCAACGTCGGCTTTGTCCATGATCAGCCGCACCTCGTATTCGAAGCTCATGCCGCCGAACATCGTCAGCAGCTTTGCCAGGGCCTGGGCGCGGGCTCCGCCGGGCAGAAAGTCGGCAAACGCGGCCTTGGACAGCGGGCCGATCCACAACCGGATGCGCATGTCGCGCTGCCAGATGCGGTCGCCGGCCATGGCGGAGACGCCCAGCACCGCGCCCGGCATGCCGAGCTGGGTGCGGTGTTCGGGCGGCACGTTGTACCAGCGGCCGACGAACTGCTCGACCCGCATGTCCACCTGGAAGTAGTCGCACAGCACCCGCTGCAGATAAGCGGCCGACACCGGCCGCTGGCGCGCCGCGGCGGCGTAATGGGCCAGCGACTCGTCGAAAACCTGCCCCTGGCCCGAGTGCAGCCGGTCGCGCAGGGCCGCATGGCCTATCCCGCCCAGCGCCAGCAGAAGCGGCAGATAGTGATGGTCCTGCTCGGTTTCGTGGCGCAGCGGCATGCGGTACTTTTTCCATGCCGCATAGAACAGCGCCGCCGCGCGGTTCGAGAAAATGTCGAAAAATGCGCGCGCGCCGCGGTCGCGCTTGGCGCTTTCGCGGTGGCTCAGTATCTCGGAATAATGCAGCGGCAAGGCGCCCTGCGCGCCCAGCAGGCCAAAGAAGGCCGGCTCGATCTCGACCCGTCCCAGCTTGCCGGAGGCCAGCGCGGCCAGCCGCGATTGCGCATCGTCCAGCGCCTGCCCGTCCTTGTCGTACGCCGTCAGCCCGGCGATCTCGCTGGCGGGAAAGCCCAGCGAGGATGAATTCAGGAAGCGCAGGTGCGCCGGCACGGCATTCTTGGCGCGCGTGCCTTCCTGCCGCGCAAACCACAGCTCCAGCACCCGCACGGCCTGGAAGAACTTGAAGCGCTGCGGCTCGGCCAGCAGCGATTCGATTACGCTAGGATCGCGTCGCCGTTGCATGGGGGGCACCGTAGGATTTCTTCCGCGCCGCGGCGCGACAGCACCACCAACTGCACGAAGCTGTTGGCATGCACGTAAAGGCTGAAAAAGCGGTTGATCACCGCCACGAAGGCATGCAGGCTGGTTCCGACGAAGTTGTCTTCGTTGATCGTCAGCCGGATTTCGATGCCGCGCACGAAGGTGGCGAACGGCTCGCCCGGCATCCAGTGGGTGGCGGGCTTGTAGTCCAGCCCCACCAGCCCTTCGATCTGGCGCGCCGCCACCGCCGCATGCGACAGGTCATACAGCCGCAGCGTTTCCTTCAAGGCGGGCAGGCCGCTCTGCACCAGCGACAGGTGGTTCAACGCCAGATGCGATATCAGGCGCCAATGCGCGGCCCGGCCCTGCTGGAAACGGTGCGTATGCGTCGGCCGCCGCAGCATGCGGATCTCGCGCGCGACGGACCCGCCTTCCAGGAACAGGTCCCCACCGGGCTGGCCCACGGCCAGGTGCGAGGGAAGGTCCCGGTTGGTGCAGGTCAGCTCCAGGCTCAGCGTTTCCGTCTGCGGCACCGAAGGATCGAAGTCGATGTCGACGATGGACATTTCCATCTCGTAGCCGGGGCTGCGCTCGGCGACCATCGAATCCCGCCGCGCCGTCCAGTAGTGACTGGCTCCCTCCGGCGTCTCGCCGTGATGCAGGGAATAGAAGGGGCGGAATTCGACTATGGAGTCGCCCTGGGCGTTCTGGCGCACCTGGCGCACGCGGTCGATGGAATAGACCTCATAGCCATAGGCGCGCCGCGCGTCGGCCACCACCGGGTAGGAGGCCGCGGCATGCGTGACGCGGATAGGGTCGGCGCGCTGGGGAAACAGGTTCACCACCGGCGTGCAGCCCAGCCGGAAATTGTCGGCGGACGCGGACTCCAGCAGCCGCGCCGTATTGGAGTCGGCGCGCAGCCCTTTCACCGGCAGGTGCAGGGTGAATTCGCGGACCGGCCCCACCGCGCGCCGCAGCGCCGCCAGGTCGATGTCCACGAAATTGAATTTCTCGGAAAAGACGAAGTACTCGGCCAGCAGGCGGTAGGCCGGATGCGAGCTGGCGGGAAAATCGATCAGGGCGTCCTCGTCGGCCAGGCCCGCTTGCGCCAGCGGCACATCCGGCAGCCGATTCCAGCGGCCTGGTTGCGTCTCGACATAGGCCGCGGCGGTGCGCAGGAACACGCAGTCGCGCAGCGCCGCCACGAACGACGGCTCGCCATGCAGATAGACGCGCAGCTTGTCCACGGCCAGCGTGGAGAAATTCTGCGTTTCGGCCAGGCAGGCCAGGGTCAGCGAAAGGCGGCCCGTCACGCCCGGCGGCAAGGACGTGGAGGACGGCGCGTTGGCGGTCGACGCAAAGCCCGCCTGGCGGATCGCCACGGGCGCCAGCGTGACGTCGTAGGCCGTGCGGAAGCGGCAGGCCACTCCGCGCACGGCATGGGATTTCAGCTCCGTGCCGCGCGGCAGGCGCACCGGCGCGGTCAGTTGGGCGGCCACGCCGCCCATGTCGAACTGCGCCACCGAACACGAGGGGAACGGGCGCAGGTAGTGCGGGTACATCACCTCGAACAGCGCTTCCGTGAATTCCGGATAGTCGTCGTCGAGCTTCTTGTTGATGCGCGCGCCCAGCAGGGCGAACGACTCGATCATCCGCTCCACGTGCGGATCTTCGCAGGTTTCGCCCGACAGCCCGAGCCGCGCGGCGATCTTGGGATAGCGCTGCGCGAAATCGCGCGACGAACTGCGCAGAAACCCCAGCTCGCGTTCGTAATAAGGCAGCAGTTCTTCCATCTTTCCCTTCTCCGCCGGCGGCATGGCGCCGGCGCCCGCGTATGTTGTTCGTTCAGGCGGCGGCTGCGGTCTTGGCCCAGCCCTTGCTCACCGAGTACTGCAAAGTAGATGGCTGCAGCGTTGCATCGAATGTCACCGGTTCATGCGCCGGACCCACGTCCAGCATCGCGGTGATCGCGAAATACAGCACCGACGTGGCGCGGCTGTCCACTTGCAGCATTACCCGCACGTGCGTCAGCCGCGGCTCATGGCGCGCGATCGCCTGTTCCAGCGACCGGCAGATGAATTCGCGGTCGTAGTGGCTGGCCAGGCTCAGGCCGGAAAAATCCGACAGCCCGTAGGTGAGGATGGACCGCTGGCAATTCGGATATCGCTTGAGCGATTCCTCGGTGAAGACCATGCGCGTATTGAGCAGGGCCTCGATGTCGCGAGCGACGGTTTCCTTGATTTCCTCTACCGACAGGCGCCGCAGCGCGTGCGGCGTTTTCCCGTCGCCGTCGAACAATTTGTCGAACAGGCTGGGTTCGAATCCTTTCATCACGGACCTCATTCAGGAAAGGCTGCGGCCTGGATCGAGCCGCGGCCTTTACCGTCTACGCGGTCACGTTCAGACCGAATACGTCTTGTCGTTCTTGGTGAGGCTCCATGCGCCCTGGGCATTGCCGCCCTGATTGCCGCCCACCTTCTGCTGCGTGTACTTCCACTGGACCGCGGCGTACTTCAGCGAGAAAGACTCGTGCGGCAGGCCTTCGCTGACGACCTCGGGGGCCACGCGCGAAATGATCACGTACTTGAGCTTGATCTCCAGGTACTTGACGCGGTTGCCCTCGCCGTCGGCGCGCAGGAAATCGATGGTGACTTCGTCGAAGGTCGTGCCGCCGGAGGCGTGCTGATACAGCAGCGGGCTGACGACGTCCAGATCCTTGGTGAAGACCATCTCGCCATGCTCGGTGCGTTCGGCGGTATGGCCGCCGGAAGTCGAAGCGGTAGCCGAGCGCGGCTGGATGATTTCATGGCGCCACGAACCGACTTCGATCCAGTCAGGGTGGTCCTTGTCCTGGGACTCGCCCTTGAGCGCAGGATTGCCGAATTTGACGTAGATGTCCTTCATTAATAGCCTCTCCAGTAAAAAAAGCGTCGAATCTGACGGGCTTTACGACTTCTGGGCCTGCGCGGGAAGCTCCGCGACCAGACGCAGCGAAATCGAAAGCTCGTCGAGCTGAAAGTGAGGCCGCAAAAACGCCACGGCCCTGAACACCCCGGGGCGACCCGGTACTTCGGCGACTTGCACCGATGCCTCCCGCAAGGGGAATTGCGCCTTCTGCTCCTGGCTCGCGTTGTCGTCCAGCAGCACGTACTGCGAGACCCAGCGGTTCAGGAAGCTTTCGACGGATTGCGCGGAGGCAAAGCTGCCGATCTTGTCCCGCATCATGGCCTTCAGGTAATGGGCCACGCGCGACACCGAAAATATGTATTGCAGCTGCGCCGACAGCACTGCGTTCGCGTTGGCGCTGTCGGTGTTGTATTTCTTGGCCTTCTGCACGGACTGCGCGCCGAAGAAGGCGGCGTAGTCGGAATTCTTGCAGTGCACCAGCGGAATCAGGCCGAGGTCGCTCAGTTCCTTCTCGCGGCGGTCGGTGATGGCGATTTCCGTCGGGCACTTCAGGGCGATTTCACCGTCGTCCGTCTTGAAAGTGTGCGTGGGCAGGTTCTCCACCAGGCCGCCGCCCTCCACGCCGCGGATCGCCGCGCACCAGCCGAAGTCGGCGAACGCGGCCGTCAGGCGCGCGCCGAATGCCCAGGCGGCGTTGCACCACAGATACTTCGCGTGATCGGTGCCATCAACTTCTTCGACGAAGTTGAAGCCCTCCACCGAGGTGCCCTCCTTCGGGTCATAGGGCAGGCGCCCCAGGAAGCGCGGCATGGTCAGGCCCACGTAGCGCGAATCCTCGGAATCGCGGAAGCTGCGCCACTTGGTGTATTCCACGGTATCGAAGACCTTCGCCAGGTCGCGCGGCCGGCCCAGGTCTGCGAAGCTGTCCAGTCCGAGCAGCTCGGGCGAGGCCGAGGCGATGAACGGCGCGTGCGAGGCCGCGGCCACGTGCGACATCTGCTCGATGAAGTACATGTCCTCGGGCTGGCGCGTGATCTCGAAATTGCCCAGCAGCGCGCCGAAGGGCGAACCGCCGAAGGTGCCGAACTCTTCCTCGTAGACCTTCTTGAACATCAGGCTCTGGTCGAAATCGATGGCGGTCTGGAAATCGCGCACCAGGTCGCGTTTGGTGACGTTGAGCACCTTGATCTTCAGCATCGGGCCGGTGTTGCTCTCCTGGCACAGGTAGTGCAGGCCGCGCCAGGTGCTTTCCAGCTTCTGGAATTCGGCGCCATGCATGACCTCGCTCAACTGGGCGGAGATCAGGCGGTCCAGTTCGGCCACGCGGGCGTCCAGCATGGCGGACAGGTTGTCCGACACCACCACGGTGCCCTTCATGACTTCACGGGCCAGTTCCCCGATCAGGTCCTTGGCGCGGTCGTGCTCGGCGGTGGACTTGGCCACCCGGCTCTGCTCGACGATCTGGTCGAGCAGGCCCGAATCGGCCTCGGAGGCCGGGGCGGATACGTTCTGCGCGGCGGCGGAATTACTCATTGCTGCCTCCCTTGCCATTCTTGCCGGCTTCGCTGGTCAGTTGCTGCAGTTTTTCCGTGCTGCTGAGCACTTCGCCCAGCAGGTCTTCGAGCTTGTCGTTGCCGGCCAGCTTGTTGCGCAGGTCGGCCAGCTTGGTGCGGATGTCCAGCAGCTCTTTCAGCGGCTCGATCTGCTGCACCACCGCTTCGGGGCGGAAGTCTTCCACCGAGCGGAATTTCAGGTCCACGCCAAAGGTGCCGCCCTCGTCGGTCAGGCGGTTCTTCACGCGATAGGCGGCGCGGGGCTCCAGGCCACGCATCACGTCATCGAAGTTATCCACGTCAATATTGACGAACTTGCGGTCCTTCAGGCGCGGAAGCTCGGCTTCCGATTGCGCGCTGAAGTCGCCCACCACGCCCACGACGAAGGGAAGCTCTTTCTGTTCGATCGCATCGCCCTTCTCGACGTCATAGGTCAGCTGGACGCGCGGCGGACGTACTTTCTGGAGTCGTTTCTGAACGCTTTCTTTCTTAGCCATGGGGGCTCCAAGCGAAGTGCATAGTGACGGGGCTGGCGGCCCGATCAGGGTTTGAGGAGATTGCCGAAGGGATCCGGCGCGCGGCCGGCGGGAGCGGCGGCGGGCGCCGGCGGGGTCGCGGCCTGCGAACCAGCGGCGGGGGGAACGGCGGGAGTTGCGGGCATACCGGCGGCGGGCATACCGGCGGCGGGCGTACCGGCGGCGGGCTTGGCCGCCTGCGCGCTTGCCGGCGCCGCGGCGGCCGGTGCCCCGGCAGCCGGCGTTGCGGCGGCCGGCGGATCGTTGCGCCGAGGCTGGCGCGGACGCGGCTTGCGGCCTTCAGGGAACAGCACGTCCTGGCCCAGGGTTTCACGCATGGCGGCGGCCAGCGCCACCGCATCGGTGCGGGCATTGCCGGCGAGCAGCGCGTCGGCGCGCAGGTCGGCCAGCGACTGCATCGCCACGCGCAGGCCGCCTACCGCGCGCACGGTCTTGGCCGTGAAATCCTCGGGATCGCGGTTCAGGGCCTCGTCGGCCGCGACGATGGCCTCGCCGTACTTCTGTTCGTCGAAGCGGATCTTGGCGATATACGACCACGGCGCGCCGCGTGACGGGTTGAGCTGCGCGATCTCTTCGAATTCGGCGACGGCCTGGTCATTGCCTTTCGTTGCCAGCGTCTCCGTGGCGTGAGTCATGGATTGCTTGTATTCGGCATCCGTGGGCGGCTTGGACGATGTTGCGCAGCCCGCTAGGACAGCCAGCATTCCGCTTATGAGGAGAACCCGGGAAATGTGCATTTTTTGGCTTGTAGGTGGGTGTAACCAAGGCCGCGTATTTCAACAACCTTTTGTTAGCACAGCACTACAGTGCATTACTTCATGTAACTCACAACGAAATTTCGCGCATCGTGCAGCGATCTATATGTTGTCGCGGGCTTCCGGTATAAAGAGCCATGTCAAAACATCTCTATTTTTCTCGGCGCGTGGCAGCGATGGCGCTGATCGCGGCAACCCCCGTCATCAGTGGTTGCGCAGCGGTTTCGGCGATCGGAGCGGTGGCAGGAATGACCGGTGGCGTAATGGATATGGCGGGCCTGAAGAAAGACCCGAATGCGCCTGTCGATGTGAAATTGGCGATACACGCCGGAGAAAATTTGAACGCGAGCAGCGGCCAGCCCATGGCCGTCGTTACGAAAATATACTATTTGAAGAATGCCGAGGCATTTCAGCGCGCACCGCTCACGCAATTAGTTGATACTGACGGCGAAAAGTCGGCGCTGGGCGACAGCATCATCGCCTCGCGCGAGGTCACCCTGACACCGGGGCAGCGTTACGAAAACCTGGAAAAGGTGCCGAAGAACGCCGCCTATATCGCCGTTGCGGGCCTGTTTTACGCACCCGCGCCACAGCGCTGGAAGTACGTGTTCGAAGTGGAAACCGCGGAAGATACCGGCATCGTCATGGGCGCCCATGCCTGCGCGATGACGGTCGTTACCGGCAAGATCACCTTGCCGCCGGGCGTGCCCAGCTTCGACCCGGCGCGGCTGGGATCGGTGCAGTGTCCAGGCTGAACGCGCGATCCGCGCCGCCCCGCCGTCATGAACCGCCGTCTCTCTAATATGAACAAGAGCCAGAAAACGTGAGCCATTCAGCGAAGATCCTATGGGGAGAGGGGCTATTCCTGCGGCCCCAGCACTTTCAACGCCAAGACGCCTACCACGAAGCCCGCCTCGCCGAAATGAGCCGCGCGTTGCACCCCTATTCCTGGGGGTTGCGCGCCGCGCGCTTTGATGCCGCCGCGCTGGCCAACGGCATGCTGCGCGCCACCGAGCTGTCGGCGATCTTCCCCGACGGGGAAATCTACAACGCGCCCCACAACGACGACCTGCCGCCCGCCGTGGCGCTGGACGGGCTGGACGGCGCGAGCGAAGCGGTCTTTTACCTGGCGCTGCATCCCATGAAGGACATCGGCGGCAACTACCGCGATGCCCAGCAAGGCCAGGGCTTCGATGCCCGCTACGCGCACCAGGACAGCCCCGCCCCCGACCTCTACACCAACGCCAGCACGGCCGACCTCGCCTTCCTGCGCAAGAACGTGCGCCTGCTGTCCGAGCACGAGCCGCGCGACGCGCTCCTGACGATACCCGTCGCGCGCGTGCGCCGCACGTCCAGCGCCGGCTACGAGCTGGATACCAGCTTCATCGCGCCCAGCCTCACGGTGCAGGCCTGCGGCGCGCTCTTCGAGCAGCTGCGCCGCCTGCTGGACGCGCTGCAGGCCAAGGTCAATGCGCTGTACGGCTTTCACCGCGAGCCCAACAAGAACATCATCGAGTTCCGCTCGGGCGACGTGGCCTCCTTCTGGCTGCTACATACCGCCAACGAAGCCTATTCGGCGCTCTCGCACCTGTTCCACAACCCGCAGCTCCACCCGGAGCGCCTGTTCCAGGAAATGCTGCGCCTGGCCGGCGCGCTGATGACCTTCTCCAAGGTGCACACGCTGGCGGACTTGCCTGCGTACCGCCACGAGCAGCCCGGCGCGGCCTTTGCGCAACTGGACGGCATCCTGCGAGACCTGCTCGACACCGTCATCTCCACCCGCTACTTCTCCATCGTGCTGGAAGAGCTGCGTCCGTCGTTCCACGTCGGCCGCCTGGACTCCGACAAGCTGGACGAGACCACTGCGCTCTACCTGTCGGTATCGGCCGCCACGCCGGCCAGCGAACTGGCCGAGACCGTGCCGCTGCGCTTCAAGGTCGGCGCGCCCGACGACGTGGAGAAGCTGGTCCTGTCGGCCATGCCGGGCGTGCAGCTGGTGTACACGCCGCAGGTGCCGCCGGCCGTGCCCGTCAAGCCGGGCGCCTGCTATTTCACCTTGCAGACGCGCGGCTCGCTCTACGACCGCATGCTGCAGGCCCGCAGCATCGCCATCTACGCTCCTTCCGGCATTCCGGAACTGAAGCTGGACCTGATCGCCGTCACCCGCTAACCGACGCCAACCGAAAGAGCCCGCCATGACTGCCGACGCGCCCTCTTTGATGCCCGGAGCCTCGCTCCCTCCCCGAGCCGCCGAGTTCTACGGCTCGCGCCCCGCGAAGTCGCTGCTGGACCTGCTGTACGACGGCTTCCTGATGCTGTTCCTGCTCAAGAGCGGCCAGGAGCCCGCCAGCGCCGCGTCGTTTTCGGCGCGCGTACAGCAGTTCCTGGCGGACTTCGAACGCAGCGCCAAGAAAATGGACATCCCGGCCGAAGACGTCTACGCGACCAAATACGCCTTCTGCGCGGCAGTGGACGAAACCGTGCTGAACTCGGGCTTCTCCATCCGCGACGCATGGATGCTGCAGCCGCTGCAACTGACCCTGTTCGGCGAACAGCTGGCCGGCGAGAACTTTTTCGCCCGCCTCGAAGACCTGCGCGCCCAGGGCGCGCCGCGGCTCCAGTCGTTGGAAGTGTTCTACATGTGCCTGCTGCTGGGCTTCCAGGGCAAATACATGATCGAGGGCCAGGAGAAGCTCGGCTACCTGACGGCGCGCCTGGGCGACGAGATCGCGCTGCTGCGCGGCAAGCGCGCGGGCTTCGCGCCGCATTGGCCGCTGCCCGACAAGATCGCCCATACCCTGAAGCGCGACGTGCCGCTGTGGAGCATCGGCGCCATGTTCGCGCTGCTCGGCCTGCTGGCGTACCTGGGAATGAGCCATTTCCTGAACGCCGACATGCAAACCGCCATGGCGCCCTATCACGACATCGTCAAGCTGGGCCCGCGCGCCGCCCACCTGACCATCTCGCTTCCCTGAAGGCCCACTCACACCGCCACGTCCCATGATCGATCGCTCCTCCACGCCTGCGGGCTTCAGCAGCCTGGATGCCGCCTCGCTGTCCCAGAACGCCCGCCTGCTGCAAGTGCGCACGCCGCTGGGCGACGCGCTTACCGTCGAACGCATGCAACTGCGCGAAGGCGTGTCCGAACTGTTCGCCCTGACCCTGGACTGCCTGGCGTCGTCGGCGGAGCTGGACGTGGAGCCGCTGCTGGGCAAGGAAATCAGCGTCGGCCTGCTGCTGGCGGACGGCAGCAGGCGCCTCTGGCACGCGGTGGTGGAAGGCGTGGACTCCCTGGGCGCCGATGGCGGGCTGGCGCGCTACCGCCTGCACGCCGCGCCCTGGCTGGCCACGCTGCGCCTGCGCCGCGACAGCTTCCTCTACCAGGACAAGCCGGTCACCGACATCCTGAGCGAAGTGTTCGCCGATTATCCGCTGGCTTCCTTCGCGTTCGACATCACCGAGCCGCCGGCGCCGCGCCCGGTGCGCACCCAATACCGCGAAACCGACCTGGCTTTCGTGCTGCGCCTGATGGCCGAGGCGGGCCTGAGCTTTCGCTTCGACCATCAGCAGGGCGAACAGCAGGACGGCGCCTCAGGAGGCGCGCAGCATCGCCTGGTGGTGTTCGACGCGGGCGCCGCGCATCCCGCCAATCCCGCCGCCACGCTGCGCTTCCACCGCAGCGACGCCACGGAAACCGAAGACAGCGTCACGCGCTTCGGCGCCGCTCGCGCCATCCAGCCCAATGCCGTCACGCGCGTGGCCTGGAACGACCGCGCGCTGCTCGCGCATGGCGCGCATGCCCAGTCCGGCCTGGATGCGGGCTCGGTGCCGCCGCTGGAAGACTATGACTACGACGGCCACGGCCGCTACACGGACGACGCCGGCGCCGAGCAACGGGCCGCGCGCAGCCTGCTGGCCCACGAGGCGCGCATGGTGCGCTTCGACGGCGGCGGCACGGCGCGCCAGATGTCGCCCGGCCACGACTTCACGCTGACCCAGCACGACCGCTACGCCGAAGGCTCGGGCCAGGCGGTCGACGAACTGGGCGGCAACCGGTACACGCTGCTGCACGTGCTGCACGAAGCCGCCAACAACCTGGGCAGCCAGGCCGCCCAGGTGCCGGGCGCGGCCGACCTGGAACACGGCGCTTACCGGAACACTTTCAGCGCCCAGCCCGCCGCGGCCGCGCTGCTGCCTCCGTGGATCGCCAAGCCGACCGCCCCCGAAGGCCTGGCCGCCATGGTGGTAACGGCCCAGGACGAAGCCATTTCGTCGGGGCGCGACCTGCGCATCAAGGTGCAGTTTCCGTGGCAGCGCGGACGCCGCCCCCTGCCGGGCGGCCTGCCCCACCGCAGCCATGGCGACGATGAAGGCAATGCGCCGGGCGACGACAGCTCCGGTACCTGGCTGCGCGTGGCCGGCGCGCAGGCCGGCCCCAACTGGGGCGCGCACCATCTGCCGCGCCAGGGCACCGAAGTCGTGGTGGAATTCCTGGATGGCGACATCGACCAGCCCGTGGTCGTGGCGCAGCTCTACAACGATTCCGACCTGCCGCCCTGGTCGGCCGGCGTGGACGCCGAGGCCAACCACCCGGGCACGCTGAGCGGCTGGCACAGCCTGGGCCTGGACGGCGAAGGCCACAGCCAGTGGCTGTTCGACGACACCGCGGGGCAGGTCCGCACGCGCCTGTCGAGCTCGGCGGCCGCCTCGCAGCTGGGCCTGGGCCACCTGGTCCAGCAGGCGGCGGACGAGTCCAGCCGCGGCGATTGGCGCGGCACGGGTTTCGAGCTGCGTTCGGACGCCTGGACCGTGGTGCGCTCGGGGCAGGGCATGCTGCTGTCGGCCAATGCGCGGCCAAACTCTGCCTCCACCCAGGCCGACGCTAAAGAGGCGGTGGCCCAGATGCGCGGCGCGCAGCACGCCGCGCAGCGCATCAACACCGCCGCCGCGCAGCGCCAGGCGCGCGAACTGGCGGCCACCGGCCAGTTCGATGCGCAGATCAAGGCCTTCGACCCCACGGCCGACGGCCGCTATCCCGGCAGCGTGGGCGGCCAGCAGGCCGTCAAGGCCAGCGGCGGCGAGCGCACCGGCACCGAACCGGTTGAACGCATCGACGGCGCGCGCATGCTGGTCGACGCGCCCTCCTCCCTCAACCTGTCCACGCCCGCGTCGGCCATCCTGCACGCGAGCGAGAATCTGCACGTCACCGCGCAGGAAGACGGCCACGTCGCCGCCCGCCATACCTTCGCCAGCGCATCGGGCAAGTCGACCAGCCTGTTCGTGCAGGATGGCGGCCTGCGCGCCATCGCGGCCAACGCGCCGGTCTCCCTGCACGCGCACACCGACATGCTGGAGATGCTTGCGGGCCAGGACGTCACCATCACGTCGACCACGGATAGCATCGAAATCCTGGCGAACGAACGCATCACGTTGCAGGCCGCGAACGGCAGCATCGTGCTGGACGGCGGCGACATCCTGTTCAAGGGGCCGGGCATGTTCTCGGTCAAGGGGGCCTCGCACAGCCTGATCGGCCCCGGCAGCGATGCAGCCGCGCTGCCCGCGCTGCCGTCGACCCAGGTGGGCGACCCCATGATCGTGAGCGCCGAACTGGTGCACCGGGCCAAGGCGAAGGCGCTGGCCAGCCTGCAGACCGGGGCGGCCCAGGCCAGCCATGCCGCCGCCGGCGCAAGCGGGGCGGCAACCGGCCCGGATATCGCCGCAACGGGCGCCGCAACGGGCGCCGCTGCAGGCGGCGCCACGGCGGCGCCCCTTGCGGCCGAGCCGGGCCTGGCCGGCCGCGCATCCGCGCTGGCGGGCCAGGCTGGCAATCTGGCCAGCAGCGCCGCGCAAACAATCAAGAGCGCGTCCTCCGCCGTCACCGGCGCCATCGACAACGCCCGGCAAACCGGCGCCGACCTGATGAATGGCGCGGCGCAGAAGGCCGGCGAACTGGCGCGCTCGGCCGCCAACGCCGTCACGCCGTCGCTGATGGGCGGGCCCGGAGCGGGCCTGGCCGGCGCGGCCGGAAACGCCGCTGGCGCCAGCGCAGGCACGGCCGTTTCCGCGGCGGCGGATACCGCCGTCGGCGCGGCCGCCGCGAACGTCTCCGGGGCCACGGCCTCGGGCATGGCGGCCAGCGCCGCCACCGCCGCTTCCTCCGCGGCGGGCACTGCCGCGGGGTCCGCCTCCCAGGGTGCGGCCTCGGGGCTGCTGAGCGCCACGGCCGCGGGCGGCGCTTCCGCCTTGTCGGGCGCGAAGGACATGCTTGCGGCCGCCGGCGACGCTGCCGGCAAGATCGGCGAATTCGTGAACCCCGCCATGGCGCAGGCCCTGACCGGCGACGGCGACCGGGGGTCGGCGATCGGCGCAGCGGTCAATGGGCTGCTGGGATCGACCCGGGCCGGGCAATACGGGCTGCCAGCGGTCGCCAGCGCCATCATGCGCGCGCCCAGCCTGGACGCTTCCGCCTTGCCCGCCGTGGCAAGCGCGGTCCTGCAGTCTCCGGCCGTGAGCGGCTCGGGCTTGCCCGCGGTCGCCGCCACCGTGATGCGCACGCCGGGCTTCAGCCCGGACATGCTGCCTTCATCCGTGACCAAGATGCTGCAGATGGCGGGCGTGCTGCCAAGCTCGGGAACGCCGCCCTTCGCGCCACCGGGCACGCCCGGAGCCGCCGCCCAGGGCGCAGGAGGCGCGCAGGATGCCGGCGAACCCGCCGTCTCCAATGCGCTGACCACCTACCGCGGCCAGACGGGCGCGCACCTGCAGTTCGTGAACTTCGCCGAGGAAGACGAGTTCTGGAACGACGGCACGGTCCTCATCAGCGAAGACCGGCAGACGGCAAAGCCCAGGATCCGCGTCAAATTCAGCAAGGCCGCCGTCCACAAGTTCAGCATCAAGGTGATCGCGGGCAAGAACAACATCGCCTACTCGCAAGCCGAGAAGGGCCGCCACGCCCCCTACCGCGACCCGAACGGCAAGACGTTCCAATACCAGACGGATCCGGACGGCACCAAGGTCGTGAACGACATCGCGCTGCCCGCCGCCGGGCTGAATACCTACACCTTCGAGGTCCGGGATGCGCGGAACCAGCGCATCGCCACCGAAACGGTGGAGACGGCCCGCCGGCTCTACATCCAGGAACTGGTGCTGCCCGGCCCCGACCCCATGGCGCGCGCGCAGGACAACAGCGCGGCAGTCACGGAGTACCGCCGTCATGGCATCGATGTCGCGCACCTTCCGGTGCGGCAGGGTGCCGGAAACCCGAACTACGACGTAGACCAGGCCGATGCCGACCTGCTCCAGCGCCAGGCGAGGGCGATCTACGATCAATCCGAAGGGCCTGACCACGAGCCCTACACGATCGTCGTCTGCCACGTGGAACGCCTGGCCTTCAAGGCGCCCCAGCACACCATCTATCGGGACGCCTACGCGGGCCCGGGCGAGCGCAAGGTCTATGTGCCGCTGGTGGGCGGCGACGGCGCCTCCCATTTCCTCTGGTACGGCATCGACAACGATCCGTGGTTCCTGAACGCCACCTACGAATACACGGACGCCTCGGGCCAGGTCCGGCGCATCCCCATTCCGCCCGATCGCGTCTTCCCGGTGCCTCAAGACCAGGGCAAGCCCCTGGAATGCCCGGGCGTGGGCGTGATCGTCGATGGCCTGACGCCGACGCGGACGCTGGGCAAGATCCACCTCAACGTGCAATTGATGGACTCGGCAGCCACCGGCGTGGCGTTTCCGGGCACCAATCTGCTATGCGTCGCGGCCCGCACCCCCTGGGATCCTGCGGACCCCGCAGGCCGCCAGCAGACGCTGGTGCATGAGATCGGCCATCTGATCTATATGGTGGCCAGCGGGCCGGCGTGGGCGCAGGCGAACGGCTACGAGGACGACGACTCGCACCTGGACGCCTCGCCCTACTTTTACTCGTCCCACGGCCGCCATTGCCACTTCGGCCTGGCCAAGCTGGCCAACGTCGAAGACTATGCCTACGAATCGGGCTCCTGCGTCATGTTCGGCATCAGCGGGGCCCCCATACGCTTCTGCCCGACCTGCGCCAAGGCCGTGCGCAAAGTGGACTTCTCCAATGGCTGGCCTTCCTTCTAACCGCGCGCCGCGCTGGCGCCCGCTGCTGGCCGCGCTATGCGCGGCCGCCGGCCTCATGCTCGCGTCCGCGCCCTCCGGCGCTTCGCCGCCCTCGCCCATGACTACCGACTGGATCGATCCCCCCGCCTTCGCGACCGCCCCCGTGGGCACGACCCGCGAGCACGCCTGCATGCCCGCCAACCGGGCCGACAGCGACCCTCAACTGCACCTGGCCGGCCCTCGGCGCGTCACCCTCCAGGCCGCCGGCAAGCTGGTCGTGCCGGTTTGCGCCCGTGGCATCATCCCCGTCACCACCAACATGCCGCCGCCTGCCATCGTCGCGACGGACAAGGCAACCGGCAAGGTCTATCGCGGCATCGCCTATCAGCGCAAGCGGCCGCAACCGCGCGGCATGGACATCGATATCGCGCCAGGCTCGGTTCCACCGCGGGATACACCGATCGAGCCCGGCGTCAGCGTCGGGACGCAATTCAGCACCGACGTGGCCGCGGCCGCCGGGCTGCCGAAGCAGGAAGCCGTCTACGAGGTTTACGTGGAAGCCAACGGCCTGCGCTCGAACGCCGTCACGATCGAGGTGCGGGCCGCGCAATAGCTGCCGCCCTTCAGCCCGGCCCGGCGCTGCCGGGCCTGAACATGCGCAGCACGCGATCCCGGATCGATCGCCCATAGGCCCAGCACCACACCGCCAGGGCCAGCATGGCGACCAGCAGATAGGCGCGGTGCTCCATGGGCACGGGATTGAGGGCCGACAAGGTCAAGAAGGGCTCGAAGCCCATGAAATCGCTGGCGGCGAGCGTGCTGAAGAACAGGGCCAGGACCGGCCCCGTGAAATGCGGGCGCTCGCCCCGCGTGTCCTTGTCCGCCCATGCGAACCAATGGATGAAGCGGATCAGCTGAATCGCCACCGCGCATAGCGGGACAACGACGGCGAGCAGCAGGACGATAAGGGCGACGGCGACTTGAGGAGGAAGCATGGCGGCATTTTAGCGGCTGCCGCCTGCGGTCCCCATCGCCTCCACGGCCCTGGCGAAATCGCCCGGCTTGCGTCCTGGCCTGGCCAGCACCGCCGCGATCTCCGGGTCGGCGTCGAAATTCGATGCCACCGTGAAATACAGGTACATGTACTGCCGCATGTCCTGCTTGCCCTCGATGCGGTACTTGATCCAGGCCGTCTTGGCCACTTTGGCCACGACACGCCTGACTTCGGAACTATCCCGATAATTCTGCAGCGCATCGCGATGCTGTGCATACAGCCAGCGGGTGGTATCGACGATGGGAATGCGAACCTGCCCCAGCAGCTTGCGGCTGAGCGCCATCTCCATGTGCTCATCCGGATAGATGTGCAGTTCGAGATACAGCGGCCCGTCTCCGGGCGGGATGGCCGAAGCAGGGAAGTGCACCGGCGTTTCCTTGTTGAACATCAACGCGCCCAACTTTTCATCGGATATCTGTCCATCGGACATGTGCTTTCTAATTTCCTCCGTGTCCGCACCTGTCCATTTGACGTTGAAATCGGTGCCGTTCAGGCGGTAGCAGCAAGCCGCCGAACCCTCCCCGCCTCCCGCGACAATCGCACCCGTTGCAGCAAGATTCCCCTCGCTGTCCGTAATCCGGATCCTGTCCAGGTCCCAGGGCGTGTAGTTGTACGCGATGAAGGACAAGCCTCGATAGCTGGGCTCGCCGTCGCAGCCCGCCAGCATTCCCAGGCACACCAGTGCGAGGATCAGGCGCTTACGCATTTCCCCGTCGCTTCATCGCAGTCATTGATTCGACACCCAGTCGCCGCTGTTCCAGACCGATTCCGGCGCGTCCGCGGGCTCCGGCATTTCTGTTTCCGTCGCATAGCGGGCCTCCACTCGATCCGCAGCGGTAAAGCGCAACAGCAGCGCGGCAGCGTTGCCTGGGCGCGGCACCTTCAATTCGACGCTGTGCGGATAACGCGCTTCGTTGCCATTCATCGCCCCCCATACCAACTGGACGGGCTTGTTCCGGCTGTCCGGCCCATAGAAGCAAGCGCCCGAAAGGGGCCCGGCGGGCGCCCCGGAGGCTCTCGCGACCCGATCGCCCGGGAACGCGCCGGACGAATCTTCCAGGCGATAGCCGATATCGGCGTCCGTGTCGTTGCGGGCTTCGCAGAGCAAAACCGGCGGCATGAGCGCGGCATGCGCCCAACGGTAGACGGGAGGGCCAACGACAAGCGCAGCGCCTGCCACCGCCAGGGCCAGTACCGCCCAGCGCGAGCTGCGTTTCGGCTTCATGCCGCATTCCTCCGATCCGATCGGGAGCCCAGGGGTTGGATGTCGTTCCCCTTTGCGCTAGGGACGAACCGGCACGAAGGTGTCCAGCTTGGCGTTCAACTGGTCGATCCGGGCCGCCGAATCGGTATCGGTCTTCAGTTTCGCCTCTTCGCTCTTGAAATCGGTCTTGCCGAAGATGTCCTTATCGCGCACCCGGAAATACATAGATGTGCTGGCGAGCAGGTGGTCGGGCCAGCTGCTCAGCATGGCGTCGTGCACGAGAAAATCGAACAGCGCCATGACCTTGGGAGGCAGAGGATTCGTTCCCGTGCTCGCCTCGCGCCAGACCTCGAGCAAGCGCCGCTGCGTCGCGCGCTTGGCCTTCATGTCGGCGAAAGGATCTTTCGGCTTGTCCGCTTCCGTCAATTCGCCGCCGTGTCGCTTTATCATTTCGTTGCGCAGGTTCTGGGGGTGCCGGGGGTTATCGATGTCCAGCTCCCAGCTATCCATGACGCTCGCATGGCTGGGAAAGGCGCGCCGGTATTCTTCCTTGCGCCGCTCGGTCTCGGCATCCTGCCGTTCCGCCTTTTCGAGTTCACGGTATTCTTCTTCGAGGCGCTGCCATAGCGGCTTGAAGCGCTGCGGCGGCAGTTCGCCGCGGCTGGCGACCGCGCGGTTCCAGCGCTCTTCCCTTAGCGCCCTCAGTTCATCCAGCCGAGCCGTGTTCTCCGGTTTCTTCCTATCCTCCTCAGACATGGCCAGGACTCGGCGGTACTCTTCGTTGTAGGCCTGCTCGGGCGTGAAGAAGTCCCGATCCTGTATCCATTTTTCGGCCGGGTCCGACAATTCCGCCTTGAAGACCGGATCCTGGTAGCGCACCGCGAGCCAGCGCAGGAAGACCTCCATGTGCGGCATGAAGTCGACGCCAGGCTGGTACTTCACGACGCCGCGATAGGCCTCGACCAGATCGGTGATGTAATAGCTTTGCCCGCCGTCCTTGATCTGGGAGCCTAACGAAAACTTGTCGTAAGTCTGCGGGCGCTTGGAACGCAACTGCTCCATGCTGTAGATAGCCACACCATTCGACAGTGCGGCATTCAGCATGTCCCGTAGCGGCACTCGCGACAGTTCCGTGCGCGAGCCCAGCGAACCCTCGGGGCTGACCCCCATCACGTCGCCGCTGGATCCCGGGTAAAGGTATTGTTCCCCCCGGGTCTTCTCCAGGCTGTCCAGGCGCTGATTCGCACGCAGTTCGTGCGCGGCGGCGAAATGCATGCATTTCGCCACCGCGCCAGGCACGGTCAGCGTACGGTCCTTGTGCGTTTGCTTGATAAGGTCCGTAAATGGCAAGAACCCGAGGAAGGTGCTTTCGTCCATGATGGACGACACCGAATCCAGCAGGCCCAGGAAGCGTATCTGGATCTCGGCGCCGCGCGCGCCGTTCTGCCCCGGAAACACCAGGTCCTTGTCGTGGCGGCGGCGGTACTTCTTGACGACGTCGTTGACGAACTGACGGGCCATGACGCCGCCCCGGTCGCCGCCGAACACCGAGATTTCGATCCGCCGCACATTGTTCATATCGGCGCTTACCGCTTCGTGGGCCGCTTTGAGCTGGCGCAGCGCCGCGTCCACACGCTTGTCCACGCCCGTGCCCATCAGATAGGCCACGGTCTCGTTGTCGCGTATGATGGGAACGCCTTCCAGCGCGGTGGATTTGACGATTTCCTTGCCCGCCGTCCACGCGACCTTCAGCGGATTGTTCTTGAAGCCGCGCCAGAATCCCCGGACGGTTCCTTTTGCGCGGTTGGCCATGCGCTCCGGGTCCCACGCATTCCAGACCCGCACAACCTTGTCGGGCAGCGTCTTGACGTCTTTCACGACGTCCTTGTAGGCCTTTACCATAGGCTGGAATGAGCCTTCCTTGATCGCTTTCTGCACCGCGCCTTGCGCTCGTTTCAAGGCATCATGCTCAGGGATCTCATCGATCCGCGTAATATTCTTGGCCGCGTTTTTGGCGTTCTTGACCGTCTCGCTGAGTACCTTCTTGCCGGCTACCGTCGCGCCGTAGATGAAATCGTCTATCTTCGCGTCCTCGTTCAGATCCGTGCCCAGCCCCGAATAGTAGAAACGGAACCAATATTGATTCACTGGCCGGTCTTCATCCTCGTGCGCATAGTGCGCCTCCCAGAGCCGGCAGATATTCGAATAGAACGTGGGATGCTCGCTGTCCAAGTCCCGGTGACGGCCAAAGCCATCGAAGAAGAAACCGATGCGTATCACCGCGCCGCATTCGTTGCAGTCCTGCTTGGGATAAGCCGCCTCGTTCTCCGCCATCTTCTTGAGCACGGAGGCCGGCGTGCGATTTACCTGCGGCATTCCGTCGGGTGCCTTGTCAGCCATTCTTGTCTCCCGGAGCCGTGCCCGTCGCCTTCAGCCTGGCGATTTTCTCTTCGGGCATGGACTCCACCGCCTGCGCGAAATCTCCCGGTTGGCGGCCGGGCCTGGCCAGCACCGCCGCGATCTCCGGGTCGGCATCGAAATTCGATGCAACCGTGAAGTACAGGTACATGTACTGCCGCATGTCCTCTTTATCTTCAATGCGGTACTTGATCCAGGCCGTCTTGGCCACCTTGGCCAAGACACGCCTGACTTCGGAACTGTCTCGATAATCCTGTAGGACATCGCGATGCTGTAAATACAGCCAGCGGGTGGTATCGACGATGGGAATGCGAACCTGCCCGAGCAGCTTGCGGCTGAGCGCCATTTCCATGTGCTCATCCGGATAGATGTGCAGTTCGAGATACAGCGGCCCGTCTCCGGGCGGGATGGCCGAAGCAGGGAAGTGCACCGGCGTTTCCTTGTTGAAAACCACCTCGTCCAACGTGCCATCGTCCAAGTGCTTTATGGCTTCTTCCCCGTCCACGCCTCTCCATCGCACCTTGAAATCGGTGCCTTTCAGCTTGTAGCAGCAGGTGACCGAACCCTCCCCGCCACCCGCACCAATCGAGCCCGTTGCAGCAAAATTCCCCTCGGAGTCCGTGATCCGGATCCTATCCAGGTCCCAAGGCGTGTAGTTGTACGTGATGAAGGACAAGCCTCGATAGCTGGGCTCGCCATTGCAGCCCGCCAGCATTCCCAACCACAGCAACAAGACAATCAGACTTTTACGCATCGTTCTCCTCCGCCCGCGGCAGGCTGTCCCATACCGCGTCAGGCACATCCGCCAAGGCTTGCGACAGGCCCGGGCCCCGGCCCTTGAACGCGCGCAACGCCGGCTGAATAGCCTCGTGTTCATCGAAACGCGGGGAAATGGTGATTCCCCACGCCACATAATCCAGCATGTCGCGCTCGGTCTCCACGCCGTAGCCGCGCGCGCGCGCCATCTGCTCCAGAACGCGCTCGTACAGTTCGTCCTGCCGCAGGCCGCTGCCCAGCACTCCCAGATAGAGCCGGCGGATCTGCTGGGCCAGCTTGTCCGGATAATCAAGCTCCAATAGGGCGAGATGCTGTTCCAGCGTGAACGGATGCGGCCGCGGCAGGCCGGCAACGACCTGCCGCCCGGCGCCGCGCCCCTTCCATTGGGCAAGCTCCCCATCGCGGCGCAGGTAGCGCACCAGGTTCATGGGCGCCAGGAAGCGTTCGCGTTCGGCATCGCTCCAGACCTGGAACGCCCGGTCGAGGATGCGGCTGTCGTAGAAGTGCAGGTAGTATTCGCGGCCGTCCGGCAGGCCGTAATCGTTGAAATAGGCGCAATGCGCCATCAGTTCGGCCAGGGCCAAGGGCGACAGCAGGTAGGTCACCGCGAACTGTCCGCCATCCGTCTCGTGCAGCCTGCGCAGCATGCGCAGCAACTCGGAGGTATACGGCTCATCCGTGCCGCGCCGCAACTCGGCGCGCGCCAAGTCGTCGATCTCGATCAGCAAGGGTTCGATTTCACCGTAGACGGCCAGTTCGGTGCCCAGCCAGACCGAGCCGTAGCTGAGTTCGGCGCTGGCCCGGACAGGTTCGGCCAGTTCCGCGCGGCCGCGGAAATCAACCAGCAGGTAGGCATTCGCCGGCACGCCTGCTTCGGTGGAAAGGGTTTCCGCCTGCCGCAGCAGATCGCCAAGTAGGGCTTCCCAATGCTTCATCGCGCGCCCGGCCTCAAGCCTTGTCCGTGATGGACTGCACACCATCGTGCGCATCCAGCACGCATTGCTTGCAGACGGTGTATTGGGGGAAGGCGTAAGGCATGCGGTCCGGTCCCGAGAACTGCTTGTTCCCCGTCTTCACATCGATCCTGCCCGGCGCGGTCACCGTGATGTTGCCGCCTTCGAGCACGATGCTGGCGCCCGCCGCCGTTGCGATGCGGATGCGTTTGGGCGCGGCGCATTCGACGGACGTCTGGGCGCTGCCTATCCTGATGTCCTTCTGCGCCTGCACGCGCAGGATGTCGTGCTGCGCCTGGACGTCCACATTGCCCTTGGCCGAGATCAGGTCCAATCCGGAGTCCGCCCCGCCCTGCTGCAGGCCGGCCACGATGCCCAGCCCCTGGCCGGTGTGCAGGCGCAGCGCGCCCATCACGGCCAGGTTCTGGTCCTTGCCCGAGGACCAGTGCACGGCTTCGCCGGCGGTGTATTGCATGTGCTGGCCCGCGATCTGCGCGAGGCCGGCGCGGGCGGCCATCAGCACCACCGGATCGGTGGGGTGCGGCACTTTTCCTTCTGCCGCCTGCGTGTGCTTGGCCGATGCGTCGCCGCGCGCGCTTTCCAGGCTGTCGCCGGCGACGGTGCCCGACACGGCGCGGTGCATGGCGGCCAGGGGGGCCTTGCCGCCATCCAGCGCGCTCGCTTCCGGCCCCCTGGTGCCCAGCGCGGTCGCCAGGCGCAGCCCCTCGTGCGCGCCGGCCACGCTGTCCAGCGACCGCGCCATCTGGTCCGTCTGGCCCGCCAGCGCCTGCAGGCCCGCGGCGTCACCCGCTCCGCTGGCGGGGCCGCCCGTGGAAACGTAGGTGCTGAGCAGCACGCCGGCGCCGCCGCGCACCGCGCCGTAGCCGTCGCTGCGCAGTTCCGCGCCCAGGCCGCGCAGGCCGCCGCGGTAGTTGCCGGCCTGGTGGATCAGGTGGCCCAGGTTCAGCTCGCTGGCCTCCTGGCTGCTCTTGATCTGCACGCGCAACTGGCCGTCGGTGTCGTCGAAGACGATCTGGTTGTAGCCGGACCCGCCGAATTCCTTGCTTTTGAAGCCACTCAGGGCAGCGGCGTTGCGATGGTTCGCGTCGCCCGCGCCGGCGCCGTGCCAGGCGGGCGCATTGCCGGACGCCAGGTTGGCTTGCGCGCTGGGTGTGGCGTCGCGCGCGGCGGCGTAGACCTGGGTGTCGGCCTGGCTGCCCTGGCGGCCGCCCGGCGTGGCGGGCGTGCCGCCTTCGCCGCGGCCGTTGTACAGCGCGCCCACCACGATGGGCTGATCCACGTCGTCGTCCAGGAACCGCACCAGCACTTCCTGCCCGATGCGCGGCACGAAGCTGATGCCCATGCCCGCGCCGGACTGGCGCTGCGCCACGCGCACCCAGCGGCTCTTGGCCTCGCCGTCCTTGGCGTCGCCCTGCCAATGGAACTTGATGCGCACGTCGCCGCGCTTGTTGCGCAGGATCTCGTCCTGCTCCTTGGCTTGCGCTCCGCCTTCGGCATCGGTCACCACCGCGGAGTGCACCCCGTGCACGGAAGGCGCGCCGCTCAGGCGCGCGCCGCGTTCCTGAGGCAGCTCGGGGCGCCAGGGCCGGTCGCAGCGCACGGCTTCGAAACGATTCGCGTAGCCGACCTCGCGCGCCTTGGCCAGGACCGCGGCATCCGCCGACGACGCCGTCGCGCCGGCTTGCGGCTCGCCTCCCGGAGGCGGCGGCGCGTCCTCGTCCAGCAGCAGGTGCGCGTCCAGCCCGCCCAGGCGTTGCGCCAGGGAGGCGCGCGTCTCGGGCGGCAGGTTGTTGATGCCCACGTGCTCGATGCGATCCAACGCGAATACCGGCTCGAAGCCGTCCTCGCCCGCCGGCCCCAGGGACGACATGGCTTGCAGCGTGAACCGCGTGCCCGAACGGAAGGTGCGCACGCCGCCGCGGCCGATGAAGGTCTCGGCGCGGGCGCGCACGGCCTCCATGGCCAGGGTGGCCTGGCGCCTGGCCTGGGCCTCGTCGGCAAAGCCGCCGTGCCCCACGGGCTCGTACCATTCCAGGCCCGCCGCGTCGTCCTCTCCGCTGGCGGGGTTGACCAGCGCCTCGGCCGCTACCGCCCGCTTGCCGCTGTCGTGCCAGCCCAGGACGGTGATGCGGTCGGGCACGCGGCGGCGCTGGCGCGCCAGCGCTTGCACGGTGTCGCGGGATTCCGTGGCGTCGGCGCGATGAAAGCGCACGCCGCCGCCGGCGGACTCCTCGTCCTCCTGCAGGCCGCGGCTGTCGGTGAAAATCAGCAGCGCGTGCCTGGCCGGCGCGTCTGCATCTTCCACCACGGTCCATCCCAGGCCCGCCTCGGCCAGCAGGCGGCTCAGGAATTCGTAATCGGTCTCGCGGTACTGCGTGACGTAGGGCCGCGGCGCCAGATCGGCCAGCGCCGGTTCCACGTCGGGCGCGATGCGGTAGGCATAGCCCTCGTATGCGTCCAGCACGTGGCGCACGATGTCCTGCACGGGCTTGGCTTCGAAAATGCGGCTGGTGCGGCGCTGCGTGGCCAGCCACAGCCATGGCGCGACCGTCAGTCGATAGCGCGCCAGGCCGGCGTCGCCGGACAGCAATTCCGCTTCGCGGACCAGGCCGCTGCGGCTGGCGCGGCTGCCGTCCGCGCGCGTGGTCCACAGGGTGAGCGGGCGGGCGATCATGTCGTTCAGGGACAGACCGGCGCTGTCGGCCAGCGCCACGATGCGCATCTGCGCCACGCCCGACAGCGCTTCGCGCCCGATCCAGCCTTCCACCTGCAAGGACGCGAGCGCGCCCTCGCCTTCCAGGCTGTAGAGGCGGGCATCGGAACTGAACAGGCCGGCGGTCGCGGTCGAATCCATTGCGGGTAAAAACCTTTTTTCTAGAGGCTCAGGGCTCGATGTTGGCCTGCGGATTGGGGCATTCGGGCGCGGTTCCCCAATGGCCGGCGCAGACTCGCAAGCGGCACTGCTCGCTTTCCAGGAACCCGAGCTTGCGGCATTGCTCCAGGCGAGTGGGCAAGGGCGAGCCCGGCAGTTCCCGGACGAAGACGCCATCGGTCTTGTACACCTTCGTGCCGGGCGGCGAAGCGGGAGGCAGCCCATAGGACATCAGCGCCGCAAGCAGCGCCGCGTCGGAATCATTGCGCGGCGCCTTGGCGCGCGGCGGCGCGGACGGCGCCGTTGCGGCGTGCGCGCCGCTCGCGGCATGCTCGGCGCGCCGCACCGTCGGTCCCGCGCCCTTGGACGCCTCTGGCGCGGACAAAGCGGCTTGCGGCGGCGCGGCCGTGACTGCGAGCGCCGAGAGCGGGTTCTGCGCCACGCGGGTGTCGTCCTCGTCGGGCCGCGTCAATTGCGCCAGCGGATGATCTTCGATGATGGCCGCGGAGGACGGCTGCGCGCCGGCCTCGCTAGCGGCGGCGGGCGTGGCGGCTGCCGCCGCGGGCGGCGGCGCGGCGGCCGGTGGAGATGCCGGCGGCGCATCGGATTTCGCCACCACGGGCAAGTCCGGCGCATCGAACACGGCGAGCAGACCCGCGCCCGCCGCGCCGATCAGCAACAGCAGCAGCAACAGCAACGGAGCCCGGGAACGGCGCTTCGGCGCCAGGTGCTTGACCTCGGCGTCGGGCACGCGGCCTTCGAGCGTTGCGAGAATGCGCGACGAGGCGCGTTCATTCGGAGACGGTGAACGTCCAGCCAGCAAACTAGGAGCGGAGGTCGGTGATCGCGATCTTTTTTCGTCTTCTGCCATGCGAGGTCCCGTGTTTGCAGGGAAGCGTGCGCGCCCCTGTAACCAAGGGGTTTGAGAATACCCGATGACATCAGCCCGATCACCATTTCTTGTTACGAGTTCTAAGCCACAGACGCGTTTTGCAACGTCCAAGCGCTTGCCTGAATCTCAAATAGAACAAAAGATTACGCCTTCGTAACCGAGGGACCTCATTGCTTCTCCTGCTGCCGCTATATTTCCTGCTCGCCATCGGCGTGTCCGCGCTGCTCGTCTTCCCGTCATTCCGGGAGGCCGCCGCGCGGGGCACGCGCGCGCTCGCACAGGGCGTGCGCCAGAGAATGGCGCGCGGCGCGGGCCACGCGGGAGAGGTGGTCGAAGGGTCCGCGCAGGCGGTCCGCGCGGGCTTCGGAAAGGCCGGTGGCGCATTCTCGGCCTACCGCTGGCATATCGCGATCGGCCTGCTGATCGTGTTGTTTCCGTCGCTTTTTGCTTTCGTCATGCGACACAATCACACATTTGTTTACGAGGATCGGACCGCCGGTCCGGACCCCCGCATCCAGGCCTTGCTGACCGGTGAAAGGCTGGTCCCGCCGCCTCCGCTTCCTCCCGAAGCCTTCACCACGCGCGAGGTGGAGCTGGTGCGCCCGAATCTGGGCGGCGCGAGCCGCGACTGGAATCTGCTGGACGCGGACTACCGCCAGCGCCTGCTGGCCGCGTACCGCGTCATGCGCGAGGAACATGGCTACGAAATGGTGCTGATCGAAGGCTACCGCAGCCCCGAGCGCCAGACGCAGCTGGCCGGCATGGGGTCGCACGTGACCAACGCCGGCGCCTACCAGAGCTACCACCAGTACGGACTGGCCGCCGACAGCGCCTTCCTGCGGGATGGAAAAGTGGTCGTGTCGGAAAAGGATCCCTGGGCCATGCGCGGCTACGAGCTCTTCGGCGAAACCGCCGAACGCGTCGGCCTGACCTGGGGCGGGCGCTGGAAGATGATGGACTTCGGCCACACCGAGCTGCGCCGCCCAGGCGTCATGCGGCGCGACGGAGCCGCGAAATGATCCCGACCGCCCTTGCCGCAAACCTGATAGATCGCCCATGAGCCGCATCCTTAAAACCGGCCTGCTGCTGGCCCTAGTCTTCGGCGTCGTCTGGCTGGCCGTCATCATCTGGTGGCAGGAGTCGCGCACGCTGCCTACGGGCACGGACATCGCCCTGTACCTGTTCGCGCTGCCGCTGGCGCTGATCGCCGCCGGCTGGGCCGGCGGCCGGATCATCCGCGCGCGCCGCGAGGCCAAGGCCGCGCCCGCGCCGGCCGCGCCAGCCGGCGAGGAGGAAGCCGCCCCGGCCGAGGACCTGGCGCGCATGGTCGTGCTGGCCAGCACGGCGCGCGCGGCCCTGGGCGACGATCCGGCCGCCATCCATGCCGCCCTATCCAAGCACCAGCGCCCCGCGCTGGACGCGTCGCTGAAGAACGCGCAAGGCTTTCCCATCTTCAGCGGCCGCGCCGAGCACCTGGACACGGTCGCGCTGCGCGAAGCCGCAAGCGCGGAAGCCGGCGGCGACGGCTCGCTGCCCGACGACTGCCTGCGTGCCGCCGCGCTGCTGTCCGAGGTCGTCGAAACTCTCTCGCAAGAAGCTCGCGCCCGCGTGCTGGACAAGGACGAACCTCGGCGCGACGAAGATTGGCCGCAGCTGCAGCTGGAGCTCTTGCTGCCGGCCGAATGGCCGCAGCGCGCGCGCATGCATGCCCAGGACCGGGCGCGCGACGCGGCCGTGTGGGTGCCGGGCCGCCTGGATGTCCGCGTCCACAACGCTCCTGGAGCGCTCGCCAGCGATACGCTGCTGCGCCAGCTGGCGCAGGAACCCTTGAACGAGACGAGCGCCACGCTGCGCCTGGTGGCCGCGGCGGATTCCTATATCGATGCCGGCCTGGTGCAGGATTGGGATGCGGAAGGCAAGCTGGTCAGCACCGCCAACCCCCAGGGCCGCGTGCCGGGCGAGGCCGCCGCCGGCCTGCTCCTGGACCTGGCGCTGGGCGTCCCGGACGCCGCCCAGCCGGACGAGCCGCCCGTCAACGCCGTCGCGCTGACCCTGTCGCCGACCGCGCGCCGCGCCACCGAAGCGGACGCGCGCGGCGCCGCCGGCGAACCGATGCTGGCCGAACTGACGACGCGCCTCCTGGAACAACTGGGGCAGCGCCCGGACGCCATCCGCGCGGTGGTCAGCGACGCCGACCACCGCGGCAGCCGCCCGCTGGAAACCGCGGGCCTGGCAAGCGCGGTATTCCCCGCGCTGGATCCGAACCAGGACTGTCTGTCCGTAGGCTCCGCCTGCGGTTACACGGGCGCGGCGTCGCACCTGCTGACGTTGGCGATCGCCGGCGAAACCTGCGCGCAAACGGACGCGCCAGTGCTCGCCGTCATGACCCAGGACCCCGCGTTGCGGACGCTGGCGCTGGTGTCCCGCCCCATCCGCCCCTCTGCCTGAACCACAAGAAAACCGTAAAAAACCATGCGTAGCCCCTCAGGTTTCTTTTCCAGCATATCCAGCGCGATGAGCGAAGGCCGACATTGGACGTCGCGCGTGCTGGCCAATCCGCGCACCTTCATGGTGATTGGCGTGATCGCCTTGCTGGTGTTCCTATTCCTGTTCGCCGGCACCGTGGAAATCGGCCTGGCCTGGGCGGGCATCGCCTTCGGCGTGTGCCTGCTGCTGTGGCTATGCGTCTACCTGTGGCGCCGGCGGCGCACGCGGCGCGCCAACAAGAACCTGGGCGACATGCTGGAACAGCAGGTGCAGACGGGCGCCGCCGCCAACCGCAACGACGTGGAGGCGTTGCGCTCGCGCCTGACCCAGGCGGTGCGCACCATCAAGACCTCGAAGATCGGGCAGGCCTCCGGCAACGAAGCGCTGTACGAGCTGCCCTGGTACATCGTGATCGGCAATCCGGCGGCGGGCAAGAGCAGCGCGGTCATCAATTCCGGCCTGCAGTTCCCCTTCGCCGATAAGAATGGCGCGGCGGTGCGCGGAGTCGGCGGCACGCGCAACTGCGACTGGTTCTTCACCACGGAAGGCATCCTGCTGGACACGGCCGGACGCTACTCGGTGCACGAGGAAGACCGCAACGAATGGATGGGCTTCCTGGATCTGCTCAAGCGCCATCGCCCCAAGGCGCCCATCAACGGCATCATCGTGGCCGCCAGCATCGAGGAACTGACGGGCGCGGGCCCCGAATTCGCGATCAACCTGGCCAAGAACCTGCGCCAGCGCGTGCAGGAACTGACCGACCGGCTTGAAGTGTTCGCGCCGGTCTACATCATCTTCACCAAGGCCGACCTGATCTCCGGCTTCAGCGAGTTCTTCTCCGACAGCGACCAGCGCGAACGCGACCGCGTGTGGGGCGCCACCCTGCCCTACGGCGCGGAAGAAAACCGCGACGTGCTGGCGCAGTTCGATGAGCGCTTCGACGAACTGTACGAAGGCCTGAAGGAAATGGGCACTGCGCAGATATCGCTGCGCGCCAACCGCGAGCTGCCTCCCGGCCTCCTGACCTTCCCGCTGGAGTTCGCCGGCATCAAGCCCGCGCTGCGCACGTTCCTGTCCACGCTTTTCGAGACCAATCCCTTCCAGTACAAGCCGATGTTCCGCGGCTTCTACTTCACCAGCGCCCTGCAGGAAGGCGTATCGCAAAGCTCGTCCACCGAACGCCTGGCCGAACGCTTCGACCTGCGCCCCGCGCGGCGCGCGCTGTCGCGCAACGTGTCCTCGCACAACGGCTTCTTCCTGCGCGACCTGTTTTCCAGCGTGATCTTCGCCGACAAGAAACTGGTGCGCCAGCATGCCAGCCCGGCCAAGACCCGCATGCGCTATCTGACCTTCTTCGGCCTGGTGCTGGCGCTGGGCCTGGTGCTGGGCGGCTGGAGCTGGTCGTACCTGGGCAACCGCCAATTGGCGCAGAATGTGCAGGCCGACCTGGACAAGGTGGTGCGCCTGCAAAGCGAGCGCACCGATCTGCAAAGCCGCCTGGAAGCGATGGAGATCCTGCAGGACCGCATCGAGCAGCTGGACCGCTACTCGTCCAGCCGGCCGTGGTCGCTGGGCCTGGGGCTGTACCAGGGCGACGTGCTGAAAGACCGTCTGCTGGCCGAGTACTACAACGGCGTGCGCCAGTTCATGCTGGCGCCCGTGAAGACCAGCCTGGAGGATTTCCTGGCGAAGGTGGACACTTCGGCCGCCGCCGCCACGGGAGGCGCGCCGCAGCCGGCGCCGCAGCAAGCCCGCGCCGCGCACGCCGCGGGCGGCGACACGCTGTTCCAGGACGCCTCGCCCACCAACGCCGACGACGCCTACAACGCGCTCAAGACGTATCTGATGATGGCCAATCACCAGCACGTCGACCCCACTCACCTGTCCGACCAGATCACCCGCTTCTGGCGCGGCTGGCTGGAAACCAACCGCGGCGCGATGCCGCGCGACCAGCTGATCCGCAGCGCCGAGCGCCTGATCTCGTTCTACGTCAGCCGCGCGCCGGATGCCGGCTGGCCGCAGATCGACACCAACCTGGCCCTGGTCGAGAAAACCCGGGGCAGCCTGCGGGCGGTGATGCAGGGCATGCCGGCCCGCGAGCGCGCCTACGCCACGCTCAAGGCCCGCGCCGCCACTCGCTTCCAGACCATGACGGTGGCGCGCATCGTCGGCGAGAACGACGCCGGCGTGGTGGCAGGCAGCTACGCCATCCCGGGCACCTTCACCCGCGAGGCCTGGGAGCAGTACGTCCAGCCCGCCATCAGCGAGGCCGCCAAGAAGGAAGTCCAGACCAGCGACTGGGTGCTGGGCGTGAACGCCCGCGACGACCTGACGCTGGAGGGCAGCCCGGAGCAGATCCAGAAGAGCCTGGCGACGATGTACAAGACGGAGTACGCCGAGGAATGGCAGAAGTTCCTGCGCGGCGTCACGATCAAGCCGTTCTCCAGCTTCGAGCAGTCGGTCGGCGCGATGAACCGCCTGGGCGATCCGCAGACTTCGCCCATCGCGAAGCTCATCAACACCACGTACGAGCAGACGTCCTGGGACAACCCCTCGCTGATCAACGCCGGGCTGCAGCAGGCGCAAAGCGGCGTGGTCGGCTGGTTCAAGCGCGTGATCCTGCGCCAGACGCCGCCGTCGCCCACCGCGCCGGCCACCGCCGCCAACGGCGAAGCGATACCCATGGGCCCGGTCGGCCGCGAGTTTTCCGACGTGGCGCGCCTGGTCGTCACGCGCGACAACCAGTCGCTGCTGGGCAACTACATGGGCGCCCTCTCGAAGATCCGCACCCGCTTCAACCTGCTGAACAACCAGGGCGATCCGGGCCCCGGCGCGCTTACGCTGATGCGGCAGACGCTGGAAGGCAAGGATTCCGAGCTGGCCGAGGCGCTGAAGCTGGTGGACGAACAGATGCTGGCCGGCATGAGCGCGACGCAGCGCGAAACGCTGCGCCCGCTGCTGGTGCGTCCGCTGATCCAGGCGTACTCCGTGACCATGCAGCCCGCCGAAGCCGAGCTCAACAAGGTCTGGAACGCGCAGGTCTACCAGCCGTTCAACCAGACCCTGGCCGAGAAGTATCCGTTCGCCAGCCGCGCCAGCGTGGAGGCCAGCAGCGACGAGATCGGCCAGGTCTTCGGCCCGCAAGGCAGCATCGCGCGCTACGTCAACGAGACGCTGGGCCCGCTGACCGTGCGCCGCGGCGACATCCTGACAGCGCGCACCTGGGGCGACATGGGCGTGAGCCTGCAGCCGACCTTCACGGCCAATTTCGCGCAATGGGTGGCGCCACTGTCCGGCGGCGCCGCGGGCGCCGGCGCAGCCAGCCAGCCACAGACGCTGTTCCAGATCCAGCCCAAGCCCGCCGGCGGCGTGACCGAATACACCATCGAAATCGACGGCCAGCAGCTGCGCTACCGCAACACCCCGCCGCAATGGGTCAATTTCGTCTGGCCCAACGCGCAGGGCGCGCCGGGCGCGCGCATCACCGCCACCACCTTCGACGGCAGCGTGGTCGAGATCGTCAACGAGCCCGGCCGCTTCGGCCTGGAGCGCCTGATCTCCACCGCCCAGCGCACGGCGAATCCGGACGGCAGCTTCAACATGAGCTGGGGCAAATCCAATGTGACGGTGCCGGTGAAGCTGCGCATCATCAGCAACGCCCAGGCGCCCGGCGCCGGCGGCAGCGAGCCCGGCGGCAGTCAGGGCTTGCGCAACCTGCGCCTGCCCTCCTCCGTGGTCGGCTCCTCCCCTGAATCCTCCGCCCAGACGCAATCCGGAGCGCCGAAATGAGCAACACGCAGTCCCCCCTGTTCCGCACGGCCTACTTCGGCAAGATTCCCAGCCGCGGCGATTTCGTGAAGAACACGTCGCATCCGCAGCTCATGGCCACGCTGGACGCCTGGGTCGCCGACACCATGGAGATCCTGGCCCAGGAACCGCACTGGAAGGCGCTCTACGACGAAGCCGAGCCGATGCCCTTCGCCATCCTGGGATCGCGCGGCAAGCTGGCCATCGCGGGGCACCTGCAGCCCAGCCAGGACCAGTCCGGCCGGCGCTTCCCGTTCCTGTCCGCCACCTCCCTGGAAGTGCAGCGCCCGCTGGAATTCATCGCGCGCAGCCCCATGGCCTTCAGCCGGCTCTGGAACCGCATGGGCGCCGCAGCGGCCATGCTGGCGACCGACAGCGACCCGGCCGCGGCCCTGCAGACCCTGAACGAACTGGAGGGCGAGATCCGCACCGCCGCCGACGACGGCTTCGACGCCTTCGTGGACCTGCAGACCGTGGAGCGCCTGGAAGCGATGCTGCGCGGCAACGGCCATGCGGCAAGCGTGCACGACATCATCCTGGCGCTGGGCATCCTGCTGGAGCCCGTGATGTCCAGCGGCTCATCGCAGTTGGACAAGGGGCTGTCGCTGCCGCTGCCCGACGATCCCCTCTACATCAATCTGGTGGCGGCCTACTGGATGGCGCTGATCGCCCCGTTCCTGTCGCGGGCGGACTTCGAGATCACGATTTTCATCGGCCGCATCGGCGGCAAGCACCGGTTGGCGGTGGGGTTCCGCGGCGCCTCGCCGCAAACCCTGGCCAGCCTGCTTTCCACGCCCCAGGTCTACGCCGAACAGCACATCGTGCTGGAAGACGCGCCCTGGGTGCGCAACCACGTATCGGCCAGCCACGGGCTGGCCAAGCTTTCCAGCTATCTGGACCAACCGCGGCTGTCCCTGCGCATCGCGCTGGACACGTTCCGCGAAGTCTTCACCGGAGCCTGACCATGCGCGTCTCTCTCCTGATCATGGCGGCGCTGTATTCCTGCGTCGCGGCGGCGCAGGACGGCGCCACCGTCGTTCCCGCCAACGTCATCCCCCAGCCGGGCCAGGTCGTGGCCAGCGGCGCCGTGCCCGACGAGGCCACCAAGGCCGATGTGCTGACGCGGCTGCAACAGGTGTATGGCGTGGGCAATGTCATCGACCGCATCGACGTGGGCGGCGTGGTGGCGCCTCCGAACTGGTCCGAGCACGTGGGCAAGCTGATCGGCCAGCCTCTGAAGCAGATCAACCGCGGCCAGCTGGAAATCGACGGCACCCAGATCCGCCTGCGCGGCGAAGTGCAGAACGAGGCGTCGCGCCAGCAGATCGCCAGCAACTTCGCGACCTCGCTCAACCCCACCTACAAGATCGTCAACGGGCTGCGCGTATCGGCCGGCAAGGATGAACAGGGGCTGCTGGACAACCTCCTGGCCAACCGCGTGGTCGAGTTCGAAACCGGCAGCACCACGTTGACCGCTCGCGGGCGCGAGCTGCTGGACAAGGTGGCCGACGTGGTGCCCAAGCTGCACAGCGACAAGGTGCAGATCATTGGCCATACCGACAGCTCCGGCAGCCGCAGCACCAACCTGGCGCTGAGCCAGGCGCGCGCGGACGCGGTCAGGGCCTACCTGGTGGACAAGGGCCTGCCGCCCGGGCGCTTCGAAACGCTGGGCGCGGGGCCGGACCAGCCGGTGGCCACCAACGCCACCGCGGAAGGCCGCGCCAAGAACCGCCGCATCGAATTCCGGGCCAGCCGCTAGGAATCGTCAGCCGTTGCTGTCCGGCTGCTTCTGCACGCCCAGCAGCTCTTCCAGTCCGGAAAGCGTCTCGTCGTTCTTGAGGACGGTGCGCAGCCACAGGTGCAGCGACATCTCGCCCCAGCTGGCGGCCTTGTCGGCCAGATAGGCGACAGGGCTGTGGGGCTCGGTGCGGCGGAAGAACTCCGCCACTTCGCGCAGCTGCGCCAGCGCCTGGTCGCGCGTCTGGAGCGGGCCGCGCGCGGGCGCGGGCGCCGCGGGCGTGTGATCGGCAGGGGTCAAGGTGGGCTCCAGGCGAGTGGCGGGCTGCGCGGGCGCGGCGGCGGGCGGCGGCGTCATGTCCGCCCGCACCAGCAGGCCGGCCTCGCGCGCGAAGCGATGCGTCAGTTCGGTCACGTCCTTCAAGGCTTCGCGCACGGGGGAAAACGCCGGGCCGTCATCGCCCAGGCGTTCGGCCAGGGTCAGCTCCAGCACGTCCAGCGCGCCGAAGCAGCTCTGCAGATTGCCTTCGAGTTCCGAGTAAAAGGCCGGCGGCGTATCGCGGCGGGCGGCGTCGAACTGCTCCAGCGTCAGCTTGCCGCGCGTAAGCTCGGCCGCGTTCTGGGGCGTGCGCTTGACTGCGTTGGCCAGCTGCGACGCGCCTTCCCACAGCGCCGCGCCGAAACGCCCGCCCTCGGACTGCGTCAACGGCAATTCGCGGACCAGTTGCTGCGATCTCGACAGCAGCCACGCCAGATTGCCCACGCGCTGCTGCACGTCGCCTTCCTCGGGCACGGGGTGCAGGCCGTCCCAATAGCGGCGGCACAAGCCGTCCAGCAGCAGAAATCCATCGCGCAGGCCCGCGAACCCGCGAGTCTTGGCCCAGGCTTCGGCCAGCCAGGCGGCTACGCGCACGTCCTTGCTGCGCTCGCGCAGCACGCCCGTGCAGATGCTGATCACTTGCGGCCAATCGGCTTCTTTGATGTCGATGACCCAGTCGCCCTGGTCCAGGTGCGGATCGTCGTGGCGGCGGGCTTCGCGGATGGCGTCGAACTCGGCCGAGAACACCATGTCGGCGCCGCATGGCGCTTCGCCCGGGATGGGCTGCAGCAGTGTGTCGATATCGCTCATATTGGTCTTGTTGGATGTCTGGATGGGCCCGCCGCGCTGCGCGCGGGGCGCCGGGAGAAGGCCCGATCTTCCCATATCTGTAACGGCGTTGCGTTTGAAGATGACACGTCCTATTACAAAGCGCATCACGCAGGCTGGATATCATGCGATTTCACCGGATCAGGAATCACCATGAACAAGTCATTCCACATGCTGCCCGACGGCCGCTTCATCAACGGCAAGCCGCGCCGCTGCCCCGACGGCACCTATGTCGGCGACGGCGGCCCCATCACGCGGGCGCCCGACGGCACCTACGTGGCCGGCAAACCGCAGCGCGCGCCGGATGGCCGCTATCTGGGCGGCGACGGCCCGGTCCGCATGGCGCCCGACGGAACCTTCGTCATCGGCGTGCCCCGCCAGGCGCCGGACGGCACCTATCTGTAAGCACATATAACAAACCTAACAAAGCAACGAGCAGCCATGGCGCAGCTATCGGTGATACGCAAAGGCGATCGCACGTCCCACGGCGGCGTGGTCGTCACGGACGACGAAACCGTCATTATTTTCGGCCAGCCCATGGCCCGGCTGGGCGATCGCGTCACCTGCCCCAAGTGCGGCGGCACCCACACCATCGTGGAAGGCACGGCGGGCGTCAGCTCGGACCGGCGGACGGCGCTGGAAGGCATGAAGACATCCTGCGGGGCCACGCTGATCGCCAGCCAGCAGTTCTATCGCCTGGAGCACGGCTAGGGGCCGGCGACCGGCGCCGCGGCACACCCCGAGGCGTAAAATGGCAGGCACCACAAGCTGCACGCTACGCGCCTGCCGTAGGGGCTCGCGCAGGAGACCATCATGAAATCTGCTCTGGTACGGCTGCTTTCCGTCGCGGCTGCGGCATTGTTCCTCGCCGGCTGCGCGCCGGGCGAAGGCGGGCCTCCCCACCCCGGCGCCGCCAATCCCTATAGCAGCGGCGGCTTCAGCGACGCCGGCCCCAACTATCCCGACACGGGCCGCTGATCCGGCCCGCGCGCTCGCGGTCAGGCATCCGGCAGGACGCCCGGCCGGAGCAAGGGCGCCAGGATACCGGCCGTGTAGACGCGCGCCACATTCACCAGGAAATCAGTGAAATCCACCTTCGCGGCATGATCGGCGCGATCCGAGATCACCCGCAGCACCGCGAAGGGGATTCCGAACTCGTGGCAGACCTGTGCCGTCGCGCCGCCCTCCATTTCCAGGCAGAGCGCCTCCGGCAGGCGCAGGCGCAGTTTCTGCGCCTCGTCATTGTCATTGACGAAGACGTCGCCGGTCGCGATCAGCCCGCAATGCACCCTCGGCCGAGGCCGCAAGGCCGCTCGCCCGCCCAGCGCCGGCGCATGGCTTTCCAGGAACTCCTCGGCGCTCTCCCGCAGGCGCGCGCTCAAGGCAGCATCAGTGTCGAACTGCGCGCGGGCCAGCAAGGGAATTTCGTACTGGCCGAACAAGGGCCGCGCATCCATGTCGTGCTGCATCAACGCGCTGGCCACGACCACATCGCCCACCGCCACATCCGCGTGCAAGCCTCCGGCCAGGCCGGTGAAGATCACGCGCGACACCTTGAACTGCTGGATGACGATGGACGCGGTTGCCGCCGCGGCCACCTTGCCGATGCGGCTCAGCGCGATCACGCAAGGCGTGCCCCATAAGGTGCCGACGTGGAAATCGCGCATGGCGATGCGGTGTACGACTGCGCCTGGGTCCATCGCGGCGAGCAGGTCGGCGATTTCTTCGTGCAAGGCGCCCAGTATGGCTAAACGTCCCATGAACTTCTTCTCTGTCGGTCATGCGCGGCCGGAGCCGCTCAGCCCGCAACATACCCCATGCGCGGCACGGGCGCCAACGGGCCTCCGATACGCGTCCGCGGCCGGCTTCCGACGCGCGCTCCCATGAGATATTCCGACTTAATGCGATACAAAAGCTGAACCGCCGAAATGATGCGGGAAAACGATGCTGCCGGTGATCCATTTCAAGTAATCTGCCGCCAGTCATTGTTCCGAGCCAGTGTTTTCGCATGTTCCGCAATGTCTTCGCTCTTAAATCCCTGGAAAGGTATTTCCTGACACTGGCCGCCGGCGTGGCCCTGCCGGTTTCCATGCTGACCGCCATCGTGGTGCAGCAGAACTGGCGTTCCCTTACCGCAACCGACGACGCCATGAGAGGCTTCGTCATCGTGCGCGCGACGCTGCAGACCATGGAGGCGGTGTCGGCCGAGCGCGGCCCCATGAACTCGGCCATGGGCGCCGACCAGCCGGTGCCGGACGCGATCACCCATGCGTTGGACGAAGCGCGCCAGCGCACGAATGCGCGGATCGCCGATCTCCTCTCCCTCTATCGCGCGCCCTACAATCCAAACGGCGCGCGGGAATTCACTCATCTCCAGCGCGTCCGGCAGGCCCTGCTCGACGCCCGCGACGGCGCCGACCGGGCGATCGCCGCGCCCCGGGCGAGCATCTCGGGCTTCACTCTGTGGACGGTGGTCGGCGACATGGTCGCGCTGGTCCCCGAACTGCGCGCGACGATGTCCGACGGCATCGGCCTGGTCGCTCGGAACCAGGGCGAGGACTTCGACCTGCTGACCCTGGCCCTGCTGGCCGGGGATTTGCGCGAACAGGCGGGGCTGCTGGGCTCCACGTTCGCGCCCGCGCTGACCAAGCGCCGCACGCTTACCGCCAGCGACCAGCTCCGGATAGAGCGCGTAGTGGGCCGCATCGACAAACTGCGCGGGCTGATCGATGCCAACATCGCCAGCATGCCGCGGCACTCCGCGTCGGCGGCATACCGGGACATGCAGCAGCAGTACTTCGGCGAGGGAATGAATTACATCGAAAGCGTCCGCGCCCTGGCGGAAGGCGCCGACGAAGGGCCTTCCGTATCCATGTACGAACTGGCCGCGAACTACGTGCCTCGGATGCAATCGATCGTGCGGTTCCGCGACCTCATGCTCGACCGCGTGGAGCGGCGCATCCAGGAAAGCCGGGAGGCCGCGATCCGGGTATTGCTGACCACCCTCGCAGCCGCCGCGATGCTCACCTCCGCCCTCATCATCGGGCTGGCGCTGTTCCGCAAGCGCGTCATCCGGCCCTTCGTCAAGGCCACCGACATCATCGGCAAGATTGCAAAGGGCGGCGCGGTGCCCGAAATCCCCGCGGATGAATACCGCGGGGAGGTCAATCACATGTTCAAGGCCCTGAATGTGCTCAACGACAACGCCGCCGCCGTGCGCAAGCTGGAACTGGAACGCGACCGCCTGATACGAGACCTGGCGATCATGGCCGAAACGGATTTCCTGACCGGCCTGCTGAACCGGCGCGCCTTCGAGAAGCGGCTCGAAGCCGAATTGCGGGACCTGCGCGGCGATGACGAAGGCCTGGCCTTCATCCTGTTCGACATAGACCACTTCAAGGCCATCAACGACACGCACGGCCATCCCACGGGCGACGAAGCGCTCAAGACCGTTGCCGATCTCTGCCGCAAGACCTTCCGCCAATCGGACGTCGTCGCCCGCGTGGGAGGCGAAGAATTCGCGGTGCTCTGCCGCAGCCACAGCGTCGATGCGGCCCACGACATTGCCGAGCGCATGCGCTTGAGCATCTCGGACGCCCGGATCGCCGCCGCCGACGGAAGGCGCTTCGGCATGACCGCAAGCTTTGGCGTCGCCTACGCTCGTGGCGGCGACGCCAGAGCCCTGGCGCGCCTGTCCCGTCGGGCCGACGAGCTGCTGTACAAGGCGAAGCTGAACGGCCGCAACTGCGTGCTGTGGGAAATGCCGGCCTGAAGCGGATCCGGCCAAAAAAACCCCGGCAGTTTCCCGCCGGGGCTAGTCCCGCGCACTGCACCGATTGCTCAGTTCGAATACACCTTGATCTGGTCGCTCTTCAGCGCTTCTGGCGTCAGGTTCTTTTCGATCCATTCCATCGACGTGTCCGTCACGCCCGGGGTGACCAGTTCAGCCGGCACGATCGTGATGTCGGCCAGCACCTTGAACGGGTACTTGTCGCTCTTTTTCGTCACGCCGAACAGCTGCGCCTCGAGGCCCTGGCCGTCGGCCCGGTGCATCTTCACCTCGCGGCCGAAGCCCTTGAAGGACACGTCGTGCATGGCGGCCGCCACTTGCTCGGGAGTGGGCCATGCGCCATTGTTGGCCTTGATGGCCTGCTCATAGCCCGCCTTCAGGCCCTGGATCGCCTGCACCATGTGGTAGACGGAGTAAATGGGATAGGCGCCGGTCTTGTCGTGGAATTTCTTCACGAAGGCCTGATGCTGCGGATCGTCCTTGGTCTCGGGATGCAGGAAGTAATGGTCGCCCCGCGCGCCTACGTAGACGCCTTCAGGCAGCGCGTTGCCCAGGCGCTCCAGCGAGCTCTCGGCCAGCGACAGGACGAAGGTCGAGTTCTTGAACAGGTTGCGCTGCGAGGCCTGGCGCACGAAGTTGTCCAGGTCGCCGCCCCACGACGTGGAAACGATGACGTCCGGGCGCAAGGCCTGCAGGCGGCTGATCTCTGTGGAGAAGTCGGCGGCGCCGAACTTGGGGAACATCTCGGCCACGACCTTGACGTCCGGCTTGAACTTCTTCAGCGCGGCCAGGAAGATGTCGCGCGAGTCGCGGCCCCAGGCGTAGTCCTGGTTGACGATGGCGATGGTCTTGAAATCGGGCTTCACCTTCATCAGGTACAGCACCTGCGCGACCATTTCCGTGGTGGCGTTGGCCTGCGTGCGCACCACGTACTTGTACTTCTTGCCTTCCAGCGCCTTCTCCGTGCCGCAGTCCCACAGCACGTTCAGCACCTTCAGGTCCTCGGCCACGGGCGCGACGATGTTGCAGTGGCCGCTGGAAATGGCCGACAGCATGACGCGCGTGCCGCCTTCGGCCAGGCGGCGGTATTCGGAGAGCAGCTTCTCGCCGCCGCCGCCTTCGTCGATGTAGCTGGGCACCAGCTTCACGCCGTCGATGCCGCCGTTGGCGTTGATGTCCTGGATCAGGATCTCGGCGGCATCGCGCGCCGGAACCCCGAATACGGAGGCGGACCCCGACAGGTAGGTCGAAATGCCGATGTTCAGTTCCTTGGGCTTGTCCGCCGCGTTCGCCAGCGCCGCGGCGCCGGACAGCAGGGAGGCGCCCACAAGCGCCGCCAGTCGAGAGAGTTTCATGGTCTAGTCTCCAGTGTTGTTATCGGGTCTGCGCCCTTAGAAAACGATGGCGTCGCGCAGGCTGCCGCCGGTGGCGAGGTGGTCGAACCCCTCGTTGATCTGGTCCAGCGAAAACGATTTGCCCATCATGCGGTCGACGGGCAGCCTGCCCTCCTTGTAGAGGTCGATGTAGCGGCTGATGTCGATGGCCGGGACGCCCGAGCCGAGGTAGCTGCCCCGGATCTCGCGCTCTTCGCCCACCATCTGCGACAGCGACAGCGGAAAGCTGAACTTGGGATTAGGCAGGCCTGACGTCACCGTCGCCCCGCCGCGGCGGGTCAGCTTGTAGGCGGTTTCGAAGGCGGGCACCGCGCCAGCCATGTCGAAGCCGTAGTCGACGCGGCCGCCGGCGAGGTCGAACAGATCGTCGTCCGACTTGACCTGCTTGGGGTTGACCACGTGCGTGGCGCCCAGCTCCTTCGCCAGGGCGAGCTTCTCGTCGCTGAGGTCCACCGCGACCACGCGGCGCGCGCCGGCGGCCACCGCGGCCAGCAAGGCGCTCAGCCCTACCCCGCCCAGACCGACGATGGCGGCCGTGTCGCCCATTTTGATGCGCGCGCGATTGATGACCGCGCCGGCGCCGGTCAGCACGGCGCAGCCGAACAGCGCGGCCTCGCGGTGGCTTAGCTCCACGTTCACCTTGACGCAGGAGCGGCGGGACACCACGGCGTACTCCGCGAAGCAGGACACGCCCGTATGGTGGTTGATGTATTCGTCGCCGATGTGCAGGCGGCGTTCGCCGCCCAGCAACGTGCCCTTGGTGTTGGCCGCGGCGCCCGGTTCGCACAGCGCGGGCCGGCCTTCCATGCAGGGATTGCAGCAGCCGCAGCTGGGCACGAACACCATGGCGACGTGGTCGCCCGGCTTCAGGTCGGTCACGCCGGGGCCGGTCTCCACGACCTCGCCGGACGATTCGTGCCCCAGCACGATAGGCACGCCGCGGGGCCGGTCGCCATTGATGACCGACAAGTCGGAATGGCACAACCCCGCCGCCTTGATCCTGACCAGCACCTCGCCGAATCCCGGAGGGTCCAGTTCGATCTCGGCAATGCTCAATGGCCGGGTCTGGGCATAGGGGCCTTCGACCCCGACTTCCCGCAACAGCGCCGCTCTGATTTTCATTTTTCTATCATCCACGGAGAAAGGGAAACGCCCGGGGAAGACCCGGGCGCGCGGCCTGCGCTACACGGTGCGGCCGCCGTCCACCGGGAACTCGACCCCGGTGATGAACTCGGCCGCATCGCTGGCCAGGAACAGCGCGGCGGCGGCCACGTCGGACGGCTGGCAGAAGCGGCCCAGCGGAATGGTCGACACGAACTTGGCCCGGTTCTCCGGCGTGTCCGGCAGGCCCATAAAGAGCTCGAACATGCCCGTGATGCCCATGACCGGGCAGATGGCGTTGACGCGGATGCCGTCGGGGCCCAGTTCCACCGCCATGGACTTGGACAGCACGTTGACGGCGCCCTTGGACGCGTTGTACCAGCTGAGTCCGGGACGCGGACGGATGCCCGCGGTGGAGCCCACGTTCAGGATCACGCCGCGCTTTTGCTCGCGCATCACGGGCACCACGGCCTGCGCCATGTGGTAGATCGACTTCACGTTGATGTCGAACATGCGGTCGAACATCGCCTCGTCCACGTCCAGCATGGGCTGGTTCTTGTGGGTGATGGCGGCATTGTTGACCACGATGTCCACGGAACCGAAGGCCTCGCGGCAGGCGCGCACGACATTGTCGATGTCGGCGCGGCTGGACACGTCGGCCTTGACCGCCAGGGCGGCGGGCCCCACTTCGCGCGCCACGCGGTCCGCGGCTTCCTTGTTGATGTCGGCGATGACGACCTTGGCGCCTTCCTTGGCATACAGCTTGACGATGCCTTCGCCGAAGCCGCTGCCCCCGCCCGTGACGATGGCGACCTTGCCTTGCAACTGACTCATTTCCTGTCTCCGTTTTTTTTTTCCGGCGATCACTCGCCATAGAATTGGATGATCGTCTTGGTCGTGCTCATTTCTTCCAGCGCGATGAAGCCCTTCTCGCGTCCATGGCCGCTCTTCTTCACGCCGCCGAACGGCAGTTCGACGCCGCCGCCCGCGCCGAAGCCGTTGATGTAGACCTGGCCGCACTTGATGCCGCGCGCCACGCGCTGCTGGCGCCCGCCGTTCTCGGTCCAGACCGCGCCCAGCAGGCCGTAGTCCGTGGCGTTGGCCAGGCGGATCGCCTCGGCTTCGTCGGCAAAGGGCAATGCCACCAGCACCGGCCCGAAGATCTCCTGGGTCATCAGGTCGGAATCATGGGTGGCCGCGCTGAAGAGCGTGGGTTTGACGAAGTAGCCGCCCTCGGGCACGCCGTCGGCGATACCGCCCTCGGCCACCACCTTCAGCCCATCCGCAAGGCCCTTGGAGATATAGCGGTTGACGCGCTCGAACTGCGCCTTGTTGACGACGGGGCCGCAAGTAAGGTCCATGTCCGGCGTGCCGGCGCGCACCTTGGAGAATTCTTCCGCCAGCGCTTTCATGAAGTCCGCGTAGATGCCTTTCTGGACCAGCAGGCGGCTGCCGGCGGTGCAGGTCTGGCCGGCGTTGTGGACAATGCCCTTCACGATGGCGGGAATGGCCAGCTTGTAGCTGGCGTCGTCGAACACAATGTGCGCCGACTTGCCGCCCAGCTCCAGCACGCACTTGACCGCGTTCAGCGCGGCGGCCTGCTGGATCAGCACGCCGACCTCGTTGGAGCCGGTAAACGTGATGAAGTTGATGCCGGGATGGCGCGACAGGCTGGCGCCCGCCTCTTCGCCCAGGCCCGTCACGATGTTCAGGGCGCCCGCGGGAAAGCCCACTTCCAGGGCCAGTTCCGCCACGCGGATGATGGACAGGCAGGCGTCTTCGGCCGGTTTGACGACGGCGGCGTTGCCCATGGCCAGCGCCGGGGCAACGCTGCGGCCGAACATCTGCGCGGGGTAGTTCCACGGGATGATGTGGGCGGTGACGCCCAGCGGCTCGCGGATCAGCTGGACGGAATAGTCCTTCTGGAAGGGAATGGTCTGGCCGTGCACCTTGTCGGCGGCGCCGCCGTAGAATTCGAAGTAACGCGCCAGCACGGTGATATCCGCGCGCGCAGTGGACATGGGCTTGCCTGTGTCGCGCGATTCCAGCTGCGCCAGTTCCTCGTGGTGGGCCAGCACGCTTTCGCCCAGGCGCAGCAGCAGACGGCCCCGATCCAACGCCGTCATGCGGCCCCATTCGCCGTCCAGCGCGCCGCGCGCGGCCTGGACCGCCGCGTCCACGTCGGCCTGCTGGCCGCGCGGGATGGTGGTGAACACCTTGCCGTCCACCGGCGAAACCACCTCGATGCTGCGGCCGTCGGCCGCGTCGACCTGGCGGCCGTTGATGATCATCTGCGTCATGAATGTCTCCGTCGAATTCAATTCAAGGAAATCGAGCCGCGCTCGATCGTCCAAATCTGGTCAGGGATGTCGCCAAGCAACTTCACGTTGGACTCGGTGATCACCACGCACAGGTCGGGCTGCAGTTCCTTCAGCCGCGCCAGCGCTTCGGTGTAGTCGCGCGCCAGCTTGGGCGCGAGGCCCTGGAAAGGCTCGTCCAGCATCAGGAGGCGCGTGCCCACCATGACGGCGCGCGCCAGCGCCACCATCTTTCCCTGGCCGCCCGACAGGGCCGAGCCCGAACGCTTCAGCATCGGCTCCAGTTGCGGCACCACCTTCAGCACCGCGGCCACCCGCGCCTGGATCTCCTCCTTGGACTGGCCCTGGACTTCGCAAGGCAGATGCAGATTTTCTTCCACCGTCATGGTGGGAAAGATCACCCGATCCTCGGGCGCATAGCCCACCTTAAGCGCCGCGCGCCGGTGGCCGGGCAGCGCCGTCAGGTCGGTGCCGTCGAAGGCGATCTTGCCGGACTTGATCCGCGTCAGGCCCATGATGGTGCGCAACAGCGTGGTCTTGCCGGCGCCATTGCGGCCGACGATGCCGATGGTCTTGGCGGGTTCGAAGGTGGCGCTGACGTCGCGCAGGATGCGGTTGCCCGCCAGGTCGACGTTGACGGCCGATAGATTCAGCATGGTTAGGGGCTCCTTTCAGTATCAGCAGGCCCTAGGCCCCCAGCACTTCGCTTTTGATCTGCGCGTTGTTCAAGACTTCGTCGGGCGTGCCGTCTGCGGCCACCTTGCCCGCGATCCACGCCGCGACGCGGGTGGCATAGCGCGACACGATGTCCACGTCGTGCTCGACGAACCAGCTGGTCACGCGCCGTTCACCCAGTGCGCGCATGACGGTCTCCATCAGGCCGAATTTGTCTTCCGACGCGACGCCGCTGGTGGGTTCGTCCATGATCAGGAGCTTGGGCTGAAGCGCCAGCGCCATCGCCACGTCCAGCAGCTTGCGCTTGCCCTCGGGCAGGCCGATGGAAAGCTCTTCGGCATCCGGCAGCAGCCCGACCAGATCCAGCGTGGCGTCGACCTCCTTCGCGTCTATGGTGCTTTCCAGCGAGCGGAACCAGCTCAGTTCCTTGTTGCGCCGGGCGGCGGCGATCTGAACGCACTGGCGCACGGTGTGCTCGGTGAACAGCTGCGGCAGCTGGAAGGAACGGCCCAGCCCCAGGCGCACGATCCTGCGCGGCGCCATCGCGGTCACGTCGCGTCCGTCGAAATAGACCTTGCCCTTGGATGGCGCGAGGTAGCCCGTGCAGATATTGATGAATGTGGTCTTGCCCGCCCCGTTCTGCCCGATCACCGCCAGGCGCTCGCCCTCGTGCAGCTCGAAATTGATGTTGTCGGCGGCTACCACGCCGCCGAAGGCCAGGTACAGGTCTGTCGTCTTAATGAGGGGTTTCATCGTCAATTCCTCACCGGGATCCGCGCCGGGGACTCCACCCGGTTGTGCTCGCGCTTCTGCGCCTCGATGCGCTTCATGATCTGGCCGACGAAGCCGGTGGGGAACATGAAGATCACCAGGATCAGCGTCAGGCCCAGCAGGAATTGCCACAGGCCGGGGAAATAGGCGGCCGACACCAGCTTGACCGATTCGAATCCCACCGCGCCCAGGAAGGCGCCCGCCGCATGGCCCGCGCCGCCCAGGATGGTGATGAACACGAACTCGCCCGAGCGCAGCCACGATCCGATTTCGGGCGTGACCAGTCCCTGCATCAACGCCAGGATGGCGCCCGAGAATCCCACCACCACGGCCGACAGCAGGTAGCCCTTCCACATGATGAAGTAGGCGGAGAATCCGAGATATTCCAATCGCGTTTCGTTGGTCTTGATCGCGGACAGGGCCTGGCCGCTGCCCGAGCGGAAATAGCGCTGCACCCACCAGGCCAGCGCCAGCGACAGGACGAGCGTCAGCACCAGCAGCGCGCGCTCGAAGGACTCCCGCTCCATCGTGATGCCCGCGATGGCGGGACGCACGATGCGCAGGCCGTCGGAGCCGCCGGTCAGCGTATAGAGCTTTCCCAGCAACGCGAACAGCACCATGCTCAGCGCCAGGTTGAGCATGCCGAAGAAGATGCCGCGATAGCGCACCACGAACAGGCCGATCACGATCGCCGCCAGGAAACTGGCGAGCACGCCGGCCAGGATCAGCGTCAGCGCATCCGTGCCCGGCACGGCGCGCGCCAGGAAAGCCACGGTATAGGCCGAAATGCATGAGTACATCGCGTGGCCGAACGAAATCTGCCCCGCGCGGGCCATCACCGACACGCCGAGCGCCGCGATGGCGTAGGTAAGGCCGATGACGATGGGCGTGATGGTCCAGGAATACGTGTAGCCGAGAACGAGCGTGGCCAGCGCGGCCAGCAGGCTGATTGCGGGCACTTTCATCAGATCGTCCTCGCTTGGGCCACGGTGAACAGGCCGTGCGGCCGGATGATCAGCACCAGCACCATGATGATGTATGGAACCGCCACTTCCAGCTCCGGCGCCGCGTAGACGGCTATGGCGCGGATGACGCCGATCAGCAGCGAGGCGATGAGCGCGCCGGTGATCTGGCCCAGCCCCGCGGTGGCGACCACCGCGAACGACAGCACGGTCATGTCGGTGCCCGCGCCGGGCACCAGCGACGTGGTCGGCGCGGCCATGGCGCCGCCCAGGGCGCCGAGCATGGTGGCGATGACGAAGGTGACGTAGCCGATCTTCTTGGCGTTGATGCCCAGCGAGGTGGCGACCTCGCGGTTGTGCGTGGTGGCGACCGTCTGCTTGCCCAGCTTGGTGTGGCGCAGGAAGAATTCCAGGCACACATAGGCCAGCAGCGCCGTCACCGGGACGACGACCAATTGGTACGTGGTGTAGGTGATGTCGCCGAGCTCGATGTTCCCCAGGCGGTTGACCACCTCGCTGGCGCTGTAGGGCTGCGCGCCCCACAGCATGCGCTGGATGTCCTCCAGCATGAGGAAACCGCCGAAGGTGAGCAACAGTTTCAGGATGGGGTCGTAGTTCTGTGCGCGCCGGATGAGCAGGAACTCCATGATGCTGCCCAGCGCGAGCCCCACCGCGACGGCCGCGACGAACAAGGCGGCGAACAGCAGGACGGGGGAGTCAGTCTTGGGCGCCAGGAACATCACGAAGCTGGCGGCCGCGTAGCCGCCGAACGCGTAGAAGGCGCCGTGGGCGACGTTCAGGATTCCCATCACGCCGAACACGAGGGTTAACCCCATTGATACCAGGAACAGCAGACTGGCGTACGCCACGCCGTCCACCAAGGCGAGAGGCAGTAGATCCAAGGTCAAGCGTTTTCTCCCATTACGCTGAGCACCCGCCGCGCCCGCTCACCGCTGCCGCAACAACGGGAATCGCAAGCCTTGCCGTGCGGGCTGTCGCCCTGGCGCGCACCGCGCGCCGATGTCTCGTTATCAACCTTTCCGTATCCGGCCGCAGCGTGTTGCGAGGCGGATGGGAAGGCGCTTATCCGGCGCGCTCCGCGGGCCGTTGAGGGACGGGCGGAACCTGCCTGTTAATGGATTTGAAGTATAGGTATGCGCCTGTTCAGCGACTATTTATCTTTGTGCAAGCCAGGTTTCGCGATCCGTAGAGAGGCCGCGCTTCAAGGGTTTTCCAGCGCCATCGCCGCCAGCGGCGCGCGGGTCTGGTAGGCGGGGATGATGCGGATCTGCTGCTCGCCCGGCACCTGCACATAACGGCCTAATCCATCCGGCGCAAGCGCGCCCACGTCCAGGCTCGCCAGCGTGGCGCCGGCCGCGTCGCGCACTTCGATCCGCAGCAGCGGCGGCGCCAGGCCATACGGCTGCCCCGGCTGAGGCGCCAGCACGCGGTCGCTGCGCGCCTGCGAGAACAGCGCCACGAAATCCGCCGCGTCGAATCCCCTCCCTGCTTGCGGCGGCGCCGTGGTCCAGTCCCGGGCGCTGCGGCTCATCCGCAAGGTGGCGTCCGGCGTGGCCAGGATCACCTGGGCCGCCTTGGCCGCGTCCCAGGCATACAGGCGCGCAGGCTTGCCGGAATCGTCGTGCAGGTGGGTATGGCCGCCATGCCCTTGCGGCGACTCGGCCGCCTCGCGCCATTGCCACAGCGACAAGGCGATGCCCGCCGCCAGCAGCATCGACCACCCGGCGCGGGCGGCGTTCACCGGCGCCTCCACCACATCAGCAGCCCGGCCAGGAGAGCCAACAAGGGCAAGGCCACGGTGCTGGTCCAGAAAACCGCGCGCATCTGGCGGTTGGTCAGCTCCACCCGGCGGTTCTCGTAGGGACGGGGCCGGATGGTCAGCCGCGCGTCCTCGCCCGCCAGCAACGACACCGCGTTGGTGAACAGCGCGCCATTTCCCAGCACGGCGAAATGGCGGTTGGTCGCGAAATCGCTGTCGCCCGCGACCAGCAGCGTGGGCCGCGCCGAACCGTCTGCGCCGGCCGCCTGGGCGTTGCGCGTAGCCAGCGCCATCAAGGCGTAGCGCGCAGCGGAACGGCCGGGCAGTTGCGCCTGGTCCGATGTCTGCGCCAGCGGCGTCACGACCACGCCCCGGGGCAGGCTGTCGCCCGCCGGCTCCAGGCCCGCGGCGCCCGGAAAGAAGCTCAAGGGCAGGCCGCGCGTCATCTTGTGACGCGTGTAGTCGCTGACGGCCGGGCTGCCGGGATCGTTGCGGTAGTGGCTGGCGGCATCCGCCAGCGCGCCCGGCGGCCGCGCGATCCCGAAATCGCCCAGCAGCGCGTCCAGGCCATGCGGCGCATCGGGTTCGAGCAAGAGCAGAGTCTTGCCGCCCGCCAGGGTCCAGTCCCGCAGCGCCTGCGCGTCGCCATCGCCGAACGGCGCGCGCGGGCCGGCCGCCACGACGACCGCGCATTCCGGCAGCGCCTGCGCCAGGCTGCCCGCGTTCACGCCGCGGGTGGCGAAACCCAGCGTGCGCAAGGCATTGCGGGCCAGCGCCATGCCGTGCTGCTCGTGCACCTCCACGCGGGCCACCAGGTTTTCGTCGCCGTCGTGCTCTTCCAGATCGTCCAGTGACGACAGGCTGTCGAGCGGGGCCTCGCGATGGCCTTGCGTGAAGCAGACGGTCTGGGCGCCGCGCTGGCCGATGCGGATCAGCGCGTTGGTGAAATCCGTTTCGGTGCCTCCGTTGATCGTCATCCGGCGGGCGCCCGAAGCCAGCACTGCGCTGCCGGCGAACTGGATGCCCGCCTCGCGCGCTTCGGCCGGGCGCAGGGCCGGATCCACGCCGCGCACGCGGATCAGCGGATTGGCGCGCTCGTACTGGCGCAGCAGTTCCAGCGCATCGACCATGCTCTTGTTGCGCAAATCGTAGAACCAGGTCACCTCGACCGGCTGGCCGACCTGCCTGGCCACCTCTATGCTCTCCGGCGCCAGGCTGTACAGGCGCTGCGCAGTGAGATCGACACGGCCCAGGTGGCGCGCGGCCCAGAGGTTCAGGGCCAGCAGCAGCGCCGCCACCGCCATGACGGGCAGCCACAGCGCCAGGCGCTGGCCGGCGCGGCGCACGGCATGGCGGTTCATCGCAGCCTCCAGCGCTTCAGGTTGACGGCCGCCACCATCAGCGCCAGCACCGTCAGGCTGGCCAGCGTGACCGTGGCCGGACCGGGCAGCACGCCGCGAATGAAATCCACGTGCTGTGCCGACAGCGACAGCGCCTGGAAGAACGGCGACAACGCCGGGAAGGCGTCCAGCGCCGCGGGATAATCGATGAACCACAGCAGCACCAGGATGCCCCAGGTTGCGCTCGCCGCCACGATCTGGTTGGTGCAGGCGCTGGACACCGCGATGCCAATGGCCAGGAACAGCGCGCCATAGAGGAACACGCCGATGTAGCCGCCCGCAATGGGCCCGTAGTCGGGCTGCCCGTACCAGGCCAGCGGCAGCACCGCGGACGCCGTGCCCGCAAGCATCAGCGCCAGCACCGTAAGCCCGGCCGCGTACTTGGCCGCCACCAGCGTGAAATCGGGCAGCGGCAGGGTCAGCAGCAATTCCAGCGTTCCCTGCCTGGCCTCCTCGGCGAACGCGCGCATGCTCACCAGCGGCATCACCAGGATCAGCAGAATCGTCATGTTGTGGAAGGCGGTCACCATCTTCCCCGTGCTGACGAAGAACAGGTTGAAACTGAACAGGTAGCCGGACAGGGCCCAGAACACGGCCACCACCGCAAGCGCCACGGGCGATCCGAAATCGGTGCGCAGTTCTTTGCGGTACAGGGCGAAAAAGCCTCTCATGCGCGCCTCCGCAATGGCGCGTCGTTCGGCGCCAGCGCTGCCAGCAGCCGCGCCTCTACGGCGTCCTGCATGGACAGGACCGCGCGCAGTTCCGCGTGCGCGAGCACGATGCGCAGCACGGCGTCGCAGGTCGCCCCTCCCGCCGCCTGGCTGTCCCAGCCGATGCGCCACTTACTGTGCATTGCATCGATGGCCTCGGCATCGGCGCCCTTGACGCCGGGGCAGGCAAGCAAGGCGGCACGCAAGTCCGCGTGCCTTGCCTGGGGCAGCGCCAGGCTCAGCTGCAGCGCCGCCGGCGTTTCGCCCAGCGCGGCGTCCTCCACCAGGCGGCCCTGGCGCAGGATGGCGATGCGCGTGCACAAGGCCTCCACCTCCTGCATCAGATGGCTGCTGAACACCACGGCGCGCCCTTGCGCGCAGCGCCGGATCATCGCGCGCGCCTCGACGATCTGCACCGGATCCAGCCCGTTGGTGGCTTCGTCCAGCAACAGCACCGGCGGATCGTTCAGCACGGCCTGGGCCAGGCCCACGCGCTGCCGCTGCCCCTTGGAAAGGCGGCCGATCACCGTGCGCGCCACGCCTTGCAGGTCGAAGCCCTCGATGGCCCGCTCGATCGCCTGCCGCCTGGCCCCGGCGCCGCCGGCTACCTTCACGCCCGCGACGAAATCCAGGTACTGCAATACCGTCAGCGCGTCGTACAGGGGCGCGCGTTCCGGCAGATAGCCGATGTCGGCGTTGCCGCGGCCCGCGGCCGGCCGGCGGCCGCGGATCGTGATGCGGCCGCTGTCGGGCGCATAGAAGCCCGCCATCAGGCGCAAGGTGGTGGTCTTGCCGCTGCCGTTCGGGCCCAGCAGGCCCACGATCTCGCCCGGGCCCACGGAGAGGCTCAGGGAGTGCAGGACCTGGCGCGGCCCGAACGACTTGCAGACTTCATGCAGGGCGACAACCGGCTGCATGGCGCGCCCTCAGTCGAAGACTTTGGTCTTGGCGTTCTGCGCGTGCTGCTCCGCGTCGTGGCTGTACCAGAGCTGGCCCTGCCGCGCATCGCGGATCTGCTTCAGCCGATCGATGGCCAGCATGGACGCCGCCGTGTTCCAGGTAATGCCCGGGATCACGCCCGCCTCGTTCTCGCCCGTGTAGATCGCGTCCGCCGCCAGCAGCACCGTGCCGGTGTTCTTCAGCTTGACCTGCAAGGACTGGTGGCCCTGGGTATGGCCCTTGGTGTCCAGCAGCACGATGGTGCCATCGCCGAAGAGATCGAAATCGCCCTCCACCTGGATGAAGTCATAGTCGCGGGTGGTGTCGAAGTCCTTCATGACGTAGGCGGCGCGCTGGAATTTTTCCGGCCACCAGGCGGCGCGCAGCTCTGCCTTCTGCACGACGTGGCGGGCCTTGGGGAACATCTTGATGTTGCCGGCGTGGTCCAGGTGGAAGTGCGAATAGACGACGTACTTCACGTCGTCCACGTCGAAGCCCGCGGCCTTCAGCTGGCGGTCGATAACTTCGTCGCGTCCCTGGATGGAATTGAACGCCCCGCATAGCCCCTGGCCCCAATAGTTGGCGCAGTTGCCGTCGGCGGTGGCCTGGTTCATGCCGGTATCGAACAGCACCAGCCCGCGAGGGTGCTGGATGACATAGGCCGGCACGGGAATCTTGATCTTGGTGCCCACGTCGACCATGGCCGTCATGAAGCCCTTGTCCAGTTCGATCTTGCCGACGGACAGCTGCATCAGCTTGATGTCCGGCGGCGCATCTGCCGCGTGGGCCCATCCGCCCGCCACGACCGCCGCCGCGCCTAACAGCGTTTTCCAACTCTTGCTCATTGTTGTCTCCTCGGACCAACAGGGGAACCGCGGCCGGACGGCCGTGGCCGATCAGCCGGCGCCCGGTGTGTCCCGGGTTCGCCGCTGGCGTGCAAAGGGCAGGATGTCTTCTGTGTGCGGGCTTCTCGACGGCCGCGCAAGTCCGCGGCCGGAAACGGCATCTGGCGGCCGTTTTCCATGATGCGCAACTCTGACCCAAGCCCGAGGGAATGCCAATTGAGAATTGCTTAAGCAGGGCTTCAGCCGGCGCGAAGTGGCGGGGAATCCCTAATGGCATGCCGCTTCGCGGCCGGCTCGCCCGCCGCGAAGCGGTTCAGGGCGCGTGCCGCGCCTGCAACTCCGCGAACGACGTCAGCTCGCCCGCCAGGGCGCTGGCCATGACCGTGGGCGGGCTGGCCAGCCAGACGCTGCCCGGGCCGGAGCGCCCCGGGAAATTGCGGTTGATGGCGCTGACCGTCACCTGCCCCGCATCGGTGGACGAGCCCGGTCCGCAATTGGCGCAGGCGCCGCAGGAAGGTTGAAGGATGCGCGCGCCGGCAGCCGCGAAGGTCCGGTCGTAGCCTCGCGCCACGCAATAGTCCCGCACCGCGGTGGTGCCGTACTGCAGATACAGCGCGACGCCGTCCGGAATGCCCAGGCCGCGCTCCACCGCCCAGGCCAGCACCTCGTGGTAGCGGTCGAAGTCCTCGCGCTTGCCGGCGGTGCAGGAGCCGCCATACGCGATGTCGACGCGAGGCCGATCCCGCAGCGATGTCAGGGGCACGCCGTTGCCCGGATCGCCCGGGGCGGCCACCAGGGGCGACAGGTCGCCGCAGTCCACCGTCAATGTCATGGCATAGGCGGCGCCGGGATCGCTGCGCATCCAAGGTTCAATGACCGCATCCACGCCGCGCCGTTCGCGCAGGAAGCGCGCCGTCTCGGCGTCCGGCGCCACGATGCCGGTCAGCCCTCCGAGTTCGGCGGTCATGTTGGTCAGGGTCGCGCGCTCGTCGATGGACAGGGCCGCCACCGCCTCCCCCGTGAACTCGAATACCTTCCCCACCCCCGCGCCCGACCGGATTTCCGGCAGGGCCAGCAAATGCAGCACGACGTCCTTGGCCGTCACGCCCGGCGGCAACGCCCCCGCCAGCTCGACCCGCAACGACTCGGGCACGGTCAAGCGCACGGCGCCGGTGACGAAGGCGTTGGCCATGTCGGTGGTGCCCACGCCGAACGCCACGCAGCCCAGCGCGCCGCTGTGCGGCGTGTGCGAATCCGTTCCCACCACCACCTGCCCCGGCAGCGCGTAGCGTTCCGCCATCATGGCATGGGAGATGCCGGCCACGTTGGCCCCGTCGTCCCGCGCGGCCTCGGCCTCCGTCAGCGTGCGGTGCTGCCGCAGGCCATAGGCTTCGGCGAAGTCGCGCTGCGCCTGGCACATGGCGCGCACGTTGGGGACGATGCCGGCCCGCACGTGGTTGGGGCTCTCTTCCACGTAGGAAGTATGGTCCTCGAAGACCACGATGCGCTCGCTGTCCACCAGGCGGAGCGGCCTTCCGAAACGGGCATGCAGCATATGGGCCGCCATTCCGGTGTAGTACTCATGGATGAAGCGCCAGTCTGCGCGGACGAACACGCCCGCCCCCGGCTCGGGCGCGGGCGGCGTCACGGACGTGCTCAGCAGATGCCGCTGGATGATTTTCTCGAACAGCGTGCGCGGCGCAGTATCCGCCGCGGCCGGCTGCGGCTCGACGCCGCCCAGCCGCGCCTGCCCGAACGCCAGCAGCCCCCCCGCCTTGACGATCTCGGCGGCCAGCGTGTCGCGGCCCGCCACGATTTCGTCTACGGTGACCTTTTCCCCCCGCCCCAGGCGTTCCGCCAGGCCCATGTCGGTGCTGGTGCACAGGCCGATGTTGTCGGCGTTCTGCCGGTAGATGCGCTCGAAGCTCTCGGCGATCACCAGCCGGACGCCCGCGGACTTCTCGGCCATGGGGCTGTGCTCGCGCGAAGACCCCTTGCCATAGCGCTTTCCGCCCACGACGACATTGACACCCGCCTGCCTGATCGCATCCACGCCGATCGGCAAGGCGTCGCCGGCCCGCAGGCCGGTGTAGGGATACCGGCCCAGCTTCTCGTCGAAATGGGTCAGGATCGGAACTGGCGTGATCTCATCGGTGGAAATGTCGTCGCGCAGCGGCCCGGCCTGCTCCTGGGTCAGGAATGAGCCCGTCAGCTGCGCAGCGATCCGCGCCGGATCGCGCGACAGGAAGAGCAGGCGCGCCGGCGCGTCGAGTACGTAGGTAGGCATGTCGGAGCGCTATTCAGGTGTCACGGCCGCGGCCTTGACCAGGGCCCGGCTTTTGGAAATTTCGGCGGCCAGCGTCTGGACCGCAACCTCGGTGCTGCTGCCCTGCGACACGAATCCCTGCGGCGTCAACGTCTTCAGGACCGCCGGATCGTGCATGGTCTGCTGCGTGGCCGCCTGCAGCCGCTGGACGATGGCGGCAGGCAGCCCCGCCGGCCCGATCAGCGAAATCCAGGCGTCATACGAATAGCCCTTCACGCCCGACTCGTCCAGCGTGGGAACCTCGGGCAGCGCGGCGACGCGTTCAGGCGTGCTGACGGCCAGGGCGCGCAGCTTGCCCGCCTGCACCTGCGCAAGCACGGAGGGCACCGCCAGGAACGCCACCTGGATCTGGCCGGACATCACGTCCGTGATCAGCGCGTTGCCGCCCCGGTAGGGGATGTGCATCATGTCGACGCCGGCCCGGGATTTCAGCAGTTCGCCGGCCAGGTGCAGCACGCTGCCGCTGCCCGACGAGCCGTAGTTGATCTTTCCCGGCTGCGCCCGGGCGGCGGCCAGCAATTCGCCGATGCTGCGGTACGGCGAGTTTTCCGCCGCCACCATTACCAGCGGCGTCGTGCCGATGACGGAGATCGGCGTGACGTCCTTCACCGAGTCGTACGGCATGCTCTTGTACAGGCTGGGATTGATCGCATGGTTGGACGAGACGATGGCCAGCGTGTAGCCGTCGGGCTTCGCGGCCACCAGTTGGCGGGTGCCGGGGATGCCCGCCGCGCCGGCCAGGTTCTCCACGATCAGGGGTTGGGCCAGAGTCTTGCCCAGGTTCTCGGCGACCACGCGCGCCACCACGTCGGCGGTGGAGCCGGGCGAGGTCGGCACGATCAGGCGGATCGGCCGGTCCGGGTAGCCCGCCGCAAGCGCCTGGGCGCCGACGCCGAGGGCGCCGAGCGCGAGCATACAGCCCGCGAGGAATCGGATGGGGGTCTTCATGTTGTCTCCTTGTAAGGCGCCGCGGGGTCTCGTTGCCCCGTCCCTTCGCATGACGCGCCTTGACTATAAGGAGATGCCGCCGTACGCCGAAGTGTCCTCTCGGCACGCCTGCCATCGCGAACCGAGATGGCGTCAGCCCTGCTGGGCGAGGAACTTGACCAGCGTGCCCGCCGTGGCGGACAGCTGGCTCTGGTCCAGGAAAACGATGCAGAGCTGGCGCTGCGCCCAGTCGTCGGACAAGGGCCGCACCACCACGTCCAGGGATTGCAGATACAGTTCGGCCACCTGCTGCGGCATGACCGCGATGCCCAGGCCGGCGTGGGTCATGCGGCACAGCGCGTCCAGGCTCGCCACGCGGATCTTGACCGACAACGTGGCGCCCAGCTCCGCCGCCTGCGCCGCCAGCAACTGCGTCAGCGCGCTGTTCTCGCGCAGGCCCACGAAGGTTTCTTCCGCGATGTCCCGCAGGCTCAGTTGCCGGGCAGCGGCCTTGGGATGCCGGGCCGGCAGCATCACCGCCAGCCGGTCGCGGCGGTAGGGCAGCTGTTCCACGCCCCGCGCGCCGGCGATGCGGTTGCAGATCCCGAAATCGGCGGCGCGCTCGCGCACCAGGCGCAGCACGTCAGGGCTGTGCTGCTCTTCCAGATCGATGTCCACCTCGGGAAACAGGCGCTGGAATGCCGCCACGTCCTCGGGCAGGAACTGCACGATGGCCGACAGGTTCGCCACCAGCCGCACGTGGCCCTTCACGCCGGCATACAGCCGCGAGAGCTCGGCCCCCATGGCTTCGACATCGCCGATGATGCGCCGCGCGTGGCGCAGCACCGTCTGCCCCGCCGGCGTCACGCTCACGCCGCGGGTATGGCGTTCGATCAGCGCCAGGCCGACCAGCGACTCCATGTCGGCGATCCGCCGGCTGACCGCGGACGGCGCGATGAATTCGCGCTCGGCGGCGCGTGCGATGCTGTTCTCCTGGCACACCGCGACGAACAGCCGCAGCGAAGTCAGATCGAGTTTGCGCAGGAGGTTTTCCATGGTCTGGCTGGCAGGCGCGGGGCGGCGCCCCTTGATGCCGGGGATCGTACACCACGCCCGCTCCTCAGGCCGCCAGGGGTTCCCGCGCCCGCCCGCGGTAGCGTTCCCATAGCGCAGCTTCGCGCGAGCGCGCCCGCTCGACGCCCTGCTCCTTGACGTGGCCATAGCCGCGGATGTCGTCCGGCAGCGCCGCCAGCGCCAGTGCGGCATCGCGGTTGCCCGCCTCCAGCGTTCGCGAGAATTCCTCCGCCAGGGCAAGGTAGCCGGACGCCAGCTGCCTTTCCATGCGGCGCTCGGCGGTCTTTCCGAACACGTCCAGCCAGGTCCCGCGCACCCGCTTCATGGGGGCCAGCAGGCGGAACACCTGCGCCATCCACGGGCCGAAGGCGCGCTTGCGCAAATGGCCCTGCGCGTCGCGCCGGGCGGTCGCGGGCGGCGCCAGGTAGTAGCGCAGGCGGTAATCGCGACCCGGCTCGCCTTCGAATTGCTCGCGCAGCCGGGCCTTGAATGCCGGATCCACGTAGAGGCGGGCCACCTCGTATTCATCCTTGTAGGCCATGAGCCTGGCCAGGTTGCGGGCGACAGTCTGCGTCACCTCGAAGCCGCCCGGATCCGCCAGCAGGGCCTCGCGGGCGCGCACGGCCTCCACGGCGGCCACGAACTTCGCCGCGTAGGCCTCGTCCTGATAGGCCCGCAAATGCTCGGCCAGGCGGCCGATGCGGCCATCCAGGGATTCCGGCAGGCCCAGGACCTGGGCCGTAGGCGCCGGCCGGAGCGCATCCGCGCCCCGGTGCGCCGCCTGGCGGCCCAGCTCGAAAGCGGCCAGATTCTTTTCGACCGCCACGCCGTTCAATTCGATCGCGCGCCGCAGGCTGTCCAGCGATAGCGGCAGCCCGCCCTGCTGCCAGGCGTAACCCAGCAGTAGCGGGTTGGCGTAGATGCCGTCGCCCAGCAGCGCCTCGGCCAATGGCCCCGCTTCGATGAAGCCGCAGTTGCCGCCCGTGCTGCGCGCCAGCGCGGCCTCGGCCTGCGCGCCGGGAAAACGCCAGCCCGGCTGCGACAGGAACGCGGCCGTGGGCGCCGCCGTGCTGTTCACCACGGCCCGGCTGTGATCCGGCCGCAAGCGCGACAGCACTTCGGGCGAGGCCGAGACCAGCGCGTCGCAGCCGATCACCAGGTCCGCCTCGCCCAGCGCTACGCGCGTGGCGTGCAGGTCTTCTGGGCGGTTCGCCAGTTGCACGTGGCTGAGCACGGCGCCGCCCTTCTGCGCCAGCCCCGCCATGTCCAGCACGGTCACGCCCTTGCCTTCTATGTGCGCGGCCGCCCCCAGCAGCGCGCCGATGGTCACGACGCCCGTTCCGCCCACGCCCGCGATCACCACGCGGTAGGCCCCGCCCGCAGGGATGTCCGCGCGGTCGGGCAGGGGCGCCTCGGCCAGCGCCGGCGCCCTCGCCGCGCCCGGCTTGCGCAGCACGGCGCCTTCAGCGGTCACGAAACTGGGGCAGAAGCCCTCGACACAGGAAAAATCCTTGTTGCAGGACGACTGGTTGACGCGGCGCTTGGTGCCCATCGGCGTGTCCAGCGGTTCGATGGACAGGCAGTTGGACTTCACGGAGCAGTCGCCGCAGCCCTCGCAGACGGCCTCGTTGATGAACGCGCGGCGCGGCGGGTCGGGATAGTCGCCGCGCTTGCGGCGCCGGCGCTTCTCGGTGGCGCAGGTCTGGTCGTAGATCAGCACGGTCGTGCCGTGGATGTCGCGCAGCGCGCGCTGCACCTCGTCCAGCTCCTGGCGATGGTGCACTTCGACCGCGGCCGGCAAGGCGCCCGCGCCTGCGTACTTCTCCGGCTCGTCCGTCACCACCACGGTCTTCGCCACGCCTTCCGCCTGCATCTGCGCCGCGATCTGCGGCACGGTCAGCACGCCGTCCACGGGCTGCCCGCCCGTCATCGCGACCGCGTCGTTGTAGAGGATCTTGTAGGTGATGCTGGCGCGCGCGGCCACCGCAGCGCGGATCGCCAGCAGCCCCGAATGGAAATAGGTGCCGTCGCCCAGGTTGGCGAAAATGTGGCGTTCGGACGTGAAGTCCTTCTGGCCCAGCCAGGCGACGCCCTCTCCGCCCATCTGGCTGAAGGTATCGGTCTTGCGGTCCATCCACATCGCCATGTAGTGGCAGCCGATGCCGGCCACGGCGCGCGAGCCCTCCGGCACGCGGGTGGACGTATTGTGCGGACAGCCCGAACAGAACCAGGGCTTGCGCTCTTCCACCAGCGTGGGCCGGGCGGCTTCGCGCTCCTTGGCGTCGATCACCGCGAGCCGCGCCGCGATGCGGGCGCGCAGCGTCTCCGACAGGCCCGCCTTGTCCAGGCGTGCGGCGATCGCCCTGGCGATCAGCGCCGGCGACAACTCATGGCGCGCCGGCAACAGCCAGCCGCCCCGCGGCGTGGACCATTCGCCGCCGCCGTTGTCGCGTTCGTCGAACTTTCCGTATACGCGCGGCCGCACGTCGTCGCGCCAGTTGTAGAGCTCTTCCTTCAGCGCGTACTCCAGGATCTGGCGCTTCTCCTCGACCACCAGGATTTCCTTCAGCCCCGTCGCGAACTCGCGCGCGTCCTGGGCGTCCAGCGGCCAGATGCAGCCCACCTTCAGTACGCGTATGCCCGCCTCGCGGCAGGCGGCCTCGTCCAGCCCCAGGTCGTTCAATGCCTGGCGCACGTCGAGATAGGCCTTGCCGGCCGTCATGATGCCGAAGTGTGCGCGCGGCGAATCCAGCACGATCCGGTTCAGCTTGTTGGCGCGCACGTAGGCCAGCGCGGCATACCATTTATGGTCGAGCAGCCGCGCTTCCTGCGCCAGCGGCGAGTCCGGCCAGCGAATGTTCAATCCGCCCTCCGGCAACGCCTCTTGCGGCAGCACGATGCGCACCCGTTCCGGGTCCACGTCCACCGACGCGCTGGACTCCACCACGTCGGTCACGCATTTCATGGCCACCCACAGCCCCGTATGGCGGCTCATGGCCCAGCCATGCAGGCCGTAGTCCAGGTATTCCTGCACATTGGACGGATACAGCACCGGAATGCCGCTGGCGATCAGCACGTGCTCGGATTGGTGCGCCACCGACGAGGACTTCGCGGCATGGTCGTCGCCCGCCAGCATCAGCACGCCGCCATGCGCCGACGTGCCGGCCGAATTGGCATGCTTGAGCACGTCCACCGACCGGTCCACGCCGGGCCCCTTGCCGTACCACATACCGAATACGCCGTCGCGGGTGGCGCCGGGGAACAGGTTCAGTTGCTGCGATCCCCAGACGGCGGTGGCCGCCAGGTCCTCGTTCACCCCCGGCTGGAACACGACGTCGTGCGCTTGCAGGTGCCGCTTGGCCTTCCACAGCGCCTGGTCCAACCCTCCCAGCGGCGATCCGCGGTAGCCCGAGACATAGCCGCCGGTGTTCAGGCCAGCCAGGCGGTCGCGCGCCTTCTGCATCAGGGGCAACCGCACCAGCGCCTGCGTGCCGCTCAGGTAGATGCGTCCTTGGGTGCGGGTGTACTTGTCGTCCAGCGTCAGGCCATGGGTATCGGCCGCGCCGGTAGGAAGTAAGGCGTTCACGCTTGTCTCCTGCGTTCCAGGTTTTGATGTTTTCCGCAGTGTAGGAACGGCGCTGGATATCGTATATTCATATATTCAGCTACCAGGTATTCGATAAACAGATGGCTAACGACGTCACTCTGCGCCAGCTGCGCTACTTCGCGGCAGCTGCCCGCACGGGCCGGTTTTCCATGGCGGCCGCCGACGAACATGTTTCCCAATCCGCCGTCACCAATGCCGTCCTGGCGCTGGAGGCCCAGCTGGGCGTGCGTCTGTTCGACCGCCATCCCCACGGTGTCACGCTGACGCCCGAAGGCCACAACTTCCACCAGCGCACCCGCGATGTGCTCGATTCCCTGGACGATGCCCTGCGCGAACCCGGCTTCCAGCGCTACGCGCTGCGCGGATCCGTGCGGATAGCGGCGTCCTACACCGTGCTGGGCTACTTCCTGCCCGACCTGCTGGCGCGATTCCGCCGGCGCTATCCCGACGTGGTGCTGGACCTGGTGGACCTGGATCGCCCCGAAATCGAATCCGCGGTGGCCAGCGGCGAGGTCGAGCTGGGAGTGGCGCTGCTGTCCAACGTGGAAAACCGCGAACGCTTCGGCCACCAGGTGCTGGTGCGCTCCCGGCGTCAGCTATGGACGGCGTCCGGCCATCCGCTGCTGCAGGCGTCCTCGCCGCCGTCGCTGGCGGATATCGCCCGGTATCCCTACATCCTGCTGGAAATGGACGAAGGGGAACGCTCCGCGCTGGCCTATTGGCAGGCCCACGGCCTGCGGCCCGACATCGCGTTCCGCACGCGGTCGATGGAGGCGCTGCGTGGGCTGGTGGCGCACGGCTTCGGCGTCACGGTGCTGTCGGACATGGTCTACCGCCCCTGGTCGCTGGAAGGCCGCAAGATCGAGGCGGTGCCCGTCGTCGACGCCGTCCCGCCCATGGAAGCGGGCCTGCTGTGGCATCCCCGCGCGGCCATCGCCAAGCCGGCGGAGGCCTTCCGCCAGTTCATGATGTACGCCTGCGGCGTCTGACGCGCCCCGCTACACCAGCTCGGCGCCCTTGCGCCGCGTGAACTGGGCCAGCGAACGCAGGGCCAGCGCATGCATGGCGGCCACCGAGGGCAGCAGCGTTTCCTCCTTGCGGGTCAGCACGCCTACGATGCGCTCCACGGTGGGTTCGGCCAGGGGCACGAAAGCCAGGCCGGTGGCGGCCGCCGGCCGCGCCAGCACCGGCAGCACGGTGACGCCCAGGCCGCTCACCACGCTGGCCAGCAGCGACGCGCGGTTGGACACCACCATGAAGGGGTCCTCGATCGCGCCGCCCAATTGCCGGTTCCGCAGGGTGTCGAACGTGGCGTTGCCGATCAGCCGTTCGCCGGCCAGCGCCGACCACGGCACCGGGCCGCGCCGGCGCGCCAACGGATGGTTCTTGCGGCACACCAGGCCGAAGGCGTCCCGCGCCACCGGCGCGAAGGCGACCTCTCCGGTGCGCGGCACCTGCCCGGCCACGCCCACCTGTACTTCTCCGCTCAGCACCAGCCGGTGCACGTCCTGCGAGGACTCGTCGATGGCGCGGATGCGGATCGCCGGATGCATGCGCGCATAGCGCTCCAGGAGCCGCGGCAGCCACTCATCGGCAAGCGACGGCATGACCGCCAGCGATACGGCCCCCTGGCTGCCCAGCCCCAGCTGGCGCGCCGCATCCAGCACCCGGTCATGGGTGGAGAGCAGCTCGCGGAACAGCGGCGCCACGGCAATGCCCAGCGGCGTGAGCTGCGCCCGCTTGCCGGGCTCGAAGAGGGGCGCCCCCAGCTGCTGCTCCAGGTCCTGCATTGCCGCCGACACCGCGGCCTGCGAGCGGAAAGTGCCTTCGGCGGCCTGGCGGAAACTGCCGTGATCGGCCGCAAGCAGGAACTGGCGCAGGTGCTGGATCTTCAGGGGAGGCGGCATGGCGGAAGATGCTGAATTCGGATTTTCCGAAATTAACTTACGTTAATTTGGATTGTCAAAACCCAGCGGCGAACCCAACAATGCCCCGTCTTTCATCCAACAGGTCGTGGAGCCGCGGTATGTCCCTGCAAGTACGCAAAGTCGTCAGTTACGTCGAGAAAACCCTGATCGAAGGGGGCCGCGCGGCCGAGCGCCCGCTGGTGATGATCGTGGCCGCCGCCGTGATCCGCAATCCGTGGGCCGGCCTGCCCTTCCAGGAAAACCTGCGCCCGCAGATCCTGGAAGCCGCGCCGCCGCTGGGCGCGCTGCTGGTCGAGGAGATCCTGCGCCAGGCCGGATCCGCGGACCAGGTCGAGGCCTACGGCAAGGCCGCTGTCGTGGGCACGGCCGGCGAGGTCGAGCATGCGTCCGCGCTGATCCATACGCTGCGCTTCGGCAACGCCTACCGCAACGCCGTCGGCGGCACCAGCTACCTGAGCTTCACCAATATGCGCGGCGGGCCGGGCTGCGTGATCTCGATTCCTCTGATGCACAAGCATGACGAAGGCCTGCGTTCGCACTATCTCACTGTGCAGACGACCATCAACGACGCTCCGGCGCCGGACGAAATCGTGGTCGCGCTGGGCGCCGCCACCTCGGGGCGCCCGCATCATCGTATCGGCAACCGCTATTCGGACCTCCAGGAACTCGAGCGCGAGGCCCAGGCGAAATGAGCGAGAATTCCCGCCGCTCCGGCCGCGGCGAACCGTTGGTGCTGCTGCACGGCGTCGGCCTGGACCACACTTTGTGGGATGACCTGGCGCCGCTGCTGGAGCCGCATTTCGAGGTTCTCCGCTATGACCTCCTGGGCCACGGCAACGGCCCCGGCATAGACGAAACCGTCTCGGTGCAGGACTACATCGGCCAGCTAGATGCCGAGCTCGACCGCGCGGGCTGGCGCAGCGCCAACGTGCTGGGCTATTCCATGGGAGGCCTGATCGCGGGCGCCTACGCCGCCGCCCGGCCGCAGCGCGTCACCCGGCTGGCGCTGCTCAGCACGGTGTTCCAGCGCAGCCCCGAAGAAGCGCGCGCCGTACTGGCGCGTCTGGACGCCGCCGCCACGCAGGACCCGCAGGCCGCCGCCGAGGTGTCGCTTCAGCGCTGGTTCACGCCTGGCTTCCAGGCGCGGCGCCCGGAGCGGGTCACAAGCATCGGACGGCGATTGCTGCGCAACCACCGGCCTCATTTCCTGGCGGCCTACCGGGTGTTCGCGCTGGGCGATACCGTCCTGTCCCAGGCCGCGCCCCGCATCGCCTGCCCCACGCTGGCGATGACGGGCGAAGAGGACGTGGGATCGACCCCGCGCATGACGCGCGAACTGGCCGCGGCCGTGCCCCATGGCCAGGCGCGGGTGGTGGCCGGCCAGCGGCATATGCTGCCGGTGGAGGAGCCCGCAATCGTGGCGTCGGCCCTGCAAGGATTTTTTCTGCCGGAGGCCGGCGGCCCGTCCCTTTCCTAGAGACGGCCGGCGGCATACACGAGCAGCGTGGAAACGGAGACACACAACATGAACCGCAGAACCCTCCTGAAGAACCTGGCGGCCCTGGCCATGGCGCCGGCCGGCGCCGTCCTCAGCCGCGCCGCCAGCGCGCGCGAAGCCCCCTTGCGCGTCATCGTGCCGTTCCCGCCGGGCGGTGGCACCGACGTGCTGGGCCGAGTCATCGCGGCGACGCTGGAAGGTGCGCTCGGGCGTCCCGTCGTCGTCGAGAACAAGCCCGGCGCCAGCGGCATGCTGGGCGCCGACTACACCGCCAACGGCGCCAAGGACGGCAGCGTGCTGCTGTTCGCGGGCCTGGTGCCCTCGGTGCGCTACTACGCCCGGCCGCCCGAAGACGTGCTGAAGCAGCTGGCTCCCGTCTGCCCCATCGCGCGTTCGCCGTACATGGTGGCGGTCAACGCCGACCTCCCTGCCAAGACCCTGGGCGAACTCGTGGCCCAGGCCAGGCGCGAGCCCAAAGGCCTGACCTTCGGTACCCCCGGCAACGCCACGCCCCAGCACCTGGCGACCGAGCTGCTCCAGATGGCTTGCGGCGTAGAACTGCTGCACGTGCCGTATCGCGGTACGGGCCCGATGATGACGGATCTGCTGGGCGGACAGATCCAGGTGGTGGTGGCCACCGTGGCCGCGGTCGAACCCTATCTGCAAGGCGGGCGCCTGCGGGTGCTTGCGGTGACCAGCCCCGAACGGCTGCCCAAGTACCCGGACATCCCCACGGTGGCCGAAAGCGGCTATCCCGGCTTCTCGGCGCAGATCCAGTTCGGCACTTACTGCGCAGCGGGTACGCCGGAAGCGGCCATCGCGGCGCTGAACCAGGGCGTCAACCGGGCGCTCCAGACCGAGACGGTCCGCGCCAAGCTGGCCGAACAGGGTTTCCAGCCCACGGGAGGCACGCCGGCGCAGCTGCAGCAGGCGCTGCTGGCGGAAATACGCGAGGTGGCGGCGCTGGTACAGGCAGGCAAGGTGAAGGTCGATCTGTAGCGTTCCTGCGCCCGTTCTGCTGGATAACCAGCATTTACAGGCATATCGTCCTCTGTGCATGCTGCTCTGCGACTCGGCGCAGATCGGGCGCACCAAGGAGACGATATGTCGAACCACTCCGCCCATATCCGCGAGATCGAGCAGGTCGGCCTGGGCCGCCCCACGCAGCGCGACGCGCTCGTGGTCAGCAGCTGGCTGCGCTGCCTGGACCAGTACCGGCTGGATCCCGCGCACGCCTGCGAGGCGTATATCGTGCCGGATGGCCGGCTGCGGGAGCACCGCCAGCAATCCGAGGGCCTGATCGCCATCGCCCGCACCGGCCTGGACAATCTCTTCCGCCATGTGGCCGGACAGAACTACGTGCTGCTGCTGGCCGACAGGCAGGGCGTCACCGTGGAATTCCTGGGCGACGCCCTGCAGACCGCCCAGTTGCGCAAGGCCGGGCTCTATCTGGGGTCGGAATGGTCGGAACGGCGCGCCGGCACCTGCGCCGTGGGCGCCTGCCTGGAAAGCGGCGAAGCGCTCACCATCCACCAGACCGACCACTTCGACAACACCCACACGCCGCTCTCCTGCACCGCCGCGCCGATCTACAGCGCCGACGGCGAACTGGCGGCGGTGCTGGATATCTCGCTGCTCAGCTCCCCCATCCTGAAGGCCAGCCAGAACCTGGCGCTGCACCTGGTCACCAGCACCACGCGGCGTATCGAAATGGCCAACCTGATGGCACGCACCAGCAACGAATGGGTGCTGCGCTTTGCGCGCTCGCCCGAGTTCCTGGACGTGGACCCCGAGGCGGCGATCTCGCTGGACGGCTCGGGCCGCATCCTGGGCATGACGCACACGGGCGCCAAGCTGCTGGCCCGCGCCGCCGGCCTGGACTGGCGCAATCCGGCCGGCCTCATCGGCCAACCCGTCACCCGTTTCTTCGACGTGCAGCTGGACGAGCTGCCTCGCTACACCCGGGCCCACGCGCCGCAGCAGCGCCTGATCGTCGCGCGCGACGGCAACGCCCTGTTCGCGCACGCCATCGAACCCAATCGCCGCTCCCGGGGCGCGTCCATCGCCGCGCGCGGCGCGCCGGCCGCGTTGCGCGGCCTGGACGGCGGCGACGCCAGGATGGCCGCCATGCTGGCTCGCGCCGCCAAGCTGGCCGGGCAGAGCCTGCCCATCCTGCTGCAGGGCGAGACCGGGGTCGGCAAGGAATACCTGGCCCGCGCCATCCATGACGCGAGCCAACGCGGCGGACGTTTCGTCGCCGTGAACTGCGCGGCGATCCCGGAATCCCTGATCGAGAGCGAATTGTTCGGCTACCTGCCCGGCGCCTACACCGGCGCGGCGGCCAAGGGCCGCAAGGGCCTGATCGAGGAATCCGACGGCGGAACCCTGTTCCTGGATGAGATCGGCGATATGCCGCTGGCGCTACAAAGCCGGCTGCTGCGCGTCCTGGCCGAATCCGAGGTCACGCCCATCGGCGCCAACGCCCCGCGCTCCGTGCGCCTCAGCCTCGTGTCGGCCTCGCATCGCGACCTGGCGGCGCTGGTGCGCGAAGGACGCTTCCGCGAAGATCTCTATTACCGCGTCAATGCCGCCACGCTGACCGTGCCGCCACTGCGCGAACGCGACGATCTGGAATGGCTGATCGGCCGTCTGCTGGCGCGCCACCAGGACGAATCCGGCGCCCCCGTGCTGTCCCCCGCCGCCCTGATGACGCTGAAAGCGCATGCCTGGCCCGGCAACATCCGCGAGCTCGCCAACGCCATCGCCGTGGCCGCCGCGCTGTGCGATGACGGCGTCATCGAACCCGGCGACCTGCCGGACGCGCTGGCGGCGGTGGCCCCGGCCGCCAGCCCCGCGGAGACCGCCTTGCGCGCCATGCTGGCCCGCTGTGCCGGCAACGTGTCCGAAGCCGCACGCCGCCTGGGCGTGGACCGCTCCACCGTCCATCGCCAGATGCGGCGCTACGGGCTCTCCTCCCGTCCCTGAAGCCTCCGCCACACCCGAGCGCCACAGCTGTGGCGCGCCGCCACGCCACGGCCCTCGGCCTCCGCCGCGCTCCCGGCGCGCGGCGCGCGCCGCCGCGGGTGGCACGGCGATTGCTTGATCGTTATCGACGTCCACCGGCCGGCACAGGCCGGGGCCGTCGACGGGCCGCCCCAGGCCCGCCACGACAACGACCGCCCGCAACGGGCAAGGAGACAAGACATGCAGACCGATCATGCCGGCACCGCCCTGGACGCCGTGCTCGCCCGCCTGAACGCCGGGCTGGGCAACAAGGATTTCGATGCCGTCGCCGACCTCTTCCAGGACGAGTGCTACTGGCGCGACCTGGTGCTGTTCACCTGGAACCTGCGCACCCTGGAAGGGCGCGGCCAGATACGCGACATGCTGCAACACCAGCTGGCGCAGGTGGAACCGGTGCGTTTCAGCCGCGACGCCAAGGAAGCCGTTTCCGACGACGGCGGCCTGCTCCAGGGCTGGATCGAGATCGAGACCAGCATCGCCCGCGGCTACGGCCACATCCGCGTCAAGGACGGCAAGATCTGGACGCTGCTGACCACCATGTCGGAGCTCAAGGGGCATGAAGAGCCCAGCGGCGCGCGCCGGCCCAAGGGCGCCGAGCACGGCAGCAGCCGGACCCGCCGGACCTGGCTGGAAAAGCGCGAGCAGGAGGCCGCCGAGCTCGGCTACCAGACCCAGCCCTACGTGCTCATCATCGGCGGCGGCCAGGGCGGCATCGCGCTGGGCGCGCGCCTGCGCCAGCTGGACGTGCCCACCATCATCATCGAAAGGAACGAACGAGCCGGCGACAGCTGGAGAAAGCGCTATAAGTCGCTGTGCCTGCACGATCCGGTCTGGTACGACCATCTGCCCTACATCCCCTTCCCGGAGAACTGGCCGATCTTCGCGCCCAAGGACAAGATCGGGGATTGGCTCGAGATGTACACCAAGATCATGGAGCTGAACTACTGGACGTCCAGCGTCTGCCAATCGGCCCGCTACGACGAGCAGAAGCAGGAATGGGAAGTCACCGTGCTGCGCGAGGGCGAGCCCGTAGTGCTGCGGCCCAAGCAGCTGGTGCTGGCCACCGGCATGTCCGGCAAGCCCAATATCCCCACCTTCCCCGGCCAGGACGAGTTCCAGGGCGAACAGCACCATTCGTCGCGCCATCCCGGCCCCGACGCCTACAGCGGCAAGAACGTGGTCGTCATCGGCGCCAACAACTCCGCGCACGACATCTGCGCGGCGCTCTGGGAAGCCGGCGCCAACGTCACCATGGTGCAACGCTCCTCCACGCACATCGTGCGCTCCGACACGCTGATGGACATCGGCCTGGGCGGCCTGTATTCCGAGCAGGCGCTGGCCAACGGCATGACCACCCGCAAGGCCGACCTGACCTTCGCCTCGCTGCCCTACAAGATCATGGCGCAGTTCCAGATCCCGCTGTATGACCAGATGCGCGAGCGCGACTCGGAGTTCTACGGCAAGCTCGAAGCCGCCGGCTTCATGCTGGATTGGGGCGACGACGGCTCCGGCCTGTTCATGAAATACCTGCGGCGCGGGTCCGGCTATTACATCGACGTGGGCGCCTGCGACCTGATCATCGACGGCAGCATCAAGCTGCAATCACGCACCGACGTCAGCCACCTGACCCGGGACGCGGTCGTCCTGAAATCGGGCATCCGCCTGCCCGCGGACCTGGTGGTCTACGCCACCGGCTACGGCTCGATGAACGGCTGGGCCGCGGATCTGATCAGCCGGGAAGTCGCGGACAAGGTCGGCAAATGCTGGGGATTGGGGTCGGACACCACCAAGGACCCCGGCCCCTGGGAGGGCGAGCAGCGCAATATGTGGAAGCCCACGCAGCAGGAAGCCCTGTGGTTCCACGGCGGCAACCTGCACCAGTCGCGGCACTACTCGCAATACCTGTCCCTGCAACTGAAGGCGCGCCAGGTGGGGTTGCCCGTGCAGGTCTACGGCCTGCAGGAGGTGCATCACAAGCGCTAGGCGCCGCGCCGGCCGGCCCACCGCCCCGCATGCGGGGGCCGGCCCCTTGCTCCGGCCCCGGTCTCGGGGTAAATTGTTGACAATCTTGCGCAAAGCCGCGCCCTATTCCGATTTTTTCTCACTGAAAACGGAAAATTGTCGACACCATGAGTAAAGTGATCACGCTGCCTGGCGCCGCCCCTGGCGATAGCGAGACGCTTGCGGAACACATCTTCCGCAAGATCCAGTCCGCCATCGTCAAGGGCGAAATCGCCCCCGGCAGCAAGATTTCCGAACCCGAGCTGGCTCGCATCCATGGCGTCAGCCGGGGGCCGCTGCGCGAGGCCCTGCACCGGCTGGAAGGCCAGCGGTTGCTGGTCCGCGTGCCGCATGCCGGCGCCCGCGTGGTGTCGCTGTCGCGGCAGGAACTCTCCGAACTCTACGAAATCCGCGAATCGCTCGAAGGCACGGCCTGCCGCCTGGCCGCCGAACGCATGCCTCCCGCCGAGATCGCGGAGCTGCGCGGCGTGCTCGAAGCGCATGAACGCGACGAGGCCTTCCAGGCCGGGCTGGGCTACTACCAGCAGGAAGGCGATTACGATTTCCACTACCGCATCGTCAAGGGCAGCGGCAACCAGATGCTGTTCCGCATGCTTTGCGACGAGCTCTACCAGCTGGCGCGCATGTACCGCATCCAGTACTCGACCACGCCCAACCGCCCCCGGCAAGCTTACGCCGAACATCACCGCATTCTTGACGCCATCGCCGACCGCGATGGCGAGTTGGCTGAAATCCTGATGCGCCGCCACATCCGCGCATCCCGTCTCAACATCGAACAGCAGATCGCGCAGGGCAACCTGCAGCGCACCGAGGCATGAACCACTCCTACCGCAAGCCCCTGCCCGGCACCCGCCTGGACTATTTCGACACCCGCGCCGCCATCGAGGCGATCTCGCCTGGGGCCTATGACCGCCTGCCCTACACGTCCCGCGTGCTGGCCGAAAACCTGGTGCGCCGCTGCGACCCCGCCACGCTGACGGATTCGCTGAAGCAGCTGATCGAACGCCGCCGCGACCTGGACTTCCCGTGGTTCCCGGCCCGCGTGGTCTGCCACGACATCCTGGGCCAGACCGCGCTGGTGGACCTGGCAGGCCTGCGCGACGCCATCGCCGAGAAAGGCGGCGACCCCGCCAAGGTCAACCCGGTCGTGCCGGTGCAGCTGATCGTCGACCACTCGCTTGCCGTGGAATACGGCGGCGACGACCCCGACGCCTTCGCCAAGAACCGCGCCGTGGAAGACCGCCGCAACGAAGACCGCTTTCACTTCATCGACTGGACCAAGCAGGCCTTCCGCAACATCGAAGTCGTGCCCCCGGGCAACGGCATCATGCACCAGATCAATCTGGAACGGATGTCGCCCGTCATCTACACGCAGGACGGCGTGGCCTTCCCCGACACGCTGGTCGGCACCGACAGCCACACCCCGCACGTGGACGCGCTGGGCGTGATCGCCATCGGCGTGGGCGGCCTGGAAGCCGAAAACGTCATGCTGGGCCGCGCCTCCTGGATGCGCCTGCCCGACATCGTCGGCGTGGAACTCACCGGCCGCGCCCAGCCCGGCATCACCGCCACCGACATCGTGCTGACGCTGACCGAATTCCTGCGCAAGGAAAAAGTGGTGGGCGCCTACCTGGAGTTCTACGGCGAAGGCGCCTCCAGCCTCACGCTGGGCGACCGCGCCACTATCTCGAACATGGCGCCCGAGTACGGCGCCACGGCCGCGATGTTCTCCATCGACCAGCAGACCATCGACTACCTCCGCCTGACCGGCCGCGAAGACGAGCAGATCGCGCTCGTGGAAACCTATGCCAAGACCGCGGGCCTGTGGTCCGACAGCCTGAAGAACGCGGAATACGAGCGCGTGCTGCGCTTCGACCTGTCCAGCGTGGTGCGCACGCTGGCCGGCCCGTCCAATCCGCATCGCCGCCTGCCGGTGGCCGACCTGGCCGAGCGCGGTATCTCGGGGGTCGTCGAAAACAATCCCGGCCAGATGCCCGACGGCGCCGTGATCATCGCCGCCATCACCAGCTGCACCAACACCAGCAACCCGCGCAACGTCATCGCCGCCGGCCTGCTGGCGCGCAACGCCAACCGCGCGGGCCTGACGCGCAAGCCCTGGGTGAAGAGCTCGCTGGCGCCGGGATCCAAAGCGGTGTCGCTGTACCTGGACGAGGCCGGCCTGACCGAAGACCTGGAAAAGCTGGGCTTCGGCGTCGTGGCCTTCGCCTGTACCACCTGCAACGGCATGTCGGGCGCGCTGGACCCGAAGATCCAGCAGGAAATCATCGACCGCGACCTCTACGCCACCGCCGTGCTGTCCGGCAACCGCAACTTCGACGGCCGCATCCACCCCTACGCCAAGCAGGCGTTCCTGGCCTCGCCGCCGCTGGTGGTCGCCTACGCCATCGCCGGCACCATCCGCTTCGACATCGAGCGCGACGTGCTGGGGCAGGACGCCAATGGCCGCGACATCCGCCTGAAGGACATCTGGCCCAGCGACGAAGAGATCGACGCCATGGTCAAGTCCGCGGTCAAGCCCGAGCAGTTCCGCAAGGTCTACGCGCCCATGTTCGGGATCCAGGACGAGCGCCGCGCGGCCGTCAGCCCGCTGTACGACTGGCGCCCGATGAGCACCTACATCCGCCGCCCGCCGTACTGGGAAGGCGCGCTGGCAGGCGTACGCACGCTGCGCGGCATGCTGCCGCTGGCCGTGCTGGGCGACAACATCACGACCGACCACCTATCGCCGTCCAACGCCATCCTGATGGACAGCGCCGCCGGCGAATACCTGCACAAGATGGGCCTGCCCGAAGAGGATTTCAACTCCTACGCCACCCACCGCGGCGATCACCTCACCGCGCAGCGCGCCACCTTCGCCAACCCCAAGCTCTTCAACGAGATGGTGAAGAACGACGACGGCACGGTAAAGCAGGGTTCGCTGGCGCGCGTCGAGCCCGAAGGCAAGGTCATGCGCATGTGGGAAGCCATCGAAACCTACATGAACCGCAAGCAGCCGCTCATCATCGTGGCCGGCGCCGACTACGGCCAGGGTTCCTCGCGCGACTGGGCCGCCAAGGGCGTGCGCCTGGCCGGCGTGGAGGCCATCGTGGCCGAAGGCTTCGAACGCATCCACCGCACCAACCTGATCGGCATGGGTGTGCTGCCGCTGGAGTTCAAGCCCGGCGTGAACCGCAAGACGCTGGGCCTGGACGGCACCGAGAGCTATGACGTCATCGGCGAGCGCAAGCCGCGCGCCGACCTGACGCTGGTGATTCACCGCCGCAACGGCAAGACCGAGCAGGTGCCCGTCACGTGCCGCCTGGACACCGCCGAGGAAGTGTCGATCTACGAAGCCGGCGGCGTGCTGCAGCGCTTCGCGCAGGACTTCCTGGAGGCCTCCGGCGCCGAAAAGAAGTCCGGCTGAACCGTCATCGGCAAGGCGGACGCCGATGGCGTCCCCTCCCCACACCAATCATCAGGACTGCCCCATGACCCATGCTCCACAGACCAAGATCACCGCCACCTACATGCGCGGCGGCACCAGCAAAGGCGTGTTCTTCAAACTCGACGACCTGCCCGAATCGGCGCGGGTGGCCGGTGCCGCCCGCGACGCGCTGCTGCTGCGCGTGATCGGCAGCCCCGACCCCTACGGCAAGCAGATCGACGGCATGGGCGCCGCCACCTCCAGCACCAGCAAGACCGTCATCGTCGGCAAGAGCACTCGCCCGGACCACGACGTGGACTATCTGTTCGGCCAGGTTTCCATCGACCAGCCCTTCGTGGACTGGAGCGGCAACTGCGGCAACCTGTCGGCGGCCGTCGGGCCCTTCGCGATAGCCAACGGCCTCGTCGACCCGGCCCGCGTGCCGCAAAATGGCACCGCCGTCGTGCGCATCTGGCAGGCCAATATCGGCAAGACCATCGTCGCACACGTGCCCATCACCGATGGCGCCGTGCAGGAAACCGGCGACTTCGAGCTGGACGGCGTGACTTTCCCCGCCGCCGAGCTGCGCCTGGAATTCATGGATCCGGCGGAAGAAGGCGACGGCGGCTCGATGTTCCCCACCGGCAAGCTGGTGGACGACCTGGAAGTGCCCGGCATCGGCACCTTCAAGGCCACCATGATCAACTCCGGCATCCCCACCATCTTCCTGGACGCCGAGGCCCTGGGCTATACCGGCACGGAACTGCAGGACGACATCAACGGCGACGCCGCGGCGCTGGCGCGCTTCGAGACCATCCGCGCCCACGGCGCGCTGCGCATGGGGCTGATCGGCAAACTGGAAGAGGCCGCCAGCCGCCAGCACACGCCCAAGGTCGCCTTCGTCGCGCCCCCCAAGGAATACGTGTCCTCCAGCGGCAAGAAGATCGGCACGGGCGACATCGACGTGCTGGTGCGCGCCCTGTCCATGGGCAAGCTGCACCACGCCATGATGGGCACCGCGTCCGTCGCCATCGCCACCGCCGCGGCGGTGCCGGGCACGCTGGTCAACCTGGCCGCGGGCGGCGGCGAACGCGACAACGTCTGCTTCGGCCATCCGTCCGGCACCTTGCGCGTCGGCGCCGAGGCCAAGCTCGTGGACGGCGAATGGAAAGTCACCAAGGCGATCATGAGCCGCAGCGCGCGGATCCTGATGGAAGGCCGCGTGCACGTGCCGCGCGAAGGGTTCTAAACCGCTTCAGCCCTTCGCCCCAGCCGCTTCCAGCATGCGCGCGACCTCGGCCTGGCCGCGTTCGCGCGCATGTTTCAACGGGGTCACGCCCTTGCCGTCCGCCAGGTTGACGTCGGCGCCGGCCTCGATGAGGCGCTTCACGATCGCCTGGTGGCGCGGGCCGCCGTCGCCCAGGATCACGGCCTCCAGCAGGCCCGTCCACCCCAGGTTGTTCACATGGTCCGGATCCACGCCGGCACGCAGCAGCACGTCGACGACTTCGACGTGCCCGCGCTCGCAGGCGGGAATCAGGGCCGTGCCGCCATAGCGGTTGGTGCTTTTCAGATCCGCGCCGTGCGCCAGCGTCATCGCCAGGATCTCGCGCAAGCCGCGAGCGCCCGCAAGCAGGTAGGCGCTGTCATGGATCGCATTCTTCGCGTTGACGTCGGCGCCCGCATCGATCAGGGCGCGGGCGGCCTCCACGTGGTTGCCCTGGGTTGCGCGCAGCAGCGGCGTATTGCCGCCGCCATCGCGCGTCTCCAGCGCGGCCCCTTGCCGCAGCAGCGACTTGACGCGGCCCGCGTCGCCGTCGCCCGCCGCCGCAAGCAGCGCCGCATCCGGCCCGGCGGCGGCAGCTCCGCCCCCTACGCTCAGCAGAAACGCCGCCAGCCAGATGCGGCATGCGCCAAAAATAGGCATATCGAAATCTCCCGTGATAAAGCGTCTCCGGACCGTCCCGGGGCACGGGTCCTAGTATGGCGATGCGGCGCGGTATTATGAAATTAATTGGATTAATAACATTCAGTGGGAGTTGCAATGCTTGATCCGGTCCTGCTGCGCAGCTTCGTCACGGTTGTGGACACGGGCAATTTCACCCGGGCGGCCGAGTACCTGCACCTGACGCAATCCACCGTCAGCCAGCATGTCATCCGCCTGGAAGACAGCCTGGATTGCCGGTTGCTGGACCGGACTCAGCGCCACGTCCTGCCCACCGAGGAAGGCGAGCGCCTGCTCGGATATGCCCGCAGCATTCTCCGGCTGGCCGAGGAGGCGCGCGAAAGCGTCGCGGCCGCGCAGGCGAGCGCGGTGCTGCGCCTGGGCGCGCCCGAGGAGTTCATGGGCGCCACGCTGATGCCCACGATCGCATCCGTGCAGTCGGCCTACCCGCTGCTGCGCGTGGAGGTCGAGGGCGGCCTCAGCCATGAACTGCTGCGGCGCTACCGCGAAGGCGAGCTGGACCTGCTTCTCGTGAAACAATGGGAGGTCGACGCGGACTGCCACGCGCAATGGCCCGAGCCCCTATGCTGGATCACAGCGGTGGATTCCCCGCCGCCCGCGCCCGACACGGCCGTGCCGCTGGTCGCTTTTCCCGCGGGCGCGCTGTACCGCCAGGAAATGACCGCCATGCTGGAAACAGGCGGAAAACCGTGGCACGTGCGCTTCTCCAGCCCCAGTCTGCCCAGCCTGGTCTCGGCAGTCGCGTCGGGGCTGGGCATCAGCCTGTTGCCGGCCGTCTGCGTTACCGCGGAGCACCGCGCGCTGACGGCCGAAGAGGGCTTTCCCGCCCCCTGCGGCCTGCGCCTGGCGCTCTATGCGCGCTCGCGGCTCAGCGACGCAGGCCTGGCCTTGCGGCGCGCGCTGGAGGCCTATTGCGAACTGCGCGCCGGCAAGGTCACGCCGCCGGCTGCTTGACGGCCCCGGCGAAGAACCCGGCCGCCTCGCCCACCGGCTCTCCCTTGCGGAACAGGAAGCGCTGCGCGGGCGCCGCGGCGACGGCGGCAGGCCCGTTGGGCGAGGGCAGCGCCACGAAAGTGGCCTCGTTGCCCGCCTGCAGCCCATAGCCTTCCAGGCCAAGCACGGCGGCCCCGGCGCTGGACGCCAGCTCCAGCGCTGCCAGCAGATCGGCGTCGGTGTAGAAGCCCGAGCGGTAGCCGATCAGCATCGCGCGCTGCAGCATGTCGCCATTGCCATAGGGCCACCAGGTGTCCTGGATGTTGTCGTTGCCGGCGAACACCCGCACGCCCGCCTCGCGCAGGCGCAGCACCGGCGGGAAGGCCCGGTCGCCCGGCGCGTTCGTCATGATCGCCACGCCGGCGTCGGCGAGCTTGCGCGCGGCCTCGTCCAGCGCCTGCGGCCCCACGTCGCCCAGCGCGTAGGCGTGGCTGACCGCGACGCGCCCGGCAAGCCCCAGCGCCCTGGTCCGCGCCGCGATGCGGGCAAGCTGCTCCACGCCAGGCATGCCCGGCTCGTGCAGGTGGATGTCGATCTTCGCGCCCAGCCGTTCGGCGATGCCGAAGATGCCATCGAGCTGCCCGTCGGCATCGCCGTCGAGCGTGGACGGATCGATTCCGCCTACTACCTCCGCGCCTTCGCGCGCGGCAGCTTCCAGCAATTGCAACGTCCCCGGACAGGACATCACGCCCGCCTGCGGAAACGCCACGAGCTCGATATCGACGATGCCGCGCCACTTCTCTCTCGCCGCCATCACGGCATGCAGGTTCGCCAGGCCCGTGGTGGCATCCACGTCGACGTGGCTGCGCATCGCCACGGTGCCGAAGGCCGCCGCCTGCGCGATGAGCGCGTCGGCGCGCCCTTCGATCGGCGGCGCAGCGGCAAGCTCGCCCTTTTCGATGGCCAGCCGTTCCCGCAGCGTGGCCGCCGGCCGGTGGGGATGCCAGCGGTCGCCCACGAAGCTCTTGTCCAGGTGGATGTGGCCGTCCACGAAACCCGGCAACACCAGGTGGCCCCCCAGGTCTATCACCTCGGCCGCGCCCAGGACCGGCGGCTCGGCGCCGATAGCGAGGATGCGCCCGTCGCGGACGGCCAGGGCTTGCGGATTTCCGTCGATACCGACGGCATTGATGAATACGCGGTCTGTCATGGTTCGCCTTCGTCTTGCAGAGGGCCGCGCGCGGGCTGCGGCTTGGCCCTCAAAGCCTTCCACCTTATCGGAGCGCGCCGCGCGCGGCCAATTAAGTGTTGCGATGCCTGCCAATGGGAATCGCAATACCCCGGCGCCCGCGCGCATGGCGGCCGCATGCTGGACTCGAAACAGGTATGGTCCTATACTTCCGTCTTGCTGTAGTTCACCACGCATGCCATTGGCCGACGAACGTCGCCGGGGCATCCGTCACAAGGCCGCGCACAGCGGCCCGGCGTGTAACGCCGAAACACCAAAACCCAGCCATGCAGGCTGCGGAACAAATTTCCCTGCTTACCATGCAGGACCATCGCTCACCGCATTGAGCAACGTCTAAAGCAACGCACGTTCGGCGCAATGCGGCAGCAAGACACCTACACGGTGTGCCTTGTCGCTGTCCGGCCGCAGGAGCCGCTTGCCGCTCCCGCGCCGCGCAGGCTCGCGATCGCGCCTACGGCCGCTCGCCTGGTGTTTCGGCTGCGTCATCGGGGTTTGCCGCCCATCGCATCCCGCGGAAACGGCCTTCATGCAGCCATGACTGTCCGTCATGAACACGCTGTCAAGGAGAAAGGACGAAGACGATGCAAGAGACAGAATTCTTTCAGCTATCGGCGACAACCGCCATCCTGCTGCTCGCGGGCTTCTATGGAGCGACATTCCTCATGTCGCTCCTCATCGGCGAAAAGAACGAGAACGTCGACGGCTACATGGTGTCGAACAACGCGGTCGGCTTCGGCCTGTCCACCGCCAGCATGATCGCCACCTGGATCTGGGCCGCATCGTTCTACGCCAGCGCCACCTCGGGCTACAAGTACGGGCTGTCCGGCCCCCTGCACTACGGTTTCTGGGGCGCGCTGATGATTCTCTTCATCTATCCCTTCGGCAAGCGGTTCCGCCAGCTGGCGCCCAAGGCCCATACCCTGGCCGAGGTCATCCACGCGCGGCACGGCACGTCCAGCCAGATGATCATGGCGGTGTCGAATATCGTGGGCAGCTGCATCAGCCTCATGGTGAACTTCACCGCGGCCGGGGCGCTGGTCTCTATCCTGAGCCCGCTGACCTTCATCCAGGGCGTGCTCATCGCCGGCCTGGGCGTGTTGTCCTACACCTTGTGGTCCGGCTTCCGCACCTCGGTCATGACCGACTTCGCCCAGCTCGCTGCAATGATCATCGCGGCGGTCATCATCATTCCGCTGATCTTCTTCAACGCCGGCGGCCCCGACGTGCTGCAGGCCAATATGTGGCGCCTGAACGCCGAGCAGGCCGACTTCTATTCCACCAAGGCGATCCTGGAGCAGGGCGCGCCCTACTTCGTGGCGGTGCTTGCCTACGCCATCGGCAACCAGACGATCGCGCAACGCCTGTTCGCCGTCCGCGAAGACCTGATCAAACCCACCTTCCTGACCGCGACGGTCGGATACGGCGCGGTGGTGATCGGCCTGGGCATGCTGGGCCTGCTGGCCCTGTTCGTGGGCCTCGAACCGGCCAACGGCGACATGAACAACATCATCCCCCAGATGGCGTCGACCTACCTGCCGCCCTTCGGCATCGCGCTGTTCTTCCTCCTGGTGGTCGGCTCCCTGTCCTCGACCGCGGACTCCGACCTGGCGGCCCTGTCCGCCATCGTCATGACCGACGTCTACGCCAAGAACCTCTCGCGCGGCCGTCCGGATCCCCAGCGCATGCTCTGGTGGGGCCGCGCCACCATGATCGTCGCCACGATGGTCGGCGTCATCTTCGCCAGCCTGCGGCTGGACATCCTGGTCATGCTGGTCTTCGTCGGCGCGCTGTGGGGCGCCATCGTCTTCCCCGTGATCGCCAGCTTCTACTGGGACCGCGTGGACAACCGCGCCTTCGTCTGGTCGGTGCTCAGCGCCGTGGCCCTGTTCACCATCGTGCGCTTCGAACTGATCCCCATCGAGGGCATCGTCGCGGTGTTCTTCGAAATCTGCGCGGCCATCGGCGGCGGCGTGGTGCTGGGCCTCATGACGTTCGGCTTCTTCGGCCGCAAGGCGGCGATCGCCGTGGGCGCGGCCGGTCTGGCCGTCATGCTGCCCGTCTTCGTCGGAACGTTGCGCGAGTACATCGTCCTGATGGGCTCCCTGACCGCCTACGGCGTCAGCACGGCGGTATGCGTCGGGCTGAGCCTGCGCAACACGCAGCGGTTCGATTTCACCCTCCTCGCCGACCGGGTGACCTCTTTCCACCGGGAACAGGAAGCGCAGGCCCAGGCCGCCGCCCAGCGCCCCATCGTCCAGCCCGCCAAGGGCTGACCCGTCCACGCAAACAAGGAGACCGATATGTGGTTGACGTTGTACTTCATGGTCTGGCCGGCCATTTCCGCCCTCATCCTGGCCCTGCTCTGCGTCACGCTGTGGCGGGACATCCGCGCCGCGAAACGCAGCGGCAAATCCATGATCTGACCCCATAAAAGCGGCCGGGCCGGCCGGCCGCTTGACCTTGCCATCATTGGAATCTTTATAGTGGGAGCCATCAGTAGGAAATCCCCGATTCCAAGGAGCGGCAATGAGTTCCAACCCAGCAGACAGCATCGCGGTCAGCCTGCCGATCGAAGGCATGACCTGCGCCTCGTGCGTCGGCCGCGTCGAGAAGGCGCTGAAAGCAGTGCCGGGCGTCGGCAAGGCGAGCGTCAACCTGGCCACCGAGCGCGCGGACATCACCTTCACCGGCGCCCCGGACGTGGCCGCCGCGGTCCAGGCCGTGCAGAAGGCCGGCTATGCCGTCCCCGAGACCGGGATCGAACTGTCGGTCACCGGAATGACGTGCGCATCCTGCGTGGGCCGGGTCGAAAAGGCCTTGAAGGCGGTTCCGGGCGTAAGTGGCGCGACGGTCAACCTGGCCACCGAACGCGCCCACGTCACCGCGGCGGGCGGCGTCGCGGCCAGCGCGCTGGTCCAGGCGGTGGCCAAGGCGGGCTACGAGGCCCGGATCCTCTCCGGCGAGTCCAGCGACGCCGACGCCGTGGCCGAACGCCAGGCCGCCGAACTGAAGGCGCTCAAGCGCTCGCTGGCGATCGCCGCGCTCTTCGCGCTACCCGTGTTCATCATGGAAATGGGCGCCCACATGGTGCCCGCATTCCATCACCTTATCGCCGACACCATCGGCACGCAGAACAGCTGGTACATCCAGTTCGCGCTGTCCACCATCGTGCTGTTCGGCCCCGGGCTGCGCTTCTTCCAGAAGGGCGTCCCGGCGCTGCTGCGCGGCGCCCCCGACATGAACTCCCTGGTCGCGGTGGGCACCTCCGCCGCCTACGCCTACTCGGTCGTGGCCACCTTCGCCGCGGGCCTGCTGCCGGCCGGCACGGTCAACGTCTATTACGAAGCCGCGGCCGTCATCGTGGCGCTGATCCTGCTCGGCCGCTACCTGGAGGCCCGCGCCAAGGGCAATACCTCCGAGGCCATCAAGCGCCTGCTTGGCCTGCAGGCCAAGACCGCGCGCGTCGTGCGCGACGGCGCGACGATGGAACTGGCCATCGAGGAAGTGGTCGCGGGCGACCTGATCGAGGTCCGTCCCGGCGAACGCATCCCCGTGGACGGCGAGGTCGTGGAAGGCAGCAGCTTCATAGACGAATCCATGATCAGCGGCGAGCCAGTGCCGGTCGAGAAGGCGCCCGGCTCAGAGGTCGTCGGCGGCACCGTCAACCAGAACGGCGCGCTGACGTTCCGCGCGACCAAGGTCGGCAACGATACGGTGCTGGCGCAGATCATCCGCATGGTCGAGCAGGCGCAAGGCTCCAAGCTGCCGATCCAGGCGCTGGTCGACCGCATCACCATGTGGTTCGTGCCCGCGGTCATGGCTGCCGCCGTCCTGACCTTCATCATCTGGCTGGCGTTCGGCCCCGAGCCCGCGCTGACCTTCGCGCTGGTCAACGCCGTGGCGGTGCTGATCATCGCCTGCCCGTGCGCGATGGGCCTGGCCACGCCGACCTCCATCATGGTGGGCACGGGCCGCGCCGCGCAGATGGGCGTGCTGTTCCGCAAGGGCGAGGCGCTGCAATCGCTGAAGGACGCCCGGGTCGTGGCCGTGGACAAAACGGGCACGCTGACCAAGGGCCGCCCCGAGCTGACCGACCTGATCGTGGCGCCGGGGTTCGAGCGGGCCGCGGTGCTGGGCAAGGTCGCAACCGTCGAGGCCAAGTCCGAGCACCCGATCGCGCAGGCTATCGTGGAGGCCGCCCGCGAGCAAGGCATCGCGCTTGGCGCGATCACGGAATTCGAATCGGTCACGGGCTTCGGGGTGAAGGCCAGCGTGGACGGCGCCCGCGTCGAGATCGGCGCCGACCGCTACATGCGCAAGCTCGGCCTGGACGTGGACGCGTTCGGCGCGGATGCCGCGCGGCTGGGCGACGAGGGCAAGACGCCGCTATATGCCGCGATCGACGGCCGGTTGGCCGCCATGATCGCCGTGGCCGATCCCATCAAGGAAACCACTGCCGCGGCCATACGCGCCCTGCACGACCTGGGCCTGAAGGTGGCCATGATCACCGGCGACAACCGCCGCACCGGCGAGGCCATCGCGCGCCAGCTCGGCATCGATGAGGTGGTCGCGGAAGTGCTGCCCGACGGCAAGGTAGCGGCCGTGCAGCGCCTGAAGCAGCAATATGGCCCCATCGCGTACGTGGGCGACGGCATCAACGACGCGCCGGCGCTGGCCGAGGCCGACGTGGGCATGGCTATCGGCACAGGCACGGACATCGCCATCGAGGCCGCCGACGTCGTGCTGATGTCCGGCGACCTGGGCGGCGTGCCCAACGCCATCGCCCTGTCGAAGGCCACGCTGCGCAACATCAAGCAGAACCTGTTCTGGGCGTTCGCCTACAACGTCGCGCTGATCCCGGTGGCCGCGGGCCTGCTGTACCCGGTCAACGGCAGCCTGCTGTCGCCGGTATTCGCGGCGGGCGCGATGGCGCTGTCCAGCGTGTTCGTGCTCAGCAACGCGCTGCGGCTGCGCCGCTTCGCGCCGCCCTTCGCGGCCGCCTGAGGCCGGGGCTGCCGGCCCGGCGGCCCCTTACTGGCTTTTATCCTTCGGCGCGCTGGCCACCAGCGCGTCGAATTGCTTGTCCAGCTCGGCAAGCGAGTCGCGGATATGGGCGCGGCGCGCCTTGATCCAGGCATCCTGCGACGCGAGCCGCGCGCGCGCCTCCTTGATCATGCGGTCCATCTCGGCCGGCTGCGGACCGCCGCTGGTGGCGCGGTTCTTCACGATGGCCACCGGATCCAGCGTGGAGCGGAATTCCGCCTCGCTCATGGGCAGATCGGCGCCGTACTTCGAATCCTTCATCGCGTCCGCATAAATGCGCCGCGCCTGTTCGTAGGGGAAGTCCAGCGGCTTGATATTGTTGGCCTTGGCGTAGCTCACGACCTCGGACGCGAAATGGTGCCCATCGCGAAATGGCAGCTTGTACTTGCGCATCAGCACGTCGGCCAGTTCCTGCGACGCCGTCCAGTCGCTGTTCAGTTCCTCCAGCGCGCGGTCGGGATTGATGACCATGGCCTTCAGCACCCGGTTCCAGCGCTTCAGCGCCGAGATGCCCGCGTCCACCATGGCGGAGTTCTGTTTCACGTCCTTCGGATCGCTCATGCCCGGCGTGATGTTGTGCGTCTGGATGACGGGCCCCATGGCCAGGGTCACCGCGGTGGACGCATCGCTGCGGGTGTCGTTCAGCAGCCCGGGATTGCGCTTTTGCGGCATGGCGCTGGACACATAGGTGTTGCCGCCTCCCTCCTCCAGCAGGATCCACGGGCGCGGCTGGGCGTACTGGGTCATCACGTCTTCCACGAAATTCCCCGTGCGCAGCGCGATGCTGGTGACGATGGACCCCACCTCGACCGGCTGGTCCATCGACGAAATCTGCGAGGCGTCATAGGCGTTGTCGACCAGGGCCTCGAACCCCAGGTATTGCGCCATGCGCTTGCGGTCCAGCGGCCAGCTGGTGCCATTGAGCACCGTGGTGCCCATCGGCGAACGGTCGATGCGCGCATAGGCCTCGCGGATGCGCTGGGCGTCCCGCGCCAGGCCGGCCGCCTGGCCCAGCAGGTAATGCCCGTAGCTGTTCGGCTGCGCGGCCACGCCGTTGGTGTAGTTCGGCACGATGGTGCCGGCATGCTTGGCGGCCAGTTCCACCAGCGTGGTCGAAGTGGCGTTGAGCTGGTCGGCCAGCTCCAGGAGCTTGTCGCGCAGGATTGCGCTGCGGTAGGTGGCGTGCATGTCCTGGCTGGAGCGCCCCGCGTGCAGCAGCGTCACGTCCTCGCCCGCCGCCTTGATCAGCAGCGGCTCGAAGGTGATGACGCTGGAGGGCCGCTTGGCGCCGGGCTCGTTGCCGTCGGCGATCACCTTGGCCACGCCCGCGGCCAGGCGCGGCGCCATGGACTTGTCCAGCAGCCCCTCGTCCGTGTTGATGACGGCGGTCGCCTTGTTGATTTCGCCCAGCCAGAAGAACGGATCGCGTGGCGCCGGCGACTGCGCCTGCTGGGCCGACGCAGCCTGGGCGCCGAGCGACAGGGCAAGGGCCGCGCCCAGGGTGGAAAGTAGATGTCTCATGGCGTTCTCGTTATGGGGTGGGAAAACGCAGTGTATCGGCGCGGCCGCCGGCGGAACATACCGGATTTCACGGAGAGGCGGGCCCGGCATCAGCCGCCGTTGCCGCAGGCGCCCGCCGCCGCCCACCCGAATCAGCGCAACTGCAGATAGGCGGCGTCGATATCCCCTCCCGGCAGGCGCGGCGCGGGTTGCGCCGCCATGGCCTTGCGCGTGTCGCCCAGTAGCGCGCCGGTGGCGCGGCCCAGCGCCAGTTCCGGGTGCTGCCGCTGGCGCTGCTCCACGACCTGGGCGGCGACCGCCAATTCGACGCCCAGCATCCGATTGGCCAGCTCGGCTGCGCGGTCCAGGCGCTCCACAATCAGCGGCGCCTGCGTGCCCACGTCCTCGATGTCCCGGGCCGAGGGCTGCACCAGCGACGACACCGGCACCGTCTCCGCATAGATGCGCGTCTGCAGGACGTTGGCGGTCTTCCAGAAGCCGGCCAGGCTGCCCGGCGGCTGACCGTCGAGCAGGTCGATGCCCGTGAAATCCTTGGTCGCCAGCCGGTTGGCCCGCTGCATGGAATGGTTGGACAGGTGGCTCAGGCCCACCGCCATCGCCTGCGCGTCGAGGGCCCAACCCACGGGTTCGAAGTGCGCGGTCGGAACGACGGCGCCGGCCACCGGACGGCCATCGACCATTCCCTTGACGTAGTACCGCGCCTCCTGCTCGCGAGCGCCTTCCGCCGGCGTGACGTCCAGCAGGACGACGGGGTTATCGTCGGAAGCGTTCAGTTGCGTGCGCAAATGCTCCGCCAGCGCCTGGAACTGCTGGCGCAGGGCGCCATGCAGCTGTGGCGTCGTGCGGAAGCTCAGCGGATCCTGGCTGAAGCGCGCGGAGTCCTTCTTCCACAGATAGCTGCCGTCCAGCAGCGCCGCGATCCGTCCGGCGGCCTCGCGATGCCCCGGGAAGGGGCGCGCGGCCACACTGTCGGGCAGCAGCGGCGCCACGTTGCCGTTCAACGCTTCCAGGCTGGCGGCGAACACCAGGTCCGCCCGGTCCAGCAGACGGCCCAGGTCGTAGGCGACCAGCGCCGCATGGCCGGCCGAGTATGCGTTCGAACTCATGATGGCCAAGGCATCCTTGGCGAACGGGCGCACCGGCGCGATGCCGGCGGCGCGCAACGCTTGCGCGGCAGGCACCCGGCGGCCGTCGACCAGCACCTCTCCCAGGCCCATCATCGCCAGGCCTGTGTAGGACAGCAGGAAAATGTCGGCCTCGCCCACCGACGCGTCGCGCGGCACGACCGGCGTGATACCCGCATTGAGCAGCGTCGCGTACATGTCGGCGATCTCGGGCTGCATGCCGGAGGCGCCCGTCAGGGCGGTGTTCAGGCGCGCGGTCAGCGCGGCGCGCACGATGGCCGCATCGGTCGCGGGCCCGGTCGCCCGGCTGTGCGAAATCAGCAGGTTGCGGTTGAACGCCTCCGACGATTTGCGCACATCGACGGCGTTCTCGCGCTGCCCTTCCAGCACGGCGACCTGCCTGGCCGCGCCGACGCCGCGATTCAGCCCGTAGATCGGCATGTCCGCCTGCGCGGCGGCCAGCACCACGTCGTGGCCTTGGGCCACGCGGCGGCGGGCCTCGGGCGCGATCTCGACCTTGGCGCCAGACCGGGCCACCAGCGCGACCTGTTCGTAGGTCAGGCTGGCGCCGTCCAGGCGGACGGTCTGCTGCGCAAGCGCCCAGGCCGGCATGACGGCGCAGCATAGCGCCAGCGCCCGCGGCAGGCGTAGCCCGCGCGGCTTCATCGCGTTCTTCATGTTCTGGTTCCTTCCTGACTCGGCGTCAGTTCAAATCCGCGCGAGGCGCGGCATACCCGAAAACGAAAACCTTGCTACGGCTGCCGGCCGGATCGAAAACACTGCGTTCGATCGCGCCAAGGCCGCCGCCGGTACGGCCGCGCAGCGTCCAGCTCGCCTGCGAAGCGCGGGATACGCGCGATACGCGGGATGCGCGGGATGCACATGGCCGCTACTCTATGCGGATGTTGTTCTTCTTGATGAGTTCGCCCCACGCCTGGTACTCCTCGGCGACCTGGCGGGTGAACGCATCCACGCCGGAATCCCCGCCCACCACGCCGACGCTTTCCAGGTACTCGCGCAACGCAGGCGTCTGCATGACGGCCTTGACCGCGTCGGCCAGCTTGTCCGCGACGGGACGCGGCGTTCCCGCCGGAGCGAACAGTCCGTACCAGCCGGTGATGTTGAACTCCGGCATGCCCAGTTCGCCAAGGGTCGGGACGTCCTTGATCGCCGGCAGCCGCGCGGCCCCGCTGATGGCCAGGATGCGCACCTTGTCCTGCTTGGCGAAGTTGATGGCGGATACCGGGTTGTTGAACATGAACTGCACCCGGCCGGGGACCAGGTCGCCCATGGCCGGCGCGTCGCCCTTGTAGGGCACGTGGGTGGCTTGCGCCCCCAGGCGCTCGTTGAGCATCGCGCCGAAGATGTGGAGCGTGCTGCCGCTGCCCAGGCTGGCATAGGCCATCTCGCCTTTGTGGGCGCCGGCATAGGCCTTGAACTGGTCGAAGGTGGACACGCCCAGCGAAGTGGGCACGATGAGCGCCGTGGGCACCTGCGCCACCATGTAGAGCGGCTGCAACGCCTGCATGGGATCGTAGGGAAGTTTCTGAAGCCAGGGCCCCTGCACGATGCCGGCGGGCGCGTTCATCAGCAGCGTGTAGCCGTCGGGCTGCGCGCGCACGACCGCATCGGTCGCGATGATGGTGTTGCCGCCCGGCTTGTTCTCGACGATGACGGGAGTCGCCAGCCGCTCGCGCAGGCCGTCGGCCAGGCGGCGCGCGACCGTGTCGAATCCTCCCCCGGCGGGATACGGCACGATCAGCCGGATCGGCTTGCTGGGATACGCGTCGGCGGCGGCCGTCGGCGCGGCGGACGCCAAGGACAAGCTCAGGCAGCCGAGGACGGCGGCAATACTGTGACGTGAGGACATGAGAGGCTCCGGCGTCCGGATCGGACGGGTTGAACGGAAAATCAGGGCAAGGCGATCGTGTCCGGGCGAGCGGCAATGTGTTCCAGCCAGCGCCGGACCTGCGGATAAGGCTGCAGGTCGTACCCTCCCATGGGGGAGAGACGGGTGTAGGGATACAGCGCAATGTCGGCGATGGTGTAAACGCCGCCCGCCAGGTAGTCGCGCCCGGCCAGGTGCGACTCCATGACGGCCAGCGCCTTGGCGCCTTGCCCGCGCAAGGCCAGCACTTCCGGCGAGTCCGCCGCCGCGCTGCGCGCCAGGCTCACCAGGAAGCGCGGCCGCGCGAAATTGCGCAGGTGGTCGAACTGCTCGAAGAACAGCCACTGCATCACCTCGGCGCGCGCCGCCCTGCCCTCCGGAAGGTAGGGAGTGCCCTGCGCCAAGTGCGCCAGGATGGCGTTGGACTCGCGCAGCACCAGGCCGCCGGCCTCGCGCAGCACCGGCACGCGGGCCTGGGGATTGATGGCCAGGAATTCCGGCGTGCGCGACTCGCCCGCCGCCAGGTCCAGGATGCGCCTTTCGTAGGGCAGGCCGAGCAGGCTGAGCAGCTGCCTGATCTTCCATCCGTTGCCCGAATTGCGGCTGTCGTAAAGAATGGTCATGCCCAGTCCCCTCAAGCGTCCGGATTCAGTGCGTACTCGGCGAGCGGCGCGTTCATGCGCGCCTCCACGTCGGGATAGACGGCCGGATCGAAGATGCCGGCGCCCATCGGCAGGCGTCCCTTGGGCACGACCAGAACCGCCACGCGGCGGCCGGCCTCCAGCTCCGAAATGGCCAGAACCTCGCCCGTCTTCTCGTCGAGCACGGCCTGCAGATCCGGGAACGTGGAAACGCGCCGTCCGTCGGCCTCGGCCGTCATGAACTCGTTGCAGACGCCCAGCGCGATGCGGGCCCCGGTGCCTGCGTCGGTGACCGCCACCTCGCCCACGTCGAAACCTTCTCGATAGACCACCGTCGAGCCCGCGATCTCGCCGCGCGCCAGCACCCGCGCGCCGGTGGCCGCCACCAGGGCGGCCAGGCGGGCCTCCCCCTGCGCCGGCGCGGCCAGCATGGCGCGCCCGACGCTGAGCTGGTAGCCGATGGCGCCATGCGCGGCCGCGTCCGAAACCATGCCGGCGGCCAACGGTCCTCGGCAGGCCATGATCAGCCCGCCCGCCTGCACGGCGGCCGCGCGCAGCAGGGCGGCGGTCGTCAGCATATTGCCGTGCAGGGTGATCTCCAGCCCCGCGCCCACGCCGCATTGGTACAGCAGCGCGTCCGGCCGGGACGACAGGCCCAGGCTGCCCATCCGCACGGTGGGATGCCCGCGCCCGTTGCAGGCCGCGTCCAGTAGCGGCACGCCCAGTTCTGCCGCCAGCAGCCAGGCATAGAAGCCCGGCACGTGACCCGGCATCACGGCGTCGATGCGCGCGCCGCTGGCCTGCACCAGATTGCGCGCGGCGCGCAGCGCATGATCGGGATCCGCCAGGTGCTTGCCCGCGCCCGGCGCGCCCACCGCCGTCGAAACGAGGATCTGCCCGTCCGCCGGCAGGCTGGCCAGCGAACGCAACGCCAACGGTCCGCGGGCACAGGCCAGTTCGGCGAAGCGGCGGCTCTGCGCCACGCGGGCGCGGCCGCTGCCGCCGGCCGAGAGCAGCAATCCGCCCGCGATGGCGGCGTCGATATCGTCCAAGCCCAAGGTGTCCTGGCTCATGCCTGCCTCCCCGCGCGCGCCACGCCCAGCCCGGCGGCCTCGGCGACGCCACGCGCCTGTTCGTAGCCTGCCTCGGCATACCGCGTCACGCCGATCCCCGTGTCCCCGTCCAGCACCGCCGCCAGCCGCTCGGCGGCCAGCGGCGTGCCGTCGGCGATCACCGTATGGCCCGCGCTCTGGGATTTGTTGCCGTTCGAATGGATGGCCACCAGCGTGGCGCCGCCGCTGCAGGCCAGCATGGCATTGAGCAAGGGCCAATCGGCGATGGCGTCGCTGCCGTCCTGCATTTTTTCCGTTTCGCGATACGGCGACGCCACCGAGCCGGCGTCCAGGTGGTCGCGCGTGAACGCGATCGGCGCGCTGATGCGACCGCTGGCCACCGCCTCGTTCACGCGCAGCGCCAGGCGGCTGCGCTCGCCGTGCCCCAGCCAGCCGATGCGCGCCGGCAGGCCCTGGAACTGGATATGCTTGCGCGCCATGCCGATCCAATGGCGGATCGGATGCCCCGCATCGAAGGTTTCGTCGATGAGGGCGTCGACGGCCTCGATATCCTTCGGATCGCCCGAGGCCGCCACCCAGCGGAACGGCCCGATGCCTTGGCAGAACAGCGGCCGGATGAACAGCGTAACGAAGGATTCCAGCTCCGCCGCCTGCGGCAACCCCGCCTCGACGGCGCGGGCGCGCAAGGTATTGCCGTACTCGAACGCCAGCGCGCCGCGGCGCTCGAACTCCAGGATGGCGCCGGCGTGGCGCCGCAGGGTCGCGGCGGCGGCCTCCAGCGCCGCGGCCGGATCTTCCTGTATCCAGCGGGCTGCCTGCGCGGGCGTCGAGCCGGACGGCACATAGCCGCGATAGGGATCGACCATGCATTGATCGGTGACGATGTCCGGCTGGAATCCGCGCGCCAGCATGGCCTCGTACAGGTCGACCGCGTTGCCGGCCAGTCCCACCGAACCGCCCTCGCCCGCGTCGGCCAGCGCCTGAATGCGCTCCAGGGCATCGTCCAGGGATGCCGCGATCGTGTCCAGGTAGCCCGTGTCGGCGCGGCGCTGCAAGGCGTCGGGATTGGCGTCCACCACCAGCGTGGCCGCGCCCGCCATCTTGCCGGCCAGCGGCTGGGCGCCGCCCATGCCGCCGCAGCCGGCCGTCAGGATGACGCGCCCCGCCAGCGAACCGCCGAAATACCGATGCGCGGCCCCGACGAAGGATTGGTAGGTGCCCTGCACGATGCCCTGGCTGCCGATGTACTGCCAGCAGGCCGCCGTCATGCCCGGCAGGATGGTCAGGCCGCGCTGTTCCAGCTGGAACATGGCGTCGTCGCCCGCCCACCGGCCCAGCACGTTGCCGTTGGCCAGCAGCACCCGCGGCGCCCGCTCGTTCGTGCGGAAGCGCGCCACCGGTTTGCCGGATTGCACGATCAGCGTCTCGTTGTTGTCCAATGTCTTCAGCGCCTGGACGATGCGGTCGAAGCTGTCCCAGTCGCGCGCGGCCTTCGCGGCCGACATGTAGACCACCAGGTCTTCAGGACGCTCGCCGTTCTCCAGGTTGTTCTCCAGCATGCGCAGGATCACCTCCTGGTGCCAGCCCTTGCAGCGCAGCGCGGTGCCGCGTTGTGCCCGAATGCGTCGTGGTTCCATTTCTTTCCCCTCCGGAGCGAGCCCCGTCGTTCAGGACCGCGCCAACGCGCGGTCGAGTTTGTGCAATGTCTGATAAAGGACCCGGGCGCCGTCCGCCAACTGCCCGGGCTCCAGCCACTCTTCCGGGCAATGGCTGCGCCCGTTCAGGCAGGGCACGAAGATCATGCCCATCGGGCCTGCCGCGGCCATGTAGGCCGCATCATGACCTGCGCCGCTGGGCAACACCATGCTCGCAAGCCCCAGTTCCTGCGCGGCCTCGCCGATCGTCCGCATGACCGCGGGCGAGCAGTCGGTGGGTTGCGCATCCGTGAGCGCGCGCATCGACGCGCGCAGTCCGGCTGCTTCCAGCCGGGGCTCCACCGCCTCCAGCACGCGTTCCGGAAAGACGCGCAGCACGGCGCTGTCGCCGCTGCGCACCTCCAGCGTCATCCGCACCGCGCCGGGCACCGCGTTGGCCACGTTCGGCGTCATTTCCAGCCGGCCCACCGTCGCCACCACGTAGGCTGGGCCGCCCAGATAGACGTTCGCCCGGTTGCGCGCTTCGAGGACGATCTCGGCCGCGCCGGCCAGCGCGTCGCGCCGGATGTCCATGGGCGTCGTGCCCGCGTGGTCCGGGCGCCCCAGCACCTCGATCGCGACGCGGCGGATGCCCACGATGCTGCTGACCACGCCTATCGGCAGGCCGCGGCTTTCCAGCACCGGCCCCTGCTCGATGTGCAGCTCCACGAAGGCGGCGTTGGGCGTGCCGCGGCGGTCCGCCGAGCCGATGGCCGCGACGTCGCCGCCGATGCGGGCAATGCCTTGCGCCAGCGTCTCGCCCGCCGGATCCTCCTGCGCCAGCAGGTCCGGCGTCAATGCGCCGGCCAGGGCGCGGCTGCCCACGCAGGACACGCCGTAATCGCTGGGCTCCTCGGACAGGAAATCGATGATCTCCAGCGGATGCTCGAAGCGCAGGCCGTCTTCCTGCATGCAATGCGCGATCTCCAGCCCGGCCAGCACGCCGGCGATGCCATCGAACCGACCGCCGTCGATCACCGTATCGCAATGCGAGCCCGTCGCCAGCGGCGGCAGGCCGCCGCGACGCCCGGGCCGGCGGCCGATCAGGTTTCCCGCCGCGTCGACCCGCGTCTCCAGTCCGGCCTCGCGGAACGACTCCGCCAGCCAGGCGCGCGCGGCGGCGAACTCCGGGCCGAAGGCGCGGCGCGTCCAGGGCGCCCCTGGGCGCGTGAATTCGGCCAGCCGCTGCACCCGCTGCCACAGCCGGTCCGCGTCGATGCGGGGAGCGGCGGTCAACGCGAGGCTCCCGCTGCGGGACGCAGGAAGCGGCCGAAGCCCGCCTCATTGCGGATCGCGCCGTCGTAGGCCAAGCGCCCGCGGCAATAGGTGGCGCTGACTCGCACGCTGAATTCCATGCCCTCGAACGAACTCCACTGCACGGCGGACAGGCTGCCGGCGGGGTCGAACGCGTAGCGCTCCGGCGTGAGCAGCGCCAGATCGGCGTCCTGCCCCACGGCCAGCCCGCCTTTGCGATCGTGCAGCAGGAAATGACGCGCCGGATTGGCGCTCAGCTGCCGCGTAACCATCGTGGGCGAAATGCCGCGGTCTTCGCAACCCGTCCAGAAGGCCGGCAGCAACGTTTCCAGGCCCGGCCCGCCGGAGGAATTCTTGAAGACGTTGGGGTTCTGCTTGCGCTCCAGGCCCCAGCTCACGTGGTCCGATGACACGAAGGTGCAGTCGCCCCGGGCAATGTGGGTCCACAGCCGCTCGACTTCGTCCTTGGGCCGGATCGGCGGGTAATGCTTGGTCTTGGCGCCGAAGCGCCGGGTGTGCTCTTCATGATTGAGCATCAGGTACTGCACGCAGGTCTCGATCGAGACGGCGTGCCCGCTGCGGCGGTACATATCGTGGATCTCGAAGCCACGCGCGGTGGAAACGTGCACCACGTGCGCGCGCGCCCCGGTCTCGGCGCCGATCTCGTAGATGCCCGCGGTCGCCAGGTTCTCGATCAGCGGCGTGTGCGCGCGCATGAAGGCGTCCCAGCCGGTATCGCCGGCCTCGACCATGCGGGCAATGTTCTTGCGGGTCAGCTCCTGGTTCTGGTTGTGCACCCCGCAAGCCAGGCCCGAGGGCGCGATGAGCCGGAAGGCCTCGTACAGCATATCTTCCTCGACGCGGGGGAAGCGGCCAGGGCTGGCCTCGAAGGTCGAGAACTTGAACGCGCACACGCCGCCCTCGATCAGGCCACCGGCCGCGCCCAGGCCGTGGATATCGTTGAGCGTGCCGTATAGCGCCACGTCCACATGGCAGTCACGCTCGACCTCGGCGATCTTGGCGTCCAGGCTGGCCCGGCAAGCGACGGGTTCGGGATCGTCGTAGGGCATATCGACCATGGTGGTCACGCCGCCGGCAGCCGCCGCCCGCGACGCATGGCCCAGGCCCTCCTGGTTGGCCTGGCTGGCCGCATGGACCTGGCCATCGACCACGCCGGGCACGATCCACAGGCCGCGCGCATCGACGCGGTCCCGCGCCATGGGGGCATCCGACCCGCCCAGGCATTGCCCGCGGGCCGCCACCCGCCCGTCGCGGATGCCGATCCAGCCGTCCTGCACGACGGCGTCGGCATCCACGATATTGCCGCGCACCACCAAGTCGAAGTCACTCACGTCAGCCATCCTCAAGACAGGGGAGCAGGCAGTATAGGAAGGACAAGCCACAATGGCTTATGCTTATTTGTGCCATTTTCATAATCTCGTGTTATCGATCGGAAATGAAAATAAACCTGCGTCAGATCGAAGTTTTCCGCGCCATCATGCTGGCGCGCTCCATCAGCGGCGCGGCCAAGGTGCTCAACGTGTCCCAGCCGGCCGTCAGCCGGCTGGTCGCCTACACCGAGCAGCGCCTGGGCATTCAATTGTTCGAGCGCATCAAGGGGCGCATCTACCCCACGCCCGAAGCCAACCGGCTCTTCATGGAAGTCGATTCGCTCTATCAATACGTCACGCGCGTCAACGAGGTGGCCGAAGACCTGATCCACCAGCGCACGGCGTACCTGCGCGTGGCCTGCAGCGCCAACCTGAGCCAGTCCCTGATGCCGCGCGCCATCAGCGCCTTCGCGCGCGCGCACCCCGACGTGCAGGTCGTCCTGCGGACCATGAGCCCCGGCGCCTTGCTGCAGGCCTTGCTGGAACGGCAATTCGAGATCGGCGTGGCCCACATGCCCATCGGCCACCCCAACCTGCGCGTACATCCGCTGTGCGAGACTGGCTGGTCGGTGGCGATCCCGCGATCGCATCCGCTCGCCAGGCGCCGCAAGATCCTGGTCCAGGACCTCGAAGGACAGAAACTGATCGGCTACGCCACGGATATCCCATTCGCGCAATCGCTGCGCGACGTGGCCGAACGCGCCGGCAGCCTGCTGCGCTTCAGCATCGAGGTGCAGCAGGCCCACGTCGCCTGGGCCCTGGCGGAGGAGCAGACCGGCATCGCGCTGGTGGATACGCTGACCGCGTCGCGGCTGGCCCACACCGACGTGGTGGTCAAGCCCCTGGCCACCGACGTGCGGGTGAACGTGGACGCTTTCCACCTCCTGTACGAGCCACTGGGCCGGCCGGCGAAAGACTTCCTCAAAACCTTGAAGACGCTCACGCCCTGATCAGGTAAGCCGCGCCGCTGCCAGCGCCCGGGCCGGTCGAAGCGGTCTGCCCATCTCTCCGAATGTGGCATGAACCAACCGGCCACGACGATCCTAGACTTCCCGTTCGCCCCGCTGGCCATTCAGCCGGGCTTCAGACGAACGCGGAGTGACCCATGAATGCATCGCCGCCCGGCCTTCGACCCGCCGATTTCTTTTCCCCCACCGTCGCCGCCCTGATCTCTGTGCTGGTGAACTACGGGGGGACCTTCGTCCTGGTGTTCCAGGCCGCCGAACTTGCCCGGCTGTCGCCGGCCCAGACCGCGTCCTGGGTGTGGGCGGTGTCCATCGGCGTCGGCGTCACGGGCGCGCTGCTGAGCTTCCGCTACAAGGCGCCCATCATCACGGCGTGGTCGACGCCCGGCGTGGCCTTCCTGGCTACCGTGATGCCCTTCACGTCCTATGGCGAAGTGATCGGCGCCTACATGGTCTCGGCGCTGGGCTTCATCGTGCTGGGCCTGTCCGGCGCCTTCGAGAAGCTCGTCCGCATGATTCCAGGCGGCATCGCCGCCGGCCTGCTGGCCGGCATCCTGCTGCAATTCGGCGTCAATGCTTTCGGCGGCGCCAGCATGGATCCGGCGCTGGTGATCGTGCTGGTGATTGCTTATGCTCTGCTCAAGCGCTTCACTTCGCGTTTCGCGGTGGTCGGCATTCTCGTCATCGGCGTGGGCCTGCTCATCGCGCAGGGCAGGATCGATTTTTCGGCGATCCATCTCAGCCTGGCCGCGCCGGTGTTCGAAATGCCCCGGTTCTCGCTACAGGCCCTGCTGGGGGTCGCGCTGCCGCTCTTCGTCATCACGCTGACCGGGCAATACATGCCGGGCATGCTGGTGCTGCGCAACGACGGCTACCGGACCAGCGCGAATCCCATCCTTACCGTGACGGGCCTCGGGTCGCTCGTCATGGCGCCGTTCGGCGCGCACGCCTTCAACGTGGCGGCCATCACGGCGGCGATCTGCACGGGCAGGGACGCGCACGAGGATCCCGCCAAGCGCTACGTGGCAGGGCTGGCATGCGGACTGTTCTACATCCTGGTGGGCACCTTCGGCGTCACGCTGGCGACCTTGTTCATGGTGCTGCCCAAGGCGTTCATCACGACGCTGGCCGGCCTGGCGCTATTGGGCGCCATCGGCGGCAGCCTGGCGAACGCGGTGGCCGACGCCCGCACCCGCGAAACCGCGCTCATCACCTTCCTGGCCACCGCCGCCAACGTCACGATGCTGGGCGTGGGCGGCGCGTTCTGGGGCCTGGTGGCCGGCCTGACGGCGCACCTGCTGATCCATGGCGGGCAGCCCCGGCTGGCCGCCGGCCCGGCCAAGCCATAGCGCCCGCGATTCCCTCCCATCCCTTTCCTACACTGGACCCGCCACCCCCAAACTGCCCATTCGGACGGACTCGCGCTGCCCGCCGTCAACGCCCTTCCCCTGCGACAGGCCGACCCCGACATCTGGGGCGCCGTCGATGCCGAGCGGCATCGCCAGGCGCTTTCCCCTGCCCTATTGAGATCGAGCCAGCCGGCGGCCTGGGCCGAGCCGCCGCCGGCCAGCCAGCGCGTTGGCCAGGCGCAGCATCGCGGCCTCGATCTCGTAGGTCGTCAACGCGGCATAGCCCAGCAGCCAGCCCTGCCGCCGTTGCGCGCCCGCGTATAGCCGCTCCAGGCCGGCCAGCTTAACGCCGGCGGCCGCCGCCAGGCGGATGGTTTCCTCTTCCTGCCATCCGCGTTCCAGCAAGCAGGGTATCTGCAGCCCGCCCGGCGGCCGGATGGCCGTCGCGATGCCGCCGAGATGCCTGTCTATCGATTCGAAAAGCGCCTGCCTGCGCCCGGCGTAGAGCTTGCGCATCGCCCTGACGTGGGCGTTGTAATGGCCGTGCTCCATGAAGCGCGCCAGCGTCAGCTGCAGGACTTGGGGGGTATGTCCATCCATGATGCTGCGCGCGCGTGAAAAAGCGCCCACCAGCTCCTGCGGCAGCGCCATGTATCCCATCCGGAGGCCGGGGTAGAGCGTCTTGCTGAACGTGCCGAGATAGATGGTCCGCTGATGCCTGTCCAGGCCCTGCACGCAGGCGGTCGGCAGGCCATCGTAGTGGAACTCGCTGTCGTAGTCGTCCTCGATGATCCATTTGCCGTTCGCGGCGGCCCAGCCCGTCAGCTCCAGCCGGCGCGCCAACGACAGCGTGACGCCCGTCGGATACTGGTGCGACGGCGTCACGTAGACGCAGTTCGCCCCACTGCGATCCGCCCGCAGCAGGTCCGTGCGGATGCCCTGCGCGTCGACGTCGATGGGCACGATCCGGACCTCCGCGGACTCGAACGCCTTTCTTGCGCCGAAGTAGCCCGGATTCTCCATCAGGATGGGCTTGCCCGCGTCCACCAGCAGTTGCGCGCACAGGTACAAGGCCTGCCGCGTGCTGCTCAGGACCAGGATCTGTTCCGGGGCGACCTTGGCCCCGCGCTCCAGGTTCAGATAGGCGGCGATGGCCTTGCGCAGCGGTTCGGCGCCTTGGGGGTCGCCATGAAGCAAGACGCTGGCGCGGTAATCCTTCAGCACCTGCCGTTGCAGGCGCTCCCAGACGTCGACGGGAAAGTTCCGGGTTTCCGGCAGGCCGGTGGCGAATGCCTTGATCGATTGCTGGTCGGCGATCCCGCCGCTGTCCAGAATCATCCTGCCGCGCCGGCTCAGGCCGGCCCCCGGTTCCGCAGCGCGGCTTGCCGGATCGGGCCGAGCCCGCCCGCGCGCCGCGCCGCGCAACTGCGTGCCCACCGAGTCGGACACGTAGCTGCCCGAGCCTTCTCGGCGCACGATGTAGCCGTCTCGATGCAATTGCACGTAGGCATTCTCGACGGTATCGCGGGCAACGCCCAGCGATTTCGACAGGACGCGGGTCGCGGGCAGTTTCACGCCCGGACCCAGCGCGGTGTCGAGTATCAGTGCACGCAGCGCACGCTGGATGCGCTGGTTCAGGTCCAGGCGCTGGAGGTCCTCGTCGTTCAGGCGGATCTTCAGCGTCTCGAGCTCGAATGTCTTTGCCATGCGGTCTGCCCAATAGGATCAATCTAGCCTGTGAAGACCGGCCATTCTATCCACGGTCGCGCGCTGGCGGTACCCCGCTGCCGGCCTTCAGGCCGCAGTGCCTGCATCCGGCTCCGCCGGCCAGTAGAATGAATCGGGCGTGTTGCGGGCGCCGAAGATCGCCTGCCCGACACGGACCACCGTTGCCCCTTCTTCGATCGCGATCTCGTAATCGCCGGACATGCCCATCGACAGTTCATCCAGGCCGATGCCGTCCGGGGCTTCCTGGCGCAACCGGTCGCGCAGCGCGCGCAGCAGGATGAAGCATTGGCGCACGCGCGCGGGTTCCGCGGAGAACACCGCCAGCGTCATCAGTCCACGCACGCGCAGCGCCGGAAAGGCCGGCAGCTCCCGCAGGAAGGCCGCCGTCTCGTCCGGATGCAGGCCGTACTTGCTGGCCTCACCGGAGGTATTGACCTGCACGAACACGTCCAGCGCGCGCCCTTCGGCCTGCAGCCTGCGGTCGAGCGCCTCCGCCACCCTCAGGCTGTCCAGCGCCTGGAATTCCGCGGCGTAGCGCGCCACGAGCTTGGCCTTGTTGGTCTGCAAGTGGCCGATGACCGACCATTTCAAGTCGGCCAGGTCGGCCATGGCTTCCCACTTCCGCGACACTTCCTGAAGCTTGTTTTCCCCGAGGTAGCGGCATCCCGCCTCATAGGCAAGCCGGATGCGCGCCTCTTCCACGGTCTTGCTGACCGGCAGCAGGCGCACGCTTGCGGGATCGCGTCCGGCGCGTTGGCACGCTGCCGCGATGCGCGCGTGCACCGTGTCCAGGTTGCGGCGGAAGTCCTCGACCGTTTCGGCCTTCGGCCAAAGGCCATGCTGGTCGTGCTGCGTCTGGGTGCCGCCGCCCAGGCCCTGGATGTCGTCGTTCATGCCTGCACCTCGCGTAGGAACGTAACGCGGACCGGATGCGATCCGCGCCGGCCCTGGTTTTTGTCATAGGTCAAACAATATAATGACCTATCGATATGAACGCAACCTTGGGGCTGCGCCGCGCTAGCCCTTGGCGGCCAGCCAAACGCGCGGGGACGCTCCCAAACGCTGCCTGAACACCTTGGACAGGGAAGACGCGCTGGCGAAGCCCAGCTCCACCGCGACCTGTTTTACCGGCCGGCCCGAACGCATCATGGACGCCGCAAGACTTAGGCGCCAATCCGTCAGATAGGCCGCCGGCGTGGAACCGGTGGCTTGCTTGAACGCCGCCGCGAAGGCGCTGCGCGACATGCCCGCGACCTCCGCCATTTTCGCGAGCGGCCATTCGTCGCAAGGCGACCGGTGCACGGCCACCAGCGCCCTCGCCAGGCGCGGGTCCGACAGGCCCATGATCAGGCCGCTCGTCACGCCGGCCTCCTCGGGATGGTCCACGATCCATCTGAGCAGCTGGATCAGCACGACTTCGAACAGCCGGTCGGCCAGCAGGCGCGAGCCGCAGCGCACGTGATCGGCTTCGGCGAACAGCAGGTCCAGCGCCGGCCTCAAGCCATCGACCGCGTCCAGCGGCACCCGGATGAAGGGCGGCAGCGACTGCACGAGGGGATTGCGGTCGCCTCCATCGAAGTCGAGCGCCGCGCAGGTGAAATCCGGGCCGTCCACGGGCGGATTCACGAATTCATGGCGCAAGGCGCGCGGATAGAACAGCAAGGTAGGTTCGTCCAGGCGCAGGCGCGGCGCGACGGCTTCACCTGGACGATGCCGCAATTCCATCGCCCCGCGGCGCAAAACGTGCAGAAAGCCGCGCCCGGGCACCGCCTCGAAAGCCTGGGCGCCGCACAGCGCGCCCGTATGGAACAGGGTGGCGCGCACGCGGAAGCGGTCCAGCAGCGCCGACAGCCGGTCTACCTGGGAAATGGCAGGGTCACTCATGATTTGGACGAATGGACAATATTTATGGAAATTAAAGCACTTATCGTCCAGCAATACTACGTAAGATTTCAATCAACCACCCGATAGGGATGGCCTTCTTCCTTATTTCAGGAGTTACCGACATGTCCCGAGTCCCTCTTATCGATGCCAGCAACACCACCGCCGACCGCCAGGCCTTGTTGGCGCAGGTCCAAGGCGCCTTCGGCGCCACGCCCAATATGTTCCGGGCCGTCGCCAACTCTCCGGCGGCGCTCAAAAGCATGTGGGGCGCGTTCGGCGCGCTGGGCGCGGGCGTCATCCCCGCCAGGCTGGGCGAGCAGATCGCCGTGGCCGTGGCTGACCGCAATGGTTGCGAGTACTGCCTTGCGGCCCATACCGCGCTGGGCCGCAAGGCAGGCGCCAGCGCCGAGGAAATGTCCGCCGCCCAGGCCGGCAATGCCGCCGATCCCAAGACCGCCGCGGCGCTGCGCTTCGCGCTGCAGCTGGTCGAGGCCCGCGGTCAATTGAGCGACGCCGACGTGCAGGCCGTGCGCGCAGCGGGGTTCGACGACCAGGAGATCGTGGAGATGCTTGCGCACGTGGCGCTGAACCTGTTCACGAACTACGTCAATGTGGCCTTCGCCGTTCCGGTGGATTTCCCGGCGGTGAGGCTGCGGCGAGCCGCCTAACCCAGGCTGGCGCGGATATCGCGCGCCAGTTCCCGGCACTGGCTGGGCTCCAGTTCCGTCACCGTGATGCGCAGCCCTTCGACGGGATCCTGGACGGCGAAGGCATCGCCATGGCGCACCAGCCAGCCCCGCTGGGCCAGGGCGAGGGCCACGGCCTGGCCGCCGCCGTCCAGCGGGATCCAGAGATTTAGGCCGTCACCCTGGGCCGCGCAAGAAACGCCCTGCTCGCGCAGCGCGCCCTCCAGCGCCTGCCGGCGCCGGGCATAGTCTTCACGAGCTTGCGCAATCTGCCTGGCCACCTCGGGCCGGCCCAGCGTGACCTCCACCATATCCTGCAGCAGATGGCTTACCCAGCTGGTGCCGGACGCGAGCCTCCCGCGCAGTTGCCGGGACGTCGCGGGATCGCTCGCAACCATGGCCACGCGCACGTCGGGCCCCAGCGCCTTGGTCAACGACCTGACCAGCGCCCAGCGCTGCGCGCCCGCCGGCAGCGCCGAGTGGTATTGTGCGCCGGACAGCAACGCGAAGTGATCGTCCGCGATGACCATTGCTTGGGGATGCTTCGCCAGCGCGCGCGCCAGCGCCCGCGCGCGCTTCGCGCTCAGGCTGCAGCCGGTCGGGTTGTGCGCGCGCGGCGTCAGGATGACCGCCCGCGCGCCCCTGGCCAGCGCGTCCTCCAGGGCCTGGACCTGCATACCCTCGGCGTCGACCGGCACCCCGACCGCCTGCAGGCCGGCGATGCGCAGCATGTTGATGCTGCTGAGAAAGCAGGGGTTCTCCACGGCCACCTTGTCGCCCGGAACCAGGTGCGAGCCGAGCAACCGTTCGATGGCGTCCACCGCGCCATGGGTAAGGTCGACCTCGAAAGGCGCGGGGCAATCCGGCGCGAACCAGGCCCGCGCATAGGCTTCCAGGCCCGGGTTGACGGTGGGTTCGCCGTAAAGCCGAGGCACGTATGGCCGGATGGCCAGCGCCGCGGTGATGTCCGGCAGCCAGGCCCGCCCCGGATTGCCGCTGGCCAGGTCCACGAGCGGCGTATCGGCCAGCGCGCCCTCCTGCTCGCCGGGGCCGGAGGGCTCGCGGATGAGGGTGCCAAGGCGCCCCTGCGTCACCGCGATGCCCGCGGACGCCAGGCGCTTATAGGCCGCGGCGACGGTATTGCGGTTGATGTCCAGCTCGGCCGCAAGGTCCCGCACGGGGGGCAGGGCCTGGCCCGGCCGCAGCTGCCCCGATTGCAGCAGCGCGCGCACGCAGTCGAAGATCTCGGCGGCGGTCTTTCCTTGTATTTTCATATCGTCCCAAGACAATGCCATTCCAGGCGAAGGCAGCCCTGAGGCCAGATCGAATCAATGCGCGAGTTTGACACGATTGCATAGCCGGCGAAAGCGCGCTACAAGGCTTCCGGACTCCCCTTGAGCCTGATCTCGGCCACGGTCCTCTCGCCTCGCTGCTCCAGCGAGAAAGCGTATCTGTCCACGTATCGCAGCGCCAATCGGCGGCAGAGATTCCCCAGCCCGCCACCGCCTTTGGCGAGGTCGAAGGGCGCCTGCAATTGTCCGGGGTTGTCGACTTCAATGATCAACTCGTCGCCTGCGAGCCGGGTGCGGATCCGGATCTGGAACCTGTCGTGCTGGGCCCGCATGCCGTGCTTGATGGCGTTCTCCGCCAGGCCCTGCAACGTCATGCGGGGAATATTGATCTCCAGCGTGGCCGGGTCTATCTGGCAGCGGCATTCCAGCCGCTTGTCGAACCGCAAGGCCTGTATGCGGATGTAGGCCTGCGCGGCTTCGATTTCCTCCTCGAGCCGGGACAGCCCCCGCCCCCGCCTGTCCAGCGAATACCGCAGGTAGCCAGCCAGGCTGCGGGTCATTTCCTCGGCGATGGCGGGCCGCTCGGCGATCTCAGCCACGATGGTATTGAGCGCGTTGAAGAGGAAGTGAGGCTCGATCTGCGACTGCAGGTGTTCGAGCTCCAGCCTCAGGGACCGTGTTTCGGCCCGCATCTTGGACAGGCGCTCGGTGCGCGCTGCAAGCTCCGCCGACACGCCGAAATAGATCAATGTCCAGATGGACAGATCCCCATGTAGTAGATGAAGCCCAGCCGGTATTGGTTGCCGGGAACCACCCTGATCGTTTCGGAAGCGAACAGGCCGTGGATGCCGTAGGCGATCAGCGCCAGCAGCGCGGACGCGGCCAGGCACAGCAGCACCGCGCAGGCCAGGACCAGGAGCGGCGCATCGGCCTTGTCCGAGCGCCGCCCGTGCAGCACAGCGGCCGCGCTGGTCATCGCGAACGCCAGCGGCTCCAGGCCCAGCGTGAGCCAGAACGCCACGACCGCATTGCCGAACACGGCCAGGCGGATGAAGAACCCCACGAACGCCAGGAACATCCACCCCACGATCTGGGCGCGCCAGAACCCCGGCGCGGAATCCCCCTGGCTGAGTTCCTGGCTGACGGATGTGAAGATCATGGACGCCCCCTCTCGAAGCCGGATTTTCGCGATGGACAGGGTTCACTGAACACCGCATATGGCCTTATATTTACCCGCGTGCTGGACCGGAAAACTATACCCGCCCCGTCCGGGCGGCAAGGAGGAAAATGCTGCGCGTGCTGATCGTGGACGATGAAGCCCCCGCGCGGCGCTACCTGCGCCGCCTGCTCGAAGCCGCGGGCGAAGTCCAGGTCGCGGGCGAAGCCGCCACCGTCGAACAGGCTCAGGCATTGCTGCGGCAGCTTCGCCCCGACGCCGTTTTCCTGGATATCGAACTGACGTCCGGCACCGGATTCGACCTCCTGCATGGCCCCGGCCCGGCGCCGGCGGTCGTGTTCGTCACCGCGCACGACGATTACGCCGCCCGCGCCTTCGACGTCGAAGCGGTCGACTACCTGCTCAAGCCCGTGCGCCCCGACAGGCTGGTCCAGGCCCTGGCGCGGCTGCGCCCCCGCTCGGCGGGCTACCTGTCCATGCGGACGAAGGCCGGCACGAAACTCATCAAGATCCACGAGCTGACGCTCGCGCAGGCCCAGGGAGACTACGTGCTTCTGTGCGGCGCCGAGCGCGCGAACGAGCTGATGCACATCACGCTCAAGCGGCTCGCGGCGCAGCTTCCATGCCCGCCCTTCTGCGCCCTGTCCCGGTCGATCATCATCAATCTCGAGCATATCTCCCATCTGTCGCAGCTTTCCGGTTCCCAGACCGAAGTGGCGTTCATCAACGACGTCGCGCCCGTCGTCCTGGGCCGCGTCGCATCGCTGCGGCTGCGGCGGGCCGTGGCGCAGTCCTGAGCGCCGCTCAGAACGGCACCATCACCTTCAGCGTTGCGCTGTTGCTGCGCACGTGTTCGGAGAATTGCCCGTCGTACTGCAGGCGGAAGTCCACGCCGCCCGCATTCATCACCTGCAGGCCCGCCCCTACCCTGCCGACGACGTCGTCGATGGGCAGCGTGGTGTCGAACGATCCCGTGCCCGCCGGGGCGCCGCGCAGGCGCGCGCTCGAGGTCCAGTCGTCCTGGGACAGGAAGGACACGCCCGCGTACAGGAATGGACGCAGCATGGCGCCGTTCTTCAGTTCCGACCGGCCGCCGAACTCGATCATGGGCGACACGCCCATGATGAAGCGGTCGCTGCTGTCGACCGACAGCGCCAGCGGATTGGAGCCCGATTCCGTGTATGCGGGCATGCGGCTGTAGCTGAAGTCCAGGTCCACGTAGGGTTTCACGTACATGTTGCTGTAGGCGAAGGTGCGCGCCGCGCGCAGGCGCGCGTTGAAACCGTAGACGTCCGGCCGGCTGGTGAGCGTGTCCTGGTAGCCCGCGATGTCGATGTCGCGGTCCATGCGATAACCGCCGTAGCCGCCGCCCAGCGCGGCCGAGAACACCCACGGCCCCTCCTCGCGCTTGAGCACCACCCCGGCGTAGCCGCTGTCGCCGTTGCCGCGCACGCTGCCGTCGCTGGCGCGCACGTGGCTGTTCTCGTAGGCCACGGACCCGCCCAGGAACCAGCCGGGGCTGACCTCGCGCGGGCCGCCGAACTGGTACGTAACGGTGTCGTAATCGAAACCCGCCGTGCCGCGGCTGCCATCCTGGTTCGTGGCCCGGCCGGTAACCTGGCCCCAGAAACAGTTCTGCTCTCCGGTCAGCGCGTCCACGCCGGTGAAGGTCGGGCACGACATCATGGCCCCGGTGAACTGCCCCAGGTTGGCGGCGGACTGCACGGCCGGCGCGATGGTCACGCCCGGAGACAGGTTGGCGACGCTGTCGCCATATGCGCCCGCGCCCTGGCGCGACGCCAGGTCCAGCTGCGCGAAGAGCGGCGCCAGCGCGGAATTTCCGCCCGCGTTCCAGATGCGCTGCAGGTGGCCAGCGACCTCGCTCTGATTTCCCTTCAACTCCATGGAAGGCGCGCTGAAATTGGCCGACGCAACGCGAATGCGGGTGTCCGGCCCGATCTGGCGCGCTTCGTAGTCATAGACCGGGCTGTCCACCGCGGTAAGCGCCCCCTGCGAACTCCCCTGCACCGTCACGACCGAAAGCTCGCGATTGGGCAGCAGCGCCTGCGGCAGCGCGTCGATGCCTCCCGCCAGGCTGGCGTCGCCCTCCACGACCATGCGTGAGGACCGCAGTTTGTCGAAGTCCACATCCGCGCGCAGCACGCCGCTGCCGGACTGGGTCAGGCTGCCGCTGACGGTAAGGGTCTGGAACTGGCCGGGCTTGCCGATCACGATCAGCCCGTCATTGTGGACGTCGGCATTGTAGGCAACGGCGTCGGTCGCGACAGCGCCGGCCTGGTTGTTCAAGATGCAGGCGTTGCTGCCGTCGCCGTTGTGGCACAGCGTGCTGCCGGCCAGCTTGCCGGCGTTATCGATGGTCAGCCTGGAACCCGACGAGGCGCCGTAGCCGTCGTAGCGCACGGCCACGCCCGACAAGGCGCCCACCGAGGCGCCGGCACGTACAGCCAATTGGTTTTTCTTGCCTGCGGCGATCCACACGCCGCTGCCCGATCCTGAGCCGCCCTGCACATCTCCGTTGACGACGACCCCAACCGGCTCTACCCGTGCCTGACCGTCGCTTTGCGCGAAGACGCCCGCCGATCCCTCGCCCGTGGCATTCAAGGTTCCCCATTGCTCGACGGAGACGGGGCTCGCAGTGCCATTCTGTCCGGCGGCTCCCGCGAATCCCCCCTGCGGGCCACCGGCAAGCCCGCCGCCGCCGCCAACCGATTGCGCGACAATGCCGTGCGCATTGGCGCCGGAGGTGATCAGACTGCCGTTGAAGGAAACGTTGACGATGTTGCCCCCGCCGCCCTCGGAGTTGACCGACACCGACTGCCTATTGAAGCCCTGCGAATTGAACTGGATGGCTTGGGACACATCGCCGATGATGCCTCCGCCCCCGCCGATGGATTGGGCGACGATGCCGTGGGCGCCGGCTCCTCGCGTCGTCACGCTGCCGGTCAGGTCGAGTCTCACGCCGCCGGCGCTGCTGCCCAAACCGGTGTTGCGCTGGCTGCCCAGCTGGAGCGAGCTCACGCCGTCCGCGGCGCCAGAGGTCGCGATGCCGCCGCCAGAGCCAATGGACTGCGCGATGACCCCCATCGCCCTGTCGCCGTAGGTGTTCAGACTCAAGCCTGTGGAAATCTTAACGGAGCTGCCAAAGCCGCCTCCGCCGCTGTTGCCCGCGACCATCCCGAACTGCAGGCTGCCGGGAGTTGCCGCCGAACCGGCGCTGCCCGCCATGGCGATGCCGCCGCCGCCACCGATCGATTGCGCGACCAGGCCGTAGGCGCTATCGCCCTTCGTTTCGATGTTGGCCCAGCTGCCAGGCGTGACGGTGATGCTTTCGCCGTCCCCGCTCATGCCTCCCAGCAACAATTGACCCCTCGCCCGCGGGGATCCGGACCCCGCCATGCCGCCGCCCCCGCCGATGGACTGCAGGACGATACCCGCCGCGCCGTAGCCGGCAGTGTTGAAACCATTGCCGCCGTCGTCATTCAGTGCGGCCGTGATGGCGCCTCCCCCGCCGCCGCCGCCGCGGCCGCCGACCGCCAGCGTCACATTGGACGTGGAAAGGCTGGACGACACCGTGGAGGCGCCGCCCGCGCCGCCCCCCCCGCCGATGGATTGCACCACCGCCGCGTCCGCATAGTCACCGTAGGTCTGGGTGTATGCGCCCAGGATGGCGGGCGCGCTGCTGCTCCCTATGTCGCCGCCACTGCCGCTCCCCCCGCCCGTCCCGCCCACGTATACATGGAATTGATAAGTGGTTCCGGAATCGTTCACCGAAGGCAGCGGAGAGGTCGTGGCGCTATTGCCGCCCACCGCGCCGCCCAGGCCGCCGGAGCCGCCAATGCTCTGCACCAGCAGGCCGTCCGCATCAGCGCCATAGGTGGTGATATTGCCGTCGCTGTTCAAATCGATCACGCCGCTATCGCCGCCGCCCCCGCCGCCAACTTCCACGGAACCGTTGAAGTCCGTGGTGCTGTCCTCTTCGGTCGCCTGGACTTCCAGGCCCACCTGGCCTCCCTGCGATGCGCCGCCCCCGCCGCCGATGGATTGCACCAGCACGGCCCGCGCGCCGTCGCCATGCGTGGTCACGGAGCTGGCCGAATCGATAGTCAGGCTGGCAAGCCCGCCAAAGCCACCCGTGTTTCCGGTGCCGCCCAGCGCCATCGAGATCGACACATTGGCGTCGGTATTGGCGCTGCGGCCCGTGGCCGATCCCACACCTCCGGCCCCACCGCCGCCGCCCACACTCTGCACCAGGACCCCATTGGCGGAGTCGCCCATCGTGGAGACATTGCTGCCCGTCATCGTCAGCGTCGCGCTGCCGCCCGTGTTGCCGCTGCCCCCGCTGCCGCCCAGCGACGCCTGCAGCGACCCGCCGATCGATTCGCCCGTACCGATCACCGTCGACGTGGCGGACGCGCTGCCGCCCATGCCCCCGCCCCCGCCGATGGCCTGCACGATCACGCCCTGCGCGTTCGCGCCCTGCGTCGAGACCCCGGCGTTGGTCAGCGTTGCCGTTGCCGAGTTTCCGGAGCCGCCCGAGCCTCCCGTGCCGCCCATGGCGAAACTGACAGCCACGCCGAACGAGGCATCCTCGGTAGGCACCGCAATGGTCATGGCCTGGGCCACGGACGCGCCGCCAGCGCCGCCGCCTCCGCCGATCGATTGCGCGATCACGCCATGCGCGTCGCTTCCGCTGGTCTTCACGCTGGCGTTGCTCACGTTGGCCTGCGCCACCCCGCCGCTGCCGCCGCCGCCGCCCGTGCCGCCGACCGCCACCGCCATGGAGAACCCCACGCCGGCATCGTAGGCCGAGGCCGCGCCGCCCGTCCCGCCGCCGCCGCCGATCGCCTGCGAAACGATGCCATAGGCATGATCGCCGCCGGTCGAAACCGTATATCCGGTAAGCTTAGCCGTCGAATTGCCGCCCGCCCCCCCGCCACCAGCCGAGCCGCCGATCACGGCCACGCCATTGGCGCCGCCGCCATCCCCGCCGCCGCCGCCAATGGATTGGGTCAGTATGCCTATGGCCGCGGAGCCCGAGGTGCTCAGGTTGCCGCCCTGAGTGACGGTCACCGTGCCGCCGGCGACCGCGCTCCCGCCCGCGCCGCCCACCGCGATGATGCCGCTGCTGGGGCCCGCCGTGCCGCCGCCCCCGCCGATGGCCTGTCCCACGATGCCGTGCGCCGAAGATCCGAACGTCGAGATGGTGGTGAGACTGTCGATATTGACGGTGCCGCTGGCGCCGCCGCTGCCGGCATTGGCTCCGGCATCTCCGAACAGTTCGAAATTGCCGGTGGTGGTGCCGCCGATGCCGCCCATGGACTGGCCCAGGATGCCGATCGCATTGGATCCCTGCGTAACGATCGTGCCACCGGCGACATTCGCCGAGGCATCGCCGGTCGCCACGGTGACCGTGCCGCCCGCGCCGCCCACGCCCGCGTTCTCGGGCGTGAAATCGACAAGGCCGCTGCTGGTCAGCACGCCGCCGCCCCCGCCGCCGTAGCTGCGCGCGGCAATGCCGTGCGATTGCGCGCCGTAGGTCGTGATCTTGGCAGTGCCGTTCATGCCGATCTGAACGGGGCCGCCCTTGCCGCCGTCGGCCCCATTGCTGTCTTCGCGCCCCGCCCCGCCGTTGCCGCCCTGGCTGACCACGCTGACGCCAGGCAGATAATCGCCTGTGGTCGTGATCGAAGATCCGTTGTTCAGCGTGACGCTCGCCACGTACTTGGACGTGCCCCCCACGCCGGCGATCTCGCCAGTGGTGTTGGTGATGGTATCGGGACCGTCGCCGCCATTGCCGCCCAGCCCAACCACCACGATGCCGCCGGACAGGCTCGCCAGGGTCGTCGGCGCCGGCACCGAGTAGCTGGTGACTGTGATCTGGCCGTTATTGACGGCCGCGACCGTGCCGAACCCGCCGCCCGCGCCGCCGTTGTCGCTGCCGTCGGTGGACGCGAATCCGGCATTACCCTGGCTGGTGGCATACAGCCCGCGCACGCCGTTGGTCAGGAGATTGCTGGTGGCGCTGCCGGGGATTTCGACCTGCACGTCCACCTTTCCGTTGTTCGTAACGATGGTGGTGCCGTCGGGGTTCCCGCCTCCGCCCGTGCCGCCCCAGCCGTTGGCCACGCCGCCGGCGCCGCCGATGGATTCCGCGCCTACGCCCCAGGCATACCGGCCCGCATTGTTGGACGACACCGAGACCGAACCGTTATTGGTGATGTTGACGATATCGCTGTTGCCGCCATTGCCGCCTACCTGGTCGCCCGTCGCGGCGCTCATCTGGTCGGCGCCCAGCCCGCCGATGCTGGCCCCGTAGATGCCCACCCCGCCATAGGGCAGGCTCACCAACGTGACGCTATCGTTGTTGCTGATCGTGACCGGGGAACCGTTGCCGCCGCTGCCCCCGCTGCCGCCGCCGATGTCGTCCGGCGGAGTGCCGCCCGTGCCGCCCACCGAGGCGCCGTAAATGCCGAATTGGCCGCTGCTGTCGTCCCAGACTCCCGGCGCGGAACCTTGTGCAGCCTCCGTGGGAGTGCCGTTGGCGTAAATCGATTCGTTGCTGGTGATGGTGATCGTGCCGCCCCAGCCCCCGAACGTGCCGCCGTCGTCGCCGTCCGGCGAACCGGTGCCGCCTTTCAGGCGCACCAGCAGCACCGCCTGCTGCGGACTCGGGCCCAGGTAGCCATTGTTCACCACGATATAGTTGCCGCCATAGCCGCCGCCGTTGGTGCCGGTACCCGTGGGGCCGGTGTAATCGACGGTCAGGTTGCCGCTTGCGCTGGAATCGACAGTGCAGGTGGTGACCGATGAAGTCGAAGAATTGGGCGTGGGGCAGGAGACGTCCGCCATGGCCGGCTGGGCCAGGATCAGCCCCACCGCCGTGACCGACATGGAGGAAAGCAGGCTGAAATGCGGCCGCGCCGGCCTGGGGTCCCGTCCGAATACCGTCGCTACACTTCTGCGCATCGTCAGGCTGGTCGTCAGCTTCTTCATCGCTAATCCTTTGCGGGCAGCTCCGGCCGTCACAATCAGCTGGAGGCTGTTTCGATTCAAATCGAAGAAGTTTCGATTTTTATCACCGCGCCAAGACAGGTCTCAGCGTTTTTCGACGAAACGTGGATTCGGCTCGACAAAACGGCGCGCCGCCATCGGCTGCGCGGCCTCGAAGCCCTTTTTTGAAAATAGTTGTTTCATTCGAACGGCAGGTATTCGTAAGCGAATGCGCCGGCCCACGGGCCGGCGCATTCGCATCCCGCTCGCCATGCGGCGCCTCAATACCCTATCGGATACCCATCCTTGCGATGATCGGATGCCGCCAGATAGCCGCCCTGCTCCAGCCGCATGGCCATCTGGGCGCTGCCGAACTCCAGGTCGAATCTCGGCGCCACGTCGACCTGATGACCGAAGGCGCGCAACTGCTCCACGGCCTCGGGCGGGCAGTTCCATTCCACCGCCACGCCGACGTTATCGTCCTTGACGCGCCAGCGCGGCGCATCGCTGGCCGCCTGCGGGTTCTGGCCGAAGTCCGCCAACCGGCTCGTGACCTGGAAATGCCCCTGCGCCTGCATCGATCCGCCCATCACGCCAAAGCTCATCAAGGGCTTTCCCTGCTTCATCAGGAAGCCGGGAATGATGGTGTGGAACGGCCGCTTGTTGGGCGCGACCACGTTGGGGTGGCCCCGCTTGGTGGAGAAGCCCCACCCCCGGTTCTGCAGGGCGATGCCCGTGCCCGGCACCACCACGCCGGAGCCGAAGCCCTTGAAGTTGGACTGGATGAACGACACCATGGTGCCGTGCTGATCGGCAGCGGTAAGGTACACCGTTCCGCCGCTGTGCGGATTGCCGGGGCGCGGCGCCCCGGCGCGCCCCGGATCGATCAGCCTGGCCCGCTCGGCCAGATACGCGGGGTCCAGCAGCTGCGCGCTGGATACCTTCATGTGATCCGGATCGCCCACGTGCTCGTACAGATCGGCGAACGCCAGGCGCATGGCCTCGATCTGCAGATGCAGTGTGCGCCCGGTATCGCGGCCGCTCTCGCGCAGATCGAAGCGCTCCAGCATGCCCAGGGCCATCAGGGCGCCGATGCCCTGGCCGTTGGGACCGATCTCGAACAATTCCAGGTCGCGGTAGCGCATGCCGATGGGTTCCACCCAATCCGCCCGATGGCGCTCCATATCGGCTTGCGTGATGTAGCCGCCGGTATTGCGGGCATGGGCCGCGATGGCCGCCGCCAGCTCGCCGCGATAGAAGCTTTCGCCCTTGCTGCGGGCAATGCTTTCCAGCGTGGCCGCCTGCCCAGGGCAGCGGAAACGCTCGCCCGGCAAGGGAGCCCGGCCGCCCGGCGCGAAGGATTCGGCGAAGCCCGGCTGCCCGCTCAGGCGCGGCACCTGCTTTTGCCATTGCCGGTGAACGGTGGGCGACACCAGGTAGCCGTCACGCGCGTAGCGGATGGCGGGCTCGAACAGGTCCTCGAACGGCAGGGAACCGAACTTCTCCCAGATCGCGCGCCATCCGGACACCACGCCGGGCACGGTCACACTGCCCCAACCAATGGGATCCATGCCGTCCAGGTGTGCGAAGCGCTCCGTTTCCCATGCGGCCGGCGCCCGTCCCGACGCGTTCAGGCCGTGCAGGCGCCCCTCGTGCCAGACGATGGCGAACATATCGCCGCCGATCCCGTTCATGCACGGCTCGACCACGGTCAGCGCGATGGCGGTTGCCAGGGCCGCATCGACGGCGTTGCCGCCCCGCGCGTACATCTGGAGGCCTGCGGCGCTGGCCAGCGGCTGCGAGGTGCTGACCACGTTGTCCGCCAGCACCGGCATGCGCTGCGAGGGATAGGGAAGCTGCCAGAAGGGATCGTTTGGAATGGGCATGGGTGTCGGTTCGGAAGTTCGGAATTGCCGCCGCTATTTGCCGGCGCTGATGTTCAAGGCCTTGACCTTGTCCCTCCAGAAGGCCTGCTGGTCCAGGATGAAGCGCGGCAGCGCCGCGCCGGGAATCTCGCTGATCTGGAAACCCTGGGCTTCGATCGCCTTGCGGAAGGCCGCGTCGTCCTGCGCCTTGGCCAACGCCCGGGCCACGATGTCCAGCCTGTCTTGGGGCGTGCCGCGCGGCGCCATCAGCGCGAACAGGTTCTCGGCCTCCAGCCCTTGCACGCCCAGCTCCTTCAGCGTGGGCACCTCGGGCATCACCGGCAGGCGCTTGGCCGACGCCACGCCCAGCACATCGATGCGTCCGCCCTGCTTGTGCGGCAAGGAACTGGTGACGCTATCGAACATGAATACCGACGCGCCGGAGATCACCTCGGGCAGCGCCTGGCTGCTGCCCTTGTAAGGGATCTGCAGCGCATCCACGCCGGTCTGTTCCTTGAATATCTCGGCTTCCAGGTTGGACAGCGTGCCCGCTCCCATCGAGGCGTAGTTGTACTTGCCCGGCGCTGCCTTCAGGTAGGACACCAGGCTGGCGTAATCCTTGATGCCGAGCTTGGAGGGCGTGACCAGGATATGCGGCGCGCTTGCAATTGCGCCCACCGCATCGAAATCTCCGTCCAGCGACACCTGCTGCTTGCCGTTGAGGGCCTCGTAGATGGAGTTGGACATTACGGACGAGATATACAGCGTGTAGCCATCGGCCTCGGACCTTGCCGCCGCCTGCATCCCTATCAGCCCGCCCGCGCCAGGGCGGTTCAACACCACCACGGACTGCCCCAGCGTATCGCCCAGCCGCTGGCTCAGTTCCCGCGCCAGCACATCGGTGGCTCCGCCCGGCGGAAACGACAGGATCAGCTGGATGGAACGCTGCGGAAAGTCTGCGGCAAGCGCTCCGGCCATGGCCGACGACAGCGCCAGCGCGGCAAGAGCGCGCGTGAGGAGACCGCGGCCCAGCGGGCGCGATCCGGTGAGATTCGATTTGCAGACGGCAATGGACATGCGATTCCCCTTGGTCCATGAAAACGCGGCCGGCCTCGGCTCTCTGTCCGCTCATCCGGCCGCCGATAGGCAAATCCATTCTATGAATTGCTGTTTAGGCAATCAAGATCAATAATTCGCATCTTGATTGCATTTTTTAGAATCAAATCCATGCTCAGCACCGCGCATCGCTATTTCCTCGAAGTGGTCCGGGGCGGCAGCATCAAGGAAGCTGCCGCCGCCCTGCACGTGGCGCCTTCAGCCATCAGCCGGCAGATCGCGAAGCTGGAGCACGATTGCGGCGCGGCGCTGTTCGAGCGCCGCCCTCACGGCATGGTGCTGACGCGGGCCGGCGAGCTGCTGGCCGACTACGCGCGCCGCGCCGCCATGGATTCCGAACATGTGCTGCGCGACATCCGCAGCCTGCGGCAGGCGGAGCTGACCACCATCCGCATCGGCTCGAACGAAGCCGTGGCGCGCAACGTTCTGCCCAGCATCCTGGGCGCCTACCGCGGCCAGCATCCCGAGGTGGCGTTCCAGGTGCACATCGCCTCGCCCGGCGTGGTCACCCAGCGCCTGCGCGACGGCGCCATCGACGTAGGCCTGGCCTTCAGCATCAATGCCGGCAGCGGCATCGACGTGCGCTACGAAATCGTGTCGCCCGTGCGCGCGATCATGGTTCCTGGCCACCCCCTCTCCGGGCGCCCCAGCCTCTCGCTGGACGATCTGCGCCACTATCCGATCGCATTGACCGACTCCGGCACCACCGTGCGCCTGCTGTTCGACAACTCCGCCGCCAACGGCAACGGCCCGCCCTTCGACGTCGCCTATTCCAGCAACTCTTCCTCGGTCACCCGCGCCATCGTCGAGGCCGGCCATGCGATTACGCTGGCCGGCGAGATCACGCTCGCCGAACCGCTGGCCAGCGGCGCGCTGGTGGCGGTCGCACTGCAACAGCCGGTGTTCGCCGAACGCACGCTGCAGATACAGACCGCCAGCCACGTCACGCTACCCGACGCCACCGAGAGATTCGTGCGGCACATGATCCAGGCGCTGGCCGCCGAATCCGGCGGCCCCCGCGCCTGACCCGCGTATCGCTACGCGCGCGGCGCGTCGGGATCCTCGCGCGCCTCCAGCTCGTTGCCCAGCACCTCGGCCGAGTCCTCGCTGGGCGCTTGCGGCTCCAGGCGGCGGCGCGTGTGCCCCGCCGCGCGGGCATCCTCGCCCTCGTCGGGGCGTTCGGCCTGCAGCGTCACGTTGGCCGCCGGCGCGAACCCCCGCTTGTCCTGGCCGAAGTACACCACGGTGTGCGGGTACGGCAGCTCGATGCCCGCGGCGTCGAAATGCTTCTTCAACAGCCGGTTGTAGCCGCGCTGCACGGCCCACTGCATGCCGGGCGTGGTCTTGATCAGGATCCGGATGGTCACGCCCTTTTCGTTGACCGCCGTGACGCCTGCGACCGTCATCTCTTCCAGGATCTCGGGCCCCAGCACCGTGTCGGTCATGAGCTCGGCAAAGGCCGCGCGCAGGTGCACGATCGCGTCGTCCACGCTTTCGCGGTGGGCGATGGTGTATTCGCCCAGGTGGTACGAGAAGTCGCGCATATGGTTGGCCACCACGTCCACCGAAGAGAATGGCACCAGGTGATAGCCGCCGTCCAGCGTGCGGATGCCCACCGAGCGTATCGTCATCTTCTCGACCGTGCCGAACACGCCCGCGACCTGCACCACGTCGTTCTCGTTCATCCCGTTCTCAAGCTGGATGAAGACGCCGGTGATGATGTCCTGCACCAGCTTTTGCGCCCCGAAGCCGATGGCCAGGCCGACCACGCCCGCGCCGGCGATCAGCGGGCCCACGTCGATGCCGATCTGCGACAGCAGCACCATCAGCGTCATCGTCACGATGACGATCAGCGCGGCGTTGCGAAATAGCGCCAGCAGCGTGCGTTCGCGCGCGCTGGGCATGCCCCGCCCTTCGCTCTGGCTGAGCCGGTGCTCGATCACGCTGGCGACCACGGTCCAGGCCAGCGCCGCGATCAGCAGCACGATGGCGATGTTCAGCACCATCTTGATGGCCGCGCCGCCGGCATCCGACGCCAACCAGCTCGACAGGTCGAAGGCGTGCCAGGCGTCAAGGACCAGCAGCACCAGGACGATGCGGATGATCAGGCCGATCAGCTTCAACATGGCCGGCACGTAGGCGTTGACGCGGGCCTCCAGCAGCGGCAGGCGCTGGCGCAGGTCCGCCGGCAATTTGATCGGCTTGGCCAGCACGGCGTTCAGCAGCAGGATCAGCAGGCTGCCCACGCCGATGACCAGGAGCGTCTGCGCGGTGGCGCGGGCCATGAATGGCAGCGCGTTGGTCGGGTCTATCTGGCTGACGACCAGCAGAATCGTGAAATAGCCGATGCCCAGCACATGCCACACTCGCGACAGGATGTGCAAGCGCGATCCCATGAACGTGGTGGCGCTGGCGGCGCGGCGGTCCAGGCGTTCGCGCACCGTCTGGCGGTTGCGCCAGATGACGCGCACGGCATATGCGTACACCGCCAGCATGATGATCAGGTTGGCCAGCCTGCCCAGAGCGGGCGACAGCGAGGCCGACACCACGGGATCGACCAGGAGCGTGCCGTAGCCGGCCGCCACGACGATGCGCAGCAGCCAGGCATTCCAGTACTTGGCATGCTCGTCGGCCATGGGCAGCAGGCGCAGGTGCGGATGCTTGACGGCGAATACCGTGCGGACCGCCACCTTGACGATCTCCACCGACACGAAAGCCTTCAGGAACACGGCCGCCAACGCATCCAGCGTCCCGCGCCCGGGCGTGCTCCACAGGGCCGCGGCTCCGCCTGCCATGGCGGCAAGCACCACCACGCCCACGTCGATGGCCAGCGCCCCCACAATGGCCCCCGCGCGCCGGTACAGCACGCGCATGGAGGCCGGCGCGCCGCGTTTCGGCGGCGCATCGGACGCGCGGCCCTGCTCGGCCACCCAGCGGTCGATGCGGGTGTAGATGTACATGGCTATCATCCGCAGCAGGATGAACGCAATGATCGTGACCGCGGCGGCCAGCGCCAACGGCAGCAGGGCATGGCCCGCGGCGCCGCTGTCCATGCGCAGGCTGCGTCCCGAAGCCAGTGCGCGCATGTCTTCCACGCCCTGCCCCATATCGGTGGCCAGGCCAGTCAGAAAGCGCTGCACATCATCGGCCATGCGTTCCCGCAGCCCGGGCTCTGCCGGCTGCGCGGGCGGCGCGGCCGCGCCCGCGGTGCGGGACGAAGCCGGCTTCGTCCCGGACGCCTGCCCCCGCAACTCATCCACCAGCGCCTTGCGCGCCTCGGGATTTTCCAGCAGGTCGGCCAGCGCGGCCGGCGTCAGCCCGGAGGCCGGCGCGGCCGTTTCCTGCGCCAGCAACGGCATCGCAGCCACTGCCTTGGCCTGCCAGCCAAGCGATACGCAACACAGCATCGCTGCCAGCAGCAGGGCCGCCAGCCACGGTCTTTCCCGTCGGCGCCGCCAGAAACTGGCGGCATGCGTGCGGGGCAGGAAAGAAATCGATGCTGTCGTCGCGGATCTAACCACTAAAGAGTCTCCTATACGATCAAGGCCCAGGGAGCGGCGCGCGGCCGCCATAGGTCCGATGATAAAGGCCACCCGGCCGCAACTCCGATTTCGAAGCGAAAAAATGGTGTCAGACTGAACCCGCCCGTGTCGAGTTTCTCGACCGGCCGTTCTGGATCGCGGCGAAGAAGAAGGCCGTGGTAAGACCGAACAGAACAAGTCCGTTCACCGCTTCGATGGCTCCGATGAGCCGCCAGTGAGGCGGCAGGAATGCCGGCGCGTGCCCATAGCTGGTTATCGCCTCCAATGAATAGAGGATCGCCTCGGCCAGGTTGGGCACGGCGCCGATATGCACATACAGGAAAGCCCACGCCAGCGCCTCCAGGGCATGGACGACCGCGGCGAACAACGCAAAGATCGCGACGGAAACCCCAAACAGGATCTTGCTTTGGGCCAGATGGGCTGGCGCGGATGCCAGCAACCTGCCCATGGCCAGAAATGCCGTCACGTGCACGACGATCGTCGCGACGAACAAGGGCAGGCCCAACAACCAGTCGTCTTCCCAACTCATGCGACGCCTCCTGGCCCGGACGGGCCCGTCACCCGGCTCGACTCGCAAGGTATCCCTTCAAACCAACAGGAAATTGTAGAGGCGGTTTTTGCGAGTGTCTGTTCACCCTTTGGGCTAAACCGCACTCTTCGCCGCTATGCCAGGGACGATTTCCGTGGCGCGGCCCGGTCCGTCGGCGTTGTGCAAAGCACCAAAAAAGGCCCGGCCCAAGCCCCCCTCTTTTTCCGTTGTTGTAAAACGGCAGCACGAAGCATCGGCTGGTCCCGGCGCCTGTAATATCAATCCACCAAGAAAAAAAACCGGCGTCTGCAAGGCAGAAAAATGCCGGCAGATTCACGCCACTACAGGGGAAGGGTAGTCGTAAGTGAATCAAGCCACCACTCATTTGACGCCATCGCCCGCCCGGCCGGACCTGCACTTCGGAACGCGCGCGCCGCCGGTCATTTCAGTCACGACCCTGGCCGGCATATCCGGACTGATACGAAATACCTTTGGCGACAAGATCCTGAGGCAAGCCAAGCAAGCCGTGATGCTCGACTTCGAGCTGATCGAAAACCGTGAGTGCTTCGTTCCGCAGGCGCTCATGACCGATTTCCTCTGGGAGATCGAACGACGCTCCGGCGGCGTGAACCTCGGCCTGTTTTCCGCTCCGCACCTGTCGCTGACGACGTACGGACGCTGGGGCGAATATGTCCTGGCCGCCGACAGCCTGGGCGAGGCCCTGGCCCGCGCGGCCTCCTCCTTGAGGTATCACAGCACCGGCGACCGGATGAGAGTCTCGGTCGAGGGAGGCATCGCCCGCGCCAGCTATTTCACTGCCACGCGAGGGCGCCCCGGCTACGTACACATTGCAAGTGGCACCGCGATCGTGTTGCTCAGCATTCTGCGCACCTACCTGGGGCCGGGCTTTCTGCCGGATTGGATCGAACTGGACATCCCGCGTCCGGCGGCCGTGGCCCCGTTCGAAGACGTATACCAATGCCCGGTCGTGTTCGACACCAATGCCGTATCCGTGTGCATCGACGCCCGTCTGCTTGAGCGCCGCGCCCACGGCCGCGTCCAGCCGCGCCTGGTAACGGTCGAAGACGTGGCGCGCGCGATTTTCGAACCCGCCGGCCTGGGCAATTTCATGGGAGTCGTCGTGGCGCACATCCACGCGCAGGTTCAAGCCGGCTCCGTATCCATCGACAGCACGGCGCGCGCGCTCGACACCAGCGTGCGCACGCTGCAACGGATTCTGCGGCGCGATAGCGGATCCGACTTCCGAGAGCTGGTGAACGTCGTCCGTATGCGGCGGGCCAAGGAGTTGCTTGCGGGCACCAGCGCATCGATCACGGAGATCGCGATGGAATTCGGCTATTCCAGCCCGGCGAATTTCGCCCGCGCATTCCGCAACGCCGCCGGGCTGGCGCCGCATGAATACCGGCTCAGCCTGGGTCTGGAGCACGGAAGGTCAGCGGAACCCGTTCCGCAGGATACCCCGGGGACTCGACTGTAACGCCCTGGGCTACGTTTTCAACGCCATACTCACTTCGGCCTGGGATCCTCGATGCCCCGGTCCGGCACCGTGAGTTCTCCCCGCCGTAGCCGCGGCAGGCAATTGACCATGGCGCGCGCCACGTTGCGCACCTCCTGCTGCACCGCCCCGTCCTGGTCCAGCTCATCGTGGCTGGTGGCGTAGGGGCGGTAATAGCCGATATAGCGCTCCAGCCGCGATGCCGCGCCGGCGTCGATCAGCCCCATCCAATCGAGCCAGTCGCTCAGGGCGCGCCGCTGCCCTTCGACGCCGGCCACGTCGCCATGCACCACCAGCCCGTAGGCGCGGCCGGCAAGATGCTTGGGATACGGCCAACCCGCCAGTTCAACCTGCTTGGCCTTGAGCGGGTCCTTGCCGCCGGTCAGGGTCGGATCGGGATTGCCGCCATCGGCGCACACCAGTCGGTCGATCATCAGTTTCAAGGGGCTGGGCGACTGATACCAGTACGTGGGCGCGACCAGGATCACGCCGTGTGCCGCCACCCATTGTTCGTAGATTCCCGCCATGGCGTCGTTGTCCTGTCCCAGCGAATGATTCGGGTAGCAACTGCAAGGCCAATGGCATAGCGGCATCGCGGTCGAGACGCAGCCCTTGCAGGGGTGGATCTGGTACTGGTATTCGTACACCAGCCGGCTGAGGTCCAGCGTATCGGTTTGCACGCGGGCAACCTGCAATTCCTCCGCCACGATACGCGCCAGCCGCCAGCTTTTGGAGACCTCGCCCGGACAGGTGCCGTCATTGCGCGCCGCGCCGACGATCACCAGCACACGCGACGGCGTGTCTGGATCCCGTTGCACTTGCGCGGCGCGCGCCAGCCGGTCGCGCGTCTCCTTCCATTCGACCGACAGGTCGAAATCGGGATCGGAGAATTCGGGGCCCGCCTTCACGGTAACGGGCGACTTGCGGCCCTGTTCGTAGGCGTCCCAGGCGATCGCCTCCAGGCGCTCCAGCGCCTCCCGCTCGGCCTGGAAGGCCGGGTCGTAGAAACGTCGCATGAAGCGCTCGCGGAAAGCGTCGCGCGCGAGCGGGCCCGGGTATTGCCCCTTGCGCACGATCGGGATGGTCTTCTTCATGTCCGCGCGGCAAAACAGGCGTTCGGGTTCGGCATGGCGATCCTCCCTGTCCAGATAGGCACCACCAGCAGCAAGCCGCGTGCCCGGCGTCGTCCACGCCGCAATTGGTGCGCGCAGCACAACAGAGTGCTTCCGGCGCCGGGCCTACCGCGCCCAAGTCGCCAGACCTACGATGCCTTCACCATCAGCGCAGTCCTCTTCCCCAACCGGAGCACACTCATGGCCAAGCACACCATCACCACCACGGACGGTACTCAGATTTATTACAAGGACTGGGGAGCAGGCCCGGTCGTCACTTTTTCCCACGGCTGGCCGCTGAACGCGGACGCCTGGGACGGGCAGATGCACTTCCTGGCGCAGAACGGTTTCCGCGTCATCGCGCACGACCGCCGCGGGCACGGACGCTCGTCGCAACCGTCGTCGGGCAATGACATGGACGGCTATGCCGACGACCTGGCGCAGCTGATCGAAGCGCTGGACCTGAAAGACATCTCGATGGTCGGCCATTCCACCGGCGGCGGCGAAGTGGTGCGCTACATCGGCCGCCACGGCACCCGGCGCGTGGCCCGCGCGGTGCTCATCGGCGCGGTGCCGCCGGTGATGCTGAAGTCGGCCGCCAACCCCGAAGGGCTGCCGATCGACGTCTTCGACGGCATCCGCAGCGGCGTGGCGGGAGACCGCTCGCAGTTCTACAAGGACCTGGCCATTCCCTTCTATGGCGCCAACCGCCCCGGCTCCAAAGTCTCGCAAGGCATGCTGGACCAGTTCTGGCTGTGGAGCATGCAAAGCGGCCAGAAGAACGCCTACGAATGCGTGAAGGCCTTTTCCGAAACCGACTTCACCGAAGACCTGAAGAAGGTCGATGTGCCGACCTTGTTCATGCATGGGGAAGACGACCAGATCGTTCCCGTGCACGACTCGGCGAAGAAGGCGGCGCGCCTGGTGAAGAACGCCAAGGAAATCTATTACCCCGGCGCTCCCCACGGCCTCACCGCCACCATGCAGGACCGGATCAACGCCGACCTGCTCGCCTTCCTCCGCTCCCCCGCCTGACCTCCCCATTTTCCTGGAGATTCCGCCATGCTCGCCATAGACAACGCCTTGCCCCCCAGCGTCGAAACGCCCATCGACCTGGTCCCCTCCCGCTACGCAGTGCAGATCGGAGAGATCGATGCGCTGGTGGTCAGCGACGGAGTGCTGCCGCTGCCGACCGCAACGATGGCCACGAACGCCGATCCGGCCGATTTGGCGAATTGGCTCGAGCACATGTTCATGCCGCCCGACGCGTTCGACTGGCCGCTGAACGTGATGGTGGCGCGCAGCGGCGACCAGACCATTCTTATCGACGCCGGGCTGGGCGGACAGTTCGCGGGCTTCCCGCGCGCCGGGCAGTTCCCCCAGCGGCTGGAAGCGGCCGGCATCGCGCTGGAATCCGTGACGGACATCATCATCACCCATATGCACATGGACCACGTGGGCGGGCTGCTCGTGCCCGGAGTGAAGGATCGCCTGAGCCCCGACGTGCGCGTCCACGTGTCGGCGACCGAAGTCGAATTCTGGACGTCGCCCGACTTCTCCCACACTGTGATGCCCAAGCCCGTACCGGCCGTGCTCCGCTCCACCGCCACCAGCTTCTACAACGAATACCGCGACCGGCTGCGGATATTCCAGGACCGGCATGAGGTCGCGCCGGGCGTGATCGTCCGCCTTACCGGCGGCCATACCCCGGGGCACAGCGTGGTAGACCTGGTGTCGGGCGGCGAACGGCTGACCTTCGCCGGCGACGCCATGTTCCCGGTCGGCTTCGACCATCCCGAGTGGCACAACGGTTTCGAACACGATCCCGAAGAATCCGCCCGCGTCCGTATCGCGCTCTTCCAGGAACTGGCGCAGAACCGCGGACTGCTGGTGGCAGCCCACCTGCCCTTCCCGTCCGTTGGAAGGGTGGCGGTCGATGGCGACGCCTTCCGCTGGGTCCCGGTCATCTGGGACTACTGATCCATATAACGCTCGCGCGGCGGCTGGAGGCGGGTGACGCCGACCGCCGCGCCCATGAAGGGATACCCATGCAAAAGCTCTCAGGAAAGACCGCCGTCATCACCGGCGGCAACAGCGGCATCGGCTTCGCCGCGGCCCAGGCCTTCGTGGCCGAAGGCGCGCGCGTCGCCATCGTCGGACGCCGGCGGCAAGCCGTGGACGACGCGGTGGCCCAGCTCGGCGCCTCCGCCTTCGGCGTGGTGGGCGACGTTGGCGACCTGTCCTCCCACGATAGCCTGCTGGCCGAAGTCCGCGAACGCTTCGGCGCCATCGACATCTACATGGCCAACGCCGGCATGAACAACATCGAGCCCTCGTCGGCCGTGAGCGTCGACAGCTACGACGCCCAGTTCGCCACCAACACGCGGGCCGTGTTCTTCGGCGTGACCAAGGCCTTGCCCCTGATGCGCGACGGCGCCTCCATCATCCTCACCGGTTCCATCGCCAGCGCGAAGGTGCTGGAGAACCACGCGGTCTACGCTGGCTCCAAGGCCGCCATCGGCGCGTTCGCGCGCGCCTGGGCGCTGGAGTTCAAGGCGAGGAAGATACGCGTCAACGTGCTGAGCCCCGGGCCCACCGACACCCCCATCCTGGAAAAACTGGGCGTGTCCGAATCGGACCGCCCCGCTTTCGAGCAGGGAATGGCTTCGGCCATCCCCCTGGGGCGCCTGGCGCATTCAGAAGAACTTGCACGCGCCGCCGTATTCCTGGCTTCGGACGACAGTAGTTTCGTCACGGGGGTGGACCTGCGCGTGGATGGCGGGATCGCGCTGACGTAGCGCTCAAGGCAGCCCAGCACGCGCCTATAACGCCCCTACCGCCGGAAGCGCTCAATAGTGAGCCCATCGAGGTCGATTTCAGGCTTGCGGCCACATACCAGGTCCGCCACGACCCGGGACGTTCCGCACGCCTGGGTCCAGCCGTTGGAGCCATGCCCGCTATTGAGAAACAGCCCGTCCCAGCCAGAGATTCCGAGGATGGGGGGGCCATCCGGCGTCATGGGGCGCAGCCCCGTCCAGAACGTAGCGTTCCCGTAGTCGATTCCGTTGGGGAACAGGCTTCGCGCCACCCGGACCAGCACATCTCTACGATCCGCCTTCAATGACAGGTCATGGCCAACCAGTTCGGCCATGCCCGCCGCGCGGATTCTGTTGCCCAACCGAGAAATCATGACCTTGTTGTGTTCATCCATGACCGACATATTGGGCGCTTGATCAGGATTGGTCACCAGCGCGGTAATTGAAAAGCCCTTGAGCGGATATACGGGAAGCTTGATCCCCAACGGAGCAAGCAATGCCGGAGCCTGGTTGCCCAAGGCGACCACCGTGGCATCGGCCTTCAGCGCGCCGGAAGCGGTCTCGCAGCCCACCACCCGGCCGCCTTCATGCAGCAAGCGCCTTACCTGGGCGCCAAAGTGGAATTTCACGCCTTGGCCCAGAAGCCAGGTGGTCAATGCCTGGCAGAAAATGTGGCTGTCGCCCGATGCATCGGACGGCAAATGAAGGCCGCCCGCCACCTTGGCGGTGGCGTCACGCAAGGCCGGTTCGACCGCCAGCGCATCGCGTCCGTTCAACACATTGTGCGGAATGCCGAATTCCTCCAGCGCGCTGGCAGCGATGTTGCCGTACTGGCACTCCGCTTCGGTCTGGAACAACTGCAACACGCCGCCCGCATGAAAATCGAACGCGATCGGCGTCTCGGCCATCAGCCGCGTCAGGCAAGCGAGGCTATAGTGGGCCACGCGCTGCATGCGCAGCTTGTTGACGCGAAATCGCGTCGCATTGCATTCCATCAGCCATCGCCTCGTCCAACGGAGCCTTTCAAGTTCCGGCCAAAGCGAAAACCGCACAGGGGCGTCGGCTTTCAACGCCATCTTCAATACCTTGATCGGCATTCCCGGCGCGGCCCACGGCGCAGCGAAGCTTGGGCATAAGCCGCCCGCATTGCCGAAGCTGGTTTCCATTCCGGCCGCCGAGTGGCGCTCCACGACTTCGACTTCATGGCCTTCTCGGCAAAGATAGTAGGCCGTTGCGGCCCCGACCACGCCGGCTCCGAGGATGAGAACTTTCATGGTTGTCCGGGTCGATCCCTATATCTGCGGCGTTGGCGGAATGCGCGGGCCGGCAATGCCATGCCTGACCGGATCCAAGACTAAAGGGTATCGAAGGGAAATTTATTTCATTGTTTCGGCGTCAAACCGTGCGAATGGGAAAAAAATTCACCCGCTCTGTTGTTAGCATTGACGGTGCGTTGGCTATCCGCAGTCGATCCAGGTCTTTGGAAAGCGCGATCCCTGGGCCAAAACCTTGTGAAATCATGTCTAAACAGATTCGCCGCTTCCCCTCGCTCTCCCACTGGGGCGCATTCACCGCGGTCACGCAGGGCGGCCGGCTGATAGATTGCGAGCCGTTCTCCCACGACAGCGCCCCCTCGGACATCCTGCGATCGATGCCTGCCATGGTCCACTCGCCGCTACGGGTGGACCGACCAGCCATTCGCAAGGGATGGCTGCGCGATCGGCACTTGTCCGACGGGAGCGAGCGCGGGCGTGACGACTACGTGGAGGTCAGTTGGGACGAGGCCCTTGCTGCCGTCCATTCAGAACTCCAGCGAGTCAGGACGGAGCATGGCGGCGAAGCCATTTTCGGTGGTTCATATGGCTGGTCCTCGGCGGGCCGGCTGCACCACGCGCGTACCCAGACGCACCGGTTCCTGAACGCCGGCGGCGGCTTTACGAATCAGGCGGGGAACTATAGCTGGGGCACCGCGCAGTTCCTGCTTCCCCATGTGATCGGCACCTACACGCCGGTGACTGGCCGCGTGACCGACTGGAACAGCGTCACGGGCAACACACGCCTGTTGATCGCGTTCGGCGGCATGCCGCTACGCAACACGCAGATTACGTCGGGCGGCGCCGGGGACCATCCCTTGCGCGGGCAGCTCGAGCGTGCGGCAGCGGCGGGCATTGAGTTTGTGGTCATCAGCCCAACCCGGGGGGATGTTCCTCCCGGCGTTCAGGCGCGGTGGATTCCCATTCGTCCCAATACGGACGCCGCCTTGATGCTGGCGATGATCCAGGCGCTGGTCGCCGATGGCATTCACGACGAAGAATTCCTCCGGGTCCATTGCGTCGGATTTCCGGCCTTGCGCGATTATCTGGAAGGCAAGACGGACGGAATCCCCAAGACGCCGGAATGGGCCCAGGCGATCTGCGATGTCCCCGCCGAGACGATCCGCGCGCTCGCGCGCCAGGCGCGCAGCGTCCGCACGATGATCACTTGCGCATGGTCATTGCAGCGCGCCCATCGCGGCGAACAGCCTTACTGGGCCAGCATTGCGCTTGCCGCTGCGTTGGGGCATATCGGGCTGCCTGGCGGCGGTTTTGCGTTTGGGCATGCCTCCATGAACGGCGCCGGAAACCCGCGCATGGAGATTGCGGGGCCGGCCATGGAATCGGGGCGCAATCCCACCGGCTCGGTGATCCCCGTTGCCCGGGTCACCGACATGCTGCTGCATCCAGGCCAGCACTACGAATTCAATGGGCGTGAAGGCGTCTATCCGGACATCAAGATGGTGTACTGGGCTGGCGGCAATCCCTTCCATCACCAACAGGACCTGAATCGCCTCAGCCGGGCATGGAGCCGGCCGCAAACGATAGTCGCTCACGAGATTTGGTGGACGCCCATGGCGCGCCGCTCGGACATCGTGCTGCCGGCCACCACCACGCTGGAAAGAAACGATATCGGCGGCTCTACGCGCGATCGCCATGTATTCGCCATGCACCAGGCCCTGGCGCCGATCGGCTCCAGCCGCAATGACTTCGACATATACCGGGAGCTGGCCGCGCTGGGCGGCTATGAGCAGAGTTTTACGGAAGGCCGTGGCGAGATGGAGTGGATACGGCATATCTTCGAATCCATGGCTCGGGCGTGGCGCGGCAGTGGCCATACGGCCCCTGATTTCGATGCATTCTGGAACCGGGGCTTCGTGGAGATCCCCGAGCCGGAAAGACCATTCGTGCTGTTCGAAGAGTTCCGTCGGGATCCCGAGGCAAATCCGCTGCGCACGCCGTCGGGCCGCATCGAGCTGTATTCGGAAAAGATCGCCGGGTTCGGCTATGCCGATTGCCCGCCCCACCCCACCTGGCTGACGCCGGAAGAATGGCTAGGATCACCCAAAGCAGCCCGGTGGCCGCTGCACCTGCTCACCCCCCAGCCCGCGGGCAAGCTCCATTCCCAAATGGACGGCGGCCAAGCATCGGTGGATCTGAAGATCAATGGCCGGGAAGCCCTGCGCATCTCGCCGCCGGATGCGCAAGCCCGGCGCATCGGCCAACATGATCTCGTCAAGGTCTACAACGATCGGGGCGCATGCCTTGCAACCGCGCTCGTCGACGCCGACCTCAAGCCCGGCGTGGTGGCCCTGCCTACCGGAGCCTGGTTTGACGCAGTCGGCGAAAGCCTGGAACTACACGGCAATCCCAACGTGTTGACGATCGACGTAGGCACGTCCCGCCTGACCCAGGGAAGCAGCGCCCAGTCCGCGCTGGTGGAGGTGGTGCGGTGGGAAGAAGCCGCGCCTTTGGTCCAGGCCCTTGAGGTGCCGGCTATTGTCAGATCGGGCGGCGCCACATAGGCATGATCCTGAGCCGGAAGCGGTGCTGCCCTGAAGCGGCCAGAGCGCCCCTCGATGGGGCGCTCTGGCTTATGGGCAACCGACTCAGTCCGCGGTGATATTGGCCTGTTTGATGATGGCGCCGTATTTGGCCGTCTCGGCCTGTATGTACTGCGCGAAGTCCGCGCTGTTCCTGTAGGAGCTTTCAAAGCCGAGGTTCTCTAGCTGCTCCTTCATGCTGGCGGACGTCGTGATCTTCTGCGTGGCGGCGTCCAGCTTCTTGAGAATCGGCTCCGGCAGCTTGGCGGGGGCCCACAAGCCATACCAGGAATAGAACTCGAAATCCTTCAGCCCGGCTTCCCGCATCGTCGGAATATCCGGAAGCAAAGGGCTGCGCTTATCGCCGGTTACCGCCAACGCGCGTATCTTGCCCGACTTGACCATGGGCAGCGAAGAGAGCATCGGATCGGCGAGCGCGTGAACCTGCCCGCCGATCAAATCGGTCAAGGCAGGGCCGCCGCCCTTGTACAGGACGATCGGGACCTGCAGATCGGAAAGGCCCGCTTCATATGCGAACTGCGCGATGGCGAGGTGCCCCGCCGAACCAAAACCCGTGGTCGCAAAATTGTATTTGTCGGGGGCTGCCTTCACCACGCCGACGAATTCCTGCACGGTCTTCGCGGGAACATCGTTATTCACACTGAATATCAACGCGCCCTGGGCGAGACCGCTGACGGGAGTGAAATCCTTCACCGCATCGAAGGTCATCTTCTTCCCATAAAGCAAGGGGTTGATATTGTGGATCGACGCGTTCAGGTACAGCGTATAGCCATCCGGCGCCGCGCGCGCGACCACGCCTGCGCCCACCATCCCGGACGCGCCCGCCCTGTTGTCGATAATGACCGATTGCTTCAGCTCCTCGCCAAGCTTCACCGCAAATATGCGGGCCAGGCCATCGACGGAACCGCCGGGGGGATGAGGCACCACGATGGTGATCGGACGGCTGGGATAGGAGTCGTCCGACTTCGTTTGCGCCTGCGCCGAACCCAGCAAAGCCAAGCCACCGACAACGGCCGCAATGCCTTTGATGCAAAAGCGGCGAGAACGAAAAGGGGTATTACGCATGACGAACGGTCTCACTGGAAGTAGTTATGCAACGAATACCGCCCCCCTCCTCGGACCCGCAATCCATGAGAGAGGGTCGTGGAAAGAGGAATGATCGTAAGCGAATCAGTAGGTGCCCGGATAGGCGGCGCCGTCTATTAAGATATTCTGGCCGCATATATAGCCGGATTGGGCGGCGCAGATGTATGCGCAAAGCGCGCCCAACTCCTCGGGCTCGCCGTAGCGGCCAGCCGGATTATTGGACCCGCGCTCCGCCCATAGCTGGTCAAACGTCTTGCCGCCCGGCTCCAGCATCCCTTCTATGTGATGCCGCTGCGCATCGGTAGCGAAAACGCCCGGCAACAGGTTGTTGATGGTGACGTTATGCCGCACCGTCTGGCGGGCCAGGCCCGCAACGAAGCCGACCAGGCACGAGCGCGCGCCATTGGACAGGCCGAGCTCAAGCTGCGGGGTTTTCACGCTGCGTGAAACGATATTCACGATGCGGCCGAAGCGGCGTTCCATCATGCCGTCCACGATCCTGCGGATCATATCGATCGGCCCAAGGGCCATGGCGTCCAGGGCCGAATGCCAGTCGGCCTGGGTCCACTGGCGAAAGTCGCCGGGCGGCGCCCCGTCCGCGTTGTTGACGAGGATATCGGGCGCGGGGCAAGCCGAAAGAGCCGCCTCCCGCCCTTCATCCGTGGTGATATTGGCAACCACATATCGGACCCGGGTTCCCGTGGCCTCCGTGATCTCGTCAGCCGCCTTGGCCAACGTGCTTTCCGTGCGCGCCGCAATGGTCACGTTGACGCCTTCGCTCGCCAACTGATGGGCGCAGGCGCGGCCCATTCCCTTGCTGCCGCCGAAAACCAGCGCATGGCGGCCTCGAATTCCCAAATCCATAGCGTTTCCTATTCCAAAAGCGCAGCCCAAGCCATGACATGAGGCCGGAAAGAGTTCCGTCAGTGGGAAGCCGCAAGGCGAACCTTCTTCCGACGCAATTCCTTTCCGGCCCCATCCTGCCTCGGATCAGGCGGCCTTCAGTTGCAGCGAGGTCCAGCCGTACTTCTTGTCGAGGCCCAGCGCCTTGACCGCGCGCAGCCCCTTGAGCAAGGGCTCGCCTTCCAGCGCGCGCAGCGGCTTGCGCAGTTCGCCTGCCGGCAGGCCCACGGCCTTCATCAGCGACTTGATGGCCACGGGGTTGATGGCCGAGTACGAGTAGTGCAGCAATTGCAGATTGCGCAGATAGGATTCGCGGAAGCTGGTGCTGACCTCGGGCGACGTCCAGGGCTGGGAAATCTCCGCCAACTCTGCCGGAGCGATGTTGCCGGTCATGTTGGCCGTGCCGTGGCCGCCCAGGCTCATCGTCGGCACGACCAGGCCCAGATTGGGCGAATCGCAGCACATCACGGAGACGTCGGGCGCGCCATACAGGACTTGCGCCACCTGGCCCACGCGCGTGGTGGATTCCTTGTGGACCACATAGTTCGGGTGTTTGAAAATACGCAGCAACTGGTCCCAGTGCAGATCGCTCTTGACGCGAGGCGGATTGTTATAGATACCCAGCGGCAGGTCGGTTGCGTCGGCGACTTCCAGGAAATAGCTTTCGATGTCCGATTCGGACGCGCAGATATACGCGGGCGCGGCCAGAATGGCGCCATCCGCGCCGTTGGCCCGCGCAAAGCGCAGGTAATCCATGGTGGCCTCGGTGTTGTTGCCGGTGCAGCCATAGAAAAGCTTCATCTTGCCGGTCTTCATCTTCGCGGTTTCCACGATGATGTCCTGGCGCTCCTTCTGCGACAGCATGGACACCTCGCCCGTGGACCCCATGATGAGGACCGCGCTGGTGCCGTTGTCTTCCTGGAACTTCAGCAATTCGCGGAAAGCTTCGTAATCGGGGCTGCCGTCCTTGTTGAAGGGCGTAATCAGAGCCACGAAGGACCCGGTGATCTTCATCTTGCTCATGTGTACTCCAGTAATGGAAAAGTCAAAAATGGCAGAGGCTCAAGCCGAACGAACGACTTCTTTCCGAGCATCCTGCCGCGCCTCTTTGCAGGCAACCATCGCAGCCAAGCCCTGCTTCAGGTCGGCGATCAGGTCCTCCGGATCCTCCAGCCCCACGTGCACGCGTACCGCCTTGCCCTTGTAGGGCCACCGGTCGCCGTGGTGCTTCCCCGGACTGAACGGTATGGCCAGGCTTTCATAGCCGCCCCAGGACACGCCGATCCCAAAATGATGCAACGTATCGACGAAAGCTGCCACTGATTCGTCATCGCTTGCGCGCAGGACCACGGTGAACAGGCCGCTCGCGCCCCTGAAATCACGTTTCCAGATGGCATGGCCCGGATGCGACGGCAGCGCCGGATGCACCACTGCCTCGACCTCGGCTTGCTGCTCCAGCCACTGCGCCACGCGGATTCCCGACGCCATATGTTTCTGCAGCCGCACGCCCATGGTGCGCAGTCCGCGCAATGCCAGGAAGATATCGTCGGGGCTGGCCGTCTGCCCCATTTCTTGCGTCGTCTCCTTGACCTTGGGCCAGGTGGCTTCGTTGCAGGTCACAACGCCGAGCATGGCATCCGAATGGCCCACGATGTACTTGGTGGCGGCGTGGATCGACACGTCGACGCCATGCTCGAAAGCCTTGAAGAACAATGGCGTGGCCCAGGTGTTGTCCATGACGACGAAAGCGCCGTGCGCGTGCGCGGCCGCCGCAATGGCGGGAATATCCTGGATTTCCAGCGTTTCGGAGCCTGGCGATTCGACGAACACGACGCGGGTATTGGGCTGCATGAGCGATTCGATGCTCTTGCCGCAGGCGGGGTCGTATACCTGTACTTCGACCCCGTAGCGGCTGAGCACGCGATCGAGGAAGGAACGGGTCGGGGAATAGGCGCTGTATGAGACCAGGATATGGTCGCCGGCCTTGAGCAATGCGGTGAGCGCCGTGGCGATGGCCGCCAGGCCCGAGGGAAAGACCAGCGAGCGGTGGCCGCCTTCCAGGGTGGCCATGGCCTCCTCGAACGCATGGGCGGTGGCGGTTCCATAGCGGCCATAGGTGGTGGCGCCCGGCTCTTGCGCGGCGCGGGCGCGCTTCATGCCTTCCCATTCCGCCATGCTGCCCGCGAGAATCGTCGATGCCCTGCAGATCGGGGTATTCACCAGGCCACCAAAACGCTCCGGATGCCGGCCTGCGCTGACGAGTTGAGTGTTTTCCCTCATGGACTTCAATCTCCGTGGATACTCGGCCAGCACTTCCGCAGGAAGTCGAAGGCCACTGATGACGTGATCAAGTTTATGAGGTCGGCCGGTGAAAACTCTTCGATTTTTTACCGCTTCCGGCGGAAAAAAGAGAAAAATAATCACCGTCGAATTCCGACAATTCTTGCGACGGCGGGCCGGACGTAGCAAGATCAGGTTCAACTCGGATCTGGATCCGCCCCCTATTTTCAGTATATTGCGGTCAGTGTATGTATCGCGACAGCCGATTTTCAAACCTGATGGGATCAATCAATGTCCAATACTTCCGTCCATCCTCCGCAACGTAGCGAGGCCCAGCGCATAGGCGTGCCCCGGGAAACCTTCCCCTTGGAAAAGCGCGTCGCCACGGTGCCCGACGTCGTCGAGAAACTGATCAAGCTCGGGTTCAAGGTCGCCGTCGAATCCGGCGCCGGCGAAGCCGCGAATTTCAGCGATGACGCCTATCGCGCCGCCGGAGCCGAGATCATCGATGGCGCCGCGGCCCTCTGGGCCGCCTCGGACATTGTCTTCAAGGTCCGGCCGCCCAGCCCCGAGGAGGTCGGCCTGATGCGCGAAGGCGGCATTCTCGTCGACTTCATCTGGCCGGCCCAGCACCCCGAGCTGATGCAGCAGCTGGCCGCCCGGAATGCCACGGTACTGGCCATAGACTGCCTGCCGCGCACGCTTTCGCGCGCGCAGAAGATGGATGCGCTGACCTCCACCGCGGGCGTCAGCGGCTATCGCGCCGTCATCGAGGCGGCCAACGCCTTCGGCCGCTACTTCAACGGCCAGATCACGGCGGCGGGCAAAGTGCCCCCGGCCAAGGTCTTCATCGCCGGCGCGGGCGTAGCGGGCCTGGCGGCCATCGGCACGGCCGCCAACCTGGGCGCCATCGTGCGCGCCAACGACACCCGGGCCGAGGTGGCCGACCAGGTCAAGTCGCTGGGCGGCGAATTCGTCAAGGTCGACTACGAGGAGGACGGCGCGGGCGGCGGCGGATACGCCAAGGTCATGAGCGAGGGCTTCCAGGCCGCGCAGCGCCAGATGTATGCGCAACAGGCCAAGGACGCGGACATCATCATCACCACCGCCCTGATCCCCGGCAAGCCGGCGCCCAAGCTCATCACGGCCGAGATGGTGCAGAGCATGAAGCCCGGCAGCGTGATCGTGGATATGGCCGCCGAACAGGGCGGCAATTGCGAGCTCACCGTGCCAGGCGAGGCCGTGGTGCGCCACGGCGTGACCATCATCGGCTACACCGACCTGGCCTCGCGCCTGGCCAAGCAATCATCCACGTTGTACGCCACCAACCTGCTGCGCCTGGCCGAGGAGTTGTGCAAAGCCAAGGACGGACTGGCGATCGTCAACATGGAAGACGATGCGATCCGGGGCCTGACGGTGATCAAGGACGGCGCCATCACCTGGCCCGCACCGCCACTGAAACAAGCGCCTCCGCCCGCGCCCAAGGCGGCCGCCGCCCCGGTGGCCGAGAAGAAGAGCGGCCACGGCCATGGCGCCCGCGCGCCCATGTCGGCCAAGGCGCTGGCCGTGGTCTTCCTCGTGGCGGCCGGGCTGTTCGCCTGCGTAGGCGCCTACGCGCCCGCGGCCTTCCTGGGCCACTTCACAGTATTCGTGCTGGCCTGCTTCATCGGCTACATGGTGGTGTGGAACGTCACGCCCGCGTTGCATACGCCGCTCATGAGCGTGACCAACGCCATCTCCAGCATCATCGCGATCGGCGCACTGGTGCAGATCGCGCCGCCCGAAGCCGGCACAGGAGGCCGGCCGGACGGACTGATCCTGTGGCTCGCTTTCGCCGCTCTGGTGCTCACGGCCATCAACATGTTCGGCGGCTTTGCCGTCACACGCCGCATGCTCGCCATGTTCCGCAAGTAATAACGACCAGAGCACAAGGAAAACGAACATGTCCCAATCGCTCGCTACCGTCGCCTACCTGGGCGCGGCCATTCTCTTCATCCTCAGCCTGGGGGGGCTGTCCAACCCGGAAACCTCGCGCCGCGGCAACCTCTTCGGCATGATCGGCATGGCGCTGGCCGTGCTGGCCACGGTGCTTGGCCCGCGCGTCGGCCCCTCCGGCATTGCCTGGATCGTCGGCGCGCTGGTCGTCGGCGGCGGCATCGGTCTCTACGCTGCCAAAACCGTGAAGATGACCCAGATGCCCGAGCTGGTCGCGCTCATGCACAGCCTGGTGGGCCTGGCCGCCTGCCTGGTCGGCTACGCCAGCTATGTCGATACCTCGGTGCAGTTCCAGGGCGTGGAGAAAGCCATCCACGAAATCGAGATCTATGTCGGCATCCTGATCGGCGCCATCACGTTCAGCGGCTCGCTGATCGCCTTCGGCAAGCTCAATGGCAGGATCGGCGGCAAGCCGGTGCTGCTGCCGGGCCGCCATTGGCTCAACCTGGCGGCGCTGCTGGTGGTGGTCTGGTTCGGCAAACAGTTCCTGAACGCCGCCGAGCCCGGCGCGGGGATGACGGCGCTTGTCGTCATGACGGTGATCGCGCTGCTGTTCGGCGTGCACATGGTCATGGCTATCGGCGGAGCCGACATGCCGGTAGTGGTTTCCATGCTCAATAGCTACTCCGGCTGGGCGGCCGCCGCCACGGGCTTCATGCTGAGCAATGACCTGCTGATCGTCACCGGCGCGCTGGTGGGCTCTTCGGGCGCCATCCTCTCCTACATCATGTGCCAGGCGATGAACCGCAACTTCATCAGCGTGATCGCCGGCGGCTTCGGTTCCGGCGCGCCGAAGAAAGCCGCCTCGGGCGACAAGGCCTCGGAGCCGCAGGGCGAGGTCGTTCCGGTCAGCGCCACCGAAACGACCGAAATGCTGCGCGAAGCCAAGAGCGTGATCATCGTGCCCGGCTACGGCATGGCCGTGGCCCAGGCGCAGCACACGGTGTACGAGATCACCAAGGCCCTGCGCGAAAAAGGCGTGAACGTGCGCTTCGCCATCCATCCGGTGGCGGGTCGCATGCCGGGCCACATGAACGTGCTGCTGGCCGAGGCCAAGGTACCCTACGACATCGTGATGGAGATGGACGAAATCAACGAGGAGTTCCCGGACGCCGACGTGGCCATCGTGATCGGCGCCAACGACATCGTCAACCCCAGCGCGGCGGAAGACCCGACGAGCCCCATCGCCGGCATGCCGGTGCTTGAAGTATGGAAAGCCAGGCACTCCATCGTGATGAAGCGGTCGATGGCATCCGGCTATGCGGGCGTGGACAATCCGCTGTTCTACAAGGAGAACAACCGCATGCTGTTCGGAGATGCGAAGAAGATGCTGGACGAGGTGCTGTCCGCGCTCAGGGCCTGACCGGCTCCGCCCGTGGCGGGCGCCATCGCGGCCATGGCGCCCGGCACGGACGAAATCCGTCAGCCTCGCGCAGCGGACCGGGACCGGGTTCGTCCCGGCTTGCTTGTGTCGAGAAAACTCCAGCGGCCCGCGCGCTCTTCGATGATTGTGGGAAATATCTCCAGGCAAAGCTTGTGAAGCGCGCGCACGAAGGGATTCGATTTCAGGAACATGGCTTCGCCGAAGTAGATGGGGATCCGCGGCGCATTGGGAAGCACGATACAGCTCAGGCGCCTGTCCGACTCGTCGATGCACCAGGTGGGCAGCAAGGCGAAACCCAGGCCCTCGTCGACGCAGCGCTTGACGCTCATGCTGGTCGAGGTAGACACCGCCACCCTTGGCTGCTCGTTGCCGACCGACAAATAGTCCAGCGCGATGTTGCGCAGCATCTGGCCGGGTTCATACGTCACCAGCGGCCGTTCGAGCGCCCATTCCGGAACCGCCGTCTCGTCGGACGGCGCGGGCCAACTCGACGGGAACGCCAGCGCCGGCTGATAGTGGCAGATCACGCGCTGCGGAATCACCGTGTCGCCAAAATAGCGTTCGCTCAAACACACATCGAGCGTGCCATTGCGGATCAGCTCCGGCAGCGAGACGTCCTTTTCGTAGCCCACGATCTCGACGTTGGGATACATCCGCCGGAATTGCGTCAGCACCGGCGGCAGCAGGTAGAAAAAAATCGCGTGTGGCATTCCGATACGGACGACCGGCCGCTCCTTGTCGATCAAGCTGCCCAGGCGCGTCAGCATGACGTCGAACTCCGGCGCCAGCAGCCGGTAAAGGCTGGTGCCGCGTGGAGTGAGTTTGATCGACTTGGAGCCCCGCCCGGCCACCACCAGCTTCTCGCCGACGCGCTGTTCGAGGCGCCGGATGTGGTTGGCCACCGACTGGTAGGTGATGTTCAGCCTGCGCGCCGCGGCGGAATAGGTACCCTCCTGCGCGACGAGGAAGAAAGTCTGTGTGAGAGTGAGGTCCACCTCTTTCATCGCGCCTCCAGCTTCCCGGCTCAAATATAAAATTTCTTGTAGGTTTGGATCGATGAATTGTATCGCTCCAATCCGAGGCCATCTATAACATCGACTGCAGGTTTGGCCTCCTGACCGCGCGGCAGCTACATGCTTGCCGCGCAAAAAGGAGGGTAAGTAGAGTGAGCCACCGACAGCCGTCGCTGACACTCTGACAAAAATATGCAGTCGCCTTGTGCGCGGCTCGGGCCAAGCGCGGGGGTCAACGCTATGGACAAGAAAGATCGATGCATCCTCGCGCTGCTTCAGGCAGACGCGCGCCTCTCGAACAATGAAATCGCGGAACGGGTCCACCTTTCGCCCACCGCCTGCTGGAAGCGGGTCCAACAATTGCAGGCGTCCGGGCTTATTCGCCGTCAAGTTTGCCTGCTGGACAACAACAAGGCGGGGCTGGGCCTGACGGTGTTCGTCTCGATAAAAACGAACCGCCATGACCTCAATTGGCTTGAAAAATTCTCGCTCGGCGTCAAGGACATGCCGGAAGTCATGGAGTTCTACCGGATGACCGGCGAAACCGACTACCTTCTCAAGGTGGTGGTGCCCGATATCGCGGGATTCGATCTCGTCTACAAGAAGCTCATCCAGGTGGCCGAATTGTTTGACGTCAGTTCGAGTTTTGCGATGGAAGAACTGAAATACACCACGGCGTTGCCGCTTGATTATCTTTGACTCGGAAGCGCGGCAAGCAGCGAAAATACGGCGCGCCACGTTGGTGAGCAAAAGACATACCGGGCTTGCTCGCCGGACCGGCCGTTCGGCATTCACGCGCGTTCCGTCTTAAAATGGCGGCTTTTGCCGAAAGAACCGTCATGGCCATAGCCATGAAGGGCTTTCATCCTTTACAAATAAGTGTGGTGAAGATGAACAAGCCTTTCATTTCGCTGTGCCCAGAAATTACGCGGGCGCATGCGCTGACTCTGATGGATTGGTTGGAAGACGAGCGCGTCACCTGCTATCTGAGCGATTCGCGCCATGTCTCCCGCTTCATCGAGCAAGCCATCGATCGGACCCAGCTGCCGATCTTGACCCATCTGTTCAACCAGGGCGGCCGATTCTTCATGGCCTATGACCGGAATGACGCGCCGGTGGGCTTCGTCCGCCTCATCAAGACCGGCCCGGACTGCGAGATAGTCCTGGTCATCGGCGACTGCGACAACTGGGGTCGGAACCTTGGCGCCAGCACGATCCGCGAAGGCATGAAGCTGGCCTTCCTCGACATGCGGTCCGAAAAGCTCATCGCCAGGATCCACCCTGACAACGCGCGCTCTCTGAAAGCCTTTCTGCGCATCGGCTTTCTGCCTGAAGGCGAAACGCCAACACTGAAGTCGCTTTCCATGACTGCGGGGCGCTATCTCAGGCTCTTGCGCGAAGGCGCCGTCGGCGACTCCACCGATATCTACATCACCGAAATCGACAAGGCCAGGCTCCAGGGCCTGATCGAGCTGGAGCAAGGCCCGGCTATTGTCGAACTCGAGCACGAACTCGAGCGAGCCATTGTCGTCAAGCCGCAGCAGGTGGCGCGCAATGTCGTCACGATGAACTCCAGGGCCTTGCTGCAGCTGGACGACGAAGAAATGGAAGTGGCCCTGGTCTACCCTGAAGACGCTGACAGCCGCGCCGGGAAGTTTTCCGTGTGTTCCGACGTCGGCGCAGCCATCCTGGGCTATCAGGAAGGCGACGCCATCGACTGGCGGATTTCGGACCGCACCCGCCGGATCGGGATCAGGAAAGTGCTTTACCAGCCGGAAGCCGCAGGTGATTTCCACCTGTAGTTCGAGGCTCACCGATCAGGCGCGCTGGCCTTCGTAAGGTATGACGGGGCCGCGCTTTCCATCACCATCGCGGCCAACAACAAGCATGTAGGGAACCTTCATGCTGCCGCTGACGCTGTATTGGCTGCTCCACTGGTCAGCCTGGACACCGGAGGCGACGCCTATCCCCTGATGGCCGTGCCGCAAGAGTACGGCCAGCACTTCCAGGACCTGCTGGACGCTGCAGCGATCCGCCCTGGAATGTAGCGGTAAACCAGGAATACAAAACCGGAAAACGCCTCCTCAAATACGGTAGGCCGGACGCCCCTGCGAGTTTCGTTTTGCATGAGCCTCCATATTCCACATGCCTGGATGTATCTCGGGCGAATCCTTGATTCTTGAAATTAATGGGTTGAATTGTTTCTTTGCACCGAAATAATTAGATGGAATTTTGGATTTAAAGCAGAGTTATCTCTCGCTGCTCATACATGAGTTTAAGAATATTCCTAGATTATTTTCCCGCCCATCTAAATAGAATTTGGCCACGCTTTCAACAAGCGTGCCGGCAGCCTGGTTTTGCATGCATAGGTATGCCGGTGTTCTCCGTGCACGTTCTCGCACGTGCGTCCGTCACTTTTTCTATGAAATCATCATCATGAAAAAAATTCTTCTCGGCATGGCTATTCTGTCCGCATTTGGCGCGGCAAGCGTGCATGCCGCTCCCACCGAGGGCGCCAAAGGCTACATCGAGTTCAAGGGCAGCATCAACGCCGATACGTGCGTCATGACAAGCTCGAGCGGCAACACTACCAACAAGACCCTGTCGGTAGACATGGGCGAGGTTTCCGCCAGCTCGCTGGGCACCGAAGCCAATCCTGGCTCCTCGGGCACGCTGATCGGCGCCGTCGCCAAGGGCCTGGACCTGGAAATCCAATGCGCCACCGGCACCAAGGTCACGATGACGCTGACCCCCAGCGCCAAGTCCGGCAAGGGTATCGCCGTGACTGGCGGCGCCCAGAACGTGCAGGTCATGCTGGTTCGCAACGACACGCCGCTGGACTTCGCCACCGGCTCCGTGGACGTCCTGGCTGACGGTCCGATTGCTGGCAAGTACAGCGTGCCCCTGAAGGCGTACTACACCCTGGTCAACACCAAGACCGTGGCAGACGTCGTCGCGGGTACCGCCAACGCTACGGTGGCCTACACCCTGAAGTACGAGTAAATCACGATCCGCCGCTGTATGACGACATGGCGGCATACAGCGGCAAGAAAGGAGCGCAATGAAATTCTTTCCCCTATTCCAACGCGTAATGGCCGGCAGCCTCGTTGCCGGTGGCGCTTTGCTGGCCGTTCCTGCCGAGGCCTCGATTTCCTTGAGTTCTACCCGACTGGTGGTTCAGGAGAGCAAGCAGGAAGCCTCCATTTCGGTGCGCAACGGCGGCAGTCCCACTCTCATCCAGGCCTGGCTGGATTCCGATGCCTCCAACGCCACCGATGACCTGCCGTTCGCTGTGACGCCACCGCTGGCCAAGGTTGCGCCCAATGGCCAACAGCTGATGCGCGTGCTGTACGCCGGTGGCGATAGCCGCTTGCCCGCCGACCGGGAATCGGTGGTGTGGTTGAACGTGCAGGAAATTCCCCAGTCCACAAATCAGGAAAACCAATTGCAAATCGCGGTACGCCAACGCATCAAGGTTTTCTTCCGCCCGGCCTCCATGACCGGCGCTGTCGCTGACGCGCCTGGCGCCTTGCGATGGGAGCTGGTTCAGGAATCTGGGCGCGCCGCGCTGCAGGTTACGAATCCCAGCATGTATCACGTGTCGTTCAGCTATCTCGGGATTGCCGGAGGAAAGGAACTGCCCGCTCCGGGAATGATCAAGCCCGGCGAAACGCGAATGCTCCCGGCCGATGGCGTCGGGCATGGTTCCAAGCTGGCTTACAAGATCATCAACGATTTTGGCGGTATCGAGGACTACCGGGTCGAATTTTCCGGCGCCTCGGCGGGCGTACCCATCGTGGTGAACGCCGACTAGATCCTGCCGGGCGCCGCGCCATGCCTGCGTAATCCGTCCGTCACCTATCCACTACCTGTAAACGGAGCTTTCGCCGCATTGCGGCGAGGGAAGGCCTTTTTGCGCCTTTTTTTTGGCTCTGTTCCTGATTTCGGTCGTACCCTATGCCGAGCTATTGCCACTACCCGCCGAGCCGCTTTCACTTACGCCCCTTGCTGAGCGCGGTAGTGTGCGCGCTCCAGGCAATGGGCGGCGCGGCATGGGCCGCGCCCTCGCCGGCCGCGCAGCCCGAAGGCAAGCCATCCGTATCGCAGAACGAGCAGGGCCGGCCCGTGCAAGTGGCGGCTCTGGACACCCCCGTGACGGTGGGTTTCAACACGGCCTTCCTGTACGGAATGACATCCACCGCGGACCTGCGGTCGTTGCTGGCAGGCACCGGCGTGCCGCCCGGCATTCAGCGCGTCGACTTGTACATGAACCAGACGCTGGCCGGCCGCCTGGACGTCGAGTTCTCCCTCAATGAAAAGACCGGGGACGTCGAGCCGTGTTTTACCGCGCAGATGCTGGTGCAAGCCGGGGTGGATCTGGCCAAGCTGCCCAATCCCCCAGACAAAACCGAGACCTGCATTCGCCTGCCGGATGTGGCGCCGGATGCGAGCGTGGTGTATGACATGGCCAACTTGCGGCTCACCGCGAGCATGCCGCAGACGTACATGACGTCGCTGCATCGCGGCTATATCGATCCCTCTCTCTGGGATTCGGGCGCCAATGTGGGTTTTCTCAATTACAGCCTCAATGTGCGTCAGAATCACGCGCGCGGCCGCCATTCGGGGCGCGATCTCACCGCAAGCCTGCGCTCCGGTGTGAACATTGGCGCTTGGCGCTTGCGCAACGACTCTTTTCTCACGTCGGGCAGCGGGCGGCAGACTCGCTTCAAAAGTCAGAACACCTACCTGCAGCGAGGGTTCAGCTCCATCAAGAGCCAGATGGTGCTAGGAGAAACGTATACGTATTCTTCCTTGTTCGACAGCTTTCGCTTCCTGGGCATGCAATTGGCCTCTGACGACGCCATGCGTCCCGACGACGAACAAGGCTACGCGCCTGTGGTCCGAGGCAGCGCGGACAGCAACGCCACCATCGAAATCCGGCAGAACGGCTATTTGATCTATACCACGAGCGTCTCGCCGGGGCCGTTTGCCATTACCGATTTGCAGCCCTCAGGCGCGAATGGCGATCTTGAAATCACGATTATTGAAGCAAACGGCAGCCGTCGAACGTTGCGGCAAGCTTTTTCCAGCCCGCCGCTGATGGTGCGGCAAGGCCGCGTAAAGTATGACGTCGCGGCCGGACAGATCCGCCTGAATGACAGGCTGCGCGAAAGGCCGAACTTCCTCGGCGGCTCCATGATATATGGCGTGACGGCGGACACAAGCATAGCCGCCGGAGCGCAGGCGTCTTCGGGATACCAGTCCATTTCCTTGGGAGCCGGGCTCAATACTCGGCTGGGCGCCATTTCCGTGGATGGCATTCACTCTCGCAGCGATTCGGCCGGGGCGAAAACGAGCGGAGACCGCGTCAATCTGCGTTACGCCAAATTTGTCGAGGCTACGGGTTCCAACGTGTCGGTCAATGTCCAACGCGGCTTGCGCGAAGGATTCAGCACGCTCTCGGATCATGTGCAGCGAAGGCAGAACCGTGCCGGATCCCGATGGAACCTTGGATCGGGAACGCGCCAGCGCGTCGACGCGAGCCTGGCGCAACCGGTGGGGCGCGGCTATGTCTATCTGAATGGATCCTATGGAAAGAACTGGGACGACACCTCGTCCCGAAGCCTCTCGCTGGCCTATAACAATACGGTAGGGAAAGTCACCTACAACCTGTCATACAGCCAGTCTCGCAATGTCTATGCTTCCTGGCGCGGCGGCTCGACGGCGCGTCGCGATAATACCTTGATGCTCACGCTCAGCATTCCGCTTGGCAGCCAGGGAAACTCCTCGCATGCGTTCGCCACGATGAGCCGGCAAAGCCAGGGGACCAGCGCCCAGGCCGGCGTTTCCGGGCTGTTACCCATCGAGCGTGAAGTGACCTATACCGTTACCGGCAGCCGCGATGCCGACGGGCAGTACGATGGATCGATCGGCATGGGCACGGCAACGTCGTTCGGCCGCTTGAGCGCAAGCTATACCCAGGGCAGCCAATACCGTGCAAGCAATTTTTCCGCGTCCGGCTCCGTTGTGGCGCATGCGGGCGGGGTCAACCTCGGGCAGGGGCTGGGCGAAACGTTCCTGCTCGCCAAGGTCGAGCCGCCGGTCTCGGGCGTGGCGGTTTCCAGTTTTGCCGGCGTGGAAACGGGCCGGAATGGCTACGCGATCATTCCCAGCGCCACGCCCTTCCGGGGCAACTGGGTAAGCATCAATACTGAAGGCCTTGCCAAGAATATCGATATCCACAACGGCATGCAGCTGGCCGTGCCCACGCGCGGCGCGGCGGGTCTCGTAGAATTCAAGGCGGATACCGGGCGCCGGGTGCAGTTCGAGTTACGCACTGCCGAAGGCAAGCCTCTGCCATTCGGCGCAACGGTCGATGATTGGGATGGCCGGCGGCTTGGCATTACCGACCCGCGGGGGCGCGTCCTTACATTGCTGCCGGGTGACCGCGAACATGGTGAGATCGACGTCCGCTGGAGCGGCGCAACCTGCCGGGTCGCCTATGCGCTGCCGCCCAAAGTCGAGGGCGAGAACTACCAGCGGCTCACGCTGGAATGCGCCCAGCCCATTCCCCCCGTCTTGGATCAGGATGTGCCGGGCTCGCTTGCGATACGCAAGCCCGGCAGGGCAGCGCCCGAAGCATCGTAAAGGCTAGGCGGGGCGGGGCGGGAAATTTCCCGCCTTTTTTTATGTCCGGTCAATGTTCATGGGCACATGAAAATCGCGCCCGGCCTCTTGAGGAGGTGGGCGCAATCAGCGGGGCGATAAGCTACATGCCGCGATGCCCGAAGGCTGGCAATTGCGCCAGCCAGGGAGCGGGCGAGTATCAAGCGATCACTTATAGTTCATGGTGAAGATTGCATAGGCGTTCGCGCTGCCCGGCGTGGGCGCCTGATTCGCGGAGGTTCCAATGTATCGGGCCCGAAGCGGAATGTTTACCTCGACATTCCCGTATTCGCCAACCAGCCACTGGTTGGCTCCCCCCAATTCGGATTCATAGCGGACCAGGGTGTTGTCGCTGCGGAGTATTTCCAGGCCGACGTTCTTCGCGGTGGAATCCTTGCTTAAAGACAGCGTGCTGGTTCTGTTGCTGGAGTCGCTTGCATCGGTGAAGGTGATGTACATCCGGGTGGTGGTGTCTGGATCGCCTCCCGAGCAAGACAGCTTCAGCTCGAAGTCCTTCAGCGGACCCGTCCGGCCATCCTGCAAATCGCTCACGAGAACCTTGTCCATGTCCACCCGGACTACGGTGGTTTTCAATTCACACGTCGGCACCCTGGGCTTGATGACGATGGGCGCCGACAGCCGCAGGCTTCTGGCCAGATAACCGGTTTCAACGAACATGGTTCCGCCGATCATTCCGGATATTTCCCCGCCGGCGGTAATCTTGCCGGTTTTTACCAGTTCGACCGTGAAGTTGGCGGCAGGAATCATGTCCCAGCTGTTTCCCACTCCTACGTCGTATTGAGGCCACCATTCGCTGCTATTGATGCCGCCCCTGATCCGCATGCCGATGCCGGCTATGTTGGTCTTGAAGGTGTTGTAACGGTCTTGATGGATGGACGTGGCGACATAATAAGCAACCTGACCAATCCGACCCTTGCAATAGGCTGTGCCGCCGAGACCGATGGCATTGCCGGCGCTTCTATGGATGACGTGGCCGTCGGGAAGATTTGGATCGAATTCCTCCGTATTAAAGGTTGGGAACACGTATTCCAGCATCTTGACGATTTGCCCGTCGCTGCGTTTAACGTAGCAAAAATCCTGTTGCGCACTTGCCGTCGCGGATAGCGAGGACAATAATAATGAAAAACAAGCCGGCGCAATTATCGATCTTGTTTTTTTCAGTGCATGGATTGCGAAACGCATCGGCGGTCCAGTTTGGTTTTTACTGGAATATTTTATTTTGGACAGCAATGGCCTTAACTAGGAAGATTCTTAAAAATCGGACCTAGTCCGGCACCTCATGGAGGCGGCCAGGCTGACGGTCTGGGGCCCAGGAAAATCGTTCGTGGGAAACGGCGAACCTGGAACTTCGGCCAAGGACCCGTCTGCCTGAATCGCAAAGGCCAGGATATAGTCTCGTTTCCTGCCTTCTGAAGCCTCTTTCTGATTGGCGACGTAAACGAATCTGCCGTTTGCATCCGCCGCGATGAAATGCAGATAATTCTGTTCTTTCGAAGCGAACGGCGATCCAGCCAACTCGGTGAGGCGCCCATCATGCTCGATGGGGTAGCCCGCACTCCCCGGACAGCATCCATATGGGCCATCGCGGTGATGAAGAGCGTAGGAATGGGCCACTGGATAATCAAAAAGCCTCAACGACCCGTCGATTCAGTGACTTGGTGCTTTCCGTGGAAAGATGATCTGGAGCGGGTGATGGGAATCGAACCCACGCTTGAGGCTTGGGAAGCCGCCGTTCTACCATTGAACTACACCCGCTCGGGTGTCGTGCCCGTGGCGCAAAGCCAGAGCAGAGGCGGCGATTATAGCGCGGGAATTTCATTGCCGGGCGCGATGGCCGTACGGCTTTTCGGCCGCCATGCTAAATATGTCCCTAATTTAGTGCGTCTGGGCGACACCCGTCGCCCCAGCCTCCCACTACAATTCGGGCTATGAATACGAACACCCCCGAGAATCCCCCCGCGACGCCCGCGGCCGCGCCGGCCCCGGCTTCCGTGAAGCCCGCCGAAACGCCCGGCGGCGGCGAAGCGCCCGCCGCCGTTTCCCCCCAGACGCAGGCCGCCCTGGCCAGCGCCGCGCATGCGCCCAACAGCCCGGGCGCCACGCATATCCGCAGCTTCGTGCATCGCCGTGGCCATATCACGCAAGGTCAGCAGGCCGCGCTGGAACGCCTGATGGGCCAGTGGTCCATCCCCTACGCGCCTCGCTGGCTGGATCCGGCCGCGGCGTTCGGCCGCCAGGCCCCGACAGTGCTGGAGATCGGCTTCGGCATGGGCGAGACCACCGAGAAAATCGCGTTGGCCCGCCCTGGCGACAACTTCCTGGGCGTGGAGGTCTTCAACGCCGGCGTGGGCTCGCTGCTGCGCCGTATTGAAGATTCCAGCATCCAGAACCTGCGCATCATCCAGCACGACGCCGTAGAGGTGGTGCGCGACATGATCGCGCCCGACTCGCTGGCCGGCGTGCATGTCTATTTCCCCGATCCGTGGCCGAAGAAGCGGCATCACAAGCGCCGCCTGCTGCAGCCGGCATTCGTGTCGCTACTGGCCAGCCGCATTGCGCCCGGCGGCTACATCCATTGCGCGACGGACTGGGAAGATTACGCGGTCCAGATGCTTGAAGTGCTGAGCAACGAACCGCTGCTTGCGAATACCGAGGACGGCTATGCGCCGCGCCCCGACTACCGCCCCCTGACCAAATTCGAGACGCGCGGCCTGCGGCTGGGCCACGGCGTCTGGGACCTGATCTTCAAGCGAGTCGCCTAATGCTCTATCCGCCCATCGAACCCTACCGCCAAGGCACGCTGGATACCGGCGACGGCCACCAGATCTATTGGGAGCTCTGCGGAAATCCGCAGGGCAAGCCGGCCGTGTTCCTGCATGGCGGCCCGGGCAGCGGCTGCTCGCCCGTGCATCGCCAGCTGTTCGATCCGCAGCGCTATAACGTGCTGCTGTTCGATCAGCGCGGCTGCGGCCGCTCGCAGCCGCATGCCAGCCTCGAAAACAACACCACCTGGCATCTGGTGTCGGACATCGAGCGCCTGCGCACCGAGGTGATGGGCGCGGAGAAGTGGCTCGTGTTCGGCGGGTCGTGGGGCTCGACGCTGGCGCTGGCCTATGCGGAAACGCATGTGCCCCATGTCAGCGAGCTGGTGCTGCGCGGGATTTTCGGGCTGCGCCGCGCCGAGATCCAATGGTTCTACCAGGAAGGCGCCTCGTGGCTGTTCCCCGACCGCTGGGAAGAATACCTGGCGCCCATTCCGGAAAGCGAACGGGGCGACCTCGTGGCGGCGTACCACAAGCGTTTGACGGGCGATGATCCGGCCGAGCAATTGCGCGCCGCGAAGGCATGGAGCAAATGGGAGGACAGCACCATCACGCTGCTGCCCAGCCCCCGCCACCAGCAAAGCCACGCCGCCGACCGGGCCGCGCTAGCCTTTGCCCGCATCGAGAACCACTATTTCGTGAATGGCGGCTTCATGGAAGAAGGCCAGTTGATCCGCGACGCCCACAAGCTGCGCGGCATCCCCGGCACCATCGTCCAGGGCCGCTACGACGTCTGCACTCCCGCGCGCACGGCGTGGGACCTGCACCGAGCCTGGCCCGAAGCGGACTTCCACCTGGTCCCGGACGCGGGCCACGCATTTGATGAACCCGGCACGCTGGCGCGGCTGATCGGCGCGACCGACGCCTACGCGCGCTAACCGGCAAGGAGACCTGCATGCACATCACCCTGAACGGAGACGCCCGGGAGTTCCCCCTGGACACGACCGTGAATGAACTGCTCGAGACCCTGGGCTATGCCGGCAAGCGCGTGGCCGTGGAACGCAACGGCGAGATCGTGCCCAAGAGCCAGCACGCGCAGACCCCGCTGGCCGATGGCGACCAGATCGAGATCGTGGTGGCCGTGGGCGGGGGCTGAAGCCCGCGCATCACGCGCCTTGTCGCGCGCCGAAGCATTGCAAACGAGGGCCGCTGATATAGCGGCCCTCGTCGCATGTAGCCCGCTGCCGGATGCGGTTTAGGTCCACGCATGCGCATTCCCTGCAAAGTGGCCAGCATTCTTGCGTAGTCTGCCAACAGGCTAGCAACCTGTTACACGTTAACCCCTCGTCGCATGGGGAATCTGCGAGTCATAATCGTTCCTGCTGGTTTCGCACTATTGTCTTGCTGTTGTTCTAGCGTTGCACATCGCCCCACGGGGCAGAGGAGGCATCATGGACACCGCAGTCATCGTCAACCTGATCATCCAGCTTGTCGCCGGCGCCGCCGGGGGCAACGGTCTGGGGAAAATGCTTCAGCAGTTCAATCTGGGGCCATTGGGCAACACCATCGCGGGCGCCATCGGCGGCCTGGCGGGGGGTTCCTGGCTGGCCCCCATGATCACCGCGGGAGCCGGAGCGGTTGCAGCAGGCAATGCGGGGCTGGATCTTTCAGCGATAGCCGGTAGCGTGGTCGGCGGCGGCGTCGGTGGGGCCGTGCTTACCTTGATCGCCGGCATCGTGCGCAAGATGTTCGTGGGCCACAAGCCCTGATGGCACTTCGTTTTCTCACCGCAACATAGATAAAGGAAACACTATGGGTCTGCTCAATTTCATTAAGGACGTTGGGGAAAAGCTCTTCGGCGCCAGCGAGGCCAAGGCCGCGACGGCGGATGAATTGAAGAAAGAGCTGGACAAGCACGGCCTGAATGCCGACGGTCTGCAGATCTCGGTCGACGGCGACAAGGTCACGGTGGCGGGCGAGGCCCTCAGCACGGAAGCGGCCGAGAAAATCACGCTTGCCCTGGGCAATACCGTAGGCGTCGCCCAGGTGGACAACCAACTGAAAGTGAAGCAGGCCGCGCCCGAAGCCAAGATGTACACGGTGCAAAAGGGCGACAACCTGTGGAAGATCGCGGAAGCGCAGTACGGCAAGGGCCAGGGCGCGAAAAATACGCTGATCTTCGAAGCCAACAAGCCGATGCTGACCAGCCCCGACAAGATCTATCCGGGCCAGGTCCTGCGCATTCCGCCCTTGGCCTGACACCCAACGCGAACAAGCCGGAAGGCACCCATGCGCTTTCCGGCTTGCATCGCGGCAGCGCCCCCTGCTTGCCGCGATCACTTGGCCAGATGCAACGTCTGGCCATTTTTTTGGCGATGGCCCTGAAGTTTGCCGGTGTCAGACACGCGAGGTGTCAGACACACGGAATCATCGGAAGCGGCCCAGGCCCTTCATGCCGCCCATGGCGCGCATCATCTTGGCCATGCCGCCCTTCTTCATCTGCTTCATCATGCCCTGCATCTGATCGAACTGAGCCAGCAGGCGGTTGACCTCTTGCACGGGCACGCCGGAGCCGGCTGCGATGCGGCGCTTGCGCGACGCCTTGATGAGTTCGGGCTTGGCGCGTTCGGCCGCCGTCATGGAGTTCAGGATGCCTTCGGTGCGGCGCAGCTGCTTCTCAGCCTGGCCGCCCTGAAGCTGGCCGGCGGCCTGCTGGAACTGGGCAGGCAGCTTTTCCAGCAGGGAGCCCATGTCGCCCAGCTTCTTCACCTGGCCGAGCTGGTCGCGGAAATCGTTCAGGTCGAATTTGTTGCCCGACTTGATCTTCGCGGCCAGCTTCTGGGCTTCGGCGATGTCGATGTTCTTCTGCGCCTGCTCGACGAGCGAGACGATGTCGCCCATGCCCAGCACGCGTTGCGCCATGCGCTCGGGGTGGAAAGGCTCGAGGCCGTCCAGTTTTTCCGAAACGCCGACGAACTTCAGGGGCTTGCCGGTAACGTGGCGGACCGAGAGAGCGGCGCCGCCGCGGGCGTCGCCATCGAGCTTGGTCAGGACCACGCCGGTCAGCGGCAGGGCGTCCGCGAAGGCGCGCGCGGTGTTGACCGCGTCCTGGCCCTGCATGGCGTCCACGACGAACAGCGTTTCCACCGGCTTGACCAGGTCATGAAGCGCGCGGATCTCGCGCATCATGGCCTCGTCGATGCCCAGGCGGCCGGCCGTGTCCAGGATCAGCACGTCGTAATGATGACGGCGCGCGTGGTCCACGGCGTTGCGGGCGATGTCTTCGGGCTTCTGGCTGGGGTCGGACGGCAGGAAATCCACGCCGACCTGCGCCGCGACGCTCTTCAACTGGTCGATAGCGGCCGGACGGTACACGTCGGCGGACACCACCAGCACCTTCTTCTTGCCGGTCTTGCGGCCGTGCTGGGTGTGCTGGCCTTCGGTGAGCCAGCGCGCCAGCTTGCCGGTGGTGGTGGTCTTGCCCGCGCCCTGCAGGCCGGCCATGAGGATCACGGCGGGCGGCTGCACGGCCAGCGAGAGCTCGCCGGAATCGGCGCCCAGGTCGCCGCCCATGAGGGAGGTCAGTTCCTTGTGGACGACGCCCACCAGGGCCTGGCCGGGGCTGAGGCTGCCGGCGACTTCTTCGCCCAGCGCCTTTTCCTTCACCCTGGCGACGAATTCACGCACGACGGGCAGGGCCACGTCGGCTTCCAGCAGCGCCATGCGCACTTCGCGCAGCATCTCCTGGGTGTTGGCCTCGGTCAGGCGGGCTTCCCCGCGCAGCGTCTTGACGACGCGCGACAGGCGTTGAGTTAGGTTATCGAGCATGAGAGGCGTTTCCGCTTAAACTAGTCGATTGAACGGTGGCCGCAGGCGCGGATTGCGCGCTTTCGGGTGGCACGCACCCCAAGGCCCCATCCAGACAACGGTTTCTATGTCACTAGGCATTGTATTTCACACGGCGGCTGCCCTGGCGTACGCAGTGCTCGGGGGGTCGCTTTGGATCCGCCTGGCCGGCGCCGGCGGCGTGGAACAGACGGGCAGGATAGCCCGGATGTGCCTGCTGGGAGCCCTGGTCCTCCAAGGAATCGGGCTGCAACAATCGATGCTGGGCGCCCAGCATCTGTTCATAGGATGGGCGCTTGCCCTGTCCGCCGCCATCTGGCTGGGCATGGTGGTGTTCTGGCTGGAAAGCCTGGTGGTGCGCATAGACGGCCTGCAATTGCTGCTGCTGCCCGCCGCCACCCTCGCCAGCGGCCTGGCCGCCCTCTTCCCGCAGGGGCAATACGTGCCCCACGCCAACGACACCTGGCTGCGCGTGCACCTGATGATCGCGCTGGCGGCCTATGGCCTGATCACCATCGCCGCCCTGCATGCCATGCTGATGGCGCTGCTGGACCGCCACCTGCACCGCCCGCTGGACGCGCCGGCCGAACGCAGCATCGTGGGCCGCGTCCTGGATTCCCAGCCGCCGCTGCTGGTGCAGGAACAGCTGTTGTTCCGCATCATCTGGATCGGCTTCGTCGTGCTGACCCTGGCCGTGGCCACGGGATCGGTGGCGTCCATGAAGCTGACGGGCAAGGTCCTGCCTTTCGACCACAAGACCGTCTTCACGCTGCTGTCCTGGCTGACGTTCGGGGTGCTCCTGGCGGGCCGCCACGTCTGGGGCTGGCGCGGCCGCGTCGCCCTGCGCTGGACGCTGACGGGCTTTGGTTTCCTGATTCTGGCCTATACCGGCAGCCGGTTCGTGCTGGAAATGATTCTGCACCGAGGTTGACGTGGGCAAGTTGCTGTTCTGGATTTTTCTGGTCATCGTGGTGCTGTTCGCCGCCCGCATCGCCGGCCGCATGGCGGCAGCCAAGCAGGCCGGCGCCCAGGGCGGACGCGCCACCCGCGGCCGGGCGTCCCAGCCCCGGCAAGTGGAATCCATGGTGCGCTGCGCCCACTGCGGCATCCATCTACCGCGTTCCGAGGCGCTGCTGCAGGGCGGCCAGACCTGGTGCAACGCGGAACATGCGCGGCTGGGGCCAGGGAAGCATTGAGGAGGCACGGCTGGCGCCCGTGGAGGGTGTCTGACACGGCTGGTGCCCGTGGAGCGTGTCTGACACCCTTGGGGCGGCGGCGCGGCTTGTAGCGCCTCTCCTGGGGTGTCAGACACCTCGCGCTCTCCATGGCAGACACCTGATGCCTCTCGCTCTCCACGTCTGACATCTGACACTACTCTCCCGTGTCTGACACCCTGGCGAGACAGCCTTCGCACTGCGCGAGCGCCCAAAGGGTGTCTGACACCCCCTCGGCCACCGCAAATAGAACCCTGCCTTTTCCCACGGCATAATGCATGTTGGACTACACACATGCGTTCTTCCCATGGCCTTGCTACTGGATCGTCATGGCTGGCTGGCGCCGGCCCCGGGCGTTTCGCTCCTGCCCTCCCCCAACCGCGACGCGCGGCCCGCGGGCGCGCAGGTGTCGCTGCTCGTGCTGCACAACATCAGCCTGCCGCCCGGGCAGTTCGGCGGGCCTGAAGTCGCCGGGTTGTTCCTGAACACGCTGGACTATGGCTCGCACCCCTGGCTGGAACGCTTGCGCGGGCTGCGGGTGTCGGCGCATTTCTTCATCCGCCGCGACGGCCGCATCGTCCAGTTCGTGTCCACCGAGAAACGCGCGTGGCACGCGGGCGTGTCGCGCTACGCGGGCCGCGAACGCTGCAATGACTTTTCCATCGGCATCGAGCTCGAAGGCACCGACACCCTGCCCTACACCGACGGGCAGTACCTGGCGCTGCGCAAGCTGACGCCCGCGCTGCGCGCGCGCTATCCCCTGGCCGCGGCCTGGGGCCACGAGCACATCGCCCCGGGGCGCAAGACGGACCCCGGGCCCGCTTTCAACTGGACGCGCTTTTCGCGCGATTGCGGTTTTGCGCGGCGGCAGTTGCCGCCCGCCTGATACCAAAGGACTGGTTATGTTGAAGATCTGGGGACGCCTGACTTCCGTCAACGTTCAGAAAGTCATGCTGGCCGTGCGCGAGCTCGCGCTGCCGCACTCCTTCACGCAGGCCGGCGGGCCGTTCGGCGTGGTCGACACGCCCGAATTCGCCAAGCTGAATCCCAATCGCACCGTTCCCGTCATCGACGACGGCGGCTTCGTGCTGTGGGAATCCAACGCCATCGTGCGCTACCTGGCCTCGCGCTACGGCGTGGGCACGCTGTGGCCCGAAGACGCCTGCCTGCGCGCGGATGCCGATCGCTGGATGGACTGGCAGGCCACGGAATGGCAGAGCGTGATGGGCCCGGCCTTCCTGGGCTTGATCCGCACGCCGGAAGAAAAGCGCGACAAGGCCGCCATTGAGAATTCGGTGAAGCGCTCGAATGCGCGCGCCCTGATCCTGGACCAGGCCCTGCAAGGCCGCGAATTCATCGCCGGCCGCCACCTGACCATGGGCGACATCGCGCTGGTCTGCTCGGCGCACCGCTGGCTGGCGCTGCCGATCGAGCGTCCGGACACGCCCGCGCTGTCCGCCTGGTACCGCCGCGTCATGATGCGCCCCGCGCCGCAGGGCGTGCTGACGCTGCCGCTGGAGTAAAAGGCGCCCGGGCGCGCCGGCTCAGGCGCGCTCCACCTTCCATCCCAGTTCCGCGGATATCCCCGCTGCCGCGCCCTGCACGACGGCGACCATTTCGCGCATGCGCTCAAGCGACATGTACGGCACCGTGCTGGACACGCTGATCGCGGCCACGATGCCGCTGGATGCGTCGCGCACGGGCGCGGCCACGCAGCGGATCGACGGCTCGTTGTCTTCGAGGTCGAAGGCATATCCGTTGGCCGCATATTCGCGCATCCGTTCGCGGAAGGCTTCCCAGTTCTGGCTGCCGCCGGGCGCGCGCGACGATACCGGCGCGCCGATGCGATGCAGCGCCTTCCATTGCGGCTCTTCGGCATCCAGCAATAGCGCCTTGCCTACCCCGGTGGCGGCCAGCGGCATGCGGTGGCCCACGCGCGAACGCATTTCCAAGCCCTTCTTGCCGGGGATCTTCTCCAGGTACAGCACCTCGTCGTTGTCGCGCACGGCCAGGTGGATGGTGTCGCCCGTCAGCTCCGCCAGGTCGTCCAGGTAGGGGCGCGCCAGCGTCGCCATCGGAAAGGCCTCGCGCGCCTGGAATCCCAATTCGATCAGCTTCGGGCCCAGCACATAGCCCACGCCGGGCAAGGAACGCAGATAGCGCTCCTGCACCAGGCAGCTGGCCAGCCGGTGCGTGGTGCTGCGCGCCACCCCGATGCGGGCGCAGATCTCCTTCAGGTCGCGCGCGCCTTCCGATACGGCCTGCACCACGGCCAGGCCGCGCATCAGTGTCTGCGTTCCGGCGGGCGCGGCGGCGTCAGGGTCCAGGGTGGAGGAGCGATCGGGAGTAAGCGTGGCGGTCATGAAAGTCAGGGCGGCGCGGCAAGCAAGGGACGAAGCATACCCGGCGCAGCCGGGCGGACATGCGGGAAAAAGACGCCATTTCCCGGCGATACCGGGCGCTGGCGGAGAGATGAGCAACGCATTTTCTCGCACCCTAATTCCCTCTATGTGGGATTTAATTCTATATTTTGAGATTTTTCAAGCGCTGATCTAGAATTTTTCCCATCGCCCTCGCGTGCCCCCCCCGGGCGCCGGCGGGCCTCAGACAACAAGGTCCGCAGAACCCTGCCGCAACGGCAGCCGGATCCGCGGCCAGAGCCGAGACAGATTCTGATGACTACCGGATTGCCCGCCCGCGCGGCGCTCATCGCGCTGGACTGGGGCACCTCATCGTTGCGCGCCTACCGCCTGGACGAGGCCGGCCGCACCCTGGACACCCGCCATCTGCCCTGGGGCATCATGCGCCTGCCGCAGCCGCTGCAGGACGGAGCGGCCACCGCCGCGCTGTCGGGCTTCGAACTGGCCTTCGAACAGGCTTGCGGCGATTGGCTGCGGTCCGAGCCTTCGCTGCCGGTTATCGCCTGCGGCATGGTGGGCAGCGCCCAGGGCTGGAAGGAAGCCGCCTACCTGGACGTGCCCGTCGACCTGGAACGCATCGGCACGCTGCTGACCGTGGTGGATCGCAACGGCTCCACCCCCGTGCACATCGTGCCCGGCCTCATCCAGCGCCATGGCCTGCCCAATGTGATGCGGGGCGAGGAAACCCAGGTTTTCGGCGTGCTGTTCGACCAGGCGGAAGCCGGCGCGGACAGCGTGCTGATCGGCCTGCCGGGCACGCATTCCAAGTGGGTGAACGCACGCCGCGGCCGCGTTACGCATTTCGACACTTTCATGACGGGCGAGGTCTACGCCGCCTTGCGCGGCCACACCATTCTGGGCCGGACCATGGCGGACGCCGCCAGCGCCGATATGGCCGCCTTCGAACGCGGCCTGAAGGTGGCCGGCGCCCCGGCGGGCCGCGCGGGCGTCCTGTCCACCATCTTCAGCACCCGCGCGCTGGGGCTGACCGGCGAACTCGCGCCCGAATCGCAGGCTGACTACCTGTCGGGCCTGCTCATCGGCCACGAAATCGCCACGCTGGCCGAGATGCTGCGCCAGCAAGGCGAACAGCCCCGCATCGTGCTTTGCGGCGAACCCGCGCTGTGCCGGCGCTACATCCAGGCCATGCGGCACTACGGCCTGGGCACGCCCGAGCAGGCCCAGGACGCCACCGAGCGCGGCCTGTGGCACCTGGCCGTCAGCGCGGGGCTAGTCGCCTCCCCTTCATCGGCTCACGCCTAGGAATCGAACATGAACCATCCTGGTCTGCAATCCGCCATGGCCCACTGCGGCCTGATCGCCATCCTGCGCGGCATTACGCCCGCCGAGGCCGAGCCCGTCGGCCAGGCGCTGTACGAGGCGGGCTTCCGCCTGATCGAAGTGCCGCTGAATTCGCCCGAGCCGCTGGACAGCATCCGCGCCATGCGCGCCGCCCTGCCCACCGATTGCCTGATCGGCGCCGGCACCGTGCTGGATCCCGACGATTGCGCGCGCATCCAGCAAGCGGGCGGAGAGCTCATCGTGATGCCGCACAGCGACGCCGCCGTGATCCGCGCGGCCAAGCGGCTGGGCATGGCGTCCTGCCCCGGCGTGGCCACGCCCACCGAGGCCTTCGCCGCGCTGGCGGCCGGCGCCGACGTGCTGAAGATGTTCCCGGCCGAACAGCTGGGCCCCGCCGTGCTGAAGGCCTGGCGCGCCGTGATGCGCCCGCCCATCGCGCTGGTTCCCGTGGGCGGCATCACGCCCGACAACCTTTCCTCTTACGCCCAGGCGGGCGCCAGCGGCTTCGGCCTGGGCTCCGCCTTGTACAAACCCGGCCTGTCGGCCAACGAAGTCGGCCAGAACGCGCGTGCTTTCATCGCCGCCTGGCAACGCGCCTATCCCGCCCAGGAGACCCAAGCATGAAGATCACCAAGCTCACCACCTACATCGTGCCGCCCCGGTGGTGCTTCCTGAAGATTGAAACGGACGCAGGCATCGTCGGCTGGGGCGAGCCCGTCGTCGAAGGACGCGCGCATTCCGTGGCCGCGGCCGTCGAAGAACTGTCCGACTACCTGATCGGCAAGGATCCCCGCAACATCGAAGACCACTGGACGGTGCTGTACCGCGGCGGCTTCTATCGCGGCGGCGCCATCCACATGAGCGCGCTGGCCGGTATCGACCAGGCCCTGTGGGACATCAAGGGCAAGCACCTGGGCGTGCCGGTGTCGCAGCTGCTGGGCGGCAATGTGCGCGACCGCATCCGCGTGTACTCATGGATCGGCGGCGACCGCCCCGCCGACACCGCCGCGGCCGCCAAGAGCGCGGTCGAGCGCGGCTTCACCGCCGTGAAGATGAACGGCACCGAAGAACTGCAGTACATCGATTCGTTCGACAAGGTGGAAAAGTGCCTGGAGAACGTGGCCGCGGTGCGCGACGCGGTCGGCCCGAATGTCGGCATCGGGGTGGACTTCCATGGCCGCGTGCACAAGCCCATGGCGAAGGTGCTGATGAAGGAGCTGGACCCGTTCAAGCTCATGTTCATCGAAGAGCCCGTGCTGAGCGAGCACTACGAAGCGCTGAAGGAACTGGCGCCGCTGACCTCCACGCCGATCGCGCTGGGCGAGCGGCTGTTCTCGCGCTGGGACTTCAAGCGCGTGCTGTCCGAAGGCTACGTGGACATCATCCAGCCCGATCCCTCGCACGCCGGCGGCATCACGGAAACGCGCAAGATCGCCGCCATGGCCGAGGCCTACGACGTGGCGCTGGCGTTGCACTGCCCGCTGGGCCCCATCGCGCTGGCCACCTGCCTGCAGATCGACGCCGGTTGCTACAACGCGTTCATCCAGGAGCAGAGCCTGGGCATCCACTACAACGCCGCCAACGACCTGCTGGACTACGTCAGCAACCGCGAAGTCTTCGCCTATGAAGACGGCATGGTCGCCATTCCCCAGGGCCCGGGCCTGGGCATCGAAGTGAACGAGGAATACGTGAAAGAGCGCGCCGCCGTGGGCCACCGCTGGCGCAACCCCATCTGGCGCCACGCCGACGGCAGCTTCGCCGAGTGGTAAGCCGATAAAGAGAGAAAGAGGAGACTTCCCTTGTCCACCGCTACCCACGCCGGCCTGCAGGGCGCCCAGCGCCCCACGCGCAGCCGGTACCTCATCATGGTGATGCTGTTCATCACCGTCGTCATCAACTACCTGGACCGCAGTAACCTGTCCATCGCCGCGCCCGCCCTGAAGGACGAATTCGGCCTGGACACCGTGCACGAAGGCCTGATCCTGTCGGCCTTCGGCTGGACCTACGCCGCCATGCAGATCCCCGGCGGCTGGCTGGTGGACCGCGTGTCGCCGCGCGTGCTGTACGCGGCGGCGCTGATCCTGTGGTCGGCGGCCACGTTCTTCATGGGCTTCGCCGGCAGCTTCGTCATCCTGTTCGTGCTGCGCCTTGCCGTGGGCGCGCTGGAGGCCCCCGCCTACCCCATCAACAACCGCGTCGTCACGACCTGGTTCCCGGAACGCGAGCGGGCCACCGCCATCGGCTTCTATACCTCGGGCCAGTTCGTCGGCCTGGCGTTCCTGACGCCCGTGCTGGCCTGGCTGCAGCATCACTACGGCTGGCACATGGTGTTCGTCAGCACGGGCCTGCTGGGCATCGTCTGGGGCGTGCTTTGGTTCATGGTCTACCGCGAGCCGCGCCAGTTCAAGGGCGCGAACGCCGCCGAGATCGAGCTGATCCAGAAAGGCGGCGGGGTCGTCGACCTGGACCGCAGCGTCAAAGAAAAAAAGGCTCCGTTCAACTGGAACGACCTGGGCCTGGTCATGAGCAAGCGCAAGCTCTGGGGCGTATACCTGGGCCAGTTTTGCCTGACGTCCACGCTGTGGTTCTTCCTGACCTGGTTCCCCACCTATCTGGTGAAGTACCGCGGCATGGACTTCATCAAGTCCGGCTTCCTGGCCTCGGTGCCGTTCCTGGCGGCCTTCGTCGGCGTCCTGTGCTCGGGCGTGCTGTCGGACTTCCTGATCCGCCGCGGCGCCACCGTGGGCCTGGCGCGCAAGCTGCCCATCATCCTGGGCCTGTTGATTTCCACGTCCATGATCGGCGCCAACTTCACGGACTCCACGCCGTGGGTGATCTTCTTCCTGGCCGTGGCGTTCTTCGGCAACGGATTGGCGTCGATCACGTGGTCGCTGGTGTCGACCCTGGCTCCCGTGCGCCTGCTGGGGCTGACGGGCGGCGTGTTCAACTTCGTCGGCAACCTGTCCTCGATCTGCACGCCGATCGTGATCGGTTTCCTGGTGACGAAGGACAGCTTCGCGCCGGCGATCGTGTACGTATCGTCGCTGGCCCTGCTGGGCGCCCTGTCGTACATCCTGCTGGTGGGCAAGGTGGAGCGGATCGAGGCCTGATCCTGCCTGCGCCTTATGCCTGAACCTGGGCGCCCCTTGCGGGTGCCTTTTCTTTTTGGGTGCCGCGCAGGGCCTCCGCCAGCGCCTCGCCCGCGGCCATGATGTGCCCGGCCAGCAGCGAGCAGGCCTTGTGCAGGTCGCCCAACGTGGCCAGCAGCCGCGGCATGCCGCAAGGCTGCGCCAGCAGATCGTGCAAGCGCTGGTTGATGGCCTCGAGTTCGGCCACGTCCATGCCTGGCCTGGCCGAGTCCAGGCAGCCGCGCCACGTGCTCCGCCGTGATTCGCGGCAGGGCCTGGCGCAAGGCCAGCGGCTCCGGCGCCGCCCTGGGACTTCCTGCAACCGGAACAGATGGGCGATCTGGTCGAGAATTGGAGCGGGCCGGCTTCGGGCAAGAGGAGATCCTGGGGATCCTGGGCGAGAACTATCTGCGGCTGGCAGCCTAGATGCTGCGCATGCTAACGCAATAGCGTCTGCACCAGATAGACCCAGAAGCTGCCGCCCACCAGGATGAGATCGTCATTGAAATCGTAGTGCGCGTTATGCAGCGCCGCTCCCTGGCCCGCCCCGATATTGATGTAGCAGGCCGGCACCCGCTGCGCCATGAACGCGAAATCGTCGGCGGCCAGGATAGGCGGATGGTCCACGACGCTGTCCTCGCCGAAGTACCGTCGGGCAACCTCTCGGGCCGCGCGCGCGGGGCCGTCGGCGTTCACCAGCACGGGATAGGAAACCGCGGCTTCCCGCAGCTGCGCGCTTGCGCCGAAACTGGCGGCTTGCGACTGGACGATGTCCTGGATGCGCGACCGGATCAGGCTACGCTGCGCCTCGTCGTAAGCGCGGACCGACAGCTTCATCTCGACTTCGCCAGGAATCACGTTGAACGTGCCGCCCCCATGGATGCCGGTCACGCTGACGACGGCGCAATCGTGGGGACTGACGTTGCGCGAAACGATGGTTTGCAGCGCCTGGATTATGGCGGCCGCAACGACGACCGGGTCGCAGGTGAACTGCGGCGACGCCGCGTGCCCGCCCTTGCCGCGGACCTCGATGACCAGGCTGTCGACCGAGGCCATGACCGCCCCGGAACCGATGGTCATCTGCCCGAACGCCAGGGTGGGCGTCGGATAATTGTGCAGGGCGTATACCGAATCGCAAGGCGCGTGTTCGAACAGCCCATCATCCAGCATCGCTAGCGCGCCGGCGCCGCCCTCTTCCGCAGGCTGAAAGATCAGGTTCAAGGTGCCGGAGAATGCGCGCGTCTGCGCCAGGTGCTTGGCCGCGGCCAGCAGTATCGCCGTGTGGCCGTCATGGCCACAGGCGTGCATCACGCCATCATGTTCGCTGGAATACGGCCGCCCGCTGGCTTCGGAAATCGGCAGAGCATCCAGATCGGCGCGCAGTCCGATGGATCGATTGCCGTCCCCGACCTGCAGGGTACCGACGACTCCCGTTCCCCCCACGCCCCGGCGCACCCGGTAGCCCCAGCGCTCCAGGCAATGCGCGACGATGGCGGCGGTGCGTTGTTCTTGATAACCCAGTTCGGGATGGCGGTGGATATCGTGGCGAATGCTCTTCATTTCGTCGAACGAATCGCGCAGGCCGGGCACGATGTTCCGATCCAGTTCATTCATGGCGAGGGGCCTCCTGTACTTGGGAAAATAAGTTCCGGGCGTCATGCATGACGACGCTCCTGGAAGACGCAGGTGGCGGCCAGGCTGGCCGCGAGCATGCCGATGAGGTACCAAGCGGGCGCCATCGGGTTGCCAGTCGCCTTCAGCAACCACGTGACGACGACCTGCGCCGAGCCGCCGAAGATCGTGACGCCGAACGAATAGATCATCGAGACGCCCGTGGCCCGCACGCTTCGGGGCAGCGCCTCGACGATGAGCATGGTGCTGGTCAGCATGTTGATGCCGATCGCCACGATGAGCAGCATCCGGAAGGCCACGGCCAGCCATAAATGGCCCGGAACGCCGAGCATCCAGAACGTGGGGTAGGACAGCGCCATGCCCGCCACGATGGAGAACAGCATGGCCCGTTTGCTACGCTTGAAGCGATCGACGTATTTGCCGGACAGATAGACGGCAACAATCTGCACGGCGGCCGCCAGACAGTTGAGCAGATACGCCGTGGGCGCCGCGACGTGATGGGTTTGCATCATGTATGTCGGCATGTAGAAGAGCACGATGTACACCATTACCGTGCCCGACATGATCATCAGAATGCCTAGCACGAGATCGCTCGCGTGGCGGGTCAACATCTCACGGACGGGCGCCTGTTTCGCAGCGGCGCTGTCGCTCCCGACATGGGTTTCTTCGATGTGGCGCCGGATATAGACGCCGACCGGCACGATCAGCAAGCCCAGGATGAACGGCACCCGCCAGCCCCAGGAATACAGCGCGTCTTCCGACAGGACGGAGGTCAGCAGCAGGCCCAGCGAAGCGCCCAGCAAGGCGGCAATCCCCTGGCTGATGGCCTGCCAGCTCACGAACGCCCCGCGTTGGTTGGCGCCAGCCGATTCCAGCAATAGCGTTGTTGCCGCGCCTACCTCTCCGCCCGCCGAAAAACCTTGCAACAGGCGCCCCGCGATGATCAGTATGGGAGCCCAAACGCCGATCTGCTCATGGGTGGGAGCGAACGCGATCAACGCGGTGCCCAACCCCATCAGCATGATGGTGGCCAGCATGGCGGCCTTTCTTCCCTTGCGGTCCGCGTATGCTCCCAGCACCATGCTGCCCAGCGGCCGCATGACGAAGCCCACGCCGAATACGGCCACCGCCATCAGCAGCGAACCATAGGCCGTGTCGCTGGGAAAATACAGCTTGCCGATCACGGTGGCGAAGAAACTGTAGACCGTGAAATCGAAGATCTCGAGGCCGTTACCCAGACTGGCACCGACGATCACCCGGCGGTTGCCTCCCTTACGGCCGGAGGCTGCCTCGATTCCTCCGACTGCGACTGCTGCCGCCATTCTTTCCACGGTTTCTCCCATTCTGATCGTTGGCACGACGCCATCCGCATGCCCGCCGTCCGGAGGCGGCGAGAAATACGGCGGCAATACGCAGCATCGCCGCCATTCCGTCTTGTATATACAAGAATAGACATGGCGGCGATGACGACAACCTAGGGAAAACCTGACTTACCCGCTACGAGCGAAAAATCTCGGACCGAAGGACAGTCGACGCTCAGCACCCTTGCATGGCCACCTTCCGGCGGCGGACGTTGCCGGCCCGCTGCAGCAGCACCAGGGCCAGGCCGGCCGTGGCGATGACGGCGCCGGCGATCGGTACGGCGGCGTAGCCCAGGCCGGCGGAGATCACCGCGCCGCCCGCGGCCGCGCCCACCGCGTTGCCCAGGTTGAAGGCGCCCACGTTCACCGAAGACGCCAGGCCGGGCGCGTCCTTGGCGGCGCGCATCACGCCCATCTGCAGCGGGGGCACCACCGCGAAGGTCGCCACGCCGAAGATCAGCAGGGAAACCGCCGCGCCGGCCGGCGTGGCCGCGACCCAGGGAAAGGCCAGCAGATCGGCGATGACCAGCACCAGGAAGGCGATCAGCGTGCCGTCCAGCGAGCGGTCGGCCATGCGTCCGCCCAGCCCATTGCCCAGCGTGAAGCCCAGGCCCACCAGTACCAGCATGCCGGTGATGAAGGCGGGCGACGCGCCCGTGATTTCGGCCAGCGTCGGAGCGATGTAGGTATAGAGCGTGAACATGGCGCCCGCGCCCAGGACGGTCGTCAGCAAGGCCATCAGCACGACCGGGCTCTTCAGCACGGCCAGTTCGTGGCCCACGTTGGGACGGCGCCCGGCTTCGCCCGCCGGCAGGGCCCGCCACAGCGCCAGCATGGCGATCAGGCCCAGCCCGGCGGTGGCGACGAACGACATGCGCCAGCCGATCGCCTGCCCCAGCCAGGTGGCGGCGGGCACCCCGCCCACGTTGGCGATGGTCAGGCCCATGAACATCGTCGCCACCGCGCTCGCCTGCTTGTGGCGCGGCACCACGCTGGCGGCGACCAGCGAGCCCAGTCCGAAGAACGCGCCGTGGTTCAGGCTGGTCACCAGGCGGGCCAGCAGCAGCGTCGTGTAGTTGGGCGACAGCGCGGACAGCAGGTTGCCGATGGTGAAAATGGCCATCAGCAGGATCAGCGCCTTGCGCTTGGACCAGCGCGAGAAAGCCAGGGTCATCAGAGGCGCGCCGACCATCACGCCGATCGCGTAGGCGCTGATCAGCATGCCGGCGCTGGGAATGGAGACGTTCACGCCCTCGGCGATGACGGGCAACAGGCCCATGGGGGAAAACTCGGTCACGCCGATGCCGAACGCGCCGACGGCGAGCGCCAGCAATGGCAGGCCGGCCTTCACCGGTTGAGTATCTTGGGGGTTCATGCGGATTCCTCGGTTCGAAAGCGCCGACCGGGGGTTCAGGGGCGCGCCCGCAAGAGAGGCTGGCGCTTGGGAAGGGCCCGGTCGGAAGACAGGCGGCCAGTATGCCGCGTCCATCCTTGCGGAAATAGGGGTAAACCAGCGAAACACTTTTGACTTGGAGTCACGAATATCCCAACAGCCGTTCCGTCTCGCGGGCCAGCGCGACCAGCCTGGGGCCGATGTCGGCCGCCCGCTCGCGGTAGGGCCCGTCATTGGCCGGCACGCCGCAGTTGAAGACGTAAAGCAGCGACTGGTGAGGCCGGCCCAGCGGGGCGGCGAAGCCGTAGGCGTCGGGACGCCATTGCTGGTTGTTGCCGCAATAGCCCTTGCGCTCCAGGTCGCGGCGGGCCGCGGCCAGCGTGGGGAAATGGGCTTCGTAGTGGGCGGGATCGGCAACGCGCAACTGGTTCAGCACCGCCGCGCGCTCCTCGTCGGAAGCCCGGGCCAGCCAGGCCTTGCCGGCGGCGCTGGACAACAGGGGCAGCGAGGCGCCGATATCGGGGCGGGTCTGCAGGGCCTCGTTCGACCGGGCCGTTTCCACGTACACCATTTGCAGGCGGTCGCGCACCACCAGCGACACCGCGCCGCGCGCATGATCGGCAAGCTGCTTCATCAGCGGGCGCGCCAACTGGCGGATCTGCATGCTGGCCAGCAAGGGATAACTCAACGCCAGCACCGACGCGCCCAGGCGGTAGCGGGCGGGCTCGCCTTCGCGCTGCAGGAAACCCAGCTCGACCAAGGTGTGGGTCAGGCGGGCCACGGCGCTGCGCGACAGGCCGGTCTGCTGCGCGAAATCCTTGTTGGCCAGCACGGGCCGGTCCGCCCGGAAGCAGGCCAGGATATCGATGCCGCGCGCCAGCGTGGTGGTGAATTCACGGTCGCGCTCATGCCCCATCGCCGCGCTCCATCATTTTCTCGACGCGCGCGGCCAGAGTCAGCAGGCGCGGCGCGATGCGGCCGCGCAGGTCGCCGGGGCGCAGCCGCGCCACCGGCACGCCGCAATTGAAAACCAGCGCCTGGCCGTCGACCCGCAAGCGCATGGGCACCGCAACCGCATGCACGTCAGAATGCCAATCGCCCTGCCCGACGCAATACCCGTATTCGGCGTAATCGCGCCGCGCCTGCTCCCAGTCCGGCGCGTAGCGGCGCCAGGCCGCCGGGTCCTGCCGCCGCAAGGTTTCCAGCACGGGCTCGGCCTCGCCGCCGGCGCCTTGCGCCAGCCAGGCGCGGCCCATGGCGGACGGCAGCAAGGGCAGCAAGGCGCCGATGTCGGGCCGGAAAGACACGGCGTCGTGTCCGCGGCAGGTCTCCAGATAGACCATGTTCAGCCCGTGGTGCATCCCCAGCGACGCGGACCCGCCCGCCGCGTCGGCCAGGCGCTTCATCAGCGGGCGCGCCAGCTGGCGGACCTTGATGCTGGCCAGCAGCGGATAGCTCAGCGACAGCACGGCCGGCCCAAGGCGGTAACGGCGCAGGCCGCCGTCGTAGCGCAACAGGCCGCGCTGCATCAGCGTGGTGGTGAGCCGGGAGATGGTGGCCTTGGACAGGCCGGTGCGGTCCGCCAGTTCGCGGTTGCTGAGCGCGGGCTCGCCGTGGCGGAACGCCTGCAGCACGGACAGCCCATGCGCCAGCGTGGTGGCGAAGGCGGGGTCGGCATGGCGCTGGCCCGGGCTGGAGGTCATGGTCGCGCTCCTGGTGGCGGGGCCGCCGGAAAGCGCGGCCCGTCCCGCCGATGATAGAGCAGGAGCCGCCCGCCACGCGCAAGCGGCGTTCAAGATATAGAAACATTTGTCTCGCATCCGCCGGCCTTTTGCTAGCCTGGATTCAACACGGCGCCACCGCGGACAAGAACGGCTCGGCGCCCCATGACACGGAGACTAGCCATGATCAGGGACCCCAACGGATTCCCCCAATTCCTCGACTCGCTGCGCCGCTACGTGCGCGAACGGCTGGCGCCGCGCGAGGCCGAGGTCGCCCGATTGGACGAGGTGCCGCAGGATCTGGTGGCCGACATGGCCGCCCAGGGCCTGTTCGGCTATTCGATCCCGGAGCAGTATGGCGGCGCGGGCATGACGACCGAGGAGCTGGTCCTGGCCGCCATGGAACTGTCGCAATGCTCGGTGGCGTTCCGCGCCCGGGTCGGCACCAATACCGGCATCGGGTCCGAGGCGCTGGTGGCCGACGGCACCGATGAACAGAAGGCCCGCTACCTGCCGCGGCTGGCCTCCGGCGAACTGACCGGCTGCTTCGCGCTGACCGAGCCGCAGGCCGGGTCCGACGCCACCGCGCTGCGCACGACCGCCGTGCGCGACGGCGGCCACTACGTGCTGAACGGCGAGAAGTGCTTCATCACGAACGCGCCGCTGGCCGGCCTCTTCACGGTCATGGCGCGCACCGATCCCGACGCGCCGGGCGCCAAGGGCATCACCGCCTTCATCGTGGAACGCGAAACGCCCGGGCTGTCCACCGGGCAGCCCTACGACAAGATGGGCCAGGCCGGATCGCCCGTGTCCGCCGTGCATTTCCAGGATTGCCGCGTGCCGGCCGCGAACATCATCGGCGGCAGCGAGGGCATGGGCTTCAAGACCGCCATGAAGGTTTTGAACAAGCAGCGCATCCATCTGGCGGCGCTGTGCATCGGCCCGGCGATCCGCATGCTGGACGACACGCTGCGCTTCGTGGCCGAACGCCAGCAATTCGGCAAGCCGCTGATGGATTTCCAGCTGATCCAGGCCATGCTGGCCGATTGCCAGACCGAAATCCAGGCGGCCCGCGCGCTGGTGTTGCAGACCGCCCGCGAACGCGACGAAGGCCGCGACGTGACGCTGAACGCGTCGATCTGCAAGTACTTCTCGTCGGAGATGTGCGGCCGCGTGGCGGACCGCTGCGTGCAGATGCACGGCGGCTACGGCTACATCGCCGACCACGGCATCGAACGCTTCTACCGCGACGTGCGCCTGTTCCGCCTGTACGAGGGCACCAGCCAGATCCACCAGTTGACCATTGCCCGCCATACGCTGACCCAGGCGGGCTACACGCCCGGCCGCTAGGCCGGACACACCGGGACCGCAGCCGCGAGAAGCCGGCGGCCCGCCAGACCAAAGGAGAGTTCCATGCTGCACAAGCACCTGCCTAAATGGATCGCGGCCATGGCCGCCGCGTTCGCCTGCGCCGCGCTGCCGCCCCAGGCCGCGGCCGCCTATCCCGACAAGCCCGTAAGGCTGATCGTTCCGTTCGCCCCGGGCGGCTCCACGGACATCCTCGGACGGCTGCTCGCCGAAGCGCTGCATCCGATCCTGGGCCAGCCCGTCATCGTGGAGAACAAGCCCGGCGCCGGCGGCAACATCGGCGGGGACTTCGTGGCCCGGGCCGCGCCCGACGGCTACACGCTGCTTCTGGCGGCGGCGGGCCCCACCGTCATCAATCCCAGCCTGTACGCCAATATGCCGTTCAATCCGGCCAAGGACCTGGCGCCCATCAGCTGCCTGGAGCGCGAGCACAACCTGATGGTGGTAACGAAATCCATGCCGGTGAAGAACCTGCAGGAGTTCCTGCAATACGCGCGCAGCCATCCCGGCAAGCTGTCTTTCGGATCGCCGGGCAACGGCTCGCCCGCGCAGCTGGCCGGCGAACTGCTCAAGCAGCAGGCCGGGCTGCAGGCGGAACACGTGCCGTACAAGGGCACGGGGCCCGCCATCACCGACCTGGTGGCCGGCCATATCGACTTCATGATCGACAACATGCCTGCGCTGCTGCCGCAGGTCAAGGCCGGCAGCCTGCGCGCGCTGGCCGTGCCCAGCGACCAGCGCGCCACTGCCGCGCCCGACATCCCCACCTTCGACGAAGCGGGCCAGAAGGGCTTCGTGGTGATGGCATGGAAGGGCTTGATGGCGCCCGCCGGCACCGACGCCGCGGTCATCGAGCGGCTGCATGCGGCAGTGGTCAAGGCGTTGCAAGACCCGACGCTGCGCGCCCGCTTCCAGGAACTGGGCGCCGAACCGCTGGGCAGCTCCCCGGCCGAGTTCGCCAAGCAGATCGCGGATGAAACCGCCTGGTGGGGCAAGCTGGTGCAGTCCACCGGCACCCGCATCCAATAGGCGCAAGCCGGGAGACAGCCATGCATTCCTTCATCCGTACACTGCGCGCCCTGTGCGCGCTTGCCCTGGCCGGGATGGCCGGCACGGCGGCCGCCGCCTATCCCGACAAGCCGGTCCGCCTGATCGTGCCCTATGCCGCGGGCGGCGGCACCGACACCGCGGCACGCATGATCGCCCGCAAGCTCGCTCCGCTGCTCGGCCAGCCCGTGGTGGTGGAGAACAAGCCCGGCGGCGCCACGCAGATCGGCACCGCCTATGTCGCGTCCGCCGCTCCCGACGGCTATACCCTGCTGATGGGCACGGCCAACCTGGCGACCAACAGCGTGCTGTACTCCAAGCTGCCCTACGACGTGAAGCGCGACCTGGCCCCCGTGGTCTGGGCGACCGACGTGCCGGTCTACCTGCTGCTGCCGGCCGCCAGCCCCTGGCGCACGCTGGACGATCTGAAACGCGCCGCGGCCCAGCAGCAGGGCCTGACGTTCGCCACCGCCGGCACTGGCAGCATTCCGCACCTGGCGGGCGAACAGTTCTCGCACCGGACGGGCATCGCGCTGCGGCACATCCCCTACAAGGGCAGCAGCGAAGCCGCCACCGCGCTGGTAGGCGGCCAGGTCCAGATGAGCTTCGACAACCTGCCGCCGGTGTACGCGCAGGTCAAGGCGGGCCGGCTGCGCGCCGTCGCCATCGCCGCGCAGGCGCGCAACCCCGAGCTGCCCGACGTGCCCACGCTGGCGGAGCTGGGCGTGCCGCTGTCGGCCTCGTCCTGGTGGGGCGTCATGGCGCCGGCCGGCACGCCGAAGGATGTCATCGCCCTGTTGAACCGCCAGGTCAACGCCGTGCTGGCCGACCCCGAGGTGCGCAGCTATTTCACCGGCCTGGGGATGCAGCCCACGGGCGGCACGCCCGAAGCCTTCGGCCAGCACATCGCGCAAGAAACCGACCGCTGGCGCGCCGTGGTGAAACAGGCCGGCGTGAAGATCGAGGAATAAGCCATGGATCGCAAGCAGCAAGACACCGCCGACGTCCCGGAACTGTGCGAACGCATGCGCCGCTTCGTGGATGACGTCGCCATACCCGCGGAATCTCCCGCCATTGCGCGCGACGTGGCCGCGCTGGACCGTTGCGTGGCCCGGCTGCGCGCGCAGGCCCGCGACGCCGGTCTGTACGCGCCGCAGCTGCCCCGGGAATGGGGCGGGCTGGGGCTGGGATGGCGCGCGCTGGCCCAGATGCTGGAAGAGGCCGGACGCGGCTTCCTGGGGCCGGCCGCGCTGAACTGCGCCGCGCCCGACCAGCCCAACATGCTGACGCTGCTGCGGCTGGCCAGCCCCGCCCAGCAGCAGCGCTTCCTGGCGCCGCTGGTGCGCGGCGAGCAACGCGCCTGCTTCGCCATGACCGAGCCCGCCCCCGGCGCGGGCTCCGATCCCTCCATGCTGCAAACGCGCGCCGGGCGCCACGGCGGCCGATGGATACTGAATGGGCACAAGCAGTTCATCAGCGGCGGCGTGGGCGCGGATTTCGCGCTGGTGCTGGCGCGGACGGAAGAAGGCGCCACCCTGTTCCTGGTGCCTGCCGACACGCCGGGCTACCGCGTCGTGCGCGATATCGGCATGGTCACCGGCTACCAGATCGGCGGCCACGCCGAGATCCTGCTGGAAGGCTGCGAGCTCGGCGACGACGCCGTGCTGGGCGAACCCGGCCGCGGCCTCGAATATGCGCAACTGCGGCTGGAGCCCGCCCGCCTGTCCCATTGCATGCGCTACATCGGCCGCGCCCGCCGCGCCCTGGAAACCGCGCAAGCCTATGTCGTGAAGCGTGATTCATTCGGCTCGCGGCTGGCGGACCTGCAGCAGATCCAGGCGATGGTGGCCGATTCCCACATCGATCTGCACGCCAGCCGCCTCATGACGCTGGACTGCGCCGGCCGCATGGATGAGGGTCTGCCCGTGAAGCAGCACAGCGCCATGGCCAAGGTCTTCGTGTCCGAGGCCGTGAACCGCGTGGCGGACCGGGCCGTGCAGATGATGGGCGCGTCTGGGCTTTCGGACGACACGCCCGTGGCCATGGTCTGGCAGGAAATGCGCCCCTTCCGCATCTACGACGGCGCCAATGAGCTGCATCGCGCCACCTTGGCGCGCCGGCTGCTGGCGCGTGCTTGAGACTCCAAAGGAGACCACGATGGATAACCCCACTTTCCAGGCCTACCGCCTGCACGCCGGCGCGGCGGACGCGCCTCCGCAGGGCCGCTTCGAGACCTTGCGCGCGGACGAGCTGTCCGAGGGCGACACGCTCATCAAGGTGGCCTACGCCGGCCTCAACTACAAGGATGCGCTGGCCCAGGCCGGCCGTGGCGGCATCATCCGCGCGTACCCGCGCATTGGCGGCATCGATCTCTCGGGCACCGTGGTGCATTCCGCCGACCCGGCACTGGCGCCGGGGCAGGAGGTCGTCGTGCACGGCTTCGGCATCGGCGTGGACTGCGACGGCGGCTATGCCGAATACGCGCGGGTCCCGCGCGACTGGGTGCTGCCCCTGCCCGCCGGCATCGGCCTGCGCGACGCAGCGGTGCTGGGCGCGGCCGGCTACACGGCCGCGCTGTCGCTGCACTGGATGGAGCATTGCGGGCTGACGCCGGAGCAAGGCGAGGTGCTGGTCACCGGCGCGACGGGCGGCGTCGCAGGCATCGCCATCGACATCCTGAGCCAGCGTGGATACCGCGTGTGCGCCATGTCCGGCAAGCCGGAGGCGGAAGGCTATCTGCGGTCGTTGGGCGCGCAGGAAGTGATCGCGCCGCCCGACCCGTCGGCCGCCATCAAGCCGCTGATGAGCGCCCGCTGGGCCGGCGTCGTCGATTCGGTGGGCGGCAAGCTGCTGGCCCATGCGCTGGCGAGCCTGCGTCCGGACGGCGTGGCCGCGGCCTTCGGCAACGCCGGCGGCGCGGAGCTGCCGTCCTCCGTCATCCCCTTCATCCTGCGCGGCGTCAAGCTGCTGGGCATCAACGCCAACAGCCCCATGCCGCTGCGCCGCCTGGTATGGAACAAGCTGGCCGCCGAATACCGCCCCGCGCGGCTGGACCTGATTTCCCACGTCATCGAACCCTCCGACTTGCCCCAGGCGCTGGCCTCCATGCTGGAACGCGGCAGCATCGGCCGCAGCGTGGCGCGCTTTTCCTGAACCTTCTTGCCCGCATCATGACCCAGCTTCCCGACTCCTCCCTGTCCCGCCTCTTCGACCCGCAAGGCATCGCCATCGTGGGCGCCTCCGCCACGCCGGGCAAGATCGGCGCCATGCCCGTCACGCTGCTGCGCCAGCACGGCTACGAAGGCCGCATCGTTCCCGTCAACCCGCGCGCCGAAGCCATCCAGGGCCTGGCCGCCGTGCCGTCCCTGGATGCCCTGGACGGGAACATAGACCTGGCCATCCTGGCGGTGCCCGCCGCCCATGCCGCGCAGGCGCTGGAGCGCGCGCGCCCCGGCCAGGTCGGCGCGGCGGTGGTCTTCACCTCGGGCTTCTCGGAAACGGGCGCGGCCGGCGCCGCGCAGCAGGAACGGCTCTGCGCCATTGCCCGCGAACGCGGCATCCGCCTGCTGGGCCCCAACTGCCTGGGCTTCATGAACGTGCGGCGCAAGGTCTACGCCACGTTCTCGCCAGCGCCCGCCAACGGCATCGTGCCCCCGGGCGGCATCGGCATGGTGTCGCAAAGCGGCGCGTTCGGCGCCTATGCCTACAGCATGGCCCGCGACCGCGGCCTGGGGCTGTCGCACTGGATCAGCACGGGGAACGAGGCCGACATCGACGTCGCGGACTGCATCGAATGGCTGGCTCACGACGCGGACACGCGCGTCATCATGGCCTACATGGAAGGCTGCCGCGACGGCGCCAAGCTGCGCCGCGCCCTGGCCGCGGCGCGCGCCGCCGGCAAGCCCGTCGTCGTCACGAAGATCGGGCGCACCCAGGCCGGGGCGCAGGCCGCCGCCTCGCACACCGCAGCGCTGGCCGGCGACGATGCCGTCTATGACGCTCTGTTCCGCCAATACGGCGCCCTGCGCGCCCGCAGCATCGAGGACTTCTTCAACCTGGGTTACGCGTTGGACACCTGGAAGCGCCCTCCCGCCGGCAGGCGCCTGGGCATCTTCACGATCTCGGGCGGCGTGGGCGCGCTGATGGCCGACGAGGCCCAGGACGCCGGGCTGGCCCTGCCGGAACCCGCCGCCTCCGCCCAGGAGCGCCTGCTGGAGCGCGTGCCCTTCGCCAGCGGACGCAATCCCGTGGACGTCACGGGCCAGGCCGTCTCGGAACCCGGGCTGCTGCTGACGACCGCCGACGACATGCTGGCGGATGGCCGCTACGACGCGCTGGCGGTATTCCTGGCCGCCGCCGGTTCGTCCGAAACGCTGTGGCCCACCTTCGAGGCCTTCGCGCGCGAGATGCAGGCCCGCCACCCCGGCGTGCCGCTGGCCATCAGCGCCCTGTTTCCGCCCGCGCGCCGCCGCGAACTGGAACGCCTGGGCTGCCTGGTCTTCCCGGACCCCAGCGCCGCCATCCGCACCATCGGCGCCGTGGCCAGCCTGGCGGACCGCGCGGATATGGACGCCAGCGCTATCGCTCCCTCAGCCTCGCCAGACGGCGCCCCGCCCCTGCTGGACGCCTACAACGAAGTCCAGGCCATGGAGCTGCTGCGCCATGCCGGGCTTCCCGCCACGCCCTGCACGCTTGCCGCCGATGCCGGCGCAGCGGTGCGGGCCGCTACGGCCCTGGGCTGCCCCGTGGCGCTGAAAGTGGTGTCGCCCGACATCGTGCACAAGAGCGACGTGGGCGGCGTCAAGCTCAACGTCGCTGGCGAAGACCCGCTGCGGCGCGCGCATGCGGACATCATGGATGCGGTGCGCAGGCGCTGCCCCCAGGCCCGCATCGACGGCGTGCTGGTCGCGCCCATGGCGCCCAAGGGCGTGGAATGCATCGCAGGCGTGCATTGCGATCCAGTCTTCGGGCCGGTGGTGATGTTCGGGCTGGGCGGCGTCTTCGTCGAGGTATTGAAGGACGTGAGCTTCCGCCTGGCGCCTTTCGGCCGCGACGAAGCCCTGGCGATGATCCGCGAGATCAAGGGATATGCGCTGCTGCAAGGCGCGCGCGGCGCGCCGCCCTGCGACATCGGCGCGCTGGCCGATGCGCTGGCCGCCCTCTCGCGCTTCGCCGATGCGCGACGCGCCGATTTCAGTTCGGTGGAAATCAATCCCTTGCTGGCGCTGCCCGAGGGCCAGGGCGCGCTGGCGCTGGACGCGGTGGTGATACGGAGCGGCGCTTAAGGGTTCCAGCCCCAGCGCTTCGCGAGCCTTTGGGTGTTTTTCCGAATCAACATACCCAGGCGCTCCACCAATGCGCGCTCCGTGCCGGCGGCGACCTGCTCCAACAGCGCCGCCTGCACCTGTTCCAACGCCGCGGGCAGCTCATTCGTCAGCGCCTCGCCCACCGCGTTGATATATCGCCAAGCAAAACCCAGCTCTCGCGCCATCGTCTCCAACTGCTCCGGTCCGATGGCGCCCGGCCTCGCCTGCCCACCGATCGACAAGGCAAAATTGCGGGCCAACCCTGGGTAGATCGAGGTGCACATCAAGTCGTAGAAGGGCGCCAAACGGTAGTGGCCTCCAGGCATCTGCAATACGGACAGATTCTTGGCATGGCTATCGTTGTTGCCCACGCACAGATTGAACAGCACCCATTGCAGCAATCGCTTCAAATCCGCAGCGCCGACTCCCATCCTGCCCAGCAATTCGCGGCACTGAGCCAGTGACGGGCCGCCGTCCGATTCGTATTTCACGTCGGATGGTTTACCGGCCAGCTGGCATAAGTCCAACTGATGCATGCGCAACAAACCGCCCGTATCGTCGAATGCGCGGTCATAGCGCCGGATAAGGCAGGCTCGCGTGTCGCGCTGATAACTGGCCTGCGCCACGCCCAGGCCCAGTCTGTCCGCCAACAGCATCACCAGGGTTTCATTGAGAGCCGACGACCAGACCTTGTCGAAACCCCGTATGTCCGGCTTCAGGATGTGCGAGGATGGCGACGTCCCCTCGGGCAGCGCAGGCGACCCATCCGGCATTACCATCAACAGCAGCTTGTCCTGGGCGCCCGCCAGGGATATCCGCGCTCCGTCCGCGTTCTCCGCGACCAGCGCCGGCACCGCCGCATCCTTTAGGCGAGCCGCGATTTCCTGCCAGGTGGTAGGCTGATAGCGCGCCGGTGCTGGCCGCTCGCCCTGCGGCAATATGGTCAAACCGCTGGCAGTATCGCCCCCCACACTGCGCAACAGCCCGAACACGGTCGTGGCATGACGGCTGGCCTGCAGGAACTTACGGACCTGCCCTTCGGGCAACAAGTTTTCAAAAAAGGCATGGACGGCCCCGCCCACGTGATCACCGCTACGCATTGGCATCGACGGCGAGATAGCATGCGCGCCGGGCAGGCCCAGCCAGGCATCGTCGTAGACGAAGCGCAAGGGCCGCTCGTCGAACAAGCGGCCGACCTTGCGGTCGGCGTGATAAATGTCCAGCCCATCGGCAGCGTTCATGACAGGCTCGCGCGCTTGGGCACCACCCGCACTTCCAGGCCCAGCAGATCCAGCATGTCCAACACCTTCTGCAGCTGCAGTGTCGGCTTGCCACGCTCCAGATCCACCACATAACGATTGCCCGTGCCAGACAGGCCAGCCAGATCCGCCTGCAACAGGCCCTGAGAGCGCCGGACCTCCTTCACCAGCGCTCCCAGCTGGGCCGAGCTGCGGATAGTCACACCGGATTCGCCTGCGAGAGCGGCGGGAATATCGTTCGCGGCCATGGGCGCCTCCAGAATTACCGTTCGGTAATTCTAAGCGAATAAATCGCCATATCGCCCAAAAAAATTACCGATCGGGAATAATTAATATCCGGCATCTGCTGCCAAGCCAAATAGTTACCGATCGGTAATATTTCCTTCTCTCTTGGAAGCTCAATCCAGCACGGTCTTGCCCACATTCCAATGCAGCGGTTTCGCCCCCGCCACGGGCGCCTGCCAGACTGAAATTCCCGTATTGAAAAGGCTGCCCAGGTAGGCCGTGCGCAAGTCCGGCCCGCCAAACGCGATGCTGGAAATATTGCGCAAGCCGTAGTGCTTGCCAGTGCTGATTTCCTCGAAGCCGAACGCGTTGGCGGCGAAGGCCCGTTCCGCCGCGTCGATGGCGCCGTCGTCGCAATCTTCGATGTGGACGGTGCAATGGCCGTGCCGGTCCACCTGCAGCACTCGGTTGCTGACGACGCTGGTCAGCCAGATGCCGCCCTCCTCGTCGAACTCCAGGCCATCCGGCCAGGTGCCGCGCCCGAATTCGCACACAAGCTCCTGCTTGCCCAGGGTGGGGCCAGGCAGGATTTCAAAGCGCGACATGCGGCGGGCGATGGTCTCGTTCACGTACAGCCAGCGGCCCGTCGGATCCACCCGTAACTCATTGCTGAAGCCCAGCCCACGCGCCACGATCTCGACGCGGCTGCCGCCCGGACGCATCACGCCGATCATGGCGTCGGCATTCTCCGTATGGAAGGCCAGGCTGCGCGGCTCCCGCTGCGTGCACAGCGACAGCCAGACGTTGCCATGCTCGTCCGGGAACAGGAAGTTGAGCGGCGAGCGCGGCAGGCCCTGCTCCTCGGTCAGGAAGGGTTCGAGCTGGCCGGGCGCGACCAGCTTCCAAGCGCCGCCGCGCGGGCCGACGTTGGCGATCAGGAAGCTGCCGTCATCCAGCAGCGCAATGCCGTTGGCCACGAATTCGTCTGCCGGCCATTGCACCGCCGGCTGGCCGTCCGGGTCCCGGTCCACGCGCACCACGCCGCGCTGGCGGTCGCAGGCATAGAGGCGCCCGTCGGCAAGCGCGATCACCGATTCGGGCCGGTTCAGATGATTGCCGATGAGCGGCAGGGGCTGCTGCAGGACTGTCATGTCGATGGATTCTCCAGGTGAACGGGTGCCGCGGTCCTCCGCGGCGCGCAACGGCCCGCTCTACTCGATCTGGACGCGGGAGTTGCGCACGATGCCGCCCCAGCGCTGGTATTCGCTTTGCAGGAAGGCGCGGTATTCCTCGGTCTTCATGATCTGGGGCACGATGTACTGCGTGCGCAGGTTCTCCTGGACGGTGGCGTCGCGCATCACGTTGCCGAGCTCGTCGTTCAGGCGCGCCAGGATGGGCGCGGGAATGTTGGCCGGGCCCAGCAGGCCCACGGCGCTGCGCAGGTCCAGGTCCATCCCCTGCTCCTTGAGCGTGGGCAGGTCCGGCAAGGTGGCGTAGCGCTCGGGCGAGCCCAGGCCCAGCATCCGGATCTTGCCCTCTTTCACATAACCGTCGGTAATCTGCATGGGCAGGATGGCGGCGTCGACCTGCCCGGAGGCCAGCCCCAGCAGCTCCGGCGCGGTGCCCTGATACGGCACGTGCAGGATCTCCAGCCCATTCTCGGCCTTGAAGTTCTCCATCACCAGCTGCGCCGTGCTGCCGATGCCCCAGGTGCCATAGGTGTACTTGCGCGGAGACTTGCGGACCAGCGCCAGGAACTCCTGCGCGTTGCGCGCCGGAATGGACGGATGCACGGCCAGCCCGAACTGGAAATAGCCGATAGGCGCCACCGGCGAAAAATCCCGCAGCGCATCGTAGGGAGACTGCTTGTACAGCTGCGGAAAGATGAAGTGCGAGTCCGCGGTGGCATACACCACGGTATAGCCGTCGGGCTTGCTGCGCGCCGCCTGGGCGCTGCCTATCGTGCCGGTGGCGCCGCCGCGGTTCTCCACGACGATGGGCTGGCGCACCCGGTCGCTCAGCTTGGAAGTCAGCATGCGCACGACGATGTCCCCGCCGCCGCCCGCGGCCCAGGGCACGATGAACGTCAGCGGATGGGAAGGAAAGTTGCCGGCACCGCCGGTGCTGGCCCGGGCTGCCCCCGCGGCAAGCGAACCGGCGATGGCGCCGGTCATCCAAGGCGCCAGGGCCAGGCCGCGCACGACCTGGCGCCGCGCCTCCATGAATGCGCGATGTGTCATGTCTCTCTCCATGCCCCGCATGGCCCGCGGGATTCTTATGGCGGAAGAGGCTGGCCGCCGCAGGCGGCCGGCCGCTACCGTGGCAGCAATAATCGCGCAATTCGCATCGCGGATGGCATCGTAAATTCTCGGGCCGCTATGGCAAACGGCGATGGCTTGCCGGCAACCCGGCGGCTGGACGCGTCCGGCCCGGGCTAGGCCTGGGGCGCGCGCAGGATGGCTTCGATGCGAGCGGCCTTGTCCGCGTCGATCCCGCCCGCGGCAAGCGCCAGCGACACGCTGCGCAGGCACAGTTCGCGATAGAGCCGCGCCGTATCGCCGTCCAGCTCGCCCAGGGCGGCCACGTGCTTCTCGACGGTGCCCGCGTCGCCGCGCGATACCGGGCCCGGCATGCCCTTGGCCAGCCCCGCGGCCTCGATGGAGGCCAGCGTGCCCCGCACCATGGGCACAAGCGCCGGCAGGGCCTGCGCCTCGGTCGCGCCCCACGACTGCCAGATGCGCACGGCCTCGCCCAGCACCACGTTGATGTACTGCGAGGCATACCCCGCCGCGGCATGGTACCTGGCCCGCATGCCCGGAGGCAGCTGGTTGGCGGTGCAGCCCAGGCGCTCGACCAGCCCCAGCAGGATGCGGCTGAGCTCGCCTTGCGCTTCTATCGTGATCGTGGAGCCCGGCAGGGACTTGGCTGCCGCGGCCGGGTCGGCGAACGTCTGCATGGGATGGAAGCCGCCAATCATGGCGCCGTCGGCGGCGGCTTTGGCCAGCGCCGAGACTTCCGTGGCGCCGCTGCAGTGCACGACGCCCTGGCCCTCGCGCCATTGGAGCCCGTCCGCGGTCGCCTGGATGGCGCCGTCGGGCGTGGTAATGAACACTAGGTCGCATTCGTCGGCAAGCCGCTGCGCCGGATACTGGGCGCAATGCGCAATCGGCGCCGCCAGCTCGGCCGCGCGCGCGGCGCCGCGGCTGGCCACCGCATGCACCCGGCAGCCGGCCGCATCCAGGCTCCACGCCAGGGCGCGGCCCAGGCGGCCCGCGCCGATGAAACCGATCTTGAGTTCTGCAATGGGTGCGCGGGTGTGGGGCATGGAAGGCTCGGCAAGGTCCGACAAGGCGTCAGCCCGAAGGTTAACGCCTGCGCCCGCATAAGCCCCTGTTTATTTTTTCCAGGCGCCATCGCCTCGCGCGAAGGCGGCGAAAAAAACAAAAGCCCCTGGCGCCATGCCAGGGGCTCTTGCGTGCCGGCTGCTTGCCGCTTACTTCAACAGCAGCGCATTCAGGCGCTTCACGAACGCGGCCGGGTCGGCGATCTGCGCGCCTTCGGCGAGCAGGGCCTGGTCCAGCAGCAGGCGGGCCCATTGGTCGAACTCGCCGTCCTCGGCCGCGCGGATGCGCGCCAGCAGCGGATGCTCGGGGTTGATCTCGAGCACGGGCTTCACGTTGGGCGCTTCCTGGCCGGCGGCCTTCAGCATGCGCAGCAGGTGCGGGCTCAGTTCGTTCTGGCCCACCACCACGCAAGCCGGCGAATCCACCAGGCGCAGCGTCACGCGCACTTCCTTGACCTGCTCTTCCAGCGTCTTCTGCAGGCGCTCGACCAGCGGCTTGAAGTCCTCGGCCACTTCGGCCTGGTGCTTCTTTTCTTCCTCGTCGGCCAGCTCGGCCAGGTCCAGACCGCCCTTGGCCACCGACACCAGCGACTTGCCGTCGAATTCGCGCAGGTAGGACAGCATCCATTCGTCTACGCGGTCCGACAGCAGCAGCACTTCGATGCCCTTCTTGCGGAAGATCTCCAGGTGCGGGCTGTTGCTGGCCGCGGCGAAGGTGTCCGCCGTGACGTAGTAGATCTTGTCCTGGCCTTCCTTCATGCGCGACACGTAATCGGCGAAGGACACGGTCTGGGCCTGGTCGCCGGTGTTCGTGGACGCGAAGCGCATCAGCTTGGCGATGCGTTCCAGGTTGGCGTGGTCTTCGCCCGCGCCTTCCTTCAGCACCTGGCCGAATTCCGACCAGAACGTGGCGTAGTCTTCCGCCTTGTTCTCGGCCATGTCTTCCAGCAGCGACAGGATGCGCTTGGCCGAGCCTTCGCGGATCGCGCGCACGTCGCGGCTTTCCTGCAGGATCTCGCGCGACACGTTCAGCGGCAGGTCCGCCGAATCGATCACGCCGCGCACGAAACGCAGGTAGGAAGGCAGCAGCTGATCGGCGTCGTCCATGATGAAGACGCGCTTCACGTACAGCTTCACGCCGCGGCGGCCGTCGCGGTCCCAGAGGTCCATCGGCGCATGCTTGGGCACGTACAGCAGCTGGGTGTATTCGCTGCGGCCTTCCACGCGGTTGTGCGTCCACGCGAGCGGATCGTCGTAGTCATGCGAAACCGTCTTGTAGAACTCGCGGTACTGCTCTTCCGTGACGTCGGACTTGCTGCGGGCCCACAGCGCGTTGGCCTGGTTCACCGTTTCCAGTTCGTCCGTCTTGACCTGCTCGCCCTTTTCCTGGTCCCACTCTTCCTTGGCCATGCGGATGGGCAGGGAGATGTGGTCGGAATAGCGGCGCAGGATCTCGCGCAGCTTCCAGCCGTTGAGCAGCTCATCTTCGTCGGCGCGCAGGTGCAGCGTCACGTCGGTGCCCCGCGTGGCCTTCTCGGCCGCGGCGATCGTGAATTCGCCCTGGCCGTCCGATTCCCACTGGATCGCGTCGGCGGCGCCGGCCCGGCGGCTTACCACCGTGACCTTGTCGGCCACGATGAACGAGGAATAGAAACCCACCCCGAACTGGCCGATCAGCTGCGCATCCTTCTGCTTGTCGCCCGTCAACTGCGAGAAGAATTCGCGGGTGCCGGAGCGGGCGATGGTGCCCAGGTTGGCCACCGCTTCTTCGCGCGACAGGCCGATGCCGTTGTCCGAGATCGTGATCGTGCGGGCGGCCTTGTCGTAGCTGACGGTGATGGCCAGCTCTCCGTCGCCGCCGAGCAGCTCCGGACTGTCGATGGCTTCGAAGCGCAGCTTGTCGCAGGCGTCCGACGCGTTCGACACCAGCTCGCGCAGGAAGATTTCCTTGTTGCTGTACAGCGAATGGATCATCAGGTGCAGCAGCTGCTTCACCTCGGCCTGGAATCCCAGGGTTTCGGACGTGGAAGGCGTGGCGGTTTGGCTCATGGTTCTACGTGGCTAGGTAAATAAATTAGGGACAATTAACCGCGACCGGGACGTTCAGCCCGCGCGGCCGCCGGGAAACCCTACTGATGTGGGGGCCAATCGCGCGCATTTCAAGGCCCGGCCGACAAGCCCCGCCCGATGCGCTCCCGAATTCCCGCCCCCGTCTCAGAAGATCGAGAAAATCTTGCGGTAGCGCGTCTTGGCTTCCAGCACGGTCTCGCTCTGCGGCGCCGCCAGCTTGCCGTCCCGGATCAGCTTGCGGATATCGGCGGTGGTGATCTGCCGCGTCTCTTGCGAACGCAGCAGGAAGTCCGCCGCGGCGCGGTCCAGAATCCTGTAGACCGGGTGGAAGACCAGTTGCGATGGGCCCAGTTCATCGAGGTAATAGAGCGCATCGCCCTTCTGCCAGACCGTGCCGAAGTTGTGATAAACCACGCCGCGCTGTTGCCATTCCCCGCCCGGCGCGCCTTCCAGCCGGTTGATCAGCGTAGAACGGGAAACCAGCCCGCCGCCGCTGCCCCTCGAGGAGCGGGCCCAGACTTCCCTGGCCTGCAGGAACAGCACCTGCCTGCCGTCCGTGTACACGTACGGCGACAGCGCGGTGTACGTTCCCGAGGCGTAGGGATCGTCGCCGGCCCGTTCAACCTGACGCGTCTGCGTGTTGTAGAAATACATGCCGTCCTTGCCGCGGAACAGCGCCTGGTACACATGCCGGCCCTGCTCGCTCAGCAAGCGGTACGGCGCATGCGCCGCGTCGAAGGGCTGCGCGCCCACGTACACCATGCCGTCGCGCGGGTCATGGAGATAGGGCTGGCGGTACAGATCTCCCACCATGAAGGTATATAGCGCGGGATCGTCCGACAGCGGCAGCAGCTGCTCGTGGAAATAGACGCTGCGGCCATCGGCGAAAAAGTCATCGCTGGCCCGCACATCGCCGTCCCGGCCCGCCGGCAGGCGGCGCAGCGAGGCCGGATCCGCCTGCGCCATTTCCCGGCCCCGGTAGAACACGCGCGCCCCATCCGTGACCAGGTCGCGATCCAGCAGCGGCCGGTACGGCCGGGCGCTGGCCGGCAAGGCCGTGAACGGATACAGGTAGGTCTGCGGCTTGGGGCCGGCGTCCGCCCGGAACAGGACCTTCTGCCAGAACTCGTCCAGCCTGCCCAGCTCCCGGTTGAGCACGCTGTGCATCGAACAATAATAGGTGACGGCGCCGTCCGTGAAATGGCTATTGCCCAGGTAGCGCGCCGACGCCGGCTTCATGTCCGGCAGGATCCGGTTGCCGCAATACACATTGCGCCGGTCCCTGGCCGCCTGCCTGCCATCGAAAGCCCCCGTATCGAACGCCTCGAAACTGGCCGCGTCGGCCTCCGCCACACGGTAATAACCGTTGCTGGGGACGGCGGCGTAGACGCCGCCCTGATAGTTCTTGTAGATGCTGCTGCCGTAGGACCGCCCGCGATCGACGGCAGAAAAATCGTCGCCGTCCATCAGCCAGAACAGCAGGACCAGCGGCAGCGCGGAGAAGATCAGAACCAGCGCGATCACTATCCATTTGGCGCGTTTTTGCATGGCGTGGGGTCCGGCGGGCCCGTTGTTGGCGACACGGGATTCTAACTAGCACGCGGCGGCCGCCGGAGCGCCGCCTGGGACGCGCGGGGCCTTCCCCGCTAAAATCCCGCACTTTCCTCTCCCATCCCGCCCCGGCCGGCCATTCCGCCATGCAACCCGCCTCCCTCACCCAACCCGCTCCCCGCGGCGCCTCCGACGCCGACGAACCCAGCTACGACCTGGTCTACGGCCCCGACGACCGCCCCGCCCCACCCGTCGCCTTCGTCGCCGCCCTGCAGCATCTGCTGGCCATCCTGGTCCCCATCGTCACCCCCGGCCTGCTCATCTGCCAGGCCCTGGACGTCTCCAGCCGCGACACCACGCTGATCGTCTCCATGTCGCTGGTCATCTCCGGCATCGCCACCTACGTCCAGTGCAAGCGCTTCGGCCCCCTGGGCGCCGGCCTGCTGATCGTGCAAGGCACCAGCTTCAACTTCGTCGGCCCGCTGATCGCCGGCGGCTCCGTCATGGTCAAGCAAGGCACTCCGGTCGAGACCGTGATGGCCGCGATCTTCGGCGTCGTCATCGCCGGATCCTTCATCGAGATGGGCATCAGCCGCATCCTGCCCTTCGTCAAGCGCCTGATCACCCCGCTGGTCACCGGCATCGTCGTGCTGCTCATCGGCCTGACCCTGATCAAGGTCGGCCTCATCAGCATGGGCGGCGGCTACAGCGCCATGGGCAACGGCACCTTCGCCAGCGCCGAGAACCTGACCCTGTCCGGCCTGGTGCTGGGCACCATCATTCTGCTGAACCGCGTGCCCGTCGTCTGGGTCCGCAGCACCGCCCTGGTCCTCGCCCTGGCCGTCGGCTACATCGCCGCCGCCTACATGGGCCGCCTGGACTTCACCGGCGCCCGCGAAGCCTCGCTGTTCCAGATCCCCACCCCGCTGCACTTCGGCCTGGGTTTCTCGTGGTCGCTGTTCGTGCCCATGCTGATCATCTACCTGGTCACCTCGCTGGAAGCCATCGGCGACGTCACCGCCACCAGCAAGGTCTCCAAAGAGCCCGTCGAAGGCCCCCTCTGGATGCAGCGCATCAAGGGCGGCGTTCTGGTCAACGGCGCCAACTCCCTCCTGGCCGGCGTCTTCAACACCTTCCCCAGCTCCGTCTTCGCGCAGAACAACGGCGTGATCCAGCTGACCGGCATCGCCAGCCGCCACGTCGGCATCTGGATCGCCGGCATGCTGATCGTGCTGGGCCTCTTCCCGCCCGTCGCCGGCATCCTGCAGGCCGTGCCCGAACCCGTGCTGGGCGGCGCCGCCATGGTCATGTTCGGCGCGGTCGCCGCGTCCGGCATCAACATCCTGGCCGGCATCCAGCTCGACCGCCGCGCGCTCCTCATCATCGCCGTCTCCCTGGCCCTGGGCCTGGGCGTCTCGCAAGTGCCGGAAATCCTCTCGCACCTGCCCCACGCCGTGAAGAACGTGCTGGAATCCGGCGTGGCCACCGGCGGCATCTGCGCGCTGGTCATGAACTGGTTCCTGCCCGAGAAGAAGTAAGCCCCGGCCCGGCAAGGGGCGGATCCGCCCCTTGCCTGACAATTTTTCCCAGACCGCATATAATCGCCGTCTTCGCTTCTCCCGCGACCGTCATCTGGACGTGTCCGCGACCAGCCTGCCCGGGTGGTGAAATTGGTAGACGCAGGGGACTCAAAATCCCCCGCCGCAAGGCGTGCCGGTTCGATTCCGGCCCCGGGCACCATCCCCAAATCTTCTGGTAATTCAAGCCATTAGAAGGTTTCGCAGTACAAGCCCCGCACCGGGGGATTTTCCTAAAATTGTGGTCAGGTACAGTTTCGGTACAGTGATGCGGCGCTAGCCTCATACGGAGTACTCATGGCTACGATTGTTAAGACGTCCTCGGGCACTTGGAAAGCCCTCATTCGCAAGACTGGCTGGCCGGCCACGGCCAAGACGTTCCGCACCAAGCGGGATGCCGAAGACTGGGCGCGCCGTACCGAAGACGAAATGGTGCGCGGCGTATATATCCAGCGGGCGCCGGCCGAGCGCATGACCGTCGAAGCGGCGCTGACCCGCTACCTCAAGGAAGTCACGCCCACCAAGCGGGCCTCGACCCAAACCGGCGAGCACAAGAAGGCGCAGGTCATCATCCGGCATCTTGGCAAGTACTCGCTGGCCGCCTTGAACGCCGAGATCGTGGCGCAGTTCCGCGACATGCGACTGGCCGGCGACCCGGACAAGAATGGCAAGCTACGGCCTCGCAGTAACAACACGGTACGCTTGGAACTGGCACTGCTGGGCCACCTGTTCACCGTCGCGATCAAAGAATGGGGCATCGGCCTGCCCTTCAATCCAGTGTCCAACATCCGCCGCCCGGCCCCCGGCTCAGGCCGCAACCGGCGATTGACCCCGGATGAACAGAACCGCCTGCTGCAAGCCGTGGATAAGCACTCGAACCCGATGTTCGGATGGATCGTCCGCATTGCCGTCCAGACCGGCATGCGGCTGTCCGAGATTGCGACGCTACGCATTCGGCAAGTGGACATCGAGCGGCGCGTCGTGCGGCTGGAGCACACCAAGAACTCTTCGCCCCGCACCGTCCCGCTGACTGCCGAGGCAACGCGCGTGTTCACCGAGGCGCTTGCCAACCCAGTGCGCCCGGCCGAAACCGAATTGGTGTTCTTCGGCGAACCCGGCCGGGATGGCATACGACGCCCCTACCTGTTCGACAAAGCATGGACCGATGCCAAGCGAGCAGCGGGCCTTGAAGACTTCCGCTTTCACGACCTGCGGCACGAGGCTGTCAGCCGGTTCGTGGAAGCCGGCTTGAGCGATCAGGAGGTGTCGGCCATCAGCGGCCACAAGTCGATGCAGATGCTCAAGCGCTATACACACCTGCGGGCCGAAGACCTGGTGCAGAAGCTGGACCGCCTCGCGGGTCGCGCGCCCTCCACTTCTAAACAACGGAGTGAGGCCGACTCCCAAACAGAGAACAACGCATAATCGCTCCATAGCGTTGCCATAATGAATAACCGATTGTCTTAACCTACGGAGGAAGCTAGTTTTGCATACCGCTATCAAGATCGTCGCCATCAGCAGCCTTGCCCTTACCCTTGCCGCGTGCGGCAGCGCCAAGGACGCCAACAAGAGCAACTTCAGCAAGGCCATACAGGCATACCTGGACACTCAGAAGGGCCTGTGCGCTGCGATTCCTGCAAAGGGCTTGCCGTTCACCCTAGCGAATCAAGACATGCTGGGCGGTCAGAGCAAGAAGCGCGCCGACGCGCTGGTCGATGCCGGACTGCTGACGAAGCGAGACACCGAAGTCAAAGCCATGTTTGGCAACAAGATGGAGCCGGCCACCGAGTACCAAATCACTGACACCGGCAAGAAATTCCTCGTCGCCAATGGTGCCAATACGATGGCTGGGCAAGATGCCTTCTGCACCGGCAAGTACACCGTTGTGGAGGTGAACAACTTCACTGAACCCAGCGACATGATGGGCGTAAAGCTGTCGCAGGTGAACTACCGCTACAAGGTAGAGGGCGCAGATGACTGGGCCAAATCGGAAGGCATGCGTGCCAATTACAAGAATTTTGCGGAACAGACTCAGGGAGATATACAGGGTAAGGCGGCTGTCATCCTGACCAACGATGGATGGATGCACGAGCGGCTGTTCAAGCGAGGATAATAACCCTGAGCAAGCTGTAAAACGAAAGGCCCTTCACCCTGAGTGAAGGGCCTTTTCTTTCATTCTACGCCGATCTGCGAGGTGGTTGGGGGTCGGCGGAATGGCCCGAAGCGGGAATAGCGAACTTCGAAAAGCAGGCGATCAATAACATGTAAATTCGGCGGACGCCACAAAGTGCGATTTTTTGGCGGTCCGCGGAAATCAATTGTGGAATATTATTTTTTGATGTCGGATGCTGATTTTCTGATGTCCCTGAGAAGGTACAACCAGCCATGATCGTTCCCTTTCGTGATCGATTTTACAGTATCGCGCAGCCCGAAAAGTACGCTAAATGGATTCACTGTTAAGCCAGGGATGTTCGCAAGAATGGACTCAACTGCCACCCTTACTGGCCTCGGCCTTGAGCTGTCAACAATCGAGTGAGGGCATCTTGCTCAGTTTGATCAAATAACACCTTGGCCTGGTCGAGATTGCCTCCCGCCATTCTAAAAGAGTCGCCGAACTTATCTCGCAGAGATTTCAGAGAGCCGTTTTTTCTGAACTGAATAATTTGCTCCCAGCTTACGCTTTCAAGACATGGAATTTCTGTATCGAAGAGGATAAATGGATTGGGTGACCCGTTTTCGCCTGCTGAGAACTGCTGGGCAGATACCATGGCAAGCTTCTCATCGCCATTGGTTTGGAGCATACATGGCAGCTCATTATTGACGCGCTCCCAAAGGAGAACCGCATCTACCGCAGCTCTTGCCCTACCTTCGGCTTGTTCAATGTCGTACCCGTCCTCAAATCGTTCAAACCCACGCTCATTTGCTATGTGCTGAAGTAGTTGGTTGTGTGCAAATTGCTCACCATTTTCGGGCTCGGGGTACGTATAGTTTTCGTACTCATCGCCCCAGCGGGGGTAGCCGGGCCCGCTTCGACTTAGCACGTCGCCTATCACGTCCTTTTGCACCCGTTTTTCCAACGGAACAATTATGTCGGAAAGTGTATGAGAAATTTTTCTGTTGTCCGACTCTTTTCCGAGCAGCTTTGCGTAAAAGCGTCGCTCATCAAATTTCCCAAGGGTTTCAATGAGAATTTCTTCGTACCAGAGAAAGCACAGCTTGAGGTGATTGACACGAAAATCTTCATCAATCGAGGATGTAATGCTGCTAACGAGGGCTCTCGGAGTAACCATATTCGGAAAGAGTAATGTTTAAAGTAACCAGCCTGCATCGAGTTTTGCACAGGTTTCTGCCGCACACATGCTCGCTGACTCACTGGATATAGACAGGAAAGCGAGTATGCGTCTGTTTCGCACTATGCTCAAGGGATTGGTTAGCGAGCCAATGACAGCTGTTGGGAGGAAGGCGTAACGACCGGCCGCTTTTGGCCGAACTCGGCCTTATGTCTTCCTGAGCGAATCATCCCCACCTACGCGGCGACCGAGAGGCGCGCAAGATCATCAGCTCCTCGCGCTGGCTGCTATTGCGCAATCTCGAAAACGTCACGCGCGAAACCTTCTCCGGAAATAGGCGATGATCCTTTTCTTGTGCCCTGTCTGATCACTTCTCTCATCTGCCCGTATGTCGGGCCTTTAAAGGCTGTGCCATGTATTCAGAGGTAGGAGAATGGAATTAGCGCGGCCACGACTTAAGCGTATGCAAGTCCAGCAACGTAAACCTCCCTGTGTCCTGCCATCCACCTGTATCGATGTAGTAAACGTTGCCAAGCTGCGCAGGCTTGCGTAGCGTCATATGTCCATGGACCACCGCACGTACATTGCGGACAGGCTGGGAATACTGCATTTGATAGCGGTCTACGGACCATAGGCAGGCATCCTCATCCTCCGGGCTGAAAGTAGCGCCATGAATAGCCTGCCAATCGTCATAGGGGAAGTCGGCGTGAACCATACCGACCACGCCCCTCGGCGTTTCCACCTCGATAGCCAGCGGCAAGGCGCTCAAGCTGGTCGCAATGCGTTCACGAATATCGCCAGCGCAGGCGTCCAACCATCCACCGCCGTGGGCGCGGTGATCGACGTCCGGAATCGGATCGCCCATCGCCCGTCGCCACGTCATCAGGTCGTGATTCCCGCAGATCGCGTGAAACCACGGGCGCTCCAACCATTTCAGAACATCGGCCGATTCAGGGCCTCGGTCCACAAGGTCGCCTACGGAAAACAATCGGTCCTTTTCTGGCGAAAACTTTACGGCAGCCAGCGCGACCTCAAGCCGACCAAAATGACCGTGGATATCACCCACCGCAAAATCACGGCCGTTTGCATTCAATTGAAAGCGCCGGACTCGAGCATTACCGGGCGTCATTTCTAAGTTCCATATAACTTCCTAGCGACTCGACCTACATGCCCATCATGATACTTGGCTCTCCAAGGTAGCGTGATCCCCGATTCACTGCTCCTGATGTCATCAACCTCGGATACTAGCCAATAGTTTGATCACGCCCACATCGCTGGCAATTTTTCACAATTTTTTTCTTTTCCCGTAGAGGTTTCAGAGGCCCAAATCAAGCTCTGTCTCTGACCATTTCTAAGCCTTTGATTTACAGATTTATTTCGCTTGATCGCTGCATCGAAAAAAACCAATATGCCTTATCTTGGCACTTGACGATGCCAAATTTTGGTTTTCGCAGACGCGCTATTTTGGCCTTTGACATTCATTCCTTCACAGTAAAGACTGGCCTCACCTACGGTGAACTTGTGAGGCATATGAATGACTACTGGAGAATATCTGTTGGGACGGTTTGGGCCGTTGATGAGCATCGTTGACGTTGCCACCTTGCTAGGCCGATCTCCCGATGGCGTCCGCGTTGCGCTTTATACCGATACCGATTTTTCGCGCAAGCTGAAGCCAGCCATGCTGCGGGTCGGTCGCCGCGTTTATTTTCGGACGTTGCAGGTCACGGAAGCGCTGAGTCTGGAACAGCCGGCAGACGGCGAAGTCACGCCCGCAGAGGCCGCTACGCGAGGGCCTCGCGCATGAGTCGACAAAGAACCATCAACGACCAGATATGGCGCTCAAATCGCCTGTCAGGCTGCACGGTCGAAGATCGCTATGCATTGTTCTACTTCCTGACCTCGCCATTCAGCAACGTCATCGGCGCGTATGAAATCGTCCTGCGCGTTGCAGCCTCGGAGATGGGTTGGGATGTCGAGTCTCAACTGATAAACGTGATCCGCCGGCTTGTCGACGCCGACCTTATCTATTTCGACGCAGACGCGAACTACGTCTGGGTGAAGGCCTGGTGGGATCACAACTCCGCCAAGATGGCTGTCGCATCCACACTCAGGAAGAAGACATTCCAACAGATCGAAGCCCTTCCCGAACGCTGGCGCAACGACTATGTGGACGACCTCATCAATCGACTGCCGGCCGACGACCCGCTGCGAGATACGGTAGCCAGTGCACTGGCTTCTCCTAGCGATAGGGTATCGACAGCCTATGCCGACCCTAGCGATAGCCAATCATCGATTCACAGCGCCCCACACGACGCGCTTATTAATCAAGGAGTTAGCGAACCCGATACCCTATGCACACCCTACCCAAACGGTATGAATAGGGGGCCGGGTAACACTACTACTAACACTAACTCTATCTATAACACTACTACTACAACGGGAACCAGCAACGGCTTGCAATATCCTAGCTCGCTGGCTCCTGCTGAAAGGATGTCGATACAGAATCTGATCGCCAACATTCCCGCCGAAAGCGCCCAGGCTTTGCTTGACGAACTGGAAGGTGCAATCAAGAAACCGGGCACCATCAGAACAACGAAGGTCGCTTACCTCAAAGGACTTGTTGACCGCCACCGCACAGGCGGATTCGTGCCGGCTGCTGGCATCCCGATCGCAACCAGAAGGGAACGTCTGACCGCGGCTCGGGATATGTCGCCCACATCGGAATCTGTACCGCTCAGCAAAGCTGAATCGCTAGCCCGGCTTCAGGACCTGAAGGCCAAGTTGAGCATGCACGCGAGGACGCCAAAATGAAAAACAACAAGGCCACACTAAGTGTTCGACTAGATAGCGATCTGAAGCGGCGTTGGCAGGTGTTCTGCGTCCGCCAGGGCAGCACCCCCAGCGACGCACTGAGACAGGTCATCGTTCGATTACTCAACGGTTCAACAACAGCCGGTTCGCCCACTCCATCAACACATGAGCATCCCGATACTTCGCGTCGCCGCCTGGAACTCCGCCTGACTGAGACGGAATACGCCCGTATCGAGGCACTGGCCTTGCAGCAGGGCATGTCCGCCAATCGCTGGGTCATCCACCTGATACGGGCCAATCTCAGCGGAGAACCACAGTTCGGCATGACAGAGCTACGGACGCTGGGCGAATCGAATTCACGGCTGCTGGCCATCGGCCGCAACCTGAACCAGATCGCCCGGCATATGAACGCGGGACGCGCGCTGGAGACGGTGGTGACCGCTGAGCGTATCGACACACTGACCCGTCATATCAAAACCCACACCGCGCGGGTGGCAGACATCATGCGCGCCAACATTGACCGCTGGAGGCTGGAATGAGTCTGGTCATTGATGGAATTTTGAAGGACTGGGGTGAACGCATCTATACCAAGCCCGTCATCAGCCTAGGCGTAAAGCGCACGGTGACGCGATCACGCACTTCGCCACCCTCTAAGCCTCTGCTGTTGACCGGCAGCGCTCGGGTCCGTGACAAGTTGATGTTGACCACTCGCAAAGCGCCCGAAGTCATGGTGAAGATCTCCGGCGGCGGCAAAGGCATCGCGCAGGTGAAAGCGCACCTCGACTACATATCGCGCAACGGCCTGGTAGCGTTGGAGAACGAAGACGGTGAAATGATCCTTGGCCGTGAGGCAGTGCAGGACGTTCGCGACGAATGGAAAAGCGGTCAGTACGGGTTGCCGGATAACGGCTTGCGCCGCGAAACGTTCAACATCGTGCTGTCCATGCCACCCGGCACCGACCGACGCGCAGTCAATGACGCTATCCGTGCATTCGCGAAAACGGAGTTCGGCGCCAACCACGCGTATGTCTTCGCCATCCATGACGATGAAGCCCATCCCCACGGCCACCTTTGCGTTAAGGCGCTGGGTCTCGACGGCAGCCGGCTCAATCCACGAAAAGCGGACCTGCAACGCTGGAGGGAGCGCTTCGCCGAGGCACTGCGTGAACAAGGCATCGAGGCCAATGCCACACCGCGTAGGGCACGGTCTAACACGCAGACTACGGTCAAGCAGGCGACGCGACATGCCGCCAAGCGTGGCAAGAGCACCAAAGCGGCCGAGCGGGAACAACGCGGGCTTTCCGGCGTTTCACGTGCCATCAGGAATGGCTACGGGCACATTGCGAAAGCCTTGGCCACTGGTGACATAGAGGACAAATCGCTTGCCCTGGAAATTGTCCGTTTCCTTGATCCCTCGCAGGACAGGACGCTACAGGTCCCACAGCGTAGCCAGCGCAGCACAGAAGTGACCAAGGATACCCAGCAACAGGACAAGACCAACCACCCAGGCAAAGGCGACCTGAGCCGTTGATTGATTGCGCAAGAAGGACCATAAGATGGCTTTACGCTACGACGCGCTGCAAGACTACTGCGATGATCCAGCGCGCACCGGTGATGTGCAGGTCATTCTGTATGCGCACTACTGGACGGGCTTTGCCTTGGCCGTGCAGGACGGCACTACAGAGCACCCCGTCATGGACGACAAAGGCCGACCGTACCGGTTCCGAACCGTAGAAATGGCCCTGGCGGAACTGGCGAACATCTCGTACCTGTCGGACCGCATCATCATTGACCGTCGCATGTGGTGGCCGTAGTCGGAAACTACTTTGCATTAACCGTAAGTACAATCAACTTCGGTTGTACCTTTAACCACAACGAACGTTGCACCGCCCCAAGGACGCCTAGCGTACCGGGTGCCGACCCGAAAAGAAGGGTTCCGACCGCCGAGAGCAGATCGGCCGTTTAGTCGCCCCAAGAACGCTTTGTCGTACTGGGCACGGTCCCTGAACAGACCGACAGACCGGACAGCACGGTCCTACGTTCGCCCTCAACCTCTCAGGAGTGGCGAACATGAAGAAACTATCAGCCTCTTGCATTCTGGCCCTCGGCATTGCCGCGTCGTCGGCCGCCTTCGCACAAATCCCCGTGACAGATGGCGCTTCCATCGCCAAGAGCGTGGAAAACCAGATCGAAACGATGGCGAAGTGGAAGATGCAGTACGACCAGATGGTCAGCCAGATCGACCAGATGAAGCAGCAATACGCTGCGGTCACTGGCGCGCGCGGCATGGGAGAACTGTTCAACAACCCGCAGCTGCGTGACTACCTGCCGCAAGACTGGCAAGACGTCTATGACAGCGTGAAATCAGGCGGCTATGCCGGCCTGAGCGGGCGCGCTGAAGCCATATACCACAACAACAAGGTGTATGACGCATGCACCGGCTTTTCCTCGACAGAGCAGCGCACCAATTGCGAAGCGCAAGCCGTCAAAGGCGCGCAAGACAAAGCCTTTGCGCTCGATGCCTACGACGCGGCGAAAAACCGCCTCAGTCAAATCGACCTGCTGATGCAGCAGATCAACCAAACGCAGGACCCGAAAGCCATTGCCGAACTGCAAGGCCGCATCGCAGCCGAGCAGGCCATGATTCAGAACGAGCAGACCAAGCTACAGATGTACCAGATGGTCGCGGCAGCCGAAGACCGCCTACAGCAGCAACGGCGGAAGGAGATCAACGCAAAGATTGTTGATCAACGGGGCTACCCCATTCTTCAAGTCTTCAACCCGCTTGCACGCTAAGGAGAACATCATGGCTCCGTTCTACGCAATCACACTCGTTCCAGTGGTAACGCTATGCCTTGCCATCTATCGCTTCTGGGCTTGCGCTCGCCGCCTGAGTCCCGAGTATTTCCGAGAGCTTTTGCGGCGTGCGCCGCTGATGAGAACCCTTGATGTCGTGGCTATCGGTATGGCTGCTTTCACTGCCTACTACGCGGCTATGGGCTGGTTTGGATTCACGCTGCCGTTCATTGATGAAGAACCGTTGCCGCCTTGGATGAACATCATCCTGTCTGCCGTCACATCCATTGCGTGCATCGGCATCGTTTGGACAAACGCGCCAAATCGCTTCACACAGCCGACATGGGGCGGCATGCGCGAAAGCGTCGTGCGAACCCTTGTAGCGTTACGCATCATTGAGGCCGCCGAAGTGGCCCACGCACTCGACATCATCAACGCACGTGAGGCACACAAATGAAAAACATCCTCTTCCCTTTCTTCATCGCGCTCGCGCTGGCAGCTTGCGGCGAAAACACCCCCGTTCAAACCGTCGATTGGTACAAGGCGCATGCCCCCGAACGCAACGCGATGATCGCGAAGTGCGAAGCCAGTCCTGGCGAGTTCGCCGAATCCGCCAACTGCATCAACGCCAAGACAGCGGCAAACCATCTGGCTGTCGACAAGCGGGGCTATTTCGACCTGACACCGATCAATCCGCTCAAGGGAGGTCAATAACATGGGATTCGCCTTATTCCAGTGGATAGGCAGCAGCGTCGATGCGATGCTGAACACCTTCGTATCGGAAACCGCTTCAAACGTCATCCTCGGCTTTCAAATGCTGATGCTGACCGGCGTTACGCTGTACATCACCTTGACTGGCTACGCCATCAGCACGGGCGCGGTTGAAGCTCCGTTTCAGACCTTCATCAAACAGTGCATGAAGATCCTCATCATCACGGCATTCTGCATGACGGCTGATTCTTACACCGCCACTGTTGTGTCGGCCATTCAAGGCCTGGAGACGGGTCTCGCCGACATCATGTCCACGTCTAACGCTCAAGCGACAAGCATTTATCAGGTGCTGGATAACTCGGCGGACAAAGGGCTTAACGTGGCTTACGACATGCTAGGCAAAGTCGCAAAGCGCGAGTTCTACGAACTAGGTCATATGTTCTGGGATGCCCTGAATGCTCTCATGATGGCCATTGCAGTGTTTCTTATTCATTTGCCTGCGGCCGCGACCATCATCATGGCAAAGCTCGGTCTCGGAATAATGCTTGGTCTCGGACCACTGTTTATCGCGGCGTTAATGTTTCCGGTCACCGCAAAATGGTTCGATAAATGGTTTGAGCAGGCGCTGGCCTACATCCTTGAAATTGCCATCACAATGGTTGTCGTATCTGTCGGCGTGGCGTTATTTAAGGCGCTATTCGACAGGGTAATAAGCACGACCACGGACAATCCCATCAGTTCGTTTGTGCAGATCATCGTTCTTGCCTTGATCATCTTCTTCGCGCAGAGAAAAACGAGCGGCTTAGGAGCGAGATTGGCTGGTGGCATCGCCTTTGACGCGGTGACATTCAGGAGCATGGCGCAGGGTATTGGCAACGTGGTGAATCCCAAGACGACTCGCCGCGATATGCAGTCGGGCATGATGGTTACTGCTGGCCGAACCAACCACATGATTGCAGGCAACACCATGTGGAACCCAGCCTATCGGCAACACGTCTTGCAGAACATGGGCAAGAACTGGGGACCGGCAACGGGCGGCTCCGTCAACGGTAAGTGATGTGCATGTTGCGTCCGCATCGGCCTCGCCATCAGCGAGGCCTTTTCAATTATGACCGCACATATCTCCGCGCTACGCTTGGGCAACCCCTTCGGTTGCATCCCGCGTCCGTTCTTGCCGGACTGGCCGCGGGGGCAGGCCCAGCGGCTTCGCCTTGTTCCTCCCCCCGGCCGACAGGCTGCATAGCTTCCAGAGGCATCAAGGGTAAAGGCTTCGCCCGGGATCCTCACCCGTTCCCTACGCTGCGCTTCGGGCTGCGGCTTCCGGTCCCGCCCTTGACGCCTCTTCCGGCCAAACGACGTCAGTAGCGGTGCTGTCAAGCGGATGACGGGTCAAGGGGTTGGTGCGGCCCGCAGCCCACAGGGCGAGGACACGGCCCCTTGACGCGGCAGGAGCGCCCCACGCTATGCCGGGGGCAGGAGTTCCGGGCCAAAGGCCCGCAACCCCCTGCTCCCGAGGCTCCCGCCGGCGAGGGTGGAGAGTCCAGAGAGGCAAAGCCTCTTTGGAAACTACGGCCAGTACGCAGCCGATATTGGCGTCCATAGCAGGTAAAACAAGACAATTTCAGCGCACCACCTCTGTGGCTGCGCGTACCTAAACCAAATTACCCATACTTCTTGTAAGATCGAGTTACCTACGGCAAGGAGACACCATGGCTGGCAAGGGTAAATGCAGACAACAGCCCCGCAAAACCATATCGGATACCGAACGCAGCCGCCGGCAATCGGCAGTTAACTATGCGCGGGCCTCCGTCGGTCTAGAAGGTTTCTCGCTCAGTGAAGCAGATGAGGCCCACGCTCAGCGTTTCGTCGATGGTCAGATAAGCCTGCAAGAGTTTGTGCAGCCGCGCGCTGACGCATTAGCGCTCCCAAAGTCTTCGTCATGACGAAGAAATTTAGGATTTGGGGACTAGTGCAGGATAGGCTGTCGCCGGTATTTGTATTGCACAATCATGCTATCGAGATGCGTTTAATCCTGAGGAAGCTCACGGAATCACTCTATCTCGGCTCAAGACACAAGATCATTTCGTCGGCATTCAAGCGTGCGAGTCGAGGACCTTGCCCGCTCAAAGCCGGACCACCCAAGGTACTGAACACACTAGAAACGATTTGAGTTCTCGCCTCAAAAATTTCTGACGCATAGTTTTTGATCATATCTGCGTCAACGCCATTCGAACATTCGTGGTCTGGGAACGTGATGATCGCCGATACTTCTCGCGCGGCTAACGTTACAAGAAGATCCTGTATTGCCAGCTTAGCAGTTGTTTTCTGGCTGTACTTCGAACTAGGGCGCTCATGAAGAGGGGGATAGCGGCCCACGCCAAACACCGGGCTTGTAGCGCCAACGGCAATCGCCTCGAGCACATGATAAAAGCGACTATATTGAACAGCCGAGTAAGGCGGGTCTATAAAAACAAGATCGCCGGGTTGCAATTGAGAAGCTATCTCGTTGGCATCACCCACGTCTGACTTGCCAGACACTCGAGCATGAATAGGAGCAAGCTGAGCAAGAGCTGCTTGCACATCTGCACAAAAATTGCGATGCCAGCTTATCTCCAAATATTTGATCGCGGTGTCAGTGGGTTGAAAAGGTTGTGCAGTGTGGCCGGGAGATGCTGCGCACTTACTAGCAGCCATTACAAGTGCCGCAAGACACACTTCCCGATTCGGCGATTTTGTGGGAACAGTATCCCTAAGCGCCTGAATCCAACATGCTTGGACGGGACTATAGTAGTGCCCGGCATAGGCATGCACTAAACTGGTTTGATCAAACTGGCATGCCCATTTACGAGCCTTTATCACAAAAGCTGCGTTAACGACTGTAGCATCTGGCGCGCAGAATGCTTCAAATTTTGGAGTCGCTCGACGGACCCAGTCATTCCAAAGTCTGACCGGATTAACTGGATTATTTCGTTGCACCACTGCGGCAGCGAGCACCGCACTGTATCGCTGTAGATCGAATGCGAAAGTCGCTATCGGATAGCGTTGCGCTACGTGCCAAGCAACTGATGCAGAGCCTGTGAAGAGATCTACAAAACGCCTGTGCCGCCCCACCATATCCTCTAAAACGTCGCCTAAGCCATTTCCGAGCATTGCTCGCTTCGAACCCATGTATTTCAAAGACTAGTACTCCATGCAAGCATCGCATCTGCTCTGGCCAGCAGGTGAGTATCCGTACTACGTGAAGGCGTAGCAGTCAATTGTGCGGGTAACGGCATTGGGGGAACAGGAAGTTGACTAAGATGTTCGAAATCCATCCATTTGTCTTCAGGTCTCCCACCGTCGGTGGGATCGAAAAGCCCCACATGCTCCAACCAATCCTTAAGCCATTCTTTAGCCGGTGTCGATGGATAGCTAGCAAGCGCACCATTTGGCATAAGTGTTGCTAAGCGGAGCAAGAAGAATGCGCGAGCCACCATATTTGACGGATTCAAATCAGGAGCGAACGCCAGTTGAAAAATTGACGAAGACGACGACTCACCATTAAAGAAAGATTCAAGTGTCATGCGCGGGGTACCTGTTGATTTCTCAAGGTCACCAATCAGACGTTGCAACCAAGCAGTTCTAGCTGCTTCATCCGCCACAACGGTTTCGTCATTTAACTCCGCATGGACCAAATATCTGACAAGCTCCTGCTCGAATCTCAAGCCGAAGCCGGTAGGCTCGGCTAACGCCCACAAGTCACGTACAAATTCAAAGTCAGCAGCTTGCATCGGATGCAGCGCAGTCCTAGCCGTTGGCGTCTCATAACTTGCCTTATTGCGGGCCTCATGTTCCTTACCCATGGACAGATCAAGCGCCCAACGAGTTAACGTAGGGTTCGCGGCGACCCTACCGACAGACGCTTTGAGATCTCCAATCGTGATAGATGGAAGGATCTTTAACTGATCCAGTAATAGCGCCTCAGCTGCAGGGGTCTTAGCCCAAGCCTCCCAAAGCTTCCACACCACGCTGTGCGTTCGCATCGCCCGCCAAGAAGGCACTTTTGATGCTCCGCTACGCTCCAAATAACTGTTGTCTCCGTTACTGATGCGCATGCCGTGGGACGACAGCAGGGATATAGCGGCACGTAGTTCGGCATAGTATGCAAAGTGGACTGCCTGTGCGGGGGCGTTGCCCAGCATTGACGATAGCGCAGCGGACAAAAACCTCCAACCTTCAGTCAAATGCACAAGGGCGTCTACGGCGAGAGACGTTGGGGTTGTATGCGGCTCTGTCGCTAGCAATAGCGGAGCTCCAAAAGTCGACGCTACTCTTTGGAAGCTCGCGTAGCTACTCTGTATTAAACTCGGAGCGCACAAATCGGCGGGGATCGGACTAGGCGGCGCTGTCGCCGTCGCACCCTGTGGCTGCCGATTCTGAGACGGAGTCTGTTTAGCGTGATTACCGCGCTTGCGGCGATGTCGACTACTCATTGCTCCAACCCAAAATAGCAAGAGCGCGAGTAGCAGCATCGCGAACATTAACATCTTTGGACATTGAAGCGGCTGTCAAAGCTGCCTTATTCAGTGCTTTGTAACCACTACTTCCGCGATATTGACCTTGTACAACTTTGTCTTGCTCAGCAATGCCGGGGGCGGCGCTAGTTCTCCAGTCCACCCCATCGACTAATGCGACAGCCACTTCACTGACAAAAGTCGTGAGGCTTCGGTTTGACTCAAGTTGTTCCAGCGCCTTTGCAACGAATTCATCAGCGGGCTCGGATTCTTCCTCAGACCCTTCAATTTCTAGCAATCCGATTCTGTCATACACCAACTGCGCAAGTGCATTGTAGGCAAAGCTGATTGCACGAAAGCCTTGATCAGTCGCCAAAAGGGTATATGGGCCCTCAAACGCGTAGGCCGCCAAATCGTCCCCCGATTTTCCTCCATTCTCGCCTAATAAGCGCTTCCAAGCTGCCTTTGATGATGCAGCGGCTGTGCGCACGGCATTCCAGCAAAGTATGAGGAATGCAGCTTGTTCCGGCCGTCTCCAACGAATAATGTAGCGATTTCCGTTTTTGTCGATCGAGCCGAACAGTCCACCAAGTTTAGTAATATCTTCCGGGTCGGCATCCGCATCATTCCCTTTCGCCCAAGTCCGTACGAACGTCGCCATTAATGATCTAATCGCCGCAGCGTTCGAAACATGCCCATCTACACGCTTGCCGAAAAGCTCAATGCGATCTTTCCAGGGGCTAGATGGGTTTCGCCAAAGGACCTCGACTAACTCTTGAGATCGATGCTCTTGATAAATCTTGATTGACTCGCCTCTTTTGAGCCATTCTTGATCCCGAAGCTCCGGGTACAAATCAAATGCCAAACTTGTATTGATGCGTTTGGGCTCGACGTTAATAACCCAGAACAAATAGGCTTGCCACGTGAGGGGTAAGTTATCGAATATGACGACCGGCACTTCATAATCGTCTGGCAAGGAAATAAGGTCCGTAGCGAGCAAGCGATGCTGCCCGTCGACTATTTCTAGGGGCGGCAATGCCTGGGATGGATCTACATTCGAAGCAGAGAAATTCAGTTCGTAATGTGTTCCATCACCAGAAATGCTGACTATATCGTCAGTTGCGACGGTTCTTTCTTTGCCCTTTCGAGATCGCACCTCGTTGGGTCCAAGGACATTGACAAGAATGCTGGTTGGCAACCAACCCGGGTTCACCAACTCCGTGTGCATGTGTGGGTCTAGCCCAGCTCCAGTCGACAAGGGAAATCCATACTCAAGATAGCGGCCGATCTTCGCCAGCCTGTCCTCATCATGCGTACGTTGATAACCAGCAACTTTGCTGGCTCGCCGATCCTCGACTGTTCGGGGTTGGACGCCGCTGAGGGCTCGGAGCGTTTTCAGTGAAAGCGATCCGACGTAGAAATGCGCTGGTGGCCGGGGGCGATTTCCTCCCCAAGTCGCAATATCCCATGTCTGTAGCCATTGGTTTACCCGAAGCAACGGCTTGCTTATCCTTGTCATTTTTATATCCCTCGGCGCATGTAAGTCTCCGTCCGACCATGATGATTTGGCTTTCAGTGGGAAGCACAGTACTAGAGCGCAATATCAAAGCAACAAGACGGGCAGGACTACCAACACAAACTTAAAGTCACAATTTGTATTGTATAGCTTAAAGAACCACCATTGGCTATTCTATATGGCTCCTCCGGAAAGACGCACATCCCGGCATCCAGGCGACGCACAGAGCCGTAGCCATGGGGCACTAATCGCCGAACCACTTAAGTACTGTACCTAAGTTTCGGTACAGCACAGGTACAGCGACCAGCTTTCACCAATTCAGCTAAGATACGCTAACCTACTGATTTGAAACTGGTTTTACTTATTTCAACCTACGCTAGAATTCGCCCCATTTCCCGGTAGAAACACTGTAACTCACCGACTCAAAATCCCCCGCCGCAAGGCGTGCCGGTTCGATTCCGGCCCCGGGCACCAGAATTCAAAAAGCCGTTGACGTTCGCCGTCAACGGCTTTTTTCTCGACCTTGGCACAGACCACCTAGACGGTCTTCAGTCCTGTACACAGCCTCGCGCGGCCTCATCAGCACGCGTTCACTGATACCCCTTCGCCGCCTCGGCGCAAACCCAAGCGGCAAAATCGGTCAATTAACAGTCACACCCGCTTCGCGCACCACATCGCCCCACAAAGAAATCTCCTTGACGATCTGATCGCGAAAAGCCTGCGGGCTGCCTGGCGCGGCTTCTTCCCCGGTTACCTTGAGACGGTCGGCCATTTCGGGCGTCACGACGGCCGCATTGATCGCGGCGTTGAGCTTGGCCTGCACCTGCGGCGGCACGCCCTTGGGTGCGATGATGCCGTACCACACCGTTACGTCGTACGGCACGCCGGCCTCGCGCACCGTCGGGATATCCGGCGCCGAGGACACGCGCTGCGGCAAGGTCACGGCCAGCACTTTCAGGCGCTTGTCCTCGCGGTAGGGCAGCGTCGAGCCCGCCGTGGTCAGCATCGCATTGACCTGGCCTGAGACAGTGTCCGTCAGAGCTGGTGCGGATCCCTTGTAGGGTATGTGGACCATGGAAATACCGGCCGTCTTCAAGAAGGCTTCCATCGCCAGATGCGATATCCCGCCCGTGCCCGACGAAGCATAGGTCAGCCCGCCCGGTTTCTTCTTGGCCAAGGCCACCAGTTCGCCCAGGGTGTCCACCGGCACGCTGGGATTGACGGACACGAAGAATGGCGCGCGCGCGATCATGCCGATCGGCGTCATGTCTTCCACCGGATCGAACGGCAGCTTGTACAGGCTGGGATTGACGGAATAGCTATTGGAAATCAAGATCAGGGTGTAGCCGTCGGGCGCTGCCCTCAGGCCCTGCTCCACGCCCAGCTTGCCGCCCGCGCCTGGGCGGTTCTCCACCACCACGGGCTGCTTCAGGCCTTCGGACAGCACCTGTCCGAGGAGACGCGCTATCCCGTCATTGCCGCCTCCGGCGGCAAAGGGCACGATCAGCTTGATCGGCTGCGAAGGATAGTCGTCCGCGTGCGCGTTGGGAACCGATGCAGCAAACGCCACGGCAGCCAGCGTCATCCCCAGTACCGCCCTGCCCAGCTTGGCGCCGGATAGCATTGTCATGTTTGTCTCCTCCTTGATCGGCCGCTGTGCGGCGGCCACGCAAAATGGTGAAAGGCGTCAGACTATAAACTTAACGAGTGAAGTTGTAATCCGGCGCCTTTCTTCGGGATCTCCTCGCGTGCGTTGAACGGCGCTTTTGATGTTGTATGCCGTGCTTGGAACGCATGATCCCGAAAATTTTCCACCAGCGTCGCCACCACGGATTTGTGCAGCGATTACTCCGCATGACGGCACAGAAAAGATGCCAGACTACATTTTTAATTACTGGATTCTGTAGCCCGGCACCTTTCCAGAACTGCCCCCGACCGCCCCCGTCATCTCCCCCAGCGCAACACCAGCGGATCCAGCCGGCGGGCGGTCTCCAGCAACCCCTTGCGGGTTTCGGGATGCAGGGACGGCCATGGATGCCGCGGGGCATCGCAGTCGATGACGCCTCCTTCCTTCATCAGCGCTTTGGCCGCCAGAAAGCCGGCCTGCCTGTTTTCGTAGTTGATCAGGGGCAGCCAGGCCTGGTATTGGGCGAAGGCCCGGTCATGGTCGCCGTCGCGGTGGGCTTCGATGATGGGCTTGATGCCGTCGACGAAGCCGCCGCCCGTCATCGAGCCGGTGGCGCCCGCGTCGAGGTCCGCGAGCAGCGTAATGCCCTCTTCGCCATCCCACGGGCCTTCGACGGCGTCACCGCCGAGTTCGATGAGTTCGCGCAGCTTGCCTGCGGCGCCCGCCGTCTCCATCTTGAAGTACGAGACGTGCTCGATCTCCCGGGCCATACGGGCAAGAAATGCCGGCGACATGGGGGTTCCGGCCGCCGGCGCATCCTGGATCATGATGGGGATACCCAATGCGTCGGACAGGCGCGCGTAGAACTCGTGGATCTGGGCCTCGCCCACGCGGAAAGTTGCGCCGTGATAGGGCGGCATCACCATCACCATGGCCGCGCCCATCTCCTGGGCGCGGCGGCTGCGTTCGATGCATAGCCGGGAACTGAAGTGGCTGGTCGTCACGATCACGGGAACGCGCCCGCCGACTGTTTCCAGTACGTGGCGGGTCAGGACTTCGCGCTCGTCGTCGGCCAGCAGGAACTGTTCCGAGTAGTTCGCCAGGACGCACACCCCGTCGGCGCCCGAATCGAGCATGAAGTTGACGCAGCGCCGCTGCCCCTCGAGATCGAGGGAGCCGTCCTCTTTGAAGATCGTCGGAACGACGGGATAGATGCCGCGATGGCGAGGGTTCTTGTGTCGGGCCATGAGGCTCCTCCGTGAGCAATGGAAGTGGGCAGATCAGGTAATGACGCTGATCTGCCAGGGAACGAATTCTTGCTGTCCGTAGCCGTGAAGCTCGCTGCGCGACTGCTTGCCGGAGGCGGTTTCGAGCAAGCGCCGGAACAACACTTCGCCAAGTTCGGCAATGCTGCGCGAGCCGTCCAGCACGCCACCGCAGTCCAGGTCCATATCGTCGGCCTGCCGCTGCCAGAGCGCGGTGTTGGTGGCCAGTTTGAACGAGGGCGCGGGTGCGCAGCCGTAGGCCGAGCCGCGGCCGGTGGTGAAGCAGATGAGATTCGCGCCGCCTGCCACCTGGCCGGTGGCCGACACGGGGTCATAGCCAGGCGTGTCCATGAAGACCAGGCCGCGCGCCCGCACCGGCTCGGCATATTGGTACACCTCCATCAGGTTGGTGGAGCCTGCCTTGGCGATGCCGCCCAGGGACTTCTCCAGCACCGTGGTGAGGCCGCCCGCCTTGTTGCCGGACGAGGGGTTGTTGTCCATCGAGGCGCCGTTGCGGGCGCAGTATTCCTCCCACCAGCGAATGCGCTCGACCAGCTTGCGGCCGATATCGGGAGTTTGTGCGCGCCGGGTCAGCAGATGCTCGGCGCCGTAGATTTCCGGCGTTTCCGACAGGATGGCGGTGCCGCCGTGCCGCACAAGCAGGTCCACGGCCGCGCCCAGCACCGGGTTCGCCGAAATGCCGGAGTAGCCGTCCGAGCCGCCGCATTGCAGGCCGATGCGCAGGTGGCTGGCGGCTACGGATTGCCGCGAGACGGCGTTGGCCTGAGGCAGCATCTCGCGGATGAGTTCGATGCCGCGGGCGATCGTGCGCGTGGTGCCTCCGGTGTCTTGGATGGTGAAGGTATGCAGGTTGGGGCCGTCGCTCAATCCCTGGGTGGCGAGCAGGCCGGGGATCTGGTTGGTCTCGCAGCCCAGGCCGATGATGAGCAGGCTGGCGAAATTGGGATGGGTTGCGTATCCGCCCAGGGTACGCTGAAGCATCTTCAGGCCGTCGCCTGCGGCGTCCATGGCGCAGCCGCTGTGGTGCGTGAGGGCCACGACGCCGTCGACGTTGGGGTAGTCGGCCAGCGCTTGCGGATGAATGTCGCGGCGGAAATGGTCGGCGATGGCGCGAGCGACCGTGGCCGAGCAATTGACGCTGGTCAGGATGCCGATGTAGTTGCGTGTGGCGACCCTGCCGTCGGCCCGGACAATACCCTGGAATGTGGCGGGCTCGGCGGCCATGACAGTGGGACGGGCGTCGGCGCCATGGGCGTAGTCGCGCGCAAAATCTCCGATGGACAGGTTGTGCGTATGCACGTGCTGTCCGGGGCGGATAGGCTGGGTGGCGAAGCCGATGATCTGGCCGTAGCGGCGCACGGCCTCCCCCTGCGCGATGCTGCGGGTCGCCATCTTGTGGCCGGGCGGGATCAGGCCCGCCACGGTCAGGCCTTCGCTGGCCACCGGCGTGCCGGCGATCATCTGGTCCAGCACGACGACCACATCGTCTTGCGGGTGCAGCCGGATCACTCGCGCCGTACCTCTTGATGGCTGCAGGTTTCCCGCATGGTTGCTGAGCATGGGATTCTCCTTGGCGGTCAGCGTTGCATTTCGGCGGGCAAGGGCATGCCGAAGTAACGCTGGTAGATCTCGTTGAACTTGCCGTTCTTCAGGTTGGTCTCGACCCAGCCGTCGAGCCACTCCTTCAGTTCGGGTTCGTTCTTGCGCAGGCCCACGGCGTAGGGATACGACTTCGCGATGAACTTGGGCACGATGTCGCGCGCAGGATTGGCTTTCTTGATGGCCGGCAGCACACTTGGCGCGCCAACCAGGAAGTCCTGCTGGCCGGTGGCGACCGCGGTGTTCGTCGTGGCGTCATCCTCGTAGCGGACGATCTGCGCACCGGGGATGTCTTTCAGGCCCCGGGTGAGTTCCTGGTCGCTGGTGGTTCCGCGCGTGACAGCGATCGTCTTGCCGGCAAGATCGTTGAAGCTGGCGACCGAGGCCGAACCGGGCCCGGCGACAAGTACCGGAACCACCCCATACGGCGCGGAGTACGCAACGACCTTCTTGCGCTCCTCGGTAATGGAGAAGGAGGCCAGCACCACGTCCACCTTGCGGCTCAGCAGGAACGGGACGCGGTTGGGACCGTTGACCGGAACGATCTCCAGCGCGACGCCCAGGTCCTTGGCGAGCAATTGGGCCGCCTCGACGTCGGAGCCCGTCTGGCGCGCTTGCCCATCCAGCATGCCGTATGGCGGCGCGCTGATGTCGACGGCCACGATGATCTTGTTGCGCTGTTTGATCGCTTCCAGGGTATTGGACCGGGCGGCGAAAGGCGCAGCCAGCAGGAGAGACGCCGCAAAAGCGGCGAGGAAACGGGGCAAGGCTTTCATAGGGAGTCTCCCAAGAGTTTTTTGGTGGTGCAATGAGTGGTCCGCGGCCCGCTTCAGGGCGGCTACAGGCCGTTGGCGACGAACTGCTGCAATTCGGCGGTACGCGGTTGGCACAGCATCTGGCCATCGCCCTCCTCCCAGACGACGCCCTGGTGCATGAACAGGATCTGATTGGCGACCGACTTGGCGAAGGCCATTTCATGAGTGACTAGGACCATGGTCATGCCGTCGCTGGCCAGGTCTTCGATAACGCGCAGCACCTCGCCGGTCAGCTCCGGATCCAGCGCCGACGTGACTTCATCGAACAGCATCAGCTTCGGTTGCATCGCCAGCGACCGGGCAATGGCAACGCGTTGCTGCTGTCCGCCGGAAAGCTGCTCCGGGTAGTAATGGGCGCGGTCCTGCAGCCCGACCTTGCCCAGCATCTGCATGGCCAGAGCCTCGGCCTCGGACGCCGCGATTCCCTTGACCTTGCGCGGCGCAAGCGTGATGTTCTGCAGCACCGTCAGATGAGGGAACAGGTTGTAGGCCTGGAAGACGATACCCACCTCCTGGCGCAGCGCCAGCAGGTCGACATTACCCCGCTCCAGGGACCGGCCACAGACCTGCAACTGGCCGCCCTGGATCTCCTCCAGCCCGTTGATGCAGCGCAATGCCGTGGTCTTGCCCGAGCCGCTGCGGCCGATCAGGGCGACCACCTGCCCACGCCCGACCGAGAAGCTGACGCCCTTCAGCACCTGCACATCGCCGAAGGACTTGTTGACCTGCTTGAAGCAAATGATCTCGTCCATGAGACCGGTCTCCTCTGTTTGTTTTTTTGATGTGCGCCTATGCGCGCTTCAGGCGCTTTTCCAATCGGTACGACAGCACCGACAGGGGGTAGCAGATGGCGAAATAGAGAACGGCCGCGATGCTGAACACCGCGAAGGGTTCGAACGTCGAGTTGTTCACCACCCGTGCCGAATAGGTCAGGTCGAAGAAACCGATGACCACTGCATACGAGGAGTTCTTGACGATCTGCACCAGGAAGCCGACCGTGGGCGCGACGGCGATTCGCGCGGCCTGGGGCAGCACGACGTACCACACGCGCTGGAGCGGGCGCAGCGCCAGGCATTCGGCCGCTTCCCATTGGGTCTTCGAGACCGCCTGGATACAAGCCTTCCAGATTTCCGCGAGAAACGCGGCGGAATACGCGGTCATCGCCAGCCCGGCAGCCACCAAGCTCGGCAAGTCGTATCCAGCGATGCTGATGCCGAAGTAGCAAAGGAACATCAGCACGGGCAACGGAATGCCCTGCACCAGTTGGATAAGGCCGCCCGTCATCACCCTCAGCAGGCGCCCGCCACGGCTGCGGGCAAGCGCCAGTGGCAGGCCCACCACCGCCCCGCCCAGAAAGCCCATGGACGAAAGCAGCAAAGTCCAGCCAGCGCCCCGCAGGATGAACTGCAGTTGTTCGAGGGAAATGCCGAGCATCGCCTGCTCCTTGGAGGGAGAAAGAGGAGGATTTACAGAGAGGTGCCGAGACGGCGGCGACGGCTGAAAGCCAGTTGCGCCAGGCCAGCCATCAGCAGGCGCAGCAACCAGGACATGACCAGGTAGACCGCGGCGACCACCAGGTAGATCTCGAAACCGCGAAAGGTCTCCGACTGGACGCCGTAACCGGCGGAGGTCAGTTCCTCTACGGATATCTGCGACATGATCGAGGTCGCCAGCATCATCAGCACGAATTGGCTGGCGAGCGCCGGGTACATGCGTTCCACGGCCTGCGGCAGGATCACCAGGCGCAGGACTTTCCAGCGGCTCATTCCCAGACAGGATGCCGCCTCGATCTGGCCGCGGGGGATTGATTCGATGCCGGCGCGCATGATCTCGGTCGTATAGGCCGAAACGTTGATCGTCAGCGCGATTACCGCGGCCGCGATCGCCGGCACGCGAATCTGCAAGGACGCCAGACCGAAGAACAGCCAGAACGCCTGGATCACCAGGGGCGTATTGCGGATCACATCCACATATGCGGTGACGGCCCGCCGCGCCCAGTTCGGGCCGTGCGTGCGCAGCACCGCCAGAATGGCGCCAAGCGCAAACCCCAGGACGATGGTGGCGAGGGACATGCGCACCGTAGACCAGGCCCCGGCGAGCAGTACATCCCAGTGCGTAGGCAGGAAGCTGAAATCGAAGTCGTAGGCCATGGTGTCGTGACGAAAGGGAATTGCGGCTGTCTCGCGTAAATGAACAATGCCGACAAAAACCAAAGTAAACGAACTTTGCCGGCAACAGCCATTCGCGTTTTCCCTAGCGTCGAACCTGACGGGGACGGACTACCGTACGATGTGAGCAGATACACAATCGTTCGCCACCGTGAAGCAGAATCCGACCGCCGCCTCTCTTGAAACGTCCCCTCCCGGGGCCAATTCCCGGACTCCTCTCTATGCCCGAGTCGCAGACCTGCTGCGCGCCGCCTTGGCCACGGGCACGCTTCCGCAAGGCATCGTCCTGCTTGAAGGACCGCTGGCCGAGCTGCTGGGCGTGACGCGCAGTCCTGTACGCCAGGCGCTGCGCGAACTGGAAGCGGAGGGGCTGGCGAGGCGCTTTGACGGTCGGGGTCTTCTCGCGGGTGGCGACGCCGATAGCAACTCCCCGGTTCGTCTCCCCTTGTCCGCCGACATGCTGGGCCTGGAAGCCGCTTCGGAACCGGTGCGCAAGCCGCAAGGCTGGGAGAACATCTATCACGCCGTCGAGCATGACGTCGTGCATCTGTCGGTATTCGGTTCCTATCGACTCAACGAGGTCGAACTGGCGCGGCACTTTGGGGCAGGCCGAACCGCCGCGCGCGACGTGCTGCTACGGCTGGAGGGCCTGGGGCTGGTAGGCAAGGACGACCGGCAGCGCTGGACCGTGACCCCGCTGGACGAACGCCGCATCCGCAATCTCTATGAGCTGCGCTGGCTGCTGGAGCCCGCAGCGCTGGCGGGCGCCGCCCGCAAGATTCTGCCCAAGGAGCTTGCCGGCATGGCGGAACGGCTGCGCAAAGCCAAGTCCCGGTATCCCAGGCTCACGCGCGCAGCGCTGGACGGCATGGAGCACGACCTCCACGTCGAACTGCTAAGCCACTGCCCCAACGACAGCATTCTCGAAAGCCTGCAGCGAACCCGCTGCATTCTCACGCTCAGCAAGCACGTGCTGGGCGCGGCGGCGCCCATGCCGAATCTCGATCCGTTCATGCAGGAACACCTGGAAATCATCGAGGCGCTGGAACAGGGAAGCCTGACGCAAGCGCAAGAGGCGCTGAGGCTCCACCTGGAAGCGTCGTGCGAGAAGGTGGTCGAGCGGGTTGGCCTGGTACAGCAACGGGTGCCGCCGCCGCGGCTGTCGTACGTCAGCTAATTCGACTCAAGCAACCGACCCATTCAACACCTGCTCATACCGGGCAAGGTCTTCCGCTGAAAAACAACAGAAAACCACCTCCTGAACCGGCGAGTCCCTGGACAGGCTTTCGCGAACGCTCTTGACGGCCACCTCTGCCGCCAATTCGATGGGATAGCCATATATCCCGGTGCTGATACTGGGAAACGCAATCGAAGCAACCGCGTTCTCCTCCGCCAACTCCATGCAACTGCGATAGCAACTGGACAGTAACTCCGGCTCTCCTCTGTCTCCGCCCCTCCATACCGGGCCCACAGTATGGATGACGTATCGAGCAGGAAGCCGGTAGCCCTTGGTCACCTTCGCATCGCCGGTTTTGCAGCCACCCAGCCCCCTGCACTCCTGCAACAGCTCGGGGCCTGCGGCGCGATGTATGGCGCCATCGACTCCGCCTCCGCCTAGCAATGAGGAGTTCGCAGCGTTGACGATGGCTTCCACCTGAAGCTTCGTAATATCCGAATGGATGGCACGCAGGATAGTGAGCATATTCTTTCTCCTCGTCGAAGACCGAATAATCTCGCCAAGCCGCGCAAGGGAACGGCCCCGCGCCAGCGCAGGCTGCGAGAACTGGATTCCATTCGGTATATTATGCGCGGATGATCAAAATCAGACCTTCCCGCCCTGGCGAAGGCGCGCGCGCCGTTGAAATCTGGCGAGCCGCGGTTGACGCCACCCATGACTTCCTAACCCCGCAAGACCGCCAGGCTATCGACGAGATGGTGTGCGGCTTCCTGCCCCAGGTGCCGCTCTGGCTTGCCGTGGATGGCAAAGACTATCCCATGGCCTTCATGCTCATCGACAACGGCCACATGCAGGCGCTGTTCGTCGATCCGGACGGCCGCGGCACCGGAATCGGCGCGGCGCTGGTTCGTCATGGTCTTGCGCTGCATCCCCGGATGACCACCGACGTCAACGAGCAGAATGCCCAGGCCATCGGTTTCTATGAAAAGATGGGTTTCAAGCGCACGGGACGCTCGCCGCTGGACGATCAAGGCAGGCCCTATCCGCTGATCCATCTCGAATACCAAGGCTAGCCAGCGCAATCCAAGCCACCTCCGGGTGGCTCGTTCATTCGAGTCGCGCCTGGGCGACGGTCCGTTACGCTCCGCGGCGCCTCACTCAACATCCCGAGGCAATGCCCTTTCCACCTCCGCGCGCAACTCCCGCGCGACACACGCGGCTTCTTCTCGGCGAGCGGTCCAGTCCTCGTTCCCGCCCTCCAGGTAGGCCGAGCGCGCCGCTTGCATAAGCCGGGCGGCCGGGGCCGGCATAAGCGCGGCGGCCCACGCGGCGGCTTCGTCCTTGGAGACGATTTCTCCGGTGCGGGCTGTGCGCCACATGCGGGCCAGGGTCAGCAGCACGTTGCGCTCGTCTCCTTCCAGGGAGGCCATCAGCGCCGGCAGCGCGTCGGCCATGGCGCGAGAGAGGTCTTGCGCCGGAACGGAGGGAAGAAGGCGCTGCGGGTCGGGGCCGAATAAAGACAACGCCTGTTGCCGCGCCTGCGCCAGCACGATGGTCAATTCCGGATCGGCGACGGGCAAGGGGACGCCGCCCGCTTCGAACTCGGCGCGCAGCCATTCGCCAAAAAGGAATTCGCTGCGCGCGGGGTAAGGCAAGGGGTCGAGATCCCGCAGGCAGAAGACCATGACTTCCAGCGGCCTCAGCGCGCCGGAACGCGCGGGATAGGCGGATATCGTCATCAGTTCGCGGACCAGCGGGCCGCGGGCGGTGCGGGCGAGCGGCCTGTCGACGATGGCCAGCACGTCCACATCGCTTTGCGGCCGCAAGCCGCCGCTCAGGGCGGAACCGTGCAGGTAGCAGGCGACGAGCGTATCGCCCAAATGATGCTGCATGATGGCCAGCGCCTGGCCGGCCTGGATGGGGATTGGGGGTACGGGGTTCATCGGCCCATGGTAGCCGCTCGCTGCATGCCTGCCGTTAGAATCTGATCACGATGCAGCCGGTTCCCATCCTCGAACGCTGCAGCGCGTTTCTGACACAGGAGGCCCAATGGCGATCAAGGCCGTGGCGTTTGACGTATTCGGGACATTGGTCCGCATCGAGCGGCCGGCTCGCCCTTTCCGGAAGCTGGTCCGGCTGCTGAGCCAGGCGGGCCGACCCCGGCAAAGCGACGACGGCGCGCGGGCGATGAGCAGCCCCCTCGACCTGAGGCAGGCGGCCCGCCTGTTCGGAGGCATGGTCGGCGAGAACGAGCTGCGCGCGCTGGAAGCGGACCTGCGCGATGAAATCCAGTCCATCAAGCTCTTCGAGGACGCCGCGCCCACCCTGGCCGCTTTGAAAGACAAGGGCATCAAGGTTGCGCTCTGCTCCAACCTGGCCGCGCCCTACGGGCCGCCCGTGCTGACGTTGCTGCCCGTGCAGCCGGAGTTCTGCGCGTGGTCGTATGAAGCCGGGGCGGTGAAACCGCAGCCGGCGATCTATCAATATTTGTGCGATGGCCTGGCCTGCCAACCCCATGAGGTCCTTATGGTTGGCGACACGCCGGACGCCGACATGGCCGGTCCGCGGGAGTTCGGCATGCATGGCTATCACCTCGACCGGCGCGCGACGCAGGCGCAGGGCAATGGGTCGCTGCAATCGCTGGGCGAGGTCCTGCGCCTGGTCGAGCGGCTTTGAGCAGGCTTCAAGCGGTGCGGAAAACGCCCTCGCGGGGCGCGGGGCGGCGGCATCGCGGGCTGATCTGGCTGGTGCCTGCGTTCATCGCCCTATATGCGTTGACGGCCATGCTGTGGCGGGTGCCGATCGCCGTGGGCTTGGGCTATCTGGCGCTGAGCGTGCTGACCTTTGCGGTCTACGCCGCCGACAAAGCCGCGGCCCGGGCCGATCGGTGGAGGATTTCCGAGAAGACCCTGCATCTGCTAGCGCTGGCCGGAGGCTGGCCCGGCGCCTTGATCGCCCAGGAATGGCTGAGGCACAAGTCCGTCAAGCCGGTTTTCCGGGCGGTGTTCTGGGCGACGGTTGGCGCGAACGTGACGGCGTTCCTGATACTGGGCTCGCCTTATGGCAGGCCGCTGCTGGCGGCGCTGCTGCCGGTCTGAAGCGCCCGGAAGCGCGAAGCGCCGGACGGCCTTTGCGCCGACGCCGCGCTTCGACGAGGCGGCCTTAGCCAACAGATCGAAGGCCGCCTGACGGAAGGGCTTTCCCCCTTCCCTTCAGATCCACACATCGTTCGGAGCCGTCCGCTCCCCGCCCTGGTCGCCGGTATTGACGACCCCTCGCGGTTCGATCAGCAGCATCTGCACTTCCTGCGCCGCGTAGGGCTTGTGTTCCACGCCCTTGGGCACGACGTACATCTCGCCGGGATTGACCAGCACATGGCCGTCCTGGAAATCGATGCGCAGCTGGCCATGCAGCACGATGAAGGTTTCGTCGGTATCGGCATGCGAGTGCATGACGAAATCGCCCGAGATCTTGACGAGCTTGAACTGGTAGTCGTTCATCTCGGCGACGACGCGCGGCTGCCAATGGTCGGTGATCAGGGAGAGCTTCTGCCCGAAGTTGATCGGGTGCTGGGCGCGTTGCGCGGAGGCTGTGGATTGATGGATCGGCATGATCGGTTCCTTGTGCTTGGCGTATGCGCATAGTGTCCCGCGATCCGCCCGCCAGGTCTTGTACGATCGTGCAAGCTCAAGCGGCGCTTGGCCCGCCCTTCAGGGCGCGCAGCCAGCGGCCCGGGGAATGCCCGTAAGCCCGGCGGAAATGCCGGGTCATGTGGCTTTGGTCGGTGAAACCGGCCCACACCGCCGCCCGGGCCAGGGGTTGGCCCGCCGCGGCCAGGCGGCGCACCTGCTCAGCCGCCGCATCGTCAGGTAGCGATAGGGGCTGGTTCCATATAGCACGCGGAAATCGCGCGACAGGCGCCAGCGATCGCGCCCGCTGGCCTGTTCCAGTTCGCTGAGCGTGACGGGATGCTCCAGCCGGTCCAGCAGGCAGGCCCGCGCCAGCTCGGCGGCCCGGTAATCCACGGCCTGCCGCCCGCGACGAACGCCCCCCGCTGTGGCCAGCGCATGCGCGAGCTCGTAGATCGCGTCGTCTTCTTCCAGCGGGTCCGGGCTGTCCAGGGACCGCAGCAAGGCATCGGAGGCCGCGTAGAGGCGCGGGTCCGCCGACAGGCCGCCTGGGATGAAGGGCAGCGGTTTGCCGCCCAGCACGCGCTGGATGAGCGCGGGCTCGATGTAGGCCATGCGGTAGCGGAAGCCCGCGTCCGTTCCCGCATGCCCATCGTGGGGCTCGTCGGGATGCAGCACGATCGTGCCGCCGGGCAGGCTGTGCGCCATGCCGCTGCGGTAGTGGAAGCTCTGCACGCCCGCCAGGGTGCGGCCGATGCCATAGGTATCGTGCCGGTGCATGTCGTAGCCATGCCCGCCGAAGTAGGCCTCGATGCGCTCTACGTTGCGGGTGGAAGACGCGCGCTGCACCCAGTCGTGCTTGCCGGGCAATTCGATATCGGACTTTTCCATACCGCCGGGATAAAGTGTGAGACTACAATTTCGCTCGAAAATTCTAGCCTGATATTTTCCTCAAAGAGTATTGACCACCTCTACAAGGACGCGATGATGCGAAACGATCGCAGCACTATCACCATGTATCCGCTTGTCTGGCATTGGGCAGGAAGAGCGCTGATATATCTGATACTCCTCCTGGTGCCTGCTTTCGCAATTCAATGGCTGGTCGAACAACTGCCCAAGAATGCCCAGTCGACGACCGCGATAGTGGCAAACGTCGTCGCCCTGCCGCTGATCTATATGGCGATCTATCTTGGCCTTCGCAAAATCGGTGCTCGCTCTCAGAAGTTCATTTACTTCGTCATCCTGCTCTTCATCGCACTGGGCTATGCAGAAGGAAAAAGAGCCTTCACCACTGGCCAGTTCCAGAGCTGGGCGGGTTTAGTGATGTCGATTTTCTATGTCGGCGCGTTTTCGTGGATCGCCTTTCGCGGGGCAAAAGCAAACCGGAACGACACCATCGCCGCCTATGACGCTGCGCGAGAGGAACAAATTTCAATCCAGGCTGAAGCCATACTGCGCGCCCAACAACTGCAACAGCAACGGGCGGCCAGTGGGAAATAAGCGTATGAGGCTACGATTTCGTTCGAAAATCGCCGCCTCACGCTTTAATTCACGCGCCTGGGCAACACGGCCCGCATCCAGCGCGAAAGCAGGGGTCGGATGCGCTGGTTGTGCAAGAGCACCGCGCCCAGGGCGCCGATGAACGCGCCGGTCACCGTATCCAGGAATCGCGCTTCGATGACGGCCGCTGGGTAGCCCTGCCCCAGGTGCGGGGCTTCGGCGAGGAAGATCGTCAGGGGCGTGATCAGCACCACCGCGCTGGCATAGTGCCGCACGACCAGTGTTTCGATCCCGAACGACAGCGCCATCATCACGAGGCTCAGGGTCCAGACGTTCAGCGGCAGGCTGAGCAAGGCCCACGCCACGACCAGGCCCACGGCCGTGCCCAGGATGCGGTGCATCTGCCGGCTCCAGGCGGCCCGCAGGCTCGCGCCCTGGATGATCGCGAGGCAGCTGACGGGCACCCAGTAGGGACGCTGCAATTGCAGCAGTTCGGCCACCAGCAGGGAAACGCCTACGAACAGGCCAATGATCACCGAGTCGTAGACGACGAAATCGAAGGTGGGCTTGGGCGGCTGGGTTTCAGGCGGAGGCGGGGCCACACGCGTCATGTGCAGGGAATACGCAAAAGCGACCAGGCAGGCTACCAGCGAGCCCAACGCCACCATGCCCACTCGCAGGGGAACGTCCTCCACGCGGCCCGGCGTGTAGGCCGCGATCGCCGTCGCCATGATGAAGAACAGGCTGCCCGGCGGGCCCAGCCTGTAGCATCGGCAGATCATGTTCACCACCATGGCGATCAGGGTGAGCGCCGCGATCATCACGGCGGGCCAGAACTGCGTCAGCGCGCCCACGGCATAGCACGCAACCATGCCGAAGGAGGCCGCCAGCAGCATCATCATCCGATGCTGCAGCGAAGAATTGGGCAGGCTCAGGAACACCATGCCGCCCAGGCTGGACATCAGCCCGTAGTCCATGCGCCCGAAGTAGGCCCCGACCATCAGGGGCAGGCCGGACGACAGGGCGGCGGCCAGGGGCATTTCCCAGGGCCGGTCGCTGGAATTGACGCGGATCAGGTCCCGCCATACGGCCAGGAGCCGGCTCTTCGCGAAGGCAGACGAATACCACGGATCATTGCTGCCGCCGCTATTCGGGTCGTGGTCTTGTTTCATGGTTCAACCTTGCAGGCAATTTTCGCCTCGCGCCCAGTAAATTCCGATGGGCGAATTTAACGGGAATTCCCTGATATTCCCACCCATGGCCGATGGCTACCATTCCGCGCACCTGCGCCTACCGGGCGACGGACACCCTACAGTATTGCGCCGACCGCGCGGAGACATCATGAAAGCATTGAAACTGGTTGCGGCAGGCACCGCGTTATTTATTTCGTCGTGGACCGCCAACGCGGGCGTGACGTTCGATAGCGTAAAGAACAAAGGTTTCGTCCAGTGCGGCGTTTCCACCGGCGTGGCGGGATTCTCAGTGAACGACAGCAAGGGCGGCTGGATGGGCCTGGACGTGGACCTGTGCCGCGCATTGGCTGTCACCATGTTCGGCGACGCCTCCAAAGCCAAGATCATGGCCATCAGCGCCTTGCAGCGCTTCACCGCCCTGCAATCGGGCGAAGTCGACGTGCTTCCGCGCAATACGACGCTCACGCTGACGCGCGACACCACCCTGGGCCTCATCGGCGTGGGGGTGAATTACTACGATAGCCAGGGCATCATGGTGAACAAGTCCCTGAACATCAAAAGCGCCAAGGAACTGGACGGCGCCACGGTCTGCGTCCAGCCCGGCACCACCACGGAGCTGAACCTCGCGGACTGGTTCCGTTCGAACAACATCACATTCAAGCCCATCGTCGTCGACCGCATGGATGAAATCATCCGCGCCTTCGCCGTCGGCCGCTGCGACGCCTTCACCGGCGACAAGTCGCAACTGGCCGCCGCCCGCAGCGGCCTGGAAAATCCGGAAAAATACGACATCCTGCCGGAGGACTTCTCCAAGGAACCGCTGGGCCCGATGGTCCGCCAGGGCGACGAACAATGGTTCAACGTGGTCCGCTGGACGCTGAACGTCATGCTGGAAGCCGAGGAATACGGCATTACGTCCAAGAACGTCGATGAAATGCTCAAGAGCACCAACCCCAACATCCAGCGCATCCTGGGCACGACCCCGGGCATGGGCAAGAACCTGGGCGTGGACGACAAGTGGGCCTACAACATCATCAAGCAGATCGGCAATTACGGCGAAAGCTTCGAACGCAACCTGGGCCCCAGCAGCCCTCTTAAGCTGCCCCGCGGCCTGAACGCCTCGTATCGCGACGGCGGCCTGATGTACGGCTGGCCGGTGCGGTAGGCGGACGGCGCGGTCCGGGCATCGTCCATCAGGGCTTCTCGCCCTGGAACAACGGCGACGCCTGGATCCGCTCCAGCATGCCGCGCACCGCGCTGGTCAGCGGCCGGTTGGCCCGCACGATCAGGCGCGTCTGCGCTGCCTCGAAGATGGGATTGGCGGTGCGCAGCGCCACCAGCTCGCCCCGGGCGACTTCCTTCACCACGGAATTCGCCGACGTGAAGGTCAGCCCCAGACGGCTCTCCACATAGCGCTTGAGCGTCAACACCGAGTTGGCGACGAAGCTGGGAGCCAGCACGATGTTCTCCGACAATTCCGCCATTTCGATCAGCTGACGCAGGCCGAAGCCCGGCCCCATCAGCGCGACCGGGTAGCGCGCCACGTCCTTCAGCGCGGGGCGCTTGCGCAGGCGCGCCAGCGGATGGTCGGGCCAGGCTATCACGCATAGCGGATGCGTGCGCGCATGGACCACCTGTATGCCCGGATCGGCGGGCGCGCCGAAGACCACCCCGATGTGCGCGTCGTCATGCACCACGGCGCGCACCGCATCGGAAGCGCCGGCCACCTTCAGCGACACTCGGACGCGTGGGTGCCGGCGGCAGAATTCATCCACCACGCCGCTCATCAGAATATCCACAAAGCCTTCGCTGGCCACGATCTGGATATCGCCGCGCTGCAGGCCGTTCACTTCGTCGAGCCGGGCCCGCAGGGCCTGTTCGCTGGCTTGGCGGTCACGGCAATGGTCCATGACGATGGCGGCCATGTCGGTGGGTACGATGCCCCGCCCCTTGCGCTCCAGCAGCGCCACGCCGAGTTCCTTTTCAAGCAATTGGATCTGCCTGCTGACGATGGACGGCTCGACACCCAGGCGCTCTGCCGCCCCGCGCACCGATCCGGTCGTGACCGCTTCGAAGAAATACCGCAAGCGCCGCGCGCTCAACCCCCCGTCCATGCCCATTCCCATTTTCGGTTTTCGTGATTTTTAAAAAAACGTTGCCTTTTAGGCAACAAAATTCCCATGAGCTTACATTGATTTGCGGCCCGCCGATTGCGAATAATGCGCGTACTTCAAATCCGCTCGGTTGCGGTCGATGGCGAGATGCCGGCATCGGCGGCAATGCGAGGTAACGCCCATTTCGAGCCTTAAAGCATGAAACCCTTCGCTTCAATCCTCGCAACTGCAACCCTGAGCGTATTGTGTCAACAGGCCGCGTTTGCCTCGCAGGACGCCGCCTACCCGAGCAAGCCCGTCAAGATCGTCGTCGGCTATGCGCCGGGCGGCTCGTCCGATGCCGTGGCCAGGCTGGTCGCCGGCCGCCTGTCGGAGAAACTGGGCCAGACGTTCGTGGTTGAGAACCGTCCGGGCGCCGCCAGCAATATCGCGGCCGCCACGGTGGCGCGCTCGCCCAACGATGGCTACACCATTCTGCTGGGTTCGAACGCCAGCACCATCAACGTGTCGCTGTACAAGGAACTGTCCTTCGACTTCCAGAAGGACTTCACGCCCGTGGCGCTGCTGACCCGCTTTCCCAACGTCATGGTGGTGAACAACACCGTGCCGGCGAAGTCGGTGCAGGAGTTCATCAGCTATGCCAAGGCGAATCCCAAGGGCATCTTCTTCGCGTCGTCAGGTGCCGGTTCGTCGACGCGCCTGTCGGCCGAACTGTTCAAGATGATGACGGGCGTGGAGATGGAACACGTCCAGTACAAGGGCAGCGCGCCGGCCCTCACCGACCTGATGGCGGGTCGGATCCAGGTGATGTTCGATACCGCGCCCTCGGTCATGCCGCTCATCAAGGGCGGCAAGCTGCGCGCGCTGGGCGTCACCAGCGCCAGCACGCAGCCCTTCGCGCCGGAAATCCCCACCATCGACGCCAGCGGGGTCAAGGGCTATGAAATGACGTCCTGGTATGCGCTGTTCGCGCCCGCCGGCACCCCGGCAGGCATCGTGGAAAAGCTGAACAAGGAAGTCAACGCGATCCTGGAAGAGAAGGACACCCAGGAGAAACTCGCCGGCATGGTGGCGACGCCGGGCGGCGGCACGCCTGAAGAACTGCGTCAGCACGTGGCGGCGGAAATCACGAAGTACGCCGAAGTGGTCAAGGCGTCCGGCGCCACCGCGGACTAGGCTTTGACACCATGCGCGTTTTTACCGGTTCGCTTTCCACTGAAACCAATACCTTCGCTCCGCTGCCCACCTCGTTGGAGGATTTCGCCGACCGGGGCTACTACCCCGCGGGCACCCATCCTCCCGAGATGACGATCTTCAGCGGACCGCTGTGGGCGGCGCGCCAGCGCGGCGCGCAACACGGCTGGACCGTGATCGAAGGCATGGCCGCCGGCGCCCAGCCCAGCGGCATCACCACCCGCCACGCCTACGAAACGCTGCGCGACGAATTGCTGCGCGACCTGCGCCAGGCGCTGCCGGTGGACATGGTGGTGCTGGGCCTGCATGGCGCGATGGTGGCCGACGGCTATGAGGACTGCGAAGGCGACCTGCTCGCCCGCGTGCGCGCAATCGTCGGCCCCGATGTGGCGGTGGGCGCCGAACTGGACCCGCATTGCCATCTGTCGGACGCCATGGTGTCCAACGCCAACATGCTGGTGGCCTATAAGGAATATCCCCATACCGACATCCGCGAGCGCGCGCTGGAACTGGTGGACTTCTGCGCGGCGATCGTCGAACGGCGCATCGCGCCCGTGGCCGCGGTCGTCGACTGCGAGATGGTCGTCACGATACGTACTCCGCAAGAGCCGGCGCGCAGCTATATCGACCGGCTGAGCGCGCTGGAGGGCAAAGATGGCATTCTCTCCATCTCGCTGATGCACGGCTTTCCCTGGGGCGACGTGCCCAACATGGGCACCAAGCTGCTGGTCTACGCCGACGGGGACGCGGGCGTCGCCCAGTCCCTCGCCCGGCGCCTCGCCGACGAATTGATCGGCATGCGTGAGTGCCTCACGCCGGCCTGCCCGGATATGGACCAGGCCATAGACCAGGCGCTGGCCTGCGGCGTGACGCCCGTGGTTATCGCGGACGCGGCCGACAATCCCGGCGGCGGCGGCGCGGGCGACGCCACCTTCATGCTGCGGCGTTTGCACGAACGCGGCATCCAGGACGTGGCCGTGGGCCCGCTGTGGGATCCCGTTGCCGTGCGCGTCGCTTTCAGCGCGGGCGTGGGCGCGCGCCTGCCTCTGCGCATCGGCGGCAAGATCGGGCCCATGTCGGGCGAGCCCATCGATCTGCCCTGCGCCGTAAAGGCCCTGGTTCCGGACATGATCATGACGGGGCTTTCCGGCTCTCCCGCCGCCGTGGGAAATGCGGCGCTGGTCGAGGCGGACGGCATCGAAATCGTGCTGATCAGCGTACGCGCTCAGGCCCTGCATACGGACGTGTTCACCCAACTGGGCTGTCGGCTCGACGAAAAGGCGCTGATCGTGGTCAAGTCGGCGCAACACTTCCATGCGGCCTTTTCGCAGGTGGCCCGGCACATCATCTACGCGGATGCGCCGGGCTCTGCGGCGCTCGATCTACGCACTCTGCCCTACCGGCGCGCGCAACGGCCCAAATGGCCGATTGACGGGCGGGATATCTAGGGATACCTGTTCCCACTTGTATTGAAGGGATACGTAATCGTCATCAACGGACTTACAGACGCAGGTTACCCTAGCGGTCACAGCGCTCTCCCGCTGAATGCGTTACTCTCCCCTCCCCTTATCAAGTCCGCAAGGAGCCCTACATGGCACAAGCCTCCGCCCGTCACATCCTCGTCTCCACCGAAGCCAAGGCCAACGAACTCAAGGCCGCCATCGAGGGCGGCGCCGACTTCGCCCAGCTGGCCAAGGAAAACTCCAGCTGCCCGTCCAGCCGCGACGGCGGCAACCTGGGCACCTTCGGCCCGGGCCAGATGGTCAAGGAATTCGACACCGTGGTGTTCAGCGCCCCGGTCGGCGTGGTCCAGGGCCCGGTCAAGACGCAGTTCGGCTACCACCTGGTCGAAGTGACCAGCCGCAAGGACTGAGTTCTGTAGCTGCACGCAAAAAAAGGCCGCCGCCAGATAAACCTGGCGGCGGCTTTTTTTCATGAGCCGCCGACCTGTGCAGCGATCCGCAGACTATCCACGAACGCGGCCAGTCCGGCGCTGTCGCGGCGGCCGCTGCGCGTGACGATGGCATAGTCCAGGGCAACGCGGGGGGCCAGCGCCCTGAGGTGAACCCGCCAGCGCGTGCCTGTCAGCGCGGCGAACGAGGGCACGACGGCCTGGCCCAGCCCGGCCTCGACCATGGCCAGTATGGTCTCCAGATGGCTGTAGACGCGGCGCGGCGGGCTTGCCGCGCTGTCGGGCAAACGCGGGACATGCCGGTCTATCAGTTGCTGGATAGGGTTGCTGGCGGGCAGAACAATAAGGCTGAGGGAATCCACGCGCTGCCATGGCAATGGAGCGCGGGGGGGCTTGGCAGCATATTCTGCCGATTGCGCGAGCACCAATTCGGCCGGGAACAACTGGCGGCGACGCAGGCCTGCTGTTTTCTGGAAGAAGGCGCCGAAGCCCGCGTCCAGAGTGCCGTCTTCCACACCCTGCTGGATCAGGCTGCGGTCCATGTCTGCCACCTCCACACGCCAGTCCGGCTGCGCCACGGAGCAAGCGCGCAACACTTGCGGCAGGATGCTGCTGGCAATGAGTGGCGTGACGCCCACACGAAGCACGCGCGTCTGCGACGCGCTGGCGGCGGCCAGCTGGCGTAGGGTGCCGCCTAATTCATCGACCATGCGCTGGGCCACGGGCAGCAAGGTACGGCCCGCTTCCGTCAGGAGCACGGCCCGGGTGCTGCGTTCGAACAGGCGGCTGCCGATGCTTTGTTCGAACTGGCGCACCATCGCGCTCAGCCCCGCCTGCGTCAGATGCAGCTGGGTGGCGGCTTTGGTGAAGCTGGCGTGCTCAGCGACGGCCAGGAAGCCGCGCAATTGGCGTAAAGAGCAGTTCATACGTGACCTAGCAGAAAACTCATAACAAGTCTTTGTTAATGAACAAGATATCGTAGTTTTACTTGTTTATCCGTTTGCGTTGCAATTGCGGAATGCGCAGCCTTCCAAGCGAAAAGGCTCACAACAAAAGCGCACTTGCCCTTCAGGAGACAAGCATGTTCCGTTTTCCCCTGCGGTTTGCCGCCGCATTCAGTATTGCGTGCACGGCAGTCGCCCCCGCCTTCGCAACCCAGACCGGCTTTCCCGACAAACCCATCAAGCTGGTGGTGCCGTTTCCGCCAGGCGGCCCTACCGACACAAGCGCGCGCCTGTTCGGCAAGACGATGTCCGAGCAGTTGGGCCAGCCCGTCATTGTGGAGAACCGGGCGGGCGCGGGCGGCTCGGTCGGCACTACGTCGGTAACGCGCGAGCAGCCCGATGGCTACACGCTGTTGTGGGGCGGCACCAGCAGCATAGTGGTTGCGCCGGCGCTGTATCCCAAGCTGGACTATGACCCCATCAGCTCGTTCACGCCTATCGGCATGGCGGTACGCGGTCCGCTGATCCTGGTGAGCCGTCCCGCCCTCCCAAGCACGGACCTCAAGTCGCTATTGGACCTGGCGCGGCGTCAATCGTTGACGGTGGCGTCCGCGGGCACCGGGTCCGTCGGCCATCTGACCGCCGAGCTGTTCGATCGCAGCGCCGGCGTAGACATCCTGCACATTCCTTATCGCGGCGGCGCGCCGGCCTTGAGCGACGTGCTGGGCGGCCAGGTGGATCTGCTGTTTGACACGGTGACGCTGTTGTATCCGCAGATCACGGCGAACAAGCTGCGTGCCTATGCCGTCACCGGCGCGCAGCGCTACCAGCGGCTTCCGGATGTGCCCACGGTGGCGGAAGTGCTGGGCAAACCTTTCGAAGCGTATTCCTGGTTCGGCCTGCTCGCCCCGGCCAATACGCCGCAACCGGCTATCGACCGCCTGACCAAAGCGCTGGCTGCGGCCGCGCGCGATCCCGAGGTCAAACGCCAACTTGCGGATCTGGGCCTGGAGCCGGTCGGCGACACGCCGGAGCAATTCGCGCAATCGATCCGGACCGATCTGGCCAAATGGACCCAGGTCGTCAAACAAGCCGGCATCAAGCCGGACTAACTCATCTCGACGCAGCACTATGTCCCATACATCGACATCCACACCTATATATCTCATCGCGGGCGCCGGCCTGGGTGGGCTGACCGCCGCGCTGGCCTTGCAGCGGCGCGGCCTGCGCGTGCGCGTGCTGGAGCAGGCGCAGGAGCTGCGCGAAGTCGGCGCGGGCATCCAGCTCAGCGCCAACGCCAACCGCGTGCTCTACCAGCTGGGCCTGGAAGACGCGTTGATGGACGTGGCACGCCCCACCGCGGGCAAGCGCATCCGGCTGTGGTCCAGCGGACGTACCTGGCCGCTCTTCGATCTGGGCGCGGAGTCCGTGGCGCGTTATGGCTACCCCTATCTGACGATTTATCGCGCCGACCTGCACCGGATCCTGGCGCGGGCTGTGCAAGCCAATGATCCGGAAGCCATCTCGCTGGACGCTAAAGTGACGCAGTTCACGCAGGACGACCATGGCGTCGCGGCGGTGCTGGAATCCGGCGAACGCATCGACGGCACCGCGCTCATCGGGGCCGACGGCGTGCACTCATGTGTACGCGCCGCACTGTTCGGCGCCGACGCGGCAGCGTTTTCCGGAACCGTCGCCTGGCGCGGCGTGATCCCGGCCGAGAAACTGCCCGCGCACCTGCGCGAGCCCTATGCGTGCAACTGGGTGGGCCCCGGCGCGCATGTGATCCACTATCCCCTGCGGCATGGGAAGCTGGTGAATTTCGTCGGCATCCTGGAGCGCGACGATTGGCAGGTCGAGTCCTGGACCGAGCGCGGCAGTGTAGAAGAATGCGCGCGGGATTTCGCGGGCTGGCACGAGGATGTGCAAACGCTGATACACGCCCTGGACCAACCTTACAAATGGGCGCTGATGTTGCGCGAGCCGCTGCCCGTGTGGTCGCAGGGCCGCGTAACGCTGCTGGGCGACGCCTGCCACCCCACCTTGCCCATGCTGGCCTCGGGCGCGGCGATGGCGATCGAGGATGGCTACGTACTGGCGCGCGCTCTGGCGGCGCATCCGGGCGATATTCCACAGGCCTTCAAGCGCTACGAAGCGGCGCGCGTTGAACGGGCATCGCGCGTGGTGCGCGGCTCGGCCGAAAACGCCCGGCGCTTCCACAATCCGGCCTTGGCGCACGCGCAGGGCGCCGCCGATTACGTGGACCGCGAGTGGAACGAAACTCGCGTGCGTGAACGCTATGAATGGCTGTTCAGCTACAACGCAGACGAAGCCCCGGTCTGACTCCGCCGCCACATGAAAAAAGCCGCCGCCACGTCTACCCTGGCGGCGGCTTTTTCATGAGCGATGCGCCAACAGCCTATTCCCTGCCCGTCATCACCATGTGCGCCAGCGCGTCGGCATCCAGCCCCGCCACTTCGCGCTCGATCACCTTCTCGCCGCTTTTCAGGATCGCCACGCGATCGGCAAGCGCCACCACGTCCGCCATGTTGTGGCTGATGAGGATGACCGTGCGGCCTTCTTCGCGCAGCTTGCGCACCAGATTCAGCACCAGCGCGGTCTCCTTGACGCCCAGCGCGGCCGTGGGTTCGTCCATGATGACGACGCGGGCGTCCCAGCGCAGGGCGCGGGCGATGGCGACGGCCTGGCGCTGGCCGCCGGACATGCGCTCGACGGGACGGTCCATATCGTCGATGGGCACGGACAGGCGCTGCAGGTAGCCGCGCGCGTCCTGGGCCATGCGGCGCTTGTCCAGGATGCTGAGCGGACCCACGCGGCGCACCAGTTCGGCGCCCATGAAGATGTTTTCCCAGATAGACAGGCGCGGGGCCAGGGCCAGGTCCTGGTAGATGGTCGCGATGCCTTGCACCAGGGCGTCGTGGGGCGAGCCGAACACGACCGACTTGCCGTGCAGGCTGAGCGCGCCGGCGCTGGGTTCCTGCGCGCCGGAGATGATGCGGATCAGCGTGGACTTGCCCGCGCCATTGTCGCCGCAGATGGCCATGACCTTGCCCTGCGGCACGTCCAGGTCTATGCCTTTCAGGGCCTCGACGGCGCCATAGGATTTCTTGATCTGGCGTAGCGACAACGCGGCGGACATGGCTGCTGGCTCTTACTTGGCGGGTTGCAGGAATTTCTGGACGTTGCTGGCGTCGACCAATACCGAGTCCATGAAGAGATAAGGGCCGGCGACGACGGTTTCCTTGGGCTCCTTCTTGACGACGATGCGGTCGATGGAGTCGATGGCCTTGGCGCCCATCTGCTCGAAGGGAATCATCATGGTGGCGGTGACGAGACTGTCGGGATCGGCAATGCGGCGGTAGGTTTCCGGGCTGCCGTCGACGGACACCAGGGTGATGTCGCCCTTCTTCAGGCCCTGCGCCTGCAGCAGGTCGTCGATGACGTAGGCCTGGCCGTCGAACGAGGCCCAGACGCCCTTGAACTGGCCTTGGTGGCGCAGGAACAGGGCCTGCATACCGTTGCGCACGTCGTCGCGCCAGCTTTGCGTGCGGGCCATGCTGAACTTGGCCAGGTCCTTGACGGCGGTATTCTCGGTCAGCACCGCATCCAGCATCTTGCCGCGGATGCGGGTGCCCGAGTTGCCGTCGAAGCGGGCCGACAGGATATTGCCCTGGTAGCCCATCTTGCCAAGCAGGTACAGCACGGACTGGGCGCCGGTGGCGTATTCGTTGACTTCCACGTCGAACAGCATGTGGGGGCTGGCGCCGGACATCACGCCGACCACGGGTATGCCCTTCTCTTTGGCGGCCTGCAGCTGGGCGTCGGTTTCGACGGGCTTGCCCATGGCGATGACGATGGCGTCGACCTTCTTGTTGACCAGGGTGTCCAGCTGTTCGGCCAGCTTGGGAAGCGAACCCTCGGCGTTCAGCTGGGTGACCGTCCAGCCCTTGGCGCGGGCGGCTTCGGCCGCGGCGTTGGCCACGCGGGCATGGGTTTCCGAAGACATCTGGAAAGCGACGACGCCGACGTCGAAGGCATGTGCGGCGGCGCCCATGGCCAGCGCCTGCACGGAAAACGCGGCCAACAGCAAGTGGCGCATCAAGGATTTACGCATGGATCTCTCCCCTTCCGATCAGAATTTGAAGGCCGCTTTCTTCAGCACGGCCGATGACACCGCGACGGACGCGATGATGATGAAGCCCAGCACGATGTCCTGCACGTAGTACGGCGCGCCCATCAGCACCAGGCCGTTGCCCAGCACTTTCAGGATCAGCGCGGCGACGAGCGTGCCCGGGATATTGGCGTGGCCGGGGTTGAACATGGTCATGCCCAGCAGCACCGCCGCGATCGCATACAGGAAGTAGTCGCCGGCCATATTGGGCGCCGCGGACGACAGGCTGGACGTGAGCAGGATGGCGGCCAGGCCGGCGCAAAGCCCGGACAGGGCCAGGCCGATGCTTTTCATTGCGCGGATATTGATGCCGGCCAGGCGGGCGGACTCGCCGGCTTCGCCGGTGGCGGTCATGCGGGCGCCGGTGCGGGTCCCTTTGACGAGGAAGAAGGCGAGCAGCACCGCGCCAAGCATCCACAGCACCAGGGCGGAAATTCCGAAAGGCTTGCCGCGGGCGAGGTCCGTGAACGCCCCGGGCCAACGGCCCACGTAGGACACGCCGTCGGTCAGCATGAAGGCGAAGCCGCGCGCCATGGCGGCCATGCCCAGCGTGGCGATCAGCGAGGGAACCCGCAGCCGCGTCACGGCGATGCCGTTGACCAGGCCGCAGAGCAGCCCCACGCCCAGCCCCGCGCCGACAGCGAGCAGCACGGGCTGGCCGGTGTGGACCAGCGCGCCGGTAACGACGGCGGCCAGGCTGGCCACGTCGGCCACCGACAGGTCCAGCTCGGCCGTGACCAGCGCGAGGGTGAAGCCGAGCGCGATGATGGCCAGGAAGCTGGTTTCCTTGGCGATGTTCAAAAGGTTGTTGGGCGCCGCGAAATTCGGCGCGGCCAATGCGAAGAAACCGACCAGGACCAGTCCCGCTATTGCCGTGCCGTACTTTTCCAGGATGCCGCGCATCGACTCAACCCTTGCTGCGTTTGATTATTGTGCGGATGCCGTCGCCGGCATGCGGACGCCGGGCCCATGGCCCGTGCTGATGGCGTCGTAGTTTATACCCCGGTGCGCCGGGCGGGGACCGCCCTCGCTACATGCTGATGCCGGCAAGCGCCCGCGACACCGGCGCCAGCGCGGCTTCGGCCGCGCGGAATTGGGCGTACATGCGGCGATAAGCGCGAGACCGGTCGGGCTGAGGCTCGTAGCGCTGCGCCACGCGCACCAACCGCTCCTGCGCGGCCGCGAAGCTGTCGTAGCGCCCCAGGCCCGTCCAGGCGGCGACCGCCGCGCCCAGCACGCCGGGCTGTTCGGCCTGCCCGACGACCAGGGCGCGCTCGCAGATGTCCGCCTTGACCTGGCACCACTGCGCGTTGGACGCGGCGCCGCCGCCGAAGCGGATTTCTCCTACCGGGCTGCCCAGGGCGGCCTCGGCGCGTTCCAGCACGATGCGGTTCAGAAAGGCCACGCCCTCCAGCACGGCCCAGGCCAGGTCGCCCGGGCCATGGCGGCGGTTCAGCCCCAGGAAGGCTCCGCGCAAGTGCGGATCCCAGTACGGCACGCGCTCGCCCTGCAGGTAAGGCAGGAACAGGGCTGGCTGCGGATCGCGCGGCGCGTCCAGCAAAGCGTCCATGGCCTCGCCGACCCCCGCCATGCCTTCATCGCCCAGGCGGCCCAGCAGGGGCAGCAGCCAGGCGACCGTGTCGGCGCCGTTCTGGCCCGGCCCGCCGATCTGGTGATGGCCGCCGCCCCAGTCCACCGTCATCAGGCCCTGCGCCTGCACCGGCTCGGCGCCCACGGCGCCGAAAACCTCGGTCGTGCCCGAGATGTTGTAGGCATAGCCCGGACGCAAGGCGCCCAGGCCCGCCACCGCCGCCCAGGTGTCGTTGGCGCAGGCCACCACCGGGCGCCCCGCCAGCCGGGCCAGAGCGCCCGGCAAGCCGGCCTGCACGGGCCCGACGACGGCCAGCGGATCCAGCAGGGGCGGCACCCAGGCCGGGTCGGCGCCCACGGCGGTCAACAGGTCCGGTCCGTTCTCGCACGCGGCGGCGGCGGCAGCCAGCCGGGCCATCGACACCGTGTCGCTGGCCGCGCGGCCGGTCAGGCGGAAATTCAGGTAGTCCTTGGGCTCCAGCACCGCGCGCACGCGAGCCGCGTGCTGCGGCTCGGCACGCAGCAGCCACGCCACGCGGGCCCAGGGGTGGAAGGCGTTGATATGGCCATGTTCGGAATGGGAGGCCGGCATGGACGCCAGCCAGGCGCCCACGTCCGCGGCGGCGCGGGTATCGCGCCAGGTGATAGCCGGCCGGATGGGCAAGCCCTGGGCATCGAGGAACACCTGCGTGCGCGTCACGCCGCAGATCGCGACGGCCTCGACCGCGCCGAACGCGGGGCCGGCCTGCGCGGCCAGCGTGTCGGCCAGCGTACGCAGGCCGCGCCACCAGGCATCCGGGTCGATCTCGTCCCAGCCGGGGCGGGCCGCCGCGCCCGCCGGGCTATCGATGAAGCAGGCATGGGCGATGCCGCCGCTGCCGTCCACCAGCGCGGCGCGGAACCGCGTGCCGCCCAGGTCCACCGCCAGCACGTAGCTCATGATGGCGTCCCGGGGTGGCGAATCTGGCCGCGCGCGGGCGGCATGGCCCGCGAGAAGCGGGAAGTCGGACGATCAAGCATGAGAGGCGGGTTCCGCGTAATCCGGTCAGGTCGTCGAAACCGCGTTTCGACCTTGCAAAGATTGTATTGCAGCCGTGCCGGGCCGGCGGCGCCGATCGGCCGCGGCCGGCCGTTTTTCGCTGCACCGCAGCACCGGAAACCCTATCAATTGATTATTTCTGTTCAGGTGACAGGGGCCGAGGGCCTGCGACAGAATGAGCCACGCCCGGAGGAGACGACCGGGGCCACGAAAACCCATAGATCCGCGTGCGCGGCGCGCGCCCAAGCCCCATGAAAAAACCCAGGAAGGTCATCATCACCTGCGCGATCACCGGTTCGGTCCACACGCCGTCCATGTCGCCCCATCTTCCCGTAACGCCCGACGAAATCGCCCAGTCCGCGCTGGATGCCGCCGCGGCGGGCGCCGCCATCGTGCACTTGCATGCGCGCAAGCCCGACACGGGGCAGCCCACACAGGACCCCGCGCTTTACGCGCAATTCCTGCCGCGCATCAAACAGGCCTCGGACGTGGTGATCAACATCACGACGGGCGGCTCGCCGGTGCTGCCGCTGGCCGACCGCATGGCGCCGGCGCTGCAGTTCAAGCCCGAAGTGGCGTCCCTGAACATGGGATCCATGAATTTCGGCATGTACGAACTGCTGGAACGCTTCAAGGAATTCAAGCACGCCTGGGAACGCCCCTATCTCGAAGGCAGCAGCGACCTGATCTTCAAGAACACGTTCAAGGACATCGAGAACATCCTGACCTCGTGCAGCGACAACGGCACGCGCTTCGAGATCGAGTGCTACGACATCGGCCACCTGTACACGGCGGCGCACTTCGTGGACCGCAAGCTGCTGAAGCCGCCCTTCCTGATCCAGTCGGTATTCGGCATACGCGGCGGGATCGGCACGCACCCGGAAGACGTGATGATGATGAAGCGCACGGCGGACAGGCTGTTCGGAGACGACTACATCTGGTCGGTGCTGGCCGCCGGCCGCAAGCAGACGCCGCTGGCGACGATGGCCGCTACCATGGGCGGCAACGTGCGCGTGGGGCTGGAGGATTCGCTGTGGGACGGCCCGGGCGAGCTGGCGCGGTCGAACGCCGACCAGGTTCGGCGGATACGGCGGATCCTGGAGGACCTGTCGCTGCAGGTCGCCACGCCCGACGACGCGCGCGAAACGCTGCAACTCAAGGGCCGCGACAACGTCGCGTTCTGACGAAAAACATCACCCAGTGGGGAGACCAAACATGAAAAAGACACTATGCGCGACCGCATTGGCCGCTCTGTTCGGAATCGCGGGGCCCGCGCAGGCCGACGACGGCGTCATCCGGATCGGCTTCATCACAGACATGTCGGGGCTGTCGGCGGACGCGGACGGCCCCGGCGGCGCCGAGGCGATCAAGATGGCCGTGGCGGACCTGGGCGGCGTGGTGGCGGGCAAGAAGGTGGAAGTGCTGGTGGCCGACCACCAGAACCGCGCCGACATCGCTTCTTCGCGCGCGCGGGAATGGCTGGACCAGAAAGGCGTGAACATGCTGATCGCCGGCGCGAACTCCGCGGCCGCGCTCGCAATGGCCAAAGTGGCCGAAGAGAAGAAAACGCCGTTCTTCGTCGTCAGCGCCGGCGCCTCCGAGCTGACCAACGCGCAGTGCACGCCGTATACAGTGCATTACGTGTACGACACGGTGTCGCTCGCCCGGGGCACGGCGCGGGCCATGATGAAGGAAGGCAACAAGGACTGGTATTTCCTGACGGTGGACCATGCATTCGGCCACGCGCTGGAGCGCGACGCGTCGGCGGTGGTGCAGGCTGACGGCGGCAATGTGAAGGGCCGGGTCCGGCACCCGCTGAACGCCGCGGATTTCTCCTCGTTCATCCTGCAGGCGCAGGCTTCGGGCGCCTCGGTGCTGGGCCTGGCGAATTCCGCCAGCGATACCAGCAACGCGGTGAAGGCGGCCGCCGAGTTCGGCCTGACGCCGGCGATGAAGATCGCGGGCCTGCTGGTGATCATCACGGACGTCCATGCGCTGGGCTTGCAGGCCGCCCAGGACATGTACCTGACGACGGCCTGGTACTGGGACCAGGACGAACCCTCGCGGCAGTGGGCGGCGCGCTTCGAAGAGCGCATGAAGAAAAAGCCGTCCATGCTGCAGGCCGGTGACTATTCCGCAACGTCGACCTACCTGAAGGCGGTCGCGGCCACCAACAGCACCGATGGCGACACGATCATGAAGTGGCTGAAGGCCAACCCCGTGAACGACTTCTTCGCCAAGGACGGCAAGATCCGCGCCGACGGGTTGATGGTGCACGACATGTTCCTGATGCAGGTCAAGAAGCCGTCGGAATCGAAGGGCCCGTGGGATTACTACAAGCTCGTGGCGCGCGTGCCTGGCGACCAGATCTACACCTCGCCCCAGGAATCGGCCTGCCGCCTGATGAAACCCTGACCCCGCGGTACCCGCGACACACGAAGGAATAGGCATGACCATGAAGAGCCACATCCCGGGCGATATTTCCGCGCTGCCCGTGGACCTTTCCGGCAAGCGCGCCATCGTGACGGCGGGCGCGGCCGGCATCGGCGCGGCGATCGCCGCCGCATTCGCGGAACGCGGCGCCCGCGTGCATATCTGCGACGTGGACGAGCAGGCGCTGGCGTCCTGCCCTCATCCGAAATCGCGGGCCGACGTGAGCCGGCGCGAGGAACTCGACCGCTATATGGAGGAAGCGCTGGCGCACCTGGGCGGGCTGGACGTGCTGGTGAACAACGCCGGCATCGCCGGCCCCACCGCTGGCATCGCCGACATCGCGCCGCAGGAACTGGACGCGACGCTGGACATCAACCTGGCCTCGCAATTCCACACGGTGCGGCACGCGCTGCCGGCGCTGCGCGCCTCCGGCGGCGGCAGCATCATCAACATCAGCTCGGTGGCGGGCCGCATGGGCGTGCCGATGCGCACTCCGTATGCCGCGACCAAATGGGGCGTCGTGGGCCTGACGCGCTCGCTGGCGGTGGAACTGGGCGGCTATGGCATACGCGTCAACGCGCTGCTGCCGGGGCTGGTCGCGGGCCCACGGATCGAACGGGTTATCGAGGCACGGGCAAAGAACATGGGCCTGACCGTCGACGAAGAAACCCGGCTGGAGCTGTCCGGCGTCAGCCTGCGGCAGTTCGTGCGGGCGGCGGACATCGCGAACATGGCGCTGTTTCTGGCCAGCCCGTTCGGGGCGATGGTCAGCGGGCAGGCGATCAGCATCGACGGCGATCTGCAATCCCTGCCCTGGCAGCCCCCGGCGGACTGACCCTGGCCCTAGCCCAGCAGCTCGATGGCCTGGGCGTAGATGCCGCTGCGCCGCTCCTGGGCGGTGGCGCGCAGCGCGTCCAGCAGCCGCTCGGCCAGGTCCTGGTTTTGCGCCTCCCGGCGCGTGATGAGCAGGAAATCGAACCACTGGCGCGACGCGAGCGGCCGCACCACCAGGTCGGGGTAGGCGGCCGCGATGTCCCATGCGGACAGCGCGTTCACCAGGCTGATGCCTTTCACGGCGCGGACGGTGCCCGGCACGAGCGACATGTGCGCCCGCATGCCGGAACGCAGGATGAGCGAATCCGCGATATCGCCCTGCGCGACGACGTAGTCGGACCACAAGGGCTTGACGTAGGTCTCGGGCGGAATCTCGCCCACGGCGACCACGTCCCGGTCCGCCAAGGGGTGGTCGCGATGCGCGATGGCCACGACATCGGCGCGCAGGAAAGGCGTGAAATTCAGGCGCGAACTGTCGCGGCTCACCGCCCCCAGGCCGAAGTCCGCGCGCATGGTCTCGACGGCGCTGATCGCCTGCACGGACGATTCGATATCGATGGAAAACGGCCGTGTGCCGTTCGCATCCAGGTAGCGCCGCACGGCATCGGGCGCGTAGCCCAGGGCCAGGGCCGGCGACGAGGCGATCCTGAGGCCGCGGCCGCCGAACTGTTCGATGCTGTGCAGCGCTTCGTCGATGCGCACCAGCTCGTCCAGCACGAACTTCGCTTCGCTGTAGAGATACTGCCCGGCCTCCGTCGGCCGCAGCGTCTTGTGGGACCGGTCGAACAGCAGCACGCCCGTGGCGCCCTCCAGGCGCGAAATGGCGTGGCTGATGGCGGGCTGCGTCAGGTGCATGACCTGCGCGGCCTGCCGGGTCGAGCCGGTCATGACCACCGTATAGAAGATACGCAGGTCGTGGATATTGAAGTTGCGCTTCATGCCGCTATCTTGCCACCCGCTTGATCTCCGGCTGCGTCCACTTGCCGTCCAGCATGGCGGGCTTGGGCCAGTAGTACCGCATCGTCACCATGAACGGCCCCTGCGGGGCCGGCAGCCAATTGGACTGCCTGGACTTTCCCGGCGACTCCGGCTGGATGTAGATCGTCACCCCGCCATCCGCATCCCGCTTCAGCGACCGCAACGTGGATGAATTGATCAGATAGCGCTTGATGGGATTGGACACCAGTTGCTGGTCGGGGAGCCGGTACATGGTCATGGACCAGAATCCCCTGACGGGCGGCAGGCCGCGGGGCGGGAAGCGCAAGGTATACGCGTTCCGGCCGTCCAGCAGCTGGCCGTAGGCGTCCTTCTCAAGCACTGGCGCCAAAACCTCTTCGCGGCTGCCGCCGCCGAGGGCGACCTGCGCGCCGGTGGCGCGCGCCAGGTAATCGTTTTTCAGCGCCTTGCGGTCGCCATACAGCCCGTCGGTCCGGCCATTCAAGGCCTCGCGCTTCTTGTCTATATCGTTCTGGCCATCGTGCATCCCTTCCTGCAAGGCCCGGCGCAGGGCGGGATTGATGTTGCCGGTCTGGAAGGGTTCGCCGGGCCGCAGGCCGATGCTGGCGAAGCGTTCGCGCAGCGGCGCCTCGGAGGCATGCGTGGGCGCGAACTGCAGCAGGAACGCCAGCTGGTTGTAGAACTCCAGCGAACTGCGCAACTGCGCTGGCGGCTCTGCGGGGATCCAGTCCACTTCCGCCGCAGGCGCGGGCGGACGTTGCTTGCGGAAGGCGGACAGCGTCTGGATCTTGTAGCGCGCTTGGATGCGCTTGACGTTGCTCAGGTCGGCGGCATTGAAGAGCTGGGTGCGGCCCACCAGGTTGACCAGATCGGTTTCCGACTTGAATACCTTGGTGATGCCCGCGGGCGCCTTGCCGTTCCAGCGCGGGCCCGCGACCAGGAACCTGCCGCCGCCGTTGCCGGTGCTGCGGCTGCCGATGTAGGCGAAGTTATGCGTGTACAGATCCATCAGCTGCAGCGCGAAGTAGCGCCGCGGCTCCATCGCGGGCACGCTGATGACCACGGGCTCCGCCCGCAGGTCCAGCACCGCGAACGAATACGGAGTATCGGAATTGGGCGTGGCGGAGGCCTTGTCTTCGGGAGTGAAGATGCGCGCAACGCTATTGACGGTATTGAATGGCCCCTTGTACTGGGGGCTGCTCTTGTCGATGCTGAAAGCGTACATGGCCTGGTAGCTGGCGACCATGGGCGTTCCGTACAGATAGGCTTCGCGGGCGATGGCGCGCGCCTGCTGCGCGGTGACGCCGTCGATGCCGACCGATTGCGAGCCGGAAGCGGCATCGGGCGAGTTGAAGCTGCATCCGGCCAGGGCGCCTGCCAGCATGGCCGCGGCGGCCAGCCGGATGGCGGCCCGCGCGAAACGAAGGCGACTGGCCGCAAGAACGGATCCGATGCTGAGGTGACGGTCGCGCATTCGAGGCTCCAACGCTTGAACTGGACGGCGCCCGGGCGGGCGGAACGCGGCCTCAGGCCGCCTGGACCGCGCCTTCTAGGCGCTGCACGGGGATCGCCACGATCGCGCTTTCGCTGGCGGCGGCGTCCGTGGTCAGGTGCTGGATCAGGTCCAGCGTGGTGGAGCGGCGGGGCAGCATCAGGCAAGTGACCTCCGCAACGGCAACGCGGGTGGCGTGCCAGCAGCCGGGCCGCATGCAGACGCCCTGCCCCTGCGGCACCCGGAAGGCCGCCAGGGTGGACAGGTCGGGGCCGCCGTCCGCCGCGCTACGCGCCACGACCTGGATGATTTCGCCGGTCAGGGGAACGATGGCCTGCTGCGTCAGCAGATGCTTTTCCAGGCTGGCGATTTCCTGGGACTGGCTGCGGTAGTTGACCCACAGCAGCTCGGCGTCGCCGCCCGCGCCGGTATTGAACAGGTGTTCCTGCCAGAAGTCGGTGGCCGGGTTGGAATACAGCGGCACGCCGTTGCCGTCCGGCATGGGCTTGCCCAGCATCCAGCCGTAGGCGCGAAAGGCCTCGGGCGTCAGGTCATTGATTTCCAGATGTTCGTTGCTCGTCATGCGGAACCCTGTGATGGCTTGGCCGCGCGGCCGCGTTTCGGAAATTCGGCATCGTAGTCGAACTCGCCTCGCGCGATGGCTTCCAGGATGGCGGCCCGCCGCTCGGCCGCGCGTTTCAGATTGGCGGCGGTGGGCTTGACCCGGATGCGCTCGACGCAGTGCCGGCCGTCATGGAAGAAGCCGATCTCAATGGAAGACTCGGACGCGGGCCTGACGCCGTCGAATCCCTGGCTCATCGCCCTCTCCTGTCGTTGCCGATGACCAACATGATATCGCTTTACACTGGCCCGACGCCCCTCATCCAAGGAAGCGCATCATGGCTACCGATCTGTCATCGCACTATGTCCTGCTGGACGCCTCCGGCGCCAGCTCCACCGTGGAAGGCGGGGACGCATTCTGGTCTCGGCCGCCCGATGAACTGGACCGTTTCGGGCGCGGCTGGCTGCTGTCCGAATACACATTCGCCTCGGACTGGCCGCAATGGGAAATGCATCCGGAGGCCGACGAGGTCGTGCGCCTGATGTCCGGCGCGGCCGAGTTGCAACTGGAATGGCCCACCGGCATCCAGGCCATCCGGCTGCGGGCCGGCGACGCCTATGTGATTCCCAGGGGCGCGTGGCACACGGTCAAGGTCCTGGAGCCCTGCCGCATGCTGCACGTCACCATGGGCGCGGGCACGCAGCACCGGCCGCTCTAGCCGGCCGCCCTAGCCCGCCGCGCCGGCCGCGCGGGCGCGCCGGATTTCGCGATCGTCGATGGGCCAGTGCAGCGCGGCCGACAGCACGCCCAGCGCCATGGCGCCGAGCCAGATCAGGTCATAGGACCGGGTCGTCTCGAACACGATGCCGCCCAGCCAGACCCCCAGGAACGATCCCAGCTGGTGGCCGAAGAACACGAAGCCGAACAGGGTCGTGATGTAGCGCACGCCGAACACCTGCGAGATCAGCCCGTTGGTCAGCGGCACGGTGCCCAGCCAGATGAAGCCCATGACGGCCGCGAAAGCGTACACACTCCACGTGGACAGCGGCAGAAGCACGAATAGCGCGATGGCCGCCGCGCGGACCAGGTAGATGCCCGCCAGCAGGTACTTGCGGCGATGGCGCCCGCCCAGCAAGCCGCAGACATACGTGCCCATGACGTTGGCCAGCGCGATGATGGCCAGCGCGGCCACCGCGTCGGAAGCCCGCAGGCCCTTGTCCATCAGGTAGGCCGGCAGGTGCGTGCCGATGAAGGCAAGCTGGAAGCCGCAGGCCAGGAACCCCAGGTTCAGCAGCCAGAATCCGGGCTGCGAAAAGGCCTCGCGGATCGCGGCGGACAGCGACAGGCCTGCATCCGGGGCGTTCGCGCCCTGCGGCCGGCTATCCGGCTCCCTCAGCGGGAACGCCAGGGGCAGCATCATGGCGCAGATCGCCGCGAACGACAGCAAGGCCGCGACCCAGCCCCAGCCGCCGATCAGCCATTGCGCCGCCGGCACCATGGTGAACTGGCCCAGTCCGCCCACCGCCCCAGCCACGCCCAGGGCCCAGCTGCGGCGCTCGGGCGCCACCAGCCGGTTCAGCGCGCCGTAGACCACGGCAAACGCCGTGCCGGACAAGGCCACGCCGATGCATACGCCCGCCGTCCACAGAAAGGCCGCGGGGGTCGCGGCATGGGCCATGCCCGCCAGCCCCAGCGCGTAGCACGCCAGCCCGCCCGCAATGACCTTGGCCGATCCGTAGCGGTCCGCGATCATGCCGGTGAAAGGCTGGACGATGCCCCAGGTGAGGTTCTGCACCGCCATCGCCATGGCGAAGGTTTCCCGGCTCCAGCCCCGGTCCATGGTGACGGGCAGCAGGAACAGGCCCTGCACATGGCGCACGCCCAGGGCCATGCCCATGACGACGCCGCCGGCCAGGACCAGCAGCCAGAGTTGAGGGGCATCCAGGGAAGACTTGCGTACGGCGGACATGGCGGACCTCTGCATTAGGCTTCGCCCCCGTTCAGGCGGGCACCGTGCCTATTACAGGGGCGCCGCGCCCGCGGTTCAACCGATTATTTTTTGTCCGCTGCATGCCTTGCGGGAATGTCAGCGGCCGCCGGCGCCCAGATCGAAAACACCGAGCCGCGGGCGGGCCGGGACCGCAGCGTGGCCTCGTAGCCCAGCAGCCCCGACAGCCGGCGCACGATCGCCAGCCCCAGGCCCAGCCCCTGGCCGCCCGGCGGCGCGCCGGGCGCTCCCGCGCCGCGCGTGAATTCGGCGAACACCGCCTCCTGAGCCTCGGGCGCAATGCCGACGCCGGTATCCCACACCTGGATCAGCGCGCCGCCGCGCCGGGGCCGGGCGCAGAGCAGCACGCGGCCCTTCGGCGTGTACGACAGCGCATTGCCCAGCAGATTGTCCAGGATGCGGCGCAACAGCGCCGGGTCTGTGTCGAGTTCGACATCGGTCGGCAGGACGGTCAGCCTCAGCCCATGCGCAAGCGCCTGCGGCTCGTAGTCCTGCCGCAGGCTTTCGAACAGGTCGTCCAGCCGCACCCGGCGCCGCTCCACGCGCAGCAGATGCGCATCCATGCGGGAGACGTCCAGCAAGCCGTCCAGCAGGCGGTTCAGGCCCTCCAGCACGGTTTGCTGGCGCCGCGCCACGTGCAGCGTGTCCTGCGGGCTGACGTGGCCCTGCTCGGCCCGGCTGGCCAGAATGTCGGTGAACAGGCCCAGCGCATGGACGGGCTGGCGCAGGTCGTGCCCGGCGGCTGCCAGGAAACGGGTCTTGGCCTGGTCCGCGGCGGCGACGCGGTCGCGCTCGCGCTCCAGGTTCGTGATCAGGGCCATGTTCTCGAAACGCAGCGCCACCGTGGTCTTGAGGCTGCGGTACGTGATGGCGCTGAAATAGAGATTGACGCCGAACAGGCACATGGCGAAGGCCGCGTAGACCAGGTGCACTCCATCGCCTTCGGCAAGGCAGGCCACGGTGAAAGGCGCGAGCATGGCCAGCGCCGAGCCCGCGTAGGCCGGCGGGTAGGCCGACAGCGACGGCACGGCGCCGCTGCACATGCCTGCCAGCATGACGCAGCCGAACGCCAGCATCATGTCGTCATGGGAGAGCACGGCAGCCAGGCCGGCCAGCCCCCACAGCAGGCCGGACAGCCAGGACAGCACGCTGAAGCCGCCTACCCAGCGGCTCAGCGCCTCGGCCGGAACCTGGCGGCGCAGGAAACCACGATTGACCACCACCCTCAGCGCGGTGAGCGCATAGATGGCGCTGGCCCAGGCCAGCAGCAGCCATCCCGGCACGCTGGCCCGCATCACGTAGGCAACAGGCACCACCACCGCGAAATTGGCGAACAGCACGCCGTAGGACTGGCGGTACAACAGGCCGGCCAGCGCGGCCGCCGTGGAGGCTGCCTGCGTCGGCGCGGACAGGAGCGGCGCCTGGGTGGCGCGGGAAACCGGGGAGGAAGGGGCCGAGGGCTGCGCGGCGGAGGAAGTCATGGGCCTGACAGGGGGGGTCCCTATAATGACGCATCATTCTGACACATTCTGTGGCCGATTCCGCCGCTTCCCCGATGACCTTTCCCGCCCCTCGCGCGCCCCTGCGCATCCTGCTGGCCGATGACCACGGGATCGTGCTCGAAGGCCTGAAGATGGTGCTGGCCGGCATGCCCGCCGCCATCGGCGCGATCGACGAGGCCGCGACGGGCGAACAGGTGCTGGCCCTGCTGGCGGCGCATGGCGCGGACCTGCTGGTGCTGGACCTGGGAATGCCCGGCGTGTCGGGCTCGGGCTGGGTGCGCGCCCTGCGCGCAAGCCACCCGGCATTGCGAATCATCGTGCTGACCGCGAATACCGACGAGCGCACGCGCGCGGCGGTGCTGGAGGCGGGCGCGGACGAATACCTGGCCAAGACGGGCAATGCCCAGGCGCTGCTCGCCGCCATTGCCCGGCAGGCGGGCGAACCGACCCGCGCCCGCGCGCCGCAGGCGGCCCTGCCGGAAGTCCCGGCGGAAACGCTGACGCCGCGCGAGCAGCAAGTGCTGGCGCTGGCCGCGCTTGGCGCCACCGCGGCGCAGATCGCGCAGGACCTGCACATCAGCCCCTACACGGCGCGCAAGCACCGCGAGAACCTGATGCGCAAACTCGCCCTGCACAACACCGCCGAACTGGTCGCCTACGCGGTGCGCCTGGGCCTGCCCACGGCCTGACGCCCGCGCGCGGCAGCGCGGAAAAATACGGCATGCGCCGTATTTGCTACTGAATCTTCCAACACTAGACTGGCTCCGCAGCGCCCCGCCATCCCTTCCGCAAGGGCCATGGGGGATCGCGGGCCTGCGCCGTACCCCCTCTTGCTTCCATCCGTTCCCGCAGGCCGCCGAGCCCGCGGGCCGGGAAGGCTCGCGCCCCACGCATCGCCGTCCCCACCGAGCAACCCGTCCATGAACAGCTGCACCGTCGCCATGCACCCTGCTCCCATCGCTGCCTCCCATCACGCCCCACCGCCCGCCTCGCCGCGCCTGGCGCCGTCCGACCTCATCGGGCAATTGGTGCGCGAGCAGGGCATTCCGCTGCGGCGCTTCGTGGGCCGGCACATCGGCAACCACACGGAAGCGGACGACATCACGCAACAGGCATTCGTGGAGATGTCGCTGTCGTACGCGCACTTCCGCGGCGACAGCAAGCTGTCGACCTGGCTGTACGGCATTGCGCTGAATCTGATCCGCAACCATCTGGCGCGGGCGCCGGAGCGGCGCTACACCTTCGTGGACGAGAGCCAGCTCGAGCCCGAAGCCTGTCCGCGCCCCGACCCGTCCGCTCAGGCGGAATTGCGGCAGACGATAAGCGTGCTGGACCTGTCCATGGGGGAGATACCCCAGGGTTCGCGCCAGGTGCTGCTGCTGATCTGCGTGGAACACCTCTCCTATGAGGATGCCGCGGCCCGGCTGGGCGTGCCCGTCGGCACGGTGCGCAGCCGCCTGTCGCGAGCCCGCGCCCTGTTGCGGACGCGCATGCAGGCTCATGGGGTGCGGCTGGACGACTGAATCCGGCACGCCAATCCCCCTTGGGCCGGGCTGTTTGCGCCGCCGGCGTGCGCCTCGTTAACGCTTCGTTTTCTATAGTTACATTTATCGAGCCATTGCTTGCTACGGCTCGTTACAGTGCTGCCTTCCCTTCTCTTCTGGCAGACATATGACCATGTGGCACGCTCCGCTCGGCCTTTTTGCTTTCGCGGTCCAATTCCGCCCCGCCGCGCAATGAAGGCCCCGCCCGTTCTCAAGCCGCTGGCCCTCACCCTGGCGCTGAGCGGCCTGGCCATCTTCCAGGGCACGGCGCAGGCGCAATCCGACTGGATGAGCCGCTGCAGCGGTGGATTCCACGACCAGGGCTCCCGCCCGGACTGCCAACAGTCCTACCGGGAAGGCCTGGCGGCAGTGCTGACCGGATCGGCCGGCGACAACGCGGGCACCTGGGGTTACATCGACAAGCAAGGCCGCATGGCGATCGCGCCCGCCTACACCGATGCCGAATCGTTCCAGAACGGACTGGCCGCCGTGAGCCAGGGCGATCGCTGGGGCTATATCGACCGCCAGGGCAAGTGGGCGATCGAGCCCCGTTACGCGCGCGCCACCGGCTTCAACGCCGAAGGCACGGCGCTGGTCGAGGAAAACGGCCGCGACGTGCTGATCGACCGCCAGGGCAAGGTGGTCAAGACCTTCCCGCTGGGCACGCGCACCTGGGGTTTCCAGCCCAGCCAGAAGTTGGCGTCGATGGAAATGCCCCAGCCGCCGAAGCTGTTCAACGCCACGACCCGCAAGGCGGTCACGCTGCCCGCAGGCGTGATGAGGCTGGCGGCTCCCACGGACGGCTACCTGCCCGCCCAATTGCGCGACACCCGCTACAGCGGCTGGTGGGGCCTGCTGAATACCGACGGTAGCTGGGCAATCGAACCGCACACGCTCCGGTCCGAGGAAACGCCGGTGCGCGACGGCAATGTGGTGGCCGTCAGGCGCGAAGGGCGCTGGCAGTTCGTGGACACGCGCGGCCAGGAGCTCGCCCCCGAACGCTACACGCACCTGCGATTCGTGGCCTCCGGCCTGTGGCTGGCCAAGCCCGGCGACCGCGACAAGGCGCTCTTGTTGAACGGCAAGCGCGAGGTGCTGCATCGCTTCGCCTCGGACTACGCAAGGGAACAAGAAAAAGACGGCTGGCATTTCGTGATCGACGACGAGGCGGTGCTGCTGGTCGATCCCGCCGGCAAGCTCCGGAATATCGCGGTCGGCCAGGGCCACGTGGACGTGCGAGACGGGCAGGCCTGGGTTTACGGCAACCTGCCCGGCAACGCCGCGCAGGCGGAGGCGCCGGGCTCGGGAGCTGAAGCCACCGTGGAAGACAGCGCGGAAGCTGGCCCGGAAACGCCGGGCGTAGCGGTGGACGCCGCGATGTCGGCCGAAGCCGCGGCGGAGGCCGGGGCCGAAGGCGAAATGGCAGTGACGAACCAAGCGCTTACGGCGGATGCCGGCATGGACGCAGCAGCCGACGCCGCCGTGGCCCCGCCCGGCGTACCGTCGCCGCCCATGGTGGCCGTAGCGCCCGCGCCTCCTGCCCCTCCTGCCGCCGCGGCAAGCGCGGCGGCCGAGGCGGCGGCAGCGGCGGCCAGCGGCGCCGAAGTCAGCGACGGCGGCCTGGTGCAGATCTATACGCGCGACGGTAAGCCGCTGCTGGACGCCGCCACGCTCGCGCAGCTCCGTGCCTATCGGGTCCGCACTTTAGACCCCAGCGACCGCGCGCGTGGCGACAGCGCCCGCGCCAAGCTGCCCCTGGCGCTGCTGAACCCGCTGGACTATTCGCTGCCCATGGGCATCCTGACCCCAACGGGCAGAATCGTCACGAACGCGGAGTGGGAAGATATCTCGGCCTATGACGCCGCCATGCCCCTGCCCGTCCGCACCCACGACAACAAGACCGGCGCAATCGACGCCGAAGGCAACTGGACGATTCCGCCCCGCTTCCTCGATATCCGCTCCTTCCGCGGCCCTTACGCCTGGGCCCGCCCTCCGGAGACGGCGAAGCGGCGCGACAGCGTGCTGATCGACGCGCGCGGCAAGACCGCCGCCGTTCCCGCCGCGATCCTGGACGGCGCCGCGGAATTCGATGGCGAGCTGATCCTCTATCGCGAGCCGGACGAGAACCGCGAGCAGCGCTGGGGCGTCTGGAGCGTGCGCGACGGCGCGCCCGTGCTCAAGCCGGTATACGACCAGATCGAGAAATTCCAGGATGACTGGGCCAAGGTCCGGGACGAGCGCCGCTGGGGCGTCGTCGACCGCAAGGGCCAGTGGGTTCTGCCCGCCACCTACGAAAGCGCCTATGACCTGGAGTACCTGGGCAACGGCCTCATGCTGGTCCGCGACACCGAATCCAAATCACGCCGCGGCGGCTATTCCGACCGCGCCTACCGGCTGGTCAACCTGCGCGACGGCAAGTCCAGCGAACTGCTGTCGGAGAAGCCGGAAAAGCTGAAGGGCGGACGCTACATCGCCAAGCTGGCGGACACCGGCACCATGCTGTTCGATCCGCAAGGCGGCGCCCTGCGCATCTCCGACGGCCCGCCCGCGCGCCGGGAGCAATACGAGGACTGGATCTACGTCGAGAACGAAGAACGCGAAGGCGCGATCGACGCCCGGGGCGAATTGAAAGTGCCCGCCCTCTACGGCGAGTTCAATCCCTTCTTCGTGCAGCCCGAAGGCCTTGCGCGCGCCTATGACGGATCGCGCTACCGCGTGATCGACCAGGATGGCAAGCCGATGCTGGGCAAGCGCGGCGACGGGACGCCGCTGGCCACCATGAAGCGCATCGTCTTCCAGGATGATGAAACGTCCAGCACCGTCATGACGGACCTGCAAGGCAAGGAGATCACGCGCATCCCTGGCACGTACAGCGTGGAAACGCGAAGCGCCAGCGAAGGCGTCGTGCCTTATCGCGGCGGCGGCGGCAACGGCAAGTACGGGTTCCTCGACACCAGCGGCAAGCGGGTGGTAGGGCCGCATTTCGACTCGCTGGGCCCACTGAAAAACGGACTTGCCGCGGCGCAGCGCAAGCAGCGCACCGGCAAGTTCTACGGCTACATCGACCTGACCGGCCGCTATGCCATCCCGCCCCTCTTCACCTGGGCCGCGAACTTCCAGGAAGAACGCGCGCTGGTGCGCCAGGACGGCTTCATGCAGTTCATCGATACAAAGGGAGAGCCCCTCGCGACGTTTGCCGTGGTGTGCGACACGGTGACGATATTGGACAACGTCGGCCGCATCACCTGGCCGCAGGAGAAGATGAGCTGCCCCACGGCCGACAAGTTCGAACTCGCCCCCGTCAACGCCAAAGCGGAACAATCATGAAGTCACGCGCACTACGCATCACCCGCCTTGCCTGCGCCGTGGGCGCGCTGGGCGTGTCCCTGTCCGCCCAGGCGCAATACGGCGGACATGACGCTTGCCTGGAAAATGCTCCCTACGGCAGCAATGCCGCGCTGGATTCGGGCACAGGCAGCCCCTACATCAACGGCTGCATCCGAGCGCTGTCCGACCAGCGCGCGGCGGTGCTGCTGCCCTCCGCCCTGGAAGGCGTCGGCCCGGCGCCTGGCGACAATTCGCTGCGCCGCCACGCGTGGGGCTTCCTGGACCAGAATGGCCGGCTGGCGATCCCGCCGATCTTCGAAGCGGTACGCGATTTCCGCCACGGACTGGCCGCCGTCAAATGGCAGGGCCTGTGGGGCTTCATCGACACCCGCGGCCGGATGGCCGTGCGGCCGCAATTCCACGCGGTGCAGGACTTCGCGGAGATCGGCCTGGCCGTGGCCACGATCGACGGCCAGCACGAACTGATCGACCGCCAGGGCAATCGCGTGGGCGAACCGCTGGACGAGGGCGTGGCGTCCCTCCATCTGCAAGACGGCGTGCCGGCGCTGGCAACGGTGGAATACAAGCTGGAGTACCGCTCCGACGCCGGAGAACGCCGCTACGGCGATGCCCGCATCCAGCTGACCGGGGCCTTCGGGAAGGGCCTGTACGTCGCGATGTCGGACGAGGGCCGGTACGGGCTGGTGGACCAGAAGTGGAACTGGGTGCTGGAACCCGTCTACGAGAACATCTCGACCTCCCGCGACGAGGGCGTGCTGGCCACGGCCCACGGCCCGCGCGGCGCGGTGCTGCTGGACTCGGAAGGCAAGCCGATCGGCGAAGACCAGGGCTATTGGAACCTGTCGCCCTTGGGCAAGGCCTTCTGGAGCGCGGAACAGGGCCGCGGCAACTACGTCGTCCTGAATGCCGCGGGCGCGCCCGTGGCCAAACTGGGATCGGACGAAGCCTACGGATCCAAGCGCTACGGCGATATCCTCCTTTACCCCTCCGGCGGCAAGCTCATGGCGCTGGCGCCGGGCCGCAGCGAACCATTGGCGCTGGGCGCGGACCTGTCCGTCGCCGCCGATGATGAAGGCTACGTGCTGTTCTCGAACGCCGAGCGCGTCCCCGTCGGCCTGCTGACCCCCACGGGCGCCTGGCTTCATGGCGACACGGCGCCCGCCGGGCTGGACGAGGTCGGCCGGATGGAAGTGCAGCAGGGCAAGCTGTGGCTCTTCAAGGAGGGGGGGTTGCTGAACGTGCTGGACGCGGAAGGCCGGGCGCTGCTCAAGCCGGAAGCCGTCGCGGCCGCGCAGGAAATGGCGCTGAAGCAACTGCCTCTGGACATCTCCGGCGGCCCGCTCGGCCTGCTGGCGCAAGGCTACTGCCATTGCGGCAGCGAGACCGGCGCGGGCCTGGTGCTGGCCGACGGCAGCATCGCGGCGGATCCTTCCTGGTCGGCGGTGATCCCGCTGGACGGCGCCGACGGCTACGACGATTACCAGGTCCCGCAGCAAAGCGACCTGAAGGCGGAACAGCTGCGCTATGCCGCGGAAACGGCCGACGGCATGCGGCTGCTGGATGCCGCCGGCAAACCCATGGACCTACCCGTGCAACAGCACATCGGGGCGTTCCGCCACGGCTATGCGCTGGCCTATGCCGGCGGCGTGAGCCGCATGATCGACCGCGACGGCAAAACCTATGCGCTGCCCGATTATTTCGACACGGAAGTCGTCGCGCCCGGCGTGGTCCGCTTCCTGAAGACCGCGGCCGAGGACGCCCGCTGGGGCCTGTACGACTTCGTCGCCGGCAAGGAACTGTCGCCGCCCCTCTACCAGCACATCGGCGACTTCCAGGATGGCCAGGCCATCGCGTCGCTGGGGCCCGATCGCGTGGGTGTCGTCGACCGCCAGGGCAAATGGATCGTGCCGGCCAGCCACCATGCCGCGGAGCGCGTCAACGCGCAGCTGTGGAAGGTGCAACAGGCCGGCCCCCAAAAGGACGAGTACGAGCGCCCCGCAGCCCTGTTCAATGCCCAGGGCCGCGCGCTGACCGCCTTCCTGCCCAGGCTGCAGGCAGCCGCGGACGAAGACGGCACCATCATGGCCGGCGACGGCGCGCACCGCTGGATCGTCTCGCCCGATGGATCCGACGCAATGGACATGGAAGACGCCAGCTATAGCCGCCTCGGAGACTGGATGGCGATCCGCCGCGCCCCGCGCAGCGGCTACCTGAACGCGCAGGGCCAGTGGCAGATCGCGCCCGGCTCCGCCGTCGCCGGCACGTTCCGGGGCTCGCCCGCGCGCGCGCTGCTGACGGGCGACGACGGCGCCCGCGTGATCGACGCGCAGGGCAAGACCGTTACCGCGCTGCCCTCCGGGGAATGGAGCTGGCCCCTCGGCTCCCCCACGCTACTGCGGCGCTACTACGCCAACGACAGGCAGAAGACGGACTATACGGGGCTGGACGGCAAGGCCCGCCTCACCGTCGACGGAGACGCATCCGGCTATTCCGAAGGGTTCGCCGTGTCGCGCCTGTCGAGCAACGCCATGCGCGCGATCGACGCCAAGGGCGCGCTGACCGGCCCTGCGTTCGACGTGCTGGGGCCGCTGAGCGAAGGCCTGGCGCCCGTCTACACGGAGGGCGCCTACGGCTACGCGAACAGCGAAGGCCAGCTGGCCCTCCTGCCCGCGTACGATGTCGTGTCGCTCTTCCGGGGCCAGCGCGCCGTCGTGTCTACGATGGACATGTCGATGATCATCGATCCCACTGGGCGGCAGGTCGCGCGGGTGGCCATGGAATGCGGCGTGCGCGCGCTGTATGGCTCGCACAACCAGCGGCTGTGGCCGCTGACCCTGCCGAAGCGCTGCCGCAAATGACGCCCGCCTGGCGCTGGACGCCTATTGCGCGTCCAGCGCCAGGTAGCGGCGGGTCTGCACGATTTCCTCGCGTTCCTTGAAGCTGGTCAGCCTGTCGGCCATCTCGCTGCTGTCGCCCGTCCGCCGGATGGCGGCCAGCGTGGCCTGCATGGCGTGGATGGCCGCGCGCTGCAGGTCGGACGGAATGATGACCAGGCGGTAGCCCATCGCCGCGAGCTCGGGCAGCGGCACCAGCGGCGTCTTGCCGCCATAGAACATATTGATGAGCTTCAGGCCGGGCAGGCGCTGCGCGATGGCCTGGATCTGCTCCGGCGTCTCGGGCGCCTCCACGAACAGCATGTCGGCGCCAGCCTTCAGGTAGCGTTCCGCGCGGGACAACGCGGCGTCGAAGCCTTCCACCGCGATGGCGTCGGTGCGGGCGATGACCAGCGCATCGGCGTCGCTCAAGGTCTGGCGCGCGATGTGCACCTTGCGGCACATCTCTTCCACGTCGACCAGGCTCTTGTCGTCCAGGTGGCCGCAGCGCTTGGGAAAAGACTGGTCCTCGATGTGGAAAGCCGCCACGCCGGCACGCTCCAGGATGCGCACGGTGCGCTCCACGTTGGCCGATCCGCCGAAGCCCGTATCGGCGTCCGCCACCACAGGCAGGCCGCTGGCGTCCACGATCTTCTCCACCCGGTCCATCACTTCGGTAAAGCTCAGCAGGCCGATGTCCGGATAGCCGGCCGCGCGCGCAATGGCGCCGCCGCTGGCATAGACGGCGGGAAAGCCGGCCGCGGCCACCAGCCGCGCCGACATGCCGTCATAGGCCCCTGGCGCGACGACGATGTCTTCGGCCAGGCGCTGGCGCAACAGGGTGCTGGGTTTGGGAGCGGCGGTCATGCGGATTCCTTGCAGGAGTGGATCGAATGCAGCCATGATCCGCCCGTCGGAATAGAATGTCCAATATATGAAAAATTTATAATTAGTACTTTTTACATACTGATATGGAACTCCGCCATCTGCGCTACTTCGTCGCCACCGCCGAGGCCCAGCATTTCACTCGGGCGGCGGAACAATTGGGCATGGCGCAACCGCCTCTGTCCCAGCAGATCCGCCAGCTGGAGCAGGAAGTCGGCACGCCGCTTTTCGACCGCACCGGACGCGGCGTGGCGCTGAACGACGCGGGCCGCGCCTTCCTGGGCTGCGCACAGGACATCCTGCAACGCGCGCAGGCAGCCGTCCTGGTGGCGCAACGCGCCGCGCGCGGCGAGGTCGGGGAACTGACCCTGGGGTTCACGGAATCCGCATCGTTCAATGGCGTGGTGACCGAGCTGATCCGGCAGTACCGGCAACGCTACCCGGACGTAGAGATGACGCTATCGCAGGGCGACAGCGAAACGTTGGTGGCGCAGCTGCGCAACGGCGCAATCGACGCGGCTTTCGTGCGGCCGCCCTTTGCGCTGGACGGCGGGCTGGCGTTCACGCAACTGGCGCAGGAGCCTCTGGTGGTGGCGCTGCCTCTCGGCCACCCGCTGGCGCGGCGCAAGCGGCTGGCGCCCGCCGACCTGGCGCGGGAACGCTTCATTCTGTATTCCCGCAAGTCCGGCTACGGGCTTAGCGCGGACATCATGGCGGCATGCCGGCAACACGGCTTGAGCCCGCAGATCGGGCAGCGCGCGCCGCAGCTGTCGTCCGCGGTGAACCTGGTGGCGGCGGGCATGGGCGTGGCGGTCGTGCCGGCTTCCCTGCGCCACCTGCGCCCCGACGGCGTGGTGTACCGCCCTTTCTCGCTGGACTGGCCGCGCGCGGTGCTGGGGCTGGCGGTGCGACGGGAAGGGATGGGGGGACGGGTGCGGAATTTGTTGGAACTGGCGGGGTAGCTTTACATGGGGGTGTCAGACACTCACCCCTCATGCGACTCATGCACCGCCACCGCTCCCCGCTTCCAATAGCTGGCGGCGCGGATGCGGCTCTTGTCGACGCCATGCCCCGCAACCATGATTTCCCGCAGCGCCTTGGCCACGGCCGACTCCGCCGCCACCCACACATAGCCTTCGCCCGGCGGCAGGCGCAGGTCGCGCGCGGCCTCCAGCAGCAGCACGCTGTGGCCTGGCGCGGCGCCGTTGCGGTGCAGCCAGCGGATCGACGCCTGGGCGGCGGTGGGCAGCGGGATTTCGTTCGATTCGGCCGGCACTTCGATCAGCACCAGCGCCTGTGCGGCCGCGGGCAGCTCTTCCAGGCGGCGCGCGATGGCGGGCAAGGCGGTTTCGTCGCCGATCAGCACGTGCCAATCGAAACCCTTGGGCACCACGAAAGAGCCGCGCGGCCCGCCGATGCCCAACTGTTGCCCAGGCGCGGCCTGCTCGGCCCAGGTCGAGGCGGGGCCGTCGCCGTGCAGCACGAAATCGATGACGAGCTCTTTGCTTGCCGTGTCGTAGCGGCGCGGCGTGTAGTCGCGCGCGGCGGGCTTGGGCGCGCCCTCGGGGAACTTGACGCCGTCCGGCCCGACGGTGGGCAGCGCCGGGGGCTGCGACGGGTCGGCGGGAAAGAACAGCTTCACGTGATCGTCGAACGAGGCGGACACGAAGTCATGCAGATCGTCGCCAGTAAAGGTGACGCGGGCCAGCAGGCCGGCAATGCGCTCGACGCTTGCAACGGTCAGCACGCGCATCTTCAGCTCGTGGCGGACGCGTTCGACATTCAGGTCGGTACGGGTCATGAATACTCCAGGAATGAGGTCTGAAATCAGGAACAGGGGCCCGTGATTTCTTCTGTTGCGCGCGCCAGGATGGCGGCGATGCGGCGCTGCTCCTTGGGAGTGGCGTCGGTGCGTTCCAGCAGCGCGCGCTTGAGCGCCTGGCGAGCCTCCACGAATTCCGGCAGCCATCCGGTCGCGGTGTCCTCGCCTTCGGGGCCCGTGGCACGCGGCTGGCCGCTCCAGGCCTGGCGCATCCAGTCCATCTTGCGCGCGACGTGCTTGAGCTTGTTGAACATGAGGGAGAGGCGCTCGCGGTTGCCGTCCAGGTGCGCGCGGCCGGGCTCCGCCAGGTGGTAGCGCTTTTTCGCGCCGGCCTGCTCGACCGTGGCGTAGCCCAGTTCTTCCAGGTAGGTCAGCGCGGGATAGACCATGCCGGGGCTGGGCGTGTAGAAGCCGTTGCTGAGCGCGCCCAGCGCCTTGATGAGCTCATAGCCGTGGCTGGGGTTTTGCTCCAGCAGGCCCAGCAGCATGAGCTGAAGGTCGTCGCTGCTGACCTTGCGGCCGCGCGCCCAGCCGCGCCCGTCTCCGCCGAAACCGTCGGCGTCTCCGCGGCCATCGGGCGAACCCGAGAACCAGTCGCCCTCCGCGCCCGCGAGGCGCTGGTGATGGGCGTGCCGGCCGTCGTGATCGTGTTGCGGGGCGTGGCCATGGCCATGGCCGTGGGCCTGGTTGCGGGAGCGGCGCGGTCCGCGGGGGAATGCGGTCAGGAATTGGGGATGGCGCATGGAATCTCCTTTCCGTGTATCTTAAGATATATATCTTACGATATACGCACCATGATCTTTCCGTCAAGCCCGGCATTCGCTCACCCCCGCCGCGATGCCGCCCACGATCAGCGCCATGCCCGCCAGCAACGAAGCGCCGACCGGCTCTTGCAGGATCACCGCCGAGCACAGCAGGCCGAACACCGGCACACCCAGCAGGCCGATGGACGTAACGCCCGCGGGCAAGGCCCGGTTCACGGTCACGGCCGCCCAGTACGCCACCGCGATGCCGAATATGCCGGCGTAGCCCAGCAGCCATGCCAGGTCCGCGCTCCACGCCACCACGGGCGCGCCTTCCGCTGCGTACGCCGCCGCCGACAGCACCGCCGACGCCAGCAAGGCCTGCCAGAACGCAAGTTCGAAGGGCGGCGTGGCCCAACGGTGCGCGCGCACGTAGACGATGTTGGCCGCCCAGCACAGGGCCGCCAGCAGGATCAGGCCGTTGCCGGCCAGCGCGTCTCGGCTGTGCCAGTCGAAGGCGAGCGGATTGAATATGACGATCAGCCCCAGCATGCCCAGCGCCAGGCCGGCCTGCCTGGCCCGGCCTATGGATTCGCCCAGGAACAGCCAGGCGGCCGGAATCACCCACAGCGGCGTGGTGTACGCCAGCACGACCGATCTGCCCGCGGACACATATTGCAGCCCCAGGCTGACCAGGGCCGCGAACGCGCCCATGTGCAGCAGCCCCACGCTGAGGATGACGGGGATATCGGCCTTCACCGGCCAGGCCACGCGGCGCAAGGCCAGGCCGAGCGCCAACAGCGCGGCGGTGCCTGCGATGCTGCGCGCGGCGGCGGCCCAGATGGGCGTCATGTATTGCAGCAGCAGCTTGTTGACGACCCAGGTGAATCCCCAGGCCAGCACCACCACGCCCAGAAGCAACAGCGCATTGCGGCGGGAAAGCACGGCGTCGGACATGATGGCAGCGGCGGAATCCGCGGAAAGCCGGAAAGGAAAAGCCGACTATAGGAGCCGCGCGTGGCCGGCTCGTAGACCCACGCCCCGCCTATTCTCTGGGGCCACGCACGCCGGGCGCATGCGGGCCCGGGGCCTGGAGCCAGCGCGCGAACTCTCCCGCCCGTGATTCGCCGGGCGCCGGGGCATAGACCACCAGGCGCAGGTGCCGGCTCTCGTCGACGGAAAGCGTCGCGTGTTCGAACGCCAGTTCACCCAGGGGCTCGATCCTCAGGCTGCGCAGGCCTATGCACGCGCCGTGCACGTCGTGTTCGCGCCACCAGGCCTTGAAGTCCGGCGACACGCGCTCCAGTTCGTCGACGAGTTCCGCCACGTCGGGCTCGCCCGCGGCGCTGGCGAAATCACGCCGGAAGGTGGATAGCATCGCGGGCGCCTGCGCCGACCAGTCCACGAACAATTGCCGCATCGCCGGGGCCGCGAACAGCATCCACAGCAGGTTGCGGCGCCCCGCCGGCTGCGCCGCAAAGCCGAACACACGGTCGGCCGCCGCGTTCCACGCCACCACGTCCCAGCGCAGGTTCAGGATATAGGCCGGGCGCGCGGGCAGATCGTCCATCAGGCGGCGCACCTGCGCCGGCACCGTGCACCAGGTGCGGCCCGGTTCGGACGGAGGACGCTGGTGCGCCAGCAGATACAGGTGGCGCCGTTCGGCGGCATCCAGCTTCAGCACGCGCGCAAGGTTTTCCAGAAAGCCGGCCGACACGCTGATGTTGCGGCCCTGTTCGAACCAGGTGTACCAGGCCAGCCCCACGCCGGCCAGCGCGGCCACTTCCTCGCGGCGCAGGCCCGGCGTGCGCCGGCGGCCGCCGGCGGGCAGGCCGAGCTCGGAGGGAGCGAGCCGCGCGCGGCGCAGGCGCAGGAATTCGGACAGATCGGAGCGGGTACGCTCCAGGCGCCGGGACGCCGCGGTTTCAGTCATGGTCGTATTGCAGGCAGTAATAGCATAAACAGCTAAATTGTATAAGGCTGAAAGCCTCACCAGAATAGCGCCCATCTTCACTCGATGGCGCATTCCATGACCTCCACCACGCTTTCCCGTCCTGCCGATCCCACGCCCGCGTCCGCGGCCATGGGGCGCCTGGGCCTGGCCGTCCTGCTGTCGGGCGGCTTCATCACGATCTTCGATCTGTTCGTGGTCAACGTCGCCATTCCCAGCATGCAGGCCACCCTGTCCGCCAGCTTCGCGCAGGTCGGATTCATCATCGCCGCCTACGAACTGGCCTACGGCGTGCTGCTGATCGCGGGCAGCCGACTGGGAGACCGACACGGAAGACGGCGCGTGTTCATGCTGGGCATGGCGGGCTTCGCGCTCGCCTCGGCCTTGTGCGGCCTGGCCCCCACGGCGGACACGCTGATCGCCGCGCGCATCCTGCAGGGCATGGCCGCGGCCATGCTGTTTCCGCAGGTGTATGCGCTGATCCGCGTCAGCTACGACGGACACGCGCGGCGGCGCGCCTTCGGGCTGCTGGGCATGACGCTGGGGCTGGCCGCGATCGCCGGGCAGGTGCTGGGCGGCTGGATCGTGCATGCCGACCTCTTCGGCCTTGCGTGGCGCAGCATCTTCCTCATCAACGTGCCGCTGGGCTTGCTGGCCTGGCGCCTGGCGCGCCACATCCCCGAATCCCGCGAGGCTTCCGGCGCGGCCATGGACTGGCCCGGCGCCGCGCTGGTGGGCGCGGGGCTGGCCCTGCTGCTGCTGGCCCTGATCGAAGGCCCGCAGCGGCATTGGCCCGCGTGGACCGTGGCTTGCGGCACGGCGTCCGCCGCCGTGCTGGCGTGGTTCGCGCGGATGCAGCGCCGCATGCGCGTCCGGGGCGGCGCGCCGCTGGTCGACATGGCCTTGCTGGCGCAGCCGCGGTTCGCGGCGGGCTGTCTGCTGGTCATGCTGGTGTTCTCGACCACCAGCGCGCTGTTCCTCTGCTACGCCCTGCTGGTCCAGACGGGATTCGGGCTTGACGCCCTGACGGCCGGCCTGATCTTTGCGCCGGCCAGCGCGGGCTTCGTGGCGGGCTCCATGGCGGCGCCGCGGCTGGTCGCGCGCTTCGGCACGCCCGCCATCGCGCTTTCCGCGTTGCTGTACGGCGGAGCGACGGCGGCGCTGATGATGCGCGTGGGCGCCGCGGGGGCCAGCCTGGACCCCTGGTCGCTGCTGCCCCTGCTGGTGTGGCTGGGCGCGGCGCAGGGCGCGGTGAACACGCCGCTGGTGAACCTGGCGCTGGGGTTCGTGGACGATCGCCAGGCCGGCATGGCGGCGGGCATCGTTTCGACGCTGCAGCAGATCGGCGCCGCGCTCGGTGTATCCGCCGTGGGCATGCTGTTTGGCGGCACGCTGCAGGCCTGCGGCGGCGGCGTGGCCGAATGCCACGCCCAGGCGTTCGCCAGCGCCCTGCGGTTCAACGTGGCGGCGATCCTGGCGGCCACGGCGCTGCTGTGGTGGCTGGGCCGCCACGCTCGCGGCAGCCTGGGCCGGTGAGCGGGCCTCAGCCCGCCGACAGTTCCCGCGCGCGCTGCTCGGCCTTGTGCACGGCCAGGGTGATCGCCTCGCCCACGCCCGCCGCCTGCATGTGCGACAGCGCGGCATGAGTGGTGCCGCCCTTGGACGTGACCCGGTCCTGCAGCTCGGTCAGCGGCACGTCTTCGCTGGCGGCCAGCGCGGCCGCGCCGCGGAAGGCGGACACCGCCAGCCGGCGCGCCTCCGCGGGCGTGAAACCCAGTTCCTCAGCGCCTTTTTCCAGCGCCGCCATGAAATGGAACACGTAGCCCGGCCCGCTGCCCGTCACTGCGGTGACGGCGTCGATCATGGCCTCGCTGGCGGTCCAGATGCGCTCGCCCACGGCGGCGAACAGCGCGTCGACCTGCTCGCGCTCCGCCTGGCCACAGGCCTGCGTGGCATACAGGCCTGTCATGCCCAGGCCCACCTTGGCCGGCGTGTTGGGCATGGCGCGCACGATGCGCGCATGGCCGCCCAGCCAATCCGACAGCGAGGCCAGTTCCACGCCGGCCGCAATGCTGACCACCGTGGCGCCTGCGGGCAGATACTGCCGGATCTGCCCGCAAGCCTCGCGCAGGACCTGCGGCTTGGTGGCCAACACGCACAGCGCGGCGTCCGCCAGCTCGGTGCCTGCGGCTTCGCGGCAGGCCAGGCCGCGCGCGACCAGCGCATCCCGCGCGGGAGCGTAGGGCTCCACCACCAGGAAATCGGCCAATGCCCGGCCTTGGCCAAGCAGGCCGTCGATGATGGCGCAGGCCATATTGCCTCCGCCGATGAAGGCGATTTTTTCGCGCATGTCGTTCCGATGAAAGTTTGCAATGGGGTTCAACGGCGGCGCACCGCCGTGGCGTCGAGCGCGCCGATGCTGCCGCGGCCCAGCAGCCTGAGGGTATTTTCGAGTTCGGTGCGCAGGATGGCCAGCACCTCGTCAGCGCCTGCCGGACCTCGACCCGCCAGCCCGTACAAGGGCGCGCGGCCCAACAGCACGGCGCGCGCGCCCAGCGCCGCCGCCTTGGCGATGTCGCTGCCGCGGCGCACCCCGCCGTCCACCAGGATCTCCAGCGACCGACCCAAATCCGCCGCCACTTCCGGCAGGACTTCCAAGGGGCAAGGCGCGCTCTCCAGCTGGCGGCCGCCATGGTTGGACAGGACGATGCCATCCACGCCGTGCGACTGCGCGCGCCGCGCGTCGGCCAGGCCCTGGATGCCCTTGATGACGATGCGCCCGCGCCAGGCCCGCCGCAGCCAGGCGACGTCGTCCCACGTCAGGGCCAGGTCCATCTGGCGGCTGAGGGCAGAGGCCTGTTCGGTGATGTTCTCGCGCGCGTTCGAGCTGACCGCCAGATTCTTCAACTGCGGCCCGCCATGGCGCAGCATGCGCCAGCACCAGCCGGGATGCGCGGCCAGGTCCAGCAGCAGCCGGCGCGAGGGCCGCAAGGGCAGTTTGAAGCCATTGCGCTTGTCGTGGTCGCGGTTGCCATGCACCGGCACGTCCACGGTCAGGAACAGCACGGTATAGCCGCTCTGCCAGGCGCGGTCCATCAGGTGTTCGGCGATGCGGCGGTCGCGCTGCACATAGAGCTGCAGCCAGAGCTCGCCGGAGCTGGCCGCGCGCACGTCCTCCAGCAGGGACGTGGACGCCGTCGACAGCACGAACGGCAGGCCGGCCTTGTGCGCCGCGCGCGCCAGATGGATGTCGGCGTCGGGCCAGAACAGGCCATTCAGGCCGGTAGGCCCCACGACGGCCGGCATCGCGGCCGTAACGCCCAGCACGGGCGCCTCCAGCCGGCATTCCGACACATCCACCAGCACGTCGGGACGGAACTCGAGATCGGAATAGGCCGACGCGTTGCGCGCCATCGCGATGCCGTCCTCGGCGCCGCCCTCCAGGTAATCGAACGCCAGCCGGGGCAGGCGCTTGCGCGCGCGCCGCCGGTAATCCATTACGTTGGGCAGCATGTTTCTTCCTTGTTCCCCAATGGCGGTTTAGTGTTTTATATTAAATTGCATACAGAACGATATGATTGGATTTCGATCATTTTAAAAATCGCAATACGGAACCGCCCTGCTCGCCGGCACTGGCCCGCCCCCGTAGGGCAACGCGCGCCGCAAACCGCGCGGAGGTCTAAGGACATACCCTAAATTCAATCGTATTGAGATTATTTAAATCGAAAAGCAATTTAAGTAATCGTATGCTGTGCCCGAATGAACTCGGGGTTCCGTCCATCCCGAGGCTCCATCCGGGATCCCAGACATGACCAACGGCATCACCTTGCTAGACGCGCTGACCCAGGCCCTGGGCGCGGACGCCATCCTCCATTCCGAGGCCGACACGGCCGGGTACACCGAAGATTGGCGCGGCCGCTACAAGGGCCCGGCGCTATGCGTCGCGCTGCCTGGCGATACCCGGCAGGTGTCGGAAATCGTGCGCCTCTGCCATGCGCATGGCACGCCCGTGCTGCCCCAGGGCGGCAACACCAGCCTGTGCGGCGGCGCGGTGCCGGCCGATGCGGGCCGGCCGCCGGTCATCGTGAACCTGTCGCGCATGCGCCGTATCCGCCGCGTGGACGCGGCCAACAACGCCATGGAGGTCGAGGCCGGCTGCGTCCTGGCCTCGGTGCAGGAAGCGGCGGCCGCCGAAGGCCGGCTGTACCCGATCAGCCTGGGCGCGGAAGGTTCGTGCCAGATCGGCGGCACCATCGCCACCAACGCCGGCGGCACCGGCGTGCTGCGTTACGGCAACACCCGCGACAACGTCCTGGGCCTGGAAGTGGTGCTGCCCGACGGTTCCATGTGGAACGGCCTGACCGCGCTGCGCAAGAACAACACCGGCTACGACCTCAAGCATCTGTTCATCGGCGCCGAGGGCACGATGGGCATCGTCACCGCCGCCGTGCTCAAGCTGCATCCGCTGCCCACCGCGCACGCCGTGGCCTGGCTGGCTCCCGACAGCCCGCAAGCCGCGCTGGACATCCTGGGCCTGTTCCAGCGCGCCTGCGGTTCGCGCCTGTCGGCCTTCGAAATGATCGACAGCAACCAGCTGGATGTGGTGATGGCGCACGTGCCGGGCCGCAAGAATCCGCTGGCCGGCGCGCATCCCTGGCACGTGCTGGTGGAACTGTCCGACACGGGCGGCGACGCCGAGCTCCAGGACCTGCTGCAGCGGATACTGGAACAGGCCGCCGCGCAAGGCCTGCTGCACGACGCCGTCGTCGCCAGCAATGGCGCCCAGCGCGCCGCGCTCTGGGAGGTACGCCACAGCGTGTCGGAAGGGAACAAGAAGGCCGGCGTCGGCCTCACCACCGACACGGCGGTGCCCGTGTCCGCCGTGCCGCGCTTCATCGACGAGGCCACGCAGGCCGTGCGCGGGCTGGTGCCCGGCCTGCCCGTGCTGATCGTCGCGCACCTGGGCGACGGCAACGTGCACTTCATTCCTTTCTTCACCTTCGATGCCTGGAACGCCCTGCCCGACCGCGACGCCATGGCGGCCGCGATCCGCCGCTCGGTCAACGACGTGGCCGCCGCGCTGGGCGGCACCTTCAGCGCGGAACACGGCGTGGGCCGCAGCTCCCTCGCCGAAATGGAGCACTACAAATCGCCAGTCGAGCTGGCGATGATGCGCGCCGTGAAACAGGCTTTCGATCCCGCCCATCTTTTCAACCCCGGCCGCTTGTTGCCTTGAGCCGTCGTTCTCGATCCGCAGGAGTCCTCAATGAAACCGACCTCCCATAACGCCTCGCGCCGCAACGCGCTCAAAACCGTGGCCGCCGGCGCCGCCGCCCTGGCCATGCCCATGATCTGGACGCCGTCGCGCGCGGCCTCCAAGCGCATCGTCGTACGCGACGACGGCGGCATCTACAGCAAGGCCTACGGGGCCGTGTTCTACAAGCCGTTCTCCGAAGCCACCGGCATCCAGGTGGTCGGCGTGCAGGCCAACGCCGAGCCCACCGCGCAGATCCGCAGCATGGTGGACACCGGCAACTACACCTGGGACATGGCCAAGATCAGCCAGCCCGCCATCCTGATGCTGACCGAAGGCGGCAAGGTGTACCTGGAAAAGCATGGCCTGGAGTCCGATCCCGTCGTGGCCACCATACCCAAGCAGTACATGTCGCCCTACGGCGTCGGCAACAACGTGTACTCCACGGTGCTGGCCTACCGCACGGACGCCTTCAAGGGCCGGCGCGCACCCGCCTCCTGGGCCGACTTCTGGGACGTGAAGAACATCCCCGGCCGCCGCGGCCTGCGCAAGCATCCGTTCGACACCATCGAGGAAGCGCTGATGGCCGACGGCGTGCCGACCGACAAGGTCTACCCCTGCGACATCGACCGGGCGCTGGCCAGCCTGGACAAGATCAAGCCGTCGGTCGACGTGTGGTGGAACACCGGCGCCCAGGTCGAGCAGATGCTGGGCTCGGGCGAGGTCGACATGATCGCCACCTGGGTCTCGCGCGCGCAATCCGCGATCGCCAACGGCGCGCCCGTGCAGATCGTGTGGGACCAGAACATCTGGGGCTGCGACAACTGGTCCATCCTCAAGGGCACGCCGAATGCGGACGCGTGCCGCGAATTCATCAAGTTCGCCTCCGACCCCAAGCGCCAGGCCGCGCTGGTCGAGTACTTCGCCGCCGGCGTCACCCAGCCCGCCGCCTTCGACTACATCAAGCCCGAAGTAGCCCGCAATTGCCCGACCCATCCCGACAACATCAAGACGGGTCTGCACATCAACGCCGCCTACTGGCTGGAAAAGCAGCGCGACGTGCTCGAGCGCTTCAACGGCTGGGTCCTGAAGTAATCCTTATCTAGTTGAACACCATGTCTTCCTCCAATCTGCAAATCTCGGGCCTGGGCAAACGCTACGGAGACTTCGTCGCCCTGGCGCCCACGCACCTGGACGTCGCCCGCGGCGAATTCCTGACCCTGCTGGGGCCCTCCGGCTCGGGCAAGACCACCCTGTTGAGCCTGATCGCGGGGTTGGCCCAGCCCGACGAAGGCCGCGTGCTGATCGACGGCGCCGACGTGACCTACGGCGCGCCGTACGAACGCGACATCGGCATGGTGTTCCAGAACTACGCGCTGTTCCCTCACATGAGCATCGAGGAGAACATCGCGTTTCCTCTGAAGATGCGCAAGGTGCCGGCGGCCGAAGCGCGCCGCCGCGCGATGGAGGCGCTGGAGATGGTGCGCCTGCCCCACGTGGCGGCCCGGCTGCCGCGTGAACTCTCCGGCGGCCAGCAGCAGCGCATCGCGCTGGCCCGCTGCATGGTGTACCGCCCCGCGATCATCCTGATGGACGAGCCGCTGGGCGCCCTGGACAAGAAACTGCGCGACCAGATGCAGCTGGAGATCAAGCGCATCCACCGCGAACTGGGCACGACCATCGTCTACGTGACGCACGACCAGGAAGAGGCCATGACCATGTCCGACCGCATCTGCCTGATGAACGGCGGCGCGATCGAACAGCTGGGCACGCCGGCGGACCTGTACTTCCGCCCGCGCACCCTGTTCGTGGCCGACTTCCTGGGCGAATCGAACCTGCTGCGCGGCGTGGTCGATTCGGTCGATGGCGAGACCCTGTCGGTCAAGCTGGAGCGCCAGGGCGTGACCGGCCTGGCCCTGTCCAACGGCGCGCCCATGCGGGCCGGCCAGAAAGTCACGCTGATGCTGCGCCCGCAGAACCTGCGCATTGGCGCGGCCGGCGCCGGCGGCGCCCCTCAGCTGACGGGCAAGCTGCTGGACGTCATGGTGACCGGCAGCCTGACCAAGCTCTACCTGGACCCCGGCGTCGCCGATGCCGAACCCATCGTGGTGGCCTACCCCACGCAGCGCCAGGCCGAGCACTACGCCATCGGCCAGGCCCTGTCGGTCAGCTGGCAGGCGGCCGACGCCGTCGCCATCCCGGAGTAAGCGCATGACGACCCTTGCCACTCCCCGCAAGCGCATGAGCCAGGGGCGGCGCCACTTCCTGATGGCGGCGCCGCTGGTCGTGCTGCTGCTGGTGCTGCTCATCTACCCGGTGGGCCAGCTGCTGCTGTTGAGCGTGTTCGGCGACCAGGGCTTTTCGCTGTCGCAGTACCACCGGCTGTTCGAGTCGAGCGTGTACGTGAACGTGCTGCTGATCACGCTGAAGATCTCGCTGTGGACGACGTTCTTCTCGGTGGTCGCGGGCTACCCCGTGGCTTACCTGATCTCCAGCCTTTCGGCCCGGCGCAAGACCTCGCTGCTGTTCTGGGTGCTGCTGTCGTTCTGGACGAGCTTCCTGGTGCGCACCTTCGCGTGGGTGGTGCTGCTGGGACGCAACGGCGTGGTCAACCAGCTGCTGCAGGCGCTGGGCATCCTGGATGCGCCGGCCAACCTGCTCTACAACTTCGGCAGCGTGCTGGTGGGCATGGTGCATGCGCTGATGCCGCTGGCCGTGCTGACGATGCTGTCGGTCATGGAGAACATCGACCGCAACCTGCCGCGGGCGGCCTCCACCCTGGGCGCCCGGCCCGGCACGGCGTTCTGGAAGATCTACTTCCCCCTGTCGATGCCCGGCGTGGCCGCCGCGGCCATCATGGTGTTCGTGACCGCGATCGGCTTCTTCATCACGCCCGCGCTGCTGGGCGGGCGCAAGGAGACGATGATCACCCAGATCATCATCGACCAGGTCCAGCAGACCATGAACTGGGAATTCGCCGGCGCGGTGTCGGTGCTGCTGCTGGTCGTGGTGCTGGTGGTCTTCGCCATCTACGACAAGGTGCTGGGGCTCTCGACCATGACGGGCGCCGCCTCCACGCGGGTGCGCGCCTCGGGCAAGGAAAGCCTGAGCCGCCGGGCCGGCGACGCGGTGCTGACGCTGCTGGCCGGAATCTCGGACCGCCTGTTCGCCCTGTTGCCCAAGCGCCTGCGGCGTTCCGTGTCGGGCACCGGGCAATCGCGCACGCTGTGGTGGATCGTGTTGCTGATGCTGGCGTTCCTGTCGGCGCCGGCCTTCCTGATGATTCCGCTGTCGTTCGACTCCGGCTCGGGCCTGACCTGGCCGCCCAAGGGCTTCTCGCTGCAGTGGTACGAGCAGATGTTCACGTCGCCCGTGTGGATGCAGGCGATCACGCGCTCGCTCATCGTCGGCGTGGGCACGGGCCTGCTGGCGATGCTGATCGGCACGCCGGCGGCCTTCCTCCTGGTGCGCGCCAACATGCGGGGCAAGTCGGCCATGCTGGCCTTCGTGCTGTCGCCCATCGTGGTGCCGCGCATGATCATCGCCGTGGGCATGTTCTATTTCTTCGCCCGGGTTGGCCTGGTGGGCTCGTCCATCGGCCTGATCCTGGCGCACACGGTGGTGGCCGTTCCCTACGTGGTGATCACCATGATGGCGGTGCTGCGCAACTACGACACGCGGCTGGACCTGGCGGCGCAAAGCCTGGGCGCGGGCCCCTGGGCCACGCTGCGCTTCGTGACGTTCCCGATCCTGGGCGCCGGCCTGATGTCGTCGTTCCTGTTCGCGTTCGCCACGTCATTCGACGAACTGACCATCGCGCTGTTCGCCTCGGGCGGCCTGAACGCCACCCTGCCCAAGCAGTTCTGGGACGAGGTGACCTTGCAGATATCCCCGGTGATCGCCGCCGTCTCCACCTGCCTTTTCATCTTCATTGCCGCGCTGATCTGGCTGGCCGACAGGCTGCGCCGCCGCAGCCTGGCCGGCTGATCCGCGCTTGTTTCACCTCTTAGGATAAGTTTCATGCTGAACGCTACCCGACTGCGCGGTGTCTTCCCCGCCATCCCGACCCCCGTCAACGCCGACGACACCATCAACGTCCCGGCCGCGCAGGCCCTGATCGCCTACCTGCTCAAGCAGGGCATCGACGGCATCGTGCCTCTGGGCGGCACCGGCGAGTACGGAGCGCTGGCGCGCGCCGAGCGCATCCGCATGTGCAAGCTGACGGTGGACGCCGTGCAGGGCAGCGTGCCGGTGATCCCCGGCGTGCTGGATCCCGGATTCCACGACGCCTTGCAGGCCGGCCAGGAATTCGCCGACGCGGGCGCCGATGCGCTGATGGTGCTGACGCCCTACTACACCACGCCCACGCAGGCCGGCATCCGCGAGTATTTCCTGCGCTACGCCGATGCTTCGCCGCTGCCCGTGATGATCTACGAAATTCCGTACCGCACGCGCATCGCAATCGCGCCGGAAGTCCTGCACGAACTCTCGCGCCACGAGAACATCATCGGCATGAAGGCCTGCAACACGGACATGTACCACTTCCTGCGCACGGTCGCCGGCGTGGATGATTCCTTTGCGGTGTTCAGCGGCGAAGACACGCTGCTGCCCGTGCACCTGGCCGCGGGCGCGCGCGGCGGCATCGTCGTGACCGCCAGCCTGCTGCCCACGGCGTGGCGCAAGGTCTACGAACTGGCATCCGAGGGACGCACGCGGGAATCGATGGAATTGCACCGCCGGCTGATCCCCCTGATGAACCTGGCGTTCGCCGAGACCAATCCTGGGCCGATGAAGTCGGTGATGGATTTGATCGGCGTGGATGCGCCGGAGGTGCTGGATCCGCTGGTGGCGCCGGACGGCGGGCTGCAGGCCGCTTTGCGGGCGGAGTTGATTCCTTTGCTCAAGGAGTTTGAGGGGGTGGCTTGAGGGCTTCGATTGTTTTGATCTCTTGAGACGCCGGGCGCGGCGAAGGCCGCGGTATGCGGGTCAACGATAGCGGTCCAGGCTCGTGTCAGACACCCGGGAAGGTCCGTTTCAACAGGGCCGGCATCTCATACGGGTGTCAGACACTTATCTGGAGTGTCTGACGCCCGTACGAGACGATCTACGGCTGGCCGCAATGCCGCCGGGTGTCTGACACACTTATGACACGCCCTGCGCCCGCGCCGCCGGGCGGCCTACGAAGCCCGACCAGCAATACCCCCGCCCCCTTACCGCGAATACGCCGAAAACTTGGACTTCGAAATCGACGTGGCCGCCACCTGCACATGCGGCGCCAATTCGGCCTCCACCCTCGCGACCGTCCAGCGCGTCGTCGGCACCGCGATATTGATCGCCGCCACCGCCAGCCCGCGGTGATCGATCACCGGCGCCGCCACCGAAATATCTCCCAGCACCGTTTCGTTCACGATGATCGCGTAGCCCTTCTCGGCCACGCGCCGCACACGCTCCAGCAGCTTGTCCGGGTTGATTTCGGTATAGGGCGTGATCGCTTCCAGGCGCGTCTGCGCCAGGATCTCGCGCCGCTGCTCGTCGGACAGGCGCGACAGGATCGCCGTGCCCGAGGCCGTGAAATAGGCCGGCAGCCGGCTGCCCACCGCGATGTCCACGTTGACCAGGTGATGGCCGGGAAAGCGCGCCACGAACACGATCTCGTGGCCGTCCAGTTCCTGCAGGTTGGTGGTTTCGCCCAGCGTGCGGCTGATGTCCAGCAGGTACGGCGACGCCTTGTCGATGAGTTCGTTGGCGCGCACGTAGTTGTACGAGAACTGCAGCACCTTCGGCGTCAGCCCGTAATTGCGGGTATCGGGAATGCGGCGCAGGTAGCCCAGCGTTTCCAGCGTGTAGACCAGGCGCTGCGTGGCGCTGCGGTCCAGGCCCGAGGCGCGGGCGATGTCGGCCAGGGTCATGTGACGCTTGGGGCCGTCGAACGCATGCAGGACCTGGAAGGCCTTTTCAGTGGAGCCTACGAAGAGCGAAGACCGGGTCTCGGTCGTCGTCGCTTGCGTCTTTTCCGTGTCGGCTTGGGGTGGATTGCGCACAGGAAACAGCCTATTCGAGTTCTAGGGATGCGGCGCAGGAAACTGGGCATGGCGGATTCCGGAGCGGCTCGGCCATGCGCAGTGCGCTAATATTAATTGTAATTCAATTATTAATAGCAGATTCCAATCGTTTTTTCCCTATCCGGCAGCGGCTTCCAGCGGCACGCCGGGCTGCGACGCGGACCGAGTGCCCGGCATCGGGTGGCAAGACTGCGGGTGGTAGGTATGGACGACCGACAGCTTCACGCGCTCGCTGCGGTTGCCCTGGGCCGCGTGCAGCGTGCGGCAATGGAAGAAGACGACGTCGCCCGCCTGCAGCTCCGGACAGACCGCGCGCGCGATCCACTCGGCGTTCCGGGGCTCGTCGTCGCGGAAGAATTTCTGTTCGTCGAACTGTTCGGGAGCATAAGCCGCGGCGTGCGAGCCGGGAATGAACGACAGCCCGCCGTTGGCGCGCGTTTCCGGCCCCAGCGCCAGCCAACAGGACACCAGATCGGTGTCGGAAAACGACCAGTAGCGGATGTCCTGGTGCCAGCCCGTCAGGCTGCCGTACGCGGGATGCTTGGTCATCACGCAATTGTGGTGCACCGTGGACAACACCGGGGTTTCGCCGAAGTAGCGCGCCAGCCACTGGGCGATACGCGGGCCGGTGGCCCATTGCGCGAACAGCGGATCGCGGGCGTAGGCGTTGAGAAGGCGCCTGACGGTCAGCCCGCCCTCGGCGGCCCGGGATTCGGGCGCGCCCGGATAGCGCAGGTCGGCCTCGTATTCAATGGGCGCCACCTGGCCGAGCAAATCGCGCTCGGCCGCGGCGCGCAGCGCCGCCACCTGCTCCGGGCTGGCGAACTGGCGCAGCACCACAAACCCCTGCTCGCGCAGTTCAGCTATCTGATCATCAAGCGGTAACCCGGACATCTCGATCCTCACACCCCGCGGCGTAAGCTGCAAAGCGTCTGCATGCGGCGCAGGCGCGCACCGGCCAGGCGCCGGCATACGCGGGGATGGCTAGATTACCAAAACCGCCGGCAGGCCCGGCGTCAGGCCGGCGGAGGATTCACCCGGGCTGCGTCGCGTTCCTGGACTTCATGGTGCACCCATTCCCGCCACACCGCCACCAGCAGGGCCATCAGCACCGGGCCCACGAACAGGCCCACGATGCCCATGGTCTTCACGCCCCCGACCAGGCCGAAGAAGGTCGGCAGGAACGGCAGCTTGACGGGGCCGCCCACCAGCCGCGGGCGCAGGGTCTTGTCGACGATGAAGAGTTCGACGCTGCCCCAGACCATCAGGGCGATGCCCGCCACCAGGTGGCCCGAGCCGACCAGGTACAGCGACACCAGGGTGAACGACAGCGGCGCGCCGCCCGGAACCAGCGCCATGAAGCCGGTCACCACGCCCAGCAGCACCGGCGACGGCACGCCCGCCACCCAGTAGGCGATGCCCAGAACCACGCCTTCGCCCAGCGCGATCAGGCCCATCCCGGTGACGGTAGAGTTGATGGTGGCCGGCACCACGCGCGAAAAGCGCAGCCAGCGCGCGGGCAGGATGCGTTCGCCCAGCACGTCCAGCTGGGCCACCATGCGGGTCCCGTCCTTGTAGACGAAGAACAGCGTGATCAGCATGAACAGCACGGTCAGCAGCAGCTGGAACACGTTGCCCGTGGCGGCCAGCACCATGCGGTAGATATTGCCCAGATGTTCGCCGCTGACGGCCTCGACCAGCGCGCCCAGCGCGTGGGGTTCCCCGATGTAGGACTCCCAGTACTGGGCCAGGCGCTCGCCCAGGACGGGCATCGAGGTAATCCAGGCGGGCACGTCCACGCCGTGGCGATTGGCCGCGATGGCCCAGGCGAAAAAAGCGCTGGCTTCCTTGATGGCGTAGGACAGCGCCAGGGACATCGGCACGATCAGCACGACCACGACCACCAGCAACGCCAGCGAGGCGGCAAGCGTGGTGCGGCCGCCGCAGCGCGCGACGAGGCGTTGGTACAGGGGCCAGCTTGCCAGGCCGATGATCAGCGCCGCCAGGGCGGGAACCAGGAAGCCGCTGAGGAAATACACCCCCGCCAACAGCACGAGCAACAAAAGCCAACGGGCGATCAGGTAGGCGGGTAGTACAGGCTGCATGGAGCGGATCGACAGTAAGTGCGTTGTAAGGCTTTGACTGTCGGACTATACAGACGTTTCGCGCGATACGAGGGACACAAGGCCTGTATTTACTACGGAGTTTCCCGTGTTTCCCAAGGCGGCCGGCGTTCGCCCGCCGCCCCGTCCCCCCTTACAAAGCGTACTCGGCGGCCTCTTCGCGGGCGCTGCGGCGGCGTTGCGGCACGACGGGCAGCGCGGGGCTCTGCATGGTGGCCGCCACCGTGGCGGGCTGTGCGCCCTGGCTGCGCGCGTAGACGCCGCAGTGCGCCGCGGCCGGGTCGGTCTCGTCGCGGCCGCTGAGCAGCGGGCAGCCCGCGAACAGTTCGGCCACCCAATCCGTGAAGGCCCGCACTTTGGGCGACAGTTGCCGGCTCTGCGGGTACAGCACCGAAATCGCGGTAGGGCTGGGCTTCCATTGCGGCAACACTTCGATCAGCTCGCCCGATTGCAGGTGCGGCAACGCCATGTAGCGGGGCACCTGGATCAGGCCGAAACCCTTGAGCCCGCAATCCAGGTAGGCGCCGGCCTCGTTCACGGCCACCGCGCCCCTCATGTCCACTTCCTGGTGCTTGCCGTCCACGTTGAAATCCCAGGCGCAATTGCGGCCGGTGCGGCTGGAGAAATAATGCACGGCATGGTGGTCGCGCAGCGCCTCGATAGTCTGCGGCAAGCCCTGGCGCGCCACATAGGTGGGCGAAGCGCAGGTTACGGTCTGCAGGGTGCCGATGCGGCGCGCGACCAGGCTGGAATCCTCCAGGTCGCCCGCGCGGATCACGCAGTCCACGGCCTCCTGCACCATGTCCACCGGGCGGTCGCCCAGGCCCAGCACCAGTTCCACGTCGGGGTATTTGTCGTGGAAATCACACAATGCGGGAATCAGGATCAGCCGCCCGATGCTGGTGGGCACGTCGATGCGCAGCCGGCCCTTCAGGCGCAGCGCCGCCTCCTGGAAGCAGGCCTCGGTTTCCTCTACGTCGGCCAGGATGCGTACGCAATGCTGGTAATAGCCGGCGCCGTCGGGCGTGAGGCCGATGCGGCGCGTGGTGCGGTTGAGCAGGCGCACGCCCAGCAGGCGTTCGAGATTCTGGATGATGGTGGTGACGGTGGTGCGCGGAAGCGAGAGGCTGTCGGCCGCCCGGGTGAAGCTGTTGGCGTCCACGACGCGCACAAACACCTGCATAGCCTGAAAACGGTCCATGGCGACGGTGTCCTTGAGACAAATAAGTCGGGGTGGAAGGAGCATAACCCGATTTCGGCGCAGATTAGTCGTTTTCACCGACTAGTGTTGCCGGAATGTACGGGTTTATCCGCCCCCGTAAAACACTCAGAATTCAAACCATCTTGAAGTGCCCTTGCCGCCCGGCGACCCCAAAGGGCATGTCAATCCTCAGATTCCGGCCACCGCGAAGACCCGCCCCGCCAAGGCGGCTTTGCCTGGAATAGGCGACCGCGCCACATGCTGCATCGCAGCATCCCAACCGGAATCTGAGGACTGGCATCCCCGGATCGCCGTTGCCGCCACCCGCCCCCGGCTCCCGGGCAAGCGCGCTTCCGTCCCGACATCATCTCAAGGAAACATCATGGTTTCGCGTCATCGTATTGCTGTGCTTGCCGTTTTCGCAGCCGTCATCGCGGCCGGCGGCGGTTATGCCCTTTTCCGCGCCCCCGCCGGCGCCAACGCTGCCCAGGCGCAAAGCGCCCCTGCGGCGGCGTCGGTCGAGGTGGCCGAGGTCCTGAACAAGACCATCGTGGACTGGCAGCGCTATTCCGGCCGCCTGGAAGCCATCGACCGCGTCGACATCCGCCCGCTGGTATCCGGCACCCTGACCGCCGTGCACTTCCAGGACGGCAGCATCGTCAAGAAAGGCGACGTACTCTTCACCATCGATCCGCGCCCCTACGCGGCCGAGGTGGACCGGGCCGCCGCCGCCCTGACCGCCGCCAAGGCGCGGGCTTCCTATACCGCCAGCGAACTGGCGCGCGGCCAGCGGCTGCTGGCCGACAACGCCATCGCCCGCCGCGACTTCGAGGAAAAGCAGAATGCGGCCCGCGAGGCCGCCGCCAATCTGCAGGGCGCGCAGGCGGCGCTGGACTACGCCAAGCTGAACCTGGGCTACACGCGCATCGAAGCGCCGGTTGCCGGCCGCGTATCGCGCGCCGAAGTCACGGTCGGCAACGTCGTGGCCGCCGGCGCCGCCTCGGTGCCGCTGACCACCCTGGTCTCGGTGTCCAAGATGTATGCCTCGTTCGACGTGGACGAGCAGACCTTCCTGCGCTACGTGAATCCGGCCCGCAACGGCCACAGCACGGCGGCCGTGCCGGTGGAACTGGGCCTGGCGAACGAGGAAGGCTATTCCCGCAGCGGCGTCGTGCATTCGGTGGACAACCGCCTGGACGCCACCTCGGGCACCATCCGCGTGCGCGCCGAGTTCGACAACGCCGACGGCCAGCTCCTGCCGGGCCTGTACGCCCGCATCCGCCTGGGCGGCAGCGATCCGCGCGAGGCCGTGCTGATCGACGAGCGGGCCATCGGCACCGACCAGGACAAGCGCTACGTGCTGGTGCTGGACGACAAGAACCACGCCACCTACCGCCAGGTCAAGCTGGGCGCCAACCAGGACGGCCTGCGCGTCATCGACTCGGGCCTCGCCCCGGGCGAACGCATCGTCGTCAATGGCTTGCAGCGCATCCGCCCGGGCGACGCCGTGACTCCCACCGTCGTCCCCATGATCGCGGCCCAGCGCAAGCCTGTCACGACCGCTTCGGCCGCCGCCAACTGAGCCGCCCCGAACCCTGCAAGGCGCAACGAGAACTTCCATGAATATCTCGAAATTCTTCATCGACCGGCCGATCTTCGCCGGCGTGCTATCCGTGCTGGTGCTGCTGGCCGGCATCCTGGCCATGTTCCAGCTGCCCATCTCCGAATACCCGGAAGTGGTGCCGCCGTCCGTGGTCGTGCGCGCGCAATACCCCGGCGCCAACCCCAAGGTCATCGCCGAGACCGTCGCCTCGCCACTGGAGGAATCCATCAACGGCGTGGAAGACATGCTGTACATGCAGTCGCAGGCCAATAGCGACGGCAACCTGACCCTGACGGTGAACTTCAAGCTGGGCGTGGATCCCGACAAGGCGCAGCAGCTGGTGCAGAACCGCGTGTCGCAGGCGCTGCCGCGGCTGCCGCCGGACGTGCAGCGCCTGGGCGTCACCACGGCGAAGAGCTCGCCCACGCTGACGCTGGTGGTGCACCTGATCTCGCCCAACGACCGTTACGACATCACCTATCTGCGCAACTACGCGATCCTGAACGTCAAGGACCGCCTGGCCCGCATTACGGGCGTGGGCGAAGTGACGGTCTGGGGCTCGGGCAACTACTCGATGCGCGTCTGGCTGGATCCGCAGAAAGTGGCCCAGCGCGGCATGACGGCGGGCGAAGTGGTCGCCGCCATCCGCGAGCAGAACGTGCAAGTGGCCGCCGGCGTGATCGGCGCATCCCCCACGCTGGGCGACGTGCCGCTGCAGCTGAACGTGAACGCGCGCGGCCGCCTGCAGACCGAGGAGGAGTTCCGCGACATCATCCTGAAGACTTCGCCCGACGGCGCCGTAACGCACCTGTCGGACGTGGCCCGCGTCGAACTCGACGCGCAGGAATACGGCTTGCGCTCGCTGCTGGACAACAAGCAGGCGGTCGGCATGGGCATCATGCAGTCGCCGGGCGCCAACGCGCTCGACGTCTCCACCAAGGTGCGCGCCGCCATGGCCGAGCTGGCCCAGGACTTCCCGCCGGGCGTGGAATACCGCATCGAATACGACCCCACGCAGTTCGTCAGCGCCAGTATCGAGGCCGTGGTGCACACGCTGCTGGAAGCGATCGCGCTGGTGGTGCTGGTGGTGATCCTGTTCCTGCAGACCTGGCGCGCCTCCATCATCCCGCTGCTGGCCGTGCCGGTCTCCATCGTCGGCACTTTCGCGCTGCTGCTGATCTTCGGCTACTCCATCAATGCGCTGTCGCTGTTCGGCATGGTGCTGGCGATCGGCATCGTGGTGGACGACGCCATCGTCGTGGTGGAAAACGTCGAGCGCAACATCGCCGCCGGGCTGAGTCCGCGCGACGCAACCTACCGCGCCATGCGGGAAGTCAGCGGCCCCATCATCGCCATCGCGCTCACGCTGTGCGCGGTGTTCGTGCCGCTGGCCTTCATGACCGGCCTGACCGGGCAGTTCTACAAACAGTTCGCCATGACCATCGCCATCTCGACGGTGATCTCGGCCTTCAACTCGCTGACGCTGTCGCCCGCGCTGTCGGCCATCCTGCTCAAGGGCCATCACGACAAGCCCGACTGGCTGACCCGCGGCATGAATCGCGTGTTCGGCCGCTTCTTCGACTGGTTCAACCGCATGTTCGGCCGCGCGTCGGAATCCTACGGCACGGGCGTGTCCGGCGTGATCCGCCGCAAGGCCGGCGCGATGGGCGTGTACGCCGTGCTGGTGGCCGCCACCATCGGCATCTCGTACATGGTGCCGGGCGGCTTCGTGCCGGCCCAGGACAAGCAGTACCTGATCGGCTTCACGCAGCTGCCCAACGGCGCCTCGCTGGACCGCACCGAAGCGGTGATCCGCCGCATGAGCGAAATCGCCTTGAAAGAACCCGGCGTGCAAAGCGCCATCGCCTTCCCGGGCCTGTCCATCAACGGCTTCACCAACAGCTCCAGCGCGGGCATCGTGTTCGTCACGCTCAAGCCCTTCGACGAGCGCAAGAGCGCCGCATTGTCGGGCGACGCCATCTCGGCCTCGCTGAACCAGAAGTTCGCGGCGATCCAGGATTCGTTCATCGCCGTGTTCCCGCCCCCGCCCGTTATGGGCCTGGGCACGCTCGGCGGCTTCAAGTTCCAGATCGAGGACCGCGGGGCCGCCGGCTATGCCGAGCTGGACCGCGCCAAGGCCGCCTTCCTGGCCAAGGCGCGCCAGACGCCCGAGCTCGGCCCGGCCTTCTCCAGCTACGAAATCAACGTGCCTCAGCTGGACGTGGACCTGGACCGGGTGAAGGCCAAGCAGCTGGGCGTGCCGGTGACGGAAGTTTTCGACACGATGCAGATCTACCTGGGCTCGATGTACGTGAACGACTTCAACCGCTTCGGCCGCGTCTTCCAGGTTCGCGCGCAAGCCGATGCGCCGTTCCGCGCGCACGCCGACGACATCCTGCAGCTCAAGACCCGCAACGCCGCCGGTGACATGGTGCCGCTGTCGTCGCTGGTGACCGTCAAGCAGACCTTCGGGCCCGAAATGGTGGTGCGCTACAACGGCTACACCGCCGCCGACATCAACGGCGGCCCGGCGCCCGGCTATTCGTCCGACCAGGCCCAGGCCGCGGCCGAGCGGATCGCCGCCGAGACCCTGCCTCGCGGCATGAAGATGGAATGGACCGACCTGACCTACCAGCAGATCCTGGCGGGCAACGCCGGCCTGTGGGTGTTCCCGATCAGCGTGCTGCTGGTGTTCCTGGTGCTGGCCGCGCTGTATGAAAGCCTGACCCTGCCGCTGGCCGTGATCCTGATCGTGCCGATGAGCATCCTGGCCGCGTTGACGGGCGTCTACCTGACCGGCAACGACAACAACATCTTCACCCAGATCGGCCTGATGGTGCTGGTGGGGCTGTCGGCGAAGAACGCGATCCTGATCGTGGAGTTCGCCCGCGAGCTGGAGATGAACGGCCGCACGCCGCTGGAGGCCGCCATCGAGGCCAGCCGCCTGCGCCTGCGCCCGATCCTGATGACGTCCATCGCGTTCATCATGGGCGTGGTGCCGCTGGTTCTGTCCTCGGGCGCGGGTTCGGAAATGCGCCACGCCATGGGTGTCGCCGTGTTCTTCGGCATGCTGGGCGTGACGCTGTTCGGCCTGTTCCTGACGCCGGTGTTCTACGTGCTGCTGCGTACGCTGGGCGGCAAGAAGCTGCACGCCGCCGCGCCGCACGAAGCCCCCGTCTGCGTGCCGCACCTGGACACGAACGCGCCGCCTTCCCCGCAGCACAACGCCTGAGCCGGCAGGCCAAGAGCATAGCCAGCGCGTCCCGCCCCGGCGGCGGGGCGCGCCACAAAGAGAATAGCCATCATGATCCAAAGACTGACCCGCGGTTCCGCCCTGCTTGCCGTCCTGCTCGCGCTGGCCGGCTGCGCGGTGGGCCCAACCTATGAACGGCCTTCCGCCGCGGTTCCCGCGGCCTACAAGGAAGCCGCCCTGCCCGCGTCGGAAGCCGGCACCTGGAAACCCGCCGAGCCATCGGAAGAGGCGCTGCGCGGCGCCTGGTGGAAGGTATTCAACGACGAAGGCCTGAACCAGCTCGAGGACGAGGCCCTGCAGGCCAACCAGAATCTGCAGGCCGCCGCTGCGCGCCTGACCCAGGCGCGCGCGCTGCAGCGCGAAGCCCGCTCCGGCTTTTTCCCCACCCTGGACGCGGCCTTCGGCCCCAACCGCCAACGTCCCTCGGCCGTGTCGCAAGGCCTGCCGGACGGCACGTCCACCAGCCCCGTCACCACCTGGCGCGCCCAGGGCATGGTGTCGTACGAAGCCGACCTGTTCGGACGCGTGGCCTCGACCTACGATGCCGCCAGCGCCGACGCCCAGCAGAGCGAAGCGCTGTACCGTTCGGTGCTGCTGGCCCTGCAGGCCGACGTCGCCACGACCTATTTCCTGGTCCGCGAACAGGATGCCGAATCGCAGCTCTACCGCCAGACGGTCAAGCTGCGCATGGACACGCTGCAGCTGATACAGCGCCGCTACGACGCCGGCGACATCAGCGAGCTGGACCTGGCCCGCGCCAAGACGGAACTGGCCAGCGCGCAATCGGAAGCGCTGGGCATCGACCGCCGCCGCGCCGCGTCCGAGCATGCGTTGGCCGTGCTGCTGGGCCGCGCGCCGTCCGAGTTCTCGATGCCGCCGCAGCCCATCGAGAAAGTGGCGCTGTCCATCCCGGCGGGGCTGCCGTCCGCCCTGCTGGAGCGCCGCCCGGACATCGCGGCCGCCGAACGCGCGATGGCGGCCGCCAACGCGCGCGTCGGCGCGGCCAAGTCCGCGTTCTTCCCGCGCCTGGACATCACCGGCGCCTTCGGCTACGAATCGTCGGACTTGGGCAACCTGTTCCAGTGGTCCAGCCGCACCTTCCTGCTGGGGCCGTTGGTGGGCGCCGCGCTCTCCATGCCCATCTTCGACGGCGGCCGCCGCCAGGCCGGCCTGGACCGCGCGCGCGCCGTCTACGAGGAAGACGTCGCCACCTACCGCCAGACGGTGCTGAACGCCTTCCGCGAAGTGGAAGACAACCTGGCCAACCTGCGCATCCTGGCGGACCAGACCCGCGCGCAGGAAGCCGCCGTCGAATCTGCCGCGCGCGCCGCCAAGCTGTCGCACACGCAATACCGCGAAGGCTCCATCAGCTATCTGGATGTGATCGAGGCCGACCGCAGCGTGCTGCTGCAACAGCGCGTGGCGGTGCAGCTGAGCGGGGAGCAGGCGCGCTCGGCCGTGGGCCTGATCCGCGCGATCGGCGGTGGCTGGGAAAACCCCGTGCCGCCGGAGCAGGTGGCGGCGAAGTGAATTGGAGCGCAAGCAGGTGTCTGACACCCGTACGGCAAAGCGCGGCAAGCTGGAAGCAACGCTAGCCGGGTGTCTGACACCGACTCGCGACACGGTGTCAGACGCCCGGGAGACATCCCTGCTATCCGTGCCGCCATCGCGTACGGATGTCAGACACCTGACCACCAAACCCCAGCCTAGCGCCCGTCACGGGCGCTGCTCGCGCTCCATGTACCGCCGCGCCATCTGGTAGCCCGCGAACACATAGAAGCCATTGCTGTTCATCACCAGCCAGGCCCCAAGCCCGCCAAGCAATGCCACCACGGGCCCGACCGCCCGCATGTCGCCCTGCGTCCAGGCGATCACGCCCAGGATGCCGACGGCGACCAGGCCCAGGGCCACGCGTTTCAGCACCACCAGGCCGAACGCGTGCCCGCCCATGAACGAGACCACCCCGATCGCCAGGGCCAGCGCCATGCCCGCGCAGACCAGCACCAGCGCAAAGGCCGCCAGCGCCGATCCCGCGTCGCGCAGCAGCAGGTCCAGGACGCCGATGCCCAGCCCCAGGCCGCCCGCCATGACCAGCACGGCCAGCACCAGGGGCGACCACATGCCCGGCGGCGCGCTGCGCGCGTCCATGGCCGCCACGAAGCGGTGCATCGCGGGCGAGGCGGAGGCCTCGTCCTGTCCCGGGAGGGCCGCCTCCAGCTTGCGGCATTGCGCGATCAGCGCGTTCAAGCCCGCGCGCGGCGTGTCCATTACGCCCTCGCCGTGCCCGGCGCATGTTCCGCGACGGTGTTGCGCAGGGCCGCCATGGCCTCCTGCACGGCGAGCGGGCGGAACGGATCCTCGCGCCAGTACATGGCCACCGACCCGAATCCGGACAATCGCACAGGGATGACCCGCATCGCCCGCATCTGCGAAAAGCGCAGCGCGGCGCGATGCGAAGCGACGCCGATCATGTCGCTGTTGTTGATCAGCGTGAGGTTGACGGTCACAGAGTTGGACTCCACGTGGTCGGGCGGCGGCGCCTGCCCCGCCGCGGCCAGGGCCGCGTCCACCGCGTTGCGGATGGGCGTGCCCTTGGGCCACAGGATCCAGCGGTAGGACAGCAGGTCCTGCCAGGACGGCTGCTCCACCGCGAACAGGGGATGCCGGGGCCGCGCCACCAGGTGGATGGGCTCCAGGTACAGGGCCTCGAAGCGGATGGCGGGATCGTGGTGCTCGGGCGCCGAGCGGCCCACCACGATGTCCAGGTCGCCCTGGGCCAGCTGCGCCAGCAGATGGTCGGTGGTGCCCTCGACCAGCTTCACGCGCGCCTGGGGCATGCGCTCCAGCAGTTTCATCACCGCCAGCGGCACCGTGTCCGAGGCCGACGCGCCCGACGCGCCGATCACCACCCTGCCGCCGCCGCCCTCGCGCAGCGCCGCCATGTCCGCGCTGGCGCGGTCCAGCTGGGCCTCGACCCGCTGGGCGTGGGCGATCAGCACCTCGCCATGCGGCGTCGGCCGCAGGCCGCGCGCGTGGCGTTCGAACAGCGGCAGCCCGATGTCGTCTTCCAGATCCTTCAGCCACTTGGACAGGCCCGGCTGCGTGGTGTTGAGCATCGCCGCCGAATGGCTGATGTTGCGGGTCTGGGCCAGGCTGAGCAGCATTTTCAGATTGCGCAGGCGCAATCGATGAGTCCAGTCCATACAGCCCTCGTTTGTCTCGTATATATATTCTTATTGATATGGATAATAAGATAATTTCATTTCAAAACACATAGCTCCTTTCGCATAATCGTCTCCAGAACAGGACCAGCCGCGAAGCACGCGGCGGCCATCCCGCAGAAGCCGGCGCCAGCCGGACATTCCGGAGACAAACATGCCCGACGGCCCCATCCCCGCCGCCGATCGCGCCGCCTATTACGCGCGCATCGCCAAGAAACACATGGCTCCCCTGTGGGAGTCGCTGCACAACCTGGTGCCGCGCGAGCCCGCGCCGCGCTGCGTGCCCGCCATCTGGAAGTACGACGACGTGCGCGAGGACGTCATGGCCTCCGGCTCGCTCATCAGCGCCGAGGAAGCGGTGCGGCGCGTGCTCATCCTGGAGAATCCCGGCCTGCCCGGCCAGGCCAGCATCACGCAAAGCCTGTACGCCGGCCTGCAACTCATCCTGCCCGGCGAAATCGCGCCCAGCCACCGCCATACGCAATCGGCCCTGCGCTTCATCGTGGAAGGCCGCGGCGCCTATACCGCCGTGAACGGCGAACGCACCACCATGCACCCGGGCGACTTCATCATCACGCCGTCCTGGACCTGGCACGACCATGGCAATGCCGAAACGGCCGAGGGCGGCGAGCCCGTGGTGTGGCTGGATGGCCTGGACATCCCCCTGCTGCGTTTCCTGGACGCGGGCTTTGCCGAGAACTACCCCTCGTCCACCCAACCGGTCACGCGTCCCGAAGGCGACAGCATGGCCCGCTATGGCCACAACATGATGCCGGTGCGCCACCAGGCCGCCGGCGGCACCTCGCCCATCTTCAACTATCCCTACGAACGCAGCCGCGAGGCGCTGGACCAGCTTTACCGCCACGGCGAGCTCGATCCCTGGGACGGGGTGAAGCTGCGCTACCTGAATCCCGCCACCGGCGGCTACCCCATGCCCACGATGGCGACCTTCATGCAGTTCCTGCCCGCCGGCTTCCAGGGCCGGACCTACCGCAGCACCGATTCCACGGTCTACAGCGTGGTCGAGGGCCGCGGCACGGCCCGCATCGGCGAACAGGAATTCCATTTCGGCCCGCGTGACGTGTTCGTCGCGTCGTCCTGGATGCCGGTGGAGCTGGCCGCGCTGGAAGACGCCACGCTGTTCAGCTATTCCGACCGCCCGGTGCAGGACGCGCTGGGTATCTGGCGCGAAGCCCGCGTCGGCTGAAGCTCCCCGGCCGCGGCCGCGCCCAAGGCGCCGGCCGCAGCCCCTCCGTTTCCATTCCGTGCGCATCGCGCACTCAAAGGGTGATCCATGTCTTTCGTTTTCGATCCCGCCCCGCCCGTCACCGTGCCCGTGGCCGGCACCGGGGACAGCTTTCCCGTCCGCCGCGTCTACTGCGTGGGCCGCAACTATGCCGCCCACGCCAGGGAGATGGGCTTCGACCCCGACCGCGAACCGCCGTTCTTCTTCTGCAAGCCCGCCGACGCCGTGGTGCCCGTGGCTGAAGGCAGCACGCTCTCGCTGCCCTATCCGCCCGAGACGGCCAACCTGCACTACGAGATCGAACTGGTCGCGGCCATCGGCCGCGGCGGCGCAAACATTCCCGTCGACCAGGCGCTGGAACACGTGTGGGGCTACGCCGTCGGCCTGGACATGACGCGCCGCGACCTGCAGATGAAGATGCGCGAGGCCGGCCGCCCCTGGGAACTGGGCAAGGCCTTCGACCTGAGCGGGCCCATCGGCCCCCTGCATCCCGCCGCCTCCGTCCAGAACATCGGCAAGGCCGGCATCTGGCTGCAGGTCAACGGCGCCGACAAGCAGAAAAGCGACATCGGCAAGCTGATCTGGTCCGTGGCCGAAACGGTCTCCTACCTCTCCAGGTACTTCCGGCTGGAAGCCGGCGACCTGATCTATACCGGCACGCCCGAAGGCGTGGGTCCGGTGGTGCGCGGCGACCGGATGGTCGGCGGCGTCGACGGCCTGGGCACGCTCAGCGTGGAGATGGTGTAGCCATGAAAACAGACACCGATGTGATCATCGTCGGCGCCGGCGTGGGGGGCCTGGTGCTGGCGCTGAGCCTGCACCAGGCCGGCATCGCCTGCCGCGTGTACGAAGCCGTGCGCGAGATCAAGCCGCTGGGCGTAGGGATCAACCTGCTGCCCCACGCCACCCGCGAACTCGACGAGCTGGGCCTCCTGCCCGCCCTGGACAAGATCGCCGTGCGCACGCGCGAGTCGGTGTTCTATACGCGGCATGGCCAGTTCATCTATGGCGAGCCCGCCGGCATCGCAGCGGGCTACGACTGGCCGCAGTACTCCATCCATCGCGGCGACCTGCAAATGGCCTTGCTTGCCGCCGTGCGCCAGCGCCTGGGCGACGACAGCGTGGTGGTCGACGCGCGGTGCACGGGCGTGGATCAGGACGCCGATTCCGTCACGGCCCGCTTCCAGGACGGCGACGGCAACGCGCTGCCGCCCGTGCGCGGCCGCATCGCCGTGGGCTGCGACGGCATCCACTCGGCGCTGCGCAAGCAGGTTTACCCCCAGGAAGGCGCGCCGCGCTATTCCGGCGTGAACATGTGGCGCGGCACCACGCGCTGCAAACCTTTTCTCTCGGGAGCCAGCATGGTGCGCGCGGGCTGGCTGTCCATCGGCAAGATGGTCATCTATCCCATCCGCGACAACATCGATGCCGAAGGCAACCAGCTGGTGAACTGGGTGGCCGAGATCGAGGCCGCCGAACCGGCCGTCCGCGACTGGAACCGCAGCGGCCGGCTGGAGGACTTCTTCCCCGCATTCGCCGACTGGCATTTCGACTGGCTGGACGTGGCGCGCCTGATCCAGAACGCCGATTCGATCCTGGAATACCCCATGGTGGACCAGGACCCGCTGCCCACCTGGACGCAGGGCCGCATGACACTGCTTGGCGACGCCGCCCATCCCATGGTTCCGCGCGGATCCAATGGCGCGGGCCAGGCGGTGGTCGACGCCCGTTACCTGACGGGCCAGCTCAAGCGCAACGGCCTGAGCGCAGAAGCGCTGCAGAACTACGACCGCGTTCGTGTGGAGGCCACGACGCGCGTCGTCCTGACCAACCGCAGCAACCCGCCCGACGCCATCCTGCGCGAAGCGCACCTGCGCTCGGCGGACAAACCCTATGCCCGCATCGAGGACGTCATCAGCCGCGAGGAATTGGAAGGAATATCGCGCCGCTACAAGGAGGTGGCGGGCTTCGACCCCGCGGCGCTGAAGGCGCGGGCTTCCTACGTGTAGCCCCAAGGCCCCGGGCAGGCTCGGCCCTGCCCCGCCGCCCTTATCAAGCCGGCGCCTGACCGGCGACAAGAACGGAGACAAACCATGTACAAGCTCATACGCATCCTGGCCGCCTCGGCCCTTATGTGCGCCGCGGCGGCCAGCCACGCCGCCTGGCCAGACCGGCCCGTCACCCTGGTGGTGCCGTTCACGCCCGGCACCGGCATCGACCTGATCGCGCGCCAGCTGGCGGCCAATCTGCCCCGGACGCTGGGCCAGCCCGTCGTCGTCGAGAACCTCGCGGGCGCCAGCGGCAATATCGGCACGGAGAAGGTCGCGCGCTCCGCTCCCGACGGCTACACCTTCCTCGTGACGGTGAACACGTTCGTCATGAACAGCAGCCTGTACAAGGGCAAGCTCCGTTTCGACCCGCAAAAGGACTTCGCGCCCGTGGGCCTCACATCCTGGGGCTCCCTGCTTCTGGTAACGCACCCGTCCAACCCCGCCAATACCGTCGCCGACGTCGTCCAGGCGTCCAAGGCCGCGCCCGGCAAGCTCAGCTACGGAACGCCGGGCGTGGGCACGCCGCATCATCTTTCGATGGCGCTGTTCCTGGACCGCACCGGCGCCTCCATGCTCCACGTTCCCTACAAGGGCACGGCGGGCGCCGTCACCGACATGCTCGGCGGCCGGCTGGACTACATGTTCCTGCCCGTGCACGTGACGCTGCCGCAAGTGCATGCCGGGAAACTGAAGGTGATCGCCACGGGCAGCCCAAAGCGCCTGCCGCAGCTGCCCGACACGCCCACGTTGACCGAGGCCGGCCTGCAAGGCGCGGACGTGGACATGTGGTATGGCGTACTGGCGCCCAAAGGCACGCCGGCCGCCATCGTCGACCGCATGAACCAGGAGATCAACGCCGTGCTCAAGACGCCCGCCACCGCCTCGGCGTTCGATGCCCAAGGCATGGTCCCGGCCACCTCGTCCCCCGCCGAATTCGGTTCCCTCATCGCCCGCGACGCCAAGCGCTGGGACGACATCGTCGCCCGCACCGGCATCACGGCCGAATAGCGGCCCCGGACCGATACAACCACGGACTACCGTCCTCAACGACGCCCATTCCATGCAACTGCACAGCTTCTTCAACAGTTCCACCTCCTATCGCGTGCGCATCGCCCTCGCGCTCAAGGGCCTGTCCTACGATTACCTCCCGGTCAACCTGCGCAAGCAGGAGCAGCGCGCCGCGGACTACATGGCCCTGAACCCCTCGGCGGGCGTGCCCCTGCTGATCGACGGCGAGGTCCAGCTGTCGCAATCGCTGGCCATCATCGACTACCTCGACACCACGCACCCGCAGCCTCGCCTGATCCCGGCCGGCACGCTGGAGCGCGCCCGCGTGCTGGAGCTGTCCGACGCCATCTCCTGCGACATCCATCCCGTCAACAACATGCGCATCCTGCGCTATCTGCAGGACGTGCTGGGCGCGAGCGAGGAACAGAAGAACACCTGGTACCACCATTGGATCCGGGAAGGCCTGACGGCCGTGGAAGCGCTGCTGGCCCGCCACGGCCACGGCGCCTATTGCTTTGGCGACGCGCCCACCCTGGCGGATTGCTGCCTGGTGCCGCAAGTGGCGAACGCCCTGCGCATGGGCTGCGACCTGTCCGCCTACCCGCGCGTGCTGCGCATCCATGAACACTGCAACGCGCAAGCCGCCTTCCAGCAGGCCGCGCCAGCGCAACAACCGGACTACAGCAAGTGACGAACCAAGAGCCCGACGCCCAAGGCGCGCCGCTGCGCGCCTACACCGACCCCGCCTACCGCCCGCTCTGCGCCACGCTGGCCGACGTGCGGGCCAATATCGACCGGCTGGACGACGACATCGTCCGTCTGATCGCCGAACGCGCCATGTACGTGAAGGACGCCGCGCGCTTCAAGCGCGATGCCTTCCAGGTCAGCGCGCCCGCCCGCCAGGCCCAGGTCTTCGAGAAGGTCCGCCTGCTGGCGCAGCGCCACGACCAGGGCTTCGCCAACCTGGACCAGGTGGTGGACGCCACCTACCGGGCAATGGTCGCCGCCTTCATCGCCAACGAGCAGACCTACTTCAACGCCATGAAAGACCTGGGAGACACCCATGCATAAGTCCTCGACGCCGGCCTGCACGCAAAAGCTCGCGCGCCGCATCGCGCTCCACGCGATGGCGCTGGGCCTCGCCGCGCTGGCCCCGCTGGGCGCGGCGCACGCCGACGCCTGGCCCGCCCAGCCGCTCAAGGCCATCGTGCCTTTCGGTCCGGGCTCCAGCCCGGACCAGGTAGCCCGCATCGTCGGCGAAAAGGCGGGCGCCATCCTGGGCCAGGCGATCGTGATCGAAAACAAGCCAGGCGCCAGCGGAAACATCGGCACCTACGCCATTGCCAACGCCAAGCCCGACGGCTATACCTTCGGCGTCTCCATTACGGGCCCGCTGGTCAACAACACGCTGCTGTTCGACAAGCTGCCTTACGCGCCCGCGACCGACCTTTCGCCGCTGACCCTCGCCGTGCACCAGCCCAACGTCCTGGTCGTGCCCGCCACGGCCGGCATCGCCTACGTGGGCCAGCTGCTGGACGCGCTCAAGAAGAACCCCGACAAGTACAACTTCCCGTCGCCGGGCGCGGGCACGGTGTCGCACCTGGCCGTGGAGCTGATGCTGCAGCAGATCGGCGCGCGCGCCACCCACGTGCCCTATCCCTCCTCGCCCGCCGCGCTGACCTCGCTGCTGTCCGGCGATACACAGTTCGCGGCCCTGCCGCCCATCGCGGTCATGTCTATGGTGAAGGACGGCAGGCTGAAGGCGCTGGCCGTCACCTCGTCCAAGCGCTCGTCCCTGCTGCCCGACATCCCGACGCTGGCCGAGGTGGGCGTGCCGGGCATCGAAGGGTCCGCGTGGATCGGCTTCGTGATTTCGTCCAAGGTTCCGGCGGATATCCAGAAAAAACTCTCCGACGCGCTGATCCAGGCCGTCCGCGATCCGGAGGTGTCCAAGCGCCTGCAAGCCCAGTTCATGGATCCGGTGGCCAGCACGCCGGCCGAGTTCCGCGGCTACATGGACGATGAACTCAAGCGCTGGGAGCCCCTGATCCGCAAGCTCGGCATCAAGGGCCAATAGCGCGGCGCCGGGGCATTCCGCCAGCACAAGCAAGGAGAATCAGATGGTCATCACCGAACCCGCCCGCCAGGTCCCTCTTTACGGCGAATTCGACGTCGTCGTGCTGGGAGGAGGCCCGGCCGGCCTGCTGGCCGCCGCCAGCGCGGCGCGCAACGGCGCCAGCGTGCTGCTGGTGGAGCGCTACGGATTCCTCGGGGGCATGGGCACCGCGGCCGGCGTGTCCAACTTCTGCGGACTGCACGCCAACATCCATGGCGACATCCGTCAGGTGGTCCACGGCATGACCGACGAACTGCTGGACCGCATGCGCGCCATGGACGGCCTGAACGATCCGCACCTCATCCTGGGCAAGATCCACGCCCAGGCCTATGACATATCCGCCTTCAAGTGCGCCGCGGACGGGCTGCTCCAGGACAGCGGCGCGGAGGTGCTGTTCCATGCGCTGGCCACGGGCGCGGCGCGCGGTGCGGACGGCGGCGTGGACGCGCTGTTCCTGGAGACCAAATCCGGCCGGTGCGCCGTGCGCGCGCGGATATTCATCGATTGCTCCGGCGACGCCGACATCGCCCGATGGGGCGGCCTGCCCTTCGAAAAGGGCGACGAGCGCGGCCACATGCTCTATCCCACGCTGATGTTCAAGGTAGGCAACGTGGATGGCGCGCGCGCTCAGGAAGCCTGGAAGACCATTCCGCAGCTGATGGACCAGGCCGCCGCCAGCGGCGAATTCACCTTCCCGCGCCGCGGCGCCATCGTGCGGCCGCAAAAGCACGACTATGAATGGCGGGTCAACGTCACGCAGCTGGCCAATGCGGACGGCAGCGCCGCCGACGGCACGGACGCCGATTCCCTGTCGGCCGGCGAGCTGGAGGGCAGGCGCCAGATCGTGCAATACCTGGCCTTTCTGCGCGCCAAGGTTCCGGGGTTCGAGAACGCCTATGTGCTGGACATCGCTCCCCAACTGGGCATCCGCGAAACGCGCCGCATCGTGGGCGAGGCAGTGCTGACCAAAGAAGACGTGCTGGGCTGCGCCGATTTCGAGGACAGCATCGGCGTCAACGGCTGGCCGCTGGAAATGCACACTGCGGGCGACGTGCAGTGGGTCTGGCCGCCGATTCCGGAATCGCGCGGCTACAACCAGCTGCCGTTCCGCATGATGGTGCCCCGCCGCGGGCCCGGCGTGGCGAGCAACGTGCTGGTGGCTGGACGCTGCGCGTCCATGACCCACGAGGGCCAATCCGCCGCGCGCGTGAGCGGCAGCTGCTTCGTCATGGGCGAGGCCGCCGGCACGGCATCTGCGATGGCGCTCCAGACAGGCGTCCTGCCGGCCGACATTTCCATTCCCGCCCTGCAGGCGCAGTTGCGCCGGCAAGGCGCATTCCTCGGCGGCCAGGACTGAGCGGCGCGGAGACCACATATGAACGCAATGCACAAAACAACGCCCGCCGGGCAATCCGTCATCGTCGTGGGCGGCGGCATCGGAGGCCTGGCCGCCGCGCTGGCCCTGACCCGCCAGGGAATCGCCGTGCAGCTGCTGGAGCAGGCCGCGCACATCGGCGAGATCGGCGCCGGCATCCAGCTCGGTCCCAACGCCTTCGCGGCGCTGGACGCCCTGGGCGTGGGCCCGGCTGCGCGCGGCCGCGCCGTGTTCACCGACCACATCATCATGATGGACGCGGTGGATGCGAAGGAAGTCGTGCGCATCGATACCGGCGACGCCTTCCGCGCGCGCTTCGGGGGCCCCTACGCCGTCATCCACCGCGCCGACATCCATCTGTCCATCCTCGAGGAGGTGCAGCAGAATCCCCTGATCAGCTTCCGCACCTCCACACAGATCGCCGGCATGTCGCAGGACGGCAAAGGCGTGGAAGTCGTGGACACGCAGGGCAACCGCTACCGCGCCGACGCCGTGGTGGGCGCCGATGGCGTGAAATCGGTGATCCGCGAGCGCATGGTGGGCGACCCGGCCAGGGTGACCGGCCACGTGGTCTACCGCGCCGTGGTCGAGCGCGAGAACATGCCCGAGGAATTGCGCATCAACGCGCCCGTGCTGTGGGCCGGCCCGCACTGCCATCTGGTGCACTATCCCTTGCGCGGCGGCCAGCAATACAACCTGGTAGTGACCTTCCATAGTCGCGAGCAGGAGGAATGGGGCGTACGCGAGGGCAGCAAGGATGAAGTGCTGTCGTACTTCGAGGGTATCCACCCGCGCCCGCATCAGATGCTGGACCGCCCCACGTCCTGGAAGCGCTGGGCCACCGCCGACCGCGAGCCCGTGGAGCGCTGGGGCCAGGGGCGCGTCACCATCCTGGGCGACGCCGCCCATCCCATGACGCAATACATGGCCCAGGGCGCCTGCATGGCGCTGGAGGACGCGGTGACCCTGGGCGAAGCCGTCAGGCGCTGCGAGCACGACCTGGAGGCCGCGTTCCGCCTGTATGAATCGGTCCGCATTCCACGCAGCGCGCGCGTGGTGTGGTCCACGCGCGAAATGGGCAGGCTCTATCACGCGCGGGGCGTCGAACGCACCGTGCGCAACATGCTGTGGACGGGCCGCAGCCAGTCCCAGTTCTACGATGCGTTGCAATGGCTGTACGGCTGGAAGGTGGAAAACTGCCTCGCGGGGCAATCCTCTCAATAGAAAAAATGCAGGCACTCAAGGAGACAACCATGAGAAAAACCGCAATCCGCGGCAGCGCCGCCCTCGTGCTTGCGCTGGCCGCGTTCGCGGCCGGCGCGCAGCAAAAACCGGTCGACATCGGCTTCATCGGCACCCTGTCGACGCCCGCCGGCTACATCGGCGAAGACGAGCGCGATGCCTTCATGCTGGCGGTGAAGGAAGGCGGCGGCAAGCTCGGTGGCGTGCCGGTCAACGTGCGCGTCGAGGACGACGCGCTCAAACCCGCCAACGCCAAACAGATCGCCGACAAGATGGTGCAAAGCGGCGTGCGCCTGTTCACCGGCATCAATTTCTCGAACGTCATGGCGGCGGTCGGCCCCACCGTGCTGAACGCCGGCGCCTTCTATGTGAGCCTGAACGCCGGCCCGTCCAACTACGCCGGCAAGGCCTGCAACCCGAACTACTTCTCCGTGGCGTTCCAGAACGACTCCTACGCCGATACGGCCGGCATGGCGGCCAACGAGCTCGGCGCCAAGCGCGTGGTCATCATGGCGCCCAACTACCAGGCCGGGCGCGACGCGGTCGCGGGTTTCAAGCGCACCTACAAAGGCGAAATCGCCGACGAGATCTATACCAAGCTGGAGCAGGCGGACTTCTCGGTCGAACTCGCGCGCATCCGCTCCCTCAATCCCGACGCCATATTCCAGTTCCATCCGGGCGGAGCGGGCATCAACCTGACCAAGCAGTTCGCCAACTCCGGACTGGCCGGCAAGATCAAGATGATCACGCCGATCTACTCGATGGACGACCGCATGCTGGCCGCGACCGGTTCCGCCGGCGCGGGCTTTTACCTGAGCTCGCTGTGGAGCGCCGATCTGGACAACGCCCAGAGCAAGCACTTCGTGGAAGCCTTCACCAAGGCCTACAACCGCGCGCCCACCGCCTATGCCGCGCAGGCCTACGACACCGCCAACCTCATCGCCTCGGCGCTCAAGGCCGTGGACGGCGACGTCGCGGGCCGCGCCGATGACTTCCGCGCCGCGCTGCGCCGCGCCGACTTCCCCAGCGTGCGGGGCAAGTTCAAGTTCGGCCCGAACCAGCATCCGATCCAGGACTGGTACCTGCTGCACATCGAGGCCGGCCCCGACGGCAAGCTGCGCTACAAGAACCTCAAGGTCATCGCCCGGGACCACACCGACGTGCATGCTGCGGACTGCAAGATGTAGGGGATTCCCATGCTGATGCTCCTGGAGCAGGTACTGAACAGCCTGCAGTACAGCGCTTTGCTGTTCCTGCTGTCAGCGGGCTTGACGCTGGTGTTCGGCATCATGAACGTCATCAACCTGACGCATGGCTCCTTCTACATGGTGGGTGCATTCTGCGCGGCCAGCGCTGCCGCCGCAACGGGCTCGTTCGCCGCGGCCCTGCTGGCGGCGCTCGCCGGCGCGGCGCTGTACGGGCTGGTGGTGGAACTGCTGGTCATACGCCACCTGTACCGCCGCGACCACCTGGACCAGGTGCTGGCCACGCTGGGCCTGACGCTGTTCACCAATGAGCTGGTCACAGTGCTGTTCGGCCGCAGCCCGCCCTTCATGGACATCCCGCCGTTCCTGTCGGGATCCGTGGCCCTGCTGCCCGGCCTGAACTACCCCGTGATGCGGCTCGCCTTCATCGGCGCGGGCGTGCTCGTGGCGGTCGGGCTGTGGCTGCTGATCTCGCGCACCCGCGTGGGCATGCTGGTGCGCGCGGGCGCCGACGACGGGGAAATGGTGGACGCGCTGGGCGTGAACATCCAGCGCCTGTTCACGCTGATCTTCACGCTCGGCGCCTTGCTATGCGGATTCGCTGGCGTAATGGCGGCGCCGCTGCTGGCGGTGGAGATCGGCATGGGCGAGCGCATCCTGATCACCACCTTCGTCGTCATCGTGGTGGGCGGCGTGGGCTCGGTTCGCGGCGCGCTGGCGGGCTCGCTGATGATAGGCATGACCGATGCGCTGGGACGCGCCTACATTCCGTTCTGGATGTCGCGGCTGCTGCCGCCCGAACTGTCGGATTCCGCCAGTTCCAGCCTGGTGTCGGCCAGCATCTACATCCTGATGGCCATCGTGCTGCTGTTCAAGCCGCGGGGCCTTGTGCCCGCGCAGCGTTAGGAACGATATCCATGACACGAAAAATGATCGTCAACGCGATCGGGTTCCTGCTGTTCGCCCTGGTGCCGGCCATTGCGTCGGCCACGGGCGAGACCTTTCTGGTCAACCTGATGACCCGTTTCCTCATCTACGCGATCGCGGCGGTCAGCCTGGACCTGATCCTGGGCTACGGCGCCATGGTCAGCTTCGGCCACGCCGCCTTCTTCGGCCTGGGCGGATATGTCATCGGCATTGCCGGTTTCCACCTGGGCCAGGGCGACACGCTGTTCGGCTGGGGCGGCAGCAACGCCGCGCTGGCGATGTGGCCGCTGGCCATTGCCGTGGCAGCGCTGGCCGGGCTGCTGGTGGGTTTTCTGTCGCTGCGCACCACGGGCGTGCAGTTCATCATGATCACGCTGGCGTTCGGGCAGATGCTGTACTTCATCCTCGTCGGCCTGATGGTCTACGGCGGCGACGACGGCCTGTCGATCGACGCGCGCAACACGCTGCCCGGCCTGGACATGAACCACCCCGCCACCTTCTACTACGTGTGCCTGGGGCTCATGACGGCGTGGGCTCTGACCTGCCGCCGCATCGTCGATTCGCCGTTCGGCATGGCGCTGCAGAGCATCAAGCAGAACCCCCGCCGCAGCATCGGCCTGGGCCTGGCGCCGCTGCGCTACCGCCTGACCGCCTTCGTGCTGTCGGCGGCCGGCACGGGACTGGCCGGGGCGCTGTGGGCGAACTACGCGCTCTTCGTCAGCCCGGACATGTCGTCGTGGCAGAAATCCGGCGAACTGATGGCCATGGTCATCCTGGGCGGCATGGGCTCGATCTTCGGACCGGTTCTGGGCGTAGCCGTGTATCTCGGCCTGGAACAGGTCGCCACTGCCTGGACGGAGCACTGGATGCTCATCCTGGGCCCGGTGCTGGTGCTGGTGGTGCTGTTCGGCAAGCGCGGGGTCTACGGCTGGCTCGCGGGGGGAAAGCACCATGGCTGATCAGCCCAAACTTGAAATCCGCGGCCTGCAGAAGCGTTTCGGCGCCGTGCACGCCACGCAGGGCGTCAACCTGGCAGTCCAGCCCGGCGAACTGCACGCGCTCATCGGCCCGAACGGCGCCGGCAAGACCACGCTGCTGTCGCAGATCAGCGGCGAGATCCTGCCCGATGACGGCACCATCCTGCTCGACGGCCGCGACATCACCCGCATGCCCGCCCACAAGCGGCCCGCGGCGGGCCTGGCCCGCTCGTTCCAGATCAGCCAGCTTTACCCCGGCTTCACCGCCGAGGATAACGTCGCCATGGCCGTGCAGGCGCACAGCCCGGGCGGCTTCAACCTGTGGAAAAACGCGCGCCGGCTGCCGCAGCTGCGCAACCCGGCCCGCCAGGCGCTCGAACGCGTCGGCCTGGACGGCCGCGGCGGTGTGCGCGTGTCCGCCCTGGCCCATGGCGAAAAACGGCAACTCGAACTGGCCATGGCGCTGTCCCTTGACGCTTCCGTGCTCTTGCTGGACGAGCCCATGGCCGGCATGGGCGCCGAGGAATCGCAGCGCATCACGGCGCTGCTGCGGGAACTCAAGGGCCGTTACGCCATCCTGCTGGTGGAGCACGACATGGATGCCGTGTTCGCGTTGGCCGACCGCATCACCGTACTGGTGTACGGCAAGACGATCTTCACCGGCACGCCGGACGAGGTGCGCAGGCATCCGGACGTGCGCGCCGCCTACCTGGGCGAGGAGGAATGATGCTGCAGATCAAGGCTTTGCAGGGCGGCTACGGCGCAAGCAAGGTGCTGTTCGGCGTGGACCTGGACATCGCGCCGCGGCAGGTCGTGTCCCTGATCGGGCGCAATGGCATGGGCAAGACCACCACGGTCAAGACGCTCATGGGCATGCTGCCCGCGCAGGGCGGCGGCATCCTGCTGGACGGCAAGCCCATCGCGGGCCTGGCGCCGCACCGCATCGCGCAGCTGGGCATCGGCCTGGTGCCCGAGGGCCGCCGTGTCTTCGGCTCGCTGTCGGTGGAAGAAAACCTCGTCGCGACCGCGCGCAACACCCGCGCCGGCTGGCACGTGGATCGCGTGTTCGACCTGTTTCCCCGCTTGAAGGAACGCCGCCTGCAATCCGCCCGCACGCTGTCCGGCGGCGAACAGCAGATGCTGGCCGTGGGCCGCGCCCTGCTCATCAATCCGCGCCTGCTCGTTCTGGACGAAGCCACCGAAGGGCTCGCGCCGCTGATCCGGCAGGAAATCTGGAACTGCCTGCGCCGTCTGAAGGAGGAAGGCCAGACCATCCTGGTGATCGACAAGAACCTGAAGGAGATGGCCACGCTCGTCGACCGCCACCACGTCCTGGAAAAAGGCCGCGTCGTGTGGCAGGGCAGCCCCGCCGAACTTGCCGCCCAACCCGAATTGGCGCACCGGTACCTCGGTGTGTAGGATGGGTGTAGCGCGAGAGTCCTTAAGAAAGGACTCAGGTATACAGCGCGCGCAACCCATGCGGCCATCTAACGGAGATGGTCGCAGAGGCTGCGACCGCGATGCTCGATGCAGCCTTCCCGCGCTCGCTCAGCCGCCCCGCAAGCCGTCGACGGTACGAAAGGAATGCAGTTTCAGGTCCTTCCCGTTATCCGGCAGAAGCTTGACATTCACTTCCCCGGTGTTTCTTGCCTCGTAGGTGCCTGGGGGAAGATCGCGCCGCAATGGCATCTGGTTGCCGCCCAGCACATAGGTTCCACCTGCCGTCCGGCTGATGAAGAAGCCCACGTGGCCCTTCCAGGCGTCATGCTTGTGCTGGAAGACCACGATATCTCCCGGCCGAGGCTCTGTCGTGGCTAGCTTCCAGCTTCGAAACGAGGAGGACGCGGCGCTATTGGTGCCGTCCACGGCCCCGCTGCGCCACAGGCACCAGTTCACGAATGCCGCGCACCAAGGCGTCACGTCCCCATTCGGCACCCTGGTGCTCGTGGCATTGAAAAAATCCACGATCACGGGATTGGCGCGCACCGGCCATTCCTGCGCATACAGATGCGCATCGTCTCCGTATTCCTCGTTGAGCGCTCCCCCGCACAAGGTCGCGAAGTACTGGGCGACAGCCATGGGCGCAACATCGCGCGCGCAGCCCTCCATGATCCTTCGGCCCTTCTCGATCTCCTTCGCGTAGGCGGGGTGCCCCCCCTGGAACCTGGGCAAGCTGGCCAATATCTGCTCGACCGTGGGGACCGGCTTTCCTTCTGGAAACAATACCGGCTCCTCGATGCCAACTCCCGGCGGGCTGGCCATGGCCGGACGCCATCCTCCCACGGCAATGGCCAGCGCCCCCATCCCTCCCCCTAGCACAGCTCTTCGATGCATGGTCATTCTCCTTGCTTTTGCACATGAAGTCGGCACTCGTCCCAGCTGGATTTCAATAACCTACCGACGAAATGGGGGCCCAGTAGAACGGGCTGGCCTCGCCTAGTGTGCGTGCTTCCCGCAGCAGGCTCAGCTGAGCCTGCTGCAGCGCCAGCGCGTACTCACGGCTGCCGCCGCCAGTGCCCAACGCTCGAAATGCGATGGAGATCAACCGGGATGCCGCAGGCGCCTCTATGCGCCAATGGCTGACGTAGAGGTGCCGTGCCCCGGCATAGAGGAAAGCGCTAGCCAGGCCCTCGAACACCTCGCTGCCCCGCCCCGAATCCGCTTCTCCCAAAGCCTGGCCGCCAGTGTCGCCGTCCCGGTATCCGCCCGCCGAATCGCAGGCGGACAACACAACCAGGTCCGCATTGAGACGAAGCGCCATGACTTCGCTGGCGGACAGATAGCCGTCATCGTCGGACGTTTTCTCTTTGGGGGGAGTCAGTACCAGGCCTGCTTCCGAATAGCCCGGCTGCCCGCCCGTCAAGCCGTGCGTCGCAAAAACGATCCGGCGGTACGCCGCCAATCTTTCGCTGGCGGAAAGTTGCTTGATCGCGGCCTCTACGGCGCGGCGGTTCATATAAAGATCGTCCGGCCCTGCCTCCACCTCTTTGGCCAGTTCCTGCAATAGGCATGCCGTATCGGGAAGCGCCGCGTCAAACGAAGCCGTGGCCGCGACGTCGACGGCGGCTTGTGACTCATCCGCGACCGCCAACGGACCGTTACAGCCGTGGGGGGCCCAGCCGCCGATAACAGGATCGCCAATGCCGAGCAACGGTAATTGCCCCGAAGGCCTGGGCCCGGCCCCCGTTAGCAGCGCGGCGACGGACGGCACTATCGTGATCGAGTGGCTCTTGACCAGCCAGGATCCCGCCTGGATCTGCGAAACGTCGGGCGATGCAGGCAATTCGTCGCTCAACAGCATCTGAAAAGGCACGCCGGCAAGTTCGCTGTCCGGAATCACCATCCAATGCCGCTTGGCCATGATCTGCGATTTGGCCGGAGCGACCACCATCTCATAAAGGCGGTGCGCCGCGGAAAAGTCGAAGATCGCCTGCTTGGGAATGGCGCCCGGCAAGGCGCTCTTTTCATGGACTCGCAGCGCCTCGCCCGCTCGCAACGATGCGCTGATTTGCGCGGACGCGGTTCTTACCTCGCGTGCGCCCTCCCGACGCTTCCCGGCAAGATCGAACAGCTGCATCCCCTCCCGGGTGGTAACGCTGAGCAGCGCCACGCTGGAGTTCAAGCGATATACCATCAGCGCTTCATCTTCCCCCAGCAGTTCGGGAATTTTCCGCACGCCATCTTGCGCCGCCTGCATGATTTCCAGGTAGCGCCTGGCCCGCTCCGCGGCCGCTCCCTTGTCGGCCTCGAACCGCATGCGCGCCTCGCTCAGTTTCGAGAGCTCGCTCGCCAGTTGCGCCTTGGATTTTTCCGATTGTCCGAGCAGATCAAGCAACTCTCCGCGTGCGCCCCGCCATTCCCGCGCCGCCATCTCGCTGCGCAACCCAGCCTCGCCGTCCGCGGATGCGGACGCTGTCGCCGCCTTGAGGAGGGCAGCCGCCGCCGGGCTGCGTTGCGCCTTGGTAATGACCTCCAGCGCGCGCACCGCCGCCTGGGAATCTTCTTCTCCCTGCCGCCGATTCTTCTCCGCCAGAAGAATGAGCAACTTGTCGGCGATGCGTTGATCGACCAGTGAAAGCCCCCCGGGATCGCCGGCTGCCGCGGGCGAAGGATCCACGACGGCCTTGCGCAATTCCTTCCGGCTCAGATCCAGCCCGAACTCAAAGAAGTCTATGCCCGCGTCCAGGGCGTCGGGAAGAAAGTCATGGACCGACGTCCGCCTGATGCTCCACAGTACTTCGCCAGGATTACCGCGCGCCATGTCTTGCCAGAAGCGCAAGCTTTCCTGGTAGTACGCGGCGGTTAGCGGAGATCCCTCGCGCAGCAGTTCTTCTCGGATCTCACTTATGTCTTCGGCTAACCGCGAGTATCTGTCGTAGCCGCCTACGGTATCCAATACGAGCTGAACCGCCCTATCGTCGCTCCTGGTTTTGTAGTGCTGGCCGTAGGTCTTGAGCGCACGCAATACCTGGATCCGCGCACGATGGCTCCCGGCTTGGGGCGCCAACTGACGCAATGCCGAGAATGCCTCGGCAATGGTTTCATTTGCCGACGCGTTCAACAAGCGCGCCGACACCATTCCTTCGATGGCGCTGCGCGCAACCTCGTCCACGCCGGCCTTCGCCGTCTGCTCCGCCACCGTGGCAAGCACTTTCAACCGGACGGAACCGACATCGATTTCCATCGCGCACCGCAACGCCGCACGCGCGAGCGATTCGACCTCCGGCGCGGCCAGTCCGGCCTCGTTCAAACGCGCAGCCAGTTCCGCCTGCAGCTCCGCCCTGTGCCGCCTTTCAGTGATTTTTCCAGCAAGGCCCGTGGCGCGCTCGGCGTCCCCCAACCCACCCAGCGCAAGCACGTAGTCCCGGAGATTGGAGTCTTGCAGAGCCTCGAATCCGCCGTTTTCCACCAAAGGAATCAGAGGAGATACAGAGTGGCCTGGCCCCCTTTGGCGGGAAACATCGACGATCGTCCTGATCGCCAACGCACGGACTGTCTGTGAGCCGAGCATGCCGCGGACTTCCGTCAGCAGCTCTGCCGCAACCGGAACGCCCTCCGTTTCCAGCACACCTTCGAGCAGCCCCTCCAAGGCCGACTCGAAGGCGTCCCGATTTGCGGCATTAGCCGCGCCACTCCCTTTCGGATCAAATGGAAAGCTCGCTTTCGCATCTGCGTATGCGTCGTCCACCCCTCCGGCCAGCACCCAACGGCGGTAGAGCCGCTGCATGCCGAATCTGAACGTAAACCCTTGAAGCGGCTTCAACTCCTCCTTGCCCGACTTCAGGGCTTGCAACGCCGCCGGCTGATTTCCTCGTTCCCGGAATTTTCCTGAAATGTAGAGGTAGGCATCCGCCCTGGCCTCGGGTTTGCTGATCTGCGTGATGATGGATTGCGCACCAGCGGTGTCTCCGAAAACAAACAAGCAGGATGCAAAAGACTGTCTCAGTCCATCTCTCACGGAGATTCCCTGCCCCTGGTGCCGCAGGAATATGATCTGCTCCGAAGTCAGGAGCGCCCGGCCCGCGAGCGGCGTGGCCGGCGCCGCCGCACAGAGTATGTCGCCGGCCAGGTCCATGCGCCTGTACGAGTCGCTGACTTCGAGCAGGGAGTCCACGGCTTGCGTCAGCCACTCCGCCGCGCGCGCCGGCTCTTCTTTTGCCGAATGAACGAAGAACCTCGTCAGTTGCGCCGGGGCCAGGCGTTGCGCCAATTTGCGCGCGCGGTCCTGCTGCTTTGCCTCCAGGAGCAGCAATGCCCCTCTTTCCCGCAACTCCGGATCATCCCAATCCTCCAGAAGCTCCGCGATTTCGCCGTATCGCCCATACCTTTCCAGAGATAGGATCCCATGCCATCTGCGCTCGCGCGCCGCATCTTCCATCAACCAGCTGGAGACCCGATCGGGCTGAAGCCGGGACGCTTCAAAGCGCCAACGCCGGTATTGCCAGTCTTGATATAGGTCGTCCGGCAAGGTGGAAAGCCATGCCTTGCCGATCTTATCGGGATCACGCTCCACCAGGGCTTTCAGCAGGGCTTCCTGGCCGCTGCGCTTTTGATACCCTTCCAATTGATCGAGCCCAGCGACCGCGATTTCGGTTTCGCCAAGTTCCGCCATCGCGATCACCAGCGCCCGCGCAGAACGCTGATCCAAAACAAGTGTTCCTTCCTCGCGGCGCAACAAACGTGGATACATCCGCAGCAGAACTGCCATCGCCGCCTGTGCCTCGGGGGTGTCCGGAAGCGCGGATCTCGTGCCGTTGATCAAACCAAGCGCTCCGCTCACGTCTCCCGCATTCCGCCGAAGCATCGCCATTTCCGCCACAACGTCGGCCCAATCCTCGCTGGTTTCCTCGCCCTTTTCCTTGACCCGGGCGGCGGTGCCCTCGAACAGCCGTTGAGCCAGTTCAAGCAACGCGGGCGTCTCGGACCGTTCGACTTCGCTGGCGTCCCGCAGGGCGTCCAAGCGTTGGTCGATGGCCATTATCAACAGGCCGGCGGCTTTCGGAGAAATCCCATCCGCGCTGTTCCTGCCAGTCTCCAGCAACTGATCCACTTTCCTGCGCAAATCCTCTTCTTCCGTAGGAATCGCCATCGACACGCTGCATTCTTCCAGCGCGTCTTCCGCGCGAATTCCTATTTTCAGAATGTCGGCCTGCAACTCGAAGTGCGCGGGCAGGACCCCATCGCTTGCGCCAGAAGTTTCGCTGAGCTTCCTGCCTCGTTCGTTCATTGCGCGCAGGTCGGCGTATTCCTGGCGTCGCCCGCAGGCCGTGTCCGCGGCAGGGGCCAGCGTCAGGACATCCACTACCTTCAGCAAGGCATGAGGCAGGCCAGGAGTGTCGTCCGGCAAATCCTTCAAGACCGGCACGAGGCGGCGCGCTACGTTCTGCGCTTGCGCCTTGCCGCCAGGCACACTGTCCAGGACGACAAGGACTTCGACGTCTCCCAGCGCGCCTTCTACCGAGACCTTCTCCCCAAGCGACTCCACATGCAGATAGGCTGCGGCCTCGAGCGCCTGCTCGGGCAATTCCAGGTTACTGAACAAGGTGACGATTTCCTTGAGCTGATCATTACGCGCCTGGATATCTGATTCGCTCAAGGCGTCCTGGTACAGACGCGCCGCCAGACGCGCGCCTTTGCGACGTGCCGACTCCCGTATCGGCAAAGGCAGCCGATACAGGGGCATTGCGCTTCTGCCGTAGAAGCCGGCCAGCGACCCTGCCAAATCCCGGGCAACCGCGCTTTCCTCGCTGAAATGCAGATCCACGATCCAAAGCACCTGCGCGATCGCGGGTTCCATGCCCCATAACGGGACGGAGCCGATTTCTTCGGCATTCAGGGCGTAGCCGGCGGCCAGCGCGACGAAGGTTGCCGCCATATAGTCCGCGCGTGGACCTCCTGCCGTCGTGCGGATCATGGAGTCCAGCAATATGGAGCCTGCCCTAGCCGGCTCATCCGCTGCGATAGCCGTGGCGTAAGTGGCGCTGACCGAGGCGACCGTTCCCAAGGCGTCGGGAGGCTCATCCTCCTGGGCGTCAGTCCCTGCTGCCGGAGGAAAACGCCCCGAAAAATCCGCCCATTGTTGCTGCATCTCCTGAAAATCCTCACGGCTGAAACTCTCCAGCATCTGCACTAACGTGCATCGCGCTTCAAGCGTCCGGGAAGGCGCCTCGGCTTGCTTCAATTGGGCTGCCGCACAAACGGCGGCCCGGGCGCCTTCGAGGATGGCCTCGGCGTCTTCCTCGGTGGTTCCCGCCGTGAAGATGGCGAAGTTGGCCTCCTGCTTTAGCGCTCCGGAAACCTCCGGCATGGCTTCGATCGTTCCGCGCACCAGCAAGGCACGCTTCTGGTATTGGGCACGATAGGAGGGATCACGGGCAGCCAGTTGCCCCAATCGGTACACATCGTCCAGCAGGCAACGGGCTTGTTGCGCTTGCTGCGAGGGGTTTTCACACGCTTCGCGCAAGGGCAACGTCTCTGGCGGCTTCGAAACGGCCGCGGAGAATGCGCCGGCAGAGAGCGCGAGGAAGAGAAAAATACATGCCAAGATGCGCAGCGGCTGCGCGCACGCAGGCCACACGGGCTTTCTACTCGGATATCCCCCGTTTGCAAGTCGCTTATGCATAGCCACGCTCCTGTCCGGGCGCAACGATTGAACATCGGCCAATAGGAATCAGCTTGAAGCAACTTACTTTTTTTGCCTGGATCCGGTTTGCTATCGGATCGTGACTTCCCCGGCGGAAGGTGGCGGCCCCGTTTAATTCATCATGGCCGGCCCCCTTCGGTCAAAGGAGGTTAAACCACAATCCGGCCAGCGCCGTGATGCTCCTGTACTGGAGGTTTTGCCCTACTCGCCCTGCCTGCGAGGCGGCCGCCCGGGCCATGCGAGCACGCGGCCGGCATCCTGCCCAGGGGATGGGCGCGAACACGTTGATAAGTCGGGAAAGGCGGAAAATCGGTCAGGCAGGCCGAATGGCAAGAACGGCCCAGGCCGGGATGGAAAAAGAAAAGCCCGGAGCAAAGGATCCGGGCCGCAATCGCTGGCCCGAGTGCACCGGGCCAGCGAAACGAACAAACCGCTTAATTAAGGCTGGCGCCGGAAATCTTCACGATTTCCTGGTACTTCGCCTTCTCGCCCTTGACGAACTCGGCGAAAGCCTCGGGCGTCATCGGCGCCGCTTCCGAACCCATCGTCAGCAGGCGCTGCTTCACGTCGGGTTGCTGCATCGCGTCCGAATAGGCCTTGTTCAGCTTGGCGACCACCGGCGCGGGCGTGCCGCCCGTGGTGAACACGCCGAACCAGGTGCCCAGGTCGAAGCCCTTGATCCCGGATTCCTCGACCGTCGGCACATCGGCCAGCAGCGAGGAGCGCTTTGCGGTGGTAACGGCCAGCGCCTTCACCTTGCCGTCCTTGATCAGGGGGGCCGAGGCCGCCAGGTTGTCGAACATGAAGTCCGATTGGCCCGACAGCAACGCCAGCTGAGCGGGCGCCGCGCCTTGGTAAGGAATGTGCTCGACCTTGATGTCGGCGCGCGCCTTCAGCAGTTCGCCCGACAAATGGCCCGCGCTGCCGTTTCCGCCCGAGCCGTAGTTCAGCTTGCCGGGGTTCTTCTTCGCGTACTCGATCAGGTCGGACAGCTTTTCGATCTTGTTCTTCTGGGCGAACTCGACGTTCATCACCAGCACGTTGGGCACCGACGCCACGATCGTGACCGGCGCGAAATCCTTCACCGGGTCGTAGGGCAGATTGGCGAAGAGCCAGGGGTTGATCGCGTGGGTCGCGACCGCGCCCATCACCAGCGTGTAGCCATCGGCCGGCGCCTTGGCCACCAGGTCGGCGCCGATGTTGCCGCCCGCGCCCGAACGGTTTTCCACGATGACGGGCTGGCCCAGCGAGCCGCGCACCTTCTCGGCCAACATGCGGGCCATGGTGTCCAGCGGGCCGCCGGGCGGGTAAGGAACGACGAAGCGCAGGGACTTGGTCGGGAAATCGGTGGCTTGGGCCAAGGCAGGCGCGCCGAAAGGCAGGGTCGCGGCCAGCGCAACAGCGCCTTGCAGCAAGGCGCGGCGCACGGCGCTGCGGGGGGTAGGCTTCATGTAGTGTTCTCCTCGCTCGTATCAATAGCGGTCAGTAGCATACCGCAGGGCAGGCAAGAGCGTAACAAAGAGAAACCAGGAAAATTCTCCGTTGCTTTGTGTCTGACACCCGGGAAACGCCGGCTCGATTCGCGCCACCGTCTCGTAAGGGTGTCAGACACGAACCGAACTGCGGCAACCGGGGCAGTGGGTGTCTGACACCCGGGGAGCGCCGGCCCGATTCGTGCCGTCGTCTCGTAAGGGTGTCAGACACGAACCGAGCTGCGGCAACCGGGCAATGGGTGTCTGACACCCGGGAAACGCCGGCTCGATTCGTTCCACCGTCTCGTAAGGGTGTCAGACACGGGCGGGCGGGGGATGTCAGACACCGGCGGCCGGGCATCTTGTGTCTGACACCCTGGGGAGTTGATATCCCAAGCTTTATCGATACCCCAGGGGGTGTCAGACACGAACCGAACTGCGGCAACCGGGCAATGGGTGTCTGACACCCGGGGAGCGCCGGCTCGATTCGTTCCACCGTCTCGTAAGGGTGTCAGACACGGGCGGAAGGGGGGTGTCAGACACGGGCGGCCGGACGGCCGCGGCTGGGCCCTAAGAAACGGCGTCCCAATCCGGCCGCCGCTTGGCCTTGGCTGCCGCGACGCCCTCGATCGCCTCGGTGCGCAGCTGGCGGGCGAAGGAGCGCGATGCCGAATCCAGATAGGCCCCCAACTCTTCCTCGTGCCAGCGCTGCTGGCCGAACAAGGCGCGCAGCATGCTCTTGGTCTGTCCGGCAGCGCGCGGCGCGGCGTCTGCGCAGCGCTGCAGCATGCCGGCGACCCCTTCCTCCCAGCCCTGCCCGGCATCGAACACGTAGTCCAGCAGGCCGATGGCGCGCGCCGCGTCGGCGTCTATGCGTTCACCGGTCAGCATCAACCGCCTGGCGGCCTGCAGGCCGATGCGGGCAGCGACGAAGGGCAGGATCTGCGCCGGCACCAACCCGATCGACACTTCGGGAAAGCCGAAACGCGAGCCGCGCGCGCCGGCGGCAAGGTCGGCGGCGCACACCAGGCCGGCACCGCCGCCCATGGCAGCCCCTTGGGCCAGCACCACGGTGATCTTGGAGCTGCCGGCGAAACGCTCGAGGAAGCGCCCGTAGCGCCGGTTGCCCATGGCGACCGGATCCTGGCCGTCGGCCTCCGGCTGTGCGGCGATCCGGCCCGCGATATTGCCCAGATTGCCGCCCGCGCTGAACGCCGGCCCAACCGCGCTGACGGCCAGCACCCTCACGGCGGCGTCGGCCTCGGCGCGGTCGAGCGCGTCTTCCAGATGCTCGACCATCTCCGCACCCAGCGGGTTGCGCGTCTCGGGCCGATTCAGGATCACGTGGAAGACCGCGCCGTCCCGCCGAGTCAGCAGCGGCGCATCCGCCGCGTCGTTAGATTGCGCCAGGTTCATGGTTACCGCTCCTTCAATGCACCGCGGCGGCCGGGGCCGCCGCCAGTTGAATAATCCCTTCCTGCGCCAGCGCGGCGATGTCGGCCGGCGTGTAGTCCAGCTCCCGGAGCACCGCCTGCGTATCCTCGCCCACCGCGGGCACGCGCTCGCCAGAGCCACCGGCCGCGGCCGGCACGCCCGGCAAACCCACGAACGGCACGTCGCCCAGGCCGGGCTGGCTGAGCGTCTGCACCAGGCCCAGGTGCCGCACCTGCTCGTCCTCCTGGAATTGGTCGTAGTCCTTCACTTCGCCATACAGGATGTCGTTCTCGCGGAAGCAGTTCGTCCAGTACGCGGTCGGGCGAGAACGCAGGGCCTGCGCCACCCCCTGGTTGATCTCGTCGCCCACCTGTATGCGGTGCTGCGGCGTATCCATGCGCGGATCCGTCAGCCAGTCGTTCCTTCCGATCACCCGGCAGATCGCCGCGAACATCGCATTGTTCATGGCGAACACCAGCACATACCCATCCGCCGTGCTGAAGATTCCCTGCGGATACGTGACGCTGGTGGCGGGCTCCCCGCGGCGCAAGGCATGGTCGATCAATGAGCTGTTCTGCAATGCCGCCATGGTGGCCAGCAGGCTGACGTCGATGTGCGTGCCCGAATGCCCGCGCTCGCGCGCGAACAGCGCACCTCCGATCGCATTGGCGGTATATACGCCGCAGGACAGGTCGCCGACGAACGGCTTCACTCGCTGGGGCAGGCCCGCGCCATCGCAATTGGCGGTGGTCAGGCCCGTCAACGCCTGCACGACGGAATCGGTGCCGGGCCGGTCGACATAAGGGCCCGACAAGCCGAATCCCGAGATCGAGGCATACACCAGGCGGGGATTGATTTCGCGCAGCGCGGCATAGCCCACGCCGAGCCGGTCGGCCACGCCGGGGCGGAAGCTCTGCACCACCACGTCGGCTCGCGCCGCCAGCCGGTGCAGGACGTCCCGCCCCGCGCCGGTCTGGGCATCCAGCGCCAGGCTGCGCTTGCCCCGGTTGAAGGCCAGGGCAATGGCGCTGAATCCCCCGCGCGGCACGCCCATGCTGCGCCCCCAGTCGCCATGGAAGGGTTCCACCTTCGTCACCTGCGCGCCCATCTGGCCCAGGATCTGCGCGCAATACGGTCCCGCGATGCCTTGCGACAGGTCGAGCACGCGCAGGCCTTCATACACCCTGTGCAAGGGATTCGGATCGATAGCGGAATTCACGGTTGTCTCCATGGAATTGGGGAAAGGCTGGGCTTGTGCGCTACGCCAGCGGCCCCGGATAATCGTCTGCGTACGCTGGCACACAAGGAACTCTCATGGCGGTGCGCGATCTGGACATAGGCTTGCTCAGGACCTTCCTGGCGGTGGCCGACCGCGAGAACTTCGCGGGCGCGGCCGACCAGGTGTTCCGCACCCAGGCCGCGGTCTCGCAACAGATGCAGCGGCTCGAGCGGCTGCTGGATTGCAAACTGCTGGTGCGCGTGGGACGGCACAAGCGCCTTACCGAACAAGGCGTGCGCCTGCGCGAGTACGCGCGGCGCATGCTTGCGCTCAATGACGAAACCTGCCGCGCGATGAACAAGAGCGTCTTCGACGCGCCGACGCGCATAGGCGTATGCGCGGATGCCGTGGACACGATCCTGCCCGACTACCTGGCGCTGTGCGCGCGCACCTACCCGGGCATGCGCATCGAGATCCAGGTCAACCGCAGCCGCTGGCTGGCGTCGGCCCTGCGCCGCGGCGACATCGACCTGCTGCTGGAGCTCGAGCAATTCGACGAATTCCCCCGCATCACGTTCCGGACTTCGCCCGTGGTCTGGATTTCTGGCACGCATTTCCATCATCAGCAAAACCTCCCGTTGCCTTTGGTGCTGGTGGACTCGCCCTGCGTCTTCCGGCGCATGGCGCTGAACCGCCTGGAGCAGGAGAACCGTCCCTGGCGTAATGCCTTCCAGACCCCTACCCTGGCCGGCGTGCGCGCCGCCTTGCGGGCCGGCCTGGGCATCACCCCGCGCACCATAGAGATGCTCACTCCCGGCCTCAAGGTGGTGGGGGAAGAGCTGGGCCTGCCCTCGCTGCCCTCCGCCAGCTACCACCTCTACATGCGCGCGGGCGAAAACCCGGACGGCGCCCGCAAGCTCAGCGAACTGTTCGTCCCCTCCTGAGCGCTTCCCGGCGCGCCCGTGGCTAATGCTGCTGCATGCCGGCGGCCACGATCACTTTGCCCCACTCCACCGTGTCGCGCTGCTGGATGGCGCGCAAGTCCTCGGGCGAGCCGGGCTGCGGCAGCAAGGCGCGGTCGGTCAGGAAGCGGCGGCCGTCCGGGTTGTCGAGCGCGCCGTTGATCCACGCGGCCAGGCGCTGCGAGACCGCGGGCGGCGTCGTGGCAGCCGCCCAGATGGCGATCCATGACGACACGTCGAAGCCCGGGTAGCCGAGTTCCTCCACGGTGGGCACATCCGGGAAGGCGGGCACCCGCGTGGCGGTCGACACCGCCAGGGCCCGAATCTTTCCGGCGCGCAGCTGGGGAGTCGCGGTTACGGCATCGCAAAAATAGAAGTCGTACTGGCCGCCCAGCAGGTCCGTCATGGCCTGCGTGCTGGCGCGGTACGGAATATTCACCGCATTGATCCCCGACATGGCGCGAAAGCGTTCGCCAGCTATGCGCCCGCCCACGTTGGCGCTGGCGAAGCTCAGGCTGGCCTTCGAGGCCCGCGCTGAGGCAATGAACGCCTGCAGGGTTTCCGCCTTCACGCGTTGCGGATTGACCACCAGGAAATACGGCGCGGTCGCCAATGTCGTCAACGGGGTGAAGTCGCGCTCGGGGTCGTAGGGCAGCGACTTGTAGATGCTGGCATTGGCCGCATGGGTGGACGGCCCCGACACCAGCAGGTTGTATCCGTCGCCGGATTGCCGCAGCACGTACTCGGCGGCGATATTGCCGTCGGCGCCCGGCCGGTTCTCGATGATGATCGGGCTGCCCACCTTGTCCCGTATCTTGTCCGCGACGTAGCGGATGATCGTGTCCGTCGCCCCTCCCGCGCCGTATGCCACGGTCATGTGGACCGTCTTGTCCAGCGCCTGCGCGCGGACGCCGCCGCAAGCCGCCAGCAGCGCGCCGGCCCCGGCCAATTGAATGAATGCCCTGCGGGTCTGTTCCATTTGTAGTCTCCTCCCATCCTTACACTCCCGCTATCGCAGGATTTCGCCGGGACAAGGAATTTCCAGGTCCAGCAGCATCTGGGCGTACGACTTGCCCAAGGGATCCGAGCGCAGGCTGGACGAACCGCCACCGCCCAGCGCGCGCCGCAGCACGAAATTGACCGCCCCGGTACCGGGCAGCTCGAAACGCGACACCTCGCCCTGCACCAGATGGCTGAAGTACTCGCGCACCCGTTCGGCGGTCAGTTCGCGCAGCAGCACGGGCCAGTAGGCCTCGGAGCGCGCGATGACGCCTATGTTCGAATCGTCGCCCTTGTCGCCGCTACGGGCGTAGGCCAGCCTTGCAAGCGGCACCCGCTGCGTGCCAGCCGATGCCGCCGCCGGGGCAGGGATTTGTCTGGCGTCCGCGGGAACGTAGGCGCCGTCCTCGCCGTTTTCCGGAACGGCCACCTCGGCGTGCAGATCCCCGCAGTCGAGCCAGACCGGCACGCACTGCTTGGCGATGTAGAACGATCCCGTCTTGATGATGGCCTGGATGTCGGCACGGCCGCCGAAGTGGCTGCGCGTGCCTGGCCCCATCGAGGTTCCCGCCGACGCGGACTCCTTCTGCAGGAACTCCAGGCCCTTGCGCTCGGCGTGGGCCGCGGCGATGCGAAGGATCACCTCGCGGCTGTCGTTCTCGCGCGCGTTGCCGCCGTACATGGCTTCGGCACCCAGCAACTCCACGACGGTGGAGACATAGTCCGGCAGTCCGTTCAGGACAAGCAGCTTGCGCGTGCGCCGCAGCAGTTCATCGGCGGTGCGCAGCGCTTTCGCGCTCGCCCGCTGCCCGCGGATGGCCATCATGATGCCTATCTGGTAGCCGCCATGCCCTGTCGCGGTGATCTTGTATCGCGTCGAAGGAGCCCGCCCGCGCGCGCCCTCCACGCGCACCCGGTCCGGGCCTGTTTCGCGGATGGAAACCTGGCGCAGATCGCAGACCACGTCGGGAAGTTCGTAGGCGGCGGGATCGCCGATTTCATACAGCAGCTGCTCGGCCACCGTCGCGCGGCTCACCAGTCCGCCCGTGCCCGGCGGCTTGGTGAGATCGAAACCGCCATCCGGGTCCAGCGCCACGATCGGATAGCCGATGTTCGCCCAGTCCGGCACTGTCTCCCAATCGGTGAACAAGCCGCCCGTCGCCTGCGGACCGCATTCGATCAGGTGCCCGGCCAGGCTGGCCTGGGCCAGCTTGTCGTAATCCGTAAACGCCCAGTCGAACTCGTGTATCGCCACGGCCAGCGCGCAGGCGCTGTCCACCGCGCGCCCCGTGATCACGATATCCGCGTCCAGCGCCAGCGCCTGGACGATGGGATAGGCGCCCAGATACGCATTGGCCGACAGCAAGGGGCCGAATCCGTCCAGGTCGGGCAGCCCGCGCCCCTGCGCATCGGTGAACTCGGCTTGCAGCTCGGCGACGTCGTCGCCGGTGACGACCGCGATGCGAGGCGCCAGGCCTTGTTCGCGGGCGAAGGCGAGTATGGCGTCGCGGCACGCCTGCGGGTTCAGGCCGCCGGCGTTGGACACCAGCCGCACCCCGCGTTCCAGCAAGGTCTTCAGATGCGGACGGAGCACGTTGACGAAGTCGGTCGCGTAACCCAGTTCCGGGTTGCGCATGCGGGCCCGCTGCAAGATAGACATAGTCGTTTCCGCCAGGTAGTCGAAAACGATGTAGTCCAGTTTTTCCGCCGTGAGCAATTGCGGAATCGCGATCTGCGAATCTCCCCAGAATCCCGAGGCGCATCCGACATGCACCTGCCCTTTCGTCCGGCGCGCCGGAGTCTCGCTGTGGTTCCCGCTCATTGCTGCACCTCCATCAATGCCTGCCCCGTGCTTACCTGGTCTCCCGCGGCAACGGCCAGCTTCGCCACCATGCCCGCCGCGCCCGCGGCGATGGACATTTCCATCTTCATGGACTCCAGCACCAGCACGGTCTGCTGCGCCGTCACGCTGTCGCCGTCCTGGACGTCGACGCTGATCACCCTTCCGCTCATCGGCGCCCGCAGCAGGCGCGCCTGCCCGGCCTGCTGATCCTCGCGTCCGGCAAAACGCGTGGCCCGCAAGAAGCGCCAGGCGCTGGCGCCATCCTGCACCCAGGCCTCGCCCAGCCCAGCCATGGCCACGCGCAGGCTGCGCCGCAGTCCGTCCACGACCAACACCATGTCGCCCTCGTGGCGATGCATCGCGTCGATCCGGATCTGCACGCTGTCTCCTTCGGCAACGTGCCCTTCCCAGGCGCGCACCAGCACGCAGCCGTCCGCCTCCCGCGAGAGGCGCAGCAGTTTCGGCTTCCCGTCGGACGCATCATCCAGCGCCACTTCGCCGGCCGCGGCGAGGCCGCCGCCGGCCACGGGCCAGCCGGCCAGCGCCAGCGCCGCCGCGGCTACCGCATGCTCCGAAGGCTCCGCCCGCCAGTGCCCGGACGCCATGTCCTGGCCTGCCAGGAAATTCGTGGTCACACCGCCTTCGAGAAAATCCGGATGGTTGATCGCCCGCGCCAGGAAATGCAGGTTGGAGCGCACGCCCAGCAGGCCGCCGTCTTCGCAGGCCCGCGTCAGCTTGCGGATGCACTCCTCCCGCGTTTCGCCCCACGCCAGGTACTTGGCCAGCATCGAGTCATAGTGCGGCGTGATCTCCAGGCCGTCTTCCAGCGCCGTATCGACGCGCAGCCCGGAAGGCTCCACCCACCGAAGCACCGAGCCGACCTGCGGCACGAAGCCCGAGGCGGGATCTTCCGCGCAGACGCGCAGCTCCATCGCGTGGCCGCGTCGCTGCACGTCCTCCTGCCGCAGGGTCAGAGGCTCGCCCTGGGCCACCTTCAGCTGCCACTGCACCAGGTCGATGCCGGTAAGCAGTTCGGTCACGCCGTGCTCGACCTGCAGCCGCGTGTTCATTTCCATGAAGTAGAAGTCGCCGCTTTCGTCCAGCAGGAATTCCAGCGTGCCCGCTCCTACATAACCGATGGCCTGGCAGGCCCGCCTTGCGACGGCGCCCATGCGCTCGCGCAGCTCAGGCGGCACAGCGGGTGAGGGGCTCTCTTCCACCAGCTTCTGGTAGCGCCGCTGCAGCGAGCAGTCCCGTTCCCCCAGGTGCAGGACATTGCCGTGTTCGTCGCACAGCACCTGGATCTCGATATGGCGAGCCGCCAGGATGGCCTTCTCCAGGATCAGCTCGTCCGACCCGAAAGCTCCCAGCGCTTCGGAACGGGCCAGCGGCAGCGCCTGCGCCAGCGCCGCATCGTCGTGCGCCAGCCGCATGCCGCGCCCTCCGCCGCCCGCGGCCGCCTTCAGCAACACCGGGTAGCCGATGGCGCGCGCCCGCGCCGACAGCTCCCTGTCGTCGGAGATCCCTTGCGCGCCGGGCACCGTGGGCACATCGGCGCGTTGCAGCGCCTCCTTGGCGCGCGCCTTGTTGCCCATCAGGGCGATGACCTCTGCGGACGGCCCCACGAAGGTCAGGCCTGCGTCCGCCACGGCGCGGGCGAACTCGGCGTTCTCGGATAGAAAACCGTAGCCCGGGTGCACGGCCTGCGCACCGCTCCGGGCGCAGGCGCGCAGGATGGCCTCCACGTTGCGGTAGCTGGCCTGGGCCGGCGAGGCGCCGATATGCACCGCCATGTCTGCCTCCCGGACATGACGGGATTCCGCATCCGCGTCCGAGTACACCGCAACCGTGCGCAGGCCCAGGCCACGCGCCGCCCGGATCACCCGCAGCGCGATTTCCCCCCGGTTGGCGACGAGCAAGGTATCGAATCTCATCATGTCCGTCCTTGCGGCGTCAGACCGCACGCGAGGGCAGGATGCCCATGTGCTTGCAAATGATCGTGAGCATGATTTCATCGGCGCCGCCGCCGATGGAGATCAGGCGCAGGTCGCGCCATGCGCGCGAAACCGCGTTCTCCCAGGTGAATCCCATGCCGCCCCAGTACTGCAGGCACGAGTCGGTGACCTCGCGGCACAGGCGCCCGGCCTTGAGCTTGGCCATCGAAGCCAGCTCGGTCATGTCGCCTCCGCCCATGTGCACGCCCGCCGCGCGGTAGACCAGGGACCGCAGCATCTCGACCTCCGTCTTCAGCTCCGCCAGCCGGAAATGGACGGCTTGGTTGTCCAGCAGCGGCTTGCCGAAAACCTGGCGCTGGCGCGTGTAGTCGATGGTGTCGTTGATCACATCGCTCAGGGCCGTCACGCGCCGGGTGGCGCCGCTCAGGCGCTCTTCCTGGAATTGGCGCATCTGGTAGGTGAAGCCCATGCCCTCTTCGCCGATGCGGTAGCGCTGCGGCACCCGGACCTCGTCGAAGAACACCTGCGCGGTGTCGGAAGACCACATGCCCACCTTCTTGATCTTGCTCATCGTCACGCCGGGCACGGGCTTGCCGTTCTCCTGCTTGAGCGGCACGCAGATCAGCGACTTGTTCCGATGCGGCTTGCCGTCGCTGGTGTTGGCCAGCAGGCACATCCAGTCGGCCTGCGTGGCGTTCGTGATCCACATCTTGGAGCCGCTGATCACATAGTCGTCGCCGTCCTTGCGGGCGGTCGTCTTCAGCGAGGCGACGTCGGAACCCGCGCCGGTTTCGGATACGCCCAGGCAGGCCACGTAGTCTCCGGCGATCGAAGGCCGCAGGAACTGCTCGCGGACCGAGTCGTTGCCAAAGCGCGCCAGCGCCGGCGTGGCCATGTCCGTCTGCACCGCGATCGCCATGCCGACACCGCCGGCGCGCACCGAACCGATCGCCTCGCAGAACGCAATTTCGTAGGAATAGTCCAGGCCCATCCCGCCGAATTCAACCGGCTTGTTCACGCCCAGGTAGCCCGCCTTGCCGAGTTTCTTGAAGACTTCGTGGGCGGGGAATATCTCCGCGTCCTCCCATTGGTCCAGATAAGGATTGATTTCTTTCTCGATCAACTGGCGTACGCCGTCCTGCAACGCGATGTGCTCGTGGGTAAACATGGAATCTCCTCGTTAGAATCTTGCGACGCCGAACTGGATCGGATGAACGTCGCGCTTTGCCGACCGCGTGCACGCGGCCAACGCCACTCCCAGCACCTCCCGGGTAGCGCGCGGATCGATCACGCCGTCGTCCAGCAGCAGGCTGCTGGTATGCACGGCGGAAGACTGCAGGTCGAATGTCTGGATGATTTCCTGGCTTTCCGCATCCAGCGCGGCGGCGTCCGGCTCCGCGCCGGCGCGCCTGGCGCTGTTCTCGGCCACGCGCCGCATGGTCATGGCGGCCTGCTCGCCGCCCATCACGGCGGTTCTCGCATTCGGCCAGGAAAACAGGAAATCCGGCTTGAAGGCGCGTCCGCACATGCCGTAATTGCCCGCGCCGAACGAGGCGCCGCAAAGCACGGTCAGGCGCGGCACGCCGGCATTGGACAAGGCCTGGATGAGCTTGGCGCCATGCTTGATCATGCCCGCCTCTTCGTGCGCGCGCCCCACCACGAACCCCGTGATGTTCTGCAGGAACACGATGGGCCTGCCCAGCTGGGAGCACAGCTGTATGAACTGCGCAGCCTTGGTGGAGCCGGCCGTATCGAGCGGACCGTTGTTGCTCAGCAGCCCTATCGGCGTGCCCAGAAGGACGCCATAGCCACAAACCGTGGCTATTCCGTAGCCGGGCTTGAACTCATGGAAGTCGGATCCGTCTATCAGCCGCGCGATCACTTCGCGCATGTCCACCGGTACCCGGTAGTCTGCCGGCATGATGCCTAGCAGGTCCTGGATATCGTGCCGAGGCGGCGCGCCGCCGCCGGCGTCTTCTTTGCCCGTCCACCCGAAGGCGCTCACGATGTCGCGCACCTGGAGGATGGCCTCGCGATCGTTCTCGGCCACGTAATCGGCCAGGCCCGACACCGATGCGTGCATCTCCGCCCCGCCCAGCTCCTCTTCCGTTGCGGTCTCCCCGGTGGCGGCCTGCAACAGCGCCGGACCCGCCAGGAAGGCATGCGCCTGGTTGCGCACCATGACGACATAGTCGGAGAGGCCGGGCAGATAGGCCCCGCCCGCCGTCGACGAGCCGTGCACCAGGGATATCACCGGAATGCCGGCGGCCGACAATCTGGCCAGGTTGTAGAACATGCCGCCGCCATGGACGAAGCGTTCGGCGCGGTACTTCTTCAGATTTCCGCCGGCGCTCTCGACCAGCTGGATGAAAGGCAGGCGGTTGGCCAGCGCGATCTCCTGGCAGCGCATGACCTTCTGGGCGGTCATGGCCTGCATGGCGCCCGCGCTGATGCCGGCATCGTTGATGACGATCATGCATTGCACACCGCATACCTGGCCCACGCCCGCGATGATGGCCGCGCCCGGCACGCTGGTGGCGGGATCCGGATCCTCGATTCCGCAATAGCCCGCCAGCTTCATCAATTCCAGGAACGGGCTGCCGGCATCGACCAAGGCCTCCAGGCGCTCTCGCGGAAGCAGCTTGCCGCGCTTGCGGAACGCCGGCGCGGCCCGCGCCGAGCGATCCACCGCCCGCTGCTCCAGTTGCGACAGGTCCGACAGCAGCGCCAGCATCTGTTCGCGGTTGCGCTGGTAGGCAGGGGACTGCCTGTCGAGACGGGATTCCAGATCGGCCATGGTTGCAGACACCTTATGTCGAGTTCCGGGGAGCTCCGGGCGGACCGGCAGCGTGAACCTATGATGGGCTACGCGGACGGCCCGCACAATCAAGAACTCGTCCACCGACAGTTAAGGATTGCTTAAGTGATGCAGGCTGGGGGCTGCGCCTGGGGCCGGGAGGGAGGAAGGCCGAAAGGGGTCGAGGCGTGGGTTGGGGCGTGCGCGATAGTGTCAGACATGGACCGGTTTCTTGTGTCTGACACCCTGGGGAGCCGGCCTCTAGATCTGAAGCACCGCGC
>NZ_JPYO01000042.1:908706-1184295 GCF_000757485.1 Achromobacter sp. RTa
TGGCCTCTCGATCTGAAGCACCGCGCCGGAGGGTGTCAGACACGAATCGAATTTCGGCCGCCGACGCCGTTGGTGTCTGACACCCGGGGAGCGCCGGCTCGATTCGTGCCATCGTCTCGTAAGGGTGTCAGACACGGGCGGAAGGGCATCGAAACGCGAGGCTGAGCCGTTTCTTGTGTCTGACACCCTGGGGAACCGGCCTCTAGATCTGAAGCACCGCGACAAAGGGTGTCAGACACGGGCGGAAGGGCATCGAAACGCGAGGCTGAGCCGTTTCTTGTGTCTGACACCCTGGGGAGCCGGCCTCTCGATCTGAAGCACCGCGCCAGAGGGTGTCAGACACGAATCGAATTGCGGCCGCCGACGTCGTTGGTGTCAGACACCCGGGAAGCGCCGGCTTGATGCGTGCCGTCATTTCGTGGGGGTGTCAGACACGGGCGGAAGGGAATCGAAACGCGAGGCTGAGCCGTTTCTTGTGTCTGACACCCTGGGGAGCCAGCCTCTCGATCTGAAGCACCGCGACAGAGGGTGTCAGACACGAATCGAATTGCGGCCGCCGACGCCGTTGGTGTCAGACACCCGGGAAGCGCCGGCTTGATACGTGCCGTCATTTCGTGGGGGTGTCAGACACGGGCGGAAGGGAATCGAAACGCGAGGCTGAGCCGTTTCTTGTGTCTGACACCCTGGGGAGCCGGCCTCTCGATCTGAAGCACCGCGCCAGAGGGTGTCAGACACGAATCGAATTGCGGCCGCCGACGTCGTTGGTGTCAGACACCCGGGAAGCGCCGGCTTGATGCGTGCCGTCATTTCGTGGGGGTGTCAGACACGGGCGGAAGGGAATCGAAACGCGAGGCTGAGCCGTTTCTTGTGTCTGACACCCTGGGGAGCCGGCCTCTAGATCTGAAGCACCGCACCAGAGGGTGTCAGACACGAATCGAATTTCGGCCGCCGACGTCGTTGGTGTCTGACACCCAGGAAGCGCCGGCTTGATGCGTGCCGTCATTTCGTGGGGGTGTCAGACACGGGCGGAAGGGAATCGAAACGCGAGGCTGAGCCGTTTCTTGTGTCTGACACCCTGGGGAGCCGGCCTCTAGATCTGAAGCACCGCGCCAGAGGGTGTCAGACACGAAGCGAATTGCGGCTGCCGACGCCGTTGGTGTCTGACACCCGGGAAGCGTCGGCTTGATGCGTGCCGTCATTTCGTGGGGGTGTCAGACACGAAGCACGTCATCATCATCACGGAGGCGGTTTTGGAATCAGTGCAGGATCTGGCTCAGGAACAGTTTGGTCCGCTCGTTCTGCGGATTGTCGAAGAACTCGTCCGGGCTGTTCTGCTCGATGATCTCGCCGCGATCCATGAAGATCACGCGGTTGGCGACCTTCCGCGCGAAGCCCATTTCGTGGGTCACGCAAATCATGGTCATGCCGCTTTCCTGGGCCAGGTTGACCATCACGTCCAGCACTTCCTTGACCATTTCCGGGTCCAGCGCGGAGGTCGGCTCATCGAACAGCATGATCTTGGGGTTCATGCACAGGGACCGCGCGATCGCCACGCGCTGCTGCTGGCCGCCCGACAACTGGCCCGGGAACTTCGTGGCCTGTTCGGGAATGCGCACCCGCTCCAGGTACTTCATGGCGGTGGCTTCCGCTTCCGCGCGAGGCTTCTTCAGCACCCACATGGGTCCCAGCGTCAAGTTCTCCAGCACCGTCAGGTGGGGGAAAAGGTTGAAGTGCTGGAACACCATGCCGACGTCCTTGCGGATGGTCTCGATGTGCTTCAGGTCATTGGTGAGCTCGGTGCCGTCCACGATGATGTGGCCCTTCTGATGCTCTTCCAGACGGTTGATGCAGCGGATCATGGTGGACTTACCCGAGCCGGACGGTCCGCACACCACGATGCGCTCGCCTGGCGCGACTTCCAGGTTGATGTTGCGCAATACGTGGAACTGGCCGTACCACTTGTTCACGTCCTGCAGACTGATGATGGCATTGGACATGCCTGTACTCCCATAGATATCGCTGGGCGCGCCCGCCAGTGGCGGACGCGCGGCAAGTTGCTAGCGTGCGTGGCCGGTGGCCAGGCGTTTCTCCAGCGCTTGGCTGTATTTGGACATGGAAAAGCAGAACACGAAGTAGATGAGCGAGATGAACAGGTACGCCTCCACCCCGAAGCCCCGCCATGCCGCGTCGGACAAGGCCGCCTTGGCCGCCAGCGTCAGGTCGAAGATGCCGATGATGACCACCAGCGACGTGTCCTTGAACAGGGCGATGAAAATGCTGACCAGCGGCGGGATCACGATCTTCAGCGCCTGCGGCAGGATGATCTTGCGCATCTGCTGCCAGTAGCTCAAACCCAGGGAATCGGCGCCTTCGTACTGGCCCTTGGGAATCGCCTGCAGGCCGCCGCGCACCGTTTCGGCGATGTACGCCGCCGCGAACATGATGATCGCGATCTGCGCGCGCAGCAGCTTGTCGATGGAAAAGCCCTCCGGCAGGAACAGCGGCAGCATCACCGACGACATGAACAGCAGGCTGATCAGGGGCACGCCGCGGATCAGCTCGATGTACACGACGCACAGCGCCTTGATGGCGGGCATCTTCGAACGCCGGCCCAGCGCCAGCAGCACGCCGATGGGGAACGCGAAGGCAATGCCGAACGTGGACAGGATGAGCGTGAGCGGCAAGCCGCCCCAGCGCGCGTTTTCCACGTACGAAAGGCCCAGCACGCCGCCCCACATCAGGATCGCCACGGCCGTCAGGCCCACGGTCCAGATGACGGCGAGCTTCCAGTTCCAGAAACGGCGGATACCGCTGCAGACGATCACCGCGACCAGGATGATGGTCGCGAGCAAGGGGCGCCATTGCTCGTCGAACGGATAGGTGCCGAACAGGATCAGGCGGTGCTTCTCGATGATGAACGCCCAGCAGGCGCCGCCGGAGGCGCGGCATTCCTGGGCGGTCGCCGCGTTGAAGTCGGCCTTGATGAATGCCCATTCCACCAGCGCCGGCACCGCCATGAGCAGGAACCAGGCCAACAGCACCGTGATGAGGATGTTCAGCGGCGACGAGAACAGGCGCGACTTGAGCCAGGCCCAGGGCCCCACATGCGAGCTGGGCGGCGGCATGGCCTCGGTGGGAGTATGCGTAGTGCTGCTCATCTCAACGCTCCACCAGCGCGATGCGCTTGTTGTACCAGTTCATGAATATCGAGATCGACAGGCTGACCGTGAGATACGCGGCCATGATGATCAGGATGCCCTCGATGGCCTGCCCGGTCTGGTTCAGCGTCGTGTTCACCACCGACACGATGTCCGGGTAGCCGATGGCCACCGCCAGGGAGCTGTTCTTGGTCAGGTTCAGGTACTGGCTCGTCATCGGGGGAATGATGACGCGCAGGGCCTGGGGCAGGACCACCAGGCGCAGCACCTGCTTGCGGCGCAGCCCCAGGGAACCCGCCGCCTCCCACTGGCCGTTGCTCACCGCCTGGATGCCCGAACGGACCACTTCGGCGATGAACGCCGACGTGTAGATCACCAGGCCCGCAAGCAGCGCGGCGAATTCGGGCGAGAGCGTCAGGCCGCCCGAGAAGTTAAAGCCCTTGAGTACCGGCATGTCCAGCGTCAGCGACGCTCCGCTGACCAGCCACCCGATGATGGGCAGGCCGATGAGCAGGCCGATGGCGGCGCGGCCCAGCGGGAACACCCGGCCGGTGGCCTCCTGGCGCTTTCGGCCCCAGTGGCCCAGCACGATGATGGCGATGATGGCCACGGCCAGGCCGCCCAGCATCCAGTCCAGCGAGTTCCCTTCCAGCGCGGGAACTTTCAGGCCGCGGTTGGAAATGAAGACGCCGGGCAGCGGATTGTGCGCCTGGCGCGGGCCGGGCATGTTTTCCGTGATGAGCGCGTACCAGAAGAAGAGCTGCAGCAGCAGCGGCACGTTGCGCATCACCTCGACGTAGACGGAGGTGACCTTGGAGACCAGCCAGTTCTTGGACAGGCGGCCGATGCCGATCAGCGTGCCGAGTATGGTCGCCAGCACAATGCCGATCACGGCCACGCGCAGCGTGTTGAGCAGGCCGACCAGGATGGCGCGGCCGTAGGTGTCCGCGGGGGAATAGGCGATGGCGGTTTCGCCGATGGCGAATCCGGCCTCTCGGCCAAGAAAGCCGAAGCCCGTGGCGATGTTGCGCACGGACAGGTTGTGCAGCGTGTTTGTAACCAGGAACCACACGGCCCAGGCAACGGCAGCCAGCGCGAACACCTGGTAGACCACGGAGCGCACGCCGGGATCGTTCCAGTTGAGACGCCGCGGAGGTGCCGAAAGCGGGGCGTTTTTATCGGGAGTCGTCATATGAATCTACAGAAGTCGAACATCCGGCGGCCGGGCCCTCGGCCCCGCCACCCACTCCTGCCACCCGCTCGAGGCGGGCTAGGGCCTGTGCGACGCTCCATCCGGTGTCAACAGGCCCTAGGCAAAACGGAGCGCCAGGCTCCGTTTTACCAGGCAGCCGCGCGTTAGCGCACCGGCCAGCCGTACATCAGGCCCCCTTGCTTGTAAGAGGCGTTCAGGCCACGCTCCAGCTTCATCGCGCTGCTCTTGCCCAGCGTGTTTTCGAAGCTCTCGCCGTAGTTGCCGATCTGCTTGATGATGTTGTAGGCCCACTTGTCATCCACGCCCAGGTTCTTGCCCATGCCCGGGGTCACGCCCAGGATGCGCTGGATGTTGGGGTTGGAGCTCTTGGCCATTTCGTCGACGTTGGCCTTGGTGATGCCGTATTCCTCGGCTTCCAGCATGGCGTTGAGCGACCAGCGCACGATGTTGAACCATTGCTCGTCGCCCTGGCGGACCATGGGGCCCAGCGGCTCCTTGGAGAAGTCTTCCGGCAGGATGATGAAATTGTCGGGCTTCTCGAGCGTCGTGCGGGTCGAAGCCAATTGCGACTTGTCGGTCGTGAAGGCGTCGCAACGGCCGGCCGAGAAGGCGCGGATGATTTCGTCGTACTTGTCGATCACGACCGGCTTGAATTCGATTTTCTGGCCGCGGAACCAGTCGGCCAGGTTGAGTTCGGTCGTGGTGCCGGGCTGCACGCAGATCGTGGCGCCGTTCAGCTCCTTGGCGCTCTTCACGCCCAGCTCCTTGGACACCATCACGCCCTGGCTGTCGTAGTAGTTCACGCCCACGCCGATCAGGCCCAGCGTCGTGTCGCGCGTCAGCGTGACGGTGGTGTTGCGAGTCAGGACGTCGATCTCGCCGGACTGCAGCGCGGTGAAGCGTTGCTGCGTGTTCAGCGGGGTGAACTTGACCTTGGTGGAGTCGCCGAACATGGTCGTGGCGATGGCGCGGCACAGGTCCACGTCGATGCCCTTGTATTCGCCCTTGCTGTCCGCGATGGAGAAGCCCGGGATGCCCGTCGAAACCCCACACTGGACAAACCCTTTTTTCTTGACGTTGTCGAAGGTCGCGCCAGCGTTGGCTGCCGCGGAAGCAGCGAACAGGGCGGCGCCGACAGCAGCGAGTTTCAGTACTTTCATCGTGTTCTCCGTGTGGGATAAGGCGAATTCGCGCGGGGCCGGGTTGGGCCTACGCATGGGGCGGATGGTAGCGTCCGCGCCGCAGGCGGCGCATCCGGGAATTCCCTTGAAATATAGGGACACTGGATGAAATGAAACGCAGTTTTCATACGAAAAGAGGGACGCTTTTTCGCGCCGGGCCGCTATGAAGCAAGGCCTTGCTTCGGGCAGCAGGCGCCGGCAGGAAAATTTTCGCGCCTCATCGCCCTGTCGGCTTAGGCCACCTTAGTGTCCCCGAGTTACTATTGCGGCTTCATCTGACAGCCGCCATGATCGAATTCCAGCACGTATTCAAATCATATGGTCGCGGCCGCAATATCCTGGCCGACATCAACTTCCGCGTGAGCGCGGGAGAGTTCGTTTTCGTATCGGGGCCGTCCGGCGCCGGGAAGTCCACCCTGCTCAAGCTGATCGGCGGGCTCGAACCCGCCAGCCGGGGGGCCATCCAGGTCAACGGCCAGCGGCTGGACAAGCTGCCCGCCCGCGCCCGGCCGTACCTGCGGCGCGCGGTGGGCGTCATCCTGCAGGATACGCACCTGCTGTTCGACCGCAGCGCATTCGAAAACGTGATGCTGCCCCTGGCGGTCACCGGCCATGCATGGAACTCGGCCGCCGCCCGCGCCCGCGCCGCGCTGGACAAGGTGGGCCTGTCGGGCAAGGAAGACCTGAATCCGATCGAACTGTCGGGCGGCGAACAGCAGCGCCTGGCGATTGCGCGGGCCATCGTGAACCGGCCGGCGATCCTGATCGCGGACGAGCCCACCGCCAACCTCGATCACGACAACGCGCAACGCATCATGAACGTTTTCCGTGACTTCAACCGCGTCGGCGTCACCACGCTGATCGCTTCGCACGACCAGGAGCTCATGGCCGGCTACGCCACCCGCACCCTGCGCATCGAGCCTGGCAAGTTCGCCGACTCCCACGGCGCCGCGCAGCCTTCCGACGCGGGCGCCGCGCGCGGCCACGGCCAGCAAGGAGAAACGGCATGAACGCCTGGCTGCGGCAGCACCGCTATGCGTTGATGGTCACCCTGCGCCGGCTGGTCAAGCAACCGTTCTCATCGCTGGCCAACCTGCTCGTCATGGCGCTGGCGCTGGCTCTGCCGCTGCTTGGCAGCGCGATCCTGGTCTCGGTCCAGCCCGTGGCGCGGGAAATGTCCGTCACCCCGGAAGTCACCGTTTTCATGCGCGTGGACGCGCCTGCCGGCGCCGCCGCCGACGTGGCCAAGCGCATCCAGGGCGAATACGCGCAAGAGGTTCGCGCCGTGCGTGTGGTGGGCCGCGAGGACGCCTTGGCGGACCTGCGCGCCAACCCCGCCTGGCAGCAGGCGCTGGCCGTGCTGCCGGGCAACCCCCTGCCCGACGCGGTCGTGGTCACGCTGGCCGACGGCGAGGACCTGTCCGGCCGGGCGGACAAGCTTGCGACGGCCTGGAAGCAATGGAACCACGTGGACCTCGTGCAGCTGGACAGCGCCTGGGTCCAACGCCTGGAGGCGATCCTGCGCTTCGCCCGCATCGGGCTGGGATTCCTGGCGGCCTGCGTGGCCGTCGTGGTGCTGGCAACCGTCTTCAATACCGTGCGCATGCAGGCGCTTTCCCAGCGCGAGGAAATCGGCGTGGCGCGGCTCGTCGGCGCCACCGAATCGTTCGTGCGCCGGCCCTTCCTGTACCTGGGAGCTCTCTCGGGGGCCGTGGCGGCGCTGTTGTCCATCGGCGTGGCGGCAATTGCGCTGGCCCCGCTGAACGACGCTCTCGTCGGGCTGGCCCGCAGCTATGGGGCGGAGTTCGCCCTGCACTTACCCGGCCCGGCCGTGCTGATCGGCGCCGTCGTGGCCGCTGCCGCCCTGGGCGCCCTGTCCGCCCGCTGGTCGGTTACCCGCAGCACGCGCTTCTGACGGCTGCCCAAAGGCTTCGTATAGCCCCCCTTCGTCCCCGTGATCCGGGGAACGGTTCCCGCCCGCCTGTGTAGCATGCTCGCATGCACTCTGGCGGGCGCGCGTATTAGCCGTCCGCTGGTTTCAAAAACCAGGGACGCACCGCACCCTGAGCCGGGATCGTCCGTTACACAGGATTTCTCCCGCTTGTCGCCCGGATATGCAAGAATAAAGCGACATTTTCTTACATTTTTTGAAATAAAGCCGTTTTACCACCAGCTCCTTCGTGACCCACTCGCCGTCCTTGTCTCCTATCCCGCCCCATGGCCGCCCGTCTTGAAGCCCGCGCAACGCGCCACTATTTCGATAGCGCGTTCCAGTGTCAGGCGGTGAAAGTACTGCCCAACGAGTACTACGTCACCGACGAAGACCTGATGATCTCGACCGTCCTGGGGTCGTGCGTTGCCGCCTGTATCCACGATCCCGTGACGGGCGTGGGCGGAATGAACCATTTCATGTTGCCGGAAGGCGACATGCAGTCGCCCGCCTCGGCCACTATGCGCTACGGCGCATTCGCCATGGAAGTGCTGATCAACGAACTGCTGAAGGCCGGCGCCGTGCGCTCGCGGCTGGAAGCCAAGGTGTTCGGCGGCGGCGCCGTGCTTTCCGCCATGCAGCAGATGAACATCGGCGAGCGCAACGGCCAGTTCGTCCTCACTTACCTGAAAACGGAAGGCATCCCCGTCAAGGCGCAGGATCTGGGCGACGTGCACGCGCGCCGCATCAATTACTTCCCGCGGGACGGCCGCGTGATGGTCCGCAAGATGGCGCCGCACCACCAGCGCGCCGAGGAACTCATCGCCAAGCGCGAACAGGCGGCCGCCCAGAGCGTGCAGGCCAAAACGGAAAGCCCTCCGCGCGTGGAGCGTTTTTCCCGGCCGGGCGTGGAACGCTTCGACCGCCCCGCCCGGCCCGGCGTGGAGCGTTTCGACACGGGCGTCACCCGCCGGCGCAGGCCCGAGACCACGGGCAGCTGAACCGCGCGGCCGTGCCCCTACAATCACGGCATGTCGACCGTCCGCCTCTTCTACGCGCTGTGGCCCTCGCCCCCGCTGGCAGGATCGCTTGCGGCCTGGGCGGAACAGGCCCGGCCCGGTTGCGGCGGACGCGCCATGCGCACGGAAACCCTGCACATGACCCTGGCCTTCCTGGGGCCGGTGGATGCCGCGCTCGCGGACGAGCTGGCCGCCGCGACGCCTGAGAAACGCATCGCTCCCGGAGAGATCCAGGTGGACCGCTACGGGGTGTTCGGCCGCCAGCGCATCCTCTGGGCCGGCCCCGACAGCACGCCCGCCGGCCTGCAGGCCGCGCATGACGGGCTATGGCAGTGGCTGGCCGGATTCGGCCTGGGCGCGCCGCAGCACCCATTCCGCCCGCACGTCACCCTGCTGCGCAACATCGAGCGGCCCCAGCCGCCCGCCGACGCGCCCCCGCCCCTGCTGTGGCGCTACGACCGCATGGTGCTGGTCGCCTCCGAATCGCTCACGGGCGGCAGCCGCTACCGCATCGTCGCGCAGTCCCGGCCGCAACCTGCCTGACCGCCCGCTCTGGCACAATCGGACGGTCGCAACAACCGCCGGACCGCCATGATCATCCTGCTGGACCAAGACGGCGTGCTCGCCGATTTCGAACACGCCTTTATCGACGCGTGGCGCGAGCGCCATCCCGGCATTCCCCCCGTGGCGTTCGAAGACCGCAAATCCTTCTACATCCGCCAGGACTACGCCCCCGAGCTGCGCGGCATGGCCGAAGCCATCTACACCGCGCCCGGCTTCATCCGCAACCTGCCCCCGGTGCCCGGCGCCCTGGAGGCGGTACAGGAATTGCTGGCGCTAGGCATGGACGTGCGCATCTGCTCCTCGCCGCTGTCCCAGTTCGAGAACTGCGTGGCGGAAAAATACCTCTGGGTGGAAAAACACCTGGGGCGCGACGCCACCAACCGGCTGATCCTGACCAAGGACAAGACGCTGGTGCACGGCAATCTACTGATCGACGACAAGCCCCTGATCGAGGGCGCGGTGAAACCGCGCTGGAAGCACATCCTGTTCGACGCGCCCTACAACCGCGAGGTCGCGGACCGCCCTCGCATCACCTGGAAGAACTGGCGCAACGTGCTGGCGGGAGAGCTGTATACGGCAGACGAGTGAGTCCTGTTCAGCAGGCCGCCTACGCCGGGATTCCGATAGGCATCCTCAGTAAGCCCGACGGAACAAGGCGCGGAAATCTGCCTCGGTAGTGTGGCGTGGATTCCAGCGGTTGTAGTCCGCTGCATAACTGCGCCGCGCCAGCTCGTCGAGCGAATCTTCCGTAACGCCTGCATCACGCAGGCGGGCGGGGATGCCCAGATCGATACAAAGTTCACGTATCGCGTCGACGGTACGGCGCGCCGCCTCGCGCTGCGACAGGCCCCGGCTATCCACGCCGAGAATACCGGCAACGTCAACATAGCGCGCAGGGTTGGCGATCAGGTTGAATTCCGCCACCGTAGGCAGGCACAGCGCATTGGCCAGCCCGTGCGGGATATGGAACACCGCACCCAGCGGCAACGCCATGCAATGCACGTTGCCCAGGCCCGTCACCCCGAAAGACATCGCCGCCATCGAAGAGCCGCACAACATGTCCATCGCTGCGCGGGTATTGCGGCGATTGGCCACGAATTGCCGGATGCTGCCGGCAATCAGCGTCATGGCATGCATGTTGACCGCATCCGAAAAGGGATTGGCCAGTTTGGACAGATATGACTCGAACGCATGCACAAAGGCATCGATGCCCGCATGCGCCGCCACGTGCGCCGGCATGGATCCAACCGCCAGAGGGTCCAGTATGGCCACCTGGGCCGGGCTGAAGGCAGCATGGCGGATAGCCATCTTGACGTTGCGCACGGTATCGGTGATCACGCAGGCGCCAGACACCTCCGAACCGGTGCCAGCCGTGGTCGGCACGGCATACAGCGACATGGGACGTATGCTGAATTTCTCCACGCCCTCGTAATCGGCGATCCTGCCGCCATTTGTCATCAGGATGGCCACGGACTTGGCGACATCGATGGTACTGCCTCCCCCGATGGCAATAATGGCCTCGCTGCCATGGGCGCGACAGCGCTCGTAGGCCGCATGCACCGTCGTGTCGCTGGGGTCGGGCTCGACCTCCGCAAACAGAGCCAGCGACAGCTGGCGCTCGCCCAGCCTGGCCATGATCGCGCGCGCGATCTCGCTCTCGACCAGGGCCGGATCCACCACCACAAACACACGCTGCGCGCCGCCGTCTGCCACGATGGCCGGCAGTTGCTGGTGGGCGTCCACGCCCAACACCAGGCGGGTCGGGCAGGCAAAACTCGAAACAGGGTACATGGCGATAACCTAGATGCGGATGCAGATATTCTTGAGCTGGGTGTACGACAACAGAGCATCCAGGCCTTTTTCGCGGCCGAAGCCGGATTTTCGGTAACCGCCAAACGGCAACTCCACTCCGCCGCCGGCGCCATAGCAGTTGACGAAGACCTGCCCGGCCTGCACCCGCTGCGCCAGCCTGTGCGTCTGGCCCACGTCGCGCCCCCAGATACCGGCGACCAGGCCATACTCCGTGCCATTGGCGATTTCCGCGGCCTCGTCGATATTGTCAAAGGGCACCAGGGTCAGCACCGGCCCGAAGATTTCCTCCTGATGCACTCGCATCAGGGGATGGGCACCGTCGAGCAAGGTGGGCATCACGAAATTGCCGGCATCCAAATTCGCGCCCGCCAGCGGCTGCCCGCCGACGATAACCTCGGCCCCTTCCTCACGGCCAAGGTCGATATACTCCAGCACCTTGCGCTGCTGGTCGCGGCTGACCAGCGCGCCGATATCCGGATCGTTCAAGCCAGGCCCCACTCGCAGCTGGGCGGCCAGCGCCGTCAGACGCTCGCGCAGCGCCTTGTGCGCGCCGCGCTGCACCAGAATGCGAGTGCCCGCCGAGCAGGTCTGCCCAGCATGCGGAAAGGCCGCCTTGAGCAACAACGGCGCGGCCGCGTCCAAATCCGCGTCGGCCAGCACGATATTGGGCGACTTGCCCCCCAGTTCCAACAGCACGGGCACGATGTTCTCGGCAGCCGCCTTCATTACCCCCTTTCCGGTTGCCACCGAACCGGTGAATACCACCAGGCCTACGCCCGGATGCGCGGCTAGCGCCGCACCAGACTCATGGCCCAGCCCAGTCACGATGTTCAGCACCCCGGCCGGCAAGCCCGCCTCGTGGCAGATGCGGGTGAGTTCAAGCACACTCAGGCAGGCCAACTCGGCCGGCTTCATCACGACGGTATTGCCCGTGGCCAACGCCGGCGCCAGGCCGCGCGACGCGATCTGCAAGGGGTAGTTCCAAGGCACGATCTGCGCGGTCACGCCCATAGGCTCGCGCATCGTGAAATCGAAGTATTCCGCGCCCAGCGGGATGGAGCTGCCCAGCACCTTGTCAGCCACCCCGGCGTAGTACTCGAAGAAGCGCGCGGCGGCCACAGCATCAGCCTGCGCCTGCTTGAGGGGCTTGCCTGTGTCCAGGCTCTCAAGACGGGCCAGATGCTCCTGTTCCAGCGTGATGCGGCGGGCGATTTCCGCCAGTACGCGCGCGCGCTGAACCGGCGGGCATTCGGCCCAACTGCGCAGGGCGCGCCGCGCGCTCTGCACAGCAGCATCCACTTCGCCTGCCTGGCCGCGCGCAATCGCGGCGATGGGCTGGCCGGTGGCGGGGTCCAGCACCTCGATCGTGTCGCCCGAACGCGCAGGGCCCCAGACGCCGTCGATGAAGCAACCGTATTGCGGGAGTGTCATGACAAATCCTTGTTCAATAAGTAGGAGATCTCAGGCGGCGAACTCGCCGCCCAGATAAGCTTCACGTATGCGCGGATCGCGTCGCAACTCGGCGGCCGGCCCCTCTAGCGTCACCGACCCGCTCTCGAGCACATAAGCCCGATCCGCGATCGCCAGGGCCTGGTTGGCCATCTGCTCAATCAGCAGAACCGTCATGCCTTCGGCCCGCAGGCGCTTGAGCCCCCGGAAGATATCCACCGCCACCAGCGGCGCCAGGCCCAACGAGGGTTCATCCAGGATCAGCAGCCGGGGGTTGGACATCAGGGCGCGGGCGATGGCCAGCATCTGCTGCTCGCCCCCGCTCAAGGTGCCTGCGACCTGCTCGCGGCGTTCCCTGAGCCTGGGGAACATCTCGAAATAGCCTTCGACCTGGCGTGCCACGCGATTGCGGTCCTGGCGGATGAGGTAGCCGCCCAGCAGCAGGTTCTCGTATACAGTCTGGTCGGTAAACACTTGGCGTCCCTCGGGCGCCATGGCCAGACCGGCCATCACGCGCTGGGGCGTCGACAGCCCGCGCAGATCGCGGCCTTCGAACCGCAGTTGCCCGCTGGCCGGCACCAGACCCATGACGCCGCGCAAAAGACTGCTCTTGCCCGCACCATTGGCTCCCAGCAAGGCAACGATCTCGCCCTGCTCGATCCGCATCGAAACACCGCGCACCGCGCGTACCGGACCATACGAGATTTCCATATCCTCGATGTCGAGCATCATTCCTCCAATCCCGTATCGCTGCCCAGGTAAGCCTCGATCACACGCGGGTTGCTCTGGATATCCTTGGGACTTCCCTCCGCGATCACCAAGCCCCTATCCAGCACGACGATGTGATCCGAGATATTCATCACCAGACTCATATCGTGCTCGACCATCAGCACCGCCACGCCGAGCGCGCCGATGCGGCGCACCAGTTGGCCCAGTTCTCGGGTTTCCTGCGGATTGAGACCCGCGGCCGGCTCGTCGAGCAGAAGCAAGACCGGGCGGCTGGCCAGTGCGCGCGCCAGCTCCACGCGGCGCTGCACGCCATAAGGCAGGCTGCCCGCCCGGGCCTGGGCGTGCGCAAGCAGGCCGGTGAACGCCAGCACAGCCATGACTTCATGCCGCGCCTGCGCTTCCGACACGCCTTGGCCCAAGCGCGAATGGGCACCCACCAGCACATTGTCCAGCACCGACATGGCGCCAAACAGGCGCAGGTTCTGGAAGGTCCGCGCCACGCCGGCGGCCGCCAGCCTGTGAGCGCCGGCCCGCGTCATGTCGCGGCCTTGCAGGGTCAGCGAGCCCGCGGTCGGCGGGATGACGCCGGTCAGAATGTTGATCAGTGTGCTCTTGCCCGCCCCGTTGGGGCCAATCAGCGCGTGAATGCGCTGCGGCTCCAGCACCAGATTGACATCCTGGGCCGTCACCACGCCGCCAAAGTTCTTGCAGATGCCCGACAATTCCAGCAAGGGAACCCCCGTGGCTGCCGGGCGCACCGGCAGCTCGGTACCGATCGACGCAACCGGCAACTCGGGCGGCGCGGGCCGCCAGCGGTCGAACAGGCCGACGATGCCCCGCGGCATGAGATAGAGCGCGAACAGCAGCATCCCGCCATAGACGAAATGCTGGGCAAACGGCCACTGCGCCAGAAATACTTCGGCCAGCGTCAGCACGACGGCGCCTGCCAAGGGGCCGTAGATCGTCCCCGCGCCACCCAGCAGAACCAACAGGAGAATGAAGACCGACAGATGAAAGGTGATGAAGTCGGAATTGAAATACTGGTTCTGCTGCGCCACCAGCGCCCCGCCCAGGCCGCACAGAGCCGCCGCCACCATGAAGGCCAGTGTCTTGTAGCGGTAGACGGCGATGCCCGAACAAGCGGCGGCGATCTCGTCGAACTGCAAGGACAGCAAGGCACGCCCGAAGCGGCCACGGAAGGCGCGCGCCAGCACCAGGTGCACAGCCAGGCTCAACCCTATCACCAGCCACACCCATTGCTGCAGCGTGAACGGCGCCTGGGCGATGGTCAGCGGCGCAATCCCGTAAATGCCCTGGGCACCCCCGAACACATCGGTCCATTCCGTGACCAGTTTTTCGGCCACGATGCCGAAGGCCAGCGTCACCAGGGCCAGGCTGGGGCCTTTTACGCGCAGCGAGGGCAAGGCGATCAACAGACCTACCACGGCCGCCACCACGGGAGCCGCCGCCAGCGCCAGCGCCGGATGCCATTCCCAGCGGGCAGTCAGCAAGGCCACCGCATAGGCGCCAGCCGCGAACAGGCCGGCCTGCCCCAGGGACTTCTGGCCCGCATAGCCCGCGAGCACATTCATGCCGGCCGCGCACAGATAATAGACCCCGCACATGAACATGATGCGCAGGTAGAAATCATTGTTCAGCACCAGCGCCAGGACGGCGAGCAAGGCCGCCACGGCGACGGCGCCCGGGCGCAGGCTGCCGCGTGGACGCGGCGCCGGCTGTGCCTGAGTCTGGGCTGCGCTCATACTTTCTCCACCAGTGTCTTGCCGAACAGGCCATTGGGAAAGGCCGCCAGCACCGCAATCACCACCGCGAACACCACAATCTCGCGCCACTGCGCGCTCCACAGGCCAGTAAAGGATTCCGCCAGGCCGATCAGGATTCCGCCCAGCATGCACCCTCGCAGATTCGTGAGTCCGCCCACGATGGCGGCCGAAAAGCCCTTGAGCGCGATCACCACGCCCATGAACAGCGACGCCGAGACGATGGGCGCGATCAGCACGCCGCTCAAGCCCGCCAGGGCCGAACTAACCACAAAAGTCAGCGCCATCACGCGCGTGACGCGTATGCCCATGAGAGCGGCGGCATCGCGGTTCAGGGCGACGGCCCGCATGCTGCGACCCAGCGAGGTGCGATGCATGGCGAAGTCCACAACCCCCAAAAGCAGCATGGCGAGCACCAGCACCACGATCTCCTGCGGCCGGAAGCCGGCCCCCGCCACGCGAATTACCTCGTCGCCCAGGGGGGCCTCCACCATGCGAGCGCCCGGCCCCCAGAGAGACAGCGCAGCACTTTGCATGATGATGCCGAAGCCGATGGTGCTCATGACCCAGGACATGCCGGGCCTGCCGGCAAAAGGTCGGATGGCCGCCAGATAGAGCGGCAGCCCCATCACGCCCATAACCACGGTAGCGGCCAGGGCGGCCAGTACATAGGCCCAGGGCGAGGTCGCCGGATCTATGGCCAGCGCGCTTGCCACCAACCCTACTGTGCCCAGGCCCACGAAAGCCCCCACCGAAACGAAATCGCCTTGCGCGAAATTCAGTGTCCGCGTGGTCGTGTAGGTCAGGCTGAAACCCAAGGCGATCAAGGCATAGATACCGCCCATCGTCAGCCCGCCGATCAAGGCCTGAAGTATGGTTGTCGACATACCCTGGCCCTTACTTCTTGAAATCGGCCGGCGTCATGGCATCGAGCACCGGATCCTTGAAATCCACCACGACACCGCCTTGCCAGCGCGACCAGTGGTAGTCCTGCGCCTGCAGTCCTTCATGATTCGTGGCCGAGAACGGTTGCTTGTATTGTTTGACCAAGCCGTCGACCGGCTGTTGCAGGTTTTCCATTGCCCGGCGCACGGCCTCGCCATCCAGGCTCTGGGCCTGCTCAGCGGCAGCGGCCCATACCAGCACCGTGTCATAGGCCTGGGTCGCCGCCCAGAACATCGACGGATTAGCCAGCTTGGGGCCGATGCGCTCAAGCAGCGACTTGGCCGCCGGCGACTTGGCCTCGCTGGACGTGGTCAGGAATATCGGCCACTCCATAAGTTTGTTGCCCGCCACCTGCGGAAAGCCGCTGAACGAGGCCGCCCAGGTCGTCAGCACGCGTGGCATGTAGTCAATCTTCTCCATGCTGCGCACCAGATGGCCCAGAGGGGCGGCCTGGGCCCAGACCACCAGCGTGTCGACGCCGGCTGCCTTGGCTTTGCCCAACTGCGACGTCATGTCCGTGTCGCGCGCGTCAAACTTCTCGATCACCACCGGCTTGATACCGTGCAGGGCGGCGATCTGTTCCATGTCCTTCAAACCCGCCTGGCCATAGCCCGTGGTCTCGACAAAGAAGCCAATCTTCTTGGACTGCGGACTCTTGGCTGCGTAGGCGACCAGCGCGGCCGCCTGATCTCGGTCTACCATGGAAATGCGGAAGAGATAATTGGGATTGTTGCCGGCCGGCTCGGTGATGGCCGTGCTCGATGCGCTGGAAACCAGCACCGGCATCTTCTTCTGGTTGGCTATATGCTTCCAAGCCAGCGCATTACCCGAATTGGTCGGCCCGAAAACCACCGCCACCCGCTCGCGGTCGATCAGGTCGGTCATGTTCTGGATGGATTTGGGCGGCTGGCCCAGGTCGTCGCGCACCAAAAACGTCAGCTTGCGCCCGAGCACACCGCCGCGCTTGTTGATGTCGTCCACCGCGGCCGTGATGCCCAAAACGCCGATCTGGCCCGACTCGGCCGAGGGCGAACCCGAGATATCGCCGTTGTAGGAAATCTTGATGTCTTGGGCTTGCGCCGCGCAGGCCACGGCGGCCGTCGCCGCCAATAGCCAATGCTTGAATGTCTTCATATGTCTCCTCCGGTGGTTGGTATGCCGTGCTTGGCGGCTGTTGTAATGGCTATGGAGTCACGCCGGCGGATGCAGCTTCGTCGGGAAGGTCGATCTCCAGGTCCAGCAAATACCCCGCCAGCGACTTGCCGTGCGAATCCAGATTGAGGGCGTCATTGACGCCTCCATCCAGCACGTCATCGATGACGAAATTCATCGCCGCCAGTTGCGGCAGCAGATAGCGGCGGATTTCGCCGGGCTCCCGATGGGCGAACACGCGGCGCACGGCCGCTACGGTCACCTGGGCAACGATGCTGTCGTAATGGCGCGGGTCATAGGCAATGACACTGATATTGGAGCGATTGCCCTTATCGCCCGTGCGACCATGCGCGATCTCAAACAGATGCACCCGTTTGGTGGCCGTCATGCCAGCACCTCATGGCTTGCGCTCACCAGCGCACGGTCGATATAGGCCGAGCGCGTCTCCAGGCGCCGCCGCACGGCGCTGCGCACCCCGCCGCCCCCGGCGGGCCCGCAGCAATAAAGCGCATTGACCTCGCGCGCCAGGGTGTCGGCCGCCTCGCGCTCGGCAAACTTGCCGGCCACCCGCAGGCGCACATCGCGCGCGCCGCTGTCGGGCAGACCGCTCATCAGGCGGCCGCCATCGTCGGCCAGCAGGCTCTGTACCCCGATGAGATCGACGCGCAAACCCTCGCCCATGCGATGGCGGATCACGTCGGCGGCCAATCTGGCCCGTGCCTCGGCGCGCGGGCCACCATAGGAAATCTCGGCCTCGCCCAGCCAGCCGCCCTCATAGAAGGCGCTCACTTTGAGCGTATCGGGACGGCGATGGCCGCGCACCCCATTCAAGGCCACGCGGTCACCCCCCAGCTCGGTGACAGTGGCCGCGCTGATGTCGGCCGTGACATCCGGGGTCAGATAAGCCGATGGATCGTGCACCTCGTAAAGCAGCTGCTCGGTTACCGTGCGGCGATCAACCACACCTCCAGTTTCCTCGGCTTTGCCGATGATGCAATGCCCATCGGACAGAATCTCCGCCACCGGAAAACCCAGATTCCATAAACCCGGCACGTCCTTGAACCCGGGGTCGGCAAAATAGCCGCCCGTAACCTGCGAACCGCACTCCAGCAGATGACCCGCCATGATGGCCGGACCCAGGCGGTCCCAGTCGTCTGCCGACCAGCCGAAATGCGCCAGCGCCGGCCCGCTCACCAGCGAAGGATCCGCCACCCGGCCCGTCACCACGATATCCGCGCCATCGAGCAGGGCATCCGCGATGGCCTCTCCGCCCAGATAGACATTGGCGCTCACCAGGGCCGCAGGCCGCGCGAGACCGGCCTGACCGATCACGGCCTCGGCATCCTCCCGCGCCAACAGATCATCGCCGCGCACTACGGCCACGCGCGGGACGCGCAGCCTCAGTTCTCGTGCCAGGCGCAGGATATGCCGGGCGGCGCCCTGTGGATTCGCAGCGCCGAAATTGCTCACGATGGCGATGCGCTCGCGCAGGCACAGCTCTAACACCGGGCGTAATAATGGCTCGAGCAAGGGCTCATAACCCGCCTGTGGGTTCTCTCGGCGAGCCAATTGGGCCAAGGCCAGAGTACGTTCGGCCAACGTTTCCAGGATCAGAACACGGCGTCCTTCGCGCCGGGCCAGGGTGCGTACCACGGGCAAGGGCGCGTCCAGGCGATCCCCCGAAAAACCGGCCCCACATCCTATCCAGAGCGGCGTCACCATTGTCTCGTCATTGTTGTTGGAATGAACGAATTGTGGGAGCCGCAAACTCAGAAGTAAAATCGAAATTTCAAAACCATTTATCCAAAAAACAAATCACTCGGAATGAACATTTCCACCCGCCAGCTCCGTGCCTTCGTCAGCGCCGCCGATCACCAGAACTTCACCCGCGCGGCGGCCGAAGTAGGACTGTCACAGCCGGCGTTCAGCGCATTAATCAAATCATTGGAAGAGGAACTGGGCGCACAGCTCTTCGTACGCAACACCCGGAATATCGAGCTGTCCGCCTTCGGCAAGCTGTTCGAGTCCTTTGCGCGGCGCTCCCTGTATGAAACCGACACCGCGCTGCAACACCTACAGGACTATGCGGCGGGGCGTATCGGGAAAGTGCAGGTCGCCGCCCTCCCCTCTGTGGCCGCCAGCTGGCTGCCGCCCGTATTCCGGCAGTTCCGAGCCCAATACCCCGGCGTGACCACCGTCCTGCGCGATGGCATGTCGCAAGAGTGTGTGGAATTGCTCAGCAATGGCGAGATCGATTTCGCCATTGCTACCGTCGACCACTATGCCGCCAAACTCGAACGCCAGCTCCTGTGGCAGGACCAACTGCATCTCATCTGCCCGCCTGACCATCCCCTGGCCCGCCAACGCAAGCGCGTGACCCTGGAGCAGATCGCCCAGTACCCAATCGTCAACTTTGTCAGCCACAGCAGCGTGCGTCAGCGCGTGGATGCCACCTTCGGCCCCCATACGCTGAAGACCGTCCTGGAGGTCGAACATCTGGCAACAGCCAGTGCCATGGTCGAAAGCGGCGTGGGCCTGACCATCGTCCCCACGCTCACGCTCTACCAGTTCCGCCGCCCCACCCTCACCATCCGCGCCATCGAGGACAGCAGCTTCAAGCGCGAAGTCTTTATCCTCACCCGCAAGAACAGATTGCTCTCGCGTCCAGCCCGCGCGATGTGCGACATGGTGATGGCTCACGTGGCTGGGCTGATGCACGAAGACTGAACGCATCCTGCGTCGCTCGCTTGGACCAGGCGCAATCGCGGCGCCCTGTCGCCGGGAAGTCTTGGCCCCCCGCGTCACCAGGAATAACTGACCAATACGCTGGAGGGAGGTTTGTATACGGCAAATGAGTGAGTCCTGTTCAGCAGGCCGCGATTTAGGGCTATCCTGTACTGCCGCAGCCGCCCGGCGGCCGCGCGCACCCCACCCGGAGAGGAGCTCGCATCATGAATCTGCACCGCCTGCTCAAGCAGCGAGAAGCCGATCACAAGCCTTTGCGTGTCGCATTGCTGGGCGCCGGAAAGTTCGGCGCGATGTTCATGAGCCAGGCCCCCCGCACGCCGGGGATCCGGTTGGTCGCGGTGGCGGACCTGGTGCCCGACCGCGCCCGTGCCGCGCTCACCCGCGTGGGTTGGCCCGCCACCGCACTGAACGCCACCAGCACCGGCGACGCGCTGAAGAACGGCAAGGTCTATTTCAGCGACGATCCCCACGCCATCATCGCCAGCCCCGACGTCGACATCGTCATCGACGCCACCGGACAGGCGGCGGCGGGCATCAGCCACGTGCTGGCCTGCTGCGAGCATGGCAAACACATCATCATGGTCAACGTCGAGGCCGACGCGCTGGCCGGGCCCCTGCTGGCCCGCCGGGCGCGCGAGGCGGGCATCGTCTATTCGCTGGCGTACGGCGACCAGCCCGCCCTGATCTGCGAAATGGTGGACTGGGCGCGCGCGAGCGGCTTTGAAGTCATGGCCGCGGGCAAGGGCACCAAGTACCTGCCCGAGTTCCATACCTCCACGCCCGACACCGTCTGGCCCTATTACGGCTTCACCGCCGAAATGGTCGCGGCGGGCGACTTCAACGCCCAGATGTTCAACAGCTTCCTCGACGGCACCAAGAGCGCCATCGAAATGGCCGCCGTATCCAACGCCACCGGGCTGCTCCCCTCGCCGTCCGGCCTGCACTTCCCGCCCTGCGGCGTGGACGACCTGGCCCGCGTGCTGCGCCCGCGCGAAAGCGGCGGCATCTTGCACCACCGCGGGCAGGTGGAAGTGATTTCATCGCTGGAGCGCGACGGCAGACCGGTATTCCGCGACCTGCGCTGGGGGGTCTACGTGACCCTGGCGGCCGACAGCGATTACGTGCGCCGCTGCTTCAAGGAATACGGGCTGGTAACCGACCCCAGCGGAAATTTCACGGCCATGTACAAGCCCTACCACCTGATCGGGCTGGAACTGGGCATCAGCGTGGCCAGCGTGGGGCTGCGGCGGGAACCCACGGGCGCGCCGGCAGGATGGCACGGAGATGTGGTCGCCACCGCAAAACGCGACCTGCCGGCCGGCCAGATCCTGGACGGCGAAGGCGGCTATACGGTGTACGGCCGGCTGATGCCGGCGCGCGACTCGGTGGCGGACGGCTACCTGCCGCTGGGGCTGTCGCACCAGGTCAAGCTGAAGAATCCCGTGCGGCAATCGCAGGCGATCCGCTGGCGCGACGTGGAATACGACGGGAGCTCGACGGCAGTGCAGTTCCGCCGCGAAATGGAGCAGACCTTCGCCTAGGCCTAGGCCCTAGACAGGCGCCGGGCGTTCCGCCTGGAACAGCCGGAGGCGGTCGGCGGCGTTGCGCAGGTGCTGCTCCGCGGCCCGGCCGGCGGCGTCCGGGTCGCCGCCGTCTATGGCGGCGAAGATGGCCTGGTGCTCGCTTTGCACCGCGGCCATGCGCTCGGCGTACATGCGCGCCGTGTTGTTGCGCGCGCTGCGGATGACCCGGCGGACATTGGCCTCCAGATAGTCGTTCAGCGCCACCAGGTGCGGGTTGTGCGTGGCCTGCACGATGGCCTGGTGGAATTGGTAGTCTTCTTCGTCGCCCAGCTTGTCGTTCAGCAGCGCGTACTCCATGCCCACCAGCGCCTGGCGCATCTTCTTCAGGTCCGCCTCGGTGCGGCGCTGAGCCGCGTAGCGGGCTGCCGTGACCTCGATGGACAGCATCAGTTCCAGGATGTGTTCCAGGTCCTGGTTGTCGCCCGGCGTCGGCGCGGCGATGCGGAACGCATTCTTCTGGAAATTCGGATCGACGAAAACGCCGCTGCCCTGCTGCGACGTGATCAGGCCTTCGGACTTCAGGCGCGCCAGCGCTTCGCGCACGACGGCGCGGCTGACCGAATAGGTTTCGGTCAGCTGCTTTTCCGTGGGCAGGCGATCGCCGGGCGCGAGCACCCCTTGGCGTATCTGCTCCGCCAGCGCATCGCCCAGCGCCGCCGAAAGCGAACTCTTGGGCGCGGCGCGCGGCGGATCCTGTTCTTGGGTAGGCTGCATTGGACTCGTTGGACCCTGCTGGACGCGCGCTGGCGCGCGCCCCGTCTGTTGATGGAAATACCCCTTACCGCGGCAACGGCTGCCGCAGGATGGGACTTTACGCGATGTAGATGCCGCCGTTCACCTGCATGACTTCGCCGGTGACGAAGCTGGCCAGCGGCGAGCACAGGAACGCGATAGATCCCGCGATTTCCTCGGCGGTACCAAAGCGGCGCAGCGGCGTGCTCTCCAGCAATTGCCCACCCTTCTGCCCGATCAGGTCATGGGTCATGGACGTGGCGATGATGCCGGGCGCCACCGCATTCACCCGGATCTGCGGCGCCAGTTCCAGGGCCAGGCTGCGCGTGAAGCTCTGCACCGCGCCCTTGGAGGCGGAATACGCGGCGTGCGCGTAGCTGCCGCGCTGCGCGGCCAGCGACGTCAACAGCACGATGGAGCCGTCGTGGCGCAGATGGCGCTGCGCCGCCCGGCAGACATAGAAGGTGCCGTCCAGGTTCACGCGCATCAGCGTGCGCCACGACTCGTCGCTGGTGTCCTTGACCAGGTGTTCCGGATAGATGCCGGCGCAGTGCACCAGGTGGTCCAGCCCGCCAAAGTGCCTGGCGGCGGACTCGAACACGCGCTCGCATTCCGCCGAGGCGGACACGTCCAGGGCACGCGTGTAGACGCGCTGGCCGCTGGGATCCAGCTCGGCGGCAACCTCTTCCAGCCTGGCATTGTCGATGTCGGTCAGCACCAGCCGGGCGCCATGCGCCGCCATCAGCCGGGCCGTGGCCAAACCGATCCCGTTGCCCGCACCCGTGATGACGGCAACCTTTCCTTCGAACGAAATCATCCTGTCTCCTGAAGCGTTTTTCCGGCGGGCCGGCATGCTTTCCGGCAAGCGCCGCAATCCCGATTGAACTCCTGAATCGGCCGCTTGACACGGGAAAAACGCTTGCCCTATGATTTATCGGACAACTTAATAAAGTTGACTGACAACTTATTCCGAAAGCGTAAATCAACTGACGTTTTCAGGCAAGCGCGTCAGCAATACACGGCGTCAAGCCGCAGCACCGGCAGGGGACAAATCAGGTGGAAATCACCGGCAACACTACCGTTTACGCGATCGCGGCGGACCCGATCGCGCACGTCAAGACGCCCCAGCGGCTCAACGCGCTGCTGCGCGAACGCGGCGCCGATGCCGTCATGGTTCCCTTCCACGTGCCGTCTGAAGCGCTGCCCGGCCTATTCGCGGGCATCCGCGGGCTGGCCAATCTGGGCGGCATCGTGGTCACCGTTCCCCACAAGGAAAATGCGGCCGCCCTGTGCGACGCCCTGACGCCTTCGGCCCGCCTCAGCGGCGCGGTCAACGCGGTGCGCCTGAAGGACGGGGTGCTTACCGGCGGCAATTTCGACGGCCTGGGCTTCGTGGCCGGGCTGCGCGGCCAGGGCCACGACCCCGCCGGCCGTCACGTCTACCTGGCCGGCCTGGGCGGCGCGGGCAAGGCCATCGCCTGCGCCGTCGCGGATGCCGGCCCGGCCAGCCTGCGCCTGTACAACCGCAGCGCCGGCAAGGCTGAGTCCTTCGCCGGGCATCTCGCCCGCCAATATCCCGGCCTGGCCATCAGCGTGGCCACCGCCTCCCCCGCACCCTGCGACATCGCCATCAACGCGACCTCGCTAGGCCTGAACGACACCGATCCCCTGCCCTTCCAGCTGGACGCCCTGGCCGCCGGCACCGTCGTCGCGGACGCCGTGATGAGCCGCGTCGACACGCCCCTGCTGCGCGCCGCCGCCGCGCGCGGCTGCCGCACGCATCCGGGCCTGTACATGCTGGAAGGACAAATCGCAGAAATTGCCCGATTCCTGGGCATACAAGAGCCGCGGTAAGCGCGCTTGATTGATTAACGGACTCACCCACTCCCATCCCACGGAGGAGACACTCATGAAGTTGGCTTTCACTTCCGGCCTGCTGTGCCTGGCCGGCATCGCCGCATCTGCCCAGGCCGCGCCCGTCAAGATCGGCCTGATCGAAACGCTTTCCGGCCCGCAGGCCTCCACCGGCCTGATGTTCCGCGCCGCGGTCAAATATGAGCTGGACCGCATCAATGCGGCCGGCGGCTGGAACGGCCAGCCGCTGGAGCTGGTCGAGTTCGACAACCAGGGTGGCCCGGTCGGCGCGTCCGACCGCTTCCGCGCGGCGGCGGCCGAAGGCGTGCAGATCCTGGTGCAAGGATCCTCGTCGGCCATCTCCGGCCAGCTGACCGAAGACGTGCGCAAGCACAATCTGCGCAACCCGGGCAAGGAAGTCGTGTTCCTGAACGTGGGCGGCGAAGCCCTGGAGCTGACCGGCCAGAAGTGCCATTTCTATCACTTCCGCTTCACCACCAACGCCGACCTGCGCGTCAAGGCGCTGGCCTCGGTCATGTCGGCCGACGGCACGCTGGGCAAGCGCGTGTACGCGATCAACCAGAACTACTCCTGGGGCCAGGACATGGAAGGCGCCACGGAGCGCTTTGCCAAGCAATACGGCTATGAAGTCGTGGGCAAGACCCTGCACGAAGTCAACAAGATCCAGGACTTCGCTCCTTACGTGGCCCGCATCCGCTCGGCCAACCCCGACACCGTGATCACCGGCAACTGGTCCAACGACCTGCTGCTCCTGATGAAGGCCACGCAGGCAGCCGGCCTCAAGGTCCGCTTCGCCACCGTGTTCCTGGACCAGGTGGGCAACCTGGCCAACGCCGGCGACGTCGCGCTGGGCCACTACATCGCCCACCCCTACAACATCGAGGCCGCGGGCGAGGAAGGCGCCAAGTTCGCCGAGGACTACAAGGCGAAGACCGGCCACTATCCCAGCTACACCGAACCGCAGACCGTCATCGGCATCACGTTCCTGGGCGAAGCGCTCAAGCAGGTCAAGCCGCAGGACGGCAAGCTGTCCGTGCCGGAACTGGCCCGCGCGCTGGAAAAGGTCACCTACACCTCGCCGCTGGGCACCTATACCATGCGCGCCGAAGACCATCAGGTGCAGCTGCCCATGGTGGTGTCCAAGGTCAGCAAGAACGCCAAGTACAAGGCCGACGGCACCGACATGGGCTTCGAGCCGGTGAAGGTCCTGGCCGCCGCCGACGTGTCCGCGCCGGCCCAGGCGACGTGCAAGATGCAGCGGCCGAATTGATGCCGGATGGTGTCTGACAGCCATGGGGGTCTGACAGCATGGGTGTCTGACACCCTGAGACACCCTTCAAGTTTGAGGGGCATCTCGTCGGGTGTCTGACACCTCACCAAGGTGGGATTCCCTTCATACCGCATTGGTGTCTGACACCCTTGTAGATGCCCTTCAAGTTCGAGGGGTGTCTCATTGGGTGTCAGACACCTGACCAAGGTGACACCTGAGCAAAGCGGGTGTCGGACACCTCACCGCGTCAAGCCCGCAACAACTATGCGCACCCCCGGCGCGGGCCGGAAAAAATCGGTGCGCGATCGCTCGCAAGACGCCGTCCGTCTTGGCGAAAGAATTACTGGAGCGGACATGGAATACTTTACCGTCTCGCTGTTGAACGGCGTGATCTACGGCCTGCTGCTATTCATGGTTTCGGCGGGCCTGACACTGATTTTCGGGATGATGGGCGTGCTCAATTTCGCGCACGCGTCGTTCTACATGATAGGCGCGTACGCCGCCTATACGCTGACGCCCGTCACCGGCTTCTGGGTGGCGCTGGTGCTGGCCACGATCATCGCGGGCGTGCTGGGCATGGGCGTGGAACGCTTCTTCCTGCGCCGCGTCCACAAGTTCGGACACGCGCAGGAGCTGCTGGTGACCTTCGGCCTGGCCTTCATCGTGGCCGAGCTCATCAAGCTGTTCTACGGCGATTTCCCGGTCGACTACCGGGTGCCGCAATTCCTGAACTTCGCCGCCTTCCGCGTGTTCGACGCGGACTATCCCTTCTATCGCCTGCTCATGGGCGGCGTGTCGCTGGCGATGTTCGCCGTCATATACCTGCTGCTGTCGCGCACCCGCGTGGGCATCGTGGTGCGCTCGGCCATCTACCGGCCCCGCATGGCGGAAGCGCTGGGCCACAACGTGCCGCTGGTGTTCATGAGCGTGTTCGGCGTGGGCGCGGCCATGGCCGGCCTGGCCGGCGCGGTCGCGGGCGCGTTCTACACCACCAACCCGAACATGGCGCTGGAACTCGGCGTGCTGGTGTTCGTGGTGGTCGTGGTGGGCGGCCTCGGTTCGCTCGAGGGCGCGATGATCGCATCGCTGCTGATCGGCCTGATCAGTTCCTTTTCCGTCGGCATCGACGCCAGCCTGGCCAGCCTCTTCAGGCTGTTCGGCGCCGGCGAGTGGGCCGAGAGCGTGGGCGGCCTGATGACCGTGAAGATTTCCAGCCTGGCGGCCACCCTGCCCTTCCTGCTGATGCTGGTGGTGCTGCTGGTCAAGCCCTCGGGCCTCAAGGGAGAACAGGCATGAGCCAGACCCGTCGCACTTCCGGGGCCTTCCTGCTGATTCTCTGCGTGGCCGCGCTGTGCGCGCTACCCTGGCTGCTGCCTCCGGGCCAGCTGGTGGCGGCGGTGCAGATGCTGATCGCCGCGCTGTTCGCCTGCGCCTTCAATCTCCTGGCCGGCCAGGGCGGCATGCTGTCCTTCGGCCACGCCGCCTACTTCGGCGTGGGCACGTTCGCCACCATCCACGCCATGAATGCGCTGGGCGGAGCGGGCCTGCTGCCGACGCCCCTGATGCCGCTGGCCGGCGGCGTGGCCGGCCTGCTGTTCGGCCTGGTCGCAGGCTGGTTCGCCACCATGCGGGCCGGCGTGTATTTCTCGATGATCACGCTGGCGCTGGCCGAGCTGCTGCATGCGCTCGCGCCGCATCTGAAGGGGGTCTTCGGCGGCGAGGCTGGCCTGTCCGCCATGCGCATGCCGGCCTGGGGCTTCACCTTCGGCTCCGACATCGAGGTGTACTTCCTGGTGCTGGCCTGGGTGCTGGTGTCGCTGGCGGCGCTGTACGGCCTGACCCGCACGCCGCTGGGCCGCCTGACGCTGGGCCTGCGCGAGAACGCCCACCGCCTGCGCTACCTGGGCTACCGCCCGCATACGCTCAAGACCATGGTGTTCGCGCTGTCGGCCATGTTCGCCGGCATCGCGGGCGGCCTGCAGGCCTTGAACATCGAGGCCGGCAACTACGTGCTGTTCGAGGTCAAGCTGTCCACCGACGCGGTGCTGTTCGCCTACATCGGCGGCGTCAACGCCTTCCTGGGGCCGGTGCTGGGGGCCTCCATCCTTACCTTCCTGTCGCAGACGCTGGCCGACATCACGCGGTCCTGGCTGCTGTACCAGGGGATTCTCTTCGTGCTGGTGATGCTGTTCGTGCCGGACGGCCTAGTCGGCCTGGTGCAGCGCGCCGCCAAGTCGCTGCGCGAGCTGGGCCTGGGCCGCTGGCTGCCGCGCGCGGCGGTGTCGGTCGCGGCCGGCCTGCTGCTGACCTGCGCCACGGTCTTCACGGTGGAAATGCTGCAACGCATGTTCGCCCGCGACTACCGCTCGCTGCTTGCGATGAACCCCGACGCGGGCTGGCCCGCCATCCCGCTGTTCGGACACGAATGGGCGCCCCTGGCGGCGTCCACCTGGCTGATTCCGCTGGCGCTGTTCGCCGTGGGCCTCGCGGCCTGCCGCTGGGCGCTGGCCCTGTGGCGCGACGACGCCGAAGCCGCACCCACGCTGGAGGCCGCGAAATGAGCCACGAAATCCTGACCCTGACCGACGTGCGCAAGTCTTTCGGCGAAGCGCAGATCATCCGCGGCGTGAACCTGAAGGTGGAGGCTGGCGAGCGCCACGCCGTCATCGGCCCCAACGGCGCGGGAAAATCCACCCTGTTCCATCTGATGTCGGGCTCGTTCGCTCCGACCTCGGGCGACATCAGCCTGCGCTCGCGGCCGATCGGCGGCCTGGCGCCTGAACGCATCAACCGCCTGGGCCTGGCGCGCTCGTTCCAGATCACCAACGTGTTCCCGCGTCTGTCGGTGCGCGAGAACCTGCGCCTGGCGGTCCTGCGCATGCACGGCCTGGTCTACAACTTCTGGCGCCCGATTGCGCGCAATCGCGCCGTGAATGAAGACGTGGACCGCCTGCTGGAGAAGGTCCGGCTGACGGACAAGCAGGAAACGGCGGCCGGCGACCTGAACTATTCGGAACAGCGTTCGCTGGAGATCGGCATGACGCTGGCCTCGCGTCCCAAGGTCATCCTGCTGGACGAACCCATGGCGGGCATGTCCCAGCACGAAGTCGACTACACCGTCGAGCTGATCAAGGACGTCACGCGCGACTGCACGTTGTTGATCGTGGAACACGACATGCAAGTGGTGTTCTCGCTGGCCGACCGCATCAGCGTGCTGGTGTACGGCGAGATCCTCGCCACCGGCACGCCGGCCGACATCCGCGGCGACGCCCGCGTGCGCGAAGCCTACCTGGGAGAGGAAACGGTATGAGCACCCAGATGAATACGACCGCGCCCCTGTTGAGCCTGCGCGGCGTGCATGCCCATTACGGCAAGAGCCACATCCTGCACGGCATCGATCTGTCCATTGGCCGCGGCGAAGTCGTAAGCCTGCTGGGCCGCAACGGCGCGGGCCGCTCCACCACCATGAAGAGCATCATGGGGCTGGTGGACGTGACCGGCGGCAGCATCTCCATCGAAGGCCGCGACATCACCAACAAGCGCCCCTTCGAGATCGCGCGCGCCGGATTGGGCTTCGTGCCGGAAGAACGCGAGGTGTTCGCCAACCTGACCGTGGACGAAAACCTGCGCATGGGCGAGCAGCCCAAGCGCGGCGACGCGCCCTTCTGGTCGGTGGACCAGATGTTCGATTACTTCCCACGGCTGAAGGAGCGCCGCGGCACCAAGGCGGGCAACCTGTCCGGCGGCGAACAGCAGATGCTGACCATGTGCCGCTCGCTGCTGGGCAACCCCAAGGTCATGCTGATCGACGAACCCACCGAAGGCCTGGCCCCGAAGATCGTGGAAGTGATCGCCGACGTGATCCGCGACATCCACAAGCGCGGCGTTTCCGTCCTGTTGGTGGAGCAGAAGCTGACCATCGCGCTCAAGGTTTCCACCCGCGTCAGCGTGATGGGCCACGGCCGCATCGTTTTCGAAGGACCGCCCGCGCAGCTGCATGAGCGCCAGGACGTCGTCCAGGAATGGCTGGCGGTCTGAGCGCCAGCGCCCCTCCAACATTACAGGCACATATCGTGGACAACACCAACGAACCTCTCCATCCCGAGCTGCGCGGTCAGACCGTCGTGATCACCGGCGGCGCCAAGGGCATAGGCCTGGCCACTGCGCAGGCGTTCGCGCGCCAGGGCGCGCGCATCGCGCTGCTGGACATGGACGCCGCCGCGCTGGACGAAGCCGTCGCCGGACTCGCGGCGCAAGGCGCCGAGGCCCTGGCCTGCCAGGCTTCCGTGACCGACGCCGACGCCGTCGAGCGCGCCTTCGCCCAGGCCGAGCAGGCCTATGGCCGCATCGACGTGCTGGTCAACAACGCCGGGGTCTCGGCCAACAAGCCAACGCTGGAAGTCAGCGTGGACGAATGGCGCCGCGCCGTGGACATCAACCTGACCGGCGTGTTCCTGTGCGCCCAGGCCGCCGGCCGCCGCATGGTGCCCGCGGGTTCGGGCTCCATCATCAACCTGGCCTCCATGTACGGCGTGGTGGCCGCGCCCGACCGCGCGGCCTATTGCGCCACCAAGGGCGCGGTGGTGCTGCTGACCGAGACGCTCGCCGTCGAATGGGGCCCCTCCGGCGTGCGCGTGAACGCGCTGGCGCCGGGCTACGTGGAAACGGACCTGGTGCGCGACCTGGCCGCGCGCGGCCGCCTGGACCCCGAGCGCCTCAAGCAGCGCACGCCGCTGCGGCGCCTGGCACAGCCGGCCGAAATGGCCGACCTGGCGGTGTTCCTGGCGTCGCGCCAGGCCGCCTACATCACCGGACACACCCTGGTGGCCGACGGCGGCTGGAGCCGCTACAGCTACCTCTAACCGCAAGACGCTTACCCACATTCTGGAGATTCATTCATGGCCACCTACCAACCGCTTGGTTCCCAAGCGCCCTGGCGGCAACTGACGGTCGAAGACAAGGACTGGCAACAGGCGGATCCCGCCCTGCTGGGCACCATGCTGACCCAGCTGCATTGGATCCGCGCCTTCGAAGAGGCCGTGCTGGACCTGGCCGCGGAAGGCCTGGTGCATGGCCCCGCGCACTCGTCCGTGGGCCAGGAAGGCGGCGCGGTCGGCTCCGTGCTGGCGCTGGGCGCCGGCGACCAGATCAACGGCTCGCACCGCGGCCACCACCAGTTCCTGGCCAAGGCCCTGCAGCACGTCGCCCCGCTGGGCCTGGATCCGCGCAACCCGCTCACCCCCGCCATCGATGAAGTGCTGCAAAAGACGCTGGCCGAGATCATGGGCCTGGCCCAGGGCTACTGCCGCGGCCGCGGTGGCAGCATGCACCTGCGCTGGCTCGAAGCCGGCGCGCTGGGCACCAATGCCATCGTGGGCGGCGGCGTGCCGCTGGCGGCCGGCGCCGGCTGGGCCCACAAGCATGCGGGCACCGACCGCGTGGCGGTGACCTACTTCGGCGACGGCGCGGTGAACATCGGTTCCGTGCTCGAAACCATGAACCTCACCGCGGCCTGGAAGACGCCGCTGTGCTTCTTCATCGAGAACAACCGCTACGCCGTGTCGACCACGGTGGAGGAATCCACCGCCGAGCCGCGCCTTTCCGCGCGCGGCCAGGCCTTCAACATCCCGTCCTGGCAAGTGGACGGCATGGACCCGCTGGCGGTCTACCTGGCCATGTCCGAGGCCGTGGCCCACATGCGCGCGGGCAAGGGTCCCACCATCGTCGAAGTGGATGTGTACCGCTTCTTCCACCAGAACGGCCCCTTCCCCGGCAGCGCCTTCGGCTACCGCAGCAAGGACGAGGAAGCGCAATGGCGCCGCCGCGATCCACTGGACCGGATCGCCGCCGAAATGATCGGTCGCGGGCTGATCGCCCAGGCCGAGGTCGACGCGCTGCGCCAGCGCTGCAAGGAAGTGATGAAAGAGGTGTCGGGCCGTCTGACCGAAGCCGCCGACGGCGGCAAGCGCCGCGTGCGCGCCGACCTCTGGCCCAGCCCCGACTTCCGCGACGTGGGCCTGCGCAGCGACGGTTCGGAACTGGCCGGCCTGCGCTACCAGGAAGCCGCCGACCATGCCGGCCAGTCCGTCGAGCGCAAGTTCGTGGACGCGGTGGCCGACGTGCTGGACCGCCGCATGGAAACCGACGCCGGCGTGGTGGTGCTGGGCGAGGACGTGCACCGCCTGAAGGGCGGCACCAACGGCGCCACGCGCGGCCTGAAGGACAAATACCCCGACCGCGTGCTGGGCACCCCCATCTCCGAGAACGCCTTCGCCGGCCTGGGCGGCGGCCTGGCCATGGACGGCCGCTACAAGCCGGTGGTGGAATTCATGTACCCCGATTTCATGTGGGTCGCGGCCGACCAGATCTTCAACCAGATCGGCAAGGCCCGCCACATGTTCGGCGGCGACATCGACGTGCCCTTCGTGCTGCGCACCAAGGTCGCGATGGGCACGGGCTACGGTTCGCAGCACTCGATGGATCCGGCCGGCATCTTCGCCACCGCCCCGGGCTGGCGCATCGTCGCGCCGTCCACGCCCTATGAATACGTCGGGCTGATGAATACCGCCCTGGCCTCCAAGGATCCGGTGCTGGTGATCGAACACGTGGACCTGTACGCCTCCTCGGGCGAAGTGCCCACGGACGATCTGGACTACGCCATTCCGTTCGGCAAGGCGCGCGTGCGCCGCGAGGGCGGCAAGGTCACCATCCTGACCTATCTCTCCATGGTCAGCCGCGCGCTGAAGGCCGCGGAAGAGGCTGGCGTGGACGCGGAAGTCATCGATCTGCGCACCCTGGACCGCGCCAGCCTGGACTGGGACACCATCGGCGCCAGCATCCAGAAGACCAACAACGTGCTGATCGTGGAACAAGGCGCCCGCGGCACCTCCTACGGCGCCATGCTGGCCGACGAAATCCAGCGCCGCTACTTCGACTGGCTGGACCAGCCCGTCAAGCGCGTGACCGGCGGCGAGGCTTCGCCCAGCATTTCCAAGGTGCTGGAGCGCGCGGCGTTCGCGGACACCGATGAAGTCGTGGCCGGCCTGGAAGACGTGCTGGCGGACCTGGGGGAAAAAGCATGACCGCCCCGCTGCGAATGACGGTGCCGATGGAAGTCGGCATCTGCTGCGCCGACCTGGACGCGCTGCTGGCCTTCTACATCGATGTGATCGGCCTGAAGCTAGTCAACCGCGTGACCGTCCCCGCCGACAAGGCGCAGGCCACCGGCCTGACCCGGCACGGATACGACGTCGCTCGCCTGCAGACGCCCTATGGCGAACGCATCAAACTGCTCCAGCCCGCGACGGCGCCCGAAGCCGCCGCGCGCGGCGCCGCCATCCTGGACCGCCAGGGCGCAACCTACCTGACCTTCATCGTTCGCGACCTGCCCGGCGTGGTGCGCGGCCTGGAGGCCAAGGGCGTAGCGTTCGACAGCAAGCCGGCCCCGATGGAAGTGCGGCCCGGCACCTGGCTGGCGTTCTTCCGCGACCCCGAGGGGAACGTGCTGGAACTGGTCGAATACGACGACCCCGCCTCCTACCGGCCCGACCTGGCCGGCGCCGAACAATAGGACGAACAACGTGGCACACCTTATCAAGCTCCCCTCCGTCGCGGCCGACACCTCGGGCGGCACGCTGCACCAGTGGCTCAAGAAAGAAGGCGACACGGTCGCCGTGGGCGACGCGCTGGCGGAAATCGAAACCGAGAAGGCCATCGTCGAAATCAATGCCGAGCATGCCGGCGTGCTGGGCCGCATCGTGGTGCAGGCCGGCGCCGCGTCGGTGCCGGTGAACACCGTGATCGGCGTGCTGCTGGCGCAAGGCGAGGACGCCTCGGCGATCGACCGCGCCCTGGCCGAAAGCGGCGCCGCCGCGCAAGCCCCGGCCGCCCCTGCCCAGCCCGCTGCCGCGCCCGCCAGCGCGGCCCCCACGCCAGCCGCCGCCAGCCCCAAGCCGCAAGCGCCGGCGCCCACGGCGGCCTCTAGCGCCCCCGTCCCTGGCGGCCGCCTGTTCGCCAGCCCGCTGGCCCGCCGCCTGGCCGCGCAATGGCATGTGGACCTGCTGGGCGTGGCCGGCACCGGCCCGCACGGCCGCATCGTCCGCCGCGACGTGGAAGCCGCGCGCAACCGCGCGCCGTCCGCCGTGGCTGCGTCCCTGGCCGGCCGCCCCGCCGCGCGCCGCGTGCCGCATACGGGCATGCGCCGCGCCATCGCCCGCCGCCTGACCGAAAGCAAGCAGAACGTGCCGCACTTCTACCTGACGGTGGACTGCCGGATGGACGCGCTGCTCGCATTGCGCGCCCAGGCCAACCAGGGCGGCGCAGTGAAGCTTTCAGTCAATGACTTCATCGTGCGCGCCGCCGCGCTGGCCCTGCGCGAAGTGCCCGAGGTCAACGCCAGCTGGCACGACGACGCCATCGAATACCACGCCGGCGCCGACATCTCCGTGGCGGTGGCGACCGAGGGCGGACTGGTCACGCCCATCGTGCGGGACGCCGATGTGAAGCCGCTATCGGCCATCGCCGGCGAAATCGTCGAGCTTGCCGGACGCGCCAAGGTCAACCGCCTCAAGCCCGAGGAATTCGCCGGCGGCTCGCTGACGGTGAGCAACCTGGGCATGTACGGCATCGGCCAGTTCGCGGCCATCATCAACCCGCCGCAGGCCGCCATCCTGGCGGTGGGCGCGGCCGAGCGCCGCCCCGTCGTGGACGCGGACGGCGCGCTCGCCGTGGCCTCCGTCATGACCGTGACCCTGTCGGCCGATCACCGCGTGGTGGACGGCGCCGTCGGCGCGCGCTGGCTGGCGGCCTTCCGCCAGCTGATCGAAAACCCCGTGCGCATCCTGCTGTGAGCCCCGCCATGACGAAGACGACGTTTGATCTCATCGTGGTGGGAGGCGGCCCCGGCGGCTACGTGGCCGCCATCCGCGGCGCCCAGCTGGGCATGTCGGTGGCGCTGGTGGAACGCGCCGAACTGGGCGGCATCTGCCTGAACTGGGGCTGCATCCCCACCAAGGCCCTGCTGCACAGCGCCACCGTGCTGCGCGCATGCCGCGAAGCCTCTCACTACGGCGTCGCAGGCGCGGGCGAAGCCCGCCCCGACCTGGCCGCCATGGTGGCGCGCTCGCGCAAGGTGGCGGGCCGCCTGGGCCAGGGCGTGGCGCACCTGATGAAGAAAAATGGCGTGACGGTGTTCGCCGCCAGCGCCAGGCTGGCGGGCGCGGGCAAGCTGGCGCTGGACAGCGGCGCCACGCTGTCGGCTCCGCACATCGTCCTGGCGACCGGCGCGCGCGCCCGCGAACTGCCGGCGCTGCCGGTGGGCGAACGCATCTGGGCCTACCGCCAGGCCCTGGTGCCCGCCGCGATCCCGAAATCACTGCTGGTGGTGGGCGCGGGCGCCATCGGCGCGGAGTTCGCCAGCTTCTACCGTGCGGTGGGCGCCGAGGTCACCCTGATCGACATGACGGCCGAGATCCTGCCGCAGGAAGACGCCGAAATCTCGCAACTGGCCCGCAAGGCCTTCGAGAAGCAAGGCATCCGCGTGCTGACGCAATGCGCCGTCAAGGCCTCGTCCACGACGGCCTCCGGCGTGAAGGTGGTGCTGGAGCAGCAGGGCAAGCAGAGCGAACTGGAAGTCGAGCGCGTCATCGTCGCCGCCGGCATCGTGGGCAACGTGGAGAACCTCGGGCTGGAACGCACCCGCGTCAAAGTGGAGAAGACCCACATCGTCACCGACGGCCTGTGCCGGACGGGCGAGCCCGGCGTCTATGCCATCGGCGACGTGGCCGGAGCCCCCTGGCTCGCCCACAAGGCCAGCCACGAGGCCGTGCTGTGCGTGGAGGCGATCGCCGGCAAGCCTTCCCACCCCATCGACCCGCTGCGCATCCCCGCCTGCACCTATTCCTACCCGCAGGTGGCCAGCATCGGCATGACCGAGGCCCGCGCGCGCGAGCATGCCAAGCAGACGGGCGGCGAAATCCGCGTCGGCAAGTTCTCTTTCGCCGGCAACGGCAAGGCGATCGCCATGGGCGAGGACCAGGGCTTGGTGAAGACGGTGTTCGACGCGAAAACAGGCGAACTGCTGGGCGCGCACATCATCCACCCCGAAGCGTCCGAGCTGATCACGGGCTACGGCGTGGCGGCATCGCTGGAAGCCACCGAGGAAGACCTGATGCATACCGTGTTCGCGCATCCGACGCTGTCGGAAACCCTGCACGAATCGGTGCTGTCGGCCTTCGGCCGCGCCTTGCACGCCTGAACAGGACCACGGGCCGCGCCTGCGCGCGGCCCGTGCGCGGGCATCACATGCGCGCCGCGAAGAAATCCAGGAAACACGCGATCCGCCGCGACAGCTGCGTGTTGCGGTGATATACGGCGTGCATGGGCTGCAGGTAGTCCGTGTGCTCGGACTCCATCAGCTTCACCAGCCTGCCGGCCTTGATGTCCTCGCGCACCACGAAGTCGGACAGGCAGGCGATGCCCACTCCGCGCAGCGCCAGCTGCCGCTGCGTTTCGCCGCTGGAGGTCGCCAGGGTGGGCACGGCCAGATAGCTCGACGCGCCGGCGTGGCGCAGAGGCCACACGTTCAGGCTTTCGGGCTGGGTGAAGCCCAGCACCTCGTGCGCGGCCAGATCCGCCACCGTTTCCGGCGCGCCGCGCCGGGCGATGTAGTCCGGACTGGCCATCACCCATCGCGGGGACGGCCGCAGCGTGCGCGCATGCAGCGAGGAGTCCGTCAGCGGGCCCATGCGCAGCGCCACGTCGGTGCGATGCTCCATCAGGTCCACGATGCGGTCGTTGCTGGTGAGTTCGAGAGAAATCCCCGGATATTCGCGGCGGAAATCCCCCACGTGGGGCACCACGCAATGCAGCATCACCGGCACCGACGCATCCACCCGCAAACGCCCCGCGGGCCGCTGATGCACCTTGCGCATGCACTCTTCCGCCTCTTCCAGCGACGCCACGATCTGCCGCGCCTTGGGAAGAAAATGCTTGCCCTCTTCGGTCAGCTCCATGCGGCGCGTGGTCCGGTTCAGCAGCGTGACGCCCAGGTCTTCTTCCAGCCGCGACAATCCCCGGCTGACGCCGGAAGCGGTGTGGCCCAGCACTTCCGCGGCCGCGCTCAGGGATCCAGCATCCACGACGCCCAGGAACAGCCGCAATGCATCAGAGTTCAGGGACATGGGGCGGACTCCTTGACCAGGGGACGAATGTACGGCAGCTCTCCAGGTGTCTGACACCCGGGAAGAGAAGCGCAGATCCAAGATCATCTCGTACGGGTGTCAGACACTTGCCGCAGCACAACTTGCCGCAGCAATCGCCACTTTAACCCGCCACTCGACACACCCCCAACAACGCGGCAAACCCAGACGCCGCCCGCTCCAGCAGGCGACCTACGAAGAATCCCCGCACGAAAAAAAACGGCGCCCCAACAGGGACGCCGCTCTTCAAAAGAAAGCGATCAACGCTTCTGCTTCAACTGCGACAAATCCCGCACAGCCCCGCGATCCGCCGAAGTCGCCAACGCCGCATAAGCCTGCAACGCCTGCGACACCACGCGCTCGCGGCCCACGGGCTCCCAGCCGTCCGCGCGCGCATCCATGGCGGCGCGGCGGCGCGCCAGTTCCTCGTCGGAAACAGCAAGATGGATCTTGCGGTTCGGGATGTCGATCTCGATCACGTCGCCCTCTTCCACCAGGCCGATCGTGCCGCCTTCCGCCGCTTCCGGCGAGGCGTGGCCGATCACCAGGCCCGACGAACCGCCCGAGAAGCGGCCGTCGGTGAACAGCGCGCAGCTCTTGCCCAGGCCCTTGGACTTCAGGTAGGACGTGGGGTACAGCATCTCCTGCATGCCCGGACCGCCCTTGGGGCCTTCGTAGCGGATCACCACCACGTCGCCCGGAACGATCTGGTCGCCCAGGATGCCTTCCACGGCGGCGTCCTGGCTTTCGAAGACGCGCGCGCGGCCGGTGAACGTCCATTGCGATTCGTCCACGCCGGCCGTCTTCACGATGCAGCCCTTTTCCGCCAGGTTGCCGTACAGCACGGCCAGGCCGCCGTCCTTGGAGTAGGCGTTTTCCTTGCTGCGGATGCAGCCCGTCTTGCGATCGGTGTCCAGCGTCAGGAAGGTCGCGTCCTGGCTGAAGGCCACCGTGGTGGGGATGCCGCCAGGCGCCGCGCGGTAGAACTTCTGCGCGTCTTCGCCCGCGCCGCCGGCCACGTCCCAGTTGCGGATGGCGTCGCCCAGCGTGCCGCTATGCACGTTGCCGCAGGACAGGTCCAGCAGATCGGCGCGCGCCAGCTCGCCCAGGATGCCCAGGATGCCGCCCGCGCGGTGCACGTCTTCAATGTGGTATTTATCGGTGGCGGGCGCGGCCTTGCACAGGCACGGCACCTTGCGCGAAATGCGGTCGATGTCGGCCATGGTGAAGTCCACGCCGGCTTCCTGCGCCGCGGCCAGCAGGTGCAGCACGGTGTTGGTGGAACCGCCCATGGCCACGTCCAGCGCCATGGCGTTCTGGAAGGCGCTCTTGGTGGCGATGCTGCGCGGCAGGACCGACGCGTCATCTTCCTGGTAATAGCGGCGGCACAGGTCCACGACCAGGCGGCCGGCCTGCTCGAACAGACCGCGGCGCCACGCGTGCGTGGCCACGATGGTGCCGTTGCCCGGCAGCGCCAGGCCGATGGCTTCGGTCAGGCAGTTCATCGAGTTGGCCGTGAACATACCGGAACAGGAACCGCAGGTGGGGCAGGCGCTGCGTTCGACTTCGGCCACGTCGGCGTCCGACACGTTGGGGTCGGCGGCCTTGATCATGGCGTCGATCAGGTCGATCTTGGCGACGACCTTGCCGTCGGTGGGCGACTTCACCTTGCCCGCTTCCATCGGACCGCCGGACACGAACACGACCGGGATATTCAGGCGCATCGCGGCCATCAGCATCCCCGGAGTGATCTTGTCGCAGTTCGAGATGCAGACCATGGCGTCGGCGCAGTGCGCGTTGACCATGTACTCCACCGAATCGGCGATCAGTTCGCGCGAGGGCAGCGAATACAGCATGCCGCCGTGGCCCATGGCGATGCCGTCGTCCACGGCGATGGTGTTGAATTCCTTGGCGACGCCGCCGGCGGCTTCGATTTCCTTGGCGACCAGCGCGCCGAGGTCGCGCAGGTGCACGTGGCCCGGCACGAACTGCGTGAACGAGTTCACGACCGCGATGATGGGCTTGCCGAAATCGCCGTCCTTCATGCCGGTGGCGCGCCACAGGGCGCGGGCGCCGGCCATGTTGCGGCCGTGGGTCGAGGTGCGGGAACGGTAGTGCGGCATGATTTGTCTCAGGCTGGTTCTGTTAGCTGGGCGGCAAAACGGTAAATAATACGCTGGTTCCGCGCCCTGCCGCTTTCCAGCGGCCTCGGAGCCCCTGCACGACCGTCAGGCGGACGCCATGCCGCGCGCGGCAAATGCGCTGGGCGGCTCGCCCACGGCCTTGCGGAACATGGCCGCGAACGCACTGGGGCTTTCATAGCCCAGGTCCAGCGCCACTTCCAGCACGCGCTCGCCGCGCGCCAGGCGCTCCATGGCCGCCAGCAGGCGCGCCTGCTGGCGCCAACGCCCGAACGTCATGCCCGTATGACGCAGGAACAGGCGGTGCACGGTCTTCGGATCCACGCCCAGCTCGCGCGCCCAGTCCGCCGCGCCGTCCTGGCGTTCCGGGTGGCGCACGATGGCGCGGCAGATGCGCGCCAGGCGCGGCTCGGCAGGCTGCGGCAGGTGCAGGGGCAACACGGGTTCCTGGCGCAACTCGTCCAGCAGCAGCATCATCAGGCGGCCGTTGCGCGTGTCCGGCGCCCAGTCCAGCGGCACCTCGGCGGCCGCAACCATCAATTCCCGCAGCAGCGGCGAGATCGACAGCACGCAGCACTCCGCGGGCAGGTGCGCGGCCGCCCCCGGCTCGACGAACACGGTGCGCATGCGCGGCTCGCCGCTCATGCGGATCCCGTGCGGCATCCAGGCCGGCACCCAGACGCCGCGCGTGGGCGGCACCACCCAGATCCCGGCGGGCGTATCCACCACCATCACGCCCGAAATCGCGTAGACCAGCTGGGCGCGCCGGTGCCGGTGGCGGCGGATGCGATGGCCGTCTTCATAGTCCACGGCCAGCCCGGCCACGGGGCGTTTCGAGGATTCGTAGGGAAAAAGGTCCAGGCCCACGGGCTTGCGGGCGCTGGAGGCGGGTGCGGCGGGAGCTGATTTGTCCATTTTGCGACGATTATTGCCTAAATGGCGTTAGACGGTCTTTTCCAGTGTACCTATCATCCTGGCATTCCCTCCCGCATTCCCCACGCCCGACACGACCATGCCCCGTCAGCCCGCCCCCGCCGCCCTCCTCGCCGCCCTGGCGCCGGCCGGGTACGCGCGGGCGCTGCGACTAGCGCGCGGTTGCCGGGCCTTGCGCTCCGTGGCCGCCCGGCAGCCCTGGGCCCCTTACGGGTCCTGACGCCACCTCCCCTGACTTGGCCGTTCCGCCCTGGACGCGGGCGGCCGATACGCGCCGCGCTCCGCGGCCGGAGGTTTCCATGCTCGACCAGCCCCAGCACAAATACCGCCCCACCCTTCCCTTCACCCGCGACTATGTCGAACGCACCTGGCCGTCGCGCCGGCTGACGGCGCCGCCGATCTGGATGAGCACCGACATGCGCGACGGCAACCAGGCCCTGATCGAGCCCATGGACGCGGCTCGCAAGCTGCGCTGCTTCGAACAGCTGGTGGCCGTGGGCCTGAAGGAAATCGAGGTGGCCTTCCCCTCGGCCTCGGACACCGATTTCAACTTCGTCCGCAAACTGATCGAGGAACGGCGCATCCCCGAAGATGTGACCATCGAGGTGCTGACCCAGTCGCGCCCGGACCTCATCGAACGCACCTTCGAATCGCTGCGCGGCGTGCCCCGCGCCATCGTGCACCTGTATGCGCCCATCGCACCGCAATGGCGCCGCATCGTGTTCGGCATGAGCAAGGCCGAGATCAAGGAGATCGCGCTGGCCGGCACGCGGCAGATCCGGGCGCTGGCGGACGCGCACCCCGAGACACAGTGGATCTACGAATACTCACCCGAGACCTTCAGCCTGGCCGAACTGGAATTCGCGCTGGAGATGTGCGATGCGGTCAGCGCCGCCTGGGGCCCGACTCCCGAAAGCAAGATGATCGTCAACCTGCCGTCCACCGTGGAATGCACCTCGGCCAACGTCTACGCCGACCAGATCGAATGGATGCACCGCCACCTGGCGCGCCGCGACAGCATCATCCTGAGCGTGCATCCGCACAACGACCGCGGCACGGCCGTGGCCTCGGCGGAGCTGGCGGTGCTGGCCGGCGCCGACCGAGTGGAAGGCTGCCTGTTCGGCAACGGCGAGCGCACCGGCAACGTGGACTTGGTGACGCTGGCCATGAACCTGGACCTGCACGGCATCCGCAGCGGCCTGGATTTCTCGAACATGGCGGACGTGCGCGCCTGCATCGAGGCCTGCAACCAACTGCCGGTGGACGTCTTCCACCCCTATGCGTTCACCCACGCAACGCCAGCAGCGAATCCTGCAGATGCCTCAGGCCCCGGCTTAGCGGCTTATCCCTGCGCAGCACGATAGCCAGACTGCGCGACAGGCGCGGAGCCAGCGCCCGGACCTCAAGCGCCGGGCGCTGGCCGGCGCCCGATACCGACAGCCTGGGCAGCACCGCGCAGCCCAGGCCGGCCCCGACGATTTCCTTCATGGCTTCGGTGCTGCCCAGCTCCATGACCGGCTTGGCGGCGACGCCCGCCGCCTCGAACCAGTCATCCACCAGCCGCCGGGTGCGCGCGCCGGGTTCGAACAGCACCAGCGGCAGCCGCGCCAGCGCCTGCGGCGTGGCGGCAGCCGGGATAAGCGACGGGTCACCGGCGGGAAAGATCGCCACGAACTCGTCTTCCAGCACCGGAGTCACCTGGAACATTCGGCCCGGCGCCGGCAGCGTAACCAGCCCGATGTCCAGCGTGTTGTTCTCCAGCCCGCGCAGCATGTCCGCGGTATTGCCCGTGCTGGCGACGATATCCAGCGCCGGAAAGCGGCGCCGCAGGTCGGCCAGCAGCGGCGGCAGCAGGTAGGTGCAGGCGGTGGCGCCCGTTCCCAGCCTGATGCGTCCGGCCACCTGGGAGGCGTGCGCCGTCATGGCGAGCTCGGCCTGCGCCAGCGCGGCGTCGATGATGCGGACGTGCGCCAGCAGCTCCATTCCGGCCGCGGTGGGGCCGGCGCGGCGGCCGACGCGCTCCACCAGCTTCAGGCCGAAGCGCCTTTCGAGCTGGCGGATCTGCAGGCTGACGGCGGGCTGGGTTACCCCGCCGCGTTCAGCCGCCGCGGAGAAACTGCCCAGCTCGATCACCTGCGCGAAGGTGCGCAATTGGTCCAGATTGAGGCCACGCATCGCCATAATCCAAAGTTTTACTTATAAAAATCATAATAAACCAAAGCTTTATTAATAGATTGGCTTGCGCGACACTGGCGGCTCGCTCCCTCCCTCGTTCCTTCCATGCCATCCAACGCCACCACCGTGCTCATCCGCGACAGCGCGCCAGCCGACCTTCCCGCCATCAAGGCCATCTACGCCCACCACGTGCAGCACGGCACGGCCTCCTTCGAACTGGAGCCCCCGTCCATCGAAGAGATGCGCCAGCGCCGGGCCGCCGTGCTGGAAAAGGACATGCCCTACCTGGTGGCCGAGATCGCCGGCGAGATCGTGGGCTACGCCTACGTCACGCCCTACCGCCCGCGCCCGGCCTACCGGCATACGGTGGAGGATTCGGTGTACGTGAAAGCCGGCCGCTCCGGCTTGGGCATCGGCGGCAGGCTGCTGGCGGAACTGATCGCCCGCTGCACCGCCGCCGGCTGGCGGCAGATGCTGGCGGTGGTGGGCGACAGCCGCAATGCGGCGTCGCTGGCGGTGCACGCCCGCCAAGGCTTCCATCCCGTCGGCACGCTGCGCTCCGTGGGACACAAGCATGGAGAATGGCGCGACACGGTGCTGATGCAGCGAGCATTGGGCGAGGGCGACGCGACGCCGCCGCAGCGGCCGTGATCGCGCCCCGCGCCATTGTCTGCCTGGGCCTGACCCAACTGGTCGGCTGGGGCGTTACCTTCTATCTGATCGGCGCCCTGGGCCCGGCCATGGCGGCCGACCTGGGCTGGAACGCCGCCGCCATCTACGGCGGCTTCTCGGCGGCCATCATAGTGATGGCCATGGTGTCGCCGCTGGCCGGCAAGGCCGTGGACCGCTGGGGCGGGCACCGCGTCATGCCCGCAGGCGCCGTGGTGGCCGCGCTGGGCTGCGCGGTACTGGCGGCCGCGCACAGCCTGCCGCTCTACTACGCGGCATGGATCCTGCTGGGAATCGGCATGCGCCTGTGCCTGTACGACGCGGCTTTCGCGTCCTTGGCCCGGGCGGCCGGGCCGACGGCGCGCCGGCCCATGTCCCAGATCACGCTGTTCGGCGGCCTGGCGTCCACCGTGATGTGGCCGGTGGGCCATGTGCTGGCGGACTGGTTGGGCTGGCGCGGCGCGGCGCTGGCGTACGGCGCCCTGGCGCTGGGCACGCTGCCGCTGTACCTGGCGCTGCCGCGCGAGCGCTACGCCGCCCCCGCCGGCAGCAAGGACAAGACCTCCACGGGCCTGGCCCGCAGCCCCGCCGAACGCCGCCTGGCGGGCGCGCTGTACGCGGTGATCGCCATGCTGACCAACTTCCTGGCGGCCGGCAACGCGGCGCACCTGATCTCGCTGCTGTCCGGCCTCGGGCTGGCCGCGACGGCGGCCGTCAGCGTCGCCGCGCTGTGGGGAGTGGGCCAGTTCGCGGCCCGGCTGGCCGATGTCGCGCTGGGATCGCGCCTGCATCCGCTGACCCTCACGCTGGCCGTCGCAATGGTGCTGCCGCTCTGCTTCCTGCTGGCGCTGCTGTCCGGCGGCAACCTGTATGCCACCGCTGCCTACGCCCTGCTGTACGGCGCCTGCAACGGCCTGATGACCATCACCCGCGGCACCTTGCCGTTGGCGCTCTTCGATTTCCGCAGTTACGGCGCGCTGGTCGGCGCCCTGCTGATTCCCAGCTTCCTGCTGACGGCCACCGCGCCGGTGGCCTACGCCTATTTCGTGCAAGGCCACGGCGCGCGGGGCGCGATGGCTGTTTCCGTCGGCCTGGCCGCGACCATCTGCGCGGCGGCCTTCGCGCTGAGATGGAAGTTCATCGCGCGTTGCTGAGCGGCACGCGCCTCAATGCCGCGCGGCGGCCTTCGCGTTCGGCTGCATGCGCTGCATGATCTGCAGGCCGCTCGCATGGCGTTCTTCACCGGTCTCGCAGGATTTGCAGATCACGCCGACATAGCGGCCGTCGATGACGGTTTCGGCATACAGGCCCGACTTGTAGTTGTACCGAGCGTCCGTCTCGACCCGATACCAGTCCCGATCGCCGATGCGCACGCGCTCCAGCGGCTTGCGGATCTCGGCATCGGGGCTGGTCGCGCGCAGCACGGCGCGCAGGCGGGAATAGCGCTTGAGCGGCGAGGCGTACATTTCGCGCAGCTTGCCGGCATCGTCGTCGCCTTCCATCTGCTCGTCGCGAGTCAGGATGGTACAGGTCTCTTGCGTCTCCTCGCAGGCGTCGCTTTCGCAGGCGAACTGCACCCGCCGCAGGCCGCTCTTTGAAACAACGCCTTCCGGCGATCCGTCCAGCGCCCAGCCTTCGGGCAGCACGACCGAGAGCCCGGGCGGCATGACGACGGTCTCGGCCGACGCGGTCTTCGTCAGCCCTGAAACCGCCAGCGCCGCGCACAGCGCGGCAAGGTGAATGGCGCCCCGTCTGCTCATGCGTTTTGCCCCGTCCGGAGGGCGTCCTCGCCTGCGCGGCGGCCGATGACGCGTTCGATTATGGACAGATTGTCGTCGTCGAGCACGCGCAAGGGCAGGAACAGGGGTTCGTTTTCCGGCCGGAAAGCGATCAGATGGCTGTCTCGGCGCTCGATGCCGTCGAAGCTGGCCATGTCGAAGGTGCTGCGCCAGCCCTCCTGCCGAATGTCGAGCCTGTCCTCGTAGAGCCGTACCTCGCAAGCTTCGGCCGGCACCTGCTTCTGCAGCCGTCGCGCCAGCGTCCATGCGTGGCGGCGCTGCGCCCAGGGCTGCAGCACGATGATCACGGCGAGCAGCGCCCAGAAACCGATCGCATACTGCCAAAAGGTGCTCGCGAACATCTCGATGAAGAGCGGAAATGCATAGCGGAACGGCACCCGCTCAGGATCCAGCAGCCAGAGAAAGCAAAAAAACAGCGGAACGATGAGCGCGGTCAGCAGGAAGGCCAGCGCGAAGCCACGGCGACGGCGGCGCCGCATGCCGGGACGTTCCATTTGCCAACCGAGCGCGATGGCGCGGTCTTCTTCGGTGAACGTGAACCGGGATGCCAGCAGCGCTTGCGGGTCGGAGGCCGCCCCCTCTTCCGACGGGCCGTAAGCCGGTACGCCGGCGCCGGCATGGCAGGAAGCGGCCCATCTCTTGATATGCGCGACCTGTTCGGCAGACAGGACGCGCAGCGGCAGGGCGTAGGCGTCCTCGATATTCCTGAGCCGGATGTAGAGATGCGCGGGGCCTTCCGTAACGCCCACGATGCGCGAGCACGCAAGAACGGTCGTCCGTCCTGGCTGGACCACGGTCAGGCCGTCCGGCTCGAAACGATAGGTCACGGAGACGGCTTGGTCGAGCTGCTCGTCGCGGCACCAGCGCCTCAGGCGGCCGCGAACGAGCGCGGGCTGGATCGCGTAGTAGGCCAGAACGGGGATGACGATGAACAGAATGGCGAGGCCGCCCAGGCCGAACAGATCGTTGAAAAAGCGGGAGGCAAAGCCGTCGACGCCCAGCCGCGCGCTTTTCTGCCAGGAGGAGACTCCGATCATCACCAGCAACAGCACCACCACCCATGCAAGCATGTGCAGCGGACGCCGCCGCGCTGCCGAAAATAAGTCGGAATAGACGAACTGCGCCGCCGCTACCCGAACCTGGAGGTCGATCGGAGCCACAATCGAGAAAGCGCCGGCCGGTTCCGGGCCTGTGTTCCCGGCGGTGATTCCGCCGCGCGGTGTCTGCCCCCCGTTTCGGACAACGCCCTCATCAAGCATATGGTCTCCATGGTTGTCGACTGCTTACGGCCGAGCCGCCTCAGCCCTCGGCGGCGGAAGCGACCACCCATTTTTCCCAGCCGATCTTCCGGAGCTTGCAGGCCGGGCACTCGCCGCAGCCGTAGCCCCAATCGTGACGCGCGCCGCGTTCGCCCAGGTAGCAGGTGTGGCTTTCCTCGACGATGGTCTCGACCAGCGCGTCGCCGCCCAGCCTGTGCGCCAGCGCCCAGGTCTCAGACTTGTCGATCCACATCAGCGGCGTCTCGATCGTAACCCGGGATCCCAGCCCCAGCCCCAGCGCCACCTGCTGCGCCTTGATGGTGTCGTCGCGGCAATCGGGGTAGCCGGAAAAATCCGTTTCGCACATGCCGCCCACCAGCACGTCAAGCTGGCGGCGGTAACCCAGGGCGGCGGCCAGTGTCAGGAACAGCAGGTTGCGTCCGGGCACGAACGTATTGGGCAGGCCGTTGGCCTGCATCTCGATGGCGCGGTCGCTCGTCATGGCCGTGTCGCCCACCTGGCCCAGCACCTTCAGGTCCAGCAGATGATCTTCGCCCAGGCGCGGCGCCCAGTCGGGGAAATTCTCGCGGATATCGCGCAGCACGTTCAGGCGCGCGGACAACTCGATGTGATGGCGCTGCCCATAATCGAACGCCACGGTTTCCACATGGGCATACCGGTCCAGCGCCCAGGCCAGGCAAGTGGTGGAGTCCTGGCCGCCCGAAAACAGCACGAGCGCGCGACGTTGATGGTTTTGCATAGATGGGGCTTTGGGGAATGAGAGGGAAGCGGGGCTTGCTGTAGCGTAAACAGGCCCTTAGCGAACTTTAACGCAGCCCGGGCGCTTTGCCGTAAGGAAGCCTGCGTAAAATCGATCAGGTTTTATTTACGGTTTACCTGCAACGCCCCTTACTCACCCTTGCCCTCCAGCAGCCCGACGGATCCCCCGCCCGATGAAAGCTATCCGCCAGCAGTCCGATTCCGCAGAACCCTTGCGTCACGATATCCGGCTGTTAGGCCGATTACTCGGAACCGTCATCGAGGAATGCGAAGGCAAGCGCGTCTTCGACACCATCGAGACCCTGCGCCGCACCGCCGTCAAATTCCGCCGAGAAGGCAACGACGCCGACGGCAAGCTGCTGGAGCAGCGCGTCAAGCGCCTGCAGGGCAGCGACCCGAACTCCGTCGCCCGCGCTTTCAGCTACTTCCTGCACCTGGCCAACATCGCCGAAGACCGCGACCAGAACCGCCGCCAGCGCGCCCGCGCCATCGCCGACGGCTCTCCGGCGCGCGGCAGCCTGCGCGAAGCCGTGCAGGCGCTGGGCCGCCATGGCGTGGGCGTGGCGCGCATCCGCCGCCTGCTGGCCGATGCCTGCGTGATGCCCGTGCTCACCGCCCACCCCACCGAAGTGCAGCGCAAGAGCACGCTGGACGTGCACCGCGAAATCGCCGCCGCGCTGATACAGCGCGAAGGCCCGCTCACCCCGGAAGAACTGGCCGACCTGGACGCCTCGCTGCTGGGCCGCGTGGCCACGCTGTGGCAGACCCGCATGCTGCGCTATACCCGGCTCACGGTGGCCGATGAGATCGAGAACGCCCTCTCGTACTACCGCAGCACCTTCCTGCAGGTCATTCCGCGCCTCTACGGGGACCTGTCCAAGCTGCTGAACCGCGAATCCGCCAAGCCCTTCGCCCCCCCGCCCCCGCCGCTGGAGCCCTTCCTGCGCATGGGCAGCTGGATCGGCGGCGACCGCGACGGCAACCCGAACGTGGACGCCAGCACCCTGGAGCGCGCCCTGCTGCGCCAGGCGACCGTGCTGTTCGAGCACTATCTGCAGGAAGTGCACGCGCTGGGCGCGGAACTGTCCGTCACCACCTTGCTGATCGCCGTGGACGCCGAACTGCTCGCCCTGGCCGAGGCCAGCGGCGACGACTCGCCGCACCGGCGCGACGAACCCTACCGGCGCGCGCTGGTCGGCGTGTACGCCCGGCTGGCCGCCACCGCGCAGCGCCTCACTGGCCAGGACCTGGCGCGGCGCAGCACCGTGGCCGCGCCCGCTTACGACACGCCCCAGGAACTATCCACCGACCTCGCCACCATCGCCGCATCCCTGGCCGCCCACCACGGCTCGCCCATCGCCAAGCTGCGCCTGGCCGGCTTGCAGCAGGCCGTGGAAGTCTTCGGCTTCCACCTGGCCACGGTCGACCTGCGCCAGAGTTCCGACGTGCACGAGCGCGCCCTGGCCGAACTGTTCGCGCGCGCCGGCGTGCAGCAGGACGGCAAGCCGCTGGACTACCTGGCGCTGGACGAGGACGAGCGCGTGGCGCTGCTGCGCGCCGAACTGGCGCAGGCCCGCCCGCTGGCTTCGCCGTGGATCGCCTACAGCGAAGACACCACGCGCGAACTGGCCGTGCTGCGCGCGGCCGCCGCCGGCCGGGCCCGCTACGGCAAGCAGGCCGTGCGCCAGACCATCGTGTCGCATACCGAAACGCTGAGCGACCTGCTGGAAGTCATGGTGCTGCAGAAAGAGGCCGGCCTGATCGCGCCCGCCGGCCAGGAGATCACGGCCGAGGACGGCCTGATGGTGGTGCCGCTGTTCGAAACCATTCCCGACTTGCAGCGCGGCGCCAGCATCATGGCGGCCTGGCTCGACCTGCCGGAAATCCGCCAGCGCGTGAAGCTGGCGCAGAACGGCGCGCAGGAAGTCATGCTGGGCTATTCGGACAGCAACAAGGACGGCGGTTTCCTGACGTCCAACTGGTCGCTCTACCAGGCCGAACGCGCCCTGGTCGACGTGTTCTCGGCCCGCCACGTGCGGTTGCGCCTGTTCCATGGGCGCGGCGGCTCGGTGGGGCGCGGCGGCGGCTCGAGCTTCGACGCCATCCTGGCGCAGCCGCCGGGCACCGTCGCCGGCCAGATCCGGCTGACCGAGCAAGGCGAAGTCATCCAGAGCAAGTACAAGGACGCCGAGGTCGGGCGCTGGCACCTGGAGCTGCTGGTCGCGGCCACGCTGGAGTCCAGCCTGGCGCCGCGCGCCGAGGCCACCAGCGCCGAAGACGCGCACATGGCCCATCACGGCCCGGCCATGTCCTTCATGTCGGAGGCCGCGCAGCGCACCTACCGCGGACTGGTCTACGACACCCCCGGCTTCTCCGACTATTTCTTCGCCGCCACGCCCATCAGCGAGATCGCCGGCCTGAACATCGGGTCGCGTCCCGCGTCGCGCAAGAAGGGGCAGCACATCGAAGACCTGCGCGCCATCCCATGGGGCTTTTCCTGGGCGCAATGCCGCCTGATGCTGACCGGCTGGTACGGCATGGGGTCGGCGATCGAGGCCTATCTGGAAACCGGCGCCCCCGACGCTCCTCGTTCGCGCCGTGGCCGCCTGGCCCAGCTGCGCGAAATGGCGCGCGACTGGCCCGCCTTCCGTACCCTGCTGTCGAACATGGAAATGGTGCTGGCCAAGTCCGACCTGGCGATCGCGGCCCGCTACGCGCAGCTGGTGCCGCAACGGGGCCTGCGCGAACGCATTTTCGGCGCCATCAGCGCCGAGCATGCGCGCTCGCTCTCCATGCTGAAGCTGCTGACCCAACGCGAACTGCTGGCCGACAACCCCACGCTGCAGGCCTCGTTGCGCGAGCGCTTCGCCTACATCGACCCGCTGAACTACCTGCAGATCGAACTGATCCGCCGCCACCGCGCCGCGCAGAGAAATCCGCAGGCAGAAGTCGACAAACGCGTGCAGCGCGCGATCCACCTGACGATCAACGGCATCGCCGCGGGGCTGAGGAATTCAGGGTAAAAGGCAGGAATGTGTGGGTGTCAGACACTTACTAGAGTGCCCCCGGCGTCAGGCACCAGGCCCGCGCGCAGTGTCTGACACCCCTACGGCAAGCCGCCACAAGCTCGCGGCAACCTTTCCCGGGTGTCAGACACTTACTAGAGTGCCCCGCGTCAGGCACCCGGCCTGCACGCAGTGTCTGACACCCCTACGGCAAACCGCCACAAGCTCGCACCAACCTTTCCCGGGTGTCAGACACATGCCTCATCGACGGCTGTCAGACACCCGCCCTCCCCACACGCGTCCACCAGACGAACACCCATAATCCCCGATTTGTCCACTCCCAGCGACTTTTAGTACTATCTCCTTCATAAATTCTATATACGCACAAATGTTCGTATATAGAACAAAACGATTTTTCTGGCCAGGCGCACAGGAAGGCACACCCGGAAGAAGACAGAAAGCATCCTGGTTCCGCGCGTGCCCGCCGCAAGCCCGGCGTGTCAGCCCAAGCGAACCATCATGGATACTCCCCTCAAGAATCTCGCCATCGTCGGCGCAGGCGCCATGGGCAGCGGCATTGCCGCGCTCTTTGCCTCGAAGGGACTGAATATCGTCCTCATCGACCCGATGGAAGGCGCCCTGGAGCGCGCGCTCCAGACGATAGATCGCCAGCTGAACGTCTACGCGCCGGGCCGGGTCCAGGAAGCCATGCAGCGCATCCAGGTATCCCCCGGCCTGGAAGCCGCCTGCAACAGCGATCTCGTCATCGAAGCCGTGCCGGAAAACCTTGAACTCAAGCGCGGCCTGTTCGCCAAGCTCGATTCCCTCTGCCCCACGCATACTCTCTTCGCCACCAACACCTCCGGCCTGTCCATCAACGCCATCGCCAGCGCCGTGGTGCGCCGCGACCGCTTCGTGGGCACCCACTTCTTCACGCCCGCCGACGTCATCCCCCTGGTTGAAGTCGTCCGCAACGACGACACCTCCGAGGACACCGTGGCGCGGGTGATGGCCACGCTGCGGTTCGCCGGCAAGCGGCCCGTGCTGGTGCGCCAGGACATCCCCGGCTTCATCGCCAACCGCATCCAGCACGCGCTGGCCCGCGAGGCCATCTCGCTGCTGGAGAAAGGCGTGGCCAGCGCCGAGGACATCGACGAAGTGGTCAAGTGGAGCCTGGGCATCCGCCTGGCGCTGTCCGGTCCGCTGGAGCAGCGCGACATGAACGGCATCGACGTGCACTACGCGATCGCCAGCTATCTCTACAAAGACCTGGAAAACCGCACCGAACCGTCCGAGCTCCTGAAGAGCAAGGTCGAAAGCGGGCAGATCGGCGCCAAGAGCGGCCAGGGCTTCTACACCTGGAGCCCCGAACGCCGCGAGCGCGTGCTGCGCGAAAAGAGCGCCTCGCTGGGCGAACTCGCGGCCTGGCTCAACAGCAAGGCCGGCGGCTCCTGACGGCAGAGCCACCAAGAATTCACTACATAAGGCGCGGGGCTTTCCGCCACCAGCGCCAGCGGGCCACGAGCCCAACCACACAAAGAAAACCAATCGTCCCACCCGCCCCCGCCGGCACCCGGCGCCGGGCGGCGCAAGACACGAGAAAACTTAGCCTTACCGGAGTTTGTTGGAGGCACCATGAATAAACTGGCTTCATTCTTCACGGAGCTGATGCGCAAGTATCTGCCCGATCCCTTCGTCTTCGCGATCGCGCTGACCTTGCTTACCGTGCTTCTGGCCATGGGCGTCGAAGGCAAGGGCCTGGGCGACATCACCCGCGCCTGGGGCAATGGCTTCTGGAGCCTCCTGGCCTTCACCACCCAGATGGCCGTGATCCTGGCGATGGGCTACGTGCTTGCCACCGCGCCGCTCACCGACCGCATGCTCAACCGCATCGTCAGCCACGTGCACAAGCCGCACACCGCCATCATCGTGGCGACGCTGGTTGGCGGCATCGGCAGCTACCTGAACTGGGGCTTCGGCCTGGTCATCGGCGGCATCGTCGCCAAGAAGCTGGCGCTGAAGGTCAAGGGCGTGCACTACCCGCTGATCATCGCCGCCGCCTATAGCGGCTTCACCATGTACGGCCTGGGCCTGTCGGCCAGCATCCCCGTGCTGGTGGCCACGCCCAACCACCCCACCGCCAAGCAGATGGGCACCATCCCGCTGTCGGAAACCATCTTCTCGGTGCCCATGCTGATCACCAGCCTGGTCATCATCGTCACGCTGCCGCTGCTCAACGCATGGCTGCATCCGAAGAAGGGCGAGAAGGTCATCGAAGTGGACCCGGCCATCGACCGCGACGCCGCCTCGTCCAACGCCGCCGAAGACCTGCTCGAAAAGGGCACCCTGGCCTCCCGCCTGAACAACAGCCGCATCCTGAGCCTGCTGATCGGCGCCCTGGGCGTGGCCTACGTGGTCTTCCACTTCATGGACGGCGGCTCGCTGGACCTGAACCTGATCAACTTCATCATCCTGTTCCTGGGCATCATCCTGCTGGGCACGCCGGCCGCCTATGTGGCCAAGCTGACCGAAGGCATCAAGACGATCTCGGGCATCATCCTGCAATACCCCTTCTACGCCGGCATCATGGCCATCATGGCCGCGTCCGGCCTGGTCACCACGATCTCGCAGGTGTTCGTCGACGTCGCGACGCCCGAAACCCTGCCGTTCTGGGGCCTGATCAGTTCCTTCGTCATCAACTTCTTCGCGCCCTCGGCCGGCGGCCACTGGGTCATCCAGGGCCCGTTCATGATCGATGCCGCCAAGGAAATCGGCAGCGCGCTCAACCAGACCACCATGGCCGTCATGCTGGGCAATGCCTGGAACGACCTGGTGCAGCCTTTCTGGATCCTGCCGGCGCTGGCACTCTCCAAGCTGAAACTGCGCGACGTGATGGGCTATACCGTCATCATGATGCTGTGGGTGGGCGTAATCCACATCACCGCCGTCCTCCTCTGGGGCTACCTGACGCATTAGGCCCCCCGTACGCGCTTACGCGCGCCCCCCAGGGGGCGACACCTGCAGACCGGCAAAGCCGGATCTAGCGGTGTCCCAGCCGGGGAAGATGTGGAAGTATCGGGATGATGGCGTGCTAGCCGAGGCTGAGGCTGGAATTTGGAAACTGGAACGGGAAACTGATATGAGCAAACCTACTGCGTATCTCGTGACCGGCGGCAGCGCCGGGATTGGGGCGGCGATCGTCCGCATGCTGCTGGAGGCCGGGCACAAGGTCGTGAACATCGACTACAAGCTGCCCGAGAATCCGCCGGCCGGGCTGGTGTCGTATCAGGCCGACCTAACCGATGAGGCGCGCACCAAGGAAGTCGCCGCCGAAGTGACGGCGGCCTACAACATCGTCGGCCTGGTGAACAACGCCGGGGCGACGCGTCCGGGCACGGCGGACACGGCCACGCTGGCGGACCTGGACTACGTGGTGAACCTGCACCTGCGCACAGCGCTGATCCTGGTGCAGGCCGCCCTCCCCGCCATGCGGGAAGCCGGCTTCGGCCGCATCGTGAACATGTCCTCGCGCGCCGCGCTGGGCAAGCCGGACCGCGTCGTCTATTCCGCCACCAAGGCCGGCCTCGTCGGCCTGACGCGCACGCTGGCCATGGAGCTGGGCGGCGACGGCATCACCGTCAACGCCATCGGCCCCGGCCCCATCGCCACCGATCTGTTCACCAAGAGCAATCCCGCCGGCGCCCCGCAGACCGAACGCATCATCAACAGCATCGTGGTCAAGCGCCTGGGCACGCCCGAAGACGTGGCCCGCGCCGCAATGTTCTTCCTGTCCCCGGACAACGGCTTCGTCACCGGCCAGATGCTGTATGTCTGCGGCGGGACGACGCTGGGCGTCGCCCCCATCTAAGGCCGGCCTACGCCGTCCCAGCACGCCATGCGCACGCCATCAGCCTCCGCCCGCCCCCTGCCCCGCCTAGCGGCGCAGCAGGGCGTGGTTGATCTGGTCGGCGGCGCGGCGCAGGGGAGGCAGGAAAGCCGCCAGCATCTCCTCGCGCGAGAAGCGGTTGGCGTGGCCGCTGACGTTCATCGCGGCGATCACGCGGCCGCTGCGGTCCATGATGGGCACCGCCACGGATTGCAGCCCCGGCTCCAGCTCCTGCGCCACGCAGGCGTAGCCGTCGGTGCGCACGCCTGCCAGCACCCGCTTGAGCTCGGCGATGCCGGTAACGGTGTGCGGCGTGTAGGCCTTGATCTGGCTCATCGCCAGCACCCGGTCCAGTTCGGCCTCGGACAAGCCCGCCAGCAGCACGCGGCCCATCGACGTAACCCAGGCCGGAAGGCGGCTGCCCACGGCCAGATTGATCGTCATCACCTTGTGGGTGGACAGGCGCAGGATGTAGACGATGTCCGCGCCCTCCAGCACCGATACGGAACAGGATTCGCGCGTCAGCTCGGCCACTTCTTCCATGTACGGCAGCGCCAGGTTCCACAGCGGCGTGCCGGACAGATAGGCATAGCCCAATTCCAGGATGCGCGGCGTCAGCTCGAATTTGCGGCCGTCGACGGTCACGTAACCCAGGTGCTCCAGCGTCAGCAGGATGCGGCGCGCGCCGGCGCGCGTCAACCCGGTCTGCGCGGCGACCTCAGACAAGGTCATCTGCGAGCGGTCGGGGCCGAAGGCCCGGATCACCGACAGGCCGCGAGCGAAGGACTGCACGTAGCTGTCGCTGGGTTGCTGGGTTTCTTGCTCAGCCATCCGTATGCACCAAGAGAAAAAAGTTCGCCGACGGCGAGCCATCCGTTGCCGTCGCGGCAACTCCAGACGATGGGTATCGGCCTGCGCCGGTCAGTCTTGACGCTATCCGGTCCCCATGAAACGATGTTCTTCAGCAGAACGAAAGTTCTAGTGAAGAACAAATTATGACACGCCACCTATGAGCAAACATCATGATTTCTAAGCTTGTTGCAAGCGCGGCGGCCGCCCTGGCGGACGTACCCGACGGCGCCACCGTCATGATCGGCGGCTTCGGCACGGCCGGCCAGCCCATGGAACTGATCGACGCCCTGCTGGAGCAGGGCGCGAAGGACCTGGTCATCATCAACAACAACGCAGGCAATGGCACCACCGGCCTGGCCGCCCTGCTGGGCGCCAACCGCGTGCGCAAAATCATCTGCTCGTTCCCGCGCCAGGTGGACTCGCAGATTTTCGACGGCCTGTACCGCAGCGGCAAGATCGAGCTGGAACTGGTGCCCCAGGGCAACCTGGCCGAGCGCATCCGCGCCGCCGGCGCCGGCATCGGCGCGTTCTTCTCGCCCACCGGCTACGGCACCCCGCTGGCCGACGGCAAGGAAACCCGCGAGATCAACGGCCGCCAGTACGTGCTGGAGTACCCGCTGCACGCCGACTACGCGCTCATCAAGGCCGAACGCGGCGACCGCTGGGGCAACCTGGTCTACCGCAAGACGGCCCGCAACTTCGGTCCCATCATGGCCAGCGCAGCCCGCGTCGCCGTGGCCCAGGTGCGCGAAGTGGTCGAACTGGGCGAACTGGACCCCGAAACCGTCGTGACCCCCGGCATCTTCGTGAAGCGCGTCGTGCAGATCGATGCCCAACCGGCCGCCAAGGAGCAGCAATGAGCACCAAACTGACCCGCGACCAGATCGCCGCCCGCGTCGCGCAGGACATACCCGAAGGCGCCTACGTGAACCTGGGCATCGGCCTGCCCACGCTCGTCGCCAACCACCTGCCCGCCGACCGCGAAGTCATCCTCCACACCGAGAACGGCATGCTGGGCATGGGCCCCGCGCCGGCCAAGGGCCAGGAAGACTATGACCTGATCAACGCCGGCAAGCAGCCCGTGACCGAGCTGCCCGGCTGCTCGTTCTTCCATCACGCCGATTCGTTCGCCATGATGCGCGGCGGCCACCTGGACATCTGCGTGCTGGGCGCCTTCCAGGTGTCGCAGCACGGCGACCTGGCCAACTGGCACACGGGCGCGCCCGACGCCATCCCGGCCGTGGGCGGTGCGATGGACCTGGCCATCGGCGCGAAGGACGTGTTCGTGATGATGGAGCTGCAGACCCGCGAAGGCCAGAGCAAGCTGGTCGAGGCCTGCACCTACCCGCTGACCGGCGTGCGCTGCGTCTCGCGCGTATACACGGACGTGGCCGTCTTCGACATCCGCGCCGACGGGGTCACCGTCATCGATATGTTCGGCGACACCACTGCCGACGAGCTGCTGCGCCTGACCGGCCTGCCGCTGAAGTTTTCCCGCTGAGTTTTTGCCGATACGCCGCCCCGGCGCGTGCCAGGGCGGCATCAAGGAGAGTCCATCATGTTGTTCATGGTTCAAATGCAGGTCAATCTTCCCGTCGACATGCCCGCCGACCGCGCCGACAAGCTGAAGGCCGACGAAAAGGCCCTGGCGCAGCAGCTGCAGCGCGACGGCAAGTGGAAGAATCTCTGGCGCGTGGCCGGCCGCTACGCCAACGTCAGCATCTTCGACGTGGAAAGCAATGACGAGCTGCACACGCTGCTGTCCTCGCTGCCGCTGTTCCCGTATATGGATATCAACGTCACGGCGCTGGCGCGCCATCCCTCCGCCATCTGACAGGAGCCCGTCCATGCCGTACATCATCGAGACCTTCGACAAGCCCGATCACCAGGAAGTCCGCCAGCGGCACCGCGCCGCCCACCTGGAGTTCCTGGATGCCAACAAGGGCCTGCTGCTGGCCTGCGGAGCCAAGCTGCAGGATGACGGCAAGGACGCCGGCGGCGGCCTGTACATCGTTGATCTGGACACGCGCGAAGCCGCGCAGCAGTTCATCGACGCCGACCCGTTCTCCAAGGCCGATCTGTTCGACCGCGTGACCATCACGCGCTGGCGCAAGGCCTACGTCGACGGCGCCTGCCACCTGTAATGCCCGCGCGGCCGCCTCCGGGCGGCCGTTGCCTTATCCCCTAGGAATTCCCCAATGTCATACGCCGATCTCAGCCAGGCACGGCTGTATTACGTCATCGACGGCCCCGCCGACGCGCCGGCGCTCGTGCTCTCCAATTCGTTGGGCACCTGCTCCGACATGTGGGCCCGCCAGATCCCCGAACTGAGCAAGCACTTCCGCGTGCTGCGCTACGACACCCGCGGCCACGGCAAATCATCGGTCCCCGAAGGCGAATACAGTTTCGAACAGCTGGGCAACGACGTCGCGGAACTGCTCGCGCACCTGAACATCCAGCGCGCGCACTTCTGCGGCTTGTCGATGGGCGGCCCGACCGGCTTGTGGCTGGCGCTGGCGCGTCCCGAACTCGTGGACAAACTGATCCTGTGCAACACCGCCGCCCGCATCGGCTCGGCCGAGGGCTGGAGCGCGCGCATCGCCGCAGTGGCCGAGCAAAAGCTGGAAAACATGGCGCCCGCCCTCGTCGAGCGCTGGCTCACCGATGGCTACCGCGCCGCGGAACCGGGCCTGACCCAGGTTCTGATCGACATGCTGCGCCGCACGCCGGACGCCGGCTACTCGGGCAATTGCGCCGCGCTGCGCGACGCCGATTTCCGCGAACAGGTCGCCTCCATCACGGCGCCCACGCTGGTCATCAGCAGCACGCACGACCTGGCGGCCACGCCCGCCCAAGGCCGCGAACTGGCGAACGCCATCCCCGGCGGCCGCTATCTGGAATTGAATACCTCCCATATCTCGAACTGGGAGCAACCGGAAGCCTTCACCCGCGCGGTCGTCGACTTCCTGACGGAGTGACCGCATGCAGCGCTGGAAACACCGGCCCGAAGGCTCCAACTGGGGCGACTTCGGACCCGACGACCAACTCGGCCGCCTGAACCTCATCACCGAAGAGCAGGTCCTGAAGGGCGCGCGCGAAATCCGCGCCGGCAAGACCTTCTGCCTGTCCTTGCCGCTGGACCTGCCCGGCGGCAACGTGCTCAACCCGCGGCGCCATCCCCCGCAGCTGAGCCCCACCCGCCTCGCCGACACGCCCTACCTGAACTTCCCGCTGCGCAACGTCAATCCGGACGCGGTGGACGTACTGAGCGACGACCAGGTGCTGCTGTCCATGCAGTACTCCACCCAATGGGACGCGCTGGCGCACGTAGGCGCGCTGTTCGACGCCGACGGCGACGGCCGCGCCGAGCTGCGCTACTACAACGGCTTCCAGGCCGGCGTGGACATCGTGGGGCCGGCCGACGGCGACCATACCGGCTGCGGCTGCAACAGCGGAGGCCCGTCCGCGGCGCTCAAGCTGGGCGTTGAGAACCTGGCCCAGAAAGGCATGCAGGGGCGTGGCGTGCTGGTGGACCTGTTCCGCCACTACGGCCCCGGCCGCACGCTGATCGGCCATGCGGAACTGATGCACGTGCTGGAAACGGACGGCATCGGCGTCGAGCCCGGCGACATGCTGGTGCTGCGCACCGGCTACGCGGAAGCGGTCGTTTCGATGAACGGCAAGCCCGACGCCGAGGTGCTGCACAGCTACGGCGCGGCGCTGGACGGCACCGACGCCGCGCTGCTGCAATGGATCACCGATAGCGGCATCGCCGCCATCTGCGCCGACAATTACGCGGTGGAGGCCTACCCGGCGCGCGAAAAAAGCGGCCCGCGCGCCATGCTTCCCCTGCACCACCATTGCCTGTTCAAGCTGGGCCTGCCCCTGGCCGAACTGTGGTACCTGAAGGACCTGGCCGATTGGCTGCACGCCAAAGGCCGCCACCATTTCATGCTGACGGCGCCTCCGCTGCGCCTGCCGCATGCGATCGGTTCGCCGGTGACGCCGGTCGCGACGGTGTAGATGGGTGTCTGACACCCCTGAAACGCCCGTTGAATACAACGTGCAATCCCGTGGGTGTCAGACATCGGCCAAGTGCTAGCCCTTCAGGCAGGTGCTCATGAAGGTCTTGCGCTTGTCGCCGGTCAGCTTCTGCTCTCCGGCCTGGGCGTTGCAATCCTTCATCTTCTGCTGCTGCGGCGTCAGCTGTTTGGCTGGCGCCGCGGTCTCGCCCTTCAGGCAGCTGCTCATGTAGGCCTTGCGCTCGTCGCCCTTCTTGCCTTCCGCGGACTTGTTGCAGTCCGCCATGCGCTGCTGTTGCGGCGTAGGCGTCTTGGCGGGAGCGGGCGTGGCGGCGGGGGTCTGGGCATAGGCGGCCCCGGCGAAGCAGGCGGACAACAGGATGGCAGAAGCCAACTGGCTGGTACGGGAAAGCATGGTTCCTCCCTTGGGCGTCCGCGCGCCCGGAATCTGGCGCGATGGCGGGCCGCACGATCCGCCGGCCAATTCGCCGGCCCGGTCATCATCGAACAAACCGGACGCCCGCGCAAGATCCCCGAAAGTCAAGAATCGCCAAGGCTTGCGCCGCCCTGAAGCGCCTGCGCGCAAGCCATGGCGGCAGGCCGGAAACCCGCGATTGCGCGATATTCCCATGCTCCTGCCGCATTCGCCGCCGAATTTGCGGCCAAGGCATGCAAGCCGTTACCCATTCATCCGTTTGACCCGTTGTGCCGGCGGCCGGAAAGGTGTGAGATACACATGCCTGCCTACACGGGAGACCGCCATGAAAACCGCCCTAGCCGCTTTCGCCCTGCTCGCCGGCCTGTCTTGCGCCGCCAGCGCGCAAGGCCCGGTCTATGGCGTCACGCTGGGCAATGTCCAGGCCGTGCGCGACGTCAACCAGAACGTGTCGGCAATTACCGGGCTGCTCGCCAACCAGTCCGCCCGCCCGATCAATAGCGTGCTGCTGACCTTCGTGCTTTACGACGAACAGGGCCGCGAGGTGGGCCGCGTGCGCGACGGCATTTCCGGCCCTCTGGCGCCCGGGCAAATCAAGCAGATCAGGGCGGTGACGCCCCTGCAATTCACCCGGGTCACGGCCCTGGACGTCAACGCCTGGTAGCGGTGCCCAGCGGCGCCGCCGTCCTGACGCGGGCCGGCCAGACCGCCGCCAGCGCCAGCAGCCCCGCAATCAGCGCATAGGGCGCGCCGGGGTCTGCGTCGTACACCAGCGTGCCGGCCAGCGGCCCCGCGATGATGCCCAGGCCCTGGGCGGCGGCGACAGTGCCGGCCGCGGCGCCTTGCTCGTTCGTGTTCACGGCGTTGGCGGCCAGAGCCGTCACCGAAGGGAAGACCCAGCCCATGCCCGCCGCCGCGACGAAATAACCTATCCACAGGAACGGCTGCGTCGCCGCAAACAGGATCGAGCCGAAGCCAAGGGCGGAAACCGCGCAGCCGATGCGGATCAGCCGCTCCGGCGCCCAGCCCAGCCGGCGGACCAGCAACTGGGCCAGGATCAGCGCCACCCCGACCGCCGTCAAGGCAATGCCCGCGGCGCGCGCGGCGGCGGCCGCATCCAGGTGCAGGCGGTCTAGCGCGAAGAAGCCCACCACGACCTGCGCAACGATGACGCAGAACATGGACGTGAACGCTACCGCCATGGGACGGCGCAGGCGCGCGTCGCCGATCTTCAGCGAGGCCGCGTTCGGCGCGGCATGGCGCTCGGCGCGCGGCAGCCAGCGCCACAGGACGGCCAGGGACGCCACCGGCAGCACCGTCGTGATGACCAACGGCAATTCCAGGCCATGGACAGCGAGCATGCCCGCCACGCCAGGCCCGGCAACCATGCCCAGACCGCTGGCGGCGCCCAGCATCGCCAAGGCGCCTGCGCGCTGCCCGGGCGGCACGTGGTCGGCGATCAGCGCCGCCCCGGTCGCCGGCACGGCCGCGTAGAAGCCGCCAACCAGGCCCCGCAGGACCACCATGCCTGCGAAGGCCAGCCAGACCGGCAGCGGATTGCGCAAGGCGAAGATCAGGAATGCGCACAGGGCGGCGTAGGACAGCACGAACCCTCCCAGCCCCTGGAGAATGATGCGCCGGCGCCCCAGCTTGTCGCTGGCCGCCCCCCAGCGGCGGGCAAACAGCACCCAGGCGATGCCTCCCACCGTCACCGCCAGGCCCGCTTGCCAGGGCGCCAGCCCGAGCGACCGCGCTATCGGTCCTATCAGCGCCACGAAAGACATCAGCGCCAGCGTGCACGCGAAGGTCTCGAACATCAGGGGCTTGATGCTGAAAGCGCCGGCCACCGGCGCCCGCTCATCGGACTCAAGACTCATGGAGGGTTCACCATATAAATAATGATAATCATTCTCGTATATAGCGTATGGCTTGCCTTGTCCAGGCCAAAAACCCTTGCCGCTTCAGGGTCTAGCCCCGGGAACACCGGGTCAAGTATGGGAAAATTCCGAGTGTCGACTCGATGAAAAGGGGCTTCCAAACGAAGCCCCTTGTTGCGTGTGTCGGCGCGCCAGCATGCCTGGCTCCGCTACGAGGAAGAAAAGATCATGTTTCCAAAAAGACTCTCTGAAGGCTACCAATCATTCCTGCAAGGCCGCTTCCACTCGGAAAGCAGCCGATACCAAAAGCTGGCCGAACTGGGGCAAAGCCCGGAAATCCTGATCATCGGATGCTGCGACTCCCGCGTCTCTCCCGAAGTCATCTTCGATGCGGGCCCCGGCGAAATGTTCGTGATCCGCAACGTCGCGAACCTGGTCCCGCCCTGTGATCCCGATTCCGAATCGTCGTACCACGGCACCAGCGCCGCCATCGAATTCGCCGTCAACGGCCTGAACGTCAAGCACATCGTCGTGCTGGGCCACGCCTCCTGCGGCGGCATCCGCTCCTTCTTCGACGACGCCAAGCCCCTGTCCAAGGGCGATTTCATCGGCAAGTGGATGTCGCAGATCGAACCCGTGGCGGAACGCCTGGGCCCCGCCACCGGCGACCGCCAGGCCAATCTGAAGCGTCTCGAGCTGGCGACGGTGGAGCACAGCCTGAACAACCTGATGACGTTCCCGTCCATCCGCCGCCGCGTGCAGAAGGGCGAGCTGGAGCTGCACGGCACGTACTTCGGCGTAGCCACGGGCGTCCTGTTCCTGCGCGACCCCAAGACCGGCGAATTCAATCCCTGCCTGGAAACCGGCCTCGTCGGCTAGGCGCGGCCGGCTAGGCGCGGCCGGCCAGGCGCGGCCGGCCAGGCGCGGGCTTCACACCCGGTAGGCCTGCGCCAGCCTTTCGTAATTGTTCTTCAGGATGATGCCCGCGTAGTAGACGTGCTCGCGCATCAGGTCTTCCGCGCGCGCGCCGTCGCGCGCGATGATCGCGCTGACGATGCGGTGATGGTCGTCGTGCGAGCGCAGGATGATCCCGTGGTCCTCCCACAGGATGATGCGGTCCGACGCGTAGGGGATCGCCTGCGCCTGCGTGGCGAAGCGTTTCACCCACGGATTGCCGGCCGCCTCCAGGATGCCGTTGTGCAGCGTGATGTTCACCTTCTGGTACGGAAGGTGATCTTCGGGCAGCAGCTCTCCCTTCGCCAGGATCCGGTCCCCGTCGTCCAGGCAATTCTTCAACACCGCCACCGCGTCATGCGATAGCCCCCGCAGGGCGGCCTGCCGACAGGCCAGCCCCTCCAGCGCGGCGCGCACCTCGTACGCGGCAACGATCTCCCCGATGTCATAGGCGCGGACCGTGTATCCGCGCTTGGGCAGATGCTCGAGCAAACCTTCGTTGCCCAGCGTCGCCAGCGCCGCGCGCACCGGCGTGCGCGACACGCCCAGCTTCTCGGCCAAGGGGATTTCTTCAAGACGGGCGCCAGGGTTGAACTTGCCATGCAGCACCCAGTCCCGCAGCGTATCGGTAACGTGTTGAGATAGCGTATCCATGCCTGCATTGTATACATGAAGAATACTTGCGCCACCTTGTCAAGATCCCCTCTCCTCGCTTTCCCTAGGATTTCTGTCCTAAATCAAACGGCGTTCAGGGTAAGCCCCTATACCTCCGAACAGTTCATGTATACATAATCGCAAAAAATTAACGATAGCGGCCATGCCATCCCCAAGGCTTGCGGCACGCCACCGAGGAGACAGCATGTCCAATGTATCCACGCCCGTCGAATCCGGCGCCCTCCCCCGTCTCGCCCTGGTTACCGGAGGCGGCGGCGGCATCGGCGCCACCGTCTGCCAGGAACTGGCGCTGGCCGGCTTCCGCGTCGTGGTCTCGGATGTGGATGCCGGGCGCGCCGGCCGCGTGGCCGACGAACTCGGCGCTCCGCACGCCGCCCATGCCTTCGACGTCAGCGACGAAGCCTCGGTCGAGCGCGCGTTCGACGAGATCGAAACCCGGCATGGCCCGATCGCGGTCCTGGTCAGCGCGGCCGGCCTGCTGCTGTTCCAGGAAAACGGCGAGCGCCCGCTGATCAAGGACACCACCCTGGACATCTGGGAACGCAGCTTCGCCGTCAACGCGCGCGGCGTCTTCCTGTGCGGACGCGCCTATTTGCGCCGGCGCGAAACCGCGCCGGTGGCCCACGGCCGCATCATCACCTTCACGTCGGTGGCCGCGCAGCTTGGCGGCTATCGATCCAGCGCTTCGTACATCGCCGCCAAATCCGCCGTGCTGGGCCTGACCAAGGCCATGGCGCGCGAATCCGCGCACCTGGGCGTCACCGTCAACGGCATCGCGCCCGGCCTGATCGACACGGACATGCTGCGCAGCACGGTCACCAGCAGCGGCGCGCTCGCCGCGGCGGCCCAGGCGATTCCGCTGGGCCGCATCGGCACCGTGGACGACGTGGCCGCCGCCGTGCGCTTCCTGGCCTCCGAAGCGGCCGGCTACATCACCGGGAGCGTCATCGACGTGAACGGCGGCTACCGCATGCAGTAGGAAATTCCGGCGGCCCGCCCGCCTACGCAGCAAAGCGCCGCACCGACACAGGCGCGTATCCAAAACGGGAGACAAGACATGAATCAACGTAGTCGCTACGCGACGGCTGCCGCGCTGTGCGCGTGGGCCTTATCGACAGGCGCGCACGCGCAGCAGGAGCCGGGCGTCACCGACAAGACCATCAGGATCGGCATGTTCGCGCCCCTGTCTGGCAGCGGCATGGCCTATGGCTTCGACGTGGTGAACGCCGCCAAGATGTGGTACGCCAAGGTCAACAAGGAAGGCGGCGTGAACGGCCGGCAGATCGAACTCGTCATCGAGGACGACCGCTGCAACGCCAACGACCTCGTCGCCGCCGTGAAGAAGCTGAACGAACAGGACAAGGTATTCCTGCTCAACGGCGGATCCTGCTCGGCCGCGGTCGTCGCCTCGCGCGAGTACATCGAACGCGAAAAGGTGCCGCTCGTCATGCTCAACGCCTCGGGCGACGGCGCGCTCTATCCGCCCTCCAAGTACATCTACGGCGCCTTCTCGATCTCGCAGCACGCGGTGGGCGGCTCGATGGTGCAGTTCGCCTCGGAACACCTGAAAGCCAAGAAGATCGGCTACATCAACCATGACGACGCGTACGGCGGCTGGAACCTGGAAGCCGCGCAGGCCCAGGCCAAGCAGCTAGGCGATCCCGCGCTGCAAGTGCAGTCGGTGAACCCGAACATCACCGACGTCACCGCGCCGATGCTGAAGATCCGCGCGGCCAACCCCGACGTGCTGCTGCTGACCACGTATGCCCGCCCCGCCGCGCTCATCATCAAGAAGGCGCAGGAACTGGGCTGGAACAAGCCCATCGTGCTGGCGGTGAACGGCACGGCCGACCTGAAGCAGCTGGTGGAAAACGTGGGCAACAAGGACGCGTTCAAGAACGTCTACATCCAGGACGTGCTGTCCGACCTGCCGGGCGGCCCCAAGCTGACCTGGGTATACGACATGTACAAGCAGTCCTATCCCGACCTGGCCGCCAAGCCGGGTTATCCGCAGTCGTACATGCCTTACGGCCTGCCGCCCGCGATGGCTGTCGTGAACGCCCTGAAGGCTGCCGGTCCGCAGCCCACGCGCGAGAAGGTGCTGCAGGCGCTGGAAACGATGAAGTTCGACTCCGAGGTGATGGCCGGCCCGATCGAATTCGGCCCGGGCGATCGCGCCGCCCAGGAATCCGCCATCTACATCAAGTTCGACGGCACCAATATGTCGCTGGTGCCCGGCGCATTCAAGAGCACCTGGCAATACCAGAAGTAGAACCGCGGTCCGAAACAGGCCGGGCCCGCGCAGCGGCGCAGCGCTGCGCGGGCGGCCGGAGAACATCATGAGCTTTGCCGATATCTGGTTGTTCCTGCAGCAGGGGGTGCTGTCGGGACTGGTGACGGGCAGCGTGTACGCGCTGCTGGCCGTCGCCGTCGTCATCATTTTCAAGACCACCGACGTGCCCAACTTCGCCCAAGGCGAGATCTTCATGGTCGGCGGCTACATCGCCTTGTTCCTCACGCTGGTGATGGGCTGGCCGTACCTGGCCGTCATTCCGATCACCCTGATCGCCGTCGCCATCGTGTCGGGCCTGTTCCAGCGCGTCGTGATGGAACGCGTCATCGCCTCGAAGGGCGTGGGCGTGCAGATGGTGATCGCCACGCTGGGGCTGGCCTATGCGCTGAAGGGCATCGTGCGCCAGACGGGCCTGGGCGATACGCCGCGCTCGCTGCCGCCGCTGGCGCCCACCGACGCCATCATCATTGGCGACGCGGTGCTGACCCAGCTGGACACGGTGATATTCGCCGTGGCCGTGGGCGTCATGCTGCTGCTGTTCTTCATGTTCACCTACACCCGCGTCGGCCGCGCGATGCGCGCCGTCGGCATGAATCCGAAGGCGGCCCGCCTGGTGGGCGTGAACCTGGCCCGCATCCGCATGATGGTATGGGCGCTGTCCGGCCTGATCTCGGCCGTGGCAGCGCTCCTCATCACACCCAAGATCCTCATCACTCCCGACATCGGCCACATCGCCATCCTGGCCTACGCCGCCGCGATCGTGGGCGGCATCACCAGCCTGCCCGGCGCGGTGGTGGGCGGATTCGTAATCGGCGTGGCCGAGAACCTGGTGGGGCTGTTCATCTCGACCAACGCCATCGTGGTCGCGCCGTTCGTCGCCATCATGGTGGTGCTGCTGCTGCGCCCGCAGGGCCTGCTGGGCGGAAAACTGCAGGTGAAGAAAGTATGAGCAACAGAATCGACCGCATTCTCCTGGCGCTGATGGCCGCCGTTCTGGCGACCCTGCCCTTCGTGGCCAGCGGCTATGTCATCTATGTCGTCAACCTCCTGATGGTGTTCGTGGTGCTGGCGCTGGGCCTGCACGTGGTCATCGGCGAAACCGGCCAGTTCGCGCTGTCGCACGCGGCTTTCTACGGCGTGGGCATCTATACCGCCGGCATCATCAACAACCTGTGGCACCCGCCGTTCTTCATCTCCATCGTCGCGGGGGGCTTGCTGGCCGCGGCGCTCGGCTACCTGATCGGCGCTCTGGCGCTGCGCATGCGGGACATCTATCTAGCCCTGTCCACCTTCGCGTTCGGCGAGGCGATGCAATGGGTATTCCTGAACTGGCAATCGGTCACCAACGGATCGAACGGCTTCCGGATCTCGCCGGCGACCCTGTTCGGCTACGAGCTGGCGTCGGACCTGAAGGCCTACCCCTTCGTCGTGCTGATCGCCGCGCTCCTGCTGGCCGCGACCATCGCCCTGTCGCGCTCCCAGCTCGGCTCGGCCTTCCGGGCGGTGCGCGAAAGCGACGTCGCGGCGCAGGCCATGGGCGTGAACATCAACGCGATCAAGCGCACGGCCTTCACCATTTCCGCCGCCTACGCCGGCATCGCGGGCGGCATGTACACGACCTTCGCGTCGTTCATCCACCCCGAAAGCCTAGGATTCCAGACCACCATCCTGATCCTCACGATGGTGGTCGTGGGCGGCATCGGCTCCGTGCGCGGCGCCATCGCCGGCGCGATCGGCTTCGGCCTGATTTCCGAACTGCTGCGCCAGGCCCTGTCGTTCCAGGAGATCATTTACGGCTTCATCCTGATGGGCTTCATGATGTTCGCGCCGAAAGGGCTTTTCGCCGGCCGCGGCGCGCGCCGCCGCGCCCCCTCTCCCACGGCGCCGCGCGGTGCCGCCGACACCGCCAAACCGACCCAAAGGAGCGCGGCATGAGCACCCATCCCTACCTGGACGTGCAGGGGCTGACCGTGAAGTTCGGCGGGCTTACCGCCATCAACGGCCTGTCCATGCAGGTCGAGCGAGGCCGCGTCCACGCCCTGATCGGCCCCAATGGCGCCGGCAAGTCCACGACATTCAACTGCATTTCACGCTACTACCGTCCGAGCAGCGGCAGCATACGCTTCGACGGCGCCGACATCACGAAGAAAAAGCCGCATGAAATGGCGGCCATGGGCGTGGCGCGCACCTTCCAGAACCTGGAGCTATTCGGCGCGCTCAGCGTGCGCGAAAACGCCTTGCTCGGCACCTACGCCCATGGCGCGGACACGCCCGGCAAGCTGCTGCGCCCTGCCGTGGCCGAAACCCGCGAACGCGTCGAGCACCTGCTGGAGCGCGTGGGCCTGGCCGACTTCCTGGACACCCCGGCATGCAGCCTGGATTTCGGCCGCCAGAAGATGCTGGAACTGGCGCGCGCGCTGGCCATCTCTCCCAAACTGTTGCTGCTGGACGAGCCCGCGGCCGGCCTGCGCAACCGCGAGATCGAGACGCTGGACCGGCTGCTGACGGAGCTGTGCGAGCGCGACGGCATCACCGTGCTGCTGGTGGAGCACGTCATGCAATTGGTGATGTCGATCTCGGACCGCATCACCGTCATGTCCTTCGGCGAGAAGATCGCCGAGGGCACGCCCGCGGAGGTGCGCAGCAATCCCCGCGTGATAGAGGCCTATCTGGGCAAGGGAGCCGCCGGTGGCTGAAATTCTGCTTGAAGTCGACGCGGTATCGGCCGCCTACGGCAACATACGCGCCCTGCAGGACGTATCGCTGAAGGTGCCGCAAGGCGCGATCGTCGCGCTGCTCGGTGCCAACGGCGCGGGCAAGTCCACCACGCTGAACGTCGTTTCGCGGCTCGTCGCCGCCACCGCGGGCAGCGTGCGCTTTGCCGGCGAGCCCATCCACCGCCTGCCGGCGGATGCGGTCGTCGGCCGCGGCATCGTCCAGGTTCCGGAGGGCCGCGAGATCTTCCGCGAAATGAGCGTGCGCGAAAACCTGGAAATGGGCGCGTATCTGCGCGACGACCGCGCCGCCGTCAGGCAGGACCTGGACATGGTCTGCGACACCTTTCCCCGCCTGCGCGAACGCTTCGAACAGCGGGCCGCCACGCTCTCGGGCGGCGAGCAGCAGATGTTGGCCACGGGCCGCGCCATGATGGCCCGTCCGCGGATGATCCTGCTGGACGAGCCGTCGATGGGATTGTCGCCGCTGGTGGTCGAACAGATCTTCGACATCGTGCTGCGGCTGAACCGCGAACAGGGCATCACCATTTTGCTGGTGGAACAGAACGTGAAGCTGGCGCTGTCGGTTTCCAGCTACGCCTACATCCTGGAAAACGGAGAAATCGCGCTGGAGGGCGAATCCTCCGCGCTCGCCAGCGACGAGGGCGTGCAACGCGCCTATCTCGGCGCCTAGCCCCACAAGGAAAAGCCATGATTCCGATGCAAGACAAGCGGGTCCTCGTCACCGGCGCCGGGCGCGGCCTGGGCGCGACCATCGCGCAAGGTTTCGCCCGGCAGGGCGCCATGGTCATCGTCGCCGACGTGGACCCGGCGCTGGCCGCCAGCTCCGCCCAGGCCATCCGCGCCGCCGGAGGCAAGGCCAGCGACGCCGTGCTGGACGTGACCGACGCGCAGGCCGTGCGGGCCTTCGCCGCGGAATGCGCGGAGCGCCACGGCAATCTGGACGTGCTGGTCAACAACGCGGGCATCTCGGCGCGCGCATCCTTCGACGACCCGCGCACCCCCGAGATCTGGGACCGCGTCATGCAGGTGAACCTGCAGGGCACCTTCAACGTCACCCATGCCTTTGTCGAACAGCTCAAGGCCACGCGGGGCGCCATCGTCAATCTGTGCTCCATCGTGGCCTATGGCTGCAGCATCTCCACCGCAGGCTACGTGGTGTCCAAAGGCGGCGTGCGTTCGTTCACGGAAGTGCTGGCGCGCGACCTGGCGCCTCATGGCGTGCGCGTGAACGCGGTGGCGCCGGGCTTGATGGAAACCGAGATGACCGCAGGCCAGCGCGCGCAGGCCCACGGCACCGACTGGTACATGCAGCGGGCGCCCATGGCGCGCGCGGGCCGGGCCGACGAGATCGTCGGCCCCGTGCTTTTCCTGGCCTCGGACCTGGCCAGCTACGTGAATGGCGTGGTGCTGCCCGTGGACGGCGGCTACCTGGCCGTATAAGGAGAAACCATGGATCTGGGTACGGCACTGGTCACCGGTGGCGCGAGCGGCATGGGGCTGGCGATCGTCGAGCGCCTGGCGCAAGACGGTTTCCGCGTCGTGATGGCGGACCGCAACGCGGAATTGGCGGAACGGGAGTCGCGCGCGCTGCGGCAGCAAGGGCTGGCGGTCGAACATCGGGTCGTCGACCTGGCGGACGAGGCCGCCACGCGCGCGCTGGTTCGCGAGCTCGGCCCCTTGACCGCCCTGGTCAACAACGCGGGCATTTTCGACGAGCGCAAATTCTTCGACGTCGACAGCGGCGATTACCGCCGCGCCTTCGAGATCAACCTGCTGGCGGTGGCCACGCTCACACAGGAGGCCGCGCTGCGCATGGCGCCGGGCGCCAAGATCGTCAACATCGCATCGCGCGCCTATCTGGGCGCGAAGAATCATCCCCATTACGTGGCCTCGAAGGCAGCGCTGGTGGGCTATACGCGCGCATCGGCCATGGAGCTCGCGCCTCGCGGCATCCTGGTCAACGCCATCGCCCCCGGGCTCATCGACACGCCGCTGCTGCGCAACCTGACGCCCGAGCGCCTTGCCGCGCAGCTGGCCCTGCAGCCCACCGGCCGCGCCGGGCAGCCGGGCGACGTCGCCAATGCCGTCTCCTTCCTGGCCGCGCCGCACATGGATTTCATTACCGGCCAGGTCATCTTCGTGGACGGCGGCAAGTCGCTGGGCGGATCGGGAGCATAAGCCGCATGGACAGCATCAAGTGGGACAAGGAAGTCGACGCGCTGATCGTCGGCGCGGGCGCGGGCGGCATGACCGCGGCGCTGACCGCGCACGCGGAAGGGCTGGAGGTGCTGCTGATCGAAAAAACCGGCCGCATCGGCGGATCGACGGCGATCTCGGGCGGCGCGCTATGGATTCCCCTGAACGCGCAGACGGAAGCCGCGGGCCATCCCGATAGTTTCGACAAGGTCTGGACTTACCTGGAACACACCGTCGGCGCCGCGGCTTCCGACGACATGAAGCGCGCCTATCTGGACGCCGGCCCGCGCATGATGGACTACCTAGCGTCCCGCGGGCTGCTCCAGGTGGCCGCGCGCACCGCATCGCCGGATTACTACCCCGACCGCCCCGGCGCCGCGCTGGGCGGGCGCTCGCTGGACCCGGTGGAGTTCGACGGCCGCAAGCTGGGCCGCCGCTTCCGCGACCTGCGCGACCCGCTGGAAGAATTCACCGTGCTGGGCGGCATGATGGTCAACATCACCGACGTGCGCCACCTGCTGCGGGCCACTCGGTCTTTTTCCGCCTGGCGCCACAGCATGAAACTCGTGCTGCGCTACGCAGCCGACCGCGCGCGCGGCTATCACCGGGGCACCCGCCTGCTGCTGGGCAACGCCCTGGCCGCGCAGCTCTTCCATGGCCTGCTCGCGCGCGGCGTCGAATACTGGCTCGGCGCCCCCGTCCAGGGCCTGATCCGGGACGCCTCCGGCCGCGTGCTGGGCGCCGCCGTCACTCGCGCCGGCAAGAGGCTCAACATCCGCGCCCGGCGCGGCGTGGTGATGGCCACCGGCGGTTTTCCGTGGGACGCGGAGCGACGCGCCCGCGCCTATCCGCAGCCTACCGGCGACTGGTCCATGTCGCCGCAAGACAACACGGGCGACGGCATCCGCCTGTCCGAGCAGGCAGGCGCCGCGCTGGGCTCGGGCTATGCCAGTCCCGCGTTCTGGGCCCCCGTCTCCATCCTGGAATCCCGCGACGGCCGGCGCCTGCGCTATCCGCACCTGGTGTGGGACCGCGCCAAGCCCGGCCTCATCGCCGTGAATGGCGCCGGCGAACGCTTCGTCAACGAATCGACGTCCTACCATGAGTTCGTTCAAGCCATGTACCGCAGCCACGAGACGGCGCCCAGCATCCCCGCGTTCCTGATCTGCGATCAGCGCTTCATCGATACCTGGGGCCTGGGCCTGGCGCTGCCCGGCGGCCGGCCGCGGCAGCACCTGATCGACCAGGGCTACCTGATCCAGGCGCCCACGCTGGCGGCGCTGGCGGAACGGCTCGGCGTGCCGGGCGACACCCTGCGCGCCACGGTGCGGCGCTACAACTCGCATGCGGCCCAGGGCCAGGACCCCGATTTCGGCAAGGGCAGCACGGCCTACAACCGCTACCTGGGCGACCCGGACCACCAGCCCAACCCATGCCTGGCGCCGCTCGCGGAGGACGGCCCCTGCTACGCCGTCAAGGTGTACGCCGGCGACATCGGCACGGCCTGCGGCGTCGCGGCGAACGCGAACGCGCAGGCCTTGGACGCCAGCGGCGCCCCGATCCCGGGCCTCTACGTCGCCGGCAACGACATGCAGTCCGTCATGGGCGGCGCCTATCCCGCCCCCGGGATCACGCTGGGCCCGGCCCTGACTTTCGGCTGGGTGGCTGGACAACACTTGGCCCATGCTCAACACTGACGCTTTCCACCGACAAGGACACCCATGAAAATCTTCTTCTCGCCCGCCTCGCCCTTCGTCCGCAAATGCATGGTCATCGCGCATGAGCTCGGCCTGGCCGACCGCATCGAAAAATTGCCCAGCGCGGCCGGCCCGGTCGCCCGCGACCAGACCATCATCCCCAGCAATCCGCTGGGGCAGGTGCCCACCTTCATTACCGACGACGGCGAGGTTCTTTTCGACAGCCGTGTCGTCTGCGAATACCTGAACGAGCTGGGAGGCGGCGCGCTGTTCCCGGCGGGCAAGGCGCGCTGGCAGGTGCTGACCGAACAGGCCATGGCCGACGGCATGCTGGGCGCGGCGCTGCTGGCCCGCTACGAAGCCGTGCTGCGGCCCGAAGAACTGCGGTGGGACGGCTGGGTCCAGGGCCAGTTGGGCAAGGTACGCGACGGCCTGGCCCTGATCGAGAAGAACGCGGCCACGCTGGCGGGCCGCCTGGACATCGGCACCATCACCATCGGCTGCGCGCTGGGCTACCTGGATTTCCGCTTCCCCGAGCTGGACTGGCGCGCGACGCACCCGGCCGCCGCCGCCTGGTACGAAACCTTCAGCCAGCGCCCCTCCATGCAGGCGACCAAGCCCTGAACGGACCGGCCGCTCCACGACTGGAGACCGATGTACGAGGACATGGGTAACAGGTGTACGGGGACATGGGTAACAGGTGTGCGGGAACATGGGTGACAGGTGTGCGAGGACATAGATAACAGGCAGGGCCTTTTTCCCGCCGGCGCATTCCTGTTACATTGAATCCGTCACCCCGCTGGACCGGCCTGCCCGCAGGCCAACCACGACAGGGAGCCCCGCATGAACGTCGCCGCAGTCTCCGCCATCTCACGCGTCGCCGCGCCCTACCCGGCGCGCATCCCGATGCTGGACGACACCCGTCCCGCCTGGGAAACGGAATGGGCCGCGCGCAGCGCCGCCGCCGGGCGCGGCGTGCCCACCGCCTGGGAAGCCCAGCGCCTGGCCCGCGCCGGCCATGTGCCGCCGGCGCCGGCCGCCGGCGTCGCCGCCCCCGTCGCGCGCGACCGCGAAGCAGCCGCGCGCATCGCCCCGCCGCAACCGGACCTGGACGCGCTGCGCGACCAGTACGCCGATACGCGCATGCGCCAGGCCGTCGCCGATTACGCGGCGCAGCCGGACACGGCTGCGCAGGGCGCCCATCGTGCGAACGACTGGGGCACCATAGAAGGACTGGCGCCGCTACAGCCCTACCGAGTCGCCATGGGCAATCCGCAAGTGGAATTGCAGGCCGCGGCGGCCGTGAAGGCGGCGGGCCTCGGCATTCCCAAGGTCGCCAACATCGGCGCCACGGAAAACGCCACCGACAACGCGCGCTACCGGCCGGGCTTCGCGCCCTGACCGCCGGCCGTTGGCCAGGCAATACGCGCGTGCCATCCATGAAAAAGCCCCTGTACAGGGGCTTTTTCATCGGGTGCGGCGCTTCAGTGGAAGAACTCGGCGATCATCGTCGCGCCCAGGAAGGTGCCGGCGTTGGCGGCCAGGGACACGACCACGATCTTCCAGCCCAGCTTGCGGAAGGCGGGCAAGTCCTTAAGGATCGACAGGCCGGCCATGGCCAGGATCACCGTCGTGAATGGCAGGAAGTTCACCTTGCCGACCATCGCGATGATCTGGTCCGAGTACGGCAGCACGCCGGGGCAGCCCGCCGTCATGGCGATCAGCGACAGCACGAACACGGCCGGAAGCTTGGGCACCACGCGCAGCACCAGATCGGTGATGACGACCAGCAGGATGATGATGCCCATGCCCGGCAAGGCGTCGGCGAAGGGCACGCCATAGCCCAGGCGGTTCCCCACCAGAGCGAACAGGCCGCACACGACGTAGGCGGTGAGGCGGTCGCCGAAGCCGAGCTTGGCGCCATGGGCCGGCACGTCGTCCGACACGCTATTGTCCATGGCAGCTTCGGCCTTGCCGCGCGAGAAGCGGCCCAGCACGGGCTCCAGCTTGCCGTACAGGAAGATGGTCGTCGGCAGCGAGATGAACAGCGTGAAGTACACGCCCACCACCGTGGTCAGCAGATTGGCGGCGGCAGCCAGCGCCGCCACCTGATGCGCGACTTCGGGCGTCTGCTGCGAGGCGATCGCGCCCACGCCCGCGGCCATCATGCTGCCCGAACCCACGCCGGCGCCCATGGCCAGCGATCGCGGATCGAAGATGTTCAGGCTGGTGATGAAACCGGCCATCAGCGCCACGAACAGCGCGCCGATCACGGTGCCGGTGATGTACTCGGCCATCACGCCGCGGCCTTCCGGCGAATTCATGCCGTAGCGCTCGCCGATGATGGCCAGGCTGGGCTCGCGGCCCACCGAGAAGGTGGCGCCGATGGCTTCGCGCTTGATGCCAAGCAGCAGCGCCAGCGGTAGGCCGATGGCCATCGTGCCGAAGAAATGCCCGAACTCCTGGAACACCAGGGCCCAGCCGGCTTCGCGCACTTGCGGCAAGGCGCCGCCCACCATCAGGCCCAGCTTGGCCAGGAACGGCAGCAGCGCGTATTGCAGGTAGCCGCTGATGCGGGTCTGCATGGCAGTGTCGATGCCGGCGCCGGCGGGCAGACGCTGGCCGAAGGCCGCCACGACGGCGCCGATGAAGATGGCCCACAGCATCGGCTGCAGAATGATCTTGCCCGGACCCACCGTGAACGTGACGCTGCCGATCGCTTCGGAAATGATCACCACCAGCAGGATGGCGGCGAGCATGCGGATGCGGCCGGAAAGCGGCATGGTAGGAGTGGCCAGACTGGCGCTGGCGTGAGACATCGGATTCCCCTGATGAACGTGAATAGTCGTCGTGGCGGCCTGTTGCCGGCTGGAAAGGCGGCAGCGCGCGGAAGGGCCGATTTTCGCCGGGGGGCCGGCGGGCAAACCATGACAGGACAGGCGCATTAGCGTTGCGTAAAATGCAACACATAAGCTTTTCCAGGGAAAATTTTGCATGATCTGGCCCAATCCTAGGGTAAACCCTAGGATTGGGTGTGGATCTCCCGCCGCAGTCCCGCCACGGAGCCTCGCCATGGACGAAAAACTGGACGCCCGACGCACTCACTACTTCATGCAGGTCATGAGCCGCGGATCCGTGCGCGGCGCCGCCGAAGTCCTGGACATGGATCCGTCGGCCGTCAGCCGGGCGATTGCCGCGCTGGAGCGCGATTGCGGCATGGCCCTGTTCGAACGGCGCGGACGCGGCGTGGTTCCCACCGACGCGGGCCACATCCTGGCCCGCTACGTCAAGCGCCAGCAGAATATCCAGGAAAGCTTTTTTTCGGAGATCGACAGCCTGCGCAACGCCGAGCGGGGCCATATCGACCTGGTGCTGGGCGAAGGCTTCGTCGAAATGATGTTCGACCAGGTGCTGCCCGGCTACTGGCGCAGCCACCCCGAGGTCACGCTGGACATCGACGTGGCCCGCACCTCGGAAATCGTGCAGCGCATCGTCGACGACCGCGCCTATATAGGGTTGGTGTTCCAACCACCCAACGACGCCCGCCTGCGCACCCATTACGCGCGGCCCGAGCCGATCCGGGCCATCGTCCGCCAGGACCATCCGCTGACCCTCCTGCGCCGCCCGCTGCTGCTGACCGACCTGGCGGACTATCCCGGCGCGTCGATGCAGGAAGGCTTTGGGGTGCGCCAGCACATCCAGGCCGCCGAGATCAGCGAGCAGGTGCGGCTGCGCAACGTGCTGACCACCTCGTCCTTCAAGGCGCTGTGGCAATTCGCCGCCGCGGGCATCGGCTATGCGCTGACGCCGCCCATCGCGGTAACGGCCGACATGCGCGCCCAGCGCCTGGCAAGCCTGCCGCTGGCCAATCCCATCCTCAACCAGGGCAGCCTGCAGGTGCTGAGCCGCGCCGGCCGCCATATCTCGCCCGCCGCGCGCGAACTGCTGGACCATATCGTGCGCGGCATCGGCACGCCCGCCGCGCCGCCGGCTGATACGGTCGAGTAAGCCGGATCTGCATCTGTTTTCCCGGCCCGCCCCGGCCTACAGTGCCCGCAACCGCCACGACGCCAGGAGAATAAACATGCTCGGTTTCTTGCGCACGATCAAATCCGTGCTGTGGGGATTCTTCGGAGTGCGGCGCGGCAAGGGCTACGATGCCGACATCGCCAACAACAAACCGGCCCCGCTGATCCTGACCGGCCTGCTGATGGCGCTTTGTCTGGTGGTCATTCTGGTTTTCGCAGCCCGCTGGGCGGTGAACGCCGCGTTGTAGAGCGGAGGCAATGAGCATGTGCTTGAGCAGCAGATCGCCGGGCGACACATTCGCAAAATTGCCGCCGAACGCGGAGCACAAGCTCCCACAACAGATCGCCTGTTGTAAACAACCTCCGCAAAAACAGCCGCGCCGCCGCCGGGCCGCCCCAAGGCGGCGCAGCCCCTCGGGGGGCAGCAAGCGAGCGCAGCGAGTGCAGCGTGGGGGCCCGCGCCGCCGCCGGGCCGCCCCAAGGCGGCGCAGCCCCCTCGGGGGGCAGCAAGCGCGCGTAGCGTGCGCAGCGTGGGGGCACTAATTACCTTATTACCAGAATGACTTAGACGGTCGCGGCGGCTGCCTGTTACGGTTATGAATCCCCTCCCTGGCGCATTGCGCCAAGCGACCGCAGGGGCCCAGACCGAGAAGACTTCAAGGGCAGTGACATGTACGTGTATGACCCCGTCGACCAGCAACTCGTCGAGCAGCGCGTAGCGCAGTTCGCCGACCAGACCCGCCGCTTTCTCGACGGCCAGCTGACCGAAGACGAATTCCGCGTTCTGCGGCTGCAGAACGGCCTGTATATCCAGCGCCACGCGCCCATGCTGCGCGTGGCCATCCCGTACGGCATGCTGGCATCGCGCCAGCTGCGCACCCTGGCGCACATCGCGCGCAAGTGGGACCGCGGCTACGGCCATTTCAGCACCCGCCAGAACATCCAGTTCAACTGGCCCAAGCTGGAGAACGTGCCGGACATCCTCGCCGAGCTGGCGACGGTCCAGATGCATGCCATCCAGACCAGCGGCAACTGCATCCGCAACACCACCACCGACCATTTCGCCGGCGTCGCGCCGGATGAGCTCGTGGATCCGCTGGTCTGGTGCGAGATCATCCGCCAGTGGTCCACGCTGCACCCCGAATTCGCCTTCCTGCCGCGCAAGTTCAAGATCGCCGTCAGCGGCGCCGTCCAGGACCGCGCCGCCGTCGGCGTGCACGACATCGGCCTGCAGGCGGTCGAGCGCGACGGCAAGCTGGGCTTCCGCGTCTGGGTGGGCGGCGGCCTGGGCCGCACGCCCATCGTCGGCAAGCTGATCAACCCCTTCGTCGAATGGCAGGACCTGCTGACCTATCTGCAGGCCGCGCTGCGGGTCTATAACCTGCATGGCCGCCGCGACAACAAGTACAAGGCGCGCATCAAGATCCTGGTGAAGGATCTGACGCCGGAAGTCTACGCGCAGCAGGTCGACGAACAATGGCAGCTCATCAAGGACGGCCCCGACACCATCACCCAGGAATTCGTCGACACCATCAAGGCCCGCTTCGTCTGGCCGCAGTACGAGGCCGCCGCCGCACAGGACGCCGACAATACCGCCGCGCTGGCGGCCGCCGACCCGCGCTTCGCCCGCTGGCTGCGCACCAATGTGCATCCGCACAAGGTGCCCGGCTACGCCGCCGTCACCGTGTCCCTGAAGGCCACCGGCGTGCCCCCGGGCGACGTCACCGCCGACCAAATGGACGCGGTGGCCGACCTGGCCGACGGCTACGGATTCGGCGAGTTACGCGTCTCGCATGAGCAGAACCTGATCCTGGCCGACGTCCGCCGCGCGCGCCTGCACGAACTCTGGACCAAACTCGAAGCGCTGAACCTGGCCACGCCCAACATCGGCCTGCTGACCAACATCATCGCCTGTCCTGGCGGAGACTTCTGCGCGCTGGCCAACGCCGTCTCCATTCCGGTGGCCGAAGCGATCCAGCGCCAGTTCGACAACCTCGACTACCTGTTCGAGATCGGCGAACTCGACCTGAACATCTCCGGCTGCATCAATTCCTGCGGGCATCACCACGTGGGCCACATCGGCATCCTGGGCGTCGACAAGGCCGGCGAGGAGTGGTACCAGGTCACGATCGGCGGACGCCAGAACGGCGCGGCCAAGCCCTTGCCCGATATCGAATCGACCCGCGGCGGCGGCGCCGCGATCGGCCGCATCATCGGCCCCTCGTTCGCGCGCGACCAGGTCGCAGGCGTGGTCGACCGGCTGATCCGCACCTACCTGGGCCTGCGCGACAGCGAGGAAGAACGCTTCATCGACGTGGTGGACCGCGTCGGCATCGACCCCTTCAAGCAGGACGTCTATTCGGACCCTGCCTTCGCCAAACCCGCGCAACTCGCGGAGCCCGCCCATGCCTGATATCTATGCCCACGACGCACCCGGCCCGCACCTGATCCGCGATGGCCGGCTGGAAGCCGACACGTCCCGCCTGTTCACGCCCGAGCCCGAAGTGGCCGCCGAAGGCCAGGTGCCCGGCGACGCGCCGGGCTGGGTCGTGCCGCTTTCCACCTGGAAGACGTCGCACGCGACCCTGCGCCGCCATCGCCATCCGGTCGCCGTGCTGCTGGAGCCCGACGCCGACCTGCGCGACCTGGCCGAACCCGACGGCACGCTGGATCCCGCCGGCATCGCCTTCATCGCCGTGGACTTCCCGGTCTATACCGACGGCCGCGGCTACTCGCTGGCGCAGCTGCTGCGCACGCGCTACCAGTGGCAGGGCGAACTGCGCGCGGTCGGCGACGTGATGATCGACACCATCCACTACCAGGCCCGCGTGGGCTTCGACAGCTTCCTGGTCAAGCCCGGGCACGATCCGCACAAGGCCCTGGAAGCCTTCAAGACCTTCACGGTGCATTACCAGAAGACCTACCGCGTGCCGGTGGCCGCCTAGCGCCCGGCAGGGCCCTAGAACGTGTGTACGGGCGCCAGCTGCGCGCGGATCAGCTCCGCGATGCTGCGCTGGCGCGGCGCCTGCATGCGGCCGATCAGGCTCGAAACGCTGACTGCCAGGCGCGGATAGCCGCTGGCGTCGCATAGCGCCACGCCCACCCCCAGCACGCCGGGCACCGCGGCATTGCCCACGACGGACCAGCCGCGTCCGCGAGTGTTCTCCACCAGCCGGCGCATCTGGGCCACCGTCATGCCTCCATAGGCGCGCAACGCCTGTTCGTTCTGCGCCATGACTTCCTCGGCCTCGTCCGACGGCAGCGCCGCCAGCAAGGCCAGCCCGGCCGCGCCCACCCCCAGCGGTTGGCGATGCCCTACCGTCACTGCCAGCACCTGCACCGGATAGTTGCCCACCTCCCGGTGCAGGCAAAGCGAATCGTTGCCCGCCCGGCAGATGAGAAAGGCGGAATCGCCGCTCACGTCGCTGATCTGGCGCAGCACCGGCCGCAGTCCGCGCACCGCCTGCGCGTGCGGATCGCCGGCCATCATCACGCCCAGCTCGGCCACGCGCCAGCGCGGCGCTTCCGACTCGCGCAGCGCGTAGCCCTCCTGCACCAGCACATCGAGATAGCGATAGACGGTGGAGCGCTGCATGCCCGCCGCCCGCGCGATGTCCACGACGTGCATGCCGGCCGCGCCGGCCTCCCGCAGGACCCCAAGCACGCGCAGCCCCCGGCGCAATACGCGCGGCCCCGCTCCTTCCGATTCTGGCTTGTTCAATTTCTGGACACGTTGCGTTGATGAGGGCTTTATCAAAGCCCAATATGAAGCGGGGCAGACGAAGATCTGTCCAAATATTAGACAAACAGGACGGAGACAACAATGAAGACTCTCAGCAAGCGGTGGGCCGCGGCGGCGGCCCTGGCCACATTCCTCGCGGCCCCTGCCCTGGCGGCCCAGCCCTATCCCGAGCGCCCCGTGACACTGGTCGTCGGCTACGCGGCCGGCGGCGCCACCGACATCGTCGCGCGCCTGGTGGCGAAGTCGCTCTCGGAAGAGCTGGGCCAGACCTTCGTCGTCGAGAACAAGACGGGCGCCAACAGCAACATCGGCGCCGAAATCGTCTCGCGCGCGGCGCCGGACGGCTACACGCTGTACGTGGGCTCCATCGCCAACACGATCAACCGCACGCTCTACAGCCAGTTGAACTATGACTTCGTGAAGGGATTCGAGCCGGTGGGCCTGCTGGCGACCATCCCGAACATCCTGGTGGTCAACCCGAAGCTGCCCGTCAAGACGGTGCAGGAATACATCGCCTACGCGAAAGCGCATCCCGGCAAGCTGACCTGCGCCTCGTCCGGCAGCGGCTCGTCGATCCACCTGTCGTGCGAGCTGTTCAAGATGCAGACCGGCACCGACATCCTGCACGTGCCCTACCGCGGCAGCGGTCCCGCCGTGGCGGACCTGCTGGGCGGCCAGGTGGACTCGATGTTCGACAACCTGCCATCGTCCCTGCCTCACGTGCAGGCAGGCAAGCTGCGCGCCATCGGCGTGACCTCGCCCCGGCGCCTGGATGCCGTCCCCGATACTCCCACGCTGGCGGAATCCGGCCTGTCCGGCTTCGAAGTGGAATCCTGGTTCGGCCTGGTGGCGCCTGCGGGCACCCCCAAGCCGGTCATCGACCGCCTGAACCAGGCGCTGAACAAGGCGCTGGCCAGCCCCGCGCTGCAAGCCTCGTACAAGCAGTCCGGCTTCTACGCGCCGCAACCGCCCAATTCGCCCGCATCGTTCGGCAAGAAGATCGCCAGCGAGATCGACAAATGGGGTGCGGTGGTCAAGAACGCCAATCTCAAGGCCAATTAGGCCCCGTCCACGCCCAAAGGAGCACAGGTGTACCCGATAGATTTCTTCTTCCGCGCCGCAGAGCAGCATCCGGACCGCGTCGCGCTGGACGGTCCCGAGGGGCAGGTCACGTACGCGCGACTGGCCGCCGAGGTCCGCGCGCTGGCGGCCGCGCTGCAGGACCTGGACCCGGAACCGCAGACGCGCGTCGCGATCTGCGCCGGCAACTCGGCGCGCCACATCCTGGCGCTGCTGGCCGTGCTGGCCAGCGGCAAGGTATGGGTGCCCCTCAATTACCGCAGCACCGAACGCGAGATCGGGCGCATCCTGGACGCCACGGAACCCTCCATCGTCATCGTCGACGGCGTGGGCGCGCCGCTGGCGCCCACGGCCCGGGCGCCGGCGGGGCGGAGGCAGGTGCATCTGGAAGATGCGTCGGCGCCGCTGACGCTGGACGCCCTGCTCGCCAGCCATGCCGGGCGCGCGCCGCAACGCCACGCGCTGCCGCGCGACGCAACGCAGGCCATCAAGTTCACCGGCGGCACCACCGGCCTGCCCAAGGGGGTGATGCAGCCTTACCACGCCTGGAACGCCGGCATCATCAACCAGATCGCCAGCTGGGAGCTCACGCACGAAGACCGTTATGTCGTCGCGGCGCCCATCACGCACGGCACGGGCACCTACCTGTTGCCGGTCCTGGCCCGGGGCGGCGCCCACCTGCTGCTGGACACCGTCAATCCGGCCAGCATCACCGCCGCTTTCCGCGAGCGCGGCGGCACCCTGAGCTTCATGCCGCCCACGCTGATCTACATGATCATGGCGCAGCCCGGCGTCTCGCGAGCCGACTTCCCGCGCCTGCGCAACCTGATCTATGGCGGCGCGCCCATGCCAGTGGAAAAAATCGACAAGGCGCGCGCCTTCTTCGGCCCGGTGCTGGGCACCACCTACGGGCAGACCGAAGCGCCGCAGATCGTCACCGTGCTGCGCCCCGCCGACCTCGAAGCGCCGGAGAACCGCGCCGCGGTCGGACGCGCCACCTGGCTGTCGGACCTCGCCATCATGGGTCCGGACGGCGCGCTGCTGCCGCCCGGCGAAATCGGCGAGGTGGTCGTGCAAGGCGACCTGGTGATGTCGGGCTACTGGCGCCTGCCCGAAAAAACCGCCGAAACGATCGTGGATGGCTGGCTGCACACCGGCGATACGGGGCTGGTCGACGAACGCGGTTATCTGTTCCTGAAAGACCGCCTGCGCGACGTCATCATCACCGGCGGCTTCAACATCTACCCCGTGGACGTCGAGAACGCCCTGTCCGCGCATCCCGCCGTGTACGAATGCTCGGTCTTCGGACTGCCCGACGAGAAATGGGGCGAAGCCGTCCACGCGGCCGTGCAGTTCCATCCCGGCGCGCAGGCCAGCGACGACGAGCTCAAGGCGCATGTGCGCGGCCTGCTCGGCCCGGTGGCCACGCCCAAGCAATTCCATATCCACGACAGCCTGCCCCGCTCCAGCGTGGGCAAGGTGCTGAAGAACGCCGTGCGCGACGCGGCCATGAAGGAGACGACATGAAAACGCCCGAAACCCGCCTCTGCGCCCATCACCTCACCGGCATGTCCTACCGCGACGTCGACCTGGTCGAGGACCTGATCGGCAAGAAGACCTTCACCGAAGTCATGATCATGCAGATCCTGGGCCGCGAAGCGCGCCCCGTCGATCTGCGCATCGTGGACGCGGTGCTCGTCACGCTGATGGAGCACGGCATGACGCCCAGCGCCATCGCCACGCGCCTGATCTACATGAGCGCGCCCGAAAACCTGCAGGGCGCGGTCGCCTCCGGCCTGATGGCGGTGGGCAGCCGGTTCGTCGGCACCATGGAGAACTGCTCGCGCCTGCTGGACCGCATCCGCCGGGCGGCCGACGGCGAGGCCGAGGCATTGGCGATCGCCCGCGAATTCCGCGCGTCGCGCCAGGCCCTGCCCGGTTTCGGCCACCACCTGCACAAGCCCGACGACCCGCGCTCGATCAAGCTGCTGGCACTGGCTGAAGCCGAGCCGGAGTTGAAGGGCGATTCGATCACGGCGCTGCGGCTGCTGGCGTCGGCAATCGACGCGACCTACGGCAGGCACATCACCATCAATGCCACCGGCGCAGTGGCGGCGCTGTTGAGCGAGATCGGCGTGCCCACCGACCTGATGCGCGGCTTCGCCGTGATCTCGCGCGCGGCCGGCCTGGTGTCCCACGTGGCGGAAGAACAGCAAAGCCCGTCGGGCCGCTACATCTGGGAAACCATCGATCACGCCATCCCCTACGTAGGCGCGGGCAAGTCGCACCAGGACGGCGGCCAGCCATGACGGCCGGCCTCGAACCGCGGCTGGCGGGCAAGATCGTGCTGGTGGCCGGGGCCGGCTCCTCGGCAGCCGGCTGGAGCATCGGCAAGGCCAGCTGCGTGACGATGGCGCGCCAGGGCGCCGCGATCGTCGCGCTGGATTCCCAACAGGAAGCCGCCGAGGACGCCGCCCACGAGGTCGAAAAGGCAGGCGGCAGCGCCCTGCCCGTACAGGCGGACGTGGCCGATCCCGCGGCCATGCAGGCCGCGGTGGACGCCGCCCTGCGCCGCTACGGACGCATCGACGTGCTGCAGGCCAATGCGGGCATCGGCAAGGTGGGGGGCCCGGAGGACATCTCGCTGGAAGACTGGGACCGCATCCAGCAGGTGAACGTGACCAGCCTGCTCATCGCCACGCGGCTGCTGGCGCCGCTCATGCGCGAACAGGGCGGCGGAGCCATCGTGACCGTGTCGTCCGTGGCCGGCATCCGCTACACGGGTTATCCGCACCTGGCCTACAGCGTGAGCAAGGCGGCCGTGATCCATTTCGCCCGCATGGCCGCGCAGCAATACGCCGCCGACCGCATCCGAGTGAACACGGTGATTCCGGGCCTGATAGATACGCCGCGCGTGGCGAAGAACGTCGCGCGCATGTTCGATGCCGACGCCCGCGCCGCCAGCGCGGCGCGCGACAGGCAGGTGCCGATGGGCCGCATGGGCACGCCATGGGAAGTGGCGAACGCCGTGGCGTTCCTGGCTTCGGACGACGCTTCCTACATTACCGGCACGGAGTTGCTCGTGGATGGGGGGCTGACGGGGAAATATGCGTGATGGGTTTCGCGCGGTTGATGCGGGAGTTCTTGCGGGCGCGGTCTCGCGCTGCACCCATCCTACTTCATGCCTTCCCAATGCGGGCCGGGCACCTCGATGCCGAAGAGCTCCAGCACACGCGCCACGGTGTGGTCCACCATCTCTTCGATGGAAGCCGGGCGGTGGTAGAACGCGGGCAGCGGCGGAAACACGATGCCGCCCATTTCGGTCACGGCCGTCATGTTGCGCAGGTGCGCCAGATTGAAGGGCGTTTCGCGCACCATCATCACCAGGCGCCGGCGCTCCTTGAGCGTCACGTCGGCGGCGCGGGTGATCAGGTTGTCCGAAAGGCCGTGGGCCACGGCCGCCAGCGTGCGCATGGAGCATGGCACGATCACCATGCCCGCGGTCTGGAACGCGCCGCTGGCCAGGGTGGCGCCCACGTCGCGCACGCTGTGCACGTGGTCCGCCAGGGCGTAGACGTCATGGCGGCTGACGTCCAGCTCATGCTTGATGTTCAGCACGCCGGACGCCGACACCACCAGATGCGTTTCCACATCGTCCACGCCGCGCAGTGCCTGCAGCATGCGCACCGCGTAGAGCGCGCCGGTGGCGCCCGTGATGCCGATGACCAGTCGCCGCATGGACCGCTCAGGCCATCGCGCCGGATTGCTCCAGCAGGGTCTTCAGTTCGCCGGACTCATTCATCTCGTTCATGATGTCCGAACCGCCGACGAACTCGCCGGCCACGTACAGCTGCGGGATGGTGGGCCAGTTGGAGAATTCCTTGATGCCCTGGCGGACTTCGTCGTCCTCGAGCACATTGACGGTGACCAGCTTCTTCACGCCACAGCCCTTCAGGATCTGGATGGCCTTGCCGGAAAAGCCGCATTGCGGAAATTGGGCGGTGCCCTTCATGAACAGCACGACGGGGTGCTGGGTCACGGTTTCGCGGATGAATTCTTGAACGTCGCTCATGGTGGTCTCTCGGACAGGCGTAGGGGAATACGCCAATTATAGGTACAGCGGAGAAAAGCGCCCGGATATCCCGGACACGGCTCCGGGAATCCCGTCAGCCGGGAAGCCGGCCGCCGGAGATGCGCTCGATGCCGGCCAGGTCGCGCCGGCTATGCACATCCGCGAAACCGGCTTCGGCCAGCAAATCCCGGACCGCCTGCGCCTGGTCCCAGCCGTGTTCCATCCACAGGGCGCCGCCCCGCTTCAGGTGGCGGCCGGCGCCCTGCGCGATGCGGGCCAGGTCTTCCAGTCCGCCTGCGCCGTCGGTCAGCGCGCCGCGAGGCTCGAAGCGCACGTCCCCCTGGTCCAGGTGCGGGTCGTCGCTGGCCACATAGGGCGGGTTGGACACGATCAGGTCGAAACCCTCGCCGGGAGGCACGGCCTCGTACCAACTGCCCTCGACCAGACGGACGGATGCGGCCAGGTCCCAGGCATTGGCGGCGGCAACGGCCAGCGCAGCCGCGCTGACGTCCGACGCCATCACCCGCGCATCGCGGCGCGCCAGGGCGATCGAAATCGCGATCGCGCCGCTGCCCGTGCCGAGGTCCAGCACGGCGGGCGCGGCCAGGCCCGCCAGGCATTCCAGCGCGGTCTCGACCAGCACCTCGGTATCCGGGCGCGGGATCAGCACATCGGGCGTGACGCGGAAGCGGTGGCCCATGAACTCGCGATGGCCCAGCAGGTAGGCCATGGGCTCGCCGGACAGCCGCCGCTGCGCCAGCGATTCGTACGCGACGGCCACCCCGGGCAGCAGCGGGTCGGTGTCGTGCGCCAGCAGCCAGGCGCGCGGCTTGCCCAGCACGTGCTCGAGCAGCATGCGCACCTCCAGCCTGGGCAGGCGCGCATCGAGCAGCAGGGTCTTGAGCTGGGGCGGCGTCATGGCGAAAACCCGGTCAGACGTCGTCGCCCAACGCCGCCAATTGCTCGGCCTGGTGCTCGGCGATCAGCGCGCCGGTCAACTCCTCCAGGTCGCCTTCCATGATCTGCTGCAGCTTGTACAGCGTCAGGTTGATGCGGTGGTCGGTCACGCGGCCCTGCGGGAAGTTGTACGTGCGGATGCGCTCGGAACGGTCGCCCGAGCCGATCAGGCTCTTGCGCTCGGCCGCTTCCTTGCTCTGGCGCTCGCGGACTTCCTTGTCCTTCAGGCGCGCGGCCAGCACCTGCATGGCCTTGTCCTTGTTGCGATGCTGGGATCGGTCGTCCTGGCATTCCACCACCAGCCCGGTCGGCAGGTGGGTGATGCGCACGGCCGAGTCGGTCTTGTTGATGTGCTGGCCGCCCGCGCCGCTGGCGCGGAAGGTGTCGATGCGCAGGTCGTTCGGATTGATGACGATGTCCGACATCTCGTCCGCTTCCGCCATGATGGCCACGGTGCAGGCCGAGGTATGGATGCGGCCCTGGGCCTCGGTGGCGGGAACGCGCTGCACGCGGTGCGCGCCCGACTCGAACTTCAGGCGCCCGTAGGCGCCGTCGCCGTCGATGCGCGCGATCACTTCTTTGTAGCCGCCCAGCTCCGACGGGCTTTCCGACATCAGTTCCACGCGCCAGCCGCGCTGCTCCGCGTACCGCGAATACATGCGCAACAAGTCGCCGGAGAACAGCGCGCTTTCGTCGCCGCCCGTGCCGGCGCGGATTTCCAGGAACACACTGCGTCCGTCGTTGGGGTCGCGCGGCAGCAGCAGCACCTGCAACGCGGCCTCCAGCTCTTCCAGCTTGGCGCGCCCGGTCTTGATCTCGTCCTCGGCCATGGACTTCAGATCCGGATCCGACAACATTTCCTGGGCGGCCGCGAGGTCTTCTTCGGTACGGGCGAAGGCGGTGAACGCCTCGACCACGGGCTCCAGTTCGGCGCGTTCGCGCGAAAGCTTGCGGAAACGCTCCATATCGGACGCGGTCTCCGGCTCGGCGAGCATGGCGTCGACCTCGATGAGGCGGTGGCACAGGTGCTCCAACCGGCTGCGCATGGAAGATTTCATGGGGAATGACCAAAAAGAAAGCGGAAAAGCGGATAGCGGGCGCCCAAAAAGCGAACGCCCGCCAGAGAGGGCGGGACGTGGGACAGCGTCGCTAACGGCGGGAGTCGCGGCCGGGGAACAGGCGCGGCATCCAGGCAAGCAGCTGCTTGCGGTCGTCGCCTTCGCTGCGGTTCAGGGCCGCCAGCGGGCCGTGCAGGTATTTCTGCGTCAGGCCATGGGCAAGCTGTTCGAGCACGGCTTCGGGCGATTCGCCCCGCGCCAGCAGCTTGCGGGCGCGCTCCAGCTCGGCGCTGCGGACGTCTTCGGCGGCCTGGTGCAGGTCGCGGATGACGGGAACCACTTCGCGGGACTGCATCCAGTGCATGAAGCCCTGGACGCGGGTTTCGATGATGGCTTCGGCCTGCACCACGGCCGCGCGGCGGGCATCAGTGCCGGTTTGCACCAGGCGGCCCAGGTCATCCACCGAGTACAGGTAGACGTCGTCCAGGCGGCCGACTTCGGGCTCGATGTCGCGCGGCACGGCCAGATCGATCATGACCATCGGGCGGTGGCGGCGCAGGCGCGTGGCCCGCTCAACCATCCCCAGGCCGAGGATGGGCAAGGAGCTTGCCGTACAGGAAACGATGACGTCGAACTCGGACAGGCGGTCCGTCAGGTCGGACAGTTTCATCGTGCTGGCCGAGAAACGGTTGGCCAGGATCTCGGCGCGCTCGGCCGTGCGGTTGGCGACCACCATGCTGCGCGGACGCTGCGCGGCGAAGTGCGTGGCGCACAACTCGATCATTTCGCCCGCGCCGATGAACAGCGTGCGGGCCTGGTCCAGGTTGCCGAACACGCGCTCGGCCAGGCGGACGGCGGCGGCGGCCATGGATACCGACTGCGCGCCGATGGCGGTCTGCGACCGCACTTCCTTGGCCACCGAGAAGGTGCGCTGGAACATCTGGTGCAGCAAGGTGCCGAGCGACCCGGCTTCGCCGGCGGCGCGCACGGCGTCCTTCATCTGACCCACGATCTGGGTTTCGCCCAGCACCATGGAGTCCAGGCCGCTGGCCACGCGGAAAGCATGGCGCACGGCGTCGTCCTGGTGATGGCGGTACAGGTGCGGGCGCAGCGTGCCGGCGTCCAGGCGGTTGTGTTCGGCCAGCCAGGCGGGCAGCTGATCCGCCACGTGGCCGTCGGCCGCGCAATAGATCTCGGTCCGGTTACAGGTGGACAGGATCGCGGCTTCGCGCACGGAACCGCCGAACGCCGAACGCAGGCCTTCCAGCGCGGGCTTCACCAGATCGACGGGCATGGACACGCGTTCGCGGACCGAAACCGGCGCGGACGTGTGATTCAGACCGAAGGCAAGGACAGCTACCGACATGAGGAAGGGACGGCAAGGCCATCCGCGCGTAAGCGTTAAGAACTGCCACCAACTACAACCGCGCCACGGGATACCCGTAGCGGCAGACCGCTAATGATTATACTCCTCCGGGTTATCCCCAGGCCACCTCCTCGCCCAGCTGGGGCCTCGAGCCGCCCTTTCGTCCCCTCCAGCCAACACTTGCATCGGCCCTGGCCAAGAATCTCCGGTTTTTTTGCGCCCGGCTGGCACAAGCCTCGAAAATTGTGTATAGTTGCGGACTTCGTTGGCCTGGTAGCTCAGTCGGTAGAGCAGAGGATTGAAAATCCTTGTGTCGGTGGTTCGATTCCGCCCCAGGCCACCAGAATACAAAGCCCCAGCGCTCGCAAGAGCGCTGGGGCTTTTCACATTCGCCTTCCATCCTTCCATATTCGTGCCGGATACGGGCGGCCGCAAGCGCCCCTTTCCTGCCTCGCGCTTTCCGCGATATCGTAAGACGCCATCCCCGTAGCACCATCCCCGCAGCACCTGCCAGCCGCATCCATCCACCGGAGTCGCGACATGCGCGCCCAAGCAACGGCAAAAGCGCTTTTCGCCATGATTGCACTGCTGCTGGCCGGCCTGCCCGGCCCCGCGTTCGGGCAGGCTGCCGCTATGGCGCCGGCCGCCCACCCCGCCTCGCCCATCGCGCAGGCACAGGCGATCCTGGTAGCGGAAATCCCGCTGCGCGCGGATACCGACCACCGCTACGCCGAAGGCGTCATGGAGCGCATCTCCGAAGCGGATCCGGCCGACGCGCTCGCGCCGCGCCTGGAAGCGATTTCGCGATCCATCGACGAAAAGCTCCAGCAATTCCAGCCACCCCAATTGCGCACCCTGCCCATCATGCGGCTGGAAAGCCTGGAAAGGCACTGGGCGTTCGACGCGCGCCGTTTCGCGGACTGGCAAGAGGATATGCGGCAGGCGACTGCCGCCTACGCCAGCGATGCCGCCGAACTGGCTCGCCGCCGCGACGCATGGCAAGCCCTCAAGAACGCCCCTGGCGCCGCCGATCTGCCGCCTGCCCTGACTGGCCGGATCGACTCCGTCATCGCCCAGCTGGTCCGTGCCGAACAAGCCTTGTCCGTGCCGCTGGGCCGGCAGATCGCGCTGGGCCAGCGCGCCAATGCCGTCGAAGAGCGCATCCAGGCCGGGCGGCGGGCGGTGGCCGACGCCATCGACTACATCGACTCCCGCCTGCTCGAACTGGACGGGCCGCCGCTGTGGGCCGCCACCTTCGCGCCCACCGCCCGCGGCGATGCCGTGGCCTATCTCCGCGCAGGCCTGGAGATGGAACTCCGCTTCGCCCGCCAGTATGCCGCCGCCGATACCGGCAACCAGCGCGCCTTGCACGTGCTGCAGGTCGTGCTGCTGCCGCTGCTGCTCTGGCTGGCCTGGCACAGCCGCCATGCGATCCGGGCAGGCGAAATGAGCGAGACGGCCGCGCGGGTGCTGGGGCGCCCGCTGTCCGCATGGCTGTTGCTGGCCATGATGGGCGTGCAACTGCTGGAATCCGACGCGCCCCTGATCGTGCTGCAGATCGCCCTGCTGCTGGCGGTCGTGCCCGTGCTGCGCCTGCTGCCGCCGACCACGCGCGTGCCGCTCGACCTGTGGCCCTATGCGATCACGGGCCTTTACCTGGCGGAACGGCTGGGCATCTTCTTCCTTGCCAGCGAAGCACTGTACCGGCTGCACAATCTCGTCATCACCCTCCTCGCCCTCGCCACCGTGCTTTGGCTGCTGGCCCGCGCCAAGCGCCGCGGCGACGCCCAGGCTCCCGGCCGCCTGCACCGGATACTGCGCGCCAGCGCCTGGGGCGCGGTGGCGTTGCTGGCCCTGGCCGGCGTCGCCAACCTGGTCGGCAACCTGTCGATGGCCGAAATGCTGACCAGCGCGGTCATCAGTAGCGGCTACTTCGGCCTGATGCTCTACGCCGGCGTCACCATCATCGTCACCCTGTTGCAACTGATGCTGGCCCGACCGGGCGTGTCGCGCTTCCGCCTCGCGCGCGAACACGCCCCGCCCCTGGTGCAACTGCTGATCCGCCTGGTGATGGCCAGCGCGGTCGTGGGATGGACGATATACGCCATGGACCGCTTCCGGATCCTGCGCGCCACCTACGCCATCACGACGAAAGTACTGTCGTACACACTGGCGATCGGGGACATCACCATCAGCCTGGGCAATATCCTGGTGTTCGCGATCTCCGTATTGGTCGCATTCTGGGCCGCGCGGGCGATCCGCCTCGTGCTGCACGACGAAGTGCTGGCGCGCATGCCGCTGCCGCGCGGCGTGGGCAACAGCATCGCCTCGCTCACCTATTACTCGGTGCTGCTGCTGGGCCTGGCGGTGGCCCTGTCCGCCGCGGGCGTCAAGACCAGCCAGCTGGCCATCGTGCTCGGGGCCCTGGGCGTGGGCATAGGCTTCGGCCTGCAGAATGTGGTCAACAACTTCGTCTCGGGGCTGATCCTGATGTTCGAGCGCCCGATCCAGCCCGGCGACGCCGTGGACATCGGCGACACCTCCGGGCAGGTCCGCGAAATCGGCATGCGCGCCACCCGCATCCGGACCTTCGAAGGCGCCGACGTGGTGGTGCCCAACGGCACGCTGCTGTCGAAAAAACTGACCAACGGGACGATGCTCGACCGCAACCGCCGCATCGAGATCAACATCGGCCTGGCCTACGGCACGGACCCCGCGACCGCTATCGCGCTGCTCACCGAGGCCGCCCGAAAGACGTCGGGCGTCTCCCTGGAGCCCGCGCCGCTGGCGCTCTTCATGGGCTTCGGCCAAAGCACGCTGGACTTCAGCCTGCGCGCCTGGACGCCCGACTTCGACCGGTGGATGGTCATCCGCAGCGAGCTGCTGTCGCGGATGTACCAGGCGCTGACCCAGGCAGGCATTGAAATCCCCTACCCGCAAAGGGACCTGCACCTGCGCAGCATCTCCGAGGACGCGGGCGCCTCGCTCGAACAGGCTCGCCGGCGCGCCGCGCCCCCGGATCCCGCCGCCCCCGCTTGAGGCGGATTTTGTGTATAGTTGCGGACTTCGTTGGCCTGGTAGCTCAGTCGGTAGAGCAGAGGATTGAAAATCCTTGTGTCGGTGGTTCGATTCCGCCCCAGGCCACCAGTAGATTCAAGCATTTGGCCCCGCCTTTCGCGGGGCCTTTTGTTTTGGGGCGCGAGGGCGCAGTCGGATAGCATTGGCAGTGGCTTGCCCCACCTTACTCTCTCCTCTATCCGATGAAGCCCCATTCGTCTTCCCCGTCTTCCTCCATCGGCATGGGCCGCGCCGCGCTCGCGCTGTATCGCGCGCTATGGCATTACGCCGAGGGCGCGCGCCGGCAACTGATGGGCGCCGTCGCCCTGCTGTCGGGCGCGCAGCTGGTAAAGCTGACCTTGCCCTGGCTGGCCTCCCATGCCATCAACGCCCTGCAGCAGAACGACATGTCCACGGCCGGCCTGTGGATCCTGTTCCTGGTCGGCAGCTACATGATGTCCTGGGTGTTCCACGGCCCGGGACGCGTCCTGGAGGGCAATGTGGGCGTGCATGTCCGCGAACGGCTGGCCGACGATCTCTACGCCCGTATCGCCGCCGCCCCGCTGACCTGGCGCGACGGCCGCCATTCCGGCGACCTGCAGCACCGCGTGCTGCAATCCAGCCGCGCGCTGTCGGCGTTTGCCCGGGGCATGTACGGATATCTGCACAGCGCCTTGAACTTCATCGGCCCGCTGGTGGCGCTGACCCTGCTGTCGCACGTCAGCGGCATCGTAGCCGTGAGCGGCTACCTGGTCATCGCCCTCGTCACGCTGCGTTTCGACCTGGCGCTGATGCGGCTGGCGCGCTCCGAGAACGACCAGGAACGCCGCTATGTCGCGGCGTTGCTCGATTTCGTCAGCAATGCCGGCACGGTGGTCGGCCTGCGGCTGCAAGCCGCCTCGCGCAAGATCCTGGGCCGCCGCCTGGAAACGGTCATGAAGCCCTTGCGTCGCGCCCTGTGGGTCAACGAAGTCAAGTGGTGCGTGGTGGACCTGGCGGGCATGTGCCTCACCTGGATACTCGTCGTGGAATACGTGCTGCGGCACCGCGAGCCTGGCCAGGCCTTGCTGCTGGGGACCATCTTCATGATCTACCAATATGCCCAGCAGGCCGCTTCGGTAGTCAGCGCCATTGCCTCCAACTTCCAGAGCTTCTCGCGCATGCACACGGATTACAGCAGCGCCGAACCCATCTGGCAGGCTCCAGGCGACCCCGCGGCCGCTGTGCCCGCGGTGCAGCCCGACGCGCCATGGCAGACCCTGGAGCTGCGCGGCGCCACCTGGCGCTATTCGGATGAAGGCCGCGGCGGCCTGCATGGCGTCGACCTGGTATTGCGCCGCGGCTCCCGCGTCGCCCTGATCGGCGCCAGCGGCGGCGGCAAGAGCACGCTGCTGCGCACGCTCGCCGGGCTCTATCCGCCGCAGCAGGGCGAACTGCTGCGTGATGGCGCTCCAGTGGACTGGGCCGAACTGCGCACGCTGGCCACCCTGATTCCGCAAGAGGCGGAAGTTTTCGAAGCCAGCGTGCAAGAGAACCTGACCTTCGGCGAACCCGCCGATGCCGCCGCGCTGCAGGCGGCCGTGCATACCGGCGTGTTCGACGAAGTGCTGCAACGCATGCCTGGAGGCCTGGCCAGCCCGGTAAACGAACGAGGCAGCAATCTCTCCGGCGGGCAACGGCAACGCCTGGCCCTGTCGCGCGGGGCGCTGGCGGCGCAAGGAAGCTCCTTGCTCCTGCTGGATGAACCGACCAGCGCGCTGGATCCGCAAGCCGAAGGCCGGGTGTTCGATCGCATGTATGCCGCGTTTCCCTCGGCTTGCATCGTGGCCTCGGTGCACCGGCCCAGCCTGCTCAACCGCTTTGACACGATCGTGGTGATGGAGGCCGGGCGCGTGGTGGATGCGGGGCCGCGCGACGAAGTGCTGGCCCGGCACAAGCCTTGACGGCCGGCGCTTGCGGGCCGCGCGGCTACACTGTATATCCATGAGTTCACCCCCGACTTCCCGCGCCTCTGATCACGCGCCCGGCCGCAAGCGAACGAATTTGCTCGCCTATGCCTGCCTGGCCATCGGTCTCGTGTTTGTTTTCCTGGGCACGGGGATGATCCTGGACGGCGCCGAGGCGGGGATTCCCGTTACGCTGTTTTTCGGCCTGTGCGCCGCGGTTGCCGTCCTGCAGATATGGCCGGGCCTGCTCCAGCGCGAAGCGCATTCCGCGGCGGCGCTGCTGGCGCGGTATCCCGGCCCTGTGCGGCTCAAGGCCGCGGCGTTGAAACTGTGGGTGTTTTCGCTGCTGTCGGCGGTCTTCGGCGGCGTGCTGCTGTGGATGCTGCTCCACGAACCGCTGCCGCTGCTGAAGCAGTTGATCCTCTGGCCGGGCGCCGTGCTTTCACTGTTCGCCGCTGCCATGCTGATCGTTCGTGCCGCGAAAGACGACATCTTCCTGCGCCTGAGCCGCAACGGTTTCGAAACAAGGCTGGCCTGGAGCAGCAAGACGATACGCTGGCAAGACACCAGCGAGTTCGCCGTGGTCAGCATCAGCCGCAACGTGCCCAAGCTGATCGTTTTCGACGACGCCGCGGTCGACCGCGCAGGCGCCGCAGGGCTCAACCGGCGCTTCGTCGGCCGCAATTCCAGCCTGGCCGAAACCTACGGGCTCACCCACGAAGCCCTGGCCGAACTGCTCAATGCCTGGCGCGCGCGGGCGCTGGAGCAGGATGCGATATTTACACGATGGCCCGGGAACCTATGACTGCCGCTCGAACGCTCCTGAACCTGCTGTCCGGCGCCGGCCTGGCCGCCGCATCGTGCCACGCCATCGCCGGCTCGCTCCCCGCCGGGCTCTGCGAACTCCGGCCCAACAAACCGGGCTATCAGCAGCGGATCTACGACACGTTCAAGCCCCAGCCGAATCGCGGCGTGACGGTCGTTCTGATGGCGATCGACTGCGAGTCGCTGTCGGCCGCCGAGAACGGGCGCCCGGATCGTCCCAAAATACTGTTCACGGACTATCGCGCAACCTCGGCGGGCGGTGTCCCGGCCGGACGGCCCGCAGCATTGGATTTTTTTGAAGCGCGCTACAAGAACCGTCCCGACTACCTCGGCCGCGACGGCTACGCGGTTTACATCAAGCAAGAAAGCGAAAGGCTTTCGGGAGCCAGCGCCTATTCCTCCGTCGATGGGACGGGGCGCATCTATACGCTGCTTGAATTCAATGTCCCGGATGCGGCGCAGCGGGCCCGGCGCATTGTGTCGGAGTACGCCAAGTCCCGGTAGCGCCGTTTGGCCCCGCCGATCAGGCCCCTGCCCTCTTCAAGCGCGCCAGCGTGGTCGCCACCAGCCGGTCGCAATCGTCGCCGTCGAACTCGAACAGGCTCTTTTCCGTCACGTCGATATCGCGCGACAGGGATTCTCGCAGCATCGCGTTGGCGCGGAAATGGCGGCTGCGCACCGTGGCCTCGGGAATGCCCAGGCAATCCGCCGTTTCCTCCACGGACAATTCTTCGACGGAGCGCAGCACGAACACCGTCCGGAAGGCGACCGGCAAGGCGTCCAGCCGCGCCTCCAGCAAGGCGCGAAGCTGCGAGCGGGCCGCGGCGTGGTACGGCGGATCGAAGTCGTTGATGGTCATCGCGTCAGCCTCGTCCTCTAGATTTCCGCCCATGGGGCACAGCGCCTCGCGGCGCTCGTGCTTGCGGAGCCGGCCGAAACACTCGTTCAGCACCAGCCGCGACAACCAAGTGAAAAGCGAGGACTCGCCCCGGAACCGGACGATGGACCGGTACGCCGCCAGATACGCCTCCTGCAGGGCGTCTTCGGCATCGGCGTCGTTGCGCAGGGTCGCGCGCGCCAGGCGGTAGAGCCGCCGGTTGTGGCGGCGCATCATCAACTCGAACGCGGCTTCCTCGCCCGCCGCGATGCGGCGCGCGAGCGCCAGGTCATTCTCTTCGGCCAGCATGGCCGCCGGCTCCGCCACTGTCGTCATATGCCCCACCTCCGCCTCGTCACTGCGCAACCAGGGTTCCCTGCATGGTCGGATGGAACAGGCAGGTATATGCGATGCTGCCTGCCTCTCCGACAGTGTAGGTCCACGACGCGCCGGCCGCGATAGTCCCGGAATCGAAGGCCCGGGAAACCGCGGTGGCGGTGTGGGGCACCAGGTCCTTGTTTACCCACGTAACGGTGTCGCCGCGACGGACGGTCAGCGTGGCCGGGCTGAACTGCATACCCTCGATGACCACGATATGTCCGGCCGCCTTCCCCGCCGGTGGGTCGTCCGCGGCGCGCGCCGGCGCGCCGGCCAGGGCCAGGCCCGCGCACAGCAGGGCGGCGCCGGCGCGCCGCCACGCCGCGGGCAAGGCCGGCCTACCCACCTGCGAGCCTCTTCTGCAGCTGCTTGGCATGTTCCAGGTGCGCGATGAAGGCCGGCCGCACCTTGACCAGCAGCGCCTTCAGCTCGGCGTTGTGCGCGCTCGGAATCAGGGTCTTGTCCAGCGCCTCGATCACCGACTCGTGATAGGCCACCTCGTGGTCGACGTAAGCCTTGTCGAACGCCGCTCCGCTCAGCCCCTTGAGCGTGGCCAGGTTCTTGTCGCCGCCTTGCCGCAGACTCTCGCTGGTCGGATTCGCCTCGGGCTTGACCTTGAGCTTCTTGACAAGATCGCCCGCGGACTGGTTCACGGCCGTATGGTCGGTCACCATCAGTTTGGCGAACTCCTGGACATCCTTGGTGCGCGACTTCTGCTCCGCCAGCTTGCCTGCGTCGATGTCCACCTGGTTGGCCACCACGACGATAGCCGCGATCTGCGGATCCGTCGGGCCGTTGCCGTGCGCGAACGCGCTGGAGCAGGCCAGGACCAGGGCGCAGAACCATGTTTTCTGAATCGCTTTCATTTCATCCCCCCAAACAACGGATGCAGGCGAACCGGCGCGCCGGAATGGCGCGAAACACCGCTTGCATATGGGGTTGGATGTCGCGACCCGGCGCCGCGTTCCGGCGGATACCGTCATCGCGCCGAACCGGCCGCGCCCTCGGCCCGCCCCCGGGGCAGAATGGGTGCCGCTCACGCAGGCATGGCTTCTCTCACAAGCTCGACCCAATAGCGAGCGCCCAACGGCAGAATGTCGTCGTTGAAATCGTAGTACGGGTTATGCACAGGCGGGTTGTCGCCCGCGCGGGCGGCTCCCACGAACACATAAGCGCCCGGCCGCTGTTCCAGCATGTAGGCGAAGTCTTCCGACCCCATGCGCGGCACGCAGGACGTATCCACCTGGGCCGCCCCCACCACCCGCGTCGCGGCGCGGGCGGCCAATCGCACTTCGGCCTCCGTATTGACGCAAGCCGGATAGCCGCGAAAATACTCCACCCCGATCGCGGCGCCCGACGTCGTGGCCACGCCCGCGCACACCTCGCGCAGCCGGCGCTCAGCCAGGTCACGCGTTGCGGCGGTCAGCGTGCGACAACTGCCCCGCAACTGCACGCTGTTGGGCACGACATTCCAGGTGTCGCCCGCATGGATCTGCGTAATGCTCAGCACCAGTGCATCGGTGGCCTTCACGTTCCGGCTGACGATGGTCTGCATCGCGCTCACCACCTGCGCCGCCGCCACGATGGGGTCGATGCCGTGTTCGGGCTGCGCGGCATGGCACCCCTTGCCGGTCACGGTGATCTCGTAGGTATCGCAGTTGGCCATGACGGTACCCACCCGCGTGGATACCACTCCGAACGGCAGATTGGGCGAGTTGTGCAGCGCATATACGGCGTCGCAGGGGAATTTTTCGAACAGACCGTCCCGCACCATCGCCAGGCCGCCGCCCGCGTGCTCTTCCGCGGGCTGGAAAATGAAGTGCAAGGTGCCCCGCCAGCCCGTGTCGCCGGCCAAGTGATGCGCCGCGCCCAACAGCATGGCGGTGTGGCCGTCGTGGCCGCATCCGTGCATTTTCCCGGCAATCGTCGAACGATGCGTCGCCTCGCCCAACTCCTGCATGTCCAGCGCGTCCATATCGGCGCGCAGGCCGATCACCGGCCCGTCACCCCGCGCCAGCGTCCCTACCACACCCGTGCCGCCGAGCCCACGATGCACCACCGCCCCCACCTCCGCCAGTTCCCGGGCGACCAGATCGGAGGTACGGAATTCGCAGAATGCCGTTTCCGGATGCGCGTGAATATCGCGGCGCCAGTCGCGCATTTTGCGCAGCAATTCAGTGCCGATGGGGGATGCGGTGATGGCCATGAGGCGATGTCTCCATAAACGGGGCCTTCGGGGAAATACGGCTTCCGACTATAGACAAGCACGGGTACAAACTCGATAGCAACAATCACGCCTTATCGATGCGATTTTTGCAACGTTCGCTTGCCGGCGCCCCAGGCAAGCGCCGAAACCGCGACGAGGATACGCAACGATGGACAACGTGCTGGAATTCAAGCGGACTCAATGTCTGCTGCAAGTGATCGAGACAGGCTCATTGCGCGCCGCTGCCGACGTCCTCCAGACCGACCCATCCGCGATAAGCCGAGCCGTCGCCCGGCTGGAAGCGGACACCGGGCTGACCTTGCTGGAACGCCGCGGCCGGGGAGTCGTGCCCACGGATGCCGGGCGGCTGGTGGCCCTGTTCGCCCGGCGTCAACAGAACCTGAACGAATCCTTCTACGCCGAGGTCAACGACCTGAAGAGCGCCGCGCGGGGCCACGTCGAACTGGCGCTGGGCGAGGGCTTCGTGGACATGCTGCTGGAACCCGTCCTACTTTCGTTCGTGCGCAAGCATCCCGACATCACCTACAGCATCCATGTGGCCGGCACCAATGAAACCGTGCGTTACATCGTCGAAGAACGCGCGCAAATCGCGCTGATCTTCCAGCCGCCGAACGATGTGCGGCTGCGTTCGCACTATTCGCGCGCCGCGCCGATGCGCGTACATGTCCACAAGGACCATCCGCTGGCGCGCACCCGCCGGGCCTTGCGGCTATCGGACCTCGCTCCTCACGGCTGGGCCGCGATGGATGAATCGTTCGGCGTGCGCCAGCACATCCAGGCGGCGGAGCTGGACGAGAACGTCAGGCTGCGGCCCGCGCTGCTGACCAATTCCTTCAAGATCCTGTGGGAATTCGCGAGCCAGGGACTGGGCTATGTCGTGAATCCGCTGTCGATGCCGCTGAAGGGCCCGCAATTCCGTCAGATGGTTTCACTGCCCCTGGCGAATCCCATCCTGAACAACAGCCGCACCCATGTCATCAGCCTGGCGGGGCGCCATCTGCCGCCCGCTACCGCCAGCATGCTGCTTCATATCCTGAAGACGTTTCCCACTCTGGAATCCCTCGGTGCCTGAGCCGCGCGCTCCGGCGCCGGCCCCGCCCATCGTTGCAGATTTCACATTGATCCGATCCCCAGTCCGTCATTGATGCCGGTAAACGCCACTGCCTAGACTGCTCGGCACAGTCCGGCGCGACGGCCGGCTGCCTTCAAACAGACATGACAAGGGAGATGCAGCATGCGTTGGAATCTACCGGCCCGGGCGGCCACCCTTTTCCTCGCGGTATTCGCCGCAGTACCGTTGGCGCATGCCGTGGACTACCCGTCCAGGAAGCCGCTGAGCCTTATCGTCCCATACCCGGCCGGCGGCGCCAGCGATGCCTCGGCGCGGCAGTTCGGCGCGCACATCGCCAATGCGCTCAAGCAGCAAGTCGTGGTGGAGAACGTGGGCGGCGGGGCCGGCATGCTGGGCGCGCGCCGGGTCCTGAGCAGCCCGCCCGACGGCTATACCTTCCTGCATGGATCGCCCAACGAGGTCATTCTCAGCCCGTTCCTGAACGCGGCGGCTCATTACAAGCCCGAGGATTTCCGCCTGACCCAGCCCATCAGCGAAGCGACCATCGTGCTGTTGGCGCGTGCCGACCTGCCGGTGTCGGACGTCGATGAATTCATCGCCTACGCCAAGCGGCCTGGCGCCCGCCCGCTTACCTTCGCCAGCGTCGGCGTGGGCTCCCTGTATCACATCATGACCGAGTACCTGGGGCGGCGCGTGGGCGCGGAGTTCCTGCACGTTCCCTATCGCGGCGGCGCACCGGCGCTGCAGGATCTGATCGGGCGCCAGGTCGACTTCGCCGTCCTGCCGTATCAACAGGCAATGGAAGGAATGGCGGCACAGCAACAGTTGAAGATCCTGACCAGCTTCTCCGACAAGCTGCCCGCCCCGCTTTCCCGGATACCGCTGATTTCCCAAAGCAAGACGATTCCCGGCTTTGTCTATACGATCGCCGGCGGCTACTACGTGCGCCAAGACACTCCGACAGCGGAGGTGGCTGCTTTGCATCGCGCGGTAGGCTACGCCCTGGAACAGCCCGACCTGCGCCAACGGATGGAGGCCGAGGGCCGCCTGCTGCTGCAACCCATGAGCCAGCAGGATGCCGACGCCTACGCGGCGGCCCAGATCGCCAAGTACCGGGAAATGATCCAGGAACTGGGACTCAAGCCGATGTAGCCACCGGCACCCCCAACCCGTGCTTCGCCCGGTTCATCACGATCAACGTGGAAAAGCGCTTGACGTTGGGATTGCCCCAGAAATTGCGCTGGGCGAACGCCTCGTATTCCTCCATATCCCGCATGGTCAGGGTCAGCACGAAATCGACCTCGCCGGTGACCGACAGGCACTGCATGACTTCGGGCGCCGCTTGCATCGCGCGCTTGAAGCTGTCCAGCTTGTCGGCGCGCTCGCTTTCCAGAGTCACCAGCACGACCATCATGATGCCCCGGCCCACCGCGGCGGGGTCGACCACGGATACGTCGCCCAGCACCACCTTGGACTCGCGCAGCCGCTTCATGCGGCGCAGGCAGGACACCGGCGACAGGTTCACGCGCTGCGCGACTTCCTGGCTGGTGCGCTGGTTGTCTTCCTGCATGCTTTGCAGGATCTGGAGGTCGAAATCGTCTAGTTCCATATGGGTCTCGGAACGGCAGGAAACTGGCCGGAAGAGGGCCGCCGGTAGATTCTAAGCCCGGCCATGCCGGAATCCGGCCCCATTTTGACGGGAAACTTCATTCCGCCCCTGCGGGATGCAGGAATAAATCGGCCGGCTTGCTTACACTAGGAACCCTCTGTCCGCGCCGCGGGCGGGCCGCCTCCCCCGTATCATGCCGTCACTCCAGCTTTTCCTGCTATTTCTCGCCGCCGACGCGGCGCTCAAGCTCACGCCCGGCCCCGACATGGCGCTGACCCTTTCCCGGGGCATGACGCAGGGCTTCCGGCCGGCCTTCCACAGCGTGCTGGGCAACGTGGCCGCCGGATTCATCCAGGTGCCGGCGGTTGTGCTGGGGCTGGCCTCGGTGCTGCAGGCCTTCCCCTCCCTGTTCATGGGCATCAAGGCCGCGGGAGGCCTGTACCTGGGCTATCTGGGCATCAAGGCCATCATCCGCTGCGCGCATTCGGCCGACGTGTCGCTGGCCGCGCGTCCAGGCGACGCGCGCGACGCGTTCTGGCAGGGATTCACGACGAATCTGCTGAACCCCAAAGTCCTGCTATTCATGATCGCGTTCCTGCCGCAGTTCACCACCCCCGCCAACGGGCCGGTCTGGATCCAGATGCTGGTGCTGGGCATCACGATGAAAGTACTGAGCCTGCCCTACGGCAGCTGCTTCGCCTACGGCGCTTCGCGCATCCGCGGGTGGGTGGGCCGCAATCCGTGGTTCCTGCGCATGCAGCAAGGCCTGCTGGGCGCCGTCATGCTCGGCCTGGCGCTGTATGTGCTCTACTCCACCGCCGAGCATCTGGCGACCTGAGCCGGCCGCCGTTCCATACGTATCCCGCTTTTCCACCATCGCCATGACCGCCGCAATCCTGAACACCGGACGCAACGCGTCTTCCTCCACCCTGCTCCCCGTCCTGTCGCTGATCGGTGCGATGGCCTCGCTGTGCGTGGGCACCTCGTTCGCGAAGTCGCTGTTCCCCATGGTGGGCGCCCAGGGCACGACCGCCTACCGCATCGCCATCGGCGCGCTGATCCTGGTGGCGATCTGGCGCCCGTGGCGTTTTCCGCTCACGCGCCGGGCCGCGGCCAAGATCGCGCTGTACGGGGTAACGCTGGCCTGCATGAACCTGCTTTTCTACATGGCGCTGCGCACGCTGCCGCTGGGCGTGGCCATCGCCATCGAATTCATCGGCCCGCTGACCCTGGCGGTCGCGCTGTCGCGGCGCGCCATCGACTTCGTCTGGATCGGCTGCGCCGTCGCCGGCCTGGTGCTGCTGATTCCGACGGGGCAATCGGTGCACGACCTGGATCCGGTCGGCATCGCCTTTGCGCTAGGCGCGGCGGTGTGTTGGGCGCTCTACATCATCTTCGGCAAGATGGCCGGCAATGTGCATGGCGGACAGGCCACCTCGCTGGGGCTGACCGCTGCGACGCTGGTGGCGCTGCCCATCGGCGCGGCGCACGCGGGCACGGCGCTGCTGGACCCGACCCTGATCCTGGCCGGCATCGCGGTGGGCGTGTTGTCCAGCGCCTTGCCCTACTCGCTGGAAATGGTGGCGCTGCGGCGCCTGCCGCAGAAGACCTTCGGCGTGCTGCTCAGCATGGAGCCCGCCATGGGCGCGCTGGCCGGCGTGATCGTGTTGAACGAGCACCTGGACAAGACGCAATGGCTGGCCATCTGCGGGATCGTCGTCGCGTCGGCCGGCTGCGCGGCCACTGCCCGGCGGCAGAACACCGCCCCCACGCCCGCGCCTGACTGAACGCGGGCGTAGCCCCCTTGCTCAGGCCTGGCGGGCCTCAGCCGAATCCCACCTCACGCTGCGGCGGCGCCAGGGGGTCGAAGTCTTCCCAGTGGTTGTTGCGCCAACGGCCGTTGGCGTGCTCGACGTCCGCGCCGCCGTTGTCCCGCAGGATGCGGCACGCCAGCATTTCCCTTTGCGGGCGCGTGCGCACGGCAACCATGACGCCGGCCTGCCGGATCTCGGCATGCGAATCGGGATTGAAGTGGCCATGCAGCGTGCTGCCGTGGCCGGTCACCCAAAGGGCCCCGAAGAGCGAGCCCAGGTAGGCGCCCACCCCCGCCGCCGCCAGGATCAGCGGCGTGGAATCGCTCACTTCCGACATCACGAAACCGCCGAATACGGCAAATCCCGCCCCCATGCCGCCAGCGCCCAGAAAGGCGCCCATGTCGGCGCGGCCCGAGTCCGGGTCGGAACGGCGGTCGCCGCCCCATGGATAGCGGCCATGCTCGCCGGCCGGATTCACATAGAAGATATTGACGTCCCAGTCGGGAAAACCGCTGGAGATCAGGCGCTGGGCCGCGGCCTGGGCCGCTTCGAAGCCCTCGAATCGGGCTGCTACGATCAGAGACATGACATGCTCCTCGCCCAGGGCGCGCGCTGAACAACACTCGCGCAGGCCCTGGCCAGACAGAGTCGACATGGCTTTATCGTACGCCCGCGCCGTCGGCGAGAATGCGTCGGTTACACCTTGCGGCGGCTGTTACGCACGCAATCACTCCGCGGAAATCCGCTTGCTGCGGATCACCGCTCCCCAACGTTCGTACTCCTCGCGCGCGTAGCCCGCGAATGCCTGCGGCGAACTGCCGGTGGGTTCCATTCCCTGCAGGCTCAGCTGCTTCGCCACGTCCGGCGAACGCAGCGCCTGGACAATGGCGTGGCTCAGCTTCTCGACCACTTCGGCAGGCGTGCCCGCCGGCGCGACCACGCCCTGCCACGCAGCGGCCTCGAACGCCGGGCCACCCGCCTCGGCGAAGGTGGGCACATCCGGAAGTTGCTGCGATCGCTGCGCGGCAGGCACGGCGATCGCGCGCAGCTTGCCCGCCTGGATCAGCGGACGCGCCGCGGCCAGGTCCGCCATCATCATCGGCACCACGCCCGACGCGACGTCCTGCAAGGCGGGCGGCGTGCCCTTGTAGGGAATGGCCGTGGCCCGGCCATGGATGGTATCCAGGAACAATTCCATCGCAAGATGATGCGGGCTGCCCACGCCGAGAGAGGCATAGCTGGCCGGCTGCTCGCGTTTCAGGTAGGCCTTCACGTCCGCCAGGCTATGCATGGAGGAACCGGGCGCCACGACCAGCACGATGGGCAGCGCCACCAGCGTGGAAACCGGGGTCAGGTCCTTTTGCGGATCGTAGGGCAGTTTGCCGTACAGCCAGGGATTCAGCGCCAGCGTGCTCATCCCCGCCGTCAGCACCGTGTAGCCGTCCGGCGCTGCCCGGGCGGTTTCCTGGGCGGCGACGATCGTGGCAGCGCCAGGGCGGTTCTCGACCACCACCGACTGCCCCAGGGCGTCGCCCACGTGCTTGGCGACGATGCGGGTCGCGATGTCGCTGCCTCCGCCCGCGCTGAACGGAACCAGCCACCGGATCGGACGGTCGGGGTATCCGGCTGCCCGGGCCTGGCCCGGAACAGCCGAAACGCCTGCCAGCGCCGCCGCCAGCAGGACGCATTGCATGATGCCTTTGAACATGTCGCGTCTCCTTGCGTTCCTATTTACTTAACATATTAATTATTTTTGGGCCGCGTGGAGAACACGGGAAAACCAGGGGAAAGCGAAACCGTGGCATCGGCGCCGCGCTCAGGCGCGGGCCGCCGCGAGCCAGCGCAAGCCGGCCGAGGTGCTGCCCGCCGGGCGGTACTCGCAGCCGATCCAGCCGTCATACAGCAATTCGCGCAGCACGCCGAACACCCAGCCGTACTCGAGTTCGCCGCGGTCCGGCTCCTGGCGCTGCGGAACCCCGGCGATCTGCAGGTGGCCGACCCGTCCGGTAGGCAGGTACTGGCGCAGCTTCGTGGTGACGTCGCCTTCGACGATCTGGCAGTGGTAGAGATCCATCTGCACTTTCAGATTGGGCGCGTTGACCGCCTGCACGACAGCGTGCGCCTCGTCCTGGCGGTTCAGGAAATAGCCGGGGATGTCGCGCGTATTGATGGGTTCGATCAGCAAGGTGACCCCTGCGGAGCGCGCCTGGCGCGCGGCCCAGTCCAGGTTCTCGCGATAGCAGTCCAGCATGGCTTCGCGCGACGCGCCGTCCGGGACCAGGCCCGCCATCACGTGGACGTTCGGGCAAGCCAGCACCGTGGCGTAGGAAAGCGCCTGTTCGATTCCAGCCTGGAATTCATCCTGGCGGCCGGGCTGTGCGGCCAGGCCGCGGTCGCCGCGGGCGGCCACGCCCGGCGGCGCGTTGAAGAGCACCTGCACGACGCCCGCCGCGTCCATGCGTTCGCGCACGAAGGCGGCCGGAGCCTCGTAAGGAAACATGCATTCCACGCCCGCGAACCCGTCCGCCGCGGCGGCCGCGTAGCGGTCCAGGAACGCGTGTTCCGGGTACATCATCGAAAGGTTGGCGGCGAACTTCAGCATGGCGGGCTCCGGACCGGGCGGCATGCCAGGAAAATAGCACAACCGCCGGAGCCGCCGCCCGCCCTCAAGCGCCGAAGTCGGGCGCGGGATGCAAGGTCAGGCGCGGGCCGGCCTTGAGGATCTGGCTGGGGATGTCGTGGCCCACCAGCCCGGGCAGCGTGGCGGACACGCCCAGGATGCCCGGGAGATCCACGCCGGTGTCGTAGCCCATCAGTTCGAGCATATGCACCAGGTCTTCGGTGCACACATTACCGCTCGCGCCAGGCGCATAGGGGCAGCCGCCCAGTCCCCCCAGCGACGCGTCGAAACGGTCGATGCCCGCGGCGATCGCCGACAGCGTATTGGCCAGCGCCATGCCCCGCGTATTGTGGAAATGCATGGTGGTCTCCAGGCCCGGGAACAGCCTGCGGACTTCGCTTCCGATCTTCTCCACCTGCGTCGGATAGGCCATGCCCGTGGTGTCGCACAAGGTCACGCCGTCCACGCCCAGCGCGGCGAAGCGCCCCACCAGCTCGAACACCTCGAACGCGTTGATATCGCCTTCCATGGGGCAGCCGAACACCGTGGACAAGGACACGTTCACGGCGACGCGGCTGCCGCGCACCGCGCTGACCACGTCGCTCAGCTGCTCGAAGGACTGTTCCCGCGTCATGCGCAGGTTGGCGCGGTTGTGCGTCTCGCTGACGGACATCACCAGGTTGACCTCGTCCACCTTGCACTCCAGCGCCCGCTGCGCGCCGCGCACGTTGGGCACCAGCACCGTGTAGACGACGTCCGGATTGCGCTCGATCTCGTGCATCACGATCTCGGCGTCGCGCAGCGCGGGGATCGCCTTGGGCGACGTGAACGACGTGGCCTCGATCTTGGCGAACCCGCTGCGGGACAGCTGATTGATGAAGTCGATCTTGTCCTGGGTCTCGATGAACTGCTTTTCGTTCTGGAAGCCGTCGCGCGGCGCGACTTCCTGGATGTACAGCCGCTTGCGGCCGGTATTCGGTTCGGTCATGGTCCTTTCCTTCAGATGATGCCGCGCGCGCGCCAATCCTCGCGCTGCGCCTCGCCGATGCCCATGCCGGCAAGCACCTCGTCGGTGTCCTGGCCCAGGGCGGGCGCGGCGCTGCGCACCTCGCCAGGCGTCTCCGACAGCTTGGGCACGATGCCGGGCAGCTTGACCGGCGTGCCATCGGGCAGCGCGCCGTCCAGGATCATGCCGCGCGCCTGGTAATGCGGGTCCTCCGCGATATCGGCCACGTCGTAGATCTTGCCCGCGGGGATCTGGCCGTCGTTCAGGCGGCCTAGCACCACGTTCAGCGGATGCTGGCCCGTCCATGCGGAAATGGCGTCGTCCAGCATGACCACGTGCTTCACGCGGCCCGCGTTGTTCGCCAGCTCCGGCGCCTCGGCGAGGTCGGGCCGGCCGATCACGCCCATCAGGCGCTTGAAAATGCTGTCGCCGTTGCCGGCGATGAGCACGTATTTGTTGTCCTGGCAGCGATAGGCATTGCTGGGCGCTATGCCGGGCAGGCTGCTGCCGGCCGGCTGTCGGATCTCGCCGAACACGGCGTACTCCGGCAACAGGCTCTCCATCATGTTGAACACGGATTCGTACAGCGCCACGTCGATCATCTGGCCGGCGCCGTTCTGGTCGCGGGCGCGCAGCGCCAGCAGGATGCCGATGACGCCATGCAGCGCCGACAGCGAATCGCCTATGGAAATGCCCACCCGCACCGGCGTGCGGCCGGGCTCGCCGCTCAGGTGGCGCAGGCCGCCCATGGCCTCGCCGATGGCGCCGAAGCCGGGCAGGTCGCGGTACGGGCCCGTCTGGCCGTAGCCCGACACGCGCAGCATCACCAGGCGCGGATTGATGGCGCGCAGTTCTTCCCAGCCCAGGCCCCAGCCTTCCATGGTGCCGGGCTTGAAGTTCTCGACGACCACGTCGATGTCCTTGACCAGGGCGCGGATCAGGTCTTGCGCTTCCGGCTTGCGCAGGTCCAGGCTGACCGACTTCTTGTTGCGCGACTGGACCTGCCACCAGACGGAGGTGCCTTCGTGAAGCAGGCGCCAGTTGCGCAGCGGATCGCCCTTGCCGGGCGGCTCGATCTTGATGACCTCGGCGCCGAATTCGCCCAGCATCTTGGCGGCGAACGGGCCGGCAATCAGCTGGCCCAGCTCCAGCACTCGGATTCCGCTCAATGGTTTGGATGACATGATTGCCTCGTCAGCTCTTGTGTTTTCCCAGATAGGCCTCGCGCACGCGCTCGCTGGCCAACAATTCCTGGCCCGTGCCCTCCATCACGATGGAGCCCACTTCCAGGACATACGCGCGGTCCGAGATGGCCAGCGCCTGATTGGCCATCTGCTCGACCAGCAGGATCGTCATGCCGCGTTCCTTCAGCGACTTGATGATCTTGAAGATCTCGGCCACGATCAGCGGCGCCAGCCCCAGTGACGGTTCGTCCAGCATCAGGATGCGCGGTTTGCTCATCAAGGCGCGGCAGATGGCCAGCATCTGCTGTTCGCCGCCCGACAAGGTGCCCGCGTACTGGTCCCGCCGTTCCTTCAGCCGCGGGAACATTGCGAAGCAGCTCTCGATCTCTGCGGTCAGCTCGGCGGGGGACTCCTTGCGCAGGAACGCGCCCAGCATCAGGTTGTCGTGGACCGTCTGGTCCGGGAACACCTGGCGCCCCTCCGGGACGTGGGCGATGCCCAGCCCCACGCGCTTGTGCGCGCTGATGCCGCCCAGGTCCTGTCCGGCGAACGCGACCTCGCCCGTGGATTTCTCGATGCCCGACAAGGCGCGCATCATCGTGCTCTTGCCCGCGCCGTTGCCGCCGATGATGGTCACGATCTCATTCGTGTCCACATGCAGCGACACCTGCTTCAGGGCGTTGACGGCGCCGTAGCTGACCGCCAGGTTCTTGATGTCCAGTAATCGGCTCATTTCCGTCTCCTATGCGGGCGCGCCCAGGTAGGCCTCGATCACTTTCGGGTTCTCCTGGATGTGGTTCGGCAAGCCGGAGGCGATCTTCACCCCGTAGTCCAGCACAACGATGTGGTCGGAAATCGCCATGACCAGGTCCATGTGGTGCTCGATCAGCAGGATGGTCAGGCCCATGTCCTTGAGCTTCACGATCAGCTCGGTGAGCTGGTCCGTTTCGGCCGGGTTCAAGCCGGCTGCGGGCTCGTCCAGCAGCAGCAGGTCGGGCATGGCCGCCACCGCGCGGGCAATTTCCAGCCGGCGCTGCAGCCCGTAGGGCAGGCTGTTGGCGGCGTCGTCCGCGTAGCGGTCCAGTTCGAAGAACTTCAGGATGCCGAAGGCCTGCCGGCGGATGCGGCGCTCTTCGGCGAGGCTGCCGGGCAGGCCCAGCAGGTTGGAAAGAAAGCCGGATTTCTGCACCCGGTAGAAGCCGACCATAACGTTCTCGAGCGCGCTCAGGCCGTCGAACAGCTTGAGGTTCTGGAACGTGCGGCCGATGCCCGAGGCGGCGATCTCATTGGGCGACAGGCCCACCATCTGCCGGTTCTTGAAGCGGATGCTGCCTGAATCCGGCACCACCAGCCCCGACAGCAGGTTCAGCGTCGTGGTCTTGCCCGCGCCGTTGGGCCCGATCAGCGACACGACGGCCCCGCGCTCCAGCGTGAACGACACCTTGTTGGTCGGCACGACTCCGCCGAAGGCCTTGTACAGGTCCTTCACTTCCAGGAAACCGCCCGCGCCGCGTCCGCCGCCTGCGGCGGGAGGCGCCGGTTTCCAATCAGCCGCGCCGGCCTCGGCGGCCAGGGCCGCGCGCAGGCCGCGCTTGGGCAGTACCTTGGCCAGCAGGCCAGCCAGCCCTTCCGGCATGGCGTACAACGCGAACAGCAGGATCAGGCCGTAGGCGAAATGCTGCACTTCCGGCCAGCGCGCCAGCATCGCGTCGAGCACGGTCAGCACCACGGCGCCCAGGAACGAGCCGCCCGGCGTACGGCCGCCGAAAAGCACCAGCACCAGGAAGAACACCGACAGGTTGAAGTTCACGAAGTCGGAGTTGATGTACTGGTTCTGCTGCGCCACCAGGCCGCCGGCGATGCCGCAGGTAATGGCGCTGATGGCGAATGCCAGGATCTTGAAACGGTAGACGCTGATGCCCACGCTTTCGGCCGCGATCTCCGAGGTGCGCACGGCGGCGAAGCCGCGGCCGAAGCGGCCGTTCAGCAACAGCGACGTCATGGCGTGCAGGGCAAGACCGATCACGACCACGACGACCACCCACTGGCGGCCGTCCAGCGGGGCGCCGTTGAAGGTCAGCCCCGTAATGCCGTAGAAGCCTTCCTGGCCCTTGAACACGTCGGTCCATTCCGACACGATCTTCTCGATCAGCAGGCCGAAGGCGATCGTCACCATGGCCAGGCTGGGGCCCTTCACCTTCAGCGCGGGGATCGCGATCGCGACGCCGAAGACTGCCGATACGGCAGCAGCGCAGGCCAGCGCCAGCCAGGGATCGACCTGGTAGTTCACCGTCAGCAGCGCCACCGTATAGGCGCCCACGCCGAACAGCCCCGCATGGCCGAGAGACTTCTGGCCGGTCTGCCCGACCAGCACGTTGAAGCCGGTCGCGGCGATGTAATAGACCCCGATGTTGAACAGGATCAGCAGATAGAAGTCATTCAGGCCCGAATAGGCGAAGCCCACCACGAGCGCGGCGATGACCAGGGGAATGAAAATCTTGGAGAGCTTCATACTTTCTCCGCATGCACGCGGCCGAGGATGCCGGCCGGGCGGAAATACAGCACGACGATGATCAGCGCGAATACCGCGATCTCGCGGAGGTTCGAATACCAGAGGCCGATCAGCGATTCCAGCAGGCCGATCAGGAAGCCGCCGAAAATGCAGCCGCGCGGATTCTCCAGACCGCCGAGGATGGCGGCCGAGAACGCCTTGAGCGACAGCAGGGTGCCCACGAATACGGAGGCGGTCGCGATCGGCGCCACCATCACGCCGGCGATAGCGGCCAGCGCCGAACTGATCGCGAACACCGCCACCGCCACGGCGTTGGCGTTGATGCCCATCAGGCTGGCGGTGGTCTTGCTGAACGCCACCGCGCGCACGGCCTTGCCCATCTTGGTCTTGTGCAGCGCCCAGTCGAACACGATCATCAGCGCCAGCGTGGTCCCGAACACCAGGATCTCCTGGGGCCGCACGCCCGTGCCGAAAATGGTGATGATGCCCTCGCCCAGCGGCGACGCCAGCGCGATGGGAGCGGGGCCCCAGATCAAGAGCGCCAGGTTCTGGATGATGATGCCGAAGCCGATCGTGCTCATGACCCAGGACAGCCCCGCTTCGCCGACGAAGTGGCGGATGGCGGTGATATAGAGCACGTAGCCCAGCAGGCTCAATACCAGCATGGCGGCCAGCAGGGCGAATAGGAATGTGCCCCAGGTGACGTCCTCGGGGCTGGGAAAGCCGATGAGCTTGCCCTGGCTGACAAGCAGGATGGCGCTGATGCCGATCAGGCCGGCCAGCGCCAGGAACGCGCCCTGCCCGAAGTTGAACGTCTTGGTCGTGGTGTAGGTAATGCTGAACCCGAACGCGACCAGGGCGTAGACGCTGCCCATGGCCAATCCGCTCAAGATGGCTTGTAGTATTTGCATGCTGGATGCCCCCTTTTGACGACTCCCCGGAGCGCCGCGACGCCCCGGGGAGAGATCCTTATCAATGCTTGGCGCTTGCCCGCCGGCTTACAGCTTCAGGTCGTCCGGCGTGATGGCGCGGGTGTATTCGTCGTCGACCGTCACCACCTTGCCGTCGATCCAGCGCACCAGGCGGAAGTCCTTCACCGACAACGCTTCGTGGTTCTGCGCCGAGAACGGCTTCTCGTAGGTTTTGATCACGCCCTTGGCCTGCGCCAGGTTCTGCAGCGCGCCCTGCACCGCCTCGCCGTCGGTCGACTTGGCCTGTTCCATGGCGGCGGCGATCAGCTTGACCGAGTCATAGGCCTGGGCGGCCATCACATAGGTCGGCAGGCGGCCGTCCCGCTTCATCAGCGTGTCGTACAGCGCCTTGGATTCCGGCGAAGAGTCTTCCGTGATGGACGCCGTGAAGATCATCTTCTTGGCCAGCTCCGGCCCGGCGATGCGCAGGAACGGCGAGCTCAGGTTGGCCCAGGAGGCCAGCGTGGTCGGGAAGTAGTTGATCTTTTCCAGGCTGCGCATGACGTGCGCGTTGGAATCCGCCAGCGCGTAGACGATAAGCGTGTCGGCGCCCGAGCTCTTGATCTTGTTCAGCTGCGACGACATGTCCGTGTCCTTGGGACCGAACTTCTCGTTGGCCACGGGCGTGATCTTGTGCAGGCCCAGGATCTCTACCGCGTCCTTCGCGCCCTGCTGTCCGTAGCCGGTGGTGTCGGCGATGATGGCGATCTTGCCGGTCTTGCTGGCGCGGGCGGCGTAGGCGGCGAGCAGCGCGATCTGGTCGCGGTCGCGCATGGAAACGCGGAACACGTAGTTCGCCGGCGACTTGGCGTAGCGGCCGGTGATGTCGGTGGCGGTAGCGACGGGCGAGATCGTCGGGATCTTCTTCTGCTGCACGATGTGCAGCCAGGCCAGCATGTTGCCGGAGTTCACGCCGCCCAGCATGGCGTTGACCTTGATGTTGTCCACCAGCTCATTGGTGTTCTGGATGGCCTTGGGCGGCGCTCCCACGTCGTCGCGCTCGACGATGACGACCTTCTTGCCCAGCACGCCGCCGGCCGCGTTCAGCTCGTCGGCCGCCTGGCGCGCGCCGGCCAGCGCCGAAATTCCGAAGTCCGCCGAGCCGGTGGCCGACATGTCGCTGTTGAAGCCGATCTTGATGTCGTCGGCCAGCGCGGCGCCGCTGGCGCCCGCAAGCGCCGCCGCCAGCAGCAGGGCCTTCATCGTCTTGGGAAAGTGTTTGATGCTCACGTTGTCTCCTTGTGGATCACTGTGGTGACCGCTGACTGGTTTTTCAGGATTGCTTGATCAGGTCGGCGGCCTTGTTGCCGATCATCATGGTGGCCGCGCAGATGTTGGCCGAGGGCATGGCCGGCATCACCGACGAATCGATGACGCGCAGGTTCTGGATTCCGTGCACCCGCAGCTGCGGATCGACCACGGCGTACTTGTCGCCGGCCTGCCCCATGCGGGCGGTGCCGTTGACGTGATAGGACGACACGCCATAGCGGCGCGCGAAATCCAGCAGTTCGGAATCGGATTCGCACATCGGGCCGGGAAGAACTTCGCTGTCGAAGTACTGCGACAGGGCCTGCGAGCGCAGCAGCTGGCGAGCCAGGCGGATGCCGCGCACCAGGGTCAGCTGGTCGCCTTCGTGCTCCAGGTAGTTCGCCAGTATGACGGGGTCCTGCAACGGATCCGCCGAGCGGATGCGCACCTGGCCGCGGCTTTCCGGGCGATGCTGCCAAACGCCGGCCGTCATGCCTGGAAAGTCATCCAGCATGCCCACGTAGCCTTCCTTGTAACTGGCCGGCGTGAACACGCCTTGCAGATCCGGCGCCGTCAGTTCGGGGGTGGACTTCCAGAAGTAGTGCAGGAGCGACGGGCTCAGGGCCATGATGCTGGGGCGCTTCATCAGCCAGCGGCTGATCTGGCCGGCCAGGCTCAGGCCCTTGACCAGCTGGTTCATGGTCTGGCTGTTCTTGACCCTGGCCACGACGCGCACGGAATAGTGGTCGCTCAGGTTCTCGCCCACGCCCGGCAGGTCGCGCACGACCTCGATATTGTGCTGGCGCAGCAGATCGGCCGGCCCCAGGCCCGACAGTTGCAGCAGCTTGGGCGTATTGATGGCGCCGCAGGACACGATGACCTCGCGGCGCGCGCGCACGGCGCGGATCTGCGACGGATGCGCGGGATGGCAGTACGCCACGCCCACAGCCTTGCCGCCCTCGAACAGAATGCGCGTAGCCTGCGCATAGGTGCGCACTTCCAGGTTCTTGCGGGCCATGGCCGGCTTCAGGAAGCATTTGGCCGTGCTCATGCGCCAGCCGCGGTCGATGGTGCGCTGGAAGTAGCCCACGCCCGCCTGTTCGGCGCCGTTGTAGTCTGGATTGCGGGGTATGCCCTGCTCCACCGCGCCGGCGATGAACGCCTCGCACAGCGGGTGGATCCAGTCGATGTCCGTGACGGGCAGTTCGCCCTTGCGGCCGCGGTAGCGGTCGTCGCCGCCCGCGCGGCGCTCCATGGACTTGAAGTACGGCAGCACTTCGTCATAGGACCAGCCCGTATTGCCCAGGGCCGCCCAGTGGTCGAAGTCCGCCGCCTGGCCGCGGTTGTAGACCAGGCCGTTGATGGAGGTGGAGCCGCCCAGCGTGCGGCCCTGCGGGATGGGAACGCGCCGCCCGTTGGTCTGCGCGCTGCCCTCGCTGGAGAACTGCCACGCGTACTTCTTGTTGAAGACCGCCTTGATGAAGCCGGCCGGGATGTGCAGGTAGGGGCTGTTGTCCGGCGGGCCGGCTTCCAGCACGCACACCGTGGACCCGTCCGCGCTCAGGCGGTTGGCCAGGATGGACCCGGCGGCGCCGGACCCCACGATCACATAGTCGAACGAATCCGCATCGCGGACGGAAGGCTGCGTAGCTTGGCTCATGTCAGGGATCCGCGAGGCGTCAGGAGAGCGCGTTGAACGACTTGCCGGCTAGGCAGACGTACTTGATTTCCATGAATTCTTCGATGCCGTACTTGGACCCTTCGCGGCCCACGCCCGACTCCTTGATGCCGCCGAACGGTCCGACCTCGTTGGATACCGCTCCGGTGTTCACGCCCACGATGCCGTACTCCAGCCCTTCCATCATGCGCCACACCCGTTCCAGGTTGGCGGTGTAGAAGTAGGCGGCCAGGCCCGAGGCGCTGTCGTTGGCGCGCGCCAGCACGGCGGCTTCGGACTCGAACGTGCTGATGCCCACGACCGGGCCGAAGATCTCTTCGTGCGCCAGTTCCATGGCGTCGGTGATGCCGGTGAGCAGGGTGGGTTCGTACAGCAGCGTGCCAGGCGCGCGCAGCTTGCCGCCCGCAAGCAGCGTGGCGCCGTGCGCTTCGGCGTCGGCGACCAGGCGCGTCACCTTGTCCACGGCGCGCTGGTCGATCAGCGGCCCCTGCGTGACGCCCTCTTCCAGGCCGCCGCCCACCTTCATGCGGCGGATCTCGGCCAGCAGCTTGTCGTTGAACGCGCCGGCCACGCTGGCGTGGACGTAGACGCGGTTGGCGCAGACGCAGGTCTGGCCGGCGTTGCGGAACTTGGACAGCACCAGCCCCTGCACGGCTTCGTCCAGGTCGGCGTCCTCGAAAACGATGAAGGGCGCGTTGCCGCCCAGTTCCAGCGACAGCTTCTTGATGTTGGAGGCGCTTTGCTCCATCAGCAGGCGGCCCGTCTGCGTGGAGCCAGTGAAGGTCAGTTTGCGCACCGCCGGGTTCTGGGTGAGCTCCGTGCCGATGGGCGCAGGGTCCCCGATGACCACGTTGAGCACGCCGGGCGGGATGCCGGCCTGTTCGCCCAGCCAGGCCAGCGCCAGCGCGGTGAAGGGCGTCAGTTCGGACGGCTTGAGCACGACCGTGCAGCCGGCGGCCAGCGCCGGGCTGACCTTGCGGGTGACGAGGGCCGACGGGAAGTTCCAGGCGATGATGGCCGCGCACACGCCCACGGGCTGACGGATGGCCAGCATGCGCTGGTCCCCGCGGGTATGGGGCAGCACGTCGCCATAGACGCGCTTGGCCTCTTCCGCGAACCATTCCACGAACGACAGGGCGTAGTTCAGTTCGCCGCGGGCTTCCGCCAGCGGCTTGCCCTGCTCCATCGTCAGCAGCAGCGCCAGGTCGTCGGCGTGGGCTTCGATCAGGGCATGCCACTTGCGCAGAATGGCGCCGCGCTCCTTGCCCGTCCTGGCCCGCCAGGCCGGCAAGGCGTCATCGGCTGCCGCGATGGCGCGCGCCGTTTCGGCCCTGCCCAGATTGGGCACCGTGCCCAGCACGCTTGCGTCGTAGGGATTGCGCACCGTGATGGTGGCCTGGTCGTCGGCGTCGCACCAAGTGCCGCCAATGTACGCCTGCTGCCGCAGCAGCTGGCTATTCTGCAGATTCATTTGTCTCGCGCTCCATCCGTCATGCTCCGCGCCGTCCGCGCTGGGCGGGGCGGAATTTTTGGGGGAGGATAGCCCTGGCGGCGGCCTGTGCAACAGCAGTCATTAGCGATGCCGCCATCGCCGTTCGCGATGGCAAGGCCGCGCCTGGCTACAATGGGCAATCCCGTCCGCTTTTTCCGCCCGCCCCGTCATGCGTCTCGATCCCACCTCCCTCAAGCTCTTCATCAGCGTGGTCGAGCAAGGCACCATCGCCGCGGCGGCCGAACACGAGCACATCGCCGCGGCCGCCATCAGCAAGCGCATCAGCGAACTGGAGGAAAACCTCAAGATCCGGCTGCTGATCCGCACCAACAAGGGCATCCGCCCCACGCCCGCCGGCATCGCGCTTTCCACCATGGCGCGGCGCGCCCTGCACGAGCTCGACGAAATCTCGGTGCATATGCGGGACTATTCTCGCGGCCTGCGCGGATTCATCCGCGTGCATGCCAACATCTCGGCCATCACCCAGTTCCTGCCCCAGGACATCAAGCTCTTCCTGAACGACTACCCGAACGTCCAGGTGGACCTTGAAGAGAAAATCACCTCGACCATCATCAAATCGGTGGCGGAGAACGCCGCGGACGTGGGTATCTTCTCGGGCACCGCTCCCGACCATGACGTGGAGATCTACCCCTACCGCGAAGACACGCTGGCCCTCGTGGTCCCTGCCGATCATCCGCTGCAGGACAAACCGGGCTTCCGTTTCGCCGATGCGCTGGAGCACGATTTCGTGGGGCTGCACCGCGGCAGCGCCATCAACCGCATCCTGTCCAACGCCGCCAGCGACGAAAAGCGCAATATCCAGCTCAAGGTGCAGGTCACCGGCTTCGACGCGCTGTGCTTCATGGTGAATTCCGGATTGGGAATCGGCGTGCTGCCGCTGGACATCGCCCGGCGCTACTCCGTCATGTTCGACATCCGTATCATCCCGCTGTCGGAGCCCTGGGCCCGGCGCCAGATCCAGATCTGCGTGCGCGCCTTCGATGCCCTGCCAACGGCGGCCAAGCTGTTCGTCAACCACCTGAGCAAGCGCCAGCCCTGAACTCCGGGCCGGCGCTTACTGGCGCGCCTACTGCTTCAATTCGTCCGGCTTGATGCTGCGGCTGACTTCGTCGTCCACCGTCACCACCTTGCCGTCGATCCAGCGCACCAGGCGGAAGTCCCGGTACGATAAGGCCTCATGGTTCTCCTTGGAGAAGGCGGGCGCGTACGACTTGATCACGCCGTCGACCTTGCCCAGCTTGTCCAGCGCCTGCTGCACCTTTTCGCCGTCCGTGGACTGGGCCTGCGTCATTGCCGCCGCCAGGATCTTGACCGAGTCGTAGGCGTGCGCCGCGAACACGTAGGTGGGCAGCTTGCCCTCCTTCTTCATGATGGCGTCATAGAGCGCGCGGGACTGCGGAGTGGAATCTTCCGTGATCGACGCGGTGAAGATCATCTTCTTCGCCAATTCCGGCCCGGCGATGCGCAGGAACGGGGGGCTGAGGTTAGCCCAGGATCCCAGCGTGACCGGGAAATAGTTGATTTTCTCCTGGCTGCGCATCAGGTGGCCGTTGGCGTCCGCCAGCGCATAGACGATGACCGTGTCCGCCCCGGCGGCCTTGATCTTGTTCAGCTGCGACGACATGTCGGTGTCTTTGGGGCCGAACTTCTCGTTGGCCACGGGCGTGATGCCGTACAGCCCGAGCACGTGGGCGGCGTCCTTGGCGCCCTGCTGGCCATAGCCGGTGGTGTCCGCGATGATGGCGACCTTCTTGTTCTTGGTCGCCTTGGCCGCATAGGCGGCAAGCAGCGTGATCTGGTCCAGGTCGCGCATGGACACGCGGAAGATGTAGTTCGCCGGCTCCTTGCTGTAGCGGTTGGTGATGTCGGTGGCCGTGGCGGAAGGCGAGATCGTCGGCACCTTCTTCTGCTGCACGATGTGCAGCCAGGCCAGCATGTTGCCGGAGTTCACTCCGCCCAGCATCGCGACGACCTTCTCGTTGTCCACCAGTTCGTTGGTGTTCTGGATGGACTTGGGCGGCGAACCCACGTCATCGCGCGGCACGATGACCAGCTTGCGCCCCAGCACGCCGCCGGCCGCGTTGATCTCCTCGGCGGCCTGCCTGGCCCCCGACAGCGCCGACACGCCGAAGTCGGCCGAACCGCTGGCGGACATGTCGCTGTTGTAGCCGATCTTGATGTCGGCCTGCGCCCACGCTCCCTGGGCCATCGCCACGAACGCGGCTGCGCAGGCGATGCGGGATAGCTGCTTCTGCATTTTCATTTCCTTGTCTCCAGACTTTGTGTAATGGTGCTTCGTCTTGCCGCCATCGGTCTGTACGCCGTTCGCGGTCCACCTTGCCCTGATGCCGTGGACGCTGCCTGGGCCCTGCCCAGGACGCTAGAGAATCAGTTCGATCGGATTCTCGAGCAGCCGCTTCACCGCTTTCAGGAACTGCGCGCCCACCGCGCCGTCCACCACGCGGTGGTCGGCCGACAGGGTCAGGCTCATGACGTGGCCGATACGGATCTCGTCTCCGTCCACCACGGGCTGCCGGGTCACCGCGCCCGCGGCCAGGATGGCGCTCTGCGGCGGGTTGATGATGGCGGCGAATTCACGCACGCCATGCATGCCCAGGTTCGACAGCGTCAGGCTTCCGCCTTCGTATTGTTCGGGCCGCAGCCGTCCGCGGCGGGCCTGCTCGGCCAATTGCGAGATCTCCGTGGAGATCTCGCGCAGGGATTTCCTGTCGGCATCGCGCACGATGGGCGTGATCAGGCCGGACTCAAGCGCCACCGCGATGCTGAGGTCCACCTGGCCGAGCTGCGCGATGCCCTCGTCCGTCCATTGCGCATTGATGGCGGGAGTCTGCCTGACCGCGCGCGCCACCGCCATGGCAAGCAGATCGTTCAGCGAAAGGCGCACCGGTTCGGACGCGGCCTCCTCACGCGCGTTCAGCGCAGCGCGGGCGGCCATCATCGCGTCCATGCGGCAATCCACCGTCAGGTAGAAATGCGGCACCTGCTGCTTGGACTGGACGAGCCGGCGCGCGATCGTGGCGCGCATCGGCGTGTGCGGCTCAAGCGCGGCGCCGGACGGAGCCCGGACGGGCGCCCCAGGCGTAACGGGCGCTGCGGCCGGCAAGGACGCGGCCGCATTCTCGATGTCCACCCTGACGATGCGGCCGTTCGGCCCGCTGCCGGCAAGCGCGTGCAGGTCCACCCCCAGCGTGCGCGCCAGCCGCCGGGCGGATGGACTGGCGAAGAGGCGTTGCGAGGCCAGCCCGCCTGCCGTTTCGGGCTGCGCGCTGGCTGCCGCAGCAACTGCCGATATGGCTGGCGCAGCCAGGGCAGCCGCGGGAGCGGCCGCCGGCGCGGGCGGCGGACTGGCCGGCTGCGGCGCGGCGCCCGCCTCGGGCAGCAGGGTCGCGATGACGTCGCCCACCGGCACCTCGGTGTCTCCTGCCGGCACATGGATGCGATCGAGGACGCCGTTGTCCAGGGCTTCGAGTTCAATGACGGCCTTGTCGGTCTCGATCTCGGCCAGGATATCTCCGACCTTGACCGCGTCGCCCGACTGCTTCAACCACTGCAGAATCTTGCCTTGCGTCGTGCCCGCGCCGATGGCGGGCATCACGACCTCGATATCCATGTCTGACTCGCTTTATGTGTTGGCCAAATTGCCTGTCTTCTCGATGTACAGGGCGGCATCCGAGATATCCGCCACGATCGCCGCGCGCGCGCCCTCTGCGTCGCGGCGCTCCAGGGCGTCCAGCAGCGCCGCGTGGTGGCGGAACGACTCCCAGCTTTCCGAGTTCCGGTCCTTGCTGCCCATGCTGAGCGAGAACAAAGGCGCGATCTGCAGCCAGATGTTCTCGATCATGCCCACCAGCAACGGCATGCCCGCCGCTTCGTACAGCGTGAAGTGCAGGTTGCGGTTGGCCTCGATGGTCTTCAGGCTGTCGATCTTCGCCTTGTGCCCCAGCCGGTCGAATTCGTCGGCATGGTGCCGTATGCGCGCCACGGTTTCGTCCGTCATGATCTTGGCGGCCTCCGCGGCCGCGAAGCCCTCCATGCAACAGCGGATGCGCACGATCTCGCGGAACTTCGTCAGGCCGGGCTTGGGCACGCGCAGCCCCCTGCTGGGCAGCATTTCCAGCGCGCCTTCGGCGACCAGCTTGTTCACTGCTTCGCGCACGGGCATCGGGCTGGTGTTGAGCACGGCCGCCAGGCCGCGCAGCGTCACTTTTTCGCCAGGGGGCACCGCGCCGCTCATCAGGAGCTCGCGGGTCTTCTGGTAAATCTGGTCCGCGACCGTAATGCGTTCCTGCTTGTCGAGCAGGCCTTCCAGGATGCTGTTGTCCATATCGTCTCAATTCATATAGACGCCACCGTTCACATCCAGGGTGGCGCCGCAGATGTAGCTCGCGCCATCGGAACAGAGAAAGGCGATGGGCAAGGCGATTTCGCGCGGCTGCGCCATGCGCCGCAGCGGAATTCTATTCGCATCGAAAGCCTGCCCCTGCGTCATGCCCGTTTCGGTCGCGCCCGGCGCGACGCTGTTCACGGTGACGCCCGAATCGGCCGCCCTTCGGGCCAGCCATTTGACGAATGCATGCGTGCCGCCCTTGGCCGCGACGTAGTGCGGACTGGCCGCCAAACCGCCCATGCGCGCCGCCACGGAAGACACCAGGACCATGCGGCCCGCGCCCTGCGCGCTCATCTTCGCCAGCGCGGCGCGCGACAAGTGCATGAGAGCCAGCAGGTTGATGTCGATGACCTGGTGGAAAACCTCGTCCCAGCCCGCCTCGTTCCAGTCGTCCCATGGGCAATAGCCCGCGTTGGCCACCAGCGCGTCCAGGCGATCGATGCCCGCCACCGCGGCTTCGGCCGCGGCGCGGTCGGTCACGTCGAATGCGACGGCGCGGGCCGGCACGCCGCGGGCGCCCAGCTGCTCTGCGAGTCCGCGCGGCGCCTCCCGGTCCGCCAGCACCAGGGACGCGCCCTGCTCGCCGCAGACCTCCGCGGTCGCGCGGCCTATGCCGCCGGCCGCGCCCGTGATCAGGACGGTCTTGCCCTCAAGCGCGCGCGGCATGGGCATCTCCTTTGGGCGCTGCCGACAGCGCGCTCTCGGCCAGCATGTCCTGGATCAGCGAACGGACGTCGTCCTCTCCCGCCAGCGCGGCGCGCTCCAGCGCCTGCGACACCACGGGCGGCGCCCACCGGCCGGTGACCCGCTTGACCGGCTGGTCCAGGTAATCGAAGTAGCGGCGCTGGATCTCGTCGGCGATCAGCGCGCCCAGGCTCGCGCCCCGGGTAGTCTGCTCCACGATGGCGACCCGGCCCGTCTTCATGACCGAACGGCCGATGGTGTCGTAATCGATGTCGCGCTGCGACAGCGTGCGCAGGTCGATCACGTCGGCGCGCACGCCCGCCTCGTCCACCAGGCGGCAGCATTCGTCCACCATGGTCAGGGTGGTGAGCAGCGTGATCTGGCCGCCTTCGCGCACGCGCTTGGCGCGGCCGATGGGGATGTAGTAATCCAGGTCCCTGGGCACCGGCACCTTGCGCTTGTGCAGTTGCTGCGGCTCGATGACGAGCACCGGGTCCTTGCAGCGCAACGCCGAATTCATCAGACCCACGTAGTCGAAGGCATTGGAGGGAGCCAGGATGCGCCAGCCGGGAAACAGGGCGAACACGCCCGCCGGGTCCATCGAATGCTGTGAACCGTAGCCCTCGGGCCCCGGAATGCGCGTGCGCAGCACCAGCGGCACGCTGGCCGTTCCGTTGAACAGATGGCGGATCTTGCCCGCCTGGTTCAGCAGCTGGTCGCCCGCAACCAGGAAGAAGTCGCTGTACATCAGTTCGACCACCGGCTTCAGGCCCGACAGCGCCGCGCCGGTGGCCAGGCCGCAGAAGCCGTTTTCCGTGATGGGCGTGTTCACCAGCCGGCCCGCGTACCGGTCGGTCAGCCCCCGGGTGGCCCCGACCGTGCCTCCGCCCATGTTGGCGACGTCCTCGCCGAATACGTAAATGTTCTCGTCCTCGGCCATGCGCGCCCCCATGGCGCGCGCAATCGCCTCGATATAGGACATGGGTTCCATGTCCTCGGCGGCGTAATCCTCGGCTTCGGCATAGCGCACCCCATCGAACTCGGACAGGTCGCTCGCCAGATGCTCGTCCACGGTGGCGGCGTCGGGCCAGAGTTCGGCCCGGATGCGGGCCGAAGAGCCCGCGCCTTCCACGCAGGACGCCGCCGCCGCGTCCACGGCGTCGGTCACGGCGGCATCGATGGCGGCCAGTTCGCCGGCATCGAGAATGCCGCGCGCCGGCAGCTCGCGCTGCAGGAACAGCCAGGGGTCGCGCGCCTTCCACGCATTCTCTTCGTCGCGCGTGCGGTAGCCGAACGCGCTGCCCGGGATCGACGAACTCTGGTGGTAGTAGCGGTAGACCTCAGCCAGGATGAAGGCCGGCCGCCCCTCGCGGGCGATGTGTTCGCGCGCCCAGCGCGTGGCCAGCCAGACCGCGAACGGGTTCATGCCGTCCACCTTGACCGCGGCGATGCCATGGCCCTGCGGCCGTGTCAGCAGTTCGGTCTCGAAGGTGGATTGCTCCACGCTCATGGAGACGGCGTACTTGTTGTTTTCCAGGAAGAAGATCATCGGCAGGCCGTACAGGGCCGCCAGGTTCATGGCCTCGTGCGTGGCGCCCTGGTGCACCGCGCCGTCGCCGAAGAACGTGACCATGGCTTTGCCCGAGCCACGCTGCTTCTCAGCGAACGCGTGCCCGCAGGCTATCGGTATGCCGCCCGCGACGATGGCGTTGGTGCCCATGATGCCCAGGTCGGCGCGACGCAAATGCATCGACCCGCCGCGCCCGCCGGTCCAGCCGTCCTTCAGGCCCAGGATTTCATGCATCAAGCCCTGTATCTCCTGCCGCATGCGCAGGGTCAGGCCGCCGGCGGACGGGTCCAGGTCCTCGTCGTACAGGGCGTTGACGGCCTTGGCGATGCATTGATGATGCGCGCGGTGCGTGCCGTTCATCAGCGTATCCACGGGCAGCGCGGCGATGCAGCCTGCCGCCGCGCCCTCCTGCCCAATACTGGAATGGGCAGGCCCGTGCACCAGATTCAGCTTGTCCAGCTGGAGGATCTTCTCCTCGAAGCGGCGCGCCACCAGGAACAGCGTCGTCAGCCGCAGCGCCTCGGCGCGCGTCAGCAGCGCCCAATCGCTTTCCTGCACCGCCAGCGTGTGCACCGGCGTCTTCTGTTCGAGTTCCTCGAATTGCATGCTGTCCCCTTGTTGGCCCTGGCGGCGGTCAGATGTGCGCGGTCACGCCGCCGTCCACGACCAGGCTCGCGCCGGTCACGAAGTCGGAGGCAGGGCTTGCCAGGAACAGGGCCGGGCCCACCAGGTCTTCCGGCTCCCCCCAGCGGCCCATGGGCGTGGTGGCCACGACCCGCTCCGCGTGCCCGGGAATGTCCACCCGCGCCTGGCGCGACAGCGCGGTATCGATCCAGCCCGGCTGGATCACGTTGACCGCGATCCCATCGGCCGCCCAGGCGCAGGCCAACGAGCGCGTCAGCTGCAGGACCCCGCCCTTGCTGGCCGAATACGCCGCCGTCACCGCGTTGGAAGCCAGGGCGAGGATGGAGCCGATATTGATGATCTTGCCTTTGCCGCGCGCCTGCATGGGCGCGTGCACGGCCTGGCACATGTTGAAGCTGCCCTTCAAGTTGATATCGACGATGCGGTCCCAGACATCTTCCGGATACAGTTCCGGCCGCATGCGGGTGTTGACGCCCGCGCAGTTCACCAGCACGTCGACGCCGCCGAACTCGGCCACCGCCGAGGCCACCACCGCCTCGCAGGCGCCGCGGTCTTCCACTTGCAGCGCGTAGCTTCCGGTCTTCACGCCGGATCCGCGCAGCTCGGACGTCAGCGCGTCCAGCCTTTCCCCCGCCAGGTCGGTCAGCACCAGGGTCGCGCCCGCCCGGGCAAAAGCCCGGCTCAGCGCGGCGCCGATGCCGCCTGCCGCACCGGTGATCAAAACAATCTTGTCTCGGATATCGAAGTGTTCTTGTTGGGCCATACCGTGTCCGCCTGATGCTATTTTTGATATGTGATCACAAATTTGATTCTAGAAACGGGAGGGTTGGACGTCAACAGCGCTCGCATCGGGGTCTACCCCTAGAACGCAAAAATGGCGGGAAAGGGCGCCCCCTTTCCCGCCACGCAGGAATCCGCGAGGCCGCGGCTGCGGCCCAGGCGTCTTCTTTCAGTAGGTCATCCGCACGCCTAGCAGCACGCTGCGACCGGGCAGCGGCGCAACGGAGGAAATGAACGAAGCGTGGTTGTAGGCCAGCTTGTTCAGCAGGTTGGTGCCGCGCAGGTAGACCTCATAGCCCGTCGCGCCGTACTGGCCCCGGTAGGCCACCACCGCGTTCACCATGTTGTAGCCAGGCGTGCTGTCCTCGTAGGCGGCGATGTCCTTCTGCGAGAACACGCGCGCGTACTCTACGCCGCCCGACCACTGCCCCCACTTCACGTTGCCCCTCACGCCGGCGCGGGCCGCCGGGATGCGCGGCAGGTTGCCGTCGCCGCCGGTCAGCTTGCCGCGCACGTAGTCGCCGAACACGGCGGCGGAGAACACCGGCGTGAACTGATGGCGCAGCTCGCCTTCCACGCCCGTGAACTCCGCGTCGCGCTGGGTGTATTCGATCAGGCGGAAATCTTCGTAGCGGTCCAGCGTGTTGGCGTAGATGTAGTTCTTGACGCGGTTGTGGAACACGCTGGCCGAGAACGTCGTGTCGCCGGAATGCTTGCGCAGGGTCAGGTCGATGTTGTGCGAGGTCTCGCGCCCCAGGTCCGGGTTGCCCAGTTCGTAGGTGTTGGTGGCCAGGTGCACGCCGTCGGCGTAGAGCTCCTGCGCGCTGGGCAGGCGCTGGGAACGCGAGAGCGACAGCGCCACCGAGTATTGCGGCGCGAAATCCCAGATCGCGGCGGCGGAGAACGAGGTGCCGGACAGGTTGCTGCGCGGCGCTCCGCCCGAGGGCGAGATGCGTTGCCAGTCCTGCCGCGCGCCAAGCTCGAAACGCCAGTCGTTCAACTGATATTCCTCCAGCACGAACAGGCCGTTGGACCGTGTCTTGCTTTGCGGCAGGAAGGCTTCCTCGCCGTCGGCGCTGAAATCGCTGTAGGCATTCTGCAGCCCGATCACGCCGCGCCAGCCCGCGATGGGCTTGTGCTGCAGCTCCAGACGCAGGTCATAGCCCTTGTTCTTGAACCGGGTGCCGACCTCGCCGCCCTCGATCTCGTCATGCTGGTAGTCGGTCAGGCCGCCGCGCAGGCGGATCTTCTCGAAGCCCGCGAACGGATCCTGGTATTCGGCCCGCAGGTCCAGGCGGTTACTGCGCAGTTTCACGTAGGGCACGCCGCCATGTTCGTGATCGTGGTCGTGGTCATGGCCTTCTTCCTCCTCGCCATGATCGTGGTCGTGCCCGCCGCAATGCAGGTGCGTGCCGTGCGGATGGCAGCCCTCGTACTCGTGATTGTGCCCCGGCAGGCCGTACTCGCTTTCCAGGTGGGTGAAGGCCAGGCCGACATAGCCGCGCGGCGTGATCCACGACATGCCGACGGAACCCTGCGAGGATTCGCTGTACGAGCCTTCCAGCTTGCCGCCGGGCCAGTCGGGCACGTCATAGTCGCTGGTGCGGCGCTTCATGCCTTCCACGCGCACGGCGAACTGCCCTTCCCCTGCCGTGATGCCCACCGCGCCGGAACGCTCCTTGGTGCCCGTGGCGCCACGCAGCTCGGCCTCGGCCTCCACGCCTTTTTCCGGCACGGCGGTCGGCACCTTCTTGTCGACCACGTTGACCACGCCGCCGATCGCGCCGCCGCCATACAGCAGGGTGGCCGGGCCGCGCAGCACCTCGATGCGCTCGGCCAGCAGGGGCTCCACCGTCACCGCATGGTCGGGAGAAATCCCGGATGCGTCCATCACTTCGGAACCATCGGACAGGACCTTCACGCGCGGCGCCGTCTGCCCCCGGATGACCGGACGGCTGGCGCCGGCTCCGAAGGTGTCGCTATTGACGCCGGGCAGGTTCTTCAACGTTTCGCCCAGCGTGCCGGTGCGCTGCTCGATGAGCGCATCTCCCTCCAGCACCGAGGCCGGCAGGGTGGTGCTGTTCAGGTCCAGGCCCAGCGGATTGGCCGATACCGTGATGGGCGCCAATGTCCTGGCGCCGGCGTCCGGCGCCGTCTGGGCCTGGACTGCCGGCGCAGCGAGCATCAATGCGCAGGCCAGGGGCGTGAGGCCACCCTTGAAGCGTGGCCGCCGGCCGCTCCGTACGCCGATTTCCCGCTCCCGCCCCTGCTTCTTGCCGTTCATTACCGCCCTCTTCAAATGTTATATCATTACAAATAAGAAACGAATGATATAACATTTCAGATAAGAAGCAAGAATGGGGATGTAAAGGCAAGGGGGCTGTTGTGTCAGACACCCGGGGAACGGGGCCTCAGCTTGAGCGTGCATCGCGTACGGGTGTCAGCCACTTTTCCACGTACGGGTGTCGCCTGTCCACATGCGAGTGTCAAACACCTTTCCACACACGAGTGTCGCCTTTCCATGTTCGGGTATCAGACTGCTCCCACGCTGAAGTGTCTGACACCCGTACGCGACGCGCTTTGTTTTGTCTCGGCGCCTCCCGGGTGTCAGACACCCGTTCCTCGCAACTGATGCCGGCCAGGCTTGAAACTCCTTGGCAAGGACTCTGCGGCCTCTGCGGTTAACCAAAGCATATAAACCGGTTTCCGCGCGGCGCAGCTAGGGATAACCCATCACGAGCTCCATTCCGCATACGCCCTGGAATGCACATGACGGCAAAGGTGCAAGCCCCGCTGAACGCGGATTACGCCTCGAGCCCGCACAGGGCCTGCAGCACCGCCACGCGGCTCTGGCCCAACACCATGCCTTGCCAATCCTCCTGGCCGCAATAGAACGCGTCGAGAGTAGCCTTCAGGATTTCGCGGCGCAGCATGTCGCCAGCTTCGGGATGGGCGCGCAGCCAGTTGCGGCCGCGCAGCGCGTGTATCACCTCTTCCCACGGCTGGGTGCCGAACTCCAGCGCCATCAGGGTGGGTTCCGAATCGGGGCAGGCCTGGTAGATCAGGCCCGCCAGATGGCCAGTGATGTCCACCGACGCGGAACTGCCCTGGTAGGGCACGGCGATATCGCTGCCCCACCAGCAACGCGCCCGCGCCACTTCGGCCTCGTCGCGGCGGCCGGCATAGATCTTCTCGCCATGGCCGCGCGGGCCCAGGCCGGTGTGCACGTCGATCCAGCCGATGCGCGCATAAGGACTGGCATGGGTTTGCAGGATGCCGCGCAGGTTCACGAGCGACGCCGCCGGACGGTCGCCGCCATAGAACAGGCCGTCGGCATGCGTGTACTGCCCCTGCGAGACCGCCTGGGTCACGGCGGGCAGGCCGTGCTGCTCGATATGAAGGGCGAGGTCCTGCCGGTTCCCATCGGTAGGCGGCCATTCCTGCGGCAGCAGCAGGCCATGGACCAGGCCATAGCCGGGGTTGGCCGGCAGAGCCTGCGCGCCGAAAGGCTGCGCGTTGCGGTTCAGGTCCACGTTGCCTTCGTCCGTGCGCGCGATCCACGAAAACCCATAGGGGTTCACGGCGTGCACCAGCAGCAGGGCCACGCCCGCGCGCCGCGCCCGCTCCAGCATCGGCGCATCGTCCAGCAGCGCCAGCTGGCAGCCGGAGCCGCAGAAGCCTTCGACGCCGTGCGTGGCCGACGTCATGATGAGCAGCCGTTCGGCGTCCGCATCGCCGATCAGGGCCACGTCGGTCGCGAGGGGTTCGCCTTCGCTGCCCAGGGGTTCGATGCCGTAGGACTGGACCAGCGAGGCCAGCGGCGACGCGGCCGACAGAAAGCGCTCGCGCGCCTGCGCGTAGCTCGAGGAAAAGTAGCGGGTCGTGGATTGCATGTCATGCCTCGCGAGTATCGATTTCATGGCCGGTGCGGTCCCGGATCCAGAACAGCACCACGGTGGAAAGCGTCACGGTCACCATCAGGTACCAGGCTGGCGCCATCGGGTTCCGAGTGACGTGCAGCAGCCAGGTCACGAAGAATTGCGCAAAGCCGCCGAATACGGAAATGCCCAGTCCATAGACCACCGACATGCCGGTCGTGCGCACCGCCTTCGGGAACAGCTCCGGCAGCATCGTGATCACCGGCGCGGTCTGCAAGGCCAGCAGCACTGCCAGCAGGGCGATCACCGTCATCAGCCGGCCCGTGCTGGGCGCGGCAACCAGCCACTGGAAGCAGGGCAGCAGGACGCACACCATGGCCGCGCGCGACCAGAAGATCACTTTCTTGCGCCCCACCCTGTCGGCCAGCATGCCGACGAAGGGCGCCATCAGGAAGCCGATGGCGCCCAGCACGACGCTGGCGGAGAGCGTCGACGTAGCGGGCAGGCCCAGCTCCTTGTTGGCGTAGGCCGGCATGTAGAACCCTATGATCTGCGCGCAAACCATGCCGCCGATCACCAGCAGAATGCCTTTGACCACCAGCGCCTTGTGCTCGGCGAGAACGCGGCGCAGGGGCTGATGGCCGGCGCCCGCCCGCGTTCCCGCCTCTGCGGCGCGCGGCGGCGGCTCGAGCGTTTCCTCGAGGTTGCGCCGGATGTAGGCGCCCACGGGCACGGTCAGGATGCCGATGACGAACGGCACGCGCCAGCCCCACGCCTGCATCTGCTCCGTGCTCAGCGCCGCCGTGAGCAGCGCCACGGTCAGCGCGCCCAGCATCACGCCCAGCGACTGGCTGCCGAACTGCCAGCTGGAATAGAAGCCGCGCTTCTCCCGCGGCGCGTGCTCCACCAGCAGGGTGGTCGATGCTCCCACCTCCCCGCCCGCCGCGAAGCCCTGGATCAGGCGCGCCAGCACCATCAGCGCCGGCCCGGTCACGCCCATCTGCGCGTAGGTCGGCGCGGCGGCGATGAGCGCGCAGCCCAATCCCATCAGCCACAGAGTGAGCGTCATGGCCGCGCGCCTCCCATGACGGTCGGCGTAGGATCCGATCAGCATGCCGCCCACCGGACGCATCAGGAAACCGACGCCGAAGGTGGCGGTGGTCAGCAGCAGCTGCCCATAGCTCGAAGCCGCCGGAAAGAAGAGCGGACCGATGACCAGCATCAGGAACGTAAAGACGGTGAAGTCGAAAAACTCCAGCGCGTTGCCGATCGTGGTGCCTGCGATGACCCGGCGGCGCATCGCAGGCGTATGGAGATCCTGCGGGCCCGGCCCGGCTGCGATAGCGATAGACATTTTTTCCCCTTGATGTCCGTTCCGGTGGCGGCCGACCCGTGAACCCGGACGCTGCGCCTGCCCCGTGAGCACGAATATACGGACGGCACACGATAAGGAAAAGACAGTATTTTTGCTCCAGTGAATACTTTTTCTTATATGCTGATGCCGGTCGATTCCTGGATCCGGTCCACAGCCCATGAACCTGCGCCAACTACGCGCATTCGTACTGATCGCAGAGCACCGCAGCATCCGCGCCGCGGCGCGCGCCCTGTTCGTCACCCAGCCCGCCGCCACGCGCAGCCTGCGCGAACTGGAGCAGAGCGTGGGCGCCGAACTGGTGCGGCGCAGCGCCCGGGGCGTGGAGCTGACCGCCTACGGCGAAGCCCTGTACAGGCGCGCCGTCCTGATCCTGCAGGAAGCCCGCAAGGCGCAGGAAGAAATCGGCCAGATGCGCGACGGCGAAGGCGGCACGCTGAATCTGGCGTTCAGTTCGGCTGCGCTGACGGCGCTGCCCGCCGCGCTGGCCGCCTTCCGCGCGCGCATGCCGCGCGTGGCCGTGGCGTTCAACGAGGTGGCGCCGCCCTATAGCCACGAACAGCTGGAGTCGGGCCGCTATGATTTCCTGGTGCAGACGGAGTACGACGGCGAGATCGACGACGGCTTCGCCCGGACCACGCTGTTCACGCTGCCCCTGGCGGTGGGCGCGCGCGCCGGGCACCCGCTGCGCCGCGCCCGCAGCCTGGCCCAGCTGCACGACGCGCTGTGGCTGCTCCCCGGCAATATCCAGGCTCCCGCCAACCTGCTGCGGCTGGCGTTCGCCGCCCACAAGCTGCCCCCGCCCCGCGACGTGATCCCGTGCCAGTCGATCGCGGTGGCGCTGGCCATCATCGCCGAAAGCGATGCCCTGGGGATTTTCGTGCGCAATCTGTTCGACCACAGCCTCCTGCCGCGCGGCCTGCGCATGCTGCCCCTGGCGCACGAACTGCCGGCCGCCCGCGTTTCGATCCTCACCCGCGCCCACTCGCCGCCCACGCCGGCCGCGCAGTGCTTCATCGATTGCCTGCTGGAGGCGCTCGCGTCGCCTTAGCCCGCGCGGGCCTGAGCCGGGGCCGATCCCGTCCGGCCGGCCGGGCGGTACCGGTTATCATCGACGCTGCCCGTGCCAACGGTCCGCAATGCGCCGCCAGGCCTTTCCCGCTCTACTCATCCATGGCGTTTCCCCGACTTCCTTCCCCGCCCACGCTGACCGACACCGTTGCCAAACGGCTGCGCGCCGAAATCGACGAAGGCCGCGTGCTGCCCGGCGCGAAGCTGCCGACCGAAACCGCGCTGGCGGAGCAGTTCGGCGTCAGCCGCACCGTCATCCGCGAGGCCGTCTCCCGGCTGCGCCAGGACGGCGTGGTAGAGGCGCGGCAAGGCAGCGGCGTGTACGTCACCGGTTCCACGGGGAATCGCGCCCTGCGCATCGACGCGGCCGAGCTGTCCTCGCTGGATGCCGTCCTGCACATCGTGGACCTGCGCCGCGCGCTGGAAACCGAAATCGCGGCCCAGGCTGCCGCGGTGCGCAAAAAGCAGGACATGACCGACATCGACGCGGCGCTCGCCGCCATTTCGCAGGCGGTCGAGAACGGCGGGGACGGCGTGAAGGAAGACGTGGCCTTTCACCGCAGCATCGCGCGCGCCACCGGCAACCCCTATTTCATGACGACGCTGGCCTTCGTCAGCCAGTTCATGGAAGCGGCCACGCGCGTGACACGCGGCAACGAGGCGCGCCACGCGGGCCTGATGCGCGACGTGCTGCAGGAGCACGCCGCCATCGTCGAAGCCATCCGCAGGAAAGATGTGGACGGGGCGCGCGAGGCCGCCCGCATCCATATGGTGAACGCCGCCAAGCGGCTGAAACAGGCGCACCGGTAACGGGCGGAGAGCCCAGCCCGGCGCCGCCTTTCGCGCCGGTCAACCCTGGCTGAACGCCTTGGTGAAGAAGTCCCGCGTTCCGAAATTTCCAGACTTCAGCGCGATGCTGACATCGCCGCCTGCCGCCTGCGCATGGCCGGCGCACCAGGGCACGCCCGGGTCGATCTGTTCGCCGATGGCGATCTGCTCCAGCCCCAGCGCCTGCACGACCGCGCCCGACGTCTCGCCGCCCGCCACGATCAGCTGGCGCACGCCGCGCTCGACCAGCCCCACCGAAATACGCGCGATGGCGGCTTCGACCAGCGCTCCCGCGCGCTCGGCGCCCAGCGCGCCCTGCGCCTGTTTCACCTGGTCGGGCTGCGCCGTGGAGTAGATCAGCACGGGGCCGTCCTGCAGGCGCGGCGAGGCCCAGGCCAGGGCCTCGCCCACCACATCATCGCCGGCCGCCAGCCGCAGCGGATCCAGCGCCAGGGCCGGCCGGCCGCTTTCGATGAACGCCGCGACCTGCCCGTTGGTGGCCGTGGAGCAGCTGCCCGCCACCACGGCCTGCAGGCCGGGCACGAGCGCCGAATTCGCCCTGCCGGCGGGCGACAGGCCCCAGTTCGCCGGCAGGCCGATCGCGACGCCGGAACCCGCCGTCACCAGCGGCATGCCGTGCAAGGCGGGGCCCAGCGCCAGCAGATCCTCGTTGGACACCGCATCCACGATGGCGATCTCGATGCCCTGCGACGACAGCTCGGCGATGCTGGCGCGGATCGCGCCGCTGCCGCGCGCGACGACGCTGTAATCGATCAGGCCCACCTTGCGCGAGGTCTGCGCCGACAACACGCGGACCAGGTTGGGATCGGTCATCGGCGTCAGCGGATGATGCCGCATGCCGGATTCGTTCAGCAGCACGTCGCCCGCGAACAGATAGCCCTTGAATACCGTGCGCTTGTTGTCCGGAAACGCGGGGGTGGCGATGGTGAAGCGGGTGCCTAGCCTGGACATCAGCGCGTCGGTCACCGGGCCGATATTGCCTTGCGGCGTGCTGTCGAAGGTGGAGCAGTACTTGAAATAGATCTGCTCGGCGCCCTGCGCCTGCAGCCAATCCAGCGCCGCCAGCGACTGCGCCACGGCCTCGTCCGCGGGCAACGTGCGGGTCTTCAGCGCCACGACTACGGCATCCGCATCTCCGCGCAGCGGCGTCCCCGGAACGCCGATCGTCTGCACCGCGCGCATGCCGGCGCGCACCAGATTGTTGGCCAGGTCGGTGGCGCCCGTGAAATCGTCGGCGATACAGCCCAGTTTGATGCTCATTTCGGCTCCGGCAGGGAAATTCCCGGGAAAATCTTGATCACGGCGCTGTCGTCCTCGCGGCCATGTCCGGCTGTGGACGCCTGCATGAACATCTGGTGCGCGGTGGAGGCCAGCGGCAGGGGGAACTTGGTGTGCCGGGCGGTATCCAGCACCAGCCCCAGGTCCTTCACGAAGATATCGACCGCCGAGAGCGGCGCATAGTCGCCCGCCAGGACATGGGCCATGCGGTTCTCGAACATCCAGCTGTTGCCCGCGCTGTGCGTGATAACTTCGTACAGCGCATCGGCGTCCACGCCTTCGCGCAGGCCCAGCGCCATCGCTTCCGCCGCGGCCGCGATGTGCACGCCCGCCAGCAGCTGGTTGATGATCTTGACCTTGCTGCCCGCGCCCGCGCGGTCGCCCAGGCGGTAGACCTTGCCGGCCATCGACTCGAGCACGCCGCCACAGGCCTCGTAGGCGGCCGGACGGGCCGCGGTCATCATGGTCATCTGGCCGGCCGCGGCCTTGGCCGCGCCGCCGGAAATAGGAGCATCCACGTAATGAACGCCCTGCTCCGCCAGCCGCGCTTCCAGCGCGATCGACCAATTGGGGTCCACGGTGGAACACATCACGAACACTGCGCCCGGCCGGAGCGAAGCGGCGATGCCCGCCTCGCCGTACAGCACCGCCTCGGTCTGCTCGGCGTTGACGACGACACTGATGACGATGTCGCAGGCGGCCGCCATGTCGGCCAGCGCGGCGCACGCCACCCCGCCCTCGGCCGCGAACGCCGCGGCAACGCCGGGCCTGATGTCGTACGCGTGCACCTCGTGGCCGGCGCGGCGCAGGCTTTGCGCGATGCCGGCGCCCATGGCGCCCAGGCCGACGACGCCGACGCGGCGCGGGGAGGTTTGCGGATTGCTCATGGTTTCATCGTCCAGGAAATCTAGGCAAGGCGGGGCGCGGCGCGCTCAACGCTGCAGGTCGTCGGCCATGTAGGCGCGGATGATCTCGGCGAAATCGCGGTCGCCCTTCAGGCCCAGGCTGGCCGCGCGCGCCGTGTCCCACCGGCCGGGCCAGCTGCCGACGATGCGCTCGACGCGCTCGTCCGCCTGCCAGCTGATGCGATCGGCGACCTCGTCGCCCGCCACCTCGCGCAGCGCCTGCTCCATCTCCGCCACGGTGACGGACACGCCCGGCAGATTGATGGGAGCGCGATCGGCCACGGCTTCCGCCGGCAGTTCGCAGCCGGCGATCAGGGCCTGAATTGCGCCGCGCGGTGATAACAGCCACAAACGCGTGTCGGCGCCAACCGGACACACCGAGGCCTCGCCATTGAGAGGCTCGCGGATGATGCCGCTGGCGAACGACGAGGCCGCCGCATTGGGGCGGCCGGGCCGCACGCTGATCGTAGGCAGGCGCAGCACGCGGCCGTCGACGAAGCCGCGCCGCGTGTAATCGGCCAGCAGCAGCTCGGCGATCGCCTTCTGCGTGCCATAGGACGACTGCGGATTGAGCGCGGTGTCGTCGCGCACGGTCTCGGGCAAGACGCCGCCGTAGACGGCGACGGAACTCGTGAAGATAACCCGCGGCTTGTGGCCCAGCGCGCGGCAGGTTTCCAGCAGCGCCCGCGATGCGTCCAGGTTGATGCGCATGCCCAGGTCGAAATCAGCCTCGGCCTGCCCGCTGACGATGGCGGCCAGGTGAAAAATGGCGCGGGTCTCCGTGTCGATGGCCTGTTGCAGGACGGCAGGGTCGGCGATGTCGCCGACCATCGAATGCACGCGCGGATCCGTCAGCGCGTCGGTCTTGACGACGTCCAGCAGATCGATCCGCGTAATCGCCTGGCGCGCGCCGTCATCCAGCGCCAGTGAACCTTGTTCCAGCAGCTTGCGGGCCAGCCGCTGGCCCAGGAATCCGGCGCCGCCGGTGATCAGTATCTTCATGATGGAATGCTCAGTGATTGGCGAGATAGGGTTGGGCCCAGCCCAGGCCTTCGGAAGTGCCCGCCTTGGGACGGTACTCGCAGCCGATCCAGCCTGCATAGCCCAGGGCGTCGATACGCTCGAACAGGTAGGGGTAATTCAGTTCGCCCAGGTCCGGCTCGTGCCGGTCTGGCACGCCGGCGATCTGGATATGGCCGATGCCTGCCATGTCGCGCTCAAGCTTCACGGCGATATCGCCCTCGACGATCTGGCAGTGATAGATATCGAACTGCACTTTCAGGTTGTCCGCGCCGACCTCGGCGCAGACCGCTTGCGCGTCGTCCTGGCGGTTAAGGAAAAAGCCCGGAATGTCGCGCGTGTTGATGGGCTCGATCACCACGGTGATGCCGGCCGAGGCCGCGGCTTGCGCCGCGCGGGCCAGGTTCTGCAAATAGGCGTCGCGGTGCGCGGCGCGGTCTTCGCCGGGGCGGATCAAGCCCGCCATCACATGGACTTTCCGGTTGCCGAGCGCGGCGGCATATTCCAGCGCCTGGTCGAAGCCACGCTCGAACTCGCCTTCCCGGCCGGGTAAGGAAGCGATGCCGCGTTCGCCGGCCGCCCAATCCCCGGGCGGCGCGTTGAACAGGGCCTGTTCCAGGCCGTTCTCTTCCAGCCGCGCCTTGAGCTCCGCCGCCGCGAAGTCATACGGAAACAGGAACTCCACCCCGGAGAATCCATCCCCGGCCGCCGCCTTGAAGCGGTCCAGGAAGGGATGCTCGGTGTACATCATGGTCAGATTGGCAGCCAGGCGTGGCATTGCGATTCCTTGTAAACGTAGCGGCGCGTCAGCGGTTGACCAGCTTGGCCGGCGTGAACCAGACCGCGATGGCGCCCACGACCAGCACAGCGGCCAGCACATACATGCCGGAGGCGGTGGAACTGGTCAGGTCTTTCAGATAGCCGATCATGTAGGGGCTGGCGAAGCCCGCCAGGTTGCCCACCGAGTTGACGATGGCGATGCCGGCCGCCGCCGCGGTGCCCGACAGGAACGCCGTCGGCAGCGACCAGAACAGGGGCGCGCACGTCAGCACACCGGCCGCGGCCATCGACAGGAAGACCAGCGATACCACGGTGTTGTCGGCGAAGGACGCAGCCACGGAAAAGCCCACCGCGCCGAGCAGCGCCGGCACGATCAGGTGCCAGCGGCGTTCGCGGCGCTTGTCGGCCGAATGGCCCAGCAGGTTCATCACCACGATGGCGCAAATGAACGGAATGGCGCTGAGCAGGCCGATGTTGAAGGCGCCCGTGACGCCGGTCGACTTGATCAGCGTCGGCATCCAGAACGTCAGCCCGTACTGGCCGGCCACGAAGGCGAAGTAGATCAGGCACATCCACCAGACGCGCTTGTCGGCGAACACGGCGCGCAGCGAATGCTTCTGCGAGCCCGTCTGCTTCTGGTCCTGTTCGATTTCCCGGGTCAGCAGCTTCTTTTCGTCGTCGGTCAGCCATTTGGCGCTGGAGATGCCGTTGTCCAAGTACATGATGGTGGCCACGCCGATGAGCAGCGCGGGGATGGCTTCGATCAGGAACATCCACTGCCAGCCCTGCAGGCCGTGCGTGCCGTGGAAGGCGTCCATGATCCAGCCCGACAGCGGGTTGCCGAAGATGCCGGCCACCGGGATGGCGGACATGAACAGCGCGATGATCTTGGCGCGCCGATGGGCCGGATACCAATAGGTCAGGTACAGGATCACGCCGGGATAGAAGCCGGCTTCGGCCAGGCCCAGCAGGAAACGCAGGATGTAGAACCCGGTGGGCGTCTCGACGAACATGAACATGCCCGACAGGATGCCCCACGTGATCATGATGCGCGCGATCCAGATGCGGGCGCCCAGCCTGTGCATGAGCAGGTTGCTGGGCACTTCGAAGAGGAAGTAGCCGATGAAGAACACGCCCGCGCCCAGGCCGAATACGGTTTCGCTGAAGCCCAGGTCCTGCGACATCTGCAGCTTGGCGAAACCTACGTTGACGCGATCGAGATAGGCGATCACGTAGCAAAGCATCAAGAACGGCACGAGCCGCCAGAACACCTTGGCGTAGGCGCGCGCGGTTTCGCGGGTGTCTGCCGGCTTTGCAGCGGCGGGCTGCGCGCCAAGCGTCGTTTCCATCGGGGGCATGCAAGTCTCCAGGAGTGCGCCATCCCGGTCCGCGGGCATGCGGCCGGGCGGCTTTGTCGGGATGAATCAGTAACGTGCGCCGAAGACCGCGCGCAGCTCTTCAATGGCCGCGGTGTCGAGCGGCTCCGGGCGGGGATCGCTCATCAGCCACAGCCGGGCGGTTTCTTCCAGCTCTTCCAGGGCGTAGGACGCATGCGACACGGAGCGCTCCCACACCACGGGGCCCAGGCGTTCGAACAGCGCGCCGCGCACCTGCGCCGCGACGGCGGCCACCTCGGCCGCGACTTGCGCGTCGCCGGGACGGCGGTAGCCGATCAGCGGAATCCGCCCCACCTTCATGACCTGATACGGGGTGATCGGCGGCAGCACTTCATCGGGCCGCCACACGCCCGTCAGCGTCAAGGCCACCAGGTGCGTGGAATGCGTATGGACCACGCCGCGCGATTCGGGGCTGGCGCGATAGATGCCCTGGTGCAGCACCAGGGTCTTGGAGGGCTTGGCGCCGGACACCCAGTTGCCTTCCAGGTCGACCTTGGCCAGTTCGGCCGGGTCCAGGCGGCCCAGGCAGGCGTCCGTGGGAGTAATCAGCCAGCCATCGTCCAGCCGGGCGCTGATATTTCCCGCCGCGCCGACGGTATAGCCGCGGTTGTACAGGCTGGCGCCGACGGTGCAGATTTCTTCGCGGATGCGGGATTCTTCAGCCATGGAACGCCCCTGTGCGGCAGGGGCGGCGGGACGGGAAAGGCGGCTGCGGGGCCAGCATGATGACGTGTCTCTAAGATTAAGTTATCGGGTCATCATACAAATTTAGGGCCCGCAAAAACACAGGGTAAACCCGCTATCGACGTAACAAAGGGAATCCCTCAGGCGGGCGCGCCGCCGCCGCGGCCCGGCGCGGCGGCGGCCATCCAGGCCGTCAGCGCCATTGCCAACAGGCCCAGAAGCGAGGGATACAGCATGCTCAGGTTGCGCACCTCGCCGGGCGAGCAGAACAGCAAAAACAGCGGCAGGTTGACGGAGAAGGCCAGCATCGCATGCTGGCGCAGTGCCTGCGGCAGGCGCGGCCAGCCGATGGCGGCAATGCCCGCGCACGCCAGGAAGCTCACGATTCCGAAGCCGCGCGGCAACAGCACGCCGTAGGTGTTCTCCGTGCGCAGCCAGTTGCCGGGATCGGCATAGAAGCGCAGGTTGTCCCACAGTTGGTAATCCACCGTCGTGCCCGGATTCCCCGCATAGCGCATGCGCAGCGCCAGATAGACGCAGCCGCACACGAAGAGCAGGGCCGCCACCAGCGCGACGGCCTGCGCGCGCGGCAGGTTGCGTCGCAGCAGCGGATAGAGGGAGGGGGTGAAAAAGAAGAAGGCTTCCTTGTTCCAGGTCGCAAGGCCGGCCAGCGCCAGCAGGACCGCCAGGCGCAGAGGCGTGCGGCGCGACGCCCCCATCGCCAGCAGGACGGCGCCCATCATGAAGAGCAACTCGACGAAATCGTAGAAGTATCCGCCTTCGGTCAGGAAGAACGGCAGCAGGAGCGCGACGATGGCGGGCGACGCCGTCGCGGCCACTGCGTCCGCGCCGGCCCGCAGGCACAAGCGCCGCATCACGAACAGCGCGGCCAGCAGCGCCAAGAAGGTGAGGTAATAGACGATGTGATAGCGCAAGGTGACGGCCGGCACCAGCGCTTCCGATCCCGGATAGCGCATCGCCAGCCCCGAGCGGCTATTCAGCCTCCGGGGCTCCGCCAGGCGCTCGGAGATGCGCGCCACGGTTGCCTGCGGCAGCGCGGCCTGGATCCCGTTGGCCAGTGCCGGCATGAACTGCCTGTATACGTAGGGGCGATGGGCCGTGCCTTCGACCATGCGCGACAGGCTCAATGCCGGGTGCCCGTCGTTCAGCCTCCACTTTGTATAGAAGCCGTTCATGGCGGCGGCCGCGATGACGACGTAGGCGCAGGACAAGAGGAACCAGCGGTAGCCCGTGCTTTCGAAAAAGCGTCTCATGAAATTCATATGCCTATTTCGACAGCAGGAAGACGCCGATGGCGATGAAGGCGGCGCGCCACGCGCGCGGCCGAGATCGACTCCGCGCCGGACAGCAGGCCATGGCCGAAGACGCCCCCGCCGCCTTGAGCGCCACGCTGGCCGCCACGCTGCAGGCCCCGCTGAGAATCAGCCATGGAGATGCCATCTTCAAGTTCCCACGAGCAAGACCACCACGATCACCCAGGCCAGCACCGCCATGCGTATCTGGTTATCGGCCAGCAGGTCGCGACCCGGCTCCTCGCCCGAGCCGCCCTTGTACAGCAGGAACAGGTAGCGAAAGACGCCGAAGGTGACGATGGGCAAGGTAAGGACCAGGTGCTGGGTGCCGTGCAATGCCGCGGTCTCGGCATCCACCGTGTACAGGCCGTAGGTGAGCAGCGTCGCGCTGGCAGTGATGGCCACCAGGTTGTCCAGCAGTTGCGCGTTGTAGTGGCGCAGCACGATGCGCGTGCTGCCCTCCAGGGCGAGCACGCCGCCGGGCACGGCGACGATCTCGGCGCGCCGCTTCGCGAATCCCAGGAACAGCGTCAGCATGAAACTGCACAACAGCATCCAGCGGGACGGAATGATGCCTACGGCATAGGTGCCGCAAGCCAGGCGCAGCATGAAGCCGGCGGCGACGCAGAACACATCGACCAGCACCTTGTGCTTCAGGCACAGCGTATAGGCGATGTTCAGCGCCAGGTAGCAGGCCACCGCCAGCGCCACCGGCCATTCCCCAAACGCCGGCGGCAGCCCCAGCGCGCCGCAGAACAGGATCGCGACCAGCGCGCGCGCCTGCGGCAGGCCGACCTGGCCGCTGGCGATGGGGCGATGGCGCTTCGTGGGATGGGCGGCGTCGGCCGCCCGGTCGTAATAGTCGTTCAGCACGTAGACCGCGCTGGACGCCAGGCAGAACGCCACGAATCCCACGCCCACCGCGAATACAAGATCCGGGTCGGCCCAACCGTGGCTGAAGATCAGCCCGATCAGCACGAAGCCGTTCTTCAGCCATTGCTGCGGACGCAGCAGGGAAATGATGGCGCTCATGGCTTCACGGCCTGGCCGCGGTACCAGGCATGCTGGGCGGCATCGATCATCCATTGATCGCCGCGGCTGTCGCCGTAGGCATACAGTTCGTAGCGGCCCCGGGGGCCGAAGCGTTCGGTCAGGCGGCGCATTTTTTCAGGGCCCCAGCAATTGGGCCCGTCGAAATCGCCCGTGAGCCGCCCCTGCCCATCCGTAGACATCCGCGTGCAGATCAGGTCGGAGAAGCCCAGATGGCGCGAAGCTTCTTCCAGATAGATGTCCGGCGACGCGCTCACCAGGACGCAATGGTCGCCGCGCTGCTGATGCCAGTGCAGCCGCTCGACCAAGGCGGAACGCAGGGGAATGGTATGCACCCATGCACGCGCGATGCGAGCCAGCTCGGCGCGCGAACGGCCTTTCAGCGCCGCCCGGCATAGCGCCGCCTTGGCGTGCTCGTTACTGCGCAGGCGCAGCGCGCATCCCGTCAGCGCGGGCGCGGCCGCCAGGAGGGCCCCAAGCAGCCTGGCCCATGAAAGATGGGCCAGAAAGGGGACGAACGTGTCACGCCGCGTCAGGGTACCGTCGAAGTCGAAGGCCGCGATCACGCGTGGATGAACGGGAAACTGCGATTGTGGGGGCATGCTGCTTTCGCTACAGCGCCCGGCCATGCCGGAGCTGCCGCAGACTATGCCCGAGAAAAGCCCGCGCTTGGGGCGCGGGCACGCATTATCAGACGCTGTCTTATCTGCGCGGGCCCTGCCCCATCCCGACGCGTCGGCCCGGCCGTTCATGCGGGACCGAGACGGCGCGGCCTGGGCCGCGCCGCATGGAGCTTCAGTCCTTCTTGGGCCCCAATTCCACGCCCGCCAACTGCTCGGACAAGCGGGCGACCGCGGTGTGGTCCTGGCCCTTGCCCAGCGTCTTGCCGGCCGAAGCCCAGAGTTCCCGGCACAGCGACGCGAACGGCGTCGGCGTGCCGGTATCGGTGGCGATGCCCAGCGCAATGCCCAGGTCCTTGACCATCAGGTCCAGCCCGAAGCCGGAATTGAACTGGCGCGACAGCACGAACTGCTTGAACTTCTTCTGGGTGGAATTATTCATGCCGGTCGACGCGTTGAGCACGTCCACGATCACGTTCGGATCCAGGCCGAACTGCTGGCCGATCAGCATGGCTTCGACCCCGATCAGGAAACCGCCCGCCGACACCAGGTTGTTCAATGCCTTCATGGCGTGGGCGCTGCCGACGTCTCCCACGGGCGTGATCGACGTGCCCATGCAGGCCAGGGCCGGACGCACCCGTTCCAGCGTTGCCGCGGGACCGCCGAACATGATCGCCAGCTCGCCCGTGCGTGCGCGCGGCACCCCGCCGGACACCGGCGCGTCCACCATCTCGCCGCCGGCGGCGGCCACGGCCTGGGCCAGCCGCTGGGTATGCGCCGGCACGCCGGAACTCATGTCCACCACGACGGCGCCCGGCCGCAAGCCCGCCAGCACGCCCTGCTCGCCGCCCAGCACCTGCTCGACTATGGCACTGGTGGGCAGCATGGTGAAAATGATGTCGGCCTGGCCCGCCAGTTCGGCGCAAGTCGCCGCGGCCTGCCCGCCCACCTCCTTGGCGAATTTCCCGGCCTGGCCCGGCGCGGCGTCGAACACCGTCACCGCGAACCCGGCCTGGACCAGCCGGGCGGCCATGGGCCAGCCCATGCTGCCGATGCCGATCAGGCCAACGCGCGCTTGCGGAGTGCCCGGCGCGCTCATGCCTGCGGCTCCTTGAAGGCGCCTTCCTCCTCCAGCACCTGGTTGGCCACCTTGAACGCGTCCAGGCCCGCCGGAATGCCGCAATACACAGTGGCCTGCAGCAGGATTTCCTTGATTTCCTCGACCGTCACGCCATTGTTCAGCGCACCCTTGACGTGCAGCTTGATCTCGGCCGGGCGGTTAAGCGCCGTCAGCATGGCCAAGTTCAGCATGCTGCGGGTCTTCTTTTCCAGGCCGGGGCGGCCCCAGGTATAGCCCCAGCACCATTCGGTGGTGATGTGCTGGAAGGCCATCATGAATTCGTTGGCGCGGGCTAGCGAGCCGTCCACGTATTCGGTGCCCAGCACTTCGCGGCGCAGGTTCAGGCCTTGGTCGAACAGGGCCTGGGTTTCGGATTTGACGTCTGCCATGGTTGCTCCTCTCTCGTGGCGGTGACCGGCAAGGCCTGGCTTGCTCGCCGGTGATTTTGTCTGATTGTCAGTCAAACTTGGTGAGATCGTCAATAGTCGGATTGTCTGACAATATTCTTGACCGAATGAAATACGCGAACAATAATTGGCCCAGAGCGCCGGGCTGGCTGCCGAGCGCCATCCTCGAAAAAAGCCAGGAGACAACCATGAAGACACCCCAACAGGCGATCCGCCGCGGGCGCAGGGAATTCGTCGCCGGCCTCGGCGCCGCTGCCTTGGCGGCAAGCCTGCCCGGCCGCGCGCTGGCCGCTCCGTCCGAAGTCAATGTCGGCGTGATCCTGCCGCTGTCGGGCGCCAATGCCCAGTTCGGCATCAACTCGCGCCAGGGGCTGGAACTGGCCGCCGACGAAATCAACGCGGCTGGCGGCATCAAGGCCCTGGGCGGCGCCAAGCTAAAGCTCATCATCGCTGACGCCACCTCGCAGCCCACCACGGCGGCAACCGTGGCGCAGCGCCTGATCACGCAGAACCGCTGCGTCGCCATCATCGGCGCATATGCCTCATCGCTGACCCTGGCGGTATCCGAGGTCACCGAACGCCGCGGCATTCCGCTGTTGACCATGTCGTTCTCGGATGTGCTCACCGAGCGCGGCTTCAAGCACATTTTCCAGGTGGTATCCAAGGGCTCCGTGCTCGGGCGCGCGCAGTACGACTACGCCGCGTCGGTCGTGGCCGGCGCGTCCGAAATCAAGAAGATCGCCCTGCTCTACGAAGACACCGCCTACGGCACGTCGCAGGCGGTGGGCGTGCGCAACGCGGCCAAGGCGGCGGGCGCGCAGATCGTGCTGGACGAGGCCTACCCGCTGGGCATCACCGACGTCACCCCGCTGATCAGCAAGCTGCGGGGCTCCGACGCCCAGATCGTCTTCCCCATTTCCTACCTCAACGACAGCCTGCTGATCATCCGCGTCATGCGGCAGCAGCGCCTGACCGTGCCGGTCGTGGGCGGCGCGGCCGGCTATGTCATCCCCGACTTCGCCAAAGCGCTGGGCCAGTACGCGCAGGCCGTGCTGTCCATCGCGCCCGCCAACTACGACCAGGCGCCCGAATACACCGAACGCTACCGCAAGCGGTTCGGCACGTTCATGCCGCACGAGGCGCTGGAGCACGCGGTCTGCGCCGGCGTGCTGGCGCAAGCGCTGGAAGTCGCTGCGTCGGACAAGCCCGAAGCGGTATCCAAGGCCCTGCGCGCCCAGAAGTACGACCAGGGCTGGGCGGGCGTGATGTCGGGCGGCGGCGTGCACTTCGACGCCAACGGGCTGAACACCATGGCGCAGCCGATCATGGTCCAGTGGCAGAACAACGAGCTTGTTTCAGTCTGGCCGCAGGCTTTGGCCAAGGGCCGCGTCATCAGCGCGGGTTGAGCGCGGCGCGCGCGGCGTACGGAGAGCGACCATGCAATTCTTGCAGGCCCTGGTGGACGGCATCCTGCTTGGCGGCGTTTACGCGGTCATATCGATCGGTCTCACGCTGGTCTTCGGCGTGGTTTCCATCGTCAACTTCGCCCAGGCCGAGTTCCTGATGGTGGGCATGTTCGTGGCGTATTTCGCCTGGAAACTGCTGGGGCTCGATCCACTGCTCGGGTCGCTGCTCTCGTTCGCCGTCGCCTTCGTGCTCGGCGTGCTGACGCAGAAGTACCTGATCAACCGGGTAATGAAGGCCCCGGCGGTCGCTCAGATCTTCCTGACGGTGGGCCTGCTCATCGTCATGGAGAACCTGGCGCTGATTCTGTTCGGGTCCGAGTTCCGGTCGGTGCAGACGCCCTACCAGATGACGGCGTTCGCGATCGGTCCCATCCTGCTCAGCGCGCCCTATCTGCTGGCCTTCGTGGTGGCATCGGTCGCGGGCCTGGTCCTGTGGTGGGTGCTGAAGAAAACCTGGTGGGGCATGGCCGTGCGGGCCACCGCGCAGGATCCCATGGCCGCCAGGCTGTCGGGCATTTCCACGCACCGCGTGCATCAGCTGGCGTTCGGCCTGGGGGTGGGCATGACTGCGCTGGGCGGCGGGATCATCCTGCCCTACCTGACGGCCTCGACCACGGTCGGCGCCCAATTCAGCGTGCTGATGTTCACCGCCGTCGTGCTGGGCGGCCTGGGCAGCGTGATCGGAGCGGTGGTGGGCGGCGTGGCTGTCGGCGTCATCCAGTCGCTGTCCTCGCTGGTGCTGCCCATGCAGTTGCAGAACCTGGTGCTCTTCGCGATCTTCATCCTGGTCCTGGCCGTGCGTCCGGAAGGTCTACTGAAAAAGGCGGGCTGATGACTCTGAACCGACAATTCCTGCAATGGGCGCTGGTCCTGGCCGTCGCGGCGGGCGCGCCCTGGCTGATGGAGGACCAGGGCTACGGCATCCGTGTCCTGACCCTGGTGCTGCTGTTCGCCGCCATGGGCCAGTCCTGGAACATCGTGGGCGGGCTGGCCAACCAGATCTCGCTGGGGCACGCGGCATTCTTCGGCCTGGGCGCCTATACCTCCACCCTGCTGCTCATGCGCTACGGCATTTCCCCCTGGCTGGGCATCGTCGCCGCCATGGGGGTCGCCGCGCTGGCGGGCGCGCTGCTCAGCCTGCCCACCATGCGGCTGCGCGGCCACTATTTCGCGCTGGCCACGCTGGCCTTCGGCGAAGTGCTGCGTGCCATCGCCAATACCTGGGCATCGGTAACGGGAGGCCCGGTGGGCGTATCGATCCCGTACTCGGAAGGACTGTCCCAGATGCAGTTCAAGTCCAGCATCCCCTACTACTACCTGATGCTGGGCGCCGCGCTGATCACCTCCGTCGTGTTCGCGCTTATCAGCCATTCGCGCCTGGGCTACCGCCTGCGCGCGGTGAAGGCCAACCCGCAAGCCGCGGAAGTCATCGGGGTGAACACCGCCCGCACCCGGATCCTGGCGGCCGTGATCTCCGCCGCGCTGATGGGCGCCTGCGGCACGCTATACGCGCAATTCATCTACTTCTTCGATCCCGACACGGTGTTCTCGCTGGTCGGCATCTCGGTGCGCGTCGCGCTCATCTGCATCATCGGCGGCGTGGGCACCGTGGCGGGCCCGCTGATCGGCGCACTAGTGATCATCCCGCTGGAGGAAGTCTTCAACGACTGGCTGTCCGGCCACACCGCGGGCGTATCGCAGCTGGCCTTCGGTCTGATCCTCATCGCCATCATCCTGATCGAGCCTCGCGGCCTGTCGGCGCTGTGGGCGCGGCTGCGGAACCTGACGGGGAGGCAGCATGCCTGACATCCTCAAGGTCGCCCACATCCAGCGCCGCTTCGGCGGCCTGAAGGCCGTGGACGACGTATCGTTCACCGTCGCCAAGGGAGACATCCTGGGTCTCATCGGTCCGAACGGGGCGGGCAAGACGACGCTGTTCAACCTGCTGGTCGGCCTGTACCGCGGCAACGGCGGGCGCATCGAACTGGACGGCCGCGACATCAGCGGCCTGCGCCCCCACCAGATCGCCGCGCTGGGCATGACCAAGACATTCCAGAACGTGGCGCTGTTCCCTGAAATGACGGTGCTGGACAACGTTCTGGTCGGCGGGCTGCTGCGCCATGACGTGGACCGCGCCCGCCAGGTCGCGCGCGCCAATCTCGACCGCGTCGGCCTGTCGGCCATCGCGAAAAAACCGGCAGGCGAACTGTCGTTTCCCGAACAGGCGCGGGTAGAGCTCGCCCGCGCGCTGTGCACGGATCCCAAGGTGTTCCTGCTGGATGAAGTCATGGCGGCGCTGAACGAATCCGAAATGGACGCCATGCTGGACCTGATCCGCACCCTGCGCGACGAGTCCGGCATCACTTTCATCGTCGTGGAGCACCACATGCGCGCCATCATGCGGCTCTGCAATCGGATCCTGGTGCTGTCGTTCGGCCAGAAGATAGCCGAAGGCAGCCCGGCCGAGATCGCCTCCAACCCGACCGTGATCGAAGTCTACCTGGGCAAATCGCTGGAACAGGTGGAGGTGCCGGCATGAGCCCGCCGAACCTGCTGCAGATCGAAGCGCTGACCGCCTCGTACGACCGGAGCCCGGTGTTGCATGACGTGTCGCTGAGCGTGCCGGAAGGCGGCTTCATCGCCGTCGTCGGCGCCAATACGGCGGGCAAGAGCACCTTGTTGCGCTGCATCTCCGGCCTGCTGGACAAGACCCGCGGCAGCGTGAAGTTCGACGGCCAGGAGATCCTGCGCCTCCCGCCGCACCGCATTCCGGAACTGGGCATCGCCCACGTCCCCGAAGGCCGCCACGTATTTCCCGATATGACGGTCGAGGAAAACCTGTATCTGGGCGGCTACACCCGCCGCCGCGACACGGCGGCCGTCAGGAGCGACTGCGACCGGATCTACGCCCTGTTCCCCCGGCTGCAAGAGCGCCGGCGGCAGGCGGCGGGCACGCTGTCCGGCGGCGAGCAGCAGATGGTGGCCTTCGGCCGGGCGCTGATGCTGAAGCCCCGGCTGCTGCTGCTCGACGAGCCCAGCCACGGCCTCGCGCCGAAAATCGTCGAGGAAATGCACCAGGCCATGGTGGACATCCACCGCAGCGGGCTGACGATCCTGCTGGTGGAACAGAACACCCGCCTGGCGCTGTCGGTCGCGGAACACGCCTACGTGCTGCAATCCGGCTCCATGGTGCTTTCGGGCCCCAGCAATGCCTTGCTGGAAGACAGCCGGGTGCGCGCCGCCTACCTGGGGCTGTAGCGATGGACAGCCGACGGGATATATTGCGTCTTTACGTTGATACGGCGGTTCGCCGCGGCATGGCCATTGGCCTGCGCCGCCGCGAAAGCCCGCCGGCAGGATAAACGAGAGACTGTTATGGCCACCCCCACTGGCGCGATATTCGAAAAGCCCGCCACCCTGCGCACCCGCGTGGAGGAATTCCTGCGCGCGTCCATCATGGACGGGCGGATCAAGGGCGGCGAACGCCTGCGCGAACTGGAACTGTGCGAACAGCTGGGCATCAGCCGCAGCACGCTGCGCGAGGCGCTGCGCACGCTTGAAGCCGAACGCCTGATTTCCATCGAACCGCACCGCGGCCCCACCGTCGTGCGCATCACCGAAAAGGCCGCGCGCGACCTCTACGCCCTGCGCGCCCTGCTCGAAGGCTACGCCGCGCACGAATTCGCCCGGCTGGCCGGCGACGCGGACATCGAACGCCTGCGCAAGGCGGTGGACGCGCTGCATCGCCAGGCCAAGGGCAGCAACAAATCGGCCCTGCTGGCGGCCAAGCGCGATTTCTACGACGTGCTGCTGAGCGGCTGCGACAACGACCTGGTCAAGGACATGCTGCCCGGGCTGCTGTCGCGCATCAACCTGCTGCGGGCCACCTCGTTCGCGCGCTCGGACCGACTGCCCGAAAGCCTGGCCGAAATCGATCATCTGTACGAGCGCATCCGCGCCCGAGACCCGCAAGGGGCGCAAGAGGCCGCCCGGAGCCATATCGTGAACGCCGAGCGCACCGCGCTCGAAGTGCTCCGGCGCCAACAAGAGGAGACCCAGGGAAGTGAAGGCGATCGTCCAAGAACTGAGGGCCGGGGTAGCGCTGGCCCAGCAGGATAAGGAATTCCTCTCGGCCGCCAGGGGCCTGCCCTGCGCCATCTGGCTGCAGGCGGGAGACGACCCCGGCGGCAAGCTGGCTGTCTGGGCCGGCCAGCCCGCCGGCCCCTCGCAGCGCATCGTCATCAGCGCGCCCCCGGACGCCTGGCAGAAGATGCTCAGCGCCGAGCCGCCTCCGGGCTACCACTCCTTCACCGCCGCGCGCCGCCATGTGCCCGGCTTGCGCATCAAGGGCGACGCTCTCGCCATTGCCCAGGCCCTGCATCCACTGGAACGGCTGTTTGAAATACTCCGCGGGCAAGTGGACGCCGCCCCCGTCCTGCTCGACCGGAGCGCGATTTCCGGCCACTACGCCACGGTCGACATCGGCGGGCAGCCCGCCAGCATCCACTACGAAACCAGCGGACTCGAATCCGGCCCGCCGCTGCTCATGCTGCATACGGCGGGCGCGGACTCCCGCCAGTACCACTCATTGATGGCCGACCCCGGCTTGCAGCGGCAATGGCGCATGATCGCGTTCGACATGCCCGGGCACGGCCGCAGCATGCCCTTGCCGGGGCAGGCCTGGACCGAGGCCGGGCGTACGCTCGACGCCTATCTGCAGGCCTGCCTGTCGGTGATCCGGCAGGTGGCCCGCGCGCCCGCCGTGCTGCTGGGCTGTTCGATGGGCGCGGCGATGGCGCTGGTCGCGGCCACGCGCAGCCCCGCCGACGTGGCCGGCGTCGTCGCGCTGGAAGCCCCATGGAAAGCCAGCGGACGGCGCACGCCCATGCTTTGCCACCCCCAGGTGAACCAGGCCGCGCACAACCCCGCCTACGTGCGCGGGCTGATGGCCCCCCTCTCCTCACTGGAAGCCCGGCGCGACGCGGCGTGGATCTATTCCCAAGGCGGGTTCAATGTCTACGCCAACGACCTCTGGTTCTACAGCGAAGACTTCGACGCCGCCCGGCACGTGGCCGGATTGGACACCAGCGCCTTCGGCGTCTCACTGCTTACGGGCGCCTACGACTACTCGGCCAGCCCCGAGGACTCGCGCAAGGTCGCCGCGCTGATACCCGGCGCGCGCTTTGGCGTCATGCCCGAGCTGGGCCACTTCCCCATGACCGAAAACCCGCAGCGGCTGCTGGAGTACCTGCGGCCGGAACTGGAACACATCCGAGCATCGAGAGGAATCGCATGACTCTGCCCAATTACGAAGTCTATGCCCTGCGCTATGCGACGGTCGCGCGCAGCCGGGCCCAGAATTTCATCGCCCCCCCGCCGGATCCGCATGACGGCCCGATGCCGATGGATTATTTCGTCTGGATCATCCGCAACGGCAGCCGCGTCTATCTCGTCGATACCGGCTTCAACGAGGCCGCCGCCCGGGCCCGCGGCCGCGAGTTCCTGCGTTGCCCGATCGACTCCCTGAAAAAGCTAGGCATCGCGCCCGCCGACATCCAGGACGTGATCGTGACGCACCTGCACTACGACCACGCGGGCAATATCCGGAAATTGCCGAACGCCCGCCTGCACCTGCAGGAAAGCGAACTGCACTACGCCTGCGGCTGCAATATGCGCTTCGACATGCTGCGCCACGCGTACGCGGTAGAGGATGTGGTCGACGTAGTGCGCGGCGTCTACGACAAGCGCGTGGCCTTCTACCATGGCCACGACGAAATCGCGCCCGGCCTGGAGCTGCTGCATATCGGCGGCCACACGCAGGGCCTGCAATCGGTGCGCGTGCATACCGCGCGCGGCTGGATGGTGTTGGCGTCCGACGCCAGCCACTACTACGACAACATGGGCTTGCAGGCGCCGTTTCCCATTGTGCACAACGTAGCCGACATGCTGGCGGGTTACGACACGCTGCTGAAATTCGCGGAATCCCCCGAGCACATCGTCCCCGGGCACGATCCGCTGGTCAGGACCCGCTATCCGGGCCTGGACGGCACGGATACCGAGGTGGTGGCGCTGCACCTGGGCGGCAAGGCCTGAGAGGTTACAGGCCCAGCGGCCGCACCAGCTCCTGCGCTTCCTCCGCGGACAAGTCCTGCACGATCAGGACCAGGCCCGCCCGCCGCGCCGCGTCGTCGGCCACCGCTGCGGTTTCGGGCACTGAGAAGACGTGCCGCACCCCGTGCACGGCGCGTAGAGTCCCGTCGGACCAGCGCAGCAGCCCCTTGGCGCGCAACAGGCGTTCGCCGATCTGGCGCTGCATGTGCCGGGTCCAGCGCGCATAGTCGTCCCAACCCACCGGCTGGCGTTGCGGGAACGCATATGAGGCAATGCCGTAGCGCAGCACGTGCGCCAGCGGGGCGAGGATGATCGACGGCCCGGAAGCCTGGTCTGCGGCATCGAGGTGCTCGGGACGCAAACCGTCGAACAGCGCCGGCGCATCCTCGTCCACGGTATCGGGCGACACCGCGCGGACCGGCGCGGTGGCGTTGTATCCGCCGAGCGCGGATCGCAGCGCGGCGATATCCGCCGCGCTGGCGAGGTCGGTCTTGGTCAGCGCGATGCGGTCGGCGATCGCGACCTGGGTACTGGCTTCGCGATAGGCTTCCAGCGTCGCCAGGCCGTGAAGCGCGTCGACCGTCGCCACCACGCCGCCGAAGCGGTAGTGCCGCGCAATCGACGGATCGGCGGCCAGCGTATTGATCACGGGGCACGGATCGGCCAGGCCGGAGGTCTCGACCACTACTCGGGCGAACGCGGGCACCTCGCCGCGCAGACGCCGGTAGTACAGCGATTCCAGCGTGTCCTGCAGCGAGCTCGTGGCCGCGCAGCATAGGCAGCCCGAATCGAGCAACACCACGTCCGAGTCGTCGGCCTTGCCCACCAGCATGTGGTCCAGGCCGATCTCGCCGAACTCGTTGATGACCACGGCGGTGTCCGCGAAGCGGGGGCTGCGGACCAGGCAGGACAACAGCGTGGTCTTGCCGCTGCCCAGGAATCCGGTCAGCAGATAGACGGGGATCGGTCCGGCGACGGCCTCGGACATGGGATGCGCGTCCAGCCCCGGGTCAGCCCTGCGCGGCGCCAGCCGCGTCGGGCAGGTTGCGCAGGTAGTCCTGGACCTCGCGCGACGGGATCACGTCGGCGTACTTGCAGTTCAGGTCGAACAGGCTCATGGCGTGGCTGGCCTGGAAGCGGTCGAACGCCGCCTCCTCGGGAATGATGACCTTGAAATTATAGGAATAGGCGTCCACCGTCGTGGCGCGCAGGCATCCGGACGACGTGCAGCCCACCAGGATCAAAGTGTCCACGTCCAGAAAATTCAGGTGGCTCATGAAGATGGTGCCGAAAAAGCACGACGGCTTCTGCTTGGTGATGCGGATGTCCTGCGGGCGCGGCGCCAGGGGCTCCACCGTCTGGGTGGCATGGGTGTTGGCCAGCACGGTCTTCTCTCCCCCGCGATGGTTCTTGCCCACTTGCACGCCGCTGTCCAGGAGGTCCGCCCGGCGGCCGCTCTCGGTATAAAAGACGGGAATGTTCTTCTCGCGCGCCAGTTCCAGCAAGGGCACGATATGGGCGACGGCCTCCCAGGCCTCGCGGCCGCAGTGCGTGCGGTATTGCTTCAGCCCTTCGAGGATGTCTTCGGGCGTGTCACCGCAAAAGTTGTACTGCACGTCGATGATGAACAGGGCGGGCCGCTTGCCGAAGCCGCCGCGCTTGCCGTAACCGGCCTGCGCCAGCACCTGCTTGTCGCGTTCGGTGAGGAAGTCGTCCCAGATTCGCTTGGTTTCGCTCATGATGATGCCTGCAAGAAAAGTGATGGAGTCAGTTCAAAGGCGCTTGAGATAGCGGCCGCCGGGGTTCGCGCGCGCTGCCTCGGTGATGCGGCCGTCCAGCGCCACGGTGCGCCCGCGCACCAGCGTGCGCACGGGCCAGCCCTTCAGGGTCATGCCCTCGTAGGGCGAGTAGTCGGAGTTCGATTCCAGGGCGGCGGGATCGACGGTGCGCTCCAGGTCGGGATCGACGAGCACCAGGTCGGCATCCTTGCCGATCTCGATGCTGCCCTTGGTCGGCATGCGGTAGATGCGGGCGGAATTCCCGGCGCTGACCTGCATCAGGGTCTCCAACGGCACGCCGCGGCGGTGATAGCCCTCGTGCAGCAGGATGGGCAGCATGAGGCCCGTTCCGGGGAAGCCGTTGCTCGCGGCCCAGATGTCGGTGTCCTTGGTGGCGCGCTTGCGCGGCACGTGATCGGTGCCGATGGTGGTGATGGACCCGTCCAGCACGCCTTCCCACATGGCGTCCACGTCGCCCTGCCCCCGCACCGGCGGGTTCACTTTGGCGTAGGTGCCGGCCGGCGATTCGTCGTTCAGGAACAGGTAGTGCGGGCAGGTTTCGACGTAGATGGGCGGCGCGTCGGGCGTGCGCCGGTGGCGCCGCGCCTCGTTCAGCGCTTCGCGGCTGCTCAGGTGCACGATGTTGACCGCGGCGCCGGTCTTGGCCGCGAAGTAGCACACGCGATGCACGTTCTCGGCTTCCAGGAAATCCGGGCTTTGCTCGTTCCAGGCCTTCAGGTCGTCGCGTCCGGCGGCGCGCAGGGGATCGCGCAGCACGGGAATCACTTCCACGTTCTCGCAATGCACGCCCATGATCGCGCCCGGGATCGCGGCGGTGGCGCGCAGCGCCGAATACAGCAGCCCGTCGTCGATATCCGTAAAACCCTTGGACAGCCCGGCGGCGCCCTTGTACATCATGTAGAGCTTATAGGACGACACGCCGAACCGGCGCGAGATCTCGTCCAGCGTTTCCACGTGCAGGTTGCTGGTGATGCCGAAATGGAAACCGAAGTCCACGCAGCTTTGCGACAGCGCGCGGTCGCGCAGCTTGTCGAACGATTCGCGGATGTCCGCGGAACGGTGGAACGACAGCACGGTGGTGGTGCCGCCCAAGGCGGCGAAGCGCGACTCCGTCTCGAAATCGGTTTCCGGCGAACCGAAGCCGAAATGCACGTGCGGATCGATCAGGCCGGGCAGTACCCACAGCCCCTGGCAATCGATGGTCTCCCGGGCCTCCAGCGGCGTGCCCGGCTCGGCAATGATGGCGATGCGGCCGTCGATGACGCCCAGCACGCCCTCGGTCAGGCCCTGCTGCGGCAGCAGCAGCCTTGCGTTGGTCAATAGCAGATCCAGCATGATTTCATTTTTCCCGAGAGATGCGCGTTGTCAGCAATGCGCCGCATTCGCGGCCGCCGTTTCGTTCAAAAAGGAATTGAGGACGCTGGAAGGAATCCCGCCCTCGGCCATGAGCTTGCGTTCGGCATGCGTGAGAACCTGGGCATGGACCTGGAAGCGGATGCGGCGCTCGCCGTCCTCCGCCTCCACCTCGATGGGCTCGCCCTTAAGCACGCCGTTCTCCACGTTGGCGAAACTCAGAAGCTCGGCGCCGGTCAGGCCCAGCTGGCGCCAGCCCTGCCCCGGCGCGAACGCCAGCGGCAATACGCCCATCCCCACCAGGTTGGCGCGGTGGATGCGCTCGAAGGACTCCGCGATCACCGCGCGCACGCCCAGGAGCGCCGACCCCTTGGCGGCCCAGTCGCGGCTGCTGCCCATGCCGTAATCCCTGCCCGCCAGAATGATGCTGGCCTCGCCGGCATCGCGATAGGCGTGCGCGGCATCGACCACCGCCATGCGCCCGCCGTCCGGATAATGGACCGTCACGCCGCCCTCCACGCCCGGTACCAAGGCATTCTTGATGCGGATGTTGGCGAAGGTCGCCCGCGTCATGACGTGATGGTTGCAGCGGCGCGCAACATAGGTGTTGAAGTCGCGCGGCGTCACTCCCCGCTCCAGCAGGTATCGGCCCGCCGGGGTGTCGGCCGGAATCTCGCCACTGGGCGAAATATGGTCGGTGGTCAGGGAGTCGCCGAATGCCGCGAGCACGCGTCCGCGCGCCAGGCTGGCGGCCAGGTCGGCCAGGGCGTCGCGTCCCGGCCGCGCCTTGAAGAACGGCGGCTCCACTAGGTACTGCGAGTCCGGGTCCCAGGGAAAGCGCAACCCCGAGGGGGCTCCCAGATCGCGCCAGATCGCGCTATCGAGGCTGGCGGGATCGTAGACTTCCGCGAACAGCGCCGGATCCGAGGCCAAGGGCAACAAGGCGGCGATCTCATCCTGGGTGGGCCAGACGTCGCGCAGATAGACCGGCGCGCCGTCCGTGCCCGGGCCCAGCGGCTCGCGCTCGAAATCGATATCGATGCGGCCTGCCAGCGCGTACAGCACCACCATCGCGGGAGAACCGATGTAGTTGGCGCGCAGCAGCTTGTGGATACGCCCCTCGAAATTTCGGTTTCCCGACAGCACCGCCGCCGCCACCAGACCGCCCTCGGCGATGGCATCGGCCATCGCCGGTTCCAGCGGGCCCGATTTGCCGCCGCAGGTGGTGCAGCCGTAGCCGATCACGTGAAACCCCTGCGCCTGCAACGGCGCCAGCAGACCCGCGGACTCCAGGTAACGGGTAACGGCGCGCGAGCCCGGCGCGAGCGAGCGCTTGATCCAGGACGGCGGCGTCAGGCCGAGCGCCAGCGCCTTCTTCGCCACTAGGCCGGCGGCCAGCATCACGCCCGGATTGGAAGTGTTGGTGCAAGAGGTGATGGCCGCCAGCGCCACCGAGCCATGGCCTGCGGCGTCGCGGCGAGGCGGATACGCGGCCACGGCGGCTGCGGCCACCCCGAAGCCGCCCTCGGCGACGGGCTCGGCCAGGCGGCGGCGGAAATCCGCCGCGACGTCGCCAGCGTCCATGCGGTCTTGCGGACGGCGCGGACCGGCCACGCTGGGGCGAGCTGCCGACAAGTCGATCTCGATTACGCGGCTGTAGGTCGGCACCGCATCGCCGGCGTCCCGCCACAGCTGGTTGGCGCGCGCGTAGGCGTCGATCAGCGCCAGCTGCTCGTCATCGCGCCCGGTGATGCGGGCGTAGTCCAACGTGCGTGCATCGATCGGAAAGAAGCCGCAGGTGGCTCCGTATTCCGGCGCCATGTTGGCGATGGTGGCGCGCTCGGGCACGCTGAGCGCCGCCACCGCGGGGCCGAAAAATTCCACCATGCTGCCCACCACTCCCGCGGCACGCAATTGCTGCGTGATCAGCAAGGCCGCGTCCGTGGTAAGCGCTGGCGCCTCGATGGCTCCATGCAGCCGCACCCCGACGACTTCCGGGATGGGAAAGGTATACGCGTGCCCGAGCAGGGCCGCTTCGGCGTCGATGCCGCCCACGCCCCAACCCAGCACCCCCAGCGCGTTGACCATAGGCGTGTGCGAATCGCCGCCGATCACGAAATCGGGATAGGCCCATTCGCCGTCCGGCCGGACCTGCCGCGCCACGACTGGCGCCAGATACTCCAGATTCACCTGATGGATGATGCCGATGCCCGGCGTGATGACGCGCAAGCCCTTGTAGGCCTGCTGCGCCCATTTCAGGAAGCGATAGCGTTCGTCGTTGCGTTCGAACTCGCGGCGCAGGTTGCGCTGCACCGCGTTGGTATCGCCCCAGTGATCGACCTGCAGGGAATGGTCGACGATGAGGTCGACGGGAATGCGGGTATCCACTTGCGCGGCATCGCCGCCAGCTAGGGCCACGGCATCGCGCAGGGCCGCGAGGTCCTGCAATACGGGCAAGCCGCTGGAGTCGGGCAGGATCACGCGGGCCACGTGCAGCGGCAGATCGGCGCCCAGGTACTCGCGCCAGTCCCACAGCCTGCCGATCTCTTCCTCCGTGACGGCCGCCCCCCACGCGCGGTGCCGCAGGAGATTCTCCAGCAGCACGCGGATGACATAGGGATACGCGCGGAGGTCACGGCCGGCGGCCCGGGCGGATTCGGACAGGTCCGCGTAGCGCAGCGCCCTGCCGCGACAGGATAAAGACTGGATCATGGCAGCAGTAATCGGGAAAATCTCAACTGGTCCCATCTTACGGCCTCCAAAAACTTAGTGTCAACACTATTGGCACTCAACCAAAGATCCGATTATGGACAAATCAATGTAGTTTGCCGCCTTTCCTATTAAGTGTAGATTGATGAACTCGCCCATCCTCCTAGGGAAAACCCGTGTGAATCGCCGATAAAGTAGCTTTTCGCCCTTTGCCAACGCGATCACGGCAGGGCATTTCGACAAAACATCTCAACTCCAAAAGAGTTGACACTTTTAAGATCCCTTTGATAGGCTGTCAACACTATGAACACCTCCACGCCCTCCATCGCCACCAAGGAAGACGCCTCCGGCCCTCTGGCCGACGTGGTGTTCGGCCGGGTGCTGGATGCGATCTACCAGGGGCGGCTGGCTCCGGGCAGCGTTATCAACGAAGTGGCGCTGGCACAGGAATTCGGCGTCAGCCGCGGCCCCGTGCGCGAAGCCGTACGCCGCTTGCAGGGCATTCAGCTGGTCACGCGCGAGCCCTACATCAAGGCACGCGTGGTGACGTTGTCGGCAGAGTCCGCGCTGGAACTTTTCCAGATGCGCATGGCGCTGGAAGGCGTGGCCTGCAACCTGGCCACGCGCCGCATGAGCGACGAGGAAATCGCACAGTTGCTGGTCGAGCTGGAGCAGGATCGCCAGCGCCGCCTCGAAGCCGCCAACGGCGGCGCGCCCGCTCCGCGGGTGTTCGACTTCCATGAACGCATCGTGCGGGCCAGCGGCAATACCCGCATCGTCAACGCCCTTTGCGGCGATCTCTATCACCTGTTGCGCGTCTACCGCCGGCATTCCGGCACCGTGCTTGAACGCAAGGACGACGCCTACGCCGAACACTGGCAGATCCTGCGCGCCATCCGCGCGCGCGACGCCGAGCTGGCGGAATCGCTCATGCGGTCGCACATCGAACGCGCGGCGCAACACCTGTTTGAACATCTGGCAGAAGGGGCGTCCGGCATCGCCGGGCACCCCGTCACGGCCGCCTAACGCCCTTTGGAGCAGCACGACATGAACAACCCGCGCAACCAGTTCCGGCAATTGCTGAAGAACGAACCCTTCATCGTCTCCCCTGGGGTCTACGATGGATACAGCATCCGCCTGGTCCAGGCCGCGGGATTCAAGACCGCCTGCACCAGCGGCGCGGCCGTGTCGAACGCGCTGCTGGGTATCGCCGACATCGGCGTGATGGGGTTGGCGGAGAACGTCACGCATTGCCGCCACCTGGCGCGCTCCGTTTCCATCCCGCTCACCGCCGACGCGGATACCGGCTACGGCAATCCGGTGAACGTCTACCACACGGTGCAGATGTTCGAGGAAGCCGGCGTCGCGGGCATCAACCTGGAAGACCAGGTCAGCCCCAAGCGCTGCGGCCACATGCCCGGCAAGGATGTCGTCAGCGAAGCCGAGATGGTCAAGAAAATCGAGGCCGCCTGCCTGGCGCGGCGCGACGACGATTTCGTCATCATCGCCCGCACCGACTCGCTCGCCCTCGAAGGTATCGAAGGCGCGGTCAAGCGCGCGCGCGCCTACGCCCGGGCCGGCGCCGACATGCTGTTCCCCGACGCGGTGCGCTCCGAGGACGACATCAAGCGCCTGGTGGACGCCGCGGGTATCCCGGTCAGCATCAACATGGGCTTCGGGATCCGCAACCGGCCCACCACGCCGCTGATTCCGCTGCCGCGCCTGAAGGAAATCGGCGTCAAGCGCGTCAGCCTGCCGCGCATGTTGCCGGCGGCCGCCATCTACGGCATGCGCCAGGCCCTGCAGGTCATGCAAGGCGTGGTCGCCACCGGCGTGCCGGCGGACCGTCCCGACCTGCTCGTGGGCATCGAAGACATCATGGAACTGATGGGCTACGAGCAAATGCGAGCCATGGAAAAGCGCCTCACCACGCTGGACGCCTGAGTCCGACGCCATGATCGAGCGTAATGCTGCGGCGCATTGCGTCCTGACGGGCGCGGCGTCCGGAATCGGCCTGGCGCTGGCCAGGCGGCTGCTGGCGGACGGCTGGCGGGTGACGGGCATAGACATCGCGCCCGCCGCCATCGAGTCCGGCAATCGTTACGCGCACCTGCGGTGCGACCTGTCCGATGCCACCGCCCTGCACAACCTGTGCGCCGGCCTGTCCGGCTGCGCGCCGACCGCGCTGGTGCATTGCGCCGGCCTGGTGCGCACCGGCGGCGCGCGCGATACGCGCCTGGAAGACGCGGATCTGCTCTGGCGCCTGCATGGCGCCGCGCCGATCGCGCTGGCCGGGGCGCTGGTTCCGCAGCTGCCCGACGGGCGCGGCCGGATCGTGCTGGTTTCCAGCCGCGCCGTGCTGGGCCGCTCGCAACGCCTTGCCTATGCCTCGACCAAATCCGCGCAGATCGGCCTGGCGCGCAGCCTGGCAGCCGAGCTGATCGGCCGCGGCATCACGGTCAATGTCGTCGCGCCGGGCGCGGTCGACACGCCCATGCTGACGGATCCGAAGCGCGGCGCTCCGCCCGGGATCGCGCTGCCGCTAGGCCGCCTGATCACCGCCGATGAAGTCGCCGCGACGATCGCCTTTTTCCTGGGCGCGGAAGCCGGCGCCATCACCGGACAGACGCTCTACGTCTGCGGCGGCGCCTCGCTGGGAGCCATGCCCCTATGACCGCCACGCCCTTTCCCACCCTGCACGGCAAGACGGTGATCGTCACCGGCGCGGCCGGCGGCCTCGGCCACGCGATCGCCGCCTCCTGCCTGCTCGCGGGCGCGCAAGTGGCCCTGCTGGATCGCGACGCCGATATGCTGCTGCGCAGCCGGCAGTCGCTGGCCGACGCGGCCTCGCGCACACTGGCGCTCGCTTGCGACGTCGCCGACGAAGCCGCCACCCGGACGGCCGTAGAGCAGATCGCCGGGCACTGGGGCGGCATCTACGCGCTGGTGAACAACGCCGCCGCCGTCACGCCGGGCTGCAAGGTCGCGGACCTGGCGCCCGAACAATGGCGCCAGGCGCTGGACGTGAATCTGACCGGCGCGTGGCTGATGAGCAAGTGGGCCATTCCCCACATGGCGCGCGCCGGCGCGGGCGTGGTGCTGAACATCGCATCCCAGCTCGGCAGCGTGGCCGCGCCCGGCCGCGGCGCCTATGGCGCCAGCAAGGCGGGGCTCATCGCACTGGCGCGCGCCATCGCCGTGGACCATGCGGCCGACGGCATCCGCGCCCTGAGCCTGTCGCCCGGCGCCGTGGCGACCAGCCGCCTGGCCGCCCGCTACGGCAGCGCGCAGGCCGCAAGCGACGCGCTCGCCGTCAAGTATCCCGCCGGCCGCCTGGGCACCGCCGAAGAAGTCGCCCAGACCGCAGTTTTCCTGATCAGCGAGGCCGCCTCGTTCATCACGGGCACGGACATTCGTGCCGACGGGGGATACACCGCGATCTAGCGGAGCCGCCGTTTCCTCACGCAGTGCTTACACCACACACATTACCAGGGGGTTTAGATATGACTGACTCGTTCACCCACGCCACGGGCGCCGGGGCGCCGCTGCGCACGCGCCGCAAGGTGCTGGCGCTGCTGGCCTGCGCCGCCGGCATCGCCGCCGCTCCCGCTTTCGGGCAGAGCGCCGACACGTTTCCCTCCCGTCCGGTGACCATCGTGGTTCCGTTCCCGGCCGGCGGCGCCACCGACATCACCGCCCGTCTCGTGGCGGAAGGCCTGTCCAAGAAGTGGGGCCAGGCGGTCGTCGTCGAAAACAAGCCGGGCGCGGGCGGCAACGTCGGTTCCGAGTACGTGGCGCGCGCCGCGCCGGACGGCTACACGCTGGTGCTGGGCGTCACCGGCTCGCACGGCATCAATACCTCGCTCTACAAGAACATGCGCTACGACCCCGTCAAGGACTTCGAGGCCGTCACGCAAGCCACGCTCTATCCGAACGCCATCATCGTCAACAACGACGTGCCGGCCAACAATCTGCAAGAACTCATCGCCCTGCTGAAAAAGCCCGACGCGCACTACTCGTATGGCTCGGACGGCAATGGCACGGCCTCGCACCTGGGCATGGAACTGATCAAGAACCAGGGCAAGTTCGAGATCTCCCACATTCCCTACCGCGGCAGCTCGCCCATGGTGACCGACCTGCTGGGCGGCCAGATCCAGGTGGGCATTACCGGCTTGCCCGCGGTGCAGGCCTACGCGAAGAGCGGCAAGCTGAAGATCGTCGCGCTGACCACCGCCGACCGCTTCGCCAGCGCGCCCGACTATCCCACGGTTGCCGAACAGGGATTCGCCGGATACGCCGCGCCGCCCTGGTCGGGCTTCTTCGCCCCCAAGGGAACGCCCAAGGCGTTGGTGGAAAAAATCTCGGCGGACATGCGGGAGGTAATGTCCGATCCCAAGGCGAAGGAGAAAATGATCGCCGCGGGCAGCGAATTCACGCCCTCCACCCCCGCCGAGTTCCAGGCCTTCGTGCAGAAAGAGATCGCGAAGTGGGCCGAAGCCGTCAAGATCTCCGGCGCCCGCATCGACTGATCCCGGGCAGCCAGCCCCGCGTGGCGGGGCTGGCGCCGTAGATCAGTCGTAGCGGAACGTGGCCGTCAGCATCGCCGAGCGGCCGTGGGCCACGTAGCTGAACAGCCCCACGTGCGACGCTTCGTAGATCGTCTCGTCGGTGAGGTTGTTCAGGTTCAGCTGCAGGCCGAAGTCCCTGTTGAACCGGTAGGACGCCATGGCGTCGTAGCGCCAGTAGGACGGCAGCAGGTAGACGTTCGCATCGTCCACGTATGTAGCTGTAGCCCGCCCACACCTGCCATTTCGGGGTGATGGAGCCGGCCGCGCCATCCGCGCCGCCAGACTGGGCGGCGGTTTCGCCGGAAGGATTGGACGACGTGCAGTAGGACACGTAGACGCTGCCGTTGGAAGCGGGCTTGTAGACCAGGCCCAGCTGGTAGTTCCACATGTTGTCCGTGCGCTGGGCGCTGCCGCTGGAGCCTTCCCTCAGCCACGAGCGGCCCCGCTTACAGGGAGTACCGGTATTCACAGTTCAAGGTGGCCTTGAGAGGCGCCGGGCTCTGAATGCCGGACTGGGACGACGGCCGCGGCGCAATCAGCTTGGCCTGGAACTTGCCGGCGATTTCGCCGTTCTCCCCTTTCTGCACGGCCACGCTGGCAGGCAAGGCATAGAGCGTCAGCGGCTGACCCTCGGCGGCCACGAGCAAGGTGAACACCGAGTGCGGAAAATCCATGACCGCATAACTGGCGCTTGCATCCGAATCGAAGCTCAGGCTGCCGTCGGCATAGCGGAGGTTCACTTTCAGCTCGTCCGATGAGGGCGAAGGGATCACGCCTTTCAGGGCGACTTTGCCGCTATCGGACACGCAGTCCAGGTCCGCGGGCGCAGACCCCGCATGGGCGGCCCCCGCACGGGCGCCCACCGCCAGCAGCAAGCAAGAAAACAGCCAGGTCCCGCGTACTGCCATGACGCTCTCCTTCGTAAGGCCCGCTCACGGGCCGGTGCGCAATAGTAGAACGTCTGCGGCACGAAAACCGCTTGCTGCATGCAAGCCGCGCGACATCGGCTAGGATGGGAGAGCCGCGCATCCGCAACCGGGGCCCGGCGCCGGCCAAACGCCAGAAGGAGTCTTGCATGCCATCCATCCGCCATATCCTCAGCGCATCCATCCTGGCCGCGCTCCTGCCCTGCGCGGCGCAGGCCGACACGATCGTGCTGCGCGCCGAGCGCGCAACGGCCGGCGCCGATCCGCATACCTCGGCCAGAATGGTGGAGGTCGAACTCAAGCCCGAGAGCCGCAAAGCCCTGGCCGACTTCACCCGCGAACGCGTCGGCAAGCGCATCCAGTTGCGCTCGAACGGCGTGCTGCTGTCCTCGGCCACCCTCATGAGCCCGCTGGAAGGCGGCAGCTTCCGCATCACGGCGGGCGAACATGGCTTCGAGGGCAAGTCCGCCGAGGAGATCGCGCAGGGCATCATGAAGTCCGGCGAACTGACAGTGGACGACGAGAACACGGCGAAGTAGCGCGGGCGCGGCCGCGCGCGCCCATCTCAGGCCTGGAGCGGCCGCGGCGCGAGCGTGGCGACCAGCACGGTCCGGCCCGGCCGGGATGCCACCTCCAGCTCGCCTCCCACCCGCGCAATGCGGGTGTGCATGCTGCGCATGCCCACGCTGATGCCCGCCCGCAATACCGCAGCCACATCGAAACCGACGCCATCGTCCTCGATGCGCAGTTCCAGCTGCCCCGCCTGGGCCTGGCGCAGCTCCAGCTCCACCCGCCGGGCGCGGCTGTGCTTGAGCACATTCACCAGCGATTCCTCCACAAGCCGCGTGAGCGCCATGCATTGCAGGGCGCTGGGCGGCGTGAGCCATTGCTCGGGGAAGCGCCAGCCGGCGGCGATGCCCAGTTCATCGAACAGCTGCATGAACCGGTGCCGTAACGGCGCGATCCACTCCCGGGGCGTGGCCGGCACCTTGACGCCCGCGCTGGAACCGCTGTCGATGGTCTGGCGCAGATCGTCGCGCAGGAGCTTGAGCATCGACAGGAACTGCTGCCGCTGCACGGGCTCGTCGGCCTGCTCGACCATGGCCATCATGCGCACCAGTGAACCGCCCAGTCCGTCGTGCAGGTCATGGGCGATCTGCAGGCGGTCCTGCAGGCGGGCGTTGGCCAGCGCCAGCGTGTGCTCACGCTCCAGGGTCGTGGCCAATTCGGTGCGCGCCTGTTCGATGCCGTCGGCCAGCTCCTGGTTGAAACGCTCGATGCGCCTCACGCTGCGGGCGTGGCGCAGCCCCAGCACGGCGGACAGGCACAGGGTGACGACGACACTGGTGAACGGCGTGTAGGAGTCTTTGCTGTCGATGATCTTCAGGATGCGCAGCAGGTCATGGGCGCTGGCGGCGAAGAACACCAGCAGGCAGGCCGCCAGCATGATGTGTTCGGGGCGGCGGGTGCGCCAGGCATGAAACGGGAACTGCAGGCAGTTGATGAAGAACACGGCGGATACGATGAGCACCGCGGCCAGCTGCACCTCGGGCTGGTACGCCTGCGGCAGGAACGCCACCATGGCCAGCAACAACGCCGAGAGCGTCCACAACGCCTTCTCGATACGTGGCAGCACCTGCCCGCCGAAGCGCCAGGTGAAGATGCAGAAGCAGGCCACATACATCACCAGGGCCATGATATTGGCCCGAGCCGAGGTCGCGCTGTCGGGAAAGGGCCAGGGGCTGGTGATCAGCACGTTGGCGATGAACATCACCCAGAACAGGGCCATGAGCGCATACCAGCCATAGGTGCGCTGCTCGCGGCGCATCAGCCAGATGCAGAAGCACAGCCCGCCCATGACGGCCGAGACGATGAGGTTGAGCGTGAACAGGGTGCGGTTGCTCCACCACAGTTCCTCGTAGCGCTGCTGCATCTCCGGCTGCCCGCCGAGGTAGACCGGGCCGAGCCCCGGAGACTGCCCGGCGACGCCGACCACACGCACCCACACCGTATTCACGCCGTCGCGCACCAGCGCATCCGGGATGAGCCAGTAGCGCGGCATGTTCCAGCTGCGCGACAGCGGCTCGGTCAGCTGCGGGTCGCTCCAGATACGTTCATCGTTGATGTACGCCTCGCCCGCCATGACCACCGATTCAAGCACCAGCGCCACTTGCCCTGCGGCGCCGTCCGGACAGCGCCGCTGCCAGTCGATCCGGTACCAGGCCGTGCCGCCGTAGCCCGGCCAGCGAGCGCTCCAGTCATCGGGCAGGGTGACGGACTGCCACGGCGCCTCGGGCCCGGGCCGCCTGCCGTCGGCATCGCCCTTGGCCGCCTGGATGGCAAGCACCTGGGCCGTGCAGCCAGGCTCGGCCTGCTGCGCCCATGCCGGCGCCAGCCACAGCGCCAGCCACACAACCGCCAGCCACCTCAATCCAGCAGGCCCCGCGTACGCGCGGCATGTATCGCCCGCGTGCGCGAGGAAACGGCGAGCTTGCGATAGATGTGCTTGACGTGGCATTCGACGGTGTAGCGCGACAGGAACAGGGCCTCGGCGATTTCGCGGTTTCCCAGCCCCTCGGATACTAGGCGAAGAATCTGGCTTTCGCGAGGACTGAGTGTTTCGCCGCTGGCGCCGTCCGCCGGTTCCGCCTGCCTGGGCCGCAATTCTTCGATGATGCGCCGGGCCACGAAAGGATCGATAGGCGCCCCGCCCCGCAGCACGCTGCGGATGGACAGCGAGACTTCAAGGTCGTCGCGTTCCTTCAGCACGTAGCCGGTCGCCCCCGCCCGCAGCGCGGCCAGAATCGCGTCCTCGGTGCTCCAGGCCGAAATGACCAGAATCGCCAGGCCCGGGTCGGCCGCATGCATTTCCGCGATCAGCTCCGTGCCGTTGCCATCGGGCAGACCCAGGTCAACCAGCGCCAGCGCGACCGGCTGGCTGGCCAGGCAGGCGCGCGCCTGGGCCAGCGTCGAAGCGAACACCAGCGCCTCCGGCGCATACCCGAGTTGCAGCAACAACCCTTCCAGCCGGCGGCAGATCAGGGGCTCGTCCTCCACCAGCAGCACCGGTGCAGGCAGGGTCGACTCGGAAGCAAGCATGTTGATGGTCATAGGAAAAGAGCGAGCGGCATTGCCCAGGCTGCACTGTGAATCAGTCCGAGAAAACCTGCTATCCCTGGAAGTTGGTATTTCCACAGGAATATAGAGGAAAGCCCCCAAACTGGATCAAAGCCCCCGAAAGCAAAAAAGCCGGCAACGCTTGCGCGATACCGGCTTTCAGCCAAAGGCGTCGGGAAACACCTTCATGAATTCGACCACATGAAGTGGTCGGGGCGAGAGGATTCGAACCTCCGACTCCTGCGTCCCGAACGCAGTACTCTACCAGGCTGAGCTACGCCCCGATCTTTACTACTCTAAAGCTTTGCCGCGCTCAGTGCGGCAACGCTGCGGGTTACCTTTGGGGTCTACCTTTTGGATTTACCCTTGGGGTTTACCTATTTCCTCGGCTTCCGATTCCGCTGATTTTGCTCAACGATCTCTGTTCACCGCGAAAGCGCAGAATTCTAACAGAGAATTCAGAAAAGGGGAAATGGGGTAGCCGGAAAGTGCATCGCGGGCCAGATTCGCTTCGGCGACCGCCGCCTGGCGGGCATGCTCCAGGGCGTCCGTCGCCTGGATGGCGGCGGCCACGGCGGCGAAATCGGCGTCGCCCGTCTTGATGGCATCGCGGATCAGCTGCTGCTGCTCCGGGGTGCCCACTTCCATTACGCGGATCAGCGGCAGCGTGGGCTTGCCCTCGCGCAGGTCGTCGCCCACGTTCTTGCCCAGGGCGGCGGCGTCGCCGCTGTAGTCCAGCACATCGTCCACGAGCTGGAAGGCGGTGCCGACGTGGCGGCCATAGGCCGCGGCGGCGGCTTCCTGCTCGGGCGTGGCGCCCGCCAGCACGGCGCCCACCTGGGCGGCGGCCTCGAACAGCTTGGCGGTCTTGTAGCGCACGACCTGCAGGTAGCGCTCTTGCGAGACGTCCGGATCGTGCACGTTCAGCAGTTGCAGCACCTCGCCTTCGGCGATCACCGTGGTGGCTTCGGACAGGATGCTCATGACGCGCATCGAATCGGCCTCGACCATCATCTCGAACGAACGGGAATACAGGTAATCGCCCACCAGCACGCTGGCGGCGTTGCCGAAAACCGCGTTGGCGGTTTCGCGGCCGCGGCGCAGGTCGGACTCGTCGACCACGTCGTCGTGCAGCAGTGTGGCCGTATGGATGAATTCCACCACGGCGGCCAGCAGCTGATGATGCGTCCCCTCATACCCCAGCGCCCGCGCCACCATCAGCACCATGGCCGGGCGCATGCGCTTGCCTCCTGCCCCGATGATGTAGTCGCCGATCGTGCGGATCAGGACAACGTCGGAGTTCAGCCGCTCGCGGATAACCGCATCGACGGCCTTCATATCGTCAGCAATGGGAGCAATAAGCGCGGGGAGGTTCAAGACGTATCCGGAGAGTGAAACGAGCCGACGCATGGGCGGGTAACGGCTCTTACCGCTGGGCCGCCGGGCAAGGCGGGGGATTCGACCAGCGATTATACGGGGAGTGACGGGCGCGGGCCGGCCCTGCCCGCCGCCGGACGGCCCAGGCGGCCCGCCCGGCGCGCTCGCGGGGGGCCGCGTCCCAGGCGCCACCCCTCGCGTGAAGCATCCGCGCGACACCTAAGCCCTTAGCCCGCAAGCGCTTTTTGACTTTCCGGAAGTCCCGGGCTAATATCCCGGATTCGGTCAGCAATGCCCGAATTACGTCGGTTGCATTTGCGCAGTGCCCTTGGGCGCTTTCGCTTCCCTGCCAGTACCTGGCGCCGGAATACGAGAGCGCGCATCTCATGAACCATCATGGATGCCCCCAGGGCGGCAATCCCGCCCAGCAGGGCAGGCAGCGCGAATGGGCCTTTTTACCTATTTAAGGAACACCCCATGTACGCGGTCGTAAAAACCGGTGGCAAGCAGTATCGCGTTGCCGCTGGCGAAAAACTCAAGATAGAACAGATACCGGCTGACATTGGGCAAGAAATCACCCTGGACCAAGTGCTGTCCGTGGGCGAAGGCGACCAACTGAAAGTTGGCACGCCCCTCGTCTCCGGCGCCGTGGTCAAGGCAACGGTTCTTGCGCAAGGCCGCCACGACAAGGTCAAGATCTTCAAGATGCGCCGTCGCAAGCACTACCAGAAGCGTCAGGGCCACCGTCAGAACTACACCGAAATCCGCATCGAAGCCATCACGGCTTAAGAAGCGACTCGGTACCACTTAGCAGGAGCTAAACATGGCACAGAAAAAGGGCGGCGGCTCTACGCGGAACGGACGCGACTCAGAATCGAAGCGTCTGGGCGTCAAGGCATTCGGCGGCGAAATGATTCCCGCTGGTTCGATCATCGTGCGTCAGCGCGGTACTCGCTTCCACGCTGGCGTGAACGTCGGCATGGGCAAGGACCACACCCTGTTCGCGCTGGTCGACGGCAAGGTTCAATTCGGCTTCAAGGGCGCGTTGAACAAGCAAACCGTTTCGATCGTCGCCGCCGAGTAATCGGCGCAGCACGGTCAGCAACGCGGTCCGCCGCGTTCTCGAACGGCAAAGCCCTGTCGCATGCGGCAGGGCTTTTTTGTTTTAAGGCAGCGGCCGGGGCATCCCGGTCCGCGCCTCCCGGCGGCGCCCGATAAGGGGCCCCGCCCTCACTCATTACACGCACGGACACCATGAAATTCGTAGACGAAGCCACCATCGAAGTCGTCGCCGGCAAAGGCGGCAATGGCGTGGCGAGCTTTCGCCGCGAAAAGTTCATCCCCAAGGGCGGCCCGGACGGCGGCGACGGCGGACGCGGCGGCACCATCTTCGCGGTGGCCGATCGCAATATCAACACGCTGATCGACTTCCGCTACGCCCGCCTGCACCGTGCCAAGAACGGCGAAAACGGCCGCGGCTCGGACCAGTACGGCGCAGCCGCGCCCGACATCACGCTGCGCGTGCCGGTGGGCACCGTCATCCATGACGCCGAAACCGGCGAAGTCCTGTTCGACCTGAACCAGCACGACCAGAAGGTGGTGCTGGCCGCCGGCGGCCAGGGCGGCATGGGCAACATCCATTTCAAATCCAGCGTGAACCGCGCGCCGCGCCAGTGGACCCCGGGCAAGGAAGGCGAACACCGCTACCTGCGCATGGAGCTCAAGGTGCTGGCGGACGTGGGCCTGCTCGGCCTGCCCAATGCCGGCAAGTCCACGCTGATCACCCGCATCTCGAACGCCAAGCCGAAGATCGCGGACTATCCTTTCACCACGCTGCACCCTAATCTGGGCGTGGTGCGCACCTCGCCTTCGCGCAGCTTCGTCGTGGCCGACATTCCCGGCCTGATCGAAGGCGCTTCCGAGGGCGCCGGCCTGGGCCACCTGTTCCTTCGCCACCTGGCGCGCACCCGCGTGTTGCTGCACCTGGTGGACGTGTCCACGCCCGACCCCGACGCCGATCCGGTCGAGCAGGCCGTGACCGATGCGCGCGCCATCGTCGAGGAGCTGCGCCGCTACGATCCCGAGCTGGCGGCCAAACCGCGCTGGCTGGTCCTGAACAAGCTGGACATGGTGGCCGACCCCGAAGACACCAAGCGCCGCTTCCTCGAGCTCTACGACTGGAAAGGTCCCGTGTTCGGCATCTCGGGCCTGTCGGGCGAAGGCACGCAGGACCTGATCTACGCGCTGCAGGACTATCTGGACGCCGAACGCGAAAAGGAACAGCTGGCGCAGGACAAGGCCGATGACAGCTATGTTGCGCCGGATCCGCGCTTCGACGACAAGCGTTCGGACGCCGACCCGCGCAGCGGCGACGAATAGGCCATAATCGCAGTCCCTACGATTACGTCTTTGCACGCGCCGCAGCCCGCCGCCATCATGTCTGCCGAATCACCCGCCGTTTCCGTCGTCACCAACGCCCAGCGCCTCGTCGCCAAAGTCGGCTCGTCGCTGGTCACCAACGAAGGCCGCGGCCTGGACCGCGCCGCCGTGGCGCACTGGGCCGCGCAGATCGCCGCCCTGCACAAGCAGGGCAAGCAGGTCGTGCTGGTCTCCAGCGGCGCCATTGCGGAAGGCATGGCGCGCCTGGGGTGGCGCAAGCGCCCGTCCGTCATGCACGAGCTGCAGGCGGCGGCGGCCGTGGGCCAGATGGGCCTGTGCCAGGCCTACGAGGCCGCGTTCGCCGAATTCGGCCTGCGCACGGCCCAGATCCTGCTGACGCACGAAGACCTGGCCGACCGCCACCGCTACCTGAACGCCCGCAGCACGCTGTTCGCGCTGCTGCGCCTGGGCGTGGTGCCCATCGTGAACGAAAACGACACGGTGGTCACCGACGAAATCCGGCTGGGCGACAACGACACGCTGGGCGCGCTGGTCACCAACCTGATCGAAGCCGACACGCTGATCATCCTGACGGACCAGCGCGGCCTGTACGACTCCGACCCCCGCAAGAACCCCGGCGCCAAGTTCATGTCGCACGCCCAGGCGGGCGACCCGGCGCTGGAAGCCATGGCCGGCGGCGCCGGCAGCGGCATCGGCACGGGCGGCATGCTGACCAAGGTGCTGGCGGCCAAGCGCGCGGCGCATAGCGGCGCGCACACCGTGATCGCTTCCGGGCGCGAACGCAACGTGCTGACGCGCCTGGCCCAGGGCGAATGCATCGGCAGCGAATTGCGCGCCGTGCTGCCCGTGTGGTCCGCGCGCAAGCAGTGGCTGGCCGACCATCTGCGCCTGCGAGGACGCGTGGTGCTGGACGATGGCGCCGTGCAGGCGCTGCTACGCGAAGGCAAGAGCCTGCTGCCCATCGGCGTGACGGAAGTGCAAGGCGAATTCGGCCGCGGCGACGTGGTGGCTTGCGTAGACAGCCAGGGGCGCGAATGCGCCCGCGGGCTGATCAATTATTCATCGGCCGATACCCGCCGCATCCTGCGCCAGCCTTCGTCGCAGATCGCGCGCATCCTGGGCAGCATGACCGAGCCCGAGCTCATGCACCGGGACAACCTCGTCGTGCTGTAGCGCCAGGGCGGCGCGGCTGCGCGCCGTCTGGCAGCAGCATGTAGCCCCACCCTCGCACCGCGAGCACGGGGAATTCGATGTTGAGCCGCTGCGCCTTGCCGCGCAGCCGGGACACCAGCACGTCCACCCGCCGCGTTCCCTTCAGGGAATCGCGCCCTTCCGTGCAAGCAAGCTCTTCTCGCCGCAGACGATGGCCCGGCGCATTCAGCAGCTGGACAAAAAAAGCACACTCGGCGGCCGTCAGCGGCAGCAGCTCGCCGGCGGGCCCGGTCAGCACGCCCGCCCGGGCATCGACACGCCACGGCGAGCCCCCGCCAAACCTGCGCCGGCACAGATTGCGCAGGAGCGCATCCCACTCCGGCGCCTCCGTGCCGGCGCCCGCATAGAGGTCCGCGCCGGCATTCAACGCGACGATGCGCGCGTCCACGGCAGCGACGCCGCGGTCCAGCCAGACCAGCCCGGCCGCAGGCGCCGCGCCGCGCAGCGCGGCGATCCATTCCGCCACGCCAGCGCCGGAGCCCAGCACCACCAGCACGTCGACCACCTCGGCCCGCAGCTCGTCGAGCAGGGCCTCCAGGGAGTCGAAAGCGCGCGCCGCCCATTGGAAAGTGCGCAGCGCCGCGACAAGATCGTGCGCCGTTCCATCGCACGCAAGAACGAAGACGCTGCCTCGTTGCGGCATAGATTTCCTCTCTTTTATCACTTAAGTAATTTTTATAACTACCAAAGTGCCTGAGTGCCAAGCTTCAATCAACCTGTGAAGACATTCTCGGACCGACTGAAGCATGCACGTTTGCTGCGTGGCCATACGCAGAAAACGCTCGCCCGTTTGGCGCGCCTTTCGCAGAGCGCCATCGGAAGCTATGAAAGCGGCTTGCGGCACTCCAGCCGCTCGGCCCGCAAACTGGCGCAGGTGCTGAAGGTCGAAGTCGAATGGCTGGAAACCGGCAAAGGCCCCATGGAACTTCCCATGAGCGGCTACGACCTGAGCGACACCCTGCCCGCGACAGGCGTGGCGGAATCCACGCCCAAGCCCGGCGGCCGGCCGCGCCCGATGGCGCCGTGGCCCTTCTCCCATATCTCGCCGACGCAGATCGACCTGCTCACGCCTGACGAGCGCACCGGCCTGGAGGCGATGGCGCAGACCTACATCGAACATGCCCTGCGCATCCGCCGCGGCGCCAAGCCGCGGGGCCGCAAGGCCGGCTGACGCTGCCGGCATTCAGGAATAAAAAAAGCCGCGACCATGTCGCGGCTTTTTTGCTGGACGCGGATCGCTCAGGGCTTCGCAGCGGGAGCGGGAGCCGGGGCGGCGCCGCCCGCGGGAGGCACTGCGGCGTCGCCGCGGATCTTGGCGGCGATTTCCGAGGCGGCCTGGGCCGACGGCACGCCGAAGGCCAGCACGCCGCGGTTCAGCGGTTCGCCGATGAGCGGAGCGGCGACCAGTTCGCGGTCGATGACCAGCGCCAGCATGTTGCCGACGTTCTTGGAGCTGATGTCGTTGAGCTTGCGGGCGCCGGCTTCGGAGAAGCGCAGGCCAACGAAATTCTGGCCCTGGCGGTCCACCAGCGCGGCGGCGTCGGTCAGGTCGGCGCGCGTGAGCACCGGCACTTCCTGCATGTAGAGCTTACCGTCCGGCAGGCTGATTTCGCGCAGGCCGGCGCCAGGCTGCTTGTGGGCCAGGTAGAAGTCCACCGTCGCGGCGGTGGCGGGCGTGGTGGATTGCTGGCCGGACGCAGCGGGAGCGGTGGTATCGGACGTCTTAGTCGGGGCGGTCTTGCAACCCGCTAGCGCCAACGTCACGACAACCAGGGCGGGCGCCAATGTGCGTAAGTTCAGTTGCATGCTCGATTCCTTCTTAAGTGGACTAAGACCAGGCCGCGGCATCACGCCCGGCATGACTGAAAAGTGTACCGAACCTGAATGATAGTGTCGCCGCAGTCTGAATCTAAATGTAAAGCGGTAATACCAGCTTATCAGACTGAACCCGGGAAGTCAGGCATCGGCGCTATTCGTCGGAACGCGCTGCAGCCTCTATACTTCGCTTTCGCGCAGGGGTACTCGTCCCGGCTTGAACGCCGCGACGTGTTGAGAGAGTCCCTTCGTACCAGTACGGATAATGCCGATGCTGGGAGCCGTATCTCCGTCCGCCCGCGCGCGGCGGAGATTCCTTCCCGATCGGCTCCAACCACTCGCTTGGAGCTTTCCATGAACGCAAATCCCAAATTCCTGGCCGCCACCGCCGAAGTCGACGCGGCCGCCGTCGCGCCGCTGCCCAGATCGCGCAAGGTGTACGAGACCGGCTCGCGGCCCGACATCCGCGTGCCGTTCCGCGAAATCGAACAGGCGGACACGCCCACCATGTTCGGCGGCGAGAAGAACCCGCCGCTGACGGTGTACGACTGCAGCGGCCCCTATACCGATCCCGAAGCGCGCATCGACATCCGGCGCGGCCTGCCCGAGGTGCGCCGCGCCTGGATCGACGAACGCGGCGATACGGAAGTGCTGCCGGGCCCCTCCAGCAACTACGGCAAGGAACGCCTGACCGATCCCAAGCTGACGGCCATGCGCTTCGACCTGCAGCGCCCGCCGCGCCGCGCGAAATCGGGCGCCAACGTTTCGCAGATGCACTATGCCCGCCGCGGCATCGTCACGCCGGAGATGGAATACGTGGCGATCCGTGAAAGCCTGCGCCGCGAACACTATCTGCAGACGCTGCGCGACAGCGGCCCCGACGGCGAGAAGATGGTCAAGCGCCTGCTGCGCCAGCATCCGGGCCAATCGTTCGGCGCCTCCATCCCCGCCGCCATCACCCCCGAATTCGTGCGCGACGAGATCGCGCGCGGCCGCGCCATCATCCCGGCCAACATCAACCACCCCGAAGTCGAGCCGATGGCCATCGGCCGCAACTTCCTGGTGAAGGTCAACGCCAACATCGGCAACTCGGCCGTCAGCTCCGGCATCGGCGAGGAAGTGGAAAAGATGACCTGGGCGATCCGCTGGGGCGGCGACACGGTCATGGACTTGTCCACAGGCAAGCACATCCACGAGACGCGCGAATGGATCATCCGCAATTCGCCGGTGCCGATCGGCACGGTGCCGATCTACCAGGCGCTGGAAAAGGTCGACGGCAAGGCCGAGGAGCTGACCTGGGAGATCTTCCGCGACACGCTGATCGAACAGGCCGAGCAAGGCGTGGACTACTTCACCATCCACGCGGGCGTGCGCCTGCCGTTCATCCCCATGACGGCCGACCGCATGACCGGCATCGTCTCGCGCGGCGGCTCGATCATGGCGAAATGGTGCCTGGCGCATCACAAGGAAAGTTTCCTCTATGAACGCTTCGAGGAAATCTGCGAAATCATGAAGGCCTATGACGTCAGCTTTTCGCTGGGCGACGGCCTGCGCCCGGGCTCGGGCTACGACGCCAACGACGAGGCGCAGTTCGCCGAACTGAAAACGCTGGGCGAACTGACCCAGGTGGCCTGGAAGCACGACGTGCAGGTCATGATCGAGGGCCCCGGCCACGTGCCGATGCAGATGATCAAGGAAAACATGGAGCTGCAGCTGGAACACTGCCACGAGGCGCCGTTCTACACGCTGGGCCCCCTGACCACCGACATCGCTCCCGGCTACGACCACATCACCTCCGGCATCGGCGCGGCGCTGATCGGCTGGTACGGCACGGCCATGCTCTGTTATGTGACGCCCAAGGAACACCTGGGGCTGCCGAACAAGAAGGACGTGAAGGACGGCATCATCACGTACAAGATCGCGGCGCACGCGGCCGACCTGGCCAAGGGCCATCCCGGCGCGGCCATCCGCGACAACGCCCTGTCCAAGGCCCGCTTCGAGTTCCGCTGGGACGACCAGTTCAACCTCGGCCTGGATCCGGACACCGCGAAGGAATTCCACGACGAGACCCTGCCCAAGGACTCGATGAAGGTGGCGCATTTCTGCTCCATGTGCGGCCCGCATTTCTGCAGCATGAAGATCACGCAGGACGTGCGGGATTATGCGGCGGCGCAGGGAGTGAGCGAGAGGGATGCCTTGCAGAAGGGAATGCAGGAGAAGTCGGTGGAGTTCGTGAAGAAGGGGGCCGAGGTTTATCATCGGCAGTGAGCCCGCGCGTTGCGTCGTAGGATGGGTGCAGCGCGAGAGCATCCGGGCAACGAACCGGATGCTCATCGCGCGTAACCCATCGGCCGGCGAGAGCCGGCGTTGTCACTTGCCACGAAAAACGGCGGCTGGCGCCGCCTGATGGGTTACGCGCGTTGAATATTCGAGTTCTTGCTCAAGGACTCTCGCGCTGCACCCATCCTACAGCAGCTTCCCGGGATTCATGATCCCCGCCGGATCCAGCACAGCCTTGATCTGCTTCATCAAGCGCAACTCCAGCGGATCCTTGCTATGCAGGAAATGATCGCGCTTCAGTTGCCCGATCCCATGCTCCGCGGAAATGCTTCCGCCATAGCGGTTCACCTCGTCCAGCACCGCATCGGTGATCGCCGCCCCATGCACGGCAACCCAATCCCGGTCGGCGCCGTCCGGGCGCGACAGGTTGTAGTGCAGGTTGCCGTCGCCGAAGTGGCCGAAGATGAACGGGCGGATATCCGGGTACAGCGCGCGCACGCGGGCCTCGGCGGATTCCATGAACTCGGGGATGCGTTCGATCGGCAACGACACGTCGTGCTTCAGGTGCGGGCCATCGGCGCGCTGAGCTTCGGAGATTTCCTCGCGCAGCTTCCACAGCGCCTGCAGTTGCGCCAGCGAAGCGGACACGGCGGCGTCCAGGCACAGGCCGCGCTCCAGCGCCGTACCGATCACGTTTTCGAGCAGGCTGTTCAACGCGGCCTCGTCGGCGGTGTCCGCCAGCTCCACGAGCACATAGGCCGGGTAGCGCTCGGCGAAGGGCTCCTGCACGCCTTCGGCGTGCTCCAGCACGAGATCCAGGCAGTCTCCCGAAAAATATTCGAACGCCTGCAGGCGCGCCCCGCACTGCTCGAACAGGATCTCGAACAGTTGCAGCGCCTGCGCCGGGGACTCGACCGCGGCCAGCACCACCGAGCGGACGTCGGTGCGCGGGAACAGGCGCAGCGCCACGGCGGTGATAACGCCCAGCGTGCCTTCCGAGCCGATCAGCAATTGCTTGAGGTCGTAGCCCGTGTTGTCCTTGCGCAGGGTCCGCAGGCCGTGGAAGACCTCGCCCGTGGGCAGGACGGCCTCCAGGCCCAGCACCAGCTCCCGGGCCATGCCGTAGCGCACCACGTTCACGCCGCCGGCGTTGGTCGCGACGTTGCCGCCGATCTGGCTGGAGTCCTCGGCCGCCAGGCTCAGCGGCAACAGGCGGCCGGCCTCCTGGGCGGCGCGGCGCAGATTGCCGAGGATGGCGCCCGCCTCCGCCACCATGGTGTTGGCCACGGTGTCGATGGAGCGCACCGCGTTCATGCGGTCCAGGCTGAGCACCACGTTGGCGGCGCCCGAATCGGGCGTGGCGCCGCCGCACAGGCCGGTGTTGCCGCCGCGCGGCACGACCGGCACGCCTGCCTGCTGGCACAGGGCCAGGCAGGTGGCGACCTCGTCCGTGGTGCGCGGACGCACGACGGCCTGCGCCTGGCCCTTGTACAGCCCGCGCCAGTCGGACAGCCACGGCGCGATGTCCGCCTCGGCGGTAAGAACGGTGTCGGGGCCCAGGGCCTGGACCAGGCGTTGCGTGAAGTCGGTGTCGCTCATGATGTCTGCCTTGCGGCCGGAAAGAGAAGATCGAGTCGCAGGCGGCTGGCCGCCTGCTGCAGATGATGGGTCGCCGCGAGCCGCGCCCGTTCGGGGTCGCCCGCGCGGATGGCCTCGAACACGGCCACGTGTTCCTGGTGCACGGCCGCGGTCAGGCCTTCCTGCCTGCGGCTATTCGTGCGGGCCGTGCTGACCGCCAGCCGCAGCTGCAGATTCAGGTACTGCAGCAGATCCTGGTAGTAGCTGTTGTGCGTGGCGGCGGCGATGGCGACGTGGAAGGAAATATCGTGCTCCACGCCCTGTTCGGGATGATCCAGATGCGCTTCCAGCGATTCCAGGGCCTGGGACATGGCCGCGAGGTCCGCGGCATTGCGGCGCACCGCGGCCAGGGCCGCCGCGCCGCCTTCCAGTTCCATCCGCAATTCGTAGACGCTGGCGAGCTGCTCGCGGTCGGCGATGCCGGCGGACACCTGGAACCCCTGAGCGCCGGTGCGCGACACCACCACGCTGCCCGAGCCCTGGCGGCTCTGGATCAGGCCCTGCGCCCGCAGGCGCTCGGTGGCCTCGCGGATGACCGCGGCGCTCACGCCATACTGCTCCGCCAGGACGCGCCCGGGCGGCAGCTTGGCGCCGACGGGATGGACGCCCTCGGCGATGCCGCCCGCGATCTGGCGGGCGACCTGTTCGGTAAGGGTAAGGCTCTTGCTCAGCATGCGCCCATTATAGGCACACTTATCAGGTTATCTGAAAACTTTTGGAGAACGAGCCCACGAACCGGCGCCAGGCCGGCGCTTCACGCGACGGCGCGCTCGCCGTCCGGGAGCATCTTGTCTTCGGCCTCGTTTGCCTCGTCTCCGCCGGCCACCGCGCAGCAGCGCCCGCCGCGCGCCTTGGCGCGATACAGCGCGGCGTCCGCAGAGTCCAGAGCGGCCTGCGGGCTCCGGTTGGCGCCCGACACGATGGAAATGCCGATCGACAGGCCCACGCTGACACGTGTGCCGTCCGCCAGCGTGATCGGCTGCGAAACGTCGTGCAGGAGGTGCTCGCCCAGCCGCAGGGCCGAGGTGGCGTCGATGCCGGTCACCAGCACAATGAATTCGTCGCCGCCGATCCGCGCCGCGACATCATCCACGCGCAGCATGGCCCGCATGCGCTGGGCGATGGTCATGAGCACCTGGTCGCCCGCGGCGTGGCCGTAGGTATCGTTGATCAGCTTGAAATCGTCCATGTCCATATAGAGCAGCGCCGCCGAGCTGTCATGGCTGCGCGCGCTGGCGCATACGCGTTCCAGCGAGGCCAGCAGGCCCGCGCGGTTCGCCAGGCCGGTAAGCGCGTCCTCGCTGGCGCGGCGGTCGCTGTCGCGCTCGGCAAGCATCGTGGACACCAGGATGCGATTGAGCCGGTGCGACGCGACGCTCATGCTGACCAGGTAGAACGGGATTTGGATGAAAACGATGGCCGTTACGTATTCGCCCGTGAAGGCCGCGCCCAGGCACATCGGCCCCAGGCTCAGGAAGATCATGGCGCCAACGAGCCTGGGCGCGCCGTAATTGCGGAAGCAGATGCCGCCGGCCATGGCGCCGCAGGACACGCCGGCCAGCGTGGCGGCCAGCCAGTCGCCGTTGAGAAAGGTGACGAAAACGCCGTAGCCCACGCTGAACGCCCAGAGCAGCGCCAGCAGGATGTAGATGTCGGTATGGGTGTTGCCGCCCCTGGCCGCGGCCTTCAGGGCGGATCGCAGGATCGTGACGCGGACGACGGCCAGAAAGACCTCCAACGCCAGCCACGATACGTATAGCGGCTCGGGGCGCCGCCAGGCGACGACGCCGGAAATCATCAACGTATTGATGACCCCGCCCGCAAAAATGGGAAGCGTGCCCAACAGGCTGGCGATCAGCGCCGCGCGGATGTCCGCGGGCGTATCGTGCCCGGAATCCGTCAGCCAACGCGTCAGGCGCCATCTGGGCAAGCTGAACTTCAGTGCTGTATCCACGCTGTCACGTCCCTGGCCACAACTACCCGGTTTCAGATAGGCTGGCTGGCGTTATAGCAGGTATTTCAAGCCTTTAATATTGTCCGCGGGTTCAATACGGCGGGAAATTTCAGTGCCCGCGGTGCCCGCAGACGGCGCATTCGGGATCGCGCTGGACGTTCACGCTGCGCCACTGCATGGTGCGCACGTCCAGCCACAGCAGGCGTCCGGACAGGCTTTCGCCGACCCCGGACAGCAGCTTGAGAGCCTCCGCGGCCTGCATGCTGCCGATGATGCCGACGACCGGCGCGAACACGCCCATTGTGGCGCAATTGGCTTCCTCGACGTCGTCGCCTTCCGGAAACAGGCAGTGGTAACAGGGCGCGCTGTCGTCGCGCAGGTCGTAGACGCTGACCTGGCCGTCGAAACGGATCGCGGCGCCGGACACCAGCGGCTTGCGGTGCTGGACGCAAGCGCGGTTGATGGCGTGCCGGGTGGTGAAGTTGTCGGTGCAGTCCAGCACCAGGTCCGCCTGGGCAACCGCGTCGGACAGGGCCTGGCCCTGGAGGCGCTCGACGCGGGCATGGACCCGGGTCTGCGGATTGAACGCCGCCAGCATGTCGCGCCCCGATTCGGCCTTGTGGCGGCCGACGCTGGCGGTGGTGTGCAGGATCTGGCGTTGCAGGTTGCTGAGCTCGACGACGTCGTCGTCGGCCAGGGTGATATCGCCCACGCCGGCGGTTGCCAGGTAGAGCGCGGCGGGCGAGCCCAGCCCTCCCGCCCCCACGATGAGCACACGCGCCGCCAGCAGTTTTTCCTGCCCTTCTATTCCCAGCTCGTCGAGCAGGATGTGGCGGGCGTAGCGCAGCAATTGCTCGTCGTTCATTTTTCCTTGCTGGGCTCGACTCCGGTCGGCGTGATCTTCATGCGCTGGGCGGCGCCGCCGCCGGGTTTGGCGTCGGCCTTGGCCTGGGCGCGGGCGGAGCCCTTCTGCACGGGCTTGCCGGCCAGCAGGTTCAGCGCCTGCTGCAGCTGGAAGTCGTCCTTGCCGCCGAATTCGAACACCTTGGCGGGCACTTCGGCGTTGTCCTGGTCCGCGGCGGACTTCACTTCGTTGGCGGTCTGCTGGTTGGACAGGTGGCGCTGCAGGTCGGCTTCGCGCGGCAGGCGGAACAGGTCGCCGTCGGCGGTGTCCGCGACGACGTAGTCCGGTTCGATGCCGGTGGCCTGGATCGAACGGCCGCTGGGCGTGAAATAGCGCGACGTGGTGAGCTTGACCGCGGTGGTTTCGGACAGCGGCAGGATCACCTGCACCGAGCCCTTGCCGAAGCTGCGGTTGCCCAGGACCTTGGCGCGCTTGTGGTCCTGCAGCGCGCCGGCCACGATCTCGGAAGCCGAGGCGGAGCCGACGTTCACCAGCACGACCATGGGCACCGTCTTGGTCCAGGCCGGCAGGCCGGACAGGTAGTTGCTTTCGCCGCGGGCGTACTCGGACGGCGTGGCCAGGTACTTGTGGCGGGCATCGGGCGTGCGGCCGTCGGTGGACACCACCAGGGAATCCGGCGGCAGGAACGCGCCGGCCACGCCGATGGCGCTGGTCAGCAGGCCGCCCGGATCATTGCGCAGGTCCAGCACCAGGCCCTTGGGAGCTTCCTTCGCGCCCAGGTCCTTCAGCTGCTTGGCCAGGTCGGCGCCGGTCTTTTCCTGGAACTGGGCGACGCGCACGTAGCCGACGCCGTTGTCCAGCATCTTGCTGCGCACGCTGCGCACCTTGATGATGTCGCGCACGATCTTCAGCACGATGGGCTGGGGACGGTCGGCGCGCATGATGGTCAGCGTGATCGGCGACTTTGGCGCGCCGCGCATCAGCTTGACCGCGTCGTTCAGCGTCATGCCCTTGGTGGGCGTGTCGTCGATCTTGATGATGAGGTCGCCGGCCATCACGCCGGCTCGGGCGGCGGGCGTGTCTTCGATGGGCGAGATCACCTTCACGAAGCCGTCCTCGGCGCCGACCTCGATGCCCAGGCCGCCGAACTCGCCTTGCGTGGCCGTCTGCATTTCGCGGAACGCGTCGGCATCCAGGTAGGCGGAGTGGGGATCCAGGTTCGACACCATGCCGGAAATGGCATTGTCGATCAGGGTCTTGTCGTCGACGGCCTCGACGTAGTTGTTCTTGATGGCGGCAAACACGTTGCTCAGCTGCCTGAGCTCGTCCAGCGGCAGGGGACTGCCGCGCTGCGCGACGGCTGTCACGCCCACGCTGAGCAACACACCTGCCACCGCACCGATGGCAATCAGACCGAAACCGCGAAACTTACGAGTGCCCATGCACACTTCCCGAATTGTGTTTTCGCCGATGGGTTTGGTATTTACCAACGGTTTTTACCAACGACACGTATTGCCAACAACATCAATCTACTGCGCCAGCCACTGGGCCGGATCCACAGGAGCGCCGCGATGGCGAATTTCAAAGTATAGGCCGGATTCCACTTGGCCGCCGGTTGCGCCTACCGTGGCGATCGTGTCGCCACCCGTCACCGAATCTCCCACCCGCTTGAGCAGGCTTTGGTTGTAAGCATAGACGGTCAGGTATTGCTGCCCATGATCCACAATGATGAGGTTGCCGAAACCGCGCAGCCAATCAGCGTAGACCACGGTGCCCGGGGCTACCACCTTGACCGGCGTGCCCTCTGGCGCGCGCAGCACCACGCCGCGCCATACGCCGCCATCCGGGCGGTCGACCCCGAAGCGGCCCTGCACCTGGCCGCGCACCGGCATGGCAAGGCCGTGGCGCAGGCCGTTGCCGCCGCCGACCGGCGCGGCGCGCGCGGTCTGCTGGGTTGGCTCGCTACGGCTTGGAGCGGGTTTTTCCTCTGCGGGTTCCGCCTTTTTGGGCGGTTCCTGGGGCTTGGCCGGAGGCGGCGTTTCCTCCGGAACGACCAGGCGGGACTGCCTTTGGTCGGCCGGGCGCAGGCCGGCGGCGTCCGGATCGGCCACGGCGACCGGCCCACGGTTCTGGCGCGAGGCCGCTTCGACCTGCTCACGTGCCTGGGCCGCCTCGCGGGCGTCCCGGGCGTCGCGCTCGCGCCGCGCGTTGTCCGCGGCCACCTTGCGGTCGGCTTCGGCCTTCTTGCGGGCCTCCTCGGCTCGGCGATCGGCTTCGGCGCGCTTGCGGGCCTCTTCGGCCACGCGACGCGCCTCTTCCGCCTTGCGGGCCTCCTCGGCCTTCCTGCGCGCTTCCTCGGCCTTGCGGGCCTCCTCGATCTGCTTGGCGATGGCCGCGTCCAGATCGGTAATCAGGCGCGACAAGCGCTGGTCGTCGCGCCCCAGCTTGCTGGCCTCGGCGCGCTGGGCGGCGATCTGGCCTTCCAGCCGCGCCAGGAGCGTGGAGCGCTCTTTCTGCTGCGCGACCAAAGCGGCCTTCTGTTCGGTGGTTTCGGCCACGACCTTTTCGATCTCGGCGCGCCGGGCGTCGGCACGCTCCTGCAGGGCGGCGAGGCGGTCGATGTCCGCTCTCAGGGCCTGCACCGCGGCGGCGCGGGCCTGCGAAACGTAATCCAGGTAGCCCAGGTTGCGCCCCAGCACCTGGGGGTCGTCGCCGGACAGCAGCGCCGTCCACGGCGACAGGCCGCTGGTGTATTGGGTCCGGAGCTGCTCGGCCAGTTCGGTGCGGCGCTTGGCCAGCACGGCCTGCTGCGCGTCGATCTGCTTTTCCAGGCCGGCCAGGTCCGCCTGGGCCTGGCGGTTGGCCTCGGCCAGTTCGCGCAGCCTCAGGTTGATCCGGGAAATGGCCGATTCCGACTGCTTGAGCGCGTCGGCCGCTTCCTTGCGGGCAGCCTCGCGGTCGTCGATTTCCTTTTGCAGGTTCTCGATGCGGTCCCGCAAGGCGGCCTGCTGCTTTTCGGCGTCGGACTGACGGCCGGCAAGGTCATTGGGCGCGGCGCCAGCCGACAACGCTCCCCCGGCCAGAACGACCGCCAACAACAACCCTGCCGCGCGACACATGGAAATATCAGTCCTTCTCAGGATGTCAGTCCTTCTTGGCCTTGCCTTGGGCGGCCACCGCCGCCATGGCCGCCTCGATCTCGGCGGCATCGCCCAGATAATAGTGGCGGATGGGGCGCAGGTCATCATCCAATTCATAGACCAGCGGCTGGCCGGTGGGGATATTCAGGTTGACGATGTCGTCGTCGGACACATTGTCCAGGTGCTTGATCAGGGCGCGCAGGCTGTTGCCGTGGGCGGCGATGAGCACCTTGCGGCCCGAACGGATGGCCGGGGCGATGGATTCGTTCCAGAACGGCAGCACGCGGGCCACGGTGTCCTTCAGGCACTCGGTGGCCGGCAGCTGGTCGGCCGGGATCCGGGCATAGCGGCTGTCGAAACGGGGATGGCGCTCGTCGTCCAGGGACAGGGGCTCCGGGGCGATCGCGTAGGCGCGGCGCCAGATCAACACTTGCTCGTCGCCGTACTTGGCCGCGGTTTCAGCCTTGTTCAGGCCTTGCAGCGCGCCGTAGTGGCGTTCATTCAGGCGCCAGTTGACGCCCACCGGCGTGTACATGGCGTCCATCGCGTCCAGGGCGATCCACAGGGTGCGGATGGCGCGCTTGAGCACGGACGAGTAGGCCAGGTCGAACGTGTAGCCTTCCTTCTTGAGGAGTTCGCCCGCCTTGCGGGCCTGTTCGCGGCCGGTGTCGGTGAGGTCGACGTCGGTCCAGCCCGTGAAGCGGTTTTCCAGGTTCCACTGGCTTTCGCCGTGGCGCATCAGAACAAGTTTATGCATGGTTTGGCACGCGATTGTCGCGGGTTAAAGTTAGGAAATGGTCAGAGAATGCGCTCATTTTATAATTGAGTGATTTTGCCCTTGATTTTGCCCCGGCGCACCCGCCCGTTTCGGCGGGGGCCGCCCAGGGTTCGCCGATACCAGGCTAGCCGCCACACTTCAGGATGCCCCGTGGATCTTCTGCAATTCTTGCTCGATAAAAACAACATCTTCATTGTCGCCGTAGCCGTGGTTTCCGGCGTCATGCTGGCCATCCCCGCCCTGCGCCGTGGCCGCACCGGCTCCGCCGTCAGCACGGGCGAGGCCATCCAGATGGTGAACCAGCGCCAGGCCGTCTGGGTCGACGTGCGCCCCGCGGAACAATTCCAGGCAGGCCACATCGCCCAGGCACGCAACGTGCCGGCGGCGGACCTGGAGCAAAAGGCCGCCTCCCTGCCCAAGAACAAGCCGCTCGTGGTGGTTTGCGACAACGGCCGCGATTCCGCCCGCGCCGCCGCCAAGCTGCGCGCGCAAGGCTTCGCCGACGTGGTGCCGCTGGAAGGCGGCATGCGCGCCTGGGCCGCCGCCAGCCTGCCGGTCACCCAGAAGGGTTGAATCCAAGGGTTTCGCCCCCATTTGCCTATTCTTGTACCCACAGGAGCGCCCATGAACAAAGTCGTCATGTACAGCAAGGACTATTGTCCCTATTGCGCGCGCGCCAAATCGCTGCTGGAGCAGCGCGGCGTGACGGACCTGGAAATCATCCAGATCGACCGTGATCCGGCCCAGCGCGACGTCATGATCGAACGCACCGGCCGGCGCACCGTGCCTCAGATCTTCATCGGCGATACTCACGTCGGCGGTTGCGACGACCTGATGGCGCTGGACCGCTCGGGCGGCCTTGCGCCCATGCTGAACGGCTAGGGCGCCCTCCAGGCGTCCCGGCCCATCGCCCTTTTTTGCCCCTCCCACCAACGGAAACACTCATGGCTGATCAAGACCAAAACACCCAGCAAGAAGGCGGCAACGACGCGCCCTCGTTCAATCTGCAGCGCGTCTACCTGAAAGACCTTTCGCTGGAAATGCCGAATGCGCCTCACGTCTTCCTGGAGCAAGAAGCGCCCCAGGTCGAAGTGAGCATCACCGTGGGCGGGCAGCGCCTGGCCGACACCGTGTTCGAAACCACGGTCACCGTGACCGTCACCACCCGCATCAACGAAAAGGTCGTGTACCTGGTCGAAGGCACGCAGGCCGGCATCTTCGAAGCCGCCAACATTCCTGAAGAGCAGCTCGATCCGCTGCTGGGCATCGTCTGCCCGACCATGCTGTATCCGTACCTGCGCGCCAACATCGCCGACGCGATCACCCGCACGTCGATGCCGCCGCTGCACCTGACCGAAGTGAACTTCCAGGCCCTGTACGAACAGCGCCTGGCCGAACTGCAGCAACAGCAGAACGCGGCCAACGGCAATGGCAATGGCAACGGCAGCGACTCGGGCATCATCCTGCCCCCGGGCGCGACCCGCCAGTAAGCACGCCGCGGCGGCTCTGCGATGAAAAAAACCTCCGAGCCGCGCCTGCGCGTCGCCGTCCTGGGCGCGGGCAGCTGGGGCACCGCGCTGGCGGCGGCCGCCAGCCGCCGCCACGACACCCTGCTCTGGGCGCGCGACGCCGCCCAGGCGGCCGATATGGCCGCCACGCATGAAAATGCGCGCTACCTGCCCGGCATCCCCCTGCCGCAGGCTCTGAACATCTCCTCCGATCTCGACGCCACCCTGCGCAGCCTGCAGGACGAGGGCGCCCAGCGCCTCATCGTGCTGGGCGTGCCCGTGGCCGGCCTGACCGCCATCTGCGGCGAGCTATCCCGCCGGCTGCCCGCGCTGGGATTGCAGGACACCCCCATAGTCTGGACGTGCAAGGGCTTCGAAGCCGACACGGCCAGGCTGCCTCACGAAATCATGCGCGAGGCCCTGCCCGGCGCGACCGGCGGCGCCTTGTCGGGCCCCTCGTTCGCGCGCGAGGTCGCGCAAGGCCTGCCCGTGGCGCTGACCGTGGCCAGCGACAGCGCTTCGCTGCGCGCCGCCACTACCGCCGCCTTCCATGGCGCGGCGCTGCGCGTCTACGCCAGCACCGATCTGGTCGGCGTGGAGGTCGGCGGCGCGCTGAAGAACGTCATCGCCGTCGCCTGCGGCATCTGCGACGGCCTCGCCCTGGGCACCAACGCCCGAGCGGCGCTGATCACTCGCGGCCTGGCCGAAATGACCCGCTTCGGCGTGGCCCTGGGCGCGCGGGCGGAAACCTTCGCCGGCCTGACCGGCCTGGGCGACCTGGTGCTGACCGCCACCGGCGAACTGTCGCGCAACCGCCGCGTCGGCCTGGAAATCGGCGCCGGCCGCAAGCTGGCCGACATCCTGGCCAGCGGCATCACCGCCGAAGGCGTGCGCTGCGCGCGCGCCGCCCTGGAGCGCGCACGCGCCATCCAGGTCGAACTGCCGATCACCGAGGCCGTCTGCGCCGTGCTGTTCGACGGTGTCGCCCCCATGACTGCCGTGTCCGCCCTGCTCGCCCGGGACGCCCGCTACGAAAGCGGGGCCGGATTGCCGGACGATGCGCCGGACGGCCGCCCCCACTGACCGACAACAAGACACCACGCCCCTCTCGAGGAGACATTCTTCATGACGCAAACCCGCAAGCCCCGGGTCGGCCAGCTGCTACGCGGCCTGTGCCTGAGCCTGGCCGCGATCCTGCCCGCCGCCGCCCATGCCGACTGGCCCGACCATCCTATCCATATGGTCGTGCCCTTCCCGCCCGGGTCCTCGCCCGACATCCTCGCGCGCACGATCTCGGAGCCTCTGGCCCAGGCCCTGGGCCAGCCCATCGTCATCGACAACAAACCCGGCGCGGGCGGCAATATCGGCACCCGCATGGTGTCGCAGGCCAAGCCGGACGGCTATACGCTGCTCTATACGATCAACGGCCCGCTGGTCACCGCCCCCACGCTGTACAAGAAGACCCTGGGCTACGACCCGCTGCGCGATCTGGCGCCCGTGTCGCTGGTGGGCACCAGCCCGAACGTGCTGGTCGTGCCCGGCAGCCTGCCGGTCAATAACGTCAAGGACTTCGTCGCGCTGGTGAAAAGCCGCGGCAACTCGCTGAACTACGGTTCCGTGGGCCCGGGCAGTTCGGCCCACCTGGCGATGGAAATGTTCAAGGAAAGCGCGGGCGTCGACCTGGCGCACATTCCCTATTCCGGCTTTCCCCAGGTCATCACCGCCATCATCGGCGGCGACGTCCAGGCCGGCTTCATGGTGCCCGCCATCGCCGTGCCCCAGGCGCGCGACGGCAAGGTGAAGCTGCTGGCCGTGACCAGCCTGGAGCCCAGCGAGGCGCTGCCGGGGATCCCGACCATGGCCTCCCAGGGCTATCCGGACTTCGAAGCCATTTCGTGGAATGCCGTGCTGGTTCCGGCCGGCACGCCCACCCCGATCGTCGAGCGCCTCAACAGCGAGCTTGCGCGCGTCATCGACAGCGAAGCCGTGCGCAAGCAGCTGGCGCTGCAGTACTTCACGCCGGCGCCCTCCACGCCCGAAGCGCTGACCGCACGGATCAAGAACGAAAAGGCACGCTGGGACCAGGTGATCGAAAAGCTGAAGCTGTCTCTGGATTGAGCTGAATCTGTCGCCGGGTTGAGCGCGTAGGATGGGTAGAGCGCGAGAGTTCTTAAGCTAGAACGCAGATATCCAGCGCGCGCAACCCATGCGGCCGTGGGCAGACAGTGCCTGGCTCGGCCCGAAAACAAGCGATTGCGGCCGCATGGGTTGCGCGCGTTCAGCGGCTGATTTCTAGCTTAAGAACTCTCGCGCTCTACCCATCCTACACCCCGCCCTCGTAGCCCTGCTGGCGCCAGGCCTCGAATACCGTGACCGCGACGGCATTGGACAGGTTCAGGCTGCGCTGGCCGGCGCGCATCGGCAGCCGCACGCGCTGCTGGGGCGGGAACATCGCCTGGGGTTCTTCCGACAGCCCGGCCGTTTCGCGGCCGAACACGAACACATCGCCGGGCTTGAAGCCGATGTCCGCCACGCTGCGCTGCGCGTGCGTGGTCAGCGCATAGATGCTGGACGGCCCCGCGCCGGTATCGGCCAGGGCCTCTTGCAGCGTATCGTGCACCCGGACGGGCTGCCATTCATGGTAGTCCAGCCCCGCGCGGCGCATGCGCGCGTCATCCAGTTCGAAACCCAGCGGACGCACCAGATGCAATTGGGCGCCCGTATTGGCGCACAGGCGGATGGCGTTGCCGGTATTGGGAGGGATCTCGGGGCAGACGAGAATGACGTGGAACATGGCGGATGGGGGCTCGGCAAACAGCTTGCGGCGCGGACGCGCCGCATACCGGAATTGTCGCCGATTTGCCGCCGCGCCGCCTCAGGGCGTGCGCGCGGCCACCAGCACCGTAACGCCCGCCGCGCCCGCGGCCAGCAGCGCGCCGGCCGCGGCATCGGCGGTGCTGCCCGTGGTCATGACGTCGTCCACCACGGCCACGTGCCGGCCCAGCACGGCGCCCCGGCAGGAAAACAGACCTACCGCGCCTCGTTGGCGGGCGCGCCGGCTCCTGCCGGTCTGCCGCGGCGCCTCGCGCCGCCGCAACAGCATGCCGCGCGCCAGGGGCAGCCCCAGCTCCGCCGCTAACCCGCGGGCGATCTCGGCGGCGGGATTCATGCCGCGCCGGCGCAGCGAGACGCGGCCAGCGGGTATGGGCACCAGCAGCGTGCCGGCGGGCAAGGGGCCGTCGCGCGCGACGGCTGCGGCAATCAGCCGGGCAAGCACGGGCGCCATGCTGAGACGGCGCTGAGCCTTCAGCATCAGGACCAGGGCGTCGGCGGGCGGCTCGTAGTCGAATGCCGCCACGGTGCGCGCGAAGGGCCGCGGCACGCCCAGGCAGGCGGGGCAGCAGGGCGCGCCTGGCGGCAACCTGAGGGCGCAGCAAGGGCAGCGCGGCGGCGCGCCCGGCTCCCAGGCCAGGATGTCCGCCTCGCAGCCCGGGCAGAGCCTAGCCCCCGCCACCCGCGCGCCGCACAACGGGCAGTCGCAGCCGACCCGGGACAGCAGCAGCCGCCCCATGTTCCGTAGGGACAATCGGAGCCCGGGGCCGGGATGCGCAATAATGGATGCCATTCCTCATGAAACCATGATCCGCTCCGCCACGAAGGCGCGGGCGCGACCGAAATGTCCCTGCCAGAACCCGCTACGCTCCCCACCTTGCCCATCGTCAGCGCCGACGTGCCCAGGCAGTTCGCCCGCCGCGGCGACCTGGCCGAAGCCCAGTTCCTGTACGGGGAAATCGCCCGCCGCATGCTGGGCCGCCTGCAATACATCCGCATACAACCCCAGGCGATGCTGGACGCAGGCTGCGGCGCGGGCGACAACCTGCCCCTGCTGCGCGAGCGCTATCCCGTCGCGGCCTATACCGGGCTGGACAACTGCGCCCCCCTCCTCGACCTGGCGCGCAAGCGCCACGCGCCAGCAGGCCTGTCCGCCTTGATCGGCAAGCTGGCCCGCCGCGGCCCGGCCGCCCCGGCCTTCGTGGCCGCCGACCTCGCGGACACCGGATTGCCGCCCGAATCGCTGGAACTGGTGTGGTCCAACCTGGCCATGCACTGGCACCGCGCCCCGCACGCCGTGCTGGCGGAATGGCGGCGCATCCTGAAGGTGGGAGGGCTGGCCATGTTTTCCTGTCTGGGTCCGGCCACGCTGCGCGAACTGCGCCAGGCCCTGACGGACGCCGGCCTGCGCACGGCTACGCCATCCTTCGTGGACATGCACGATTTCGGCGACCTGCTGGTGGAAAACGGTTTTGCCGACCCCGTCATGGACCAGGAAATCCTGACCCTGACCTACCGCAGCCCCGAAAAACTGCTGCAAGACGTGCGCGCGCTGGGAGGAAACCCCGCTGAAGGCCGCCGGGGCGGGCTGGTGGGCCGGGATTGGCGCGACCGCCTTTGCGCCGCGCTGGAGGCGCAGCGCAGGCCGGACGGCGTCATCGCCCTGAGCATTGAAGTCGCCTATGGCCATGCGTGGCGCGCGGCCGCGCATCGCACCACGGCGGGCGAAACCCGCCTGTCGGTCAGCGCAATCGGAGGCCGCCACCGCGGCAACCCCTGAAGCGGGGCTCCACCTGGTGGCTGGCAGGGCTGTCTAGTGCAGGCGCTCGGGCATGGGCACGGCGACGCCCGGCTCGGACGGCCGCAAGGGCTGCATGGGCTCGGAGGTGGCCCGGATGCGGCGCCGCAAGACCGCCGTGGGTTCTGCGGGCGCGGCAGCGCCGGCGGCCACGCCGCGCCATGCATTCGACATGGCTTCCACGAGCAGGGGCAGGTCGCGCAGGCGGTGGAACTGGCTGCGCAGCCAGCGGGAATCGTTGCCGCTGCGCATGGATTCATCGCGCAGCGCCGCGATCATGTCGCCCGTGCCCAGTTCTTCGGCCACCGGCATCAGGCGCTGGAACAGCACGCGCAGGTGGTCCATCAGGCGCAGCCGCTGTCCGTCGGGGGTCACGTAGCTGCCCTGCAGGCCGAAACGGCAGGCCTGGAAGTGGTTGCTGCGGTAGGACAGCCAGGCGTTGTCGCTGGGATCGTCCTCGCGCATCAGCAGCACCGCCAGGGCCTGGGCGAAGGCGGCGATCTGGCAGGCCCGCTCGACCGTCAGCGGGGTGTCGCAGACGCGGATCTCGACCGTGCCGAATTCGGGCTTGGGACGGATGTCCCAGTAGAGGTCCTTAATGCTCTCGGCCAGGCCATAGGCGCGCAGCTGGGCCAGGTGCGCCTCGAACTGGTACCAGTCCTTTACCTCGGGGGGCATGTGGCCGGCCAGCGGGAAGCTATTGACCGCGTTCAGGCGCGAGCACGAGAACAGCGTGTCCACGCCCTCGCAATAAGGCGAGGAGGCCGACAGCGCGATGAAGTGAGGCACGTAGGGAGACAGGCGGCGCAGCAGCTTGATGGAGTCGTCGCCGTTCCTGACGCCCAGGTGGATGTGCTGGCCGAAAACAGTAAATTGACGCGCCAGGTAACCATACATTTCGGCCAGGTACTGGAAGCGCGGCGTGTCGGAGATGGAGCGCTCTTGCCAGCGCATGAAGGGGTGGGCGCCGCCGCCCGCCACCGAAACCCCTACGGCGTCCGCCGCCTCGACCAGCGCATCGCGCATCTCGCGCATTTCGGCCAGGAGGCCCATCGGGTGCTCGTGCACCGAGGAATTCAGTTCGATCATGGACCGCGTGATTTCCGGTTTGACGCGGTCGGCGATGGGGTGGTTGGCCATTTGGGCCAGCAGCTCGTCAGAGGCTGCGGTCAGGTCAAAACTGCGGGGGTCTATCAGTTGCAGCTCGAGCTCGATGCCCAGGGTGTTGGGGGCCGACGAAATGAACGGGATCTGTTCCATCTCGGACTCCTTTGAATGTTTGATGAGGATGTGCGCCGTTCGACCTTGAAGCCCGGCAACTTCCCGGGGGGCACTAGACGGCAGCTTGTGTATGCATGATAGCCGCAACTTTGTGGCAAAACGATTGAGAATCGTGACATTTATGTGCAACATCGCGAAGCATTCGGTTTTTCCCTGCGAGAGAAAGTGAGCGAGCGCTTACGACATAGAAACGGCGCGGGTTTCCGGCCGGCGGCGCCCGGATGGCGAGTCTGGAAGGGGCCTCCGGAGAAGGAAGGGATAACCCTTATTAGGGTTATTACGGACGAAATTGGGGGGTCGGAGGCTCGCCATTGGCGCTACCGCGGGGGTGCAGGAGCAAGATGTCAGGTGCCGGGAGCCAGGGAGCCACGTGCCAGGGGCCAGGGGCCAGGGGCCAGGTGTCAGGTGTCAGGTGCCAGGTATCAGGTGCCAGGAGCCAGGTGTCAGACACCCTACGCGCCTCCCTTCCAAGCTGAACCGCCGCTACCCGGGTGTCTGACACCACTGACACCACTGACACCAACCGAGCGCCGACGGTGTCAGACACCCGGGTAGCACCGGCCAAGACTGTAGATCGTAGATCGTCTCGTACGGGTGTCAGATACTGACCAACCGCGGGGAGTCAGACACTGATCGGCCGCGTGCGGGTGTCAGGCCCTTGGTTGGCCGCATGCGGATGGCGGACACTTGACCCTGCCCGCAAAATTCACTTCCGCCAGAAAATCGGCGTGAACAGCACCAGCACGGTCAGCAATTCCAGGCGGCCGATCAGCATCGCGAAGGTACAGACCCAGATCTGGAAATCGGACAGCACCGCGAAATTGCCCATGGGGCCGACCGGCCCCAGGCCCGGGCCGGTGTTGTTCACGCTGGCGAACACGGCCGAGAACGCCGTGATCGGATCCAGGCCGGATAGCAGCAGCAGGCTGGTGAACACCGCGATGGACAGGCCGTAGAACAGCATGAAGGCCAGCACGGACGACATGGTCCGGCCCTCGACCGCCCTGCCGTTGATCCGCACCGGGCTGACCGCGTGCGGGTGCAGCATGGTCACCAGCTCGTTGCGGGCCTGCTTGACCAGCAGGATCGCCCGGATCATCTTGATGCCGCCGCCCGTCGACCCCGCCGACGTGGCGAACCCCGAGAGCAACAGCATCGTCAGCGGCGCAAACAGCGGCCACTGGGCGAAATCGGTGTTGGCGTAGCCGGTGGTGGTCGCCATCGAGATCGTGTTGAACATCCCGTACCTCAGGGCCTCCAGCGGTTCGGCATAGACCCCTTTCAGGTAGAGGAACACGGAAATGACCAGTCCCACCCCCAGGACGACGACCAGGTACGGGATGGCTTCGGGGCAGCGCGCATAGGCCCGCGGGCTGCGCTGGCGGAAGGCGTTGAAATGCGTGGCGAAGTTAATGCCGGCAATCAGCATGAACACCATCGCCACCATTTCCACGGCCACCGAGTCGAAATGGGCGAAGCCGTCGTCCCAGGTGGAGAAACCGCCCAGCCCCATCGTCGTGGCCATGTGGCACCAGGCCTCGAACCACGACAGGCCGACCGCGCGGTACGCCAGGAAGCACAGGATGGAAAACACGAAATACACCGCATACAGCGCCTTGGCGGTGCTGGCGATCCGGGGGGTCAGGCGCTCATCCTTCATCGGCCCGGGCGTTTCCGCCCGCACCACCTGATGGCCGCCGACCCCGAGCAGCGGCAGGATGGCCACGGCCAGGACCAGGATGCCCATGCCGCCGATCCAGATCAGCGTGGCCCGCCACAGGTTGATGGACGCCGGCAGTGTGTCCAGGTTGGTCAGCACGGTGGCGCCGGTGGTGGTCAGGCCGGACATGGCCTCGAAATACGCGCCGGTGAACGACAGCGGCAGCCCCGCGCCATGGAAATACAGCATCAGCGGAATGGAGGCCAGCAGCGGCAGGCCGGCCCACACGGCCGACACCAGCACGAAGCCGTCCCGCGCCCGCAGTTCGCACCGGGCGCGGCGGGTCAGCGCGGCCAGGCCCACGCCGATGCCCACCGAGATCAGGAAGCCGTCCAGGAAGGCATCACGCGCCGCGTCGCCGCCCACGTAGGCGACGCCCAAGGGAATCAGCATGGTGAGCGCGAACATCACCATCGTCAGGCCCAGGATGTAGAGGGTGCCCAGGACTCGCTTCATGGAGCTATCCGGCCGCGCGCGGCCCGCGGAGGAAGAGGAAGGCGGCTCGCATCAGAAGAAGGACGCCGAGACTTGGAACAGCTTTTCCACGCGCGGCATCTGCCGGCGCGACGGCACGAAGACAATGACGTGGTCGTCCGATTCGATCACGGTGTCGGCGTCCGGCAGGATGATTTCGTCCTCGCGCACCAGCGCGCCGATGCTGGCGCCCTTGGGCAGGCTGATCTGCCCCACCGCGCGGCCGACCACTTTGGAATTCGAGCGGTCGCCGTGGGCGATGGCCTCCAGCGCTTCCGCCACGCCCTGGCGCAGTCGGTGCACCGCGGCCACGTCGCCCCGGCGCACGTGGCGCAGGAGCTCGCTCATGGTGGCCTGGGAGGGCGACACAGCGATATCGATATGGCTGCCCTGCATCAGCTCGCCGTAGGCCTGGCGGTTGATCAGGGCGATCACCTTGCGCGCGCCCAGGCGCTTGGCCAGCAGCGAGGACATGATGTTGTCCTCGTCGTCGCTGGTGAGCGCCAGCCAGGTATCCATGTCCTCGATGCTTTCGCGTTCCAGCAGGGCCTCGTCGGTGCCGCTGCCATGCAGGACGAGCACGCTGTCGGGCAGCTGGGTGGCCAGGTACTCGCAGCGCTTCAGGTCGCGCTCGATGATACGGACGCTGTATTTTTCCTCGGCGAGCTGGCGCGCCAGGCGCAGGCCGATGTTGCCCCCGCCCGCGATCATCACGCGGCGCACGGCGCGCTCGGCCTCGCGCAACTGCCGGACCGCCCGGCGCGCGTCGCGCGAATCCACCACCAGGACCGCTTCGTCGCCCGGCGCGATGACGGTGCCGCTGCCGGCGCGCAGCGGCCGGCCGTTGCGCAGCACGTCGATCACGCGGGCCTTCACGTCGGGCCAGACATCGCGCAGCTTGTCGACCGGGGAATGCGCCATGGGGCTGCCATGCCCCACCCTCACGGTCACGACGCTGACGCGCCCTTCGGCGAATTCCACCACCTGCAGGGCCTCGGGAAACTCGATCAGGCTGTGCAGGTACGTGGTGACGCTGCGTTCCGGGCTGATCAGCGCGTCGATGCAGAAGCCCTCTTCGCTCATGAGCTCGGCGTGCTCGGCGAATTCAGCGGAGCGGATGCGGGCGATGCGGCGGGGGGTGTTGAACAGCTGGCGGGCGATCTTGCACGCCACCATGTTGGCCGTGTCGGAAGCCGCGCAGGCGATCAGGAGGTCGGTATCGGCGGCGCCGGCGGCTTCCAGCACCGACACCTGCGAGCCGTCGCCATGGACGACACGCAGGTCGAAGTGTTCTTGCAGGTATTGGAGCTGGACAGGATCCGAATCGATGACGGTGATGTCGTTCTCTTCCGACACCAGGTTCTCGGCCACGCTGGTGCCCACGCGACCAGCGCCCATGATCAGGATCTTCATGTGCTCCGCTTGCGTGCGGACTCGATGCCCAATTGCTTGAGCTTGCGGTACAGGTGGGTGCGTTCCAGGCCGGTGCGCTCCGAGACCCGGGTCATGCTGTGGCTTTCCCGGACCAGGTGGTATTCGAAATAGATGCGCTCGAACTCGTCGCGCGCTTCGCGCAGGGGCTGGTCCAGCGAGATGCTGCCCAGCTGGCCGTTGGAGGCGACCGGGATTTCGTTGGCGGGCGCGGCGGCCAGGGCCGGGGGATCGAGTTCGTCTTCCAGCGCCACCGCCGGGCTGGCGGCGGCCGGATGCGCGGCCACGGGCGCCGGATGCGGCGCGCGGCCGCGGGCCAGGCCGGCGGCCACGGTCTTCAGCAGGCGCTGCAGCGTGATCGGCTTTTCGAGGAAATCCATGGCGCCGATGCGCGTGGCTTCGACCGCCGTGTCGATGGTGGCGTGGCCGCTCATCATGATCACGGGCATGTCCAGCAGGCCCTGCGAGCCCCATTCCTTGAGCAGGCTCACACCATCGGTGTCGGGCATCCAGATGTCCAGCAACACCAGGTCAGGACGCATGCGCAGCCGCGCCGCGCGTGCCTGCGCCGCATTTTCAGCCAGCTCGACCGTGTGTCCTTCGTCGTAAAGGATCTCCGACAAAAGCTCGCGTATACCGACTTCGTCGTCAACCACCAGAATTCTGGCCATAAAGCATCCACCTATTGCGTAGCCGCATTATCCTTTTCTTGCGCGGTCGCGTCCATAGTATCGGCCTCGGAAGCCAGCCGGGTCAACAAGATGGAGATCCGCGCGCCCCCCTCCTTGCGGTTTGCAAGGTCGATACGCCCGCCGTGTTCTTCCACGATCTTGCGTACGATTGCCAATCCTAACCCAGTCCCGTGGGACTTGGTGGTGACGTAAGGCTCGAACGCGCGCTGCATGACCTGGGGCGGGAACCCGGGCCCGCTGTCAGCCACGGTGAACCTGAGCGCCTCGTGATAGGCGCTATCGGGCTGTTCGCTGCGCATAAGCTGCGTCGTGACGCTCACCCGCCCCTGCCCGCCCTGCTCGGCAATCGCGTCGCGGGCGTTGGACAGCAGGTTGTGGATCACCTGGCGCAACTGGGTCGGGTCGCCCTCGATCGCCGGCAGGTCCGGCCCCAGCGTCACGTCCAGGTTCAGGGCCTTTTCGCCATGCCGCGGCGAGCCGCCTTCGGGGTCCCAGCCGTACAGCGACAGCACGTCGGCCACCAGCGCATTGAAATCGATCCGCTGCATCACGGCCGGCGGCGTGCGGGCGTACTCGCGGAAATCGTCCACCATCTGCTTGAGCGATGCCACCTGGTTCACGATGGTATTGGTGGACCGTTCGACGATCTGGGCTTCGGCGGGCGGCAGCTTGCCCTCCAGCTTCATGGCCAGGCGCTCGGCCGACAGCTGGATCGGGGTAAGCGGGTTCTTGATCTCGTGCGCCAGCCGGCGGGCCACCTCGCCCCAGGCCACCGTGCGGTTGGCCGAGATCACTTCGGTAATGTCGTCGAACACCACCAGGTAGCCGTTGCCGCGCCCGTCCACCTTCAAATGCGTGCCCCGCGCCAGCAGGGTCAGCGGCTGCGGCGCGACGGAGGCGCCGCCCTGGGCCGGGCTGATCTCGAACTGCTGTTGCCAGTGCTGGCGCTCGGAGCCCACCGCCGCGTGGGCGGAGAAGGCCTGCCGGACGATGTTGGCGAACTCGAGCATGCCGTCGGCCGTCTCCAGCGGGCGGCCGATCACCGAGCGCAGGTCGGCGCCAAGAATGGTCTGGGCGCCCTGGTTGACGGTGGTGACGCGGAAAGATTCATCGAACACCAGCACCCCGGAGGACAGGTTCGACAGCACGTTCTCCAGGTAGACATTGGAGCGCTCCAGCTGCTGGCGGTTGCTTTCGACCATGCGCCGCGCCTCGTCCAGCTGCCGCGTCATGGCGTTGAACGAGCGCGTGAGCTGGCCGACTTCGTCGCGCTCGGGAGGCTCGGGCAAGGGCCGGTAATCGCCCACGCCCACCGCCTGCGTGCCGCCCGCCAGGCTGAGCAGCGGACGCACCAGGCGCTTGGACAGCGACAGCGCGACCGCGATGGCGCCGAACGCCGCCAGCAACAGGGCCAGGGTCAGCGTGATGCCGTACAGCTTGCGCAGGCCCAGCCGCGACAGCGCCAGCTCCTGGTAGTCGCGGAAACCCTGCTGCACCAGGTTGGCGTTGTGCGCGATCTGCTCGGGCACGGGCTGCAGCAGCTGCAGCCAGCGCGGCTCGGACGACGCCCCCAGCAGGTTGTCGTAGCGGTCCGGCCCCGCCAGCGGAATCACGACCCGCAGGTGCAGGCCGCCTTCGGCGCCCGGCGTCACGGGGTCGTCGGCCTCGGCGGCGGAATACCCGCGCGCCAGCCGCAGCTGGTTCATGACCGTGGACGGCGGCATGGCAGGCAGCAGCTGGCCGTACTGGCTGGTGGAAAACGCCACCATGCGCCCGCTGCCGGTGAACACCATGGCTTCCTGCACGCCGTTGGCCTCGCGCAGCCGCGTCAGGGTCAGGGCCACGCCGCTGTCGCTGTTGCGGTTCAGTTCCATGGCCATGGAGCGGGCGCGCGCGTCCAGGTCGGCCAGCAGCGAATCCAGCGCCGCGCGGCCCAGGTTCAGGCCGGCTTCCAGCGCGGTATCCACGCGCACGTTGAACCAGGATTCGATCGAGCGCGACATGAACTGCACCGAAACGGTGTAGATCAGCGCCCCGGGGACGACCCCGATCAGCGCGAACGCCAGCGAAAAGCGGGCGGTCAGCCGCGCCCCGAACTGGCGCCGGCGGATCTGCCTGGCCAGCCGCACGGTCAGCGCCACCACCCAGACGAAAAGCGCCAGCGCAAAAACGCCGTTCAGCACCAGCAGCGTGTCGTAATAGCGCGCGAAGCGCGAGGCATTGCCGGTGGACCAGGCCAAGAGCCCCAGCAACGCCAGGCCGCTCACGGCGCCGACCATCAGGGCCAGCCGAAGCAAAAGCCTCATGAGGGGTCTTTCTCCTTGTCACTCAATACGAACGAGAAGTCGGTCCAGGGTGTGGCCTGCACCCACGAACTGCTGTTCAGGGCGTTGACCTGGAAGGGCCGCGGCAACATCGAAGTGTCCAGCCGCAGGCGCAGCTGGCCGCCGTACAGCACGCCCGCGTCGAACTCGCCGGCGTCCGCCACCGGCCAGTTGCGGATGTGCCGGACGACGCCCATGGCGTCGTCGAGCGACGCCACCGGGAAGGACAGTTCGCCCACGCCGGCGCGCCATTGGCGGGTCAGCGCGTTATAGACGATGCGCCAGGTGCGGGACGTATCCACCAGGGATGCGTCGAACCACCACCAGCGTTCGCGCGTAATGGTGAGATCGGCCGTGAAATACAAGGGGACGCCGCGCTGGGCGGCATCACGGAGCTGGTCGTTGAGCGCAAATTCGATGTCCGCGTCGATCTCGAGCTTGCCGTCGCGAACCATGGGACTCACCTGGGTGACTTTGGGCTCGGCCCCATGTGCGTTTCCGCCCGATGCAAACGAAAGCAAGGCAGATGCGAGCAACAACCCAAGAAATAAGCGCGAGATAATGGACATACGACACCGAGACTACGTCATGCCCCTATTCTTGGCGATTCACGACTGCTTGGCAAACAAGGCGTAGAAAAATCCGTCGTGCTGCGCCGCGGGTGTTGCATCGACCGCAACTGGCAGCAATTGGCCGGGCGCGTCCAGCCGGACGGCATCGGGGTGGCGCTGCAGGAACTCCAGCGCCTGGCGCACCCCTTCGATCGGGAATACCGAACACGTTACATAGAGCAACCGGCCGCCGGGCGCCACGGTGCGCCAGAGCGAGTCCAGGATCCGGGCCTGCAGGCCGGCCGTGCGCCGCACATCGTTCTCGCGCCGCAGCCAGCGTATGTCGGGGTGGCGGCGGACGATGCCCGAGGCCGTGCACGGCACGTCGGCCAGCACGGCGTCAAAGGGCTTGCCGTCCCACCAGGCGTCCAGGTCGGAGGCGTCGGCCGCCTTCAGCCGGACATGCCCCCCCGCCAGGCCGAGGCGGTCCAGGTTCTGCTCCACGCGGGCCAGCCGGCCGGCGTCGGCGTCCAGGGCCAGCAGGTCGATATCGGCCAGTTCCAGCAGATGCGCCGTCTTGCCGCCAGGCGCCGAGCAGGCGTCCAGCACCCGCATGCCGTTGGCCGGAGCCAGCAGCTCGGCCGCCAGTTGGGCGCCGGCGTCCTGCACCGACCACCAGCCCTCGGCGAATCCCGGCAACTGCGTAACGGGCCGGGGCGAGGACAGCGCCAGGCCGGACTGGCCCACGGGCTCGGCGTCCAGCCCCGCCGCCTGGAACGCGGCCAGCACCTGCTCGCGGCTGGCGCACCGGCGGTTGACCCGCAAGGTCAGCGGCGCCGGCACGTTGGCGCTGGCGAGGATGTCGCGCCACTGCTGCGGATAGGCCACCGCCAGCTGCTTGACCCACCAGCCCGGGTGGTTCCATTGGGCTTCCGGGCTGTCTGCGACCGCGGCCTCGAGGGCGGCGCGTTCGCGCAGGAACCGGCGCAGGCAGGCGTTCAGCATGCCCTTGTACGAAGCCAGGCCGCGCTGGCGGGACCCCGCGGTCACTGCCTGGTCCACGACCGTGTGGGCCCCGTAGACCGGCATGCCCGGCAGGGCCGCAGCGGCCTCGCCTTCCTCTTTCAGCAGGGTCAGGGACACCAGCAGCAGCGATTCGAACAGCACGCTGGGATAGCGCTGCACCAGTTCGCGTCCTACCGCGTCGGCCCAGCCCAGGTAGCGCATCGCGTGGAACGACACCGCCTGGACCGCCGGCCGCAACGACGATTCCACGTCGGCCAGCGCGTCCGTCAGGGAACGGCCGTCCAGCACGCCCTCGACCACCTCCGCGCTGGAAAGCAGGACGGCGGAAAGCGGGGGAGCCAGATTGGGGGAGTCGGAACGCGTGGACATGATGCGGATTCTATGGATAAGACCGCTATGGTAGCCGGACCTGGACGAATCCCGGCCGCGGCGGCAAACTGGTTCAAGGTGTATCAACGCCCGCGGAGCCTTCCCATGACCCTTGCAACCCTGCTGCTTTTCATCCTGGCCTCGGCCATTACCATCATCACGCCGGGCCCCACGGTGCTGCTCGCCATGAGCAACGGCTCGCGCCACGGCGTGCGCGCGGCCTGCTGGGGCATGGCAGGCGCGGTGCTGGCCGACCTGATCCTGATCGGCACGGTGGCCTCAGGGCTGGGCGTGGTGCTGGCGGCCTCCGAAGTCGCGTTCCAGTTCATCAAATGGGCCGGGGCAGCCTATCTGGCCTACCTGGGATGGAAGATGCTGCGCTCGGACGCGGCGCTGGTCATGCCGTCCGCCCAGCCGGACGCCGCCCGCCCCGGCGGGTTGGCCCTGGGCCTGCGCAGCTTCGCCGTGGCGATCACCAACCCCAAGGCGCTGCTGTTCATGTCCGCCTTCCTGCCGCAATTCATCAATCCCGCCGCGCCCCTGTTCGCGCAGTACGCCATCCTGGCCAGCGTCATGGCGCTCATGAACGTCGCCGTGATGCTTGCCTATGCGGCGCTGGGCGCGCAGCTGGTGCGCGCGTTCCGGGGCGCGGGCCTGCGCTGGCTGAACCGCGCCTGCGGCGGCTTGCTGATCGGCCTGGCGGGCACCCTGGCGCTGTACCGGCGCGGCGGCCCTTGATCTTGCGCAAGCCAGCGCCCCAGAAAGCGTCCGCCATGGCCGCCGACCGGGCATGAATTGAGAACTCTGTTCTAAAATGATGAACAAATCTCGCGGCATCCCCCCATCCCGGCCAGCCTTCGACAGGAGTCTCACCATTGGAACCCTCCAAGTCCCCTACGCCAGCTGATTCGGCAAGTCCGCAGTCCGGGTCGCTTCCCAAAGGACTCATGATGCTCGAACTGATGTCGGGCGAGGGCGAACCCATGGGGGTTACGGCCCTGGCGCGGCACATGGAAATGCCCAAGAGCGGCGTGCACCGGCTGCTGCAGGTGCTGCGCGCGGCTGGCTGGGTGCGCCAGACTGCCGCCGGGGAATACGAGTGCACCCTGAAGCTCTGGGAACTGGGCCAGCGCGTGGCAAACCGCGTCGATCTGCGCAGCGCGGCAGCGCCGGCCATGCGCGAGCTGGCTGCGCAAACGCGCGAGACCATCCTGCTGTCCATCATGGACGGAATAGAGGTGCTGTACCTGGACGTCATAGACAGCCCCCAGCCGGTCCGCGCCCATACGAAGCCCGGCGACCGCGTGCCGGCTTTCTGCATGGCGACGGGCAAGGCCATGCTGGCCTATGCCTCTTCAGCCCTCATCGACCGGATCATGGAAAACCTCCAAATATTCACCTCCATGACCATCACCACGCGCGACCAGCTCGACAAGGAGCTGGAACAGGTGCGCCGCAAGGGGGTGGCATACAACCGGGGCGAATGGGGCGGCGGAGTACGGGGCATCGCCGCGCCGATCTTCGACGCCCATGGCGCGTGCATCGCCGCCATCAGCGTCGGCGCGCCCGGCGAACGCATGACCGAAGCCGTCAGGCGCAGCGTCGCTCCTCTGGTGATCGACGCAGCCCGGAACATCTCGCGGGAACTCGGCCATACCCCCGCCTCCTGATCGGCGCGGGCGCGGCGCTCAAGTATCGTAACCAGGAAGTTCGCGGTCCAGGCGCCTCAACAGGCCCGGCCAGGCCATTGCCGGGCCATGTCCCTGGGTGGCGGCCCGCACCTGCTCTCGGGCCGTGGCGATGATGGCGGGATCGATGCGGCTCAGCGCCTGCCCCCCAGCCAGCGCGCGGACCTGGATACTGCAGACCGCCTCGAACAGATACATGAACACAAAGGCTTCGCCGATGCTCCTGCCCACCGTGAGCAGGCCGTGGTTGCGCAGCATCAGGAAATCGTTGCCACCCAGCGAGCTGACAAGGCGGGGCTTCTCGTCCTCGCGCAAGGCGATGCCCTCGTAGTCGTGATAGCCCAGACTCTGCAGCACCAGTATCGATTGCTGCGACAAGGGCAGAACGCCTTCAATCTGTGCTGAAACCGCGGTTCCATTCAGCGTGTGCGTATGCATCACGCATTCAGCGTCGTGGCGCGCCGCGTGGATCGCGCTGTGTATGGTGAAACCCGCGGGATTGACCTCATGCGGGGAATCGTCCAGCTTGTTGCCGTCGAGGTCCACCGTGATCAGGCTGGAGGCGGTGACCTCTTCGAACAGCAGCCCATACGGATTGATCAGGAAACGGTCTTGGGCGCCCGGAAGTCGGGCGCTGATGTGCGTGGCGATCAGGTCGTCCCACTTGAACAGCGCGGTCAGGCGGTAGGCGGCGGCCAGCTCCACCCGGCGCCGCCATTCCGCCTCGCTGAATTTCCCGGATGGAGCCGCCTTGGTTTTCCCGATCGACGTCATTGGTTCCCCTTTCCTTGAATACGCCGGCTTCCTGGCCACGGCTCACCGCCAGCGCAGCAGCGCGTTCTCCAGGACGTTCATCAGGCCGTTGATGCCGGCGCCGGTCAGCGCCAGAAGCAGCAAGATGCCCAGCACGCCGTTCGTGTTGAACTGCGACGACAGCAAGCTCAGCTGCTGCCCCAGGCCGTGCTCCGACGCAATGATCTCGCCGCCGACGACGCCCAGCAGGGAATACACCAGGCCCAGCCTGAGCCCCGCGAAGATGGTGGGCACGGCGGTCGGCAGCGTGAAATGGATGAATTTGCGCCACGGGCTGGCGCCCAGCGTGACCGCAAGCACGGAATGATCCTGGCTGACGCTGCGTCCGCCGGCCACGGTGCCCGACAGCACGATGAAATAGCACAGGCTGAATCCGATCGCCACCTTGGACGCCAGCCCCAGGCCGAACCAGATGAGGAACAGGGGCGCCAGGGCGATGCGGGGCATGGAGTTGACCGCGGCCAGGATGGGCTCGAAGGCCCGCTCCATCCGCGGGCTTATCACGAACAACACCCCGGTTGCGATCGCGGCGAGCGTGCCGAGCGCAAATGCGGCCAGGGTGCCGAGCATCGTCCATCCGAAGTCGACGAGCAAGATGCCGTCTCCGAAGAGGTTTTCCCGGAGATAGGCCGCGATGCCCATGGGGCTGCCGATCAGGAGCTGGTCGACCCACGACAGGGAGGCCGCCAGTTGCCACAGGGCGACCAGCCCGGCCACCGCCAGGGCGCGGTCGACATAAGTTTGTGTCCTAGTGTTCATGCCTGCCTCGTCAATTGCCCATCGCTTCGTCCAGCTTCTCCCAGACCTTGGCGTGCAGGCGATGGAATGCCGGATCCTTCTGCAGCGACTTCACCGACCGGGGCCGGGGAAGATCGATGCGGACATCGGCCACGATGCGGCCGGGACGGGCGCTCATCACGATCACCCGATCGGAGATGGCGACCGCCTCCCCCAGGTCGTGCGTGACGAACATCACGGTCCTGGCCTGCGCCTGCCAAAGATCCAGCAGCACTTCCTCCAGCTGGATCTTCGTCAATGAATCCAGGGCTCCGAAGGGCTCGTCCATGAGCAGGATCGGCGAATCCATGCTGAAGGTCCGCGCCAGCGCCACGCGCTGGCGCATGCCGTGGGACAACTGCTTGGGATAGGCCTTCTCGAACGCCCCCAGACCCACCCGGTCCAGCAGCTTGCGCGCGATCTCGCGCCGCCGCGGCATCAGCTGCCCGCGGATCTCGCCGGCAAGCTCGACATTGGCGAGCGCCGAGCGCCACGGGCATAACGCATCCCGCGCCAGCATGTACGCAACGTCGCGGTTGCCAGCCTCCGGCGCCTTGCCCAGGACCTGGCACCGGCCGCTGTACATTTTGGCGGGAATCAGGCCCGCAGCGATATTGAGCAAGGTGGTCTTGCCGCAGCCGCTGGGCCCCACGATGGACACGAACTCGCCGGGCGCGATGTCCAGGCTGACGTCGTCGAGCGCCTGGACATCCCCGTTGAAGCGGATCGACATGCCGGCAAAGCCGATAGCGCGCGCCAGGGCGGCTTCCGGCGCGGCCGCGCCGGAAGCCGCCCCGCGACGCGGCGTCGCGCCGTCATGGTCGATCACCGATTGGTCTGCGTACATCCTCGACATGGCCCCCGACATCATGGCGCACCGCTGTAGACGATGCTCGAGACGCTGGGCTTGGACTCGATCAGGTGCTGCGCGGCAAGATAGTCGATGACGCCCTGGACCGCCGGACGGCTGAGCTTGCCGTCGCCCATCTGGGCAATGTCGTTGTCGACCCAGCTGCGGCGTACGCCCTCCGCATCCGGAATATCCCCGAGAGTCATGCTCGGCCCCAGGATTTTCATGACTTCCCCGCGGTTGCCGGAATCGCGGATCCAGGCGTTGGCCTCGCTCATCGCCGCGATGAACCGCCGCACCAGCTCCGGATTTTCCTCGATCATTTCCGAGCGCATCGCCATGGCCACGCTGGCTCCGTCCATCGCCTTGAGCTCCGGCGGCCACTCGACCGTATCGGCATCGAACACCAGCTGGCAGGTTTTGGCGACCACACAGATCTGCTTGAGCGGGTTCATGATCATCATGGCATCGACGCTCTTGCCCACGGTGAGCGCCGTGTACGCCGTCGAAGGCCCGCCGACCGGGATCACGGTGAAGTCAGACGGCTTCATGCCGGCAGCCTTCGCCAGGGACATGAAGTGCATCTCGGTCTGGGCGCCCCTTATGGTCACCCCGATGCGCTTGCCCTTGAGCTGCTCCAGGGTTCCTTTGACACCGGCCTGCTTCAGTTCCAGGTCGTTGCGCGCAACCAGCGATAGCGTCAGGGGTTGATAGCCGGCGTAGACCAACTGGATCCTGGCTCCTCGCGCAATGCCCATGACCAGGCTATCGGTCCCGACGAAGGCGACGTCGATGGACTTCCCCACCAGCGCCTGCAGCCCCAGCGGGCCGCTGTTGATGTACTTGATTTCGCAATCCAGCCCGTTGCGTTCGCACATTCCCGTTTTGGCGGCGACCACCGCCGCCGCGTTTCCATAGGTTCCTTGGTATTGCTGGATGACCACCTTGTCTCTCGCGTGCGCGGAGAACGCGATCGGAAAGAGGATTGCAGCGACTGCAGCGGAAAACTTTTGCATGGCTGTGCTCTTGAGGTTGCAAGGAAGAAGGGCGTATCGATGGCAGCCGGATTTTGACGTTCTATTATTGTTAACGCAGTTCCTATTTGTTGAACTGATTATAGGCAGCCTCTTTCGAGTGTCAATAGTGTTTCCCCGAAGTCCAGGCCTCTCCATCAATGCTCTCCGCAAGTTCGCGGCGGGCTTTTTTTCTTGACGCGCCGGAAATTGCTCTCATATCATGTTCACACTATCAGAATGTTGTTCACCATATCAGAACAATCTTCAGGAGGTGAAAAATGCAGACAAGCAACGACATGAGCACCTGCGCGGCGCCTGGCGGCCTGCTCCTGAGCACCGATTGGGACAAGCGCAGCCTGCGCACGACACTCGGCCGATTTGCCACGGGCGTGACCATCGTCACGACGCGCGGCCCGGACGGTTCCTGCATCGGCCTGACCGTGAACTCGTTCAGCGCCCTGTCGCTGGATCCCCCCCTGGTGCTTTGGAGCCTGGGCAAATCGCAAGGCAGCCTGGAGGCCTTCCGCAATTGCTCGCAGTTCGCCATCAATGTGCTTTCCGAATCCCAGATCGCCCTGTCGCAACGCTTCTCCAGTCCCATCGCGGACCGGTTCGCGGGAGTGGAGTTCGCCTGCTCCGATGACGGCATCCCCCTGATCGGCGGTTGCGCCGCGTACTTCCTGTGCAACAGCTACCAACACATGGAGCTGGGCGACCACCTGCTGTTCGTAGGCCAGGTCGAAAGGCTGGGCATGACCCGCGACCGCGCGCTTCTGTTCCATGACGGCGCGTACGGCATCCCAGCCTCCCACCCCGAATGGCGCCCGCAATCGCCGTCGGTGTCCTGAGGCGGCCCCGAAATGGAGACAGCCATGCTCGCTCAGCCCGAAGGAAAATGGATCAGCAGCTTCGCGTGCAACTTCGCGGCCTGCGGCATCGGTCCGGGCACCGAGGTCGCTCTGCTTTGCGAAACACAGTCGCGCGCGGCCAACGTGATGACCGCCAGGCTGGCGCTCGCTCAGCTGGGCGCGGCCTGCGTGACGGTCGAGGTGCCCACGCCGCCCCAGACCGAGATCGTCCCGGTGCGCTCCACCGGCGCGTCCGACGCCATCCAGCATTCCAGGGCGGTCATCGCCGCGCTGTCGAATGTCGAGGTCGTGGTCGACTGCACCGTCGAGGGCCTGCTCCACGCGCCCGAACTGCCGCAGATCCTGAAATCGGGCGCGCGGCTCATGATGGTGAGCAATGAGCACCCGGAAATCCTGGAGCGCCTGGGCACCGATCCAGAAATGGAGGCCCGAGTGCAGTCAGGCGTGGCGCTCATCCGCGCGGCCAGGCAGATGCATGTCACCTCCGATGCCGGGACCGACCTGCGCATCTCGCTGGAGAACTGCCCTGCCGGCGGCAACTGGGGGTATTGCACCTTGCCCGGCACGCGCTCGCATTGGCCCGGCGGCCTTATCGCGACCTTCCCCAATCCGGGCGGCGTCAACGGCCAGCTGCATCTGCGCCCGGGCGACGCCAATCTGACCTTCAAGCGCTACTTCGAAAGTGAAGTGGTGCTGACCATAGAGGATGACTTCGTGGTCGGGATCGATGGCAAGGGGCTGGACGCGGAACTGCTGCGCAGCTATTTCGCCGCCTGGAACGACCGCAATGCCTACGCCGTATCCCACGTGGGCTGGGGCATGAACCCGCGCGCGCGCTGGGATTCGATGGTCATGTACGACAAGGCGGACACCAACGGCACCGAACAGCGCGTCTTTGCAGGCAACTTCCTGTTTTCGACCGGCGCCAACGAGCATGCCGGCCGGTTCACCAAAGGTCATTTCGACATTCCCATGCGGGGCTGCTCCATCGCGCTGGACGGACGTCCGGTCGTCGAGCGCGGCCAGTTGCTGGGCGAATTGAAATAGCCGGCCTTCCCTTTCCCCACGGAGACAGCAGAACATGGATTTCGACCTCAGCAGCCAGCAGAAAGAACTCATCGGCGTCGCCCGCGAACTGGGCCGCTCCAAGTTCCAGCAACGAGCGTTCCACTATGACCGCACCGCCACCTTCCCCTTCGAAAACTACGCCGACCTGCGCGAGGCCGGCTTTCTCCGGCTGTGCGTCCCGGCCGAGTATGGCGGCATGGGCGCGAACTACCAGACCTACATGCTGGTGGCCGCCGAGATCGGGCGCTGGTGCGGAGCCACCGCGCTGACCTTCAACATGCACACCTGCGCCACGATGTACGCGGGCCAGATGCTGGACAGCTATCCGCTGTCGGAAGCGGAGCGCAAGGCGCAGCACATACGGCGGCAGCACCATTTCGGCCGCATCGTCGAAGAGGGCAAGCTCTACTCCCAACCCTTTTCGGAAGGCGGCGAGGACTGGACCCAGCGCCCCTACGCCACGTCCGCCCGCAAGGTCGACGGAGGCTGGCTGCTGAACGGAAAAAAGATTTTCGCGTCCCTGTCGGGCGCGGCGGACTTCCACGGGATCACCTGCACGGAAATCCGCAACGATGACCAACCGCCCACGTTCCAGGACACGGTCTACCTGGCCGTCGACCAGCACAGCTCCGGCTTCGAGATCACCGGAGAATGGGACCCGCTGGGCATGCGCGGCACCGTTTCGAGAACGCTGCTGATGAAGGATGTGTTCGTTCCCGAACGCGAACAGGTCATGCCCAAGGGCACCTACTTCGACATGCGCAAGCTTTGGCCCCATGGCTTCATTACGGTCAACCCCGCCTACATGGGCATAGCCGAAGGAGCCGTGGACTTCACCATCAAGTACCTGCGCGGTGAAATCGAAGGCATGCCGCCCGTCCGGCGCAGGCACTACCCGACCAAGCGCATGGCGGTCGCGCAGCTGCAGATCCTGCTGGAACAGACGCGGGCCATCTATCACCGCATCATCAGCGACGCGCGGCCCAACCCGGACAAGAACGACATCATCCGCATGTATGCCGGCCACTACACCGTGATGGAGAACAGCAATGCGATCTGCCAGCTCGCCATCCGCACCTGCGGGGGACAGGCCATGCTCAAGTCGCTGCCGCTGGAACGCATGTATCGCGATAGCCGCTGCGGCGCCTTGATGCTGCCGTTCACCGCCGAGATCTGCCTGGACCGCATCGGCCTGCTGTCTCTCTATTCCACGGAAGAGTTCGAGGCCATGACGCCTCCCAAGGCCGACTGAGGGAGCGGCCATGACCCACATGCAGGCCCTTCCCTTGCTCGATGCCCGGACCGGCGGCCGGCCGGCGATCGCGCTCTCCCATGCGGGCCGGGGAGAGCTGGTGCTGTTCCTCCACGGCGTGGGCGGCAACAGGACGAACTGGCTGGAACAGCTGCGGGCCTTTTCTCCCCATTTCCTCGCGGCCGCATGGGACATGCGGGGCTACGGAACCAGCGACGGCTATGAGGGCCCGCTGTCGTTCGCGGACATCTGCGACGACCTGCTGCGCGTCATGGCGTACTTCGGGGCCGAATCGGCGCATCTGGTGGGTTTGTCCATGGGCGGCCGAATCGCGTTCGACTTTCTGCGCCGCCATCCGGGCTCGGTGCGCAGCCTGACGATCTGCTCTGCCCTGCACCGCGCAAGCCAGATGCCGCCGCAGCGCCGCCGCGAGTTCCTGGACAGCCGCCTGCGGCCGCTGCGCGAAGGAAAATCCCTGGCGGATATCGCGTCGGCGGTCGCGCGATCCCTGGTCAGCGCCGGCGCCCCGCCCGGCGCCTATGAGGCGCTGGAGGAGAGCATGCGCCGGTTGCAGCCCGAAGGCTATATGAAGGCGCTGGAAGCGGTATCGAGCTATGAAGGCGAAATCGAGCTCGACGCGATCCAGGTTCCGACCCACGTGATCGGCGCGACCGAGGATTCGCTCGTGGACATCGCCGCCGTGCGCGCCATGGCGGCGCGGATACCCGGAAGCCGGCTCTCCGAAATCGAAGCTTGCGGCCATCTTTCCAATCTGGAACAGCCCGAGGCGTTCAATCGCCTGGCTCTCGATTTTCTGCTGGCGCAGGAGGGCATCCCATGCTCTACGAAATGAGGACCTACACGCTGAAGCCCGGGCAGACGGCGCGCTGGCTCGACCTCTACGAAGCTCACGCGTTGCCCGTCCTGCTGGCCACCGAAGGGATGACGCTCATCGGTTACTTCCGGACCGATGTGGGCCCGCTGAACCGCGTGATCCACATCTGGGCGTATCCGGACCTGGCCGCCCGGACGCGCGCACTGGAGTCGCTTGCCCGCAATCCCGCCTGGACTCGGGACTTCCTGCCCCAGGCCCACCCCTGCCTTGAGTCCCAGGAGAACCTGCTGATGTCGGGAGTGCGCTTCTCGCCCCTGCAATAGGCCGGCTCCCGCTCAGCCCCGAACGCTCGCCCCATCCGCCAGCGGCTCCGGCCTTCCGAACAGATAGCCCTGGAATGCCTGGCACCCGTGCTCCTCCAGGAAATGGAACTGCTCCATCGAGTCCACTCCTTCGGCCACGACGTCCAGTTCCAGGGCGCAGGCCAGGTCCAGGATGGTGCGCGCGATCGCCTTGCCCCGGGGATGGGTCATCAGGTCCCTGACGAAGGAACGGTCGATCTTGAGCTGATCGAAAGGCAGGTCCTTCAGGCATGCGAGCGATGAATAGCCCGTGCCGAAATCATCCATGGAAAAGCGTATGCCGATTTTCTTCAGCATCGTCATCACTTCCACGGGCTGCTCGGGCCGGGCATGGAACATGCTTTCGGTGAGTTCGAGCCGCAGCCGCCTCGGGTCTATTCCCGATTCCTCGACGAGGCGCTGCACCATGGCGGGAAAGCCGGGGTCCCGGATCTGCCGGGCGCTCACGTTGACCGAGAGACTCCATTGGGCTGTGAACGCATCGCCGCTCCAGGCTCGCAGTTGCCGGCAGGCGCTGCGCAGCACCCATTCTCCGATCTCCAGGATAAGCCCGGTCTGCTCGGCCAGGCCGATGAACTGATTGGGCAGCACCACGCCCCGTTGCGGGTGCAGCCAGCGGATGAGCGCCTCGTATCCCGTGACGCGATGGCGGGCATCGACCACGGGCTGGAAGTACAGGCGGAACTGTTCGCGCGCGATGGCCGCGCGCAAGTCCGCCAGCGTCGAGGCCCGCTGCAGGATGCTGTCCCTGAGGTCCGGGTCGAACAGGCTTGCCTGGTTCTTCCCTTGCACTTTCGAGCGGTACAGCGCCATGTCTGCGTGCTTGAGGATATCGCCGTCGCACTCGGCATCTCCGTGGAACAACACCACTCCGATGCTGGGGGAAGAGTGCACCTCAGCCAACTGGATTCGATACGGCCGGTTCAGTTCGCGCCGTATCCGCTCCGTCAGCGCGTGGGTTTGCGCGGCGGCTTCGGCCTCGTCCGGGCCAAGCCCTCCCACGATGATGACGTACTCGTCGCCGCCCGCCCGCGCCACGGTGTCGCCTTGCCGCATCAAGGCGCTCAGGCGCGCGCCCGCCTGCTTGAGCAGGTCGTCTCCGCTTTCGTGCCCAAGCGTATCGTTGACCTCCTTGAAGTTGTCCAGGTCCAGGAACATCAGGGCCCCGTACGAGCCCGACTGGGCGCAGGCCGTCTTCGTCTCGCACAGGCGCCGCTTCATCAGCCTGCGATTCGGCAAGCCGGTCAGGTCGTCGAAGAACGCGCGCCGCAGGCTTTCCTTTTCGAGGAGTTTGCGCTGCGTGACGTCGACCCGCAGGGAGATGTACTGCACCGGCTTGCCGGCGGAATCCAGGAAGGGCACGATGGTCGTCTGCACCCAATACAGCGAGCCATCCTTGGCCCGGTTGCAGATTTCGCCCGTCCATATCTCCCCCGAGGAGATGACTTTCCAGAGCTCCTGGAAGAATGCCGGCGGATGCGTGCGCGAATTGACGACCCGGTGCGTTTTCCCGATCAGCTCTTCCTGTTCGTACTGCGAGATCGAACAGAATTTCTCGTTGACCGACGTAATCACGCCGCGCGCATCCGTCACGGCCACGATGGCGTGCGCGTCCAGGGCGATCTTCAGGTCCGCCAAAGCATTGGCCGACGATCTCAGCTTCTGCCGCATCCGCGCGGACTCGGCATGGTCGGACACGAACATCAGCACGTCCCACCCGGCGCCACCGGTCCCGCCGGGCGCCTGTGGCAGCAGGGTGACGTGCTTGTGCGATTCCGACCCGTCCGCGTTCCTGGTGGAGAAATCAAGCTGGACCTTGTTCCCGCGCAACGCCTCGACCGCCGCCGGCGCCAGCGCCGCCCGCCAGTCGGGCGGCAGCAGTTCCATCGCCCTGGCGCCTTTCAGCGCCTCGGGCGGCAGGCCTGCCTCATGGCTGAACGGCAGGTTCGCATGCTTGCACTGCAGGCGCGGATCCAGCCAGGCCACCTGGACCGGCAAATGCTCCAGAACGGCCCATAACTGCATTTCCTGATTCGAAGCGATCAAGATTCAGCCCTCCAGGCGTGACAAGCCACCCTTAGAAGGTTTCCCAATCCGCGTCGCCCGCGCCCTGCAAGGCCGCGGCGGGGCCGGGCGCAGGCAGTGCGGACGGGCGTACGGCTGCGGGCTTTGCGCGAGACGCTGCCTGCTCCGGCTGGCGGCTCCGTTTTCCGGCCATGGCGGCCGGCGCGCCAGGCGGGAGGTTCCCCGCGTCCAGCCGGAACACGCCCACGGTGCGGACCAGTTCCTCGGCCTGGCTCCGAAGGCTGGAGGCCGCGGCCGACATTTCCTCGACCAGGGCGGCATTCTGCTGGGTCGCCTGGTCCATCTGGGTAACGGCTTCGCCTACCTGGCTCACGCCCGAACTCTGTTCGACGCTGGCGGCGCTGATTTCCCCCACGATGTCGGTAACGTGGCGAATGGAGGCGACGACCTCGATCATCGTCGCGCCCGCCTGCGCGGCAAGCGCGCTGCCTTGCTCGACCCGTCCGACGCTGTCGAGAATGAGGGTCTTGATTTCCTTGGCGGCCGTCGCCGAACGCTGCGCCAGCGCCCGGACCTCGGAAGCCACCACGGCGAACCCGCGGCCCTGCTCGCCCGCGCGCGCCGCCTCTACCGCGGCATTGAGCGCAAGAATATTGGTCTGGAAGGCGATCGAATCGATGACCTGGATGATGTCGAAAATCTTGTTGCTGGATTCGCTGATGTCCTTGATCGTGCCGACGACTTCGGACACGGCCTTGCCGCCGCGCTCGGCGGTCGCCGAGGCGTCTTGGGCCAGTTGATTGGCTTGCTGCGCGTTGTCGGCATTCTGGCGCACCGTCGCGTTCAGCTGCTCCATCGAGGCGGCCGTTTCTTCCAGGGCGCTGGCCTGGCTCTCCGTCCGGGCGGACAGGTCCAGGTTGCCCTGCGCGATCTGGGAGCTTGCCGCAGCGACGCTGTCCGAGCTGCCGCGCACCGAACGCACCACGCCGCGCAAGCCATCCTGCATCTTGCGCAAGGCTTCGAGCAGGACCGAGATCTCGTCCTTGCCACGGACCTCGACGGAACGCGTCAGATCCCCGCCGGCAATGGCATGGGCCGAGGCCACCGCCTGCTTCAGCGACGACTGGATGCCGCGTATCAGCATGGCTCCAAGGAGAATGGCGAGGCCGATACCCAGGAACGTCAGGCCGAAGGAGATGATCTCCACGATGACGTATCGCGCCTGCGCGGCGTCGTACTCGCTCTTGCCGGCGCTGAGCTGGAAGTCCGTCAGCTTGACGATGTCATCGCGCAGCGGCGCATACAGCTGCTCGTCTTTCTCGACCAACAGCCGCCTGGCGTCTTCGGCGCGCCCCCCGCGCAAGGCGCTCTGCGCGGGCAGGAGGTAGCCGTCCAGGAATATCCTGCGGCGGCCCTCGAAATCCTTCGCTATCGCCTGCTCTTCGGGCAACAGGTTGGTGGACTTGAACGCGGCCCAGGCCGAATCGATCCGCGCAACGCCGTCCGCGATCTCTTGCAACAGCCTCTCGGTTTCGCGCGGGTCTCCGATCGCGACGGCCCGCGACACCGAGCCTCGATTGCGCAAAAGCTGTCTCTGGACATCGAGCAGCTCGCCAAGCGCGAGCATCCTGTCTTCGTAAACCGCCTGGAAACCGGCATTGGTCTGGCGCATGCCATAAATCCCCGCCCCGCCGATGCCCATCATCAAGACGGAGAGCCAACCAATAATCAATGCCAGCCTGGTCGATATTTTTAAATTATTCATCCTGATTATCCTTGGAGCGGCTGTTCGGTCCGCTTTGATCGATCCCACGTTTATGTTTTTCATGCGCGACAGACGGCCTGGGCCGGACCTTGTCCGCACAAGGCCGTCACCCACCTGGATATTCGGAAATTCAGTTGACCGCGCCGCTGCCGCCCAGGGCCCCCGATCCTCTTCCCATCGGGTTTGGGCACTGCCGTCGTTTTGCAATTACGCTGGATGCCTGCCGGGCGGCCACCGCCTCGGCAAGGAAAGAAACAGCAACAATTGGTGAAAACAGGATGATAAATGCAGGGTAAACCCCTATGTGTCAATTTATCGATACATCAGCTGTATCGGTAAATTGACAGTGAAATACAATTTATTGCATTTCAATGACTTATATTGGTTTTGCGTTTCCCCGGCTCCGGAATTATCGACAATCGACATGGGCATAAATGTCGTTTTCAAACAGCATCCGGTCTAATACCTGTCGCTCCATCCCGGCATTACGTTTCTTTTTTCGACCAGAAAATCGATAAGCGCCCGCAGCCGCGCGGGCATTTGCGCGCGGACGGGAGCATAAATATAGAAACCGGGAAAAGGCCTGCACCATGGCCGCAGCACGCGCACGAGAGAGCCTTCGGCGATATGGCGCTGGACCACGAGGTCGATGTGCTGCATCAGCCCCACCCCTTGCAGCGCCGCGCGCAGCATCCCGTCGTCATCGTTGGTGGTGATGCTTCCGCGGGGTTCGACCGTAAATGCGTGGCTTTCGGGCGCGGGCGATGTGAATTCCCATTGGAAAACGGCGCCGCTGGCCAGCCTGTAGCGCAGGCAATTGTGCCGCGCCAGATCGGCAGGCGTCGCCGGCTCGCCGAACCGGTCGAAATAAGCCGGCGTGGCGACCACCGCCATTTCCAGGACCGGCGTAATCGGCACGGCCATCATATGTTCCGCCAGGCTTTCCCCGATGCGGATCCCCGCATCGCAACCGTCGGCGATGATATTCGCCAGCCCGTCGTCCATGACCAGTTCGAGATCCAGTTTGGGATAGCGCGAGCAGAATTCCTCCAGATGCGGCTCGATCAGGAGTTTCCCCGCCGCGCGGGACGTATTTACCCGGATCAATCCCGCGGGCTCGTGCCGGGCGCCATGGATGTCGTCCACCGCCCGCCCCACGGCGACCAGCGCCGGATACCAGACGTCGTAAAGCCGTTGCCCCTCTACGGTCAGGGACATGTCCCGCGTGGTTCGATACAGCAGCTTGACGTTGAGACGGCGTTCAAGGGCCTTCACGTTCTGCGAAAGATTGGCCCGCGAAACACCCATCTCCGCGGCTGCCTTCGTAAAACTGCGGTGATGCGCAACGTGAGCGAACCATGCCAAAGATGGAAGCAACGACGGATCCATACGCTCACTTCATATTTTGATTTTTGCGATATGACTATATTCCAGATTTCCGGGTTTGCATGGACCGGCATTTTTTGCCATTTGCGCGCGCGACCCGCTGATTAATAGAGTCATTATTTTTTCGTCCCTCCGGGAAAGGGGATGCGATGGCCGATGCCGCCGGGCGCGAACCTGTTTGGCGGACGGGGACTCCGGGCGCAGATCCCGCTCCCCGGCCGACCTACGGCAATGCCGTATAATTCCGGATTCGCCTTCGCCGCCATCCTGGCACGTGGGCCTGAACCCCTGGGATGCCGCATGCCGGCGCCACCCGACTTTTGAAGAGCCATGAAGAATGCTGCCCCGACAGCGCGCAGCGCACCGTGGCAGGCGTCGCATATCAGCGAAGCACGCAGCCGCGTGGGCCTGCCGCAAACGGATTTCGCTGAACTGCTGGGCGTGAGCGTACGCACTCTGCAGGATTGGGAACAAGGACGGCGCACCCCCTCGGGCGCGGCGAAGACCTTGCTGCAGGTGGCAATGCTGCATCCCGAGACCCTGCGAGAGCTGCCCCCGTGGCGCGCCCACGAGCACGCTGAATCTTGAGGCCTGCCGCCCCGGCCTCGCCCTATACGAACAACACATCCGCCGCGCAGCACGCTTGCCGCGCGTTTTTTTGGTGAACGATATTGGAAATCCTCGAAACCTCCCGGCCTGGCAAGGGCCCCGGCAAAGCCAACAGCGCTGACGCGAACGCCTCCGCCGCCTCCACCCTGGCCGACACCATCGCCGCCGCCAACGCCGACGGCCGGACCCCGCGCGTGGGGTTCGTGTCCCTGGGCTGCCCCAAAGCCCTGGTCGACTCCGAACGCATCCTGACCCAGCTGCGCACCGAAGGATACGTAGTCACGCCCGAATACAACGACGCGGACGTCGTCGTCGTCAACACCTGCGGCTTCATCGACAGCGCCAAGGCGGAATCGCTGGATGCCATCGGCGAGGCCCTGGCCGAGAACGGCAAGGTCATCGTCACGGGCTGCATGGGCGTCGAGGAATCGGTGATCCGCAACGTGCATCCCAGCGTGCTGGCCGTGACCGGCCCGCAGCAATACGAAGAGGTCGTGCGCGCCGTGCACGACGCCGCGCCTCCCAAGAAGGACCACAACCCCTACCTGGACCTGGTGCCGCCGCAAGGCGTAAAGCTCACGCCGCGCCACTACGCCTACCTGAAGATCTCGGAAGGCTGCAATCACCGCTGCAGCTTCTGCATCATCCCGTCCATGCGCGGCGACCTGGTCAGCCGCCCGGTGGGCGATGTGCTCAATGAGGCCGAGCGCCTGGTCAAGGCCGGCGTGAAGGAACTGCTGGTGATCTCGCAAGACACCAGCGCCTATGGCGTGGACGTCAAGTACCGCAGCGGCTTCTGGAACGGCCGCCCGGTAAAGACCCGCATGACCGAGCTCTGTACGGCCTTGTCCGAAATGGGCGTCTGGACGCGCCTGCACTACGTCTATCCGTATCCGCACGTGGACGAAGTGATTCCCCTCATGGCCGAGGGCAAGATCCTGCCCTACCTGGACATTCCGTTCCAGCACGCCAGCCCGCGCATCCTGAAGGCGATGAAGCGCCCCGCGTTCGAAGACAAGACCCTCGCCCGCATCAAGCGCTGGCGCGAGATCTGCCCGGACCTGACGATCCGTTCGACCTTCATCGTGGGCTTCCCTGGCGAAACCGAGGAAGACTTCCAGTACCTGCTGGACTGGATGCAGGAAGCGCAGCTGGACCGCGTCGGCTGTTTCCAATATTCGCCGGTGGAAGGCGCGCCCGCGAACCTGCTGGACAACCCCGTGCCGGACGAGGTCAAGCAGGAACGCTGGGAACGCTTCATGGAATTGCAGCAAGCCATCTCGACCGCCCGCCTCGAACGGAAGGTCGGCCGCGAGATCGACGTGCTGATCGATGAAGTGGACGAGGATGGCGCCGTGGGCCGCAGCAGCGGCGACGCCCCCGAAATCGACGGCTGCGTCTACGTCAGCTCGGACAAGCCCCTGAAGGCGGGCGACATGGTGCGCGCCCGCGTCACCGATTCCGACGAATACGACCTGTGGGCCGATACGGTCTGAATCCGGCCAACTGGGAAGCGCGCGCTGGAACCGATCTCCGGCAAGTGCGCCCCCCTGATCCTGCCCGCGCTCGAGCACGGCCCCGCAGCGCGCCTCCTAGCGCTTCGCCAGGAAGTCCGACATGTCGTCGGCGTGTTCCTCTTCCACGGCCAGGATCTCTTCCAGCAGGCGGCGCGTGGTGGAGTCCTGTTCGCCAATGTAATCGATCATCTGGCGATAGCTGTCGATGGCGATCCGTTCGGCGATCAGGTTTTCCTTGATCATCTCTTCCAGCGATCCGCCCTCGACATACTCGGAATGGCTGCGCTCCAGCAGGCCCTTGGGCGAAAGGTTGGGCTCGCCCCCCAGTTGCACGATGCGCTCCGACAGCCGGTCGGCGTGCTCCTGTTCCTGCGTGGCGTGTTCGGCGAACTCGGCCGCCACGGGCTCCGCGTTCAGCCCGCGCGCCATGAAGTAATGGCGCTTGTAGCGCAGCACACAGACGATCTCGGTGGCCAACGCTTCGTTGAGCAGCTTGAGCACGGTCTGCCGGTCCGCGCGATAGGTATCGGTCACCGCGCCGGACTCGATGTCCTTGCGCGCTTTCGCGCGTATCGCCTTCACGTCCATTTCGAACGGGCGGCTCGCCTGCGTTTGGGTACGGGTTGCTTGTTCCATATCGTGGCTCCTCTTGGTCAAGTGAAAGCACTGCGACATTGGGTGCACCGGTTCTTGCTGAAGCCGATGCGCCCTGGGCTTCCTGTCGTTCCGAACAATCCAGTCTACCGATCGTGGCGGATCATGCTGTGTCCAAACATTGCCTCCGCCCCCCAATACCGCGGCTGCCGAAGCCGTTTCTCAACCTTGCGTAAACTATGGGCTTCCCAAAACCCGTGACGCAATCTGTAACGGGGACAGGCATTACCGAACGACTATGACTCTGAAGAATATTTGCGTGTATTGCGGTTCGAACCCCGGCTCCCGGCCGGAGTACATCGAACAGGCCCGCGTGCTGGCCAGGGAATTGGTCCGGCGCGACCTGGGGCTGGTGTACGGCGGCTCGGTCGTCGGCATCATGGGCGTGGTGGCCAATGAAGTGCTGGCCGGCGGCGGCCGCGTGATCGGCGTCATCCCCGAATTGCTTCTGAAGAAGGAGCATGCGCACCGCGGCCTGACCGAACTGCACCTGGTGCAGAACATGCATGAACGCAAGGCCATGATGATGGAGAAGGCCGACGGCTTCATCGCGCTGCCCGGCGGCGCCGGCACGCTGGAGGAGTTCTTCGAGGTCTGGACCTGGGCGCAACTGAACATGCACCAGAAACCCTGCGGCCTGCTGAACATCGCCGGCTACTACGATTCGCTTGTCCAGTTCGTGGATCACGCCGTGGAAGAAGAATTCATCCGCCCCCAGCATCGCGACATGCTGGTGGTGGAAGACGACCCCGTCCTGCTGCTGGATCGCTACGCCATCTACGAGCCGCCCAACGTCTCGAAATGGTTCGATCCGGTCAAGGCCTGATGCGGCCCTTGGGCCTTAACGGAAGGAAGCCCTTGCGATGTCCATCGATACATTGCCCCCCTCCAGCACCGAATCCGTCTTGCGCGACTATTTCCACGCCAAGGACGAGAACCGACCGCACTATATGGCGCGCGCCTTCGCGCCGGACGCGGTGCTGAAAATGGCCTTGCGCACGCAAGCCATCGCATTCCCGCCCGAATCGCACGGCCTGGCGGCCATCGCCGATACGCTCGTGCGCAAGTTCGGCCAGACCTATGAAAACGTCTACACGTTCTATCTGTCGCGGCCCGAGCCGGACGTCCGCCTGCCGGGCTACCAATGCGACTGGATCGTGGGCATGACCGAGAAGGCCACCGGCAACGTGCGGGTGGGCTGTGGCCGCTACGACTGGGAATTCCAGAACGAGCCCTATCGGGCCTCCAGCCTCGTCATCACCATCGAAACCATGGTGAGCCTGCCGGCAGCCGACGCGGAAACGGTCTTCGGCTGGCTGCTGGCGCTGGACTATCCGTGGACGAACGCCGCCCGCGTCGTGGCGGGCGCGCCGCCGCTTGAAGCCCTGGCGCCGGTCGTGCACTATCTACTTCATCCCAACGGCGTCTGACGCCCGCGTCCGCCGCGCATTGGATCCTTCACTTGAAATACGACATCGCCGCTTTTGACTTCGACGGAACCCTGGCGGACACCATGCCCTGGTTCAATTCCATCCTGAACACGGTGGCCGATAAGTACGGCTTCCGCAAGATCGACGCGGCGGAGCGCGACCAGCTCCGGCACCGCGAGGCGTCCGAGATCCTGAAGTTCCTGGGCATCCCGCTCTGGAAGCTGCCGGCGATCATGGCGCACGTGCGCACGCTCATGCAGGACATCGACCCCAGCGTGCACCTGTTCGAGGGCATACCCGACGCGCTGGCCCGGCTGAAGGCCGCCGGCCTGCGCCTCGCCGTGGTCAGCTCGAATTCCACCGAAAACGTGCGACGCGTGCTGGGCGCCGACACCGCCGCCCTGTTCGACGATTTCGAATGCGGCACTGACCTGTTCGGCAAGTCCGCCAAGATCGACCGCCTGCTCAAGCACCATGGCACCGCCCCCGAGCGCTTCCTGCTGGTGGGCGACGAAATGCGCGACATCGATGCCGCCCGCAAGGCCGGCGTGCGGGTCGGTTCCGTCGCCTGGGGCTATAACCATGTCGAGGCGCTGCGCGAACGCGGCCCCGATGAGCTGTTCCTGACCGTCGCCGACCTGCCATCCACCCTGGCCTGAACCTGGAGCTCCACCGCCATGCACCTCGATCCCGCCCACCTGATTTCCGACGCCGACGCGCTGCAGGCCTTGTACGGCGAGCCCGGCGAAGCCTCGATCAAGAAGGAAGTGGACCATGTGCATCCCCACTACCGGAGCTTCATCGAAGCCGCGCCATTCGCGATTCTGGCAACCGGCGGGCCCGACGGACTGGATGCGTCGCCGCGCGGCGATCCCGCGGGCTTCGTCGTGGTGGAAAACGAGAAAACGTTGCTCCTGCCGGACCGCCGCGGCAATAACCGCATCGACAGCCTGCGCAACGTGCTGGCCGACCCGCGCGTCGCGCTGCTGTTCCTCGTGCCCGGCGTAAGCGAAACCCTCCGGGTCAACGGCACGGCCCGCATCAGCGTAGAGCCAGCCCTGCTCGCGCGCTTCGAGATGGACGGCAAGCAGCCGCGCTCGGTGCTCGTCATCGACGTGCAGACCGTGTACTTCCAATGCTCGCGCGCCCTGCTGCGCTCGAAGCTCTGGGACCCGGCCACCCAGGTGCCGCGCAGCGCGCTGCCCAGCGTGGGCCGCATCCTGTCGGACCTGACGGCAGGCACCTTCGACGGCGTCGCCTACGACCGCGACTTGCCCGCCCGCGTGGCCGGCTCGCTGTACTGAGGCGACGCCCCCATGGCGCGCAACGTCGAGATCAAGGCCAGGGTCGACAGCCTGGACGCCATCGAGCCGCTGGCGGCAGCCATGTCCGGCCAGGAGCCCGTCGCCATCGCGCAGGACGATACCTTCTTCGCTTGCGCCAACGGCCGGCTGAAACTGCGCGCTTTCGCCGACGGCACGGGCGAGCTGATCTTCTATCGCCGCAGCGACGCAGCGGGCCCGAAAGAAAGCTTCTACGTGATTTCACGAACCGATGCGCCCGACACGCTGCGCGAGGCGCTCACGCTGGCCTACGGCACGGTCGGGCGGGTCAGGAAGCAGCGGCGGCTGTACATGGCCGGACGCACCCGCATCCATCTGGATCTTGTGGAAGGCCTGGGAGAGTTCCTGGAGCTGGAAGTGGTGCTGCGCGAGGGCGAAACCCCGGACGCCGGCATGGAAGAGGCCCGCAGCCTGATGGCGGGGCTGGGCGTGGCGCCGGAACAGCTGGTGTCCGGCGCCTACGTGGATCTCCTGGGCCGCAGGCCCTGACCCGGTTTCCCCGAGCGGGCCGGACGGCGCCTGGATTCAGGCCGGCTGCCAGCCACGCGCGAACACATCCACGGGCTGGCGCTTGCCGCCCGCCTTCTGCAATTCGAGCAGGCGCAGCACGCCCTGGCCGCAAGCGATATCGATTCCCGCGCCATCGGCGCGCAGCACGCTGCCGGGTGCGGCCGTAGCCGCTTCGTCCAGCGCTTGCGCGCGCCAGACCTTCACCGGGTCGGGCAAGCCCGGCAGGCGGATGCTGGCGCCGGGCACCGGATTGAATGCCCGCACGCGGCGCGCCAGCAGCCCGGCCGGCTGGGTGCAGTCCAGCGCGCCCTCGGCCTTGTCGAGCTTGGCCGCGTAGGTCACGCCTTCCTCGGGCTGCCTGCGCGGCGTCAGGCCGCCCTTCTCCAGGGCGTCCAGCGCCTCGACGATGGCTTCGCCGCCCGCCTGGGCCAGCGCATCATGCAGTTGGGCCGCGTTGGTATCGGCCGTGATCGGCACGACGCGTTCAAGCAGCATATCGCCGGTGTCCAGGCCCTGGTCCATCTGCATGATGGTCACGCCGGTCTGCGCGTCGCCGGCCTCGATGGCACGCTGGATGGGCGCGGCGCCGCGCCAGCGCGGCAACAGGCTGGCGTGGATGTTCAGGCACCCCAGGCGCGGGAGGTCCAGCACCCATTGCGGCAGGATCAAGCCATAGGCGGCCACCACCATCACATCGGGCGCCACACGTTCCAGCAGCGCACGGGCTTGCCCGGCCTCGTCGGGATAGCGGCCGTCCAGGCGCAGGCTGCGCGGCTGGGCGACTTCGATGCCGGCATCCAGCGCAGCCTGCTTGACGGGGCTGGGCGTCAGCTTCAAGCCCCGTCCTGCGGGACGGTCGGGCTGAGTCATGACCAGGGGGATTTCATGGCCGGCGGTCCGCAGGGCGTCGAACGCGATACGGGCGAATTCCGGCGTGCCGGCAAAGACTAGGCGCATGGGTTGGAAAAGAATGAAACAGGGGTTCGAAGAATCGCGTTTCCGCGCATGCAGATGCCCTGCCCGATTCGGGGCGCCGCGGAGCCGGCTTCGCCGGTCCGCCAGCGCCGCCCCCTTGAGGGGGCCCGCGAAACGGGTAGGGGGTGGGTCACGCCCTTTCGCGCTCGGCCTTCTTCAGCTTGGTCTTGATGCGGTTCTGCTTCAGGCTGGAGAGGTATTCCACGAACACCTTGCCTTCGAGGTGGTCCAGCTCATGCTGCACGCACACCGCCAGCAAGCCATCGGCGTCGAATTCGAACGGCTTGCCGTCGGCGTCCAGCGCCTTGCAGCGGATGCGGGACGCGCGCTCGACCTCGTCGTAGATGCCGGGCACGGACAGGCACCCTTCTTCGTAGACCTTGTAGTCGTCGCTGCGCCAGGTGATCTCGGGATTGATCAGGACCAGAAGCTGATTGCCTTCCTCGGACACGTCGATCACCACGACGCGTTCGTGCACGTCGACCTGGGTCGCGGCCAAGCCCACGCCCGGCGCGTCGTACATGGTTTCGGCCATGTCGCGCACCAGTTGGCGGATGCGGTCATCGACCTCGGCGACCGGCTTGGCCTTTTTGTGCAGGCGCGAATCCGGGTAGCGAAGAATGGGAAGTAAAGCCATTGAAGGGGAATAGCCAGGTAATGTTGCTTAGCAACAGTTTAATTCATTAGATTCTTGATTTCTAATAGTTTTCGGCTAATTTCAGGATTGGCCGGATTGCCGCGTCCCCGATTGTTACGCGCGCGGACCGCGCCGCAATTCCATCCACCCCGAGGCGCGGCCCGCGCGCCAGCATGCGACACTCTCGCACCACCACCGACGCTCCCGCGCGCCCGCTACATGCCGCTTACGCAATCTCCCTCAGAACTGGCCGCCTGGCTGCGGCTTTCCCTGGAGCCGAATGTCGGTTCCGCCACGGCATGCACGCTGTTGAGCGCGCTCGGCCTGCCCGAGCAGATCTACGCGCAGCGCGCCACGGCGCTCTCGCGGCACCTGCCCGAAGCGCTCGCGCGCCAATTGGCCGCGCCGATGCCCGCCGACATGGCTGCCCAGGTCGAGGGCGCGCTCGAGTGGGCCGCCGAGCCGGGCCGGCACATCCTGACGCTAGCGGATCCGACCTATCCCCAAAGCCTGCTCACGATCGCGGATCCCCCCATCCTGCTCTACGTCGCCGGCGATCCGGCCTTCCTGCAAGGGCCCACGCTGGCGGTGGTGGGCGCGCGCAACGCCACGCCCGGCGGCCGTGAAAACGCCCGCGCATTCGCCCGCCACCTGGCGGCCCACGGCTGGCGCGTGGCCAGCGGGCTGGCCCTGGGCATCGATGGCGCCGCCCATGAAGGCGCGCTGGACGCCGGCCCGGAAGGCGCCGGCACGGTGGCGGTCATGGGCACGGGCGTCGACCGCGTCTATCCCGCCAAGCACCGCGAACTGGCGCACCGCATCGCGGCGCACGGCGCGCTGGTATCCGAACTGCCCCTGGGCACCGGCGCGCAGCCCCAGCACTTCCCCAAGCGCAACCGCATCGTGGCGGGGCTGGCGCGCGGCGTGCTGGTGGTGGAAGCGGCCCGGCAAAGCGGCTCGCTCATCACCGCCCGGCTGGCCGGCGAGAGCGGGCGCGAAGTCTTCGCCATCCCCGGCTCGATCCACTCGCCCTTGTCCCGCGGATGCCATGCGCTGATCCGCCAGGGCGCTAAGCTGGTGGAAACCGCCAGCGACATCACCGACGAACTCGGCGGCGGCCCGGTGCCCGCCCCGCGCGCCGTGGCCGCCCGGGCCCCGCTGCCCTCCCATCCCGTGCTCGACGCGCTGGGCTTCGACCCCCTGCACCTGGATGCCATACAGGCCCGCTGCGGCCTGGCCACCGGCGACCTGCAGGCGCAGCTGGTGGAACTGGAACTGCAGGGCCGGATCGCCCGCCTGGACGATGGCCGATACCAGCGTCTTGAGTAGGCGCTAATATTGAGCGATAGCGCCGCAGCCTTGCAGCGCCGCTCATCCCATCCCGGAACAGGAAGAGACATGGCTTTGCCCTCCCGCGTGAAGATCGTCGAGGTATCTCCTCGCGATGGCCTTCAGAACGAAAAGGAATTCGTGCCTACCGACGTCAAGGTGGAACTGGTCGACCGGCTGAGCGCCGCCGGCTTCCCGAACGTCGAAGCCGCGTCGTTCGTGTCGCCCAAGTGGGTGCCGCAGATGGCCGACGGCGCGGACGTCATGGCCCGCATCCAGCGCCGCCCCGGCACGATCTATTCCGTGCTCACGCCCAACATGAAGGGCTTCGAGGGCGCGCTTGCCGCCGGAGCCGACGAGATCGTGATCTTCGGCGCCGCCAGCGAGGCCTTTTCGCAAAAGAACATCAACTGTTCCATCGCGGAATCCATCGCGCGCTTCGAACCCGTGGTGCAGGCCGCCCGCGAGGCCGGCATCCGCGTGCGCGGCAGCATCAGCTGCGCGCTGGGCTGCCCGTACCAGGGCGAGGTCCCGGCCGAGGCGGTGGTGGACGTGGCGCAGCGCTATCTGGCGATGCAGGTCGACGAGATCGACGTGGCCGACACCATCGGCGTGGGCACCCCCAAGCGCGTGCGCGAGGTGATGGCGGCCGTCACGCGCGTCGTGGACCCGGCGCGCGTGTCCGGCCACTTCCACGACACCTACGGCCAGGCCCTGGCCAACATCCTGGCGGCGCTGGAAACGGGCATTTCCATTTTTCACACTTCCGTGGCCGGCCTGGGGGGCTGCCCGTACGCCAAGGGCGCCACCGGCAACGTCGCGACCGAAGACGTGCTGTACATGCTGCGCGGCCTGGACATCGAAACCGGCGTGGACTTCGACGCCGTGGTCAACATCGGGCAATGGATGTCGTCCCACCTGAACCGCAAGGGTTCCAGCCGGGCCGGCAACGCCATTGCCGCCAAACGGGCCGCATGAACACGCCGGGCCGCCCCAAGAGCGAACACCGCAATGCGCAACATGAAGGTAATCCAGCGGGTTCGCCGGGCCGCCCCCAGGGCGAATCCCCGGGTGCGCAGCAGGAAGGCACTCCAGTGAGCGCTCCCGCCGGCACGCCCGCCCCCGAGGACCACGCGGCGCTGCTGCGCGCCATCGGGCCGCTGCCCTTGTCGGGTCAGGCGTGGCCCGACTGGGTGCGGATCCTGACCTGGATCATCCTGGCCATTCTGGGGGTGCAGGTGGTAACCACCGCCATCCGCGCGCCCTCGCAGCCCTTCGATACCCTGTTGATCGTGGCGGTCGTGCTGTGCTTCGTGGGCCTGTTGTTCGTGTCCTGGCACATGCAGACCTCCATCACCACCATCGACGAACGCGGCCTGCGCCAGACCTGGTTCACGCGCCGCGAAGTCGCCTGGGAAGACGTGCGCTATGCGCGCTTCGTGCCCATGCTGTTCTCAAAGCGCCTGGTCGTGTTCACACACCGCGGGCGCCCGATGATCTTCCAGGGCGGCACGCGAGAGCTGCGCGCGGCGTTCGCGAAGATTGCGGAAGTCTATACGCTTCCCCATATTCCGCGTGTCTGACACCCGTACGAGATGGCCTGACGGGCTAGGAATGGTCTACCCGGGTGTCAGACACCGGCTGACTTTGACATCTTTCCGTGTCTGACACCCCTACGGGATAGCCTGACAGACTAGGGACGGTCCACCCGGGTGTCAGACACCGGCTGACTTTTGACTTTCCGTGTCAGACACCCGTACGGGATAGCCTGCCGAACTGCAACGATGCCCCTCGGGTGTCTGACACCGGCCGCAATTGGACGGTCTTTCAAAGTCAGCCGGTGTCAGACACCCCGGACCATCGCTTCAGCTTGACGATCACTTCGTAAGGGTGTCTGACACTCGGAGTCAACGGATGGGCAACGCGTACATCAAGCCGCCTTGCGTCCATTGCGCGTTCAGGCCGCGCTGGATCTTCAGGGGGCTGCCCTGGCCGACGTTGCGCTCGAAGCTTTCGCCGTAGTTGCCGACCTGCTTGATGATGTTGTAGGCCCACTTCTCGTCCAGCCCCAGGTTGGCGCCGCTACCGGGGATGACGCCCAGGATGCGCTTGATGTTGGGGTTGGCACTCTTGGCCTGCTCGTCCACGTTCTTGGACGACACGCCGTACTCTTCGGCCTCGATCATGGCGGACAGCGACCAGCGCACGATGTTCAGCCAGGCGTCGTCGCCCTGCCGCACGAAGGGCCCCAGCGGTTCCTTGGAGATGATCTCGGGCAGCACCACGTAATCGTCGGGATTCTGCAGCTTGGAGATGCGAATCGAGGCCAGGCCCGATGCGTCGGTGCTGAAAACGTCGCAACGGCCGGCCGCAAAGGCGTTGACCACCTCGTTGAAGGTCTCGATCACGACCGGCTTGTAGCTCACGTTGTTCGCGCGCGCCCAGTCGGCCAGCGTGTTCTCGTTGGACGTGCCGGTCTGCAGGCAGATGGTGGCGCCGTTGATCTCCTTGGCGCTTTTCACGCCCAGCGACTTCGGCACCAGGAAACCCTGGCCATCGTAGAAATTGACGCCGGCGTGGATGATGCCCAGCGCGGTATCGCGCTGCTGCGTCACCGTGGTGTTGCGCGTCAGCACGTCCACTTCGCCGGACTGCAGCGCCGTGAAGCGCTGCTGCGAATTCAGCGGCACGACCTTGATCTTGTCGGCGTCGCCGAACACGGCCGCCGCGATGGCGCGGCACAGGTCCACGTCCAGCCCCTGCCACTTGCCCTGGGCATCGGGTGCGGAAAAGCCGGCGAACCCCGTCGTCGTGCCGCAAGCCACCGCGCCGCGCTGGCGCACCACGTCAAGCGTGGCGGCTTGCGCGCCCTGCGCCGCCGCCATCAAGAGCGCCGCGCCCATCAACCCTTTTGCAATGTTCATGACCTGTTTCCTGTTCTTCTTCCGGGCGCGGGGACGCGCCGAGGCAAGAAGCTTATAGACATGAAGCGCCCGCGCCAAATAACAAGCGCTTATTTAGGTATGCGCGCCCGCACCGGACGGGGCGCATGCGCAAGGATAGCAAGCAGCAAGGCGGCGCCGGATGCGCGCCGTCAAGCCGCCAGCGAGATCGACACGGGTTCGTTGGCTTCGCAGGCGTCCAGCGCGCGGCCCAGCCGCTGCATGCCTTGAGCGATCTGGGTTTCGTTCATCGTGGCGAACGACATGCGCATGGCATGCAGGTCGGCCTGCGCCGGGTCCGCGTAGAACGCCTTGCCGGGCACATAAACCACTTCGTGCTCGATGGCATAGGGCAGCAGGCGGGTGGCGTCCACCTCGCCCGTCAGGCGCGCCCAGAAGAACATGCCGCCCTCGGGCTTGCGGAACGTGACCCGGCCCGCCAGTTCGCGCGCTAGCGACTCGGCCATCGCGTCGCAGCGCAGGCCATAGGCGGCGCGGATGCGCGGCACATGTTCGCCATAGCGGCCGTTGGCCAGGTATTGAGCCACGACTTCCTGGATCCAGGCGGACGAAGCCATGTCGTCGGCCGCCTTGGCGCCGACGCAGCGGCGGCGGATCTCGGGCGGCGCGACCAGCCAGCCGATGCGCAGCGCCGGCGCCATGGTCTTGGACATGCTGGCCAGGTACACCGCCCAATGGCGGGCTTCGCCTTCGGCCAGGGCCGCGATTGGCGGCACCGCTTCGCCGGCGAAGCGCAGCTCGCTGTAGGGATCGTCCTCGACGATCAGGAAGCGGTGCTTGACCGCGAGCTCCAGCAACCGCAGGCGGCGCTGGCGCGTGAGCGTGGCGCCGCAGGGGTTGGAGAACGAGGCGACGACGCACACGACCTTCGGCTTGACCTGCTCGGCAAGCGCGTCCAGCGCGTCCACGTCGATGCCCTCGGGCCCGGACGGCACGGTGTGCACCGTCGCGCCGGTGTAGCGCAGGGCCTGCACGGAATTGGGGAAGGCGGGCGATTCGATGATGGCGTGATCGCCGGGCTGCAGCATGACGCGGCTAAGGAGAGCCATCGCCTGCTGGGAACCGCCCGTCACGGCCAGTTCGGTGTCGGCGTTGCAGACCAGCCCGCGTTCCGCGGACAGCCGCGCCAGCTCATGGCGCAGGCTGGCCTGCCCGTCGATGTTGGAATACTGCAGGCAGGCGCCCAGCCGCGCCATGACCTGGGTCGACGCGACCGTCAGGCCCTCGATGTCGAACAGTTCCTGGGCGGGATACCCGCCCGCCAGCGAAATCGTGCCCGGCCGCATGGCATAGGGCATCAGCGATCGGATGGGCGAGGCGGGGGGATGGGCGAAAGGCGTGGCAAAAGCGTAATCGGGCGCTGCGCTGGACATGGCGGGGGGACTGGGAAGGTGGAGAACCGTGTCGCCCGCGAGGGCGGCGCCGGACCGCTTAGAACATTGAAATATAAACAAATCCCTTCAAATTCTAAGCCTGGCCTTTGCACAGGGTCAACGGCCGGGCCGGGCGGTGTGGCGAAACGATCCTGCACAGTCCTACACTATGGGACATCCTGTTCCTGCAAGAGAGCTGCATGACCGCCGTAGACACCATGGCCGGGCGCCTTGCCCAGATCCAGCAACGCATCGCCAACGCCTGCGCGCGCGCAGGCCGCCCCCCGGAAAGCGTGACGCTGCTGCCCGTCAGCAAGACGTTCGGCATCGAGGCCATCCGCGAGGCCATGGCGCTGGGGCTGACCCGGTTCGGCGAAAACAAGACGCAGGAGATCCGCCAGAAGGCCGCCGCCCTGGCCGGCCAGGGCCTGCAATGGGTGCTGATCGGCCACTTGCAGACCAACAAGGCCAAGGATGCCGCCCGCGACGCGGCCGAGGTGCAATCTCTGGACCGCCTGGAGCTCGCCGAGGCCCTGCACCGCCGCCTGGCCAACGAAGGCCGCAGCCTGGACGTGCTGGTCCAGGTGAAAACCTCGTCCGAACCCAGCAAGTACGGCATGGCTCCGGCGGACGTGCCCGCCTTCCTGCGCCGCATCGCGGCCGATTTCCCGACCTTGCGCGTGCAGGGGCTGATGACGCTGGCCGTGAACTCGCCGGATCCCGGCGACGTGCGCGCCTGCTTCCGCGCCCTGCGCGAGCTGCGGGACCGGCTGCGCCAGGAAAATATCCCCGGCATATCCCTGGACCGCCTGTCCATGGGCATGAGCGGGGATTTCGAACTGGCGATCGAGGAGGGCTCGACGGAAGTGCGCATCGGCACGGCCGTATTCGGCGCTCGCGCCTATCCCGATCCACAGTAGTCCCCCAAGCGGACAGCCGGAAAGGGCCCGTTTTTCCGGGCCCTTTTGCGTGGGCGCAAGGCATAATGGCGGCGCAAGAAAAAAGCGGCGCGAACTTGACGACGATCAAGGACGCAACGCCGCGCTTTCGACATTCCGCACGAGGAGACACCCTATGCACAAGCCCATGAAGCGCCTGCTGGCGCTAGCCGCCCTGTCCCTGGCCGCCAGCGCGGCCTCCGCCCAATCCTGGCCCACCCAGCCGGTCCGCTGGATCGTGCCCTATCCCGCCGGCGGCGGCACCGACGTGGTGGCGCGCACGGTGGCAAGCAGCCTGGAAAAGACGCTGGGCCAGACCATTGTGGTCGAGAACCGCCCCGGCGCCGGCACCATCATCGGCGCAACCGCCATAGCGCAGGCAGAGCCGTCCGGCTACGTCGTCGGCACCGCCGACTCCGGCACCCTGGCTTTCAACTCTTCGCTGTACGCCAAGCTGTCCTACGATCCGGCCAAGTTCACCTATATCGGCGGCATCGCCAAGTTTCCGCTGCTGCTGGCCGTTAACGTCAATTCGCCGTACAAGACCGTGGACGAGGTGCTCGCGGCCGCCAAGAAGGAACCGGGCAAGCTGACCGCGGCCTCCGCTGGCGCGGGCTCGCCCCACCACCTGGCGCTGGAGCTGTTCAAGCAGCGCACGGGCGCCAATGTGCTGCACGTGCCCTACAAGGGCGCCGCGCCCGCCATCCAGGACCTGCTGGGCGGCCAGGTCGACCTGATGTTCATCGACCTCGCCTCGGGCCTGCCCAACGTAAAGGCCGGCAAGCTGCGCGTGCTGGCGGCCGCGACGCCCGAGCGCCTGCCGGTGCTGCCGGACACCCCGACGATGGCCGAACAAGGCGTCGCCAATTTCACCGCCTATGCCTGGCAAGGCCTGGTGGGCCCGGCCGGACTGCCGGAAAACGTGGTGAAGAAGCTGTCGGCCGACCTGGAAGCCACGCTCAAGAATCCGGCCGTGTCGCAGAAGATCCTGGATATGGGCGTCATCCCCATGCCGATGCCGGCCCAGGAATTCAAGGCCTACGCCGACCAGGAGCGCAGCGCCTGGGCCGACGTGATCAAGAAGGCAGGCATCAAACTGGATTAAGCGCGGCAGCCCAGGCAAAAAACGCGGCCAACAATGGCCGCGTTTTTCGTTGGCGCTCAGACCAGAACGCGTTCGATGCCGCCCGCATTGGCGCGGCGGACGTAGTCCTCCATCCAGCTTTCGCCCAGGATGTGGCGCGCCATTTCGACCACGATGTAGTCCGCGTCCATGCCGGTGTCGCCCTCGTAGCGCGACAGGCCCTGCAGGCACGACGGGCACGAGGTCAGCACCTTCACGTCGCCCGTGAAGCCGTCGCTGCGCAGCGCGGCGTCGCCCTTGAGCAGCTCTTCCTGCTTGCGGAAGCGCACCTGCGTGGAGATGTCCGGACGGCTGACGGCCAGCGTGCCCGATTCGCCGCAGCAGCGGTCGCTCTTGACGGCGCCGTCGCCCACCAGGGCGCGGACGGTCTTCATCGGCTCCTGCAGCTTCATGGGCGTGTGGCAGGGGTCGTGGTACATGTAGCGCACGCCCTTGGCGCCTTCGAGCTTGATGCCCTTTTCGAGCAGGTACTCGTGGATGTCGATCAGGCGGCAGCCGGGGAAGATCTTCTCGAACTCGTAGCCCGCGAGCTGGTCGTAACAGGTGCCGCAGCTGACCACCACCGTCTTGATGTCCAGGTAGTTCAGCGTATTGGCGACCCGATGGAACAGCACCCGGTTGTCGGTGATGATCTGCTCGGCCTTGTCCGTCATGCCGTTGCCGCGCTGGGGATAGCCGCAGCACAGGTAGCCCGGCGGCAACACGGTCTGCACGCCGGCATGCCACAGCATGGCTTGCGTGGCCAGGCCCACTTGCGAGAACAGACGCTCCGAGCCACAGCCCGGGAAGTAGAACACCGCTTCCGTGTCGGCCGTGGTGGCCTTGGGATCGCGGATGATGGGCACGTAGTTCGCGTCTTCGATGTCCAGCAGCTTGCGCGCCGCCTGCTTGGGTAGCCCGCCAGGCATCTTCTTGTTCACGAAGTGCACGATCTGCTCGCGCATCGGCGGCTTGCCCACCGTGGCCGGCGGGGCGGAGGTCTGCTTCTTCACCAGGCCCGACAGCAGGTCATGGGCGGCGCGCTGCACCTTGTAGCCCACGCCCACCATCGCCTTGCGGGTAGCGTTGATGGTGGCCGGGTCCTTGGCGTTCAGGAAGAACATGGCGCTGGCCGTACCCGGGTTGAACGACTTGCGGCCCATGCGGCGCAGCACGGCGCGCATGTTCATGGACACGTCGCCGAAATCGATGTCGACCGGACAGGGGTTGTAGCACTTGTGGCAGACCGTGCAGTGATCGGCCACGTCCTCGAACTCTTCCCAGTGCTTCAGGCTGACGCCGCGGCGGGTCTGCTCTTCGTACAGGAAGGCCTCCACCAGCAGCGAGGTGGCCAGGATCTTGTTGCGCGGCGAATACAGCAGGTTCGCGCGCGGCACGTGGGTGGCGCACACGGGCTTGCACTTGCCGCAGCGCAGGCAGTCCTTGATGGATTCCGAGATGGCGCCGATGTCGCTTTGCTGCATGATCAGCGACTCGTGGCCCATCAGGTTGAAGCTGGGCGTCCAGGCATGGCGCAGGTCGGCGCCCGGCATGAGCTTGCCGGCGTTGAAGTGGCCCTTAGGGTCCACGCGGCGCTTGTATTCCTGGAACGGCGCCAGTTCGGCCTCGGTCAGGAATTCGTACTTGGTCAGGCCGATGCCGTGCTCGCCGGAGATCACGCCGTCCAGGTCGCGGGCGATCTGCATGATGCGCTCGACGGCCTGGTGGGCCTCCTGCAGCATCTCGTAGTCGTCCGAGTTGACCGGGATGTTGGTGTGCACGTTGCCGTCGCCGGCGTGCATGTGCAGTGCGACGAACACGCGGCTCTTGAGCACCCGGCCGTGGATGGCGACGAGTTCATCGACGATCTTCTTGTAGGCCGCGCCCGAGAACGCGCGTTGCAGGCCGGCCAGCACTTCGGTTTTCCAGGACACGCGGATCGTGCGGTCCTGCACGACGTCGAAAATGCGGGCATCGGGCTGGGCCGCCAGGCGGTCCGACAACGCGGCCTGCAGATCGCCCAGGCCCAGGCCGTGCAGCTCGGGCAGGGCCTGCAGCAGCGGCATGTCCAGGTTGTCCAGCAGCCACTGCCAGCGCTTCCTGGCGCCGGCCAGCAGTTCCAGCGCCTGGCGCGTGCGCTCGGCCAGCACTTCGGCGCGGGTGGTTTCGATGTCGGCGTCGTCGATCTTGCCGACCGGCAGCGGCGTGCACAGGTACGCGTCCAGCGCGCCCAGCAGCTTGAGCTTGTTGCGGGTCGAGAGCTCGATGTTGATGCGTTCGATGTGATCCGTGTATTCGCCCATGCGGGGCAGCGGGATCACCACGTCTTCGTTGATCTTGAAGGCGTTGGTGTGGCGGGCGATGGCGGCGGTGCGCGAGCGGTCCAGCCAGAATTTCTTGCGCGCCTCGGGGCTGACGGCCACGAAACCTTCGCCGTGGCGGGTGTTGGCCAGGCGCACGACCTCGCTGGCCGCCGCGGCGACCGCGTCTTCGTCGTCGCCGACGATGTCGCCGATCAGGACCATCTTGGGCAGCACGCCGCGCTTGCTCTTGGTGGCGTAGCCCACCGCGCGCAGATAGCGTTCGTCCAGGTGCTCCAGGCCCGCCAGGATGGCGCCGCGCTCGCGGCCTTCGCCATCCAGGTAGCCCTTGACCTCGACGATCGACGGAATGGCGTCGCGCGCCTGGCCGAAGAACTCCATGCAGACCGTGCGCGTGTGGCGCGGCATGCGGTGCAGCACCCAGCGCGCCGAGGTGATCAGGCCGTCGCAGCCTTCCTTCTGGATGCCCGGCAGGCCCGCCAGGAACTTGTCGGTGACGTCCTTGCCCAGGCCTTCCTTGCGGAACACACGGCCCTGGATCTCCAGCGTTTCGGTCTTGAGCAGGCGCTCGCCCGGCTTGCCGCGGCCATCGAACCACTTGAGCTCGAAACGGGCCACTTCCACGTCATGGATCTTGCCCATGTTGTGGTCCAGGCGGCTCACTTCCAGCCAGTTGCCGTTCGGATCGACCATGCGCCACCAGGCCAGGTTGTCCAGCGCGGTGCCCCACAGCACGGCCTTCTTGCCGCCCGCGTTCATGGCGATGTTGCCGCCCACGCACGAGGCTTCGGCGGAAGTCGGGTCGACGGCGAAGACGAAGCCGGCCGCTTCAGCCGCTTCGGACACCCGCTTGGTCACCACGCCGGCGCCGGCATGGATGACCGCCACGGGCTCGCTCAGGCCGGGCAGGATACAGGACTCGACCTGGCCCAGCCGGTCGAATTTCTCGGTGTTGATGACCGCCGACTTCCAGGTCAGCGGGATGGCGCCGCCGGTATAGCCGGTGCCGCCGCCGCGCGGGATGATGGTCAGGCCCAGTTCGATGCAGGCCGTGACCAGCGCCGCGACCTCGTCTTCCGAATCGGGCGTCACCCCCACGAAGGAATATTCCACCCGCCAGTCGGTAGCGTCGGTGACGTGCGAAACGCGCGACAGGCCGTCGAACTTGATGTTGTCGCGCGCCGTAATGCGGCCCAGCGCCTTCTGCGCCTGCTTGCGCATCATGGCGGTCTGGTCGAATTCGCCTTCGAAGGCCGCGATGGCCGAACGCGCCCGCGCCAGCAGGCCGACGACCTTTTCATCGCGGTGCGGATCGTGGCCGGCCTCGGCCGGCACGTCCGGTTCGCGGCGGCGGTCGATCTCGGCCAGGCGGTGATGCAGGGCTTCGATGAGCTGCTTGCGGCGCTTGGGATTGTCGAGCAGGTCGTCCTGCAGGTACGGATTGCGGCGCACCACCCAGATATCGCCCAGCACCTCGTAGAGCATGCGGGCGGAACGCCCCGTCCGGCGCTCGCCGCGCAGGTCGGTCAACAGGCTCCAGGCATCGTCGCCCAGCAACCGGCCGACGATCTCGCGATCGGAGAACGACGTGTAGTTGTAGGGAATTTCGCGCAGGCGCGCGGGAGTTGCGGGCGGCATCGCCCCGTTCAAGATGTGGCTAGCGAGTGGGGCGTTCATGGCTGCAAGGGGGGCCCGTAAAAAACTATTTTATGCCATTGATCGAGTCTGCCCCCGAATACCCCCAGGGACGCGCCCGAAACCGCGGGGAAACCGACTTTATCCGTCCCCAATTTAAATCCGAGCAGACGCTAGATCTGCCCCGGGAAGAACCACAGAAGGCTGGCCGTCATGGCCAGATAGCGCAGGAACTTGCCGATGGCCATGTAGACCACGCAAGGCCAGAAGGACAGCCGCAGCCATCCCGCCACCGCGCACAGCGGATCGCCCACCGCGGGCAGCCACGATAGCAGCAGGGCCGGCGGCCCCATGCGGTGGATCCAGTCGTGGGCCCGTTCGTTCCAGCGTCCGCGCATGCGCCCGCCTTCGGTCGCATCGGGATGCGGATGGGGATGCTTTTCCTTCCACCGCTGCACGGCCCGCTCGGCGCCCAGGCCCATGGCGTAGCTGATGGCGCCGCCCGCCGTATTGCCCAGGGTAGCCACCAGGATGGCCGGCCAGAACATGTCCGGCGCCAGCTTGACGTAGCCGAACACCGCCGGCTCGGACCCCATCGGCAGCAAGGTCGCGGACACGAGCGATACCGCGAAAATCGCGGACAAGCCGACCGAGGGCAGCGCCAGCACGCCAAGCATCCAGTTGACGGCGGATAACAGACTTTCTTCCATAGTGGGCCGAGTGTAGCCGCGCACGGGCCGCTTCCCCCCGCCCTGCTCGTCCAGTGCGCGAAAAAGCCGGAAAAACCTGGCGGGCGGCGCGGATTTCCCTGCAATAATCTCCCCCACTTTCTTACTCTCGACGCCACCGCAGTCCATGTCCACCGATTATCTGAAACGCATCCTGACTTCCAAGGTTTATGACGTCGCGGTCGAATCGCCGCTGGAAACGGCGCCCCTGCTGTCCCAGCGGATATCGAACACGATCCTGCTCAAGCGCGAAGATACCCAGGCCGTGTTCAGCTTCAAGCTGCGCGGGGCGTACAACAAGATGGCCAACCTGAGCCCCGCGGCCCGCAATCGCGGCGTCATCGCGGCCTCGGCCGGCAACCACGCCCAGGGCGTCGCGCTGGCGGCCAGCCGGCTGGGCTGCCGCGCCGTCATCGTCATGCCCACCACCAGCCCGCAAGTGAAGATCGACGCGGTGCGCCGCCTGGGCGGCGAGGTGGTGCTGGCGGGCGAGAGCTTCTCCGACGCCTACGCGCATGCGCAGATCCTGGAGAAAAAGGAAAAGCTGACCTTCGTCCATCCCTTCGACGATCCCGATGTCATCGCCGGCCAGGGCACGGTGGGCATGGAAATACTGCGCCAGCATCCAGGGCCGATCGACGCCATCTTCGTGGCCATCGGCGGCGGCGGCCTGATCGCGGGCGTGGCCGCCTACATCAAGCAGCTGCGCCCTGAAATCAAGATCATCGGCGTGCAGACGGAAGACTCCGACGCCATGCTGCGCAGCGTGCGCGCCGGCCGCCGCGTGCAACTGAACGACGTCGGACTGTTTTCGGACGGCACGGCGGTCAAGATGGTGGGCGCGGAAACGTTCAAGCTTACGCGCCAGTACGTCGACGATTTCGTGGTGGTCAACACCGACGCCATCTGCGCGGCCATCAAGGACGTGTTCCAGGACACGCGCAGCGTGCTGGAACCCGCGGGCGCGATGGCTGTCGCCGGCGCCAAGCAATACGCGGCCGAGCACAATCTGAAGGGCAAGACGCTGGTCGCGATCGCCTGCGGCGCCAACATGAATTTCGACCGCCTGCGCTTCGTGTCCGAGCGGGCGGAAGTCGGTGAAATGCGCGAAGCCATCTTCGCCGTCACCATGCCGGAACAGCGCGGCAGCTTCCGCCGCTTCTGCGAACTGGTGGGCGAGCGCAGCGTCACCGAGTTCAACTACCGCATCTCGGATTCCGACCGTGCGCACGTTTTCGTCGGCGTCCAGGTATCGTCGGCGTCCGAGCCCGACAAGATCGCGGCGAATTTCCGCCGCCACGGTTTCGATACGCTGGACCTCACCCATGATGAAATGGCCAAGACCCACTTGCGCCACATGGTGGGCGGCCATTCGGCGCTGGCGCGCAATGAATTGCTGTACCGGTTCGAGTTTCCTGAGCGCCCGGGCGCGCTGATGCGTTTCCTCAACGCGATGAATCCCGACTGGAACATCAGCCTGTTCCACTACCGCAACCAGGGCGCGGACTACGGCCGCATCCTGATCGGCATCCAGGTGCCTCCCGCCGACAAGAAGCAGTTCCGCAACTTCGTGGCGGAGCTGGGTTATCCGCACTGGAACGAGACCGACAACCCGGCGTACAAGCTGTTCCTGTAGCGTCTCGGCGAAAAGACCGCCTCGGGCCGCTTTTCGGGACCGGAAAACGAGAGGGCCTCCTTGCGGAGGCCCTTCCCTTCTTTGCTCCAGACGCGTCCGGCGGCAACCGGTAGGGGGGTTCGCTGTCACTCGGCGGCCCACGGAGATGGACCGCGCATTCAGCAAGGTCTTGCCGGACGCCCTATCGCTTAGAAACGGTGGCGAATGCCGACGGCGACAGCCGTGTCGGTCGCATCGCGCTGGAACGCGTAGTTGTCGCCATAGGAGGCGTACGCGTACAGGTTGGTGCGCTTCGTGAAGTCGTAGGTGTAGCCCAGGCTGTAGACGTTGAACGTTGCGTCGTCGCCCGTCAGCTTGTCGTTGCTGGCGGTAGCGCGCTGCCACGAGCCGAAGACCGCGTGGCGGCCCAGCGGCACGGTGGCGCCGATCATGTACGAGTTGGCGCGGAAGCCGTCGGCCAGCTTGAACGAGCCGAAGTTCTGCATGCCGTCGGGCGTGGTGCCCATGTTCTGGCCGATGAACCAGCCGTCGCGGGTCTGGCCGAATGCAGCTGCGACCTTCACGACTTCGAAATCATACGAACCGCCGACGATGTATTCCTGGATGCGCGCTTCGGACTTGCCCCCGGTTTGGCCGTTGGACGGATTGAAGCGGTCGTACGCGGCGGCCAGGTTCAGCGGGCCGTTGACGTACTGCACGCCCGCGGTCAGCACGCGGTTGTTGTTGCCGGTTTCGAAGCCGGTCTGCGAGCTGTCGCTGACCGTATCATCGGCGCTGAACGAGTAGCCCACGCCCAGCTTGAAGCCGCCCATGACGGGGGTCTGGTACAGGACCATGTTGTCCAGGCGCATCGTGTTCGCGCTGCCGAACGTGGTACCCATGTTGGCGGTGTTGTAGCTGATCGAGAACGGGTCGATCGAGCCGAAGTACTTCGAAGCCAGGTTGGTCTGGCGGCCGAATTCCAGGCGGCCCCAGGAATCGCTGTCCAGGCCCACGGTAGCTTGGCGGCCCCACAGGCGGTTGCTCTGCAGCGACTTGCCGTTCATGGGGCCGAAGCCGCCTTCCAGCGTGAACACGGCGCGCAGGCCGTCGCCCAGGTCTTCGGTGCCGCGCAAGCCAAAGCGCGAGCCGCTGCTCACGCCCTGCACGCCGCCGAAGCGGCTTTGCGAATTACCGTCGAACTTCACTTTCTCGTAACCGACGCCGGCGTCGATCAGGCCGTACAGCGTCACGGAGTCGGCGGCCTGCGCAGCACCGGCAAAGCCGGCCAGCAGCGCGGCGGCCAATAGCGTCTTTTTCATAGGAGTCCCCAAAATGGCGAGATGAAAGGCAAACCGCAAACCCGCCACGCAATCGGCCGGAATTTGCGTGCCGCAGCGAACAAGCAAGCGGCGCATGCACTGAAGCTAGTGTCCGGCCTGCGCCAATTCGAAGTAACCCGGATTTCGAAGAACTACTTTCCATGGTTGGGATAATGGCCCGCAGCGGATCGCCGTCCCTTTTTGGAAACCTGCGCTAACGCATTGATATCAAATATGAATCATTGCTCGCAATATTCCAGCCTCCCTCGCGAACATTCCCTGCCCCGCCCCCGTGCCCAACAAGAGTTGTTGCGGAGCCCGCCTAATTTCTGATGCGTAAACGCGACATTCGCCCGCGCCGCCCAAGAAAAAGCCCCCTCGGATTCACACACAAGGGGGCTGGCGGCCTATCCAGGAAGAAAGGCTTACTTGCCCTGGGGCGGATAGTCGAGTTCGCCGAAGGAATATTCGCCGCGCGCCTTGGCCTCGGCCAGTTCCTGGCGGACCTGTTCGCGCGTCTTGCCGGCCGACTGCGATGCGGCGGCCTTGGGCGGGTAGTCGAGTTCGGCCGAAGTCACCTGGCCGGCAGCCTTGGCGGCTTGCAGCTCTTGCTGGACCTGTTCGCGCGACAGGCTGGTTTGCTGGGCCGTGGCGGGCGGATAGTCCAGTTCGCCGAACGTGACTTGGCCGGCGGCGCGGGCGGCCTGCAGTTCCTGCTGGACTTGTTCACGCGTCTTGCCATCGGCGTGAGCGGCGGACATACCCACCAGCGTGGCGGTAACCATGAGTGCGGTAGCTAGGGCTTTCATTGAGAGGACTCCATCCTAAACCTTGCACACCGTCTTCTGCCAGGCTGGCAGGTGCGATGTGACAATTTGATTGCTGGGACGAAGTATCTGGCGATCTCGGCCTAGTAAAAACCCTTATTTTGGGGAACATATTTGCATGGATGGGACAATTTCAGGTCGTATCCCGGGAAATCTGCTCAATTTCTGCACAGTATGCGATGAGATCGTTCTGCCACAAGCCTTGCGGGCATTCAGCCTTGCGCAAGCTACGTAACGGAAAATGAAGTTCCACGCGCTGGACGGAATGTACGGCGTTGGGAAATAGACATTTCTGCTGGCGGGACAATAATTCCATTTATGATAGGAATCTGCCAGAAATGGAATTTTGACTCACGAGGACCCCATGGATATCCAGCTTAACGACATCGCGCTATTTGTCGAAGTCGCCAAGCGCAAGAACTTCAGCCACGCCGCCGAAGCCTTGAATATTCCGACGTCCACGCTTTCGCGCCGGGTCAGCGAACTGGAACGCAGCATCGGCATGCGCCTGCTCAACCGCAGCACGCGCAAGATCGACCTGACGGAAGCCGGGGCCATCTATTTCGAGCGCTGCCGCCACATCGTCGAAGAGGCCCGCATCGCCCACGATCAGCTGCTGGACATGGCGGTGCAGCCTAAGGGACGGCTGCGCATTTCGCTGCCCACCAGCCTGGCGCAGCTGTTCCTGCCTGCCGTCATCCGCGAATTCCGGGAACAGCACCCCGACATCGAATGCGATTTCGACCTTAGCATGCGGCCGATCGACCCCATCAGCAATCCCTTCGACCTCATCCTGCGTTTCGGGCAGCAGCCCGATTCCAGCCTGATTTCACGCAAGATCGTGTTGATGGCCCATCAGCTCTACGCCTCGCCCGACTATCTGGCCCGCCATGGCGAGCCGCGGGTGCCGGCGGACCTCAGCCATCACGAATGCCTGCGCCCCACCATGCGCGAGGAGTCATCCTTCTGGATGCTGCATTCGGGCGACAAAGTGGAACGCGTGCAAGTATCGGGACGCCTGTCCGCCAACAACGTCGGCATGCTGGGCCGGTTGGCGGGCCAGGGCCTGGGCATCACGCCGCTGCTGGTCTTCGACGCCATGGAGCGCGCCATCAAGCAATCGGGCCTGGTGCGCGTGCTGCCCGACTGGAGCCTGACGCCCCTGCCGCTTTTTGCGCTGCTGCCCTCTCGCATGCTGCCCGCCAAGACCAAGGCCTTCCTGGACTTCATCCAGCCCCGGTTGTCCGAAGACGTGGTGCGCGCCGCGGCCTAGGCAGCGGGCTTGGCCCCTAGGGGGTGCCGGCGCCGTACTGACAGACCGTGTAGAGCGGCGTGCCCGTTGCCGCGACCTTGGCCGATCCGCCGAGATCGGGCAGGTCGATGATGGCGGCCGCCTCCACCACGTTGGCGCCCAGGCGCTGCAGCAGATTGATGGCGGCCAGCATGGTGCCGCCCGTGGCGATCAGATCGTCCACCAGCAGGACGCGTTGCCCGGTGCGCACCGCGTCCGTGTGCATTTCGACCGACGCATTGCCGTATTCGAGCGAGTATTCCTCGGCCACCGTGCGAAACGGCAGCTTGCCCTTCTTGCGCACGGGCACGAAACCCAGGTTCAGTTCGTAGGCCAGCACGCTGCCCACGATGAAGCCGCGCGCATCCACTCCCGCAACGAGGTCGAGCCGCTGGCGCATGTAGCGGTATACGAAGAGATCGATCAGGACCCGGAACGCGCGGGGGTCCTGCAGCACCGGCGTGATGTCGCGGAAAACGACACCGGGCTGGGGCCAGTCTGGAACGCTGCGGATGGTGCGCCGGATGTACTCGGCGTAGTCGGTCTGCATGGAAGACGGCCCTGGAGAATTGAAGCAAGGCGAACTATAACCTCGCAACCGCGCTTAAGCCAGGATTGCCGTCCCCCATGACAATTCATGAAGCTTTCCGGCCCGCAACTCGCAGCAGCGGTCCACCGCTCCCGGCGGCAAGGCCGCATGGGTGGCCAGCACCACGGCCCGTCCTCGCGCCGCGGCTTGCAGATCCTGGAAGAACGCCTCCTCGGCAGCGGCGTCCAGGCCGGCGGTCGGCTCGTCCAGCACGATGACCTCGGCCGGCGACAGCAGCGCGCGCGCCAGGCACAGCCGGCGCGCCTGCCCCGCCGACAGCTGGGAGCCGGTTTCGCCCGCCCAGGTGTCGAGGCCGTCGGGCAGGCCCCGCACGAAATCGCCCAGCCGCGCGGCGTCGAGGGCGCGCCAGAGCGCGGCGTCGTCCGCCTCGGGATCGCCGATCAGCAGGTTGGTGCGCAAGGTGCCCAGGAAGACCGGAGCGTCCTGCGGCAGCAGCGCGATGCGCCGATGCCAGTCGGCCTGCGCGCAGGCGCGCGCGTCGCAACCGCCGAAACGCACCTGCCCCGCCTGGGGATCCTCCAGGCGCAGGAGCAGATGCAGGAGCGTCGACTTGCCGGCGCCGCTGGGCCCCATGATGGCCACTCGCTCGCCTGGCGCCACGCTCAGGCTGACATCCTCCAGCACCGCCGGACCGATGCCCGAAGTTCTGCCCGGATAGGAAAAGCGCACGCGGTCCAGTTCCAGCGCGCCATGGCTGGGCAAGGCCTGCGGCGTGTCCGGGTCCTGCATGTCGGGTTCGCAGTGCGTCACCTCGCGGATGCGCGCCGCCGCCGACATCGCGGAGCCCATGCGGGACGCGCCCCGCATGATCGGACCGGCCACCTCGAAGATGCCGATGACCGCCAGGAGCAGGCCGACGAGCACGGGTCCGGTGATCCGGCCCGACTCCAGCGTGTCCAGGCCAAACCACAGCAAAGCCAGCACCGACGCCCCGGCCGCGGCCTGCAGGAAGAACTGCCCTCGCGCAGCCACCCAAGCCTGGCTGCGCCGCGCCGCGGCGCTGGCCTCACACAAGCGTTCGAAATGTTCGATCGTCTGGGCCTGCGCGTGCAGGGCCACCATATCCGCGTGGCCGTCCACGGCGTCCAGCATCGCGGCGCGCAGCCCCGCCGCGCTTTCCTGGGCGGCCGCCCCCGGCTTGCGCGCCGCGCGCAAGAGCCACAGCGGCACCAGCACACAGGCGGCGAGCAGCGCCAGCGCGACCGCCAGCGCGGCGGCAGGCACCCAATATCCCAGCACCGCCGTCAGGATCGAGCCCGCCAGGAGCGCGGTCGCCAGCGGAGCCAGCACGAACAGGAACACGGTGTCCAGCGCATCCACGTCGCCCGTCATGCGGGCCACCAGGTCGCCGTCGCGATAGCGCGCCAACTGCCTGGGCGTGAGCCGGATCAGCGCCGCGAATACCGCGGCGCGCAGGTCCGCCAGCAGGCGCAGCGTGGCGGCGTGCCCGACGACGCGGTCGGCATAGCGCGACACGATGCGCAGGAACGATAGCCCGCGCACCAGGGCCGAGGGCGCAAACAGGTTGAATGCGCCGCCCGCGCCAGCCAGCGCGGCGCCGGTCAGGAACCAGCCCGACACGCCCAGCAGGCCCACGCCCGCCGCCACCGTGGCCAAGGCACAGAACAATGCGAGCAAAAGCCCGCCTTTTCGGCGCGCGTACAGCGGCAGGAGCAGCAACAGGTTCTTCATGCGTCTTCCACCTTTCCGCCAGCCACGCGCAAGGTCCGACCAAGCCGGGCCGCGACGGCGGGCGCGTGGGTCGCCAGCAGCAGGGTCCGGCCGGCGGCGAACGCCAGGATCTCGTCCAGCACCCGCTCCTGAGTGGCCTCGTCGAGGTGCGCCGTGGGCTCATCGAGCAGGATCAGGCCCGGATCGCGCAGGAACAGGCGAGCCAGCGCGACACGCTGGGCCTGCCCGCCCGATAGGCCGTGGCCGCGCCCGCCCAGCGGCGTATCCAGCCCTTGCGGCAACGCCGCCGAAAACTCCAGCACGCAGGCGCGCCGCGCGGCGTCCTGCACCGCGGCGTCGGAGGCGCCTGGACGGCCCAGCCGGATGTTGTCGGCAATGGAGCCTGCCAGCAACTGCGGCTTTTGCCCGATCAGGGCGACCCGCCCCCGCAAGGCCGGTTCGCTCCAATCGGCCAGGGGCCGGCCGTCCAGCCGGATATCCCCCTGGCAGGGCCTCAGGCGCGCGATCGCTTCGATCAGCGTGGATTTTCCGATGCCGCTGGGACCCATCAGCGCCGCATGCTCGCCCGGCGCCAGCGCGAGCGAGGCGTTCGACAGCACCGGCCGGCCCCGGCCCGGCGCCAGCACGACAAGGCCGCCGGCCATAAGGGCGGCGCCCTTGTGCTGGCCCTCGCGGCCCTGGCGTACGGCTTCGCCCCCGGCCTCGCCGCGCAGATCGTCATCCTGCGGCAGTCCGTCGAACAGGGCCGCGATCTGCGTGACCGCCGCCAGCGCGGCCGCGCGGTCGTGATAGTGCGCCGCGAACTGCCGCAGCGGGGCGTAGATTTCCGGCGCCATCAGCAGGCAGAAGAGACCGGCCTGCAAGGTCAGGGGCGTCCAGCGCAGGTCGAGGAATCCCAGATAGGTCAGGCCGATATAGACCGCCACGCCCGCCACGCCCAGCGCGGCGAAGAACTCCAGCACGGCCGACGACAGGAAAGCGATGCGCAGGACCGACATCGTGCGCAGCCGCAGGGCGTCGCTGGCCGCCACGACGGACTCGGCTTCCGCCTCGGCCCGGCCATGGAGTTTCAGGGTGGACAGCCCGCGCAGGCGGTCGGCGAAAAAACCCGACAGGCGGGCGAAGGCGCGCAAATGCCGGCGGCTGGCGCCTTGGGCGCCCCACCCCACCAGGGCCATGAACAACGGGATCAGCGGCGCGGTGATCAGCAGCACCAGCCCGGCGATCACGTCCACCGGCAACAGCACGACGGAGAAGGCCACGGGCAACAGGGCCGCCGCGGCCATCGCGGGCAGGTACTTGGCGAAGAAGCCGTCCAGCGCCTCGACCTGGTCCACCACGGCGCTGGCCAGTTCGCCGGCGGCACGGCTCCGGCTCCAGTGCGGCCCCTTGCGCACCAGCCGCCTGAAGAGCGACTGGCGCACATGGCGCTTGATGCGTTCGGAGGCGCTGGCGCCGGCGCGTTCGCCCGCCCAGCCGATGCAGGCGCGCAGCAGCATGAGCCCCGCGATGCCCAGGATGCCGCCGATCAGCTCTTTCCGGGGAACCTGCCCGACGATGGCGGCATCCAGCACCCTGGCCAGCAGCCAGGCCTGCACGACCAGCAGGACGCCGCTCGCCAGGGGAGCCGCGCCCGCCAGCAGCAGGGGCAGCCTTGCGGCCTTGGCAAGCGCCATCAGCCACCGCGACTGCTCGCGCGGCGGTTTTTCCAGCGCCGCCGAAGGATCGTGCTCGAGCGCGCTAGCGGCGCCCCTCACTCGTCGTCGCGGCTGGCGCGCGGGTCATGCGTATGCCCTTCGCGCAGCTCGAACCACATCGCGTTGAGGATAGCGAACGCGCACGCCAGGCCCAAGCCGAGTATCCACGAGAAATACCACATGGTGGAGGCTCCTTGTCAGTATGAATTGGGCGTGCCGCCCACCGATTCTTCCGTCACCTTGCCGCGCATGACCCGGTACACCCAGGCGGTGTAGAGCGTCACGAGGGGCAGGAAGATCGCGACGGCGATCACCATGATCCACAGCGTCATGTGGCTGGACGAACCATCCCAGATGGTCAGGCCGGCCTGCGGCTTCGTCGACGACGGCATGATGAACGGGAAGAGCGAGAAGCCCACCGTAAGGATGACGCCGGCGATCGACACGGAGGACGCCAGGAAAGCCAGCACGTTGGCGCGCGCGGTCAGCAGCAGCGCCACCAGCACGGCGCCCCCCACGCCCAGCGCGGGCGCGATCCACATCAGCGGCCACTTCGCGTAATTGGCCATCCATGCGCCGTTCTGCACCGATACCGTCTTGAGCATCGGATCGGACGGGCCCGCCATGTCCACCGCGCTGGTGATGACATGGCCGCCAACCCCGCCGGCCACCCAGAACCCGCCCGCGACGAACAGCGCCGCGGTCAGCAAGGCGCACAGCCGGCCCCAGTTGCGGGCGCGCGACGATACGGGATCCTCGGTGCGCCAGGCCAGCAGCACGGCGCCGTGCATGGCCAGCATCACCACGCTCAGCACGCCCGCCAGCAGGGCGAAAGGCATGAAGAGCTGGAAGAAATGCCCTTCATAGATGGGGCGCAGCGTCACCGGATCGAAGGTGAACGGAACGCCCAGGATGATGTTGCCCATGGCCACGCCGAACACCAGCGAGGCCACCACGCCCGAGAAACAGAGCACGCCGTCCCAGCGGTTGCGCCAGCGCGTGCCTTCCATCTTGCTGCGGTACTTGAAGCCCACGGGCCGCAGGATCAGGGCGATCAGGACCAGCATCATCGCCAGGTAGAACCCGGAGAACGACGCGGCGTACAGCAGGGGCCAGGCGGCGAAGATGGCGCCGCCCGCCGTGATGAGCCAGACCTGGTTGCCTTCCCAGACCGGCCCCACCACGTTGATCACCACCCGGCGTTCCACGTCGGTCTTGGCGACCACCGGCAGCAGCGCCGCCACGCCCAGGTCGAAGCCGTCCATGACGGCGAAGCCGATGAGCAGCGCGCCCAGCAGCACCCACCACACCACGCGCAGCGTGCCGTAGTCGAAAGGAATGAGGGTTTCCATCGCTGTCTCCTCCTCAGGCGCGCACGGCGGCGCGCACAGGATCGGCGGCGGCGCTGGCGGGCGCCGGCCCATCGGATTTCGGCCCGGCCTTCACGGCATGCAGCATGACCTTCACGCCGATGATCAGCAGCGCCGTGTACAGCACGAGGAAGATCGACAGGCTGATTGCCAGGTCCATGATGGTCAGGCCCGAGGCTGCGTAATAGGTTGGCAGCACGCCTTCGATCACCCAGGGCTGGCGGCCGTACTCGGCCACGAACCAGCCGCTTTCGATGGCCACCCACGGCAGGGGCAGGCTCCACAGCGCCACCTTGAGCAGGCCGCGGCGGCTGTCCAGGCGGCCGCGCGAGGCCAGCCAGAAGGCCACGCCGAAGAACAGGATCAGGTACATGCCCACCGCCACCATGATGCGGAACGCCCAGAACAGCGGCGCCACGTTGGGCACGGTATCCACCGCCGCCTTCTTGATGTCGGCTTCGGTGACCTTGCTCATGTCGGGCTGGTAGCGCTTGACCAGCAGCGCGTAGCCCAGGTCGGGCCAGGTGCGGTCGAATACCATGCGCGCATCCACGTCCTTGGGATTGGCGCGGATCTTCTGCAGGGCGTCATACGCCACCATGCCGTCGCGGATGCGGTTCTCCGCGCGCAGGATCAGATCGTCGATGCCCAGCAGCGGCGTCGTCAGCGAACGCGTTCCGATGATGCCCATGACGTAGGGAATCTCGATCGCGAAATCGTTCTTGCGCTCTTCCTGGTTGGGAATGGCGATCAGGTTGAAGGACGCGGGAGCCGGCTCGGTATGCCACATGGACTCGATGGCCGCGATCTTCATCTTCTGGTGTTCGGTGGTGAGGTAGCCGCTTTCGTCTCCCAGCACCACGACCGACAGCGCCGAGGCCAGGCCGAAGCTGGCCGCGACCGCCATCGAACGCTTGGCCAGGTCGACGTGGCGGCCTTTCAGCAGGTACCACGCGCTGATGGACATGACGAACATAGCGCCGGCGACGTAGCCTGCGCTGACCGTGTGCACGAACTTGGCCTGGGCCACCGGGTTGAAGATCACCGCGGCGAAGTCGGTCATCTCCATGCGCATGGTGTCGGGATTGAAGATCGAGCCGACCGGATTCTGCATCCAGCCGTTGGCGATCAGGATCCACAGCGCCGAGAAGTTGGTGCCGAACGCCACCAGCCAGGTCACCACCAGGTGGCTGACCTTGGACATGCGGTTCCAGCCGAAGAAGAACAGGCCGACGAAGGTGGCTTCCAGGAAGAAAGCCATCAGCCCTTCCAGCGCCAGCGGGGCGCCGAAGATGTCGCCGACGTAGTGGCTGTAATAGGACCAGTTCATGCCGAACTGGAATTCCATCACCACGCCCGTGGCCACGCCCAGCGCGAAGTTGATGCCGAACAGCGTGCCCCAGAACATGGTCATCTTTTTCCAGATGGGGCGTCCGGTCATGACGTACACGCTCTCCATGATGGCCAGGATGAACGAAAGGCCGAGCGTGAGGGGGACGAACAGGAAGTGATATAGCGCGGTCGCGGCAAACTGAAATCGCGACAGGTTGACGACGTCGAGATCAATCATTGGAGCGCTCCCAAACGGTCGAGGCGCCGCGGCAACCGGCATGGTTCCCAGGCCGTCTCTCGCGCCATGTTACGGGCGTTGGATACAACTTCATAGAGGTTTCCTGAAAAAACGGGTCGGATCAAGGTCAGGCCTTGCCCCGCAATTTGCCGGCGAAACCCAGCACCTTCTGCACTTTCGAACCGAGTTTCATCAGGTTCTGCAAGGTCTCGGGCGGCAGTCGTTGAACCTCATCGAACCATCCGGTGGACAGTTCGATCAGCTCCAGCATCTCGTTCATGCGTTGTTGCGCGTAGGCCTCATCCGGCCCCGACGGGGGCTCCAGCAGGGTGTCCCGCAGCAGGGAGAGCGTGGGATCGATTTCGCGCTTGCGCTTTTCTTCCATCAGGATGCGGAAGATTTCCCATACATCCTTGGGCGTCTCGAAGTAATCGCGGCGGTCGCCGACCTGGTGGATCAGCTTGACCAGGCGCCAGGACTGCAGCTCCTTCAGCCCGAGACTGACGTTCGAGCGCGAGAAGCCGAGCGTCTCGGCGATATCGTCGGCGTTCAGGGGCTTGGGGGAAAGGAACAGCAGGGCGTAGATCTGGCCGACGGTGCGGTTCACGCCCCAGCGGCTGCCCATTTCCCCGAAATGCAGGATGAAGCGTTCGTTTTGAGGGGTGAGAGCCATGATCGATCAGCGCCAGCAAGGTCCGGACAGCGGCGCAATCAGACAAATCCAGTTACGCTGCTTTCAGAAATTTCTGAAATTATCGAACAAACAATGAGAAAGCGCAAACCACGATGGCGGCAGGGGCAAGGCCGCAAGCAAAGCGCATATCGGGGCGCGCGCCCTCCCGCGGACGGCTGCGGACGAACGCCAGCGGGCCACCCGCCGGGTGGCGGACGGCCCGCTGGGGGCAACGGAATGGGGCGCTGAAGGCGGGGTCAGCCGGCCTTCACGGACACGGCGGCGGAAACGCGCTTGGCCTTGGCGCGCGCGGCCGCGACGTCCTCGGCCACGGCCAGGCCCACGCCCATGCGGCGCTTGACGAAGGATTCGGGCTTGCCGAAGAGGCGGATATCCGTGCCGGGCTCGGCCAGCGCTTCGGCCACGTTATGGAACGAGACCGCGGCAGCCTCGACGCCGCCGTAGATGACGCTGCTGGCGCCGGGCTGGCGCAGGCTGGTGTCCACCGGCAGCCCCAGCAGGGCCCGTGCATGGAGCTCGAACTCGTTCTGGACCTGGGTGATCATGGTGACCATGCCCGTGTCGTGCGGACGCGGGCTGACCTCCGAGAACCAGACTTGGTCGCCGGCCACGAAAAGCTCCACGCCGAAGATGCCCAGGCCGCCCAGGTTGGACGTGACGGCCAGCGCGATCTCCCGGGAACGCTCCAGGGCTGCGGGCGACATGGGGTGCGGCTGCCAGCTTTCGACGTAGTCGCCGTCGACCTGCTTGTGGCCGATGGGCTCGCAGTAGCGGGTCTGGATCTCGCCATCGGCGCCGCGCGCGCGCACGGTGAGCAAGGTGATTTCGTAGTCGAAGCGGATGAACCCCTCGACGATGGCGCGGCCGGCGCCCACCCGGCCGCCTTCCTGGGCGTAGCGCCAGGCGGAGGCGACGTCGTCCGCGGTCTTGATCAGGGATTGGCCCTTGCCCGACGAGGACATGACCGGCTTGATGACGCAGGGATAGCCGATGCCGCCGTCGATGGCCTGGCGCAGCTCTTCTTCCGTATCGACGAAGCAATAGGGCGAAGTGGGCAGCCCCAGGGTTTCCGCCGCCAGGCGGCGGATGCCCTCGCGGTTCATGGTCAGCTGGGCGGCGCGGGCCGTCGGGGTGACCCGCGCCACGCCCGCCTCTTCCAGTTCCACCAGCAAATTGGTGGCAATGGCTTCGATTTCGGGGACAATAACGTGCGGCCGCTCCTGGTCGATGACTTTGCGCAGGGCCTCCGGGTCCGTCATCGAGACCACATGCGCCCGGTGAGCCACCTGGTGGCCCGGGGCGTCGGCGTACCGATCCACCGCGATGACCTCCACGCCCAGCCGCTGCAGGGCGATGATGACCTCTTTGCCCAGCTCGCCCGAACCAAGCAGCATGACTCGGGTGGCCAGGGGAGACAAGGGCGTGCCAAGGACGGGGCTGGGAATGCTGGACATGGGACGAACCTGGAAAGAGAGTTTGAAATCCGTTGAAAAGAGCCGCCAGAATGCCATACCCCCCTCCCCGGGGCAAACCCGCATACTGATATTAAAATCCGTGCATGACTGACCATCCCACCACATCGTCCGAGACCGCGCTGGCATCTGCGCGCAGAACACTGCAAATCGAAAGCCAGGGGCTGCTGGACCTGTCGGCAAGGCTGGACGACAGCTTCACGCACGCCGTCGCCATGCTGCTGGCGTGCCGTGGCCGCGTGGTCGTCAGCGGAATCGGCAAGACCGGCCACATCGCCCGCAAGATCGCCGCGACGCTGGCCTCTACCGGCACGCCCGCCTTCTTCCTGCACGCGGCCGAAGCCGTCCACGGCGACCTGGGCATGATCACCCGGGACGACGTGATCATCGCCATTTCCTATTCCGGATCCGGCCAGGAACTGCTGACGGTCCTGCCGGCCGCCCGCCGGATGGGCGCGCGAGTGATCGCCATCACGGGCAATCCGCAGTCCGAGCTGGCCTCGCTGGCCGACGTCCACCTGGACGGCAGCGTCGCCCAGGAGGCCTGCCCGCTGAATCTGGCGCCCACGGCCAGCACCACCGCGGCGCTGGCCCTGGGGGACGCGCTGGCGGTCGCCTGCCTGGAGGCCCGGGGCTTCGGGCCCCAGGATTTCGCGCGCTCGCATCCGGGCGGCGCGTTGGGCCGCCGCCTGCTGACCCACGTACGCGACGTGATGCGCCAGGGCAATGCCCTGCCCATCGTCATGGCCGGCACGCCGGTGGCGCAGGCGCTGGAGGTCATGTCCGCCAAGGGCATGGGCATGACCGTCGTGACCGACGCGCAGCACCGCCCGCTGGGCATCTTCACCGACGGCGACTTGCGCCGCCTGATCGCCAGGCACGGCGACATCCGCAGCCTGACCGTGGAGGCGGGCATGACGCGCTCGCCTCGCAGCATCAATGCCGACGCGCTGGCGGTCGAGGCCGCCCAGCAAATGGACGAACAACGGCTCAATCACATGCTGGTGCTGGACACCGATGGCGCCCTGCTCGGCGCCCTGCACATGCATGACCTGATGGCCGCCAAAGTGGTATGACTATGACTCTCCCTGCCTCCGTGACTCACCCGGCCGACGCGCTGGTCCTCGCCCGCATCCCCGCTACCGTGCGCGAACGCGCCGCCACCGTGCGCCTGATGGTGTTCGACGTGGACGGCGTGCTGACCGACGGCAGCCTCTACTACGGCGAAAGCGGCGAACTGCAAAAGCGCTTCAACGCGCTTGACGGCCACGGCCTGCGCCTGCTGATGGAAGGCGGCTTGAAGGTCGCGCTGATGACCGGCCGCTCCGGTCCGATCGTGGCGCGGCGCGCCGCCGAACTGGGCATCGCCGAGGTCGTCCAGGGCGTGCGCGACAAGGGCGGCGCCCTGGCCGAACTTGCGCAGCGTTCCGGTGTCCAACTGAATCAGACCGGCTACATGGGCGATGACATCATCGACCTGCCGGCCATGCAGCGAGCGGGTTTCGCCGCCAGCGTGCCGAACGCCCCCGGCTACGTCAGCCAGGCCGCCCACTGGATATCCTCGCAGCCGGGCGGCAGCGGCGCGGTGCGCGAATGCTGCGACCTGCTGCTGGCGGCCCAGGGGCGCCTCGGCGCGTTCCTGTCGGCCCCGGGCCTGCTGGGCCCGGGCGCGATCCAATGACCGCCGCGACAACCAACACGCCCTTGCGGCGAACCCGATGAAAGAACGCTTTCCCTCTCTGATCGCGCTGTTCCTGCTGCTGGTGCTGGTCACCAGCTCCTGGTGGGCGGCCGACTATGCGCAGCGGGCCATCCAGGTGGACCCGCCGCGCCGCATCACCCACGAGATGGACGCATGGTCCCGCGACTTCGTCATGCTGCGCACCGATCCCAGCGGCCGGCCCATCAACCGGCTGGAAGGCCAGTACGCAGAGCATTTCCCGGATGACGACTCATATCACATCACTGAACCGCGCGCGGTGGGCCAGCGCGAGACCAACCCCATCACCGTGGCCGTCTCGAAAACGGCCGTGATGGAACAAGGCGGCAAGCGCATCGTCATGAACGGCGACGCGCACGTGCACCGCCAGCCCGACGCCAACAACGACATGCTGGACGTGCGCAGCCAGCAGTTGATCATCCTTCCCGACGAGGACGTGGTCTATACCGACCTGCCCGCCGAGGTGCTCAAGGGCCGTTCGCGTATGAACGGCAAGGGCATGCGCTACAACAACAAGACGCGCCAACTGCAGGTTTCGGCATCGACCGATGTGGAAATTGCCGGTTCCGAAGGCAAGCAGCAACGCCGGACCGAAATTCCCGCCAACAACACTGACCAGAAGAAACCATGACCGACCTCCGGATTCTCCTTGCCCCGACGACCCGTCTGATCGGCGCCGTCCTGCTGACGGCCTCGGCGCTCGCGCCCGCCTTCGCCGCGGATCCGGCGTCCAAGTCGGCAACCCCCGCCGAAGAGCCCAGCACGCTGATCCTGTCGGATACGCTGCACTACGACGACGTGAAGAAGCAAAGCGTCTTCACGGGCAACGTCAACCTGACGCGCGGCCTCATGACCCTGACGTCGGATACCCTGCAGATGAACGAGGACCCGCAGGGCAACCAGTTCGGCACCGCCACGGCCAACAAGGGCAAGGTCGTGACCATCCGCCAGGAACGCCCCGAGACCTTCGAGCTCATCGAAGGCAAGGGCCTGCGCGCCGAATACGACGGCTCGAAAAGCACCTTCGACCTCATCGGCCAAGCCGTCGTGATCCGCTACGTCTGTGGGAAACCGTTCGATACCATCCGCGGCGAACGGGTGCGCTACAACGAAAAGACCGGCACGTACGAAGCCCAGGGCGGCCCGAACTCGTCCGCGGCGGGCGGACGGGTACGCTCGGTCGCGGAGCCGCGCGCCAAGACGGACGCAGCCATCGCGGAATGCCGCAAGCAGCAAGCCGCCAAGAAAGGGCGCTGAAGCGCCTCCCATGCAACACCACTCGCAGCCACGATGAACCAACCCTCAGTGCAGACTCCCGTGACCTCCGCCCCTTCGGGCGTCAAGCAGGGCAGCCTGCGCGCAACCGGCTTGCGCAAGACCTATAACGGCCGCACCGTGGTGCAGGACGTTTCCCTGTCCGTGGTCAGCGGCGAAGTCGTCGGCCTGCTCGGCCCGAACGGCGCGGGCAAGACCACCAGCTTCTACATGATCGTGGGCCTGGTGCCCGCGGACGCCGGCCGCATCGAGATCGACGGCGCCGCCATCACCGCGATGCCCATCCACAAGCGCGCGCGGATGGGGCTTTCGTACCTGCCCCAGGACGCCTCCGTGTTCCGCCGCCTGACGGTGGAACAGAACATCCGCGCCGTGCTGGAGCTGCAAATAGGGCCGGATGGCCGCCCGCTCTCCACAGCCAAGATCAATGAGCAGATGGAAGCCTTGCTGGAAGAGCTCCAGATCGGCCACATCCGCAGCAATGCAGCCATTTCGCTGTCGGGCGGCGAACGCCGCCGCGTCGAGATCGCGCGGGCGTTGGCCACTAGCCCGCGCTTCATCCTCCTGGACGAGCCCTTCGCCGGCGTGGACCCCATCGCCGTCATCGAAATCCAGCGCATCGTGCGGTTCCTGAAGGGCCGCGGCATCGGCGTGCTGATAACGGACCACAACGTCCGCGAAACACTGGGCATCTGCGACCGCGCCTACATCATCAGCGAAGGCAAGGTCCTGACCGACGGCCACCCCGACGAAATCGTGGGCGATCCCGCCGTGCGCCGCGTCTACCTGGGAGAGCACTTCCGCATGTAACGGGCGGCTCCGGGAAGACCCCTAGGAGCCCCAAGGACTCAGCCATAAAAATGCCATGTTCTTGCGTTAGGTCAGCTTGTTTTATCGGCCCGAGTCTATACACTAGTACTAAACGAACCCTCTCGATCAAGGAGAACGCCTAACGAACCAGCCGCGCTCTTTTGCGCACCTTTTTTCCTCTTTTAGAAGGAGAGCACACTATGAACCTGAGCATCTGCGGTCGTCACCTCGACGTCACCCCGGCCATCCGGGAATATGTCATGAACAAACTGGCGCGAGTGCTGCGGCATTTCGATCACGTCATCGATACCCAGGTCATGCTCTCGGTAGAGCCCCTGCGGCATAGAGCTGAAATCACCATGCGTCTAAGCGGTAAGGACATTCATTGTGAAGCTACCGATGAAAATCTCTATGCAGCCATAGATCTTCTTGCTGACAAGGTCGACCGTCAGGTCATCAAGCACAAGGACAAGGTACGAAGTCACACAGCGGAGTCCGTGAAGCGGCAAGCGGCGAATCTTTCGTCACCCCAGCAGTAACGCGCCTCACGATAGCTCGCCTGCGAGACTAACGAAACAGCGATTCTAGAATCCTGCCTCAGTCCCGGTGTCCCGCTAGACCACGAGTCCAGCCGGGGCATCGGCAAACTTCCCCCCTCTCCTCTGTCCCCCATTCCCGGCTCCGCCCGGCGATCCTGTTTTCCCCGATTCCAGACGTTTCCCGGCCCGCGAAGCTGCGCAGGGGCGCAAGAATGCCCACAATCCGCCACTATCGGTCTATGCTGTCGCTCTTGCCGCCCCACGGCGCCGCCCACGCAGAGGACGCGCCGCAGAGGCCGATTATTGCACTGCGTCATATAACCATATAATGATCCGATGAATCATTTGTCGCGCATCCTACCCGCCGGCAACGTCGTGCTCGATATGCTCGCAACGAGCAAGAAACGTGCGTTCGAGCAGGCCGGCCTTCTCTTCGAAAACAACCACGGCTTGGCTCGGGCGCTCGTGTTCGACAGCCTGTTTGCCAGGGAACGCCTGGGCTCCACGGCCTTGGGGCAGGGAGTGGCCGTTCCGCACGGCCGCGTGAAGGGCCTGGAGCAGGCGCTGGCGGCCTTCATCCGCCTCGCCCAGCCCATCGCCTTCGATGCGCCCGACGGACAGCCGGTCTCGATGCTGCTCTGCCTGCTGGTGCCCGAAGCTGCAACGCAGCAACACCTGGACATCCTGGCCGAACTGGCCCAGCTCATGTCCAACAAGGCATTGCGCGAGGCCCTGGCCACGGAAACCGATCCGGCCATCGTCCACAAGATGCTCACGACCGGCCAACTCTGATCTTCCCGCGGAAACGGTGCCATGCTCACGGTGCAGGAACTCGTCGACGACAACGCCGACAAAATCCCCTTTAACTGGATTTCAGGCCAGGGCGCAGCCGACCGCGCAATTCCCGACGACGGCATGTCGGCCGCGGACCTCGTCGGCCACCTGAACCTCATCCACCCGTCGCGCATCCAGGTGTTCGGCCAGGAAGAGCTGGCGTACTACACGCGCTTCGACCTGCGCCGCCGCATGCACCACATGGACGAGCTGCTGATCGGCGGCGTCCCCGCCATCCTGCTGGCCGACGGACTGACGCCGCCCCAGGATCTGGTCGACCAGTGCGAGCAGCACCAGGTGCCGCTGCTGTCCACTCCCGTGGCGGCCGCACAGCTCATCGACCTGCTGCGCATCTACCTGGGCAAGAAGCTGGCGCCCACGACCACGGTGCACGGCGTGTTCCTGGATGTGCTCGGCCTGGGGGTGCTCATCACCGGCGAATCCGGCCTGGGCAAGAGCGAACTGGCGCTGGAGCTGATCTCGCGCGGGCACGGCCTGGTGGCCGACGACGCCGTGGAATTCTCGCGCACCGCCCCCAACATGATCGAGGGCCACTGCCCGCAACTGCTGCAGAACCTGCTGGAAGTGCGCGGGCTGGGCCTGCTCGATATCCGCACCATCTTCGGCGAGACCTCCGTGCGCCGGAAGATGCGCCTGAAGCTCATCGTGCACCTGGTGCGCGCCACCGCGCAGGACAAGTTCGAGCGGCTGCCGCTGCAGGACATCACGCAGGACATGCTGGGCCTGCCGGTGCGCAAAGTGATGCTGCAGGTCGCCGCCGGCCGCAATCTGGCCGTGCTGGTGGAGGCCGCCGTGCGCAACACGATCCTGAAGCTGCGCGGCATCGACACGCTGGGCGAATTCATGGAGCGCCAGGCGATGGCGATCCTCCAAAGCAGCAAGTAAACGCGTGCCGCCCGGCGATGCCGTGAGCCTCTACGAGACCCTGGCGGCCGAGATCGCCAAATCGATACGCGACGGCGTCCTGCGCGCGGGCGACAAACTCCCTTCCGTGCGCGACGCCTGCGCGGCGCGGCGGGTCAGCCCCTCCACGGTATTCCAGGCCTATTACCTGCTGGAAGCCCGCGGCCTGATCCGGGCGCAGCCGCGCTCCGGCTACTACGTCAACGCGCCCGCGGCCTCGCTGCCGCCCGAACCGGGCGCGTCGAACCCGGACGGCGGATCGACGGAGCTCGCGATCAGCGAGCGCATCTTCGACATCCTCGGCTCCGTGCGCAACCGCGACGTCAAACCGCTGGGCTCGGCCTTCCCCTCGCCGCTGCTGTTCCCGCTGCCGCGGCTCGCCCAGGCGATGGCCGCGCACCTGAAGCGCCAGGATCCGCTCGACACGGTGGAAGACCTGGCGCCCGGCAACCCCGCCCTGCGCCGCCAGATCGCGCTGCGCTACCTGATCGGCGGCATCAACGTGCCCGCCAGCGACATCGTCGTCACCAACGGCGCGCTCGAAGCGCTCAATCTTTGCCTGCAGGCGGTCACCCAGCCCGGCGACACGGTGATGGTCGAAGCGCCCACCTTCTACGGCGCCCTCCAGGCGCTTGAACGGCAGGGGTTGAAGGCGCTGGAAGTACCCACCCATCCGCGCACCGGCGTCGACTTGGACGCAATGGAGGCCGCCATCCGGCGCCACGCGCCCAAGGCCTGCTGGCTGATGACCCAGTTCCAGAATCCGCTGGGCAGCCTGATGCCGGCCGACAGGAAGCGGCAGCTCGTGGAGATGCTGGCCCGCCATGGCATCCCCCTGATCGAAGACGACGTGTACGGCGAGCTGTACTTCGGACCCTCGCGGCCCGTGCCCGCCAAGGCCTACGATACCCAGGGGCTGGTGCTGCATTGCTCGTCGTTCTCGAAGTGCCTGGCGCCGGGCTACCGCATCGGCTGGGCCTGCGCCGGCCGCTATGCCCAGCGCGTGCAACGCCTCAAGCTGTCCTCGACGCTATCGGCGTCCGGCCCTGCCCAGGGCGCGATCGCCGAATACCTGGAACAAGGCGGCTATGACCGCCACCTGCGCCGCCTGCGCGAAACGCTGCAGGCGCAGCAAGCGCGCATGGCCGATGCGATCGCCCAGGAGTTTCCCGCGGGCACGCGCGTCACCCGCCCGCAAGGCGGCTTCTTCCTGTGGCTGGAGCTGCCTGCGCGGGTGGATGCGCTGACTTTGCATCGGCAGGCGCTGGAGCGCGGCATCAGCGTGGCCCCCGGCCCCATCTTTTCGGCCAGCGGCCAGTTCGGCAGCGCCGTGCGGCTCAACTACGGCCACCCCTGGGATGCCGGCGCCCAGGACGCGATCCGCGTGCTGGGCGAGCTGGCGCGCCAGGCCTGTACGCAGGCCCGGACTAGTTCCGCGTCGATGCCGCGCGCGCCCTCTTGACCTCCAGCGGCGTCACGCCGCCGGCTTCGTTGCCCCAGCTATTGCGGATGTAGGACACCAGCATGGCGATGTCGCCGTCGTTGAGCAGTTGCCCGAACGGCGGCATGCCATGGGGCCGCGGGTTCGCCGCCGTGGCGGGCGCATATCCGCCGTCGAGCACCATGCGGATGGCGTTGACCGGCGACGGCGCCGTCACGGTGGGATTGCCGGCCAGCGCGGGCCAGGCCGTGCCGCTGCCCTCGCCTGCCGGCTGGTGGCATTGCGCGCATTGCTGGCGGTAGATCTTGCCGCCCAGCTCCATCGCCGCGGGCGAGACGGGCGTCGATGGCGGATCCGCCGCCGGCACGGCGGGCAGGGACTTCAGATAAACGCCGATGGCCAGCGCGTCGTCGTCGCTCAGATGCTGCGAGCTGCCCAGGACCACCTCGGCCATCGGACCGCTGGCGCTGGAATGCTTGGACATGCCCGTCTTGAGCAGCGCGGCGATGTCCTCGGCCGACCAGCGCCCCAGCCCGGTCTGCATATCGTTGGTGAGCGGCGGCGCGTACCAGTCCAGCACCGGGATCTCGCCACCGCCCAGGGACTGGTCCGAACGCAGCGCGCCGAGGCGATTGCGCGGCGTGTGGCAGGCGGCGCAATGCCCCAGCCCTTCGACCAGATAACGCCCGCGGTTCCATTGCATCGACTGGCCCGCGTCGGCCTCCAGGACGCCCGGCTTGAAATACAGCGCCCGCCAGGCGGCCAGCAGGGCGCGCTGGTCGTACGGGAAATCGAGCTCGGGCGGCCGGCTGGGCTGGCTGACGGGAGGCACGCTGCGCAGGTAGGCGAACAGCGCGTCGGAATCCGCGCGGGTGACGCGCGTGTATTCCGTGTACGGGAAGGCGGGATAGAGCAGCGTGCCGTCCCGCGACTTGCCGTTGTGCAGCGCCTGCCAGAAATCATCGGCAGTCCAGGCGCCGATGCCGGTCTTTTCGTCGGGGGTGATGTTCGGGCCGTACACCGTGCCGAACGGCGTCGGGATGGCCGTGCCCCCCGCCAGCGCCTTGCCGCCCCGGCTCGTGTGGCAGGCCATGCAATTGCCGGCCGACGCGAGATAGCGCCCTCGCTCGATCAGGGTCGAGGCATCCGTGGCGGCCGCGGCCGGACCGGTGCTGGAATCGTCGCGCGTGCCCGCCCAATAAAGGCCGCCCGCCACCGCGACAGCCGCCAGCAGCAGGACCAACAGGGCTTTCTTCATGAGTTTCATCCGCTCGCCCGCCTACCGTTGTGCCTGGCTGCCGCATTCCGCGGGCAGGCGCAGCGCGCCTGCAGGTTCGGGCGCATAGGGTTCCACGACCGGCCGCGACGACAGCCATGCGGCCAGCGCGCCGATATCGGCGGGGGTGAGCTTGTTGGAGATGTCGGCCATGCAGTCCGGCTCGGCCGCGCGGCGCAGCCCGTTCTTCCAGCTGCCGATCTGCGAACCGATGTAGTCGCGCGGCAGGCCTAGCAGGCCGGGGATCGCGGGCTGCAGGCCGCCCAGGGCGGCGCCGTGACAGGACGCGCAGGCGGGCAGGCCGCGCGCCGCGTCGCCGTCCAGCGCCAGCCTGCGGCCGGCCTCCAGCGTGGCGGCGGACACCTCGGCGCGCGCCGGCGGCGGATACGGCACGTGCTGTTCGGAGAAGTACGCCGCCATTTCGCGCAGGTAATCATCCGGCAGGCCGGCCAGCAGATGGCTCATAGGGCGGTACTGGCGCCGGTCATCGCGGAAATTGAGCAGCTGGTGGTACAGGTATTCCTGCGGCTTGCCGGCCAGGCGCGGATAGTAGCCGTCGGTGCCGGCCCTGCCCTGCGCGCCATGGCAGGCCGTACAGGCGGCCACCCGGGCCGCCATGGTATCGGGAAGCAAGGGCGCCGGGGAAGCGTCCTGGGCCTGCGCGGGCGCTGCCGAAAAAACGACGGCGGCGGCAGCCACGAGAGCGGAGATTGCCCAAAACCGCGGCAGTGAAACACTACGAAAGGAAATGAGGGCTAACATCTAGGTCGAATTCCAATCCCCCGAAGCGCATGACGGCGGGGCGCGTATGTGAATCTGTCGAGTACCCGGCGCCAAGCTTACGCCAGGGCTGCCAGAAAGGTACAGGCGCAGATTCGGAGTTTACGGCCATATCAGATGCCATCCCGCCGGCATCGTCCTGGAAAAGCGTGCCACAATCATGTCCATGTTGAAAGTCGTCCTAGTCACCGGCATCTCCGGCTCCGGCAAGTCCGTCGCCCTGCGCATGCTCGAGGATGCCAGCTACACCTGCGTCGACAATCTGCCCGTAAGGTTCCTGACCGAATTCATCGCCAACGTCCGGGACGAAGGCCTGGAGCGGGTGGCCGTCGCCATCGACGTCCGCTCGCCCGGCGAGCTCGCCGAGCTGCCCGACGTGGTGACCGCGCTGCGCGCCATGGGCACGAGCCTGCGCGTGGTTTTCCTGGACGCCAGCACCGCGACGCTGGTGCAGCGCTACTCCGAATCCCGCCGCCGCCATCCCCTTACCGATCGCCTGCAGCGCGGCGGCACTGCTCCTTCCCTGACCGACTGTATCGCGCTGGAGCGCGAACTGCTGGCGCCGCTGCGCGAACAGGAACACGTCATCGACACCTCGGACCTGACGCCCGGGCAGTTGCGCGCCTGGATCCGGGACCTGATCCAGGCGGACCGCGCGCCGCTGGTCCTGACGTTCGAATCCTTCGCCTACAAGCGCGGCGTGCCCCGGGACGCCGACCTGGTGTTCGATGTGCGCTGCCTGCCCAACCCCTACTATGACCGCAACCTGCGGCCCCTGACCGGGCGCGACGAGCCCGTGGCCGCCTGGCTGGCCGGGTTCGAGCAGGTGGGGCTGATGATCGACGACATCGCCGGCTTCCTGAACCGCTGGCTGCCGCGCTACACGCAAGACACCCGCAACTACCTGACCGTCGCCATCGGCTGCACCGGCGGCCAGCACCGTTCCGTGTACGTGGTGGAACAGCTCGCGCTGCGGTTCGCCGACCACGACCCGCTGCTGGTGCGCCACCGCACGCAACTTCCCGACGAATCCGCATGACCCTGTCCCGTCCGCTCCGCCTGATCCTGATGTTGTCGCTGGCCATTGCCGTGGCCGCTTGTTCGTCCACCGGCGGCGGGCGCAAGAAAGGCGGCTACTACAAGGATGACGGGCCGGACTCGAATCCGCCGTCGAACCTGGACCAGGTGCCCGACGCGGTACCCAAGGTGGAACCGTACGCCAGCGGCGCGAACCGTCCGTACGTCGTGTTCGGCCAGCGCTACGTGCCCGACACCAGCGGCCAGCCCTACAAGAAACGCGGCATCGCCTCCTGGTACGGCAAGAAGTTCCACGGCAACTCCACGTCCATCGGCGAGTCCTACGACATGTACGCCATGACGGCCGCCCACACGACGCTTCCGCTGCCCAGCTACGCCCGCGTCACCAGCCTGGTCAACGGCAAGACGATCATCGTGCGGGTGAACGACCGCGGCCCGTTCCACAGCGACCGCATCATGGACCTGTCCTATGTCGCGGCATACAAGCTCGGCATCGTCGGCCCGGGCAGCGGTCAGGTAATCGTGGAAGCCATCCCTCCCGACGAAATACGGCGCCTGGCCTCGCAGGGCGCGCCTGCCGCCGCTCTCCCGGAGCCCGCCTCGGCGACCGGCTCCACGCCGGTGCTCGCCCCGGTGGACGCCGCGCCCGTCGCGCTCACGGCCGAGCCCCTGCCCGCGCCCGCTCCCGGTTCCGCGCCCGTGCGCCAGCCGGCCGCGGGCGGCCTCGGCAACGTCTATCTACAGGTGGGCGCGTTCAGCCAGCCGGCCAACGCGCAATCGCTGGTCAGCCGGATCAATAACCAGCTGGGCGCCGACGGCGCGCCGCCCGCCTCGATGGAACAGTCCAACAACCTCTACCGGGTCAAGATCGGGCCCTACCCCGACCGCCAAAGCGCGCTGAACGCCGTGCAGCTGGTGTCGGACCGCATCGGCATCCTGCCCAGCATCGCCGCGCAATAAGGAATTCCCTGGCTACCAGGGCAGCTCCGCCTGCCCGTCGCAGACACGGCGCGCCCGCGCGTTGCGGCTGCGGTACAGGTTGCCTTCGTGCGCCAGCAGCGCCTGCTTGCGCGGCAGCCCGCCGCCGAAGCCTGTCAGGGAGGTGTCGGCGCCGATCACGCGGTGGCAGGGAATGATGATGCTGATCGGGTTGCGCCCAACTGCTCCGCCGACCGCCTGCGCCCCCTTGGGCCGGCCCACCGTGCGGGCCAGGTCCCCGTAGCTGGCCAGCACGCCGAAAGCCAGGTCGCACAAGGCGTGCCACACCTGGTGCTGGAAAGCCGTCCCGACGGGATCCAGCGGCACGTCGAACGTGCGGCGCTGGCTGGCGAACCATTCGTCCAGTTCGCGGCGCGCCTGCTCCAGGATGGGATCGGACTCCGCAAGAACCCAGCCTTCGGCCGACGGCAGCAGGGCCTGGTCGGTGAACCAGGCGCCCCGCAGGCCCTTGGGGCTGGCGACCAGGCGCATGTCTCCCAAAGGCGTGGGCATGTCGCGGTAGGTGAGCCGCTCGGTGGGATCGGCGGGTTTGTTGGACACCACGGTTGCGTAGGTCATGGCTTTACTCCGCCGCCTTCTTGCGGGCCAGCGCCCGGTTGTACAGCACGTCCCGCGGCAGGCCCGAGACCTTGGCGGCGACGCGGGCGGCGTCGCGCAGCGACAGCGACTCCAGCAAGGCGTCCAGCAGCGCGTCGGTGCGGGGATCGGCGTCGTCCTGCTCCGGTTCGTTTTCGCGGGCGTGCGCGATCAACACGAATTCGCCCTGTTCGCGATGGCCGTCCGCCGCCAGCCAGGCCGCGCCTTCGCCCATCGGGAAGGTGGCGATTTCCTCGAAGCGCTTGGTGAGTTCGCGCGCCACGGTCAGCCGGCGGTCCGGCCCGCAGACCTCCAGCAGGTCGGCCAGGGTGGCCGCGAGCCGATGCGGCGATTCGAACATCACCACCGGCGCGGGCAAGGCGCACCACGTGCGCAGCCAGCGCTGGCGCGCCGCGGCCTTGGGCGGCGCGAAGCCCGCGAAGGCATAGGCCGGGTTTTCATCCGTGGTGACGCCGCTGCCCATCAGCGCGGCGATCACGGCGCTGGGGCCGGGCACCGGCACCACCTTGAAGCCGGCTTCGCGCACGGTGCGCACGATCCGGGCGCCCGGGTCGCTGACGGCGGGCGCGCCCGCGTCGGATACCAGGGCCACGCGCTGGCCCTGCTCCAGCCGTTCGCATATGGCCTGGGCTGCCGCGGCCTCGTTGTGGCGGTGAGCCGCCATGAGCGGCGTGCCCACGCCCCAGGCGTCCAGCAGCGTGCGGCTTGCCCGCGTGTCTTCGGCAGCGATTACGTCGGCCCGCTGCAGGGCGTGCCAGGCGCGCAGCCCCAGGTCGCCCAGATTGCCGATCGGCGTGGCCACGACATACAGCGTCGCAGCGGGCCAATGCTGCTCCGCCACGCGTTCGGCAACGCGGGACCAGGCATCTCCGGCTGGCGGGGGTGAGACATTTTGATTCATTGCAGCCTACTGACACGGAAAACCATGTCAGTGTAGCCGCCATTGCGCGCCGCCCCTGGAGTCCCCATGACGGATGAGACCTTGCGCCTGGCCTGCGAACTGGCCCTGGCCGCTCGCCGCCGCGCCGACAAGCGCCGCCGCCGCGCGGGGCGGCGGCCGCCCCCGGCCGATCCGCCTGCCCCGCGCCGCTCCCCCGCCCAGCGCGAAGGCGACCTCCACGAAGAGGCCGCGCTGCGCCTGTTGCAGGCGCAGGGCCTGACGCTGCTGGCGCGCAACCTGCGGACCCGCGCCGGCGAGATCGACCTGGCCATGCGCGATGGCGACGTCCTGGTGCTGGTCGAGGTCCGTTCGCGCGGCCGCACCCGCTACGGCGGCGCCGCGGCCAGCATCGGCCGTGAAAAACAGGCCCGCCTGGCCCGCGCGGCGGCCCACTGGCTGCCCGAACTGGCCCGGCGGCATTGGCGGGGAAAGCCGCCGCCCGCCCGGTTCGACGCGGTCGTCTTCGAGGCCGGCCGCCCCGAGTGGCTGCGCGGGGCGTTCTGGCTGCCCTGACGCCGCCCCAACCCGGTTACGCCCCCTCCGAAGCTCGTTACGCCTGGACAGAACAGGGTAACGGCACCGTGAGATAATCGCGGCCATGGATATGACCTCTCGTATGACGTCGCACTTTCGCGATGCCATGGCAGCGCATGAACAAAGCATGAACGTGCTGGCCGAGCCGCTGGCGATAGCGGTGGACGTGCTGTTCGGCGCCCTGGCGAACAATGGCAAGATTCTGGCTTGCGGGAACGGCGGCTCGGCCGCCGACGCACAGCATTTCATCGCCGAACTGGTGGGCCGCTTCGAGCGCGAACGCCTGCCCCTGGCCGGCATCGCGCTCAATACCGATACTTCCATCCTCACCGCCGTCGGCAACGATTACGGCTTCGACGAGGTCTTCGAGCGCCAGGTCAACGCCTTCGGCCAGGCCGGCGACGTACTGGTGGCCATCTCCACCAGCGGCAACTCCCCAAACGTGGTGCGCGCCATGGAAGCCGCCAGCGCCCGCGAAATGCACGTGCTTGCCCTGACCGGCAAGGGCGGCGGCGTCATGGGGGAACTCATTACGCCCATGGACGTCCATCTATGTGTTCCCAGCGATCGCACGATGCGCATCCAGGAAGTCCATATTCTGCTGCTGCACGCTCTGTGCGACGGCATTGACGCTCTTCTGCTTGGAGACACCGAATGATTTCTGACGTCCGCACCGCAGTCCGTCCTCTGATGCTCGCCGCGGCGCTGTCCACCGCCGCGCTGTCGCTGTCGGCCTGCGCGCCGTTGATCGTGGGCGGCGCCGCCGCCACCACGGCCGTCGTCGTGACGGACCGCCGGACTTCAGGCATCCAGCTCGAAGACCAGAACATGGCGTTCAAGGCGCAGAGCCAGATCTCGCAGAAGCTGGGCGACACCGCCCGCGTCAATGCCATGGCCTACAGCGGCCACCTGCTGCTGACCGGCGACGTGCCCACCGAAGAGGCCAAGAGCCAGGCAACGGCGATCGCCCAGGGCGTGGAAAACGTCAAGCAGGTCACCAACCAGCTGACGGTGGGCCCCATCGCCTCGTTCGGCGTGCGCTCCAACGACACCTGGCTGACCTCCAAGGTCAAGACCGCCCTGCTCAATACCAAGTACGTGCCTTCCGGCACCATCGCCGTCACGACCGACCACAGCGTCGTCTACCTCATGGGCAAGGTGACGCAGGCCGAAGGCGACTACGCCGCCAATGCCGCAGCCGATGTCGGCGGCGTGGCCAAGGTGGTTAAACTGTTCGAAACCATCAGCCGCGAGGAAGCGATCCGGCTGTCGAACAGCGGCTCCGAATCCAAAACCACGGAAACCAAAGCGCCCATCGAAAGCGGCGCCGGCGCGGCCAGCGATAGCTCTGGCGGCACGGGCGCCGGCGTAGAGGCCATGCCCATCAAATGAAAAAAGCCATCGTAGCGCTTGCCGTCCTGGTGGCGGTCGGCATCGGCGCCTGGTTCGTCCTGCGCCCCGCGCAGACCGCTCCCGACGTCACTTTCACCACCCTGGAAGGCAAGACCTTCTCCATGCAGGATCTGCGCGGCAAGGTCGTGCTGGTCAAGTTCTGGGCGACCAGCTGCGTGACCTGTGTGAAGCAGATGCCGGAAACCATCGCGGCCTACAAGGAATACGCCGGCAAGGGCTACGAGGCGGTCGCGGTCGCCATGGACTACGACCCGCCCAACTTCGTGCTGAATTTCGCCGAAACGCGCAAGCTGCCGTTTCCGGTGGCGCTGGACACCAAGGGCGACATCGCCCGCGCCTTCGGCGACATCCGCCTGACGCCCACGGCCTTCCTGATCGACAAGAAGGGCAACATCATCAAGCGCTACCTGGGCGAATACGACGTCGCCGAATTCCACGCCACGGTGGAGAAGGCGCTGGCAAGCTAGATCTTCCGCGTGTCTGACACCCGTTACGAAATGGCCACCAAGCTGAAGCAGGCCTTCCCGGGTGTCTGACACCGGCCGTATCTAAACGAACAACCGTCTGAATTCAGCCGGTGTCTGACACCCGGGAACACCGTACCGAATTCGTCAGATTGTCCCGTAAGGGTGTCAGACACACGGAAGGTAGGGCTTGTCAGACACTCGGAAGGTTTAGAACGCCGGAACCACCGCCCCTTTGTACTTTTCCTGGATGAACTTCTTCACTTCGGGCGTGTGCAGGGCATTGACGAGTTTCTTGATGCCCGGCGCGTCCTTGTTGTCCTCGCGGGTCACCAGGATGTTGGCGTAGGGCGAATCCGAACCCTCGATGAACAGCGCGTCCTTGGTCGGCACCAGCCCGGCTTCCAGCGCGTAGTTGGTGTTGATCAGCGCCAGGTCCACGTCGTCCAGCGAACGCGGCAGCATGGCGGCTTCCAGTTCGCGGAACTTCAGTTTCTTGGGATTCTCGACCACGTCCGCGGCGGTCGCGAGGATGTTGGACGGATCCTTCAGCTTGATCAAGCCCTGTTTCTGCAGCAGCACGAGCGCGCGGCCGCCATTGGACGGATCGTTCGGAATGGCGACGCTTGCGCCTTCCTTGAGTTCGGACAGGCTCTTGATCTTCTTGGAGTAGCCCCCGAACGGCTCGACGTGCACCAGGGCCACCGGCACCAGGTTCGCCTTGCGGTCCTTGTTGAAGGAGTCCAGGTACGGCTTGTGCTGGAAGAAGTTGGCGTCCAGCTGCTTGTCGGCCAGCTGCAGGTTCGGCTGCACGTAATCGCTGAACACCTTGATATCGAGCTCCACGCCTTCCTTGGCGAGCTGCGGCTTCACCACTTCCAGGATCTCGGCGTGCGGGACCTGGGTGGCGCCCACCACCACTTTTTCGGCATGGGCGGCGTTGGCAGCCACCAGGAAGGCCGACGCCACCAGGGCGGAGCGGACAAGATTCAAACGCATGTGTTGCCTCTTATATGGGTTAAAAATTGGGGACGAGCGTCCAGCCAATGCGGCCTTGCCCCCTTTTGCGGGGCCCGCCGTTGTGAAAACGCCCCCAATTTACCTGAATGCCGGTTACTTGTCGGGCATATGAACATGGGTTTAAAGCATAAGAAACCTGTGGGTACTACAATCCGTCGTATGCTTGCGCTACCGCGTTCAGAACGCGTTTTTGTGCAGGCATTTTTTCTAACCACTCATACGTATATTTGCCGACTTAGCTGCCATGACCGACACCCCCGACCCTGCTGCCGTTTCGTCTCCTGCTGTCAAAGCTGCCGTGCTGTCTGAAGCACTGCCGTATATCCGACGATTTCACGGCAAGACCATCGTGGTCAAGTACGGCGGCAACGCCATGACGGAAGAGCGGCTGCAGCGCAGCTTCGCCCACGACGTCGTGCTGCTGAAGCTGGTGGGGCTGAATCCGGTGGTGGTCCACGGCGGCGGTCCGCAGATCGACGACGCGCTGCGCCGCATCGGCAAGCAGGGCACCTTCATCCAGGGCATGCGCGTCACCGACGCGGAAACCATGGAAGTCGTGGAATGGGTGCTGGGCGGCCAGGTCCAGCAGGACATCGTCATGATGATCAACGAGGTCGGCGGCAAGGCCGTGGGCCTGACCGGCAAGGACGGCGGCCTGATCCAGGCCCGCAAGAAGCTGATGGACAACAAGGACAACCCGTCCGAGCCCATCGACATCGGCTTCGTCGGCGACATCACCACGGTCGAGCCGGCCGTGGTCAAGGCGCTGCAGGACGACCAGTTCATCCCCGTCATCTCGCCCATCGGCTATGGCGAGGACGGCACCGCCTACAACATCAATGCCGACGTCGTGGCCGGCAAGATGGCCGAAGTGCTGGGCGCCGAAAAGCTGCTGATGCTGACCAACACCCCCGGGGTGCTGGACAAGGCCGGCAAGCTCTTGCGCAGCCTGTCGGCCCAGACCATCGACGAGCTGTTCGCCGACGGCACGATCTCCGGCGGCATGCTGCCCAAGATCTCCTCCGCGCTGGACGCGGCCAAGAACGGCGTGAACTCCGTCCACATCGTCGACGGCCGCGTGCCGCATTGCCTGCTGCTGGAAATCCTGACCGACCAGGGCGTCGGCACGATGATCAGCTCGCATTGATGTCCCCCCCCGTAGCGCTGCGCACTTCCCCCCCGAGGGGGCGCCGCTGCGGACCGGCGGAGCCGGATCCGCGCGGCCCTGATTGGGGCGGCCTTGCCACATTGGGGCGCTTTGCCTGCCTTGCCGCATTGCCGGTTGGGATCTCTTCGATCGGTCCATCGGGGATGGCGCGCGGCGCCATGGGCAACTGATGAAGGCCCATCGCCAATTGCTGCGGCCCGCGGTGCGGCTGCGGCGCTCCCGGCGGACGACCGAAGGCGCTTCCGAGCGCCTGTGGCTGTTCGACCTGGACAACACGCTGCACGATACCTCGTACGCCATCTTCCCGAAGATCGACCATGGCATGACCATGGCCGTGGCCGAGGCCCTGGACGTGGACATCGACACCGCCAACCGCGTGCGCTCGATGTACTGGAAACGCTACGGCGCCACCATGATAGGCATGGTCAGGCACCATGGCGTGGACGCCCACGACTTCCTGCACCGCAGCCATGACTTCGACGTCGATTCCCTCGTGCGCGCGGAAAAGGCGCTTGCCTACAAGCTGCGGCGGCTGCCCGGCCGCAAGGTGCTGCTGACCAACGCTCCGCTGCATTACGCCCGCGCCGTGCTGTCCCGCCTGGGCATCCTGAACCAGTTCCACAGCCTGTGGGCGATCGAGCACATGCGCCTGCACGGCGAGTTCCGGCCCAAGCCCTCGCCCGCCCTGCTACGCTACGTGCTGGCGCGCGAGGGGGTCCCGGCGCACCGCGCGGTCCTGGTGGAAGACACCCTGGCGAACCTGCGCGGGGCGCGCCGGGTGGGCCTGCGCACCGTCCACGTATATCACCCCGGCACGCCTTTCGCCCGGGGCCGGTCGCAGCGTCCGGCCTACGTCGACTTGCGGGTAAACTCCGTCAGTGATTTGCTGTTACGCCGACGCCCCTTGCGGGGATAGCGGCGCGCTCCTCCTCCCCTTCACCGTCAAGCCTGCGCGAGAGCAGACACTTCCATGGCGAGCAAACCCGGCGAGCGCAAGACCCAAATTCTGCAGACCCTGGCCGAGATGCTGGAGCAGCCGCACGCGTCCCGGATCACCACGGCCGCCCTCGCCGCGCGCCTGGAGGTCTCGGAAGCCGCGCTTTACCGGCATTTCGCCAGCAAGGCGCAGATGTTCGAGGGGCTGATCGAATTCATCGAAACCAGCATCTTCACGCTGGTGAACCAGATCGCCACCGCCGAACCCTACGGCCTGGCCCAGGCCCACCAGACGGTGTCCATGCTGCTGACCTTCTCGGAACGCAATAGGGGCATGACGCGGGTGCTGACCGGCGACGCCCTGGTAACGGAAGACAACCGCCTGCAGGAACGCATCAACCACATCAACGACCGCATCGAGGCGTCGCTGAAGCAATCGCTGCGCATCGCGATCACCGACGGCGGCCTGCCGCCAGAAGCCAATGTGGCCGCCCACGCCAGCCTGCTGACGCACCTGGTGCTGGGCCGCTGGCTGCGCTATGCCCAGAGCGGCTGGCGCGTGGCGCCCACGCTGCACCTGGACGAACAGCTGCGCCTGGCGCTGGGCTGAGCGGCTTGCCGCCGGCGGGGGCCGACGAGCATAATGCCCACGGCAGGTTTTCCACAAGCGCCAACTTCGATTTGCTTGATCTGCATCAATACGGGTTTTCCACAATGCCGTCACGATCATCCTGTAGCGTCGACATGCCGAATTGGTAAATCCCGTGCTCGCGGGGCGGTGTGTCGTCAGTTTGACCTCAACCGGAGATGGATATGACCGCGCAAGCCGCCGTTCCTGCCTCGCAAGCCCCAAAGAAAACCAAAATTCCCATCGGACTGGTCGCCGGCATCGTCGTGATGATCGGCGTGCTGATGCTGCCCCTGCCGGCCGACCTGCCCGTCGCCGGCCACCGCATGCTCGCCATTCTCGCGTTCGCCGTGGTGGTCTGGATTACCGAAGCCGTGTCCTACGAAGCCAGCGCGATCATGATCACGACGCTGATGGCCTTCCTGCTGGGCACGGCTCCGACAATCAAAGACCCGCAGGTGCTCTACGGCACCTCGGCCGCGATCAGCATGGCGCTGACCGGCTTCTCGAATTCGGCGCTGGCGCTCGTCACGGGCGCCTTGTTCATTGCGGCGGCGATGACGTTCACCGGGCTGGACCGGCGCATCGCGCTGGTGACCCTGTCCAAGGTGGGCACGAGCACCCGCCGCATCCTGATCGGATGCATCGCCGTGACCATCGTGCTGAGCCTGGTCGTGCCCAGCGCCACCGCGCGCAGCGCAGCCGTGGTGCCCATCATGATGGGCGTGATCGCGGCCTTCGGCGTGGACAAGCGCTCGAACATCGCCGCCGGCATCATGATCATCGTGGCGCAGGCCACCAGCATCTGGAACGTCGGCATCCAGACCGCCGCCGCGCAGAACCTGCTGACGGTCGGCTTCATGGAAAAGATGCTGGGCGAACGGGTGGCGTGGTCGGACTGGCTGATCGCCGGCGCCCCCTGGTCGCTGATCATGTCGGCGGTGCTGATCGTCATCGTGCTCAAGCTGCTGCCGCCGGAAAGCGACAGCATCGCGGGAGGCAAGGAGGCCGTCGAGAAGTCCCTGCTTGAACTGGGCCCCATGACCGGCGCGCAGAAGCGCCTGATGGCCGTGTCGGTCATGCTGCTGCTGTTCTGGTCGACCGAGGGCAAGCTCCATCGGTTCGACACCACCTCGACCACCTACTTCGGCCTGGTCCTCCTGCTGCTGCCGCGCTTTGGCGTAATGACCTGGAAAGACGTGCAGTCGCGCATTCCATGGGGCACCGTGATCGTGTTCGGCGTCGGCATCAGCCTGGGCACCGCCCTGCTGACGACGCAGGCCGGCCAATGGCTGGGCAACCAGGTCGTGGCGCACACCGGCCTGGACCACCTTGGGCCGCTGGCCATCTTCGCGATCCTCGCCGCCTTCCTCATCATCATCCACCTGGGTTTCGCCAGCGCGACCGCGCTTACCTCCGCCATGTTGCCGATCCTGATCTCGGTGCTGGCCACGCTGCCAGGCGACTTCAGCCGCCTGGGCATGACCATGCTGCTGGGCTTCGTGGTCAGCTACGGCTTCATCCTGCCGATCAACGCGCCGCAGAACATGGTGTGCCTGGGCACGGAAACCTTCAACGCCAAGCAGTTCGCCAAGGTCGGCATCCTGGTCACCATCATCGGCTACGCGCTGATGATCCTGATGGGTATGACCTACTGGCGCTGGCTGGGTTGGCTGTAAGGAGGACGGACGATGAAACTATCGCTAGCCCAAGCCAACGAATACGGCCGCCTCGTGCTGATGGCCCAAGGCGTGCCCGAGGACATCGCCCGCGACGTGGCCGAGCACCTGGTGGAATCCGACCGAGTCGGCTATACCAGCCACGGCCTGTCCATCCTGACGAACTACAGGCGCGTGCTGTCCGAGGGCCTGGCCCGGCCGGACGGCCGGCCTGAACTGGTCAACGACCGCGGCGCGATGCTGGCCTACGACGGCCACCACGGGCTGGGCCAATACGTCGGCAAGGTGGTCATCGAGAAGGCCATCGAGCGCACCCAGGAGCACGGCCAGTGCATCCTCACGCTGCGCCACAGCCACCACCTGGGCCGCATGGGCCATTTCGGGGAGATGGTGGCGGCCAAGGGCCTGATCCTGCTGGCCTTCACCAACGTGATCAACCGTTCGCCCACCGTCGCGCCCTTCGGCGGCGCGCAGGCTTGCCTCACGACGAACCCGCTGTGCTTCGCCGGCCCCCTGCCCGGCGGCCGCCCGCCCTTCATCGTGGACATGGCCACCAGCTCCATCGCCGTGAACAAGGCCCGGGTGCTGGCCGCCAAGGGCGAGGCTGCGCCCGCCGGCTCGCTGATCGATGCCCAGGGCAACCCGACCACCGACCCGAGCGCCCTTTTCACCGACCCGCCCGGCGCCCTGCTGCCGTTCGGCGGCCATAAGGGCTACGCGCTGGGCCTGGTGGCCGAACTGCTTGCCGGCGTGCTGTCGGGCGGCGGCACGATCCAGCCCGAACACCCCCGCATCGGCGTGGCGACGAACAATATGTTCGCGCTGCTGCTGGATCCGCAGGTGGACTTCAATACGGACTGGCGGTCGATGGAGGTGGGCGCGTTCATCGACTACCTCCACGCCTGCAAGCCTCAGCCCGGCGTAGAGTCGGTGCAGTATCCCGGGGAATACGAAGCCCGGAACCGCGCGGTGAACGCGGATTCGGTGGAGTTCGATAGCCGGATCTGGGATGGATTGAAGGCGTTGGCCGTTGAGCTTGGAGTGCCGGAGGCGTTGCCGTAGGTCCTTTTGGCGGCGGTTTTTTGGTTCTTGAGACCGCCCGTCGCGGAGAAGGCCATGCCAGTGTCTGACACCCGTACGAGATGACATCACGGTTTGAAACAACGTTTCTGGGTGTCAGGCACCCCGAGGGAAGAGGCTGTTGCCGCGGTTGGTGTCAGACACCTGGAACACATCCGTCAGCAAGCCGCCCGCCAACAAGCGTCAGCTCTTCACCGACCGATGCCGGCTAATGCTCATCATGATGCCGAAAGCAATCCCCATGGTGAACAAAGCCGTCCCTCCATAGCTCATGAACGGCAAAGGCACCCCCACCACGGGCAGGATTCCCGTCACCATCCCCACGTTCACGAACACGTAGATGAACAGCATCATCGTCAATGCTCCGGCCAGCAGGCGCCCGAACTGCGACGACGCCCGCGACGCGATCGTCAGCCCGCGCGCCATCATCAGCCCGTACAGCACCAGCAGGGCGATGCCGCCGTACAGCCCGAACTCCTCGGCGTACACGGCGAAGATGAAGTCGGTGGTGCGTTCGGGGATGAAGTCCAGGTGGGTCTGCGTGCCCTTCATGTAGCCCTTGCCGTACACCCCGCCCGAGCCCACCGCGATCATCGACTGGATCGTGTGGAAGCCCTTGCCCAGGGGATCGGAGCTTGGATTGAGCAGCGTGCATACCCGGTGCTTCTGGTAATCGTGCAGCACGACCCAGTCCACGTCGGGTTCGCACAGCTGGTCCTCGTAGTAGACCAGCGTGCCGATGGCGATGATGCCGGCCAGCAGCACCGGCACCAGCAGCTTGAACGACAGGCCCGCGAAATAGATCACGAAAAAGCCAGCGCCGAACACCAGCAGCGCCGTGCCCAGGTCGGGCTGCAGCACGATCAGGCCGAATGGCGCGGCCAGCATCGCGGCGGCGGCCAGGAAGTCCCGGATCCGGACGGCGCCTTCGTGGCGCTGGAAGTACCAGGCAAGCATCATCGGCACGGCGATCTTCATCATCTCCGACGGCTGGATGCGGGTAACGCCCAGGTTCAGCCAGCGCGTCGCGCCCTTGCTGGTCTCGCCGAAGAACTCCACGCCCAGCAGCAGCACCACCCCCACCACATAGAATGGCAAGGCCAGCTTCATCAGCCACTTGGGCGGAATCAGGGCCATGGTCCACATCGCGAAGAAGGCGATGACGAAATTGCGCGATTGCTCGGCAAACCGCCAGTCGGTGCCGCCCACCGCCGAATGCATGACGGTAAGCCCCAGCGCCGCGAACATCAGCAGGATCGCCAGCAGCGGCCAGTCGAAGGCCGTGAACACGCGCAACAGGATGAGGCCCAGGCGTTTCATGGTTGACGCACCACCTCGGAAGCTATGGTTTCAACCGAGGCCACGGGGTCCGCGCGGTCGGGCCGCACGATCCTGTCCTGCCGGTCCTGGGCCAGCCAGTAGTCGAACACCTTGCGCGCGACCGGCGCGGCCACGCTCGCGCCCCAGCCGGCGTTCTCGACGATCAGCGCCACCGCGATGCGCGGATGCTCCAGCGGCGCGAACCCCATGAACAAGGCATGGTCGCGCAGGCGCTCGTCGATGGCGCTGGCGCGGTAATGGCCGCCACGCAGGCTGAAGACCTGGGCGGTGCCCGTCTTGCCGGCGGCCTGGTACGGCGTGTTTGCGAACGCGCGCCGCGCCGTGCCGACGCGCACCACGTCCGCCATGGCGTTCTTGATCACGTCGACGTTGGCCTGCTTGAGCGGAATGCGGTAATCCGGCGTGGATTCGGAGGGCTTGGCCTCGCCGCTGCGCGGATCGCGCACCGCGTGCACCAGGTGCGGGCGGCGGTACAGACCATTGTTGGCCAGGGTGGAGGTGCCTTGCGCCAGCTGCAGCAACGTAAAGGCGTTGTAGCCCTGCCCCACCGCCACGGAAATCGTCTCGCCCGCATACCAGCGCTGGCGCTCCTTGTCCTTGTAGGCCGACCGCTTCCACTCGGTGGACGGCAGCACGCCGCGCTTCTCGCCTTCCAGGTCGATGCCGGTAATCTGGCCGAAACCGAACTGCTTGGTGAAATCGTGCAGCGCGTTCACTCCGATCTCGGGGCCCAGGGAATAGAAGTAGGTATCGGACGACACCACGATGGCCTTGTGCATGTCGGTCATGCCGTAGGCCGCGCCGCCCGCATTGCGGAACTTCTGGCCGCCGAACTCGAAGTAGCCCGGGTCCGAAACCCGGTCCGTGGCCCGGCGCTTGCCCAGCTCCAGCGCGGCCAGGCCCACGAAAGGCTTGTAGGTGGAGCCGATGGGATAGGTGCCGTAGAGCGGCCGGTTGATGAGGGGATGGTCCGGCGATTCGTTCAGCATGCGCCAGTTGTCCACGTCGATGCCGTCCACGAACAGGTTGGGGTCGAAGGACGGCTGCGAGACGAAGGCCAGCACTTCGCCGGTATCGGGGTCGAGGGCGACCAGCGCCCCGCGCCGCCCTTCGAATGCCTCTTCGGCCACCTTCTGCAGGCCCAGGTCGATGGACAGCATGATGTCGGAACCGGGCACCGGATCGATCCGGCGCAGCGTGCGCATGGGCCGCCCGCCTGCCGTCACCTCGACCTCTTCCAGGCCGGTGCGGCCGTGCAGCTGCTCTTCCCAGGTCTTCTCGATGCCTTTCTTGCCGATGACGTCGGTGCCGCGATAGTTGCCCAGCAGGCCGGATCGGTCCAGTTCTTCGATATCGCCTTCGGCGATACGGCCGATATAGCCCACCACATGGGCGGCGGACACGCCCTGCGGATACTCGCGCACCCAGCGGGCGCGCAGTTCCACGCCCGGGAACTGGAAAGCGTGCGCGGCGAACCAGGCGGCCTCGGTCTCGTTGAGGTTGTTGCGCAGCTGCAGGCTGGCGTAGCGGCTGGATTCGGCCGCGCGGCGCTTGAAGCGGCGCTGGTCGGCCGGGCTGATGTACACGACCTCGGTCAGCCGCTCGAACAGCTCGTCCATGCTACCCGCCTTGGCCGGCACGACCTCCAGCGTATAGGTGCGGTAGTTGCGGGCCAGCACCTCGCCATTGCGATCCAGGATCTCGCCGCGGCGGGGCGGAATCGGCACGACCGCGATGCGGTTGCGGTCGGCGCGCTCGGACAGGCCTTCGTAGCGATCGACCTGCAGGTACCAGAACCGCCCGACCAGCACGCCGAAGCAGGCCAACGCGAAAATGCCCCCCACCCAGGCGCGCAGGCGGAAACGCTGCTTCTGCTGCTGGCCGGTTTTCTTGAACTCGAACATGACGCGGCGCCGCCGTCAGGCGGAGGAGGATTCGGCGTCGTCGGCACCGCGCTGCGGCAAGTGCAGGACCCAGCCCGCCAGGGGCCACAGGGCGGTGGTCAGGAGCACGCTGATGCCCCAGTCCCAGCCCGGCCATTTGCCGGCCAGCCAGGCGTGGATGATCTGCGTGAGAAAGCGGGCGAGGAAGAACACAGGCAGCATGTGCATCGCCTGGCTCCAGAGATCGAACCGCTGCAGCCGGCGGTGCAGCACCACGGCGCCGTACGCGACCAGCGTATAGGAAAGCGCGTGCTCGCCCAGCAGGCCGGCGTCGTGCACGTCCATCAGCAGGCCGAAGAAAAAGGCCGTGAACAGGCCCACGCGGCGCGGCTCGTGCACGCACCAGAAGGCGATGATCAGCAGCAGCACGTCGGGCGCGCCCTGCCACAGGCGCCAGGGCAGCAGGGACACCAGCCACGCCAGCAGCACGGTGCCCCAGACGAACACGCCATGCGCCGGACCGGACAGGCGGTCGGGCTGCACGTTGCTGGGCGTGCCCAGGCGGGGCCGGGCCTGCCCAGCGGATTGATTAGTCCGATCCACCGGAATCGACCTCCTGACGGTTGGATTCGGCGCGGGCCACGTCCACTTGCAGCACCAGGAAGTGGCGATAACGTTCGGGATGGGCCAGCGGCTCGCCCACGGCGCGCGCGAACCCGGAAGCCGTATCGCGTTCGACCGAGGTGACCTTGGCCACCGGCAGGCCGGCCGGGAACAGCCCGCCGACGCCGCTGGTAACGATGGTATCGCCTTCCTTGATATCGGCATTGGCCGCCAGGTAGCGGACTTCGATCTTGCCCGGGGAATTCCCCCCGAAGGCGATCAGCCGCAATCCGTTGCGCAGCAGTTGCACGGGAATGGAAACCTGCTCGTCCGTGACCAGGGCCGCCTCGGCCGTCATGGGCGTCACGCGGACGATCTGCCCCACCACGCCGCCTTCGTCGATCACCGGCATGCCCGGCGCCAGGCCGGCCTTGCTGCCCTTGTTGAAGACCAGGCGCTGGGTGAACGCATTGGTGGGCTCGTACATGACCTCGACCACCACGGCCGATTGCGCCACGGTGTCGGTCACGCCCAGGAGGCGGCGCAGCTGCGAATTCTCGGCAGCCAGCTGGGCCGCGTGCGTGGCCACCTGGGCCAGCTCGATGCGCTGGCGCTGCAGGGCTTCGTTTTCGCTACGGATGAGATTGGCCGCGTTGACCCATTCGTTCACCTGCTGGACCAGATCGCGCGGGGCCATGACGGCGCGCTGGAAGGGATAGAGCGCGACGGACATCGCCCGGCGAGCGGGTTCCAGCATGCGCCATTGCGAATCCATGACGATCAGGGCAAGGGCAAGGACGACCAGAACGACCAGCCGCACCTCCGCAGGTGGGCCGCGCCTGAATAGGGGGGGAGTCCCTTGTCGTTGCATGAATCTCAGCCCGGAGGCCCGCGCCCGTCGCTCCGGCAGCGGCCGGAGCCGTGAAAAAGCAGGGCTCCGGGCTGGCGGGCAAAATTAGTCGTTGATGAAGATGGCGCCCAGCTTTTCAAGATGTTCCAGCGCCTCGCCGCAACCGCGCACGACGCAGGTGAGCGGGTCGTCCGCCACCACGACGGGCAGGCCGGTCTCTTCCTGCAGCAGGCGGTCGAGGTCGCGCAGCAAAGCGCCGCCGCCCGTCAGGGCGATGCCCTTGTCGGTGATGTCGGCGCCCAGCTCGGGAGGCGTTTGCTCCAGCGCGATCTTTACGGCCGAGACGATCTGGTTCAGCGGGTCGGTCAGCGATTCCAGGATTTCATTGGAGGAAACCGTGAAGCTGCGCGGCACGCCTTCGGCCAGGTTGCGGCCCTTGACCTCGATCTCGCGGACTTCGGAGCCGGGGAACGCCGAGCCGATTTCCTTCTTGATGAGTTCGGCGGTGGGTTCGCCGATCAGCATGCCGTAGTTGCGGCGGATGTAGTTGACGATGGCTTCGTCGAACTTGTCGCCGCCCACGCGGACGGAGCCCTTGTAGACCATGCCGCCCAGCGAGATGACCGCCACCTCGGTGGTGCCGCCGCCGATGTCGACCACCATGGAGCCGCTGGCGTCGGAGACGGCCAGGCCGGCGCCGATGGCCGCGGCCATCGGTTCTTCGATCAGGAAGACGTGGGACGCGCCCGCGCCCAGGGCCGATTCACGGATGGCGCGGCGCTCGACCTGCGTGGATCCGCAGGGAACGCAGACGATGATGCGGGGGCTGGGCGCCAGCATGTTGCGGGGGTGCACCATGCGGATGAACTGCTTGAGCATCTGCTCGGTCACCGTGAAGTCGGCGATGACGCCGTCTTTCATGGGCCGGATGGCTTCGATATTGCCGGGAACGCGGCCGAGCATCTGCTTGGCCTCATGGCCGACGGCCTGGATGATCTTCTTGCCGTGAGGACCGCCTTCATGACGGATTGCGACAACGGAAGGCTCATCGAGCACGATGCCCTTGCCGCGGACGTAGATCAGCGTATTGGCGGTACCGAGGTCGATCGCCATATCGCTGGAAAAATAACTGCGCAGGAATCCGAACATGGGAGCTCAGCTAAATTCTGGGGGGAATTGGGTTCATGCCGCGGGGCGTAGGGCCCGAAAAGGGACGGGTCCGCCTGTCTTCACGACGATTAAACCGTGAATCATAACTTATAATTTCCCCGGAAATAGCGCATAAATGCAGGCTATTCAAGCTTTGTAACGGGTTCGGCGTATGCATACTGCCCGGTCCCGCCCTTCAGCCTTCGCTTATCGATTTTGCAATCCCCATGGCGCTCAATGACACAGATGTGGCCCGCATTGCCCGGCTGGCCAGAATCGAACTGACCCCCGACCAGCGCGCGCTTGCGCAAGCTGAACTCAATGGCATCCTTCACCTGATCGAACGGCTTCAATCGGTCGACACCCAGGGCGTCGAGCCCCTGGCCCATCCCCTGTCCGCCCACGAGGACATCGTGCTGCGCCTGCGCGAAGACGCCGTGACCGAAGCCAGCTCGGAAGCCCGCCGCGAGGAACTCCTGGCCAACGCTCCCGACGCCCAGGACGGCCTGTTCCTGGTTCCCAAGGTCCTGGATTAAGTCATGACTAAACCCGCACTGCACACCCAATTCGAGGGGATCGCCGGCCTGCGCGCGGCCCTTGCGCAACGCCAGGTCAGCGCCGTCGAACTCGCCCAAAGCGCCTTGGCGGCGGCCGAAAAGGCCAGCGCCCTGAATAGCTTTTTACATATTGACGCCGAATTGACGCTGGCCCAGGCGCGCAGCGCCGACGCGGCGCTGGCGTCGGGCTCGGCCGGCCCGCTGGCCGGCATCCCCATCGCCCACAAGGACGCGTTCGTCACCCGCGGCTGGCGCACGACCGCCGGCAGCAAGATGCTCGAAGGCTATGTCAGCCCCTTCGACGCCGCCGTCGTAGAGCGCCTGGAACAAGCCGGCGCCGTGTCGCTGGGCAAGCTGAACTGCGATGAATTCGCCATGGGTTCCGGCAACGAGAACTCCGCTTACGGCGCCGTGAAGAACCCCTGGGATCATGCTGCCGTGCCCGGCGGCTCCTCGGGCGGCTCGGCCGCCGCCGTGGCCGCCCGTCTGGTGGCCGCCGCCACCGGCACCGACACCGGCGGCTCGGTGCGCCAGCCCGCCGCCCTGTGCGGCGTCAGCGGCATCAAGCCCACGTATGGCACGGTCTCGCGCTACGGCATGGTGGCCTTCGGCTCCAGCCTGGACCAGGCTGGCCCGCTGGCCGAAAGCGCCCGCGACCTGCTCGAACTCCTGGACGTCATCAGCGGCTTCGACCCGCGCGACGCCACCAGCCTTGAAAAATGCGACGGCGCCGTGAACGAGCCCGGCCGCGTCCGGCGCGATTTCGACGCCGCCCAGGGCCGTTTCGACGCCGCCGGCAGCCAGCCGCTCAAGGGCCTGCGCATCGGCGTGCCCCAGGAATACTTCGGCGCCGGCCTGGCGCCGGATGTGGCCGCCGCGGTCGAGGCCGCCCTGGCGCAGTTCGAGGCCCTGGGCGCCGTGCGCGTGCCGGTGTCGCTGCCGCGCACGGAACTCGCCATCCCCGCCTATTACGTCATCGCCCCCGCCGAAGCGTCCAGCAACCTGGCCCGCTACGACGGCGTGCGCTACGGCCATCGCGCCGCCCAGTACGGCGACCTGAACGAAATGATCAGCCGCTCGCGGGCCGAGGGCTTCGGCGACGAGGTCAAGCGCCGCATCCTGATCGGCACCTACGTGCTGTCGCATGGCTACTACGACGCCTATTACCTGCAGGCGCAGCGGCTGCGCCGCATGATCGCCCAGGACTTCCAGCGCGCCTACGCCGGCCAGTGCGACGTGATCATGGGCCCGGTGACCCCCACCGTGGCGAAGAACATCGGCGACAACCGCGACGACCCCACCGCCGACTGGCTGGCCGACGTCTACACGCTGGGCGTGAGCCTGGCCGGCCTGCCGGCCATGTCCATTCCCTGCGGCTTCGGAGGCCAGGACCAGCGCCGGCCCGTGGGCCTGCAGATCATCGGCAACTACTTCGACGAAGGCCGCCTCCTGGCCATCGCCGACCGCTACCAACAAGTCACGACGTGGCATAAGCGGTGCCCGCTTTAATGAGGCCCCCACGCTCGCTCCGCTCGCTGCCCCCCGAGGGGGCTGCCGGCGCCTTGGGGCGGCCCGGCGGCGTCTGCGTGCCCCCACGCTCGCTCCGCTCGCTGCCCCCCGAGGGGGCTGCCGGCGCCTTGGGGCGGCCCGGCGGCGCCGGCGCCGCTCCGCTGCGCACTACTGATTGGAACTAGAGATAATGAACTGGGAAATCGTCATCGGCCTGGAAACGCACACCCAGCTTTCCACCGACTCCAAGATCTTTTCGGGCAGCAGCACCCAATTCGGCGCGGCGCCCAACACCCACGCCAACGTGGTCGACCTGGCTTTGCCGGGCAGCCTGCCGGTCATGAACCGCGGCGCCGCCGAGCGCGCCATCCGCTTCGGCTTGGCCGTAGGCGCCGAAATCGCGCCCCGCTCGGTGTTCGCGCGCAAGAACTACTTCTATCCCGACCTGCCCAAGGGCTACCAGATCAGCCAGTACGAACTACCGGTGGTGGTGGGCGGCTCGGTGTCCTTCTTCGTTGGCGAAGAGGAAAAAACCGTCAACCTGACGCGCGCCCACCTGGAAGAGGACGCGGGTAAATCCCTGCATGACGACTTCCATCTCGCCAACGGCGCCCCCGGCAGCGGCATCGACCTGAACCGCGCCGGCACGCCGCTGCTGGAAATCGTGACGGAACCCGAAATGCGCTCGGCGGCCGAGGCCGTGGCCTACGCCCGCGCCCTGCACAGCCTGGTCGTCTGGCTGGGCATCTGCGACGGCAACATGCAGGAAGGCTCCTTCCGCTGCGACGCCAACGTGTCCGTGCGACCGGTCGGCCAGAAGGAATTCGGCACCCGCACCGAGATCAAGAACGTCAACTCGTTCCGCTTCCTCGAACGCGCCATTGTCTATGAAGCCCGCCGCCAGATCGAGCTGATCGAGGACGGCGGCACGGTGGTCCAGGAAACCCGCCTGTACGACGCCGACCGCGACGAAACGCGCAGCATGCGCAGCAAGGAAGACGCGCACGACTACCGCTACTTCCCGGACCCCGACCTGCCTCCCCTGGTCATCTCCCGCGCCTGGGTGGACGAAGTGCGCGCCGCCATGCCCGAACTGCCGGCCGCGCTGCGCGCCCGCTTCGAATCCGCCTACGGCCTGACCGCCTACGACGCGGCCCAGCTCAGCGCCAGCCGCGGCCTGGCCGTCTACTTCGAGTCCGTGGCCCAGGCCCTGCCGGCCGGCCAGGCCAAGCTGGCGGCCAACTGGATCATGGGCGAAGTGGCCGCGACGCTGAACAAGGAAGAGAAGGACATCGCCGACTCTCCCGTGCAGGCGCCCGCACTGGCCGCCCTGATCGGCCGCATCATCGACGGCACCATCTCCAACAAGATCGCCCGCGAAGTGTTCGGCGCCATGTGGGCTGGCGAGAACGGCGGCCAGCCCGACGCCATCATCGAGGCGCGCGGCCTGAAGCAGATCAGCGACACGGGCGCCATCGGCGCCATGATCGACGAAGTGCTGGCGGCCAATCCGGCCATCGTGGAAGAGTACCGGGCCGGCAAGCAGAAGGCGTTCAACTCCCTGGTCGGCCAGATCATGAAGGCCGCCCGCGGCAAGGCCAACCCGCAGCAGGTGAACGAGCTGCTGAAGCAGAAGCTGGACGCCTGAGGCCCTGCCCTCGTTCCACGAAAAAAGCCGCGGCCAGGTGAACTGACCCCCAGAAGTTGGACGGTCAGAAGCTAAAGCCCGAAGGCCTGAGC
>NZ_JPYO01000043.1:0-175505 GCF_000757485.1 Achromobacter sp. RTa
CGCGGCGCCAGCGCGGCGAGGCCAGGCGCGGCGGCCAGCGACGCCAGCGCGCCCGCCGTTCCGCCCAGCCGGCCCGCCGCGCTGCGCATCAGGCGGCCGGCCGCCAGGGCGGGGCGCAGCAGGGATGGGGTGGTCAGGACGCGCGCCAGCGCCGAGCGCAGCAGGCGTTGAGTCAGCGGGCGCGCCCGGCTCTCTTCGATGTGCTCGCGCGCGCCGTCGATGATGTCGCGATAGGACACGCCGGCCGCGCAGGTGGTTTCGCACGACAGGCATGAGAGGCAGCGGTCGAGATGGCGCACCGCCGCGGGGCTGGGCGCGGCCGTGCCGGCCAGCATCTCGCGGGCCAGCGCGATGCGGCCGCGAGGCGAGTCGAGTTCTTCGCCGTCCAGCACGTAGGTGGGGCAGACCGCCGTACAGAACCCGAAATGCACGCAGCTGTCGGCGGCGGCGCGGGCTTCTTCATGGCGATGGATGGTGATGGTCTTGGACATGGTGCGACAGGAGCTTGCCGGCCAGGGCCGGGATGGAGCTCATTCTGTCGCTTGGGGCGGGCTGGGGCTGTGCCCAGCGCGCCAGCGGACGCCGCCCAGCGCGTCAGGCGCGGGCCTGGCCCTGCCTGAGCAGATTCACGGGCAGGTCGCCGTAGCGTTCGGAGAACCGCCGGGTGAAATGGGAGAGATTGTTGAAGCCGCAGGCGAACGCGGCCTCGCTGACCGTGCGCGCCTTGCCGCCCGCGAGCAGTTCATGCGCGAGCGCCAGGCGGGCCTGCACCACGTAGGCCTCGAACGACAGCTGGGCGTGCCGGGCGAAGAGGCGGTGCAGGGTGCGGACCGATATGCGGCAGGCGGCGGCCACCGACGCGGGCGACAGGCCCGGGTCGGCGATCGCCGTGTCGATGTGGCGCTTCACGCCGACGAAGCTCAGCTCCGTCGATGCCGGGGCGGCCGCGTCCGCCATGGACGAGCAATGCAGCGCGACGATTTCGATCACGGTGTCCAGCAGCGTGTCGACGGTGCGGTCCTGCAGCTTCACCGCGGAATCGGTCAGCAGGCGCATGGTCTCGGCCAGGACAGGCGCGAACGGCATATCGGCCGGCAGGCTGGCAGGCGCCCTCAGCCGGCGCAATCCCGGGGCGCGCGCGCTCAAGGCGTGGCGCGGCAGCAGCACCAGCCGGCGCGCGGTCGTTTCGGGAAACGTGATGTCGAACGCCGAGCCGGTGTCGAGCAGGCCGAATTCTCCCGGCCGCAGGCACAGTTGTTCGTCGCCCTGGGACATCAGCGCGCTGCCCTGCAATTGCAGGCTGAGCATGAGGTGGTCGCCGTTGACGCGGCTGACGTGCCGCTGGGAGCGGCGGATCATATGGGGGGAGCTTGCGAAATTCACCAGGCGGGCTCCCGCCCGGGTCTGGCTGGACATCGTGCCGGCGAAGGCGGCGCCCGGTTCGGCTTGGAATTCGGAATCCAGCACGCCTGCGCAGACCGCGTCGTGCCAGAACGCCAGGGCGTGCTGGCCGTGATCGAGGGTGCTCCAGTTGTGCCATTCAGGTGCCATCTCGGCTCCGGGGACGTCGCGGGTGTCGCTGCCAGCGGCATCGGCTGGCACGTTGGGTCGTGCCCAATGTAGCCACGGGATGCAGAATGGGCCATCCGTGCATTCCCCAGTAACGCAGCACGATGTTCAACGATTGGAGCGTGGCATGAAACGGTATCTCTCTTTGTGGGCGGGCGTGCTGCTCGCCGTGTCGGCCTGTCATGCCGTGGCGCAGGAATACCCGGCGCGGCCTGTGCGCATGATCGTGGGCTTCGCGCCTGGCGGAGGCAACGATATCCTGGCCCGCCTGATGGCCGAGCAATTCCAGCGCCGCCTGGGCCAGCCCTTCATCGTCGAGAACCGGCCGGGCGCCAGCGGCGCCATCGCGATCGGCGCGGTCAAGCGGGCCGAACCGGACGGCTACACCTTGCTGGTCGGGCCGAGCAGCGGCATGACTGTCAACCCCGCCATCTACCGCAACCTGGACTACGATCCCGTGGCCGACTTCGCCCCAATTTCCCTGGTCGGCGACATCCCCATGATCCTGGCCGTCAAGGCGGACAGCCCGGCGCGCTCGGTGCCGGATCTGGTCGGGCAGGGGAAGAAGAGCGGCAAGCCTCTGTTCGCCGGCGCGGGCGCCAATTCGTTCCAGCTGGCCACCGCGGTGTTCGCCGGCCGGGTAGGCCTGGAGACGGAGGTCGTCAATTACAAGGGCAACTCGGCCGTCGTCGCCGCCCTCTTGGCCAACGAGATCGACTTCGCCTTGATCGATACCGCGGCCGTCCTGCCGCAGATCCGCAGCGGCCGGCTGCACGCGCTTGCCGTCACGGGCGCCAAGCGCTTTGGGCTGCTGCCCGACGTGCCCACCGTTGCGGAATCCGGCGCGCCCGGCTTCGCGATGTCGTTCTGGTCGTCTCTGTACGCGCCGGCGGGAACGCCGCCCGCCGTCATCGAGAAGCTGCAATCGACCGTGGCCGCCGCCGTCCGCGAGCCCGCGGTGGCCGAACGCCTGCTTGAACTGGGCATCGAGCCGGTCGGCAGCGCATCGCAGGCGCTGGCCGAAACCATGGCCAAGGAAATCCCGATGTACACGCAGGCCGCCAAGGCGGCGAACCTGTCCCTGGCGCAGTAGGTCCGGGTTCCGCCAGGCCGCCCGTGGCAGCCCGGCGGGCCTGCGGCGTCAAACCATCAATTCGATCAGGAAGGGTGCGTCGGTCCGGAAGCTGCGGGCCATGAGATCGGCGCATTGCTCCATGGTGGTGGCGCGGGCCGCCTCGACGCCCATGCCGTCGGCGATCGACACCCATTTCAGGTCCGGATTGCCCAGGTCCAGCATGCTCATGGCGGTCGGGCCGGGCGTCGCCCCGACTCCCTTGTACTCGCCGATCAGGATGTTGTACCTGCGGTTGTTCAGGATGATGGTGGTCACGGGCAGCCTTTCGCGCCCCTGCGTCCACAACGATTGCAGCGTATACATGGCCGAGCCGTCGGCCTGCAGATTGATGACCCTGCGCTTGCCTCCCGCGCCCAGTGCCGCGCCCGTCGCCACCGGCATGCCGTCCCCGATGGCGCCGCCGGCCAGGTGCAGCCAGTCGTGCCGGGGCGCGGCGTGCGTATGGGGATAGAAACCGCGGCCGTAGGAGATGCTTTCGTCCGAGACGATGCTGTGTTCAGGCATCAGCGCGGCCACGGTCCGGGCCAGGCCTTCGGGCGTGGGGGCGCCGCTGGCCGCCTCGGGACGCGGGCCGGGATCGGGCATCGCGGCCTGCGGCGCGCCCAGGCTTTCCGCCAGCGCGCGCAGCGCGGCTTCCGGGTCCTGGTCGGGGCGCGCCAGCACGTGCAGCTGGGCATGCTCGGGGTATTGCGTGGACGGCTTGCCGGGGTAGGCGAAGAAGCCGACCGGCCCCTTGGCGCAAACCAGGATGATGTGCTCATAGCGGGCCAGGGCCGCGATTGCCTGGTCGGTGCCGTAGGGAACGCGCTCCAACTGCAGGGTGCCCCGGCCGCGCGCGACATGCGCGGTGACGTAGTCGGCGCGGATGTCGGCGCCGCAGGCCTGCGCCACCCGCCAGGCGAGGGCCTGCGATTCGCCCAATACGCCGCGTCCGGCCAGAAGGATCAGGACGTTCTTGCCGCTGCGCAGGACGCGGGCCGCGTTTTCCACTGCGTGGGGATCCAGGGGCGCGGGCCCGATCGCGGGCAGCGCGTCCGCGACGGCGCCGCCGTCGTTCCAGGACGCGTCCGACGGCAGGATCAAGGTGGCGACCTGGCCGGGAAAGGCGCTGGCCGCCTGTACCGCAGCGGCCGCATCGCCGCCTACGTCCTGCGCCCGGGTGCTGGTGCGCACCCAGCTCGATACCGTGCGCGCCATGGCGTCGGTGTCCGCCGTGAGCGGCGCGTCGTAGGGACGGTGGTAGGTGGCCTGGTCTCCGACGATGTTGACGATGCCGCTGCGGGCGCGGCGCGCATTGTGCAGGTTCGCCATGCCGTTGGCCAGCCCGGGCCCGCAATGCAGCAGCGTCGCCGCCGGCTTGCCCGCGATACGGAAATAGCCATCGGCCATGCCGGTGACGATGTTCTCCTGCAGCCCCAGCACGCAGCGCATGCCGGGAACCTCGTCCAGCGCTGCGACGAAGTGCATTTCGCTGGTGCCGGGATTGGCGAAGCAGGTGTCGACCCCTGACTTCAAAAGAGAATTGACGAGGCTTTTGGCGCCGTTCATGGCGGGAACTCCTCCTGAAGGAAAAAATAAATCGTCCTGGCTTGTCGAAGGCAATGGTACCGGCATCCTGCGCCGCGATGGGAATGCGCCTGGACGCGTGCTTGGTAAAAACCCGGGTTACTCCGCTTTTTATGTCGTACTACGATCTATTAAAAAATGGCCTGGACAGAAAAGGAGCGGGGATGGAACTGTTAGACCACCTCATGTTGGGGTTTTCCGTGGCGTTTACCCCGGAAAACCTGTTGTATGCGTTGTTGGGCTGCGTGCTTGGCACGCTCGTGGGCGTGCTGCCCGGACTGGGGCCGGTGCCCACGATCGCCATGTTGCTGCCGATCACCTATGTGCTGCCGCCCGTGGCGGGCCTGATCATGCTGGCGGGCATCTACTACGGCACGCAGTACGGCGGATCCACCACCGCCATTCTGGTCAACCTGCCGGGGGAAACGTCCGCCGTGGTCACGGTGCTGGACGGCCACCAGATGGCGCGCAACGGGCGCGGGGGCGCGGCGTTGTCGTTGGCCGCCATCGGTTCCTTCTTCGCCGGCTCGGTGGCCACGATGCTCATCGCCGCGTTCGCGCCGCCGCTGGCCGAGGTGGCGTTCAAGTTCGGTCCGGCGGAGTACTTTTCGCTGATGACGCTGGGGCTGGTCGGGGCGGTCGTCCTGGCGTCGGGCTCGCTGGTCAAGGCGATCTGCATGATCCTGCTCGGGCTATTGCTGGGCCTGGTCGGCACGGACGTCAATTCCGGCGTCGCCCGCTACGATTTCGGCATCCCGGAATTGCAGGACGGCATCAACTTCGCCATCGTCGCCATGGGCGTCTTCGGCTTTGCCGAGATCATGAGCAACCTGGAACTGAAGGACAAGCGCGTCGAGATCACGGACAAGGTGGGTTCGCTGTATCCGAACAAGACCGAGATGCGCGAGGCGGCGCCGGCCATCGTGCGCGGCACGGCCGTCGGATCGATGCTGGGCATTCTGCCCGGCGGGGGTTCGGTGCTGTCGGCCTTTGCTTCCTATACGCTCGAGAAGAAGCTATCGAGGCAACCCGAGCGCTTCGGCAAGGGCCATCCGGCCGGGCTGGCGGGGCCCGAGTCCGCCAACAACGCGGGCGCCCAGGCTTCCTTCATTCCTTTGCTGACGCTCGGCATCCCGGGCAATGCGGTGATGGCGCTGATGGTGGGCGCGATGACCATCCACAACATCCAGCCCGGCCCGCAAGTCATGACGAGCCATCCGGAGCTGTTCTGGGGCCTGATCGCTTCGATGTGGATCGGCAACCTCATGCTCGTCATCCTCAACCTGCCGCTCGTCGGGCTGTGGGTCAAGCTGCTGAAGGTTCCCTATCGCATCCTGTTTCCGGCGATCCTGGTGTTCTGCACCATCGGCGTGTACTCGCTGAACTACAACACCTTCGATCTCTACATGACCGCCTTCTTCGGCGTCGTCGGCTACATCTGGAGCAAGCTGCGCTGCGAGGGGGCGCCGCTGCTGCTCGGCCTGGTCCTCGGGCCCATGATGGAGGAGAACTTCCGCCGGGCGCTCCTGCTGTCGCGGGGGGACTTCACGACTTTCGTGGAGCGGCCGCTGTCGGCTTCGCTGCTGGGCGCGGCGGTGGTGCTGGTCGTCCTGGTTGCGCTGCCGAACATCCGCAAGAAGCGCGAAGAGGCCTTCGTCGAAGAGGATTGAGCCGGTTCGGCGGGCGGCTTACGGCGCGTCGTGGAAAGATAGCTCCAAGCCGATGCGCGTGCCGCCGAGCACGCGGCTGATGGCATGCTTCAGGTTGACGCGGTAATCGGCGCCGCTGGCTCCCCGGACGGGGCGGTGCGCGGTGGCGATGAGGGCGGCGTCGCCCAGGCGCAGCGGCAGCACGATGGGCCGCGATTGCATGCGGGGACGCTGTTCGGTCATGACGAACTCGCCGCCCGTGAAGTCGAGGCCGGGCTCCGCCAGCAGGGCGACGAGTTGCAGCGCAAACACGTGCGCGCCTTCGTTGCGCTGGTGCAGCGCTACGTAATCGTCCCCGCGCAGTTGGCTCAGGTGCGTGAGCGCATGCGTCTGGCCCGCCTGCCGGCCGCGCCGCAGAAACGGCTCTAGCTCGCCAGGGTAGCGATAACCGGAGCCCAGCCGTTCGCTCCAGCGGTTGGAGATGGGGGCGAGGCGTCGGTAGAGATCGGCGCGCCATGCCGCCAGGGGCGCGGGCAAATCGGCGGGGAAGTAGTGCAGATCGCCCTGGCCCAGCCCGCCACGCGCCAGCGAGGCGCGCTCGAGCGCGGCGGCATGCCGGCCCAGCGCGCGCGCCTGTTCCGGCATCAGCCATTGCGGCAGCAGCGCGTATCCTTCCGCATCGAGCTGCGCGGCGATGCCGGCCCAGTCCAGGCCGTCGATGACGGCATCCATGTCCATCGGGATCCGGTCTGCGTGCCGGGGGGCGGGTTCCTGAAACAGTTCGGCCTGCATGGCTTCAGCGCGCGTCATGGAAGATCACTCCCAGCGTATGCCGCTGCCCGCCCAGCAACCGGCTGACTCCATGCCGCATGGCGGCCTTGCGCATGCCGGCGCGGTTGCTCGGCGCCGGCCGCTGGTTCACCGTAAACACCAGGGCGTCGCCCTGGCGCAGCGGCACTACCTGCGCGACCTGTCCGCCGGACGACGTTTCCGTCATGACGAATTCGCCGCCGGTGAAGTCCCGCCCGGGTTCGGACAGAAGTATCGCGGTCTGCAGCGGGAACACGTGTTCGCCGTAAAGATCCTGGTGCAGGCAGTTGTAATCGCCTTCGCGGTATTCGAGGATGAGCGGCGTGGGCCGGAGCTGGCCGGCGCGGTGGCAGCGCGCGAGGAATTCGTCCAGCGAGTCCGGATACTGCGCGTCCGTGCCCAGCAGGCGGTTCCAGCGGTTGGCCACAGGGGCAAGCCGCGCGTACAGCGCGTGCCGCAAGGAGTCGATCAGCGGAGGCAGGGGATAGGAAAAATACTTGTATTCGCCGCGGCCGAATCCGTGGCGGGCCATGACGATCCGGGAGCGGTAGCAGTCTTCGCGCGGATAGAGGGCCGCCAGCTCCCGGCATTGCGCGGGGCTGAGCAGTCCCGGCAGCACGGCGTTGCCGTGGCGGTCCAGCGATCGGTTGATGGCTTCCCAGTCCAGCGCCTCGATGAGGCCGGGAACTGGCGAACGACCGGTATCCATGGTCTAGCACCGGATAGTTGAGGCACGGCTCCAGTGTAGATCGGGGGCGGGCGGCCGGGACTCCGTTTCTTGCTTCGTGCTTCTCGCTATGCGCGGCGCTTTCGAGAGGCGCCGCGCATGGCCCGGGTGATGCGGCCCGCGCCGGTCCGAGCCGCGCTCAGAAGCCCACGGCCTGGCCGTCCCGCCGCGAATCCGACGCCGCGACATACCCGCCCTGGGGCAGGCGGCAGATCAGCTGCGCCGAGCCGAATTCCAGGCTGTCGGCAGGCGCGACGGCGACGTTGTGGCCGCGCGCGCGCAGCGCATCGACCACGTCCGCGGGCAAGTGCGATTCCACGTTCACCACGGGGCCTTTTTCCACGCGGAAGCGCGGCGCGTCGCTCATGGCCTGGGGGTTCTGGCCGAACGCCGCCAGGCGCGTGACCATCTGCAGGTGCCCCTGCGCCTGCATCGACCCTCCCATGACGCCGAACGACATCACGGGCTGGCCGCCGCGCGTGACGAAGGCGGGAATGATGGTGTGCATCGGCTTCTTGCGCGGCGCGACCTGGTTGGCATGGCCCGGCGTGAGCACAAAGTTCAGGCCGCGGTTGTGCAGGCTGATGCCGGTGTCGGGCACGACGACGCCGGAGCCGAAGCCGTGGTAGTTCGACTGGATGAAGGACACCATGGTGCCGTTGGCGTCGGAGGCGGTCAGGTACACCGTGCCGCCGGTGGCCGGCGTGCCCGCAACCGGCACGCTGGCGCGGTCCATGGAGATCAGGCGCGCGCGTTCGGCCAGGTAGGCGCGGTCCAGCAGCGCGTTCGCGCTGGTGCGCATGTGGCGCGGATCGGCGACGTGCTGGTGCAGGTCCGCGAAGGCCAGCTTCATCGCTTCGATGCTGACGTGGTAGTAGTCCGCGCTGTCGCGGCCCATTGCCTCCAGGTCGAACTGCTCCAGCATGCCCAGGGCCATCAGCGCCGAAATGCCCTGGCCGTTGGGCGGGATTTCGTGCAGCTCGTAGCCGCGGAACGACTGGGAAATGGGGGCGACCCATTCGGGGCGGTGTTCCGCCAGGTCCGTGGCGCTGAGCGCGCCGCCGGTCTGGCTGGCGAAGTCGGCGATCTTGCGGGCGAGTTCGCCGCGGTAAAAGCTCTCGCCGCCGCTTTCGGCGATCTCGCGCAGCGTCTTGCCCTGTGCCGGAAAGCGCCACCATTCGCCGGCTTGGGGCGCGCGGCCCTGCGGCAGGAAGGCGGCGGCAAAGCCCGGTTCCTGCGCCAGCTTGGGCGCTTGCGTGGCCCATTGGCGGGCGATGGTGGGCGAGACTGCGAAGCCTTCTTCGGCATAGGCGATGGCCGGTTCGAACAGCTTGGCGAAGGGCAGCTTGCCAAAGCGCTCGGACAATTCCTTCCAGCCCGCCACCTGGCCCGGCACGGTGACCGTACCCCAGCCAGTGCCAGGCATCGCCTCGCGGCCGGCGAAGTATTCAGGCGTCCACGCCGCGGGCGCGCAGCCGCTGGAATTCAAGCCGTGCAGGCGGCCGTCGTGCCAGACCAGGGCGAACATGTCGCCGCCGATGCCATTCATGACGGGCTCGAGCACCGTCAGCGCGATCGCGGTCGCGATGGCGCTATCGACGGCGTTGCCGCCGGCCAGCAGCATGCGCAGGCCGGCCTGCGCCGCCAGCGGCTGGCTGGTCGCGACCGCGTTGGCGGCCAGGACGGGCATTTTCTTGGAGGCGTAAGGGAAAGACCAATCGAAGGGGGAAGACATGGGTGCTGGAGCTCGTCGTGGAAATTACTGCGGGGTGATGCCGGCCTGGTCGATCAACTGCTTGGTACGGGGGATTTCGGCTTTGATAAAGGCCGCGAATTCCTCGCGGGTGCCGCCTCGGGGCTCGGCGCCGGTTTCCGCCAGCTTACCGCGCAGCGTGGGGTCGGCAAGCACTTTGTTGACGGCGCGGTTGAGTTTGTCGAGCACGGGGGCAGGCGTGCCTTCGGGGGCCACCAGACCGTACCATGGCGCGATGTCGTACCCGGCATAGCCCTGTTCGGCGATGGTGGGGATGTCCGGCGCCAACGCCGAGCGCTTGGAGTTGGACATGCCCAGCGCCAGCAGCGCGCCGCTCTTGGCCTGGGGCAGCCCCGTCATGATGGTGTCGAAATACATCGAGACCTGGCCGCTCAGCAGCGCGGGGATGGCCTCGCCCGCGCCCTTGTAGGGCACGTGCAGGATGTCGATCCCGGCCACCGATTTGAGCATTTCGCCGGCCATGTGCGAGGTCGTGCCGGTGCCGAACGAGGCATAGGTCAGCTTGCCGGGGTTGGCGCGGGCGTAGGCGACCATTTCCGGAAGCGTCTTGAAGGGCTGGGACGGATTGGCCAGCAGGATGTTGGGCGTGTAGGCAACCATCGAGACCAGCTCGAAGGCATCGGGGTCGTAGGCCAGGCGCTTCTGCAGAAACCGGTTGGTCACGATGGCGGCCGGCCCGCCCATCAACAGGGTGTAGCCATCCGGCGCGGAGCGCGCGACCGAGGCGCTGCCGATCGCGGCCGCGGCGCCGGGACGCGCCTCGACGACAAAGGGCTGACCCAATTCCGTCGACAGCGCCGCGCCCAGCTGGCGCGAGATCAGGTCGGTTGCGGAGCCGGCCTGGAAGGGCACGACGATGCGCACGGGATGCTGCGGCCAGTCGGTGGCCTGGGCGCCGGCCTGGGCCGCGAAGGCCAAGGCGGCGGCGCCTGCGAGCGCCTGGATGAAACGGAACTTCATGGATTCCCCTTGATCGCGTTATGGAAAGCGTGGGGACGATTAGACGCAAAGCACGGTCCGGCGACCATTAGTGTTTGCATCCATGGATCATTGGATCCAATTTGTGTTATTTTTGCGTTTATCTATCATGGCGGCTTTCCGAGCCGTGGGACGACAATGCTGCAATTCCAGAAGACAGCGATCAGCGCCGAAGACGAGGCATACCTGCACCTGCAGCAGGAGATCCGGCTTGGGCGCTACGCGCCGGGCCAGCGCCTGGTGCCCGAGGCCGTGGCCGCGGAAATCGGCACCAGCCGCATGCCGGTGCGTGGCGCGTTGCGGCGTCTCGCGTCGGAAGGGCTGGTTGAAATCCGCGCCAACCGCGGCGCGGTGGTGCGCGGCCTGAATCAGCAGGAAATGCTGGAAGTGTTCGAAATGCGCTCCGTGCTCGAAGGGCTGGCCATGCGCAATGCGGTGCTGCACATGAACGCCGAGCACATCCGCCGCCTGTCGAATTCGCTGGAGCTCCTGGAGCAAGGTCCGGGCGAAGACCTGGACTGGACCACCGCCCACCGCGAATTCCACGAGTACCTGTGCAGCTTCTGCCAGCAGCCCCGTCTTCTGCGCCAGATATCCGAGCTGCATTCCGTCGTCGAGCCCTATATGCGCCTGTGGGCGGCCCAGCCCGGGCGAGTCATGCGCGTGCGCGAATCGCACCAGGAGCTGATCGACGCTTTGCGCACGCGCGATCCGGCGCGCTGCGAGGCCGCGATGCGGCAACACGTGCTGAACACCGTGCCAGCCCTGCAGGCATTTCTGGAACAGGCGTCCTAGGACACGGCCAGCCTTGCTTTAGACTGGGGGCCATCGCATCCAGCCGAGCCCCGCCATGACCGAATCCGCCGCCACCCTGATCCGCCGCCTGGGCCTGCTGCCGCATCCCGAAGGCGGCCATTACCGCGAAACCTATCGCGCCGCCGACATGGTTACGCGCGCCGACGGCGCGCGCCGCGCGGCCAGCACCGCTATCTATTACCTGCTGTGCGACGGGGCGTGGTCCACCTGGCATCGCATCCGCGCCGACGAGCTCTGGCATTTCCATGCGGGCTCGCCGCTGCATGTCCATGTGCTGGCGCCGGATGGCGGCTATCGGTGCCTGCGGCTGGGCAACGCGCTGGAGGATCCCGGCGCCGAGTTCCAGGCGGTCGTGCCGGCCGGCAGCTGGTTCGCGGCCGAGCTGGCCGAGCCGGGCGGCCATGCGCTTGCCGGCTGCACCGTGGCGCCGGGATTTGAGTTCAGCGAGTTCGAGCTGGCCGGCGCCGGCGAGCTGTCGCGCCTGTATCCGGCTCAGGCCGACCTGATCGCCCGCCTGACGCGCTGATCAGCCCGCGCCTTTCGCGCCCGGCGCAGGAGCCTGGGGCTTCTTCCTGCGGGGAAGCTTGGCTTCGCTGGCAAGGACGCCGGCGACGATGAGGCCCGCGCCCACCAGCGCCAGCGCCGGCAGGCGGTCGCCCGCCAGGCGGCCCACGATGCCGCCCCACACCGGTTCGCCCGCATAGATGACTGTGGCCCGGGTAGGCGACACGGATTTCTGCGCCCAGTTCATGGTCAGCTGGATGATGGCGCTGGCCAGCCCCAGGCCGATGGCCGCGCCCGCCCACAGCCACGAGAATGCGGGCGCCGTTTCGCCCATGGCCGGCATCAGGGCGAACGAGACCAGGCCTGCCGTGAGCAATTGCACCGCGGTCACGCGGCGGCTGTCCACCGACTTGGCGAACAGGCCGATCAGGATGATTTCGGCGGCGATGGCTGCGGCGCCCGCCAGCGTTGCGGCTTCGCCGGCGTTGAAGCTCAGCGCGCCCGCCTGAGGGCCGGCCAGCAGGATCAGGCCGGTGAAGGCCAGCGCCACGCCCACCCAGCTCATCAGGCCGGGCGGCTTTTTCAGCACGGCCCATTGCAATAGCGGCACGATGGGCACATAGAGAGCCGTTATGAAGGCCGACTGGCTGCTCGTGATGGTCTGCAGGCCGTAGGTTTGCAGGAAGTAGCCCAGGAACAGGGCGGAACCGATGGCGATGCCGGCGCCGATTTCGCGGCGGGTGATCGCCGCCATGCGCCTGCGGAACAGCAGCAAGGACATTCCGCCCGCGATCGTGAAGCGCACGCCCACGAAGAACAGGGGGCCGCTGTGCTGCATGGCGATGTGGATGATGAGGAAGGTGCTGCCCCACAGCATGGTGACCAGCACCAGGGCGATTTCCTGGCGGGACAGGGCGAACATCGAAGTCTTGGGTGTCACGGCTTGTTTCGAGTGCTACGAGTGTGGGCAATATACTGCGCCGCGCCAGCCTGGGTGGCCGTTCACCGAACAGGTTTTGGCGGCTTCCCTCTTTTCCGCATATAGCGGGGAGTAATATGACGCGTCCGGCGGTCGATGGCCGCCGGAAAAAAAAGCCGATTCGCGCCTTGTCCTTCCCGCTTGCCGTCAGCTGCGCCCTTGCGCGCGCTTCCGGCCTCGTTCACGAAGCCGGGCGCGCAAGCGGCCACAAAGAAGACATCGAGGAGAAGCACACGTGGACAAGCAAGAGTCGGGCGGCTGGTATTTCGGCTGGAATATCGTAGGCGCCGCTGCGGTACTCACCCTGTTGACCGTCGGCCTGCGCATGAGCATCGGGCCGTTCTTCCTGCCCATGGCGGAAAGCATGGGCTTCACGCGCAGCACACTGTCCGGCATCGTGGCGGTCGGCATGCTTTGCTATGGCCTGGGCATGCCGGTGGCGGGATACCTGGTCAGCACGCAGGGCACGCGCTTCGTGCTGCTTGCGGGGACGGCCATCGTCGTCGCATCGTCCATTTGGGCCGTATTCGCCAGCGGGCCCATCGAGTTCCTGCTGTCCTTCGGCGTGGCCCTGTCGATCGGCCTGGCATTCACCAGCCCGGTGGCGCTGACGCCGGTGATCAGCCGTTGGTTCACGCGCCAGCGCGGCATGGCGCTGTTCTTCCTGTCCACCGGGTCCATGGCCGGCATCGCGCTGATGACGCCCGCGCTGACCTTCTCCATCTCCGCGGTGGGGTGGAAGGAAACGCTGGTGGGGTTCTCGGTGCTGTTTGCCCTGCTGACGGTGCCGATGGCGCTTTTCATCATGCGCGACGAGGCCCCTGAGCACACGGACCTGCTGCCTCACCAGATCGTGGGCAAGACGCGAGGCGCCAAGCCCGCCTCCAGGCAAGCCGCGCCCAATGTCCGCGCTGCCCTGCGTTCGCTGCCGTTCTGGCAGGTGGCGCTGGGGCTGTTCGCCTGTGGGTTCAGCATGAACCTGCTGGGCACGCATGGGGTGCCCATGCTGATGGACCACGGCTTCGACGCCACCACCAGTTCGCTGGGCATCGGCCTGATCGGCCTGGTGGCGATCTTCAGCACGCTGGTTCTGGGCCGGCTGTCCGACCAGGTCGAGCGCCGCAATATTCTCGCCACCATTTACCTGGTGCGGGGGCTGGGGTTCTTCGCGCTGGTCATGGTGGGCGCGCATTGGGAGCTCTACGCGGCGGCCACCATCGGCGGCGTCGTGTGGGCCGGCAGCATCGCCCTGTCGTCCGCGATCCTGGCCGACGTCTATGGCATCCGTCTGGTGGGGGTGCTGTACGGCCTGGCCTACCTGGGGCACCAGGTGGGCGGCATGATCAGTTCATGGCTGGGCGGATGGGCCTTCGAAGCCTTCGGCACGCATTGGGTCGCCTTCGGTTCGGCCGGGGTGCTGCTGCTGGCGGCGGCGCTGATTTCCCTGCGCCTGCCCGGGCGAGGCCTGCCGCGCGGGCAGGTGGCCGCCGCCGGCGGAAACTGAAACCGGCTAGCGGTCTTTCAGCAGCGACACCAGTTCGGGCACGTAGCGTTCTCCGCCGCCCTGCGTCACGGCCTGGTCGAAGGTGTGCTGCACGGCGGCGCCGATTTCCCTTACCGCGCCCGTTTCCGCGGCCATGGTGTTGTAGTAGGACAGGTCTTTCTGCGCGTTCGACATGAAGAAGCGCAGCGAGGATGGGTCCTGCTCCAGCAGATAGGGCTTGATGCGCTCCAGCGCCACGCCGCCGCCGCCGCCCTTGGCCAGCACGTCCGCGAACACGGCGGGATCGATATCCGAGCGCAGCGCGCAGGCCGCGGCTTCCGATAGCAGCGCGACCACCCCCAGCGACACGTAGTTGTGCAATAGCTTCATTCGGTGGCCGGCGCCGACGGGGCCGGCGTGCGTGATGTTCTCTGCGAAGCAGGCCAGCAGCGGCTTGCATTCTTCGAATAGCGCGGCATCTCCGCCCACCAGCAGGTTGAGCCGGCCTTCGGCGGCCTCTTTCGGGGTGCGCGTCATCGGCGCGTCCAGGAAGCGGCCCCCGGCTTCGGTAACCGCCTGCGCCACTTTTGCGGTGGAGGAGGGGATGGCGGTGGAGCAATCGATGATGACCGTGCCGGGACGGATGCCTTCCAGCACGCCGCCCGGCGACAGCAGCACGGCTTCGACCTGCGGGCTGCCGGTGACGCACAGGATGATTACGTCGGACTGCGCGGCCAGCGTGGCGCCATCGGCGACGCTGGCCGCACCGGCAGCCTTGAGCGCGTCCAGAGGCTGGTTGCCGGGGTGCTCAAGCACCGTCAGCGCGTGACCGTGCTTGACCAGATTGCTTGCAATGCCATGGCCCATGAGGCCGATTCCAACCATGCCGACTTTCGCCATCTTCCAATGCTCCTGCCATGTAATAAGGGGGCTTGTTATCGCGTAAATCTTACTCTGACTTGCGGCGCTTCGAATATGCCGAAAGAAGCCTTCGAATCTTTCGGATGGTAAGGGGTGGGAGCCATTCCTAAAATCGTTCCACTGCCGCAGGCCTTGCCAGGCCCGGATCGAAATACAACGGAGACAGCCGCCCGCAGGGCGGACACATCAGCATGCCCAACACCGCAACAGAGCCGGCGGCCAGCGCCGAGCGCCACTATTTCGAGCAGCTCGCGCAGGGCCGCTTCGTCATTCCGCAATGCCAGGCCTGCGCCAGGCACCATTTTTACCCCAGGGTGGTCTGCCCGCATTGCGGCTCCGACGCCCTGCGCTGGGTCGAGCCCAGCGGCCGGGGAGAGGTCTATTCCACGACCGTCGTGCGCAGCAAGGGCGGCGACTACACCGTATGCCTCGTGGATCTCGACGAAGGCCCGCGCCTGATGAGCCGAATCGTGGATATGCCCGTGGACGACGTGGCCATCGGCCTGCGGGTCCGCGCCCGGATCGACGAAGTGGATGGCGCGCCGCTGCTGGTATTCGTGGAACAGACGGGGGAACGCGCATGAGCCGGAGCTATCGAGGCGCGATCGCCGTCCTGGGAACCGGCATGGCCGGGCTGGGCGATTGCCAGGGCCGCTCGGAACAGGAAATCATCGCGCAGGCCTCTCACCGCGCCGTGGCCGCCAGCGGCCTGAAGATGCAGGATATCGACGGCATCATCACGTCCAGCCTCACCTCGCCCTGGTGGGTGATGCGCATGGCGGAGTACCTGGGGATCCGTCCGCGTTTCTCCGACAGCACGATGTTCGGGGGCTCGTCGTTCATCGCCGATCTGAAGATCGCGGCGATGGCCATCGAGGCCGGCCAGTGCGAGCACGTGCTGGTCTGCTACGGCGCCAACCCGCGCAGCGCGCCCAGCAGCACGCAGATCAACCAGATGCGGGCCGCGCTGGACCCGCAACCCTACGAGCATCCCTACAAGCCGTTCAATCCGGTGTCCAGCTATGCGCTGGCCGCGGCGCGCCACATGCACCAGTACGGCACCACGCGGCGCCAGCTGGCCGAAGTCGCCGTGGCGGCGCGCAAGTGGGCGCAGCTGAATCCGGACGCCTTCCTGCGCTCGCCGCTGACGATCGACGAGGTGCTGGGCGCGAAGATGATCTCCGATCCGCTCACCGTGCGCGATTGCTGCCTGGTGACCGACGGCGCGGGCGCCTTCGTGGTCACGCGGGCCGACCGCGCCCGCGACCTCCATCCGCGTCCGATCTACGTGCTGGGCACGGGCCATGCGCACTGGCACCGCCAGATATCGTGCATGCCAGACATCACCGTTACGCCAGCCGTGGACTCCGGCCGCGCCGCATTCGCCGAGGCCGGCCTGACGCCCGCCGACATCGACCTGGTCGAGCTCTACGACGCATTCACGATCAACCCCATCCTTTTCCTGGAAGACCTGGGCTTCTGCGCCAAGGGCGAGGGCGGCGCGTTCATCGGCGGCGGGCGCATCGAGCCGGGCGGCGACCTGCCGATGAACACCAATGGCGGCGGGCTGTCGTTCACCCATCCCGGCATGTACAGCATTTTCCTCGTGATCGAGGCCGTGGCGCAGCTGCGCCGCGAGGCGGGCGACCGGCAGGTGGGCAAGGCCGACGTTGCGCTGGTGCACGGCAACGGCGGCGTGCTGTCCAGCCAGGCCACCGCCATTCTTTCCCATTCCCTGTGACGTACGCCATGATGAACAAGATTATCGATACCGCCGCGCAGGCGGTGGGAGACATCCCTGACGGCGCCACCGTCCTGGTCAGCGGCTTCGGGCTGTCCGGACAGCCCGTCGAATTGCTGGATGCGCTGGTGGAGCACGGCGCCCGCGACCTGACCGTGGTGTGCAATAACAGCGGCGCCCGCGACAGCGGCCTGGCCCGCCTGATCCGGCTGGGGCGCGTGCGCAAGCTGATCGCCTCGTATCCGCGCGGCGCGGAGTCCCAGGCCTTCGAGTCGGCCTACGCCGATGGGCTGATCGACTACGAATGCGTGCCGCAAGGCACGCTGGCCGAACGCCTGCGCGCGGCGGGCTCGGGGCTGGGCGGTTTCTTCACGCCCACCGGCTACGGCACGCTGCTTGCCGAAGGCAAGGAGACGCGCCTCATCCGCGGCGTGGGCCACGTGTTCGAAGAGCCGCTGCATGCCGACTACGCGCTCGTGAAGGCCTATTGCGCGGATCCCATGGGCAACCTGGTCTACCGCAAGGCGGGCCGCAACTTCGGCCCCCTGATGTGCATGGCCGCGGCCACCGCCGTCGTCCAGGTCCATGCGCTGACGGAAGTGGGCGGCCTGGATCCCGAACATATCGTCACGCCCGGCATCTTCGTGCGGCGCGTGCTGCGCATTCCCGACGCCCAACTGACCGGAGCCCTGCAATGATCCAACGATATACCCGCGAAGACATCGCGCGGCGCGCAGCCGCCGACATCCCTCCCGGTTCCTACGTCAACCTGGGCATCGGCCTGCCGGTCAAGGCGCTGGATTACTGGACGCCGGAGCACGGCGTGGTCGTCCACAGCGAGAACGGCATCCTGGGCATGCGGGCGCGCTCGGATGCCGATCCGGTCGATCCCGACCTGACCAATGCGGCCAAGCAGAACGTCGCCATGGCCGCGGGCGGGAGCTTTTTCAACCATGCGGACTCCTTCGCGATGATGCGAGGCGGCCACCTGGACTATTGCATCCTGGGCGCCTACCAGGTGTCGGAAACCGGCGACCTGGCCAATTGGTCGCTCGGCCAGCCCGGCGTGGCCGCGGCGGTGGGCGGAGCCATGGACCTCGCCGTGGGCGCCAAGCGGGTCCACGTGCTGATGGAGCACCTGACCCGCGACGGCCGGCCGCGGCTGCGCAGGCTATGCGACCTGCCGCTGACGGGCGCGGCCTGCGTCGACCGCGTCTATACCGACTACGCCACGCTCGACGTCACACCCGAGGGCTTCCTGGTGCGCGACATGGCCCCCGGCCTGACTCGCGAGGCCCTGCAGGCGGCGACCGATGCGCCGCTGCGTTTCGCGGAGGACCTGATCGATGCCGCATGACGCCCCCCTCGAAGCCTTCCGCGATGAGGTCCGCGCATTCTTGCGGGAACATCTTCCGGCCGACCTGCGGCGCAAGGTGCTGGATCACCAGCGCCTGGACAAGCAGGATTTCCTGCGCTGGCACCGCATCCTGCACGAGCGCGGCTGGGTGGCGCCCAACTGGCCCGCGGAGCATGGCGGGGCCGGCTGGAGCATCGAGCAGCGCAACGTGTTCGACGAGGAGTGCGCCCTGGAGGGCGCGCCCGAAACCGTGCCCTTCGGCCTGCGCATGGTCGCGCCCGTCATCATGGCCTACGGCTCCGACTGGCAGAAAAGCCATTTCCTGCCGCGCATCCTCAGCGGGCAGGACTGGTGGTGCCAGGGGTATTCCGAACCGGGCGCCGGCTCCGACCTCGCTTCGCTGACCACCCGCGCGCGGCGCGAGGGGGATGCGTTCGTGGTGAACGGCCAGAAAACCTGGACCACCTACGCCCAGTACGCCGACATGATGTTCTGCCTGGCGCGGACCAACCCCGAGGCCAAGGCGCAGGAAGGCATTTCCTTTTTCCTCATCGACATGCGCAGCCCGGGCGTGTCCCTGCGGCCGATCCGCACGCTGGACGGCGGCGAAGAGATCAACGAGGTTTTCCTCGACGAGGTGGTGGTGCCCGCGTCGCACCTGGTCGGCGAGATCGACCGCGGCTGGACCTACGCCAAGTACCTGCTGTCGCATGAACGCTTCGGGGCGGCGCGGGTGGGGCGGGCCAAACGCGAGCTGGGCCACTTGCAGCGCCTGGCGGCCCAGCGCCTGGCCGACGGGCGGCCGCTGGCGGAAGACCCCGTGTTCGCGCAGCGGCTGGCGCAGCTGGAGATCGACACGCTGGCCTTGGAGCACACCAACCTGCGCTTGATCGCGCGCGACCAGCGCGGCGCGGGACATGGCGCGGAAGCCTCGATCCTGAAGTACCTCGGATCCACGCTGGCTCAACGCATCAGCGAGGCGCTGGTCGATACGGCGGGCACGCACGCGCTCGCCTATCGCCCGGAAGCGCTTGAGCGCGATTACGTGCAAGGCGGCCCAACGCCCGAGGACGAACTGGAAGCCATGCCCGGCTTCTATCTCAATCTGCGCAAGATTTCGATCTACGGCGGAACGGACGAGGTCCAGAAGAACATCATTGCCAAGCTCGCGCTGGAAGCGGCCGACGACTATGACGACGACCAGCGCGCGCTCGACGACGCGGTGGGTCGATACCTGCAAGGAGAGTACCCGCCGCCGGCTTCCCGGGCCGTGCAGCCGGCCGACGCGGACCCCGATGCCTCGCCGCATTGGCGCGCCTTCGCCGGGATGGGGCTGCTGGGGCTGGGGCTGCCGGCTTCCGCTGGCGGCATGGGCGGCGGGCTAGGCGAACTGTGCGTGCTGATGCAGCGGTTCGGCCGCCATCTGGTGACCGAACCCTATGACGCCAGCGCGCTGCTCTGCGGCCAGTTGCTATTGGGCCTGCCCGACAGTGAGCAGGCCCAGGCCCTGCTGGCCGGCATCGCCCAGGGGGCGGCGCCGCTGCTCGCCCACGCCGAACCGGATTCGGATTGGCCGCGGGCGGAACTGCGCGCCACGGCAGAGCGCGAAGGCGACGGCTGGCGGCTGAACGGCGTCAAGCGGCGAGTGCCCTATGGCGCTGGCGCTCGCCAGTTGCTGGTCACTGCCCGCGACGCCGAAGGGCCGGCGGTGTTCCTGGTGGAGGCCGGCGCTGCCGGGCTGGAGCGCAAAGGAAACCCCGGCCTGGACGGCCGTCCGTATGCGGACATCGTGCTGAAGGATTGCCGTGCCGGCGCGGCCGCCCGCTTGGGGCCCGCAGGCGCCGCCCTGGAGCAGGCGGCCGACGCAACGCGCATCGCGCTGTGCGCGGAGGCGCTGGGGGCCATGCAGGCGCTGCTCGACGCCACCCGCGAGCACGTCGCCGCGCGGCGCCAGTTCGGCCAGCCGCTGGGCCGCTTCCAGGCCGTGCAGCACCGGCTGGTCGACATGCTGCTGGCGCTGGAGCAGGCGCGCTCGCTGACCTGGCTGGCGGCCGGCGCGAACCCTTCCGACGCGCGCGGGCGCGCCCGCCTGGCCTCGGCCGCCAAGGCCAGCTGCGGCGCGGCCGCCCGCTACATCAGCCAGCAGAGCATCCAGTTGCACGGCGGCATGGGCATGACCGACGAGCTTCCGGTGGGCCACTACGTCAAGCGCCTGCTGGCCATCGAACACACGCTGGGCGATACCCGCCATCATCTCAACCGCTATCAACGGCTGGCGGCGGCCTGAGCCGCGCAGCCGAAAGGGTTCACCATGAACTTGACCGTCACTTCGCCATCGCGCGACCTGTCCAACACCGTCCGCTACGCCCTGCAGGGGCGCGTGGCCGTGATCTTCCTCGATAACCCACCCGTCAACGGCCTGGGCGACACCGTGCGCCGCGGCATCCATGAAGGGCTGTCCCAGGCGCAAGCCGACGACGGGGTGGACGCCGTGGTCATCATCGGCGCCGGCAAGGCCTTTTGCGGGGGCGCGGACATCCGCCAGTTCAACACGCCAGCCGCAACCGCCAAGCCCATGCTGCGCGACGTGATCGCGGCCATCGAAACGTCCGGCAAGCCGGTGGTGGCAGCCATCCATGGTTTCGCGCTGGGCGGCGGGCTGGAGCTTGCCCTGGGATGCCACTACCGCATCGCGCAAGCCGGCGCCAGGCTTGGGCTGCCGGAAGTGAATCTAGGCCTGGTGCCCGGCGGCGGCGGCACGCAGCGCCTGCCGCGGCTGATCGGCGCGATGGCGGCGGTCGAGATGATCCAGTCCGGCAAACCGCTGGACGCGGCGTCCGCCTTGGCCGCCGGGCTGGTGGACGCGGTCGCCGAAGGCGATCTGCTGGAGTTTGCGCTGTCCTACGCCCGCGAACGCGCCAAGCTGGGCACACATCCAGTCGCCTCGCGCCGCGCCCTGAATGGGGACGGAGTGGATTTCGCCGCGGTGCGCGCCCGCCTCAATCCCAAGGCCCGCAATGCGATCGCCCAGCGCGCGGCAATCGATTGCGTCGAGGCCGCGACCCGCCTGCCGATCGAGCCAGGGCTGGACGAAGAGCGGCGCCTGTTCGACGCGCTGGTCGAGGGCGATGCCTCCAAGGCGCTGCGCCATCTGTTCTTCGCCGAAAAGGAAGCGCCGCGCGTTCCGGGCGGCGGCCGCGCGGGCGAGATCGGACGCGTGGGCATCCTGGGCGCGGGCACCATGGGCGGCGGGATCGCCATGGCGTTTTCCAATGCGGGCTACGCCGTAACGCTGTACGAGCGCGATCAGGCTGCGCTGGACCGGGGCATGGCGCTGATCCGCAAGAACTACGACATCACCGCCGCGAAGGGCAAGCTCGACGCCGCCGGGGTCGAGGCCCGGATGGCGCGCATCGCGCCCAGCCTCGACGTGCAGGACCTGGCGCAGGCCGACCTCGTCATCGAGGCCGTGTTCGAGGACATGGCCGTCAAGCAGGCCGTGTTCCGCCAACTGGATGCCGTGTGCAAAGCCGGCGCGATCCTGGCCACGAATACCTCGCGCCTGAACATCGATGAAATCGCGGCCTGCACGGCGCGGCCGGAGGCCGTGATCGGGCTGCATTTCTTCAGCCCGGCCAACGTCATGAAGCTGCTGGAAGTGGTGCGCGGCGCGCGCACCAGCGCGGACGTTATCGCCACTTGCATGGCCGTCGCGCAGAAGATCGGCAAGATCCCGGTGCTGGTGGGGGTATGCGAAGGCTTCGTCGGCAACCGCATGCTGACCGGCTATTGGCGCGAGGCGGGGTTCCTGCTGGAAGAGGGCGCCAGCCCGCAGCAGATCGACGGCGCCCTGACGCGCTTCGGGATGGCCATGGGGCCGTTGGCGATGGCGGACCTGGCGGGCATGGACATCAATTGGGCTACGCGCAAGCGGCTGGCGCCCACGCGGCCCGCGCACCTGCGCTATTCCAAGGTCGCGGACCGCATCTGCGAACTGGGACGTTTCGGCCAGAAGACCCAGGCCGGCTATTACCGGTACGAGCCGGGCAGCCGCCAGCCGCTGCCGGATCCCGTCGTCGACGGCATCATCGAAGACTGCGCGCGCGAGGCCGGGATCGTGCGCAGGCCGGTAAGCGACGAGGAGATCGTCGAGCGCTGCATGCTGGCGCTGGTCAACGAAGGCGCGCTGATCATCGAGGAAGGCATCGCGCAGCGCGCCTCCGACGTGGACGTGGTCTATGTCCATGGCTACGGCTTTCCGGGCGCGCGCGGCGGCCCGATGTTCCATGCGCAGACCCAGGGACTGGCGGCGACGCTGGAGAAAATCCGCGCCCTGCGGCACGAGCACGGCGAGCATTGGAAGCCGGCGCCGCTGCTCGAGCGGCTGGTGGAGCAGGGCGCCACGGCATTCTGACGCGTCCGCGCCATGGCCAAGGCCGCGCCCGGCGACATGCCGGCCGCGGCCTTCTTTGCGATACTGTAATTTCCCTAAACCTTGGCCCCAGCCATGACAGACTCCATTCCTTCCGGTTTTGCGCCCTGGCGCCCGAGCAGTCCCTTCATGACGCACCTGGCCGAGCTCGGCGCGCTCTACAAGCGCGATGCCGACTGCGTGCTCGCCCTGCGCGTGGGGCAGGTCCATACCAATATGCATGCCATCGCCCACGGCGGGCTGCTGGCCACCCTGGCCGACAGCGCGCTGGGCCATACCATCGCGCAGCAGGCGCAGGTGTCCGTCGTGACGGTGCAGATGTCGGTGGAATACCTGAATCCGGTGAAGCCGGGCGACTGGCTCGAGGCGCACGTACGGATCGACAAGCAGGGCAGGCGCCTGATCTACGCCACCTGCCTGCTGCAAGTGGAAGACCGCGTCATGCTCAAGGCCAACGCGGTCTTCGCCGTGCGGGCGGCGCTCACGCCGGCCTCGGACGGCTAGGAGCCCGCGGGGCTCACTCCACCTTGACGCCGGTGGTCTGGACCACGTTGCGCCACTTGGCCGTTTCTCCCGCCACGAAGTCAGCCACCTGCTTCGGCGTCATGGGGCCCAGCGGCTCGCTGTTCTGCCCGGCCAGCCGCTGCACCATTTCGGGCGAGTTCATGATCTCGTTCGTGGCGGCGTTCAGCTTGGCCACGATGGCGGGATCCGTGCCCGCCGGCGCGTAGAAGCCCAGCCAGGTGTAGACGTCCAGGCCCGGCGCTCCCGATTCGGCGAACGTGGGCAGGTCGGGAAACAGCTTGCTGCGTTCGGCGCTTGCGACCCCGATGGGGCGGAGCTGGCCCGATTTGATGAAGGGCGCCACGCTCATCGCATCCTGCACGGCAACCTTGAGTTCGCCGGACACGACCGCGTTGGTGGCCGGCGACGCGCCCTTGTACGGCACATGCTCCATCGGCACGCCCGTGATTTTCTTCAGCCATTCGCCGCCCAGGTGAGTGGAGCCGCCGAAGCCCGCCGAGCCGTAGGGCACGCCGGGCTGCGACTTGCCCCAGCTGAGGAATTCGGGAATGGTCTGGACGGGAAGGCCCGAATTGACCACCAGCAGGTTGGGCGCGCGCGCCAGAATGGAGATGGGCTCGAAGTCCTTGACCGGGTCGTAGCGCACCTTGGCATTGACCGCCGGGCCGATCACGTGGCCGGTGGCGCTGACGAGCAGCGTATAGCCGTCGTTCTTCTGCCGGGCCACCAGTTCGGTGCCGACCTGCCCGGCTGCGCCGGGCTTGTTCTCGACCACGAAAGTCTGGTTGAAGCGCTTGCCCAGTTCGGCCGACAGCAGGCGCGAAACGATGTCGGTCATGCCGCCGGGCGCGAAGGCCACGACGACGGTGACGGGGTGGTCGGGATATTCGGCGTGGGCGGCGCCCGTGGCCAGGCTGCTCGCAAGCAGCGCGCCGAGCGCGCCGCGCCGCAGGATATTGCGGGTCATGGTTGTCTCCAGGAGTCTTATCGTGAGGGCGGCGCGGTTTCCACAGTGCGCCTCCGCGTGGCCAGTATGGCGGCGGCCCGCGCATTACTCCATCCGAAATATTCGAACCCAACGTTCGCGTCTGTCTAAAACACCAGGGCCGCCCGAAGGGCGGGCCCGCCGCTTGAAAGCGGGCGAACGCAGCGTTCGAAACATTCGACTCCTCGCCGCGCAACGCGGCCTGCATAATTTTCCGGATCGTCTGAATCACGGAGTCGCTATGCTTCACAATGCCTTGCGCGGAGTAAAGGTCGTAGACCTGTCGCGCATCCTCGCGGGCCCCTGGTGCACGCAGAACCTGTCGGACCTTGGCGCCCAGGTCGTCAAGGTGGAACATCCCGGGCGCGGCGACGATACGCGCGGCTGGGGGCCGCCCGATTTGCGCTCGGCGGACGGCAGCGCATCCATGTCGGCCTATTTCATGGCCTGCAATCGCGGCAAGCAATCCGTCGCCATCGACTTTTCCACGGAAGAGGGCGCGGCCCGCGTGCGGGAACTGGTCGCCGGTGCCGACGTGCTGGTCGAAAACTACAAGGCCGGCGGCCTGCGCAAGTACGGGCTGGACTACGCCTCGCTTTCGCGTATCAATCCGCGTCTCGTCTACCTGTCGATCACCGGCTACGGCCAGTCCGGCCCGATGGCCGGCAAGCCGGGATACGACTACGTGTTCCAGGGCATGGGCGGCCTGATGAGCTACACCGGGCAGCCCGACGGCACGCCCGGCGCGGGGCCGCTGCGCACCGGCGTCGCGGTGGTGGACCTGATGACCGGCATGTACGCCACGTCCGCCGTGCTGGCGGCCCTGCGGCAGCGCGACCTGACCGGGCAGGGCATGCCGCTGGATATCTGCCTGCTGGACGTGGCGGTGGCGCTGAACGCCAACCAGGGCGCCAATTACCTGGTGTCGGGCGAGGTCCCGAAACGCAGCGGCAACGCGCATCCCAACTGCGCGCCGTACGAGGTTTTCGCCTGCGCCGACGGCCACCTGATCCTGGCCATCGGCAACGACGGCCAGTTCGCGCGTTTCAGCGGCGTGGCGGGCCACCCAGAATGGGCGGCGGATGCGCGCTATGCCACCAACAGTGCGCGCCTGGAGCACATGGACAGCCTGCGGCCGCTGATTGCCGGAACCCTGGCGGGCGCCCCGCGCAAGCGCTGGACGGACGCTTTCGACGCGGCGGGTGTGCCCTGGGGGCCGATACACACGCTGGACGAGGTCTTCACGCATCCGCAAGTTTTGCATCGCGGGCTGCTGCAGACGGCCACGCATCCCACGCTGGGAGAGCTGCGCCTGGTGCGCAATCCCTTGCTGGCTGGCACGCCGCCCGAAGCGCTGGGCTCGGCGCCTCCGCTGCTTGGCGAGCACACGGAAACGGTGCTGGCGAATCCCGCAACCCTGTAATCCACCCAAGGAGACAACAATGAAAATCCTGAGATTCCACCTGGCGGCGGCATGCGCCTGCCTGGCCCTGCCGGCGATAGCCGCCGCCGAGTACCCCGACCGGCCCATCCGGCTGGTCGTTCCCTATGCCGTCGGCGGCACGACGGACATCATCGCCCGCGTGGTCGGCAACAAGCTCGGCGAGCGTCTCGGCCAGTCCGTCGTCATCGAAAACCGGCCCGGCGCAGGCGGCAGCATCGGCTCGGCCTATGCCGCCAAGCAGCCAGCCGACGGCTATACGCTGGTAATGGCCGTGGAAAGCTCGCACGCGGTCAATCCGAACGTCTACGCCAGGAGCGCCTACGATCCCGTAAAGGATTTCGCGCCCATCAGCAACCTGGCCGACGTGCCCAACGTGCTGGTGGTGAACCCTGCGCTGCCTGCGCAGGACCTGGCCGGGTTCCTGCAGCTGCTGAAAGCCAACCCGGACAAGTACGCCTTCGGCTCGTCCGGCAACGGCGGCCTGAGCCACATGAACGGCGAACTGTTCCTGAAGACCACCGGCACCCGCATGCTGCACGTTCCCTACAAAGGATTGGGGCCGGCGCTGAACGATCTGGTGGCGGGGCAGGTGCAGGTCGTGTTCGACAACATCCCTTCTTCCAATCCCCTGATCCAGGGCCAGCGCATACGCCCGCTCGCCGTGGCCGCGAAGCAGCGGCTCAAAGTGTTGCCCGACGTTCCGACCTACGCCGAGGCCGGCCTGCCGGCGATGAACAATCCGTCGTGGTTCGGCCTGGCCGCGCCGGCCGGAACGCCGGCGCCCGTGCTGGACAAGCTGAATGCCGCCGTGCGCGAAGCGTTGGCGGATCCCGCCACCGCGGCGGCCATCGAGAAGCAGGGCGCCGTGCCCAGCCCGATGTCGCGCGACGAGTTCGGCGCGCTGATCGCGCAGTCCTACGGCCACTGGAAGACCGTGGTCGAGGAAATCAAGTTCGAGAAAATGCAGTAACAAGGAGCCCTCATGAGCACCAAGACCTTTATCGTTCCCCATGCCCACGCCGACATCGACGCGTCCGGCATCGCCACCCTGACCATGCAGGACGCAGGTGTGCTGAATATCCTGAGCACGCCCGTCATCGACGGCCTCCGGGAGGCGCTGGCCAGGTTGAGTGAAGACGAGTCGGTGCGCGTGCTGGTGTTGCGCGGCGCCAGCGACCGCGCGTTCGTGGCCGGAGCCGACATCGCGGAAATGGCCGCGCTGGACGAGCCCAAGGCGCAACGCTTCATTTCTAACCTGCGCGACCTCTGCAATGCGGTCCGTCATTTTCCGGTGCCCGTCATCGCGCGCATTCCGGGCTGGTGCCTGGGGGGAGGGCTGGAGTTCGCCCTGGCCTGCGACCTGCGCGTCAGCGCCGACGATGCGCAATTCGGCATGCCGGAGGTGAAGGTGGGTATTCCGTCGGTGATTCACGCCGCTCTCATGCCCCAGTTGATCGGCGCTGCCAACAGCGCCTGGATGCTACTCACCGGCGAACTGATCGGCGCCCGCCGCGCCCAGGACTGGGGGCTGGTGAACGCGGCGGTGCCGCGGGCCGAACTGGACGGGGCCATTCGCAAGCTGGCCGAGGGTTTCGCCGCGCTCGGTCCGGCCGCGCTGCGTCAGCAGAAGAAGCTGTTGCGCCGCTGGGAGACGATGTCGGTGGACGAGGCGATCGAGGACAGCGTGGCGGAATTCGGGGCCGCATTCAATACCGGCGAGCCCCAGAAATTCATGAACGAGTTCCTGGAGAGCAAGCGCCGCGCAAAAGCTTGAGCGATTTCCCTTGGGGCGCCTGCCCCGGGGGCGTTCCCCTAGGGGGGGCGGGGCAGGAAGGCGCGGCGGATCCGGCCGAACCGCCGTTGGAACTTTCCTCGCCTTGCCGTTACTCAGACCATGAGCTTGGCGGGCCGGTCCGCGCCCGTCGCCCCTTCGACTTATCGATTCACGGGAACGCCATGGTCACGCAAGTGCAGGGAACATCGGGCCAATTCCAGACGAATTTGCTCGCCGGCATCGGAAATCAGTTCCAGAATTTCGCCTCGGCGATCGGGCAGGGGCTGAGCCGCGTCCTGGCCCGGGTGCAGGGCGACCCGGTGCCTCAGTTCGGCCAACGCTATGCCCCGGTCAATGGAAACAACTTCCAGGGCAACGTCGCCGGATACCGGGTCATGGGCGACAAGGCGAAGGGCGTCGAACCGGGTTTCATCGCCAAGCGCGACTGGACGCCCGGCGATTCCGCCAAGCTGCAGGATCCGCAACACAAATTCCATCTCCATGCGCTGCGGCTGGCGGCAGGCTGGCTGGCCGCGCAGCCTCCGCAGGGCGGGCCAAGCGATCAGGCGCTGGACGCGATGATGCAGCGGGTGCTGGCGTCCATCGCCGGGTCCGGATCGCCTCATGCCGAGCTGGCCGACGAGCTGCTGCAGGCAGCCAAGGAAGAGGGCGCGCCCAGCGTGCTGGAGGGCTTGCGGGCAAATGCCGGCCTGGAAGACGACTTCAAGAGCGCATTGGTTTCAACCCTGATGCAGGAGGCCTTCTCCGGCAGCGCGCAGACGGTCGACCAGACGCGAGCCGGGCAGGCCAACGAAACCCTGGACCGGTTGCGCCAGGGCATCATGGAGACCCAGCCGAAATTCAACAAAAACCACTACATCAAGCTGGATTACTACGAATCCGATAAGTCCGGCGACCGCTACCACATCCCCAGCGACAAGGCGAAGAACGCGCTGCATCGCTGGTACACCGGCGCCACGGCAAAGGACCGCAACGAAGGGGCCGTGCGCGAGGCGCTGGCCAACGACCTGATGCGCGGGCTGGGCATCCAGAGTCAGAAGCTCAAGATCGTGGAAGGGGAGTACGCCGACGGCACTCCCAAGCTCATGCTGGACGGCACCCACGTGGACAGCGTGGATGGAAACTCGTTCAGCGACTTCGACGGCAAGCCCCTGCGCGGCGAGCGCTATCTGAAGGATGGCATGCTGGTGCGCAACACCCAGGCGCAGGGCGATGCCCAGGGCGTGTACAGCGGGCCGCCGGAGCTGGATTCCAGCATGAACGAACTGGGCCGCAACAAGATCCTGCTGTTGCTGATGGCGGATCGCGACGCGCTGGGCTCCAAGGGCGGCAACAAGGGCTACGTGGGCAATACCTTCGTGGGCATCGACCCCGGCCACGCGCTTGAAGGAGGCTTGTTGAGCCGGCGCGGCGACATCAATTCGGATTTCTCGTTCAAGCAGCCCGGCGTGTTCGCGTCCCAGGGCTACAAGAATTTCTCCATGTTCGACCAAAGCCCGCTTTCCGAGAAGATGGAGGGCGTGCGGCAGATCGCCAGGTTGAAGGAATCCGGCGCCGACGGCCGGCTGTTCGACCTGTATGCGCAGCAATTCGGCAACGGGCGGCCCGACGCCGCCAATTTCGGCCAGCACATCCAGGACATCAAGGCGCAATATGAAGGACGGCGCGACGACATTCTGCAGATTTTCCAGGAGCGGCTCGCCGTGGACGATTTCGATTTCGGCGTGCCGCGCAACGATATTACCCACGTGAACCTGCGCGACATATCCCTCAACATGCTTGACGGACTGGAGAAGCTGACCTCCCCGACCATCGCGAAGACCGGCAGCGGCATTCGGCTGCAACACCCGCAGATCAGCGACCCCGACAAACGCAAGGAGTGGCACATCAGCCAGGACCCCGCCAACAACAAACTGTTGTTCACCTGCTCCGGCTCGAAGAGCGATGTGGCCAAGATGAACAAGGCGCTTCAAAGCTATCTGGGCGGCCACGCCGCGCAGTTCGGGGCGGCTCTCGATATCTCCCCGAACGGCAACGAGGTCACGCTGCGCGTTCCCGCCAATATGGTGGCGCAGCTTGGCGCGTTGTTCAGCCCCACGGCCATCCTCAGTTACAAGCATTGAGCCCTTCCGCCCAGGCTCCTTCTGCTTTCAAAGGAAATCCGCAATGTCCATTTCTCTGCCCGCCAAACTGACCACCGTGGCCCAGGCCCTGGGCCGGGACGGCACGCTTTTCGATGAACAGGGCGCGGGCGCGCTGCTCGTCGATGGCACGACCCTGCTCTTGCAGTATTTCGTCGAAGGCGACACACAGGTATTGGTGTTGGCCGCCGACCTGGGCGCAGTCGCGCCGGAGGCGCGCGCTCGCATCTACCCCATGATGCTGGCGGGGAACACCTCCTGGAGTTCGGTCGCGGGAGGCGCGCTGGCCCTGGACGATACCCGGCATCACGCGATGCTGATGCTGCGCCTGGACCTGGCCGAGCTGGGCAGCGAGGCCCTGGAGGGAAGGATCCACGCCTTCGGCGACGCCGCGGTCAACTGGCGCGCCCGGCTGGAGCTGCCGCGCGATGACGGCGCGGCGCCGCCCGCCGCGCAGCCGGAACAGGCTGCTTTCACGCCGGCCAATTTCGCCTGATCTTCCCTCCCGACCCTTACGCCGAACGCGCCGCCCTATGAACATCGACACTTTCCTCGCGCTGGTCAACGCCTACTGCTCGCGGGCCGGCCTGCCTCCCGCCTCCCTCGAAAACGAACACTGTGTGCTTCTGCCGCAGCCTGGGCAAGCGGTGATACTGGCCTGGGACGCCGCGGAAGAAGAGGTGCTGGTGCTGGCTCCCGTAGGGTCGGAACCGGTGGAGCTGGACGGGGAATCCGCCGTCCAGCTGCTGGGCGACGCCTATCTCGGCCAGAACCTGGCGGGCGCCGCCGCCGGCATCGATCCGCAGACGGGCGGCCTGGTCCTGTGGCGGCGCCTGCCCGCCTATGGCCTCACGGCCGACCGGCTGGAGCGCGGCATCCAGCGCACCGTCGTCGCGGCGCAGGCCTGCCTGGGCAATTGAGGTTCAGGCGCGGGCGGGGGATCAATCCTGTTCGCGCGTGGCCGCCACGATAGGGTCGTCGAGCAGGTATTCGGCAACCTGTTCGACGAAGGGCGAGGGCGGGACGCCGGCCTGGGTGACGAGCGTCAGCTCGCGCAGCGCCCAGGGCTCGCGCAGGGCCACCGCCGCGATCCGCTCTTCGCGCAGCGCGCTGGCCGCCACGCTGCGCGGCACCAGCGATACGCCCACGCCGGCTTCCACCATGGACAGCACCGCGTCGAAGGTGTGCACGTGGATGCGCACCTTGGGCACCTTGCCCGCCAGCTTCGCCATGTCGTGCAGGAAAATATAGTTGCTGCTGGAGCGGCTCATGCACACGAAATCCAGGTCCAGCACCGCCGGGAACCGCACCGGCGAGCTCTCCACCACGGGGTGGTTCAAGGGCGCCGCGATGATCAGTTCATCGACGGCATAGCGCGTTGCGTTGACGCCGGCGGACTTGGCGCGGCCGGCGAAGATGCCGATGTCGGCCTCCTGGCCGGCGATGGCCGCTTCGATGGTATTGCTGGAACGCTCTTCGAGCAGGATGTTGACGTTGGGGTTGGCCGACAGGAAGCGGCTCAGGCTGGGCACGATGAAGCCGTTGAGCGAACTGCTGTTGGCGAACAGCTTGACGCTGCCCTTCAGGCCGCTGGCGAAGCCGCTGACCTCGCCGTGCATGCGCTCGACTCCGGCCAATAGCGAGCGCACGTGCTTGAGCACGAACGTGCCTTCAGGCGTCAGTTCCATGCCGCGCGCTTCCCGCTTGAACAGCGGCACGCCCATGGCGAACTCCAGGTTCTTCAGGCGATAGCTGGCCGACGAGGCGGTCAGGTGCACCGCGTTGGCGCCGCCGGACAGGCTCTTCGCCTCGGCGATCGCGAGAAACAGGCGGAGATCGGTAAGTTCATAGCGCATCGCGCAAGATTACCGTAGTTGGGCGGCGGGCGTCACAGGTAGGGCGTCGCCAGCCAGATCACCTTGTTGCGCAGGCGCTTGACGAAAGGCGCCCGCTGCAGCCCTTCCAGCGTTTCGCGCTTGGCCTGGCCGATCAGCTCGTCCACCCGCGCGGCGATCCAGCGCGCCACGCCCGGGTCGTAGATCTCCGTGTCCAGTTCGAAGTTCAAGCGCAGGCTGCGGGGGTCCAGGTTGGACGACCCTACATACGCCCAGGCGTCGTCCACGGTCATCAGCTTGGAGTGGTCGAATGCGCCGCGCGAACGCCAGACCCGGCAGCCGGTGCGCACCACCTGGTCCAGTTGCGCCGTCATCGCGTAGTCGACCAGCCGAAGGTTGTTCTTGCCCGGGATGACGATATCCACCACCACCCCACGGCGCGCCGCGGTGGCCAGCGCCCCGATCAAAGTCTGGTCCGGCAGGAAATAGGGAGACTGGATGCGGACATGGCGCTGCGCCACCGCCAGCGCGCCCAGCAATATATTGTGCGAACTGCCCAGCGCGCGGTCGGGGCCGGACGGCACGCAGCGCATAGGCACGCGGCCGGTGAGCGGCATGGCGCTGGGGTCGAACCAGGGCTTGGCCGGCAAGGATTCGTGCGTGGTGAAATTCCAGTCGTGCGCGAACACGGACATCAGCTGCGTAACGATGGGCCCTTCCACGCGGAAGTGCGTGTCGCGATTGGTCGCGGGCCCGGCCAGGGCGCTCACGAAGGCGGCGCGCACGTTCATGCCGCCCGTGAAGCCGACCCGCCCGTCGATGACCAGCACCTTGCGGTGGCTGCGCAGATTGGCGTAGGGCATGCGCAGCACGCCCAGCGGATTGGTCATGAAGCGCGCCACCGGCACGCCGCCCCGCGACAGCATGCGCACGATGGGAGGGCGGGAGTACTTGGAACCGATGGCGTCGATCAGCACACGCACTTCCACGCCGCGCGCCCGCGCCTCGATCAGGGCCTGCGCCATTTCGCGGCCGATCGGATCGTTGTCGAAGATATAGCTCTGCATCGCCACGGCGTGGCGCGCCTCGCGGATCGCCTGCAGCATGGCCGGATAGGCTTCGTCGCCGCCGGCCAGGGGCTGCACCGCATTGCCGCCCAGCAGGCGGAACCGGCTGACCCGGTCGCCCAGCACCTTCAGCGAGGCGAATTGCGGGCCGGAAATCGGCGCCACGTCCACCGGCGCGGTCTCGACCTGCTCGGCGTCCACCACCATCGCCTCGTCGCGCTGCTGCGACAGCCGCGTCTTGCGGATCCGGTTGATGCCGGCCACGAAATACACCAGCGCCCCGAACAACGGCGAAAACAGCGCCACCCCCACCCAGCCGATGGCTGCCCGCACGTCCTGTTTGGTCATCGCGGCATGCACCGCGGCGCCGGTCCCCGCCACGATGCTGATGGCAAATACCAGATGGGGCCAGTAATCGATCAAAATAGCGTGTATGCGGTCCATGGCGATGGCGTGGGAAACAGCCTCCAGACGGAATCAATGCGCAAGGATATCAAGGCGGCGGAGCCTGGCAAGTAGGCCGGCTGCGCCCGCTTTCACACCGTCTTGAAAAACGTGCTAGAATTCGGCCTCTTCGTTGATGAGCTTCTCTTTTCAGAGAGCCAGCGCGAAGAAAGCAGTACCAGTGGTGGCTGTAGCTCAGTTGGTAGAGTCCCGGATTGTGATTCCGGTTGTCGTGGGTTCGAGTCCCATCAGCCACCCCACAGAATTTGAGTGAAATCAAGCATGAAATCAGGCACTTACGCGAAAGCGAAGTGCCTTTTTTCTTTTCGGCCTGGGCTACTGAATGGCTGCCCATGGAGGAATCATGCACATCACCTATAGGCCCGCGATCCCGCAGGACGCCGATGCCTGCATCACGCTGCGCGCCATGACCCGCGAAAATGCGGTGTCCGAAGCCGAGCTGGCCGAGGCGGGAATTACCGCCGAAACATGGGCGGCGGGAATTGCCGAGGGCCTGTACCCCGGTTTTGTCGCGTTGGACGGCGCCAAGCTCGCCGGATATTGCTTCGGCCACCGGGATACCGGTGAAATCGTCGTGCTGGCGCTGCTGCCCGAGTACGAGGGGCAGGGCGTGGGCAAGACGGTCCTGGACATGGCGGCCAGCTTTTTGAAGGCGCTTGGCCACACCCGCTTGTTCCTGGGCTGCGCAACCGATCCGGCCGTGCGCTCGTATGGCTTTTATCGCCATCTGGGCTGGCGTTCGACCGGCGCGCTTAATGACGCGGGCGACGAGGTGCTGGAATACCGTTACTAGCAGACGCGCCCGGTCCTGGCTTCAAGCGAACCTTTTAACGATATCGGCCAGGCGGTCGCAGGATCTCGCGAGTTCCCGGGTGGGCGACGTGGCCACCCCCAGCAAGAGTCCGGATCGGCGTCCCTGCGGCGATGCGTACCAGACCGAAAGCGGGGTGGGGAACATGCCGAACGCCAGCGCCTCGCGCGCAATGGCGAGGTCCGGCGCGCTATCGGGCAATCGCAGCAGGACGGCCAGGCCCGTCGCGATCATGTGGTTGGCGTCGAAATGCCGGCGCAGCTGCGCCAGCAGGTCTTCCATCCTGGCGGCATAGGCGCGTTTCGTGCGGCGGAGGTGCCGCAGATAGTGGCCTTCCTGCATGAACCTGGCGATTGCAAGCTGCACGGCGGGCCCCGGGGGCGGAGCAAGACAGGCCGCGGCCTCGGCGAACGTGGCCATGAGGCCGGCGGGCACGACGATGAATCCCAGGCGCAGCGCGGGCGTGATCGTTTTGCTGAACGATCCGATGTGGATGACGCGGCCCGCGCGGTCGAGCGATGCCAGCGCCGGAGCGGCGCGTCCGGTCAGCTGCAGTTCGCTGAGGTAGTCGTCCTCGATGATCCAGGCCCCGCTCGCCGCGGCCCAATCGAGCAGCTTCAGGCGTCGCTCCAGCGTCAGGGTCGGCCCCAGCGGCGCCTGCTGGCCGGGCGTCACGACCGCGAGCTTGGCGTCGGGAGCCCGGCGCAGCCCTTGGTCGATATCGATGCCGCCGGCATCGACGGGAATGGGCGCCACGGACATCCGTGCGAGCTCGAGGCCCTTGCGCGCGAAGGGAAAGCCCGGATCTTCGATCCAGGCTTTCTTTCCTTCGACGCCGAGGACGCGAAGCGCCAGCCCCAGTCCGGCGCCATACCCGCCGGTGACGATGATTTGCGATGGCGAGCAGTCGATGCCGCGGGCGACGGCGAGGTAGCCCGCGATCTCCTGCCGCAGCCCCGGTTCGCCGCGTGGATCCGGATAGATGGGCGCGGCGCCGATTTCCGCGCGGATGGCATGGGATCGGATGCGGGCCAGCAGCGTCTTGGGAAGGGTCTCGGCGGCCGGTACGCCCATTTGGAAGAAGGCGGGGCCTTGGGTCATTTCCTGGTAGGTTTCCAGGAAGGACCCGGGATCCGCCCGCTGCTCTTTCCTTGCCCTGGCCCGTGGGCGCTGGGCCACGAGCGTTCCGGTCGCGCGGGACGCCACGATCAGCTGCGCGGCGTCGAGCCGTTCGTAGGCGGTCCGGACTGTCCCGCGGGCAACGCCGAGCTGGGCGGCCAGGTCCTGCCAGGAGGGCAGGCGCGCGCTTGGCTCGAGGGCGCCGCTTTCGATCGCGGCGGCGATTCTTTGTCGGATTTGCTCGGCAAGCGGGGTCTTGGCCGAACGGTCGATACTGAGGTCCATGGGCGGCGGTTTCGTTCGTGGTACACGATTATTTTATATTTTTGGTTCTTTTTATTGGCCTTGTCAGGGAATAAATTGGAAGGACTTTCCCTATGCAAGGAGCAAGTCCCATGAAGATCAAATCCCTGGCCACGGCTGCATGGGCCTGCCTCGCGGTTGTGACCGCGTCCCCCGTTCTGGCCCACGGCGAAGCGGCGGAAACCGTCAGCAAGGTTTTCGACCAGCCCATCACCAATATCCCCGGCAAATCCATGGTCACAGTGGAAGTCGACTATGCGCCCGGCGCCGCGTCGGTGCCGCATTCCCACGCGAAATCCGCATTCATCTACGCCTACGTGCTCTCCGGCGCGATCGAGTCGAAGGTGAATGATGGCGAGACGCGCACCTACCGCGCCGGCGAAAGCTGGTTCGAACCGCCCAATGCCGTCCATTCCGTCAGCCGCAACGCAAGCAAGACCGAGCCGGCGAAGTTGCTCGCGGTCTTTGTGGTCGACACTGGCGACAAGGTCCTGACCACCCCGATCAAATAACCCTGGAGGATGAATACCATGAGCAAGCGAATCGACTACAACCAGGTTGCGCCGAACGGCGCCAAGGCCCTGGGCGGCGTCTATGGCTACGTCACGCAGAGCGGCCTGCCTGCCGATCTGGTGGCGCTGGTCTATCTGCGCATCTCGCAGATCAACAACTGCGCCTATTGCCTGGACATGCACACGCGCGATCTTGTGAAGCTGGGCGTGCCCATCGAGAAGCTCGCCCTGGTCCAGGCATGGCCGGAAGGCGGCGGCCTGTTCAGTGAGGCCGAGCGCGCCGCTCTGGCCTGGGCCGAAACGGTGACGTTGGTGGACCGGACCGGGGTGCCCGATGCCGCTTATGAAGCCGCGCGGAAGGTGTTCGCCGAGAAGGAGCTGGTCGACCTCACCATCGCGATCAGCCTGATGAATGCCTACAACCGGATGGCGATCAGTTTCCGGAATACGCCCCAGGCGGTTTTGAACAGCCCCGCAGGCTTGCTATAAAGACGGCTGCAGCTTTTTTGTAGGGGTAGGGCAATGTCGATTCAATTCTTCGGCCGCTATGGCGCGGTACTGTGTCTGGCCGCGCTGGTTTCCGCGTGTTCGTCGACCGGTTCCGGCAAGCCCGAACGGCAGGCATCCAGTCCCTCCCGGGTCAGCGCCGAGTGCAAGCCGAGCCGCAGCAAATGCCTCTACGAAGGAGCCTATGAGTCGGGAGAGCGGGACTACGCCGAAGAAGAAGCGAAGCGCCTGAACCTGGCCGAGGTCGAGCGGTTGCGCCGCAGCATGGGCCGCTAGGCGTCTCGCGCAATCATCAAAAAGCCCGCTGCTTGCGTCAGCGGGCTTTTGCTTTCATGCTTCGTCGCTGCTTTTCTTCCTGCGCCGGTCTATTGCCCGGACTATTTCCCCTGATTCGAGCCGGTACACGCCGTCCCCCTCCCTGATCACAGTGCCGCCGGTGGAAAGGCGGCAGGTCAACACAGTGCATGCATCAACATTCGGATCCGTCGTGGGTTGCTGAACGAGATGTCTCTCGATTCGGTACTGGACTCCCGCTGCGGAGACCGCGATCACATCCTCCAATCGTCTACACGATATTGACATGATGAACCTCCCGTACTCGCGCCACGTTGAAACCTGTGGCACCGGGGTCATCGTCACAACTGGGTTTGGCTCTGTCAATGCCGCAATCCCGCACTTTCAGCGGGCTTGCGGGCGGCCTCCCAGGGAGGCTCGTGCATACGCATGAGGCGATGCATGCGTCTGATCTACGGCGTTTTTCGCCGTGATTCGGGGCTTGATAATCCGTGGGGCCTATTCAAGCTTCACATTGGCCGCCTGAATGACCGAGCGCCATTTCTTGTGGTCGGCCGCGATGGTCTGCGAAAACTGCGCGGGCGTGGTCGGCATGGCGGTGGCGCCTTGCGCGGCCAGGGCTTCCTGCACGTCCTTCAGCGCCAGGATGTTGTTCAATTCCTTGTTCAGGGTCTGGATGATGGGCTTGGGCGTTTTCGCGGGAGCGAGCAGGCCGTACCAGACGCGCACGTCGAAGTCCGGATATCCCAGTTCCGCGATGGTGGGCACGTCGGGCATGGCGGGGCTGCGCTTGAGCGACGTTACCGCCAGAGGAACGGCGCTGCCCGCCTTGATCTGCGGAGCGGCGGAAGGAATGGATGTGAAGATCACCGGCACCTGGCCGCCCAGCAGGTCGGCCATCGCCGGGCCAGAACCCTTGTAGGGCACGTGGACGAGCTTGATGCCGGCCTGCAGTTGCAGCAATTCGGCGGCGAGGTGGGTGATGGTGCCGGCTCCCGGCGAACCATAGTTGATCGTGCCGGGCGCCTTCTTGGCGGCCTCGATCAGATCCTTCAAGGACTTATAGGGTCCGTTCTTGCCCGCGACCACGACCAGGGGAGCCTCGCCGACGATGCCGATGGGCTCGAAGTCCTTGATGGGATCGTAGGACAGCTTGCTGTACAGGGACGGAGCCACCGCCAGGTTGTCGACCTGGCCCATGACGATCTCGTAGCCGTCTGGCTTGGCGCGCGCCGCGGTGCCGATGCCTATGGTGCCGCCGGCGCCCGGACGGTTCTCCGCGACGACGTTCCACTTGACCGAATCCGACAGTTTGGCGGCCACGGTGCGCGACAGGAAGTCGGTGCCGCCGCCGGGGGTGAACGGCACGATGACGCGTATGGGCTGGTTGGGATAGGGATCGGCTGCCGCGGCGGGGGCGCAGGCGGCGAGCGCGCAGGCCGAGAACATCAAGGCACGTAGCATCATGGTTGTCGTCTCCATTACTTTGTGGGGCGCGTCCGGTCTTGTTGCCGGACGTTGTTGACTGCGGGCTGATTCCTGGCGTGCGCTGCCGTTCATGGGCCGCGCCGGGCCTGTCTAGGGGGAGTTTTTCGCAAGCAACTCCTGTATCCGGGGTTCGGGCAGGCCCAGTTCGCGGAGCACCGCTACGGTGTCTCCGCCCAGGGACGGCGCGGGGGTGCGCGCCCGGCAAGGCGATTCGGCGAACTTGATCGGGAACCCGAGCATGCGCACCTGCTGCCCGTCCGGATGCGGGACGTCGATCGCCATTTCCTGGTCGGCCACCTGCGGATCGTCGAACACTTCGCGCAGATTCAACACCTGCCCGCAGGGCACGCCGTACTGGTTGAGGCGCTCTATCCAATAGCGGCTGCTTTCCTGCCGGGTGCGGGCCTCGATGACGGCCTTGATCGATTCGCGGTTCAGCATGCGGTCGGCATTGGCCTGGAAATCGGGATGCGAGCGCAGCGACTGCAGTTCCAGCGCATCCAGGAATTTCTCGTACATGGCGTCGTTGGACGGCGCGATCGCGACCTGGCCGTCCGCCGTTTCGAACAGCCCGTAGGGCGCGACGATCCCGTGGTCGTTGCCGGTGCGCGGCGGCAGCTCGCCGCTGGCGAAGTAGTTGGCCGCCTGGAAACTGAGCAGGCCTATCATGCTGGACATCAGGCTGACGCTGATCGAATCCCCGCGGCCCGTGCGCTCGCGCCGCAGCAGCGCCGCCAGCACGCCCAGCGCGCCGTTCATGCCCGCGACCAGGTCGCTGATGGGCGGGCCCGCGCGCATGGGCGGATCGTTCTCGCCGCCGTTCAGGCTCATGAACCCGCTCATCGCCTGGGCGATGAAATCGAAGGCGGGCCGGTCGCGATACGGGCCGGACGTGCCGAATCCGTTGATGCTGCAATGGATGATGTCGGGGCGCAGCGCCTTCAGGGCTTCATCGCCGAAACCCATTTTCTCCATGATGCCGGGGCGGTAATTCTCGATCACGACGTCGCAGCTCGGTATCAGCTGGCGCAGGATGTCCTTGCCTTCCTCGCTGTAGAGGTCCAGCGCAACCGATTTCTTGTTGCGGTTGTAGTTCGCGAAGTACCAGCTCAGGCCATTCCTGATCACGCCCTGGCGGCGCACGGGATCACCTTCGCCGGGCGTCTCTATCTTGATGACTTCGGCCCCCATGTCGGCAAGGATGGAGGTGCAATAAGGCCCCGAAATGATGCGGGTCAGGTCCAGGATGCGGATTCCGGAAAGTGGCATGTCGTAGGTCTGTGTAGTTATCGGATAGGGTCTGGCTCGCGCCCGTCCTAGCCGCCCAGGCCGGGCAGCCACAGGGTGAGGGGCGGGAAGGCGCAGATCAGCGCGAGCACGATCAGCGACCAGATGAAGAAGGGAATGATTTCGCGCACGATGGGGCCGATCGGCGTGCGGCCCACGGCGGAGGTGACGAACAGCAAGATCCCGACCGGCGGCGTCAGCATGCCCGTCATCAGGTTCAGGATCAGGATCATCGCGTATTGGATGGGGTCCAGGCCCAACTGGGCGCCGATCGGCAGCAGCGCGGGCAGCGTGATGATCATGGCCGGAAGCGGCTCCAGTATCTTTCCGACCAGGATGAGGAATACGTTCACCGTGAGCAGCACGACCCAGTGCTCGTCGGAGATGCTCAGTATGCCCTTGGCGATCGTGGCCGCGATGCGCGATTCGCTGATCAGCCAGCTGAACGGGCCCGCGGCGGCCAGCAGGAACAGGACTACGGCCATGGTGCGTCCGGCGGCATAGAAGGCCGAGCCCAGTTCGCCCAGTTTCAGCTCCCGGTACACGGCCAGCCCGACGAGCAGCGCGTACACCGCCACGAAGGCAGCGGCCTCGGTGTCGGTCAGTAGGCCGAAGCGTATGCCGACGATGATCAGGACCGGCATCATCAGCGCCCAGATGGACGCGCGCGTCACTTTCGCGCGCTCGGGCCAGCTTGCCCTCGGACGCGATTTGTAGCCGTGGCGGCGCGCCTGCCAGGCGCAGATGGCCATGTAGCCGGCCAGCAGCATGAAGCCCGGAATGATGCCCGCCAGGAACAGGCGGATGATCGAAAGGTTGGCCAGCACCGCATAGACGATCATGGGGATCGACGGGGGCAGGATGGGGCCCAGCATGGCGCCGCAGGCGATGACCGCCTCGGGGTAGCCGCGGCGATAGCTCTCGTTTTTCATGGAGGGGATCATCGCGGTGCCGATGGCGCTCGCGTCCGCCACGGCGGAGCCGCTGATGCCCGCCATGACGAGGTTGGTGGTCAGGGACACTTGCGACAGGCTGCCGCGCATGTGGCCGACCATGGCCATGGACCAGTTGATGAGCCGCAGCGTGACGCCGCCCCCGGTTCATCAATTCGCCGGCCAGGATGAACAGCGGAATCGCGACCAGCGCCGTCTCGTCTATGCCTCCCAGCATCGAGAGCGGCGCCTGCACGATGTCGACCCCGCCGCCGCCCTTGAACAGCATGCCTATCATGGCCGCGGTGATCATGGCGAAGCCGATGTCCAGCCCCACCAGGATAAGCACGATGAACAGAACCACCGAGAATAGGATCATGGATGCGTCCCCGGCATATCGTCTTCACCTTCGCCGCTCGCGAAGGCATCGCGCGGAACCGGCGCGTTCGGGATCAGCAGGCGCAAGGCCAGGAACAGCATGAAGAACGCCATGCCCGCCGTCAGCGCGGCATAACTGACGGCATAGGTGAAGGGCGTGCCCACGATGTCCTGGAAGTTTCCCACCTCGACCACGTCCAGGCCCTTGTAGAAGAGGGTCGCGGCCAGCGCCAGCAGCATGGCGTCGAACAGCCGGTCGCGCACGCGCCGCGCGCGCTCGGAAAGATGGCTGTCGATGATGTCTATCACCACGTTGCGGCGTTCGCGCAGCGCCATGGCCGCGCCCAGGAAGGCGCACCACAGCATGCCGATGCGGGCGATCTGGTCCCAGGCGTCGAACTGCGTCTTCAGCACATAGCGGTCCAGCACCTGCGCGAAGCAGAAGACGAGGACCATGGCCAGCGTGAGCGCGACGGCCAATCGGCCGATCCAGCAGACGGCGCGGTCCGCGCGCAGGACCGCGGCGCGCCAGGCGGAACCCTCGGACGCCGTGCCGCGGGTCCGGGCCGGTGCGGGCATGGGGGCGTTCATGGCCTACTCTTGCATCTTCTGGATGCGTTCCACCATGCCCGCGGGCCAGTCCTTGCCCTCGTACTGCTGGTAGACGGTGGAGAGGGCGGCCTTGAACGCAGCCTTGTCCGGCTGCGTGTAGGTCACGCCGGCATCCTTCAGGAGCTTGACCGCGTTGTCGTCGAGTTCCTTGTCCAGCTTGGTGGCGACCTTGCCCCCGGCCTTGGCCGCGTCGATCAGCGCCTGCCTCTGTTTGTCGTCCAGGCCCTGCCAGACGCGTTCAGAGATGAACCAGCCGGTCAGTTCGTATGCGTGGTCGGTGGCGGCCCAGAATTTGGCTTCCTCGTGGAAGCGCAGCGGAATCGACAGATCGAAGCCATTGTCCTGCCCGTCGATCATCCCGCGGCCCAGCGCCGTATAGATTTCGGTCATACCCAGGGGAACGACCTGCGCGCCCAGCTTTTCGAAGGTGCTTTTCAGGATGGGGATGGAGGGGACGCGCAACTTCAGGCCCTTGACGTCCTCGGGCTTGTTGATCGCGCGCGATACGGTCTGCAGCGCCCGAGGCGAGCGGATGCCGAATGCCGCAAACACGCGCACGCCGGATTTCTTGGCGACGTCGTCGAAGATCCTGGCGAATTCTTCGCTATTGATGACGCGTTCGGCCTGCTCGCCGCTCTTGAAGAGATAGGGCGCATACAGGATGTTCAGCGGCTGGGCGCCGCGCAGCAGCACCACGGATCCCAGCCCGAAGTACCCCATGTCCAGCGTGCCCAGCTGCATGGACGACAGGATCTTGCTGATGTCGCCGAGCTGCCCGTCCGTGTAGACGTGGACTTGCAGGTCGTTGTTGGTCTGCTTGGCGGCTTCGTCGGCAAAGGCGCGCATGGCGTGGTCCCATGGGCTGTTGGAGGCCGCGATGGTTGCGATTTTCATCTCGCGGGCCTGAGCGTCCCGCGCCGGCAGGAACGTGCCGGCCAGGGAGGCCGACAGCGCCAGCATGACGGCCGCGCCACGGACCAGAAACGGCGATAGCTTCTTGTGCATGATGTCTCCCCCGGAGTTTTTATGGTGTCCGGTCATGTGGATCCGCCGTACCTGGAAGGACGGCGGGGTTCGCGGCCGAGGCGGGCTGCGGGTTACCAGTTCCAGTGCACGGGTTTGAGGCCCGCCACGGGTGAATCGAATACCGCCAGGCTGGACCCGTTGATGCAGCCCATGAAGGCGGTCTTGCGGTCGGGGCCGCCGAACGCGATGCTGGTGATGTTCTGCAGCTTCTTGCTGTGGTTGTCGTAGAGCAGCGGCCGGCTGAGCCGGTTGGCCATATACTCGGTTTCCAGCTTCTCGATATGGGCGGCATCGCTGTCTTCGAGCACGATCTGCTGTTCCCCCTTGGGGCTGACGCGTATTACCCGGTTGGACACGACGCTGATCACCCAGATGTGGCCCGTTTCGTCTACCGCCATGCCGTCGGGATAGGTGCCCTTGCCGAATTCCGTGATCACCGACCGCTCGCTCAGATCGCCGTTGGGCGCCACGCGAAAGCGCAGCAATCGCCGGCCGAAGGTTTCGTTCACGTACAGATAGGTGCCGGTGGGATCCATGCGGCACTCGTTCGTCCAGTGCACGTCCTGCGCGACCACGCGGGTCCCGTTGCGGTCATGCACGGCGATGAAGCCGTCGGCGATGTCGCGGCGGAATTGGTGATCGCCCTTGCGCACCGTGCTTACGCAGATCCACAGCCGCTCATGGTCGTCCAGCCAGACGAAGTTGACGCTGGGCAGACCGACGCCGTCGATCTCCATGATGTGGGGAGCGGCCGCGCCATCGCGTCGCAGGCGCCAGATTCCGCCGTTATCGGCCAGGTTCGCGATAGCGAACGAACCGTCGCGCAGCAGCGCGAAGCCGTTGGGGATCAGCCCGGCCTGGGCGCCGATCAGGCGGGCGCTGCCGCCGGGCTGGATGTGGCGGATGCCGCCGGCCTTGTCGGACACGTACAGATCGCCGGCCGCCGTGCCGAGCACGCATTCCGGCCGGTTCAGGTTGACGCCGGTTTCGCGCACAGCGCTCAGGGGGAGCTGGGCGATCACGGGGTTCGATTCCTTGTCCATGCGGAACTCCTCAGCCGATCGCGCCCGCGGCGCCGCCATAATCATGCAGATTCAGCCGGGGGCCGGCCTTCATGAGCTGGCCGGGCAGGTTCCGGCCGATCACGTTCTCCAGCCGCTGCGCCACCTTGATCAGCGCGCGCAGGTCGATGCCGCTGTCCACGCCCATTTCGTCGAGCAGGTAGACGAGATCCTCGGTGCAGATGTTGCCGGTGGCGCCAGGCGCGAAGGGGCAACCGCCCAGGCCCGCCAGCGACGACTCATAGGAGGTGACGCCCGCGCGCAGGCCCTCGACGACGTTCACCAGGCCGATGCCGCGCGTATTGTGGAAGTGCAGCGAGATCTTCGTGTCGGGATGGTCCGCGCGCAGCGCCTCGACCGTGCGGCGCACCAGCCCGGGCGTGGCCATGCCGGTGGTGTCGCCCAGCGTGACCGCGTCGAATCCCAGGCGCACGAAGTGGCCGAAGATGGTGCGGATCCGCTCCAGGTCCACGTCGCCCTCGAACGGGCAGCCGAAAGCGACGGCGATGGCGCCCTTGCGCCTCATCGGGTGGCCTTTCAACAGTTCAGCGATCTCTTCGATGTCGCGCAGCGACTGTTCGACGGGGCGATTCAGGTTCTTGGTGTTGTGGCTTTCCGTGGCGGACAGGAAAACGACGATCTCGTCCGCCTTCGAGCGCAACGCGTTTTCCACGCCCTTGCGGTTGGGCGCCAGGGCCCCGAGCACCACGCCGGGACGCTTGCGCACCCGCTCCAGCACTTCCTGGGCGTCGCGCAGCTGCGGGACCGCGCGCGGCGAAACGAAGGAGGTTGCTTCGAAGTGCCTGACGCCCGCGTCGATCAATGCGTTCAGGATGTCGACTTTGGTGTCGGTGGGCACGAATTCGGACTCGATCTGCAGTCCGTCGCGCATGCCGACTTCGACGATTTCAACCCGGTCTGGAAGGCTCACGGCGCTTGTCTCCTGTTGCCCGGTTGCCGCATCCGCAAGGGCTTGCGGAGCGAGGTCCGGGACGGCGTTGTCGGTCACTATCTTCAGTGATCGATCCAGGCGGGACAATTCGTGAATGTTCGGCGGGGTATCGCGAAATGCGATGCCTCAAGCGGCGGGCAGCGGCGCCGGGGAAAACCGGAATCTCATTGCTGCGTCGCGGCTTCGGCGATCAGATGGTCCAGCAGCAGGCGGGCGGCGCCGGACAGCGATTCATTGCTGCGCACGCACAATTTCAATTGCCGCCTGGCCCAGGGGTCGGTCAGCGGAATGATGCGGAGTTCGTCGCAGGCATACACGGAAAGGGCCTTCGCGGGAACGATGCCGATCCCGAGATCGGCGCGCACCATGGATACCAGCGCATCGTAGGACGTGACCTGGAAGCGCAGCCGCAGCGAGCGGTTCATGGACGCGGCTTCGCGCGTGAACAGGTAGTTCGCCGCGCTGCCGCGATGCATGCCGACGTGGTCGTAGTCCAGGGTATCGGCGAACGCGACCTCGTCGCGCTGCGACAGCGGATGCCCGGCGGGCGCGACCAAGGCCATGACGTCGCGGTGATAGGGAAAGATGTCCAGGCCGTTCTCGTCGTCGGACTGCGTGTAGACGCCGATGTCGGCTGCATTGTCCGCCACCGCGCGGGTGACGCCGGAGCTGACTGATTCCTCCAGGTCGATCTGCACGTGAGGGTGCCGTTCCAGGAAGCGGCGCAGTTCCATCGGCAGGAATTGCGCGATCGAAGACAGGTTGGCCGCCACGCGCACCCGCCCGCGCAAGCCTGCCGAGTAGTCGCGGATTTCATCGGCGAGGTCCTGCGTCTGGTGCAGCAGCGTGCGGGCGCGCCGGGCCAGCGCGCGAGCGGCGCTGGTGGGTTCCACGCCGCGCGCGTGGCGCTGGAACAGGGGCACGTCCAGCACGCGCTCGAGTTCGGACAGGCGCTTGGACAGGGCGGAGGGCGCGATATGCTCGCGGGTCGCGGCCGCCGTGATGCTGCCTTCTTCCAGCACCGCCAGGAAGACTTGCAGGGTGTAGAGATCAAGACGAAGGTTCATGCCGGCTTCCGGGACATATCTGCCCGCGAGGATAGCGGGTGTCCAGCAAGGCATGGCTAGGGGATTACACGTAGGGCCAGCGGCCCCTGGACGCAAGCTTCAGGCCTCGTTGTCCGTTTCCCAGGCCGGGTTCCAGACGGCTTCCCAGACGTGGCCGTCCGGATCCTGGAAGTAGCCGGCGTAGCCGCCCCAGAAGGTGTCCTGGGCGGGCTTCAGGATGCGGGCGCCGGCGGATTCCGCCCGGGCCATGACGCGGTCCACTTCCTCGCGAGAGCCGACATTGTGGCCCAGCGTGAGATTGGTCGGCGACGCCGCGCCCTGGGGCAGGCCGGTGTCGTGCGCGATGCTGGCGCGCGGCCACAAGGCCAGCCGCAGGCCGGGCTGCATATCGATGAACACCACCGAGCCATGCTCGAACTCCTGACCGATGATGCCCGGCGTGGACAGGCCCAGGCCGTCGCGGTAAAAGCGCAGCGCTTTGTCCAGGTCGTCGACGCCGAGAGTGATGACACTGATGCGGGGATGCATGGCGCTCTCCCAGGAGGGCAAAAAATCCAGTGTATATGGAGAGTGCCGCTGGCGCGGGACTCAGCCGATTTCCGCTCACTCCCGCGCCGCGTCCGAAAGCGTGGCCATGATTGATGTTTTCCCTGGGCTTGCCGTCAGTGTTCGCCGATGGTCTGCAACAGCGCCGAATCGAACATGGCCGCCGGCGAGATGATGGGCTCGTCCCAGGGGACGTCCGCGCCGTAGCGCTCCTGCATCTTGGCGCGCACGGCGGGCGAGCTCAGGTCGAACTGCTTGAGCGGAGCGAGCGCGCCGATTTCGATCCCCAGCGTGCGCTGGTAGATCTTCCAGACCAGTTCGGAGCAGTAGATTTTCTCGTCCGACCATGCAAACACCAGGTCGTACGGTTTGCCCACGAACCCGGCGCCAGCGGCGGCAAGCCGCTCGCGCGCGGACGGCGCGAGCCGGCTGGCGTCGCGCAGGCGCTTGACCACATAGTGCCCGCGTTCGCCTTGGGCCGCCCATTGGTCCAGCGGCGTGTAGCCGACCCGGGCAGCGGCCTCCAGCACGTAGGGGCGTCCCTCGCGCATGACGATCATGCCCATGTGGCTATAGGGTGAACGCGTGGCTTGCTGGATGGCAAGGCTTTGCGCCGAACGGGATTGCTGGAATATGAGATCGCCTGTCTGGACGGCGGGCGCCGCAGCGGCGGCGAGGGATAGCGCGGACAACGCTGCCGCCGCGGCGGCGCGGGCCCGCGCATGCAACGTCATGAGCGGGCTCGGCCGGCTGCCGGCGCCTCTTTCTTGCCGCGCGGTTTGGGCGCGGTTTTCTTGTCTTGCGCGGGAGCGTCGAACTCCTGCTTGTTGCGTTCGCCCCGCGGGGTGTTTTCCGGATGGGGTTTGGGAAAAGCCCAGGGCTTGGTTTTCTGATCCATTGCATGTACTCCTTGCACAGGCGGAACAGTAGCATTAGCCGGGGTCATGGGTAAGTGAGGGTTGACGTCAATATTCATCACATCGTGATATTGGAAGGAAAAACGAGATCGCTTCGACCCGGAGCGGCTCGCGATTGTTCCCGGCAAGCAGGCGTCTCATCGATGTTGGCATCGCGGGGCGCGGCCCGGACCGGCGCGCGCGCCGATGAGTCCGCGGCCGATCGCGCGCCTCATCGGATACGTTCCATGGCCCGCTTCAAGTGGCCCCATGAAATCAATTATCGCTGGCCCTGGCAATGGGGCCACGGTGGCGGTATGTTGTGGTTTTCCGCTACCGCGCATCCCGCCATGTACCTGCCGTCCGCCTTTCGCGAAGATTCCCTGGAAGTCCAGCACGATTTCATCCGCGCGCACCCTCTGGGCGTGCTCACGACCGCCGGAGAGGGCGGGCTGATGGCGAATCACATCCCCTGTCTGCTCTATCCCGAGGGGCCTTGCGGCGTGCTGCGCCTGCACGTGGCGCGCGCCAATCCGCAACTGGCCGAACTGGCGTCGGGACGGGAATGCCTGGTCGTGTTCCATGGGCCGCAGGCCTATGTTTCCCCATCGTGGTATCCGACCAAGGCCGAGACGCACAAGGTGGTGCCGACCTGGAACTTCGTTGCGGTGCATGCCTGGGGCGCGCCCGTGATCCAGGACGATCCGGCCTGGCTGCGCGCGCAGCTCGACGCGCTGACCGACAGCCAGGAGAAGGGCCGCGCGCAACCCTGGCGCGTGGATGAGGCGCCGGCGGATTTCATCGCGGCGCAGATGCGCGCGATCATCGGCGTGGAGATCCGGCTTGCGCGCATCGAGGGCAAGTGGAAGGTCAGCCAGAATCGCCCGGTCGCCGATCGGCGCGGTGTGGCGGAAGGGCTGGCGAACGAGCGCGGCGATGCCGTCATGGCCGGGCTGGTCGCGCGGCGCGGCGGGCTGGAGTGAGACGCCCGAGCGCGAAGCTCGCGATCGCGGCGGCCTGCAGGCCGGCGGCGGCGGCCAGGAACCAGAACAGCGGATGCCCCGCTTGTTCCGACAGCACGCGCAATACGCCGAACAAGGCGGGAGCAAACGCATAGGCGCCTTGCGACATGGCGACGATCAGCGGCACGACACGCTGCGCATCTTCGCGCGCGAAATCGGCCTGGGCGATCAGGGGCGGCAGCGAGGTCGCGTTGCCGATGCCCGAACCGAACAGCAGGATGCCCAGCCACACAGCCCAGGCATGCTCGGCGGCCAGCATCAGGACCAGCGAACCGCAGATCTGGACGGCATACGCCAGGCAGGCCACGGCGCGCCGGTCGGCGCCGGCTGGCATCAGCCAACCCACTAGCGAGCGCCCCGCGATGGCGCTGGCCGTCGCCAGCCCCATCGCAAGCCCGGCGGTCTGCGCGCCCAGCAGTGGCGCCAGCAACGATAGCAAGTGCGCGATCAATCCGATCTGCGCGAACAGGCCCAGCGCCATGCCCGCGGCCAGGCTCAGGAAGGCCCGGTCTCGCCACAGGTCGGGCACGGGCGGCGGCGAGGGCGCCGCGGCGGGCGCCTGGCCTTGCGATGCGGCGCCGTCGGGTTCCTGTCCCAGCTGTTGAGGCGTAACGGCGAACACCTTGAGCGACAGCGCCGCGATCACCGCCACCATCGTCATTCCCACCCACAGGGCGGCTTGCGCGAAACCCGCCGCGCCGATCAGATAGACCCACAAGGGCGAGAACACGATGCCGCCGACGCTGGCGCCGTTGTAGGCCATGCCCAGCGCGGCGGGCCGGCGTCGGACGAACCATGGCGAGATCAGCGCGTTGACCGCGGCGGCGCCCAGCGTCACCCACCCCATGCCGCTGAAAAGCGCCGAGGCGTAAAGCTGCCAGGGCTCGGCGGCCCTGGCCCAGCCGCTAGCGCCCAGCGCCAGCAGCACGGCGCCGCCGAGCGTCACGGCGGGCACGCCAAAGCGGCGGTACAGGCGGGGCAGGTTGGCGACCACGAGCGTGCCGCACAGGAAGTGCAGGGTGACGGCGCCCGACACAAGCGCGACGCCCCAGCCGGTGCGCTGCGCCACGGCATGCAGGAAAACCGGGGGGCCGTAGAAGCCGACCCCCCAACCGAAGACCGCCAGGACGAAAGTGGCGTACAGGACCGTCCAGCCGAAGAATGCCTTGGATTTGCGCATGGATGTCCGGCGGGGCCGGCTGTCTTGTTTGGATGACTCGCAGTATGCTTGAGCTTGTACTCGATACTTTGGCCTCCAGCGAATCATGGAATCCACTTTCGCCGACATCAATCTATCCGCCGTGGCGAGCGCCATCGCCGATCCGGCGCGCGCGCGCATGCTGTGCGTGCTGCTCGACGGCCGCGCCCGCACTGCGACGGAACTGGCCGCGGTGGCCGACATCGGCGCCTCCACGGCCAGCGGCCATTTCCAGCGCCTGCGCGAGCAGGGGCTGGTGGAAATGGCCGTGCAGGGAAAGCACCGCTATTACCGGCTCGCCAGCGGCGAGGTCGGGCATGCGCTGGAGGCCCTGCTGGTGGTGGCGGGCGCCGAGCGCACCCCGTTCAAGCCCAGTACGCCTTCCGCGCTGCGCGAGGCGCGCACCTGCTATGACCACATGGCGGGCACGCTGGCCGTGCGCATTCACGACGCCATGGTGGCTCGGCGCTGGCTGGAGGCCGACGGACGCGACTACCTGCTGACGCCTCTCGGAGAGGCGGCGCTGGCGCAGGTTGGCGTGGACGTCGCGCAGGCAAGGCAGCGCCGCCGGCGTTTCGCCTGCGCGTGCCTGGATTGGAGCGAGCGGCGTTCGCACCTGGGCGGCGCGCTGGGCGCGGCTTTGCTGGATGCGCTGCTGCGGCGGGGCTGGATCACCAAGGACCTGGATTCGCGCGCGCTCGGCGTCACGAAAAAGGGCGAGCGGCAGTTTCCCGCGTTCTTCGGCAAGGAGGAAGAACCGTCCGCCGGGTTTGAGGGGAATGAATCCGTCCGAAAGTGTGGATACGCAACAGCGCTAGGGTAATCCCCGTGAATTGGCGCGCCAAAGCGCGGCGGGCGTCCGGTGCATTCGCGCGCAGGCCGCGTCAGGCTTGGTCATGCGCCGGGTGCGTGTTTTGCGCCCCCCGCGGCCGAGAAACGGGGACACAACTCCTGCGATGCAACAATGTTTCTAGCTTCTGCCTGCGTTACAAAACATATCTGAACTGTCATGTATAGCCGGAGTATGCTGGATCGTAGACAGAGGGCATCCGAAGTGCATCAGAACAACTTGATCTACAAGGGATACCGGCTTACTGCCAAAGTGTCCCGGGGCGCCGGCGCCGAGGTTGAAGCGCCATCCAGCGGCCCCGTATTCATTGCGTCGATTATGGTGGTCCAGGCGGGCGCCGTTCTTGAAGGCGGCGACGAGTACCCCGTTCCGTGCTTTGCCGATGGCGGTTTCGTGTTCAGTCCGCGCGAAGCGGTGCATGCGGCCATCCTGCATGGGCGGGAGATCGTCGACGGCCTGACCAACGTGCCGTCCTGACGCGGCCGTCAGCCGGAAAAGACTGCGCTCCAGTCGCGGGTCTTGGCCAGCGTCTGCACGCTGGCGGATTGTTCGAGTATGGTCACGGCCTTCTTGAACTCGTCGGCCGAGGCGCCGTCTTCCAGAATGACCATGCGCGAGTTGCGCGCGTCGGCCATCTTCACGTCCGACATCTTGCCGTGAGTCTGGTAGACCTGCGTCCAATCCATCTTCTTGCCAGCCTTCAGGGCGATCGGCTCGATATAGGTCAGCGCCGTGCTGCCGGATGCGCGCACCGCGAAAGCGAAATCCGCGGCGTGGCCGCTGCTGCCCTTGGCGCGGGCGCCCTTGACCACGCGGTTCGCGCCGACGCCCTCGGCCAGGGCGCGGCCCACCTGCGCGCGGAAGCGCAGCTGGCTGAACCTCGGCATCCACTTGGCGCACTGGAACGACAGCGCCATCGCCAGCTTTACCGCGTCCCACAAGGCCTCTTGCAGCTGCTCGTTGGGGCCGGACGCAACGATCGCGCCGCTGCGGTCGAAGTGCGCCAGGCTCACGCCGGGCGTCTCGTTCAGCAGATCGATGCGCTTGGCCGGCAGCTCGATGCCGTAGCTGGACGCGTGCATCGCGGTTTCACAGGCATCGGTCAGGTAGAACGACGAGTCGTCGGGATGCGCGATGAAGAACGCCGCATGCTGTCCGTCCAGGCCCAACGTCATGGGCGATATGGCGCGGATGGCGTGCTCGCCCGCCGGCAGGACGGTCCAGCCGGAGGCTTCCAGGAAATTGCTCATAGGATCAGTTCGATTTGGCGGCCTTTGAGGGGATGCGCGAAACCGCCGGTCAGCGTCAGGTTCGCCCGCGGCAGGAAGTACTGCATCAGCGCGCCGATGGTGTGCAGGGTGGGCACCACAGGCTCGGCATAGCCTTCGCCGTCGTCCACCCAGATATGTTCATGGCTGCGGTCCGCAAGCGGCTTGCGGAATTGCGGCCGGCCTTCGCCCACCAGGCTGGTGTGGAAGGAATCGTCGGTGTCCACGCCGTACACGCGGTGCGGGCCCACGAAGAGGCTGGCGCAAAAGGCCTCGGCCAGGAAAATGGTGGCCTGGCCATGCACCGCGGTGCGGGCGCCGCGGTAGGTCGCGCGGAAGATCACGTCGTCGCGGACTTCCCCCTTGATCCGGCATGGGCTCGCGAACTCCATCCATTGGAAGTCGGCGGCGGCGGGCTTCGGAATCCAGGCGATCGGTCTTGCGGTTTCCTTGGGCTCGCCAAGGATCTCTTGCACCTCATCAACGGTGATTAACGGTTCGAACTTCTTGGCCATGGAACTGATCTAGGGTCTGGAAAATGCGCGCCGGCGAATTGCGCCTGGCGCATGCCGCGCCGCTCGGCCGAGGCGCGGGTAAACGCGCGCGCAACACGGCGAGGGGGCGTAATCTTACAAGATGGAGACGCCGCCCTGCCGCGAGCTGTATGGATATACAGGCACGGCGGAGCGGCCTCGGCCTACAGGGAACTGGCCGAGAAGGTGTCGCATTGCTTGATGCTGCCGCTTTCCAGGCCGCGCTTGAACCAGCGCACCCGCTGCGCCGACGAGCCATGCGTGAACGCGTCGGGAACCACATAGCCCTGGCTCTGCTTCTGCAGGCGGTCGTCGCCGATCGCGGTGGCCGCGCCCAGCGCTTCTTCGACGTCGCCGCCTTCGAGGATGTTGCGCGCCGCATCGGCGCGTTGCGCCCACAGGCCCGCGAAGCAGTCCGCCTGCAGCTCCATGCGCACCGACAGCGCGTTGGCCTGCGAAGGATTGCGCCGCCGCAGATTGTCCACCTGGTCCGAGATGCCGAGCAGATGCTGGACGTGGTGGCCGACCTCATGCGCGATCACGTAGGCCTGGGCGAAATCGCCCGGCGCCTTGAAGCGGTTCTGCAATTCATCGAAGAAGGCCAGGTCGATGTAGACCTTGCTGTCTCCGGGGCAGTAGAACGGCCCCATTGCCGACTGCCCCGTGCCGCAGGCCGTGGGCGTGGCGCCGCGGAACAGCACCAGCTTGGGCGGCACGTACTGGCGGTTCAGGTCCTTCTGGAATATGGCGGCCCAGGTGTCTTCGGTTTCGCCTAGCACCTTCGAGACGAAGATGGCCTGGGGATCGTTGGCGGGCGGACGCGAGGCCGGCGCCTCCTGTTGCACCGGCGGGCCTTCGGCCATCTGCAGGACCACGCTGGGGTCCACGCCGAAGTACATGGCGACCAGGGCCAGTACTATCGTTCCGATGCCGATCGTGCCCCGTCCGCCGATACGCGGACCGCTGGCTCGGCGGTCTTCCACATTGTCGCTTTGGCGCGAGTTATCAAGGCGCATTCTGTTTCTCCGGGCGGGTCGGCGTTCCCGCCATTTTGCATCGCCGCCGTTCACTGGGCGGCCTTCAAGAGTGTTAGGATAAACCCATGGCTCTGTATTTCTCCATTCACCCCGCGAATCCGCAACCCCGCCTGCTGAAGCAGGCCGCCCAATGGCTCACCGACGGTGGCCTCGTGGCCGTTCCCACGGACTCCAGCTATGCGGTCGTTGCCCGCCTGGACGACAAGAACGCCGCGGACGGATTGCGCCGGCTGAGGGGCCTGGACGAACGCCACCATCTCACGCTGCTGTGCCGCGACCTGGCCGAAATCGGCCATTTCGCCAGGGTGGACAATCGCCAATACCGCCTGCTGAAGGCCGCGACGCCCGGGCCCTGGACGTTCATCCTGGAAGCCACCAAGGAAGTGCCGCGGCGCGTGTCGCATCCGTCGCGCAAGACCATCGGCATCCGCGTGCCCGACCATCCGGTCATGCTGGGCCTGCTGGAACAGGTGGGGGCGCCCTTGCTGTCCACCACGCTCATCCCCAAGGACGAGTCCGAAGCGCTGAACGACGCGGAAGATATCCGCGAACGCTACGAACACTCCCTGGCGGCCATCATCGACGCGGGCGCCTGCCCGCAATCGCCGACCACCGTGATCGACCTCACCGCCGAAGAGCCGGTGGTCGTGCGCGTCGGGCGCGGCGACCCGGCGACGCTGGGCCTTGCCTGAGCGCGCCAGCCGCAACGCCAGGCGAGTGGGCCCGCGCCGGTCCGCGGCTCATCTACAATCCGGTTCGCCATGAATGACATCATCCAAACCATTGCGGTCTACGCGATACCGGTTATTTTCGCCATCACCCTGCACGAGGCCGCGCACGGCTTCGTCGCGCGCATGTTCGGCGACCCGACGGCCCACCAGGCCGGCCGCATCAGCCTGAACCCGGCAAGGCACATCGATCCGGTCGGCACGCTGCTGGTACCGGTCGCGATCCTGCTGGCGTCCAAGCTGCTGGGCAGCCCAGGCCTGCTGTTCGGCTGGGCCAAGCCGGTGCCGGTGGACTTCGGCCGCCTGCGCAGGCCCAAGCAGGACATGCTCTGGGTGGCGCTGGCCGGCCCCGCCGCCAACCTGCTCATGGCGATCCTGTGGGCGTTTTCCCTGCGGCTGCTGCTCGAATCCGGCCTGCAGGAATCGTTCTGGTTCGAAATGGCCGTTGCGGGCGTGAACGTCAACCTGGTCCTGATGGCCCTGAACCTGCTGCCCATTCTTCCGCTGGACGGGGGACGCATCCTGTTCAGCCTGCTGCCCAATCGCCTGGCCTGGCAGTACTCGAAAATCGAGCCATATGGCCTGGTGATCGTCGTCGTGCTGCTGGTGACGGATGTGCTCTGGCTTTTGATGCGGCCGGTGCTCGGGTTGGGAACGACAATCGTTCAGTGGTTCTTATAAGATTCTGGCCAATATCCGTTAAACTCAGCAGTTTCACTGATTCTGGCCTTGAGGCATCCTGCCACGGGGCCTTGGAGCCCTACATTTATGGCATCCCCTGCAACCGCCGCAGGCGTTAATTTCCAGGGCAGCATGGTGGCCCTGGTCACCCCAATGCAGCCCGACGGCAGCCTCGATTACGCTGCCTACCGGTCGTTGATCGACTGGCACGTCCAGGAAGGAACCGACGCGCTGGTGGTGGTGGGCACCACCGGGGAATCGCCCACGGTCTCCATGGAAGAACATGCGGAACTGATCCGTGTCGCCGTCGAGCACGCCGCGGGCCGCATCCCGGTCATCGCGGGCGTGGGCGCCAACTCCACCGACGAAGCCATCCACCTGACGCGCCATGCCAAGGCCGTCGGCGCGCACGCCGGCCTGTCGGTCGTTCCGTACTACAACAAGCCTTCCCAGGAAGGCCTGTACCGCCATTTCCGCGCCGTCGCGGAGGCGGTCGACCTGCCCACCATCCTGTACAACGTGCCGGGCCGCACCGTTGCCGACATGAGCAACGACACGATCCTGCGCCTGGCGCAGGTGCCGGGCATCATCGGCATCAAGGACGCCACCGGCGACATCGCGCGCGGCGGCCTGCTGCTGCGCGAAGCGCCTGCCACCTTCCAGGTATTCAGCGGCGACGACCCCACGGCCGCCGCCCTGATCCTGCTGGGCGCGCGCGGCAATATTTCCGTGACGGCCAATGTGGCCCCGAAACTCATGCGTGACCTCTGTGCCGCCGCCCTGGCCGGCAATGTGCCCAAGGTGCGTGAACTTAATGCACGCCTGGCGCGTCTGAACAAGGCTTTGTTCGTTGAGGCCAATCCCATTCCCGTCAAGTGGGCGTTGGCCGAGATGGGCCACGGCGCACTGGGCTACCGGCTGCCGCTGGTGGAACTGGGGGCGCAGCACCATGCGACGGTGCGCGACGCGCTTCAGGATGCGGGCCTGCTCTAATTATCGTGAGGATACGTATGAACAAACGTCATGCCGGTCTGTCGGCATTGATGTCTCTGGTGTTGTTGGCCGGCTGCAGCGAGGTCAACCAACTCCTGGGCAATGAAGAGTCCGTCAATTACAAGAGCGCCGTCACGCAGCGCGGAGAGCCCCTGAGCATTCCGCCCGACCTGACCCAGGCCAACAGCGATCCGCGTTATCGCGCTCCCGCTTCGGGATCGACGACGTACTCGCAGTTCCAGCAGCAGGGCGAGGCGCAAGCCACCGCGCCCAAGAACAGCAATGTTCTGCCCGCCCGCACCGACATGCGCGTCGAGCGCGACGGCGATCTGCGCTGGCTCGTCGTGGACCGTCCGCCCGAGGACGTATTCCCGCGCCTTGTCGATTTCTGGACCGAAACCGGCTTCACCGTGGCCAGCAACAATCCGAGCGCCGGTCTGATCGAGACCGACTGGGCGGAAAACCGCGCCAAGATTCCGGAAAGCTGGCTGCGCCAGGCCCTGGGCATGATCCTGGAATCGGCCTGGGATAGCGGCGAACGCGAGAAATTCCGCACGCGCGTCGAACGCGTCAACGGCCACACCGAAATCTATGTCAGCCATCGCCAGATGCTCGAAAAGCGTGTCGGCGCCGATGGCGGCCAGGTTCAATGGCAGAACGGCAAGGAAGATCCGGGCCTGAACGCCGCCATGCTGGCCCGCATGATGGTCTACCTGGGTTCCGACGTGGACAACGCCCGCAAGCTGGTGCAGCAGGCCGAAGCCGCGCCGCAGAAGCCCACGGTGCAGCAGGATGTCCGCGCGCAGGGCACGTCGCTGGTCGTCAGCGAATCGTTCGACCGCGCATGGCGCCGCGTCGGCGTGGCGCTGGATGGCGGCGGTTTCGCCGTCGATGACCGCGACCGTTCCGCCGGCGACTATTTCGTCCGCTACGTCGATACCGACACGGGCGAGAAGATCGAGCAGCCGGGCTTCTTCAGCCGCATGTTCTCGGGCGACAAGAAGGCCGAGGCGCCGCAGTACCGCATCCACCTGGCCGCCAGCGGCGACCAGACCCTGGTGACGGTCCTGGATGCCAATGGCACCCGCGACAACAGCGCCACCGCCCAGCGCCTGCTGAGCGTGTTGAAGGACAAGATGTAAGACCGGACCGCCTGGCGCCGTGGCGCCGGCTGGTTGAAGAGGCCCCGCGAGGGGCCTCTTTTTTAGCGCAAGGAAAGCGTCGAGGCGACCGGTCCGGCGAATGCAAGAAGGCCCCGGCAGGTGGACTGCCGGGGCCTTCTTGTTTCCTGTCTGAGCGGGGGTTCGCTCAGAGTGGATCAGGATGCGGGTTGGCTCGACCCGCCCGGCGCGGGGGCCGGAGCCGGAGCCGGCGAAGTGGCCGGAGGCGTGGTGGGGGCAGGCGTGCTGGCGCCCGGAGCGGGGTTGGTCGCGGGCGCCGAAGCATCTTCCTTCTTGTTGCAGGCGCTGAGCGCGACGGCCAGCACCGAGGCAATAATCAAGGTTTTGCTCATCATTTTTAGACTCCTGTAGATGACGACTCTTGAAACCCCGTTAGGGGAAACCAGAATCCAGGCTACAGGATCACGCACGCCTATCCCGTGTGAAAGTTAAAAAGGTGGCTTCCCAACGGCAACAAACCTTTCAGCTTCGTGTTATGTCTTTCTTGATGTGACCGGTCGAATAGACCTGATTTCGTTCTGTGCAAGACAGATACGCGCCCGTTTCCAGATACTACGCCGCCCGGTAGTGGATCCAGCCCGAATCCAGCCAATCCGCCAGGCAGGAGCGCGCCTCGTCCGACAGGCGCGAGCAGGACGGATCGGAGCAGTCCAGGCTGCGCGCGTCGGCCAGTTTGCGCAGGGCCGGGTCGGCCGGCGTCATTGCCGTTTCGCCGTTGATGAACAGCTGCTTGCCCCGGTACAGCATGCGGCTGCGCCGATCCAGCACAAGCTTGCCCGCGGCGGGCCAGTCTTCTTCCAGATCGACGTCCATGCCTTCGGGCGCGTCGAACACGCTGAGGTTGCTGGGCTCGGTCAGCCAGCAGCCCAGGAAGCGCGAGGCCAGCGCGTCGTCGAACCGCAGCTTTTCCACGGTCTCCAGGGTGGCGGCGACCAGTCCGTCCGGCAGCGCGGCGGGTGTGTCGACGGCGGACTGGCCGGGATCGCGGTAGACCGAAGACAGCTTGGGGCCCGGCAAGGCCGGTTCGCCATAGGGGCCGCCTAGCAGGCCCACACGCGCCATGACCTGGTCTGCGGCGGCCTCGAGCAGGCCGCGGGCCAGCGTCGCTTGCGTGGGGGCGCGAAAGCCGATCGAGATGGTCATGCAGCCATCGCCCGCCGCGACGCCGTCATGGGCGGCCTGGGGCGGCAGGTAGAGCATGTCGCCGGGAACCAGCACGGCGGTTTCCTCGGGCTCGAAGCGGCTCAGTATCTTGAGCGGCAGGCCGGGTTCCAGCGACAGGTCCTTCTGGCGGCCGTAGCGCCATTCCCGCTCGCCCGCCGCTTGCAGCAGGAACACGTCGTAGCTGTCGAAATGAGGGCCCACGCCGCCGCCATGGCTGGCGATGCTGATCATCACGTCATCCAGCCGGGCATCGGGGATGAAGCGGAACAGCTGCATCAGCTCAGCCGCGGCATCGCTGTGGAGATCCACGCTTTGCACCAGCAGGGTCCAGTCGCCCTCGTCGTCCTTGGGCAGGCGCGCAAAGGGGCCGCTTTCCATCTGCCATTCGCCGTTCTCGCGCCAGATGAGGCGCGACTCCACGTCGTCGCGGCGCGCGAGCTTCTTGATGGCGGCGATGGTGACGGGCGGCTTGAAGGCCGGGATGGCCTGGCGGATCAGGAGCGGCTTGCGCTGCCAATAGCGGCGCATGAAGTCGTTGGGACTCTGGTTGCCCAGCAGCGGCAAGGGGTGGTCGAGATTCATTGGAGGTGCTTCTTCAAGCGGTAAAGGGCGTCCAGCGCTTCGCGCGGGGTCAGGCTGTCGGGGTCGATGGAGGCAAGCTCCTCGCGCAGGGTGTCCAGGGCTTCGAGCGCGTCCGAACGTTCCGCCGCGGCCTCCGCCTGGGCGTCGGCCTCGGCCGCGGCCGAGAACAGGCCAAGTTGGGGCGTGGGGGCGCCCTGGGCCTCAAGGCGTTCCAGTTCGCGCGAGGCCTGGCGGATCACCGCGGGGGGGACGCCGGCGCGCTGCGCAACCTGGATCCCGTAGCTGCGGCTGGCGGGGCCTTCGCGCACTTCGTGCAGGAACACGATGCCGCCCGCGGATTCCGCGGCGGCCAGGTGCACGTTCGCCGAGGCCGGCTGTTCGGCCGGCAGGCGGGTCAGTTCGAAATAGTGCGTGGCGAACAGCGTCAGCGCGCGGTTGTGCGCCAGCAGGCGGCAGGCGATGGCCCAGGCCAGCGCCAGGCCGTCGTAGGTGGAGGTGCCGCGGCCGATCTCGTCCATCAGCACCAGGCTGTTGGGCGTGCTGGCGGACAGGATCGCGGCGGCCTCGGTCATTTCCATCATGAACGTCGAACGGCCGCCGGCCAGGTCGTCGGCCGCGCCGATGCGGGTGAAAATGCGGTCGATCCTGCCGATGCGGGCGCGCGCTGCGGGCACGAAGCTGCCGATGCGAGCCAGCAGCACGATGAGCGCCACCTGCCGCATGTAGGTCGATTTACCGCCCATGTTGGGGCCGGTGATCAGCAGCATGCGGCGGGCCGGCTCCAGCCGGCAGCCGTTGGGCGTGAAGCGCTCGATCGCATGCTCCACCACGGGATGGCGGCCGGCCTCGATGTCGATGTCGGCCTGTTCGGACAGCTCGGGCGCGACCCAGTCGTGGCGGCGCGCATGTTCGGCCAGGGCGGCCAGCGCGTCCAGCTCGGCGAGCGCGGCGGCGCAGTCCGATAGCGGGCGCACGTGCTCGGCCAGCACGTCCAGCAACTGTTCGAACAGCCATTTTTCGCGGGCGAGCGAGCGGTCCTGCGCAGACAGCACCTTGTCTTCCCAGGTCTTGAGTTCGGGCGTGATGTAGCGCTCGGCGTTCTTCAGCGTCTGGCGGCGGCGGTAGTCTTCCGGCACCTTCGCCGTCTGCCCCTTCGTGACTTCGATATAGAAGCCATGCACGCGGTTGAATTCCACGCGCAGGTTGCTGATGCCGGTGCGCTCGCGTTCACGGGCTTCGAGCTGCACCAGGAAGTCGCCGCCGTCGACGGCGAGCGCGCGCAATTCGTCCAGCTCCGCATCGAATCCCGCGGCCAGCACGCCGCCGTCGCGGATGGCGACCGCGGGCTCGGCCGCGATGGCCCGTTGCAGCAGGGCGGACAGCGCGGGATCGACCGACAGGTGGGAAGCCAGTTCGCCCAGCCGGGGCGAATCCGACATCGGATCGAGCTGATCGCGCAGCGCGGGCAAGGCCTGGAGCGCATCGCGCAGGCTGGCGAGTTCGCGCGGGCGCACTGAACGCAGCGCCAGGCGCGTGGCGATGCGTTCGATGTCGGGGAACGCGTTCAGCGCGCTGCGCAGGGATTCCAGCAGGCCCGCCGCGCCGAAGCCGGCTGCGCCGAAGGTCTGCTCCACGTCCATACGCCCGGCGAGCAGCGCAGAGATGGCTTGCTGGCGGGCCTGCGCCTGTTCATTCTCGCGCAGCGGATGATGCAGCCAGCGGCGCAGCAGCCGGCTGCCCATGGGCGTGCGGCAGCCGTCCAGCAGCGAGAAAAGCGTGGGCGAGTCCTCGCCGGACAAGGTCTGCGTCAGTTCCAGGTTGCGGCGGGTGACCGGGTCCAGCAGCACATACTGGCCGGGCCGTTCCGCCGACAGGCTCTGCACGTGGGCCAGGGCCTGCGACTGCGTGCGGGCCGCGTAGCGCAGCAAGGCGCCCGCGGCGCAGACGCCCGCCGGCATGTCTTCGACGTCGAAGCCCGCCAACGTGTCGGTCTTGAAATGGGTCAGTAGGTGGGCGCGGGCGCTGTCGGCCTCGAAGTGCCAGTCGGGCACGCGTGTGCGGGCGCTTTCGAACGGAAAGTCGAATTCCGCGCTGTCCGCGCAGATGACCTCGGCCGGCGCGACGCGGTGCAGTTCCGATTCCAGCTGGGCTGGCGCGCATTCGGTCACGCGGAACTCGCCGCTGGCGAGGTTCAGCCATGCCAGCCCTGCGCGCGGCGCCCGGGCGGGACCGGTGATGAATGCGGCGGCGAGCGCGCGGTCGGCCTTGGCCGGCAGCAGCGCGTCGTCCGTCAGGGTGCCCGGCGTCACGATGCGCACGATGCGGCGTTCGACGGGGCCCTTGGAGGCGGCCGGATCGCCGATCTGCTCGCAGATCGCGACGGACTCGCCCATCGCGACCAGGCGGGCGAGGTATTGCTCCATGGCGTGCACGGGCAGGCCGGCCATCGGGATGGGCGTGCCGTTGGAGGAACCGCGCTTGGTGAGCGTCAGGCTGAGCAGGCGCGCGCCGCGCTCCGCGTCTTCGTAGAACATTTCGTAGAAGTCGCCCATGCGGTAGAACAGCAGCAAGGGACCCGCCTCCGCCTTCAGGCGGAGGTATTGCTGCATCATGGGGGTGTGGCCCGCAAGGGCGTCGGCGGCGGAGTGTGGCGTTGCTGAATTCATGCCCGTGATTGTATCGGGCGGGCGAGGGGCTGCGGGCGGCGTCGCCGGGCGCAGCCGGTTTTTTTCGGGGCCGGGGCGAAGTCTGGAACCGCCCGCGGCGCGATGCGCCTGGAAGGCTTGCGGCCGCTTGATGCCGGCGGCACAATCGCAGCGCGCGGCCCTGTTCTTGCCGCCGGAGCCGTATAGAAATGCAGGACTTACCCGTACCCGCGGAGCTGGACGCCAGCGTGCGCGTCACCATCGCCGGCGGAGCCCACCAGGCGGAGTTCGCGCCGGATGGCGGCGGCAGGCTGACGCGCCTGTCCACGGGCGGGCACGATTGGATCGTGCCGCTGGCCGACACGGAATGGCCGGCCGCGAAATGGCCGCGCGCGGGTTCCTATCCGCTCGCGCCGTACGCCAACCGGATCCGCGATGGGGTATTCACCTTCGACGGCGCCCGGCACGTTCTGCAATCCCTGCCTGGCCGCCCGCATGCGATCCACGGCGCGGCCTTGTACCAGGCCTGGCGGGTGCGCAACCACACCGAAGACAGCATCGACCTTGTGCTGGAGCAGCCGGCCGGCGTGCTGGGCTGGCCGTGGCCGTTCGAGTGCGTGCAGCGCTACCGGCTGGATGCCCGTGGCCTGAGCGTTGCGCTGGCCATCACCAACCGCGGCGACACGCCAATGCCTTTCGGGTTGGGGCTGCACCCGTATTTCACGGCGCAGCGGGTCACGCTGCATGCGCGGCGCCTGTGGCCCGCGGATGCGGACGGCATGCCATCGGGCAGCCAGACGGGCCACGTGCGCGAGCTGTGCCGCTCGGCCGAGGGCTGCGATACCTATCTATCGCAATGGGAGGGGCGCGCGACCCTGCATTGGCCGGATGGGCACGAACTGGTGCTGCATGCCGATCCGGCCTTCGCGCACCTGGTGGTGTACACGGCCCCGGGCTCGGATTTTCTCTGCGTCGAGCCGGTGACCAATGTGGCGGATGCGTTCAACCTGGCGGCTGGCGGCGACAAGCGCACCGGCATGCGGGTGCTCGAACCTGGCGCGCGTTTCAGCGCGACCGCCTTGATGGGCCTGGCCGCGCCGCGAACATGAGCGGCGGCGCCGGCGCCCATGCAGCGCTTTGAAAGCGCCGCCGCCTGCGGCGATAATCCGGGCAATCCAAGTCTAGGGAGTCCTCAAGTGAAAAAGCTCAGCACCGAACAATTGCAGGCCGCGGCCGAGACGCTGCGCCGGGTGCAGGCAAGGCTGGCGCGCGCCGGCAACCTGCCGCTTGAGCCCACCATCTACGCCTGCGCGAAGGGATTTCGCCGCAACGTGCCCGACTACGTGTGGTCTTGGCTGTCCGGCCTGCTGGCGCCGCACAAGAGCCTGTCTGCCTGGATGGATGCGCACCAGCCGGGCTGGCGAGAAGGCAAGACGCCGGCGGCCGCGGTCTACGCGCGCAGCGAGAACGGCTGGTTCGAATGGCTGATCGCCGAATTGGAAACCGAGATCAACGACCCGCATGCCCGCGCCCGGCGGGAAGGGCAGCGCTAGGCAGGAAGCGGCGCCCGCTCAGGCGCGTTCGGCGCGCGAGCGGCGCAGCAGGTGGAACAGCAGTTCCAGCGTGGCGGCGGTGAGCAGGGCGGCCAGCACCGAACCCAGCACCATCGAGTCCCACATGCGGGGAGGCCCGACGCGGAACTGGATGGTGTCGAAGACCAGGCCGGCCGTGATGCCGGCGACGACGGCCGCCTTCCAGCCTTGCAGCGGGGCAAGCCTGAGCATCAGCAAGGTGAAGGCCACCATTGCCCAAAGTATGGGCTCAAGCATCTGGCCAAAAAGGTGATCAAGCAGAGGAAACTCCCTGTGGCATTGCGCGCAGACGAGTTTTTACTGCTTTCTTCCGGCAATTGCGAGACGCCCCGCTCACCCGCGGGCGGGGCATGGCCCATGCCGGGGCTAGAACCCCTCCAGTACCACCTTGCCCCGTGCCTTGCCGCTTTCGATGAAGGCGTGGGCGCGGCGCAGGTTCTCCGCGTTGATACGGCCATAATGCTCGCCCAGCGTGGTGCGCAACGTTCCCGCGTCGATCAGCCGGGCCGCCTGGTTGAGCAACTCGTGCTGGGCGATCATGTCTGGCGTATCGTGCAGAGGGCGCGCGAACATGAATTCCCAGTGCAGCGACGCCGATTTGGACTTGAGCAGGCGCACGTCGATGGCGGCGGGGTCGTCGATCAGCGCGACCTTGCCTTGCGGCGCGATCGCTTCGGCGATCTGCGGGAAGTGCGCGTCGGTGTGGGTCAGCGCGGCGATGTCGCTGACATGATCGAAGCCGATGCGCTTGAGCTCGCCGGCCAATGGCTTGGCGTGGTCGATGACGTGATGCGCGCCCAGTTCGCGCACCCAGGCTTGCGTCTCCGGACGGGACGCGGTGCCGATCACCGTCAAGCCCGTCAGTTGGCGGGCCAGTTGCACAAGAATGGAACCCACGCCGCCGGCCGCGCCGATGACGAGCAGGCTGCGTTGGCTGGGGGCGCGGTTGTCCAGCACCCGCAGCCGGTCGAAGAGCAATTCCCAGGCGGTGATGGTGGTCAGAGGCAGCGCGGCGGCCTGGGCGAAGTCCAGGCTGGCGGGCATCCTGCCCACGATGCGTTCGTCGACGGCATGCAGTTCGCTGTTGGCGCCCGGGCGATTCAGCGCGCCCGCGTACCAGACCCGGTCGCCGGGCTTGAACAGGCTGGTCTTGGCGCCCACGGCGCGCACGACGCCGGCGGCGTCCCAGCCGATGATCTCCGGCTGGCCGTCCTTGGGCTTGCGGTTGGCGCGGATCTTCACGTCCACGGGATTGACGGAGATGGCGCGGACTTCGACCAGCAGGTCGCGCTCGCCCGGCACGGGGTCGGCGGCGGTTATGTCCTGCAGGGCCTCGGGGTGTTCGGCGGGCAGGTTCTTGAAATAGGCGATGGCTTTCATGGATGGTGCTCGGATCGGGATCAGATGATGGAGCGGACGACACCGCCGTCCACGCGCAACGCGGCGCCGTTGGTGGCGGAGGCCTGCGTCGAACTGGCGTAGACGACCATGTTGGCCACTTCCTCCACAGTGGCCAGGCGGCGCAGCAGCGAAGTGGGGCGGTGCTGGGCGATGAAGTCGCGTTCCATGTCGTCCTGCGTGACTCCCTGTTCCTTCGCCATTTCGGCAAAGAAATCCGCAACGCCCTCGGAGCGCGTGGGCCCGGGCAGCACGGCGTTGACCGTGACGCCCGTGCCGGCGGTCAGTTCCGCCAGCCCGCGCGACACGCCCAGCATTGCCGTCTTGCTGACACCGTAATGGATCATTTCGGCGGGAATCTGCACAGCCGATTCACTGGAAATGAACACGATGCGGCCCCAGCCTGCGGCCAGCATGCGCGGCAGGTAATAGCGCGACAGACGCACGCCGCTCATGAGATTCACGTCCAGCATGTACTGCCAGTCGTCGTCGGTGATTTCCGTGAAGGACTTGGGCGCGAAGTAGCCGGCGTTGTTGATCAGGATGTCCACGTCGGGATGCGCGGCCGAGATCGAGGCCGCGCCGTCGGCGGTGGCGAGGTCGGCCTGGACGGTGCCCAGCTGGGCCGAGGGTAGCCGCTTGGCGATGGTCTCCGCGGCCTGCGCGAGCTTGTCGCCGTTGCGGCCGTGCAGGACGACCTGCGCGCCGGCCTGGGCCAGGCCAAAGGCGATCGCCAGTCCGATGCCGCCGGACGATCCGGTGACCAAGGCTTTCTTGCCGTTGAGTTCGATGTTCATGGATAGACTCCTTGTATGTCGGGAACAAGAGCATGATTACCCAGTCCGTGGCGATGAAAAACCGGCTAGCATCGCAGTCAGTTTCAAACATTCGTTGAAAATGAGGGCGGCCATGGTGCGCTTCGAGGACCTCAGGATCTTTCTGGCCGCGGCGGACCAGGGAAGTTTTTCAGCCGCTGCGCGCGAACTGGACCTGACGCCGGCGGCAGCCAGCGCGGCGCTCAAGCGACTGGAGCTGGCCCTGGAAGCCCGCTTGTTCGTGCGGTCGACCCGCAGCCTGAGGCTGACGGGCGATGGCGAGCGCTACCTCGAGTACGCCCGCACGGCCATTTCGACGCTGGAAGCGGGCAAGAACGCCGTGGCGCGCAGCAAGACGGATATCTCGGGCACCCTGTCCGTGTCGATTCCGTCGGACCTGGGCAGGCACGTGCTGCTGCCCTGGCTCGATGAGTTCCAGCAACAGCATCCGCGCGTCAGTTTCCAGGTGCGCATCAGCGACCGCCTCGCCGATCTGTACCGCCAGCCGGTCGACCTGGCGGTGCGCTACGGCACGCCGACGGACTCGGGGCTGGTTGCCCTGCCGCTGGCCGAACGGAACCGCCGCGTGGTCTGCGCCTCGCCGGCGTACTTCGCACGGCATGGCATGCCGCAGGCGCCCGCCGACCTGCGCCGCCACAACTGCCTGTCGTTCGTGCTGGGCGAAACGCTGCACGACCGCTGGACTTTTCTGCGAGCCGACGGCTCCACGCTGACGGTGCCGGTCAAGGGCGACCGCGTGGGCGACGACGGCGAGATCGTCCGGCGCTGGGCGCTGGCCGGCCACGGCGTGGCCTACAAGTCGCGCTATGACGTGCTGTCCGACCTGCGGGCAGGGCGGCTCGTCGAGGCCCTGGGCGATTACGACAGCGAACCGTCGCCGCTGTACCTGCTTTGCGTGCACCGCATGCTGTTGTCGCCGGCGGTCCGGCGCCTGCGCGAATTCCTGCAGGAGCGCTTCAGGCAGTTCGAGGCGGGCTAGGACCGGCCGGGTATGGGCTCAGTGGTGCGCATGGCTGGCCCGGTTGGCCGCGCGCGTGCGGGCCGCTTTTTTGGCGGCGGCGGAACGGCCGGCCGCGCCCTTGGTGGCGGCGCCCTTCTTGGCCGCGGCCGAGCGGGCCGCCGCGCTGCGCTTGGCTGCGGACGAGCTGGCGTGGCGCGACAGCGCGGAGCGCGACGCGGGCTTGGCGCTTTCGCGCTTCAGCGCAGTGGTGGTGGAGCGGGCGCGAGTGGTGGACTTCGCATGTCCATCGCCAGCCGCGCGGCTGTCCTGCGCGGCCTTGCGCTTGGTGGCCGCGCTTGCCTTCTTGGGAGCGGGCAGCGCGACGCCGGCGCGGCGGGCCTTGGACAGGCCTATCGCAATGGCCTGCTTGGTGGACCGCACGCCGTGCTTGCCTTCGCGCACGTGTTCGATTTCCTCTCGCACGAACTCTCCGGCCTGCGTGGACGCGGATTTTCCTTTACGTTTATCGCGCGCCGCTCTTTCCAGGGTTTTTCGTTCAGGCATGACGACACCTCCTTGCTTGCGTTGCGGAAACCAGTGCCGCTCGCGCCGAGCCCGGCGCGACGGAACTCGTAACACCACTCTAGCGCCGTGAGCGTATGCTGTGTGTTCGAATGGATTGCCGGTCGTAAGCGCCGGAACATCGCCGCCAGGCCGCCGATTCACGACTCACCCCCCTTTGCGGAGACGAGCTATGTCGAATCATGTCTACAAGCAAATCGACTTGGTGGGCTCATCCACCAAATCCACCGATGACGCCATCTCGCAAGCCATCGAGCGAGCATCCGAAACGCTGCGCAACCTGGATTGGTTCGAGGTCACGGAAGTGCGTGGCCATATCAAGGACGGCAAGGTGGCGTACTGGCAGGTCGGCTTGAAAATCGGCATGCGCCTGGAGGGAAACAGCTGATTGCGCTGCTTCTTTCTTGAGCACGGCTTCCAAGTGATTGTCGGATAAGGGCTTTTTCAGCTTGTTATCGGACTGTTCATAGGTTTGTCCACACTCGATGGGGACAAGCGGGGTCCGGTGTCGGCTCCCATCAGGCAGCGCCGCGCGCCGTGGGTCCGGCGGGCGGCGCTGCGCGTTTCTTGCCCGCCGCCTTCAAGCCCTTGGTCCATAAGGATTTTTGCGGACTTCCCGCAGGCTGTCCTCAGGCTTATCCACATTTCCCGGGGACAACCGGCATGCCGTCTCGCGGTATTTGAGCCTTTCTTGACCACCCCTTGCAGGCCCTTGATACGCAAGGGGAATCCCGACCTGCCCTCATACTGTCCTCATGCTTTTCCACAGAACGCGGGGACAAATCCACACAGGCGCCGAAGGCGCGGCAAGCCGCCAGGGATTGAGTGGATAAGTTAGCTAAAAATCATCCAAAAGCAGGATTGCGCATTTTTTGAGCGGTTCATGCAAGTGCTTGGCTGGGCAGGGAATTTTGCTTCTGCCCCAAGGCTGTCCTCAGCGTTCTCCACAGTTGAAGGGGATAAGTGTGGGCCCCCACGCTGCGCCCGCTTCGCGGGCTTGCTGCCCCCCGCGGGGGCTGGCCCGCCTTGGGGCGGCCCGGCGGCGGGCCGGCTATTTTTTTGGAGCGTATGGGTTTCTGGGGTTCCACGCTGCGCCCGCTTCGCGGGCTTGCTGCCCCCCGCGGGGGCTGGCCCGTCTTGGGGCGGCCCGGCGGCGGGCCGGCTATTTTTTGGAGGTTGCCCTGAGCCAATGGCGTGCCGCGAGTGTGCACGCCGCAGGTCGGTGCCCGCCCGCCGCGGTAAAAAAAGCCCCCCGAACGTATCGGGGGGCTGGATCGCCTGGAGGTAGGGCAGGCGATCTCTGCCGGCCGGAGCGGGGCTCCTGGACGGCAGCGGCGGCGATCAGGTGTTGAACTTCTTGATCCAATCCACGTAGCGGTCGACCCAGCCTTGCAGGAACTTGCGCGTGCCTTCGTTGGTGATGTTGTACTGGTCGTCGATGAGGCCTTCGGTGAACTGCAGGAACACTTCCGGCGTGGTCAGGACGTTGGCCCCTTCCGCGGCCAGGATGTTGCGCAGATGCTGCTGCATCATCGCGGTGCCCGCGGCGCTGGGCGAGGTGCCGACGATGCCGGCCGTCTTGCCCGTCCAGGAGTTCTGGCCCCACGGGCGCGAGCCCCAGTCGATGGCGTTCTTGAGCGCGGCAGGCAGGGAGCGGTTGTGCTCGGGCGACACGAACAGGATGCCCTGGGCGTCCGCGATCTGCTGCTTGAGCTTGGCGGCAGGAGCAGGCAGGTTGTTTTCGTTGTCCTGGTTGTACAGCGGCACGTCGCCCAGGCTGACATACTCGAACTTGAATTCCGCGGGCACCAGTTTTTCCAGTGCGCGGGCCAGCCGCAGATTGAATGAGGCGGCGCGCAGGCTTCCGACGAAAACAGCGATCTTGTAGGTGCTCATGAGGCGCATGCTCCAAGCGGGAATGGGAACGCCCAGTGTAGACCTGTCCGCACGCGGGCTCAATGCGGATCGCGCATATGGTTATTCAGCCAAATGACGAGCAGATGTCCGCGCCGTGCGGGTCCATCCGTTGCACCGCGGCGGTGCCTGGCGCAGGCGGCCTTCACCATGTTGGGGCGCAATGCCGCGCCGCCGGCGCCGCGCCGCGCCGGGCGGCGCGGCTGGCACGCCGCTTGCTTTCCGGGTAGGGCATAACACGCTGCACGCTGCCCAGGAGTACGCCATGTCCAGTTCTTCCGTTTCCGCCCCGGTCACCATGTTGGTCACTCGGCATATCGCGCCCGAGCGCTATGGCGATTTCCTGTCGTGGATGCGCCAGGGAGAGATTCTTGCCGCCGGATTTCCCGGCTTTCTCGGGTCGGGCGTGCTGCAGCCGCCGGAAGGCGGGGATCAATACCAGATCGTGCTGCGCTTCGCCGACGAGCCCAGCCTGGGGCGCTGGGAGAACTCGCTGCCGCGCCGCATGTGGCTGGAGCGCGGCGCCGCGCTTGTGCGCGCCAGCCATGCCCGCCGCGCCAGCGGCACCGATGGTTGGTTCGCGCCCGCCTCCAGCGCGCCTCCGCGTTGGAAGCAGGCGATCGCCATCTGGCTGGCCTATTTCCCGGTGCTGCTCGTATTCTCCATCCTTGCGAGCGAACACCTGAGCGTCCTGCCCGTGTTCTGGCGCGTCCTCGTCACCAGCCTGGCCCTGACGCCGGTCATGGTGTTTGTCTGCATTCCCACCGTTTCGCGCGTCTTGCGGCGCTGGCTGCACGCGGCGGCCTGAACGGGCGCGGGCACCGGGGGAAAGCGGAAGCCAGGCTGGCCCAGCTTCTGCGTCAGGACGCGGGTGACGCTGCAGATGAGGGTGTGGACGACGCCCGAGGGCGCGCACCAGCAGTCGGCGCGTCCTTATCGGACCTTGGGGTAAACCGGTCTGAACATTCAAAAAAATGTCAGGTATCTGACTTAATTCTGAACACCAAACGAAAATTGTTTACACTCTCATCCTCAAAATTCAAGGATGAGCGGGCCGCCGCGGGGGCGGGCCCCGTTCCTGTTACGGGAGAAAGTCGATGCGCAAGTTGCTATTGGGAGCGGCGCTGGCCGCCGCGGTGTTCGGAGGGACGGCCCAGGCCGCCGTCGAACCCAAGGCCGTGGTCGCCACGTATTCGGATCTGGCGCTGGCCGGCTACGAAGATTCGCTGGCTTCCGCCAAGGCGCTGCGCAACGCCATCGACGCGCTGATCGCCAAGCCCAGCGCCGACACGCTGAAGGCCGCGCGCGAGGCCTGGCTGGCCGCTCGCGTGCCGTACCAGCAGACGGAAGCCTATCGCTTCGGCAACCCCATCGTCGACGATTGGGAAGGCCGCGTGAACGCATGGCCGCTGGACGAGGGCCTGATCGACTACGTGGACGCCTCCTACGGCACCGAGAACGACGAAAACGCCTATTACGCGGTCAACGTCATCGCCAACTCCAAGATTTCGGTCGGCGGCAAGACGGTCGATGTCAGCAAGATCACCCCGCAGCTGCTGTCCGAAGTGCTGCACGAGGCCGACGGCAACGAGGCCAACGTGGCCACGGGCTACCACGCCATCGAATTCCTGCTGTGGGGCCAGGACCTGAACGGCACCGGCGCCGCGCCGGCCGACCGCAAGGGCTCGCCGCAAGAGCGCCACTCGGGCAACCGCCCGCACACGGACTTCGACCCCAAGCAGTGCACGGGCGGCCATTGCGAGCGCCGCGTGGAATTCCTGAAGGCCGTGACCGACCTTCTGGTGGCGGACCTGGAAGAAATGGTCGGCAACTGGAAAAAGGAAGGCGCTGCGCGCAAGGCCGTCGAGGAAGATCCCAAGGCGGGCCTGATCGCGATGCTGACGGGGCTGGGCAGCCTGTCGTACGGCGAGCTGGCCGGCGAGCGCATGAAGCTGGGCCTGATGCTGCACGACCCCGAGGAAGAGCACGACTGCTTCTCCGACAACACGCACAACTCGCACTACTACGACCAGATCGGCATCCGCAACGTCTACCTGGGCTCCTACACCCGCATCGACGGCAAGACGGTCTCGGGCGCCAGCCTGTCTGAACTGGTCAAGGCCAAGGACGCCAAGCTCGACGCCGAAGTGCGCGCCAAGCTGGACGCCACGGTCGCCGCCATGCAGGCCATGAAGACGCGCGCCGAAACGGTGGAAACCTACGACCAGATGATTGCGGACGGCAACAAGGAAGGCAATGCGGTGGTGCAGGCCGCCATCGACCGCCTGGTCGACCAGACGCGCAGCCTGGAGCGCGTGATCGCGCTGCTGGAACTGGGCAAGGTCGCCATCGAAGGTTCCGACAGCCTGGACAAACCCGACGCCGTATTCAAGTGAAATTTGCATTAGCCGCCGTATTGGCGGCGTCGGCGCATGCCGTCGCCGCCGCAGCACCCGCCGCGCCCGCCGGGCGCGACGATCTGACGCCCGAAGACCAGAAGCGCGTGACCGCGATCACCGCGCCCACGCGCGATTTTTCGAAGGTGGAAACCTTCGAGACCATGCAGGCCGGGGCGGCCACCACCAACAAGCTCATCAACGCCGACATCTTTTCCCAGCCTTCGGCGAACATGAGCTTCGAGGGGCGCCAGGAGTTCCAGGTGGGCAACGGCCTGTTCCGCAAGGACTGGGTGTCGGCGCCCGCGTCCACGCAGGCATCCGACGGCCTGGGGCCGCTCTTCAACGCGCGTTCCTGCCAGGCCTGTCATACCAAGGACGGGCGCGGCACCGTGCCCGGATTCGATCCGCTTGAGCGCACGGATGCCGTGGCGCTGCTGCTGCGCCTGGCGGTGCCGCAGGGGCCCGACCGCGGTCATCCCAAGCTGGCAGCAGGCGAGATCGCATCGCTGCCGGAGCCCGTCTACGGCGTGCAGCTGCAGAACTTCGCGGTGGCGGGCCTGCCCGCCGAAGGCCGCATGGAGATCGAGTACGAACCGGTCTCCGTGGCGCTCAACGGCGGAGAGACGGCGACCTTGATGAAGCCGACCTACCGCATCGAGAACCTGGGCTATGGCCCCATGCGCGCCGACACGCAGATATCGCCGCGCCTGGCGCCGCCCATGATCGGCCTGGGCCTGCTCGAATCCATCCACGAGGCCGATATCCTGGCCAACGTGGGCGCTGACAAGCGGGACGGCATCGTCGGCAAGGCCAATTGGGTAACCGACGCGCGCACGGGCGCCCGCGTGCTGGGCCGCTTCAACCTGAAGGCCGGGCAGCCGACGGTGGAGCAGCAGAGCGCCGCCGCCTTCTCGAACGATATGGGCCTGTCGACCCCGCTGTTTCCCAAGCACTCCGGCGACTGCACGGCCGCGCAGCAGCCATGCCTGGACATGCCGCACGGCGCGCAGCCGCGCTTCGGCGCGGAAGAGGTGCCGGGCAAGCTCATGGACTTCGTCACCGTCTATTCCACCAACCTTGCCGTGCCGCAACGCCGCGATGCGGGCGATGCGCGCGTGCTGGCGGGCAAGAAGCTGTTCTACGAGGCCAACTGCGTCGCCTGCCACGTGCCGAAGTACGTCACCAGCCGCAACGCCAAGCAGCCCGAGCACCGCTTCCAGCTGATCTGGCCCTACACCGACATGCTGGTGCACGACATGGGCGAAGACCTCGCGGACGGCGTGTCCGACGGCGAGGCCAACGGCCGCGAGTGGCGCACCCCGCCGCTGTGGGGCATCGGCCTGACCAAAACCGTGAATCCCAATGCCACCTGGCTGCATGACGGGCGCGCCCGCAGCCTGTTGGAAGCGATACTGTGGCATGGCGGCACCGCCAAGCCCGCGCGCGACCGCGTGGTGGCGATGACCCCCGAAGAACGCGCCGATCTGATCCGTTTCCTGGAGTCGCTGTGATGGCCGGACTTGCCAAGCATGTATTGAAGCTGGCCGTGGCGGCCGCGCTGGCCGGGGCGGCGCCCTGGGCCGCGGGCGCCGGGCTGCCCGCCGACCTCGGCGAGCGGCTGGCAAGCGGCTATGCGCGCCCCGCGGTCGCGAAGATGGTGGACGCCGCCAAGGCGCTCGACGGCGCGCTGGACGGCTGGTGCGCCCAGCCCGGCGCGGCAGGCGCCGCCCGGGTCGGCGAGGCCTTCGAGAAGCTGGCGCTGGCCTGGTCCGGCGTTGAAATCCTCCGATTCGGGCCGCTGGTCCAGGCCAACCGCTACGAGCGCCTGGCCTTCTGGCCGGACACCCGCGGCGTGATGCCCAGGCAGGTGCAGGCGCTGATCGCCGCCAAGGACGAGGCGTTGCTCGCGCCGGGCGCCTTGTCGGGGCGCAGTGTCGCGGTGCAGGGGCTGCCCGCGCTGGAGTACGTGCTTTATGGCGAGCCGGGGCTGCTCGAGCAGAGCGGCGCGCCGGGCTTCGCCTATGCCTGCGGCTACGCCCGCGCGGTCGCCGCCAACGTCACCGCGATCTCCCGCGACGTGGCCCAGGCCTGGAGCGCCGAAGGCGACTTCGGCCGCCAGTTCGCGCATCCGCAGGCTGGCAACGACCTCTACCGCGATCCGCAGGAAGTGGCGTCCGAGGCCATGAAGGCTTTGTCCACCGGCCTGCAGTTCGCGCGCGACGTGAAGATCGTGCCGGTGCTGGGCGAGACCGCGGCGGCGGCGCGCCCCAAGCGCGCGGCATTCTGGCGCAGCAAGCTGTCCACGCGCCTGCTGGCGGCCAATGTGGATGGCTTGAACGCCTTTTACCAGGCGGGCGCGTATCCCTTGCCGGAGGGCGATGGCTGGATGGACGCATCGGTCCGCGGCGAGCTGGCCAGCGCCGCGCAAACGCTGCGGGCGGTGCCCGCGCTTGAGCAGGCGGTGGCGGACGAGGACGGGCGCCGGCAGCTGACGCTGGCATCCCTCACGCTCAAGAACGCCAAGGCCATCGTCGACCAGGACCTGGCGCCCGCCCTGGGCGTCATGATCGGATTCAATGCGCTCGATGGCGATTGACCGGCGCGGTTTTCTCTCGCTGGCGGCGGCGCTGGGCCTGGCGCCTGGCGCGGCATGGGCCGCTGCGCCCGAGGACGGAGCTGCGCTGTACCTGAGCGCGCGCAAGCGCGGCGGCCGCGACGAAGCGGTGCTGCTGGACGGCGCGGGCAACGACCGCCTGGTGGTGCCGATGCCCGCGCGCGGCCATAGCTTCGCCATCGATCCCGCCGGCCGGCGCGCCGTCGTGTTCGGACGGCAGCCGGGCTTCTTCGCCCTGGCGTTCTCGCTGGGGGGCGAGGGCGGTCCCCAGGAATTGCCCTTGAACGATGAACGCCACTTCTTCGGTCATGGCGCCTTCCTGGACGGAGGGCGGCTGCTGGCCGCCACCGAAAACGACTTCGAGGCGGGGCGCGGCGTGCTGGGGCTCTACGACGCATCGCCGGGCGGCAACTACCGGCGGGTCGGCGAGTTCGATACCGGCGGCATCGGTCCGCACGAGGTCGTGCTGATGCCCGACGGCAAGACGCTCTGCGTCGCCAATGGCGGCATCCTGACGCATCCGGACTACGGCAAGCTGGAACTCAATCTGGACACGATGCGGCCGTCGCTGGCCTACATCGACGCCGCCAGCGGCGCGTTGCTGGAGAAAGAGGAACTCGCGCCCGAACTGCACCGCCTGTCCATCCGCCATCTTGCGCTGGCGGCCGATGGCTGCGTCTGGTTCGGTTGCCAATACATGGGACCCGCGGCCGACCGTCCGGCGCTGGTGGGCCGGCACCGGCGCGGCGGCCGGCTGGAGCTGTTCGAGGGCCCGGCGCAGACGCTGCGCCAGATGCGCAACTACGTGGGCTCGGTGGCGGTGGATGCCGCAGGCGCCGTCGTCGCCACGTCCAGCCCCGTGGGCGGCCAGGTGATCTACTGGGACGCGGCCAGCGGCCGCTGCCTGGGCACGACGGAACTGGCGGACGGCTGCGGCGTGGCACCCGCGGCGGACGAGGGCTTTCTGCTCAGCAGCGGGCTGGGCGCGATGTTGCGCGTCGAGGCCGCGGGCACGGAACAGAAGCCGGTGCTGGCGCCATCGCGCGAGCTGTCCTGGGACAATCATTTCCGCAAGGTCGCGGCCAGGGCCTGAGCCGTCTTCTTACAAACCCTGACATAACAGGGCCGCATCGCGGCCCTTCGCGCTGGCCGCATCTGATAAAGTTTTCGGTCGTTTTTTTCGGGCCTTTCGCCGCCGGGCCGTCCCAAGGCGAAAATGCCCTGCGTTCGCAACCTTTTGGCAGGAGATTCCATGGAAGAAGCCTTGAAAGAATTTAGCGCCTGGGCTCCCAGGCTGGTGGACCTGGGCATCAATCTGCTCGTCGCCTTGCTGATCCTCATCATCGGCTGGTGGGTGTCTTCCCTGCTCGGGAGCTGGGTGCGCCGGGCCGCGTCGCGGTCCAGCAAGATCGATCCCACGATCATTCCCATGTTCTACAGCACCGTGGTCTGGACGGTGCGCATCTTCACCGTGATCGCCGTGCTGGCGCGCTTTGGCGTCCAGACGGCCAGCCTGATTGCCGTGCTGGGCGCCGCCGGCCTGGCCGTGGGCCTCGCCTTGCAGGGCACGCTGCAGAACATCGCGGCGGGCATCATGCTGCTGATACTGCGCCCCATCCGCGCGGGCGAATACATTGCGTTGAGCTCCGGCTCGGACGGCACGGTGGAAGAAGTGGGGCTGTTCCTCACACGCCTGGTCCAGGTCGACGGCATCCACCTGACCTTGCCCAACAGCACGGTCTGGAATGCCACCATCACCAATTACAGCCGCAACAAGACGCGCCGCCTGGACATTCCGGTTCCCGTTCGTTACGGCGACGACCTGGAAGTGGTGCTGGCCAAGCTGAAGGCGCTGGTGGACGCCCGTCAGGACGCGCTGAAGGACCCCGAGCCCCAGGTGAAGGTGTTCGACTACAAGGAGAACGGCGTCATCGTCAACGTACGCGTATGGGCCGAAGCCAGCAAGTACTGGGACCTGCGCTGGGGCCTCTACCAGCAGATCCGCAGCTCGCTGGAGGAAGCCGGCTTTCAGCCGCCCATCCCGCTGCGCGAAATCCAGAATCCGAAGACGGGCGCCGCCGCCTGAGCGGCGTTCAACCCGCCAAAGAAACGGGCGCCCTGGGCGCCCGTTTTTTCATCTCGGGGATATCTCACGCCTGGACGGCCAGGCGCGCCAGCTCGGCCTTGATCCAGCCGGCGATTTCGCGCTGGCGCTGGGCCGGCATGCGGTCGATGATGGCGGTGACGCTGACGGCGAGCAGCGGCGCGCCCTGGGCATCCAGCAGGGCGCAGCCCACGCCCAGCGCGCCGCGCACCGCATGGTTGCCGACGACCGAGTAGCCGCGGGCGCGGGTGTTGTCGATGAGGCGGTACATTTCCTGCGGCGTCATACCGCCGTACTCGTCCAGGCGGCCGGAGTTGCGCTCGACGATGCCGCGCGCGACGTCATCGGGCAGCGCGGCCAGCAGGGCCATGCCGCCGGAACCTACGCCCAGCGGCTGCCGCTTGCCGGCATAAGTGGCCAGGATCTGCACGGGGTAGCTGCCTATCTCGCGATGCAGGCTGATCGAGTCGTCATCGTCGCGCACCACCAGGAACACGGCGTCGCCCGTGCGGTCGGCCAGGCGGCGCAGCACGGGCAGCAGCTGGCGAACGCGCGGATCGCGCGAGCGCGTATCCGGGTCCACCGCCAGCTGGGCGCGATATTTCTTGGTGCCGGCCACGGGCAGCACCAGGCCGGCATCGAGCAGGGCCGCCAGCAGGCGATAGATGGTGGGACGCTGTATGCCCGTCAGGCGCGCGATATCGGTCACGCTGAGACCATCGGGACCTTGGTCCCGCAGGGCGGCCAGGACGGCCAGCCCGCGCCGCAATGTGCGTGGGCCTGCGGCCGCGGCATCGCTGTCTTGCATGCAAATCTCTGAAAATCTAGGGGTTATCACGGAACGTTCAAGGGAAAACCATTGTCCGTACCGTGGACTCTACCTTGATGCGGCGCCCGTGTATAGCTCAGAATGCGTCATCCAATAATTCGAATCGTCCATTTCATGGACAGTACCTGCACGGAGACACTATGACTACAGGTCAAAAGCCTGGACTGCGGCGCCTCGCCGCCACTCTTCTGGCTACCGCCGCAAGCGCATTCGCCATGGGTTCCGCCCATGCCGCCTATCCCGACAAGCCCGTACGCATCGTGGTCGGCTTTTCCGCCGGCGGCACCACCGACGTGATCGCCCGCATCATGGCCAAGGAACTGACCGAAAGCCTCGGCCAGTCGTTCGTGGTCGAGAACAAGCCGGGCGCCGGCAGCAACATCGCCACCGACATGGTGCAGCGCGCCGCGCCCGACGGCTATACGCTGCTGTTCGTGGCGGTCACCAGCGCCATCAACCAGACGCTGTACAAGAACGTCAACTTCGACCTGACCAAGGATTTCACGCCAGTGGCGCTGGGCGCCAAGGTGCCGAACATCCTGGTGGTCAATCCCCAGGTGCCGGTCAAGTCGGTGCAGGAACTGGTGGACTACGCGAAGAAGAACCCGGGCAAGCTGGCATTCGCCTCCTCGGGCAGCGGCACCTCCATCCACATGGCGGGCGAGCTGTTCAAGATGAAGACCGGCATCGACGTGCTGCACGTTCCGTACAAGGGCAGCGCGCCGGCCGTGACCGACCTGATCGGCGGCCAGGTGCAATTCATGTTCGACAACATGCCCTCGTCGTGGCCGCACGTGCAGTCGGGCAAGCTGCGCGCCCTGGCCGTGACGACCAAGGAACGCTCCAAGAGCGCGCCGGACCTGCCCACGATGCAGGAATCGGGTTATGAGAACTTCGACGTGTCGTCCTGGTTCGGCCTGATCGCGCCGGCCGGCACGCCGCCCGAAGTCGTGAACAAGCTCAATGCCGTGATGGTCAAGGCGCTGGACAAGCCCGAAGTGCAGAAGAGCTTCGAGAGCCTGGGCGCGGTGGGCGTGAAGACGACGCCGGCCGAATTCGGCCAGTTCATCAAGTCGGAAGTGGAAGGCTGGGCTCCGGTGGTCAAGGCCTCGGGCGCCAAAGTGGATTGATCTTCGCGTCCCGGGCGGCATGCCGCCCGGCGACCGATGCGTGGGGACGGGCTGATGCCCGTCCCTATTTTTTTGGCAAAGGCTGGCGGCACTCCGGCGCTTGCCCGGCGTCCCCGGCCTGCGGCGCGCAGCCTATTTCTTTCTGGCGGCCGACAGCATCGCGGTGCAGACGCCGCGCATCATGTCCACTTCGTCGCGGCTCAGGCCCAGCCGCGAGAACAGATGCCGCATGCGGGGCATGAGCTTCTTGGGATGGGCGGGGTCGAGGAACTGCACCCCGATCAGCGCCTCTTCCCAGTGCGCCAGGAAGGCCTGGACCGCTTCTCCCGAGGCCGGGGCGGCGCCGCGCGCGGGCTCCTGCGCGGTCGACGCGGGCAGGAGCGGGGCGCCTTGGGCCACCAGCAGCGCGTAGCGCAGTTCCCAGGCGGCCAGTTGCAGCGCCTGGGCCACGTTCAGCGAGCTGTATTCCGGGTTGGCGGGAATGTGGCAGATGCGGTGGCACAACGCGATCTGGGCATTGGTCAGCCCGGCGCGTTCGGTGCCCAGCACGACGGCGGCCACGCCCTCAGCCGTGTCCGCCAGGTGGCCGCGGGCAAGTTCGGCGGCCTGCCTGATGTCGCAGGGCGGGGGGCCCAGGTCGCGGACCCGGGCGGTGAGCGCGAAAGCCAGCGTAACGGGCCCCAGCGCCTCTTCGAGCGAGCCATACACCCGGGCGCCTTCCAGCACGTCCAGCGCGCCGCTGGCCAACGCGATGGCCTCGGGCTGGCTGGTTACATCCGGAAATTTCGGCTCTACCAGCACCAGCTCGGAAAAGCCCATCGTCTTGATCGCGCGGGCCGCCGAACCGACGTTTCCGGGGTGGCTGGGGTTCACCATGATGAACCGAACACGTGAAAATGCTTGAGTCATTTAAAATGGCACGTTTGGCTTAGTGCCTTCCTGGTTTTTTGGGTCGATTTCCCCGTTGGGGCAAGCGCGGCCCCAGGGGGCGGCAAGCGGCCTACCATCAAGCCAACTCATCGCATTCGTACGGAATTTTATGCACCCGATGCTCAACATCGCCATCAAGGCGGCCCGGCGTGCCGGCACCATTATCAACCGTGCCAGCATGGATTTGGAACGACTCAGCGTGGCTCGCAAGGGGCCGCGCGATTATGTCACGGAAGTCGACCGTGCCGCCGAGGAGTCCATTGTCGAGACGCTGCGCGCCGCCTACCCGGACCATGCCGTCCTGGGCGAGGAATTCGGCCTGCAGGGTCCCGACCAGGCCGAGTTCCAGTGGATCATCGATCCCCTGGACGGCACCACCAACTTCATCCATGGCCTGCCCAACTACGCTGTGTCCATCGCGCTGACGCAGCGCGGCCAGGTCACGCAGGCAGTCATCTACGACCCGTCGCGCAATGAATTGTTCACGGCGAGCCGCGGCAGCGGCACGTTCCTGAACGACCGCCGCGTGCGCGTCTCGGGCCGCACTCGCTACCATGACGCGCTGCTGGGCGCGCACTGGCCGAATTCCGGCGACCTGGAACAGGGCTCCGTGCGTTTTCGCCAGATGGCCGAAGGCAGCACGGGCGTGCGCCGCCTGGGCGCCACGGTGCTGGACCTGGCCTATGTGGCCTGCGGCCGCCTGGACGGTTTCTGCGGCGTCGGCCTGAAGCCCTGGGACCTTGCCGCGGGCAGCCTGATGGTTCTCGAAGCCGGCGGGCTGGTCTCGGACTTCGACGGCGAGCAGGGCTGGATGGATACCGGCAACGTGCTGGCCGCCAGCCCCAAGATCTTCACGCAGATGCTGTCCGCCCTGAATCCGCAGCCGGCGGCCTGAGGCGGGCGCTTGCGCCTGCCAGTGAGAACGCCCCCGATCGGGGGCGTTTTTCATGCGCGGCCGGCGTTCTTCAGGCGGCCGCGCCCCGCACTTCCAGTCCACCGTCGCGCAGCGCGAACCAGACGCGCAGTCCGTGCTCGCGGATGATGGCGTCGGCCGCCTCCAGCGGCATGTAGGAGAAGGCGGTGGACAGGGCGTCCGCCATGGTGGCGTTGGGCGCCATGACCGATACGCTGCGGTACAGCGGGCGGGCGAGTCCCGTGCGCGGATCGAAAAGGTGGGTGAACCTGCCCGCGCCGTCGATGGCCGTGCCGTAGCCGCCGGAGGTGGCCAGGGCGTGGTTGCGGATGCTTGCGGTGGCGAGCATGCGGCCCGGGTCCTGTGGATCCGTCAGCCCGACCTTCCAGTCCCCGGGCGCGCTCCGGGTGTCCATGCCCTGTATTTCGCCCATGTCCACGAGTGCCCGTTCCAGGCCGCCCTGCTTGAGCAGTTCGGTGATCCGGTCCGTGATGTAGCCCTGCGCGATGCCGTTGAGAGTGATGCCCATGCCGGACCGGCGCAACACGATGCGGTCGCTTTGCAGCGCCACGTCGTCGCGCGACACCCGCGCCAGCGCCTGCTTTACGGCAAGCGCGGCCGGGCCCTCGGGGCTTGCGCCGGGCTGCGCGAAATGTTCGGCATACAGCTTCCACAACGGCTGCACGGTGGGGTCGAAGGCGCCGCCGGTGAGCCTGCCGTACCGCAGGCTCACGCTGAGCAGTTGCAGCAGGTCGCTGGGCGGGTTGTCCAGACGGCCATCGCGATTCAGGCGCGAGAGGGCGCTGTCGTCGCGGTACAGGCTGAAGACGGCTTCCAGCCGCCGCAATTCCTGCAACGACTGCGCGATCAGCCGCTGCGCCGCCTGCGGATCAGGATGGTAGAGGCGCAGTTCCGCGTCGGCGCCCAGGGCGACGCCTTGCCAGACGGTCGGCGGGATCGACGCCGCTGCGCGGCGCGCGGACAGGGGGGCGAGCGCCAGCGCGGAAGCGGCGGCGGCGATGCCGATAAAGCGGCGGCGGGTAGGATTCATGGCGATAGGCCTGCAAAGGTAGCGGGATCCGCGTGGCGCCAGGTCATTGGGCGAAGACATAGGCCTCCGGCACGTCGGCGAAATTCACGACCCGGCCCCCGTGGGCCTGGGCGAAGGATTCGGCATGGGCGCGCTGCGAGAACGGCATGGCGTCTTCGGCGCCCATGCCGCCGATGAAGCCGCCTTCGATGACGTAGAAGGCCTGGCGCGCGTCGATCCAGGCTCCCGGGTCGGGCACGCCGTCAGGGCCGGCCGTGGACATGTCGTTGACATAGATTGCGCTGATGGTCTTGGGCTCCTCGGGCAGCAGCGTGTAGGCGAAGACCTGCTTGATCGACGAGAACCAGACCGGCGCCGCGCGTCCCTTGAGGAAGATCTGGCCCTTGGGGCCATTGTGTTCGTTCAGCGCCATGCCGCAGTAGTGGCCAACGGATTCCAGCGTCACGGAGGCGGGCGGCGGCGGAGGGGCCTCGGGATCGGAGCCGTTACCGCAGGCGGCGGCAGTGAGCAAAGCGGCGAGGGCCAGGGCAAGCCGGAGGCGTCTCATAGCTGTTTGCTCCTGAAGGCCGCCGTCGCCAGCAGGAAGGGAACTGCGATCCACAGCAGCAGCGCGGTGATCAGCGTGGGCAGCGGCAGGCTGGCCTGATCGCTCAGCCCCGCCATGCCGGCGTACAGCGAAATATTCTCGAAGCCCGTCAGGTTCAGAAGCCGGTATACATCCGAGGGGTTGAGCAGCAGCAGCGCGTTGAGCAGGCCGGGGCTGACGTGCCGCCCCTGGTCCGCCGCCAGCACGCCCAGCAGCGCCATGTCGTAGATCACGACGAAGAACAGCCAGACGCCCAGCGCGATCCCGGCGGCCGTGGCGCGCTCGCGCACCAGTGTGCTGATGAGGTAGCCCATGGCGAGAAAGCTGGCGCCCAGCAGCACGCTGGCGCCGATCAGCAGCGCGAACGGCTGCCAGGCGCCGGCGTCCAGGTCGCCGTAGGCCCACTGCAGCGCCAGCCCGGCGCAACCGTAGCCCGCGCCGGTGGCCAGCGCCAGGATGGCCAGGTGGCCGATGAACTTGCCCACCAGCACCTGCCAGCGCGAGACGGGATAGCTGAGCAGCAGCGCCATGGTGCCGCGGTCGACCTCGCCGACCACTGCGTCATAGGCGAGCAGCATGGCGATGAGCGGAACCAGGAAGATCGACAGGCTCGACAGGCTGACCACGGTGACGGTCAGCGGTTCGGCCTTGACCGTGCCGGTCGGCGAGCTGCCCAGCAGGCCCAGGGCCAGCGCCAGCGCGCCCAGCAGCAGGGCGGTCGCCAGGACCCAGCGGTTGCGCAGCCCGTCGCGGATTTCCTTGCCGATGATGGTGCCTACCGCGTTCATACGTCTTCCCGTTCAAGCAGATGTGCATAGATGTCGTCCAGCCCCGGCACCTGGATGTCCAGGTCGTGGATGGCGGACGATATGGCGCCGATGCTGCGGATCGCCGCGATCTTGTCGTGTTCCTGGCAGGCCAGTTCATAGCGGCCCGGCTCGATGCGGCGCCAGGCGCCGGGCGGCTGGGCATGGGCGTCCGCCAGGGTCAGGCGGATGCGGATGGGCAGCCCGGTCGAGCGCCGCAGCGCCGACATGGCTCCGTCCGCAATCTTCCTGCCGGCCTTCATCACCACGATGCGGTCGGCGTGGCCGGCCAGTTCGGACAGGGCATGGGTGCTCAGCAGGATGGTGGCGCCGGACGAGCGCAGCTCGTGCACCACGTCGTAGAACATCAGGCGCGAGGCCGGATCCAGCCCCGTCGTGGGTTCGTCGAACAGCAGGACGCGAGGCTGGCCGAGCAAGGCCTGGGCCAGCGCCAGGCGCTGGCGCATGCCCTTGGAATAGCCTCCCACGCGCCGGCGGGCGGCGCCGGAAATGCCCACCTTTTCAAGCAGCGCCGCGTTGCCCGACAGGGGCTGGCGCTTGAGCCGGGCATAGAACGCCAGCGTTTCCTCGCCGGTCATGGACGGATGCAGCGCGACGGTTTCGGGCAGGTAGCCGATCCGGTTGCGCAACCGCGCCGCCGCCGGGCTGTGAGCGTCATGCCCGAACAGGGCGACGCGTCCGCGAGTGGGGCGGACCAGGCCCAGGATGAGTTTGATCAGCGTGCTCTTGCCGGCGCCGTTATGGCCGGCCAGCGCGACGCATTCGCCCTCGCGCAGCCGCAGTTCCAGGCCGTCGATGGCATGGTGCGCGCCATAGTGCTTGCTGACGCCGGACAGCGTCACAAGGTCGGTATTCATGGGGACTCCTTGGAGCGGTCGGCGGGCCGTGGCGGCGGCTTCATCAGCGGGGCGCTGTCCAGCACGCCGCCGGGCAGGATGGCGGGAAACTGCGATTGCGCCCAGCGCACGATGGTGATCGAAGGACTGTTGAGCAGGATGCGCGCGGCGGGCGCGCGCCACAGCAGCTGGTCGACCACGTCGTTCGGCCGGTAGGCGGTATCGGCGATGCCGTCGCCGTCCAGGTCGAAGGCGGTGTTGTCGCTCCAGTAGTTGCCGCGGCCGTCGACCGACCAGTCCAGCGTCCGGGTGCCGACGTACTTCACCTGGTTGCGGTTGTTGACGAAGGCGTTGCCTGAAATCCGGTTGCCTTCCGACCCGGCGGTGAAGTGCACGCCGATATCGCAGTTGGAAAACTGGTTGTCCTGGAAGACGTTCCGGTTGGCGTTGTAGATGAACACGCATTTGGCCGCGCGGTCCACCGAGTTGTTCGTGATCCGGGAGTGGTTGGCGTAGTTCAGCATCAGCCCTTGCTCGCGGCTGTCCTGCGCCACGTTGTCGCGCACGATCAGCCGGTGCGAATACATGATGGCGTAGGCCACGTCGGTGCCGGTCGAGACGTTGCCGCTGATTTCGCTGTCGTTCGTGTACATGTAGTGCACGGCGTAGCGCAGGTCGTGGAAGCGATTGCCGCTGAATGTGTTCTGCTTGCTGGTATTGACGAAGATGCCGTCGCGGCCGGCCGAGATGTCGTTGTCCAGGATGCGCGTGCCCGGAGTGTTCCAGAGCGTGACCCCGTTGCCCCGTTCGGCGACGCGCAGCTCCTTGTTGCCCACGATGCGGTTGCCGCGCACCATGGCGTCCGTCGGGCCCCACACGTGGACGCCCACGAGGTTGTCGAGGATGTCGTTGCTTTCCACCCGGGCGCGATGCGCCGTGCGGTCCAGGAAAATGCCCGCGTCCATGTCGGACAGGCTCAGGCCCGAGCGGGTAACGGTCAGGTTGCGCAGGGACACGTCCTGGGCCTTGACCCACAGGGTGCGGCCCTGGCGCGTGCCGGCGATGATGGCCGAGCGGTCGCCGGGGCCTTCCAGGGTCAGCGGTTTGTCGATGACGATGCCGCCGGCATATGTGCCCGGGGCCAGCCGCAGCACGTCCCCGGCCTCGGCGGCCGCAATGGCCTGCGCGAGGTCGGCGCCGGGGGCGAGCGCGTGGACGGCCGCCGCCGCGGCGCCGGGCAGCGCCAGGGCGAGGGCCGCCAGCGCGGCGCGGGCGGCCCTCCCAGCGCCGCTCGTCAGCATTGCGATGAAGGTCATGGATGCTACGCGGTCTTCTTGGGATGCACGATCATCTGGCCGGACATTTCCATGTGCAGCGCGTGGCAGAACCATTGGCAGTAGTACCAGTACACGCCCGGACGGTCCGCCGTGAACGTGACGGACGAGGTGGCCTGGGGCCCGATCTCCATGGCGATGCCGTGGCCTTCGAGCGTGAAGCCATGCGTCAGGTCCTCGATGACCTCCATGTTCGTCACCACCACGGTGACCTCGTCGCCCTGGTTCACCTCGAATTTCTTCAGGCTGAACATCGGCGCGACCGCCATCATGTACACGCGCACCTTGTTGCCTTCGCGCACGACCTTGGCGGCGTCGTCGAGCGACACCCCGTCCTTCTTGGCCATCTGGCGGGCGTCTTCCCACATGGGGTCGTCGCGCTTCCAGACGCTGAGCGGGTGGACCTTGGAGCGGTGGACCAGGCACATGTCGTGCGGCTCGGCGAAGCTGGGGCCGTCGTGCACCAGCTTCATCTCGTCGCCCGAAATGTCGATGAGCTGATCGTTCTCGGGCTTCAGGGGGCCGACGTTGAGGAAGCGGTCCTTGGAGAATTTGTTCAGCGACACCAGCCACTTGCCGTCGGCCTCGCGGGTTTCACCCATGGTGGTGTGGTTGTGGCCGGGCTGGTAGTGCACGTCCAGCTTCTGGATGATCGGGTCGACCTTCTCGCCCTTGTAGGCGCGCTTGGCGAGGTCGATGTTCCACTTGACCATCTGGCTGTCGATGAACAGCGTGGTGTAGGCGTTGCCGCGGCCGTCGAACGCCGTGTGCAGCGGGCCCAGGCCGAGCTGGGGTTCGGCCACCACGCAATCGCGCGGCTTGATCTTGTCGTCGAACAGGTCGTCCAGCGTGCGCACGTCGAGCACCGTCACGGTGGGCGACAGCTTGCCGTTGAGCACCACGTGGATGCCGTCGGGCGCGGCGTTGCAGCCGTGCGGCGAGTTCGGCACGGGGATGTAGCGGGTGTATTTGGAGCCATGGCGGCCATCGATCACCGGCACGCCGCCCATCATCTTGTAGTCGCCCTTCTTGACGGCTTCCTCGATGCGCTTGATGTTGAACACAACGACCCAGTCCTGCTCGTTGGCCGACATCTCTTCCACCGTGACGCCCTTCTCCGAGTTGTAGCAGGTGGAGAACGAGTACTTGCCCTGGTAGTCGGCGTCGCCGTTGTCCAGGTTGCCGTCGACCAGCACCTGCCAGGCGACCTTCATGGTGTCGCCATCCAGGGCGGTGTAGACGGCGAAGAAGTTCTTCTTGGGATCGTCGAGCACCTTGCCGTCGTTGGGCAGCGGCGAGATGTGCTCGCCGTTGGCGAAGACGTAGCCGGTGCGCGGATAGCGCTGGGGCCGCAGGCCGTGCACGCCCGATACATTGGGCAGCTCCGTGATCTTGTCCGTCTTCATCACGTCGAGGCGGATGCGGGCGACGCGGTTGTTGGCCTTGTCGTTGATGAACAGGTAGCGGCCGTCGTAGGTGCGGTCGGTGAACGACAGGTGGGGATGGTGGGCGTCGCCGTTCAGGAAGACGCCGCCCTTGTCCTTGAGGTATTCGCGGGTTTCGGGGGTCAGGCCCTCGGTGAGGACCTTGCGGCTTTCGTTCGTGCGGCCCCAGCCGGTGGCGCTGCAGTGGTTGAAGACCGGGATGCGGACCAGTTCGCGCATGGACGGCAGGCCCAGCACGCGGACTTCGCCCGACTGGCCGCTGGAGTTGAAGGCATAGTATTCGTCCAGCTCGCCGGGCCCGACGTGGCCCAGCACGCCGTTGGCGCCGGCCTTCGCGTCCTTGCCGTGGGCGGTGGGGATATGCGCGCCCGCCACCAGGCCAGCGGCGCCCGTGAAGGCGGCGGTTCCGAGGAAGCTGCGGCGGGTGAGGCCGGCCTTTTCGGGGTTTTTGTCGGACATGGATAACTCCTTGGTAGGGACGGCGCAGGGCGCCGTGATGTGAAAGCGGGCCCCGTCGCCGCGCCCGCTTTGCGGGCTTGCCGCCTCCGGATGGTCCGGAGGCGACGACGGGGGATCAGGCTTCGGGTTGAGTGTTCGGGTTCGGGGCGCGGTGAATGACGATCGGTTGCTCGGCGGATTCCGCCGGCGGACGGCGGCGTTCCCGCTTGGCCTTCTTCTGGATCAGGTGCGGGCACTTCTGGTCGTGGTGGTAGAGCATCTGGCAGTGCAGGCACTGGATGCACTCGTTCGGGTTGATTTCGCCGGTGGGGTCGATGGCCTGCACCGGACATTCGAGATTGCAGCGCTGACAGGGATTGCCGCAATCGCGGTAGCGCCGCAGCCAATTGAAGATGCGCAGCCGGGCGGGGATGGCCAGGGCGGCCCCGAGTGGACAGAGGTAGCGGCAGAAGAAGCGTTCCACGAACAGGCCGGCCGCCAGCACCGCCAGGGCGAACACCACGAACGGCCAGTAGCGGACGAAGCGCAGGATGATCGCCGTCTTGAAAGGCTCGATCTCCGAAAGTTGCTCTGCCAGCGCCAGGTCGTACAGCGAGAAGCCGAAGAGCAGGAGAAAGATGACGTACTTCAGCGTCGACAGGCGCTGGTTCACGCCATGGCTGATCTTGACCTGGCGCACACCCAGGCGTTTGGCGACGCGGTTGGCCAGTTCCTGCAGCGCGCCGAACGGGCACAGCCAGCCGCAGAATGCGCCGCGGTTCCAGAACACCATCGAGATCGCCGTGGCGCACCACAGGATGAACACCAGCGGATCCATCAGGAAGTATTCCCAGCGGAAGTCGGTGCGCAGCGCGGAGAAGAAGGTCAGCACGTTCACGATGGACAGCTGGGCCTGGCCGTACCAGCCGATCCAGAACAGCGCGAAGGCCAGGAACGCCAGGCGCAGGCGGTCGTGCAGCAGCGGACGGCTGGTGAGCTGGTCCTGGAAGAAGAAGATGCCCACCAGCACCAGCAGCGCCACGGTCAGGACGGCGACTTGTCCGGCCTTGCCGCGCCAGATCTGCTTCCACAGCGCGGGCGCGGGCTCCTCCGCGGGGGCGGCCTGGGCTTGCGCGGCGGCTGCGGGGCTTGCGGATGCGGCGGCAGGCTGCGCGCCCTCGGCGGGCCGGGTGTAGGCCGCCGGCAGTTCATAGCCGAGATCGAACGTGACGAAGGCCTTGTCCTTGACGCTGAGCACGCGCTGCACCATCAGCTGCAGGCGCCAGGGAGCGACGGGGTCGAGCTTGGCGTCGTCGGGGACGACGAACAGCGCGACCTCGCGGAACGCCGGAGCTCCCTCCGCGGCGACGTCGGCCAGGCGCTGGTGGTTGCGGTCCCGGAAGCGGAAGCTGCTTTCGTCCTGGATGACTTCGATACGGTCGAAGATGCCGCCGCGCACGTAGCCCGAGCCCTTGAAGGAGTAGGCGCCGTTGCCGGCCACCAGCACGGCCTGCTGGCCGGGCTTGAGCCTTTCCTTCAGGCGTTGCCATTCCGTGTCGCCCAGCAGGCTGCGGCCGATGGCGGGCACGCTCACGAGCGCGGCGTAGAGATCGATGAAGGTATCCGAGCCCGACGCGCCCTCGGCGCTTGCGGCGGCGTCGCTTCTGCCGGACTCCCGGAACGCCTTGTCGACGTCCTCGGGCAGCAGGCGCAGATTGCGCACCGCGCCGGCGTCCAGCAGCGCCTGCCACGATTGCGGGGTGTCCCGTGTGTCGTCCACGACGCGAGCCGCTGCCGGCGCCGCCTGCTGCGAGGGCGGCGCGGTCTTGTCGATGCCGTAGGCGCGGGCGACGGCGATGGCCGAACGGGTGATGCTGTCGCCGATCACCATCAGCGTGACGGTTGCGCCGCTGATGATGTCCACTGGCGGCGGAGCGCCGTGGCGGGGAGGGGATTCGACGAAATTGAGGCCGACATACCCGCCGATGAAGTGGTCCACCTTCGCCTGCGGAATGCCGATGAGCACGATGGGCTCATGGTGTTCGACGAGCTTGGCGCCGACGATGCGGCCGTCATTGGCCAGGGCGACCAGCACGTCGATGGGCTTGCTGGAATAGCCGCGCGTGTTGACGACGTCGGAGGTCAGGTAGACCACGCCCAGCTGGCGTCCGCCCGCGTAGGCTTTCGCGGCCATCGGTTTGCCGGCGGGGGCGTCGACGCGGTCCGCGCCGGGAAAGAGTTCGCCTATCGGCGTCTTGGCCAGGAAGTCGGGGAGCCGCTGCGCCTGCGCGATGCCGACGCTCAGTGCGCATAGCAACAGGGCAAGAAATACCGCCTGGATGAATCGAGTGAACCTTGGCCCCGCCGCTGTGCTGCCTTGCATGCTCGAACTCTTTTTGTGTGCAATTGTTTGCAGGCATCCTACGAAGTTGGCGAACCTTCCGTATTGCGGTTTGTCAATGGGCGCGATTTCGGCGGCTGCATAACGCCAATATCCCCACGCGGCATGGGGATTTCCCGATTTCACGGGGTTTGAAAGAGACCGTATTGATGTCCGTCAATAGTGCGGTTTGCGCGGCGTCCTAGACTTATGCGTGGCGGCAGCGACGCAGGCAGGTGCCTCGCGCGAGTCGAATGGCCGCCTTGATTACGGAGAGTCTCCATGCTGGCAAAAGCCACTCTAGCCATCGTTCTGTCCGCAGCCAGCCTGCCCGTGCTGGCCGCTCAATGCGAAGCAACCATCGAAAGCAACGACGCCATGCAGTACAACCTGAAGGAAATGGTCGTCGACAAAAGCTGCAAGCAATTCACCGTGCACCTCAAGCATGTCGGCAAGATGGCCAAGGTCGCCATGGGCCACAACTGGGTGCTCTCGAAAGAGGCCGACAAGCAGGGCGTGGCCACGGACGGCATGAACGCCGGGCTGGCGCAGGACTACGTGAAGGCGGGCGACACCCGCGTCATCGCGCATACCAAGGTCATCGGCGGCGGCGAATCGGATTCGGTGACGTTCGACGTGTCCAAGCTGACCCCGGGCGAAGCCTATGCGTACTTCTGCTCGTTCCCCGGTCACTGGGCCATGATGAAGGGCACGCTCAAGCTGAGCGACTGATCGGTCCCCAGATAGCGGATACCGGCCCCCTGGCCGGTTTTTTTTCGCCTTTCGGCGCGGGCGGGCTGCGGAAAAAACCCTGGTTCCTACGGCCTAAACCGCCTGCTCGTCAGGCATACGGAGGGGGCGCGTCACCGGCGTGTCATGGATTTTCCATGTACGATTACCGGTCGTGTAACTTCTGGAGCTCCTGATGGAGTGGCTGCTGGACCCCACCGCGTGGGTCGGCTTGCTTACCCTGGTCGTCCTTGAGATCGTCCTGGGAATCGATAACCTGATTTTCATCGCCATCCTGGCGGACAAGCTGCCCCCTGCGCAACGCGACCGCGCGCGCATCATGGGCCTGAGCCTGGCGCTCATCATGCGCTTGGGCCTCTTGTCGGTCATGTCATGGCTGGTCACGCTGACCGCCCCCCTGTTTTCCATCGGCCCGCTGTCCTTCTCGGGGCGCGACCTGATCCTGATGATCGGCGGCCTGTTCCTGCTGTTCAAGGGCACCATGGAGCTCCATGAGCGCCTGGAGGGCAGCCAGCACGGCGGCTCCTCGGGGCCGCGCGTATACGCCAGCTTCTGGGTGATCGTCACGCAGATCGTGGTGCTGGACGCGGTGTTCTCGCTGGATTCGGTGATCACGGCCGTCGGCATGGTGGATCACCTGGCCATCATGATGATCGCGGTCGTCATTGCGATCGGCATCATGCTGCTGGCGTCCAAGCCGCTGACGCGCTTCGTCAACGCCCACCCGACGGTGGTGGTGCTGTGCCTGGGTTTCCTGCTGATGATCGGCTTCTCGCTGCTGGCGGAGGCGTTTGGCTTCAAGGTGCCCAAGGGCTACCTGTATGCGGCGATCGGCTTCTCGGTCGCGATCGAGGCGCTTAACCAGGTGGCGCGGCGCAACCTGCTCAAGCTGGACGCGCGCCGTCCCATGCGCGAACGCACCGCCTCGGCGGTGCTGCGTATGCTGGGCAAGCGCCCGCCGGCCGACGAACCCGACCTGCCCAGCGCCGACGGCCCGGCCGTGCCGGCCTTCGGCGTCGAGGAGCGCAACATGGTCAGCGGCGTGCTCACGCTGGCCGAGCGTTCGATCCGTTCCATCATGACGCCCCGGACGGACGTTTCCTGGATCAATATCGATGACGACCCGGAAACCATCCGCGGCCAGCTGACCGAGGCGCCGCACAGCTTCTTCCCGGTCTGCCGCGGCTCGCTGGACGAGGTGCTGGGCATCGCCCGCGCCAAGGACCTGGTGGCCGACCTGATCACCGAAGGCCGGGTGCGCCGCAACCGCCTGCGCGATCCCATCATCGTGCATGAATCCATCGGCATCCTCCGCCTGATGGATACCCTCAAGCGCTCGCGCGGCCAACTCGTGCTGGTGGCCGACGAGTTCGGGGCGATCGAGGGGCTGGTGACGCCCATCGACGTGTTCGAGGCTATCGCTGGCGAATTCCCCGACGAGGACGAACTGCCCGACATCGTTGCGGATGGCGAAAATACCTGGAAAATCGACGGCGCCGCCGACTTGCACCACGTCGAGCAGGTGCTCGAAACCGAGGGCCTGGTCGATGACGCCCAGGATTTCTCCACCCTGGCGGGCTACCTGCTGTCGCGTTTCGGGCATCTGCCCAAACCCGGCGATGTCTGCGAATACGAAGTCCATCACGACCATTTCCGCTTCGAAGTCCTGGAGATGGACGGCCGCCGCATCGCCCTGGTGCGCGTGGAGAAGCGGCCCCACGAGCTGCATGCCGACGACGCCTCCCTTGCCAACGACTAACTGGACCGACCCCGCACCGTGACCGAAAACGCGCTATATCTGATCAAAGCTTTCGTCCTGGGCATCATTGAGGGCCTGACGGAATTCATCCCGGTGTCCAGCACCGGCCACCTCATCCTGGTGGGCGACTGGATCAATTTCCAGTCCAGCCAGGGCAAGGTCTTCGAGGTGGTGATCCAGCTGGGCTCCATCCTGGCGGTGATGTGGGTTTTCCGCTCGCGCCTGCTGCGGCTGGTCCGCGGCACGCTGACCGGTGTGCCCAGCGAGGTGGCCTTCACCCGCAACCTGATCATCGCGTTCCTGCCGGCCGCGGTGGTTGGCGCGATCTTCATCAAGTCCATCAAGAGCATCTTCTACCATCCCAGCGTGGTGGTCGTGACCCTGGTGCTGGGCGGCCTCATCATGCTGTACGTGGAGCGCAAGACGCACCATACGCCGGGAGACCAGCCGGGCGCAGCCGACGACACGGCCTCCGACGAGCGCGCCACGGCCCGCACGCTGGAGCAGATCTCCTGGAAGCAGGCGCTGGGCGTGGGCGTGGCGCAATGCCTGGCCATGATCCCGGGCACCTCGCGGTCGGGGGCCACCATCATCGGCGGCATGATCGCCGGCATCCAGCGCAAGACGGCGACGGAGTTCTCGTTCTTCCTCGCCATGCCCACGATGCTGGGCGCCGCCGTCTACGACATGTACAAGAATATCGACCTGCTTACCCAGCACGATCTGTCGGGCATCGCGGTGGGCTTCGTCGCCGCCTTCCTGAGCGCCATGGTGGTGGTGCGGGCCGTGCTGCGTTTCGTCGCCAACCACACGTACCGCGTCTTCGCCTGGTACCGGATCGTTTTCGGGGCCGTGGTGGCGGCCTGGATCTTCACCCGCTGACGGCCTTCGCCGCGGCGAAAAAAAAGCCCCGCGAGGGGCCTGTAGGATGGGTGGAGCGCGAGAGTTCTTAACGAAGAACTCAAGTATTCAGCGCGCGAAACCCATGCGGCCGTGGGCAAACTGTTTTTCGGCCTACACAGGGGCATTGTCTGCCCCATGGCCGCATGGGTTTCGCGCGTTGAGCACCGAGGTTCTTGCCTAGGAACTGCCGCGCTCCGCCCATCCTACGCTTCCAAATCGTAGAACTGCAGGCCGTCGCGGTCGATGACCAGCCAGCCGCCGCGCGGCGGGGTGGCGTGGTCGCAGTCCCAGTCGGGCAGCACCCAGCGTTCGCACTTCTTGCCGTCGACTTCCAGCACGTGGCGGGCGGGGCGGTGCGTATGGCCGTGCACCAGCACGCGCACGCCCGTGTCGCGGAAGATCCCTTCGATGGCTCCGGCGTTGACGTCCATGATCTCCATGGACTTCGTCTGGTTGGCCGCCTGGCTTTCGCCGCGGGCCTGCTGGGCCATGGCCAGCCGTTCGGGGATGGTCTTGGCCAGGAATTCCGCCTGCCATTGGGGATTGCGGACCATCTGGCGGAACTGCTGGTACGCGGCGTCGTCGGTACAGAACTCGTCGCCGTGCGTCAGCAGGACCGGACCGAAATCCGTTTCCAGCAGCGCGGGCTCGGGCAGCAGCCGGGCGCCCAGGGCGCGGGCGAGCTCCTCGCCGATGAGGAAGTCGCGGTTGCCGCGGCCGAGCCACACGGGGATGCGCGCGGCGGTTTCCCGCAGCGCCGTCAGCGCCGTGGCGAGCCACGGCGGCGCGGCGCGGATCACATCGTCGCCGATCCAGGCATCGAAGATGTCGCCCGGCAGCAGCAGGGCGGCGGCTTCTTCCCGCGCGGCCTCCAGGAAGGCCAGGAAGGCCTCCGAGGTGGCCGGCGTGGCCGGCCCCAGGTGCAGGTCGGACGCCAGCCAGATGGGGCCGGGCAGGCTGATCTTATTCAAGAACTTCGGCCTTCTCGATGATGACGTCCTCGTTCGGGACGTTCTGGTGGAAGCCCTTGTTGCCGGTCTTCACGCCCTTGATCTTGTCGACCACGTCCGTGCCTTCGGTCACGGTGCCGAATACGGCGTAGCCCCAGCCGTTGGGCGTGGGTGCCGTGAAATTCAGGAAATCGTTGTTGGACACGTTGATGAAGAACTGCGCCGTGGCCGAGTGCGGATCGCTGGTGCGGGCCATGGCCAGGGTGTACTTGTCGTTCTTCAGGCCGTTGTTGGCTTCGTTCTCGATGGGGGCATGGGTCTGCTTCTGCTTCATGCCGGGTTCGAAGCCGCCGCCCTGGATCATGAAGCCATCGATCACGCGGTGGAACACCGTGCCGTTGTAGAAGCCTTCCTTGACGTAGGTCAGGAAGTTCTCGACGGTCTTGGGAGCCTTGGCGGCATCCAGGGTGATGACCATGTCGCCTTGGTTCGTTTGAAGCTTGACGCGGGGATTGGTGCTCATGGCTTTTGTGCCTTCAGAGGTGGAGGTGGAAGAGGATGCCGCCGGGGCGGCGCTGACGAGCGCCGGCGCGAATGCGGCCAGCGCGAACGAGCACGCCGTCAGGCGCAGCAGGTGGAGAGGAGAAAATCGGGACATCATTTGCCTTGTTTATCCTTCAACATGGTTTCGACTTCGCGGGCCTTGTCCTGCATGCCGGGCACGCCATCCTTGGCGGCCTTCTTGTAGGTGCGCAGGGCCTGCAGGAGCTGCAGGTCGCCCAGGTTGGCGCGCGCGGCGGCGTAGCCCGGATCGGCGCGCAAGGCCATTTGCAGGGCATCCTGCGCCTTTTCGAGCTCGCCGCGGCCCGCATATAGGGCAGCCAGATTGTTCCAAGGTTCCGGAAGCTCCGGGAACCGGTTGGTCATTTCGGTGTAGACGTCGATGGCCTCGTTCGTGCGTTGCAGGGCGGCCAGCGCGCGGGCGTGCTGGAACATCAGCTGCACGTCGGTGCCGCGCTGGTCCTTGGTTTCCGCCATGCGCTTTTCGATCAGGGCGAGCGCTTCTTCGTTGTCGCCGTGGTTCAGCAGGCGTTCGATATGCGTCGTGATCTGCGAAGGCGAGGGCGTCAGCCGCGTGTCGACGCCGGGCTTGATGGCTTCCAGCAGATTGGCCAGGCCTTCCCAGCCGCCCTCGGGCGGGATGGGATCCAGGGTGGTGCGGCTGGCGTTGGGATTTTCACCCGCGCCGCCGGCCATGGACTGGGCAAGAGGGGCTCCAACCGGCGCGCTCGCCAGGGCCAGAGCGAGCAGGGCGACGCGAAAGCGCGGCTTGATAGTCACGTGGTCATCCGTTAAAAGTCGTGGCGGGTCATCGCTTACGCGTGCGACCGGGCCGCTTGCTATACTTGACGACCACCATTTTAGCCTCGGTTGGGTTTTGGCTCGACATTGGGTGAGGGGTCCGGCAAGTATCGCCGGAAATGCGGTCCCGGAAAGACGATTGGAAGAACGATTGGAAGTGCGATCGGAAAAGAAGTGCGATCGGAAAAGAAGTGCGATCGGAAAACGATGCCGGGGCTGGGGACGGAGTTTGAGTGCGGATTCTGGATGCGGGGTCCGCATGCGGGTCTGATCCGGCCCGGCGGCACGCGTCGAGGGTATTTTCCTTCGACGGCAACTTTCCGCAACCGCCACGGAAAATTTAGACAAAGCCGAAATAAAGCGCCATGCTGCAAATCTACAACACGTTATCGCGTACCAAAGAACCGTTCAAGCCGGCCCAGCCTGGCCAGGTGCGCATGTACGTGTGCGGCATGACCGTCTACGATTTCTGCCATCTGGGCCATGCCCGCATGCTGGTGTCCTTCGACGTGGTGCAGCGCTGGCTGCGCGCCAGCGGCCTGGCGGTCGATTACGTGCGCAACATCACCGACATCGACGACAAGATCATCCGCCGCGCCGTCGAAACCGGCCGCCGCATCGGCGAGGTCACCGAGTTCTACATCGACGCCATGCACGCCGACGAGCGCGCGCTGGGTGTCGAGACGCCGGACCGCGAACCCCGCGCCACCCAGTACGTGGGCGAGATGCTGGACATCATCGGCAAGCTGGAGCAGAACGGCCTGGCCTACCAGGCCGACGACGGGGACGTGAACTACGCCGTCCGCGGCTTCGCGGGCTACGGCAAGCTTTCCGGCAAGACGCTGGACGACCTGCGCGCCGGCGAGCGGGTGGCCGTGGGTTCGGCCAAGCGCGATCCGCTGGATTTCGTGCTGTGGAAGTCGGCCAAGGCCGAGGAGCCCGCCGACACCAAGTGGGAGTCGCCCTATGGCCTGGGCCGTCCGGGCTGGCACATCGAGTGCTCGGCCATGAGCAAGGCCCTGCTGGGGCTGCCGCTGGACATCCATGGAGGCGGCCCGGACCTGAAGTTCCCGCACCACGAAAACGAAATCGCCCAGACCGAAGGCGCCTTCGGCGGCGCGCTGGCCAATATCTGGATGCATTGCGGCCCGCTCATGGTCGATTCGGACAAGATGTCCAAGTCCCTGGGTAATTTCCGCACCATCCGCCAGACCGTCGCGCTGGAAGAGCCGGCGGCCGACCAGGCCACGTACCGCGTCAACCCGCGCGAAGCCGAAATGGTGCGCTTCTTCATCGTGCGCAACCACTACCGCAGCCCGCAGAACTACACGCCGGACAACCTGGTCGACGCGCAGAACGCGCTGGACCGCCTGTACCAGGCGCTGCAGAACGTGCCCGCCGACGACCAGGGCATCGACTGGAACGAGCCCCAGGCCCAGGCCTTCAAGGCGGCCATGGACGATGACTTCAACACCTCGGGCGCCGTGGCGGCCCTGTTCGAACTGGCCTCCGAGGCCAACCGCGGCAAGAGCGCGCGCAGCGCCGGCCAGTTGAAGGCGCTGGCGGCCCTGCTCGGCCTGCTGCAGCAGCAGCCCGCGGCCTATTTCCAGTCGCCCACCCGCTATTCGGCTGCCGCGATGGAGCAGGGCGGACGCCGCGCGCTGGACGCCGAGGCCATCCAGTCCCTGATCGACGCGCGCGCGGCGGCCAAGGCCGCCCGCAACTTCGCGGAAGCCGACCGGATCCGGACGGAATTGCGCGAGGCCGGCATCGAGCTGGACGACAAACCCGGCGGCCTGACGCAATGGCGTCGCGCTTGAGCCGCCAGGATACGCCCGCCATGTCCACCGCCGATCTCGACATTCCCAAGCCTGAGTATTGGGAAACCGCCATAGCCCACCTGATGCGGCGCGACCGCATCCTGAAGAAGATCATTCCCCAGCACCCGGAGGTCTGGCTGACCTCCCGCGGCACGCCTTTCGTGACGCTGGCGCGGGCGATCATCGGGCAGCAAGTCTCCCCCAAGGCGGCCGATGCCGCCTGGACCAAGTTCATCGACGCCGTGGGCAAGCGCCCTACGCCCGTCGCCGTGCTGCGCGTTGGCCTCGAAGGCCTGCGCGCGGCTGGCCTGTCCCAGCGCAAGGCCGAGTACGTGCTCGACCTTGCCGTGCATTTCGGCGAACGGCGGGTGCATCCGGAGAAATGGGCGGCCATGGACGACGAAGCCGTCATTTCGGAGCTGGTTGCCATCCGCGGCATCGGACGCTGGACGGCGGAGATGTTTTTGATTTTCAATCTGCAGCGGCCTGACGTCTTGCCGCTGGATGATCCTGGGTTGCTCAAGGCAATCTCGCTACACTATTTCAGCGGCGAGCCTGTCTCTCGCTTCGAGGCTCGCGAAGTCTCGTTGGCGTGGCAACCCTGGCGTACCGTGGCGACCTGGTATCTGTGGCGCAGCCTGGACCCGACTCCGGTCCAGTACTGACGCACCCCGGGCAGCCCATCTACGGAACCACACTACATGCGCAATACATTCCTGGAATTCGAACAACCGCTCGCCGAGCTTGAGAACAAGATCGAGCAGCTGCGCTACGTGCAGGCCGATTCGGCGGTAGACATCTCCGACGAAATCGGACGTCTGCAGCAGAAGAGCCAGACCCTGGCCAAGGAAATCTACGCCAAGCTCACGCCTTGGCAGACCGCCTTGGTCGCCCGCCACCCGCAGCGCCCCTACACGCTGGACTACGTGCGCGAGATGTTCACCGACTTCCATGAACTGCACGGCGACCGCATGTACGCCGACGACCAGTCCATCGTCGGCGGCCTGGCGCGCTTCAACGGCACGCCCTGCATGGTCATCGGCCACCAGAAAGGCCGCGACACCAAGGAACGCGCCGCGCGCAATTTCGGCATGCCGCGTCCGGAAGGCTATCGCAAGGCCCTGCGCCTGATGCGCCTGGCCGAGAAATTCGGCATCCCCGTGTTCACCTTCGTCGACACCCCGGGCGCCTATCCGGGCATCGGCGCGGAAGAGCGCGGCCAGTCGGAAGCCATCGGCCACAACCTCTACGCCATGGCCGAGCTGAAGGTGCCGGTCATCGTCACGATCATCGGCGAAGGCGGCTCGGGCGGCGCCCTGGCCATCGCCGTGGGCAACGCCGTGCTGATGCTGCAGTACGCGACCTACGCCGTCATTTCGCCCGAAGGCTGCGCGTCCATCCTGTGGCGCAGCGCAGAAAAGGCGCCTGAAGCCGCTGAAGCGCTGGCCATCATTGCGCCCCGCCTGAAGGACCTGGGCCTGGTGGACCGCGTCGTCAACGAGCCCGTCGGCGGCGCGCATCGCGATCCGCGCGTCATGGCCCGCCTGCTGCGCCGCGCCCTGGGCGACGCCCTGCGCCAGCTTCAGGGCATGACGCCCGAAGAGCTCGTGGAGCAGCGCGTCCAGCGCCTGCTGTCCTACGGCGCCTTCCAGGAAGTGCGCGCCTGAAGCGGCCCCAGGCGCCGGCTCCGTGCCGGCGCATCGGCCACGCGCCACGCGCCATCCCATCATGACCGCCCGCCAAGCGCCCGATGCCCCCGATCGGGCCGCGGCGGGCGCATTTCATCCGCTTCCCCTGTCTCCCGATCTCGCCGGCGCCTTGCGCCGCGCGCTGCTTGCCTTGCCCGAACGCCCCGAGCGCGTGGGCGTGGCGGTGAGCGGCGGGGCGGATTCGGCGATGCTCGCCGTGCATGCGGCCGCGGTGGGGCGCGAGCTCGGCATCGGCATCGCGCTTTTCCACGTCCATCACGGCCTGATGGCCGATGCCGACGAGTGGGGGCGGCAGGTGCGCGCCCTGGCGGGCCTGCTGGCGCTGCCCGTGTTCGAGGCCCGCGTCCAGGTCGAACTGGCGGGAGGCAAGGGCATCGAGGCGGCCGCCCGCGACGCCCGCTACGCCGCGCTGGCGCAACTGGCGCGCGGCCAGGGAACGAGCCACGTGCTCCTGGCCCATCACCGCAACGACCAGGCGGAAACCGTGATCCTGCGCCTGCTGCGCGGCACGGGGCTGTCGGGCATGGCGGCCATGGCGCCCGTTTCGCGGCGCGACGGCGTGGCCTATGTGCGGCCTTGGCTGGACATCGGCCGCGAAGCCATCCTGCGGGCGGCGGAGGCCGTCGAGACGGCCTGCGGCTGGCGCCCGGTGCAGGACCCCACCAACGCCGACCCCCGCTACACGCGGGCGGCCCTGCGCCAGTTGCTGGCCCCGGTGCTGGATGCCCGTTGGCCGGGCTGGCGAGCCATCGTGGCCAGGCATGCGCGCCACATGGCGGATGCGGCCGAGATCCTGGATGAGGTGGCGCGCGAGGATTTCGCGGCGCTCGAGCCGAGCCCGGACGGGGCCAGCTTCTCGCTGCGGGCGTGGCGCGGCTTGTCCGAGGCGCGGCAGGCGCACGTCCTGCGCCATTGGCTGGAGCGCAACGGCGCCCGCATGCCTACCGACGCCCGGATGCGGGACCTGCTGCGCCAGCTGCGCGGCTTGCACAGCCTGGGCCATGACCGCCAGCTGCGGGTGGAGCAGGCCGGCCACGTCATCCGCTGCCACCGGGGCAGGGTCTGGGTGGAGCCTCGGGAGCCCGGTGCCGCGGCGCATGCGCCGGGAAATTCTCCAGATTAGCCGCTGCATGGACAGAAAATTGCGCAAACTGCGCAAAATTTTACCGTCGCGCTAGAATATACGGCTTTGCCCGTCAACCTTTTGCGGCGGGTCTCCAGCCAGAGTACGAGATGTCCCTGATCGTTCACAAATATGGCGGTACTTCGATGGGCTCGGTCGAGCGCATCAAGAACGTGGCGCGTCGCGTCGCGAAGTGGCATGCCGCCGGCCACCAGGTTGTCGTTGTTCCGTCGGCGATGGCGGGCGAAACCAATCGCCTGCTCGGCCTGGCGCGCGAGATTTCGCCCCAGCCCGACTCCCGCGAGCTCGACATGATCGCCGCCACTGGCGAGCAGGCCAGCAGCGGCCTCCTGGCCATTGCCCTGCAGGCCGAAGGCGTGCCGGCGCGCAGCTATGCCGGCTGGCAGGTGCCCGTGCGCACGGATTCGTCGTACACGAAGGCCCGCATCAGCTCCATCGACGACGCCCGCATCCGCGGCGACCTCGATGCCGGCCGCGTCGTCATCGTGACGGGCTTCCAGGGCGTCGATCCCGAAGGCCACATCACCACGCTGGGCCGCGGCGGTTCCGACACCTCGGCCGTGGCCGTGGCGGCCGCCATCAAGGCCGACGAATGCCTGATCTACACCGACGTGGACGGCGTCTACACGACCGATCCGCGCGTGGTGCCCGAAGCGCGCCGCATGGCCGTCGTTTCCTTCGAGGAAATGCTGGAAATGGCGTCGCTGGGCTCCAAGGTCCTGCAGATCCGCTCGGTTGAATTCGCCGGCAAATACCGTGTGCCGGTCCGGGTCCTGTCCTCGCTGACCGACCCGCTTATCCCGCTCGAAGAAGAAATGGTTTCGGGCACGCTGATTACTTTTGAGGAAGACGAAAAAATGGAAGCCGCCGTTGTCTCCGGCATCGCCTTCAGCCGCGACGAAGCCAAAATCACCCTGCTGGCCGTTCCGGACAAGCCCGGTATCGCCTTCTCCATCCTGGGCCCGGTCGCCGCCGCCAACATCGACGTCGACATGATCGTGCAGAACCAGTCCGTGGCCGGCACGACCGACTTCTCGTTCACCGTGAATCGCAACGAGTTCGCGCGCGCCGTGGACCTGCTCAAGCGCGAAGTCATCCCCGCCGTGGGCGCGCGCGAGCTGTCCACCGACGAGAAGGTCGCCAAGGTTTCCATCGTCGGCATCGGCATGCGCTCGCACGTGGGCGTGGCCAGCCTGATGTTCCAGACGCTTTCGCAGGAAGGCATCAACATCCAGATGATCAGCACCAGCGAAATCAAGACCTCGGTGATCATCGACGACAAGTACATGGAGCTGGGCGTGCGCGCGCTGCACAAGGCCTTCGGCCTGGACCAGGCGCCGGCCGAAAAGGCCTGAGGAACAAGGCTGCGGCACGATTTTTTTTGCGATGACGACCCGCGGGCGGGCAAGAGTGAAAAAAGTCGTGCTAGAATCTCGTTCTCTTCGGAGATGTGCCCGAGAGGCTGAAGGGGCTCCCCTGCTAAGGGAGTATGTGGCTAAAAACTGCATCGTGGGTTCGAATCCCACCATCTCCGCCAGATTCTCTCCAAGCCGGTTCCGGCCGGCCTCGGAGATAAAAAGCCCGCAATCGCGAAAGTGATTGCGGGTTTTTTCATTGCGGCCGAAGGCGGGCGGGTTCGGCCCGGCATGAGAGAATTCCGCTTTCTCCTCTTTGCGCCGCCGCCTTGAAACACCTGCTCGCCACCCTCGACCAGCTGGATGATTTCGATGAAATCATCGACGTGCGCACGCCCCTCGAATTCGCCGACGACCACATCCCCGGGGCGATCAATGCGCCGGTGCTGAGCAACGAAGAGCGCGTCGTGGTCGGCACGCTGTACAAGCAGGTGTCGCCGTTCGAGGCCTCGCGGGTGGGCGCCGCGCTGGTGGCGCGCAACATCGCCGCGCATCTGGACACCACCTTCTCGGAGCGGCGCCAGGGCTGGCGGCCGCTGATCTATTGCTGGCGGGGCGGCACGCGCTCGGGCTCCATGACGACCATGTTCAACATGATCGGCTGGCGCGCCCGGCAGCTCGACGGCGGCTACAAGGCGTATCGCCAGGGGACGCTGAAGGCCTTGGACAAGCTGCCCGCGACCTTGCAATACATCGTGCTGGCGGGGCCGACCGGCAGCGGCAAGACGCGCCTGCTGAACGCGCTGGCACGGGCGGGCGCGCAGACGCTGGACCTGGAGCGCCTGGCCTCGCACCGGGGCTCCCTGCTCGGGGCGTGGGCGGGCGTGCCGCAGCCCACGCAAAAGGGTTTCGATACGCTGCTTGCGCAGGACCTGCGCGCGTTCGATCCGTCGCAGCCCGTGTTCGTCGAAGCCGAAAGCCGCAAGATCGGAGCGGTCGCCTTGCCGGCGGCGCTGCTGGCCGCCATGCACGCCAGCCCGTGCGTCGAGGTCAGGTCCAGCCGCGAGGACAGGGCAGCCTTTCTGCTGCAGGACTACGCGCACCTGTTCGACGACCCGCATTCCCTCAAGGCCCAGCTGCAGCGCATGATCGGCCTGCACAGCCGCGAACGGGTGGGGGGCTGGCAGGCCCTGGTCGACCAGGGCGAGCGCGTGGAGCTGGCGCGCGAACTGATAGACCTGCACTACGACCCGGCCTACGCCCGCAGCTGCCACGCGCATTTCGCGCGGCTGCCGCAGGCGCTGCGCCTGGATTTCCGCCCCAACGATGCGGACGTGGTCGAGCAGGCGAGGGTGCTGCTGGCCAGGCTGGATGCGGCGGGCGCTGCGTTCTGAGCCGGGCCCGTATTGGCAATGTATTGGGTGCCACGTGGGGGGGCTCGCTTAATCGATCGCCCTCAAGGCTACATTCCCTTTCCCGTCTTTGAACAGGCGGTACTGCGCTTCGGTTCCAAAGAACACTTCGCCGGTGGTTTTGGGGCCTACGCCCTTGACATTGAGCGTGCCGGAGTATTGCCAAAGCGTCCAGGGATTTCGGCCGCTCAACTTTACTCCCGTCGCTCCATAGCTACCCAGCCAAATCATGAACTCGTTGGAACGATCATCCAGGAACGTCGCCAGGTTGTAGCGATTCCCGTAGAGCAGCGGGGTTTTTTTATAGTGGTCGCGAATCCTGGATGCCAGATCGAGGATGCCTGTCTTGGCCTGGTTCGTTCCGATGGTCTGCAGGCAATCCAGCTGTCGCTTGCTTTCGCCTTTGGGATGTACGATTTCTATTGCAACGGGCAAGGAGTCGGGCTCGAAGGGTACGATATGGGCCATACGTTTCATCTGATCGGCGGGTGATAGGCAGTAGTCGTACTTCAGGTAGGCTCCCCGATCTATCTGCAGGGCTTTGGCGTTCGACCAACGGTTTTTGAAGGTCTGATCAGGACCTGCCCAGCCTGCGGCCCGGGCGTAGATGAAGCGAGGGAAGTTCTCGCGTGAAAATGTCTTCCAATCGATCTCTCCGTCGGCCGATGACAGATCGAAGCCTTTGATCGGGTAAATATCCGGCGGCTTGAAGATCTTTATTTCAGGTCTGCCGGGAATGCCGCTGACAGGTCCTGGCGGCACAACTATCCCTTCAGTAGTTCGCGATTTACTTGGCGGCTGGGGGAGATTGACGGGCGTGGCGGTGGCCGTGACTACAGCGTCAGGAACGCCGAACTTATCGGGCTTCGAAGGTGGTGGAGATATGCCGTAGGCATTGGCGGCTGTCATGGTGCCGCCGTTGCCGCGGTCAGACAAGAAGAAAAAGCCGCCGAAGGCAATGCCTTGTTGCGCTGGACCTATCCAAGGCGCGCTAAGGTTGAACTTGGAATCCGCTTTGGAGTTAAGACGCACAATCTTGGCGTAGCTGCTGGAAAGGTAGGTCGTCAACGCAAGCGTGCGCGTGAGGCCTTTCTGCTGAACCCTTTCTCCGTCGTCGCCAATGACGCTATAGGCCTCCCAATACAGCGGATCCGCCTCACCGGTGGAAACGCCCTCGATGATCAAATCGAAGAAGATACTGCCTCGTTTAGGAATCAGTGAGAGTACAAAGTCGTCGCTGGATCCCGCTGTGAGCGCGTAGGAGCCTCGTTGCACGAATGTGTCTGGATTTCCGCCTGGCTTGCCACTGGTAAAGAAATTCCCGCCGTAGCACGCGTTGACGAGAGTAAGGACGTGGAAATAGCGCGCTGCGAGCGCTTCCACTGCCGAGGCGAATTCTTGCATGCGATACATGTTTTCGAATCCGCCTGGGTCTTTGGCCGCGCTCAATACAAACGCGGCAGGTACGTCGGTCTGTCCGTCTGATGTTCCATATCGACCGTGGCCAGAGTAGGCGATCAGGAGTCTAGCCATCTTATTAAATTCTGTTGCGCGATTTGGCAGGTACTTGTGCAGAAAGTAGTTGATGTTGTCGGCCGATGCGTTCTCGTTTCGCAGCACAATAACTTCATCAAATTTCTGATTCTCGATGAGAAACCGTACAAGACGGTCACCGTCCACCTTGGCTGCGGGCAGGTTGCCGTTCGGCATGTTCGGATACGAGTCGATGGCGATCACCAACCCTATGGCTCGCGTGGCGCTGCTATCGGAGACGCGCAATGCATCTTTTATGCGGATGTCTAACTGGCGGCTCCCAGGCGTGGCGTCAAAATGCTCGAAATATGGGCAATATTTGGCTTCATGAGCGGGGGCGCCGTTCGCGCATGTTCCGGAATAGGGTTCTGGCTCCGCTCCGAAGGCGGCTGCGGTCAACGAGACGGCAATGCACCCGAATTTCAGCGTTGCTGGATGTTTCATTGGAACGCCTTGACGCTAAGGATGGTATAGAACGAGGCAGGCTCGCCCTTGAAAATATTGGCATCGAAAGCTTCGTTGAAGCCGATGGCCATCTTGGCCGAGTCCGTGTATTGCCACAGCGCCCATTTAGTGCCATTGATGGTCCTGGGCGTTTCATTCGCCTGGGATGTCTTGGAGTAGTCCGCTATCCATAGCGGATACCGTGAAAGGGACTCCATCTTTTTTTCGGAGCCTATCCGCTCGTTCCACCATGACCGGGCCGTGTAGATCATCGGTCTGCGACCGAGTTCTGTTTCGACGACTGACAGAAAAGCGACGAGTATTTCGATAATTTCGTCGGGCTTGCGTTCCGTCCAGCGATCTTTAGATGCCGAACTGGCCTTGTCCCACTCCAAGTCCACGACAGGGGGCATGTCTGTTTCGAGCAGCCCTCCGTTTGCTTTGATGACCTTGACGAATGTTCTGCCTTGGGCCTTTCCCCATTCCGCCGGAGGGATTGTGCCGTCGCCGCTGGAGAGAAAGTGGTAGGCGCCGCGATGAACTTCGCTGCCCTTCGGCAACTTTCCCGTTCGGCTCCAAAAGGTTGAGAACTTTGGGTCGAGAAACTTGGCGCCCTGCGTGGCCTTCATGTAGATGAAGTGAACTTCCCTTTTGCGCAGTTGTTCAATGGGAAATGCTGGGTGGGTGTGATGGCTGATATCCACGCCGAACAACGAGTTTGTGCGTGGAGTCTTGAGAACCGCATCTACTTTGACATCGTCGGGGAAGCGGAAGGCATTGTAAAGATTGAAATACTGGGAGGGGTCTGTGGATCCTGCCGCCGCGTCTATTTTCAGGATTTCGTTGAACAGGTCCTTACGAGAAAGATCGTTGGTCAGATCGACCAGTCCAAGGGCTGCGGCGCTCGTGGTGGTGGCCGCTTCGGCGGGTGTCGTAACCTGAGCGTAGGCGGATTGCTGCGCAATTACCGTAGCGAGAGCGGCCAGGGGGAGCTTCAAGTGACGAAGATGGGAGAGCATAGAAACGCACCTCTTCAAAAGAAGTAGCCGGCCACTTATTGAGATGTTCCTCACTCATCTTTGAGCGATTGTTTGAGGCGGGTAGGTGGCAGGTTCGGATAGGCACGAGATACGCACGTTTTTTACTGCTGAGCCGGGCCGCGCGACAATGATGAGAATGCACCCCTTCCTGTGCATCGGCCGCCTCGGCAGTCCCCACCACCCAGGTCTCTAGGACGGGGCTTGCGCAGTCTATGAAATAACGCTATCATGCAAGGCTTGCTTTGAAACGCGCCCGTAGCTCAGCTGGATAGAGTACCTGGCTACGAACCAGGGGGTCGTAGGTTCGAATCCTGCCGGGCGCGCCAAAAAACAAGCAAGAACTAAGCAATACAGAAGTAGAAGGGCAAGATTTTTCTGATATAATTTTGCCTCTTTGCCGGAGCGCCCGTAGCTCAGCTGGATAGAGTACCTGGCTACGAACCAGGGGGTCGTAGGTTCGAATCCTGCCGGGCGCGCCAAGTTTCACGCAAACTTGGCCAATACAGCAAAGAAAATGGAAAGGCCTTTGATCTCGCATCGAAGGCCTTTTTGTTTTGTGCCGCGTTTCGCGGTTTGCTTGCGCCGCCTGCCGCCGGAGATGCACGCCAGTGCAGCCCTGGATGCCGGCGTGGCAGCTCCTAGAAGCGGATCGTCAAGCCGGCCATCGGGCCTTGCAGCACGGTGTCGAATTTGAAGTTCCCTTTGCTGTAGTCCACGCCCACGGCGCGGTAGCCCAGGGCGGCCGAGACGTTCTTGCTGATGTTGTAGCCGACGCCTAGCCCCAGATCCCAATCCGCTTCTGCTCCGCCCGCGCCGATCAGCCCCCAGCCGGTGAGGTAGAACTTGGGGCTCAGAACGTAGTTTCCACGCACGCCCACCAAGCCGTCCACCCACGTGGCCCCGTCGCTGCGCGTCCGGCCATTCAGGTGCGCGCCCTTCAGGGTGATGTCGGTGTCGACCGACCACACCCGCAGCCCAGCGACGACATCCAGCCGGTGCGGCGAGTTCTCGAGGACGTTATAGCCCACGCCCAGCAACCCGGCGAAGGTCGACGTCTTTACGTCGGCGCTGGTCGCCAGGATGCCGCGAGGGGTATCTCCCTGCGCGCCGATCTTGGTATAGATCAGATCGCCGAAAATGCTGTAGCGGCCTTTGCGCGCATCGCCGATCAGCATCGCGCCGAAGTCGAGGTTATCGAACAGTTTGTCGAAACCCGCGTTCAGATCGATTACCGGCAAGCGGGGTTGGGATACCTTTCCGGAAAGCCCCGCCGCCCAGAAATAGGGAGTTATTGCAAACTCCCATTCATCCGAGCGCTGCGCGTCCGTGGCCGCAACGGCACCCGGTTCGGCGCCAAAGCCGGATCCGGCGTAGAGCAGGCCGCAGACCAGGCAGCCGGTGATTTTCTTTTTCATCGCAAACCCTCCCCAGGGGGAGGCGCGATGGATCGAATCCAGCGCGCCTCCATGAGCGCAAATCCAGCCAGGCGCCGTCGGCGCAATCCCGGTGTCAGCTCACCCTTCTTACGGGGGGGATGCTCCATGAGCCATTGATGATCGACGGATCGCTCTCGTTGGGCCAATAGAGGCGCATCATCAGGATGAACGGCCCCTTGGGCGCGGGCAGCCAATTCGATTCCAGCTCGGGGCCGGGGGATTCATGCTGTATGAGCAGATCGATCGAACCGTCCGGTTTCGCCTTCAATGGCTGGCGGGCGCTGATGGAGTAGCGGTTCAGCGGGTTGTCGACGAAGAAGTAGGCCGCGTCGTACATGGTCAGGGACCAGAACCCCGAAACGGGAGGCGTGAGCCCCTTCTTGAAGGTCAGCACGTATTTCTCGGATCCGTTGTAGGCGCGCTTGATGGCGCCGCTATCCGACTTCAGCGACGTGGGATAGATGGCGTCCTGCGGGCGGTTGGCGCCCAGGCCGATCGCTGTGATCAGGGCGCGCTGGATATAGTTGGTGCCGTAGATTCCGGTCTTCGTCGTGAACCCCCAGCCGTCGATGTCCTGGATGTCGCCGTCGCTGTCCTTGAAGTGCGTCATGATCCTGCCGAAGCCCACTTGCGGGATGCGTTTTGCAAGGGCAGGGTCGAGCTTGGTCTTGTCGAAATCCCGGCCCGGCACGATGCCTATCGAAGCAAGCTTCTCCACCATGGGCGCGTCGGCGGCGTTCGGCGGATTTCTCTTCAGCAGCTCTGAAAACAGCGTGAAGTACTCAACCGCGTCCATATCGTTGACCTGGTCGCGCACGGACTTTTTCATGTCTATGCCTGGATCGACCTTGCCCTGGGGAGGCGTCCATTCCTTGCCCCACGCGCTCAGCGGACAGAGCTTCACCTCGTCCTGGAGCTTGTGGACTGCGGCATAGTCTTCCGGCGTGCCGGCGCAGTAAATGCGGCCCAGCAGCCAGACGATGCTGGTGGGCGATTTGTATTGGACCATGCCTTGGGGGATCGATCCTTCCCACTTCGGCCCGGTCACCACGAAGGTCTGCTGGCCCGTGCCGGTCGTGCGTTTTCCGGGCACGTCGAACACCGTCGTCCAGCCGTCCAGCATCGGGAACAGAGCGTAGCGGTCGTGCAGATCGGGCAGGCTCACCACCCAGGGTTCGTCACCCACATCGAAGAAGGCCGTGGTGTAAAGAGTATCGGCATTGGGCGCCGTCACGTCGCGGAACTTGGCATCCGGATAGTGGCGCAATTTGATGAGCTGCCCCATCGGCGCCCGTGTTCCCTTCGGTTCGGCGACATTGGTTATGACCCTTCTGGTCATTTCCATCGTCACGAGGGGGTAGGCATAAATATAGGCGTCGGTCGCCAGCGCGAACTGTTCATTGCCTTCCGGCAAGTCCGCCACCAAGCCGTCGGCGGCATGGGCGCGCGCTCCCAGGGCGCTGGTAGCGAGCAGGCCAAGGCTGGCTGCGTTGAATTTGCGACGTGTTAGCTTCATTTTTATCGCTCCAATATGATATGTGCTGAAGTTCACGAGAGGCTTCAAACAAAACGATTTTTTTCGAGCTAATTGAACCGCGGTAATCTGGATGGGCTGGTTTTTCCGTGGCGCGTGCCGAGGCGCGGGCCCCGCCGCATTATCTTTACTGGACGTATTTCCGGATTTCCTGGGCGGCTCCCGTCGTCCATTCGTCGATCAGCGGCTGCAGCTTGGATAATTGGACGCCGCCACTGCCTTGCGTGGCGTTCGCGACCCGTTCGCCAGTGCCTCCCCGGACGGACGCGTACAACAGGTCGCCCGACATGCTGTCCGTGACCCTGGATTCGATGGCGACCGTCGCGTCGCGCGGCATGCCTCCTTCCAGAGCAGCCTTGGCGCCGGTCATGACCAGGGCGATGGGAATGTACTGGTAGGCCTCCAACGACTGCGTCCGGGTTCCGACCGCAGTGATCGCGATCCGCACATGGGCCACGCCGGGCCCGGCCCGATCGACCAGCCTTACCTGCTCGCCGATTTTGCGCCGCAGCGTGTCGTTGACCGCATTGCGGATCTGCACCAAGGTTTCCATCGATACGTCCGCGGAGGGTTTGGGCTCCGGGTAATAGACGATGGGGTCGAGCCAGACTGCGTGATAGCGCGCTGGGGTGAAGGCGGAGTTCAAGTAAACCAGGCGAGTGCCGCCGCCAGGAGCGGGGGCCTGGCGCAGCATCGAGTAGTCCGAAAGGAATCCTGATTCCTGCGCCGGCGGGGCGGTGGAGCATCCGGCGGCCAGGGCTGCAGTTGAGATACCCAGGAAAAATGTGCGCAACAAGTTTTTGATCTTCATGCGACTTCCTTTGGATGGAAATAGGGACAAGTAATCCCGGCGGCGGGCGCGGCGCCGAGGGCATTTCGTGTGGAAGGAATCCCCGCTTGTGAAAGGCATAATCTGTCCGGTTTGCACAAAAATCCAATTATTTTTTTGATGTTTAAGTTTTGCGGCGGCGGATGCGTGAACTAGGTTTTTCGGACTATTTCTTCAGCTCCTTCATGGTTTGATCGCGCGCGGAATATCTTTCCCGATCTGAAAATTCGCGCGGCGAAAACATGGAGTTTCCGATCGGCGGCAGGGAAAACGTAGGCTAGAGGCAAGCGCAGCGGGCCACCACTCATTTCACGCCAACACCCGAATGGCGGCGCGCGATGGGGCCCGCCTGTGCATGGCGAGCGATAGCGGCAAGGAGAAGAGGGGGCGGCGTGTCCGTGGAAGGCGCGCGGCGGCCCGGGGGATCAGGACGCCGGCTGCGGCTTCGCGCCGCCATCCTGGGGCTGTGCTTCGTCGTCGTCGAAGCCCCAATCGCCCACCGTGTACCAATCCTCGCCCAGCAGTTCGGCGGGGTGCATGGTGCGGCCCGAACCGTTGCCGCAGGCTAGCGAATCGGTGGAGCAGTAGCGGTCGCAGCCCCAGCAAATGCGCTCGGGGTGCTTGGGGTGCAGGGGAAACTTCTTGGCCATGCCGAATGCCTGATGTCTGGTCCGCGCCGGGGAGGATCCGTCGCGTACATATCCAGCGTACTGCGCAGGCCGGCCGCCTATCTTGATCTGGCGCAAACTAGGCGCCGGCGATGGCGGATGGCGCGTCTGGGGGGGCATCCGATTTGCGCGCCACGCTTTTTCCATGGTATAAACACGCCTCTTTCGGGGCGCCCGTAGCTCAGCTGGATAGAGTACCTGGCTACGAACCAGGGGGTCGTAGGTTCGAATCCTGCCGGGCGCGCCAACCCAATTTGGAATTGCGGAATTGCCGCGGTTCCCCGCGAAAGAAAAAGCGGCTTGATGACCTGTCATCAAGCCGCTTTTGTTTTGGATGCCATTTATTGCCGGCGTCGGTCCACCGCCGTCAATGCCGTGCCGCTCTTTAGCAGCTGATAGGCCTGCCCGCCCAGCCATGCGACCTTGTCGCCTGCGCTGGTACGGCACACGCAGTGGGTTTTGGGGTCGAAGCGGGACGTTCCCAGCGCGGAGTAGGCGTCGGGATCCGAGACAAAGCGTTCAATGCGATACAGCGTGCCATCCGGGGCGGTGGCGAGGACGTCGGTAAGTCGTCTTGCTGTGCCGAGCATATTCATACCTCCATGCGCGGGTCATTATGTATGCGGCGCCAAAGTCATTGGAGCATTTCAGAGCGCCAGGCGGGAAGTTTGATGTTCCGGCGCTGGGTCAATGAAAATGTCCTCCTAACAATGAATCATCGAGCTGTTCCGGAGATACGCCCAGGGCTTCCGACACGCGGTCCAGGATGGCCTGCCGGGGCCGCGGGCGCGGCCGTTCCAGTTCGATATAGATGGAGTGGTCGACGCCTAGCCGGGCAGCCATGTCAGCGGTGCTGATCTTGAGATGCTCGCGCCATGCGCGTATCAGGCTCCAGTCGTTGCCGGTTTTCAAATTGACGACAGCTAATGGTACGTGGCCTTGGCCCGCGGCAAGTTTCTTGCGCTGGACAGGTTTTCTGCGCGCATCGCGCACGCCTGCTTTCGGGGTGCCGCTTTTGCGGGATTCGCCGCGAGGCGTGGTGACGACGGATTCGGCGGTGAAGATCGCGCCGCCATTCAACTGGCGGTATTGGTCGTTGCCGATCCAGGAGAGCGTCTCGCCATTGTCGAGCATGCATTCGCAATCCAGATGGTAATTGCTGGGCATGCTTTCGAGCTTGGCGATGGTTTCCGTGGTCGTGGCGTGACGCACCACACGATGCAGAACACCGTCTGGCGAGCGTACGAACACGTCGGGAAGTCTCCAGGAAAACGGAATGATGGTCTCCACGGCCAAACCTATTCCGTCACTGTATCCCGCAGCGCGGAAGGAGGGATTTGGGGTTTCCCCTGGCACCGCGGACGGCGTGGATCCCGCGCGACATAGGCGCTCCACATCCTCACGAATCTTCACTCCGCGAGACGCGCGGGCAGCGTTGTGCTAGGGCGTTTGCGGCGGTTCGAATCCCGCGCTGGCGAGCAGCCCGGGCATGATCTCGGCGGCGGCGCCGCGCAGGTTGTGATGGGCGCGCGCATCCAGCGGCGTGGCGGCGGGATTGATCTGCGCCACCATCGCGCCCGCGGCCAGCGCGCGCTGCGGAAGCTCGGCCGCCGGATAGACCAGCGCAGAGGTTCCGATGCTCAACAGCAGGTCGCAGTGCTCCGCGGCATGGATGGCGGCATTCCAGGCATCGCCGGGCAGGCTTTCGCCGAACCACACGACGCCCGGCCGGACCGCCGAGCCGCAGCGTGTACATGCGGGCGGGGCGATGCGCCGCCCTTCCTCCGGTTCGGAGGGGATGCCGTCGGCAAAGATTTGCGGCGCTTCGCAAGCGGAGCAGCGCGGCGCATGCAGACTTCCATGCAGGTGCGCGACACCGGTGCTGCCAGCCCGCTCGTGCAGGTCGTCCACGTTCTGCGTGACGACGGTGAGCCCGGGCACGTGCCGCGCCAGCTGCGAAATGGCGCGATGCGCGGCGTTCGGCTCGGCGCGCAGCACCTGGGCGCGCCGCCATTCGTACCAGCCCCAGACGATGTCGGGATGGGAGCGAAACGCCTCGGGCGTGGCGAGCGCCTGCGCGTCGAAGCGGGACCACAGGCCCGTCAGGGCATCCCGGAAAGTGGCGATACCGCTTTCGGCGGAGACGCCCGCGCCGGTGAATACGACAACGCGGCGCGCCTCTTGCAACGCGCGCGCCAGCGTGGCGGGAATGTCTTGATGCGGATTCTTCATGATCTATCCTGAACGCAGTCCGATACGCTGCACGGCCCGGCTCGGGCCTGTCAAGAATAGCCTGCGACGATGGCCGTGCCCGCCGCAGGGGCATGGATGCGCATCCGTCCCGAATGGTGGATACTGCTTTTTCAATCTGGGATTTCGATCCGTCTTGGAGAAACGCAATGCCTGAATCACCCGCCGGCCTGGACCGGCTGCGCCGTTTCATCGCCACCGCGACGCGGCTGGCGTCCCCGAACGCGCTGGAGCAGAGCGCGGAGCTCGAAGCCGCATTCGCCGATCTGGTGCGCCACGATGACTGGCTGCCCGAGTCCTGTACCGCGCCGCATCCGCAGTACTACCAGCAATATTTGCTGCACTGCGACCCGCTTGAGCGGTTTTCGCTGGTGAGCTTCGTGTGGGGGCCGGGGCAGTCCACGCCGGTGCATGATCACGAGGTCTGGGGCTATGTGGGGATGCTGCGCGGTGCTGAAGTGAACCAGCGCTACGTCCGCGACACGGCGGGCCGCATCGCGCCCGAGGGCGCCGCCACCACGCTTCAGGCGGGCGACGTGGAGCGCCTGTCGCCGGCCGAAGGGGACATCCACCGCGTCTCCAATGCGCACGCGGACCGCGTGTCCATCAGCGTGCACATGTACGGCGGCAATATCGGTGCGGTGTCGCGCCATGTCTACGACCCCGCCACCGGGCAGGCCAAGCCGTTCGTATCGGGCTATTCCTCGGCAAGCGTGCCGAATCTGTGGGACCGTTCGGAAGCCGTGCGGGCCGCCATCGCCTAGCGCGACGCGAAAGCCTGTTCCCGCACGGCGTCTCGTGCTATGTTTCCGTCCTAAATATTAGGAAAAACCATGGACAAGACGCTGCTCAAAGGCCTCATGGTGTTGGAGGCGGTGACCGACGTGGACAATCCGCCGCGCACCATCGACGCGCTGGCGGCCCGGGTGGGGCTGACCCGCAGCAACACCCACCGCACCCTGCAGACGCTGATACACGCCGGCTACGTGATCAAGGACGACGACGGCGGCGGCTATCGCGGCGCCGTGCGCCTGTTCGAGCTTGCGGCCCGCCAGTTGGCGCAACTGGATGTGCGCAAGCTGGCCGCGCCGTTCATGCGCGCGCTGGCGGACCATACCGGCGAAACCGTGCACCTGTCGGTGCTGGACGGTTTCGACGTGGTCTACATCGACAAGATCGACAGCCCGCAACCGATACGCGCCTATTCCATGGTGGGAGGGCGGGCTCCCGCCTATGCCGTGGCAACCGGCAAGGCCTTGCTGGCCTATCAGGCCGACGGCTATGTCGAACGCTATGCCGACAAGCTGTTGCGCCACACGCCTTCGACCATCGTGTCCATGCCCCTGCTGAAGGACGAGCTGCACAAGATCGCGCGCGCCGGCTACGCGGTCAACCGGGGAGAATGGCGCGAAGGCGTGGGCGGGTTGGCCGTGACCGTGCTCAACAGCCTGGACCAGCCCGTGGCCGCGGTGGGCATATCCGGCCCATTGGACCGCTTGAGCGCGGCCAGGATGAAGCAATTGGCGCCCGAGGTGTCGGCCTGCGCCCAGTCCATTTCGCAGGGGATGGGCTACCGCCGGGGTTTTCTGGGCTAGGGCCTGTTCATACTAAATCGAGCCTTGCACAGGCCAGTCATCGGGCGGCCGGCCGCGCAATTTCCTTGGCGATGCGGCGGGCCTGGTCGCGGGCGAGCCGCGAATTCACGTCCATGGACGTGGTCCAGAAATACGTGCCGCCCGCGAGGCTGCCCAGTACGGACAGGGCGGGCTGGATCTCGCCGCGCGCGTTCTTCAGGCAGCCCGTGCCGTAGTCCAGCGCCAGGCCGCCATGGGGATCGGGCTTCGCATGTTCCTCCCGCAACAGGGTGGCCACCAGCGGATCATCCGTGCGCAGCGCGTCCACGGAGAAGCTGGTGGCGTTGACCAGATAGCGGCTGGAATGCGTTGAGATTTCGCCGGAGGCGCCGCGCAGGCGGGTGTGGAACAGTCCGCTCGCGCCGTCGTGCCGGCTGTCGAGGTAGCCGGCGCCGATTTGCAGCTGGCCCGCGCGGAACAGGCTCTGGAGCTTCAGCGCATTGCGCATGGGGAAGGTGGCTCGCCGCGCCATCCACAGCGAGCGCCATTGCGACTGGAACCTGCCGCGTTCCGCGTCGGGCATCAGATGCCAGATCTGGTCCACGGCGGCGTTGGTCGCGGCCGCCACGGCCTGCCACGGCCGGGCCGCCAGCGCGGACCGCCTGATCTCTTCGTCCAGCGCCATCCGCGCATCGCCCGCCAGGCCGAACAGATCGTCCGTGTCCACGCTGCCGCCCAGAGCCAGCACCTCTTCCTTGAGCGCGGCGGCGATCACGTCCACGGACAGGCCGCCGCCATGCCTCGCGGCAAGCTGGATGGCGCCGTCCCGGCTGAGTTGCCGCAGGCTGTCCGGCGGCCGGTTGTGGGGGCTGCGCACCGAGGGCAGGCGGCCATTGCGGGACACGCACAGGATAGGGCCGCGATGGGCGGCCTGCTGCAGGGCGGCCACGGCATCCACGGCGCTCAGGCTCGTGCCGATGACGCAGACGGCGGCATCCGGCGCGATGCCGCCGGCCAGCGCCTGCACGGGATAGGGGCTATTGAAGTAGCCGGGCGCGTCCCGCAGTTCCGGGAATGCCTGCGAGGGCAGGTTGCCATTGCATAACGCCACATAGCGCGCGGTGCAGGGCTGGCCCTGCTCGGGCTCGATGCGCGCGCCGCCGAGAGGCAGCGGCGCCACGCGGCGCACCCGGCTGCGCGTGTGCGTGAGCGTGGTGCCCAGCGCGCGCGCCAGGTCCTGGGCGCGCGCATAGACCGCGCGCATGTAGGCGCCGAACAGCGGGCGGGGCAGGAAATCCGAGGGGGCGATGGTGTCAGCGCCGTGCGCGCGCAGCCACGCCGGATCCTGTGCGCGCAGCCATTCCACGAAGTCCAGCCGATGGTCGGCCAGCGCCGACATATTGCCGGCCGGGATATTGAGCAGGTTGCTGGAAAGATCGTCCTGGTAGGCGCCGCCCGGGCCAGGCTCGGCCTGCGGTTCGAACAGGCGGATAACGGGAGGGCGGCGGGCGGGATCCAGGGACAGCAGGAACTGATAGAGAAAGCTGACGGCCACCGAGCCGCCGCCGACAATGGCCAGGTCCGCGTTCGAGGACGCCGTTTGCGGTGCGGTCATTTGGCTGCCGACAGGCGCACGACTTCAGCCCAGCGGGAAACTTCCTGCTTGAGCACGCGGCTGGTGTCGGCGGGCGTGGTGGCCACGGCATCGGCGCCCAGCTTCAGCGCGGCCTGCTGCACCGAGGGCATGGCGGCGGCTTTCTGCATTCCGGCCGAGAGCTTGTCCACCACGGCGGGCGGAGTGCCGGCCGGCGCCAGCAGCGCGTAGGTTGTCGCGACGGAGTAGTCCTTGACGCCCTGTTCGATCAGGGTTGGCAGATCGGGCAGCGCCGTGGCGCGCTTGGCCGTGGTGACGCCCAGCAGCCGGATCTTACCGCTGGCGAGCTGCGGCAGCAGCGCGGGCAGCGTTTCGATGACCATGTCGATCTGGCCGCCCAGCAAATCCGTGATCGCCGGGCCGCTGCCGCGGTACGGTACGTGCATGAGGCGGGCGCCGGTCGCGACCTGGAAGAGTTCGCCCGCCATGTGCTGGGAAGTGCCTGGCCCCGCCGATCCGTAGGTGATGGCGCCGGGCTTGCTCTTGGCCAGGGCGATGAGCTCCTGGACATTCTTGGCGGGGATCCTGCTGCTGTTCACCGCCACGGCCATGGGCATGCTGGTGGCCATGGACACGCCGACGAAGGCGGTGCCGAAGTCATAGCCTGGCTTGTCCGGCATGGCGGCATGGATCGCATGGCTGCCCACGGCGCCCATCAGCAGCGTGTAGCCGTCGGCCGGCGATTTGGCCACGTACTCCGCGCCGATTTCGCCGCCGGCGCCGGCCTTGTTCTCCACTACCACGCTCTGGCCCAGGTAGTCCCCCAGGTGCTGCGCATAAATGCGGGCGGCGGCGTCCGTCGCGCCGCCGGGCGGGAACGGCACCACCATGCGCACGGGTTTCGCGGGCCAGGCGTCGGCCGCGGCGGGGCCGCCCGCCAGCGCCAGGACCGCGCCCGCCAGGGCAATGCGCCACAACTTATTCATGGAAGTCTCCTTTGGTGCCGTTGGTGCCGGCATGCGTGGGGAGCGGCCGCGGCTGCGGGCGCATTCGTGGCTGCCGTCATTTTATAAATCCTAAATATTAGGATGTATGTATCAATAAATGATTTACGTAGAATTCCACACGGTGATATGCTGGTCAAGAATTAAGCGGGTAACCTAGGGATTGCACTAGGATTCATCTGCCAGAGCGGCATGATGCCACTGCCAACAGGCTCGCTCTTATAATATTTTTCGAGTCCCAAATATTGAATTTTCATAACGAGAGGTCAGACATGACACCCAGTGCGGCACTAGCCGGCATCACGGTGCTGGAGATTTGCAACGTCGCGGCGGGCCCGTTTTTCGGCCTGCTGGTGGCGGAAATGGGCGCCGACGTCATCAAGGTCGAGAATCCCGAAGGCGGCGATACGCTGCGCAGCTGGCCGCCGATCTCCGACGGCTACAGCGAGAACTTCGCGTCCCTCAACCGCAACAAGCGTTCGGTGACGCTGAACCTGAAGGACGCGGGCGATCTGGCCCTGGCGCGCGAATTGGCGTCCACCGCGGACGTGCTGATCGAGAACAACCGGCCGGGCGTGATGGATCGCCTGGGGCTGGGCTACGCGCAATTGCGCGAAGCGAATCCCAAGCTGGTCTATTGCTCGATTTCGGCCTACGGCCAGTCGGGGCCGCGTTCGCAGGAAGGCGGCTTCGACCTGACGATCCAGGCCATGAGCGGCTTGATGAGCGTGACGGGCGAAGCCGGCGGGGAACCTGTGAAGTGCGGCGTGCCGGTGGCGGATTTTTCGGCGGGCCTGTATGGCGCCTTCGCCATCGCGTCGGCCTTGCGCGCGGCGCAGGCCAGCGGGCAGGGCACGCACATCGACGTGCCGATGCTGGGCGCCACGCTGGGCATCGCTGCCTTGCAGACCTCGGAGTTCTTCGGCAGCGGCCGGGATCCGGTCAAGCTCGGTTCGGCGCACCCGCGCAACGCGCCGTACCAGGCCTTCCGGTGCAAGGGCGGCTACTTCGGCATGGCGGCGGGCAACCAGGCCCTGTGGAAGAGCGTATGCGCCACCGTCGGCCGCGAAGACCTGCTGTCCGATTCGCGCTTTACCGACACCATCTCCCGCGCGCGCAACCAGACCGCGCTGCGCGAGATCCTGGAGGCGATCTTCGAGGCCGAGGATGCGCAGGCCTGGCTCTCGCGCTTCCGCGCCGCGGGCGTGCCGTGCGCGCCGATCAACACCTATTCGGAAGTGCTGGCCGACCCGCAGGTGGAACACATGGGCTGGGTGCAGCCGGTGGAGCTGCCCAACGGCGTGCGCACGCGCACCTTCGGCCTGCCGGTGCGCTTCGATGGCGAGACGACCGCATTGCGCCGCCGTCCGCCCGCGCTGGGCGAGCACAACGACGAAGTGCTGGGCGCGCTGCGCGCGGGCAAGAAAGGAGCGGCGGCATGAGCGGGGCGCTGCGCATCGACAAACAAGGCGCCCGGCATGTGCTTACGCTGGCGCGGCCCGAAAAGATGAACGCCTTGTCGGCCGACCTGGTCGAGGCGTTGATTGCGGCGCTGGACGAGGCCGAGGCGGAGGGCGCCCGGCTCATCGTGCTGAAGGGCGAGGGCAAGAATTTCAGCGCGGGTTTCGATTTCGGCGATTGGCAGGCGCAAAGCGAAGGCGACCTGCTGCTGCGTTTCGTGCGCATCGAGATGTTGCTGCAGCGGTTGGCGGGCTCGCCCTGCCTGACCCTGGCGTTGGCGCATGGCCGCAATTTCGGCGCGGGCGTGGACCTGTTCGGGGCCTGCAAATGGCGAGTGAGCGCGCCGGACGCCACGTTCCGCATGCCGGGGCTGAAGTTCGGCCTGGTGCTGGGCACGCGGCGTTTCGCCAGTTTGGTGGGCGCGGAGCGCGCGCGGGCCGTCCTGGAGCAGGCCGCCACGTTCAGTGCGGAAGAGGCCTTGCGGGACGGTTTCGCCAGCAGGCTCGCCACGGCGCAGGAATGGCCGGACATCGAACAGCAGGCGCTGGAAACGGCATCCGCCCTGACTTGCTCCAGCCGCGTCCAGCTATATGAAGCGCTGTCGACGGAAACGCCGGACGCCGATCTGGCCCGCCTGGTGCGCTCGGCGGCCCAGCCCGGCCTGAAGGCGCGCGTGGCGGCGTATCTGCAGGCGCGCTAGCGGCACAAGACAAAGCAGCAAAGGAGACAACATGGCATCGGGATTCAATCAGAAGAACAAGCAGTGCTCGCTGGCGGAGCTGGCGGCGCTGGTGCCCAACGGCGCGTCGATCGCCTTGGGCGGCAGCTTTCTGCACCGCGGGCCGTTCGCCTTCGTGCGCGAACTGATCCGCCAGGGGCGGCGCGACCTGGAACTGGTCAAGCAGTCGCCGGGCTATGACGTGGACATCCTGTGCCGCGCGGGCGCGCTGCGCCGCGTGCGCGCGGGCATCGTCGCCATGGAAGGGAACTTCGGCCTGGCGCCCTGGTACCGCAAGGCCGTGGAGCGCCGCGAGATCGAACTGGAGGAACATGCCTGCGCCAGCCTTACCGCGGGGTTGAGGGCGGCCGCGTTCGGCGTGCCGTTCCAGCCTTGCGGAGGCCTGCACGGCAGCGGGCTGCCCGAACTCAATGGCTGGAAGTGCCTGGACGATCCCTACGGAAGCGGGCAGAAGACCTGGGTGGTGCCGGCCATCCGGCCCGACTTCGCCGTGATCCAGGCTTCCGAGGTGGACGCGCAGGGCAACGTGCGCGTGCAGGGCACGGCGCACTGGGACCGCATCATGTCGCGCGCCGCGGGCAGCGTGCTGGTGGTGGCCGAGAAGCTCGTGGACAGCGCCGTGTTCGAGGCCAATCCGGAATCCACCCTGATCCCGTTTTTCATGGTGCAGGCGTACGCGGTGGTGCCGCAGGGCGCATGGCCAGGCTCCTGCTGGCCCGATTACGCCATCGACTATCCGGCGGTGGAGGCATACATGGACAAGCAGGGCGATCTGCAGGCGCACATGGCCGCGGCGCCCGAAGCGCGGGAGGTGAATCATGGCTGAGCAATGGTCGGGCTTTTCGTACATCGTGACCAACCTGGCGCGTTTCATCCGGCCGGACGAGATCACGTTCAGCGGCGTGAACTCCACCATGCCGATGCTGGCCTGCCTGCTGGCCAAGCGCGCCTACGATTGGGACTTCGTCTACATCAACGTGGCCGGCGGCGTGAACCCGCGGCCTTCGCACATCCCGCTGTCCAGCTCGGATCCGGTGCTGGCGGAACACACCGCGTCGATTTTCTCGAATGAGGACTTCTACGATCTGTGCACCCGCGGCCGCATGGATCTGACCTTCCTGGGCGCGGCGCAGATAGACGGAGAGGGCTGCGCGAACAATTCCTGCATCGGCAACTGGCACGAGCCCAAGGTGCGGCTGCCGGGCGGCGGGGGCGGCGCGGTGATGCTGCCGACCGCCAGGCGCGCCTGCACATGGCGCACGGAGCATTCGCGCCGCACCTTCGTGCCCAAGCTGGACTTCATGACGTCCTGGGGCGGGTTCCATGGCGTGGTGACGCCCATCGCGGTGTTCATCAAGCGCGACGGGCGGCTCGCACTGCAATCGTGGCATCCCGAGTCCAGCCTGTCCGAGGTGCGCGAGCGCACGGGTTTCGAGTTCGACGCCACGGGCGCGGCGCCGTCCGCGCCGCCCACCGCCGCCGAGGCCCGCGCCTTGCGCGAGCTCGATGCGGACGGGCAGTTCGAACGCGACGCTGCGGTCACGCTCCGCTAGGAGGCCAGCATGACGATAGTCGATGCCACCCTGGCGGCGGCGTGCGCGCGCGCCTGGATCCAGCCGCAGTGGGCGGCGCGCCCCGCCATCGTGACCGCGCAGGGCGTGCTGGCCTACGAGGACCTGCATCGCCGGGTCGGGCGTGTCGCGGGCGGCCTGCGCGCCGCCGGCGTCGCGCGCGGCGCCTATGTGGCGGTCGCCATGGAGCGCTCGCTGGAACAGGTGCTGGCCATACTGGGCGTGATGGCGGCGGGCGCGTGTCCGTGCCCGCTGGAGCCCCGGCTGGCGGCCGACGAGACCGCGAGGCGCGTGGCGGCGGTCGGCCTGGAATGGATGCTCTACGACGAAGCCAATGCCGGAACCGCCCAGGCCAGCGGCCTGGCGCCGGCGCGCCGGCTGGACGCGGAACGCATCGCGCACGGTCCGCAGGATTGGACCGGCGCCGGCGAGGTGGCGCCCCAGGATCCCGGCCTGCTGCTGTTCACTTCCGGCAGCACGGGAAACCCCAAGGGCGTGCTCCTGAGCCATCGCGGCCTGGCGAACAATGCCCGCGGCGTGCTCGCGCACACGGGGCTGACCCCGCAAGACCGCCTGCTGCACGTGATGCCGCTGCATCACACCAACGCGCTGAACAACCAGATTTTCGCGCCGTTGCTGGCCGGGGCCAGCGTGGCGCTGGCGGGCCGCTTCCGCGCCGACGACATGCCCGGCCTGCTGCGCGCGTTCCGGCCCACCATCATTACGGGCGTGCCCACCATGTATGCCCGCATGCTGGAGCTGGAATTCGATCGGGACAGCCTCGCGGGCCTGCGTTTCGCGCGCTGCGGCTCGGCCCCGATCACGGAAGCGCTGCACCGGCGCATCGAGGCCTTCCTGGGTTGCCCGCTGGTCGTGTCCTACGGGCTTTCCGAGGCCACGTGCACCTCGACGATGAATCCGCCCGGCGCGCGCCGCGTCGGTTCGGTGGGCACGGTGCTGGCGGGGCAGAGCGTCACCCTGCGGCTGCCCGACGGCGCCGAAGCGATGCCGGGCGGCGAAGGCGAGATCTGCATCGCGGGCGACAGCCTGATGCTGGGATACCTGGGCGTGGAAGGCGGCGAGGGTGCGCCGTCGCTGCTGCGCACGGGCGACCTCGGACGGTTCGACGCAGAGGGCTACCTGAGCATCACCGGCCGCATCAAGGACGTGATCATCCGCGGCGGCGAGAACATCTCGCCCGCGCTGGTCGAAGGCGTCGTCACCGGCCTGCCGGGCGTGGCGGCCTGCTGCGTCGTTGGAGCGCCGGACGAGGACCTGGGCGAAGTGCCGGTGATCTTCGTGCAGCGCGCCGGCGAGCCTGCGCCCGACGCGGCGGCCATCCAGGCCGAGGTGCTGGCGCGCCTGGGCCGGATCTATGTGCCTCGCGACGTGCTATGGGTGGAACGCCTGCCGGAGAACGCGGTGGGCAAGGTGGACCGCAAGGCCCTGGCGCGGCAGCTAGCCGCGTAGCGGCCTGCCGGGTGCGGCCGCATCCATTCTTCTTTTCCGGATTCCCGCCGCGGACGCCGACCCGCGAGGCTGGCTCGCGGGCTTTACCGGCGCGTCCGCCGGGCCGCCGCATTCAAGGATATAGTGGTGCGCCTTCACGGTTTCCGCCTTTGCGGCGGGCCGGGATTTTTCTTAGCTTCAGGAAGATTGCATGACCATGACCGCCGAACAGTTTCACGAACGCATCTGGGAGATCCTGGATCCCGTGGACACCCAGTATTTCGAGGTCGTGGCGGCGCCCGCGCCTGGCGCGGAATCGATCGCCGAGCTGGAGGCCGCCGTCGGCTTCCCGCTGCCGGCGGCGCTCACGGCCTTCTGCCAGCGCACCAACGGTCTGTGCGTGATGGCGCGCGAGGAAGCCTGGCCGCAAGCGAAGGAGTTCGAGGTCGGCCCCGCCTGGACCTTCTGGCGCGGCCTGGTGCTGCTGGGCATCGATGCGCCGGAGTTGCCCGAATGGGCCAGCATCTCGGCGCAGCAGCGCCAGCTCGCCGAGGCCGGTGTGTCCGGCATCCTGCCCGTGCTCAAGATCGTGGGCGACGGCAGCCGGATCTGGGGCGTGGACCAGGCGGGGACGGTCGTGGTGATCGATGACATGGCCGATCCGGAGCCCCTGGGAGGCGACCTCACCGACCTCTACGCCGAGCAGATCGCCGAACTGATGCAGCGCCAACAGGATATGGCGCTGCGGCTGGCCGAGCGCGCGACGCGCAAGAAGGGCAGGCTGCCGGGCTAGGGCCGCGCCAATCCGTCCAAGGACAGGAAATGATCCGTTTACCGCTCAAAACAGCAGCCCTGATCGCGGGAATGGCGATGACGCTGGCCTGCCAGGCGCGGCAGCCCGCGCCCAGCTCGGCAACGGCGTCGGCGCAGCCGCCCATCGTCGGCGCCTGGCGCAAGGTGTCCGACGCCCAGTTCAATCAGCAATATCGCTTCTCCATGCTGCCCGAGGCCGCCGCCGCGGGCAGCAAGTGGGCGGCCTACGATCTCGGGGCCGGCAAGACCGTGTGCTGCCTGGTCGTGGTCGGGCCGGAGATCGGCGAAGCCGAGCTGGACGGCACCTATGGCATTCCGGGCCCGTGGATCACCGATCTGGTCAACGGCTGGAACCTGGACGCCGCGCCGTATCGGCCCCGCGTGCAGCTGCTGCGCGCGGAAGAGGCCTTGCTGGACTACGAGTTCCCGGACATGGCCGACGGGCTGGGGGGCTTGCTGTTGCCTGCCCAGGCCCGGGCGGTCGCGCCGCGCACGCTGGAACTCGATGGCCAGCGCTATACCGTGGAGCGCCGGGACGCGCCGCTGGCCAGCGACGACGGCATGGTGCATGCCTATGCGCTGCGCCCGGCCCAGGGCGGCAAGCCCTTGGCCGTGGAGGTTCCCTATGGGACCTATTGAGCGCGCCCATGGCGCAATGCACGCATGAGCGCAACCCTGCAAGTCTCGGAAGAACCGCTGACCGACGAGGACATCCAACTGCTGCGGCGCAGCCGCCGTGGGAGATCGCTGACGGCCGTGTTCGCCAGCCTGATGTTCCTGCTGCTGGCGAGCAGCGCGATCCTGTTCATCGTCCTGTTCGCATCCGACCGCAGCTTGCGCCGCGGCGGAGACGGCGTGGTGGTCCTGCTGTGCTCGGCGGCGATGGCGGGCTTCGCGGTCTTTCTTGGACGCAGACTGTGGCGCCTGCCGCGCGCCTGGCGCCGCTTCAACCGGGTCTTGAAGGGGCGCGTCCCCAAGCAGATCGTTTCCGGCCATCTGACGGGCTTCGGTCCGGCCGGTAGGCCCGGCATCTGCTACGCCTTCGGCGAGCAGCGCGTGGACGTGGCCCTGCCGTTATGGAACGAGATCACGAGGGATACCCGGGATGGCTTCCGGCCCATGACGGCCGCGGCGCTGACGGACCTGCCCGTGCGACTGCATCTGCTGCCTCTGCAGCCCGATGCGCCGCCCGTGTTGCTGCGGGCCGAATACCCGATGAGCGCGCAGGCCTGGAATTCGGTCGAGGAAGTCAGCGATGCCGACCGCCAGGCCGTGCGCAAGGAAGAGCTGGGCGTGCGCAAGTTCTTCTACGCGCTCGCCCTGGCGGCGCTGGCCGGCAGCCTGTTCCTGGGGCCCCTGATCCTGTTGGCCGCGTTCTTCGTTCTCATGGGGCTCGTGCTGGGCATGCGCAGCCCCAGGCTGAAGCGCGCCCGTTACAAGCACGGGGTGCGCGGCCTGGTGGAGGAAGTCGTGACCTATCGCTTGCGCGCCACCAACTCGAACGTTTCCACGCTGGTCCACAACTATCGCATCGGGGGCGTGATGTACCGGGTCGAGCACTTCGGGCAGGTGGCCGCGCCGGGCCAGCGCGTCGAGTTCGAGTATCTGGACGCGTCGGGCATCATGGGGCCGAGCGCCCTGTTCTTCCGGATCGAAGACCAGCCGACCATGACGCTATGAGCGCGCGGTGGCCCGGAAGCGGGCGAGCGCGGGGGCTTCAGCGCTGGCCGCGCAGCCTGGCCAGTTCGGCCGAGAGCTCGGCCACGAGGGCCTGAGCGCGGGCCAGCGGATCTTGCCCGTCGGGCGTGCCGGGCGCATCGGGCGCGGCGTCGGGCGGCGCCTGCAGCCGGGGCTGGACGCTTTCATGGCCCACGCTGACGTCCACGTCGAATACCCGTTGCTCCGCGCGGTGCCAAGTGGTGAACCACTCCAGCGGCCGGCCGTGCTGGTCCATGCCGCGGCCTTGCAGCATCAAGAGCGGCGTGCCCGCCGGCGTGGCCAGCAGGTCCGCAAGCCTGGCATCGGCCGCGACCGCCCGGATCTGGTTGCGTCCCGCGCCGGGGCGCAGGCCGAAGCGGCGCGTCAGCACGCCGTGCAGGGAGGCGTCGGCCAGGTCTTCGGCGCGCAGGCCGGGCACGGTGTCGATGGCCAGCCAGGTGCGCACATAGGCAAGGGGCGCATCGGCCACGTGGCGCAGGCGTTCCAGCAGCAGCAGCTGCGGCGTGCCGAAGAACTCGGCCACCTCGGCCGGCGGTTCGGCGCGGGCGAAGGCCAGCACGCGGGTTTGCAGGGCAACGCCCGATTGGGCGAACTGCTCGTACAGGCCGGTGGAGCGCTGCACCAGGCGGCGATGCTCCTGGGGAGCCGCGACGGTGGCGGGGCGCCCGCTTTCACGCTGGATCAGGCCTTCGGCGGCCAGGGCGGCGAGCGCCTGGCGCACCACGCTGCGCGCCACCCCGAATCGTTCGCACAGGGCGGCCTCGCTGGGCAGCGCCGCGCCGGCCGCCAGCTTGTTCGCGCGGATGTATCCGCGCAGCTGGGCCGCCACCTGGGCATGCAGCGGCGTATCGCCGGAGCGGTCAAGAACGGGCAATGCGTCGTGCGTGGCGGGCGCCATGGAAATCAACCTCCGGTTTGTGCCCGCGCAGTTTCCCATACATGCGTCCATCCCGGGGCCAGGTGAGCGGCGCGCTCGGCGGCCAGGACCAGGCTGTCTTCGCGGGCGATGCCGCGGCCGGCAATGTCGAAGGCCGTGCCGTGGTCCACGGAGACGCGCACCACCGGCAGGCCGACGGTGATGTTCACGCCGTCATCGCCGTAGACGGCCTTGAAGGGCGCATGGCCCTGGTCGTGGTAACAGGCGATCACGAACTCCCACTTGCCGCGCACCGCCTGCGGGAACAGGGCGTCCGCCGGGATCGGGCCGGCCGCCAGGATGCCGGCCGCGTTGGCTTCGGCCACGGCCGGCGCCAGGATGTCGGCGTCCTCGGTGCCGAAGATGCCGTTCTCGCCCGCATGCGGGTTCAGGCCGGAAACGGCTACCGGCTTGTCGCCGCGGCCCAGCGCCTTGGCGAACGAACCGGCCAGGCGCAGCACCGCGCGCATGCGCGCCGGGGTCAGGTTTTCGATGGCCTGGCGCAACGACACATGGGTGGTCGCATGGAAGATGTAGAGATCGCCGGCCGAGAGCACGAGCGAAAAGGTCTTGACGCCGAATTCGTGCGCCAGCAGTTCGGTGTGGCCGGGCCACTTGTGGCCGGCGGCATGCATGGCCGCCTTGTTCAGCGGCGCGGTCACGATGCCGTCGACCTCGCCGGCGCGCGCCAATGCGCATGCCGTGGTGACGAAGCGCACCGAGCCGTCGCCTGCGTCCGAGTTGATCTCGCCCAGCTTGACGTGCGCCAGCGACGGGCCCGCCTGCAGCACTTCGATCGTGCCGGGCGTGTTGGTGCAGTCGGCGGCGCGGTCCAGCTTGCGGACGATGGCGGGGTCGGCGCCCAGGCTGCGCACGGCGTTGGCCATCACGTCCACATCGCCGACCACCAGCAGGCGGGCCTTCTGGCGCAGGTCGTCATGGCCCATCAGCATCTTGGCCGTGATCTCCGGCCCGATGCCCGCCACGTCGCCCAGGGTCACGGCCAGCAGCGGCAGCTTGTTGGGTTGGGATTGTGTCATCGCTTGAATCTCCTGTCGCGGATCGCGCGCACCGCGCGAACCAATACGTCTTCGGTGCCAAAGCCGCCGGCCTTGGTCACCACGGGCAGGCCGGCGGCCGTGCCTCCGGTCAGCGTGCCCAGGGGCACGCCGCCCATCACTTCGTCCACCAGCGCGATGCCGCGGGCATCCAGCGCCAGCAGCACGCTGCGCGCGCCGTCGCCGCCGGTGGCGACCACGCCGGCCGCGCGCGAGGCAGTGATCAATTGCGCGGCCAGGGCGCCCAGGCGCTCGGCCACGGTTTCGGAATCCAGGCCTTCCAGCTGCCCCTCGGGCGCCAGCAGCAGCACCGTGCCCGCGTGGGCCGGGGCCTGCGAGTGCGTCTGCACCAGGGGCTGGCTCCAGGCCTGCCAGGCGGCGTCATCGGCCAGTTGGGCCAGCGAGGGCGTCCAGGTGTCGGCGCCCGAAGCCTGCAGGGCGGCGGCTTGCGCGCGCGCCGCGCTGTGCTGGGACGTGACGACCACGACGACGGGCGCCGTCTGGTCGGCGCCCGCCCAGACCCGGGCCAGCGGCATGGCCAGGCCGCCCGCGCCCACGGGCAGCGCATGCTCGCCCAGCAGGCCGATGGCGCGGGCCAGCCGCTCCAGGTCCGCGTCCGTCGCGGCGTCGACCACTACCGTATGGCCGGCCTGCCGGATGCGCCCGGCCAGCGCTTCCGGCGTATCGCCTTCCCGAGCGGCCACGTGGGCGCAGCCCAGCAGGGTGGGGATGTGGCTTTCCTTCACCGGCGTGACCGGGTCGGTGGCGGCGGAGGTTTCCGTGACCGGCTTGCCGTTCACATGGAGAACGCCGTTCTCCACAGTGCGGCCGGTGGCGGGGAAGGCGGGGCAGATGACCGCCACCGTGTCCGGGCCCCAGGCCTCGCGCGCCGCATCGATCTCGGCCTTGAAGGCGCCGCGCAAGGTGGAGTCCACTTTCTTGTACAGGCGTGATACGCCGGCGGCGCGCAGCTGCTGCACGTTTTGCCGCACGACCTGGGCCGCCTCGGCGGCGGACAGGGCGCGGCTGTTGGTCGTTACGGCCAGCACTTCGACGCCGGCGGTGGCGGGCCCCGACAGCGCTTCGTCGGCGCCGCCGATGGATAGGTGCGTGCTCCAGCCGGCGCGGACGAACTGCACCGCCGTATCGCCCGACCCGGTCAGGTCGTCGGCGACGATGGCGATCGCGGGATTCAAAGTGCCTCTCCGCGCGCCTCGCGCAGGCCGGCGGGCGTGCCCGCCGACGTATCGGCGTCCTCGGACTTGAGTTCGCCGGCGCGCTTGAGGAAGTACGAGGCGAGCACCGGGGCCAGGATGGAGCTGATCAGCACGCACGCGGCGACCTGCGCGGTGGCGGTCGAGACGTATTGCTGGAAGTTGGGGTCGGCCGCGGCCACGACGGCGGGGGTGGCGATGGCGTTGCCGGCGGTGGTGCCGGCCGCGAAGCCCAGGCCGCTCTTGCCGCCACGGCGCAGGATCAGGCGATAGCCCAGATAGACCAGGCCGCCCGTAATGGGGCTGATGATCAGGCCCAGGATCAGGCCGCTGATGCCGCCGCTGACGACGGCGCCCAGGTTGATGCCGGTACCCAGCGCGAAGGCGAAGAACGGGATGACGATGTTGGGCACGGGCTTGAGCACGTCGCGCCACTTGGGGTCCAGGTTGCCCACGACCACGCCGAGCAGGAAGGGCACCAGCGCCGCCACCAGGGCGATCATGGGGATGTCGGCCAGGCCCGAGGCGCCCAGGAACAGCAGGCTGAAGAAGGGGCCGTCGTTGACCGCGCTGGCCACGTAGGCGCCGCGGTCGCGGGCATCGCCGTACTGGCCCGTATAGGCCAGCCACAGGCCGCCGTTGCTATTGTCGAAGGCGGCCAGCAGCGCCAGGATGGACACGCCCAGCACGCCGTCCAGGCCGACGTAGCTGCCCAGGATGATGATGAGGGTGGCGGGCACCAGGGTCTTCATCAGCAGGATGGTGCCGGCGGTGGCCAGGATCGGGCCGCCGGTGCGCGCATTGACCTGGGTGCCGGTGGCGAAGATCAGCAGCGCGATGAGGGGCAGGGCGCTGTTCTTGAACAGGGCAGTGGTGAAGCCGCCGATCGCCAGGGCGTCGGGGGCGAAGGTGCCGATCAGGGAACCCAGGATCAGCGGCACCAGCATCAATCCACCGGGGATTTTCTGCATCGTGCCAAAAAAGGGCGAGCGTGAAGTTTCGGTCGACACTGTAGGAGTCTCCAGGACGGTCTTTCTGGTTGCAGACGTTCGTGCGCGCGTCTGTCAGGCGGTTGAAAATATGGGGAAAAACCGTAGTGTACACCTGTACGTACAGCATGTACGTACAGGTTTTCCCGCCCTGGGAGAGATGGTGCTAGAAACGGTACGCGCCGCTCAGCATGACGGTGCGGCGGGCACCGTAGAAGCAATCGCCGCGATCCAGGCAGACCACCTCGTAGGTGCGGTCCGCGATGTTGTTCACGTTCAGGGCATAGCGCCACGGGCCGTTGTCGTAGCTGAGCATGGCGTCGAACAGCGTGACGGCGGGGGTCTCGGGGGCGCCGCCGTCACGGAAGGCCGACAGGTAGCGCACGCCGGCCCCCACCGCAAAGCCGGGTTGGCCCGCCAGCGCGAAGCGGTATTTGCCCCACATGGACGCCATGTGCTTGGGCTGGGCTTCAAGCTGCGGATCCAGGTCGGTGTAGATGTAGTTGGCGATCACGTCGAGCTCTTTGGTGACGCGGCCGCGCAGCTCCAGCTCCACGCCGCGCGTGCGCGTCTTGCCGGCCTGCAGCTGGTTGTTGGGGTTGTCGGGATCGTTGGTCTGGCGGTTCTTTTCCCGCAGGTCGTAGGCGGCCGCGGTGAATTCGATGTCGGCGTCCTTGGGCATGTACTTGATGCCGGCCTCCACCTGCTTGCCGCGCATCGGCTTCCAGCGCTGGTTATAGAAATCCGCGCCCGCGATCGGGGTGAACGATTCGCTGTAGCTGATATAGGGCGACCAGCCATTGTCCGCGGCGTACATCAGGCCGAAGCGCTTGGTGGTGGCCTGGTCCGTTTCCCGGTCCTGGCCTTCGGTGGTGCTGTCCGCGCGGTCGCGGCGGATGCCGGCCAGGAAGATCCAGTTCCTGTCGAACTTGATCTGGTCTTGCGCGTAGAAGCCGATCTGCTGCTGGTTGATCTTGGGATTGTCCGACAGCTCGTACTCGGGGACGTTGCCGTATTCCGGATGGAACAGGTTCAGCGGCGAACCGGCGCCGCCCGCCGTCTGGCTGGTTTCGCGGTAGCGCGAGTAATCCATGCCGAAGATCACCGTGTGTTCGGTGCGGCCCCAGTTCAGCTTGCCTTCCAGGTTCTGGTCGGCCAGCAGGGTGCGCATGCGCGGCTTGTTGACGTAGAAGATGCGGTCGACGGTCTGTTGCTCCGGATCGATGTAGGAATCGCCGCGGCGGGCGCCGTACACGTTGGGGTAGAGCGTCTTGTAGTCCACGCTGCTGACCGTGTTGCGGAAGTTCTGGCGGACTTTCCACTTGTCGTTGAACTGGTGCTCGAACAGCCAGCCCACGCTGAACTGCTCGGTATCGTACGCATCGAAGCCCGGCTCGCTGGCGAAGCGCCGGGTCGGGATGCGGCCATTGGGGTTCTCCTGCACCGAACCGCTCCAGGGCAGGAACGATTGCGTGGTGCCCGCGCGGTCCTTCTGCCAGGTGGCCTGGAAGGTCAGCGAGGTGGCGGCGCTGGGGCGCCAGGTCAGCGACGGCGCCAGCATCAGCCGGTCATCCGGCGCGTACTGCACCTGGGTGTCGCTGTCGCGGCCCACGGCGATGACCCGGTACAGCCACTGGCCGTCCTCGCTGGCGGGGCCCGTCAGGTCGGCCTGGATTTCGCGCCGGTTGTGATTGCCCAGCACCACGCCGATCTCGCCTTGCCGTTCCTCCAGCGGACGCTTGCTGACCAGGTTGACGATACCGCCGGTGCTTCCCTGTCCGTACAGCATGGACGAGGGGCCGCGCAGCACCTCGACGCGTTCCATCGCATAGACCTCGGTGCGCGGATTGTTGTAGCTGAAGTATTGCCGCAGCCCGTCCAGATACTGGACCGGCTCGACGCCCCGGACGCGGACATAGTCGGCGCGGTTGTCCACGCCGTACGCGTTGGGGCGCACTCCGGCCGCGTAATTCATGGTGTCCTGGATGTTCTGCGCGCCCTGGTCGACGATCTGGTCGCGCGGGATCACCGTGATGGCCTGGGGCGTTTCCGACAGCGGGGTGTCGGTCTTGGTGCCGGCGGAGCTGCGCGTGGCCACGTATCCTTCTACCGGACCGGTGGCGGTTTCGCCCACGCCCATGACCTGCACGGCGGGCAGGATCGTGGCGGGCTCGGAGGGCTGCGCCAGCGCCGGGCTGCCGATGCAGGCGGCCAGCGCGGCGGCGATGGGCAATAGAGCGTGGGGCCGCGCGCGCCGCGCGACTGGTTGAGTGTGGCGTTTCAAGAGTTTTTCCCCAGCGGCCGCGGACGGTCCGCAACCGATTGAATATACGAATGGCAACGATAATTATTATTAATTAATTGTGGAGACGCTGTCAGGAAACGGGGCGATCCCATATGTAAAAAAGCCCTGCGGCGTGGCGCCTCCGGCCGGGGAATGCCGAAAAAAAGCCGTGCTATCAGCGATTTGCAGGTCGTTCACACAGCAGCGATACGGGCTGCCAGTTTGTTGGCGCGGCGCGACAGGCGGGCCTTAGGCGTAGCGCGCGCGGCGCGTGCCGCCTTCGCGGCGGCTGGCCTTGTCCGCGACGATATTGTCTTCGGCCATGCGGCGGCCGCGCTGTTCGATGCGGCCGAGGAAGTCGCGCAGCAGGGCCACCTCGTCGGCGCTCAGATCCTGCACGAGGAGATCGTTCAGCCGCGACACTTCGGGCAACAGCCCCTGGTAGCGCGCCACACCCTCGTCCGTCGCCTCCACGCGCACCACGCGGCGGTCGGCGCTGTCGTGCAGGCGCCGCAGCCAGCCTTTTTCGCACAGTGCGCCCAGAGTGCGCGACGTGCGGGGCAGGTCCAGCTTGGCGGCCGCGGCCAGTTCGGCCGAGCTCATGATGCCGCCTTCGACTGCGCAGGCCAGGATGCGCCATTCGCGGCGCGTGATGCCGAATCGTCCTTCGCACAGGCGCAGGAAGACGGGATTGGATTGCGACCAGGCCTGGTAGAGCCGGTACATCAGCATGTCCGCAAGATGGCGTTGGCCGGGCGGGGGGACGGTCGGCATGGCTGCTTCTCCTTGACGCGCCGCATATCGTTATCGGAAGTCCTGGATTAGATCAACAAATGTCCACGTTGCTAAATTCAATTTTCCTATTTGGGAATCGGCCAGACAGTGACAACCATAATCGACAGCCGGCCGCTGTCTCCAGGAGAAGGCAATGCGTAAGTGGATGGCAGGGGCCGCGGTCGCGGCAACGCTGGCGGGGGCCGTCCCGCTGGCCTGTGCGCAAGAGGCGCCGCTGGACGGGGCGCTGACCATTGTGGTGGGGTATCCCCCGGGCGGCAGTTCCGACCGCATCGCGAGGCTGGTCGCCGATCGGCTGAAGGAGCGGGTCGGCGTGCCAGTGGTGGTCGAGAACAAGACGGGGGCGGGCGGCCGCATCGCGGCCCAGGGGCTGCATGCGGCTCCCGCCAGCCAGAACGTGCTGATGCTGGCTAATCCCGCCGTCATGGTGGTGGCGCCCCTGGTCTACGCCCAGCCCGGCTACGACGCCCAGCGCGACTTCAAGCCCGTGTCGCTGGTCAGCCGCTACAAATTCGCGCTGGCCGTGTCCGCCGGTTCGCCGATCCAGGACCTGGGCGGCCTGCGCCAGTGGCTGCGGGCGCACCCGGGGCAATTCACGGTGGGCGTGCCCGCCACGGGCAGCCTGCCGCACTTCTTCGCGCTGATGCTGGGCCGTGAAATAGGCCAGGAACCGGAAGTGGTCGGCTACCGGGGCTCTTCGCCGCTGATCTCCGAGCTGATCGGCGGCATTCTTCCGCAAGGCATCGACACGCTGGATACCCTGCTGCCGCAGCACCGCGCCGGCAAGATCCGCATCCTGGCCGTTTCGGGCGACACCCGCGACGCCGAACTGAAGGACGTGCCCACGTTCCGCGAGGAGGGCGTGAACCTGGCGGCCGACGGCTGGAACGCGTTTTTCGCGCCCGCGGCGATGCCGCAGGCCAAGATCGGGCGCCTGGGCGCGGACATCGCGGCCATCCTGCGCGAGCCCGCCATGCAGGAAGCCGTGCGCGCGGCCTATCTGGAGCCGGTGGCCCTGGACGCGGGCGGCACTGCCGACGCGCTGGCCGCCTACCGCAAGCAATGGGAGCCGGTGGTGCGCGCCTCCGGCTTCAAGGCGGAACAATAGGAGCGGAGATGAGCGCGGTACAGAACGTATTGTTCATCATGGCGGATCAGCTGCGCGCCGATCACCTGAGCTGCTACGGCCACCCCTATCTGCAGACCCCCAGCCTGGACGCGCTGGCGGCGCGCGGCGCGCGCTTCGAGCGCGCCTTCGTGAACTCGGGCGTCTGCGGCCCGTCGCGCATGAGCTACTACACGGGGCGGTATCCGTCGCGCCACGGCGCGACCTGGAACCGTGTGCCCCTGTCGGTGAACGAAATCACGCTGGGCGAGTACCTGGCGGGGCAGGGGCGGGAACTGGCGCTGGCCGGCAAGACGCACATCATTCCGGACAGGGCCGGCATGGAGCGGCTGGCCATCGACGGCGCTTCCGAGCTGGGCGTGCTGCTCGCCCGCGGCGGCTTCACCGAGCTGGACCGCTACGACGGCCACCACACCCCCGGCGAGGAAAGCGGCTATCCCGCTTTCCTGCGCCGGCATGGCTATGACAGCGCCGACCCGTGGACCGACTATGTCATCGCGGGAGTGGACGCGGACGGCCGTGTCGTAAGCGGCTGGAACATGCGCAACGTGCATCTGCCCTCGCGCGTGGCGGAAGCGCATTCCGAGACCGCCTACATGACGGACCAGGCGCTGGACTTCATGAAGCGGCGCGGCGGCCAGCCATGGGTGCTGCACCTGAGCTACGTGAAGCCGCATTGGCCGTACATGGCGCCGGCCCCTTATCACCAGCGCTACACGGCCGACCAATGCCTGCCGGTGCGGCGCAACCGCGAGGAGCTGGCGGACGCGCATCCGGTGGTGGCCGCCTACCGGCAGCAGGAAGAGAGCATCAGCTTTTCCACGGACGAGTGCGTGCGCGTGGTGCGGCCCGCCTATCAAGGCCTGATCCGGCAACTGGACGATCACTTGGGCCGCCTCTTCGACTATATGGAAAGCGCGGGCTTGATGAAGAACACGCTCATTGTGTTCACGGCCGATCACGGCGACTTCCTGGGCGATCATTGGCTGGGCGAAAAGGAGCTGTTCTACGACACCGTGCAGCGCGTGCCGTTCATCGTGATGGATCCCTCGGCGCAAGCCGACGCCACGCGCGGCAAGGCGTTGGCCGACATGGTCGAAAGCGTGGACCTCGTTCCCACGGTGCTGCGCGCCCTGGGAACGCCGGGGCCCGGCCACCTCCTGGAGGGCAGGGAGCTGCAAACGCTGCTGCACGGCCGGGATGCCGCCGCGCCGTGGCGGGATTGCGTGTTTTCGGAGCTCGACTACAGTTTTCGCCAGGCGCGCATCCTGCGCGGCAAGACGCCGCAGAACGCGCGCGCCTGGTCGGTGCGGACGGACCGATGGCGCTACGTGCACTGGCTGGACGAGCCCGAGCAGCTCTTCGACCTGCACGCGGATCCCGACGAGTACCAGGACCTTGGCTGCAGCAGCGCGCATGCGGGCATCCGGCAGGAACTGCGCCAGCGCCTGCTGGATTGGATGCTGCGCGGCAAGCGCCGCACGACGATCAGCGACGAGGCCGTGGAAAAAGCGACGAATGCCCACAAGCGGGCCGGCGTTTTCTTCGGCCAGTGGTGAGCGCGTCGGGCGCGCTCAGGTCTTGGCCGGGGAGCCCGCCTGGGCCCGCGCGGCTTGCTGCGCGGCGGGCTTGAGCTCGCGGCGCAGGATCTTGCCGACGTTAGTGCGAGGCAGGTCTTCGCGGAACTCCACGTAGCGCGGCACCTTGTAGCCGGTCAGTTGCTGGCGGCAATGCGCGATCAGGGTCTCGGCGTCCAGGGCCGGGTCCTTGCGGATCACGTACAGCTTGACGGCTTCGCCCGAACGCTCGTCGGGCACGCCCACCGCGGCCACTTCCTTCACGCCGGGATGCAGGGCGGCCGCGTCCTCGACCTCGTTGGGGTACACGTTGAAGCCTGAGACGAGGATCATGTCTTTCTTGCGGTCTATCAGGAACACGTAGCCGTTCTCGTCCACGTAGCCGATGTCGCCCGTGCGCAGGAAGCCGTCCGGGTACAGGACCAGCGCGGTTTCGTCGGGGCGCTTCCAATAGCCCTGGGTGACCTGCGGGCCGCGCACGCAGATCTCGCCGCTTTCCCCTATGCCCAGTTCCCGGCCTTCGTCGTCGCGGATGGAAATGTCGGTGGACGGCACGGGCAGCCCGATCGACCCGGTGAAGACCTTCACGTCCAGCGGGTTGATCGTGACCGCGGGCGAGGTCTCGGTCAGCCCGTAGGCCTGCGCCAGCGACCGGCCGGTCAGCGCCTGCCAGCGGTCCGCCACCGAGCGTTGCACCGCCATGCCGCCGCCCATCGTCAGGCGCAGCCGCGAAAAATCCAGGCGCGCGAAATCCGGATTGTTGAGCAGGGCGTTGAACAGCGTGTTGACGCCCGTGAAGGCGGAGAACGGCACCTTGCGCATTTCCTTGACCAGCCCGGGAATGTCGCGAGGGTTGATGATGAGCAGGTTGCTGGCGCCCATCTTCATGAAGGTCAGGCAGTTCGCCGTGAGCGCGAAGATGTGATAGAGCGGCAGCGCCGTGACGATGCATTCCTCGCCTTCTGTCACCAGCGGCCTGACCCAGGCATAGGCCTGGCTGAGATTGGCCACCAGGTTGCCGTGGGTCAGCATGGCGGCCTTGGCCACGCCTGTGGTGCCGCCCGTGTATTGCAGGCAGGCCAGGTCGCGCTGCTCCAGCTCCACTTCGGCAAAGGGCGCGTCGCGCCCCGCGCGCAGCGCGTCGCCCAGCCTCGTGGCGCCGGGCAGGGACCAGGCTGGGACCATGCGCTTGACGCGGCGGACCGCGAAGTCCACCAGCCGGCCCTTGAGCGGCCCCAGCAATTCCCCGATGGAGGTCACCAGCACGCGTTCCACCGCGGTGCCGGCCCGGGCCTTCTGCAAGATGGCGGCGAAGTTGTCGGCGACCACGATGGCGCGGGCGCCCGAGTCGGCCAGCTGGTGCTGGAGCTCGTGCGCGGTATAGAGCGGGTTGCAGTTCACGACCACGCAGCCGGCGCGCAGGGCACCGAACAGGCAGACGGGATACTGCAGCAGGTTGGGCATCATGAGGGCGACGCGGTCGCCGCGGCGCAGGCCGTTGGCGTGCAGCCATGCCGCGAAGTCCCGGGTCAGCCGGTCGAGTTCCGCATAGCGCATCGACCTGCCCATGCTGATGTAGGCGGTCTTGTCCGCGTAGCGCCGGCAACTGTCGCGCACGACCGAGACCAGCGTCGTCGCGCCGTCGATCTCGATCTCCGCGGGCACGCCGGGAGGGTAGCTTTTCTGCCAGATTCGTTCCATCGTCGCTATGTGGCTCAGTTGCCCAACAGGGCATTCTTAAGGGAGGCCTGCGCGGGCTTGTCGCCCAGCCAGACGCGCAACAGGGCGCGGGCGAAGGCGGGGCTGTCGATGCGGCCCCGCGGTTTGCCATTGTCGGTGATCGAGACGCCCCGGGCGTCGAAGTCCAGATCGACCACGTCGCCCTCCCGGACGGCTCCGATTTCCGCCATCAGGGCGGACAGGCGATCCGCCGGCGCTTTCAGCGCGGTAAGCTCCTGTGCGGGCGTATTGTCGCGCAATCCTTCCTGCAGGGCGCCGTCCAGGCTTTTGCTGTCCACGTCGCGCAGCAGCATCAGCCGGACGCGGCGAGGCTTGTCGCTGTCGATGAGGGCGGCCGCGACGCTGCTTTTCTCGGTGGCGTACAGCGCCGCCACATAGACCTTGACGATGAACTTGGTGCGCACTCCGGCGCCATTGAGCACAAGCTCCTGCCCGCCCGAGGACAGGGCGGCCGGCACGCTCACGCCGGCGATCTCCACATCGGCGGCTTGCGCGCTGCCGCCGGCCAGGCAGGCCGCCAGCACAAGGCTCAGGGCGGCGGATCTCGCTCCGGGGATGCTGGGCATTTGTCTCCTCCTGGGGTCTTCTGCTTGTAGAACTTCTTGTCGGCGATGTAGATCGTGCGTTCGACGACGGCGTAGACGACGCCTTCCTTGTCCTTCAGCTCCACCGTGTAGTTCCGGGTGGTTTCGTGTTCCAGGGCCAGGAGCCGGCGGATTTCCGCGATTTCTCCGGGCGGCAGGCGAAAGTCGGCATACAGGGTCGCATAGGCGGGCTTGCGGTACCGGATGGAGGCCGCCTTGTCCCAGACCACGTGATCCGCGCCCAGCGCGGACATCAGCATCGTGGGGTGGGCCCCGTCCGTCACCGCGAAGAGCGAGCCGCCGTACATGGATCCGACGATGTTGCGGGTACGGCGCAGCAGCGGCAGCTTGATGCGGATGTGCTGGAAATCCGGCGACACGAGCACCACGCGGCCGCCGGTGGCGCGAAACGCCGGATGCAGGTTGAACCCCACCCGCATCAGGCGCGCGCGCCACTGAGGCGACAGGCTCTTGAACCAATAAGGCTTCATGTTGCCGGCCGCGGCGCCTACATGGCCTCGAACAGGCCGGCGGCGCCCATGCCGGTGCCGATGCACATGGTCACCAGGCCGTACTTGCCGCCGGTGCGGCGCAGGCCATGGGTGATCGTGGCCGTGCGGATCGCGCCGGTCGCGCCCAGCGGGTGGCCCAGCGCGATGGCGCCGCCCAGGGGGTTCACCTTGGCCGGGTCCAGCTTCAGTTCGCGGATGACGGCCAGGGACTGGGCGGCGAAGGCTTCGTTCAGTTCGATCCAGTCCAGGTCGTCCTGTGAAATGCCGGTGCGCGCCAGCACCTTGGGGATCGCCGCGACGGGGCCGATGCCCATGACCTCGGGCGGCACGCCGGCCACGGCGAATCCGGCGAAGCGCGCCAGCGGGCTGAGGTTGAACTCGCGCAGGATGCGGTCCGACACCAGCACCACGGCGGCGGCGCCATCCGACATCTGCGAGCTGTTGCCGGCCGTCACGCTGCCGCGCGCGGCGAATACGGGCTTCAGCCGGGCAAGCGCCTCGGCGCTGCTGTCGGGGCGCGGGCCTTCGTCCACCTCGACCAACCGGCGCACGACGCGCACGGCGCCGCTGGCGTCGGGCAGGTGGGACACCACTTCGTAGGGCGTGGTCTCGGCCCGGAAATGCCCGGCGGCGATGGCCGCGCAGGCCTTTTGGTGCGAGGCCAGGGCGAAGGCGTCCTGGTCCTCGCGCGAGACCTTCCAGCGCTCGGCGACCTTTTCGCCCGTCAAGCCCATGCCGAACGCCATGCCGATGTTTTCATCGTGCGCGAAGATGGCCGGGTTCATCGACACCTTGTTGCCCATGATCTGCGGCATGGCGCTCATGGATTCGGTGCCGGCGCCGATCATGATGTCGGCCTCGCCCATGCGGATGCGCGAGGCGGCGTCGGCGACGGCTTGCAGTCCCGAGGCGCAGAAGCGGTTCACGGTGACGCCGGCCACGCTTTGCGGCAGGCCGGCAAGCAACAGACCGATGCGGGCCACGTTCATCCCTTGCTCGGCCTCGGGCATGGCGCAACCCGCGATCACGTCTTCGATGCGGGCGTGATCCAGCCCCGGCACCTGCGCCAGCGCGCCGTTCAGCGCGGCGGCCAGCATGTCGTCGGGGCGGGTGGTGGCGTAGGCGCCGTTGCGCTTGCCCACCGGCAGGCGCGTTGCGGCGACGATGTAGGCGTCTTGAATCTGCTTGCTCATAGTGGTTCCTTGTGTGTCCATGGCACATGGCCTCCCGCATTCCGCTGCCTTACCTCATCGGGGCCGCGCGGATCCGGCTTTGCCGGTCCGCAGCCGGCGCCCCCTTGCAGGGGGAAGCGCCGAAGGCGCTGCGGGGGTGGGCCTAGTTCCTCAGGGGCTTGCCGGTGTCCAGCGTGTGGCGGATGCGCGCCTGGGTTTCGGGCGTGCGCAGCAGCGCCACGAATTCCTTGCGTTCCACCGCCAGCAGCCATTCCTCGTCCACCTTCGTGCCGGTGTCGACCTCGCCGCCGCACAGGGCCACGGCCGCGCTGCGCGCCACGCGGTAGTCGTGGGCGCTGATCATGCCGCCCTCTCGCATGTTGACCAGCACCATTTCGAAATTGGCGATCCCGTTGCGGCCCGCCACGGGAACGTCGCGCAGGCGCGGGGGCGGCGTGTAGCCGGCGTCCGCCGCGGCGCGCGCCTGGCCGATGGCGACGAACAGCAGTTCGCCCGGGTGGAACACGACCACGTCGTGGTCGCGGGCGAAACCTGCCGCGACGGCTTCGAGCGCGCTCTTGGCCACTTGCGCCATGGCGATGTTCTGGAAGACCGGCTGCAGGTACGGGAAGACCTCGCCCGGCGTGGCCGTGCGGGCGGCCAGCGCGGCGGCGCGGCCGGCGAATTCCTTGCTGCCGCCGCCCGCCGGGATCAGCCCCACGCCGGCTTCGACCAGGCCGATATAGCTCTCCAGCGCCAGCACCCGGTGCGAGGCATGCATGAGGAATTCGCAGCCGCCGCCCAGGGCCATGCCCTGCACGGCCGCGACGGTGGGGATCTGCGCATACTTGAACGATTGCGAGGTGCGCTGGAACTTCTCGACCGTGGCCTCCAGCATTTCCCACTGGCCGGCCGCGCAGGCTTCGGCGACCTGCTGCAGATTGGCGCCGACGGCGAAAGGCGCGTCATGCCAGATCACCAGCCCGTCGAATTCGCGCTCGGCCTGCGCCACCGCCTGCAGAATGCCCTCCAGCACCTCCGCGCCCAGCGTGTGGTTCTTGGAGGTGACCGAGAGAATCGCGATGCCCGCGTCCACCTCGGGGAGGCTCCACAAGCGTACGCCTTCGTTTTCCCACACGGTGGTGCCCCGGTCGTCCGGGCCTTCGCCGAAGACGCGCTCGGGGAACAGCTGGCGCCGGTACACGGGCAGCGTCGAACGGGGGCGCAACTGGCCCGAGCGCGCGGAATAAGAGCCCTCGGGCGTGTGCACGCCCTGGCGGCCGGGTTCCAGCACCCAGGCCGGCAGCGGCGCGTCGCTCATGCTCTTGCCGGCCGCGATATCCTCGGCCACGGCGGCCGCGATGCCTTGCCAGCCGGCGGCCTGCCAGGTTTCGAACGGCCCTTGCGACCAGCCGAAGCCCCAGCGCATGGCCAGGTCCAGGTCGCGGGCGTTGTCGGCCACGTGTTCGAGCTGCACCGCGCTGTAGTGGAAGATGTCGCGGAACAGGCTCCACAGGAATTGCGCCTGCGGATGGTTGCTCGCGCGCAGCGCGGCGAAGCGGCGGGCGGGGTCGCGCTCCTTGAGCACGGCCGCGACTTCGTCGGCCAGCTTGCCCGCGCTGGGCACGTAGTCCTGGGCCTTCAGGTCCAGCACCTGGATTTCCTTGCCCTGCTTGCGGTAGACGCCCGCGCCGCTTTTCTGGCCCAGCGCGCCCTTGCCGATCAGGGCCGACAGCCAGCCGGGCAGGGCGAAATAGCGGTGCCAGGGGTCGTCGGGCAGGTTCTTTTCCATGGTGCCCACGACGTGGGCGAGCGTGTCCAGGCCGACCACGTCGGCGGTGCGGTAGGTGGCGCTCTTGGGGCGGCCGATCTTAGGGCCCGTGAGCGCGTCCACTTCGTCGAAGCCCAGCCCGAGGCGGGCCGTGTGGTGCATGGCGGCCAGGATCGAGAATACGCCGATGCGGTTGGCCACGAAGTTCGGGGTGTCCAGCGCGCGGATCACGCCTTTGCCCAGCTTGGAGGTAAGCCAGGTTTCCAGCTGGTCGAGCACGGAGGCCTGCGTGTGAGGGGTGGCGATGATCTCCACCAGCCGCATGTAGCGCGGCGGGTTGAAAAAATGGATGCCGCAAAAGCGGTCGCGCAGGCTTTCGGGAAGCGCGTGGGCCAGGGCGTCGATGGACAGGCCGGAGGTGTTGGACGCGATGATGGCGCCTGGCGCGACGTGCGGCGCGATGCGTTCGTACAGCGCCGTCTTCCAGTCCATGCGTTCCGCGATGGCCTCGATGACCAGGTCGCAGCCGCGCAGTCGGTCCAGGTGGTCGTCGTAGTTCGCCGGCGTGATCAGCGCCAGGCGGGCGGCGCCCGCCAGCGGCGCGGGCTCCAGTTTCCGCAGGCCGGCCAGCGCCTTCTTCACGGTGCCGTTGCGGTCGCCTTCCGGCGCGGCCAGGTCGAAGAGCGTGACGGGCACGCCGGCGTTGGCCAGGTGGGCGGCAATCTGCGCGCCCATGACGCCGGCACCCAGCACGGCGACGTGTTTGACGACGAACTTGCTCAAGGGATTCTCCTGAAAGAGCGGAAGGCGGGCGGACCCGCCGTCCGGGGCTAGAAGCGGGCCGACAGCTGCACGCCCAGGATATGGGCGCTGCTGTCGTAGGTGCCCGCGACGCGGCCCTTGGTCAATTGGTTGCCGGACGTGGTGTCGATGTCCGTCTTGCGCAGGTACAGATAGGTATAACCCACGTCCAGCGTCGTGTTCTTGGTTGCCTGCCACTGCACGCCGGTGGAGAACCAGTAGCGGTCATTGTCGGGCAGCGAAGTCGGGCGGTCGGATTCCTTGTAGACGGGCGACTGGTCGAAGGCCACGCCGAACTTCCACTTCCAGTCGGGCGCGAACTTGTAGTTGGCGCCCAGCGCGACGCGCCAGGTGTCGCGGAAGTTCAGTGGCAGCTCGTCGTCGCGCGCGCCGGTGCCGGAGTTGCGGATCTTCAGGCTGGGGATGCTGCTCCAGCCGGTCCAGGAGACGTCGCCCAGCAGCTCCCAGCGTTCGTTCAATTGGTGCGACGCGCTCAGGATCAGGGTGTCGGGCAGGGACACGGTGGCCTTGGAATCGAACGATACCGAGTTCCCGCGCGGGTAGATGTTGTCGATGTCGGTGTCGCCCTTGGCCGTGTGCTTGATCTTCGAGCGGTAGGACAGCCCGATGCGGGTGTCCTCGGTGGGTTGCAGCATGAAACCCACATTCCAGCCCCAGGCGTCGCCCTTGAGGTTCAGGTCGGCGTCGCCGGTCGTGCCCAGCGGCAGGCCTGGCACGGGGACCACGGTCTTCTTCTTGTAGTTGGCGTCGATATGCTGCCAGTTCAGGCCGAAGCCCATCGAGAACTTTTCATTGACCTTGTACGCGACCGAGGGGTTGATGTTGATCGTCTTGATGTCGAACTTGTTGGAGTGGTACTGGCCCACCCAGTCGTCGTCGTATTCGGTCATGAGGCCGAACGGCGCGCCGATGCCCAGGCCCAGATACCACTGTTCGTTCAATTGCCAGGATGCGTAAAGGTTGGGGACCACGCCGAGATTGCCGGCGTCGCCGCCATTGCCCCCGGTGGGCGCCGAGCCGCCCAGGCCCGTGCCCGGCAGGCCGGGGATGCTGGGGTTGCGGCTGTCGCCGTTGTCCTTGAACTTGAAGGACGGCTTGATCAGGTTGACCCCGCCCGACACGTTGAAGCCGGGCAGGTAGGTCATGCCTGCCGGGTTGTAGTAGATGATGCTGGCGTTTTCCGGATTTGCCGCCGAGCCCGCGTATGCGTTGCCCAGGCCGCTGGCGTTCTGCTCAAGGAGCTGAAAGCCGGCCGAGTGGGCCGCCGTAGCCGCGCCCATGCCGACCACGAAGGCCGACAAGGTGCTCAGGGACAATGAACGTCTGCTCATGGTACTGCCTCCTCGTGTTGGATATATGCCGCTATTGCACTGCGGATCCTGCCATCCCGGCCGGTGCCGGTCCCTCACTGCCTTGGTAATGCATGGGGCCGCCCGTGAAAGGCGCGAACCCCGTGCCGAAAATCACGCCTGCGTCGGCCAGGTCGGCGTCGGCGACGATGCCGGCATCCACGCGCTGACGCGTGGCGTCGATCAAGGGCTGGATCAGGCGCCGAGCCAGCCCCGGCGGCGCGCCGGCCGGTTCGCCTGCGTTCTTTACCGCCTTGCCGTCGCGCCAGGCGTAGAAGCCCTGGCCGCTTTTCCTGCCGAGCTCGCCGCGCGCCAGCCGGTCGGCCAGGCAGCGGGGTGGCGCGGCGCCGCCGGCCAGTTCTTCGCCGGCGGCGCGCGCGATGTCCAGGCCTACCGTGTCGGCCAGTTCGAGCGGCCCCATCGGCATGCCGAAGGCAACCATGGCCGCGTCCACGGCCTGCGGCGCCAGGCCCTCGTCCACGCTGCGCATGGCTTCCAGCATGTAAGGCGCCAGCACGGCATTGACAAGGAAGCCGGGCGCGCTCCTGACGGGCAGCGCCAGCTTGTCGATCTGGCCCACGAAGGCGCAGGCGCGGGCCTGCGCGTCGCCCGCGTCGCCTTCCGCGTGCACGACTTCCACCAAGGGCATCTTGGCCACGGGATTGAAGAAGTGGATGCCGACCAGGCGGCCGGGACGGACCAGGCCGGCGCGCAGGGTCTCCAGCGACAGGCTGGACGTGTTGGTGGCGAGCAGGGCGTCCGCTTTCATGCGGGGCTCCAGGGACCGGTACAGCGCGCGCTTGGCGTCGGGCTGTTCGCTGATCGCTTCGATGACCACGTCGGCCAGAGGCACGCCGTCGCCCGACGGGTCGGGGATCAGGCGATCGAACGCGGCCCGCGCCAGGCGCGGATCTTTCAGGCGGCGCGCGAACAATTCGCCCGCGCGCTTGAGGGCGGGCGCGATGCGGGCCATGTCCTGGTCCTGCAAGGTGACCGTCATGCCCTTCAGCGCGCACCAGGCCGCGATGTCGCCGCCCATCACGCCGGCGCCCACCACGTGCGCGCGGCGCGCGGGAGCGATGCCGGCTTGCTTGCCGTTGGCCTTCAGCCGCTCCTGCAGGCGGAACACGCGCAGCAGGTTGCGGGCGGTGCCGGACGAGAGGATGCGGTCGATCAGTTCTGGCGCCAGCAGCGCATTGCCGCCGTGCTTCTCCCAGAGGTCCACGATCGCGGGCGCGGCGGGGTAGTGGCCCTGAGGATCCTTGGCGGCGATCTGCTTGCGGGCGCGCTGGGCCACGATGGCTTTCAGCGGCCAGAGATTGGTCAAGCTCGCAAGGCCGCCCGCGCGTCGCGCCGCCTTGCCGGACAGCACGGTCTGGCGGGCGGCCGCCAGCAGCAGGCGCGGCGGAACGCGGGCGTCCGCCAGACCCAGCGCCGCGGCGCGGCGCGCGTCGGCGCCGCGGCCCGTCAGCATCATGTCCAGCGCCGCAGGCGCGCCGATCAGGCGCGGCAGGCGCAGCATGCCGCCCCAGCCCGGGAAAATGCCGAGCATGACTTCGGGCAGCGCGAGCGAGGTGCCGGGCTGGTCCGCCACCACGCGATAGCGGCACGCGAGGGCAAGCTCCAGGCCCCCGCCCAGGCAATGGCCTTCGATCAGGGCCAGCGTGGGGTATGGCAGGGCGGCCACGCGCTTGAAGAGATTCCAGCCGCGGGCAACCAGCGCGCGCGCCTGTTCGGGCGTGTCCAGGCTTGCGAATTCATTGACGTCGGCACCTACGATGAAACCCGTGGCCTTGCCGGAGCGAATGACCAGGCCCTTGGGCGGTGCCTTGTCCAGCGCGTCCAGCACGATGCCGAGCTCCGCCAGGGTGTCGGCCGACAAGGCGTTGACGGCGCTGCCGGCGCGGTCGAAGGTCAGCCAGGCCAGGCCATCGGGATCGCGGTCCAGGCGCCAGTGGGAGAGCGTGTCCATCGTGGTCATGGGCGGTCCTCGTCCAGGGTTTCGACCAGCATCGCGCCGCCTTGGCCGCCGCCGATGCAGATGGCCGCCATGCCGCGCCTGGCGCCGCGGCGCTTCAGGGCGTCGAGCAGGTGCAGCACGATGCGGGCGCCGGATGCGCCCACCGGATGCCCGATCGCGATCGCGCCTCCGTCGACATTGAGCCGGCCGGGATCGAGATCTCCCCAGGCCGCCGTGCCGAGATGTTCCCGGCAATAGGCTTCGTCGCGCCAGGCGGCGAGGCAGCCTAACACCTGCGCGGCGAAGGCTTCGTTGATCTCCCACAAGTCCAGGTCATTGAGCCCCAGGCCGTGGCGCTGCAGGATCGGGGTGGCGGCGTGCACGGGACCCAAGCCCATCTGCGCCGGGTCCAGGCCGGCCCATTGGCTGTCCACGATGCGGCCCAGCGGCCGCAGGTTCCACTCGCGGACGGCTTCTTCGGAGGCCAGCGCCAGCATGGCGGCGCCGTCGGTAACCTGCGAACTGTTGCCTGCCGTGATGTTGCCCCAAGGCTTGTCGAAGACGGGTTTGAGCTTGGCCAGTTTTTCGGACGTGGAGTCCGCGCGCACGCCATCGTCTTCAGGGTACAGCCGGCCTTGCGTGTCGATCAAGGGCGCGATCTCGCCCATGGCGCCTGCGGAGCGGGCCGCGAGCGCGCGGCGGTGGCTCTGCGCCGCGTAGGCGTCCATCGCGGCGCGGTCGATGCCGAAGCGGGTGGCGAGGTTTTCGGCGGTCTGCCCCATGGAGAGCCCCACCACGGGATCGGTAAGCCCTTTGAGCAGGCCGATCACGGGCGCCAGGCTGCGCAGCCGGAACCGGCGCAATGCCGCAAGTTTGGCGCCCATGCCGCGGGCCGCATACCATTCCGCCAGCCAGCGCACCATGTCGTCCGAGAACAACACCGGCGCGCGCGACAGCGCGTCCGTGCCGCCGGCCAGCACCAATTGCGAGCGGCCCGATTGGATGTTGGCGATGGCGGAATCCAGCGCCTGCATGCCCGATGCGCAGTTGCGCATCACGGTCCAGCCCGGCACCTTGTTGCCGCAGCCCAGCCGCAGCGCGATCACGCGGCCGATGTTCACCTCGTCGGGGGAAGGCGCGGCGCAGCCCACGATGACCTCATCGAGATCCGATGGCGCGTAGGGCTGGCGCAGCAGCAGGGCGCGGCCCGCCTGCACGGCGAGGTCTCCGGCGGAGAAGGGGCCCGGGCCCGTGCGCGCCTTCAGGAAGGGAGTGCGCAGGCCATCGACCACGTAGACCGGTTTGAATGCCATCCGATTCCTCCGTCAGGCGACCTTGCGTTCGGCCGTGGGCTCGATGCGGTCCTCGGCGCCGAAATCAAAGCTGAAATCATCCACTTTCACCACGGCATCGCGCAAGCGGTTGCGGCGTTTCACCACCGCGTATTCTTCCGCGGTGATCCCTCCGATCGCGAAAGCGGCATCGGCGATGTCGCGCACGTTGGCCTGCGGATTGCCTTCCAGCGCGCCGCGTTTTTCCAGGTCGCGTATCTTGGCTTCGATGGGTTCGGCCTCGAGCGTGGCGGCCAGCGCCTGTTCGATGGCGCCCACCGGCTCCTGGTCAGTGTCGGGGAGGTGGCAACCCGAGGTCAGGCGGTCGCGCGCGGCGCTGGGCTGGATCAGCAGGCGCGCCACGTCCTGGCCCAACTGGTCGGACGGCAAGGCCTGGCGGCGGCCCCACGGAAAGATCAGGCGGGCAAGGATCCATGCCACAGGGCGGTTGGGCAGGTTGTCCAGCACGCCGTCGAAGGCTTGCTGCAGCTTGAAGAGCGCATCCTGGACGGACCAATGCGCCAGGGGGGCGTCGGAGGCCTGGCGGCCTTCGTCCTCGAAGCGCTTGAGCGCGGCGCAGGCCAGGTACATCTGCGAGAGGATGTCGCCCAGGCGCGCGGACAGGCGTTCGCGTCGCTTCAGGCTGCCGCCCAGCACCAGCATGGAGGTGTCGGCGAGCAGCGCGAACGCCGCGCTGTAGCGGCTGAGCAACTGGTAATAGCGCTTCATTTCCGGCGCGACATCGGCGTTGACGCCGACATGTCGCGCGCCCGTCAAGGCCGTGCCGGCGGCGCGCAGCGCGTTCCGGACGACGAAGGCCGCATGGCCCCAGAAGGCCCGGTCGAAGTCGGCCAGGCCCTGCCGACGGTCGGACGACTGCGCGGCCTGCATTTCAGCCAGCACATAGGGATGGCAGCGGATCGCGCCCTGGCCGAAGATGATCAGGCTGCGGGTGAGGATGTTGGCGCCTTCCACGGTGATGCCGATGGGGATCTGCTGATAGGCGCGTCCCAGGAAATTGGATGGGCCCAGGCAGATGCCCTTGCCACCGATGACGTCCATGCCGTCGTTGACGACCTGGCGCGCGCGTTCGGTCACGTGGTATTTGACGATGGCGGAAACGACCGAGGGCTTTTCGCCGAGGTCCACCGCGCCGGCCGTCATGCTGCGGGCGGCGTCCATCATGTAGGTGTGGCCGCCGATGCGCGCCAGCGCCTCTTCGACGCCTTCGAACTTGCCCACGGGCATGCGGAACTGGCTGCGCACGCGCGCATAGCCGCCCACGGCGCGCGCCGTCAGCTTGGACATGCCGGTGTTGGAGGAGGGCAGCGAAATCGAACGCCCCGCCGCGAGGCACTCCATCAGCATGCGCCAACCCTGTCCCGCCATGGCGGGGCCGCCGATGATGAAGTCCAGCGGCATGAAGACGTCCGTGCCGCGCGTGGGGCCGTTCATGAACATCGCGTTCAGCGGGAAGTGGCGCCGGCCGGTGTCCACGCCGGGATGGTCGTGCGGCACGAGCGCGCACGTGATGCCCAGGTCTTTCTTGCCGCCCAGCAGGCCGTCCGGATCGTACAGGCGGAAGGCCAGGCCCAGCAGGGTGCAGACCGGCGCCAGCGTGATGTAGCGCTTGTCCCAGGTGACCTTCATGCCGATCACTTCGCGCCCTTGCCATTCGCCCTTGCACACGATGCCGCTGTCCGGAATGGCTGCGGCGTCGGAACCGGCCCAGGGGCTGGTCAGCGCGAAGGCGGGCACTTCCTCGCCGCGGGCGAGGCGGGGCAGGTAATGGTTCTTCTGTTCGTCCGTGCCGTAGTGCAGGAGCAGCTCGGCGGGGCCGAGAGAATTCGGCACCATGACCGACACCGCCAGGGCGGACGAACGCGTGGACAGCTTGGTCACGATTTCGGAATGCGCGTAGGCCGAGAACGCCAGGCCGCCGTATTCCTTGGGAATGATCATGCCGAGGAAACCCTGGGCCTTGAGGTAGCTCCAGACCTCCGCGGGCAGGTCGTAGCGTTCCTGGGTGACGTCCCAGTCATTGACCATGCGGCACGCCTCTTCGGCCTGTTCGTCAAGGAATCGCTGTTCCTCTTCGGTCAGCCGCGGGCGCGGATAGGCGAGCAGGCGGCTCCAGTCGGGCCGGCCGCGGAACAGTTCGCCTTCCCACCATACCGTGCCGGCCTCCAGCGCATCGCGCTCGGTGTCCGACATCTGCGGCAGCACCTTGCGGTACAGGTTGAAGATGGGGGCGGACAGCAACGCCCGGCGGATGGGACGCACGCCCACCACGATGGCCGCGAGCAGCACGATGACGACCAGGGCGACGATGACTGCGTTCATGTTCTTGCCTCCATGGATATTGGACGCCCTAGGCTGAGGGCACTTGCGGCAGCGGAGAGCGCAGGCCCCCGAGCAGGAAACTCATCAGGCGGGGCAGCAGCAGATCCGGATTGTTGGGCTGTTCGGCTTCGTCGATGGTCCAGCCCGTCACGGAGCGCAGCAGGTCGGTGCCGATGATGGCGTACGAGGTGGCGCCCAGCATGAACTGAAAGCGCCACATGATTTCCGCCTTGGGCACGTCGGGCAGCGCCGCGAACAGCGCGTTGCGGTAGCGCTCGAGCACGTCCGCGTACTCCTCGGCGAACAGGCCGCGGATGAAGTCCGAGGGGTCGGTCATGGTGCGTTCCAGCAGCGGCAGGAAGGTGCTGCCGGCCTGGGCCGGGTCGGCCGCCAGGCGCAGCAGCGTGCCGAAGAAGGCGTCCACGATCTGCGACGGCTTCAGGGGCTTGCCCTGGGCTTGCGCCTCCAGTTCATCCAAAAGCCGCAGGCGCTCGCGGTTCAGCACCGCCAGGCGGCGTTTGAGCACCGCTTGCACGAGTGACTCCTTGGAGCCGAAGTGATAGTTCACCGACGCAAGGTTCACGCCGGCGGCGCCCGTGATCTGCCGCATCGACGTCGCGTCGTGGCCTTGTTGCGCGAACAGGGCCTCCGCCGTATCGAGGATCGCTTCACGGGTGCTGGGGGATCTGATTTCTTGCATAAGGTTGAATTCAAACGTTCGTTTAAAAACCATTATGCGTTAGGGACGGCGGAGAAGCGAGCCTCGGCTATCCCCAATAGGGTTTACCACTAGCGTGCAGGCGCCCGGCCAGAGAGGCCCGTCCGCGGCCGCCCCAGTATCGGCCAAGCGGATGAGTTCCGCCATGCAGGCGGGCGAGCCGGCGTCTCCGCCGTTCGCGCGAATCTGAGCCTTTTGTCCTCGGACTGCCGCTCTAGGATAAATGTGGTCTGGAAGACAAGCCAAAAACACCGCAGTATCAGCGCGAGGACTCGAATGCGCGGCACTCACAAGACCGGCATGCATGGCTAGCCCGTTCGCCGTACGGGCAGCGGATGCGAACTCGCCCGACACAGGAGCAGGAGAAATGAAGACCTACAGAGTGGGACTGCTGGTTGATGGGTATGAGCAGCCCGGCTGGATGCATGAGATGGTCGAGTGGCTTCGGCACAGCCAGGATTTCGATTTGGCTGCTTTGCTGGTGATGAACGGGTCGTCCAGCGACAGGTCGCCCCGCCTGGGCGTGAAAGCCCTGTTCGGCACCTTGTCCCGTCTGGAGTCTCGGCTGCTGCCCGCCAAACAGCGCGAAATGCTGGCCTGCCACGACATGCGCGACAGCATGCCGCCGGACACGGCCGCCGTCGTATCCCTGGAACCGGATGCCGCCGCGGCGGAGGCGCGCGACGAAGTGGCGGCAATGGGGCTGGATCTGGTGATCACGCTGGGCGCGCCGCCGGCTTCGCGCGAACAGATGGTGGGCTGGGCGCGGCTGGGCGTATGGCAGTTGAGTTATTCGGACATTGCGGTGGCGACCAGCCGGTATGCCGGTTTCTGGGAGGTCTATCAACGCGAAGACCACACCACGGTAAAGCTCTGGCGCGTCGGCGCCAGGCTGGAAGAGGACGAATTGCTGGACCAGCGCAGTTTCAATACCGAAGTGTTCTGGCTGAAGAATCAGGCCCGTGCGTTCAGCCTGGGAAATCTCATGGCCTTCGACGCGCTCCAGGCGCTGGTCCGCGCCAGGCAAGCCGCGGCGCCGCCCGGCATGCAGATCATGAGCGGCCAGCGCCGGGACGATCCGGTCGAGTGGAATAGCGCCGCCTATATCGCGCGCCAGGCCTGGTTAATGTCGGATTTGATTGTGCGCCGCGTCATGAAGCGCAACATACGCTGGCGGATCGGTATGTTTCCATCGGCCAGGCAACAAGCGGTGGTATCCGAGGCCATGGTGCTGCAGCCTCCCAAGGGTAGATTCTTCGCGGATCCGTTCGTATATACCCAGGATAAAAAGCCATATATATTTTTCGAGGATTACGATTTTAATTCCCGCAAGGGGACGATCTCCGTCGCGACCTACTCCGACGGGGCTTTCCGCCTGCTGGGGACGGCCTTGAACCTGCCGTACCACCTATCGTTTCCGTATATATTCGAGCATGAGGGCGTTACCTATATGGTGCCGGAGACCTGCGGAAATCGTAGTATAGAGCTATGGAAATGCACGGAATTTCCGCTCAAGTGGGAGTTGGATGTTAATCTGATGACTAATATATCCGCGGTGGATACCATTATTTTCAAGCACGGCGAATATTGGTGGCTATTAACAAATATCGATCGCACAGACGGGCAAAGCCACTGCGATGAATTATTCGCCTTTTTCGCCGATTCACCGCGCTCAACGGAATGGACGCCGCATGCCTGCAACCCCATCGTCCGCAACCCGATGCGTGCCCGCAACGCCGGGATCGTTGTGTCGCCTGGCGGGGAAGTGATGCGCTGCGCCCAATACCAGGGCTTCTGCCACTACGGCAAGGGCGTTTCGCTGAACCGGATCGAAGAGCTCTCACCCTCCACGTATGTGGAAACGGACGGCGAAATCCACTACGCCAGTTTCCTGAGAAAGCGTCATGCTTCAATGCACCATTGGCACCACCAGGGGGGGCATACGGTATTTGATTTCGCCTATATGGAGTAAATCATGCTGGCGGCGCACAAATTAAAATGTTACCCATATTTCGAATACGGAAAGCGCGCACGGGCATGATGTGTCCGTGGAAACATATAGACAGCTATCGGACCCGATATCGGCGGTTCATGGCCGCGTCCGGCGGATGCCCGGGGGCGGCCTTTTTCTTGGCCGTGACAGCTGCGGCTCCGCCGGAATAGGGCACCGCCCAGGCCTGTCTTCATAGGGAAAACGGCGTTTGCGCCGCAGGAAGCGCTGGTGAAAACCCTAGCGCCCGAAAGGACGAAAGCGACATCTCATCCTGATTTACGGCAGTGATTAAGGCTAACGAATGATTTCTGTTTTTGTCGGATTATATCGCCCCGAAACGTCTTGATTTTGCCAATTTCGAACCATAAGATGGGTCCATGCCATCCGTTATGTTGGCTACCAAAGTCTCCCAGCCCAAACGCCCCGGTGCGGCTTCATTAGATATTCCGGGATATTGCGGACCACCCCCGCAGGGCTGGAAAAAAAATAGTCTTCAGCACAGCGAAGATCCCTTCTAGGCCCGTCGAAAAACCGGGAGGACACCATGGCCAAGATGGTCCTGATTGAAGCCCATCCGCTCTTGCGGTTGGGGTTGTGGCAGATTCTTAGCAAGTTGGATGATGTGTGGGAAATCGAGGGGATGGGCCTGGCGGATGTATCCAAGGCCGATGGCGTGCATGCGGGTGCCGATCTCCTCATCTATGGGTTGCCGGTGGACACCGACGAGGCCTGGAGCGCTTTGCATGAGATCCAGCGCGTCCTTACGCCGAAGCGGATCCTGCTGTTGACGGACGTCATGCCGTTGCCCATGCCGGTACAGGGCCTGCCTGGCGCCAGCGTGTATGGTTGCCTGATGAAAACGGCCTCGGTCGAAATCCTGGAGGCGGCGATCCGCCTGGTCATGGCTGGCGGGCAGTGCTTCCCCAGCGAACAGGCCTTGCAGGCGCCCGCGCAAGCGGTCTGCGCGCTGCCCGCCCGGGATGCCGAAGACACCGTGGCCAAGGGCGCGATGCCCGTCAGCGCGGGAGCCCAGCTGCTGCAGATCACGCCGCGCCAGTATGAGGTGCTGGTGCTCCTGGCCCGCGGCTATCCGATCAAGACGGTCAGCAGGATGCTCAATATTTCGGTGGCCACGGCGAAGACGCACGCTTGCACGCTGTACCAAAGGTTGCATGTCAAGAACAAGGGCGAAGCCGTGTACGCGGCGCTGCAACGCGGCGCGACCCTGGAATGGCATGAGCCCAACGGCAGGGATGTGGACGCCGGGCAGATTTATGGTCGCAAGGTTGGATGAGGTTGTGGGTCGCGCAGCCTGCCCCGGCAGCCTGGAACGCAAGTTTCATGGCTGCCGGGTCCGCGCATAGCCATCGCGGCTACGTCTTACATAGCAGTGCGGTGGTTGCAGTGCAACGGCATTCCTCCACCATTCATCCACCTGAACGAGATTCAGCGAACGTAGCCGCTGATAGCATGGGTTGTGTCCGCTAGCATGGGTTGACAGGGCGATCCACCACCGCCTCGCCAATTCGATCCGATGCGGTGGACGAGCTTCCCGTGAGGCCGGTGGCGCAAGCAGCCTGTCATTGCAGCGACGATGCGCCAGCGTCATGGGAACCGTGTATGGGCCACGTGTCACAAGGTTCCCTCCGGGATGACAACCGTACTGATCGAAGACTACGCTCTGCTTCGTGTCGCGATCCAGCATGTGCTGGAGCGTGTGCGCAACGCCGACGACATCCTGGCCATCTCGCCAGCGCATCTGCTCAATATGTCCAGCTCGATCAACCGCCCAGTGGAATTGCTGGTCGTGGGTTGCAGCGGCCTGGCGGAACAGGACGTCGGGCTCCTGTCGCAGTCGATGGCATTTTTCATGCCCCGGCTGGTCCTCGTGCTCTATTCCGTGCTGGACCAGGGCGTCATGGCGGCGTGTGCGCGCGCCGGCGTCGCCGGCTACCTGCCGAAGGCGTCCAACCCGGACGCGCTAGCCGCCGCGGTGAGCCTGGTGCTTGCGGGAGGGGAGTGCTATCCGCAGCCCATTGCCCGGCCGCAAGGCGCCGCGCATGCTCCGACGCCGGAACTACGCGAATTGACGCAAAGGCAGGAAGAGATCCTGCAGCTGCTGGTGCAGGGCAAGACCATGCGGGAGATCGGCGAGCAGGTAGGCATTTCGGTGGCGACCGTAAAAAGCCACGCGCGCACCCTGTACTGGAAACTCAATGCGCGCAACCAGGCCGAAGCGGCCTACATAGCCGTGCAGATGGGATTGGTGAGAAGCGGCGCCCAGCCGCCCGCGCCCGCCAAGCACAATTCGAACCCGTAGGATGGGTGCAGCGCGAGAGTTCCTAGGCAAGAACGCAGGCTCCCAGCGCGCGTAACCCATGCGGCCGCAATCGGCTGTTTTCCGACCCGTGCCGGGCACTGTCTGCCCACGGCCGCATGGGTTACGCGCGCTCGACATCAGAGTTCTTGCTCAAGAACTCTCGCGCTGCACCCATCCTACGCTTCTCGCGCGGCGGGCTTGTCCTTGGAGGCCAAGACGGCCTCGAATTCGCGTTCTGCGGCGCCGAGCACCGCGTCGACGTGCAGATGGGCCTGCGCGTACTGGCGCGCGGCGGCGCCCAGCGTTTCGCGCATGCGCGCGTTGTAGCCGAGCTTGCGCACCGCTTCCGCCATGGCCGCTCCATCTTCGGGCGGCGTCACGAGGCCGCAGTGTTCCACCACGGAGGCCAGTTCAGTGCCTGGCGCCGCGCCGCATACCACGGGCCGGCCACTGGCCAGCATGCCCGTCAGCTTGGAAGGCATCACCAGGTCGGCAGCGCCGGCGCGCTGCGGCAGCAGATGGATGTCGGCGGTATTGAGCAGTTCGCCCAGCCGTTCAGCCGGCTGCAGGTCGAGAAAGCGGACGCGGGGCAGGCCCTGGCACCGGGCCTCGAGCGGAGCGCGTTCCGGGCCCTGGCCGCAGAACACGAACCACAGGCGATGCTCGCGGCTGAGGCGCCGCGCCACGTCCGCCAGCGTCTGCAGGCCCTGCTTGCCTCCCATGTTCCCCGAGTACAGCGCAACCACGGCATTTTCCGGTATGCCCAGTTCGGCGCGGTAGTCGCCGCCGTCACGCGGCGCGATCGCATCCACGTCGATCCAATTGGGCAGCAGCACCGCGCGGCCTGGCTCCACGCCCTTGGCCAGCGCCAGGTCCAGCATGCGGTTCGAAATCGTGGAGACGCGGTCGAAGCGGCGCATCAGCCAGCTCTCGGCCCGCCGCACGGCGGCGCGCAGGCCGGCACCCTTGAGCAGCCCCAGCTCGAAAGCGGCATCGACTTCGTAGTCCTGGATATGCAGCCATGCGCGGGCGCCGCAAAGCCGCGCCGCCAGCCAGGCTGCGGGCGCGCAGAAGAGCGCGGGCTCGACCACGAGTATGACGTCGGGGCGTCCGGCGGCGGCGCGCAGCAGCGAGGGCAGGCTGGACAGGGCGAAGCTCGCAAGGTGGATCAGCCGCTTGAGCCCGCCTGGCTTGCCGGGAACCCAGAGCGGCGCCCGGCGCACGGTGACGCCGCGCCGCAGTTCTTTGCGGTAGCGGCCCGCCCGGTAGCTTGCGTGCACTTCCCACTGGGGGTAGTAGGGCGGGGCGGTTACCGCGCTGACTTCATGGCCGCGTGCGGCCAGCCATTCGGCCATCTCGGCGCTGTACTTGCCGATGCCGGTGAGCTCGGGCGCGTAGTTGATGCCGTAGATGAGGATTTTCATGCCGGCCCCGCCTTGCGGGACCGGACGGGGCGGCAAGGATTGCCGTGGCACACCATGGCGGGCGGCATGTTGCGGAATACGGAGCTGCGGGCTCCGATCACGGCCTCCCGCCCGATGGTCACGCCGGGGCCGACGAACACGTCGGTCGCGACCCAGGCGCCTTCCTCGACGCGCACGGCGCGTTCGCGCAGGGGAAATTCGGGCTGCCCGGCATCATGGTCGGCCGCGCACAGATAGCTGCGCTGCGAAACCACCGCATGGGCGCCGATGTGGATGGGGCCCAGGCTGTAGATCACGGCCTCGTCGCCGATCCAGGCATAGTCGCCGATCTCCACCTTCCAGGGGTAGGTCACCGTGGCGGTGGGGCGGATCAGCACCTTGCGTCCGATGCGGGCGCCGAAGCAGCGCAGCAGCCACCGGCGGAATCCGTAAGCGACTTGCGGCGACCAGCGGAACAGGGTTCCCTGCACCATCCACCACAGCTGCACGGTCAGCGCGGAGCGGCCGCGCTGGCCGGGCGCCAGCGCAAAGCGGTCGAGACGCTGGAGGGCGCTCATTTCGCGGCTCCCGCCACGGCGTCGTCGCGCGCCGCGGCCGCGCTGGCCTGCCGCGCCTTCTGGATTTCCTCGGTCTTGATGCGGATTTGCCAGTAGTACATGGCGCGGGCCACGGCATAGTCGTAGCCGGCCTTGCCATCCAGGAAGCCCAGCCGGAAAAGATAGGAATGAAGGAAGGCGATCGGCGCCTTGAAAGGCATGGCCTGGAAGATGCGCTTGAGCAGCGCGCGGGCGCCGACGTTGGCTTCGCGCGGGTCGTTCATCAGGCCTTTGGTGCGGAGGTTGGCCTCCCAGTCGGAGTAGCGATTGTGCTTGTCGAAATAGTGGAAGAGCGAGTCATGGTCGTTGTGCACCATGCGCTGGCGCAAGGCAAAGGTCTCGCCCTCGACCTGCGGCTGGTAGTGCCCTTCCACTTCCCACATATGGGCCACATCCAGGTCATCGTAGTCCAGGAAGCGGGAGCGGTCGCGCGCCAGCAGCGCCAGCTTGTAGACGCGGTGCCCGTGTTCCAGCTTCCTGCCGCAGAACACATAGTCGAACGGCACGAAGGCACCGCCCGCGCCCGCCGCGAAGCGCGGCAGCGCCTCGCGTATCTCGGCGGCGAGCCCGGGCGTCATTTCCTCGTCGGCGTCGACGTACAGCACGACGGGATGCGAGAAAGGCAGTTGCTCCAGGCACCATTGCTTTTTCTTCGGATACTTGCCGTCCCACTGGAAATTGGAGATCTTCGCGCCCATCGCCGTCGCGATCGCGCAAGTGGCGTCCGTGCTGTTGGAGTCCACGACGAAAACCTCGTCGAATTCGACCAGCGCCTTCAGGCACTTGGCGATATTGCGTTCCTCGTTCTTGGTCATGACGACGACCGAAACCGGTATCTTCTGCATGATGCTGTCCTGTTCAGGGCGTGCCGCGCTGCATGAGCGGCTGAAATAGCGCGATGACGTTGCGGCAGTGCCGCTCCAGGGAAAAGGCGTCGGCGCGTTCGGGGCCCTGGGCGGCAAGCCGTTCCCGCATTTCGCCGTCGTAGGCCAGGCGGCGCACGGCTTCCGCCAGCGCCGCGGCGTCGCCCACCGGCACGAGCAGGCCATAGCGCCCGGCGTCCAGGATCTCGGCGGGGCCATGGGGACAGTCGGTGGAGATCACAGGCACGCCCAGGCACAACGCTTCCACGAGCACGTTGCCAAAGCTCTCGCGCACGGAGGTCAGGGCGAACGCGCCGGCGCCCGCGATCACCGGAAATGGATTGTCGATGTGGCCGGCCAGCGTGACGGCCGTGCGCGACCCGTGGTCGTCGATCCGTTTTTGCAGGGCGTCGTGCTCGGATCCTTCGCCCAGGATGGTGAAGGCGATGCCGGGGTCGTCCAGCAGCGCGGCGGCATCGATCAGCGTGGCGTAGTCCTTCACCGCCTCGAGCCGGCCGACGGCCACCACCTGGTAGGGGCTGCGCCCGGACGGCTCCTGCGCGCGATGCGCGCCTTGCCGCCTGACGTTGTCCAGCGGGACGCCGTTGTAGATGGTGTGCACCTTGCCGCGCAGCGGCGGGAACATGCTGACCAGGTCTTCCTTCACGCCCCGCGATACGCCGACCACGGCGTCATGCCGCCGGTAGGTTTGGCTGACCAGCCAGCATTTGAGGCGGCGCATGCGGGAGGCCCCGTAGTGGATTGCGGGGCTGCTGTGTTCGAAGGCGACCGTCTTGAACCCGCCGCCCAGCAATTTCCTGGCCAGCACGACCAGCATATTGCACAGCAGGCCGTGCGAGCAGACGATGGCCGGCTTATCGCGCCGGATCTGGCGCAGCAGGCGGATGAAGGCCAGGGGCAGCATCATGCGCAGCTTGGTGGGCGATTCGATGACGGGCAGCGCGCGGGTCACCTTGGGGTTGGAAATGGGATACTCCCGGTTGCGGGAACGCAGCAGGAACAGGGCGGAGTCCACCCCCTGTTCCGGCAAGGCATCCACGATGAAGGCGACGCATCTTCCAACGCCGCCGTGCAGGTCCGGCGCGACAAACAAGACATCAGGCATGAGGGATCACTCGCGGTGGCGCCCGGCGCGCGGCGTCCGGGCGGGGGCTGGGGACGGGCGGCGTACTGGAGGGAACAGGCATGACCTGGGCATTGCGCATCAACGACAGGCAATAGCACAGCAGGAAACCGGTGAAAGCGGTCTTGGGCGCGTAGGCCAGCCCCCCCGAAAGCGAGTCGATGAAGATATAGATGGGCGCGGTGGCCAGCAGGTAGCGCCGGTGCAGCTCCAGGCCGGGATGCGCGTATCGTCGGAGCAGGGTCAGCAGCAGGATGAGCAGCGGAGGGAGCATGATCATGGTCGTGCCCACTACGCCGAATTTCATCAGGTAGAACGCCCATGAATTGTGGGCGAAGGTGCTGAGTTCGAAGCCGTTCTCGCCCATGACCCAGCTGCGAAAGCCGGCGCCCTTGCCGAACACGGGGCTTTCGGCGAAGAAATCCATCTGCCCCTGCATTTCCTGGATGCGCGCGCCGTAGCTGGAGTCCTCGTCCAGGCGCTCGACGCTGAAGATGCGGTTGGTCAGCACGTCCAGGTAGCCGATGCTGGCGAAGACCAGGACGCCGGCGACGGCGGCGGGCGCGAAGACCATGACGGCGCGCCGCCGGATCTCGGGGCCCGCGCCCAGCATCACCGCGATCAGGACGGAAGCCGCCAGCTGCAGGTACTGGCTGCGGTTCAGTGAAAAGACCAGCGCCAGCAGCATGTAGACCGTCAGCGCATAGGCCTTGGGCCCGGAGACGTTCAGGGTGCGGCGGAAGTACAGCAGCGATACCACGCCGAACGGAATGGCCCAGACGCCCAGGCGCACGTTGCGCAGCGGATTGGATACGCTGAAACCCTGCAGCTGTTCCGCCAGCATCAGCGTGGCAACGGCGAGGCAGGCCGCCACGATGTACTTCTGCAGCACCGCATAGGCGGCGGGACTGTCGATGTCCTTGTAGCAAAGAAAGGGCGTGCACAGGAAATAGAACACGATGCGCAGATCCCGCGCCACGTCGCCCGTTTCGATGCCCGGGTGGTGCAGGGACACCAGCAGCAGGTAGATCACCGACAGGCATTGCAGCCCCAGCAGCAGGCCCAGCAGGCCGCGGGGCAGGGCATAGGCGGCGGGATCCGCAAGCCGCAGGGCCTTGACCGCCAGCATGGCGACGAACAGCAGGTCGAAGGGAGACAGCTTGAAGCTGCCCACGCCCAGGACGAAGTGGTCGTCGTTCAGGGCAAGCGCCGTGAAGGCGAACAGACCCAGCAGGTGCAGGGTGGAAAGGCGGCGGTGCGGCTTCATTGCGGCTCAGCTCCTCGTGTGCGGGTCCTAGTGCGCAGCCCAGTCGTCGCGGCCGAATATCTTGGTGGTCAGCTTTTCGAACAGGTACGACAGGTCTCCCTGCCGCGCATGCGCAGCCACCTTGGACGCGCGGCAGGAAAGCTCGAACAGCCGTCCCAGGCCCGGCTCCGTGCGCCGGATGCGGGTGACGATCTGCTCGCGCTCTTCCAGCAGCACGTCCTGCATTAGCGCGGTCTTGGTTTCGTCATGGGCCGTGTAGACGCCCATGGCGTCCGGCACGATCAGGTTCTTGCCTTCGCGCAGCAGGCGGCTCCACAATTCCAGGTCCATGCAATAGCGCATGCTTTCCTGCAGCAGGCCGTACTTGCGCAGCAGGTCGCGGCGGAAGATCGCGGACTGGTTGGGAATCGATGCCTTGACGACCGTCAGCGTGCCCCGGTTGACCGGGGTGTAGTGGATCTTGCGGAAGATGCGGTTGTTCGCGTCCGCCACGAACAGGTTGCCGCTGACGATGGGCGCCCGGCCCTTGGAGGCGGCGGCGCCCAGTTTGCGCAGCGCGCCCGGGAAATAGAGATCGTCCGAGTTCTGCCAGCCCACGTAGTCGCCGGTGGCGCGTTCGAAGCCCTTGTTGATGGCGTGCGACTGGCCGCGGTCGGGCGTGCTTTCCCAGTACGACAGGTAGCGTTCGTACTTGCGGATGATGTCCACGCTGCCGTCGGTGGAGCCGCCATCGATGATGATGTACTCCAGCCGCGGATAGCCCTGGTTCAGCACGGACAGGATCGTGCGTTCCAGGAAGCGGGCCTGGTTGAACGAGGGGGTCACGATCGTTACCTTCGGCATCAGGCCGCCCGCGATCGGGGCAGGCGGACGAAGCTCGCGGACGAAGTCGATGAGCTGACGTGAATACTCGTTGTGACGCTTGCTCATGCAAGGCTCCTTTTAGTGTGGGCAGGCCCTAGCGGCTGGCCGCAGGCAAGGCGCCCGGGAAATCGGGGCGGGATTGACGGATGGCGAAGGCCACGCCGGCCAGCGTGATCGCCGCATAGGCCATGCGGCCCCAAGCCGCGGCGTGTTCGCCTGCGACGTGTACCAGCCCCGCCATGACGCACAGCATCGCCAATCCGCCCAAGCCGTTCAGGATGGCGACCGCGCGGGAATTTCCGAGTCCGAGCAGGGAGAAATGGGCCGCGGCATTCAGGGAGAGCAACCCCGACGCCACGATGAGCAATTGGAAGGTCCCGAGATGGTCCTGGGCCACGCTCGCGCTCAGCAGCACGTTCAGGAGCGGATGGCTGACCGCCAGCACGGCAAGGGTCGCGCCGGCCGACAGGGCCAGGTTCCACAGCATCATGCGCCGGATTTCGCGTTCGGCGGCTCCGGGGTAGGGAGGAGAGGCCGACAGGCGGCTGACGCGCGGCATGGCCTTCTGGAAAATGGCGACCGACGCGGTGTGGATGATCTGGCCGACCTGCACGCCCACCGTATATATCGCGAGCGCCGCCGGCCCCATCAGGCTGCCGACCAGCACGCGGTCCACCGAACCGAAGGCCAGGGCGCTCAGGCTATTCAGCCATGACCAGCGCGAGAACCGGAAGGCGTCCATCATGGCGCCGCGGTCGCGCACGGGACGCACGAGCAGGCGGCCGTAGCTGCGCGAGAACACAAGCATCTTCACGGAGCCGGCGAGCAGCAGCCCGAGCGCCTGGGCCAGGCCGGTCCAGGTGGGCGAGGCAGTGAGCCAGGCGGTGGCGCAGGCCAGCGCCATCGTGCCGCTGCGGCTGAATACTTCGCACAGCGCCGTGGCGCGGAAGTCCTCGCGCCCCTTCAGGCAGCCCGAGAAGAGCTGGTCATACTGCTGAGTCAGGTAGATGGCCAGGGCTGGCAGCGCCAGCATCGTCACCGCCACGCCGCCGAAGGTCGCGCCGGGCCATCCCAGGCCCACGGCGCCCCAGAGCATCAGGGCGGCCAGCGTCACCACGCCCAGCGCGCAACCGATGAGCGACATGCTCACGCCCGCCGCGCGGTAGGCGCCGCCGGGTTCGTGCAGGCGTTCGGACACCAGCTTGGTCGCGGTCACGGCCGCGCCAAGATTGGCGGCGTTGCCGAAGCCGGCCAGGGCGATGATCATGGAGTATTGGCCGAAGCCCACCGTTCCGAGCTGCCGGAACAGGATGGGCAATGCCACCAGCGCGGCGACGGGGCCGATGCCGTACTCCACCAGCCCCCAGAAGGAGGCGTTGCCGGCGATGTGTTTCCTGAGAAAACCAAGCATGGCTATAGCCTCTGAGCGTGGCCATCAGGCCACGGGCAGCGCCTGTTGGGTGCGCTCGCGCAGGAAATGCCCGTAGGCCAGCGTGATGCCGTGCGTCAGCGAAATTTCCGGCTTCCAGCCCAGTGCCTGGACCCGGCCCGAGTCCATCAGCTTGCGCGGCGTGCCGTCAGGCTTGCTGGTGTCGTAGACGATGTTGCCGGTGTAGCCGACGACGCGCGCGACCAGCTTGGCCAGCTCGGCGATCGAGATGTCCTGGCCGGCGCCGATGTTGTAGATCCCCTCCGCCTCGGGGTGTTCCATCAGCATGACGCAGGCCTGGGCCAGGTCGTCCACGTACAGGAACTCGCGCAGCGGCGCGCCCGTTCCCCAGATGGTCACGCTGTCCTGGCCCGATTCGCGTCCTTCATGGAACTTGCGGATGAGCGCTGGCAGCACGTGGCTGCTGTGCAGGTCGTAGTTGTCATGCGGGCCGTAGAGATTGGTCGGCATGGCGCAGATGAAGCGCGCGCCGTACTCGCGCTGGTACGCCTCGCAAAGCTTCAGGCCTGCGATCTTGGCGATGGCGTAGGGTTCGTTGGTGGATTCCAGCGGCCCCGTCAGCAGCGCATCTTCGCGGATGGGTTGGGGCGCCTCCCGCGGGTAGATGCATGACGAACCCAGGAACAGCAGCTTGCGCACCCCCGCCGCGTACGCGGCGCGGATGACGTTGCACTGGATCATGAGGTTCTTATAGAGGAACTCCACCGGATGCGTCTGGTTGGCGAGGATGCCGCCCACCTTGGCCGCCGCCAGGTACACCACGTCGACCGGCGTGGTCGAGAAGAAGCGGTGCACCTGGTTCTGGTTTTCCAGGTCCAGCTCCTCGCGGCTGCGGGTCACCACGTTGCCGTAGCCGCGGCGGTGCAGTTCGCGGGTGATCGCGGCGCCCACCATGCCGCGATGGCCGGCGACGAAGACGCGTTGCTCCAGGTTCGTCATGTCCGACTACTCCTTGTAGGCGTAGATTTCGTAGCCGTTCTGCTCGACCAGCGCATCGCGCCGCGCGTCCCGCAGATCGCTCTCGATCATTTCCTTGACCAGCTCAGCGAACGAGGTGCGCGGCGACCAGCCGAGCTTCTCGCGCGCCTTGGTCGGATCGCCCAGCAGGGTTTCCACTTCCGTGGGACGGAAGTAGCGCGGGTCGACGCGCACGATGACCTGGCCGGGCTTGACGTCGTGCACCGGCGAGAACAGCACGGTCGCCGTCTCGTCCAGGCCTTCTCCCTCCCAGGCCAGCAGGATGCCCAGTTCGCGCGCGGCGGTGTTGATGAACTCGCGCACGCTGTACTGCATGCCGGTCGCGATGACGTAGTCCTCCGGCGTGTCCTGCTGCAGCATCAGCCATTGCATTTCGACGTAGTCGCGGGCGTGGCCCCAGTCGCGCAACGCCGACAGATTGCCCAGGTACAGGCATTCCTGCAGCCCAAGCACGATGCGCGCCAGGCCGCGGGTGATCTTGCGGGTCACGAAGGTCTCGCCGCGCTTGGGCGATTCGTGGTTGAACAGGATGCCGTTGCAGGCATACATGCCATAGGCTTCGCGGTAGTTCACGCTGATCCAGTAGGCATACAGCTTTGCGGCCGCGTAGGGGCTGCGCGGGTAGAAGGGCGTGGTTTCCTTCTGCGGGATTTCCTGCACCAGGCCGTAGAGCTCGGAGGTGGAAGCCTGGTAGAAGCGGGCCTTGTTCTCCAGCTTCAGGATGCGGATGGCTTCCAGCAGGCGCAGGGTGCCCAGGCCGTCGGCGTTGGCCGTGTACTCGGGCTCCTCGAACGACACCCCGACGTGGCTCTGCGCGGCCAGGTTGTAGATCTCGTCCGGCTGTACCGACTGCACGATCCGGATCAGGCTGCAGGAGTCCGTCATGTCTCCGTGGTGCAGCACGAAATTGCGGGGCTGATCGTGGGGATCCTGGTACAGGTGGTCGATGCGGGCCGTGTTGAACAGCGAAGCGCGCCGCTTGATGCCGTGGACTTCATAGCCCTTGGCAAGCAGGAACTCCGCCAGGTAGGACCCGTCTTGGCCGGTTACGCCGGTAATCAGTGCCCGTTTTGGCATGGTTGTATCCTTAAGACTTAGTGACTGCACGAAAGGAGCCGAAGGCTGCGGTACCAATGTGCAATGAGATTACTGTTGCACCAGCCGCGGAGATATCGGCCAAAAGGTCTAAGAGTTCAGCCTGTCGATAGGGAAAAAGGGACTGGATTGATTCGTCCAGCGCGCCCAGCGCCGTGATGGCCAACAGGGACACCAGCACCGGGCGCCGGTTGACCGAGGCGTAGATGAGCCCGCTCAGGAAGGCGTAGGCGGCGAGGTGCAGGCGCTTGTCGCCGAAGGCGTCCGACATGTCCGCCGCCAGCCCCGGAAGGTTGCCCACCGTCACCAGCACAAGAAAGAACAGCCCCGCCACCGGCAGGCATAGCCGCGCCATTCCAGGACGCCAGAAAGGATCCTTGTCCACGTGGCGTGGGGGGCCGTTTTTGCCGCCGGGCCGCCCCAAGGCAAAAAGCGCCCCCTTGGGGGGCAGCAAGCGCGCGAAGCGTGCGCGGCGTGGGGGGCCGTTTTTGCCGCCGGGCCGCCCCAAGGCAAAAAGCACCCCCTTGGGGGGCAGCAAGCGCGCGAAGCGTGCGCGGCGTGGGGGCTCCTTCTCACACTCGTCCATACATGTCCTGGAATCGAACGATGTCGTCCTCGCCGAGATAGGCCCCAGATTGCACCTCGATGATCTCCAGCGGGATCTTCCCGGGGTTCTCCAGGCTGTGGATCTCGCCCAGCGGGATATAGGTCGACTGGTTCTCGGTCAGCAGGTACTGCTTGTCGCCGTTGTAGATGCGCGCCGTACCCGACACCACGATCCAGTGCTCCGCCCGGTGATGGTGCATCTGCGAGGACAGGCGCGCCCCGGGTTTGACCGTGATGCGCTTGACCTGGTAGCGGGGGCCCTGGCCGACGGAATCGTAGGATCCCCAAGGCCGCTGGACCTCGCGGTGGTGGTTGAGTTCGGAGCGGTGCTGCGTCTTGAAGATCTCGACCAGGCGCTTGACGTCCTGAGAGCGCGACTTGTGGGCCACCAGGACGGCGTCGGCCGTTTCGATCACGACGATGTCGTCCAGCCCCACCGAGGCGACCAGCCTGCTGGTCGAATGGATGAGGCAGTTGCGTGAATCCTCCACCATGACGTCGCCCGTGGTGGAGTTGCCCTCGACCGTCTTCTGGGCGATGCCCCAGACCGCGTCCCACGCGCCTACGTCGCTCCAGGAGGCCGCCAGCGGAATGACCACGGCGCTGTCGGTGCGCTCCATGATGGCGTAGTCCATCGAATCGCTGGGGCAGGCCTCGAAAGAGGGACCGTCCAGGTGGAAAAGCGCGTTCTCGCCGTGCCCGATGGCCACGGCCGCCTGCACCTGCTCCAGGATCCTGGGCGCCAGCCTGGCCATTTCCGACAGGAAGACCGAAGCCTGGAAGGCGAACATGCCGCTGTTCCAGTAGTAGCCGCCGTCCTCGATGAAGCGCTGGGCGACCTCCGGCGACGGCTTTTCGACGAAGCGGCGCACGCGGCGGGCGGGCTCCATGGCGCCGGGCTCGTCGGCCTGGATATAGCCATAGCCGCTGAGCGGGGCGGTCGGTGTGATGCCGAAGGTCACCAGCGCGCCCTGCAGCGCGGCCTGGTAGGCCTCGGCAAAGGCGGCGCGCAGCACCTCGCCGTCTTCCAGGACATGGTCCGAAGGCATGATGAGCATGACGGGATCCTCGCCGTCCCGCATGGCGCGCAGGGTGGCGGCGGCGATAGCCGGCGCCGTGTTGCGGGCGTACGGTTCGAGGATCACCTCCGCGTCCTTGATGCCCAGTTCCAGCGCCTGTTCCGCCGCGATGTAGCGGTGAGCATCGTTGCACACCAGCGTGGGCCTGGCTTCGGCGCCCGCGGACCCCAGGCGCAGCAGCGTGTTCTGCAGCAGGCTGCGGTCATCGGTCAAACGGATGAACTGCTTCGGCAGCAACTCCCGGGACAGCGGCCACAGGCGCGAGCCGGAGCCGCCGCAAAGGATGACAGCCCGGTACGGGGGAGGGGGATTGGTCATGGCGCTCACTCCTTGAAGTAGGCCTGGGTGTACGGATGCACGCCGGGGTCGGCGGCGATCGCCTCCGCGGGCTGCCAGCGGTAGCTGCGGTGCTGGGCCTGGGGCAGGCTGGATAGGTCCAACGAAACTTCCGCCTCATAGGCGAGGACGACGTAATGGGTGGAGCGTCCCGCCTCACCCGCGAAATTGGTGCCATAGAAGTGCTCGTACACGCCCCGAGGCGTCCAGGCCTGTTCCGGGACGGGCAGGCCGAGCTCGTCGCGCGCGATGCGGCGCAGCGCGTCGCGCAGCGTTTCGTTCTTGCGGATGCGCCCGCCCGGCACGAACCAGGCTCCCTGGGCGGGAGGATTGGTGCGCAGCCCGGTCAGATAGCGGCCGGAGGCGTCGCGCAGCAACAGGTCGATGGACACAAGGGGGAGCATTTCCACCGCCCGCCGGAAATCGGGGCCGGCCAGCATGCCGTTGCTGCGCGCGGCCGCCTCGCGGCGCTCGGGCCATCCCAACGGTTCAGTAGACATTGCGGCCCGTCCATCCGGATATCGCCGTCCGGGCGATGATCAGCAGGTCCATCCGGAACGTCCAGTTCTGGATGTAGTAGATGTCGTGCTCGACGCGGTCGCTCATCTTGCGCAGCGTGTCCGTCTGCCCGCGCAGTCCATTGACCTGGGCCCAGCCGGTGATGCCCGGCTTGACGCGGTGGCGCATCATGTAGCGCTGCACCAGGTCCTTGTACAGCTCGTTGTGTTCGAGCGCGTGCGGCCTGGGGCCCACCACGGACATGTCTCCCATCAGCACATTGAGGAACTGGGGCAGCTCGTCCAGGCTGGTGCGGCGCAGGAAGCCGCCGATGCGGGTGACGCGGGCATCGTTGCGGGTGGCTTGCGTCACAACCCCTTGCTCCTGGTGCACGGTCATGGTGCGGAATTTGTAGACATGGAACACCTTGCCGTCCACGCCCAGCCGTGGCTGGGTGAAGAAGACGGGGCCGCGCGAGGTGGCTTTCACCAGCAGGGCCACGGTCAGCATCACGGGAGACAGGCCGATCAGCGCGCAGAAGGCGAAGCTGCGGTCGAAGACTTCCTTGGCCAGGCCGCGCACGCCGGCGGCCGGCAGGCTGTTCAACTGGATCGCGGGCAGGCCCAGGAATTCCCCGATCTGGTGCCCCAGCAGCTGGATGGACATCACGTCCGGTATCCAGCGGATGTCCACCAGGTCATTGCGCAGGTGATGGAGGACCTCGCGCAGTTCCTGGCCCGCCTCCATCGGAAGCACGATCCAGATTTCGCGGACGTTGTTCTCGTTCACGAAGGCATGCAGGCCGTCCAGGTCGTGTAGCCGGCGCACCTGCGGAGGCAGGTTCTCGTGGGGTTCCGCATAGATGCCCGCCACTTCGTAGCCCGTGCCGCGATAGCGTTCGACCCGGCGCCACAGGTCGTGCCCCAGCGCGCCGAAACCCACCAGCAGCACGCGCTTGCGGTCCAGGCCGCGGTCGCGCGCGGCGCCCAGGGCCGCGTAGACCGCTATGCGTACGCCGGCCAGCGTCAGCGCCGCCATGACGAACCAGGTTGCCGCCCATATGCGGGATATCGCGGCGGTCTGGTGCATGAGAAAACTGATGCAGATGCCCAGCGCGAAAACCAGGGCCCATGCCGCCAGGCTGCGTCCCACGAGATCGGCCAGCCGCCGCCCGCGCCACGACACGTACAGCCGGAAGGCGGGGAAGATGGCGATCACCCCCAGGCCGCACAGATAAACGAGGAACAGATGGATTTGCGGAGGGTCCGCCAGAGCATCGTCCGAGAATTTCAAGCCGGTGGCAGTCAGGCCGCAGGTTATGACGATCGCGGCGTCGAGCAAGCGATAGAGATAGCTTGCCCCGCTGAATCTTGCCGACGTGTCCGTTTGGGACGGTTCCATCGCGCACTCCTGTTCGTGGGGAGTCACCTCGCGGCGCGCGGGAACAAAAGCCGTGCGCTGCCGCAACGAGTGTGGCTACCGACAAAATCTTATTGAGTGCCAAGCTCACCCGAAACCTCCAAACGATGTAGGAGAAGGCTTAGGGCATCCGTCGAATGTGCGGGGCCTGGAAAAGGGAGTGGAATGTCGCAACCCGTTACGCATCGGGCTCCTTTCCAAGCAACGAAGTCATTCACAAGTGGATTTGCCATGACTACTTTTTTCGGAACGTTGAGCCGAGCCATAGCCGCTATCGCGCTCGTGTCCTCGCTGGGCGCTTGCGCCTTGTCCCCCGGTATGACCTTTGACGCCAATCAGCTCGCAGACCCGCTGGATCCCAATTCGAAGGCAGTGATCAAGGAAATCACGCCCAGTCTCGTTCTCGACGATCAACGCGCCCGCGAGGCGCTGCTCGACAACGAAGGCGTCGATCGCCTCTACGGCAAATCGGGGCCATACCTTATCGGTCCGGGAGACATCCTGTCGGTCGTGGTGTGGGACCACCCCGAGCTCGTCCTTCCGACGCAAACCTACGCCATTGGTTCTGGGGTAACCGAACTAGCCATTGGGGATACCGCATCGGGCATTCCGGGCTATACGGTCTCATCCACTGGATATATCCAATTTCCCTATGCCGGACTGCTGAAAGTGGCGGGGTTGACGGAACTCCAGGCGCGCAATCTCATAGTGAGCAGGTCCAGCAAATACATCCAGGATCCGCAGATCACGGTACGCGTTCTGGGGTATCGCAGCAAGCGTGTTTACGTCGATGGCGAAGTGACCACGCCGGGCACGGTTGCGATCAACGACATCCCGATGACGCTGCTGGAAGCGATCAACAGGGCAGGCGGAATCCTGCCGACCGGCGACCGCAGCGCAGTGTACGTGATCCGGGACGGGCGACGTACTCGCGTGAACTTGCCGGCGTTGATCGAGCGTGGGCAGGACCTGAACCAAGTGCTGCTGCGGTCGGGCGACATCGTGAGAGTGACGCCGCGCGACGACAGCAAGGTATTCGTGATGGGCGAGGTCACCTTGCCCACCGCGGCAGTGATGCGTGACGGGCGCATGTCGTTGACGGAGGCGCTGGGCTTGGCTGGGGGACCGAACCAGCTCACCTCCAACCCGTCGCAGATCTTTGTCGTTCGCAGCACGGAGCAGGCGACGCCGCTGGTGTTCCACCTGAACGCCGGCTCGCCGCAGGCCCTCGCGGTGGCGGAGAAGTTTGAGTTGCAACCCAAAGACGTTGTGTTCGTGGATTCGGCCGGCCTGGTGCGGTGGAACCGCTTCATCAGCAACCTGTTCCCGAGCGCGCAGACGGTACAGACCGTGAAAGCCATTGACTAGTTTCTAACCCACGCCTTTGGGGACGCCGCGACCGCAGCGGCGTCTTCTCTTGGAGAGCTGCATGTCGTTGCCTATCGAATCCTTCGAGCCGTCCGTGCCGGCTCGCCAGCAGGAAACCCCACTGACGTCGCACGTGGACGCCATCTTCTCCAACCGGTGGATGATCATCGCGATCACGCTGCTTGCCTTCGTGGGAGCGCTCGCCTACGTAATGGTCACCCCCAAGGTGTTTTCAGCCGACATCATCGTTCAGGTGGAAGAGGAAATGCCGCAGGGCCAGAGCCGCAGCCTGTTGGGCGACGTCTCGACCATGTTCGACACCAAGGCCGAGACATCGGGCGAAATGGAGGTGCTGCGTTCGCGCATGGTCGTGGGCCCGGCCGTCGACAAGTTCCTCCTGTACATCCATGCCAAGCCGCGCTACTTCCCGGTGGTGGGCGAGTGGCTCGCGCAACGGTACGAAAGCCTGCCGTATCCCTCGAGCCTGCCGCGCGGCGGCTATGCGTGGGGCGGCGAAGCCATCGCGATCTCGCAGCTGGACGTGCCCAACGAATGGCTGGGCAAACCCTTCCGCGTGACGACGCTGGGCGAGGGGCGCTATACGCTCAGCGACAAACTCACCGGCGCGACCTTCAACGGCACCGTCGGCAAGCCGGAGCACTTCCTGCTGCCGGGCGGCGGCGCCATGGACGTGCACATCGATGCGCTGACGGGGCGTCCGGGCACGGAATTCACCGTGTCGCGCAGTTCGCGCCTGGCCGCCATCGAGGACGTGCAGTCGCGCCTGGGCATCTTTGAGCGCGGCCGCACGTCGGGCGTGATCGGCGTGACGCTGGAAGGCAACGATCCCGCGCTGACCACCGCGGTGCTGAACCAGATCGGCCAGGAGTACGTGCAGCAGAACGTCAACCGCAAGTCGGCCCAGGCGGAGAAGTCGCTGGTCTTCCTCGAACAGCAGCTGCCCATCCTCAAGGGCGAGCTGGACGCGGCCGAGACCAAGTACAACTCGCTGCGCAACAAGCGCGGCACCATCGACCTGAGCGAAGAGGCCAAACTGATCCTCGCGCAGTCGGTGGACGCGCAGACCAAGGTAATGGAGTTGCGCTCCAAGCGGCAGGAAATGATCACGCGCTTCGCGCCGACCCACCCGAGCATCGTGGCCATCGACAGGCAGATCTCGGCCTTGACCGGCGACGTGAACCGCATCGGCAATAACATCCGCCAACTGCCCGATCTGGAGCAGGACGTCGTGCGCCTGGTGCGCGACGTGCGCGTCAACACCGAGCTCTATACGGCGCTGCTCAACAACGCCCAGCAGTTGCGGCTGATCCGCGCCGGCAAAGTGGGCAACGTGCGCATCCTGGACGCCGCGGTGCAGCCCGACAAGCCCGTGCGCCCCAAGGCCGCCATCATCATCGGCGTGGCGACCGCTTTCGGCCTGATCTTCGGCATGCTGTGCGCCTTCGTGCGCAACGCCCTGTTCGGCGGCTTGTCCGAGCCGGACGACGTCGAGCGCCATACCGGGCTGCCCGTGCTCGCCGCGATTCCCTACAGCGACATGCAGGACAAGCTGTGGCGCAGGAGCCGCCGCAAGAACGCCACCGTGCCCGCGCTGCTGGCGCAAAGCCAGAGCAATGCGCCGCCCATTGAAAGCCTGCGTTCCTTCCGCAACGTGCTGCAGGCGTCGCTGCGCCAGTCGGCCAACAACATGGTCATGTTCACGGGGCCTGTGGCGGGGGTGGGCAAGTCCTTCCTGTCGGCCAACTTCGCCTTCATCCAGGGCGGCGTGGGCAAGCGCGTGCTGCTGATCGACGCGGACTTCCGCAAGGGGCAGCTGAACCGGTATTTCGGCGTGCCGAAGGAAGACGGCCTGTTCGAGGTGCTGTCGGGCACGATTCCGCTCAGCCGGGTAAGAAAGCACAGCGTTTCCGAGGGCGTGGATTTCATCGCCACCGGCGCGGTCACCTTCGATCCTTCCGAGTTGCTCGCCTCGCCCGTGTTCGGCGAGACCCTGCGCGAGTTGGCCTCCCAGTACGACATGGTGATCCTGGACACGGCGCCCGTGCTGTCGTCTCCGGATGCGGCCGTGGTCGGCACGCATGCCGCGGCCGTCATGGTGGTGGTGCGATCCGGGATGAACACGGTGGGCGAGATCCGGGAAACGGCCAAGCGCCTGATCCAGGCGGGCGCGCCGGTGGACGGCGTGCTTTTCAACGGACTCAAGCTTCTTCCGGAACGCTTCGGCTTCCGGTCCAAGTACGGCAGTTACCGCTACTCCCGCGCGGCGTACTACGGCGATTTCAAACAGAACGGCCCTAAGTGAACGCCACCCGGAGAAAATGGCATGCACGGAACATTTGGGTGGGACACCCCGCAAATTCTGGATGCGGTTTTCAAGGCTTATGACATACGCGGCACGGTGCCGGACGAGATCGACGCGCGTTTCGCGCACAGCCTGGGCATGGCGGCGGGGACCCGGGCGCGCGAACTCGGAGCGCGGTCGATGGTGGTGGGGCGCGACGGCCGCCTGAGCAGCGTGGAGCTGGCGGCCGCGCTGCAGGCGGGCCTGCGCTCGGCGGGCATGCACGTCATCGATATCGGCATGGCGACCACGCCCATGGTGTATTTCGCGACCCGCCTGATGGACACGGGCTCGGGGATAGCGGTGACGGGCAGCCATAACCCGCCCACGCACAACGGCTTCAAAATCGTGCTGGACGGCGCCTCGCTGTACGGCGACGGCATCACCGCGCTGCGCGATGCGATGCGCCAGCCGATCGAATCGGCCAGCGTGGCGGGCGGCCGCACGCAGATGCAGATCCAGCCGTGCTACGCGGCGCGCCTGATGGGCGACATCCGCATGGCGCGGCCGATGAAGATCGCCATCGATTGCGGCAATGGCGTGGCGGGCGCGGTGGCGCCTGCTCTGTTCCGCGCCCTGGGCTGCGAAGTGACCGAACTGTTCTGCGAGGTCGACGGCACGTTTCCCAGCCATCATCCCGACCCCGCCGATCCGCAGAACCTGCAGGACCTGATCTATTGCCTGCGCTATTCCGACTGCGAGGTCGGCCTGGCGTTCGACGGCGACGGCGACCGGCTCGGAGTGGTGACCAAGTCGGGCCAGATCATCTGGCCCGACCGCCAGCTGATCCTCTTCGCGCGCGATGTGCTGTCGCGCAATCCGGGCGGCGAAATCCTCTACGACGTCAAGTGCAGCCGCCACGTGGCGCGCGCGGTCACCGAGGCTGGCGGCAAGCCCACGATGTGCAGGACAGGTCACTCTCTGATCAAGGCAAGGATGCGCGAGACCGGCGCATTGCTGGCCGGCGAGATGAGCGGACATATTTTCTTCAAAGAGCGCTGGTACGGCTTCGACGACGGCATCTATGCCGCCGCGCGGCTGTTGGAGATCCTGTCGGCGGCGCCGGACCCGTCCGCGCTGCTGGAGAACCTTCCGCAATCCTGCGCCACGCCCGAAATCAAGCTGGGAACCGCCGAAGGCGAGCAGTTCGACCTGGTGGAGGCTTTGCGCGCGCAGGGGGAATTCCCCGGCGCGGTCTCGATCAGCAACCTGGACGGCGTCCGCGTGGACTATGCCGACGGCTTCGGCCTGGCGCGTCCGTCCAACACCACGCCGACGGTGGTATTGCGTTTCGAAGGGGACACCGTGGCCGCACTGGCCCGTATCGAGGAGGACTTCCGCAACGCGTTCCGACGCATTGCCCCTCATGTTCGTTTACCGTTTTAAGGAGCATCACGCGATGGGAAATGCCAAACATGCGATTGAGGCATTGAGGGCGAATTCCGGACTGGCGGACAGCCCGGAGTGGCTGGCGTTCGCGCAGGCCGCGCAATCCGCCGGACTGGAGGCCGGCGCGCTGAAGGTCATCGAGGCGGCGGGCTTGTGCGTGGACCTGACCATGCAGCGGCAATCGCCGGCGCTGGATGCCGCGGCGCTGTCGCTGCTGCAGGCGCGGGGCCTGGCGGAGGCGCGCCGCGCGCTGTTCGCGGGCGAGCCGGTCAACTGGACCGAAGGCAAGCCGGCCTGGCACACGGCGCTGCGCGCGGGGCGCACGCGCGAGCAGCCGGACGGCCAGGACGCGGATTCCGTGTGCGAGTATTCGCGCATGACGGACTTCGTCCGCAAGCTGGACCAGACCGCGGATTTCGCGACGGTGCTGCATATCGGCATCGGCGGCAGCGATTGGGGGCCGCGCCTGGCGGTCCAGGCGTTCGGCGGTCCGTCGCAGCGCCGCCAGATCCGCTTCGTCTCCAACATAGACGGGCACGCGTTCCACGACGCCGTGGCCGGGCTGGATCCGCGGCGTTGCCTGGTGGTTGTGTCTTCCAAATCCTTCACGACGGCTGAGACGCTGCACAACGCCCGCGCCGCCATCGCCTGGCTCAAGCAGGGCGGGGTGGCCGACGTGTCGGAACACCTGGCCGCGGTCACCGCCAATGTATCGGCCGCTCGCGCCCTGGGCGTGCCGTCCAGCCAGATCTTCAAGATGTGCGATTGGGTGGGCGGGCGCTATTCCGTCTGGTCGGTGGCCGGTCTGTCCATCGCGCTGACGGTGGGCGCGGACGTGCTGATCGGCATGCGCGCGGGCGCCGAGGCCATGGACCAGCATTTCCAGCAGGCGCCGTTCGCCTCGAACGCGCCGGTGCAGCTGGCGCTGTCGGGACTGGTCAATTGCAGTGTGCTGGGACACAACTCGCTGAACATCGCCGCGTACAGCGCGCGCCTGCTGCACCTCGTCACCTACCTGCAGCAGCTGGAGATGGAGTCGCTGGGCAAGCGGGTCGCGGGCGACGGCGCGGCGGTCGGCGTGCCGACCGCGCCCATCATCTGGGGCATGCCGGGCACCGACGGCCAGCACACGTTCTTTCAGTGGCTGCACCAGAGCGAGGACGGCGCGCCGGTGGACTTCATCGCCAGCCTGCAAGGCCATGCGGACAGTCCCGACGCGCACCGCATGCTGCTGGCCAATTGCCTGGCGCAGCGCCAGGCCCTGCTTCGCGGAAAATGCCTGGAGCAGGCGCTGCTGGACGTGGCGCACATCGACGACCAGGAGCGCGCCCTGAGCCTGGCGCAGCACATGGTGCATCCGGGCGGGCGGCCGTCCACCCTGATCGTGCTGCGCCAGCTGGATCCGCGCGGGCTGGGCGCGCTGCTTGCGCTGTACGAGCACAAAGTGTTCGTGCAGAGCGTGGTGTGGGGCATCAATCCCTTCGACCAGTGGGGCGTGGAACTGGGCAAGCGCCTGGCCACCGGCATCGAGCGCGAGCTCGCGGTGCCGGTATCGGCGGGCCTGGTGGACTGGGGGCATGACGCATCCACTTCATACTGGATCGACCGCTATCGCAGCCACGCGCAGGCGCCGCGCCCGCGCCACGCCTGGGTGCCCGGCGTGGCGGCGCACCTGTGAAGGGGCGGCCCATGCAGGAATTGCATGTGCTGGTGACGGGGGGCGCCGGCTACATCGGCACGCACACGCTGGTGGCGATGCTGGCCGCCGGCCAGCGGCCGCTGGTGCTGGATGATTTCAGCAACGGCAGCCGCGAGGCCGTGCGGCGGGTGGAGCGGCTGTGCGGCGTGGAGATTCCGCTGATCGAAGGGGATATCCGCAGTCCTGGCATGGTCGAGTCGGCGCTGGCGGCCTCGGCCGCCCGGGGAGCGCCGGTGCAGGCCGTCCTGCATCTGGCGGGCAGCAAGGCCGTGGGGGAGTCGGTCGCGGACCCGCTCAAGTACTACGACAACAACGTCGGGGGCTCGATGGCCTTGCTGCGCGCGATGCGCGAGGCGGGCGTGGCGCGGCTGGTGTTCAGTTCCTCCGCCACCGTCTATGGGGAACCGCGCTACCTGCCTTTCACCGAGGCGCATCCGCTGGCGCCGACCAATCCCTACGGCCGCAGCAAGCTCATGATCGAGGAGATGCTGCGCGATCTTTGCGCCGCCGACCCCGCCTTCAGTGCGGTCACGCTGCGCTATTTCAATCCCATCGGGGCGCACCAGAGCGGACGGATCGGCGAAAGCCCGCGCGATATCCCGAACAACCTGTTCCCTTACATCACACAGGTGGCGGTGGGCCGCCAGCCGTTCCTGCGAGTCTTTGGCGACGACTACGACACGGCCGACGGCACCGGCGTGCGCGACTATCTGCACGTCATGGACCTGGCGCAGGGCCATGTGCAGGCGCTGGCGTATTCGGAGGGGCACCCCGGTTTCGTGGCGGTCAACCTGGGGACCGGGCAGGGCACCAGCGTGCTGGAACTGGTGCGCGCCTTCGAACGAGTCAATGGCTGCCGGATTCCGCTGCAGGCGCAGCCCCGGCGTCCGGGCGACATCGAACGGATGTGGGCGGACCCGGCGTTGGCCGCTTCCCTGCTGGGGTGGCGCAGCACGCACGACGTGGACGCGATGTGCGCGGACGGCTGGCGCTGGCAGCAGGGGAACCCGCTGGGCTACGGGCCGGACGCCGGGAAATAAACCCCTACGCCATGTCGGATGGGCTCGGCGAAATGGGTGCGAGCGGTTACAGTTGACGGGAATATTGCGAAGCAGCATTGTCCGGCGGCACGTCCGCCGGACGCTATACCGTCAGCGAGGCACCTCCCATGTTCAACTTCAATCCGCATGCCGGCGCGGCCGGCTCCCGCCCGGAGACCCGGCGATGAGCGGGCCCACCCACATTCCGCCGGCCCACTGGAACCTGGATAGCATCGTGTCCGGCCTGCACGCGGCGCGCGTCGCCTGGCGCGGCCCGCGCGGCCGCCTGCGCGAAGATGCGGGCCTGCGCGAGTTTCCCTCCCAGGAAAGCCTGCGGCAGATCATCAAGGACCTCTGTGGCGCCTTGTTCCCGATGCGCCTGGGCCCGATCGACCTGCGCGAGGAGGTCGAGGATTTCTACGTCGGCCACACCATCGGCGCGGCGCTCGATGCGCTGCTGCACCAGGTCTGTCTGGAACTCCAGTACGTCGGCCGGCCCGAGCAGGCCGCAACCCCCGGCACGCGTGAGCGCGCGATCGAGATCGTGCGCCAGTTCGGCGCCGAACTGCCGCGCGTGCGCGCCGCGCTGGATCTGGACGTGACCGCCGCCTATCAGGGCGATCCGGCCGCGCACAGCGTCGATGAAGTCCTGCTGTGCTATCCGGGCGTCTCGGCGATGATCCACCACCGCCTGGCCAACGTCCTGTATCGCCTGGGCGTGCCGATGCTGGCGCGCATGGTGGCGGAGATCGCCCACGCCGACACGGGCATCGACATCCATCCCGGCGCCACCATCGGCAGCAGTTTCTTCATCGACCACGGCACGGGCGTGGTGATTGGCGAAACCGCCATCATCGGCGACCGCGTGCGCCTCTACCAGATGGTGACCCTGGGTGCCAAGCGCTTCCCGCCGGGCGAGAACGGCGAACTGAAGAAAGGCCTGGCGCGCCACCCCTTGATCGAAGACGATGTGGTGATCTACGCTGGCGCCACGATTCTCGGCCGCGTAACGATCGGCAAGGGTTCGACCATCGGCGGCAATGTCTGGCTCACGCGCAGCGTGCCGCCTGGCAGCAACGTCACCCAGGCCAGCCTGGTCAGCGATATGCCCGACTGCGGCCTGGGCGGCTGAGGGCCGTTTCCGCCGGCGCGGCCCCGCCGTACCGGGGCCGCGGCATATTGGAGTCAGGATGGATACACGAGTCTCGGATCTGGCCGCGCTGCGCGGCTTCGTCGACCGCCACCCGCGGCTGTTCGTGCTGACGGGAGCAGGCGTCAGCACCGATTCCGGCATTCCCGACTACCGCGATACCGAAGGCGAATGGAAGCGCTCGCCGCCCATGACGCTGCAGACCTTCATGGGCGGCGAACCGGCCCGCGCGCGTTACTGGGCGCGCAGCATGGTGGGCTGGCGGCGCTTCGGCCAGGTGCAGCCCAACGCCTCGCACCGCGCGCTGGCCCGGCTCGAATCCCGCGGCCACGTGTCGCTCCTGGTGACTCAGAACGTCGACGGCCTGCACGAGGCCGCCGGCAGCCGCGAGGTCGTCGATCTGCATGGCAGGCTGGACCAGGTGCGCTGCATGGCCTGCGATTGGCGCGGCGGCCGCCACGCCTGGCAAGAGGCCCTGCAATCCGGCAATCCCGGCTGGGCTCTGCTGGACGCCACCGATGCGCCGGACGGCGATGCCGACCTGGACGGCGAGGATTTCACGCAGTTCCGCGTGCCGCCCTGTCCGCGCTGCGGCGGCATCGTGAAGCCGGACGTGGTCTTCTTCGGCGAAACGGTTCCGCGCGAGCGCGTGGACCGCGCCAATGCCGGCCTCATGGGCGCCGACGCGGTGCTGGTGGTGGGTTCGTCCTTGATGGTGTATTCCGGCTACCGTTTCGTTACCGCAGCCTCGCGCAACGGCATGCCCATCGCGGCGATCAACCTGGGCCGGACCCGCGCCGACAACATCCTGACCCTGAAAGTAGAGCTTCCGTCCGCGCTGGCGCTGGATGCTCTGTAACCGGGTTCCCGGACGGCCGGTTTTTGACCGGTTTAACCAAGTACTTGCCCCGCAAGGTTTTTTTTACGCGGTTACAGACCTTTCCAAAGGGTTGTCCACAGGAACTGGGGATAACTCCTAGGGATAACCCCGATTTTTCGACCCCGAGCGGGGCCCGTCTGTCAAGTCTCGGCGGCTTCTGCCGCGTCCCCCATTAGCGCTTTGCGCGCCGCGTGCCAGCTGCCGGCGTCCGGCGCATACAGCAGCCCGCCCGTGCGGTGGGTGGGTTTGTAGGGCGATCCGTCGAAATGCGCCGAGTAGCCGCCGGCTTCCCGGTGCAGCAGCCAGCCCGCCGCATGGTCCCAGGCGGTCAACTGGTTGTAGAACGCGATATGGCAGTGGCCCGCGGCCAGGGTGCGGTATTCGTGCGCGGCGCAGCGCAGGGAGGCCGTGCCGGCCAGGCGCGCGAGATTGCCGTTGACGGTCGTGCGCAGCGGTTCGGGCAGGGCGCCCGTGGCGATGAAACCGTCCATGCCCTCGGGCGGGGCGGGGCTGGCGACCGCAAGCGGAACCTGGCGGCCGTTTTCGTATTCCATCCAGGCGCCTTCGCCGCGCACGGCCAGCGCGCTGTCGCGGTTGAGCGGATCGTAGATCACGCCGGCGATCACGTCGCCGCGATGGCAGGCGGCGATCATCATGCCGAAGAGCGGCAGGCCGGCCACATAGTTGCGGGTGCCGTCGATGGGATCGATCAGGAAGGCCAGGTCGGCGTCGACCAGCATGTTCAGCAACGCGGGGTTGCGGGCCGAGGCTTCTTCGCCGATCAGCACGGCTCCCGGGTGCAGCTTGGACAGGCGCGCCGAGATGAGCCGCTCGGCGGCTTCGTCGGCGTCGGTCACCAGGTCGCGGGGAGACGTCTTGCCGCGCACCGCGCCTTCCGGCAGGTTGCGAAAGCGCGGCATGACTTCCGCTTGGGCGGTTTCGGCCAGAATGGCCGCAAGCCGGCGGGTGTCCTCTCGGGTAAAGGTTCTGCTCATACGGGCTGGGGCCTGTTCATCCAGGGGAACGCGCAAATCTACCATGCCTGGGTTGAATTGCCGGTGTCAGACACCCGAACCCAAGCAGTGTCAGACACCCGAACCCAAGCAGTGTCTGACACCCATACGAAACGCTCGTGCAGGCTGTCGCTGTCCTG
>NZ_JPYO01000043.1:175515-185073 GCF_000757485.1 Achromobacter sp. RTa
CCGTCCTCGCGCAATGTCAGACACCCGAATCCAAGCAGTGTCTGACACCCATACGAAACGCTCGTGCAGGCTGTCGCTGTCCTGCCCGGGTGTCAGACACCCGGGTGGCAGCCGCACTTGGCCGTGAGGGCGTCTCGTAGGGGTGTCAGACACTTCTCGACGCGCAAAGCCGGTCAGACACCCGGATCCAAGCAGCGCCTGACAGCCCCGCCAAGAACTCAGGCGCCCAGGTCGACGCAGAGGTACTTGATTTCCAGGTACTCTTCGATGCCGTACTTCGAGCCTTCGCGGCCCAGGCCGGATTGCTTGACGCCGCCGAACGGGCCGACCTCGTTGGAGATGATGCCGGTGTTGATGCCGACGATGCCGTACTCCAGCGCTTCGGACACGCGCCAGATGCGGGCGTAGTCGCGGGTGAAGAAGTAGGCGGCCAGGCCGAAGATGGTGTCGTTCGCCATGCCGATGACTTCCTCTTCCGTTTCGAAACGGAACAGCGGGGCGACCGGGCCGAAGGTTTCCTCGGTCGCGAAACGCATCGACTGGGTCACGTCGCGCACCACGGTCGGTTCGAAGAACGTGCCGCCCAGCGCATGCGGCTTGCCGCCGGCGATCACGCGGGCGCCGTGCGCGGTAGCGTCGGCGATGTGTTCCTGCACCTTTTCCACGGCGCTGCTGTCGATCAGCGGACCTTGCGTGACGCCGGCGGCGAAGCCGTCGCCCACCTTCATGGCCTCGACCTTGGCCACCAGGCGCTTGGCGATCTCTTCATAGACGCCGGCCTGCACGTAGATGCGGTTGGCGCAGACGCAGGTCTGGCCCGCGTTGCGGTACTTCGAGGCCAGGATGCCGTCCACGGCGCGGTCCAGGTCGGCGTCGTCGAACACGATGAAGGGCGCATTGCCGCCCAGTTCCAGGGACAGCTTCTTGATGGTGGGCGCGCATTGCTCCATCAGCGTGCGGCCGACTTCGGTGGAGCCCGTGAAGCTCAGCTTACGCACGACGTCGCTTTCGCACAGGGCGGCGCCGATCTCGCGCGAGCTGCCGGTGACGACGTGGAACACGCCTGCGGGCACGCCGGCTTCCTCGGCCAGCACGGCCAGCGCCAGCGCGGTCAGCGGCGTCTGCTGGGCGGGCTTGACAACCATGGTGCAGCCGGCGGCCAGCGCGGGGCCGACCTTGCGCGTGATCATCGCGGCGGGGAAGTTCCACGGCGTGATGGCGGCGGTGACGCCGATGGGCTGCTTGAGCGCCATCAGGCGCTGGCCGGCCTTCGGGCTTTGCAGGATGTCGCCGTCGATGCGCTTGGCTTCTTCGGCAAACCATTCCAGGAACGAGGCGGCGTAGGCGATTTCACCGGCGGCTTCGGTCACGGGCTTGCCCTGTTCGGACGTCATGATGGCGGCCAGGTCGCCCTGGTGCTGCAGCATGAGCTGCGCCCACTTCAGCAGGATCGCGGCGCGTTCCTTGCCGGTCTTGGCGCTCCAGGCGGGCAGGGCGGCCTCGGCGCTGGCGATGGCCTGTTCGGTTTCCTTGCGGCCCAGCTTGGGCACCGACACGATGGTCTTGCCGGTGGAGGGGTTGCCCACGGGGATGGAGGGGCCGTCGCCGGCGCCCACCCACTTGCCGTCGATGTAGCAGGCGTCGCGCAGCAGGTCGGGGCGCGCGAGAGGTTGGGTCAATGCTGTCATTGTTGGAGTCTCCTTGAATGGAAGGCGGGCGGCCAGGAAACGCTTGCGGGCGCCGCGGGTTTCCGGCTCGATGTTCGAGCCGGAAGCCGCTACGCCCGCAATGATTGTGCCTGTACGCCGGAAAATCGGGTGTTCAGGCCCCCGGCCTCAGGCGGCGAGCGCCTCGGACAGGATAGCCAGCGCGCGATCGAACTGGGCGTCGGGAATGGTCAAGGGGTACAGGAACCGCAGGACGTTGCCGTATACACCGCAGCTTAGCAAAATCAGGCCCTTTTCGATGGCGCGCGCTTGCACGCGCTTGACCGCTTCCGCGTCCGGCTTGCCGGTGGCGGGATCGTTCAGTTCCAGGGCGACCATGGAACCCAGGCCGCGTACGTCGGCGATGCCGGGAACCTTGGCGCGCAGGCCTTCCAGGTGCGCGCGCAGCTTGTCGCCCAGCTGGGTGGCGCGTTCGCACAGCTTTTCCTCGGCGATCACGTCCAGCACGGCATGCGCGGCGGCGACGGCCAGCGGGTTGCCGGCGTAGGTGCCGCCCAGGCCGCCCGCGGCCGGAGCGTCCATCACGTCGGCGCGGCCGACCACGCCCGAGATCGGGAATCCGCCGCCCAGGCTCTTGGCCATGGTGATCAGGTCGGCCTGGACCGAATGGTGCTCCATGGCGTACAGCTTGCCGGTGCGGCCGAAGCCCGTCTGCACTTCGTCGGCGATCAGCAGGATGCCGTGCTCGTCGCAGACCTTGCGCAGCGCCGTCATCAGTTCGGGCGGGGTGATGTTGAAACCGCCTTCGCCCTGCACCGGCTCGATGATGATGGCCGCGACGCGCTTGGGGTCGATGTCGCACTTGAACAGCAGGTCCAACGCCTTGAGCGAATCCGCCACGGTGATGGACTGCGTGGCGTTGGGGAACGGCACGTGATAGATGTCGCCCGGCATCGGGCCGAACGACAGCTTGTAGGGGGCGACCTTGCCGGTCAGCGCCATGCCCAGCATGGTGCGGCCGTGGAACGAGCCGGAGAAGGCGATCACGCCCGAGCGGCCGGTGGCGGAACGCGCGATCTTGACGGCGTTTTCGACGGCTTCCACGCCCGTGGTGAAGAAGGCGCTCTTCTTCAGGCCGTCGATCGGGGCCAGGCGGTTGATGCGCTCGGCCAGGGAGACATAGCCTTCATACGGCACGATCTGGTAGGCCGTGTGCGTGAAGTTGTCCAGCTGAGCCGAGACCGCGGCCTTGACCTTCGGGTGCAGGTGGCCGGTGTTCAGGACGGCGATGCCGCCTGCGAAATCGATGTATTCCTTGCCGTTGGCGTCCCACAGCGTGGCGTTTTCGGCGCGCACCGCGTAGAAGTCGCACATGACGCCGACGCCACGGGGCGTGGCCAGGGAACGGCGGGTATTCAGGTCCTGATTCTTCATCTCAGCCTCGCAGAGCATGATGGGCGGTAAGTAACACTCCTATTTAATGCTACGATGGCTCCATTTGTGGGAACCACTTTGATAAATCAGGTAGAACCAATTGCGTTCCATCGTTGGTGACTTGCTCCTGCTGCGCCTGGCCGACGGGTCCGGCGAGCCGATGAACAAGCGCTTATACCAGGGTATCCGGGAAGCCATCCTGGACGGCGCCATCGCCGCCGACTCGCGCCTGCCCGCCACGCGCGACCTGGCGGCCGAGCTCGGTATCGCCAGGAATACCGTGGTGCACGTCTACAGCCAGCTCCTGGCCGAGGGCTATACCCGCAGCCGGCAGGGCAACGGCACCTTCGTCAATGCGTCCGTCCCGGATTCCTACCTGGCCAGCGGCCGGCGCAGGCGCCAACCGCCGCCGCCCCAGCCGCGCCCGGCGCTGTCGCCGCGCGGCGCCGCCATCGTCGACGGCGTGTCGGCCTCGCCCTACCAGTGGGGCGCCTTCATGCCCGGCGTGCCCGACCTGACCGAGTTCCCGCACAAGAAGTTCGGCCGCATCTTCAGCGGCCTGTGGCGCAATCCCTCGCCCGACCTGCTCACCTACGCCTATGGCGGCGGCCTGCCGGCGCTGCGCGAGGCGCTGGCGCAGCACCTCGCGCTGACCCGCTCCATCGATTGCGACCCCGAGCAGATCATCATCACCGAGGGCTCGCACCAGGCCATCGACCTGACCACCCGCATCCTGGGCGAGGCCGGCGAGACTGCCTGGGTCGAGGACCCGGGCTACTGGGGCGCCCGCACCATCCTGCAGGCCAACGGCCTGCGCACGGTGCACCTGCCGGTGGATGAAGAGGGCATGCGGCTGCCCGACATCGTGGGCACGCCGCCGCGCTTCATCTTCGTCACCCCCTCGCACCAGTATCCGCTGGGCCCGGTCATGTCGCTGGCCCGCCGCCGGCAACTGCTTGCGGTGGCCCGCCAGAGCGGCAGCTGGATCATCGAGGACGATTACGACAGCGAGTTCCGCTTCTCCGGCAGGCCCATCGCCTCGCTGCTGGGGCTGGAGCCCGACGCGCCCGTCATCTATATGGGCACCTTCAGCAAGACCCTGTATCCGGGCCTGCGCGTGGGCTACCTGGTGCTGCCCAAGGCCCTGACGGCAGCGTTCCAGGCCGCGCACGCCGAACTCTACCGCGAAGGCCATCTGATGACCCACGCGGCGCTGGCCACCTTCATTTCGGAAGGCCATTACGCCGCCCACATCCGCCGCATGCGCATGCTGTACGGGCGCCGCCGCGCCATGCTCGTGAACCTGATCGAACGGCGGCTGGGCCCCGACTGGCTGCACCGCGACGCCAGCATGGCGGGCCTGCATCTGGTGCTGACCCTGCCCATGGACATGGACGACCTGCGCGTGGTGGACGTGGCGCGCGGCAAGGGCGTGCTGACCCGCGCGCTGTCGCGCTACTACGTCAACGACGAGGGGCGCCGTCCCGGCTTGCTGCTGGGTTACGCCTGCGTTCCCGAGAACGAGATCGCGCGCAAGTTCGAGGTGCTGCTGGAAAGCCTGGCGGAAGTGGCGCATGCGCCCGCCGGCCTGGCCGTGGCCCAGTCAGGCCGGCGCTAGCGCCGCCGCAAAGGCCGCGGCATTGCGCATGCCCTGGTCTTCGAAATTGGTGTTGAACACCGCGTGCGCCTGGGCGCTTTGCGCCGCCAGCCGCGAGAAGCGCTCGGCCAGCTCGGCCAGCTCTTGTTCCGAATATTCATACTGGAAGCGGCCGGATGACGCCGTTCCCGAAACGTTCCAGGCGGCTGCGTTGCGTCCGTGCAGGCGCAGCAGGGCCAGATCAGGATGGGTGCATTCCCAGATGGCCGGCACGGTATTGGAGAAGCCCTGGGGCGCGTCCACCACGGTATGCGCGACCCCGAGCTCGCGTTCGAACGCCAGTGTGTCCGCGGTGGCCGCGGCCGAGCCGAACCAGCTGCCGTGCCGGAACTCCACCGATACCAGGTGTTCTTCCATGCGCCGCGCGCAGTCGGCCACCCGCGCCATGCCGCGCGCGTCGCGCCGGACCCAGGGCGGGAACTGGAAGTGCACCGCGCCCAGCTTGCCGGGCAGACGCAGCGGTTCCAGCGCGAGCTGGAAGCGGCGCCAGAGTTCGTCGCGCAGGTCTGGCGGCATGCGGTCATGGTAGATGACGGATTCCGGCCAGCCGGAAAGCTCGCGGCGGATGTCGGCCGGCAGCGCGGAAAGCGGCGTCTGGTGCCCGGTGAACAGCCGGAAGGCCTTGATGTTGAAGACGAATCCGTCCGGCGTGCGCTGGTCCCAGAGATAGGAGTTTTCCGCCGTGGGCATGGCGTAGTAGCTGGAATCGACCTCGGCCATGGAAAAGCGCGACGCGTAGAAGCGCAGCCGGGCCTCGGCGCTGCGGACCTCGGGCGGGTAGAAGCGGCCGCAGGCGAGCAGCGTGGGATCGGTCCAGGAGGCGGTGCCGGTCAGGAGGCTCATGGGGCGGACGCGTAGGGGGCGAGGCGCGGGCGCCCAGCGGATCGGACGGAAATCAAAAAATTCTGTATAAATATACAGTGCCAATCCGAAGCCGGGCAATGTCCCGGCTCTTTCTTTACCGAGGCCGCCGCCCGCGGCCCAGTTCCATGTCCGACCCGACCCGCCTGCCGTCCCCATCCGCCCCCGGCCGTCCCGATCCCCTGGCCGATCTCAACCCTGCCCAGCGCGAAGCGGCCGAGTTCGGCGTGGCGGGCGCGCCAGGGGACGACGGCCCCCTGTTGGTGATCGCGGGGGCCGGCTCGGGCAAGACCAACACCCTGGCGCACCGGGTCGCCCATCTGATCCTGAACGGCGCCGACCCGCAGCGCATGCTGCTCCTGACGTTTTCCCGCCGCGCGGCGCTGGAAATGGAGCGGCGCGTGGGTTCGGTGCTGCAGCGGGTGATGAACCTGCGCGCCACGCAGCAGCCGCCATCCTTGCCCTGGGCGGGCACCTTCCACGCGATCGGCGCGCGGCTGCTGCGCGATTGCGCGCAACGGATCGGCTTGTCGGAAGCCTTCACCATCCACGACCGCGGCGACGCCGAGGACCTGATGGGCATGGTCCGCCATGAACAGGGCCTGTCTTCGACGAAGTCCCGCTTTCCGCTCAAGGGCACCTGCCTGGCCATCTATTCGCGCGTGGTCAACAGCCAGACGCCAGTGGCCGATGTGCTGAAAACGTCCTTCCCCTGGTGCGCCCAATGGGAGGAAGAACTCAAGAACCTGTTCCGGGGCTACGTGGCCGCCAAGCAGGACCAGCAGGTGCTGGACTACGACGACCTGCTGCTCTACTGGGCCGAGATGATGTCGGATCCGGGGATAGCGGCGGATGTGGGCGCGCGCTTCGACCACGTGCTCGTGGACGAATACCAGGACACCAACCGCCTGCAGGCGGCCATCCTGCTGGCGATGAAGCCCGACGGGCGCGGCCTGACGGTGGTGGGCGACGACGCGCAGTCCATCTATTCGTTCCGCGCGGCCACCGTGCGCAATATCCTGGATTTTCCCTCGCAGTTCCCTAAGCCCGCGCGCGTGATCACGCTGGACCGCAACTACCGCTCCACTCAGCCCATCCTGAACGCCTCCAATGCCGTCATCGGCCAGGCGACCGAACGCTACGCCAAGGACCTCTGGACCGACCGCCAGTCGTCCCAGTTGCCCGAGCTGGTCACGGTCAGCGACGAGGCCGGGCAGGCGCGCTGGGTGGCCGACCAGGTGCTGGCGCAACGCGAGGGCGGCGCCACGCTCAAATCGCAGGCCGCGCTGTTCCGCACCTCCAGCCACAGCGCCGCGTTGGAACTGGAGCTGACCCGCCGCAACATTCCCTTCGTGAAATTCGGCGGCCTGCGCTTCCTGGAAGCCGCGCACGTGAAGGACCTGCTGTCGCTGTTGCGCTGGGCCGAGAATCCCAGGGGCCGCATGGCCGGTTTCCGCGTGGCGCAACTGTTGCCGGGCATCGGCCCGGCCACGGCGGGCAAGCTGATGGACGCCATGGCCGCGTCGGCGGAACCCTTGCGCGCGCTGCGCGAGTTCAAGCCTGGCGCGGCGGCGCAGGAAGAGTGGCGCGGGTTCGCCGATACCTATGCGGCGCTGTGCGATCCCGGGCTGAAATGGCCGGCCGACGCGGATCTGGCCCTGCGCTGGTACGCGGGGCAACTGGAGCGCCTCTACGACGACGCGCGCGTGCGCCGCGCCGACCTCGACCAACTGCTGCGCATCGCGTCGGGCTACCCGTCGCGCGAGCGCTTCCTGACCGAGCTGACGCTGGATCCGCCGGACGCAACCAGCGACGAATCGGGCGTGCCGCTGCGCGACGAGGACTACATGATCCTGTCCACCATCCATTCCGCCAAAGGGCAGGAATGGAAGGCGGTCTACGTGCTGAACGTGGTTGACGGCTGTATCCCGTCCGACATGAGCACCGGCACGGCCGAAGAGATCGAGGAAGAGCGCCGCCTGCTGTACGTGGCCATGACCCGGGCCAAGGAACGCCTGCAGCTCATCGTGCCGCAGCGCTTCTATGTGCATCAGCAGACCGGCATGGGCGACCGCCATGTGTACGGGTCGCGCACCCGCTATATCTCGAACGCGATGCTGCCGCTGTTCGACCATCTGCCCAAGCTGCCGGAGCTGCCCGCCGGGCGCGGCGCCCTGAAGGAACCGCAGGCGCCCAGTGTGGACGTGGCGCGCCGGGTGCGCAATCTGTTCTCGTAGAACGGGCTATCATCGCCCGATACGCATAAGCTGTCCTGCAGGGATCGCATAGTCTGAGGGTGTTTATGTCCACTGAAGAACACGCCGCCGGCGCCCCGAAGGGCGAGGTCATCGCGTCGATCGCCTACATCAACGGACGGCGGGAACGCGAGGTTCCGATCGAGGAGGTCGGGCAGTACGTCGGCCAGGGCCACGGCATGCTCTGGATCGGCCTGCGCAATCCCGGTCCCGAGCTGCTGGCCAAGGTTGCCAGCGAACTCGGCGCCTGCGACAAGAACCAGGAAGAAATGCTGGAGGCCCACCGGCGGCCGAAGATCATCGACTACGGCAACATGATTCTCATCGTGGCCATCACGGTGGAGGTCGAGGCCGAGCGCCCGATCTTCGGCGAAACCCAGTTCCTCATCGGCGACGGTTTCCTGGTCACGGTGCGGCGAGGCGCCACCGCGGGCCATAGCCCTTTGCGCGAACGGCTGGAGGCTTCGCCCGACTTGCTCAAGCGCGGTAGCGACTACGTGGCCTCGGAGCTGCTGGATTGGCTGGTCGACCGTTACGTCGCGGCCGCCGGCAAGATCGAATCCGTGGTCGAGGGCGCCGAGCAGAAGCTGCTGATCCGCGGCGCCAAGGACTCCGACATCCGCAGGCTGTACCGGCAGCGCCGCGATCTGCTGCGCATCCACACGGTGGTGTCGCCGCTGGCCGAGATCTGCCGCCGCCTGGCGCGCGTGGAAATGTCGGCCGTGGACGAGCATGCGCGGCCGTACTTCGGCGAGGTGGCCGACCGGGTGCTGCGCGTGGACGAACTATTCAATTCCCTGCGCGAATCCCTGGCGTTCGCGTTCGAAGCCAGCCTGATGATCGGCCAGGCGGCTCAAAACGACACGACCCGCAAGCTGGCGTCCTGGGCCGCCATCCTGGCGGTGCCCACCGCCATCGCCGGCATCTACGGCATGAACTTCGAATTCATGCCCGAACTGAAATCGCCCTGGGGCTATCCGGTCACGCTCGGGGTCATCGCCTCGGCCTGTTCCATCCTGTACTGGCGATTCCGCAAATCCGGCTGGCTATAAAACCGCGCGGCGTGCTGAGGCAAGTGTCTGACACCGCGTTCGGTTCCCGGGCCGTGCAGCGCAGATATCCAAGTGTCTGACACCCGTACGAGACACCCGCAGGAATTGAGGCCGACGCTCCCCGGGTGTCTGACACCAGCTCCGGTTCCCGGGCCGCCAGCCACGTCGTGTGCCTGGGATGCGCGGGTCCACGATTGCGGTCCGGAGCCTTCGCTCCGGACTTCCCCTGCGTCATCCTCGTTGTCGCCTGCGGCGACCGCCTTCGGATTCCCTTGGGCTTATCGACGCCCCGCGCATCCCAGTCCCCCGCCGCGTCCGGCTCGGGCGGCGTTGATTTTTCGGCCGCCGGGGCGATTGGTGTGCTTGGGTTTTAGCCGGCGACGGTTTGGCCGCGGACGATCTTGCGTTGCCCGCCCCAGGCCGGCCGCGCGGGCGGCCTTTTGGGGCCTACGCAGTGTCTTGCGGCTGAGGCCGTGCGCGGCGTGGATATCCAGGTGTCTGACACCCGTACGAGATGCCCGTACAAATTGAGGCCGGCGCCCCCGGGTGTCTGACACCGCGTTCGGTTCCCGGGCCGCGCAGCGCAGATATCCAAGTGTCTGACACCCGTACGAGACACCCGCAGGAATTGA
>NZ_JPYO01000043.1:185083-298009 GCF_000757485.1 Achromobacter sp. RTa
TCGGGTGTCTGACACCGCGTTCGGTTCCCGGGCCGCCAGCCACGTCGGGGCCCGGGATACGCGGGTCAGCGATTGCACGGGCGTGCGCAGCGTGGGGGCTCGTCCCTCCGTCGGGCCGCCCCAAGGAGGGACCGCCCCCTTGGGGGGCAGCAAGCACGCAAAGCGTGCGCAGCGTGGGGGCTCGTCCCTCCGTCGGGCCGCCCCAAGGAGGGACCGCCCCCTTGGGGGGCAGCAAGCACGCAAAGCGTGCGCAGCGTGGGGGCTCCCCCCTTCTTCTTATGGCACACTGCGAGCGTTTTCCTACCTGGAGCCCGGCGGTGCGTGGCAAACCCCCTTTTGGCGGCAGCAAGCTGACCGCACTGATCGTCGCCCTTATTCTTGCGGCGGCGGGCGCCATCGTCAATTGGCTGCAGCCGCCGGGGCAGGATGGGCCGCGGACGGCCCCTTCGCCCCAAGCCCAGGCCCCGGCGCAGAACCGCCCGGGCGCGGCCCTGGCCGGCGGCGTCCCGCAGGGCAGCTATACGCTGACGGGCGCGATCGTCAATGTCGCCGACGGCGACACGGTGACCCTGCGCGCCCCGGACGGCCAGCGCAAGATCCGCATGGACAGCATCGACGCGCCGGAAGAGGGCCATGGCGCCGACCAGCCAGGGCAACCCTACGCCGAAGCCTCGCGCAAGCACCTGGCCGGCCTGGTCGCGGGCAAGACGCTTACCGCCCAGTGCTACGAAAAGGACCAGTACGGCCGCGACGTGTGCGCGCTGATCCTGGAAGACGGCCGCTCCGCCAACCGCGCGCAGGTCGAGGCCGGCTACGCCTGGGCCTATACGGCGCGCCAGGGCGACTACCTGCGCGACAAGGCCATGCCGGACCTGCAGCGACAGGCCAGGTCGGCCGGCCGCGGCCTGTGGGCGCAGCAAGGCGCCATGCAACCCTGGAAGTGGCGCTACGACTGCTGGCGGCAGCGCCAATGCGGCTGACCTTCCCCCGGGCGTAGGGGATGCCAGGGTACTGGCCCCGACCCGTGTTTGCTATCCTCTGTCGCAACGATTCGAAGGGAATGTTTTCATGCGTGCATTGAAGCGGCTCTGGGCGACGGCCGTGCTGCTGTCGCTGGCGTTGACGGGCTGCTCCCGGGAAAGCCCCATCAACAGTCCCTACCCGTCCGGCGCGGAGAGCCAGAACACGCTGTATTCCGCGTTCGTCAAGCGCTCCCCGAAGTACCTGGACCCGGCCAGCTCATATTCCGGCGATGAAACCCCCTATACGTACAACATCTACGAAACGCTCTACGGCTACCACTATCTGAAGCGGCCCTACGAGCTGGTGCCGCGCGCCGCGGCGTCGATCGATCCGCCGGTCTACCTCGATGCCCAGGGCAACACGCTGCCCGCCGACACGCCGGGCGAACAGATCGCGCAGAGCGTCTACGACATCAAGCTCAGGCCCGGTTCGCGGTTCGCCCCCCATCCGGCTTTCGCCCGCAAGGCCGACGGCAGCTACGATTACTACCCCCTGGCGCCGGGCGAGCTCGACGGCAAATACTACATTCCCGATTTCCCGCGCACCGGCACGCGCGAGCTGACGGCGGACGATTACGTCTACGCCATCAAGCGGCTGGCCAGTCCGCGCGTGGTGTCGCCGATCTCCTCCCTCATGGCCGAACACATCGTGGGCCTGAAGGACTACGGCGAACGCCTGCGCCAGCGCGACCAGGCGCTGCGCCGCGACGTGCCGGGCGGGGCGGGCGCGCCACCCTGGCTGGACCTGCGCGAGCCCGACGGATTCACGGGCGTGCAGGCGCTGGATCCGCACACGCTGCGCATCCGCGTCAATGGCAAGTATCCGCAGTTCAAGTACTGGCTGGCCATGACCTTCACGGCGCCCATTCCCTGGGAGGCCGACCGCTTCTACAGCCAGCCCGACATGTCGGCGCACGATCTGTCGTTCAACACCTGGCCCGTGGGCACGGGGCCCTACATGCTGGTGGAGTCCCTGCAGAACCGCCGCCACGTGCTCGGCCGCAACCCCAACTATCACGGCGAACCCTATCCCTGCGAAGGAGAGCCCGGCGACAAGGCCGCCGGCCTGCTGGCCGATTGCGGCAAGCCCACACCCTTCATCGACCGCGCGGAATTCAGCGTCGAAAAAGAAGCCATTCCCCTGACCGGCAAGTTCATGCAGGGCTACTACGACATGCCGCAGATCGAGCGCGGCGAGTACGGCGTCGCCATGCTGGTCGCGGCGGGCGACAGCCAGGACAAGGCCCGCCTGTACCGCGAGCACGGCATCAAGCTGCCCACCACGGTCGAGACCGCTAACTGGTACATGGGCTTCAACTGGCTGGATCCCGTCGTGGGCAAGGGCGACACGCCCGAGCAGGCGGAAAAGAACCGCAAGCTGCGCCAGGCCATCAGCATCGCGTTCGATTGGGAGGAATACGTCGCGGTGTTCGAGAACAGCCAGGCTTCGGTGGCCTACGGTCCGGTGCCGCCCGGCGTGCTGGGCTACCGCGATCCGCCGGAGGGCGTGAACCCGGTGGTCTACGACCTGGTGGACGGCAAGCCCGTGCGCAAGTCCGTGGACGTGGCCAAGCGCTTGCTGGCCGAGGCCGGCTATCCCGACGGCCGCAACGCCAAGACGGGCGCCCCGCTGGTGCTGTACTACGACTCCATGACCGGCGGCGGCTCCAATCCGCAATTCGACTGGATGCGGCGCCAGCTGGCCAAGATCGGCGTCCAGCTGGACGTGCGCGCCACGGACTACAACCGTTTCCAGGACAAGATGATGCGCGGTTCCGCCCAGATCTTCCTGTGGGGCTGGAACGCCGATTATCCCGACGCCGAGAATTTTCTATTCCTGCTGTACGGCCCGAACGCCAAGGCCAAGGGGGGCGGCGAAAACGCCGCCAACTACGCAAGCCCCGAATACGACCGCCTGTTCGAGCAGCTGAAATTCCTGGACGACGGCCCCGAGAAAGAGCAGCTCATCGCCAGGATGGTAGCCATCGTGCAGCGCGACGCGCCCTGGATGTTCGGCTTTTTCCCGATGTCGGGAGGCGCCTACCAGCAGTGGGTGGGCAATGCCAAGCCGACCCAGATGGTCCGCAACACGCTCCAGTACATGAAGATCGACCCGGTGTTGCGGCAGCGGAAGATCGATGAGTGGAACTATCCGAGATGGTGGCCCATCGGCGTCTTCATATTGCTGCTGGCGCTGGCGATCTGGCCCTCCTGGGTCGCGCTGAAGCGGCGTGAGCGCCAGACGGCATTTGCGCCGCGCGTCGGCAAGGAGCATCAATCATGATCGGCTACGTGATCCGCCGGCTGCTGTACGGCGTGCTGATCCTGATCGGCGTGAACCTCTTCACCTTCGTCCTGTTTTTCGCGGTGAACACGCCCGACGACATGGCGCGGCTGGCGATCGGAGGGCAGCGCGTCAGCCAGGAAGCCGTGGAAAAATGGAAAGCCGAGCGCGGCTACGACAAGCCGCTGTTCTTCAATGGCCAGGCCGAAGGCGCCGCGCGGCTCACCGACACGGTGTTCTACCAGCGTTCGGTGCCGCTGCTGGCCATGGATTTCGGCGCCTCCGACGGCGGCCGCGACATCGGCCGCGAGATCCAGACGCGCATGGGCCCCAGCCTGGCCCTGGCGGTTCCCACCTTCATCCTGGGGCTTTTCGTCAGCATCGTTTTCTCCCTGACGCTGGTGTATTTCCGGGCCACGCGGCTGGATTTCTGGGGCGTCGTGCTGTGCGTGCTGCTGCTATCGATATCCAGCCTGTTCTACATCATCGCCGGCCAATGGGTCTTCGCGAAGCTGCTGCGCCTGGTGCCGTTCTCCGGATTCTCCGGGGGGCTGGACGCGGTCAAGTTCCTGGCGCTGCCGGTGCTTGTGGCCATCGTGTCGCGGCTGGGGCCGGAGGCGCGCTTCTACCGCACGCTGTTCCTGGAAGAGATCGGCAAGGACTACGTGCGCACCGCCCGCTCCAAGGGCCTGGCCGAGCGCGTGGTGCTTTTCCGGCACGTGCTGCGCAACGCCATGCTGCCCATCCTGACCAGCACGGTGGCCGCCCTGCCGCTGCTGTTCATGGGGAGCCTGATCGCGGAGTCCTTCTTCGGCATACCCGGCCTGGGCAGCTACACCATCGACGCCATCAACGCGCAGGACTTTTCGATCGTGCGCGCCATGGTGTTCCTCGGCTCTGCCCTCTATATCGTCGGACTGATCCTGGCCGACATTTCTTACACGCTGGCCGATCCCCGCGTCAGATTCGAGTAGCCGACATGCCCAAGTTCGTCTTCCTCTGGACCGATATCGCGCTGTGGCTCATGGCCCTTGGCGCCGTTGCCTACGCCTGGCGCGTGCGCCGCAGCCCCAATCTGCGCTCGACCTGGGCGCGCGTCGCCCGCGATACGCCGGCCATGTGCTCGGCCGTGGTCCTTTCGGCGTTCGTCGCCGTCGGCCTGCTGGATTCCGTGCACTACCGGCCGCTGCTGCCGCCGGCGCCCGGCGCGGCCGCCGACGCCGCCCCGGTCTATGCGCCCGCGGTGCAATCCGCGCTGGACGGCCTGCTTGCGGGCACCGTGCTGACCCGCCCGGAGAAAACCTATTCCGAGCCCCTGGCCGTGCGCCAGTTCACCAAGGAAACCATGCTTGTCGACGGCAAGCCGGTGCGCGACTTCCCGCGGCTGCGCGGCGCGGGCGTCCACCTGGAAGACCCCGACAAGGACCGCTGGGGCGATACGCTCACGCGGCTCGGGCTGGGCCTCGCGGGCGGGCTGGCCGTGGCGGCGGCGGTGGTCGCGAGCCTGTTCGCCTGCCTCTCGCGGCGCCGCCGCCGGGCCGAAGATGGCCGCCCCGCCGGCCCGTCCGGCGTGCCCTGGACCGCCATGGCGCTCACCTTCACGCTGCTCTGCCTGGCCGTCGGCGCCCTGGCGGGCATGTCCAGCGGCTACCATGCGCTGGGCACCGATCGCATCGGCAACGACGTGTTGTGGCAGGCGCTCAAGAGCATCCGCACGGCGCTCGTCATCGGCAGCCTCACCACGATCGCCATGCTGCCCCCGGCGATCGTCTTCGGCATCGCCGCGGGCTATTTCAAGGGCAAGGTCGACGACGCCATCCAGTACCTCTACACCACCATCACCTCGATCCCGGGCGTGTTGCTGGTGGCCGCCTGCGCGCTGATGATGCAGGTCTACATCGATAACCACGCGGATCTGTTCGACACCTCCGCCGCGCGGGCGGACCTGCGCCTGTTCTTGCTCTGCATGATCCTGGGGTTTACGGGGTGGGCCGGGCTGTGCCGCCTGCTGCGCGCGGAAACTCTGAAACTGCGCGAGCTGGAGTACGTGCAGGCGGCGCGGGCGTTCGGGGTGTCGCACTGGCGCATCATGACCCGGCACCTGCTGCCCAACGTGGCGCACCTGGTCCTGATCACCATGGTGCTGGAGTTCTCGGGCCTGGTCCTGTATGAGGCCGTGCTGTCCTACCTGGGCATCGGCGTGGACCCCAGCATGAATTCCTTTGGCTCCATGATCGATGGCGCCCGGCTTGAAATGTCCCGCGATCCCATGATCTGGTGGAACCTGATGACCGCTTTCCTCTTCATGCTGGCGCTGGTGCTGGCGGCCAACCTGTTCGCGGATGCCGTGCGCGACGCGTTCGATCCGCGCACGCGCCGCTACAAGCCGGGCGGCATCGCCCGCCTTGGCTTCTTCGGCCGCGGCGCCAAACCCGCGCTGGCCGCGGACGGCCGCCAATCCAGGCCGGGAGACGCGCCATGAGCCAGACCACGCCTTTGCTGGAAGTGCGGGGCCTGGACGTGGACATCGCCGGCGAAAGCGGCATGACGCATGCCGTCAAGCGTCTGCAGCTGGCCATCGCGCGGCGGCAGACGTTTGCGCTGGTCGGGGAGTCCGGCTGCGGCAAGAGCATGACGGCGCTGGCGCTGCTGCGGCTGCTGCCGGACGCCGGCAGCATTGTGGGGGGGCAGATCGACCTGGACGGCGAGGACCTGAACCGCCTGCCGGAAAGCGCGATGCGCGGCGTGCGCGGCGGCCGGATCGGCATCATCTTCCAGGAGCCGTCCACCAGCCTGAATCCGGTGATGCGGGTAGGCGACCAGATCATCGAAACGCTGGTCGCGCATACCCCGCTGCGCGGCGCCGCGGCGCGCGAGCGCGCCATCGACTGGCTGCGCAGGGTAGGCATTCCCGAACCCGAGCGGCGCGTCGACGACTATCCCTTCCAGTTTTCGGGCGGCCAGAAGCAGCGCGTCATGATCGCCATCGCGCTCGCGGCCGAACCGCTGCTGCTGATCGCCGACGAGCCGACCACGGCGCTGGACGTCACCGTGCAGGCGCAGGTGCTGGACCTGCTGGCGGACATCCAGCGCGAAATGGGCATGGCGGTGCTGCTGATCACGCACGACCTCGCGGTGGTGAAGAACGTGGCCCACCACGTGGCCTTGATGCGCGGCGGCGAGATCGTGGAAAGCGCGGACGCCGAGGAGTTCTTCCGCGCGCCCAGGCATCCCTATGCCCGGCAACTGTTCGAGGCCATTCCCACGTTCGAAAAACGCGGCATTCCGCTGACCGAGCCGGGGCGCGAGGCCCTGGCCCGCGCCGGCGAGCGCCGCGCCGCCTCACAGACGGGGCGCGACGCGGGCGTGGTGCTCGATGTGCAGGACTTGAAGGTGCATTATCCCGTGCGCAGGGGCCCGCTGCGCCGCATCGTGTCGTGGGTCAAGGCCGCCGACGGGGTGACGTTCACCTTGAAGGCGGGCGAAACCCTGGCCCTGCTGGGGGAGTCCGGCTGCGGCAAGACCACCACCGGCAAGGCGCTGCTGCGGCTGATTGACGGCGCGCACGTGTCCGGGCGCGCCATGCTGCTGGGGCAGGACGTGCTCGCGGCGGATCGCCGCAAGCTGCAGCGCCTGAGACAGGACATCCAGATCGTCTTCCAGGATCCCTACGCCTCGCTCGATCCCCGCATGCGGGTGGGCGACATCCTGGACGAGGGCCTGGCGTCTTTGCGGCGTGGCATGAGCAAGGAAGCACGCGCCGAACGCGCGGCGCGCCTGGTCGAACGGGTCGGCCTGCCGGCCAACACCCTGGCCCGGTATCCACACGAATTCTCCGGCGGGCAACGCCAGCGCATCGCGATCGCGCGTGCGCTTGCCGTCGAGCCGAAAGTGCTGATCTGCGATGAGCCCACGTCCGCGCTGGACGTCTCGGTGCAGGCGCAGATCCTGGACCTGCTGCGCGAATTGCAGGCCGAGCTGGGCATCGCCTATCTGTTCATTACCCACAACTTCGGCGTGGTCGAATACCTGGCGGATCGCATCGCGGTCATGGAAGGCGGGCGCATCATCGAGCTGGGGCAGGCCGACGCGGTGCTGCACGCCCCGCGCCAGGACATGACGCGCAGGCTGCTGGCGGCCGTTCCGCGTCTGCAGTTCGGGCCGCCAGGCCCCGCCTGAACCGTACGGCGCCCTCAGGCGATGTGGTGCGCGCTGCGGGTTTCCAGCCACATGAGGGTGTCGTGCCGGAGGGCGCGCACGCACTGCGCCAGATAGGCATGCATCGACACCAGCTCTGACGGGTCATAGCGGCGCGCAGTCATCATGACGGCCTCGGAGATCCACTGCCGTTCCTGCGACAACTGCTGGCATTGCTCCTCCACGGGCCTGATGACGATCATCCGGCGGTCCAGCGGGTGGCGGCCGCGCTGCACGTATCCAGCCGCCTCCAGCCGGTTGATCAAGGCCGTCGCGCCGCCGGAGCTGATGCCCATCAACTGGGCGAGCTGCCCGGTCGGCAATGCATCGAACTCCATGACCAGTTCCAGTGCCTTCAGATCCACCAGGGGGATGCCCAGTTTTTCGGCAAGGGCGGACTGGCAAGCCGCGTTGTAGACGGCGAACTGCCTGCCCAGCATCAAGGCGATGTCCTCCAATATCCCCGGACGCACATCGCTTTCGCGCATGTCAGGCATCACGGTCACATGCTCGTGGTGAAGATAGGTCTCTTGTTGCAGCATGGTTTCGCTCCCTGGCAGACGTGGGGATCACTTCTTGGCCGACAGGCCGCCCAGCAGGCCGCCCAGCAGCCCGCCGCTGGCGTTGCCGCCCGTGGCGGTGCCGCCGGTCAGGCTGCCCGTGACGCCGCCCAGCAATCCACCCAGAAGCCCGCCGTTGCTCGCGCCAGCTGCCGCTCCGCCACCGGCGCTGGCGCCGGCTCCCGCCCCTGCGCCCGCGCCCGCGGCTCCTGCGCTTGCATTGACCGATACGCCGCCGGCCAGGCCGCCCACGAGGCCGCCCAGCAGCCCGCCATTCGTCGCGCCGCCTGCCGAGCCGCCGGCAGTTCCGCCCGCGGTTCCGCCCGCGGTTCCGCCCAGCAGCCCGCCGAGCAAGCCTCCGCCCGCAGCGCCTCCGGCCGCGCCGCCCGTGGCGCCGCCCAGGCTACCGGTGACTCCGGCCACCAAACCCGTTACCGGGGCCAGCAGGCCGCCCGCGCCGCCCGCCGGTGTGCCGCCGGCGCCGCCCACGCCGCCCAGAATGCCGGTAATGGGGCTGAGCAGCCCGCCGGAACCGCCGGTCGCGCTGCCCAGGCCTCCGGTCAGCGAGGCCACCGCGCCCGTGGCGTTCGCGAGCGTCGCGCCCAGCGGGTTCGTGTTGCCTGGCGTGGCGTGGAGCAGCCCGCCGGCGCTGGCCACCGCGCCGCCCAGGCCTTGCAGCACGCCATTGAGTCCTGCGGTGTCTCCCGGCAGCGAGCCGCCCAGACTGGTGACCGTCCCGCCCAGGCTGGTCAGCAGGCCCGCCACCGGCGCGCCCAGCCGGGTCGTGTCGCCCACCTGCTGGGTCAGTCCCGTCACAGTGCCGGCGAGCGGACTGGCGTTGGGATCCAGCGCGGCGCCCAGGCCGGCCAGCGTGGGTTGCAGGCCCAGCGGCAGCACGTTGTCCACCGCCTTGCCTGTATTGCCCAGCGCAGGCTCCAGCAGCGGGGTGGAAGGGCCGCCCAGCACGCCGCCCGTGACGCCCGCCACCGTCTGCGTCAGGGGGTTCAGCAGGCCACCCTGGCCGGACAGGCCCGCGGTCAATGCGCCCACGGCGCCGGTCGCGTTGCCCAGCACGGTCGTCAGGGGATTGGGATTGTTGGGATCCGCATGGAGCAGGCCGCCGGCGCTGGCTACCGTCTTGCCCAGGCCGTCCACCAGGCCGCCCACGCCAGGGCTCAGCCCGCCAGGCAGGCCGGCGCCTCCAACGGTGGAGCCCAGATCGCTGACCAGCCCGCCGACTTGCTTGACCGCGCCATCCACCGGCTGGCCCAGGCCCGTCGTGGCGCCGATTTCCTGCGTAAGCCCCACTACCGTGTCCGCTACGGGCTTGACCGTGGGGTCCAGCGCCTTGCCCACGCCGCCCAGCGTCGCGTCCAGGTTCAAGGGCAGCGTGTTGTCCACGGCGCCGCCCGTATTGCCCAGAGTCGTTTCGAGCAGCCCGGTCGTGACGGGATTGGTCGGCGTCGTCGGATCGGTCGGATCCGTGCCGCCAGGGTTGGTGCCGCCAGGGTTGGTACCGCCCCCATCCGGGTTGATGCCGCCGCCGCCGCCGGGGTTCGTCGGGATGACCGTGCCCGGCAGGCCGGCGGATTTGCTGCCGCCACCACCGCCGCCGCATGCGGCCAGGGCGCTCATCAGGGCCGCGGCCAGCGCGGTGGAAGTCAGGATGCGCGAGATGCGGCGAGCGTCGAAATTGGTATGCATGGCGAACTCCTTGTGTTGGAAGAGTCAGGCGGTGAAACGGCCCGATACATCTACACATGCACAAAGCGTGCCAACTTTTTTCAAACGACGTCGACGGTGACCGGCGGTCTTGTTTTTCTGTTTCCTAAATTCTTTTATTTCAACGGCTTGTGAAATAAAAAAGGGTTTTCCCGAGTTCGGGAAATATGCAGATCTGCGATCACGCAGAGGCTGCGAATGTTACGAATGGCCGTTTATCGGCCGTTACGTTACGGCCGGCGTTACGTAACGCGGAACGATCGCATGTGAGCGGGCCTTCCCGCGCGCGACGCGCTCAGAAGGCGTCGTAATAGAGGGAGTAGTTGGCGTTGAAACGCAGGTCGCGGTCATTGTCGACCGTGGCGGACCCGACCGGCTTGGCAACGTTGAAATCGAACAGATAGTATTTGTCGTCCGTGAACCGGATGCCCAACGCCACCGACGACAGGTGCCGCTGATTCAACGCCTGCAGGCTTTTGTTGTTGTACCAGGTGCGGGCGTAGTCGACCAAGGCATAGGGCTGCATGCTGGACAGGTATTCCCAGCCTATGCCGAAGCGCCGGTTGATTTCCGCGGACACGCCCACGCCTTTGTCTCCGCTCTGCTCGCCCTGGGGATAGCCCATCGCGTAGCGCCAGCTCCCATACGACACCTGTTCCGACGAGGGCAGGATATTGCTGGAGTATTGTCCCGCGCCGGAGAAGGTCAGGCCAAACTGGGCTGGCAGCGCGAAGGTCTGCTGAGCGTTCAGGTTGTAGCGGGTGAAGTCCAGGTCCAGTATGGGCGTGGCGGAATATCCGTAGTTGGTGGAAATGTCCTTTTTGGCGCCGGCCGCGTCGAAACCCTTGGCCACGCTCAGCGTGACGTCCGTGGTCCTGCTTTCGGATACCTGGATATAGCGCAGCTCGGCATTGGCCGCGCGCACGCGGGCATCCTGCTGCAGCCAGCGGTCGGAATCGCGGGCGTCGTAGCGGTCCTTGGAGTTGGCCGCATAGACGCCGAGCGTGCCGGTGAGGGAGCGGGTGTTGTTCAGCAGGAAGGGATAGCTTACGCCGACGCCGATGCGGTCGTTCTTCACGCGCCGCTCGAAGCCGAGGTATTCGATGGTGTCGTCCTTGGGCTTGGCGTCATAGTGGTAGCCATCGACCTTGACCGCCAGCCCATCGGCTCCCAGCGGCACGCGGATTTCGCCGGATACGTATTTCACGTCATCGGTATTGAATGGAACCGAAGCGGTCAGCTTCACCTGCTCGCCCAGCGGAGTCAGGCTGTTGGCCGCCATGTTCACCAGCGGCTGCATGCCGGTGCCGAGATCGGCGATGCCGCCAGTCAGGCTGACTGGTTGCCGGCTCGCGGCCAGCACCAGCTCGGTGGCGCCGTCGGCGCGGCGCGGCAGATCCAGGCTGGGCGTGAACTTGACGCCAGGGACCGTGCGCATCAGGTTCAACTGGCGTTCCAGCGTCGCCTGTTTCAGCGGCTTTTCCTCTTTCAACGGGCCGGCCAGGGTTTCAAGCCTGTCCAGCGCATTGCCGATATCGCCTTCGATCCTCACTGAGCCGATGAATCCCTCTACCACGGTAACCACGACCAGCCCATTGGCGAAGGTCTGGTTCTGCACCAGTGCGAAGGACAGCGGATAGCCCTTTTCGCGGTAGAGCAGCGTGATCTTGTCGACCTGCTGCACCAGTTCTCCCAGGCTGATCTCTTTGCCGGCCAGCGGCGTCAGCAGGGCGGAGACCTCTTCAAACGGAATGGCGCGCACGCCGCTCACGTCGAAATGACGAGGCACGATGCGCTGCGCCAGCCGGGCCTGCAGGGCCAGTTGTTCGGGCGTTGCCGTCTGGACGACGGGAGGGGGCTGCGTTGCTGAAGGCGGCCGCTCCAGTTTTGGCATGGCATCCACCGGATTGCCCCGCAGCGGGCCATCTGCCCGGGCATTGGCGCCGACTGCAAGGGCGCAGACAAGTGCGAGGGAAAGTTGACCTGCCGGAAGCGTGCGTCTCATGCCTTTTTCTGTCTCTCTTTTCCGCAGCAGCGCGTTTCAACAGAAGAGATATTCGCGGCGTATTCGGTATTGAAAAAGGGCTGCGAATATGGCCGGTAAACAAACTTGCTGCGTTCGTTGGATATGGTGCCAGCGCCTCATTAAAATGACAATTTATTTCAATCGAATCAAGTAAAAACGGCGCAATATCAACAATGTTGCGATTGTGACACTGCATGAATAAAAATATAATATCTATAAGCTGATGTTTTTAATGAGTTATTCGAAAATATTCGAGTATAAGTTACAAATTAATTCCAGCATTATTACGAATATCAGTAAAAACCCTGATGTGTATTAAATCGTAATAGATAAGACTATAAAAAACGTATTTGCACATAGCGCTGAAACATTCAGGCTATCGGGAGTCCCCAAGATGCTCGCGGATGACCGCAGAAACAATCGCGATTGCGCGCCGGCAGCGCGCCGCCACGACGGCCAGTTTTGCAGGGGCCGCCCATGAGGCCAGGCGAAATCGTCCCGCTGTCCTTCCATGGAGGGCTGGTCGCGCTCTCGTTCCTGGTCGCCGTGCTCGGGTCTTACGTAGCCATGCTGGCGGCGGCGGGCATCCGCGCAGAAACCCGGGATGGCGAAATCCGCATCGGCTATATCCTCATCGGGGCGGTTTCCATGGGCGGGGTCGGTATCTGGAGCATGCATTTCATCGGCATGCAGGCCCAGAACCTGCCTTTTGACGTTGGCTACCAACTGGGGCTGACCTTGCTCAGTTTCCTGGTTGCTGCAGGCTTTTCCGGCTGGGCGTTCTGGTTTATCGGGCGCGAGCGGTTCACTTTCTTTCGTTGCCTGGCCGGCGGCACCGCGACGGGGGTCGGTGTGGTCGCCATGCATTATGTGGGCATGAGCGCCATGCGCATGCCGGCCGTATTGGCGTGGAATCTGCCGATGGTGATTTTGTCGGTATTCATCGCGGTCGCCGCAGCATCCGCCGCATTGTGGCTCGCATTCAATACGCAAAATGAGCGCCAGCGCCTGGGCGCGGCTGTGTTGATGGCGCTGGCGATTTGCGGCATGCATTACACCGGCGCGGCCGCGGGCACCGTGGTCTGCGCAGCGCCCCTGGAATATTCAAGCCCGCAGATCGGCGGCGTTATGCTGCCCTACGTCGCATTCGGGCTGTCCGTGGCGACGACCCTGCTCATGCGGTGGCATTTGCAGCGGGCATCCCGAAGGTTTCGCGCGCGCACTGCGCAGCGTATCGACTCGATCATTGAATCGGCGCCGAAGGCGCGTCCGGGAAGGCTTCCCGGATCCGCCCCTGGGCCGGGTTAGAGGGTTCCGGATGTGCGCCGGCAAGCGAATTCGCCGGCGCGCGGGGCGGTTCCGGGGTAGGGGGGCTGAATCCGCCGAGCGCGGACGGCCTTGTGATGAATCGAGACCGATGGAGTTCGACATGAAAGCAAAACTTGTGCAGTTCTGGAATGACGAAGACGGCATTACGGCCCTGGAGTACGGGTTGATCGCCGGCATGATCGCGGTGGCCTTGCTTGCCGCCGTCAAAACCTTCACCACCGCGCTCGATGGCCTGTTCTCGGGGCTGGGAAGCGCGCTCGACGACAACAAGCCCGCGTCCTGACCAGGGGGCCGGCCCGAAACAAGTCCATGCCGCGACGTGTCGGGCCGTTCCCGCCGCCGCGGCGCCCACCAACACCAATATCCGCGGCTTGAAGAGGGAGCTGTCCGCCCTGACGGATGCGCCCGCAGTTGAATCCGATTTCTGAAGGTTCTGCCTTGTACCCAGGGGAAGCATTGTGGTGGTTGCTGTTCGCAAGCTGGAATTTGGCGCTGATTTACGGCGACCTGCGTTATCGCCGCGTCCCGAACGCTTTGATCGTTTCGGGATGCGCCGCGCAGTTGCTGTGGCTGGCGGCCGCCGTGCTGGCGCCCGGCTGGGGCTATCCCCCGCGCTGGCCGGGGTGGCTCATGACGCTGCTGGGATTCATGGGAGCGTTGCCATTCCTGCCGCTATGGGCCAGGCGCCTGATGGGGGCAGGCGACATCAAGGCGATCGCCGTGCTCGGCTTGCTGCTGGGCTGGGCGCCGCTGCTGATGATTCTTCTGATGGCCAGCCTGCTGGCGGGCCTGCATGCCTTGCTTTACCTGCGGGCCTCGCGCTATTTCGCTCTGAGCGCCCGGTTCCGGCAAATTCCGTATGCCGCATACCTGGGGGCCGCGGCGCTCAGCGTGGCGTCTATGCCCTTGAATTCGGCTTGGTATTCGTGGTGTTCTTCCTGGTGTTCTACGGCATCCTGACCTATTCCCTGGTCGCCGCCGCGCAGAATTCGGTCGCGCTCGCTGCGCAGGACGGCGCGCGCAAGGTCCTGCAATGGCAGCCCGGCTCCTCATCGCTGGCGGCGCGGGCCAGCGCGGGCCGCGACACCGCCCTGCGCCGGGCGGAATGGATCAGCGAGATATCGGCGTCGCCGGTGGCCGTTGCGGTCTGCGGAAGCTCGGGCGCGCTCAGCAGTTCGGCGGGCGGGACCTGCAGCGGATTGCCGCTGGCGGCCGGCCAGATCGAAGTGATGGTGTCCTACGCCTATGGCGCCCATCCGTTGATTCCGTCGGTGCCCTTGCTGCGGACCGCGCTGATGCCGGCTTCCAGCGTGTTGAGCGCGCGCGCCATGGTGCACCTGGGCGATTCCCTGGATGAGGGGAGTTGAGATGCATCCATCATCCAGGCCTCGCGCGCGCCTTGCCGGACGCGAACCCCAGCGCGGCATCGCGGCGCTGGAGTTTTCCCTGACGCTCGTCATGCTGTTGATGTTCATCTGCGGCGTGCTCGGTTTCGGCGCGTTGTTCTGGATGCAGCAGCAACTGGCCTCGGCCGCGACGGATGGCGCGCGCGCGGCCGTCTTCGCCCGGTTCAATGGCCAGGCGGATGTGCCGTCGGCGGCCTGCTCCGCCGCCATGAGCGCCTTTTCCTCCGGTTCCGCCGTCGGATGCGAGGTCTCCAGCGCGCCGTGCGAGTGGGCGGGATCCGGCGGCCGCCAAGCCGATTGCGCCACGGTGGCCATGACCTACGACACGCAGTCGTGGCCTTTGCTGGCCACCCTGCAAGGCCTGTTTACCTCGTTGCCGGGCATGGGAACGAACTGGATCCCCACCCGCTTGCATTCGCAAGCCGTAGTTCAGATATCGCAGGAAACGCCATGAGCAGCTTGAGCAAGATAGTCGCGGGCATGTTGTTGGTTGCGGGCATGGTGCTGGCCTTCATCGCGTGGAGGCTGGCGTCGGCGCCCGCTCGTCCGCCCGCCAGCGCCGTGTCCGCGCCTGAGCCGGCGCCCGCCGCGCCCGTCGCGTCGCCGGTCAGGCTCTATCCCGTCGTCGTGGCCAAAGAGCCCATGCCGGCCGGCACGCGCATCGACACGGCCAAGATGCTTGGGGTGGCCCAGTGGCAGGCGCCCTTGTCGGGAGGCTACCAAGACGTGGCGGCGCTGGAAGGCGCCGTGGCCAAGGTCGATATCGCCGCGGGCGATCCGCTCCTGCCCAGCTTGCTGGCGCAGGGGCTGGCCCGCCAGCTCAAACCGGGCGAGCGTGCCGTAGCCATCGCCGTGGATGAGGTGGTGGGCGGCGGGCACCGTATCGCTCCGGGCGATTGGGTGGACGTGTTCTTCATGATTGAAAAGGGGCAGGAAGTGCCGGGCGCGCAGGCGCGCCTGCTCCAGGCCCAGGTGCGCGTGCTGGCATATGGCAAGGCTTCGGTGGACGGGCCGGAGGAGAAGGCGGCGGGCCAGCCTGGCGTGCCGAACCAGCCCGCCAGGACCGCCGTGCTCGCCGTGCCGGTCGAACAGGTCAACGAACTGATGCTGGCCGGCCGGGCGGGCCGCTTGCAGCTGGCGTTGCGGCCTCTGGATGACCACGGCGTGCCCGATGCGGGCCTGTTCGCCCAGCGCGGCACGGTATTGCCGGTCCGCGCCGATTTGACGCCCGAGCAGCGGGAAGCGCTGAAGCTGGCATCCAATCGCGCGTTCGCGGGCGAAAGCCTGGTCCAGCTGGACGGAACCACAGCCGTCGCGAGAGTCCCTGCGGCATCCGCGCGGGGCGCGAGACCGGCGGGCGGAAGAACCGTTGAAATCCTGCGTGGGGACAAATCCGAACGCGTGCGCTATTGAACTCGCCGCGAGAGGCTCCAGCGGTCTCTCGCGGCTGGACTTTCGCTTAATGATCCGATCCAGCCAAATGAAGAAACTCCAGCGCAATTCCCTTATCCGCATCCTGTCGGCGGCCGTGGCGATCGGTTGCGGCGGCATCGCCGCGGCGCAATCCGCCGCGCCTGCCGCCGCCGCCCAGGCGACGGTCCGCGATCTCGTCCTGGCCGTAAAGGGCCGGCAGACGCTGCTGCTCGATGGCGGCGCGCCCTCGCGCATCGCCATCGGCGATCCCGATGTGGCCGACGTGAAGGTTCTGCCGCCGTCCGGCAAGCGCGCGGGTTCGCTGCTGATCTATGGCAAGAAGCCTGGTACCACGCAGTTGCAGATCTGGAGCGGCGCCAGCCCGGCGCCGCAAGTCTGGAACCTGCGCGTGGGCGGCAGCGTCCAGGGCGCGCTGGCCACTCGCAACATCACCGGCGGCGCCAACATCGATATCGCCGGCGACCGCGCCGTGGTTTCCGGCCATGCCGAGACGCCGATGGGCCAGGTGGCCTCGGTCGCCATGGCGGCCTCCGCCGTGGGAGGCGAGAAGAACGTGGTGGACGTGTCCTCCGCGGGCACCAGCGGCGTCGTGCAGGTCGAGGTCAAGGTCGTCGAGGTGTCGCGCTCGGTGATGAAGGAAGCGGGCATCAGCTGGACCGCGGGCGGCAGCGGGCCGTGGAGCGCGGCCAATAGCATGATTCCGGCCAACCTGGGCGCGGCTGCCTCCGGCTTTTCGCTGTTCTACGACACCAACAATTTTTCCGCCAACCTGCGCCTGCTGCAGACCAATGGCATGGCCAGAGTGCTTGCCGAGCCCACGCTGGTGGCGCTCACGGGGCAGAGCGCCAGCTTCCTGGCTGGCGGCGAGCTTCCGATTCCAGAGTCCGGAGGTCTGGGCACGGTGTCGGTCACGTTCAAGCCTTTCGGCATAGGGCTGACCGTTACGCCCACCGTGCTGTCGCGCGACCGAATTTCGCTGAAGGTGGCCCCAGAGGCCAGCGAGCTGGACTACAGCAATGGCATCGCTATCAGCAACGGCCCGGACTCCGCTTCGATCATCCCGGCCCTGCGTACGCGCCGCGCCGACACGACGGTCGAGCTGGGCGACGGCGAAAGCTTCGTGATCAGCGGCCTGGTTTCGCGCCAGACCAAGGCGATGGTGAGCAAGGTGCCTCTGCTGGGCGATCTGCCGATCATCGGCTCGTTCTTCCGCAGCCTCGATTACAAGCAAGAGGACACCGAACTGGTCATCGTGGTGACGCCACGCCTGGTGCGGCCCATCGCGCGCGGCGTAACCCTGCCGCTGCCGGGAGAGAGACAGGAGCGCGCGGACAGCGGTTTCAACGCCTGGGGTTACTACCTGACCGGCCCGATGGGCGGCCAGCAGATGCCGGGTTTTTCGCGGTGAACAATATGAAGACACATGCAAGCGAGTGGGTGGGCCTGCAAAACAGCAGGCGGTTCCTGTTTTGTTCCCAGGGCGCGGACATCGCCGCCCAGCTGGGGCAGGCGCTGGGCGACATGGGAATGCTTACGCAGGAAGCGCCCGGCGCGGAAGAGCTGGCGCGGCGCCTGGCGGACATTGCGCCGCAAGTGGTGTTCCTGGACTTCACCCTGAGCGCGGAGGAGCCAGGCAAGCTCTTCAAGTCAGCGGAGCTGGCGCGCCTGCTGGCGCGTATCGCGCCCAGCTTGCCGCGCGTGGCGGTCGGGCTGCTGAGCCAGCCCGAAGGCGCGATCGCGGCCTTGCGCGCGGGCGTCAGCGATTTCGTGGACCCCACGGTGGCGCCGCAGGAAATCAAGGAAATCGTCATGCGGTTGCTGGACGCGCAGCAGGACGATACGCGCGGCGACGGCTCGCGGCGCAGCGTTCTCTTGCTGGGCGCGCGCCCGGGAGTGGGCACCAGCACGCTGGCCGTGCATCTGGCCGGCATGCTGCAGGACCGCCTGAAGCACGCGCAAGCCGCGCGCGCCCGTGCCAACGCAGGCAAGGCCGGCAAGGCCTCCGCTGCCGAAGCCGGGGTCCCGTTGCCCCTGTCCGGCCGGGTCGCATTGATGGACCTGGGCTGGCCCGTCGGCGATTGCCAGCTCTATCTGAACATCGGCGGCGATTTCGACTTTGCCGAGGCGGCGCGCAATCTGCGCCGCCTGGACTCCACGCTGCTGGGCTCCGCCATGCCGCATACGGCCAACGGCCTGAGCGTCCTGTCCCTTCCTCGCGATCTTGGCCAGATGCGCGATGTTTCCCAGTCCGACTCGCTGCTCGTGTTCGAACGCATGCGCCAGCATTTCGGCGTGGTGGTCGCCGATTCCGGGGGCTTCACCAATCCGGAATTCGTGGCTGGCCTGGCGCGCTCCTCCCAGCAGAACTGGATCGTGACCGACCAGAGCGTCGGCGCGCTGGTTTCGCTGGCCGGCCTGCTGCAGGAGCTGGATCAGTTGCACGTCGAGCGCGGCAGCCTGGGCCTGGTCGTGAACCGCTACGACGAACGCTACGGCATGACCGCCCAGCAGATTGCCGAACGATTCCAGCTGGAGCTGGTGGGGACGCTGCCGGACCGCACCCTGGCCCTGATGGTTTGCACGAACCAGGGCCATCTTCTGCATGAGGAGGCGGAGCGGGACATCTATGTGCGGGCGGTGCAGGGCTTGGCTGAAAAGCTCTGCGCGGAAGAGAGCGCGTCAGGCGGGCGGGCAGGCTGGCTGGCCACGTGGCTGCCAGGCGTGCACCGCCGCATGCTGGTCGGTTAACGGAAAGACAGGCGGACAGCGGCGGAATCCGACATGATCATGACAACGACGGTAGAGTTCGGCGACGGCGACAAGGGCTTTTCGGCGTCGAACCGTTTCCAGGAAGTGAAGACGGCGGCGTACGAGCACCTGCTTTCCCGGATCGAGGAACTGGGCGCAGAGTTCGGCCGGTGGGCACGTTCCGCGATCCAGGAGTTCGTGGACATCGAGGTCGCGAGTTTCGTGCGGCTGCGAAGGGTGCCGATCAACGAAGGGGAGATGCGGCAGATCGCCGAGGCCCTGACCAAGGAGCTCGCGGGCTTGGGGCCGCTGGAGGATCTGTTGGAGGATCCGGCCGTGGAGGACATCCTCATCAACGGTTTTGACAATGTGTTCGTGTCGCGCCAGGGCGTGCTGGCCCGCGAAACCCTGCGGTTCACGGACAACCAGCACGTGCTGCGCATCGTGCGCCGCATCCTCGCGCCGATCGGCCGCCGCCTGGACGAATCCAGCCCCATGGTGGATGCGCGCCTGCCCGATGGCGGCCGCCTGAATGTCGTGATCGAGCCGCTGGCCGTCGACGGCCCCATGGTCTCGATCCGCAAGTTCCGCCAGGATCCGCTCAAGCCGGCCGACCTGCTGACCCTGGGCACCTTCGATGAAGAGATCTACCGTCTGCTGCACGAGGCGGTAAAGCACCGCTGCAACATCCTGGTGTCGGGCGGCACGAGTTCCGGCAAGACCTCGCTGCTGAACGCGCTGGCTTTTTTCATTCCCGAGGCGGAGCGCGTGGTGACGGTCGAAGACACCGCGGAGCTCTCGCTCAACCATCCGCACGTGGTGCGGCTGGAGTCCCGCCAGGGCGGCTTCGACGGCAGCGGCGCGGTCACCATCCGGGAGTTGATCCGCAACAGCCTGCGGATGCGGCCGGACCGGGTCGTGGTCGGGGAGGTGCGCGGAGCGGAAGTCATGGACATGTTGCAGGCGATGAACACGGGGCACGAAGGGTCGATGGCCACCATTCATGCGAACTCTCCGCGCGAGTGCCTGTACCGGATCGAGATGCTGGCGGGCTTTGCCGGCTTTCAGGGCAGCGAGGACAGCCTGCGCAGGCAGATCGCCAGCGCGCTGGATTTCATCGTGCAGATCGGGCGGCTGTCCAACGGCAAGCGTCGCGTGCTGTCTGTGACCGAGGTCACGGGCATGGGCGACAACGTGATTTCCACGCAGGAGCTCTATCGCCACGAGACGTTCATGGCGCCCGAAGGAGAGGAAAAAGACCATTGGAAGTGGCTGGGCATCCACCCTCACTCGCCCAAGCTCGCCAGGATGCGCAACGAGGCTCGCGCCAGCGAGGCCGCGCCGGGCGATGCCGATGGCGGCGGTGGTGGGTTCTGGAGCCGGAGGCGCTGATGAGCCAAGCTCTTGCGCTCGCGGGTCTGGCGGCGGTGCTGGCCATCGGAGCCGTCCTGCTATGGCGCCATGCCAGCAAGGGAGCGCGCCGAGCGGCGAGCTCGGCCTTTCTTGATAACCAGCTTGGCCGGGGGCGCGAGGCGCGCGCCGGGAGCGAGCCGTTTGCAACCGGCGCGCGGGCGATGCGCAGCGGCTTTCTGGGCTGGGACCGTCTATTGCTGTTGGCCGGCGTGCGCCAAAGCGCGGGGCTTTACGTGCGTCTCGCGTTGCCTCCCCTGGGCTGCGCGACATTGGCGTGGCTATTGCTGGGAAGCATGTCCGGCGCGGTGACTCTCGTGCTGACGGCCGTGCTGGAATATTTCCTGCTGTGGCTGCGGGCAGACAAGCGCCGGCGCAGGATGATCTCGCAGCTGCCCGCGTTCCTGGACAACATCGTTCGTCTCGTCACCATCGGCAACAGCATGGGCTCGGCGTTCCAGACGGCTGCGGGCAACACCGACGAGCCTTTGCGCGAGGCGATGGAAACGGCCGCCAGCCTGAGCCGTTCGGCAAAGGAACTGGACGCCGCGCTCGCGCACGTATCCCGCCTGTATGGGCTGAAGGAGCTGTACATGATCTCTGCCGTCGTGTCGCTGGCGATGCGCTTCGGCGGGCGCAGCGACCAGGTGCTGGAGCGCATGGCCGCGTTCATGCGCGACGTGGCCCAGGCGCGCAACGAGCTGTCGGCAAGTTCTGCGGAAGTCCGCCTGTCGGCGTGGATCCTCGCGTTGCTGCCGGTGGGAATCGCGGGTTTCATCATCGTCGGGAACAACGATCTCTTCATGGGCTTGTGGCACGATCCCGCGGGCTTCAGGATGCTGGCGGCGGCCGTGGCCCTGCAGATCGGCGGCAGCTATTGGCTGTACCGCATGGCCAAATCCATTTAGCGGGGGGCGCATGATGGACATACTGCGATCCTGGAACGCATCCACAGTACTGGCGATGGCGCTGCTGCTCATCGCTGCGGGGATGCTGGTGCTGGGCATGGGCATTCTGCGGCGCCTGCGCGGGCAGAGCAGAAGCCTACGGATCGTGGACCAGGCCCTGGCCGCGCGCCAGATGGGAGGCGCTGCTGCGGCACCGCTGTCAGCCGAGGATGGGCAGGGCAGGTTCGCGGCGGCCGCGCGCGCGGCCGATTCCTTCGGCAAGCGGCTGAGCGAGGGCCGGCTGGCCGACACCTTGCTGGCCGCCGAAGATCGCAAGCTGGTGGACATGGCGGGCTACGCCGACGCGGGCGTCGCAAGATCACGCTTCGCCGCCCTCCGTTTCGGCCTGGCCCTTTTGCTGCCGGTCGTTGCCGTCGCGGCGGGCCTGCGCTACCGCTATGTCGACTCCTGGGTGGGAACGTTCGTCGCGGTCTTCTTCGGATTCGCCGTCGGCTACCTGTTGCCGAAGTGGATCGTGCGCCGCCGGGTGGCGCGCCGCCGCCGCATGGCGGCCGATGAATTGCCATTGCTTATCGACCTGCTGCGCCTGCTGCAGGGCGTGGGGCTGTCCATCGACCAGAGCATCCAGGTGCTGGTGACGGAGTTCGGCCAGGTCCTGCCGGTGCTGTCGCAGGAACTGCGTCTGGCCTCCGAGCTCTATGTGCGCGGCCGCACGCGCGAACAATCGCTGGCCAGGCTCGCGACGGGCTTCGACAACGATGATCTCTCGGCGATCTGTCGTCTGATCGCGCAAGTCGACCAGCACGGCGGCGCGGTGCAGGAACCCCTGAACCGCTTCGGCGAGCGGCTGCGCGAATCGCGGCGGCTGGAACTGAAAGAGAAGGTGGGCAAGACCACGGTCAAGATGACGGGCGTCATGATCGTGACCTTGTTGCCCGCGCTGCTGATCATCACCGGCGGCGCAGGATTCATCGCGGTGATACGCGCGTTGTCGCGCATGGGGGGAACATGATGGCGGGCGCAATGGAAAGGCGGCAGGGCGCGTTGCGCTGGGCTCTCGCGGCAGCTTCGGCGTCTGCGCTCGCGGGCTTGGCCGGATGCAAGACGAATGGCGCGGAGTCTGCGTGGCAGCTCATCCAGCAACAGCAGCAGGAACAGGCGCTGGCGCGTCAGAAAGAGGACGAGGCCCAGGGCCGCAACCGCGCCCGCGAACCGGACATGATGCTGTCGATGATCGCCGAGGCGCAGCGGCAGGAGCGCTATTTCGCATCGCTGGCCTACATCGACGCCTACCAGCAGAAGTTCGGCAGCGATAGCCGCGTGGCCGTCATGCGCGCGGACGCCTTGCGCCAGACGGGGCAGACGGCGTCGAGCGAGCAGGCCTACCGCGCGCTCACTCACGGGGACCAGGCGGCGGAGGGATGGCACGGCCTGGGCCTGATCGCGGGCGGCCGGGGGCAGTTCGACCAGGCGGCCGACGACTTCGCGAAAGCGGCGAGGCTGGCGCCGATGAACGCGCGGATCCTCGGCGACCTGGGCTACGCGAGGCTGCGGGCCGGCGATTTGAACGGCGCGCGCGTGCCGCTCGGACAGGCCGCGGAACTGGCGCCCGAGAATGGCAGGGTCCTGGCCAACATGGCGGTTCTGCTGCTGGTGGAGGGCGATCCGGCCAAGGCGCGGCGCCTCATGGACCAGGCGTTGCTGGGCGAGGAGGCGCGTGCGCAGGTATTGCGGCTGGCCTCCGAAATCCGCGGCCAGATTGCGCCCGCGCCGCCTCCTGCCGGCATGCTGCCCGCCACCCGCGTATCGGATGGCGCCGGTTCCGTCATGCCGATGATGAGCCCCTTGATGGAGGGCCTGGGCAACGGGCCCATCGTACGCTGACTTCGTGTTCAGGAAATCTTCCATGTCCCTCACGCGCTTCTTCGCCTCGTTTTCCCTGGCCGCGGCATTCGCCGGGCTGGCGGCTCCCGCCAGCCACGCCCAATCCAACGCGCCGTTGACCGGCGGCATGTCGGGCGGCAATGCCGCGCCGACGGCGCCTGCGCCTGCTCCGACCGCGTTGCCGGAGCGGCCCGTGGTGCAGCAGGTATCCACGCCGATGCCCGCGGAGGCGCCGGCCGCGCCGCAGGCATCCCAGGCTGCGGCGCCGGAGGGCTTCGGCGACGTGACGCGGGGCCTGTTGGCCGCGCAGGCCGATGGCCGCAGGGCGGGCGGCGCGCTGCCCATCCTCGGTCCCGTGTCCACCGCAGCGTGGAACCGCTACCTGGACAGCTTCAAGCATCCCATTCCTGAATGGATGCAGAAGCGCGTCGAAACCAAGAACACCCGCTGACGCCGGATCGATTCGAGCCGCCACTATGCCCGCTTTTTTCCTGCCTCCCGCTTCGTTGCCGCGCCAGCGCGGCAGCGTTACCGTGGCCGTCGTGTTCGCAGTGCTGGTGGGGCTGGTGCTGCTGGGCGCGGCGCAGCTGGCGTACAGCTTCTATATGAAGCGCGAGATGCAGAAGGGCGCAGACCTCGCCGCGCTATCGGCGGTCCAGGTGCTGGGCATGGGAGGCGCCGCGGACTGTGCGCGGGCCGTTACCGCGGGCCGCGTGTCGGCGCTGCGCAATATCCCTGATCTCGTCGATACCTTCGAGGATGCAGACGTCGCCGTAGAGTGCAAGGTCTGGGATTCCAGCCGCAGCGACGCGTCGGGCATGCACGTATTCGACGCGGCCGGCGGCGAGGCGTTCAATGCCGTGCGCGTGACCGTGCGCAAGCAATTGAGCAGCATCATTCCAAGGTTCGGGGGCGAGAGCGGCGGCTCCATGGTCTCGACCACCGCCGTGGCCGCCAATACGAAGCCCGTCGCGGCCTTCTCGGTGGGAAGCCGCCTGCTGCGCCTGGAGCGCGGCGGCCTGCTGTCCCGGTTGCTGGCCACGGTGGGCGCTTCGCCGGGGCAGCTGGACGTGCTGGACGCGGCCGGGCTGGCCAGCGTCGACATTACTCCGGCAGGGCTGCTGCGGGCATTGGGCCTGCCGCTGTCGGTCGCCTCCGGCATCGGCACGCCCGAACAGCTGGCCGCCATCGAGAACCTGACCTTGGGCCAGTTGCTCAACGCCACGCTGAGCATCCTGGACGGCATGGGCACCGCCAGCGCCGACGTAGGGCTGCTGACGAACGCCATCAATACCGCGCTGGAGGTAATGCCGCTGAACCTGCCCGTCAAGCTATTCGGCGATGGCGGCGTGCTGGATCTGTCGGTCGAAGGCGCGGGCGCCAATTCCGCCCTGCAGGCCAACGTCAATGCCCGCAACATCCTGGAGACGGCACTGGTGGTCGCCAATGGTGAAAACCTGATCGACCTGGGACTGAATGCGCCGCTGCTGGGCATAGACGCGCGGGTGCGCGTCGTCGAACCGCCCTCCGTGGCCATCGGCGGCGTGGGCACGCAGGCGACCAGCGCCGGAATCCGCGTATACCTGCGCGTCACGACCGCGAATATCCCGTTGGTGGGCCCGTTGCTGGCCAATACCCTGAACACGGTGGTTGACCTGCCCATCATCATCGACGTGGGGCAGTCCACAGGCACTCTCGCCAAGCTCTGCGCAGCACCGCTGACGGAGGCGCAAGCCACCATCGACGTGACTTCGTCCGTGGCGAGTGTGTGCCTGGGCCGGTTCCAGGGCATGGAATCCGCCACGGACAAGATCCAGGACAATTTTCTTTCGGTGAGCAACCGCTGCGAGCCCGGGGCGTTCGATGCCGTGCAGCGCTTTCAGGTGCTGAATGTGCTGGGCATCCTGCCGCTGAACGCCAGGGCCACGTTGCCGGCCTTCGAGTCGCCGGAGCCGGTCCCCGTCACCTTGACGGAGCCGCCGTCGCCGCAGGCCACGGCCACGGTGAACGCCTCGTCGATCGACCTGGCCGGACTTGCGTCCAACCTGTCGGACGCGCTCGTCGCCGGCATCCTGGGCGACCTGACGAACAACGGCACGCCACTGACCGACGAGCAGCGCAAGTCCCTCGCCAAGGACCTGGTGGGCGGCGGAGGGTCGGATCCGGGCAAATCCGTGTCGGAGGTGTTCCAGAACCTGAAGTGGTCCAAGAACGCGATGGACCAGCTCGGGCAGCGCATGTCGACCGGCGGCCTGGCGGGCGTGCTGGGCGGGACCCTGCAAGTGGTGGGTAATGCGCTGACCACTTTGCTCGTCGCGCCGGTCAACGATCTGGTATGCGGCGTGGGCGGGATATTCGGCCCGGGCGCGATCCGGCAGTGCCGCATCGACTCCGTGGCCGCGCTGGCGTTGAACGACGGCGGGCAATTGGGCGGTGTCCTGTCGATAGTCATTTCGCTGCTGTCGCCCTTGCTGGACATGCTGTCCGGCGTGCTGCAGCAATTGCTCAACCTGTTGGGCCTGAGCCTGGGCCAGACCGACGTTTCCCTGATCTCAGTGGATTGCGGCCGGCCCCGCCTGGTGTACTGATGATGAATGCCAAGACCTTTGCCTTTTCCTTGTCCGCATGGTCCATGCCATGAGCCGGAAATTAACTCGCGACGAATTCGACCTGTACGTATGGGAAGGCACGTCCGATATCGCCAGCCGGGCGGAGCGCTGTCTGGCAGGCATGGACGTCTCGCTGTTGCGCGCGGACGCCGGCACGGCATTCCCGCCGCCACGCGATCCGGGGCGGCCCGCCGTGGCTCTGGTGTCCGTTACCGTCATGGGCGACACGCGCTTCAGCGGCTACGACTGGCTCGCAGCGCAGGGGCTGCCCATCATCTGGGTGGCGTCCGAGGCGCGCGGGCGCGATCCGCGCTATTACCCGCCCGAATATTCCTACACCCTGCCCCTATCGTTTACGGCCTCGGACCTGCGCAAGCTGCTGCTCGAGCTGATGGGCACTCTGGACCACCTCAAGCGCGAAGCGCCCAGGCGCGAGCAGCCGCTCGTCGCCGTGTCCGAGCCGATGCGCAACCTGCTGGCCGAGGCCGACCTGTTCGCGGATTGCCGCAGCAACGTGCTGATCCATGGTGAGACCGGCGTGGGCAAGGAGCGCGTCGCGCGCTTGCTGCACGAGCGCGCGGCCTGGGCGGACGGGCCGTTCGTAGCAGTCAATTGCGGCGCCATTCCCGAAGGCCTGTTCGAGGCGCATTTCTTCGGCCACGCCAAAGGCGCGTTCACCGGCGCCGTCGGCGCGCACAAGGGCTACTTCGAGCAGGCCAATGGCGGCACGCTGTTCCTGGACGAGATCGGCGACCTGCCGCTCTATCAGCAGGTGAAATTGCTGCGGGTACTTGAGCAGAGCGCCGTGACGCGGCTGGGCTCGACGGTGGAGGTGCCGGTGGATTTCCGGCTGGTCGCCGCCACCAACAAGGATCTGCGAGCGCTGGTGGGACAGGAGGAGTTCCGGCCTGACCTGTACTACCGGCTGGCGGTCATAGAGTTGCGCATTCCCAACCTGGAGGAGCGCGGCGGCGCCGAGAAGGCCGCGATCTTCCGAGCCTTGCTGGAGCGGCTGGGCGGCGAGGACGAGCCGCCGGCGTGGTTGCTGGACCGGGTGTCGCGCACGCGCTTCGCCGGCAACGTTCGCGAACTGTCCAATGTGGCGGAGCGGGTGGCGATCGTGAGGCGGCAAATGAAATCCTGGGACCCGCCGCGCATCGAGCGGATATTCGACCAGCTTGCCGCGCCGATCGCCGGACGGGCCTTCGGCGCGGGCGTCTCGCCGTGCGAACAACCCGTATTCACCGACGCGGAGCGCGCCGAGCGCGCCCGCATCCTGGCCGCGCTGGACGTCAATGGCTGGCGGCGGCAGGACACCGCCAATACGCTTGGCATCAGCCGCAAGGTGCTGTGGGAAAAGATGCGCAAGCTGAATCTCGGAGCGGGGCAGGGCGAAGCCGCGGAAGGCATCGTGGAGGCTTCGTGAGCGCGCAATAGGGAATGCCTCTTTGGGGCGACGATCGGGCTCGCGGCGGAGGCAGGCATATCCGCTCCGGGCGAAATAAATTGCTATAGTTTCGCAACAATTTTTTTGGGGTAGGCATGAACGTCCACTTTATTCGTGGCGCCGCACGCATGGCGCTGTTGGGCTCCGCCTTGTCCGGCCTTGCTGCTTGCGCGGTCGCGCAGCCCGAGGCGCCGCGGCCCACGGTCCAGCAAGTGGAAGACAAGCAAGCGGAGTCCACGCCCGTGACGCCGCCCGCGGCAGCGCCGGCGCCCATCGCGCGGCCGTCCTCCACAGTGTCCGAATTGCAGGGCCTGATCCAGAACCGGCAGGTCTCGGAGCTGCGCACGGCCTACAACGGCACCTATGGCGCCAGCCTGCTGTTCAAACCCGACGAGCTGACATACTACGTCGCCTTGTTCCAGCAAAAGGATTTCTGGCGCGTGTTGAAGACGAAGTCGGAAAAGCAGGCGGAGGCGACCTACCGCGCCTTCGCCAGCCAGTCGGCCGAGCTGGCCGAAGTGGACATCAAGCGGATCAAGCTGCAGGCGGAATACGCGCACGCAGAAAAACAGCTGGCCAGCCGCAGCGCCGAATTGAGCGCCTTGCAGGCGGATCGCGCCTTGCGGCTGCAGCAGGAAGAACAGGTGGCGGCGCGCCAGGAACAGTCGCGCCGGGAAGCCACGGCGCTGGCCGATCAGGGCAAGGACGTGCGCCAGCAGCTGCGTGATATGCAGCGCCAGATCGACGTCTTGCAGGCGCAACAGGCGCAGGTGGAGAACACGCCGGTCCAGAAGCGCGCAAAGTAAGGGGGCAAAACCGCCAGCCTGGGGCGCTTTCTTGTATTCTGGCTGTTGCACCCCATATAAATGCCATGGCACTGAAAGTTTTCGACCTCCAGTGCGAACACAGCCACATTTTCGAAGGCTGGTTCGGTTCGCACGAAGATTACGACGCGCAGCAGGCGCGTGGCCTCGTCACGTGCCCCGTGTGCGGCTCGGCCACCATCACCAAGCGCCTGTCGGCGCCGCGCCTGAACGTCGCTCACCTGCACGCGCCGGCCGCCCAGCCCGCCGTGCCGGCCCATGCCACCGAGGCGGAGAAGATGGCGGCGGTGCAGGCTGTCGTCATGCGCCAGGTCCGCGCCCTGCTGCGCAACACCGAAAACGTCGGGCCGCGCTTCGCCGAAGAGGCGCGCCGCATCCACGAAGGCGACGCCGACGACCGTCCGATCCGCGGCACGGCCACCCCCGAAGAACGCGCCTCGCTGGCCGAGGACGGCATCGACGTCATGGCAGTGCCGGATTTCCTGGACGACGAACGCCTGCAGTAGGGTGGGCCCCCACGCCGCACACGCTGCGCGTGTTTGCTGCCCCCCGAGGGGGCTGCGCCGCCTTGGGGCGGCAAGGGTGAGCCCCCACGCCGCACACGCTGCGCGTGTTTGCTGCCCCCGGGGGGGCTGCGCCGCCTTGGGGCGGCCCGGCGGCGGCGCGGCGATTCTAGCGAAGGGTGTTAAATAGGCGATCTATTTTGAGAGCCCGGCATCGAGCGTACATTTCCCACACCCCAGGTCCCCGCGGCGCACGGCGTCTAAAGAGCCGGCAACGCCCTCGCGCGAAAACCAAGAGCTGGGGCGCAAGGCGAAAAAAAACCAGACCCGAGAGTCTGGTTTTTTTGAAACCGATGCCGATCAGTTGTTGACGCGGCTGCGGTATTCGTTCGTGCGGGTGTCGATTTCGATCTTGTCGCCGATGGCGCAGAACAGCGGCACGTTCAGTTCGTAGCCGGTGTTGATCTTGGCCGGCTTCGTCACCTTGCCCGAGGTATCGCCACGCACGGCGGGTTCGGTGTAGGTGATTTCGCGGACGATGGTCGTGGGCAGTTCCACCGAGATGGCGCGGCCGTCGTAGAAGACCACTTCCACGGGCATCGCTTCTTCCAGGTAGTTCAGGGCGTCGCCCATGCTGTCGGCTTCGATTTCGTACTGGTTGTACTCTTCGTCCATGAAGACGTACATCGGGTCGCCGAAGTAGGAGTAGGTGCACTCCTTGCGGTCGAGCTGGACGACTTCGAACTTTTCGTCGGCCTTGTAGACCGATTCGCTGGCGGCGCCGGTCAGCAGGTTCTTGAACTTCAGCTTGACGACGGCGGCGTTGCGGCCGGACTTGTTGTATTCGGCCTTCTGGACCACGAGGGGATCCTTGCCGACCATGGCCACGTTGCCGACTCGCAATTCCTGAGCGGTTTTCATCGATAAAACTCCGGGGTGATAGGTGCACTCGCCGTGCTAGCAGAAAGCCGCGACGCATTGGCCGGAAATGGCCAGTGTTTTCGGCTTAGTGCACACCCCGGGAGGCGTCATGGTTTGAGGCCCGACAGAATACAGGGCGCTCGGAAAACTCTCTATTCTAACGTTTCTTGGCCAACTCTGCGCAGAAATCGGCCAGATTTTCGGCGAGATCGGGTCTGGCCGCCTGGCTAGCGTCCCATTCCAGGGCAGCGGCCGCCCAGGCATCCCAGGCCCCTGGAGCCAGGGCCGCGGCCAGCGCGCCGGCCGCCAGGCCGGTGCCGGGCTGGTTCCATGCCCGGATGAGGGCCTGGGCGGATTCCGGGGCCGGGTAGCGGGCCAGCCAGGCGTCCAGTTTTTCCAGGTGGACGTTTTCGTCCTGCGGATAGATCTGCCAGACCAGCGGGCGCGCAGCCCAGGCGGCGCGGACGAAAGAATCCTCGCCCCGCACGAAATTCAGGTCGCAGCACCAGAGCAGCCGGTCGAAATCGGGTTGCGCCACGAAGGGCAGCCGCGCCAGCAAAGGCGCGCCCGGGGCCGAGCAGGCGGCTTCCAGCCCGGGCGCGACGCCTTCGGGCGCCAGCAGCACGCTGGGGCGCGGATCGGCCGACAGGGCGGAAACCAGATCCGCCACGGGGGCGGACGGATAGCAAAAAAGGGACACCGTGCGGGCTCCGTCGCGGCGGCGCTGGAGCAATTCCCGCCCCACGCCCAGCGAGCGCAGGAAGGCGGCCTGGGCATCCGCCGATGCCTGCAGGGCGTCCCGTTCTGCCGACAGGCCGGGTTCGCGCAGCAGGCCGCCGGTGGCGGGGGTGAAGCCGGGAAAGAAGAAATGCTTGACCAGCCCGTCGGGCCGCTGCGACGGCAGGCCGTGGCAGCTTTCCACCCAGGGCTCGGCGCTGAGGTATTCCAGGTTGACCCACGCCGGGTGTTCGCGGCGCATGCTGTCCAGGAAGGTTTCGGGAGGGTCGCAGGCGAAGGCCTCGATCACCACGTCCCGGGCCGCCAGACCGGGATCCGGCGAGGCGGTCCAGTGCACGATGTGGATGCCGGCCAGCCGCTGGCTGGCCATGCCGGGAACGACGCCCGGCTGGATGCGGGCGAAGCTGGCCAGATCGTCGACCCACAGGCGCACATCCCAGCCGCGGCCATGCGCCAGGCGGCGGGCGAGACGCCAGCAGACACCTATGTCGCCGTAGTTGTCGACGACGCGGCAGAAGATGTCCGCTTGCATGGCGGCCTAGTGGAACTTGGCCGGCGAGGCTTCCGCGTCCTCGGGCAGTTCGGCGTGCACCAGTTCGCCCAGCGGGTTCGGGAAGTAGGGCGCGCCGCAGTCCTCGCAGTACTCGGGCGGCAGCACGCCGGGGATGCGGCGCACTTCCGTGACGCCGTATTCCTTCAGCAGCGCGGCGATCTCGTCGATGACATCGGGCTGGCCTTCGTCCGCGGGCAGGTCTTCCTCGCGGCCGTACAGCGGCCACACGCAGCCGTAGTAGACGTCGTTGCTGTTGCGCGCCGTGAAGCCGACGCGGTATTCGTCGACCCGGTTTTCGCCGCAGCCCGCCACCACCGCGCGCAACTGCGAGGCTTCGAGGCTGACGGCTCCCTCCAGCCAGCTGACCGCCGCGCGCAGCGACAGCGGTCGCACTCGCCGGTCCGCCTCGCGGTTGCTGACGTAATAGGCGTCGGGCAGCAGGGCTTCGAAGCCGCAGCCGGGCAGCAGGGTGGCCAGCGTGGGCTGGGCCTGGGCCGCCCATTGTTCCTGGCTGGCGTCGCGGCTGGCCTCGGCTTCGCCCAGCTGTTCCTGCCAGCGGAAGATCGGCTCGTTTTCGGGCACCGCCACGGCCGCCACGATGTAGCGGGTGTCGGCCAGCATGTTGGCCGTCTCGACTTCGGTATTTAGCGCGGGCTTGGTGGTTTCGGCGCCCAGCGCCTGCGTGCCCAGGCGCTGCAGCCATTGCCAGGTTTCGGAGAAGGTGCGGGGCATCTGGTCCACGCTGACCAGGACCGGCATCAGCGCGCTGCGGGCCTTGCTGGACAGGACGTGCCCGTGCAGCTGCGCCAGCAGGGCCTGCTGCGCGCTGGCGGAAATCGGGCCGGTGGGGATGGCGTAGCGCGTCCAGGCGACGATGGGCGCCACGATCAGCAGGACGTCGTGGCGGACACCGTTCTTTTCGATCTTCATCGATTCGGACAGGGTTTCCGCCTGTTCGATCAAGACTTCGTAAGCGCCCACGTCGCTTTGCGCAAGATGGTCCAGGGCCGCCTCGAGAGGCGCGTCCTGCCCTGCCTTGAGCAGCTTGGGGATCGCTTCGCCAAGCTGGGTCTCCCAGAACACGTCTTCCAGGCGGCTGCCCGAGCGGTTGAGCGCCTGGGCCAGCGCGACCAGCCGGGAGGCGTCGCGGGTCATGCGGGGAGCGGATTGGCTGCGGGATCGGGCCATAACTTCGGAGAACGTCCAGAAAGTGTGCAACGCGATAGTTTAACGCCCGCCGGGCAGGCCGTAGCGGCCGGGCGCCGGCTCGCGCGCCAGCCGGGCTTCAGGCCGGATTGATGCCGAAACAGCAACATATCATCCCCTTGTAAGTGGTTTATTGCTGAAGTGAAACGGCGGAAAATGCTTTCATCGACCCATTTCAGGAGGCCCCGCCATGCGCTGGCCCACGCTTTTCGTTTCCCACGGTTCCCCCATGCTGGCCGTCGAGCCGGGCCTGACAGGCCCGGCCCTGGCGGGCTGGAGCGCTGCGCAGGGCCGCAAGCCCAAGGGCGTGCTGGTGGTTTCGCCCCACTGGATGGGCGAGGGGCTGGCGCTGTCCACCCGGGACCGCCAGGTGGCCTGGCATGATTTTGGCGGCTTTCCGCAGGAGCTCTATGCCTTGCAGTACGGAGCGCCCGGCTCGCCCGCGCTCGCGTCCCGCGTGCAGGCGCTGCTTGCCGGGTCGGGAATCGCCGCCGAGCAGGATCCCCGCCGCCCGCTGGATCATGGCGCCTGGGTGCCGTTGCGCTACCTCTATCCGGAGGCGGACGTACCGGTGGTGCAGCTGTCGCTGGACATGGGGCGCGACGCCGCCGGGCAGCTGGCGCTGGGCCGCGCGCTCGCGCCGCTGCGCGACGAGGATATCCTGGTCATCGGCTCGGGCTCGCTGACCCACAACCTGCGCCATGTCCGCATGCCCCAGAATGCGCCCGCGCTGCCGTATGTGCCGGCTTTCCAGGATTGGTATGCCAGCAAGCTGGCGGCGCGCGATGTGCCCGCGTTGCTGGACTGGCAGGCCCAGGCGCCGGGCGCGGCGCAGGCGCACCCGCACGACGATCACCTGATGCCGCTCTACGTCGCCCTGGGGGCAGGCGGGCCGGTGGCCACCCGGCTGACGGACGAGGTTTCGTACGGGGCCCTGGCGATGGACGCGTATGTGTTTGATGAATGAGCGGGCGGCGCGCTGAGCGTGGTGTCAGGCACCCCGGGCGAGCGTCTCGTACGGGTGCCAGACACTGCGCGCAATCTCGCCATGCGGGCGAGCTGCGGAGCGCCGCCCGCCGCCGCAAGACGTCGCGCAAGCCCCAAAAGGCCGCCCTCGCGGCCCAGGCCCCTGCCGTGGCTCGCGGCCCGGGAAATGAACCTGTCAGACGCATATCAGGCCCCAGGGCGCGATCCAGGCAAAAAAAGCCCCGGAACCCAAGGCTCCGGGGCTTTCTTTCGGGCGAACCCGATCAGGCGGCCAGCAGCTGCCGCAGCACGAACGGCAGGATCCCGCCGTGCTGGTAGTAATCGACCTCGATCGGGGTGTCGATGCGCAGCAGCACCGTGACGTCCTGCTTGGAACCGTCCTTGCGGGTGATCGTCAGGGTGACGTCCTGCATGGGCTTGATGCCGTTTTCCAGGCCCGAGATGTCGTAGGTCTCTTCGCCCGTGATACCCAGCGACTGCACGCTGTCCGAGCCCTTGAACTGCAGGGGCAGCACGCCCATGCCCACCAGGTTGCTGCGGTGGATGCGTTCGAAGCTGCGGGTGATCACGGCCTTCACGCCCAGCAGCTGGGTGCCCTTGGCCGCCCAGTCGCGCGATGAGCCGGTGCCGTACTCTTCGCCGCCGAACACCACGGTGGGCGTGCCGGCCGAGACGTACTTCATGGCCGCGTCATAGATGGACATCTGTTCGCCGGTGGGCTGGAACAGGGTTTCGCCGCCCTCGAAGCGGCTGCCGTCGGGCAGGGCCGGGATCATGAGGTTCTTGATGCGCACGTTGGCGAAAGTGCCGCGCATCATGATCTCGTGGTTGCCGCGGCGCGAACCGTAGCTGTTGAAGTCGGCCTTCATGACGCCGTTTTCCTTCAGCCACTTGCCCGCGGGCGAGGTTTCCTTGATGGAGCCGGCCGGCGAGATGTGGTCGGTGGTGACGGAATCGCCGAACACGCCCAGCGCGCGGGCGCCCTTGACGGTGGGCATCGCCGCCGGCGTCATGCCGAAGCCCTCGAAGAAGGGCGGCTCGGCGATGTAGGTGGAGTCCGGCCAGTTGTAGGTGTCGCCCTTGACGCCCTTGATGTTCTCCCAGAGCTTGCCCGGGTTGCTCTTGACCTGGCCGTAGTTCGCCTCGAAGGCCTTGGGATCCAGGGCGTACTTCAGCAGCGACTCGACTTCCTCGGTGGTCGGCCAGATGTCGCCCAGCCACACGTCGCCGTTCTTGCCGCGGCCCACGGGTTCGGTCATCAGGTCGCGCGTGACGGTGCCGGCCAGGGCGTAGGCCACGACCAGGGGCGGCGAGGCCAGGAAGTTGGCCTTGATGTTCGGGTGGATGCGGGCCTCGAAGTTGCGGTTGCCCGACAGCACGGCCGAGCAGATCAGGTCATTGCTGGTGATGGCGTCGTTCAGGTCCGGGGTCAGGTCGCCGGCGTTGCCGATGCAGGTCGTGCAGCCATAGGCGGCGACGTCGAAGCCGAGCTTCTCCAGATAGGGCAGCAGGCCGGTCTTGGTCAGGTATTCGGTGACCACGCGGGATCCGGGGGCCAGCGAGGTCTTGATGTGCTTGGGCACGGTCAGGCCGGCTTCCACGGCCTTCTTGGCCAGCAGGCCGGCCGCCAGCAGCACGCTGGGGTTGGACGTGTTGGTGCAGGACGTGATGGCGGCGATCAGGATGTCGCCGTTCTTGACCTTGGTGCCGGCGCTGGTGGTGAAGGTTTGCTCCAGTTTTTCGGCCGGCTGGTTGAAGCCGTTCTCGGCGATCGGCTTGGAGTACAGGTCGATGAAGGTGTTCTTCACGTTGCCGATTTCGATGCGGTCCTGCGGACGCTTCGGGCCCGCCAGCGACGGCGCGACGGTGGACAGGTCCAGCGTCAGCAGCTTGGTGAAATTGATGTCGCGGGCCTTGGGCACGCCGAACATCTTCTGGGCCTTGAAATAGGCTTCGAAGGCGGCGATTTCCTCTTCGGTGCGGCCGGTGCCGCGGAAGTAGTCGATGGTGCGCTCGTCGACCGGGAAGAAGCCCATGGTGGCGCCGTATTCAGGCGCCATGTTGCCGATGGTGGCGCGTTCGGCCACGGACAGGCTGGCGGTGCCTTCGCCGCAGAATTCGACGAACTTGCCCACCACTTTTTCACGGCGCAGCATTTCGGTGATGGTCAGGACCAGGTCGGTGGCCGTGACGCCGCCGCGCAGCTTGCCCTTCAACTCCACCCCGACCACGTCGGGCGTGAGGAAGTAGACGGGCTGGCCCAACATGCCGGCTTCCGCCTCGATGCCGCCCACGCCCCAGCCCACCACGCCGATGCCGTTGATCATGGTGGTGTGGCTGTCGGTGCCCACCAGCGAGTCGGGGTAGTAGACGTTGTTTTTCTTGTCGTGGTGCACGCCGCGGGCCAGGTACTCCAGGTTCACCTGGTGAACGATGCCGAAGCCCGGAGGCACGACGCCGAAGGTGTCGAAGGCCTGCATGCCCCACTTCATGAACTGGTAGCGCTCCTGGTTGCGCTTGAATTCCAGCTTCATGTTCAGGTCCAGCGCGTTCTTGGTGCCGAAGTAGTCGATCATGACCGAGTGGTCCACCACCAGGTCCACCGGCACCAGGGGCTCGATGCTCTTGGGGCTCTTGCCCATCTTGTCGGCCACGGAGCGCATGGCGGCGATGTCGGCCAGGAGAGGCACGCCGGTGAAGTCCTGCAGCACCACCCGGGCGACCACAAAGGGAATCTCGTCTTCGCGGCGGGCGTTGGCCTGCCAGTTGGCCAGCTGCTTGACGTGTTCTTCGGTGACCTTCTTGCCGTCGCAGTTGCGCAGCACCGATTCCAGAACGATGCGGATCGAAACCGGGAGCCGCTGCACATCGATGCCTAGGGACTTGCCCAGCGCCGGCAGCGAATAGTACTGACAGGATTTATTGCCGATCTTGAAGTTCTTGAGGGTGTCTAGGGTGTTGTGCGGCATGATGGACTCCGTGGTTTTGCCCGGTTGAAGCCGGCATTTTCTGGCGTTTTCGCGCATTTGTCATTCTATGTGAGACTGGCGTCTGCGCGGCCGTATGTCTTATATCTTATATAAGACTTGGACGGGCGGTCAAAGTTCCCCTACTGCGATCAGGGGCGGGCGGCAGTCGGCCGGGCCGACTGTCCAAACCGATACTCTGGCCGAGGCGTGCGCGCGTCGCAAGCCTCTTTTATCAAGAAAGTCCTACGCGGATGTTGCGGCTGGCCTGGAGCCATGGCGCCGTCGATGGGTTGTGCGCGATTGCCGGCGGGGTCTTTCCCCGGGTCTTTCGCGCTACGTCCATCCTACGCAAGAAAATTCCGTAGCAGCACGGTCAGCTCGGTGCGCAGGAAATCCACCACCGCGCGCTGCGCGGTCGAGGGATAGGGATTGGGCGTGGTCAGGATGAACAGTTTGTCGCCCGGACCCATGGCCTGGTAGGCCGGCAGCACCGGCGTCAGCCGTCCCGTGGCGAGGTCTTCATGCACCACGTAGGCCGGCAGCAGCGCCACGCCCGCGCCGGCGCGCGCGGCCTGCGCCAGGAACGGGAAGTACTCGGACTGCAGGCGGGGGGCGAGCTTGGCCTCGTGCAACTGGTCCTTGCGGCGCAGGCGCAGCGTGACCTGGGGCCTGGGGTCGGGCGGGCCCAGGAAGTGCAGGCGGCCGAGATCGCGCGGATGGGCGGGCGGGCCGAACTGCTGCAGATACGAGGGGGCCGCGCACAGTACCCATTTGACCTCGCCGAGCGCGCGCGCCACGTAATCCTGCGGCGGCGTCGTCATGACCCGCAGCGCCACGTCTATTTCCGACGAAATCAGGTCGCTTACCCGGTTCGAGAACAGCACGCGTAGCGTCAGCGCAGGATGGCGCAGGGCGAAGCTCACCAGCAGCGGGCGCAATTGGTCCAGCTCCCCCAGCCCGGTGGGAATGCTCAGCCGGACATGGCCCGCGGGCTCGGAGCCGAGTTTCTGCAGGGCGTGGCGGGCGGATTTGACCTCGCGCGCCATGCGCGCGCCGTGTTCGTACAGCACCGAGCCTTGCTGCGTCAGCTCCAGCCGCCGGGTGCTGCGGCGGATGAGCTGGGCGCCGAAAGCGCGTTCCAGCTTCTGCAGGTTGCGGCTTACGTGCGAACGGGTCACTCCGTGCCGCACCGCCGCTTCGCTCAAGGTGCCTGCATCGACGATGGTGACGAACAGCTGTATCAGGTTGAGGTCCAGCGCGGGCGGGGCGGGCATGCGCGGTCCTATTGCTGACTGTGAGGAAACATAGTTTACGCAATATGCGGGATTGTCGCGGCCTGGCGGTGATTGATATTCTGGCCTCCACCAAACAGGAGACCAGGCCATGCCCCAAAACCAGTCCAGCGGGACCGCCCCGCAAACCATGTTCCGAGCCGATCTGTTCCATGGCCAGCGCATCCTCGTCACGGGCGGCGGCACCGGGCTGGGCTACGCGATGGCCGAACGGCTGGCCGCGCTGGGAGCTTCGCTGCACCTGTGGGGGCGCCGCGTCGCCGTGCTGGAAGAGGCCGCCGCCAGGCTGCGCGAGCGCTATGGCGCGGAGGTCCATGTCCAGGCGGTGGATATCCGCGATGCCCAGGCCGTGGACGCCGCCGTCGACGCCATCTGGGCCGGGCATGGCCCGCTGACCGGCCTGATCAACAACGCCGCGGGCAATTTCATCAGCCCCACCGAGAAGCTCTCGCCGCGCGGTTTCAACGCCATTGCCGATACGGTGTTCCGCGGCACTTTCTACACGACCCAGGCCGTGGGCAAGCGCTGGATCGCGCAGGGCAGGGGCGGGGCGGTGCTGTCCATCGTGGTGACCTGGGTCTGGACCGGTTCGCCCTTCGTGGTGCCCTCGGCCATGTCCAAGGCCGGCATAGACGCCATGACCAAGTCCCTGGCTATCGAATGGGGCCGCCACGGCATCCGCCTGAACGCCATCGCGCCGGGCGTGATCCCGACCGAAGGAGCCAGCGCGCGGCTGCGGCCGAAGGACACGGGCGCCGACGCCCAGACGCTGCAGAACCCGATGCGCCGGTTGGGCACCGGGCATGACATCGGCGAGCTGGCCGCCTTCCTGCTGAGCCCGGGCTACGACTGGATCAACGGCCAGACCATCGCGCTGGATGGCGGCGACTATCTGGCCAACGGCGCCTACTTCAAGCAGTACGCCGAATGGAGCGACGCAGACTGGGCCGCCGCGCGCCAGGCCATCGAAGCGCGTACCGCGCAGGACAAGGCGCAGCGCAGCACGGGGGCGGCATGACGGGCGGCACGATCCACGCGGGCGGCGAGCGCCTGTCGGGCGCGGCGCTGGCCGCGCGCGGCGAGCAGGTCGCCGCCGGCCTGGCGGCGATGGGCGTGCGGGAGGGCGACGTGATCGCCGTGCTGCTGCGCAACGGCCTGCCTTATCTGGAGATCATCCAGGCCTGCAAGCGGCTGGGCTGCTACTACTGCCCGATCAACTGGCATTTCACCGGCGCCGAAGTGGCGTTCCTCGTCGAAGACAGCGGCGCGCGCCTGCTAATCGCCCACGCCGACCTGTGGCTGCCGCTGCGCGATGCGCTGCCCGCGAGCCTGCCCGTGCTGCTGGCCGGCGCCGGCGCAGAGCGCGCCGGCCATGCGGACTACGACGCCTGGCGCGACCGCCAGCAGCCCTACGACGGTCCGCGCGTGGCGCCGCGCGGACACATGGCCTATACCTCCGGCACCACCGGCCGGCCCAAGGGCGTGGTGCGCGCGCCGTTCCCGCTGGAACACCTGGCGCGCCACCTGGAACAGGTCGAAGCCGTGGTGGAGGCGGCCTACGGCCTGCGAGCGGGAGCGCGCGCCTTGCTGCCCGCGCCGATCTACCACAGCGCGCCCAGCGTATTCGCGCAGGTGGCCCTGCGGGTCTGCGAGACCTTTGTACTGACCGACAGGTTCGACCCCGTGGAGGTCCTGCGCCTGATCGAGGCGCATCGCATCGATACGGTGTACCTGGTGCCCATCATGTACGTGCGCCTCTTGAAGCTGGACGCCGCCACGCGCGCCGCGCACGACCTGTCGTCGCTGCGCTTCGTGGCGTCGACCGGCGCGCCCTGCGCGCCGGAGATCAAGCGCGCCATGATCGAATGGCTGGGCCCCGTCATCCATGAAACCTATGCCTCGAGCGAGGCGGGCATGGTCACGGTCATCGATTCGCATGAGGCGCTCGCCCGCCCGGGCAGCGCCGGCCGGCCCATCGGCGGCGCGCAGGTCAGGATCTATGCCGAGGACGGAGCCCCCTGCGCGGTGGGCGAGGTGGGGCGGATCCACGTGCGCCAGCCCGCCTATGCGGACTTCACCTATCGCAACAACCCGCAGGCCCGCGCCGACGTGGAGAAGGACGGGCTCATCGGCCTGGGCGACCTGGGCTATCTGGACGCGGACGGCTATCTGTACGTGTGCGACCGCGAATCGGACCTGGTGATCTCGGGCGGGGTGAATATCTATCCCGCCGAGGTCGAGCATCAGCTGATGCAGTATCCCGGCGTGGCGGATTGCGCGGTGTTCGGCGTGCCCGACGACGAATACGGCGAGCGGCTGATGGCGCTGGTGCAGCCTGCGGCGGACGCTTCGCCCGAGCCCGAGGCGCTGACGCAATGGCTGGCGCAAAGGATCGCGCGCTACAAGGTGCCGCGCGAACTGCAACTGCGCGCCGAACTGCCGCGCGACGACAACGGCAAGATCGCCAAGCGCAGGCTGCGCGCCGAATTCTGGGCGGGCAGGCAGCGCCAGGTATAGCAGGGCGGCGCATCGTCGCCATAACAACACCCACAAGGGAGACAAGCATGGCAATCAGGCTGAACCTCAGGCTGCGTCGCATCGCGACCGCGGCGATCGTCGCGCTCGCGGCTCCGCCCGCCGCGCTGGCGGCCTTTCCGGACAGGCCGGTCAAACTGGTCGTGCCCTACACGCCGGGAGGTTCCGCGGACCAGTTGTCGCGCGTGCTGGCCGAAGGCATGTCGCGCGACCTGGGGCAACCCGTGGTGGTCGAGAACAAGCCTGGCGCCAACACCATGGTCGCGGCGACCCAGGTGGCCAGGTCGGCGCCGGACGGCTACACGGTTTTCCTCGCCAGCAACGCCAGCATGGTGCTCAATCCCATGCTCTATCAACGCATCGCCTATGACGCCGCGCGCGACTTCCGCGTGCTCGGAATCGCGGCCGAATTGCCGCTGGTGGTGGTGGCGAACAACGAGGTGCCGGCGGCCACGCTGGCCGAGTTCGTCGCCTATGCCAAGGCGCGGCCCGGCAAGCTGAACTACGCCTCCGTGGGCATAGGCAATCCGCTGCAGTTGGCGACCGAACTGCTGAAATCGCGCACGGGCATGGACGTGGCGCATATCCCGTACAACGGCAGCGCGCCGGCGCTTACCTCGCTGATGGGCAACGACACGCAACTCATGGTGGACGTGGTCAGCACGTCGCTGCCGCTGGTGAGGGAACGCAAGATCAAGGCGCTGGCCGTCACGACCGGCGAGCGGCTGGCCGTACTGCCGGACGTGCCGACCGTGGCGGAAAGCGGTTTTCCGGGATTCCGCGCCGCCACCTGGTTCGGCCTGGCCGCGCCGCGCGCCGTGCCGCGGGCCGAGGCGCAGCGCTTGCAGGCGGCGCTGGACAAGGTGCTGAAGGACCCGGCGTTCCGCGCCCGCTTCGAACCCCTGGGCCTGGTGACCCAGGCGCCGCGCGGCCAGGAAGAGATCGATGCCTATGTGCAGGAAGACCGCCAACGCTGGAGCGCCGTGATCGAGGCCAATCACATCAAGCTGGACTGAGGCGCAAGCGGCGGGGCGCTGCGCGCCGCCCGGCGGCCCGCGGTCAGGCCTTTCTGGCGCCGCCGCGGCGCGCCTTGCGCGTGACGTTGCGCCGCGAGATCTCGGAATCCAGGATCAGCCTGCCTTCGAGCTTGCCGTGCATGCGCTTTACCGAACGCATCGCGTCCTGCATGTGCTCGCTCATCAGCGCGCGCACCTTTTCGACGTCGCGCTCCCGCGCCGCAGCCAGGATCTGGCGGTGGAAGCCGGTGTTCGCGCTGCCGAAGCGCTGCTGTTCCGCCAGCGGCATTTCGTTGTCGAAGACGGTCAACTGCCGGATCATCTCGTTGGTCATTTCGCAGCTGAACCGCAGGAACGGGTTGGGGCAGGCCGCCGCGAAAATGTCGTGGAAGTTCATCTCTTCCTGGCGCTGGGCCAGCGGGTCCTCGATATCTTCGGCCGAGGGATCGCAGCAGGCGATGTTCTGCTCCAGCGCGGCGAAATGCGCCTCCGTCAGGAACGGCACGGCGCTGGCGGCGAGTTCGGGCTCCAGGAGCTTGCGGACCTGGTAGATGTCCTCGATCCGCACCTCCTTGAAGAACAGGTAGTTCTGCATCAGCTGGAAGGTGCGGTCCAGGGGCACCTCGACCACCGTGCCGCCGCCGCCCGGGCCGGTGCTGACCTTCACCAGCCCCTGCACCTCCAGCGACTTGAGCGCTTCGCGCATGGTGCTCTTGCTGACCGAAAACATGCTTTGCAGTTCGCTTTCGCGCGGCAGCTTGTCGCCGGGCAGCAGGTTCTTGGCCGTGATCAGCCGCTTGATCTCCTCGGCGACCAGATCGCTGCGCTTGGGCGGACTCGATGCGCCCGCGGCTTGTAGGTCCTGACTGTTGAACGCCATTGCGTTCCTCCGTTGCTGCGTGGTGTGCGCGGAACTTGCCCGGGCCGTTCTCCGCGGACCCCGGGTTATACCTGATGCGCCCGCTATTGACAGAGCCGGTTCGCCAAACTGATCATGATAATAATCCTATTTATCATGATAAATAGGATGGAAGTCACGGTATAGGCATGAAGCGCCAGGACTTGCCAGCACGCCCACGGGCGGCAGGCCTGGCACGGGAGCTTGGAGCAGACAGAGTCGGAATGGGGACGCGCATGGTGCGCGCTCGACATCGTCAATATGCCGCGGCGCCGCCAGCGGCAGCCAGGGAGAACCATCTTGAATCGCCGCAACCTGCTGAAACTCGCCGCGCTGAGCGCGGTACCCGGATCCTTGTGGACCGCCCGGTCCGCGCTGGCCCAGGCGGACGCCATCCAGTTCGGGTGTCCAGTGCCCATGTCGGGCGCCTTTGCCGCCAACGGCAAATTCGCGGACCTGGGCATGAAACTGGCGCTTGAGCAATACGGCCGCGCGCTGGACCGCCCGCTGGCCTATACCGTGCTGGACACCGAGGGCAAGCCGGCCACGGCCGTGCGCAAGGTGCAGGAAATTTCGCAGCAGAAGGGCGTGAAGTTCTTCGCCGGCGGCATCCTGTCGTCGGAAGCCCTGGCCATGGGCAAGGAAGTCGAGCGCGCGGGCGGCGTATTCATCACTACCGCGGGCGCCGACGAAATCACCGGCAAGGATTGCAACAAGGCCACGTTCCGCTGGTCGGTGCCCACGTTCGGCGCCATCGAGCAGACGGTGCGCCCCTTGCTCGAGAAACTGCCCAACGCCAAGCGCTGGTACACCATCACGCCGCAGTACGTATTCGGCGACGGCCTGCTGAACGCGGCCAAGGCGATCTTCAAGGAAAAGGGCATCGAGCACGTCGGCAACAGCTACCACTCGCTGACCGAAAAGGAATTCAGCGGCTACCTCACCAATGCGATGGCCGCCAAGCCCGACGTGCTGCTGATCCTGAACTTCGGTTCGCAGTCGTCCGACACGCTGCGCCAGGCGGTCAGTTTCGGCATGAAGCAGAACTGCACCATCCTGGTGGCCTGGGCGTCCGGCCTGGAACAGTTCGAAAGCCTGGGCGCGGATCTGTGCGAGGGCGTGTATTTCGGCGCGCAGTACTGGCACGGCATCGATTCTCCGCTCAACAAGGAGCTGGTGAAGCTGTCCCAGGAAAAGACCCGCGCCAATCCGAACTACAGCCTGGCGGGATCCTATATCTGCACCCGCATCATGCTGGACGCCATCGTCAAGGCCGGCAGCGCCGATCCCGCCAAGGTGGTGGCCGTGATGGAGGGCATGGCGTACCAGGGGCTGACGGGGGCGGAGGAAATCCGCAAGGAAGACCACCAGGTCCTGAAGAACTATTACCTGCTCAAGGGGCGGGCCAAGAAAGACATGAAGGACAAGGACGACTATGCCGAGATCGTGCATAGCGGCCGCTCCTTCCTGCCGCCCGCGGAAACCGGCTGCAAGCTCTAGCGTCCTCGAGGCCGGCCCCGCGGGCGCGCCTGCCGTCCGCGCGGGCCGGGCATCCCGCGGCCTTTCGTTTCCTCCATCGGGCATCCCCATGAACGTCTATCTGCTCCAGGTCATCAATGGGATCGGGGTGGGCATGCTGTACTTCCTGCTGGCAGTCGGTCTGTCCATCGTCTTCGGTCTGTTGCGTTTCGTGAACTTCGCCCATGGGGCGTTTTATCTGCTGGGGGCCTACTTCTGCTTCCAGGCCATCCAATGGGGCATGGACTTCTGGCTGGCGCTGGCCGTCGTGCCGCTGCTGGTGGGCGCCTGCGCCTGGGCGGTAGAGAAGGTGGTGCTGCGCCACGTCTATGCGCAGGCGCATGAGTTCCATATCCTGATCACCGTGGGCCTGGCCCTGGTGCTGCAGGAGCTGGTCATCGTGGTGTGGGGGCCGATCGGGGACAACGTGGCCGCGCCCGCCTCGCTGCAGGGCGTGGTCATGTGGGGCAGCTTCATCTATCCCAAGTACCGCCTCTTCGTGATCGGATTCACCGCCGTTTTCTCGCTCCTGCTCTGGTACGTGCTCGAAGGCACGCGGCTGGGCAGCGCCGTGCGCGCCGGCAGCGAGTCCACCGAAATGGTGTCCATGCTGGGCATCAACGTGTTCCGCATGTTCAGCCTGGTGTTCGCGCTGGGGGCGGCCACCGCGGCGCTGGCCGGCGTGCTGGCCGCGCCGATCCGCGGCGTGGAGCCCTTCATGGGCGTCGAGGCGCTGGGCATCGCCTTCGTCATCGTGGTGGTGGGCGGCATGGGCAGCTTCTTCGGCGCGCTGGTCGGCGGCCTGCTGATCGGGGTGGTGCAGAGCGTGATGAGCACGCTGTGGCCGGAGGGCGCGCGGCTGATGATCTATGTGGCGATGGCTGCGGTGCTGCTGCTGCGTCCCCACGGCCTGATGGGGAGAGGATGATGACGCGCTTGAAATCGCACGCCCAACTGCTGCTGGCGCTGGCCGTGGTGCTGCTGTTGCCGCTATGCATGCAGTCGGGATCGCTCGCCTCGGAAGTATTGATCTACGCCCTGGCGGTGGTGGGCTGCAACCTGCTGCTGGGCTTTACCGGCCTGCTGTCGTTCGGCCAGGGCATCTTTTTCGGCCTGGGCAGCTATGCCGTCGGCCTCCTGCTGACGCGCACCGGCCTGCCGATGCCGCTGGCGCTGTTGGCCGCGATGGTGGTCGGGGCGCTGGCGGCCACGCTGGTCGGCTGGTTCGCGATCCGCCAGCGCGGCACCTATTTCGTGATGCTGACGCTGGCCTTCGCGCAGATGTTCTACTTCCTGGCCTATAGCCTGCCGGACCTGACGGGAGGCGACAACGGCCTGCTGGACGTGCCGCGGCCGCCGCTCTCGGTGGCAGGGATGGAGCTGCTGGCGCTGGACTCCCCATGGAGGTTCTATGCCTTCGTGGCCGCCTGCTTCCTCGGCGTGTTCTGGCTGTTGCTGCGCGTGACCAATTCCGTCTTCGGCCGCACGCTGCTCGCGATCCGCGACAACGAGGCGCGCGCCACGGCGGTCGGCTACAACGTGCGCCTGTTCAAGCTGGCGGCATTCGCCATTTCCGGAGCCGTCACGGCGCTGGCGGGGGCTTTCCTGGCCATGATGACGGGCATCGCGCCGCTGTCCAGCATCGAATACCACAGCAGCGAGATGATCCTGGTGATGACGGTGATCGGCGGCACGGGCAATCTGTTCGCCTCGGTGCTGGGCGCGGCGTTCTATGTGTTGTTCGCGGATTGGCTTTCCACGCTCTGGCCGCGCTGGCTGATGCTTCTGGGCTTCCTGCTGATCGCCGTCAGCCTGTTCATGCAGAAGGGGCTGTGGGGCCTGGGCGAACGCATCTGGCTGGCGCTGCGGCGCCGGTCGGGCGGCGCCGAATCCGCCGCCGAGGAGAAGAGCGCATGAATCAAGCCACTTCCACGCCGCTCCTGCAGGCGCGCGGCATCGTCAAGCGCTTCGGCAAATTCGTGGCCCTGCACGGGGTGGACCTGCAGGTTCGGCCGCGCACCGTGCATTCGGTGATCGGCCCCAATGGCGCGGGCAAGACCACGCTGTTCCATATTCTCACGGGCACGCTGCGCACCAGCGAAGGCAGCATTACCTTCGACGGCCAGGACGTCACGCAGGAGGCCGACTACCAGCGCGTGCAGCGCGGCATCGCCCGTTCTTTCCAGGTGACCAGCCTGTTCGCCAATCTGTCGGTGCGCGAGAACCTGCGCCTGGCGGCCCAGGGCGCGCACCGCGCGGGCGCCTTCGATTGCTGGCACCCGCCGACGGGGGCGCGGGCGCAGCGCGAGGTCGTCGACGCGGCGCTGGAGCGCCTGGGGCTGCCGCGGCTGGCCCACGTCGCCGCGGGCGCGCTGTCGCACGGCCAGCAGCGGCGCCTGGAGGTCGGCATGGCGCTGGCTGCCCGGCCCCGCGCGATCTTCCTGGACGAGCCGACGTCCGGCATGGGGGTGGACGACCTGGACGAAATGAAGCGCCTGATCCGCAGCCTGCGCGACGATCACACCGTGGTGCTCATCGAGCACAACATGAATATCGTCATGGACATCTCCGACACCATCACGGTGATGCAGCAGGGCAAGGTGCTGGTCGAGGGGCCGCCCGACGCGATCCGCAGCGACGAACGGGTGCGCGCCGCGTACCTGGGCAACATGATCACCGGAGGCCGCGCATGATCCTGCACGTCGATGCCGTACACAGCTATTACGGCAAAAGCCATATCTTGCAAGGCGTGTCGCTGGCGCTGCAGCAGGGGACGGTGGTCACGCTGCTCGGCCGCAACGGCGCGGGCAAGTCGACCACGCTCAAGACCATCGCCGGAGTGATCGCGCCCAAGGCCGGCGCGGTGCGCTTCGGCGGCCGCGACATCGCCGGCCTGCCGGCCCACAAGATCGCCGCCATGGGCGTCTGCCTGGTGCCCGAGCACCGCGGCATCTTCAAGCTGCTGACGGTCGAAGAGAACCTGAAACTGGGCATGCGCCGCGATTCGCCGTGGCAACTGGAAGACATCTACCGCATTTTTCCGCGGCTGAAAGAGCGGCGCCGCAACGGCGGCGGCCAACTCTCGGGCGGCGAACAGCAGATGCTGGCCATTGGCCGCGCGCTCATGAACCATCCGCGCGTGCTGATGCTGGACGAGCCGGTCGAAGGCCTTGCGCCCGTGATCGTCGAAGAGATCGTGGCGCAGATCCAGTCCATCAAGCGGGCCGGTGTCACCATCCTGCTGGTGGAGCAGAACCTCGAGGTCTGCACCCAGCTGGCCGATCACCATTTCATCATCGAGCAGGGCGCCATTGTCTACGAAGGAAGTAACGCCGCCTTCATGGCGGACGAGGACGTGAAGGACCGCTATCTGGGCGTTGGCGTCTGAGACCAAGGAAGCAAACCATGGAAATGAATGCACTGGACGCCGTCAGCGGCATCCGTATCGACGGAAACCGTCTCTGGGAATCGCTGATGGAACTGGCCCGCATCGGCGGGACCGACAAGGGCGGCGTGTGCCGCCTGGCGCTGACCGACCTGGACCGGCAGGGGCGCGACCTGGTCTGCGCCTGGGCCCGGGAACTGGGCTGCAGCGTGCGCGTGGACGCCATCGGCAATATCTTCATGCGCCGGCCGGGCCTGCGGGACGACCTGCCCGCCGTCATGACGGGCAGCCACATCGACACCCAGCCCACCGGCGGCAAGTTCGACGGCAACTACGGAGTGCTCGCGGGCATCGAGGTCCTGCGCACGCTGGAGCAGCGGGGCATCGTCACCGAGGCTCCGCTGGAAGTTGTGGTGTGGACCAACGAGGAAGGTTCGCGCTTCGTTCCCGTGATGATGGGATCGGGGGTCTACGCCGGCGCCTTCACGCTGGAGCACGCCCTGGCCGCGACGGACCGCGACGGCGTCAGCGTGGACGATGCGCTGCGCGCCATCGGCTACGCAGGCCCCGAGCCGGTGAAGCCGCGCGCGGCGGCCGCCTACTTCGAAGCGCACATCGAGCAGGGGCCCATCCTGGAGGCCCGGGGCATCACCATCGGCGCGGTGCAGGGCGCGCTGGGACAGCGCTGGTACGACATCGCCGTCACCGGCCAGGAGGCGCATGCCGGACCCACCCCGATGGAGCTGCGCCGCGACGCGCTGGTGACGGCCTCCCGGTTGGTGCTGGAAGTCAATCGCATCGCGCTGGACCATGCGCCGCACGGGCGCGCCACGGTGGGCTGCATCGACGGCTTCCCGAATTCGCGCAATGTGATCCCGGGGCGGGTGGCGTTGACCGTGGACCTGCGCGCGGCCGACGACGCCACGCTGGACAGGATGGCGGTCGCCCTGGAGAAGGTGTGCGGTGAGCTCGCCGAGCCCGGCCGCTTCGACATCGAGCGCAAGGAAGTCGTGTATTTCCCCCCGCAGCCTTTCGAGCCCCGGCTGGTGCAGGCGGTCCGTGACGGCGCCCGCACGCTGGGGCTGGACTCGCTGGACGTGATCAGCGGCGCGGGCCACGACGCGGTCTACATGGCCCGGGTGGCGCCCACCGCCATGATCTTCGTGCCGTGCAAGGACGGCATCAGCCACAACGAGATCGAAGACGCGCGGCCGGAGCACCTGGAGGCCGGCTGCAATGTGCTGCTGCACGCGATGCTGCGCTGCTGCGGCCGGATCCAGTTTCCCGAAGGAGACCCGGCATGAAAGTGCTCATCGCCCGCATGAATCACGAGACCAACACCTTCTCGCCGGTGCCCACGCCGCTGTCCTCGTTCGGGTTGGACGGTCCCACCTATGATGCCGACGCCTATGCCGAGAACCACGGCATGCGCACCGCGATGTCGGCGTTCATCGACCTGGCCGAGGCGCGCGGCGCGGAACTGGTCACCCCCGTTTCGGCCACCGCCTATCCCAGCGGCCGCGTGGCCGCCGGCGCCTACGAAACCATTTGCGAACGCATTGTCGCGGCCGCGCCTGGCTGCGGCGCCATCCTGCTCGACCTGCATGGCGCGATGGCGGTGGAAAGCACGGATGACGGAGAAGGGGACCTGCTGGAGCGGGTCCGCCGCGCGGCTCCCGGCGTTCCCATCGCGGTGGCGCTGGACCTGCACGGCAACGTCACGTCCAAGATGGTCGCCAATGCCGACGTCATCATCAGTTTCAAGACCTACCCGCACATCGATATGTACGAAACCGGCGAACATGCGGGCCGGCTGCTCTTCGACAGCATCGACGGGCGCATAGCGCCCTTCATCGCCTGGCGCCGGCTGCCGCTGGTCTCGCATACGCTGCGCAGCAACACGGGAGAAGGGGCCATGCGCGAAGCCGTGGAGGCCGCAAGGCGGGCCGAGGCGGGCGGCGCGCTGGGGGTGTCCGTACTGGCGGGTTTCGGGTTGGCCGACATTCCTCATCCCTGCCTGAGCGTGGTGGCGGTGGCCGACGGCAGCCAGGACGCCGCCGAGCGCATCGCAAGCGAGATGGCGGAGGCAATCTGGGCGCAACGCGAAGGCTTTCTCTATGAGAGCGAACCGCTGGCGCAGTCCCTGGCGCGGGCGCGCCAATTGGCAGACGGCGCCGACAAGCCCGTGCTGCTGCTGGATCACGGCGACAACTGCATGAGCGGCGGCACCTGCGACACGATGGACGTGCTGATGGCCGCCGTGGACGCGGGGCTGGATGGCATCGTGGCGGGGCTGTATTGCGATCCCGAGGCCGTCGACACGCTCACGCGGGCCGGCGTGGGCGCCGAAGTGGAGCTGCCGGTGGGCAACAAAATGCCCATCGACAGCATCGGCCGGCCTGCCCGGCCGGTCACGCTGCGCGGCACCGTAAGCGCGCTCACCAATGGCGAATACGTCATCACCGGGCCCACCTATACCGGCCAGCTGGCCTGCATGGGCCGCAGCGCGGTGCTCGACATCGGGCAGGCGCGCCTCGTCATCACCGAGCGCACCCACGAGCCCTGGGACCTGGGCGTATTCCGCAGCCTGGGGGTGGAGCCAGCGCAGGCGCGGTACATCCTGGTCAAGTCGCGCATGTACTGCCGGCCGGTGTTCGTGCCGATTTCCTCGGCGCTGGTGGAATGCGACAGCCCCGGCGTCACCAGCTCCGACTGGTCGCTTTTCGATTTCCGCAAGCGCGCCGGCCCGCATTTCCCGCTGGAGCCGCTGGCCGCGGCCGACTACGACCCCAGCCAGCCGCCGGTCTAAAGGTAGGCAGGGTGTCTGACACCTGACTCGGTTCAGTGTCTGACACCCGTACGAAATGGCCTTCAATTTGCTTTGCCGCCACCCGGGTGTCAGACACGGGAGGAGGGTGTCTGCACCCGTGACCACCTCTGCAAGCCGTGGCAACGTCTCGTACGAGTGTCAGACACGGGCGAGGCTACGTTATCTTCGAGGGTGTCAGACACCTGACCTTGGTGTAGGTGTCACGCACCTGCCTGGGGGTTCAGTGTCTGACACCCCTACGAGACGGCCTTCAATCTGCTCTGCCGCCACCCGGGTGTCAGACACTAGCGCGTTTTTAGGGCCGTTGCCTCAGGGCAACATTCACATGTTCAGCATCTCAAACAAATAATGAGAATGATTTCGTTTATTTGTATTATGCGACGGAAGTATTGAAGCTCCAGTGGCGCCCAGCACGGCGCATCCGCCCCTCGGGATTCCGCAGATTCCCGAACATCATCCGCGCAGACGGAAATTCCGACATGAAAATCAAGACCCTAGCCTATGTGGTGGCCGCGATGCCGTGGTGCCTTCCCATCCACGCACAGAACGCCGCGCCACCGGCCTCCAGCACTGCCGGCCAAGGCTCTGTCGTATCGATGGATGCCATCACCGTCGAAGCCAGCGCGGACGCGTCGGCGGGCGGATTGGCCGAGCCGTTCGCGGGCGGGCAGGTTGCGCGTGGCGGCCGCATTGGCCTGTTCGGCACGCAGGACATCATGGACACGCCGTTCAGCATCACCAGTTATACCAACGAGCTGATCCAGGACCGCCAGGCGCGCAGCGTCGGCGACGTGTTGCAGAACGACGCCGGCGTGCGCGTGGCGCGTGGCTTCGGCAATTTCCAGGAGTCGTATTTCATCCGCGGCTTCATCCTGGGCTCGGACGATGTGGCCTACAACGGCCTGTACAGCCTCCTGCCGCGCCAATACATCGCCACCGAGCTGTTCGAACGCGTGGAAGTGCTGCGCGGCGCGTCGACCTTCCTGACCGGCGCCGCGCCCGGCGGCGGCGGCATCGGCGGCGTGATCAACCTGGTGCCCAAGCGCGCGCCGAACGAACCGCTCACCCGTGTCACCACCGGCGTGTCCAGCGGCGGCCAATTTCAGCTGTCCACCGACATCGCCCGCCGTTTCGGCCCGGACGGCAGCACGGGCATCCGCTTCAACGCGGCGCAACGCAGCGGCGACACCGGCATCGACGACGAGCACTCCCGCACCAGCCTGGTGTCGCTGGGCCTGGACTGGCGCTCGGCCGACACGCGGCTGTCCGCCGACATCGGCTGGCAGGAAAACAAGCTCAAGCGCGCGCGGCCCAACGTCACGCTGGGCCCCGGCGTCACCACCGTTCCCGACGCGCCGGACGCCAGCTCCAACTACGCGCAGCCGTGGTCCTACTCCAACGAGCGCGACCTGTTCGGCACCGTGCGCGCCGAGCACGACTTCAACGACAAGCTGACGGCCTATGCGGCCTTCGGCATGCGCCGCAGCGACGAAGCCAACTCGCTGGGCAATGTCACGCTGACCAACGGCAGCACGGGCGACGGCACCTTCTATCGTTTCGACAACACGCGCGAGGACAGCGTGAACACCGGCGAGCTGGGCCTGCGCGGCAAGGCGCGCACCGGCCCGGTGGGCCATGAATTCGTCGTGTCGGCGTCGTTCTTCGACCTGAAGAAAAAGAACGCCTATGTGATGGACTGGCAGAACACGTTCGCCACCAACATCTACGACCCGGTTTCCTACGACAAGCCGGCGTTCAGCGCGAGCGCGCTGCGCGGCAACGACCTGGACAACCCGGCGCTCCAGGGCCGCACCCGCCTGAGCAGCTATGCCATCGGCGACACGCTGTCCTTCCTGGACGACAAGGTGCTGCTCACGGCCGGCATCCGCCACCAGCGCCTGTCGCAGCGCGATTACGCGTACAACACCGGCAAGGAAAACGGCGCCTACGACGCCAGCCACAATTCGCCCGCGGCCGGCATCGTCGTCAAGGTGGCGCCCAGCGTTTCGCTCTACGCGAACTACATCGAGGCGCTGGTCGCGGGGCCCACCGCGCCCGCGGTGGCCGGCGGCAAGCCGGTGCCCAACGTGGGCGAGAGCCTGCCGCCCTTTGTCTCCAAGCAGAAGGAAATCGGCGTCAAATACGAGTCCGACGGACTGGGCGCCGGCCTGGCGCTGTTCTCCACGGACAAGCCGCGCGCCATGTACAACGCCAGCAATGAGCTGACCACCTCGGGCAAGGACCGCCACCAGGGCGCCGAATTCACGCTGTACGGCGAACCCGTGAGGAACGTGCGGCTGCTGGGCGGGCTGACCTGGCTGGACGCAGAGCAGCGCTCCACCGGCGATCCCGCCATCAACGGCAACCGCGTGATCGGCGTGCCGCGCTTCCAGGCCAACCTTGGCGTGGAATGGGACATCCCCGGCGTTCCCGGCCTGGCCGTGGACGGCCGCGTGGTCTACACCGGCTCTTCCTACGCGGATGACGCCAACACGCTCAAGGTGCCCGGCTGGACCCGCTTCGACGCCGGCCTGCGCTACATGATGGACGTGGACGGCCACGTGCTGACCCTGCGGGCGCGCGTGGACAACATCGCCAACCGCAACTACTGGTCCTCGGTGGGCGGGTATCCCGGCAACGGCTACCTGGTGCTGGGCGGCCCGCGCACATTCTCGCTGAGCGCGAGCATGGACTTCTAAGCCCCGGAGGGCGTCACCAGAACCAGCCGCCGCGCGTCAGGCTGGCCTCGCAGCTCTTGTACTGCGCGCTGAACTTTTCGGCGCGCGCCTGCACCTTCTGCGACACGGTCTTGAGCCAGGCCTTGCGGTCATAGCTGCGGTTGCGGTAACCCGTCCAGCCCTCGTGGTAGTTCAGGTACTGGCCGTAGGCATCCCATTTCGAGATGCCGTTCAGGCGCTGGGATTTGTTCATATACCAGCCCATGAAATCCAAGGCGTCGGCGAAGTCGTCGCGGCTGGCTCCCCAGCCGCCGGCTTCCTTCTTGTAGTCGGCCCAGGTTTCGTCCTTGGCCTGCGCGTAGCCATAGGCGGAGCTGACCCGGCCCCACGGGATGATGCCCAGGAAGTAGTAGCGGGGCGGCACCGCGTCCTGCTTGAACGAGGATTCCTGGTACATCATGGCCATGGGCACGGGTACCGGCGCGCCCCATTTTTTCTGCACTTTCAGCGCGGCGTCGTGCCAGTCCGGCTTTTCGCGGAAGATGGCGCAAATGTTCTCGGGATTGGACGGCGGCGCGGTGGCGCAGCCGGCGAGCGCCAGCAGCAGCGGGGGCAGCAAAAGCCGGGTCATTGGCGGGTCTTCCTCCTGGTCGCGCGGCCGGGGCGGTCCCGGCCTTGGCGGACGTGTGTCAATGGTTACCGCGATTGTATTGAAACGTATCGTCCGTCGCAGCGCGGCGGGCGTGGGGCAAAAAAAACAGCCCCGGATCGCTCCGGGGCTGTTCTGCAGGCCAGGGCCTGGCGGACGCGGGCGTGGCCCGCTTGCCGCTTAGAGTTCGATGACGTCGGCTACGTCCTTGTAGTCGGCGATCTTGTCGAAGTTCAGGTACTGGTAGATCTGGTCGCCGCTCTTGTTGATGACGCCCATGTCGGCCATGTACTCGTCCTTGGTCGGGATGCGGCCCAGTTTCGAGCAGATGGCGGCCAGTTCGGCCGAACCCAGGTACACGTTGGTGTTCTTGCCCAGGCGGTTCGGGAAGTTGCGGGTGCTGGTCGACATGACGGTCGCGCCTTCGCGGACCTGCGCCTGGTTGCCCATGCACAGCGAGCAGCCCGGCATTTCAGTGCGGGCGCCGGCCGTGCCGAACACGCCGTAGTGGCCTTCCTCGGTCAGTTGCGTGGCGTCCATCTTGGTCGGCGGGGCCACCCACAGCTTCACCGGGATGTCGCGCTTGCCTTCCAGCAGCTTGGAGGCTGCGCGGAAGTGGCCGATGTTCGTCATGCAGCTGCCGATGAACACTTCGTCGATCGTGGCGCCGGCCACGTCGGACAGGGTCTTCACGTCGTCCGGGTCGTTCGGGCAGGCCACGATGGGCTCATGCACGTCGGCCAGGTCGATTTCGATGACGGCGGCGTATTCGGCGTCGGCGTCCGGCTCCAGCAGCTTGGGATCGGCGAGCCAGGCTTCCATTGCCTTGATGCGGCGGCCCAGCGTGCGCTCGTCTTCATAGCCATTGGCGATCATCCACTTCAGCATCACGATGTTGCTGTTGATGTATTCGATGATCGGTTCCTTGTTCAGGCGCACCGAGCAGCCGGCGGCCGAACGTTCGGCGGAAGCGTCCGACAGTTCGAAGGCTTGTTCGACCTTCAGGTCAGGCAGGCCTTCGATTTCCAGGATGCGGCCGGAGAAGATGTTCTTCTTGCCTTGCTTGGCCACGGTCAGCAGGCCTTGCTTGATGGCGTACAGCGGGATGGCGTTGACCAGATCGCGCAGCGTGACGCCGGGCTGCATCTTGCCCTTGAAGCGGACCAGCACCGATTCCGGCATGTCCAGCGGCATCACGCCCGTGGCGGCGGCGAAGGCCACCAGGCCCGAGCCGGCCGGGAACGAGATGCCGATGGGGAAGCGGGTATGCGAGTCGCCGCCGGTGCCGACGGTGTCGGGCAGCAGCATGCGGTTCAGCCACGAGTGGATCACGCCGTCGCCCGGGCGCAGCGACACGCCGCCGCGGGTGCTGATGAATTCCGGCAGCGTGTGGTGCGTCTTCACGTCCACGGGCTTGGGGTAGGCGGCGGTGTGGCAGAACGACTGCATCACCAGGTCGGCCGAGAAGCCCAGGCAGGCCAGGTCCTTGAGCTCGTCGCGGGTCATGGGGCCGGTGGTGTCCTGGCTGCCCACCGAGGTCATCTTGGGTTCGCAGTAGGTGCCCGGGCGCACGCCCTTGCCTTCCGGCAGGCCGCAGGCGCGGCCGACCATCTTCTGGGCCAGCGTGTAGCCCTTGCCCGAATCGGCGGGATCCTTGGGCAGGCGGAACAGCGTCGACGGGGCCAGGCCCAGGGCTTCGCGAGCCTTGGCGGTCAGGCCGCGGCCGATGATCAGCGGAATGCGGCCGCCGGCGCGCACTTCGTCGAACAGCACGTCGGACTTGACTTCGAATTCAGCGATGACTTCGCCGTTCTTGATGGCCTTGCCGTCGTAGGGACGCAGTTCGACCACGTCGCCCATTTCCATCTTGGAGACGTCCAGTTCGATGGGCAGGGCGCCCGCGTCTTCCATGGTGTTGTAGAAGATCGGGGCGATCTTGCTGCCCAGGCACACGCCGCCGAAACGCTTGTTCGGCACGAAGGGGATGTCTTCGCCGGTGAACCACAGCACCGAGTTGGTGGCCGACTTGCGCGAGGAGCCCGTGCCGACCACGTCGCCGACGTAGGCGACCAGGTGGCCCTTTTCCTTCAGCGATTCGATGAACTTCACGGGGCCGCGCTTGCCGTCTTCCTCCGGCTGGAACGCGGCGCCTTCACGCTTGTTCTTGAGCATCGCCAGGGCGTGCATCGGGATGTCGGGGCGGGTGGTGGCGTCGGGAGCCGGCGACAGATCGTCGGTGTTGGTTTCGCCCGGCACCTTGAAAACGGTGATCGTCAGGCTTTCCGGCAGTTCCGGACGGCTGGTGAACCATTCGGCGTCGGCCCAGCTTTGCAGGACGGATTTCGCGTTGGCGTTGCCCTTGTCGGCCTTTTCCTTCACGTCGTGGAAGGCGTCGAACATCAGCAGGGTCTTCTTCAGCGCATCGGCGGCGATGGTGCCGATTTCAGCGTCGTCCAGAAGTTCGATCAGCGGGCCAATGTTGTAGCCGCCCAGCATCGTGCCGAGCAGTTCGGTGGCTTTGGCGCGGCTGATCAGCGCACAAGCTTCCTTGCCCAGCGCCACGGCGGCCAGGTACGAGGCCTTGACCTTGGCGGCGTCGTCCACGCCGGCCGGCACGCGATGGGTCAGCAGCTCGACCAGGTTCTGCTCTTCGCCAGCGGGCGGATTCTTCAGCAGTTCGATCAGTTCGGCGGTTTGTTTGGCCGTAAGGGGCAGCGGGGGAATCCCCAGGGCCGCGCGTTCGGCAACGTGTTGGCGGTAGTTATCCAGCATGTGAGGCCTGCTCAAAGTCGGGTTGGAAGAAGGGTTGTTGCCCCGAATTGTAGAGGGAAGAGGGGGAGCCAAGCAAATGTCTTATATCTTATATAAGACCTGAAAGCATAGCTGTTGCTTAAGGACGACGCCGCCTGGACGGCCGCAAGGAGGAAGGGGCGGCATGCGGGCAGGGCTGGCGGAGGCTAGCGCGTGTTCGCGTCGTAGACTATTTCCACCCGGGCGAAATTCCCGCCATGCTGTTTCACATTCACCTGGAAGGGGGCGCTCTCGCCCGGCTTGAGCTTGGGAAGCCGGAGTTCCTGGAAGGCCGCGCCGGACAGCTTGTCCTGGGCGTCGTACAGGCTCACCCAGGCCTTGACGCCTTCGACTTCGGCGGCGCTGTCGTTGCGCACGCGTCCATGGACGGTCACGTACTTGTAGCGGTAGCGGTAGGTGAAGTTCAGGGTGCCCGTGCCCACATTGGCTTCGGTGTTCTCCACCGAGACGGCCAGCTTGGGCCGCGGGCCGGGCAGGGCGGCGCGCTTGGCAGGGAGCCAGTCGGTCTTGACTTCGGTGTAGCGGTCGACGCGCCCGGTCAGTGCCACCGGCACCCGTTCGCCGGGGTAGAGATGGGAGGGCAGGCTCCAATCCTGTCTCAGGTCCAGCGCGCGGGAACCATCGAATACCGTGATTGCCGCCTTCGGCGAGAGGGCGACATACTGGTCGCTGGTATTGACCAGTTCCGCGTACAGCACCGGGCGCTCGATTTCGTCGAGCAGCCGGCGAGGCGCCGACAGCTTCAGCGCCGCCGGGTCGAACAGCGCGAATTCCGGGTCCAGCAGTTCCTCGGTGCTCAGGCGCACGTGATCGATCACGCGCACGTTGGCGGGGCTGACGCGCACGATGCGGCTGGGCGGGGCGTCGTCCTTGGGAGGCGCGGCCGCGGCCGCAGGCGCGGGCTGGGCCGCGGAGCGCGCGCTCCAGGGCAGGATGCTGGTGTGCTTCCACAAGGCGTAGCCGCCGGCGGCAAGCATGATCAGCGCCAGCCCGGCGGCGGCCGGCCTCGACAGGCGCTTCGAGTTGTCGGAGCGGTTAGCGTTCACTTTGCACCATGTAATCGTAGGAGGCGACCTCGGCTTCGGCCAGCATTTCGCACCGCACGTCGAAGGCGGTGAGCGCGCCGGGCGCCAGCGTGCTGGCCGAGCCGTAGCCGTTGCCGATGCCGATCAGCGCGCCGTCGTCGCCGTAGAGCATCACCGTGACCTGGCTGCTGTTGGCCTCCCCGGCTCCATTGTTCTTCAGCAGGCCCACCAGGCGGTAGGTTCCGTCGTTGCGCACCAGCTGGACCTTGCTGGCGGCGATGTCGTTGTTCTTGCCGCGGGCCAGGGTGGGTTGCGACACCTGCAGCGCGTAGCGCGTGTAGGACTTGTCCGGGACGGAGATCGTCATGGGCGAGTATTCGCCTGGCTGCAGCGAGCGCGCCGGCGCGGACCCCGACGAGGACGACAGCGAGAGCTCCCCCTGGAAGAAGGAGGCGGTGACCCGCGGCATGTCGATTTTCTTGCCGGTCTCGTTGCGCACGATCAGGACGAGTTGACGGCGGCTGCGCGTCTGCACTTCGCGCACGTCGGTCAGCTTGACCAGCGAGGCGTCGATGGGAGGGGGCAGCGGCGGCTGGCGCGATACGCTGCGGCTGTTCGAGCCCAGCAGCGAGATCACCACCGGGACCGCGATGGCGGCGGCGACCGTGATGGCGATCGCCGCCAGGACGCCGGGACCGGGCCGCGCGGGCGGGGCCGGCTGCTGCATGCCGCGCAGGATCTTCTCGAGGCGCTGGGCGACGTTGTCTTCGACCAGCGTCACCGCATGGCAGTGGCTGCAGCGGTATTCATTGGTGTCCAGCTTGGTGAACTGGGCGCTGCCGCAGGTGGAGCAGGTCAGGGTCACCGTGTTGATCGTGGTCTGTCGGGGCGTCATTGGCGCGGGGCGGGGCGCAGCGGGGTTGCAGGGCGGCAAAGGATAGCGGGACCCCGCTGCGGGCGGGGTGCATGAGCGCATCTATTTGTGACAAATTATGAGTGAAGCTGCGACGCCACGCCGCGAAGGCCGGGCGGGGCGGCGGGCCGATGCTATGATCGCCGCCGAGAAAACGTAGACTCCAGCACGCCGTTCCCCGTCGATCCGCTCCCACGCCGCGCCCCATGCGCGGCTCCGGGCAGAGCCGAGGCAGGTCAGGCTCTTCCCCTAAGCATGAGTATTTCCCAATATTTGCTGTTTCTCGCCTGCGTGGCGCTCGCCACCTATGCGCAGACGATGACGGGCTTCGCGTTCGGCCTGGTGCTGCTCGGCCTGTCGGGCGTTTTCCAATTGGCGTCGGTGTCCGAAGTGGCCAATGTGGTCAGCGTGCTGTCTTTGGTGAACGCCACGGTGACGCTGGCGCGCGCAAAGCCGCAGGTGAACTGGTCGCTGATCCGGCCCGCCATGGTCAGCAGCCTGGTGGGCGTGGGGGTGGGCGTTTCCGCCCTGGCCTGGATCAGCGGTTCGATGACCGTTCTGTTGCAGCTGCTGCTGGGCGTTACCATCCTGGGCTGCGCCGTCCTGCTGGTGGCGCGAGCGCAACCGCTGGCGCGCGTCTCGTCGCGCAAGTCGTTCCTCTTCTTCGGCGCAGTGTCCGGCGTACTGGGCGGGCTGTTTTCCAGCGCCGGCCCTCCGATGGTCTATCACCTGTACCGCCAGCCCTTGCCGCTGGCGGCCATCCGCAACAGCCTTCTGATTCTTTTCTCGCTCAACGCCGTCGTGCGTCTGGCGCTGGTGACGGGACAGGGCGCATTCATGGCCTCGTCTTTCTGGCTGAGCGTGCTGGCGCTGCCGATCGTGATCGGTGTGACCTGGGTGGCGCGCCGCTATGCCACCGCCGATTCGATGAAGACCGTCAAGCGCATGGTGTTCGTGCTGCTGCTGGCAGCCGGGCTGGGGCTGATCGTGCCGGCGTTCAAGTCGCTGGCGGCGGGATAGCGGCGAGCCTGCCGTTCGGGCAGGCTCCACGCGTTGACGGCGGCGGCGTCAGCCGCGTTCGCCGGTGATGTAGCGTTCGAGTTCGTGGATGATGAACTTCTGCTCGCTCATGACGTCCTTGACCAGGTCGCCGATGGACAGCAGCCCGATCAGCTTGCCGTCTTCTATGACGGGCAGATGCCGGAAGTGCCGTTCCGTCATCATGGCCATGCAGTGCTCGCGGGTGTCCGTGCGGCTGACGTAGTAGACCGAGTCGGTCATGATGTCGCGGACTTTCGTGGTTCGCGACGAGCGGTCCTGCAGGACGATCTTGCGGGCGTAATCGCGCTCGGTCAGCATGCCCAGCACGGAGTCGCCCTGGACGACCACGACCGCGCCGATGCTGCGTTCCGCCATGATACTGATGGCATCGAAGACCGACGCGTCCGGCGAGACCGTCACGACGGAATGGTTGGCCTTTTCCCTGAGAAGCTCAGCAACTGTCTTCACGATGTGCTCCCGAATCGCTGGTGAAGTCGAACCTCGGTCCGGCGCCATAGCGCGAGCCTTGGGGCAACCGCTGCGGCGTGGCCATGCTCCATCCTAAGCCTGCCGGCCCGGTTGCCGCAAGGCCCGCGCCTATTTCGCGGCCTTGTCCCGGAAGGCCTGGCTGGCCATTTCGCGCAGATTGCGGGTGGCGCTGCGTTCCGTGGCGGGATTCCAGGCCAGCGAAATGCCGATCGAGGCATCGGCGGGAAAGTCGGCCAGCGTCTTGTAGACGACGTTGGTGCCCGGATGGCGCCGGCCGCCGGCGGGCACCAGCGCGACTCCCAGCCCGCTTTCGACCAGGCTCAACAGCGTTTGCACCTGGACCGCTTCCTGCGTGATGCGGGGCGTGAAGCCGCGCAGCTGGCAGGCGTTGATCGCGGCCATGCGCAGGCCAGCCGCCTCGGTGGCGGTGTACATGATGAAGGCTTCGTCCGCCAGGTCCTTCAGCCGGATGCGGCCGCACCGCGCCAGCGGATGGGTCTTGGGTATGGCAAGCGCGAAGTTCTCGGTCGTGAGCGGCGCCAGCCGCACGTTGGATCCCATTGCTACCGGCACGCGGACGATGCCGACCTCCAGCGTGTCTTCCTCGAGCTCCTGCATGATGCGTATCGACGTGGCTTCGCGCAGCACCACCGTGACGCCCGGGTAGCGTTGGCGGAACGGCGGCAGGATGCGCGGCAGCACGCCGTGGGTCGCCGACCCGACGAAGCCGATGCGCACCGTGCCGCCTTCGCCGGCGGCGCCCGCGCGCGCCGCCTGCCGGAACTGCTCGGCATGGAACAGGGCGCGCCGCGCTTCGTCCAGCGCCGCCAGTCCGGCTTCGGTCAGCCTCACGCCCTGGCGCCCGCGGATGAACAGCTGCACGCCCACCATCTCTTCGAGCTTGCGTATCGACACGGACAGGGGCGGCTGCGACATGTGCAGCTTTTCGGCCGCGCGATGGAAGTTCAGCGTCTCGGCCAGGACGAGGAACTGCTGCAGATGACGGAAATCCATGAGGGCGGTCCGGATGGAGCTAGGCCCACATGATACGGCTTGCATATCGCCTCCCGCATTGGTGCTATCCCTTCGCTATCAGGCGATCGCGCCGTGGCTGCGCAGGGCGGCCAGGGTCGTGTCGTCCAGCGCCAGCGCGCGCGCCAGCACCGCGTCGGTATGTTCGCCCAGGCGCGGCGGGGCGGCGGGCTCGCGCGGCGGCGTGCCCCGCAGATGCAAGGGCGAGCGCAGCAGGCGCAGCGTGCCGTGTCGGGCGTCGACCGTGTCCGCGATCAATCCCCGCGCCGCGATCTCGGGCGCGTCCAGGGCTTCCTCCACTTGGCGCACCGCGCCCGCGGGGATGCCCGCGGCGCGCACGCGGGCCAGCCAGTGCGCCGTGCCCTCGGCGGCGAACAGCGCTTCCAGCAGCGGGATGAGGCGGCCGCGGTTCAGCACCCGGGCCCGGTTGGTCGCGTAGTCCGGGTCGGCGCTCCATTCGGGATGCCCGAGCAGGGAGCAGAGACGGGCGAACTGCGCATCGTTGCCCACCGCCAGGGCGAAGGACCCGTCGCGCGTACCGAATATTTGATAGGGCACCACGGTGGGATGCCCGTTGCCCAGGCGCGCGGGCGCCTTGCCCGCCGCGAGATAGCCGGAGCCGACGTTGGCCAGCACGCTCACCGCGCCGTCCAGCAACGCCAGGTCGATGTGCTGGCCGCGGCCGTTGCGCGCTCGCGCCAGCAGCGCGGCCAAAATCGCCTGCACGCCGTTCATGCCGGTGACCAGGTCGGTGATCGCCACGCCCAGTTTCATCGGCGCGCCGCCAGGCTCTCCCGTGATCGACATCAGCCCGCTTTCGGCCTGGATCACGAAGTCGTAGCCTGGCTCGGCCGCGCGCGGCCCGCTGCGGCCGTAGCCGCTGATGGAGCAATAGACCAGGCCGGGGTTGATGGCGGCCAGGTCCTCGTAGCCGAGTCCGAAGGCGTCCAGCGCGCCCAGCCGGTAGTTTTCGACCAGCACGTCGGCCTGCCGGGCCAGGTCGCGCACGATGCGCTGGCCTTCCGGGTGCTTCAGGTTGACGGCGACGGATTCCTTGCTGCGGTTGGCGCACAGGAAATAGGTGGACTCGCCGCCGACGTCGGGCGGGGACCAACTGCGGGTATCGTCGCCCTGTCCGGGGGCTTCGATCTTCCAGACCTCGGCGCCCAGGTCGGCCAGGGTCTGCGTGCACCAGGGGCCGGCCAGCACGCGGCTCAGGTCGAGCACGCGGATGCCGGCCAGCGGCTGTTCGTTGCCGGGCCCTGCGCTCATGCCGCTTCCTTGCCTTGGAGCGCGCCGCGCAGGTACGACAGCGCGTCGCTGCCGCTGGAGAGGGCGTGCGCGCCTATGCGTTCGTGCCAATGGGTTTCCGATCCGCCGGCCAGCCGCCATTCGCGCAGCCGCCGGGTATAGAGTTGCAGGTCGTATTCTTCGGTGATGCCGATCGCGCCGTGCACCGCGTGCGCGATGTCGGCCACCAGCGGCGCTGCCTGGCTGGCGCGCGCCTTGCCGGTCGCGGCCAGCAGCGGGGCGGGTTGGCCCTCGCCGCCCTGGAATGCCAACTGCGCCGCCATGCGGGCGGCCCACACCTGTTCGGCCATCACGCTGATCTGTTGCTGCACCGCCTGGAACCGCCCAATGGGCTTGCCGAACTGCGAACGCTGGTTGGCGTAGTCCAGCGTCATGGCCAGCACCCGCTCCAGCGCGCCCGCGATCAGGCCCGCGTAGGCGGCAGCGGCCAGCACGTCCAAGGGCGCGCCGTTCTCCACGCTTTCGGCGTCCGCCAACGCCCATGAGGCTTCGGCGGCCAGGTTGCCATGCACGCCATTGGGATCGATGCAGGCGGCCTGGGTGGGCAGCAGCCACGTCTGCCCGCCGGCTTCGGCCAGCACGTAGTCCGCGGTCCGCACCCAAGGCACGTTCGTCCCGTGCAGGCGCCCCTCGCGAAGCGCGAGGCCTTGCGGCGCCAGGGCGATGGAACCCGTAGGTTGCGGACGTTGCGCGCGGCAAAGCCAGGCGCGCGCCAGCAGGGTATGGGCGACGGGGTAGGGGCAAAGATGGCGGCCGGCCGCCAGCACGATGGGCAGCGCCTCGGCCAGGTCCAGCCCCGCGCCGCCGTTCTCTTGCGGCACCAGCGCGTCGCCGAAACCGGCTTCTTCGCAAGCCTGCCAGGCCTCGGCGGGCCGTTGCCCCTGTTCGGCGCGGCGGATGACGTCGGCCGTGCAGGTTTGCGCGAAGAGGCGTTCGGCGGCGTCGCCAAAAATGTTGTCCATGACAGTCGTCCTTATCGAAGGCCAAGTCCGCGCGCGATGATGCCGCGCAGGATTTCGCGGGTGCCGCCGCGCAGCGAGAAGGTGGGCGCCACCTGTTCCAGGTAGGCCAGCGTGCGCAGCAGCGGCAGGGGAGGCGGCACGTCCGGGCGGCGCGCCAGCGTATCGCCGATCAGGCGCGGAATGGCCTGCTCCAGTTCGGTGCCCAGGTCTTTCACGAGCGCGGCTTCTGTGGCGGGGCTGAGCCCGGCCGCGAGCTTGCCCGCGATCGACAACGACATCGCGCGCAGCACCGCCATCTGCGACAGGATGCTGCCCAGGACGGCGCGGTCGTTGGCGTCTTCCGCCTGGCCGCGGCAATGCGCGAGCCAGCATTCCAGGAGCGCGATGCTGGAGTACAGGCGCTCCGGGCCGCTGCGCTCGAAGGCCAGTTCGGCGTTCACTTGAGCCCAGCCGGCGCCCTCGGCGCCGATCAGGGCGTCCTCGGCCAGCTCTACGTTGTCGAAGAACACTTCGGAGAAATGCGCATCGCCCGCCAGGTCTTCGATGGGGCGGATCGAGACGCCCGGCGACGACAGATCCACGATGAATTGCGACAGCCCCTGGTGGCGGTCTTCGGCGGTGCCGGACGTGCGGACCAGCGCAATCATGTAGTGCGAGCGATGCGCGTTGGTCGTCCAGATCTTGCTGCCGTTCAGGCGCCAGCCGCCGGCGGACGGCGCGGCGCGGGTCCGGATGCTGGCCAGGTCGGAGCCCGATCCGGGTTCGCTCATGCCGATGCAGAAGAACGCTTCCGCGCGGCAGATGCGAGGCAGGTAGAACGCCTGCTGCGCGGGCGTGCCGTACTTCAGGATCAGGGGGGCGCTCTGGCGGTCGGCGATCCAGTGGGCGGACACCGGTGCGCCCGCGCCCAGCAGTTCCTCGGACAGGACGAAGCGCGCGAAATGGCCGCGCGCCGATCCGCCGTGTTCTCGCGGCAGGGTCAGGCCCAGCCATCCTCGTTCGGCCAGTTGGCGGCTGAAGCCGGCGTCGAAGCCCATCCACGACCGGGCCCGTTCGTCGGGCTCGAGGCCGTCCAGCGTTTGCGCCAGGAAGTCCCGGACTTCGGCGCGCAAGGCTTCGTCTTCGGGAGGGATGGCGGTAAGTTCCAGCGTATCTATCATGGGGCGCTCCGATGCGGACAGGGCGCCGTGCAAGGCGCCGAAATCCACTATCCGCGAACGTGCTGAAAGCTGTCCAATATTATTTTTTTGATTTTCGATACTGTATTCATATCGAAGACGGTGGCACGGCAATATCCGTTCAGTATCGGAAGCGCAAAAATTAATATTAGACGGCACCTTCCGGCATGCCTACCCTGGACCTGGCCATCGCGCCCGGCGCGACGAGCGACAACAACAGGAGACAAGCATGAAGAAGGCAATGCGCCTATTGGCGCTGGTTTGCGCCGCATGGCTGGCGCAACCCGCGGCGGCGGTCCACGCCGCGTATCCCGACAAACCCATCCGGCTGATCGTATCGTTTCCGCCAGGCAGCGGCACCGACAGCAACGCCCGCTACGTGGCCCAAAAAATGGAAGAGAAGCTGGGCGTGGCGGTCACCGTCGAGAACCGGCCGGGCGGCAACAGTTTCATCGCGGCGCAGGCGGTGGCCACGGCGGAGCCGGACGGCTACACGCTGCTGCTGGCCAGCAATTCCCCGGTGGCGACCAATGCCGCCATGTTCAAGCACCTGCCGTACGATCCGGTCAAGGACTTCGCGCCGGTCGCGCGGCTGGGCTATGGCGCGATGGCCCTGGCGGTGAAGGCAGACGCGCCGTACAAGACGGTGGCGGACCTGGTGGACGCGGCCCGCAAGCGCCCGGGCGAACTGAATTTCGGCAGCGGCAGCGCGTCCTACCAGATCGCCACCGAACTGTTCCTGTCCATGGGCGGCATCAAGGCCAACCACGTGCCGTACCGAGGGGCCGCGCCGGCGTTGACGGATCTGGCGGGCGGCCAGGTCGACTTCGTGTTCGCGGACTACGGCGCAGTGATTCCCTTCGTGCAAAGCGGCCGCATGCGCCTGCTCGCGGTTACCGGAGATGCGCGCCTGAAGAGCGCGCCTGACACGCCGACCTTGCAGGAATCCGGCTTTCCGGGCTACTACATGGTGAATTGGACGGCGGCGTTCGCGCCAGCGCGCACGCCGCCCGCGGTCATCGAAACGCTGTCCGAGACCTTACTCTCGATCTACGGCACCCAGGACGCCGCCGATTTCCTGGCGCGCACGAACTGGGAGGTATTTCCGGTGGGGCCGAAGGCGCTCGGCGAATTCCAGCGCGAAGAAATACGCAAGTGGGACCAGGCCGCCCAGCGGGCCGGAATTCCCAAGCAATAAATCGGCGAGCGGGCTGGCAGGCCCGCGTCTTTCATTGAACAGGAGGGATCCATGGCGGATCTGGTGCAGTATGAACAGCGTGCGGACGGCGTGGTCACCTTGACCCTGGACGATCCGAAAACCCGTAACGCCCTGACCGGCAGCACGATGGTCGACGAACTGCTCGCGGCGTTCGCCCGCATCGAGCGCGACCCGGAGGTGCGCGTGCTGGTTATCACCGCGGCCGGCACTGTGTTTTCGTCGGGCGGCAACGTGAACGACATGCAGCGGCAGATCGGCCCGGAAGTGGGCAGCGCCGCGCTGCGCCAGGAATACCGCCACGGCATACAGAGGCTGCCGCTGGCGCTGCATGCGCTGGAAGTGCCCACCATCGCCGCGGTCAACGGCCCAGCCATCGGCGCAGGCTGCGACCTGGCCTGCATGTGCGACGTCCGGATCGCGTCGGAAGAGGCGTCTTTCGCGGAAAGCTTCGTGAAACTGGGCATCGTGCCGGGCGACGGCGGCGCGTGGTTCCTGCCGCGGCTGGTCGGCATGGCGCGGGCGGCGGAAATGTCGTTCACGGGTGACGCCATCGACGCACGCACGGCGGCCGAATGGGGCCTGGTCTCACGCGTGGTGCCCGCGGCCGAATTGCTGCCCGCCGCGCAGGCGCTGGCCGGCCGCATCGCCGCGAATTCGCCCGATGCGGTGCGTCTCACCAAGCGCTTGCTGCGCGAAAGCCAGCATGCGCGCCTGGATACGCTGCTGGAGTTGTCGGCGGCCTATCAGGCGCTGGCGCACAAGACGCCGGCGCATGCGAAGGCGGTGCAGGATTTCGTCGCGCGGCGGGCCGCGCGCAAGGCTTGAGGAGGGGACGGCGGGCGGCCTCCGGCGTTATGATGCAATGCACCACAAGGAGGAAACACCATGAATGAAGTCATCGTCGCGTCCGCCGTCCGTACCGCCATCGGCGATTTCGGGGGTGCGCTGAAAGACGTGCCGCCGTGCGATCTGGGCTCCACCGTCATCAAGGCCGCGCTGGAACGCGCCGCGGTCAAGGGCGACGAGGTCGGCCACGTCGCAGTCGGCCATGTGATCAACACGGAACCGCGCGACATGTACTTGTCGCGCGTGGCCGCCATGAACGCCGGCATCGCCAAGGAAACGCCGGCCTTCAACGTCAACCGCCTGTGCGGCTCGGGGCTGCAGGCCATCGTGTCAGCGGCGCAGACCATCATGCTGGGCGACGCCGACATCGCGATCGGCGCCGGCGCCGAAAGCATGAGCCGCGCGCCCTACATCGCGCCGGCCCAGCGCTGGGGCGCCCGCATGGGCGACAGCGTCATGCTGGACATGATGACCGGCGCGCTGTCCGATCCCTTTGGCCGCATGCACATGGGCGTCACCGCCGAGAACGTGGCGGCCAAATTCGGCATCAGCCGCCAGGACCAGGACGCCGTGGCCGCCGAGTCGCACCGCCGCGCCGCGGCCGCGATCGACGCCGGCTACTTCCGTGATCAGATCGTTCCGGTGGTGATGAAGTCGCGCAAGGGCGAAGTCGTGTTCGATACCGACGAGCACGTGCGCCGCGACGTCTCTGCCGACAGCCTGGCAACGCTGAAACCGGTTTTCCAGAAGGAAAACGGCACGGTCACGGCGGGCAACGCCTCGGGCCTGAACGACGGCGCGGGCGCGGTGGTGCTGATGAACGCCTCGGTGGCGGCCAAGCGCGGCATCAAGCCCCTGGCCCGCCTGGTCGCGTACGCTCACGCCGGCGTGGACCCGGACATCATGGGCATCGGCCCGGTGCCCGCGACCCAGGCGGCGCTCAAGCGCGCCGGCCTGACCGTGGACCAGCTGGACGTGATCGAGGCCAACGAGGCTTTCGCGGCGCAGGCATGCGCGGTGACGCGCGAACTGAAGCTCGACCCGGCCAAGGTGAACCCCAACGGCAGCGGCATCGGCCTGGGCCACCCCATCGGCGCCACCGGCGCGATCATTACCGTCAAGGCGCTGCATGAGCTGCAACGCGTGGGCGGCCGCTACGCGCTGGTGACCATGTGCATCGGCGGCGGCCAGGGCATCGCCGCGATCTTCGAACGCATCTGACGCCTCGGCAACGAAGGTGTCAGACACCCGGCAGCACCGCTGCAATCCCCGCCGTCATCGCGTAAGGGTGTCAGACACTACCTCATAGGCAGCGCAAGGGTGTCGGACACTACCTCATAGGCAAGTGTCTGACACCCTTACGAGTTGCGGGTTCAAGCTGAGGCGAGTGCCCCCGGGTGTCAGACACCCGCGAACACCAGCTTCAACTTGTACGAGCGTCTCACAAGGGTGTCAGACACTGCATGATCAAAAGTGTCAAACACTGCAAGCTCAGAGGTGTCAGACACCTGCAACGATTCGCGTCGGAGGGACTCCAGCAGCCTTTCCTTAGCCCAGGTAATCCTGCGCCCATGCCTGGCATTCGGCGCGCAGCAGGGCTCCCATCTGCGCCCGCCGGGGCGCATCCAGGCGGCTGCTGATCGCGCCGAAGCTGAAGGCCACCCACGTCAGCTCCGACACCCGGAACGCCGCGCCCACGCCCGAGACGCCCGGCGTGATGGTGTCCACGATTTCCGAATAGCCCGCCGCGCGGGTCTGTTTGACCGCCTTCATCAGGGCCGCGCTTGATACCCCGATCTGCGCGTATCCGGCCGTATGCCGCGCATACAGCGCCGCGATCTCCTCGTCCGGCAGGGCCGCCATCAGCGCCAGCCCGCCCGCGCCTACGCCCAGCAGGCGCCGTTCGCCCTGGTCGATGGTGAAGACCTTCACGGGAAACGATCCCGCCTCGCGCAGCAGGCACAAAGCGTAATCGCCCTGGCGGATCACCAGGAACACCGTGTCGCCCGATAGCCGCGCCAGCTTCTGCGCGAACGGGCGCAGCGCGTCCAGCAGCGGCGTGCGCCGCAGCGCGGCGAACCCCAGTTGCATGGAATCCACGCCCAGGCGGTAGCGCCGAGTCCGGGCGTCGCGCTCCGCGAACTGTTCCTCCAGCAGGCTGCTGAGCAGCCGATGCGCAGTGGAGCGCTCGAGCCCGGTCGCGGCCATGACGCCCTGCAGATCGATGCCTTCCTCCTGATGTTGTGCCAGCACGCGCAGCAGGGCCAGGGCGCGCCGCATGCTCTGGGTGCCGCCCGTTGAAGCTATGTTGCTCATAATGTGGGAAATAGTTGATGAATATTTTGTATTTTAGGATTGTGGGTGCGTTAATTCAATCCAACGGACCGCGCCGCCTTCCCGGGCGCGGCAATACAAAGACGAGGAGACCATGGAATACGCCACCCTGGCCGTTGAACGGCACGACTCCGTATGCCGCATCAGCCTGGCGCGCGAATCCGCGCGCAACGCCCAGAGCCAGCAGATGCTGGACGAACTGGACGATGCCCTGACCCGGGCGGAGCAGGACGAGACCGTGCGGGTCGTGGTGCTGGCGGGCCGCGGCGCTCATTTTTCCGCGGGGCACGATCTGAAGGAAGCCCAGGCCAAGCGAGCCGACTTCACCGTGGAGGAACGCTGGGAGTACGAGTCGCGCCGCTACTACGGCTACTGCCTGCGCATCTGGGACTTTCCGAAACCGACCGTGGCGCAGGTCCAGGGCGCCTGCGTGGCGGGCGGGTTCATGATCGCCAATATGTGCGACCTGGTGGTGTGCGCCGACAATGCCTACTTCTCGGATCCGGTCGGCCACACGCTGGCGGCCGCGGCCACGGAAGTGCTGATCCATCCGTGGGTGATGGGGCTGCGCAAGGCGAAGGAAATGCTTTACACCGGCGAAAAGGTCGATGCTCAGGAGGCGCTGCGGATCGGCATGGTGAACCGTGTGGTGCCCGAGGCCGAGCTGGATGCCGCAACCCTGGCGCTGGCGCAGCGCATCGCGCAGGCGCCGCCGTTCGGCCTGCGCCTGATCAAGCGCTCGCTGAACCGCACCGCCGATGCGCAGGGCTTCCGCACCGCCTTGTCGGCGCATTTCGACACGCACCAGCTGTCGCATCTGAGCGAAGAATTCCAGGCGGTGCGCGAGCGCGGGCTGGCCCAGGCGATCCAGCGCAACAAAGAGGGCAAGACCGCATGACCCGCTCCCTGGATCCCTTGCTCGACCCGCGGTCCATCGCGATGATCGGCGCCAGCGCCGACGCCGGACGCATCGGCGGGATGCCCCTGGACCTGTTGACGCGCTTTGGCTATGCCGGGGGCATCTACCCCGTGAACCCGAAGTACCAGGAAGTGTTCGGCCAGCGCTGCTGGCCCGATATCGAGTCGGTGCCCGAGCCGGTGGACCTGGCGGTACTGGCGATCGCCGCCGCGGACGTGACGCCCATGCTGCGCCGCTGCCACGCCAAGGGCGTGCGCGCGGCCATCGTCTATGCGGCGGGCTTCGCCGAGGCGGGCGGAGAGGGCGCGCGCCTGCAGGATGAGCTGGAAGCCTTCGTGGCGGAAAGCGGCATGGCCGTGGCCGGCCCCAACTGCATGGGCTTCGCCAATCTGAACACCCGGGCCTACACGGCGTTCGCGTCCGTGTTCAAGACCGCGCCCGCGCAGGACGGTCCGGGAAGCGTCAGCCTGCTGACCCAGAGCGGCAACGTATGCGCCGCCGTGTACGCCATCGCGCGCAGGCTGGGCCTGCCGTTTTCGCATTTCATCAATACCGGCAATGAAGCCTGCCTGGATTTTTCGCAATATCTCGAATACCTGGCCGCCGACCCGCAGACGGAAATCGTGCTGGGCTATATCGAACAGCTGCGCGACGGCGAACGCTTCATCCGAGCCTGCCGCGAACTGGAGCGCCAGGGCAAGCTGCTGATCGCGCTGAAGGCGGGCACGACCGACAAGGGCGCGCAGGCGGTGCAGTCGCACACGTCGGCGCTGGCCGGGGACCGCCGCGTGTACGGGGCTGCCTTCCGACAGCTGAACGTGATCGAGGCCACGGATTTCGCGCAGATGGCGCACCTGGCGGGCCTGGCGACGCTGCGCCACCGCGGAGCGGGCAAGCGCGTCGCGGTGCTGACCATGTCGGGCGCGCTGGGCGCCATCCTCGCGGACAAATTCATCGGCGCAGGGCTGGATCTGCCCGACCTCCCGCCGGATCTGCAGGCCGTGCTGCGCGGAGGCATTCCCGACTACGGCATGGTGGGCAACCCGGTGGACGTGACGGGCAACGTCGTCAATGACCCCGACTTCGTGCGCACCGTGCTGGAGGCGCTGGCCACCAGCGCCGCCATCGATGCCGTGGTCGTGTATGCGCCGGGCTACATGCTCGACCGCATGGCCGATGCGCTTGCGGATGTGTCGCGCCGGCACCCGCGGCTGTTCGTCGCGATCGATACGGGGCTGGCGCAGAGCCGCGCCGCGCTGCGTGAAGCCGGGGTGGCGGTGTTCGAGGACCTGGGCCTGGCGGTCTCGGCCCTGGCTCCCTACCTGCTGTGGTGCGAAGCGCGCAACGCCAGGCGCATCGCCCAGGCGCCGGAACCGGCGGCCGTCGCGATGCCGGCGCTGCCTTGCAACGAGGCCGATGCCCGCGCCTACGTGGGGGGCTTCGGCCTGCCGCAAGCGCGGGCCGGCGCGGCCCGCAGCGCCGAGGAAGCCGTGGCGGACGCGCGGGCCGCGGGCTATCCGGTGGCCTTGAAAATCCTCAGTCCCGATATCGCCCACAAGACGGAGGCGGGCGGCGTGGCGCTGAACCTGGCCGACGACGAGGCCGTGCGCGGCGCTTACCGCGCGGTGACGCAGGCCGCGGCGCGGGCGCAGCCGGACGCCCGCATCGACGGCGTGATGGTGCAGAAGATGGAGCGTGGCGTCGCGGAAATCATCGTCGGCGCCACTCGCGACCCGGTCTTTGGCCCCGTGCTGACCGTGGGCCTGGGCGGCGTGTTGACCGAGCTCTACCAGGACACCAGCCACCGCTTGCTGCCGGTCGACGAAGACATCGCCCTGCAGATGCTGCGCGAGCTCAAGGCTTTCGCGCTGCTGGACGGATACCGGGGCAAGCCCCGGGCCGACGTGGCGGCGGCCTGCCGGAGCATCGTGGCCGTGGGCAACGCCTTGCTGGCCGCGCCGGCGGCCGTGGCGGAAATCGAAGTCAATCCGTTGCTGATCAAAGAGGCGGGACAGGGCGTCGCGGTGCTGGACGCCTTGATCCTGCCCGCAACCCCGTAGCGCGCGAGCGCAATGCCATCCCAGGAGGAGACAAGCATGATGAAGAGACTATTGGCCGGCGTGGCGCTGGCCTGCATCGGCGCAGTTGGCCCGGCGCAAGCCCAGGATAACTACCCGAACCGCCCCGTGCGCATCGTGGTGCCGTTCTCGCCGGGAGGCGCGACCGACATCATGAGCCGCCTGCTGGCGGAGAAGCTCGCCACCCGGCTGGGCCAGCCGGTCATCGTGGAGAACAAGCCGGGCGGCGGCACGATGATCGCGTCCGACTATGTGTCGCGCGCCGAGCCCGATGGCTACACCTTGCTGATGGCGGCGTCTTCGCTGGGCATCGCGCCCAGCATCTATGCCAAGGTCAATTACGACCCCATCAAGGATTTCACGCCCGTCAGCCAGGTGGCCTCGGTGGTGCACGTGCTGGAAGTGCATCCGTCGGTTCCCGCCAAGAACGTGGGCGAACTCATCGCCTACCTGAAGGCGAATCCGGGCAAGGTCAGCTACGGCTCGGTGGGCACGGGCAGCTCCACCCACCTGGAGGCCGAGCTGTTCAACAGCATGGCGGGCGTGCAGATGGCGCACATTCCCTACAAGGGCAGCGCGCCGGCCTTGAACGACCTGGTGGCGGGCCGCCTGCAGGTCATGTTCGATGCCTGGGCCTCGTCGGGGCCGTTCGTGAAGGACGGCAAGCTGCGCGTGCTGGCGGTGACCACGGCGCAGCCTTCGGCCTCGGTTCCGGACCTGCCGACCGTGGCGGCATCGGGCCTGCCCGGCTATTCCGCCATGCCCTGGCTGGGCCTGGTGGCGCCCGCCGGCACGCCGCAGCCGGTCGTGGACAAGCTCTACAAGAACCTCGCGCAGATCCTGCAGCAGCCCGACGTCAAGGCGCAGTTCGTGGGGCTGGGGCTGGACATCATCGGCAGCGACCCCAAGACCTTCGGCGCATTCATCCGCCAGGACGTGGCGACCTGGGCCAAGGTCGCGCGCGATTCGAACATCCGGCTGGAGTGATGGCATGACCCGTATGGAAACCGCCGCCGCGGACGACGAGGTCTTCCGGCAGGACCTGCGCGCCTGGCTGGAGTCGGCCTACGCCGGGTTCGCCCGCAGATGGCCGGGCGGACCCGACCCGCGCAGCCTGGACTTCCGGCGCGCCTGGGAAGATACCCTTTGCGCCAACGGGTGGTCGGGGCTGGGCTGGCCCAGGGAGTACGGCGGGCGGGCCCTGCCGCTGTCGCGGCAGGCGGTCTTCCACGAGGAGCACGCGCGCTGCGGCGCGCCGCTGGGCGTGAACCTGATCGGGCATGGCATTCTCGCGCCGACGCTGCTGCATTTCGGCAGCGAGGCGCAGAAGCGCCGTTTTCTGCCCGGCATCCTCTCCAACCGTGAAGTGTGGTGCCAGGGCTATTCCGAGCCGGGCGCCGGTTCCGACCTGGCATCCGTACGAACACGGGCGGAACCTGCGCAAGGCGGCTACCTGCTCAATGGACACAAGATCTGGACATCGTTCGCGGATCGGGCGCAGCGATGCTTCGTGCTGGCGCGCACGGATCCGCAGGCAGCCCGGCACAAGGGGCTGAGTTTCCTGCTCGTCGACATGCGCAGCCCCGGCGTGCGCGTGGAGCCCATCCGCCAGCTCACCGGCGAGGCCGAATTCTGCGAAGTCTTCTTCGAGAATGTGCGCGTGCCGGCCGAGGACCTGCTGGGCGAAGAGAACCAGGGCTGGAGAATCGCCATGGCCGCGGCCAGTTTCGAGCGCGGCACCTACTTCATCCCGCGGCTGGTGCGCTTCGCCCAGGAGCTGCGGCAAGTGCGCGAGCTTGCGCTGCGCGCCGATGCCTACGGCCGCGTGCCGGCGTCCTCGGCCTCGGTGCGCCATCGCTGGGCGCGCCTGGCCGCCGACAGCCACGTGCTGGCGCTGAAATCGCAGCGCGCCCTGGCCGGCGCCATGCGCGGCGATCCGCCGGGGCCGGAGGGATCCTCCACCAAGATCCATTGGAGCGAAGCGCACCAGCGGCTGCTCGAACTGTCGTTGCAATTGCTGGGCGACGAGGCCAGCCTGGCGGACGCCGCGGGCGATGCGGGCGCGGCCGGCCTGGTGCACGCCTACCTGTGGTCGCGCGCCGAAACCATTCTGGCTGGCACATCGGAGATCCAGCGCAACATCGTCGCCGAGCAGATGCTCGGCCTGCCCAAGGCTTGAATTCTCATGGACCTGCATCCGACCGAAGACCAGCGCATGCTGCAAGACGCGGCCCAGCGTTACCTGGCCGAGCGCCATCCGCCAGCCGTGGCGCGTGCCGCGGCCGTCCGGCCCGTGCAAGCGCGCCTGGAGCAATGGCGGGAGATCGCCGCGCAGGGCTGGCCGGCCCTGTTGGCGCCCGCCTCGCAGGAAGGGCTGGGGCTGGGCATGCGCGAAGCGTGGATCGTGGCCGAGGCCGCCGGGCGGCATCTCCTGAGCCTGCCCCTGGTGTCCAACATGACGGTTCTGCCCACGCTGTGCGCGGCGGGCGCGGCCGGACCCGTGGCGCAATGGGCCGCCGCGATGATGGCGGGAGAGGGCTATTTCGCCGATGCCACGCTGCGGCCCGACGGTTCCGCGTTCGTCGAAGGCGCGGGCGTGAGGGCGCTGGCGCTGCGCCGGACGGGCGCGTCCAGCCTGCGGGCGGAGCTGCATGCGCCCGCGGCGGGCGGGGCAGGGCTGGATCCGACGATGCCGGTGGCGCAGGTCCGCTCTCCGGAAGTGCTGGAGAGCGCCGAGCTGGCGGTGGAGCCGGAAACATGGGCGCAGCTGCGTACCCGGCTGCTTCTGTTGCGTTCGGCCGAGTTGCTGGGAGCGGCCTCGGCCGCCCTGGACGCGGCGGCGGCGCATGCGCGCGAGCGCCGCCAGTTCGATCGCGCGATCGGCGCGAACCAGGCGGTCAAGCATCGCCTGGCCGACGACTGGATGGCCCTGGACGATGCAAGGCTGGCCGGCGTCGCGGCCGCCGCCGCGCATGATGCCGGCGCGGAATCCGCCGCCCGCGACAGCCTGTTCGCGCCGCTGCTGGCGGTCGAGGCCGGCCGGCGCGCAGCGCAGAACGCCATCCAGGTCCATGGCGCGCTGGGCGTGACCTGGGAATGCGACGCGCATCTCTACCTGAAGCGGGTGCTGCGGCTGGCGGCCTGCCTGCAGGCCGAGGCGTCCATCCCGGACCTGCTGGAGCGGATCTGGGAAAGCGGCGCAGACGGGTCCTAGGCAGGCGGAGTCCGACCTACAATCCCGCCATGCCTAAATCGACCTTTCCTTCCGAACTCGACCAGCCGACCCTTTCCGAAGTGGACGGCGTCCGTTACCTGCACTTCAACACCGAATGGGTCCAGGGCGCGATGCGCATCAAGAACCCGTCGGAACTGGTGCTGGAATACACCAGCCAGATGATGGCCTGGCTGCTGTTCCTGGAACCTCCCAAGGATGAGCCCATCGGCATGCTCGGCCTGGGCGCCGGGTCGCTGGCGCGGTTCTGCGTGAAACACACCCGCAGCCCGCTGCTCGCGGTGGAATGGAATCCGCGCGTGACGGCGGCCTGCCATATGTTCTTCCGGCTGCCCGGATCGAACCGGCTCGAAGTCGAGCACGCCGACGCCGGCGTCTGGGCGGCCGATCCGCTCAACGCGGGGCGTTGCCCGGTGCTGATGGTAGACCTCTATGACGCCGCGGCCGAAGGGCCGGTTCGCGACAGCGTGAAGTTCTACCGCGATTGCCGCCGCGTGCTGGGCGAGGTCGGCGTGCTGGCGGTGAACCTGTTCGGCCGCCACGAGAGCTTCGGCCGCAACATCGACAACCTGTCCAAGGCATTCGACGACCGCGTGGTGCTGCTGCCCGAGATCGACGCGGGCAACCAGATCGTGCTGGCGTTTTCCGGCCCGCGCCTGGCCATCTCGCCGGCCCGGTTGCTGGGACGGGCCGAGATCGTCGAAGCCCGCTATGGCCTGCCGGCGCGCCGTTGGGCGCGCTCGCTGACCCGCCACGCCGTGGACGGGGTGCTGCACTTCTAAGGGGCCGCCGGCGGCGGCGGTTCAGATTCATTAGGGTAGGTACGGGGGCGGAGGGGGCTTTACCTTTTCGCCAGTCCGGACCTATCATGGGCTTATTCATAATTATGAATTACGGAAGGCTGGCAGCATGCCTTCCGTCCTAGGCCCATGACCCTACCCATCGTCCGGCAAGCCCTCTACCTGGAAGTCGCCGACCGCCTGCGCGGCATGATCCATGCGCGCTCCCTGCGCAATGGCGAATGGATCGACGAATTGCGCCTGGCCGGAGAGCTGGGCATTTCCCGCACGCCCTTGCGCGAGGCGCTGAAAGTGCTGGCCACCGAAGGGCTGGTGCGGCTGGAGCCCCGTCGCGGCTGCTTCGTCAATGAGCTGTCCGCGCAAGACCTGGAAGACATCTTTCCGCTGATGGCCATGCTGGAAGGGCGTTGCGCCTTCGAGGCCGCGCGCAAGGCCAGCGACGAGCAACTGGCCGCGCTGGAACCGTTGCACGCCGAGCTGGCCGGCCACGCCGCGGCGGGGCGCATCGACGCCTATTACAAGACCAATTACCTGATCCACGAAGCGGTGCAGGCCCTGGCCGGCAACCAGTGGCTGTCGGACATGGTCGGCAACCTGCGCAAGGTCCTGAGCCTGTCGCGCCATCGCAGCCTGTCGCAGCCAGGCCGGATCCAGCAATCCTGTGCCGAGCACCTGGCCATTTTCAAGGCGCTGAAGGCGCGCGATTGCGAGGCCGCGCAAGCGCTCGCGCACACCCATCTGATGCGGCAGCTGGAAGCGCTGCGCATCCTGAGCCATGCGGACGCCGGTGATCCGGCGTCGTCAGAACCCATCGTCATCGAGGAGCCCGCCCATGTCCGGACCCGCCAATCTCGCACCCGCGCGCGGCGCGCGCACGCCTGAGCCCGAGGCCGATACCGTCGACGCGGCCGCCGCGGCGGAGAGCGCCGGCCTGATCACCCGGCTTGGCCGGCTGTGGGAACGCGGCCGCCTGCCGAGCGAATCCGAAGTCCGCCGCCTGTTCGAGGCGCGCCTGACCGACGTCGCCGCCAACAAGCTTGCGCGCCGCTGGTGCGAGCAATACTCCGCCGCCGACGGCAAGGACCGCCGCCTTATGCTGGCCGCGCTGGCGCAGGCGCGCGGCTCCTTTCCGGAGAACGGCAGCGAAGGCGTGCGCCTCTTCAAGCGCTTCAACGCCCAGCCCCAGGGGCTGCGCTTCCTGGTGGAGCTGCGCGCCGACATGCAGCGCTGGCGCAAGCAGGTGGCGGGCATCCAGGCGCTGGACAAGGACCTGGAAGGCCTGTTGTCCGCGTGGTTCGACGTGGGCCTGCTGGAACTGCGTCCGCTGACCTGGGATTCGCCGGCCTCGCTGCTGGAAAAGCTGATCCTGTACGAGGCCGTGCACGAGATCAAATCCTGGGACGACCTGCGCCGCCGCGTGTCGCCGGACCGCCGTTGCTACGCGTACTTCCATCCTCAGATGCCGGGCGTGCCGCTCATCTTCGTGGAAGTGGCGTTCGCCAGCCACATGGCCGACGACGTGCAGGTGCTGCTGGACAGCACGCTGCCGCCGCAGGACCTGGACAAGGCGCGCTGGGCCATCTTCTATTCGATCTCCAACACGCAGCCGGGCCTGAAAGGCATCAGCTTCGGCAACTTCCTGCTCAAGCGCGTGGTCGAGCAATTGCTGGAAGAGCTGCCCAAGCTGAAGTCCTTCGCCACGCTGTCGCCGATCCCGGGTTTCGCGGACTGGCTGAGCAAGCTTGACGCGGAGGCGGTCGAGGGCATCGTGCGCGAGGACAAGGTCCGCGCCAAGGCGCGCAAGCGCGAGGGCGTGCCCGATGGCCAGCGCTGGGTGGCGCGCCTGTCGAAGGCGGCGCAGGGCAAGGCGCCGGACGTGGTGAAGCGGGCGGGCTTCCGCCTGGCGGCCAGCTATCTCCAATCCATGAAGAACGGGCTGCCGCTGGATCCGGTGGCGCGGTTTCACCTGGGCAACGGCGCGCGCATCGAACGGCTCAACTGGGCGGCGGACACCTCGCCCAAGGGGCTCAGGCAATCTTGCGCCATGATGGTCAACTATCTTTACGACCTGGACGAACTGGACGCCAACCTCGCCCGGCTGGGCGAAGGCAAGCCGCAGGTCAGCCGGGGCGTGGGACGCGTGGCCTAGGGCTTGCGGCAAACCGGACAACAACACAAAGAAAGGGCAGGGGACATGACGGAACAGGCGGCTGGCCGCGTGCTGCTGGAGCGCGAGGGGTATCTGGCCTGGGTGACGCTATCGCACCCGGGGCGGCTGAACGCGATCACGGTGGGCATGTGGCATGCGTTGCGCGAGGTGTTCGAGCGCATCGCGCAGGACGACGGCGTGCGTTGCGTGATCGTGCGCGGCGAAGGCGGCAATTTCGCCGCGGGCGCCGACATCCGCGAATTTCCCGCCCAACGCGCCGACATGGCCGGCGTGCAGCGCTACCACCGCGAGGTGCTGGCGCCCGCCTTGCGGGCGGTCGCCCTGTGCCCGCAGCCTGTGGTGGCCCAGATCGAGGGCGTCTGCGTGGGGGGCGGGCTGGAGGTCGCCAGCCAGTGCGACCTGCGCATCGCCGGCCGCTCGGCGCGTTTCGGCGTGCCGATCAACCGGCTGGGCTTTCCGATGGCGCCCGATGAAATGAGCGGCCTGCTTGCGCTGGCCGGGCGCGCCGCTACTCTGGCCATCTTGCTGGAAGGGCGCGTGTTCGGCGCGGAAGAGGCGCGCGAACTGGGCCTCCTGACCCGCATCGTGCCTGATGGCGAGGTGGCCGATGCCGCCTTGCAGAGCGCCAGCCGCATCGCGCGGGGCGCGCCGCTTGCCGCCCGCATCAACAAACGCCTGTCCCGCAGGCTCGCCGCAGGCGGAGCCTTGACCGAGGACGAATACCAGGATTATTTCTCTTACGCCGAAAGCCGGGACCACAAGGAGGGCGTGCGCGCTTTCCTGGCCGGCGTAGATCCTTCCTTTTCCGGAGACTAGACAAGGTGAGCAACGCTAATCTATATGCTGTGCTGCAAGGCGGCTTCCCAAAAGACCGCAGCAAAGTCGCGCTCGAAACGCCCGACCTGAAATACACCTGGGACGACATCGACCGCGCCACCGCGTGCATGGCCAACCTGCTGGCCTCGCTGGACCTGCCGGCCGGTTCGCGCGTGGCGGTGCAGGTGGAAAAATCCCCGGAAGCCCTGCTGCTGTACCTCGCCACGCTGCGCGCCGGCCTGGTGTACCTGCCGCTGAACACGGCCTATCGCGAATCGGAAATCGAGTACTTCCTCGGCAACGCCGAGCCGGCCGTGGTGGTATGCGCCAGCAAGAACCAGGAATGGGTGAAGCGCGCCGCCGACAAGGCCGGTTGCGCGCACGTCTACACGCTGGACGAGGATCGCAGCGGCACGCTGCTGGACGCAGCAGGGGGCCTGTCGCAGGCCTTCAAGACCGTGGCGCGCAAGCCCGACGACCTGGCCGCCATCCTCTATACCTCGGGCACCACCGGCCGTAGCAAGGGCGCGATGCTGTCGCATGGCAACCTGGCCGCCAACGCGCGCGTGCTCAACGACTACTGGGGCTGGCGCAAGGACGACGTGCTGTTGCACATGCTGCCCATCTTCCACGTGCACGGCCTGTTCGTGGCATCCCACGGGGCGTTGCTGGCCGGCGCGAAGATGATCTGGCTGCCCAAGCTGGACGCGGACCTGGCCCTGCGCTACCTGCCGCAGAGCACGGTGATGATGGGCGTGCCGACCTACTACGTGCGCCTGCTGGCGGACCCGCGCTTCAATCGCGAGGTCTGCGCGCGCATGCGCCTGTTCATTTCCGGCTCGGCTCCCTTGCTGGCCGAGACCTTCTCGGATTTCCAGAAGCGCAGCGGCCACGCCATCCTCGAGCGCTACGGCATGAGCGAAACCGTCATGCTGACCTCCAACCCCTACGATCCGAAGCTGGGCGAGCGCCTGGCCGGCACCGTGGGCCGCGCCTTGCCGGGCGTGCAGGTGCGAGTGGTGGACGATGCCGGCATCGCGCTGGCGCCGGGCGAGATCGGCAATGTGCAGGTGCGCGGTCCCAATGTGTTCTCGGGCTACTGGCGCATGCCGGAAAAGACCCGCGAGGAATTCACCGACGACGGCTGGTTCAAGACCGGGGACGTGGGCCGCTGGGGCGGCGAATCCGCCGGCCGCGACGTGCCCGCCGACTATCTGTCCATCGTGGGCCGCAGCAAGGACCTGATCATCTCGGGCGGATACAACGTCTATCCCAAGGAGATCGAAACGCTGATCGACGACATGCCCGGCGTGGCCGAGTCCGCGGTCATCGGCGTGCCTCATGCCGATTTCGGCGAAGCCGTGGTGGCCGTGGTGGTGCCCAAGGAAGGCGCGGCGCTGGACGCGGCGGCCATGCAGGCCGAACTGAAGGCCCGCATCGCCAACTTCAAGGTGCCCAAGCGCGTGCACATCATCGACCAGCTGCCGCGCAACACCATGGGCAAGGTCCAGAAGAACGTGCTGCGCGAAACCTACCAGGCGCTCTGAGCCGGGCCCGCGGCCGCCGCTACCCTCGCGGGGATGCGGCCGCGGACCGGCCAGGCGCGACCCCCGCCCGCCGCGGGGCAACCCTAGCATCAGGAGTCCACCGCCAAACAGTGCCACCCAAGACCGAGCAGCTTCATCCAATAAGAAATCCGAGAGACGAGACGCACTAGAATCGCGCCGTCCCCATGCTGCAGCAAGAGGAGACAATATGAAATATCGCACTACCGCCGCGGCCGTGTTCGCCGCGTTTGCCGTGGGGGCAAGCGGCGTCGCCGCCGCCCAATGGCCCGAGCGCCCGATCACGCTGATCGTGCCTTTCCCCGCCGGTGGCGGCACGGACACCTTCGCCCGCCCGCTCGCCCAGCAGCTGACCACGCAGCTGGGCCAGACGGTGGTCATCGACAACAAGGGCGGCGCGGGCGGGACCGTGGGCGCCGGCGTGGCGGCCAAGGCCAGGCCCGACGGCTACACCTTCTTCATGGGCGGCGCGCACCATGCGCTGGCCCCGTCGCTGTACAAGAACCTGAGCTACGACATCCAGAAGGATTTCGCGCCGGTTGCGCTGGTCGCGCAGCCGCCGCAGGTCATCGTCATCAACCCGGGCAAGCTGCCGGTGAAGACCGTCCAGGAGCTGATCGCCTATGTCAAGAAGCGCCCGGGGGAAATCAACTTCGGCACCGCCGGCAAGGGCAGTACGCACCATCTGGCCGGCGAGCTGTTCGCGATGCAGACCGGCATCAAGCTGGTGGACGTCCCCTACCAGGGCGCCGGGCCGATGCTGTCCGCGCTGATCGGCGGGCAGGTGGATCTAGCGTTCGACGGCCTGGGTTCGTCGGCCGGCCACATCCGCGCGGGCTCGATCAAGCCGCTGGCGGTGGCCGCCACCGAGCGTTCGCCGTCGCTGCCCGACGTGCCCACCGCCGCCGAAGCGGGCGTGCCCAATTACGTGGTGTCGACGTGGTACGCGATCTGGGCGCCCGCCGGAACGCCCAAGGAGGCGGTCGACAGGATGAGCGCCGAGATCACCAAGGCCTTGAACGCACCGAAGATCAAGGAAACCTGGGCCGGCAACGGTTCGGCGGTGCCCACGCTGACGGGCGCCGAGTTCGGCAAGTTCGTCGACAGCGAGGTTGCGCGCTGGGCGAAGGTTGTGAAGGATTCCGGCGTCACGCTGGAGTGACGCACCGGCGGGCCGGATTTCGATTAACATTGATAATCGTTATCATTGTCAAATCTGTAGTCCGGTCCGTCGAACGTCATGAATCAGAGCGGTTCCCCAGCGCCCGTCGAGGGGCTCTACGTCGAGCATCAATCGTGGCTGCGCGATTGGCTGCGCAGGAAGACTGGGTGCCCGTTCGACGCGGCCGACCTGACCCACGATACCTATCTGAAAGTGCTGGTGCGCGAGGACGATGTGCGCATCTTGCGGGAACCGCGCGCCTATCTGACGACGATCGCGCATGGGTTGATGGTCAATTTGTTCCGCCGCCGCGACATCGAGCGGGCGTACCTGGACAGCCTGGCCCTGCTCGAAGACAGCGCCGCGCCTTCGCCGGAGCGGCGCGCGCTGGCGCTGGAGGCGCTGCTGGAGATCGACCGGTTGCTCGACGGCCTGCCCGCCAAGGTGCGCAAGGCGTTTTTGCTGGCGCAACTGGAAGGCCTGCGCCATGGCGAGATCGCCGAACGCATGCAAGTGTCGGTCAGTTCGGTGCGTCAGTATCTGGCGCGCGCCATGCAGCACTGCCTGGCGGCCTGGTGAGCCGGCGCGCCTCCGCCCGCGCCGGGCTGCCGCCGTCGGTCATCCGCGAGGCCAGCGCCTGGTTCGTACGCCTGGGAGCCGAAGAGGCGACGGAGGAGGACGGCCTCGCCTGCCGCCGCTGGATCGACGCCGATCCCTTGCACCGGCTGGCCTGGGAACGCGTGGAATCGCTTAGCCGTCAATTCGGCCAGGTCGAACCGCGGGCGGGCCTGGCGGCGCTCGATCGCGCCCCAATGCGCGGCCGGCGCCGAGCGCTGAAAGCCTTCGCGCTGGTTCTGGGCACGGGGGGGCTGGCCGCGGCGGGCCTGCCCTGGAGATCCTGGACATCGGATGTCGGCACGGCCGTCGGCGAACGGCGCAGCGCCACGCTGCCCGACGGCAGCGCGCTCACCCTCAATACCGACAGTGCGGCCGACCTGAGGTTCGACGCCACGCAACGGCTGATCGTACTGCGCCGCGGGGAATTGCATATCGCGTCGCATCGCGACCCGCAGGCGCCGTCCAGGCCTTTGGTCGTGGCGACTCCATCCGGCCGGATCATCGCATTGGGGACCCGTTTCGTGGTCAGGCTGTTGGAAGGCGGAGCCTGGGTCGCCGTGATGGAGGGCGCCGTCAGGATAGAGCCGGCGGAAGGGGGCGAGGGCGCGACGCGCATTATCGAAGCGGGATCGGGCGCGTATTTCGACGAACGCGCTTTGCGGGACGCAAGGCCCGCCTTGCACGCCGACGATTGGGTGCAGGGCTCCCTGTTCGCCGATGGGATGCGGCTGGATGCCTTCATCGAGGAACTCGGCCGCTATCGCAAAGGCAGCCTGGCCTGCGATCCGTCGGTGGCGGGGCTGCGCATTTCGGGATCGTTCCCGCTTGGCGATACCGACCGCGCCCTCGCGGCCGTCGAACGCGCGCTCCCGGTGCGCGCCGACCGCTATACGCGGTACTGGGTGGTGCTGCGCGCCAGGGATTGACGACTTGGCGCCGAGAGCGCCGGCGGCACGCAAGCGGCGGGGCGCATTGTCACTTTCGCGTTCTCGATTGGCATACAGGTGAAGCTCCGATTCACTTTGCCTGGACCCCAACGATATGTCCCTGTCCTTTTTCTCCTTCCGTCATGCCGCGCCGCCGGATCTGCGCATGAAGGCTTTGGCCGCGCTTGCGCTGGCCGTGATGACCGGCGCCGCGTTGTCACCCGCCCGGGTCATGGCTCATGCTTCCGAGGCGGCCCCCACCGTACGCCACTCCGTGAATGTGCCGGCCGGCCCGCTGGGCGTGGCGCTTTCCGCCTTCGCCCAGCAGGCCCGGGTGCTGTTGTCCTTCGATCCGTCGCTGGCAGCAGGCCGGGAAACCGCGGGACTGCGGGGCGAATACGGCGTGGACCAGGGCTTTGCGGCGCTGCTGGCGGGCACCGGGCTCGAGGCCGTGCGCGGCGGAGATGGCGATTACCTGTTGCAGCGCGTCGGCGGCCAGCAGGCGGCCCAGCTCGAAGCGGTAGTGGTGCTGGGGGCGGGGGCTACCACCGAAGGCACCGGCTCCTATACCGCGGACTGGATGCGCTCGGCCAACGGCCTGGTGCTGACGCAGCGCGATACGCCCCAATCCACCAGCATCGTCACGCGTCAGCAACTGGAAGACCAGGCCATGGGCAGCGTGCGCGACGTCATGGAGAACGCCACAGGCATGAATGTCCAGCAAAGCGAGACCGACCGGCTGAGCTATTACTCGCGCGGCTTCCAGATGGACACCATGCAGTTCGACGGTGTGGTCAAGCCGCTGGACAGCACCTACCAGTTCGGCGACGGCAATCTCGATCCGGTCATTTACGACCATGTGGAGATCATCCGCGGCGCGACGGGCCTGATGAGCGGCACGGGCAACCCGGGGGGATCGGTGAACTTCATTCGTAAGCGGCCGACCCATGAATTCCAGGGCAGCCTGCGAGCCATGGCCGGCAGCTATGACACCTATCGTGGGGAGGTGGATCTGTCGTCGCCGCTGAGCGGATCGGGAGCGGTCCGCGCGCGCGTGGTCGGCGCCAAGGAGCGGCGCGGCGATACCCTGGACCTGTACAGCAAGAAGCGCGACGTGGCTTACGGCATCGTCGAGGCGGACATTGCCGAATCGACCACGCTGAGCGTCGGCGCGTCGACGCAGCGCTCCCGCCCCAAGGGCGTGATGTGGGGCGGCCTGCCTATCTTCGATACCAATGGCGAGCAGGTCGACTGGAAGAAGGGGCAGACCGCCGGCGCCAAATGGACTACCTGGGATACCGACTCGACCGAGTACTTCGCCCAGTTGGAGCACGGCTTCGCGAACGGTTGGAATGCGCGCTTGTCCTATTCGCGGCTGGACAATGATTTCGATGCCTCGCTGCTGTTCGCCGCCGATTTCCCGGTCGATGCCGGCACCGGCTATCTGTCCGGCGCTCCCACGCTGCGCAAGTACCGGGGCGACAGCAAACAGGATGTCTATGGCGGCTCGCTGAACGGCGACTTCGGGTTGCTTGGCGCCATGCACGAGTTCAATCTCGGGTTCTCGCATTCCAAGACTCGGAGCCAGACCAAGGGCTGGAACTCGTCGGACCAGGCTGCCTATCCCATTCCCAATATCCACGATTGGAGCGGCGACTGGCCCGAACCGGTGTGGGACCAGCACGTCTCGGACCAACAGTTGCGCACGACGCAAACCGGCATTTTCGGCACGGCGCGATTCAACCTCGGCAGCCGGTTGCACCTATTGGCAGGCGCGCGCTGGACGCGCTGGCAGGCCGACGAGTACCGCTGGAACCAGTGGTCTCCCGATGCCGTCCCGATCGTGCTGTCGCAGAAACAGCGCTATTCCGAGGTCACGCCGTACCTGGGCGTTACCTACGATCTGGACGACACGTATACGGCCTACGCCAGCTACACCAACATTTTCCAGCCCCAGATGTACAAGACCCGCGACTGGGAGATGACTGGCCCCGCCTATGGACACAACTACGAAGCGGGCATCAAGGCGTCATACCTGGACGGCCGCCTGAACGGCTCATTCGCGGTGTTCCAGACCAACCAGAAGGACGTGGCGGAATACGGCGGCTTCGATGCCGCCCGCAACGAGTCGTGGTACGAAATGCTGGACGGCACTCGCACGCGGGGATTCGAGCTGGAATTGGCCGGCGAAGTGTCTCCAGGCTGGAACCTGTTCCTGGGCTATACGTACCGCGTTTCGAAGGATGATGAGGGCAGGAAGGTCCAGACCACGCAACCCGAGCAAATGCTGAAGGCGAGCACGGCCTACAGGCTGCCCGGCGCCTTTAACGGATTGGTGGTGGGCGGCGGCGTGCGCTGGCAAAGCCGCACGCGCGCCCAGGGGTACTACGGAGAACAGTCGGCCTCGGTGGAGCAGAAGCCTTACGCGTTGTTCGACCTGATGGCCCAGTACGACATCGGCAAGCAGACCCAGTTACAGCTCAATGTGCGCAACCTCGCGGACAAGCGCTACTACCGGGCGATGGGGTTCTACAACTCGGTCTATTACGGCGAAGGCCGGACGGCGCTGCTCACGTTGACGCAGCGCTTCTAGAGCGGGCGCCGAGCCTCAGCGCCAATCGCTGGCCAGGCTGAGCTTGGCCAGCTGATCGCGCGTCAGCGTCAGGCTGGCAGCCTTGACCAGCTCGTCCAGCTGCGCCAGCGAGGTGGCGCTGACGATCGGCGAGGTGATTCCCGGTTGCGCGATCTGCCAGGCCAGCGCCGCCTGGGCGGGCGTGCAGCCGGCTTCCTCGCACACTTCGTCCAGCGCCTTCAGGATGCGGTGGCCGCGGTCGTCGAGGTAGGTCTCGACGATCTTGCGGCCGCGCGGGCTCTTGCCCGCGTCGGCGGGGCTGCGGTACTTGCCGCTGAGAAAGCCGCTTGCCAGCGCGTAGTAGTTGATCGTGCCCATCTGTTGCGTCTTCACCAGGCTTTGCAGCCCGGACTCGAAGGGCTCGCGGCGGTACAGGTTGTATTCGGGCTGGATGCTCTCGTAGCGCGGCAGGCTGTGCCGTTCGCTCGTGATCAGCGCTTCGGACAGCCGCACTGCGGTGTAGTTGGAGGCGCCGATGGCGCGCACCTTGCCGGACTCCATGTGCTTGGCGTATTCGGCCAGGGTGTCGGTCAGCGGCGTATCGGGATCGTCCTGGTGCGATTGGTACAGGTCCACGTAGTCCGTCTGGAGGCGGGCGAGCGACGCTTCCAGGGACCGCCGGATGTAGGCGGGCGCCAGCCCCTTGGCGTCGGGGCCCATTTCCATGCCGACCTTGGTGGCGATGAGCACCTGGTCGCGCTTGCCGGAGCGCTTCAGCCATTTACCGATCAGCGTCTCGGACTCGCCGCCCTGGTTGCCCTTCACCCATCGGGAATACACGTCGGCCGTATCGATGAAATTCAGGCCCGCGTCCACCAGGGCGTCCAGCAGGGAATACGTGCCGGCTTCGTCGACGGTCCAGCCGAAGACATTGCCGCCGAAGGTGAGCGGGGGGATCTGCAGGCCGGAACGGCCCAATGCGCGTTTGATCATAATGAGGCCTCTGGAAGCTGCGGGTGGCTGCAAGAAGGGGGGCGGACGGCATGCGCCGTCACAGGGATTCCCCCCAAGTCATTTTGTTTGGCGGCAAGTTAGACTATACGGCTTTATGGCCTGGCCGGCCGGCAAGAAGCCGCCGGCAGCGTCATAATCAATGGACAAACACCAAGGGTTCAAGGAGCTTACCTATGCTGATCGGAAAAAAACATTTTCTGACGGTTGGCGCCATGGCACTGGCGATGGCTATCGCCGCGCCCGTGGCCGCGCAGCAAAAGTCGGTGGCGGTCACCGCCATCGTCGAGCATCCGGCGCTGGACGCCGTGCGTGACGGGGTGCAGGACGCCCTCAAGCAAGCCGGCTACGAGCCGGGCAAGAACCTGAAGTGGCAATACCAGAGCGCCCAGGGCAACAACGGCACCGCCGCGCAGATCGCGCGCAAGTTCGTGGGCGACAGGCCCGACGCCATCGTCGCGATCGCCACGCCGTCGGCGCAGGCGGTGGTTGCCGCCACCAAGGACGTGCCGGTGGTCTATTCCGCCGTCACCGACCCGGTCGCCGCGCAGCTGGTCTCCAGCATGGACGCCTCGGGCACCAACGTGACCGGCGTGTCGGACCTGCTGGCGCTGGACAAGCAGGTGGAGCTCATCAAGAAGATCGTTCCCAACGCCAAGCGCGTGGGCATGGTCTACAACCCGGGCGAGGCCAACTCGGTCGTGGTCGTGAAGAAGCTGCAGGAAATCCTGCCCAAGTCGGGCATGAGCCTGGTGGAAGCCGCCGCGCCGCGTTCCGTGGACGTGGCCTCCGCGGCCCGCAGCCTGATCGGCAAGGTCGACGTCATCTACACCAACACCGACAACAACGTGGTGTCGGCATATGAATCGCTGGTCAAGGTCGGCAATGACGCCAAGATCCCGCTGATCGCGTCCGACACCGACAGCGTCAAGCGCGGCGGCATCGCCGCCCTGGGCATCAACTATCGCGACCTGGGCGTGCAGACGGGCAAGATCGTGGTGCGCATCCTGAAGGGCGAGAAGCCCGGCGCCATTCCCTCGGAAACCAGCTCCAAGCTCGAGCTCTACGTGAACCCGGGCGCCGCCGCCAAGCAGGGCGTGACGCTGCCCGACGCGGTGATCAAGTCCGCCGCGGTGGTCGTCAAGTAATTCAGTGCCATACCCGCCCCGCCATGCCTACCCGGCGTGAGCGGGGTTTTTCTTGAGTTTTCGCCTTACCCAAGGTCCTCCAGGGCGGCAGCGTTCACAAGATGCTCGCGGCCCGGCGCGATGTGCTGGTCTTGAATGGCCTGGCGGCCCGCCCCGAGCGGCGCGGCGCCCGGCGTTTTTGCTCCCTGAACGGTCCTGCGGACTCCCGCCGGCGGTTTTGCCGCCCGGCGCGGGAAGGCTTTGGCAGGAAACGAGAGAAAATCACGGGTTGGGAAACGTTTATTGCGAAAGCTGGGGTAAAACTGACCCCTAAACGCAAGAAGTCAGACGTTTCAACTCTTTAATATGCTCGTTTCTTACCTTATCTGGATTTGACCCATGTCATTGTTTTCGTTGTTGGGCGCGCTGGAGATCGGCCTGATCTTCAGCCTGGTGGCCCTGGGCGTGTTCATTTCCTTCCGCCTGCTGCGCTTCCCGGACCTGACCGTTGACGGCAGTTTCCCCTTGGGCGGAGCCGTCTGTGCGACGCTGATCGCTTCGGGCACCGACCCCTTCCTGGCGACCGCCATCGCCACCTTCGCCGGAGCCGCCGCCGGCCTGGTCACCGGCTGGCTGAACGTGAAGCTGAAGATCATGGATCTGCTGGCCAGCATCCTGATGATGATCGCCCTGTATTCGGTCAACCTGCGCATCATGGGCAAGCCCAACGTGCCGCTGATCACCGAATCCACCGTCTTTACCATCCTGCAGCCTGAGTGGCTGTCGGACTACGTCGCCCGTCCGCTGATCCTCGCCGTCATCGTCGTGCTGGCCAAGCTCGCGCTGGACTGGTTCTTCGCCACGCAGACCGGGCTGGCCGTGCGCGCCACCGGTTCCAACGGCCGCATGGCCCGCGCCCAGGGCGTGAATACCGGCCGCATGATTCTAGGCGGCATGGCGCTGTCCAACGCGCTGGTGGCCCTGGCGGGCGCGCTGTTCGCGCAGACCCAGGGCGGCTCGGATATTTCCATGGGCATCGGCACCATCGTGATCGGCCTGGCGGCCGTGATCGTCGGTGAAAGCATCCTGCCGTCGCGCAAGCTGGTGCTGGCGACGCTGGCCGTCATCATCGGCGCCATCGTCTACCGCTTTTTCATCGCCCTGGCCCTCAACAGCGACTTCATCGGCCTGAAGGCGCAGGACCTGAACCTGGTCACCGCCGTGCTGGTCACGATCGCGCTCGTCATCCCCATGCTCAAGCGCCGCCTGGTTGGCAAAAGGTAAGTCCCCGCGACCGCACAATGGAGTACTGAAATGTTGTCTGCCAAAGACTTGAAAATTACCTTCAACGCGGGGACGCCCATCGAGACGCGGGCCCTGCGCGGCCTGTCGCTGGAAATCCCGTCGGGCCAGTTCGTGACCGTCATCGGATCCAACGGCGCCGGCAAGTCCACGTTCCTCAACGCGGTGTCGGGCGACCTGTCGGTCGATTCCGGCCGTATCGACATCAACGGCGTGGACGTCACGCGCCAGCCCGTCTGGGCGCGGGCGGGCAACGTGGCCCGGGTGTTCCAGGACCCCATGGCCGGCACCTGCGAAGACCTGACCATCGAGGAAAACATGGCGCTGGCGCAGATGCGCGGCGCCCGCCGCGGCTACAGCCGCGCCGTCAAGGCATCGATGCGCGACGGGTTCCGCGAACGCCTGGCCACGCTGGGCCTGGGCCTGGAGAACCGCCTGGCGGACCGCATCGGCCTGCTGTCGGGCGGCCAGCGGCAAGCGGTCAGCCTGCTGATGGCGGCCTTGCAGCCGTCGCGCATCCTGTTGCTCGACGAGCACACGGCAGCGCTGGATCCGCGCACAGCGGACTTCGTGCTGCAGCTGACGGCCCGCATCGTATCGGAGAGCAAGCTCACCACGATGATGGTGACCCACAGCATGCGCCAGGCCCTGGACGTAGGCGACCGCACGGTCATGCTGCACCAGGGGCAGGTGGTGCTGGACGTCTCGGGCGACGAGCGCCGCGGCATGGACGTGCCGGACCTGCTCGCGATGTTCGAGCGCGTGCGCGGCGAGAAGATTTCCGACGACGCCTTGCTGCTGGGATAGGCGTCGACGCGTCAGTGTCTGACACCCGTACGAAACGATCTACGGCCTGCGGTGGTGCCGCCCGGGTGTCAGACACCCAGGCCTTCCGTTGGTGTCTGACACCCGGTAACGTCTGCTTCAGCCGGACGGGCACTTCGTACGGGTGTCAGACACCCAGGCCTTCCGTTGGTGTCTGACACCCGGCCACGTCTTCTTCAGCCGGACGGGCACTTCGTACGGGTGTCAGACACTTGCGCAGTGTCTGACACCCATACGAGACGATCTACGGCCTGCGGTGGTGCCGCCCGGGTGTCTGACACCCAGGCCTTCCGTTGGTGTCAGACACTTGCGCAGTGTCAGGCGCTGGCCAGAAAACGTTCCGGCCGGAACGCGCGGTGCCGCGCCGCGGCGCCTTCCTCGCACATGAGCTCGCCCAGAATCCTGGCGGTGCCGGGCGCGGTGCTGAAACCGATGTGCTGGTGGCCCAGCGCCAGCCACAGGCCCGGATGGCGCGGCGCCTGGCCTATCATCGGGCGGCTGTCGGGCAGGGTGGGGCGCCGGCCCAGCCAAGCCTTCTCGTCCAGGCGCCGGTCCAGCGGAAAGGCCTCGCGGGCGCGGGCCTCCGCCAGGTCTAGCTGCTCTGGCCGGGCTGGCGCGTCGCACGCATCCAGCTCCACGCCGGTGGTCAGGCGCAGGCCCCGGGCCATGGGCGACAGCACATAGCCGCCGCCCGTGTCGTAGACGGGGCGCGACAGGCTCGCGCCTTCCACGCCGCTGTAGTGCATGTGGTAGCCCCGCTCGAACGCCAGGGGCAGGCCTATGCCGGCCGTTTCCAGGATGCCTTTCGACCACGGCCCCAGGGCCACGACCAGCCTGTCCGCGGACAACTGCGAGGAACCGTCTTCGCCGAGGACCGTCCAGCGCTGACCGTCGCGGCGGATGGCGCGGGCGGCCATCTGCGTGAAGGCGCCGCCATGGCGGCGGAACAGATCGGCATAGGCCGCGGTGACTGCGTGCGGATCATCGACGGAATACGAGCCCTGGATCCATAGCGCCCGGGGAAAGATCGGAGACAGGGCAGGTTCGATCTCCGCCAGCTCCGCCGCGTCCAGCGCCTGGGTCGGAACCTGGTATTGCGCATACGTCCTGCGCGCCAATTCACCGCCGTTCCACGCCTGTTCCGACCGATACAGCAGTATCCAGCCCGTATCGCGCAGCCGGTGCAGGGCGCCGGCCTCGCCCAGCAGGCGCAGGTGTTCGGGCGCCGACAGGCGGATCAGGCCGTCCAGCGCCGCCACGGTTTCCTTGAAGACCGAGGGCCGGGCGTTGAGGAGAAAGCGCGCCGCCCAGCCCGCATTCCTCGTCAGGTAGTTCCAGCGGTAGCGGAACTGGACCGTGTCGTTCCTCAGGAGCCTGGGCAGCTGGGCCCACAGGCCGGGGTGGTTGAAGGGCATGAGCGAACTGCGCGCGAGCACGCCCGCGTTGCCCAGCGAGGTCTCGCGTCCGGGTTCCTGCCGGTCGACCAAGGTGACCGACATGCCCCGGCGCAACAGCTCAAGCGCGCTGCACACTCCCACGATGCCCGCGCCGAGGACGATGACCTGCTTTCCCATAGGCTTTTACCCGAGTTCCGCCAAAAACCGCCGTGCCGTCGGCGGAGACGCCGAATTGTATTGCAGCGGCGCGCATCCGCGTCAGGCCTGGGCGGGAGCCTGGCCGAGGATCCTGCCCGCGGCCACGACGCCCCACCACGCGGCTTCTTCGAACACGGAATAGCCGGACAGGTCCGCATGCGCGAACAGCACCGGACCGTCTACTTCGCGGAGGGCGGCCAGGCCAGCGTTGGACAGGTAACCGCACAGCGGCGTAGCCATGGCGTGGCCGCGCACCGTGATCTCCAGCGTCCGCGCATGCCGCCAGAATTCCTTGCCGTACGCGGCGATCAGGTCGGTGGCGGCTTCCGCGCGCAGCGCTTCGGGGCTGGCGGCGGCGAGCCACTCGCGCGCGGCTTGCGGCGTCCGCGCGCTGAGCGCGTGATACGCCGTGAAGACGCTGCGCGGCGACGGCGCCACGCGCAGCAGCTGGTGCGTGGATACGACATAGCCCAGCGCCCGCCCGCCATAGACCACGTTGTCCCAGGAGAGCGGCTCGCCCGGAGCTTCCGCCGGATAGCCGTCCATGAGGAAGTTCGACACCATCCAGGGAGCGTGCGATGAAGCGTGCACGGCCGGATCGTAGCCATAGGCGCGGATGTCGGGCAGGATGCGCTGGGCCACGAACAGCGGCATGGCGCAAACCGTGCGGCGGGTCTGCACGGTGTACGCGGTGGGCGCGGGGCCGGGCGCAAGGCAGGTGACCAGCGGGCCGGAGGGAGTGTCCTGGACGCGGACGGCGGTGCCCGCGGCCAGCCACTGGGCATGGCCCAGCTTGCGCGTGATGGCTTCGCGCATGCGGTCGGCCAGCACGGACAGGCCTCCGGGCCAGGTCAGCACCGCGCCTTCGCCCGCATTGGCGGCATGCCCGTCGCGGCTGGCGAAATAGTGCAGGCCGGCCCAGGCCGAGACCACGTCATAGCGCGCGCCGTAGTCGTCGCGGCAACAGTAATCCAGATACCAGTGCAGCGCCGGCGAGGAATAGCCTTCGCGTTCCAGCCATTGCTTGAACGTGATCGCGTCCAGCGCGCGCCAGGCCGGATCGCGGGACGATAGCGCCAGCGGGATGCTGAAGACTTTCCGGCCGTCGCTGCCGGTCTCGGTGCGCAGGCGTTCGACCCAGGCAAGGAAGCGGCGGTGCTGGGCGGCGTCCGCCTCGGGGACGCCAGCCATGGGCAGCAGGCCGTCTTCCCAGCGGCCGCCGCGCAGCAGCCGCTCTTGGGGCGAATGCGCGAGCACGGCCTCGTCGTAGTACGGACGGACGTCGCCCGCGCCGCGCTCGATGATGCCGAAGTCGGACAGCATCTCGCGTACGTGCGAGGACGCCAGGGAAGGCAGGGGCAGATAGTGGGCGCCCAGCGGGTAGTCCAGGCCGTCGCGCCGGCCCGCGGCGGCGTTGCCGGCGAATTCGGGGCCTTGCACCACGATGAAGTCCGTATGGCCTTCGCGCGCCAGCTTCCACGCGCAGGACAGGCCTGCAACCCCCGCGCCCAGGATCGCTACGCCATGCCGGAGGCTTGCCGTGGGCTGCGGCCAGGACGCGCCGTCGCGCAGGGCGTGGCCGGCCTGCATGCCGGGGTATCGGACGTCGGCCGTGGTTTCGACGATGCGCGAGCGCCAGTAGCCGGCGGCGCCGGCGGTGGCGGCGGTGGCCGCGCCCAACAGGAAGCTGCGGCGGCGCATCAGCGGATGACCTGGCGCCAGTCCTCGTCGAAATAGCGCACGAGCGACTGTTCGTTCAAGCGATTGGGCGGCATCGCGAGCGCGGGCATGTCCGCCGGGAAATGGAACAGCTCGCGCGTCGTGACAGGGTCCAGATAGCGGGTGGCCACCGTGATCTTCTCGGGCGGCGCGTAGTCCTTGCGCTTGCCGGCCAGGATGAAGCCCCAGTCGCCGAAGGAGGGCACATAGACGTGATACGGCCAGGTGTTCAGGCCGGCCTCCTTCAGGGTGGCGTCCACGCTCCAGAACGAGCGCGGCGCGAAGTAGGGCGAGGTGGACTGGACGACCAGGTAGCCGTTCTCGGCCAGGTGGCGCGCCATCAGGTGGTAGACGGGCACCGAATACAGGCGGCCCAGGCCGAAATTGGACGGGTCGGGGAAGTCCACCACGATGAAGTCGTAGACTTCGGCGTGGGTTTCCAGCCAGCGGCCGGCATCGTCGTTGATGACCTTGACCCGCGGATCCTTCAGCGACCCTTCGTTCAGGCGGGTCAGCGGCTCGGAGCGCGAGAACAGCCCCGTCATGGCGGGGTCCAGGTCCACCAGCGTCACGTGCTCGACGTGCTTGTACTTGAGGATCTCGCGCACGGCCAGGCCGTCGCCGCCGCCCAGCACCAGCACGTTGCGCGCCCAGGGCAGGGCCTGCAGCCCGGGGTGCACCAGGGACTCGTGGTAACGGTGCTCGTCGCGCGACGAGAATTGCAGATTGCCATTGATGTACAGGCGCAGGTCGTCATGCCAGCGCGTGACGACCAGGCGCTGGTACGGCGTGGTCTCGGCATGCACGACCTCGTCCCCGTAGAGGCCTTTCTCGGCCCAGGCCGTCATGTTGCCGGAATACAGGAAGCCCAGGCCCAGGAGTCCGATCACCACGCAGGCGCGAACGGCCCGCTCGCCAGGCCGGCGGACCTCGGCGCGGAACAGCCAGGTGGTCCAGAGGGCCACGCTCGCGTTCAGCATGCCGAACAGGAAGCCGGTGCGCAGCAGCCCCAGCTTGGGCGCGAGCAGCAGGGGGAACACCAGCGAAACGGCAAGCGCGCCCAGGTAATCGAAGGTCAGCACGCGGCTGACGATTTCCCGGAACTCGGCCTTGCGCTGGTTGAATACGCGCATCACCAGCGGAATCTCCATGCCGACCATCAGGCCGATGATGAAGACGCCGACGTACAAGGCGGCGCGGAACGGCGCGGACAGCCAGGCGAAGACGAGGAACAGCACGGCGGCCGATACGCCGCCCAGCAGCGCCACCAGCAGCTCCACATCGATAAACCGATTCAAAACGTCTTCGTCTTTTACATATTTTGACAACCACGAACCGATGCCCATGGCGAACAGATAGCAGCCGATGACGGAGGAGAACTGGAGTATGGAATCCCCAAGCAAATAGCTGGCGAGCGCGCTGCTGATGAGCTCATAGCCCAGGCCGCAGGAGGCGACGATCAATACCGAGAGGATGAGAACGCGGTCGCGCATGAGGTGTCCGACACGAAAAATGCGTTCGCAGTATATCGAAGCCGGCGTATATACTGCGCGCAATTGGGAGGCTGGCAATGGGAGAAGCAATGCATCCGGCGGTGACCTATCTGATCTATATCGCATCGGCGCTCGCCATGCTGGGCATCTTCACCGCGGTCTATACGGCCGTTACGCGCTATCGGGAATTCGAACTCATCCGCGAAGGCAATATCGCCGCCGTTCTCTCATATGGAGGCGCGCTGGTGGGCTTCAGCTTCACGCTGTGCTCCAGTATTGCGGTCCATGCGAGCTTCGTCATGTTCCTGGTGTGGGGCGTTGCCGCCATGCTGGTCCAGATCGTCGTGTACGTGGTGGTGGCGCGGTGCGTCCGCGGCATGAACGACGCGATCGAGGAAAACAACATCGCCATGGGCGGGCTGATCGGTTCGATTTCGATCGCCGCCGGCATCGTCAACGCCGCCTGCCTGACCTGATACCGGCAGGCGCGCCGACTCCGACCCGACAGGAGGACATTCCATGAGTCTCGGTTCATTTATCCGTAAGCAGTTCATCGACATCCTGCAATGGAACGAGGATCGCGACGGCGTGCTCGCCTGGCGCCATCCGATGCAGGATTTCGAAATCCAGTACGGCGCCAGCCTGACGGTGCGCGAATCGCAGATGGCGGTCTTCGTCAACGAGGGCAAGGTGGCCGACGTGTTCGGCCCCGGCATGTACAAGCTGACGACGCAGACCCTGCCGATCCTGACCTACCTGAAGAACTGGGATAAGCTGTTCGAGTCGCCATTCAAGTCGGACGTGATCTTCTTCAGCACGCGCCTGCAACTGGGCCGGCGCTGGGGCACGGCGCAGCCGGTCACGTTGCGCGACAGCGAATTCGGCATGGTGCGCCTGCGCGCGTTCGGCGTGTATTCGTACCAGATATCCGATCCCGGCAAGTTCTACCGCGAGATCAGCGGAACGCGCGATGAATACACGGTGGACGACCTGGAGGCGCAACTGCGCAACATGGTGGTCGCGGCCATGACCACGGCGCTGGGCGGCTCGAAGGTGCCGTTCCTGGACATGGCCGGCAACCAGGGGCTGATGTCGCAAAGCATCAGCGAACAGCTGGCGCCGGTGTTCGACCGCTATGGCGTCAGGCTGGACAACTTCACGGTGGAAAACGTCTCGCTGCCGGAAGAGCTGCAGAAGGCGCTGGATACGCGGATCTCCATGGGCATGGCCGGAGACCTGGGCAAGTTCACGCAGTACCAGACCGCGACCTCGATACCGCTGGCGGCGCAGAACGAAGGCGGCATCGCCGGCATCGGCGCAGGCCTGGCGGCGGGGGCGGCGCTGGGCCAGACCATGGCGCAGGGCCTGGGCGCGGCCCAGGGGCAGCCGCCGCAGCAGGCGCAGCAACCGCAGGCGCCGCAGCAGGCCCCGGCCGCCGCGAACGCGGATCCGGTGCAGCGCCTGCAGCAGCTCAAGGATTTGCTGGACAAAGGGCTGATCACCGCGGCCGACTACGATTCGGCCAAGGCCGAAGTGCTGAAGAAACTGACTAACTAGCGTCAGCAGGCCCCAATGCAACAGGTTCTGTGCCCGCAGTGCGGCGCCCCCGTCAAGTTCACGTCCACGGCCTCCGTGATGGCCGTCTGCGGCGCCTGCCGCAGCACCTTGCTGAAGGATGCCGAGTCGGTCAAGCGCATCGGCGAGATGGCGGACGTCCTGGAAGACTACTCGCCTCTGTGCCTGGGTGCGGCGGGCAAGCACGAGGGCAAGCGTTTCGACGTGATCGGCCGCATCCAGTTGCGCTACGGGGAAGGCTTCTGGAACGAGTGGTACCTGTGGTTCGAGGATGGCGCCGACGGCTGGCTGTCGGACGCGTCGGGCCAGTACGCCGTAACCCGTCGGCGCAAGGTGAAGGGCACGCAGGGCATGCCGGCGTTCGAGGACATCGCGCCGGGCGACGAAATGAAGCTGGACGGCCAGCGCTTCACGGCCTCCGATGTGCGCGCCTGCCAGGCGGGCGGCGCGCAGGGCGAACTGCCGTTCGTGCCGGGCGATGGCTGGCAGGCGAAGGTGGCGGACTTCCGCAGCCTGGACGCGTTCCTGACGCTGGATTTTTCCGACGGCCCGGATCCCGAACTCTACATCGGCAAGGCGTTCGACCTGTCCGCCATGCAGGCCGGTTCGCTGCGCACCAACGAGCAGGTGGAAGAAACGGCGGGCCGTTTCCGAGGCCAGATCAAGGCGCTGGACTGCCCGAATTGCGGCGGTCCGATAAGTTTCGTGGCCGCCATGGCCACTCAGGTGGTCTGCCCGTCGTGCGCGGCCGCGGTCGATTGTTCGGGCCCCACCGCCGAAGTCATCGAAAAGGCCCGCAAGGTCAAGGCGATCAAGACCACGCTGCCGCTGGGCGCGCAGGCCAGGATCGACGGCGCCGCCTATACCCTCATCGGGCTGATGAAATGCGCCGACCCCGACCCCGAGGAGCCCTCGGACTGGATCGAGTACCTGCTGTTCAACCCGGCCAAGGGCTTCATCTGGCTGGTGGAAACGGACGAGGGCTGGGAACGTGTGCAGGTCTGCGATACCTGGCCCAGCCATAACAACGCGACCAGCGTGCGCTGGCGTTCCAAGCTGTACCACAAGCTGTACGACTACACCTCGCGGGTCGAGCTGGCGCTGGGCGCCTTCAATTGGCGGGTGAAGGTGGGCGACAGCACCAAGATCACGGACTACAAGGCCGGCAACCTGAAGCTGACCCGCGAATTGAGCGAGTCGGAACTGGGCTGGTCCGCCGCCGGCCCCGTGGCGCCCGCGCAACTGGCCGAATGGTTCGGCGATCCCGAACTGGCCAAGCAGAAAGCCATGCCCCGCAGCGCCGGGGGCGGCGGCTATCGCAAGTGGGCCTGGACGGCGATGATCGCGCTGGGCTTCCTCAACCTGGGCAATATTTTCAGCGGGCGCTTCATCCCCATCCTGATCGGCATGGCGTTCCTCTGGTTCCCCGCCACGCTGGCGGACAAATTTTCGGGCAAGGACGAATAGCAAGATGGGCAAGATCCTGTATGCCATCTATGCCGTGGTGGTCGTGCTGGCTACCACGGGCGCGAGTTCGACCGGCGGCGGCTACACCAGCGGCGGCGGCGGCAGCTGGGGCGGCAGCTCCGGCAGTTCGGGGTGGTCGTCCGGCGGATCCCACAAGTGACCGTGCACGCCACTCCCGGCCGCCACGTGCTGGCGGACTTCCGCGGCGTGAGGGCGGACCTCCTGACCGACCCGCTGGCCCTGGAGCGCCAGTTGGTCGAGGCGGCGCAGGCCGCGGGCGCGCAAGTGCTGAGCGCCCATTTCCATCACTTCGGCGCCGGGGCGGGGGTGACCGGCGTGGTCATGCTGAGCGAATCCCACATCAGCATCCACTCCTGGCCCGAGCACTGCTACGCGGCCCTGGACATCTTCATGTGCGGCGCGGCCCGCCCGGAACTCGCGCTGGAGCATCTGCAGGCCCGGCTCGCCCCGGAGTCGGTGCGCGTCACCACGGTGGCGCGCGGCTGAAGGCCGCCGCCGCGTTTCCTTGATCTGGCTCAATCCTCGCTCGCGGATCGGATTGACTGGCGTTATGTACCTATATATATTTCGATGCCAGCACATCCATTCCTCAGGGAGAAAAACATGTTCCGCAAACGTCAGATCGTGGCGCTTTCCATGGCCCTGGCCGCCGCCTGGGGCCCGGGCGCCCATGCCGGCGACCTGGTGGTGTCGGCCGCCGCCAGCCTGACCAACGCGTTCAAGGAAGTGGCGCGCGGCTACGAGCAGGAGCATCCCGGCACCAAGGTGGTCCTGAATTTCGGCGCCTCGGACGTGCTGCTGCAACAGATCGTCAAGGGCGCGCCCGCCGACGTCTTCGCGTCGGCGGACCAGAAGGCCATGGACAAGGCCGTCGAGGAAAAGGCCGTCAAACCCGGGTCCCGCGTGGATTTCGCGGCCAACCAGGTCGTGCTGATCGTGCCCGCGGACAGCAAGGCGAACATCGCCGCGCTGAAGGACCTGACGCGCGCAGACGTCAAGCGCATCGCCTACGGCAATCCTGCATCGGTGCCGGTGGGCCGCTACACGCAGGGCGCCTTGCAGGCCGCCGGCCTGTGGGACGCGGTGCAGGCCAAGAGCGTGCTGGCCCAGAACGTGCGCCAGAGCCTGGACTACGTCGCGCGCGGCGAGGTGGACGCGGGCTTCGTGTTCGCCACCGACGCAGCCATCATGGCCGACAAGGTCAAGGTGGCAGTGCGCGTGCCGTCGCAGACGCCGGTGACCTATCCCATCGCCGTGACCACGCGCGAGACGGCCGCCAAGGAGGCCGAAAGTTTCGTTGCCTACGTGCTGTCTCCCGCGGGTCAGGCGATACTGTCGCGATACGGCTTCCAGAAGCCCTGATATCTGTTGAATCGTAGGCATCGATGAGCGATCCGGTTTGGGTCCCGCTGCTGCTTTCCCTGAAAGTGGCGGGCTGGGCGACGCTGTTGGCTACCGTGTCGGGCACGGCCGCGGCTTATGCGCTTTCGCGCTGGCGCTGGCCCGGGCGCGATCTGCTCGACGCCATCCTCACCTTGCCGCTGGTGCTTCCGCCCACTGTGCTGGGGTATTACCTGCTGGTGCTGCTGGGCCGCCGCGGCATCATCGGCGAGACGCTGGCCGGCTGGGGCATCGAGCTGGTCTTTACCTGGCAGGGGGCGGTGATCGCGGCGTCCGTGGTGGCGTTTCCGCTTGTGTTCAAGTCGGCCCGCGCCGCGTTCGAGAACGTCGACGCCCAGCTGGAAAGCGCGGCGCGCGTGCTTGGCGTCTGCGAGGCGGGCGTGTTCTTCCGCGTGACCCTGCCCCTGGCCGCTCGCGGCATCGCCGCGGGCGTGCTGCTCGCCTTTGCGCGGGCGCTGGGCGAGTTCGGCGCCACGCTGATGATCGCCGGCAACCTGCCCGGGCGCACCCAGACCCTGTCGGTGGCCATCTATGAGGCCGTGCAGGCGGGCGACGACGCCACGGCCAACCTGCTGGTGCTCGTGACCTCGGTGACCTGCGTCGTGGTCCTGCTGCTGGCCGGCAGGCTGGTGCCCGTCACCGGCGGCCGGCGCGAGGGGAGGCCGCGATGAGCGTGTACATCCATGTGCGCAAGCAGATGACGTCGGGCGAGCAGCGCTTCGCGCTGGACGTGGCCTTCCAGTCGTCGGCCAAGCGGATCGCGCTGTTCGGCCCGTCCGGCGCCGGCAAGAGCCTGACCCTGCGCGCCGTGGCCGGGCTGCTGCGCCCGGATTCGGGGCGCATCGAAATCAATGGGCGCGTGCTGTACGACGGCGAGGCCGGCGTCTGTCTGCCCGCGCAGTCGCGCCGCGTCGCCTACCTGTTCCAGGACTACGCCCTGTTCCCCCACCTGACGGTGGCGCAGAACATCGCGTTCGGCCTGCGCCGGGGCTGGCGCAATCCGCCTCGTCGCGAGGTCTCGCCCCAGGCGCAGCGCTGGGTGGACGCCTTCGAGCTGCGCGCCATCGTGGGCAGCTACCCGAGCGAAATCTCGGGCGGCCAGAAACAGAGGGTGGCCCTGGCGCGCGCGCTCATGCTGCAGCCCGACATCCTGTTGCTGGATGAGCCGTTTTCGGCGCTGGATGCCCAACTGCGGGGCAAGATGCGCCTGGAGCTCAACGCGCTGCAGCGGCAGCTGGACGTGCCCATGCTGGTGATCACGCACGACCCGGCCGACGTGGACGCGTTGGCGGACGAGGTGTTCGAGGTGCGAGAGGGCAAGGTGCGCCGCTACGACGCGGATGTAGGGGTGTAGGATGGGTGCAGCGCGGCAAGCCTCCGAAAAGAGGACCGGCGCTGAACGCGCGTAACCCATCGGCCGGCGCCAGCCGGCATTTGCGCTTGCCACGAAAAACGGCGGCTGGCGTCGCCTGATGGGTTACGCGCGTTCGATATTCGAGTTCTTGCTCAAGGACTCTCGCGCTGCACCCATCCTACTCCAGGACCCCGAGAATCACGCTGGACGCCTTGAATATCGCCACGGCCTCGGCGCCGACGTCCAGGCCCAGGTCGTTCGCGCTTTCGTTCGTGACGATGGCGGCCAAGGTGGCGCCGCCTTCCAGGCCGATCAGGATTTCGCTGTTCACGGCGCCGGGGCGCAGCGCGGTGATCTTGCCCGGCAGCTGGTTGCGCGCCGATAGGCGCAGGCCGGGCCCGGGCGCGCCGACGATGACGGCCGAGGCCTTGACCAGCGCGATCGCTTCCTTGCCGACGGCCAGCCCCAGCTCCTGCGTGCTTTCGCGCGTGATGGTCGCGGTAATGGCGAGGCCGCCCGCGATGCGCAGCACGATCTCGTCGTTGACGGCCCCTTCGCGGATGCGGATGACGGTGCCCAGGAGTTTGTTGCGTGCGCTGGTTTTGAGCATGAAGCGCTTCATCAGGTCGATATCGCCGCTGGCATCCACGCCGGCGCGGGTCAGGTTTTCCATGAACTTGCGGTGCTCCGCCTCGAGCGCGCGGAAGGTCGCGATCAGGCGGCGGGCGCGGTCGGTCAGTTGCGTGCCGCCGCCGCCCTTGCCGCCGGCCGCCCGGATCACCAGCGGCTCGCCGGCCAGGTTGTTCATGGCGTCGATGGCGTCCCAGGCCCCCTTGTAGCTCATGCCCACGGCGCGCGCGGCGTTCGTGATCGAGCCGGTGGCGTCGATCTGCGCCAGCAGGTCTATGCGGTTCCTGCCGCCCCAGGTCTGGGCGCCGGAACGAAACCAAATCGAGCCGTCGAGTTCCAACATCGGTATAGGGCCTGTCGTCAGGGCAGGGTATGGGACAGCGGCCAAGTTTACTGGACGGGCGCTTCGCCGGCGCCGCGGCCGTTGCGATGAGAATGAGATTCTGTTGATATTTCGCAGGCTTCGCGGCACTATGGTCACGCCTTGGCTCTCGGAGAACACAACATGAAAGCGTTGAAATTGCTGGCGGCGGGTTCCATGACGGGGTTGTTGGCGGCGTGCGCGTCGGGCCCCACGGTGAAGGGCGACTACGATCACCAGGCCGACTTCGCCCAGTACCGCAGCTTTGGATTCATGTCGCCCCTGGGCACGGACCGGGCCGGCTACAGCACTCTGCTGACCGAGAGGCTGAAAACCGCCACGCGCGGCCAGATGGAGATGCGCGGCTATGTCTACAGCGCCTCCAACCCCGACCTGCTCGTCAACTTCGGCGCCAAGCTGCAGCAGAAGGTGCAGGTCACTCCCGCGCCGCCGATGGGGCCGTACTACGGCTACCGCGCCGGGTTCTATGGCGGCTGGCCCGGCTACGGCTGGGGCGACGACGTCTATCAATATACCGAGGGCACCCTGAACATCGACCTGGTCGACGCGCGCCGCAAGCAACTGGTGTGGGAAGGCGTGGCGGTGGGCGAGGTCCAGGACCAGGGCGTCGCGGGGTCCGCGCAGAGCGCCGAGAAAGTGGTTGCGCAGATCTTCGCCAAGTATCCGTTCCGGGCGGGCGTCGCCGCGCCGCAGTTGCCGGACAAGAGCAAACCGTAGGTCCCGTCCATACCCGAAGGAAGGTGGCATGAGCGCACGCCGCAAGGCTCCATCACAAGATACCGGCGACACGCCGTCCTATGAAGTCGTCGCCCTGGTGCTCCAGGGCGGCGGCGCGCTCGGCGCCTACCAGGCCGGGGTGTACCAGGGCCTGCACGAGGCCGGCATCCGGCCCAACTGGATTTCGGGCATATCCATCGGCTCGATCAACGCGGCCATCATTGCCGGATCCCCCGAGGACGAGCGCGTGGAGCGGCTGCGCGGCTTCTGGGAGAGCATCTGCCGGCCGGCGGCGTTCTCCTCCATGCCGTGGGGCGAGGCGATGGCGGACATGTTCGCGGGCCTGCCGTTCGGCTTCGGCTCGCCGGTCATGAACGGCCAGGTTTCGGCGTTGCAGGCCTTGTTTTCCGGGCAGCCGGGCTTTTTCAAGCCGCGTTTCCCGCCTCCCTACCTGGTGCATGGCAGGGGGGCGGCCTCCACGAGTTTCTACGACACGACGCCCCTGGCCGCAACCCTGCGGCAGTTCGTCGACTTCGACCTGCTCAATAGCGGGGCCGTGCGCGCCAGCTTCGGCGTCGTGAACGTGCGCAGCGGCAACTTCGCATATTTCGACAGCCTGAAAGACACCCTGCGCCCCGAGCACATCATGGCCTCGGGCGCCTTGCCGCCTGGCTTTCCGTCCGTCGAGATCGACGGCGAGCACTACTGGGACGGCGGCGTCGTGTCCAACACACCGCTGGCGCAGGTGCTGACCACGGACAATATGCGCGACACGCTGGCGTTCCAGGTGGACCTGTGGCCGGCGCGGGGCGGTCTGCCCACCTCGCTGGAAGAGGTGGCCGAGCGTCAGAAAGACATCCAGTATTCCAGCCGGACTCGTCTGGTAACCGACCAGTTGCGGCGCGTGCTGAAGCTGCGGCACGGCCTGCAGCGCCTCCTGGAGCGCCTGCCCGAATCCGAGCGCAACGCGGCCGACCTTGCGGACATCCGCAGGCTGTCGCACACGCCCGCCACCAACATCATCAACCTCATCTACGAGTCCAAGCACCGCGAGCGCTATTCCAAGGACTACGAGTTCGGCACCGAGGCCATGCGGGAGCACTGGGAGTCCGGGCTGGCCGACATCCGCCACACCCTGGCCAAGCCGGGCATTCTGGCGCGCCCCACCCAAGACAGCTGCTTCGTGACCCACGACATCCATCGCAACGGCAAGCGCGCCTGAGGCGCGCCGACTGTTGATTCCATGCACAAAATCCGCCCCCGCTTCCAGTTTGAGGCCGCAAAAGTCAGTGATTTCCCCAATAACTGAGTTACATTAACGGGCTATTCACGTGCCTTGATAACGCATGCTTTCATTTTGATCGCGGGCAAAAGTCGCGGTTAAATACTGCGATTGCTTGACGCGACTACGGTTTACAACGCTACGCGGGGGTTTCAATGCGGTTTTCGCCTAAACGTGTTTCGGGGCTGGCTTTCTCCGGTGGAGTCCTCGCGCTGATATTGGCGGGTTGCGGTGAAAAGCCGCAGATGAACCCCGGCATGCCCCAGGTCAGCGTCGTCACGATCCAACCGCAGCGCGCCCCCATCGTCTCGGAATTGCCTGGCCGCGTCGATGCCGTCCGGGATGCCCAGATCCGCTCGCGCGTCACCGGCATCGTGCAGAAGATCACCTTCGAGCAGGGTGGCGACGTCAAGGAAAACCAGCTGCTGTTCAAGATCGATCCGGCGCCCTACAAGGCTGCCTACGATCAGGCGACGGCGCAGCTCAAGCAGGCGCAGGCCAATTTGTTCAGCGCCAAGCTGTTGGCCGACCGCTACGCGCCGCTGGTCAAGGCCAACGCCGTCAGCAAGCAGGAATACGACAACGCAGTGGCCTCGTACCGCCAGGCGGATGCCTCTGTCGCCGCCGCCAAAGCCGCGCAGGACAATGCCGCGATCAACCTGGGCTACACCGACGTCACGTCCCCCATCACGGGCCGCATCGGCAAGCCGCTGGTCACCGAAGGCGCGCTGGTCGAGGCTACCTCCGCCACGCAGATGGCCATCGTGCAGCAGCTGGATCCGATCTACGTGGACTTCACCCAGTCCACCGCGGAACTGGCGTCGTTGCGCCGCGCATTCGCGAGCGGCCAGCTGCAGCAGGTCGGCAAGGACACCGCGCGCGCCACGATCGTCCTGGAAGACGGCACCGAGTACGGCCAGCCCGGCAAGCTGCTGTTCACGGGCATCACGGTAGACCCGTCCACCGGCCAGGTGAACCTGCGCGCCGAGGTCCCCAACCCCGATGGCATCCTGTTGCCCGGCATGTACGTGCGGGTGCGCCTGGAGCAGGGCGTGGACGACAAGGCCCTGATGGTGCCGCAGCAGGCGCTGCAGCGCACCGCGGACGGCATGCAGAGCCTGATGCTGGTCAAGGACAACAAGATCGAGCAGGTGCCCGTGACCACCGGCGGCGCCATCAAGAACGAATGGGTCGTCACCAGCGGCCTGAAGGCCGGCGACGTGGTGGTCGTGGAAGGCTTCCAGAAGATCCGCCCCGGCGCGCCGGTGCAGGTCAGCCAATGGACCAAGAAGGGCGGGGCGGCCGCGCCGGGCGCCCAGCCCGCGGCGCAACCGGGCGCCAAGCCGGCGGAACCCGCCCCGCAGCCTGGCGCCAAGCCGGCCGAGCCTGCGCAGCAGGACAAGGCCGCAGGCCAGAAATCTTAAGCGGCACGCGGCGCTTGCGCCGCGTTCCTCTTTCGTGAGCATCGCTTTCAGAGTCAGCCCACATGCCGCAATTTTTCATTGATAGACCGATTTTCGCCTGGGTAGTCGCCCTGTTCATCCTGCTGGCCGGGATCCTGGCCATCCCGAACATGCCGGTTTCGCAGTATCCGGACGTGGCGCCGCCCGCCATCACGATCACCGCCACTTATCCTGGCGCCTCGGCCAACGAAGTGGCCGAGCAGGTCACCAGCATCATCGAAGACCAGCTCAACGGCGCCAAGGGCCTGATCTACTACGAGTCGGTCAGCGATTCCTACGGCACTTCGACGATCACCGCGACTTTCGCGCCCGGCACCAATCCCGATCTGGCACAGGTGGACGTGCAGAACCGCGTGTCCAACGTGGTCGCGCAGTTGCCTACCGCCGTGCAGCAGCAGGGCCTGCAATACGAGCAGACCAGCACCGGCTTCCTGATGGTGGCGGCAGTGTCGTCCACGGACGGTTCGCTGGACCAGACCGCGCTGGCGGACTACATCACCCGCAACATCAAGAACCCGGTGTCGCGCGTGCCCGGCGTGGGCCAGTTCCAGCTGTTCGCCGCGCCGCGCGCCATGCGCATCTGGGTCGATCCGGCCAAGCTGGTGGGCTTCAACCTGAGCATGTCGCAGGTGAACCAGGCGATCTCCAGCCAGAACGTGGTGATTTCCGGCGGCAGCATCGGCGCGCCGCCCAATCCGGATTCGCAGCGCATCACCGCCACCGTCACGGCCAACGGCCAGTTGAGCACGGTGGAGGGCTTCGGCAAGATCGTCCTGCGCGCCAATACCGACGGTTCCAAGGTGCTGCTGCGCGACGTGGCCCGCATCGAAGTCGGCGCCGACAACTACCAGTTCGGGGCCCGTCTGAACGGCAAGCCGACGGCGGCTTTCGCCATCGTGCTGTCGCCGGACGCGAACGCGCTGGCGACCGCGCAGGGCGTGCGCCAGCAGATGGAAGAGCTGTCCAAGTACTTCCCGGGCAACATCACCTATTCCATTCCCTACGACACCGCGCCCTATGTGAAGGTGTCCATCGAGCAGGTCGTCCATACCCTGGTCGAGGCCATGGTCCTGGTGTTCCTGGTGATGTACCTGTTCCTGCAGAACGTGCGGTACACCCTGATCCCGGCGCTGGTCGTGCCGGTGGCCATGCTGGGGGCTTTCGCGGTCATGCTGGCGCTTGGCTTCTCCATCAACGTGCTGACCATGTTCGCCATGGTGCTGGCCATCGGGATCCTGGTGGACGACGCCATCGTGGTGGTCGAGAACGTCGAGCGGATCATGGCGACCGAGGGGCTGCCGCCCAAGGAAGCCACCAAGAAAGCCATGCCGCAGATCAGCGGCGCCATCGTCGGCATTACGCTGGTGCTGGTGACCGTGTTCCTGCCGCTGGCCTTCATGAGCGGTTCCGTGGGCGTGATCTACCGCCAGTTCTCCGTGGCCATGGCCGTGTCGATCTTCTTCTCGGCGCTGTTGGCACTGACCTTCACCCCGGCGCTGTGCGCCACCATCCTCAAGCCCGTGCCCAAGGGGCACCACGACGAGAAGAAGGGCTTCTTCGGCTGGTTCAACCGCAAGTTCGACGCCACCACCCATGGCTACCAGAACTGGGTGTCGCGCATCCTGCACAAGGGCGGCCGCATGATGCTGGCGTTCCTGCTGCTGGTCGTGCTCCTGGGCTGGCTGTACCTGCGCCTACCGTCGTCGTTCCTGCCCGAGGAAGACCAGGGCTACGTGGTCAGCAACATCGAACTGCCCACGGGCGCCACGGCGAACCGGACGGTCGAGGTCATCGAGCAGGTCGAAAAGTACTTCTCGGGCGTGTCCGCCGTTGAGAACGTCATCGCCGTGCAGGGCTACAGCTTCAACGGCAACGGCCTGAACGCCGCCATCGCGTTCGTTACGCTCAAGGACTTCAGCGAGCGCAAGGAGCGCAAGGATTCCGCGGGGGCAATCGCGTTCAACGCCTTCGAGAAGCAGTTGATGGGCATCCACGACGCGCAGGTGTTCACCCTGGTGCCGCCCGCCATCTCGTCGCTGGGCAACGCCACCGGCTTCGATTTCCGCCTGCAGGATCGCGGCGCCGCCGGCTCCGAAGCGCTGGCGGCGGCCACCGGCGAGCTGATGGGCATGGCCATGAAGAGCCCCGTGTTGTCGCAGGTCCGGATTACGGGCCTTGGCGCCGGCGCGCAGCTGAGCCTGACGATCGACCGCGACAAGGCGGCCGCGCTGGGCGTGGACTTCAACGAGGCGGCCTCGCTGATCTCCACGGCTGTCGGCTCCGCCTACCTGAGCAAGTTCCCCAACCTGGGCCGGATGCAGAACATCTGGGTGCAGGCGGACGCGCCGTACCGCATGCAGTTGAACGACGTGCTGCAGCTCAACGCGCGCAACGCCCAGGGCGGCATGGTGCCGCTGTCCACGTTCGTGAAGGCCGAATGGAAGCAGGGCCCCGTGCAGGTGGTGCGCTACAACAGCTACGAGTCCATGCGCATCAGCGGCGACGCCGCGCCGGGCTACACCACCGGCGAAGCCATGGCCGAGATGGAACGCCTGGTCGGGCAGCTGCCCCAAGGCTTCGGCTACGAATGGAACGGCCTTTCCTACCAGGAGCGCCAGGCCGGCAACCAGGCTCCCATCCTGATGGGCCTGTCGCTGCTGATCGTGTTCCTGGTGCTGGCCGCCCTGTATGAAAGCTGGGCGATCCCGATCTCGGTGATGCTGGTGGTGCCGCTGGGCATGCTGGGCGCCGTGGCGCTGATCAGCGCGCTGGGCATGTCGAACGACGTGTATTTCCAGGTGGGCATGGTGACCGTGATCGGGTTGGCAGCCAAGAACGCCATCCTGATCGTGGAATTCGCCAAGGACCAGTACGCCCGCGGCATGGGCCTGTACGAATCCGCGGTGGAAGCCGCCAGGCTGCGGTTCCGACCGATCCTGATGACGTCTCTGGCGTTCATCCTGGGCGTGGTCCCGCTGGCCATGGCGACCGGCGCGGGCGCCGCCAGCCAGAAGGCGGTGGGCCTGGGCGTGTTGGGCGGCATGCTGGCCGCCACGCCGTTCGCGGTGATTTTCGTGCCGACCTTCTTCGTCGTGGTGCTGGGCCTGTTCAAGACGCGGCCCCGCCTGCTGGGCGCCGAACTGCGCGCCTTCGAGGAAGAGCAGGCCGCCAAGAAGGCGGCCGCCCAGCCGGCGCCGGAAACCGCGCAACATCCCGCACAACCCAACGGTGGCCAGGAGGGCAAGGAATGAAAGCCCTGAAGTTCAGACAGACCGCCTTGTCCGCCTTCGTGGCGGTGGCGTTGGCCGGCTGCTCGCTGGCGCCCGATTACAAGCGTCCCGACGCGCCGGTGTCGGGCTTGTGGCCCGACCAGCCCAAGGTGCAGTACGGCGGCTACGCCAAGCCGACGTCGCTGGGCATGCAGCCCTCCACCGCGGTCATGCCGCAGGACGGCACGCCCGCGGCCGAACTGGGCTGGCGCGAATTCTTCCGCGATCCGCGGCTGCAGAGCCTGATCGAGCTGTCGCTGGCGAACAACCGCGACCTGCGTGTGGCGGTGCAGCGCGTCGAAGAGGCGCGCGCCCAGTACGGCATCCAGCGTGGCGCGCAATGGCCCAGCATCGGCGCCGGCATCCAGGGCCAGCGCCAGCACCTGCCCGCCAACATGCGGTCGCCGGGCGCCGGCTCCATCAGCAGCTCCTATCAGGCCGGCATCGGCCTGACCACGTTCGAGATCGACCTGTTCGGCCGGCTGCGCAACCTGTCCGAGGCGGCGTACCAGCAGTACCTGTCGACGGAGCAGGCGCAGAAAAGCGTGCACATCACGCTGGTCGGCGCGGTTGCGCAGTCCTATTTCAATCTGCGCGCCGCCGAGGTCCAGCTTGGCCTGACGCAGCGCACCCTGGCCTCGCGCCAGGAATCCTATGACCTCGTCAAGCGCCGATTCGACGGGGGCGTGGCCTCCGAACTGGACCTGAACCAGTCCAAGTCGCTGCTGGACTCGGCCTCGTCCGACCTGGCGCAGCTTGCCCGCGCCCAGGCGCAGGCAACGAATGCCCTGGTGTTGCTGGTGGGCACCCCGCTGCCGCAAGATCTGCCCGCGCCGGCCACGTTCGGCCGCGACCAGCTCCTGGCCACCGTGCCTGCGGGCCTGCCTTCCGACCTGCTGGAGCGCCGGCCGGACATCATGGCCGCGGAAAACCAGCTGAAGGCCGCCAATGCCAACATTGGGGCGGCGCGCGCGGCGTTCTTCCCGACAATTTCGCTGACCGGCCTGCTGGGCGTGGCAAGCCCCTCGTTGGGTGATCTGTTCAAGGGCGGCCAGGGCTACTGGAGCTTCTCGCCCTCGATCACCACGCCCTTGTTTGCCGGCGGCAGCATCCGCGAAGGGCTGAACCTGGCCAAGGCGCGCGACAACATCGCCGTGGCGCAGTACGAGCAGTCCATCCAGCAGGCGTTCCGGGAAGTGTCGGACGCGCTGGCGGGCGAAGCCACCTACGGCGCGCAGCTAGACGCGCAGCGCGCGTTGCAGGATGCATCGGCGCGCACCCTGGAGCTGTCGAATCTGCGTTATACCAATGGTATCGACAGCTACCTGCAGGTGCAGACCGCGCAGGTGGACTTTTTCAATGCCCAGCTAGCGCTGGTCCAGACCGGCCTCGCGGCGCTGATCAACCGCGTGGAACTCTACAAGGCCCTGGGCGGCGGCTGGGAAGAAACAACGAAAGTGCAATGATAGAACTTGGTGTAAACATCGATCACGTCGCCACGCTGCGGCAGCAACGCCACACGGCCTATCCGGATCCGGTCGCGGCCGCGTTGCGCGCGGAAGACGCCGGTGCCGACCTGATCACGCTGCATCTGCGCGAAGATCGCCGCCACATCCAGGACGCGGACGTCTACGCCATCCGTCCGCAGCTGCGTACCCGCATGAACCTCGAGTGCGCGGTCACGCCGGAAATGCTGGAGATCGCCTGCGCGGTCAAGCCCAACGACGTCTGCCTGGTGCCGGAAAAGCGCACCGAGCTCACGACCGAAGGCGGGCTGGAAGTGGCGGGCGCCATGGGCCCCGTGTCGGACGCGGTGGCCCTGCTGGCCGAGGCCGGCATCCGCGTATCGCTCTTCATCGATCCGGACCCGGCGCAGATCGCTGCGGCGGCCAAGGCCGGCGCGCCGGTGATCGAGTTGCACACGGGCGCCTACGCGGAAGCGGAAGGCGAGGCCGCAGAAGCCGAACTGCAGCGCCTGCGCGTGGCGGTAGCCGAAGGGCTGCGCCATGGCCTGCGCGTGAACGCCGGCCACGGCCTGCACTACGGCAACGTCGCGCCGGTCGCCGCGCTGGACGGAATTTCCGAGCTCAACATCGGCCATGCCATCGTGGCGCAGGCGGTGTTTGATGGCTGGGAGAAGGCCGTGCGCGACATGAAGGCGCTGATGGTGCAGGCCCGCCTGCAGGCGCTGCGCGGTCTGTGACCGCGGGCCCGTCCACCCGTTTCCGCCGCTTGCCGCGCGCCCACGCCGATGTCTGATACTCCTCGCGCCGCCGCCCCAGCAGGGGCCATCGCCGGCATCGGCATGGACCTTCTGCGCATCGACCGCATCGAACGCGCGCTGGCGCGCCACGGCGACCGCTTCGCCGAAAAGATCCTGGGCGTGGAGGAGTTGCAGAAGTTCCATGCCCGCCGCGCCCGCGACCCGGCGCGCGGCCTGCGTTTCCTCGCGACGCGCTTTGCCGCCAAGGAGGCGTTCTCGAAGGCGATAGGGCTGGGCATGCGCATGCCCATGACCTGGCGGCGCGTGCAGACGCTGAACGCGCCTGGCGGGCGGCCCGTGCTGGTGATCGCCCCCGAGCTGCAGGGCTGGTATGCCGAGCGCTTCGGCGCGGCGCACGTTTCCATTACCGACGAATCCGACATGGCCGCCGCCTACGTGGTGGTCGAACGCAAGCCCTGAGCCCCGGGCCCTGTGTCCGCCGGCGGCTTGCCAGACTTAGACAGAAGGACAGCCTGACATGGCCAAGAAGAAATCCAGGGCGGTCCTGCCGCCCGGCCCCGTGATGGTCGATGTGGCGGGATATGCGCTGACGAAGGAAGAAAAGAAGCGCCTGCGCCACCCGCTGGTGGGCGGGGTGATTCTTTTCGCCCGCAATTTCGAGAACCGGCGCCAGCTTACCGCCTTGACGCGCCAGATCCACAAGGCCCGCAAGGAACCGCTGCTGATCCTGGTGGACCACGAGGGAGGCCGCGTGCAGCGCTTCCGAGAGGACGGCTTCACCCCGCTGCCCGCGATGCGCGAACTGGGCGCGCTGTGGGAGCGGGATCCGCTCCTGGCGATGCGCCTGGCGACCGAGGCCGGCTATGTGCTGGCCGCCGAATTGCGCGCCTGCGGCGTGGACATGAGTTTCACGCCGGTGCTGGACCTGGACTACGGCGTCAGCAAAGTGATCGGCAATCGCGCCTTCCACCGCGATCCGCGCGTGGTCGCGATGCTGTCGCGCGCGCTCATCCAGGGCCTGCAGCTGGCCGGAATGTCGGCCTGCGGCAAGCATTTCCCCGGTCATGGCTTCGTGGAGGCGGATTCGCACCACGAGATTCCCGTGGACGAACGCCCGCTCAAGCGTATCCTTGAGGAAGACGGCGCGCCGTACGCCTGGCTGGGCGATTCCATCCTGCCGTCCGTGATGCCCGCGCACGTGATCTATCCCAAGGTCGACCGCCACCCGGCCGGCTTTTCCAAGCGCTGGGTGCGCGATATCTTGCGCAAGCGCCTGGGTTACGACGGCGTGGTGTTCTCGGACGACCTGACGATGGAAGGGGCCTCGGTGGCCGGCGATATCCTTGCGCGCGCCAACGCCGCGCTCGGCGCCGGATGCGATATGGTGCTGGTGTGCAACCGCCCGGATCTGGCCGACGAACTGCTGTCGCGCCTGGAATTCGAGCATCCGGCCGAGTCCGTGGCCCGGATCCGCCGCCTCATGCCGCGCTTCGCAGCGCCGGACTGGGACACCTTGCAGGCCGAAACCCGTTACCAGAATGCCCGACGACTTCAATCTCAAATCGTTCCTGGCTGACCTGCCGCATCTGCCGGGTGTGTACCGGCACCTGGATGCGGCCGGGGAAGTCATGTATGTCGGCAAGGCGCGCGACCTGAAAAAGCGCGTCTCGTCGTATTTCCAGAAGAACCTGTCCAGCCCGCGTATCGCCCAGATGGTGGCGAAGGTGGCGCGGCTGGAGGTGACCGTGACGCGCTCCGAGGCCGAAGCGCTGATCCTGGAAAACAACCTCATCAAGAGCCTGAAGCCGCGCTACAACATCCTGTTCCGCGACGACAAGTCCTATCCGTACCTGCTGATCACCGGCCATGCCTGGCCGCGCATCGCCTACTACCGCGGCGCCACCAACAAGCGCGGCCAGTATTTCGGCCCTTTCCCCAACGCCTGGGCCGTGCGTGAAACCATCCAGATCCTGCAGAAGGTATTCCGCCTGCGCACCTGCGAGGACACGGTCTTCGCCAACCGTTCGCGGCCCTGTCTGCTGCATCAGATCGGCCGCTGCTCAGCGCCTTGCGTGGGCGCCATCGAGGCCGGCGAATACGAGCGCGACGTGCAGCGCGCCGTGCGCTTCCTGAACGGGGAAGCGAAGGAGGTGATGGGCGAGATCGAGAACAGGATGCTGCAGGCCTCCAGCGAACTGCGTTTCGAGGAGGCCGCCGCGCTGCGCGACCAGATGGGGTCGCTGGCGCGCGTGCTGCACCAGCAGACCATGGAGAACGTCAGCGGCGAGGACACCGACATCATCGCGGTGGCGATCGCCGGGGGCAAGGTCTGCGTGAACCTCGCCATGGTCCGTGGCGGCCGCCACCTGGGCGACAAACCGTTCTTCCCGTCGCACGCCGAAGGCGAGGCGGCGGCGCAGGTGCTGGAGGCCTTCGTGGCCCAGCACTACACCGACAACGCCTTGCCCCCCGTGCTGGTCTGTTCGCACGCCTTGCCGGACGCGGGCCTTATCGACCTGCTGGTGGAGCAGGCCGGAGGGCGGCCCTCGCGGGTGCTGACGCGGCCCCAGGGCGCGCGCCGGGCATGGCTGGAGCAGGCTGGCAAGAATGCCGAGATGGCCCTGGCGCGAGCGCTGACCGAGTCCGGAGCCCGTGCGGCCCGCACCTTGGCGCTGGCCGAGGCTCTGGAATTGGACACCGACGAGACGGCGCTGGATGCGCTGCGCATCGAATGCTTCGATATCAGCCACACGGCCGGCGAGGCCACGCAGGCGTCCTGCGTGGTGTTCGAGCACCACGACATGCAGCCCTCGCTCTATCGCCGCTACAACATTGCAGGCATCACGCCGGGCGACGACTACGCCGCGATGCGCCAGGTGCTGACCCGGCGTTTCGCCAAGGTGGCCGACGGCGAGGCGCCCATGCCCGGCCTGGTGCTGATCGACGGGGGCAAGGGCCAGGTGGAAGTGGCGCGCAAGGTATTCGTGGAGCTGGGCCTGGATGTGCAGACGCTGGTGGGCGTGGCCAAGGGGGAAGGGCGCAAGGTCGGCCTGGAGACCCTGGTCTTCGCCGACGAGCGTCCGCCGGTCGCGCTGGGCGGCGAATCCGCCGCGCTGATGCTGATCGCCCAGGTGCGCGACGAGGCGCACCGTTTCGCCATCACAGGCATGCGGGCGCGCCGCGCCAAGGCGCGCAACGTGTCGCGGCTGGAGGAAATCGAAGGGGTCGGCGCCCGCCGCCGCCAGCGCCTGTTGGCCCGTTTCGGCGGCTTTTCCGGCGTGGCCTCCGCCAGCATCGAGGATCTGGCGTCGGTGGACGGCATCTCCCAGGAACTGGCCATCCGCATCTACGAAGCGCTGCGGTAAGGTGGGCCCCCACGCTGCGCAAGCTTCGCTTGCTTGCTGCCCCCCGAGGGGGCTGCGCCGCCTTGGGGCGGCCCGGCGGCGGCGCGGCTATTCTTCTGTGGGTCCCCAGGCTACGCACGCGTTGCGTGCTTGCTGCCCCCCGAGGGGGCTGCGTGTACAGACCGGGGACATAGGTAACAGGTGTACGGGAACATGGG
>NZ_JPYO01000044.1 GCF_000757485.1 Achromobacter sp. RTa
CTCGAACCCGCGACCCCCGGCGTGACAGGCCGGTATTCTAACCAACTGAACTACCGCTCCGCAGCGGCTTACTCAACTACTTGGTCACTTCAACTGCATCTAGGTACTGCATACTGCTGCCAGCGAACTGGCGTCCCCTAGGGGATTCGAACCCCTGTACTCACCGTGAAAGGGTGATGTCCTAGGCCTCTAGACGAAGGGGACCTGAACAAACAGCAATCTTACTACCGTACTGCTTACTGGTGGAGGTAAGCGGGATCGAACCGCTGACCTCTTGCATGCCATGCAAGCGCTCTCCCAGCTGAGCTATACCCCC
>NZ_JPYO01000045.1:0-41988 GCF_000757485.1 Achromobacter sp. RTa
GTACTTGCTCCATTCATCCCGCACGTAGCTGGCGAAGGCTGCCGGGGTCTGCGGGCCGCCTCCCAGATCCATGCCCTGGTCGGCCAGCTTGGCCGCGATCCCGGGGTCGGCCAGCGTCTGGCTCAGCGCGCGGTCGAGCTTGTCCAGCACGGGTTTGGGCAGCTTGGCGGGCGCGAGCACCGCATACCACTGCACGATGTCCAGGCCCTTGATGCCGGACTCGGCCAGCGTGGGCACATCGGGCAGCCGCTTGCTGCGTTCCGGGCTGGTGACCGCCAGGGGGCGCAGCTTGCCCGCCTGTATCTGGTTGATGGCGCCGGGCAGGGTGTCGAAGTTCATGTCGACGCTGCCGCCCAGCAGGTCGGTCATCGCCTGGCCGCTGCCCTTGTAGGGCACGTGCTCCATGCTGACCCCCGCGATCTGCGAAAAGCGGGCCGCGCTCAGGTGCTGCGGGCTGCCCATGCCGGAAGACGCGTACAGCAGCTGCTTGGGCTTGGCGCGGGCATCGTCCACCAGGTTCTGGACGGTGGCGTAGGAGTGCTTCGACGGGTTGACGACCAGCACGTTCGGCACCGAGCCGATGTAACGCACCGCCGTGAAATCCTTGATCGGGTCGATATTGGACTGCACGACGTACGGGGCGGCGACCGTGGACTGCATGTTCGCCAGCAGCAGGGTGTAGCCGTCCGGGTCGGCCTTGGCCACATAGTCGGCCGCGATCAGGCCGGATGCGCCGGGCTTGTTCTCGACCACGACCTGCTGGCCCAGCAGGGTGGACAGCCGGGCGGAAAGAATGCGGGCCGAGACGTCGGTGCCGCCGCCCGGCACGAAGCCGACGATGAGGCGTAGCGGCCGTTCCGGCCATTTGGTAGCGTCCTGCGCCAGGGCGGAGCTGGCGGCGGCCAGGCCGGCGGTCAGCGCCAGGGCGCCGGCCCAGGCGCGAGCGTGCTTGTTCATGAAGGTCTCCTTGGTGGTGGGTGCCTGCCCGCGTGTTGCTTGCTCTATGATTGGGTCAGGTTGGTATGCCTTTGGTGTCTGGTATACCAGATACAAAAATAGTCGAATTAGCGAGTGCGAACAACTCATGGCTAACCCTGAAGTCCTGGATCAATCCGTCCCCGATTTGGCCATCAATCACCCCACGCTGCCGGCGGTGGTCGCCGAGAGGCTGCGGCAGCTCATCATCGACGGCACGTTCAAGCCGGGCACCTGGCTGAACGAGCGTGACCTTTGCGAGCAACTGAAGATTTCGCGCACGCCCTTGCGCGAGGCCTACCGGATGCTGGCCTCGGACGGCCTGCTGGCCTTGCAGCCCAAGCGCGGCGCGATGGTGGTCGAGCTATCCGCGGACGACGTCGAGAACATTTTCGATGTGCTGTCGGTGCTGGAAGGGCTGGCGGTGCGCGCGGCGGCCGAGCGCGCGACGGATGCCGAGCTGGCGCACATCGCGCAGCTGCACGCGCAGATGCGCGAAAACTATGAAAAGCGGGATATCCGCGCGTATTTCGCCGCGAGCATGGGCACGCATATCGCGATCAACCGCGCCGCGCACAATCCGGCGCTCACGCACGCCTACGACAGGCTGAACCTGCAGGTGCAGGCGCTGCGCTACAAGTCCAATTTCGACAGCGACGAATGGACGGCGGCAGTGGCCGACCACGAGGCCTTCGTGCAGGCGCTGATGCAGCGCGACGGCGAGCGCGCCGAAGCGCTCATCCGCAAGCACGTGGGCAGCAAGAAAACCTACAACCTGCGCGTGCGGCACGCGGCGGCCCGCGGAAGCTGAGCTCCCCGCGGGCGCGCCGCTCAGGCGGGCTGGGGCGCCGCGCGCTTTCTGCCTATCATCAGCGCGATGACGGCGGCGGCCAGGCCGGTCGCGCCCGAGATGACGAAGGCCATCAGATAGCTGCCCTGCGCTTCGCGGATCGCGCCCGCCATCCAGGCGGCGCTCGCGGCGCCGAGCTGATGGCCCGCCACGATCCAGCCGAACACGATGGAGGCGTCGCGCTCGCCGAACGCCTCGGTGGTCAGGCGCAGGGTGGGCGGCACGGTGGCGATCCAGTCCAGGCCGAAGAAGATGGCGAAGATCGACAGGCTGTAGAACGAAAAATCGGAGTAGGGCAGGTAGATCAGCGACAGCCCGCGCAGCCCGTAGTAGACGAAGAGCAGCTTGCGCGGATCGTAGCGGTCCGTTAGCCAGCCCGAGGCCGTGGTGCCGATCAGGTCGAAAATTCCCATCAGCGCCAGCAGGCCCGCCGCCTGCACTTCGGGCATGCCGTGGTCTCCGCAAAGCGCGATGAGGTGCGTGCCGACCAGGCCGTTGGTGGTGAAGCCGCAGACGAAGAAGGTGGCGAACAGGAACCAGAACGTGCGGGTCCTGGAGGCTCGTGCCAGGGCGCCGAAAGTGGCGGCCAGCAGGCCGGTGCGCGGCGCGGCGGGCGCGGCCGGGGCATGCGGATCGCTGCCGAACGGCGTCAATCCCACGCTGGCCGGACGGTCGGGCACCAGCCACCAGGCCAGCGGCACCAGCGCGGCCGCCGCGGCGGCCACCGCCCACACCACCCGGGTCCAGTCGCCGGAAGAGGCCAGGGCCGCCAGCGCCGGCAGGAACACCAGCGTGCCGGTCGCGGAACTGGCGGTCAACAGCCCCATCATCACGCCGCGGTGACGGGTGAACCAGCGGTTGACGACGGTGGCGCCCAGCACCACGGCGACCGCGCCCGAGCCGATGCCCGAGAACACGCCCCATGTCATGAGCAGGTGCCAGGGCTCGGTCATGTAGGCGCTTGCCGCGCTGGACGCGGCCATCAGGGCAAGGGCGCTGATCAGCACGCGCCGCAGGCCGAAACGCTCCATCGCCGCGGCCGCGAACGGCCCGACCATGCCATAGAGGAAGATGCCGAGGGCGGCGGAGAACGAGATCGTGCTGCGGCTCCAGCCGAAGGCTTCTTCCAGCGGGACCAGCAGAACGCTGGGCGAAGAGCGCAGCCCGGCCGATACCAGGAGCGACAGGAAAACCACCGCGACGACCACAAAAGCGTACTTCTGGCCGGCGCGCCGGAACGGCATGGGAGGGTGGGGTATACTCATGTTACTGACCGGTACGTAATTGGGTTTGCGAATAGTACGTACCGGTCAGTAACGTCGTCAAGCGATTTCTTGCCGTTTTCGTCATCCGGAAAGGAGCCTCCTATGGCCAGCAAAATCTCTAGCGCGCAACGGCCGGCCTCCAAGCCGCCGCTGGCGGCCGAGCGCATCCGCAAGACCGCCCGGGAAATGTTCTACCGGGACGGCATCCGAGCGGTGGGGGTGGACGCCATCGTCAGCCAGGCGGGGGTGACCAAGCCCAGCCTGTACCGCAGTTTCTCGTCCAAGGACGAGCTGGCGGCGGCATATCTGCGCGACTACGACGCCGAGTTCTGGGCGCGCTTCGATGCCGCGTGCGAGGCGCATCCGGGCGACCCTCGCGCCCAAGTCCTCGACTACCTGTCCGGGCTGGGCGCGCGCGCGGTGCAAAACGGGTACCGCGGCTGCGGGCTGACCAATGCAGCGGTGGAGTATCCCGAAGCCGGGCATCCCGCCCGCGCCGTGGCGGTGGAGCACAAGGTGGAACTGCGGCGACGCCTGGCCGCCATGGCGGCGGAAATGGGGGCTGCGGACCCCGCGGCGCTGGGCGATGGCCTGCTGCTGCTGTTCGAGGGCGCCTTCGTCTCCAGCCAGCTTTTCGGCGAGGGCGGGCCCGCCGGCCGGGTTGCGCAGATGGCGGACAAGCTGATCCAGGCGCACCTGGATGCATCGGCCGGACCTGCCGCCACGGACTCGCAGCGGGACTGAGGCCCGGCCTGCACAAAGCCGGTGCGCGCCGCAGTGCGTGCCTGCACCATTTTTGGTGTTTGTACCCATTGCGCAACGCACAAAAAAATGCTTGAAGATTTTTATTGCGGCGCAGCAAGCACAGGTCTAAGATGGACTCGTGTTGTTCCACATCGCTTTCTCAAGGAGAGAACCATGAGCGATACCGCGCTGAAGAATGCCCGCATGTCGGATGAGCTGGAACGTACCCTGATCCGCGACGCGATCGTTGCGGAAAGCCTGTCCGGCCATGCAGCCGGTTCGCGCTGGCTGCGCCTGAAAGTGCGTCTGTCCGCTTTCGGCGGCGCGGTGGGCGAAGTGCTGCACGACATGGACGCCGGCCGCCGCCAGCATCCAGTGGTCTCGGCCTACCATTGAGGGGCCTTTCGGCGATGCGGACCGCATCGCGAGCAAAAGCGCCGGCCATGCAGCCGGCGCTTTTTCATTGCGCCGGCATTCTCTCGTCCAGGATTTCGCGCAGGCCGGCAATGAATTGGCGCGCCGCCGGCGTCAGGTCGCTGCCGCGGCGGTGTATGACGCATACCTGCAGGACCGGCAGCGCGTCTTCAGGGTAGAGCAGGCGGATGCCCAGCTTGCCGAACACCGCCTTTGCCAGCGGCTCGATGAACAGCCCGATGTGATCCGTCTGTGACACCAGGGCAAGCGCTGCGCTGAGCGAATCCCCCTGCACGACGCGGGGCGGCACCGGCAAGCCCAGCGACGCGAACAGCCGGGTCGTGGCCGACAGCGGATCGCCGCCATCGCCGGGCAGGGCCCATTCCGCATTGAGCAATTCACGGATCGAGCGCCGGTTGCGCAAAGGGTGTTGCTTGCGCATGCCGACCACCAGCCGCACGGGAAACAGCGGCAGGCAGACGAACTCGTCCCGCAGCACCTCCGGATCCGCGTGCATGACCGCGAAATCGACTTGCGGCTCGCGCAGGCGCGCAAGTATGCCGGCCGGGCCCGCTTCGCTCACATGCAGGGACACGCCGGGGCGCCGTTCACGCAGCCGTTGGAACGCGGGCACGAACAGCGTCTGCGCGAACGCCGCGCTGACCGCCATGCGAACCTGGCCGGCATTGCCGTCGCGCAACTGCGCGACCTCCTCGCGCGCGCGCCGCAGATCATCGAGCAATAGGCGCGCGCGGGGCAGCAGGGCTGCGCCGCAGTCGGTGAGCTGGATGCCTTTGACGCTGCGTTCCACCAGCGCCGCGTCCAGCTCGCGTTCCAGCTCCCGCACGATCTTGGTCACGGCAGGCGCCGAAATTCCCAGGCTGCGCGCGGCTGCCCGGATGCTGCGCTGGGTGGCGACGGCGACAAAGGCGTGCAATTGGTTCGGCTTCATGGTCGAGTGCGCTTCTTGTGTAAACCTAATGGAAACGATGATAAGAGAATTTTGTCTTTTTGGTTTACATGATCATCCCTAGAATGCGCTTGAGAGCGTATGCGCCGGCGCCGCGCGATTGGCGGCGCCGGCGGAACACGCGCCCGGTGGGATATTGGAATGGGTATGGATCTTTTGGCGGCGATGCGCATTTACGTCCGCGTCGTCGAACGCGAGACGATGTCGGGCGCCGCCCGCGACCTGGGCATGGGCCAGCCCGCGGTCAGCGAACGCATCGAGAAGCTGGAGCGCTTCCTGGGCGCCACCTTGCTGTTGCGCACGGGACGCACCCTCAAATGCACGGAAGCGGGCAGGGTGTTCTACGAGCGGAGCCAGGGCCTGCTGGCGGGCGCCGCCGAGGCCGCCGAGGCCGTCTGGTCCGCGAACCAGGAGATCGGCGGCACGTTGCGGATTGCCGCCGCCCACTGCTACGGCGAGAAGGTCGTGGTGCCTACGATCATCGCCGCGCGGGTCGAGCATCCGGGCCTGCTGGTGGAGCTGGTCCTCAACGACGATGTCATGGATCCGGCGGTGGAAGGCGTCGATCTCTCCATCCGGCTTGGCAGGGCCGGCGACGGGCGTTACCTCGCATTTCCGCTGGGCGCGGTGGACAGCGTGCTGGTCGCGGCGCCGGAGTATCTGGATCGGTGCGGCCCGGTAGCAACTGCGCAGGAGCTGGCCGGGCATTCGTTCATCCGCGTCAAGGACGCCTTCCCGAACGACGTCCTGCCCATGGTGGACGTCGCGACAGGGGGCAGCAGGCAGGCATCGATCCGTACAGCGGTCACCACCACGCATTGGCGCGCGATGTACGACATCATCCTGGGCGCGGGCGGGATAGGCGTCGTCCAGCAGCCGGCCTGCGCTGCCGAACTGGCGTCCGGCAGGCTGGTGCGGCTGCTGCCGGAGCACGGCCTGCTGCCATTGCCGGTAACCGCGCTGGCGCCGGCGCAACGGCCGCTGCCGCGCAAGACCCGGGCCATGATCGCCATGCTGCGCCAAGCCATCGCGCCACGCCCGGGCGGCGCGTCCGCCACGGCGCCGGGCCGCCGCAGCGCCGCCCGTCCGGCCAGGGGTCAGACCAACATGTCAGCCACCAGGTAGCCGTCCAGCAGCAGGATGCCGACCGTGGCCGCAACGGCGGCCCAGGCCCAGCCGCCGCGCAGCGCGTACTGGCCCATCAGGCTCTTGCGGCGGGCCAGCAGCACCAGCGGCCCCAGCGCGAAGGGCAGGGCCAGGCTCAGGATCACTTGGCTCAGCACCAGCAGCCCATCCGGGTCCTCCCCGCCCGTGAAGGCCAGCAGGCAGGCGGCCGCGCCGCCCGCGACCAGGCGCGTCATCAGCGCGCGCCGGCGGTCGGACCAGCCGCGGCGGACCTGGAACCCATTGGACAGAATGCGGCCCGCCAGCACGCCCGTAAGCGTGGAGCTTTGCCCCGCCGCGTACAGCGCCACCGCGAACACGATGGCCGCGCCGGCCCCCAGCGTGCGGCCGATCACCGCATGGGCGTCGTCCAGGCTGGACACGATCAGGCCGGAGCCCGACAGGGACGCCGCCGCCACGATCATGATCGCCGCGTTGATCAGCATGGCCACGCCCAGCGACACAATGGTGTCGTTGCGCGCCACCCGCATGGCGAGGCCGCGGGCGGCCGGCGGCAGTTGCCGCGCGCGCTGCGCGAGCGAGCCGGAATGCAGGTAAAGATTATGCGGCATGAGGGTTGCGCCCAGGATGCCCAGCGCGATCAGGAAGCCCTGCGGATCGCGCAGCGCGTGGCCCGTGCGCGTGACGCCGTGCGCCACCTCGGTCCAGGCCGGATTCGCCTTGAACAGCAGGAACACGAACGACATCGCGACAACGGACAGCAGCAGGGCGATGACGCGTTCGTGCCGGTCGGCGTTGCCGCGCGCGAGCGCTAGCACGGCGAAGGTGCCGACGCCGGTGACGGCGACGCCTGCGATCAGCGGCAGGCCGAATAGCAGCCTCAGCGCGATGGCGCCGCCGACGAGTTCGGCCAGCGCGGTGGCCAGGATGGCGGCTTCGCCGGCCAGCCAGGCCGCCTTCGACAGGCGGGGGGAGAGATGGCGCGCCGTGAGCGTGGCGAGGTCCTGGCCGGTGGCCAGCGCCAGGCGCGACACCAGGACCTGGAAACCGAGCGCCAGGAAGGCGGACACGATGACGACCATCAGCAGGCCATAGCCGAAGCCGCTGCCGCCCGCGATGTCCGTGGCCCAGTTGCCCGGATCGATATATCCCACGGCCACCAGCAGGCCGGATCCGATCATGCGGCGCAGGTTGGCCGACACCTGGACGTCTTGCGCCGGAACGGCATTGCCGCCCGATATCGCGTAGATGAAACGTGTCATGATCGCTCCTGAGAATGATTCGCATTGTCTAGAAGCGATCGACCCCCGTCAAATTGATTTTGGGCAAACAGGGGATAGCGCGGCCCAATGGCGCCGCCCTTGCCGGACGGGCCATGGGCCGGGAAGGGGGATCAGGACTTGAGCTTGGCGTCCATGGAGATCTTGGCGTTGAGCACCTTGGATACCGGGCAGCCCTTTTCCGCCTTGCGGGCGGCGTCCTCGAAGGCCTGGGCGCTGGCGCCGGGTATGACGGCTTCCACGGTCAGGTGGACGGCCGTGATCGAAAAGCCGTCTTCCACCTTGTCCAGCGTGACTTCGGCCTTGGTGTCCAGGCTCTGCGCGACCATGCCGGCTTCCGCCAGGATGTTGGACAGCGCCATGGTGAAGCAGCCGGCGTGCGCAGCGCCCAGCAGTTCCTCGGGATTGGTGCCGGGGGTGTCGCCGAAGCGGGTATTGAAACCGTAGGGCTGGTCCTTGAGCGCGCCGCTTTGCGTGGAGATCGTGCCCTTGCCGGTCTTCAGGTCGCCCGACCAGGCGGCGGTTGCGGTTTTCTTCATGCTTGACTCCTGTAGGGGCCCGCGCCCGTCGCGAGCGGGTCCGGTGGTGGGGGGAGCGGGCCGCGGGAGGAGCGGCCCGCATTGCCTTCGGGGGCATCGTCGATGATACGGCGGACGCGTGCCGCCAGCGAGGAAACCGCGCGCTCGTATCGGCAAGCCGATGTAACGGCAGGGCGGCGGGGCCTCCGATTGCGGCGCGTCCAAGAGTTGCGGCACGACATGAGGCAGAATATGGGCATCCCCTTCACATCCTCTGAGAACCGTAGTCATGTCTCTCGATCTTCTCCGCTGCGCCTGCGCTGTCGCGCTGGCCGTTCCCGTCTTTTCCGCCCAGGCCGAAGTCGTCATCGGCGTGGACGTGTCCACGACCGGTCCGGCCGCCTCGATCGGCATCCAGACCAACAACGCGATCCGCCTGTGGCCCGCGACGCTGGGCGGCGAGCCGGCCCGCTATGTGGTGCTGGACGACGGCACCGACGTCAGCCGCGCGGTGAAGAACATGCGCAAGCTCACCTCCGAGGACAAGGTCGACGCCATCGTCGGGCCCAACACGACCGCCGCCGCGCTGGCCGGCCTGGACGTGCTGGCCGAGACCAAGACGCCCATGATCGCGCTGGCGGCTTCCAGCGTCATCGTCGAGCCGCTGTCGGATCCGAAGCGCGCCTGGGCGTTCAAGATGCCGCAGAACGATTCCCTGATGGCGACCGTCCTGGTCGAAGACATGAAGAAGAAGGGCCTGAAGAACGTGGCCTTCATCGGCTTTGCGGATTCCTACGGCGACAGCTGGTGGAAGGAGTTCAGCGCCGCCGCCGGATCCGAACTGAAGATCGTCGCGCAGGAGCGCTTCCAGCGTACCGATGCCTCCGTGGTGGGGCAGGTGCTGAAGGTCATCGCAGCCAAGCCGGACGCGGTGCTGATCGCGGGCTCGGGCACGCCCTCGGCGCTGCCGCAGAAAACATTGCTGGAGCGCGGCTATACCGGCGCCGTCTACCAGACCCACGGCATCGGCACGCTGGAATTCCTGCAGGTGGGCGGCGCGGACGTGGAAGGCACGTTGTTCCCCACGGGGCCCGGCGTGGTCGCCCGCGAGCTGCCTGACGACAACCCGGTCAAGAAGGTTGCCGTGGCGTTCGCCGACAAGTACGAAGCCCAGTACGGCAAGCACACGCTGACGCAGTTCGCGGGGGATGCCTATGGCGCCTGGATGCTGCTGGACTCGGCCGTGGCCCGCGCGCTGAAAACGGGCGCCAAGCCGGGCACCCCGGAATTCCGCGCCGCGTTGCGCGACGCGCTGGAGAACACCCGGGACCTGGTCGTGCCCAATGGGGTGTTGAACATCTCCAAGGACAACCACCAGGGTTTCGATGAGCGCGCCCGCGTCATGGGCATTGTCAAGAATGGGCGGTTCTCGTACGCCCAATGAAGGCGCGAAGGCGGGGTCATGCCCGCCAACCCTTGGTAACGTGTCTTAACGCCCCATAGGGCCGGACGAACGGAAAGCAGGCCGCGGCCTGCTTTTTTTCGGTCATATCATTAGTGCCGAAATGATTTATTGTCGTATCATTTTTAGTGAATCCATGTACCTAGAAATAAATTAGGGAGAAATAATCCATGAATCCGTCCTTGACCCTGACCCGATCCCGACGCTTCCTGCTGGCGCTGAGCCTGGGCGTGCTGGCCGCATGTTCCGATTCGGGATCGGACAAGCCCGCCCCGGCCGCGGCCAACGCGCCGGCGGGCGATTCCACCCTGGAAGCCGCCAAGGCGGCGGGCAAGATACGCATCGGCTACGCCAACGAGGCGCCATTCGCCTACATGGACAGCAAGGAAGCCAAGGTCACGGGCGAATCCGTGGAGATTGCCCGCGTCGTGCTCAAGCGCATGGGCATCAACGAGGTGGAGGGCGTCCTGACCGAGTTCGGCTCCCTCATCCCAGGCCTGCAGGCCAAGCGTTTCGACATCATTGCGGCGGGCATGTACGTCACGCCCGAACGCTGCCAGCAGGTCGCGTTCTCCGATCCCACCTATGGCGTGGGCCAGTCGTTCCTGGTCAAGCAGGGCAATCCCAAGAACCTGCACAGCTATGAAGACGTGGTGAAGAATCCCGAGGCCAAGCTGGGCGTGGTGGTGGGCGCGATCGAGGCCGAGTACGCCTCCAAATCCAAGGTGCCGGCAGGCCAGGTGGTGGTGTTTCCGGACGCGGTCAGCGCCTTGTCCGGCGTGCAGGCCGGGCGCGCCGATGCGTATGCGGCCACCGCCCTCACGGTCAACGACCTGATGGGCAAGACCAGCCAGGCCAGCGGCCTGGAGAAGGCCGAGCCGTTCACCGATCCGGTCATCGACGGCAAGAGCGTGCGCGGCTACGGCGCCTACGCGTTCCGCTCCGATGACAAGGCCTTCGCCGACGCGTTCAACGCCGAGCTCGCCAAGTTCATCGGCACGGAAGAACACCAGAAGCTGGTGGCGCCGTTCGGCTTCACGCCGCAGGAACTGCCCAAGGGAGTCACCGCCGCCCAGCTGTGCGCCGGCAAGTAAGGGGGCGCGGATGCAGCTGATATCGGAGCATTTCGCCGAGCTGGCGCCGCCGCTGCTCGAAGGCCTGGGCGTTACGCTGCAGGTCCTGGCGGGCGCGGTGGTGCTGGCCGTTCCGCTGGCGCTGGCGGCGGGCATCTGCCGCCTGTCCTCGGTGCGTCCCGTGCGCTGGATCGCGTCGATCTATGTGGAGGTGTTCCGCGGCACGTCGGCGCTGGTGCAGCTTTTCTGGTTCTATTTCGTGCTGCCGCTGTTCGGGGTGCAATTGCCGGCCATGCTGGTGGGTATCGTGGTGCTGGCGCTGAATGCGGGCGCCTACGGCGCCGAAGTGGTGCGCGGCGCGATCCGCGCGGTGCCGTCCGGCCAGCGCGAGGCGGGTGTCGCCCTGAATCTCACGCGTGGGCAGATCATGCGCCGCATTATCGTGCCGCAGGCCGTGCCGGCCATGCTGCCGCCCGCCGGCAACCTGCTGATCGAATTGCTGAAGAACACCGCGCTGGTGTCTCTGGTCACGATTACCGACCTGACGTTCCGGGGCCAGCTGCTGCGCAGCGAGACCCTGCGCACCACCGAGATCTTCACCCTGATGCTGCTGCTCTACTTCGCGGTGGCCTTGCTGATCACCGCCGGCGTGCGGCTGCTCGAACGGAGGGTCAGGGTCCGATGACGCCGATATTCGATTGGTCTTTCGCCCTGGAAATCCTGCCCACGCTGGGCGCCGCGCTTGTCGTCACGATCCAGGCCACGCTGCTGGGCATGCTGGTCGCGGTCACCCTGGGCCTGGTGCTGGCGATGCTGCGGCGTTCGCGGCTGGGCATCGTATCGCTGCCCACCGCTTTCGTGATCGAGTTCGTGCGCAGCACCCCTTTGCTGGTGCAGATGTATTTCCTGTTCTACGTCTTGCCGCTGACCGGCGTGCGCATGTCTCCGCTGGCCACCGGCATCATCGCCCTGGGTCTGCACTACGCGACCTACTGCGCGGAGGTCTACCGCGCGGGCATCGAGGCGGTGCCGCGCGGCCAATGGGAGGCCGCCACCGCGTTGAACCTGTCGCGCTGGCGCACGGCTGTCGACATCGTGCTGCCGCAGGCCATCCCGCCCGTGGTGCCGGCGCTGGGCAACTACCTGGTGGCCATGTTCAAGGACACGCCCCTGCTGTCCGCGATCACCGTGGTGGAACTGCTGCAGCAAAGCAAGATGATCGGGTCCACGACATTCCGCTACACCGAGCCCCTCACCCTCGTGGGCCTGCTGTTCCTGGCGCTGAGCCTGGTGGCGGCCTGGGGAGTGCGTGGCCTGGAGGGCCGCCTGCAACGATATGGAGGAAAACGATGAGCGCCAGCGTAAGCATCAAGAACCTGCGCAAGCAGTACGGCGAACTGGAGGTGCTGCGTGGCATCAACCTGGAAATACCCGCTGGCCAGACCGTGGCCGTGATCGGCCCATCGGGCTCGGGCAAGTCCACCTTGCTGCGCGTGCTGATGACGTTGGACCGTCCCAGCAGCGGCGATATCGAGATCGACGGCGTGCCGATGTGGACCGACGCGCAGGGCCGGCCCGCCGGACCCAATTCCGAGCACCTGCGCAAGGTGCGCGGCAAGATCGGCATGGTGTTCCAGCACTTCAACCTGTTTCCCCACATGACTGCGCTCGCCAACGCCATGGAAGCGCCGATGCGCGTGCTGGGCATGTCGCGCGCCCAGGCCCGGGAACGGGCCGTGGAATACCTGGAGATGGTCGGCCTGGGCGACAAGCTGGACGTCTACCCGGCGCAGCTGTCCGGCGGCCAGAAGCAGCGCGTGGGCATTGCGCGGGCGCTGGCCATGTGCCCGGACATTATGCTGTTCGACGAGGTGACCTCGGCGCTGGACCCGGAACTGGTGGGCGGGATCCTGCAGATCCTGCGCGATCTGTCGGCGCGGCGCAGCATGACGATGATCATCGTGACCCACCAGATGAAGTTCGCAGAGCGCAGCTCGGACCGCACCCTGTTCTTCGATGAGGGCAATATCGTCGAGGACGCCGAATCGTCCGTGCTGTTCAGCCAGCCCAAGGAGGCGCGCACGCGCCAGTTCCTGGACTCCGTGATAGAAGGCCAATAGGCCGCTGCCGCTCCCCCGGCGGGCTTTGACCCTGCCGGGGGCGTTGGGATTCGCGCCGCGCGCGCGGCCCGGGCGCTATGCTGTGGCATCCAATGCCATGGAGGCTTCCAGCATGACCCATCTTTTCAGTCCCATCTCGATCGGCGCTCTCGAACTGGCCAACCGCATCGTCATCGCGCCCATGTGCGAATACTCGGCGGAAGAGGGCCGGGCCACCGATTGGCACATGATCCACCTGGGACACCTGGCGCTGTCGGGCGCCGGGCTGCTGTTCACCGAGGCCACTGCGGTGGAGGCCGACGGGCGCATTTCACCGGGAGACCTGGGCCTGTGGTCCGATGAGACCGAACGGGCGCTGGGCCGCGTGGTGCAGGCCGTGCGCCGCTATTCCCCCATCAAGCTGGGCATCCAGCTTGGCCATGCGGGCCGCAAGGCCTCCAGCGACGCGCCCTGGAACGGCGGCCAATTGGTGCCGGCCAGCGAAGGCGGCTGGCAGGGCTGGGCGCCTTCGGCGGTGCCGCACAACGATTCCGAGCCTGCGCCCCACGCGCTGGACGAGGACGGTCTGGCGCGGGTGCGCGACGCCTTTGCCGATAGCGCCCGCCGCGCGGTCCGCCTGGGTTTCGACGCGATCGAGCTGCATGCCGCGCACGGCTACCTGCTGCACCAGTTCCTGTCGCCGCTGGCGAACCGGCGCGAGGATGCCTATGGCGGCTCGCTGGAGAACCGCATGCGCTTCCCGCTGGAAGTGTTCCAGGCGCTGCGCGAAGTCGCGCCGCCGTCGGTCGCGCTGGGAGTGCGCGTGTCCGCGACCGACTGGGTCGAGGGCGGCTGGGACCTGGCGCAGACGCTGGTTTTCGCGCAGGCCCTGAAAGACCGCGGCTGCGAGTTCATCGACGTGTCCAGCGGCGGCGTGTCGTCGCAGCAGAAGATTCCCGTCGGCCCGAACTACCAGGTGCCTTTCGCCGACGAGATCAAGCGCAAGGTGGGCATGCCCACCATCGCCGTGGGGCTGATCACCGAGGCGCAGCAGGCCGAGGACATCCTGGCTCGGGGCGAGGCGGACATGATCGCGCTGGCGCGAGGCATGCTGTACGACCCGCGCTGGCCCTGGCACGCCGCGGCGCAGCTGGGCGGGCAGGTGGCCGCGCCGCGCCAGTATTGGCGCTCGCAGCCGCGCGAGCACAAGGCCCTGTTCGGCGAAACCCGCTTCGGCCAGCGCTAGGGTCCGGGCAAGAAAAAGCGCCGCCCGAAGGCGGCGCTTTGCCGGTGACGCGCGGGGGCGGCGCGCCCGCCGCCTACAGCCGGCCGTAGGCTTCTTCGAGCTGTGCCTGAAGCTGGTCGGCGAAGCCGGCATGCGCAGGATCCAGCGCAGACATCAGGCGGGCCAGCACGACGTTGTCTTCCTCGCCGTTCCAGATCTTGATGTACGTGCCTTCCTTGTAGCCATGCCGCTGGCGGAAGATGTTCAGCACGTTCTTGGAGACGTACTGGGTATAGGCGTCGTTCCAGCTCATTTCGCAGGCCGTCATGGTGCGTTCCAGCACCTTGAAGCTGGCGCGGCCGCATACCGCCAGGCCGCCGATCAGTTCCAGCAGCTCGGGCACGCTCAGCGAGTCCAGCGCGTAGGCCTTGCCGTCCAGCGTAACCGAGGCGGGCGTCGCCAGGTCGGCGACCAGCGCCTCGGCGGCGCCGCTGGTGCTGCCGCCGGCCGCGACGATCGTGTGCGACAGGTAGAAGTGCAGGATGTCCACCAGTTCCATCTGCACCTGGGGCAGGTCGATGGTCTGCTTCTTCCACCATTTCCAGCCATGGTGTTCCAGCGCCTCGGCGGATTCGACGAAGGCGGCGCGCAGGAACCGGGCCCCGCCATTGACCCAGTCCGGATTGATCATGGTGTTCAAGTGGTCCTGCAACTTGAGCATCGTGGCCGCCTGGGCCTGGTTCAATCCGACAACGTTATTCACTTTCACTCCGGGGTTCGTGGGGGGGGCTTTGCGACTGCGGCGGAAATGTTAGCACCATTGCCCGCCGGCGCCGGGCGGCCCGGGGCGGCCTCAGGCGCCGCCGTCCTTGCGATAGGACGATGGTTTCAGCGGAGGCAGTTTTTCCAGCGGCGTCTTGCGCGGATTGCGGGCGCTGCCGGCCGCCTTGAACAGCATGAACGCGAAGAACGCCAGGAAAACGGCGGGCATCAGTTCGTCCATGTCGAACCGGGGGTTGCGCAGGACTTCGAAGACGATGCGCGCCGCGGCCCAGCCGGCCAGCGCGCCGGCCACCGTCAGGATGATGCCGATCTTGCGCCGCCGGGCCCGGTCCGCCAGCGACGCCGCGGCAGGGTCTTCCTGGCCCGGGGCCGGCGCGGCGGGGGCCGCGGCGTCGGACCGGGAGGGCAGGGGCTGCGGCGCGGACTTGCCCCAGGGGGCGGTGGACAGCGACTCGGAAGAGGGAGCCGGCGCCGGGACAGAGGGGGGGACGGGCTCGGCCGCCCGCCGCGAGGCCTGGCGCTTGGGAGGGACCCTGCCGGGCGTTGCCCCGCCCGCGCGCGTCAGGTTTTCGATATAGCGCGCGAAATCGCCGTCTTTCGGTTCCGCATCTATGGCCATTCCCTTCTCCGGTTCAGTTGCCGCGGCGTTGCCTTGCCGGCATGCGGCGCTTGCGCAGCATGGCTATCAGCAGACCGCATCCTAGCAGCACCGAGAGCCCGGCGCCGATCATCATGGCGATCTGTTGCGCATTGTCCGCCGCGCCCAGGCTGCGCGCGGTGACGTAGCCCGGCGCCAGCATCAGGGGCAGCCACAGGATGGCGGATGCGACGTTGGCCAGCTGGAAGCGGCCGTGCGCCATGCCCATGACCCCGGCGACGGTGGGAATGGTGGAGCGGATGGGGCCCAGGAAGCGGCCGATCAGCACGGACGCGAAGCCATAGCGGTAGAAGAACAGGCGCGCGCGCGCCACGCCGGTGCGCTGCTGCTTGAGCGGCCAGCGGCGCAGCACGCCCGGCCCGGCCCAGCGGCCCAGCCAGTAGGACAGCGCATCGCCGATGATGGCGCCAGCGATGCCCCAGACCAGGACGCTCCAGGGGCTGAGCGTGCCGGCGCCGATCAATCCTCCGGTCAGAAGCATCAAGGCCGTGGCCGGGATGAACAGGCCTACCAGCACCATGGATTCGCCCAGGGTCAGCAGAAAGGTGATCGGCCCCGCCCATGCCTGGTTGGTTTCGATGAACAAGGCGATCTTGTCGACGTATTGGTCCATAAGCGGAAAGTTGAAAATCAGCTGAATGCAATCGGGTATCTTAACGCCTGCGTGGACGGCCGCGCGGGGCGTAGTCCGTCTGGTTGAAGCTTATCGTCGGGGAATTATGGATTCGGTTACGCAGGCGGTGCTGGGGGCGGGGATACAGGGGGCGCTGATGGGCCGCTTCCAGGGGCGGCGGGCGCTGATCTACGGGGCGGCGCTGGCCACGGTGCCGGACCTGGACGTATTGATGAGCTACCCGGATCCGGTGTCGCTCATGACTTACCACCGCGGGTTTTCGCATTCGGTCTTCGTCCTGACCGGCCTGGCGGCCCTGCTGACATGGCTGATCCGCAAATATTGGCCGCAGGCGCCCTATGGCGGGCGGCGGTTGTTCCTGACCTTGTGGCTGGTGCTCGTGACCCATCCCGTGCTGGATGCCTTCACGGTCTACGGCACGCAGCTCTTCTGGCCGCTGGCCCGCATTCCTGAAAGCTGGTCGGCCATCTTCATCATCGACCCGGTGTACACCGTGCCGCTCCTGGCGGCGATGCTGTACGCCATCGCCCGCGGAATGACCGCGGCCGCGCGCCGCCTGCTGGCCGCCGCCTTGGTCTTCAGCACGGCCTACCTGGGCTTCGGGCTGGCGGGAAGGGTGGCCGCCGAACACCGGGTGCGCGACGCGATGCAGGCGCAGGGGATCGCGGTCACGGAATTGCGGGCGGTGTCCATGCCCTTCAATACATTGGTATGGCGCGTCATCGCCAAGACGGCGGACGGCCATTATTACGAATCGGTCAGCAGCCTGTTCGACCGGGACCCGCCGGAATGGCTGCGCCAGCCGCTGAACCTGGACGTGGGCCGGGCGCTGGCGGGCGTGCCCCTGCATGAACGGCTGCGCTGGTTCACGGATGACTGGCTGCGCTATGACGCGATCGGCGACGCGCTGGTGGTGACGGACCTGCGCATGGGCCTGGCCGGGCACTACACCTTCCGCTTCAAGATGGCCGAGCGCGCGGCCGGCGGCGCCTGGACGCCGGTGACTCCGTCGACCTGGCCCACCGAGCGTGGCGGATGGGCCGAGTTCAAGCTGGTGCTGGCCCGCATCCTGCACGAGCAGCCTCCGCTGCCGCTCGCGCAATGGTCGGAAGAGGCGCTGCGCTAGCGCCCGGACCGTCCGGCAGCATCCCGCGATTGCCCAAGCGGCGCCTCACAGGCGCCGTTTTTTTTGCTGCAGCTCAATCGCGATGCGGCTGCGCGGGCCGGCTCAGGGCCGGCATTTGAGCGGCGGGGAGCGATACGGACGTTTCAATGCGGCCGAGCAATTTACAAAGATTTATCAATTGTCGAACTACTACTAATGTGATTTGGTCGCCTTCCTAAAGACCCGGCCAGGGTGCGGCCCATACAGTATCGACACCTCTGGAACCCGCATATGGCAAGCGCGCCGTGGGCGTATTCCAGAGCCGCGGCGTTTCTCCGTCCGGTCCTCCGTTCGCTCGCCGCGGGCACGTGGTCCGGCCCCGCACTGCCGGGGCCGACCCTACCAACTCCAACTCAGGAATCGCAATATGAAACGCAGTATCCTCGCCTCCTTCATTTCCTCGGGCGCGCTCATCGCCGCCCTGGCGCCGTCGATTTCGCATGCCCAGGCGTTCGACGGCCAGGTCCGCTTCATCGGCAAGGTTTCTGCCGTCACGTGCAAGGTCAACGGCAAAGACGCGGGCCTGGGCAACATCAAGGACGTCAACCTCGGTCCCCACGACCCCACCGCGTTCGCCGCACTGGAAAAGGGCGCCGTGCTCGCGGCCAGCGAAAAACCGTTCAGCATCGAACTGAGCGATTGCAGCGCCAAGGGCACGGCCGCCATTGCGTTCGACCAGGTGTCCACCACCATCAACAAGGCATCCGGCAACCTGCAGATCAACACCACGCTGCCGGCTAGCGGCATCGAGATCGGCATCTGGAACGCGGGCAACAACAAGACCAACAAGGTCGAGCTGGGCAAGGCGCAGGCTGTCGGCGACGTGCAGACCGTCTCGTGGGATCCGGCCGCCGCAACGCCTACCAATGGCGGTTCCCTGGACTTCAAGGCCGCCTATATCAAGATGGTGGACAAGGCAATCACGGTCGGCTCGGGTAGCGCCGGTTCCGACATCGGCTTCATCGTCGCCTACCAGTAACCCGGACCGGTAAGGAGCTGATGGCATGACGCCCATGGTGCGTATTGTTGTTCGTTTGCTGGCCATGGGCGTCATGGCTTGGGCCGCAGGCGCCGGAACGGCCCAGGCGGCCCTGGTGCTGGAAGGCACGCGCATTGTGTTTCCCGGCGACGCCAAGGACGTCTCCATCCGGGCGCGCAACAGTGGCGACGTTCCCCTGTTGCTGCAGGCCTGGCTGGATGACGGCCGACCGGACGAATCCCCCGAAACGCTGGTGGTGCCCTTTCTCGTGTCGCCGGCGGTTTCACGCATAGAACCCGGTTCCAGCGCCGTGCTGCGGGTGTTCCATACCCGGCACGCGCTGCCGCCCGACCGCGAATCGGTCTTCTATTTCAACGCCCTGGAAACGCCCCCAAGCACTGGCAAGGACAACGCCGTGGGCCTGAGGTTCCGCACGCGCATCAAGCTGTTTTTCCGTCCTTCCGGCCTTGCCGGCAAGGTCGAGAATGCGCCCGCCAGCCTGAGCTGGGCCGCCGCGGACGGCGGCGCCGCGCTGGACGTGCGCAATCCGACGCCGTATTTCGTGTCGTTCCTGTCCGTCGAGCTGTCGGGCGCCGACGGCCGCCGCCGCACCGCCATGGGCGGAGGCATGGTGGCGCCGTTTTCCACCGAGCGGTTCCGCCTGCCTGCCGGCGCGCGCGCCGCCCAGGGCGCGGGCGCGGCCGTGCACTACACGGTGATCAATGACTTCGGCGGCGCCCAGGATTTCGAACGCGCGCTGGAGCCCCAATGACGGCGGCATTTTCTCTTTCGCTGTTTCTGCACGGACGCCGAAGCATGCGCCTATCGACGCAAGGCGGAATGCGCCGGGGCGGCCGCCGCGCGCGGGCGCAACTGGGCTTGCGCTGGGCGCCGGGCCTGGCCATGTTCGCCATGATGGCGGCGGCGGCCGGCGGCAGCGCCCCGCAAGAGGTCCATTTCGATGCGAAGATGCTGGTGCGCGGCATGGGCGGCGAGTCCGTCGACCTCTCCCGCTTCGAGCGGCCCAACGTCGTGACGCCGGGCCAGTACCGGGTCGACGTGCTGGTGAACACGCGGTGGCGCGGAACGCTGACCATGGATTTCCATGGCGCAGGGCCCGAGGGCGCCAGGCCGTGCTATACCGCCGAGCTGCTGCGCAGCATGGGCCTGGACATGCGCAAGATCGAACGCCAGGGGCCCGAGCTGGGCGTCAAGGCGCTGGGGGAAGCGCCTTCGTGCGGAGACCTGTCCGATTACGTGCCGGGCGCACAGGCCAAGTTCGACATGGCCGAGCAAAAACTGTCCCTGACCGTGCCCGCCTATTACCTGGCGACGGGGCGCGCCGGCACCTACGTGGACTCTGCCTACTGGGACCGAGGCATCCCCGCGGCGCGGCTGAATTACTCGGCCAATCTCTATACCCAGGACACCGACGGCCGGCGCAACAGCAGGGGATACGTCAACTTGAACGGGGTGGTCAACGCGGGCGCCTGGCGTCTGAAGCATGACGGCTTCCTGCGGTGGTCTTCGCGCGGCGGCGCGCGCTACAGCCGCGGGCAGCTGTACGCCGTCACCGACCTGCCGGCTTGGCGATCGCAGCTGTTGCTGGGCGAAACCTCGACCGACGGCCGCTACTTCGACGCCGTGTCTTTCCGCGGCGTGCGGCTGAGCAGCGACGAACGCATGCTGCCCGACGACCGTCGCGGTTATGTGCCCACCATACGCGGCACCGCGCGCACCAACGCCGCGGTCAGCGTCTACCAGCGCGGCTTCCTCGTCTACGAGACCACGGTGGCGCCGGGCCCGTTCGCCATCGAGGACCTGGGCGCGGCCAGTTTCGGCGGCGACCTGACGGTGCGCGTCACCGAAGCGAATGGCGAAACATGGAGCTTCATCGTGCCCTTCGCCACCACGGTGGAACTGTTGCGGCGCGGAGAAACGCGCTATTCCGTCGCGGTGGGCCAGGCCACGTCCTCCGGCTACCGCAGCAGCGGCCAGCGCGTCTTCGAGGGCCTGGTGCGCTCGGGGGTGAGCGATCGGGTCACCGCGTACGGCGGCCTCGCGTTCAGCGATTACTACGGTTCCGTATTGGGGGGCGCCGCGCTGAATACGCAATTGGGCGCCTTTTCCGGAGACGTCACCCTCGCCAGCGCCAACCTGCCGGGCGAGCGCACATCGGGCTCCAGCTACCGCGTGTCCTATAGCAAGAACCTGCCGAACTCCGGCACCAACTTTTCCTTGCTGGCCTATCGCTATTCGACCAGCGGCTTCGTGGGGCTGAACGAGGCCATCGCGTTGCGGGACGTTCCCCACTCGTATCGCTACGCCGACCTGGGCCGGCTGCGCAACCGGCTCGACGTCAACATCAACCAGGATCTGGGCGCAAGAGGCGGGTCTTTCTACCTGAACGGATCGGCGCTGCAGTACTGGCGCCGGTCCGGCACCGCGTTCAACTACGGCATGGGTTATCGCAACAACTGGGGCAACGTGTCCTATGCGCTGGCGCTGCAGCGCGTGCAAGACTTGTCCTCGGGCGGCGAACTGTACATGCCGGGCCGTGGCCGCAGCACCGTCGCCACGTTGAACCTGTCCTTCCCGCTGGGCAGCGGCAGGTCGATCAACACGCCCATGTTCAGCAGCTACACCAGCCACAGCAGCGTCGGCGGCACCGATGCCGCGGCCTCCGTGGCGGGCGGGCTGGGCGACGATGGCCGGCTCAGCTATTCGCTGTCGGCGTCCCGCAACAGCCGTTCGGACACCGCCGCGGCCAGCGGCAGCCTGGACTATCGCGCCGCGGTCGCCAATATGGGCGTAAACGTGTCGCAGGGTTCCGGCTACCGCCAGGCCGGGCTGCGGGCCCAAGGCAGCGTGCTGGCCCATGCGGGCGGGGTGACCCTGTCGTCCACGCTGGGCGAGACCGTCGGCCTGGTGCACGCGCCGGACGCGGAGGATGCGCGCATCGGTTTCGACCGCAGCCGCGTGGACGGCCGGGGCTACGGTCTGGCGACCAGCCTGGCGCCATACCGCCTCAACACCGTGGAGCTTGACCCCTCGGACATGGCGGACGACGTCGAACTGCTGGCCAGTTCCCGCACCGTGGCGCCGCGCGCCGGGGCGGTGGTGCTCTTGCGCTATCCGACTCGCCGGGCGCGACCGGTGCTGGTCAATGTGCGGCGGCCGGACGGCGGCGTGCTGCCGTTCGGCGCCGAGGTCTTCGACCTTGCCAGCGGCGAGTCCGTGGGCGCGGTGGGGCAGGGCAGCCGCATCATCATGCGGGTCAGCCAGGATCACGGCGACATCCGCGTGCAGTGGGGGGCGGATACCGAGCAGCGTTGCCGCGTCGGCTATCGCCTACCGCCGCGCCAAGGCCGGCAGGATGGTTTCGACACCCTGGACGCGGTTTGCCAGCCCGAGCCCGCGGCGCCGGCCATCGCCTCGCCGGTGGCGGCGATATGGCCATGAGCGCCGGCACCGCGCGCCGCTGGTCGGCGCTGGCCTGCGCCTGCGTGTTGTCCGCGGGCGCCGCGGGCGCGCGCGCCGATCTTTCCGTGGACGGCACGCGCTTCATCTATCCGGCGCAAGACAAGTCCATCACGCTGCGCACCGGCAATCCCGGCAGCGCGCCCATCCTGGTGCAGATATGGCTGGACCAGGGCGAGGGCCAGGACGACCTCTCCCGCCTGGCGGCGCCTTTCGTGCCGATGCCGCCGTTGTTCCGGCTGAACCCCGGCGAGCGCAAGGCGATCCAGCTGCGCTACACGGGCGAGCCGCTGCCCCAGGACCGCGAGTCGCAATTCTGGATCAACTTCATGGAAGTGCCCACGGCGGGCGAGCGCCGCGACGGACTGAAGCTGCAGATCAATCTCTCGATGAAGCTGCTATTCCGGCCGAAGGGCCTGCCGGGCGACCCGCGCAAGGCGCCCGGTGAATTGCGTTGGGCCTATCACCCCGCCGGCGCGGTGCTGGCGGCGGAAAACCCGACTCCCTACAGCGTGACGCTGCGGACGCTGCGCGTGCGCGGCGCGCCGGATGCGGGCCTGGAAGGTGTGACCGTGCCGCCTTATTCCTCTGCGCGCCTGGCCTGGCCCGGCCCGTTGCCGCGCGCGCAAGAGCTCACGCTGGACTACGAAGCCGTGGACGACCTGGGCTTGGCCGCGGCGGGAACCGCCCGGGCGCGGGCCGCGGCCGGCAGTTGATGGCACCCGATATTACGCAGCGGACGCCCGCGTCCGCGTCTTCTAGGAGAAATACCATGATCTTGCGGTTGCCCTCGATGCGGGCCGCAATGAGCCGCCCGCGCCGCAAGGCCCTGGCTGGCGCTGTCCTGGCGGCCTGCCTGGCCGTGCCGGGCGCGGAGTCCTACGCAGCGCCCAGAACGGCGGGCGAATGCAAAGTGCAAAAATTCGCCGAGGGCGTCAGCGGCAGCAGCGGCTGGAACCCGCCGCAGGTAGGCAATGTGGGCAGCGGCGTGCCCGTGGGCACGGTGCTGGCCACGCGCCAGCTGACAATATATTCCAGCTTCACGTACAAGGACAAGACGACGCCTATGGTCTACGTCGCGCATGGCGCCTATTGGCGCGGGGTGCCCAACGACCTTCCCGCCATCGTGCCGACGAACGTTCCCGGCGTGGGGCTGCGCGTCAAGCCTGGCGGGCGGCAGGAGCTCAAGTTCGAAAACGCGATCAGGGCCTATGCCAGCCTTGGATTGGACTTCCCCGATGCGGGGAAGAGGGACAGCTTTGGCAGCGGCATCGTGGTGGAGCTGATCGTGACGGGAACCGTGCCCTCGGGCAGCCACCAGGTTACGGACCAGGATCCGAGCTTTCCCGCCGCGCGGATGCACATAAGAATGGCGCAGATGCGTCCGCAGCCCGCGGCCGGCGACGATATCACGCGTGTGGACGGCAAGATCCCGGGGTCGGGGGCGACCTGCCTCGATGATGCCTGGTTCGACGTCAAGGAGCTGATCACCATCGGGGGAGCAACGCCGCCCCTGGTCACGGCCGTGTGCGAGGTGGATGCCCGCTACCTGGGGTTCGGGCACGAAGTGCCGATGGGCAAGGTGGCGGCGGATGATTTCCCATCACCGGGATCGCGCGCCGGCGCCGCGAGGTTTTCCATTTCCTTGAGCCACTGCGCCGCCGAGGCCAAGCCCAGGCTGGCGTTCTATGCGGGCGGGCCGGGACGGGTGCCGGGCATGCAGGCTTTGCGTCTCGATCCGCAGCCCGGTTATGCCAGGAACCTGGGCATCGTGCTGACCCGGCAGGGTGACGCCGCGCCGCTTGTCATCGGCGCCGGCGCAGCGGATCTCACTTTTTATTCGTTTCCCGGCCTGCCCATCGCTCCGGGGGCGACCGCCAATTTCGACCTGGAGGCGCACTACCAGCGCACGGACCACGATACGCCGGGCCAGCCCGGCGTCACGCCCGGGCCGGCGAATTCCAGCGCGCGTTTCCAGGTGCGCTACGACTGATGCCGCCGCAACGGCGCACGCAAAGGCCCGGCGCCATGTGGCGCCGGGCCTTTTTGCCGCTGGGCCGCCCCAAGGCAGAAACGCCCCCTTTGGGGGGCAGCAAGCGGGCGAAGCCCGCGCGGCGTGGGGGGTGTTTCTTGCCGCTGGGCCGCCCCAAGGCAGAAACGCCCCCTTTGGGGGGCAGCAAGCGGGCGAAGCCCGCGCGGCGTGGGGGCATGTCTTGCGGTGATGGAGCCGGCCCAACGGGCCGGCCCCGCCTTCCTCCTGTTAGAAGTAGTAGTAGGGCGGATCCATCACTCCGTAGTTGATGCCTGCCGCCGGAATCAGCGCGGCTTGGCCTTGCGTGAAGTTGCCCTGCATGACGCCGTAGTTCACGCCGACCAGGCCGCCGTAGGTCTGGCCCGCGTTATTGCGGTAGTCGATCTTGCTGGCGGCGGTGGAGTAGTTGATCTTGCCGTAGTTGATGCCGGCCAGTCCGCCCAGTGTGGATCCCGTGGCCGTGTAGCAATAGCTGCCGTTGGCCGAGCAGTTGTACGCGCCGATGACGGGGCCGCTGGCGGTAGAGGTATCGATCGTGCCGGTCGAGTGGTTCACGCCGGTGATGCCGCCCAGGTTGGAGTAGTTGCCGGCGGCGACGCTGCCCCAAGCCATGCCGGTGTTGATGGCGCCCGAGTTCTGCCCGGCTATGCCGCCTACATTGCTGTAGGCGCCCCCCTGCGCGCGGCTGCTCGAGCCGGAAGCGAGGATCGAGCCCTGGTTGAAGCCGACCAGCCCGCCCACCGAGGAGTTATTGCCGGCGCGGACGTCCAGTACGCGCGAGGTGCTGTACGAGATCGAGCCGCTGTTCTGGCCCACCAGTCCGCCGGCGCGGGTGGCTGAGTTGCTGTAGGCCGCGCTGACCAGCGTTCCGCTGGCTTCGCCGTTGTCAATGGAGGCGCCGAGGCCGTTGGTGCCGACCAGGCCGCCGATGCTGGAGGCCGTGCCGGTGTCGCGGACGGTACCGCTGGCCTTTACGTCGGCCAGCGTGCCGCCAGTGCCGTTCAGGCCCACCAGGCCGCCGGCGGAGGCGCCGTTGTACGCCACGACTTCGCCCGAGGCTTCGGACTGGCCGATCGACCCGGTGTTCTCGCCGACCAGCCCGCCGGTGTTGCTGCCGGCGCCGCTGGAAACGCGGCCGGTGCTCGTGCCGTCGAGGATCGTGCCGCCCATGCTCTTGCCAACCAAGCCGCCCACGCTGCCCTGGCTGCCGCCCGAGACCGCGCCCGTGTTGCGCATGCGCTCGAGCGTTCCATCGAGGTTCAGGCCGACGGCGCCGCCGGTGTTCAGGTAAGCGCTGCCCGCCGTGACGGACGCCGTGTTCAGCGAGTCGGTGATGGTCCCGCCGCCGTTGGCGCCGGCCAGGCCGCCGATGCCGCCGAATTCGTGGCGCAGCAGCGAACCGCTGACGATGCCTTCGCTACGGCCGCCCGTGATGACGCCGCCGCCTCCGCCGTTCTTGGCGTTGACCCCGACCAGCCCGCCCAGCGCGTAGGTCTGCGAACCGCCGTAGACGCGGCCGGAGAAGCTGGAGTCTTCGATCGTGCCGCCCTGGTTGGTGCCCACCAGGCCGCCGGTGGCATTGGAATGGTAGCTATTGCCGTACAGCGTGCTGTTGGCGACCTTGACGTTGGAGATGCGGCCCGTGTTGTAGCCCACCAGGGTGCCGATGGACATGGGGCCGAGGTTGGGCTGGCCGGAATTCACGCCGATGGCGTCCAGGCTGAGGTCGCGGATCACGCCAGCCGACGCCGCGAACAGGCCGACGTTGGCGCCGCTGCCGATGACGCTGAAGTTGCTGAGCTTGTGGCCCAGGCCTTCGAAGCTGCCGTTGAAGATGCCGCGCTGGCCGCCGATGGACTGGAATGTGCCCGAACCGCGCAGATCCGTGCCCAGCACGTAGTAGCCATAGAGGTTGTTGTTGACGGCCTGCATCTGCGCCAGGTTCTGGATGACCGTGTATTGCACGCCGTTGGACGAGAAGCCGGCGTCGGCGCCGGACAGCGTGATCACGGCCTGGCCCGGGGCGCCGCCGAGCACGTAGTTGGCGGTGGCCGCCATGTGCGGGCCGGCATTGGGCGCGGCCTTGGTCGTGTCCAGCGACAGGCGGTTGCCGGGACCGCCGAGCGTGATCTTGTTGTTGATGTCGATGCGCTCGTCGGCCGCCAGATTGAGCGCGGCCCGGCCGCCGGTGGCGGTAAGCGCGCCGTTGACGATCACCTTGCCGGCGCCGCCGTGCTGCGCATTCAGGCCAAGCGAATTGCCGCTGGTCCACGTGATCGGCGCGTTCACCGCCACGTCGCCGGCGGTGCTGCGCAGCTCGACGTTGGTGGTGGCGAGGTTGCGCGTCAGCGTATCGGCGTGGATCGTGGGCAGGGCCATGGCGGCCGTGTTCTCCACATTGACTTCGCCGCTGCGGATGCGGAACGTGCCGGTGCCGCCATTGGTGGCGCGGGTGTCGACTTCGGTGGCCAGGCGCACGCTCACGTGCTTGCCCGCTACGTCGACGGTGCCGCCGTTGCCGTAGGTGCCCAGGGCGCTGGCGTTCAGGCTGCCGGCCACTTGCACCAGCCCGTTGTCGCCGCCGTCGAGGACGATCTTGCCGGTGCGGTTGCTCAGCGTCTTGGCTTCGATGACGCCGTTGTTGTTGACCACCGCCTCGTACGGGCTGGCGGGCGCGGAGCGGCGGGCCTGCATCGCCACCTGGCCGGCGTTGGCGCGGATCATGCCGGTGTTGCTGGCCAGGGCATAGGCGGCGGGAGCGCTGACTTCCAGGCTGAGCGGGCCGTTGCCCATGCGCAGCGTGAAGGCCTGGCCGGCGCCCAGCGCGACCGAGCCGCCATCGGCCTGCAGCGTGCCGTGGTTGATGGCGTGAGTGCCGAGCAGCGCGATGTCGCCGCCCGAGTTGGCGCGGATGGTGCCGTTGTTCTCGACCTTGTTGGTGGACGGGGCTCCCGCATCGAAGGCGAACACGCCGCTGGCGTTGCTCATGAACGCGGCGGGATCGATGGCCCGGGTGGACGCGACCAGCCCGCCCACGTTGACCTGGGCGCCCGCGCTGAACACGATGCCGTTGGGGTTCACCAGGAACACCTTACCGAGGGCGTTGACCGAGCCGTCGATCCGGCTCAGAGGGCCCCCGCTAACGTAGTTCAGCGTCATGTCGTTGGCGGTCCTCTGATTGAACGTCACGCGCTCATTGCGGTCGACGTTGAAGGAATGCCAATCGATGACGGCTTTCGAGGAGTTCTGGCTGATGACCGTGTCGGTGGCGTTCTGCCACACCGTGGCGTCGCCGTGCGTCACCTTGTTGAGCGACGGGCCCGCGAGGGCGGACGGGGCCAATGCCGTCAGGCCCGCCGCGGCCAGGGCCGCCGCGACCAGGCGGGCGCCCGTCACGCCGGACTTGCCGCGCCGGCGCGCGCATTCGCTGGCCACCGTCCAGCACGCCTTGCTGGCGTTCCATATCACTGCATGGGTCTTGTTCATGATCTTCCTTGTGGGTTGAATGACGCGCCTGGGGGCCGGGCGCGGTGCGACAGCACTCGGGGAACGGCCGATCAGAAATACTGCGTGGCGCGCAGCCAGAGTCGCGGTTCTGCCCGTGGGCCGCTGTGTTCGGTTTCTTTCTGGATGGGCCACGCGGCGGCAACCATGACTTGATGGCGCGGGCCGGACTGGGTGAGGCTTACGCCGGCCGCGGACAGGCGCCGGGCGTTGCGGTCATCGTTCCAGGGGCGCCGGTTGACGGTGATGCGGCCGGCGTCCGCGAACGCCGCCAGTTGCAGGCCGGGCAACGGCAGATAGCGCAGTTCCAGCGTGGCCTGCCAGCCCTGGTCGCCGCTGGCTTCGCCATTGGCGAATGCGCGCACGCCATACGGGCCGCCCAGGCTGAATTCCTCGGAGCCGTCCAGGTTCTTGCTGGCCAGTTGGGCATTGAATTGCGCGTACAGCGCGAAGGGGCCCGGCAGGTTCTGCTGCCGCAACAGCGTCAGGCTGGCCTTGCCGAAATCCCCGGCGCTGCGGGCATAGGCCTGGTCGCGGGCGCGCATGCGCTCCGTGTCCAGCCGCAGCCGGCCCAGCCCGTAGGACAGGAATCCGGCGCTGCGCCCGCCGCCGAACAGGCCGTCTTCGCCGGTGATCGACACGGAGGCGGTGGCGAGCTGCACCCGTTTGCCGTCAGCGAGCGAGAACAGGCCCATGTGTTCGCTCAGGCGCTTGTCTTCGTAGGTGAATTGCGCGCGCGCGCTGAAATGAGGGCCGTAGGCCAGCGGCTGCTCGACGAAGAAGCCCGTCGTGCGGGCTGTGCCGCCGGCCTCCAGGACGTCGAAGTCGCGGCCGATCGTATAGCGCATGTGCGAGAAGTTCAGGCCTACGCGGGTCAGCGCGGGGCCGACGGGGATCCGGTAGGAAGCCTGGTAGTAGCGCTGGCGGCGGTCGCTGGAGAGCAGGCGCAGGCCGAGCTGGTCGCCCAGGCGCAGCGGGCTGTCCACGTCCAGGTTGCCGCTGAGGCGGAATTCGCCCGTGTAGTAGCCGCCGAAGTTGTCGGCGTCCAGGCTGCCTGTGGCCAACGGCGTGGGCGCAGCGTCCACGCGCAGCGCGGTCGAGCCTGGAGCAGTGCCGGGCCGCAACGTGCCCCGCACGGCGGCCCCGGGCAAGTCGTCCAGGCCTTGCAGGCGGCTTTCCAGCTGCTGGATGTGGACGGCGCCGCCGGGCTGCAGCGACGAGAGCCCGCGGCGCAACACGGCGTCGTCGACGCGGGAGCGGTTGTCGAGCTCGATCTCGCCGTACACGCCTTCCTGGATCGCGATCGTGACCTCGCCGTCGGCGATTTCCTGGGCAGGCAGATAGGCGCGGGCCAGCAGGTAGCCCTGTTCCTGGTAGTGGCGCGTAATGCGGTCGGCCGCTGCGCGCAGGCCGTCCAGATCCTGTTCGGTGCCGGCTAGATCCGCCAGCAGCGCCTGCAGCACCTCATCGCCATAGACGCGGTTGCCGGTCAGGATGAAGCGCCGCAGAAGCAGCCGGGGGCCGGCCGCCAGGCCGGTGGCCGAAGGTTCGGCCGCAGGCGTGGCGGAATCATCCAGCGCCGGCCGGGGAGGGCGCGGCGCCATGGACGGCAAGGTGTTTTCGATATCGCGCATGGACCTGCCGGCGTCGGGAATCTGCGCCAGGGCGGGGGGCGCCGAGGCGGCCAGCAGCGCGCAGGCGAGGCCTGCGCCCAACAGCCGGGCGGCCAGGGCAGGCGGACGGAGCGCGCAGTCAGGCGAGGGGTGAAGAAGGCCGGGGCGCGCCGCGGCATCCGTTTGGAACAGCATGGGTCGGCTTGCTACCGTCCGCTTGGACGGTTCCCTTTGGGCCCATCAACCCGTGCCGAGAGGCCGGGCCGAAGCGGCGTGTTATGCACGATTGCAGATCGGGAAACTATAGGTAGCGGGCCGCGAAGAAGATCTAGTATTAGTCTGAATTAACTAGTTAACTTCTACTAAAACGAAAAGCGGTGAATGTCGAACGCGCGCGATGCGGGCGGCGGCGCATCCTTTGCCAGCATTGGACTTATGCGATTCCGCCTTGTCGTTCGTACGGAATCGGCGCTTTTTGGGGGGGCGGACCGTGCCGTTTTCAGCCCTTTGGGCCTCGGACCGTCGTTTAGAATTTCCTACGCATTGCCCAATGGCAGGCACAACAAAACAAGGCGCCGTGCGCCATGGCGTCCGATCTGTGGGAGTAGCGGTGTCCGATCTCAGCATACGTCTGGCGATTGCCGATGATCATCCGGTGGTGCTGTTGGGCCTTGCTGCCGAACTGGAGCGAAATCCCGCGATGCGGGTCGTGGGGCAGGCCACGGATTCAACCGCGCTGGTCGAGCTGCTGGACAAGCATCCCTGCGACGTTCTGGTGCTGGATTACGCAATGCCCGGCGGCAAATACGGCGACGGCCTGGTGCTGATTTCCTACCTGCGCCGCCGCTGGCTCGACATGCGCCTCGTGCTGTACACGATGGTCGACAATCCGGCGCTGCTGCTGGCCATCGTCAAGCACGGCGTCAAGGCGGTGGTCAGCAAATCCGACCCTCTGCCCCGGCTGGTCGACGGCGTCTACGCCGCCCACGGCGGCCGCCAGTATTACTCGCCGCTCATCAAGGACATGCTGCTGGACACCATGATGGTGGCCGAAGCCGACAGGCTGACGCCGCGCGAGGCAGAGATCGTCCGGTTGTTCTGTGCCGGCGGCACCATTACCGAGATTGCCGAGCGTCTGCACCGCAGCGTCCAGACCGTCAGCACCCAGAAGCGCAGCGCCATGCGCAAGCTGGGCGTGAACCGGGACGTCGATCTCATCAAGTTGCTCAGCGACTTTCCCCCCAAGGCTTTCACCGCGCAGGGCTGACCCCGCGGCAATCCGATCCCTTTCACAGGCCCGGCGCGTAATTTGCCGGAGCCTGCGTACGTCCGTATTGACCCTGGCTCCGGGCCTGCATTATTCTTGTTCTTTAATCAGGAACAGTAGTTCCTTTTAATGGAACTTGCATGAGCATATTGGATGGCGTCCAGCGCGTGCTGGAGCTGTACGCGGACGGCGCGGCGGATCTGAGCTTCACGGATGTGGCGGGTCGCCTGGCCTTGCCCAAGAGCACGGCGTCGCGTCTGCTCAACCAGATGCAGAACTACGGCCTGCTCGACCAGGACGCCGCCACGCGGCGCTATCGGCCGGGCGCGCTGCTCGCCCAGGCGGTGCGGGCCGGCATGGCGGCCACGCCGCTGGACGACGCCTGCCGCGCCGTGCTGGCCCGGCTGTCCGACGACAGCGGCATGACCGCCTACCTGTCCACCCTCAACCAGCGCGAAACCGTGGTGCTGCAACGCCTCAATGGCTCGAATCCGGTGCAGGTGCTGTCGCCGCCCGGCTCCCGTCGCCCCGCGTCGGGCACGGCCATGGGGCGGGCCCTGCTGTCGCGCCTGAGCGAAGCCGAATTCCAGGCGCTTTACGGCGCCGACGCGGACGGGCCGTTGCCCGTGGAAGGGCGGGACTGCCCGGCCACCGTGGGCGAGCTTGCCGGGCTGGTCGCGCGGACCCGCGCCGACCGCTGCGGCGTGGCCATCGACCAGGCCATGCCCGGCATCGGCGCGGTGGCGGCGGCGGTGCGCGATCCCGCCACCGGCGAGCTGCGCGGCTTGTGCCTGTCCTTCGTGTCCTTCCAGGCTGATGCCGAGCGCGTCGCGCGTCTGCGCGAATCCGTGCTGCAGCAGGTGGGGGCGCTTGGCCGCGAATTGAACGATCCCTATTGGCTTGCCTGAATCTCCATACTCCCTTACGGAAATCCCCCCAATGAATCTCCTGCTCCTCAGCAATTCCAGCAGTGACGCCGGCTATCTGGTGCACGCGCTGTCCGACATCCGGGAATTGACCGCCGCGCTGCCGCAAGGCGCGCCGGCCGTCTTCGTGCCGTATGCCGGCGTGACCCGCGACTGGGACGATTACACGGCGCTGGTGGCGTCGGCGCTGGCCGGCACCGGCCTGGACATCCAGGGCCTGCACCGGGCCGAAGATCCCGTGGCCGCGCTGGAAAGCGCCGCCGTCATCATCGTGGGCGGCGGCAACACCTTCAACCTGCTGGGGCAGTTGCGCCGCCAGGGCCTGCTGGAAGTCATCGTCCGTTGCGTGCGCCAGGGCGCCGCCTATCTGGGGTGGAGCGCCGGATCCAACCTGACCTGCCCCAGCATTTGCACCACGAACGACATGCCCATCACGGACCCGCAAGGCTTCGACGCCCTGGGCCTGTTGTCCTTCCAGATCAATCCGCACTACACCAATGCCCATCCGCCGGGCCATCGCGGCGAAACCCGCGCCCAGCGTCTGGCGGAATTCTGCGCGCTGAATCCCCGGATGCCCGTCCTGGGCTTGCCGGAAGGTTCCGGGCTGCGCATCCGCGGCGGCGACATCTCCCTTATCGGACCGCACGACGCGCCGCTGTTCCTCGGCAAGGAAGAACCCCGCACGTTCCGGCCGGGTCCGGTGGAGATCACGGCATGAAACAGGTCATCGATACGATCGAGCTTCTTTCTTCCGCCCACGTGACGGGCGAGATCGTCGCGCAGCAGCTGCGCGAAGCCGGCAACTGCGAAGTGGAAGTGACCCGGCTGGAGCGCGACGGCGCGGCCACGGATTTTCTTTCCATCGTGATTCCCGGCGCCGACGCCGCCGCTCCGCAGATGGGCATCGTGGGCCGCCTGGGCGGGATTGGCGCGCGCCCCGCGGTCACGGGCCTGGTGTCCGACAGCGACGGCGCGGTGGTCGCCATTGCGGCGGCGTTCAAGCTGATGGCCATGGCTCGGCAGGGCGACGTCCTGCCCGGAACGGTGCGCATCCGCACGCACGTCTGCCCGCGTGCCGGCACGCGTCCGCATCACCCCGTGCCGATGATGCGCTCGCCGTTCCCCATGCGCGAGATGATGTCGCACGAAGTGGATCCGCGCATGGACGCGATCCTGTCCGTCGACACCACGCGCGGCAATCGCCTCGTCAACAAGCGCGGCGTGGCGCTGACGCCCGTGGCGCGCCAAGGCTATCTGCTGCGCATTCCCGAAACCATGCTGGACGTGATGGGCTGGGTCAGCGGCGAATTGCCGATTACCTTGCCGCTGACCACGCAAGACATCACGCCCTATGAAAACGGCCTGTGGCACGTGAATTCGCTGATGCAGCCCGCGATCGTCACGGACGCGCCCGTGGTGGGCGTGGCGCTTACCGCGCAGACGACCGTGCCGGGCTGCGCGACGGGCGTCACGAACGCCGTGGACGCCGACGTCGCCATGCGTTTCTGCATCGAAATCGCCAAGCTGTTCGGCCAGGGCGCCATGTCCTTCTCGGACGAGTCCGAATGGGCCGCGCTGCAGGCTCGCTACGGCTCGATGGCGCATCTGCAGACCGTGGGCCGCGAAGACGGAGGCGCGGCATGAACGCGGCTCCGCAGCGGCGCGTGGCGTTCTTCACCATCGGGCAATCGCCGCGCAGCGACGTCGTGCCCGAAATGGCGGCGCTTTTGGGCGCGCGTGTGCGCATCGACGAATTCGGCGCGCTCGACGGCCTGGACGCGGCGGCGTTAGCCGCCCTGGCTCCCAGGGCGGGTGAGTACCGGTTCGCGACGCGCATGCGCGACGGAACGCAGATCGAGCTGGACGCTGCGGCGGCCGAGGCCCGGCTGGCGCAGGTCATGGGCGAAGCCGACGCCGCGGGCTATGACGTCCTGGTGCCGCTGTGCACGGGCACGGCCATCGCGCCGATGCGCACGCTCGTGGTCGAACCGCAGCAGGTGGTGGACCACCTGGTCGCCGGCCTGGCGGAGCATTGCCGCAAGGTGGGGCTGGTGGTGCCGCTGGAAGCGCAGGTCGACGCCTTTCACATGGTCGTGCCGCTGTCCTGCGAAACCCAGGTCGTCCACGCTTCGCCCTATGAGGCGGACGCCGGGCAGGCCGCGCTCAACTTCGAGCGCGCGGGCCGCGAACTGGCGTCCTGCGACCTGATCGTCATGCACTGCATGGGCTATGCCGAGCGCATGCGCCAGGTGGTGGCGCAGGCCTCGGGACGCCCGGTGCTGCTGTCGAACCGCTTGGTCGCGCAGACGCTCGCGCAAATACTGGAATAAAGCCGCCGCAACCCGCCCGCGACCCTGGCGCGCCCATCGGAATCCGGCGCGGCAGGGGCGGGCGAGCGGCAAGAGGAGACGAAGCGATCTTCGTCAGTCAATTGTTGGGAGTGTTTTTCATGTTTAGCCGTACCCTGCACCGCGCCGCTGGCGCACTGTTCGCCGTCTCGGTCCTGGCGGCCACGCCCGCGCTGGCGGCCGACGCCTGGAAACCCGCCAAGCCCGTGCGGCTGCTGGTGGGCTTCGCGCCCGGCGGCTCCGCCGACACGCTCGCGCGCCTGCTCGCCGACCCCTTGTCGCAGCGCCTGGGCCAGCCGGTCGTGGTTGAAAACCTGGCCGGCGCCGGCGGCAACATCATGGCCTACCGCCTGAGCCAGTCGCCCGCCGACGGCTACACCATCGGCATCGCCGCGGCCGGCTCCATGGCCATCACCCACGTCCTGAACCCCAAGGGCACGAACTACAAGCCCGCCGACTTCACCCCGATCACGCTGGCCGCCGTGCAGCCCAACGTGGTGATCGTGAACAAAGACGTGCCGGCCGACAACCTGGCCGAGCTGAAGGAATACTTCCAGAAGACGCCGACCGCCACCTACGGCACCGCGGGCGTGGGCATTTCCAACCACCTGATCGCCGAAACCATGCTGTACAAGCTGGGCGTGAAGGTGCCTCATGCAGCATACCGCGGCGCCGCGCCCGTCATCACCGACCTCCTTGGCGGCCACATCGCGATGACGATGGACAACATCTCCACCGCCGCGCCGCTCGCCTCGCAGGGCAAGGTCAAGGCCATCGCCGTCGCGTCGCTCAAGCGCGCGCCGCAGCTGCCCAACGTGCCCACGCTGGACGAACAGGGCCTGAAGGGATTCGACATGCCGACGTGGCAGGGCGTGTTCGCGCCCGCCGGCCTGCCCGCCGACGTGCTGGCCGCCTACTACGCCGCCCTGCAGGACGTGTTGAAGCAGCCGGCCCTGATCGAGAAAATGGCCGGCCTGGGCTCCGAGCCCGTCACCGGCATGACGCCCGAGCAGTTCGGCCAGTTCCTGGAAAAAGACCGCCAGCAATGGGCAGACATCGTCAAGGCCGCGAACATCAGCCTGGAATGAGCGGCGCTGGTGTCAGACACAGCATCAGTGTCTGACACCCGGGAAGCATTTCTTTAAGCCTGGCCGTCATTGCGTAAGGGTGTCAGACACTGAGGTGCCGCATTGATCAGTGTCTGACACCCGTACGAGATCCTCGTCCGGCTGAAGCGGATTTTCCTGGGTGTCAGACACCAAGGTGCTCGCAGCGCCGGAATGGCGGCGCCGGTGTCTGCCACTGCATCAGTGTCTGACACCCGTACGAGAATCCCGTCCGGCTGAAGCAGGTTTTCCCGGGTGTCAGACACCAACAAGAGCAAGTCGCGCTTTGGCGTCACACACCAATTCGGGGCACCGGTATTCCTTTCCCGGTGTCTGACACCCGGGAAGCATTCCTTCAAGCCTGGCCGTCATCGCGTAAGGGTGTCAGACACAGAGGTGCTCGCAGCGCCGGTGTCTGCCACTGCATCGGTGTCTGACACCCGGGAAGCATTTCTTCAAGCCTGGCCGTCATTGCGTAAGGGTGTCAGACACAGAGGTGCTCGCAGCGCCGGTGTCTGCCACTGCATCGGTGTCTGACACCCGTACGAGATCCCCGTCCGGCTGAAGCAGGTTTTCCCGGGTGTCAGACACTAGAACCCACGCGTCAGACACCCAAAAACTACTTCCCCGGCACCCGTGCGGCGATCTCGGCGATCAGGCGCCGCGCCGCGTCCAGTTTGCCGGCGGCGGGCAGGGGGTGCACGCCCTGTTCGTCGAACAGCACCAGTTCGGTGGTGTCCGCATCCATGACTTTGTGCGCCAGGTTGCCCACCAAGAGCGGAATGCCCTTGCGCGCGCGCTTGGCTTCGGCGTGCTCGGCCAGCTTTTCGGTTTCGGCGGCGAAGCCCACGCACCACGGGCCGTTGGCCAGCTTGGCCACTTCGGCCAGGATGTCCGGATTGGGTTCGAATTCCATGGCGGGGGCGCCGCCGCCCTCGCTGGTCTTTTTCAACTTCTGGGTGCTGACGTTCTTCACGCGCCAGTCCGCCACGGCGGCCACGGCGATGAAGATGTCTGCGTCGGCCGCGCTGGCCATCACGGCGTCGTGCATCTGGCGCGCGGTGGTGACCGACAGGGCGGTGACGCCGCGCGGCACCGGCAGGAAGGTTGCGCCGGAGATCAGTGTGACGCGGGCGCCGGCCTCGCGGGCGGCGCGAGCCAGCGCGTAGCCGGTCTTGCCGGACGAGCGGTTGCTGAGGACGCGCACCGGGTCCACGGGCTCGGACGTGGGGCCGGCGGTCAGCAGCACGTGGCGGCCCGCCAGCAGCTTGGGCTGGAAAAAGGCGATCAGGTCGGTCAGCAGCTCATGCGCTTCCAGCATCCGGCCGTCGCCGGTTTCGCCGCAAGCCTGCTCTCCGGCCGCGGGCCCAAGAATGCTGATGCCGTCGGCGCGCAGCTGCTCGACATTGCGTTGGGTGGCGGGATTGGCCCACATCTCGCGGTTCATGGCGGGCGCGACCAGCAGCGGACAGGCCCGCGCGAGGCACAGCGTGGACAGCAGGTCGTCCGCCATGCCGTGCGCCAGCTTGGCCATGAAATCGGCGCTGGCGGGCGCGATCAGCACGGCGTCCGCGCCCCGCGTGAGATCGATGTGCGCCATGTTGTTGGGCACGCGCGCGTCCCATGCATCCACGAACACCGGGCGGCCGGACAGGGCCTGCATGGTGACGGGGGTGATGAAGTGCGTGGCCGCTTCAGTCATGACCACGTCGACCGTGGCGCCTTGTTCGGTCATGCGCCGCACCAGCTCGGCGATTTTGTAGCAGGCGATGCCCCCGGTCAGGCCGAGGACGATGCGTTTGCGGGCGAGATCGAGCATGAGGACGGGGCGGCGGGTTCAGCGCCGTGAAAACGAGGAATGGAAAGTGATTTTATTCTGCATTGCGGCATCGCGCCGTTCGCCATGCATTCAGGGGGCATCAAACGGGACGAAAACTGGCAGGGCGGGCCGGGGCGCGTGCCCCGGCCGGGCCGTTCAGGCACTCGGCGGCTTGCGCGCCCGCAGCAGTTCGTCCAGCACCAGCAGCACGGCGCCGCAGGTGATGCCGACGTCGGCCAGGTTGAAGGCCGGGAATTGCCAGTCGTTCCAGTAGAACAGCAGGAAGTCCACCACGTGGCCATAGACGACGCGGTCGATGACATTGCCGATGGCGCCGCCCAGGATCAGCGTCAGGGCCAGGCAGAAACGGGGCTGGCCGTGGGTGCGCCGCAGGATGACGGTGATCACCACGGCGGCCACGCAGCCCAGGCCGGTAAACAGCCACCGCTGCCAGCCTTCCTCGGATGCCAGGAAGCTGAAAGCCGCGCCCCGGTTGTACACCAGGGTGAAATCGAAGAAGGGCAGCAGGTGGACCCGCTGGCCGTACTGGAATTCCGTGTTGAAGTAGACCTTGGTCAACTGGTCCAGCACGATGATCGCCAGCGCGAGGGCCAGCCAGCGCCCCACGCGCGCGGGCGCGGGGCGGGAGCCGGATTGGAGGCCGGTGTCGGCGGGCCCGGCCATGCTCAGGCCTTGTCGCGGGCTTCGCCCGAGCCGAACAGGTTGGACACGCAGCGGCCGCAGATCTCGGGATGGTCCGCGTCCTGGCCCACGTCCAGGCGCCAGTGCCAGCAGCGCTCGCACTTCTTGTGCGCCGAGGGCGTGACCTCGATGCGGGTATCGCCTTCGGCCGCGTGCACGGTGGCGCGCGAAACGATCAGCACGAAGCGCAGATCGTCGCCCAGGCTGGCCAGCAGTTCGTGGTCGGCGCCGTTGGCGTAGAGATCGACCTCGGCCTGCAGCGACGAGCCGATGTCGCCGGCCGTGCGCACTTCCTCCAGCTTGCGCTGGACTTCAGCGCGGATGGCGCGCAGGCGCGTCCATTTGGCCGACAGCGCGTCGGCGTCGGCAAACGGCGGCAGCACGTGGTAGACCTCGGTGAAGATCGTCGTGCGGGCGGCGTCGGCCTGGTTCTTCAGCGCGGAGCCGACCAGTTCCTTCCAGGCCTCTTCGGCGGTGAAGGAGAGGATCGGCGCCATCAGCTTGAGCAGCGTCTGCGTCACGTCGAGCAGGGCCGTCTGGGCCGACCGGCGGGCGCGGCTGTCCACGGCGGACGTGTACAGGCGGTCTTTCAGGATGTCCAGGTAGAACGCGCCCAGGTCTTCCGAGCAGAAGGTCTGCAGGCGGGAGACGGCCGGGTGGAAGTCGTAGCGTTCATAGTGGGCCTGGACTTCCGCCTGCATCTGCGCTGTCATCGCCAGCGCGTAACGGTCGATTTCCAGCAGCTCGCCGTAAGGCACAGCCTGGGACACGGCGTCGAAGTCGGCCAGGTTGGCCAGCAGGAAGCGCAGCGTGTTGCGGATGCGGCGGTAGCCTTCGACCACGCGCTTGAGGATTTCATCCGAGATCGACAGCTCGCCGGAATAATCGGTGGAAGCCACCCACAGGCGCAGGATTTCCGCGCCCAGCGAGTCGGACACCTTTTGCGGGGCGATCACGTTGCCCACCGATTTGCTCATCTTGCGGCCCTGGCCGTCCACCACGAAGCCGTGCGTCAGCAGGGCCTTGTAGGGAGGCTGGCCGTAGAGCATGCAGCCCGTCAGCAGCGAGGAATGGAACCAGCCGCGGTGTTGGTCGGAGCCTTCCAGGTAGAGATCGGCGGGCCAGGCGAGTTCGGCGCCATGCGAACCGGCGAAGGCGCCGTCCTTGCCGCCCAGCACGGTGGCATGGGTGCTGCCGGAGTCGAACCACACGTCCAGCGTGTCGCGGTTCTTTTCGTATTGATCGGCCTCGTCGCCCAGCAGCTCGCGCGGGTCCAGCGACTGCCAGGCTTCGATGCCGCCTTGCTCGACGCGCTGCGCCACCTGTTCCAGCAGCTCGGAGGTGCGCGGATGCAGCTCGCCGGTTTCCTTGTGCACGAAGAAGGCCATCGGCGTGCCCCACTGGCGCTGGCGCGACAGGGTCCAGTCCGGACGGTTGGCGATCATGGCGTGCAGGCGGGCGCGGCCCCAGGCCGGGTAGAAGGCCGTGGCGTCGATGCCGGCCAGCGCCGATTCGCGCAGGGTCGGGCCGCCGTCGTTCGGGGCCACGTCCATGCCCGCGAACCACTGGCTGGTGGCGCGGTAGATGATGGGCGTCTTGTGGCGCCAGCAGTGCATGTAGCTGTGCTTGTGCTTTTCGACGTGCATCAGCGCGCCGGCTTCCTTCAGGGCTTCGACGATCTTGGGGTTCGCGTCCCAGATCGACAGGCCGCCGAACAGGGCCAGACTGTCCGCGTACTTGCCGTCGCCCATCACGGGGCTGATGAAGTCGGTGTCCTTCATGCCGTGCTCCTTGCACGACATGAAGTCTTCGATACCGTAGGCGGGGGCCGAGTGCACCACGCCCGTGCCGGAATCGGCCGTTACGTAGTCGCCCAGGTAGATGGGCGCCTTGCGGTCGTAGGCGGCGTTGAACTGCGCCAGCGGGTGGCGGAACTGGATGCCCGACAGCGCGGCGCCCGGCGCGGTGGCGATGACTTCGCCTTCCAGGCCCCAGGCCTTCAGGCAATCCTCGACGCGTTCCTTGGCGATCAGGAGCAGGGGGCCGAACTTCGGCGCGGGCGACACGCGCACCAGCGCGTACTCGATCTCGGGGTGCAGGTTCAGCGCCTGGTTGGACGGGATGGTCCAGGGCGTGGTGGTCCAGATGACGATGGCGCCATCGTCCACCGAATCCAGGCCGAAGGCGCTGGCAAGCCTGGCGTGCTCGGCAAACGGGAAGGCCACGTCCACCGCAGGGTCGACGCGGTCCGCGTATTCCACTTCGGCCTCGGCCAGCGCCGAGCCGCAGTCGAAACACCAGTTCACGGGCTTCAGGCCGCGGAACACGTAGCCCTTGTCCAGGATGCGGCCCAGGGCGCGGATTTCGTCGGCTTCATTGCTGAAGTTCATCGTCATGTAGGGACGATCCCACTCGCCCAGCACGCCCAGCCGCTTGAAGTCCTTGCGCTGGCGGTCGATCTGCTCCAGCGCGTAGGCGCGGGCCTTGGCCTGCACTTCGGCCACGGGCAGGTGCTTGCCGTACTTCTTTTCGATCTGGATCTCGATCGGCATGCCGTGGCAGTCCCAGCCCGGCACGTAGTGCGCGTCATAGCCGGCCATGTTGCGGCTCTTGACGATGATGTCCTTCAGGATCTTGTTGACCGCATGGCCGATATGGATGTCGCCGTTCGCGTAGGGCGGACCGTCGTGCAGCACGAAGCGCGGCCGGCCGCGGCTGGCGGCTCGGATCGCCTGGTAGACGTGGTTTTCCTCCCATTGCGAAATCCAGGCGGGCTCGCGGCGGGCGAGGTCGCCCCGCATGGGGAAGGGAGTATCGGGGAGGTTGAGGGTCTTTTTATAGTCCATGAACGGCAAAATAGGCGCGCGCGTTTCGCGCGTCTTCGGCGATGGCGGCAGTCAGGGAAGGGAGGTCAGGAAATTTTTCTTCGTCCCGCAGCTTTTGCAGGAACTCGACGCGTACGAGTTTACCGTAAGCGTTGATGGTCTCGTCGAGCAGGTGCGCCTCCAGCAGCACGCGGCCGCGGTCCTCGACCGTGGGGCGCACGCCCAGGCTGGCGACGGCGGGCAGGGCGCGCTCGGCCAGGCCGTGGACCTGGACCACGTAGATGCCGGAGCGCGCGGCGCAGCGTTCGGCCACCCTGAGGTTCATCGTGGGAAAGCCCAGCGTGCGGCCCAGCTTCTGGCCGTGGATCACGTGGCCGCTGATGTGGAAAGGGTGCCCCAGCAGGTGGCGGGCGCGTTCCAGGTCGCCCACGGCCAGCGCGGTGCGGACCTCGGAACTGGAGATGCGGTGGCCGTGCTGGTCGGTCACGTCGGCCAGGGTCTGCACCTCGAAGCCATGGCGCAGGCCGGCTTCGCGCAACAGGTCGATGTCCCCGCTGCGCTTGTGGCCGAAGCGGAAATCCTCGCCCACGAGCAGCCACTTGGCGTGCAGGCCCTCGACAAGCAGATGCTCGATGAAGGCATTGGCCGACATCTCGGCCAGGCGGGCATTGAAGCGCTCCACCACGACCTGCGAGATGCCGTAGCGCGCCAGCGCGGCGAGCTTGTCGCGCAACCCGGAGATGCGGGTGGGCGCCAGCTCGGGGCGCTGGTTCAGCGTGGCGAAATATTCCCGCGGATGCGGCTCGAAGGTCATGACGGCGGGCACCAGGGCGCGTTCGCGCGCCACCTGGCAGACGCGCGCCAGCATGGCCTGGTGTCCGCGGTGGACGCCGTCGAAATTGCCGATCGTCAGCGCGCAAGGGGCGCGCCGGTCGGGCGGGGGCAGGGATCGGTAGATGCGCAGCGATGGTTTCACGAGCGAGAGTTTACAATTTTGGATTCCGGGTTTGTTCCCATTCCTTCCCGCCCCGCGCCCTGGCCGTTCCAGCGCGCGGGGCCGCAAGGGCGGACGGGCCCGATTTCCCTTGGAATTCCTTATCTTGCCGGAAACATCTACCACCAAGCGCCGCCTGGTCATCCTGATCTCGGGGCGGGGCAGCAACATGCGGGCGCTGACCGAAGCCTGCCGCAACGAGGGCTGGCCGGCCGAAGTCGCCGCCGTCATCGCCAGCCGGCCGGACGCCGGCGGGCTGGAGTGGGCGGCCCACCAGGGCATCCCCACCGCCGCCCTGTACCACAAGGACTACGCCAGCCGTGAGGCGTTCGACGCCACGCTGGCCTCCGAAATCGACCGTTTCGAGCCCGATTACGTCATCCTGGCGGGCTTCATGCGCGTCCTGACCCCGGGTTTCGTCAACCACTACGCCGGCCGGCTGGTCAACATCCATCCCTCGCTGCTGCCCGCGTTCCCCGGCCTGCACACCCACGCCCAGGCGCTGGCCACCGGAGTCCGCGTGCATGGCTGCACGGTGCATTTCGTCACCCCGGTGCTGGACCATGGCCCCATCATCGCCCAGGGCTGCGTGCCCGTCCTGGCGGGCGACACGCCCGAAACGCTGGCTGGCCGCGTGCTGACCGTCGAGCACCAGGCCTTCCCGGCGGCGGTGCGCTGGCTGGCCGAAGGCCGGGTTACCCTGACGAGCGACCAGCGGGTAAACGTCGAAGGCGATCCCGAACGCCTGTTCACCTGGTCGCCGGCCGCCTGAGCGGCCCCGAATCGCTTTTACCGGGCGGAATGCCTCCGCCTCACTGGAATACGCCATGACTAAATCCCAATCTCCGCGCTCCCGTCCCGCAGGCGCCCAGCGGGCAGCCTCCGAGGGGCGTGACGGCCGGAGCTTCTTCTCGCGCCCCAAGGGCGAGGCCCGGCAAGCGCTCGAGCGTGGCCGTGATGGCCGGCCCGCCGGCAAGCGCGACGAACGGCCTGAAGGCCGTTCGTCCTCCGACGCCCCGCGCGGCGGCGACCGGGGCGGCGAACGCGCCTCCTACGGCTCCGAGCGCCGCGAGGGCCGCCCGGGCCCGCGCCCGTCCTACGACGCCCCGCGCGGCGGCGACCGGGGCGGCGAACGCGCCTCCTACGGCTCCGA
>NZ_JPYO01000045.1:41998-196110 GCF_000757485.1 Achromobacter sp. RTa
AGCGCCCGTCCTACGACGCCCCGCGTGGCGGCGACCGGGGTGGCGAGCGCGCTTCCTACGGCTCCGAGCGCCGCGAAGGCCGTCCGGGCCAGCGCCCGTCCTACGACGCCCCGCGCGGCGGTGACCGGGGCGGCGAGCGCGCTTCCTACGGCTCCGAGCGCCGCGAGGGCCGTCCGGGCCAGCGCCCGTCCTACGACGCCCCGCGCGGCGGCGACCGGGGCGGCGAACGCGCTTCCTACGGCTCCGAGCGCCGCGAGGGCCGGGCCGATCCTGGCCGGGCGCCGCAGAAGCCGCAGGCCAGCCGCCCGCGCCAGCCGTATGCGGCTATCCGTATCGAGCAGGTCCAGCGCGCCTTGGGCGAGATCCTGCAGTGGACCTATCCGGCCGACGCGGCGCTGTCGCACTGGCTGCGCAACCATCCCAACCTGGGCGCGCGCGACCGTTCCGAAGTCGCCGAAGCCGTCTATGACGTGCTGCGCCACCTGCGCCGCTATCGCCAGTTCGGCGAAAGCGGCGTCGGCCCGGCATCGCGCCGCCTCGCCATCCTGGGCCTGGCCGCCACCCTGGGCGCCGGCGAGCTCGCCGAAGGCCTGGACGCCGCCGAGGCCGAATGGCTGCGGCGCGTATCGCAGATAGACCTGGCGACGCTGCCGCGCGCGGTGCGGGGCAGCATCCCCGACTGGCTGGACGAGCGCCTGGGCGCCATGGACAGCCCCGAAACGCTGATCGAGGCGCTGAACCGCCAGGCCAGCCTGGACTTGCGCGTCAACCCGCTGAAGGCCGAACGCGACGCGATGCTGGCCGAGTTGCAGCAGGGCGCCGGGCGCTACGCGCCGGTCGCCATGCCGTACTCGCCTTGGGGCATCCGCATGGAAGGCCGTCCGGCCATCAACCGTTGGCCTCAGTTCGAGAACGGCAGCATCGAGGTGCAGGACGAAGGCAGCCAGCTGCTGGCGCTCCTGGTCGGCCCCCGCCGCGGTGAAATGATCATCGACTTCTGCGCGGGCGCCGGCGGCAAGACGCTGCTGCTGGGCGCGCTGATGCGCTCCACGGGCCGCCTGTACGCGTTCGACGTGTCGGCGGCGCGCCTGGCCCGCGCCAAGCCGCGCTTCGCGCGCAGCGGCCTGTCCAACGTGGTGCCCGTCGTCATCGACAACGAAAACGACGCCCGCGTGAAGCGCCTGGCCGGCAAGGCCCAGCGCGTGCTGGTGGACGCGCCATGCAGCGGTATCGGCACCCTGCGCCGCAATCCGGACCTGAAATGGCGCCAGCACCCCGAGGCGCTGGCCGAGCTGGGCCAGCTCCAGGAGCGCATTCTGAATAGCGCGGCGCGTTGCGTGGCGCCGGGCGGCCGCCTGGTCTACGCGACGTGCAGCCTGCTGGCGGAGGAAAACGAGGCGCAGGCCGAGCGCTTCCTGGCCAGCCACCCCGACTTCGAACGCCTGGACGCGGCCGGCATTCTGGCGGCCCGCTGTGAAAACCTGAAGCTGGAGGGCCCTTACGTTCAACTGCGTCCTGACGTGCACGGCACCGACGGTTTCTTCGCCGCCGTGTTCGAGCGCAAGAAGAAGGGCGCCGCGGCAGAGGGCAGCGAGGCGGCGGAAGCCCCGGACGTCTCCGAAGGGCAGGGCGAGCCGGCCTGATGGACGGCGGCCCCGCGCCGGGTCAGGGCGCCGGCGTGACGCCCACCGTCGCGCTGTAGCGGCGGGTGCCGAGCGCCTTGTCCTGGTACTTCACTTCCCAGGCCAGGACGTCGTCGCCCGGCCGGTCGGCCTGGTAGACCACCTGCGAAATGGGCACCGCCTTGTAGGCGCAGCGCCCGGACCCGGTGGTCTGGCCGCGCGTCTGCATGATGTTCGCCTTGCCCAGGCGGGGGGGCTGGGTGATGGTCACCCGGGGCGCGCGCAGGGGCAGGCAGTCCGACCCCCGGATCTCGTAGTACGAGGCCAGCACGGCGACCTCGCCCGACTTCAGCGTCTGGGCCGAGGCGGGCGCCGGCAGCGCCGCGCCCAGCAGGGCCAGGGCGAAAAACAAACGGGGACAGATTTTGTTGGGCAACATCAGTGGGGCAAAAGAGACAATTCGAGCAAACGGAGCCAGAGTGTGCGCCCGTGGCGCGGCCCGGGCAAGGCCAGGCCCAAGCTGACAGGAACTTTAATGGTGAAATACTGCCAAAACCACTTGCCTATGCACACGCCCCACGCCTGTCCCCGGGGCGGCCGGCCCAGGTGCCGGATACCCGCAAGGCCTGGCCTCGCGCCTGCCCGTCAAGGTCGCGAGCAGAGATGTCTATGCTTCAAAACCAGGGCTTAGTCCTTGATTTCTCTCAAAAACTATTTTGAAACTCCCTTGTCATAAGACGGCAAAGGTAAGCTAAACTTCAGGCACTTCTCAAGCGAGGCTCATAACAGCTTTATGGATTACATCCTCTCCTTCATTGCCGGCGGTCTGACGCAAGCCACTTGGTGGCAGATCGTCGTTTTCACGCTGGTGATGACGCACATCACGATCGTGTCGGTCACCGTCTTTCTCCATCGCAGCCAAGCGCACCGCGGTCTGGACTTGCATCCAGCCGTCATGCATTTCTTCCGCTTCTGGCTCTGGATGACGACCGGCATGGTCACCAAGGAATGGGTCGCCATTCACCGCAAGCACCACGCCAAGTGCGAAAAGGAAGGCGATCCCCATTCGCCCATCCTGTTCGGCATCTGGAAAGTGCTGTTCCGCGGCGCCGAGCTGTATCGCGAAGAATCGAACAACAAGGAAACCATGGCCAAGTTCGGCCACGGCACGCCGGACGACTGGCTCGAACGCAACGTTTACAGCAAGCACAGCCTGTGGGGCGTGCTGACCATGCTCGCCATCGACATCGCCCTGTTCGGCGCCATCGGCGTCACGGTGTGGGCCGTCCAGATGGCCTGGATCCCCTTCTGGGCCGCCGGCGTCGTGAACGGCATCGGCCACTACTGGGGCTACCGCAACTACAACAGCCCGGACACCAGCACCAACGTGTTCCCCTGGGGCATCGTGATCGGCGGCGAAGAGCTGCACAACAACCACCACGCCCACGGCACGTCGGCCAAGTTCTCGGCCAAGTGGTACGAATTCGACATCGGCTGGTGCTACATCAACATCCTGAAGTTCTTCGGCCTGGCCAAGATCAAGAAGGTTGCGCCCAAGCTGAAGCTGGATGATTCCAAGACCGGCATCGACCTGCGCACCCTGCAAGGCGTGATCACGCACCGCTACGAAGTCATGGCCCGCTATGCGGACGTGATCAAGAGCGCGGCCCGCGAAGAACTGGCCAAGCTGAAGGATTCGCGCAAGAAGGGCAGCGCCGAATGCGACTGGACCAAGCTGCACCAGGTGCGCCGCGCGATCCATCGCAACGAGGACATCCTGCAGCCGGAGCAACTGGCTGCCGTGGACAAGGCCATCGCCCAGAACAAGTCGCTGTCCACGCTGGTGCAGATGCGCCGCGAACTCGGCCGTATCTGGGAAAGCTCCAGCGCCAGCAGCGAACAGCTCCTCAATGACCTGCAGGCCTGGTGCCAGCGCGCCCAGCAAAGCGGCATCGCCGGGCTCGAGCAATTCGCTCAACGTCTGCGCCGCTACGCGGCATGATGCTAGAGAAGCTCAATCCTGAACAACGCGCCGCAGTAACGTTAGAACCGCAGCACGCCCTGGTCCTGGCCGGGGCGGGCAGCGGGAAGACCCGGGTACTCACCACCCGCATGGCCTGGCTGATTCAAACCGGCCAGGCTTCGCCTTTTGGGCTGCTGGCGGTCACGTTTACCAACAAGGCCGCCCGCGAGATGCTGGCGCGCATGTCGGCCATCCTGCCCATCGATACGCGCGGCCTCTGGATCGGCACCTTCCACGGCCTGTGCAACCGCATGCTGCGGGCGCATCACCGCGATGCCGGCCTGCCGCAGAGCTTCCAGATTCTCGACGTCACCGACCAGTTGGCCGCCATCAAGCGCCTCATGAAGGCCAACGGCGTAGACGACGAAAAGTACCCCCCCCGCGATGTGCAGCGCTTCATCAACGGCGCCAAGGAAGAGGGCCTGCGTCCGGCGGACGTCGAGGCCTATGACGCCCATCGCCGCCGCCTGATCGAGATCTACCAGCTCTATGAGGCCCAGTGCCAGCGCGAGGGCGTGGTGGATTTCGCCGAGCTGCTGTTGCGCGCCTACGAACTGCTGTCGCGCAACGCGCCCGTGCGCGAGCACTACCAGCGCCGGTTCCGCCACATCCTGGTCGACGAGTTCCAGGACACCAACACCTTGCAGTACAAGTGGCTGCGGCTGCTGGCCGGCGGCGGCGCGGCCATCTTCGCGGTGGGCGACGACGACCAGTCCATCTACGCGTTCCGCGGCGCCAACGTAGGCAACATGGCCGATTTCGAGCGCGACTACGCGCACGGCACGGTGATCCGCCTGGAGCAGAACTACCGCTCATACGGCCACATCCTGGATTCGGCCAACGCGCTGATCGGGCACAACACCGGCCGGCTCGGCAAGAATCTCTGGACGGAGCAGGGCGAAGGCGAGCCCGTGCGCGTCATCGAGCAGCCTTCCGACGGCATGGAAGCGCAATGGATCGTGGACGAGATCCGTTCGCTGATCCACGAAGGCAGCCTGCGCCGCGAAATCGCCGTGCTCTACCGCAGCAACGCGCAGTCGCGCGTGCTGGAGCACGCCATATTCTCGGCCGGCATTCCCTACAAGGTGTATGGCGGCCTGCGCTTCTTCGAACGCCAGGAAATCAAGCACGCGCTGGCCTACCTGCGCCTGATGGCCAACCCGCACGACGACACCTCCTGGATGCGGGTCGTCAACTTCCCCACGCGCGGCATCGGCGCGCGCACGCTGGAACAGCTGGCGGACGCAGCCCGCGCGCACGACACCAGCCTGTACGCCGCCGTGGCCCTGGTGGGCGGCAAGGGCGGGTCCAACCTGGCCCAGTTCGCGCAGCTGATCCACCGCCTCATCGAGGAAACGCGCGACCTGCCGCTGCCGGAAATGGTCGAGCACATGATCGAGGCCAGCGGCCTGAACGCGCACTACAAGGCCGAGCGCGAAGGCGCCGAGCGCCTCGAAAACCTGAACGAACTGATCACGGCCGCCGCCGTGTTCGCGTCCGAGGAAAACTACGACGGGCTGCCCGCGGGCGTCGTGCCCGAGCAGCCCACCTCGTCCACGCTCATGCCGGGGGTGGTGGACGCGCCGGCCATCGTCACGGACGGCCTCACGCCGCTGGCGGCATTCCTGTCGCACGCGGCGCTGGAGGCGGGCGACAACCAGGCCCAGCAAGGCCAGGACGCCGTCCAGCTCATGACCGTGCACGCGGCCAAGGGCCTGGAGTTCGACGCGGTCTTCATCACCGGCCTGGAAGAGGGGCTGTTCCCCCACGAGAACAGCATTCTCGAACCGTCCGGGCTGGAAGAAGAGCGCCGCCTCATGTACGTGGCGATCACCCGCGCGCGCCAGCGCCTGTACATCAGCCTGGCGCAAAGCCGGATGCTGCACGGCCAGACGCGCTACGCGATGCGTTCCCGCTTCCTGGAAGAAATTCCGGAGCAGCACCTGAAATGGCTTACGCCCAAGGCGGGCCTGGCCCAGGTCGGCGCCACGGGCGCGGGCTGGGGCGGCGGCAACCGCGGCGACGCCTTCGGACGCAAGCCCACCAACACCATTGCGCCGCGTCAACCGCGCAGCGTCGCTTCGGGTGTCACGGTCGGCGACAAGCAGTATCGTGTGGGTCAGGGCGTGCGCCACGCGCGGTTCGGCGAGGGCACGATCATCGGCTTGAGCGGCGCAGGACAGGACGCCCAGGCCCAAATCCAGTTCCGCGACGTGGGCGCCAAGACCTTGGCGCTGGGCATCGCGAAGCTCGATATTGTTCAGGGTTGAAAGACATGGCCGACAACGATTCTCCGAAAGCCGAGTTGGCGTCTCTGCGCGCCGAGGTCGATGAAATCGACCAGCAGATCATCCTGCTGCTCGGGGTGCGGTTCCGTTGCACGGACATGATCGGCGAACTCAAGCAGGCGCATGGCATGGACCTGGTCGATGCCAAGCGCGAATCCCAGCAGGTCGCGCGCATCCGCCGGCTGGCCGAAGAGGCGGGCGTGCCGCCCGCGCTGGCAGAAACCATCCTGCGTGAAGTGATCGACGTGGTGGTGGATCACCACACCCGCTTACGCGAACGCCCCTATTCGTAAGTGGGCCTGAGCGCGCCTGGCACCCCGCAAACTCGGGGCGCCAGGCGCTTTTTCCTCAAGCTTCAGACTGCTCGATCTCTTCGAGCGAGCCCTGGATCTCCAGCCACTGCTCTTCCAGCTCGTCCATGCGCTTGCCGTGCTCGCCGTGCTCGGCCATGACCTTCTGGCGTTCCGCGCGGCGCGCGTCCGAATAGAGGTCCGGGTCGGCGATGACGGCGTCCAGCGCCTGCAGCTTGGTCCGCAGTTTTTCCATCTCGGCGTCGATCTTGGCAAGCTTGGCTTCCAGGGGCTTGCGCAGGGCGGACAGGCGCTGGCGCTGTTCGGCTTCGGCCCGGCGCTGCGCCTTGCGGTCGATCACCGGCTCGCCGTTCGCCGCGCTTTCGCGCGCCGCCTCGGCGCGCTCGCCCGCGTTGCGCGCGGCCAGCCAGTCCCGGTAGTCTTCCAGGTCGCCGTCGAATTCGCGGACCGCGCCGTCGGCCACGATCCAGAAGCTGTCCACCGTGGTGCGCAGCAGGTGGCGGTCGTGAGACACGAGCAGCATGCTGCCCCCGAAGTCCGCCAGCGCGGTGGCCAGGGCCTCGCGCGTTTCCACGTCCAGGTGGTTGCTGGGTTCGTCCAGCAGCAGCAGGTTGGGTTTTTGCCAGACGATCAGGGACAGCGCCAGGCGGGCCTTTTCGCCGCCGGACATGGGGCCGACCTTGCTTGTGACGGTATCGCCCGAAAAGCCGAAGCCGCCCAGGTAGTTGCGCAGCTCCTGCTCGCGGGCCTCGGGCGCCAGGCGCGCCAGGTGGGCGATCGGCGTGCTGTCCACGTCCAGCATGTCGAGCTGGTGCTGGTGGAAATAGCCGATGGCCAGCCCGCGCGAGGCGCGGCGCGCGCCGGCCTGCACCGGCAGCTCTTCGGCCAGCGTCTTGATCAGCGTGCTCTTGCCGGCGCCGTTGGCGCCCAGCACGCCCACGCGGCTGCCGGCCCGGACCATCAGGGTCACGTCGCGCAGGATGGGCACGGCGTTGCCGGCGGCGTCCGTATAGCCGGCCGACAGGTGTTCCAGCGTCAGGAGCGGATCCGGCACCTGTTCCGGCGAGGGGATGCGGATGTCGATTCCCGCTTCGGCCTGCAAGGGCGCCAGCACCTGCATGCGCGCCAGCGCCTTGACGCGGCTCTGCGCCTGCTTGGCCTTGGAAGCCTTGGCCTTGAAGCGGTCGATGAAGCCTTGCAGCCTCGCGGCCTCGCGCGTCTGGCGCTCGTAGGCGATGTTGCTTTGCCGCAGGCGTTCGGCGCGCTGCGTCAGGAAGTCGCCGTAGCCGCCCCGATAGCGCACCAGTTTGGCGTGGTCGAAATGCAGGATGGACTTGGCCACCGCGTCCAGGAATTCGGTGTCGTGGGAGATCAGCATGACGGTGCCCGGATAGGCCCCCAGCCATTTCTCCAGCCACAGCATGGCGTCCAGGTCCAGGTGGTTGGTGGGCTCGTCCAGCAGCAGCAGTTCGGATGGCGCCATCAGCGCGCGGGCCAGCGCCAGGCGCATGCGCCAGCCGCCCGAGAAGCTTTCGACGGGCTGCATCCATTCGGCGGGCTTGAATCCCAGGCCGGCCAGCAGCTGTTCGGCGCGCGAAGCCGCGCTCCAGGCGCCGGCTTCCACCAGCGCCGCTTCGACTTCGGCGATCTGCGTGCCTTGCTCGTCCGTCAGCGCGGCGCGGCGCGCCTGCAATTCGCGCAGGTGCACGTCGCCGTCGATGACGAATTCGCGCGCCGGGCGGTCGTCCGCGTCGATTTCCTGCTTCACGCTGGCGATGCGCCAGCCCGCGGGCATCGCCAGCGTGCCGGCGTCCACATCCAGATCGCCCGTCAGCAGCGCGAACAGCGTGGACTTGCCCGCGCCGTTCTTGCCGACGATGCCCACGCGCTCGCCCGGATGCACGACGAATTCGGCGCCGTCCAACAGCACTTTCGTGCCGCGGCGCAAGGTCAATCCAGTAGCACGTATCACAGGCTCAGTTGCTCGCGGGTAAGTAGCAGAAGCTGGTCGGAGGCCTCTTCGGTGTCCAGCCACACGGGGGACAGCTGCGGGAATGCGGCCTCGAAGAAATCGCGTTCATGGCCGATCTCCAGCACCAGCACGCCCTCTGGCGCCAGGAAGCGCGGAGCGGCTTCCAGGATGCGGCGGACCAGGTCCATGCCGTCATCGCCGCCAGCCAGCGCCAGTTGCGGTTCGTGGCGGTATTCCTGGGGCAGGGCGCTCATGGAGCCGCTGTTCACATAGGGAGGATTGCAGACGATGACGTCGTACTGGCGCGCCGGCAGGCCGTCGAACAGATTGCTTTCGTGCAGGTCCAGGCGGTCGGCCAGGGCGTAGTCATCCACATTGCGGCACGCCACGGCCAAGGCATCCGGGGACAGGTCCACCGCGTCCACGTGGGCGTGGGGGAACGCCAGCGCCGACAGGATGGCCAGGCAGCCCGAGCCGGTGCACATGTCCAGCACGTTCTCGACGGCGAACGGGTCCTGCACCCAGGGCGCAAGGCCTTCGTCCAGCAGTTCGGCGATGGGCGAGCGCGGCACGATGACGCGCTCGTCCACGTAGAAGCGATGCCCGCGCAGCCAGGCCTCGTTGGTGAGGTAGGCGGCCGGCACGCGCTCGGTCACGCGGCGGTCGATCAGGTCCAGCACGCGGTCGCGCTCTTCGCCGAGCACGCGCGCGTCGATGTACGGGTCCAGCGTGTCCAGCGGCAGGTGCAGGGCATGCAGCGTCAGATAGACCGCCTCGTCCCAGGCATTGTCGCTGCCATGGCCCAGCGCCACTTGCGCGGCGTTCAGGCGCGAAACGCCGTAGCGGATCAGGTCGCGCAGGGTCTGCAGTTCTTGGCGGGAGGATGGATGCATGGCTGGCTTTCTTTATGAGGCCGCCCCTCGGGAAATGGGCTCTCCCGAGGGGCGGAGGGCCCGCGCGGCAAGCGCGGGACAGGTTACGACTTGGCGGGCAGGAGGTTTTCCAGCGTGCGCCGATAGATGTTCTTGAGCGGTTCGAGGGAGGCGATCTCGATGCGCTCGTTGACCTTGTGGATCGTGGCGTTGCACGGCCCGAACTCGATCACCTGCGGGCAGATCTTGGCGATGAAGCGGCCGTCGGAAGTGCCGCCGGTTGTCGAGAGCTCGGTCGTCACGCCGGTTTCGTCCTTGATGGCCGACGACAGCGCTACGCTGAGCGAGCCTCGCGGGGTCAGGAAGGGCTCGCCGCCCAGTTCCCAGTCCAGCGTGTACTCCAGGCCATGGCGGTCCAGTACCTCGTGCACGCGCGCCTTCAGGCTTTCGGGCGTGCTCGCCGTCGAGAAGCGGAAGTTGAACAGCGCAACCGCCTCGCCCGGCACCACGTTGGTGGCGCCGGTGCCCGAGTTCAGGTTCGATACCTGGAACGTGGTGGGCGGGAAGTACTCGTTGCCCTGGTCCCATTCGATGCCGACGATGTCGGCCAGGGCCGGCGCCAGCTGGTGCACGGGGTTGCGCGCCAGGTGAGGATAGGCGACGTGGCCCTGGATGCCCTTGACTGTGAGCTTGCCCGACAGGGAGCCGCGGCGGCCGTTCTTGCAGATGTCGCCCAGCACGTCGCCCGAGGTGGGCTCGCCGACGATGCAATAGTCCAGCTGCTCGCCGCGCGCCTTGAGCGCGTCGCAGACGATGGCGGTGCCGTCGATCGACGGACCTTCCTCGTCGGACGTGATCAGGAGCGCGATCGAGCCGCCGTGCTGCGGATTGGCCGCCACGAATTCCTCGGCCGCCACCAAGAAGGCGGCGATCGAGCTTTTCATGTCGGCCGCGCCGCGGCCGTACAGGTAGCCGTCGCGTTCGGTGGGCACGAACGGGTCGCTCTCCCACTTTTCGCGCGGGCCCGGGGGCACCACGTCCGTGTGGCCGGCGAACACGGCCAGCGGCGCAGCGCTTCCGCGCCGCGCCCACAGGTTGGTCACGCCGCCCTGGGCGATGGTTTCGCACTTGAAGCCGATGCGTTCCAGGCGCGCGGCAAGCGTGGCCTGGCAGTCTTCATCGGCGGGCGTCACCGACGGGCGGGCGATCAGGTCCTTGACCAGATCCAGCACGGCGGAAGCCGGCGCGGACGCGGATGTGCTCATCAGGCCCTCAGCAGATCGTTGATGCTGGTCTTGGCGCGCGTTTGCGCGTCGACGCGCTTGACGATGACGGCGCAGGCCAGGCTGTGCGTGCCGTCGGCCGAGGGCAGCGAGCCGGGAACCACAACCGAGCCCGAGGGCACGCGGCCATAGGTGATCTTGCCGGTGGCGCGGTCATAGATCTTGGTGCTTTGCGACAGGAACACGCCCATGGCCAGCACGGAGTTTTCTTCCACGACCACGCCTTCCACGACTTCCGAGCGGGCGCCGATGAAGCAGTTGTCTTCGATGATGGTGGGGTTGGCCTGCAGCGGCTCCAGCACGCCGCCGATGCCCACGCCGCCCGACAGGTGCACGTTCTTGCCGATCTGGGCGCAGGAGCCTACCGTGGCCCAGGTGTCGACCATCGTGCCTTCGTCGACGTAGGCGCCGATGTTCACGTAGGAGGGCATCAGCACCACGTTGCGGGCGATGTACGCGCCGCGGCGGGCGACGGCGGGCGGCACCACGCGGTAGCCGCCTTGCTTGAAGGCGTTGTCGCCGTATTCCGAGAACTTGAGCGGCACCTTGTCGTAGAACTGCAGCGGAGCCTGGCCCATGATGGCGTTGTCGCTCAGGCGGAACGACAGCAGCACGGCCTTCTTGATCCACTGGTGCACGACCCAGTCGTCGTTGATTTTCTCGGCGACGCGCAAGCGGCCCAGATCCAGGCCGTCGATGGTGTGCTCGACCGCCTCGCGCACTTCGGCGCTTGCGTCGGTAGGCGACAGGTTGGCCCGGTTTTCCCAGGCTTGTTCGATGGTGGTCTGCAGGTCGAGAGTCATAGCGGCTCAGCTTTTAAGGGTTGATCAAACAGAAGTATGCACAAAATGGGCGATGCGCTCGGCAGCCTGCACGCAGTCAGCCAAAGGCGCCACCAAGGCAATGCGGATGCGGCCCTGGCCGGGATTCACGCCGTGCGCTTCCCGCGCCAGGAAACTGCCCGGCAGCACGGTAACACCAGTCCGGCCGTAAAGGTCGCGCGCGAACGCCGTATCCGAGCCGGGCGTGGCCGCCCACAGGTAGAACGAGGCTTGCGGGCGGGACACGTCAAGCACGTTCTGCAGGATGGGCACCACGGCGTCGAACTTCTCGCGGTACAGGCGGCGGTTGTCTTTCACGTGCGCTTCGTCCGTCCAGGCGGCGATGCTCGCCGCGGACACGAGCGGGCTCATCGCACTGCCATGATACGTACGGTACAGCAGGAAGCGGCCGATCAGCGCGGCGTCTCCCGCGACGAAGCCGGAACGCAGGCCCGGCACGTTGGAACGCTTGGACAGGCTGGAGAAGGCCACCAGGTTGCGGTAGTCGTCCCGGCCCAGGCGGCGCGCCGCCTGCAGCCCGCCCAGCGGAGGATTGCCCTCGTCGAGGTAGATCTCGGAATAGCATTCGTCGGAGACGATCACGAAGCCGTGGCGGTCGGACAGCTCGAAGAGCGTCTTCCATTCCTCCAGCGACATCACGTTGCCGGCCGGATTGCCCGGCGAGCACACGAACACCATGCGCGCCTTCTTCCAGACGTCCGCCGGGACCTGGCCCCAGTCGCTGCCGAAATTGCGCACCGGATCGGCATTCACGAAGTAGGGCGTGGCGCCGGCCAGCAGGGCGGCGCCTTCGTATATCTGATAAAAAGGATTTGGGCAGATCACGACCGAGCCCGCGGACGGGTCGATGACCGTCTGCGTGAAGGCGAACAGCGCCTCGCGCGAGCCCAGCGCCGGCAGCACCTGCGTTTCGGGGTCGGGCGCGGGAATGCTGTAGCGGCGCGCCAGCCACTCCGAGATCGTCCGGCGCAGGGCCGGATCGCCCTTGGTGGACGGATAGACGGACAGCCCCGCGAGATTGTCGCGGATCGCCTGCCCGACGCGCTCCGGCGCGGCGTGCTTGGGCTCGCCGATCGACAAATTGATGGGCGTCAGGCCGTCCGGCTGCTGGGCGGCCGAAGCCAGCAAAGCCCGCAGTTTTTCGAACGGATAGGGGTGTAGGGCATCGAGGCGCGGATTCATGACGCAAGATTTTAACAAGCAAGCTACAATAGCGGGCTTGGCTTTGCGAAGGTGGCGAAATTGGTAGACGCACCAGGTTTAGGTCCTGACGCCGTAACAGGTGTAGGGGTTCGAGTCCCCTCCTTCGCACCACTTATTGAAAACCGTTGATAGGCGTATATCAAAGCCTTTCAAATCAACGGCTTGGCGGGTGTCTGGGTGCTGGTTGACTGCAAAAAAGCAAGAATTCGCGGTCTCCAGCCCCGGATCAGTCCAGCTCTAGCCCCCATGCCCCAGCCCCACATAGCAAGCACCAACCCCGGTGCAACATCGGGGCAGATCCGGCCAATCCAGGCCGCCATCAGAAGACGTAAAGCCTAATCGAGCGCGGCTTAAGCTCGCGGCGTTGGTGATGCCTGCGCGTTTCCCACCCATGCCGGCGTATACCGCAAGCGGGTTTCCCCGGCCGCGGCGCCTATCCGCCTATCCCTCTCTTGCGCGTAAATACCTATTAAAAATTCCTGCGCGATGCCGTACTGACCCTATATATTTTGCTCTACTCAGCGAGGGTTCATTTATGGCCGGCAGGTATTGTCATCGCGCAGGGTGGTTACCCCCCGCGATTTTCTTCATATATGCAGCAAACTGCACCTATCCCGCCTATGCGCAATCGGTCTCTGGTTCCGGCGAGGTTTTGCCTGAACCGATCCAGTCGCCGCACTGGACGGTGGGGGGGGACCTGACCGTCGGAGATTCGCTCGCCGGGACGTTGACCATCGAAGCCGGCGGCACGGTGGTCAACGATTGGGCCTTTATCGGCAATTTCGATGGCGGCGCAGGCACGTTAACGGTGTCGGGCCGTGACGCCGGCGGCGCGGCGTCGACCTGGACAAGCCTGGGACCGGTGATGATCGGGGCGGATTCAGGCAGCAATGGCACGCTCAGGGTGCTTGACGGGGCGGCGGCGCAAAGCGATTCGGGCACCATCGGCGCCTATGCGGGGAGCGTCGGAAGCGCAACCGTTTCCGGGGTCGGGTCAGTCTGGGACCTTTCCACGGTCTACTCGTTCCAGATCGGCTCGGGCGGCAGCGGGACGCTGCGGATCGACAATGGCGGCGCAGTGCATAGCGGCCAGGGCATTATCGGTTGGCTCGCCGGCAGCGATGGGCACGTCACGGTATCGGGCCCGCAAACCGTCTGGGACCCATTGAACAACATCTACGTTGGTTTCGAGGGCACTGGGGAACTGGACGTCCAGGACGGCGCGACCGTTCATACGCAAGGACCGACCGGGCCGAATTCTGCGGCATCGATCTACATCGGGCTGAATGCGGGCGGTGTCGGCGCGGTGAACGTGTCGAGCGGGACGGCCGACACTTCGACGCTCACGGCGTCCGACCGCATCGAAATCGGTTCGGGCGGCGACGGAACGCTGACGATCGCCAAAGGCGGGATGGTGGGCGTCGCCAGGGACGCCTGGATCGCCATCAGCGGCGCGTCCTCCGGAACGCTGAACCTGACCGGCGACGCCAGCGGCCGCGGCGTGCTCGAGACAGGCTCCGTCATCAAGGGCGCCGGCAACGTGAATCTCAACCTGGACGGCGGCATCCTGCGCGCCAATCGCGATGAGGCCGATTTCCTGAAGGGCTTTACCACGCAGGCTGTGGGAAGCGGCGGCGCCTGGTTTGACACAAATACTCATGAAGTGGGCGTGGGGACGGCCTTCTCGGGCACGTCCAGCCTGAACAAGCTTGGGGCGGGCACCTTGACGCTTTCGGGCGATAGTTCTGCGTTCACGGGCAATACCGAGATCCAGGCCGGCACGCTGCAGGTCGATGGCGTCCTTGGCGGGCCCGTGAATGTGCTCGCGGGGGCGCGGTTGACCGGCACGGGACGCGTCGGCGCGACGGCCAACAAGGGAACCATCGCGCCGGGCCCCCGCAGCGGCTTCGGCACCCTGACGATCGCCGGCGACTATGCGGCCCAGGGCGGCGGCCTGGAAATCCGCACGCAGCTTGGCGCCGATGATTCGCCGACCGACAAGCTGGTGATCACGGGCGCCAGCTCCGGCACGACGCCGGTCACGGTGACGAACATGGGAGGCTCAGGCGCATTGACCCAACGAGGCATACAGGTCGTACAGGTCAACGGCGTCTCGGCGGGCCAATTCAACCTGGCTAACGGCGATTACGTCATCAATGGGCGGCCGGCCCTGGTGGCCGGCGCCTACGGCTATGTATTGCAACAGGATCCTGCCGACGGGGATTGGTATCTGAGATCGTCCCTGACCGATCCTGGCACGCCGCAAACCGGTGGCGGTTCGCCGGCCGTCGAGGAGCCCTTGCTCTATCAGCCTGGCGTGCCGGTATACGAAGCCTATGCCAACACGCTGCTTCAACTGAGCCAGCTTCCCACCTTGCGCCAGCGGGTCGGCAACCGCCTTTACGATCCGGCGGACGCCGGCCGCAGCGGCATATGGAGCCGCGTGGAGGGCGCCACAAGCCGGCTCGATCCTTCTGCGTCCACCACGGGCGAACGCCAGCACATCGACAGCTGGAAGGCGCAATTCGGCGTCGACCGCATCCTGGTCGGCGAGCAAGGAGGTTCCCGTCTCGTCGGCGGGTTGGCCCTGCACTATGGCAAGGCCGACACGCGCGTGTCCTCGGCATATGGCGACGGCACCATCGATACCACCGCCTATGGCCTGACCCCCACACTGACCTGGTACGGCAGGGATGGTGTCTATATCGATACCCAGGCTCAGGCGACCTGGTTCGACAGCGGCCTGAATTCACGGTCGGCGGGCAAGCTGGAGGACGGGCGGAAGGCGCACAGCTATGGACTCGGTATCGAAGCGGGCAAGGCTTTCGATCTGCGGGAGGGGCTGGTCCTGATTCCGCAGGCGCAGCTGACGTATGCATCGACCCACCTTGGCCGTTTCAGCGACAAATTCGGCGCGCGCATCGAGGGCGACAAGGGCGACAGCTTGCAGGGCCGCATCGGCATTGCGCTGGACTACAAGACGGATTGGGGCGCGGCTGGCGTCGACCGGCAATCGAGCGTCTATGGCGTCGTCAACGTGAAACATGAATTCCTGGACGGAACGCGGATAGAGGTTTCGGATGTGGCGGTAGCGAGCCGCATGTCGCGCACCTGGGGCAGCCTGGGAGTGGGAGCCAATTACGGCTGGGGGTCCCGCTATGCCCTCTACGGCGAGATCGGCGCCGACGCTGATTTCTCCGGTAGCTATGTCGTCACCGCCACCGCGGGTTTCAGGATGATGTTCTAGGCAGGGGAAGGGTTCCCCTTCCTTCGCGCCCGCGCGCCGCAACAAGCCGTTTAGGGGTATACGCCAGTGCGAAACGGGCGCATTTTGCTATATCGTCGCGCTCTTCGGCCTCCCATGGCGGGAACGGGCAGGCCACCGGCGCCAGCCTGATCAGGGCGGCGCCCGCGCATTTGCTGCAACTGGCGGTCCTCGCAGACGGGGACCTGCCCGGATTCGCCGTGCTGCACACACCCGGAAACTGACTGTCCATTCGCGTTCCTTGCGAGGTGAGCCGTGCATGAACTGCTGGCCGACTGGTGCGAAATGCTGAATGCCTTGCTGCGGGACGTGGCCGACACCCAGGCCACGGCGGAAGCGCGCGACAATGCGCTGCGCCACGCCCATCGGCATTCCTGCCAAGCCCCCATCTGTTTCCGGATGTCGGGCGCGACGATCGGCCATCTGGCCGAAACGCTGAACTGCGCCGTGCGCGCTTCGTGCGCCAGGCATGACAACGCCGCCTGGATACGGGCGCTGGACCAGGCCTACGCGCAGTTCCTGCAATACCTGATCCGCGACGCGGAGCGTTGGTCGAGCGGAGGCCCGGACGGGAACATGATCCGCGGCCAGCCGCCTCGATCCCGTCCGGGCCGGCCAGCCTAGCTCGTTGCGCGGCTCGCGCCCCGCACACGCCGTTTTTCCGTCCTGGCTTCCGTGTCGCGGCCTTGCTCGATATCCAGCTGGATGGCGGCATGCACCTTGGCGCGGCTCGCTTCTATCCGGTGCGCGCAAGACCAGCCGCGCTGGCTGGCGACGACAAGCTTGCGATCCAGTTCCTGATGCCGGCGGCGCTTGCTTTCGGTGGACATGGTGCTGAGTTCCTGGTCGGTGATTAACCGCATGTGACGCTCCTTGAGTCGGTCGATGGGTGTGTCGGCCTCTTGACGGGTCTGCACGAAGAAAGTCCTCGCGGCGCATTCGGCCGCGAAAGACGGGAAACGGAAAAAGAAGGGGAAGGAGAGCCGGATGGCCGGTTCCGCTGGGGAAGGGCCGCGGCTAGTCGCTACCGCATGGCGGCGGACGCAATCGCGCTTGGGATGTTGTGCGGGGCGGAGGCGGGCGGCAAGGCGGCAGCGGGCCGTGCTGCGTCATGGATAGACGGCACCCGCCTGTTTTGATGAAGAGGATTCATGTCCTGGACATCAGACACCGCGCGCACTCCTACCGCGGACGCGGCCGCGGACTGTGCGCGGCCGGCCGGATGTGGCCCTGCGTGGCAGGGCCGTACTGTTCGAATGGGCCGTAGTGTGCCCGTTTAAATATATATTGCAAGCCGAAGCCCGGGGCTGGGCATGGAGAGGGCCTTCGGCGGCGGCGGGGGCTTGGTGTTTTTCCTCCTTGACACTCTCTTCGATAGTCCATAAAGTCACCGCACAGATCTAGATAAAAGACCATCTGTAAGATGGTCTTTTATCGCGTGCACGTTGCGTCGACCTCTTACAGAAATAATTCCAAGAGGAGACAACAGTGCAATCATCGACCGTCAAAATACGTGGCATCGACGATGTCATCGCCTTCATCGATTCGCGCCCGGGCATTGCGGGCAGGGCCGGCCTCATCTGGTGGCTGGCGCTGGGCGGATTGTTTCTCGACGCATTCGCGAACTCGGCGCTGAGCGCGGGCCTGGGCCCGATGACGCGCGACCTGGCGCTCACGGCGAAGCAGGTCGCGCTGATGACGTCGTTCGCGTCCTGGGTGGCGATCGCCTTCAACCCGATCGGCGGGTGGATGGCGGATCGCTGGGGCCGCATACGGCCCTTGATCATCGCCAAGCTGCTCGCCGTCATCGGCGCCGTGCTCGTGGTGTTTGCGCCGTCGTTCGAAGTCATCCTGGCGGGCCGCTTCTTCGTGGGCGCCGCCTATGGCATCGACTTTGCCATCGCGATGGCGGTGCTGGCCGAGTTCACGCCGGTCAAGCTCAAGAGCCGCCTGAACACCTGGCAGGGCATGTGGTACACGGCCGTCTGCACGAACCTGTTGCTGGCGCTGCTGTTTTTCTCATGGGACGTGGGCGATTCGATCTGGCGCTATTCGGTTGCGGCCACCGCCATCTTCGCGATCGCCATCCTCGTGCTGCAACTGACCTACATGGTGGAAAGCCCCATCTGGCTCGCCCGCAAGGAGCGCGTGGTGGAAGCGGCCGCGGCGATGACACGCATCTACGGCCAGAGCTTCGCCGCCGCGCCCGTCGAGGAGCGCGTGCCGGTCATGAACCAGGCGCGGCGCGGCCTGGCCAATGTGCTGCTCATCTTCCGCGGCGTATACCTGCCCCGCACCATACTGGCCGCCACCGTGCAGATCGGCCAGTCGATCCAGTACTTCGCCGTAGGCTGGTACCTGCCCCTGATCAGCGCCGCGCTGTTCGGCAAGGATTTCGTCTACGCGACGATCGGCGCGCTGGTGTTCAACATCTTCGGCATCTTCGGCGGGTTCATGTCTCCCTACGTCGGACGCAAGCTCGGCCTGCGGCGCGCCTCGGCCTTCGGGTTCGCCGCCGTGTTCCTGATGCTGCTGATCCTGGGCACCTTCCACGGCAAGATGCCCCTGTGGCTGGCGGTCGTCGTGCCGTCGCTGTTCATCCTGTTCCACTCGGGCGGCCCGGGCGCCAACGGCAAGAGCCTGTCGTCGCTGTCGTTCCGCGGGGAGCTGCGCGCCGGCGCGAACGGCATCATCGGCGCGCTGGGCTCCATCGGCGCGGCGGTCGGGCTGCTGGTGTTCCCGATCTTCCGCGAGAGCTACGGCCTGGAAAAGACGTTCCTGATCCTGTCGATCGTCCCCTTGACGGCGAGCATCATCTGCTTCGTGATCCGGTGGGATCCGACGCGCACCACGATCAATCCGGACACCGAGGCCGGCGCCCCGCAATTCAAGGATGACGCGGCGCCGTCTCCCCTGAACCCCGCTATCGGAAAAGCCGCGCGATGACGACCAGCAAAGTGATTCTGGCCATAGATGAGGGCACGTCCGGCACCCGCGCGGCGACGGTGTCGGCCGACGGCCACGTATCCTGCCTCGAATATGTGCCATTGCAGGTGAGGACGCCCCGGCCTGGCGTGGTCGAGCAGGACGCCGACGTGATTCTCGAGAAGACGGTCGAGGTATGCCGCGGCGCGATCGCGCGGGCGCGGCAAGAGGGGCAGGAGATCGTCGCGCTGGCCATCGCCACGCAGCGGGCGACCGCCGTGTTGTGGGATACGCGCAGCGGCCGGGCGCTGGTGCCGGCCATGGTGTGGCAGGACACGCGCTACGTGGACGAGCTGGACCAGCTGGCGCCGCAATGGGACCGGCCCTTGCTGGCGCACGTAGGCCGCCCGGTCGGGGTGCGTTCGCTCTATCTCTGGGCGGCGCACCATATCCGGGAGACGCAGCAGGTGGCCGATGCCTGGCGCGAGCGGCGCCTGGCCTTCGGCACCGTCGACAGCTGGCTGCTGTGGCATTTCTCGCAGCGGCGCGAATGCGTCACGACCCCCACCAACGCCACGTCCGCCGGCGCCTATGTGCTGGCCGGGCACCGCTACTACCTGGACTGGCTGGCAACGCTGGGCTTTCCCGCCGAACTGCTGCCGGCCCTGCGCCAGGACGCCGACGACTTCGGGCGCACGCGCATGGAGGTGCTGGGCATAGCCGTGCCGATCCTGGCCTCCGTGGGCGACCAGCATGCGGGCGCGGTCGGGCTGGGCTGCCTGGACCGCGGACAGGCCATGTGCGTGCATGGCACGGGCAGCTTCGTCGACCTCATCATCGGCCCGGAACCACCGGTGAATTCCGGCCAGTTCGAGGGCTCGCTGACGATGACGGCGCGCCGCCAGGACGGCGTTTCGCATTTCGCCGTCGAGACCTTCGTCGCGACCACCGGCTCCGCGCTGAACTGGGTCTGCGAAAAACTGAAGTGGTTCAAGGATGCGCGCGAGATCAGCGCCCTGGCGGCCACCGTCGACTCGTCGCGCGGGGTGACTTTCGTGCCGGCCCTGACGGGTTTGCGCGTCCCCAGGATGGAAGCGGCCGCGCGCGCCTCGCTGACGGGGGTGTCGATGGCCACCACCCAGGCCGAAGTGGCCTACGCCATCCTGGAAGGCATTGCGCATTCGGTCGCCAGCTGCATCGAGGCCGACGAGGAGGTGTCCGGAGTGCGCGTATGCGAGCTGGTCGTGGGCGGAGGGCTCTCCGGCAGCGACGCGCTCCTGCAGATCCAGGCGGACCTGATCGGCATTCCCATACGCCGCATGCAGGAGGCCGACCGCGCGAGCCTGCGCGGCGCGGCCTTCCTGGCGGGCTCTTCCGGCCTGTTGTGGGACTCGCTGCAGGAGGCGCGCAAGACAACGGTGACCGACGCGGTGTTCGAGCCGCTGCTGGACGAAGGCGAAAGGCAGCGGCGGCGCGGCCTGTGGCACTCACGGGTTGCGTCCGAGCTGGAACACGCGGGGCAATTCAAGCAGGACAAAGAGGAGGTCTTGGAAAAATGATCGGGTGGCTATCGAGAAAGCCCAGGAAGGACCGGGCTGAAATGACCCGCACCGAACCATTGCGCCTGAATCGGCAGGAACAGCTGGACCGGTTGGAATCCGAGTATTTCGACATCATCATCGTCGGGGGCGGCATCACCGGCGTCTACGCGGCGTTGGACGCAAGCCTGCGCGGCTACCGCGCGGCCGTCATCGAGAAGGACGATTTCGCCTCGGGCACGTCTTCCAAATCCTCGAAGATGGTGCACGGCGGATTGCGTTATATCGAGCAGGGCAATCTTGGCCTCGTGCGGCATTCGTTGCATGAACGCCAGCGCCTGCGCCGCAATGCCCGCCACCTGGTGCAGCGGCTGCCGTTTCTTTTTCCGATCCTGGAAAAGGACGGCGTGTTCGACAAGCGCCTTTCCAAGGCCTTTGAAAGCCTGCTCTGGACCTATGACGTGGCCGGCGGATGGCGCGAGGGCATCCTGCACCAGAAGCTGACGCCGGCCGAGGTGCTGTCGCATTGCCCGACCTTCAAGGAAGAGGGGCTGTTGGGCGGCTTTCTTTACTTCGACGCGCGCGTGGACGATGCGCGCCTGACGCTGGCCGTCGCGCGCACCGCCGCCTTTCATGGAGCGGCCGTCGTCAACCACGCCAAGGCCGTGGCAATCACGCGCAACGGGCATGGCAAGGTCGATGGCGTCGTCGTCCAGGCCGGCCCGCGCGAAATACGCGCGCGCGCCGGCGTGGTCGTCATGGCGACGGGCGTGTGGCTGCGCGACTGGAACGGCGCGAAGAAGGACGATGCGTCCGCGCTGCACGTCCGGCCGGCCAAGGGCGTGCACGTGGCCGTGCCCTGGCTGAAGGTGCGCAACGATTGCACCGTGACCATTCCCGTTCCCGGCCGCAGCCGCCGCGCCACCATCACCCGCTGGGGCAACCTGTCGTACCTGGGCACGACGGACGAAGACTACGAAGGCGACCTGGACGACGTGCACTGCACCCGGCGCGAGCTGGATTTCCTGCTGGAGGGCGCCCGGTCCGCGTTGAAGGTGGATCTGCGCGCCGAAGACGCCGTGGGCAGCATCGCGGGGTGCCGGCCGCTGGTCGCGCCGCCAGGGGGTAAGACGCTGGAGATCAAGCGCAACCATGTCATCCGCGTGGCGGAGGACGGCTTGGTCACGGTCGTCGGCGGCAAGCTCACGACGTCGCGCCACATGGCCGAGCAGACGATCGACGCCGCGCAGCGGGTCATCGGCAAGACCGGCAAATGCCAGACCCACCGCGCCTATCTGCTGGGCGCGGCGGGCTACGACCCGCAGGCCATCGTGGCCTCGGGCGGCCTGTCCGCCCACCTGGGCGAACGCTACGGGACCGAGGCGCGCTTCGTCAGCGACATCATGGAGCAGGCGCCCGCGCTGCAGAGGCCCGTCGTCGAGGGCTTGCCCTACACCGAGGCGGAAGTCGTCTATGCGGCGCGGCACGAACTGGCCGGCAGCGTCGAAGACGTGTTGTCACGCCGCATGCGGGCGCGCCTCATGGCGCGCGACGCCTCGGCCCGCGCCGCCGCGCGGGTCGGCCAGATACTGCAGGCCGAGCTCGGATTGCCGGAAGACCTTATCGCGCGGCAGGTCAGCGACTACCTTGCCGCCATCAAGCACGAAAAGTCCATACTCATGGGAGACCAGTAAATGATCAGTAAAGAAGCCATCAAGCGCGGCTACAACCGCGGCAAATACGTGGTTGGCGCGCACACGCCTCCGGCCTATGCCGCGACGCTGGCCCAGGCGGGAACCGAACCCGGCCTGCAGCGCGATCCGGTGAGCGTGTCCGCCGAACAGGTGCAGGCCCTGCGCGCCGTGTCGGACGAGGTGCTGACCGCCACGGCCGACGTGGTCGCCTGGACCCGCGACTGGTGGGCGGGCTCGATGATGACCGAGACCGCCGGCAGGCCAGCGACGCCGCAGGCGGTCATCGTCAGGGTATCCACCGTCGAGCAGGTCCAGGCGGTGATGCGCATCGCGAACGCGGCCGCGATACCGGTGACCGTGTCGGCGGGCCGCAGCAACGTGACGGGCGCGGCATTGCCGGTGCGCGGCGGCATCGTGCTGGACGTATGCCAGCTGAACAGGCTGATCGGCGTGGACCGCGAAAGCCAGATCGTGGAAGTCGAGGCCGGCATGTTCGGCGATGTGTTCGAGCAGACCATCCAGGGCGAGTACGGCCTGACGATGGGGCACTGGCCGTCGTCGTTCGGCATCAGCACGGTGGGCGGCTGGGTCGCTTGCCGCGGCGCCGGCCAATTGTCCACCCGCTACGGCAAGATCGAGGATATGGTGTTCGGCATGGACGTGGTGCTGGCCGACGGCAGCCTCGTCACGTTGGGAGGATATTCGCGCGCCGCGCTGGGATCGGACCTGCAGCAGGTATTCATCGGTTCGGAAGGCACGCTGGGCGTCATCGTGCGCATGCGCCTGAAGCTGCATCGCCTGCCAGACTACGGCCGCGCCATCGCCTATGGCTTCAAGACCTTCGCCATCGGGCTGGATGCCTGCCGTGAAATCATGCAGCGCGGCGCAAACCCGGCGGCGCTGCGGCTGTACGATGAATTGGAAAGCGGCGTGCAGTTCAACCGGCCGGATCTCAATGTGCTGCTGGTTGCCGACGAAGGCGCGCGCCAGATCGTGGACGCGGTCATGGAGATCAGCGAAGGCGTATGCGAGGAGCTGGGCGAGAAACTGGACGGCGCGGCGATCTTCGAGCGTTGGCTGGACACTCGCTACCTCACGGGCAAGAGCGCCGAGGGCTTCAAGCGCAGCCCGGGTTTCGTCGCGGACACGCTGGAAATGGCGGGGCGCTGGAGCGATCTGCCGGCCATCTACGACGAAGTGGTGAGCGCCATCAATGCGGTTCCGGGCACGCTGGCCGGTTCGGCGCACCAATCGCATGCCTACGTCGACGGGGCCTGCCTGTATTTCTCGCTGCGCGGCGAAGTGGAAGTTGAGAACCGCGCGAAGTGGTACCGCCGGGCATGGGATGCCGCCAACGCCGTGCTGATTAAATACAATGCGGCCCTCAGCCACCACCACGGCGTGGGCCTGTTGCGCGCGCCGTACATGGAAGAATCGCTGGGCAGCGGGTTCCAGGTGCTGCGCACGCTCAAGCGCACGCTGGACCCGCAGAACATCCTCAATCCCGGAAAGCTCGGCCTGAGCGACGAGCTCTTCCACGACCAGGGCAAGCGATAACCATGGACAGATCATTCGGGGCATGCCTGGCGCGCCACCCGGTCATAGCGACGCTGTACGGGGTTGAGCAGATCAACACCTTTGTCGGCAGCGTCGCAGAGATCGGCATCGTCGCCAACGTGGAGCTGCGCAAGCTTGCTCCGGTGATCTCCGCGCTGAACCGGGCGGGGAAGTTCGCCATCGTCAACATCGACAGTTGCGAAGGCCTGTCGCAGGACAAGGGCGGCGTCGAGTACCTGGCCGATATCGGCGTGGCCAGCCTGGTGTCCACCCGGGTGGCGACCATCCAGCGGGCCAACAGGGCGGGCATGGTGACCATGCAGAAGGTCTTCGTCACGGACCGCTCGACCTGGCCCCGCAGCGTAAAGGCGCTGGAGCAGAGCGATCCCAACCTGGTGCAGCTGATGCCCGCGGCGATGCTCGCGCACATGGCCCCGCAGGACCTGAAGGCCCTGCCGCCCATCGTCGCGTCCGGTTTCGTCTGCAACGAGGCTGACGTGGGCGCGGCGATGCGGCACGGCGCGGTGGGGGTTTCCACCAGCGATCACGCACTCTGGAGCCTGGATCCGAAGCAGCTCAGGCGCTGAGCGCGGGAATGCCCGCGCGTGCCTAATCCATCCGGAGGATCCCCCGGAACGGGCCGGCGACGTTACCTTGTTTGAGGCAGGGACGCCGGCGCCTGGCCGCGAACAAGAAATGTCAAGATTTGCATTGCTTTAACGTTGCCGTTCCCGCGTCGCGATACCGTTGGGTTTTCGTTTTTTGGGGGTGGAAATGTACTCGCTATCCAAGCGTTGCGGCGCGGAGTTCTTTGGCACATTCTGGCTGGTACTGGGCGGCTGCGGAGCCGCGGTGCTGGCGGCGGGCTTCCCGGAGCTGGGGATCGGGTTCGCGGGCGTGGCGCTGGCCTTCGGCCTGACGGTGCTGACCATGGCGTTCGCGGTGGGCCACATCTCGGGCGGCCATTTCAATCCGGCCGTTACTGTCGGCCTGGTGGCGGGCGGGCGCTTTCCCGCCAAGGAAATCGCGCCCTACGTGATTGCGCAGGTGCTGGGCGCGATTGCGGCGGCCGCGGTGTTGGCGTGCATCGCCAGCGGCAAGCTTGGCTTCGATCTCAAGGCCAGCCACTTCGCGGCCAACGGCTACGGCGAGTATTCGCCTGGCAAGTATTCGATGGCGTCCGCGCTGGTGTCGGAAATCGTCATGACCGCCGGCTTCCTGTTCGTGATCCTGGGCGCCACCAGCAAGCGCGCGCCCGCCGGTTTCGCGGCGATCCCGATCGGCCTTGCGCTCACCCTCATCCATTTGGTCAGCATCCCGGTCACGAACACGTCGGTCAATCCGGCCCGTTCCACCGGCCCCGCGCTGTTCGTGGGCGGCTGGGCGCTGGAGCAACTGTGGCTGTTCTGGGTCGCGCCCATCGTCGGCGCGATCATCGGCGCCATCGCCTACCGGCTGGTGAGCGATTCCTCCAAGGAATAGGGCGGGGAGGCGGGGGCCCGGGGAGCGGGCGATAATAGGGCCGAGCCGATATCTCCGGCGTCGGCCCGTCGGTCCCTCCCGGGAAGAACAAGAAGCACGCAGCCCCCATGAATGAGTTTTCCATCGCCATCCACCTTACGCTCGCCATGCTGCTGGGCGCGGCCGTCGGCCTCGAGCGCCAGTGGCGGCAGAATTACGCGGGCGTCGTTACGCATGCGCTGGTCGCCCTGGGCGCGGCCGCCTACACCGCCTTGCCCGCGCTGCTGGACGCCAGCAACGATATGCGCCTGGGCAGCCAGGTCGTGACGGGCATCGGGTTCCTGGGCGCAGGCCTGATCATGCGCGACGGCCTGACCATCCGCGGCCTCAGCGCCGCCGCCACCATCTGGGCCACCGGCGCGGTCGGCGTGCTGGCGGGCTATGGTTTCCTGGCCGAGGCGGGCGCGGTAACCGCCCTGATCCTGGTTACGAACGTGCTGTTGCGGGGCGGCGCCAGGCTGGTGGACCGCTACGTGCCCGAGGCGGAAACGGAAGAGCGCTACTACAACATCGCCCTGACCTGCGCCTCGGCGGACGAAGCGCTGATGCGCGCGGAACTGCTGAACTCCCTCGCCAGGCACAGCCTGCGCCTGCGCGGCGTGGAAAGCCAGCAGCGCGACGGCGGCCGCTCCGAAGTGACGGCGGTGGTCTATTCGATGCGCCAGGAAGACGAGCGCGTGGAAAAACTGGTGGGAAGCCTGAGCCTGCTTCCCCAGACGTTTTCCGCGAGCTGGACTTCCGATACCGGTAACGCCTGACCTTGCTGGGCGCAATCAGGACGCCGTAAGTCTGATCTCAATACGCTTGCAGGCCGTATCCCAGACCACGAGCGCAGCCTGTGACCCAATCTCCCTCCGCCGCGGCGCCGGCCGATCTTGCCCACTACGACCGTACCACCATCGCCTTCCACTGGCTGACCGCTTTGCTGGTAGTCGGGCTGTTCGCGCTGGCCGAAGCCTGGAGTTTCCTGCCGCGGGGCACCTCGACGCGGCGCCTGCTGCAGTCGCTGCACATTTCGCTCGGCCTGGTTTTCGCCGCCGTGTTCGTGCTGCGCGCCGTCTGGCGCCTGAGCGCGGGCAGGCGTTTGCCGCCGGCCGCGGGCGGCTGGCTGCGCGTCGCCAGCACGGGCATGCACGGGCTGCTGTATGCGCTGATGGCGGCGCAGATCGTGCTGGGGTTCCTGTTTCGCTGGGCGCAGGGTGAGCCGTTCGCCTTTTTCGGGCTGTTCGATGTGCCCACCCTGATTCCCATCGATCGCGAGCAGCGCCGCTTCATCGGCGGGCTGCACGATACCGTGGCGTGGACGATCGTCGTTCTGGCGCTTCTGCACGCGCTGGCTGGGCTTTTCCATCATTACTGCATGCGCGACGGCGTATTGCGCCGCATGCTTTCAAGCCGTTGAACGGGGCTGGCGGCCCCGGGGGCGTGATGGACGGGCGGGGCAGGTTGTACATTACGGACTATCACCTGCTTCATTTCTACAGGATTCACCCGTCATGACCGCCCCAGAAGTCGTTATCACCCCCTCGATCAGCTGCGCGAACGATCGGCCCTTCGTGCTGTTCGGCGGCATCAATGTGCTGGAGTCCCGGGACCTTGCCCTGCGCGCCTGCGAGGAATATCAGCGTGTGACGAGCAAGCTGGGAATCCCCTACGTGTTCAAGGCGTCCTTCGACAAGGCCAACCGCTCCTCCATCCATTCCTACCGCGGTCCCGGGCTGGAAGAGGGCATGAGGATCTTCGAAGAGGTCAAGAAGACCTTCGGCGTGCCGGTCATCACCGACGTGCACGAACCCTGGCAGGCCGCCCCGGTCGCCGAGGTCGTCGACATCCTGCAGCTTCCCGCCTTCCTGGCCCGGCAGACCGACCTGGTGGTAGCGCTGGCCAAGACGCAGCGCGTGATCAATATCAAGAAGCCCCAGTTCCTCAGCCCGACCCAGGTCTTGAACATCGTCGAGAAGTTCACCGAAGCCGGCAACGACAAGCTGATCCTGTGCGACCGGGGCACCTGCTTCGGCTACGACAACCTGGTCGTGGACATGCTCGGATTCGGCGTCATGAAGAAGGTATCCGGCAACCGTCCGCTGATTTTCGACGTGACGCACGCCCTGCAGCAGCGTTCGGCGCTGGATGCCGCGTCGGGCGGCCGCCGCGAACAGGTTGCCGAACTGGCCCGCGCCGGCATGGCGGTGGGGCTGGCGGGCCTCTTCCTGGAGGCTCACCCCGATCCCAAGAACGCGAAGTGCGACGGCCCCAGCGCCTTGCCGCTGGACAAGCTGGAGCCTTTCCTGACCCAGTTGAAAAGACTGGACGACCTGGTGAAGTCCTTTGCCCCGATCGACATCGAACCCTGATCCCGGCGGTCACAATGGCCGCATCAAGTTGTTATACGATCCAGGCCTGGGGTTTGCTGAGCGCAAAAGGAGCCTCGCGCGGGTCCGTAACCGGGGGACTGGATGTCTTTGTATGTGATCGTCGCCGTTCGAAAAGAGCCCGTCAGCGGGCACGTCGCCTATGTGCGCTGGGGACAGGCCGAGCGCGGCGTGCCGGGCTGGGTCACCGAGCCGGTGACGGCGGCGGCGTCCGAGGTCATCGAACTGATCAAGGACGGCGCCGAGGTCGAAACGGCCATCAGCCTGGACGGCATGAGCGTGGCCTCGCGTCCGGTGCGCGTCCTGGTCGACGATGACGGGCGCGAGCACCTCGCATCGGTGCCCGTCCCCAGTTCAACCTTGCACACGCTGTTCGACCTGCCGGAGTTCTGATCCGCCGGCCATCGGCCCTCAGCGCCGGCCTTGCGCGAAGCTCTGCAAGGCGTCTCCGGCGAGCCGGTAGCGCACCCATTCATCCTGCGGCAGCGCCCCGATCGACTTGTAGAAGTCGATCGCGGGCGTGTTCCAGTCCAGCACGCTCCATTCCAGCCGCCCGCAGCCATTGGCCACCGCTTCCTGCGCCAGATGGCGCAGCAGATCGCGTCCGGCGCCGATGCCGCGATGCTCGGGCGTGACGTACAGGTCTTCCAGGTAGATGCCGTTCTTGCCCAGCCAGGTCGAATAGCTGTAGAAATAGACCGCATAGCCGATGGCCTTGCCGTCCAGCAGGCACATCAGCGCCCGCGCGGGCGCGCCTTCGGCGAACAGCGTGCGCCGGACGTCGTCGGCGCTGGCGATCACCTCGTGGGCGGCGCGCTCGTACACGGCGAGCTCGGTGATGAATGCATAGATCTGGGCCGCATCCGAAGGCGCGGCGGGGCGGATTTCGATAGTCACGGATATTTCCTGCTTTTTGGGACGCATATCCTACCCGTGAACGCCTGGTCTTGCAGGCCGTGCCGCCCGGCAACATCGGGATTCCCCTTACTTGCGCGCCGTGCGGGGGGGCGCGATTCTTTGCCAGGATCTTGCCCTCGCGTCTGCATGGATACCACTGAGGACGTCCGCTATGCCTGAGTCTGGCCCTGCCTCCGCTCATGCGTCCGCCGCGCGGCGCACGGGGCGCCGCCTGTCATGGATTTGGCTGGTGCCGATCATTGCGGCGCTGGGCGGGCTATTCCTGGTGGTGCGTGTCTGGATGGAGGCCGGCCCCACGGCCACCATCAGTTTCCAGACCGCCGAAGGGCTGGAGGCCGGCAAGACGCAGGTGCGCTACAAAGAGGTCAACGTCGGCCTCGTCGAGCGCGTGGCCCTCAACCCCGACCGCTCCGGCGTCATCGTGACGATACGGATCGACAAGGACGCCGGCAATCTGCTGAGGGAAGGCACCCGCTTCTGGGTGGTGCGGCCCCGCCTCACGCTGAGCGGGGTGTCCGGCCTGGGCACGTTGCTGTCCGGCGCCTACATCGGCATGGATCCCGCCGACCGGCACGGTGAGGAAGGCGGGCGCTTCGCGACCAAGTCTTCCTTTACGGGCCTGGAAATTCCACCCGAAGTGACTCAGGACCGGGCAGGCAAGCGCTTTACGCTGAAAGCCCGGGACCTGGGATCGCTCGACGTGGGATCTCCGGTGTACTACCGGCGGATTCCGGTGGGGCAGGTAGTGGGCTATCACCTGGACGCCAACGGCGAGGGGGTCGACGTGCAGGTTTTCGTCGATGCCCCCAATGACGCCTACGTCAACGCCGCGACCCGGTTCTGGAACGCCAGCGGCGTCGATTTCAGCGTCGACGCACGGGGGCTGCAGATGCGGTCGCAGTCGCTGCTTTCGGTGATCGTGGGCGGCGTCGCCTTCGATACGATCGAACAGCGGGAGCGCGTGGCCGCCAAGGCCGACGCGGAATTCCCCATTTTTCCGTCCGAGAGCGCCGCCCGCGCGCAACCGGACGGCGTGCCGCTGCATATCCGCATGCGCTTCGATCAATCGGTCCGGGGCCTGACGGTGGGGGCGCCCATCGACAGCAACGGGGTTTCAATCGGCCAGGTGGACTCCATCGGGCTGGAGCTGGACCGGACGACCAACCAGTTCTACGCCGAGGTGGGGGCCACGCTCTACCTCGAGCGCCTGGGCGCCAAGACGATGGGCGAAATCAAGGAATACTCCGGGTCTTCGCTGGAGCATCCCAGCGGAAAACTATTGACCGCGATGATCGAGCACGGCCTGCGGGCGCAGTTGCGCATCGGCAATCTGCTGACCGGCCAGTTGTATGTCGCCATGGCGGTCTTCCCGGATGCCAAGCCGGTGTCGTTCAAGATGGAGCAGACGCCGACCATCCCGACGGTGCCGAATAACCTCGACCAGTTGCAGCAGCAGGTCAACAGTATCCTGGTCAAACTGGACCGGGTGCCTTTCGAGGCGCTGGGCAACGAGCTGAACAACCTGCTGCGCGGAACGGCCAGCCTGATGAAGCGACTGGACACGCGCCTGGCGCCCGAGGCCCAGGCCATGCTGAAGCAGGCCAGCAAGTCGCTCGCCGCGGTCGGAGGCGTGCTGAATCCCGATGCCGAATTGCCGGCAAGCGCGGGCACGGCCTTGCAGGAGCTGTCGCGCGCCGCCAGATCGCTGCGCGAACTGGCCGATTACTTGCAGGCCTATCCTGACGCGCTGCTGCGCGGCCGCGCGCAGGACGGCCCATCTTCGCGCCCGCCGCGCTAGCTCGCGGCCAGCCGGCGGGCGATCTCACGCGCGCTCGACGCCGGATCGCTGCTCGACGTGTCCAGCACCCAATCGCTGAAAGGACGCGAAGCGTAGCCTTCGCGGTACATCTGTGCAACGCGTTGACGTTCCCATTCCGTCAATATGCGTCCGCCTCTGTCGGATTGGGCGGCCGCGAGCGTGGGAGCAAGCGTAATGACGCGCAAGCGGGCGCTGCGCCGCTCGCAGGCGGCCAGGATTCGTTCGTAGCCCTCTTGGTCCAAGGGATAAGCGACGACCAGGTAGGAATCCCGCGCTGCGCCGATCAGGCGCGTGATGCGAGCAAGCGCCAGCTCCCACTGTTCGGTATACGGCAGGTGGCTGGGCGCATCGTGGTCATCGCCATCGATGAACCGCGCGGCCGGCAGCAGGGCCGCCAGCGCTGCGCCGACGGTGGATTTTCCGCTGTTGATCGGACCGTTGAGGTGGATGACATTCAATGCAGGGGGGGAAATGGGAAACTCCTTGGCTGGGGCCGGGAACGGCGCTTGCTGCTGGGCGCCGTGAACGTCGTCGCTCATGGCAAGGGCGAGGCGCCCGAGAGGGACAGAGCATGGATCATAGTGAAATGATGGCGCGCATGATCACACAGCCCGTCGCGCCGGGCAGATTCGACCACTGGGATGGAATTCTTTCCGCCTATGCGGACTGCCTGTTGCAGGTGCAGGCCAAGCTGACGGATGCGGATATCAAGCGCTTCCTGGACGTGGGGGCGCTGGTGTTCCGCACCTGCTGCCAGGAAGAGGCGCGGCGGCGATGGACCGCCGAGGAAATGGCGCTGTACCAGCACAAGCGCCGGTTCGAGGCATAGGGCGCCGCGCAGCCGCGCGCTTCAGAACAGGCAGTGGCGCAGGGCGAACTTGCGCCCGAAGGCGCGGACCTCGTCGCCCTCCACCGAGGCCGTCACGTCCCAGCGGTCGCCGCGGGTGACCAGTATCGACCGGCTTGAAATGACATGGCGCAGCGCAAAGCGCCAGAACTCGGCCTCGGAGCCCACCGGTTCGAGGTCGTGCGGGCCGATGAGGAGCCGCGCAGGGCGGGGCGTTGCGCCGAGCGACCATCGCAGGGCGACCGTAAGGAACGCGAAACGCGCCGAGAACGACGATGGCTGGACGCACAGCACGCGGATTCTGTTGTTCATGGCCGGACCCTCTCCAGGTAGGGCCAGCGTAGCAAATGTGTCCGGACGCTTCCATACCGCCTTTGGCGGATTCGGGCCCGCGTTGCCGGGCAGCAACCGCTCAGCCCCGCCGCAAGCCCCGCAGCATCAAGTCCAGCGCCTGCAGCGCCTGGGGCAGCCGCGCTTCGTCCGCGGGATCCTCCGCGATCCAGAAGGCGCTTTCGGACAGGCTGCCGTTGACCAGCCGGGCAAGCGCTTCCGGCGCTGCGGCTTCGATCGCGTTTTCGTCCATCATCCGCCGCAGCAGGGCGCCCAGCGACGCCAGGCAACGCTGCTGGGCGGCATCCGGGGCGGGGCCCAGTACGGCCCGCGCGTCCTGCAGCACGATGCGCCGGATCTCGGGTTCGGCCGCCATCTGGAGGTAGGCGCGGCAGCGCTCGCGGAAGGCCGTCCAGGCATCGGGCGCCCGCGCCGCGATCGCGTCCAGGCGCTCATCCATTTCGCCGTCCATCTGTTCCACGACCGCGGCCAGCAAGCCCTGCTTGCCGCCGAAGTGGTGGTAGAGCGCGCCGCGGGTCAGGCCGGCAGCCCCGGTGAAATCGTCCATGGACGTCGCCGCGTAGCCCGCTTGCCGGAAGGCCTGCCGCGCCGCGGCCAGCAGTTTTGCGCGGGTGGCTTCGATCATCTCTGCGCGGGAGCGGGCCATCTTGTCCTCCTTGAACATACGGGCCGTATGTAAATTGACATACGCAATGTATGTGAATACGATCTCGCTGTCCATACGATTCAAAGGGTCCTGGTGTCCAATCCGTATCGCGAGCTGTTCAAGGCGCCAGGCGCTACCGGTTTTGTGCTGGCCGGCGCGGTCGCGCGCCTGCCCCTGCCCATGATAGGCATCGGCATCATCACGATGCTGTCGGCGGTGCGCGGCGCCTACGCGCTGGCGGGCGCCGTCGCGGCGACCTTCGCGCTGGCCACGGCCCTGCTTGCGCCGCGGATTTCACGCCTGGTAGACCGGCACGGCCAGGGCAGGGTGCTGCCCATGGCGGCGGGCCTGTGCGTCCTGGGGTTGGCGGGGCTGGCCGCCTGCGTCCGGTGGCAGGCGCCGGACTGGGCCCTGTTCGTCTGCGCCGCGCTGGCGGGCTGCCTGCCCAGCATGCCGGCGATGATACGGGCGCGGTGGACAGAGATCTTTCGCGACAAGCCGCAGCTGCGCACCGCCTATGCGCTGGAGTCGGTTGCGGACGAACTCAGCTTTATCGTCGGGCCGCCGCTGTCCGTGGGCCTGAGCGTGCTGTTTTTCCCCGAGGCCGGTCCGCTGACGGCCGCGTTGCTGCTCGCGGCCGGGGTTGCCGCCTTCGTGCTGCAACGGGCCACGGCGCCCGCAGTGCGGGCGCGCGCGCAGGGCCGCGAGGCGTCGGTGTTGCGCATGCCCCTCATGCCGTCCCTGCTGGCGATGATGGCCGCCATGGGCGTGATCGTGGGCACTATCGACGTGCTGAGCGTGGCATTCGCCCGGCAGCAGGATATGCCCGCCGGAGCGAGCCTGGTGCTGTCCGCCTACGCGCTGGGCTCCTGCGTGGCGGGCCTGGTGTTCGGCGTGCTGAAGTTCCGGATGCCGTTGACGCGCCTGTTGGTGGCGGCCGCCGCCGTGACGGCCTTCACGACGGTTCCTTTGCTGCTGGTGAGCGACCTGTTGGGCTTGTCGCTGGGCGTGCTGCTGGCCGGCCTGTCGTTTGCGCCGACGATGATCATCGCGATGGCGCTCGTGGAAAGCAATGTGCCCGGCCATCGCCTGACAGAGGGGCTGACCTGGCTGGTCACGGGCCTGGGCGCGGGCGTGGCGGCGGGGGCGGCGCTGGCCGGCTGGGTAGTCGACCACCATGGCGTGCGCGCGGGCTTCTGGACGGCCGTGGGCGCGGGGGCCGTGGTGCTGCTGGCCGCGCTTCCGGCGGCGCGCGGCCCCCGCGGCGCGCGCGTGGGCGCCTGACGCCGCGCGCGGATAGAATGGCCGGTCGGCCCATTCTCAGGAGCAGGCAATGTCCAGAACCGTAGTCAATCCCGATAGCGTATTCGACTCCGTGCAATACGGTTTCAGCCAGGCCGTGATCGTGACGGGGCAGCGCCGCATGCTCTTGTCGGGCCAGGTAGGCGTCGATGCCGACGCGCGCACGGTCGGCCCCGGGCTGCAGGAGCAGACCGAGGCCGCGCTGGACAATATCGAGCGCGTGCTCGCCGTTGCAGGCGGCACGCTGGGGCAGGTCATCATGCTGCGCATCTATATCTGCGAGTCGGCGCGGGAAGACCAGGAGGTGATCGCCCAGGCGCTGCGCGACCGTTTCAAGAAGGATCCGCCGCCTTCGTCCTGGATCATCGTCAGCGGGCTGTCTTTGCCCGAGTGGCTGATAGAAATCGAAGCAGAGGCCATGCTGGACTGCTGAACGGGAGCTGGCCGCGCAGCCATCCGGGTCATCGGCAGGCGCTAGGGCTTGTCGCGCCAGGGCGGGGTGGAGAACGCGGCGCGCAGGTGGGCCAGGAACCCCGCGGTCCGGGCGGGAAGGTCCTGCCGCGACTTGACCAGGGCCACCACGTTCGCCTGCGGCAGGCTCCAGCCGGCCAGCAACGGCACCAGCCGGCGCGCATGCACATGCGCCGCCACGTCCCATTCCGAACGCACGATGATGCCGTGCCCCGCCAGCGCCCATTCCACGGCGGTTTCCCCCGCGTTGCTCGACAGCACCGGCGAAACGCGCACGCCGACGGCAGGCCCGCGGCCCTGCTTGAACCGCCACAAGGTCACGTCCTCGTCGTTTTCGCGCAAGGCGATGCAGTCATGCCCCCGCAGGTCTTCCGGCTTGGCAGGAGCACCGCGCCGCGCCAGGTAGGCGGGGGAGGCGCACAGGATCCGGCGATTGGGCGCCAGCGGGTAGGCGACCAGCGTGGAATCGCGTAGCTCGCCGATATGCACCATGACGTCCCAGTCGTCGGCGGCCAGCCGTGGCGGTCCGTCGGACAGGGTGAGGCTGGCCGTGACGTTTTCGCCGTGCTGGCGGAATTCCGCGACCAGCCCCGCCACGTAGCGCTGGCCGAAGCCCAGCGGCGCAACCACGCGCAGGTGGCCCGCCACCACGCCCCGCCTGCCCGCCAGTTCGTCCGCCAGGTTGCCCAGCTCGCCGCAGATCTGTTCCGCCCGCAGCGCCAGCAGCCGGCCCTCGTCGGTCAACGCCGTGCCGCGTCCCGACCGGTTGACCAGCCTTACGCCCAGGCGTTTTTCCAGCGCGTGCAGCCGTTGCGTGACGGCCGGCGGCGTCACGTCCAGCGCGCGCGCAGCCTCCGCCAGGGAGCGGGTAACCGCCAGGCTCAGGAAGAAACGCAGGTCATCCGTGGTAATCATTCAGGCACGCATTAATTGATGATTAAGGCGTTATTAAACACGCCATGCCGCCGCCGCGCCATACTGCGTTCATGCGGACGCCGGGCTGCCCCCCGCGTCCTTTCGATTCGCCATACCGAGGCCCTCATGAACCAAGCTACCGACCCGTCCACCGTGGACACCCTGGATACGCCATGCCTGTTGCTCGACGAGACCCGCATGACGCGCAACATCGAGCGGCTGAATGCGCTGATGGCGAGGCACGGGGTGCAATTGCGTCCCCACCTGAAAACGCCCAAGTCCATCGAGGTGGCGCGCCGTCTCATGGCCTCGCCGCAGGGGCCCGCCGCCGTTTCGACGTTGCAGGAGGCAGAACAATTCGCCGCGGCCGGCGTCACGGACCTGCTGTACGCCGTCGGGGTCTCGCCCGCGAAGCTGGATCGCGTGCTGGCATTGCGCCGGCGCGGCGTCGATCTTACCGTGGTGGTCGACAGCATCGACGCGGCGCTTGCGGTGGCCCGCCGGGCCCGTGAAGCCGGCGACGCCATTCCGGCCTTGATCGAAATCGATTGCGACGGCCATCGCGCGGGCGTGCAGCCGGGCAACACCGGGCAATTGCTGGCCATCGCCCGCGCGCTGCATGAAGAGGGCGCCTGCCTGCGGGGCGTCATGACGCACGCAGGCGAATCCTATGGCTGCGACAGCGTCGAGGCGATCGCGGACATGGCCGAGCAGGAGCGCATGGCGGCCGTCAGCTGCGCGCAGGCCATCCGCGAGGCCGGCCTGCCGTGCCCGGTGGTCAGCGTGGGCTCCACGCCCACGGCCCATTTCGCGCGCAGCCTGGAGGGCGTGACGGAAGTCCGCGCCGGCGTGTACGTCTTTTTCGACCTCGTCATGGCGGGCCTGGGCGTGTGCGCGGTGGATGACATCGCCGCCACGGTATTGACGACAGTGATCGGGCACCAGCCGGACAAGGGGTGGATACTGGTCGACGCCGGATGGATGGCCATGTCGCGCGACCGCGGAACCGCAAGGCAGCGGGTGGACCAGTTGTATGGGCTGGTCTGCGATGCGGATGGCAAGGTCTATCCCGACCTGCTGCTGGCGGAGACCAACCAGGAGCAGGGCATCATCAAGGTGCGCCCCGGCAGCGGCGCCGCCTTGCCCGAGCTGCCGCTGGGCGCGAAGCTGCGGATCGTGCCCAACCACGCCTGCGCCACCTGCGCGCAGCACGAGGCCTATGAGGTCGTGCGCTCCGGTTCGCCGCAGATTGTGGCGCATTGGGAACGCTTCCGCGGCTGGTAGGCGCAATCTTGGGGAATGCACTCATGGAAATGATCCATACGCACAAGGCGACGCCTCCCGCCGGCCACTATTCGCAGGCGGTGCGCGCCAATGGCTTCGTATTCGTCTCGGGGCAATTGGGATTCCTGCCGGCCGCGGGGCCCGGCGAGCGGCCCGTGCTGGCCAGCGGCGCGGCTGCCCAGGCCCGCGAGGCGCTGCGCAGCGTGCAGGCGGTCCTGGAGGCCGCGGGTTCGTCCCTGCCGGCGGTGGCCAACGTGACGGTATACATACCGGACGTGGGCCTCTGGGATGAAGTCAACCGGGTCTACGAGCAATGTTTCGGCGAACACCGCCCGGCGCGCGAGATCGTGCCTACCCGCGAATTGCACTACGGGGCGCTGGTGGAAATCAGCGTCGTCGCGGTGGGGTGAGGGAGGACGCGGGCCGGCGGGGGCTGCCCGCGGCCCGCGCCCATACCGCGCCTATAATGCGAGCGCCTGAATGCCTTCGGGGGAGATCGTTCGCATGCAGTACGAATACCTGTTCTGGTCCATGGCCGCAGTGGTTGCGGCGGCCCTGGCCGGCGGCGCGCTCTGCGGCCGCCTGAGTTCCGTCAAGCATGTGCTCGCGGGCGTCGCCGCGCTTGCGGCGGCGGTTTTCGCCGCGGTGTTCGTGCTGTCGCGCCGCGGCGGCTTCAGCGATCTATCGGTGATGCTGTCGATCGCCGCCTTCATGTTCAGCCTGGTGATCGGCACTGCGGCGTCGCTGCTCACGCGGCGCATCCTGCGGCGCCGCTGAGCCTGTCCGGCGCGTCATTCTTCCGCGTCGAAATCCTCGTCGTCGTCTTCCTCGTCCTGTTCCAGCGCGTCGTAGCCTTTCCAGGTGATGCGCCAGCGCGTCGCGCCGGCATTCGCGGCGGTTTCGCTTACCTGTTTGACCAGGCCGGCGTCCTCCAGAAGGTCCAGGTGATGCGCGATCAGCTGCAGGCCCTGTTCCTCCGGATGCGGCGCCAGGGCCGCGTTCTTGATGTCGTGCGTGCTCAGGTTGGGGCCCGGCGCGTCGCGCAGGGCGCCCAGGATCGTGACGACCAGATCGAAATCGCGTTGCATGATGTCCACCATGTAGGGAGAGAATAGGCCGACGATAGCAGAGTTCCATGGCGGCGGCGCGACAGCCGGCGGCCGGGTTACAGTCCTGGATTCTCGATAAACGACATATGCAGAAACCATGAAGAAACCCGCAGAACGCGATTGCCTTGCGGTGGTCCCCGGCTACTCCGGCCAGGCCGCCAAGCTTTTTCTTTCGCGCGACGACGACGGCCTTATCGATGGCGTGACCGTGTTCGACTTGCTGGGGCACGTCAAGCTGCAGGGCAAGGCCGAGGCGGCCGCGGCCTGGGTCGGCGAGTGGCTAGCCCAGGAAGCCGGCAACCGCAAGGCCCGGCGCACCCAGCTGCTGGCGCAGATGTTCATCTGCAAGCTCGCGGGGGAGGAAAAGGATGCCTTCCTGGCCGCGCAGAAGCCGTTGCTGGCCGTCCTGGCCGCGGCCGGCGTGCGCTGCCGCAGCGTCGCGGCGACTTCCGGGGCGGCCCGCCAGTCGCTGGGCCCGAATGTCAAGAAGCATTAGCCCAAGGCTGTTATAGTCGCGCCTGGGCGTGCGTGTGCACCTGCGAGGTGCGTGCCCAGGCGGGCCTTGCCCGCGAATTTAGGAAGATGGATCATGGAAATAGTGAGTCGGCAGGTTGCCGACGTGGCGGGCGGCATTGAACTGCACACCACGCTGGATGGCGAAAGCATAAGCGTCTACGTGGTGGCGGGCGTGACCGATCTGAACGCGATCGCAGACATCGTGCCGCGCGCCAAGGTCGACGCGGGAGCGGATATACACGCTACGAATGTCGACGATGTTGATAATGCGCAAGAACAAATCGACCAAGTCCTGGAAAATATGAATCCCGGCGACGTGGCGGTTTTCCTTTGCTCGGGTCCCGATGCTTTCGGCGCGGCGCTCGACCTGTTGGGTTTACCTATCGACGAGTAAGCCTGGCGGCAAACCAAAGTGCTAGCCCAAACGGCGTATGTAGGATCGTGCGCGGGCAGGCGGCATTTATATAAGCCTTGATTGTTTTTTTATGATGCGTGGGTGTTAACACCTATGCAGGGCTCCTTATTGCCTATGAAATCGTGTTGGTTTTGTGCGTCGTTTCTCTTTGTTGCATTATTGGCACGCATTTTTTAGGATTATGTTGACTTATGAGGGGAACCTAACGATAGTGTCGGCACACGATCACAAGCGTTGCGATTTTCGTTCAGTGCCGTGCCTTTTCCGGCTCAGCGTTATTGTTCTACTGTCCCCTCCTTGATTGATTCGTGACCTCCGGGCATTTGCCCATTATCTCTAGGAAATACAGTATGGAAACCGGCGTCGTTAAGTGGTTCAACTCGGAAAAGGGCTATGGCTTCATCACTCCGGAAGCGGGTGGCAAGGATCTGTTTGCTCACTTCTCCGAAATTCAGGGTTCGGGCTTCAAGTCCCTGGAAGAGAACCAGCGCGTCAGCTTTGTGACGGCCAATGGCCCCAAGGGCCCGCAAGCCACGAAGATCCAGGTCCTGTAAGGTCCTGAGTTTTCGAGAAAAAGCCCCCTCGTGGGGCTTTTTTTGTTTTTTGCATGACGGTTTTCGGTCTGCCGGTTATTCATGCGCAATATGGGGTAATCCCTAAACACAGTATTCTCTGGGTATTCCAGCAAGCGGCATTTCGATTGCCGCTGTCATCTTCCGCAGGATCGTGCCGCCATGATTTCTTCCTCTTCCATGCCCGACGCCACGCAACCCCAGGACGTAGTTTCGTTTTGGCTTGATGCGGGCCCGCAACAGTGGTTCAACAAGAGCGCGGAGTTCGACGCCCTGTTCCGCCAGCGCTTCGAGAGCGCGCACTTCGCTGCCGCGGCTCGGCAACTGGATGGCTGGCTGGAAGACGCGGCCGGCGCGTTGGCGCTGATGATCCTGCTGGACCAGTTTCCCCGCAATGCGTACCGGGGCACGGCGCACATGTTCGCCACCGATCCCCTGGCCCAGTACTTCGCCGACCGCGCCATCGCGGCGGGGCATGACCTGGCCGTGGACGCCAGGCTGCGGCAGTTCTTCTATCTGCCGTTCGAGCACGCAGAAAACCTGCCGGCGCAGAACCGCGCGGTCGCCCTGATGGAGCCGCTCGACGCGGACTCGCTGCGCTGGGCCGTCCTGCACCGGGACATCATCAAGCGTTTCGGACGTTTCCCGCATCGCAACGCCGCGCTGGGCAGGCAGACCACCCAGGCCGAGCAGGAGTTCCTCGAATCGGGCGGCTTCGCCGGCTAGGGCGGGCGCCGGGCATTGGGTATCTTTGTGTATCTACCCATGGCGACTTGAAAATACAAGGCGCCTGGAGCCGCCTGCCGCCGTGTCCGCCAGTAGTCCGCATGCAAGGGAGCGTGCGCATATTTGACGATTTTCGAGGTTCGCCAATACACTGGGTTCAGCGAGATTTTCAAGCGACGCGGTCTGCGTTTCTTCTGTCGCCGTCAGTGGTACTGCGGTTGCTTCCTCTCCCATCCTTGATGATCTGGCGCCCCGCGAGCAATCGCTTTTCATAGGTCAAGGACATTCCATGGCAACCGGCATCGTTAAGTGGTTCAACGCCGAGAAGGGGTATGGCTTCATCATGCCCGACGACGGCAGCAAGGATCTTTTCGCTCACTATTCCGAGATCCGCAGCGAAGGCTACAAGTCGCTGCAGGAAAACCAGCGCGTCACGTTCGACGTGGGCACTGGGCCCAAGGGCCCCAGCGCAAAGAACATCAAGGTCGCGGCCTGATCCACGCCGGGCAGCGCTCCGGGCCAGCCCGGCGCTCCGCCCATAAAAAAGCCCCCATGCGCAATGCATGGGGGCTTTTTTTGCCAGCAAGCCGAAGGCGCAGCGTGGGAGGGGAGGGCTCCCTTTTTGCCGCCGGGCCGCCCCAAGGCAAAAAGCGCCCCCTCGGGGGGCAGCAAGCCGAAGGCGCAGCGTGGGGGCTCTTCAGTGTTTCGCGTGGCCTGCGGGAGTCGATAGCTTGTCGACTAGCGCGATGCCCAGCGCCGACAGAATGAACAGGCCGTGGATGATGGTCTGCCACATCACGCCGGCCTCGGAGAAGCGGGCGCTGGGCGTGCCCAGCGTGCCCGCCTCGATGAAGGTGCGCAGCAGGTGGATCGACGAGATGCCGATGATCGCCATCGCCAGCTTGACCTTGAGCACGCTGGCGTTCACGTGGCTGAGCCACTCCGGCTGGTCCGGATGATCCTGCAGGCGCAGGCGCGATACGAAAGTCTCGTAGCCGCCCACGATCACCATGACCAGCAGATTGGAAATCATGACCACATCGATCAGGCCCAGCACCAGCAGCATGATTTCCATTTCCCCGAAGCTGGTGGCGTGCGTCAGCAGGTGCCACAGTTCTTTCAGGAACAGCATGACATAGACGCCTTGCGCAACGATCAGGCCCAGGTACAGGGGCAGTTGCAGCCAGCGGGAACTGAAAATCAGCCCGGGCAGCAGGCCCAGGCGGGGAGGGGTGTTGGAGATCATGGTGGGTGCGAGCCGTGTTGTGTGTGCGAAAAAAGCGGGCGCAATTCTATCAACGCCGCGTGACCGCGGACATCGGTTTTTTGGGGGCGCCGTCGTCCTCGGAACCGCGGCTAACACGATTGCGCGCGCCTTGCCGGGGTTTTGTGTAAGGAAAACTGGCATTTGCGAAACTGTGTGCCGAAACGTTCGGAGAGCATCGGCCATATATAGAATTGCCGCCTCGTTGGCATAGAGCCAGTCAAGAGGAGTTTGTTCCCATGAAGATCCGCTACGCTGTCGCCGCGCTGGCCGTCGCGCTTGCCCCTTATTCCGCCTCGCATGCGTTGGACATCGGGGGTTTGGTGGGCGCCGGCAGCAAGGTCGTCCAGGCCGCCACGTTGAGCGACGCCGAAATCAAGACGTTGTCCGACAAGGCATGCGCCCAGAGCGACTCGCAAGAGAAGATCGCCGCGCCCGGCAGCAAGTACGACGCCCGCCTGCAGAAGATCGCCAAATCGCTGGGCGGCACGGTGAACGGCCAGAAGGCCAGCTACAAGGTCTACATCACGAAGGACGTCAACGCCTGGGCCATGGCCAACGGCTGCATCCGCGTCTACAGCGGCCTGATGGACATGATGACCGACGATGAAGTGATGGGCGTGGTCGGCCACGAAATCGGCCACGTGGCGCTGGGCCACAGCAAGAAGGCGATGCAGACCGCGTACACGGTTTCCGCCGCGCGCGACGCAGCCGGGGCCGCTGGTGGCGCGACCGTCGCCGCCCTGAGCTCCTCGCAGCTGGGCGACCTGACCGAGAAGTTCATCAACGCGCAGTTCTCGCAGTCGCAGGAGAGCGCCGCCGATGATTATTCCTTCGATCTGCTGCAGTCCAAGAAGCTGAACACCCGCGGCCTGGTGACCGCGTTCCAGAAGCTGGCCGAACTGGATGGCGGCAAGAGCGATATGATGAGCTCGCACCCGTCCTCGGCCAAGCGCGCTCAGCACATCGAAGAGCGTATCGCCAAGGCAAAATAAGGCGGTAACAAGGCGCCGGAAGGCGCTTTTTCTCCCCATCCGGGGCGGAAAACGGGGCGCGAGCATCCGGACTTATCCGGGTGCTCGCGCCTCTTTGCGTCAGGGGTCCGGAAGTTTCCGGTAAAATGGCGCGTTTATCCGCCCGTTTTCACTTATCTCTCGGAATATAGGTCTTTTAATGCAGCCTGTGGTTGAAACCCTCTCCGGCCTGGAGCGCCGTGTTGATCTGGCCGTCTCGGTGGCCGACGTCGAAAAGGAAGTCCAGGCGCAATTGAAGCGCGTGGCCCGGACCGCCAAGGTCCCCGGCTTCCGTCCTGGCAAGGCGCCGCTCGCCATGCTCGAGCGCAGCCATGGCCCCGGCATCCGCTACGACGTGATCAATAGCCAAGTCGGCCGTGCTTTCGAGCAAGCCGTCGACGGCGCCAAACTGCGCGTCGCCGGCGCCCCGAACCTCGAACCCAAGACCGAAGGCGTTGCCGACGACACGCTGGCGTTCACCGCCACGTTCGAGGTCTACCCCGAAGTCGCCGTGCCCGATCTGTCGGCCCTGGCCGTCACCCGCTACGAGACGGCCGTCACTGACGCCGAAGTCGAAAAGACGCTGGACGTCCTGCGCAAGCAGCGCGCCACGTTCGAAGCCCGTGAAGGCCGCGCCTCGGTCGACGGCGATCGCGTCACGCTGGACTTCGCCGGCACCATCGACGGCGTGCCGTTCGAAGGCGGCAAGGCCGAAGATTTCCCGTTCGTGCTGGGCCAAGGCCGCATGCTGCCGGAATTCGAAGAAGCCGCCCGCGGCCTGAAGGCTGGCGAAACCAAGGTCTTCCCGCTCAAGTTCCCCGATGACTACCAGGGCAAGGAAGTCGCCGGCAAGACCGCGGAATTCACGATCACCGTGAAGGAAGTGGCCGAAGGCGTGCTGCCCGAACTGAACAGCGAATTCGCCAAGTCGCTCGGCCAGCCCGAGGGCGACGTCGAAAAGCTGAAGGCCGACATCCGCAGCAACATCGAACGCGAGGTCAAGGTGCGCTCGCAAGGCCGCACCAAGTCCAGCGTGATGGACGCTCTGGTCGAAGCCGGCAAGTTCGACGTGCCGAAGGCGCTGGTCGACAACGACGTGCAAGGCCGTGTCGCCGCCGCCCGCGAAGAGCTCAAGCAGCGCGGCATCCCGAACGCCGAGTCCGTGCCGATCCCGGCCGAAGCCTTCTCGACCGAATCCGAACGCCGCGTCCGCCTGGGCCTGCTGGTGTCGGAACTGGTCAAGCAAGCCCAGCTGCAGGCCAAGCCCGAGCAGGTGCGCGCGCGCATCGAAGAGTTCGCCGAGAACTACGAACAACCCGCCCAGGTTGTCAGCTATTACCTGGCCGACCGCCAGCGTCGTGCTGAAATCGAGGCGATCGTGCTGGAAGACAATGTCGTCGCGCACGTTCTGGAAAAGGCCAAGGTCACCGACGAAAAGGTGCCTTTCGATCAGTTGATGGGGATGGCGTAACACTATGCAGAGATTCACCGATTTCTATGCGGCAATGAATGGCGGGTCGTCGGTGACCCCCACCGGCCTGGGCTACATTCCCATGGTGATCGAGCAGTCGGGGCGCGGCGAACGCGCCTACGACATCTATTCGCGTTTGCTCCGCGAGCGGCTCATTTTCCTGGTGGGGCCGGTCAACGACGCCACGGCCAACCTGGTCGTCGCCCAGTTGCTGTTCCTGGAATCGGAGAATCCTGACAAGGACATTTCCCTGTATATCAACTCGCCCGGCGGGTCGGTCTACGCGGGAATGGCCATCTTTGACACCATGCAGTTCGTCAAGCCGGACGTATCCACCCTGTGCACCGGCCTGGCGGCCAGCATGGGGGCGTTCCTGCTGGCGGCGGGCAAGAAGGGCAAGCGTTTCACGCTGCCCAACTCGCGCATCATGATCCACCAGCCCTCGGGCGGCGCCCAGGGGCAGGCCTCCGACATCCAGATCCAGGCCCGCGAAATCCTGGACCTGCGCGAGCGCCTGAACCGCATCCTGGCCGACAATACCGGCCAGACGATGGAGCGCATCGGAGTAGACACGGAACGTGACAACTTCATGTCGGCCGAAGATGCGGTATCGTATGGACTGGTGGACAAGGTGATGACCTCCCGCACGGAAGCCTAACTTCGCGGTTGATCCGAACCCGCTGCCACCACGTTTGAGTAAGCGCATGCGCTAGGCCTCTTTCCCGGCCTGGCGCATCTTTACCTGAGATACGAAACAAATATGCCTGAAAAAAAGGGATCGGCAGACGCAAAAGTGCTGCATTGCTCGTTTTGCAATAAAAGCCAGCATGAAGTCCGCAAGCTGATCGCGGGTCCGTCGGTATTCATCTGCGATGAATGCATAGATCTGTGCAACGACATCATCCGCGAGGAGGCGCAAGCCACCGCGCGCGCGGCGATTCGTTCCGAGCTGCCCACTCCGGCCGAAATCAAGACCTTCCTCGACCAGTACGTCATTGGGCAGAATTCGCCCAAGCGCATGCTGGCCGTGGCTGTTTACAACCATTACAAGCGGATCCGCCACGGCGAGATCAAGGGCGACGAAGTCGAGCTTTCCAAGAGCAACATCATGCTGATCGGCCCCACCGGGTCGGGCAAGACGCTCCTGGCGCAAACGCTCGCGCGCATGCTGAACGTGCCCTTCGTCATGGCCGACGCCACCACGCTGACCGAAGCCGGCTACGTGGGCGAAGACGTCGAAAACATCATCCAGAAGTTGCTGCAGAACTGCAACTACGAGGTAGAAAAGGCGCAGCGCGCCATTATCTACATCGATGAAATCGACAAGATCTCCCGCAAGTCCGACAACCCGTCCATCACCCGCGACGTATCGGGCGAGGGCGTGCAGCAAGCCCTGCTGAAGCTGATCGAAGGCACGGTGGCCTCGGTGCCGCCGCAGGGCGGTCGCAAGCACCCGAACCAGGACTTCGTCCAGGTGGATACGACCAACATCCTGTTCATCGTGGGCGGCGCCTTCGACGGGCTGGAAAAGGTCATCCGCGACCGCACCGAGAAATCGGGCATCGGCTTCTCGGCTTCGGTGCGCGCCAAGTCCGAACGCGGCGTGGGCGAGCTGTTCTCGGAAGTCGAGCCCGAAGACCTGATCAAGTTCGGCCTGATCCCCGAGCTGGTCGGCCGCCTGCCGGTGGTCGCCACGCTGGATGAGCTGGACGAGGCGGCTTTGGTGCAGATCCTGACCGAGCCCAAGAATGCCCTGCTCAAGCAGTTCCAGAAGCTGTTCGCCATGGAAGGCGCCGAACTGGACGTGCGGCCCGCCGCGCTGAAGGCGATCGCCCGCAAGGCGCTGCGGCGCAAGACGGGCGCCCGCGGCCTGCGTTCCATCATCGAGCAGGCCTTGCTCGACACCATGTATGACCTGCCTTCCCAGGGCAACGTCAAGCGCGTGGTGCTGGACGAAAACGCCATCGAAGGCGAGGGCAAGCCATTGCTCATCTACGCCGACGAAGCCGCCGCTTCCGACAAGCCGGAGCGGGGGGAAGTCCGGGACGCCGCAGCCTGATATTTCAAAAAAGCCCGTTCCCGTAACGGGTTTTTTTGCCTCAGGGCCCGTCCTGGGTGGAAACACGCTTTTCTCACGGCCTCGGCCCTTGCATACTGAAGGTGCTGCTCCGGGTTTTTTTTAGGCCTAGGGCTATCGAGGCGCCGAGATCTTGAATTTTCGGCTATTGTTCCCATAACAGACGTAACTGACGTGCTGGCTCGGGTATACCCGGGTCACCTGTCCCCGATACGCCGAGTCATACCGAGGAACCTCCTATGTCTGCCAGCCAGACCCTGCCTTCCGACCCGATCGACCTGCCCCTGCTCCCACTGCGCGACGTTGTGGTGTTTCCGCACATGGTCATCCCGCTGTTCGTCGGCCGTCCGCGCTCGATCCGCGCGCTCGAGGTTGCGATGGAAGCGGGCAAAAGCATCATGCTGGTGGCCCAAAAATCCGCCGGCAAGGATGATCCCACCCCTGAAGACGTCTACGAGATCGGCTGCGTCGCCGGCATTCTGCAGATGCTCAAGCTGCCCGACGGCACCGTCAAGGTGCTGGTCGAAGGCACCCAGCGCGCCCGCATCAACAGCATCGAAGACGCCGATTCGCACTTCACCTGCCAGGTGACGCCGATCGAACCGGACGCCATGCAAGGCTCCGAAACCGAGGCCCTGCGCCGCGCGATCGTCGCCCAGTTCGAACAGTACGTAAAGCTGAACAAGAAGATCCCCCCGGAGATCCTGACCTCGCTCGCCGGCATCGACGATGCCGGGCGCCTGGCCGACACGATCGCCGCGCATCTTCCCCTTAAGCTCGAGCAGAAGCAGAAGATGCTCGAGATCGTCGGCACCTCCGAACGCCTCGAAGGCCTGCTCACGCAACTCGAAACCGAGATCGACATCCTCCAGGTCGAGAAGCGGATTCGCGGCCGCGTGAAGAAGCAGATGGAAAAGAGCCAGCGCGACTACTACCTGAATGAGCAGGTCAAGGCCATTCAGAAGGAACTCGGCGAGGGCGAAGAGGGCGCGGATATCGAAGAGCTCGAAAAGAAGATCATCGCCGCCCACATGCCCAAAGAGGCGCGCAAGAAGGCCGACGCCGAGCTCAAGAAGCTCAAGCTCATGTCGCCCATGTCGGCCGAAGCCACCGTGGTGCGCAACTACATCGATACGCTCATCAATCTTCCATGGAAGAGAAAGAGCAAGATCAACAATTCCATCAGCAACGCTGAAACGGTGCTGGACAACGACCACTATGGCCTCGAAAAGGTCAAGGAACGGATCCTGGAATACCTTGCCGTGCAACAGCGCGTGGACAAGGTGAAGGCGCCCATTCTTTGCCTGGTCGGCCCTCCTGGCGTGGGCAAGACCTCGCTGGGGCAGTCGATCGCCAAGGCGACGAACCGCAAGTTCGTGCGCATGGCGCTGGGCGGCGTGCGCGACGAAGCCGAGATCCGCGGCCACCGCCGTACGTACATCGGTTCCATGCCGGGCAAGATCGTCCAGAACATGTCGAAGGTCGGCGTGCGCAATCCCTTGTTCCTGCTCGACGAAATCGACAAGCTGGGCATGGATTTCCGCGGCGATCCCTCGTCGGCCCTGCTCGAGGTGCTGGATCCGGAACAGAACCACACGTTCCAGGACCACTACATCGAAGTCGACTTCGACCTGTCCGACGTCATGTTCGTGGCCACCAGCAACACGCTGAACATTCCCCCGGCCCTGCTGGACCGGATGGAAGTGATCCGTCTTTCCGGCTATACCGAGGAAGAAAAGATCCATATCGCCCGCGACCATCTGCTGCCCAAGCTGATGAAGAACAACGGCGTGAAAGATAGCGAGTTGACGGTCGACGACAGCGCCCTGCGCGACATCGTGCGCTACTACACCCGCGAAGCCGGCGTGCGCGCGCTCGAACGCGAAGTGGGCAAGATCTGCCGCAAGGTCATCAAGCAACTGCTCACCCAGAGCGACCGCGCCAAGGCGGAGGGCAAGGCGCCCGAAGCCCAGCCGGTCAACGTGACGGGCGACAACCTGAGCGACTACCTGGGCGTGCGCCGTTATGCTTTCGGCATGGCCGAGAAGGAAAACCAGATCGGCCAGGTGACCGGGCTGGCGTGGACGGAAGTCGGTGGCGACCTGCTGACGATCGAAGTCGCGGACATGCCGGGCAAGGGCGTCATCCAACGCACCGGTTCGCTGGGCGACGTGATGAAGGAATCGGTCGAGGCGGCCCGCACGGTGGTGCGTTCACGCGCGCGCCGCCTGGGCTTTGCCGACAGCGTATTCGAGAAGCACGACATGCACGTGCACGTGCCGGAAGGCGCGACGCCCAAGGACGGTCCGTCCGCCGGTATCGCGATCACCACGGCCATGGTGTCGGCCTTGTCGCGCATCCCGGTGCGCGCCGACGTCGCCATGACCGGCGAGATCACGCTGCGCGGCGAAGTGTTGCCCATCGGCGGCCTGAAGGAAAAGCTGCTGGCGGCCCATCGCGGCGGCATCAAGATGGTCTTGATCCCGGAAGAAAACGTCAAGGACTTGGCGGAGATTCCGGACAACGTCAAGAACCATCTCGAAATCGTGCCGGTGCGCTGGATCGACAAGGTGCTGGAGCTGGCCCTGGAACGCCTGCCGGAGCCTCTGGCCGAGGAAGAGGCCGTCAAGGAGCCCCTGGTCGCCAAGCCGGCCGAACCCGGCTCGACCGATCCGGTGCTCAAGCACTGACCGGATCTGCCGGGCGCCTCCGACAGGAGCGCCCGGTAGCGACGGCATGAAAAAACCCCTCGATCCGTCGAGGGGTTTTTTTGTTTGGGCCGAGGCCTTCTTTCGGCTTCAGTGCAGCGCGTGCGTGCGGATCAGGCCCACGGCGATGCCTTCCAGCGCGAAATCCTGGTCGGCACCGACCACGATGGTCTGGAAATCCGGGTTTTCGGGCAGGAGTTCGATGTGGCCGTTCTGGCGCTGCAGGCGCTTGACGGTGACGTCGTCGCCCAGGCGGGCAACCACGATCTGCCCGTTGCGGGCCTCGGAGGCCTTTTTCACGGCGAGCAGGTCGCCTTCCAGGATGCCGGCGTCGCGCATGCTCATGCCGCGGACTTTCAGCAGGTAGTCGGGCGCCTGGGCGAACAGGTTGGGATCCACCCCGACCTCGCGCTCGACATGTTCAGCGGCCAGGATGGGGCTGCCCGCCGCCACGCGGCCCACCAGCGGCAGCAGCAGCTGCGCCAGGGAGGGCAGAGGCAGCGACGCCTGGGATGGCGCGGCCGCCGAGTCCTTCAGGCGTATGCCCCGCGATGCGCCTGCCGTGAGTTCGATGGCGCCTTTGCGGGCCAGGGCCTTGAGGTGATCTTCCGCCGCGTTGGGAGACCGGAAGCCCAGGGCCTGCGCGATCTCCGCGCGCGTGGGCGGAAAGCCGGTGCGCGCGACGGTCTGCCTGATGAGATCCAGGATTTGTTGTTGGCGATCGGTGAGTTTGCTGGCCATGGCGATGATCCGGTGCTAGCGGACTGTACATATATACAGCGCCATTCTGGGGGACGCAGCGCAAAAAAGCAAGCCAGGGCCGGCCGCCTCAGGTTGGCGTAAAGGCCGGCCGGTCGGTATATCCCGAATTGGGCGCTCCAGGCCCGATGGCGCGGGCCTGGCCGATGCGCCGTCTTATTCCGGCTTGATGCCGGCCGCCTCGATGACGCCGCGCCACTTCCGGGTCTCGGATTCAATGTAGTCCTGCAATTCTTCCGGACGAGTGGCTTTGATCGTGATGGCTTTGTCTTCCAGCTTGCGGATGATGTCGGGCTTGGCCAGCGCTTTCTGCAAGGCGGAGCTCAGCACCGATAGCCGGTCGGCCGGTATGCCGGCCGGGCCCATTACGCTGACCCAGGCGTCCACGCTCATGTTCTTCACGCCCAGCTCCTCGGCGGTGGGCACGTCGGGCAGTTCCTTGATGCGCGTCGTGCTGGTGATGGCCAGCGCCCGCACTTTGCCCGACTGCACCAGGCTCAGGGCGGCGGGCAGGTTGTCGAAACCGAGGTCGACGTGGCCGCCCATCAGTGCGGTCAACGCCGGGCCGCTGCCCGAGAAGGGAATGTGCTGCATATTCGAGCCGGTCAGGATCTTGAAGTATTCGCCGGTCATGTGCGGCGATGTGCCAGCCCCGGGGCTGGAATAGGACAGTTGCCGCTTCTTCGCATCGGCGATCAGCGCGCCCAGGTCCTGGTACTTCGAGCCGGCATTGACCAGCACCAGATTGGTGTAGAAGCCAACCTCGCCGATCATGGTGAAATCCTTGATGGGGTCGAAATTCAGCTCTTTGCGCAGCAGCGGGTTGATCACGTTGGTGGCTACGGTGCCCAGGAAGATGGTGTAGCCGTCCGGCTTGGAGTGGGCGACCGACGAGGCGCCGATGGTGCCGCCAGCGCCCGCCTTGTTCTCGACGACCACGGTCTGTCCCAGTTCGCGCGACAGGCCCTCGGCCAACACCCGCGCGACGATATCGGTCGAGCCGCCTGGCGGAAACCCGACCACGAAGCGGATGGGCTGTTCCGGAAAGGCCGCGGCGGCGGAGCCGCCCAGCGTGATGGCCAGCACGCTGGCCGTGGCGGCAATCCAGGTCTTGAATTTCATGATCGATGTTCCTCCTGCTGGCTCGCGTCGCGCAAGTCGTCGATGATTCGCCGCTTGTCGAGTTTGCCTAGTGTGTTTTTTGGAAAAGACTGCACGATATGGATGATTTTGGGTGTCCGCACGGACCCCAATTGCTGCTTGCCGTAATCGATCAGCGCCTGGACGCTGACCGAGTCTGGCAGTACCGGCACGACCGCCATTTCGACGCGTTCGCCCCAGTAGTCGTCGGCGACGCCGAACACCACGCATTCGGCGACGCCTGGATGTTGCGCATAGGCGTTCTCGACGTCGGAGGGATAGACATTGAAGCCGCCGCTGATGATGACGTCTTTGGAACGGCCCTTGATGAACAGAAAGCCGCGTTCATCGATGAGGCCGATGTCGCCGGTGTGGAACCAGCCATCTTTCAATACGGCCGCTGTCTGCTCAGGCATGTTCAGGTAGCCCGACATCAGCAAGTCGCCGCTGGCGATGATTTCACCCAGGGTATTCGGGCTGGCGGTGGGCTGGCCGTCCTCGCCGACGACCGCGACCCGCGTCAGGGGGCCGACGCGGCCCGCGCTGCCGTGATTTTCCGGCCGGGAGCCCGTGGCGCCGTCCATGCCCGCGATGATGACCGGTGCTTCCGTCAGGCCATAGGTAACGCCCAGCACTGGGCCAAACGCCGCAATTGCCTGTGATAGCAGGGGAGCGGGGCACGGCGCGCCGCCATACAGCAGGTTGCGCAGCGCCGGCAGATGGCGCGCAGCGGCGCGTTGTGCCTGCACCAGCCGCTGGAGCAGCGTGGGAGGCACCCAGGTGGACGTTATCCCATAGGTGTTCAGCAGGGCGTGCAGTTGCTCGGCAGTCGCCTTGCCGGCGATCACCAGGCAGCCGCCGGCATGCAATACCGGCAGCACGAACGTGCCCGCGCCATGCGTCATCGGCGGCGCCAGCAGGAAGCGTTCCTTGCTGTCGAAGCCATACACCATGGCCAGCGACGCCACCATGGTGTTGATACAGCGCAGCGACTGCAATACGGCTTTGGGCACGCCCGACGACCCGCCCGTGAACTTGATGGCGGCTATCTCGCCCGGATCCGGGTTGGAGCGCGATGGCGACTGGCCCGCGTATTCACGCGCCAGCGCGTCGGTCTGGAACTCGCGGCTCTCGTCGTTGCAGATGCGCAGGCCATGGTAGGAAGCAAGCAGCGCCTCGTATGCCGCGTCGTGCAATACGATATCGGGCGCGGCCGTCGCCAGTTGGCGGGCGATGTCCTGTTCGACTACGGTCGGCGTCAGCGGCACCAGCACGCCGCCGCAGGCGTAGGTGGCCAATATGCCCAGCAGCATTGCGTGCGAATTGCCGGCCAGCGTGGCGATCACCGGGCGAGGCTTGCCGGATAGCCGTTGCAGCGCGGCGGCCAGTGCCAGCGTCTGGCCGCGCAGCGCTTCGTAGGTATGGGCGTAGCCGGTGGCCGCATCGATCGCCGCGATGCGATCCGGGTGCCGCATGGCGGCATGCAGGAAAAAGTCGATGGGCTGCATGCTAGAGCCTGTTGCTGAGCACCGTGACCACGGCCGCCGCATCTTCGTAATGCAGGAAGCCGCCGCCGTTTTCGGCCACCGCGGTGCGGGCGCCCTGGACCTGGCGCGCTCCGGCTTCATGGCGCAGTTGCGTAACGAGCTCATGGATTTGCACCAGGCCGGTCGCGGCGATCGGGTGTCCTTTGGACACCAGCCCGCCCGATACGTTGACGGGGGTGATGCCGCCCAGGCTGGTTGCGCCGCTTTCGGTGTAAGGGCCGCCTTGGCCGCGGGGGCAAAGGCCCAGGTTTTCGATCTGCAGCAGTTCCGCGAAGCTGGAGGCATCATGCACTTCGGCCACGTCGATGTCCTGCGGCGTGATGTCGGCCATGGCATAGGCGCGCTTGGCAGCCAGATGCACGCAGTGCCGGTCCATATCGGCGATGTCGCGGATCACCGTGCTGGCCGCGCCGATGCCCGCGACCCTGACGGCCCGCTGCCTGCGCGCTTCGGACAAGGCGCGGCCGCTGGACAGCACGATGGCCGAAGCGCCGTCGGAAATGGGCGCGCACATTGCGCGCGTCAGTGGCCAGGCGATCTCGGGGGTGGCAAGCACTTCGTCGATGGACATATCGTTCTGGTACTGGGCCAGCGGGTTCATGGTCGAGTGCGCATGGTTCTTCGCTGCCGCGCTGGCGATCTGCCGCTGCGTGGTGCCGTATGCGCGCATATGCTGGCGCGCCATGGCCGCGTAGATGTCCATGAAAAAGCTCTGCGTATTCCAGGCGCCGGGAGAGTTCAGGCGCTGGCGGATATCGGGGTCGGTCTCCTGCTGGCAGAAGAAATCCCATGTCTGGCGCAGCAGATGTATGTCGGTGCCGCCGAAGAACGCGTTCATCATTTCGGTCTTCTTGTCCGGGTAGAACATCTTTTCCGCGCCGACCACCAGAACCGTGTCGAACATGCCCGATGCGATCGCCATGCAGGCGTTGAACAACCCGGAGCTGCTGCTGGCGCAGGCATTTTCGATATTGAAGACGGGGATGCCGCTTACCCCCATCGCGTTCAGCGCGCATTGGCCGCGGATCGAATTCTGTTTTTCCATTTGGCCCTGGCGCACGTTGGAAAACCATGCCGCCTGCATGTCCGCCAGTTCATGGCCGCTGTCGGCCAGGGCATTGTTGACGGCTTGCTCGGTCAATTGCTTGACTGAGAGGTCCGGATGGCGGCCAAGCGGGGTGTGGGCGATGCCGGTGATATAGACGTTCATGATGGGTGTGGGCAGCTGGTCGATGAGTGGCTCTATTCTGCGTGGCCGGCCTTTCCGTATTAACCCCTGCTTACCCGTGAAAAAGAGGATAAAGTTTCGGTATATGAAACTTTTTGCCTAGCATGGGTCCGGACGATATGACGCAATCCTCCAGCATCCAGAAGGCGCTGCGAGTGCTCAAGACTGTGCAGCGCCATCACGAAGAAGGTCTGCGGCTTACGGACGTATGCCGGGAGCAGGGCTTGGAAAAGCCGACGGCGCTGCGCCTGTTGCGGGAACTGCTGGCGCAGGGGCTGGTGTCCCGCAACGCGCGCAGCAAGAAGTACTACCTTGGCGACTATTGCCGGAAACTCGGGGAGTCGCTGGCTGCGCAGTCCTCGCTGTCCACGCGCTACGGGCCCTTGCTGCGCCGCATCTCCGACCGGACCGAGGACGCCAGCTTCCTGGTGATCCTGCAAGACCTGGATACCCTGTGCATCGGGCGGGAAGTGGGCGCCTATCCCATTCAAGCGTTGGCCATCCCGGTCGGCAACCGCCAACCCATCGGCGTGGGCGCAGGCGGCCTGGCCATGCTGGCGAGCTTCGACGAAGACGTCACGGAGCGCTACCTCAACGTCAACAAGGCCCGCTTTCTCAAGTACAAGTCGCTCACGCTGGATGAGCTGCGCATGCGAATTGCCCGCGCGCGCAAGCGCGGCTACGCCGTGATAGGCAGCCACGCGGTCAGCAAGGTGACCGGCGTGGGCGTCACGCTGAAGAATAAGGAAGGCGATGTGCTGGGCGGCATCAGTGTCGCGGCGCTGGACAATCGCATGACGCAAAAGCGCCAGGAAGCTGTTGCCCAAATCATCCGCGAAGAGATGAACCGGTTCCTGGACAGGTAGCCTCCGCGGACGACGGGCGGCGCAAGAAAGCAGAAGCGCCCACCGGGCGGCTGGGCCCTGCGAGGGGCCCGGCCGCAAATGGGGACCCAAGCAAAACGGGACCCGAAGGTCCCGTTTCTGGAGGCGGGCCCCGTGAGGGGCCGTGCGCGGCGGCCGGTTACAGCACCGCGGCGATGCTCGCGGCGACCTTGTCGATGTTGCCGCTGTTCAGCGCGGCGACGCAGATGCGGCCGCTGGACACGGCGTAGACGCCGTGCTCTTCGCGCAGGCGGTCCACTTGCGCGGAGGTCAGGCCCGAGTACGAGAACATGCCGCGCTGGCGCAGCACGAAGCTGAAGTCCTGTTTGCCGCCGTGTTCCTGGATCTTTTCGACCAGCTGCTTGCGCATCAGGCGGATGCGGTCGCGCATGCCGGCCAGTTCCTCTTCCCACATGGCGAAGAGTTCAGGCGAGTTCAGGACCGTCGACACCACCGTGCCGCCATGGGTGGGCGGGTTGGAGTAGTTGGTGCGGATCACGCGCTTGAGCTGGCTCAGCACGCGGGCGGCTTCGTCCTTGCTGCCAGCCACCACGGTCAGCGCGCCGACGCGCTCGCCATACAGGGAGAACGACTTCGAGAATGAGGAGCTGATGAACATGGTCAGGTCCAGGTCGGCGAACATGCGCACGACCGCGGCGTCTTCCGTCAAGCCATCGCCGAAGCCCTGGTAGGCGATGTCCAGGAACGGCACCAGGTTGTTTTCCTTGACCACGGCGGCGATCTGCTTCCATTGGTCCATGGTGGGATCCACGCCCGTCGGGTTGTGGCAGCAGGCGTGCAGCACGACCACGGTCTTGGCCGGAGCGGCCTTCAGGTCCGCCAGCATGGCGTCGAAGTCCAGGCCGCGGGTGGCGGCGTCATAGTAGGCGTAGGTGCCGACCTCGAACCCGGCGCGCTCGAACAGCGCGCGGTGGTTTTCCCAGCTGGGGTTGCTGATCAGGACCTTGGAGGAGGGGAGCAACTGGCGCAGGAAGTCGGCGCCGATCTTGAGCGCGCCCGTGCCGCCCAGGGCCTGGGTGGTCAGCACGCGGCCGGCGGCGGCCAGCGCGGAATCCTTGCCCAGCAGCAGGGCCTGCGCGCCCGCGTTGTAGCCGGCGATGCCTTCGATCGGCAGGTAGCCGCGGGCGGCGGCGGCCTCGATACGGGCGGTTTCAGCCTTGCGGACTGCGCCCAGCAGGGGGATGCGGCCCTGATCGTCGTAGTACACGCCCACGCCCAGATTGACTTTACCGGGACGCGTATCGGCGTTGTATTGTTCGTTCAGGCCAAGAATGGGGTCGCGCGGTGCGAGTTCGACGGAATCGAAAAGGGTGCTCATGGGAGTCTGATGAGGTGGGTGGACGCAGTACGGAGTGCTGTGGATAATGGGGGGTTTACCCTGGAACAGTCTAGCATGTCTAAACGCGCAATAGACCCGAGCGCAGTAGACCCAAGCGCAATAGACCCGATCGCGGAAGATCCCGCGCTCCGGGGCGAAGGCGCGCCCGCGGTATCGGCGGAAGCCCCGCCCGGAACCTCGGCGGCGGGCGGCTTTGTCGATTTCCCGGGCAGCCCGTTCCATCTCTACCAGCCTTATCCGCCGGCGGGCGACCAGCCTGCCGCCATCGAAGGCCTGGCCCAGGGGATGCAGGACGGCCTGATGTTCCAGACGCTCCTGGGCGTCACGGGGTCGGGCAAGACCTACACCATGGCCAACGTGATCGCGCGCCTGGGGCGTCCGGCGCTGGTGCTGGCCCCCAACAAGACGCTGGCCGCCCAGCTCTACGCCGAGATGCGGGAGTTCTTCCCCAAGAACGCGGTCGAGTACTTTGTTTCATACTACGACTACTACCAGCCCGAGGCCTATGTGCCGACGCGCGACCTGTTCATCGAGAAGGACTCGTCCATCAACGAGCATATCGAGCAGATGCGCCTGTCGGCCACCAAGAGCCTGCTGGAGCGGCGGGATACGATCATCGTGGGCACGGTCTCGTGCATCTACGGTATCGGCAACCCCGGCGACTACCACGCCATGGTGCTCATCCTGCGCGCCGGCGACCAGATCTCGCGCCGCGAGATCCTGGCCCGCCTGGTCGCCATGCAGTACACCCGCAACGACGCCGATTTCACGCGCGGGACGTTCCGGGTGCGGGGCGAGACGATCGACATCTTCCCGGCCGAAAGCCCGGAGCTGGCGCTGCGCCTGACGCTGTTCGACGACGAGGTCGAAAGCCTGGAGCTGTTCGACCCCCTGACGGGCCGCATCCGCCAGAAACTGCCGCGATTCACCGTGTACCCGGGCTCGCATTACGTGACGCCGCGGGATACGGTGCTGCGCGCCATTGAAACCATCAAGGAAGAACTGTGCGAGCGCATAAAGCGCTTCACGGACGATGGCCACTTGGTCGAGGCCCAGCGGCTCGAGCAGCGCACCCGCTTCGACCTGGAGATGCTGCAGGAACTGGGCTTCTGCAAAGGCATCGAAAACTACTCCCGCCACCTGTCTGGCGCGGCCCCTGGCGAACCGCCGCCCACGCTGATCGACTACCTGCCGGCCGATGCGCTCATGTTCATCGACGAAAGCCACGTCACCATCGGGCAATTGGGCGGCATGTACCGCGGCGACCGCGCGCGCAAGGAAACGTTGGTGCAATACGGCTTCCGGCTGCCCTCGGCGCTGGATAACCGGCCGTTGAAGCTCGAGGAATTCGAGGCCCGGATGCGACAGTGCGTATTCGTGTCGGCCACGCCGGCGGCCTACGAGAAGGAACACGCCGACAATGTCGTCGAGCAGGTCGTGCGGCCCACCGGCCTGGTCGATCCGCTGGTCGAGGTGCTGCCGGCGCGCACGCAGGTGGACGATCTGCTCGGCCGGATCAATGAGCGCGTGGGGCAGGGCGAGCGCGTGCTGGTCACCACCCTGACCAAGCGCATGGCTGAGGACCTGACGGACTTCCTGAGCGAGCACGGCGTGCGGGTGCGCTACCTGCACTCCGACATCGACACGGTGGAGCGCGTCGAGATCATCCGCGACCTGCGCCTGGGCACGTTCGACGTGCTGGTGGGGATCAACCTGCTGCGCGAGGGCCTGGATATTCCTGAAGTGTCCCTCGTTGCCATCCTGGACGCCGACAAGGAGGGCTTCCTGCGTTCGGAGCGCAGCCTGATCCAGACCATCGGGCGGGCGGCGCGCAACCTGAACGGCCACGCCATCCTCTATGCCGACCGCATCACCGATTCGATGCAGCGCGCCATCGAGGAAACCAGCCGCCGCCGGAACAAGCAGCTGCAGTTCAATACCGACCACGGCATCACGGCGCGCGGCGTGCAGAAGGCCGTGCGCGAGCTGATCGACGGTATTGTCGCGCCCGCCCAGCACGACGCGCTGGAGGCGGCGGTGCCGGCTGAGTTCATGAAGGACGAAAAGGCCATGGCGCGCGAGATCAAGCGCCTTGAGAAGCTGATGATGGACCATGCCCGCAACCTGGAATTCGAGCAGGCCGCGGCGGCGCGGGACGCCTTGACGGCCTTGAAGCAGCGCGTACTGCTGGACGGCGCCACCTAGCGGCATGCACGTATCCTGGTGTGTCTTTTTGCTGACACATTGCTGAATTGTCTAGGCATCTGCTGCGCTGCAATTGCGTTGTCGCAATCCGGGCGATTATCTCGGCCCGGACTTCCTGAATTACATTTGATTGTTAATGCAAGTCATTGAATTGAATGAAAAATTCACGGGGACACATTTGCCTGAACCCAATTGCGCAGACGCAAAAAAAGCTTGCCTTATCTCGGGTTTTCCCGCACACTTACTTCCATGATGACCAAGGTACTTTTCGTTTGCATGGGCAATATCTGTCGCTCGCCGAGCGCAGAGGGCGTGTTTCGCCATTTGGTGAACGACGCGGGTTTGGGCGATGTGGTTCGCATCGACTCCGCGGGCACGCACGCGTTTCACATCGGCGAGGCGCCTGATGCCCGGGCGCAGGCCGCAGCGCGCAAGCGCGGCTACGAGATCACGCACTGCGAAGCGCGTCAGGTCACCGCGGAAGATTTCCGCGATTTCGACCTGATCCTCGCCATGGATTGGGACAACCTGTCCGCCATGCAGCAGCAGTGCCCCAAGGCCTACCAGCACAAGCTGATGCTGCTGATGCGCTTTGCCAACGAGTTCGAGGAGGCCACCGTGCCCGATCCCTACTATGGCGGGGCGGACGGCTTCGGCAAAGTGCTCGACTACCTCGAAGACGCCTGTCAGGGTGTTCTCGAGCTGGTGCGCAAGCGCGCCACCCAGTACCAGGCGGCCTGATCCGCTGCTGCGGTGGAGCCGTCGGCGTGCGGTTCCCGAAGGTGCCTGGCAGTAAAGAAACCGCGCGGATGCGCGGTTTTTTCTAGCCAGGAGCCATACCAAATTAGTCGGGAATAGGCTATACTTGAGCCAATTACTCGGGTATTGGCCGCTGGATTCGCTGGCGGTCATTGCCGAATCACAGGGAACCTACCATGCGGCTAACTACCAAAGGGCGTTTCGCCGTGACTGCCATGATCGACCTGGCTATGCGGCAGCATAGCGGCCCGGTCACTCTTGCGGCCATCAGTCAGCGTCAGAACATCTCGTTGTCCTATCTGGAGCAACTGTTCGGGAAACTGCGTCGCCACGAACTCGTGGACAGCGTGCGCGGCCCGGGCGGCGGCTATTCGCTTGCCCGCCTGGCGCGCAACGTGACCGTCGCCGACATCATCTTCGCCGTCGACGAGCCCCTGGACGCCACCAGCTGCGGCGGAAAACGGGACTGTACGAGCGGCAACGACGGCAAGCCCGGCAAGTGCATGACGCACGAGCTCTGGGCCACGTTGAATCGCAAGATGGTCGATTACCTGGATTCGGTGTCCCTGCAAGATCTGGTCGATCAGCAGCGAGTGCGCCAGCTGCAGGAAGCCAACAATCAAGCGCAGGCCTGCGCGGTGCACGTGAGCAGGGTGGGGGGCGCCAATGCCGCCAACGCCCCGACCGCGACCGTCGCAGCCAATGCCACCGTATAAGAAGTATCAGGAGTTGTAGAAATGACCACTCGCCCAATCTATCTGGACTATTCGGCCACGACGCCCGTCGACCCCCGCGTCGTGGAAAAGATGGTGCCCTGGCTGTACGAGAACTTCGGCAACCCCGCCTCGCGCAGCCATGCGTTCGGCTGGGAGTCGGAAGAGGCCGTCGAGCGCGCCCGCGAGGAAGTCGCCAAGCTGGTGAACGCCGACCCGCGCGAAATCGTCTGGACTTCCGGCGCCACGGAGTCCGACAACCTGGCCATCAAGGGCGCCGCCAACTTCTATGCTGAACGCGGCAAGCACATCATCACGGTCAAGACCGAGCACAAGGCCGTGCTGGATACCTGTCGCGAACTGGAGCGCCAGGGCTTCGAAGTGACCTACCTGGACGTTAAGGATAACGGCCTGATCGATCTGGACACCTTCAAGGCCGCGCTGCGCCCCGACACCGTGCTGGTGTCGGTGATGATGGTGAACAACGAAATCGGCGTGATCCAGGATATCGAAACGCTGGGCGAAATCTGCCGCGAAAAGGGCATCGTGTTCCATGTGGACGCGGCCCAGGCAACCGGCAAGGTGGAAATCGACCTGCAGAAGCTCAAGGTCGACCTGATGTCGTTCTCGGCCCACAAGACCTACGGCCCCAAGGGCATCGGCGCCCTGTACGTGCGCCGCAAGCCGCGCATCCGCATCGAAGCCCAGATGCATGGCGGCGGCCACGAGCGCGGTTTCCGCTCGGGCACGCTGGCGACGCACCAGATCGTCGGCATGGGCGAGGCTTTCCGCCTGGCCCGCGAGGAAATGGGCACCGAGAACGAGCGCATCCGCATGTTGCGCGACCGCCTGTGGACGGGCCTGTCGCAGATCGAAGAGGTCTACCTGAACGGCGACATGGACCAGCGCGTTCCGCACAACCTGAACGTCAGCTTCAACTACGTCGAAGGCGAGTCCCTGATCATGGCGATCAAGGAACTGGCCGTGTCCAGCGGCTCGGCCTGCACCTCGGCCAGCCTGGAGCCGTCCTATGTGCTGCGCGCCCTCGGCCGCAACGACGAGCTGGCGCACAGCTCGATCCGTTTCACGCTGGGCCGCTTTACGACCGAGCAGGAAGTCGATTTTGCCGTCGAGCTCATCAAGAGCCGCGTCGGCAAGCTGCGCGACATGTCGCCGCTGTGGGAAATGGCCAAGGAAGGCATCGACTTGAACACCGTGCAGTGGGCCGCGCACTGAGCGCCCGCGCCAAGAAATCCGTGGAGAAATAGCATGTCTTACAGCACCAAAGTTCTGGATCACTACGAAAACCCGCGCAATGTCGGTTCGTTCGACAAGTCGGACGAATCGGTGGGCACCGGCATGGTCGGCGCGCCCGCCTGTGGCGACGTCATGAAGCTGCAGATCAAGGTGAATGAAGCCGGCGTGATCGAAGACGCGCGCTTCAAGACCTACGGCTGCGGCTCGGCCATCGCTTCCAGCTCGCTGGTGACGGAATGGGTCAAGGGCAAGACGCTCGACGAAGCCATGAATATCCGCAACACCCAGATCGCTGAAGAACTGGCGTTGCCGCCCGTGAAGGTGCACTGTTCCATCCTGGCCGAAGACGCGATCAAGGCCGCGGTGCAAAACTACAAAGAAAAGCATTCGGTTCCGGCCGAAGCCGTGGCGAGCTGAGCATGTCCGTTACCCTGACCCAACAGGCCGCCACCCATATCGGCCGCTACTTGCAGAAGCGCGGAAAGGGTATCGGCTTGCGGCTCGGCGTTAGGACGACGGGCTGTTCCGGCATGGCCTACAAGCTGGAGTACGTGGACGACGCGGCGTCGGACGACGTCGTGTTCGAAAGCTTCGGAGTGAAGGTCTTCGTGGATCCGAAAAGCCTGTCCTACCTGGACGGCACCGAACTGGACTACGCCCGCGAAGGCCTGAACGAAGGCTTCAAGTTCCGCAACCCCAACGAGAAGGCGACCTGCGGCTGCGGCGAGTCGTTCACGGTGTAAGTCTTGGCTGGAGACGATCACTTCAGCCTGTTCGGCTTGCCGGCACGCTTCGACCTGGACCCGCAGGCGCTGGAAACGGCGTGGCGCGCCGTCGCCGCCCAAGTGCACCCCGACCGCTATGCCACGGCAAGCCCCGCGGAACGCCGCGTGGCCATGCAATGGGCGGCGCGCGCGAATGAGGCCTATCGCCTGCTGCGGGATCCGCTGCTCCGGGCGCGCTACCTGTGCGAACAGGCGGGCGTGGACCTGCAGACCGAAAGCAACACGTCCATGGATGGCGCTTTCCTGATGCAGCAGATGACCTGGCGCGAGATGCTGGACGACGCGCGCGGCGATGCGGCGGCCCTTGCGGCCCTGCAGGCGGAATTGCAGCAGGCACGGGCTTCCATGCGCGACACGCTTGGCCGCCTGCTCGACGAGGAACGCGACTACGCCGCGGCCGGGCTCAAGGTGCGGGAATGGATGTTCGTGGAGAAGCTGGCTGAAGAGCTGGCGCACGCCCAGCCCGCTGGATAGCCCAAGGCGCGATGGGGCGCCTGCGACACGGGCGCCGGCATTCCGGCGCCCACTGACCAGAAAACAGAATCATGGCCTTATTGCAGATATCCGAACCCGGTGAGTCGCCCGCGCCGCACCAGCGCAAGCTGGCGGTCGGGATCGACCTGGGCACTACCAATTCCCTAGTCGCGGCGGTGCGCAGCAGCGTTGCCGAAGTGCTGCCGGACTCGCAAGGCCAGGCCTTGCTGCCGTCCGCCGTGCGTTATTTTCCCGGCGGCAAGGTCACCACGGGGCGCGAGCCGCTGGGCCAGCAGGCGCTGGACCCGCTGAACACCGTCGTGTCGGTGAAGCGCTTCATGGGCCGGTCCCTGGAAGAGGCGCGGGCCATGCGCGCGCCTTATGAGTTCGTCGATGCCCCCGGCATGGTGCGCATCCGCACCGTCCAGGGAGACCTCAGCCCGGTGGAGGTGTCGGCGCAGATCCTGGCGGTGCTGCGCCAGCGCGCCGAAGACGTCCTGGGCGATGACCTGGTGGGGGCCGTCATCACGGTGCCGGCGTATTTCGACGATGCGCAGCGCCAGGCCACGCGCGATGCGGCCCGGCTGGCCGGCCTGAACGTGCTGCGGCTGCTGAACGAGCCGACCGCCGCGGCGATCGCCTACGGCCTGGATAACGCGGCCGAGGGCGTGTACGCGGTGTACGACCTGGGCGGCGGCACCTTCGATATTTCCATCCTGCGCCTGACGCAGGGGGTGTTCGAAGTGATCGCCACGGGCGGCGATACCGCCCTGGGCGGCGATGATTTCGACTCCTTGATCGTGGATCACGTGGCCGCGGGAGAACTCGGCCCGTCGGACCGCCGCAGCCTGCTGATGGCGGCCCGGGCGGCGCGCGAAGCGCTGTCGGACGCCGCTGAAGCCCGGCTGCAGCTCACGCTGTCGGATGGCCGCGTGGTGGATACGGTGCTGACCCGCGCCGGTTTCGAGACGCTGGCCCAGCCGCTGATCGAACGCACGCTGGACTGCGCGCGCCGCGCGCTGCGCGATGCCGCGCTGGCGCCGGCCGACGTGCGCGGGGTGGTGATGGTGGGCGGCGCGACCCGCATGCCGGTCGTGCGCCAGGCCGTGGGGCAGCTGTTCGGCACGCAGCCCCTGACCGATCTGGACCCCGATCAGGTGGTGGCGTTGGGAGCGGCCCTGCAGGCCAACCTGCTGGCCGGCAACCGCGCGCCGGGCGAGGACTGGCTGCTGCTGGACGTGATCCCGCTGTCGCTGGGGCTGGAAACCATGGGCGGGCTGGTCGAGCGCATCATCCCGCGCAACAGCACCATTCCGGTGGCGCGCGCCCAGGAATTCACGACGTTCAAGGACGGCCAGACCGCCATGAGCATCCACGTGGTCCAGGGCGAACGCGACCTGGTCGCCGATTCGCGCTCGCTGGCGCGCTTCGAGCTGCGCGGCATTCCGCCCATGGTGGCGGGTGCGGCGCGCATCCGCGTGACGTTCCAGGTAGACGCGGACGGCCTGCTGAGCGTCACGGCGCGCGAACAGAGCAAGGGCGTCGAGGCGATGGTTTCCGTCAAGCCGTCCTACGGCCTGTCAGACGATGAGATCGCGCAGATGCTGGCCGACAGCGTGGCGCAGGCGGATACGGACGCGAAGGCCCGCATGCTGCGCGAGCAGCAGGTGGACGCGCGCCAGTTGGTGGAATCCGTGCAGGCGGCGCTGGCCGTGGACGGCGATCTGCTGGACGCGGACGAGCGCAAGCGCGTGGACGAGTGCCTGCAGGCCGCGATCGCGGCTCAGGATGCCCCGGATGCGGATACCGTGAAGGATGCGGTGCAAGCCCTGTCGGCCGCGACCGACGACTTCGCCGCGCGGCGGATGGACCGCAGCATCCGCGCTGCGCTGGCCGGCCGCAAACTTGATGAGATCGCCTGATAAGACGTTATGCCGAAACTGACTGTATTGCCGCACCCCGAGTACTGCCCGGAAGGCGCCGTGATCGAAGACGCGCCCAAGGGCGTGTCGATCTGCCGCGTGCTGCTGGATAACCACATCGATATCGAGCATGCCTGCGAGCTGTCCTGCGCATGCACGACCTGTCACGTGGTGGTGAAGCAGGGTTACGCCTCGCTGGAGGACGCTACCGACGACGAAGAGGACCTGCTGGACAAAGCCTGGGGCCTGACCCCGACGTCGCGCCTGTCCTGCCAGGCGGTGGTGGCGGATGCCGACCTGACGGTCGAGATTCCCAAGTACACGATCAACCATGCGAAAGAGGGCCATTGATGAAGTGGACCGACACCTACGAGATCGCCGCCGCCCTGGTGGACGCCTACCCGGACGTGGATCCCAAGACGCTGCGCTTCATGCAGCTGCGTGAATGGGTGCTGGCCTTGCCGGGCTTCAGCGACGACCCGGCGCATTGCGGCGAGAAGATCCTGGAGGCCATACAGATGGCCTGGATCGACGAGGCCGACTGAGGAAAGAAGCTCCCTGCGGGGAGCTTTTTTTGTGTTGCGGGGTATGGACCGGGGCAGGTGTCTGACACCCGTCGCGGTTCCCGGGCCGCCAGCCACGTCGGAGGCCAGGGGGCGCGGGTCAACGATTGCGGTCCGGCGCCTCCGCCGCGGGCGCAACGTTGGCGTACTTCTTTCCCGGTATCATGAAGGATCCCGTTGTTCTCCTTCCTGAGTCTACAGATGCCCGCTGCTCAATTGCGTTTTGGCCTGGCCGCCAACCGGCTGCACCACGAAACTCCCGATGCCGCCTTGTTCAGCTGGCTGCGCGCGTGCTCGTCCACGATACGCGAGCTGGGGGTGCAGCTGCATACGGTGGGCCGCACGCACGACGCGATCGTGCGAGAGGGCATGCTGCAAGGCTATGGCGGGCTGATCCGCTATCCCTACGGCCGCGAGGGCGGCCTGATGAAGCTGGTGGCGCGGGTTACCGAAGGCCGCGACGGGCAGGCGCCGTTCGATGGCGCGATCTACCTGATCGATCCCGTCGATCCTTCCTCGATTTTCCCCGAAGCGCTGGCGCTCAAGCGGCAGTGCATCACGCATGGCCGGCCCTTTATCTCGACGCTGGCGGGCGCCATCGAATGGATGGAAGTGGAACGCGTGCACGCGGGCCTGGCGCCCGATGCTTCGGCCTCGCGCCTGTTCGATTTCACGGGCCAGACACTGGCGCTGATCGCGCACGATGCCTTGAAGGAAGAGATGGTTGCGTTTGCCAGCGAGCATTTCGATGTCCTGTCGCGCTTTGCGCGCCGGGTGGCGACCGGCACGACCGGCGGCCGGCTGAATGAACTGGCCTGGTCGCGTGGGTGGCCCAAGGACACGCCCTGGGTGCACCGCTACCTGAGCGGTCCGCTGGGCGGCGACGCGCAGATTGCGGAGCTGGTGCTGGAGCACCAGTGCCAGCGCGTGATCTTCTTCGAAGATCCGCACGTGGCTCGCCAGCATGAAGCCGACATCCAGCTGTTGGAGCGCGCGGTGCGCGTGGTGACGGAATCGGCCACTTGCGCCACCTCGCCCACGGTGGCGCGGCGCTGGGCCCAGGCGGTGGAGAAGCGCGTCATCTGACCCGGGGCCGGGCAGGCGCCGCGGCGGGCCGGCAATCGGCAATGATGCGGCCGACGCGGTCAGCGACGGCCGCTGCAGCCATCGACAGCGGCAGCACGTCCGAACGGCATAGAAACACCGGCCGCGTCATGTGAAGCCCGGCGATCCTGCGCAGGGCGACATCGCCGCGCTCGGCTTCCTGGCGCGCCGCCTCGTACGACAGAATGGTGTGCGCCACGCCGGCCTTGGCCAGCTCGATCAGTTGCGGAATGGCGTTGGCCTCGGCGATGACGCGGAACTCCACGCGTTCGCGCTGCTGATACTGGTCCAGCAGCCGGCGCAGGCTGTGGGGATTGCCGGGCAGCACCAGCGGCAACGCCGCCAGCGCGTCCAGGCTCATGGCCGGCAGGGCGCGCAGTTCCGCGGATCGCGGCCGTTTGCCCCGCATCGAGGAGGGTGGCGAAACCACGACGAGCTCTTCGTCTATCAGGTGCTGGAAGCGCAGGTCGGCCGAGGCGTCGTCGCTGAACGTCAGGCCGAGGTCGGCATGTCCGGAACTGACGAAGCCCGGGATGTAGCCGGTGCTGGATTCGATGATCTTGAGATAGACGCCCGGCCAGTGCTCCAGGCTGAAGCGCAGCAGCGGCACGGTCAGCAGTTTCGCCATCGACATCGACATCGCCAATGAGACAGCACCGCGCGGGGCGTTCGCATCCTCGCGCACGTCCGCGCGCGCGGCATCGATGCGGCCCAGGATTTCACGCGCGTGCGCCAGCATGCGCGCGCCGGCGGCGGTGGGCGTGACGCCCCGGGAGCTGCGATGCAGCAGAACGACGCCCAGGTCCTCTTCCAGATTGCGGATCAGCAGGCTCAGAGCGGGTTGCGCCACGTGCAGCGTTTCGGCGGCGCGGCTGATCGATCCGGTGGAGACCACCGCGACGAAGCACTGCATGGCGCGTATGGACATCGACATGGCTGGGTTCCGGTTGCCAGGGTTATCACAATTTTATTATGGCCTGCATATTCAAACGGTATTTCTAATATGACAGGCGGTTTCGCATAATTCAGCGCAAGCCTATAAATGACTATGGAGACATCATGGCGCTGAAGAAGATCCTGGCCGCCTGCCTTGCCGCGGCGAGCCTGTCCGCCCCGGCGTACGCCGACAACTGGCCGTCCAAGCCCATCACGCTGCTGGTGCCGTTCTCGGCCGGTGGCCCGACCGATTTCATCGCGCGCCTGGTGGCCGATCCGCTGGCGCGCGAGCTAGGGCAGCAGGTCATCGTGCAGAACAAGCCGGGAGCCAGCGGCAACGTGGGCTACCAGAGCGTGCTGAACGGGCCCGCGGACGGCTATACGCTGATGCACAATACGGTGGGCATGCAGGCCGTCAATCCCTTGATGTATCCGAGCGCGAAGATGCATCCGTTGAAGGACTTCGTGCCGGTCGGCACCACGGGCGCCATGCCCAACCTGCTGGTGGTCAATCCCGAGCGCACGCCGGTGGCCACCTTGGGCGAACTGGTGGAGCGCGGCCGCGGCACGGCGAACGGGCTGAGCTATGCGACGTTCGGGCCTGGCAGCTCGCCTCATGTCTACGGCGCCCTGCTGCAGAAGCTGGCCAAGTTCCAGGCGGTGGGCGTGGCCTACAAGGGCAGCGCCAATGCCGTGACGGACGTGATCGGCGGCCAGATCGACTTCCTGTTCGACAGTATGTCCACCAGCATCGGCCAGGTCCAGGCCGGCAGGCTGAAGGCGTTGGCGATCACCGCGGGCGAGCGCTCGCCGCTGCTGCCCGAGGTGCCCACGCTGAAAGAGGCCGGCTATCCCGGCCTGGACCTGAAATTCTGGTTCTCCCTGCAAGTGCCGGCCGGCACGCCGCCTGAGGTGGTGCAGAAGCTGCGCACGGCGATCGCGAAGGTCGTGGCGAGCGACGCGTACCGCAAGGCGATGCAGGAGCGTGGCGCCGAAGCGCTGCAGGTGGCGCCCGCCGAGCTGGATGCGTTCTTCAAGCGCGAGACCGCCCAATGGACCGAGGCCGCGAACGCGATCGGCCTGAAGGCCGAGTGACGACATGGCCGATACCAAGCGCATGGCGCCGCTCAAGAACGTCACGGTGCTGGACCTGAGCAAGGTGCTGGCCGGGCCGCTTTGCGGACAGTACCTGGGCGAGCTTGGAGCCAGGGTGATCAAGGTCGAGCCTGTGGGCACGGGCGACGATACGCGCGCCTGGCTGCCCCAGGACGAGGGCCAGTCCGCGACGTTCCTGGCGGTGAACCACAACAAGCGCAGCCTGGCCGTGGACCTGAAGTCGGCCGAAGGGCGGACGGTGGTGCACAAGCTGGCGGCGCAGGCCGACGTGGTGCTCCAGGGTTTCGGCGGACGCACCGCCGCCCGCCTGGGCGTGGACTACGAAACGCTCAGCGGCATCAATCCCAAGCTTATTTATTGCGAGATCTCCGGCTACGGCAGGGAAGGGCCGATGGGCGAGGAGCCAGGCTACGACGTGATGCTGCAGGCCTTCAGCGGCATGATCAGCACCATGGGCGAACCGGGCGGCAACTTCGCGCGCGCCAGTTTCTCTCCGGTCGACCTGGGCACGGGTTCCTTTGCATTGAGCGGCATCCTGGCCGCGCTGCTGGAGCGCAACCAGACCGGCCAGGGCCAGTACCTGGACGTTTCCCTCCTGGATACCTCATTGGGCCTGATGTCGTACATGGCGCAGAACTACTGGCGCACTGGCCAGATCCCGCGTCGCATGGGAACCGGGCATCCGGCGATGTGCCCTTACCAGGCGTTCCGCGCCGCCGATGGCGACATCATGCTCGGCGTGGGCAACGATGCCCAATGGCAACGCTTCTGCGCGGTGGCGGGCTTGCAGGACCACATGGAAGCTCCCGAGTTCGCGAGGAATGCCGACCGGGTGCGCAACTTCGATGCGACGGTGGCCCTGGTGCAGTCGCGCATGGAAACTCGCACCGTGGCGGAGTGGTTGGGGGCGTTGAAGCCGGCGGGCATCGCTTGCTCGGCGATCCATACCCTGGACCAGGCCCTGGACCATCCCCAGGTCGCCGCGCGCGAACTGATAGTGAAAAGCCGGCATCCGGTGCTGGGAGAGGTGCGCAACGTGGGGCTGCCGGTGCGTTTCGGGCGCCAGCCTCGCGAAGCCGCGTTGCCGGCGCCGTTGCTGGGCGAGCATAGCCGCGAAATCCTGGCCGAACTCGGCTACGCCGATGCGGAGATCGCCGCGATGCTTGCCGCGGGCAGCGTGCAAGCCCATACCTCTACGGGAGAAGCCGCATGAAATTCCTGCGTTACACGGTCCGCGAGCAAGTCGCGGAAATCCATCTCGGCCACGCGCCGGTCAACGCGCTCGACGTGGAGATGCTGGACGAACTGATCGCCGCGCTGGCGCAGGCCGATGCCGATCCGGCCGTGCGCGCCATCGTGCTTGCCAGCGATCTGCCGGGGCGGTTCTGCGCGGGGCTGGACATGAAGAAGCTGCTGGACAGCACGCCTGCCCGCATCCATCGCCTGTTGTCGACGCTGTACATCAAGCTGTACGACGCGCAGTTCAACCTGGGCAAGCCCTCGATCGCCGTGGTGTCCGGCGCCGTGCGCGGCGGCGGCATGACGGTGGCCGTTTCCTGCGACATGATCGTCGCGGCGGAGACCGCCACCTTCGGCTATCCGGAGATCGACGTGGGCGTGTTGCCTGCCATCCACTACGTGCATCTGCCGGGCGTCGTGGGCAGGCACAGGGCGTTCGATCTGCTGTTCACCGGCAGGACCTTCGATGCCGCCGAGGCGCAGGGGCTGGGCCTGGTGGCGCGCGTGGCGCCGGAAGCGGAACTGCTGGAGCAGGCGCGGGAGCTGGCGCGGTCCCTGGCCGCCAAGCCGCCGCAGGTGCTGGCGATGGGGCGGCGCGCCTTCGTCTTCAGCAACGACAATGACTACCGCCGCCGCGTGGCCACGGCGGTGGAGGTGTTTTGCAACGCGGCCGCCACGCCCGAGGCTCGCGAAGGCATGCGCGCCTTCGTGGAAAAGCGCAAGCCGGACTGGCCGGCCGTGGCGGGCCAGCCCTAATTGCCCATGAACCGCGGCGGCCGTTTTTCGCGAAAGGCCTGGACGCCTTCCGCGAAGTCGGCGCGCGCGGCGGAGTCCAGGAAGCGGGCGGTTTCGTCCGCCAGCTGGGTTTCCAGCGCGGCGCTTGCGGCCGAGCGCAGCAGGGCCTTCGCGCCCGCGATGCCGTGGGGCGCATTGAGGGCGATGCCCTCTGCATAGGCGCGCGCGGCGTCGGCGAGCCCGGTGGCGGGCGCTGCCCGCGTGACGATGCCCCAGGCATGCGCGTCGGCGGCGGTGAAGGCGTCGGGGCGCAGCAGCAGGTCCAGCGCCCGCCGGGCGCCGAGCACGCGCGTCAGCCCGTGCGTCATGCCTGCATCGGGCGTGGCGCCCAGCTTCAGGTAGGCCGTCATGAAGCGGGCGTCGTCGGCGGCGATGGCCAGGTCGCAGGCGAGCACCAGCGACAGCCCGGCGCCCGCCGCGATGCCATGCACCTGCGCCAGCCAGACCTTGTCCATGCGCGCGATGCGGGCGACGAAATCGTTGAGCGGGGTGAACAGTTCGAGCAGCGTACCGCGCACCTGGCCGGCATCGCCTTCGAACATGGCGATGTCGCCGCCTGCGCAGAAGGCCTTGCCCGCGGCGCGCAGCAGCACCACCCGGATATCGTTCCGGGCCTCCAGCCATTGGGCGGCCCGTTGCAGGTCTTGCGCCATCGCCACGTCGATGGCGTTGAGCGCGTCGGCGCGGTTCAGCGTCACGGTCGCGATGGCGCCGTCGGTTTCCAGAAGCAGCGTCTGGAAGCTTGGAATTCCAGGGGGCATGGCGTGTCTCCGTTATCGGGTAAATACCAACTGTCGATCCAAAAATCGCGATGCTATGGTCTGAACCGAGCGCTTGCTTGGTTTTCTTTCAAGCATGCCTAGCGTAACGCATAGAACGATTTTCCGGCGCTGTACTGGCGTAGGTAAAGACAGGTTCGTTGCATCTCCTGCCTCGCGGGTTCGCCAGTCTGACGTCCATAAAAAAGCCTCTACGCCGCGCCTCCGGCTTGTTGCCTTGGCGCGGTCCGGCGGCGAAGAACTTCGCGGCAAAAGCGAGGAGACAGATGGTGGATCAGTCCGATAGCCCTCCCTTGCTGGAGGTGGATGGAGTCACGCTGACGTTTGGCGGGGTCAAGGCGCTCACGGACGTGGGGTTCCGAGTGGCGCCCGGCTCCATCACCACGGTCATCGGCCCCAACGGCGCCGGCAAGACCTCGCTGTTCAATACCATTTCCGGCTTCTACAAACCCGCGTCGGGGCAGATCCGTTTCCTGGGGCGGGACATCTCGCGCGTGGCGGCGCCGGAGCGCGCCAGGCTGGGCCTGGCCCGCAGTTTCCAGAATATCGCGCTGTTCCGCGGCATGACGGTCCTGGACAACATCAAGCTGGGCCGCCATGCCCATTTGCGCAGCAACGTGCTGGACGCGCTGCTGTACCTGGGACGGGCGCGGCGCGAAGAGATGGCGCTGCGCGCCGACATCGAAGAACGCATCATCGACTTCCTGGAGATCGACCACATCCGCCATGCGCCGGTGTCGGCGCTGTCGTACGGCCTGCAGAAGCGCGTAGAGCTGGCGCGCGCGCTGGCCATGAATCCCAAGGTGCTGATGCTGGACGAGCCCGTGGCGGGCATGAACCGCGAAGAGACCGACGATATGGCGCGGTTCATCCTGGACGCGCGCTCCGAATGGGGCGTGACGGTGCTGATGGTCGAGCACGACATGGGCATGGTGATGGACCTGTCGGACCACGTGGTGGTGCTGAACTTCGGACAGGTGATCGCCGACGGCACGCCCGCCGAGGTGCAGACGGATCCGCAGGTCATCCAGGCCTACCTGGGCGCGGGCGACGTGGGCGATCTGCGCCGCAGGCTGAGGGAGGCGGCCTGATGGACATGCTGTTCTTCCTGGAAGTCACGCTGGCCGGGCTGGGCAGCGGCGGGCTGTACGCGCTGGCGGCGCTGGCCTTCGTCATCGTCTACAAGGCTACCCGGGTGGTGAACATCGCCATCGGCGAATTCCTGATGCTGGGCGCCTACATGTTCTACGCGTTCGCCGCGGGCATGGAGTGGCCCATCTGGCTGGCCATCGTCGGCGCCGTCGTGGCGTCGGGCGTATTCGGCGCGCTGGTCGAGCGCCTGACGATCAGGCCCATGCTGGGCGAGTCGCCGATCTCGGTCTTCATGATCACGGTGGGGCTCGCCTCCATCCTGGTGGGCGTGGTGGAGCTCATATGGACGGCGGATCAGCGGCGGCTGCCCGAATTCATGCCGCGTTCGCCCGTGATGGTGGGAGAGGCCTTCGTGGCTCCCAAGGTCTTCTACGGATTCTGGGTGGCGGTGGCGCTGGCCTTGTTGGTGCTGGCGGTGTTCCGCTACTGGCGCGGCGGGGTGGCGCTGCGGGCGACGGCGTCCGACCAGGGCGCGGCCTACGCGATGGGCATCAACGTGCCGCGCGTGTTTTCGCTGGCCTGGGTGGCGGCGGGGGCTATTGCGGCGGTGTCGGGCGTGATCGTGGGCGCGATCGGCGGGATTTCCTCATCGATGGGTGTGTTCGGCCTGTCGGTGCTGGTGGTGGTGATCGTGGGCGGGCTGGACAGCGTGGCCGGCGCTCTGGTGGGCGGCATCTTCATCGGCCTGCTGGAGGCCTGGGCAGGCGCCTACATGGGCGGCGAGTACAAATTGCTGGCCACTTTCATCGTGCTGGTCGTGGTGCTGATGGCCAGGCCCTACGGCCTGTTCGGCACCCGTGAAATCGAGAGGCTGTGACCGATGCGCATCGCGACTGCCAAACAGACCTATCTTGCCGACGAAGCGCTGTTCGACACCAGCACGCAGCGGGTGTGGCTGGCGCTGCTGGCCGCGTCGCTGGCGCTGTTTCCCTTCGTGGCGGACGCCTATTGGCTCTACCTGGCCTGCCTCGTGGCCATCAATATCGCCAGCGCCACGGGGCTGAACATCCTGACCGGCTACACCGGGCTGGTCAGCCTGGGCCAGGCGGCTTTCATGGGCCTGGGCGCCTACACGGTGGCGGTGATGGAGCTGCGGCTGGGCACGCCAGTGCTGCTCAACCTGCTGGGCGGCGGCCTGGTGGCGATGGCCGGCGGGATCTTCGTCGGCATTCCGTCGTTGCGGGTGAAGGGCCTGTACCTGGCCATCTCGACCATCGCCGCGTCCTTCATCGCGCATTTCATTTTCGCGAACTGGGAGTTCACGGGAGGCACCACCGGGCTGCAGGTGCCGCCGGCGCGGGTGCTGGGCGTGGACCTGGACACATCGTTCAAGATCTATTGGCTCATCGTGCCCGTGACGGCGCTGATGGTGCTGGGCGCCGCGAACCTGTTCCGCACGCGCATCGGGCGCGCGTTCATCGCCATCCGCGACCGCGACATCTCGGCCGAAGTGCTGGGCATCCGGCTGCTGCGCTACAAGCTGCTGTCCTTCGGGCTGTCGTCGTTCTACGCGGGCGTGGCGGGCGGCCTGTGGGCGTACTTCTTCCGGGTAGTTACGCCGGAGAGCTTCCCGCTGATCATGTCGATCTTCTTCCTGGCGGCCATCATCGTGGGCGGGATGGGCTCCATCCTCGGTTCCATCCTGGGCGCGGTCTTCATGACCATGGTGCCGGAACTGCTGAAGCTCATCGTCGGCTGGCTGCCCGTGGGCGGCGATGCTCTGCGCCTGATCTCGCCGGTGCGCACCATTGTTTTCGGCCTGCTGATCGTGGGCTTTCTGATCTTCGAGCCGCACGGGCTCGCGGAAATCTGGCGGCGCGTGCGCCGTTTCTTCCACCTCTGGCCCTTTCGCACCTGAGCCATGCGCGACCGGCGCGGCGGCGGCCACCCATAAGACCCTCAGGAGACAAACCATGAAGCGCATCCGGATCGGCAGCGGTTTATCGAGGTTGTTGGCCCCGCTGGGCCTGGCGGCGGCCCTGGCATCGGCTCCCTCCGCCCAGGCCGCGGAGGACCTGGTGCTGGGCGGCTCGATCCCGCTGAGCGGGGTCTTCGCCTTCGCCGGGCAGGGCATCCATGCCGGCATCACCGACTATGTGAAGATCGTCAACGACCAGGGCGGAGTGAAGGGGCGCAAGCTGCGCTACGTGCCCGAGGACACGGCGTACAAGGTGGACGCGTCGGTGGCGGCGTTCAAGAAGATCACGAGCCAGAACAAGGTCAATTTCTACTATGGCGATTCGACCGGCTTCTCGAAGACGATCAACGCCGAGCTGAACCGCAGCGGCGACATCCTCATGACCGGCGCATCGTTCGCCACCGAACTGAACGATCCGGCCAAGTATCCCGCCCAGTTCATGCTGGGGCCCGACTACACCGAGATGTTCGGCATCCTGCTGCGCTACATCGCCAAGGAGCAGCCCGGCGCCAAGGTGGCGTTCGTGTATTCGGACACGGAGTTCGGGCGCGACCCCATCGCCAGCTCTCGCGCGGTGGCCGAAAAGCTCGGCCTGAAGGTCGCGACCGAGATCATGACCCCGCCGGGCAGCGTGGACGTGTCGACCGAGGTGATCAAGCTGCGTCGCGCCGATCCCGACTACACGATCTTCCACGGCTACGTGCTGGCTCCGATTCCGGAGTTCGTGGGGCAGGGCAAGCGCATGGGCCTGAAGACGCGCTACATGGGCACCTTCTGGACGATGGACAACTCCACGGTCATGCAGATGGGCGAGGACGCCGAGGGCTTCATGGGCGTGATGCCGTACCGCTACTACTACGACACCGCGGCCGACGCGCCCATGCTCAAGAAGATCCGCGAGATGCGTCCGCAGTACCAGAGCACCGGCTATATGCAGGGCTTCCTGGCGGCCATGCTGTTCACCGAAGTGGCCAAGCGCACGCTGGACGCGGGCAAGGAACTGACCGGCGCCAACATGAAGGCGGCGCTCGATGGCATCAAGGACTTCGACACGGGCGGCCTGATCGGCGTGCCGATCACGATCAAGGGCAATTCGATTCCCGTGGGCCGGATCTACCGCGCCGACGTGAAGCAGAAGCAGATGGTGCCGGCGTCCGACTGGATCGTGTTGAAGTGAGGCTGCCGTGAACCCCGGACATGACGCGCAGGCGGCACCGGCTTCGGCGGTGCTCGATATCAACAATATCGAAGTCGTCTACAACAAGGCGGTGCAGGTGCTGCGCGGCCTGTCGCTGTCGGTGCCCACCGGCAGCATCGTGGCGCTGCTGGGCAGCAACGGGGCCGGCAAGTCCACCACGCTGAAGGCCGTGTCGGGGCTGCTGGACCTGGAGGACGGCGCGCTGGTGCGCGGACGCATCGTCTTCGATGGCGGCGATACGGCCGGCGCCAGGCCCCAGAACCTGGTGCGGGCGGGCCTGGCGCACGTCATGGAGGGGCGCCGCGTGTTCGAGGACCTGACGGTGGAGGAGAACCTGGTGGCCGCGACTTACGCCCTGACCGGCAGGGCCGGCGCGCGCGCGGACTTCGATCTGGTCTATACCTACTTTCCGCGCCTGTTCGAGCGGCGGCGGGGCCTGGCCGGCTACCTGTCGGGCGGTGAACAGCAGATGCTGGCGATCGGCCGCGCGCTGATCGCGCAGCCCAGGCTGATGCTGCTGGACGAGCCGTCGCTGGGCCTGTCTCCGATGCTGGTGGAGAGCATCTTTTCCATCATCGCCCGCATCAACCGGGAGCAGGGGGTGTCGATGCTGCTGGTCGAACAGAACGCGTCGGTCGCGCTGGCGGTGGCGCACTACGGCTACATCATGGAGACGGGCAAAGTGGTGATCGACGGCAGCGCCGACAGGCTGGCGGCGGACCCGGACGTGCGCGAGTTCTACCTGGGCGTGGGCGGTTCGGGCGAGGCCCGCGGCTTTCGCGATATCAAGCATTACAAGCGCCGCAAGCGCTGGCTCTCATGATGGACAAGGAACGGAACCCCTCCGCGGCTGGTACGGGCGTTTGGCCCGAACTGACGCTGCCGCAGATGCTGCGCGAGCAGGCTCGCCGTCAGCCCCAGGCCATTGCCATCCGGCAGAAGGACTTCGGCATCTGGAAGCCCATCTCGTGGTCCGAATACTGGGCCCGGGCCTGCCGCGTGGGGCTGGGCCTGCGCGCGCTGGGGCTGGGCGCAGGCGGCCGGGTCGCCATCGTGTCGGAAAACCGCGTGGAGTGGCTGCTTGCCCAGATGGGAGCGGGCGCGGTCGGCGGCGTGGCGGTGGGCGTATACGCCACCAGCCCCGCCGAAGAGATGGGCTACGTGCTGGAGCACGCCGACGTGGAACTGGTGGTGTGCGAGGACCAGGAGCAGACCGACAAGGTGCTGCAGGTGGCGGACAGGCTGCCGCAACTGCGGCGGATCGTGATGATCGAGAGCAAGGGGCTGCGGTCCTATGGGCCGGCCGAGCGCGATCGCATCGTGACGTTCGCCGAGATCGAGGCGGACGGCGCGCGGCGCGAGGCGGAAGAGCTGCCCGCATTGGACGCGACGCTGGACCGCCAGACGCTGGACGATACCGGGCTCATGATCTACACGTCGGGTTCCACCGGCAAGCCCAAGGGCGCGATGCTGAGCTACCGCAACATGCGGGGCGTGGCGCCGGGCATCGCGGACCGCCTGGCGATGAGCCGCGACAGCGTGCACCTTTCCTATCTGCCGCTATGCCATGTGGCCGAGCAGATGCTGTCGACATTCGTGCCGATCTATCTGGGCGCGCAGGTGAATTTCGGCGAATCTATACGGACGGTGCAGGAAGACCTGCGCGAGGTGGCGCCCACGATCTTCCTGGGGGTGCCGCGCATCTGGGAAAAACTGCATGCCGCCATCTCGATCAAGATGCAGGAAGCGGGGCGCGTGCAGCAATGGCTGTACCGGCGCGCGCTCGCGGCGCGCGCCCCGTTCCTTGAAAAGTCGCCGGCGCAGTACACGGCCGCCCAGCGGCTGACCTATTGGCTGTGGTACTGGCTGGTGCTGCGCGCCCTGCAGAATTTCATCGGACTGCGCCGGGTGCGCGTGGCGATGACGGGGGCCGCGCCCATCCCTCCGGATGTGGTGCGCTATTTCCGCAAGCTGGGCGTGCCGTTGGTCGAGGTCTACGGGCTGACGGAGTCGGCGGGCATGATCTTCGGCCAGCACCCGGACCGCGTGAAAGTAGGCACGGTGGGCGAACCCATTCTTGGGGTCGAATGGCGGATGGGCGAGGCGGGCGAATTGCTGGTGCGCGGCGACATGGTGTTCCAGGGTTACTACAAGAACCCCGGCGCCACGGCCGACACCGTGCGCGACGGCTGGCTGCACACGGGGGACGTGGTGGCGGAGGAGGGCGGACGCGTGCGCATCGTGGACCGCCTGAAGGACATCATGATCACGGCCGGCGGCAAGAACCTGACCCCTTCCGAGATCGAGAACGCGGTCAAGGGCAGTCCGTACGTCAAGGAGTGCATCGTGATCGCCGACGGGCGGAAGTACGTGTCGGCGCTGATACAGCTCGAGTTCGACACGGTGGGCAAATGGGCGGAGTCGCGCCGCATCGCTTTCACGCATTTCCGTTCGCTTGCCGAGTCCGCGCAGGTCCGCGAGCTGATCCAGCAGGAAGTCGCGCGCGCCAACGCCGGCCTGGCGCCGGTGGCGCAGATCAAGCGCTTCCACCTGCTGACCAAGGAACTGGACCATGACGATGGCGAGGTGACCGCGACGATGAAGGTCAGGCGCGCCAGCATCTACCGCAGTTATGCGGGGGAAATCGAGGCGCTCTACATTGAGGAGACGACCGCATGAACGAAGCCGTGATCGTGGAGGCCGTGCGCACGCCATTCGGCCGGCGCGGTGGCTGGTGGGCCGATACGCGTCCGGATGCGCTGCTGGCACGGACCGTGCGCGGGCTGTTGGGACGCGCCGGCCTGCCGGATGGCAAGGTCGAGGACCTGATCGCGGGCTGCGTCAGCCAGGCCGGCGAACAGGGCGCCAACATCGGCCGGCTGGCGGCGCTGCTGGCCGGCCTGCCCGAAAGCGTGCCGGGCGTGGCCTTGAACCGTATGTGCGGATCCAGCCAGCAGGCCGTGCATTTCGGGGCGCAGGCCATCGCCGCGGGCGACATGCGCTACGTGGTGGCGGGCGGGGTCGAGAGCATGAGCCGCGTGCCGATGTTCCTGGACGTGACCTTGGGGCGGGGAGAGTTCCGCGGCTTCGAATCCCTCAACCCCGAGCTGCTGGAGCGCTATCCGCTGATCCACCAGATCGAAAGCGCGGAACGGATCGCGGAGCGTTGGCAGCTGTCTCGGGAGGATATGGACGAGTGGGCGCGAGAAAGCCATGCACGGGCCTGGGCCGCGGCGCAGGCGGGCCGCCATGCCGAATTGCTGCCGGGGCCGCATGCGCAAGCGGGCCGTGACGAAGGCATACGCGAGCGGACGGATCCCGGGCGCATGGCGGCCATGGCGCCGGCCTTGCGGCCTCCCGGCGAAGGGGGGGTAACCGCGGCCAATGCCAGCCAGCTTGCGGACGGAGCGGCGGCCGTGCTGCTGGCCGATCGCGACACGGCGCTGGCCGACGGCCTGCGCCCGCGTGCGAGGTTCCTGGCGCGGGTGGCGGTGGGGTCGGATCCGGTGCTGCAACTGACGGGCGTGATCCCCGCGGCCCGGCTGGCCCTTGCGCGCGCCCGCCTGGATTTGGGCGATATCGACTGGATCGAGATCAACGAGGCGTTCGCCAGCGTCGTGCTGGCCTGGCAGCGCGAGATGGGCGCGGACCTGGCGCGCGTGAATCCCTGGGGCGGCGCGATCGCCCATGGGCATCCGCTGGGCGCGACGGGGGCCGGTTTGATGGCCAAGATGCTGGCGGGCCTGGAAGCCACCGAGGGCGAACTGGGCATGCAGTTGATGTGCATCGGACACGGCATGGCTTGCGCGACCATCATCCAGAGGCAATGAACCGAGATGGAAAAGAACGGAACCGCCATGCCGGCCGCCGCCGCGGGGCGGGACGAGCGATCGGATTCCGAGCGCAGGCGAGAAGTGATCCTGACGGCGGGCCAGCTTTTCTGCCGGCACGGCTACGAGCGCACCACGGTGCGCGAGCTGGCGCGGGCGGTAGGGCTGCAGTCCGGCAGCCTGTTCCATCATTTCCGCAGCAAGGAGGAGATCCTGGTGGCCGTGATGAACAACGGCATCCAGGAGGTGATCGATGGGGGGGAACTGGCGTTGGCGCGTTACGACACGCCGGCCGACCGGTTGGCCGCGCTGTTCCGGGTGCATATGTGGAGCATGCTGCACGGCGCGGGCGGCGACGCCATGAACGCGCTGGTGTACGAGTGGCGCAGCCTGTCGGCGCCCAGCCGGGCCATCGTCAAATCGCTGAGCGACCGCTACGAGGAAATGTGGCAGGAGGTGGTTGCGGCGGCGGTGGACGCCGGCTTGCTGAAGGGCGATGCGCGCGTCATCAAGCGCTGCGTGCTGGGCGCCATGAACCTGACGGTGCAGTGGTACAAGCCCGGAGGCCGCTTGCAGCCGGCGGAGTTCATCGACGCCATGCTGCAGGCGTCGTTGCCGGCGCTGCCGGAGGGTGCCGGCAGGTGGCCGGCTTGAAACAGGGGTTCAGCCGCGGCGCTTGAGAAAGGCGCCGACGGCGCAGGCCACGGCCAATGCCAGCAGCGAGCCGGCCACGGGCAGCAGGAAATCCGCTTCGCCGCGATAGCCGCCGCCGGTGACGCCGCCCGCCACGCTGCCCATCCACAACACGACGCTGAGCGCCGCGGCGACCGCCGAGATCGCGGCGGCCACGCACAGGGCGACGAAGGCCGGCCGGCGCGGCCGCGCCGGCGCGTAGGGGGCGGCTGCCTGGACGCCGCGGGGCTGCTTGATCCAGTAGACCAGCCCCGCCACGACCAGCAGCAGCATCAGGATCTTGAAGATCATGATGCCGCCCGCCCGTCAGTCTTCACGGCGCAGGTGCGGGAAGAGGATGACGTCGCGGATGCTGGGGCTGTCGGTCAGCAGCATGACCAGGCGGTCGATGCCGATGCCGCAGCCGCCCGTCGGGGGCATGCCGTATTCCAGCGCGCGGATGTAGTCCGCGTCGTAGAACATGGCTTCCTCGTCGCCGGCGTCCTTGGCCTCGACCTGCGCGCGGAAGCGCTCGGCCTGGTCTTCGGGATCGTTCAGCTCGGAGAAGCCGTTGGCGATTTCGCGGCCCGTCATGAAGAGTTCGAAGCGTTCGGTGATGCCCTCGCGAGTATCCGAGGCGCGCGCCAGAGGCGAAACTTCCACCGGGTAGTCGATGATGTAGGTGGGGTTCCAGAGCTTGGCTTCGGCGGTTTCTTCGAACAGCGCCAGCTGCAGCGCGCCCAGGCCGGCGCGCGACAGCACTGGGCCGTCGGCGTCGGCGCCCAGCTTCTTGAGTTCGGCGCGCACGAAGGCCGGATCGTCGAGCTGCGCCTGGGTGTAGCCGGGGGCGTACTTCAGGATGGCTTCGCAGATGGTCAGGCGGTCGAACGGCTTGCCCAGGTCGAGCTCACGGTCCTGGTAGGTGAGCACGGCGCTGCCGGTGGCCGAGATGGCGGCCTGGCGGATCAGTTCTTCCGTGAAGTCCATGAGCCAGCGGTAGTCCGCGAAGGCCGCATAGAACTCCATCATCGTGAATTCAGGATTGTGGCGCGGGCTGACGCCCTCGTTGCGGAAGTTGCGGTTGACTTCGAAGACGCGCTCGAAGCCGCCCACGATCAGGCGCTTGAGGTAGAGCTCGGGCGCGATGCGCAGGTACATTTCCATGTCCAGCGCATTGTGGTGCGTGACGAAGGGCTTGGCCGCCGCGCCGCCCGGGATCGGGTGCAGCATGGGGGTTTCCACTTCGAGGAAGCCGGCGTTCAGCATGAACTGGCGGATGCTGCCCACGGCCTTGCTGCGCGCCTCGAACGTGCGGCGCGTGGCGTCCGTCATGATGAGGTCCACGTAGCGCTGGCGGTAGCGCAGTTCCTGGTCGGCCACGCCGTGGAACTTGTCGGGCAGCGGGCGCAGCGACTTCGACAGCAGGCGCGCGCTGGCGGCGTGCACCGAGAGCTCGCCCTTGTTCGTCTTGAAGACCGAACCCTCGACCGCGATGATGTCGCCGATGTCCCATTGCTTGAACGCGGCGTAGCTGTCTTCGCCCAGGGTGCCGCGGTCCAGGTAGATCTGGATGCGGCCGGTGCTGTCTTGCAGCGTGGCGAAGCTGGCCTTGCCCATGACGCGCTTGAGCATCATACGGCCCGCGACCTTGACGGCGACGGGATTGGCGGCCAGGGCTTCCTGTTCCTGGTTGTCGTACTTGTCGTGCAGCGCGGCGGCGCGGGCGTCGGGAACGAAGTCGTTGGGGTACGCGACCCCGGTTTCGCGCAGTTTGGACAGCTTGGCGCGCCGTTCAGCGATCAAGCGGTTTTCATCCTGGGCGGGTGCCGGAGCGGTCGAGTGGTCGGTCATGGTCGGGAAATCAGTCGTAATTGCGGATGTCGTCGATCTCGGTCGTGCCGAAATCTTCGCGATCCAGGTAGGCGAGGATGCGGGCGGCCACGTTGGCGGGCGAGGACAGTTTGCCGGTCGCGTGGAAGTCCTGGAACTTGGACAGCGCCGGGAAGTCTTCCGGATCGCTGGAGCGGATGGCGACCTGCATGTCGGTGTCGACGATGCCGGGAGCCAGCGCGACGATGCGCGCGCCGCCGGCGCCTTGTTCCTGCTTGACCACGCGCGTGTACATGTCGAGCGCGGCCTTGGTGGCGCAGTACACGCCCCAGCCGGCGTTCGGGTTGCGGCCCGCGCCAGAGGAGATGTTGAGCACGCGGCGGTCGGCGTCCAGGCCTTGGACGGCCGCCAGGAAACGGGCCGTGAGCAGCATCACCGCGGAGACGTTCAGGTTGAAGGCGGTGGCGATGGCCGCGCCGTCGGTGAGCGCGCCGGTGGCGAGGATAGGATGCACGGTGCCTGCGTTATTGATCAGCAGGTAGCGTTTTGCGTCGCGCGGCAGCGAGGCGCAGATACGCTCGGCGGCCGCTTCCGCCGCCTTCAGGTCGGAGAGGTCCACGGACAGCTGTTCCAGCTGCGCGTCCTGGGCGCGCGCGTACGCGGCCAGCTCGGGATCTTCGCGGCGCGCCAGCGTGATCAGGCGCGCGCCCGGCTTGGCCAGGCCGCGGGCCATGGCGGCGCCGATGCCGCGCGATGCGCCGGTGAGAATTGCAATGGTGTCGGACATTCGTGAACCTCTTGGTGGGTGAAGGGGCGTGTCGCGAAACTCAGATGCCTTGCTTCAGGCTGGCCTGGATGAAGGGGTCCAGGTCGCCGTCCAGCACTTTCTGCGTATTGGAGATTTCGACGTTCGTGCGCAGGTCCTTGATGCGGCTCTGGTCCAGCACATAGGAACGGATCTGGTGGCCCCAGCCCACGTCGGTCTTGGAATCTTCCAGCTTCTGCTGCTCGGCCATGCGGTTGCGCATTTCCAGCTCATAGAGCTTGGACTTCAGCATTTGCATGGCTTCGGCGCGGTTGCGGTGCTGGGAGCGGTCGTTCTGGCACTGCACCACGATGCCGGTGGGCATGTGGGTCAGGCGGACGGCGGAGTCGGTCTTGTTGATGTGCTGGCCGCCCGCGCCGCTGGCGCGGTAGGTGTCCACGCGCAGGTCGGCGGGGTTCACTTCGACTTCGAAGGAGTCGTCGACTTCGGGATAGACGAACACGCTGGCGAACGAGGTGTGGCGGCCGCCCGACGAGTCGAACGGGCTCTTGCGCACCAGGCGGTGCACGCCGGTTTCCGTGCGCAGGTAGCCGAAGGCGTACTCGCCCTCAAGCTTGATGGTGGCGGACTTGATGCCCGCGACTTCGCCTTCGGACTCTTCCAGCACTTCGGCCTTGAAGCCCTTGCGTTCCGCGTACTTGAGGTACTGGCGCAGCAGCATGGAGGCCCAGTCCTGCGCTTCGGTGCCGCCGGCGCCGGCCTGGATGTCCAGGAAGCAGTTCAGCGGGTCGGCCGGATTGGAGAACATGCGGCGGAATTCCAGCCCTTCCAGCTTCTCCTGGAAGGCGTCGGCATCCTGTTCGATGGATTCGAGCGTGGCGTCGTCGTCGTCGGAGGCGGCCAGTTCGAACAGTTCGTTCGAGTCCGACAGCCCGGAGCCCAGCGCCGTCAGCGTATCCACGACGTCTTCCAGGGCTTTCTTCTCGCGCCCGAGGTCCTGGGCGTGCTTGGGGTCGTTCCAGACGGCCGGGTCTTCGAGCTCGGCGTTTACGACTTGCAGGCGTTCAGCTTTGGCATCGTAGTCAAAGATACCTCCGTAGAGCCTGTTCGCGCTCCGCGTAGTCGGCGAGGCGGGCTGCGAGCTGGTTCTGACGTTCGGCTTCCATGATTGATCCTGTCTTGGTGACTTTTGTGCGAAACCGAACATTTTACCGCGCTTGACCCCGGCGCGTGGGCCGATCTCGGCAAGAGAGGGACGGATCGACCCCATGGATTCGGCCGAAAGGACCAAAGTTGTTCAGTTTTTTGTCAACTATGTGGTTCTAGCCTGCGGTATCGGCCGCGCCGTCTATCCGGCGGCGCGGGCCGTTGCCGCGCCGGCCATGGCCGGCCTATCCCGCCAGAGGAATGGAGACAGCGATGGAAAATGCGATGGCCCCCGGGGTCTCGCCGGCGATCCCGGCGACTGAGGAGGACAGGATCTACCGCAAGGTAGGCTGGCGGCTGGTGCCGCTATTGGTGGTGTGCTATGTCGTGGCCTATCTGGACCGCGTGAACGTGGGTTTCGCCAAGCTGCAGATGCTGCAGGAGCTGCAGTTCAGCGAAACGGTGTACGGGCTGGGAGCCGGCATCTTCTTCATCGGCTATTTCCTCTTCGAGATTCCCAGCAACATCATCCTGCACAAAGTGGGCGCCAAGGTGTGGATCGCCCGGATCATGATCACCTGGGGCATCATTTCGGCCTGCATGATGTTCGTGACCAGCGTGCACATGTTCTACATCCTGCGCTTCCTGCTGGGCGCGGCCGAAGCCGGATTCTTCCCCGGCATCATCCTGTACCTGACCTATTGGTATCCCGCCGCGCGCCGCGGCCGCATCACTACCTTCTTCATGACCGCCGTGCCCATGTCCGGGCTGATCGGAGGCCCGATCTCGGGATGGATCATGAGCACCTTCCACGGCGACCACGGGCTGTCGGGCTGGCAATGGCTGTTCCTGCTGGAGGGGATCCCGTCCGTCATCATCGGGATACTCGTGCTGGTGTATCTCGACGACCGCATCAACAAGGCCAAGTGGCTGACCGCCAGCGAGAAGGCCGTGCTGATCCGCAACATCGCGGCCGAGGAGCAGCAGAAAGAGGACCCGCCGATCCGCGCCGCCCTGGTCAAGCCGCGGGTGTGGGCGATGGCGCTGATCTACTTTTCGTTCGTGATGGGGTTGTATGGCGTCGGATTCTGGATGCCTACGCTGATCAAGAGCACGGGCGTGCAGAGCCCGCTGGCGATCGGCCTGCTGACGGCGGTGCCCAATCTGTTCGCCGTCATCGGCATGATCCTTATCTCACGCAATTCCGACCGGCACCGCGAACGCCGCTGGCACGTCGCGCTGCCGGCCTTGTTCGGCGCGCTCGGCCTGTTCTTCTCGGCAGTCTGGAGCGGCAATACGGTCCTGGCCATTCTGGCGCTGACGGTGGCCAACATCGGCATCTGCACGGTGCTGCCGCTGTTCTGGAGCCTGCCCACCGCCTTGCTGGGCGGCACCGCGGCCGCGGCGGGCATTGCGCTGATCAACTCGGTGGGCAATCTGGCGGGCTTCGTCAGCCCCTACCTGGTCGGCTGGCTGAAGGACATGACCGGCACCACCAACACGGGGCTGTACATGCTGGCGGGCTGCCTGGTGGTTGGCGCGCTGGTGGCCCTGGCTCAGCCGGCGAGGCTGGTGAACAAGTAGGATGGGTGCAGCGCGAGAACTCCGGCGCAAGAACGCAAGCGCCCATAGCGCGCAACCCATGCGGTGATGGGAAAACAGTGCCCCCGCTGGTCGGAAGGCAGTCTCTCGCCGCCGCATGGGTTACGCGCGTTCAGCGCTTGAGTTCTAGCTTAAGGACTCTCGCGCTCCACCCATCCTACGCTTCAGCCCGCGTGTTCGATCACCAGCTGCACCGACACCATGCCGTTCCAGACGTTCTGCTCCAGGCGGTAGGCGGCCTGGATGTGTTCCGGCAGGGATTGGTCGTGGCCGAACCAGATGGCGTCGAAGCGCTGGTGGCCGCGTTCGAGCGACAGTTTCAGATGCTTCTCGCCGACCAGGCGCTGGTTGCGCACCACGAACTCATCCAGGAACAGGGGGGCGGCGAAGCCGGCGCCCCAGACCTGCTGCTGGAGCATACCTGCCACGTCGGCGTTGGCATAGCCCGATTCCAGCGATCCGTCGGTTTCGATGACGGGCTCGAAGGTGTCGCGCCCGGTGAGCTCGCGCACCGCGGCGTCGAAGGCGGGGGCGAAGGCGGCGAAGTCGGCGCGGCCGAGAGTCAGGCCGGCCGCCATGGCGTGGCCGCCGAACTTGCGTATCAGGTCGGGGTGGCGCTTGGACACCAGGTCCAGCGCGTCGCGCAGGTGCACGTCGGGGATCGAACGGCCGGAGCCGCGGATTTCGTCGTCGCCCGCGGGCGCGAACGCCAGGGTGGGGCGCCAGAATTTCTCCTTCAGGCGCGACGCCACCAGGCCCACGACGCCCTGGTGCCAGCCGGGGTCGAACACGCAGACGGTGGCGCCGGCGGCCGCGTTGGGCTCTTCCATGGCGGCCAGCGCCTGTTCGCGCATTTCGGCTTCGATCGTGCGGCGTTCGCGATTGATGTTGTCGAGCTCGCGCGCCATTTCCAGCGCCTGGGCTTCGTCATCGGTGGTCAGGCAGGCGATGCCCAGGCTCATGTCGGCCAGGCGGCCCGCGGCGTTGATACGGGGGCCGAGCGCAAAACCCAGGTCGAAGCCGTTGGCGGCGCGCGGCTCCCGGCCGGCGACGGCGAACAGCGCGCGCAGGCCCGGTTGCAGGCGGCCGGCCCGCATGCGTTGCAGGCCCTGCGTGACCAGCAGGCGATTGTTCGCGTCCAGCTTGACCACGTCGGCCACGGTGCCCAGGGCTACCAGGTCGGACAGCGCGTCCAGGCGCGGGCCGCCATCGGGCGCGTAGACGCCGCGCCGGCGCAGTTCGGCGCGCAGCGCCAGCATCATGTAGAAGATGACGCCCACGCCGGCCAGGTTCTTGGACGGAAAGCCGCAGCCGGGCTGGTTCGGGTTCACGATGGCCAGCGCTTCCGGCAGGGTGTCCCCCGGAAGGTGGTGGTCGGTGATCACCACGCCGATGCCCGCCGCGTTGGCGGCGGCCACGCCGTCGACGCTGGCGATGCCGTTGTCCACCGTGATGATGATGTCGGGCTTGCCGGAGCGGTGCCGGCAGGCCAGTTCCACCACGGCGGGCGACAGGCCGTAGCCGGTCTCGAAACGGTTGGGGACCAGGAAGTCCACGTCGGCGCCCATGGCGGACAGCGCGCGCAGCCCGACCGCGCAGGCGGTAGCGCCGTCGCAGTCGTAATCGGCCACGATCAGCAGTTTCTTGCCCGCCTGGATGGCGTCGGCCAGCACGCCGGCGGCATGGGCGGAATGCGTCAGGCCGGCGGGCGGGAGCAGCGACGGCCAGGCCAGCCGGGTCTGGTCGGGATGGGTGACGCCGCGGGCGGCCCACAGGCGGGCCAGCAGGGGATGGATGCCCGAGGCTTCCAGGACGCGGCAGGCGTCCAGGTCGGACGGGCGGACAGTCAAGCGGGGTGTGACCACCAGGCGCTCCAGTTTTTCTTGGGCGCGGGCAGCAAGCCGAGCAGGCCCCCGCGCGGTTTCAGGGTAAGGGCGACCTTGCGGTCTTCGCCCAGCAGCAGCAGCTCGGCGGGCGCGTCCGGCAGGCCATTCTTGCCGGCCAGCGGCCGCAGGTGCTGCGTATCCAGGGCGGCCAGCGCGTCCAGCCAGGCGGCCCAGTCGCCGCCGCGTTGGGGCGCTTCCAGCCCGGCGAGCACGCGTTCGGCGCCGGCCGGGGCGACGGGCCAGGGCGATCCACCGCCGTATAGCCAGAGCGCGTTGACCGGAGGCAGGCCGCGGGCCGCGCGCGCATCGTTGACGGGGTGGTCGTGCCAGGCCATCTGTATTTCGTTGAGCAGCCGGCGCCAGGGGCGGGTCTGGGCGTCCTGGCGCCACCAATCGTTCAGGCGCTGTCCGGCCACGGCCAGCGGGCTGGCCGTCTGGGGGCGCAGGCCGTCGGGCAGCCGCAGGCGCCAGCGTCCGGGCGACAGCGGCTCGGCCGCGAAGCCCGTGCCCTCGAAGAGGGGGAGGGCCGTTTCCAGCAGAGCCGCGGTTTCCTCGGCCCGCAGGTCCATCAGGCCGGGGTCCAGCAGGGTGGCCTGGTCGGCGCCCAGCGCCAGGTGGACCAGTTCGGCCAGCCATACGGCCTCGCCGCCCTCGGCTTGCGCGCCTGCCAGCAGGGGGCCGAGGCCGGCTCCCTGCAACAGGCCCGATTCCGGCGCATAGCCCGCGCGGGCCAGTTGCCAGGACTCGAAGGCGGTGCAGCCATGGGCGCGCACGTCGAAAGCTTCGGGCCGGGCGGCGCCGGCCTGAAGCCAGGCATGCAGGGTGGGCGCGCGCTCGGGCAGGAGCTTGGCCAGCTCCGCGGCGACGGGTAGGGCGGGCAGGGCGCCCGGAATGACGATCAGCATGGGCGCGATTGTAGTCCGTGCCGGCTGCGGGAACTAAGCAGTGCCCACAGCTGCCATAGCTTGAAACGCCTGGTCTCGGAACCGCATATCCGCGGGACGGAATCCAGGCGGTTAATGCCATAATGCGCACGTGCTGAAAATACCTTACGAACTATGGATAGGCGCCCGCTACGCCGGGCTGGCCCGAATCCGCCAGCGACGCGGGCGCCGCGATCGCTTCATCTCTTTCATCGCCGCCAGTTCCATGGCGGGCATCGCGCTGGGCGTTGCCGCCCTGATCGTGGTGCTGTCCGTCATGAACGGCTTCCAGAAGGAAGTGCGCGACCGCATGCTGTCGGTGCTGCCGCACATCGAGCTCTATGTTCCCGGAGCCATGCCGGAACGGGTGCTGGACCGATGGCAGCAATTCGCCTCCGCCGCCGAGCAGAATTCCGAGGTCAAGGCCGGCGCGCCCTTCGTGGCTGCGCAGGGCATGCTGGTGCGCGGGCAGGCCTTGCGGGGCGTGCAGGTGCGGGGCATCGATCCGCAGACCGAAGGCAAGGTGTCGGACCTGCCCAGGCAGATGGTCTCGGGCAGGCTCACCGACCTGAAGGCCGGCGGTTTCGGCGTGGTGCTGGGCAACGAACTGGCCGACGGCTTGGGCGTGAAAGTGGGCGATACGCTGCTGATGATGGCGCCGCAAGGTTCGATCAGCCCGGCCGGCTTCACCCCTCGCATGCGCCAGTTCACCGTGGTGGGCGTGTTTTCGTCCGGCCACTATGAATACGATTCCTCGCTGGCCTTCGTCGACGACGAGGACGCCGCCCGCGTGTTCCGCGACAGCGGCACCGCCGGCGTGCGCCTGCGCATCGCCGACATGCAGAAGGCGCCCGAGGTGGCTGCCGAGCTGCAGAAGGTGCTGCCGCCCTATGTGATGGCCAGCGACTGGTCCCGCAACAACCGCACCTGGTTCGCCGCCGTCAAGACGGAAAAGCGCATGATGTTCCTGATCCTGGCGCTGATCGTGGCGGTGGCGGCGTTCAACCTGCTGTCGTCGCTGGTCATGGCCGTGAAGGACAAGCAGTCCGACATCGCCATCCTGCGCACGCTGGGCGCGGGCCCCAGGGAAATCGCCCGCATCTTCCTGGTGCAGGGCGCGCTGATCGGCGTCATCGGCACGCTGCTGGGCGTGGCGGGCGGCATCGTCATCGCCTACAACGTGGACGTGATCGTGCCGTTCATCGAAGGCCTGCTGGGCGTGCATTTCCTGCCGCGCGAAATCTATTTCATCTCCGCCTTGCCCTCGGACCCGCAGGTGGGCGATATCGTCACCATCGGCCTGACTTCCCTGGTGCTGTCGCTGCTGGCGACCCTGTATCCCAGCTGGCGCGCTTCGCGCCTGCAACCCGCCCAGGTGCTGCGCCATGATTGACAAGCAGACTCCCGCATTGCAGGCCGACAACATCGTCAAGGTGTACGACGAAGGCCCCGCGCGCATCGAAGTGCTCAGCAACGTCAGCCTGTCGGTGGCGCGCGGCGAGATGGTCGCCATCGTCGGCGCTTCCGGTTCCGGCAAGAGCACGCTGCTGCATATCCTGGGCCTGCTGGACGTACCCACCAGCGGCACGGTGTCGGTGGACGGCGAGCTTGCCGTCGGCCTGTCCGAAAGCCGCAAGAGCGCGGTGCGCAACCGCAGCCTGGGCTTCGTCTACCAGTTCCACCATCTGTTGCCCGAGTTCTCCGCGCTGGACAACGTAGCGATGCCGCTGATCGTGCGCCGCCGGAACCGCGACGAGGCCCGCGAGGCCGCCCGCGAGGTCCTGGGCCTGGTGGGGTTGTCCGCCCGCGAGGGGCATTTCCCCGGGCAATTGTCCGGCGGCGAGCGGCAGCGCGTGGCGCTGGCGCGCGCGCTGGTGACCCGTCCGGCCTGCGTGCTGGCCGACGAGCCCACCGGCAACCTGGACCGCCACACGGCGCACAATATGTTCGAGCTGCTGACCCAGGTGAACCGGGAATCCGGCACGGCGTTCGCCATCGTGACGCACGATCCCGAACTGGCCGCCCGCGCCGACCGCCAACTGCTCATGGAAAACGGCCGGCTGGTTTCAGGTTGAGCGGACCGGATGGATAATCGGGGCAAGGAGGGCGCGCCCATGCTGATCGACACCCATTGCCACCTGGATGCCGCCGAGTTCGACGCCGACCGCGAACAGGTGGCCGACGACGCCTGCGAAGCCGGCGTCCAGTCCATCGTGATCCCGGCCGTCGAACGCGCCAATTTTTCCGTCGTGCGGGAGCTGGCCGGCAGGATCGCCGGGGGCGCCTACGCGCTGGGCATCCATCCCCTTTACGTGCGGCGCGCCGATGATGCGGACCTGGACGCGCTGCGCGCGGCCGTCAGGCAATCGCTGGGGGATCCCCGTTTTGTCGCCATCGGCGAAATCGGGCTGGATTTCTTCGTGCCCGAGATTGCCTCCGGCGAGCCGCGTGAGCGCCAGGAACGCTTCTACGCCGCGCAGCTGGCGATGGCGGCCGAGTTCGGCCTGCCGGTGCTGCTGCACGTGCGCAAGTCGCAGGACATCCTGCTGAAATATCTGCGGCGGCATCCCCGCATCGGCGGCATCGCCCATGCCTTCAATGGCAGCGCCCAGCAGGCGCAGGCGTTCATCGAGCAGGGATTCGCGCTGGGGCTGGGCGGCGCGATGACCTACGAGCGCGCGCTGCAGATCCGGCGCCACGCCGTGGACATCGATTTGGCGCACCTGGTGCTGGAAACGGATGCGCCGGATATTCCCCCCGCCTGGCTGCACCCGCCGCAGCGCCGCAACCGGCCCGGGGAGCTTGTCCGCATCGCCCAGTCCCTGGCGGAATTGCGCGGCGTGACGCCCGCGCAAGTGGCGCACGCCACCACGGCCACCGCGCTGCGGGTGCTGCCGCGCCTGCCCGCCGCGATCCTGGCCGACGCCGACTGACGCCGCTCAGGCGCGCAGCAGGGGCAGTTCCAGCCGCACGCTCAGCCCCTGGGGCGACATGTTTCGAGCCGACATGCGGCCCTTGTGCGCCGCCACCGCCGCCTGCGCGATGGACAGGCCCAGCCCCGCGCCGCTGCCGGGTTTGCGGGCGCCCGACGCCGTCCGGTAGAACGGCTCGAACAGGGATTCCAATTCATCGTGGGCCACCCCCGGCCCGCGGTCCTCGATTTCCAGGCAGGCCTCGCGCGCGCTCACCAGGAGCCGCACGCGTATGGTGCTGTGCGCGGGGGCGAAGCGCAGGGCGTTGCGCAGCACGTTCTCGATGGCGCTGGCCAGGCTGCAGCGGTCGCCGACGAGGGGCACGGGAGGATGCGCGTCCCAGGCGATGCGGATCTGCCGGCCGCCGGCTTCGTAGCGGGCGTCTTCGACGACGGCGGACACGATTTCGGCCAGGTCCAGCGTCTCGGTCGGCACGGGCAGGGCGCCCAGCCGGGCCAGCCGCAGCGTGTTCCCGACCAGCGAATCCAGGCGTTCGCATTCGCGTTCGATGCGGTCCAGCTGCAGGTCCTGGCGTTCGTCCCTGCGCCGCGCCAGCTCGGCCGCCAACCGTAGGCGCGCCAGGGGAGAGCGCAGCTCGTGCGCGATGTTGTGCAGCAATTGTTCGCGGGTGTCGACCAGCGCTTTCAGCCTCCCCGCCATGGCGTTGAAGTCGCGCGCGAGCAGGCCGAGCTCGTCCTTGCGGCGGGCCAGCTTCGCAGGCGTGTGCGCGTCGAGCTGTCCGGCGGAGAGCGCGTGCGTGGCCTGGCGCAGTTGCCCCAAGGGCGAGGTCACGTGGCGGCTCAGCGCCCAGCAGAACGGGGCCGTCACCGCCAGCGCGAATAGCAGCAGCGCCAGCGCCACCGGCGATAGCGCCAGCACCTCCCAGTGCGAAGAGTCGAACGGCAGGAACAGCATCAGCAATTCCGTTCCGTCCGGCAGCACCAGCAATTGAGGCTCCCACCAGGAGACTCGCTCGCCTTCCGGGTCGGCGGGCAGATAGTCCGCCTGCGCCGCACGCTCGGGCGCGGCGCGGTACGAGCTCAGCCAGTCATGCATGCGGGTGGGCAGGCGCCGGCCCAGGATGTCGGCGTCGCGGGCGTCCATGATGTAGATCTTCAGGGCGGAGTAGCGCCGGTCCATGGCCTGGACCCAGCGCACCAGTCCTTCCTTGCCCTGGGTGCGGGCGATCTGCGTGGCGTCGCGCGTCAGGCTGGCGGGGTTCAGGCCGTCCAGCGAGTTGAAGCGGTACCAGGCGACCGCGGCGGTAAGCATCATGCCGCACACCAGGATGACGGCCATCGCGCCCCAGAAGGTCAGGAAGGCGCGCCAGAAGAGCGAGCGGGCGGGCAGCCAGGCCATCAGGCGCCGCCGCCGGCCAGCACGTAGCCGAGGCCGCGCAGGTTGCGGATCGAGAGCGTGTCCGCGGCATTGTCCAGGCGCAGCTTCTTGCGCAGGGCGCTGATGTGGGTGTCGATGCTGCGGTCGTAGCGGTCCGGCTTGCGGCCCAGGGCATACAGGCCGATCTGGTCGCGCCCCACCACTTGGCCGGGCGCGCGCATGAGGATCTCGAGAATGCGCTGTTCCGCGCCCGTCAGGGCGATCTCCTCGTCGCCGACCCGCACGCGTCCGGTGGCCGGATCCAGGGACAGCGCGCCCAGCGTCAGGCCGGGGCGCGCGGCGTCCGGCACTTCATCGAAACGCCGCTGCACCGCGGTAATGCGGGCCTTGAGTTCGCGGGGGCTGAAGGGCTTGGCCAGGTAATCGTCGGCGCCGAACTCCAGGCCCAGCACGCGGTCGGTTTCGCCACCATGCGCGGTGAACATGATGACGGGGCGGCGCGAGCGCTGCCGGTAGTGCTTGAGCAGGTCCAGGCCGCTGCCGTCGGGCAGCATCAGGTCGAGCAGCACCAGGTCGAAGTCGTCCTGCGCAAGCAGGGCGAGCCCCTCTGCGCCCGTGTGCGCCAGCGTGAGTTGGCAGTGATTGGGTTCCAGGTATTCGCGCAGCATCTGCGCCAGTTCGACGTCGTCGTCGATCAGCAGGATGCGCCGCGTCGCCAGGGATTGGGAAAAAGGCATGCGTATCGTCGGTTCTGCACCCGGCAGTTTGGCGGATGGCCGCGGGCCGGAGTGTCAAGAAGTGCAAAGAAGATAAAAGTTGCGGAAAGCGTGTTGCTGGTCTGAGTGTGGTCCTATTTTAATATGAGAATAGTTTTCATTCATAAATACGAAGCGGGCGGAAGCGGCACGTGGGGTGCGGCTCAAGTCTGGGACGGGAGAAATCGGAATCATGAGCAGGAAAGATCTGGCCGCCGGCTGGCGCGTACCGGGTTCGCGCACGCGGCTGGCCGTAGCGCTGTGCGCGGCGGGTTTCGGGGCGGGGCCCGCATGGGCGCAGAGCGATGAGGCCACCAAGACGATGGAAACCGTGGTGGTGACCGCCTCCGGTTATGAACAGCAGATCCAGGATGCGCCGGCTTCGATCAGCGTCATCACCCGCGAGGACCTGGACAAGAAGTTCTACCGCGACCTGAACGACGCGCTGGTGGAGGTGCCGGGCGTGATCGTCACCGGCGGCGGCGACCGGCAGGACATCAGCCTGCGCGGCATGGGCCCGAAATACACGCTGATCCTCATCGACGGCAAGCGCCAGAATTCCCGCGAAACCCGCACCAACTCGGATTCCACGGGCGTGGAAGGCGGCTGGACGCCGCCGCTTTCCGCCATCGAGCGCATCGAAGTGGTGCGCGGCCCGATGTCCTCGCTGTACGGCTCGGACGCCATGGGCGGGGTGATCAACATCATCACCCGCAAGGTTCCGGAGGCCTGGGGCGGCGAGATCCGCCTGGACACGACGATCCAGGAAAGCAGCAAGTCGGGCGATATCTACCAGGGCAACTTCTACCTGGCCGGCCCCATCAAGACCGATCTGCTCGGCCTGCAGATCTACGGTCAGGCGACGCAGCGCGACGAGGACGACATCGTCGACGGCTTCCGCAAGCGCAACTCCGAAAGCGTGACCGCCAAGCTGGCGCTGACGCCCAACCGCGACCACGACATCGTGCTGGAAGCGACCACCATGCGGCAGAAGCTCCAGGAAACGCTGGGCAAGACCGTCGCGCCGCTGGCGCCGGGCGAGGCCTGCTCGCGCAATGGATGCCCGGCTTCGTCCGAAACCGATTACCGCAGCAACAAATGGGCGCTGTCGCACACCGGGCGCTGGGGCTGGGGCGTGTCGGACAGCTACGTGCAGCAGGAAGAGTTCGACAACCGCTCGCGCCAGATGAAGATCAAGAACCTGGACATCCAGACGAGCTGGTCGCTGCCGCTGGGTTCGCACATGCTGACCCTGGGCGGCAGCTATCTGAACCAGCGCCTGAACGACCAGACGGGCAACCAGTTGGCTGGCGGCCCCAGCAAGGTGGAACGCTACCAATGGGCCCTGTTCGCCGAGGATGAATGGCGCCTGACCGAGAGTTTCGCGCTGACGACCGGCCTGCGCATGGATGAAGACGAGAACTTCGGCACGCACTTCAGCCCGCGCCTGTACGGCGTCTGGCACATGGCGGAACGCTGGACCCTGAAGGGCGGCGTTTCCACCGGCTTCCGCGCGCCCGACCTGCGCCAGACGGTTGCCGGCTGGGGCCAGGTCAGCCGCGGCGGCAACATGTACGGCAACCCGGACCTGACGCCGGAGAAGTCGGTGACCGAGGAAATCGGCATCCTGTATGACGATGGAGAAGGCTTCAACGCCGGCTTGACGCTGTTCAACAACGACTTCAAGGACAAGATCACCCGCGTGGCGTGCCCGGCGACCCAGTGCACGGACGGGCCCAACCAGTTCGGCTCGGATCCCACCACGTACATGAACGTGGACAAGGCGAATTCGCGCGGCGTGGAGGCCAGCATGAAGCTGCCCCTGTCGCGCGAATGGTCCCTGACCAGCAGCTACACGTTCACGAAGTCGGAACAGAAGTCGGGCGAATACAAGGGCCAGCCCCTGAACCAGCTGCCCAAGCACCTGTTCACCACCACGGTGAACTGGCAGGCGTCGGACGCCCTGCAGGCATGGGCGCGGGTGAACTACCGCGGCAAGGAAAGCCAGCCGATCACCGGCCCGTCCTCGTCGTCGGTGGTGGCGCCGTCCTACACCTTCGTGGATCTGGGCGGTTCGTATCAGCTCAACAAGACCGTGTCGGTGTATGCCGGCATCTACAACCTGTTCGACAAGCAGGTCACGTATGACGACTACGGCTATGTCGAGGACGGCCGCCGCTATTGGCTGGGCGTAGGCGTGAAGTTTTGAGACCGGCGGGCGCGTGGGGCCCGCCACATGAAGAGGGACGCCTGAAGAAGCAAATGCAAAAAGGCCGCCCCCGCCCCTGGCTCGCCCGCACCGGAGTCGCCCTGGCCTTGGGCGCCGCCACCGCGGTGGCCGCCGCGCAGGCGACGGTCCCAGTGAAGCACGCGCGCGGTGAAACCGCCGTTCCGGCCAAACCGGCCAAGACGGTGGTGATGGACCTGGCCGTGCTGGACACGCTGCATGCATTGGGCGTGGAGGTGACGGGCGTGCCCAGCGTCGCCAAGCTGCCGCCGCAGCTGGAGCAGTACGCGGACAAACGCTACTTGAAGGTGGGCACGATGTTCGAGCCCAACTACGAGGTGATCCACGCTGCCGCGCCGCAAGTTATCTTCGTGGCGGGCCGTTCGGCGCCCAAGTACGATGAACTGGCCAAGCTGGCGCCCACCGTCGACCTGACCGTGAACGCCAAGGACCTGGTCGGCAGCGTGACGCGCAATACGGAGACGCTGGCGGCCATCTATGGCAAGCAGGATGCGGCCAAGCAAAAGTTGGACGCGCTGCGCGCCTCGATCTCGGATCTGAACGCCAAGGCGGCGGGCGCCGGCACGGCGCTGATCGTGCTGACCACGGGCGGCAAGATGAGCGCCTACGGCCCGGGTTCGCGCTTTGGCGTGATCCACGACGCCTTCGGCGTCAAGCCGGCGACGACGGGGCTGAGCGTGTCCAACCACGGCCAGGCGATCTCCTTCGAATTCATCGCGCAGACCGATCCCGACTGGCTGTTCGTCATCGACCGCGACGCCGCGATCGGCCGCGAGGGCGTGTCGGCCCAGCGCATGCTGGACAACGAACTCGTGCGCCAGACCAAGGCCTGGAAGAACAAGCACGTGGTCTACCTGAACGGCTACAACTGGTACCTGATGGGCAGCGCGGGCCTGACCGCCATGCAGCAGAACGTGGACGAGATCGCGCGCGCGCTGGCGGCAGGCAAGTAGCGCCGCATGCATGGAGCAGGAGCAGGGCGGGTGAGCTGGCGGCAGTCGATGGGCGGTTGGGGCGGGTTTGCGGCGGTGGCGGCATTGTTGCTGCTGCTGTGCGCGGCCAGCGTCAGCCTTGGCGCGGGGCAGATGTCCTGGGCCGCGCTTTGGGGCGGCGAGGATGCGGAGCGCGCCTGGCGCCTGCTGCTGGTCAGCCGCGTGCCGCGCACGCTGGCGCTGCTGCTCGCCGGCATGGCGCTGGCCGTGGCGGGTCTGATCATGCAGATGCTGGTGCGCAACCGCTACGTGGAACCCACGACCGCGGGCACCGTCGAATCCGCCACCCTGGGCATCCTCGTCATCACCCTGCTGGCGCCGGACACGCCCGTGATCGGCAAAATGCTGACGGCCACCGGGTTCGCTCTTGCAGGCACCTTGCTGTTTCTTGCCTTGCTGCGCCGCGTGCCATTGCGCACGCCGTTCATCGTTCCGCTGATCGGGCTGATCCTGGGCGGAGTGATCCACGCGGTGACGACCTTCGTCGCCTACCGCTACGACCTGCTGCAATCCCTGCATGCCTGGACCACCGGCGATTTTTCCGGCGTGCTGCGGGGACGCTATGAACTGCTGTGGATCGGCTTCGGACTGGCCTGCGCCGCGTACGCCGCGGCCGATCGCTATACCGTGGCCGGCATGGGCCGGGAGTTCGCGTCCAACCTGGGCCTGAACCACGCGCGGCTGACCCTGGCCGGCCTGCTCATCGTATCGGCGATCTCGGCGGTCGTCGTCGTGACCGCCGGCGGCATTCCTTTCCTGGGCCTGATCGTGCCCAACGCGGTCAGCCTGATGCTGGGCGACAACATGCGCCGCTCCATTCCATGGGTGGCCGCCCTGGGCGGAATCTTCGTGCTGGCCTGCGACATCATCGGCCGGCTGGTGATCCACCCCTACGAGATTCCCATCGGCACCGTCGTCGGCGTGCTGGGCAGCATTCTGTTCCTTTGCCTGCTGCGCACGCGGAGGAACCGCCTTGGTTGAAACCGTGTTTCCGGCCGCCGCCCGCGCGCCCCAGGCCTGGCGCCTGGGGCTGCTGGCCGCCGCCGCGCTGGCCTGCATGGCTGCTTTCATGACCCTGGGCGCCAATGGGCAATGGTCGTTCGTGATTCCGTTCCGCGGCGCCAAGCTGGGGGCGATGCTGCTGGTCGCGTATGCCGTCGCGCTGTCGTCGGTGCTGTTCCAGACGATCACCCACAATCGCATCCTGACCCCGGCCATCATGGGCTTCGACGCCCTGTACCTGCTGATCCAGGCGGTGGTGGTGTTCGGCTTCGGGCAGGCGGCCGCAACCGTCAGCCATCCGGTGGCCGCCTTCTTGCTGGAAGTCGGCGCCATGACGGCGTTCGCCTGCCTGCTGTTCCGCTGGCTGTTCGCCGACGGGGTGCGCAGCCTGCACCTGATGATGCTGGTGGGCATCATCTTCGGACTGCTGTTCCGCAGCCTGTCCAATTTCGTGGTCCGGCTGATCGATCCCAACGAGTTCCTGGTCTTGCAGGACCGCATGTTCGCCAGTTTCAACACGGTGCGCGTGAGCCTGCTGCCGATCGCGTTCGCGGCCGTCTGCGCGGCGTCGCTGCTGGTCTGGCGCATGCGCCATCGCTACGACGTGCTGGCGCTGGGGCGCGAGATATCCGTGAACCTGGGCGTGGACTACCGCCGCACGCTGATGCGGACGCTCGCGGCCATCGCGGTGCTGGTTTCCGTGTCGACGGCGCTGGTCGGCCCCGTGACCTTCTTCGGGCTGCTGGTCAGCAACCTGGCCTACCAGGCCATGGGTTCCGACCGGCACCGGTACACCATTCCCGCCGCGACCCTGCTGAGCGTGATCTTCCTGGTCGGCGGCCAGACGCTGCTCGAGCGCGTGCTGGGCCTGAACACCACGGTCAGCGTAGTGATTGAATTCGTGGGCGGCGTCATGTTCCTCGTCCTGATCCTGCGCAGGGGGCGCCGATGATAGAAATCCAGCAAGTCAGCAAGCAGTACGGCGACAGCGTGGTCGTCGACGGCGTCACCTTGTCCCTGCCGGCGGGCGGCGTCACCGCCATCATCGGGCCCAACGGCGCGGGCAAATCGACGCTGCTGTCGATGGTCAGCCGCCTGCTGCCCATGTCCGCGGGCCGGGTGCAGGTGGACGGGCTGGACGTGACGAAGGCCGACAGCCGCGAACTGGCGCGCCGCCTGTCCATCCTGCGGCAGGACAACCACCTGCCGCTGCGGCTGACGGCGAGGGACCTGGTGGCGTTCGGCCGCTATCCGCACACCGGCGGCCGCCTGACGCTGGACGACAAGGACCACATCGACCGGGCCATCGCCTACCTGAACCTCGAGCCCCTGGCCGACCGCTACCTGGACGAGATGTCGGGCGGGCAGCGCCAGCGCGCCTTCGTGGCGATGGTGTTGTGCCAGGATACGCGCTACGTGCTGCTGGACGAGCCGCTGAACAGCCTGGACATGAAGCACGCCGTCGCCATGATGGGCACCCTGCGCCGGGCGGCGGACGAGCTGGGCAAGACCGTGGTGCTGGTGCTGCACGACATCAATTTCGCGTCCAGCTACGCGGATCGCATCGTCGCGATGCGGATGGGCCGCATCGCCCACCAGGGAACTCCCGCCGAACTGGTCCGGGCCGAGGTGCTGAGCGCGCTGTACGAACTGCCGATCGAGGTGCACGAGATCGGCGGCCGGCGCATCTGCGTGTACTACCGCCAGGCGGATTGACCGCGTTGCTGCCGGCCGTCAGTGCAGCGGAGATTCCCGCGCCAGGCTGTCGGCATCCAGCGCGGCCAGGGCGTCCAGGAACCGCCACGCGAACGATCCGGGCCCTTCGGACTGGGCGCCTGAGCGTCGGCCGGCGATTGCGAAGCACGACAGGGCCGCCACCGCGGCCGCATAGGGGTCGGCTCGCGAGACGGCGGCGAACGCGCCGACCGTGGCGGTCAGCGCGCAGCCTGTCGCGGTGACGCGCGGCATCAGCGCGGAGCCGCCCGCGATGCGTACCGAACGACTGCCGTCCGTCACGAAATCCACCTCGCCGGTGACGGCCACCACCGCCCCGCGCGCCGCCGCGATCGCGCTGGCGGATTGCTCGGCCTGGGCCACCGCATTGCCGGAGTCGACACCCTTGCCGGCGCTGCGGCCGCCGGCAAGGGCGATGATCTCGGAAGCGTTGCCGCGGATGATGGCGGGCCGCAGGTCCAGCAGCCGCTGCACGGCATCGCGGCGGAAGGCGGTGGCGTGATGCGCCACCGGATCCAACACCCAGGGCGTGCCGGCCCGGCCGGCCGATTCCGCCGTCAGCAGCATGCTCTCCAGCCAGGACGCCGACAGGGTCCCGATATTGATCACGACCGCGCCGCTCATGCGGGCGAACTCCGGCGCTTCCTCGGCGGCATGGACCATGGCGGGAGAGGCGCCGATCGCCAGCAGCGCGTTCGCCGCATAGTTCATGGACACGAAATTTGTCAGGCACTGCACCAGCGGCGCGTCGCGGCGCACGGCCTCGAGCAGGCCCTGTGAAATGCCGGCCTGGGCGGCGGGGGAAAGCGAATGGGCTTGCATGCCGGGCGGTCCTTGCAGGAAGAACGCGCTGGCGCGGAGGGCGGCCCGCGCGCGGCTGTCCAAGGAGCGAACGCTTGCGGCTGCTGCACCGTCCCTACGCCAGCGTTATCTGGATCAGGTTCGACGGGTCGCCGTGCACTGCGGGCCCTGGGGCCCGCCAACGGATTCTCAGCTTCTTGCCGAAGCTCCCCGGGTGGATACGTTTATGTTCGGAGTGTGGGCGGGGCTTGTCAAGTTCCGGGGCAGGCGCGGCGTCAGGCCCGCGCGGTATCGAAGGCCAGCAGATTGTGCTTGACGAGGCTCAGCATGTCGGCCAGCTGGTGGCGCTGCTCTACGGTGAGCCCTTGCAGGATGGCTTCGCTCATGACGTCGCTCTTGACGCGCATGCGTTCGATCATGGCGCGGCCTTCCGGCGTCAGCAGCACCAGCTTGGTCCGCCTGTCCTGCTCGTCCGCTCCCCGGCGCACATAGCCCAGCGCTTCCAGACGGTCGACCAAGCCGCCGAGCGCGGCGCGGCCCAGGTCCAGCACGTCGGCCAAGTCGCTTTGCGACATGCCGTCATGGCGGGACAGGTGCGCCATGACCCACCATTGCGACCGCGTGATGCCTTCGGGCTTCATGACCTCGTCGAAGACCTTGCGGCGCAATCTGGATACGTCGTGCATCAGGAAACCCAGCCTCTGGTCCCAGTTTTCCTGCGCGTTGTTCATTGCCTTGTCGGCCATTCAGGCATCCTCCAGCCGGATCAGGCGCTTACCCATGTTCTTGCCTTGATAGAGATCCGCGATCGATCCCGGCGCGGCTTCGATGCCGTCCAGGATCTCTTCGCGAAAACGCAGTTTTCCTTCGCGCACCAGCGGCGCCAGCGCGGCGACGGCTTCTTCGTAGCGGTGCTCGTAGTCCCAGACGAGAAAGCCCTGCATGCGCGCCGCCTTGTTGAGCAGGTGGCGCTCGACGCGCGGACCGGCGGGCCAGGGATCCCAACTGGCCACGGACGCGGTGCCGCAAATGACGATGCGCGCGTGCCGGTTGATCAGAGGGATCACGGTATCGCTGATACGCCCCGCGGTGTTGTCGAAGTAGACGTCCACGCCGGCCGGGCAGGCTGCGGCCAAGGCTTGCGCCAGCTCGGGCGAATGGTAATCCACCGCGGCGTCGAAGCCGAATTCCTCTACGCAAAGACGAGTCTTGGCTTGCCCGCCCGCGATGCCCACGGCCCGGCAGCCCTGGTGGCGGGCCAGTTGTCCGACGACCGAGCCGACGGCGCCAGCGGCGGTGGAGACCACGACGGTCTGACCGGCCTGGGGCTCGCCGCAGACATTGAGCGCGAAGTAGGCCGTGACGCCGTTCAGTCCGAGAACGCCGAGCGACAGCGACAGCGGCAGATCGGTCTCCAGCACGCGCCGCCGGATAGCCTGGCCGTCGGTCAGCGCGTAGTCCTGCCAGCCCAGCATCCCCATTACCAGGCTGCCTTCGGGATAGCGCGGATTGCGCGACGCGACCACGCGTCCGGCCGCGAACGAGCGCATGACTTCGCCGATCGCCACCGGATCCGAGTAGTTGGCGGCGGCATTGACCCAACCTCGCATGGCGGGGTCCACCGACAGGTACAGGTTCCTGACCAGGACTTCGCCTTCCTTCGGCTCCGGCACCGGCGCGGTGCGGATATCGAAGTGCGACGCCTGCGGGATGCCCAATGGCCTTTCTTTCAGGACGACCTGCCGGTTTACCAGGTTGCGGGTCTGCATTGCTCGTCTCCTTGGGGTTGTTCCCAATATTGTATGGATGCATACAGTATGTTAGCGTTCATTTTAACGCGATGGACCAGGATGTCCATCGCCAAGCGGGCGACAGCCCCGCGGCGCGCAGCCAAGGAGACGACGATGGCAGGGTTGTATTTCGAGCAATTCCAGGTCGGGCAGTGCTTCCAGCATGACGTGCGGCGCACGGTCACCGAGACCGACAACGTGCTTTTCTCCACCATGACGATGAATCCCGCGGCCATTCACCTGGACGCGGAATACGCCAAGGCCACCGAGTTCGGCCGTCCCCTGGTCAACAGCGCCTTCACTCTCGGCCTGATGGTCGGGATATCGGTAGGCGACACCACGCTCGGCACCACCGTCGGCAACCTGGGATGGGATGAAGTGCGCTTCCCCAGCCCTGTATTCGCCGGCGACACCCTGCGCGTGGAAACAAAGGTGCTGGAGCTGCGCGACAGCCGTTCGCGCCCGCAGAACGGCATCGTGGTCTTCGGCCACAACGCCTACAACCAGCGCGACGAGCTGGTCGCCAGTTGCCGCCGCGTGGCGCTGATGTTGCGCCAGGCAGCCTGAGGCCCCCGCCGATTTTCCCTTTATTGGAAGAGTTGCCCATGGATTTCGCGCTTAGCGACGAGCAGACCGCCATCCGCCATGCCGTGCAGGACCTGTGCGCGGGATTCGACGACGACTACTGGACCCGCAAGGACAGGGAAGGCGGCTTCCCGGAGGATTTCTACCGCGCCATGGCGGATGCGGGCTGGCTGGGCGTGGCCATGCCCGCCGAGTACGGCGGCGCCGGCCTGGGCATACAGGAAGCCGCGCTCATGATGGAAACCGTTGCCGCTTCCGGGGCCGGCATGGCGGGGGCTTCGTCCATCCATATGAATGTGTTCGGACTGCATCCCGTGGTGGTGCACGGCAGCGACGCGCAGCGCGCGCGGTGGCTGCCGCCGATCATCAGCGGGGAGCAGAAAGCCTGCTTTGGCGTGACCGAACCCAACACCGGGCTCAATACGCTCAAGCTGCGCACGCTGGCGGTGCGCCGCGGCGACCGCTATGTGGTCAATGGCCAGAAGATCTGGATCTCCACGGCTCAGGTGGCCAGCAAGATCCTGCTGCTGGCGCGCACCACCCCGTTGGACCAGGTGACGGGGCCGACGCAGGGCCTGAGCCTTTTCTATACGGACCTGGACCGCAGTCGCGTCAGCGTGCGCGAGATCGAAAAGCTGGGCCGGAAGGCCGTCGATTCCAACGAGCTGTTCATCGATGGACTGGAAGTGCCGGTCGAAGACCGCATCGGCGAGGAAGGCAAGGGCTTCTCCTACATCCTGCACGGCCTGAATCCCGAACGGGTCCTGCTGGCAGCCGAAGCCACTGGGCTCGGGCGGGCGGCGCTGCGCCGGGCCGCCGCCTACGCGGGCGAGCGGATCGTGTTCGACCGCCCCATCGGCCAGAACCAGGGCGTGCAGCATCCGCTGGCCGAACGCTGGGTGGAACTGGAAGCGGCCGAATTGCTGTATCGCCGCGCCGCCTGGCTGTACGACCAGGGGCAGCCTTGCGGCGCCGAGGCCAATGCGGCCAAGTTCTTCTGCGCCGAGGCGGGGTTCCGCGCCTGCGAGACCGCGGTGCTGACTCATGGCGGCATGGGCTATGCGAAGGAATACCACGTGGAACGCTACTTCCGCGAAGCCATGCTGCCGCGCATCGCGCCGGTCTCGCCGCAATTGATTCTCTGCTACATCGCCGAAAAGGTATTGGGACTGCCCAAATCGTATTGAGGAGACAAGCATGCGCAAATCGCCGAAGGTCATCATCACCTGTGCCGTAACGGGCTCGATCCATACGCCGTCGATGTCGCCCTACCTGCCCATCACGCCCCGGCAGATCGCGGACGACGCGGTGGCGGCCGCCGAGGCCGGAGCCGCCATGCTGCACCTGCATGCGCGCGATCCGGAAACCGGCAGGCCCGACCAGGATCCGAAGCTCTTTGCGCAGTTCCTGCCCGAGATCAAGGCCCGCAGCGGCGCCATCCTGAACATCACCACGGGCGGGGGGCTGGGCATGTCGCTGGACCAGCGGCTGGCGCCCGCCAAATGGGCGCAGCCCGAGGTCGCGTCCATGAACATGGGGTCGCTGAACTTCAACATCGCGGGCGCGGGCGATCGTGTCAGCGAATTCAAGTTCGATTGGGAAAAGCCCTATCTGGAGATGACGCGCGATTTCATCCTGTCGAACACCTTCGCGCAGATCGATCGGGGCCTGCGCGAGCTGTCCGACCTGGGCACGCGCTTCGAGTTCGAGTGCTACGACGTCGGCCACCTGTACAACCTTGCGCATTTCGTCGACCGCGGGCTGGCCAAGCCTCCGTTTTTCCTGCAGTGCATCTTCGGCATCCTGGGAGGCATCGGCGCCGACCACGAGAACCTGCTGCATATGCGCACCATCGCCGACCGCCTGTTCGGCGACGACTACTACCTGTCGGTGCTGGCCGCGGGGCGGCACCAGATGCCCTTCGTCACGGCCAGCGCGCTGCTGGGCGGGAACGTCCGCGTGGGGCTGGAGGACAGCCTGTACGCCGGCCGCGGAAAGCTCGCGACGTCCAACGCCGAGCAGGTCGCGAAGATCCGCCGCATCCTTGAAGAGCTGTCGCTCGAGATCGCGACGCCCGACGAGGCGCGGGCCATGATTCAAACCAAGGGCGGCGACAACGTCGCTTTCTGAGCGTCGCGAGGCGCACGCGGGAGAAGGATGCAATGGATGCTTTGCAGGGGTTGAGAGTGGTGGATTTCTCCAAGGTGCTGGCGGGCCCCTTGTGCACGCAGTACCTGGGCGACATGGGCGCAGAGGTGATCAAGGTGGAGCCGCCCAAGGGAGACGATACGCGCCGCTGGCCGCCTTTCAGGGGAGAGGACGGCACGGTATTCCTGAGCGTGAACCGCAATAAGCGCAGTGTGGCGCTGGACCTGAAGTCGCCCGAAGGCCGCGAAGCCGCCCAGCGGCTGATCGCCACGGCCGACATCGTGGTCGAGAGCTTCGGCCCCGGGGTGGCGGCCCGCCTGGGCATCGATTACGACAGCGCGGCGGCGCTGCGGCCGGACGTGGTCTATTGCAGCATTTCCGGCTTCGGCAGCAAAGGGCCGCTGAACAAGGGCAAGGGCTACGACGTGATCCTGCAGGCGTTCTGCGGCATGATGTCCATCACGGGCGAAGACGGCGGACCCGCGGTCCGCAGCCCGATTTCTCCCATCGACCAGGCCACCGGCATGCATGCCGCCACCGGAATCCTGGCCGCGGTCGTGCGCAGGCTGCGCACCGGCAAGGGCTGCAAGGTCGAGGCCTCGCTGTTCGACACCGCCGTCGGGTTCATGGGCTATGTGATGCAAAGCTATTGGGAGCGGGGCAGCGAGCCGCGCCGCTGGGGCTCCGCCCATGAGTCCCTGTGCCCTTATCAGGTGTTCGAGGCAAGCGACCGCCCCTTGCTGCTGGGCGTCGCAAACGATTCCTTGTGGCGCGCCTTCTGCAACGAGGCGGGCAGGGCGGAACTGGCGGACGATGCGCGCTACGCGACGAACGCGGACCGGGTGCGCAACCGCGCGGAAGTGCTGGAGCTCGTGTCGGAGATCATGCGTGGCGACGCCAGGGATGGCTGGATCCGCCGGCTGGCGCTCGCAGGCATTCCATGCGCGCCCATCCAGGGGGTGGGCGAGCTGCTGGCGCACGAGCACACCGCCGCCAGCGAAATGGTCCATCGGTTCGCGGAATCCGCGCACGGCGAGCTGAACGTGGTGTCCCAGCCGCTGCGCTTTGACGGCCAGCGGCCCAGGCCCGCCTCGCCGCCTCCAAGAGTGGGCGAGCATACCGCGCAGGTGCTGGCGGAACTGGGCTACGGCGAGGCCGCGGTCGGACGCTATCTGGATGCGCTGGCGCCGCGGGCAGGCATGGCGCCGGCGGAGGAGGGCTGACATGTCCATCGATTTTCACGAGCAGGACGGCGTGGCGCTGATCACCATCAACCGCCCCGAGAAAAGCAACGCGCTGGATCACGAACACTATGACGCCTTGTCCGAGGCCTGGCGCCGGGTCCGCGATGACGACGCCATACGCGTGGCCGTCATCACCGGGGCCGGTGATCGGGCCTTCTGCGCGGGCGCCGACCTGAAGTCGTTCATCGGCGCGCCGCCCAGCCTGGCGGCGCTGATGCACACGCAGCAGGGCCAATTGCTGAACCGCGGGCTGGAAGTCTGGAAGCCGGTGGTTGCCGCCGTCAACGGGCACTGCCTGGGCGGCGGCATGACGCTGCTATTGGCCACTGACCTGCGCGTGTGCGTGCCGACCGCCACCTTCGGCCTGACGGAGGTCAGGCGCGGCGTCTTTCCGGCCAATGGCGGCACCCAGCGCGTGGCGCAGCAGTTGCCGCACGCCATCGCCATGGAATTGCTGCTGCTGGGCGACGCGTTCGACGCCGAAGCCGCCAGCCGCTGGGGTTTGGTGAACCGCGTCGTGCCGCGCGAGGAACTGCTGCCGGCGGCCATGGCGTATGCGCGCAGGCTTGCAGCCAATGCGCCGCTCGCGGTGCAGGCCGCCAAGGAACTCGCCCTGCGCAGCCGCGATGCCGACCTGGCGACCGGTTTGCGGCTGGAGCAGTTGTTCCTGCGCCTCTTGCAGGATACGCAGGATGTCGCCGAAGGCACGCAGGCGTTCGCCGAACGCCGAGCCCCCAGATTCCAAGGACAGTGAGGAGCATGCAATGGCATTGAGATCGATGTTGTTCGTCCCCGGGGACAGCGAACGCAAACTGGCAAAGGCCCCGGACACCGGCGCGGACGCCCTGATCCTGGACCTGGAGGATGCCGTGGACGCGGCGCGGCTGCCGGCGGCGCGCATCATCGTGCAGGAATACCTGGCGGCGCGTCCGGCGGCGGGCCCGGAGTTGTGGGTTCGCATCAATCCCCTGGATTCCGGCCTGGCGCTGGACGATCTGGCGGCCGTGGTGCGGTCGGCGCCCGATGCCATCCTGCTGCCCAAGGGCCAGGGCGCGCAGGGCATCGTCACGCTGGACCGCTACCTCAGCGCGCTGGAAGCGCGCGAAGGCCTGGCGCCCGGCGCCATCGGCATCATGCCGGTGGCGACCGAGACCGCGGGCGCCATGTTCAATCTGGGCGGCTACGCGGATTGCAGCCCGCGGCTGCGCGGCCTGACGTGGGGCGCTGAAGACCTGGCGGCGGTGCTGGGAGCGGCAAGCAACCGGCGCGAGGACGGCGAGTACGACTTCACCTACCAGCTCGCCCGTTCCCTCTGCCTGCTGGGCGCCACCGCGGCGGGCGTGCCCGCCATCGACACGATATGGGGCAACTTCCGCGACATGGAAGGCCTGCGCAAGGACTCCGCGCGGGCGCGGCGCGCCGGTTTCACGGGCAAGATCGCGATTCATCCGGACCAGGTGGCGGCCATCAACGAGGCCTTCACACCCGATCCCGCGGATATCGAGCGCGCGCGCCGCATCGTCCAGGCGTTCGAGCGGGCGCCCGGGGCCGGCACGCTGCAACTGGACGGCGAAATGCTGGACCGCCCGCACCTGAAGCAGGCGATGCGCATTCTGGCCAGCGTTCCGGCCGGCAGTTGACCCGCCCGGGCGAGGCAGGCCGAACCGCCTCTGCCCAGCACTTTCGGCGACCGTCCGGACACAAGGCCGGCGCCTCTTCAAGGAGAGAGACATGACGCGTTCCTTATTCAAGCCCGCCTGCGCGGCCGCCTTGCTCGCGCTGAGCCTGGCGGGGCCCGCGCAGGCGGCGGACTACCCGTCCCAGCCGGTGAAAATGATTACGGCGTTCGGCGCGGGCAGCGCCAGCGATATCGTCGCCAGACTGATCGGCGAACGCTTGCAGGCCGCCTTGGGGCAGGCCGTGATCGTCGAGAACCGTCCCGGCGCGTCGGGCCAGATCGCCGCCGATCTGGTGGCGCGCGCCCAGCCCGACGGCTACACCATCATGCTGGCGACCAACACCACCCATTCATCCAATCCGTACCTGTTCAAGAACCTGCGCTACGACCCGATCAAGGATTTCACGCCGCTGGTGCAGGTCTGCAATTTTCCGTTCGTGCTGGCCGTCAGCGCCAAACTGCCGATCAACAGCGTCGACGACCTGCTGCGCTACGGCAAGGCCAACCCCCAGGGCCTGAACTACGCTTATGGCAACAGCACCGGCCAGATCTCGGCCGCCTCGTTCGACAAGCTGACCGGCCTGAAGGCCACGGCGGTTCCCTACAAGAGCACGCCGCAGGCCATGACCGACATCATCGGCGGACGCGCCACGTTCATGTTCGTGGACCTGGCTTCGGCCACGGCTCATATCCAGGCCGGCACGCTGAAGGCGCTGGCGGTATCCACGGAGAAGCGCAGCTCGCTGGCGCCGAATCTGCCCAGCGTGTCGGAGGCGTTGGGCCAGCCGGGCTTCGACCTGGCGGCCTGGGTCGGAATCTTCGGGCCCGCCAAGCTGCCGCAACCCATCGCCAAGCGCCTGGCCGACGAGCTGTACAAGATCGTCTCGTCCGAGGACATCAAGGGGAAGCTGGTGCAGCTGGGCGCGGAACCCATGCCGGCGCCGGCGTCCGAGTTCGGGCCCTTCGTGGCGCAGCAGGAGAAGGTCTGGGGCGACAAGGTCAGGCAGGCGGGCATCCAGGCTGAATGAGGCGGAGAGGGCGCAAGCGGCGGCGCTGAGTTTCCCTGCACGCTTCCGCGAGGCGCGCCTCGCGGCTTCCCGAGGTGGATGAAACCGCTCATGCCGCGGTCTGGATCGCGGTGAGGAGGCCTACGCTTTCCCATTTCGGGAGGCGCATATCACGGGCCGTATTTTCTGCATCGCCTTCGTCGCGGGGTCGGGGCTGGTTCAGGTGGCGCCGCGCCTGCCGGGGGCGGGCGTGGCGTGGCTGTTGGCCGCAATCTGCATTGCGGCGCTGGGCGCCATGCGGCGTTTGCGCCATGGCGGCGCGAAGGCTTGCGCGGCCATGGCGCTGGGCTTGTGCGCGGGGCTGCTCAATGCCGGCGGGCAGGCGCAATGGCGGCTGGACGACGCGCTGGCGGATGCGCACCATGATGCGGTGTCCAGGCTGGCGCTGCGCATTGCCGAACTGCCCGACGGCGACGATCGCGGGCAGCGCTTCCTGGCCGAGTTGGCCGAGCCCGCCGCGCCCGGCATTCCGTCCCGCATCCAGGTCGCCTGGCAGGCGGCGCCCGGCGCGCCGTCCGGCTTGCCTGCGCTGGTGCCGGGGCAGGTCTGGCGCATGGCGCTGGTGCTGCGGCGGCCGCACGGCCTGCTGAATCCTGCCGGCCCCGACGCGGAGGGCCGTCTTTTCGCGAAGGGCGTGCGCGCGGTGGGCACGGTGCGCGGCCAGCCCCGGCTGCTGGCCGACCGGCCGTGGGCGACGCCCGGCATCGCGATCGAGCGCGCGCGCCACCATGTCCGGGAGGGCCTGCGGGCCGCCCTGGGCGAGCACCGCTACGCGCCGGTGCTGATCGCCCTGGCCATCGGCGACCAGGCGGGCGTGGCGCGCGAAGACTGGCGCTTGTTCAACCGCAGCGGCATCACGCATCTCGTGTCGATCAGCGGCATGCACGTCACGTCGATCGCGGGCATCGCGGGCCTGCTCGTGGCAGGCGCGTGGCGGCGGTTCCGCTGGCGGGGCGTGGGGCTGGCGGAATACATGCCCGCGCGCGTGGCGGGCGGCGCGGCCGCCGCGGCCGTGGCGCTGCTGTATTGCCTGCTGGCAGGCTGGGGCGTGCCGGCGCGCCGTACCTTCTTCATGTTGTCGGTGGTGCTGGCGGCGTCCGTGTCGCGCCTGCCGGTGTCGGCGGACAGGGTGCTGGCCTGCGCCGCCGCGGTGGTGGTCGCGCTGGATCCATGGGCGCCGATGGCGCCGGGCTTCTGGCTGTCGTTCGGCGCAGTGGCCATTCTGCTGCGCATCGCGGATGCGCCGTTCGACGCGGAGGCTGGTTGGCGGGCGCGTTGGGCGGCGCGCTTCGCCCAGGCGGCGCGCCTGCAGCTGATGGTCACGCTGGGGCTCACGCCGCTGCTGGCGTTCCTGGTGCGGCAGGTGTCGCTGGGTTCGCCTCTGGCCAATGCCGTGGCGATTCCCGCCGTGACCTTCGCCGTGACGCCGCTGGCGCTGCTGTGCGCGGCGCTGTCGGTGGTGCCCGGCGCCGAAGGCCTGGCCGCGCTCGCGGGGCGGGCGGGGCTGCATGCGTTCGAACTCACGATGGCGCCCGTGGCCTGGGTGGGCAACGCCGAGTGGGCCAGTTTCCCGGTCGCCGCCGCGCCCTGGCCCTGGCTCGCGCTGGCGGTAGCGGGCATGGTGTGGGCGCTGCAGGTCCGCGGATGGCCGGGCAGGCGGCTGGGGTGGGCCTGCATGCTGCCGCTGCTGTTCTGGCGTCCCGACCGGCCGGAACCGGGGTATTGGCGCATGAGCGCGCTGGACGTGGGGCAAGGCAGCGTCATCCTGGTGGAGACGGCCAGCCAGGCCCTTCTGTTCGACGCCGGGCCGCGCCACTACGGCGGGGGCGACGCGGGCGAGCGCGTGATCGCGCCGTTCCTGCAGGCGCGCGGCATCCGGCAGCTGGATGTGCTGGTGCTGTCGCACGCCGACATGGACCACGTGGGCGGCGCGCGCGCCGTGCTGGCGGCGGTGCCGGCGCTGCGCAGCCATGCCTCGTTCGACGTCGGGGCCTTCCTGCGCCGGGACGCCCGCATCTGGCCCGATTCGGGCCCCGCGGAGGCGGTTCCGCCGCGCGATATGCAGAGATGCCGCCGGGGGGAGGGATGGGAGGCGGACGGCGTGAGGTTCACCTTTTTGCATCCCGCGCGCGAAAGCCGGGGCGTGGCGGCAGACCGCAATGCGGACAGCTGCGTGCTGCGCGTGGAAGGCGCCCGGCATTCACTGCTATTGACGGGGGACGTGGGCGTGGCGCAGGAGCGTGAACTGGTGGCCGCGGGGTTGCCGGCCACGGACGTAGTCCTGGCCCCGCACCATGGCTCGGCGTCGTCCTCGGGGCGCGAGCTGGTGACTGCTACCGCGGCCGGCCATGCGATCGCGCAGGCCGGGCACCTCAACCGCTTTCGTCATCCGGCCCGCGCGGTGGAGCTGCGGTGGATGCGCGCCGGCGCCGCCTTCTGGCGCAGCGATCGCGACGGCGCGGTGATGGCGCGGTCGGGGCCGGATGGTTTGGAGGTGTGGGCCCAGAGGGAGCGTGGGCGCAGATACTGGCATGGGCGTTGATGGGGCTCGCTCATCCAGGCATCGTTCATGGCGCGGAGACGGCGCCCCGCCTGGCCAGGGCGTCGACTTCCTCGGCGGAAAGCCCGCCCAGGCCGGTCAGGACTTCCCGGCTGTGCTGGCCGGGAAGCGGAGCCGGCGCGTCGTACTCCGCCTTGCTTGCGCTGAATTTGATCGGGAATCCCGGGCCCTGCGCCTGCACGGCGGCTCCGGCCAGGGGGTTCCAGAGCGGCGCCATCATGCCGCGTTCTTTCAGTTGGCCCCATCGCATGACGTCGCCGATTTCGCGCACCGGGCTGCAAGGCAGCTTGACCGCATTCAGGCGTTGCAAGACCTCCGTGGAGGTCAGCCGCTGCGTCCATTCCGAAACCAGGCTGTCGACGGCGGCGTTGTTGGCCAGGCGCCAGGCCAGGCTGTTCATTTCGGGATCCTGCGCCAGGTCTACCTTGCCCATGACCCGCAATAGCGCGTTCCAGTCGTCCTGGGTTGCCGCGCCGGCCACGATCCAGCCGTCCAGCGTGCGATAGGCGTTGAAGGGCGAGAACCGCATGATCCGGTTGCCCTGCCGCAGCGGCAATTCCAACGCGTCATAGCAATCGAAAGGCTCGTCGAACATCAGCGCGAACAGGCAGTCGGCCATGGACACGTCGACCGACTGCCCCACGCCCGTCCGGTTGCGATGGAGCAGGGCCGCGAGTATGCCCATGGCGGCGAAGGTTCCGGCGATGGCGTCGGAGATGGGCGAGCCCGCCTTGGCGGGAGGGGAGCCAGGCTGTCCGGTGATGCTCATCATCCCGACGGCCGCTTGCACCATGAGGTCGTATGCCTTGAGATGCCGCTCGGCGCCCGTCGAGCCATAGCCGGTCAGCGAGCAGTGGATGACTCGCGGATTGCGCTCTCGAAGCGCTTCGTAGCCGATGCCCAGCCGGTCGGCCACCCCGGCGCTGAAGTTGTCCACCACCACGTCGGCGGAACGGACCAGCCTCATGAAGGCGGCCAGCCCTTCCGGGTCTTTCAGGTTCAGGCCCACCGACTTCTTTCCGCGCGCGCGCTTCAGATAGGCGATGCCCATATCGGCTTGCGTCCTGCGATGGAACGACACGCCTTCCGGACCGGCGAACGGAGGAGAGAAGGTGGTGGGGTCGCCGGTGGCGGGGTCATCGATCTTGATCACCTCGGCGCCGAGGCCGGCAAGAAACAGCGTTGCCTGGGGGCCCGAGAAGAAGCGGGTCAAATCGAGCACCACGGTCCCTGCCAGTATCTTTTCCATAAGCTCCACCTGGACTGTCATGTTTTTCCAGTCTAAGCAGAACTTGGAGCGAGCACGCCATAGGACTTTGCGCTGGGGGCATACCCGGAATCTATTGCGGGCGTCCGTCTTGCAGAAGATGGGCGCCCGCCCAGCGGCCCGAAGCCACCAGCTCGCACACCAATTGCGGGATCAGCGCGCCGACCACTTCGGCGGCGGCGCCCATGCCCAGCACATCCGAATTGCACAGCGACAGCCGCCTGCGCAAGGGCGGATCGTCGACGGGTCGCACAGACAGTTTCTCGCGTACGCCGGCGCCCACCAGGGCCGACAGCGAGAGGATCGTGGCCGCTTGTCCGCTTTCGACGATGGACTGGATCGTCGACAGGGAGTCGAGTTCCATCATGACAGACGGCGCGAGGCCGGCCTCGGCAAAGCGGCGCTCGATGATCTGGCGGGTTACGTTCGAGCTCCCTGGAAGCACCAGGGGCACGCCCGCCGCTTCTTCCAGGGACACCGCCGATGCGCCGTCGCCATCCTGCGGCGGTTTAGCCAGAAGATAGAGGTCCTCGTCGATCAAGGGCGCCCATTGGATTCCCGCGCCTCGCGCGATTTCCTTGGAGGGGGATTCCGTGCCGGGGACCGCTTCGAACAGAAGCGACATCTCCAGCCGCCCGGTGGCGACGAGTTCAAGCAAATGCCCGCTCAGGCTTTCCACGATCCGGAGCTGGATGTCGGGATAACGCTGCTGGACCGCCGCGATCAACGGCCCCGCGAGCACGTTCGCCGCGCTGGTCGGCAGGCCTACGGACACGGGGCCGCCCGGCAGCGCGTCCGTGTTCGCTACGTCGTACTTCAATCTTTCGATCTGCCGCAGTACGGCTTGCGCGTGCAGGTACAGCGCGTCGCCCGCCCGGGTGGGGCTGACGCCGCGCACGCTGCGGGAAAGCAGGCGCACGCCAAGTTCCGATTCCAGGTTCGTGATCTGGGAGCTGAGGGCGGGCTGCGCGATGTAGAGGTCTTTCGCCGCCTTCGACATGCTGCCCAGTTCCACGATCCTCAAGAAATAGCGTAGCTGTCTGAGTTCCATAGGTCTCTTGCCGATGCGGAAGGCGTAGCCCGGGCGGGCCATAGATTCGTCATATACCGGGATCGCGATGTCCTATTTTCGCCGCCGATTCAATGTCCATACCATGGATCCCAGTCGTTGAGTTTACGTGACGGGGGCCGTTGATGATCCAACTTTTCTTTTGGTCTACACCCAATGCCTACAAGGTGTCGATCCTCCTGGAGGAACTGGCCATGCCCTATGAGGTGGTGCCGGTCCACATCGGCAAGGGCGAGCAGTTCAAGCCGGGCTTCCTGGAGATCAGCCCCAACAACAAGGTTCCCGCGATCGTGGACGAGGACGGGCCGGGCCAGGAGCCCATCCGTATATTCGAGTCGGGCGCGATCATGATCTACCTGGCCGAGAAGGCCGGGAGCGATCTGTTTCCGGCCGAGCCGCGGCGCAGATCCGCCGTCCTGCAATGGCTGATGTTCCAGATGGGCGGGGTGGGGCCGATGCTGGGCCAGGCCCATCACTTCCGCAAGTACTCGCCCGAGCCCATTCCGTACGCCATAGACAGGTACACGCGCGAGGCCCATCGCCTGTACGGCGTCATCGACCGGCGCCTCTCGCAGTGCGAGTACCTGGCCGGAGACCGGTATTCGCTGGCGGACATCGCCACATATCCCTGGCTGCGGCCCTACAAGTGGCAGGGCCAGGATCTGAATGAGTGGCCGAACATCAGCCGGTGGTATTCGGCAGTCAGGGCCCGCGCCGCCGTGCAGCGCGGCCTTGCCGTCCTGGCCGACAAGGTGGACCGCAGCGGAAAGCCTCCAGAAGGCGAGCGCTGGAACAACCTTTTCGGCCAGTCGTAAAAAAACGGCGGCGACGCCCATGCATAGCGCGAGGAATACGGATATGAGTACCGCACTGCCCATGCTCAAGGGATACCGGGTCCTGGATCTGACCCAGATCGTCGCCGGGCCCACATGCACGCGCATCATGGCGGAGCTGGGCGCCGAGGTGGTCAAGGTCGAGCTTGCTCCCTTTGGCGACCGGACGCGCATCGGGGGATTGAAGTCGCGGGATCCCGGCCACAAGGGCTCCAGCCGAAGCACCTACTATTTCCAGCACAACCACTCGAAGAAGAGCATCGCGCTCGACATCAAGCATCCCCGGGGGCTGGCGCTCATCAGGCGCATGATCTCGACGTTCGACGTGCTCGTCGAGAACTTCAGCCCCGGTGTCATGGCGCGCGCCGGGCTGTCATACGAAAAGTTGCGGGAGCTGAACCCGCGCCTGGTGATGTGCTCGATTTCGCTGGCCGGGCAGGACGGTCCGCTCAGCCAGAAGCCCGGCTATGACTATATCGCCCAGGCTTACGCGGGCATAACCGACCTGATCGGCGCGCCGGACGGCGATCCCTCGCTGATCACCATGGCGATAGGCGATACCGCCACGGGGATGACCGCCGCCATGGCGGTCGGCTTCGCGCTGCTGCATCGCGAACGGACCGGCGAGGGGCAGCACGTCGAGGCAACGCTGCTGGACACCTATTTCCAGATGCATGAGGTTGCGGTGCCCCGGGTCGCGCTGCGCAAGGGCTACGTTCCGGCGCGCACGGGTTCGCAGCACCCCGACGGGGGGCCGACCGGCATATTCCGTTGCGGCGACGGAACGTATCTGTCCCTGGCCATCCTGCCCCATCAATGGAACGCCTTCGCGGGCGCGCTGGAGATGCCGGAACTGCTGGAGGATCCGCGATTCGCCACGGCTTCATTGCGCAGGGACAACAACGAGGACATCAAAGCCATTCTCGAGGCATGGCTGGCCCGGATGGGAACTCGCGAGCAGGCGATGGCGGTGCTCGATGCCAAGCGGATCCCCTGCGCGCCCGTGCTGACGCTGAATGAGGCCATGGCGCATCCGCATCTTCGCGGGCGCGGCACCGTGCGCAAGGTGCGGGACGAGGTGATCGGGGAATTCGAGATTCCCGGCTTTCCCGCGAAGTTCTCCGCGTGGAGGCCGCAAGAAGAACTCCGGGCCTCGGCGCTCGGAGAGGACAACGAGGAAATCCTGATGGAGCTTCTCGGCTTGTCGCCCGCGGAGATCCAGGGCCTGTACGAGGATGGCGTCCTGGCCAAGGATCCGTTGCTGAAGAGGATGGGCGCCGAAGTCCGAGTCCCTTGAACAAGACGAAGGAGACAAACGATGATCAAGAAGATTTTCGCCGCGGGGCTGATGGCCTTGCCGGGGCTTGCCGCTGCGCAGGGCTTTCCCAGCCGCCCGGTCACGCTGGTCGTTCCATTTTCGGCGGGCGGGCCCACGGACGTCGTCGCCAGGCAGCTCGCGGCGGCCATGGGCAGGAACCTCGGGCAGACGGTGATCGTGGACAACCGGCCCAGCTCGGGAGGCATCGTGGGGGCGGAGGCGGTGCTGCGTTCGGCGCCGGACGGCTATACGCTCCTGATCCACAACATCGGGATGTCGACGCTCAAATCGCTGTCGCCCGAGATCAAGTTCGATCCCCAGCGCGATTTTTCATACATCGGCGAGGTGGTCGACGTGCCGATGACCCTGGTCGGCCGGAAGGACCTTCCTCCGGACAGCTTCGCCGGGTTGGCGGAGTACCTGCGCGCGAACCAGAAGAAGATCAACCTCAGCAACGCCGGGATCGGCACGGCCTCCCATCTGTGCGGCCTGTTGCTGATGAGCCGCCTGAACCTGGCGCTGACGACCATTCCATACAAGGGCGCGGCGCCTGCGATGACGGATCTGCAAGGCGGGCAGGTCGATCTGCTTTGCGATCAGATCACCACGACGCTGCAGCCGATACTCGGCAGCAAGGTGCGGGCGTACGGCAGCACCACGTCCAGCCGGCTGCGGGCGCTTCCGGCGCTGCCCACCCTGGCCGAACAGGGGCTGAGCAATTTCGAGGTCACGGTCTGGCATGGCGTGTACGCCCCGAAGGGCGTGCCCGGGCCCGTCGTAGAGAGGCTGGATCGAGCGCTACAAGCCGCGCTTGCCGACCCGGCGTTCGTCGAGAGCATGAAAAACATGGGCGCCACGCCCGTCAGCGCCGAGCGGGCGACGCCCGAGGGCCTGCGGACGAAGCTGGACGAGCAGGTTTCGATCTGGACGCCACTGATTCAACAGTCGCAGGCCTTGCTGCGCTAGATCTAGCTATTACGGAGAACCGTCGTGAAGAAGAACCAGATAGAAATGTATTGGGACGTCGGCAGCACCAATACCTATTTCGCCTTGAAGCTCATCAAGCCCTTGCTGGAGCGGTACGACGCCGAGCTGAGGCTGCATCCGTTCAACCTGGGGTACGTATTCCGCAACAACAACTATGAACTGATGAAGGAGTCCAAGGCGAAGTTGCGCAACCGCAAGCGGGACCTGATGCGCTGGGCCGAGAAGTACGGCCTGCCCTTCAGCATCCCGAGGCAGTTCCCCATCAAATCAAGCCGCGCCCTGCGCGGATCGCTCGTGGCGAGGCGCCATGGCGTGGAACTTGCATTCGTGCAGAAGGTCATGGACCGCTATTGGGAGCAGGGGGACGCCACCGTCGAGGAGTACGCCGGCCTGCGCCCGATCGCGCAGGAACTCGGCATCGACCCGGACGCCTTCGAGACCTTGGCCGCGTCGGACGAAATCGCGGCCGAACTGGCGCAGGAAACCGACCGGGGGCTGGAGCGAGACGTGTTCGGCGTGCCGATGATCATCGTGGGCGACGAACTGTTCTGGGGGAAGGACCGCATGGAGTTCGTGGAAGACGAGCTCAAGCGCCGGATCGCGGAGACAAGCGCCGCCTAGCGCGCGCTTTTTGCCGGGGGGCTGGGCCGTCCGTCACCTCGTGGCGCCGGACGGCCCAGCCCGTGCGCACAACCTAGTTGCCGCTCAGCAGGTTCGCGCTCTTGACCAGCGAAGACACGCGTTCCGAATCGCGCTTGAGCAGCTCGGAGAAGGCGACGGGGCCGCGTTCCTGCTCGGTGGGGGATTGCGCCGCCAGTTGTTCGAGGCGGGTCTTGAACTCGGGCGTATCGATCGCCTTGGACAGGGCGGCGGACAGCTTGTCGACCACGGCTTGCGGCGTGCCGGCGGGCGCCACCAGGCCGTTCCAGATCGCCAGGTCGAACTCGGGCAGGCCGCCTTCGGCGAAGGTGGGGATGTCCGGGCTCTGCGCAAGGCGGGCCGGGCCGGTGACGGCGATCGCCTTGACGCGCTTGTCCTGGTGCAGGGGCAGCATGGTCACCGTCTGGTCGATCACCCCGTCGATCATGCCGCTCATCAGGTCGGTCAGCGCCGGGCCCGTGCCGCGATAGGGAATCAGTTCCCCGCGCGCATTGGCGAAGTGCAGGAACATGGCCTCGGCCAGGTGCGCGGTGCTGCCGGGGCCGCTTGAACCCAGGTTCAGCTTGACGGCCTTTTCATCGCGGATGCGCTTGAGCATGGCGGGCAGGTCCTGGATGCCGCTCTTGTTGCTGACCGACAGCACCATGGGCACGGTCGCGACGATGCCGATGGGCGCCAGCTCCTTCTGCGGATCGTAGTTGGCCTTGGGATGCAGGTGCGGCAGGATCGCCAGCGACATGTTGTTGAACGCCAGGGTGTAGCCGTCCGGAGCGCTCTTCTGCAGCCTCTGCATGCCGATGAGGCCGCCCGCGCCGCCCGAGTTCTCCACGACCACCGTCTGGCCCAGCTGCTTGCCCAGCGATGTGGCGACCAGCCGGCCCAGCGTATCGCTGGTGCCGCCGGGGGCGAAGGGCACGATGACGGTAATGGAACGGTTGGGGTAGTCCTGCGCGGCGGCCGGGGCGGCAAGCGATACGGCGGCCAGGGCGGCGCACAGGATGGGGGCGATTCGTAGCATGGGGTGTCTCCTCGTGATGTGGTTCTTTTGTGGATGGATGCGTCCCGCGCTCAGCGGGACAGTGCGCGGCGGACGGCTTGCGTCATGTCCGTGCAGCTTGCGGCGCCGCCCAGGTCGCGCGGCACGTATTCGCCCTTGGCGAGCACCTGTTCGACCGCGAGTTCGATGCGTTGCGCGGCGTCGGTCAGCGCGGCGTCGGCGTGCTTGTCGCCCAGCCAGCGCAGCATGAGCGCGCCGGACAGGATGGTGGCCAGCGGGCTGGCGGCGTTCTGCCCGGCGATGTCGGGCGCCGAGCCGTGCGCGCCCTGGAACAGGCCGTGCGTGTCGCCCAGTTCGGCGGACGGCGACAGGCCCATGCCGCCGATCGTGGCGGCGCCCAGATCGGAAATGATGTCGCCGAACATGTTCTCGGCCACGATCACGTCATAGAAGTCCGGCCGCTTCAGCATGTGCACCGTGATGGCGTCGGCGTAGGCGTAATCGATTTCGACGTCGGCGTAGTTCGCCGCGACGTCGTCGCAGACGCTGCGGAAGAAGGCGTAGGTGCGCAGAATGTTGGCCTTGTCGCAGACGGTGACGCGGCGCTTGCCATCGCGCGGGGCGCCGTTGCGCCGGCGGGCGAGGTCGAAGGAAAAGCGGGCGACGCGTTCGATGCCCTTGCGGGTGACGACGATGGTGTCGGTGGCGACCTCGTCGCGCAGCACGATGCCGCCGCCGCGGCTGGCGTAGAGGCCCTCCGTGTTTTCGCGCACGATGACGTAATCGATCTGCCCCGGCTTGAAGTGCTTGAGCGGCGAATCCACGCCCTGATATAGCCGGATCGGACGCACGTTGGCGTACAGGTCCAGCCGGAACCGCAGGCGCAGGTGCAGGTCGTTGCCGACCTCCGTGCCGTCGGGGTAGGTCACGCCGGGCATGCCCGCCGCGCCGTGCAGGATGGCGTCGGCCGCCTTGCAGGCGGCGTAGGTGTCGTCGGGCAGCACGTGGCCCGACTTGACGTAGTGGTCAGCGCCGCCGTCGTGGCTGCTGAACGCCAGCAGATCGGCGCCGCAGGCTTCCTTCAGCACGGCGATCGCCGATTGGCAGACTTCCGGCCCGATGCCGTCGCCGTCTATGGTCGCGATTTCATACTTAGCCATGTCTGGCTGTCTCCTTGTGTGGGTCTTGAAACAGGGTGGGCCGGCCGCGCCTGGAGGCGCGGCCGCGCGGCTGCATTACCAGTTGGTCGAGATGTACTTGGCTTCCATGAATTCCAGCAGGCCGTGATGCGCGCCTTCGCGGCCCAGCCCGCTTTGCTTGACGCCGCCAAACGGGGCGGCCGGGTCCGACACCAGGCCGCGGTTCAGGGCGATCATGCCGCTCTCGATGCGTTCCGAAACCCGCATGCCGCGCGCGAGGTCGCGGGTGTAGACGTACGCGACCAGGCCATATTCGGTGGCGTTGGCCAGTGCGACGGCTTCGTCTTCGGTGTCGAAGGCGACGATGGGCGCCACGGGGCCGAAGATCTCCTCGCCCAGCAGGTCGGCGTCGGCGGGCACGTCCACCAGCACCGTGGGCGCATAGAAGTAGCCGGGGCGGTCCAGCCGCTTGCCGCCGGTTCTGACGCGCGCGCCCTTGGCGACGGCGTCGTCCACCAGCGCCGCCACCTTGTCCACCGAGCCGGCATTGACCAAGGGGCCGCATTGCGTGTCCGCGCCGACGCCGTCGCCGGTTTTCAGCGCCGCCATGCGGGCGGCGAACCTGGCGCTGAACGCCTCCACCACGCCGCGCTGCACGTAGAAGCGATTGGCGGCCGTGCAGGCCTCGCCGCCGTTGCGCATCTTGGCGATCATCGCGCCTTCCACCGCGGCGTCGATGTCCGCGTCGTCGAAAACCAGGAAGGGCGCGTTGCCGCCCAGCTCCATCGAGCAGCTGATGACCGAGTCGGCCGCCTTGCGCAGCAGCACGCGGCCCACTTCCGTGGAGCCGGTAAAGGAAAGCTTGCGCACGCGCGGGTCGTCCAGCACGGCATTGGCGAACTTGCCGGCCGACGAAGTGGTCAGCACGTTGACCACGCCCGCGGGCACCCCGGCTTCTTCGAGCAGGCGCATGACGGCATACGCGGTCAAGGGCGTTTCCGTGGCGGGCTTGAGGATGCAGGTGCAGCCGGCGGCCAGGGCGGGCGCGATCTTGCGGGTGGCCATGGCGGCCGGGAAATTCCACGGGGTGACCAGCAGCGCGACGCCGATGGGCTGGTACTGCACGATGATGCGGCTTGCGCCGCTGGGCGACACGCTGATGTCGCCATTGATGCGCACGGCCTCCTCGGAGAACCAGCGGAAGAACTCGGCCGCGTAGGCGACTTCGCCGCGGGCGTCCGCCAGCGCCTTGCCGTTCTCCATCGAGATCAGACGGGCCAGGCTCTCGGCGTCGCGCGTCATCAGTTCAAAGCACTTGCGCAGGATTTCCCCGCGCTGGCGGGCGGGGGTGGCCGCCCAGCCTGCGGCGGCGCGCGAGGCGGCGTCCACGGCGGCGGCCGCGTCCTCCAGCGTGGCATCGGCCACGCTGGCGATGACCTGTTCGGTGGACGGGTCGAATACGTCGATGCGGCGGCCCGAGGACGAGGGGCGCCAGGCGCCGTCGATGTAAAGGTCAGTGGATAGCTTGCTGGCCTCGATGGTCATGTGTTTGCTCCGGGTAGGGAAAGAGAGGGGTTATCGGGATGCGCGGAATGAGCCCTGGCCGGCATGGGCGGCGGCCACGATGGATGCGATGCCTGCTTCATCGAGCGGGCGGGGGTTGTTCGTGACCAGCCGGGCGGCCAGCATGGACTGGCCGGCGATCCAGCCGAGCTGGTCGGCGCGCACGCCCAGCCCTTCCAGCGTCGCGGGAATGCCGATGGCCGAGAACAGTTCGTACACGTGGCGCGGCGCGTTGGCGGCGAGGCGGGCCGGATCCGTTTCCGTGTCGCCCATCGCCTGCGAGATGGCGGCGTAGTCCGCCGCGCAGGCCGGGGCGTTGAAGTCCATGACGTAGGGCATCAGCGTCGCCACGCCCGCGCCGTGGGCGGTGTGGGTGAGGGCGCCGATGGGATACTGGATCGCATGGGCCGCGGCGGTGCCGGCCACGCCGAAGGCCAGGCCCGCGGCCAGCGCCGCGGCCATGACCTGGCCCCGGGCGTGCAGGTCCGAGCCGTCTTCCACCGCCCGGGGAAGATAGGAGGCCAGCGCGCGGATGGCGATCAGAGCCTGCTGGTCGCTGAAGGCGTTCTTGCCGACGAACACGCGCGTCTGCGCGATGTCGGCGTCGGGGCTGCGCCTGACGGCGGTCAGCGCCTCGATGGCGTGGGTCAGGGCGTCGGCGCCGGCGATGGCGGTCAGGCCCTTGGGGCAGGTCAGCGTCAGCTCCGGATCGCAGATGGCCGTGTGGGGAATCAGCTGCGGGCTGGATATGCCGACCTTCAGGTCGCGGGCGCCGTCGGCCAGCACGGCCACGGGCGTGACCTCGGAGCCGGTGCCCGAGGTGGTGGGCATGGCGATCACGGGGATCGTGGGGCCGGGCACCTTGTATTCGCCGTAGTAGTCGGAGGCTTCGCCGCCATGCGCCAGGAGCAGGCTGACGACTTTGGCCATGTCCAGGCAGCTGCCGCCGCCCAGCCCGACGATCGCGTCCGGCTGGAAGCCGCGGTGCGCGGCCACGCATTCGTAGACGCCTTCGACGGGCAGGTCCGGCTGGGTGCGGTCGAACACCTGGACGCGCACGCCGGCGCTCTCCAGCGCGGCGAGCAGATCGGACATTTCCTGCGTGGCGGCAAAGCGCTCGTCGGTGCAGATCAGCGCCCGGCTGCCCAGGGCGGCCGCGACGCGGCCGAGCGCGTGGCGCTGGCCGTTGCCGAACAACACGGCGCGCGGCGCGCGCATGATTCCAAACAAATCAGTCATTGCGGATCCTTCAGAGGGAGTCGTATGGAGTTCAGACGGCGCATTGCGCCAGGTCGAGAATGCGGTGCCAGACTTCGTCGGCCAGCTCGATGCCTGCGTCCAGGCGATGGCGGCGTTCGGCGCGCGCCCGGTCTCCGGGTATGGCCACGGGGCGCCCGGAGAGCAGGGCGGGGCAGGCCCGGATCTCGTCCAGGTAGCCGGAAATGCGGGAGGCCACCGCGCCCGGTCCCGCCTCGACCACGATGAAGACGTCGCCCTTGTTGCAGACCTCGCCGGAATCCAGCGTGCCCTTGACCGCCGTGCCCAGCGCGGATGCGGTGAGGCTGGCGACCAGCAATTCGAAGGCCAGGCCCAGCGCATAGCCCTTGGCCTCGCCGAAAGGCGCCAATGCGCCGGCCTTGGCGGCGACGGCGTCCGTCGTGGGATTGCCGGCGCCGTCCAGCGCCCAGCCGGGCTCCAGCGCGCGGCCATGGTTGGCGTAGTCGTGGATCTTGCCCATGGCGACCTGGCTGGTGGCCATGTCCAGCACGAAGGGCTCGGCTTCGGTGGGCACGCCGATCGCGATGGGGTTGGTGCCGATCAATGCGCGGCGGCCGCCCCAGGGGTGGACCAGGGCCTCGCTGGTGGACAGCGCCAACAGGATTTGGCCTTCGCGCGCTACCTGTTCCGCATACAGCGCCAGCATGCCGATGTGGTTGTTGTTGCTGACCGCCGCGACCGCGATGCCGGTTTCGCTGGCGCGGCCGCGGATCTGTTCCAGCGCCGCCAGCGCGATGACGGGGCCGAGTCCGCGTTCCCCATCCATGTCCAGGAAGGCGGGTGAGCGCCATTCGGCCTTGCCGCGGGTCTTCGGATCGGCGACGCCGTTGTGGATGCGCTCGATGATGCGCGGCAGGCGCAGCAGCCCATGCGAAGCGCGGCCGCGCAATTCGGCTTCAAGCAGCAGGTTGGTCTGGGTCGCGGCATGGCCGGTCGGGGTGCCGGCCTGTTCCAGCGCACGGACGCAGACTTCCCATGCCTCCCCCATTTTTATCGTTGTCGTCATAGTCTCAGTCAGTTGTTAAATCCGATCGGATCTGAAATACGATCTGATTTATGCTAACCTTGTAACAAATTGGACGTCAACCGATTGTTGGCAAACCTAGGGGAAACAACCATGACGACTCTCTCCCTCGGCTCCGGTGCCGCGACCCCGGCCGCATCTGGCGGAGCGCGCCTGGGCGAACGCGCGCGTTCGCTGGGCGATGAAGTCTATGAAGCGCTGCTGTCGCAGCTCATTTCCTTGAAGATCGCGCCGGGCATGCGCATCGCGGTGGACGCGCTGGTCCGTGAACTGGGCGTTTCGCAAACGCCGATACGCGCGGCGCTGATCCGCCTGGAAACGGAAGGGCTGGTCGTGAAGACGCACCACGTGGGCTACAGCGCAGCGCCCATGCCTACGCGCCGGCGCTTCGAGCAGATGTATGAATTGCGGTTGCAGCTGGAACCGTTCGGCGCAAGTCTTGCCGCGCAGCGCATGACGGACGCCTCGCGCCAGGAGCTGGCCGCGCTGTCCGCCGCGATGAGCGCCCCGAGCGCGGACGACGCGCGCGTGGCCTACGGCAAGTTCGCCGTGCTGGACGCGCAGTTCCACTCCTGGATCGCGGAGCAGAGCGGCAACGAGCTGCTGGCCGAAGCGTTGGCCCGGCTGTACGCGCACACCCATCTGTTCCGGCTGCGCTTCCATTCGCGCGTCACGGAAGAGGCCGTGACCGAACATGCGCGCATCGTGCAGGCGCTGGATTTGCGCGATGCCGAGGGCGCGGCGGCCGCCATGCGCGACCATATCCTGCGCTCGCGCGAGCGCATGGCGCCGTTCTTCGAAATGCTGGATTGACCATGCAAGCAGCGGCCAAGGGTTCGATCGTGGCCAGCGCCGGGCGGGCGGGGGCGGCATGAAAGGTTCGCGCAATTCACTGGTCACCCTGCGGATCTTCCTGTCCGCGGCGCGCAGCCTCAATTTCAGCCGCAGCGCGGAAGAGCTGCACCTGACGCAGAGCGCGGTCAGCAAGCATATCGGCGCCCTGGAAGACCGCCTGGGCGCGGCGCTGTTCAAGCGCCTGCCCAATGGGCTGCGGCTGACGCATGCCGGCGCGCTGTACCTGGAGCGGATCAGCGCGGCCCTGCGCCTGATCGACGAGGCCGACGCGCTGGTGGCGCATCCCATGTCGCGGGTGGCGCTGAACGTCGCGGTGTCTCCGTCGTTCGCGCAGTTCTGCCTCATACCCGGGCTGGCGGAGTTCTTTGCCCTGCACCCCGAGGTGCGGGTCAACGTAAGGCCGCGCCTGCTGCATGGGCGCGACCAGGCCGAGCGTTTCGACGCCGAGATCCAGCTGCATACCGGGCACGTGGCCGGCATGTCGGCCCAATATCTGTGCGGCCGCGAAATGACTCTGGTGGCCGCGCCGAGCCTGCTCGCGCGCCATCCGGTGCGCACGGTCGAGGATCTGGACGGCGTGCCGCTCCTCAAGCGCGCGCAGCGCGGCTACAGCTGGGACGAATGGCGCGCCGACATCGCGCCGCTATGGGCAGGCGCGCCGGCCACGGCGCCGGAATATGAAGGTTTTTCGGTGTTGCTGCCCGCCGTCCTCCACGGGTTGGGCGCGGCCATCGTGCCCGTGTGCATGGTCCTCGCGCACCTGGAGGCGGGGCAGCTGGTGCGTCCCTTGGGCGAATCGGTCGATGGCCGCTACGGCTATTACCTCATGCAGCCACGCCCGAACGTGGGCGGCGCCTATGCCGACGCCTTCTGCGATTGGGTGGCGAAGCGGGCCGCGGCGTTCAACGAGCAGGTGAGGTCGTACCTGGCCCGGTGAGCGGGCCGGGCGGAGGAGCGGCGGTATTCCGCCATGGAATGCCCCATGCGCATATGTCCTTTGCGCGGGCCGGCCGGGAGCCGCCAGAATGGCCGGACCCTAGTGACCTTCCGGTTCGACCGACACCATGAACATCTCCAAGTTCTTGCCGTTTGCCCGCATCCTGCCCGCATTGTCCGTTGCCGCGCTTGTCGCCGGCGCGCCGGCCCAGGCCGCCTATCCCGATAAGCCGGTCCGCCTGATCGTTCCGTACGCCACGGGCGGCAGTTCGGACGTGATCGCGCGCGGTATCGGCGATCAGTTGAGCGCGGCGCTGGGCCAGCCCGTGGTGGTTGAAAACCGGGCGGGTGCGGGGTCGATGATCGGAACCGCCTACGTGGCGGGCGAGGCCGCCGACGGCTACACGCTGCTGCTCGCCGACGTGCCGTTCACCATCGTGCCGGCGCTGTATGGCGACCGCATCAAATACGACGCCCGCAAGGACTTCGCGCCGATCTCGCTGCTGGGCGTGTCGCCCATGTACCTGTTCGTCAATCCGCGCTTCGAGGGCAAGACCGTGCCGGCGCTGATCGCCGCCGCCAAGGACAAGCCCGGCTCCATTTCCATCGGTTCCGGCGGCAACGGCTCGCTGACGCATTTGATGGCCGAGCTGTTCATGCTGAACACGGGCATCCGGCTGGTGCACATTCCCTACAAGGGCGCCTCGGCGTCCGTCAACGACCTGGCGGGCGGCCAGATCCAGGTGAGCTTCACCACCATGCCCACGGCCGCCGCGCTGTACCAGGGCGGCAAGATCGCGCCGATCGCCGTGTCCTCGCCGGCGCGCGAGGCCGCCACGCCCAACGTCCCGACTTTCGAGGAACTGGGCCTGCCCAAGCTGACGGTGCAGAGCTGGTGGGGGCTGATGGCGCCCGCCGGCACGCCCAAGCCGGTGCTGGACAAGCTGGAAAGCGCCATGAAGACGGTCATGCAATCGGCGCCCGTCAAGCAGCGGCTGAGCAGCGTGGGGGTGGAGGCGCCGGCCGATCCCAGCGCCCAGGCGCTGACCCGCTTGCTGAACGCCGACTTCGAGCGCTGGCAGGACGTGGTCAAGCGCGCCGGCATCAAATTCGAGTGACGCGGTCCGGTCCGGCCGCCAATCCCCACGCCAATTCCCATTAACGCGGCCGCCGCCGTCCTGGTGGACGCCGGCGCCGGAACACGAGACATCCAAGATGGAACCCTGGCTTCGAGCCGCCGCCAACGATGCGGCGCTGATGAGTGATTTCAAGACGGTCTGCGGCTTTGGCGGACGCATGTCCGGCAGCGGGCAGGACGATGCCGCCATGGCGTGGGCCATGGCGCGCGCCGGGGAGGTAGCCGCAGCCGCCCGGACGCTGACCGTGCCCTACGATGCCTGGCGTTGCGGGGCCGCCAACCTGGAATTGCTGGGGGCGGCGCGCCAGCCCTTGGCTTGCCGGCCTTTGCTGCGCTCGGCGTCCACGCCGGAGGGCGGGCTGGAATTGGACGTCGTCGACGCGGGGCGTGGGCGTCCCGAGGATTTCGCCCGGCTCGGCGATCGGGCGCGCGGCCGCGCCGTGCTGGTGCGCCACGAGTACCCGTTCACCGGCGACCACGTGCACCGGCGCCGCAAGTACGACATGGCGGTTGAGGCGGGCGCCGCGGCGTTCCTGATCGCCAACAATGTGCCCGGCCAAGGCGTGCTGTCCGGCTCGTCGGGCAGGCCGCGCGGCGGCGCGGGCATTCCCGCGGCCTACATCGACCATGAAGGGGGCGCGGCGCTGGCGTCCGCCTGCGAGGCGGGGGCGGCGCGCGTGCGCATCGCGGTCAGCGGCGAGGAGGTCGAAGACGCGCGCGCAAGCGTCGGCATCGCGGAGATTCCGGGCGGCCGCGATGGCGTGATCGTCATCAGCGCCCACATGGACGGGCACGATCTGGGCGTCAGCGCGCTGGACAACGGCACGGGCGTGGCGGCCGCGCTGGCCGCGTTCCGAGCGCTGGCGGCGCGGGTCGGGCCGGACACGCCCAGCCTGCGGCTTTGCTTTTTCTGCGCCGAGGAATGGGCGCTGACCGGTTCGGCGCGCTACTTGGCGGAACTCGCGCCCGCCGAGCGGGCGCGCATCAAGTTCGACATCAATCTCGATACGGTGGCCGGCGATGCAAGCCTGACGGCGCTGATCAGCGATTTCCCGGCGCTGGCGGCGGTCGTGAAGGATGCCGGCGACGCCAGCGGCGTGGCGGTGGGGACCTGGCTGCCCTTGATGCCGAATTCCGACCATGCCAACTTTGCGCGCCATGGCATTCCGGCATTGCGCCTGCTGGCCGGATTCGGCAAGCCGGAGTCGCGCGTCAACAACATTCTGTCGGCGGGCGACGTCCCCGCCATCATCGAGGAAGCCGAGTTGCGCCAGGCCGTGGCGGTCACTTGCGCGTTGGCGGACGCCGCCTTGCGGATGAGCGACGCGCAGCTCGCGTCCTTGGCGTCCAGATAGACAGCGGGCGCGCTACTGCCTGCCCAGGCTGATGCCGTCGCGGATGCGCCGGAAGGCGGGCAGGGCGGCCGCCATGCCGTCGCGCGTGGTGGTGCAGTTCATGGAGACCCGCAGCGTGAGGGTATCGACGAGCGCGGTGTATTGCAGCAGCCGCTCGCGATCCGGCCCGCCGGCGGGCGGGGCGACGAAGTCCACGCCCCGGGCCCCGTGCAGCTCGAATGCCTGGCGTTCTTCGAGCCCTACGCCGTGCTCGGCCTGCGCGGCCTTGGCGGCGACCAGCCGGGCCTCCGCCGTAAGGGGCGTGCCCGCGCCGGGACGGGTCTTCAGCGTCTTGCGCGGCGCAGCGAAGCCGATGCCGCACAGCGCGTCGGCGGCCCCCGCCGAGGGTGGAGCGCCGGTGGCGCTGGCAATCTGGACGAGCACGTCGAACTCCGGCGTGCGGCCGGTGCGCAGGATCTGGTAGGGGGCGGGCACCGTTACACCGAAGCCGCGCGCCGGGTCGGCATACTGGCGCCTGGTGCTTGAGGAAGGCTGCGGCGCCTGGCCCTCGGTCTGGAAACGCACCGGCAGCATCACGATTTCCTTTTCGGCCGCCATGTCGGGAGCGAAGGCGGGCAGCGGGCTCGCCCGGCGGACCATGCCGGAGGCGGCGTTGTCCACGGCGACATAGCCAGAGGAACTTGCCAACTCCACCTTATCGATCTTGCCGTCGCGCAGGACGGTCAGGCGCAGGCGCAGGTTGAGCGGACCTTCCAGGTCGCGGGCTTCCTTGGGCATGGAGAGGTGGCGCTGCAACTGGCGCACCACGGCGTTGCTCCATTCTGCGCGGGATGCAGGGACGGCGGCCGCAGCGGCGGCGGACGCGCACAGCACGATCGCGGCCATCGCCGATGCGCGGAGCGGCCAATTCATGTCGGGAGTTCTCCTGGGTGACCGGGGCCCGGCGGGCGGCCGGACGCGTGGCCGCAGCATAACCCGGCCGCGCATCCGGCGCGTCAGGCCTGGCCCAACGCCAGGTCGTCGAACAGCAGGTCGCCGCCCATCTGGCCGCCCTTGAGCATCAGTTCCATGCCATCCATGCGCGGGTCATCGCTGCGCGCGATGCTGACGGTGACGCCCGGCGCGAGCACGCAGCGAAACGCCAAGCCCCACAGGCCCAGCGCCAGCGTAGCCTGGCTGGAGGTGTCGCCGCCTGCGATGCCGATGCGGCCGAGCCGCTGGCCGGCCTGCGCGCAGCCTTGCACGATGGCGGCGGCCAGCCGGGCGGTGGCGCGGGCGGTGGCCGCGGTATGTTCCGCGGCGGGCGCGTGGCCGGGGCTGTCGGTATGCACCAGCACGTTCTTGCCCTGCGCCAGCGCGGCGATGGCCTGCCGGGCCTGTGCGGCGGCGTAGCCCTCATCAGCGAGAAGCTGCTCCACGCGCAGCGGCTGGCGCATGTAGTGGCGGCAGGCGGCGATCTGCCTGGCCGTGACGGGCGACAGGCTGCCCGCCATGACCAGCACCGGCCCGGCGGCGGCCGGCAACGGGGCGGGCGCGAGGCTTGCGCGGGCGCCCGGCATGGCGCGGGCCAGCGCCTGCTGCACGCTGCTGGGGCCGACGGCCAGCAGCGGCAGGCAGGAGGCGGCTCGCCAGATCAGGCGGCCGATGACGGGCAGTTGCTCGTCGTCGACCAGGTCCAGCAACAAGGGGCCGTCGGTCGTTTCGATGATCTGGTCGATCCAATGCTCCAGCGCGGGCGCGTCCGCCGCCTGCCGCAGGCGGGGGTAGGCCGTGTGCGGCACGGAGCGCACGTCGAGCAGGCCTTGCGCCGCAAGATGCCGCCGCAGGTCCGCTTCGTGCATGGGCGTGACAGGGTGCGCGCTCATGACCGGATGGCGGTCGATGCGATGGATCTCGGGGGCGGAGCCCGCGCGGGCGAACAGCTGGGCGAAGCTGCAATAGCGTCCGATGCTGGGTTGGCCGCCCACGATGGGCACCAGCGGGTTGGGCATGTGGCGGCGCAGCTCCTGGACGGCGGCGCCGATGTTGCCGACGTGGGGCGCGCTGTCGAAGGTGGAACAGCATTTGTAGTGCAGCACGCGCGCGCCCGTGCCGGCCATGAAGCGGCCCACGCCGCGCAGCTCCACCTGCATATCCGCGGGAGCCATGCCCCGGGCCGCGCCCGCGATGCCGATGGCGTCCAGCGGGCCGGCCCGCCGCAACTGCTCCGCCGTGGGCACGCCCAGGAACAGCAGGCTGCGCAGGCCGGCGCGGGAAACCTCCGCGAGCGTGTCGGTGGCTCCGGTGAAATCGTCGCCGTACCAGGACACTCGCGGCGGAACGGGGCCGCGCTCGCCGCCGCTCATGCGCGGTTTCCGAAGAAGTCGATCGCGCGCCGCAGCTCGGGCGCCTGGCGCGCATGGTCTTCCAGGCTTTGCCCCTCGCGCATCGCCTGCCAGGCCTGGCGGATGCTCAGCACGCCGGCCGCCGGGCCGTCCGGATGGGCGAGGATGCCGCCGCCCGACATGAACAGCAGGTCGTCGCTGCGCACGGCGGACCAGGTGGCGGGCACGGTGCCCGCCCATTGGCCGGACGAGAAAGCGGGCATGACGGGGTCGTCGATGCCATACGTAAGCGACGCCAGGCAATCGCGCGCGGAGTCCACGACTTCGCGATCGTCCTGCGAGAACTTGCCTTGCAGGCCGTGGACGTGCATATGGTCCACGCCGGCCAGGCGCCACAGCGTCTGGTAGGCCTGGAAGCCCATGCCCAGCAGGGCGTGGCGCGACAGCGCGCCGTAGCCGTTGCGGTGGCCGTGCAGGACCAGGGGCGTGCTGCGGCGCAGGGTCTGGATGGCGGAATAGCCGCAGTGGTTCAGGCTGGCCATGACGCAGGTGCCTCCCTCGCTTTCGATGAGGTCGGCGTGGCGGCGCATGGCGTCGGTCTCGTCGGTGATATTGAACGCCACCATCACCTGGCGGCCGGTGCGTTCGCGGTGGGCGCGCACCACGGCCATGACGGCCGCCACGCGCTGCGCCAGGGGCGCATGGGCCGGGTTGGCGCAGACCTCGTCGTCCTTGATGAAATCGACGCCGGCGGCGCATAGCTGGGCCACCAGGTGCGCGGTCTGCTCGGGCGACAGGCCCACGTTCGGCTTGATGATGGTGCCCACCAGCGGCCCGCTCGCCACGCCCGTCAGTTCGCGCGTGCCCGCGATGCCGGCCCGCGGCAGGTCGAACTGCGCTCGGTAGTTCGCCGGCAGCTCCATGCTTTCCAGGCGCAGGCCGGTCACTTCGCCCAGGTCGTACAGGTTGCCGCCGACCGTGGCCGCCAGCGTCGGCAGGTTGGCGCCGACATTGGCGACCGGAAAGGCGATGCGCACGCGGGCGCGCCGGTACCGGGACGGCATCCCGCCCGGCTGGCGCGCCAGCCAGGCGTTGGGCAGGCTGGGGGCGTCGGCGGAATCCAGCTCCTCGATGGATTCGACCCGCGCGCGGGCGCGGGCGCGAAGTTCATCGGTTTCGCCCTGCACGCGGGTGAACGTGCCGCAGGACTGCTCGCCGGCCATGACCTCCGCGACCCGGGCGGGATCCATGGGCGTTTCGATCAGGTAGGTGGCGGTAAACGATTGGGAATTCATGGTGGCGGTATGCGGCGATGGCGGACGGGGCGCGTCAGAGGCGGCTCAGGTCGGGGAAGGGGCGGACGGGGTCCTTGCCGTCCCAGTCGCGGGCGCTGTCCCGGATCAGGTCGAACATGCGGCCCTTGGGGCCGGCCACTTCGGACAATTCGATCACGGTGCCGGGGTGGTATTCGGTGTCGAAGTAGATGAAGCGGCCTTTTTCGCCCACTTCGCCGCTCATCTTGGGCTTGAAGCCCTGCGCCAGCAGGCGCTCCAGGTCGGCGTCGTAGTTCTCCGTCCAGTAGGCCACGTGTTGCAGGCCGGTGCGGCCGGCTTGCAGGAAATCGCGGTACATGGAGGGCACGTCGTTGCGGGTCTGGATCAGCTCGACCTGCACGAAGCCGGAGTTGGCCAGTGCCACCGAATTGTGCGGTTCATGGCTGGCGCCGTCGTACCGGTAGTTCACGATGGGCACGCGCGGGTTGTAGTACCAGGGGCCCACGCCCAGCGTGGCGCTCCAGTAGTCCATGGCGGCTTCGATATCGTGCACCACATAACCGAGTTGGCGGATTTCGCCCAGGAAACGACTCATGATGGATCTTTGCGGAAGAAGGGTTGGAGAGTGTGGGGAAGGCGCGGCCCGGATCGGGCCGCGGGCCTCACAGGAAACCGATGGAGAACCAGGGGAAGGCGGCCACGATGACCAGGCCCACCAGCAGGGCGGCGATATAGCCCCAGATCGGGCCGATACCCTCGTTCGGATCGACGCGGCTGATGGCGCATGCGCCGTAGTAGCCCACGCCGAAGGGCGGCGCGAACAGGCCGATGCCCATCGCGAAGATCACGACCATCGCGTAGTGGACTTCATGCACGCCCGCCTGCGCCGCGATCGGGAACAGCAGCGGGCCGAACAGCACGATGGCGGGGATGCCTTCCAGCACGCTGCCCAGGATGATGAAGGCCACGATGGACACGGCCAGGAATCCGTAGGCGCCGCCGGGCATGCCGGCCATCAGGCGGGCCAGGTCGCCCGAGAAACCCGATTGCGTCAGCGCCCAGGCCATGGCCGTGGCGCAGCCCACGATCAGCATGATGGCGCCGGAGAGCGAAGCCGTCTCGATCAGCATGGGCTTGAGGCGCGCCCAATCGAAGCGCCGGTAGATCAGCAGTCCGATGATCGCGGAATAAACGATGCCGATGGTGGAGACCTCGGTGGCGGTCGCCACGCCTTCGACCACCGCGGCGCGGATCACGAAGGGCAGCGCCACCGCGGGCAGCGCGATCACGAAATAGCGGCCGATTTCCCTGGGCGTGAAACGCTGGGCCAGGCTCAGGTCTTCCTTGCGGTAGCGCCACCACACCACCGAGCACAGCGCCAGGCCCAGCACCACGGCGGGCAGCAGGCCGCCGGTGAACAGCGCCGCGATGGACACGCCCGTCACCGAGCCGATGGTGATGAGGACGATCGAGGGCGGAATGGTCTCGGTCTGCGCGCCGGTGGCCGACAGCAGCGCGACCAGGTCTCCGGGCTTGGCGCCGCGCTTCTGCATTTCGGGGAACAGCACCGGCGCGATGGCCGCCATGTCGGCGATCTTGGAGCCCGATATGCCCGACACCAGGTACATGGCGCCGATCAGCACATAGGACAGCCCGCCACGCACATGGCCCAGCAGGCTGGCGAGGAACTGGATCATGGCGCGAGCCATGCCGGTCATTTCGATCAGCGATCCCAGGAAGATGAACAGCGGCACGGCCAGCAGCATCAGATGGGACATGCCTTCGTCCAGCCGGCCCACCATAACCAACATGGGGGTGTTGGTGGTCAGGACCAGGTAGGAGAAGGTCGCCAGCGCGAACGAGAAGGCGATCGGCACGCCCGCGAAGACGGTGGCGGCGACGATGCCGACGAAGAAGATCAGCAGGTTCAGCTTGCCCAGCGGGGAGAACAGCGGCTGGGCCAGCCAGAACAGCGCCACCACGGCCGCCGCGCCTGCCAGCGCCGCCAGCATCTGGGCCAGGGTCTGCGTGCGCACCAGCCGCAGCAGGGCCACCACGGCCATCAGCCCCATGCCGACCGGGATGGCGGCGGCGCGCCAGGCGTTGCTCAGTTCCAGAGCGGGCGTGATGATGAAGTGTTCCTCATGCGCATACTCGATGGCGGGCGCGAGGATCAGCGCCAGGAAGGCCAGCGATGCGGCCAGGGCGACGGTCTCCAGCTGCGCGCGCCGCGCGGGGCCGACATTGTTGACCAGCGCGGTCATGCGCATGTGCTCGCCGCGCCGCAGCGCGACGACCGCGCCCAGCATGGACAGCCACAGGAACAGGATGGATGCGAGCTCGTCGGACCAGACCAGCGGGCTGTGGAACGCGTAGCGCGCCACTACGCCCGCGAACAGCACGGCGATCTCGACCAGCACGATGGCCGCCGCCACGTGTTCGACCACGCAGCCCAGCAGTCCGTCTAGCGCGCCGGCGGCCCGGCGCAGGGGGTGGGCCGGCAGCAGGGGCGGCGCGGCGTGGGGAGCGGACAGGGAGGACATGGCGCGACCTCAGGCCAGCTTGCCGACGGCCTGCTCCAGTAGGGCCCAGGCCTCGTTGCCGAAGCGGCCCTGCCATTCCTTGTAGAAACCGGCGCTGCGCAACTGCTGGCGGAAACTGTCGGCGGACGGCTGGTTGAACAGCAGGCCCTTGCCTTCCAGGTCCGACTGCACAGAGGCGTTGAGCTTCTTGATGTCCTCGCGCTGCGCCAGGCCGGCTTCGTTGATGCCGCGGGCCACGACCGTCTTCAGGTCTTCCGGCAGGCCTTCCCACATGCGGCCGTTGGCGATGAACCAGTAGCCGTCCCAGATATGGTTGGTGAGCGAGCAGTACTTCTGCACTTCGTACAGCTTGGCGACCTGGATGATGGGCAGCGGGTTCTCCTGGGCGTCCACCACCTTGGTCTGCAGCGACGAATAGACTTCGCTGAATTGCAGGCTGGCCGGGGCGGCGCCCAGGCCCTTGAACATGGAGATCGGCAGCGAGCTCACCGGCACGCGGATCTTCAGGCCCTCCATGTCGGCCGCCGTGTTGACGGGCGCCTTGCTGCTGGTGGTCTGGCGGAAGCCGTTGTCCCACATTTTTTCGAAGGCGTACAGGCGGCGCTGCGCGATGGCGGCGCGCACGTGCGCGCCCAGCGCGCCGTCCATGGCGCTCCAGACCTGGTTGTAGTCCTTGAAGGCGAAGCCGACGGCGTTGATCGCGGCGACCGGCACCAGGGTCGCGATGACCAGCGCCGAAGGCGTAAAGAAGTCGATGCCGCCCGAGCGCACCTGGGCCAGCATGTCGGTGTCTCCGCCCAGCTGGTTGTTCGGGAAGATCTTGATGTCCACGCGGCCGTTGCTTTCCTTGAGGATGCGTTCGGCCGCTTCCTGGGCGCGGATGTTCAGCGGGTGGGTGACGGGCAGGTTGTTGCCGTACTTGAGCGTGTAGTCGGCCGCGCGGGCGATCAGCGGGAAGCCGCTGGTCAGGGCTAGGGCGGGAACCGCGGCAAGGCGGCGCAGGGCACTGCGGCGTGTCAGCAGCTTCATGGTTGTCTCCATAAACATGGTTATGATGTTTTTTGATGTGCCACAAAAGCGCCAATCCCATGCGGCAGACTGGACAATAGTGAATTGGCGCTATCATCGTCAAACTTCTTTCATGATGGTTTTTGATGTGAATCGAATTCCTCCCGAACGCAAGCTTGCGCGGCTGGCGGACGTGGCCGCCCTGGCCGGCGTCTCCACCGCCACGGCCGACCGCGTGCTGAACCGCCGCCCCGGCGTGCGAGCCAGCACCGCGCAAAAGGTTTTCAAGGCCGCGCTCGAACTGGACTACCTGCCCGAGCAGGACATACGCTCGGCCGCCGCGCCCGAACCGATGCGGCTGGTGTTCCTGCTGCCGCGCGGCAGCAACCGTTATCTGCGCATGCTGGGCGACACGGTCAGCTACGCGCACGAGCATTTCGCGCCGCTGAACGCCAAGTGCCAGGTTGAGTACGTGGAAAGCTTCAACCCCGATGCGCTGGCGCTGGCGCTGGCCAAGCACGGCAAGCGGGCGGACGGCATTGCCTTCATGGCGCTGGAGCATCCGGCGGTGCGCGAAGCCGTCGACGCGCTTGCGCAGCAGGGCGTGCCGACGGTGACGCTGATTTCCGACATCGCCAACAGCGCGCGCGCGGCCTACGTGGGCCTGGACAACCGCGCCGCCGGCCGCACCGCGGGGTATCTCATCGCGCGCTTCATCGGCTCGCGGGCGGCGCACGTGGCGTTGATCGCCGGGTCGCGCCACTACCGGGCGCACGAGGAGCGCGAAGGGGGCTTCCTGCAGCTGTACGCGGAACAGTTCCAGGCCATGCAAGTGGTGGACTTGCGGGAGGGCTACGACGATGAGCAAAGAAACTACGAGCAGACGCGCCAGTTGCTGGAGCAATATCCCCAGCTGGCCGGCATCTACAACATCGGCGGCGCGTCGGACGGCGTGGCGCGCGCGCTGAAGGAGGCCGGCCTGCAGCACCGCGTCGTCTTCATCGGCCATGGCCTCACGCCCGACACCCGTTCGCTGCTGATAGACGGCACCATGGATGCCGTCATCACGCAAAGTCCGATGGAAGCGCTGATGAGCTGCGTGCGCATCTTCTGCAATCTGCGCGACAAGCGCAGCGCCATGAACGGCGTGGAACTGGCGCGCAGCCAGGTGGTCTTCCGGGAGAACCTGCCCTGAGCCTGGCAGGGCGCCGCCGGATTAGGGAGCCCGCACCGGTGCAGGGGCACGGGCGTATGATTTCGCGTATGGGTTCTATCAGTTGCGTACCATCGGCCGCCCGGGCCGAGCACCGGGCGGCCGCGAGGGCGTCGCGCCATGGATTACTTCCTGCCTGCCGTCCGCCTGGATGGCCCGGTCTCTCGAAGCGCTTGGATCACGGCCCGGTCACCGGCGGGTGACCACGATTTCGAGATACTCGCCGGGCACCACCATCGCGGCATCGCCAGAGCGATTGAATCGCTCGATCTGCGCCATCAGATCGCCGGTCAGCGCCGTCTGCGCCGCCGGCTCCAGCGCGCCGAAAGCCTTGAGCAGCGGCCCGTAGTAGGTCTTGAACACCTGCAGCCAGTGCTCGGGAGAGCGATAGCGGAACACGAAATCGCGCGCTTCGGTCTTGATCGAGGACGCATGCGCCCCGAACATTTCTTCGAGGCGCGCCCGCGTGCCCCAAAGCGCGGGCGACTTGATCCCGGCGGGCGGCGGCAGGTGCTTGCCGATGGTTTTGAATACCTGGCCGATGAAACCGTCCGGCGTCCAGTTGGCCAGGCCGATCTTGCCGCCCGGCCGGCACACGCGGACCAGCTCGGCGGCCGCCTTGTCCTGGTTGGGCGTGAACATGACCCCGAAGGTCGAGACGACGGCGTCGAATCCTCCATCCGGAAACGGCAGCGCTTCGGCGTCGGCTTCCTGAAACTCGATCTTCAGCCGCTCCGCGGCGGCGCGTTCGCGGGCGCGCCCGAGCAGCGCGGGCACGTAGTCGGTCGAGACGACGTCGCACCAGCGGCGCGCGGCGGCCAGCGAGGCATTGCCATTGCCGGCGGCGACGTCGAGCACCTTCTGCCCGGCTCGGACATCCAGGGATTCGCACAGCTGTTCGCCCACGATCTGCAGCGTCGTGCCGACGACGGCGTAGTCTCCGGAAGACCAGGTGGCCTGTTGGCGGGCCTTCAACGCGGCCAGGTCGGGCTGCTGCGCGGATTCACGCGCCGGGCTGCTGGCGAGGGTGGATATGGACATGGTTTGTCTCCATTGCATCGATGTGCATGCGACGGCGCTTGCCGCCGCCAGGGGGGATCGCAACCGGCGCCGCGCGGGGATGCGCGTGCCGTGCTCCCCGGAATCCACGATAGGGGCCGGCCATGGAGGCGAGCGTGGTAGCGCGCGTGGAATCGGCCGGGGAATCGGATGGAAGGGGCCTCCCCGGGCCGGACCGCTCCGTCCCCGAGGCGCTCGTCGAGCTGCGCATGCTGGGGCCGCTGACGATCCGCAGGGCAGGCAGCGTCGTCGCGCTGCCGCCTTCCCGCAAGCTGCGGGCGCTCATCGCCTACCTGGCGCTCGCGCCGCAGGCGGTCATGCGCGCCCATCTCTGCGAATTGCTGTGGGACGTTCCGAACGATCCCCGCGGCGAGCTGCGCTGGTGTCTGAGCAAGGCCAGATCCCTGCTCGACGAGCCCGGCCGGCGCAGGATCGAGACCGCGCAGGACACGGTGCGGCTGGCCCTCGGCGATTGCCACGTGGATGTCATCGAGATCGGGCGGGCGATGCAGCACGGAATCGACACGCTGGATGCGCAGCGGCTGCGCGCACTCTCCACCCTGTTCACGGGCGATTTCCTGGAAGGGCTGGAGATAGACCGCAACCCGTTTTTCAACAACTGGCTGACGGCGCAGCGGCGGCGCCTGAGGGCCTGCCAGGTCGCGGTGCTGGAACACTTGGCGGCGCGGCTTGCGGCCGGCTCCGCGGAAAGCTTCGCCTGCCTGGACCAGTGGCTGCAGCTGGCCCCGTTCGACCGGCGTGCGCATGAGCTGATGCTGGACTCGTTGGCGCATCGCGGCCAGTGGCGCGAAGGCCAGGAGCACCTGGCCGCCGCGGTGCGGGCCTTCGAGGCCGAAGGGCTGGACTGGCGGCCGCTGCGCGAGGCGTGGCGGGACGCGAAGGCCCGCCGGGCGACCGGCCCGGCCGGCGCGGAGACGTCGGCCAAGGAAGCGGCGCCACGGCCCGGCCCCCCCGACGGCGCGTTGGAGCGGTCCGGCCGCGCGTCGATCGCGGTGATGCCGTTCGTCGACGAGGCCGCGCAGCGCGGCGTGCGCGGCGGCCTGGCGGACGGCCTGGCCTACGACATCATCACGCGTCTGGCGAAGCTGCGCAGCCTGTTCGTCATCGCGCAGGGGACCGTGTTCGCGCTCGACCAGCGCAGCGTGGGCCCGGAAGAGGCCGGCCGGACGCTGAACGTGGACTACGTGGTCAGCGGCACGCTGCTCCGGCAGGACAAGCGCCTCGCCGTGTCCGTCGAACTGGTCGAATCTCGCACCGCGCGCATCGTGTGGGCGGACGTCTTCGACCACAAGCTGGACGACGCCTTTCTCGCGCTGGACGAAATCGGCAATCGGATCGTCGCCTCAATCGAGAGCGAGGTCGAAGCCGCCGAGTGCAAGCTCGCCATCCTGCGGCCGCCGAATTCCCTGGATGCCTGGCAGGCCCATCACCGCGGCCTGTGGCACATGTACCGGTTCAACCGCGAGGACAACGAGCGGGCGCGGCATTTTTTCGAGATGGCGGTGAGGCTGGATCCGACGTTTTCGCGGGCCTATGCCGGCCTGTCCTTTACCCACTGGCAGAACGCTTTCCAGCGCTGGGGCGAACGGGAGCCGGCCATCGAGCGGGCGCATGAAGCCGCCGGGCAGGGCCTGGCCGCGGATGATCGCGATCCGGCCGCGCACTGGGCCATGGGCCGGGCGCTGTGGCTGCGCGGCCGCCTGGACCAGTCCTTGACCGAATTGCAGCGCGCCGTGGACCTGAGCCCGAACTTCGCGCTGGCGCATTACACGCTCGGATTCGTCAACTGCCAGTCGGGCGACGCCGAGGCGGCGATCGGCTCGTCCGACCATTCGCGCCGGCTGAGCCCCTTCGACCCGCTGCTGTTCGGGATGCTGGCCGTCCGCGCGATCGCGCTGGTCCGCCTCGGCCGGCTCGAAGAAGCCGCCGACTGGGCCGTCCAGGCGGCGGCGCGCGTCAACGCCCACGTGCATATCCTGGCGATCGCCGCCTGCTGTCTTGCCATGATCGGCAGGGTCGAAGAGGCGTCCGTGCTGCTGGCCTCGATCCGCAAGACGGCGCCGTCCTACCGCATCGAGGATTTCCTTGCGGCGTTCCATCTCAGCCCGGAGGCCGAGGCCCTGTTCCGGGACGGCGCCCGGCGCATCGGATTGGGTTGAAGCGCCGGGCGGGCGCTCAGCCCTCGCCCAACTGCTCGACGATCCGCCGCGCCGCTTCCGCCAGCGACAGTCCGCCGTCCATGGCGGCGCGTTGCAGCCGCTCGTGCGCGGCCGGCTCGGTGAGACCGTAGCGGCTGATCAGCAGCAGCTTGGCGCGGTCGACGCGCTTGCTTTCGTCCAGCGCGCTGCGCACGCTGCTCAGTGCGTCGTCGGCGCGCTGCATGCGCAGGGCCTGCTCGCGCATCATGTCCAGTATCGAACGTTCCAGTTCCTTGCCCACGCCGTCCTGAGGGGGCGCGTCCAGGATCCGGCTCTGCACGCTGAATACCAGGCTGGGCGCGCGCCCGCTGGCGTGGTCGGCGTAGCGGCTGAGCAGCAGGCGGCGGTCGTCCAGTTCCTGGCGGGTTTCCTCGATGCGCCGGGCGCATTGCTGCGCCAGGTCCCGGGCCAGCCGGGTTTCCACATCGCGCATGGCGTCGATGCGCGCGGTGCAGAGGTCAAACCACAAGCCGGCCAGGCTGCCGTCGACGCGCTGCGCGTCCGAGGTGCGCTGCGCCATGTCGCGCATGCGCTGGACCTGGGGTTCGTGCTGGCGCGCTTGCTCCCAGTATTGCAGGGGCGCGTCCTGCGCGTATTGCGCGAAGCTGTCGAAGCTGCGCGCCTGGTTGGCGGCCAGGCCCAGCATGCGGGCTTTCTGTTCGTCGCTGAACCAGCCCGCGGTGAAGCCTGTGACGCCGCAGGCGCGTTCCTGGCCGCTCAGCTCCTTGCCCTGTATGAAGTTCAGCAGCGCCACCAGGTTGCGTGTGACGCCGGCGTCGAGCGCGGAGTCCGCGGCTTCGACGACCACGGCAAGCAGGCTGGCGATCACGAGCGTGAACCGCGAGTCGGCTTCGTGCGCCGGCAGGCGCCGCTCGCGCACCTGGTGGCGAAGGCGCGGCAGTTCGTCCAGCCGGAACAAGGCATAGGCGATGCCATTGAGCAGGCGGGCCCGGCCCGCGCCCGCCGCGGCGCCGGTCTCCAGTCCGTCCAGGAAAGCGCGCGCGTCCGTCTCGACGGCGCCGGCTTCGGCGCTCAGGCCGGCCAGCGTGGGCAGCAGGCGCTCGCTGTCGCCGCTCAGCGTCAGGTTGGAATAGCCGCGTTCCTTTTGCAGCGCATGCACCAGCGCGCTGATCCTCAGCACCAGTTCACAGGTGCCGGCCAGGGCTTCCAGGTCTCGGAGCTCGCTGCGGCGCGCGGCCAGCAGGAAGCGCAGCGGCGGCGGCATGTGGCGTTCGGCCATGGCGTGCCCTCGCGTGGGAAGTCAGGCTTGCCGGCGCAGCGGCGGGGCTGACTCGGCGGGAGCGTCGGCGATGCCGAGCACGCGGCACGCGGCGACCTGGCCGATCACAAGAATGGCGGGGCTGCGCAGCTGGAAGGCGTCCGCGTCGCGCGCCATGGCGGCCAGCGTGGACGGGCAGAGGCGCTGGCCGGGCAGGGAGGCGCGCTCTATCATCGCCACGGGAGTGTCGGCGGCCATGCCGGCCGCCAGCAGCTGCCTGCTCATGTCGTTCACCTTTGCCACTCCCATGTAGACCACCAGCGTCGTGCCGCTGCGCGCCAGCCCGGACCAGTCCGGCGTGGTGCCGTCCTGGGAATGGGCGGTGATCAGTGTAACGCCCTGGGCCAGGCCGCGCTGCGTCAGCGGGATGCCGCTCGCGCTTGCCGCGGCCAGCCCCGCGGTGATCCCGTTGATGATTTCGCAGGCCACGCCGCGGTCGCTGAGCCACTGCGCTTCTTCGCCGCCCCGTCCGAAGATGCAGGGATCGCCTCCCTTCAGCCGCGCAACTCGCAGGCCCTGCCGGGCGTAGCGCAGCATCAGGCGCTGGATGAAGTCCTGCGGGGTGGAGCGGCAGCCGCCGCGCTTGCCTACGCGCACGATGCGCGCGCCAGGGCAGTATTCGAGGATCCGCGTGTCGACCAGATCGTCGACCAGGACGACGTCGGCCCGGCCCAGGGCCTTGACCGCTTTGAGCGTCAGCAGCTCCGGATCTCCGGGGCCCGCGCCGATCAGCGAGACGGCAGGATTCATGGTGTGCGTCCTTGCGTTCATGAGTGGAGGGATACGAGGGCGAGGGTGAGCGCGATCGCGAGCACCAGGCTCAGGCCTTTCCAGAAGGCCAGCGGATTGCGCTCCAGCAGAGGCAGGCGTTCGCCGCGCCGGACTTCGTCGCCGGGATGGCGCAGCGCGTGCGTGAATTCAGAAAGCTCGGCGGTGCGCGCGCGCGGGTCGGGATGCAGAGCGCGGCTGAGCACGCCATCGATCCAGGCGGGGATTTCGCGGTCGCGGTCCAGCACCGATACATAGCAGAGGCGCAGCTGCGCGGCCCGGCTGCGGGCCCGGGCCACGCCCGGCCCGTAGGGCAGCCGGCCCGACAGCATCTGGTAGAGCATCGCGGCCAGGGAATAAAGATCGGACCGCGGCGTGCCGGCCTCGCCCAGGAAGTACTCGGGGGCGGCATACTGGGCCGTGCCCAGCACGTCCGGCGCGTAACCCGCCTGCGCCAGTTCCTCGATGCCGGCGACCTTGGCGGAGCCCAGGTCGATGATCTTCGCCGTGCCGTCCGGCGTAATGAGGACATTGTCAGGCCGCAGGTCCTGGTGCACGAGTTCGAGCCGGTGCAGGGCTTGCAGCCCGCGGGCGATCTGTTCGATGATCGCGATGGCGGGCTCCAGGGCGGGCCTGGGATTGGCGGCCATCCACTGCGTCAGGGTGCGGCCTTCGATGTACTCGCTGGCGGTGTACAGATAACGGCGCGGCCTCTTGCCAAGCCAGGCGCGCACCACGTGGCGGCTGTCGATGCGGCGGGCGATCCATTCTTCGGTCAGCAGCCGTTCCAGGTAGGCGGGATCGTGGCGCAGGTCCAGCGAGGGGATCTTGATGACGGCATGTGCGCCGCTGGCCTGATCGCGCGCCAGGTAGACGTGGCTGCGGCTGCTGGCGCGCAGTTCGTCCAGGATGCGGAAGCCTTCGAATTCCTGGCCCGGCGCCAGCAGCGGCGGACAGGGCAGGTCGCGGCTGTAGTCGCCCAGCTCGCTGCCCTGGCGGGCGGGCAGGGCGTCGATGCGGACAATCTGCACGGTGAGGTTGTCCTCGCTGCCGCGTTCGTAGGCCAGCGCCGCCAGCTTGCGGGCGGCCTCGTCGAGGCAGCCGGCGTGCGTCGCGACGGCGCCGGCCATGTCTTCCGCGCCTACGTGTTCGTAGACGCCGTCCGTGGCCAGCAGGAAGACGTCGCCCACTTCCAGCGGCTGTGAGTGGTAATCGATCTCCAGCTGAGGCGCCAGCCCCAGCGCCCGGCTCAAGCAGCTTTTGCCGTGCGCGATCCAGACACGGTGGTCTTCGGTCAGCTGTTCCAGCGCGCCGTTGCGCAGGCGGTAGAGGCGAGCGTCGCCCACGTGCAGGATGTGGGCCGTGGTCGACTTCAGGACCATGACCGTCATCGTGCAGACGTACCCGCGGTCACGGTCGGGATCATGCCGGTGGCGGGTCTGGGCGTGCAGCCAGGCGTTGGCCGCGCCCAGCACCTTTTGCGCCGATTTCTTCACCGACCAGGTTTCCGGCGTGCAGTAGTAGTCCTCCAGGAAGCTGGCGACCGCGGTTTCGCTGGCGTTGCGGCTGACCTTGCTGCTGCTGATGCCGTCCGCCAGCGCGACCGCGATGCCCTTGGCGCCCAGCAGCGGCTCGCCAGGCAGGCACAGGCCGTGGAAGTCCTGGTTGACGGGCTTCCTGCCGGGCTCGCTGTGCTGGCCCGCCGCGATTTTCAGCGAGGCGGCGCGCTCGCGGGGCGCGTGGCTGTCCATGGCGGGCGGATCTCAGTTGAAGCTGCGCTTGGGCGCGGTCTTCATGTGCGTCGTGTAGAGCGTCAGGCCGGTGAGCGACAGCCCGCCGATCAGGTTGCCCAGCACCACCGGGATCTCGTTCCAGACCATGTAGTCCATGATCGAGAAATTTCCGCCCAGGATCAGGGCCGAGGGGAACAGGAACATGTTCACGACGGAGTGCTCGAAGCCCATCGCGAAGAACAGCATGATGGGCATCCACATGGCGATGACCTTGCCGCTGACGGTGGTGGAGATCATGGCGCCGACCACGCCCAGCGACACCATCCAGTTGCACAGCACGCCGCGCACGAAAATCGTCAGCATGCCGCCCGCCCCGTATTCCTTGTAGCCCAGCGTGCGGTTCTCGCCGATGTGCGAAATGACTTCGCCGACCTTGCTGGGCGGGGTCGAGAAGCCGTAGGTGAAGACGATGGCCATCAGGAAGGCCACGGTCAGCGCGCCCAGGAAATTGCCGGCGAAGATTACGCCCCAGTGGCGGACCACGGCCTTTAGCGTGACGCCCGGGCGGCGGTCCATGAGCGCCAGCGGGGTCAGGACGAACACGCCCGTCAGCAGGTCGAAGCCCATCAGGTAGAGGATGCAGAAACCCACGGGGAACAGCGCGGCGCCCAGGATGGGCGAGCCCGTCTGCACGGACACGGTCACGGCGAAGACCGCCGAAAGCGCCAGGATGGCGCCGGCCATGTAGGCGCGGATGAGCGCGTCGCGGGTGGCCATGTAGATCTTGGATTCGCCGGCATCCACCATCTTGGTGACGAATTCGGCAGGGACGATATAGGACATGATGGCTTCCTGTTTCTATGGGGATCGGGTACTGCGGGCAATGCCAGGGTTGAAGGGAGCTCAGGCCTCAGCGGATTTCCACCGCGTCGGCGTTCAGCCGCGCGCGCCATGCGCGCAGCCGCTGGTCGGGGTACTGCACGCAGCTTCCGTCGGCCAGGCGGAAGTGCTGCTTGTAAAGCGGCGAGGCGACCACGAGCTCGCCGGCCAGGTGGCCGACGATGCCGCGGCCGATGACGTTGGCGCCGGAACGCGGGTCGCGGTTCTCGATGGCGTACACCTCGCCGTCCGCGCCCCGCGGCACATAGAACAGCGCGATCTGCACGCCCTCGACCAGCGCGACCACGCCGGAGTTGGGCACCAGGTCCTGGCGGCGGCAGACGGGCCTCCAGGACTGCGGCTCATGGGGATGGACGTCCATCAGGCGATCTCCTCTGCGATGGGAATGACGCGCGCGGGGGCGGGGCGGGGCTGGCCGCGTTCCTGCACGAACTGGATATCGGGGTCCGGGCGGGCATCGTTTACGAAGGTGCGGAAGCGCTTGAGCTTTTCCGGATCGTTGAGGGCGTTGGCCCATTCGCATTCGTAGCGGTCCACCACCAGCTGCATCTGGGCTTCCAGCTCGGCGCACAGGCCCAGGCTGTCCTCCAGCACCACCTGCTTCAGGTAGTCCAGCCCGCCTTCCAGCGACTCGCGCCATACCGATGTGCGCTGCAGCTTGTCCGCCGTGCGGATGTAGAACATCAGCAGGCGGTCGATGACGCGGATCAGCGTGGCGTCGTCCAGGTCGGTGGCGAAGAGTTCGGCGTGGCGCGGGCGCATGCCGCCATTGCCGCAGACGTAGAGGTTCCAGCCGTTCTCGGTGGCGATCACGCCGATGTCCTTGCTCTGCGCCTCGGCGCATTCGCGCGTGCAGCCCGAGACGGCGAACTTCAGCTTGTGCGGCGAGCGCAGGCCCTTGTAGCGGTGCTCGATGTCCAGCGCCATGCGCACGCTGTCCTGCACACCGTAGCGGCACCAGGTGCTGCCCACGCAGGACTTCACCGTGCGCGTGGACTTGCCGTAGGCGTGGCCGGTCTCGAATCCCGCCGCGATCAGTTCGCTCCAGATGTCGGGAAGCTCATGCAGCTGGGCGCCGAACAGATCGATGCGCTGGCCGCCGGTGATTTTCGTGTACAACCCGTATTTCTTCGCGACGGCGCCGATGGCGATCAGCCCGTCTGGCGTGATCTCGCCGGCCGGGATGCGCGGCACCACCGAATAGGTGCCGTTTTTCTGCATATTGGCCATGAAGGTGTCGTTGGTGTCCTGCAGCGGCACCAGGCTGGGGTCCTGGATCGGACGGTTCCAGCAGGACGCGAGGATGGAGCCGACGGCAGGCTTGCAGATATCGCAGCCCAGCTCGCCCCGCCCGTGGCTGGCCAGCAACTGCTCGAAGGTTTCGATGCCGCCCACGCGCACGATGGCGTAGAGCTCCTGGCGCGTGTATGCGAAGTGTTCGCACAGGCTCTTGTCCACGGCGACGCCGCGCGCGGCCAGTTCATGCTCCACCACCTGCTTGAGCAGGCTGGCGCAGCCGCCACAGCCGGAGGCCGCCTTGGTGCAGCCCTTGACCGCGCCCAGGTCCGCGCAGCCTGCGTCGATGGCGTCGCAGATGGCGCCCTTGCTGACGTTGTGGCACGAGCACACCGTGGCCGAGGCGGGCAGCGCGTCCACGCCCAGCAGTGGGGCGGCCTGTCCCAGGGGCAGGATCAGGCTGGCCGGGTCGGCGGGCGGCGCGATGCCGTTCTGCACGTATTGCAGCAGCGTGTCGTAATAGCTGTTGTCGCCCACGAGCACGGCGCCCAGCACGCGCTTGCCGTCGGACGACACCACCAGGCGGCGGTAGCCGGCCCCGGCTTCGTCGATGTAGCGGTAGCTGCGCGCGCCGGGCGTCGCGCCATGGGCGTCGCCGATCGAACCTACGTCGACGCCCAGCAGCTTGAGCTTGGTGGACATGTCGGCGCCGGCGAAGGGCTGCGGAGATTCCCCGCAAAGCGCGGCCGCCGCGGTGCGCGCCATCTGGTAGCCGGGCGCCACCAGGCCGAACACGCTGCCGTTCCAGGCCGCGCATTCGCCGATGGCGTAGATGTTTTCGTCGCTGCTGCGGCAGAAGTCGTCGATGACCACGCCGCCGCGTTCGGCCACCGTCAATCCGGCCTTGCGCGCCAGCCAGGTTTGCGGCCGGATGCCGGCCGAGAACACGATCAAATCGGTTTCCAGCGGCGCGCCCTCGGCGAAGCGCATGCGGTAGCGGTATTGCGTGCCGGGCCGGATGTCCTGCGTGGCGCGCGACAGGTGCACGCCCACGCCGAGCGATTCGATGCGCGCGCGCAGCGCGGCTCCGCCTTGTTCGTCCAGTTGCACCGGCATCAGGCGCGGCGCGAACTCCACTACGTGCGCTTCCAGGTCCAGCGACTTCAACGCGTTGGCCGCTTCCAGGCCCAGCAGGCCGCCGCCGACGACCACCCCGCGCCGCGCGCCGTGAGCGGCGGCGCGGATCAGGTCCAGGTCATCAAGTGTGCGGTACACCAGGCGGGACGCGCCTTCGGCGCCCGCGATCGGCGGCACGAAGGGATAGGAGCCCGTGGCCAGGACCAGCTTGTCGTAGGCCTGGCGGCCCTGGGCTGTCACGATTTCGCGGTGGCGGCGGTCTATTTCCAGGACGGCGGAACCCAGGTGCAGGAACACGCCCTCGCGCTCGTAGAACTCTGAGTCGCCCAGCGCCATCGAGCCGGCGTCCCGGCCGTTCAGGTATTCGGACAGGTGCACCCGGTCATAGGCGCGGCGGCTTTCCTCGCCATACACGTGTATGCGATAGCGTTCCAGCGCGCCGAGCGCGATCAACTGCTCGACGCAATGGTGGCCCACCATGCCGTTGCCGACGACAACGAGGGTTTGCAGGGAATCGGATGTGGCCGATACGTTCATGGGATATCCCCGGGCTTGGATATTCAGGTTTCAGAAGACGAAAGGCGCCCTGGACCTTGCGGTCGGGGCGCCTTTGCCGGTATCGCTCAAATTGTCTTGCCGGCCTCGCGGCCCGCATGCCAGACATCAAGCAAAGTCCATGCCAGGAATTCTGCCGAGGGCCGGAATAGGAGGGGGCGCCCCGGCAAGTCGGTGAGCAAGGGAGGAAATGCGGGCGCGCGTGGACGCCCCGGCACCGGTGGCCGGGCGGGCTGTTGCGTCAAGCCGGTGCATAGTCCTGTGCGCGCTGCACCCATTTGGCGCAGCGCAGCAAACCAGCGTGGCGCGGCCTGCTAGCCGAACGCCGCGCGCACGGCGGAGAAGGCGGCCGCCACGAGCGGGTCGTCGCGCCGCGCGGCCTGGGTGATGAACGAAAGCTCCGCCTGGATGGACAGGCCTTTCACCAGCAGCAGGCCGTTGGCCTGCGATTCGCGCAGGGCGATGGAATCGCGCGCCAGCGAAAGGCCGACGCCGGAGCGCACCAGGTCCAGCATCGACGACTCCTGGTCCACCTCGGCCACCGCATTGGGCGCGATGCCCAGGGCGTCGAACCGGGCGGACAGCAGGCGGTGATGCACTGAATCCGGCGGCGTCCAGATCCACGGCAGCGCGGCGATCTCGGCCCAGCCGTGCCCGGCCACCTGGGCGCCCCAGCCCTTGGGGGCCACGACACAGTACGTGAACGTGGCCAGCGGCAGCGCCTCCAGACCGGCCGGGCCGTCGGCGGTGCCGGGCGGCCCCAGGAAGAATCCCACGTCCAGTTCGCCCGAACGCACTTGCCGCCCCACCCAGCCCGACATGCCGTGGCGCAGCGTGGGACGGATCTTGGGATAGTGCTCCACCATGTATTGCAGGGTGGCGCCCAGCCGCAGGAACTCCGGATCGAGGATGCTGCCGATGCGCAGCTCGCCCTGGACTGTGTCGCGCAGGGCGCCAATGGCGCGCTGGAAATCGTCCAGCGCATCCAGGATCCGCTGGGCCGCCGGCAGCAGGGCCCGGCCGTCGGCATTGGGCGCCAGCCCCTGCGCGGTGCGCGAGAACAGCGCCAGGTCCAGCGATTCCTGGAAGTTCTTCAGTTGCAGGCTGAGCGCGGGCTGGGTCAGATGAAGATGCTCGGCCGCGCGCGTGAGATTGCCTTCCCGGGCCACGGCGGCGAAGGTGCGGATGTGCTTCAGGTCCATGGGCGGGTCCGGAATTCCTCGTTCAATGAAAAAGACAGGAATTGCTGATGCTATAGCGCGCCTTGCGCCGCGTCGATCATCCGCGGTGGATCGCGCCACGCGGCCATGGACGGCGGGGCCGCCGCCGCTGCGGGCTCCGGTCCGCAGTTTCCCGAGCCTGGGGAATTTCGCGTGGCATGCGCGAATGTGCTTGCCGGCGTGCGTTCAATCCCGTAGCATGAGATTCAATCTCGAAAATTGAGATTAATAAAAAGCGGTGGGCCGCCGGCGCAAAGCAGCTACGTGACTGGATGGTTTGCAATCCGCGCCAGGAGACAATGATGTATCGAAGCGTCTTTACGTTCGTTGTGTCGTCAGTGATGGCCGGAGCCGGGGCGGTCTGCGCCGCCGCCGATCCCGCGGCAAGCTATCCCGACAAGCCGATAAAAATCGTCATTCCCTATTCGGCCGGCGGGGGCACCGACCAATTCATGCGCATCGTTTCCGAGCGGGCCTCCAAAGCGCTCGGGCAGGCGATCACCATTCTCAACAAGCCGGGCGGCAGCACGGTGATCGGCGTCAACGCCGTTATAGGCGCCGCGCCGGATGGCTACACACTGCTCGTATCGACCAACACCAGCTACACCCTGATCCCGTACGTCATGTCTCCGCAGCCCTATGCGCCGGAGAAGTCGCTGGATTACGTGGCCACGCTGGGGCAGACGGCCATGGTGCTGACCGCCAACAAGGCCATGCCGTCCGATCTCAAGACGGTGCTGGACGAGGCGCGGAAGCATCCTGGCCGCTATACCTACGCTACCTACGGCATGGGGTCGTCCACCCATCTGGCGGGCGAAGTGTTCATGAACGATACCGGGGTGGAGTTTCGCCACATTCCATACAAAGGGGTGGAGGCGGTCACCGCGCTCGCTGGCAATCAGGTGGATCTGATGATCGACGGCGTCAATGCCGCGGGCACCATGCTGGACGCCGGCAAGACCCGGGCGCTGGTCATCCTGCAGCGGCAGCGTTCGCAGTTTCTGCCCGATACGCCGACTCTCGCCGAGGCCGGATATCCGCAGGCCGCGGAGAACATCATTTCCTACGTCATGGCGGCGCCCAAGGGCACGCCGGCGCCCATCATCGACAAGCTGCAGCGGAGTTTCGCCGAGGCCCTGCGCGATCCGGGCGTGCTTGAGCAAATCAAGGCCATGCGCACGGAGGCGGCGTTCAAGGGGCCGGACGAAACCCGCGAGTTCGTGGCCGGGCAGTCGGCCATGTTCAAGGACATCGTCGAGAAAAAGCACATCAAGTTCTGAGTGGATGGACACAATGACTTATCACGAAGATGAAGTGCGGGCGCCGGGCGCGACCTGGTGGGACGTCATCGCGGGGCATGCGCGCCGCCATCCGGACCGCGTCGCCCTGGCGCATGCCGATGCGTCCATTACCTACGGGGAGCTGATTGGTCGGGTCGAGCGCTGCGCGGCCGGCATGAGCGCGCGGGGCATCGCCGCGGGCGATTGCGTGGCCATGCTGGCTCCGCCCACGCCCGAGGCCATGGTGACGTTTCTGGCCTCGGCCCGATTGGGCGCCCTATGGGTGGGCCTGAACCCGCGCTACCAGCCGCGCGAAGTGGCGTACGTCATCGGCCATGCTCGTCCCAAGCTGGTGATCTCGGTCGCTTCTTTCGAGGAGCGGCGCTATGAAGACGACTTGCGCGAAGCGCTGGAAGGCCTGGAGCCGGGCGCCTTGCGCCCGGCCCTGGTGTTCTATCCGGGCGAGTCTCCGGGCGATGACAGCCTGCAACGCGCCCTGGCCGGCGCCGCGGGAATCCCGCCTGGCTGCCCCGAACCTTACGGGGATCCGGCCCGGCCCAGCATGCTGGTCTATACCTCGGGCACCACCGGCAAGCCCAAGGGAGTCTTGCTCAGCCAGACGGCGCTGATCTATCGCTCGACCGTGCAGGCGCGCACTTTCGCCACCGCCAGCCATCCGGTAGTCATCAACTTCGCGCCCATCAATCACATCGGCGGCATGCATTTCCGCGGCCTGTCGCAGATACTCGCGGGCGGCACCATCGTCTACCAGGAACGCTATCGTCCGGCCGAAGTCATGGGCCTGATTGAAAAGCATCGTGTCAATATGCTGATGCTGGGTTCCACCATGTTGCAGATGCTGATCCGCGAACCTTCGTTCGACATGGCCATCATGCGGGGCATGGAGTGGTTCATTTTTTCGGGCGCGGCCATTCCCATGCCGATCCTGCGGCGCGTCAGCGAGCACTGTCCGCGGATAGGTTCGACCTACGGCCTGACGGAATCCTGCGGATCGGTCAGCTACATCGTGGCCAGCGATACCCTGGAGGCGGCCGCCTATACCATCGGCCGGGCCATTCCCGAGGGCCAGCTGCGCGTGCTGGACGAGCAGGGCGAAACGCCCGCGCCGGGCGGACAGGGCGAATTGCAGGTGCGCCGGCGCTACTGTATGAACGGCTATCTGCGTGACGAGGCCGCTACCGCGGCGGCCTTCACGGCCGACGGCTGGCTCAAGACAGGCGACGTGGCGGCGTGCGATGAGGCCGGCAACTTCCGTCTGGTCGGCCGCATCAAGGAAATGTACAAATCGGGCGGCTACAACGTGTACCCGCGCGAAATCGAAGTCGTGCTCGAACAGCATCCCCATGTGCTGATGTCCGCCGTTATCGCGGTCGATGACGAGCTCTATCAGCAAGTGGGCCATGCCCATTTGATCCTCAAGCCGGAGGGCGCCGTATCCGAGCCGGAACTGGCCCAATGGTGCCGTGAGCGCATGGCCAACTACAAAGTGCCCAAGCGCTTCTTCATCCGCAGCGCGCTGCCCATGCTTTCCATAGGCAAGGTCGACAAAATCGCCTTGCGACAACAGCCCTGACAGTATCCCCATGTCGAATCCCCTGAACCGATACCATCGCATCCTGCAAGCCATATCCGGCCAACCTGCCGGCATGTCGCTGGCCGACCTGGCCGCCGCAACCGGCTTGCCGCGCAGCACCACCCACCGGCTGGCGACCTCGCTGCGCGAGATCGAGTACCTGGAGGTCGATGACGCCACCGGCAATTTCATGTTGGGCGCGGGCCTGATCGGGTTGATGCGCGCAAGCCTGACACAGGACAGCAAGCTGGCCCAATTCAAGCCGGCGCTGAATTTCGTGGTTGGGCGCCTGGAGGAAACCGCGTTCTGCGCGCGGCTGCTGAACGACGAGGTCGACCTGGTCCAGGCCATCACGCCTACCCGCAAGGACCAGCTCTATATCTATCCGGGGGTGGGCAGCCGTCCCCTGGACAAGTGCTCGTCGAGCAAGGCCATCCTGGCCTATCTGGAGCCGGCGCGCATCGAGGCGCTGCTGGAGCCGCTGGCGCGCGCCACGCCCGGCCTGCGGATCGCCGATCTGGTCGATGAGCTCACCCAGGTGCACCAGCAGGGCTTTGCCGTATGCGACGGCGAGATCGACGAAGGGGTGCTGAGCGTGGCCTGCCCGGTCATGACGGGGAAGGCCCGCGGCCTGTACAGCATCGGCGTGGTCGGTCCGGCGGCCCGCCTCAAATCGCACGATATACGGGAGATCGTTTCGGTATTGCATTCGGCCGCGGATCTGGCGGCCGCCGAATTATTGAACACCTAGGACGGATGGAAATGAAGGAAATCATTTCGGTAGAGAAGGCAGGCCCGGTAGCGACCGTCACGATGGATCGAGGCGCCAAGCGCAATGCCCTGACGCAGGACATGGTGCTGCGCCTGACGGACATCGCGCTGGAATTCCAGCAGGATCCGTCGATCGCCTGCGTGGTGCTCAGCGGCAACGACGCCGAGTTTTCCGCTGGCATCGACCTCGGAGACCCGGCGCGCTGGAAGCTGGACGACAAAAATCCGGTGGAACGGCGCGCCCTGGCTTTGCGCGGAACCCGGCTGTGCAAGGCTTGGGAAGATATGCCGCAGATCACCATTGCGGCGGTCGAAGGCGTGAACGTGGGCGGCGGCATCGCGCTCACGCTGGCCTGCGATTGGCGCGTGATGGGCGAATCTGCCTATTTGTTCGTGCCTGAAGTGCAGATCGGTATTCCCCTGGGCTGGCAGACCATTCCGCGGCTGGTGAACCTGACCGGGCCCGCGCGCGCGAAGCAGATCGTCCTGCTGGGAGAAAAAATGTCTGCCGGCAAGGCGCTCGAATGGGGGCTCGCGGATTTCGTCGTGCCCGATGGAGCCGCCCGCGCACACGCGCAGGCACTGGCCGAGCGTATCAGCAAGATGCCCGACCTTGCCGTGCGCATGTCCAAGCAGAGCATCAATGCCTATGCCAACGCCTTGAACCACCTGGGCAGCCACATGGATGTGGACCAGGCGATGTTGTGCGGGCAATCCGCCGATGCGGCCGCCGCGCGCGATCGCTACGGCCGATAGCTTTTCACAGGCGTCGCGGGGCGGCGCCTTTTTTCCACTGCCTATTCAAAGGAAGATTCATGCTGGATTGGAACCAATACCGCTCGGAATTGATGGCCCGCATCGGCGATGTCGCCGCGGCCAGCCCCGACACTGTCAAGGGCTATCAGCAGTTGTCCGCAGCAGGCCAGAAGACGAATCAGCTCGACGCCAAGACGCGCGAACTGATCGCGCTGGCGGTGGCCGTCACTACGCGTTGCGACGGCTGCATCGCCGTGCATTCCAAGCGGGCGCTGGAGGAGGGCGCCACCAAGGGCGAGATCGCCGAGGCCCTCGGCGTGGCGGTGTCTCTGAATGCGGGCGCCGCGCTGGTGTATTCGGCGCGCGTCATGGACGCGATCGACGGCAAGTAGCCGGACGCCCATTTCAATACAACAAGGGGAGAAGGGGATGTCCAGACTTGCACGCTTGCTGCTGGCCGCCGGCTGCGCGTTGACCGCCGTCGCGCCCGCCTGCGCCGATAACTGGCCGGCCGGGCCCGTCACGTTCATCGTGCCGTTTCCCGCCGGCGGCTCCATGGATACGTTCTCGCGGCCCATCGCTCGGCAGCTGGGCAGTGTGCTCGGCGTTCCCGTCGTGGTTTCCAACCGCTCGGGCGCAGGCGGGGGCGTGGGCATCGCCGCGATCGCCCGCGCCGCGCCCGACGGCTACACCATCGGCATGTCCAGCGTCGGCAACATGACGATCAATCCGCACATCTATCCCGATCTTCCCTATGATCCGAACAAGGATTTCACGCCCATAGGGTTGGCGGGCCGCTTCGTCAATGTATTGGTGGTCAACAGTAAGCTGCCCGCCAAGAATGTGCAGGAGCTATTGGCGCTAGATCGCGCCAAGCCTGGCACCATTACCTTCGCGTCGGCGGGCAATGGGTCGACCAATCAGCTTTCCGGCGAGGTGCTCAAGCAGCTGACCGGCACGAAATTCATGCACGTGCCTTATCGGGGCAGCGGTCCCGCGCTGGCCGACGTGGTGGCGGGCAACGTGGATTTCATGTTCGACACCCTCAACACGTCCATGCCGCTGATCGAGTCGGGCGCCTTGCGCGCGCTGGCCGTGACCAGCGCCGAGCGCAGCCCGTACCTGCCGGACGTGCCCACCATGAATGAAGCCGGCGTGCCCGGCTACGCAAAATCGGGAGAGGATCTCTGGTGGGCGGTCATCGCGCCGAAGGGCTTGCCTCCGGCCGTCCGGGACAAGCTCAGCACCGCACTCGCCAAGGCGCTGGCGTCGCCGGAACTGCAGGCCCAGGTCCGCGCACAGCGGGTCGAGACCCTGACCAGCACGTCCGATGGGTTGCAGAACATATTGCGGGACGACTACGAGCGCTGGGGCCGTATCGTCAAAGAGGCCGGGATCAAGCTGGATTAGCCCGCCCATGCTTCATCCGCGCCAGCGCGGCCGGCCAGTGGCGGAAAGCGCGCACAGCATTATTAAAGTTGCTTATAAACTGTTTTTCAACAATTCATTGGACAGTTTCGAGCGGCTGCGCCAGAGTCACGGCAGATGCCCGGCGCGCGCCCATCCGCCGCAGCCGGGTCGGCTCACCCGCCTGCGGCGCATAGCCCGGCAAGCAGATAAGAAGAGCTTATGGAGACATACGACTACATCATCGTGGGCGCGGGGTCGGCCGGCTGCGTGCTGGCCAACCGGCTGAGCCAGGATCCTGCCGTGCAGGTACTGTTGCTGGAGGCCGGCGGCCGCGACAACTATCACTGGATCCATATCCCGGTGGGCTACCTTCACTGCATCGGCAACCCGCGCACGGACTGGATGTACCGTACCGTCGAAGAGCCCGGGCTGGGCGGGCGTTCGCTGATCTACCCGCGCGGCCGCGTGCTGGGGGGCTGCTCATCGATCAACGGCATGATCTACATGCGCGGCCAGCGCGAGGACTACGAGAACTGGGCTGCGCTGTCGGGCGACCCGGCCTGGGGCTGGGATCAGGTGCTGCCGGTCTTCAAGCGCAGCGAGGACCATCACCGCGGCGCCGACGAATTCCACGGCGCGGGCGGCGAATGGCGCGTGGAGCCGCAGCGCCTGCGTTGGGACATCCTGGAGGCCTTCGCCGCCGCGGCGGAACAGGAAGGCATTCCCCGCGTGCAGGATTTCAACCGCGGCGACAATTTCGGCAGCGGCTATTTTGAAGTGAACCAGCGCAGCGGCTGGCGCTGGAACACGTCCAAGGCCTTTCTGCGTCCCGTGCGCAAGCGCCCCAATCTGCGGGTGGAAACCGGCGTGATGGCCGAGCGGCTGCTCTTCGAAGGCAAGCGCTGCGTGGGCGTGGAACTGCGCCGCGGCGGCATGGCATCCACGGTGCGCGCGCGGCGTGAAGTGGTGCTGGCCGCGGGCGCGGTGAACACGCCGCAGCTGCTGGAACTATCCGGCGTGGGCGAGCCGGCGCGGCTGCGCGAAAGCGGCATCGAACTGCGCCATGCCTTGCCCGGCGTGGGCGAGAACCTGCAGGATCATCTGCAGCTGCGGGTCATCCTCAAGGTGAACGGCGTCAAGACGCTCAACCGCATCGCCTCCACGTGGTGGGGCAAGGCCGGCATAGGGCTGGAATACCTGGTGAGCCGCAGCGGCCCGATGAGCATGGCGCCCTCGCAGCTGGGCGCCTTCGCCAAGTCGGATCCGGGCCAGGCGCGGGCCAACGTGGAATTCCATGTCCAGCCCCTGTCGCTGGGCGCTTTCGGCGAACCGCTGCATGGCTTCGACGCCTTCACCGCCAGCGTGTGCAACCTGCGTCCCACTTCGCGCGGCAGCGTGCATGCGCAAGGGCCGCTGGCCGCGGGCCAGGGGCCGGTCATCGCGCCCAACTATCTCAGCACCGAGGAAGACCTGCGCGTGGCGGCGGACTCCATCCGGTTGGTCCGCCGCATCGCCGCAGCGCCCGCGTTGCAGCGCTACCAGCCGCAAGAGTGGCTGCCAGGGCCGGCCTTCCAGACCGAGGCCGAGCTGAGGGAGGCGGCCGGCAAGATCGGCACCACGATCTTCCACCCGGTGGGCACCTGCGCCATGGGCCGCGACGCGGACGGCGGCGCGGTGGTGGACGCGCGCCTGCGCGTGCACGGGTTGGAGGGCCTGCGCATCGCCGACGCTTCGGTGATGCCGCTGATCACGTCGGGCAACACCAATTCGCCGACGATCATGATCGCGGAGCGCGCCGCGGACATGATCAGAAAGGACGCGATGCGGGACGCTGCCGTAGCTGCGGATGTAGAGGTAGCCAGGGTCTGACATCTGGATACCGCGGATGTGTCTGACACCCGGAGACGGCGATGTGGCCAGTGTCTGACACCCTTACGAGATGGTATTCAGGCTTGAGAGCGTGCTTCCGGGTGTCTGACACCCGGAGACGGCGTTGCGGCCAGTGTCTGACACCCTTACGGGATGGTATCCAGGCTTGAGGCCGTGCTTCCGGGTGTCTGACACCCGGAGACGGCGTTGCAGCCTGACGGGCGGCGCCTGGGGTGTCAGACACTGAGGTGGGGCCGGTGTCAGACACTGCGATGTGGCCAGTGTCTGACACCCTTACGGGATGGTATTCAGGCTTGAGAGCATGCTTCCGGGTGTCTGACACCCGGAGACGGCGTTGCAGCCTGACGGGCGGCGCATGGGGTGTCAGACACTGAGGTGGGGCCGGTGTCAGACACTGCGATGTGGCCAGT
>NZ_JPYO01000045.1:196120-610408 GCF_000757485.1 Achromobacter sp. RTa
CCAGGCTTGAGAGCGTGCTTCCGGGTGTCTGACACCCGGAGACGGCGTTGCGGCCTGACGGGCGGCGCATGGGGTGTCAGACACTGAGATGACCGGTGCAAATGGCACCGCATTCACCGCAGCGACCGATACGTTTCCTGGCGCTGCGGATGGGTCAGCATCACTTGCCAGAGCTGGCCCTCGCGTGAGCGGAAGAAGCCCGCGCAGCACATCAGATAGTATTTCCACATGCGGTAGAAGCGCGTGCCGTAGCGCGATTCCAGTTCGGGCCAGGCGCGTTCGAAATTCTCCCACCACGCCATCAGCGTGCGGTCGTAGTCGGCGCCGAAGTTGTGCCAGTCCTCGATGATGAATCGGCCTTCCACCGCCGTGGCGATTTCCCGGGCGGACGGCAGCTTGCCGTTCGGGAAGACGTAGCGGTCGATCCAGGGGTCGGTGCTCTGGCTGGTGGACGCGATGCCGATGGTGTGCAGCAGGAATGCGCCGCCTGGCGCCATCAGGCGCTGCACGTGGGTGAAGTAGGTGTCGTAGTTCTTGGGACCGACGTGTTCGAACATGCCCACCGACACCACCTTGTCGAAACTGCCCTGCAGGTCGCGGTAGTCCTGCAGCAGCAGTTCCACGGGCAGGCCCTTCACGCGCTCCTGGGCCAGCGCCAGCTGTTCCTTGGAGACGGTTACGCCGGTGACTTTCACGCCATAGCGTTCGGCCGCGAACTTGGCCAGTCCGCCCCAGCCGCAGCCGATGTCGAGCAGGGTTTCACCCTGCTTTAGCTGCAGCTTGCGGCAGATCATGTCCAGCTTTGCCAGCTGCGCTTCTTCCAGCGTCTGGGCGTGTTCCCAGTAGGCGCAGGAATAGATCATGCGGCTGTCCAGCATGGCTTCGAACACGTCGTTGCCGGCGTCGTAATGCTGTTTCCCGACTTCGAAGGCCCGGTTCTTGGATTGCAGGTTGAAGAGCTTGTGGCGCAGGTGTTCGGCGATCAGCTTGACTCGCGCCAGACCCAGCGCCGCCGACCCCATGTCGGCGCGCAGCAGCCGGGTGAACAGCTCGTCGAGCTGGTCGCAGTCCCACTCGCCGTCCATGTAGGACTCGCCCAGACCCAGCGACCAGCTTGCAAATACCCGGTCGTACATATGCTTGTCGTGCACCTGGATGTCCCAGGGGCGCGTGCCGTTGATCTGGACGTCGGCGCGGGCCAGGACGTCTTGCAGCACTTTGGGGGCTTGGGGCGGAGGGGAGCTGACCGCGGGATCGACGGAGGTCAGCGGGGAGGCGGGACTGCTTTGCTGCATACGGACTCCATATCAATTTGGGAAGACTGATCTGGCAATGCTCGAGACTGCAAACTGTGGCGCCAAATGGCGGGCAACTCCAATTTAATGATTGGATCGCGCCGATAGGCAACCGCAATTCCGCTGGCCGCCTTGGGAGGGCGGGCGTCGATCCGGATGGGATGATCGTAGCGACGACCGGGCCGATAGTCCAGGGCCGCGCGCACGGCGCGGTTGCCTGCCCGGCTGTCATGCGCCCGCAAGCCTGCGGCGATTAAACTACCGGGCCCGTCCGGCGTCCGGTATGGCCTGTCCTATAAGATACCGGCCTGGCACGCCGCCGTATCGGCGCGTGCGGACTTGTGGAGTGTATGGATAGTGGATGCCAGCCTGGAACCCCGTTTGGAATTCGTCACTTGCGCCAGCCCGGCCGGCCTGCATCGCATGGCCTACTGGGAGTGGGGCGATCCCGCCAACGACCAGGTGCTGGTCTGCGTGCACGGACTGACCCGCAGCGGCCGTGATTTCGACACGCTGGCCCGCCGCGTCGCGGGCCGCTACCGCGTGGTCTGCCCCGACGTGGTGGGCCGGGGCCGCTCGGACTGGCTGGCCAATCCCGCGTTCTACACCGTGCCGCAATATGTGTCCGACATGGTGACCCTGGTCGCCCGGCTGCGGCCGGCGAGGCTGGCGTGGCTGGGCACGTCCATGGGCGGGCTGATCGGCCTGGCGCTGTCCGGCGCGGCGGTGTTCGCCCGGGCGATGCTGGCCATGCGCCCGCACGCGGGCATGCTGCCGCCCGGCGAGGGCGTGCGCCTCGACAGGCTGGTGCTCAACGACGTCGGTCCCCGGCTGGAAACGGGCGCGTTGGCGCGCATTGGCCAGTACGTGGGCGAGCCCGGCGAGTTCGCCTCGTTCGAGGAGGCCGTCGCCACCATGCGCGCCAATTCGGAGACCTTCGGTCCGCACACGGACGCGCAATGGGCCGATCTGGCGCGTTATCTGTATCCCGAGCAGGGCGGCAAATGGGTCAAGCACTACGACCTGGCGCTGTCCCAGGCCCTGGCCGCGCAGACTCCCGAGGAACTGGCGGCGGGCGAGCAGATCCTGTGGCGCTCCTATGACTCGCTGGACTGCCCGGTGCTGATCGTGCGCGGCGAGCAATCCGACCTGTTGACGCGGGCCACGGTCGACGAGATGCTCCAGCGCAACCCGCGCGCGCAGGCGCGCGAGGTGCGGGGCGTGGGCCATGCGCCCACACTGATCGCCGACGAGCAGGTGGAGCCGGTGGCGGCCTTCCTGCTGGCCTAGGAATACTCACGCAGGAAGCGCTGCGCGCCGGCCCTGGCAAACCAGGGACGGACGGGGCGCTATCCACGCTGGCGGGCCTTCCCTACAATAGCCCCATGAACACGCGCACCCTCAACATCGACCTGCATTGCCATTCCACCGTCTCGGACGGCGCGCTCGCGCCTCGCGATGTGGCGCGGCGCGCGCACGCCAACGGCGTGGACGTCTGGGCGCTGACCGACCACGACGAAGTGGGCGGCCTGGTGGAAGCCGCCAGCGCGGCGCGCGAACTGGGCATGGAATTCGCCACCGGCGTCGAGATCTCGGTGACGTGGGCCGGCTTGACGGTGCACATCGTCGGTCTGCGGTTCGACCCTGAAAACACCGCGCTGGTCGAAGGCTTGCGCAAGACCCGCGCCGGCCGCGCCGAACGCGCCAAGCGCATCGGCGAGCGCCTGGCCGGCATGGGCATGCCGGGCGCCTACGAGGGCGCGCTGCCGTTTGCCGGCAACCCCGAGCTGATCAGCCGCACGCACTTCGCGCGCTATCTGGTCGAAGCCGGCTACTGCCCGGACGTGCAGACCGTGTTCAACAAGCACCTGGGCGACGACCGCCCCGGCCACGTGCCCATGCAGTGGGCCACCCTGGCCGAGGCGGTGGGCTGGATACGCGGCGCGGGCGGCCAGGCCGTCATCGCGCATCCGGGCCGCTATAAGTACACGCCCTTGCAATTCGCCGCGCTGTTCGATGAGTTCCTGCAACTCGGCGGCGTGGGCATCGAGGTCAACACGGGCAGCCATACCGTCGAGGAAGCCCGCCAGTATGCGGACGTGGCGCGCCGCTACGGTTTCCTGGCGTCGCGCGGCTCGGACTTCCATAGCCCGAAGGAAAGCCGGATGGACCTGGGCTGCCTGCCGGCGCTGCCGTCCGACCTTAAACCGGTCTGGCACGACTGGTTCTGACGCTGGCGGCCGACGCGCCGCCTTGCCCTGCAAATTATCGACTGTGACCGCGCCCCACCGGCGCAATCGCCATGAATAAAGCATTTGTCAAAGAATCCGACCACGAGGACGACGAGGACCTGCCGCAAGCCCAGGCGCTGCCGGCGGGTACGAAGAACTACATGACGCCCGGCGGCTACGAACGCCTGCGCGGCGAGCTCACGCACCTGATGAACGTGGAGCGCCCCTCCGTCGTGCAGGTGGTGTCCTGGGCGGCGTCCAATGGCGACCGCTCCGAGAACGGCGATTACCTCTACGGCAAGAAGCGCCTGCGCGAAATCGACCGCCGCATGCGTTTCCTGACCAAGCGTCTCGACATCGCCGAGGTCGTCGACCCCGCCGCCCAGCCCAACCGCGACCAGGTATTCTTCGGCGCCACGGTGCTGTATTCCGACAAGGCCGGCGAGGAACATTCCGTGACCATCGTCGGCGTCGATGAGGCCGAACCCCTGGCCGGAAAGATCAGCTGGATATCCCCGGTGGCCCGCGCCCTGATCAAGGCGAAGGAGGGCGATACGGTGGTCCTGCGTACCCCGGGCGGGGTCGAGGAACTGGATATCCTGGAGGTTCGGTATCCGGAGTAGATTTTTTTCGAGCGTGCCTGACACCCGGGGGATTCTTCCGAGGATGCCAGACGTTTGGAGGGTGTTTTTTGCGGGGGTGTCTGACACCCGGGGGCGCTGCTTCAGGTTGGGGCGGCGGCGCGTACGGGTGTCAGACACAAGAAATGGGCAGGGCGTCGGATGCCTCGGCATCAAACCGGTTTCTGACACTCCCATCAAAACAGTGTCTGACACCCCTACGGCAAGCCCCGCAGACTTGCGCCATTGCTCCCCGGGTGTCTGACACTCCCCCAAGAAACCCAAAAAATTACGGGCGCCAGCTTTTGGCCGGCGCCCGTTGGTGGGCGGGATCTGGCGTCCCTGCCTCGGTTGGCGGCTTGCGCCGCCGGTTCCCCTGGGGCTTGCAGTGTTCTTGCGGGCTTACTTCTTGCGGTTGGCGATCGACTTCTCGGCCAGGTTCACCAGGTCTTCGCCGATCTGCTTCTTCCACTTGTCGTAGACGGGCTTGGTTGCTTTCACGAAGGCGTCGTGGTCGGCCTGCGACAGCGAGCTCACCGTGACGCCGTGGCCTTCGATCTCCTTCAGCAGCGACGGATCCTCGGGCGTGACGCCCTTGCGCGCGATCACGATCTGCTGCTTGCCGGCATCCAGCGCAGCCTGGCGCACGATGTCGCGGTCCTTCTCGGACCAGGAATTCCAGACTTCGCGGTTGACCACGAAGACCAGCGGGTCGGCCACGTAGTTCCACAGGGTCAGGTACTTCTGGCCCACCGTGTAGAGCTTGGAGCCGGTGTAGATGGACAGGGGATTCTCCTGGCCGTCCACGGCGCCGCTGGCCAGCGCCGGCTGGGCGTCGGCCCAGCTCATCTGCGTGGGGTTGGCGCCCAGCGCGGTGAACGTGTCGATATACAGCGGTGAGCCCACCACGCGCAGCTTCATGCCCTTCATGTCCTCGGGCTTCTTGATCTCATGCTTGGAGTTGCTGAGCTGGCGGTAGCCGTTCTCGCCCCAGGCCAGCGGCACCACGCCGGCCTTTTCGATGAGCTTGAACATTTCGCGGCCCACGTCGCCCTGCACCAGCGCGTCGATGGCGGCGTAGTCGGGCATCAGGAAGGGCAGGGAGAACAGGTTCAGCTGCTTGACCTGCGGCGACCAGTTGATGGTGGAGCCGACGGCCATGTCGATCACGCCCTGGCGGATGGCGGTGAATTCGCGGGTCTGGTCGCCCTGGACCAGCGAGGTGCCGGGGTAGACCTTGATATTGATGCGGCCCTGCGTGCGCTCGCGCACCAGGTTCGACCAGATTTCGGCGCCCTGGCCCCACGGGAAGGTGGTGCCGACGACGATGGACAGCTTGTACTCGGGCTTGTAGTTCTGCGCATGGGCGGGCGCCATGCCCACCACTGCCGCGGCGCACAGGGCGGCGCCGATCAGGTTGCGGAATTTCATGTTGCGTCTCCTCTCTTTGCAAGTCTGTCTGTTGTTGTGTAATGCCTACCCGTCATGCCGGCGGGGTCCCTCTCGTCAATATCCCAGCTTGTGCGGCAGCCACAGCGCCAGCTGCGGGAAGGCCAGCACCGCGACCAGCACCAGGAACATCGCGCCCAGCAGCCATACCACCCAGCGCACCGTGGACTCCATCGGCACGCGCGCGATGCGGCACGACACCATCAGGTTCACGGCCAGCGGCGGGGTGAACTGGCCCAGCGCCACCTTCAGGGTGAGGATCACGCCGAACCACACCGGATCCCAGCCGTAGGCGTTGGCGATCGGCATGAGCAGCGGCACGAATATCAGGAAGATGGAGATGCCGTCCAGGAACATGCCCACGGTCATCAGCAGCAGGATCAGGAGCGCCAGCACGCCATACTCGCCCAGGCCCGAATTGACGATGGCGTGCGTGATGGGGTCGATGACGCTGAGGGTGGACAGCGCCCAGGCGAAGATGCCGGCCAGCGTCACCACCAGCATGATGACCGCGGACAGTTCCGCGGCTTCGCGCAGGATGACGAAGAGGTCGCGCAGCTTGATGGTGCGGTGGATGAACATGCCCACGAACAGGCCGTAGAAGACCGCGACCACGGCGGCTTCCGTGGGGGTGAACCAGCCCATGCGCATCCCGCCCAGGATCAGGACCGGCGCGGCCAGGCCCCAGGACGCTTCGCGCAGGCTCGCCCAGAAGGGCGGGCGCGGCAGGTGGGCTTCCAGCGCGCCCATCTTGTGCTTGCGCGCCAGCCAGACCGCCGGAATGATGAGCGCGAAACCGGCCAGGATGCCGGGGATCATGCCGGCCGCGAACAGGGCGGGCACGGACGCGCCCGGCACCAGCACCGAGTAGATGATGAAGGCGACCGACGGCGGGATCAGGATGTCGGTGGCGGCGCCGGCGGCCACCACGGCGGCCGAGAACGAGCCGGGGTAACCCGCGCGCGACATGGCGGCGATCATCACCGCGCCCACCGCCGCCGCGCAGGCGGGGCCCGAACCGGAGATGCCGCCCAGGAACATGGCCACGGCGATCGACACCAGCGGCAGCATGCCCGGGCCGCGCCCGACGATCGCGATCGCGAAATCCACCAGGCGCTTGGCCACGCCCGAGCGGTCGAAGATCGAGCCCACCAGCACGAACATGGGGATCGCCAGCAGCGGGTACTTTGCCAGGCCGGCGTAGAAGTTCTGCGGCACGGTCAAGAGCCCGTACCAGGGCGTGTCCAGGTTGGACAGCACGATGGCCACCGTGCCGCCGATGCCCAGCGCCACGCCGACCGGCACGCCGATCAGCATCAGGACGATGAAAACCGCGAAGAGGATGCCCGCGATCATGGCTGTTCCCCGCGGGCCGTGTCGACGGGCGCGCGCGCTATCCGGCGGATGATGCCCAGGGTGCGCAGCGAGATCGCCGCGGCCATCACCGGCAGCCAGATCGAATACCACCAGGTCGGCACGCCGATCGCGGGGGAGGTTTCTTCGTAGACGAATTCGTCCAACACCAGCTTGACCGATAGGACGGTCAGCAGCACGAAGAACGCCAGCACGCAGCTATTGGAAATCAGCGCCATGATGCGCTGGCGGCGCGGCGAGCCGTTGTCGGCCAGGATCTCGATCCGGATGTGGTGGTTGCGGACGAAGGCCATGCTGCCGCCCGCCATGGTCAGGACGATGAGCAGGAAGACCGAGATTTCCTCTGTCCACGCGAACGACTGGTCGGTGAAGTAACGCACCAGCACGTTCAGGAAGGTAATGATCGCCAGGGTCGCCAGCAGGATCACGGCCAGCCAGTCCTCGATGGCCAGCGGCACTTTTACGGCGGGATCGGTTTCTACGGGAATGATCGGTTCGACGGGCTCGGCGGGGGCTTCGGGGCGGGACATGTGAGGCAACGGCCAGCGCGCGGGTAGGCGCTATGCTTTTTTATTTGTGGGGTCGCAGCATCCTACCGTCGCGCCGGGGGCGGGGAAGTTCGTGTTTTCCCGCGGTGCGGGATGGCCGCAACATGATGCATTGCAGCATCAATTGGAGAAAATATCCCTCGGCCGCCATTGCAAAGACCTAATCTGCAAGGAAATAGGGCGCCATGCTGCTATGCATCATGCCGGCTTCCAAACGGCGGAATTCTTTTGTAACAATGGCCGGAATCGGAGATTCCCGGACGGATTGAACGGCGGCTCCGGGAAAACCCCCTAAACGGGTAAAATCACGTTTTGCACCTCTCTTCCTTATACGGCGCCCGCATCGTGTCCCTAGTTCAGCATCTGCCTGGTTCCTCCGTCCTGTCCTCCTTTCGTCGCGAACGCCTCCTGGCGCAGTTGAAGGAAGCCGGCTTGCCGGTGGCCGACATATCCGCCCGCTACGAGCACTTCGTCAGCACCGACGCCGCCCTGACGGCCGAGCAACAGGCTCAACTGACCCAGTTGCTGGACTACGGCACGCCCGCTTCCGGCGATGCGCCGGCCAAGAGCCTGGCGCTGCTGGTCATCCCGCGCCTGGGCACGATCTCCCCGTGGGCCAGCAAGGCCACCGACATCGCCCACAATTGCGGCCTGTCGTCCGTCCACCGCATCGAACGCGGCGTGCGCTACGTGATCACGCCGGAGCGCGGCCTGCTGGGCGCCAAGTCCTTCGACGACGCCATGCTGGCGCGCGCGGCCGATTGTCTGCACGACCGCATGACCGAAACAGTGGTGGACGCCAGCTTCGACGGCCAGGCGCTGTTCCAGCCGCTGGCGGGCAAGCCCATGCGCACCGTGGACGTGCAGGCGCGCGGCGCGCAGGCACTGGTCGAGGCCAACTCCACGCTGGGCCTGGCGCTGTCCGACGACGAGATCGAATACCTGGCCAAGTCCTTCAGCGACCTGGGCCGCGATCCCACCGACGTGGAACTGATGATGTTCGCGCAGGCCAACAGCGAGCACTGCCGCCACAAGATCTTCAACGCCCAGTGGGTGATCGACGGCCAGGAGCAGCCCAACACGCTGTTCGGCATGATCCGCGCCACGCACAAGGCGCAGCCGGCGGGCACGGTCGTTGCCTATTCTGATAACGCCGCCATCATGGAAGGCGGCCCCGCGCAGCGCTTCCAGGCCGGCGTGCCGGGCGTGACGGGCGAGGGCGTCGAAGGCGCCAAGTACATCCGCCGCGACACCACCGTGCACACGCTGATGAAGGTGGAAACGCACAACCACCCGACCGCGATCGCGCCGTTCCCCGGCGCGTCCACGGGCGCGGGCGGCGAGATCCGCGACGAAGGCGCCACCGGCCGCGGCTCCAAGCCCAAGGCCGGCTTGACCGGCTTCACCGTGTCGCACCTGCGCTTCGACGACGCCCTGCAGCCCTGGGAAGCCGACCATCACGGCCTGCCCGAGCGCATCGCCTCGCCGCTGTCCATCATGATCGACGGCCCCATCGGCGGCGCCGCCTTCAACAACGAATTCGGCCGGCCCAACCTGCTGGGCTATTTCCGTTCGTTCGAGCAGACCGCCGGCGGCACGCGCTGGGGCTACCACAAGCCCATCATGATCGCGGGCGGCCTGGGCAGCATCGACGCCGGCCTGACCCACAAGGAAGTCATTCCCCCCGGCGCGCTGCTGATCCAGCTGGGCGGCCCGGGCTTCCGCATCGGCATGGGCGGCGGCGCCGCATCCAGCATCAGCATGGGCAGCAACTCGGCCGAACTGGATTTCGACTCCGTCCAGCGCGGCAACCCAGAGATCGAACGCCGCGCGCAGGAAGTCATCGACCGCTGCTGGCAGCAGGCCGAGAACAACCCCATCATCGCGATCCACGACGTGGGCGCGGGCGGCCTGTCCAATGCCTTCCCGGAACTCGTCAACGACGCCGGCCGCGGCGCCATCTTCGACCTGAAGCGCGTGCCGCTCGAAGAGTCGGGCCTGTCGCCGGCTGAAATCTGGAGCAACGAATCGCAGGAACGCTATGTCCTGTCGATCCTGCCCAAGGACCTCGAACGCTTCGACGCCATCGCGCGCCGCGAACGCTGCCCGTACGCGGTGGTGGGTGTGGCCACCGAAGAGCGCCAGCTGCGCGTGGTGGACGGCGAAGGCCTGCCGGGCCTGGACACGACCCGCCCGCAGGGCGAGGCCGAGGTGCGTCCCGTGGACGTGCCGATCGACGTGATCCTGGGCAAGCCGCCGCGCATGACGCGCGATGTGAAGCGCCTGCCCGGCGTGTCCGAGCCGCTGGACCTGGCCGGCATCGACCTGACCGAAGCCGCCTACCGCGTGTTGCGCCACCCCACGGTGGCCAACAAGTCCTTCCTCATCACCATCGGCGACCGCACGGTGGGTGGGCTGTCCAGCCGCGACCAGATGGTCGGCCCCTGGCAGGTGCCGGTGGCAGATTGCGCAGTGACGCTGGCCGACTACGAAGGCTTCCGCGGCGAAGCGATGTCCATGGGCGAGCGCACGCCGATCGCCATGCTGGACGCGCCGGCCTCGGGCCGCATGGCCGTGGCCGAAGCCCTGACCAACCTGGCCGCCGCGGACGTGGCGCGCCTGGAAGACATCAAGCTGTCCGCCAACTGGATGGCCGCCTGCGGCGTGGACGGCCAGGACGCCGCGCTGTACGACACGGTTTCCGCCGTCAGCGAAATCTGCCAGGCCACGGGCCTGTCCATCCCGGTGGGCAAGGACTCGCTGTCCATGAAAACCTCCTGGGAACAGGATGGCGAGCAGCGCCAGGTGGTGGCGCCGGTGTCGCTGGTGGTCACGGCCTTCGCGCCGGTGGCCGATGTGCGCGCCAGCCTGACTCCGCAGCTGCGCACCGACGCGGGCGACAGCGTGCTGATCCTGATCGACCTGGGCCGCGGCCGCCATCGCATGGGCGGTTCGATCCTGGCGCAGGCCTACAACCAGGTCGGCGAGACCGTGCCGGACATCGACGCCCCGCAAGACCTGCGCGCGTTCTTCGTTACCATCCGCACCCTGGCGGAAGCCGGCACCATCCTGGCTTACCACGACCGTTCCGACGGCGGCCTGTTCGCGACCCTGGCCGAAATGGCCTTCGCCGGCCGCACCGGCATCTCGGTGAACCTGGACATGCTGACCTTCGATCCGCAATCGGCGGATTGGGGCGACTACAAGATCCGCCCCGAGCAGGTGGCGGTGCAGCGCGAAGAACTGACGCTGAAGGCGCTCTTCTCGGAAGAAGCGGGCGCCGTGATCCAGGTGCCGGCCTCGCAGCGCGACGCCGTCATGCAGGTGCTGCGCGGCGCGGGCCTGTCGGCTCACTCGCACGTCATCGGCGGCCTGAATGGCGCGGACGAAGTGGAGTTCTACCGCGATGGCAAGAAGGTCTGGGGCCAGCCGCGCGCCGAGCTCGGCCGCGCCTGGAGCGAAGTGTCCTACCGCATCATGGCGCGCCGCGACAACCCGGCTTGCGCCCAGGCCGAGCTTGACGTCTGGAACGACGCGACGGATCCGGGCATGAGCCCCAACGTGGACTTCGACCCCCAGGAAGACGTGGCCGCGCCCTTCATCAACACCGGCAAGCGTCCGCGCGTGGCGATCCTGCGCGAGCAGGGCTGCAACAGCCAGGTGGAAATGGGCTGGGCCTTCGACACCGCGGGCTTCGAAGCCATCGACGTGCACATGACCGACCTGCTGTCGGGCCGCGTGGACCTGGCGCAGGCGCAGGGCCTGGTGGCCGTGGGCGGCTTCAGCTACGGCGACGTGCTGGGCGCCGGCGAAGGCTGGGCCCGCACCATCCGCTTCAACAGCAAGCTGTCGGACCAGTTCGCCGCGTACTTCGCGCGTCCCGATACCTTCGCGCTGGGCGTGTGCAACGGCTGCCAGATGATGGCTGCGCTGGCGCCGATGATCCCGGGCGCCGAATTCTGGCCGCGCTTCACGCGCAACCAGTCGGAAAAGTACGAAGCGCGCCTGTCCATGGTTGAAGTGGCCAAGTCGCCGTCGATCTTCTTCGCCGGCATGGAAGGCGCCCGCGTGCCGGTCGCCGTGGCCCACGGCGAAGGCTATGCCGACTTCTCGCAGCAGGGCGACGCTTCCAAGGTGCTCGCCGCCGCGCGCTTTATCGACAACCGCGGGCAGCCGACGGAAGCCTATCCGTTCAACCCGAACGGCAGCCCCGGCGGCCTGACCTCGGTCACCACCGCCGATGGCCGCTTCACGGTCATGATGCCGCACCCGGAACGCGTGACCCGCAACGTGATGATGTCGTGGGCGCCCGAGAAGTGGGGCAATGCGGACAAGGGCGGCGCGTTTAGCCCCTGGATGCGCATTTTCCGCAACGCCCGCGTCTGGCTGAAATAAAGGGAAGGCCCCACACCGCGCCCGCCGCTGCGGGGCCGGCCCGGATAACCCCGCCGCCTGGATCTCGTGTCCGGCCGGCGGGGTTTGTGTTTTCAGGCCCTGAGGCTTCGCCTATTTTTTCTGCGGCTTCAGCGATTTCATGAACCGCTGCGCGCGTGTGACGGCGTCGTGCGCCTCGGCCGCGAGCGCGGCGACGAAGCGCTGCGCCGCCAGGCTGAGCGGGCGGCGCGGATGATTCACCACCACCAGCTGCCGCTGCATGTCGGCGTGGATCCGGCGCACCGACAGGGCGCCTGCGTCCAGCTCGTGCGCGATCGCGCTGATCGGCAGGATGGTGGCCCAGGCGCCTGACTTCACCAGTTCCAGCGTCGGGGTGAGGGCGTCCATCTCCAGGCGCGGGCGCGCGGCCGGGCCGCGTTTCTTCAGCACCGGATCGATGATCGCGCGCAGGCCCTGGCCCAGCGTAGGCACGATCAAGGCGTCGATGGACAGGTCGTTGAATTCCACGCTGCGCAACGGGCTGTCGGAAGCCGTGACCAGCACCAGTTCCTCGCTGACCAGCGGCGTGGTTTCCAGGCTGCGCACAGGCTGGATCAGGTTGACGATGGCCACGTCGAGCTCGCCCGCGTCCAGCCGTTCCACCAGTCCCGCGCTATAGGCCTCCGTCAGCCGGATGGTGACGTCGCGGTTGTCGGCGCTGTAGAGCGACAGCGCTCGCGGCACGATGCTCGCGCCCAGCGACGGCACCGTGCCGATCCGGATCAGGCCCGACGTGCCGCCGCTGAGATCCAGCATGCGCTGGCGCACGCTTTCGACCTCCTTGGACAGCGGCAGCAGCATCTTGTAGAGGTCGACCCCTGCGGCCGTGGGCGTCACCCCACGGCTGGAGCGCTCGAACAGCTGGACCTTCAAGGTTTTTTCCAGCTTGGCCAGTTGGGTGCTCAGGGCGGACTGGACGATGCCCAGTTCGGCGGCGGCGCGCGTCATGCCGCCGTTGCGGTACAGGCATAGAAAGCACTCGATCTGGCGTAAATCCATAGTGTGTCGCGTAGGTGGTTGATACCCGGATTATAGGGAGGCCAGGCCTCGACCAGGACTTGTCCTAGGGGTAAACGATATGATCAAAATAGATTGTATGTGAATATATTATTAAAAAAAGAGATGGCCTTGGCGATCCTGCGGCAAGGCCGACACAGCGAGGAGACAAGACGTGGAAACCAGGACGAAAGTGTTAGGTGCCGTCGCGTTGGCGGTAGTCGGCATTTGCGGGGCGGGGGCTGCGGCCGCCGAAAGCGACAAGGTGAAGATCGCCTTCGTCACGGACATGAGCGGTCCCTACTCGGACTTCGACGGCGCGGGCGGCCTGGACGCCATCCGCATGGCGGTCGCCGACTTCGGCGGCAAGGTGTTGGGCAAGCCGATCGAGATACTGGCGTCCGACCACCAGAACCGGGCGGACATCGCGTCGAACCGCGCGCGCCAGTGGTGGGACCAGGACAAGGTGGACCTGGTGATCGGCGGCTCGAACTCGTCGGCCTCGCTCGCCATCAGCACGATCGCCGCCGAGAAGAAGAAAGTCTTCATCAGCGCCGGGGCGGGCGCCGACAGCCTGACCGAGGAAGCCTGCACGCCCTACACGGTCCGCTACACCTATTCCACCTCGGCGCAGGCTCGCGGCACGGCGGCGGCCATGGTCCAGCAGGGCGGCAAGAGCTGGTTCATGCTGACGGCCGATTACGCATTCGGCTATTCGCTGGAGAAAGCGAGCATGGACGTCGTGAAAGCCAGCGGCGGTTCGGTTTCGGGCTCCACGCGGCACCCGCTGAACACGTCGGACTTCTCTTCCTACCTGATGAAGGCGCAGGCCTCCAAGGCGCAGGTGCTGGGGCTGGCGAACGGGGGCGGCGACCTGATCAACTCGATCAAGACCGCCAAGGAATTCGGCGTCAGCGACAAGATGCGCCTGGCCGGCCTGATGGTCTTCATCACCGACATCCACAGCCTGGGCCTGGAAACGACTGCGGGCATGTACCTGACCGACGGCTGGTACTGGGACCTGGACGAGCGCTCGCGTGAATTCAGCAAGCGCTTCTATGAACGCAACAAGAAGATGCCGACCACCTTCCAGGCGGGCGACTATTCGGCCACCACGACCTACCTGAAGGCGGTGGAGCGGGCCGGCACCACGGATGCGGACGCCGTCATGAATGCGCTGAAGTCCATGCAGATCGACGATATGTTCACCAAGGGGTACATCCGGGCGGACGGCGCCATGGTGCACGACATGTATTTGATGCAGGTGAAGACGCCTGCGACGTCCAAGGGCGAATGGGACTACTACCAGAAGGTGGCCACCATTCCGGGCGAGGACGCCTACGCGCCCACCCAGCCCGGCATCTGCAAGCTGAAAGCGAAGATCTGAGTTCCATCCACACACCGGAGGCAGGGAATCATGGCGGAAAGTTGGCCCGAGTTGGTCTATCGAAACTTGAAAGAGGCCGGGATCACGCAGATGGCGTACGTGCCCGACGCGGGGCATAGCCAGCTGATCAAGCTGTTCGAGGCGGATCCCGAGGTGGAGGCGGTTTCCCTCACCACGGAAGAAGAGGGCGTGGCCATGCTTGGCGGCGCCTGGCTGGGCGGCGCCAAGGGCGTGCTGCTGATGCAGTCCAGCGGCGTGGGCAACTGCATCAACATGCTCGCGCTGATACAGGAATGCCGCATGCCGTTCCTCTGCCTGGTCACCATGCGCGGCGAATGGGGCGAGTTCAATCCCTGGCAATGCCCCATGGGCCAGTCCGCCGAAGCCGCGCTGCGCGGGGCCGGCGTGTACGTGCAACGGGTGGAGCGCGGCGAGGACGTGCCGGAGACCGTGCGCGCGGCCAGCCTGCTCGCGTTCAATTCGAACCGGCCGGTGGCCGTGGTGATTTCCCAGCGCATCCTGGGAATCAAGAACTTCAGCAAGTAGGACGGGGCAACGATATGAACGCGAAAGCGACGATGAACCGGCGGGCGGCGGTGGCCCGGATACTCGAAAAGCGCGGCGATGCCCTGGTGGTGGCCAGCCTGGGCAATCCCACCTACGACACCTCGGCCGCTGGCGACGACGACCGCAACTTCTATGTGTGGGGGGCGATGGGCGGAGGCTGCATGGTGGCCTTCGGCCTGGCGCTGGCGCAGCCGGCGCGCCAGGTGCTGGCCTTCGTCGGCGACGGCGAGATGATGATGGGACTGGGGGCGCTCGCCACGATCGGCGTGCGCGCGCCTTCGAACCTGAAAATCATCGTGATCGACAACGAGCACTACGGCGAAACCGGCATGCAGGCGGCGCACTCCGGGCGCGGCGTGGACATCGCCGGCGTGGCGCGCGCCTGCGGCATCGAGGACTCTGCCACGCTGCGCAGCGAGGCCGAGCTGGCCGACCGCATTCCCGGGCTGCGGCAGCCCGGCCTGCAATGCCTGGTGTTAAAAGTGTCTTCGGCGCCGGAGCCCGGCAGCCTGCCGTCGCGCGACGGCCCCTACCTGCGGTCGCGGTTCCGCGAAGCGGTGCTGGGCAAGGGCAAGGGCGGCCACGCATGATCCCTCAACGATTCATGACCAGGAGCAGACAGTGACGCAGAAAGCAAACTACATCGGCGGCGCGTGGGTGGAAGGCGCCACCGTGCTTGAGAACCTGAACCCCGCGGACCCCGGCGACGTGATCGGCCAGTACGCCTGCGCGGACGAGGCGCAGATGCGCCAGGCGGTGCAGGCGGCCCGCGCGGCGGCGCCCGGTTGGGAACGCAGCACCACGCAGCAGCGCAGCGACATCCTGTTCCGGGCGGCCAACGAGATCCTGGCCCGCAAGGACGAGCTTGGCGCGCTGGTGTCGCGCGAGGCGGGCAAGACGCTGGCCGAGGGCGTGGGCGAAGTGATGCGCGCCGGCCAGATATTCCAGTTCTTCGCCGGCGAGGCGGTGCGCTATGGCGGCGAGAACCTGCCGTCCGTGCGCCCGGACATCGGCGTGCAGATCAGCCGCCATCCCGTCGGCGTGGTCTCGATGATCACGCCCTGGAATTTCCCGATCGCGATTCCGGCCTGGAAGATGGCTCCGGCCTTGGCTTTCGGCAACGCGCTGGTGCTCAAGCCCTCCGAGCACACGCCGGGCGCGGCCTGGGAACTCTTTGCCATCCTGGAACGGGCGGGGCTGCCCGCGGGCGTGGCCAACCTGGTCAACGGCGGCGGCGCGGCGGCGGGCCAGGCGCTGCTCGACGGCGTGGACGCCGTCAGCTTCACGGGCAGCGTCGCCACCGGCCGCAAGATCGCCACCGGCGCCTCCGAGCGCATGATACGGGTGCAGCTGGAGATGGGCGGCAAGAATCCGCTGGTGGTGCTGGACGACGCCGACCTGGACGTGGCCGTGGAGTGCGCGCTGAACGGCGCCTTCTATTCGGCTGGCCAGCGCTGCACGGCCTCCAGCCGGCTGATCGTGGCCGACGGCATACACGACCGCTTCGTGCAGGCGCTGACGGACCGGATGCGCAAGCTGGTGGTGGGCGATCCGCGCACGGCCGGCACCCAGATCGGCCCGGTCATCAACGCCGCGCAGCTGGAGAAGATCCTGGGCTACATCGAACTGGGCCGCGCGGAGGGCGCCACCTTGGCCGAAGGCGGCAAGCGCGCCGAGGCGTCCACCGCGGGCCACTTCCTGCGCCCGACGCTGTTCACGGAAAGCAGCAACGCCATGCGCATCAACCGTGAGGAGATCTTCGGCCCGGTGGCCGCGGTGATCCGGGTGTCGGGCTACGAAGAAGCGCTGGAAGTCGCCAACGACACGCCTTTCGGCCTGTCGTCGGGAATCTGCACCACCTCGCTCAAGCAGGCCAACCACTTCCGGCTGAACGTGCGCAGCGGCCTGACGATGGTGAACCTGCCCACCGCCGGCCTGGATTACCACGTGCCCTTCGGCGGCGTGAAGGCGTCCAGCTTCGGCCCGCGCGAGCAGGGCCGCTACGCCGTGGACTTCTATACCTCCACCAAGACCGCCTACATCGGCTATTGATCAATCGCGCCACACCGCCGGCGCGCGAGCGCCGGCACCAGAGGAGACAGGCATGGAAAAAATCGGTTTCATCGGTTTGGGCCGCATGGGCAAGCCCATGGCGCTGAACCTGCGCAAGGCGGGGTTCGAGCTCGTGGTCCTGGACATCAACAGGCAGGCCATGGAGGAATTGGCGGCGGCGGGCGCGGCGCAGGGCGCCGACGTGGCGGACGTGGCGCGGCGCTGCGGCATCATCGTGACGATGCTGCCCACGTCCAAGGAGGTCGAGCAAGTCGCCCTGGGCGGCGGCGGCGTCTTCGAGAACGCGGCCAAGGGCAGCCTGCTGATGGACATGAGCACCATCGACCCGCTGGCGACCGACCGGCTGCAGGAACAGGCGCAGGCCCACGGGATGTCCGTGGTGGACGCGCCCGTCGGGCGCCTGGCCGAACATGCGGACCGGGGCGAATCGCTGTTCATGGTGGGCGCGAGCGACGCCGATTTCGCCCGGGTCAAGCCGCTGCTGGACGCCATGGGCACGACCACCTACCACTGCGGCCCAGTGGGGGCGGGCGGCCGCACCAAGCTGGTCAACAACTACGTGGCGGTGACGCTGTGCCAGGTCAACGCCGAGGCGCTGGCGCTGTCCCAGCGCTTCGGGCTGGACATCACCAAGACCCTGCAGGTGCTGTACGGCACCTCGGCCTCCAACGGCCAACTGCGGATGAACTTCCCCAACAAGGTGCTGGTGGGCGACACCACGCCGGGCTTCACCATCGACCTGGCGCACAAGGATATGTCGCTGATCGTCGGCGCGGCGCATGCGGCCAAGGTGCCGATGCCCGTGGCCGCCGCCGTGCATGAGTCCTTCAGCCTGGCCCGGGCGGGGCAGTTCGGCGGGATCGACTTCTCGGGCATCGCCGACGCCATCTGCCACTTCGCCCAGATCGAGAAGCCGCGCGTGCCCGAGGGCTGGAAACCGGCCTGAAAAGGGGGCGGATAACGGCGTGTAACTCAATGAGATATTTAACTTTTCATTGCAGCGCGCCGTTATAGGGGGAAGCTTTACGCAACCCCCGGAGTGCCCCCCATGTTCAAGAATTTAAGTATCCGCGCGGTCTTGACGACCGCTTTAGTCGTTTTCTTTTCGCTTTTCCTGGCGACCGGCGTCGCGGTCCACCAGCAGCTCACCTCCAACCGCGGTTCCATCGAGCTGTTGCTGGACACCAACCTGGTCCGCGCCAATGCCGTGGACGGCGCCGGCGCCGAACTGCTGCGCGCCCGGCTGGTGCTGCTGGCGGCGCAGACCGCGTTGATGGAAGGCAAGCGCATCGACAACCTGGCCAGCATGCAGCGCCTGGAGGGCTACACCAAGAAGGCCGCCGACCTGATCCAGGCGGCGCGCCAGACGCCGGAGACCTCGGCCGAAGGCAAGCCGCTGTTCGACGCCGCGCTGGCGGCCTACGACGTCTACCACCGCGACGCCATCCTGCCCATGATCGCCGCCATCCGCGCCGGCAACGCGCAAGAGGCCGGCCGCCTGAACCTCGAGAAAGTGACGCCGCTGGGCCTGACCTTCACCGCCTCCATCCAGAAATACGTGGACTACGCTGACGAGGTCGGCCAGCGCGTGGCCCGCGAAGCCTCCACCCGCATCAACGGCGCCATCGCGCTGCTGGTCGCCCTGCTGATCGTCGTCGGCGTCCTGGTCGTGGGCCTGTACGCCGTGTTTGCGCGCTCGGTCTTCCGTCCGCTGCACGAGGCGGGCCGCCTGTTCGACCGCATCGCGGCCGGCGACCTGACCAACCGCATCGAGCAGCGCGGCAACAACGAAATCGGCGTGCTGTACGGCGCGGTCAAGCGCATGCAGGACAGCCTGGCCCGCACCGTGTCCGCCGTGCGCCTGGGCGTGGAGGAAATCCATACCGGCTCGCGCGAGATCGCCGCGGGCAATATCGACCTGTCGTCCCGCACCGAGCAGCAGGCCGCCTCCCTCGAGGAAACCGCCGCCAGCATGGATGAGCTGTCGTCCACGGTGCGCAACAACGCCGAAAGCTCGCGCAGCGCCTCGGAGCTGGCGATGGCTGCCTCCGAAGTGGCTACGCGCGGCGGCCGCGCGGTGGGCGACGTGGTCGGCACCATGCGCGGCATCGCCGACAGCTCCAACCGCATCGCGGACATCGTGGGCGTGATCGACGGCATCGCCTTCCAGACCAACATCCTGGCGCTGAACGCCGCCGTCGAAGCGGCGCGCGCGGGCGAGCAGGGCAAGGGCTTCGCGGTCGTGGCCAGCGAAGTGCGCGCCCTGGCGCAGCGCAGCGCCGCCGCGGCCAAGGAAATCAAGGGCCTGATCGACGATTCGGTGCAGAAGGTGTCGGTCGGTTCCGACCAGGTGGAGGCCGCCGGCGCCACCATGCAGGAGATCGTGACCTCGGTGCGCCGCGTGACGGACATCATCAACGAGATCTCCAGCGCCTCGGAAGAGCAGTCGCAGGGGATCCAGCAGGTGAACCAGGCCGTGTCGCAGATGGACAGCGTGACCCAGCAGAACGCGGCCCTGGTCGAGCAGGCCGCCGCGTCGGCGGCGTCGCTGGAAACCCAGGCCCAGCGCCTGCGCGAGGCCGTGGCGGTGTTCAAGCTGCAGGCCGGCCAGGTGATCGACGCCGAGGCTCCGGCCTTGGGGCATCGTGGCGCGGAACCGGCGTTGATCGGGGCTTGATTGCGGTGGGTGTCTGACGCCTAGTGTCAGACACCCGGGAAGGCCGGCTTCGGCGGGACGGGCATTGCGTACGGGTGTCAGACACAAACTCAGTCCAGTGTCTGACACCCGTACGAGAAGACCTGTGGCTAGCGGCAGCGCCGCCGGGTGTCAGACACAAACCAGTCCAGTGTCTGACACCCGTACGAGACGGCCTGTGGCTAGCGGCAGCGCCGCCGGGTGTCAGACACAAGCCAGTCCAGTGTCTGACACCCATACGAGACGGCCTGTGGCTAGTCGAGGTGCCGCCGGGTGTCAGACACTACCATCCCCCAAAAAACAATCAGGGACAAATAACGCCATGTCCTGCGCGCGGGCATAAAATAGCGGATTGCCCATCCCACCCGACCACAGGATCCCGCGCCATGAACGCACGCATCCCCGACGACGCTCTTCCGCCCACCCTCGACCCGGAGGCCTTGCAGGCTTTCGTGGACGACAAATGGGACAACGAGATCATCCCGGCGCTGACCGACTACATCGCGATCCCCGCCAAGAGCCCGGCCTTCGACGCCGACTGGGAAAAGAACGCGTTCATCGAGCGCGTGGTGCGCGACGCCGCGCAATGGGTCGAGGCGCAGAAGGTATCCGGCCTGAGGCTGGAAGTGGTGCGCCTGCCGGGCCGCACGCCCGTCATCTTCTTTGACGCGCCCGCCACCCGTAGCGACAACGGCGATACCGTGCTGCTGTACGGCCACCTCGATAAGCAGCCTGAATTCTCCGGCTGGCGCGCCGGCCTGGGCCCCTGGACGCCCAAGTACGAAGACGGCAAGCTGTACGGCCGTGGCGGCGCGGACGACGGCTATGCGGTCTATGCCTCGCTGACCGCCATCATGGCGCTGGACAAGCAGGGCATCCCGCGCCCGCGCTGCGTGGGCATCGTGGAAACCTGTGAGGAGTCCGGCAGCTACGACCTGCTGCCCTACGTGGACGCGCTGCGCGACCGCCTGGGCAACGTGGCGCTGGTGGTGTGCCTGGATTCGGGCGCGGGCAACTACGATCAACTCTGGATGACGACCTCGCTGCGAGGCATGGTGGCCGGCACGCTGGAAGTCCAGGTGCTGGACGAAGGCGTGCACTCGGGCGACTCCAGCGGCGTCGTGCCCTCGTCGTTCCGCATCCTGCGCCATCTGCTGGACCGCCTGGAAGACAGCGCCACCGGCTGTCTGCTGCCGCAAAGCCTGCACTGCGACATCCCCGCCGACCGCATCGAGCAGGTGCACGCCACGGCCCGCATCCTGGGTGACGAGGTCTGGCGCCGTTTCCCCTGGAGCTGCGGCGCCGAAGGCGGGTTCGTGCTGCCCATGACGACCGAGCCCGAAGAGGCCCTGCTGAACCGCACCTGGCGCCCGACGCTGTCCGTCACCGGCGCCGAAGGCCTGCCGCCGCTGTCCAGCGCCGGCAATGTGCTGCGTCCGCGCACGGCGTTCAAGCTGTCGCTGCGCCTGCCGCCGCTGGTGGACGCCGTGGCCGCTTCGCAGGAAATCAAGGCGCTGCTGGAAGCCGACGCGCCCTACAACGCCAAGGTCATCTTCAAGGCCAACGAAGGCGCGGCCACCGGCTGGAACGCCCCGGCGTCCGAAGCATGGCTGACCCAGGCGCTGGACGCCGCCTCCCAGCAGTACTACGGCGCGCCCTGCGGCTACATCGGCCAGGGCGGCACGATTCCGCTCATGAGCATCCTGCAGAAAGGCTTCCCCAAGGCCCAGTTCATGGTCTGCGGCGTGCTGGGCCCCAAGTCCAACGCGCACGGGCCCAATGAGTTCCTGCACGTGCCGTACGGCAAGAAGCTGACCGCCGCGGTGGCGCAGACGATGGCGGCGATGCCGGCATGATTTCCTCTTCCGATGCGTACGCCAATGTAGTCGCTGAAACCAGGCATTGGCTGAATCAGGCCGTCATCGGCCTGAACCTCTGTCCCTTCGCGAAAGCGGTGCAGGTCAAGGACCAGATCCGCTTCGCCGTCAGCGACGCCACCGACGCCGAGGGCGTATTGACCGATCTGCAGGACGAGCTGGCTCTGCTGGCCGAAACCGACCCCGAGCAGATCGACACGACCCTGCTGATCATCCCCGACGCGCTGGACGACTTCCTGGAGTTCAACGATTTCGAAGACCTGTCGGACCGCCTGCTCAAGCGCATGCGCCTGGTGGGCGAGCTGCAGGTGGCCACCTTCCACCCGCAATTCCAGTTCGCGGATACCGAGCCGGACGATATCTCCAACTATACGAACCGTTCACCGTACCCCATCCTGCACCTGTTGCGCGAAGACAGCATCGACCGCGCCGTGGACTCTTTTCCCGACGCGGCCGAGATCTACGAGAAGAACATCGAGACGATGCGCCGGCTGGGCTTGGAAGGGTGGAAGAAGCTGATGGCCAAGCCGTAGCGGGCCAGATTGCATACCAAATACCGCCCGACGGAATATTCATCGCGCCGGCGCGCCAGGGGGTATCGGGATATCCCTAGATAGCCTGCCCCTGGTATTGCATACAACATACGTTTTCCTCGTCCGTCCGTTGCCTGGAGAGCCGTATGCGATTCACCCGCCGCCATGCCCTGGGCGCGCTTGCCGCGCTGCCCCTGATCTCGCGCCCGGCCTGGGCCCAGAATACCTTCCCGACGCGGCCCGTGCGCCTGCTGGTGGGCTTTGCCCCGGGCGGGCTGACCGACATTGCCGCGCGGGCCCTGGCCGAGCGCATGGGCAAGACGCTCAAGCAGAGCGTGGTCGTGGAAAACCGCCCGGGCGGGCAGGCCATCATCGCCACCGTGGCGGTGGCGCGCGCCGAGCCGGACGGCTACACGCTGGGCTTCGCCGGCACCAACGGCATGATCCTGAACCCCTTGCTCTACAACAACCTGCCTTACCAGCAGTCGGATTTCAAGCAACTGGGGTCGATGGGCAAATCGCCCATGCTGCTGATCGTGCATCCCGAACTCGGCGTGAAGAACGTGCAGGAGTTCATCGCCCTGGCCAAGAAAAAGCCCGGCGACATCACCTGCGCGCATGCCGGGCGCGGCGTCATCAATCACCTGGCGCTGTTGCATTTCCAGTCCAAGACGGGCACGCAGTTCCAGGATGTGCCCTATAAGGGCAGCGGCCCGGCGCTGCTCGATCTCATGGCGGGCACCGTGCAAAGCACCTTCGATTTCCCCACCTCCGCATTGCCCAACATCAAGTCGGGCAAGCTGCAGGTGCTGGCGGTCACGTCCGACAAGCGCCTGTCCAGCCTGCCCGACGTGCCCACCATGAAGGAAGCCGGCGTGGACGGCTTCGAACTCTATACCCGCATGATGATTTCCGGCCCGGCCGCCATGCCGGCGCCCGTGGTCCAGGCGCTGGAGAACGCGGTGCGCGAAGGCACGCGCGATCCCGGCCTGGTGCAGCAGTTCGCCGACCAGGGGGTAACGGTGGAGTTCACATCGTCGGCTGACCTGGACCGCGTCATCGCCGAGGAATCCGCCATGTGGGCCCAGGTCATCAAGGCCAATGGCGTGCCCAAGACCGACCTGAAGAGCTGAGGAGCCGCCGTGACCGAACAGCCTCGCATCATCGTCAGCCCCGAGTGCGCCCTGATCGACGTGGCGCGCGATATCCGCATCGACGGATTCCCGGCCTACGCATTCATCACCGTCACGGCCAGCATGCGGATGTGCGGCGCGCCGTGGCGCTCGCAGGCCGTGTTCGTCGCCGGCCACGACGGCAGCCTGGACCTGTCGCGCGATTGCCCGGTGTCTGGCAGCTATGCCGAGCCGTCGGCCATGGGCATCGTGTGGTCGATGGCCTGCGGCGACATGGACCGCGTGGTGTTCCCGCCGGACCGCACCGAGCCGCTGACCATCCATATCGAGGCCAGCGACGGCCGCCACACGGCCACCGCCCGGCTGGTGCAGGAATTCCTGGCCGAAGGCGTGACCCACCGCCCGGTACGGGAGGAGCTTGGCGGCATGATGCTGTCGGGCGAACTCTACACGCCGGCGGGCCCGGGCCCGCATCCGCTGGTGATCTACATGAACGGGTCTTCCGGCGGCGTCAACGCGCCGCGCGCGGCCCTGTTCGCGGCCCGCGGCTACCAGTGCCTGGCGCTGGCTATCTTCAACTACGAAGGCCGGCCCAAGTACCTGAACGACATGCCGCTGGAGTATTTCGAGCAGGCCTTGCGCTGGGCCCGCGCCGAACTGTCGCCGCGCGATGGCTTCGTGGCGCTGTCCGGCATCAGCCGGGGAGGCGAGACCTCGCTGCTGGTGGCCTCGCACTACCCCGAGCTGGTCAGCGCCGTGGTCGCCTACGTGCCGTCGCCCGTGATGCACGGCGTGGTCAGCGCCGGCTCGCCGGGCACAGGCCGCAATGCCCAGGTCTGGACCAAGGCCGGGGAGCCGCTGGCGCACCTGTGGCAGGACAACGCCAGCGCCGATTGGGAGGCCGCCTACGCCTCGGATCCGCCGTACCGCCAGACGCACGCCTTCCTCAGCGCCACTCGCGACAGCGCCGCCTTCGAGCGGGCCCGCATCCCCATCGAACGCTATCCCGGCCCCGTCATGCTGGTCAGTGCGTCGGACGACGGCTTCTGGCCCAGCACGGCCTATTCCGAGATCGTCATGCGGCGGCGCCTCGCGGACGGCCTGCCGACGTTCCATCACGTCTGCATGGGGGCGGGCCACCACGTGCACTATCCCTACCTGCCCGCCACCCTGATCAGTAAGCCGCACGCGATGTCGGGGCTGCTGCTGGACGCGGGCGGCTCGCCGGCCGCCAACGCGGCGGGCAACGAAGGGTCGTACCTGGCGGTGCTGGATTTCCTGCGCCGGGAGTCTTCGGCGTCCTAGGCGGTATCGCCGCGCGCCTTTACGCCGGGCACGCCGATCCGGATGTTGCGGGAATAGTCCGCGGCATCCGGGGTGGCGCGGGCCCGCTCGGTATAGCGGCCGCCGCGCCGGTACGCTTCGGGGCTGTCCGCGCCACCGAGCGCGCCCAGCTGGTACAGGTATTCGGGCAGGTAGCCCGAGAGCAGCAGCCGGTAGTCCATCGGCAGGCCCGGCACGATCTGGTCGGCCAGGCGGTACACGATGGTGGTGCAGTTGGCGGTCAGGGTGTTGTAGAACCGCGGCTTGCGCACCAGCCGGTTGGCCGTGGCCACGTACGACAGCAGCAGCTTGCGGGCCGCGCCCTCGGGCATGCGCACGCGGTACAGGTAGCCGTCTTCGCCGCGCACGTTGGTGCGCACGCGCAGGCTGTCTTCCTCGGTGGACGCCAGCACGGCCAGCTCGTATTGCCGGAAGAAGCCGCCGACCTCCGAGAACGTGTCGTGCAGCTTGCGGCGGATTTCCACCGAAAACACCACGTACTGGCCGTCGTCGAACCCGAACGACACCATGGCATGGGCGATAGCGGGCCGGCCCCAGTAGGACAGCACCAGGTCCACCGAGTCCAGGCGCGACAGGTCGTAGACGCGGGTCACCCAGCGCTCGTCGTAGTCGTCCCGCGTACGCCATTCGAAGTCGCGCACGTTGTGCAGGGTGACGATGTTCCCGTCTACAGCGCCGTGGGTCTGGCGGGCGACTTCGGGCATCCATTGACGCTCGTTGGACGGACGCACGGCCAGGCGCCACCAGGCCAGCAGCCCCAGCAGCAGCGCGCCGAACAGCGCGGCGGGCAGCAGGCTGCCGCTGGCAAGGCCGGCCAGCGCGGCGGCCGCCAGCGCCAGCCAGGCGGCGGGCAGGGCGCCGCGGGCGCGAGGGCCGAATGGCGGCTGGAACCAGAGGGCAAGCGCGCCCCAGCCCGCCCCGGCCAGCACGGCCAGGCCAATCACGGCCGGCAGGATCATGGCGCGGCCGTGAAAGGGGCGGGGCGGAGGCGGCAAGCCCTGGCGGCTATCATGATCGGGCCTCTTGGGAGGATTCGTCGCGTGCGTTGCGGGCGATGGCCTCGCGATCCTGGTTCCGCCAGCCGGCGCGCAGGCGGGAAATCTGGCGCAGGGCTTGCTGCGACATCTTCCACCAGCCGAAGGGGCGGGGGTCGGCCAGCATGCTGAGAGCGCGCGCGTAGTCCAGCGTCAGGCCCGGGGTCCAGGCCATGGTCAGGGCGCGCTTGCGGATCTGCGCCGCCACCCAGAGTTCCGGCGTCAGCAACAGGCGCAGCAGCACGCGCCAGCCGGCGGTGGGGCCGTGCAGGCGGCCCACGACGCCGTCCAGCGCCGCTTCCAGGCCGTTGGCCACCGAACTGGAGCAGTTGCGGTGCGTGAGGTTGTAGGTCGTGTTCTTGCGGTATTCGTCCCAGAACGTCTGCAGTTTGGCTGCGTCGTAGTTGCGGATGCGCACCTGCATGGTGGACGGGCACCATGCCTTGGACTCGGTCGGATAATCGGGCTGGAACACGCCGGGGACGTTATTGTCGGCCGTGGCGCGCAATAAGGTGCCGAACTGTTCGGGGGAGTGGTCGATTTCCTGCGCCGGATAAAGGCTGATATATACGCCTTCAGGCGATTCCATCGCCGCGTGGCCGGTCGATACCACGCCATTGACGTCCACGGCCGCGATATAGCGGTCCACCACCGGATAATTGCGCGTTTCCGTCTTCGCCGAACCGGACGGCGTCCAGACGTGAACCGTCAGTGCGCGTTCGGACTCCAGGGGTGGGCCGTCGAATACCGTTTGCGGCGGGGCGTCGGCGCGCGTGGGCATGAAGTCCGGATGCGGGTTGGCGTCCAGGGCCGGATTCGAATCCAGGCGGCGGACCCGATAGGCGAGCGCCAACAGCTTCAGCCCCGAAAAGGCCAGGAACAGCCCCAGGCAGTACGGCACGGTTCCCACGTAGTGGGTGGGGTAGGGCTGGAAAAAGAAAATGGCCAGCAGTATTTCGGCCACGCCGGAGGCGAAAACGTAGCGCCAGCGTTCATAGCGCACCACATAGGCGGCGGTGCATTGCAACAATCCGTCCACCAGGAACAGCAGGCCGAAAATCATGGACAGCAGGAAATGCCCGTGATGGTGGCCGGCCAGCACCAGGATGCCGGCGGCCAACACGATGACGCCTTTGGCATAGCGCAGCACCCGCTGCCCGCCAACCCCCGACTTGGCGATGGCCAGCGTCGCCAGGCCCTCGATCACGAAGATCGCGGCAAAGACATTCAGCGGAAAATAAACCGCGTTGTCCAGCGCGTCGATGAAAAGCAGAACGCCCGCGATCAGGAACAACCAACCGATAACCAACAGGCCGCGAGCCCGTTTGCGCAGATATTCGACACCAAGCAGCAATAAAACCAGGTGGCCCATCTTCTCAGCGCTCCTGTCGCGTATTAAGGGGTAGGGATAGCGTGGATTTTCCTGTTTTCGGCTGCAGCTTCATGGCAAGCGCCGAATCGATCGAAAATAAGGGCCAGGGCAAATCCCGTCAACGAGATATTTTGCCAATCACGTTAATAAATGTTTCTTCGTGCCGCGCAAAGGCCCGTCAACGCTGGCGCGCCCTTTTTCTGCGGCGCTGCAAATAATGTCAGACTACGGTTTTGCCATGGCGACTCGAGGTCGATATGAATAATCGGGCAAGCAGTGCGCCGGAAGGCGAAGCTGGGCTTGATCCCGCTCGCCTGATCGATGCCAGGATCCGGGAGTTGAACGACTGGCGAGGGGCCATGTTGGCCCAGGTGCGCGCGGTGATCCTGCGGGCGGATCCCGGGGTGGTCGAAGAGTGGAAATGGCGGGGCGTGCCGGTGTGGTCGCACGGCGGCATTCTTTGCACCGGCGAAACCTATAAAAGCGCCGTCAAACTGACGTTCGCCAAGGGCGCGGCGCTTGCCGACGCCACCGGGCTGTTCAACGCCAGCCTGGACGGCAACACGCGCCGCGCGATCGATCTCCACGAAGGCGACGAGCTGGACGAAGAGGCCCTGGCGGCGCTGATACGCGCCGCGGCCGCCCTGAACACGGGATCCTGAGGCGCGGGCGCGCAGGCCCGGACCTCAGGGGCGCGCGGCGCCCGCCGTATCCACGTACAGCGCATAGAGGCACTGGCCCGCCACCATGAAAAGCCGGTTGCGCCGCAGTCCGCCGAAGCACAGGTTGGCGCAGCGGTTGGGCAGGGCGATGCGGCCCAGCGGCACGCCGTCCGGCGCGAATACCATCACTCCGTTCAGGGCGGGGTCCGGTCCCCAGCCCACCCAGACATTGCCTTCCATGTCGCAGCGCATGCCGTCCGGTATCCCCTGGTCGCCGGCGTCCACGAAGATCCGCCCCTGCGCGAGCGTCCGCTCGTCCCGGACTTCGTAGACCCGGATCCGATTGGGCCGGGAGCCGTTTTCGGCGATGTACAGCAGGCTCTCGTCGGGCGAGAAGCACAGGCCGTTCGGATTCAGGATGTCCGATGCGACCACCTCGAGGCGTCCCGTCTCCGGATCGAGCCGGTATACGTGGGTCGGCAGCTCGGGCTGCGACTTGTATCCCTCGTAGTTGTTGAGAATGCCGAAGACGGGGTCGGTGAACCAGATCGAATGGTCGCTCTTCACGACGACGTCATTGGGTGAATTGAGCCGCCGCCCCTCGTAACGATCGGCCAGCACCGTCAGCGTGCCGTCGTATTCGGTGCGCGCTACCCGGCGGCCGCCATGCTCGCAGGTGACGAGGCGGCCCTGGCGGTCCCGGGTATTGCCGTTGGCGAAGCCGGCGTTGCGGCGGTAGATCGACACGGCGCCGCTTTCCTCGTCCCAGCGCATGATGCGGCTGTTCGGGATGTCGCTCCACAGCAGATACCGGCCGTCGCCGAACCAGACCGGCCCCTCCCCATAGCGGATACCCGTGGCCAGGCGCTCGATCGCCGCATTGTCGATGCGGTATTTCAGGAAACGAGGATCGAGCACTTCGATGGCCGGATCCGGGTAGGTCTCGCTGGGTTGCCACATGGGTCTTCCTTCTGGGGCGGGGCCGGCCGTCGTCAGGACGCCGCTGGCGGGATGTTCTGGTTATGGCGGAACAGATTGCCCGGGTCGTAGCGGGTCTTTGCGCGCACCAGCCGTTCGAAGTTCTGCCCGTAGGCGGCGCCGAGGCGTTCCGGCTCGTCCTGAGTCAGGAAATTCACGTACACGCCGCCCTGGGAATAAGGCTCCGTCGTGCGGAACAGCGCCCGCGCCCACGCGATGCAGCGGTCGTCATCCTGCGGGGCGTCCCAGCGGCCATGCACGTTCATCGCGAACTGCGCGGCGCGGTGCGGATAGGCCGTGGCTGGAACGGGCACGCGCATAGCGACGCCGCCGATATGGCCCAGGAAGATCTCGCATTGCGGCGAAGGCAGGTTTTCGACGGCGTCGATGATGGCGTCGATCAGCCCATCCTGCAGCGGGCCCAGGTTGTGCGATTTCCAGTAGTTGCGCGCCCCGGGCATCAGCAGGGGATCGAAGGCCTTCTGCCATGCCGTGTAGGGCATGGGCCCCAGATGCTCGCCATACGGCTGGCCCCAGCCGCGCACCGCCTCGACGGCGGCCGGCCCCTGGTCCGGATCGCCCGAATAGCAGATGGCGAAGGCGAGCATCGGCTTGCCGTGCACGGACTCCGGCAGGAAGGGCAGCGGGGGCGCCTGCCGCAGCACTGCCCACACGGTCAGATCCTCCGGCATGGTTTTGAGCGCCTCGCGGTATTTCAGCAGGGCCTGCCTGCCCTGTTCCAGCGGCAGCACCACCAATCCCCCATACACCATTGGCCCGACGGGATGCAGCTGGAACTCGAACATCGTGACCACCCCGAAGTTCCCGCCGCCGCCCCGGATCGCCCAGAACAGGTCTTCGTTGTCTTCCGCGCTGGCGTGCAGGAGCCCGCCGTCGGCAGTGACGACGTCGGCCGAGACCAGGTTGTCGATGGTCAGGCCATGCCTGCGGGTCAGCCAACCGAAGCCGCCGCCCAGTGTGAGGCCCGCCACTCCGGTCGTCGAATTGACGCCTAGCGGCACGGCCAGGCCAAAGGCCTGGGTTTCGTGGTCCAGGTCCGCCAGGGTCGCGCCGGGTTCCACATAGGCCCTGGCGCGCCGGGGATCGACCCGCACGGACTTCATCGGGGAAAGGTCGATCATCATGCCGCCGTCGCAAACGGCGGTGCCGGCGATGTTGTGGCCGCCGCCGCGGACGGCCACCACCAGGCCGTTGGCACGCGCGAAATCCACCGCCTGGCGCACGTCTGCGGCGCCAGCGCACCGGAGGATGACCGCCGGGCGACGGTCGATCATGGCATTCCAGATTTTGCGGGCGTCGTCATAGCCCGCTTCGCCGGGGGCCAGCACCTGGCCCCGCGCGGACGCCCTGAGGGCGTCCAGCGCGTCATTGGACAATTTGCTCATCACACACCTCCTTGAAGGTGCCGATTCCTAGACTGTGTCTAAAACGAGCCGTCTCTGTATGCGGGGCGCGACATGGCATCCGCCTCCTGTGAAAAGGGCCATGACCCTGGTGCACCACGCATCCGGCGCGTCGCGCCAGGAGCAAGTCGGCGGGCTCCCATTACGCGGAATGGAGCGTGCGTGTCTGCAAAGTATAGGCCTGCGCCGGCCGGCTGGCAGCATCTCTTCGGGGCGCCTCCTGCCGGCGGGCCCGGCCGAGGGCAGCCCTGGCCGGGCTTATTCCTCGCTGGTCCACTCGACCTGCACGCCGAGGCTGCGCAGGTTTTCGACGAAGCGCGGGTGCGCGCGGCGGATCGGCGTGGCGTTGCGGATCTCCGAACGGCCGTCGATGCTGCTGGCGATCATGAAGAGAGCGATCGCGACCCGGATGATGTAGGGGCTTTCCACCACCGCCGGGGTCAGCGGCGTGCCGCCGAAGGTGATCACGCGGTGAGGATCCGACGAGAACACGTGGGCGCCGAACTTGGACAGTTCGCCCGTCCAGCCCAGCGCGCCGTCGTAGACCTTGTTCCAGAACATGGCGTTGCCCTCGGCGCACACGCCCAGGGCGATGAAGATAGGCAGCAGGTCCACCGGGAAATACGGCCACGGCGCGGCCTCGACCTTGGTCAGCACGTTGCTGGTGAAGGGCGTTTGCACCTTCAGCGGCCCCTGGCGCAGCGCCCGCGACCAGCCGTTTTCGTGCACGATCTGCACGCCGAATTTGGCGAACGTGCGGTCGATCAGCGGGAAATTGCCGGGGGTGCTGTTGCGCACCACCACATCGCCGCCCGTGATCGCGCCCAGCGCGAGGAAGGTGGTGATTTCGTGGAAGTCTTCCTCGAAGGTGAATTCACCGCCCCGCAGGGTGGCGCCGCCGCGCACCGTGAGGCGCGAGGTGCCGATGCCGTCGATATCGGCGCCCATCATCGCCATGAAGCGGCAGAACTCCTGCACGTGCGGTTCGGAGGCGGCGTTGGTCAGGGTGGATTCGCCCTGGGCCGCGGCGGCGCACAGCACGAAGTTCTCGGTCGTGGTCACCGAGGCGTAGTCCAGCCAGTGGTGGGTCGGCTTCAGCGGGCCGCCGCTGCGCACCAGCAGCGAGCCGGCTGCGCGTTCCACCTCGCCGCCGAACGAGCGGAAGATGTCCACGTGCGGATCGATCTCGCGCACGCCCAGCGTGCAGCCCTTGACGTTGTCCTCCAGCCGCGCCACGCCGAAGCGGGCCAGCAGCGGCGGCACCAGCATGATGGACGAGCGCATTTCCTCGGGCAGCCGGTGCAAGGCGGCGTCGAAGACCGTGTCGCGGTGGTGCAGGTCCAGCGTGCGCGTGGCCTCGTCCAGCCGGACGTCGCTGCCCAGCGTGCGGAAGATGTCCAGGATCTTGCGGACGTCCGTGATGTCCGGCACGCCGTGCAGCCGCAGCGGCTGGTCGGTCAACAGCGTGGCGCACAGCACGGGCAGCACCGCGTTCTTGTTTGCCGAAGGAATGACGCGGCCGCGCAGGGGCGTGCCGCCGTGGACGATGAGATTGGACATGGGGAAAGAGGGCGCCGGGTTGGATAGCGGTGCCGGGAATTGTAGCGTCCGCATGCCGCCGCTGTTTTTGGAGGGATTGCCAATCGTGTCAGATGGCGAGTGGTTGCGGCTCCTCGCGCGGGGCGTGGGCCGGCGTGGCGCAGAACTGCCGGCGATACGCCGACGGAGACACCGAGAAGGCAGCCTGGAAATGCTGTCGGAACGAGGCCGGCGAGCCGAAGCCGGCCAGTTCCGCGATCCGGTCCACCGCCTTGTCGCTCGTTTCCAGCAGCCGCTGGGCCGCCGCCAGCCGGTGGTTGAGCACCCACTGCGACACGGTGGCGCCTGTCTTGGCCTTGAAGCGCCGCGTGAAATTGCGGCGGCTCATGCCGGCGCGATCGGCCAGCAGATCCAGCGTGAGGGGCTGCTCCAGGTGCTCCAGCGCCCAGTCCAGCGCGGCGCCCAGCCGGTCCGTCCCCATGATGCCGGGCAGGGGCTGCTCGATGTACTGGGCCTGCCCGCCGTCCCTGTGCGGCGCCACCACCATGCGCCGGGCCACGCGGTTGGCGATTTCCGCCCCATGATCACAGCGCAGCAGGTGCAGGCAGCAATCGATGGCGGCGGCGGTGCCGGCGGAGGTGAGGATGTCGCCGTCGTCCAGGTACAGGGATTTGCGGTCAAGCCGCACCTTGGGATAGCGGCGCGCGAAATCCTCGCCCCAGGCCCAGTGCGTGGCCGCGGCGCGCCCGTCCAGCAGGCCGGCGTCGGCCAGCACGAAGGTGCCCAGGCACAGTCCCGCGATCCGGGCGCCCCGGCCATGGCCCGCGCGCAGCGCGTCCAGCAGGGCCGCGGGCGCGGTTTCGTCGGGGTCGCGCCATGCGGGCATGATGATGGTGTCGGCCTGTTCCAGCGCGGAAAGCCCGTGCTCAACCTGGATCTTGAATCCCGACATGGTGGGAATCAGGCCAGGCTTCTCCGCGCAGATCAGCAGCTGGTAGCGCGGCACGCCAAGGCGGGCCAGATCGTCGCCGAACACCATGCAGGGGACGGACAGGTGAAAAGGGCTGATGCCCTCGAAGGCAATGATGGCGACGGTATGCATGCAGAGGCCCGGCGGAATGCGCAAAGGGTTGAAACCCGGTTTGGCCCGATTCTAGCAATTGTTGTCCATCGGGCCACTATCGCCAGGCCGGCCTCGGCGGGACACTGTAGTCCTCCGCCCCACCGGGCGCAGGACCGGCCCGCGGCACCGCGCGGCCCCGATTCCATCCGACACCGCAAAGGAAAGCATCATGAGCCATCCCACCATCCGCACCCTGGCGGGCGCCGCAGCCCCGGCGTCCCTGGACGCTTCCAGCACCGCGTTGCTGGTCATCGATTTCCAGAACGAATATTTCACCGGCAAAATGCCGATTCCCGACGGCAAGGCCGCCTTGGGCAATGCGCAACGCCTGATTGCCCATGCCGACCAGGCCGGGATGCCGGTATTCCACATCCAGCACCTTACGCCCGAAGGCAGCCCGGTCTTCGCCGAGCGCAGCGCCACCGCCGAATTCCATGCCGAGCTGCAGCCCGCGCCGCATCACACGGTGCTGCGGAAGACTTCGGTAAGCGTGTTCCCGACCACCGACCTGGACCAGCGCCTGAAAGCCGCGGGCATCAAGACGCTCGTCATCACGGGCTTGATGACGCACGCCTGCGTGGCCGGCGCCGCGCGCGACGCCGTGCCCCTGGGCTACGGCGTCATCGTGGCCGAGGATGCCTGCGCCACCCGCGATCTGGACCGCGCGGACGGCAGCGTCGTGACCCACGACAGCCTGCACCGCGCCGCCTTGGCGAGCATCGACGATACCTTCGGGGATGTGCTGACGACGGAGCAGGTGCTGAAGCTGCCGCTGGCCTGATCCAGCCGGGGCGCTACTGCGTGACGCTGATGAAGTAGATCTTCTTTACGGCCTGGTCCACTTCCCAGCGGCCCGAATAGCCTTCGGGCATGACGAAGGCGTCGCCCACTTCCAGCGCGTGCACGGTGCCGTCGGGATCGACCAGCCGGCACGCGCCTTCGACGATGTAGCCGAACTCGATGTAGCCCGCGTTGTTCGCCTGGAACGTGCCGGCCGTGCTTTCCCACACGCCGGCGCGCGCCTTCTGGTGGTCGAATGCCTTGACGCTGAGGAAAGAGGCGTCGCCGGTAAGCGGCTGCTTGGGTTTGCCGGGAACGGGGTCGACCATCGGGCCGCCGTTGAAGCGGATCAGTCGCGCGTTGTTGTCAGGCACTGCGTTTTCTCCATGAAACTAGGGTGAAAAAAATGGGGACCAGGGCGAGCCGGCCCTAGGCGAAGCGCGACAGCCGGAAGGCGGCCGGATCCACACTGGGCGTCTTGCCCTGGACCAGCTCGCTCATCAGCTCGCCGGCCGCCGGGCCGATGCCGAAACCATGGCCAGAAAAGCCGGAAGCCAGGAAGAATCCCGGCACGGAATCCACGGCGGACATGACGGGCAGGGCGTCCGGCGTAACGTCGATCATGCCGGCCCAGGCGCCGGCCACCCGGGCCGCAGCGAATGCGGGGAAGGCTGCCTTGAGTTTTTCCAGGGCCGTGGAAATGGCCGCCATGCCGGGCTGCGGGTCGAGAATCCGGTGCTGCTCGAATGGCGTGGGCGCGTCCAGCGCGAAACGGCGCGGCATCATCAGTTCCTCGAAGAAGCGCCGGCCCACGCGCAGCTTCAGGTATTTGCGCTCGGCCATCCAGGCGGGCAGGAACTGGCGCATCAGCCGGATGCTGTCGGGCGTCAGGTCGGCCGTGGAAGCGCCAAGCTGCGAAACCGTATAGCCCCCGTCGGCGCGCTTGCGGCAGGTGAAATCGCCGCCGTTGATGGCCAGGTCCATGCCGGTTTCGAGCGGTGTGGTGCGCAGCACCGACGCGTGCACCTTGAGCTGCGGAAACGACACGCCGCTGTTGCCGCAGAACAGCCGCGACCACGCGCCGCCGGCCAGCACGACGGCAGCCGCGCGGACCGCGCCTTTCTCGGTGACGACGCCGCCGACCCTGCCGGCAGCCACGTCCAGGCCGCGCACGGCGCAGCCTTCGAATATCTGGCAGCCGGCCGCGCGCGCCAGTCCGGCGATTCCCGCCGTGGCCAGTTGCGGCTCGGCCACGCCGTCGTCGGCGTTGTACAGGGCGCCGGCCCAGTCGCGCGCGCTCTGCGCGCCCAGCAGGGCGGGCAGGCCGGCGGCGTCTATCAGCTTTGCGGGCACCGCATACGGGCGCGCGGCTTCCAGCCATTTGGCATGGCCCTGCATGTCGGCGGCGCTGCTGCCCAGGTAGGCGAGGCCGCGCTGCCGGTAGCCCACGTCGACCTGCTGCTGCAATTCGCGCCACAAGGCGTTGGCGCGCAGCGCCAGCGGCAGCTCGCGGTGGTCGCGTCCGACCGAGCGGATCCAGCCCCAGTTGCGCGAGGATTGTTCGCCCGCGATGGCGCCTTTTTCGAAGACGGTCACACGCAGGCCGGAACGGGCCAGGGCCCAGGCCGTGCTGATGCCGATGATGCCGCCGCCGATGATCGCGACGTCGACTTGGGTGGGAAGTGGGATGTCCATGAAACGGATGGCGTTCGAAAGAGGTTGGCGGAAGTTCAACGGACCTTGGCGCGCACGCTGGCCAGCGCCACCATCGCGACAAGCCCGATCGCGATCAGGTAATAGGCGGGCGACATGATCGTGCCGGTGCGCGTCACCAGGAAGCCCACCACTACCGGGGTGATGCCGCCGAAGAAGGTCTGCGACGCGACGTAGGCGATCGACACGCCCGTGGTGCGGCACGAGGTCGGGAACAGCTGCGCCAGGAGCGAGCCGACCGGCGCGAAATAAAAGCTGTAGAACACCAGCGACATCAGGCACTGGAACAGCACCAGCGAGCCGAACGAGGGCGTGCCGGTCAGCATCTTGAAGCTGGGCACGATGATGATCAAGCCCAGCACCAGGGCGCCTGCCATGGTCTTTACCGCGCCGTAGCGGTCGGCGGCCAGCCCGCCGAGCATCGGCAGGAAGGTGCACACCAGGCCGCTGCAGATCGATGCGACGAAAGCGTCGTCCTTGGAGATGCCGAGATTGTTGATGGCGAAGGTCGGCATATAGATGTTGAGATAGCTGGCCACGTTGCCGGCAGCCACGATCAGCGCGCCCAGCAGCAGGTAGCGCTTGTGCAGGCGGAAGGTCTCGCGCAGGGGCGCCGCGCGTTGCGCCTTTTCTCCGTCGAATTCGGGCGTTTCGTCGATCTTGAAACGGATGTAGAGGGCGACGGGGCCGATCAGGCAACCGAAGATGAAGGGCAGGCGCCAGCCCCAGCTGTCGATCTGCGCCTGGGTGAGGTAGTGGTTGATGAAGTAGGCGAACATCGCGGACACCACCAGCGCCAGGCCGGTGGTGGAGAATTGCAGACTGGCCAGGAACGCCTTGAGCTTGGGGTTCTGCTCGGTCAGGTAGGAATTCGCGGTGCCGAATTCGCCTCCTGCCGAAAAGCCTTGCAGCAGGCGGCCCGCCACCAGCGCCACCGGCGCCAGCGCGCCGATGGTGGCGTAGGTGGGGATGAGCGCCATCAGCGCGGTGCCGATCAGCATCAGCGTGGCGGTCAGGGACAGGGCGGCCTTGCGCCCCTTCTTGTCGGCGTAGATGCCCAGCAGGACGGCGCCCACCGGGCGGATCAGGTAGGAGCTCGCGAAAGTCAGGAAGCTGAACAGCAGGGCGGTCTGCGGGTCGTCGGACGGGAAGAACAGCCGCGAGATCGGCAGCGCGAACAGCGCGTAGACCAGCAGGTCGTACCACTCGAAGAAGGCGCCGATGTTGGCGGCCACGATATCGCGCAGCTTGCCTTTGCGCGCGGGAACGCGCGCCGGGCGCGCGCCGATCGATGCTGAAGACGAATTCATTGCGGTGTTGTCCCTTGCAAGGCCGCGTGGCGACCCTTTATTTGCCGGTATTGGCTGGAATGAGGTGTAGAAAACGAGGAGGGGGAATCAGACGTAGAAATGGGTGCTGTTGACGACCAGGAAGACGGTCTTCTGGTCCCACCCGTTCTGCCACCGGTACGGGTGGCTGCCGGAAAAGCCGTAGCTGTCGCCGGCTTCCAGCAGAAAGGATTTGTCGTCGACGAAGACCTGGAGCTTGCCGGTAAGCACGTAACCGATCTTGTCGCTGGCCTGCACCAGGAAGCCGGGGTCGGAGGCGGCGCCGGGCTCCAGCTCCATCAGGAAGCCTTCGAGGGCGGCGCAGCTGCTGGGCGTAATGCGGTACTTGGTGACGCCGTTGTTGCCCAGCTTCAACGGTTTGCGCGCGGATACCCGGACCGTGAATTCGTTCTGATCGTCGTTTACCGGTCCGGCCGGAGCAGGGGTCAGCAGGCTGGCGCCGTCGATGTCCAAGGCGTGGCAGATCGCCCGCAAGGTGCGAATGGACGGTGAACTGATGCCGCGCTCTACCTGGCTGATCAGCGCGATCGACATCTCGGTGCGCTCCGCCACGTCCTTCAGTTTCAGGCCCTGTTGCAGGCGCGCCGCCCGCAGGCGTTCGCCCAACGCCTTGTCGTGTTCGTCGGCGGAGTTCGGGCTGTCTTCAGGCTTATCGATTTTCATGAAACTCTGGTTCGTATTTCACTCTCACTTCAAAAATATTAAGTAAATTTCACTCTTGCCACAATATCAGGTCGGGAATACCCCTAGACGTTTACTTATCCTTGTTCCGGAACGCCGCCTCGCCCGCGTCGGATATCTCGACCCATTTCTGGTCGGGCGCCGCGCCCACGACATAGCTGTCGTGCCAGTTCCACCATTTGTAGGTCGGCGTCTGCGGATAGCCTTCGGGCGAGTCCTCCCAGGCCTCCTGGCGGCCCAGCGGCGTAATGTCCAGGTAATTCCAGGTGCCGCCCATCTGCTCGTCGCCGCGGTTGTTCAGGAAGTAGGTGCGGAATATGCGATCCCCATCGCGGAAGAACACATTCGTGCCGTGCCATTCATCCACGCCGAAATCGGCGTCGAAGCTGTCCGTGAGGGTGAACCACGGCATCTTCCAATCCATCCGCGCCTTCAGGCGCTCGATGTCCGCCTGCGGCGCCCGGGAAACGAATACGAGGGTGGTGTCGCGGGCGTTCAGGTGGGCCAGGTGCGCGACCTGGTCGGCGACCATGGAGCAGCCGCGGCAGGCGTGCTCCGGCCAGCCATACACGCCGGGCTCGAAGAACGCGCGGTAGACGATCAGCTGCCGGCGGCCCTCGAACAGGTCGAGCAGGCCGCGCCGGCCGCCTGGGCCGTCGAAGGCATAGGCCTTGTCCACTTCCATCCAGGGCATGCGGCGGCGCTCGGCCGCCAGGGCGTCGCGGGCGCGGGTATGGGCTTTTTCCTTCACCAGCATCTGCGCGTGGGCGGCTTCCCACGCCTGGGGCGACACGACCGGGGGCGTGCGCATGGCGGCCCGTCCGCCGGGCTTGGCTTTGTCGGTTGATGCAGTCATGGCGTATTGCCTCCTGATGTAGACCGGGCGCCGATGGGCCGGCAGCCCTGAGGACAGTGTGGCACCGTGGGCGCGGCGCCGGGAGTAACAAATATGGCGGCATTCGGCCCAGGACACCCATGCCGCGCCGCGCGCGGAGCCATTTCGAGCCCTGCACCTTCAATCTGTTGCGTGGCGAATACCTGGGCGGGAACAACATTTTCCAAAGCTTCGTAACGCGCGCGGGCGCGGCGAGGGACTATCCTCGACCTACCGGATTTCCCCCAGGAGAATCACGATGCCCAGCAAGAACACGATTTGCCTTTGGTACGACCGCGACGCCCTGGACGCCGCCGAGTTCTACGCAAAAACGTTTCCGGACAGCGCGGTGGGCAAGATCCTGCGCGCGCCGGGCGACTACCCCTCCGGCAAGCAGGGCGACGTGCTGACGGTGGAATTCACCGTGATCGGCATTCCCTGCGTGGGCCTGAACGGCGGCACCGCGTTCAAGCACAGCGAAGCCTTTTCCTTCCAGGTATCCACCGAGGACCAGGCGGAGACGGACCGCCTGTGGAACGCCATCGTCGGCAACGGCGGCCAGGCGAGCGAATGCGGGTGGTGCCGGGACAAGTGGGGCCTGTCCTGGCAGATCACCCCGCGCGTCCTCATCGAGGCCATCTCCGATCCGGATCCCGCGGCGGCCAAGCGCGCTTTCGAGGCGATGATGACGATGGGGAAGATCGATATCGCCACGATCGAGGCCGCCCGGCGCGGCTGAGGCGCGGCGCTGCAATGGAGTGCTGCGCGCGCTGGATCACCGTCGCGGCGCTGGGGCGGGGCTTCAACCGCCAGTCGGCAACAGCTTCAATCCGGTGCGCCGCACGAATTCCTCGTAGCTGATCGGCGGCCCGGCCTTGGTGCTGGCGGCGTTCGCCTGCCAGTGCACCCAGGAGCGCCCCGAGGTCGCGTCGTACACGACCTTGTAGATATAGCTGGGCACGGCCACGCCGGAGCCTATCGTCTTCGGCTTGTCGGAGTAGACCGGCCCCGTGAACACATACACGTCGCCGGCGGCCCGCATGACGTATTTGCGGGTGTCTTGCTCGATGCTGCTCCACGCGCCGCCATTGTGCGTCTGGTCCTGCGGCACCATATTGGCCAGGGAAAAGCTCTGCGCCATGCCTTCGGCCGTGGACATGTCGGCCGCCGGCGCCATGTGGCCGCGCGAGAAGCCGGATCCGCGGTAGTCGTCCAGCTCGGCCCGTTCCGCGCGCGGCAGCCGGGCCTCGGCATAGAACTTGTCGGTCCTGCGCTGTCCTTGCGCCTGCGTGAGCATCTGGCGATTCAGCCGCTCCGCCACGAAAACCGGCGTCTTCGTCTGGCCGTTGTGCAGGATCGCGAAGGCCGAAAAGCACACCTCCCGCAACTTCTGGCTGCCGGGCACTTCCGGCGGGCGCGAATGCGGGAAGAACTGCCGGCATTCCGAAAACATCGTTTGAGCGGGCGCGCCCGTGGGCGCCGCCGGCACCGCAATGGGCGCCGTCTGCTCCCGCTGCTGCCCGCGCTGCTGTTCCCGCGGTGATTCCCGGTGAGGCGCCCGGTGCTGCGGCCACCCCAGCTGCGTCAGGGCCTCCTGCACCGGCGCGGGGATCCGCCATTGCGGATTCAGGACATAGGAGGCGGCGCCGAAGCTGGCGAGCGACGAAAACAGCAGCGCCTTCAGGAAACGGGGGAAACGGCCGCTGGAGCGGGCGCTGGCCCGGCCCGTGGATCTGCTGGTGGAACCTTTCTTCTTGGCAGGGGATTTCTTCGCGCGCGTCATTACTACCTGTGAGCTACTGCCCGGCCGCATCGGCGGCCGGCTCGGCCAAGGATTGTAGATGAGTGGCAAATTTGCCACGCACGCGCGTCCGGCTGGCTGGCCGCCGTCCCTTGTGAGACCTGGCCGAGCTTCTTTGCTGCGGGCATTCCCGGGGCTTTGTTACGCTTTTTTGCAGTATTTCCAACGTAAAATTCCGGCTGGCCGCCGCGACACGCCGGCGCCATACCCCACGGCTCCGATGTACGTCGATCTCCTTACTCTTTACTTCATCATCATCGGAACGCTGCTCGCCACGGCTGGCCTGACGTTCTGGGAGCATCGGGCCCATCCCAAGCGCAGCGGGTCGCTGCGGATCCTGTCGGCGGGCTTCGCCACGCTGGCGCTGGGCTGCACGGGGGCGCTGTTCCGCAGCCTGCCGCCCAGCCCGTTCGGTTCCGCCGGGGCCAACCTCGTCGTCCTCAGCGGCTACCTGCTGGTCATGAACGGCGCCGCCTCCTTGCGCGGCAAGCGATACCGCGTTGCGCCGCTTGCGCTGCTTGCCGCCATGGCCGTGATATGGGCGGTGGCGGGCGCGCAAGGGGAGGATCTCGTCTGGAAGTACATCAGTGCGTTCCCCATCGCGCTCGTAAGCGCGTGGACCACGTGGGAATTGCTGCGCTGCGGCGATCTGAAAGCGCTGAAGCCGCTGCGCATCGCCGCAGCGGTCACGGGCATCCACGCGCTGATCTATGCCGCCCGGGCGTTCATCCTGCCCTGGTGGGTGGCGGCGCATGGCACAGGGGTGCAACTCACGGCAAGCACCCTCACCATGTACGAAGGCGTGCTGTATTCCATCCTGCTGCCCATGACCCTGATCAAGCTTGTCCGCGAGGAGACCCATGTCGAACTCGTGCGCGAATCGCAGACCGACTATCTGACCCGGCTGGGCAACCGCCGCTGGTTTTTCGAGCAGGGCGCGCGCCTGATCGGCGAGGCAAAGGGGCGGGCGCCGGTTGCGGTGCTGGCGTTCGACCTGGACCAGTTCAAGTCCATCAACGACCGTTACGGCCATCAGAAGGGCGACCAGGTGCTGCAATGCTTCGCGGAAACGGCTCGCGGCATGCTGGGGCCCGGCGCGATCCTGGCCCGCATCGGCGGCGAGGAGTTCGCCGCGCTGCTGTCGGGCGACGCCGCGGACCGCGCGGCGGCGCTGGGCGAGTCCGTGGCGCGGCGTTTTGCCGAAACCATATCCAATCGGATCGACAATATCGGAATACCCGCCACCGTCAGCATCGGGCTCGTGCTGTACGAGCTTGACGCGCCGCCGCTGGCCGACGCGCTGGCCGCGGCGGACCGGGCCCTGTACCGCGCCAAGGCGCTGGGCGGCAACCGCCTGGTCTCGGCGGGAGCGGCCCTGCGGGTGGCGGCGGGCTGACTCCTGGAGCGGAAAATGAAAATCTTCGCATCGCTGACCGTCATAGGCTCGCTTACCTTGAACCTCTCCGCCAGTCCGGCTGCCGCCGGCTCCATCGGCTACCTGGGCCCAGCCGGCTCCTGGACGCACCAGGCCTGCCTGGACCTCTACGGCGACAAGGACCTGGTCCCGCTGTCGCGCGACGACCTCTTCAAAGACTACGCCAGCGGCAAGCTGGAACGCGCCTGCGTGCCCGTCACCACCTCCGTCGTGGGCGTCACGCCGTACCTGGACGCCGTGCTCGACCTGCCCAACGCAACCATCGTCGCCGAGTATCCCAAGATGCTGGGCTACAGCCTGCTGGCGCGGCCCGGCGCCAAGCGCGAGGACATCAAGGAAGTGCTGGCGCATCCCGTCGCCTTCGAGGAAGTGAAACCCTGGGTGGACCGCGAGATGCCCGGCGTGCGCAAGACCAACGCCGCCAGCGGCGGCGCCGCCGCCCAGGCCGTCGCCAACAGCCCGGCGCTGGACAAGGCCTCGTTCGGTCCCAAGGTCGGCGCCACGGTCTACTCCCTGGTGTCCCTGGTGGACGGCATCGAAGAGGGGCCCCACAACGTAACGCGCTGGTGGGTGCTGGGCCGAGACATGCCCGCGCCCACGGGCCACGACAAGACGTCCCTGCTGCTCGATACCTCGGACGACCGGTTCGGCGCCTCGCTGGCGTCGCTCATCGCCGCCGGGGTCCAGATCCTGACGGTATACGAGCGGCCCAGCAAGAAAACGCTCGATACGCACCGCTACCTGATCGAGGTGGCGGGGCACGCGAAGGAAGGCAAGCTGGCGGAGTTCCTGGCGGGCAACCCGGGATTCCGGGTGCTGGGGTCCTATCCCAGGAAGTAAGGCCGGCCCGGGGCGGCGCATGGAAACGCCCGCCGGAGCATTTGTTGCGGCGGCGGTTTGGTTGTTACTCTCTGGGGCGCCGTTTCCCGCCGTTTCCCATACGCAGCGTTGACAAAGGTCTTCTGATGCGCCTGAACCAGTGCCAGAATTTCCACGACTTTCGCCGCATGGCGCGCCAGCGCTTGCCGGGCCCCATCTTCAACTACATCGACGGCGCGGCCGACGATGAAACCACCTACCGGCGCAATACCCAGGCCTTCGAGGCCTGCGACCTGGTGCCGGACGTGCTGCGCGGGGTGGCGGAGGTGGATATGTCGGTAACCGTCATGGGCCAGAAACTGGCGCTGCCGGTGTATTGCTCGCCGACCGCGCTGCAGCGCCTCTTCCATCATGACGGCGAACGCGCCGTGGCCGCGGCCGCAGGCAAGTTCGGCACCATGTTCGGCGTGTCGTCGCTGGGCACCGTCAGCCTGGAGGAAGCCCGCAAGATCAGCGGCGGGCCGCAGGTGTACCAGTTCTATTTCCACAAGGATCGCGGCCTGAACCGCGACATGATGGCGCGCGCCAAAGAGGCCGGCGTCCAGGTCATGATGCTGACCGTGGACAGCATCACCGGCGGCAACCGCGAACGAGACAAGCGCACGGGCTTCGCGATCCCGTTCCGGCTGAACCTGTCCGGCATCGCCCAATTCGCCGTCAAGCCGGCCTGGGCCATCAACTATGTCACGCACGAACGCTTCAGGCTGCCCCAACTGGACGGCCACGTGGACATGGGAGGAGGGGCGATGTCCATCAGCCGCTATTTCACCGACATGCTGGACCCCGCCATGTCCTGGGACGACGTGGCCGCGATGGTGCAGGAATGGGGCGGCCAGTTCTGCCTGAAAGGCATCATGTCGGTAGAGGACGCCAGGCGCGCCGCCGACATCGGCTGCACCGGCATCGTGCTGTCCAACCATGGCGGCCGCCAGCTCGACGGCTCGCGCAGCGCCTTCGACCAACTGGCCGAAATCGTCGACGCCGTGGGCGACCGCATCGACGTGATGATGGACGGCGGCGTGCAGCGCGGCACCCACGTGCTGAAGGCCCTGGCGCTGGGCGCCAAGGCTGTGGGGCTGGGCCGCTATTACCTGTTCCCGCTGGCGGCGGCGGGGCGGCCCGGGGTGGAAAGGGCGCTGGAACTGATGCGGATCGAAATCGAGCGCGCCATGAAGCTGATGGGGTGCAGGACCGTCGCGGAACTACAGCGGCGGCACCTGCGGTTCCGTTGAACGGCGGGGATTTTCCGCCATCGCTTAGGCGCCGGATTCACTCTCCGTCTCGCCGATCCGGAATACTTGGGACAGATCCCAGTCTCCCATGCCGCGCTGCACGGCGTCCCGCAGCAGGCGGCGCACTTCCGGCAGCACGCGCTGCATCGTAGTGCTGGCCTGCGCGAGTTCGGCAATCGCGTCTAGATCCTTGAGCATCACGCGCACCGTGCCGGTGGCATGTTCGGGCGGCGTCACCATGCGGGGCCATAGCGTTTGCAACAGCACGGAATCGGCCCAGCCGCCTTGCAGGGCCGACGGCAGGGCGGCCGTATCGATTCCACTGCGCTTGGCCAGCACGAAGGCTTCGGCCAATCCGGCGAGCGTGGTCGCGACGATGGCCTGATTGGCGAGCTTCGTGGTCTGGCCCGCGCCGGTGTCGCCCATGCGGGTGACGCGCGAGGAGAAGGCGCGCAGCACGGGTGCCACGGATTCGATGGCATCCGCCGGGCCGCCCGCCATGATGGCCAGCTTGCCGGCCGCCGCGCCGTCCGTGCCGCCCGAGACGGGAGCATCGATCCATACGCCGCCGGTTGCCGCCGTCCAGCGGCCAGCCAGCGCGCGCGTGAGCGCTGGCGACAGGGTCGAATGGTCGACGAGATAGCGGGGCGGCGTGGCGGAGTGCGCAAGCCCATGCTCGCCGAACACCACGTCTTCCACGGCCTTGCCGTCGCCCAGGCAAAGCAGGACGATGTCGACTCGCCCGCCGAGTTCCTGCGGCGTGCCACGGGCGACGGCCCCGGCGGCGGCAAGCGGACCGAGTTTCGCGCTGGATCGGTTCCAGACGGCGACGTTGTGTCCGGCGGCCAGCAGCCGCCGGACCATGGGTTCGCCCATGCGGCCGATGCCGCAAAAGCCGATGCGCGGCGCCGCCATCATTTCCTGCTTCCGTTAACGTGCGCTTCCCCGAGAGAGGCTTCATAAGGCCAGGCCACGGCCCCCGAATGGGTCACCGCGCCCAGCTTGGCCGGGCGCACCAGCGCTTCGTACTTTTCGAGTACGCCGCCAAGATGCCCGCGCGCGAACGGCCGGGTGACAGCCGCCCGCTGCGCGAGCTCCTCGTCGGAAAGCTCGACATCGAGAGTTCCCTTGATCGCATCGATGTGTATGCGGTCGCCATTGCGCAACAGCCGTATCGGTCCACCCGCCGCGGCTTCGGGGCCTACATAGCCGATGCACATGCCGCGGGTCGCGCCCGAGAACCGGCCATCGGTAAGCAGCGCGACCTTTTCACCCATGCCTTGTCCGTAGATTGCCGCCGTCACGCTCAGCATCTCACGCATGCCCGGGCCGCCCTTGGGGCCTTCATTGCGAATCACGAGGACGTCGCCTTCCCGATAGGTTCCGGCGGCAACGACCGCCATGCAGTCCTCTTCCGTCTCGAACACCCGCGCCGTGCCCGAGAACACCAGCTGCTTGAGGCCGGCGGTTTTCAGCGCGGCGCCGTCCGGGGCAAGATTGCCGCGCAGGACCACCAGCCCTGCGTTGGGCGAGAGCGGTTCGTCATGCGGCTTGACCACGCGGCCGTCGGGGCCCGGGAAGGCGCGCAGCGCCGCTTCCAGCGTTTCGCCGCTTTGCGTGAGGGTGTCGCCGTGTATGTGGCCGCCAGCCAGCAGGGCGTTGAGCACCGCCGGCACGCCGCCGACATGATGCAGGTCCACCGCCAGATAGCGCCCGCCGGGCTGCATGTCGCCGATAAGCGGCGTGCGCGCCAGGACTTCAGAGACATCATCGAGCGTGAATGCTATGCCGGCTTCGTGCGCGATGGCGGGGATGTGCAGCATGGCGTTGGTCGATCCCCCAGTGGCGGCGACGGCCGCGCAGGCGTTCTCCAGGCTCTTGCGGGTCACCAGGTCGCGCGGCAGCGGCCCGCCATTGCGCAGCGCGCGCATGACGCTTTCTCCGGCGCGGCGGGCGATCGCGATGCGTTCGCTGTAGACGGCGGGCACCATCGCCGAGCCGAGCGGCGCCAGGCCGAGCACTTCGGCGACCATCGCCATCGTGTTCGCCGTGAACTGCCCCGGACAGGAGCCGGCGGTCGGAGTGCAGCGCTTTTCGATGCCGCGCAGCGTTTCGGCGGACATATCGCCACGCTGCGCCGCGCCTACGGCTTCGATGGCGGTCAGGATCGTGGCTTGCGAGCCGTCCGGAGCCACGCCGGGCAACATCGCGCCGCCGAACAGGAATACCCCGGGGACGTTCACGCGCACCATGCCCATCAGAATGCCGGGCAGGGTCTTGTCGCAGCCCGCCACGCCGACGAGCGCGTCGTAGCAATGGGCGCGCACGAACAGTTCGACGCTGTCGGCAATCGTCTCGCGCGAAACCAGCGAGAACCGCATGCCCGAGTGATTCATCGAGGTTCCGTCGGATACCGAGATCGCCGAGCCGCGTATCGGCACGCCGCCGCCGGCCGCGATGCCGAGGCGAACGTTGTCGGAAATCTGGTTCAGCGACATGGAGCAGGGCGTGTTCTCGCCGAAGGTGTCGACGATGGCGACGAATGGCTTCTCGATGGCATCGTCGTCGAGGCCCGTGGCGCGCAGGAAGGCGCGGTGCGGCGCGCGCGTCACGCCCTCGGTCACCGTGCGAGAGCGGTGTTTGTGCAGATCTTTCATCGCAGGAATTCCTTGTGTCGTGGGGCTCAGGTGTTGAGCAGCAAGCCGTTTTCGATGGCCAGGACCTGCCCGGTCATCGCGGGCGCGCGGGCGGCGAGGAACCAGGCGAGTTCCGCGACTTCAGAAGGTTGGGACACCCGCTTGAGCGGCGCGTTCTCGCGCATGCCATCGATCACGCGCGCGTAGGCGTCGTCGCCGAGCATCCGCCGCAGCAGGCCATCGTCGACCATGCCCGGGGCGATGGCGTTCACACGGACGTGCGGGGCGAGGGTGCGCGCGAGCGACAGCGTCAGCGAGTTGACCGCGCCCTTGGACGCCGCGTAGGCAATCGAGGATCCCGTGCCATTGAGGGACGCCAACGACGAAATGTTGATGACGCTGCCCGATGCCGCGCCCGCCGGGCGGCCGCGCAGCAAGGGCGCCGCGGCGCGCGTCATCTGGAACATGCCGATGAGGTTCACGCGATAGATGCGTTCGAACTCGCCGGCGTCAATGGCGTCGAGATCGGCGTGTGGAACCACGCGAGTGGTCCCCGCGCTGTTCACTAGCGCGTCCAGCCGTCCCCATTGTGCGGCGACGGCGTCGACGATGCGGCGGCAGGCTGCGTCGTCGCCCACGTCGGCGTCGACGACGATCGCCTGGGCGCCGGCGTCGACGCACTGGGCGGCCACCCGCTCGGCGGCCGCCCGGGTGCCGTGATCGAAATTGTTGATGGCCACGGCCCAGCCCTCGCGCGCGAAACGCAGGGCAGTGGCGGCGCCGATGCCGGTTGCCGCGCCGGTTACCAGGCAGACGGGAGCCTTCATGCCTGGCTCCGTTTCGTGCCTAGCGACATCACGATGACGGCGCCGCCGACCAGCGCGCACGCCAGCATGATCATGCCCGGCAGCAGCTGCCCGGTGCTGTCCTTGAGAAAGCCGATAACGTACGGACTCACGAAGCCGGCCAGGTTGCCGACCGAGTTGATCAGCGCGATGGCCGCCGCCGCGCCCGCTCCGCTCATCATCGCCGTGGGTATGCCCCAGAAGACCGGCGCGATCGAGTTGATGCCGATGGCGGCCACGATGAGCGCGGCCATCGACCACCAGAGGTGTTGGGCGAGCAGCACCGAAGCGAGCATGCCGGCGGCGCCCAGCAGGCAGCACACGGCGACGTGAATGCGGCGTTCGTTGCTGCGGTCTGCATGGCGTGCAATGAGAATCATCGCAACGGCGCTGACGAGCGACGGCACGGCCGATAGCAGGCCGATGTTGCCGAGGTTGGCGACGCCCGCGGCGCGTATCATCGTAGGCAGCCAGAATACGAGCCCGTAGTTGCCCATGGCGATACAGAAATAGAGCAGCCCAAGCAACCAGACTTTGCGGTCGCGGAACACCTGCCGCACGCTATGGCGGGCGCGGGTGCTGTCGTCGGCGGCGAGATCCTGCGCCAGCAGGCGCTTCTCGTCTGCGCTGAGCCACTTCACGCTTTCGATCCGGTCCTGCAGCACGAAGAAGGCGGCGATGCCGACGACGAGCGACCCGAGGCCTTCCACCAGGAACAGCCACTGCCAACCGGCCAGGCCATGCGCTCCGCCGAACCGCTCCATGATCCAGCCGGACAGCGGGCCGCCGATGGCGCCGGAAACCGGGATGGCCACCATGAACAGGGCGATGATCTGCGAGCGGCGGCTCGACGGGAACCACGTGGCCAGGTACAGCACGATGCCCGGGAAGAAGCCGGCTTCGGCCACGCCCAGCAGGAATCGCAGCACATAGAAGGAAGTCGGCCCCTGCGCGAACATCGTCAGGCACGAAATGATCGACCACGTGACCATGATGCGCGCGATCCAGATGCGCGCGCCTACGCGATGCAGGATCAGATTGCTGGGCACCTCGAAGAGAAAGTAGCCCAGAAAGAAAATGCCGGCCCCCGCGCCGTAGACGGTTTCCGATAGCGAGAGGTCCGCAAGCATTTGCAGCTTCGCGAAGCTCACGTTGACGCGGTCGATGTACGCAACGATGAACGACAGGAACAGGAACGGCATGATGTGCCAGGCCAGCTTGCGGTACAGCGTGTCGAGCTGCGCCGGATGCTGCGCGGCCTGAGAGCCGGCATGCGCCTGCGCGCCGCCGGAAAGGGACGTGCTCATGGGTATTGTCTCCGTGGGTGTGTGCCATGGGGCACATCGAGTTATTCGGCAGCCTGTGAGTTCGGTTATGTGTATGGTGTCGATGCGGGATCAATGCCCAGGCTCGCGCCATCATCGATTCATCAAAAAATGCCCGTACTACAGTGCTATCGGTTCGAAGGGTAAGGGTTGCTCGGGCCAGGCGGCAAATCACACTTTCAGCATTTGGTATTACTGTTTAGTTATGATTGACGCGTTGAGCCCGATTCCCGGCCTTTCCCCCCCTGATATGTCCGCCAGCATCCCGTCCGATAATTCGATAGAGCGCTTTTTCCGTAGCGGCCTGAAGCTGGGGCATCTGCGCATCCTCGTAACGCTGGGCGAACTGCGCCAGGTCACGCGGGTGGCGGCGGCGTTCCATGTCACCCAGCCTGCCATCTCCAAGCAGATCGCCGAGATCGAGGATGCGCTGGGCACGCCGGTCGTGCGCCGCGTGGGCAACGCCGTCGAGCTGACGCGCATAGGGCGCGTGCTGGTCGAACGCGGGCGCGAGATCCTGCGCCAGATCGAACTGGCGCGGCGCGACGTCACCGCGCTGGCCTCCGGCACCGCGGGCCACGTGAGGTTCGGCGCCGTCGTGACGATTCCCCAACCCTTGATCGCGCATGCCGTCGAATTGTTCATGCGGCGAGCGCCGAATGCGTCGTTCTCGTTCGTGGAAGCCACGCTCGACCGCCTGCTCAAGATGATGGACGAAGGCAATCTCGACCTGGCGCTCGGCCGCAACCGCGTAGCCGGTTATCTTCCCGTGATGCGCCACGAGTCATTGCATCACGAGCCGTTCGTCTTCGTGGTGGGCACGAGGCATCCCCTGGGCGGCCCCGATACCCCCGTGGCCTGGAGCGACTTGCAGGACGTGCGCTGGATCACGCCGATGCAGGGTTCGCCCGCGTTCGCGACCATGGTCGAGATTCTTGCCGAGCATGGCGTGACCTTGCTGCGTCCGACCATCGAGTCGAGCTCATTGGCGCTGAATCTGTCATTGCTGCGCGCGGGAGGATTCGTCTCGATCCTTCCGCTTTCGCTCGCGCGGCGCTATGTGCAGCGCGGGACGATGCGGATGTTGCCGCTGCCGCCGCTGGGGCCGTTGGGCGAGGCGATCCTGTATTGGCGCGAAGACACCACGACGTCCACCACGCAGCTGTTCGCCGATTGCCTGAGGGAGTCGTCGGCGGAGTTGATCGACGCCGCGGGAGCGTAGCGTCCTTCCTTATTCCATCCCGGGCGCGCCCCGTTCCACATAGATCGGGCTGGAATAAATGAAAAACCCATCCTCCGTGGTGATGCGCAAGTACACGGCATTGTCGGAACCCGTGTGCAGCGGCACGCGCACGCGGGCCTGCATCCGCCGCGCCGGATTTTCATCCGGCAGGCGATAGACCTGCAGCCGGCGCCGGATACCGCCGTTTTCCACAACCACCGGTTCCAGCCCGATCTGGTCGACCGGGATCTCGGTGCGCACGATGGGCGTGTCGATCTTCAGCACGCCGGCGCGCGGATCGCGCAGCCGCACGTCGATGCCGCTGAAGCCGCCGGTGGTCAGCGACCGCCAGCTCAGCATGTCGGGCCGCGGTTGCTCCAGGGTTTTGTCCAGGTTCCAGAAATTGATCGGCAGCGGGTCCACGAAGGCGTTGCCGTCGAGCGTCGCGTTGCCGTCCCACACGGTCTGGCGGCCGCGGCCGCGGTACTCCGACCCTTCCCAGACGATGCGGATGCGGCTGCCCAGCGCGGCCTCGTCGTAGGGATACAGCGTCTGCACGACCTCCATGCGGTTGCGGATCTCCACGCGCTCGATTGCGCCATGGGTCAGCACCTCGAAAGACAGCTCCAGCGAGTCGCCGTCATACGACAGGATGGCGCCCATGTCCGCCTGGGCGACCGGCTCGCGCGTCACCGGCGCGCCCAGCTTGGGATCGTCGGAATAACGTAGCGCGGACCGCTCGAAATGCGCCCGCACGTCCAGATAGGCGCGGCAGCCGGTGGTGGCGTAGTGGCGGCGCTGGCGCAGGCACTCGGCGATCGAGTGCCGGGTCAGGCGGTCGGCGATCAGACAGCTCAGCCCGCCATACGCGCCGAAGAGGGACGCGCCGGGGTGGCTGGCGCCATGCCGGCCCTTGTGTCCGTCGCTGTTGGCCAGGATGCCGACACGGTAGCCCAGCCGGAACGCGTCATCCAGCAGCCATTCGAAGGTGCCCCAATCGGAGTGGATTTCGATCGAGCGTTCCAGGCGGGCGTCGTGCGAGCGCGTGATGTCGGCGTAGCGGCCGCCGATGTGCGCGAACACCACCACGTCCTCGTCTTTCAGCGCGTCGAACAGCGCGTCCGCGTCGTTCGCGTCCAGCGCCAGGTCCGACAGATCGTCGATCAGGGCGTGCGACGAGCGGTGGATGGGGCGGCCTTCCTTCAAGTACAGCACGTTGCGGTCGCCGCCCAGGCCGGTATTGCCCGACCATTCGTAGCCCGGGAAGATGATGAACGATCCATCCTCGTTGTATCGGGCCGTCAGCTTGTTCAGCTGTTCCCAGAACGGCGTGGTGATCTGGAAGTCGTTGCCCTGGTGGCTCATCACGTCCAGGAAGGCCCGGTCGCGCGCGAACAGGATCAGTTCTTCGGCGGAGTTGGTGCCTATCGTTTCCTCGGACTGCCCATGCAGGTCGGCCCAGTAATGCCGGCGCGCTCCATCGCCGGCCGCCACGATGCGGCACGGCGTGCTTTGCGCCACGGCTTGGCCGTCGCGCAGTACCTCGATGCGCAGTTCGCCGGGCGCTTCCGCCACCAGCCCCTCCAGCCGTAATGAGAGTTCGCCCTCGCGCATCGAGAACGCGGAGGGCAGGCCGCGCAGCGGCAGGTTGCTGCGCACAGTGAATTCGCCGGACACGCGGTCGCTGGGGTTGCCCCATTTGTCTTCACCCTTGAAACCCAGGCTGAAGGACTCGCCCGCAACCGCCAGGCTGGGCAGGATGGCCTTGTAGGCCACCGGCGGCCCGGCCACGACTGCGATGGTAGGCGAGTGCTCGAGTTCGGTGTAGTTGTAGGTGGCGAAGGCGTCCACCAGCACCTTGAACTCGAAAGTCGGCTCGCTGAACGTCTGCACCCGCATGCCGGGCGAGCCCCGCCGCGTGTCGCCAAAGCGCACCACGATGCGGTCGCCTTCCTCCAGGTAGCCGCGAACCACCCGGATGAACAATGTCTTGTCCCACGGCCGGATGTTGCGCTTGCCGTCGTACTCCACCTGCAGCACCGCGCCGTTGGAAGCCTCGACCGTGGTGTAGTTCCAGCCGTCGGGTTGGTCGAACTGCGGCTTGCCCATGTCGCTGGCGAAGCGGTGCACGATCTTGATCGACCCGGTGTCGTCGATGCCGAAGTAGCCCGCGGTATAGGTCAGCGTGAACGACGCCAGGCTGCCCGCCTCAAAGCGGCCGGAAGGTTCGACGGTGGCCGATCCCATGCGGTCGGCGGCGTAGGAAGAGTGCGGCATTGCGGTTCCGTGCGGGTTAGGGAAATCCCATCTTAGGGAGCGCGCACCCATATAGCTATAGTATGCAAACTATTCCATCATGACGTCGCTACATGGCCGACCCGGTCGAATCCGTCTCCCTGCGCCAGCTGCGCGCTCTTGTCGCGATCGGTGAAACCGCCAGCTTCACGGCCGCCGGCGAACGCCTGGGCCTGTCGCAGCCCTCGGTCAGCCACCTGATCCGCCGGTTGGAAGCCGAAGTCGGCCAGCCGCTGGTCGTGCGCGGCCGCGAGGTCTCGCTGACGCGCGACGGCCAGGCCATGGTCGACGTGGCGCGGCGAGCCATCCTCGCCATCGACAGCTCGATCCAGGAATGCCGCGAGCACTCCGACCTGAAGCAGGGCAAAGTCATGGTCGCCGTCGGCCACGTCAGCGCAGCCACCTTGCTGCCGCACATCCTGATGGAGTTCCGCCAGCGCCATCCCCAGCTCGACCTGATCGTGGTCGATTGCATGGTGCAGCAGATCCGCACGCGGCTGCTCTCGCACGAGGCCGACATCGGCCTGGGCGCGGTCATGCCGGACGACGACTCGCGCATCATGGTGGAGCAGCTCTCGGACGGCGGCGTGGCGCTCTTCGTGCGCACCGACCATCCGCTGGCCCGGCTGGACGAGGTCGACGCCAAGGTGCTGGCCGAGCTGCCCTGCATCCAGCTGAACCCGGAAGCTCCCGCCTGGCTCAACATCAGCCGCCGGCTGATCGCCGCCAACATCTATCCGCGCGTGGAGCAGCGGGTCATCCTGCTGTCCACGGCGATCGGGCTGATACAGGCCGGCATGGGCGTGGCCATGCTGCCCCAGATCGCGCGCGGGCAGATGCCCGCCGGCCTCAAGGGCATCGCGCTGCGCAACCCCTCGCTGGAATGGCCGATCTCCATAGCCCGCCTGGCCAACTATCCCCTGTCGCCCGCCGCGCAGGCCTTCGTCGCCGTGGTCCGCTCGGTCTCGCAGCGGCTGCGCCGCGGCGCGGCCATGCCATGATGGCATGACGCTATAGCGCCCCGCGTATTTTTCGGAGGCGCCTCCTCGGATACGCTGCTTCGCATCATGCAATGCCGCATGGTTTCCACAGCTCGCGCCGTCGCGGAGGCATCATGAAAACACTATTGGGGATTCTGCTGGCCTGTGCGTCGCTTGCCGTTGCGCCGGTTGGCGCGGCGTCGTTTCCCGACCGTCCCATCACGCTCGTCGTGCCGCTGGCGGCCGGCAGCACGGCGGACATCCTGGCGCGGGCGATCCAGCCCGGCCTGAGCCAGCTGCTGGGGCAGACCGTGGTCGTCGAGAACAAGCCCGGCGGCGGCGGGCAGATCGCCATGAACTACGTCGCCAAATCGGCCCCCGACGGCTACACGCTGGTCCTGGGCTCCAACAACACCTGGGCCATCAACCTGGGATTGTTCTCGAAACTATCCTACAACCCGACCAAGGACTTCGTGCCCGTCGCCTATCTGGCTGGCGGCTCCAACGTATTGGTCGTGCCGTCCGACAGCCGATACCGCTCGGTGCGTGAACTGGTCGCCGCCTTGAAGGCCCAGCCCGGCAAGCTGATGTATTCGTCCGGCGGCAACGGCACCACGCACCATCTATCGGCCGAGCTGCTGCTGTCGATCACCGGCACCCAGGCCGCGCACATTCCCTATCGCGGCGCCCCGCAAGGCGTGGCCGCCGTGATGGCGCATGAAGTCGCCTTCGCCTTCTACAACACGCCCAGCGTGTCCGGCCTGGTCAAGGAAGGCAAGCTGCGGGCGCTGGCGGTCACCGGCGAAGCCCGTTCCCCTTTGCTGCCCGACGTGCCCACCATGATGGAGGAGGGCGTGCCCGGCTACGTGATCACCGTCGACCTGGGCCTCATGGCTCCCGCCGGCACGCCGCCGGACGTCGTGGCGAAGCTTAACGCGGCCGCGCGCAAGGCCATGGACAGCGGCGAGCAGCGCCGGCGCCTGCAGGCGCTGGGCTACGAGATATTCCACGACGGGCCGCCCAGCGGGCTGGCGGCGTTCATCCAGGCGGACATCGCCAAATGGGTGCCGCTGGTGCAACGGTCGGGGGCAAAGGTGGATTGAGGTTCCGGTCGTGACAAGGCCGACCGTTGCCATGTTAAAAAGGGGCGCCCGAACTTCGAACGAACCATTCGCCCATGTCCGAACATCACCAGTTTCTATGTCCGCGCGATATGCACCTGCCGCCGCCTGATTGGCGCGCGCTGGAAGCCAAACTGCTGAAAGGAGGATACGTGCTTGAACCGCGGGGCGACGGCATTCCGTACCGCGCCCTGTTGAACCTGAGCTTCGGCCTGGCCAGCCTGAACGAAGGATCGCACCAATATCAAGAAGACCTGCGCACCACTGGCGACGTCATCGCCATGTATGTGCGGGCAGGGCATCTGCCCGCCGACATACCGATACGCCACAACGACACCATGGAAGAAGCCCTGGCGCTGCTGGCCGAGCACGGCATCACGCCTGGGGACCTGTATGTCGACAACGAGGGCAGCGACTGGAACAGCCCGCAGTACTGCCTGGGTCCGGCGGCACGAGCCTATCTGACGGACGACACGCGGGCTTCGTACGACGCAAACCCAAAGAATTTTCCGTTGATGCTGCTGGCCTACGACGGCCCCGAGCCGCACGTGGCGGTAGGGGAGAATCTCTCCGAGCCCAGCCTGCCGGGGTCGGACGAACTGCTGGAATCCATGCCGCCGTTCGATTCGCATGTCGACTTCATCGGCGCCGCGTACGAGGATCCCGCCGCGCAATGGCGCTGCCCGGATAATGGCCGCGATTACCGGATCCTGGAACTGGATTGGCAATTCAGCCTGGCGATGGGCTTTCGCATGATCCGGACGGAATGGCTGGACCAGGGTAGCGCCGATGGCTTGGCCGGCTTGATCGGAGAGCTTGCCGGCCTGGCCATGGTCAGCAGCCATCGGCATTTGTGAAGGCCCTAATCCTCCTCGCGCCAACCCTTCCGCCGCCGAGCCTTCGGCCTTGGCGCGACCCCCAGGCGCGGGTCCCGCGCCAGCGCAAGCTCCGCTAGCCGCGCGGCCGTCGATTCGAAATCCTCGTCTTCCTGCGGCAGGTACAGCCATTTGCCCAGCACCGGATGCTGCAGCAGATTGGGCACGTCTGCAAGCAACGCGGCGTGGCGCTCCTTCGATGTGCATACCAGTACGCCGTTCCAGGGATCTTCACGGTCCGACGCAATCAAGTACAGCAACCCATCCAGATAGGCGGCATCGCTGCCGAACATGCGCCGATGGGCGTAGTTGGGGTCGCGCGCCAGCGGTTCCAGGACCCAGGCGAGCGAGTTCTGGCGCGAGGAGGCTTGCCTCGTGGGCGGAGCGAAGGGGGCAGGGGGGCGAGGCATGGGAGGAGTTTAATCGACCGAGCTGTCCTGGGATGAGGCCGGGCCTGGCCGCAAGAACCGGATATCCGCCCGGACGAACGCTCTGGAGAATGGCTACACGCCATTCATACCGGAGCTTCGCCATGGGTTTGCTGCAGGATAAAGTCGCCATCATCACGGGCGCATCGTCGGGAATCGGCCGTGCCGCCGCGCTCTTGTTCAGTGCCGAGGGCGCCGCCGTCGTCTTGAATGCCAGGGGAGAATCGGCGCTGGAAGAAGTTGCGGCGCGCATCCGGGATCAGGGCGGGAAGGCGCGGGCGGTTGCTGGCGACGCCAGCCAGCCCGAGACCCACCGGCGGTTGGTTTCGGAGGCGGTCGGGGAATTCGGAGGCCTGGATATCGCGTTCAACAACGCCGGCGCCACTGGCTCCATCGCGCCGCTGGCCGACATCGCCTTCACCGATTGGCAGGCAACGATAGCGGCGAACCTGCACTCGGCCTTCCTGGGCAGCGTTAATCAAATCCCCGCGATGCTCGAGCGTAAGGGCGGGGCGATTATCTTCACTTCCAGTTTCGTCGGCACCAGCGCGGGGCTGCCCGGCATGGCCGCGTATGCCGCCGCCAAGGCCGGGCTGATGGGGCTGGTCAAAGGAATCGCCGCCGACTATGGCGACAAAGGCATCAGGGCCAACGCGCTTTTGCCCGGCGGCGTCGACACGGCGATGGCCGGCGACAGTGCACAAAAGGAATGGGCGGCGGGATTGCACGCGATGAAACGGATCGCCCGGCCGGAGGAGATCGCTTCCGCCGCCTTGTTTCTGGCGAGCTCGATGGCAAGCTTCGTCACGGGCTCTGCCTTGTTCGCGGATGGAGGAAATGCGGCGGTGAAGTGACGGCTTGCGTGCTATGCCGGCGCGGCAGCGGCAAACCGCGCCGCGAGCTGATCGCAGTGCCGCGCCAGAATCGCTGCATCCACGCCCACCGCCGTATACAGGCTCCCGGCAGCCATATACCGCCGCGCCAGCGTTTCATCCGGCGTCAGCACGCCCGGCGCCTTGCCGGCCGCGCGCACCCGGCTGATGGCGCGTTCGACCTCGGCCACGACATTCGGATGCTGCGGCTCTCCGGGATAGCCCAGGCTGGCGGCCAGGTCCGCCGGCCCGATGAAGACCCCGTCCACGCCATCCACCGCGATAATCGCGTCCAGGTTTTCCAAGGCCTCGCCGGTCTCGGCCTGCACCAGTAGGCACAACTCGTCCTCGCAGCGGCGCATATAGTCGTGCACCCGGCCATAGCGCGTGGCGCGCATGGTGCCGCTGACGCCTCGCACGCCGCGCGGCGCATAGCGCATGCCGGCCACGGCGCTCTCAGCTTCGGCGGCATTCTGTACGTAGGGCAGCAGCAAGGTCTGTGCGCCGATGTCCAGGTATTGCTTGATCTGGACCTTGTCGTTCCACGAGGGGCGCACGACGGGATGGCTGCCGTAGGCGGCCGCAGCCTGTAGCTGGGCCATGACGGTCGGCAGCAGCACCGGCGTGTGTTCGGTATCGAGCAGCAGCCAGTCAAAGCCGCTGGCGGCAACCAGTTCGGTGCTGTTGGGATGGCCGAGCGTGACCCACAGACCGGTCTGATGGCGCTGTTCGCGCAGCGCGCGTTTGAACGTATTGACGGGAAGTTCCATGCGCCGTACCTAGGAGAAATGGACCGAAATGCTGCCGAGCTTGCCGTAGTCGGCATGCAGCGTGTCGCCGCTTTTGACGGCTACCGTGCGGGTGAACGACCCGGCCAGCACGATCTGCCCGGCGGCCAGGCCCGTATCGTGCTGGGCCAGCTTGTTGGCCAGCCACGCGATGCCCAGCGCCGGATGCCCCAGCACTGCCGCGGACACGCCCGATTCCTCGATCACGCCGTTCTTCAGCAGCAATGCGCCCACCCATCGCAGGTCGATGTCCAGCGGCCGCACGGGCCGGCCGCCCAGTACGATGCCGGCGCAGGCGGCGTTGTCGGCGATGTTGTCGACGATGCGGCGCGGATACTTGCTGCGTCCGTCGATCAGCTCCAACGCAGGCACCACATAGTCGGTGGCGTCCAGCACATCGAACAGACTCACGTCAGGGCCGTGTAGCGGCTTGCCCAGCACGAAAGCCAGTTCCACTTCTACGCGGGGCACGATCAGCCTGGACGTCGGGATGGTCTCGCCGTCCTGATAGAACATCGTGTCCAGCAAGTGCCCATAGTCCGGCTCGTCGATGCCGACCGTGCTTTGCATCGCCTTGGAGGTCAAACCGATTTTGTGGCCGCGCAATCTGGCCCCGGCGGCAAGCTTCTGGTCGATGATGCGCTTCTGGATCGCATAGGCATCGGCGATCTCGATGCCCGGAAAGGCCTGGTCGAGCTGCGTGGTAGGGACACCGCTGCGTTCCGCCTCCAGAAGGAGGCCGGCGGCGCGGTTGCGATCTTCTTCACTGAGCATGGCGAGTTCCTTGTGCGGGCACGGTCGATTCGTCGGCCACTGGGTTGGACAGGGTGCCGATACCCGCGACCTCTACCTCGACCACGTCGCCCGGCTTCAGGAAGCGCGGCGGCGTGAAGCGCACGCCGGCGCCGATAGGGGTGCCGGTCGAGATGACGTCGCCCGGTTTCAGCGTGGTCCAGATGGAGATATAGCGGATCAGTTCGGCGAAGGGGAACATCAGGTTGTCGGTCGAGTCCTGCTGGCGCAGCTCGCCGTTCACGCGGGTGCGAACCGTCAGCGGCGCGGCGGGGTCGAACTCATCGGCCGTCACCATCCATGGGCCCATCGAGCCGCTGGCGTCGAAGTTCTTGCCCTGGGTCACGTTGAACTTGCCGTGCTTGATCCAGTCGCGCACGGTGCCCTCGTTCAGGCAGGTCAAGCCGGCGATGTGGCTCCAGGCGTCTTCCGCGGCGATGCGGCGGCCGGCCTTGCCGATCACGATGGCGATCTCGCCCTCGTAGTCCAGCTGTTCGGACTCCGGCGGGCGCAGCAAGGGTGCGCCGTGCCCCACGAAGGACCCCGGAAAGCGCGGGAACACGCTGGGATAGGCGGGCGGCGCGCTGCCGTCCTGGTATTCCTCGTTGCGCTTGCCGTAGTTCACGCCCACGCAGATGATCTTCTCGGGCGTGGGAATCGGCGGCAGCAGGCGGACTTGATCCAGCCGGTGCGTGACGGGCAGCGTCCCGGCCAGGCGTGCCAAAGCGGGGAGGGCGCCTGCTTCCAGCGCGGCGCGCAAGCTGTCGTTGCCCTGGCCGTCCAGCGCAACGATCTCGTCCTGGCCGCGCAGGGCGCCAAAGCGCGCGCGGCCTTGATGGGTGAAGCTGAGCAGTCTCATTCGTCGAATCCAAAAAGGCGCGCGGGGTTGTCGACCAGGATCTTCCTGAGCGTGGCGTCATTGCCGGCATAGCGCGCCAACTGATCCAGCAGGCGGCCCTCGTCCGGCGTGGCCTTCACGGACACCGGGTGCGGCCAGTCGCTGCCCCACACCACGCGGTCGGGGTTCGCGGCGATCAGCGCCTGGGCAAGCGGAATCACGTCGTCCCAGGGCTCGCCCGTGCGCGACAACTTCTCCGTCAACGACAGCATCACCCAGAACTTGCCGCGAGCCAGCAGCGATTCGAGCTTGCGCCGCGTGGGGTCGCTCGCGCCCGCGCCTGGATCGGCGCGGCCCATGTGGTCCAGCAGCACCGGTATGTCCAGCGCTTCGAATTGCTCCATCTGGGCCATCATGCCGTCGGGCTCGGGTTGGAACTTGGCGTACCAGCCCAGCTCGCGGATGCGCGCGATGGAACGGTCGAACACGGCCGGTTCCATGCTGATGCCCAATCCCTGGCGCGTGAAGCGCGCGCCGCGCACCCCCGCATCATGCAGCTTCTGAATATAGGCGTCATCGCATTCGGCCAGCACCACCGCATTCGCGCAGCCGCGATACGACGGGCCAGCCACGGCAAGGCCGTCCAGCACCACCTGATGATCGGCGCCATAGGTCGTGGCCTGCACGATCACGCCGCGCTCGATGCCGAGCAGCCGGTGCAGGGCCAGCGCCGTCTCGATCGTTGCGCTGGGCATTTCATACGCCGCGCCCGGGCGCACCGGATAACGGTCCGCCGGCCCAAACACATGAAACTGGCTATCGCACGAACCTGGCGGCAAGCGATACGCCGGCGCGGTCGGATGGGTATGGAAATGTTGGTATTGCGTCATCGCCGGGGTCCTTTATCCGATCACCGCGACGAAATCGCACTCGATGAGCTTGTCGCCATCCAGATCCGCCTGCATGGTGTGGCGCGCCGGACGGTTCTGCGCATCCGGAAACGCCTGCAGCCACACCGCATTCAGCGCCGCGCGCTGGCTGCGGTCGCGCATCCACACCGTCATCTTGGCGATGTGGTCCAGTGTGCCCCCGCCCGCTTCCACGATGCGGCGCACGTGGTCGAACATCAGTTCGCACTGGCGTTCCAGCGACGCGCCATAGGCGCCCGTCGCTGGCTCCGTGCCCTGGATGCTGCCGGAGTACAGCATGGGGCCGATCCGGCAGGCCGCGGGAATGGGGTTCTTGTGGCTGAAGCCTTCGGCATAGATGCTGCGTCTGCTCATGGCGGGTTCCGTGTTGGGATGGATGAAGGGGGGGAGGGGCGCCGAGTCGCGTGCCTGGCGCGCCCGGATTCAATTCGCCGTAATGCCGGCGCGCTTGATAATCGGCGTCCAGCGCGCGTCTTCCGCGGCCAGGTAGCGCGTGAACTCCTCGGGCGAACTGCCGCGCGCCTCCGCGCCCAGCTCGTCGAAACGCTGGATGATCGTCGGCTGCGCCAGGATCTTGCCCAGCGCCGCGCTCAATTTGTCCAAAACCTCCGGCGGCGTGCCCTTCGGCGCCAGCAGCCCGGTAAACGTCGCCGCCTCCATGCCCTGCACGCCGGCTTCCGCAAACGTGGGCACATCGGGCATCGAGGGCACGCGCTTGGCGGTCGTTACCGCCAGCGCCCGCAGCCGCCCATCCTTCACGTAAGGCAGCGCCACCGAGATCTGATCGAAATTGAAATCCACTTGGCCGCCCAGCAGATCCGTCGTGGCCGGCGCATTGCCCTTGTATTGCGCCGTCGTCCAGCGCGCGCCGGTCAGCGACTGCAACAGCTCGCTCACCAGATGATTCGTTGTGCCCGCGCCCGGCGACGCCATGTTCAGCTTGCCCGGGTCCTTCTTCGCCAGCGCCAGCAGTTCTTCCAGGTTCTTTGTCTTCAGTTCCGGCCGCACCTGCAACACCAACGGCGTGTACGAGACCGAACTGATCGGCGCGAAATCCCGATCCCACTTGTACGCCTCGCGCTTGAAGATCAGCGGCGAAAACAGCAGCGGACCGTTCGCGGCCATGAACAGCGTGTACCCGTCCGGGGCCGAGCGCGCCACTTGTTCCCCGGCAATCATGCCGCCCGCGCCGGGCTTGTTCTCGACGATGAACGGTTGCCCCAGCGCCGCCTGCAATCCTGGCGCAATAAGCCGCGCGGCCACGTCCACATTCCCGCCGGGCGGGTAGGGCACGACAATCTTTACGGGCTTCTCGGGCCAGGCGGCATGCGCCATCGAGGTAAGGACAGCCAGCGCCACAGTGGCGCAGGCGCGGAGCGCGTTGCGGTTCATGGTCAGTCTCCTGTGCGTGTCATCGCGTTTTGTTTGATGACACTCTAGGAATTCCCGCACCGCCGAACAACGCCAATTTGGCAAAAAGTTCCGAATATTGGACTATTTTTTGATCGCGCTCCGCGGATCTCTTCTGGATTGGACTCTCCGCATCGGAAAATCAGGCTTGGCGCACTGTGTGCGCGCCGAGGCTCCCAGATTCTGATGTTCAATATCCGGACTACGAAGCGAGACAATATGCACTTCCCCGCAACCGATCTGAATCCCGAACAGACCTACCGCCTGATGAGCGGCATCGTCGTTCCGCGGCCCATCGCCTGGATCAGCAGCGTCAACGCCAACGGCGGCGTCAACCTGGCTCCCTTCAGCTGCTACACCTTCGTTTCCAACCAGCCGCCCATGATCGGCGTCAACATCGGCAGGAAGGCCGGAGAACGCAAAGACACCGGCCGCAACATCATGGCCAACGGCCACTTCGTCGTGAACATCGCCGACGAGACGCTCCTGGATCCGCTCCATGAAAGCGCCCAGGAACATCCGGCCGAAGTCAGCGAAGCCGAACTGCTGGGCCTGGAGGTGCTTCCCGGCTCCGCCATTCCAACCCCCCGCCTGGCTGCGGCGCCCATCAGCCTGGAATGCCGGTTCCACAGCGTGACGCCGTTTGGAAACACCGGCGCTGAATTCTTCGTGGGCGAAGTCGTGATGTTCCACATCCGCGACGGCTTGATGCAGGACGGCAAGATCGACACCCGCCAACTGCGGCCCATCTGCCGCATTGGAGGTCCCAATTATGCGTCGCTGGGCGCCATCGTCACCAAGCGCGCCATCGCGCAGACTCCTAAATCCGTCCTGAAACCGGAGGCCGCATGAGCGATGCCGAAGACAAGAGCGCGGCCGGAGCCCAGACCGTGCGCCGCGCGTTGGCGCTGCTGCGCTTGATCGCGTGCGGGCAGGAACGGGGAGTGCGCCTGGTGGACCTGGAGCGCATGTCCGGCCTGAATCGTCCCACCGTGCACCGGCTGCTCAAGACCCTGGTGCAGGAGGAAGCGGTCGAACAGGACCCGGAAACGCGCCGGTATTTGATCGGGCAGGAGGTCACGCTGTTGGGGCTGGCGCGCACGCGACGGTTTCCGTTATTGACGCTGGCCGATCCGTATATGGCGGAGCTGGCGGATCAGGTGGGGGACACCGTGTTTCTCAGTATCCGGCACGGGCACGACTCGATATGCATCGGCAGGCGGACCGGGCGGCATCCGATACAGGTCTTGTCGATTGAAGTGGGGGTGAGGCGGCCGCTCGGGGTGGGCGTGTCGGGAGTGGCGTTGTTGGCCAGCCTGGACGCCGGGGAGAGCGTGGAATTGGTGCGCAGCAACGCAGCGCGGCTGGAGGTGTTGGGGGAGCGGGTGGAGGATGTCATCGCCCGGGTAGAGAAGGCGCGCAAAGAAGGATTGGCGCATGCGCCGGCCGGGCTGATGCCTGGCACTAGCGCGGTGGCGGTGCCGATCATGTTGGGGAAGGAGGAAGCGCTGGGGGCGATTACGGTGACGGCGATGGCGGAAAGGTTGGCGGCGGAAAGGTTCGGGTCGGTGGTGGAAAGGATGCGGCAGGCGGCGGCGGGAATTGCGGGGAGGTATGCGCAGGTGGCTGGTAGAACCTGAAGCGGGCCGGCTGCCATTGCCTGGTCAGTTGCATGCCGCAGCGCGGTTGTCGGGTGACGCTGGGGAGGGCCCCGGGGCGCTGCGCGCTATCCGGCGGCGGCGTCGGCCTTGGGCCGCGGCTTCAGCGCGCAGGCCGCCGCCGGCGCCATGCCGCGGCGCATAGCCTCGTCCGAGGGCGGCGCTATGGGCCGCCTGGGATGCGCATAATTCCAGCCCGACCACATCGGACCTATCCTTTGGCGGTCCAGCATTCCCGCCGCGTCCGCCTGACGGACCCAATAGTGCATGAGTTCCTCGCGTTCCTGCCGGCTATACTGCTCGCGCGCGTCCTCGGCCTCGTAGGTCTCCACCATTGCCAGCATGGCCGCGCCCATGCCGCGCCGCGCCGCAGCGGCAAAGCAGGCGCGTACCGCGGTCATGGCCGTTGGCTCGTAGGCGGAGTTGCCGGACACGCCTTTTGCCGCTTCCCGCTGCAATATGATTCCGATGTTGTAGAGCGCGAGCACGTCGCCGTTGGCTGCCGCTAGCGTCACCCAGCGCGCGCCGGCCTCGCGGTCCTTCAGCAAAGCCGGATCGTCCGGATAGCGCGCATTCAGCTTCAGCCACAGCTCGGGCGTCCAACGTATCTGCCGGACGGTAACGTCCAGATACCGCAACCCCAGCCGGCCCTGCGCGGGCGGGTAGCCCAGCGTGGCCGCATCGGCAAGGGCATGGATCGCCTTGGTCTCGCAGCCCTTCCATTCGGGCCGCGCATTGCACCAGTCGTCCAGGTCATAGAGCGCCGGCGCATAGCCCGAATCGGCCGCCTGGCCCAGCCAGCGCCAGGCCTCGGGCAGATCCCGCGCGCCGCGGTCGTCCCGATAAAACGCCGCAAGCACCGCCGCGCCCTGCGGCAGCCCCAGTTCCGCCGCCCGCCGATAGCGCGATAGCGCGGCGGCCGGCATGCCGCCTTGCGGTCCGGCCTCACGCTGCAGTCGGGCGGCCTGATTGAACAACGCCCGGCGATGGCCCTGGTCCGCGGCAAGCTCATTCCACTTGCGCGCCGCCCGCTCATCCTGATGACCGCCCCAGCCGGCCTGCAACATGCGCGCCAGAGACGCCTGCGCGGCGGCATTTCCGCCCCGCGCGGCGGCCTCATACCAGCGCCGCGCCTGGGCCAGGTCCTGAGGCACATGCTGGCCCGCTTCCAGGGCCACGGCGGCGCGGTACCGGACGGCGGCATCGCCTTGCGGCGCGTCGCGCAGCCACTGCCGCACTTCGGCGGCGTTCCAACGGCCGGGGTCCTGGTCGTACCAGATAGCCGAATCCAGCCATGGGGGGCGAGTCTCCATGGGCGCCGCGTGCGCGGTGTGCGGCGATAGCGCCAGCAATGCCAGCGCGGCGAACGCTTTCAGAGCGCGTCGGAACCTGGGAAAGGGAGAGGACATGGATACTGGGGGATACACGACGGATGGGAATCGCCATCGGCTTGCGCCAGCATTATAGTCTTGCGCCATTTGTGCGGCCGAACCGGGCCGCAAGAACCGGATATCCGCCTTCATGAACGCCCTGGAGAATGACGGAACGCCATTCATATCGGAGCCTCATCATGGGTTTGCTGCAGGATAAAGTCGCCATCATCACGGGCGCATCATCGGGAATCGGGCGTGCCGCCGCGCTCTTGTTCAGTGCCGAGGGGGCCGCCGTCGTCTTGAATGCCAGGGGGGAATCGGCGCTGGAAGTCGTGGCGGCGCGCATTCGGGATCAGGGCGGGAAGGCGCGGGCGGTTGCTGGCGACGCCAACCAGCCCGAGACCCACCGGCGTCTGGTTTCAGAGGCGCTCGGGGCATTCGGCGGCCTGGATATCGCGTTCAACAACGCCGGGGCGACCGGCCCCATCGCGCCGCTGGCCGACATCGCCTTCGCCGATTGGCAGACAACGATAGCGGCGAACCTGCACTCGGCCTTCCTGGCTAGCGTTCATCAAATCCCCGCCATGCTCGAACGCAAGGGCGGGGCGATCATCTTCACGTCCAGCTTTGTCGGCACCAGCGTCGGGCTGCCCGGCATGGCTGCGTATGCCGCCGCCAAGGCGGGGCTGATGGGGCTGGTCAAAGGAATCGCCGCGGACTACGGCGACAAAGGCATCAGGGCCAACGCGCTTTTGCCCGGCGGTGTCGACACTCCCATGGCCGGCGACAGCGCGCAGAAGGAATGGGCGGCAGGGCTGCATGCGATGAAACGGATCGCCCGGCCGGAGGAGATCGCTTCCGCGGCCTTGTTTCTGGCGAGCTCGATGGCGAGCTTCGTCACGGGTTCCGCCTTGTTCGCGGATGGAGGAAACGCGGCGGTGAAGTGACGGCCCGCATGCCATGCGGACATGGAGGCAGCAAACCGCGCGCGAGGTGATCGCCGTGCCGGGCCAGAACCGGTGAAGCCTCGATGCGCGGCATCAGTCTTTCCTATCTCCGTCCGCGCTTCGGTAAGGGCTTTCGAAAATATCCTCGATCCGCCGCTTGAAAAGCGCGCTGATCCGAAATGCAAGATCCAAGGACGGCGCGTGCTTCTCGGTTTCCAGCGCGTTAACGGCCTGGCGCGAGACACCCAATCGTTCCGCCAAGTCTGCTTGCGTCCAGCCTGCTTCGGCTCGCAGTACCCGCAACTTGTTTTTCATTCAATTGCTCGTGCGGACAAACGGGGATACCAGGGCGTAGATTCCCCAGAACACGGGATAGACGAGCCAGCCGGGCAGATGAGGGGCCGCCGCATAGGTTTCGCCAAATCCCCAGGCAGACCAGAGCGCCATCGTGGCGCCGGCGGCCAGGATGAAGCATTTGGCGACTATCACGCGCATGTATTCGTCGCTATGCGCCATGAGCCGTAGCGTGGCCCATACTTGACCCGCCACGAGCAGCGCGGCCAGCGCGGCCACCGCCCATCCGGCGGGCTGGCCCAGGATGCCATCGAAAAGCCCCCCGATCGCGGCGGCGTGAACCAGCACGTACGCGCTCATCAGAAACATCGTGCGGATAACGTAAGTGCGGCCGGGCGAAGGGGCGCGCAGGGAATCGGCGTGAGTCGGCATGGTGATCGCCTGTGTAAAGAAAACCTGACTTTATAGGTGTCAGGTTGTCGTGTCAATAAGTCTAGTATTCTTTACATTCCGTGGTCCGCTCCTGAGCGACAGCGGCCCTCGAGCACCCGGTTCAGCCGTCATCCCCGTCCCGTACACTACCGCGATAACCAGGGAGCGATATGTCGATTCAGGTACTAGGCCGATGCGGTGTCGTTTGTTTTGAAGCGAAACGCTTGAACAAGAACTCGACCGATCGGTTGCGCCGAAGCCCCGGCAACTGATCCGCGATCGGGCTCTTTGACCCGGAATATATAGCGCCGGTCCTTGATTGCTTGCCCTCGGTCACCTCAAGCATGTGGCGCCACCGCCCACTTGCCAAGCCAAACGGCAAATCTCTGGCTCTCGATAGGAATGGGATTTTTCATGAAACCGTCCATGCACTTCGGCGTTGCATTGCTTCTCGCTACGTTCTGCCTCAGCGCCACGGCCCAGACCGTGACGCCGCTCAACGGGCAGTCTTCCGCAACCACCCAGCAAGATAGCGCCGCGTGTCGGGCGCTGGCCGACAGTGAGAGCAGCGCCGCTACGGAAAGCCCTACATCCGGCGGACGCGTCCGAGGCGCGGCCATCGGTGTGGCGGTGGGGGCGGCACCGATGGGCGCGGCGATAGCCGGTGTGCGCAAGCGCCGGCACGAGCGGGCCGCCCAGTCGCAAGCCAAGGCGGCCGCTGCTTCCGCCTACGCCAATTGCATGCAGCAGCGCGGTTATCAGGTGACGCCCTGAGCGGCGTGGGCCCGTGTTCGGGTCGGCTACCTTTCAAGCTAAACTGCAATTTCCTGGCTCTCGATAGCAATGGAGTTTTTCATGAAAACGTCCATGTATTCCGGCATCGCGTCTCTACTCGCTACGCTCTGCCTGAGCGCCACGGCCCAGACCGTTACCCCGCTTAAAGGGCAGTCTTCCGCCACCACCCAGCAAGATAGCGCCGCGTGCCAGGCGCTGGCCGGCAACGGGAGCAGCGCCGCCACCGAAAGCCCTAAATCCGGAGGACGCGTCAGAGGCGCGGCCGCTGGCGCCGCGGCAGGCGCGGCGGTGGCCGGCGCGCGCGGCCGGCAGCACGAAGAGGTGTATGACAGGATGGACGATGACGTCAAGCAGGAGTACCGCCAGAATCAGGCGAAAGACGCCGCGGTGGCGGGGGCGGTAGTAGGCGGTTCGCGGCAGCGGCAAGAGCGCCGGCAGGATCGCGCAGCCCAGTCCCAGGCCAGTTCGGCCGCCGCTTCAACCTACGCCAATTGCATGCAGCAGCGCGGTTATCAGGTGACGCCCTGAGCGGCATGCGGCGTATCCGGGGGGGCCGCTCTTAGCCGTGGAGGTAGGCCTTCAAGCCTCGCAATGCTCGGCGATGTTGCGATACTGCCCTTTGTAGTACAGCAATGGCTGCGTAGCGGCAGCTTCTTGCAGGTTCAACGCCTTCACCTCGCCGATCACGATCAGATGATCGCCCGCGGCGTGTTCGGCGTAGATCTCGCAATCAAGCCAGTGCAGGCTGCCGGCAATAATCGGATTGCCCAGCGGCGATTCCCGCCACTCGACTTCGTGCCACTTGTCCGTGCCGCGGCGAGCGAATTGCTTGGAAATCCTGACTTGCTCGTCCGACAGAATATTGACTGCGAATCGGCCTGCCTGGCGAATCTTGGGATAGCTGCCTGAACTGGACATCACGCCGAACGACACCAGCGGCGGGCTCATCGACACGCTATGGAACGACTGGCAGGTAAAGCCTATCGGCTCGCCTTCGACGTGCGTGGTAATCACCGTGATGCCGGACGCGTAGTGCCCGAGAGCTTCGCGAAAGCGCAATGGCTCGATCGCAGTACTGGAAAGTGACATATTGGGTTTATTGTTCATGCGTGGCCGTCGCGAGCAGCTCGCGACGGCCATTTCCCGCCTTTGAATCAGTTCGAGAGTTCCTTGCGGACGATTTCCGCGCCGGCGCTCAAAGCGGCCAGCTTGCCCCTGGCGACGGCGCGAGACAGAGGCGCCATGCCGCAGTTGGTGCAAGGATAGAGCTTGTCGGCATCCACGAACTGAAGCGCCTTGCGCAGCGTGTCGGCGACTTCCTCCGGGGTTTCAATGGCGTTGGTCGCCACGTCAATGGCGCCCACCATCACTTTCTTGCCCCGGATGAGCTCGATCAGATCCATGGGAACGCGAGAGTTCTGGCATTCCAGCGACACGATATCGATGCTGGATTTCTGCAGCTTGGGGAAAGCCTCTTCGTACTGCCGCCACTCCGATCCCAGCGTCTTTTTCCAATCCGTATTGGCCTTGATGCCATAGCCGTAGCAGATGTGGACAGCGGTTTCACACTTGAGCCCTTCAATGGCCCGTTCCAGCGTGGCCACGCCCCAATCATTCACCTCGTCGAAGAACACGTTGAAGGCGGGCTCGTCAAATTGGATGATATCGACGCCGGCAGCCTCCAGTTCCTTGGCTTCCTGGTTGAGAATCTTGGCGAACTCCCAAGCCAGCTTTTCGCGGCTTTGGTAGTGGGCGTCATACAGCGTGTCGATCATCGTCATCGGGCCCGGCAAAGCCCATTTGATCGGCTGCTGGGTCTGCTGACGCAGGAACTTGGCGTCTTCGACAAATACCGGCTTGCGGCGAGCCACGGCGCCCACGACCGTCGGCACGCTCGCGTCGTAGCGGTCGCGGATCCTGACCGTCTTGCGGTTCTCGAAATCAACGCCGTCGAGGTGCTCGATAAACGTCGTCACGAAGTGCTGACGCGTTTGTTCGCCGTCGCTGACGATATCGATGCCTGCGTGCTGCTGTTCTTGCAGAGACAGACGCAGAGCGTCTTGCTTGCCCTCGGCCAGGCCTTCGTCCTGCAATTTCCAGGGCGACCAGAGCTTCTCGGGTTCTGCAAGCCAGGAGGGCTTGGGCAGGCTGCCGGCGGTCGAGGTGGGGAGCAATTTCTTCACAATAGATGCCTTGGTGTTTCTGATTAATCAAAGAGGGTAGTTGGCGGACCACTGCTCAAGAATCGCCTGGTACGGCTTGATGAAATGCTCTTCAACAAACCGTCCCTGCTCGATAGCCAGCTGGCTGCGTTCCTCTCGGTCATAGACAATCCGGGTCAGCGAATAATCCTGGTGCTTCAAGCTGGGCTGATAGGACTTTCCGGCCGCGGAGTTCGCGTTGTAGATCTCCGGCCGGTAGATCTTCTGGAAGGTGTCCATCGTGCTAATCGTGCTGATCAGCTCAAGATTGGTGTAATCGCCCAGCAAATCGCCGGAAAAATAGAAAGCCAACGGCGCGGCACTGTTCGGAGGCATGAAGTAGCGAACCTTCATCCCCATCTTCTTGAAATATTCATCAGTCAGCGAATACTCATCCTGCACGTATTCAACGCCCAGCACAGGGTGCTGGTTTTCAGTCCGAAGATAGGTCTTGCTGCTCGACACGCTCAGGCAGATCACGGGCGGCTTGCTGAAGTGCGCTTTGTACGTGCTTGAATTCACAAAGGCCTTGAACAGCTTCCCATGCAGGTCTCCAAAATTCTCAGGGGTACTGAACCCGACCTGATTCTTGGTGTGTTCCAGCAGCAGCACGCTGAAGTCGTAATCCCGGACGTAGGAGGAAAAATTATTCCCTACGATGCCCTCAATGCGCTCGTTGGTCTTTCGATCGACAATGCTCGTCTTCAGGATTTCAATCAGGGGCAGGGCGTTGCCGTTGCTGGCGCCGTCAATGCTCATCTCGACGGAGATGATTTCAAGGTTGACGGTATAGCGATCGCCCTTGGGATTGTCCCAATGCGCCAAGGCATTGAAACGGTTGTCAATCATCCGCAGCGTGTTGCGCAGGTTCTCCTGGCGGCTCGTGCCCCTGGCGAGATTGGCAAAATTGGTGGTGATCCGCGTATTGTCCGAAGGACGATAGTCTTCGTCGAAACAAATGCTCTTGATGGCAAATGTGAATTCGTTACTCATGTTGCTTTGCTGCCCTGATTCCTGAGATAAAACCCGCGTCCATTTATCGCTTTTCAGCGCTGCTCAAATTCTTCTGATTTTTGCTTGGCAGTCTTCATATCGACGGCGTAGGGGCCGAAGTATAGGTGGGGTAATCCATGAATAAAAGTGAATTGATCTCATGGAACCATTAGCTGTGTTCATGTGTGGGAGGGCGTGCCGATCTGCTCGCAGATTTGGCCTTGCCTCGGCCACGCGGCCACGCGGTCGGCCGCAGCCCAACGCTCTCAAGTCCGGCAGCGTCTTTCTCAGGGGAAGGGGATTGTTTGCTGGCAGTGCCGACGCTCTGCCAAGCAGAAAGCCCGGCGGCGCAGTCGTTGCGCGACCGGGATCTTGGCCGAGTACGGGTTAGATGGCGGTTGACGCCGCGTAGCGAGCGGACGCGGCCGCGAAGAATCAGGCTACGGCTGGCCTTTTTGCCTGCGCGATAAACGCACGCAGGTAATCGATATCAACGTCCGCCTCGCGAGCACCCAGATAAATGTGCTTGGCAATGCCTTTCTTGCCCAGCCGGACGGGCACCACATTCATCGTGTCCGCGTACTCCAGCACCAGCCAGCGCGGCAACGCCGCCACCCCGCGGCCGCTGGCGACCATCTGCAGCATGATGTCCGTCGTCTCGATCGCCTTGTGGCGCTTGGGCGTAATGCCGGCCGGCGTCAGGAACATGCTGTAGATATCCAGCCTGTCGACCGGCACCGGATAGGCCACCAGCACTTCGTTGCCCAGCTGTTTGGGCGTGACGTACTCCTCCTTGGCAAGCGGGTGGTTGCCCGCGACGACCAGCACTTGTTCATAGTCGAACACAGGCTCGAACACCAGCCCGGGCTTATTCAGCGGATCGGGCGTGACCAGCAGATCGATTTCGTAGCCGAACAACGCCCCGATGCCTCCGAACTGGAATTTCTGCTTCACATCCACGTCCACATCCGGCCAGGCCGCCAGATACGGGGAAACAATCTTCAGCAACCACTGATAGCAGGGATGGCACTCCATGCCAATGCGCAGCGCTCCGCGCTCTCCCTGGGCGAACTGACGCAGGCGCTCCTCGGCCAGGTTCAGCTGCGGCAACACCCGGTTGGCCACTGCCAACAGGTATTGACCGGCTTGCGTCAGCCTCAGGCTGCGGCCCTCACGCAGCCAGATGTCGGTGCCCAGTTGCTGCTCCAGCTTCTTCATGCTGTGGCTTAGGGCCGATTGAGTCACGTGAAGGACGCCTGCGGCGGCGGTCAGGGAACCTTGCTTTTCCACCTCTTGCACGATGGATAGATGGATGCGGTCGAGCATGAGTGATGAATGGAATTCATGGGCTGTTGGGGTTGGGCGATGTTACTTCATCGATGTGTAATCCCGAGTTCGCCGGTTCAACAGTTCTTGAGAGCGCGTAGCTAATCATCCCCTAAAGACGGTAGGGAGACCTCGATGTGAAGCCCAACGCAAAAAGAGATCGTTTTTAAAGTACCACTGAATGAGTTCAATTTCTTTCGCATCCGGATGAACTATAAGGTTCCAATGGCTGACGCGATTTTGAATGTCGAGCTCAGTCTCAGAAATGATTAATACGAAATCGATCGGCTGACAAGTACGGTCGCCATTTAATTCCCTCTTTCCCAGATTCTCTCTTATCGCAATCGTAAGGTCCGAAATTTCTATCGATAGATCTCTCGCATTAATTATAATAACGCCGCACGATGCACCCGGAAGCAAAAAAAGATTCTTCATGCTTCGCAGTTGCGGGCGAGCAGAGTTTATACAGTTACCAATCACGCTTCGATAGAAGAAATCTAGGGATTCTCGCTTTAACCGCTCGCCATCAGGATGCCGACAAAATATTTGCTCGACATCAACAGTTCCAAACCAGAATTTTCTCAACCAGGGGTCGGACTCCGCTTTACGGTTCAGCCACTCATTGAGTTGCGAGCCTCGATTACCAGATAACGATTTGACCTCAACGATAATACTTCGCTGCATCAGAAAATAGTCTGCGCGTTGTAATGAATTCCCATCGTGTGCCAAAAACATACTCGCGGGGAGATCATCGAGATTCTCAGCCAGAGGATCAACATGCACGATTTGGTCGAGTATTAACTTTAAATCTCTGTCTACGCTCATGTCGATGCCTCCGATATAATTACCCGTGATGACCGGTGGCAACCGAACGGCCAGAGTCGATAGATATTCGGCTATTTTCAATCGTCACGGGCGTAAATTTTAACCCTGATGTCGCCCCTTTAAACATAGGTCAGCGTAGTTTCCACGCCGCGTCGGTGTAGCGAGCAACCATCGCCGACAGCTCCAGGCCAAGAGCAGTCTTTTAAAGCTCCCCTGTAAATGACTGCTTCGTTAGGCCAAAGAGGACGTCGACCAATCAGTAGGCCCAGATTTGTTGCACCCTAGCGATCGCCAAGGTATCAATGCCGACTATCCATGGTTGGCATTTGTGTCACTTCACTTAGGAATGCCGTCTGAATAGATCCAAAGATGAGTTCCATCGGCTCGCGATATTTCTTGCAAGTGGTTTTGGCGTTTTCGAGCAAACCAGTCACTGCGAGCCTATGAGCTTGAGTTAGCTAGTTTCTGTTAGCTGTGGAAACCTGAAGGTGCGTTGGCGTGGATTCCTCTTTTAATAGATCGGAACCGATCGACCGAAAATGTTCGGTAATCGCTTTTAAAGACATGAAATGCCCTTCAGCAAAGCCTAAAAATTTTCGGTCAATATGCTTCCAAAGAATGTGGTGCCCCCCGGCCCTGGAGGACATGTACTTCATAGCTTTTGCTAGTCGGAGTTCCGTGTTGCCTTTGCCTAATGAGAGATATAGGTTGAGTCCGTGATTAAATACATGGTCGGTAAAAATCTGCCAAGGTGTGTAACGCGGCCATGCAGTTCTGAGATCCATACCAAAGGTATAGTGGCTGTGCAGATGAACAAAAATCAAATGGAGCAACAGCTCGGATTTCCCTTCATCTGAAAAAATTTGGCGACCGTGATTTTTTATCAGCTGGAACAGAATGAAACTCGCCAACGGATTTGGTATTTGTGCTAGCGAATGAAGATCTTGAGCAGTGAGTGCTAGTGGAAGTGCACCAACAGCGTAAAGTAAGAAGCCGTGCCGTAGACTCTCAAAATCGAATTCTTCTTTTGACACAGCCCGAAGAACTATAGCGGCTACATTTGCCGTAGGGCTCTTGTTGTCGTGGTGTAGAGCAGAAAAAGCCCCATCCATACAAAACCAAGGAATGTTATTGGCCATGGAAAGCTGAATAGCATCATAGACGGTAGCATCTATCCCTTCCTTGATTGAAAAAACCTCAAGATTTGCATCATGAGTCATCGGATAGGCTACAGATGCCTTATCCCGAACTAATTGCAGCATCTCTACTATGTGTGCGTTATTTTCGCGAATATCCGATGCCGTGGTTCGAACAAGTCTTCCACTATCCGTCACACCTAAGAGCATGAAATTTTCATCGGAGATTTCATTGATGAACTGTGTAAGCTTCTCTTTGGTGGCTGCGGGTAAAATAAATGAAATGCCAGCGTCTAGTACCGCGCGGACTAGGTTTGTAGTTGCTAAGTAGCCAATACCGTAAGCGTCAAGCACAATGGCATTAGGGCTAGCCTCCCCTTGATTCCATAGGGGTGATTTGGGAATCCGGACGTCAGGCCAGCAATTCAAAGCGCCCTTAAAAGCGTCATTTGGATAGAGCGCGTGACCACGAATATATAACGGTAAAGCGTCAATCTCCTCCAGTTGCTTGCGACGCTCTGCATCTGAATTTTGGCCAATTTTTTTCTCTAAATAGGGTACTAACTCAGCTGGATCAGATGGCATCTGCATCATAACGAAGCAATCACTGCCATCGTTGTGAGTATGTCGCAGTTTTAATGCAAGACGTAAACACCCCACGTAAGGGGGCAAGCGGTCTATCACCCTGTAAGTAGCCATTCCCAAATTGGCGCTTTCGCCTTTCGGCAGATCTTGCAGCAGCTTCCCCAATTGGCTGGAGGACCTCAATGTGTACTCACCGGAGCTTTGGTTTTCCTCAACGATCAGCCGAGTCTGAATATTTCCCTCCTGCTCATACTCAATGGCAACTGCACACCGATCTAAAGTAGCCGAGACATCAAAGTCTAAACCGGTCATGAGGCCTGTGCCAAAGTGGAAATTTACTAAGTCGACGGCTCGGTCTCTGGGGGATTGGATGAACCAATCCACCCACAGCGGCTCTACGCGTTTGAAGTTACCGGCTCGGGTAAGAAACCCAAGAATGGCCATTACCTCGGGAATGGGAGATTGCAGCACAGCATCAGGTATCCTCTGATGAAAAAGCTGTTGCTCGGCTAAACTCTGATGCCGCGCTCGAAGGTGGCAGCCCTGATACCAGGCATATGCCATATCAGGTGCATACTCGACCATCAGATCATTGAATTTAAGTGCAGATGCGATATCCCCCATTCGCTCGGCTTTCATCGCATTGAGGTTTAAGATCATTGCAGACTTTTCTGCGTCTTTGACTTTGTCGATCACCTTCTCGAATGTTTCGTACTGCTCCGCTTCAAGTAGGTATCTCAGATAGGCTACGACGAACTGAGACGGCCACAACGTGTCATCGGGTATGAGACGGGAGGTGAATTCGATCGCCTTATGAGGCAGTTTGCTGGCGGATAGCTTTTCTGCCAACTTAAATACCGCTTCCGGCATCAAGGTCGTTATGTCGTTTCCCCATTGTGAAATGAAACAGTCTGCGTGCTCGGCCAAATCCTGCCTCTGCCGTGCGCTATGGTTATCTTCATCATGCTTAAGGGCGTGGGCTAACAGCCGAACGTAAGCTTCCTCCATTTCAGAGGCGTCATTTAGTATATGCTCACGACCGACCCATTCTTCCAGCTCGGTTGGTGTTGCGAGTCGAAGAAAGGGCATTATGTCGCTGATGGGATGGCTATTCGCTGCAAGGAACTGCTTGCACCAGGCAGTGCGCTTTTGAGGATTTTCAGTTGCCGCTTTCAGCTCCCTCTGTGATTCGTTCAGAGCGGTCTCGTCACCTAAAGCAGCCTTGCTCATCGCAATAGAATCAGATCGAGTGGGATCAAGATTCGGAAGGTGCTTTTTCAACGTTCTGAATAGGCTGATTGGTGCGTAGCCTTGATAAACGTTGAAAATTGAGCAGGCCAGCTCCTGAGCGCGTATGTCGGTGCCTGCCGATTGCTCTAATAGCTGAACAGTGCGGTCAGCCAGGTCATCAAGCCCTTCCTTCACTTCGGGCCGGTTCAACCAAAAGTGACATCTCGCAAGATCAGGGTTGAACGACATGCCCATTGCGATGGCAAGAAGCACCCTGGAGTTGTAGGAGGGAAACCACATATCCAAGTGCTTGGCCATTCGCATCATCAGATCTGTTAGTTGCAGTCGGGCGGCACCTTCAGCGGCCCCAGTCAGTTCCGCCTCTGTGGGGCTTCCTTTTCCCGCTGCCTCTAGGTACTCCTTGTCTGCGTACAAACGCAGATATGTCTCTTGCGAGTACGATCCGGGAGGAGATTTTCCCTCAAAAAGGTCTCTCGCCGCCTGTTCGCGATCAGTACCACTCGACAACTTCAGGAGCGCCGCTAAGCACATGTCCTCAACAACGTCGTTGCTTGCGGTCGAGATGATCTGCGCAACGGTTCTCCAGGCAGAATCGTGATCTTGAGCGTCAACCAGTCCACTATAGATTGAAATGACCTCTACCAAGGCTGCGGCTTCGGGGTCTCGCTGGGCCATGGCTTTGAGCATGACCATCTGAGTTTTGGCCGTAGCATGATCCTTTCTTCGGAGGCTTTCGAACACCAAATCCATTGGAGGAATCAGATCAGCCGGAGCCAGCGATTTGATCTCGACCATGATCTTATCGCCAGCCACGTTATCACCAACGCCGTTGTGGCTCTGCTCAATTGTGCTCACGTGTGCTGTTCCTGATTATTGATCACTGCGTGATTTTGTTGCCGGCTACATTGTCGCCACTACCGTTGTGCGTTTGAGTGACTGTATTGATCGTGGATGGCGCAGCTATGGCAGCCTTTGCGTTGATTTCTTGAAGGAGGGTGAGTAATTGCGGAGAATTCTCTAGGCGGCGATTAATGGCTAGCTCACTTAACTCGTCGTTGATATTGAGTTTCGCGAGTTCGGTGGCCAAGGCATGCAACTACCTCGTCTTTAATCCAGCTACCTAAACGATTCTTTAGAATATCGCCGCTTAATTGAGCACCGCGTTTCAAGACGTCGTAAACTGCGCTTGCGATGACACCGGTAGTAATGAAATCCATTCTAGATATTCCCTTGGTGTGAGAAAGGTTGGCTCTGTCGGTAGCTATTCGGGGGATACTGTGCACCTATAGCCGAAAGAAAGCCTGACTTGCATTGTTGTGCCTGACCAGCGATTGTCTACTGCTTGTGATTTCTTGCCGCTCAAAACAGTGGCACTACTCAAGAATGTATCAAAAAAAACAAACAGGTGTTATCACTGTTGAAATTCATCTCATAAGCCAAGCAAGGCATCTGCGCTTCGCCGCGCTGCCCCAGGTTTCGCTTGTTTCCCTGTGGGGACGGGCGGACGCCCACCTTGCACATCCCTGACGCCTTCGGCCCGGTTTCACCGCTTCGAGCAGAAATAGGTGTCAGACTACAATTTCGCTATCAATAACTGAAAAATTGTAGTCTGACATTTTTTCGCGAGCGGTATCGAGGTCGACTAGAACTTATCAAACACGACCACCATCCGATGCCCTAGGACTTTTCCCAGCTCTACAGCCAATGCGTCGTCTATGCTGGGTCCATCGAACCCAAAAGTGAGGTTCCCCAATCCCCGTGCCAGCGGTAAAAATCGCCATTGATTGATACTGTCCGATTGTCGACAACTTGGGCATTCTAGCGAGCCACGTTCCCCCGAATACCAGGCGGAAATCATTTCTTGCCACGGGAGAGAGGCGGCATCATGCTCTGCGGAGCAGCACGGGCAGCCCAGCACCTCCACCGTCTGCGGCCCAGCGTTGTAGACGCGCCGCCCTACGATTGCGCCTATCCCGTTTCTGCTCTGCTCGTTTACCCATTTGGCCCACCGAGCGATACCCGGGCCAGGCGCGTGGCTGACCGGGGAAAGGCGACTTCGGCCCCAGGCGAGGGAATAGCAATGCACATTGCTTCCATCCAACTCATGCCGCTCTTGGCGAATGCAGGCGCTTCTTCCAGGGTGACATCGAGATCTACGATGTAGATGGGTGAGTCGCTCATTGGATGATGAAATTCGATACGTGGTTTCGTGGACACTACGTGCCAGTATATTTATTAGGTCGACATGGTACGAATCTCCTTCCCTATCCACATTCCGCTTCGGGCCAAGCAGACCTAAGAATAGATCGGAAATTGGGACGATCACTGACTACGGCACACTGTGTGCATGCGTCCCTATTCGCCAATCCCGTATTGTCAGCAATGGGTCGACAGCAGACAAACGAGAACGACCATTTTCGACTCGTTGCTGTCATCCGCTCAACGATCTCGAACGTCGGCAGTGCAGCGGGAGCGGACTGTCGTGGACCGTAGCCGGAAGACTAATTCCGCATAGCTGACTTCGCATGTGATGCTAGCGTGGGCTACTCAGTTTGAGATCCCGGGAGTTTTTTGAGGACTACCATATTCACATTCTCGTCGACGCCAATCTCGAAAGGAAAAGACTCCCGCTTGAAGAGGGGGGAGGCAATGTCAACCTTAATTCGGAGAGCCTTATTGTCTGAGCGATTGTTTAGGTTGAATACCCCCGCATGCGAGCCAATAGTCGCTCTCGCGATTGCGTTCAGCTGTTCATCTGAGGAAGACGCCGTCATCGACAGGAATGCCGCACTCAATGCAGCGCCAAGTTTCGGGCGAAGTAGGAGGTCTTCATCGACGCGGTGATTCGGCGCAACGAGCGTCAGCGCTTCGAGTACATCAGCATAGTTGCGTTCGAGTTCGCTTGGCTCTGATGAACCAAACTTTGCCGCCACCGCTGCCGCACGATCAGGTTTATTCTTGTCGGATGCTTCATCTCCGTAGTAGTTTTCGATCGCTCCGCGTCTGAGAAAAAAGCATCCCAGTTTGGACAGCGCTTGGAGAAGTACCTCGAATCGAGTTCGTAGACCGGATGCATCTGCAACTGCCGATATCTCAAAGGAGTTTGGCTCAGTTAGCAAGCGCGCAAGGGTAACGCGTCTAACGCTCAGCGACGTGGACTCACTGCTTGACCAGTCGTCGTACGTATTCGCAGCGGCGACAACAGCTGTCTCGTGTTTGGCGATGAACTTCGATAGGTCAGTGCGCAAGTCTTTATCGAGGTCTGTGAGCGACGTTCGTCCGATGCTTTCAGCAACCGCTGACGCCTCTGGGAGGTCACTGAAGTCACGGACTAGTGCGTTGTCATCTGCTAAGGCATCCAAATCTGCGAGTACGGCAACGTGCTTGCCTATCAATCGAAATAGTTTCGCGGCCTCAGGAAACTCGCCTTTGCCTGTCACAGGGAGGATCTGAGCATTGCGCGCCAACAGTCGTTGGTTCAAGCGACTTGCAAGCTGTGAAGCTATGATTTCGTCGCTGGGACCCTCAACCAACAGCACGCGCTCAGCAAATACCGCCATACGGTGGGTGGCGCTAAGTCTGGCCATCAGTGCTGAGAGCTTCGATCGTCTAAGGATCTCGTCGCTCTCGTTGACTTGTGCCGGAGTTCGAAGAGCCGAACTAAAGAATGCGATTGACGGCAACTCGCTCAGCGAACGAAGTGGTATCAGAGCCGTCGAATGAGTTGCAACGACGATGAGCTTCTTGCCTGCGTTGATAGGATCTCCCGCGACACGCTGCATCTCTTCCAGAATGAACGCCTGATGCTGGGGATGCAGTGAGATTTCGGGTTCATCTATCAGTAGCGCGCCAATCTCATCATTGTGGATTGCCGCGAGAAGGGCAATCAGTTGGAGAACCCCGCTTGCCTCGTGGTTCGCGGCGTACGGACTACCACCCAACATAGGGGAAATCGCTACCGTCAGTCCGGATTGCGACCAATTGAAATCGATACTTCGATCAAACAATTGTTGCAGTCGTGCTTCAACCTTCAGGCGCAGATCTGCTCTTTGATTTAATGCTAGCAAAACACCAGTGATCGACTCCAGATCCCACCACTGGCTTTGATGATAAGTCTGGCCGACGGCGGCATCCTCTTGCTGAATGGAATTTGGATCGTAGACCGCCGACCGGAATTGCTCCATCGGACTGGCTCGCCCTGCGGCGAGAAAATGAACCTTGCGTCCCTTATCCGAAATTCCGCGAACGGATGCAACGGCACTCTTGATCGCACGCAGGGCGCGTGTTTTGCCAGTGCCGTTTGGGCCAACCAGCGTGGTCAAACCTGGTTGCACGACGACGGCACCCGGACTTGAGGCCTGTCCAACCAATGTGATACTGACCTTTAAAGGCCAAGTCTGCTCATCTGACATGTAAACTCCCTTGCCTCGCTCCTAAATAGCTAAAGCCGATTCTGCCAGTTCTTCTTGGGTTTGCTAGCGCCTTGTTCTGCTTTGCATTGGAGAGCCGCCGCTCGAAACGTGCGAGGTGTACGGCAGCAACCAGCCTATAGCGGTCGCTTAGACGGTATCTTTCAGTGGCGCCTCATGGCCGGAGGCCGGAAGCTGCCGTCAGCGCGGGCAGCCGCTCTCGACTCGTTGCCATCATTGGCAGGGTGCGCAAAAATAGCCAGTGAGGCCATAACTCTTATCCCCTCGGATTGTTCGATATGAGACTTCGATATCTATCCTAGCAACGCGCTGAAGGGCGATCGTCGCGAAGCCGCGATTCACGGCTTGAGCGCCGGCTCTTGGCTGGTGAGCATGCGCATCAACAAGAAGTCGTCGGGGCACCGTTCCTCGAGATTGCCGTCCGGACGCACGATGAAGCGGCCCAGGCGCTCGTGATCGAAGAGATTGGCCGAGAGAGGTCGCTCGGCGTATGGATTGTGGAATACGTAGAGCCCGTCGAGCAGGTGCTCGGCATAGTTGGCCTTTGTCGCCGTGCGCACCTCCGGCATCAATCCCGGACCGCTCGAGGGGTGGACGGTTGTGAACTGGATCTTGCGCTCCGGCGCATCGGCCAAGGCCCGCACCTTACCCCAGGTAGCCAGCGGTCCGTACACCACGGCCGACACCTCCTTGTAGGCATCGTCCGAGAACATCCCGACCGGCACGTTGGCTGTGTCATGCTTGGTGACGGCCTCGATGTCGCGCGTGATCACGTTCTCAGCCTGGGCCGCGATCGTCGCGTCCTCGTCGAAGTAAATTCCGTACAGGGTGGCCATGATTGGGCGGTTTGCCGCGAGGTGTGCCAGCGGACGGTCGAACGGTGCAATAGCGATCACGTAAGGCTGGTCGCGCACATGGGTTAGCTTGGCGTAGTGCTGACGATACTTGTGTACTTTGCTGGTGAAGCTGTTGCACAGGCGCAAGATCGCCTGACGATTGAACTCGCCAAAGTCGTCGGGAATTTCGGGTTTGCGCAGCCCGTACGCGGGCACCCCGCCTTGGGCCGCCGAGGCGATAGTGGCTTCCATTACGAATGGTGTAGGCGAAGTTACGACGAAGTCAGGCGCGTGGAACGAATAGTCCAGACGCATGCCCATGCCCTTGAGTACAGCGTGCAGGTAGAGCTCCCAGAAACTCGATTCGAAGCTCGACTGGAACTCTTTGACGAACTTCCCATCGCGGTCGATGAAACCCGCGGCCCATCCCTGTATGACCGCGCGTTCTGGAGCGTGGGCAGGGTGCATCAACAGCTGAAAGATGTAGTGCTGCTTGTCAGGCGGCACCAGGGGCTGAAATAAATCCATAAATCGCTCGGCGGGTTAAAGGGCGGGGCGGCACCAGATCAGTGAGCACAGACCAGCTCCAAGTCCCGGCGTCCTTCTTCTTGACTTGGTAAACCCCAGCCCATGTTGGCTCGGTCGCAGAATCTAGTTCTGCAACGTCCTGAACGGATTCAAAGAGGAGGAGGAAATCCGGCTCATTGGCCCCTCCTAAGTCGCTTCGTTTACGTGGTGGAGTTCTTTGACGCGCCGCCTATCATCGTGGATCAATAGATTTATGTAAAGTCTTGTAACATCCTGCCTCGTTATAAACCACGATGTTGGATCTCGAAATCTAGGAGGAAAGAGGCATGAAAGACGATTCAGATCCGTCGTACGCCAAAGAACTCGCCGAGATGGAAGCCTGGGACAGGATGCTCTGGCTTGCTCGGGCCTACTTGGAGGCAAGCGAGGCGTTGTGCCGCGCGATGCTCGATGGAGGATTTTCATCTCAGTACTCGTCGAGCCGAGTCGTCCTTCATATAGCTCGCCAGGGTATTGAGCTCTTTCTCAAGGGAGCCATCGCCGCTCATGGCGGGGCGCCTGAACACCTTGGCCACAACCTCAATAAGCTGTACCGAGAATACCGGCGCATTTACCCAGAGCTTCGGTACCATTTCGAGGTGCCGCGCCAGTTTTTGGTGTCCCTGAACGAGGAGCTGTTTCCTGAAGATACCGACGCATTCCATGGAGTATTGGACCAGCGCCATCGATACGCGACAGATAGAAAAGGTGCTTCTTGCGCTATTCCGGAGACTTTCGACCCGGTGACAATGAAAGAAACGCTTAGCGAACTTCGTCGCGTATCCCAAGTTATCGAGTGGGTCGAGTTACGGCCATATCTAAAGGCGGTGCACGGGAAGGGCGGGAGTTGACGCACGACTTCAGGTGTCTGTGCCTTAAGATATGGGTAAACAAATGCCCGGTTCGCGCCTGACGCGGTCGTTCGCGGGATTAATTAAAAGGCCGCTTTTGGCCGGGAGCCGTCCTTGACGACACACCGCAGCCGACCCGAAGTTGTCTTCCATGGGCCAAACCCCGCACGTTCGAAGCTCAAGGTCGCTCATGATACGTGCGGGATCCTTTCCGGCGGGGCGGGTGAATGGGACAGAAGGGTATGTGTTATTTTTTTCAAAGCGTGGCTCTATAGGGTTTTACAGAGAACTCACCCCATGAGATTTTCGCGTATACAAACGACTCAGCCACCTATTGATTTCGCTACAATCTGTTCATATGGAACGCTCCGCCATAATTAAGGGAAGAAACGCTGCCGGTATGGGCCAGAGCCAATTCTTTCAACCCTGTTGGGTCAAAATCTCGGATTTGGGCCGCTTTCAACATATCGAACAATTTGGCAGCATCGGTGCATTTCAGTTGGATTCCAGAAATTTGGGCTTGACCGCATAACTTCGGGGCACCAGCGGTAAAACTTGACGTCGTCACGAAAACGCCTCGCAGTGTGCCATGCAGCGTCAATGCACCTACGAACTCACGAAGTTGCTCTACCCCAATCTTTCTCCTATAACGTTTCACCTGGACACCGAATTGTTGGCCGTGAGGATCGAAGCCGAAGATATCGAGGCCACCATCATGAGATCGGGAAGAGATATGAACATCACACCTAAAAGACCGAAATATACTAGCGACTACGTCTTCCAATATGTATGGGTCGATGAGAAATCTCTGGTCATATCGCGCCGCTAGAAAACTCCGCACCTCTGAAAGCGGAGCTGAGATGTCTGGAAAATTTTGTGATATAAGGGCGCCAGCCGCCCATTGAAACGCCATATATGGCATCTTTGGCGTGTCATACTGTACTTCTTGGATAATGCACCACCATCCGCAGACGGGGCAGCAATAAAATGCTGCGTCATCAGGATGACAGACATGCGTAACCGTAAGGTGAGAGGAAAATATCTCATCGACGTATTTTATATTTTCTTTTGTTGTTGCTGTGTGCTCAGTTTTTATCTTATCCTCGTCTATTTGCCATTTATTTTTTATTGCCTCCATCATCATGCGTGTTTCGCAGAAAACACAGATTTCTTGCACAGGGCCCATGATATTTATGTCATCATTTGTGGAAGCATGACGCCACATAGAACTCTCCCAAAAGGCGCTCGCTGGAATTTTTCATGCTTTCCCTTGGCATTTTGACTATATCGACGACGTTTGCAATTTCGCCGTGGGATTTTGTTTGCTAAATATACATCGAGCCACTCGGCATCTATCTGTTAGCTTCAATGCCAGCAGGTCAGTTCGTAGATAATATCCGATCAATCACGTTAACAATTTCAATACAAAAAACGCGATCTTGACTCATTAATGAAGAGGCGACATCAGATCGTTCACCAAATGGACCGAACGAATGAGCTAGACCTTCTCGCATCTTCCGTCGTCAGCATCGATGCAAACATGGTTGACTCATGGAACGCGGCTCTCAATGGATTCGCGAGCGCGCTATTTGATGCTGTGCCTGCATCCAACGAGGGCATCTAACCGTGTAAAAGACTCCTCTTCCTACGGCCACTGGCGGCTTCTGGCCGAAGGCCGACCTTCGCATTTCTCATACTTCGGCAAGCACTACGGCGAATTGGCATCCGAGCGATGCCAATTCGCGCCAACCGTTCGAATTAATGAACCGAATTTTCCTCATCGGCGAATCCAATGGCTACCTGCACGCCATGAAGCGCTGTCCCCACCAGATCCGCAACATGATCACAAAGACTCTCAATCCCGCCTAGCAAATTGGAAGTAACCCAAGGGTCTAGCGGTTGCGCGCCAGAACTCGTCGGCTCATTCGCGCTATTACCCACAATCCGGGCAATAGCCCAGATTCCCTGGCAGGCGCGTTCTATCTTCCGAAGGTCCGCAAAGCGAATGGAGCCAATCTCCGGATCATCCGGCGTGGCCCAGCGGTCAAGGGTGTAGGGGTGGTCGTTCATAGTGGCTTCCTTTGTCGTGAAGCCCGCGCCCCGCTGTCAATCGGGGTGGGCGGGCGCAAGGCCGGGTTGACAGACCGGTACAAAGGAAACCGGCGCACGCGAACGTGCCCCAGCCTAGGCCCGCCCATAGAGGGACGTGCGTCAGCCTACGGACATGAAAACGCCGCTATTGCAGCGGCTGTCCGCCCTTTGTCATTCCGGCTGTCAATCCGGTCGATCGTTGGTGCGATCGCAGGGCGAGTATAGGCGCAACGCATATTGGCAGCAGTGCCAAAGGTGGCATTTTCGTCCCTTTCTGAGACGAGCGCTCAAAAAACAAAAGGACCGCGTGCCGTCCTTTGTCAATTTTCATTCACTCTGCTGCAAGAAAAGCCGATCTTCAACGCCAGCAACCCAATGCGTTCGAGCGTCTCGGTCAACTGCTCGGAGGGCTTTTCCTCAGCAAATCCTTCTGCCGCGCAATGATCAATTCATTCGTGATCAAAGGTATCGATTTCCGACTCAGCCCGAATTCGCCATCTCCATCTCCTACACTACCCATCAATCACCAGGGAGAGATATGTCGATTCAAACCTTAAGCCGCTGCAGCATCATCCTGTTTCTCACCGCGCTGACTTCGGGTTGTTCAATAGGCAACGAGTGCGCGTGGTACCGCAGCAGCTGCATGTATGAAGGCCAGTACGAGCAGGGCGAGGAAGATTACGCGGAATCCGAAGCGCAGCGCCTGAACAAGAATTCAACGGATCGCTTGCGCCGTAGCTCTGGCGATTGATCCATGGATCGGGCCTTTCGCGCTAGCGGAACATGGCGGCCGCTTCTCAGGCCGCCGTCGTCGGCTCTGGCAGGAAAAACCGATCCTTCAATTCCTGCAAGCCAATCCGCTCCAGCATTTCCGTAAGCCGCTCAGCCGGCTTCCTGCGCGGCAAATCCTTGTACTGCGCAATGATGAGTTCATTCTTCATCGAATGCTCCCATCCCACCAGCTCAGTCACGCTGACCTGATACCCATGCGCTTCCAGCTGCAAGCACCGCAGCACATTGGTGATCTGGCTCCCAAACTCCCGCGTATGCAGCGGATGCCGCCAGATCTCAGCCAGCGGGTCGGCCAGCGCCTTAGCCTTGTTCTTGCGCAGCACCGAAGCCACTTCCGCCTGGCAGCAGGGGACGACGACGATGTACTTGGCCTTCTTCTCCAAGGCGAAATGGATCGCGTCGTCGGTGGCGGTGTTGCAGGCGTGCAGGGCGGTGACGACGTCGATGGTGGCGGGTAGTTTGTCCGAGGTGATGGAGTCGGCAACCGAGAGGTTCAGGAACGACATGCCGGAGAAGCCCAGGCGCTTGGCCAGTTCTTCCGACGACTTCACCAGTTCTTCGCGGGTTTCGATGCCGTAGATGTGGGAGCCGTTCTTCAGCGCCTCGGGCTGTTCCTTGAAGAACAGGTCGTAGAGGATGAAGCCCAGGTACGACTTGCCCGCGCCGTGGTCGGCCAGGGTGACGGCGCCGCGTTGTTGTTGGACGTCTTTGAGCAGCGGTTCGATGAACTGGAACAGGTGGTAGACCTGTTTGAGCTTGCGGCGGCTGTCCTGGTTCATCTTGCCGTCGCGGGTCAGGATGTGCAGGGCCTTGAGCAGTTCGATCGACTGGCCGGGGCGGATGTCGTGGGTTTTGTCGGACATGGGGTAAGGCAATGCGCCCCGCTAGGGCGGGGCGCAGGGGAAGGCGGAAAGTGGCAGTTTAACGCTTCTATAGGGGCGGCCGTGCTGCTCAGGGCCCGCCGCCGTATTCCTGTTCGCTGCGCGCAGCGCCCGGGCATTGGGCGTCCAGCGATGCGCGGTAGGCGACGCAGCCTCGCATGAACTGAGGCCAGGCGGGGACGATGGGAGGCTTGCCGGCCTGTTCGGGCAGCAGGTCCCATAGTTTTGGATGGTGCCAACAGAGGTCGTGGCCGGTGGCGTCGCGGTGGGCGCGCACGCCGGCGCGCAGTTTTTTGACTTCGCTGATGAGTTGCTCGCGCGTCATGGCGTCAAGGTCATGGTCCATGGCTGGGCTCCGTGTCTTGTTCGCGTGGGCGTCTGCCGCGGCGGGCCGAAGTGGGACGGGGCGGCAGGATGGCTGGCGGCGGGGAGGCCGCTGGAACCAGTGTACGGCGATGGTTGATTTGTGTCTGACACCCGGGGGCAGGGGTTCATGTTTGAAGGTCTGCGCGTGGGGTGTCAGACACTGGGGCGGGTGGCGCTTGTCGTTGATTTGTGTCTGACACCCGGGAGCAGGGGGTCATGTTTGAAGGTCTGCGCGTGGGGTGTCAGACACTGAGTCTGGGCAGCGCTTCATGTTGGATTTGTGTCTGACACCCGCAAGCAGTGGTCCATGTTTGAAGTTCTGCTCGTACGGGTGTCAGACACTGAGATCACGCCTGCGGGAATACCGGCTCGCCCAAGTTCAGCATCAGGCGGTTGGCCCACGCGAAGATGGCATCCGAGTGCAGCAGGTCCAGCACTTCGCCTTCGTTCAGGCCCACGTCCTTCAGGGCCTGGATGCTGTCGGCGTTCACCGTCGCGGGGGCGTCGGTGATCTGGATGGAGAACTTGCCGATGGCCAGTTCGCGGGCGGTGGTGCCGGCGGTGGCGGGGTCTTCGAAGACCTGGGCGATGACGTCGTTGCGCTTGGCCAGCTGTTCGAAGCGCTGGGCGTGGACAGACGCGCAGTAGACGCAGCCGTTGACGCGGGACACGACGGTGGCGCCCAGTTCGCGTTCGGCGCGGGACAGGCCGCCGGGCGCGTACATGATGGCGTTGAATGCCGTGGAGCGCTGGCGCAGGATTTCGGGCTGATGCACCAGGAACAGGTAGTAGTCCGAGACCTTGGCCTTGGGGTGGCTTTCTTCCAGGACGGCGACTTGTTCGGGCGTGGCGGTTTCGACGTTGACGACGTCGAGCCAGGCCTTCCATTCCAGGCTTTCGTTGGTGAAGCCGTGGTTCTTGATGACGGCGCCGGGCGCGGTGGCGGCGGTGTTGGGCGGGAAGGGCGCGGGCGGGTTGCCGGCGGCGCGGCCGGGCTGGCCTTCCAGGGCCTTCATGGCTTCCAGGCCGGCGACGAGGCGGACCTGGTAGGACAGGAAGGCGATGAGCTGCGACAGGGTGACCACGGCGGGCGTGGAGACGCCGGCGGCGGGCAGGGTCTTGAGCGCGGCTTCGTCGCCTTCGACGGGCTTCTCGATCAGCTTGCGCGTGTATTCGAGGATGGCGGCCAGGCGCGGGGTGGCGGCGTCAGACGGCTTGCCGGATTCGGCGACGGCGATGTCGGCGGGCGTGGCGCCGGCGTCGGCGAGGCGGGCGCGGTAGTGCGCGGCCAGCAGCGGCGACGGCGTGATGCGGGTGGCGTACAGCGCGACCAGCAGGCGCTCGGCCAGGGACAGGCCGGGCAGCGCGGGGTCGAACAGGGCGTCGTAGCTGCCTTGGGTGGCGGCGGCGACTTTCTCGCGCTGGTGGCGCGCTTCGTAGGTCTTGCCGCCGGGCGCCAGGGCGATCAGGCGATCGACCAGGTCGTCGGTGACGTTGTAGACGATGGGTTCAGCCATGCGGGATCTCCTTGTTTCTCTCAGGCGGCGCGGGCGCGGACGGCGGCGTCCAGGAACTTCAGCACGCCTTCCCAGGATTCCTGGTCGGCGCGGGCGTTGTCCTTGGGAGTGCCGCCGCTGGTGCTGATCTTGCCGGACACGGGGTGGGCGTAGACGTGTTGGGTGGTGGGCACGTACGGGAACAGGATGGAGTGCCCGCCGTTCTCGTAGTCCAGCCATTGGACCGGGTAGGGGTGCTTCACCTCTGCCAGCTTGTCCTTGACCATCTTGGAGTACAGGCTGGACGGCCAGGAGCCGTCGTCGGTGCCGGACAGCAGGATGACGGGGCCCTGGATGTCCTCGACCTTGATGCGGGCGCGGGCCACGGCGTCGGGGTCCTGCAGCGCGGTGAGGATGGCTTTCTCGTGGCGGTGCGGGGCAGGGCCTTCGTCGAACGGCGCCCAGGTGGCGGTGCGGTTGTTCTCCCAGACGTGAGGGATGGGCTTGCCGCCCAAGAGCCACGTGGGGCCTTCGCGGCCGATCTTGGGGTCGCAGGCGTTCTGGCCGCTGTGGACGACGGCGCCGGGCACGTAGGCGACCACGGCCGAGACTTCCTCGGGGAAGGTGGCGCCCAGAAGCAACACCAGTTCGCCGCCGCGCGACTGGCCGCTGATGGCGACGAAGTCGTGCTTGGGCTGGACCTTTTTGCGTAGCCAGCGCAGGCCGGTCTGGAAGTATTCCAGCGGGGTGTTGGAGATGTAGTCCGACAGGCCGGGCGCCTTGAAGTAGGCGAGCGCGAAGGCGGCGTAGCCGCGCGAGGCGTAGAGCGCGGCGCGTGGTTCGTTGATGCCGCCGCCCGAGCCGTTCAGGATCATGACGGCGGGGTGCGTTCCAGGCCCGGCACCGGGCGGCAGGTACAGAGTGCCGACCAGGCCTTCTTCGCGCACGTCCTGGCGCGTGACGCCCTCGGACGCCAGGCTCTGTGTGAAGCTCGCCTGGGCCTGGGCGCCGCCGGCGCGCGCCACCACGTCGGTGACCAGGGCCTCGGTCACCGGCTGGTTGAATTGCTCGCGGCTGGGCGAGTCCACGGGACACTGCGACCAGACCAGGCCCATGGGGGCGACGCCGGCGTAGTCGCCGGACGCGGGGGCGTCCCGGCTCAGGTCGACGGTGCCGTGCGCATCCGCCACGAAGGCGGCCTGGCTTTGCCAGAGCACGCCCTTGCGGCGGGTCAGGGCGGTGATCTCCACCGTCTGGCCGGGCTGGGCGTGATCGACCCGGATGTGGCGCGGCACGTCGATCAGCGCGTCCGCGGGGGTGATGGAAAGAGTAAGGGCCATGGCTTATTTGCCCGCGTCTTTGCCGGAGTCCTTGGTCACCATCATGGCGGCCGTGCGGTCGCTGGTCATGGGGGTGACCTTCAGGCCCTTCTTGGTGGCCCAGATGTTCTTGTAGTGGAAGAGCGGGATGATGCCCACGTCGTCCGACACGATCTTGACGGAGTCGCGCAGGATGGCTTCACGCTTGGCCACGTCGAATTCCGAGGTGGATTGCTCCAGCGCGGCGTCGACCTTGGGGTTGCTGTAGCGGCCCCAGTTCGAGGCGCCCAGGCCCTTCTTGGCGTCGGCCGTGGCCAGGATGTTGACCAGCGCGTAGCTGCCTTCGCCGGTGCCGTTGCCCCAGGCGAGCATGCTGACCGCGAATTCGTTTTTGTTGGCGCGGCCCGAGTACACGGCCCACGGCACCACTTCCACCTGGGTCTTCACGCCGATGCGGGTCCAGAACTGCGCCACGGCCTGGGCGGTTTCCGGGCCCTGCGGGTAGCGGTCGTTGGGCACGTGCATGGTCAGCTTGAAGCCGTCGGGGAAGCCGGCTTCGGCCAGCAGCTTCTTGGCCTGGGCGGCGTCGTTGGGGATGTCCTTGACCTCGGGGTTGTAGCCGAAGGTGCCCTTGGGCATCCACTGGTTGGCTTCGGTGGCGGCGCCTTGCAGGATGCGGTCGGCGATGGCCTTGCGGTTGATGGCCAGGTTCAGCGCCTGGCGCACGCGCACGTCCAGGAGCGGGTTCTTGTCCAGCGGCTTGCCGTTGTTGTCGGTGATGTACTGGTTGGGCGCGGGGTTGAAGCTGGGCTGCAGCAGCATGACGCGCAGGCCGTCGTACGGATAGACCGAGATATTGGACGCCTTCTGCAGCTTGGCCAGGTCGGACACCGACACCTTATCGATCACGTCCACGTCGCCGGCCAGCAGCGCGGCGGTGCGGGCGGCGGCGTTGTTGATGTAGCGGTAGTTGACCTTGTCCCAGATCTGCTTGTCGCCCCAGTAGGCGTCGTTGCGTTCCATGATGACGCGGTCGCCCGGGGTGTAGGACACGAATTTGTAGGGGCCGGTGCCGACCATGGCCTTGCCCGAGTTGTAGTCTTCGGTGGTGGATTTTTCGCCGACGTGCTTGCTGACCACGTGCACCGAGGCCAGGTTCAGCGGCAGGTCGGGGTTGGGGGCCTTGGTCTTGACGATGAGGGTCAGCGGGTCCTTGGCGCTCATCGTGTCGATGGTGCGCAGGTAACCGGCATAGGTGGCCACGCTGCCCGGCACGGCGCGCGCGCGGGTGTAGGAATAGATCAGGTCGTCGGCGGTGAAGGGCGTGCCGTCCTGCCACTTGACGCCTTCGCGCAGCTTGAATTCCCAGGTCTTGTCGTCCAGCGGCTTCCAGCTCACGGCCAGGCCCGGCTGCAGCTTGTTCCACTTGTTCTCGATCAGCAGGTCCCAGAAGTGCAGGGCCACCGAGCGGTCACCGGCGTGGTTGTTCAGCTGCGGGTCCAGGGACGACAGCGGATCGGCGAAGCCGATGGACAGGTCGTCGGCCACGGCCGCGGCCGAGGCGCCGAGGATGGCGGCGGTCAGGGTGGTGAGAATCAGGCGTTTCATGTTCGGGGTCCTTGGTAAAGGGGAGAACTAGAGGTTGATCCCGGAGGCCGCGGCGCATGGCGCCGCGGCCGGCGTGTTCAGGCCATGTCGTTCAGGTGACAGGCGCTCAGATGGTTGATGGCGATTCCCTTCAGCGTGGGAACCTCGGTCTTGCAGCGCGGCATCGCATGCGGACATCGCGGATGGAAATGGCAGCCGCCGGGCGGGTTCAGCGGGCTGGGGATCTCGCCCTTGATCGCGGTAAAGGTCTTGTGGCGCGATTTCAGGCTGGGGATCTCGGCCAGCAGGGCCTGCGTGTACGGGTGGTTGGGGCGGCGGAACACTTCTTCCACCGTGGCCGTTTCCACGACGCGGCCCAGGTACATGATCACGACGCGGTCGGACAGGTGCTCGACCACGCCCAGGTCATGGCTGATGAACAGGTAGGTCAGCCCCAGGTCTTCGCGCAGGTCCATGAAAAGGTTCAGGATCTGCGCCTGGATGGACACGTCCAGCGCGGCCACGGCTTCGTCGCAAACCAGCATGGACGGCTGCACGGCCAGCGCGCGGGCAATGCCAATGCGCTGGCGCTGGCCGCCGCTGAACTGGTGGGGATAGCGCTGGCGCAGCGCCGGGTCCAGGCCGGCGCGTTCCATCTGGGCGCTGACGTAGTCGTCGAAGTCGCCGTTGCCGACCAGCCCATGGATGCGGGCCGCTTCGCCCACGATCTCGTCCACGCGCAAACGCGGATTGAGGCTGGCGTAGGGGTCCTGGAAAATCATCTGCACTTGCAGGCGCGCGGCATGGGCCTGGGCCGAGTTCATGTCGGCCGGGCGCACGCCGTTGATGCGGATCTCGCCGCCGGAGGGCGTCAAGAGGCCTGCGGCGATGCGGCCCAGCGTGGACTTGCCGCAGCCGGATTCGCCGACCAGGCCGACCACTTCGCCGGGCCGGACCACCAGGTCCACGTTGTCGACGGCGCGGGTGATGGCGGGCGGCTTGGACAGGCCCAGGCGCTGCATGGCGCGGCCGGCCGGGCCGACGGGGCGCTCGCCGAAACGCTTGCTGACGCCGCTCAGGTCGATGAGCGGCACGGGGGCGGAGGCGGGCGTCGTCATGCCATCACCTCGCTGGCCTGGATGGTGGGATGGAAGCAGCGCACGCGATGTCCGGGCAGGGCGTCGGTAATGGCGGGTTGCTGGCCGCAGGCGGCGGTGGCGCGCGAGCAGCGCGCCGCGAAGGCACAGCCCGCGGGCAGGTTGAGCAGGTTGGGCGTCATGCCGGGAATCTGGCGCAGGCGCTGGCCGCGCCGGTTGTTGCTGGGCAGGCTGTCGATCAGGCCCACGGTATAGGGATGCTGCGGGCGGTCCAGCACGTCGTCGACCGTGCCGTGCTCGACGATGCGGCCGGCATACATGACGGCCACGTCGTCGGCCAGCCCGGCCACCACCGACAGGTCGTGGGTGATCCAGATCAGGCTGGTGCCGTGCTGCTGCGCGAGCTTCTGCACTTCGGATAGGATCTGCGCCTGGATGGTGACGTCCAGCGCGGTGGTGGGTTCGTCGGCGATGATCAGGTCGGGCCGGTGCAGCATCGCAATCGCGATGGCCACGCGCTGGCGCATGCCGCCGGACAGCTGGTGCGGGTAGGCCAGCAGCCGTTCCTCGGGGCTGGGGATGCCCATCATGCCCAGGGTGTCGCGCGACAAGGCGCGGGCTTGCGCCGCGCTCATCTTGCTGTGGGCGCGCACGGTCTCGATCATTTGCGCGTCGACCCGCAGCACGGGGTTCAGCGTCATCATCGGATCCTGGAAGATCATGGCGATGCGGTTGCCCTGCAGCTTGCGCAGTTCGCGCGGCGCGAGCTTGGTCAGGTCGCGGCCCTGGAACAGCACTTCGCCGCCGACGATGCGGCCCGGCGCGTCGACCAGCCCCATGATGGAGAAGCCCGTGACGGACTTGCCCGAGCCGGACTCGCCGACCAGGCCCAGGATCTTGCCGCGTTCCAGCGTGAAGGAAACGTCGTCCACGGCAGGCAGCACGCCTGCGCGGGTATGGAAGTGGGTGCGCAGGTTGCGCACCTCCAGCGTCGGCGCGCCGGCAGTATGGCGGTCGGCGCTCATTTGTGGGTCCTCGGGTTCAATACGTCGCGCAGGCGGTCGCCCACCAGGTTGATCGCCACGATGGTGACCAGAAGCGCGATGCCGGGATAGAAGCTGATCCAATATTCGCCGGACAGCATGGTCTGGAAGCCGTTGGAGATCAGCAGCCCCAGCGACGGTTCGGTCACGGGCACGCCCAGGCCCAGGAAGCTCAGCGTGGCTTCCAGCGTGATGGCGCGCGCGATCTGCAGCGTGCCGATGACGATGAGCGGCGGCAGGCAGTTGGGCAGGATGTGCTTCAGCATGATCCGCCAGTTGGGGATGTCCAGGCAGCGGGCGGCCTCGACGTATTCGCGGCGGCGCTCCACCAGGGCCTGGCCGCGCGCGGTGCGGGCGTAGTAGGCCCATTCCAGGATCACCAGGGTCAGCACCACGTTGCCCACGCCCTTGCCCAGGTAGGCCAGGATCATCATGGCGACGAGGATGGACGGGAACGACAGGATCAGGTCCACCAGGCGCATGATCAGCGCGTCGACCTTGCCGCCGGCGTAGGCGGCGAGCAGGCCCAGCAGCGTGCCGACGACGCCCGCGATGAGGGCCGAGCCCACGCCCACGACCAGGCTGATGCGCAGGCCGTACAGAATGCCCGAGAGCAGGTCGCGGCCCTGGCCGTCGGTGCCCAGCCAGTAATGGAAGGTCTCCAGGCCGTTCATGGCGCCGGGCGGCAGGCGCGCGTCCAGCACGTCGATCTGCAGCAGGTCGTACGGATTCTGCGGCGCGATCCAGGGCGCCAGCGCGGCGGCCAGGATCAGCAGCACGGATACGGCCAGGCCCAGCACCGCCGTCTTGGACGAAAGGAATTCGGCCAGGTTGCGGCGCCAGGGCGATTCGCGGCGCAGTGCGGGAGTGGGGGTAGGAGTAGAAAGGGCGCTCATGCCGAGGCCTCCAGCCGCACCCGCGGGTCCAGCACTTTATAAAGAATGTCCACGATCAGGTTCAGCGTCACGAACAGGAAGACCACCACGATCAGGTAGGCCACGATCACGGGGCGGTCCAGCGCGTTCAGGCTGTCCAGGATCAGCTTGCCGGCGCCGGGCCAGGCGAAGATGCTCTCGGTGACCACGGCGAAGGCGATGGTGGAGCCCAGCTCCAGGCCCAGCACCGTCACCAGCGGGATCATGGTGTTGCGCAGCACGTGCACGCAGACCACGCGCATCGGCGACAGGCCCTTGGCGCGCGCGAACTTCACGAAGTCCTGCGGCAGCACGTCGCGCACGCCGGCGCGCGTCAGGCGGATGACCAGGGAAATCTTGAAGAGCGACAGGTTGAACGCCGGCAGGATCAGGTGGCGCCAGCCGTCGGCCGTCAGCCACGACCACTGGAAGCCCAGGAACTCCACCGTCTCGCCGCGGCCGCTGGCCGGCAGCCAGCCCAGCGATACGCTGAAGGTCATGATCAGCATCAGGGCGATCCAGAACGTCGGCAGCGAAAAGCCCACGATGCTGCCCGCCATGATCATCTTGGAGAACCTGCCATCCGGATACAGGCCCGCGTACAGGCCCAGCGGCAGGCCCACGACCACGGCCAGCATCATGGCGGCGATGGCCAGCTCGAAGGTGGCCGGCAGGCGCTGGATCACCAGTTCCACGGCCGGGATGTTGTAGACGAAGCTGTTGCCCAGATTGCCGTGCAGGGCGCCGTTCAGGAACGCCAGGTACTGTTCCCACAGCGGCTTGTCCAGGCCCAGTTCGGCGATGATGCGGGCGCGGTCCACCTGGTCCACGTCCTGGCCGATCAGGATGTCCACGGGGTTGCCGATGGCGTGCAGGCCCACGAAGACGATCAGCGTCATCAGGAAGACCACCACTGCGGCTTGCGCGATGCGGCGCAGCAACCAGCCGGTCATTGCGCGGTCTCCGATTGCGGGGCGGAGGCGGGCGCCGGGGCCGGGACCCACTCGTCGCCGTACACCTCGGGCTCGGAGAAGGCTTCCATGTTGGCGTAGTGCGTCTCCACGTCCTCGCGGTAGAACAGGCCGGCGATGCCTTGCGCCAGGCGCTTGGCGCCCTCGCTGATGGCCGGGATGTCGCCCGAGATCGTGCCCTGCGTCAACGCGGCGGGGTACGAGAAGCAATGCACCCGGTCCAGGCCGGGACAGGCGCCTGGCGTTTTTTCCTGCAATTCGAAGACGGCGCCCAGGTCGGGCGAGTCATGCAGTTCCTGGTCTTCCTCGCCGGCCGGCGGCACGTAGCGGTCGCCCCAGGCGCGCACGTGCGGCGCCAGCGCGGCGAATTCCGGACGCGCGGTCCAGTCGATGCGGAAACCCGTGGAGAAGATCAGGAAGTCCAGCGCGAACACGCCCTTGGGCGTGGTGACGCGGATCTCGTCGTCCACCAGGGCCAGGTCCTGCACGCCGCAGCCCAGGTTGAAGCGGGCATTGGGGTGGCGCGACACGCGCAGCGTGCTGCCGCGCGGCGGCGGCACCTGGGCGGCGTTGATGTAGTGGCGGATCTTCCACTTCCATTCGTCGGGCAGCGTCAGGTGGCCGTGGGTCAGGCCGGGGTTGCCCGCGCCCTTGCCCTTGTTGACGCGAGGAATGTCGCTGCGGCGGATCAGCAGGTCCACGCTGGCGGCGCCCGCTTCCAGCGCGGTGGCCGCGCTGTCCATCGCGGAGGCGCCTGCGCCCACCACGCCCACGCGCTTGCCCGCGAGCGTGTTGTAGTCCATGACGTCGGACGAGTGCGCCCAACGGCTGCGCGGCAGCTTCTTCGCGAAATCGGGCACATAGGCGCCGCCCAGGCCGTCGCGCCCGGTCGCCAGCACCACGCGGCGCGCCAGCACCGTGCTGCGCCCGGCGGGGGATTCGATATCGAGCTGGACCAGCTTGTCGGCGCGCGGCAGCACGGCGCGGATGCGGTGCTCGTTCCGCACGTCCAGGTTCAGCGCGCGGCGGTACCAGCGCAGGTAGTCCATCCATTGCAGGCGCGGGATCTTGTCCAGGGCTTCCCAGGCTTCGGAGCCGAACTGGGCCTCGAACCAGGCGCGGAAAGTCAGCGCGGGCAGGCCCAGCGCAGGGCCCGTCAATTGCTTGGGCGAACGCAGCGTTTCCATGCGGGCCGTGGTGGCCCAGGGGCCTTCATAGCCTTCGGGCGCCTGATCGAATATGGGCGCATTGACGCCCAGGTGCGTCAGCGACGCCGCCGCCGCCAGGCCCGCCATGCCGCCGCCGACGATGGCCACGTCCAGCACCTGCCGGCCGTCGACATACCGGGGCGTAACCCAGTTCTTGGCGGGAATATCTAGCCACGACAGGTCTTGCCGCAGGCGCGCTTCCAGCGCTGCGAGACCTTGCGGCGGGGTGGCTACAGGCTGATTCATATAGCAGGGGATTCCGTAAGAGGGGCGTCGTCACCGTAGATCGACTGCAATAGCGCCGAATGCTCGCAGGCGTCGTGCAGCACGAAGCCGGGCAGCAGGTCCGCCGCGGCTTGCGCCAGCGCATCCGCCATGGCCTGGCAGGCCGGCGTCAGCGTTTGCGACTGCGGGGTGATGACCCCGAAGAAAAAGGGGATGTCCAGGTCGATGGGGCGGATCGCCACGCCCGGCATGGGGGCGCCGTAGGCGGTGATCGGTTCCAGCACCGACACGCCCAGCCCGGCGCGCACGGCGGCCAGGGCGTTGACGGACGAATTGGTTTCCATGGTGCCCAGCGCCTGGGCGTTCTGCGCCAGCGCGGCGTCCAGGCGGCGGCGCAGCCGGTAAGGGTTCGCCATGGTGATCAGGCGGCGCCCGGCCAGAGCCGCTACCGGCACGGCGGCTTGCTGCGCCAGCGGGTCGTTTTCCGGCAGCGCGGCTACGCAGGGGGCTTGCCCGATCCAGTGCACCGTCAGGCCGCGGTGCTCCAGCGGCAAGCTGGTCGCGCCCAGTTGCGCGGCGCCCGACAGCACGGCATGCACCACGCGTTCAGGCGAGGCACTGCGCAGCTGGATGCGGGCGGCGCCTACGCGGGATTCGATGCGCTTGAGCGCGTCCGGCACCAGGCCGGCCGCCAGGGCGGAGGTGGCCGCCATCAGCAGGGGCTGGGCCTGGCCGCGGGCGATCTCCTCGGCCCTGCCGCGGATCTGCTGCAGGCTGGTCAGCGCGCGTTCGACGTCGTCATACAGCAGGAAGCCTTGCTCGGTGGGCGTTACTCGCGGACCGCTGCGGGCGAACAGCGGATAGCCGATCTCGGCCTCCAGTTCCTGCAGCAATCGGCTGATCGCTGGTTGCGAGCGCCCCAGCAGCCGGCCGGCGGCAGTAACGCTGCCCGTGGACATGACGGCCGCGAAGGCCTCGAGTTGACGAAGTTCCATCTGAATTGATTTATGCCAAGGACGAATTCTTGCCCGCCAAGTATGCGCTTTGCAAATAATTAAAGAGCATAAGCAAATTCCCTAATGGGGTTTTCCTTAGGGAATTTCATAACCGTCAGTTATTTCAAGGGCTTATGCGCGGGGAGAGCGGCGGGCCGGCAGATTGAGAATTTTCTTGGGCTGGGCCCGGCCGGCCTTGGTGAAAATTAAGTGCGAATCATTCGCATTTAATTGGAGCCCCCCGATGGCGTGCAAGCCTCTCCTTTCCAACACCCTCGCTCCCAGCGCAACCTTCTTCTCCGCCATGGCGGCGGCCACGCTGGCCGCTCCGGCCCATGCCGGCAACGGCGCATCCTCCGTGCATCACGTCCTGGATCCCGTCACCGTCTCGGCCTCGCCGGTGGACGGGTACAAGGCCAACCAGTCCAGTTCGGCAAAGTATCCCGTGCCCCTGCTCGACGTGCCCCAGACCATCACCGTCGTGCCGCGCGAGATCATCCAGGAACAGAACGCGCAAAGCCTGCGGCAGGTGCTGTCCAATGTGTCGGGCATTACCTTCAATGCCGGCGAGGGCGGCGGCGGCTCCGGCGACATGTTCAACATCCGCGGCTTTGCCGCCACTACCAATATGCAGGTCGACGGCCTGCGCGACAGCGCCCAGACCAGCCGCACCGACATGTTCAACCTGGAATCGGTCGAGGTCATCAAGGGCCCCAACTCCGTGTACGGCGGCGCCGGCACCACCGGCGGCTCGGTCAACATGGTCAGCAAGGAAGCCCGCGAGGGCAGCTTCACCGAAATGTCCGCCGGCCTGGGAACGGACCGCTACCGCCGCGCCACGCTGGACGCCAACCATGAACTTCCCGGCTCCGGCGGTTTCGCGGCCTTCCGTTTCAACCTGATGGGCCACCGCAGCGACGTGGCCGGCCGCGACGAAATCTACCGGCATCGCTGGGGCGTGGCGCCGTCGCTTGCGCTGGGCCTGACCGGGCCCACCCGCCTTACCCTCAGCTACATCCATCAGCGCGACCACAACCTGCCCGACTACGGCCTGCCGGCCTTGCAGGGCGCCAGGCTGGACGGCGTGTCCCAGCATGCCTACTTCGGCTGGCGCAACCTCGACCGCGAGAAAATCGACTCCGACGCGGTCACGGCCAAGGTGGTGCACACATTCAACGACAAGGCCAAGCTGCAGAACCTGAGCCGCTATTCCCGCGTCAGCCGCGACACGGTCATTTCCGCCTCGCACGCCAGTACGCTGGGCCTGGCGCCAGGCCGTTACCGGCCCGCAGGGCCACAGGCCTATGGCCGCGATTCGCTCACGGACATGTGGGCCAACCAGACCACGCTCAGTACCGCGTTCGACACCTTCGGCCTGGGCCACACCATGGTCAGCGGTTTCGAGTTCTCGCGCGAAACCTACGAACGCGACACCTATTCGTACAACATCGGGCGCCATTTCCCCGCCGAGGGCTATCGGCTTTCCAATCCCCCGGGATACTGGTCAGGACCCACCGCCAAAGCATATTCGGGCCGCAACAAGACCAGCCTGGAGGTCAAGGCGCTGTACCTCATGGACACCATCGCGCTGGCCCGCCAGTGGGATCTCAGCCTGGGCCTGCGCTACGACTGGATCGACGCCGCGCTGCGCAGCACCACGCCCACGGGCCAGGTCACCAGCGTCTCGGGCACCGACCGCAAGCTCAGCAGCCGCGCCGGCATTGTTTTCAAGCCCGCCGACAACGGCCGCCTTTATGTGTCCTACGGCACCTCGTTCAACCCGTCGGCCGAAAGCCTCGTCACCACGGGCTCGGGCTTCACCGCCGCCACGAGCGACCTCGACCCCGAAAAGAACCGCGCGATCGAACTCGGCACCAAGTGGGACGTGCTGGGCGGCAAGCTGGGGCTGACGGCGGCCCTGTTCCAGATCGAAAAAACCAACGTGCGCGAACGCATGGCCGACGGCACCCAGGCCCTGGTCGGACGGCAGCGCTCGCGGGGGCTGGAGCTGGGCGCGGCGGGCTCCATCACCTCGCAATGGAACGTCTTCGCCAACTACACCTACACCCAGGCCAAGACACTCAGTTCTTCGGCGTATCCCGAACGCGAAGGGCAACGGCTGGGCAACACGCCCCGTTCTTCCTTCAACTTGTGGACCACCTACAAGCCCGACGATTCATGGACGCTGGGCTATGGCGCGCGCTTCATGGGCACCCGCAACGTCACGGGGCAGGGGGACGGGGAACTGGCCAGCTACCTGGTGCACAGCGCCATGGTGTCCTACGACCTGGACAAGCATTTCAGGCTGCAGCTCAACGTGGACAACCTGGGCGACAAGGCCTACGTCGAGCGCGTGCGCCAGGTGCTGGGCAGCGAATCGCGTTCGTCCGCCATCGAGTACGGCGACGGCCGGGTGGCCATGCTGACGGCGACCTATAAGTTCTGATCGCGGCCGGCTATCGGCGGGCCGCGGCTCAGGAATGGCCGCGGCTGCCTTCCCGGCGGTAATACAGATAGCGCTCGATCTCCGCCTGCTCCACGGCCGGCTCCAGCGGGCGCCATCTGACGACGTATCCCCGATGCGCCGGCGGCATCCAGCCCAGTACGGAGTACATCGTGACTTCGGTTTCCCCCGTGTTGAATTCGGTTTCGAAGAAGCCCTGACGATGCGGTGGCTTGGTGCCACATATCCAGTTGGAACCTGGCATGACGTTCTCCCCTCATGCAGCGCCCGGTTCCCATCCTACTGGGCCACATCGTGAAATCGCATGCGTTCTAGCCCCGATGCGGAGCGGGGCTTGCTTGTGTTAGAAACATGGATGGAGCTGCTTTGGGATGGCGGTCGCAAACTTTGCGAACCTTTGCAGTTCGATTCCGGGGATGGCTGTAGCATTCGGTCATCGATATCCAGGAGACCGCCATGCACAGCAAGACACCCGCGCCCGAGCCGAACAAGCGCCGCTGGCCTTTCGGCTACGGCGAGGAAGAATAGGCCCGCGCGGGCCTCAGGCGGGTTGGAAGGCGCCGACCACGATCCAGGCGGCCACCGCGCCTATCCATAGTGTGGCTGCGTAGACGGCACGACGCGCCGCGGAACTGAGCTGGGAACGTTCCAGCCGCAGATTCAGCGCGCCGGCAGCCAGGAAACTCAGTGACCACGCCGAACCCGCCGCCATGGTGGCCGGCCACACCCAGTCGCCGTGCCAGTCGTCCAGCTTGCCATACAGCGGCATCAGCAGGGGATACCCCGCATAGTAAAGGGCCGCGCCCAGCGCTCCCATGCTGAGCACGCCCAGCACCGCCACGATCCCGAAGGCGGCCAGCGAGCGCCGCATACCCTTGAAGATTCCCATCGACCGTTTCATCCCCGATAAGCCACCGGCACGGTAGCACCGCGGCGGACCGGGTGGCAAACGTTGCGGGCAAGCGGTGCGCAGGCGGTCTAGCCGAGGCGCGAAATCCGTTCGCCCGGCCGCGAGAGTTCGTGGTAGACGTCGTCCAGGTAGTCAGGACCAGGCCAGCGCCAGTTCCGCGGCTGCGGTCCGGGTCAGGCCCAGCAATGCCTGCGAAGCAGGGCTGAGGGTTTCGCCCCGCCGGGTCAGCAGTTCCAGGCTGCGGGCGGCGCTCTGGTCCGCCAGGGGCAAGATGGCCAGGCCGTCGGCCGCGGGAACCGCCAGCGCGGGCAGGATGGTGACGCCAAAGCCCTGTTCGACGAAAGTGAGCAAAGAGGTGGTGTTGCGCACCGTCAGCAGCGAACCTTCGACCAGCGCGGCCACCTCCGGCACATTGAAACGCGCGCACAGGCCATTGGCGATGAACTCGGCGGCGTCGATGTCGCTCCAGCGCACGTCGCGGCCCAACATCGTCAGGCTGTGGCGGGCAGGGCACACGAGCACGAAGCGGTCCGCGAACAGCGGCTCGGCCAGAATCCCCGGCAGGGGCTCGGGCAGGGTGGCGACGCCGAAATCCACCGCGCCGCTGGCCACCGCGCTGCCCACGGCGGCGGAATCGATATCGCGCAGATCCACCCGCACCCGGGGATATTGCCGGCGCATCTGGCCGATGACCCGCGGCAGCAGCCGCGTGGCCGCGGACGGCACGGCTGCCACCTTGGCCGTGCCCAGGGCGCCGCTGGCGTAGCGCAGCATGTGGGCCACGGCCGAGTCGTATTCGGCGATGGCCCGTTGCGCGTGCGCGCGTACATAAATGCCCAAGGGAGACAGCCGGATCTTGCGTTCGCCCTCGAACAGCGGCCCGCCCAGCTCGGATTCCAGCTGTTTCAAGGTCATGGAAAGCGCCGCCGGCGTGCGGCCGACGCGGTCGCCCGCCTGGGCCAGCTCGCCCGCATCGACCACGGCCAGGAACATGCGCAAGTGCTCTAGCTTCACGATTAAGAAATTATTGAATGGATGAAAATAATTTTAGTTTGACTGAAATTTGGCTGGATATCTACAGTACCGCTCATCCCATTCAAGGAAGCAGCAATGAGCGCAACCGCCTTACGCGTAGATGGCCTGCAGTACAGCAACTGGTCCGAAAAGATATTCCGGCAATTGCGCGAAGGAGGCGTGGACGCGGTCCACGTCACCATCGCCTATCACGAGAACCTGCGCGAGACCATCCTGAATATTGAGCGCTGGAACACCTGGTTCGAGCGCTATCCGGAATTGATCGTGCAGGCTCGCAGCGGCGACGACGTCAGGCGCGCGCAAGAAACGGGGCGCACGGCCATCATCTTCGGCCTGCAGAATCCTTCGCCCATCGAGGACGACATCGGCCTGGTAGAAGTGGTTCACACCCTGGGCGTGCGCTTCATGCAGCTGAGCTACAACAACCAGTCCCTGCTGGCTTCGGGCTGCTACGAATCCGTGGACAGCGGCATCACCCGCATGGGGCGGGAAGTGATCAAGGAGATGAACCGGGTCGGGCTGGTGATCGACATGAGCCATTCAGGCGAACGCTCCACGCTCGAAGCCATCGATCTGTCCGAGCGGCCCATCACCATCAGCCACGCCAATCCGCATTCGTGGGCCGCGGCGCTGCGCAATAAATCGGACACGGTGATGAAGGCGCTGGCGTCCGCGGGCGGCATGTTCGGTTTTTCGCTCTATCCCCACCATCTGAAGGGCAAGTCGGCCTGCACCCTGGACGACTTCTGCGCCATGGTGGCCCGCACGGCCGATCTGATCGGAGTCGAGCACCTGGGCCTGGGGTCGGACCTGTGCCAGGATCAGCCGGATTCCGTCGTCCAGTGGATGCGCACGGGCCGCTACACCAAGGGCGTCGATTACGGCGAGGGATCCGCGGCGCAGCCGGGGTTTCCGCCCCAGCCCGGCTGGTTCCAGGACAGCCGCGACTTCGCCAACATCGAGGAAGGGCTGCGCGCCACGGGGTTCTCGCCGCGCGAGGTGGCGTTGCTAATGGGCGAGAACTGGATGCGCTTTTTCGACCAGAGTTTCGGCCCGGCCGCCGCGCCGAGCGAATCGTAATTTCCCTTGGGCCGCAACCCCGGAGCATGAACATGAAGAAAGCCGTCCGCCTTTTCGCATCCGCCGCCCTGGCCTTGGGCGCCCTGTGGAATGGGCAAGCCTGTGCGCAGGAATTCCCGAACAAGAACATCCAGATCGTCGTGCCGTTCCCGCCGGGAGGCGTGGCGGACCTGGTCGTGCGCACGGTGGCGCAAAAGCTCGGCCAGGACATCAAGCAGCCCGTATTGGTGGTCAACAAGCCCGGCGCCAGCGGCATTATCGGCGCCGAATACGTGGCCCGGGCGCCCGCGGACGGCTATACCCTGCTGCTGGCGAACCTGCCGATCATGTCGATCAATGAACTGCAGTACGCCAGCCTGCCATATTCCGCCGCGCGTGATTTCGCGCCCGTGATCCTGCTGGCCGACCAGCCCTACATCATCGCGACCAGCCACTCCGTGCCGGCCAAGACGATGAAGGAGTTCATCGCCTATGCCCATGAAAAACCCGACGCGCTGACCTTCGGCTCGGCCTCCAGCTCCACCTTCCTGGCGGGCGAGCTCTTCAAGCAGCGGGCCGGCATCCGTATGGCGCACATCCCGTACAAGGGCAGCGCGCCCGCCATCAATGACCTGCTGGGCGGCCACATCAGCCTGATCCTGGACCCCGTGATCACGCTGCTGCCGCACGTGCAGGCAGGAAAGCTGCGCGCCCTGGCGGTGACTTCTCCCACCCGCATCGACTCCGCGCCCGACATCCCGAGCTACAAGGAGGTGGGCCTGGCCGATCTGGACATCACTTCCTGGCAGGGCATCGTGGCGCCTGCCGGCACGCCCGCGCCCATCATCAGGAAGTTGAACGAGGAATTCAACAAGGCGCTGCAATCGCCCGAAGTCGCCACGCGGCTGAAAGAGCAGGGGGTAAGCACCAAAGGCGGTTCGGCGGAAGCCTTCGCCAGCTTCGTCGCGGGCGAGAGCAAGCGCTGGGCCACGCTGGCCAAGCAAGTCAATTTCCTGCCCGGCAAGCTCTAGAAGGACGGCGGAAATGGGCGAAACGGAATCGCGATTGAAGGCGCTGGGGCTGGCGCTGCCGGCGCCCACGCCGACGCACTATGCCTACTTGCCGGCGCTGCGGCATGGCAACACGGTGCATGTGGCCGGCCAGATCCCCAAGGTGGCGCCCGACCGCCTGCTCATTCAGGGCGCGGTCGGAGAACAAGTGTCTGAGGAGCAGGCGCGCGAGGCCGTGCGCCTGTGCGTGCTGCACGCCTTGTCGTGGGTGGCGCACAGCGCGCAGGGCGGCCTGGACGCCGTGGCCCAGATACTGCGGGTCAATTATTACTTCCAGGTGGGCGAGCGCAAGAGCGCCCGGCTTTCCGCCATTGCGGACACCGGATCGGAACTGCTGTCCGAGCTGTTCGGCGCAAAGGGGCGGCATCCGCGCTCGGTCATCGGCGTGCGGGAACTGCCGCGCGACGCGCCGGTGCTGATCGATATGGACGTCGCCCTGCATGCTGCGGACGAGCCGGCGGCGGCCCGCTGACGCCTCGCTACTGCTTCTTGGGCAGCACGAATTCCACGCGCCGGTTCTGGGCTCGGCCCTCCGGATTGTCCGCGCCGTTGGCAAGCTTATTGGGCTGGACCGGCTGGGTATCGCCCAGTCCCTTGGTGCTCAGCCGCGACGGGTCCACGCCATGGCTTGCCAGCCACTGCGCCACCGCCTTGGCGCGACGCAGCGACAGATCCTTGTTGTAGGACGCCGATCCCTTGGAATCGGTGTGCCCTTCGATGACGACCTTGCCGCCGGAGCCCGACTTGATCAGGCTGGCGATGTCCTGCAGCGTGGGCTCGGCGGCGGGCCGGATTGCGGCCTTGTCGAAGTCGAACAGCACGTCGCCCAGCATCGATACCGTCACGGCATTCTTGTCCTGCCGCACCGACAGCCCTTCGTGCCGGGCCGCCAGCCCGTCCACCCGAGCAGTCAGGTCGGACACGCCTGCGCCGGTGTCGGAAGGAAAGCCCTTCAGGTCCAGGATCGTGGCCTTCAGATCGAGGATCTCGGCCTTATAGGGAGGCTCTTGCGCAAAAGAGCCGCCGGCGGCGGCCAGCAGCGCCGCGGCCAGCAGAGTCGACGCGCCCGGATGGCCGGCCATGGCTAGCGGTCGGTGATCTTGATGGCGTCCAGGGTCTCGACTCCCGGGATCGTTAGCGAGACTTCGGTGATCTCTTTGGGCGGCGCCGGGAACTTCCCGTGCCAGGTTCCGGCGATGGGGGAGTCTTTCGAGGTCCGGATCAGCAGCTTGGGATTGGTCAGCGGCTTGTCGTTGCTGTCTTTCAGCAGCAGGTACTTCTTATTGCCCGCGACGACGTAGAAGCTGTTCTCGTAGTCGTTCTGCGTGACCGCCGAATAGACCATCTCGCTCTTGCCGGAAACGATGGGCTTGAACCGCATCTTGATGGAAAGGATGTCGCCATTGCGCACCGCTTCGATCACCTGGCCCTCGGCCGTGCCGGAGTCGACCATGCCGGTCGCCAGGGGGGCGGGGGCGTCGGCCTGCGCAAAGGCGGCCTGCCCGATGGCGGCGAGGGTCATGCAGGCGCCAAGCGCACAGGCGGCGGCCGTCTTTCTGATCGAAATCACGATAAGCATCCTCTGTTGTTCAACGTTCGGGGCGATGTATCGGGGGCCAGTACTCATACTTTGGGCGTAATCCGGAGCCCAGCGCAAGATGGTCCGACTTTCGGGGACTTATTGCAGTTCGATATTTTTCCAAGACGTTACGGAATCTAGCCGCACTGCGGTGAGAATTGCTGAACTTTCGCGGGTTGCGCTTTCGTACGATCCCCTTAAAGCATAGAAAAAGGGGATGGGCCATGGAGACCTGCGAAAAATGCGAAGCCATCGTTCCGAACCAGCGCGACGCGCCCGGGCATGAGCACCTGATCAGCCTGGGCGACGTGCGTTCTTTGGAGGAGGGCAGGCGCGGCGTGACGCGGGAAGCGTTCACCTGCGCGCAGTGCGGCGCGGAATGGGACTACCGGCACGACAAGCGCGATCCATCTTCCGGCTGGAGCCGCTGCGACGCCGCTCCCCAAGCCGCGGAACGCGCCGCGAACGCCGCCTAGCGGCATCCGGCGGGCCGCGCGCCCTATACCTGCATCTTCTTCTTGCCCAGCAGGGTCAGCGCCAGGCTCCTGCCCGTGCGCATGAACGGGTACAGGGCGGTCGACAGGCAAGGGTTGCGGAATATGGCGGCGTTGAAGCTGTTGAACAGATCGTTGCCGGTGCTGATGAGCGCCAGCCGGTTGATGCAGTCTGCGCCGAAATAATCCTTGCCGTCCAGGTGCAGCAGCATGCCCTGGTTCAGGTCGTATCCCTGCGCCTTGTAGGCCACCGCCAGGTCGGGATGGTCGCGCATGTTCAGCAGCTCGACCGGGCCCACGGCCTTTTGCAGTTGCAGCATCCGCACATAGTTAGCGCAGAAGGGGCAGTCTCCGTCGTAGAGCAGGAAGTTCTTCGCAATGGCCATGATGCACCGTATGGAATGCGCGGCCGCGAAAAGCGCGCCCGCCAGCCCTGATTAAAGCGCATATCAGCGCAGTTCGCGCACCCCCTGGCCCAGGCGCCGCCGCAGCAGGTTCCGCAGGGTGACGCCGTCCGCGTAGCCCACCTGCGCCGCGATCCGCTCCAGCGACAGGCTGCTGGTCTTCAGCAGGTGGGCCGCGCGTTCTACCCGCAAGTCCTGGAAGAACGACAACGGGCTTTTGCCCAGCACCTGCTGTGTGCGCCGCGCCAGGGTGCGCTTGCTGGCGCCCAGTTGCTGCGCGGCGGCGTCCAGCGAGAACCCTTGCGCAAGATGCTCGCGCGCCCAGCGCTCGAAGGCCTGGACCAGCGGATCGGCGTGCGCCAGGTGATCGGTGAGCGCGTAGGCGGATTGCGCGGGCCGCTGGTCCACGATCAGATAGCGCGCCACCAGCGCCGCCAGTTCAGGGCTGGCCTGGCGCACCAGCCATAGCGCCATGTCCATGTGTCCCAACGCGGCGCCCGCCGTCAGCAGGGAGGAAGAGCGGACCAGCATGCGGCTGTCTTCCAGTTCGACCTGCGGATAGCGTTGGCGAAAGAGCGGCGCCAGCCACCAGGTGGTGGTGGCCTTGTGGCCGTCCAGCAGGCCCGACTCCGCCAGCACGAAGGTGCCGATGCAGGCAGCGGCGGTGCTGCCGCCAGGCCCGCGTTCGCGCAGCATCCGGCCGCTGTCGCGCACGTCCGGCCGTTCCAGGGCCGGCAGCAGCGTGCCGGGCATCTTGTAGCCGATGGCGGGAATCACGATCCAGTCCTGCGCGGCCGGATCCGGATTGCCCGCCACCGGCACGCTGAATCCTTGCGATGTGCGCACCTTGCGGCGCATGCCCACGATGCGGGTATCGAAGGGAGGGATGCGCGTGGGCAGCATGGGCGCCAGTTCGTTGGCCGTCGCAAACACGTCCAGGATCGCCGACAGGCCCGTGTCGAACACGCCATCCAGGGCGAGGATCTGCAATTGCATGGCAAGAACGCTATCAAAGATGTCAATAGCGCCAATATTAATCAGGCCCGACCAGGCTCACAATGCCGCTGTCTTTCCAGCCGCGGCAGGCACTGCGCGGCGCGTATCGGGAGCCATGCCTTGTCCACCGAAAACCTGCTTGCCCTGGCCACGTTCGCCCTGGTGACATCCATCTCGCCGGGGCCCAGCAACGTCATGCTGATGACGTCTGGCGCCAACTTCGGCTTCGCCCGGACGCTGCCCCAGGTGCTGGGCATCACGGCCGGCTTCACTTCGCTGCTGCTGGGAGTAGGGCTGGGGCTGGGCGCGGTGTTCGAGGCCTGGCCGGCCTTGTCGTTGGCGCTGAAGATCATGGGCGCGGGCTATCTGCTGTATCTGGCATGGCGCATCGCGCTGTCGCGCTCGATGGCGCCGGACCAGGCGGCGTCGGCGCGCCCGCTCAGCTTCGTGGAATCTGCCCTGTTCCAATGGGTCAACCCCAAGGCGTGGATCGTGGCGCTTGCTGCCGTGGCGGTGTATATGGATGCGGCGGCGCCATGGGCTTCGCTGGGCCGCATGTGCGCCGTGTTCGCGCTGGTCAACCTGCCCGCCGTTTCCGTGTGGGCGGGCTGCGGCGTGGCGCTGCGCGGGTTCCTGGCGCGGCCGGGGCGCCTGAAGGGCTTCAATATCGGCATGGGCGCGCTGCTGGCGGCCACGCTGTGGCCCATGTTGCGCTGAGCCGGACTTGGCGGCGGCGTCAGCCCGCTGCCGCCTCGCCGGGAGACGGCCACGCCAGGCCCATGGCGTAGCCGCGCACGTCCCGCGGCCAGTCCGCGATCTGGCGGGCAAAGCGCTCTGGGTCGTCCGCATAGAGCGCCCGCGTCGCCTCTTCGAAGCCGGGCAGGTTGCCCGCCATGCCGGACATGAAGCGGTACGCAGCTTCCTGGCGCTGGCGCAGATGGTCCCGCGCCTCATTGTCGCGGCGGGCCTGCTCCACCAGCTTGCGCAGCGCCACGGATGCGCCGCCCGGCTGCGCGCCTAGCCAATCCCAATGGCGGGGCAGCAAGGTTACTTCGCGCGCCACCACGCCCAGCTTGGGCCGGCCGCGGCCGCGCGGCTGCGCCTCGTCTGCGGATGTATCGGGTTGCGGAGCGGCCGGCGCGGCAAGAGGACGGTGGCGTTCGGCGACGGCGGCATCGTCGCCGCTCAGGTCCAGGTCCACCTGTTTGCCGGACAGGTCGTCGAATACCAGGATAGGGGCGTCGCCGCCGGCAGGCAGGGCTTGCTTGACGGCCAGCGCCACCTCGGCGAGGGAGCCGGCGGCCAGAATGCGATGGCCGGCAAACGCGGTGTGCGGATCGGCGGGAGAAGTGGGCTGATGCATGATTTAGTCCGGGTAAAATTATTCGGCGAATTATGATCCGGGTAAAAATATAAGTCAATGCACCCGGGTAAAAATATCCAAACGGGGCCGCCGGCCCCCGGGGAACGCAGAAATATCCCTGTGCACCTAGGGTCAACACCTAGGCAAAACACACAGGCGGCGTATAATCTTGCTTTGCGCCCGGAGTTACCCATGCGTCTCGTACAAAAAGCGCTCACCTTCGACGATGTGTTGCTGGTGCCTGCGTATTCCGAGGTCCTGCCTCGCGACACTTCCCTGGCCACGCGCCTCACTCGCAATATCAGCCTGAATATCCCGCTCGTGTCCGCCGCCATGGACACCGTCACCGAGTCGCGCCTGGCCATCGCCATGGCGCAAGAGGGCGGCATCGGGATCATCCACAAGAATCTGTCCGCTGAAGCCCAGGCCCGTGAAGTGGCCCGCGTCAAGCGCCACGAATTCGGCATCGTGATCGATCCGGTCACCGTCACCCCCCAGATGAAAGTGCGCGACGCCATTGCGTTGCAGCGCCAGCATGGCATCTCGGGCCTGCCGGTGGTGGAAGGGCGCAAGCTGGTCGGCATCGTCACCAACCGCGACCTGCGTTTCGAGGAAAGCCTGGATCAGCCCCTGCGCAACATCATGACCCCGCAGGAACGCCTGGTCACGATGAAGGAAGGCGCCACGCTGGAAGAAGCCCAGGCCCTGATGCACAAGCACCGCCTGGAGCGCGTGCTGATCGTGAACGATGGCTTCGAGCTGCGCGGCCTGGCCACGGTCAAGGACATCGTCAAGAACACCGAGCACCCGATGGCCAGCAAGGACGCCCAAGGCCAGCTGCGCGTGGGCGCGGCGGTGGGCGTGGGCGCCGGCACCGAAGAACGCGTGGAAAAGCTGGTTGCCGCCGGCGTCGACGTGCTGATCGTCGACACCGCGCACGGCCACTCCAAGGGCGTGCTGGAAGGCGTGCGCTGGGTCAAGCAGAACTACCCCAAGGTTGAAGTCATCGGCGGCAACATCGCCACCGCCGCCGCCGCGCGCGCGCTGGTCGAGCACGGCGCCGACGGCGTCAAGGTCGGCATCGGCCCCGGCTCCATCTGCACGACGCGTATCGTGGCGGGCGTGGGCGTGCCGCAGATCCACGCGATCTCCGAAGTCGCCAAGGCGCTGGAAGGCACGGGCGTGCCGCTGATCGCCGACGGCGGCATCCGCTACTCGGGCGATATCGCCAAGGCCCTGGCCGCCGGCGCGTTCGCCTGCATGATGGGCGGCATGTTCGCCGGCACGGAAGAAGCGCCGGGCGAAGTGGTGCTGTTCCAGGGCCGTTCTTACAAGTCGTACCGCGGCATGGGCAGCCTGGGCGCCATGACGGACGGCTCGGCCGACCGCTACTTCCAGGATCCCTCCAACAACGCCGACAAGCTGGTGCCGGAAGGCATCGAAGGCCGCGTTCCCTACAAGGGCAGCGTGCTGGCCATCATTTACCAACTGGTCGGCGGCATCCGCGCCTCCATGGGCTACTGCGGCGCCGCCACCATCGACGACATGCGCACCAAGGCCGAATTCGTGGAGATCACCTCCGCGGGCGTTCGCGAGTCTCACGTGCACGACGTACAGATCACCAAGGAAGCGCCCAACTACCGCGCCGACTGATCCGTACAGTCAACTACAATGTCATGCATCACGCACCGGCAGAACCGCAAATGAACCAGCGGTTCTGCCGGTGCGGTTTTATTTACTGCGGTTTCATTCATTACCGGTAGAGTCTCCATGCACCAGCGCATCCTCATTCTCGACTACGGTTCGCAAGTCACCCAACTGATCGCCCGCCGCGTCCGCGAAGCCGGCGTGTATTCCGAAGTGCATCCGGGCGACGTCGACGACGCCTTCGTGCGCGAACAGATGGCGCAAGGCCTGAAGGGCATCATCCTGTCGGGCAGCCACGCCTCGGCCTACGAAGAAGGCTCCATGCGCGTCCCGCACGCCGTGTTCGAGCTGGGCGTGCCCGTGCTGGGCATCTGCTATGGCATGCAGTCCATGGCGCAGCAGCTGGGCGGCGTGGTCAGCTTTTCCGACCACCGCGAATTCGGCTACGCCGAAGTCCGCGCGCACGGCCACACCAAGCTGCTCGACGGCCTGACCGACTTCACCACGGATGAAGGCCACGGCATGCTCAAGGTCTGGATGAGCCACGGCGACAAGGTCACCGAGCTGCCCCCGGGTTTCAAGCTCATGGCGTCCACGCCGTCCTGCCCGATCGCCGGCATGGCCGACGAAGACCGCAAGTTCTACGCCGTGCAGTTCCACCCCGAAGTCACGCACACCGTCCAGGGCAAGGCCATGCTGGCCCGCTTCGTGAACGAGATCTGCGGCTGCGAAGGCGACTGGAACATGCCCGACTACGTGGCCGAGGCCGTCGCCCGCATCCGCGAGCAGGTCGGCGACGACGAAGTCATCCTGGGCCTGTCGGGCGGCGTGGACTCCTCCGTCGCCGCGGCCCTGATCCACAAGGCCATCGGCGACCAGCTCACCTGCGTGTTCGTCGACCACGGCCTGCTGCGCCTGGACGAAGGCAAGCAGGTCATGCAGACCTTCGCCGAAAACATGGGCGTGAAGATCATCCACATCGACGCGACCGCCCAGTTCATGGGCAAGCTCGCCGGCGTGGCCGATCCCGAAGCCAAGCGCAAGATCATCGGCCGCGAATTCGTCGAAGTGTTCCAGGAGCAGGCGGGCAAGCAGAAGAGCGCCAAGTGGCTGGCCCAGGGCACCATCTACCCCGACGTCATCGAATCGGCCGGCGCCAAGACCGGCAAGGCCACCTCCATCAAGTCGCACCACAACGTGGGCGGCCTGCCCGACACGCTGAACCTGCAACTGCTGGAGCCGCTGCGCGAACTGTTCAAGGACGAAGTCCGGGAACTCGGCGTGGCCCTGGGCCTGCCGCCGCAGATGGTCTACCGCCACCCGTTCCCCGGCCCCGGCCTGGGCGTGCGCATCCTGGGCGAGGTCAAGCACGAATACGCCGAACTGCTGCGCCGTGCCGACGCGATCTTCATCGAAGAGCTGCGCAACACCAAGGACGAGGCCAGCGGCCTGACCTGGTACGAGCTGACCTCGCAAGCCTTCGCCGTGTTCCTGCCCGTGAAGTCGGTGGGCGTGATGGGCGACGGCCGCACCTACGAATACGTCGTGGCCCTGCGCGCCGTGCAGACCTTCGACTTCATGACCGCCGACTGGGCGCCGCTGCCGCATCCGCTGCTGGCGCGGGTGTCTTCGCGCATTATCAATGAGGTGCGTGGGATCAACCGGGTTGTGTACGACGTGTCGAGCAAGCCGCCGGCGACGATTGAGTGGGAGTGATCCCGCGCTTGTCCTGCGGCAAGTAACAAAGGCGCTTCGGCGCCTTTTTTATTTTTTGCATCCCGGCACGATCAAGGCGCATGGCACCGGAGTGCTTATGAAGGGCGAAATCCCGCACTGATACCATCTTGTCTGTTTCGACGTGATCGAGGAAGCCGATAGATGAGATTTCGACACCGCATCCCGTACCGCAATCTGGCCGGACTTGTGCTGGCGCTTTCGGCGATGGCCGCTCAGGCGCAGCAACCCGAGGTCTACCGGCCCATCACCGCGAAAGAGCTGCTGGCGGGATTCATGGAGGGCGGGTTGGCGACCTGGATTCAGGATCCAGTGCAGCGTTCCTCGCTTTCGACGTTCATGGCGACCGCCTACGTGCTGGGCACGGCCGACAGCGTGAAGGGGCAACAGTGGTGCCCGGGGCAGGATGTGCGCATGGAGAGGTTCTCGGAGCGGGTGATGGATTACTTGGCCGATCTTCCTCAAGCCAGGCAGGAGGAAAGCGCTGCAAAGATCGTGGCGGAAGCCTTGGGAAAGGCTTATCCATGCCGGCGATGAGCGCCATGCCGTCCTTGTGAAGAAGATCATATCGTGGACTAATGATTCGCGATGGAACTGGCTTGCCCGGCAGACGAGCCAGCCCTGATTCGCCCGATATCAAGCGCTGTAGCCTGAATATGAACAAATCGACTGATGTCGGAGGACTGGTCGCGCATATTCGCTCGCTCGATGAATCTGATCCGTCACAATGATAGATCACATAATGGACTTGTTTTGCTAGTTACATCGTTCCCCCGTAGCTATCATGCAGCAAACAAATCAATCAAAAAGTGTCCATTGAACAAACTGTGAAAGGGGGAGCGCCCGCAAGGGCCGGACAGTATGAGCGTTGTGTTTAATCAGGTTGGCTTCATCGGGTTGGGCGTAATGGGCGAGCACATGTGCCGCAACTTAAGCAGAAAATCTTCCCGGCCCGTTCATGCCTATGACCTGCAGCCCGCAGCCTTGCAGCGCCTGCGGGACGATGGCGCGCTGGCGCGCGATTCCATCCGCGACGTGGCCGCGCACGTCGACGTGGTGTTCCTGTCGCTGCCCAGCATCCAGCACGTGGAGGACGTCTGCCTGGGGGCGGAAGGCCTGTTGTCCGGGGACCGCAAGCCTTCGATGATCGTGGATACGGGCACCAGCGACGTGGCGCGCACGCGCGCATTGGCCGTGAAGCTGGCGGAGCAGGGCGTGCGTTTCGTGGATGCGCCGGTGGCCCGCATGCCCGAGGCCGCGCGCGATGGAACCTTGCTGATCATGGTGGGCGGCGGGCAAGAGGATTTTGACGCGCTCAAGCCGCTGTTGGATTGCATGGGCAGCGACGTGGTGCTGTGCGGCGGCACGGGTTGTGGGCAGATCGTCAAGATCGCCAACAACATGGTGCTGATGATGAATGTGGCTGTCCTGTCCGAGGCGCTGCTCATCTGCGAGCGGGCGGGCATGGACGGCAAGCAGCTGCTGGATGTGCTGGCTATCGGCTCCGCAGCGAGCCAGGCGCTGAACGTCGCCGGCATTCGCGCCCTGGCTCCGCGCCAGTTCCCGCAAGGCCGTTTTTCCGCCGCGTATGCGCTGAAGGACGTGCAGCTGGCATCCACCTTGGCGGATGCCACCGGCGTGGATGCCGCGATCCTGGCGCGCACGCGCGATCTGTTGCAGGGCGCGGTCGCCAACGGCGACGGCCAGGCCTACTACCCGGTGCTGATCAATCGGATCGCCACGCGCTAGCAGCCCGCAGTTTCCATTTCCCAATAACAAAGCAATCCGGAGACATTAGAAATGTTCATTCGTCGTATCGTCGCGGCCGCAGCCATTGCGCTGGGGCTGACCGGCGCGGCCCAGGCCGCCGATTATCCCAACCGTCCCGTCAAGGTCGTCATCGGCTTTCCCGCGGGCGGCCCCACCGATGTCGCTGCCCGCATACTGGCCAAGTACATGGGCGAACACCTTGGGCAGCCGTTCGTGGTCGAGAACCGCACCGGGGCCAGCGGCGCCATCGCGGTGCGCGGCGTCGTCGGCGTCGAGCCGGACGGCTACACCATCCTGATGGGCAATTCGGGCAGCATGTCGGTCCTGCCGTACCTGATCAAGGACCTGGGCTACGATCCCTTGACCCAGCTCGATCCCATCGGCCTGGTCGTGAACCTGCCGTCCGTGCTGGCCGTGCCCACGGATTCCCCGTTCAAGAGCGTGCCGGATATGCTGGCCTATGCCAAGGCCAATCCGGGCAAGCTGACCTATGCCTCGCAGGGGATCGGATCGCTGAACCACATCGCCACCGAATGGTTCAAGCTGATTACGGGCGTGGACATCACCCACGTGCCTTATCGGGGCGATGCGCCCTCGATCCAGGACCTGACCGCCGGCCGCGTCGATATGTCGTTCTTCAGCATCGTCAGCGCGTTGCCTCAGCTGCAGGGCAAGCGCCTGCGCCTGCTGGGCGTGGCGACGAGCAAGCCGCTGGACGAGTTGCCCGGCGTGCCCACCGTCATGTCCCAGGGCGTGTCCGGTTTCGTGGCAGAGCCCTGGAACGCTTTCCTCACTCCGAAGGGCGTGCCCGCCGATATCCGCGAGAAACTCAACAAGGCCATGAACGACGCGCTCAAGGACAAGGATGTGCTGGCCAGCCTGCGCGGTGTGGGCCTGTATCCCATGGGCGGCAGTCCGGAAGACCTGGCGAACTACATGAAGAGCCAGTCTGCGCTGTGGTCCGACGTGATCAAGCGCGCCAATATCACGCAATAACACACGGGGGCCCCGCGTCTTTACGGATGGGGCTCCATCATTGGAGATGAAAGGAATGTCTATGGACGCCATGGAATATCCGCGGCTGACGCTGCATATCGGCGGGCAATGGCTGGACGGTTCGGGACGCGAAGCGAGCGAGGTGCTGGACCCGGCCACCGGCCAGCCCCTGGGCCTGCTGCCGCACGCCACGGATGCCGACGTCGATGCCGCCCTGCAAGCGGCTCACGCCGCCTTTCCCGCCTGGCGCCGCACCTCGCCGCTGGAGCGTTCGGAGATTCTGCGCAATGCGGCGCGGCTGCTGCGCGAGCGGTCGGATGTCCTCAGCTGGATCGTCACGCGGGAATTGGGCAAGCCCTTGGCGGAATCGCGCGTCGAGGTGAGCAAGGCCGCCGAGCAGTTCGAATGGTCGGCGGAGGAGTGCCGGCGCATCTATGGACGCATCATTCCCGCCCGCGAGCCACGCACCCGCCAGATGGTCGTTCCAGAGCCCGTCGGGCCCGTGGCGGCCTTCTCGGGATGGAATGCGCCGGCGATCACGCCTTCCCGCAAGATTGCCGGCGCCTTGGCGGCAGGCTGCACGGTGGTCATCAAGCCCGCGGAGGAAACCCCCGCCACGGCGCTGTTCCTGGCCCGCGTCCTGCAGGACAGCGGCCTGCCTGCCGGCGTGCTCAATATGGTGTTCGGCGACCCGGGCCGGGTGTCGGACAGGATGATCCAATCACCGTTGATTCGCGCCGTGACCTTCACCGGTTCGACCGTAATCGGCACGAAGGTGGCCCAGCTGGCCGCAGCCGGCCTCAAGCGCAGCGTGCTGGAACTGGGCGGGCATGCGCCGGTCCTGGTGTTCGGGGATGCGGATCCCGTCGCGGCCGCAAAAACGCTGATCCAGGCCAAGCTGCGCAATGCCGGCCAGATCTGCACGTCGCCCACGCGCATGCTGGTCCATGAGTCCATCGCCGAGGCATTCGCCAAGACCATGGCCGAGCAGGCCCGCCAATGGCGCGTCGGCCCCGGCCTGGAGGACGGCGTGCAGATGGGGCCGCTGGCCAATGCGCGCCGGCTTGAAGCCATACAGTCCATGGTCGAAGATGGTTGCGACCGGGGCGGAGAGGTCCTGGCGGGCGGGAAGCGCATCGGTGACAGAGGCTATTTCTTCCAGCCTACCGTCATGCGCAGCTACGACGAAAGCTGGCGCGCCGCCAATGTCGAGCCTTTCGGGCCGCTGGCCATCCTGGGCGCCTTCTCCACGTTCGACGAGGCCATCGCCGAGGCGAATCGCTTGCCGTTCGGCCTGGCTGCCTACGTTTTCACGCACAATGCGGACACGATTACCGATGCGACGGATGCCATCGAAAGCGGCACGGTATGCGTGAATCATTGCCTGCATTCTTTGCCGGAAACGCCTTTCGGCGGCGTGAAGCAGAGCGGCCTGGGCAAGGAAGGAGGGATGGAAGGCCTGGCCGAGTTCACGCAGTACAAGTACGTGACCCAGCGTTGAGCAGAGGCACGTCCGCGCCAACGCGCGGGCTCCATCGCAGACCAGCGCCGCCGCGTCCTTCATGTTGCGGCAGCCTCAATGCCAGTGGAGTTGCGGCGTGTCCAGGTTGCTGGCTTCGCTGCCGTTCCCCGATCCCAAGCTGGATTGACGATGGGCGCTGGCGGCGCTCAGACCGCCGGAATCCGGTGGGGTGATGCGGATCGGCGCGTCACGCCAGCCGCGCCGCCAGCGCAGGCTTATCGGCCGTGATATCGCGCGATGATGCATTCACGGCCGCTCCAATAGACGCGGACCCGAACCGCTTTCTCCCAATACGTCCAGCGGGTTGCGCAAGGGGCAATCTTCCAGCGACAGGCAGCCGCAACCGATGCAGCGGTCCAGCTCGTCGCGCAGCCGTTCGAGTTTTGTGATGCGCTCGTTCAGGCGTTTCCGCCAATTCGATGAAAGCTCGTGCCATTGCGCGGCGCTGAGCTTGCTGCCGGGCGGGTAGCGGCACAGCGTTTCCTTGATTTCCTCCAGCGGAATCCCCGTTCGCTGGGCCACCTTGATGACGGCGATGTAGCGCAGCACCGCGGAGGGGAAGCGGCGCTGGTTGCCCGCATTTCGCGTGCTGGCGATCAATCCCCTGGATTCGTAGAAATGGATGGTGGAAACCGCCACGCCGGCCCGGTGCGCGACTTCGCCCACCGTGAGCATGCGCGAGAAATCCATCGGTCTCTTCCCATTCATGTGTTTGACCTCAACTTAACTTGAGCTTTTATAGTCCGGCAGGCCGATGCGGGCAAGCCCTCGGGATTGCCTGTTTCCCCGTAACCCTGCCGGCCGCGTGGCGTAGCCGCTGGCCGATTCTTCAATCGTGGAGACCCATGCAAGACCTCGTAAATAAGGCGCTGGACAGCCGCTGGCTGTGGATCCTGGCCCGTATCCTGCTGGCGGTGGTATTTCTTTCCTCGGGCTTGGCGAAGCTGATCGATTTCCAGGGCGGACTTGCCGAAATGCGCGCCGCCGGGCTGGAGCCGGACTGGCTGTTCAACATCGCGACGGCGCTGGTGCTGATCGGCGGCTCGGTCCTGCTGCTGCTGGATCGCGTGCTATGGCTGGGCGCGGGAGCGCTGTCGGTGTTCCTGCTGCTGACCATCGTGGTGGTGCATCGCTTCTGGGCGATGCCGGAGCCCCAGGCCAAGCTCGCGATGTTCTGGGCGCTGGAGCACGCTACGGTGATCGGCGGATTGATCGCGGCCGCCATCGCCAGCCGCATGCGCCGCAAGGGGCGGGCGTGAGGCTCGTCCCGCACTGGATCCGGGATTGCCATGTCTGCCTCCGTTACCGCCGATATCTTGAATTTCATCGAGCAGGCTCGAGGAAGTCGAGGTCGAGAAGCTGGGCAATGCCTGCAAATGCTTCTTCCATTGCATCGTGACGGGCGGCGAGATCCGGCCGGAAACCGACGAAACGCTGGCTTGCGGTTTTTTTCCGGTGGACGGCTTGCCCGCCTTGTCGTTGCGGCGGTAGCTTGTTCGCGCGCAAACGGACCCGCTGCCGATCCGGACTTTTAGGGGAAAATTCAGTCAGGCAGGAAAGTGTGATGGCGCCGTAAGCGGGAGAAGGCGGGGCGCTTCAAGCATCGGCGTTCCATGGCTGAGAGACGGCTTCGATTTGGCAGATGCCGATGCTGGCGCTTTGAAATACTGGCGGGCGGGAAAGAAAAATGGAAAAGAAGCGGGAGAAGATCAAGAAGAGGGTGATGGCGGCCTTGGAACTGCCATCCGCGCCGGCGGAGGAGTTGGCGGCAGTCTTGCGGGAGGTCAAACTGCACCGCCTCTATGTCGATCCGGACATAACAGACCTTCTTCGGAAGCAAGGCGGCGTTCGGGACGTGCAAGAGCTCCTGGCAGATGCCGATATTCTTGTGGCGCTGGATCGTTCATTTACCGACCGTATCGCCGCCATCGGCGCAAGATTCGATTCCCGGTCCGATGAGCTCTATCACACGATGCTGGCGCACGAGCAACAGCTCAGATCCACCTGTGGGTTGCCGACTTACGAGCATTTCAATACCGCCATCGAGGTGAAGTTCCTGGACGAGGGTCATTACAAGAACCCCTTGGACTTCGGCGCCTCGGTGGACTACGCCATGTCTTACTTCTCTCTCACGCTGCGGTCGTTCCTGGAAGCGGGGGAGAAGATGGGCGCGCACTATGAAAGTGCGAAATTCGACGCGGCATGCCTGCATCTTCCCCTGAGTGGCGAATGGGCGATTTTCCACGAACGACGGTCAATCTGGGAACACGGGCATGCGAAGGGAACGCGGCATGAGAACGTTGTGGTCTTCGATGCCAGCAAGTCTGAATTGCTGTCCGCGTTCAGGGTGTCGCTCAGCCGGCTTCGCGGCGTTAGGCAAGGAGAGTCTTTTAATCCTATGACCCATCCGGCGGTCAGCGGTTCAACCCGGAAATTACCTATCGATGGGTTCAGGTCGAACGACGAGGTGAAGTCCGCATACATGACGGCTCAGCAGTTCTACTCGGAAGATCTGCGGGAGGAAGTCCGTGGAGCCAGGTTGTGCGAATGGGTTCGCGCCTATACGGTAGTCAAGGAGATTGCGAAGAAGCACATTGAATCGCATCCCTTGATTGGGCAGCCGGCGACGTTGCTGTTGCACAAGAACGCCGATTTTTTCCTGGCCGAGTTTGTCGCGGCGGGAATCCCGGTGAAATCCGCCGAGCAGATTCTGTGCCGCTTCACCTTCAATGCGTCTTCGAAGGACATTCTTGATGCGCCATTGATCCCCTTCAATGGTGAACTGGTCCTGGTTCCTACGGCGGCCATGCTGATCGAGCCGGCTTTTTCTCTGGAGTCTCTCCTGAAAAGCATAAGAAGCAAGCGGGACGAGCCAAACCATGAGCTGCAGTTCATCGGGCCGGGCTTCGAGAAACTGACTCGCCGGGTATTGACGGATGCAGGCATCGTCGCGAGAAAGGTCAAGCATAAGAACCGGGACTGTGATGTGGCCTTCGTGCTGGAAGAGGACGTCTTGTTCCTGTGCGAGTGCAAGGGCCGGTTCCAGACCAGCGATTTCCGCAGCTACGTGGAACTGGAGGTTGAGCTTGGCCGGGATGCCGCCCAACAACATCGGAAGACGTGCGACTACTTCGAGAGCAATTTGGCCCACGTCCGGGACCGGCTTGGGCTTGCGCCGGCATGGGCGCCGTCCAGGGTGGTGAGGGTGATCTTGACGTCCGCAAAGCTGGGGCGGGTGAGAATAAGCGAGGACTTTTACGTCATTGACGAGAACATGTTCTATGCCTTCTTTGCCCGCAAAAAGCTCTCCATGCGGCCTCTGGCGTCCCGGCGGCGCACCTTCGTCCACGATGCGCGCCTGGACGGCCCAATCACAGTGGACGCGTTTGTCGCCTACATGAACGATCCGCCCAGCATTTCACGGACTCGCATGTTGCTGGAGGAGCGTGAGGTGCACTTTGAGCTGGACGGCCGCAATATCACGTTCAAGGATGTCGAGTGCTATGGAGAGTTGCTGAAGGAGCATAAGGCGGGCACGGTATGGACTTTCCCCGGAACGACGGTCCATCACTATTCCTGACGGTATCGGGCGCGTCGGGCCCCCCGCCTCGGAGCCTTTACCGCGGTGGCTTATTTTCAATAGCCAATAGCTATTGATTGGAGACGGCGCACGGCAGGGGCGGCCGCCAGGTGTGTACGCCATATGACATTCCGCCTGCGGGCGGGAAGGCGGGGAACAGCCTGAGAGCCCTTATGCTGATAGACTCGAATGGACCGTTCCTGTCGCGATGTGTCCACCAAGCTACGAAGGCATATCCCATCGATGACTTCCTCCGATCGCCCATTCTCAGAACAAGAAGATTGGCATGCGCGGCCGGCGACGGCCGTGGAGGAAGCATTACAGGCCCGTCCGACGGGCCTGACGGAAGACGAGGCCCGGGGCCGGCTGGCCCGCTACGGGCCGAACCGCCTGGTAGAGGCGCGGCGCCAGGGCGCGTTGATGCGCTTCCTGCGCCAGTTCCACAATATCCTGCTCTACGTGATGATGGGCTCGGCCGTCATTACGGCGCTGCTGGGGCATTGGATCGATACGGCCGTGCTGCTGGCGGCGGTGATCGTCAACGCCATTATCGGCTTCATCCAGGAAGGCAAGGCGGAAAGCGCCATGGACGCGATCCGGGGCATGCTTTCGCCGCACGCCATGGTGCTGCGCGACGGCGCGCGCAGCGATATCGACGCGGCCGGGCTGGTGCCGGGCGACCAGGTGTTGCTGGCGTCCGGAGACCGCGTGCCCGCGGACCTGCGGCTGGTCGAGACCAGGGAATTGCGTGTCGAGGAAGCCGCGCTTACCGGGGAATCGCTGCCGGGGGAAAAGCAGGCCGAACCCGTGGCCGGGGACGCCCCGCTGGGCGACCGCCATTGCATGGCGTATTCGGGCACCGTGGTGGTGCATGGGCAGGCGCGCGGCGTGGTGGTGGCCACCGGCGCGGACACGGAGCTGGGCCGCATCAATCAGCTGCTCTCGGGCATCGACAGCATGACCACGCCGTTGCTGCGTCAGGTGGATCACTTTGGCCGCGTGCTGGCGGTGGCGATCCTGGCGCTTTCGGCGCTGCTGTTCGCCGTGGGCACGTGGTGGCTGGCCCATCCGCCGGCGGAGATGTTCATGATGGTCGTGGCGCTGGCGGCGTCGGCGATTCCAGAGGGGCTGCCGGCCATCATGACCGTCACTCTGGCGCTGGGCGTCCAGCGCATGGCTCGGCGCCAGGCGGTCGTGCGGCGGCTTCCGGCGGTGGAGGCCCTGGGCTCGGTGACGGTGATCTGCTCCGACAAGACGGGCACGCTCACCCGCAACGAGATGACGGTGCAGCGCGTGGTGTGCGCCAGCGCGGCGGTGGATGTCAGCGGGGTGGGGTATGAGCCGTCGGGCGAGTGCAGCATCGATGGCCGTCCCGTCGATCCGGCCAGCCATTCTTCGCTGGAGCTGGCGATTCGCGCCGGCGTGCTGTGCAATGACGCCGTGCTGCGGGAAGAGGGCGGCGCCTGGCGCGTCGAGGGCGACCCCACCGAAGGGGCGTTGCTGGTCCTGGGAGGCAAGGCGGGCCTGACGCAGTCGGCGGGCCAGCAGGCATGGCCTCGCCGGGATTCGATTCCGTTCGAGTCCGAGCATCGTTTCATGGCGACCTATCACGAGGCCGGGCCGGGCGCGCCATGGATTTTCGTGAAGGGCGCTCCCGAGCGGGTGCTGGACATGTGCGACGCGCAGGCCGGCCGCGATGGGATGCCTCAGGCGCTGGACGTCGACTACTGGCGGCGCATGGCCACCGACACGGCGGCCAAGGGGCTGCGGGTGCTGGGGCTGGCCTGCAAGCGCGCCCGTCCGGCGGGCGGCGCCCTGGATTTTGAGGACGTGGAGGGCGGCTTCATGCTGCTGGCGCTGGTGGGCATGATGGACCCGCCGCGCGCGGAGGCGATCGCAGCCGTGGCCCAATGCCATCAGGCGGGGATCCAGGTCAAGATGATCACCGGCGACCACGCCGAGACCGCGCGCGCGATCGGCGCCCAGCTGGATATCGGCGTGGGCAAGCCGGCGGTCACGGGCGCGGAGGTGGCGCTGATGGACGACGCGGCGCTGCGGCGGATGGTGATGGGCGTGGACATCTACTCGCGCGCCAGCCCCGAGCACAAGCTGCGCCTGGTCCAGGCGATGCAGGCGCAGGGGCAGGTGGTTTCCATGACGGGCGACGGCGTGAACGATGCGCCTGCCCTCAAGCGCGCCGATGTCGGCGTGGCGATGGGCCTGAAGGGCACCGAGGCGGCCAAGGAGGCGGCCGACGTGGTATTGGCCGACGATAACTTCGCGACGATCGCCGCGGCGGTGCGCGAAGGCCGCGCCGTGTACGACAACCTGAAGAAGTTCGTGCTGTTCATGCTGCCCACCAATGGCGGCGAAGGCCTGCTGGTGATCGCGGCCATCCTGTTCCAGATCACCCTGCCGCTCACGCCGGCGCAGGTGTTGTGGATCAACCTGGTGACGTCCAGCACGCTGGGGCTGGCGCTGGCCTTCGAGCCGGCGGAGCCCGGCATCATGCGGCATCGCCCGCGGCCGCCTGGCGAACCGCTGCTATCGCGGCTCTTCGTGCAGCGCGTGCTGGTGGTGTCGGTATTGATGATGGCAGGCGCGCTGGGTCTGTTCCTGTGGGAGCTTTCCAACGGCATGTCGGTGGACCGCGCCAGGACCATGGCGGTCAACGCCGTGGTCGCGGCGGAAATGTTCTACCTGATCAATAGCCGCCATATCTACGATTCCGTGCTCAGCCGCGAAGGCCTGTTCGGCAATCGATACGTGTGGATCGCCATCGGCGCCTGCGTGGCGCTGCAACTGGCCTACACGTACACGCCCTTCATGCATGCCGTATTCGGCTCGGTGCCGCTGGGCTGGCGTGAGTGGCTGGACGTGCTCGGCGCCGGACTCCTGGTGTTCGCCGGCGCCGAGATCGAGAAGTACGTGATGCGCCGCAGGCGCGTCAGGCGGGCTTGACGGCCACCTTCAGCACGTTGTCGCGCTGGTGCGCGAACAGGTCGTAGGCCTCGACGATGTCGTCGAGCTTGTATTGGTGGGTGACCATCACGCCGAGGTCCACGCGGCCGGACTGGATCACGTTCATCAGGCGGCGCATGCGTTCCTTGCCGCCGGGGCACAGCGCCGTGTTGATCTTGTGGTCGCCCAGGCCGGCCGCGAACGCGCTCACGGGAATCTTCAGGTCTTCGGAATAGACCCCCAGGCTGGATAGGGTGCCGCCGGGCTTGAGCACGCGCAGGGCCGATTCGAAGGTGCTTTGCAGCCCCAGGGCCTCGATGGCCGAATCGACGCCGCGCCCGCCGGTAAGGCGCAGGATCTCTTGCACGACATCGCAGTCGCGGAAGTTCAGCGTCACGTCGGCGCCCAGCGCCCGCGCCACGTCCAGCCGGTGGGCGTTGCCGTCGACGGCGATGATGGTGGAGGCTCCCAGGAGCCGGGCGCCGGCCGTGGCGCACAGGCCGATCGGGCCCTGGGCGAAGACCGCGACCACGTCGCCGATGCGGATGTTGGCGTTCTCCGCGCCCTTGAATCCCGTGGACATGATGTCCGGGCACATCAGCACCTGTTCGTCCGTCAGGCCGTCGGGCACCGGCGCCAGGTTGGCCTGCGCGTCCGGCACGAGCACGTACTCGGCCTGGGTGCCGTCGATCTTGTTGCCGAACCGCCAGCCGGCGGTGGCCTGGTAGCCGTGGCAGCCGCAAAGCCCCATCGCCGCGAGGTAGCTGCCGTCTTGCGACGCGACGCCGTCCTGGGCCGCGTACGAATTGAAGTTGGGGCAGATCGCCCCTGCGATGACGCGCTGCCCTTCCTGGTAGCCGGTCACCGCGCTGCCGAGCTTTTCAATGATGCCGACGGGTTCATGGCCGATGGTCAGCCCGGGCGCCACCGGATACTCGCCCTTGAGAATATGGATGTCCGTGCCGCAGATCGTGGTGGTGGTGATGCGGATCAGGGCATCGTTGGGCCCCACGTCCGGTATCGGCTTGTCGACGATGTCGATGCGGCCGGGCTCGACAAAGACAGCGGCTTTCATCATGGCGGGCATGGCGGTCTCCTGAAATGCATGTCGGGGGGAATTGTCAGCGTAGCGCGTCTGGCGGCGTCTCCGGCGGGACATTGTTTGCGCCAGATCAATTTCCCCGTGAACTGGCGGACGAGGCGCGGGCGGTTTTAGTGAAAGGCCTGAACGTGGAAAATGCAGTCTGGCTTTGCATCCGGGCGAGGCGGGCTGGCGGGGGATGCGGTTTTGAGTGCGGCCGGAGCTACCTGAAATACAGGTATTTGACGTATATTTGTATTTCAACTAACTTACTTTTATTCGAATTCCAGGTATCGCACCATGCCTCTGCCTTCCCAGGTCCTGGTTACCGCCACCCAGCTCGGGGCCGAGCTGCAGGCTGCTCGCAAGGTCAAAGGGCTGACCCAGTCGGCCTTGGCCGAGCGCATCGGCCTCAGCCAGTCGCGTGTGTCCCATCTGGAGTTGAACGCCCATGAACTGAGCGTCGAGCAATTGCTGGCCTGGTGCGCGGCGCTGGGGCTGGAGTTGGCGCTGGCGCCGCGGGGCAGCGACGACTTGCCGTCCGGTAACCCGCCGGAGTGGTGACATGGGCCGCAAGTCGCACAGCCGCAGTCTCTCCATCTGGACCAACGGAATCCATGTGGCGCGGTGGACGGTGCCGGCGCGCGGGGAGATGGAACTGCAATACAGCGCGGAATGGGTGGGCGCGGATGCCGGTCGGCCTCTCTCCCTGTCGCTGCCCTTCAATTTGCAGAACCTGCCGGTCAAGGGTGAGAAGGTCGCGAATTACTTCGACAATCTATTGCCTGACAGCGATGCCATACGCAGGCGGGTGGCGGAACGCTTCCGGACGGGATCGACCGATCCCTTCGATCTGCTGACGGCCATCGGGCGGGATTGCGTGGGGGCGGTGCAGATCCTTGGAGAGGACGAGATTCCGGAAGGGATCGACCGCATCGAGGGAGTGCCGCTGTCCGAGGAGGACATCGAGCGGCACCTGGTGGAGACCGTCGCGCCGCAGGCTTTTGGCGCGGGCCGCGACCCCGACGCGGACTTCCGCATTTCCTTGGCCGGTGCGCAGGAGAAGACCGCATTCCTGCGGTGGGGCGGCCAATGGCTCGCACCGCGGGGAGCCACGCCTACGAGCCATATCTTCAAGCTCCCGCTGGGTCTGGTGGGCGGGCGGCGGGCGGACTTCAGTACCTCGGTCGACAACGAATGGCTGTGCCTCAGGCTGTTGAAGGCCTATGGATTGGACGTGGCGGACGCGCGCATCGAGACCTTCGGCCGTCAGCGCGTGTTGGTGGTCGAGCGTTTCGACCGGCGCATCGCGCCGAACGGGCAGTCGCTGTTGCGGCTGCCGCAGGAAGATTTCTGTCAGGTCGAAGGCTGCTCGCCGTTGCGCAAGTACGAGAGCGATGGCGGCCCCGGGCTCAAGGCCTTGTTCGCTACGCTACGGCAGTCGGCGAATGCCGAGGCCGACATGAAGACGTTGATGGCCGCGCAGATCCTGTTCTGGCTGCTGCGGGCGCCCGATGGCCACGCCAAGAACTTCAGCATCCAGCTGCTGCCTCGTGGACGCTTTCGGCTGACCCGCTTGTACGACGTGATGTCCGCCTATCCCGTGCTGGGCGATGGTCCAAGCCAGTGGTCGCCCCATGAGGTCAAATTGGCCATGGCCCTGGTGGGCAAGAACAGGCACTACGAGATGCACGGTATCCAGCGGCGGCACTTCAGCAGTACGGCTCGCAAGTTCGGTTATGCGCCTGGCGCGGAGCCGCTCGTCCAGGAGATTCTCGCGCATACTCCCGCGGCCATCGCGGCGGCTCATGCCGACCTGCCAGGGGATTTTTCGCCCCGCGTCGCCGACACGATTCTGGGGGGAGTGGAGCAGGCCGCGCGCGCGCTCGAGAAAATGGCTCCGTAGCGGGGCGGGGCTGCCAGCCCGGTTTCGAGGACAGCCTGGCAGGCTTGTCGCCGCCGTGCGCAGGCGTCGCGCCTCATGCGTGGAGCGCCGCCATTTCCCTATGCGCATTGGCCAGCCCGGCCGCGACGCCGTGCGGCTTGATGTCCAGGCCTTCCGCATAGACGAACTTCACGTCCGTGATGCCCATCAGGCCCAGCACCGCCTGCAGGTACGGGGTGACCGCGTCCGTGGCCTGGCCGACGTGCACGCCGCCCCGGGAGCTGAACACGATCGCCCTGACGCCTTCGACCAGCCCAAGCGGGTAGGTTTCGGTGTAGCGGAACGTCACGCGCGCCCGGGCCACCAGGTCGAACCAGTTCTTCAGCTGGGTCGGCACGTTGAGGTTGTACATGGGGGCGCCGATCAGGAGAAGGTCGCTGCATTTCAGTTCGGCGATCAGTTCGTCGGACAACGCGACCGCCTTGCGGGCGCGCTCGCTTTGGGAGGGGGCGCCGCGCAGGGCATGGAACAACTCGTTGTCGAGCACGGGCAGGTCCAGGCTGGCGAGGTCGCGCACGCGCACATCGTCGTCATGGCCCTTGGCCTGGCGTTCGGCCAGGAAGCTGCCGATCAGGGCGTTGGTCTGCGACTGGTCGCCGTTGATGCTGGATTGGAGTACGAGAATGCGGGCCATTTGGAACCTCTACGCGTCAAGTCGATGAAATGATTCTATCGCTCCAAATTTGTCTCCAAAAGCGATAGTATTTATACATTGAGTAGAGTTTTTATCTCCAATTATGCGAAACAGCCTTAAAGGCATCGATGTCTTCGTTGCCGCGGCCGAGTCCAGGAACTTCGCCGAAGCAGCCGACAAGCTCCACATCACGCGGTCCGCCGTGGGCAAGAGCGTGGCCCGCCTGGAAGAGAGGCTGGGCGTTGTGTTGTTCCAGCGGACGACGCGCAGCCAGAGCCTTACCGACGAAGGCGCGCTGTTCTACGAATACTGCCTGCGGGCGGTGTCGGAGGTTCAGGCGGGCGAGACGCTGCTGGAGACCGGCAAGTGGCAGATGAAGGGGCGCCTGAGGGTGTCGATGCCCGCCTTGTTCGGTCACTTGTGCGTGGCTCCGATACTGTTGGATCTGGCCAGGGATAATCCCGATCTGACGCTGGAGCTGTCGTTCACCGACCGGGCGGTGGATCTGGTGGAAGAAGGGTTCGATCTGGCGGTGCGTGTCGGCGTGTTGTCCAACAGCAGCGGTTTGGTGGCGCGCCGCCTGGGCGAACACAAGATGGCGTTTTGCGCCTCGCCCGCTTATCTGAGGCGCTTCGGAAAACCCAAGCGTGCCGAGGACCTGGCCCGGCATTGGGGCCTGGCCTATGCGCGCTTTGGCCGGGTGGTTCCGTGGCAGGTCATGGCCGATGGCAAGACCACGGAGTTGCCATCGGCTATGGCGCGGCTGGTTTCCGACGATTTCCGGGCGGTGCTGGACGCCGCGATTGCGGGGCTGGGAGTGGCCTGGCTGCCCTATTGGCTGGCGCGCGATGGGTTGCGGGGCGGCGCATTGAAGGAGGTGCTGCCCGGGCAGCAGAGCGTGGTCTACGCCATTCACGCGGTGTGGCCGTATACGCAACACCTTCCGTTGAAGGTGAGGGCGGCCGTGGACGCGCTGTTGCGGGACCTTCCCGCGCGGCTGGCGGAGGTCGAGGCCAGGGCTTGAGGAGACCGGCTTCGCGTGGTATCGACGTTGACTACATTTCGGATTCAAGAGTTCTTATGGTTTCCATCCACGTAAAGGGCCAGGACAAGACCCGGCAGATCAGCGACTGGAAAGTATGGTGCCGCTCTCAGGACAGCGAGCTGATGCTGACTTGCTACTTTCCCTCGGGCAAGCAGTTTTCGGCGCCGCTGAACGAGTGCGAAATCGCGCCGACCGAGACGGTGCAAGGCAAGCTCCTGGGGAAAAAAGGCGGCGTCGTCGCCAGCGAGATCGATCGGGCCGTGCTGTACGGCGGCAAATATGCCGCCGTGTATTACCCGGGTAGGCCGGCGCCTTACGTCATGAGGGCGGAAGACCTCGAATTCGCGCAGGTCTCGCCGATCAAGGAGCAGGAGGTATTCCTTTACCTGCTGGAGGTGGCCAAGGCCCGGGTGCGGGAGGCCGGGTCGGACGACGACAGGATCATCGCGGAGAATGTGCAGCGCCAGCTGGAGGGGCTCGTCCCGCAAGCGGGCACGGCCCTGCACGCCTACTGCACGGCAAGCAACGAGCCGAGGGAGCCGGCGGAAGGCCTGATCTATCCCTTCGGCCTGAACGAAAGCCAGCTCCAGGCGGTGGAACAGGCGTTCGCCTCGCAAGTCAGCTTGGTAGAAGGCCCGCCCGGCACCGGCAAGACGCAGACGATATTGAACATCGTCGCCAATATCCTGCTGCGCGGAAAGACCGTCGCCATCCTGTCCAACAACAATACGGCGGTCGAAAACGTCTGCGAAAAGCTCGACAGGGCGGGCTTGGGCCATCTGGTGGCCAGGCTGGGCAGCGCGGACAATCGCAAGGCGTTTTTTGCCGCTGCGCCCGCGGCGCTCGTGGAGGCGCCCGCATCGGCGCCGGACATGCAGCATATCGAAGCCGTGCTGACGCAGTTGAAGCAGCGCCTGCATGACCAGAACGCAGCCGCGGCGTTGCGCGCGGAAATCGACGAGCTGGAGATAGAGCGCCAGCGCCTGCTGCAGTGGCAGCGCGAGAACATGGCGGCGCCGGGGTCGGTCCCGCTGGAGAAATACCGGCTTTCCGCGCGGAAAACCGCGGACCTGATCGCCTACCTGACCTACCTGGCCGAGCATCGCATCCGGCTCAGGGACAGGATAGGCCTCTTCATGGATTTCCGGATCTTCCGTCTCAAGCCCTTCGCGGACTGGGAACGGCGCAAGTCCGCGATCCATGCCTTGCAGCTGCATTACTACGACAGGGCGCTGCAAGAGAAATCGGCGGAATTGGCGGCGTGCCAGGAGAGGCTTGAGCAGGGCCGATTCAGCGCGCTGCTCGAAGAGCTGACGGCTTCGTCGATGGCGCACCTGAAGCTGCATTTGCGCCAGCGTCCTGCGCCGCCAGAAGAATTCGATGCGGATAGCTACCGCAGGAAATTCGATGCGTTCGTGAGGCGGTACCCGATCATCAGCAGCAGCACTCACTCCATCGTCAATTCGCTCAGGCGCGGTGCGGTCCTGGACTACGCCATCATCGACGAGGCCTCGCAGCAGGACATCGTCCCGGGCGTGCTGGCGTTGGGCTGCGTCCGGAACCTGATCGTCGTCGGAGACAGAAAGCAGCTGCCGCACATTCCCGCGGACCTGGGCCTTGCGGCGCCCGCGCAATACTACGACTGCGACAGGTACAGCATGCTGGACTCCTGCATCGGCGTGTTCGGCAGCGCGCTGCCCACCACGCTGTTGAAGGAGCATTACCGTTGCCACCCGAGGATCATCCAGTTCTGCAACCAGCAGTTCTATGGCGGCCAGCTCATCCCGATGACGGAGGATCGCGGCGAGCAGGCGCTCAGGCTGCTTGTCACCGCCAAGGGAAACCATGCTCGAAGCAACCAGAACCAGAGAGAGATGGATTCCTTGCTGGCGGTGCTGGAGCAAGGCGGAGAGATCGATCCGGATGGCGCCGGCGGAAGCCGGGGATTCATTGCCCCCTACAACGCGCAGGTCTCGCTTTCGCGCAAGCGCCTGCCCAAGGACTTCGTCAAGGACACGGTGCACAAGTTCCAGGGGCGGGAATGCAGCGAAATCGTGTTCTCGACGGTGTTGGACAAAAGCCGATACAGCCAGGATCGCCTGGATTTCGTGGACGATCCGCATTTGGTGAACGTGGCGGTATCGCGCGCCAAGAACAGGTTTACGCTGGTGACCGGCGACGAGGTTTTTGCGCAGAGAAACGGGCACGTCGCCGCGCTGGTGCGCTACATCGAATACTACGCCGATGAAAAGCAGGTCAGCCGCGCTCCGGTCATCTCAGCCTTCGACCTGCTCTACAAGGAATACGACCGGTCGCTCGAACGGCTGAACGCCAGGCTGCGGCCCGCCGATTCGGAATTCAAATCCGAGCAGATCGTGGCGCAGATATTGCGCCAGACCCTGACGCTGGACGCCTATCAGGGCATCATGTTCCACATGCAGATCGCGCTCGGCAAACTGGTGTCGGCGTCGAACGAGGCGCTGACGGCGCGCGAGCGGGAATACATCGCGAACCAGGCCAGCTGCGACTTCGTGCTGTATTTCCAGGTCGGCAAGGCGCCCCTGGGGGTGATCGAGGTGGACGGCGAGTCGCATGCGGCGCCCATGCAGGCCGAGCGTGACGCGTTGAAGAACCGCATCCTGGAGGCCAGCGGCGTCCCGCTGCTGCGGCTCAGGACCGTCGATAGCCATGTCGAAGAAAAAATCGCGGCGTTCCTGGACCACTGCGTCAGCGCGCGGCCGCGTAGCGCCGCCGGAGAACCAGGCCCAGCGTAAGCGCCATGGAGGCCGCGAGCGCGGTTGCCAGCGCGGCATCCGCAGTCCAGCGCGGCGCCGCGAGCGCCAGCGCCGCGCAGAAGGTCGCCAGGCTTGCCGTGCCGAGCAGCGCGGAATAGAGGGTGGCGATGAGGCTGGCGGTGCCGAGCTTCTGGTGGATCGTTACGGCCACGACGCTGTAGCCGATGGGAAAAGCCAACAGCAAACCGGCTCCGGTGGAGCCGAGCCATTGGCTTGCGGTGGTGACGGCTGCTACCAGCGTGCCCGCGAGCAGGCCCCGCACGGCGAGGAGGCCGAACCCGGCCTTTCCTTTTGCGGGGCTGCGGGGCAGGACGAAGCGCCGGCCCAGGCGCAGGCAGATCGCGGTGACCGCAATGAACAGGAGGGCGCCGGTCGCGGGGTGCGCGGGTAGCAGCCGCAGCACGAGCGCGGCCGCGAGCCAGGCCGACACGGCGCATGCCAGACACAGCCAGGGCGGCGTTTTTGCCGCCACGGCGATATAGCACAGCAGGAAGCATTGCGTGGCGCAGAGCGAGAGCAGTGCATAGGCGGCGGTTTGTGCGACGAAGCCAGCGGGGGCTTGCGCAGCCAGGAAGTAAAACCCGGGCCCCAGGATGATGGGAAGCCCGGCCAGCGCGCCGCCGATGAGGGGGCCGAAGGCGCCCACGGCCCATGACACCGCCATCACGACGAACGCCGTGGCGAGCATTCTTACGGCAAGCGCTTCCAGCGGTACGGCGGAAAGAAGAGTGTCCAGCATCGTGATGCCCAGTGTCCAGCAAGCCGCGGATTGGCGATGCGGCGTTTTTTCTTCTCGCGGCGCGAGGCGTGGGTGCTTCGGCGCACCAGCGCCATTCCCGGCCGGACGATGAACGCTCCGGCTGTTCTTGACGCTTCAGAAGCCGGATCGTACAGTATCCGGAACGATCATTCCAGTAATGCTGAATGCCATGCGCACCAAAGCGTTTGAACCCGACGAAATCGCCGACGCCGCCATGAAGGTTTTCTGGCGGCGCGGCTATGCCGGAACCTCGATCCAGGACCTGGTCGAGGGAACGGGCCTGTCGCGCAGCAGCCTGTATGGCACTTTCGAGAACAAACAGGGGCTTTACCAGCAGGCGTTGCGCCGCTATGAGGCGGTGACCGCCGCCAACGTCGGGTTGCTGGCCGGCCCCGGGGCTCCGAAGGACTTGATCCGGCAGTTGCTGATGCGCGTCGCCGACGACGAACTGGGCGATCCGCAGCGGCGCGGCTGCCTGGTGGCGAATGCCACGCTGGAGCTGGCGGGCCAGGATGACGCGGTCGCCCGGCTGGTGGCGCGCAACTTCCAGAGTCTGCAGCAGGCGCTGGAAGAACTGATCCAGCGAGGGCAGGAATCCGGCGCGGTTGCGGCCGGCAAGCGCCCGCGGGCGCTGGCCAGGTTCTTCGTCGGCACCATGCAGGGAATGCGGGTGCTGGGCAAGGGCAGCCCCGCGCCGCAGCGCCGCCAGTGCCTGCTGGATGTGATCGACGTGGCGCTCGATATGCTGTAGCCGCGCGCCTGCGCGGGGCAGGCGTGCATCGGCGCCGCTGACACCCTGTGCGCAATCGTGGCAAGCGGTAACAGTCCGGCCCCGGGGGCGGGCATTAAGATCGATCGCTTCAATCCGCGCAACGACAGGGTGGCGAAATGCTCGAGCCCGTTCTCGCGCCGTGGGCGCTTACCGGCAGGCTGTGGCTGCGGTTCTGGCCGCAACTGATGGCTTTGGTCGCGGGCGGCGCGCTGGCCCATGATGTGCTGTTGTGGGTGGCGGTGCACGTCGGTTTCGCCAACCACCTGTCCGGGCTGGCGGTGCTGACGCTGGTTGCGCTGGTGCAGCTGGTCACGACGGTGGCCATGTTCCTTGTCCTGCTTCCGGGCCTGCCGGCCCTGCGGGGCGCGCAGGAGGCGGCGCGCGCGGGCGGCGCGGCGGAGGGCGGGAAGGGGCGCCTGGGGCAGGCCTTGACGGTGGCCTTGCTGCCGTTTTTCGCCTATTACGCGGCCTGGGGTTTCCTGGGCGATACGGTGAGGCAGTATTCGCGGCTGGCCTACGGCCTGGACCCGCTGGGCGAGCACGGCCAGGTGCTGGATGCGCTGGATTCGCGCTGGCTGCTGGTGTCGGTGGCGATTTCCTGGCTGGTCCGCAAGGCGGCGGTGGCGGCGCGCGAGCGCACGCAGCGCGGCGGCTGGCAGTGGCTGGTGGTGCTGTGCGAGACCAATTGGATCCTCATCGGTCTGTATGTGATCAGCCGCTGGAAAGACCAGGCCTGGCAATGGCTGTTCGACAAGCGCGGGCTGGATGCCCTGCTGCAATCCCTGCTGAATGCGCTGGCGCCCATCTCGGATGCATGGGCGGCCGGCATGGTTCCGGTGGAGGCGCAGGGGCCGAGCTGGGGCGCCGCGCTGACGCGTTTGTTCTTCTATGCCTTGCTGCCCGTGATCTGGCTGGTAATGGCCGCGCTGGTCTATGGCTACGACGTGCGCGAGGACGCCGAACTGCGGCGCTACGACCGGCTGCAGCGCCTGGGCGAGCGCTATCGTTCGGTGCCGCGCTTCCTGCGCGATTTCGTCGAGCATTTCGTGGCGGGCTATCGCAAGCGCTATCTGCCGCTGGCCAATGGCGTGCGTCTGGCCTTTCACAGCGGCACGCTGCTGCTGGTCACGCTGATCGTGGGCTATCGCCTGATCGATTGGGGAGGGGCGTGGCTGTGGTACGGCACGGCGCGCCTGATGGGGCCCCATGACCTGTACTCATGGCAGCTGCTGGGCCAGGTGGTGTCGCTGCTGTTCGGCAGCCCGTTCCGGGATTCGTCCACCGGCTTGCTGATCGAGCCTTTGCGCATCTGCTTCCTGGCCGCCGTGCTGGAAAGCGCGTTCGCGCCCTGGCGGTCGCGCCGTTCCGCGGCCGCGCCGGCGGCCTGACCGTTTCTTGGCCGCTCAGTTGGCCGGCTGCGGTGAAAAACGCAGGTAATCTGGCCGGTCGCTTTCCATGGAGACGGACAGCGACCAGGGCGGAACCGCGTCGCGCGGCACCATGAAAACTTCGATGACGTCGATGCTTGAGCCGGGCGTAAGGCCGCGATGGGCCGCGGCCACGCAGCCGCGCGCCGCCTTGGGCGGAATGCGCAGAACCGGGTCGACGGCGGGCAGCCACGTGCGCCCGCGCGCGTCGTGCAGGGCGATCCGGCAACCGCGCCAGCGCGCGGGCAGATCGGGGGATTCTGCCTGGACCTGGAAGACGGCCAGGGCGGCACGCGAGCCGGGCAGCCAACCCCGGTTCGCCGGCGGTTCCAGCGTGCTGAATTCATGCAGGCGCCACTGGGCGCCGCCCATCGGAGCCTGCGCGCCGGCGGCCACGTCGCGCGGACGCAGCTCGCGTTCTTCCAGCCAGTGAGCCGCGTTTTCGTGGCCGTTCCAGAACAGGGTCAGCAGAAGCAGCGGCGGCAGCAGCCAGAGGCTGCGGCGCCGCCAGCGGCGCTCGTCGGGCAAGACGTCGGTCAAGGCGCGCTCTCCTCGTCCAGGTCGTACCGGGCGACGGCTTGCGGCCGGCCGTCGGCATCGACGGGCACGTCGTCCAGCGCGATGCGGGCCTGCGAGTCCAGGCGCGGCCCGTAGCGCGAGGAAAGCAGCAGGGTGGCGCCGCGCGCCTGGTCGGAGCGGATCTCGAACACCAGCCGCACGGTGCGCGGCAGGCCCGGATCCAGGAAGTAGGGCGGCACGCCGCGCGCGAGCGAGAGGCGATCCGTATGGCGGTAGGCCAGGCCGTCCGGGCCCCGCCAGGCGGCTTCGGCGACCGTGGCCGACGTGCCGGCGGCGGCCAGGCGCAGCCACACGATGGCCCAGACGCCTCCTGTTTCGCGGGTCTGGACTTTGCCCAGGCGGCGGTACTCCAGCCGTTGCGCGAACTGCACGCGTTGCACCGTGGCTTCGAACAGGCGAGTGTTCACGGCTTCGCCCATGGCCCCGCGCTCGGCGATGGGGCCCGTCAGTTCCATGTAGCGCGGCGTGCTGCGTTGCATGGCATACAGCGCCAACGCCGCGGCCAGGATCAGCAGCAGGGAGCCCAGCCGCGCGCTCACGAGGCAGGCTCCGGCTCATTTCCCCGGGTCACCGGCAGCTCGACCCGCCCCACGATGGCTGGATTGAACCAGCCGGGCGCGCCATAGAGATTGTCGATGGGCTTGTAGGTCTGGCTTTCCACCGCGAAGGCGGCATGCGAAGGCGCCGCGGCGGCGGGCGGAAGCATCCAGATGTAGGCGACGCGTTCGGGCAGACCCGGCTGCAGGTAGGGCATCTGCTGCGCATCGCGCAAGCCCACCACGATGGGCTTGCCGATGGCCGTGCCCGCCGGGGCTCGCCAGCGGAACACTCCCAGATAATCGCTGCTGGATTCGGCGGTGCGGTTGGTCAGGTCCGCTTCGAGCACCAGGGCGGTGGTCCCGGGCTTCAAGGGCACGTCGTAGGTCCTGGCGTCCGAGACCCAGGCGCGGCGCGGCACCACGTGCCATTGGCCGGTCTGGATGGCGGCGCCGGCGCTGAATACGGTCTCGGGGCCTCGGTTGATCTTGCCGTAGGCGCCATAGAGCGCCACGCTGCCGGCGGCGACCAGGGCGCCTACGCTGGCGAGGCGGGCCGCGACACGGGTTTTGAGCGAGTGCAGTACGCGCATCCGGACTCCTGGCGCGCCTCGGCGGCGCGCATCGAGCCCCACATCGTAGGCGCGCCTTTCCGCGGGATCTTGTCCGGATGTTTCCAGGCGTGTCGCGCGCGGGCGAGGGGCGCGGTCACGCCAGGTTTTGACACAATTCTAGGGTTCGAAAGACACTCCCCAGAGGCGCGGCATGCCTTCCCAGGGCTGGAAACCCCGGATCTTGCGCGATACCGCCCAGGGCTCCATCGGGTTGAACAGCATGATGAGAGGCACCTCGTCCAGCATCTGCAGGTGCAGCGCGTCGAACAGCCGCTGGCGTTCCTGCCTGTCGGATACCACGGCTGCCTGCTCGAGCAGCGATTGCGCCTTGGGGCTGTCCCAGACCTTGCGCGGCTGCGTGGCCTTGGGGCCGGTGAAATGCTCGAAGCTCAAGGCGGGATCGATGCGCGAAGAGTACGAATGGACCATGACCTGATAGTTCCCCTTCAGGAAACGGTCCATGTGCGTGCCCCATTCGACGATATCGATGTCGGATTCCACGCCGACTTCGCGCAGCATCTGCTGCACCACGATCGCCACGTTCAGGCTGGGGATGTTCTCGCGGTTGTTGGTGGTGATGCGGATCCGCTCGCCCTTGTAGCCGGCCTCCTTGAGCAGGGCGCGAGCCCGGGCGGGGTCGAAGGCCGCGCGCTTTTTCTGCGTGTCGCTGTAGTAGTACGAACCGGTCTTCACCGTGGAGCCGTTGGGTATGCCTTTGCCGTCCGTGACCAGGGCGACGACCTGCGCGACGTCGATGGCCGCCGCCAGGGCCTGCCGCAACTTCGGATTGGACATCAGCGGGTCGCGGGTCTGGAACAGGATGGCGTTGCGCCCGCCCGTCAGGTCTTCGGCGATGGCCAGCCGCCCGTTCTTGGTCACCTCGGGCACGTCGATGTTCTGGACCTTGGCGATATCCAGCGCGCCCGAGGCCAGGCCTGCCTTGATGGTGGACGCGTCGGGAACGACCAGGAACCGCACTTCGTCGACGAGGGCTTCCTTCTTGCCGGTGGCGCCATCGGGGGCCTCGCCGGGCGGCGAGACGTAATCGGTGTAGCGGCTGAGGCTGATCTGCTGGCCGCGCGTCCAGCCGGCCAATTTGTACGGGCCTGTGCCGACGGGGGATTTCCAGCTGCCGTCCGGATTCAGCGAATCGGGATGGATGACGCCGGCCATGGCGCAGTCGGTGCGCGCCAGCGAGTCCAGGAACAGGGCCTGGGGCTTGTTGATGCGCATCACGAAGGTGCGCGGATCGGGCGCGCTGACGTCGGTCACCTTCAAGCCGTTGCGCCCGTCGAACTCGCTGCGGCAGCGCCAATCCGTGGCGGGCATCATGTAGCGCTCCCAGCTCCACAGCACTTCGGCGGAGGTGAGGGGAGCGCCGTTGTGGAAATGCACGCCGGAGCGCAGGGTGAAGGTGTAGGTCAGCCCGTCGTCCGACAGCGCGACGCGCTCCGCCAGCAAGGGCTTGACCAGCCCGTCGGCGCCGTAGCCGACCAGGCCTTCCACGATGTTGAGCATGACGCCATCGGTGTTGCCGTCGCGGTTCACGCCGGGATTGGTGCTGCGGATGTCGGCGTTCAGGACGACGGTCAGAGGCCGGGCCGAGGCGGCGGCCGGTCCGGCGGCGCATGCGGCGGCCAGCGCCAGGGCGATGAGGTTCTTTTTCACGGGAGCGGTTCCAGTGGACGGGGGATCAGTCGATGGGATGGGCGTCGCCCGCCAGGCCGTAGCGCGTGAACGACTGGCCGAACGACGGCATGACGGCGATATCCATGGTGCCGCCGGCGGTGTCCAGCACCAGGGTGGCGACGGTGGCGGTGCGGCCGCCGGTCAACGTGCCGCGGGGCGGCCGGCAGACGGAATAGGGGGTCGCCCAGTCGTCGCCGAGGGCGCGCCGCACGTCGGCCACGGCGATCCGCGGGCCGCAAGCCTCCAGCAGTTCGCGCACGCGCCAGGCCCGGTAGTAGGTGTCCACGGCGTTCTTCAGCCCCGCCTCGCGCAGCTTGCCCAATGCCACTTCGCTCATGAAATGGTTGGAGTGGGTCAGGATGCCGTCCTGGGGCAGCAGCGTGAAGCTCTCGTCCGGCGCGCATTCGAAGTCGATCACCCAGCCGGCCTGGCTGACGATCATATTGCTGGAACATGCTTTCGGCGTGGCGGCGATCAGCTGCATGGCGATGGCCACGTGCTCCTGGCAGAGCACCGCGCGCCGCACACTGCTCAAAGGCACGCCCGACTGCGTATAGTCGCGGTCGCTGCTGAGGTAGTTGCCGGTAAGGCCGATGCCGGCCGAGTTGAAGCCGTGCCGCGCGAGGCCCCCGGCCTCGACCAGGGTCAGGAAGACCAGGCCGGTTTCCAGCGTGACGCGCAGCACGATGGTGCTGTCGCAGGCGTCCGGATCCCAGTCCCAGTTGTGGGCATGGATCAGCTGGCCCGTCGCGCTGCGCGCGGGCATGACGAGCGCGGCGGTGCACTCGCCCTCGGCGGGATCCACATTGCCCATTCTGGCCAGCAGGCGCGCCTTGGCGATGACTTCCGTGCGGGCGTTGATCAGGGCGACGTCGTCGAAGTCGCACCCGGCGCCTTCCGCGATGCCGCGCATTTCTTCAGTGTGCCCGGGATCGAATCCCTGGATCTGGTCGGCGAATTCCTTGATCAGCGCGGCCTGCGCCGCCGGGCTCATGCCCAGCTTGTCGAGTTCGCCGCGGTAGTGGCGGGCGCTGTGGGCGATGCGCGCGGGCACGGCCCTGCCGTATTGCAGGCCGCGTTCATAGGGGCTGCCGGAGATCGAGACGAGGGGGAACGGAGCGTATTTCATATGGGGATGCGATAGGAGGCGGAGTTCAGGATTGGGCGCGGCCATCGAGTTCGAGGCGCAGGCCGTCGCCATCGGCGGACAGCCTTGCGCCCAGCGCGGCGGAGGACTGGACGAGGAGATCGCGTTCCGGCGCCACGGCGGATGCGGGCACGAGCACGGTCTGGTTGGCCGGATTGCGCTGGACGAAACTGAATTGCAGGGCGGCCGGGCGCGCGTCGCGGACCTCCACGCGGGCGATCATGCCGGTCCATTCGGTGTGCGCATCGGCCTGGTGCGCCACCTGGAACGAGAAATTGCCGCTGCCGTAGAGAATCGGCCTGCCTTGGTGCAGTTCGACGGGCAGGATCATGTGGGGGCCGTGACCCAGCACGAGGTCGGCGCCGGCCTCGATGGCCGCGTGCGCGTATTCGCGCTGGTATTGCAGGACTTCGCGGCGATAGCCCCAGTGCAGCGAGGCGACCACCACGTCCGCCTGGGCGCGCAGCGCCGCCACGTCGGCGCGGAACTGCGCCAGCGATTCGGGGCAGGCCCAGGTCAGGACTTCGGGAGGAACGCCCGGGCGCGTGCGCGCCGCCTGCGTCTCCAGGCGCGGGCGGTAGGCGGTGTGCGCCTTGATGATGGCGACGCCGGCCTGGTGGGCGCCGGCTTCGTGGTTGTCCGGCCAGTACACCGCGGTGCGCTGCAGAAAGCCGTAGCGCACGCCATCGCGCACTTCGATAAATGGCGCGCGCGCGGCGGTGGAATCCGCGCCGGCGCCGACGCTGGGCAGGGACGCGGCCCGGAGGGCGGCCAGCGACGACAGCACGGCTTCGTGGCCGATATTGACATTGTTGGCGTTGCCCACCGCCTGGAGGCCCGCGTCGCGCAGGGCCTGGGCGTGCCGGGGAGAGGTATAGAAGCCTCGGCGCTCCTGCGCATGCTCGGGCAGGTCGTACAGGCAGCATTCCAGGTTGGCGAAGACCAGGTCCGCCGCCAGCAGGGGCTGGCGGACCTGATCGAACAGGCCCGTGGCGTCGTCGACGCCCTTGAGATTGATGTCGCCCAGCAGATAAAGCGTGTGATTCATGGCGGCGTTCCTATTCGCTCTTCGACACTTCCCAAAGCTGAGGCGTGCCGAAAATCGACGACTCGAAGCCTTTCACGTTCTTGCGGTATGCGCCGGTGCTCAGGGTGTTGAACAGCGGGATGATGGGGACCTGTTCGAGCATCAGCCGGTGCAGCTGGTCCAGCAAGGCCTGGCGTTCGGCGGGAGCGGTGGTGTTGGTCGCCTTTTCAAGCAGCGCGCGGGCGCCGGGATCGTCCCACAGCTTGCGCGGCTGGGTCGCCTTGTCGCCGGTGACGGCTTCATAGCTGAGGGCGGGATCCATGCGGCTGGAATACGAGAAGGACATCATCTGGTAGTTGCCCTTTTGCCACTTGTCCTGCTGGGCGCCCCATTCCAGCACTTCGATGTCGGCATTGATGCCGGCCTGCTGCAGCATCGCCTGGGTGATGACCGCCGCGTCGTAGTTCGGCAGGTTGCGCTTGTTGGTCGAGATGACGATCCTCTCGCCTTTGTATCCGGCCTTCGCGAGCAGGGCCTTGGCCTTGGCCGGGTCGTAGGCGTAGCCCTGCTTTTCGGCGTCGCCGTAGTAGGGCGACACCACGGGAACCAGCGAGTTGTTGGGTTCGGCCAGGCCGTAGGTAACGCCGGCCACCAGCTCCTTGTAGTTCAGCGCCGCGGCGATGGCCTGGCGCAGATAGGGGTTGGAGAGCAGCTTGTCGCGGGTCTGGATCGTCAGGGTGGACGGAGCGAGCTGCGGCACGACGGTCGTGCCGATGGCCTGGTTCCGGGCCAGTTCCGCGACCTCGGAATAAGGCACTTTCGACATCAGGTCGATGGCGCCGCTCGCCAGGGCGGTCTTGGCCGTGGCCGGGTCCGAAATGACGACGAAGCGCACTTCGTCGACCAGCGGGCGCTTGGAGCCCACATAGCCGTCGCGCTGGCCGGGCCGGTTCGCATAGTTCTCGAAGCGCGTCAGGCTGATGTATTCGCGCCGGCGCCATTCGGCGAAGCGGAAGGGGCCGGTGCCGATCGGCTTGTCCCAGGTGCCGTCGGGCTTGACCGAGTCCCGGTGCGTGATGGCGGTCATGCCGCAGTCGTTGCGGGCCAGCGAATCCAGGAACAGCGGCGCCGCCTTGTTCAGCTTGAAGACGACGGTGGCCGGATCGGCGGCGGTGGCGCTTTCGACCTTCAGCCCGATGCGGCCGTCGAAATCGGTGAGGCAGCGCCAGCCGGTCTTGGGATTCATGTAGCGGTTCCAGCTCCAGACCACGTCATCGGCGGTCAAGGGGGCGCCGTTATGGAAGGTCACGCCCTGGCGCAGGTGGAAGGTATAGGTCTTGCCGTCCTCGGAGACGTCGATCTTCTCGGCGAGCAGCGGCGAGGCCTGGCCTTTCGCGTTGTAGCCCACCAGGCCTTCCACGGTATGCAGCACCACCGTGTCGGTATTGGCGTCGCGGTTCACGCCGGGATCGCTGCTGCGGATGTCCGCGTCCTGGTGAACGCGCAATACCGTGGCGGCCAGGGATGGCGCCGCGGCCGTCAGGAGGGTGGCCAGGGCGGTAAGCGCATACAGAGGTCGTTTCATGGTGGGTCCTTGATGAGATCGGTTTTCTGCCAGGAGACGTTCAGAAGGAAAGCGGGGAGCCCCGCTCCAGCGAATAGCGGGCGTAGGCGGTGTGGCGCCAGGGCATGCGCGCCACTTCCAGGATGCCGGCGGCGGGTTCCATGATCAGGGTGGCCGTGGTGCAGGAGGGGTAGCCCTGGGCGCTGACCCTGCCTGGCCGGCAGACGGAGAAGGGCGTGGCGTGCGTGTCCGCGAAGGCCGCCTTGAGATCCCGCGCGCCGAGGCTGCGGCCGGCGGCGGCCAGGTGCCGGCGGACGCGCTGGTCGCGATAAAGGCTCTCGGGCGAACCGGCGATGCCGGTTTCCTTCAGCTTGCCGAGCGCGACGGGGCTGACCCAGTGGTTGGCGTGGACCAGCAGGCCGTCTTCGGGGTAGACGAGGAAGGTCTCGTCCGGCGCGCATTCCAGGCTGAGCGCGAAGCCCAGCTGCGTGCCCAGGATGAGATTGCACGAGCATGCCTTGGGCGTGGCGGTCACGGCCTGCAGCGCCAGCGCGTAATGCTCCTGCTCCAGCGCCTTGCGGCGCACCAGCGGCAGCGGCACGCCGTCCTGCTGGTAGTCGCGGCTGGAAGACATGCCGTTGCCGTTCAAAGCGATGCCCGCGGAGTTCATGCCGTAGCGCGCCAGCCCGCCGGCCTCCACGAAGGTCAGCACATCCGGGCCATCTTCGCGCAAGAGGCGCAGGATGATGATGGTGTCGGCGCAATCCTGGCGGTTGTCCCAGTTCTGGCCTTGCAGGAAGTTGCCATTGGCGCTGCGGCCCGGGAGGATGGCGGCGCCCGTGCACTCGTCGCTCCCGGGTTCCGCGCCGCCTGCCTTGCGGGCGCGGCGGGCCTGCGCCACGATCTCGGTGCGCGCGTTGATCATCAGCACGTCCTCGAACGAGACGCCCGCGCCGGCGGCAATGCCGCGCATCTCTTCCAGGTAGGCAGGCTCGAAGTCCTCGATGGAGCGTGAGAAGCGGGCGATGAGACGTTGCAGATCCGCCGGCGAGAACTGGAGCTGCTGCAGCGCCCGGGCGTAGATGTCGGCGCTGCGCTTGACGCGCGCGGGCACCAGGCGGCCGTGCTGCAATCCCCGCTCATAAGGCGGGCCGGATACTTCAACCAGTGGGAAGAATGCTTCTGCTTCCATGTCTGTTCCTATGGTCCCGGGTCGCCGGGGTTCATTGATCGAATCGCCATTTCAGGCGCACGCCGCCGTTCTCGTTGGGCTCGAGGGCGGGAATGGCGGAGAGCAGCTTGCGGGTGTAGGGGTGTTGGGGGGCGTCGAAGATCTGGTCGCGCGGGCCCTGCTCGACGATCTTGCCGTCCTGCATCACGACCACGCGGTCCGCGACCTGTTCGACCACGCCCAGGTCGTGGCTGATGAACAGGCAGGAGAAGCCATGGCGCTGTTGCAGCTCGGCGAAGAGCTTGAGCACCTGGGCGCGCACCGTGACGTCGAGCGCCGAGACAGGCTCGTCGGCGATCACGAAAGCGGGCCGGCGGACGATGGCGCGGGCGATCGCCACGCGCTGGCGCTGCCCTCCGGACAATTCATGGGGATAGCGCCGGGCGTACTCGGGGCCCAGTCCCACCTCGGCCAGCACGGCGTCGACGCGGGCCATTTTTTGCGCCGCGGACATGCCGCTCACCTGGCGCAGCCCCTCGACGGTGAGCTCGCCCACGGTCATGCGCGGGTTCAGCGACGAGTACGGGTCCTGGAACACCATCTGGCAATTGAGGCGATAGTCGTTCCAGGCGGCGCCCGCCTGCGCGATGGGCCTGCCCCGGAAGTAGATGCCGCCGTCCGTGGGAGCCAGCAGTCCGGCGATGGCGCGGCCCAGCGTGGTTTTGCCGGAGCCCGACCCGCCGACCACCGCCACGACTTCGCGCGGACGGATCTGCAGGTCTATGCCGTGCAGCGCGCGTTTGGCGGCCGTGCGGCCGAACAGGCGCTGGCGGCCCGCGTAGTCGACCAGCAGCCCCCGCACGTCGACAATGGGCGCTTCCGGCGGGATCGGGCGGGCCGGCTCGCGGTGGGGCATGGCCGCCAGCAGCTGGCGGGTGTACGGGTGCGCCGGGCGGTCCAGAATCTGCTGGGTGGTGCCGCTTTCGACGATTTCTCCGTGGCGCATGACGATCATGCGCTCCGTGTACTGCGCCACCATCGGCAGGTCGTGGCTGATCATCAGCACCGCCGTGTTCCGGTCGCGCGTCAGTTCGAGCATCAATTCCAGCACGTCGCGCTGGACCACGGCATCCAGCGCGGTGGTGGGTTCGTCGGCGACCAGCAGGGCGGGCTCCAGCAGCATCACGGCGGCCAGCATCATGCGCTGGCGCATGCCGCCGGAAAACTCGTGCGGCCAGGCCTCCAGGGCGGAGGCCGGATCGCGCAGGCCGACCCGCGCCAGCATGGCCAGGATCATCTGCTTGCGCAGGACGGGGGGCAGTTCCTTGCGGTGCAGTGCCAATCCTTCATCGAGCTGGCGGCCGATCTTCATGGATGGGTTGAGCGAGGTCATGGGTTCCTGGAACACCATGCCGATGCGCGCGCCGCGCAGCTTGCGCAAGGCGGCCGGGCGGGCATCCGTCAGCGATACGCCTTCGAAGGCGATCGTGCCGGCCGAACGCACCAGCGGCGGGGGCGTGAGGCCCAGCAGCGCGCGCGCCGCCTGGGTCTTGCCGCTGCCGGATTCGCCGACGATGCCGACGAGTTCCCCGGGCTTGATGGAGAAGCTGACCCGCTTGACGATTTCCCTGCCGCCGGCTCCCACCGTCAGCGTCAGGCCGTTCACATCCACCAGCGTTGCGGCGGCGTTCTGGTTCTTGGTCGTCATGTCATTCACCCGTGCGCATGCGAGGGTCGAGGCGGTCGCGCACGGCGTCGCCCAGCAGGTTGATGCCCAGCAGGGTGAGTGAAATGCAGATGCCGGGAAAAATGCTGAGATAGGTCGCCTGCGCCATGAACGGGCGGGCAGAGGCCAGCATGTTGCCCCACGTCGGCGCGGGCGGCGGCACGCCCAGGCCCAGGAAGGACAGGGCGCTTTCCGCCAGGATGACCCAGCCGAACATCGAGGTTGCAAGCACGGTCAGCGGCGCGACGCAGTTCGGCAGCACGTGGCGGCCCATCGTGTACCACTCGGAATTGCCCAGGACGCGCGAGGACTCGATGAATTCGCGCTCGCGCAGGGACAGCACCGTGCCGCGCACGATGCGGGTCACGGACGGGGTGTACGCCAGGCCCAGCGCCAGGATGATGCCGTACTTGTTGGCCCCGACCACGGCAAGCAGCCCCAGCGCCAGCAGCAGGCCGGGAAAGGCCAGCAGGGCGTTGTTGAAGGCCATGATGATGCGGTCGGTCCAGCCGCGCACGAAACCGGTCAGCACGCCGATCGCCGTGCCCAGCACGACGGCGAACGACACCGTCAGCAGGCTGATCCAAACGCTGGTCGAGGCGCCTACCATCAGGCGGCTGAGCACGTCGCGGCCGAACTCGTCGGTGCCCAGCCAGAACTGCGCGCTGGGTGGCTTGAGCCTCGAGGCGAAGCTGATGCCCAGCGGGTCGCGCGGGGTCCATACCGCGCCCAGCAGGGCAGCGGCCAGGACGATGGCGATGATGGCTCCGCCTACCGCCGCATTGGCGGGAAGGCGGCGGCGCCGGGTTTTCGCGGGTTTGATGGCAGTCAGTTCCATATCGGGTTACTCCGCGCCTACACGGGGATCGAAAGCGGGATAGAGCAGGTCGACGAACAGATTGACCAGCACGTAGATGACGGCGACGAACAGCAGGCAGCCCTGGATGACCGGGTAATCGCGCGCGAAGATCGAATCGACCAGCAGCCGGCCCAGGCCGGGGATGGTGAACACGGTCTCGACCACGGCGATGCCGCCCAGCAGGTTGCCCAGCACCAGGCCGATGAGTGTCCAGGTGGGGCCGAAGGAATTCTTGAAGACGTGATGGGCCAGCACGGCGCTTTCGCTCAGGCCCTTGGCGCGGGCATGGGTGACGTAGTCCAGGCGCAGCACTTCCAGCGCGCTGGCGCGCGCCATGCGCATGAGCACGCCGATCTCGTGCAGGAATAGCGTCAGGATGGGCATGGCCAGGTACAGCAGGCCGGCGACCGCATCCTCGGAGACCGACACGTAGCCGACGACCGGCAGCCATTCCAGCTTCAGCCCCAGCAGCAACAGCAGCAGGAGGCCCAGCCAGAAGGTGGGAATGGACACGAGCAGCGTGGCCACGCCGACCAGCGCGATGTCGGTGGGCCGGTTCTGGCGCCAGGCGGCGATGATGCCGGCCGGCACGGCGACCAGCGTGGCGGCGGCCACGGCGGCCAGCACGATGGGGGCGCTGACGAGGAAGCGGTCCCAGACCAGGGCCAGCACGGCCTGGCCGGTTGTGATCGAATTCCCCAGGTCGCCATGCAGCAGGTTGTTGAACCAGAGCGTGAATTGGGTGGGCCAGGGCTGGTCCAGTCCCATGCGCTGGCGCAGGTCCTCCAGGCTGGCGGGGTCGGCCAGGTCGCCCAGCAGCAACTGGGCCGGGTCTCCCGGGATCAGGCGGATAAGCACGAAAACGGCGACCGACACGATCAGCAGTGTGGGTATGGCCATTCCTATGCGCGTTAGTGCGAAGCGAAGCATATGGGGCTCATGGCTCACGTCCAGGCGCCTGCCGCGGCGGCGCGGAGGGGACGATTCTGTTGACGGGGACCGCGTTCGCCGGCGCGGTTGCGGATCGGCGTAACTTTGACGTCCTGTCATAAAGAAGTAAAACTAAAATTACTTTGGGGTATATAAAGGTTTGCTTTTCAATATGGTGACTGCCCGATGAGTTCGATCCGTTTCTTCCGCACCTTCGTCGCCGTCGCGCGCAGCGGATCTTTCGCCGCGGCGTCGGAGCGCGTGTCGCTGACGCCGGCCGCGGTCAGCCTGCAGATGCGCGCGTTGGAAGATGATCTGGGCCTGACGCTGTTCGACCGTAGCGGCAAGATCGTGTCGTTGAGCGAGAGCGGGCACCGGCTGCTGCCGCGGGCCGAACAGCTGCTGGCGCTGTACGACGATCTGCGAGATGGCCCCGACGGCGACCAGGAAGTGGTGGGGTCCATCAACGTGGGCGCGGTGGCGACGTCCATGGCGTTCCTGGCGCGCGCGGTGCTGATCCTGCGGGAAGCGCACCCGAAACTGAAAGTGCAGCCCGCGATCAACTTCTCCGGCGACTTGTCAGTGAGGGTCCGCGCGGGCGAGCTGGACGCCGCGCTGGCGGTGAAGAACGCCCACAAGCTGCCTGCCGGCACGCAATGGACACCGCTCTATACCGAGCCTTTCGTGTTCATCGCGAACCGCCAATCAGCCGGCAGGGCGGACATCGGCAGCCTGATGAAACGCCGCCTGTTCCTGCGGCCTTCGCGCAATACGCATACGGGCGCGCTGATCGACGCCTTCGTGCGCAGGAACCGCCTGCGGTTCGGCGAGTTCCTGGAAATCAATTCGTTGCGGACGATGGTGGAGCTGGTGCAGCAGGATGTCGGCGTCACCATCGTGCCGCTCACGCGGGCCGCCCGCTGGGAGGACGACCCGCGCCTGCGCGTGACCTATTTCGACGATCCGACGGCGCATCGGGCCGTGGGCCTGTTCGAAAGCGAGGCGCGCAGCCACCTGACCAGCGCGCTCAGGCGCGTCCTGCTCGACACCATCGAACAGGACGCCCAGCTGCGGCAGTGAGGCGCGGGGCGGTCAGTCGACCGCGAGCTTGGCGCTCTTGACGACGCCCGCCCAGTAGGTCGTTTCGTCGCGCAGCTTGCGCGAGAAGGCGTCGGGCTGGCTGGCCACGACTTCGGCGCCGTCCTGGCGGATCTTTTCCAGCACGGCGGGCGTGCGGGCCGCCTGGCTGATCGCGGACGCCAGATAGCCTATGCGTTCGACGGGCGTGCCCGCGGGGGCGAAAACGCCGTACCAGCCTTCGATGGATACGCCTTCGATGCCTTGCCCGGCCAGGGTGGGCGCGGTTTCGAATGCGCCGATGCGGCTTTCGTGCGTGACGCCCAGCACGCGCAGCTTGCCGCCGGTGACCAGGGATTCGACGGAGGGCGGCGAGGTGATGAGCATGTCCACCGTGCCGCCCAGCAGGTCGTTGACCGCGGGGCCGGCGCCGCGGTAAGGCACGTGCACCAGCGACAGGTTCTTTTGCCGCGCAAGCAGCACGCCCGTGAGATGGGACAGCGTGCCGTTGCCCGGCGTGGCGTAGGTGACGGCGCCCGGCCGCGCCTTGGCGTCGTTCAGGTAGTCGGCCAGCGTGCGGTAGGGGCTTTCCTTCCTGACGACCAGCGCCAGTGGCGCCGAGGTGATCTGGGATACCGGAGCGAAATCCTTAAGCGCGTCGAAGCCCGTGTTCTTGTAGATGGCGGGATTCACCGCCATGACGCTGTTCTGCGAGAGCACCAGGGTATAGCCGTCGGGCTTGGCGCGCGCCACGGCGGCGGTGCCCATGTTGCCGCCGGCGCCGGAGCGGTTCTCGACCACCACGGACTGGCCGGTAATGCGGCCCAGCTCGTTGGCCAGCAGCCGCGCGACGCCGTCGTTGCCGCCGCCGGGCGGAAAGGGCGAGACCAGCGTAATGGCTTGCCGCGGATAGTCGTTGAGCGGCGTGGGCGCTTCCGCGTGCGCGCCCGGCGCGCACAAGGGGAGCAGCAGCGCGGCGGCCATGGCGGCCGTCGTGCGGCGCGGGGCGCGTGTCGCGTGAGGGATCATCGGGCTTCTCCTGTCGTTTCCGTATCGGTCTGGAATTCGGCGGCGTGTTCGCCAAGCGCGGCAATCATGGCTTCGCAGCGGGCAAGCTGGCCCAATTCCACGTATTCGTCGGGCTGGTGGGCCTGCTCGATGCTGCCGGGCCCGCAGATGATGGATGCAACGCCGGCCTGCTGGTACAGCCCGCCTTCGGTCATGTAGCTGACGTGGGGGCCGGCGCAGCCCGCGCCGGACAGCCCCATGACGAAGCGGGCGATGGCGGCGTTGGGCCCAGGGCGCAGGGCAGGGTTGTCGGATTGCTTTTCGAACAGGATGTCGGCCGCGGCGAACCGGCGCCGCATGCGCGGCAGGACGTGGTCGCGGGCATAGTCCTGGACGCTGCCGACGATGCGGTCTGGGTCGCTGTCCGGCAGGTAGCGGTAGCCGAAGATGAATTCGCAGTCGCGCGGAACGATGTTGCGCGCCAGCCCGCCGTTGACGAGCGCGGTCTGCAGGGTGTCGTAGGGCGTATCGAACGCGCTGTTCCTTCGAGGCGCCTCGGCGTACTGGTCGGCGAGGTCCTGGATATGGCCGATAAGGCGCGCGGCGTACTCGATCGCGTTGACGCCGTCCTGGGTGCGGGATGCATGCGCCTCCTTGCCGCGGACGCAGCAGCGGTAGTTGCGGCTGCCTTTGTGCGCGGTCACGACCTGCATGTCGGTGGGCTCGCCCACGATACAGGCCGCGGGCGAGATGCTTGCGGCCTGCAGGTCGGCCAGCAGGGTCCTGACGCCCTTGCAGCCCACCTCTTCGTCGTAGGTGAAGGCCAGGTGGATCGGCTGCCGCGGTTCCGCCGCGGCAAGGCCGTCGATGGAAGCAAGCACGGCCGCGAGAAAGCCCTTCATGTCGCAGGCGCCGCGGCCGTAGAGTCGGCCGTCCGCGATGCGGGCGGTGAAGGGGTCGCTGCTCCAGTCCTGTCCGTCCACGGGCACGACGTCGGTGTGGCCGGACAGCACGATCCCGCCGGGCCGCCCGGGGCCGATGGTCGCGAACAGATTCGCCTTGGCGCCGCTAGCGTCGTAGCTGAGGCGGGCGCCGATTCCGCGCCTGTGCAGGTAGTCTCGCACCCACTCGATCAGGCCCAGGTTGGAATCCCGGCTGACGGTCGGAAAGGCGATCAAGGTTGCCAGGATGTCCAGCGTCCGGCGTGTAGGTGCTTGGTGCTGCGACACGAGTCCCTCCCATGGATCGATGACACTGTAGTGTCCGGGAGGGGGCGGGACCAATTAAATAAACAGAGGGTCCTATTAGCATCGTTAATGCGTCAGGCGCGGGGCGGGCATGACGCCTGGTCCTGCCTCAACGCATGCGCGAACGCGGCGCGTTGCGTGGCGGCGCCGAGCAGGCAGGAGAGGTCCGTGCCCATCGATATGAAGCAGCCGCCAGGTCCGGCGGCCAGTTCGCGCAGCAGCTCGGGCTGTCCGGCCAGCCCGCCCAGGCCCAGCGCCTTGCCCGCGTCCAGGCAGGCGCGGCGGATGCGCGCCAGGGCGCTGCGCAGCAAGGGGTGGTCCCATTGGCCGGGCACGCCCAGGGCGGCGCCCAGGTCGTGCGCGCCGATGAACAGCATGTCCAGGCCTTCCACCGCTGCGATCGACTCGGCCGCTTCCAGGGCGGCGGCGCTTTCCATCATGGCCGCCACCAGCACACCGTCGTCCAGGGCCTGCTGCGCTTCGCCCTGCGGGTAGTCGCGGTAGTGCAGGGCGGGCTGGCCGCCGGCCACCGAACGCTGGCCCCGCGGCGGGTAGCGGCAGCAGGCCACGGCGCGCGCCGCGTCTTCCGCGCTTTCCACCTGGGGCGCGATGATGCCCATCGCGCCGCCGTCCAGGACGCGCCCGATCAGCGCGGCGTCGATGGCGGGCACGCGCGCCAGCGGCGTGACGCCGGCATCGCGCGCGGCGTTGCAGATGCGGCTGGCGGAGAGCAGGGGCAAGGACGAATGTTCCAGGTCGACGTAGAGCGCGTCGAAGCCGGCGGTGGCCGCGATGCGGCCAATCTCGGGGCCGTCGCACAGGCGCACGATGAGCGAGGCCGCCAGCCCGCCGTCGGCGAGCCGGCGCAGCAGCGGGTTGCGGGCCAGTTCCCGGGCGCTGGGCGTTTGCATGGATGGTCTCCAGGGTTGTTCAGACGAGTTGCGGGCTGAAGGGCGCCGCGCGCCAGATGGAGACCTGCTGCGCGGCGAAGGTGCCGCGGTTGCCGCGCTTGAAGTCCTGCCAGTCGGGGTCGGCCTCGAGCGCGGCGCGGCGCGCCTCGCGGTCGGCCATGCTGTCGTAGGCCCAGATGTGCAATACCTGGTTCAAGGTGCCGATGTCGCTGACGAAGAATCCCTGCAGACGGCCCAGGTGCTTCATCTGCAGCGGCAGCGCGAGTTCGCGGTAGCGCGCCAGATAGGCGTCCATGCCGCCGTGCGGCAGCGTATAGATGCGGTGTTCGATGATCATCGGTTCGGCCTCAGGCGGGCGGCGTCAGCACGGCGCCGGTTTGGAAATAGGCGTCCAGGTTGTCCAGCACCAGGCGCTCCATGGCATGGCGGGTTTCGCGGGTGGACGCGGCGATGTGCGGCAGCGTCACGACGTTGTCCCGTCCGAGCAGGCCGGCGGGCACGTTGGGTTCGTCTGCGTAGACGTCGAGCCCGGCGCCGGCGATGCGGCCTTGCTCGATGGCCTGTACCAGCGCCGCTTCGTCCACGACGCTGCCGCGCGCGATGTTGACCAGATAGCCGTCGGGGCCGAGCGCGTCCAGCACGCCCGCCGACACCAGGTGCCGGGTGGCGGCGCCGCCGGGGCAGGACAGCACCAGGAAATCGGCCCATCGCGCCAGCGCGGCCAGGTCGGGCTCGAATTCCAGGCCGCAGCCATGCTTGGGCGCGCGGCCGTGATAGCGCAGCGCCATGTCGAAGCCCGAGGCGCGGCGGGCGATGGCCTGGCCGATGCGGCCCAGGCCCACGATGCCCAGCCGTTTGCCGCTCACGCGCGTGGCCAGGGGGTAGGCGGCCGAAGGCCAGCGCCCGGCCTGCACGTGGCGGTCGGCCCCGGGTATCCGGCGCGCCACCGCCAACACCAGGGCGAAGGCCAGGTCCGCCACGCAATCGTTCAGCACATCGGGCGTGGTGCTGACCTGCACGCGATGGCGGCGGGCGGCGTCCAGGTCCACGCTTTCGTAGCCGACGCCGAAGCAGGCAAGCACGCCGCCGGGGAAGCAGGCGAACATGGCGTCGGCGCAGCCGTGGCGCGACATGGTGACGCCGCCGTCGAAGCGGCCGCGCTGATCGCGCAGATAGGCGCCGGGATTGGGCTGTTCCCACAGCGCGACGAGCTCATGGCGCTCGCGCAGGCTGGCATGCAGGCCCGGGGGCAGCGGGCCGATGGCCAGCAGGCGGCGGGGGCGGTCGGGCGGATGCATCGCGGGATTCTCCTTGCCTTACTCGGTGCGGATGCCGGCTTTGTGGATGAACGGCACCCAGCGGTCCAGGTCGGCGTCGAGCTTGGCCTGGAATGCCGCCGCGCCGAGCGGGCCGCTCAGGCCGGCGTCGGCCAGCCGTTGCGCCAGGGCCGGCGCGGCGACCACCTTGGCCAGCGCGGCCTCCAGCCGCTTGCGGGTGTCGGCGGGCGTGCCCGCAGGCGCCAGGACTCCATACCAGTTGCTCATCTGCAGTTCGGGCAGGCCGGCCTCGCGCGCGCTTTCCACGTCCGGCAGGTAGCGCGAGCGTTCCGTGTCGTAGATGACGACGGCCTTGACCCGGCCATCCTTCACGTAGGGCTGCAGCACGGGCACATCGGCATTGAGCATGTCGACCCGCCCGGCCATGAGGTCCACCAGCGCCGGGGCCGCGCCGCGGTACGGCACATGCGTGGCGTGCGCGCCGGTCGCCAGGTTGAAGAGTTCGCCGCCGATATGCATGGTCGAGCCCACGCCGCTGGATGCATAGCTGAGCGGCTTGCCTGACTTGGCAAGCGCGACCAGTTCCGCCGGGGTGGAGGCGCCCAGCGAGTTGCGCACCACCAGCAGGCTCTGCACCTGCCCGAACAGGTAGAGGGGCGTCAGGTCCTTGCGCGGATCGTAGGGCAGCCCCGGCGTGGTGCCGGCGGTCATGACGTAGCCGAGCGTGGCGACCAGCAGCGTCTGCCCGTCGGGTCGGGACTTGGCCACGTAGTTGGCGCCGATGGTGCCGCCGGCTCCGCCGCGGTTCTCCACGACCACGGTCTCGCCCAGTTCGGCGGCCAGGTCGGGCGCTACCAGCCGCGCGACCTGGTCCACGGGGCCGCCGGGAGCGAACGGGACGACGATCTTGAGCACGCCCGCGGCGTGGGCGGATCCGGCTGCAAGCGCGGCGGCGATTGCGGCCGCGATGATGAGTCTGGGCATGTCTGTCTCCTCTGCCGCGTCTGCGGCGGGTGGCGGGCGCGCGGTCCGTGCCGCGCCATTGTCCGCCGGGCTTTCCGGGTTCAGCCGCGGTAGCGCGGTTCGGGCAGTCCTTGCGCGCCGACGTCCAGCGCGAACAGGCCGCCCGCGTATGGTTCCGCGGCGAGCTGCTCGGGCGCGAGGCGCTGCGAGTGGCTGGTGATGTACAGCGTGTCCAGCCCGTCGCCGCCGAAGGCGGGGCAGGTGGGGTTGGTGACGGGCAGCTGGATGACGCGATCCACCCGGCCGTCCGGCGTCAGGCGGACCAGCTGGCCGGTGGCGACCATGCAGTTCCAGACGCAGCCGTCCGTGTCCACCGCCGCGCCGTCGGGACGGCCCGGCTGTTGGGTCCAGTCCTTGAAGACCCGGCGGTTCGAGATGGCGCCGTCGTCCAGGTCGAAGTCGAATGCCCAGATCACCTGGTTATGCGTGTCGGCGAAATACATGCTGCGGTCGTCGGGGCTCCAGGACAGCGCGTTCGGAAGAACGAAACCATCGAGCATGGCGCGGCACTGCCGGTCGGCGTCCAGGCGGTACAGGGTGCCTTTGGGCTCGCGCTTCTGGTCCTGCATGCTGCCCACCCAGAAGCGGCCGCGGCGGTCGCACTTGCCGTCGTTCAGGCGGTTCTCCGGCTTGTCGGCTTCCGGATTGACGATGAACTCGGGCGCCTGGCCGCTGGCCGGGTCATAGAAATGGATGCCGACGTTCGTGGCCAGCACGAAGCCGCCCGCCTCGCGCAGGGCAATGGAGCCGACCAGCAGTTTTTCGGGCAGGCGCTGCGCCGTGTGCCGGCCGGTGGCGGGGTCGTAGGACTGCAACGCGGGACGGCGCACGTCTATCCACCACAGGCGGCGGCTGCGATCGCACCATAGCGGCACTTCGCCCAGGATGTCGGCGCTCTGCACGACGCATTGGATGTCGGGATTCATAGGGGGCTCGGGTAGGGGGGAGGAAAGGGAGGCTACTTGTAGCGGGTGGCGGCCAGGGTGGCGAGGTCCACGCCACGCGCGATGTCGGCCTTTTGCCGTGTGTCGCCGGCGTGTATGCGCTCGGCCTCTTCAAGCACCGCCTCGGCGTGCGCGTAGGGCACGAAGACCACGCCTGCTTCGTCGGCGACGACCAGGTCGCCGGCCTGCACGCCGATGCCGGCGATGCGCACCGGTCCGTTGATTTCAACGGTGCGCAGCCGCCACTTGCCGGTGATAGGCGTGGCGCCGCGCGACCAGACGGGAAAGCCCAGCTCGCGCGATGCGGAGGGGTCGCGATGGCCGCCGTCGACGATGGCGCCCGCGCAGCCCTTGCGGCTGGCGACGGTGGCGGACTGGCCGCCGAGGTTGGAGATGCCGGGCAGCCCCTGGATGACCGCCACGTCTCCGGGCTCGGCCAGGTTGTAGGCCTCGTGCTCGCCCATTTTTCCGGCGCCGCCCTGCGCGGCGGCGGTGGGGGTGTCTTCGCGTTCGATATTGCGCACCGTCACGGCCTGGCCGATGACGCGGCGGCCAGGCAGGGTGGGCGCCAGCACGCTTGCGGGGACGGCGCCGAGCAGCCCCAGCTTGTCCATGGCGTCGGAGACGGCGCCTGCCAGGTCATCCAGCGCCGCATAGCGCCGCAGCACGTCGGGCGGGAGGCGCGGGATTTCCATCAGGCGGATGGCTTCGGGAGGAACGCGGCCGGTGAGGGTTTTGTCGGGCATGCGAGGGCCTGCAAAGGTGGCCGGGAGGCGGCGGTGGGCGATGAGTTTTTTCATGTTATCCCGCATAATAAATTTTTGTCAAAATTTTAAATAATGGGATTTGAATAAAATGTCATAAGGCTCGGCTACACTCCAGGCGTCCGTCCCTGACGCCCGACCGTTCCTGCCCATGTCTTCCAGTCTTGCCCGCGCCTTCGATGTCCTGGATCTGTTCACCCTCGAAAGCCCAAGGCTCACGAGCGACGAGGTCAGCGCCCGGCTGGGCTACTCGCGCTCGATGGCGTATCGCTATCTGAAGGAACTATGCGATGCGGGCCTGCTGGCTTCGATGGCGGGCGGGATGTACGGCCTGGGGCCGCGCATCATCGAGCTGGAGCGCCTGCTGGCCCTCAGCGATCCGCTCTATCTGGCGGGCAGGGCGGTGTTGAAAGGCAGGCGGCGCGAAGACAGCGCCTATCTGCTGCAGAACCTCTACGACGACAAGGTGCTCTGCATCTACAAGGAAGGGCCCGACATGCTGGAGCACGCGGGCCGGCGCATCGTGATCCTGCGCGGCAGAGGCCAGCCGTTTCCGCTGTTCCAGGGGTCGGGTTCGCTGGCGTTGCTGGCGTTCCTGCCGCATCACCGGATCCGCCAGGTCTATCTGCGCAGCGCCCACGAAATCGCGGCCGCCGGCCTGGGGCAGGACTGGAGCGAATTCCGGCGCGCGCTGGCGGGCGTGCGCAAGGCCGGTTTCGCCACCAGCCACGAACAGATCGCGCCCGGCCTGGGCGGCGTCGCGGTGCCCATCCTGCTCGAGGACGGCACGCTGGTGGGCAGCCTGGCCTGGACCTTTCCCATCGAACTGATGCACCCCGACGCGGAAACGGAATGGGCGCGGGCCCTGGCCGAGGTGGCCGCGGAAATCGCCCGCGAATACGTGAAGCAGGCCGCGCCCGATGGCGGCGCGGCGCTGGCGGCGCGGGCCTAGAACAGGTTCAGCGCCCGGGCCACCCACCAGCCCAGGCCGACGGCAATGCCGATGAGCAGCATGCGGCGCAGGCCGCCGCCGGCGGGCACCGCGCCCGGCGGCAACGATGCATCCGCTGCCGCATCGGCGGGTGGTGTCGAGGCGGCAGGGACCGCCGGTGGATCGGAGCCTTCGGTTTCGATCGAGAACGCGGGCTTGGCCGCGTGCTCGCGCATGGCGGGCGCCAGGTCGTTCACGTCGATTCCCGCCTGGCGCAACAGCTGCCATACGTCGCCGCCGATCTCCCCGGCGCGCAGCGCTTCGATGCGTTCGCGCTGCGCGCGCGGCACCGCGTCCAGGCTGTCGTACTTGCGGCCGTTGAGCGTGACGGCGCCATTCTTGATTTCGACCTTCAGCGGCTCGCCGTCTTCGTCGCCGGAATAGCTCCAGGTTTCGCTGACTGTCGCGCCGTCCAGCAGCGTTTCGAAATTCTCTCCGTGCCCGGACCCCAGGTCCTTGGAGGAGCTCCAGCTGCGCGTCGTCGTGGTGCTGCGCCAGGTCTTGTTCTTGTCATTCATCGTGGGAACCGTTCATCGCCTTGTCAGAAAAGCCCGCTTTTGCAGGCTTCTTACGTAGTCCTTAAAGCAAAAGACATTTCCATGTCAAGAAAATCGGACTGATCTGGTCCGTTGAGCGTATCAGATGCTCGAAAGGGCGCATAATGTTGGCACCTTTCTTGTGTCCCCTTTCACGGGATCGGTTGTTTTTCTGCAAGCGAAGAGCGTGTTGTCACTAGCTCGGCGGTTCGTGTTTCCAGGTCATGTTCGCAAGCGCGCTAGGACAACTGGAGTAATCACGGAGATGTCTATGACAGAAGACGCAAAGCCGCGCAGGCGGTTCCTGCAGGCGTTGGCCATCGTGCCGGCGTCGACGTTGGCGGTGGGCGCAATGACCACCGGCTGTACCAACGGATCGGAAAGCGCCGCCGCGCGCGCGGCCAAGCCTTACGAACCCACCTATTTCACGAAGGCCGAATGGGCCTTCATCGTCGCAGCGGTCGACCACCTGATCCCCGCCGACGAGCACGGCCCCGGCGCCATCGAAGCCGGCGTGCCGGAATTCATCGACCGCCAGATGGAAACGCCGTTCGGCCACGGCAAGCTCTGGTACATGCAAGGGCCGTTCCATCCCGACGTGGTGCCGGAACTGGGCTACCAGATCAACCAGAATCCCCGCGAGGTCTACCGCAACGGCATCGAGGCCTGCGATGCCTGGTGCATGAAGACGCACGGCAAGATCTACGCCGATCTCGAGAAGCCTCTGCAGGAACAGATCCTGAAGGACCTGCAGGGCGGCAAGATCGAATTCCAGACCGTTCCATCCAAGACTTTCTTCAGCTTCCTGCTTGCGAACACCAAAGAAGGGTTCTTCGCCGATCCGATGTACGGCGGCAACAAGAACATGGTGGGCTGGAAGATGGTGGGCTTTCCGGGTGCGCGCGCCGACTACATGGATTGGGCCGACCAGCCCAACGTGAAGTATCCCTACGGCCCTGTTTCGATTTCTGGGGAAAGGGGTTAAGGCATGGCGATCAAGAAAGAGAAAGTCGATGCGGTGCTGGTCGGGTTCGGCTGGACCGGCGCTATCGTGGGCCAGGAACTGACCGAGGCAGGCCTGCACGTGCTCGCGCTGGAGCGCGGCGGCATGCAGGACACGCCCAAGGACGCCGAATACCCGAAGGTGATCGACGAGCTTGCCTATTCCGTGCGCGGCAAGCTGTTCCAGGACCTGTCCAAGGAAACGGTGACCATCCGCCACGGCGTGGATGACGTGGCCGTGCCGTACCGCCAGAACGGGTCATTCCTGCTGGGCACCGGCGTGGGCGGGGCGGGCTTCCACTGGAACGGCATGCACTACCGCGTGCTGCCCGAAGAACTGGAGCTGCGCACCCGCTACGAGACTCGCTACGGCAAGGACTTCATCCCCGAAGGCATGACCATCCAGGATTTCGGCGTAACCTACGACGAACTGGAACCGTACTTCACCAAGTTCGAATACGTGTGCGGCACCTCGGGCAAGGCCGGCAACCTGAACGGCAAGATCGTGGAAGGCGGCAATCCGCTGGAAGGCAAGCGCAGCAAGGAATTCCCGCTGCCTCCGCTCACCACCACCTATGGCGCGCAGCTGTTCGACAAGGCCGCGCGCGAAGTGGGCTTCCATCCGTATCCGGCGCCCGCGGCCAACGCGTCCGGCCCCTATACCAATCCCTACGGCGTGCGCCTGGGCCCCTGTAATTTCTGCGGGTTCTGCGAGAACTACGGCTGCTACATGTATTCGAAGGCCTCGCCGCAGACGACCATCCTGCCGGTGCTGCTGAAGAAACCGAATTTCGAGCTGCGCACGCAATCGCACGTGATCAAGGTCAATCTGGATTCGACCGGCAAGAAGGCCGTGGGCGTGACCTACATCGATGCGCAGGGCCGCGAGGTCGACCAGCCCGCCGACCTGGTGATCCTGTCGGCCTACCAGATGCACAACGTGCGCCTGCTGCTGTTGTCCGGCATCGGCAAGCCCTACGACCCCAAGACCAACGAGGGCGTGGTCGGCAAGAATTACGCCTACCAGATGAACGGCGCGGTCAGCGTGCTGCTACCCAAGGGCACGCAGCTCAACCCCTTCGTGGGCACGGGCGCGGGCGGCGTGGGCATGGACGACCTGAACGGCGACCAGTTCGACCACGGCCCGCTGGGATTCCTGGGCGGCGCCAGCATCCGCCATGTGCGCTATGGCGGCCGTCCCATCAAGCAGACGCCCACCATGCCGGGCACGCCCACCTGGGGCACGGGCTGGAAGGCCGGGGTGCAGGATGCCTACCAGCGCCACATGTCCATAGGCATTTCCGGTTCGGTGATGTCGTACCGCGACGCCTACCTGTCGCTGGACCCGACCTACAAGGACAGCTTTGGCCAGCCGCTCTTGCGCATGACTTTCGATTGGCATGACAACGAGTTCGACATGCTGGGCTACATGGGCAAGCGCATGGAAGACGTGGCCAAGGCCATGAAGCCCGAAAAGTACGCCGTGGGGGTGCGCAAGAAGGGCGCGCGCTACGACACCCGGGTCTACCAGAGCACGCACAACACGGGCGGGGCCATCATGGGGTCCAATCCGAAGGAAAGCGTGGTCAACAAGTACCTGCAGAGCTGGGACGTGCCCAACGTGTTCGTGATGGGGGCCTGCGTGTTCCCGCAGAACATGGGCTACAACCCGACGGGCCTGGTCGGGGCGCTGGCCTACTGGTCCGCGCAGGCGATACGCGACCAGTACCTGAAGAACCCCGGCCCGCTGGTCCAGGCCTAAGGAGACGGAACAATGATTAAGCAGACCATTGTTGCGACAATCTCCGCCCTGGTTGCGGGCTCGGCGTGGGCGGCGGACGGCACTTCCGCCGCGGCCGCTGCCGACGCGCAGCTGATCAAGCAGGGCGAATACCTGTCGCGCGCCGGCGACTGCATCGCCTGCCACACCGCGAAGGACGGCAAGCCGTTCGCGGGCGGCCTGGGCATCGAATCGCCGCTGGGCACGATCTACTCCACCAACATCACGCCGGACAAGGAAACCGGCATCGGCGAATACACGTACGAGGACTTCGACCGGGCCGTGCGCCATGGCGTCGCCCGGGACGGGCATTCGCTGTATCCGGCCATGCCGTACACGGCCTACGCCAAGGTCACGCCGGACGACGTGAAGGCCCTGTATGCCTACTTCATGCACGGCGTGCAGCCGGTGAAGCAGGCCAACAAGGACACCGACATCACGTGGCCGCTGTCGATGCGCTGGCCGCTGGGAGTGTGGCGCTGGATGTTCGCGCCGGACGCCGTGAGCGGCCCCGCCGCCAGCGACCTCAAGGGCGCCGACCGCGAAGCGCTGCTGCGCGGCCAGTACCTGGTGGAAGGCCTGGGCCATTGCGGCACCTGCCATACGCCGCGCGGCTTCGCCTTGCAGGAAAAGGCGCTGACCGAGGCGGACGGCTCGGCCTTCCTGTCGGGCGGCGTGGTCGAGGGCTGGCTCGCCAAGAACCTGCGGGGCGACATGACCGACGGCCTGGGCAGCTGGAGCAAGGAGGACATCGCGGCCTTCCTGAAGTCCGGCCGCAACGGCCATTCGGCGGCCTTCGGCGGCATGGCGCAGGTGGTGGGCGACAGCACGCAGCACCTGTCCGACGCTGACGTGAACGCCATCGCCGTGTACCTGAAGAGCCTGCCTCCGGTGAACCAGGACGCGACCAAGCCGCTGGCCTACGACGAGACCGTGGCGCAGGCGCTGCGCACCGGCAAGGACAAGAGCGACGGCGCGATGGCCTTCCTGAACAACTGCGCGGCCTGCCACCGCAGCACGGGCAAGGGCTACTCGGAAACGTTCCCGCAGCTCGCGCTCAGCTCCACGGTGAACTCGGCGGATCCGGCCTCCCTGATCCACATCGTGCTCAAGGGCGCGCAGATGCCGGGAACCGCGGCGGCGCCGACTGCGTACGCCATGCCGGGCTTCGACTGGCGCATGACCGATAAGGAAGTCGCCGACGTGGTGACCTTCGTGCGGTCCAGCTGGGGCAACAAGGGGGCGGCCGTCACCGCCGCCGACGTGGCCAAGGTGCGCGAGGACGTCGGCGCGGCGCCGCAGCCGGCTCGCTGAGCCTAGACGGGGCGCCTGGCCCCCGGCTAGGCGCCCCCGGCTGGGCGCCCCCGCCTATTTGACAGGCGTGCCGGCCGGGCGCATCATCGTTTGCATGACGCGCCCGCAAACTTCGTTCGCCCGAATTATTCCCGCCATCGCAAGCATGGTGGGTTAGCGCGCGTCAGCACATTGCCAGACAAACCCGCCAGATGGCGGGTTTTTTCGTTTGGGTCTCCCGCCTTCCGGTATTCGTTCCCAGGAGCCCCGATGTCGCTTTCCCATTCCACTCCCCGCGCCCCGGCGCCGACCCTGCACTTTCTGTGCGGCAAGATCGGCGCGGGGAAATCCACGCTGGCGGCCGAACTGGCTGCCCGTCCGGCCACGCTGCTGCTCAGCGAAGACCGCTGGCTGGCGGCGCTGTATCCCGGCGAGATTCTGGACGTGGCGGACTACGGCCGCTGCGCCGCCCGGCTGCGCAACGCCATCGGCGGCCACGTGGCCGCGCTTGCGGTGGCGGGTTTGTCGGTGGTGCTGGATTTCCCGGCCAACACGCGGCGCAGCCGGGAATGGCTGCTCGGCGTGGCGGAGCAGGCCGGATGCTCGCACCGCCTGCATTACCTGGACGTGCCCGACGCGGTATGCAAGGCGCGGCTGCGCGCGCGCAACGCCTCCGGCACGCATCCCTACACCACCAGCGATGAGCAATACGACGCGATCACGGCATATTTCGTGGAGCCGTCCGAGGACGAAGGCCTGAATATCGTGCGCCACCAGGCGGACGGCGCGAGGCAGGCGGGCCTGCTATGATTACTGGATAAATACCCAGCTATCCGGCCGCGCCGATGTTTCCTCCGCACCGCTATTACTACCTGCACAATTTCGAGCGCGCGCTGGCGTGGATCGCCGAACGCTACGCCGACATCCTGGACGACGCCGAGCACCGCTTCCTGGCGGATTTCCAGGCTTTGCCGCAGGCGTCGCGGGCGCTGCTGGTGCGTATGCTGATGCGGCGCGGGCCCTGGTTCCGCGCCACCCGGCTGGCCTACGAAGAGATCCCAGGCACCCGTGAAGCCGCCGCGCCGCTGGCGGCGCTGGGCTGGCTGGACGCCGAGGCGCCCATGACGCTGGACGAGTTCTTCGGCCTGCATACCCGGGCCGAGCTCGCCGCGGCGTTTCCCGGCGCGCCGGTGAAGGCTGGCGCCCGCAAGGCGGACCTGCTGGAGGCCTTGCGGCCGCTGCACCCGCAGGCGCAGCCCTATGCCGCCTGGCATCCGGGGGCGGGCGAGCCGGTCTGGCGCGTCATGGCGGCGGACCAGTGCGAGCGGTTCCGTGTCATGTTCTTCGGCAATCTGCACCAGGACTGGTCAGAATTCGTGCTGGCGGACCTGGGCGTGTTCCAGTACGAGACCGTGCCGTTCGACGCCGCGTCGCGCGCGTTCCAGGCGCGCGGCGACGTCGACCGCTATTTGGCGCTGCACGCCTGCCGCCAGGCCCTGGAAGCCGGCGCCGAGATAGACGCGCTGCTGCCCGCGGTGGACGCCTGCGCCAGCGATAACGCCTGGCTGGAGAAGCGGCGCGGCAAGGTGCTGCTGCGGATCGGCCAGGCCTGCGAGCGCGCCCAGGACTGGGAAGCCGCGCAGCGGGCGTACGCGCTGTGCGCCTATCCCGGCGCGCGGCACCGTCGCATCCGCGTCTACGAACGCATGGCGCGGTTCGACGAGGCGCTGGCGCTGGCGGCGCAGGCGCAGGCCCACCCTGAAAGCGAAGAGGAAAGCCAGCGGCTGGCGCGCATGATGCCGCGCCTGTTGCGCGCGGCCGGGCAGTGCGCCCCGGCGCGGCGGCGGCCGCCCGCGGTGGAGCGCAGGGACTTGTCCCTGCCGCGGCCCGAACAGCCTGCCGCGGTCGAGTTCGTGGCGCGCGACCATCTCCACCGCGACGACGCGCCGGTCCATTACGTGGAGAACGCGCTCATCAATTCGCTGTTCGGCCTGCTGTGCTGGCCTGCGGTGTTCGCGCCCGTGCCCGGCGCGTTCTTCCATCCGTTCCAGCGCGGGCCCGCCGACCTCGATTCCCCCGACTTCCACCTGCGGCGCGAGGCGCGCTTCGCCGAGTGCCTGGCGCAACTCGACACGCCAGCCTACCGCGACACCATCCTGGCGCGCTACGCCGAGAAGCGCGGGGTGCAGTCGCCCTTCGTGTTCTGGGGGGCGCTGTCGGAGCCGCTGCTGGAGCAGGCGCTGGACTGCCTGCCGGCGGCGCACCTGAAGCTGTTCTTCGCCCGGCTGCTGCGCGACGTCAAGGGCAACCGCTCGGGCCTGCCGGACCTGGTCCGTTTCTGGCCCGGCGAACGGCGCTACGAGCTGATCGAGATCAAGGGGCCGGGCGACAAGCTGCAGGACAACCAGATCCGCTGGCTGGAGTATTGCGTGGCGCATGGCATGCCGGTGAGCGTCTGTCACGTGAGCTGGCACGAGGAAACCCCGTGACCGAGGCCGCTCGCGACGCGTCCGCTGCGCTGCCCGCCAGTCCGGCCGAGGAGGACGCCGCGCCCGGGCGCGGCCCGGCGTCGCGATACGCCGTCGCCGTGCGGGCGCTGTGCGAGTTCACGGCCCGCGCGGGCGATCTGGATTCGCGCTTCACGCCCGCGCCCAGCGGCCAGGAAGGCATGGCCGGGCACGCGGCGGTGACGGCGCGGCGCGGTCCGGACTACGAGACCGAGGTGCCGCTGTCGGGCGAGCACCAGAACCTGCTGGTGCGCGGCCGGGCGGACGGCTACGACCCGGCGGCGAACCAACTCGAAGAAATCAAGACCTATCGCGGCCGGCTGGACGGCGTGCGCGAGAACCACCGCGCGGCGCATTGGGCGCAGGCCCGGGTCTACGGGCACCTGCTGTGCCAGGCACGGGGCCTGGCGCAATTGCGCGTGGCGCTGGTGTACTTCAACGTGGCCACCGAGGAAGAGACGGTGCTGGTGGAAACGCACGACGCGGCATCGCTGGCGGCATTCTTCCAGGAGCAGTGCGCCCGCTTCCTGGCCTGGGCCGCGGGCGAATTGGCGCACCGGCAGGCGCGCGATGCGGCACTGGAAGCGCTGGCATTTCCGTATGGCGCGTTCCGCAGCGGGCAGCGTGAACTGGCCGTGGCCGCATACCGCACCGCGCGCGATGGCGGCTGCCTGATGGCGCAGGCGCCCACCGGCATCGGCAAGACGCTGGGCACGATCTTTCCCTTGCTGAAGGCCAGCCCGGCGGCAGGCCTGGACAAGATCTTCTTCCTGGTGGCCAAGGGGCCGGGCCGCGCCCTGGCGCTGGAGGCGCTCGAAACCCTGAACGCGCAGCCGGCGGCGCCGCGCCTGCGCGTGTTGGACCTGCAGGCGCGCGAGAAGGCCTGCGTGCACCCGGACAAGGACTGCCACGGCGAATCCTGCCCGCTGGCCCAGGGCTTCTACGACCGCCTGCCGGCCGCCCGCGAAGCCGCGCGCGAGCTCGTCCGCCTGGACGCCGCCGCGCTGCGCCGCACTGCCGACGAGCACCAGGTGTGCCCGTATTACCTGTCGCAGGAAATGGCGCGCTGGAGCGACGTGGTGGTGGGCGACTACAACTACTACTACGACGCCACCGCCATGCTGCACGGGCTGACCCAGGCCCATCAATGGAAGGTCGCGGTGCTGGTGGACGAGGCGCACAACCTGGTGGACCGGGCGCGCCGCATGTACACGGGCGAACTGGACCAGGCCGCGCTGTCGGCCGCGCGCTATGTCGCGCCCAAGCCGCTAAAGAAGGCGCTGGATGGCCTGAACCGTTCCTGGAACGCCTTGAACAAGAAGCAGGCGGACGCCTACCAGGCCTACGACGAGGCACCGGCGGGCGTGCTGGCGGCGGTGCAGAAGGCGGTGGCGGCGATCACGGACCACATGGGCGTGTCGCCCTTGGCGCAGGACGACCCGGTGCTCGCCTTCTATTTCGAGGCCCTGCATTTCATGCGCCTGGCCGAGCAGTTCGGCCCGCATGCGCTGTTCGACGTGACCCTTAACGCCTCGGGCGCCGGCGCCAAGACGCCGCCGTCGACCCTGTGCGTGCGCAACGTGATCCCGGCCGCGTACCTGTCGGGGCGCTACGCGGGGGCGCACGCCACGGTACTGTTCTCCGGCACCTTCAGTCCGCAGCAGTTCTACCGCGACACGCTGGGCCTGCCGGCGTCAGCTGCCTGGATCGACGTGGCCGCGCCGTTCCAGGCGGAGCAGCTGGCCGTGCGGGTGGTGGGCAATGTGTCCACGCGCTTTCGCGACCGCGAGCGCTCGCTCGCGCCCATCGCGGATCTGATCGCGCGGCAGTACGCCGAACGCCCGGGCAACTACCTGGGTTTTCTCAGCAGTTTCGACTACCTGCGCCGCGTGTCCGACCTGATGCGCGAGCGCCATCCCGACGTGCCGATCTGGACGCAGACGCCAGGCATGGACGAGGCCGGCCGCGCCGCCTTCCTGGCGCGGTTTTCCGAGGCGGGGCAGGGCGTGGGCTTCGCCGTGCTGGGCGGCGCTTTCTCGGAAGGGGTGGACCTGCCGGGCAAGCGGCTGATCGGCGCCTTCATCGCCACGCTGGGGTTGCCGCAGGTCAACGCGGTGAACGAGAACATCAAGCGCGCCATGGACCGGCGCTATGGCGTGGAGCACGGCTACGACTACACCTATCTGTATCCAGGCATGCAGAAGGTGGTGCAGGCGGCGGGCCGGGTGATACGCACCGAACAGGATGTGGGCACCGTGCACCTGATCGACGACCGCTACCGGCGCGCCAAGGTGCGCGGCCTGCTGCCGGGCTGGTGGCGCGTGGAGTGATCAGGCGGAGCGCAGCTCCGTCAGGGGCTGGTTCGGGTCGCGGCTGAGCTGGTAGCCGTACCAGAGGCTGCGCGCCATGCGCTTGGCCATTTCCTGGGCGGCGTCCGCCAGGGCGCGGTTGGGCAGGGCGTCGGTGGTTTCGCGCCACAGCGCCAGCCAGCGCTCGAACAGTTCGGCGCTCAGGTTGGGCATGGCGGCGTGCTTGGGCATGGGCATACCGGAAAAGCGGCGGGTGCCCAGCAATACGGCGGACCAGAAATCTGACAGGATCTGCAGGTGCTCGTCCCAGTCGTGCACCTGGCTCTCGAAGATGGGCCCCAGCGCCGCGTCGGCGCGAGCCTTGCCGTAGAAGGCGTGCACGAGCTCCCGGATTTCGGTTTCGGTGCAGATATCGTCGGCGGACACGGGCGTCTCCTGGCAAGGGGGGAATCCGCGCATGATAGGGCGGACCGGGGGCGGCGCGGTTTGATCGGGCGCAAATGCGGCCGCGGGGCCTGCGCTCCTGCGCGGGAATGGGTTTAAGTAGATAATGATACTTATTCCCATTAATGCAAGCAGGAGAACGAGCAAGTGACGCAGCAACGCAATATGCAGCGGTGGCGCGCGGGATGGCTGGCGCTGGCCCTGGCCGGCGCGGCCTCGGGATCGGCCATGGCGCAGAGCGCGGAAGGCCGGGTGTCGCCGCAGGCGCCGGCGGATACCGCGCTGACTCTGCAAAAGGGCGAGTTCCTCGCCGGCCAATGGGCCGCCGACAGCGGCGTGACGCTGGATCTGCTCGATGCCGCCGGCCAGCACGTGCGCCGCCTGAGCGACGCCGAGCGGCCCACTGGCGGCCTGATGCTGGTGGCGCCGGGGGACGGCCGCTATACGCTGCGGGCGCAGGGGCAAGGCGCGTACCGCTGGGCGGTGTCCGAACGCGTGCCGCTGTCCGCGCAGCGCGCGCCCGAGCCCGCCATCGCCAGCCCGCGGCTCGCGGCGCTTGCGAAGACACTGGCGCAGGGCGGAGGCACCGAGGACTTCTGGCGCGAGATCGCGGCTGCAGGCGCGCCGCTGGTCGAGCCCGTCGACGCCGCGCGCGACCGGGTGACTTTCCTGTGGCGCGGGGCGCGGCGCAACGTGCGGCTGTTCGGCGGCCCCTTGTCCGACCATGCGCAACTCGAGCGCCTGGGGGACTCGGACGTCTGGTATCGCAGTTTCGTCTTGCCGCGGTCTGCGCGGCTGTCGTACAAGCTGGCGCCCGACGTGCCGGAGCTGCCCGCTTCCGACTCCGCCCGGCGCCGCGCCATCCTGGCCACCGCCCAGGCCGATCCGCTCAACCCCAAGGCGTATCCCGAGCGCGGCGTGGACGCGTTCCAGTATTCGTCCGTGCTGGAACTGGCAGAGGCGCCGCCGCAGCCCTGGGTGGCGCCGCGCCCCGGCGTTGCGGCGGGCACGGTGGAGGTCAAGGCCCTGGCCAGCAAGATCCTGGGCAACACGCGAGACATCCATCTGTACCGCCCCGCGGGCTGGCGGCCGGGCGCGTCCGGCAACCACGTTCTGGTGCTGTTCGACGCCGGCCCCTATCTCAGCCGGGTGCCTACGCCGACGATCCTGGACAACATGATTGCCGAAGGCGCCATTCCGCCCACGGCGGCGCTGCTGATCTCCAACCCCACCGCCGATTCGCGCTCCGCCGAGCTGCCTCCCAATCCGGATTTCGCCGATTTCCTGGCGCGTGAACTCATGCCGTGGGCCCGCGAACAAGGCATCGCCGCGCCGGCGGCGCGCACGGTCATCGGCGGCTCCAGCTATGGCGGCCTGGCCTCGGCCTACGCCGCGTTCCGCCATCCGGAGGCGTTCGGCAATGTCCTGAGCCAGTCGGGTTCGTACTGGTGGGGGCAGCCCGGCGAAGAAGACCAGTGGCTTGCGCGCCAGTTCGCCGCGGTGCGCACGCTGCCGGTGCGTTTCTACCTGGTGGCGGGAGCTTACGAGACGGGCCGGGGCGGCCAGTCCGGGATCCTCGACAGCAACCGGCGGCTGCGCGACGTGCTCAGGGCCAAGGGCTACCGCGTGACCCACCAGGAAGTGGAGGGCGGCCACGATTACCTGAGCTGGCGCGGCACGCTGTCCGACGGCCTGATCGACCTGATCGGCACCGCGCCGGCGGCCCGCCAGGCCGCGCGCTAGGACACCGGCACGCTGCGGCGGGGCGGCGTGTCGCGTAGTATTGTGCGCGCGGCCGGATTCCCGCCGGCGCGCCCAACACAATACCCGCGCCGCCGGATCCCGCGGCGCGACAAGGAGACCTGCATGAATCCTGCCACCGAGGCCGCGGCCCCAGGCCTGGACGATATCGTGGCGATGCCGGCGCACGCGCTGTCGGACGCGATCCGCCTGCGCAAAGTGTCGTGCCGCGAAGTGATGGCCGCCTACCTGGCGCATATCGACCGGGTCAACCCCAAGCTCAACGCCATCGTCGCCCGGCGCGACGGCGACGCGCTGATGCGCGAGGCGGCCGAGCGCGACGCCCAGCTGGACGCAGGGCAGTGGCTGGGTTGGCTTCACGGCATGCCGCAGGCGCCCAAGGACCTGACGGCGGTGAAGGACATGGTCACCTCCATGGGGTCGCTCGTCTACAAGGACCTGGTGACGCCGCACGACTCGATCATGATCGAGCGCATGCGGGCGTCCGGCGCCATCTTCATCGGCCGCAGCAATGTGCCGGAATTCGGCCTGGGCTCGCATACCTACAACCAGGTCTACGGCACCACCGGCAACCCCTACGATCCCTCCAGAACGGCCGGCGGCAGCAGCGGCGGCGCGGCCGCGGCGCTGGCGGCCCGCATGCTGCCCGTGGCGGACGGCAGCGATTTCGGCGGGTCGCTGCGCAACCCGGCGGCCTTCTGCAACGTCTACGGCATGCGGCCGTCGGCCGGGCGCGTGCCCTTCGGCCCGGCGCCCGAAGTCTTTCTGAAGCAGCTGTCCTACGAGGGGCCGATGGGGCGCACGCCGCGCGACGTCGCCATGCTGCTGTCCGTGATGGCCGGCCATGATCCGCGGGTTCCGCTGTCGCTCTCGGACGACCCGTCCCAGTTCGCCCAGCCGCTGGACGCCGACCTGCGCGGCAAGCGCGTGGGTTGGCTGGGCGACTGGAACGGCTACCTGCCCATGGAACCCGGCATCCTGGACCTGTGCGAGCGGGCGCTGGGCGATCTGGCGGCGGTGGGCTGCGAGGCGGTGGACTACCGCGTGCCGTTCGCGGGCGACCGGCTCTGGCGCATCTGGCTGGCCCACCGCCACCTGATGGTGGGCGGGCAGTTCCATGCCCTGGTCCAGGATCCCGAGACGCGCAAGCTGGTCAAGCCGGCGCTGATCTGGGAGGTAGAGGGGCTGGAAGGCATGACGGCGCGGCAGGTGTACCAGGCCACCGAGGAGCGCAGCGCCTGGTACCAGACGGTGCTGCGCATGTTCCAGGAAGTGGATTATCTGGCGGTGCCGTCGGCGCAGGTGTTCCCGTTCGACGCCAAGCTGGACTGGCCCAAGCAGATCGCCGGGCGCCCCATGGATACCTACCACCGCTGGATGGAGACCGTCACGCCTTGGACGCTGGCCGGCTGTCCGGTGATCAGCGTGCCCGTGGGGTTCAACGGCGCCGGGTTGCCCATGGGCATGCAGCTGATCGGCCGGCCCCGTGCCGACCTGGACGTCCTGCGGCTGGCGCACGCCTACGGGCAGGCGCGCGACTGGGTGGAAGACCGTCCGCCCGCCGCCCTCTGGCGGCAGACCGCCTGATTCCGCGGGCATCTCGGCCCAAAACACAAGCCCTTGTAAGAGGGCTTTGCTTTTTCCCGACGAAACGGCTCCTTGAAGGGGCCGTTTTGGCGTTTTTCGTGGCTGGCGGGGCCTGCCTTTGCAATAATTGCCGACGAACTCCATATTCCGTAATACACGGAGCGGCGGCGCGCTTTATCTTGTTCCAGGATATGTCGGCCGGATCGGCGAGTTGACATTGCATAAAGGTTTCCCGGCATGAAGAATCTGACGCTCCGCCAGCGCATCCTGGCCAGCTTCCTGGTCATCCTGGCCATCATGGCCCTGATGGTGGTTGTCGATTACCGGCGCCTGCTGGTCATCGAATCGCAGGCCGAGCTGATCAACAGCGACGCCGTGCCCGGCATTTACTACAGCACCTCGATCCGCGCTTCCTGGTTCGCCGGCTTCGTGGCGCTGCACGACGCCTTCGCCACGGATACGGAACAGGAGCGCCGCGACGCGCTGGAGGCGCTGCCCAAGAGCGACCAGCTGCTAGAGGAACACATCGCGCAATATCGCCGCACCGTCGGCCGCGAGGACGATCGCCAGATGTTCGAGGAGTTCGAGCGGGAGCTGCAGGAGTACAAGCGCATCCGCGCCGACATCCTGACTCCCGCCACGCTGGCGGATCCGGCACGGGCGGAAGCGCGCATCAAGGCGGAACTGCGGCCCGCGTTCTACAAGGGCCGCGACATCCTGGCGCGGATGGTGGTCGAGAACAAGAAGCAGGCCGACGAGGCGGCCGTCTCGATCAGCAAATCCGTGGAAAGCGCGGAGCTTGGCATGCTGGTGTCGCTGGCGCTGGCCATCGCCGCGGCCATCCTCTGCGGCTTCATGCTGCTGCGCGCCATCGCCAACCCCATGCGCGACATCGTCAAGACGCTGGAATCCACCGGAGGCGGCGACCTGACCCGCCGCCTGAAGCTGGCGCGCAAGGATGAGTTCAACGCGATCGAGACCGGCTTCAACGGCATGGTCGACGAGCTGACCGGCCTGGTCGGCAAGACGCAGCGTTCGGCGGTGCAGGTCGCGACCTCGGTCACCGAGATCGCGGCCACGTCCAAGCAGCAGCAGGCCACCGCTTCGGAAGTGGCCGCCACCACCACCGAGATCGGCGTCACTTCGCGGGAAATCTCCGCTACCTCGCGCGAACTGGTCCGCACCATGGCGGAAGTCTCCGGCGCCGCCGAGCAGACCGCGGCGCTGGCCGGCAGCGGCCAAGTGGGGCTGGCGCGCATGGAAGACACTATGCGCAACGTGGTCGGGGCCGCGGGGTCGGTCAATGCCAAGCTGGCCATCCTCAACGAGAAGGCGGGCAATATCACGCAGGTCGTGACGACGATCACGAAAGTGGCGGACCAGACCAACCTGCTGTCGCTGAACGCCGCCATCGAAGCCGAGAAGGCGGGCGAGTACGGCCGCGGTTTCGTCGTCGTGGCGACCGAGATCCGCCGGCTGGCGGACCAGACCGCCGTGGCCACCTACGACATCGAGCAGATGGTGCGCGAGATTCAGTCCTCGGTGTCGGCCGGCGTCATGGGCATGGACAAGTTCTCCGAGGAAGTGCGCCGGGGCATGGCCGACATGCAACAGGTGGGCGACCAGCTGTCGCAGATCATCCAGCAGGTGCAGACGCTTGCGCCGCGAGTGCAGATGGTGAACGAAGGCATGCAGGCCCAGGCCACGGGCGCCGAGCAGATCAACCAGGCCTTGCAGCAATTGAGCGACGCGGCGCAGCAGACCGTGGAATCCCTGCGCCAGTCCACGCTGGCCATCGAAGAGTTGACGCTGGTGGCCAACGACCTGCGCAGCGGCGTGTCGCGCTTCAAGGTGTGACGGCGGCCATGGCGGACCCCGTTTCCCGCGCCGCGGCCGGACGCCGGCTGTACCTGCTCTTTCGCATCGGCGAAGACCGTTACGCGCTGGACGCCGCGGACGTTTCCGAGGTGCTTGGCCTGCGTGTCCTGAAGCAGGTGCCCGGCGCGCCCGATTGGGTCGCGGGCATGCTGGACCGCCGCGGCGCGGCCGTGCCTGTCATCGACATGAGCGCGCTGGCGGGGCGCGGCGCGGCCGCCGCCGTGACCAGCACGCGGCTGGCCCTGGTCCGGTACCGGGCCGGGCCCCATGCCCAGGACCGCCCGCTTGGGCTGATCCTGGAGCAGGCGACCGAAACCGCGCATTTCGATCCGGCCGCGTTCCAGCCCAGCGGGCTCGATAACCCGGGCGCCCGCTACCTGGGCCCGGTGCTCAGCGACGGCCGGGGCATGGTGCAGGCCGTCACCGTGGATGCGCTACTGCCCGCGCCGGTGCGCGCGCTGCTGTTCCCCGCCGATTCCGAGGGCGCGGGCCATGAGGCGCGGCCATGATGCTCGTCGATGATTTCAGCGCGCTGCTCAAGCGGCGGATGGGGCTGGACAGCGGCTCCATCGGCAAGGCGGCCGTGGAGCGAGCGGTGCGGCGCCGGATGGGCGCGGCCGGCGTCGACGACGAACGCGACTATCTGTTGCAGGCGCAGGCCTCGCCCGACGAAATGCAGCAGCTGATCGAGGCAGTCATCGTGCCGGAGACCTGGTTCTTCCGGTATCCCGAATCGCAGGCGGCGATGGCCGCGCTGGCGCGCGAGCGCCTGTGCGCCGCCGGGGCCGAGAACCGCGTGCTGCGCGTGCTGAGCCTGCCGTGCTCCAGCGGCGAAGAGCCTTACTCCATCGTCATGGCCCTGCTGGACGCGGGCGTGCCGGCGGAGCGTTTCCAGGTGGACGCCGTGGATATCAGCGTCCGTATGGTCGAGTTCGCCCAGCGCGCCGTGTATGGACGGAACTCGTTCCGGGGCGACGGACTGGCGTATCGCGACCGCTATTTTTTCGAAACGGCCGACGGCCACCAGCTCGCCGGGCACGTGGCGGGCCGGGTCCGGTTCCGGCCGGGCAATCTGTTCGACCCGGACTTGCTGGCGGGCGCGGCGCCTTATGACTTCGTCTTCTGCCGCAACCTGCTCATCTACTTCGACGCCGCCACCCAGGAACGCGCCGTGCAGGTGCTGCTGCGGCTCACGCGGGACGACGGCGCGCTGTTCGTCGGGCCGGCCGAGACCAGCCTGCTGACCGCGCGCCGCCTGCCGGCGGTGCCGCTCGCGCGCGCTTTCGCTTTTCAGGCAAAGGCCTTGCCGCCGCCGGCGCCACCTCCGCTGTTGCGGCCCCTCGTGCACAGCTGGACGCCGCCCAGGCGTCCGGCGCCTCAAGCGCCGGCGTCCGGATTGCCGCTGCCCCGGGCCGCCCGGCCGCCGGAACCGGCGGCGGAGCTGGACGCGCAGGCTTCGCTGCGCCGCATCGCGGCCCTGGCGGACCAGGGGCTGGTGCGCGACGCGATGGCGTGTTGCCGCGCCCATATCGACATGCACGGAGCGAGCGCCGAGGCCTTGTACCTGCAAGGGCTGCTGCAGGACGCCGCAGGCGACGCGCGCCAGGCGCAGGCCGCGTACCGCAAGGCGCTCTACCTGGATCCGGCCCACCGCGAGGCCTTGCTGCACCTCGCCGCCCTGGTCGCGTCGGACGGAGACCACGAAGGCGCCCGCCGCCTGCAGGCGCGCGCGGCGCGCGAGGAGGCCAGACGTGAGTGAACCGATGGGCATGCTGTCCGAAGTGGACGATTGCTGGAACCGCATCGGCATCCGCGGCGACAAGAGCTGCGCGCAGCTGGCGGGCCACGTGCATTGCCGCAACTGTCCGGTCTATGCCGAGGCGGCCAAGCGCATCCTGGACCGCCTGCCGCCGCAGATGGAGGAAGGCGGCGTGGACGCTCCCGCCGAGGAGCGGGGCAGGCTGTCCTCGCTGCTGGTGTTCCGCGTGGAGCGCGAATGGCTGGGGCTGCCGGCCCGGGCGCTGGACGAAGTGGCGGGCATGCGCCGCATCCTCGGCCTGCCTCATCGCCGCGATCCCGCGATGCTGGGCGTGGCGAACGTGCGCGGGACGCTGACCGTCTGTGTTTCGCTGTCCCGGCTGCTGGGCCTGGACGCCACGGCGGTGGATGCGCGCGAGCGCCCGGCCTCGGCGCGGATGCTGATCCTGGGCGGCGCCGGCCGGGCGGTGGTGCTGCCGGTGGACGAGGTGGAGGGCATCCATGCCGTCGATCTCGACCGGCTTGGCGCGCTGCCCGCCACGGTCGAGGGCGCCAGCCTGAAGTATTCGCGCGGCATGGCCCGCTGCGGCAGCCGCGCCGTGGGCGTGCTGGACGAGGCCTTGCTGATGCAAGCCCTGGAAAGGAGCCTGGCGTGAACCCGGAACAGATGCGCGACGCGTCGCTCCTGGAACTATTCCAGCTCGAGACCCGTACCCAGGTGCAGGTGCTGAACGACGGCCTGCTGGCCCTGGAACACGATCCGACCTCGGCGCCGCAGCTGGAAGCCTGCATGCGGGCGGCGCATTCGCTCAAGGGCGCCGCCCGTATCGTGGACCTGCACCCCGCAGTGCGCATCGCGCACGCCATGGAGGACTGTCTGGTCGAGGCGAAGGAAGGGCGCCTGCGCTTGCAGGCCGCGGATATCGACGCGCTGCTGCTGGGGGCCGACCTGCTGCAGCGGGTGGCCACGCCCGGCGCGGAACTGGGCGGGGAGATCGACGATCTGGTGGCCCGGCTGAGCGGCGCGGCCCATCCGCAGGCCGGGCTCCCGGCCGCGCCCGGGCCCTCCGGCTTGCCGCCGTCGATCCCGCCGCAAGAATATCTGCCGCCCGCCGAGGCCAAGGCGGCGCTGCCGGCAAGGCGTAGCTCGGACCTGGGCTTGGGCGATGGAGAGCGGGTGCTGCGCGTTACGGCGGACACGCTCAACAAGTTGCTGGGCCTGTCCAGCGAGACGCTGGTGGAGTCGCATTGGATCGCCCCGTTCGGCGCGTCCATGCTGCGCCTGCGGCGCATGCAGGCGGGCGCGGTGCAGGCGCTGGAGGGGTTGCGGACGGCTCTGGCCGGCCAGGCGCTGGATGCGCGCGCTCAATCAGCGCTGGACGACGCGCAGCGCATCGTTGACCAATGCCAGCAGGAACTGTCGCGGCGCACCGGCGAGGTCGATGAGTTTGGCTGGCGCATGGGCCATCTGGCCCAGCGCCTGTACGACACCGCGCTGGCGTGCCGCATGCGGCCGTTCGGCGATGGCGTGGGCGGCCTGCCGCGCATGGTGCGCGACCTGGGCCGTTCGCTGGGCAAGCAGGTGCGGCTGGAAATCGACGGCGAGTCCACGGAGGTGGACCGCGACATCCTGGACAAGCTGGACGCGCCGCTGACGCACCTGCTGCGCAATGCCGTGGACCACGGGATCGAGATGCCGGCCATCCGGGTGGCGGCAGGCAAGCCGCCGGAAGGGCTGATCCGGCTGTCGGCGCGCCATGCGGCCGGCATGCTGCTGATCGAACTGAGCGACGACGGGGCCGGCATTTCGCCGGAACGGCTGCGTGGCGAAGTCGTGCGGCGCAAGCTCGCCAGCCCGGAGACCGCCGCGCGGCTCACCGAGGCCGAGTTGCTGGAATTCCTGTTCCTGTCCGGTTTCAGCACGCGCGGCGAGGTCACCGAGATCTCCGGCCGCGGGGTGGGGTTGGACGTGGTGCAGACCATGGCGCGCCAGTTGCGGGGCGCGGTGCGCATCCATCAGCAAACGGGGCAGGGCACGCGCTTCATGCTGGAAATGCCCCTGTCGCTGTCCGTGGTGCGCAGCCTGCTGGTCGAAGTGCAGGGCGAGATCTACGCCTTTCCGCTGGCCTACGTCAGCCATGCCCTGCAGATACGCGCGCAAGATATCGAACAGCTGGAGGGCCACCAGCATTTCCGCTTCATGGACCGCCAGGTCGGGCTCGTGTCGGCGCGGCAGATCCTGCGCGCCGGCGAACCCGCGCCCTACACGGAGTCGGTCTGCGTGGTGCTGGTGGGCGGCCACGACCGGCTCTACGGGATCGCCGTGGACCGCTACGTGGGCGAGCGCACGCTGGTGGTGCAGCCGCTGGATCCGCGGCTGGGCAAAGTGCAGGACGTGATGGCGGGCTCGCTGATGGACGATGGCACGCCGCTGCTGATCCTCGACGTGGAGGACATGCTGGTGTCGGTCCAGAAGCTGGTGGAAGGCGGCCGGCTGGCCCGCGTGGACGGGCCGGGGGCTTCCGTCCAGGCGCGCCGCCGCAAGCGCGTGCTGGTGGTGGACGACTCGCTGACGGTGCGCGAGCTCGAACGCAAGCTGCTCCTGAACCGCGGCTTCGAGGTCGCCGTGGCGGTGGACGGCATGGACGGCTGGAACATGCTGCGCAGCGAGGACTTCGACCTGGTGGTGACCGACGTGGACATGCCGCGCATGGACGGCATCGAGCTCGTGTCCTGCATCAAGGCGGACCCCAGGCTGCAATCGCTGCCGGTCATGGTAGTGTCCTACAAGGACCGCGAAGAGGACCGGCGGCGCGGGCTGGATGCCGGCGCCGACTATTATCTGGCCAAGGGCAGCTTCCATGACGATGCGCTGCTCGACGCCGTGGAAGACCTGATCGGAAAGGCGAACGCGTGAGAATCGGGATCGTCAACGATATGCCGATGGCGGTGGAGATGCTGCGGCGCGCGATCGCGCTGGAGCCGGAACTCTCCGTGGCCTGGGTTGCGGGCAACGGCCAGGAGGCCGTGGACCTGTGCGTCCGCGACAGGCCGGACCTGGTGCTGATGGACCTCATCATGCCGGTCATGGACGGCGTGGAGGCCACGCGCCGCATCATGGCGGAAACGCCTTGCGCCATCGTCGTGGTCACGTCGGACGTCGCGCGCCACACGTCGCGCGTGTTCGACGCCATGGGCCATGGCGCGCTGGACGCCGCCGATACGCCGGTTGTCGGCTGTGCCGACCTGCGGACGGCCGCCGCGCCGCTGCTGCGCAAGATCCGCAACATCGGCTGGCTGATCGGCCGCTATGGCAAGCGCCCCGCCTTGAGCCCGGTGGCCGGGCCGGGGCCGCAGGCCGACGCCCGGCGCCTGCTGGTCATCGGCGCTTCCGCGGGCGGCCCCGCGGCGCTGTCGGAGCTGCTGGCCGGCATTCCGGCGGGTTTTCCGGCGGGCATCGTGCTGGTGCAGCATGTGGACGCCTCGTTCGCCGCAGGCATGGCCGACTGGCTCAACGAACAGGTGGCCCTGCCGGTCCGGCTGGTGCGCGAAGGCGAATCGCCCGCGCCCGGCCAGATACTGCTGGCCGGCACCGGCGACCATCTGCGCCTGCTTTCCGATGGTACGCTGCGGTATGCCCAGGATCCCAAGGAAAGCCTCTACCGGCCTTCCATCGATGTTTTTTTCCATAGCGTGGCGCAGCATTGGCGAGGCAAGGTGGTTGGCGTGCTGCTGACCGGCATGGGCCAGGACGGCGCGCGCGGACTGCGGGCGCTGCGCGAGCGCGGATGCCTGACCATCGCCCAGGACCAAGCCTCCAGCGCCGTCTACGGCATGCCCAAGGCCGCGGCGGCCATGCAGGCGGCCGTCGAGATCTGCCCATTGGACCAAATCGCTCCCCGCTTGGTGAAGGCGTTTGCCTGAGCGGCCGGACATTGCCAGAAACGAAGGATGAATATGCACCCTCCCATTGACAGCTCGGCTGCGTCGAATCTGCATTCGCATGCGGCCATGGTGTTGCTCGTCGACGACCAGGTGATGGTCGGCGAGGCCATCAGGCGGGCGCTGGTCACAGAGGGGAATATCGATTTCCACTACTGCTCGGACCCCGACAAGGCGCTGGCCGTGGCGATCCAGACGCGGCCCACGGTCATCCTCCAGGACCTAGTGCTGCCGGGCGTGGACGGGCTGAGCCTGGTCCAGGAATACCGCAACCATCCCGTGACGCGCGACATTCCCATCATCGTGCTGTCCACCAAGGAAGATCCTGCCATCAAGAGCGCCGCCTTCTCGGCCGGAGCCAACGACTACCTGGTCAAGCTGCCCGATTCGATCGAGCTGGTGGCGCGCATCCGCTACCACTCCCGCTCGTATCTGGCCCTGGTGCAGCGGGACGAGGCCTACCAGGCTCTGCGCCAGAGCCAGCAGCAGCTGCTGGAAAGCAATATGGAGTTGCGCCGGCTGACGAATTCCGACGGCCTCACGGGCCTGGGCAACCGCCGCTACTTCGATGAATACCTCAATGCCGAATGGCTGCGCGCGCGCCGCAACGGCCGCGAGATCAGCATGCTGATGATCGACGTGGACCACTTCAAGTCCTACAACGACACCTACGGGCATATCGCGGGCGACGAGGCCCTCAAGCGCGTGGCCAATACCATTTTCGCCAGCTGCGACCGTTCCACCGACCTGGCGGCCCGCTTCGGCGGAGAGGAATTCGCGCTGGTGCTGCCGGGCACGCCGGCCGGCAGCGCGAGGCTGGCCGCCGAAAAGCTGCGGCGCGCCGTCGAGGCCATGCAGATCCCCCAGAAAGACGCCGGCTCGGGGCCCTGGCTGACGGTCAGCATCGGCGCCGCCACCGCGGTGCCGCGGGACGAGCAGCCGTACACCGACCTGATCCAGGCGGCCGACCGCGGCCTCTACCAGGCCAAGCGGCAGGGCCGCAACCGCGTGGTGCCCGGCATGATGTAGCCGCCAGGCCGCTTACAGATGCAGCTTGGCCGAGGACTTGACCTCGTGCATGGATAGCGTGCTGAGCAGTTCCTTCACGCCCGGGAGCGGGCGGAGGCGATTGCGCACGAATTCCGAATAGGCGTCGAAATCGCGCGCCACGATGTGCAGCAGATAGTCGTGCTGGCCGGTGGTGTTGTGGCAAGCCAGCACCTCCGGCATGGCGAGCACGCCGGCCTCGAAGGCGCCGCAGGTTTTTTCCGTGTGGTTTTCCAGCGAGATGCTGACGAAGGCGACCACTCCCATGCCCAGCGCGCGGCGGTCCAGGATGGCCTGGTAGCCGCGGATCATGCCCGACGTTTCCAGACGCTTGAGGCGCTTCCAGCAGGGCGAGGCCGATAGCGACACGCGCTCGGCCAGCTCGGCGTTGCTGAGCCGCCCATCTTCTTGAAGGATTTTCATGATTTTCCAATCGATCGCGTCAAGTTGATGTAACGAGGCAGTGTCTTTCATGGAAGTCTTCTTATGGGAAACGTTGTTTCCCATTATCGCCGTGCGGCGATAGAAATGGAAAGAATATTGCCGGCGCCCGAGCCCATACTGCCATGCATCCCCGAGCCGCCGGCGCTATTGTTTTCGCATGCGCGACGCGCCCGCTCCGGCAGCCCCGCCGGCGGCCCGCAAACCGAGAGAGGCAGACCATGAGTTACTCCAGCTATCACAAGAAAGACATCTTCGGCCGTCCCCTGCACGCGGAGACGCAGATGATGTCCTATGGGTTCGACCCCTTTCTGTCGGAGGGCGCCGTCAAGCCGCCGGTATTCCTGACCTCTACCTTCGCGTTCCGCTCGGCGGAGGACGGCGCGGCCTTCTTCGACCTGGTGTCGGGCCGCAAGCCCCTGCCGCAGGGCGAATCCGCGGGGCTGGTGTACAGCCGCTTCAACCACCCGAACCTGGAAATCGTGGAAGACCGGCTGGCGCTGCTGGACGGCTCGCAGGATGCGGCGGTGACCTCCAGCGGCATGTCGGCGATCAGCGCGGTGTTCCTGGCGTTCCTGCGGCCGGGCGACCAGCTGGTGCAATCGGTGCCGCTCTATGGCGGCACGGAGACGCTGATTTCCAGGATCTTTCCGGAATGGGGCATCGGGTCGCACCCGATCCGGGACGGCCTGTCCGCCAGCAGTATGCGCGAGGCGCTGGAGGCCGCGGCGGCGCAGGGGCCTGTCCGTCTTTTCTACGTGGAGACGCCCGCCAATCCGACCAACGCGCTGATCGATTTCGAGGCCATGAAGAACGAGCTGGACGCGTTCGAGGGGCGGCACGGCTACCGGCCCATCTCGGTCTGCGACAACACGCTGCTGGGCCCCATTTTCCAGAAGCCGGCCGAGCACGGGGTGGACCTGTGCGTGTATTCGCTCACGAAGTACGTGGGCGGCCATAGCGATCTGGTGGCGGGCGCCGTCACCGGCAGCAAGGAACTGATCAAGAAGGTGCGCGCGATCCGCAGCGCGTTCGGCTCGCAGCTGGACCCGCATTCGTGCTGGATGATCACGCGTTCGATGGAGACCGTGGTGCTGCGCATGAAGCAGGCGGCGCGCACGGCGACCAAGGTGGCGCAATGGCTGTCGGGCAATCCGCACGAGAAGGTGCGCATATACCATTCGGAGCTGATCGCCGATCCTGCCTACCAGGAGGTCTACAAGCGCCAGTGCACCGGGCCGGGCTCGACGTTCGCATTCGTGCTGGACGGCGGGCGGGCCAAGGCGTTCCGCTTCATCAACGCGCTGCACCTGTTCCGCTCGGCGGTGAGCCTGGGCGGCACCGAATCGCTGATCTGCCATCCGGCCTCGACCACGCATTCCGGCGTGCCGGCGGCCGAGCGCGATGCCGCTGGCGTGTCAGAGGGGCTGATCCGGATTTCGATCGGGCTGGAGCACGAGGAAGACCTGATCGCCGACATGGACCACGCCTTCCGCAACGCCTGAACGGCGGGCCGGCCCTATGCGCGCATCCGCCGGCGGTTGAACAGCACGAATGCCGCGGTGGCCAGTAGCAGCACGGTGGCCGTGGCGAGCACGGCCGCGTAGCCGGTGTCGAACGCCGTCCTGGCCAGGCGGACGAGCGCGGCGCCCAGGTCGGCCGGCACGCCCTCGGCGACGATGAGCGCCTGGTCCAGGCTGTCGCGCGCGGCGTCGGATCCGGACAGGCCGGCGGGCACGGCGAGGGAATGCGCATACACGCCCGACAGGATGGATCCCATCAGGGTGACGCCCAGGGCGCCGCCCAGCTCATAGGACACCTCTTCGATCGACGCGGCCATGCCCGCGCGTTCGGGCGTGGCGCTTTGCATGATGGTGCTGGAGGCCGCCGTCATGGTGGCGCCGATGCCCGCGCCCAGCACGCACAGGCTGGCCATCTGGGGCAGGATCGCGGCGTCGTAGCTCAGCAGGTAGCCGGCCATGCCGATGCCCGAGACCAGCAGCGACAGGAACAGGATGCGGGCGCTGTCCGCCCGCCCCAGCAGCCAGCCGGTCAGCGGGCCGGAAACGAAGGCGGCCAGCGACAGCGGCAGGATGAAGAGCGCGGCCTCCAGGGGCGATTTCCCCATGACCAGCTGCAGCCGCTGGCTGAACACCAGTTCCATGCCCAGGAGCGCCGCCGCCGCGAACAGCGCGGCCGCCACGGCCGAACTGAAGGCGCGGTTGCGGAAGAGGGCGAAGTCGATGAGCGGATATGGCCGCGAGCGCTGGCGGCGCGCGAAAACCGCAAGCAGCGCCGCGCCCGCGGCGCAGGCCAGGCCGGCGTGCAGCCAGGACGGCGCCGGCTTGCCCAGCTCCTTCAACGCGTAGGCGCAGAGGATCAGGCCGGCCATCACCTGCAGGGAACCGACGAGGTCCCAGGGGCGCGAGGCATCCGGCCGGCTGGCCGGAATGAAGCGCCATGCTAGCGGCAGGGCGGCCAGCACGATCGGCACGTTGATGAGGAACACCGATCCCCACCAGAAATGCTCCAGCAGCACGCCGCCCACCACCGGGCCGACGGCCGCGCCGCCCGACGCCACGGAGGCCCAGACGCCGATGGCGACCGCGCGTTCGCGTTCGTCGGCGAACGTGAGACGCAGGATGGACAGGGTGGCCGGCATCATCATGGCCGCGCCCACCGCCAGCAGCGCGCGCGCCGCGATCAGCGCGGCCGAGCCGGGCGAATAGGCGGCGGCCAGCGATGCCACGCCGAACACCGCCAGGCCCGCCATGAAGAGGCGCTTGTGGCCCAGGCGGTCGCCCAGCGTGCCCATGCCCAGCAGCAGGCCCGACACGACCAGCGCATAGATGTTCACGATCCACAGCTTGGCCGGCGCGGTGACGCTCAGTTCATGAGTGAGGCGCGGTAGCGCGGTGTAAAGCACGGTCATGTCGACCACGATCAACAGCAAGGCGCTGGACACGATGGCCAGCACCAGCCAGCGGCCGGGCGCGGCCGTGGCGACAGCGTTCGGTTCAGTCCGCTGCATGGTTCTACTCCTGGATGGCTGGAATGCGCCGCGGGCGGGAAGCCTTTGTGGCGGCGGGTTATTATCCATCTTGTAATTTGCACGAAAAAGTTAGATTCCATCTATTAAATAGATGAATTACGGGAGGTGCCTATGCAGTGGACGCTGGACCAGCTACGCCAATTCGCCGCCGCGGCGGAGGCCGGGTCTTTCTCGGCGGCCGCGCGGCGCCTGGGCCGCGCGCAATCCGCGGTCAGCACCTCGGTGGGCCTGCTGGAAGCGGACCTGGGCGTGGAGCTGTTCGACCGGTCGCGCCGCAACGCCACCCTGACTCCGGCCGGCGAAGTGATGCTGCAGGAGGCCCGTGAACTGCTGCGCCAGGCCGGCGGGCTGGAGCAGCGCGCTTTGTCGTTCGCCGGCGGGCAGGACGCGCGCCTGTCCATCGCCCTGGACGAGGCCTTGCCCCACCTGGTGCTGGGCGCGCTGTGCAAGGAGCTGGCCGCGCGCTTCCCGGCGCTGGAATTGACCCAGCTGAACGGCACCGCGACGGAAGTGGCGGACTATGTGGAGCAGGGCCGCGCCAGCCTTGCCTTCCACTTCGACCGGGGAAATCCGGGCCCCGCCTTTGCGCACCGCTATCTGGGCAACGTGGCGCAAGGCATCTTCGTGGCCCTGGAGCATCCGCTGGCGGCGCTGTCCGAGGTCGGGCGCAGCGACCTGGCCCGCCACCGGCAGCTGATCATGCAGATGGATGGCGTGGACGAACTGGTGCTCAGCCCCACGGTGTGGCGGGCGGACAGCTGCTATAGCATCGCGGCGATGGCGGCCGACGGCGTGGGCTGGGCCATTCTTCCGCTGAACATCGCGGAATACGAAGGCAACCGCAACGCGCTGGTACGCGTGCCGTGTGAGGACCTGTCGCTGCCGATGCTGCCGGTGCGCACCCTGTGGCTGCAGGGCGCCAGGCTGAGCGAAACGGAGCGCTGGATCCAGCAGCGCATGGGGCAGTTGCTGCGGGCCGGGTCGCGGGGTTGAACTAGCGCAGCAGCGCGCTGACCAGGTCGCTGTCGGCGCGGCCGCCTTCCGCGAAATCCAGCGAGGTCTGGACGTGGTCCAGGTGCGCGTCCATCAGGGCGCAGGCGCGGTCGGCGTCGCCGGCGCGGGCCGCCTCGATGAAGGCGTGGTGTTCCTGGGACGAACAGCTCGCGTCGCGCGAGCTTTGGTACAGCATGGTGATCACGGCGCTGCGGGCGGAGAGTTCGCGCAGCATGCCGGTCAGCACGGAGTTGCCCACGGCCTCGGCCAGCAGGATATGGAAATGGCCGAGCAATTGGTTGCGCGCCTGCACGTCGGCGCCTTCGAGCGCGCGGCGCTCCGCGGCCAGGTGGGCGTCGATGCGGCGGTAGTCGGCCGCCGTGGCGCAGGCCACGAACTGGCGCGCCAGGGCCGCCTCCAGGATGCGGCGCACGGCGTAGACTTCGCGGGCCTCGTTGGCGTCCGGCTTGCTGACGAACGCGCCCTTGTCGGGGACGATCTGGATCAGCTTGTCCTTGGACAGCATGAGCAGGGCGGCGCGGACCTTGGTCCGGCTGACCTTGTAGACGCGCCCCAGCGCCTCTTCGCGCAGCCGGGTGCCGGGCGGAAGTTTGTGCGCCACGATGGCGGCGGCCACTTCCTTGGCGATATCGTCGGCGCTGGGGTCGGTGTGGACGTCCTGGGGCATTGGGGGCGGCGGCGCGTGCTCGCCGTTGTGGGCATCGGGGAGCCAGTCTAGCAAATCCAGCTGTATGGGGCCCCCACGCCGCGTATGCTGCGCATGCTTGCTGCCCCCACGCCGCGTCGGCTCAGTTCTTCGCCATCAGTCCCAGGTACTCGATCAGCGCCTTTTCCTTCACGAAGGTGGCCTGGGCCCAGGCTTTGTAGTCCTCGCTGTTGCGGTAGGCGGGTTCCTGGTTGAGCTGCTTCATGACTTCCATGCTGGCGGGGTCGAAGAGGGCGCGCTTGAAGGCGTCGTGCAGCGTCTTGACCACGGCCGGGTCCATGCCCTTGGGGCCGGCCAGTCCATAGGGCGAGGTGGACACGACCTTGTAGCCCAGCTCCTGCGCGGTGGGCACGTCGGGCCAACGGGTGGTGCGCTTTTCGCCGAAGGTCACCAGCAGTCGCATCTTGCCGGCGTCCACGAACTGGTCCCAGCCGGTGGCGTCGCTCTGCGCCATGACGTGGCCGCCCAGCAGCGCCTGCTGCATGTCGGCGTTGCCCTTGAACGGCACGTGGTTCAGCTTGACCTTGGCGTTGATCGCGATTTCCTCGATCAGCAGGTGGGGCGAGGAGCCCACGCCGGTGGAGCCGTAGTCGATCGTGCCCGGAGCCTTGCGCGCGGCTTCGATGTATTCGTCGAAGGTCTTGTACGGGGAGTCCGCGCGCACGGTAAAGCCGAAGGTGTAGCCGGACAGCCCCAGGATGAACGTGAAGTCATTGATGGGGTCCCAGCTGCTTTTCTGCATATAGGGCATGCGCAGCATCGCCAGCGTGTACAGGCTGATGGTGTAGCCGTCGGGCTTGGACGTCTTGGCCATGGTGGCCGGGCCCAGCGTGCCGCCGGCGCCCGGCCGGTTTTCCACGATGACCGGCTGGCCCAGGTACTTGGACGCGTCCTGCGCCACGATGCGCAGGTGGCGGTCGGTCGAGCCGCCGGCCGGGAAGGGCACGATGAGCGTGATGGGCTTGGAAGGGAAGGCGGTCTGCGCGCCGGCCTGCAGGGGCAGCGCGGCGGACAGCGCCGCGGTCAGCGCCAGCGCTAGGCAGACGCGGCGGTTGATGGATCGTTGCATGTTGTCAGTCTCCTCTTGTGGCAGCCGTTGGCCCGGCTGGAAGCGGCCGTTATTCGGCCGTCATTCCCTTGTCGCGCGCGAGTTCGCCCCATTTCCGATAGTCGTCGGAAATGCGCTGGCCCATTGCGGCAGCGGGTTCGAAGTGCGCGATGGTGCCCGCGCTGATCAATTTTTCCTGGATCGCGGGGTCCGCCAGGATGGCTTCGAGCTCGCGGTTCAGCCGGTCGACGACGACGGCGGGCGTGCCCGGCGGCGCCAGCAGGCCGCCCCAGGACACCGCGTCGAAACCCGCGAAGCCCTGTTCGCTGATGGTGGGCACGTCGGGCAGCACGGCGACGCGGCTGGGGGAACCCACCGCCAGCGCGCGCAGCTTGCCCGCCTGGATGTGGGGCAGGGCCGCCACCAGGTCGGCGTACATCATGGGCACCTGTCCGCCTATCGTGTCGGTGATCGCCGGCACGCCGCCCTTGTAGGCGACGTGCTGCATCCGGAAGTCGCCCACGTCCTGGAGCCGTTCCATGCTCATGTGGCCGAAGCTGCCGGCGCCGGAGCTGGCGTAGTTGAGTTCGCCGGGGTGGGCGCGCGCATAGTCGACCAACTGCGCCAGGTTGGCGACATCGGGCAGTTTCCGCGGATTGGTCACCACCACGATGGGCAGGTCGTACACGGTGGCGACGGGCGTGAAGTCCTTCGGAGTTTCGTAGCCGACATTCTTGTAGAAGAACGGCGCGAACAGGGTGGGCGTGGCCAGCATCATCAGCGTGTAGCCGTCGGGCGGCGAACGCTTGAGCAGGTTGGCCGCGATCGACCCCGAGGCTCCGGCGCGGTTCTCGACGATGACCGGCTGCCGCAGGCGCGCTTCGAGCTGCTGGCCGACCAGGCGCGAGGCCACATCGGTGGGGCCGCCGGGCGGGAAGGGCACGATGAGCCTGATCGGCTGGTTGGGGTAGGCCTGCGCGGCGGCGGCGCCCGCAACGAGCAGGTTGGCGGCCAGGGCCAGAACGGCGCGCCGGGTGAACTTGGAGCAAACCGCAAGCGTCAGATCACGCATATGAAAGTTCCATAGGGAGAAGGTGGGCCGGGTGAGCAATTAGTCGATGCGCGCTCAGCGCAATCAATCCGTGGCGGGCAGTGTCAGGACGCCTTGCGCCTGCAATGCCTCGAGTTGTGTATCGGTCATCTGCAGCAGGCCCCGCAGCACGTCGCGCGTGCCTTCGCCCAGGGTGGGCGGGGCATGGCGGACCGGCAGGCGTTCGCCGTCCAGGCGGTAGGGCGGCGCATAGACGTGCGTGCTGCCCGCTACGGGATGCGGCATTTCCTGCACCAGCCCGCTCTGGCGGGTGCGCTGGCTGGTCAGGGCTTCGTGCAGGCCCAGCACCTTGCCGCAAGGGATGCCGCAGTCGGCCAGGCGCTGCAGCAGCAGGTCGCGGGGGAATTCGCGGATCAGCCCGATCATCATGGGCAGCAGTTCCAGGCGGTTCTTCGCGCGCTCGACATTGGTGGCGTAGCGGGGGTCTTCGACGATGTCGGGCCGCATCAGCACCTGGCGGCAGAACTTGTCGAACTGCGCGTTGGTGCCCACCGAGATGATCAGCGGGCCATCGGCGGCCTCGAACATGCCGTAGGGCACGATGGACGGATGGGCATTGCCGTAGCGCCGGGGATCATGGCCCAGCAGCAGGGCGTCGAGGCCGTAATAGCTCGTGACCATGATGCCGCAGTCGTACAGCGCCATTTCGATCAGGCGGCCGCGGCCGGTGCGTTCGCGCCGGAACAGCGCCGCCAGCACCGCCTGCGCGGCATACATGCCGGTCATCATGTCGACGGCCGCGACGCCGAACTTCAGCGGAGGCTGCTGCGGTTCGCCGTTGATCGCCATGAGGCCGGTCTCGCCCTGGATGACCAGATCGTAGCCGGGCCGCGCCGCTTCGGGCCCGGCGCTGTTGTAGCCGCCGATGGCGCAATAGATCAGGTCCGGCTTCAAGTCCTTGAGCTGCGCATAGCCCAGGCCCAGCTTCTCGGCGCCGCCGCTCTTGAAGTTGTGGATCACCACGTCGAACTGCGGCAGCAGTCGGTAGACGATCTCCACGCCTTCCCTGGACTGGAGGTCCAGGGTGATGGACCGCTTGTTGCGGTTCATGCTGTTGTAGTAGGTGGTTTCGGTCTTGCCGATGCGCATGCCCCAGTCGCGCGTGTCGTCGCCGCGCACAGGGTGTTCGACCTTTACGACCTCGGCGCCGAAGTCGGCCAGCACCTGGCCGCACAGCGGGCCGGCGAACACGCGGGAAAGGTCCAGGACGCGCACGCCTTCCAGGGGCAGGTCCAGGCCATCGGGGGGCGGAGTACCGATATCCATGGCATTACTCCTGCGGGGCCAGCGCGATGAATCGGGCCAGGTGATGATCCTCGTCGCCCAGTTGATGATCGATCATGACCAGGCGCTTGGCATAGTGGGCCAGCGGCAGTTCCCAGGTCATGCCGATGCCGCCATGCAGCTGGATGCATTCTTCGGCCACCAGCGTGCCCACGCGTCCGATGGTGTGCTTGGCGGCCGACAGCGCGCGTTCGCGCGTGGCGCGGTCGGCATGGCCGAGCTGCGCGGCGGCGTTGATGACGGCCGAGCGCGCCTGCTCGATTTCGAGGAGCACGTCGGCCATGCGGTGCTGCAAGGCCTGGAAGCGGCCGATCGGCACGCCGAACTGCTTGCGGGTCTGCAGGTATTCGAGGGTGGCGTCGCGGGCGGCGTCCATGGCGCCGACGGCCTCGGCGCACAGCGCCAGCAGGCCTTTGCCGACGCTGCGCTCCAGCACGGCATGGCCCGCGCCGGGGCGGCCCAGCAGGGCCTCGGCGCCGACCCGCACGCCCGACAGCTCCAGGTCGCCGGCGCGGCCGCCGTCGATCAGGGGGTAGCCCTGCACCCGCAGGCCCGGGGTGCCGGCGGGCACCAGGAACAGCGAAATGCCGTCGGGGTCGGCGTCGCCGCCCGCGGTGCGCGCCGACACCACGAACAAGCCCGCATGCTCCGCGTTCGCCACCACGGCCTTGGAGCCGTCCAGCCGCCAGCCGTCGCCGTCGGGCCGCGCGCGCGTTTCCACGTGCGCCAGCTCGTCGCCGGCCTGGGCCTCGGCATGGGCCAGCGAAACGATGGCCGCGCCGGCCTGCAGCTCGGCCAGCACGGCCTTCTGCGCCGGCGTGCCGGCGGCGGCGATGGCGTCGCCCGCGATCAGTGCATCGAGAAAGGGCTCGACGACCAGCGCGCGGCCCAGGGCCTCGAATACGACGGCGATGTCGAAGCCCGACCCGCCCAGCCCGCCGTCCTCTTCGCCGAACAGCGCGGCGACGGCGCCGAGTTCCGCATAGCGTTGCCAGAACTCCGGGCTGTAGCCTTGCGGCGAGCGCGCGATGCGGTCGCGCACCGCGAAGCCGTATTGTTCGGCCCCGAAGCGTTTCAACATGTCCGACAGCATGCGCCGGTCTTCGGTATGGTCGAAATTCATGGGCGTTCTTCCTTACAGTCCCAGGATCATCTTCGAGATGATGTTCTTCTGGATTTCGTTCGAGCCGCCGAAGATCGACAGCTTGCGGTTGTTGAAATACTGTGCGGCGGCGCTGTCGGCGCCATCCGGGCCGATGCGCGGGCCGGCGTAGCCGTCTTCCAGCGCCTCCGCCACGTAAGGCCGCGCATAGATGCCCATGGCGCGCCGGTTCAGCGCCGATATCTCCTGGCGGATCTGGGTGCCGCGGATCTTCAGCATCGAACTCTCGGCGCCGGGCGCGCCGCCGTGGGCGGCCGCCGCCAGCACCCGCAGGTTGGTGACGCGCATGTTGTCGAGCTCGATTTCGACGCGCGCCAGCCTGGCCGCGAACGCCGGGTCCTGGGCCAGCGGCTTGCCGTTCCTGCGCTGGCGCGCCGCCACGGCCTTGAGCTGCTGCAGCGCGGCGGTGGACTGGCCCACGCCGGCGATGTTGGTGCGTTCGTAGGTCAGCAGGTACTTGGCGCAGGACCAGCCGCGGTTCTCTTCGCCCACCAGGTTGTCCGCGGGCACGCGCACGTCGGAGAAGAACACCTCGTTGACCTCGTGGGCGCCGTCCAGGGTGATGATGGGGCGCACTTCGATACCCGGCGTGCGCATGTCGATGAGCAGGAAGCTGATGCCCTCCTGGGGCTTGCCCTCGCTGCGGGTGCGCACCAGGCAGAAGATCATGTTGGCATGCTGTCCCAGCGTGGTCCAGGTCTTCTGGCCGTTGACGATGTAGGCGTCGCCGTCGCGCACCGCGGCGGTCTTGAGCGACGCCAGGTCCGAACCCGCGCCGGGCTCGGAATAGCCCTGGCACCACCAGTCGGACCCGTCCAGGATGCGCGGCAGCCAATAGCGCTTCTGCGCCTCGGTGCCGTACTTGATCAGGACCGGCCCCAGCATGCTCAGCCCGAAGGGCACGATACGCGGCGCATGGGCGAGGGCGCATTCGTTTTCGAAAATGAACTTCTGGACCGCCGTCCAGCCGGTGCCGCCGTATTCGGCGGGCCAGTGGCTCGCGAGCCAGCCGCGCGCGTTCAGGATGGCGTGCCAGGCTTCCATGTCGGCCTTGGCGAGATGCCGGTGCTCGCGCACCTTGCGCGCCAGCGCCTCGGGCAGTTCGGCGGCCAGGAAGGCGCGCACGTCGGCGCGGAACGCCTCTTCTTCGGGAGTGAAATTCAGATCCATGGATGCTCTCGTACTCAATAGATTTCAAACAGTCCGGCCGCGCCCATGCCTCCGCCCACGCACATCGTCACGACGGCGTAGCGGGCGCCGCGGCGGCGGCCCTCGATCAGCACGTGGCCGGCCAGCCGGGCGCCGGTGACGCCGAAGGGATGGCCCAGCGCGATGGCGCCGCCGTCCACGTTCAGGCGGTCCATCGGGATGCCCAGTTTTTCCTGGCAGTACAGGGCCTGCGAGGCAAAGGCTTCGTTCAGTTCCCAGAGGTCGATGTCCTGCACCGAGAGGCCGTGGCGGGCCAGCAGCCTGGGCACGGCGTAGACCGGCCCGATGCCCATCTCGTCGGGCTCGCAGCCCGCGATCGCCAGGCCGCGGAACGCGCCCAGGGGCTGGATGCTGGCGCGCTGCGCCTCCGCGGCCTCCATCAGCACGCAGGCCGCGGCGCCGTCGGACAGCTGGGACGCGTTGCCCGCGGTGACGAACTGGCCGTCGCCGCGCACCGGCGCCAGCGCGGCCAGCGCGTCGTAAGTCGTGCCGGGACGGTTGCAGGTGTCGCGATCCACCGTGACTTCGCGTTCGCTGACCGAGCCGGTCGCGCGGTCGGTGACCGACATGGTGGTGGTGACGGGGATGATCTCTTCGCGGTAGCGCCCGGCGGCCTGCGCGGCCTCGGTACGCGCCTGGCTTTGCGCCGCGAAACGGTCCTGGGCCTCGCGGCTGATGCCGTAGCGGGCCGCGACGATATCGGCGGTTTCGATCATGGGCAGATAGAGTTCGGGCTTGTTCGCCACGATCCAGGGATCCATGCCGCTGACGCCGTCGTCGCGGGTGCGGATCTGCGATACGCATTCCACGCCGCCCGCGATCATGGCGGGCGCGCCATCCATCACGATGCGGCTGGCGGCGGTGGCGATGGCCTGCAATCCCGACGCGCAGTAGCGGTTGACGGTCGCGCCGCCCACGCTCAGCGGCAGGCCGGCGCGGACCACGGCCTGGCGGCCGATATTGCGGCCGGTGGCGCCCTCGGGGTAGCCGCAGCCGAGGATGGCGTCCTCGATCAGCGCCGGGTCCACGCCGGCGCGTTCGACCGCGGCGCGCACGGCGTGGGCGGCCAGCGTCGGGCCCGGGATCAGGTTGAATTCGCCGCGCCCCGCCTTGGTGATGGGGGTGCGGGCGGTGGAGACGATGACGGCTTCGCGCATGAGTGGCCTATGGAAGTTGGGTATCAGGCAGCCCGGTTCAGGCTGGCGAAATCGCGGCCGGAGCCGGCCAGTTCGACGAGCAGGGGGGAGGGCGTCCAGAACGCCGGGTCTTCCTTCGCGTACTCGCGCAGGTCGGCCAGGATGGCGGGCAGGCCCACGCTGTCCGCGTGGTGCAGCGGCCCGCCCCGGTGGCGCGGAAAGCCGTAGCCCGCGACCGCCACCACGTCGATGTCGGACGGGCGCAGGGCGATGCCTTCGCGCAGCACGTTGGCCGCTTCGTTGATCATGGCGGCCAGGTAGCGGCGCTGGATGTCTTCCTGCGTGAACGGGCGTGGACGGATTGCGGCCCGCGCGCGCTCGGCGTCGATGATGGCGAGCACCTCGGGATCCGGCTGGCCCTGGCGCGCGCCGTCGGGATAGAGGTAGTAGCCGCGGCCCGTCTTCTGGCCGAACCAGCCGCGCTCGCACAGGCGGTCGGCGATCTGCACGTAGCGCAGCGCGGGATTGCGGGTGGGGGCGCGGCGCTTGCGCGTCGCCCAGCCGATATCCCCGCCCGCAAGATCCATCATCTGGTAAGGGCCCATCGGATAGCCGAAGGCGCGCACCGCGGCGTCGATGTCGTAGGGCGAGGCGCCGTCCTCCATCATCATGTCGGCGGCCTGCCGGTAGGCCGCGAGGATGCGGTTGCCGATGAAGCCGTCGCACACCCCGGCGCGCACCGGGATCTTGCGCAGCCTGCGCGCGAAGTCGAAGCCGGTGGCGACGGTGTCCGGCGCGGTCTGCCTGCCCACCACCACTTCCAGCAGCTTCATGATGTTGGCGGGCGAGAAAAAGTGCAGGCCCAGCACGTCGGCGGGGCCGCGCGTCGCGGCCGCGATCCGGTCCACGTCCAGGTACGAGGTGTTCGTGGCCAGCACCGCGCCGGGCTTGGCCACGCGGTCCAGCTGCGCGAACACGGCGAGCTTGGCGTCCATGTCCTCGAATACGGCCTCGACGATCAGGTCGGCATCGGCCAGCGCGTCGTAGGCCGTCGCGCCGGTGAAGCGGGCCAGGCGCGCGGCGCGCTCGTCGGCGCTCATCCGGCCCTTGGCGACCAGCAGGTCATACACCTTGGCGACGCGCGCGCGGCCCCGTTCCAGGGCGGCGTCGTCCTGTTCGACCATCACCACCGGCAGGCCGGCGTCCAGCACCGACACGGCGATGCCGGCGCCCATGGTGCCGCCGCCCACGATGCCCACCCGTTCCACGCCGCGCGGCCGGGCCTGTTTCAGTTCGGGCGCCTTGGCGGTTTCGCGTTCCGCGAAGAAGGCGTGCACCAGGCCGGCCCGCTGCGGGCTGTCCAGGCATTGGAGGAACAGGGCGCGTTCGGCGCGCAGGCCTTCGTCGAAGGGAAGTTCGATGGCGGCGCGCACGGCTTCGACGATACGGGCGGGCGAGTACAGGCCGCGCGCGGTCTTGGCGACGCGTTCGGCGGCGGCGTCGGCCTCGGCCAGCGCGGCCGGCTTGTCCGCCAAAGCGGCGGCCGCGTCGCGCGTACGGCGCGGGCCGGCGCGCATGGCGAGCAGCTGCCGGGCGTATGCCAGGCCGGCGTCCAGCGCATCGTTCTCGCTGGCCAGCGCATCTACTAGGCCGGCTTCCAGCGCTTCCTGGGCGGACAGGTGCCTGCCCGACAGCATCAGGTCCAGCGCGGCCCGCGCTCCCATGAGGCGCGGGGCGCGCTGCGTGCCGCCCGCGCCCGGCAACAGGCCCAGCGTCACTTCGGGCAGCCCCAGTCTGGCCCCGGCCAGCGCGACGCGGTAGTGGGCGGCCATCGCCACTTCCAGCCCGCCGCCCAGCGCGACGCCGTGCAGCACCGCCACCACTGGCTTGGCGCTGGCCTCTATCTGGTTGCAGACGTCCGGAAGGCCGGGAGGCGGGGGGGCTTGCCGAATTCGCGTATGTCCGCGCCGGCGATGAAATTCCGGCCGGCCCCCGCCAGCACGATGGCTCGCACTTGCGGGTCCGCCTGGGCGTCCTGGATGGCGGCGGCCAGGCCGGCGCGCACGGAGGCGCTCAGGGCGTTGACAGGAGGATGGTCGATCGTGATGACGAGAATGTCTTCATAGCGGCGCGCGTGCGCGGCGCCGGTGCCTGCGCTGTCGGTCATGAACCGTGTCTCCTTCGGGGGCCGCCCCTGGCGCGCGCGGAACCGGCGGCAAGGGGTGGCCTGGCGGGCCAGGGCGGCCCGTCTTTTTTGTGGCTTTATTCTTCCGCAGTAAATATGTCTTGACAATGACATCTATAATTGACACTACGTATAAGAAATTTTGACAGTGCCTAGAGACACGCTCACCGGGAGACGCCGCATGGACACCAAATCCCTGACCCTGCTGGTGGAGATACTGGACGCCGGCAACCTGAGCGAGGCCGCGCGCCGGCTGAAGATGACGCGCGCCAACGTCAGCTATCACCTGAGCCAGCTCGAGCGTTCGGTGGGCATGCAGCTGGTGCGGCGCACGACGCGGCGCGTCGAGCCCACCGAAATCGGATTGAAGCTCTATCGCCATGGACGCAGCATCCAGGACGAGCTTGCAGCCGCCCGCGAATCGATCGAAACGCTGGGCAAGACGCCCCAGGGCAAGGTCCGCTTGAGCGTGCCCAGCGGCTACGGCCAGTTCGTGATGGCGCCGTGGCTGCTGGAATTCAAGCGGGCCTATCCGGACATCGTGCTGGACGTGCTTTTCGAGAACAGCGTCGACGACCTGTTGCGCGACGAGGTCGACATCGCGGTCCGCATCATGTCCGAGCCGCCGCAGAACCTGGTGGCGCGCGAGCTGGGCCAGGTGCGCTACGTGGCATGCGCATCGCAGGCCTATGCCGCCGCCCGGGGACTGCCGCAGCGCCCCGAAGACCTGGCGGGCAGCCCCATCATCAGCGCCGCCGTCATCGGCCGGCCGCTGCGCCTGTCAGCCTATTACGGGGGGCAGCCGCGGCAGCACGTGGTGCTGGAGCCCACCGTGATCTCGCGCAACTACGCCTTCCTGCGCGATGCCATCCGCGCCGGGCTGGGCGTGGGCATCGTGCCTGACTACGTGGTCCACGAGGACCTGGCCCGAGGCGAGCTGGTGGCCGCCCTGACGCCGTGGCGGCTCAGCATCTTCGGGCGCGGCATGTACATGCTCTACATGCCGAACCGGCATCACCCCCGCGCGATCGCGATGATCATCGAGTTCATCCTCGAACGCGCGCAGGCGCGCCACGAGGGCAGGCCGGGGCTGATGGCGGCCGCCGGATAAGGCGCGGCGCGGGTTTCCTGACTGGGCGTTCAGCTTCGCGGGAATAAAATCCGTTTTCATCATGGCGGCCAGCCGCAGGCTGGCGACGCCCCGCCCGCTTTTTCCAGGCCCGACTATGTCTTCGTTCGACATCCAACTGCTGCTCACCGCCCTGGCGAGCGTTCTCGTGCTGGTGGCGCTCATCGTCTCGCGCATCCGCATGCATCCATTGCTGGCGCTGCTGATCGTGTCCATCGGCGTCGGTTTCGCCACCGGCATGGAACCGTCGGCCATCGTCAAGAACCTGACCAACGGCGCCGGCAAGACCTTGGGCGCGGTGGGCGTGGTGATCGCGCTCGGCGCCATGCTGGGCAAGATCCTGGCCGATTCCGGCACCACGGAGCGCCTGGCCAATGCCATCCTGCGCCATACCTCGGCCCGCCTGATTCCGTGGGCCATGACGCTGGTGGCGTTCGTCATCGGCATCCCCATGTTTTTCGAGGTGGGCCTGGTGGTGATGCTGCCGCTGATCTTCAGCGTGGCGCGCAAGCTGGAAAGCCAGGAGCGCTTCAAGGGCTCGGCCTATGTGTACGTGGGCGTGCCGGTGATTTCGGCGCTGGCGGCCATGCACGGCATGGTGCCGCCGCATCCCGGCCCGCTGACGGCCATCGCCACGCTCAAGACCACCGTGGGCCCGACCATGATCTACGGCTTCGTCGCCGCGCTGCCGGCCATGATCTTCGGCGGCCCGCTGTACGGCGCGTTCATCGCGCCGCGCATGACCACCCGCCCGGACGAGGCCTTGCTCGAACAGTTCACCGCGACCCGGCAGCAGGCCGAAGGGCGCGGCGCGCCCAGCGTGGGCCTGGGCGTCCTGGCGGCGCTGCTGCCGGCGCTGCTGATGCTGGTGCATGCGCTGGCCGAGATGCTGCTGCCCAAGGATTCCCCGGCGATGCACGCCGCCGCCTTCCTGGGCGACCCGCTGGTGGCCATGCTGCTGGGCGTGCTGTTCGCGGCCGTCACCCTCGTGTACTTGCGCGGCGGCGATGCCGAGAAGCTGCGCGACGCGCTGGGCAAAAGCCTCAAGCCGATTGCCGGCATCATGCTCATCATCGCCGGCGGCGGCGCGTTCCAGCAGGTGCTCACGAGCGCCAAGGTGGGCGACGCCATCGTGCACCTGACCCACCAGTTCGCCTTGCCGCCTCTGGTGCTGGGCTGGCTGATCGCCATGCTGCTGTCGGTCTCCACCGGTTCGGCCACCGTCGGCATCGTGGGCGCCGCGGGCCTGCTGGCGCCGTTGGCGGGCGCCGATCCCAGCCTGAACCTGCCGCTGCTGGCGCTGTCCATCGGCTGCGGCTCGCTGTTCTTCAACTACGCCAACCACGCGGGCTTCTGGATGGTGAAGGAATCCTTCGGCATGACCATGGGCGAAGCCACCAAGACGATTTCGGTGGTGCAGTCCATCGTTTCCGTGGTGGGCCTGGCGATGGTCCTGCTGTTCGACCTGCTGCCTCCCCTGGGTTGATGCCGGGGCCGCCGGCCGCCATGGCGGCCGGTATTGTTATGCTGGGTCCATCCGAGCCGGAGACCCCATGACAGACACGCCCCGTCCCGCCGCCGCGCACGCGACCCGTTCCGCCCTGGCGTCCGACGCGCGCCGCGCGCAGCTGCGGCGCATGAAGATCGCCGCGCTGGCCTTGCTGGCGGCCATGATCAGCGGCTTCATCACCAGCCATGCCATGGGCGGGCAGGGCGCCTGGGCATGGGTGCGGGCGTTCTGCGAGGCGGCCACGGTGGGCGCGCTGGCTGACTGGTTCGCCGTGGTCGCACTGTTCCGCCGCCCGATGGGGCTGCCCATCCCCCATACCGCCATCATCCCCAGCAACAAGGACCGCATCGGCGACAACCTGGCGGTATTCGTACGCGACCATTTCCTGGACCCGGACGCCCTGATGGAAAAGCTGCGCGTGTTCGATCCGGCAGCGCGCCTGAGCCGCTGGCTGGCGCGTCCCCGCCAGGCGCGCGCCTTGAGCGACGGCGCCCGCAACGTGGCTCTGCAGACGCTGGACCTGCTGGACGATCGGGCGGTGCGCGGCGTGATCCAGGAGTTCGTGGTCAAGAACCTGCGCCGCTGGGACGCCGCCGATACGGCGGGGGAAGTGCTGGGCCTGCTGACCCGCGACGGACGGCACCAGGAACTGCTGGACGCGGCGCTGGAAAGGCTGGGCGGCTATCTGGGCGAGGAAGACGTGAAGGCGCGCGCCTCGGGCCTGCTGGTGAAGTTCGCCAAGAAGGAGTGGCCGCGCATCATCGCCGCCGTGGACGTGGTGAAGTCGGTGGACGGCATCGCCGATAACCTGGCGGACCGGCTGGCTCGGGCCCTGGTGGAGGAGCTGCGCGACGTGCTGTCCGAGCCGGACCACCCCGTGCGGCGCGACTACGAGGCCTGGGTGCTGAACTACATCCGGCGCCTGCGGGACGATCCTGCCCTGGCGGAGCAGGTCGAGGCGCTGAAGCAGCGCGCCATCGACCATCCCAAGGTCCAGGAATACGTGCAGGGGCTGTGGGACGACATCCATGCCGCGCTGCGGCGCGATCTGTCCAACGAGGATTCGGCGCTGGCGCGCCATCTGGAAAGCGCTTTGCTGGCGCTGGGCCGCAAGCTGGGCGAGGATCCCGGCCTGCGCGAGGCGATCAACAACCACGTGCTGGGCGGCGCGCGGCGGCTGACGGGCAGGCTGCGCAGCGGCGTCACCGAACATATTTCGCGCACCGTCAAGAACTGGGACGAGCGCCATCTGGTCGATGAACTGGAGCTCAGCGTGGGCCGCGACCTGCAATACATCCGCTTCAACGGCACCCTGGTGGGCGGCCTGATCGGGGTGGCGCTGCATGCGGCGGTGGTGATGGCGCGGGGGTGAGGCCGGGCTACCCATCGCCACGGTTTGTATCAGGAACGAAGATTGCTGGCGGACGGCGCGAGGCGAATGCTATTGTTTTTGACGGCATGGGCGGCGGCTGGGCCGTCCTTGTCCTACCGGCCGCCCGCGGCTTGCGGGCACGAATCCTGGAGGCACTCCATGAAGAAAATATCGTTGCTGGTCACGGCGCTTGCGCTGGCAGGCGCATCCGGCGCCGCATCGGCGGAAAATGTCTCGATGTCGTTCCTGTCCGCGGATGGCGTGGGCAAGAGCGCCGGCACTATCTCCGTCAAGGACACCAAGGGCGGGCTGCAATTCACGCCGAACCTGAAGGGCCTGCCTCCCGGCGAGCACGGTTTCCACGTGCACGAGAAGGGTTCTTGCGGCCCCGGCATGGTGAACGACCAGATGGCGCCCGGCGGCGCGGCGGGCGGGCACCTGGATCCCAAGGGCACCAAGGCCCACAAGGGCCCGATGGCGACCGACGGCCATCAGGGCGACTTGCCCTTCATCGTGGTGGCTGCCGACGGCAGCGCCAAGAAAGCCGTCGTGGCGCCGCACCTGAAGCTGGCAGACGTAAAAGGGCGCGCGCTGATGGTGCACGTAGGCGGCGACAACTACAGCGATACGCCGAAGCCCCTGGGCGGCGGAGGCGGACGCCTGGTCTGCGGCGTGGTGAAGTAGCCGCGGCTTGCGTCAGACGGTGCCGTTGCGGCCGTGCCGTCGGTAGCCCTCGCGTTCGGCCAGGCGGTCGTAGTAGGCCGCGACGGCCGGCAGCGCGGGCTTATCGAAGGGCGTGAGGTACCACCGGTTCACCGACAGCCCGACGGGGATGTCCGCAAGCGAGAACGCCTCTCCCGCCACATAGGCGCCGGTCTGCGCCAGGCGCTGGTCCAGTATGCCCATGCAGTGGGCCCACGCCTGGCAGGACGCTTCGATGGCGGCCGCGTCCTGGTGCGCGGGCGACTGCCGCGCCAGCGCCATGAAGGCGTAGGACCATGAACGGTTCAGATCGGTCGCCTGCCAGTCCATCCATTGGTCCACGCGCGCCCGCAGCCTGGGTTCGGCTGGATACAAACGCTGCCCGCCATGCTGCGAGGCTAGGTAGCGGATGATGGTGTTGGACTCCCACAGCACGAAATCGCCGTCCTGGATGACGGGCACCATGGCGTTGGGATTCAAGGCCAGGAAGGCGGGATCGGAAGTGGGCCGGAAGCCCGATCCCCAGTCTTCCCGGTCGAACGGCAGGTTCAGTTCGGCGCAGGTCCACAACACCTTGCGCACATTGATGGATGAGGCCTTGCCCAGTATTTTCAGCATGTTGCGCGCGCCGGGCGCTCCGATGGGATGACTGGCGCAGTCTAGCCGCGCCGCGCCGGCGCCGCCAGATACAGATTCCCGCCGCTCAGCCCGCAACAGATCCGGCGGCCACGGCTTCGGGCTGGCTGCGCAGCCGCAGCACGGGCGAGGTGAACAGCACCGCGAACTGCACGGCGAAGCCGGCGGCGGACACCCACAGGCAGGCCTCCACCCCGGCGCGCGCTGCCAGGGCGGCGCCGATCAGCGCGCCGATGGGGCGGGCGCCGAAGGTGGCGGTGAGGATCACCGCGGAAACCCTGCCCAGCAAGGCATTGGGCGTTACCGCCTGGCGCAGCGTGGTGGTCGTGATCGTCCACAGGATCGGCCCGGCGCCGAAAAGGAAGAACCCGGCCGCAGCCCAGGCGCCCGAAGGATGCGCGAGGGTGGACAGCAGGATGAGGCTGGCCGCCAGCGCGGCCAGGGGGCCCGCTCCGATCATCGCGCCGAAGGACAGCCGCCGGGCCAGCCAGGGCGCAAGCAGGGCGCCCGCCACCATGCCCGCGCCGTACACGCCCAGTGTGGCGCCGACCCCGGCGGCGGACAGTCCCAGCCTTTCGATGGCATAGGCCACGTAGATGGCTTGCAGCACGAACCAGGCGGTATTGAAGAACACGGCGGTAACCAGCACGGGGCGCAGCAGGGGATGTGAAAGGACGAAGGCCGCGCCTTCGCGCAGCTCGCCCAGCATGTGCCGCCGAGGCCTGGGGCCGGGCACGTCCCGAGGCAGTCCCGCAAGCAGCAGCGCCGCCAGCAGCGATAGCGCGGTAGCCAGCACGTACGCCGCGGGCGCTCCCGTCCAGCCGACCAGCGCGCCGCCTGCCGCGGGGCCGGCGGAGAATGCCGCGCTGCGCGCCAGCTCCAGCCAGCGGTTGGCGCTGGCCAGTTCGCCGGGCGCCACCAACCGGGGCACGAGGGCGGGCGCCGCTACGTTGTACGCAACCGTGCCCACCGCGCCCAGGAAACCCAGCGCGGCGAGCCAGCCCAGGCCCAGCCCGCCGGTCCACAGCAGCGCGAGCAGGCCCAGCAGGCTGGCCGCGCGCACGGACTCGGCTGCGGTCATCAGCGTCCGGCGCGACACCCGGTCGGCCAGCACGCCCGCGGGCAGCGATAGCAGCAGGAACGGCAGGGTCTGGGCGGTCTGGAGATAGCCCGTCTGCGCCGCGCTGGCGCCCAGGGCAAGCACCGCCACCAGGGGCGCGGCGGCCAGCGCCATCTGTTCGGAGAACTGGGCGGCGAGGTTGGACGCGGCCAGGCGGCGGAACGCGGAGGGCAGGGCGGGCATGGAGGCGGGGGGGCGCGGCGGCCGCGCCACGGAAACGGCAAGGGCACGATCATGATCGTGCCCTTGCTTGCCCGCACTCCGTTCCTTGCCGTGGGCAAGGAAGCGCCCGTCAGGGTATGGGGGGATAGCTGCCGAAGCCGTCCGGCCAGGATGTCAGCACCTCGTAGCCGGCGTCGGTCACGACTACCATGTGCTCCCATTGGGCCGACAGCGAGCGGTCCTTGGTGACCACCGTCCAGCCGTCGGGCAGCTGCTTGGTCTGGGGCTTGCCCGCGTTGATCATGGGTTCGATCGTGAACATCATGCCCGGTTGCAGAACCAGGCCTTCGCCCGGACGGCCGTAGTGCAGTACCTGCGGTTCATCGTGGTAGATCTGGCCGATGCCGTGGCCGCAGTATTCGCGCACGATGCTGAAGTGCTCGCGGTGCGCCACGGTCTGGATCGCATGCCCCACGTCGCCCAGCGTCGCGCCCGGCTTCACGGCCATGATGCCGGCGCGCATGGCTTCGAAGGTTGTCTCGACCAGGCGGCGCGCCAGCGGGCTGGGCTGGCCCACGTAGTACATGCGGCTGGTGTCGCCGAACCAGCCGTCCTTGATGACGGCCACGTCGATGTTGAGGATGTCGCCGTTCTTCAGCACCTTGGCCGACGGGATGCCGTGGCAGATGACGTGGTTGGCCGACGCGCAGATCGTCTTCGGAAAGCCGTGGTAGCCCACGTTGGCCGGTATCGCCTTCTGCACGTTCACGATGTAGTCGTGGCAGATGCGGTCCAGCTCGTCGGTGGTGACGCCGGGGCGGACGTGCTCGGCGATCATGTGCAGCACTTCGGCCGCCATGGCGCCGGCCTTGCGGGCCATTTCGATGTCGGCGGCGGACTTGATGGAGACTTTGCGCGCCATTTACGCGGCCTCCTGCTGGGCGGCCTGGGGCAGGCCCTGGGACAGGGAGGCGATGGCGAAACCCTCGGCCTGCTCGATGCGGATCAGCATCTGGCAGATGTCCGCGTGGCGCAATTCGGGATAGAGCTCGGACAGCATGCCGATGCGCATCCAGTGTTCGGCCTGGGAGTTGATGGAGCGGCTGAGCGCGCCGCTGGCGACGCGGAGGTTCTCATGCATCTGCTCGGAGATCTTGACGATGCCCATAAGTAATCCATATATGATCCGTATATGGAACGTATCTTACTGCCGAGCGGGGGCCGGGCGCAAATCGGGCGGGCGCCTAGGCTGCGCCCAGCTCGGAGTGCGCCCCGCGCCTGCCCTAGCGGGCCTTGCCGCGCGCAGTCTTCCTGGCGCTGGCGCGCGGCGCGTCCTTCGGCGGCGGGGCGACGGCCGCGGCCATCTGCTCCATCCACATCAACGCATCCGTATACGACAGGAATTGCTGCAGATAGCCGGGCGACAGTTCGCGCATCAGCGAGAGCGTCCGGTGCACGATCTGGTTGGAGTTGAGCGGGCCGGCGTTCTTGTGCACCTGCTCCTGCGATTGTCGGACCTGGCGGTCGGCGCTGACGCGCGACCACACGCCGCGGAAGTATTCCAGCACCGGCAGGTCGGGGTAGGCGGCGCGCAGCTCTGCCACGAGGGAGGCGTCGTCCGCGGCGGGCGCAGGGGCGGCGAGGGCGTCGGCCAGTTGCCCGAGCGGCCCGCGCAAGGGGGCTGCGGGCGCGGGGCCGTCCGAGGCGGCCGAGGCGCAGGCGGAATGCGCGGCGGCGCGGTCCAGATCGGCCTCGTAGGCCTGGATCAGCGCCGCCAGCCTGCCGTCCAGGCGCCGTCGGGCTTCGCCGTCGTGAACGGCCGCGCGGCGTTCCATCGCGTCGATGAACTGGAAGCGCGCCGGCGCCAGGCGGTCGGCGCCGCTTTCGCGCCAGGCGTCCAGCAGGGCGCGGACGCCGAGGATTTCCTCGCGGGTCCCGTCACTGCTCACTTGGCTGCCCCGGGTTGCTGGAAGGCCTGGGGATGGGCGTGATCTCGACCCGGCGGTTCTTGGCGCGGCCTTCCTCGTCGGCGTTGGAGGCCACCGGCTGCTCGGAGCCGAAGGCGGCGGCGAACACGGAGGAAGAGGGCACGCCCTCGTCGATCAGCGCGCGCGTCACCGTCAGGGCGCGCTGGGCCGAAAGGTCCCAGTTGTCCGCAAAGCGGCGGTTGCCTTCGCGCACCTGCTGGTCATCGGTGTAACCGCTGACCATCAGGATCTCGTTGTGCGTCTTCAGGTAGGCGGCCAGCGGTTCGATCAGCGTCTTCAGGACCTCGCGGCCCTCGGGCTGCAATTGATCGGAGTTCAGGGCGAACAGCACGCTGCCGCTGATGCCGATGCGGCCGTTGATCAGGGTCACGCGGCCGGCCGCCAGCGGGCCGGCCAGCGCCTGTTCGAGCGTCTCGCGGCGCTGCGTTTCGGCCTGGCGTTGCTTGACCTCTTCCTCGAGCTGGTTCGACAACTGGAGCTGCACGGCGACGACGCTGACGAGGATCAGGACGAAAGCGCCCAGCAGCACCGACATCAGGTCGCCGAAGACGGCCCAGGCCGGGACTGTGGGCTCGACGCCGCCGTCGATGTCCTCGCTCATGCCGCTTCCGCTCCGGCCGTTGCGCGCTGGCTGGCCAGCTGCTGCAGGTTTTCGACGATCTGCTTCTGCGACATCACGCTCAGGTCCACGACTTCACGCGCCTGCGCGACGTAGTAGGCCAGTTGCTCGTCGCCGCGCGCGATGGACTTGTCCAGCGCGGCTTCGATGCGCTGCAGATGCGCCACCAGCTTGTCGTTGGACTCGCCGAAGAGCTGCACGGCCGCGCCGAAGGATTCGCCCAGGCTGGCGACCTCGACGGCGCCGCTGGAGACCTGCGCGGCGACCTCGGCCAGCTTGCCGGTCTCGCTTTCGACGAGGCCGGTGAACTGGGCACCCACGCGGTCCAGCAGGCCGGCAGACGAAGAGACCAGCGCGTCCACGGCCGAGCGCTGCTCGGCGGCCGTGTGATTGACGGCGTCCAGCAAGGTGCCCAGCGTTTCGAGCAGGCGGCTGCGCTCTTCCAGCATGTCGTTGTCGCGCGCCATGCTGTCGGACAGCTTCTGGCGCAGTTCCCCAATGACGTCGGCGGCCGCGCGCGGCGCTTCGGACGCCGCCTGCACCAGGCGGCTGATTTCAGCGATGGTCTCGCTGGCGTGCGCCTGCGTCTGGGACGCGATGTCCTGCGCGGTCAGGGCCAGCGCGTCGCAGATCTGCTGCTGCTGGCTGGCGGTGCTGGCGCCTGCCTGCTCCCATTCGGCGCGCAAGGCGTCGGCCATTTCGCCGAGCTTGCCGGTCCAGGCCGCCAAACGGGCCTCGTCGCCGGAGGCCAGGGCCGCCTGCAGGTCCGAATGCGATTGCTCCAGCGTCCGCAGCAGCGCGGCGGAATGTTCTTCGAAAGCGGCCGCGGCGGTTTCCAGCGCCTGCCGGTTGCTGTCGGCCAATCGTTCGCCGACCTGCTCTTGGCGGGACTGCGCTTCGGTCCAGGCCTGGGTGACGGTGCCGGCCGCCGTTTCCAGCCGGTTGGACACGCTTTCCAGCAGGCTGGCCTGCGTCTGCGACTGCGCGGTGAGGTCCCGCGCGGTCTGGGACAGCGTGTCGCTGATTTCCAGCTGGCGGATGGCGGCCTGTGTGCCGGCCTGCTCCCATTCCTCGCCGAGCCTGGCGGCCATCGCGGCAAGCGTGCCGGTCCAGGCGGCGAGGCGTTCCTCGTCGCGCGAGGCCAGCGTCTGCTGGAGCTGCGCGTGCGATTGGTCCAGCGTGCCCAGCAGGGCCGCCGCATGCCGTTCGAAGGCCGACGCGGCGGCTTCCAGCGCCTGCTGGTTGTCGCTGGCCAGCTTCGCCCCGACCTGCTCCTGGCGGGATTGGGCCTCGGTCCAGGCCTGCGTGACGCTGGCGGCGGCCGTCTCCAGGCGCGCCGAAACGTTTTCCAGCAGGCCGGCCTGCGCCTGCGTCTGGGCGGTGATGTCGCTTGCGGTCTGCGCCAGCGTGCCGGTCCAGGCGGCCAGGCGTTCCTGGTCGCGCGTGGCCAGCGCGTCCTGCAGCTGGGCATGCGACTCGTCCAGCGTGCGCAGGAGCGAGGCCGAGTGCTGTTCGAACGCGGCGGCCGCGGTCTCCAGCGCCGCCTGGTTGCCGGCGGCCAGCTTCTCGCTCACCTGCTCCTGGCGGGCCAGGGCGCTGCTCCATTGGTCGGAAACGCCGCGCGCGGCGGTTTCCATGCGCGCCGCCACGCCTTCCAGCAGCGCGGCCTGGGATTCCGTCCGGGACGTAACGTCGCGCACCGCCTGGGCCAGCGATTCGGTGATTTCCTGCTGGCGGGCCACGGTGTGTTCGCCGGCCTGTTCCCATTGCCGGCCCAGCGCGGCGGTCATGGCGGCGAGCGTGCCGCTCCATGCGGCCAGGCGCTCCTGGTCGCGCGAGGCGAGCGTGGCCTGCAGGTCCGCGTGCGATTGGTCCAGCGCGCGCAGCAACGAGGCGGAATGCTGTTCGAAGGTGGCGGCGGCGGCCGCCAAGGCCTGCTGGTTGTCGCCGGCGAGCTTGGCGCTTGCGGCTTCCTGGCGGGAGAGGGCGTCGGCCCATTGCTGCGAAACGCCGTTGGCCGCGGCTTCCATGCGGGCCGACACGCCTTCCAGCAGGCTGGCCTGCTCGGCCGCCTGCGAGGTGATGTCGCGCACCGTCCGGGCCAGCGTTTCGGCGATGGCCTGCTGGCGGTCGGCGGCCTGTGCGCCAGCCTGTTGCCATTCCTGGCGCAGCGTCGCGCCCATGGCGCCCAGCGTCTCGGACCAGGCCGCCAGGCGCTGCTGGTCGCGCGAAGCCAATTCGGATTGCAGTGCGGTATGCGATTGGTTCAGGGTGCGCAGCAGCGAGGCCGAGTGCTGCTCGAAACTCGCGGCTGCGGCCGTCAACGCCTGCAGATTGTCGCCAGCCAGCTTTTCGCTTGCCTGCTCCTGGCGCGACAGGGCGTGGGTCCATGCTTCGGACATCGTGCCCGAGGAGGCTTCCAGGCGGGCGGAGACGTTGTCCAGCAGGGCGGCCGAGCGCTGCTCGAAGGTCTGGGCAAAGCGGTCCAGCGACGCGCGCAGGTCCTGGGCCAGCGCCTCGCTGGCGCGTTGCTGCCCGGCCAGGGCCTGGTTCCAGATGTCGGCCACGTTGGCGGTCGAGGCCTGGAGGCCGGCCGTCAGGCCGTCCAGTTGCCGCTGCACGGCCTGCGTCACGGTGTCCTGCAGGGAGGCCGTCTCGCGCGACAGGCTCGCCATCGTTGCTTCCACCACGGGCTGCAAAGCCTCGCCGGCGGAGCGCGCGCTGTGCGCCACGCCGTCCTTCATGGATTGTTCCATGACGGCTGCCAGGCGGGCGTACGCGGCCTCGGCCTTGCCCTGGAACGCATCCTGGCTGGCCAGTTGCCGGTCGTTCAGCGACTGGTTCTGGCGGGTCATGCCGTCCATCATCGTCTGCAGCTTATCCACCAGCGCGGGCATGGCATCGGCCTGCCGTTGCATGACTTCGGCCTGCCGCTGGAGCAGCTTGAAGGATTCCTCGCGCTGGTAGCCCTGCGAATACACGCGCAGGGTGGTGGCGGCCTTGGTGTCCAGCCATTGGGCCGCCCGCACGCGGTCGCGGCGGCACAGCGCGGCCAGCAGCCCCAGCATTGCGGAGGTGGCCACGCCGGCGATCGATGTGCCGAACGCGAAACCCAGGCCCTTGACCGGCGCGGCCAGCGACGCCCGGATGGCGGCCAGGTCGGTGGCGCTTTCCAGCGCCAGGCCGGTGCCGCGCAGCGTGACCACCATGCCCAGGAATGTGCCCAGCATGCCCAGCAGCACCAGCAGCCCCACGAGATAGGGAGTAAGCGCCGGCCCGGGCAACCCCGCGCGCTCGCCTTCGATGCGCAGGCGGGCCGCGTTGCGCAGGCTGGGCGCAAGCTGGTCCAGCCAGCTGCCCAGATTGCCCGGCGCCTCCGACAGGCCGGAAAGGGCGCGGGTCAGCGACGATGTCGCCTGCTGGTAGCGCCATAATTCGAATGCGCCCGTGAGGTAGCAGAAGCCGATGAGCAGGGTCACGGCCAGCGCCAGCGGATTGGTGCCGGCATAGCCCAGGCCGATCCAGCCCGCGACGGCCAGGCCGGCCAGGAAAACAACGAAATTGATCAGATATCGGGACATAGTGTCCTTAGTGTGAACAGACCTAGCTGGAGCGAAGGGCGGCAAGCAGCCCCTCGACCGGTTGTAAACGAACGTCCAATTCAGCAAGCAGGACGCTCCGCATATCCTTGCGGAACGTATCCAGCCATGCGCCGGACGCGATCGGCGCGGGCGCGGCGGCGTCTTCGGCCTCGTCGGCGGCTTGCGCGCCTGCCTCGGCCAACGCTGCCGCCTCCGCCTGGCGCAGGCGCTCGAAATGGCTCTGCAGCAGCTTGGGGATGGCGCCCAGCAGGGCGCGCTCCTTGGGCAGCAGGGCGCGGTCCATGATGGCATCCACCACCGCCAGCCGCGTCCACTCGCCGTTGCGGGCCGCGACCATGCCGCGCAGCCGGCTGCGCAGATTGCCCACGCTGGTTTCCATCGTGTGCTGCAACGATAGATAGCGCTGGCGGAAATTCGCGTAGTCGGCCTCGGCTTCGGCCAGGGCCGCCAGCTTTTTCGCCGGCGGCGCCTGCCCCGGCACGGGCCGCTTGGCGGCCGTGGCGGCGGTATCGCTGGCGATGGCGTCGGCCAGCGTGGTCCGGACCCGCTCGCACTCGCGTTCCTCGGCGCTGCTGAACATGCGCGCGCCCGGGGCGATTACCGGCGGCTTGGTATTGAGCGCCGCGGACAGGGCGATCGCGTCCGTCCAGCCGAGCCATTGGCTCAGATGGTCCGAGAGCGATTGCCTGGATTCCGGAACATCGACATCCGTCAGGCGAGTCAGCAAGCGAATGAGCGTCGGGCCGCTTAAACCTGTGCGCTGTGGGGCTTGCAACATACCACCAGAGTCAAAAAGGGGGGAGTTTACACGGTGGCTGGCAGGCGAAGGGCCCCAGGCGGGCGGGAGAGGGCGCTGGGCAGCCAAAAGGGGGCGTATCACCCCCTGGAATGCAATATTGTGACGCCGGGCTACGCCGCGGGCGCCGGCGCAGGGCCGGTTTCCGGGGCAGGCGCGGGCGAATCCAGGCGTTGCGCCAGGAAGTCGATGAAACGGCGCGTCTTGGCAGGCAGCAGGCGCGTTTCGGTAACGGCATGGACCGCAACCGGCCCGAGGCTCCAATCCGGCAGCACGCGCACCAGTCCGCCGGCCTCGCCGCCCAGCGCCGCGATGCCGGCCCCCAGCATGGCCAGTTGCCTGGCCATGCAGGCATCGTTGACGCCGTAGCGCTGGGCCGCCGGCGCCGGGCGCCGCTCACGCCCGCGCTGCAGCAGCCAGGGAGCCGCCTGGCCGGCGCCCAGCCGCAGGCCGATGCAATCGTGGCGTTCCAGGTCGGCGGGAACCTGGGGCGTTCCACGCGCCGCCAGGTAGGCGGGCGAGGCGTACAGCCCGGCCCGCAGCGTGCCGATGCGGCGCGCCACCAGCGAGGAATCGGGCAGCTCGCCCAGCCGGATCGACACGTCGCCGGTGCCGGGCGGCCGGTCGGCGGATTCGGCGCCGGCCACGCCCAGCTGGAGGCGGATTTCCGGGTGACGGCTGCCGAAAGCCACCAGGGCGGGCATCAAGGCGTCCAGCGCATAGGCCGCCGGCAACAGGACGAGCAGCGGGCCGCTCGGGGTTTCCAGCTGTTCGCGCAGCTCTTCGTGGGCGAGCTCGGCTTGCGCCACGATACGGCGGCAACGCTCGAAGTACAGGCGGCCGGCGTCGGTCAATTCCACGCGTCGGGTGCTGCGGTTGAGCAGCCGCAGCCCCACCGCCCGTTCCAGCTCCGCCACGTGGCGCGATACGGTGGACGTCGGGACGCCGAGCGCGGCGGCGGCGCGGCTGAAACTGTGCGCCTTCGCCACTTCGGCGAACAATTCCATTCCATGCAGGCGTTTCATCAGTGGGTCTCCCACGCTCGGCCGGGCAGGGGCCGTGGCGTCAGAATGCGTAGATCACGCCCACGTTGGCGAAAACGTTCGTCTTGCGTTCCGTCAGCGGGCTGTCCCGGGCGTCGCCCACCAGGGTATTGACGCCCAGCGTGGTTACGGCGCTCCAGCGCGTATCGATGCGGTGGGCCCAGGTGCCGAAGAGCGCCACGGACTTGAAGCCGGACGAGGGCGAGTACGTTTCCAGTCCCGCGTGGCTGCGCGCCGCCTGCGACTGCGTCACGCCGAACCAGGTCTGCATGGCGTCGCCGTTGGCCCATTGCGTGCTGGCGCCCAGCGTGACGCGGTTGCTGGTGTCGCGCCATGCTTCATAGGTGGCGCGCAGCTCCAGCGTGCCGCCGTAGCCGCTGCGCGCCGCTTGCCGGTAGGCCGCCATCACCGAATACGGCCCGGGGGACCATTCGATGAAGGCGCCGTAGGTGCCGTGGAAGTCGATGTCGTCCAGGCCCTCGGTCCGGTCGGAATCGTCCGCCTTCCGTCCCAGCGCCATGCCGACGAAGGCGCCGGCCGTCCAATCGGGGGCCAGATCCGTCTTCAGGCCCATGGCGGGCAGCCCGGCGCGCGGGGAAATGAAGAAATGACCCGAGTCGTAGTTGATCAGGGGCACGGGCAGGGCCCGGTACTCGCGCGAGCCTTCGTACACCGGCACGGCTCCCACGCCCAACCCGATGAAGTTGGCGCTGCCGCTTTCGGCGCGGGCATTGCCCGCCAGGGCGGCCAGCAGGGCCGAAGCCACCGCCGGCCCGCTTGCTAAAATCTTTCGCTTCATTCCATTGCTTCCTGTGCGTGTTCGCGGCGGGCCATCAGCCTCGCCGTCCGAGGTCCGCATTGTCGGCATGGGGTTTTAATAATTTTTTAAAGCGGTGCCGGCATCCTCTGGCCTCGTTTGATTGCCTGGGAGCGCCCTTGCGTGTCCTGTTAGTGGAAGACGACGCCATGCTGGGCGACGCGCTGCATACCGGCCTGGCCCAGTCGGGCGCGGACGTGCATTGGGTGCGCGACGTCGCGCAGGCGAAGCTGGCCCTGGTCGAGCATGGCTTCAACGCCGTGCTGCTGGACCTGGGGCTGCCCGACGGCAGCGGCCTGGCGGTCCTGAAGCAGCTGCGCGCGCGCTACGACGCCACGCCGGTACTCATTCTTACCGCGCGCGACCGGCTGAGCGAACGCGTGCAGGGCCTGGACCTGGGCGCCGACGACTACATCGTCAAGCCGTTCCAGCTCGATGAACTGCTGGCCCGCCTGCGCGCCGTCGTCCGGCGCAGCAGCAATACGGTCGTGTCGGCGCTGCGCTGCGGCGACGTGTCGGTGGAGCCCGCGAGGCGGGCGGTGACCCGCGGCGGCGTGGAAATCAGCCTGAGCGCGCACGAGTACCGCACGCTGCTGGCGCTGATGGAGCGCATCGGCCACACCGTCAACCGCGAGCAACTGGAAGCCGCGGTCTATGGCGATAGCGGCGCCATCGAGAGCAATACCGTGGCCGTGTACATCCACCAATTGCGCCGCAAGCTGGGCGAGGGGCTGATCACGACCGTGCACGGCCTTGGCTACCGCATCGAGGCTGCGCCATGAAAACGCTGCGCAGGCAGCTGACGGTCACGCTGCTTCTGACCCTGCTGCTGGCCTGGGTGGCCGTGTTCGCGTTCCAGCAGTACGAAACCACGCGCTCGCAGACGGGCGTGCGCGATCAATGGCTGCATGACGCCGCCAACCAGATGCTGGCGTCGCTGCCCGTCAGTCTGCTGGGCAACGTGGCGCCCACCGAACGCTTCTCTCCCCCCGTTTCCGGCCATGTGGATGGCGACAGGATCAGGTTCCACGTGTGGTCGCTGGCAGACAGCCGGCTGCTGATGCGCTCTCCGGAATCGCCGGCCCAGCCCTTGAGCGGCGGCTTCCGGGACGGCTATGCCGACGTGGCCGCCGACGGGGCCGAATGGCGCGTGTTCGCGCTGACCGACGCCAGCGGGCGCGTGCAGGTGCAGGTGGCCAAGCCCCTGAGCGTATGGCGCGCGGAGTCCCTGTACAGCTTCAAGCGCGGGTTGATCATCGTCTCCATTCTCTTCGTGCTGCTGGCGGCGGTGAGTTGCGCGGTAGTGGGCCGGGCCTTCCGCAAGGTGGACCGCGCGGGAGTGGCCATTTCCCGCCGGGGGCCCTTCGACCTGGCGCCGCTGCCCTCGGCCGGCATGCCGGGCGAATTGCGCCCGTTCATCCAGTCGATCAATCAGCTGCTGCTGCGCGTGAAGGGCGGCATGGACCGCGAGCGCCGCTTCCTGGAAGACGCGGCGCACGAGCTGCGCACGCCCCTGGCCGCGCTGAGCGCGCATGCGGAGCTGGTGGCGCGCAGCGCCGGCAGCAACGAGGCCGCCGCAGCCATTGAGAAGCTGCGCCTGGTCGCGCAGCGCACGTCGCGCCTTTCGGAACAACTGCTGGACCAGGCCCGCACGGACGCCTTGAACGAAAGCGCGGACGCGCCGGTGGCGATCGAACTGGACGCGCTCCTCGTGATGCTGGTGCGGGACCGGGAAATGGACGCCACCCGCAAGCGGCAGCGCATCCAGCTCGACGTTCAGCCCTGCGCGGCCCAGGGGCGGCTCGATGCGATGGGCGTGCTGCTGCGCAACCTGCTGGACAATGCGGTCCGCTATACGCCGGAGGGCGGCCAGATCGCGGTGTCCTGCGGGCCGCTGCCCGGCGGCGGCGCATTCGTGTGCGTGGCCGACGACGGCCCGGGCATTGCGCCGGCGGAGCGCGAGCGCGTGTTCGACCGCTTCTACCGGCCCGCGGGCAGCGCTGGCGGGGGCAGCGGCATCGGCTTGTCGCTGGTGGCGCAGATCGCCGGCCAGCACGGCGCCGACGTGACCCTGGGGCCGGGCCTGCGCGGGGCGGGCGTGGCGCTGTCGGTGGCTTTCCCGCCGGCGGGCGCCTGATAAAGCCGGCCGCCGCGGCCTCGTTCCTGCGCGCCGCTTGATGGTAGATTAGGGTGAACTGGCCCTAATCCCGGTCACCCAGGGGGAGCGGCGAAAGTGGCGGTATGCCCATGGATTTCCTGATCGACTCGGCTGCGCGCGCGCTGGCGGCCGGCGATCCCCTGGGCGCGCTGAATCACATTGCCCTGCGCGGCGACGCGGCCGCGCTCGCCCTGCGGGGCATCGCCATGGCCCAGCTGGGCGACTTCCGGCGCGCGAAAACGCTGTTGCGCTGCGCCGCCCGCGGCTTCGATCCGAAAGATGCGCTGTCACGCGCCCGCTGCGTCGTGGCGGAGGCCGAGATCGCGCTCGTGTCGCGCGAGCTGGCCTGGCCCGAGAAGGCGCTTGAGGCCGCGCGCGCGGCGCTGCAGGCGCACGGGGATCCGGCGAACGCCGCGCACGCCCGGCATCTGCAGGCCCGCCGCCAGCTTCTGATCGGCCGCCTCGACGAGGCCGAGCGCGCGTTGGCCGCGCTGGATCCGGCAAGCCTCGCGCCTGCCTCCCGGGCGGTCCACGAACTGATCGCGGCGGGCATCGCGCTGAGGCGACTGCGCATGCAGCCCGCGCGCGCCGCGTTGGCCCAGGCCGAGCTCGCCGCCGGACACGCCGGCATCCCCGCGCTGATGGCCGAGGTGGAAAGCGCGTCCCTGGTCCTGTCGACGCCGGCGGCGCGCCTGGTCGCGCGCGGCGAGGAACGCCTGCTGCTGCTGGATGATGTCGAAGCGCTGCTGGCATCGGACACCCTGGTCGTGGACGCATGCCGCCATGCCGTCCGCGAGGCGGGCGTCACGGTGCCGCTGGCGAGCCGACCGGTGCTGTTCGCGCTGGCCCGCGCGCTGGCGGAGGCCTGGCCGCACCCGGCGCCCCGCGAGACGCTTATCGCGCAGGCCTTCCGCACGGCATACTTCGACGAAACGCACCGCGCTCGCCTGCGCGTCGAGATCGGGCGGCTGCGCGCCGCGTTGCGACCGGTGGCCGGCATCGTCGCCGCCCGCAACGGCTTTGCGCTGAAGCCGCGGGAGGGGCGGCAGGCCGCGGTACTCGCCCGCCCCGTGGACGACGCCGACCGCGAGCATGGCGCGATTCTGGCTTTCCTGGCCGACGGCGAGGCGTGGTCGAGTTCGGCGCTGGCGCTGGCGCTGAATGCAAGCCAGCGCACGGTGCAGCGAGCGCTCGACGCGCTGGCGGCGGCGGACAAGGTGCAATCCTGCGGGCAGGGGCGCGCGCGGCGCTGGATGACACCGCCCATGCCTGGATTCACGACAACCTTGTTACTCCCGGCGGGGCTGGCGGGCCGCTAGCATGGTGATACCCATACGAGGACACCGACATGAAACGCTCTCAAGCTCAAATCATCCGTGAATATGGCCCCTTTCCCGGCGTGCAAGCCGTGCATGGCGTGACCTACGACGGCCGCCAGGTGTGGTTCGCCGCAGGAGAGAAATTGCTGGCGCTGGACCCGGAAACCGGCGCTACGCCGCGCGAGATCGCGGTGGCCGCCAGCGCCGGCACGGCGTTCGACGGCAAGCATCTCTACCAGATCGCCGACGGGCGCATCCAGAAGATCGATCCCGGCAGCGGCCGGGTGCTGTCCACCATTCCCGCGCCGGGCGCGGGCGAGGACTCGGGCCTGGCCTGGGCGGAAGGCAGCCTGTGGGTGGGCGTGTATCCGCAGCGCAAGATCCACCAGGTGGATCCCGAAAGCGGCCGCGTGCTGCGCACGCTTGCGTCGGACCGCTACGTCACGGGCGTGACGTGGGTGGACGGCGAGCTCTGGCACGGCACCTGGGAAAACGGCGCAAGCGAGCTGCGCCAGCTGGATGAACGGACCGGTGAAGTGCTGCAAAGCATGGAGATGCCCGCGGGCGCCGGCGTATCCGGGTTGGAGTCGGACGGCGCCGCCTGCTTTTTCTGCGGCGGCGGCGAAAGCGGGAAGGTCAGGGCGGTGCGGCGTCCGGCCCAAGAGGCCGGCGATGCGCCCGCAGGCAAGATGCCGGCGGAATCGTCCGCAGGGTAGGCGCAGGATGCGCCGGCGCCTTGCGGGCGCCGGCATGCTTACCAGCGGATCGTATAGGGCCGGTCTCCCAGGCCCCACACGCCGTCTTTCCGTTCCAGCATGATGTGGCGGGTTTGCCACTCGTCCGGCTCATGCTGCGAGGGAAACCCGGATATATGGGGATAAAAAACGGGGTCCGCCGCCCAGTCCGCGGTGGCGCGGTCCAGCCGCCATTCGAACTTCACTGCCGAGACCGCATTGGGATTGTCGTCGAACGGATTCTTGCCCGGCTTTGAATAGTTGAGGATCTTGCCGACCTGCAGGCCGGGGGCGCAGAACTTCGCCGTATAGAGCAGCTTGGACCCCATGAGGGCCTCGCCGTCCGTGTAGTACGCGCGGCCTTTTTCGGTGAGCTCCATGCGGCTGGTGGCGTCCTCGGGCTTCTCGTCCGGTTGCGGAGGCGAGCCGTCGCCGCTGGCGCTGACGCGCTTGACCGTGATGAGCTGGTGCTTGACCAAGCCTTGCACGATCTTGTCCTGCTCTTCAAGGAATGCCGTATAGACATCGGTGGGCAGGGGCCGCACGCCCACGACATTGACGCAGGCGCTGCCCGGCGCATTCGTGGGCGTCGCCATGGCGGCGACCAGGATCTTGTGTATCTTGCCTTCGGTCAGGCCCGGACCCAGCGGAGATTCCTTCCAGGCATAAAACCCCGCGGCCGCGGCGACGGCCAGGCCCAATGCCCAGGCCTTGCGCGGAATCCGGCGGCGGTTGGCCTTGCGCTGCGCTTGATTCATTCCCTTCCTTGCCGATTGAGGTCCCGGGATAGTAACGCCACGCGCGGGAAGGTAGCGCGAAAGCACTAGTGCCCGCGTCTAGGGTAAGTCCTGACATAAAGCTGATTGTCAGCGATTAGTCAGAAAGGTTTAATCAGCACACAGATTTCGCATCATCCGCAGCCCGGTCCCGGGAACGCGCAGCAGGCGTCGCCATCCCGCGTCCACGCAGGAGAAGTAACTACAAGCTGGTCCATGTAGTCCTTTCAGGAGACAACAAGCCATGCAACACGTTACGAAGCCCCGTCGTAAGTTCATCTCTGGCGCCGCTGTCGCTGGCGCCGCCGCGCTGGGATTCCCGGCAGTCACCCGCGCGCAGAATGCCCCGGTTTCCCTGCGTTTCCAAAGTACCTGGCCCGCCAACGACATCTTCCACGAGTTCGCCCGCGATTACGCCCAGAAGGTCAACGACATGGCCGGAGGCCAGTTGAAGATCGAGGTGCTGCCCGCCGGCGCCGTGGTCAAGGCGTTCGACCTGCTGGATGCCGTGTCCGCGGGCACGCTGGATGGCGGGCACGGCGTGGTGGCCTACTGGTACGGGAAGAACACGGCGGTGGCCTTGTGGGGGTCCGGCCCGTCCTTCGGCATGGACGCCAACATGCTGCTGGCCTGGCACGAGTACGGCGGCGGCAAGGAGCTGCTGGTCGAGATCCAGAAAGCCATGGGCGTGAACGTGGTGTCGCTGATGTACGGGCCGATGCCGACCCAGCCCTTCGGCTGGTTCAAGCGTCCGGTCACGAAGATGGAAGAGGTCAAGGGCCTCAAGTTCCGCACGGTGGGCCTGGCCATCGACATGTATACGGCCATGGGCGCGGCGGTCAACGCGCTGCCGGGCGGCGAAATTGTGCCGGCGCTGGACCGCGGGCTGCTGGACGGGGCCGAATTCAACAATGCGTCCTCGGACCTGGCGCTGGGTTTCCAGGACGTGTCCAAGATCTGCATGCTGCAGAGCTTCCACCAGAGCGCGGAGCAATTCGAGATCCTGTTCAACAAGGCGAAGTACGACGCTTTGCCGGAGCACCTTAAGCACATCCTGAGCTATGCCGCGCAGGCCTCCAGCGCGGATATGTCCTGGAAGGCCGCGAACCGCTATTCGCAGGACTACATCAAGCTCCAGAAAGAGCACAACGTCAAGTTCTACAAGACGCCCGACGCGATTCTTCAGCAGCAGCTGAAAATCTGGGACGAGATGATCGCCAAGCGCTCGGCCGAGAACCCCCTGTTCAAGAAAGTGCTGGAGTCGCAGCGCGCGTTCGCCGAACGGGTGGGGCGTTGGCACGGGGATACTTCGGTCAACTTCCGCATGGCCTACAACCATTACTTCTCGCGCAGCAACAAGGCTTGACCCACCCCGTACCCGCTTGCGCGGGCCCCCTCAAGGGGGCGGCACCGACGGACCGGCAGAGCCGGATCCGTGGTGCCCTGGATTGGGTAGAGCATCTTGATTGGGCGGAGCAATCCTGTTGCGCAGAGAACGTCTGCTTGATGGGCTTCGGGTGTCACGTGCCTCGAAAGACTGACACACCTGTCTCCCACGCAGCGCGCCGTCCATCGGTGCGCTGCGGCGCCGTGCGCCTTGACCAGGACGTCAGATGATCCGAATCATACGTTTCATAGACCGTGTTTCCACCTTTGTCGGGCAGGCCTTTGCCTGGTTGATCGTCATCCTGACCTTGCACGTATGCTGGGAGGTGGCCGCGCGCTACCTGTTGAATCAGCCCAGCGCATGGGCGTTCGACCTGCAGATGATGTATTACGGCATCCTCTTCATGATGGCCGGCGCGTACACCCTGGCCAAGAACGGCCACGTGCGCGGGGACATCCTGTACGGATTCCTGCCGCCGCGCGTCCAGGCGGGCCTGGACCTGACCCTGTACATCGTATTTTTCTTTCCCGGCGTGATAGCGCTGGTATGGGCGGGCTGGTACTACGCCGGCTATTCCATCGCGATCCGCGAGCATTCCTCGCTGATGGCCGACGGGCCGCCCATCTATCCCTTCAAGGCCTTCATCCCGATAGCGGGCGCGGTCCTGCTGGTGCAGGGCGTGGCGGAAGTGATGCGCTGCCTGCTGTGCCTGCGGCGCGGCGCCTGGCCTTCGCGCGAAGAGGACGTCGAGGAAGTGGACGTCGACAAGCTGAAGGAGATGGTGCACGTGAAGGACGAGGACATCGCCCGTCTGGACCGCTACGTCACTACCGGGGAGCCTCGCAAATGAAAATCCACAAGGCATTGTGGTTCGGCTTGTCGTGCATCGGGCTGGTCGTCCTGATGATCGTGTTCCTGACGCCCTGGGACCATCTCACCACCGGGCACATCGGCCTGCTGATGCTGGCCCTGATCGTGGTGGCGATCATGCTGGGCTTTCCGACGGCGTTCACGCTGATGGGGATGGGCGTGCTGTTCACATTCCTGGCGTACTACATGCAGAGCTCGGATCCGGGCCGTTCGATCGGGCAGACGCTGGACCTGATGGTGCAGCGCACGTACGCCACGATGACGAACGACTCGCTGATCTCCATCCCGCTGTTCGTGTTCATGGGCTATCTGGTCGAGCGCGCCAACCTGATCGAAAAGCTCTTCCGGTCCATGCACCTGGCGCTGGCGCGCGTGCCGGGCGCGCTGGCGGTGGCCACGCTGGCGACATGCGCGATCTTCGCCACCGCCACGGGCATCGTGGGGGCGGTGGTGACGCTGATGGGCCTGCTGGCCATGCCCGCCATGCTGAAGGCGGGGTACAGCGTGCGGCTGACCGCCGGCGCCATCACGGCGGGCGGCTGCCTGGGCATCCTGCTGCCGCCGTCGGTGATGCTGATCGTGTACGGCGCGACGACCGGCGTGTCCGTCGTGCAGCTGTACGCGGGGGCCCTGTTCCCCGGCATCATGCTGGCGGCGCTGTATATGGGCTATGTGATCCTTGTCGCCAAGGTGCGTCCTTCCATGGCGCCGCCGCTGCCCATGGAGGAACGTGGGGTGCCCTTGTCGCCCGAGTCCGCCGCGCTGGCCTCGGGAGGCCACGTGCGCGCGCTGTCGGGCATGCTGGCGGCCCTGTTCAAGGGGCGCCGCAATCGCGATGTGCCGTTCGGCGCGCTATTGCGCTACATGGCGATGGCGCTGGCGCCGCTGGCGGTAACGGTGCTGCTGGTGGCGGTGGTCTACCAGGCCACGACGCGGCCGGAGGTGGTGTACGACATCCCCGCGGAACTGCAGCTGGGCTCGGGGGATTTCGATTCGGGCCTGAGCGAGCCGCCGTCCGGAGGGCTGGCCGAACCGCCATCGGGCGAGCTGGCCGAACCTCCTTCGAACGAGGCGCCGGCGGCCGGCGGCCTGTCCGAGCCGCCCGGCACGCCCGCCGCTCCGGCCGCCGCGGCAGGCGCTGCCGCGCCCGAAGCGCCTGGCGCTCCGGCGGAGGCGGGCGACAGCGTCGCCGCGCCCATGGGATTCTGGATATTCGCCGGCATATGCGCGGTGGCCATGCTGGTGTTCTATGCGATGCTGACGTGGGCACGCCTTGAAATCTTCAAGATGCTGATGTCCTCGTTCTTCCCGCTGGCCGTGATGATCGCGGCGGTGCTGGGTTCGATCGCCTTCGGCCTGGCCACGCCCAGCGAGGCCGCGGCGATGGGAGCCATGGGCGGCGCGCTGCTGGCGCTGGCGTACCGGCGCCTGAACCTGCCGGTGCTGCGGGAATCGGTATTCCTCACGGCCAAGACCAGCGCCATGGTGTGCTGGCTGTTCGTCGGTTCGTCCATCTTCTCGGCGGCCTTCGCGCTGCTGGGCGGCCAGCGCATCATCGAGGAATGGGTGCTTTCGCTGGGGCTGTCCCAGCTGCAATTCCTGCTGCTGGCGCAGATCATCATTTTCCTCCTGGGCTGGCCGTTGGAGTGGACCGAGATCATCGTGATCTTCATGCCGATCTTCGTGCCGCTGCTCAATACCTTCGGCATCGATCCGCTGTTCTTCGGCCTGCTGGTGGCGCTGAACCTGCAGACGGCGTTCCTTTCGCCGCCGGTCGCGATGTCGGCCTTCTATCTGAAGGGCGTCTCGCCGCCGCACGTCACCCTGAACCAGATCTTCATGGGGATGATGCCGTTCATGGGCATCCAGGTGATCGCGATCTTCCTGCTTTACGTATTCCCGGAAATCGGCCTGTGGCTGCCGACGGTGCTGTACCGCTAGGGCGGGCGGGGTCCGGCGCCAGGGTATGCGCCGGATGCTGTCTCGAGCGGGTACCAGGACCTAGTACGGATGCACCATTGCGGCGGCCTCGCGCCCCGACGTAAGCTTGCCGCTGGTTCGGCTTGCGGGAACCGCCAACCCTCAGAGGCGCCGGCGTCGCGCCAAAGCGAGGCTGCATGGACCGGGCAATCGTACTTGTCGGCGTCAGCCGCACCCAGGGCGACCTGGGCCGGCTGGAAGCGGTTGAAAGCGCCGTGGACCGCATGGAATCGTGGGCCCGGGAACAGGGAATTCCCGAGGACCGCATCGTCCGGCTCACGGATGGCGCGGACCGACCCGTCACGGTGCGGCGGATCTACCGCGTCATCGACCGGCTCATCGGGCTGGATACGCTGGAGCAGTTGATCGTCTATTTCTCCGGGCATGGCTGCATGCTGGGCCGCAGCGAGTTCTGGCTCCTGTCGGAGGCGCCGGCCGACCCGAACGCCGCGGTCAACCTGGAGGTCTGCTTCGACCTGGCGCGGTACGGCCGGATCCCGCACGTGGTGCTCATCTCGGACGCGTGCAGGACCGTCGCGAAAGACGTGCTCCAGAGCCGGATCTACGGCGCCAGCATCTTTCCGAACTTCAACGATGGCCGCTCCGGACGTGGGGTCGATATTTTCTACGCGACCAGCCCAGGCGCGCCCGCGCTCGAATTGCCGGCGCTGGTCGGGGTGAACGAGGTCTATCAGGCGGTCTATACCGAAGTGCTCTGCGATGTGCTGGGCGGCGGCGAGCCGGATCTGGTGGTCGACGGCTTCATCCGGCCGCGGCCCTTGGGCGACGCGTTGATGGAGCTGGTGCCGAAGGATCTGCTCAGGCGCGGCATGCCCGTACGGGTCGGCCAGGAGACGGACGCGCGCATCAGCTCGGGCGATCGCGCCTGGGTCGCCCGCTTCGATATCAGGAAGCCGCAGGGCATGCCCCGCCAGCGTCCGCCGGGGCCCGGGTCGCGCGGCCCGGGCAAGGGGATCGACAGCGAAGCCGGGCGGCCCGAGGACGGAACGCCGGATGACGACACGCCGGAAGACGGGATGCCGCCGCTGCCCGTCGGCGGCCTCGTCGATTACCTGCTCACGCATCCGTCGGACGCCGCAGGCCTGGAGCTTCAGGTTTCGCGCACCTTGTCGGACCCGGCCCGCAGCCTGCTCCGCAGCGTGATCCGCCGCGCCATCGGCGAGGAGCCCGCCTTGCTCGAACCGGGCTTCATCCTGCGCGGCCGCGAAGTCCGGCGCGTGGTGTGCCACGACTACGGCGGCAGGCCGGGATGGCGCGCCGACATGTATCATCCAGCGCCCGGCGCCAGGCTCGAACCGTACACGGCCTGGGAATTCCCCCATCTTTTAAGCCCGGCGCAGGCCTTGCTGATCTTTCGTGACGGCTCCGGCACGTTGCTGCCCGTTTTCCCCAGATGCGCGGGCATCGTGGAGTTCGATGCCGAGGGCGGTTTCGCGCTGCGTTACGAACCCCTGGAAGGGCAAGCCGGCGCGGAGGACCTGCGGGAACTGCGGTGGCTGCGCGCGGCCGTGGCCGAATCCGCCAGGCAGGGGGTCTTCGCGCTCGAGCCGGCCAGCGCGCGGATGCTGGAGGCCCGCATGAGAGGACTCCGCTTCCTGGATCCCGTCCTGGCGCTGCATGCCGCGTACGCCTACCGCGAGATCGGCGAGATCGACCGCATCCTCGCCTTGCAGGACTATCTCTGGCGGAGCCTGGACGTGCGCCTGTTCGACCTGGCGCTGCTGTCGCGAGACCTGCTGCGGGAGGACTATGCGGGGGCCGGGGTCATGCCCGCGGCGCCTTTGCTGTCGACGGGATGGGTGCTGATGGATTCGCTGGGATGCAAGCTGCCGCTGGAAGTGCGCGAGCTGCGCCAGTACGACACCGGCTCGCTGTGGACGCACTACTCGCCGGAAGGGGTACGGATCCTGGAGGCCTGGCTGCAACCGGCGTCCGGCCCGGCGGAGGTGTACGAGATGGAGGCGCCCAGGGCATGAAAGAACTCGTGCTGATCCACGGCCGGTCGCAGCAGGACAAGGATTCGAAGGCGCTCAAGCGCGCCTGGATCGAGGCTTGGGGCAGGGGCTTGGCGGCGGCGGGGCTGGCCCTGCCCATCCCCGAGGAGCGGATCCGCTTTCCGTACTACGGCGACACGCTGCGGGATCTGCTTGAAGGCATTCCCGAAGCGGATGCCGCGAAGATCATCGTGCGCGGCGCCCGGGAAGACGATGTTGCCGCCAGCCTGCTGCTGGGTTTGCTGAATGAATACATCGACGCCTGCGGGATAGGGGACGACGAGATCCGGCGCAATCTTCCGCCCGCCGCCGGTCCGGTTGCGGTCGAGCGCGGACCGCAGAACTGGCGCTGGGTGCAGGCCGTGCTGCGGGCCATCGACCAGCGCGTGCCGGGCAGTGGCGTCCTGATCGGCCTGCTGACCAGCGATGTCTCCCTCTACTTGCGCAACACCAATGTGCGCGGCGCGATCAACGGCGGCGTCCGCCAGGCATTCGAGCGTCCTCGGAACAAGGTGGTGGTCGCGCATTCGCTGGGTTCCATCGTCGCGTACCTGCTGTTGGGGAAAGACGGCAGCGAGGCCGGCTGGCGCGTGCCGGCCCTGATCACCCTGGGATCGCCCTTGGGCATCAAGGCGATACGGGGGCGCCTGGGCGGCGTGCGGCACCCTGACTGCGTGGGCAGCTGGTTCAATGCCCGGGATCCCCGCGATGTGGTCGCGCTGTACTCGCTGGACGAGCGGAATTTCGGGGTTGTCCCTGCCATCGAAAACAAGATCGACGTCGATAATTCCACCAGCAACCGGCACGGCATCGAGGGATACCTGGAAGACCCGGAAGTCGCCAGGCGCATCCATGACGCGCTGATCGCTTGACCGCGTTCAAGACCCCGGGCGAGCGAGCGCGTAGACGGCGGTCTCGCGCTGGTAATGCCGCTCCATGCCCCTGAACGCGAACCCCAGCTTCTCCAGGACCCGGATCGAGCCGAGGTTGCGTGGCCAGGCGACGGCGACCAGTTCGGGCACGTCCAGCGCGCGCCAGGCGTGGGCGCAGAGCTGGCGGCCCGCCTCGCTGGCATAGCCGTGGCCCCAGGCATCGCGGCACAGGCGGTAGGCGAGCTGGATGCTGCCGGTGCCTTCCAGCGGCGTGAGGCTGATCCAGCCGACGGTCCGGCCTTGCACGACCACGGCCCAATGCCCGATATCCGTCGGCGGTTCGCGCAGCCAGGCCAGCAATTCCTGGCGCCGGGCCTCGGTGGCTGGCTTGACGCCCGTGCTATGGCGCATGACTTCAGGATCGGACTCCATGGCGAGAATCATGGGCACGTCGTCCGTGCGCAGGCGGCGCAGGATCACGCTGGCGGATAGGGTGGACATGGGCGGTATCGAGAGGCAGGGGCAACGGCCATGATAGCGGGTGGGCCGACGTTCCCACGCTTGTGTGAATATGGTTAGGCGCCGTATTATATCCGTTCTGTCATTTCTGGAGCGCCTTCCATGCAGGACGCGCAACCCATGCTGGAGCCCAAACACCGCGCACTGCTGGGCGTGGCGGCGGAGCGAGGCCTGCCTTCGGCCGACGGGATCGGCCTGTGTTTCCAGCTGCTGTCACTGGCCGGAGCCATCGACCGCGACTGCGCCGCCAGGCTGGCGCCGCAGGGCCTGTCCGAAGGCAAGTTCGTGCTGCTGTTTCTGCTGCACGAGCAGGCCGATGGGATGGCGCCGCATGAATTGGCCGAAGGCGCCGGCGTCACGCGTGCCACGGTCACGGGGCTGCTGGACGGCTTGGAGCGCGACGGCTTCCTGTCGCGCCACGCTGGCAAGGAGGATCGCCGCAGGATCAGGGTGAAGCTGACCGCCAGGGGCAGGACGGCGGCGGCCCGGCTGTTCAAGGACCACACGGACTGGATCGGCTCGCTATTCGCGGACCTGGACGATCCGGACCGGGCGCGGCTGCGCGGGCTGCTGGCGCGGATCTGGCGGGCCACCGACGCGGGCCGCGCCGCCACTCGGGAGAGGCAATCGTGAGCAAGGCAAAGCCGCTGGCGCCCAAGCCCGCGGGCAGGGGAGTCAAGGACATCGCCCGGGAACGCCTGGCGCAACTCAACGCCGGCGAGCCGGCCGCCACCCTGACCGAATGCCTGGCCGTGGATTTTGCCGCGCTGATGCAGGTCGTGGCGCCGCAGGTCGGCGCCGACGCGATCGGCACGATGCGCGCGCAGGCCGGGCTGGGAATTTCGCGGCGCATGGCGCTGGCGGCGTACATCCTGGGCGAACGGCTGGGCGCGGAGGGTTTCGAGCAGCTGAAGTCGCATCGCTCGGACACCGTGCGCGGCTGGGCCTGCTTCATGGTGGGCGCCATGCCGGAGATGGCGTTGCGCGAACGCCTGGACCGGATTCGCCCGCTGGCCGACGACGCTCACTTCGGCGTGCGGGAATGGGCCTGGCTCGCGGTCCGTCCGCACCTGGCGGCCGAGCTGGGCGAGGCGTTGCAGTTATTGCGGCCCTGGACGGGCGACGCTTCCGAGCGGATCCGGCGCTTTGCGAGCGAGTCTTTGCGCCCGCGTGGGGGCTGGTGCGCGCACATCGCCGCGCTGAAGTCGGATCCGGGCATGGCGCTGCCCATTCTGGAGCCGCTGCGGGCGGACCCGGCCGTGTACGTGCAGGATTCGGTGGCGAACTGGCTGAACGACGCCAGCAAGGACCGTCCGGACTGGGTGCGCGGCGTGTGCGCGCGCTGGTTCGCGGGCAAGCCTTCCGCCGCGACCGAGCGCATCTGCAAGCGCGCCCTGCGTTCCATCGGTCCGTGAATCGGGCCGGCGCTTCGGCGGTCGCCGATCGCCTGCCTTCCAATTCGGTATAGTCGTTCCAGCCCGCGGGTCGCCCGCGGCACCGCGGCAGAGTCCGCGCACAACAGTCCAAAGGACGGGCATGGAAGAGACGACACTGAACTGGGCATCGCTGGTCGATGACCTGAACAAACTGCTGCGCCTGAAAACCACGGTCATCGGCATGAAGCTCTACGAGCGTGTAGAGGACATGGCGGCGGTGAAGGGCTTGCGGCGTCCGCAGGCCACGCACACTACCGACCAGATCGTGGGCATGGCGGCCCGCCTGGGATGGACGGTGGGCATCACGGGCGACGACCTGGTCGGCGCGCAATGCCGCGCGGTGATCGGGCTGGGCCCCCAGGACGAGGCCTGGAAGAGCGGCAAGGACTACGTGGGCGTCTGGCACGCCACGCCGGAAGACGCCCGCGCCCGCCAGGAGGCGCTGTCCTGTGTGCCGGCGGGCAAGTACCGCGGCATGGTGGTCTCGCCCCTGGCCTCGGGCCGGCTGGATCCTCCCGACATCTGCCTGGTCTATGCCACGCCGGGCCAGATGATCATCCTGATCAATGGCCTGCAATGGAAGAACTACCGCCGCTTCGACTGGAGCGTGGTGGGCGAGACCGCCTGCGCGGATTCCTGGGGCAGGGCGCTCGCCACGGGCGAGCCCAGCCTGTCTTTGCCCTGTTTCGCCGAGCGCCGCTACGGCGGCGTGCCGGACGAAGAAATGCTGATGGCCATGCCGCCGCGCTATCTGCCGATCGCGATCGAAGGCATGAAGGCCCTGTCGGCCAATGGCTTGCGCTATCCCATACCGCCCTACGGCATCCAGAACGACGTGCGCGCCGGGATGGGCGTGAGCTACGCGCAGCCGGCGTCCAGGCCCTGATGGGCCCCGGCCCGCAGCGCGGCTGCCAGCACGCGGGCAGCCGGCCCCAGGGGCTGGTCGATGCGGTGCGCCAGATAGGTTTCGGTGGCCACCTGGCTGCCCCGGCCCAGGCTGTCGGTGGGCAGGCGCAGCAGCCGGCCCTCGGCCAGGTCGCGCTCCACCTGCCACAGCGGCAGTCGGCCCCAGCCCACGCCCGCCACGATCAGGGCGTGCTTGACGTCCTGGCCGCTGACGCGGCAGGTCTGCGGCGACAGCACCGCGAAGTCTCGGCCTTCGGTCAGCGTGGAGGGATCCGTTTGCACGATCTGGACGTGGTCCGCAAGCTCCGGCGGGCTCAATGGCGCGTCCGCGGCCACGTGCCGCGCCAGCGCGTGCCCCGCGCCCACGACCGCCACCATCTGCACGGACGACAGCGCCTGCATGACGATGCGCGGGTGGCGGAAATGCTCGCCGGCGATGACGCCCAGCGTGTGGCTGCGCGTCAGCAGCGCTTCCACCGGTCCGCCCAGCGGCAGCACGGAGACCCGGGCGGCGACGGACGGATAGGCCGCGCGCACGGCGTTCAGGGCCGCGCCGACTTCCGCGATCGGAAACAGGGTGTCCACCGCCAGGGACAGCTCCAGTTCCACGCCTTCGCCCAACCCCTGGGCGCGGGCGCGCATGGCGTCCACGCGCAGCAGGATGTCGCGGGCGTTGGCCAGCAGCGCCGCGCCCTGCGGCGTCATCACGGGGCGATGGCCGCTTCTGTCGAACAGCGCCACGCCCAGCTCCGATTCCATATTGGCGATGGCGTGGCTGACGGCCGACTGCACGCGCGACAGGCGGCGGGCGGCCGCGCGGAAGCTGCCGGCATCGGCCACGGCCGCGAACACGCGGAGCTGGTCCAGGGTGAGGGCGTCTAGCATCGTGCCGCCTGATCTATTCAATCGATCGTTTTCATCACAAGATTATCACTTACGGGAATCGGTCCGTCCTGGCATGCTGGCGGGGTTTCGAACGAGGGGAGATCAGAATGGGCAAGGAAGGAACGCGCTGGCCGGCGGTGCTGGCCATCGTGGGGGCGGGCGTGGTGGCCGCGCTGCAGGTTGGCAAGCTGATCATCGCCGCGCCGCTGCTGCGCAAGGACCTGGGGCTCGACCTGGCATCGATCGGGGCGCTGGCCGCCGTGTTCTCGGTCCTGGGAATGTTCGGAGGGATCGCGGCGGGCGGCGTGATCACCCGCTACGGCGCGCGGCGCATGCTGCTGGCCGGGCTGGCGACCACGGCGGCGGGCGCCGCCATCGGAGCCATGGCGCCGGCCTACGGCGTGCTGCTGGCCTCGCGCGTGGTAGAGGGCCTGGGTTTCCTGATGATCACGGTGGCGGGGCCCGCGGCCCTGCAGCGCATGGTATCTGCCTCCAGCCGCGACTTCGCGTTCGCGCTCTGGAGCTGCTACATGCCCGCGGGCATGGCGATCGCGATGCTCGCGTCGCAGGCCTTCGTAGACTGGCGAGCCTATTGGTGGTGCGCGGGCGCGGCGGTGATCGTGGCGCTGGCCTGCGTGGCGCTGTTGGCGCCGGCCACGCAGGCCGGGCCGCGCCTGTCGTGGCGGGGCCTGCGGCAGGACACGGTGGATACCGTGAGCGCGCCGGGGCCCGGACTGCTGGCGTTGTCGTTCATGCTCTACAGCCTGATGTTCTTCGCGCTGTTCACGTTCCTGCCCATTCTGCTGACCGAACAGCTGGGCCTTTCGCTGACCACGGCCGGCCTGTACAGCGCGATCGCAAGCGCCGCCAACGTGATCGGCAACCTGGGCGCGGGCGTGCTGCTGGCGCGCGGCTGGCGGCGGTCCACGCTCATCGCCTGCGCCAGCGTGGCGATGGGCGTGGTGGCGCTGCTGATCTTCCGCTCGGTGCTGCCCGCCATGCCGACCTTCCTGCTGTGCGTGCTGTTCTCGGCGGTGGGCGGCCTGATCCCGGCGACGTTGCTGGGCACCGCTCCCTTGGTGGCTCCGCGCGCCGGTTTGACGGCGGCGTCCGTGGGGCTGGTGATGCAAGGCAGCAACCTGGGGCAGGTCATCGGCCCGCTCGCGGTGGGCGGCGCGATCGACCGCTACGGCTGGTCTGCGGCCTCCTTCATCGTGGCGGCGGCCGGCCTGGGCGGCGTGGCGCTGGCGTGGCGCCTGCGGCGATTGAAGGGCAACGGGCTGTAGGGCAAGCCTCCCATCGCCCGGCTGTCATGCGGCGGGCATATCATGGAGGTCCCTTTTCCTGGAGCCGCCATGCATACGCCTGCCCCCCGCCTGGTCATCTTCGATTGCGACGGAGTCCTGATCGATAGCGAGATCATCGCGGCGCGCGCCCAGTCGCGGGCCCTGGCCGTCCACGGCATCGCCATCACGCCCGAAGAGGCGGCGCGCCGCTTCGCCGGCATCCCCGACGCGGACATGTGGCGGACGCTGCAGCAGGAGAACGCGCGCAGCCTGCCGGACGGATTCGCGCGGCAGTATGCCGACAGGCTGGAAGCCACGTTCCGCCAGGAACTGCGCGCGCTGCCCGGCGCGGCCGAGACGGTGGCGGCGCTGCGCGAACGCGGCGTGCAGGTCTGCGTGGCCTCCAGCAGCATGCCCGCGAAGCTGGAAGCGGCATTGAAGATGGTGGGCCTGTGGGACGCCTTCGCGCCCAACGTCTTCAGCACCGCGCAGGTGGCGCACGGCAAGCCGGCGCCGGACGTGTTCCTGTTCGCGGCCCGGCGGATGCAGACAGCTATCCTGGATTGCGTGGTGGTCGAGGACAGTGTGCCCGGCGTGCGCGCGGCGCGCGCCGCGCGGATGCGCGCGGTGGGCTTCGTGGGGGCCTCGCACAACGGGCCGGACCAGCGCCAGCGGCTGCTGGACGAAGGCGCGTCCGAGGTCATCGACGATCTGCGCCGCCTGCTGGAGATCGTCTAGGCCTGTTTACGCTGATCGGAGCTGCGCACGGGCCAGGCTCAGGCTGCGGCGGACTGCGGTTCGGGCTTGACCCGCACGGCGCGCAGCACTCCGATCATCAGGCAGGCGATCCCGGCCAGGGTCAAGGGCTGCGGCATCTGCCCGCGCAGGATGAAGGCGTAGGCCAGGGCCGCCAGTGTTTCGAACACGATGAGCTGCCCGGCCAGCGCGGTCGGCAGGCGCTGGCTGGCCTCGTTCCAGCACAAGGTGCCCAGCCACGATGCGAACAGGCCGATGATGGCCATGAGGCCCAGGAAGACCTCGGGCCGAGGACCCGCCGGCATGGGAAACGCGCTGCCGGCCGCCGCCATGCCGCCCCACAGCACGGCATAGCCCGCAAGGGCCAGGGGCAGGGTGGCCACACCCTGGGCGGTGGCCCAGGTGCGGGGGCTGCGGTCGGGATGCGCGCGCAGCCAGTCCGCATTGCGCAGCGGATACCAGGTCCAGCAGGCCACCGCGCCCAGCGCCAGCAGGCCGCCGATGGCGTAGCGCCGCAGGTCGGCGCCGTCATCCTGGCTCAGCGCCTGCAACTCCACCCGGTTGACGCAGGCGATGCCCAGCGCGATCAGCGCCAGCGACGGCGCCAGCCGCTTCCACGGAAGTTTCCCGTCGCGCCGCGCGTTGCGCAGATTGGCGCTGATGGCGATCACCACGGGCAGGGTGCCGATGAGCATGGTGGGCAGCGGGCCGCCCGCGCGCTGGATGGCGCTGGCCAGGCACAGGTAATACAGCAGGTTGCCGATGGCGGCGAGCTTCAGCGCCTCGATCCAGTCGGCCCGGCTCAGTTGGCGCAGGGCGTGGCGGTCCAGCCAGGCCAGGGGCAGCGCGATCAGGCCGAACGCCAGGTAGCGCGCCACCGACTGCAGCGCCGCCGGATATTCCGGCAACAGCAAAGGGCCCACGAACACCAGCCCCCACATCAGGCCGGCGGCCAGGGCGTAAAGGGTTCCAGCCCACATACGAGTCGCTCCAGGTCGGTCAGGCCCCAATCTAGCGGGGGCGGAACCAGCGCGTCTTGTACCAGCTTGCTGTCCGGGCGTCAGGACCGGACTTGTTTCTGATAGCGGGCGGGCGTGACGCCGTAGCGGCGCGAGAAGGCGCGCGTCAGGTGGGCCTGGTCGGTCAGGCCGGCGGCCAGCGCCACCTGGGCGGGCGCCTCGCCCGCGGCCAGCCGACGCTTGGCCTCGAACAGCCGCAGCGCCATCAGCATCTGCTGCGGCGTGGCGTGATAGTGCGCCTGGAAACGGCGCAGGAAATGGAAGGGGCTGAGCCCGGCCACGGCCGCCAGTTCATCCAGCGTCATCCGCCTGGACAGGTGAGCGCGCAGGTAGTCGACGACGGGAGCGAAACGCGGCGCCCCTTCCGCCTGGGCGGGCCGGTCCAGGCGGGCGTGGGGGCGGAACTCCGCCAGCAGGGCGTACAGCGCGCTGTCGAAGGCCAGCGGTTCGCGCGCCAGCCACAAGACATCGAGCAGGGCGGCGATGCGCTGCGCGCGGGCGGCGTCGGCGCCCACCGCGGCGTCGAACCACCAGCCGCTGTCGCCGGTCACGCGTTCCACTACGCCCGGGTCCAGGTAGGCCATGCGGTAGCGCCAGCCGCCTTCGGTTTCGGCGCGCCCCGTGTGCAGTTCGTCGGGATTCATCAGCACCACTGAACCTGGCGGGGCGAGATGGTCCGAGCCACGATAGCGGAAACGCTCCACGCCGGATTCGATGGCGCCCAGTCCGTAGGCCTCGTGGGTGTGCGGCTCGAAGGCGTGGCGGATGATATGGGCGCGGTACAGCTCCACGCCGGGCAGGTGCGGCGGCTGCCTGAATTCGGCGCGGTCGCCGGGATGGTCGAACGCCGCCGGCACGCCTGGCATGGCGGGCGCGGCGAGGTCCGGCGGAACGGCGTGGGCGGGATGCATGGATGGAATTTAAGCACGCCGGCGTAGAAGCGGCGCGGCGGGATTTGCCGGTGTCTTATCCGTCCGCGCGCATGGCCTCGGCGCGTTCCAGCAGCAGCTCCCGTTCGCGCGCGTTGCGCGTCATGCCGGCGGCGCGCTCGAATTCGGCGCAGGCCTCGGCCCGGCGCCCCAGCTTGGCCAGCAGGTCGCCGCGCACGCTGGGCAGCCAATGGTAGTTGGCCAGCGCCGGATCCTGCGCCAGCTGGTCCGCCAGGTCCAACCCGGCCTGCGGACCGAACGCCATGCCGACCGCCACGGCGCGGTTCAACTCCACCACGGGCGAAGGCTGGGCCTGGACGAGCGCGTCGTACAGCGCCACGATGCGCGGCCAATCGGTGTCTTCGGGCGTGCGGGCCCGGGCGTGGCAGGCGGCCAGTCCGGCTTGCAGCGCGTAGGGGCCGCGGGCGCCGCCCAGCGCGTCCGAGCGCTCCAGCGCCGCCAGGCCCCGCCGGATCAGCAGCGGATCCCAGCGGCCGCGGTCCTGCTCCATCAGCAGCACGGGGCGGCCTTGCGCATCGGCGCGCGCATGCAGCCGCGAAGCCTGCAGCTCCATCAGCGCGACCAGCCCATGCACTTCGCCGTCTCCGGACGCCAACTGCGCCAGGATGCGGCCCAGGCGCAGGGCCTCGTCGCACAAGGCGGGGCGCGTCCAGTCGGCGCCGGACGTGGCCGAATAGCCTTCGTTGAAGATCAGGTAGATGACCTCCAGCACGGAGGCCAGGCGCGCCGTCCGTTCGTCCGCGCGCGGCACCTCGAAGGGCACGCGCGCGGCGGAGAGGCTGCGCTTGGCGCGCACGATGCGCTGCGCGATGGTGGATTCCGATGCCAGGAAGGCGCGCGCGATCTCGGCCGTGGAGAGCCCGCCCAAGAGGCGCAGCGTCAACGCGACCCGCGCTTCCGTAGACAGCAGCGGATGGCAGGCGGTGAACATGAGGCGCAGCAGATCGTCGCCGATATCGTCCTGCCGCGCGGCGTCCAGCGCATCGACGAAATCGGGCTCCACGTCGGCCTGCAAGGCCTCCAGCTCATGGCCGATCTGCTCGTGCTTGCGCGTATGCAGCGCGTCCAGCCGCAAGCGGTCTCGGGCGCGGTTCTTCGCGGTGGTCATCAGCCACGCTCCCGGGTTGTCCGGCACGCCGGTCTCGGGCCAGCGTTCCAGGGCGGCGACCAGGGCATCCTGCGCCAGCTCCTCGGCCAAGCCGACGTCGCGCACCAGGCGCGCGACGCCGGCGATGACGCTGGCGGCTTCGATCCGCCAGACCGCCTCGATGGCGCGATGCGTGGCCGCCTGCGCCGTCATACGGCAGGGACTTCGCCGGGAACCATGTACACGAGCTCCCAGACGTGGCCGTCCAGGTCCTCGAAGCCGTGCGCGTACATGAAGCCATGGTCCTGCGGCTGGCGCGGCGCGGTGCCGCCGGCCGCGAGCGCGCGGGCCACCAGGTCGTCCACCTCGGCGCGGCTGTCGCAGGACAGCGCGATCAGGACTTCGGTGGTCTTGGTGGCGTCGGCCACCGGCTTGCCGGTGAAGGTCTGGAAGAAATCCTTCACCAGCAGCATGACGTAGATGTCGTCGCTGACGACCATGCACGCGCCCTGGTCATTGGTGAACTGGGGGTTGAACGTGAATCCCAGGCTCTTGAAGAAAGCCTGCGATTTCTGCATGTCGGCGATGGCGAGGTTGACGAAGATCTGCTTGGGCATGATGTGTGGCTTCCGTTGGGTTGTCGTGTGTGGGGGGCGGCGGTGGCTCAGCGGCCGTTGCCGGTAAGCTGCCGGAACCGCTCGACCGCTTCGCTGGGGCCGAGTTCGTCCAGTTCATACATCTGGCGCACTTCGATCGAGCAGGGCTGGCCGATGAAGGGTTCGGGAAAGCGCAGCGCCCATTGCATCGCTTCCTCGCGCGAGCGCACCTGGATCATGGTGTAGCCGGCGATCAGCTCCTTGGTTTCCGCGAATGGCCCGTCCACCACCGAGCGCTGGCCGTTGTCGTACTGCACGCGCCAGCCCTTGGACGAGGGCTGCAGCCCATTGGCGTCCAGCAGCACGCCTGCCTTGGCCAGGGCTTCGTGATACGTCGTCATCGAGGCGAGCATGCTTTCTTCCGGCATCACGCCGGCTTCGCTGTCGGGCGTGGCCCGCACGAGGATCATGAATCGCATTTCTGGATCTCCTTGGTTCGGACTACAGAACCCCGCTGTTCCGGGGCTTGTACAGGCACGACGAATCGCAACTCGCCGAATCGACAGGAAAAAGGAAAACCTAGGGTAAGCACCAAGTTCCGGGGCTTGGCGACGCGCCATGCCCGAGCAGATTGTTACGAAGGCTCAGGCCTGGTTTCACCGGGCGTCCTTACACTCCCAGCGTCCGCAACTCTGAATAGCGATATGAAAATCCTCTGTAGCCTTGCCTTGGTGGCGTCCTTGCTTTCGGGCTGTGCCGTCTATACCCCCAGCGGGTCGGTCATCGTCGATCCGCACGACGGAGGCGGCCGAGGCGGTTTCTGCCCGCCCGGGCAAGCCAAGAAAGGAAACTGCTGAGACCCTGACCGCGGGCCCGCCTCGATGGCGGGCCCGCCGCCTGGGGGCGGCGCCTACATGAAACACGGCCCCAGCTCCCGGACTTCCACCGTGGCCCACTGCGCGGCAGGACATTCCGCCGCCAAGGCCAGCGCCTCCTCCCGCGTCTCGCAGGTCAGCAGAAAGAACCCCCCGATCATTTCCTTGGCCTCGGCATAGGGGCCGTCCATCAGGGTACGCTCGCCGTCGCGGATCCGCAGCCGCACGGCTTCCGACTCCGACTTCAGCGATTCCGCGCGCACCAGCAGCCCGCGGGCCTTCAGGTCCTCCGCGTAGCACACCATTTGCGCGTAGGCTTCGCGGCCCTCTTCGGGCGTGCGCTGGGCGCGCTGCCCCACGGGTTCGACGATGAAAAGCAGGTAGGACATGGAATCTTCCTGTGGGAGCGGCGGAGCGAATGCGCCAGATTACCGCCGTTCCTGGCGTCTGCACATCTCTTGAATACTTGCTAAAAGCAAGTAATAATATGCCTTAGGCAAGCATTTGGAGAGGCCATGTCAGACCAGACGATGTACGAGCGGGCCGAGGCGGTGCGGAGGTTCAACCGCTTTTATACGCGGCACATCGGCGTGCTGCATGAACATTTGCTGGCCAGCGAGTTTTCGCTTACGGAAGTGCGCATCCTTTATGAGCTCGCGCACCGGCCGGCCTTGAGCACGTCCGACCTCTGCCGCGAGCTGAACCTCGACGCGGGCTATGTCAGCCGGGTGATCTCGGGGTTCGAGAAAAAGGGCTTGATCGTCAAAACGCGATCCGCCGCCGACGCCCGGGTCGCCCAGCTGGAGCTGACCGGGCAAGGGCGCGCCGCGTTCGCCCCGCTCAACGATGCCTCGCGCAATGAAATCATCGCGGTCCTCAAGCAACTTCCGGAGCCGGCGCAGGCGCAGCTGGTCGATGCCATGAACGATATCCAGAATCTCCTCGGCGGCCAGCCTTCCGTGGGCTACGTGCTGCGCGATCCGCTGCCCGGCGATATGGGCCTGGTGGTGGCCAACCAGGCGGTGGTGTATGCCCGCGAATACGGGTGGAACGCCGAGTACGAAGCCCTGGTCGCGGAAATCGTGGCCAGGTTCATCCGCGATTTCGACCGGAGCTGCGAGCGCTGCTGGATCGCCGAGAAAGACGGAAAGATGGTCGGTTCGGTTTTCGTCGTGCGCCAGGACGAGACGACGGCCAAGCTGCGCTTGCTGTATGTCGACGCCGGCGCGCGAGGGCTGGGCATCGGCCGCCGGCTGGTGGAGGAATGCCTGCGCTTCGCCAAACAGGCGGGCTATGCCCGCATGGCGCTGTGGACGAACAGCGTCCTGGCGGATGCCCGTCGCATCTACGAGAAGGCGGGGTTCCAGTTGCTTGAAGAAGAGCCGCATCACAGTTTCGGCCAGGACCTGGTCGGCCAGGTCTGGGCGCGCGATCTATGAGCTTTGGCGCGGCCCGTGGCCGCACGCGGGCCGCGGCCTTGCCGGAGCAAGGGCCGGGCTGACGATGAACGACCTCGCCAAGGCGACCTGCGCCGCCGCGCTGACCGGTATGCTGGTGGGTGCGGCCATGGTGTCCACACGGACGGTTTCGGCCGATGCCACGGCCGAAACCCTGGCCTTTCTGCGCTATGCGATCGGGCTGGCGCTGCTGGTGCCGCCGGTGCTGCGGCGCTGGTCCGCGGGTTTTCTTGCCAGGGACCTGCTTGCGGTGGCGGGCCTGGGGATACTTCAGTTCGCGATGCTGATGCTGCTGTTGAACCACGCGCTTGCCAAGCTGCCGGCCGCGACCTGCGCCCTGGTGTTCTCCACGGTGCCGCTGCTGACGATGTGCCTGGCGATCGGCGCCGGGCGCGAGCGCTTCAGCTGGTCGCGGATGGCCGGGGCGGGCGTCGCGGTGCTCGGCATTTCCGTCCTGCTGGCGCCGTCCGCCGCGCCCGCGCAAGGAGGGCAGGACATCCAGGCCTGGGCGTCCCTGCTCGGAGCGACCTTCCTCGGCGCGGCGTGCAGTCTGTTGTACCGCCCCTATCTGAAGAAGTATCCGGCCTTGTGCGTCAGCGCGTTCGCGATGTTCGTTTCGGTCCTGTTTCTCGCCGGCGTCTGCCTCGTGCGGCAGGCGCCGCTGGTGCCCGAACTGTCGGCCGTGCAATGGGCCAACGTTACGTTCATCGGGCTATCCAGCGGCCTGGGTTATTTCTGCCTGCTGTGGGCGCTGGGCCGCCTGGACGCAAGCCGCGTGATGGCGTTCCAGGCGCTTGCCCCCATCACTGCGGTGGCCATCGAACTGCTGGGCGCCTCCTATTCCCTGAGCTGGCGCCTCGTCGGCGCCTTTGTGCTGGTGCTGTCGGGCGTCTGGTTCGGCACGCGCGACCGCGCGGCGCCGGCCTCCCGATGAAGGCGTCCGGGCGGATGCCTAGGCCGCGTTGCGCGGGGCCTGGATCATTTTCCAGCCGTTGCCGGCGGGATCGCGGAACCCCGCGTCGACGCTGCCATAGCGGTCGATCGGCTCCTGCGTGAATTCGACCCCGCTGGCCTTGAGCCGGGCATGGCTGTCCCGGCAGTCCGCCACGTGCAGGACCAGAGGCGGCATCGCCCCCTTTGCAACCATGGCGAGCAGGGTCTGCGCGGTGGCGTCGTCGTGGATGGGCGCGCCGGGCTTGAACAGGCCTAGCTGGAAGGAGGGTTGCTCCGGGTGCTGGACCGTAAGCCACCGGTACGGCCCGTTGCGCACATCCGTGTGGATCTTGAATCCGAGTTTCCCGACATAGAACGCCAGCGCTTCGTCCTGGTCGTGCACATACAAGCCCACCACGCTGATTCCTTGGTTCATGAGACCTCCTTGGTTGATGGCGGCAATGTACCGTCGGCCATGCGGCGGCGCTTCTCCAAAACTGCGGTGTTGAGGTCGGGGCGCTGCGCGGCCTTCAGGACGCAGGCGGGAATGTGGCCGAGCGCTTGCGCCTCGGTCCGCGCCTGGCGGCGCATGGCGCCGGGGCTCAGGCCCGTGATGTCGCGGAAGACGCGGCCGAAGGTGCCCAGGCTTTCCCAGCCGGTGGCGTACGCGATGTCGGTGATGTTGAGCGAGGTGTCCCGCAGCAGGGTATTGGCCTGTTCGATGCGGCGCGTGAGCAGGTAGCGGTGCGGCGGAATGCCGAAGGCCTGCTTGAACGAGCGGGCGAAATGGGCCTGCGTGACGCCGACGATCGCGGCCAGGCGTTCGACGGGCCAGGCCTCGTGCGAGGCGGCGTCCATGCGGTCCCTGGCGCGCAGCAGGCGGCGCAGCAGGGCGGGGTCCTGCAAGGGCGGAACGGGTGCCTGGGTGCTGCGGCGTGCGCGAGGAGCCATGGGGTCTGAGGTCGGGACGGTTGGCCTAGTGTAGGCAGAAAGCGACTGAAACAGCTTATACACCCGGTATCCCAGCCTGCGGGACTGACACACAGCTGAAGTGCTACCTTGCCCCCGTGATAGTGATTTGCGGGCCTGCCCCATGCAACGCGGGAGCGGTCCGCTACAGGAGAATAAATATGCCCATCACGAAACGAGTTATCCAAGCCCTGCTCGCGGGCGTGCTGGCGCTGGGCGTCAGCACGGCGGCAATGGCGGACAAGCAGACCCGCAACACCATCATCGGCGCGGGGCTGGGCGGGGTGGCCGGCGCCTTGCTGTCCGATGGCGACCCCTGGCTCACGCTGGGCGGCGCCGCGGCGGGTGGGGTGCTGGGCAACGTCATCACGGACGATGATGACCGCCGGGGCCGCCGCCACTGGGACCGCGACCGCGGTCGCGGCCATTCCTACCGCCGCACCGATTATCGCGGCCATGACAGCCATCGCGGCCACGGCCGTTCGAACTGGCGCCATCGGCATTGATCCCGGCCGCGCGGCCTGAGACGCCGAGCGTTCGCGCAGGCTCAGGAGCGGGCGGCGGCGTCGGCCTTGGCGGCGGGCGCCGCCGCCTGCGCCGCGTTCTGCGGCGCGGGGATGTCCATGATCAGTTCCACGCGCCGGTTGGCGGCGCGGCCCGCGGCGGTGTCGTTGGATTCGATCGGGCGCGTCTCGGCGTAGCCGACGGCGCGCAGGCGCTGAGCGGACACACCGTCGCGGACCAGCTCGCGCAGCACGCTGGTGGCTCGGCTGCTGGACAGCTCCCAGTTGGACGCGAACTGGCGCGTCTGGATGGGCACCGGGTCGCTGTGGCCTTCCACCGAAACCTGGTACTCGTTCTTGTTCAGGATGCCGGCCAGGCGCTTGATCACGTCCAGCCCGGCGGGGCTGAGCGTGGCCTGGCCCGAGGGGAAGAGCAGCTCGTTGCTGATGCGGAAGCTGACGGATTGTTCGTTGATGATGACGTCCACCGAGTTGCCGAGGTCGGCCAGGCCCAGTGACTCCTTGGAAGGAGCGCGCAGCGGAGGCGGGGCTTCCGCGACCACTTCGCCCTCCTGGCTGGCGGGCGCGCTGGCGACGGCCGCGGGCGCCGCCACGGCGGGCGGCTCCGCCCAGCTGGCCGGGATGGCCACCGCGTCGAATTCCGAGTACTCGCCGTCATAGGCCGGCAGGCCGCTGGCGGCCACGGTGCCGACCAGGTCCACAGGCTGCCCGTTTTTGCCCAGATCCTGTCCATGCAGGCGGGTCAGCGCCAGCAGGACGACGAGCAGGGCCAACAGCAGGGTGATCAGATCCAGATAGCTGAGCAGCCAGTTCTCGGAATCCTGTTCGACGGTTTCCTCGACGTGCCAGCGGGCGTAGCGGTCCTGGCGGCCGCTCTTGCTCTGGCGCCAGCCGTTGCTGGCGGCCTCCTTCTGGGCCCGCAGCTGGGCCTGGCGGGCCTGTTCGATCCGCTCTGCCAGGGTGGGGGAAATCAGGCTCATTGGCGCACGGCGGCCGGACGGGCGATGGACACGGGCTTGGCGGCGGGCTTGGCCGGGCCCTCGGCCTTGGCCGGCGCGGGCTTCGGCTTGGCGGCGACGCCGCCGTCGTAGATTTCGTCTTCGACGTGCATCACGAAGGAGTTCAGGGTTTCGCGCACCACGGCGGGGCCCCGCTTCTCGCACATCATGGCGATGCCTTGCAGCACCATGTTCATGGACTCGACCCGCCTGGCGGTGCGGCGTTCCAGCTTCAGCGCGATGGGCTTGCAGACCAGGTTGGCGAGCAGGATGCCGTAGAAGGTGGTCATCAGGCCGATCGCCAGCTGCTGCCCGATGGTCTGCATGCTGCCGTCGCCCAGGACCGACATCAGGTTGATCAGCCCGACCAGGGTGCCCAGCATGCCGAAGGCGGGGGCGAAGGTGGCCATGACGCGGAACATCTGGGCCTCGGCCTGCTCGCGGGCGCGCAGGCGGGCGACGCGCCATTGCAGCAATTCGATGATCTGGTCTTCCGGCGTGTTGTCGATGATCAGCTGCACGCCCGTGCGCAGGAAGGGGTTGGAGACCTTCTTGAGCTCCTCTTCGACCTTGCGGACGTCGGTGTTCATCCACAGCTGGGCCATGGCGGCCAGCTCGTCGATGTCGCGCTGCTGGTCGTGCTGGTCGTTGCGGAAGACGGTGCGCACCAGCTTGAAGACGCGCACCACCTCGGACAGGGGATAGGCGATGAACAGGGCGGCGCAAGTGCCGCCCAGCACGATGGCCAGGCCCGGGAGGTTGACGTAGAGGCCGGGGTCGGTGGCGGCCAGCGCCACGACGATGACCACGGTAAGGAGGCCGACGGCGGCGCCGATGACGGTAGACGGATTCATGGATCTTGCCCGATAACGAAGGCATCCCATGTGCGGAATGCCGGATTTTCGGGAATTCTAGCCAGGATCGCGGCCGCTCAATCGGCCGGAAAGCGGGGCGAAAAGGGCGGTAAGCGCCGGCTTGCCCCGGGCGCCGGGCGGGGGGTGCCGCGGCAAAAAATGGGGGCGGGTCAGCCCGGAGCGGAAAGCCGCGGATGCAGGGCGATCCATTCTTCGCGCGTGATCTCCCAGATCTCGGTGGGCAGGCGTCCGCTGACGTAGCCGCGTTCCTCCGTGCCGACCAGGCGCATGCCCCCGCGCCGTGAAATATTGCGCGAGGCGGTGTTGGCCACGGCCTTGGGCGCGCGCAGCACGGGCTTGCCCAGCACCTCGAACCAGTAGGCGGTGGCGGCTTCGCTGGCTTCGGTCATGTAGCCCTTGCCATGGTGGACCGGATCCAGCCAGAAGCCGCGGTTGTTGCCGGAGTCGTCGTCCATCAGGCTGACGATGCCGATCAGGACCTCGGGCTCGGCTCGGGTGCGGATGGACCAATGCCACTGCGTGCCCTCGCGCATGGCGGGAACCGCGATCTGTTCTATATAGACGCGCGCGCCGTCCGGGGGGTAGGGCCAGGGCACCTGGTCGGCCAGGAAGCGCACCACTTCCCACTGCGGGAAGATGCGCTGGACGGCATCGGCATCGCCGATTTCCAAGGGGCGCAGCAGCAGGCGGCCGGTGGCGAGCGCGGGCGGAAAATGGTCGTCGGGCATGGGCGCGGGGAGGCCTCGGCGCAGTGAATCGACGGATATGTATATCATGGGCGGCATATGGCGGCGTCTCGCCCGGCGGCCGCCCCTGAACTGGAGCAAAGCATGAACAACCCCAACGAAAGCGTCAGCATGGCGCTTTTCTGCGATTTCGAGAACGTGGCGCTGGGCGTGCGCGACACGAAATTCAATAAATTCGACATCCGGCCCGTGCTGGAGCGCCTGCTGCTCAAGGGCAGCATCGTCGTCAAGAAGGCCTATTGCGACTGGGAGCGCTACAAGGAATTCAAGGCCCCCATGCACGAGGCCAATTTCGAGCTGATCGAGATCCCGCACGTGCGCCAATCGGGCAAGAATTCGGCGGACATCCGCCTGGTCGTGGACGCGTTGGACTTCTGCTACACCAAGTCCCACGTCAACACGTTCGTGATCATCAGCGGCGATTCCGATTTTTCGCCGCTGGTGTCCAAGCTGCGCGAGAACAACAAGAAGGTGATCGGGGTGGGCGTGAAGCAATCCACCTCGGACCTGTTGATCGCCAATTGCGACGAATTCATTTTCTACGACGACCTGGCGCGCGAGGGCCAGCGCAACGCCGAGGCCCGGCGCGATAACCGCGGCGCCGGCGGCGCGGCTGGCGGCCAGCGCCGCACCCCCGAAGAGGAGCGCCGGCGCAAGGAAGAGCAAGAGGCCCGCAAGACCCAGGCGGTCGAGATGGTGGTCGAGACCTTCGAAGCGCTGGTGGCCGAACGCGGCGACAGCGGCAAGATCTGGGCTTCGGCGCTGAAGGACGCGCTCAAGCGCCGCCGGCCGGATTTCAACGAGTCCTACTACGGTTTCCGCGCCTTCGGAAACCTGCTGGACGAAGCGCAATCGCGCGGCCTGCTGGAAGTGGGGCGCGAAGAGAACGCGGGCACCTATGTGTATCGGGACAGCACGGGCAGCGCGCCGCCCGTGAACCGGGCCGCTGGCAATGGCGGCTCCCGTCCTGCGCCGGCCCGTTCGCCGGCACCCGAGGCCGACGAGGCGCAGGAGGCGGGCGCGGCCCAGGAAGAATCCCGTTCCCGCTCCGCCCGCAAGTCGCGCGGCGGCCGCAAGCAGGGCGGCGCGGACAGGGCAGCAGGCCAGTCCGCCGAGCAGGCCGCGGGCAAGGAAACCGCCGCTACGGTGCCGGATGCGCCGTCCGAATCGCCGGCCGCCACGCCGGTTCCCGTGCAAGCGCCCGCTGCCGTGTCCTCCCAGGACGACAGGGACGCCGAAGCTGCCCGGGAGCTTGCCAAGGAAGCCGCCGCGCTTGAAGCGATGCGGGCAGACGCCCTGGCGCGGGCGCAAGCGCCCAAGCCCGCGCAGGTGTCGCGCCTTCCGCCCATGCCCAAGCCCTTGCCGCAGGCTCGCCAGCCCTTGCCCGCGGTGAATCTTGCCGAATGGACCTTTGCCGAGCCCACAGCGGAAACGCGCCGCGAGCCTGCCGGCAAGGCCAAGGCGGCAGACCCGTTCGAAGGCGGAGTGGCAAGGGCCGGCGACAAGCCCGAGGCCAGCCAGCCCGCGGAGGACAAGCCCGCCGCGAAGCGCAGCACGGCCCGCAGCCGCACCGCCGCCAAGACGGCAGCAAGCAAGACGGCTGCCACCAAGGCCGCCGCGGCCAAGACGGCGGCCCCCGCCGAGCCCGCCGCCACGCCTGAGCCGCAAGCCAAGGCCGCCGCGGAGGCTCCCGCCAAGCCCGCCCGCAAGACCGCGGCCCGCCGCCCGAAGAAGGCGGCCGCCGAATCCTGAGCGCGGCCGTAACGCCGGGTAGGGCCGTCGATCGGCTCAGGGGCGTACCGGCCCTTCCTGATCCGCCGGGGCGCCGTAGCGACCCGGCGTGGTGCCCAGCTCGCGCTTGAACATGGCGATGAAGGCGCTGACGTTGTCGTAGCCCAGCTCCAGCGCCACGGCGGTCACGGCGGCGCCGCCCGCCAGCATTTCCTGCGCCCGCATCAGGCGGGCGCGCTGCCGCCAGGCCCCCACCGTCAATCCGGTTTCCGCCAGGTAGCGGCGCGCCAGCGTGCGCGGCGCCATGCCGATGGCGCCAGCCCAATCTTCCAGCGACCGGGTGTCCGAAGGCTGGTCCGACAGCGCGATCGCCAGGCGCTGCAGCCGGGGTTCCCGGGGCAGCAGCAGGGCTGCGCCGGCGCGCGGCAGGGTGCGGATCTCATCCCGGATCAATTCCACGATGCGGCGGCCCGAAGGGCCGGACGATTCGGTTGCGCCCTCGTGCCACCCCGCGGCGCGCTCGACGGCCGCCAGCAGCAGGGCCGAAGCCTGCAGCACGCAAGGCGCTTGCGGCAGGCCGGCGCAGGCGGAGGGGCTGAGGTACGCGCTGTAGCCCGCATAGGGGCCATGGGAGCGCAGCCCATGCGGCTGGCCGGGAGGAATCCATACCGCCTGCTGCGCGGGCACCACCCATTGGCTTTCGCCGGCATAGACGGTCAGCAGGCCCTGATAGGCGCCCAGCAACTGGCCGCGCGCATGCTGGTGCGTGGCGGTGTGCCGCAGCGCGCCGTCGTGGCGGCTGACGGCGATCAGGCGTGGGCCCCCGCGCGACCGGGCGCGCCCAGGATCCAGCAACGGGCGCGAAAGGGCGGAAGTAGGCATTGGCAAAAATACCGTATTGATTGACCGAAATAACGCAGACTAGCCAGGGTGGCGGGTCTATCGTAACGCCTGTATCGGAACAGCGGGAGCAATCATGCGGGCACAGGACGTTCTGCCGGATGGCAGGGATCAAGGCGATTTCAATGGCGTGAAGGTGCGCAAGGGCACGGTCGGGGCATTCCTGGCCAACGCGCGCGTCTGCATCGATCCGGAAGCCCCGGCAAGCGCCGTGGCCGCCGCCAGGCGCGATATCCAAGAGGCCTTGCCCGCGCTGCGCGCGCTGGGCCTGTTTGAAGTGCTGGAGGTGCGCGATCCGGCATTGCGGGCGTGGCTGGGGGCGCAGGACGCCGGCGGCGCGTGATGCCGTGTTCTATCATCCCGGCTTTGGATCCGGGATTCGGGCATGCAATACGTTCTGGTCAGCTCCTGTCTGTTGGGCAAGCCCGTGCGCTACGACGGGCGCGGCTTTTCGCATGACTACACGGTTCTGGCGCGCTGGCTGGAGGAAGGCCGGGTGTTGTCCGTCTGCCCGAAAAGGGCGGGCGGCCTGCCGGTCCCCCGGCCGCCCGCCGAGATCGAGCCGGACGCCGATGCGGCCGCCGTGCTGGCCGGCCGCGCCCGCGTCATGGCGGTGTCCGGAGAGGACGTGACGGCCCCGTTCGTGCGGGGCGCCCAGGAGGCGCTGGCCGCCGCGCGCCGGCATGGAATCCGCATGGCGGTACTGAAAGAAGGCAGCCCGTCCTGCGGCAGCGGCTATGTCTACGATGGCCATTTCGCCGGCCGCAAACAGCCCGGCATGGGCGTGACGGCCGAACTGCTGGGCCGGGAGGGTGTGCGCGTATTCAGCGAAAAGCAGTGGCCCGAGGCCCAGGCCTGGCTGGCCGGCCTGGAGGCGGACGATGGCGGCTAGAGTGGCGGCGTGGCTGGCGCTGCTGGCCGTGGCGGGCGGCGCGGCCCTGGCATGGAAGATGGCGGGTCGCGCCGGGCGCAGCTGGCTGCTGCGGGCGGCCGGCGGGGTCTGCATGGGCTTGTCCGGGCTGAGCTTCTATGCCTGGTACGCGCAATACCTGAAATGGGATTTCAATGAACTGGGCCGCTACTACGATCCGGTCGATCAAGTGGTCTATACCGAGTCGGGATTCGTCTGGATCCTGCCGGCCGGCGCCTTGCTGATCGCAGGCCTGCTGTGCCTCTGGCGGGCCGGGCGGCGCTGATCCGCCAGCCCGCCGCCGCGCCTATTCGCTGCGGATTTTGGCTTCCTTCACGATCTTGCCGTTGTCCGCGTATTCCTTTTGCACCTGGGCCGTGAACTGCTCCATGGTGCCCGGCGACATGATGTTCAGCGCGTCGGTCAGCGGCTTGCTGATGTCCGGCATCGCGGCGATCTTGTTGATCAGGCCGTTCATGCGCGCGCGGAACTCCGGGCTGGTGCCGGCGGGGGCGAAGAACCCGAAGGTGGACGTCATATTGGCCATGGGGTAGCCCAGTTCGGCGAGGGTGGGGGTGTCCGGCCGGGCCGGCAGCCGCACGGGCGAGCCCACCGCCAGCAGCTTCAGCTTGCCTTCGTCGATCAGCGCGTTGATCGGGCCGGAGGCGTTGACCAGCATCAGCGTGAACTGGCCGCCCAGTGCGTCGGGCACCATTTGCGCCATGCCCTTGTACGGCACGTGGGCGATGCGCACGCCGGCCTGGCCGTTGATCTGTTCGAGCATCAGATGGCCCAGCGAACCGACGCCGGCCGTCGCCAGCGACAGGCCGTCGGGGTCGGCCTTGGCCTGGGAAAGCATGTCCTTGAAGGTCTTGCCCGTGAACTTCGGGCCGCCCACCAGGTAGACCGGCGAATACATGACGGCGGCCACGGGCGCCAGGTCCTTCAGCGGGTCGTACAGGGTCTTCATCACATGCGGCGACAAAGTCACGGGGCTGACGGCGGTGAAGCCCAGCGTGTTTTCGTCATGGGCCCGGGCCACGGCGTTCATGCCTATCATGCCGCCCGCGCCGCCGCGGTTCTCCACCACAACCGGCCTGTCCAGTTCCGCCGCCAGCTTCTGGGCGAAGGCGCGGGCCGTGTTGTCGACGATGCCGCCGGCGCCGTAGGGCACCACGATGGTCATGGCCTGGGCCTTGGAGTCGGCCTGGGCGTAGGCGCCGCCGGAGAGCGCGCAGGCCGCGCCGAACACGCAAAGCCCGGCGATCCGCTTGAAATTCAACATGCTTTTTTCCCCTTGATGCCCGGCGGTCTACGCCTGGGCGCAATGACGGCCGTCCAACGCGACGCGCCGGCATGCAGTGTGTGCACGCCGGCGCGCAGAGACAACCGGGTATACCCGCAGAGAAGGGCAAGGGGGATGCAGCGATAGGGGCCTTCGCATTAACGCGCCCCCCCCGAGCCGGTCCGCCAGCGCCGCCCCCTGGGGGCCCGCGTAGCGGCTAGGGGGGCCTACCGCTTCATGCAGGAATCCAGCATGCGGTTGTAGGTGTCCACCGTGACCTGGGTGGTCCATTGCGTCGGGGTGGCCGGGTCATAGCCGCTCTGGTTCATGGCCCAGCGCCGGCAGTCCGTGCTGGCGCCGGCCTGCGCCGCATCGATGGACGGCGCGGATTCGTATTGCTGCGCCGGCGCGTACTGCGGCTGCGCGGACGCGTACGCGGGCGGCGGCTCATACAGAGGCGCGTCATAGACGGGGGAGGCATACACGGGCGGGCTGGTGTAGCCCACGCCGGGCGCGTAGACGCCCGCCTGCGCGTAGGACGGGCCGGAGTCCGCCGCAAGCATCAGGCCGACCGCGGCCAGCGCGAACGCGCCGCCTATCCACCAGCCGCTGGAACTGCTGCCGCCGCTGTGGTGATGGTGATACCCGCCGCCATGGCCGCCGCCCCAATAACCGCCATGTCTGCCGCCCGCGATCGCGGGCGCGCTGGCCACCGCCAGAGCCAGCGCCGCGATGGCCGCCCGGCTCGAAAACCGCTTCATGATTCCGCTCCTTGTGCGCCCGGGCGGGCGCGTTGCGCTGCCCGGGGCGATACCGTTACTTTACCGCCGCCCCCGGCGCGACAACCTGTCTCAAGCGCTACCGGGATTTCAACCCGTTTCAGGACTGCGGCGCGGAGCCTGCGGCAGTTGCTCGTTGTTGCACGGACGGGACTTGCCGGCCTGCAACTGGATCCGCGCCTCGTCGTCGAAACCCGAGGGTTCGCGGTTCAGGGTTTCGTACGTTTCGTAACCCTCTTTCTCCACGCACCAGTTCCAGAAATAGACCTGGGATCCATGCAGCATCATGGATTCCGCGCGCCACTCGCGGATCGCCTGGAAAGTGGCTACGCCATCGGATCCGCTGCGCGCTTCATTGCGGAAACGCTCCCGGCCATAGGGATAGGAACTGCTGATCAGGACGACCCGGGCATCCGCCACGGGCTGCGAGCCTGAGTCCAGCACGGTGATGCGCGCATCGGGCTGCATCGTCTTGTAGACGGGGTAGGGCACGCAACCGGAACCGAGGACGGCAAGGGGGATCGCAAGGGCGGCGGGCCAAACGCGCAACATCAAGGTCATCGACGGAAAGTATCGCTTCTGAAGGAGTGGCTAAAAGTGCTGAACGGTAGTATTTTCTCGCGATGATTACGGCCCCGCCCCCCACTTCATCGCAAGACAAGCGTCTCACTAAAGGTGAACGCACCCGCTTGCAGCTCCTGGAGGTCGCCGCTGCGGAGTTCGCCGAACGCGGATTCCAGCATACCCGGATCAGCGACATCGTCGCCCGCGCCGGCGTGACCCAACCCGTCTTTTATCAGTATTTCACCAGCAAGCAAGCCGCCTACGATGAACTGGTGGGAATGTTCGCCCAGCGCCTGCGCCACGCCGTCGGCCAGGCGCGCCTGCCGGCCGGGCTGGCCGGGGCGGAACTGGCCGGCCGCATCCGCCGGGGCGTGAACGGCCTCTTGAGCATCCTGCAGGAAGATCCCAACCTCACCCGCATCGGTTTCTTCCAGGTCGCCGCCGCGGAGGCCTTGAAGGACGAGCTGGTGGCGATGATCGCCGACAACGTGCGGGCGGAACAGCAGGCGGGCCTATTCAGGTCGGAGGTCCGCGCCGATTGGTTCGCGCAATCGCTGATGGGCGCCATCGAGCGCTTCACCCGGCAAGCCCCCGACGCGGAGCAGCGCGAGGCCCAGGCGGATTTCATCACAGACCTTTTTCTCGACGGCATGCGAATACGGCAGCCGCCCGGATCAGCCTCCTAGCCGGAGGCTTTTTTTTCGTCTGGACGCGGCCGGCCGGCAAAGGTCCACGTGCGTGAGATGCTCAAAATATTTCTGTTTTGATTTAAAAAATTATTGTTTATCAATAAATAATGCTATGCTCTCGCCAACTTAAACTCACCTAGCGGGGCCAGCGCCATGAACGCGAAATGCCAGGAAGCCAATCAACAACGCATCGGCAGGATCAGCCGGCGGTTTGCCGGCGTGTGCAGCGCCCTGATGGCGGGCGCGGTGGCGCTCGTCGTAATCTATTGGGCAACGCTGGACCTTGCCACGCTGAACGCCAAGTGGATGGACGGAGTGGCGACGGTGCCGTCGTTCCCGCCGCTGTTGCGCGGCGCCTGCCTGGCGCTCTCGTTGGGCCTGGCGTGGCCCGTCCTGCTGGGGCTGGTTCATCTGCGCCGCTTGTTCCGGCTTTACGCGGCGGGCGTCATGTTCGGCGAACGGAACGTGGCGGCGCTGCGCGGGTTCGGCCTGTCGCTGGCGTTGTTCGCCGTCGCGCAGCTGCTCTACACGCCGATCATGGCGCTGACGATATCGTCGGGCAATCCTCCGGGGCAGCGGCTGATCAGCGTGGGGATAGACGCTGGCGTGATGGTCGCGGCGGTGGCGGGCGGCGTGCTGATGGTGATCGCCTGGGTGATGGACGAGGCGCGCAAGATCAACGAAGACCAGCAGCTTACGGTCTGACGCGCATGGCTATCGTCGTCAATCTGGATGTCATGCTTGCCAAGCGCAAGATCCGGTCCAATGAACTGGCCCGGGCAGTCGGGATCACCGAGGCCAACGTGTCGTTGTTGAAGTCGGGCAAGGTGCGCGCGGTCCGCTTTTCGACGCTGGAAGCCATCTGCCGGTACCTGGATTGCCAGCCGGGAGATCTGCTGGAATATGTGCCAGGCGGCGAACCTGATGCCGCCGATTCATCGCCGGAGGGCGAATGAGGTCCGCGTAGGCGCCACGAGGCGCCCGCGCGCTTCAGAACCTGCGCTCGGCTTCAGCGCGCCAGCGCGGGCGTGCCGCCTGCGCCCAGGTCCCAGTACAGGCCAGTCATCAGGCTCAGCGCCTGGCGCAGCAGTTCCGGCGGCAGGTGTTCGTTCGGGGCATGTTGGGAGCAGCCGGGATAGGAGTGGGGCACCCAGATCGTGCGCAGGCCCAGCACGTCGGTGAAGATGTCGTTGGGCAGCGATCCGCCCAGGTTCGGCAACACGGCAGCCTTGGCGCCCGAGGTGCGTTCCAGCGAGTCCACCGCCCAGCGCACCCAGGCGTCTTCCGGATCGATGCGCGTGGCGCGGAACATGTTTTCCCGCGTGAGGGTGATCTTCACCATGGGAAAGCCCTGGCGGTCCAGGTGGCGGCGCAGTGCGGGAATGAGTTCGTCCGGGTCCACGCCCACCACGAAACGCAGCTGGCAGCGCGCCCAGGCCTTGGGCGGAATGGCGTTGACGGGGGTGTCGGGGTTGCCGGTCTTGTAGGCCAGCACCTCGAACGAACACCAGCCGAACACGCGCTCGGCAGGCGATAGCCCGGGCTCGCCCCAGTCCGGCTCGATCTCGGGGCCGTCGGCGCCGCCGTCCACCTGGCAATCGGCCAGGGCGCGCCGCACCCCGGCGGGCAGCTCCGGCGGCACCCATTCCGGCACGCGGATCTGGCCGGTGGGCGACACCAGCGTGGAGATCGCGTGGGCCAGCTGGATGCCCGGGTTGGAGATCAGGCCGCCCCAATTGCCGGAGTGATGGCCGCCCGCGCGGGCGTCGATGCTCAGGTCGAAATTCAGGCTGCCGCGCGCGCCCAGGAAGACGGTGGGCCGCTCCGCGCTCAGCCGCGGCCCGTCGGACGCGATGAGCAGGTCGGCCGCGAGCAGGTCGCGGTGCTCGTCGCACAGCTCGCGCAGGCCCATGGATCCGGTCTCTTCGCCCATCTCGATCAGGTACTTGGCGTTGAAGCCGAGCTTGCCGCGCGTTTCCAATACCAGCCGCAGCGCTTCCATATTGATGGTGTGCTGGCCCTTGTTGTCGGCGATGCCGCGGCCGTACCAGCGGCCTTCGGACTCGGTCAGCCCCCAGGGCGACAGGCCTTCCTTCCATTCCCGTTCCAGCCCGCGGATGACGTCGCCGTGCCCGTAGCCCAGCACGGTGGGCAGGGCCGGGTCTTCGATGCGTTCGGCGTAAAGGAAGGGCGCCAGCGCTTTCGGGTGGGTCAGCGTCCGGCACTTGAAGCCCAGGGCTTCGAAGGCCGGGCGGATCTCGGATTCCAGGTAGCCGGCCAGGACCGCGGCGCGGTCGGGGTTCTGGCTTTCGGTGGGCATCGCCAGGCGGCGCGCCAGCAGGGAGCGGAAGGCGCCGGAGTCGAAACACTGTTCCGCCTGGGCGATGGCATGTGCGCGGGTCATGATGGGTTGGCTCCGTTCGGGGAAGAGGGGACGGGGGGATAGAGGTGGCAGGCCACCAGGGTGTGTTCGCGCTGCGTCAGCGCCGGGCGTTCCGTCTTGCACTGGGCCATGGCGTGCTGGCAGCGGGGATGGAACGGGCACCCCGAGGGCGGGCGCAGCGGGTCGGGGAACGACAGGCCCAGCCCCATGTCCGGAATGCCCAGGCCGGGCTCGGGCGTGAGCACCGACGCCAGCAGCGCCTGCGTATAGGGGTGGCGGGGATCGTGGAACAGTTGCGCGGTGGACGCGGACTCCACGACCCTGCCCAGGTACATCACCGCCACGTGGGTGGCGATGTGCTCCACCACCGCCAGGTTGTGGCTGATGAAGACGTAGGTCAGGTTGAACTCGCGCCGCAGGTCCATCAGCAGGTTCATGATCTGCGCCTGCACCGATACGTCCAGCGCGGAAGTGGGCTCGTCGCAGATGACGATCTCGGGATGCATCACCAGCGCCCGCGCGATCGCCACGCGCTGGCGCTGCCCGCCGGACAGTTGGCCCGGCGTGTTGTGGGCCAGCCGCGGCGGCAGCCCCACGCGCTCGAGCATCTCGATCGCCTTGTGCTGCCTGGGGTTGTCGATGCCGTGCACCTCCAGCGGCAGGGATACGATGGAGGCGATGGAGCGCCTTGGGTTCAGCGAGGAGTACGGGTCCTGGAAGATGGGCTGCACGCGCCGGGCGAGCGCGCGCCGGCCCAGGCTGCGGATATCCTGCCCATCCAGTTTGACCGCGCCTTCGGTCGGGGGCGTCAGGCCCAGCAGCATGCGGGCCAGCGTCGATTTTCCGCAGCCCGATTCGCCCACGATGCCGAGCACCGCGCCGCGCTCCACCGCCAGGTCCACGCCGTTGACGGCATGCAAGGTGCTGCGCGGCCGGAACATGCCCGAGCGGATCGAGAACTGGCGGCTGACGGCGTCGGCTTGCAGCAGGGGGCTCGTCGGGCTCATGCCAGGACTCCTTCCGGATGGAGAATGCAGCGCCAGCGCTGCCCGGTGTCGGCGCCGTGCACGGGCACGGTCTCGCGGCAGCGCGCCTGCGCGTGCGGGCAGCGGTCACGGAAGGCGCAGCCTTGCAGATCGCCGATCAGGGCGGGCACGACGCCGGGTATGGTGCCCAGCGCCGCGCCCGGCGGAGTCCGGCCGGGCACCGGGATACAGCCCAGCAGGCCTTGCGTGTAGGGATGGCGGGGCGCGGCGAAGAGCTCGGCCACCGGTCCTTCCTCCACGATCTGGCCCGCGTACATGACCGCGACCTGCCGCGCGATGCGCGCGACCACGCCCAGGTCATGGGTGATCAGCACCATGGCGATGCCCAGCTCGGCCTGGAGATCGGCCAGCAGCCGCAGGATCTGCGCCTGGATCGTGACGTCCAGCGCGGTGCTGGGCTCGTCGGCGATCAGCAATTCGGGCCCGCACATGAGCGCCATGGCGATCATCACGCGCTGGCGCAGCCCGCCCGACAACTGGTGCGGATACTGGGAAAGCCGTTGGCCGGCCGAGGCGATGCCGACCTTCTCCAGCAGCTCCACGGCCCGGTCGCGCGCCTGCTGCGCGCTGGCCTTGCAGTGGTGGATGTAATGCTCGGTGAGCTGTTCGCCGATGGCGTAGGCGGGGTTCAGCGCCGTCATCGGTTCCTGGAAGATCATGGCCATCTTGCTGCCGCGCAGGGCGTTGACGCGCCGCCCGCGGGCGGCGGACAGGTCTTCTCCCAGCACCGACAGCCGGCGGGTACGGCGCTGCGCGGCCTTGGGCAGCAGGCCCATGATGGCCAGCGAGGTCATGGACTTGCCGCAGCCCGATTCGCCGACCAGGCACAGCGTTTCGCCGCGCCTGACCTGGAAGGACACGTCGCGCACCGCGTGCAGGGCGCCGCGCGGCGTGGCGATGTCGACGGTGAGGCCCTGCACGTCCAGGACGATGTCGTTGACGGCCATGGTCAGGCCCTCTCTTCAGGCGTCAGCAGTTGATGGAGCCCGTCGCCCGCCAGGTTGATGGCGAAGATCAGCAGGGCCAGGGCGGACCCGGGAATGGCGATCAGCCAGAACGAGAAGAACATGTATGCCTTGGCCTCGGAGATCATCAGGCCCCAGGACGGCAGCGGCGGCTGCACGCCCAGGCCCAGGAACGACAGCGACGCCTCCAGCAGGATGGCGCTTGCGGCTTCCAGCGTGGCGATCACGATCAGTTGCGGCACCACGTTGGGCAGCACCTCGCCCCACACGATGCGCCAGGTGGACGCGCCCGCCGCCTGCGCCGCCGCCACGTATTCCAGCGAACGCACCTGTTGGGTGGCGCTGCGCATGACCACCGCGTAGCGGTCCCATTTGAGCAGCCCCAGCACCAGGATCACGACCCAGAGCGAGCCGCCCACGATCGCCACCGTGGCCAGCGCGACCAGGATCACCGGCATGGACAGGCGCGTGGTGATCAGGAAGGAAACGGCCATGTCGACCTTGCCGCCGAAGTAGCCGGCGGCCATGCCCATGGCGGTGCCGATCAGGCCGGAGATCAGGGCCACGCTGATGCCGATCAAAAGCGAGATGCGGGCGCCGTAGAACAGGCGCGACAGGTAGTCGCGGCCCAGCTGGTCGGTGCCCAGCGGGTGCAGCCAGGTGCCCTTGGCGTACCAGACGGGCGGCGCGGTGCGGTACGCCAGGTCCTGGTAATACGGGTCATGCGGCGAGATCCAGGGCGCGAACAGCGCGATCAGCACGATGGCGAGCAGGATGCCGCCGCCGGCCAGCAGCGCCTTGTTGCGCCTCAGGCGCCGCCAACGCAGGGCCGAGGCGGAGAGTTCCAGCGGCGCCTGCGGGGGCGCCCCGGGCACGGGCGGGGTGAAGGAGGGTGTGGTCATGTCAGGACACCCGGATGCGAGGGTCTAGCCAGGCGTTGGCGATATCGGAAGCGAGGGTCAGCAGCACGTAGAGCACCGACAGCAGCAGCACGATCAGCTGCATCACGGGATAGTCCTTGTAGGTAATGCTCTGATAAGCCAGGTAGCCCAGGCCGTCCAGCGCGAAGATGGTTTCGATGACGACCGAGCCGCCCAGCAGGTAGCCCAGCTGCACCGCGGCCAGCGCCACCACCGGCACGATGGCGTTGCGCAGCGCATGCTTGAAGACGATCTTGCGGGCCGGCAGGCCCTTGGCGCGGGCCGTGCGGATGTAGTCGGCGGCCAGCACCTCGATCATGCCCGCCCGGATCAACCGCATGAAGGCGGGAGCCACGTAATAGCCCAGAGCGATGGCCGGCATCACGAAATGCTGCCAGGTGCCGCTGCCCGACACCGGCAGCAGGCGCAGCGAGATCGAGAACAGCATGATCAGGATCAGCGCGAAGAAGAAATTGGGCAGGGCCTGCCCCAGCACCGCTACCGCCAGGCAGATCCGGTCGATCAGGCTGTCCTTGTAGAGCGCGGCCAGCACGCCCAGCGGAATGGAGATGAGCAGGGCGAAGCCCAGGGCGCTCAGGCCCAGCAGCAGGGTGGTCGTGAGCTTGGAGAGTATCAGCGGCCCGGCCTCGGTCTTGAAGTACACCGAGGTGCCGAAATCTCCTTGCAGGATATGCCAGAGCCAGTCGGCGTACTGCACCGCCAGCGGCCGGTCCAGCCCGTAGGTCTTGCGGATCATCTCGATATCGGCCTGCCTCGCGCCTTCGCCGGCCAGCGCCAGCGCCGGATCGCCCGACAGATGCAGCAGCAGGAATGCCAGGATCGAGACGGTCAGCGCCACCAGGACCGCGAGGCCCAGGCGCCTGAGCGTGAAGTAAAGCATAGGACTTCCTTTCCGTTTCGCGTCGCCCGGCCGGCGCGCGGCCGGCCGGGCGACGCCTGCGCCTTACTTCCAGCTCATGTCCCAGAAGCGCACCAGCTCGTCCGAGTAGGGCTTGAAGTTCACGTCCTTGGTGGCGACGTAATAGGCCGGCAGCGTCCACAGCGGCACCGCGTAGGCCTTCTGCGCGATAAGGTCCAGCGCCTGCTTGTAGGCGGCGTTGCGCGCCGCGCTGTCGATCGTGTGATCGCCCTTGTTGAGCAGGTCCCGCACCTGCGGGTCGCGGGTGATGTCGTCGTTGCCGAAGGCGAAGTACACCGGCGTCGATGCGGACACGTCATTGACCAGGTTCGAGCCCCAGGTCTGGTGCGTGAGCGAGGCCTTGTTGGCGCGGATCATGTCGCGCATGGCGGCGTACTGCAGGAAGTTCAGCTTGGCGCGGATGCCCACCGCCTGCAGGTAGTTGATGATGGCTTCGGTCTGGTTGCGTTCGCGGTACGCCACGATGTCGATATCGAAGCCGTTCGGATAGCCGGCCTCGGCCAGCAGCTTCTTCGACAGGGCGGGGTCGTACTTGTAGACGGGCGCGCCTTCCTGGGTGCAGCCTACCTGCGACGGCGTGCAGATCGTGTTGATGAGGCCGCCGCCTTCGCCCACGATGTTCTTCAGCATGGATTCGCGGTCGATCGCGTGGATGATGGCGCGGCGCACGCGTTCGTCCTTGAGCTGCGGCGCGGGCGTGCCTTCCAGGATGTTCATCTGCATGAAGACGATGCGCATGGTGTTGCCGGTGACCATCTGCAGCGCGGGCATGGATCCCAGCTGTTCGGCCTGGTCCTTGGGCACGCTCATGATCAGATCCTCGCCGCCCGAGATCACCTCGGCCATCTGGGTCTGGCGGTCGGGGATGAAGCGGATGATCACCTTGCCGATCTTGGGCTGCGCCTTGGGCGAATCCTTGAAGTAGTCGGCGTTGCGCTCCAGCGTGATGGACTTGCCGGGCTGGTAATCCACCACCTTGTACGGGCCCGAGCCCACCGGCTTGGCGTTCATGCCCTTGGGGCCGACCTCTTTGTAGTACTTGGCGGGATGGATGGCCGCAGTGGTGGACAGGTATTCCTTGGCGCCGGGGAAGGGCTCCTTGGTGGTCAGGCGGACCTTGTACTTGTCGATCTTCTCGACCTTGTCGATCCAGGCCACGTTCTGCTGCGTCACGGCCTTGTTCTTGGGATCCGCGACGTAGTTCAGCGTGTACACCACCGAGTCGGCGTCGAATTCCTCGCCGTTGTGGAATTTGACGCCCTGGCGCAGTTCGAACTCCATGGTCTTGTCGTCGATCTGCTTCCAGCTCTTGGCGAGCTGCCCCTTGTACTCGTTGGTGACCGGGTCGCGGTAGAGCAGGGTGTCCCAGACGTTGGCGGCGATGATGACGCCGATCCGCACGTTGTTGTAGTACGGGTCCACGCTTTCGGGCGCCTGGTCGTAGGCCATGCGCAGCGTGTCGTCCTTCTTGCCGGCCAGCGCCGGCTGGGCGGCCACGGCCGCGCAGGCGAGCACGGCGGCTGCCAGGGCTTTCAGCGATGGAATGCAACGGAGGGCGGGCGGGGATGATACGGGGGTGACGCGGCAATCGGCCATGGCGAGGCTCCTGTGGAAGTCACTGCACGTACTGCGTATCTACTGCGTATCCGTCGGGCTGGTAAGAGGTGTCAGTCTGAATCGGAGGGCGGCGCGAGCGCGTGGCTCAGGGTCTTGAGCGCGGCGTCGCACTTGCGCTGCAAATGCTGGCGCATGATGCCGGCCAGCCTGTCGGCGTCGCGCGCCTCCAGGGCCTCGGCCATCTCGATGTGCTCGCGCATCGCCAGGTCCCATTTCTGGCGGTTCTCGTTCGACACGAACCGCAGGTTCTGGATCCGCGCGTTCTGGGCGTCGTACAGCTGCTTGAGCAGGCTGTTGTGCGAGGCCAGGCTGATGCGCTCATGGATCTCGCGGTTGGTCTGGAAGTAGGTGGGCAGGTCGCGGCGCGCGTGGCTGGCCATCATTTCGTAGGTGAGCGCCCGGATCTCGGCGATCTCCTGGTCCGTGGCCCGTTCGCAGGCCAGCCGGCAGGATATGGCTTCCAGGCCGCCGATGACCTCGAAGGCCTCGCGGATGTTGGCCTCGGACAGCGCCACCACCTGCGCGCCCCGGTTCGGCTCGATCTGCACCAGCCCCTCGGCGGCCAGCAGGCGGAACGCTTCGCGCAAGGGCGTGCGCGAGACGCCCAGCAGGTCGCAGAGCGCGCGTTCGTTCAGGCGCGAACCGGGCGGAAATTCCCCCTGGATGATGTGCTCGCGCAATTGCCCGGCCACCGTGGCCGGCAGCGTGCGGCTGCCGCCGGCGCGGGCCTCGGTCACGCCGCCAGTGGGCGCGGCCTCGGGCATCAGGCTAGGAACGCTGCTCATTGGTATACAAATATTCCCCATGTTTTGCGGAACTATAAACCTGGATGGCGCGTGGTCTGATGGGTGTATACCCTAGGTTATTTACGTAAAAACAATGGGATAGAGTGACGTATGCTGCAAGTCCGAATGCCGGGTAAACGCTGTTTGTCTGCCGGCACCTCCCATTGGTATACAAAAAAATTCCACTTTGGGGCTACGCATGCTTACCCTGAACAACCATTCTTCCGGCCGGCACTTCCTGCAGATTCCGGGGCCCACCAACGTGCCCGACCGCGTCCTGCGCGCCATCGACCAGCCCACCATCGATCACCGCGGACCGGTATTCGGCGCGCTGGGGCTGGCGGTGCTGGGCGGCATCAAGCAGGTGTTCCAGACGCAATCGCCCGTGGTGATCTTTCCCTCGTCCGGCACGGGCGCCTGGGAGGCCGCGCTGGTCAATACGCTGTCGCCCGGCGATCGGGTGCTCATGGTGGAGACCGGCCATTTCGCCAGCCTCTGGCGCAAGCTGGCCGGTCGGCTGGGCCTTGAAGTGGACTTCCTGGAAGGCGACTGGCGCCATCCGGTGGACGCGGCGGCGATCGGCGCGCGGCTGGCGCAAGACGCCGGGCGCGCGATCAAGGCCGTGTGCGTGGTGCACAACGAAACCTCCACCGGGGTGACCAGCGATATCGCGGCCGTGCGCAGGGCGATCGACGGCGCGGGACATCCCGCGCTGCTGATGGTGGACACGATCTCGTCCCTGGGGTCCATCGACTACCGCCACGACGAATGGGGCGTGGACGTGACGGTGGCCGGCTCGCAGAAGGGCCTGATGCTGCCGCCCGGCCTGGCCTTCAACGCCGTCAGCGCAAAGGCGCTGGCCGCGGCCGACGGCGCGCGCCTGCCGCGTTCCTACTGGGACTGGCGCGAAATGCTGGCGGCGAACGAGCGCGGCTATTTTCCCTACACCCCTTCGACCAATCTGCTTTACGGCCTGCACGAGGCCCTGGCCATGCTGCAGGAGGAAGGCCTGCCGCAGGTATACGCGCGCCATGGCCGATATGGCCAGGCCACACGGCTGGCGGTGGAGGCCTGGGGGCTGGAACTGCTGAGCCTGGATCCGGCCGCGCACAGCCCGGCCCTGACCGCCGTGGTGATGCCGGCCGGCCACAGCGCCGACGCCTTCCGCAAGGTGGTGCTGGACCGCTTCGACATGTCGCTGGGGCAGGGCCTGGGCAGGCTGGCCGACCGGGTGTTCCGCATCGGCCACCTGGGCCATTTCAATGACCTGACGCTGTGCGGCGCGCTGGCGGGCGTGGAAATGGGGCTGGCCGCGGCGGGCGTGCCCCATCGCCCGGGCGGCGTGCGCGCGGCGATGGAATTCCTGAAGGGGTAGGCTGGCGGACCGGCGGCGACCCCGATCGAAAACACTATGCGATGACGATGAGGAAAACGAATGAACACACTTATGCAGCAGGCGATCCAGTTCGCCAACGACCATGAATCCGCCTGGGACCGCAGCGTCAAGGGCGTGTTCGGCGTGCACCTGAACGATCCTCCGCCCTGGAACCGTCTGCTGGGTCCCATCCATGACCGCGGCCCGGTATCGGGCGTGGTGGTGGTCGACGGCAAGACCGTCGCGTCCTGGGGCGAGCCCGACCGGGCCGACCTGACCTTCAGCGTCGCCAAGCTGTACCTGGCTATCCTGGCCGGCGTGGCGCACGACCGCGGGCTGCTGCCGGACGTGGACGAGCCGGTGGGCAAGCGCGTGCCCGGCATCGGCTTCGATAGCGGGCAGAACGCCGACATCACCTGGCGCCACCTGCTGCAGCAGACCAGCGAATGGGAGGGCGAGCGCTTCGGCGTGTCCGACCAGGCCGACCGCTACCGCGCCGTCACCTTCGGCGTGCCGCCGGACGGCAAGAAGGGCGATGCGCGGCCCCTGCAGCGCCCGGGCACGTACTGGGAATACAACGACGTGCGCATCAACCAGCTGTCGTACGCGCTGCTGCACCTGTTCCGCAAGCCGCTGCCCGAGGTCTTCCGCGAGGCCGTCACGCGCCCGATCGGCGCCAGCGAGAACTGGCAGTGGGTGGGCTACGACAATGCCTGGGTCGAGATCGACGGCCAGCGCATGCCGTCCGTGCCGGGCGGTTCGCACTGGGGCGGCGGCATGTCCATCAGCGCCCGCGACCAGGCGCTGATCGGCCAGATGCTGTTGAACGGCGGCCAGGCCAACGGCCGCCAGGTGCTGTCCGCCGAATGGATCCAGGCCATGCGCACGCCTTGCGATATCGCGCCGTACTACGGCTATCTCATCTGGCTGAACCACGAAGGCCGTGTGTTCCCCAGCGTGCCGGCCTCCAGCTTCTTCGGCGTGGGCGCGGGCAGCTCGTTCACCTGGGTGGAGCCCGAACGCAAAATGGTCGTGATCGTGCGCTGGCTGGATTCCGCTCACGCCGACGCCCTGTTCGGCAAAATCCTGGCGGCGGTGGACGCATCGTAGGATGGGTGGAGCGCGAGAATTCTTAAGTAAGGACATGGCTCTTCAGCGCGCGTAACCCATCTACGGGATCGATGTGGCGCGTTAAGATCAAGGAAAGCACGACGCCGCTGAACGCGCGCCACGCATCACATCACGCAACCCGCCACAAAGGACCACCCATGAACTACCGCCGCCTCGGCCGCAGCAATCTCCGTGTATCCCCGCTATGCCTGGGCACCATGATGTTCGGGGAGCAGACGCCCGACGACGAAGCCGCGCGCATCGTCGCGTCCGCGCGCGACCACGGCCTGAATTTCATCGACACCGCCGACGTCTACAACGGCGGCCGCTCCGAGGAAGTGGTGGGCAAGCTGTTGAAGGGCCAGCGCCACGACTGGGTGCTCGCCAGCAAGATCGGCAACCCGGTAGGCAAGGGCCCGAACCTGTCGCACTACTCGCGCCAATGGCTGATCCGCGGGGTAGAGACCAGCCTGTCGCGGCTGGACACCGACTTCATGGACATCCTCTACCTGCACCGCGACTACCACGAAGAGAACCTGGAAGAGGCGCTGTGGGCGCTGGGCGACCTGATCCGCGCGGGCAAGCTGCGCAGCTTCGGCCTGTCGAACTTCCGCGGCTGGCGCATCGCCGAAGTGATGCGCCTGTGCGAGAAGATGGGCGTACCGCAGCCGGCGGTGTGCCAGCCTTACTACAACATGCTCAACCGCGGCCCGGAAGTGGAAATCCTGCCGGCCTGCAAGCACTACGGCCTGGGCGTAGTGCCCTACAGCCCGATCGCGCGCGGCGTCTTGACCGGCAAGTACCTGCCGGGCCAGGCGCCGGCGGCGGACACGCGCGCCGGGCGCGGCGACGCCCGCATCCTGGCGACCGAGTTCCGCGAGGAATCGCTGCAGGTCGCCCAGAAACTGGTGGCGCACAGCGCGGCGCGCGGCGTGCAGCCCGGGCACTTCGCCACCGCCTGGGTGCTGGCCAATCCCGTCATCACCGCCGTCATCGCCGGGCCGCGCACCTTGGCGCAGATGGACGACTACTATGCCGCCCTGGACGTTTCCATCACGGCCGAGGACGAAGCCGTCGTGAACGGCTGGGTGGTTCCGGGCCATGCGTCCTCGCACGGCTACAACGATCCCAACTATCCCTTCTACGGCCGGCCCGTCGCGGCAGCCTGAGGCGCGCCGTCCCGCTTGCGGGCGGCGCGCGTCCAGGCCGCCCGCGTCATGCCTTGCGCAGGCCCGCCGGCGGAAGGGGCGCGGCGGCCTCCGATTCGGCGGGCTGCTCGCCGCGTCCGATCAGCCAGGCGCACGCCGCCGACACCACGCCCGAGAACAGCACGTACAGGCAGATCAGCCAGGGCTGGCCGCCTCCCGTCTTCAACAGCGCGGTCGCGATGATGGGCGTGATGCCCGAGGCGAAGATCCCCGAGAATTGGTAGACGAAGGAAATGCCGGTGTAGCGCACCTTGGCGTCGAACAGCTCGCAGAACAGCGCGGCTTCCGGCCCGTACACGGCCGCGTACAGGATGCCGAAGGGCACGATGATGGCCAGCCAGATCAGCATGACGCTGCCCTGGCTGTTCAGCATCAGCCAGAAGCCGGGGAAGGACGCCGCGGCGGTAATGAGCGAGCCCCAGAAATAGACCCGCGTGCGCCCGACGCGGTCGGACAGGCGGCCGAAGAAGGGAATGAAGAAGCACATGACCAGGGCCGCGGCCATGACGCCGATGAGCGCCTCGGTGCGCGTGATCTGCACGGTCTGCGTGAGGTACGAGATCGAGAACACGCCGAACACGTTGAAGAACACCCCGTCGATGTAGCGCGCGCCCATGCCCTTGAAGACATTGCCCGGATAGCGCTTGAACATATCGGCAAACGGGATGCGGCTTTCGGCGTTGTTCTTCTTGACCGCCGCGAATTCGGGCGTTTCCTTGATGTTCAGCCGGATGTACATGCCGACCGCCACCATGACCGCGGATACGAGGAAGGCGATCCGCCAGCCCCAGGCCATGAACTGCGCGTCGGTCAGCAGGGTGGACAGTAGCGCCACCGTGCCGGAGGCCAGGCACAGGCCGATCGCCAGCCCGATCTGCGGCAGCGAGGCGTAGAACCCCTTCTTGCCGGGCGGCGCGTACTCGTAGGCCATCAGCACCGCGCCGCCCCATTCGCCGCCCAGTCCGATGCCCTGGAATACGCGCAGGAGCAGCAGCAGGATCGGCGCCCAGATGCCGATGCTGTCGTAGGTGGGCACCAGGCCGATCAGGAAGGTGGCCACGCCCATGATCATCAAGGTCATCACCAGCATGCTCTTTCTGCCGATGCGGTCGCCGAAGTGGCCGAAGATCAGCCCGCCAAGCGGCCGGGTGACGAATCCCACCGCGAAGGTGGTGTAGGCCAGCATGGTGGAGATCACCGGATCCCCGGCGGGGAAATACAGCTTGTTGAACACAATGCCCGCGACGACGCCATACAAGAAAAAGTCGTACCACTCGATGGTGGCGCCGATCAGCGACGCGGCGACGACCCTGCGCACCGCGGCTTCGTTCTGCTTGGCCATGTCTAGTCTCCTTTGGTGTGGTGGCGGGCCAATCTGCGTTGTCCTGCGCCATGGGATCAGGCGGCGATCTGTTGCGCCTGCCTGATGTCCTGCCTGAGGTCCTGCAAAATGAAGTCGGCCGCGCGCTCGGCCAGCATCACCACCGGCACGTTGGTGTTGCCGGACACGAGCGTCGGCATGATCGAACAATCCACCACACGCAGCCCCGCCACGCCATGCACGCGCAGGCGCTCGTCCACGACCGCCATGGGGTCGCTGTCCGGCCCCATCCTGGCGGTGCCCGACGGGTGGAAGATCGTGGCCCCGTGTTCGCGGCAGAAGTGCAGGATCTCGTCGTCCGCGCGCACGTCCGGCCCGGGGCGGAACTCGCGCTTCATCATCCCGGCCAGCGGCGGGGTGGTCGCGACCTTGCGCGCGTACTTCACGGCGGCCACCACCATGCGGCGGTCCAGTTCCGTGGACAGGTAGTTCGGCTGCATGGACGGCGCTTCGAACGGGTCCGCGCTGCGCAGGCGCACGTAGCCGCGCGACGACGGCCGCAGCTGGCACACCGAATACGTGCAACCCGAGAACGGATGCACCTTGCCGCCGGCCAGGTCGGCCGATAGCGTGGCGAAATGGAATTGGGTGTCCGGCGTGCGGCTGGCCGGGTCGACCCGGCAGAACAGCCCGCCCTGGTTGATGCCCACGGCCAGCGGGCCGCTGCGGAACAGCAGCCATTCCAGCCCCATGCGGGCGCGCCCGTGCAGGGTGCGCAACTGGTCGTTGGTGGTGATGGGGCGGGTGGTTTCGTAGATCAGGCGGATCTGCAGGTGGTCCTGCAGGTTCTCGCCCACGCCGGGCAGATCGCGCACGACGCCGATGCCGAAGCGGCGCAGCAGCGCGGCGGGGCCCACGCCCGACAGCTGCAGCAGCTGGGGAGACTGCAGCGCGCCCGCGCACAGCACTACCTCGCGGCGGGCGCGCACCGTGCGTACCTGCCCGTGCTGACGGTAGCGCACGCCGCAGGCCCGGGTGCCCTCGAACAGGATGGCCATGGCATGCGCGTCGGTCTCCACGCGCAGATTCGGGCGCCCCTGCGCGGGCCGCAGATAGGCGACGGCGGTTGAGCAGCGGCGGCCGTTGCGGGTGGTGAGCTGGTAGTAGCCCACGCCTTCCTGGTCGCCGGTGTTGAAATCGTCCACGCGGGGAATGCCCAGGCTTTCGGCGGCCGCGATCAGCCCCTGCACCAGCGGATGCGGCGTCTTGATGGACGTGGCATTGAGCGGGCCTTCGGTGCCGCGCGTGGGCCCGGGGCCCAGGTCATTGTTTTCCAGCTTGCGGAAGTAGGGCAGGCAGTCGTCCCAGCTCCAGCCCGGGTTGCCGGCGGCGGCCCAGGCGTCGTAGTCGCGCCGCTGGCCGCGGATGTAGATCAGGCCGTTGATGGAGCTGGAACCGCCCAGCGTGCGGCCGCGCGGCCAATAGATGCGCCGGTCCAGCATGTTGGGGTCGGGGTCCGTGTAATAGCCCCAGTTCACCACTTTGTGGAACATCGTCTTGCCGTAGCCGATGGGGATGTGTATCCATGGGTAGCTGTCCCTGGGCCCGGCTTCCAGCAGGCACACGGAATGCTTGCCGTTGGCGCTCAGCCGGTTGGCCATCACGCATCCGGCCGAGCCGGCGCCTACCACGATGTAATCCACGGTATCGGACATGTCCGCAAGCTCTCCCTGCAGCAGGGCGCCGCGCGCCTGGCCGGAGTCCGACGGCGCGTTTACCCTGCTTGTCGTTGTGGGGCGCACTTATATACTGGATCGATGACGAAGGTCCGGCATCGCGCGGGCCTTCGTGCATTTGTGGCGATTCTAGGAAGCGGGCGCGCAGCGCAAAGCACAACGCGCGCCAGGGCGGAAAAGTGGAACAGAATATGCAGATTCGGTTTCAAAATCGCAGTGCAGCATCGGCGGCAGGCGCCGCCGAAAGCGCGGCCGGCGAGACACACGACGCATCCCGCTCGCTACGCGCGCTGCTGGTGCTGGAGCACCTGGCGCGCGCGCAGCACCCGCCCACGCTGGCGCAGCTGGCGCAACGGCTGGACATGCCCAAAACCACTCTGATGCGCCTGCTGGCGGCCATGCAGCGGGCGGGCTTCGTCGCCGCCACGCCTACCGAGAACGGCTACGTGCCGGGCCCGCAAGCCTCGGTGCTCGCCCTGGCCACGCTGCGCGCATCGGCCTTCACGCGCGCATGCCGGGCCGTGCTTGCGCAACTGGTCGGCACCCTGGGCGAAACCTGCAACCTCACCGCGCCCGACGGCGATCGCGTGATCTACATGGAGCGGGTAGAAACCACCGAGCCGTTGCGGCTGTTCTTCGCGGTGGGCAGCCACGTGCCCATGCATTGCACCGCCAGCGGCAAGTTGTTCCTGGCATCCATGAACCGCCTCGAACGCGGCCGCGTGCTGGCGCGATTGCCGCTCACGCGCAACACGCCGCGCACCTTGACGGATCCGGCCAGGCTGGATGACGAACTGGAGCGCCTGGCCGCGAAAGGCATAGGTATCGACAACGAAGAGTTTGTGCGCGGCATGAGCGCGGTGGCCGTGCCGGTGCGCGACGCGGAAGGCCGCGTCGTGGCGGCCGTGGCCTGCCATGCGCCCACGGCGCGGGTGATGCTGGACGAACTGCTGCGCGCGGTGCCCGTCCTGGAGCGCGCGGCGCAATCCATGCGCGAGGTGCTGGCGCAGCACCGCGCGGGCGCATGACTGCGGGCCGGGTTCAGGCCGAGGGCGTGAAAAGCTCGGGCGGCAGCTTGGCGACGGCGTCGTACGTCAGGCGGATGTGGCTGGCGAGCAGGGCGCAGGCGCGGTCGGCGTCGCGGGCGAGCGTGGCGTCCAGAATGCCTTGGTGCTCGTCGTGCAGGTCGCGCGCGATGGGCCTGCGCGTGACGGTCAGGCGCCGGTAGCGTTCTGCCTGTTGGTAGAGGATGCCCAGGAAATGATGCATCCAGCGCGAAGGACAGGCGCGGATGAGCTCGCGGTGGAAGTCGCGGTTGCGCTGTTCCCACTCGTCGAAACGCGCGTCGGGATCGGATGCCAGGCGTTGCTCGGCCTTGCCCAGGCGGTGGAATGCGGCAAGCACGGCGCTTTCCCAGTCGTCGTCGCCGACGGCGATGGACTGGCGCAGGGCCTCGGTTTCGAGCAGCACGCGGTTTTCGGTGATGTCGCGGAAGTCGTCGAGCGAGATGGGGGTGACGTGGAAGCCGCGCTGCCCCTGCGCGATGACGAGGGCGTCCGACACCAGCAGCGCCAACGCTTCGCGCAGGGTGCCGGCGCCCACGCCGTAATCGTCTTTCAGATGTTCCACGCGCAGGCGCGAGCCGGGCGGCAGCTTGCCCTGGATGATGTCGCGGCGCAGGTTGACGTAGGCCGCGCCGACCAGGGTATTGGCCGAGGCGGCGTGGGCAAGCGGGGGGAGCAGGGTGCCTTCAGACATGGCGCTACTTTATCATGCCCTCCAAAAATCTCGATAAAAATTGTTGACGCCGAGATTTATGCTGCTTATCGTAAAAAAGACGCCGCCCGGAATGACCGGCACAAAGCCGGCGGCAGGCGCACAGGAGACAAGCAGTGATAAGGCTACAAGACATCCGGCGCGCCGCCGGCTGCCTGGCGGCGCTTGCCGTGCTGGCGGCAAGCCCCTCGGCCCGCGCCGACGACTGGCCCGCGCGGCCGGTGACCATCCTGGTCAACGGCGGGCCCGGCAGCCTGCCCGATCTGTTCGCGCGGCCGCTGGCGGAGCGGCTGCACAAGGCCCTCGGCCAGCCCGTCGTGGTGGAGAACAAGCCGGGCGCCGGCGGCATGCTGGCCATGCAGCAGCTCAAGTCCGCGCCCGCGGACGGGCACACGCTGGCGCTGGTCACCAATGCGCACCTGGTCTGGAACCCCTATATTTTCCCGGCGCTGACCTACGATCCGGCGCGCGACCTGCAGCCGGTCAGCCCCTTGGCGATCATCCCGATGGCGCTGACCGTCAACGACAGGATGCCCGCGCAGTCGCTGGACCAGTTGCTGGCGATAGCGCGCCAGCAGCCGGGCAAGCTGAACTATGCGTCCTCGGGCAACGGCAGCCCGCCGCACGTGCTGTTCGAAATGCTGCGAGAGCAGGCCGGCGTCGACATCATGCACGTGCCGTTCAAGACGGGCACCGGCGCGCTGAATTCGGTGCTGGCCGGAGACACGCAGATGTACTTCGCGGGCACCGCCCTGGTCGAGCCCATGGTCAAGGACGGCCGGCTGCGTGCGCTGGCGATCAGCGAAGCGGTGCCGGACGCGGCTTTCGGCAAGGCGCCCACGCTGGCCGAACGCAACTTCCGCGGCTTCGAAGGCGCCGTATGGCTGGGCATCGCGGCCAGGTCCGGCACGCCCGATGCGATCGTGCAGCGGCTCAATGCCGAGATCGGCCGCGCCCAGCAGGACGGCGCGCTCAAGCAGATGTACGCCAGCCACGGCTCGTTGCCGTATCACCTGGCGGCGTCCGCGTTCGCCCAGCGGGTTTCCGCGGAACGCGACGCCTCGGGCCCCGTCTTGCGCAAGCTGGGCATCAAGCCCGATTGACTACCATTCCTCCTTCAACCCAACTTCTCGGCTCCGCTCGCGGGGCCGGCGCCGCCTTATGAATCTGATCGAAGACATCGTTGAAAACTCGCCCTCCATCCGCGCCGTCCGCCGCGACATCCACGCCCATCCGGAGCTGGCCTTCGAGGAGAACCGCACGTCGGATCTGGTGGCCGGGCTGCTGGAAAGCTGGGGCATCGCCTTGCATCGCGGATTCGGCAAGACCGGGCTGGTGGGCGTGATCCGCAACGGCAGCTCGCCCCGCACGGTGGGGCTGCGCGCCGACATGGACGCGCTACCCATGCACGAGGTGAACCGCTTCAGCCACGCCAGCAAGCATCCGGGCGTCATGCACGCCTGCGGCCATGACGGCCACACCGCCATGCTGCTGGGCGCGGCGCAGCACCTGGCCCGCCACCGCAACTTCGACGGCACCGTGTACCTGATTTTCCAGCCGGCCGAAGAACGCGGCGGCGGCGCCCGCGAAATGATGCGCGACGGCCTCTTCGAGAAGTTCCCGATGGAAGCGGTGTTCGGCATGCACAACATGCCCGGCATTCCGGTGGGCTGCTTCGCCTCGTCGCCCGGGCCCGTGCTGGCGTCCAACAGCGAATTCCACGTCACCATACGCGGCAAGGGCGGCCACGCGGCCATGCCGCACCTGGCCATCGATCCCATTCCCGCCGCGGCCCAGATGATCGAGGCCTTCCAGACCATCATCAGCCGCAACAAGAAGCCGCTGGAGACGGCGGTCATCTCGGTGACCACGGTGCAGGCGGGCGGGGTAGTCAACGTCATCCCCGACACCTGCGAACTGCGCGGCACCGTGCGCGCCTATACGCGCGAAACCCTGGACCTGATCGAGCGCCGCATGGGCGAGGTCGCGCAGCACGTGGCCGGCATGTTCGGCGCAGAATGCGATTTCGTCTTCACGCGCCACTATCCCTCGACCATCAATCACGAGGCCGAGACTACCTTCATGCGCACCGCGCTGGCCGCCGTCGTGGGGCAGGATCGCGTGCTGGCGCAGGCGCCCATCATGGCGGCCGAGGACTTTTCCTTCATGCTGGAAGAAGTGCCCGGCAGCTATTGCTTCATCGGCAACGGCGACGGCGATCACCGCGAGTCCGGCCATGGCGAGGGGCCCTGCCTGGTCCACAACACCAGCTACGACTTCAACGACGAGCTGTTGCCCATCGGGTCCAGCGCTTTCGTGAAGCTGGTGGAAAACTGGATGCCGCGCGGCTAGGCCTGCAGCTTCGGCGCGTTCCGCAAGGCCAGCCACAACACGCCCGCCGAAGCGGCGGCAAGCGCCGCCAGCATCCAGGCCGGCCCCGCCCAGTCCAGCATCATGCCGGCGGCGGCGGGGGCCAGGATCCGGGTCAGCGAGAACACGCTGGACTGGATGCCGTAGTCCAGCGCCTGCAGGCCCGGGCGGGCGTGCGCCATCATCAGGCCGAAGGCGAGCGCGGCGGTCGCGCCCATGGCGGCGGCGATGCCCAGCGCGCAAACGATCAGCACCGCGGGCGGGGCCTGCAGCGCGACGGCCGCGGCCAGCGCGAGCAGCGCGGCAAAGCTTGCCGCCGCATGGGCGGGCGCGGCAAGGCCCGGGCCTGCGCGTTTCAGCCCGCGCGCGCCGACCGCGCTGGCGGCGGCTCCGACGGCGCCGCCCGCCACGCCTACCAGCCACGCCACGCGGTCGGCGGGCAGGCCCTGGTCCAGCAGCAGCGGCTTCAGGTAGAACCAGCCCGAACCGATGAAGGGAAACAGCAGCGCCAGCAAAGGCAGCCAGCGGCGGCTCGCATCCAGACGGAAGTACTCCAGCAACTGGGCGGACGCGGCGGGCATCCGGGCCGCTACGTCCGGCTGGCCGGCCTCGTCTTCGTTGCGGATCAGCAGGATCAGCGCCGCGCCCAGGGCCAGCGCGCCCGCCATGATGAGAAAAGGCGCGTGCCAACCCCAGCGCGACTGCGCCAGCAGCATCAGCCCGCCGCCCGCGATGGCGCCCAGGCACAGCGCCATGGAGCGGATGCCGCCTGCCCACGCCCGGCCGGACGCGGGCAGCACACGTATCGCCAGGGCATTGACGGGCACGTCGGCCCAGGTGCCGGCGAGCGCGGCCGCGGCGGCCAGCGCGAACAGCGTCCAGCGTTCGTCCAGCAGTTCGCGCCAGCCCAGCGCGCACAGCACGGCCGCATAGGCCAGCAGCAGGCCGGCCGCCCAGCCGCGATAGGCGCCTCGGCGCCGGCCGCGGCCGTCCAGCGGCATCGCGAGCAGGAACTTGAACACCGTGGGCAGGCTGGCCAACTGGAACAATCCGATGGCGGTGCCGGACCAGCCATGCTGGCGCAGCACCAGCGGCAGGCCCAGCCACAAGTACACCCCGGGCGCGGTCAGGGCCAGGTTGAGCCAGCCGAACAGCGCCTGCCGCAGCCCGTTGCGCAGGGCCGGCGTCATGGCGCCGCCTTGCGCGCGGACAGCACGCGCAGCGGCGCCAGCGGAAACGAAACGGAGTCGAAGCCGCGCACCTCGGCGTAGCCGCAGTCGGCCAGGGCCTGCCGCAGTTCGCCCGCGCGCGTCACGTTCCGGCCCAGCATCATCATGGGCAGATAGAAAGGCAGCACGCGGGCCGCCGCGCTCGCGTCCTCGGGGATTTCGGCGTGCGCCATGACCAGCGTTCCGCCGGGCGCCAGGGCATCGCGCATCTTGCGCAGCGCGGCGGCGGGATCCGGCAGGAAGTGCAGCACCGACGAACACCAGATCAGGTCGTAGCCCTGGCCGATGTCATCGCGCGCCAAGTCTCCGCCCAATACCGCCAGCCTGCCCGCCAGCCCCGCGCGCGCGATGTTCTCCTGGGCCACCGCGGCGGTTTCCGGCCAGTCGAACACGACGCCGCTGGCGTCGGGACGGTTTTCCACGAGCGCGATGGCGATCAGGCCAGGGCCGCCGCCCAGGTCCAGGATCCGCCGCGCCTGGCGCGCCTCGGGCACGCAGGCCAGCGCTTCCAGCGCCGCGGGCACGGCCACGGCGCGCTGTTCCTGTCCGATCTGCACGCGCGCGGCGTCGGCCCAGCCGGCGGCGTTCGTCTGCACGTAGGGCGCGGGTTGCGGGGCGTCGCGCCGCAGCAGGCCGGCCAACTGGCCGCCGAAACGATTCAGCGCGCCCAGCCGGTAGCGCCATGCGTCCGCGCAGCAGGCGGGCTGATCCCTGCAGAAGTATTGGCGCGCGTGGGGCCGGCACAGGTAGAGGATCGGATCTCCGTCCACGCGCTGCACCAGGTCCATGCTCCAGAGCAGGTCCAGCAGGTGGCCGGTGCGCGCCGGATCCAGAGCCAGCGCGGCGGCGACTTCTTCGGCGCTGGCGGGCTGCGCCAGCCGGTCCAGCACGCCGAGCTCCAGCGCGGCGTCCAGCGCCTGGCCTTGGACCGGCGCGGCGGCCAGGTCCCAATAGCGTTGCAGGGGATGAGGGATGGGCATGGCGTGAAGCTCCTTGCTGTTTGGGTAGCCCTAGATGCGCCAGGTGAGGCGCAGGCCGGCTTCGCGCGGCGGGCTGTAGACCGTGACGATGCCGTTCTGGTAGCCGACGGCGTCGTAGCGGCGGTTGGCGAGGTTGTTGACGTAGGCGGAGATCTCGACCTGGCGCACGGTCACGCCGGCGGCCAGGTTGATCAGCCCATAGCCATTGCGGCTGTAGCGGTTGGCGGCGTCCAGGTAGACGCGGCCGGTGCCGGTCAGGGACGCTTGCGCGTACCAGCCGGCGGGCGCGTCGTAGCGGGCGCTCAGGAAGCCGTTGATCCGCGGCGCGAACGGGTTGTCGTTGCCGGCGTAATCGGCGGCGCCGTCCCGGAAACCGGAGAAACGCGTGCGGTTCAGCCCAAGGCCCGCCTGCAGCGACCAGCCGTCGCCCAGCAGGTATTCCAGTTCGAATTCCGCGCCGATGGAGCGCGCCGATGCGGCGTTGGTCACGTAGACGAGCCCAGGCAGCGGCATCTGCTGCACCTGCATGTTTTTCACGGTCATCACATAGACGGCGCCCGAGTAGCGCAGGCGATTGCCCGCCAGCCAGCCCTTGGCGCCGATCTCATAGGAGCGCAGCGTTTCGGGCTGGTAGGGCGCGTAGTCGGCGGCCGGCGAAAACACGTTGAAGCCGCCCGCGCGGAAACCGTCGGCCACCGAGGCGTAGACCTGCTGGCGCGGTGCGTACGCATATTGCAACGCGATGCGCGGGGTAACGCGGGTCCAGTCGGAGCGCCGCCGCGTATCGCCTTGCGGGCTGAAGCGGATTTCATCGCGTTCGAGGCGCGCGCCCGCTTCCAGCGTCCAGCGCTCGGCCAGTGGCAGCGTCCAGTGGGTGAAGGCCGCCGCCGAGTTTCCACGCAGATTCACCACGCTCTGCGTCAGGCCGAGAGGCATCTTCTGCGTATTGCGCAGATCGTGGTCGTCTCCGTCCGCATACACGCCCGCCAGCCAACGCGCGCCGCGCCAATCGCCTTCCAGCCGGAACTCCTGCGACAGGTTGCGGAAGCGATGGTCGCGGGCGATGTGCAGCAGATCGGCGGGCAGGAAATCGGTGTCCTGCTGCACGCGGTCGCGGAAGTCGTTCCAGGCGGTCACGGACGACAGGCGCAGGCCCGAGTCGAAATCGTGGCGCACGGCAAGCGATGCGCTGCGGCCGATGGAGCGGTTCCAGCTGGGTGTGCCCGAGGCAACGGTGGCGCGCGGCGCGGCGGGCGACCCCCACAGCGCCGCGCCGTCGCGATAGTCCTGCTGCGCATAGCGCAGCGTGGCGTCGGTTTGCGCCGACGGCGTCCAGCGCAGGGCCAGCTTGCCGCTGCGCAATTCGCGGTCGTCTTCGCGCTTGCCGGTGTAGGTGTTGTCGATGAATCCGTCCTGGCTGCGCCACGTGCCGGCGACGCTGGCGTAGAGCCGGTCTTCCACCAGCGGGCCGCTGAAATCGAAGCGCAGGGCGCGCAGGTCGCGGCTGCCGGCTTCGGCGCTGAACTGGCCGCGCACGGTGTTGTCGGGCTGGCGGCTGTGGATGCTGATGACGCCGGCCTCGGCATTGCGGCCGTAGAGCGTGGATTGCGGCCCGCGCAGCACTTCGACGCGGTCGATGGCCAGCAGGGGATCGTCGTAGCCTTGCGCCGTCAGCGTGGGCACCCCGTCCACCACCAGCAGGGTCGACGTCGAAAACGAAAAGAAATTGGCGGACAGCCCGCGCATCACGGGAGAGTTGACGCCGGCCTGCCCGAAAGGCTGGAAGCTCAGGCCCGGCGTGATCGTCTGCAAGGCTTGAAGGCCGTGGATGCCCTGGGATTCCAGCATGTCGCCGTCGAAGACCGCCAGGCTGGCCGGCACCGATTCCAGCGCGCGCTCCTGTTTGTCGGCGGTGACGGTGATGGCGGACAGCTCGGCGGGAGCCTGCGCCTGGGCGGCGGGCGCGCCGGCCAGCCAGAGCAGGGCGCAGGCGGCTGGCGCGTAGGGGAGGGGCTTCGTCATCGGGATTCCTGTGCGGCGTCGCGGCCGCCATCGTTGTGCGGCCATCCCGGAAATGGTATTTCTTTATGCGAACGAATATCATTAGCATCCATATGCGTTCCGGATCCATTCGTATGCAAATCGGAGCGGCGGGCAAGATCCGGGCGCCGCCTCAGGAAAAACCATGTCCCTGCGCATTTCTTCCACGCTGGCCCAGCCGGCCGGCAGCCCTCGTCCCGGCTGGCTGCGCCATGCCTTGCCGCAAGAGCTGGGCGCATGCCATGCGGACCGGCTGGAACTGGACGATGGCCTGGCGCTGGTGCATTCGCGCTACGCGCCGGCGCGCGACCTGATCGAGGAGAACGCGGCCGGCCACGGCGCGCGCACGCTGGTCATCACTCTGGCCATGGAGGGCGTGTCGGCCTATCAGGGGGCGGATGGCTCGGCGCTGGACTTCCGCGGCGGCTACACCACGGTCACGGCGTTTCAGCGCAGCAAGGGAGAACGCCGCTACCTGGGCGGCGCCGCCATATCGCAATTGAGGCTGTTGGTAGGCGAAGGAGTATTGCGCCGATACGCGGGCGAGGAGCGCGCCGAGGCCCTATTGGGCGAAGGTCGGCTGCGCTGCCTGGCGCATATCCGCACCAGCCCCGAAACGGCCGCGGCGGCGGCCGCGCTGGCCTCGGGCGCAGACCCGCTGGAGGCCCATATCCGCGCGTTGACGCTGCTATCGCGCCAACTGCGCGGCCTTGCTCCGGCGCCCGCGCTGGGCGGGCTCAGCCAGGCCGACATCGTGCGCGTGGAAGCGGCGCGCGCCCTCATGAGCGAGCAGATGGACCGCGACCTCACCGTGCAGTATCTCTGCATTGCCGTGGGGCTGAACGAATTCAAGCTGAAGGAAGGTTTCCGCAAGCTGTACGGCAGCAGCCCGCATCGGCTGCTGACCGCGTTGCGCATGCAGCGAGCCTGGGAGCTGCTGGAAACCGGCTGCCAGGTGGCGCAGGCCGCCTACCGCGTCGGCTACCGCCATCCGGCCAATTTCAGCGCGGCCTTCACGCGCTTTCACGGCCGCGCGCCCAAGTCCGTGTTCGGCAAGCGCCGCTGAGTTAGCGGTCGGCGGCGGCGCGCGTCCCCGCGGCTTGCTACGGCGTATCCGCCTGCACCGGCAAATCGCGGTTGCGAGAGCGCAGCAGCATCGCGCTCAATGCCGCAGCCAGCGCCGCGATCAGCGCGCCCGCCAGAAACGTCATCTGGTATCCGCCGTTGAGCGCCGCCGTGGGCGCGGCGCCCGCCTGCGCGAGAGCGGCGCTGCGGGCCGCGGCCAGGCTGGCCAGCACGGCCAGCCCCAGCGAGCCGCCCATCATGAAGGCGGTGTTCACCACCCCGGAGGCCAGGCCCGACTGGCTGGGTTCCACGTCGCTCATCGCCGCCAGCAGCATGGGGTTGAAGGCCACGCCCGCGCCCAGGCCGAGCAGCAGCATGCCCGGCAGCACGTCCACGGCGAAGCTGCCGTCGACGGGCGCGCGCGAGAACAGCGCCAACCCCAGCGCGGCCATGAACAGGCCCGTGGCGAGCGGCGCGCGTATGCCGAAGCGCATTACCAGCTTGGCCGACAGGCCCAGCGAGAACGCCGCCATGATGAGGTTGGCCGGCAGGAAGGCAAGGCCGACTTCCATGGGGCTGTAGCCCAGCACCAGCTGCATGTATAGCGCCGACACGAAGAACCACGCGAACATGGCGGCGGCCCACAGCACGCCGACGATGTTGGCGGTGGCCACGTTGCGCAGGCGGAACAGTCCCAGCGGCATGAGCGGCGATTCCACCCGCGCTTCGATGACGAGGAACAGCGCCATCAGCGCGGCGGCCGCGCCCAGCAGCGTCAGCGATTGCGCGGAGGTCCAGCCGGCCTCGTTGCCGTTGACCACGGCGTACACCGCCAGCATGAGCGAGGCGGTGACCGCGAACGCGCCGGCCACGTCCAGCCGGGCGCCGCCCGCGGCGGGAGCGGCGGCGGGGATCAGGCGCAGGCACAGCGCATAGACCAGCACGCCGATAGGCAGGTTGACCAGGAAGATCCAGTGCCACGACAGCGCGCTGGTCAGCAGGCCGCCCAGCAGCACGCCGATGCTGCCGCCGCCCGCGCAGACGAAGCCGTACACGCCCATGGCGCGCGCCCGCTCGCCGGTCTCGGTGAAGAGATTCATGATGAGCGACAGCGACACAGCCGACACCACCGCGCCGCCCAGCCCCTGGGCCGCGCGCGCGCCGATCAGCAGGGCCTGCCCCTGCGCCAGCCCACAGGCCAGAGAGGCCAGCGTGAAAAGCGTCAGCCCCGCCAGGAACATGCGGCGGTGGCCGAACAGGTCGCCCAGCCGTCCGCCCAGCAGCAGGAAGCCGCCGAAGGTCAGCATATAGGCGTTGACCACCCATACCAGCGAGGTCTCGGTGAAATGCAGGTCCTGGCGGATCGAGGGGAGGGCGACGTTCACGATCGTGGTGTCCAGCACGATCATCAACACGCCCAGGCAGAGCACCAGCAGCGCCCACCATCGTTGCTTGCCGTGGATTCCATGCGTCATCGGGTATGGGTTCCTTGTTTTCGTGGTTTCGGATGGCTGGCGGTCAGTGGGTCAGGCGCCCGCCGCTGACCATCCAGCGCGTGCCGTAGCGGTCGATCAGCGATCCATAGGCTTCGGCCCAGAACGTTTTCTGCAGCGGCATGGTGATGCTGCCGCCTTCCGCCAGCATGTCGAAAACGCGCTGCGCGTCCGACACCGTGGGGTAGGCCAGCGACAGCGCCACGCCCTGCTTGCCGGGATAGGGATGCCCGGCGGTGGCGTCGCTGCCCATCAGCATCTGTTCGTCCAGGCCCAGCCGGGCATGCATGATGCGCTCGGAGTCCTCGGCGGACAGGGACGGCATGGCGGCGTCGGGCGGGGCGTCCGCGTAGCGGACCAGCGCCTCCAGCCGCCCGCCCAGCACGCGTTCGTAGAAGCGCATGGCCTCGGCGCAATTGCCGTCGAAGCTGAGGTAGGCGGATAGTTGGGGCATGATGTCTCCTGAAGATTGGACGAAAGCGGCGCCAAGCGCGCGGCCGCCGTTTTATGATGGAGGCCCGACCCACGATACCCAAGGAGCCAGGCCATGCAAAAAGGAAGTTGCCACTGTGGACGCATCGCATTCGAGGTCGACGGCGACGTGTCACAGGCCCTGGAATGCAATTGCTCGCACTGCAGCCGCAAGGGCTATCTGCTGTGGTTCGTGCCGCGGACGGACCTGCGCATCACCTCGTCCACGGACAGCCTGTCGACCTACAAATTCAACAAGCACGTGATCTCGCACCAATTCTGCGCCGAGTGCGGCTGCGCGCCCTTCGCGTTCGGCACAAGCCCCAAGGGCGAGGAAACGGCGGCGGTGAACGTGCGCTGCCTGGAAACGGTGGACCTGAACGCGCTGACCCGCATTCCGTACGACGGCCGCAGCGCCTAGGGCCTGCCGACGCCACGCGCTATTCTCGCATCCGGGCGGCCGTCCGGGAAACCTCTTATTGTTCGGGGCGCCGAGGCATCCCTATTATTCGTCCACGATCAGCATTGATCCTTGCGCGGCGCGTTCCGCGCCCCTGCCGCACCCTGCAGCAATAATTGCTGCCTGAACACTTCGTCTGGCTATAACAGCCCCCGACTTGCACGCACTGCGTGGTCGGGGGCTTTTTCGTTTGTTTTCCGCGAAGGAGACCGCATGCAACCGTTAGATCCGCAACCCGCGCCCGCGATCGGCGTGGCCAGCATCCAGATGGCCCCGGCAATCGGCGAGGTCGCCGCCAACGTGGCGCGTTCCATCGAGCTGGCGGAGGAGGCCGCGGCGCGCGGCGCGCGCCTGGTGGTGCTGCCCGAACTGGCCAACACCGGCTACATGTTCGAAAGCCGCGAGGAAGCCTACGCCCTGGCCGAGCCCGTGCCGGAGGGCCCGTCCTCGCGGGCCTGGATCGAGCTGGCCGGACGCCTGGGCATCTACCTGGTGGCGGGGATCGCCGAGCGCTGCGGCGACCGCCTCTACAACTCGGCGCTGGTCGCCGGCCCGCAGGGCTATATCGGCACCTACCGCAAGCTGCATCTGTGGGGCGACGAGAATCTGTATTTCGAGGCGGGCGACCTGGGCCTGCCCGTGTTCCATACCGAGCTGGGCCGGCTGGGCGTGGCGATCTGCTACGACGGCTGGTTCCCCGAGGTCTACCGCTTGCTGGCGCTGCGCGGCGCGGACCTGGTCGCGGTGCCGACCAACTGGGTGCCCATGCCCGGCCAGACGCCCGACGGCCCGGCCATGGCGCACGCGCTGGCGATCGCGGGCGCGCACAGCAACGGCCTGACGGTGGTGTGCGCCGACCGGGTGGGCGTCGAGCGCGGCCAGCCCTTCGTGGGCCGCAGCTTGATCGTGGGATCGCAGGGCTGGACCGCGGCCGGTCCGGCCAGCGCCGACCGCGAGGAGATCCTGCTCGCCGCGGTGGACCTGAAAGCCGCGCGCCGCGGGCGGCAGCTGAACGCGTTCAATCACGTGCTGCGCGACCGGCGCCGCGACGTCTACGACGAGCGGCTGGGCGTGGCGGACGCGCCGTCCCAGCGATGAACAACGGCGGATAGCCGACCCCCAAGGAGAAACCCATGAAATTCCCGTCTTGCAGGATCCTTGCCCGATTGTCCTTCGCGGCGCTGTTGTCTGGCGCCGCCGGCGTCCATGCCGCGGAGCCTTTGCGGATCGGCGTGCCGGTCGGCCTGTCGGGCGCCAACAGCGTGGTGGCGCCCGGCGTGGTGCAGGCCTCGCAGCTGGCCGCCGACGAAATCAACGCGGCCGGCGGCATCCTGGGCCGCCGGATCGAACTGGAGATCGCCGACGACGCCTCCGGCGCGGTCGGCGCGCAGAAGGCCTACGACACCCTGGTGTTCCAGAAGAAGGTGGACGCCGTCATCGCCATGGAGACCAGCGCGGCGCGCAACGCGGCGCTGCCCATCATCGCGCGCGGCAAGGTCCCGTACATCTACACCTCTTTCTATGAAGGCCGCTCGTGCAACCGCTGGATGCACGTGAGCGGCTGGGTGCCCGAGCAGCAGGTCGCGCCGGTGGTGGACCACTTCATGAAGACGCGCCAGGCCAAGACCTTCTTCCTGATCGGCAGCGACTACGCGTTCGGCCGGGGCATGCTGAAGTTCACGCGGGAATACATCGAGAAGCAGGGCGGCAAGGTGGTGGGCGAGGAATACTTGCCCATCGACGGATCGGACTGGACCGCCGTCGTTTCCAAGGTGCGCTCGGCGCAGCCCGATGCGCTGATCAGCTCCACGGCGGGCGGCAGCCCCAACGTCAGCCTGGCCAAGCAGATCCAGGCCGCCGGCCTGACCATGCCCTACGGCAACCTGGCCATCGACGAGGGCACGGCCAAGACCATGGGCGATACCGCGGCGGGCATGTACATGTCGTCGTCCTATCTGACCAGCATCGATACGCCGCAGAACCGCAAGTTCCTGGATGGCTTGAAGACGAAGTTCGGCGGCCAGGCCAAGACGGCCAACGAATTCTCGGCCGCCCAGTACGAAGGGTTCTTCCTGTACAAGGCCGCGGTCGAGAAGGCCGGCGGCACCGACCCCGCGAAGGTGGTGCAGGCGCTGAGCGAGGTGCAGGTGGACGGCCCGCGAGGCCCGGTGCGGATGGACCGCCAGCGGCACGCGGCCCTGACCATGCGCCTGGGCCAGGTGCAGCAGGACGGGTCCATCCGCATCCTGCAGTCTTTCGACAAGGTGGACCCGGGCGCGCAGTGCCCCGGCCTGAAGTAGCGTTTGCGCGCCGCCCGCTTGGCGGGCGGCAAAGGAGACCCCGATGGGATTGCTGCTGGACATCCTGAGCACCGCGGCCATGCTGTTCATCGTGACGGCCGGGCTGATGATCATCTTCGGCGTCATGAAGATCGTCAATTTCGCGCACGGCGCCATCATCACGCTGGGCAGCTACGCCAGCCTGGTCGTGACGCAACTGGGCCTGAATCCATGGCTGGCGCTGCCCCTCGCGCTGGCCGTGGGCGCCGCGGTGGGCGTGGGCGTGGAGCGGCTGATCGTGAGGCCGCTGTACAAGCGGCCGCTGGACGCCATCCTGGCCACCTGGGGCCTGGGCATCGTGATCGGGCAGCTGATCACCATGGCCTTCGGCCGCGAGGTGCAGTTCGCCGATGCGCCGGTCAAGGGCGCGGTGGCGTTCCTGGGCACCGACTACTCGGCCTACCGGCTGCTGCTGATTCCCGCGGCGCTGCTGGTGTACGGGGCCACGCTGCTGCTGCTCAACGGCACGCGCTTCGGCGTGAGGACGCGGGCGGTGATCATGAACGAGAACCTGGCGCGCGGCCTGGGCATCAACGCCGAGCGCATCCGCTTCATCACCTTCGGCCTGGGCGCCGGCCTGGGGGCGCTGGCCGGCGCGCTGATCACGCCGCTGTCCAGCGTGGACCCGAACATGGGGCTGACCTGGCTGATCAGCGCCTTCATGCTGGTCATGGTTTCGGGCCATTCCATCACCGCGCTGCTGCTGACCTGCCTGGTCTACGGCGCCTGCCAGGTGCTGGTCAGCGTGCTCGTCAGCCCCATCCTGGGAGGCGTCACCATCGCCGTGCTCGCGGCGCTGACGCTGCGCCTGCGTCCGCAAGGATTCGCTCATGACTGATACTCTGCTTGCCCGGCCCGCCCCCCAGGCCGCCGCGGTGGCGCGCCGGGCCTCGCGCTCGCGCGACCTGCTGTGGCTGTCCGGCCTGTGCCTGGCCCTGACCGTCGCCGGCCCCTGGCTGTTCGACACCTACCTGCTCAACGTGCTGATCAAGGCGCTGTTCTTCGCGGTGGCCGCCGTGACGGTGGACATACTGTGGGGCTATACCGGCTACCTGACCTTCGGGCAGTCGGCATTCTTCGGCGTGGGCGCGTACGCGGCGGGCCTGGCGTTCACGCATTACGGCTTCTCGCCGGCCACGGCGGGGCTGGCCGCGCTGGCGGCGGCGGGGGTGGCCGCCGTGCTGGCGCTGGTCACCGGCTGGCTGTCGTTCTACCGGGGCGCCTCGCCGTTCTTCGCCACGGTGATCTCGCTGGTGCTGCCCATCGTGCTGACCCAATCGGTGTTGTCGGGCGGCACCTGGACGGGCTCGTCCTCGGGGCTGACGGGCTACGAGACCTTCGACCTGTCCCTGGAGGCCTGGTACGTGATCGCGGCGGGCGGGCTGTCGGCCGTGTCGCTGCTGGCCTGGGTGGCCGCGCGCAGCGACGGCGGCCGCATCCTGGTGGCGCTGCGCGACAACGAGGCGCGCTGCAGCTACCTGGGCCTGAACATCGCCCGCTGGCGCATCCTGTTGCTGGCGGTCTGCGGCGTCATCGCCAGCCTGGCGGGCTTCGGCTACGGAGCCTTCAGCGGAGTCGTGGCTCCGGAGCTGACGGGTTTCGTCTTTGGCACGGAACTCATCATCTGGGTGGCGCTGGGCGGGCGCGGCACCATCTGGGGCCCGGTGCTGGGCGCCATCCTCATCAATGTGGCGGGGTCGTACCTGAGCGGCAATATGCCGTTCGTGTGGCAGTTGCTGCTGGGCGTCACCTTCATCGTCGTGATCCTGCTGCTGCCGCGCGGCCTGCTGCCGCTGCTGCTGGCGCCATGGCGGCGGTGCCAGGCCGCGGCGCCCGTGCCCGCGCTGACGGAACGGGCAGGGCAGGGCCCCGCGCCCGGCGCCGGGCAGGCGGCGCTGCAACTGGCGGGCGTGGCCAAGCGCTTCGGCAGCCTGAAGGTGCTGGAAGGCATAGACCTGCAGGCCCGCGGCGGCGAACTGGTGGGCCTGATCGGGCCGAACGGCGCGGGCAAGACCACGTTGATGCGCTGCATCGCCGACGGCGCCGAGCGCTCCGATGGCCGGGTCGAACTGTGCGGTCATGCCGTGCGCCGCGACGATCCGGCGCGCTGCGTGCGCTACGGCCTGGGGCGCAAGTTCCAGAACGCCAACGTCTTCGACACCATGACCGTGGCGGAAAGCCTGCGCATCGCCACCACGCTGCGCGAACGGCCGTCCTGGCGGCGCCGGGCGCCCGCGCTGGCGCTGCCGTCCTACGCGCTGGAGGTGCTGCGCATGACCGGGCTGGACCAGCGGCTGGACAGTGTGGCCCGCGACCTGTCCCACGGCCAGCAGCAGGCCCTGGAGCTGGCCATGGTGCTGGCGCTGGAGCCGCGCGTCATCCTGCTGGACGAGCCCACGGCCGGCCTGAGCAAGTCCGAGCGCACGCAGATCGGCGTCGTGCTGTCGTCGCTGGCCCATCGCCACGGCCTGTGCTGCCTGCTGGTGGAGCACGACCTGGATTTCGTCGCCGAGGTCGCCACCCGCATCGTCGTGCTGCACCAAGGACGCATCGTGATGGACGGCAGTTTCCGCGAGGTGACGGAATCGGAGTTGGTGCGGACCATCTATGCGGGCGGCGCGCCGTCCGCGCAAGGAGCGGAACAATGACCAGTATCGCGCCGGCCCTGCGCCTGGAAGGCGTGTCCAGCGGCTACAAGGCCTCGATGGTGCTGAACGATGTATCGCTGTCCGTGCCCAAGGGCGCCTGCGCGGCGCTGCTCGGCAAGAACGGCATGGGCAAGAGCACGCTGCTCAAGACCGTCATGGGCTATCTGCCCAAACTGCGCGGCCGCGTCCGGCTGGGGGCGGTTGACGCCACCCGCCTGCGCCCGCACGAGGTGGCGCGCTGCGGCGTGGCCTACGCCGCCCAGGAACAACCGCTGTTTCCCGACCTGAGCATCCGCGACAACCTGCGCCTGGGCCTGGCGCGCGACAGCCTGTTCGACGAGCGCTTCGAAGACGTCGCCGAACTGTTTCCGGTGTTCAAGTCGCGCCTGCGCCAGCATGCCGGCACCCTGTCGGGCGGCGAGCAGAAAATGCTGCTGGTCGCGCGGGGCCTCATGCAGCGGCCCGCCTTGCTGCTGCTGGACGAAATCACCGAAGGGCTGCAGCCCTCGGTGATCGAGCGGCTGGCCAACGCCCTCAACTGGGAGCGCGAGCGGCGCGGCACCAGCATGTTCATCGTCGAGCAGAACGTAGCGTTCGCGCTGCGCGTGGCCGACAGGTACCTGGTGCTCAAGCAGGGAGCCATCGTCGACGAAGGCGATGCTGGCGCGCCGGAGGCCGCAGGCCATATCATTGACCATCTGAAGGTATGAGCCAGAACCCGCATGCTTCCGACCCGTCGTCCAGGATTCTTCCCGTGGCCAAGCCCGTGACCCCGCTCAGCGACTCCGGCGCCACCGGCCCTGGCTGGCGCATCGGCGTGCTGTATTCGCGCAGCGGAGTCAGCGGCACCACCGAATCGCAGCACTTCTTCGGCACCGTGCTGGCCGTGGAGGAAATCAACGCCCTGGGTGGCGTGCTCGGCCGCCCGCTGGAACCGGTGGCCTACGACCCCCGCAGCGATTGCGAGGAATACCGCCGCCTGGCCGCCCGGCTGCTGCTGGACGACGAGGTCAACGTGATCTTCGGCGGCTGCACCTCGCATTGCCGCAAGGCCATGCTGCCCGTGGTGGAGCGCAGCAATTCGCTGCTCTGGTACGCCTCGGTCTACGAAGGCTTCGAGTATTCGCCCAACGTCATCTACACAGGCGCCGCGCCCAACCAGGGCAGCATGCAGCTGGCCGCCTACCTGATCCAGCACTGCGGCTCGCGTATCTTCCTGGTGGGCGCGGACTACATCTACCCGCGCGAAACCAACCGCATCATGCGCGAAACCGTCGAGGAGCACGGCGGCGAAATCCTCGACGAAACCTATCTGCCTCTGGACTGCGACGAGAGCGACATCCTGGAAGTGGTGCACGACATCGCCCGCATCCGGCCCGACGTGGTGTTCTCCACGCTGATCGGCTCGGACGCCCAGCGCTTCTATCAGCGCTACCACGAGGCCGGCCTGGCGGCGGCCAGCATCCCCATCGCCAGCCTGACCATGACCGAAGCCGAAGTGGCCGAAGTGGGGCCGGCGCTGTGCGCCGGGCACATCACCGCCGCCACCTATTTCAACACCGTGGCCACGCCAGGCAACGCGCACTTCCTGGCGCGCTGGCGCGAGCGCTTCGGCGACCGCCCCGCCAACGTCTACGCCGAAACCTCCTACAGCCAGATGCACCTGTTCGCGCGCGCCCTGCAACGCGTGGGCGCCCTGGACACCCGCAAGCTGGTGCAGGCGGTGCACCAGGTGGAATTCGACGCGCCGGACGGGCGCCTGGCCATCCTGGCCGAGAACAACCACTGCGTGCTGACGCCGCGCATCGGCGTGTGCATGCCGGATGGAAGCTTCGACATCGTCTGGGAAAGCGGCGTGCCGGTGAAACCCGATCCCTACCTGACGGCGTTCGGGCTGGACGAGTTCTGGTTGAAATGAGCATGGACCATAGCCTACGCCGCCTCTACGAGGACCTGCGCAGCGTGGCGGTCGCCGTGGTGTACCCGCCCGGCGAAGACCGCGACCTGCTGGTCGAACAGCTCAAGCGCATCGGCTGCCGCATCCACCTCCATTGGCCGTTCCCGGAATACCCGCCGTCGGGCGCCGACGTGGTGTTCTTCCAAGTCTCCCAATGCGGCCGCAACAGCGCCGCCTGGACCGCCAGCGAAGTCGAGGCCACCCTCATCGCCTTATCCGAATACGAAACCCCCACCACCCTCAAGCAGCTCCTCAAGACCAACGCCCACGGCGTGCTGACCCGGCCGTTCCGCTCCGCAGGCATTCTCAGCACGCTGGTGCTGGCGCGTTCCGCCCGGATGTTCCAGCTGCGCCAGCAGAACAAGATCGACAAGCTGGAAAGCACTATCAAATCCCGGCGTGTCATCGAAAAGGCCATCCGGGTGCTGATGGACCACCAGCGCCTGGACGAGCGCGAAGCCTACGAGCACATGCGCGGCCGCGCCACCCGCCTGCGCGTCAGCGTGGCGGAAGTGGCCGCCATGATTGTCGACGCCAGCGAAGCCATGGAAAAACTGGGCCTGGGCGGCGCCCGCCCCGGACCCTCCAACACCGCTTGAACCCGCGGCCGGTTTCCAGTCCAATGACGGTCTGTGCGGACGGACCGTGCCGGTGCATCCGCGCCCACTGATACACGGATGGAGCGAGTTGCCATGACAACGGTGCGATTGCTGTCGGACGAGGAAGTCCGCCGGAACCCCCAGGCCTGGGCGGTATTTGAAGACATCCGGGCCACGCGCAAATCGGATTTCGTCAACAACTTCTGGCGCGCGCTCGCCAACGACCCGCCCCAGCTGGAGCGCGTCTGGGCGCAGCTCAAACAGGTCATGATGGCCGAGGGCGAACTCTCGCCCCTAATGCGCGAAATGATCTACATCGCCGTCTCCACCGCCAACGGCTGCACTTACTGCATCCACTCCCACACCGCCGCCGCCCGCGCCAAGGGCATGACCGACGGCCAGCACGCCGAACTGCTGGCCGTGATCGGCATGGCCGCGCAGACCAACGCCATGGTCACGGCCATGCAGGTTCCCGTCGACGAGGCATTCATCGTGAAATAGGAGGCCGCCATGTCTCTGATCCCGCTGTTTCCCCTCTCCAACGCCCTGTTTCCCGCCGGAGTGCTGCACCTGCGCATCTTCGAAGTGCGCTACCTGGACATGATCCGCCGATGCATCGCCGACGGCAGCGAATTCGGCGTGGTAGGCCTGCTGTCCGGCAACGAGGTCCGCACCCCGGAAGGCGTCGAGACCCTGGCCCCCGTAGGCACCATGGCGCGCATCGACGCCTGGGACGCGCCCATGCCGGCCCTGCTGGAGCTGCGCTGCGTCGGCACCACCCGTTTCCGGCTGCTGTCCAGCGAGGTGGCAAAATACGGCCTTTGGATGGGCCAGGCCGAACCCATCCCCGACGATCCGCCCATGCCCGTGCCGGAAGCCATGCAGCCCAGCGCCGATGCCCTGGGCCGCCTGGTCGCCCAATGGCAGCGCGACGGCGTGCCCGCCGAAAAAATGCCCCTGGGCCCGCCGTTCAGGCTGGACGACAGCGGCTGGGTCGCCGACCGCTGGTGCGAACTGCTGCCGCTGCCGCCCGACGACAAAGCCACCTTGCTCGCCATGACCGATCCGGTAGCGCGGCTGGCGGCAGTCCAGGACGTGCTGCGGGGGCAGGGGCTGGCCTAGCGCTTGTGCAAAAGGCCCCGTAGCGGGTACAAGACCCGGGCGTAACCGTATTTGGACACCATGGATATCAGGATAGACGAGGGCCTGCGCGCCTACATAGACCCCTTGACCGACGACGAGCGCGAAGCGCTGGAGCGCAGCCTGCTCGCCGAAGGCTGCCGCGACGCCCTGGTGCTATGGGGCGACCTGCTGGTCGACGGCCACAACCGCTATGCCCTGTGCCAGAAACACGGCATCCCCTTCGAAACCCGCCAGAACACCACGTTCAAATCCATGGAGGACGTGCACCTCTGGATGATCGAAAACCACCTGGGACGGCGCAGCGTATCCGACTTCCAGCGCGGCGTCCTCGCATTGCGTAAAAAAGAAATCCTGCAAGCGCGCACCGCCTCCGCGCCCGCGCCCGACGATCCCCCATGGGACGAAGACTCCGGCGAACCGCCGCCGCTACCGGCCACGCCCGTGTCCCAGGCGCTGAGCCGCCAGGCCCTGGCCCGGGCGGCGCGCATCAGCAGCAATACGTTGGGGCAGATCGAGAAGATACAAAAGGCCGCGGCGCCGGAACTGGTGCGGGCGGTCAAGGATGGCGCCATTTCCATCAATGCGGCGGCGGCGGTGGCGACGTTGCCGCCTGAACGCCAGGCTGCGGCCGTGGCTGGCGGCAGGAAGGAACTACAGCAGGCTGCGCGGGAAGTCCGCCAGGCCAAGGCGCCGCCGCCGCGCGAAGCCGTGCCGGATATTCCTATTGAGAACATTGCTGATTTGCCGGCGGAGGTGGCGCGGTTGCGCGACCTGCTGACCCGGCTGACGGATGAGCGGGATCAGTTGAAGAAGAAGGTGATGCACTTGACGGTGGCGCTGGCGGAGGCGCGGAGCGCGGCGGGGGGAGGGGATGATTGAGCGCCTCGGAGAACTATTTTTCTGCGGGAACGCGCATACTGAGGCTGTCAACCCGACGCTGGTGGCGTCCGCCTTCAAAAGCAGTGTTCAAGAATGCGCGGACGCAATCCAAGGCGACCTCAAATCCCACGATTCTGCTGCCTAACGCCAAGACGTTCGCGTCGTTGTGCTGGCGACTCAGCCGCGCCATAGTGCCGTTCGCGCATAGCGCGGCCCTAACCTGACATTTGGGGCAGTCTTTCCTGACCGTTTCCTCATCTTGCCCGCCGCACAAACGCCATGCGGTCTGCATGGAGGGAGAACTGTCGATACCAGTATTGCCAATGGCCTTGTTGCGATAAGGAGCCGATAGAACAATCTGTTTCGAACCTGGCTTTGAAAGGATTGGTCGCATGAAAATCGCGTTTTTGCACACGATGGAAGGTAACGAAGCGGTCTTTGGACTCGCGGCGCTGAAAGCAGGTTGGTCATCAGATGAGATTCGTCATGCGACTCGCGAGGATCTCCGGCAGGCCATGGGGCAGCAGTCGGCGCCAGGCAGCGCGCACGGGCTGGTCCACGAAGCGTTGCGGGGCTTGATGATCGACGCTGACGCGGTAGTCGTGACGTGCGCGACGCTTGGCCCCGCAGTCGACACCATGGGAGCCGTCTCCGTTCCCATCATCCGGGCGGACAAGGCTTTGGCTAAAGCGGCGTCGAGCGGCGGAGGAAGGCTTGCCGTTCTCTGTGCGGTCGAAGCAAGCATTGCACCGAACCGGGCGCTCTTCGAGCACTATGCGGCCGCCACCGGCGCTAGTGTGACGGTTCAATTGATCCCTGGCGCCTGGGCGCTCTACCAGGAAGGAAAACAAGCGGCATGCATGGCGGCATGCGCGCAGGCCGCGGATGAGGCATATGCCCAAGGCTTTGATGCCGTGGCCTACGCCCATCCATGGATGGCGGGATCTGCGGAGTTGGTGGAAAACAAGCGCCGACCGATCCACGGGGTACAGGCAGCGCTGGACGCGGTTCGCGCCACGAATGCCACCTCTTTCGTGACCCGCTAGCGACTCAGGGCATAGTCGACTGTGCCAGCGTGCGCATTTCACGGATGTTGCGAGCCGGCGGCTGTCCGAACATTCGCGCATATTCACGGGTGAACTGCGTCACGCTTTCATAGCCGACGCCATGTGCAGCGACGCCGATTGCGGAGCCTTCGGCAAGCATGCGCCGCCGTGCTTCGAGCAATCGAAGCTGCTTCTGGAATTGCAGCGGAGTCAGCGTAGTGATGTTGCGAAAATGCGTGTGAAATACTGACAGGCTCATTCCCGCTGCCTCGGCTAGCGTTTCGATGCGTAAGGGCTGGGCATATCGGGCCCTGATCATCTCTACGGCCCGCGCAATCCGCCGGCTATGGCTGTCGGACACGCCCAGTACGCGAATGGCGCCGCCATGCCGCCCGGACAGCAACCAGTAATGCAGCTCGCGCACCAACTGGCGACCCAACACGGCCAGCGATTGCGGCCTGTCGAGCAGCTTGAGCAGGCGTAATGCCGCTTCCGCGACTTCCTCTTCCGTCCGGCCCACTCGCACAGGGGTGTCCGGCAGTATCGGCGACTCTCCCATTTCGCCGACCAATTCGGTGATCACCGCGGCATCCAGTTCCATGACCAGCGAGTAGTAGGGTGCCACCGCGCTGGCTGCGATGACCTGGCTTATCGTCGGCACGTCCATCGTGATCAGCAAGGATTCCCCCGCGCCAAAAGTAAAACTCCGGCTGCCCATGCTTACGCGTTTACTGCCTTGCAACACCAGGGCCACCAGTGGTTTGGTGATGGCGTACTGCAATGAAGAGGGCGAGGTTTCGCGCAGGATGAACATTCCGCTGATGGGGGTGGATGCGACGCCTTCGCTGTTGAGATGCGCGTCGGCATATTGCCGCGCCACCCGCAGCAGGGCCTCGGTCGGTTCGCCGTGCCCGGGAATGCCGGCCTTCGCGTGGGGATCGTCATAGGATCGGGCAATGTTTTTCATCTATTCGCGCAGCTAAATAACGGAATCACCGTGGATAAACATAGCACCATTCGAGCTTGAATCGGTTTGAGCGAAAGAATCGGGCAAGGATTCAAAATAATCGGGCAACCTGCAAGCGCCCGTGCTTCCTAAGATCAAAGCTCACTCACCCAGGAGCTTTTTCATGACAACCATTTCTCTAGTGACCGGCGCCAGCCGGGGGCTTGGCCGCAACACCGCGTTGAGCATTGCCCGCCGTGGCGGCGACGTGATCGTCACTTATCGCGATGGCAAGAACGCCGCGGATGCCGTCGTGGCCGACATCCAGGCGCTCGGCCGCAAGGCTGTCGCGCTGCAACTGGATACCAGCAAAACGTCGTCTTTCCCTGGCTTCGTCACAGCGGTGCGCGCGGCGCTCGAAGACACCTGGGGCCGCGATGCGCTTGACCATCTCATCAACAACGCCGGACACGGCGAGATGGTGGAATTCTCCGCCACCACGCCAGCGCAGTTCGACGCGCTGTTCGACGTCCACGTCAAAGGCGTGTTCTTCCTGACGCAGTCCCTGCTGCCGGTGTTGGCCGATGGCGGACGCATCGTCAATTTCTCGTCGGGCTTGACCCGTGTGTCCTTTCCTGGGTTCTCGGCCTACGCTGCCGCGAAAGGCGCGGTGGAGACGCTCACCGTGTATCTGGCCAAGGAACTGGGCAGCCGCGGCATCACCGCGAATGTCGTTGCCCCGGGCGCGATCGAGACCGATTTCCTGGGAGGCGCGGTGCGTGACATCCCGGGCTACAACGACGCCTTTGCCAACATGACCGCGCTTGGTCGAGTGGGCGTGCCCGATGACATCGGCCCGATGATCGCCAGCCTGCTAGGCCCGGACAACCGTTGGGTCAACGGCCAACGCATCGAAGTCTCCGGCGGTCAATCGATTTAGGTACGCAGACAGGGATTCCGCCCGCGCCGCAGTTCAACCACCTGCGCTGCCCCTACAGCCCGAGCGCGCAACTGCCCACAGCCCCCATCCACATCCTGCCCGGCGCTATTTCTCACCTTGGTCAGCACGCCGCGGCTCTGCAAAGAACGGACGATCTCGCGGATGCGCTCGGAATCGGGGCGCTGGTAGTCATCCCCTTCGAGGCTATTGAAGGGAATCACGTTGAGCACGCCGTATTTGCCCTTCAACAGACGCACGACGGCATCGAGTTCGTCGTCGCCGTCGTTGACGCCCTTGAGCAGCGTCCATTGATACTGGATCGGATAGTCGGTGTCGCGCGCGTACCTCTCGCCGAGTTCGATCAATTGTTCCGGCGCAATTTTCGGCGCGCGCGGCAGCAGGTGGGCGCGCAGTTCGGCCTTGGTCGTATGCAGCGACAGCGCCAGCGCGGGCTTGACGCGTTGTTGGGGCAGGGCGTCGAACACGCGCAGGTCGCCCACGGTGGAGAACACGAGGTTCTTGTGGCCGATATTGCCTTCGGTGCCGAGCAGGTCGATGGCTTCGAGCACGTTGTCGAGGTTGTGCGCCGGTTCGCCCATGCCCATGAAGACGACTTTCTTGACCGCGCGCTGGCGCCGAGCCAGCACGACCTGGGCGAGGATTTCCATGCTGGTGACCTGGCGGATCAGGCCGCTCTTGCCGGTCATGCAGAAGCGGCAGCCGACCGCGCAGCCGACCTGGGTTGAGACGCAGAGCCCGTCGCGCGGCAACAGCACGCTTTCCACCATCTGCCCGTCGGCAAGTTCCACGAGCAAGCGCGAGCCGTCGTTGCCGGCGTGTTCGGAGCGGATGCGGGCGAGGCCGTCCAGTTCCGCCGTCAAGGCGGGCACGGCGTCGCGCAGCGCCAGAGGCAGAAAGTGCTCGGCGCTACGCCGCCGCGTGCCGGTGTCGAGCGCTTGCCCTTTCAGCCAGACGCGCAGGACCCGGCCGCGATGGACGGGCAGGGCGCCGAGAGCGGCGAGGCGTTGGTCGAAGTCGGAGTAGCGCATGGGGGGCGGATTTTACCCTGTGCGTGGAACGGGCTGCCGGAGGCCACTACGCATACCTCTTGGCGCCCGCCACGCAGACCACCGCGGCCAGCGTCACGATCAGCATCGTCCAGCTGACATTCTCATGCAGCAATACCGCCGCCAAGCCCAGCCCCATGAAAGGCTGGAACAGTTGCAATTGCCCCACCGCGGCAATCCCACCCTGCGCAAGCCCGCGATACCAGAATACGAATCCAATAAGCATGCTGAACAGCGACACGTAGGCGAATCCGATCCAGGCGGCCGCGCTGACGTGCTCGAACGTGGCCGGCATGGTCAGCAGCGCGATCGGCAGCATGACGGGCAGCGATAACACCAAGGCCCAACTGATGACCTGCCACCCTCCCAGCCCGCGGGAGAGCTTGGCGCCCTCGGCGTAGCCCAGTCCGCAGACGATGATGGCGGCGAGCATGAGCAGGTCGCCGGTGGGCGAGGCTTCCAGGCCACCCCATGCGGCATAGCCTGCGACGCAGGCGGCGCCGACGATGGAGAACATCCAGAACGGCGGACGAGGGCGTTCGCCGCCGCGCAGCACGGCGAAGATTGCGGTGCTTAGTGGCAGCAAGCCCAGGAAGACGATGGAGTGGGCGGAGGTGACATGCTGCAAGGCCAGGGCCGTCAGCAGGGGGAAGCCGACGACGACGCCCAAGGCGGTCAGCGCCAGGGATGGCGTGTCGGACAGGGAAGGCCGGGGTTGCCGTAGCAGCATCAGGAGCGCGAGGCCCAGCAGGCCCGCGATGGCGGCCCGCGCGCAGGTCAGGAAGATGGGATCCAGGTCCGCGACGGCGACCCGGGTCGCGGGCAGGGAGCCCGCAAAGATGACTACGCCAATAAAACCGTTCACCCAGCCGCTGGTGGCCTTTTCCATCTGAAGCTCCTCGATACGGCCCTCAGTACATCACGGCGGTTGTTCCGAGTCCAAGCACAATCCAGTACAATTTTAAGAAACTGTTATGTATTAAAAGCCAGTACGGCGGAGAACTCCATGGCGCGTGGCGGCACCCTCATCAAGAAGGTCATGGGCGAGATTCAGGGAAGGATTGCTGCGCGCACCGCCTTGCCTGGCGCCCGGCTGCCCTCCGTGAGAGTGCAGGCCAAGGCGCTGGAAGTGTCGGTGTCCACGGTGGTGGAGGCCTACGAGCGGCTGGCGGCCGAGGGTGTGCTGGTGTCGCGCCCCGGCTCGGGGTTTTTCGTGGCGGGCCAGGTGGCGCCGCTGGCGCTTACCGAGATGGGGCCGAAGCTGGACCGCGAAGTCGATCCGCTATGGGTGTCGCGCCAGTCGCTGGCCGCGGATGCCCACACCTTGCGGCCGGGCTGCGGGTGGCTGCCGGTCAGCTGGATGTACCAGGACGGCTTGCGGCGCGCCATGCGCGGCATGGCCCGGGCCGAGGCTGCGGAACTGACCGAGTATGGGACGCCGCTGGGCCACGCGCCCCTGAGGCAGCTGCTTGCGCGGCGGATGAGCGCCATAGGGATAGAGGCCGGGCCCGAACAGATCATGCTGACCGACTCGGGGACTCAATCCATCGATTTGATCCTGCGCTTTCTGCTGGAGCCGGGGGACACGGTGCTGGTGGACGATCCCTGCTACTTCAATTTCCACGCTTTGTTGAAGGCGCATCGCGTCAAGGCGGTGGGGGTGCCGTACACGCCGAACGGCCCGGACGTCCTGGCGTTTGAAATGGCGTTGCGCGAGCATTCTCCGCGGCTCTACATCACGAACTCCGGCATCCACAATCCGACGGGGGCCACGCTCTCGCCCCTGGTCGCGCATCGTTTGCTGAAGCTGGCGGACGACTCCGAGATGGTGATCGTCGAGGACGATATCTTCGCGGACTTCGAGAACACGCCTGCGCCGCGCCTGGCGGCGTTCGATGGATTGTCCCGGGTGATCCACATCGGCAGTTTCTCGAAGACGGTGTCGGCGTCGGTGCGCTGCGGGTACATCGCGGTGCGGTCCGATTGGGTGGAAAGCCTGACCGATCTGAAGGTGGCCACGACCTTTGGCGGCAGCCGGCTGGCGGCCGACCTCATCTTCAGGACGCTGACTGGCAGCGGCTACCGCAGGCATATGGAGTCGACCCGGCTGCGTTTGGCGCAGCAGATGGACAAGACGGCCGCGAAGCTGCAGAAGCTGGGCATCGTGCCGTGGCTGGTGCCCAGGGCCGGGATGTTCCTGTGGTGTCGTCTGCCCGAAGGCAAGGACGCCGCCACTGTCGCGCGGCTGTGCCTCAAGGACGGCGTGGTGGTGGCCCCGGGCAATGCGTTCAGCCAGTCGTTGGCCGCGGGAGATTTTCTGCGGTTCAACGTTGCGCAGTCCACGGATGAGCGGGTGTTCACGGTGCTGGCGAAGGCGTTGAATGCGGCTTGATGCGTGGGGTGGCGCCCGGCCGGTGGAGAATGTCAGGCCCCTCTCCCGGAAGTGTTTCCAGCCATGATTTGCCGCATCACGCGCTTATGCCGCCATCGACAAGGATCCCCGACCCGGTGACATACGCGGCGCCAGGCCCCGCCAGGAAGGCGACGGCTTCGGCCACCTCCCTGGTCTTTCCGTAGCGGGCAATAGACAGGCTTGGCAGGATGGAGCCGGCGAGGGGGCCGCCGGCAGGATTCATGTCCGTGTCGATGGGGCCAGGACGAACCAGATTGACGGTGATGTCACGGTGACCCAGTTCACGCGCAAGCCCACGGGTAAAGCTCTCCATCGCGGATTTGGTCGCCGCATAGACCGCGATGCCGGCGAATGGCACCGACAGGCCGGCATTGCTGCCAATCGTGATGATGCGGCCGCCATCAGGAAGGTGTTTCAGCGCGGCCTGGGTGGTCATGAATACGCCGCGCACATTGACGTCCAGTTGCAGGTTTATCTGCTCCAGCGACTGCTCGGAAAACGGGCCTGAAATCAAAACGCCGGCGTTGTTGACGAGGATGTCCAGCCCCCCTAGTTCCGCGACGGTCCGCTCTACCGCGGCCTTCGCGGCATCGGGGCTGGCGGCATTGGCTTGGATGGCGACGGCGTTGCGGCCGAGCGCGCGAATCTCGGCAGCCAGCGCCTCGGCCTTCTCCACCGATTTCTCGTACGTGATAGCGACGTCCGCGCCGTCTTCGGCCAGCTTGAGTGCAATGGCGGCGCCGATGCCGCGCGCTGCGCCGGTGACAAGCGCCCGTTTATGGGCGAGACCAGGCAAGGAATTCTTCAAGGCAGTGTTCATGACAGAGGGTTCTCTTGGAAGCATGCATCCACGATGCAAAAGGGTTCTCGATTTTTCATATTTCCTGGCGTTTCCAACTTAATGCGGCCGCCAGCGCCAGTGACGCGCCTATCGCCAATGAAGCCACTGCAAATCCAAGCTGCACGTCCTGAGCGCTTGCCCCATCAGGCGCGATCGCGCTGAATAGACCGCCGAACAAGGCGACGCTTACTGCGGCGCTGATCTGCAAGGTGGCGTTTACCAAGCCCGAGGCCAGCCCGGCCCAGCGTGTTTCCACATGGTCCACGTTCAAGCGCACGACCTCAGGAAGGGCGATGCCTTGCCCGGCGCCAATCAGAAACAAGGGCAACGCCAGCCACGACGATGCGCCGGCCAACGCCAGCGCTGCGACCATGACCAGACCGAGCACCTCCAGAACCATGCCAAACCCGGCGGTGCGTGAGCCCATTCGCCGAGCGATGTGCGGGCTGCACAGTGGGCCAAGGAAAAAGCCGATGCCAAGCGGCAGGATGGCCAGGCCGGCTGTCAACGCATCGTGGCCCAGGCCGGCGTGTTCGTACACGGCGAACACAAGGAAGAACGCGGCGAGCGCATAGAAGAGGAACGTTGATGCCAAACTGCGCCGCAACCCACGCACGGCCAGAAGCGATGGCAGAACCAGCGGAGTTCTGCCGGCGCTCTCCTCTGCCTTTTCGTACTGCCAGAAGAGCCATAACAACGGCATGCTCAACACCAGCGGCACGATGCCCCACCACGGCCAGTGATGTTGCTGCCCTTCGATAAGCGGAACCACGAGCGCCAGCAAGCCAATCGCCAGCAGCACCGCCCCCGGCACGTCCAAGCGTGGCGAACGTTCGGCGCGACTTTCACGCAGCAACATCATTGCAGCCGGAATGGCAAGGATGATGATGGGAAGGTTGATCAAAAAGACGCTGCGCCACCCCAGCCCCCATGGACTGGTCGAAATCAGCACGCCGCCGAGCAATTGACCGCCCACCGATGCCAAACCGAAGGTCGCGCCGTATCGACTCAACGCGCGATTCTTCTCGCTTGCCGGAAAGATGGCGTGTATCGATGCCAATGATTGCGGCGCCATGATCGCTGCCGATATCCCTTGCAGCAGCCGGCCGGCGACAAGCATGCCCGGCGACGGCGCCAGGCCGCAGAACGCCGACGCGACGCCAAAGCCGAGCATGCCAGCGATAAATACCCGCTTGCGGCCATAAAGATCACCCAGACGGCCGCCCAAGATCAGCGTGACGGCATAGGCGGCGGCATACACCGAGATCACCAGCTGCGAGACGTCGGAAGAAGCTTGCAGGTCCGTCCGTATGGCAGGCAGCGCCCCGTTGACGATGAAGAAGTCCAAAGGTGGCAGGAGGGTGCCAGTCAACAGGACGGCCAAGGCCAGCCAGCGACGGGGGTCAGGGGCTGCCGTTCCAGCGCCCCTTGCAGCGGCGCGTTCGGATGACGCAAATGCGGCGTCGAGCGCTCCTGCAACGTGCCGGGGTTCAGTATTCATATCTTGATGCTCCAAATCAGACGTGCCTGAGCGTGGACGCACATCTGGTTCGCACGGACATTCGCCATGGAGCGCATGATGATCTAAACAATATTGTTCGACCACTGACATTAATGTATATTTTTCGTACATTTTTGTACGTGCAGGATAGACATGGAATGGAACGATGTCCGCATCTTCCTGGCGGTCGCTCGCAGCGGATCCTTCGGCGAAGCCGCCCGGGCGCTGAACGTGAGCCATCCGACAGTGGGTCGCCGAATCAAAGTGCTTGAGGACGAAGCCAGGCAGGCGCTCTTCCGGAGAACAAAGGACGGCCTAGTGCTCACGGATGCCGGTGACACCGTGCGGACGCTGGCGGAGTCCATGGAGGATTCCGCGCTATCCATGGAAAGGCGTTTGACCGGCAACGACCAACGCCTTGAAGGCATCCTGCGAATTTCGTCAGCGGACTGGTTTGCCGGCTATGTCCTGGCGCCGGTCTTGGTCGAGTTGACACACCGCCATCCCGCTGTCGTGCCGGAAGTGATTGCCAGCCATCGCTTGCTCGATCTCTCTCGGCGGGAGGCCGACGTGGCCTTTCGCATCGTGCCTTTCAGCGAACCGGATATCGTTCAGCGCCGCCTGATGCGAATGTCATATGGGGTGTATGCGTCGGCGGCAACCGCCCAGGCCCTGCAGGACAATCCCGCATCCGTGGGCGTCATTCTGATGAACACCGCACAGTCGCATTTCCCCGACGTAGCTTGGGTGCTCGAGAGGTTTCCGCGCTGCCGACGCGCGTTCACAAGCACGAATCGTTCGGTCCAGGCGCAGATGTGCTTGAGGGGCGTGGGCATCGCGGTGCTGCCAAGGCCGCTTGGCGATGCAGTCTCCGGATTGCAGCGCCTCGATACGCCGGATCAACCTCCCACGCGGGATATATGGGTTGGCTACCACCACGACCTGCGGCACATGGACCGCTTGCGGGCGATGCTGGATATCGCCGACATGATGCTGTCGGATTCCGCGACTGTGGAACATTGACCGGCATGCTGCACAGGCCATGCCTGAGCGCAGGATCGGCGAATGCAAGCAGGGCTTTTAAAACGAAAAATCAAGGGGCGATCATCCGACGATCGGAGCGGAAACCGATCGCCCCTGGCGAGGGCGTTCAGGCGGTCAGGAAGCGCGTGACTTCGGCCCAATCGTTAGTCGACAGGGCGACGTCCTCGAAGTCGCCAGCTTCCTCGTCGTAGCGCGAAACGCAGAAGCGCTGGCTCCTGCCGGATTCGCGGTCGGCGTAGTTGGCGTAGTCGACATACACTTTCAATCCGCGCTCCTCATTCTCGAATGAAGGAGCGGCATCGATGTAGCTCGACGTATCGAAATACCCTTCGGGCAGGGGCGGCAGGGTTGTTACGTCGAAGTCGGGAAATTCGCGACGCAGTCGTTCAAGGTTCATAGGGAAAGCATGTGGAGGCTGGAGACCTGACATTTTACGTTGTTCAGGGTCAGCCGCCACGAAGCCCCCGGAAACAGAGTTTGCGTTGGCACTGCGCAAATTTGCGCGGTGCCATGCAAAGAGGATTGGCACCGCTTTCCCAACTGTACGGTGCGTTGGCGGAGGCGGGTAGCGCCCATGCCGGCGGCGGAAGTCCGCAGCACGAATAAGGGATAACCCTTAAGGGTAAAATGTACGAATAAAATTCCTACATAGCTGGGAATTTATATCGTTTTGAGGAATGCAGTCCGGGGCCTTGTAATGCGTGTTCGCTTAACGCCGTTCACGCATTTACCCAGCAGACTTCCTCATGAATCCCATCGGATACCGCATTCTTCCCCGTTCCGCCCCAGCCGTCTCCCCCGAGGTGTTGGCCGGTTTCGCCAGCATCGGCTCGGCCCAGATCAGCGATTGCATGAACCGCCTGTATGGCGTGGACGGGCTGCGTCCGCTGCATGCCTGCAACCAGCGCACGGTTGGCCTGGCGCTCACCGTCAAGACCCGTCCCGGCGATAACCTGATGATCCACAAGGCGATTTCGCTGGGTGGGGCGGGCGACGTGATCGTGGTGGACGGCGCCGGCGATACCAGCAATGCGCTGGTGGGCGAGCTGATGATGATGGACGCGCAGTCGCGCGGCATCGAAGGCTTTGTGATCGATGGCGCGGTGCGCGATCTGGATGTGTTCGCGCAGGGGCAGTTCGGCTGCTTCGCGCGCGCCGTGTCGCACAAGGGGCCGTATAAGGATGGTCCGGGCGAAATCAATGTGCCGGTGTCCGTGGGCGGCCAGGTGGTCAATCCGGGCGACGTGGTCGTGGGTGACGCCGACGGCGTGGTGGTGATCCCGGCGGAGCACGCCGAGGCGGTGCTGGCGCTGGCGCTGAAGAAGGAGGCCGACGAGGCCGTGGCGAAGGAGAAGCTGCGCGCGGGTACGTATACCAAGCCGTGGTTGGAGAAGACCATCGCCGAGAAGACGGGGGCCACGAAATGAGCATCGTCGCCGACCGCATCAAGCGCATCAAGCTGTCGCCCAGCGTGGCCGCGCGCGCGATCATCGCGGAACTGCGCGAGCAGGGCCGCCGCATTATCGATCTGACGATAGGCGAGCCGGATTTTTCCACGCCGGTGCACATCCGGCAGGCGGCGACCGCCGCCATGAACCGGGGCGAGACCAAGTATCCGCCGGCGCAGGGCACGGTGGCGCTGCGCCGCGCCGCCGCGCAGCACTTGCTGGAGGCCACGGGCGTGGAGTATCCGGTGGGGCGCATCATTGTCAGCACGGGCGCGAAGCAGGTGATTTTCAATGGGCTGGCGGCCACGCTGAACGACGGTGATGAGGTGTTGATCCCCGCGCCGTTCTGGGTGTCGTACCCGGACATGGTGCTGGTCAACGGCGGCGTGCCGGTCGCGGTGGAGACGACGCCGGCGACCGCCTATAAGGTGACGCCGGAGGCGCTGGAGCGGGCGATTACGCCGCGCACGAAATGGCTGATGATGAATGCGCCCAGCAATCCGACGGGTTCGGTCTACACTGCCGGCGAGCTGCGCGGGCTGGCCGAGGTTCTGGAACGCCATCCGCATGTCTGGCTGATGACGGACGATATCTATGCGCGCTTGAATTTCACCGACGAGCCGACGGTGCATCCGCTGCAGGTGGCGCCGTCGCTGGCGTCGCGCACGCTGGTGGTCAACGGCGTGTCCAAGGCCTACGCGATGACGGGCTGGCGCATCGGCTACGGCGCGGGTCCCGACGAACTGATCAAGGCCATGGCCATTCTTCAGTCGCAGAGCACGTCGGGCGCGTCGTCGGTCAGCCAGGCGGCTGCGCTGGAGGCGCTGTCGGGCCCGCAGGATTGCGTGGCGGAATTCGCCAAGGTGTTCCGCCAGCGACGCGATCTGGCGATTGCGGAGCTGTCGGGCACGCCGGGCCTGGATATCGTCGTGCCGCAGGGCGCGTTCTACGTGTTTCCGGATTGCTCGGGCCTGCTGGGCAAGAAGACGCCGGCCGGCGACGTGATCGCGACCGATACCGACCTGACGCATTACCTGCTGCGCGAGGCGGGCGTTGCCGTCATCGACGGCCATGCCTATGGCGCCCCGGGCACCTTCCGGCTGTCGTTCGCGGCTTCGCTGGACGATATCCGGCAGGGCTGCTCGGCCATCCGGGAAGCCTGCGCCAAGCTGGCCTGAGGCCGGCCGCGCATTCCATGAAGACGCCCCCCTCGGGGGGCACCATTACCAGTCTGTTCACCGCACAACAAGGGGAATCAACCATGAAACGCCAAACTCTCTACGCCGCCTGCCTGGGCCTGGCCTCGCTGGTCATGGGCGCCGCCGCCCAGGCCGACCAGTTGGATGACATCAAGGCGCGCGGCGAGCTGGTCTGCGGCACGCTGGGCACCTCGCAGCCGTTCAGTTTCCAGGACGGCGCCACGCGCCAGCTGGTGGGCTACGACGTGGACGTCTGCAAGCTGGTGGCGGACAAGCTGGGGGTCAAGATCAACTACAAGCTCCTGTCGGTGGCGGCGCGCGTGCCGGAACTGAACGAGGGGCGGGTGGACATCCTGGCCGCGAACCTGGGCTATTCGCCCGACCGCGCGCAGCAGATCGCGTTCAGCCACGCTTATTACGTCAGCCCGCAGAAACTGCTGGTCCGCAAGGATTCCGGGCTGGACACGATCGAATCGCTGAATGGCCGCCGTATCGGCGCCACCAAGGGGTCGAGCTCGGAGCGCGAGATCAAGCGCATCCTGGATAAATCGCAGGTGATCGGCTATGGCGACAGCTCGGCCACCTACCTGGCCCTGCAGCAGAAGAAGGTGGACGCGCAGTTCGCCTCCGAGCTGGTGCTGGTGCGCCTGGTGCTGCAAAGCCCGCCCACGGCGCCCGTCAGCGTGATCGCCAAGTCTGTGTTCGACGAGCCCTGGGGCCTGGGCGTGCGCAAGTCGGAGGCGCGTTTCCTGGAAGTGGTGAACCAGGCGCTGGACGAGGCGGAAAGCTCGGGCGCGGCGGCCAAGCTGTTCGATAAGTGGTTCGGCCCCGCAACGCCGTACAAGCTGGAGCGCGGCTTCAAGATCGGCCCCATCGCCGGCTGATTACCAGGGCCACGAGGCGGCCCGCCAGTCCCTCGTCACGGTTGCCGGCGCCGCGCACAGCGGTCCGCCGGCAACCGTGACGTTGGCCGTGGGCCGCGCGCAAGCAGGAGATTTATCGTTCTATGGACTTACTTGACGCTACCCAATACCAGCAGCTGTTGAGCGGCATGGTGGTCACGGTGCAGCTGTTCCTGGTCGCCTGGATCATGGCGTTCGCCATCGCGGTGACGCTGGTGGTGGTGCGCGCCACCAATCTGGCGCCGTGCCGCTGGCTGGTGGACGCCTATGTGGAATACCACCGCAACGTGCCGTTGCTGGTGCAGGTGCTGTTCTGGTACTTCGGCATGCCCGAGCTGCTGCCGGAGGGCTTCCGCCTGTGGCTGTACCAGCACAACGCGGAAATGTCGCTGGCGGCGATCGCGCTGGCGCTGGGGTCGGCCGCCTATATCGCGGAAGACATACGCAGCGGGCTGCGCGCCATTCCGTTTACGCAGTTCGAGGCGGCGCGGGCGCTGGGCGCCAGCTATCTGCAATGCATGCGTTTCGTGATCGTGCCGCAGGCGGTGCGGATTTCGATTCCGCCGCTGGTGGGCCGCGCGCTGCTGCTGTTCAAGAACACCAGCGTGGCGATGGCGATCGGCGTGATGGAGCTGACCTACCAAGCCCGCGAAATCGAAAACGAGACCTACCGCACCTTCGCCACCTTTGGCGCAGCCACGATCATGTATCTGTTGGGATCTTTCCTGATCATGTTCATCGGATCGCGCATCTATGACCGCTACCGCCTGAACCGGGGAGGCCGCAATGCTTGACGTCCTCTCGCAATATTGGCCCACGCTGCTGGTGGGCCAATACCCCAATGGCCCGCTGGGCGGGCTGGCGCTCACGCTGATCCTGGCCGCCTGCGGCCTGGCGCTGTCCTTGCCGCTGGCGCTGCTCATCGCGCTGGCCCGGGTAAGCCCGTATGGCTGGCTCCGCGCGGCCAGCAAGACGCTGGTCAACGTGGTGCGCGGCATGCCGCTGCTGATGCTGATCTTCTGGGCGTACTTCGTGGTGCCCAAGCTGACGGGGCAGGTGGTCAGCGGCTTCTGGACGCTGATCGCGGCGCTGGTGGTCTATGAAAGCGCCTATCTGTCGGAGGTGATCCGCTCGGGGATCGAGGCGGTGCCGCGTGGCCAGATCGAGGCTTCGCGCTCGCTGGGCGTGGGCTACTGGACCACGATGCGCCGGGTTGTGCTGCCGCAGGCGCTGTTCAACGTGCTGCCCAGCATGACCAGCCAGTTCGTCTCCACCATCAAGGAGACTTCGCTGGGCTATGTCATCAGTGTCAACGAGCTGACCTTCGCGGCCAACCAGGTCAACAACCTGGTGCTGACCAAGCCGCTGCAGGTCTTCGGCATCCTGGCCATCATTTATTTCCTGGTGTGCTTCAGCCTGAGCCGCGGCCTGAGCTGGCTGGACCTGCGCATCCGCCGTTCGCGCGCCATGGCCTAGGGTGCACAGGCCCTCAAGGAACAAAACATGATCAATCTTGAAAAAGTAAACAAGTGGTACGGCGAGCACCACGTGCTGAAGGACGTGGATCTTTCGGTGGCGCGCGGCGAGGTGCTGGTGGTGTGCGGCCCTTCGGGCTCGGGCAAGTCCACCATGATCCGGACGATCAACCGCCTGGAGCCCATCGAGAAGGGGCGCATCCGCATCGACGGCGCGGACATTTACGCCAAGGGTTCGAACCTGAACGCGCTGCGCCAGAAGATCGGCTTCGTGTTCCAGCAGTTCAATCTGTTTCCGCACATGAGCGTGCTGGACAACGTCATCTTCGCGCCGGTCAACATCCGCAAGCAGCCGCGCAAGGAGGCCACGGAGCTGGCGCGCAGCCTGCTCGCGCGCGTCGGCCTAGAGCACAAGATCGACGCCTATCCGGGTTCGCTGTCGGGCGGCCAGCAACAGCGCGTGGCGATTGCCCGGGCGCTGGCCCTGCAACCGCCGGTGATGCTGTTCGACGAGCCCACCAGCGCGCTCGATCCGGAAATGGTGGGCGAGGTGCTGCAGGTGATGAAGGGCCTGGCCAAGGACGGCATGACGATGGTGTGCGTGACCCACGAGATGGGTTTCGCGCGCGACGTCTGCGACCGGGTCGTGTTCATGGACGGCGGCGAGATCCTGGAGGCGGACACGCCCGAGCGTTTCTTCAGCGCGCCGTCCCATCCGCGCGCGCAGCGTTTCCTGGCCGACATCCTGCATCCGCGCGGCTGAGCGGCCGCGGATGATGCGGCGGCGATGTTAATGTGAGGGTTTCCATGCGTTTCGCATCGACCGCCGCGATGTACACCCTCAAACAGCTAGAGGCCTTTTACTGGAGCTCCGAACTGGGCAGCTTCAGCGCGTCTTCCCGCAAGCTGCACACCACGCAGTCGGCGGTGGCCAAGCGGGTGGGGGAACTGGAGGCCTTCGCGGGCTCGCCGCTGTTCGAGCGCCGCGCCAGGAAGCTGATCATGACGCCGCAGGGGCGCAAGCTCTTCGAGCTCGCGCGCGAGATGCTCGACCTGAACAGCCGCATCGTCCAGAACATGGCGGACCCGGCCAGCTTCGAAGGGGTGGTGCGCCTGGGCGTGACGGAGCTGGTGGGCATGACCTGGCTGGCGCGGCTGATCAACCAGATCAGCCTGCGCTATCCCCGCGTGCAGCTGATGCCGGAGATCGACGGCGGCATCACACTGTACGAAAGGCTGGAGCAGGACGAACTGGACCTGGCCATCATGCCGGGGCCGTTCTGGGGCTACCAGTACGATTGCGTGCACCTGGGCGCGGTCACCAACGTCTGGATGGCCAGCCCGGCGTTGGACATCGATTTCTCCGCCCGCCTGACCCCGCAGGACCTGGCGCCGTATCCGGTGATTTCGCAGCCTACCAATTCAGCCTTGTCGCATCTGTATGACGCCTGGTTCGCGGAACAGGGCCTGCCGGTCAAGCGCGTGCTGACGTGCAACAGCCTGGGAATGATGGCCCAGCTGACGATGCTGGGCCTGGGCATCAGCTACCTGCCGGGCGCATACTTCGCGCCGCTGGTTGCGCGGGGCGCCCTGTGTCAGCTCGATGTGCAGCCCGACCTGCCCACGATCAACTACTACGCGGTGCACAAGAAGAACATCGTCAACCCGGTCGTGTCCCGGGTGATCGATATCGCGCGCGAGGAATGCGCCTTCGAGGTGGCGGGGGCCTTCGTGCCCCATGTGCCGCCGGCGGCCAGGCCGCCCGGGGCGTAGCCGAAGGGCCGGCAGCGAGCGCCGGCCGTTGCGGGGATCAGCCGCAGCGGATCGCGGTCATCACGTCCTTGTCGTCCACGATCAGGTTGAGGCGGGTGGCGTTGTATTCCATGGTTACCAGCTGGCCCGGGCGCAGCATGCGGGCCGTGCTGCTGCCGCTGCGGGTGCGCAGGTCTTCCATGACGGACGGGGTGGCTTTCTGGCCGATCTGCGATTGCAGCGCCGCGGCGTCGCAAGTCTTGCCGCCGCCATAGCCGGACGCGCTGGACAGGCCGGACGAGGAGCCGGTGCCGGCATCGGAGGACGAGGACGACGCGCTGGAAGAGCTGGAGGCCGGGGCGCTGGACGAACGCGGCGCGCCGGTGTTGGCGCAGGCGGTCAGGCTGGCGACCAGCAGGAATGGGATCAGCTTGCGGATCATGTAAAGCTCCTTACAACAACGCGTCAAAAAAGCCATGATAGACCAGCCTCGCCGCCCTGTGAGCGGGGGGCGGGACCGGCTGGCGGCCGTTCCCGCCATGGGCGGCGCGAGCGCGATATTTGCGTTGACACCATAGTTTCACGAATATATATTGATGAAACTATAGTTTCATAAGCGCTCCATCATGACATCGACGTTGCAGGAACGCATTCTTGCGCAGCAGGACAGCTTCACCGAGAGCGAGCAGCGGCTCGCCTATGTGACCCTGGAATGCCTGGGCAATATCGCGGCCTATTCGGGCGCCGAGCTGGCGCAGAAGGCGGGCGTGTCCAAGGCCACGGCGGGCCGGTTCTTCCGGCGGCTGGGCTACGAGAATTTCAATGAGGTGCGGGCCCAGGCGCGCGACGAGTCCGATCGCGGGTCGCCGCTATACGAAATGGCCGGCGTGCGGCCGCCGGACGCCACCGGCGATGCGCTTGCCGCCCATCTGGCCACCGACCTGCAGAACCTGGCGCAGACCTTCGAAAGGCTGGACAGCCGTGATGTCGAGCGCGCGGTGGAGCTGTTCGCCGGCGCGCGCCGCATCTGCATTGCCGGTTTTCGGAACGGCCGGGTGCTGGCGCAATACGCCTGGGCGCTGCTGACGCAGTTGCGCGACGGGATCGCGCTGGTGCCGGGCGCCGGCTTGAACCTGGCCGAGGACCTGGCCGACCTGGGCGCCGACGATGTGCTGCTGGTGATGGACTTCCGCCGCCGGGTCACCTTGCTCAAGCCCATCGTCGAACATGCGAATCGCGTCGGCGCCAAGGTGGTGGTGCTGACCGACCCCACCGCGACCGAACTGCCGGCCCGTTCCGACCTGGTCCTGCGCTGCGTCAACAGCGGGGCGGCGGTGTTCGATTCCTACGTCGCCGCCACCAGCCTGATCAACCATTTGTGCTCGGCCCTGGCGCGCAAGCTCGGGCCGGCCGCGCGCGAACGCCTGCAGAACATCGAACGTCTGCACGAACACTACGGCGACTTGCATCGCTGAATTTCAAGAGGAGACTGACTTGAACCCCACGATTCCGAACGTCCGGCTGCAATACGCGCCGAATCCCGCCTTCGAGCCCGCGGCGCCTTACGGGCAACGGCAGCTCGACGTGCTGGGCGGCGCGGCCTACGAGCGCGCGCAGGCCCAGATCCGCCGCTGGCCGGGCTACCGGCCCACGCCGCTGCGCGACCTGTCCGGGCTGGCGCGGGCGGCCGGCGTGGCGGGCATCCGCTACAAGGACGAAGGAGGCCGCTTCGGCCTGGGCAGCTTCAAGGCGCTGGGCGGGGCCTACGCGGTCAGCCGCCAGTTGCTGCGCGAGTTGTCGGCGCGGCTGGGCCGCGACGATCTGTCGGTCGACGACCTGCTGTCCGGCAAATACCGCGAGTTGACGCAAACCATGACGGTGACCTGCGCGACCGACGGCAACCATGGCCGCTCGGTGGCGTGGGGCGCGCAACGCTTCGGCTGCCAGTGCGTGATCTATATCCATGCAACCGTCAGCGAGGGCCGCAAGCGCGCGATCGAGCAGTACGGCGCGCAGGTCGTGCGCACGCCGGGCAACTACGATGATTCCGTGCGGCAGGCGGCCGAGGACGCGGCGCGGCTGGGGCGCTACGTGGTGTCGGACACCTCCTATCCCGGCTATATGGAAGTGCCCAAGGACGTGATGCAGGGGTACGCGGTGATGGCCGACGAAGCGCTGCGGCAGTGGCGCGAGGCCGGCGAGGGCGAGCTGCCGACCCACGTGTTCCTGCAGGGCGGCGTGGGCGGGCTGGCCGCCGCGGTATGCGCGCATTTCTGGGAGCAGCTGGGAGCGCGCCGCCCGCGCTTCGTCGTGGTGGAGCCAGACAAGGCGGCCTGCCTGTACGAGAGCGCCCGCGCCGGCAAGCCGGTGGCGGTGCATGGCGATCTGGACACGGTAATGGCTGGGCTGGCCTGCGGCGAGGTGTCCTTGCTGGCCTGGGAGGTGCTGCACCCGGGTGCGCAGGCCTTCCTCACGGTCGATGACGAGGCCGCGCTGGAAACCGTGCGCCTGCTGGCCAGCGGCAAGTATGGCGACGCGCCCATCGTGGCGGGCGAGTCGGCGGTGGCGGGGCTGACTGGCTGCCTGGCGGCGCTGGCCGATCCGGCCGCGCGCGACGCGCTGGGCCTGGACGCAGGCAGCCGGGTGCTGGTGTTCGGCAGCGAAGGCGCGACCGACCCCGAACTCTATCAGCGCATCGTCGGCAAAAGCGCCGCCGAAGTCGAAGCCGCCGCCGAGGCCGCGGCATGACTGGGGCCGCGCTGGAAACAGGTCTTGCGGCGGTGCGCATCGATGGGGCCCGCCTGCTTGGGCGCATCGCCGATCTGGCGCAGGTCGGCGCCATCGAGGGCGGGGGCGTGTGCCGGCTGGCGCTGACCGATGCCGACCGCCTCGGGCGCGACCTGGTCGTGCGCTGGATGCGCGAACTTGGCCTGGCCGTGACGATAGACGGGATCGGCAACGTGGTCGGCGTGCGCGCCGGCCTGGAAGCCGGCCCGCCGGTGATGACGGGCTCGCACATCGATACGGTGCGCACGGGCGGCCGCTACGACGGCAACCTGGGCGTGCTGGCCGGGCTGGAGGTGATCGCGGCGCTGAACGATGCCGGCGTCGTGACGCGGCGGCCGGTGGCGGTGGCTTTCTTCACGAACGAGGAAGGCGCGCGCTTCGCGCCCGACATGATGGGCAGCCTGGTGTTCCAGGGCGGCCTGCCGCTGGCCGATGCGCTGGCCACGGTCGGCATAGACGGCACCTCGGTGGCGGAAAACCTGGCCCGCATCGGCTATGCCGGCACGGCGCCCACGGGCAACAACCGCGTCCATGCCTTCGTGGAACTGCACGTGGAGCAGGGGCCGGTGCTGGAGCACGAGGATTACACCATCGGCGCGGTGACGGGCGTGCAGGGCATCCATTGGATCGAGTTCACAGTGCGGGGGGTGTCCAACCATGCCGGCACCACGCCGATGGGCTTGCGCCACGATGCGGGCATCGTCGCCGCCCGCATCGCGTGCTACGCCCGCGACCTGACGCGTGAAATGGGCGGCGGGCAGTTGGCGACGGTGGGCCAGGTCAACCTGTTTCCCAATCTGATCAACGTGATCCCCAACCGCGCGACGTTCACGCTGGACCTGCGCAACACCGACGGCGCGGCCTTGCAGGAGGCGATCGCGCGCTGCATGGAATTTGCGGCGCGGGCCGCGGCGCAGGAGGGCGTGGAGCTGGCTCACCGGGTGTTGGCCGACTTCGAGCCGGTTGCGTTCGACGAGGCCATCGTCGGCCGCGTCGAGGCGATCGCCCGGCAGCGCGGCCATCGCGTGCGGCGCCTGCCCAGCGGCGCGGGCCACGATGCCCAGATGCTGGCGCGCATGTGCCCGACGGGCATGGTGTTCGTGCCCAGCGTGGGCGGGCTGTCGCACAACGTCGCGGAATTCACGCATGACCACGATATCGAGGCGGGCGCCGGCGTGCTGCTGGAACTGATGCTCGAACTCGCAGAACAATGAAACCGTAGGAGATTCAACATGTCACGCATCATCAATGTCGCGGCCGCGCAGCTCGGGCCGATCCAGCGCAGCGACACGCGCCGCGACGTCGTCGAGCGGCTGCTCGCCCACCTGCGCCAGGCGCACACCATGGGCTGCCAGCTGGTCGTATTCCCGGAACTGGCGCTGACGACCTTCTTTCCTCGCTGGTACATGGAGGATCCGGCCGAGATCGAAGCCTTCTACGAAAGCCAGATGCCGGGACCGGAGACCCGTGTGCTGTTCGACACCGCGCGCAAGCTGGGCATAGGCTTTTACCTGGGCTATGCGGAGCTGGCCGTCGAGGGCGGGGTGAAGCGCCGCTTCAATACGTCCATCCTGGTGGGCCAGGACGGCGAGATCATCGGCAAGTACCGCAAGGTGCATCTGCCTGGCCATGCCGGGCACGAACCGTGGCGCGCCTTCCAGCACCTGGAAAAACACTATTTCGAGCCGGGCGCATCGTTCGATGTGTGGCGCGGCTTTGGTGGCGTGATGGGCATGGCGCTGTGCAATGACCGCCGCTGGTCGGAGACCTACCGCGTCATGGGCCTGCAAGGGGCGGAGATGATCCTGCTGGGCTACAACACGCCGGTCCACAATCCGCCCGCCCCGGAGCATGACGACCTGTCCATGTTCCACAACCACCTGGTCATGCAGGCCGGCGCCTATCAGAACGGCACCTGGGTGGTGGGCGTGGCCAAGGCCGGCAAGGAAGAGGGCTGCGAAATGATCGGCGGCAGCTGCATCATCGCGCCGTCGGGCGAGATCGTGGCCGCCTGCTCGACCAAGGGCGACGAGCTGGCGATCGCGCGCTGCGACCTGGACCTCTGCCTGTCGTACAAGAACACCACTTTCAATTTCGAGCGGCACCGGCGTCCCGAAGCCTACGGCTTGATCACGGAACGCAGAGGTGCGGTGGAACCCGCGCCGGAGGCGGCGATAACCGCCTGACCTGCGGCGCGGCCAGCGCGGCCGGTCGTTAGACCGTCCGCATAACCGGCCCGGACGTTTCCTTCCCATAAAAACAGCATGCGGGCGCCCCGAGCGCCTGCAGGGGAGCGTTCGGCCTGAAAATACAGACCCCAAGGTGAAAATATGGACCAGTCAGTCGAGAGCATCGCGGCGCCTCCGGTTGCCGTAGACAAGGATCCCGTGGCGGCGCGGGACAATGCGCTGTACCGGAAGGTGGCGTGGCGGTTGCTGCCGTTTTTGATGGTGTGCTACATCGCGGCCTTCCTGGACCGCGTGAACGTCGGCTTCGCCAAGCTGCAGATGCTGGACGACCTGAAGTTCAGCGAAACGGTGTACGGGCTGGGCGCGGGCATTTTCTTCATCGGCTACTTCCTGTTCGAGGTGCCGAGCAACGTGCTGATGCACCGCATCGGCGCGAAGAAGACGCTGGCGCGCATCATGATCCTGTGGGGCCTCATCTCGGCCGCCATGGCGCTGACGCAGACGCCGACGCAGTTCTACATCCTGCGTTTCCTGTTGGGGGCGGCCGAGGCGGGCTTCTATCCGGGCATCATCCTGTACCTGACCTATTGGTTCCCGTCGAACCGGCGGGGCCAGATCGTGGCCGTGTTCATGACGGCGGTGCCGTTCGCCGGCATCCTGGGCGGGCCGCTGTCGGGCTGGGTCATGGAGGCTTTCCATGACACGCACGGCATGGCCGGCTGGCAGTGGATGTTCATCATCGAGGCGATTCCTTCGGTGCTGCTGGGCCTGGCGGTGTTCTGGTATCTGGACGACCGCATCGACGACGCGCGCTGGCTGTCGCCCACGGAAAAGGCGCGGCTGAGCCACAACCTGCTGAGCGAAAAGACCGCCAAGACCGAGCACGTGTCGATGCTGCGGCTGCTGAAGGACCGGCGGGTCGTGCACATGGCGCTGATCTGCTATTGCACGGTGTCCAGCCTGTCGGGCCTGGCGTTCTGGGTCCCCTCGGTGATCCGTTCCACCGGCGTGGTGTCGCTGCTGGACATCGGCCTGCTGACAGCGGTGCCCAATGTGTGCGCGGTGATTTCCATGGTCTTGGTGTGCCGCCATTCGGACGCGACCCGCGAACGCCGCTGGCACATGATCGTGCCGTTCCTGGTGGGCGGGGCGGGCCTGACGCTGAGCACGCTGTTCAGCCACAACCCGACGCTGGCGGTGGCCATGCTGTCGGTGGCGGCGGCCGGCTGCATGGTGTGCTCGCCCCTGTTCTGGAGCCTGCCGACGGCCTTCCTGGAAGGCAGGAGCGCAGCGGCGGGCATCGCCGGCATCAATTCGTTCGCCGGCCTGGCGGCCTTCGTCAGCCCTTATGCCATCGGCTGGATCAAGGACCTGACCGGCTCCACAGACTGGGGCATGTACTTCCTGGCCAGTTTCACGCTGATCGGGGCGGTGCTGGTGTATCGCGTGCCCAAGGACCTGGTGAACCGGTAGGCGCGGCCTTTCCCTATCGGCGGGCGCCCAGCGCCCGCCGCCTTTGCGAGGAATGATGATGAGTTTGGACGTAGTGGCGCTGACACAGGCGATGGTGCGCATCCCCAGCCTTTCAGGCCGGGAAGGCGGCATGGCAGCCCTGATGGCCGAGACCATGCGCGCAGCCGGCTTCGACTCGGTCACGACCGACGCCAATGGCTCGGTGCTGGGCCTGATCGGGCCGGGGGACGCGGACGTGGCCTTGCTCTTTGACGGGCACATGGACGTGGTTCCCGTGACGGGGGACTGGCGTTTCGACCCGTTCGGCGGCGAGATCCGCGGCGGCCGGCTGTACGGGCGCGGCAGCACCGACATGAAGGGCGGCATCGCGGCGGCGATCTGCGGCGTCGCGGAGGCCGCGCAGGCAGGCTTGAAGCGCCGCGTGGCCGTGTCGGCCAGCGTGCTGGAGGAAGTCATCGAGGGCCATGCGCTGGCCTCGGTGCTCGACGCCTGCTCGCCGCGGGCGGTGGTGATCTGCGAGCCCTCGAAACTCCAGATCAAGGCCGGGCAGAAGGGGCGGGTGGAGCTGCTGCTGACCTTCCACGGCAAGCCGGCGCACGCCGCCACGCCGCACATCGGCGTCAATCCGCTGCACGCGGCGGCGCGGGCGCTGACCGCGCTGGAAAGCTTGCCGCTGCCAAGCGACGAGGCGCTGGGGCAGGCGCTGCTGGTGCCGACCGACATCGTGTCGCATCCCTATCCGTCGATCTCCATGATTCCGCTCACGGCGACGATACGGTTCGACCGGCGCACCGTGTCGGGCGAAAGCCTGGAGGACGTGCTGGCGCAGATACGGGCGCACCTGGCCAGCCACGGGCTATCCGATTTCACGCTGGCGGTAAGCGAGGGCCGGGTGGAAACCTACACCGGCCAGCACGCCACGCCGCCGCGCTGGCTGCCGGGATGGCGCTGCGATGCGGACGCGGAGCTGCTGCGGGCCGCGCGCGAGGCGGTGGGCGCCAGCGGCAGGGAGCCGCGGGTGGGCAGCTGGGCGTTCTGCACCAATGGCTCGGAGTCCGCGGGGCGCCGCGGCATCCCGACGATAGGATTGGGGCCGGGCAACGAAGAGGACGCCCACACGATCGACGAATCCATCGCGCTGGAGCAACTGGAGGGCGCCCGCGACATCTACCGCAACCTGGTGCGCGCGGTCTGCGGCTGAGGCGCCTGCATGCCGGGCAGACGCGCCAGCCGATCGGCCAGGAAGTCGATCAGCAGGCGCGCCCGCAGCGGCTGGTAGCGGCGCGACGGGTAGACCAGGAAGGCTTCCTGCGGCGTGGCGTTCCATTTGGGCAGCACGCGCAGCAACTGCCCGCCGGCCACCAGGTCCTGCACCAGCCAGGCGGGGCATAGCCCGATGCCCGCGCCCATGGCCAGGCTTTCCCGGATGGCCAGGGCATTGTTCACACGGAAGCGCCCCTGCGTCTGGACCGTGGCGCGGGTGGCGCCCTGGTGCAGTTCCAGGGTGTCGCCGGCGGCCAGCCATGCGAAGCACACGTAGTCGTGGGCGGCCAGGTCTCGCGGCGCGCGCGGCTTGCCGCGCTCGGCCAGATACGAGGGCGCGGCCACCAGGTAGCGGGGCGACTGCGCCGCCCTGCGGGCGATGGCGTTGGGCGGCAGGTTGCCGCCCAGCCGCAAGGCCACGTCCACGCCTTCTTCCACCAGGTCCACGTAGCGGTCGTTCAGGATCAGCTCGACCTGGATATCGGGGTGCTCGTCCAGGAACTGCCGGACCAGGGCGTTCAGCCGGAACTGGCCCAGCGCCACCGGGGCGTTGATGCGCAGGAACCCGGCCGGCTTTTCGGTCTGGCCGCGGACATCGGCCACGGCTTCGGAGTATTCCTCCAGCACCCGGGTGGCGCGTTCGTAGAAGCGCTTGCCTTGCTCCGTGGGCACGACGCGCGTGGTGCTGCGTTCCAGCAGCCGCACGTTCAGGTCCTTTTCCAGCGCGGCGACGATCTTGCTCAGGGCGGGCTGGCTCAGGCCCTGTTCGCGCGCGGCGGCCGACAGGGTCCCCAGTTCCACAGCGCGGACGAAGGAGCGCATAGCGCGCAGGGTGTCCATGGTCATTCCTTTTTGGAAGAAGCTGTATGCAGTTTACGGTGCTACCGGTGGAATCGTGAAGAACCTATCGTGACGTCACTGTCTTACTTTCAGGAGTCGTCATGAACCGCCGCTTCACCTTGCTTGCCCTGGCTTCGTCCGCCGTATTGTCCCTGTCCGCCGCCGCGGCCCGGCCCGCCGTCCAGGCTGGCTCCCCGCTACCCGCCTGGGCCGCTTCCTGGTTCGCCAGCCCGCAGCCTCTGTGGGAAGACTCCTTCGTGCTGCCTACGGGCATGCCCGCCGAACTGCATGGCCAGACCCTGCGCGAAACGCTCATGCTCAGCCTGGGCGGCCGGCGCCTGAGGGTGGTGCTGTCCAACCGCTACGGCACGCGGCCGCTGGTGATCGGCGCGGCCCATGTGGCGCTGTCCGCCGGCGGCGCGGCGATAGACCAGCGCTCCGATCGGGCGCTGGCGTTCGGCGGCCGCCCCGGCGTGACCGTGGCGCCCGGGGCGCAGGCGGTCAGCGACCCGGTGGAGCTGGCCGTGCCCGCCCTGGGCGAGCTGGCCGTCAGCACGTATTTCCCCGGCGCCACGCCCGTCACGACCTTCCACTGGGGCGCACAGCAGAGCGGGGCGCTGGTTTCCGGCGACGCGGTCGCGGCGGCGGACCTGCCCGGCGCAGAGGCGCTGGAAGGCCGGGCCTTCCTGGTGGGCGTGTGGGTGGAGCGCCCCGCGCCCGCGCCGGTGGTGGCGGCCTTCGGCGATTCGCTGACCGACGGCAACGGATCCACGCCCGGGGCGAACCGCCGCTGGCCGGACTTCCTGGCCCGCCGCCTGGCGCCGCAAGGCGTGGGCGTGGTGAACGCCGGGATTTCGGGCGCGCGCGTCTGGGGCGACAAGATGGGCGTGAACGCGATGGCGCGCTTCGACGCGGACGTGTTGTCGCAGCCCGGCGTGCGCACGGTGGTGATGATGATGGGCATCAACGACATCGGCTGGCCGGACAGCGCCTTCGCGCCAGACGACGCTCCCATGACGGCGGCCCGGCTGGCCGAGGGCTACCGCCAACTGACGGAGGCCGCGCGCGCGCGCGGCGTGCGCATCGTGGGAGGCACCATCGCGCCGTTTGAAGGCTCGCTGCACGGCACGCCGCTGTCGGGCCACTACAGCCCGGCGAAGGACGCGGTGCGGCTTGAGGTGAACCGCTGGATCCGCGAGAGCGGCGCGTTCGATGCGGTGGTGGATTTCGACGCGGTGCTGCGCGATCCCGCCCATCCCGCGCGCCTGCTGCCGGCCTACGATTCGGGCGACCATCTGCACCCCAGCGACGCAGGCTACCAGGCCATGGCGCAGGCGCTGGACCTGGCGACGCTGTTCGGCCGTTGAGCGGCGGGCGGCCGCGTCAATGGAAGTTGCGGCTGTGCGTGGCCAGGCCTCCCAGCAGGCCGGACAGGTCCACCAGCCGCTGCGCGATCAGGTGGCGCACGCCGTCCACGCTTTGCCAGGAGCCGTAGACGCCGAGCAACGCGGCTCCCAGCAGTTCGCGCCGCTGACGCTCTATCAGCTCCGGACGCACGACCACGTTGACGGGGCCGGTCTCGTCTTCCAACGTCACGAAGATCACCCCTTTTGAGGTTTGCGGGCGCTGGCGCACGGTGACGATGCCGCAGGCGCGCGCCACGCGCTTGTCGGGGTAGCCGTTGAGGACCGATGCGGGCTGGAAGTTGCGGGCCGCCAGTTGCGGGCGCAGCAGCGCCACGGGATGGCTGCGCAAGGTCAGCCCCACGCTGCGGTAGTCGGCCGCGACGGCCTGGCTTTCCGAGGGAGCGGAGAGCCGGGGCGTGGCGGTTTCGACGATGGCGGCGTCGCGCAGCAGGTCGCGGCTCTGCACGCTGGCGGCGGCCTCCCAGCTGGCTTGGCGGCGGTGGCCCGCCAGGGTGCGCAGGGCGTCGCCGGCGGCCAGGGCGTTCAGGTCGTGGCGCGTGAGCGCGGCGCGCCGGGCCAGGTCGCCGGTGTCGGCAAAGGGTGACGCGGCGCGCGCGGCCTCGATGCGCCGCGCCGTGTCCTCGCGCATGCCCTGGATCAGGCCCAGCCCCAGCCTGACGGCGGGCCGGGGGGCGTCCGCCGCAGGCGCGTGCGGATGCGCGGCGCGCCGAGCGCCAGGGTGCCCGGCTGGCAGCGTTTCCAGCGCCGAATCCCAGCCGCTGACCGTGACGTCGGGAGGCAGCACGCAGACGCCGTGGCGGCGGGCGTCCTGCACGAGTTGGGCGGGAGCGTAGAAGCCCATGGGCTGGGAGTTGAGCAGGGCGGCCAGGAAGGCTTCGGGCTCGTGCCGCTTGAGCCATGAACTGGAATATGCCAGCAGGGCGAAGCTGGCGGCGTGGCTTTCGGGGAAACCGTATTCGCCGAAGCCCTCGATCTGCCGGAACAGCGCTTCGGCGAATTCCAGCGCATAGCCGTTCTTCAGCAGGCCGCCCACCAGCTTCTCGCGGTATTTGTCCACGCCGCCCTTGCGCTTCCAGGCCGCCATGGAGCGGCGCAACTGGTCGGATTCGCCGGGCGTGAAGCCCGCGGCCACCACGGCGATCTGCATGACCTGTTCCTGGAAGATGGGCACGCCCATGGTGCGGCTGAGCACGCCTTTCACTTGCGGGCTGGGATAGGTTTCGTCTTCCTTGCCCTGGCGGCGGCGCAGGTAGGGGTGGACCATGCCGCCCTGGATGGGGCCGGGCCGCACGATGGCCACCTGCACCACCAGGTCGTAGTATTCACGGGGCCGCAGGCGCGGCAGCATGGTCATCTGCGCGCGCGATTCGATCTGGAACACGCCTATGGTGTCGGCGTCGCAGATCATGTCGTAGGTGGGATCGTCTTCCTTGGGGATGTCCTGCAGGCGCAAGGGCTGGCCGCGGCGCTGGCCGGCCAGTTCCAGGGTGCGGCGCAGCGCCGACAGCATGCCCAGCGCCAGCACGTCCACTTTCAGCAGCCCCAGCGAATCCAGGTCGTCCTTGTCCCATTGCACGACGCTGCGGTCTTCCATGGCGGCGTTCTCGATGGGCACCAGGCGCGAGAGCTTGCCGCGCGAAATCACGAAGCCGCCCGGATGCTGCGACAGGTGACGCGGAAAGCCCATCAGGGTCTGGGCCAGGGCAGCCCATTGGCGCGCCACCTGGGATTCGGGATCCAGCCCGCAGGCGCCCAGCGTGCGCAGCATTTCCTTTTTGCCATCCCACCATTGGTGGGCGCGGGCCACGGCGTCGATGACGCCCGGGTCCACGCCCAGGGCGCGGCCGGTATCGCGCAGCACGCTGCGCGGCCGGTAGGAAATGACCACGGCTGTCAGCGCGGCGCGATCCCGGCCGTATTTATCGTAGATGTACTGGATGACCTCTTCGCGGCGCTGGTGCTCGAAGTCCACGTCGATGTCGGGCGGCTCGTTGCGCTCTTTGCTGATGAAGCGCTCGAACAGGCTGTTGCCGCGCGCCGGATCCACTTCGGTGATGCCCAGGCAGTAGCAGACCGCGGAGTTGGCGGCGGACCCGCGGCCCTGGCACAGGATGCCGACGCTGCGGGCGTGCTGGACGATGTCGTAGACGGTCAGGAAATAGGCCTCGTAGCGCAGCTCGGCGATCAGGGCCAGTTCCTTTTCGATCTGGGCGGCCACCTCGGGCGGAACGCCGGCGGGGAAGCGGCGGTCGGCCCCGGCCTGCGTTTTCTGGGGCAGATAGGTGGCGGGCGTGTGGCCGCGCGGAACGATCTCGTCCGGGTATTCGTAGCGCAATTCCTCCAGCGAGAACGCGCAGCGGCGGGCCACCACCAGCGTCTGGGCCAGAGCATCCGGCGGGTAGAGGCTGGCCAGCCGCATGCGCGTGCGCAGGTGCTGTTCGGCGTTGCCGGCCAGCTCGTAGCCGCATTGGGACACGGGCTGGCGGGTGCGGATGCCGGTCAGCGTGTCGTGCAGCGGCTTGCGCGAGCGCAGGTGCATCTGCACCTGGCCCAGCGCCACGACGGGCAGCCTGGCGGCTTGGGCGGCATGGAGGACCGCGGCGCGGTGCAGGTCGTCGCGGGACCGGTGCAGCAGGGTCAGCCCCACCCAGGCGCGGCGGGGAAAGGCGCGCGCCAGCCAGCGCGCCTGCTCCGCCATGCGGTCGGCGTCGGTGCCGTAGGCGGGGCTCAGGATGGCCAGGCATTCGGGCAGGTGGCGCAGGTGGGCGTAGCCCGCGGGCGGATGGGTGAGGTCTTCGGGGGCCAGCCGGTACTCGCCCTTGGGCGCGCGGGTGCGCGCCAGCGTGATCAGTTCCGACAGGTTGCCGTAGCCTTCGCGGGTCTGCGCCAGCAGGGTCAGGCCCAGCGGCGCGGCGTCGGGCGCGGCGCGCAGCTGGAAGGTGGCGCCGATGAGAAGCGGCAGCTTCAGGGCCTTGGCTTCGACGTGGGCGCGGACCACGCCCGCCAGCGAGCATTCATCGGTGATGGCCAGCGCCGCGTAGCCCAGCGCGGCGGCGTGCGCGACCAGTTCCTCGGGGTGCGAAGCCCCTTGCAGGAAAGAGAAGTTGGACTGGCATTGCAGCTCGGCGTAGCCGGGCAGTGCCAGGGCGGAGGCGCCGGAGAGATCGTCGTCCATATGGCGTGAGCGGGTCCTAGGCGTAGAGTCCGTGCAGGAACCAGCGGGCGTGTTCCGCGTCGCGCTCGCGGTAGATCCAGTAGCGCGCGGCGGCAGCGTCTTCGGCGACGAAGTAGTCGCGCACGGTCAGGGCTGGATCCCACCAGCCGCTTTCGATGCGTTCGGGGCCGCGCATCAGCCGCAGCGCCTGGCCGCCGTATTGCGGGCGATGGCCGGACAGCTTCAGGGGCAGCGGCGGATCCAGCAGCCAGAAGGGCCGGTCCAGCATGGCGGGCAAGGGGACGGGACGGGGTGCGGAAGCCTGCGTGTCGCCCCAGGCGTTGGCGGCCTCGGGGCGGTGGTCGGGAACTGGACAGGCATGGCGCACCTGGCCGCGGCCCAGCCGCGCCACCAGCAGGTCCAGCAGCCTGGCGTGGTCGTCGGCGGTGCCGCCGGGTTCAGGGAACAGGGTGGTGCTGGCCGCGGGCTGCTCCACCGTGTCCGGCGCCAGCAGCGCGACGGCGATCACGGGCGCTTCCAGCGTATAGCGGGCCAGTTTTTCCCGCAGCAGGTTCAGGATCTGCTGCGCCTGCCAGACCGGCTGCGCCAGCGCCAGTTCAAGCTCGGCGGGCGGCCGGGCGTGGCGGCCGCGTTCGTGCTCCATGCTGAGCACCACGCGCCGCACCGCCAGTTGCCGGGCGGCGAGCCAGCCGCTGAGCTGTTCGGCCAGCCGGCGCGCCACCGCCAGCACCGCGTCGGTGTGCTCCATGTAGTCCATGAGTTCGATGCGCCGCGCGAACTGGGGCGGCGGTTCGATCCAGCGGTGGAGTTCGGGCGCGAGGCCGTAGGCGGCGTCCAGGGCCTGCAGCAGTTCGGGCGCGCTGCGCCGTTGCAGGCCGGCGCGAGGCAGGGCGCGCAGGTCCGCCAGGGTATGGCAGCCGATGTCGGTCAGCCAGTCCAGGCGCGCCTGTGCCTGGGGCAGCAGCGCCAGAGGCAGGGCGTCCAGCCGCCGGGTCAGCGTGGGCAGCGCCAGGGTGCGCCGGGGGACGCGCCGGCCTGGGCAGTGAGCGAGCAGCCAGGCGCCCATGGCGGTGGGGGCCATGCCCAGCGTGACGCGCAGGTCCAGCGCGCGCAGCGTGGCGGCCACCCGGCGGCCCAGGGCCCGCGGGCCGCGGAAGAACATCAGGCTGGCGCCGACGTTCAGCAGCACGGTGTCGTCGCCGGCCAGGGCGACTTCGGGCGTGTATTGCAGCAGGGCCAGGGCCGCGCCCTGCAGGGTGTCGGCCTCGGCCTGGGCGTCGCGGGCCAGCAATTCGACCTCGGGCGCGATGGCGGCCGCGCCGGCGCGGCGCATGCCGGGCCTGACGCCGGCCCGGCGGGCGGCGGGAGTGAGGGCGGCGACGCGTTCCTGGTCCAGAACGGCGAACGCCTGCTCCTCATGCGGCCAGTGCGGGCGTATGGCGTCCAGCGGCAGGCAGCGCAGGCAGGCGGCGATCCAGAGGCGCATGGCGGGCGGGTGTTTCAAGGGCGCCGGGCTCCAGGCCCACATACAGCGGCGTGTCGCAGACGGGCCCCCGGCGCTTGAGGATATGGATGGACAAGCCCCCCGGAGCGGGCGCCAGCGCCAGCCGCAACGGGGCGGGGGTGGCGTTCTGCGCGGCCCCGGAAGGACGCACGGCGATGAACAGCAGGTCGCTGGCCTGGGCGGCCAGGTGCAGGCGGCGCAGGGATTCGGGGCGCACGCGGGGCAGCCAGCAGATGAGCGCCCCGCAGCTGCCGTTCTTCAGGATCTGTTCGGCGGCCCACAGCGTGTCGGCGGGTTTTTCGGGGGCGACCCAGAGCAGTTGGCGAGGATCCAGCCGCCAGCTCATCCAGCTGGCGATATGGGGCGCGTGCGGCGGCTGCACCAGCGCGATGGCGCGGCGGGTTTCCAGCTGGGCCAGCGCCGGGCGCAGCAAACGGATTTCCCCGATGCCGGGATGCGGCGCCAGCAGCTCGATCAGCGAGCCCAGCGGCCAGCCGCCATCGGGCAGCTCGGCCGACAGGGCGGCATGGCCGGTGGGCAGGCTGCGGGCGGCGCCCTGGGCCAATTGGGTGGCGCGCCATAGCGCGGGATGGATGCGTTCAGGGGACTGCATGGCGGGCGGGCTAGCCGGTTTCCGAAAAGGCGAATAAGAAAGGCCGAAGCCGAATTATAACTGTATGAATATACAGTATTCGCCAAAAAAACCGGTAGCGCCAGGGGGCGCCGTCCCTTCGTGTCCCGCAGGTGCGGAACCTGCGGAATTCCTCTGAATGAGGGACGGATTCCGCGCCCGTCCCCCAGGCCGTTCAGCGGTTCACCAGGCTCTTGGGCAAGCGGTAGGTCAACACCGCGCCGATCACCGCCACGACGGCGATGAAGTAAATGCCGCCGCTGGTGCTTTGCGTGGAATCCTTGATCAGGCCGATCACGTAGGGGCTGACAAAGCCGCCCAGGCCACCTATGGAATTGATCACGCCGATGGCGGCCGCCATGCCGACGCCGTTCAGGAAGAGGCTGGGCAGCATCCACATCATGGTGGTGGCGGAATAGACGCCCGCCGTCGCCACGGTGAGCGCGACCAGGGAGGCGATCGGCGTGCCGTGCAGCCAGACGCTGGCGACCAGGCCCGCGGCGCCCACCAGGAATGCCCCGATCAGGTGCCAGCGGCGTTCCAGGCGGCGGTCGGAGCTGCGGCCCACCAGGTTCAAGGCGATGGCGGCGGCGCCGAACGGCGCGGCGGAAATCAGCCCGACCTGCAGCACATCCTGGTAGCCCAGGCCGCTGACCAGGGACGGCAGCCAGAACGATACGCCGTAGATGCCGATGGCCTGGCAGATGCACAGCGCCACCATGGTCCACACGCGGCGATCGGCCAGCATGGCGAGGATGGATGAATGATCGCCGCCTTCTTGCGTCTTGCGCCGGGCATCGGCGTCCAGATCGGCCTGCACGCTGCGCTTTTCATCGTCCGAAAGCCACTTGGCGTGCTGGGGGCTGTCGGTCAGGAACCACGGCACGGCCAGCCCCAGCAAAACCGAGGGCAGGCCTTCGATGAGGAACAGCCATTGCCATCCTGCAAAGCCGTGGGCCTGGTCCATGCTTTGCAGAATCCAGCCCGACAGGGGGCCGCCGACGACGCCCGACAGGGGAATGGCGGTCACGAACAGGGCGAGCATCTTGCCGCGGTGGCGGGACGGAAACCAGAACGTGAGGTACAGGATGATGCCGGGATAGAAGCCGGCCTCGGCCACTCCCAGCAGGAACCGCAGGATGTAGAACTGCATCGGCGTTTGCACGAAGGCGAAGCCCATGGAGATCACGCCCCACAGCACCATGATGCGCATGATGGTTTTCTTCGCGCCGATCTTCATCATCAGCACATTGCTGGGAGCTTCGAAGAGCAGGTAGCCGATGAAGAACAGGCCGGCGCCCAGGCCGTAGGCCGCCTCCGTGAACGAGAGATCCTGCAGCATGCGCAGCTTGGCGAAGCCGATGTTCACACGGTCCAGATAGGCAAGCAGATAGCAGACGATGAGAAATGGAAGGATGCGCCGGGCAATCTTGCCGTAGACGGCGGCGCCCGATGATGGAGCGGCTGCGTCGACGAGCGGCGCGGTCAGGATGCGATCGCTCATATGCAAGCCTTCACGATGAAGTGAAACATGGTCATTCCCCTTGTTGATGCATGGCCGGCGGGTAGGCTGTGCTCCCGTCCTTGGTGGGCTGCGCAGCCATTATGCCGCGCCATGATTCACCGGGGTGACTGTGTTTTTTTATCGCCAAGATCAGAAATGGCGATTACTCCGGGCCTTGCCCGTAGGCGTTGGCGGCGAGGTGCGCGCGTGTGCAGATAGACTGTTTCAAATGCGCGTTGGCGCCGGTGAGATAAACGGCGTGGAATGCGAAATCGGGCAGCTTGACGCGCGAATCCAGAATCACCAGGCTACCCGCGTCGAGTTCTTTTTTCACGTTCACGGGCGAGAGCGCGCCGACGCCGTGGCCAGCCTTGACCATGTCCACGATCGTGTGGATGGATGCCATGCCCCATAGCCTGATGTCGGCCAGTTCCAGCGTCTTGCACACATTGACTTCAAGCGCGGCCGAGGTGACGGTGGAAGCGGGGTAGGTGATGACCGGCTGCTGCGAGAACAGCGCGACCTCGTCCTCGGGCGTGTCGCAGGCCCGCGCGAAGCGCGGCGCGGCGATGAAGCGGAACGGATACGAACAGAGCTTTTCCGAACAGGCGTTGGCGTGCTCCAGGGGCTCGGCCATCAAGGCCAGGTCGACGTCCAGGGCAAGCAGTCTGCGCGTGATCTCCGGCGTGGTGTCCACGGACAGATCGATAGTGATATTGGGGAAATCGGTGCTGATGCTTTCGATCAGGTCGGACAGCCAGGTGTACACCAGGGTTTCCGAGACGCCGATGGTGAACTTGCCGCGCATGGCGGTGGGATCCGCGACCGCACTGATCATTTCGTCTTTCAGGCGGAGGATGCGTTCGACGTACGTCAGCAGCATGGATCCGCGCGCGGTCAGCGAAGCGCGCCGGTTGTTCGGATCGAACAGGTTGACGCCCAGCTCCTGTTCCAGCTGCGCGATGCGCGCCGAGACCGCGGGCTGCGTCGTGTGCAGCTTGATGGCGGCCGCGCGGAAACCGCCCGAGCGGGCGACCCAGTAGAACGTCTCGAAGTTGCGTAAATCGCGCATGGGGATCTCGTGGCTGATGATGGGCGGCGGGCAATGACCTTACCGTACATCAGCGGCACGGGAAATCCCCGCGATGCTTCGCTCAGGGGAGCGGTTCCCGTCCTAGAGCACCGACAGATCGGCGATGCGCAGGTCCGTGACCAGCATGTGCGCCGGCGTATGCGTGATGCAGAATTCGAGCTTGGCGGCTTCCACCACCGCTTGCGGCGTGATGCCGCAAGCCCAGAAAACGGGCAGTTCGCCGGCGGGCACGGGCACGGGCGAGCCGTAGTCGGGCAGGTCCAGGTCATGGATGCCGATGCTCTCGGGCAAGCCTATGTGCACGGGTGCGCCATGCACCCCGGGCATGCGCGAAGTGATCTGCACGGCCCGTATGGCGTCCGCGGGCTTGAAAGAGCGCATGGACACCACCATGGGACCGTGGAACGGGCCTGCCGGCACAGTTGGGATCGAGCTGCGGTAGACCGGAACGTCCGTGCCCAGCTCGTGATGGTGCAAGGTGAGGCCGGCGTCCAGCAGCGGGGCCTCGAACGAGAAGGAGCAGCCCAGCAGGAACGCCACCAGGTCGTCGCGCCAATACGGCGTGATGTCGCCGGTCTCGGCCGCGATCCGGCCATCGCGCCAGACGCGGTAGCTGGGAAGGTCGGTGCGGATGTCGATGTCGCGGCCCAGCGCGGGCAGGCGCCAGTCCCCGGGTTCGGAATGGCCGAGTAGGGGGCATGGTTTCGGATTGCGGACGCAGAACCGCAGGAAGTCGTTGGCCTGTGCGGCGGGGAGCACCGCCAGGTTCGCCTGCACGAAGCCCGGCGCCATGCCGGATGTCTGTCCCACGTGCCGGCCGGCGCGTATGAGCTGGCGCGCCTCGTAGCCGCTTTGTCCCGCGTATTTCATCTGGAGCACTCCTGCGTGCGTGTCTGCCAGATGCGATTATGGGTGCGCCCGGGCGGGCGCCGCCAACTGTGATTTTGAATAGGCGCTATCAGCTTTTTTTATCGGCGCCTCGCAGGCCGCTACCGTGCAAGCGCGGACGGAGAAGCGGACGAGGCCGCTTGCGCGCCGGCCTCGCGCCCCAGGTCCAGGCCGTAGAAGCGCATGTCTTCGTAGCGGATCCAGTGCGATTTGCGCACCAGCCGGTGGCCGAGCCACAGGGCGAGGAACAGCGGAATTGCCAGGTAGGTGGAGACGACGCCGATCCAGTCGATGCGCTCTTCCAGGAATGCCTGGTAATTCTGGCCCAGAGTGACCAGCAGGCACAGGACGAAGGCGAGCAGCGGGCCGAAAGGGAACAGGCCAGCCTTGTAGGGCAGGTCGGCGGTGTCGTAGCCGTGCTTCACATAGCCCTGCCGGAAGCGGTAGTGGCTGACCGCGATGCTCAACCATACGATGAACTCGGTCATGCCTGCGAAGTTCAGCAGCCAGATGTAGACCGCCTTCGGACTGTACACCAGGCTGAAGAGGCACAGGCAGGCCAGCAGCGCCGTCGCCAGCAGCGCGAAGAGCGGCACGCCGTTGCGGGTCAGGCGCTTGAAGAGGGCGGGAGCCTGGCCCTCGACCGCCATGTTGAACAGCATCCGCGTCGCGGCGTACATGCCCGAGTTGCCGGCGGACAGCACCGAGGTCAGGATGACCGCGTTCATCACCGTGGCCGCCGACAGCAGCCCCGCATGTTGGAACACCAGGGTGAAGGGGCTGACGGCGATGTCCTCGACTTCGTTGCGCAGCAGCTGCGGGTCGGTATAGGGCAGCAGCAGGCCGATGATCAGGATGGCCAGCACATAGAACAGCAGGATGCGCCAGAACACGTGGTTGATCGCGCGCGGCACGTTGCGCCGCGGATTCTCGGATTCGCCGGCCGCCACGGCCACCAGTTCGGTGCCCTGGAAGGAATAGGCCACCACCATGGCCACGCCGACCCAGGTGGCCGCGTTGCCCACGAAGGGCGCGTCGCCCACCTTCCAGTTTTCCAGGCCCACGGGCACCCCGCCATGGATGATGCCCGCCAGCATCGCCAGCCCGACGCCGATGAAGCACAGCACGGCGGCGACCTTGATGATGGCGAACCAGTACTCGGCCTCGCCGAAGCTGCGCGCCGAAAACGCGTTCAGGCCGAAGGTCAGGGCCAGGAAGGCCACGCTCCATATCCAGCCGGGCGTATCGGGGAACCAATAGGCCATGACCAGTTGCGCGGCCACCACGTCCACCGCCACGACCGTGGCCCAGCTGATCCAGAAATTCCAGCCCAGCGCGAAGCCGAAGCCCTGGTCCACATAGCGCGATGCGTAGGTGCAGAAGGATCCCGATACGGGCATGAAGGTCGCCAGTTCGCCCAGGCTGGTCATGATGAAATAGACCATCAGCCCGATCGCCAGGTAGACCAGCAGGGCGCCGCCCGGCCCGGCCTGGGCGATGGCGGCGCCGGAGGCGACGAACAGGCCGGTGCCGATGGCTCCGCCCAACGCTATCATCGTGAGGTGGCGTGCCTTGAGCACGCGATGCAGCTGGTTCTGGCCGGCAGGCGTGGCGCCGGATTCTGTCGTCGGAGTTTGCATTGCTGGGGTAGGAGGTTGCCGCGGTGGCGGACCATCAGGCACGGGCATGCGGGCCTGCCCGCCAGGCAATGCCGCGCAAGCCAGCCGGTCCGTGGCGGTGCGGCAAAGGTTGCTTCAAGGGGCGCATTTTACAATGCGGCTATTCCGGGGCCGTTTGGCGGTCCCAGCCAGCACGGAGCAGTTTCATGGCGTCTTCCACTTCTATCGAATTCCTTCCCGATGCCGGCGTCGACGTGCGCCAGCTGTTCATCCTGCTGCACGGCGTGGGCGGCACCCCCGGCGACATGGAGCCGCTGGCCCTGGCCGTGCGCGCGGCGTTTCCGACGGCGGCGGTGCTGATCCCCGAAGGCTTCGAGCCCTACGACGGCGGCGGCGCGGGCCGGCAATGGTTCTCGGTGCGCGGCGTGACCGAGGAAAACCGCCCCGAGCGCGTGGCGCAGGCCCTGCCTCCCCTGGAGGCCTATGTGCGCCAGGCGCAGGCCCGGTTCGGCCTGCTGCAATCCGACACGGCGCTGGCGGGGTTCTCCCAAGGCGCCATCATGGCGCTGGAACTGGTCCAGGCGCACGACGGCATGGCCGGCCGCGTCATCGCGTTCTCGGGGCGCTATGCGCAGATGCCCAAGGCCGCGCCGCAGTACACCACGCTGCACCTCCTGCACGGCGCTGCCGACCCGATCATGAGCGTGGAGCACATCCAGGCCGCGCAGGCGCGCCTGACCGAACTGCATGGCGATTCCACCATCGACATCGCCAGCCAGGTGGGCCATGCGCTGCATCCCGCGCTGATCGAGCGCGCCATCCTGCGCCTGCAGACCTGCGTGCCGCTGCGCAGCTGGGAAGCCGCGCTGGGCCTCAATCAGACGCCGCCCGACGGCAGCTCGGTCCATTGATTATTTTTCCCAGCCTCCGCCCAGCGCCAGGAACAGCGCGATCTGGTCGCTGCTGAGTTCGGCCTGCGAGGCCGCCAGCGCGCTTTCGTTGGTGGCCAGCGTGCGCTCGGCGTCCAGCACCGTCAGGTAGTCGGTCTTGCCGTACTTGAACAGCTGGCTGGCCTGGGAGGCGGCCTGGGCGCTCTGGTCGCGCGCGGCGCGCAAGGCGGCTTCGCGGTCAAGCTGGCGGGCGTAGACCACCAGCGCGCTTTCAGTTTCGCGCAAGGCGTTCAGCACGGTCGCGTCGAAACGCGCCGCCGCGGCCTTGGTATTGGCCTGCGCCTGCGCGATGCGGGCCTGCGCGGCGCCGGTATTGGGAACCGTCCAGGAGATCAGGGGGCCGACGCTCCAGCTGAAGGTGCCGCGGTCGCCGAACATGGCGGCGGGGCCGCCCGAGGCGGCGGACAGGCCCAGCGTGATCTTCGGATAGAGATCCGCGGTGGCGACGCCGATGCGCGCGGTGGCGGCGGCCAGGGTGCGTTCGGCCTGGCGGATGTCGGGGCGGCGGCGCAGCAGCTCGGCGCCGTCTCCGACCGGAATCGTTTCGGCCAGGCGGGGAGGCGCGGCGCATTGCAGCAGCGCGGGCGTGATTTCGGCGGGCGTCTGGCCGGTCAGCGCCGCCAGGCGATACAGCGCGGTGCGCTGCTGGGCCTGGAAGGGCGGCAGGTTGGCCTGCAATTGTTCCAGCTGGCTGCGGGCGCGCGTCACGTCCAGCGCGGTGCCGCGGCCGGCGCGCTGCAGCCGTTCCACCGCGTCCAGGGATTCCTTCTGCACTTGCACCGAATGCTGGGCGGAGGCCAGCTGCATGCCGGCGGCACAGATGTTGGCGTAGGCGCGGGCCGTCTCGGCGGCCACGGTGACGCGGGTGGCGTCGTAGGCAGCCTGCGCGGCTTGCGCGTCGCCGGTGGAGGCTTCCACGGCGCGGCGGATCTGGCCGAACAGGTCAAGCTGATAGGACACGCTGGCGCCCGCGGAATAGGACCAGCGGTTGGGCGGATCGATGCCGGGCTGCAACTCCTGCAGGCCGGAGACGTGGCCGAAGGTGGGCGAGGCGTTGACGCCGATGCCGGGCTGCTGCTGCGCCTGGGTTTCGCGCAGGGCGGCCTGCGCGCGTTCGAGGTTGGCGCTGGCCACGCGCAGGTCGGTGTTGGCCGACAGGGCCTTTTCCACCAGCCCGTCCAGCACGGGATCGTTGTACAGGCGCCACCAGCGGCCGGGCACCGCTTCCTGCTGGAACACCTTTTCCTGCGCTTGCGCGAACGGCGCCTGCGCGTTCTGCCGCTCGGCCACCGAGTCCGCGGGCACCTGGTAGTCAGGGCCCACGGTGGTGCATCCGGCCAGCGCAAGGGCCAGCATCAGCGGCAGGAGGTTTCTGGTATTCATGGCAGTTACGGCTAATCGTCGATAAAAGGGTTATTGAGGCTGGAAAAGGGGTTCAGGACGGCAGGCGGGCGTCGGCCGGCGCCTGGGCGGGCTTGGGATCCACCGACACGGTGGCGGTCTGGCCGGCCACCAGGCGCACCCCCTGGGGCACATCGTCGATCTGCACGCGCACCGGAATGCGCTGCGCCAGGCGGACCCAGTTGAAGGTCGGGTTCACGTTCGGCAGCAGGTTCGCGCCAGTGCTGCGGTCGCGGTCGGCGATGCCCATGGCGATGCTTTCCACGTGGCCGCTGATGCGGCGCGAGTCGCCCATCAGCGTCACCGTCACGGGGTCGCCTTCGTGGATGCCGGGCAGCTTGGTTTCCTCGAAGTAGCCTTCCACGTAGAAGGAGCCGGAGTCCACCAGCGCCATCACGCCGCGGCCGGCGGTGGCGTACGAGCCCGCGCGCAGGTCCAGGTTGGTGACCCGGCCGTCATTGGCGGCCAGCACGCGGCTGCGCTCCAGGTTCAGGCGCGCCGTGTTCAGCTGTACTTCCGCTTGCGCCAGCGCGGCTTCGGTCTGCTGCAGCTTGGTCTGGCTTTGTTCCAGCGCTTCGGCGGCCACCAATTGGCCCAGCGAGCGGTTGCGCTTGGCGTCGCGCACAGCCTGGTCGCGCGCCACTTGCGCGGACCGCACCGAAGCCTGGGCCTGGTCGAAGGCCAGCTGGAAGCGCGCGCGGTCGATTTCGAACAGCACGTCGCCGGCCTTCACGTCCTGGTTGTCGTGCACGGGCACGCTGGTCACCAGGCCGGAGACGTCGGGCGCGACCTGCACCACGTAGGCCTTGACGCGGCCGTCGCGCGTCCAGGGTTCGACTTCATAGTGCACCCAGAGCTGCCAGCCGGCGTAGACGGCCGCGGCGACGACGGCGGCTGTCACTGCAAATTTGCCGATGGCGGCAGGGCGCAGGGCGTTGGGGAGTTTCATACCTATCTCTGGAGAAAATGCGGAGAAATGAGGGAGACGCCATACAGCAGCACCACGAACAGCGCGAGATCGAACAGCGCGGGGTGCCACACCAGGCGGTACAGCCCGGCGCGGGCCAGCACGCGGCGCACCGCCCAGGCGACGCCCAGGGTGACCACGCCCAGCACCAGCAGCCAGGGGAAGTAAATGCCATACAGATTGAATTCGCCGATCATGATGTCTGGCCCTCCAGCGTGGGATGGGCGGGTTGGTAGCCGGGCGCGTCGGGGAAGAAGGCGCGGCGGATGCCCACCAGGGCGACCACGGCGCGATCGCGCGCGGCGGCGCCTGGCGGCGTGGCGGCCACGCTGGACAGCGCGCGGTCGATCTGCGCGAGAAACTCGGGCGTCTTCTTTCCGGTTTGCCATGCGGAGCGGGCATGGAAGAAGCCCGCCAGGCTGTCGAGCACCGGTTTGATGGTCGATTCGGCCATGGGCAGGTGGCGGCGCGCCCGTTGCAGTTCAGTGATGTCGCGGCCCACGCGCAGGTCCTTCAGCGCGTCCGCGGCCACGACGTCGTCAGGGCGCTTGGCCAGCGCCAGGCGCGGCTGCAGCAGGCCGATGCGGTCCAGCATGCGGGCGGCGTAGGTGTGGCGCGACGGCGCGCGCGGCGAGCTCGCCAGCGTTTCCAGCTCTTTCCAGTTGGCGGCCTGGATGCGGCGGGCGCTCCAGTCGGCGCTGACGGTGCGGAAGATGGCGGCGATGATGGCCGCGGTGGCCACGCCCATGCACTGCGCGACCTGCGTATCGATGAAGGACACGATGTCGGCGGTGTTGGTGTCTTGCAGCGCCATCGTGCCGAGGAAGCCGAACAGCATCGCCATGGCCTTGCCGGCGCTGGCCGGACGCGCAATGAAGATGCCCAGCACGAAGGCGGTGGGCAGCATCGCCAGGGCCAGCATCTCGAACGAGTGGATGGCGGGCATGATGCCCAGCAGGTACAGCGCGGACAGCGGGATCGAATAGACCGTGTAGGTCAGGAACTGCATGATGCCGGGCACGGGGTTGTCCTGCGAGGCGAAGAAGCAGCTGAAGATGGCGGCCATGAGCGCGGCGGTGGCGCCATTGCTCCAGGCCGTGCCGATCCAGAAGGCGCAGCAGGCGGAAATGGCCACGCCGGCGGCCAGCGCCGACAGCAGCGCCATGCCGCGGTCGCGGTGCAGCCGCGTCTTGGGGGTGCGCTTGGAGCGGGGCGCGCGCAGCGGCGCGCCCTGCAGCCCGGCGCGGATTTCGCGGCGCAGGGCCAGGCATTCGTCGTAGGTGTCGATGAGTTCGCGCAGCCGCGTCATCAGGCTGGCCAGCAGGGCGTCGCGCCAGGTGGAGCGGCTGTCGATGGAGGGCGTCAGCCGGGTGACCGCCGCGCGCAGGTGCACGGCGGCCTCGTGCGTGGCGAGGGCGCCCGTGTTGATCCATTCGGAAATGTCGCGCAGCAGCGCCGACACCGCTTCCGGCAGAGGCTGGCCGTCGGCCTGCAGGGCGCGCATGCGGTCCTCCACGGCGGAGACGGCGGGCGTAAGCGCCGCGATCTGGTCCTGCATGGCGCGCACCGCGCCCGAGGTCCAGCGCAGGTTGCTGGTGTCGAAGGGCACGTGCGTGGACAGCAGGCGCAGCTGCGTGATGTCATTAGCCAGCACGCGGCGGTCGCGGTCTTTTTGTTCGGTAGTCTGGCCGCTGAGCGTGTCGTGCATCCAGTTGCGGGCGTCGCGCACGGCCTTGTCCAGTTGCAGGGTCAGGGCCGGGGCCAGGCCGCGGGGCAGCACGATGCTGTGGATCAGCGTGGCGCAGACGATGCCCAGGCTGATTTCCTCGACGCGCGCGAGGGCGGTGTCGAACACCAGGGAAGGGTCCGTCACGCTGGGAAAGCCGATCATCGCGGCGGTGTAGCCCGCCAGCATGAACAGATACGAGCGCGGCGTGCGGTCCAGCACGGACATGTACAGGCAGGCGCCCACCCACAGCACCATGGCGGCGGTCATCACGACTGGCGAATTCGACAGGCGCGGCACCATGTACACGGTGGCGGCCGAGCCGAAGAAGGTGCCCGTCAGGCGGTACAGCGCTTTGGAGCGCACCGCGCCCGACCAGGGCTGGGCCACGACATAGGCGGTGGTCATGGCCCAGAACGGACGCGGCAACCCGATGTTGTAGGCCAGGTAGAGCGCCATGATGGCGCTCAGGTAGCTCTTCAGCGAGAAGATGGTTTCGCGGACGTTCGGCAGTTTCACGGCTGCTCGTCCTGTTGTTGCGCGCCGGCGCCGCTGCGGCCCAGCGAGACCTTCAAGGTTTCGAAGACGCGCAGGCAGGCTTCCAGGTCCGCTTCGCTGACGCCCCGGAAGAGGCGGCGGCGCAATTCGACCAGCACGTCCTCGACCTGGGCGCGCAGCGCGTGGCCGGCGGCGGTCAGGTGCAGGGTCTTGGCGCGGCGGTCGTGAGGATCTTCGCGGCGTTCCATCAGGCCGGCGGCGACCAATTGGTCCAGCACCCTGACGAGCGAGGGGCCTTCGACCCCCAGCGCTTCGGCCAGGGCGCCCTGGCGGACGCCGTCTCCCAGGCGGCCAGCCAGGATGACGGGCCAGGCCGTGGCCTGGGAAAGGCCGTAGTCGGCCAGGGCCTTGTCGGCGGCGCCGCGATAGGCGCGCGACAACACCATCAGGTTGGCGGTGGTGGCCATGAGTTGGGAGTCGGAAGGCGTGTTCATGGAATAGATTGTATCCTATCTATTAGCTTACTAATAATTGAAAATGGCGAATATCTCCATTGATTTTCTCAATCGGGAAAATAGGGACCGGGCTTTCCACGGATGGAAAGCCGGCGCGGCGGGAGGGGAATGGTCCGGTTTTCAGCGCCCCGGGACTGGCGCGGGCGCGGCGGGCGCGCCCTGGCGGTCAGCCGTTGCAGTCCGCCCAGCAATTGGGCGTTTCGTACAGGCGCACGCGGGTCAGGCGCAGTTCCGCGCCATAGTGGCCGTGATAGTGCGGCGCCAGGATGCCGAAGACGATGGCGGCCAGGTTCTCGGCCGTGGGGATGCGGTCCAGCACCACGGTCTTGTGGCCGGGCAGCGTGTCCAGGAAGGCGCGCACGGCGGCGTCGCCCTCATAGACCAGGAAGGCGTGGTCCCAGACGTCCACGACGTGGGTCTTGGCGATCTGCTTGATTTCGGAGAAGTCCATCAACATGCCATTGTCGGACTCGCCCGGCGCCTGCACGATGTCGCCGGTCAGGGTGATCTCCAGCACGTAGCGGTGGCCGTGCAGGTTGCGGCACTGGCTGCGATGGTCGGGAATGCGGTGGCCGGCGTCGAACTCCAGCCTGCGGGTCACGGAAATCATGGCGCGCTCCGCAGGGGGCGAGGGTAAATCATGGAATGCCTATGTATTTGTGGGTCTGCAGGCTGAGCCGCCATTGCGGGTGCTGCATACAGTACTGGACGGCTTGCTCGGTATTGGCCGCGCGCGCGGGGCCGTCCATGGGTTGCAGGAAAAAGTGGTCGAAATCCAGGTGCGAGAAGGCTTCCGGCAGCGCATTGGCCTGCGGGTACACGAGCTTGAGCTCGTCGCCGCGCTCCAGCACGACGGGCGCGGTGCCCTTGGGGCTGACGCAGATCCAGTCGATGCCGTCGGGCGGCTTGATGGTGCCGTTGGTTTCGATGGCCACGGTAAAGCCGCGGGCGTGGATGGCCGTGAGCAGCGGCGCGTCCAGTTGCAGCAGGGGCTCGCCGCCGGTGAAGACCACGTAGCGGTCGTCGGCGCCAGGGCCCCAGCAGGCCGCGATGGCGTCGGCCAGCAGTTCGGGCGTGGCGAATTTGCCGCCGCCCTCGCCATCGGTGCCGACGAAGTCGGTGTCGCAGAAGGTACAGGCGGCGCTGGCGCGGTCGCTTTCGCGGCCCGTCCACAGATTGCAGCCTGCAAACCGGCAGAATACCGCCGCGCGGCCCGCATGGGCGCCTTCGCCTTGCAGCGTCTTGAAAATTTCTTTGGCGGAATAAGTCATGAGTGGTGCCGGCGGCCGGACGCCGGAAAAATCGGGCAAAGCGGGTTATTTTACTTGGCGTGGCGCCTCCGGCGGTAGAGCCCCCTGGTAACCGGCGGCCGCCCTCTATACTCCCGTCCTATGTTTCACGTCCAAGATTCCCTTTACCTGGATGAGCGCGAGCTGGCGTTCACCATGATCCGCGCCCAGGGCGCGGGCGGCCAGAACGTCAACAAGGTGTCCAGCGCGGTCCATCTGCGGTTCGACGTGCGGGCGTCCAGCCTGCCGCCGGAGATCCAGGACGCGTTGTGCGCCCTGAGCGACCACCGCGTCTCCAAGGATGGGGTCATCGTCATCAAGTCCCAGGCGTTCCGCAGCCAGGAAAAGAACCGCGCCGAGGCCATCGAGCGCTTGATCGCCATGGTGCGCGCGGCCGCCCGGCAGGACAAGCCGCGCCACGCCACGCGGCCGACCCGGGCGTCGCAGCGCCGGCGCGTCCAGCGCAAGGTGCGCCACGGCGAAATCAAGCGCCTGCGCGGCCGGGTCGAGGGAGACTGACCGTGGCTGGCGCGCGGCGGCGTTACCTGTACACGCTGGGCGCGCTGTTCGCCGCGATCTGGGTGGCGCTGGCCATCGCGCCGCACGACCGCGCGGATTGGGCGCTGGAGAACGCCCTGGTGCTGGCCTTCGGCGCCGCGCTGCTGTTCACCCGCCGCTGGTTCGTCTTTTCGCGGACCTCCTATACGCTGATCTTCCTGTACCTGTGCTTGCACGCCATCGGCGCGCATTACACCTATTCGCTGGTGCCCTACGACGACTGGTGGCGGGCCTTGACGGGCCGCAGCTTCAACAGCCTGGTCGGCTGGGAGCGCAACAACTTCGACCGCGTCGTGCATTTTTCCTACGGCCTGCTGCTGGCCTATCCCATCCGCGAGATCTTCCTGCGCGTGGTCGAGGTGCGCGGCTTCTGGGCGTATTTCCTGCCCATGGACGTCACGCTGTCCACCTCGGCGCTCTATGAGCTGCTGGAATGGGGCGCCGCAGCGGCAGTGGGCGGCGACCTGGGGGCGGCCTACCTGGGCACGCAGGGCGATGTCTGGGACGCCCAGAAGGACATGGCGCTGGCGGCCAGCGGCGCGGTCATCGCCATGGCCATCACCGCGCTGGTCAATTGGCGGGCCCGGCGCGACCTGGCGCGCGACTGGGCCGACAGCCTCAAGCCCCGGAGCGGGGCGGATCGATAGCCCTGGATCGCGCAGGGGCATAAGCATATATCTAAGATATTCGATATAAGATTCGATAAATTGCGATATTCCAATATGACTGCCTCTTCTTCCAGCCCCGATTCCGCCGCCGCATCCCCGGGCATCGACGCCGACGCCATTCTCAAGGCGTTGGCCAATCCCGTGCGGCGCGACATCCTCGCCTGGCTGAAGACGCCGCACGCGTATTTCGAGGAACGCCCGGGCCATACCTTCGAGCATGGCGTGTGCGCGGGCCACATCGATAGCCGCTGCGGTTTGTCCCAGTCCACCGTGTCCTCGCACCTGGCGGTCCTGCAGCGCGCGGGCCTGATCTCGGCGACGAAGGTGGGGCAGTGGATATTTTTCCGTCGCAACGAAGCCGTCATCGCCGCGTTCCTGCGGCAACTGAACCAGGATATGTAGCCCCGCTACGAAAGAGCGCCCCGGCAGCCGGGGCCGAAGGATTTTGCATGAGCCAATTATTCGAACCCCTGCGCGTCGGCGACCTGACGCTGCCCAACCGCATCATCATGGCGCCCTTGACGCGCATGCACGCCGATCCCGGCCGCGTGCCGAACGATTTGATGGTCGAGTACTACACCCAGCGCGCCGGCGCCGGCCTGATCCTGACCGAAGCCACGGCCGTGACTCCGCAGGGCGTGGGTTACGCTGACACGCCGGGGCTGTGGACGCCCGAACAGGTCAAGGGCTGGCGCAAGGTCACGTCCGCGGTGCATGCCGCGGGCGGCCGGATCGTGGCGCAGCTGTGGCACGTGGGCCGCATTTCCGATCCGATGTTCCTGGACGGCGAGCTTCCCGTGGCGCCCAGCGCCATCGCCGCCGGAGGCCACGTGAGCCATGTGCGTCCGCTGCGCGCCTACGTGACGCCGCGCGCGCTGGAAACCGCCGAGCTGCCGGGCGTGGTCGAGGCCTACCGCCACGGAGCGCAGATGGCGATGGAGGCCGGTTTCGACGGCGTGGAAGTGCATGCCGCCAACGGCTATCTGCTCGACCAGTTCCTGCAGGACAGCACCAATCTGCGCACCGACGCCTACGGCGGCCCGGTGGAGAACCGCGCGCGCCTGCTGCTGGAAGCGGTGGACGCCTGCGTGTCGGTGTGGGGAGCGGGCCGTGTGGGCGTGCATCTGTCGCCGCGCGGCGATATCCACACCATGGGCGATTCGGACCCCGCTGCCACGTTCGGCTACGTGGCCCGCGAACTGGGCAAGCGCGGCATCGCCTTCCTGTGCGTGCGCGAACACGAGGCGCCCGACAGCATCGGCCCCGCGCTCAAGGCGGCGTTCGGCGGTGTCTATATCGCCAACGAAGGCTATACGCGGGAATCCGCCGAAGCCGCCATCCAGGCGGGCCGGGCCGATGCCGTGGCCTTCGGGGTGCAGTACATCGCCAACCCCGACCTGGCGCGCCGCTTCGCGCTCAAGGCGCCGCTGAACCGCCCCAATCCGGCCACGTTCTACGCGCCGGGCCCCGGCGGCTATACGGACTATCCGGCCATGCCGGCTTGAGCCTTCCGGGCAAAGGCCTCAGGACGCGGCAAGCATCGGATAGGTGAACAAGCCGAAGTGCGCCGCGTTCAGGCCCAGGTGCGCCAGCACGGCGGCGGCCAGGCCGCCATGGCGGTAGGCCACGCCGTAGGCGGCGCCGGCCACTCCCGCCAGCAGCATCCATTGCCAGCCGCCGGCGTAGTGCGCCAGCCCGAACAGCGTGGCGGCCACGGCCAGCGCCGCCCAGGCGCCCCAGGGGCGGTCGCGCCATTGCAGGCTTAACCGCTGTTGCAGATAGCCGCGGAACAGCGCTTCCTCGGCCAGCGTGACGAGCAGCGCATTATTTGCCAGCCAGATCCACCCGGCCGCCGGCCATTTGGGCGCCCAGTCCACGGCTCCCAGGGCCAGGGCCAGTCCCAGGCATGCCGCCACCGCGGCGGCGCAGCACAGCAGCGCCGATGCCATCGTCCTGCGCGCGTTCGCTCCGGCCATGGGCGGCGCCAGCGCCAGCACCACCCAGAACGCCACCAGCGGTTTGTCCAGGTTCAGGTACATGCCGAAAGGCGCGGCGCCCGGACTCAGCGGCGCCGGGGCTATCACCCGGAGATTGTGAAAGCCGGGCAGCCAGTGCAGGAAGAGCAGTACGGCCAGCGGCAGGAACAGGGCATGGCCCGCGACGCGCGCTGCTTGCGCCGACGCGGGCCGGACCAGCGCCGCAGCCAGGATCAATAACGCGGGCCAGGCAAGCGCGACGGGATCGATGACGCCGTCGGCCCAGGCCCAGCCATAGGCCGCCGCGAGAGGAACCAGCGCCCAGCGCCGCGTCGCGGGCGGCCAGAGCATGGCGGCGGCAAGAAACAGGGCGGACCAGGGGAGCAGGAGCGGCACGGAGCGGCAGGGGCGGGGTAAAGCGGTGAGTGTACGCGGTGGGGGGTGTCAGACACATCAGTGTCTGACACCCCTATGAACCACTGGTCAAGCTGCAGCCGCCTCACCCGGGTGTCAGACACCCTCCCTCCACCTGCGTTATCGTCCCCCACATATCGCATACCAAGGAGTCGCACAATGAAGACGATCGCGTGGTTGATGCTGGCGGCGGCGCTGCTGCCTTTCGTATCCACGATCATTGCCAAGGCGGGAGGCAAGCAATTCGACAACAACGATCCGCGCGCCTGGCTCGCGCGCCAGGAGGGCTGGCGCGCCCGCGCTAACGCGGCGCAGGTCAATACCTTCGAGGCGCTGCCGTTCTTTTTCGCGGCGGTGCTGTTCGCGCTGTACAACCAGGCGCCCGTAGCGCACGTGGCCACGCTGATGGCCTGCTGGCTGGGCGTGCGCCTGGGCTATCTGGCCATGTACCTGGCGGGCTGGGGCGCGCTGCGTTCGCTGGTCTGGGCGATCGGCGTGGGCTTCGTGATCGCCATCCTGTTCACGGGCGTCTAGGACCGGCTACTTCCATTCGAACACGGCGCGAGCGGTGGCGCCGTTCTGCACCGAGACTTCGCGCTCCTGCGCCGCGCCGTTATAGGTGGCCGATACCTTGTAGCGGCCCGCCGGCAGCTTCACCAGCATGTACGGCCCTTCGGCGGTGGCCTGCAGGACGGACTTGCCCTGCGCGTCCTGGATCGATACGCCGACGTTGGCGACGTAGTCGGCGCTGCCGTCGCGCTGCGCGGCAAACGTCAGCGCCAGCGGATAATCCTTGGCGGCGGCCTTCATGGCCTCGGACTCGTCCAGGCCGATGCCGCCGCTGACGTATTCCACGGCGCCCTGGCGCTGTACCGGGGGCAGGCCGGCCTGGACGGTCGACAGGATCCCGGCGAAGGCCATGCTGCCCAGGGCCATCGCGGCGGCCATGGTGCAGCGTTCGATACGCTTGTTCATGAGGTTCTCCTTGATAGGATGGCCGGCGCCGCTTCATGCCGGCCGCGGTCGTCGCCGCGCCACTCAGGGGCGACAGGGAATTCGACCCCCGCCAGCGCGCGGAGTTCGCGCTGGCGCGCTTGCGATGTCTACCGATTGTTTCCGGCGCGGCCTATCGCGCAATATCGTCTGCGCCCGCGGCGCGCCAGGAAAACGTCAGCCCGCTTTCGCCATTGACCGAACCGTCGGGGGCGAAGCGCCTTTCATCGAGCTGTCCGGCCCCGCCATCGTGCAGCGCCAGCACGCTGGAGCTGCGGGTCCCATAGTTCGGACTGACGATGAACGGGCTGCTCAATAGCCTTTCCCGATCCAGGGGCAGGCCGGTGGCGGGCAGGTCGGCGTCATCCGCGGGGCTGCGGTCGGCCAGGGCGGCCATGAGCGCGGGCAGGTCGGGCTGCGGCCCGCCGGAAAGCACGGCGGTGAAGGCGGCCTTGGTGCGGGCCAGCTTGGGCCAGGGCGTGTCCAACAGGTGGTTGGACAGGGCATAGACGCCCGGCGCGAGCGCGCGGGGGCCGCCGTCGCGGTTGCTCAGGTACCAGGTTTCGCGCGTGTCGCCCACGATCAGGTTGAAACCGTTGTAGGCTTGGTCCGCCTCGTGCACGCGGGCCAGGTAGCCGGCGGGGGTATCGGCGCCGCGCAGGTAGTCTTCCACCAGCGCGCCGCGCGATGGAGCGTTGTCGAGGAAACTGCCGGGTTCGCGGAAATTGGTCACCAGCGCATAGCGCCCGCGGGCGGTCGCGCCCATCCAGGTGCCGCCGGCCCGCCCGTCGCGCCCGGCATAAACCTCGGGCGCATCGGGCCATTGCGCGGCGGGCAGCGTCGGGCGCTCGTGGAATTCATCGCGATTGGCGGCGATCAGGACGGGGATGCCCGGCAGGACGTGCAGGGCCAGTACGGCAAGACACATGGTTCAGACCTGGTTGGCGGGTTTGTCGGGAGCCGCGTGGACGGGCGCGGCCGCGAAATCCGGGCCGGCCAGCGTCGCGCGCAGGGTTTCGATCTGGGCGGCCACGTCCCGCAGGGCGGGCGAGGGCGAGACGATGGCGGCGGTCGGCATGGGCGCGCCCTGGCCGACGGCAAGGCTCATTTCGTGCAGGCTACCCGCCAGCTGCGCCAGTTGCGCGGCGGTGGGCGGGGCAAGGCCGTCGGGCGCGGACCACGCGGTGTCGGAGATGGCGTTGGCCACGCGTTCCAGGGCCACCTCGACCGGCCACCAGGCCAGCGCGCGGCGGCTGACCAGGCGGGGCTCCGACAGGCCGCGCTGCAGCGCCACGCGCAAGTCCGACAGGCGCGCGTAGGCGCTGGCGCGCAGGCTGTGCCGGCTCGCGGAATCGGCCTGGAATACGGTATTGAGGTAGGCCGCCAGCGTGTCCATGGCGTTCGAGACCGCGTTGTCCAGGTTGTTGCGCTCGATGCGTATCCAGGGCAGGTATCCGACCAGCAGCACGATGGCCGCCGCCACGCCGACGTCGATCAGCCGGGCCAGCGCGATGGGCCAGCTACCGGGCTGCAGGGCGCCGATCAGCAGCATGAGGATGGGCAGCAGGATGGCCGAGAACAGGCCATAGTTGCGGCGTATGGACCAGGGCAGCAGGGACGCCAGCGCGGCCACGGTAAGCAGGCTGACGATGCCGTTGCGGTCCAGCGCCAGGACGGTTGCGCTGATGGCCACCCCGATCACGCTGCCCGCGCAGCTTTGCAGCGCCCGCGCGAACACGGAACCGAAGTTGGGCTTGAACACCACGACGACGATGAGCGGCACCCAGTAGGAACGCGGCAGGGAGGCGGCATGCGCCACCACTTCGGCGGCGATCAGGCACAGGCCCAGCCGGACCAGATAGCGCACCGTGGTCGGCCCCGGCCGGTAGGTGCGAGCCAGCACCCGCCAGGGCGTGCGCGGCCGCGCGGGCGGCAGGTCGGCGAAAGCGTCGGCCTCGCTCAGCTTGCCGCCGTCCAGCAGCGGCTGCGCCTGCTCCAGGGCGTCGGCCAACTGCGGCATGCCGGCGCGGCGCAGGGTGGCGATGCCGTCGCGGGGATCGGGCACGGCATCGTTTTCCACGCGGTCCGCCAGCCGGTTCATGACGCGCGCGCAGTCGGCCGGCAGCACGCGGCCGGCGCGGGCCAGCGCCAAGGCGGCATTGGTCAGCGGCGTGCAGGCCTGGAGTTGCGCGGCCAGCCGCGCCAGCCGGGGCGACGGGCCGCCCGCGCGTCCCCGGGCCGCCAGCACGGTGTCGTACGCGGTGGTCATGGCGGCTTCCATGTCGCGCCTGGCGCTCATGGTCCGGGAGGTGCCGATGGCCGCGAACATCGCAGCCAGCCTGCGGTAGGCCATGGCCACCGCGGCGCGTTCCGGCGCGATGGGGTTGACCACCCATCCCGACAGCGTCAGCGCCAGCCCGAACAGGCCGCCGGCGCCCACCAGCACCGAGGGCAGCCAGGGCGGCAGGGATGACGTCAGGCTCGATCCCACGATCACATAGACGGCGAACTGCAGCGTGGCGACAGCCGCGATGTTGTTGAAGGTGCCGACGAGGCTGGCAGCCAGGACCAGCAGCGTCATCGCGCCGGCGGTCCACAGGCCGTGCCCCGAAACCAGATTGCCCAGGAAATAGCCCAGCGCGCCGCCGAATACGGTCGACCCGATGGACAGCGCGCGGTTGCGGTAGGGGCCGCCATTGTCTCCGGTGATGGCCGGTAGCGCGCCCAGCGAAACCAACGCGGCGGCGGCGCTCTGGTCCAGCGCCAGGCCCGCGGCGGCGGGCAGGCCGATGGCCAGGGCGGCGCGCAGCGCCACCCAGCGGCTGACCGGAGACGGCTCCATGTGCGCCAGGCTCATCAGCCAGCGCATGTTCGAGGTGCGCGCGCCGGGGCTCATCGGTGGGCGGGACACGGTGGCCTCATGGCGCGCCTGGGGATCAGGCCTTGATCAGCGGCGCCTCGTCGGGCGCCGCCAGCCGGAAGTAATCCTCCGTATTCAGGAGGATGGAGGCGTCCAGGCGGCCGGCGTTGAATACGATCTCGTCGTGGCGCTCCCGGAGGCTGGGATCCACAAGCAGGTGCAGGTCGGGATTGAAGGTGAAGGGAGGAATGGCGCCGATCTCGCAGCCGGTCAGCTCGCGCGCCAGGTCCTGCGACGCCAGCGAGGCTTTCTTGCCGCCGGCGGCGCGGGCGATGGCGTCCAGGTCGGCCTGCTTGTCGGCCGGGAAGACCGCCAGCACGTTCTTGCGCTGGTTGGAGGATATCTTCACGCGGCAGACCAGCGCCTTCGCGCCCTGGCTGACCTCGGTGCCGCGGATGGCGGCGACTTCGACGGAACGGCCGGCGGCGGGGTGTTCGAGCAGGCGGTAGCGGGCCCGGTTCTGGGCGAGCAAGGCTTGCAGGCGTTCAAAGACTTCCATGGCGGGGCGCGGTCGTAAGGCATCGGGCGGGCGCCGGGAGTCGGCGCCGTACGCCGCATGATACGCCGCCCGGCGGCTTCCTAGATGTCTCCGGTGAAGGCGTAGCCCCATCCCCAGACCGTGCGGATCGGCAGTTCCACGTTGACGTCCTGCGCCTTGCGCCGCAGGCGGCTGACCACGACGTCGGTGCGGCGTACGGATTCGCGGCCGCCCTGCGGGTCCGCGCCGGGCGAATCGCCGCGCGGCAGGCGCTTGTCCGCGGTGGCCGTCAGCTTGAGCAGGAATTCGCGTTCGGCCTGGGTCAGGGGCAGCCGCGCGCCCTGCGGGCTGACCAGCGTCCAGGCGGCGTCGTGAAATTGCCATTTGCCCGCGGGTTCGGCGGGCGCGGACGGGCGCGCTTCCGGCTCGGCGGCCGGACGGCGGCCCACAGGGGGCATGCGCCGCACCAGGGCTTGCAGCGCCGCCGCGATCTCCGGCGTGCCCACATCGGCCTGGAAGCAGGCGTCGGCGCCGCAATGCAGGCCCAGGATACGGTTTTCGGGGGAGTCGAAGCTGGAAATGGCGATGATGCCGGCGGTGGTGTCCATGGCGCGCAGGCCCGCGATTGCCATGCAGAGATCGGAGAGTTCGGCTTCCATCACGAGCAATGGAGTGCGGTGGGCCTGGAACAGGCGGAACAGGGCGTTGGAATCTTCGCACTGGCGGGGCGAGAAGCCCATTCCAGCCAGGGAGCCGCTACGGCGCTTGCGTTGACCGGCATCGGGCGAGAAGACGATCAAGTCTAGTAAGTCATTCATGAATCGTTGTGTCTGTGCAGCATAAGCACTTGCATGATGCTACGGATACAGCGATTTCCTAAACCTCGCTCAACACTACTTTCCGGCCCGAATTCTCGGACATGGGCGCGCGCCGGGCGCCAAGCGCACCGTTGTGGTGCGCGGGAGCGCCTCAGGGGGCAGGCGCCTCGTTCCACCAGCCTCCGCCCAGCGCCTGCAGCAGGGCCGCGGTGTCGGCGTAGCGCGCGGCATCGGCGGCGATGCGCGCGATCCGTGCCTGCAGCAGCTGCCGCTGGCTGTCCAGCAGGTTCAGGTGGCTGATGCCCCCCGCGCCGTAGCGGCCTTGCGCGATGCGCTCGGCCTCATCCGCCCGGCGCCAGGCGTCGTCCTGCGCCTGGAACGCGTCGCCATCGGTCTGCAATGCGCGCAGGGCGTCGGCGACCTGGCGGAAACCATCCAGCACCGTCTGCCGGTAGGCCGCCGCCGCCGCGTCGTACGCGGCTTGCGCGGCGCGCTGGCGTGCCCGCAGCTCGCCGCCATGGAAGAGCGGCTGGGTCAGCCCAAGCCCCAGGTTCCATACGTTCAGCCCGTTGGACAGGTCTCCGGCGCGGGTGCGCTGCGAGCCGAAGCTGGCGGTCAGCGTGAATTGCGGATACAGGTTGGCCGTGGCCACGCCGAGGTCTGCCGAGGCCCGGTGCCACAGCGCTTCGGCGGCCAGGACGTCTGGGCGCTGGCGCGTCAGAGCGGACGGCACGCCGGTGGGCACGTCCGCGGGCAGCGTCAGGTCCGCCAGCCGCAAGGGAGCCTGGCGCAGAGCGGCCGGCGGCTGGCCCAGGTAGGTCGCCAACTGGTGCGTGACCTGCGCCAGCTGGTAATCCAGGGGCGGCAGCGTGGCGCGCGTCTGCGCCACCAGCAACTCCTGGTTGCTCAGGTCGGCCCGCGACACGCCGCCCGCGTGCAGGCGCTGGCGCATGATGTCCCGCTGCCGGACCTGGGCCGCGAGCAGTTCGCGCGTGGCTTCCAGGCGTTCACTCAGGTCGGCCTGCCGGATGGCGGCCGTGACCACGTTGGCGGCCAGCGACATGCGGGCGGCCTGCAGTTCGTGGCGCTGGTAGTCCACCTGGGCGCCCAGGCCTTCCAGCGCGCGGCGGTTGGCGCCGAACACGTCCAGCGTATAGGACACGTCGACCGATGCGTTGTAGAGCGTGAAGGGCGCGGGCTGCTCGACCACAGGCACGCCGAAGGCCGAAGGATCCACTTTCTGCCGCGCCACGGACAGGTTGCCGTCCGCCGAAGGCAGCAGGCGCCCGCCGGTTTCCGCGTTCAGCTCTTCGCCTGCCTGGCGCAGGCGCGCGCGGGCCTGCTCCAGCGTCGGGCTGGCCTGCAGCGCCTGCCGCACCAGGCCGTCCAGCGCCTCGGAGCGAAACAGTCGCCACCATTGGGCGGGGATGTCGGCGCCGGCCACCAGCTGCTGCCCGCCGGAGGACGGTGCCGCCTCCGCAGGGGCCACGTAGGCGTCGACCTCAGGCGCCTCCGGGCGGTGGAAATCGGGTCCGGCGGCGCAGCCCGCAAGCAGAGCGCTCAGCACCAGAAGGGCCAGGCGCCGCGGCGCAAGGGCGGAGGGGAGGGGCGTAGGCATGGGGCGGGACATGGCGGGTCAGTCCAGGGTGCGGCGGTAGAACTTCACGGCGGCGGTCATGACGACCACGGTGAACAGCAGCAGCGGCCAGATGCTGGGCCACAGGTCCCACCAGCCGTTGCCCTTGAGCAGGATGCCGCGGATCAGCCGGTTGAAATGCGTCAGCGGCAGCAGATTGCCCAGGTATTGCGCCCACACCGGCATGCCCAGGAATGGGAACATGAAGCCCGAAAGCAGGATGTTGGGCAGGAAATAGAACATGGTCAGCTGCATGGCCTGCAACTGGTTCTGCGCCAGCGACGACAGGGTGATGCCCACCGTCAGGTTGGCCGCGATGAACAGCAGCGAGGCCAGGTACACGCTCAGCAGCGAACCCTGGAACGGCACATGGAAGACGAAGCGCGCGGCCAGCAGGATGATGCTGGCCTGGATCAGCCCGATCGCGATATAGGGCACTATCTTGCCCGTCATCACTTCGAGCGGCCGCACCGGCATCGCCAGCAGGTTCTCCATCGTGCCGCGTTCGCGTTCGCGCGTCATGGCCAGGCCCGTCATCATGACCAGCGTCATCGTGAGGATCACGCCCATCAGGCCCGGCACGGTGTTGTACTGCGAGATCTGTTCTTCGTTGTAGAGCCTGTGCACGCGCACCTCGAAAGGCGGCTGGCCGCCGGCAAGGCCGGCCAGCGGGCCCGTCAGGTCCTTGGCCGCCACCGCCTGCGTCAGCTGGGTGGCCGCGCCGATGGCCAGCCCGGTGGCCATCGGATCGGTCGCGTCGGCCTCGATCAACAGGGCCGGACGCTCGCCGCGCAGCAGGCTGCGGGTGAAGTCCGGAGGGATGGTCAGCACGAACAGCACCCGGCCTTGCGCCAGGGCGGCGCGCCCGGCCTCTTCGTTGTCGAGCTCTTCGGTGACGCGGAAGTAATCGGACGATTTCATCGCCGCGACGAAGCTGCGCGTGAACGGGCTGTGGTCCGCCGCGATGATGGCGGTGGGCATCTGCTTGGGATCGGTGTTGATGGCATAACCGAATAAGGCCAGCTGCATGATGGGCATGCCGACGATCATGCCGAAGGTGATGCGGTCGCGGCGCAGCTGCAGGAACTCCTTGAGCACCATGCTCCACCAGCGCGACCAGGAAAATCCTTGCAGGCGGCGGATCATGGCGGGCTCGCGAAGTTGTCGGTGGAACGCTTCATCAGGTAGATGAAGACGTCCTCCAGGCTGGTGTCGATGCGTTCCAGGCTCAGGTCCTGGCCGGCGATGGCGTCTTGCAGCGTGCGTTCCAGCAGCGCCGCGTCCTGGCCGCTGATGTGCAGGGCGGAGCCGAAGGCCACCGTCTGGTCCACGCCCGGCGCGCCGCGCAGGCGCTGGGCCAGCGGCACCAGGTTGTGGCCGCGGATCGCCCAGGTGGTCAGACGCTGCTCGGCGATGACGTCTTCGGCCGTGCCCTGGGTCAGCAGCCGTCCGTACGAGATGTACGCCAGCTTGTGGCAACGCTCGGCCTCGTCCATGTAGTGCGTGCTGACCAGCACCGAAATGCCGCGCGCCGCCAGCTCGTGCAGCTGTTCCCAGAAGTCGCGCCGCGCGGTGGGATCCACACCGGCTGTAGGCTCGTCCAGCAGCAGCAGGCGCGGCTGGTGCAGCAGGCAAGCGGCCAGCGCGAGCCGCTGCTTCCAGCCGCCCGACAGCGAACCGGTCAATTGTCCGGATCGGCTCTGCAGCCCGAGGCTTTCCAGGGCCTGGTCTACGGTTTCCCGGCGCTTGGGCATGCCGTACATCCGCGCGACGAAATCCAGGTTCTCGCGGATGGTCAGGTCGTCCCAGTACGAGAACTTCTGCGTCATGTAGCCCACGTGCCGCTTGATCTGCTCGCTGTCGCGCAGGATGTCGTAGCCCATGCAGGTTCCGCTGCCCGAGTCCGGGGTAAGCAATCCGCACATCAGCCGGATGCAGGTGGTCTTGCCGCTGCCGTTGGGGCCCAGGAAGCCGAAGATCTCGCCCTCGCGCACCTGGAGCGATACGTCGTTGACGACGTGCTTGTCGCCAAAGCGCTTGTTCAGGCCCTGCACGTCGATGACATAGGGGCTGGCGGCGTCCTGCCGGGCGGGCGGAGCGTTCATTGCGGCACGGCCTCCAGGGGCTGGCCCGGGTGCAATCTGGGCGCCATCTCGGGCGTGGGCCGGGCCTGGATCATGTAGACCAGCTTGCCGCGGCTTTCCCGGCTGTAGATCACGGGCGGCGTGTACTCGGCCTGGGTGGAGATGTAATCGACGCGCACCGGGATGGGGGCGCCGCAGCCGTCGCAGCTGACCATGAGCTGCTGTCCTACCTTCAAGGCGCCCAGCGCCGCTTGCGGCACGAAGAGGCGCACCTTGATATTGCCCGGCGGCAACAGGCTGACGACGGGGCTGCCCGCGGGCACCCACTCCCCCACGCGGTACAGCGTGTCGAACACCAGCCCCGCCGCGGGCGCGGCCTGGCGCTTCTGCGCCAGCGTCCAGTCCGCCTGGGCCAGCGCCGCCCGGGCGGCCTCCACCTGCGCGGCCTGGGCGAGCCGCTGGTCGTCGCGGCCGGGCAGGGCGGCCACGTCCAGTTGGGCCTTCAGTTCGCGCACCCGCGCCGCATCCGACCGGGCCTGTTCACGGCTGTCGTCCAGCTGCGAGCGCGCGATGCCGCCGATGCGGAACTGTTCCGTATCGCGGCGCAACTGCGTGGCCGAGCGCCGGCTGGCGGCCTCGGCCTGCGCCAGCTGCGCGCGCGTGACATCCACTTCCGCCGGACGCTTGCCGGTGGCGATGTCCTCCAGCTGGGCGGCGGCCGCGGCCAGTTGCGCGCTGGCCTGGTTGCGGGCGGCGGTTTCGCGCTCGGCGTCCAGCGCGAACAGCGGCGCGCCGGCCTCGACTTGCTGGCCGCGACGTACCGGCAGTTCGGTCAGGCGCCCGGCTTCGGACGAGGCCACATAGACGAAATCGCCCTCCGCATAGCCTTGGAAGAAGGCGCCGTTGTCATTGCCGCAGCCGCCAAGCGGCAGGAGCAGCGCGGCGGCGGACAGGGAGAGACTCAGGGCGGAAGGAATGCGCATGATCAGCGTCCTGATGGGGCGGACGGCGAGAACAGGCCGCCCGTGAGCATGGCGATGGCGTGTGCCGCGATCGTCTGGGTATCGATGGACTGGGCCTGGGCGTCGCCCTGCAGCACCCGCCGCCACAGGGAGGAGGTGGCCAGGGGCAGCAGGGTCAGGCCCAGGATGGACAGAAACACCAGGCGCGGCTCCACGCCGGGAGTGATGGCGCCCTGGCGCTGGCTGTCGGCGATCAGGCCGGCGAAGGCGTGCAGGCGGTCGGAGGGCAGATGGCGCAGCACGCGCTCGCGCAGCTGGCCGCCTTCATTGACCACTTCATGCAGCCAGAGGGAGGGCAGCCAGGGCCGCTGGGCCGCGCATTGGACCAGGCGGCCGACGATGTCGGCTATGAAGGCGCGGGCCGCGGCGGCCGGGTCGGGCGCCGGAATCCGGGCGGCGCCTTCTGCCAGCGGCACGGATGACCATACAAAGCCGATGACCGGCACGATCCGCTCCAGGACGACCGCGTCGATCAGCTGGTCGCGGCTTTTGAAGTAGTAATGCACCATCGCCGGCGTGACACCCGCCTGCTGCGCGATATGGGAAATGGTGGTGGCCGCCACCCCGCGGGCAGCGAACAGGTCGGTCGCCAGGTCCAGCAGTTGCCCGCGGACGGCCGCGTTGTCGGGGCGCTGGGGCCGGCCGGGCCGACGGGGGGGAGGAGGGGGCACGGGGTTCATGCGGCATATCTTAATTAAATTATTAATTAATTAAAAGGGGGGCACCCGCCAGGGTTACAACCCGAGGCCGCGGACAACGATGGTGTAATGGGGCGGTTCCCCATGCCGCCAACCGGGCGCCGCCCGCCGGGCCCGGGCGGCTTTTCGCAGGAGGCTGGACCGTCATGCCGCAATCGTCTTCGATCAACCGCCGCATCGTGCTTGCCGCCCGGCCGCACGGCGAGCCCTCGGACAGCGACTTCCGTCTGGAAACCGCAGAGGTGCCGCAGCCCGGCCCGGGCCAGGTGCTGCTGCGCACCGTATATCTGTCGCTGGATCCCTATATGCGCGGGCGCATGAGCGATGCGCCGTCCTACGCCGAGCCCGTCAAGGTCGGCGAGCCCATGGTGGGCGGCACGGTCACGCGCGTCGAGGCTTCCAGCCACCCCGACTACAAGCCGGGCGAGTGGGTGCTTGCGCAATCCGGCTGGCAGGACTACGCGCTGTCGGACGGTGCCGGCCTGCTGCGCCTGGGCCCGGATCCCGAGCATCCTTCCTATTCGCTGGGCGTGCTGGGCATGCCGGGTTTCACCGGCTACATGGGCCTGCTGGACATCGGGCAGCCCAAGGCGGGCGAAACCGTGGTGGTGGCCGCTGCCAGCGGGGCTGTGGGCGCGGTGGTCGGGCAGATCGCCAAGATCCACGGCTGCAAGGTCGTGGGCATCGCGGGCGGCGCGGACAAATGCCGCTATGTGGTCGACGAGCTGGGCTTCGACGACTGCCTGGACCACAAGGCGCCCGATCTGGCGGGCCGCCTGGCCCGGGCGGTGCCGCAAGGGATCGACGTGTATTTCGAGAACGTGGGCGGCGCCGTCTTCGACGCGGTGCTGCCGCTGCTGAATCCACGGGCCCGCATTCCGGTCTGCGGCCTGATCTCGGCCTATAACGCGACTACCCAGCCCGAGGGGCCCGATCGCCTCGGGCTGCTGATGCGCGCCATCCTGACCAAGCGCCTGAAGGTCCAGGGGTTCATCATTTTCAATGAATACGCCCACCGGTACGGCGAGTTCCGCCAGGCGATGGAAGTCCTGGTTCGGGAAGGCCGCGTCAAATACCGCGAAGACGTGGTGGAAGGGCTGGAGAATGCGCCGCGCGGCCTGATCGGGCTGCTCAGGGGCGAGAACGCCGGCAAGCGCATCGTGCGCGTCGGCCCGGATGAAAGGAATGCGCTATGAATATCCTGATCGTGCTGACTTCCCATGACACCCTGGGCGACACCGGCCGCAAGACCGGCTTCTGGCTGGAGGAGTTCGCCGCGCCGTACTACGCCTTCGTCGATGCGGGCGCCAGCATCACGCTGGCCTCGCCCGCGGGCGGCCAGCCACCGCTGGACCCCAAGAGCGATGATCCCGACGCCCAGACCGACGACACGCGACGCTTCCGCCAGGACGCCGAAGCCCAGCGGCTACTGGCCTCGACGCGGAGGCTGGCCGAGGTGCAGGCGGCCGATTACGACGCCGTCTTCTATCCTGGCGGCCACGGCCCGCTTTGGGATCTGGCGGAGGATCCGAAGTCGGTTTCGCTGATAGAAACCATGCTGGCAGCGGGCAAGCCGGTATCCGCGGTATGCCATGCGCCCGGTGTGTTGCGCCACGCCATGACGGCGGATGGCAAGCCGCTGGTGCAGGGCAGGCAGGTCACCGGATTCTCCAATGCGGAAGAAGCCGCGGTGCAGTTGAGCGACGTGGTGCCTTTCCTGGTCGAGGACGAGCTGAAGAAGCTGGGCGGGTTGTATTCCAGCGGCCCGGACTGGCAGCCGCACGTGGTCGGCGACGGCCTGCTGATCACTGGCCAGAATCCGGCTTCGTCGGTGGGCGTGGCGCAAGCCCTGCTGGAGCGGCTGAAGAACTGATGAGGGCGTCCGGTTCACGGCCGCTCGGGTGGAGTGCGATCAGATTGGCAGGAATGGCACGGCAATGTGTCAGAATCGCGGCTTTTTGAAACATGCGCGGCGCCATGCCGCCCCGCGCGCCTAGTCCTGATGCCTCCAGACGTACCCGAATTTTCCCATGGCTGCTGTGTGGAGGCGCTGTTCGCCGCCATGCGCGCGCGCGACCCGGCCACCGGCCGCCATTGCAATCGAGTGGTGGACCTGAGCGTGGCCCTGGCCCAGGCGTGCAGCCTGCCCGAGGCTGAACACGAAGCGGTCGCCATCGCGGCCAGGCTGCACGACATCGGCAAGATCGCCACGCCGGACCGCGTGCTGTTCTCTCCCGGCCGCCTGGAAGGGGAGGACTGGGAGATCATGAAGGGGCATGCCGCCGCCGGCGCCGACATCATCATGCACAGCGCGATTCCGCAGCGCGATCGGGTCGCGCTCGCGGTGCGGCACCACCACGAGCATTTCGACGGCTCCGGCTATCCAGGCGGCCTGGCCGGCGAAAGCATTCCGCTGCACGCGCGCATCATTTCACTGGCGGATTCCTACGACGCCCTGGGCGACGCCCGGCCCTATCATCCCGCGCGCCCGCACGCGGAAATCATGCGCATCCTGGCCGGAGAGTCCGGCTCCAAGTGCGACCCGCAACTCCTGCGCGCTTTCGAGCGAATGATCCACAGCAGCCCTTTGAGGGTGCCGTAGGTTGGGTGTCGCGCGAAATCATCGACAAAAAGGCGCATTTGCCCAACGCGCGCAACCCATGCGGGCTTGAGCGGACCCTGTCCGCATCGGCCGGAGAGCTGCTTATTGCAGCCGCACGGGTTACGCGCGCTGGATGCCTGCGTTCTAGCCCAAGAACTCTCGCGCTACACCCGTCCTACAGTCCGTAACGCGCTACACCCGTCCTACAGTCGGTAACGCGCTGCACCCGTCCTACAGTCGGTAATGCGCTGCCACCGTTTGCAGGTCCTGCAGCGTGCGCTGCTGCCAGGCGGCGTCGTGCCCGAGTTCCTCCGCGAGGATGCGCGCCACTTCGGGGGCGGCCAGCATCGCGGCCTCGCTGTCCAGGAACAGCGCGCGGTTGCGGCGCGCCAGCACGTCTTCGGCGCTGCGCGCGAGTTCGAAGCGCGCGGCGAAACGGACGTGGGCTTCGGACAGCCCGCTGCTCTTGACCAGCATGCGCTCCGCGCCCGGCAGCGCCTTCAGCGCCGGCAGGTCGCTGCCGTAGTAGCTGTCCGGGGTGCCCGCGTGCTCCTGCGACGGGGCCAGGCCCGCGGCGCCGTGCAGCGGCAGCGTTTCGGTGCGGCAGCTGGCCTGCGTCAGCAACTGGTGCTGGATGGCGGTGTCCACCACGTCTTGCGCCATGCGGCGGTAGGTCGTCCATTTGCCGCCGGTTACCGTCACGAGCCCGGCCTTGGACACCAGGATCGTGTGCTCCCGCGACAAGGTCTTGGTGGACGCTTCGCCGGTGGCCTTCACCAGCGGACGCAGGCCCGCCCAGACGCTGGTGACGTCGTCGCGCGTGGGCTTGCGGCTGAGGTAGCGGGCCGCCGTGCCCAGGATGAAGTCCACATCCTGCGCCCCGGCTTCCGGATCCAGCGGCAGATCGTTGCGCGGCGTGTCGGTGGTGCCGACGATGGTATGGCCGTTCCAGGGCACGACGAACAGCACGCGTCCGTCGTCGGTCTTGGGAATCAGGATGGCGCGGTTGCCCGGCAGGAAATCCCGGGGCAGCGTCAGGTGCACGCCCTGGCTGGGAGCGACCATGGTTTGCGCGTTCTTGTCTTCCATGCGCCGCACCGCGTCGACCCAGACGCCGGTGGCATTGACCACGCAGCGCGCGCGCAGCGTGAAGGAGGAACCGCCGATCGCGTCCTGCGCCGTCACGCCGTCCACCTTGCCGCCCGTCATGGTCAGGCCGGTGGCGCGCACGTAGTTCACCGCCGTGCCGCCGAGGTCGAACAGGGTGCGCATCAGGCTGACCGCCAGGCGTGCGTCGTCGAACTGGCCGTCGTAGTACAGCACGCCGCCCCTGAGCTTGCGGCCGTTCACGCTTTCTGCCAGCGTCGGCGCGTTGGCCAGCGTGTCGCGGCGGGACAGCCAGCGGCTGGGCGACAGGTTCAGCTTGCCGGCCAGCATGTCGTACATCTTCAGGCCGACGCCGTAGAAGGGCTGGTCCAGCAGGTTGTACGCGGGCACGACGAAACCTAGCGGCCACACCAGGTGCGGCGCGTTGCGGTTGAGCAGCCCGCGTTCATGCAGGGCTTCGCGCACCAGGCTGACGTTGCCCTGCGCCAGGTAGCGCACGCCGCCGTGCACCAGCTTGGTGGCCTTGCTGGAGGTGCCCTTGGCGAAGTCGGCGCCTTCGATCAGCAGCGTACGGTAGCCGCGCGACGCGGCGTCGACCGCGGTGCCCAGGCCCGTGGCGCCGCCGCCGATGACGATCACATCCCAGGAGTGCGTGTTGTCCAGCGTGGCCAGGAGGCGGTTGCGGTCGGGCGGAGCGACGGAGGCGGGGGAGGAGTTCATGGAGGTCAAGGTGTTTGCTTCAAAGTATTGGGCGCCGCGGCGACGTCGCAGCGCACGCCGGCGTCCAGCAGGACCTGCGCCAGCGGCTCCTGCGGATGCGCATCGGTGAAAAACCGGTCTATCTGGGAGATGTGCGCCAGTTCCACCATGGCCTGGCGCTTGAATTTGCTGCTGTCGGCGGCGAGCCAGACTTCGCGCGATTGCTCGATGATGGTCCGCGCGACGCGCACTTCGCGGAAGTCGTAGTCGCGCAGCGTGCCGTCGGCTTCGATGCCGGAGATGCCGATCAGGCCGATGTCCACCTTGAACTGGCGGATGAAATCCATAGTGGCTTCGCCCACGATGCCGCGGTCGCGCGAACGCACCACCCCCCCGGCGACGATGACCTCGCAGTCGGGATTGTCCGACAGGATGTCCGCCACGTGCAGGTTGTTGGTGATGACGCGCAGGCCGCGATGGCGCAGCAGCGCCCGCGCGATGGCTTCGGTGGTGGTGCCGATGTTCAGGATCAGCGAACAGCCGTCGGGCACGGCGCGCGCCACCGCCTCGGCGATGCGCTGCTTGCCGGCGGCGTGCAGGCCCTGGCGCTTGCGGTAGGCGATGTTCTCGATGGTCGACGCTTCAATGCGCACGCCGCCGTGGAAGCGCGAAAGCAATCCGGCTTCCGAAAGAATATTGACATCGCGCCGCACGGTCTGCAGCGTGACGTCAAAGCGTTTGGCGAGCTCTTCGATCGAGGCGGAGCCCTGGGCTCGCACCATTTCGATCAGGGCGCTCTGTCGGGGATTCAGTGTCATGTTCACATCATAAAACAACAAAAGCGAAAAATAATGACGCGCTGCAAGATTGTTTTTTGTTCGCTTCTTTAGTAAAACGCACAAAAAACGAAAGCTATCTGAAAGAGTATGCTCATCCTGTCGTTCGCTTGACGCAGGTCGAGCCGCTGTACCGAATACCGAAGTCCGGATTAAACAAATAGGGACGCATTAGTAGGTAGAGGAGATCAGATGCAGCTGAACCTGGACGGGGTAGGTTTGCGGGCCGGTTCGCAAACCCACCTGTATCCCATGAGCCTCGCTCCGGTCGAGGGCGCCATGACGGTGCTGCTGGGCGCGACGCTGGCGGGCAAGACGTCGCTGATGCGCATCATGGCCGGGCTGGACCGGCCCACCGAAGGCCGGGTGCTGGCCGATGGCGCGGACGTCACCGGCGTGCCGGTGCGCCAGCGCAATGTCGCCATGGTGTATCAGCAGTTCATCAATTACCCGTCCATGTCGGTCTACGACAACATTGCCTCGCCGCTGAAGCTGCGCGGCGCGGGCGGCATATCCGAAAAGGTGCGGGCCATGGCGGCCCGGCTCCACATCGACCACCTGCTGGAACGCTATCCCTCGGAGCTGTCGGGAGGGCAGCAGCAGCGCGTGGCGCTGGCCCGGGCCCTGGCCAAGGACGCGCCGCTCATCCTGCTGGACGAGCCTCTCGTCAACCTCGACTACAAGTTGCGCGAAGAACTGCGCGATGAACTGGCCGAGCTGTTCGCCGAAGGGCGCTCCACGGTCGTCTACGCCACCACCGAGCCCGGCGAGGCGCTGTTGCTGGGAGGGCACACGGCGGTGCTGGACGCCGGCGAGCTCCTGCAATACGGGCCGACCGCGGAGGTCTTCCACCGGCCGAATTCGCTGCGCGTGGCGCGCGCCTTCAGCGATCCGCCCATGAACCTGTTCGCCGCGCGCCAAACGGCTGACGGCTTCCTGCTGCAAGGAGACGTGGAAGTGCGGCGCGCGCTGCCGCAGGGCGCGGGCGAAGATGGCGGGGCAATCACAGCGGGCCTGCGGGCCGGCGCGCTGGACGTGGAACCCCGGCCCGGCCACTTGGGCTTGCCCGGGGTCGTGAAGCTGGCGGAGATTTCCGGGTCCGACACGTTCGTGCACGCGGAGACGCCGGCGGGCGACGTGGTGGCGCAACTGCCCGGCGTCCACCGCTATACGCTGGACGAGCGCGTGCAGCTGTACTTCGATCCCGCCCAGACCTACGCCTTCGGGGCGGAAGGAGCCTTGCTGGCCGCGCCGCGGCAGCCGGCGGGCGCGGGGGAGACGGCCTGATGGCGCAAATCGAGCTGGACCTTTCCCATTCCTACGTCGCGGATCCCCGGACGGACGAAGACTACGCGCTGCTGCCGTTGAAGTTCACGTTCCGGGACGGCGGCGCCTACGCTTTGCTGGGGCCATCCGGTTGCGGCAAGACCACGCTGCTGAACTGCGTGTCGGGGCTCCTGCGGCCGTCGCATGGCCGCATCCTGTTCGACGGCGAGGACGTCACGGGCAAGACGCCGCAGGCGCGCAACATCGCCCAGGTCTTCCAGTTCCCGGTCGTGTACGACACCATGACGGTGGCCGAGAACCTGGCATTCCCCCTGCGCAACCGCGGCATGGCGCCGGACCGCATCCGCGAGCGGGTGGGCCGCATCGCCGAGATGCTGGAAATGTCCGCCGTGCTGGACCGCCGGGCCAGCGGCCTGACGGCCGACGCCAAGCAGAAGATCTCGCTGGGCCGCGGCCTGGTGCGCAGCGACGTGTCGGCCATCCTGTTCGACGAGCCGCTGACCGTGATCGATCCGCAGCTCAAGTGGGAATTGCGCCGCAAGCTCAAGGAGATCCACCACGAGTTCAAGCTGACGCTGATCTACGTCACGCACGACCAGACCGAGGCGCTGACCTTCGCCGACCAGGTCATGGTGATGGCGCGGGGCCGGGCCGTGCAGGTGGGCACCGCGGACGACCTGTTCCAGCGGCCGGCGCATACCTTCGTGGGCCATTTCATCGGTTCGCCCGGCATGAACTTCCTGCCGGCGCAATGGCGCGACGGCGCGCTGGAGGTGGGCGGGAGGCGCGTGACGGGCGTGCCCGAGGACATGGCGGCAAGGCTGGCCGGCGCGGGGCCGGTGAAACTGGGCGTACGCCCCGAATACCTGCGCCTGGCCGAGCCGGACGCGGCCGGCGCCGTGCCCATGCGCGTCGAGCGGGTGCAGGACGTGGGCACCTACACGCTGCTGGTGGCCGACTACGAGGGCACGCCGGTGCGCGCCCGGCTGGGTAACGGCGCCGTTCCGGCCGCGGCCGGCGGTACCGTCTGGCTTTCCGTGCTCAATCCGCACACCTGCTTCTACCGCGACGAGGAGCTGATCCGATGAAACCCATAGATCACCGGGCCTGGTTCCTGGTCCTGCCCGTAGTGCTGTGCGTAGCGTTCTCGGCCATCCTGCCGTTGATGACCATCGTGAACTATTCGGTGCAGGACATCATTTCGCCCGATCGCCGCGTGTTCGTCGGCACGGAGTGGTACGCCGCCGTGCTCCAGGACGAAGAGCTGCATGGCGCGTTGCTGCGCCAGATCGGCTTTTCGCTGGCGGTGCTGGCGATCGAGATCCCGCTGGGCATCCTGCTGGCGCTGTCCATGCCGGCCGCGGGCTGGCGGGCCTCCGCGGTGCTGGTGATCATCGCGCTGTCGCTGCTGATCCCCTGGAACGTGGTGGGCACCATCTGGCAGGTGTTCGGCCGCACCGACATCGGCCTGCTGGGCGCCACGCTGTCGTGGCTGGGCGTGGACTACAACTACACCGGCAACGACATGGACGCCTGGGTCACCGTGCTGATCATGGACGTCTGGCACTGGACGCCGCTGGTGGCCTTGCTCTGCTACGCCGGCCTGCGCGCCATCCCGGACGCCTACTACCAGGCCGCGCGCATCGACGGGGCTTCGCGCATGGCTGTGTTCCGGTACATCCAGCTGCCCAAGATGCGCGGCGTGCTCATGATCGCGGTGCTGCTGCGCTTCATGGACAGCTTCATGATCTACACCGAGCCCTTCGTGCTGACGGGCGGCGGGCCGGGCAACGCCACCACCTTCCTGTCGCAGTACCTGACGCAGAAGGCCGTGGGCCAGTTCGACCTGGGGCCGGCAGCCGCATTTTCCATCATCTACTTCCTGATCATCCTGCTCTTGTGCTTCATCCTCTACAACTGGATGCAGCGCGCCGGCACCACCGGCGGTTTCGACGAGGAGCGCGCAAATGCGTGAGAACAACACCTGGTGGCGCGGCGCCTTCCTCGCCTTGTACCTCGTCTTCGCCATCCTGCCGCTGTACTGGATGCTGAACATGTCGTTCAAGACGAACACCGAGATCGTCAGCACGCTGACGTTCTGGCCCCGCGACTTCACCTTCGAGCACTACCGCACCATCTTCACGGATCCGGCCTGGTACTCGGGCTACATCAACTCGCTGATCTACGTCGTCATCAATACGGTCATTTCGCTGGCGGTGGCGTTGCCCGCGGCCTATGCGTTCTCGCGCTACCGCTTCATCGGCGACAAGCACGTGTTCTTCTGGCTGCTGACCAACCGCATGACGCCGCCCGCGGTATTCCTGCTGCCGTTCTTCCAGCTCTACAGTTCGTTCGGCCTGATGGACACCCACCTGGCCGTGGCCCTGGCGCACCTGGTGTTCAACGTGCCGCTGGCCGTGTGGATCCTTGAGGGTTTCATGTCCGGCGTGCCACGCGAGATCGATGAAACGGCCTACGTCGACGGCTACTCGTTCCCGCGTTTCTTCCTGACGATCTTCCTGCCGCTGATCAAGTCGGGCGTGGGCGTGGCGGCGTTTTTCTGCTTCATGTTCAGCTGGGTCGAACTGCTGCTGGCGCGCACGCTCACCTCGGTCAACGCCAAGCCCATCGTCGCCACCATGACCCGCACCGTGTCCGCCTCGGGCATGGACTGGGGCGTGCTGGCCGCGGCGGGCGTGCTGACCATCGTGCCCGGCGGCATCGTCATCTGGTTCGTGCGGCACTACATCGCGAAGGGCTTCGCGATGGGCCGGGTATAGCGCCGCAAGGAGGGCTGCCCCATGTTCAGCTGGATGGTCTGGACCACCCCCGTCGCCGTGTTCTTTACCTGCGTCGTCCTGATGCTGATCGGCATGACGGTGTGGGAATTGAAATCGCCCACGGTGGAGCGCAAGGGCTTCCTGCCCCTGCGCACCACCCGGGGCGACCGCCTTTTCATCGGCCTGATGGCCGCGGCCTGGGTCAACCTGGCGTTCGTGGGCCTGGGCGAGAAGGCGGCCGAATGGCTGTCGCTGGACGAGCCGCCCTCGGTGTGGATCGGATTTGCCGCGTCGATGCTGTTGCTGGCGTTCATCATGAAGAAGGGCTGAATGAAGAAGGGCTGAAGAGGGGCGCAGACCCCTCGATGATGCAAGCGGTGTGGAAGGACTATCGGCCAGCGTCTTCCCCGGCCAGCGGTCCGCAGCAAACATTGGGGAAGGCTTATCGAGGAGACAGGTCATGAAATTGCGCATGCACGCCATGGCGGCCGCTATCGCCCTGATCGGAACGTCGGGAGCATGGGCCGGCGAGCCGGAAGCGAAGAAGTGGGTCGATTCGGAGTTCCAACCCTCATCGCTGTCCAAGGACCAGCAGATGGCCGAGATGAAGTGGTTCATCGACGCCGCGGCCAAGCTCAAGGCGAAGGGGGTCAACGAAATCAACGTGGTATCCGAGACCATCACCACGCACGAGTACGAGTCCAAGACGCTGGCCAAGGCCTTCACGGAGATCACCGGCATCAAGGTCAACCACGACCTGATCCAGGAAGGCGACGTCGTCGAGAAGCTGCAGACCTCCATGCAGTCCGGCAAGTCCATCTACGACGGCTGGATCTCGGATTCGGACCTGATCGGCACCCATTACCGCTACGGGGCCATCCTGCCGCTGTCCGACTACATGGCGGGCGCAGGCAAGGAATGGACCAATCCGAACCTGGATCTCAAGGATTTCATCGGCACCAAGTTCACCACGGCGCCCGACGGCAAGCTCTACCAACTGCCCGACCAGCAGTTCGCCAACGTCTACTGGTTCCGCGCGGACTGGTTCGCGCGCCAGGACCTCAAGGACAAGTTCAAGGCCAAGTACGGCTACGAGCTGGGCGTGCCCACCAACTGGTCCGCCTACGAAGACATCGCCGACTTCTTCTCCAACGACGTCAAGGAGATCGACGGCAAGAAGGTCTATGGCCACATGGACTACGGCAAGAAGGATCCGTCGCTGGGCTGGCGCTTCACCGATGCCTGGCTGTCCATGGCCGGCGCCGCCGACAAGGGGTTGCCCAACGGCATGCCGGTGGACGAGTGGGGCATACGCGTGGCCGACGACAAGTGCACGCCGGTGGGCGCTTCCGTCGCCCGCGGCGGCGCCACCAACAGCCCGGCCGCGGTCTACGCCCTGACCAAGTACGTGGACTGGATGAAGAAGTACGCGCCGCAGCAGGCCATGGGCATGACGTTCTCGGAGTCGGGCCCGGTGCCCGCCCAGGGGCAGATCGCCCAGCAGATCTTCTGGTACACGGCGTTCACCGCCGACATGACGAAGAAGGGCCTGCCGGTGGTCAACGAGGATGGCACGCCCAAGTGGCGCATGGCCCCGTCGCCCTACGGCCCGTACTGGAAGGACGGCATGCAGAACGGTTACCAGGACGTGGGCTCGTGGACCTTCTTCAAATCCACCAACCCCGATAAGATGGCGGGCGCCTGGCTCTACGCGCAGTTCGTGACGTCCAAGTCGGTGTCGCTGAAAAAGTCCATCACCGGGCTGACCTTCATCCGCGACAGCGACATCAACAGCGAGTTCTTCACCAAGAACGCGGCGAACTACGGCGGCCTGATCGAGTTCTACCGCAGCCCGGCGCGCGTGGCATGGACTCCCACCGGCAACAACGTGCCCGACTATCCCAAGCTCGCTCAGCTCTGGTGGAAGAACGTGGCCACCGCGGTGACGGGCGAGAAGACGCCGCAGGCCGCCATGGACAACCTGGCCAACGAGATGGACCAGGTCATGGCGCGGCTGGAGCGGGCAGGGATGGCGCAGTGCGCGCCCAAGCTGAATCCCAAGAGCAATCCCTCCAAATGGCTGTCCGATCAGCACGCGCCGTGGAAGAAGCTCGCCAACGAAAAGCCCAAGGGCGAGACCATTCCCTATGAAAAGCTGCTGGCCGCCTGGAAGGAAGGCAAGGTCAGGTAAGCGCCCCGCAGCCAGGAAAGACGCCACGGAGACGTGGCGTTTTTTCATGGCGGGCCGCCGCGCTCCGTGTCACCCGATCGCGAGCGACCGGTGCGCGCATACGCCCGCCATCACGCCGGAAGCGCTGGCCAGGGTCGCATTGCTCATGGGGATGGCTGCGTCGCCTGCGGCGAACACCCCGGCGACGGTCGTCTGCTTGAGCGCGTCCACGCGGATGACCGGACCCAGCGGGCCTTCATCGAACGCGCAGCCCAGCTGCATCGCCAGCGGGCTCGCCATATGCGTCCTGCTCGCCACGAAGAGGGCCTGGATCGCCATGCGGCGGCCGTCGGCCAGCTTGACGGCGTCCAGCGCGGGCGCCGCTCCCATCAATTCGACGACGGGCGTGCGTTCGATGCGCACGCCGCGGCGTCCAAGCAGCGCCGCCTGCTCCGGGTCGGGCTCGAATTCGCCCTGCGTGAAATAGGTGGTCGGCCCCCAATCCGGCAGCAGCGCGGCCTGATGCGCGGACAAGGGATGCGCCGCCAGCACGCCGAGCGGCCGGCCGGCGTTTTCATATCCGTGGCAATAGGGGCAATGCAGGACGGTCCGGCCCCAGCGTTCCTGCAGGCCGGCCAGAGGCGGAAGCTCGTCGCGCAGGCCGGTCGCCAGGATCAGTCGCAGGCCCAGCGCTTCCCGGCCCCCGGCCAGCACGACGCGGAAAGGGCCGCCGTCACGCACGGCGTCGGCCTGCAAGGCTTCCTCGTCCAGGAAGGTGACGGTGGGGTAGCGCGCGAGCTGGGCGCGCGCCTGCTGCACGATTTCGCGGGGCGGCCTGCCGTCCTGGGCCAGGAAGCCGTGCGCGTGGGCCGCGTAGCGGTTGCGGGGCAGGCCAGAGTCGATCAGCAGGACGCGCCGCCGGGCGCGCGCCAATTGCAGGGCGGCGGAAAGGCCGGCGAAGCTGCCGCCGACGATGAGGGCGTCGTAAGTCATGAAGAGTTTCCCGGAAAGGATTATCAAGATACTTTATAAGTTTCATGATAGGGTGTAATCCGCTTCTCATGCAACTTCATAAGTATCTTTTTGGTGACCCCGGCGCGGCATGCCCGCCGCCTATGTAAAACGGTGTTTCGCATCGGGGTTGTGCCATCGGGAGGGCGGGACTAACCTGATTGGCACGTACACCGAGCGGCGGCGCCTGCCGCGCCTGCCGCGCAGGAGGCGGCATGCTGCAAGGTTCAGACCTACGAGGGCGCGTTGCGCTGGTTACCGGCGCGTCGTCCGGCATCGGGCGGGCCACCGCCATCGCGTTGGCGATGGCGGGCGCGCGCGTGGTGGTCAATCACCGGGCAGGCGGCGACTCGCAGGCCCGCGCCGCCGCCGTGGTGGAGGATATCCAGCGCGAGGGCGGCGAGGCCGTGGCCGCGGCGGCCGACATCAGCCGCGAAGCCGAGGTGGACCATCTGTTCGAACAGGCCGTCGGGCATTTCGGGCGGCTGGACATCCTGGTCAACAATGCGGGCATCGAACATCCTTCGCCCATTGCCGACATGACGCTGGCTGACTGGCGGCGGGTGATCGACGTGAATCTCACCGGCCATTTCCTGTGCGCCCGGGCCGCGGCCCGGGCCTTCGACGCGCAGCCGGCGGATCCGGCGCGGCAAGGCCTGGCTCAGGGCAACATCCTCTTCATCAGCTCGGTGCACGAGGTCATCCCCTGGGCGTTCCAGGTGAACTACGCGGCGTCCAAGGGCGGAGTCTCGCTGCTGATGAAATCGCTGGCCCAGGAGTTGGCTCCCGCCAGGATCCGGGTGAATTCGATCGCCCCGGGCGCCATTCGCACCGCCATCAACCGGCCCGCCTGGGATACGCCCGACAGCCTGGCCAATCTGCTCAAGCTCATCCCCTACGGCCGCATCGGCGAGCCCGAGGACGTGGCGCGCGCGGCGGTCTGGCTGGCCAGCGACGCGTCCGACTACGTTACCGGCACGACCCTGTTCGTGGACGGTGGAATGACGCTGTATCCCGAATTCCGCGGCGCGGGCTAGGCGGCGCGCATGTCCAAGCCCCTGGAAGACTACGGACTCATCGGCAACATGCTTTCCGCCGCGCTGGTCGCGCGCGATGGCTCCATCGATTGGCTCTGCCTGCCGCATTTCGATTCGCCCGCGTGTTTCGCGGCGCTGCTGGGCGACCAGCGCCACGGACGCTGGCGCATCGCGCCGCGCGGCAAGGGCGCCACCGTCTCGCGGCGCTACGTGCCCGACACCGCGGTGCTGGAAACACGCTACGAAACCGCCACCGGCGCGGCGACGCTGTTCGACTTCATGCCGCTCAGCGACGACGACGAACGCGCGGACGTGGTGCGCATCGTGCGCGGCGAATCCGGGCACGTGCAGATGGACATGGAGCTGGTGCTGCGCTTCAACTACGGCCAGGCCGTGCCCTGGGTGCGGCGGCGCGACTACGGGCTGAGCGCCATCGCCGGGCCGGACGCGGTCGAACTGCACACGCCCATCGAACTGGAAGGCCACGAGCTCAAGACCACGGCGCGCTTCAACGTGCACCCGGGCACGGTGGTGCCGTTCACCTTGTCGTACCACCGTTCGCACCGCACCCCGCATTTCGTGCCCGACCGGGTCGAAAGCATGGACCGCACGATCTCGTGGTGGCAGGAATGGGCCAAGCGCTGTCACTGGGAAGGGCCGGCGGACGCGCGGCGCGATGCGGTGCTGCGCTCGTTGATCACGCTGAAGCTTCTGACTTTCCAGCCCACGGGCGGCATCATCGCGGCGCCGACGACCTCGCTGCCGGAGGCGCTGGGCGGCAGCCGCAACTGGGATTACCGGCATTGCTGGCTGCGCGATTCGGCGCTGACGCTCTACGCGCTGCTCAACGCCGGCTACCGCGAAGAGGCCGAGGCCTGGCGGCAATGGCTGTTGCGGGCGGTGGCGGGCCATCCCGACCAGCTGCAGATCATGTACGGCATAGCGGGCGGCCGCTGGCTGCCGGAGCTGGAGATCCCCTGGCTGCCGGGCTATGCGTCCAGCCTGCCGGTGCGCAAGGGCAACGGCGCCGCCGGCCAGGACCAGCTCGACGTCTACGGCGAACTCATCGAGACCCTGTATGCCGCGCGCGTCGCGGACCTGGCGCCGCTGGCCGAGGCCTGGCGCCTGCAGAAAGTGCTGCTGGAGCCGCTGGCGCGCCGGTGGTCGGAGCTGGACCACGGCATCTGGGAAGTGCGCGGCGAACGGCGGGCCTTCACCCATTCCCGGCTGATGTGCTGGGTGGCGTTCGACCGGGCGGTCAAGGGATGCGAGCGTTTCGGCCTGAAGGGCCCGGTGGAGGCGTGGCGCCGCCTGCGGGAGCAGATCCGGGCCGATATCTGCGAGCACGGCTACGACCGGGAGCAGGGCTGTTTCGTGCAGAGCTATGGGTCGGGCGCGCTGGACGCGAGCCTGTTGCTGATCCCCCAGGTGGGTTTTCTGCCCGCCGACGATCCGCGCGTGGCGGGGACGGTGCGCGCCATCGAACGCGGGCTGCTGCGCGACGGCCTGCTGCGGCGCTATTCCACCGACCGCACGGACGACGGGCTGGAGGGAGAGGAAGGCGTGTTCCTCGCCTGCAGCTTCTGGCTGGCGGACGCCTACGTGATGCAGGGCAGGCTGGACGACGCGGAGCGCCTCTTCGAGCGGCTGCTGACGCTGCGCAACGACCTGGGCCTGCTCGCGGAGGAGTACGACGTGGTCCGCCGGCGGCTGGTCGGCAATTTTCCTCAGGGTTTTTCCCACATCGGCCTGGTCAACACGGCCTATAACCTGAGCGGGGCGACGGGCCCCGCGCGGCAGCGCGCCGAGCAGGACGCCCCGCGCGCCTGAGGCGGCCTCCGCGGTGTATTCTCGCTGTCATGCGGGGCCCCCATGACGGGCCCCGTCTTGCGCAGGCAGAGCCAGGCCGCGACCCCGCGAGCCGGCCGCCGCACCCAGGAGACAAGAACATGCTTTTGACGGAAGAACAGCAAAGCGTCCAGGAAATGGCGCGCCGGTTTGCGCAGGAGCGGCTGGCCCCCAACGCCGAACGCTGGGACCGCGACCATCACTATCCCGCCGACGCCATCGCCGAGATGGCGCAGTTGGGGTTCTTCGGCATGCTGGTGCCCGAGGACTGGGACGGCAACGACAGCGGCTACGTGTCTTACGCCGTCGCCCTGGAAGAGATCGCAGCGGGCAGCGGCGCCTGCTCCACCATCATGAGCGTGCACAACTCGGTCGCCTGCATGCCCATACTGAAGTTCGGCACGGATGCGCAGAAGGAGCAGTTCCTGCGGCCGCTGGCGCGCGGCGAGCATATCGGCGCTTTCGCGTTGACCGAACCTCAGGCGGGGTCGGACGCCAGCAGCCTGCAAACGCGCGCCCGCCGCGACGGCGACAGCTATGTGCTGAACGGCGCCAAGCAGTTCATCACGTCGGGCCGCAATGGCCAGACCGTGATCGTGTTCGCGGTGACCGATCCGGCGGCCGGCAAGCGCGGCATCTCCGCCTTCATCGTGCCGACCGATACGCCGGGCTACAAGGTGCTGCGGGTGGAGGACAAACTGGGCCAGCATGCTTCGGACACCTGCCACATCGCCTTCGAGGACCTGCGCATTCCCGCCGCCTACCGCCTGGGCGAGGAGGGCGAGGGCTACCGGATCGCCCTGTCCAACCTGGAAGGCGGCCGCATCGGCATCGCCTCGCAATCCGTGGGCATGGCGCGGGCGGCATTTGAGTGCGCGCGCGACTACGCACGCGACCGCCAGGCTTTCGGCAAACCCATCATGGAGCACCAGGCCGTGTCGTTCCGCCTTGCCGACATGGCCACGCAGATCCATGCCGCCCGCCAGATGGTGCTGCACGCAGCGGCCTTGCGCGCCGCCGGCCAACCGGCGCTGACGGAGGCATCCATGGCCAAGCTGTTCGCTTCAGAGATGGCGGAGAAGGTGTGTTCCGCCGCCATCCAGACTTTGGGCGGATACGGCTACCTGAAGGATTTTCCGGTGGAGCGGATCTACCGCGACGTGCGCGTGTGCCAGATCTATGAAGGCACCAGCGACATCCAGCGGCTGGTTATCGCCCGGAACCTGTAGAGCGGCGGCCGCGGCGGAACCACAGCGCATAGACCGCCGCGTTGCCGGCCACCAGCAGGGCGGCCAGCACGATCTGCGTCTCCCGCCCGATGTCGGCGGGGTAGATGAGGCCCAGCAGGTAGTGCTCGATGAAGCCGCCGGCGTAGCCTTCCTGGCCCGCCTGCCGCCGCAGCGACACTTCCAGCGGGGTGAGCGGGCATATCCAGCCCATGCCCACCACCAGGGCGCCCCAGGCCAGCGCGGGCAGGTGCAGGTAGGCGATCCAGCGCCGCCAGAGCGCCAGCAGCCCGCCGAACACCACGAATGCCACGAAGAGGCCATGGACGACGAGCACCAGATCGGCAAGCAGGCGGTAGCTCATCGCCGTGCCCGTGTCAGGCCTTCAGGTCCCGCAGCAGTTTGGCCAGTTCGGGAGCGGTCATCAGGGATACTCCCTGCGACCTGGCGTACTGCTGCGCGTTTTCCGAGACCTCGCCCAGGGCGATGTAGATGGCCTCCCGCGCGCCGCGTTTCTCGCGCGCCGCCTGCAGTTCGCGCAGCGGCTCGACGCCAACGCGCGCGGCCTTCCAGCGCTTGGCGCTGACGATGGCCACGTGGCCGTCCTTGCTGAGCGCGAAGTCCGCGCCCGGCGCCTGCAGGCGCTCCACCTCGCAACCGTCGCGCCGGAAGCCGGCCTCGACGGTCCGGGCAAAGTCCGCCCACGGCATGCCGGCCGCCGCTTCGGCCACGGCCTGCACGCGCGCGCCGGATGGGGCGCGCAATTGCCTGTAGGCCGCCATGATGGAGATGACCGCGAACGGCACGGCGGCGAACACGCCCATCGCGGCGTATTCCAGGGGCAGGGCGGCGAAGCCTCCCGCCGCCAGCAGCAGGGCCACGCCTGCGCTCATCCACCACGGCGAGCGCAGCAGGACGGCGAAGATGGAGTTCCGGGACATCTTGAATTTCATGGCGGCTCGCGGCGTTGCTTGGGCGGAGTAAGGATCAGGCCGGGTCGCCGCCGGTCTCGGCGGCGCGCACCACAATGCGCGTGTCGCCGCAGGTGACGATCTGGCCCGCGCGGATCTTGGCGGTCTTGCGGGTTTCCAAGACGCCGCCCACGCTCACGTGGCCTTCCGCCACGAGCATCTTGCCGGCGCCGCCGCTGTCGCATACGCCGGTGGCCTTGAGCAGCTGGTTGACTTCAATATAGGGGCTGCCGTCGGCAAGCGTGAATTCGATGATGGGCATGTCGCGCCTGGAAGAAATGAAAGAAAAGGGCTCAGGCCTGGCCGCCGCCGCCGGGAGCGCCGGGGGCGTCGCTCGGGGGCTCCTGGGCGGCGGGCGCGGCGGGCCGGTTGTTGTTCTCGGCCCGCGCCATCCAGGCGATCAGCGACGAACGCATGGCTTCCTCGACCGACATCTGGATGGGTTGCACCCACTCCTGCGGCACGAAGACGGTGTAGCCGCCGATCATGTAGCCCATCGGCAGGTAGACGGCCACGCGGCCGTCCTGCGAGAAGCCCTCGGGCAGCCCGTCCATGCTGCGGCGGGTGATCAGCCCCACCAATTCCATCTGCTGGCCGGGAATGCGCAGGATCACGACCTGCTGCGCGGTGTTCTTCGAGCTGGGCGAGAAGTAGTCCGCGAAGCTCTTCAGGGACGAATAGATACTCTTGACCACCGGCAGGTTGGTGAACGGCATCTCCACCAGCGCCAGCACGCGCTGCACGCGCTCCTTGGAGACCAGGTAGCCGATCGCGAGAATGCCCAGTATGCCCAAGGCCAGGCCCATGCCCGGCACGTAGAAGCCGCCGATGAAGGGGCGCAGGAAGGTCAGCGCCACGGCCTCGGTCCAGGCCAGGAAGATGTAGAGCAGGTAGATGGTCAGCGCCAGGGGCAGGACGGTGATCAGTCCACGGAAAAAGTACTTGTAGAGTCGAGTCATAGGCGAAAGGCAAAAAATGGGGTCGGTGCGCGGCGGCGCAGGCCGGAGGGCCGCCAGCATAGCAGCCGGCGCGCTCCAGTCCGGTAACAAAGCGCATGGAATGCGTGCCGAGCCCACGGCGGGGCCTATCGGCCCCAGGGTGTGTCCTAACGGTCCACGGGCAGGTACAGCGTCTCCTTGATCTCCTCCATGACCACGTAGCTCCGCGATTCGGCGGATGCAGGGAGGCGCTTGAGGATTTCGCCCAGGAGGCGGCGGTATTCATTCATTTCAGTCAGCCGCGCCTTGACCAGGTAATCGAAGTCGCCCGACACCAGGTGGCATTCCATGACTTCGGGCACGTACAGCAGTTCCTTCTTGACCTTGTCGAACACGTCGCCGGACTTGGCCGAAAGCTTGATTTCGAGAAAGACCAGCAGGTTCTTCCCCAGCGCGGCGGGGTTGACGCGCGCATGGTAACCCGTGATGACGCCTTCCCGTTCCATCCGCTTGAGGCGGTCGGAACAGGGGGTGGCCGACAGGTTCACCCGGTCGGCGAGTTCGGTCACCGAAATCCGGCCTTCACGCTGCAGAATATCCAATATTTTCAGGTCGATACGGTCTAGGTCGCGCATTTCACTTTTGGCGATCGGAAAACAGGATGGCGCCGGGAAAAACCACTGCCAAAGATAATTTTTCAGTGTCTTTCACTAGGAAGAGGCTCATAGACTACCGAAATTCCTGCACAAAACCAAACACTGGAAAGAATCATGCATGTCATCGTCCTAGGCAGCGGCGTCATCGGCACCACGACCGCCTATTACCTTGCCCGCCAGGGCGCCAAAGTGACGGTGCTCGACCGCCAGCCCGGGCCTGCGCTCGAGACCAGCTACGCCAACGCCGGCCAGGTATCGCCGGGCTATTCCACGCCCTGGGCGGCGCCGGGAATTCCGCTGAAGGCCATCAAGTGGCTGTTCCAGAAGCACGCCCCGCTGGCGATCCGCCTGGACGGCAGCCTCTACCAGCTGAAGTGGATGGCCGCGATGCTGGCCAACTGTTCGGCCGAACGCTATTCGGTCAACAAGGAGCGCATGCTCCGCCTGTCTGAGTACAGCCGCGACTGCCTGCGCGAGCTGCGCGCGTCCACCGGCATTCATTATGAAGAGCGCACCCGCGGCACCTTGCAGCTGTTCCGCACGGAAGCCCAGCTGGAAGCCGCGCGCCGCGATATCGCCGTGCTGGAAGAAGTGGGCGTGCCCTACGAACTGCTGGACCGCAACCGCCTAGCGACCGCCGAGCCCGCGCTGGCCCGCGCCATCGACAAGCTCTCGGGCGGCCTGCGCCTGCCGAACGACGAAACCGGCGATTGCCAGCTGTTCACCACGCGCCTGGCCGAACTGGCCGCCGGGCTGGGCGTGGAGTTCCGCTACGGCCAGGCCGTTGCAGGCCTGAATACCGCAGGCGGCCAGGTCACGGGCGTGCGCGTCGGCAACGAGGTCCTGACGGCGGACCGCTATGTCGCCGCCTTCGGCAGCTACACGCGCGGCTTCCTGGAACCGCTGGGCCTGGACCTGCCGGTCTATCCGGTCAAGGGCTATTCGCTGACCATTCCGATGATCGACGAGTCCGCCGCGCCGGTGTCGACGATCCTGGACGAAACCTACAAGATCGCCGTGACGCGCTTCGACAAGCGCATCCGCGTGGGCGGCATGGCCGAGCTGTCGGGCTTCGACCTGCGCCTGAAGGATGCCCGCCGCAAGACGCTGGAACTGGTCGTGAACGACCTGTTCCCTGGCAGCGGCGACGTGGCACGGGCCGAATTCTGGACGGGCCTGCGTCCCATGACGCCGGACAGCACGCCGGTGGTCGGCCCGACGCGCTACGGCAATCTCTATCTGAACACAGGCCATGGCACGCTGGGTTGGACCATGGCCTGCGGCTCCGGCAAGCTGGTGGCCGACCAGGTCATGGGCCAGCGCCCGGCGATCCGCACGGACGGCCTGGACCTGTCCCGCTACGGCCGCAAGTCGGCGTCCAGCCAGCATTTGGTGCTGGACGGCAAGAGCGCCTGACGAGAGGCGGCGGGGCAAGCCCGCCGCTTGATGGGTGGCGCGCTCGCCGGCGGCGTGCGCGCGCCGCGCTCCGCTCCGCGCGCGTCACTCATGCCATGGACGCCATACAATGGCGCGCATGATCCATTTCCTGCATACCGCCGACTGGCAGATCGGCCGACAGTACGGCCAGTTTGAAACCGATGACGCCGCGATGCTGGCCGAAGCGCGCTTCGACGTGGTGGCGCGGATCGCCGCGCTTGCCGCCGAGCGCCAGGTGGACGCCGTGCTGGTGGCGGGAGACGTGTTCGACACGCAAGGCGTGTCGGACCGAACGATCCGCCGGCTGTTCGCCGCCATGGCCGCGTATGCGGGGCCGTGGGTCATGATCGCCGGCAACCACGATGCGGCGCTTGCCGACAGCGTCTGGAGCCGCGCGATGCAGCTGGACTGCATTCCGTCCAATGTCCACGTGCCGCTCGGCACGAGCGTGGTGGATCTGGCGGGCATCGATCTGGCCGTGCTGGCCGCGCCCTTGACGCAGCGCCATACCTACGAGGATGTGACGCAGGCCTTCGACGCGCTGGACACCGAGCGCGGCCGCATCCGGGTCGGCCTGGCGCATGGCAGTGTGGCGGGGCGGCTGCCGGACAACATCGACGCTACCAACCCCATCGCGCCGGACCGAGCGGCCCGGGCCCGCCTGGACTACCTTGCGCTGGGCGATTGGCACGGCTGCCTGTCGATCGACGAGCGCACCTGGTACGCCGGCACACCGGAGCAGGACCGTTTCCGCGGCAACGAGCCGGGTTACGTGCTGGACGTGCGCATCGCGGCGCCGGGCGCCGCGCCGGTGGTGGAGCGGGTGGCCACGGGCAAGTATCGCTGGTCGGCCTGGTCCGAAACCCTGAGCCTGCCCACCGATGCGCAGGCGCTGGCCGAGCGCATGGCCGGCTTGCGCGCCGAAGACGTGCTGCGGCTGGACGTGCAGGGGCACGTCAATATGGAAACCTGGGAAGCGCTGCAACAGGCCGTGGACCGCGCCGCCGCGCAGGTGCGCGCCTTGCTGCCCGACCTGTCCGGCCTGAAGCTCGAGCCGGACGAGGCGGATCTGGCCGAGCTGCGCGCCAGCGGCTACGTGGGCGAAGTGGCGGCGCGGCTGCAGGCGTTGCAGGCCGACGCCGGGCAGGCCGCGGTTGCGGGCGAGGCGCTGCGGCTGCTGCTGCGGTTCCAACGCGAAAGCGCCGTGCCCGGAGGCGCGAAATGAAGCTCACGCGCATCGCCCTGGAAGAATTCCGCAAGTTCCGCCAGCCGCTCGTGCTGGACGGCCTGCAAGATGGCCTGAACCTGTTCGTGGGGCCGAACGAGGCGGGCAAGAGCACGGTGGCCACGGCCATCCGCTCGGCCTTCCTGGAACGCTACAGCACCAGCAAGGTGGCCGATCTCGCCCCGCATGGCGAATCCGGCGCGCGGCCCAGCGTTGAACTCGCTTTCACGCACGACGGCCACAGCTACGTGCTGAAAAAGCAATTCCTGTCCCGCGCCCGCTGCGAACTGCTGATCGACGACGGCGCGCGGCGGCTGGACGGCGAAGAGGCCGAGAACGCGCTGGCCGCGCTGCTGGGCTTCGAGCTTGCGGGGCGCGGCCAGAGCAAGCCGGACCTTGCGGGGATCCCGGGGCTGTTGTGGATCCAGCAGGGCGACGGCCAGAATCTGCAGGAGGCGGCGGTTCATGCGGGCGCGCACTTGCGCGATGCGCTGACGCAGCTGTCGGGCGAGCTGGCGTCCAGCGACGGCGACCGACTGTACGAGCGGGTTGCGGCCGAGCGCGGCGCCTTGCTGGACGCGCGCAACGGCCGCCCCAAGGGCGTCTACAAGGAGGCCGAGGATGCGCTTGCGCGCGCGGTGGCGGAGCGCGACGAATGCGCGCAGGCCATGGCCCAGCTGAATGCCGATGTCGACCGCCTGGCCGAATTGCGCCGCGCCCACGAGCGCGCGCAGGCGGGCGAGCCCTGGAAGGACTTCGAGGCCAAGGCCGCCGAGGCGCGTTCGCGGCTGGCCGCCGTGGCCAAGGAGCGCGAGGCGCTCGAAGGGCTGCGCCGCGAACAGGCGCAGGCCGCCCAGACGCTGGCGCTGCTGCAGGACCAGGTCCGGCGGGACCAGCAGGATGAGGCCGAACTCCAGGCGCTGGCGGAAGAGGCCCGCTCCGCGCGCGCCCGCGCCGACGCGTCGCGCGATCCGGCGGCGCGCGCGCAGTTGCAGCGGCAGGCCCATGCGGACGCGGTGGATGCCGCGCGCCGGCGCGTGGCGTTGGTGCAGGCCGTGGCGGACCGCCGCGACCTGGAACGGCAACTGGCGCAGCTGGCGCCCGAGATCGAACGCCTGGACCACGCGCTGAAGGAAGCCGCTGCGTTGATCGAGCAGGGATCGGCGTTGAAGGCAGAGAGCGTGCGCATCGAGATCGCCGAAGCCGATATCGACGCCTTGCGCAAGGCCGAGCGCGAACTGGCCAATCTGCAGCTGCGGCAGCAGGCAATCGCCACGCGTCTGTCCTACGAACTGGAACCGGGGCGCGAGGCGCGCCTGGACGGCAGGGCGCTCAGAGGCGCCGACGAGGTCCTGCTCACGGCCGCCGCCGAGCTCGAGCTGCCGGGCGTCGGCCGCTTCCGCATCGCGCCGGGCGGCGAAGACCTGCCCGCCTTGAAGCGCGAAGAGGACGAAGCCAGGACGGCGTGCAGCGCCTTGCTCAAGCGCCTGGGCGTGGATGGGCTTGCCGAGGCCGAACGGCGCCATGCCCGCTACGGCGCGCTGCTGCGCGAGCTGGAGGGCATGCGCAAGGCCCTGGGCATCCATGCGCCCAAGGGCATGGACGCGCTGCGCAGCCAGCGCGACGAGGCGCTGGCGCGCCGCGCCCAGTTGGAAGAGCGCCTGTCGAAGCTGCCTGCCGCGGATGCGACGGGCGATGTCGACCTGCCTGCGGCGATGCAGGCGCTGCGCGAGGCGGAGGCCGTCTTCTCGCAGGCCGAGAAAACGCTGGCGGCCGCGCAACGCGCGATGGATACGGACAGCGCCCGCGCCCAGCTGCTTGAAGGCCAGGCCGCCGCGCGCAGCGCCGACCTGCAATCGCCCGAACGGGCCGCGCAGCGGCAGTCCCGCGCCGGCCGGCTTGCCGAGGCGCGCAGCGGCCATGACGATCTTGAACGCCGCGTTCGCGACGCGCAGGCGGCGCTCGCGGGGCACCAGCCCGAACTGCTGGAGCAAGACGTCCTTCGCTATGAAAAGTCCGCCGCCATCGAGCGCGATGCGCAGCACAAGCGCCACGGCGAGATCCTGCAGTTGCAGGGCAAGTTGGACCAGGCGGGCGCGCAAGGCCTGGGCGAACGCCTGTCCGAGACGGCAGCGGCCTGCGAACGCCTGGAGCGGCGGCGCGACGAGCTGGCCCGCCGAGCGGCGGCCCTGGATCTGCTGCTCGGGCTGCTGACCGACCAGCGCGCGGTGGCTACGCAGCGGTTGCAGGCGCCGCTGGCGCGCCGCTTGAACCATTACCTGGCGCTATTGTTCCCGGAGGCCGACCTGCGCCTGGACGAGGGCTTGCTGCCCATGGCGCTGCGCCGCGCGGGCGGCGAAGACATGCTGGCCGCGCTCAGTTTCGGCACGCGCGAACAACTGGGCATACTGGCCCGCTTCGCCTACGCGGACCTGTTGCGCGAAGCAGGGCGGCCGACCCTGCTGATGCTCGACGATGCCCTGGTCCACACGGACGATGCGCGGCGCGACTTCATGAAGCGCGCACTGTTCGACGCGGCGACCCGCCATCAGATCCTGATGTTCACCTGCCATGGCGAAGCATGGAGGGACATGGGCGTGGAGCAGCGGCGCATCGCTTGACGGCACTCCGCGCGGGCGGTAGTCTTGCCGGATGCCTGATTCCACGCACCTCGCCGGTTCCGCATCCGCTGCCATCGCAGCGGGCAGCCGCGCGCGCGTGATCTCACGGCGCTCCGCAGTTTCCCCCGGTTTTTCCCCTGTCGTCTCCACGGTGGTGTCGCCGCCCGTCTCGCCGCCTTGCGGCGTGGTGGCGGGCGCATGCCCGCCTTCGGCGGTCGTCGTCGGCTGACGCCGTCCGCACCCGACTCTCCCTTCCAAAAGCCTGTCCGCCTGACGCCTTGACGCGCGCTGCGTCCGTCACGCGCCTGCTTGCGCCTTGAGCGCGGCCGACCGCCGCGCCAGGGCAGAGGGGGAGCCTGTTATGACTTCGACAGGTAGAAACCTCATGTCTTTCGATAGATCCGCGTGGACCTCCTACGGTTCCACCACCTTGTTCGTGCTGCTGTGGAGCGGCGGCGCGATCTTCGCCAAATGGGGGCTGTTCCATGCCTCCGCCTTCGCCTTCCTGCTGTTGCGCTTCATTCTGGCCATGGCCGTGCTGCTGCTGATCTGCGCGCGACGTCGGCGCTGGCTGCCCGAGCCGGGCACGCGCGCCACGGTCGCGGCGACGGGGCTGCTGCTGATCGGCGGCTATTCCATCTGCTATCTGCTTGCGCTGGACCACGGCATCACGCCGGGCGTGCTGGCGACCTTGCTGGGGGCGCAGCCCATCCTGACCCTTGCCTTGCTCGAACGGCGTTATTCGCCGGCCCGGATGGCCGGGCTGTTCCTGGCTTTCTGCGGGCTGGCGATGGTGATGTACCAGAGTATCGGCATGGCGCGCTTCTCGGCGTCGGGCATGGCGTTCGCGTTCGGCGCGCTGGCGTGCATGACGGTAGGGGCGATCCTGCAGAAGCGGGTGCGGCAGGCGCCGATGGACGTGATGCCGCTGCAATACGCCGTCAGCCTGGCGTTGTGCCTGCTGTTCGTGCCGTTCCAGCCCATGCGCGTTGAATGGGTGGCCGGCTTCATCGTGCCGCTGGCCTGGATGGGGCTCGTGATTTCAGTGGGCGCGACCCTGCTGTTCTACCGCATGATCCAGGCCGGCAACCTGGTGAACGTCACCAGCCTGTTCTATCTGGTGCCGGCAGGCACGGCGGTGCTGGATTACCTGATCCTGGGCAATCGCCTGTCGGCGCTGAGCGTGGCCGGGATGGGCACGATCCTGCTGGGCCTGATGCTGGTGCTGCGCAGTCCGGCGAGCCAGGCCGTCCGAGCCTAGGGTGAACAGGCCCTAGTTGCGAGATCCCGGTTCCTGACCGGCCGCGGGTTCGCGGCCGGTCAGGAACCCAGGGGCCGCGGCCTCGCCGCGCCAGCCGCCGTCCCACGGCTGATCGGCGGGCGCGGCGTCGTCCTGGCCGTCCCAGTGCCCGCTGACCAGCTGTTCGGGCCGCGATTGCGCCACGACGCGGGCGCAGGCCGACCAGGCGTCCAGGCGGACGCTCAGGCCTGCGTAGATGCCGTGTCCGGCGCCCGCTTCGATGATGCCCGCGGCCTGCACGCCTTCGCCGGCCCGGATCGCGCCTTCGGCGCGGATGTCTTCGCCCGCGATCAGGCCCCAGCCGGATGCGAGGTGGTCGCCGCAGAGTATGGAGCCTCCGGCCTGGATGCCGCAGGCGGCATCGATTTCCTTTTCGGCGCGCACGTCGCCGCCGGCCTTGATGCCTTGGCCGCATTTGATCGCGCCCTGCGCCTGCACGTCCTGCCCCGCGTGCAGGTGGCCGGTCACGGCGAGGTCCTGGCCGGCGCAGATGTCCCACTTGGCGCGGACGTTGCCGCTGCAGTCCAGGCGGGTGGCGGTCTCGATGCCCCAGTCCGCCGCCACGTCGCCACCGGCCCGCAGGTCGCCGCCGCTGGCGATGTTGGCGCCTGCGGTGATGTTTTCGCCCGCCATGATGGTTTCGCCGGCGCGGATGCCACCGCCGGTGACGATGCTGCGGCCGGCGCGCACCACGGTGTCTACGTTGATGCCCATGCGGACCTCCAGGGTGCCCGCGAAGACGATGGCGTTGGCATCGACGGCATCCAGTTTCAACACGGCGTCCGTCGGACCGAACTGGTCCAGCAGCCAGCAGGCGTCGCTGACCCGTCCGTCGGCGACCAAGGCGTCAAGCACGGCCTGGTAGTCCCCTTGCCCGTTGTGGTCGCGGAGGAACCATTTGTAGCCGCCCGCGCAGGGGTTCTTTGCTTTGACGAATTTCTTGGTGAGTTGCATGGCGCTTGGAAAAGTTCGGTGCGTGGCCTGGCCGCAGGCCCTCCAGGGCATGCGGAAATGTGACGAGACGCGGCGCCCGGTCACGCGGCAGGGCGTCCGCCGGCAGGCTGCGGGCTGCGCGGAGCGCGGATGTGCGCGGGCAGCCGGCGGCGGGCCGGGATGAGGCTCAGAGAGGGAGGAAGCGGGCGATTAGCCGGGCTTGGAGCGCGCGTAGGCGGAGCGCGCGGCGACTTCCTGCGAGCTCAACAAGGTCGAGCGCAGGGCGCAGATGGCGCATGCAGCGCAGGGGAGGGGAGAAAAATCGGATCGCACGGACGCACATGCTACCAGCCGGGCGATTGCAGTCAAGCGCCGGCCCCGGGCGGGGCCGGCGGCGGGGATCGCTGGAATCAGTTCGTCGACTGGATATTGCGTTCCTTGGCGATGCGCTGGCGCAGTTCGAGCTCGCGCTTGATCTGGGCGGCGTATTCGGCTGGCGTGTTGCCGTCCACCAGCGAGCCGCCATCGGCCAGGCGCTGCACGGTCTTCGGATCCTGGAGCGCCTTGACGGCGGCGTCATGGATGCGGTCGATCACCGCCTGCGGCGTGCCGGCGGGCGCGACCAGGCCGTACCAGGCCATGTTGTCCATCTCCGGCAGGCCGCCTTCCGAGAAGGTGGGCACGTCGGGCAGGGCGGGCAGGCGCTTGGGTGCCGCCACGGCCAGGGCGCGCAGCTTGCCGGCCTGGATGTGGGGCATGGACGAGGGCAGGTTGTCGAACTGGGCGTTGACCTGGCCGGCGATCACGTCGTTGAGCGCCGGGCCCGAGCCGCGGTAGGGCACGTGCACCATGTCGGTCTTGGTCAGCGACTTGAAGAGTTCGCCGTCGAGGTGGCCGATGCCGCCCGAACCCGAGGAGGCGTAGGTGTACTTGCCGGGGTTGGCCTTCAGCAGGGCGATGAATTCGGCCAGCGTCTTGGCCGGCACGGCGGGGTTTACCGTCAGCACGTTCGGCACGTTCACCATATTGGTGATGGGCGCGAAGTCCTTCAGAGGGTTGTACGGGTTCTTGGGGTTGGTGGCCGGATTGGTGGCCATGGTGCTGACGGTGGCCACGCCCAGGGTGTAGCCGTCGGGAGCGGAACGCACCAGGGCGTCCGCGCCGATGGCGCCGCCGCCGCCGCCGCGGTTTTCCACCACGACGGGCTGGCCGAGCTGGCGGCCCAGGCCTTCGGCGACGATGCGCGCGACGATGTCGGTGGTGCCGCCGGCCGCGAAGGGCACGATCAGGCGGATGGGTTTGTTGGGATAGGGGTCGGCGGCATGCGCGCCGGTACTAAAGCAGACGCCTGCGATTGCGGCGGCCAGGATGGCCTTTGCTTGGGACAGCACGGTCAAGAGTCTTCTCCATATTATTGAATTCCTACCCGGCCGGCTTCTGTGGCCGGCGTCGGTGAAGCGCGCCTTGCTCTGATGCCGGCCTGGCCAGCGCTTCGTGGGCGCCATTCCACACAGGAATCACCCCCCGGTCAACCCGGATCGACCCTCACCGCCCGGGGGCGGTTCCGGCTGCCGTGCTGTTGCGCGGAGATGACCGCAATAAAGGAAAAAACCAATGCTGACAAATAGATGAATAGACATACAACCACGTCGATTGCGCAATCATTGCGCATTGAACGTGTCGTCATCAGCCCCGTTCACACATAAATCTCTGCATAACTTACAAGAATCTGATATTTTTCGGATGAGATTCTTGGCCGGTCTTGCAAGAAAACTATTGCGTTTGTTTCTGTCTGCGCCGTTCAATGGCGTTGGTTGATGTCCCCGCGGGGCAACGTGTAGTGCAGCGACGCACCGGGCCAGGGTTCCGTCCGTTTTTCAATCCCCGGTCTGTTTCGTCTTTCGCTGCCTTGCGCTGGCGGGAGGGGGCCCGGACATTCTCGGAACGCCATGTCGCTGATCCTGATCCTCGCTCTGCCGTTCGCCGGCAGCCTGTGCGCCGCGCTGCTGCCATCCAACGCCCGCAATGCCGAGGCCTGGTTGGCCGGCCTCATCGCGCTGGCCTGTGTGGTTCTGGTCGCCACCCTTTATCCGGACGTCGCCAACGGCGGCGTGGTCCGGTTCGACATGCCGTGGGCGCCTGCCCTGGGCCTGCAGTTCACCCTGCGCATGGATGGCTATGCCTGGCTGTTCGCGCTGATCGTCTCGGGCATGGGCGCGCTGGTGGTGTTGTATGCCCGCTACTACATGTCGCCGGAAGATCCGGTGCCGCGCTTCTTCTCGTTTTTCCAGGCCTTCATGGCCGCGATGCTCGGCGTGGTGCTTTCGGGCAACCTGATCCAGCTGGTCATGTTCTGGGAAATGACCAGCCTGGCGTCCTTCATGCTGATCGCCTACTGGCACCATCGCCTGGACGCCCGGCGCGGCGCCCGCATGGCGCTGACGGTCACGGGCGGCGGCGGGCTGTGCCTGCTGGCGGGCGTGCTGATCCTGGGCCACATCGTTGGCAGCTACGACCTGGACCGCGTGCTGGCCGCCGGCGACCTGGTGCGCGCCGACCCCTGGTATCCGGCCGTGCTGATCCTGGTGGCGCTGGGCGCGCTGACCAAGAGCGCCCAGTTCCCATTCCACTTCTGGCTGCCCAACGCCATGGCGGCGCCCACCCCCGTGTCCGCCTATCTGCACTCGGCGACCATGGTGAAGGCGGGCGTGTTCCTGCTGGCGCGCTTCTGGCCGGTGCTGTCCGGCACCGACGAATGGTTCTGGATCATCGGCGGGGCGGGGCTGGTCACACTGGTGCTTGGCGCCTACGCGGCCATCTTCCAGCAGGACATGAAAGGCGTGCTGGCCTATTCCACCATCAGCCACCTCGGGCTGATCACGCTGCTGCTGGGCTTGAACAGCACGCTGGCGCTGGTGGCCGCCATCTTCCACATGATCAACCACGCCACGTTCAAGGCCTCGCTCTTCATGGCGGCGGGGGTGGTGGACCACGAAACCGGCACGCGCGACCTGGGCCGCCTGTCCGGCCTGTACAAGGCCATGCCCATCACCGCCACGCTGGCCATGGTGGCGGCGGCGTCCATGGCGGGCGTGCCGCTGCTCAACGGCTTCCTGTCCAAGGAAATGTTCTTCGCCGAAACCACCTTCGTCAGCGGCGACCGGATCACCCAGATCGGCCTGCCGCTCCTGGCTACCATCGCGGGGGCGTTCAGCGTGGCGTATTCGCTGCGCTTCATCCTCCAGGTGTTCTTCGGTCCGCCGGCCACCGACCTGCCGCGCGCGCCGCACGAGCCGCCCCGCTGGATGCTGTTCCCCAGCGCGCTGCTGGTCTTCATGTGCCTGCTGGTGGGAGTGGTGCCGGGCCTGACCGTCGGCCCCTTCCTGGCCTCCGCGGCCCAGAGCATCCTGGGGCAGGACATGCCCGAGTACAGCCTGGCCGTCTGGCATGGCGTGAACCTGCCTCTCGTGATGAGCCTAGTCGCCACCACCGCCGGGGTGCTGCTGTACCTGGCGCTGCGCGCGCACCAGCGCGCCAATCCCGGGCGCGTGCCCTTCATCTACCGCCTGGACGGGCGCCGCACCTTCGAGGCGCTGCTGGACGGCTCCAGCGTGGCCGCCGCCTGGCTGCTGCGCTGGCTGGCGTCCTCGCGCCTGCAGGTGCAGATGCTGCTGATCGTGCTGGGCACCTTGTTCGTCGCCTGGCTGCCGCTGCGCGCCGGCGGCTGGCTGGACGGGGCGGGCCGCCTGACCCCGGTGGATCCGGCGTTCGCGCTGCTGTGGGTGGTGGGCGGGGTCTGCGCCCTGGCCGCGGCCTACCAGGCCAAGTATCACCGCCTGGCGTCGCTGGCGCTGGCCGGCGGGGCGGGGCTCATCACCTGCCTGACCTTCGTCTGGTTCTCGGCGCCCGACCTGGCGCTGACGCAGCTGTCCGTCGAAGTCGTGACCCTGGTGCTGCTCCTGCTGGGCCTGCGCTGGCTGCCCCGGCGCATCGCCCAGGACGAGGATGAAAGCCTGAAGGCCACGCTGCGCGCGCGTGGCCGCCGCCTGCGCGACCTGCTCATGGCCGTCGCGGCGGGCGCCGGCATGTCGGCGCTGGCCTACGCGGTGCTGACCCGTCCGCAGGGCGAAACGATTTCTTCCTATTTCGTGGACCGCGCGCTGCCCGACGGCGGCGGCACCAATGTGGTGAACGTGATCCTGGTGGACTTCCGCGGCTTCGATACATTCGGCGAGATCACGGTGCTGGGCATCGTGGCGCTGACCGTCTATGCGCTGCTGCGCCGCTTCCGGCCCGCCGCCGAAAGCGCGGACCTGCCGCGTCAGCAGATCGACCAGGATGGCGGCGTGCCGGCGGCCCCGGACATCAAGTCGGTGGTGCCCGCGGGGTCGATGATGGTGCCTACGGTCCTGGTGCGCCTGCTGCTGCCCACGGCCGCGCTGATCTCCGTGTACTTCCTGCTGCGTGGCCACAACGAGCCGGGCGGCGGGTTCGTCGGCGGCCTCATCTTCGCCACCGCCGTCATCCTGCAATACATGGTCGGCGGCGTGTACTGGGTGGAGTCCCGCAGCCGCCTCAATCCCCAGAACTGGATCGGCATCGGCCTGCTGTTCGCGGGCACCGCCGCGATGGCCGCCTGGCTGGTCTACAAGCCCTTCCTGGCCGCGCTGTCCTGGGACATCGCGCTGCCGCTGGTCGGCCACGTGCACCTGTCCAGCGTCCTGCTGTTCGATCTGGGCGTGTACATGCTGGTCGTGGGATCCACCGTGCTGGTGCTGGTGGCGCTTGCCCACCAATCGCTGCGCGCGCAACGCAAGGCCGCCGCCGAAGTCCAGGCGGCCGCCGCTCAAACAGGGGAAGCCTGATGGAATTGATCTATGCCATCGCGATCGGCGTCTTGGCCGGCTCGGGAGTGTGGCTGCTGCTGCGCCCGCGGACCTTCCAGTTCATCATGGGCCTGTCGCTCGTTTCCTATGCCGTGAACCTGTTCATTTTCGGCATGGGCCGGCTCACTTCGGGCCGCCCGCCGGTGGTGGATCCGGCCGCGGCCCATGATCCCTCCTGGTATGCGGATCCGCTGCCGCAGGCGCTCGTGCTGACCGCCATCGTGATCGGCTTCGCCACCACCGCGCTGTTCCTGGTTGTGCTGTTGGCCTCCCGCGGCCTCACGGGTACCGACCACGTCGATGGACGGGAGTCCGAATTTTGAGTTTCTGGCTGCAACACCTTCCCATACTGCCCATCATCACCCCGCTGCTGGCCGGCGCGGCGATGCTCCTGCTGGCCGACACCAGCCGCTACGCGCGCGGCGCGATCGCGCTGGTGTCCACCCTGGCCCAATTGGCCGCCGCCATCGCCTTGCTGGCGGTGGCCGGCGGCGCCGTGCCCGGCGTCTGGCCGGACGGGGTAGGGGTCTACCTGGTGGGCGACTGGCCCGCGCCCTTCGGCATCGTGCTCGTCGTCGACCGGCTGGCCGCCGTCATGCTGACGCTGACAGCGGTACTGGGCCTGGCCACGCTGGTCTACGCTCTGGCCCGCTGGGACCGCGCGGGCGTGCATTTCCATTCCCTGTTCCAGTTCCTGCTGATGGGCCTGAACGGCGCCTTCCTCACGGCTGACCTGTTCAACCTGTTCGTGTTCTTCGAAGTGCTGCTGGCCGCGTCCTACGGCCTGTTGCTGCATGGCTCCGGCATGACGCGCGTCAGCGCGGGCCTGCAGTACATCGCGGTGAACCTGGTGGCCTCGTTCCTGCTGCTGATCAGCATCGCGCTGATCTACGGCGTCACCGGCACACTGAACCTGGCGGACCTGGCGCTGCGCGCGGGCAACCTGGCCGGCGCCGACCGCATGCTGTTCGAGGCGGGCGCAGCCATCCTGGGCGTGGCCTTCCTGGTGAAGGCGGGCGCCTGGCCCTTGAACTTCTGGCTCGTCAGGGGTTATGGCTCGGCCGGCGCGCCCGTCGCCGCCATGTTCTCCATCATGACCAAGGTGGGCATCTATGCGCTGCTACGCATCGGTTCGCTGCTGCTGCCCTCGGGAGCACCCGCGGCGTTCAGCCTGGATTGGATGTTCGCGGCGGGCCTGGCCACGCTGCTGTTCGGCGGCCTGGGTCTGCTGGCCACGCAGCAGCTGGAGAAGATGGTGGGCTACTGCGTGATCGTGTCGGCCGGTACGCTGCTGACCGCGCTGGGCATGCCCGGCGTGACGCTGACCGGCCCGGCGCTGTTCTACCTGATCAGTTCGGTGCTGACCACGGGTGCGTTCTTCCTGCTGGCCGAACTGATCGAGCGTACCCGCAGCTTCGGCGCCAACGTGCTGGCGGTTACGCTCGACGCCTTCGACCTGGACGATCCGGCCTCGGTCAACCGTTCCGACGACGTGGTGGGCGTGGCCATTCCCGCGGCCATGGCTTTCCTGGGGCTGGCCTTCATCTGTTGCGCGCTGCTGGTGACGGGGCTGCCGCCCCTGTCGGGTTTCGTCGCGAAGCTGTCGCTGCTGTCGGCCGCCGTCTCGGCGGCCAATGAATCCGCCTTGCCGATGGACGCCTGGATCCTGGTGGCGGCGGTGCTCGTTTCCGGCCTGGCGGGCCTGATCGGGTTGGGCCGCACCGGCATCCGCGTGTTCTGGGCCAGCGACGACCGCAGCACGCCGCGCCTGCGCGTGATCGAGGCGGGGCCCGTGGCGGTGCTGCTGCTGCTTTGCGTGGGCCTGGCGGCCGGCGCGGGGCCCGTGTCGGCCTACCTGGATGACGCGGCCCGTTCCCTGGACCGGCCCCAGTCGTACATCGAGGCCGTCATGTCGGCTCAGACCGTGCGCGGCCTGAAGGAGGGAAGCTGATGCGGCGCCTCTATTTCGTATTCCTGCCGGTCTTCCTGTTCGTCCTGTGGCTGGTCCTGAACCAGAGCTTGTCCGTGGGGCAGGTTGCGCTGGGCATCGCGCTGGCGCTGTGGTTCACCTGGGCCGCGTCCCGCCTGCGTCCGCTGCATGCGCGGCCGCATCGCCTGTGGAAGGCGGTGCCGCTGTTCCTGCACGTAACGGCGGACATCATCAGGTCCAACATTGCGGTGGGCAAGCTGATCCTGAACCCCCGGCCCAATGATTTTTCCCCCGGATTCATCATGATTCCGCTGACCATGCGCGACCCGCACGGCCTGGCGATGCTGGCCTGCATCGTCACCTACACGCCCGGCACGGTCTGGGTGGACCTGACCGACGACCACCACCTCAAGCTGCACGTGCTGGACCTGCAGAATGAAAGCGACTGGATCAAGCTGGTGCAGGAGCGCTACGAGCGCCCGCTGATGGAGATTTTCGAATGAATACCGTACTTTATTGGGCGGCGTCCTTTGCCTTGCTTTGCTTCGCGCTGGGCATGGTGTGCGCCACCGTCCGCCTGCTGCGCGGGCCCACCGCCCAGGACCGCGTTCTGGCCCTGGACACCCTGTACATCAATGGCATGCTGACGATGCTGGCCTTCGGCATCCGGTCGGGCACGTCCGTGTATTTCGACATTGCGCTGCTGATCGCGCTGTTCGGCTTCGTCGGATCCACCGCGATGGCCCGTTTCCTGCTGCGCGGCGAGGTGATCGAGCCATGATGGAAGCCCAGATCCCCCTGTGGGCCGGCATCCCGGCCAGCATCCTGCTGGTGTTGGGCGGCCTGCTGGCCCTGACCGGCTCCGCCGGCCTGCTGCGGTTCCGCACTTTCTATGCCCGCATCCATGCGCCCACGCTGGGAAATACCATGGGCTGCGGCTGCGTGCTGGGCGCGTCCATCCTGGTCTTCTCGGCGCTGTCGGCCCGGCCGGTATTCCACGAGGTGGTCATTACCTTGCTGCTGATCGTATCCTCGCCCGTGACCGCGATGCTGCTGATGCGCGCCGCAACCTACCGCAACCGCCTAGCTCCCGCGGATGCGGAGAAGGACGCGCGTTAGCGGACGCGCGTTAGCAGACGCGCGTAGCGGCGCGCGTAGCGGACGCAGGCCGGGACTTAATGATGCGTCGCGTCAATTGAAACGTAATTTTACGATTTCACGTTGCTGGACACCCCGGCGGCGCCCCATCGTGGGATAGTGAGGCAATGGCCTGCTCCCCCCGGGGGCGAGCAGGTCCCGAGCGAGCGGCGCCGGTTCGCAGTCCGCGCCGCTCTGGTGCAAACGCTATTGAAGGAGCTGGCCATGAATACTCGACCCATGCACACGAAACGCCTTGCGGCGACCCTTTGCGCGGCAGGCCTGATGCTGGCCGCGGGGGCGGTCCACGCGGCTGATGCGACAGGCCGCGGCACAGCCCAATCCCAATACCAGCAGGACGTGGCGGCGTGCAAGAGCGGCAGCACCGGACAGGATCCGGCCGCGTGCATGCGCGAAGCCGGCGCGGCCCGCCAGGAAGCCGGGCGCCACAATCTGAAGGAAGGCAGCGCCGACCAGTACCAGCAGAACATGATCGACCGCTGCAACCGCCTGCCGGCGGCGTCGCGCCAGGATTGCGTGACCCAGATGACCGCGCCTACCAATGTGCGCGGCAGCGTGCAGGGCGGGGGCGTGCTGCGCGAAACGGTGATCCAGGTGCCGGCGGACTCGGTGCCGCCCGCCAGCGGCGCGCCCGCCGCGGCTCCCGCGCCCGCTGGCGGCGCGATGACCGCGCCGGTCCGCCAGTAAGGGCTGGGCAGGGGCTGGGAACCGCGCATTCCGGGCCTCCCGGGGCGCAGCCGCCGCTACATTCAGGCAAAATGGCGGCTGTCGCCCTTTTTCACGCATATTCATGTCCGACGTCATCGCCCTGATTTTCGATTTCGACGACACGCTGGCCTCGGACAGCACGTCCGGCTTCCTGGAAAGCATTGGGGTAGACACTGCGTCCTTCTGGAAGGACGAGGTCGATCCTTTGCTGTCGCGGCAGGACTGGGACCCCGTTCCCGCCTACCTGTACCAGATGATCCGGCTGTCGCAGGGCGGCAAGCATGGCCTGATCACCCAGCAACGCCTGCAAGACTGGGGCGCCCGGTTGGAATTGCACGAAGGCGTGCCCACCTTGTTCCAGCGCCTGCGCGCCGCCGTCAGGGCGGAGCAGCCGCAGGTGCAACTGGAGTTCTACCTGATTTCCAGCGGTATCGGCGACGTGGTCCGTTCCACACCCATCGCCCATGAATTCACCGAGATCTGGGCGTCCGAATTCGTCTACGGCGAGGACGGCGGCATCGAGTTCCCGCGCCGCATCGTCAGTTTTACCGACAAGACCCGCTATCTGTTCCACATCCAGAAAGGCATCATCGGCCGCGATTTCCGCAACAAGCCCTTCGAAGTCAACCGCAAGGTTCCCGAAGACCGTTTGCGCGTGCCGTTCGACCAGATGGTTTTCGTCGGGGACGGCTACACGGACATTCCGTGTTTCTCGCTGATCCGCCGCGCAGGCGGCTTCGCCTTCGGTGTCTGGGATCCGAAGCACCGCGACAAGCGCAGCCGGGCCTGGGGCTTCATCGAAGAGGGCCGGGTGTCGAACCTGAACCAGGCCCGCTACGACGAAGAGGCAGAGCTCTACCAATGGCTCGAAGAGGCCGTCACCAGCCTGGCCGGCCGCATTGCATTGAAGTCCCGGGTGTACCGTGGTTGAGGCGGATGCCGTGGCGGCCGTCCCGCCCTGGACGGCGCAGGATGCCGCTTTCATGACCCTGGCGCTGGAAGAGGCCCAGGCGGCCTACGGCATCGGCGAGGTGCCCGTGGGCGCGCTGGTGGTGTCCGCGCAGGGCGACATACTCGGGCGCGGGTACAACCGCACCATCATCGACCACGACCCGACCGCCCACGCCGAGATCGTGGCGTTGCGCAACGCCGCGCGGGCGCTCGAAAACTACCGGCTGCCGGGAATCACCGTGTACGTCACCCTGGAGCCGTGCGTGATGTGCATCGGCGCCATGCTGCACGCGCGGCTGGCCCGCGTCGTGTTCGGCGCCTACGATCCCAAGACCGGCGCCTGCGGCAGCGTGCTGGACGTGGGCTCGGTGCCCAAACTCAACCATCACACTTCAGTCACCGGCGGCGTGCTGGCGGAACCCTGCGGCGAGCTGCTGCGCCGGTTCTTCCGCGAGCGCCGCAGCAAGGAATCCATAGCATGAGCACCCCCAAAGCCGCCAAGCCGCGCGGCGCGAAAGCCGCCGCCAGCCACGATCATGGCCACGCCCACGACCACGAGTGCGGCGACGATTGCGGACATGACCACGGCCACGATCACGCGCTGCCCGACGCTCGCGGCATCTACCTGATCTCGCCTTCGTCCGCGGTGCGCGATCCGGCCACGGTCGAGCTGGCGCGCGAGCGCCTGCAGGCGCAGGGGTTCAAGACGGCCCTGGACCGCACGGCGTACGCTCAGCACCAGCGCTTTGCCGGCACGGACGCGCAGCGCCTGGCCAGCCTGACGCGCGCGGCCAAGCAGAAACTGCCTATCGTGATGGTGACCCGCGGCGGCTACGGCATGGGCCGCCTGCTGCCTTCGATCGACTGGAAGGCCATGGCCGACAGCGGCAAGCGCTTCGTCGGCATGAGCGACTTCACCGCCTTCAACCTGGGCCTGCTGGCGCAGACCGGCGCGGTCAGCTATACCGGCGCCACGGCCGTGGCCGACTTCGGCGGCAAGAAGGTAGACGACCTGACCGAAGCGCTGTTCGGCGAAATCATGCGCGGCGAACTGGAGATCCTCAGCTTCGAGACCCAGGACGCCGACCCGGTCGACTGCCGGGGCGTCCTCTGGGGCGGCAACCTGGCCATGCTGACGTCCCTGGTCGGCACCCCTTACATGCCCAAGGTGCGGGGTGGAATCCTGTTCCTGGAAGACGTGGCCGAACATCCCTACCGCATCGAACGCATGCTGATCCAGCTGCACCAGGCGGGCATCCTGGGCCGCCAGAAAGCCATCGTGCTGGGCCGCTTCTCGGACTACAAGCTGGCTCCCCACGACAAGGGCTATGACCTGCACGAGGTGGTGGCCTGGCTGCGCCGCACGGTCAAGGTTCCGGTGGTGACGGGGCTGCCTTACGGCCACGTGGCCACCAAGGCCACGCTGCCGATCGGGCAGAAGGTCGGCCTGGCCACCGAGCGCGGGCTGGCGCACCTGGTGCTGGACGAGCACCATCACTGAGCGCCCGCTGCGGCGCTAGCGGGCCGGATCGGCGGGCGCACCGGCCCGGACTTTGCGGGCGAGATCGGGCAGGGCCTTGAACAGCAGGCGCGTGGCCGCGGTGGCGGGCCGTTGCCGGCTGATGTCCATCAGCACCGTCTGGCGGATGGGCGGGTCGGTCAGGCGGATCGGGACCAGGCTGCCGTCCTTCACTTCCGCGGATACGGCATGGCTGGGCAATATGCTGTGCAGGCCGCCGCGCTGGATGGCGTCCTTGATGGCGACGCCGGAGTCGGCCTCCAGCACCACGTTCAATTCGATGCCCGCCCGCAGCGTCAGGCTGTCCAGCACCGTGCGTAGCGCGTTCGGACGCACGGGCAGCGCCAGCTGCACCGCCGCCAGGTCGGCCAGGCGTAGCTCGCGGCTTGCGGCCAACGCCGATCCGGCGCTGGTCACCACCTTCATTTCCGTTTCGAACAACACTTCCTGCATGCGCGTGGACGCGGCGCGATACCGGTTGTAGATGCCGATATCGATCTTGCCGTTGGCCAGCCAGGCTTCGATCTCCCCGCTATAGCCTTCGAAGGCCCGCAGCCGGATTCCCGGATAGTGCGCCCGGGTGTATGTCAGCAGCATGCCGATGAGCGGCTGCGACAGGGAAGGGATCAAACCCAGGTTGACGATGCCGGCCGGCTTGCGCTGGCCGGCCTTCGCTTCTTCCAGCAACTGATCGGCCTCCAGCAGCAATGCCTGGGCGCGCGGCAGCAGGCTTTCTCCCAGTTCCGTCAACAGCACGCCGCGTCCCGTGCGGAAAAACAGGCGTCCGCCGAACTCCTGTTCCAGCTCCGACAGTTGGCGGCTCAACGCCGATTGCACGATGCCCAGCGCCGCGGCAGCCCGCGTGAGGCTGCCAGCTTCGGCGATGCGCGCGAATACCCGCAGGTTCTTGAGATCCATGATCGCCATCCATCTCAGTCTGAGATAACTGGTTTATTGAAATTGCCCATTCCTGATGGCTGGATTTCAGCACAGAATGCCTCGTACCTCTCGTGTTCGCGCAACTGGCAGGCCGGATCGCCCCGGCACGGCCCAAGGAGTCAGCAGATGAGTTTCGAGGAAAGTGCGGGGCCGCTGAAAGGCGTGCGTATCCTTGATTTGTCCACCGTGGTGGCCGGCCCCTGGGCCGCGACGCTGCTGGCGGACCTGGGCGCCGATGTGCTGAAGGTGGAGATTCCCGGGGCGGGCGACCCCTTGCGCGCGCTGGCGCCGCATAAGGAAGGGGTGCCCCTGTGGTGGAAGGTCGCGAACCGCAACAAGAAGGGAATTTCCATCGATCTGCGTACCCCGGAGGGCCGCGCCATCGTGGCGCGCCTGCTGCCGGATTTCGATGCCCTGGTGGAGAATTTCCGTCCGGGAACGCTGGACGGCTGGGGCATGACGCGCGAATGGTTGCACCAGCACAACCCGGCGCTGACCATCCTGCGCGTGACGGGGTTCGGCCAGACGGGGCCCTACCGCAACAAGCCCGGATTCGCCCGGGTCTTCGAGGCAATGAGCGGCTTGACCAATATTTGCGGCGAGCCGGACGGGCGGCCCCTGCACATGGGGTTTCCGATCGCCGACGCGGTGGCCGGCCTGTTCGGCGCCCTGGGCATCGTCTCAGCCTTGTACCGCGAAAAAGTCGCGCCGCGCGGCGAGGGCCAGGAGATCGACTGCTCGCTGATGGAATCGATGTTCCGGGTCATGGACTTCCTGCCCATCGAGTACGACCAGCTCGGCATTGTCCGCGGGCGACTGGGCAACAGGAGCCAGTACGCCGCGCCGGGAAACGTCTACCGGACCCGGGACGGCCATTGGGCCTCGATCGCGGCGTCGACTCAGCGCATTTTCGAGCGGCTCTGCGTGGCGCTCGAACTGACCGGCGTGGCCGAGGATCCCCGCTACAGGACCAATCCCGACCGGGTGCGCAACCGCGAGGCGCTGGACGCCCTGGTGGCCGAGGCCATCGGGCGCCATACGCTCGATGGGCTGGCAGCCTTGCTGGACGCGCACTCGGTCGGGTTCAGCCCGATCTACGACATCGCGGACATTTTCCGCGACCCGCACATCGCCGCTCGCGAGGGAATCGTCTCGGTGAACGACGACGAACTGGGGCCCGTCAGGATGCAGAGCGTCGTGCCGAGGTTTTCCGCGACGCCGGGCGCCGTGCACCACGCGGGGCCCAGCCTCGGACAGCACAACGACGAGGTGCTGGGCGCGCTGGGCTATTCCGGTACGCAGCAGGCCGGGCTACGGGAGCGGGGCGTGATCTGAAACCGTTCCATTGCCACGGGGCCGCTTTCAGACAGGCCCCGGGCGCCATCAGGAGGAGACAGCAATGCGAGCATGGACAGCAGGGTGGATATTTGCGATCGGCCTGATCGCGGCAGCGCCGGCGCAGGCCGCGGCCGACTGGCCCGCCAAGCCGGTCAAGCTGCTGGTGGGCTTCCCGCCGGGGCAGGCGACGGATGCGGTTGCCCGGATCCTGGCCGAAAGGCTGTCCGCCCGCTTTAACCAGCCCGTGATCGTGGAGAACCGGCCGGGGCAGGGAGGCAGCATCGCGCTGGCCGCGCTGGCGAAGTCCGCGCCCGACGGCTACACCATGATGCTCTCGGCGACGGCCTCGCTGGTCACCAATCCGCACCTGTACAAGTCCACCGGCTACGACACGCTGCGCGACTTCGAGCCGGTCGGCCTGGTGGCCGATCTGCCCATGGTGCTGGTGGCCAACGCGGCCCAGCCGTTCAGCGACGTGGCTGGCTTGCGGGACTACGCCAGGCGCAACCCGGGCGCGTTGAATTTCTCGTCGTCGGGCAACGGCACCCTGTCGCATCTGGGCATGGTGATGCTGGAGCGCGAGGCGGGGCTGCAACTGACCCATATTCCCTATCAGGGCAGCGCCAAGGCGATGACGGACATGATCGCCGACAACGTCGCCATCGGGCTGGACACGGTCGCCGTCACCTTGCCGCACATCCAGTCCGGCCGCTTGAAGGCGCTGGCCGTGGGCGCCAGCCAGCGCCTGCCCATGCTGCCGGACGTCCCTACCTTCGCCGAAGCGGGCTATCCCGCGTTCCAGGCGAATCCATGGTTGGGAATGCTGTTTCCCAAGGGCACGCCCAAATACATCGTGCAGCGCATGAATCAGGAAATCGGCCTGGCCGTGGCCACGCCGGCGCTGTCCGGGTCGCTAAAGGCCATAGGCGCATTCGCGCGCGTCGATACGCCGGAGGACTTCGCGCAGCTGCTGCGCCAGGAGTACGGCAGCTGGGGCGAGCTGGTGCAGCTGTCGGGCAGCCGCGTCGACTAGCCCGCCGGCCGCTGGGCCAGGGCGCCCGCCGCAACAATCAACCACAGAGGAAAGCCGATGAAGCATGACGATCCATTCAAGGCCCTGGTGCTCACGCAGGAAGACGGCAGGACGCAGTGCGGGTTGCAGGACCTGACCATTGCCCAATTGCCCGCCGGCGACGTGACGGTCAAGGTCGACTATTCCAGCCTGAACTACAAGGATGCGATGGCGGTGACGGGCACGGGCAGGATCGTGCGCGACTTCCCCATGGTGCCGGGCATCGATCTGGCCGGCACCGTGCTGGCGTCCAGCGCGCCGGACTATCCGGTCGGAACGCCGGTGGTGCTGACCGGTTGGAGCGTCGGCGAGCGCTTCTGGGGCGGCTATTCCCAGGTGCAGCGCGTCCGGTCGGAATGGCTGGTGCCTCTTGCGGACGGGCTGGACAGCTACAAGGCCATGGCCATCGGCACGGCCGGGCTTACCGCCATGCTCTGCGTCATGGAACTCGAAGCGGCGGGAGCCCGGCCCGGCGCCGGGACGGTGCTGGTCACCGGGGCGTCCGGCGGCGTCGGCAGCGTGGCGGTAGCGCTGCTGGCGCGGCTGGGATACCGGGTCGCCGCGCTGGTGCAGCCCGGGCGCGAGGCCGTGCATCCGTACCTGATGTCGCTCGGCGCGGCCGAGGTCATTGCGGGCGCCGAATGGGCGGAGGTCCCCAAACCCCTGGAAAACCAGCGTTGGACGGCCGCGATCGATACCGTGGGGTCGAAGGTCCTGGCCCGCGTGCTGGCGTCGCTCGAATACGGCGGTGTGGTCGCGGCCTGCGGGCTGGCGGGCGGCGCGGATCTGCCCGGCACCGTCATGCCCTTCATTCTGCGCGGCGTGCGCCTGGCGGGGGTGGATTCGGTGATGTGCCCGGCTGCCAGGCGGCGTGAGGCCTGGGCGCGCTTGGGGCGGGTCTATGGGGAAACGCCGTTCGCCGATATCGCTGCGACCGCCGGGCTGGGCCAGGTGCCGCAACTCGCCGCGAGGCTGATGGCAGGCAACAACCGCGGTAGATACGTCATCGACGTGAACGGGTGAGCGGGGGCCGGCCGCCCGGGCGCGGGACGGCCGTACGGACGGCGCAGCAGGGGCGAACGGGCCCGGCGGGGCGGGGGACAGACGGGCTTGGTACAATGTCAGGTTTCCCGCACGCGTCCTTGACGCCCTTAGCCTCTAAAAAACACCGTGATATCCACCGCCAATCTCACCATCCAGTTCGGCCCCAAACCCCTTTTCGAGAACGTCAGCGTCAAGTTCGGGGAAGGCAACCGCTACGGGTTGATCGGGGCCAACGGGTCCGGCAAGTCGACCTTCATGAAGATCATCGGCGGTGATCTGGAGCCCTCGGCGGGCAACGTGTCGCTGGAGCCGGGCGTGCGCCTGGGCAAGCTGCGCCAGGACCAGTTCGCTTTCGAAGACCTGCGCGTGCTGGACGTCGTCATGATGGGCCATACCGAGATGTGGGCTGCCATGTCCGAGCGCGACGCCATCTACGCGAACCCGGAAGCGACCGAGGACGACTACATGCGCGCGGCCGAACTCGAGGCCAAATTCGCGGAATACGACGGCTATACCGCCGAAGCGCGCGCCGGCGAACTGCTGCTGGGCCTGGAAATCGCGGTCGACCAGCACAATCTGCCGATGCGCGAAGTGGCGCCGGGCTGGAAGCTGCGCGTGCTGCTGGCGCAGGCCCTGTTCTCGAATCCCGACGTCCTGCTGCTGGACGAGCCCACCAACAACCTGGACATCAACACGATCCGTTGGCTGGAGAACGTGCTCAACAGCTACCAGAGCACGATGATCATCATCAGCCACGACCGCCACTTCCTGAACCAGGTGTGCACGCACATGGCCGACGTGGACTACGGAGAGATCCGCATCTACCCCGGCAACTACGACGACTACATGCTGGCCTCCACCCAGGCCCGCGAGCGCCTGGTGGCCAACAACGCCAAGGCCAAGGAACGCGTCGCCGAACTGCAGGACTTCGTGCGCCGCTTCGCCGCCAACAAGTCCAAGTCGCGCCAGGCCACCTCGCGCCTGAAGCAGATCGACCGCATCAAGTCCGAGCAGGTCGTGGTCAAGCCGTCGTCGCGCCAGAACCCCTACATCCGCTTCGAGCAGAACAAGGTCATGCACCGTCTGGCCGTCACGGTCGAGAACCTGTCGAAGGCCTACGACGCTCCGGTCATCCGCAACTTCTCGGCCATGGTCGATGCCGGCGAGAAGATCGCCATCATCGGCGCCAACGGCGTCGGCAAAACGACGCTGCTGCGCCTGCTGGCCACCGAGCTGCAGCCGGACGCCGGTTCGGTTAAATGGTCCGAGAACGCGGACCTGGGCTACATGGCGCAGGACGTGTCCGACCAGTTCCTGCAGACCGACGTCAACCTGCTTGACTGGATGGGCGAACACCGCCAGCCCGGCGACGACGATCAGTCGATCCGCTCCGTGCTGGGCCGCCTGCTGTTCTCGGCGGACGACCTGCCCAAGGCGCCCAAGGTGCTGTCGGGCGGCGAAAAGAACCGCATGACCTTCGGCCGCCTGATGCTGGGCCGGCACAACGTCATGCTGCTCGACGAACCCACCAACCACCTGGACATGGAATCGATCGAGTCGCTGCAGTTCGCGCTGGAAAAGTACGAAGGCACCCTGGTCTTCGTTTCGCACGACCGCGAGTTCGTGTCGGGCCTGGCCACCCGCGTGATCGAGATCCTGCCCTCGGGCGAGATCGTCGACTACCGCGGCGGCTACGACGACTACCTGACTTCCCGCGGCATCGACGCCTGATGCCCACGCCCGGCCGCCTGCGGCGGCCCGGGCGCGTCCAGCTCACATGCCGATGGTCATGCCGCCGTTGGCATAGATATGCTGCCCCGTGATGTACGAGGCGGCGTCGGACAGCAGGAAGCACACCGGCCAGGCCACTTCCGCGGCCTGCCCGAAACGTCCCAGCGAGATCTGCGACAGGTAGGTGTCGCGGAACTTGTCCCCGCGTATGGTTTCCGTCATGGGCGTTTCCACCACGCCGAAGCCGATGGTGTTCACGCGTATCCCATACTTGCCCCATTCGCGCGCCGCGCTCATGGTCAGCCCCAGCACGCCGGATTTCGCCGCCGCGTAATTGATCTGCCCGATCGTGCCGCGCCGTCCCGCGTCCGACGTGATGTTGACGATGGCCCCGCCGGGCTTGCCCGTCGATCGGGCCGCGGCCAGCATGTGGCGGCCGGCCGCCTGCAGGAACTGGAACGAGCCGGTGAGATGCACGTCGATCACCTTCTGCCAGGCTTCCTGCGTCATTTTCTCGATCATGGCGGTGCGCGTGATGCCTGCATTGTTCACCAGGCCATCGACCGCGCCGAAACGCGCGGCGGTCTGTTCGATCACGGAAGCGGCGAAAGCCGCGTCCGAGACGTCGCCGGCCAGCGTGAGGAGCCGGCCTTCGGGAGCGTCGCGTTCGAAGGCCGCCAGCGCATCCGCGTTCATGTCCACCGCGGTCACGCGGGCGCCGAGCTGCAGCGCCAGTTCGCTGATGGCGCGGCCGATGCCCTGGGCCGCGCCCGTCACGATGATGCTGCGCTGGTCGAGTAGATAGGCTGTGGGGTTCATGTCGTTTCCTTGGTTGATGTCAGAGCGTTTCGGCGCCGCCGAGGATCAGCGTGGCCTGGCTGGACAATTCGCCGCCGTTGCCGTGCGCCAGCGCCAGGCGCGCCCCGGGCACCTGGCGCGCGCCGCCCAGCCCGGCAAGCTGGACGAACGCCTCGACCATGGTGAACAGGCCGTACATGCCCGGATGCACGCAGGACAGGCCGCCGCCGTTCGTGTTCACGGGCAGTTCGCCGCCCGGCGCGATGCGCCCGTTCTCGACGAAGGCCGCGCCTTCGCCCTTGGCGCAGAAGCCCAGGTCTTCGAGGAACAGGATGGGATTGATGGTGAAGGCGTCGTAGAGCTCCAGCACATCGATGTCCTGGGGGCGGACGCCGGCCTGGGCGTAGGCGCGCGCGCCGCTCTGCACGGCCGCCGTGACGGTCAGGTCGGGCATATTGGTGATCTCGCGATGGTCCGTCGCGGCCGCGGCTCCCAGCAGGTAGGCCGGCCGAGCGCAATGGTCGAGGGCGCGGTCGGCGCGCGTCATCACCACGGCCGCGGCGCCGTCCGTGACCAGGCAGCAGTCGCGCACGCCCAGCGGTTCGGCGACCATGCGGGCCGACAGGTATTGCTGCATGTCCAGGGGCTCGCGCAGATAGGCCTCAGGATTCAGCGCGGCCCATTGGCGGGCGGCGATGGCGACCGCGCCCAGCTGTTCCCGCTTGAGGCCGTACTGATGGGCATAGCGCGAGGCCGCCAGCGCATAGGCTCCCACGGGCCGCGCAAGGCGGTAGGGAGCCTCGTTGGGCGAGGGGCGCATGGAGCTGACCAGCTTGCCGGCGGCGCTGCGCTGGTTGCTGCCGTAGGCAATGAGCGCGACGTCGCACTGGCCGGCTTCCAGCGCCAGCGCCGCCCACATCGCGTGCGTGAGGAAGGAGGAGCCGCCCGTGCGGTTGTTTTCCGTGAGACGGGGCGAAATGCCCAGGTACTCGGCGAAGCCCAGGCCGGACATGAAGTCGTCGGGCAGGCCGATGAACAGGCCGTCGACCTGGTCGGGCCGCAAGCCTGCCTGGTCCAGGGCGCGCAGGCTGGCTGCGACGGCCAGGTCCATGGAGCTCATCCCGGGAGACTGGCCGATGCCGTAGGTGGCGCCGGCGACGATGGCGGTCTTGCCGCGCGGGAAATGATCCTGGCTCATGCCTGCTCCGATACGGGTTCGAACACCAGCACGCCGCGGCCGGCCTCCTGGACGACGCGGGCACGCACCCGCAAGCCGATGCGCACTTCGTGCGCGGGCATGCCCTCCACCCGGGACATGAGCCGCGGCCCTTCGTCCAGGTCCACCAGCACCACGCCGTAGGGCGGTTCGGGGGGCCGTGGATGGATGACGGTCGTGGCATGGACCCGGGCCAGCCCGCTGGGCGCGACCCATTCCAGGTCGCGCGAACCGCTGCGCGGCGCCGCCACGCGCGGATAGAAGAAATGCTCGCCGCTGGCGCGGTCGCGCTGCAGCATGAAGCGGCCTTCGTCCAGATAGGCTTCGTAGCGAGCCTGGGGGGCCGGGTCGGCCGAGGTGTTTTGCGTAGGCATGCGGTTCAATCCCATTTGTAGGCCAGCGGCTGTTTTTCGACGAAGCGCCGGGCGGCGTCGCGATGGTAGGCGCTGTCGCGGCAGATCGCCTGGGCCATGGCTTCCTGCGTGTAGATGTCCTCCCGGGTGGATTCGTAGGTCCGGTTCATGATCGATTTGGCCAGGCCCAGCGCCTGCGTGGGAGCGGCGTGGAAGCGTTCGGCCATGGCCAGCGCCTGATCCAGGGGATCGCCGTCGCACACGGCCTGCACCAGGCCGAGGCGCAATGCCTCCTCGGCCTCGCATACCCGGGCGGTGAACACCAGTTCCTTGGCGCGCGCCAAGCCGACGGCGCGCGGCAGCAGGTACATGCCCAGCATGTCCGGCACATAGCCGATGCGGGCGAACACCGCGCAGAAGGTGGCGCCGCGCCCCGCGATGGCGTAGTCGGCGCAAAGCGCCAGCGACAGGCCGGCCCCGAAGGCGACGCCGTCCACCGCGCTGATCACGGGCTTTTCCAGGTCCACCAGCGCGTCGTACCAGCGGTGGATCTTGCGGATGCGCTCGCGTCCTTCAAATGCGTCCAGGCCCTGGGCGTGGGCTTGCGCGATGGACTTGATGTCGCCGCCTGCGCAGAAATGCCCGCCGGCGCCCGTGAGGACCACGGCCTTGATCCCGTCGTCCTCGCGCAATTCCGGCAGGGCGCGCGCGAACGCGTCGCGCATCTCCAGGTTGAGCGCGTTGCGCTGGTCGGGCCGGTCCATCGTCAGCACCGCGGTGGCGCCGTGGCGCGTGATCTTCAATGTCATGACTGCTCCTTGTTGCCGTTGTGGTAGGCGACCTGCGTCAGCCAGCGCGCGACCAGCGCGGGCCGCTGCTCGCCATCGATGTCGATGCGCACGTCCCAGTTGAGGCGCGCCTGGCCGTCCGGCAGCTCGTCCATGGCGGCCAGGGAGAACGCGGCGCGGATGCGCGCCCCGGCCTTGACCGCCTGCGTGAAGCGCACGCGGTCGAACCCGTAGTTCACCGCCAGCCGGCGGTTCGGGAAGCGCATCGCGGAAGCGAACAGGCCGGGCAGGAGCGAGAGCGTCAGCAGGCCATGGGCGATGGCCGCGCCGTAGGGGGATTCGGCCTTGGCGCGCTCCGGATCCATGTGTATCCATTGCGTGTCGCCGGTAGCAAGGCCAAAGCGGTTGATGGTGTCCTGGTCGACGGTTTGCCAGGGAGTGAGGGCGGGCGGCTGTCCGGCGAAGGCCCGCAGCGCCTCGAGCGAGTCCAGGGTAATCATGGCGGAACCTCCTTATTGCGCCTTCAGGCCGAGATCGCGGGCGACCGGCAGCCAGCGGTCGCGCTCGGCCTGCACGAAGGCCGCGAATACTTTGGCGTCTCCAGGCATGGGAACCGCGCCGATGCTGGTGAGCTTGCGCTGCAGTTCGGGCTGCGCCAGCGCCTTGTTGACGCTCTGGTTCATGCGCTGGACCACGGCGGACGGCGTGCCGGCGGGCGCCACCAGGCCGAACCAGGCGCTGGCGTCGATGCCGGGATATCCCAGTTCCGCGGCGGTGGGCACGTCGGGCAGGCCCGCAAAGCGCTTGTCGTCGAGCACGGCGAAGGGGCGGATCTTGCCGGCCTGGGCCTGCGCCATGCTGGAGGGCAGGGCGTCGAACATCATGTCGGTGCTGCTGCCCATCAGGCCGACGATGGCCGGCGCGCTGCCCTGGTAAGGCACGTGCGTGACCTGGAAGCCGAGTTTGCTGACGGCGTACTCGCCGGCCAGATAGGTAATGTTGCCGGTGCCCGCCGAACCCATGGTGAGCTTGCCGGGAGACTGCTTGCCCAGCGCGATCAGCGCCTTCACGTCCTTGGCCGGCAGGTCCTGGCGGACCACCAGCAGCAGCGGCGATTTGGCCATGCCCGAGACCGGCACGAAGTCCTTCGCCGGGTCGTAGGTCATCTTCGCGTACAAGGCCTGGTTGACCACCAGCGGGGCATTGGAGCCGACGAAGAAGGTTTTGCCGTCGGGCTTGGCCCGGGCGACGTGGTCGGCCGCGATCATGCCCGCGGCGCCGGGCTTGTTGTCCACGATGATGGCGGCGCCGCCATCTTTGGCGAGTTCCTGCGCCACCAATCGGGTGATCTGGTCGGCGGCGCCGCCCGGCGGATAGGGAACCACGAAGCGGACGGGAGCGTCCTGGGCGCGGGCGGGGGCGGCCGCGATGGCCGCAAGGGCCAGTGCGGCGCAGGCCGCGGCGGTGGGAATGCGCATGGTGTTGTCTCCTTTGTGCTCTTATGGATGCTGCGACGGCGGTTGGTGGGGGGTTAGACGATGCCTTTGACCTTCAGCTCTGCAATGCGCTCCTCGCTCAGGGCCAGCCTCTCGCGCAGCACCGCGTCGGTGTGCTGGCCCAGGGTGGGCGCCGCTCGCTCGTAGCGCAGCGGCGTGTCGCTCATGCGGATGGGATTCGCCACGGACGGGGTATGCACGCCGGCCGCGTGCGGCAGCGACAGCTGCATGCCGCGGTGGCGCACGTGCGGGTCCTGGAACACCTGTTCCATGTTGTAGATGGGGCCGCAGGGCACGTTCACGGCCTGCAGCGCCTGCACCCAATCGCCCATGGCGCGCGTCAGCATGGCCTCGGCGATCGGCGGGATGAGTGTTTCTCGATTCCGGTTGCGCCGCCCCGCCGTGGCGTAGCGCTCGTCCGCGGCCAGGTCCGGGCGGCCGATGGCGCCGCAGAACGCCCGGAATTGCGCGTCGTTGCCCACCGCGATGATGACCTCGCCTTCCTTGCAGCGGAACACCTGGTAGGGAACCATGTTGGAATGGGCATTGCCCATGCGCTGCGGCACGCGGCCGGACAGGAAGTAGTTGATGGCCTGGTAGGAAGAGATGGTGACCACGCAGTCCAGCAGCGACATGTCGATGTATTGCCCCACGCCGCTGACGCGCCGGTGCTCGACCGCGGCCAATATGGCCGTGCTGGTATAGACCCCCGTCAGCAGGTCTGTGATCGCGATCCCGGATTTCATCGGTTCGCCGGCGGGATCCCCGGTGATGCTCATCAGGCCGCCCATGCCCTGGAACACGAAGTCGTAGCCGGGCAGCGGCGCGTACGGGCCGTCCTGCCCGAAGCCGGTGATCGAGCAGTAGATCAAGCGCGGGTTGATCGCGCGCAGGCTGTCGTAGTCCAGGCCGTAGCGCGCCAGCGTGCCCACCTTGTAGTTCTCGACCAGCACGTCGGAATCGCGGGCCAGTTCGACGATCAGGGCCTGGCCTTCGGGCGTGGCCAGATCGACGGTGATGGAGCGCTTGCCCCGGTTGGCGCTAAGAAAATACGACGAGTCCCGGGTTTCGGCGCCGTTTTCGTCCACCAGGAAGGGCGGCCCCCAGCCCCGGGTGTCGTCGCCTTCCTTCGGCCGCTCGACCTTGATCACGTCGGCCCCCATGTCGGCCAGGGTCTGCGTCGCCCAGGGGCCGGCCAGCACGCGCGTCAGGTCCAGGATCTTCAGATGGGATAGCGCGCCGGGCGGCTGCGCGGCGCTGGTGTTGTCTCGTTCCATACGGCTCCGATCGGGGTGGGCCCCGTTATGTCCTGAACCCACCTTAATGACCGGGGCATAGGGCGTCCAATATCGTTTTGCGTGATATCGATTCGATCTGCGTATTGCCGGCCGGAAAGCACGGCATTCAGCCGTTTGCCAATTTGCTTGCGCTATCATCCGGGTAAACCCTGGCGCCGCTTCGGCCAGGCATCTTTTCCGTCCCCTCATGTCCCCCATACCGCACACCGCGCCCGACGGCGCGCAGATCGGCGCGTTTGCGCTGACGTTCCGCATCGTTTCGATCGCCTTCTTCACGTTCATCTGCTATCTGGCCATCGGCCTGCCGCTGGCGGTGCTGCCGGGCTATGTCCACGGCCAGCTCGGCTACGGCTCGGTGCTGGCGGGCCTGGCGATCAGCGTGCAGTACGCCGCCACCTTGCTCAGCCGCTCCCATGCCGGCCGCATGGCGGACACGGTGGGCCCGAAGCAGACGGTGGTGATCGGCATGGCCGCCTGCGCGGCCAGCGGGGTGTTCCTGTTGCTGGCCTATGCCTTCGAGCGCAGCGCCTGGCTAAGCCTGGCGACGATCATCGCCAGCCGGCTGGCGCTGGGCTTCGGCGAAAGCTGGGTGGGCACGGGCTCGGCCACCTGGGCCATCGCCCGAGTGGGCCCGCTGCACACCGCGCGCGTCATTTCCTGGAACGGGATCTGCACCTACGGCGGCCTGGCGCTGGGCGCGCCGCTGGGCGTGTACCTGGAAAAGGAATGGAGCATGGGCGCGCTGGGCGGCGCGGTGCTGCTGCTGGGGCTGGCCGGCCTGGGGATGGCGGTGTCGCGCGCGGCGGTCGCCATCGTGGGCGGCCACCGGATGGCGTTCAAGAGCGTGGTGTTGCGCGTGTTCCCGCATGGCATGGCGCTGGGCCTGGGCTCCGTGGGCTTCGGCACGCTGGCCGCGTTCGTGGCCCTGTACTACGCCAGTGCGTCGTGGAACGGGGCGGCGCATGCGCTGAGCGCCTTCGGCTGCGCGTTCATAGGCGTGCGGCTGCTGTTCGCCGGGACCATCACGCGCTTCGGCGGCTTCCGCGTGGCGCAGGTTTCCTTTCTGGTCGAGTCCACCGGCCTGCTGCTGTTGTGGCTGGCGCCCAATCCGGGCGCGGCCCTGCTGGGCGCTGCGTTGACTGGCTGCGGCTTCGCCCTGGTGTTTCCCGCCATCGGCGTGGAAGCGGTGGCGCGCGTGCCCGCCGGCAGCCGCGGCGCGGCGCTGGGCGCGTATTCCGCCTTCCTGGACCTGGCGCTGGGCATCACCGGCCCCATCGCCGGCTACATATCCAGCGGCTTCGGCTATCCGGCCATCTTCCTGGCGGCCGCGATGTCGGTGCTGATCGGCTTTCTGATCGCCTTCGGCCTGCAGCGCCATGCCGTCCGCGAGGCCGCCAAGCCTTCTGTGGCGTGACGCTTATTACCAAAAGCACTTAAGACATGCGATATTGATTGTTTGGATTCATATAACGAATTGTTAGATTTGAGGCTCGTTTCCACGCGCGCCACGATTCGTTCCATGAACCTTACCTTCGACCACGTCCACAAGCACTTCGGCGAACTGCCCGTGGTGGACGGCTTTGCCAGCGAAATCAAGACCGGTGAACTGGTCGCCCTGGTCGGCCCGTCGGGCTGCGGCAAGTCCACCTTGCTGCATCTGGCCGCCGGCCTGGAAAAGCCCACGCAGGGCAGCGTGCTGGCCGACGGCAAGGCCGTGTCCGGCCCGCATCCCAGCCGCACCCTGGTGTTCCAGGAACATGCGCTGTATCCCTGGCTAACCCTGCTGGACAACGTGGCGCTGGCGCTGGAATTCCAGAAAACGCCCAAGAGCCGCGCCCGGGAGGCCGCCCGCCAATGGCTGGCGCGCGTCAGCCTGGCGGGTTTCGAGCACTACTACCCCCACCAGGTTTCCGGCGGCATGCGCCAACGCGCCGCGCTGGCCCGCGCCTTCATCGCGCAGCCGCAGACGCTGCTCATGGACGAGCCCTTCGGCGCGCTGGACGCGCTGACCCGGCTGAGCCTGCAGGATGTGCTGCGCCAGTTGATCGCCCAGGAAAAGCCCACCGTGCTGCTCGTGACGCACGACGTGGACGAGGCCCTGTTCCTGGCCGACCGCATCATCGTCTTCAGCCCGCGCCCCGCGCGCGTGCTGCGCGAGTTCAACCTGGCGCACCACGAAAAGACCCACGATCTGTCCGGCCTGGCCGACGAGAAGCGCGAGATCCTGCGCCTGCTCGGCATTGCGGTGGACGGGGCGGGCGCCCACGCCGATCTGGCGCTGGCCGCCTGACGACCCCGACCTGATTCTTCCAGGCGGCGCTGTCGCGCCGCCGATTCCTGATTCCCCTGGAGCTCCTCTCATGAAATTGAAGCAATGGCTGTCCCTGCCGCTGGCTGCGGCGCTGCTGGCAGCGGCCCCCGCGATGGCCGCCGAGAAATTCCGCGTGGGCTACCTGCGCGTGATGGACGATGCGCAGGCCATCGTCGCCCAGGAAGGCGGCTATTACAAAAAAGCCGGGCTGGATTCCGAGCTGATTGAGTTCAAGTCGGGCACCGACCTGATCAAGGCCATCGTCGGCGGGCAGCTGGACATCGGCGTGCTGGGCTTCACCAATGCCGTGGCCTGGGCTTCCAAGGGCGCCGACCTGAAGGTGGTGGGCGGCGCGCAGCAGGGCTACCATTCGCTGATCGTGCGCGACGACTCCGGCATCAAGGACATCGCCGGCCTGAAGGGCAAGACCCTGGCCTCGCAGGCGGAGGGCAGCACGGCCGACGTGGTGCTCAAGGGCGTGGTGCTCAAGCAGGGCGACCTGGGCGCCGACGATGTCAACATCATGGGCGTCAGCCCGGCCGTGGCGGTGCAGTCGCTGGTGGGCAAGCGCGTGGACGCGGCCTTCCTGTTCGAACCCTACGACCGCATCGCGCAACTGGTCGCCCCGGTCAAGCAGATCTACGAAGTGGGCCAGGCCTGGCCGTTCCCCTGCATGGTCGTGATCACCTCGGGCGAGACGCTGGCCAAGCGCAAGGACGACGTCTGGAAGGCGCTGGATGCGCAGAACCAGGCCATCGGGCTGCTGCAGAAGGAACCCGCGCAGGCTTCCAAGCTGATCGCTTCCTACTTCATCGCCGAGCCCACGCTCAAGACGCTGACCCGCGGCGAGCTTCCGCGTGAAACGGTCATTGCCGAAGCAATCGGCACGCAGGTCTTCACGCCCAAGCTCACCGACAAGGACACGCGCCGCATGCAGGAGATCGCTGACATCCTGCAGGCCCAGGGTTCGCTGAAGACGCGCGACGGCAAGCCGTACGACGTGTCCAGCATCGTCGACCTGTCCTGGCAAGAGGCTCGCAAGCTTTGAGCGCATCCACTCGAGTCACCGGCGCCCGCAAGCACCTCGCGGGCGTCCTGGGCGTATTGTTCATCCTGGCGTTGTGGCAGATGGCGTCGCTCGCGCTGCCGGATTTCCTCATGCCGAGCGTGCCGACCGTGATCGAGCGCCTCTTCGAGGACCTCGGCAAGCAATCCTTCCACCAGAGCCTGCTGGGCACCTTGGGCAGGCTGGGCGCGGGCTATGGCCTGGCGCTGGCCGCGGGCATCGGCTTCGGGCTGGTGGCGGCGGTGCTGTTTTTCTTCCGCGAAGTGCTGCGCAGCGCCATCGTCATCCTGCAATCGATTCCGTCGATCGCCTGGGTGCCGCTGTTCCTGATCGTGATGGGCTTCGGCAATACGCCCATCATCGTGGTGGTGGCGCTGTCCGCCTTCTTCCCGGCTGCACTCAGCGTGATGAACGCCACCGAATCCGTGCAGCGCGTGCACGTTTCGGCGGCGCGCGTCATGGGCGCCACGCCCTGGGGCCTGGTCAAGCGCGTCTACCTGCCGGCGGTCATGCCGGAACTCATCACGGGCGCCCAGCTCGCGTTCGGCAACGCCTGGCGCGCGCTGATCTCGGCCGAGATGCTGATCGGCTTCGGCAAGGGGCTGGGGCGCTCGCTGGCCTATTCGGGCGAGATCGCCGACATGACCGGCGTCATGACCAACATCCTCGTCATCGCGGTGCTGGCGGCCCTGATCGACCAGTTCGTGCTCGAGAATCTCAAGCACCGCCTGCTTCGCTACCAGTACGTCTGAGCGCGACGGAGGCCCGCATGATCCGCCATCTATGCTGCTTCGCCCTCGGCGCCTGCCTGGCGGCCGGCGCCGCGCAGGCCGAGCCGTTCGCGGCGGCGCGCGCGCGGGGCGAACTGGTGGTGGGCGTGCCTTATCTGGCGCCGCCGCCCGTGGCGGGCGCCAAGATACGCACGCCTGATGGCCTGGATGCCGGCATGGCCGACAGGCTGGGGCAGAGCCTGGGCCTGCCGGTCCGCCTTGCGCGGGTGCCGCCGGAGCAGGCCGCGGCCGCGCTGGCGGCGGGCGAGGTGGACCTGGCGTTGGCGGATGGCGCAGCGGGCCAGCCGGCATCGGTGGCGGTCCAGCCCACCGGTTATGCCTCCCGGCCCAAGGCCGTGATCCGCAGCGATACGCGGCTGCGCAATCCGGCAGACGCGCGCGGCCGCAGCGTCTGCATGGCCGAGGCTGCAACCGCGTCCAAGGCCCTGGCCGAGAGCTGGGGCGCCGTCGTGCGCACCTACCGCGTGCCGTCCGACGCGCTGGTCGCGGTGCGCGAAGGCAGCTGCGATATCGGGCTGGTCGACGATGCGGTCTGGGATCCGTTGATGCGCTTTCCAGAGTGGAAGAAATTCTCGTCCACGCTGGCGGCCGACGGCGCCAGGCAGGAGCGCGTATGGCTGCTGCCGGCTGGCGACCCCGATAGCCGCGGCTGGCTGGGCCAGGAAATGCGCGCCTGGGAGCGCGCCAGTGCCTGGAAGGCCATGGCGGCCAAGTGGGCGCGCGACGTGGCCTTCGACGTCTACCTGGACCAGGAAGTCCCCGACTGCCACGGTTAGCGGGCCGCCGCCCGCGCCCGCCACTTACAATGCCGGGCATGACGCACACGTTGACCGCTCCCTGTTCCTACCAGGAAGACATCAAGAAAAGCCGCTTTGCCGCGTATGCGACGCCGGTGTCCTCTGTGGACGAGGCCATGCGCTTTTTCGCCGAGCGCGGCGATCCCGAGGCGACCCACAACTGCTGGGCCTATCGCATCGGGCAGGAATACCGTTTCAACGACGATGGCGAGCCCGGCGGCACGGCCGGCCGCCCCATCCTGCAAGCCATCGAAGGGCAGGACATGGACCGGGTGGCCGTGCTCGTGGTGCGCTGGTTCGGAGGGGTGAAGCTCGGGGCGGGGGGATTGGTGCGCGCCTACGGCGGCTGCGCGGCGAATTGCCTGCGCCTGGGAGAGCGGACCGAGATCGTGGATCTGGCGACCGTCTCGTGCACTTGCGGCTTCGCGGAGTTGCCGCTGCTCAAGTCGCGCCTGGCGCAGGCGGGAGCCGCTATCCTGCAGGAAGATTTCAATGCGGAAGGCGCGGCGCTGCGTTTCACGGTGCCGCGCGCGGCGGTCGCCGAGTTGGCCGTCACCGTCGCCAACATCACGCGCGGCCGCGCCGCCTGGGACCCGACGTAGGATGGGGGGAGCGCGAGAGTTCTTAACGAAGAACTCAAGTATCCAGCGCGCGAAACCCATGCGGCCGTGGGCAGACTGTTTTTCGGCCTACACAGGGGCACTGTCCGCCCACGGCCGCATGGGTTTCGCGCGTTGAGCACCTGGGCTCTTGCCTAGGAACTGCCGCGCTCCACCCATCCTACGCGTCCTGGCCGTTCTGGGCGGCGGCGATTTCCTTGTGGACCTGTTCCATGTCCACTTCCTTGATCTTGGTGAGCAGTTCGCTCAGCTGGCCGGCCGACAGGGCGCCGGGCTGGGAGAACAGCAGGACCTTCTCGCGGAAGACCATCAGCGTCGGGATCGAGCGGATGCCCAGCGCGCCGGCCAGTTCCTGTTCGACGTCGGTATTCACCTTGGCGAACGTGACGTCGGGGTGCTCGGCGGCTGCCTGCTCGAAGACCGGGGCGAAGCCGCGGCACGGGCCGCACCAGGGCGCCCAGAAATCGACGATCAGGGTGCCGTCCGGGGTGATTGCGTCTTGGAAGCTGTCTTTGGTGAGTTCAACGGTACTCATTTTGAATCCTTGCCGCGCAAGCGGCGAAATAGCGGTGTCTGATCGGCGACGCTACGGCGTTCTGTGCTCTTTCGGCCATAGTAGAGCGGGGGGCCGTTGCGCCGCAATGGTTGGCGCCGGGACGGGCGCGGTCGGCGGCCCTCAGGCCGCGGCGGGTGCCGGCGTGCCGGTCTTCAACGATGCGACGATCTCGAAGGAACGCAGGCGGTCGGCGATGTTGTAGAAATCCGAGACGATCATGACTTCGTCGGCCTCCGTTTCGGCAACCAGGGCTTCGAGCTCGCGGCGGACGGTCTCCGGACCGCCCACGATCGCTGCTCCCAGTCTTTGGTTGACCGCCTCGCGCTCCCATTCGTTCCACAGCCCGTCCATGCTGTCCACGGGCGGCTGCAACTGCAGGCGGTTGCCCCGCACCAGCGACAGGAATTTCAGTTGCTGCGTGGTGGCCTGGCGGCGAGCTTCTTCGTCGGATTCGGCCGCCACGACGGGCACGCCGATCATGGCGTAGGGGCGCGACAGTGTCGCCGACGGCTTGAACAGATGGCGGTACAGGCGCATCGCCGCCATGCCTTCGGGCGAGAAATGGCCGGCGAACGAGAACGGCAGGCCCAGTTCGGCCGCCAGGCGGGCGCTGAAATCGCTGGATCCGAGCAACCAGATCGGAATGTCGAGGCCTTCGCCGGGGATGGCCCGCACGGGCTGCCCGGGGCGGGAGGGCGCCAGGAAGCCGCGCAATTCCTCGACCAGGGCCGGGAATTCCAGCCCGCTGCGCGGCCCGCGGCGCAAGGCGTGCTGCGTGGCGCCGTCGCTGCCGGGCGCGCGCCCCAGGCCCAGGTCGATGCGGCCGGGGTACAGGGTTTCGAGCGTGCCGAACTGCTCCGCGATGATGAGCGGGGCATGGTTGGGCAGCATGACGCCGCCTGACCCTACCCGCAGGGTGCTGGTGTGGGCGGCGACGTGCCCGATCAGCACGGCGGTGGCGCTGCTGGCCACGCCGTTGATATTGTGGTGCTCGGCCAGCCAGAAACGCTTGTACCCAAGGCGTTCGACGTGCTGCGCCACCGCGACCGTGTTGCGGAATGCGTCGGCCGCGTCGCGGCCCTGCACGATCGGGGCCAGGTCCAGGACGGAAAAGGGGATGCGGGCCAGGACGCTCATGCGGAAACCTCCGTGCGCGCGGCGGCGGGACAGGACGGGGCGGGGAAAGGGCGGGTAAGGGGCAAGGCGGACTCCATATACCGTGATACTTGGGGAGTGTATCGGCGAAATCAACCGGAGCGGCCAGCAACCTTATGTTTCGGCGGGTTGATTGAATCTGCCTATGCCCGCGATAGCGGGCCGGCGCGAGTCCGGGAACCTCCGGCGCAAGGCCGGAAATCCCCGGTGCGCAGGGCCCTAACCGGGAAAGAAGGCGTAGCGGATCACGAACAGCGCGGCGACCAGCCAGGTGGCGGGATGCACGTCCCGGGCCTTGCCGGTGGCCGTCTTCAGCACGACATAGCTGATGAAGCCGAAGGCAATGCCGTTGGCGATGGAATACGTGAAAGGCATGACGAGCGCGGTGAGCGCGGCCGGCGTGGCTTCGCACACGTCGTTCCAGTCGATGTCGATCAGTTCGCGCATCATCAGGCCGGCCACGTAGAGCAGGGCGGGCGCGGTGGCGTAGGCGGGCACGGCGCCGGCCAGCGGCGAAATGAACAGCGCGGCCAGGAACAGCAGCGCCACGATCAGCGCCGTCAAGCCGGTGCGGCCGCCGGCCTGCACGCCGGAGGCGCTTTCGACGTAGGCGGTGGTGCTGCTGGTGCCCAGCATCGAGCCGGCCACGATGGCGGTGCTGTCGGCGAACAGGGCGCGGCCCAGGCGGTTGGGGCGGTTCTCGGGCATCAGCCCGGCGCGCCGGGCCACGCCCACCAGGGTGCCGGTGGCGTCGAACACTTCGACCAGCACGAACACCAGGATCACGTGCACGAAACCGCTGTGCAGGGCGCCCAGGATATCCAGCTTGAACAGCGTGGGCGACAGGCTCGGCGGGGCGGCGAAAATGCCCTTGAATTCGTTGTAGCCCAGCGCCATGGATAGCAGGGTGACGGCGACGATGCCGATCAGGATCGCGCCGCGCACGCGCAAGGCGTCCAGCGCCGCGATAATGAAAAAGCCCAGGATGGCGAACAGCGGGCCGGGCTTGGTCAGGTCGCCCAGCGTGACCTTGGTGGCCGGATGCGCCACCACGATGTCCGCGTTGGATAGCGCGATAATGGCAAGGAACAGCCCGATGCCCGCCGCGATCGCGCTGCGCAGGGAGTGCGGGATGCCCTTGACCAGCCACACCCGGATGCCGGAGATCGTCAGGAACAGGAAGATCACGCCCGAGATGAACACGGCCCCCAGCGCCTGTTCCCAGGTGTAGCCCATGGTCTTGACCACGGTGAATGCAAAGAAGGCGTTCAGCCCCATGCCGGGCGCCATGCCGATCGGCCAGTTGGCGATCAACGCCATCACCAGCGAACCCAGCGCGGCGGCCAGGCAGGTGGCGACGAACACGGCGTTGCGGTCCATGCCCGTGGACGACAGGATGTCCGGATTGACGAAAATAATGTACGACATCGTCAGGAATGTCGTCAGGCCGGCCACGAGCTCAGTACGCGCGGTCGTGCCGTGTTCACGCAGCTTGAATAGCTTCTCCAGCATTCGGGTCCCCAGTATGTTTGCAGGCTTTGCAGGTTGTTATTTTCGCATCAGTTGTAAACTCTGCCGCCATGATTATTCTCGGCTTTGAAAGCTCCTGCGACGAAACCGGTGTCGCAGCCGTCTGTACGGAACGGGGACTGCTCGCGCACGCGCTGCACACCCAGATCGCCATGCACCAGGAGTACGGGGGCGTGGTGCCGGAACTCGCCTCGCGCGACCACATCCGCCGCGTCGTGCCGCTCACCCGCCAGGTCCTGGACGAAGCGGGCTTGCAGATGTCCGATATCGGCGCGGTTGCCTACACCGCCGGCCCCGGCCTGGCCGGCGCCTTGCTGGTCGGCGCCAGCGTCGCGCAGTCCTTCGCCTGGGCGCGCCATCTGCCGGCCATCGGCATCCATCATCTGGAAGGGCACCTGCTGTCGCCCATGCTGGCGGACCCGCGGCCGGACTTCCCCTTCGTGGCGCTGCTGGTGTCCGGCGGCCATACTCAGCTGATGCGGGTGGACGGCGTTGGGAAATACGAACTGCTGGGCGAAACGCTGGACGACGCGGCGGGCGAGGCCTTCGACAAGTCCGCCAAGCTGATGGGCCTGGGCTACCCTGGCGGCCCGGCCCTGGCCAGGCTGGCGGGCAGCGGGGACGCATCGCGCTTCGAACTGCCTCGCCCCATGCTGCATAGCGGCGACCTGGATTTCAGCTTTAGCGGTCTGAAAACGGCCGTCCTGACCCGGGTCAAGGCGGCCGAGGCGGCCGGCGGCCTGGACGAACAGACCCGCGCCGACCTGGCTGCGGCCACCCAGGCGGCGATTGTCGAGGTGCTGGCGGCCAAGTCGATCCGCGCGCTGAAACAGACCGGCCTGAAGCGGTTGGTGGTGGCTGGGGGCGTGGGCGCCAATCAACTGCTGCGAGCCAAGCTGGACACGGCGCTCAAGCCGCTGAAGGCGCGCGCCTATTTCCCGCCGCTGGCGTTGTGCACGGACAACGGCGCCATGATCGCCTTCGCGGCGGCCGAGCGCGTGAAGGCGGGGCTGGCGACGCTGGACGCCGATGCGCACGGCTTCACGGTAAAGCCGCGCTGGGACCTGGCGGAGATCGCCTGATCCCGCACAGGAGGCCGCGCGCGCCGGGCAGGGAAAAGGGCGGCCGAGGCCGCCCTTCAAGTCTGCGGAGCCGCGCGGCCCGGTTTATTTCTTCTTGCCGCCGCCGATCCGGCTTTCCGTGCCCTGGACCAGGCGCGCGATGTTGGCGCGATGGCGGTAGAACAGCAGGATCCCGATGATGGCCAGCGCCACGCCCAGCGCGGGCTGGGCATGCCAGGCCAGGCCGGAGCCGAACACGTAGTACACCGGCGCGAAAAAGGCGGCCACGAGCGAGGCCAGCGACGAATAGCGGAAAAAGATGGCGATAATCAGCCATGTGGCCGCCGTGGCCACGGCCAGCCAGGGCTGGATCGCCACCAGCACGCCCAGCGCGGTGGCCACGCCCTTGCCGCCCTTGAATCCCAGGAAAACGGGGTACAGATGGCCCAGGAAGGCGGCCAGGGCCACCGCCGCCAGCGCCCCGACGGGGATGCCCGGCGCGATCTTTTCCGCCAGCCAGACCGCGAACCATCCCTTGGCCGCGTCTCCCAGCAGGGTCAGCGCGGCGGCGGTCTTGTTGCCGGTGCGCAGCACATTGGTGGCGCCCGGGTTCTTGGAGCCGTAGCTGCGGGGGTCCTGCAGGCCCATGAGCTTGCTGACCACCACGGCGAAGGGCACGGAGCCGATCAGGTAGGCCAGCAGGATGAGCGCAACGTTGAACGCCAGGGAGGGTGCGGTTATCGCCATGGAAAGGGAGTCCGTTATTGTCGTAATGGCTGCGGATTCTACCGCGCTCCGCGCCGGGGCCGGCTACGGGTTATCGAGCGGGGAGCCGGGACCGGGCCGGCACGCCGTCATCCGGACGGCGGCCGCGGACGGTACAATCCGACACGTCCAATGGTGTCTTATTTTCTTTCGGATGCACAATGCGAATTCTGGTTTCGAACGATGATGGTTATTCCGCCCCTGGGCTCGAAGCGCTGGTCGAGGCGCTGCAAGGGCTGGGCGATCTCACCGTCGTCGCGCCCGAGACCAACCACAGCGGCGCGTCCAACTCGCTGACGTTGAACCGCCCCTTGTCGGTGCGCACCGCCTCCAACGGCTTCATCGCCGTTAACGGCACGCCCTCCGACTGCGTCCACGTGGCCCTTACCGGGCTCATGGACACGCGCCCGGACCTGGTCGTGTCCGGCATCAACAACGGCGCCAACATGGGAGACGACACGCTGTATTCGGGCACGGTGGCCGCGGCCAGCGAAGGCTATCTGTTCGGCATCCCGGCCATCGCGTTCTCGCTGGCGGAAAAGGGTTGGGCGCACATCGACTCCGCTGCGCGCGCGGCGCGCCAGGTCGTGGAGCGCCATCTGGCCCAGCCGCTTGCCGCCCCGGTGCTGCTGAACGTCAATATTCCCAGCCGCCGCTTCGAAGACATGCATGGCTTCGCGGTCACCAGGCTGGGCAAGCGCCATCCGTCGCAGCCGGTGGTGCGCACCACCACCCCGTATGGCGACACGGTGTACTGGATCGGCCCCGTGGGCATGGCGGCAGACGCCGCCCCGGGCACGGATTTCCACGCAGTCGAACAAGGCACGGTGTCCGTCACGCCGCTGCGGCTGGACCTCACCCAGCACAGCCAGCTCGACGAGATCCGTACCTGGGCGGAGCCGCTATGCGTAGACGCATAAGTCAACCGGACGTGTCGCAGCCGGCGCCGGCGCGCAGCGGGCAGGCACGCTACGAGGCGGGCCGGCTCAGCCCCGGGGTCACGCCGGCCAACAGCAACACCCGGATCTCCGCCGCCACGCTGCAGCGCCAGACCCAGGCGCCCACGCCCGCGTCCGGCGGCAATCTGGGCCTGAATTCCGACCGCCTGCGCCAGGCGATGGTGGAACGGCTGCGCGCCCAGGGCATCAGCGACGAGCGCGTGCTCGGCGCCATGGGCGCGGTGCCCCGGCATCTGTTCGTGGACGAGGCGCTGGCCAGCCGCGCCTACGAAGACGCGGCGCTGCCCATCGGGCATTCGCAAACCATCTCGCAGCCCTGGGTGGTGGCGCGCATGATCGCCGCCGTGTGCGAGGACCGCGCGCCCACCCGGGTGCTGGAAGTCGGCGCCGGCTGCGGCTATCAGGCCGCCGTGCTGGCGCAGTTCGTGCGCGAGGTCCACACCATCGAGCGCATCCGCGGGCTGTACGAGCTGGCGCGCGAGCACCTGCGCGCCTTGAAGCTCACCACGAGGATCCGACTCATCTATGGCGACGGCATGCTGGGCCTGCCCGGCGTGGCGCCGTTCGATGCTATCGTTGTGGCTGCCGCTGGCCTCGCCATCCCGCAGGCTCTGCTCTCGCAGCTTGCGCCGGGTGGCCGCCTAATCGCTCCGGAAGGGGGCGCCAACCAGCGCCTGGTTCTGATAGAACGCACAGGCGCGGCCAGCTGGAAACGCAATGAATTAGAGGCCGTGCGCTTTGTGCCGCTACGGGCCGGAATACAATCTTGAGCAAACAGGAGAAACGTATGCTCAACGGGCAGTTGCAACTGACCGATATCACTATGGGCGCGTCGTCGACGCGCCTGCGCCGCCCGCTCTTCATCGCGGGGGCTCTCAGCCTGGCCATCCTGGCCGGCTGCGCATCCAAAGGTACTCGCGCCCCGGTGGTCGACATGACCGGCGGGCAGCCCGCGTCGCCGGTGGCTCCCGGCGGCACCTATGTGGTCAAGCCGGGAGACACCCTCTACAAGATCGCTCGCGCCAACAACGTGGACATCGAAAACGTCAAGCGCTGGAACAACCTCAGCGATCCCAACCAGATCTCCGTCGGGCAGGTGCTGAAGATGTCCGGCAGCGCGGGCGGGGCGCAGACCGCGCCGGTCGGCGGAGCCAAGCCTCAGCCGCGTCCGCTGGAGCAGCCCGAAACTACCACGCCGCCGCCTGAAACCACGGCGACCCCGGCGCCCGCTCCGGTCGAGACCAAGCCTGCCACGCGAGCCGCCGACGCCGGCGTCATCAACTGGGCATGGCCGGCGAATGGCCAGATCGTGCAGGGCTTCAACTCCAGCAGCAAGGGCATCGACATCTCCGGCGCGCTGGGCGATCCGATCACCGCCGCGGCGGACGGGCTCGTCAAGTACAGCGGCAATGGCGTGCGCGGCCTGGGCAACCTGATCATCGTCGAACACCAGAACGGTTTCATCACCGCCTACGCGCACAACCGCGCGCTGCTGGTGAAGACGGGCCAGACCGTCAAGCGCGGCGCCAAGATCGCCGAACTCGGCCAGAGCGATACCACCTCGCCGCGCCTGCACTTCGAAATCCGCCGCCAAGGCACGCCGGTGGACCCGATGCAATACCTGCCCGCCAAATGACGCCGACCCTGGTATTCGACCTGGAAACCATCCCCGACGCCGATGGGCTGCGCAAGCTCAACGGCTGGGGCGCCGATGTTGCCGACCAGGAAGTGGTCGAGCGCGCGCTGACGGCGCGCCGCGAGGCCGTGGGCCATGATTTCCTGCCGCTGCACCTGCACAAGGTGGCGGTGGTTGGCTGCGTGTTCCGCGACGACCAGGGTTTTCGCGTCAAGACGCTGGGCCAGCCCGACGATCCCGAGGCCGCCTTGCTGGCGGGCTTCTTCAAGACGATCGAGCGCTACACGCCCAAGCTCGTGAGCTGGAACGGCTCCGGATTCGACCTGCCGGTGCTGCATTACCGCAGCCTGATCCAGGGCGTGCCCGCGCCGCGCTACTGGGACATGGGCGAGGAAGACCGCGATTTCAAGTTCAACAACTATATTTCGCGCTATCACTCCCGCCACCTGGACCTGATGGACCTGCTGGCCAAGTACAACGGCCGCGCCAATGCGCCTCTGGACGAACTGGCCAAGCTTTGCGGTTTTCCCGGCAAGCTGGGCATGGACGGCAGCAAAGTATGGGAAGCCTGGAGCCAGGGACGCGCCGACGAGGTGCGGGCTTATTGCGAAACCGACGTGGTCAACACCTGGCTGGTGTATTGCCGCTTCCGTTTCCTGCGCGGCGAACTCGACCGCACTGCCTACGAGGCGGAGATCGCGCTGGTGCGCGATACCCTGACCGCCAGCGATGCGCCGCACTGGAAGGAATACATGGCGGCCTGGGACGCCGAGTGAAGCCCGGCCATTCCTTGCGCGCGAGGATGCAATAAGGACGGGGCCCGCGCGGCCCCGTCTTCGCGTTCCAGCCTCAAGCAATCGACTGAAACATGGCTTGCGCGGACGAAACCCGGATGAAACCAGGCCGATCGCACAATGGTCTCGCTTTCTTCACTTACAGGAGACCTTCATGTCCCGATTCGCTATCCGCTCCAACTTGGCCGCTCTTGCTTTTGTCGCCGCGACGGGCGGCCTGGTGGCCGGCACCGTTATGGCTGCTCCTACCCCGGCCGACGGCGGTCCCACCGCCATGCACGAACGCCACCATCACGGCGGCTTCCACAAAGGCATGCGCGACGGTCTGTTCATCCCGGGCCTGGGCCCCGTGTCCAAGGCGCAGGTCGCCGAACTGAAGCTGGACGACAAGCAGCAAGCCCTGTTCAAGACCGCGCAGGACGGCCAGCGCAGCCTGCATGAAGCCATGCGCGCTTCCGGCGGCAAGCGCCACGATTTGCTCAAGACGCAGCTGGACAGCGGCAAGCTGGACCCGCGCGCGCTGATCGAGCAGTCCGAGAAATCCCGCGACGCCTTCGGCACGCAGGCCAAGCAGGTGCGCGACCAATGGCTGGCGGTCTGGGACAGCCTGAACGACACCCAGCGCGGCCAGGTGACCAAGATGCTCAAGGACCGGGAAGCCAAGAAGCAGGAACGCATGGCCAAAATGGAAGCGCGCCATGGCAAGGGCAGGGGCCCGGCCAATGCCGCGCCGCCCGCCGCGCCCGCGGCCAACTAAGCGCCGCCACCCCATGGCCGGCCGCAAGGCCGGCCATTCCCTCCAAGACCCCGGACACGCCGCGAGCGTGCCGGGGTCTTGCGCATGGCGCGGCCGCTACCGTGCTCCAGCATGGAGCGGGCTCCCCGTTTTGACGCGCGGGCTCGCGGTGGCGGCAGCCAGCCGCACAGTCGTGGTGCGGCGCGCGCCTCGTTGCGCCCTTTTGCGACCGTCCCGAGGCTGGCACGGACATTGCTTGATGGATGGAAACCGGTAGCGAAAGCCGCAAGACCGGTTCGACGGATGAGCCCCGCGCCGTCCGCCTCCCGTTAAATCCGATCAGGACTTCGCACCATGAAGAAGACGCTGCCCGCCTTGCCCTTTGTGCTTGCCGCTTGTTTCGCCGCGTCGGCCCAGGCCGAACCCACCGACCTGGGGGGCGGTTTCTCGCTCAGCGGCAACGCCACCATCGCCAGCGACTATCGCTTCCGCGGCTATTCGCAGACCGACTTCCGGCCGGCCGCGCAGCTGGGCTTCGATCTGACCCACAGCTCCGGCTTCTATCTGGGCAACTGGAACTCCAATGTTTCCAGCTTCGTGTTCACCGACGGCAACCTGGAAATGGATTTCTACGGCGGCTGGAAGGGCGAGGTCGGTGGCGGATTCTCGCTGGACGCGGGCGTGTTGCATTACTACTACCCCGGTTCGAGTTCTCCGAAGGGCGGCAACTACAACAACACCGACCTCTACCTGGGCGCGACCTACGGCAACTACAGCCTCAAGTATTCCTACACGCCCAGCGATTTTTTCAGCACGCCCGACAGCAAGGGCACCTGGTACCTGGACGGCACGGCGAACTTCGACCTGGGCGACGGCTGGGGGCTGGTCGGCCACCTGGGCTACCAGAAACTGAAGAACCAGAACGATATGGACGGGGACGCCATCGGCCATTACGTCGACTACAAGGTCGGCGTGACCAAGGACCTCAAGGGCTGGGTTCTCGGCCTGGCGGCCGTGGGGGCCACCAAGGACAATTGGCTGCCCACGAAATACGGCCATCCGTCAGGCCGCCTGGGCGCGGTCTTTTCCGTGTCGCGCTCCTTCTGATCCGCGGCGCAAGGCGCGGGCGGGGACGGATTCCCGGGCGCCGCCCGCCCAAAGCCATTTCCGGGATCGGCCGCAGTCCTTTTACAATAGCGGGTTGCGTGTAATTCTGGACTGCGTGAGATGTCTGACGTTTTGAGTATCGAATCCCTGGACCTGGAAGCCAGGGGTATCGCCCGCCGCGACGGGAAAGTCGTATTCGTGGAAGGCGCCTTGCCGGGCGAGCGGGTCTCGACCGTCACCGTGCGCCGCAAGCCTTCGTACGAGATCGCGCGCGTGGAGGAAGTGCTGCGGCCTTCTTCGCAGCGCGTTGCGCCGCGCTGCCCGCATTTCGGCGTCTGCGGCGGCTGTGCCATGCAGCACCTGGAACCCAGCACGCAGGTAGCCATCAAGCAGCGTTCGCTGGAAGACACCTTCTGGCATGTGGGCAAGCTGCGTCCCGGGCGCATCCTGGCGCCCTTGCAGGGCCCGACGTGGGGCTACCGCTACCGCGCGCGGCTCTCCGTGCGTGTCGTGCCGAAGAAGGGCGGGGTGCTGGTCGGCTTCCACGAACGCAAAAGCAGCTACGTGGCCGACATGCGCGAATGCCACGTCCTGCCGCGCCATGTCAGCGACCTGCTGCTGCCGTTGCGCGCAATGATCGCTTCCATGTCGGCGCCGGACCGCATGCCCCAGATCGAAGTATCCCTGGGCGAGGGCGTGACCGCGCTGGTCCTGCGCCACCTGCTGCCGCTGACCGACGGCGACATCGCCATCCTGCGCGCCTTCGCCGCGAAGCACAACGTGCAATGGTGGCTGCAGGCCAAGGGGCCGGATACGGTGCATCCGCTCGAACGCGAGCACGACGACACGCTGGCCTACACCATGCCGGAATTCGGCCTGCGCATGCCGTACCGCCCCACGGACTTCACCCAGGTCAATCACGCCATCAACCGCGCGATGGTGTCGCGCGCGCTGAAGCTGCTGGAAGTGCAGCCGACCGACCGTGTGGCCGATCTGTTCTGCGGGCTGGGCAACTTTACGCTGCCGCTGGCCACGCAGGCCAGGGAAGCCGTAGGCGTGGAAGGCAGCAAGGCGCTGACCGACCGTGCGCACGACGCGGCCTCGCGCCATGGCCTGGGCGGCAGCACCAGCTTCGCCACCCTGAACCTGTTCGAGGTCGACGTGGACTGGCTGCGCGGGCTGGGCTATTTCGACCGCATGCTGATCGACCCGCCGCGCGAGGGCGCGCAAGCGGTTTCGCAGGCCCTGTCGCAGCTGGAGCCGCAAGAGCGTCCGCGTCGCATTGTCTACGTGTCCTGTAATCCGGCCACGCTGGCGCGCGATGCCGCCATCCTGGTGCATGAAGGCGGCTACGTGCTCAAGAGCGCGGGCGTCATCAATATGTTCCCGCATACGGGCCACGTGGAATCCATCGCGGTGTTCGAGTCGCTGGACGCCGCGGGCGTCCATGCCGTGAAGGAGCGCGCGCGCGAACGCGCCGCAAAGGCCGCCGCCGACGCCGCGGCCGCGGAAGCCGCCAAGTTGGTCGCCGCCGCTGAGGCAGAGGCCGCGATTGCGGCCGGCGCGCCGGTCCAGGGTTGATAGGCGGGGCCTGGGCGCTGCGTCAGTGCGAGCGTTCCAGGCCTTCCAGGATGGGGCAGTCCGGCCTGTCGTCGCCGTGGCAGTTGCGCGCAAGATGCTTGAGCGTGGCTGCCATGTCGCACAGCGCCTCGGCCTTGCGCTCTAGTTCCCTCACGTGTTCCAGCGCGATGCGCTTGACGTCGGCGCTGGCGCGGCTGCGGTCGTTCCAGAGCGCCAGCAGTTCGTTCATCTGTTCCACCGAGAAGCCCAGGTCCCGCGCCCGCCGCACGAAGCGCAGCGTGTGCAGGTCGTGGTCGCTATACACCCGGTAGCCCGAATCCGTGCGCACGGCCGGTCCGATAAGGCCAATGCTTTCGTAGTAGCGGATCATCTTGGCCGAAATGCCCGAGCTTTTTGCTGCCTCGCCGATATTCATGGCTGACCTCCTGTCATTGGCTTCATTCTACGCTTGACCTTGACATAATTGGAAGGTTTAAGCTGTGTCCACGGTGGATGAAAACCGTGTCCGCCACCCCCTAATTCTTCTGGAGATAGACATGAGCATCGAGTTCCAAGTGCCTGACATGACCTGCGGCCATTGCGTCAAGACGATTACCGGCGCGGTGAACCAGGCGGCGCCGGGCGCGGCCGTGACCGTGGATCTGCCGTCGCATCGCGTGACCGTGACGGGGGCGGACCAGGCGGACAAGATCGAAGCCGCCATCCGGGACGCAGGCTACGAGCCGACGCGCGTGTAATCCTCTGGCATCAGGCGCGTTATGATAGTTCGCGCCTGATGTTTTGATTTTTTTGATTGGTTAAAACTATCAATCAATTTAGATTATTAAATTTGATTAATTGATAGTCAGGATTTATCATTCTTTCCATGGTGGTTGAACAAGACCCCGCAACCCAAGGAGAGATTGAATGCTGCAAAACCGCGAAGGCCAACGTGTTCCGAACGTAACGTTCCCGGTCCGCCAGGACAACACCTGGAAAAAGGTCACCTCGGACGACCTGTTCAAGAACAAGACCGTCGTGGTCTTTTCGCTTCCCGGCGCCTTCACGCCGACCTGCTCGTCCACCCATCTGCCGCGCTACAACGAACTGGCTCCCGCTTTCTTCGCCGCCGGCGTGGACAGCATAGTGTGCGTGTCCGTGAACGACACCTTCGTCATGAACGAATGGGCCAAGGACCAGGAATCGGCCAATATCACGCTGCTGCCGGACGGCAACGGCGAGTTCACCGAAGGCATGGGCATGCTGGTCGACAAGAGCGACCTGGGCTTCGGCAAACGCAGCTGGCGCTATTCGATGCTGGTCAAGGACGGCGTGGTCCAGAAGATGTTCATCGAGCCGGAAAAGGAAGGCGATCCGTTCGAAGTGTCGGACGCCGACACCATGCTGGCCTACTTCGCTCCGTCGGCGAAGAAGCCTGACCAGGTGGTCGTGTTCTCCAAGCCGGGCTGCCCGTTCTGCGTCGAAGCCAAGGCATTGCTGGACGCCAAGGGCTACTCGCCGATCGAGATCCCGCTGGAAAACAAGGTCCGCGGCCGAGTGATCGGCGCCGTGTCCGGCAAGGGCACCGCTCCGCAGGTGTTCATCAACGGCTCGCTGATCGGCGGCCTGGAAGACCTGAAGGCGCACTTCGCCTAAGCGCCTGGCGGGGCCGGGGGCGCCGCCCCTGTCCGCCGGCCGGGCCGCACTGCGGCCCGGCTCCGGCACCCCGCGAATTTCCCTTGTTGCGCATCTTCGCGCGGCCCTGGACGGCGCCGCGGGGCGGCGTTCGTCCGGAAGGTGCGCAACAAGGCGGAATACGCCTTGCATATCCAGCTCCACGCCTTACCGGGAGAGACCAAGACATGAAGACCCTGCATACCGACATCGCCATCATCGGCGCCGGCACGGCCGGCCTCGCCGCCTACCGCGCCGCCAAAGCCGCGGGCAAGCGCGCGCTGCTGATCGAAGGCGGCCCTTACGGCACGACCTGCGCCCGCGTGGGCTGCATGCCGTCCAAGCTGTTGATCGCCGCCGCCGAAGCCGCCCATGGCGCCGCGCATACGGAAGCGTTCGGCGTGCACGTCGGCGGGGAAATTACCGTGGACGGCACGGAGGTCATGGACCGCGTCAAGCGCGAGCGCGACCGCTTCGTGGGCTTTGTGCTGGAAGGAGTCGAGAACATTCCCGCCGAGGATAAGCTGCGCGGGTATGCCCGCTTCGTGTCCGACACGGTGCTGCGCGTCGACGAGCATACCGAGGTGCAGGCCTCGCGCGTAGTCATCGCGACGGGCTCGCGCCCCTCGGTGCCGCCTCCGTTCCGCGCGCTGGGCGATCGGCTGGTGGTGAACGATGATGTATTCGCATGGGACGACCTGCCGCGCCGCGTGGCGGTGTTCGGGCCCGGCGTCATCGGCCTGGAGCTTGGCCAGGCGCTGTCCCGGCTGGGCGTGGAGGTGCGCGTATTCGGCGTCAGCGGCAGCCTGGGCGGCATCAGCGATCCGCAGGTCCGGCAGGCCGCGCGCAAGATCTTCCAGCGCGAGTTCTACCTGGATCCAGACGCCCGCGTGCTGGAAACCAGCCGCGTGGGCGACGAGGTGGAAGTGCGCTATGTCGCGTTGGACAACAGCGAGCGAACCGAGCGCTTCGACTATGCCCTGGTGGCGACCGGCCGCCGCGCCAACGTCGACGGCCTGGGCCTGGAGCACACCTCGCTCGAACTGAACGCGCAAGGCGTGCCCGTGTTCGACCGCGACACCATGCAGGCGGGCGATTCGCCCATCTTCATTGCGGGCGACGCCAACGCCGATGCGCCGTTGCTGCACGAGGCGGCCGACGAAGGCCGCATCGCGGGTGAGAACGCGGCCCGCTATCCGGAAGTGCGCCAGGGTTTGCGCCGCGCGCCCTTGGCCGTGGTGTTCTCGGACCCGCAGATCGCGCTTGCCGGAAAGGGCCATGGACGCTTGATCCCGGGCACCTTCGTGACCGGGGAAGTGGACTTCAGCGACCAGGGGCGCTCGCGCGTCATGCTGAAGAACCGCGGCATGCTGCACGTATACGCCGACATCGAGACCGGCCGCTTCCTGGGCGCCGAAATGGTCGGCCCCAGCGCCGAGCACATCGGCCATTTGCTGGCTTGGGCCGTGCAGCAAGAGCTGACCGTGGCGCGGATGCTGGAAATGCCCTTCTATCACCCCGTGATCGAAGAGGGCCTGCGCACCGCGCTGCGCGACGCCGCGGCCAAGCTGGCCAGGGCGCGGGAGGCGCTGCGCCGGGAAGAGCCTGAAAGCGAAATGGCGTGATCAGGCGGGGGCCTGCCTCAGTGTCTGACACCCGGCAAGTCCGTCTCCACCTGTAGCGGATGCCGTAAGGGTGTCAGACACTTGTATCGGGCGGGGGCCTGCCTCAGTGTCTGACACCCCTAACGAGAAGCACGTCATGTTTCCCTGGCGCCGCACGGGTGTCAGACACCCGCGAGCCAGTGTCTGACACCCGGCAAGCCCGTCTCCACCTGTAGCGGATGCCGTAAGGGTGTCAGACACTTGCCGCCGGCGGGGGCCTGCCTCAGTGTCTGACACCCCTACGAGAAGCACGTCATGTGGCCCCGGCGCCGCACGGGTGTCAGACACCCACGAGCCAGTGTCTGACACCCGGCAAGTCCGTCTCCGCCTGTAGCGGATGCCGTAAGGGTGTCAGACACTTGCCGCAGGCAAGACTTACTCGTCTGATTGCTTCTTGGGAACGGGGAAGGGGTTTTCGCGGTACTGCAGCGTGAACCCAGCCCGTTCATCCTGGCCGAGCATGCGCGCCAGATAGGGCATGGCGGGCTTCAGGGCGTCGTGCAGCGTCCAGGGCGGGTTGATCAGGAACATGCCGCTGCCGTGCAGGCCGTAGCCGTCGATGGCCGCCTTCTTGACCGTCAGCGTGGCGTGCAGCCAGCTCTTGACCTTGAGGTTCTCGAAATGGCGGGCCATTTCACTGGCCTCGCGGCGCTGCACCAGCGGATACCAGATGGCGATGGTGCCGGTCGCGAAGCGCTTGATGCACTCTTTGACGGTGACAAGGGTGCGGCGGTAGTCGTTCTTGTCTTCGTACGATGGGTCGATCAGCACCATGCCGCGGCGCGTGGGCGGCGGCAGCAGCGCCTTCACCCCTTCGAAGCCGTCGTCGCCGTAGATCGTGGTCTGACGCAGCGCGGTGCGGCCCTGGTGCTCCAGGTTGGAAACCAGCGTGTCGATCTCGGTGGGGTGCATTTCGAACAGGCGCAGCCGGTCCGAGGGGCGCATGGCGTCCAGCGCCAGCCAGGGCGAGCCCGGGTATCGCTTCAGGCGGCCGTTCGTGTTGTAGGCGCGGATGCGCGCCACGTAGTCGGCCAGGAGCGGGGGCAGGTCCTCCGCTTCCCAGAGGCGTCCGATGCCGTCAACGAATTCGGAGGTCTTGGATGCCCAATCGCTGTCCAGGCTGTAGAGCCCGGCGCCCGCGTGGGTGTCGACGACCCAGTAGGGGGCGTCTTTTCTGTTGAAGTAATCCAGCGTGTGGATCAGGATGGCGTGCTTGAGCACGTCGGCGTGGTTGCCGGCGTGGAAGGCGTGACGGTAGCTGAACACGGGGCGCTCTGCCTCAGGCGGCCGGCCGGATGGCGGCCAGCTCGTCGGTGAAAATGCCGTCGATGCCCCAGTCGAGCAGCAGGCGCGCGCGCTCTGGGTCGTTGACGGTCCAGGCCGCGATGCGGTAGCCGGCGGCATGCACGGCGTCGATCAGCTCGCGGGTCGCGTCCTTCTGGTTGATATTCAGCGCCACGCACTCGTGCTTGGCCAGCCGCTCGCGCCAGTCGGCGGGGACTTTCTCGACCAGCAGGGCGCGGGGCAGCTCGGGAGCGGCTTCGCGCGCGGCGGCAAGCGCTTCCTCGGCGAACGAAGACAGGAGCGGCGGCGGGTTGGCGCCTTGCCACAACTGGCGCGCCGCCAACGCCGTGGCGCGGCCGGTTTCGGCTTCGCGGCCCGGGCAGGGCTTGATCTCTACGTTGCTGGCAATGCCGTTGGCGAGCGTATAGCGCGCGACTGCGGCGAAGGTGGGCAGCGGCTCGCCCGCGTAGGCGGCCGAATGCCAGCTGCCGAAGTCCAGCTGGGCCAGTTCCGAGTAGGTCTTGGCGGCGGCAGGGCCGGCGCCGTTGGAGGTGCGGTCCACGTTGTCGTCATGCATCAGCACGAGCACATTGTCGCTGCTCAGCTTGACGTCGTATTCGAACATCGTGAAACCGTGCTCGGCGCCGACGCGCATGGCGGCCAGCGTGTTCTCCGGGGCCAGCCGGCCACCGCCGCGATGGGCGATGTAACGGGAATAGGGCCAGGAGGGAAGTGTTGCGCTCATGGGGGTGTTGCGATCAGTTCTTTTGGACAGGGTTGCAAGGATACTCCTACTTCATGGGGGCCTTGCCCTGTGATACGTCCATGATCATCCGCGCCGCCAGGTACAGGCGCGGCACGATGCTGTCGATCTGGATGAATTCGGCGTCGTTCGAATGGGCGCCGAAGCCGCTCAGCCCCATGCCTTCGATCACGGGGCCGCGGGCCTTCAGGGCGGCGAAGGCGGCGTCGGTGCCACCGCCGCTGGCGCGGTCCACTACTTTCAGGGGCAGGTCGAGCTCCTTGTAGATCTGCACGCCGTGCTGCGCCAGCGCCCGGGAAGCGGGCGTGGCCTCAAGCGGCGGGCGGCGGACCTCGAACTTCATGCTCACCTTGGATTCAGGCAGCAGCTTCTTCCTGATGCCTTCCTCCAGGCTGTGCGATAGCGCGTCGAAATCGGACACACGCAGCGCGCGGGCGTCGGCCTGGGCGGTGGCCAGGCCCGGAATGACGTTGCGGTTGGTGCCGGCCTGAGCCACGGTCCAGTTCAGCTTCAGCCCGGCTTCCGGCTTGGACAGCTTGTCCAGCTGCAGCAGTTGGTGCGCCAGCTCGTAGAGCGCGTTCACGCCGCCCTCGGGTCGGGCGCCCGCATGGGAGGTCTTGCCCTGCACCGTAAGGTAGGCCGCGCCGATGCCGCTGGTGGCGAGCGTCAGGCGGGCCTCGGCGCCGCCGCCTTCGAACGAGAAAACGGCATCCTGGTCGGCGCCCAGGCGCGTGATGGTGCTGCGCGCGCCGGGCGAACTGATTTCCTCGTCGCCGTTGATCAGGACCGTGAGGGTTCCGTGGTCCTTGAAGCCCAGCTTCTGCAGCAGGGCGATCGTATGGAGGATCATCGCCACGCCGTGCTTGTCGTCGGCTATGCCCAGCCCGTAGGCCTTGTCTCCGTCGATGCGGAACGGCTGGTCCTTCAGCATGCCGTTGCGATAGACGGTGTCCATATGGGCGATCAGCATGATTTTCTTGTCGCCCGCGCCCTTGAATTCGGCATGGACCATAGGGCCGACCTTCTCGGGCGTATCGTCCAGCCTGAAAATATCGGTGGCCGGAACGATCTCGACCGTGCCGCCCAGCGCCTTGAAGCGGTCTCGGATCAGTTCGGCGATGCGCTCCACGCCTTCGACGTCTTTGCTGCCGGATTCGATGCCGACCAGGTCGCGCATGGTGTCCAGCATGCCTTGCCGCTGTGCCTGGGCCGCTTCGTGGACGGCGGCGACCGGCGCCGCCAGCGCGGCGTGGGCGCCGCCCAGGAAGGCAAGGGCGATACAGGCGCGCAGGACGGGCAGGCAGGAAAATGGGATCGGCATCGGTGGTGGCCTCTGTGTGTGTGGAGGGAGCCCATTGGGGGCTCGGCCTGGGGCAAACCCTGATAGCCACGATACGGGGCGGGCAAGGCCTCGGAAATGGTAATTCCCCGAGTTGACGGCGCCTCGATTCCGTGCCGGGCCGGGCCGCCGGAGCGCCGTGCCGGGGACGGATGGGCCCTGGGCGTCGCCCGGGCTCCCGGACGAATGAGAAATGCTAAAATCCGCCCGCTGACCCGGTAATGACCGGTATGGGAATAGGGGCGAATCGGGTTCGCCTTTTTTTATGCGTTTTCGTGCGGCCCCGGGTGGATACCCCTGGGGCGCGGCAACAGGGATTCCATGTTCGAATTTATTCGCAGCCATCGGCGCTGGATGCAGCTCATCCTGCTGCTTCTGATCGTGCCTTCCTTCTTTCTGGTCGGGATTCAAGGCTATGAGAGCTTCATGCGGGCGGAGCCAGAGTTGGCCACGGTCGCCGGGCAGCCGGTTTCGCGCGCCGAATTTGACCAGGCGCACCGCAACCAGCTCGAACAGCTCCGCCAGCGGCTGGGCACGCAGTTCGATCCGGCAGTCATCGACACGCCGGCGCTGCGCGAAGGCCTGCTGAACCAGCTGATCAACCAGCGCCTTCTGGCCAACGTCGCTATCGACAACCGCTTCTCGGTGTCCGACGAAACGCTGCGCAATACCATCGCCGCCATTCCGGAAGTCCAGGACAACGGCCGCTTCTCGCCCGAGCGCTATCGCCAGGTGCTGGCCGCGCAGGGCATGTCGCCCACCTCGTTCGAGGCCGGCCTGCGCCGCGACCTGGCGGTCGCCCGCGTGCTCGAGCCCATCGGCCAGTCCGCCCGCGCGCCCGGCGAAGTCGTGTCCGCGCTGGAAACGGCGCTGACTCAGCAGCGCACGGTGCAGTTGCGCCGCTTCGCCGCAGCCGATTACCGTTCGCAGGTCAGCGTCACGCCGGCCGACATCCAGTCCTGGTACGACGCGAACAAGCAGCAGCTGCAGATCCCCGAGCAGGTCCAGGTCCAATACCTGGTGCTGGACGAAGCCGCCGCCACGCAGGGCGTGCAGGTCAAGGACGAAGACCTGGCCTCGTACTACGAGCAGAACAAGAACCGCTTCGGCCAGCCCGAGCGCCGCCGCGCCAGCCACATCATGATCGAGCTGGCTCCCGGCGCCTCCGAAGACGCCCGCAAGGCCGCCCGCATCAAGGCCGAGGACCTCGCCAGGCAGGCAGCCGCCGATCCGGCGCAGTTCGCCGAACTGGCGCGCAAGAATTCGCAAGACGCGGGCTCGGCCGCCAACGGCGGCGACCTGGGCTGGCTTGCCCCCGGCATGCTGTCCGGTCCGCTCGAAAAGGCCATCTTCGGTCAGGCCAAGGACCAGGTGTCCGGCGTGATCGAAAGCCCCTCCGGCCTGCACATCGTCAAGGTCACCGAGATCCAGCCCGCGGCCATCAAGCCCCTGGCCGAGGTCAAGGACCAGATCACCGCCGAAGTCCGCAAGCAACTGGCGGCCGTGCGTTTCTCGGAAATGGCCAGCCAGTTGAACAAGCAGGTCTACGACAAGCGCGACAGCCTGCAGCCCGCCGCCGACGCCGTCGGCCTGAAGCTGCGCACCGCCTCCGGCGTGACCCGCGAAGGCCTGCTGCCCGCCGACAAGGCCGGCCCGGGCTCGGCCGCCGACAGCCCCGACGCGGCGCTGCTGGACAACCCGCGCGTGCGCCAGGTGCTGTTTTCGTCCGACGTCCTGCGCGAGAAGCTGAACTCCGGCGTGATCGAACTGTCGCCCGATACGATGCTGGCCGTGCGCGTCGCCGCCGTCGAGCCCGCCCATGTGCCTGCGCTGGACAAGGTCACCGACTCGATCCGCGCCAGGCTGCTGGACGAGCGTTCCGCCGAAGCCGCCAAGAAGGCCGGCGAAGCGGCCCTGGCCGCCGACAAGGCCAACCCGGCCGCCGCGCCGGAAGGCTTCTCGGAACCCGTGACCGTGGCGCGCCAGGATCCCAAGGACCTGCCGCGTCCGGTGCTGGACGCCGTCATGCGCCTGCCCGCAAGCGCGCTGCCCGCCTATACCGGCGTGCAGTCGGGCTCCGATTACACGCTGGTGCGCCTGGAGAAGGTCGAGGCTGGCAAGGTCGATCCGGCCGACAAGGAGCGCCTGGCGCAGCAGTTGTCGGGCGCGTGGGGCCAGGCCGAGAACGAAGCCATGATCCGCATGCTGCGCGAGGAGTACAAGGTGCAGGTGCTGCCGGCCGCCGCCGAGGTCATCCGCGGCGATCAGCCGGCTGCCGGCTGATCAGGCGGAATCAGTTCAACAGTGGCCGCAGCGTAGGCCACACGTTATCCAGCAATTTGGGCTGCGCATCCTCGTTCGGATGGATGCCATCGGCCTGGAACATCGCCCGGTTCGTTGCGATACCTTCCATCAGGAAGGGCACGAACCGGGCGTTTTCGTCTTTGGCGACCGTGGGGAACACCTGGGCGAAACGCTGCGTGTAGTCCCGTCCGTAGTTGGGCGGAATCTGCATGCCGACGATCAGGACCTGCGCGTCGGCCTTGCGGGCGGCTTGCGCCATGGTACGCAGGTTCTGCTCGGTCATGGACAGCGGCAGGCCGCGCAAGGCATCGTTCGAGCCCAGTTCCAGCACCACCACGGCCGGCGCGTGCTGGCGCAGCAGCGCCGGCAGGCGGGCTACGCCGCCGCTGGTCGTGTCGCCGCTGATGCTGGCGTTGACCACCTGGTACTTGGGGTATTGTTCCGATACCCGGGCGGACAGCAGCGGCACCCAGCCGGTGCCGCGCTTGATGCCGTATTCGGCCGATAGGCTGTCGCCCAGGACCAGCACGGTCCGCGGCGCGGAACCCTGGGCCGCCGCGGTGGTCTGAGCGTGGGCGGGAGCCACGATGGCGATCGCCAGCGCGGGAACAAGAAGCAGACGGGAAAATAGGCGCATGGATAGCAAGAATTCGATCGAGGTGAAAGGGCTGGGCAAGCGGGTGGCCGATGCCGGCGGGACGCTGTCTATCCTGGAAGGGATAGATTTTACGGTCGAGGCCGGCAGCGCGGTGGCCATCACCGGCAGCTCCGGTTCGGGCAAGTCCACCCTGCTGGGACTGCTGGCGGGGCTGGATGTTCCCAGCACGGGCAGCGTGCGCCTGGCTGGCCAGGACCTGTTCGCCCTGGACGAGGATGGCCGCGCGCGGCTGCGCGCCAACCATGTGGGGTTCGTGTTCCAGTCCTTCCAGCTGCTGCCCAACCTGACCGCGCTGGAGAACGTGATGCTGCCGCTGGAGCTGGCCGGGCAGCCTGCCCGCGACGCTGCGCAGGCCATGCTGGAGCGGGTGGGGCTGGGCAAGCGCCTGCATCATTACCCGCGCACCCTGTCCGGCGGGGAACAGCAGCGCGTGTCGCTGGCCCGCGCCTTCGTGGTGCAGCCGGACCTGCTGTTCGCCGACGAGCCCACCGGCAGCCTGGATGCCGCCACGGGCGTGACGGTCATCGACCTGATGTTCGACCTGCATCGGGAGCACGGCACCACGCTGGTGCTCGTCACCCATGATCCCCAGCTGGCCGCCCGTTGCGGGCGTCAACTGGTGCTGGCCGCCGGGCGCATGGTCGACGGCGCCTGAAGCCATTCCAACAGATCGCCTGTTTGAACGACCTACACAAGAATGGCCGGCCCGCCGCCGGGCCGCCCCAAGGTGGGTCAGCCCCCTCAGGGGGCAGCAAGCACGCAAAGCGTGCGCAGCGTGGGGGCACACACCTTCCGCCGGGCCGCCCCAAGGTGGGCCAGCCCTCTCGGGGGCAGCAAGCATGCAAAGCATGGACAGCGCTGGAGCCCGCGCCACTCTCCGCAAAAATAGCCGGCCCGCCGCCGGGCCGCCCCAAGGCGGGCCAGTGTATGGACCGGGGACAT
>NZ_JPYO01000046.1:0-96557 GCF_000757485.1 Achromobacter sp. RTa
CCATGTTCCCGTACACCTGTTACCTATGTCCCCGGTCTGTACAGCCAGCCCCCTTCGGGGGGCAGCAAGCACGCAAAGCGTGCGCAGCGTGGGGGCACACACCTTCCGCCGGGCCGCCCCAAGGCGGGCCAGCCCCCTCGGGGGGCAGCAAGCACGCAAAGCGTGCGCAGCGTGGGGGCCTTCTACACCCCGCGGTTTTCTACCGCGTACTTGATCAGCTCCGCCTGGCCGTCTATGCCCAGCTTGCGCTTGATGTTGAGGCGGTGGGTCTCCACCGTGCGCACGGACAGGCCCAGGGCCTGGGCGATCTGCTTGTTCGCGTGGCCGCTAGCGATGTGGCGCAGCACGTCGCGTTCGCGCTGGGTCAGCAGCGTGGCCGGGGCGCTGGCCTGCGACAGCCGCAGGGCCACGGCCGCGCTGAAGTAGCTGCGGCCGGCCATGACGGCCTCGATGGCCGTGACGATTTCCTGTGCCGGCTCGTCTTTCAGCAGGTAGCCGCGGGCGCCTGCCTTCACGGCATGCACCATGTATTCCGGATTGTCGTGCATGGAAAGGACCAGCACCGCGATCTGCGGATAGCGCTCGTGCAGTTGCGCGGTCAGGTCCAGCCCGCCCACGCCCGGCATGTTCAGGTCCATCAGCGCCAGATGGGGCAGAGTGCCGCCCTGGGGATCCTCGGCAAGGCAGCCCGCCAGGAAAGCGAGGGCAGCGGCGGCGTTGCCGGCTTCGCCCACCACGTGCAGCTGGGGCGCGGTTTCAAGGCGCAGCCGCAAGCCGTCTCGAACCAGGGGATGGTCGTCGATCAGCAGCAGTCGGATGGCGTCGGGCTTGTCGTTCATGCTTGGGAACTCGCGGGAGGCGCGGCGGCCGGCAGGGGGAGCCAGGCCTGCAGGACAGTGCCTTGCGCGCCGGAGTGGAAAGTCAGGTTACCCGATAGCGCGTTCATGCGTTCCCGCATGTTGCGCAGACCGATTCCGCGGCGAGGGTCTTGCTGCACCTCGTCGTAGTCGAAGCCTCCGCCGTCGTCGGCGATGGTCAGGCGCAGGTCGCGCGCGGAGTACGCCAGCGTCATGTCGGCGCGGGTGGCGCCGGCGTGGCGGATGACGTTGGTCAGGGCTTCCTGCGTCACGCGGAACAGCGCGGTGGCGTAGGCCTCGGGCAGCTTGACCGGCTGCCCGGTGGTATGCAGGCGCACGGCCAGCGGCGGGGAGCCGTCGGGCTTGGGGATGGCGAATTCGCGGCCCAGGTGCTCGAGCGCCGCGGGCAGGCCCAGGTCGTCCAGCAGGGTGGGGCGCAGGTTGTGCGAAATGCGCCGGACTTCGCCCACGGCCGTGTTCAGCCTGTCCAGCGCGCCGCCCAGCGGAGTATCGATGCGGGCCAGCGCGGGGGTGTCCGCGGGCACCGACTGCCGCAGCCGTTCGCGGGCCGCCTCCAGCGACAGCTTGATGGACACCAGCACCTGGCTGATGCCATCGTGCAGCTCGCGCGACAGTCGGGCGCGTTCGTCCTCCTGGGAACGCACCAGCTGCCGGGCCATCAGCCGCAGTTTGGCGTCGGACTGGCGGTGGTCGCTGATATTCAGGGCGAGGCCGCAGGCGGCCACGCCCAGGATGGAGACGACGGCGATGCCGGCCACCCAGGCGAACATCTTGCGGATATTGGCCTGCGCGGCCGCGTCGATGCGTTCCAGCGCCTGCTCCACGTCGTCCAGGTAGATGCCAGTGCCCAGCATCCAGCCCCAGCGTTCCATCACCACCACGTAACCGAGCTTTTCCTCGGTCTGGTGGGTGGAGGGCTTTTCCCATAGATAGTGCACGGCCTCGCCTTGCTGGCCGCCGCGCCGGGCGGCCGTCAGCAGGTTCTGGATGACGGGCTGGCCCTTGGTATCGCGCAGCTCCCAGAGATCCTGCCCGACCAACTCGGGCTGGCGCGGGTGCATGAGGTTTCTGCCCTTCAGGTCGTAGACGAAAAAGTAGCCGTCGTGCCCGAATTCCATCTGCGCCAGGAGGTCCAGCGCGCGCTGGCGCGTGGCGTCGTCGTCGGCCGAGGCCTGCAGCGGCGCGATGGCGCTGTAGGCCAGGCTCACGTAATGGCGCAGCTCGCCTTCCTTGCTGGCCAGCCAAGCGTTCTCCACCACCTGCTTTTCGCGCTGGGCCAATTGCAGGCCCTGCACGTAGACGGCGACCGTGATGGCGGCCAGCGCCACCAGCAGGGGCACCGCGGCCAGCAGCAGGATTTTCAGGCGCAGCTTCATAGGGGATTTGTATCAGCGCGGATTTTGTTTGTTGCGACGCATCAATCGGCGAGCTTCCCAGGTAACAAGGAAGGGACCTGCCGCGGATTTTACGGTTTTCAGGAAATTATGCTGCGACGCATTGCGTAGTAACACGTAGCTCGCTTGCGTAGTTTCGCGCTTGTTGCGGCCGGGGCAAAACGAAATACTAGCGTCCGCGTCGACAGGGCGCAGCGCGGGCGTGCGCGTCCGCCACCCCACAACAATGAGTCTGCCTTCCGCGGGACGATAAAAGCGTTTCCACGCCAAAAGCATGGCGGGAGGCAAGAGGAGCACTTATGCAAACCAGCAGTAAGGGACTGGGTCAGCACCTGGTCTGGCTGGCGGTTGCGGTACTGGGCGCGTTCGCGCTGGGCACCGTGGCGCTTGCCAGAGGGGAGACCATCAATGCGCTATGGGTGGTGATCGCCGCCGTATGCGTGTATCTGATCGCTTATCGGTACTACAGCCGATTCATCGCCAACAAGGTCTTCCAGCTGGACCCCACGCGCATGACGCCGGCGTGGAAGTACAACGACGGCCTGGACTACGTGCCTACCAACAAGCACGTGCTGTTCGGCCACCACTTCGCCGCCATCGCCGGCGCCGGCCCGCTGGTGGGCCCGGTGCTGGCCGCGCAGATGGGTTATCTGCCAGGCATGCTGTGGATCCTGGCCGGCGTGGTGTTCGCCGGCGCCGTGCAGGATTTCACGATCCTGTTCATCTCGACCCGCCGCGACGGCCGTTCGCTGGGCGACCTGGTCAAGTCCGAGCTGGGCAAGATCCCCGGCGTGATCGCGCTGTTCGGCGCGTTCATGATCATGGTGATCATCCTGGCCGTGCTGGCGCTGATCGTCGTCAAGGCCCTGACGCATTCGCCCTGGGGCACCTTCACGGTGGCCGCCACGATCCCCATCGCGCTCTTCATGGGCGTGTACCTGCGCTACATCCGCCCGGGCAAGATCGGCGAGGTCTCCATCATCGGCTTCGTCGGCCTGATGGCGGCCATCACCTTCGGGCAGGACGTGGCCGCGCATCCGGTGCTGGGCCCCATGTTCGACTTCGACGGCAAGGGCCTGACCTGGATCCTGATCATCTACGGTTTCATCGCATCGGTGCTGCCGGTGTGGCTGCTGCTGGCGCCGCGCGACTACCTGTCGACCTTCCTGAAGATCGGCACCATCGTCGGCCTGGCCATCGGCATCGTCGTGGTCGCGCCTGAACTGAAGATGCCCGCGCTGACGCAGTTCGTCGACGGCTCCGGCCCGGTCTGGTCCGGCAACCTGTTCCCGTTCCTCTTCATCACGATCGCCTGCGGCGCCGTGTCGGGCTTCCACGCCTTGATCTCCTCGGGCACCACGCCCAAGCTGATCGAGAACGAAACCCAGGCCCGCTACATCGGCTACGGCGGCATGCTGATGGAGTCGTTCGTGGCCATCATGGCGCTGGTCGCGGCTTGCGTGATCGAGCCGGGCATTTACTACGCGATGAACAGCCCGGCGGCCGTGATCGGCACGACGCCCGAGCACGTCGCCCAGGTCGTGTCCAGCTGGGGCTTCGTGGTGACGCCGGCCGATCTGGTCCAGACGGCCAAGGACGTGGGCGAGAGCACCATCATTTCGCGCGCAGGCGGCGCGCCGACGCTGGCCGTCGGCATGGCGCACATCCTGCACCAGGCCATCGGCGGCGCGGGCATGATGGCCTTCTGGTACCACTTCGCCATCCTGTTCGAGGCCCTGTTCATCCTGACGGCGGTCGACGCCGGCACGCGCGCGGGCCGCTTCATGCTGCAGGACCTGCTGGGCACGTTCGCGCCGTCGCTCAAGCGCACGGATTCGCTGCCCGCCAACCTGATCGCCACCGGCCTGTGCGTCCTGGCCTGGGGCTACTTCCTGTACCAGGGCGTGGTGGATCCGCTGGGCGGCATCAATACCCTGTGGCCGCTGTTCGGCATCGCCAACCAGATGCTTGCCGCCATTGCACTGACCCTGGGCACCGTGGTGCTGTTCAAGATGAAGCGCGACCGCTACGCCTGGGTCACCGTGCTGCCCACGCTGTGGCTGCTGGCATGCACGCTGACGGCCGGCTGGCAGAAGCTGTTCCACGCCGACCCGCGCGTGAGCTTCCTGGCGCATGCCGACAAGTACAACGCGGCGATCGCCGAGGGCACGGTCCTGGCTCCGGCCAAGTCGCTGGCCGAGATGTCGCGCGTGGTGCTGAACGACTACATCAACGCCGGCCTGTGCGGGATCTTCATCTTCGTCGTGGTGAGCATCGTGGTGTTCGGGCTGCGTTCCGTGCAGCGCGCGCGCAATGAGAACAAGCCCACGGCGCGCGAAACCCCGTACGAAACGCTGCCAGTCGCGGCGGGTGCGGATTGATCGCCTGAGGAGACGCCGCATGCTGTTTTCCAACATGAGTTCGGCGGCCGGCGCGGCCGGCCGCTACCTGGGGCAGACGCTCCGGCTGATGGTGGGCGTGCCCGACTACGAAACGTATGTCGAGCATGTGCGGCGCACGCATCCCGACCAGGAGCCGATGAGCTACGAGGAATTCTTCCGCGAGCGCCAGGACGCGCGCTACGGCGGAAAGAAACGCATCGGCTGCTGCTGACCGGAAAGGCCTCGCGCAAGCGAGGCCTTTTTTCATTTGGGGCGGCGCGGGCGGGTTTCAGCCGGGCAGCCCGCGCGGCGGCGCAACCTGTCCGAATACATGATGAGAGGAATCGCGCACAGCGCGCAGAAGGCCATCGCCAGAAATCCGCCGGGGGCGTAGCCGCGGTACAGCGCGCCGCCCAGCTGGATGCTGCCGAACATGAAGACGCCGCCCGAGAGCAAGGCGTAGAGGGCGATGGCCGATGTCTTGCAGGCGGCGGGCACGTGGCGGGCGATGTACCACATGATCGCGGCGTTGTTGCCGGCCAGGGTGAAGCACTGGAGCAACTGCAACGCAGCGATGAGCGCCGGATCCGTGGTGGCGGACAGCCCCGCCCAGCGGATCGCGGTCATGGCGGCCGAGGCCAGGATGAGCCATTGGGCGCCGCTGCGGGCGAGAATCGCCGGCGCCAGGAAGAAGAAAAGCACTTCGCTGGCGACGCCGACGACCCAGAGCAGGGAGATCAGGGCCGTGGAAAGGCCGGCATCGGTCCAGTAGAGCGTGGAATAGGAATACAGGAAGCCGTTGCTGGCCTGGACCAGCGAGGCCGCGCCGATGCACAGCAGCAGGGGGCGGTCGCGCAGCACTTCGCGCATGGGCAGGCGCACGCGTTCCACAGGCGCGTCCCCGGGGGCGGGGCGGGCGGCCTGCGGCAGCAGCCGGACGCAGGCCAGGCAGGCCACGATCAGCAGGATGGATAGCCAGATCACCCAGTCGGCGTCGAAAGCCTTGATCAGGTAACCGCCGGCCACGGTGACGGCCGCGAAGCCCATCGAGCCGCAGGCCCGCATGACGGTGTATGAGCTGCGCCCGCGTCCGCTGGCGATGGCCATGCGGTCCATCAGGGGCAGGACGGCCGGGAAAACGGCATTCAGCAGCAGGGTGACGGCAAGCAGCCAGGCGGGCGCCGCGCTGAACGGATAGCAGATGAACAGCAGCAGCGAGGCGGCCAGCGCGGAGGCGATCAAGGCGTGCGCCTGGCCGGTCTGGTCGGCCACGTGGGCCACGACCGGCGTGGACAGGATCTTGGGCAGGAAGGACGTGGCGACGATGAGCCCGATGAGCGCGGGGTCCAGGCCGCGGCTGGCGAACCACAGGGGCAGGAAGGGGATGCTGACGCCCTGCAGGCCGTAATACAGGAAGTAGAACCCGTGCAACGCGATGACGCCTTGCCTGACGTCGGGATTGCCGCGCATAGGGATGAATGGATCCGCTGGTTGGAAGCGGCGTAGCATACTCCTTCCGGCCATTGGCAAAGCGCGCGGGCGGGCTTACGCTAGGCAATCGCGGCGCGGAACGTCCCGCGTCGCGTCTGCGTTTTTCCCTGATCGGTTAGGAGCTACGACCCATGGCCAAGAAACTGGATGAGAAGACCACCAAAACGCTGAAAGAGCGGCGCAAGCGCCCGCTGGCGACGCCGACAGATCTGGAAGGCGCGGCGACACGGGATATTTCCGCCGCCCTGAATCAGATACTGGCCGACGTGTTCGCGCTGTATCTCAAGACCAAGAACTTCCACTGGCACGTCAGCGGGCCCCATTTCCGCGATTACCACCTGCTGCTGGACGAGCAGGGCGACCAGCTGTTCGCCATGACGGACCCGATCGCCGAGCGCATCCGCAAGATCGGCGGCACGACCCTGCGTTCGATCGGGCACATCGCGCGCTCGCAGCGCATCGCGGACAACGACGCCGACTACGTGCAGCCGCTGGACATGCTGGCCGAGCTGCGCGAAGACAACAAGGCGCTGGCGGCGGCGCTGCGCGAGGCGCACAACATCACCGACGAGCATCGCGACATCGCCAGTTCCAGCCTGATCGAGAACTGGATCGACGAAACCGAGCGCCGCACCTGGTTCCTGTTCGAGGCCAGCCGGGCAGGGGATTCGACGGGGCACTGAGACGGCCGCGATGGCCGTGCGTCAGCCGTGCTTGCCGAAGCCGCCGCTGGCCCACTCCGATGCGCGCTGCACGCTCAGCTTGTACGTCGGCGGGACCTGAGTCTGGGCCAGCTGTTCGCCGGATTCGTCGTAGGCGCTCAGCACGGCATACGGCTCGTCTTCGTCGGGAACGATATCCAGCTTGACGGTCAGGCGGCCGGCGGCGCTGTCGATCCTGACGCTCTTGTGCAGCGTGGCATGCAATTGCTGTTCGTGACGGCGCAGGACTTCCTTGGCGGTCTTGACCAAGGTGATGAAGGCCGGGGAGTCGAGCGGCTTGGGGTTCTTCTTGTCGCGGCCCATGGTCCAAGGGCCCACCAGGGCGGGCTCGGCTTGTCCGTCCATGGTCATTTCCACGGCCCAGCCATCATCCTCTTCGTTCTTGATGATGCGGGCGGTCCAGCCGTCATCGCGCCAAAGCGTGGGCTGCTGTTGGCTGCCGGGTATGTCGCTGTCCGGATTGCGGGTGTCGTTCACTGCCGTACTACTCCTGGATTTGTTTGCTCGCAGACCCGGGATTGTGGCCCATTACCGCGTCCGGCCCAAATCCGCCAGCGGGTGGGCTATCTGGCGCGCACTTTCCCGATCAAGGCCTCGACCGCGGGCGAGTTGCCCCGGGTGCGGAAAGCCAGTGCCAGCTTCACGTCGCGGTCAAAGCTGGCGATGCGGCGGTACGTTATCCCTGGGGGCGACAGGCTCAGGATGGAATCGGGGGCCAGCACGACCCCGTAGCCTGCCGCCGCCAGGGTAACCGCGGACATGAAGTCCTTGACGCGCTGATACGGCCGGTCGGGAAACCCGCCCTGGCGAGCCAGGTCCGCCAGGATTTCCGAGAATCCTTCCTGTTCGTCAAATTGCGGGATGATGAAGGATTCGCCCGCCAGGTCCTGCGGCAAAATTTCATCCTTCAAGCATAGAAAGTGGTTCTCGGCGATGGCGACGGCGAGCTGCTCTACATGCATGACGACGGCATCCACGCCTGGCGGATATTCCCGGCGCGCCCGCAGCGCGCCTATGTCTATGACGCCGTTTTTCAGGTTTTCCAGCTGCGTCGGCGTGTCCATCGGGGCTATTTCCAATTGCACGGCGGGATGTTCTGCCCGAAAGGCCCTCAGCAGCCCGGGCATGGCGCCGCTGGTAACGGCAGATGCCACGAAGCCCGCCTTCACCACGCCGACGAGCCCGCGCGCCGCGAGCAGGCCGGTCTGCACCGCCTGATCTATGTGCTGGAGCGCGATGACGGCGTGCGCGTGAAAAGTCCGGCCTGCGTCCGTCAGCGTGACAGGCTGTCTCTTGTTCCGATGGAGCAGCTTGATGCCCAGCTGGGACTCAAGCTTCTGGATGGCGACACTCAAGACGGATTGGGAGACGCCCAGGCGGTCTGCCGCCCTGGAGAAGTGCAGGCTTTCCACCACGGCCACAAAGTAGCGCAGCGTGCGTGTCTCGACGTTTTGATCGTTCATGCGGCTAAAGTGCCGGTGAACCCTGGCGCTTGGTGCCTGGGATGGGCGCGAGCCAGGCGATCCAGGTCAAGCCGCGGGCAGGCATGACGCCCAGAAGGCATCGAACAGCATGCCCTGGTGCTGGGCGTATTCCGTGCTTTCGATGATGAGGCCATAGTTTTCGCGCTTGGATGAAATCATTGCGACACAATTGCCGTAGATCAGGGTGGTCATCGCTACGCTGGTCTCTGCCGGCGCCCATCGCAATTCGCGCAGTTCGGCTTCGCTGGCAGGCCAGATGTCGTCGGTGTCGCGGCTGCGCGAACGGATCACGCGCATGCTGATGCCCCTGTCGATGCGCGCGTCGCGGTAGCGATTGATCTCTTCCAGGCCCGGGACTTCACGCAATTCGGACATCGAGAAGGTGGCCCGCAGGGAAACCGGTGCATTCAGGCTGTCCCAAAGCACGGTGCGGATGCCCTCGGCGCCCTCGTAGAAGCGCGTCTTGGGCTTGCCCTTGGCCTGGTTATACATGGACCTGAGCTCCGGCATCATTTCCGTGACCATGACGCGCCTGGCTGCTACGTATTCGAGCAGCACGGAAGGGTCATGCGCCACTACGTGGCGCTTGCGGTCGGCTCCTTCGATCCTCAGCAAGCCTTCCTCTTCCAGCCTCAGCACCGCGTCGTAGGTCGTGGTGCGCGCCAGGCCGGCGCTCGCCGCCAGTTCGGATACCGGCACTTCGCCCAATTCAATGGCGGCCCTGTATACCCGGTAGAGATTGCCGCTAATACCCAGCCGCCCGAGCTTCTCTTCCAGATCCATCCCTTACGCGTCTCCCTTTGGTGGGCCTGCGGGTGCACAGCCCGTTGGCGGTATGCCTAAAGCGGCTAGACAGTATCAAACAGCGCTAGCGGTGTCCACGTTTTTTGATGTCGGAAATTGCCGACATAAATTCACAAAAATCGATTGATTTAGCATTTTCAGGTGAATTCATAAGGTAAAAAATACAATAAAAACAGCATGTTATAATTTTCATAGGGTTAACCCAAAGTGTTATTTAATTGACGGATAAAACCGTTATAAATACACTTTCCGCTCATTGGACAGGTCCGCGCCGGGAAGTTGCAAGCGCAAGGCGGGGGCTGCGCGCCTACAGACGAAATTTGTGTATGCGAACGAGGGGAAGCAATGAAATTGATAGACAAGGGCTTGTTTTCAGCTGTTCTGGGTGCGGTTTTCGCTTTGTGGCAACCGGCCCAGGCGGCAGAACCCATCCGTATCGGCGTGTCCACCTACCTGTCGGGCGCCGGAGCCGTGTTCGGCGTCCCGGCCCAGCAGGCAGCCCGTCTGCAGGTGGAAAAGATCAACAGCGCCGGCGGCATCAAGGGCGCACCGATCGAACTGGTCTTCATCGATGAGAACCACGGCGTGGACAACGTCGTCGTGGAATACCGCAGCCTGGTCGAGTCGGGCAAGGTGGATGCGATGATCATCGGGCTGTCGAGTTCGATCTGCCTGGCGGTCGCGCCGGTCGCCGAGCAATTGAAGATGCCCACGATGCTGTGGGACTGCGGCACCGAGCGGATCTACACCGACGCCAAGTACGAATATGTATACCGGACGTCCGACTACACCCCGTCGAACAACGTCGCGACGGCGCTGTACATGCTCAAGCTGATGCCCGAGATCAAGACTATCGCCGGCATCAATCAGGATTACGCGTTCGGCCGCGATAACTGGGCCGCATTTCGGGGCGCGGTCCAGGCCCTGCGTCCGGACGTGAAGATCGTCGCCGAAATGTTCCCCAAGCTTGGCACCTCGGACTACTCGACCGAGATTTCCCGCCTGTCGGCCCTGCGTCCGGACGTGATCTTCACGACGCTGTGGGGCGGGGACATGAACACGTTCGTCAAGCAGGCTTCGTCACGGGCGCTGTTCCGTAATTCCCGGCTGGTGGCAGCCAATGGCGAGAGCTCCATGCAGCAGCTGGGCAAGGCCTTTCCGGAAGGGGCCATTGTGGGCATGCGCGGCGATAGCTGGGCATTCAATCCCGCCATGGCCGGAAACGCCGAACACCAGGCCTTCGTGACGGATTTCGAAAATAGCACGGGGGCCTATCCGAGTTTCCCGTCGTATCACATGGCGCAGGCCGTGCGCGCCGTTCAGCAGGCGCTTGAGACGTCCTGGGACGGCGATCGCAAGACGCTGCAAGCCGCGTTGCTCAAGGGGTGGAATGGGCTGGAGCTCAATGATTTCACGGGCCAGCTGAAAATCCGCGATGACCATCAGGCGATGGAAGGCCAACTGCTGGGCGTTGCCACGGAGAAAAGGGGGCAGAACTTCAAGACGCTCAAGCAGCTCCTGGTGATTCCTCCCGAGCTGACCTCTCCGCCCGTGGGCGTGAAGAGCGATGACTGGTTCAAGACGCTTTCGCCGGAAGTCCTGCAGAAAGTCGGCACTCCCGCGGAATAAACGGCCTCATCATGCAACAAACGCTATTACTGGCCACGTTGGATGGGTTGGCGCACGCCTCGGTGCTGTTCATGGTGGCGGTGGGCCTGAGCCTGATCTTCGGCATCATGCGCATCCTGAACGTCGCCCATGGGAGCTTCTACGCGCTTGGCGCCTACGGCGCCGTGACCCTTGGGCTCTGGCTGGCGGGCCCTGATGGCGGCATCTGGACCTATCCGGCCCTGTTGCTGGCGGCGGTAGCCATCGGCGTGACGCTGGGGCCGCTCATCGAGCGCTTTCTGCTGCGCCGCATCTATGGCAAGGAGCACGCGCTCCAGCTCCTGCTCACCTTCGGGATCTTCATGATCCTGGAGGACGTGCAGAAAATGATGTTCGGAGTGGAGCCGCAGTTCAATGACGCGCCGCTCGCCATGCTCGGGATGGTCGAGGTGGGCGGCATCTACTACACGGCCTACCAGCTGTTCGTGCTGCCGCTCTCGGCGATCGTCGTGATGCTTGCCTTGTCCTTCTATTTCAACAAGACGAGGCAAGGAAAGCTGATCGCGACGGTCATCGAGGACTACGAGGTGGCGCGCGTGCTGGGCATCAATGCCAAGCGGGTCTACACGATCACTTTCATGCTGGGCACCGCGCTCGCTGCCCTGGGCGGGGCGTTGGCTTCCCCCACGACCTCGCTGGTGCCGGGCATAGGCGCCGACTCCATCGTGCTTTCCTTCGCCATCGTGGCCACTGCCGGACTCGGCCATTTCCAGGGCACGGCGGTGACCGCCGTGATCGTCGGACTGGTGCAGGCCTTATGCGTGCATCTGTTGCCTCCCTTGTCCTCCGTCGCGCCGTATCTGGTCATGACCGCGATTCTCCTTGTCAAGCCTTACGGCCTTTTCGGCAAGCCACAAGTCCGTCGGATCTGAAGATGAAAACCTATTTCAAAACGACGGCGCTCGCCTGCCTGCCGTTGCTCTTGCTTGCGGCCCTGCCGCTGATCGCGCCGTCGCTGCGGCCGCTCGCGACCATGGCCATGGCGATATCGTTCTGCGCTTTGGGGCTGTTGCTGCTGTTGCGCGCCGGCCAGGTCTCTTTTGGCCACGCGCTGTATTTCGCCTGCGGCGCCTATGCCGCCGCCTTCGGCGCGCGCCACGTGAGCGCGGACGCGCTGGCCGTCATCGCCATGGCGGTTGTGTCGAGCGCGGCGCTGGGCGCCATCCTGGGCCTGATCCTGTCGCGCTATCGCGACATCTTCTACGCCATGCTGAATCTGGCTTTTTCCATGGTGGGATTTACGCTGGTGCTCAAGCTGTATGGCCTGACGGGGGGGAGCGATGGCTTGCCGGTGCGGATACAGTCGCTGGCCGGCGTGCCTCTGGAGATCGAGGTTTTCGGCTGGGCCTTGTTCTACACCGCCCTGGTCATGCTGGCCGTCGCGCTGCTGGTCGTGACGCGCTATCTGAATTCGCCTCCGGGCCAGGCGCTGGCGGCCCTCAAGACCAACGAGACCCGCTTGGAATACCTGGGCATCTCGGGGCGCCAGGTGCTTTACGTGGGCCACGTCGTGTCCGCAGCGCTCGCGGGTCTGGGCGGCGCCATCGCGGCGATGGGAACAGGCCACGTCACGCCGGAAATGGCCTATTGGAGCCGTTCGGCCGAATTCGTCTTCATCGCGGTGCTGGGAGGTATCGGCAATGTGCTGGGGGCCTTGCTGGGCGCGGTTTCCTTCGAGGCGGTGCGCAGCGCCGCGAGCGCCTATGCGGCCAATTCCTGGCAACTGATCATGGGGGTGGTGCTGGTGGCGATCGTGTTGTTTGCGCCGACGGGATTGTTCGGCCTGGGCCTGCGCCTGTTCGGCCGCAAGGAGGCCCGGCAATGAAAGGCCAGGTCATCATCAGTTCCAAGGATCTGCACGTCGAGTTCGGCGGCGTCAAGGCGGCCAACGGCGTGAACCTGCACATCTACCGCGGGCAGATCGCATCCATCATCGGGCCCAATGGCTCAGGCAAGACTACGTTCCTGAACCTGTGCACCGGTTATGTGCGGCCCACGCAGGGCAGCGTGCTCTTCGGCGACAAGGACCTTACCCGGCTCAAGCCCCGCGCCATCACGCGCCTGGGCATCGCCCGTACGTTCCAGCTGCCGCAGCTGTTCTCCGAGCAGTCCGTGATCGAGAACCTGCTGCTCGCGCTGGCCGCCCGCGATGGTTTCTGGACGCTGTCTTCCCTGTATCGCAAGGCGGCGCGTGACGAGGCCGAAGAGCTACTCGCCATTTTCGGCCTGCTCGGCCAGGCAGGGAGGCAGATCGGCTCTTTGCCTGAGGGCGTGCGCAAGCTGGTGGACATCGCCGTAGCGCTGGCCCTCTCGCCGAGCCTGCTGTTGATGGACGAGCCCACCAGCGGGGTCAGCTCCCAGGAGAAGTTCGAGATCATGGATATGTTGATGCCGGTCTTGCGGCAAAGGAATATCGCGGCGTTGCTGGTCGAGCACGATATGGAATTGGTCGAGCGCTATATGGACCGCGTCATCGTCTGGAATGCGGGCCAGGTCGCCGCCGATGGTCCGCCCGCCGAGATTCTCCAGAACGAAGAGGTCTTGCGCAACGTGATCGGAGGCGTCCAATGATGCTGCAGGCAAGCAAGCTGGTCGCATACATCGAAGGCGCGAAGGTGTTGCGCGAGGTCGATCTCGATATCCGCGCCGGAGAAACCGTGGCCCTGATCGGGCGCAATGGGGCGGGCAAGACTTCGCTCCTGCGCGGCATCATGGGCACGTTGCCGCTGGCCCAGGGCAGCCTTCTGTTCCAGGGGCGGAACCTGGCCGCGCGCGAAGCCCATGGGCGCGCCGGCCTGGGCATCGGGTTTGCGCCGGAAGAGCGCCGCCTGATCGGCAAGTTCACCGTCATCGAGAACATGATGGTGCCTGCCTGGGCCTGCAAGCTCGGCGCGCAGCAGATACGTGAAAGGCTGGATCTGATCTATTCCGTGGCGCCGGAGCTCGAGCAGCTCAATCACCGCCTGGGAGGCCTGCTGTCGGGCGGACAACAGAAGATGGTGGCGCTGGGCCGCGCGCTGATGGCGGGTGAGAACCTGGTGCTGCTGGACGAACCTTTCCAGGGCCTCGCGCCGGCGCTGGCGCTGCGCTATGCCGACAGCCTGAAAACCTTGCGCGCGCGCAAGCCCGATCTTGCCGTGCTTATCACCGAATCCAATCCCAAGCTGCTGCAGCCGATGGCCGACCGGGTCGTCACCATTGAACGCGGCGAAATCATCTCTGAGGAGTCCTCGCAATGACATTCAAGGCGGCGGTCGTCCAGACCGCATCGATCCCGTTCAACAAGCAGGCCACGGTGGGGAAAGTTGTCGCCAAGATCCGCGAGGCGGCGGAGCTGGGCGCCAAGCTGATCGTGTTTCCGGAAGCCACCATCTCCGGCTATCCGAAGGGCAGCGATTTCGGCGCGCGCGTGGGCGGCCGGCTGCCGCGCGGGCGCGAGGAGTTCCTGCGCTACTTCAATGGCGCGATCACGGTGCCCGGACCCGAGGTGGACGAAATCGGCGCAGCCGCCCGCGAGGCTCAGGCCTACGTCGTGGTCGGCGTGATGGAGCAAGATATCGGCACGCTCTATTGCACCGCGCTGCATTTTGCGCCCAGCGGCGAAATGATAGGCAAGCACCGCAAGCTGATGCCGACCGCCGTGGAGCGGCTGATCTGGGGCTACGGCGACGGCTCCACCATGCCCGTGTTCGACACGCCGCATGGAAAAATGGGCACCGTGATCTGCTGGGAAAACTACATGCCGCTGCTGCGCATGGCAATGTACGGCAAAGGCATCCAGCTCTATTGCGCACCGACGGCGGACGATCGCGATGAGTGGATCACCAGCATGCGGCACATCGCCATGGAAGGGCGCTGTTTCGTCTTTTCGGCCTGCCAGTACATCACGCGGGGCGATTTTCCCGAGGACTACGATGCCATCCAGGGCAATTCGGCCGATACCGTGCTGATGCGCGGCGGCAGCGCCATTATCGGTCCCGCCGGGCAGTTGCTGGCGGGCCCGGACCACGAAGGCGAATGCATACTCACGGCCGATATCGACCTGGACGACGTCACGCGCGGTAAATATGACTTCGATGTGGTCGGGCACTACGCCCGTCCGGATATCTTCAAGCTGGTCGTGGATGAAACGCCCAAGCCGCCGGTGGTGACGATCGGCCAGGCGTAAACGGGCGGCGGCTCCCCGGGCGGGAGCCGCCTCGGCGGCACGGGGCGTTCAGCGCGCGAACAGGCCCCGGATACGCATCAGTTCGCGGTGCAGCGATTCACTCTTCTGGAACGGCGCGCGGCCGTGCAGATAGAAATAGTTGTTGAGCACGACGAGCTCGCCGGGGGGCAGCGTGACTTCCTGCACGCCGCAACTGGCCTCCATCGATGCCGACAGGTCGTGCAGATACATGGCCTCTTCAAGCGTGGCCGGCTGGACGAACTGATCGATGAAGCAGATCGCCAGACCGTAGCGGTTCTGGAAGAAGAGGGGCCTTTCCACCTCTTCCACGACATTTTTCGAGGCTGGAGACTTATACAGCAGCGGCTTGGTCGCCAGCGGGTGGCCTGCAAAATCGTCGATATTCTCCCAGTCATCCAGATGCAGGAAGCGCGACTCGCCGCCCACGGCGTCGCGCTCGCCGAATTTCATCATCAGCAGCCAGTCCGTCGCTTCGGAGACATAGGTGCCGTCGGTGTGCATCGTGAACAGGCGATAGGCCTGGCGCAGATAGGAATCGCTGTGGTCCGTGTGCTTCACCATGAAGCGCGCATAGTATTTGCCGGACATCGAGTCGTGGTTGGCCGGTCCGAGCAGGTAGGCGATGGCTGTGCCGAACTTCACGAAATCGTCGGGATCGGAAGACTGGCCCTGCAGGCCGACGGTGAATCCGCCGTGCGCGCGGGCTTCGACGATGGCATTGAGGGTGTCGCGCAGCCCGGCGCCGCAGGCCTGCATCAAGGCCTGGGCGACCTTGAACCGCATGAAGGGCACATATTCCAGGTTCTGGACGTCGATGTCCCGGACGGCGCCCAGGAAACGCAGCAGCGCCTCCGGGGCTATCGTCACCTGCTGGATCCGGGTGTGGGTTTGATGATTCCGCACCTTGACGGTGTCCGGGGACAGACGGCGTGCGTCGCTCATGTCGCTCATGGTGATCTCCTGTATGAATGCGGCTCTGAAGACCATTAGACGTGACATGATTGCGGCATTAAACCGGCGGCCGCCGATATTTTGTTCGGTATGAACGATCAAAGCGCGGCGGCGCGCCGACTGCCTCAGCCTGCCGGATTGACCAGCACCGGCTTGTCGCGGTAGCGATCGGGGAAGGTCTTGGCCAGGTTTTCGACCTTGGGCACGTCGTTCACCATGATGTACATGCTGTACGGGTGGCGCACGAGGTAGTCCTGGTGATAGCCCTCGGCCGGGTAGAAGGCCTGCAGCGGCTCTATCCTGGTGGCTAGGGCCTTGGGATAGGCGCCGGCCTTGTTCAGTTGCGCGATATAGGCCTCGGCCACCTTGCGCTGGCTGTCGTCCGCGGGGAAGACGGCCGAGCGGTATTGGGGGCCGCTGTCCGGACCCTGGCGGTTGAGCTGGGTGGGATCGTGGGCCACTGAAAAGTAGATCTGCAGCAACTGGCCGTAGCTGACCTGCGTGGGATCGTAGGTGATTTCGACCGCTTCCGCGTGGCCGCTGCGGCCGCTGCTTACCGCATCGTAGTTGGCGGTGTCCGCCTGGCCGCCAGCGTAGCCGGAGACGGCTCCGGTAACGCCCTTGACGTGCTGGAACACGGCTTGCACCCCCCAGAAGCAGCCGCCGGCCAGAACCGCTTTCTGCGGTGCGGAGGCGTTGGCCGGCTGGTCCAGGGCCGGCGGAGGGATGATGACGGCGGATTCGGCGGCGGAGGCCGAGGCGGACCCCAGCAGGCCGCAGGCGGCGGCCAGCATGGCGCAGAGCTTGCGGGGCAGATGTGTGGTGGACATGGTGTCTCCAGAGCAATGGGGCGGCTGACGCTCAAGCCTGCGGGGTGAACGCCAGGGCCACGCCGTTCATGCAATAGCGTAGTCCGGTGGGGCGCGGGCCGTCATCGAAGACATGGCCCAGATGGCCGCCGCAGTTGGCGCAGTGCACGGCGATGCGGGTCATGCCGAAACTGCGATCGCTGGTTTCGCCCACGGCATCGGCCAGCGGCTGCCAGAAGCTGGGCCAGCCGGTGCCGCTGTCGAACTTGGCGGACGAGGAAAACAGCCGGTGGGCGCAGCCCGCGCAGGCGTAGACGCCCTTGCGGTGCTCTTTGTCCAACGGGCTGGAATAGGGGCGCTCAGTCCCTTCACGGCGCAGCACCTGGTACTGTTCGCGCGTCAGCCGTTCGCGCCACTGGGCGTCGCTCAGCGTATAGGGAAAGGACGCGGCGGAGGCCGGCTGGCCGGCCCGCGCGGCCAGGGCGGGGGCGAGCCCGGCGGCAATCGCCGCCGCGCCGCCCAGGCCCAGAAAGTGCCTGCGGTCTAGTTTCATGGCGTGCTCCCGGTGGGATTGCTGGTGCGTCCGCTATTGCTTCATGCCGTCCTTGGACATGCCGTCCTTGGACATCGGGGCCTTGCCCATGGCGTCCTTCGACATGCCTTCCTTGGACATGCCGTTTTTGGACATTCCGTCCTTCGGCATGGAATCCTTCGACATGGAGTCCTTCGACATCCCGTCCTTGGCCATGCCGCTTTTCGCCATTCCTTCCTTCGCCATGCCGTCCTTCGACATGGAGCTTTTGCCCATGGCGTCCTTGCCCATGGTGTCGGCGGCGTGGACGGCGGCGGCGCCGAACGCCAGGCAGAGGGACAGCGCAGCGGTGGTGAGAGTCTTCATGATGTGTTCCTTTTTGGGAAAAGTGATTGCACCTAGCTTCCGCCGAACCAGTTGTAGCCCTGGTCCTCCCAGTAACCGCCCGGGTAGGTGTTGGTGACGAAAATCGCCTGTATGTGCTTGGGGTTCTTGTAGCCAAGCTTGGTAGGCATGCGCAGCTTCATGGGGAAGCCGTACTCTGGGGGCAGCGTCTGCCCGTCATAGCTCAGCGCCAGAATGGTCTGGGGATGGAGCGCCGTGGGCATGTCGATGCTGGTGTAGTAGTCGTCCGCGCACTTGAAGCCCACGTACCTGGCGTCCAGGTCCGCGCCCACGCGCTTGAGGAAGCTGGAGAAGGGCACGCCGCCCCATTTGCCGATGGCGCTCCAGCCTTCCACGCAGATGTGGCGCGTCACCTGGTCGATCTGCGCCATGGCGCGCAGTTCATCGAGGCGCCAGCGGCGCTTGTCGGCGACCAGGCCGGTCACCTCCAGCCGGAAGGATTCCTCGTCCACGCTGGGAACCTCGTCGATGCCGTAATAGGCGTTGAACGGAAACGGCCTCGTGATCATGGACTCGGGATACGTGGGCGCCAGCTTGCCGGGGTCGAAGATCCAGCCCTGCACCCGATCGTTGAATCGCGAGACGGCGGCCAGCGCCTTTTCCACGTGCTCATCGTCGGACAGCGAGCATCCCGACAGCATGGCCAGCCCTCCAAGGGTCAGGCTGTTGCGCAGGAAGGCGCGGCGCGAGGGCTGCTCCACGCGTGTCTCCAGGATCCTGCCGGCTTCCTTGAGGACGGCGGGGCCGTCCAGGCCGGGCAGGGAGGGACGTTTTCTCAAGCTCACGGCGGGCTCCTTATTTGCCACGGATCATCGCGACCAGGCTGCGCGGCACCAGGGCCACCATCGCCAGGTGGACCGCCACGAAAGCCACCAGCAGGGCCATGGCAACGAAGTGCACGCGGCGCGCGGTCTCGTATCCGCCCAGCAGCTCCCGCAGCAGGTCGAATTGCACCGATTTCCACAGCACCAGTCCGGACAGCACCAGGACCGCGATGTCGGCCATGACGAACAGATAGGCCAGGCGCTGTACCTGGTTGTAGTGACGCGGATCGGCATGGGCGAGCCTGCCGCGCAGGGCCGCGCCCAGGTCGGCGGCCACGCCGCGGGCGCTCAGCGGGAAGAACTTGCGCCACAGGCGGCCGGTGGCGACGTTCATCGCCAGGTACAGGACGCCGTTGGCAAATAGCAGCCACATGCCGGCGAAGTGCCATTGGAGGGCGCCGCCCAGCCAGCCTCCCAGCGTGATGCCTGCAGGAAAGACGAAGTCGAAGAGCGGCGATGCGTTGTAGATGCGCCAGCCGCTGGCGACCATGACGGCCACGGCCAGCGCGTTCAGCCAGTGCATGGCGCGCAGCCAGCCCGGATGGACGGGGCCGGCCGCCGGCGGGGCGGCGTGGGCATCGCGGCTGGCGGGGGTGGCCAACATGGCGGGACTCCGGGGTTCGTTGTCGATGGCGCCATTCTTCCCCCGCGCCGATACCGAAGTCCTCACGCAAACTTAAATTAAATGTGATAACTCCCCCGGCGAGGATTGGCGACAATAGGCGCATCGCCCCTATTTCGAGCGCCTGCATGGATACGCCCCGACGAGTACTGATAGTTGAAGATGACGCCCACATCGCGGAATTGCTGCGGCTGCATCTTCGGGACGAAGGCTATGCGGTCGAACACGCCGCCGATGGCAGCGAAGGCATGCGCCGGCTGGAAGAGGGCAGTTGGGACGCCCTGGTGCTGGACCTGATGCTGCCCGGCATCGACGGCCTGGAAATATGCAAGCGGGCCCGCGCCATGGCGCGCTATACGCCCATCATCATCACCAGCGCGCGTTCCAGCGAGGTGCATCGCATCCTGGGGCTGGAACTGGGCGCGGACGACTACCTGGCCAAGCCTTTTTCCATGCTGGAACTGGTGGCTCGCGTGCGCGCGCTGCTGCGCCGCAGCGAGGCGCTGGAGCGCAACGCGCGCCTCGACGCGGGCAGCCTGGTCCTGCATGGGCTGTCTATCGACCCGGTCGCGCGGACGGTGGATGTGGACGGCCGCCGGCTGGATCTGACGCCCCGGGAGTTCGATCTGCTGCATTTCTTCGCGCGCCATCCCGACAAGGTGTTTTCCCGGCTGGACCTGCTGAACCAGGTGTGGGGCTACCAGCACGAAGGCTATGAACACACGGTCAATACCCATATCAACCGGCTGCGCGCCAAGATCGAGTCGGACTCGTCCAACCCGCGGCGCATCCTGACGGTATGGGGCAGGGGCTACAAATTCGCGGCGTCGCCGGCCGGCGAGGGAGGCGCGCCATGAAGCGGTTCACCCTGACCCAACGCCTTTCGGGCGTGTTCGCGCTGCTTCTGCTGGCATGCTGCGGGGCGTCGGCCTGGCTGCAGATCGCGGCCAATTCCCGCTATGAGCAGGAAGTGGTCCAGCGCCTGTCCAGCGGGCTGGCCCAGCACATCGCGGGCGCCAACGAACTGATGGACACGAACGGCTGGCGGCCGCAGGCGGTGCGTTCCCTGTTCGACATGCTGATGGCGGTGAATCCCGCCGTGGAGGTGTATCTGCTGTCCAACGACGGCCGCATCGTGGGCGACGCCGCGCCCGCCGGCCAGATCAAGCGCGACCGCGTCGATCTGGCGCCGGTGAAGCGCCTGCTGGCCGGAGAAATGCTGCCCATCGTGGGCGATGACCCGCGCAGCCAGGATGCGCAGAAGGTCTTCAGCGCGGCGCCGGTGCGCGTGGGCGGGCAGGAAAAGGGGTATGTGTACGTGGTGCTGCAAGGGCAGGCGCACGACGCGCTGGCGATGGCGGTGTCGCGCAGCTCGGTGCTGCGCACGACCCTGTGGTCGATCGCGCTGGTGGCGCTGCTGGGGCTGGTCGCCGGCCTGGCGGCGTTTGCGCTGATCACGCGGCCCTTGCGCGGCCTGACGCGGGCGGTGCGAGCGTTCGGCGGAGACGACGGCATCGCCCTGGCCGCGCTGGAGCGGCCGGGGGACGCGGGAGATGACCGAGGCGACGAGATCGCGGTGCTGCGGCGCAGCTTCGTGCAGATGGGCGGGCGCATTTCCGAACAGTGGCGCGAACTGACTCGCCAGGATCAGCAGCGGCGCGACCTGGTCGCCAATATCTCGCATGATCTGCGCACGCCGCTGACCTCGCTGCACGGCTACCTGGAAACTCTGCGCCTGAAGGACGGAACGCTGGATCCCGAGGAACGGAGGCGCTATCTGGACGTCGCGCTGGCGCAAAGCCGCAAGGTCGGCCGCCTGGCCCAGGAGCTCTTCGAACTGGCGCGCCTGGAATCCGGCCTGGTGAGACTGGAGCCCGAGACCTTCTCCCTGCCCGAACTGGTGCAGGACGTGATCCAGAAATTCGAGCTCGCGGCCGAGGCCCGCCAGCAGCGGCTGACGACCGAAATCCCGCGCGAACTGCCGCCGGTGCGGGCGGATCTGGGCCTGATCGAGCGCGTGCTCACGAATCTGCTGGACAACGCGATCCGCCATAGCCCGCCTGGAGGACGCATCGAGCTGCGGCTGGGCGTGGCGCAGGATCAGGTGCAGGTGCAGGTCAGCGATTCCGGCGCGGGCATCCCGGAGGCGTTGCGGGCAGGCCTGTTCACCCGGGCCAGCGCGCTGAACCGGGGGCCGGGCGAAAGCGGCGGCCTGGGGCTGGTGATCGTGCAGCGCATACTGCAGTTGCACCACAGCGAGATCCGGCTGGTGGACCGCGCCGGATCGGGCGCGGTTTTCCAGTTCCGCCTGGCGGCCGCGCGTCCGGCATAGCGCCGCCGCGCGGCCTATGCCGCGTCGTCCGCGGGCGCGGACGGCTGGCGCCGCACGATGCCGCTCGCGGCATCTACGTCCAGCATATCGCCGGTTGCGACGTGCTCCAGGATGCCCTGCACGTTGACGACGGCGGGAATGCCGAATTCCCGCGCCACGATGGCGCCGTGCGAAAGATAGCCGCCGGCCTCCATGACCAGCGCGCCGGCGCGCAGGAACAGGGGCGTCCAGGCCGGGTCCGTGGAAGGCGCGACGAGTATGCCGCCGGCAGGCATGGCCAGCCCTTCGGCAGGCGTTCGGGCGACGAAGGCGGCGCCTTGCGCCCGGCCGCCCGCGGCGGGCGTGCCGCGCCAGGTCCCGGGGGCGCCGTCCTCGTCCTGCCGGCGCTGCGGGCTCGGGGCCGCCGGCGCAAAGGCGCCGTCCGGAGCGTGTTCCGCGACGACGTCGAGGTCCGGCGTCGCCGCCCATGCTTCCAGTTGGGCGCGGCGCAAGGCCGCGCGGCGCGAGGCGGCCTGGGGCTCAAGCCGGCCTTCGGCGAGCGCGAACAGTTCGGCGGCCGTCAGGTGGAAGGCATCGTCGGCGGCGCCCAGGCCCTCCGGCCCCGTATGCCGCTGCCCGAGGGCCAGCGCGCTTCGGCGCGCCGCCGCCAGATACGCGACCAGGACGCTGCGGGCGGCTTCCCGCTGCCTGCCTTCAAGGCGCGACGCGGCAAGCAGCTTGGCGGCCAGCGGGCGCTGCCAGAACGGCAGGGCGGCGCGCACGCGCTGCCAGGCCTCGCGGGCTGCGCTTTCCTGGCGGGCGCGCAGCGCGCCGGCGTCGACGCCGATCAGGTTGAGGACGCTGTCCAGCAGATAGGCGGGCGCTTCGCGCCAGCGCGGGTTGCGCAGATAGGTTTCATACACGGCGCGGTGCCCGTAGCGGGCGAGGAAATCCGCGAACGCCCGCTTGAAAGGGCTGGTTTCGGGCAGAGCGGCGTTCCAGGCGGCGCTGTCGCGCCCAGGGCCGCGCAGCCAGGCCAGCGCGGGGGCGTCGGCCTCGGCGATTCCGGCCAGGTCCATCAGGGCATAGCTTTGCTCCGCGGTCACGCTGGGCTCTCCGCCCGCCATCAGCGCGGCGGTGAGCGCATGCCCCTCGCCAGGCCGCGCTTTTTCGACCAGTTCCAGAAGCTTCGACAGCGCTCCGCCGCCCGAGCCTTGGAGGAAGAACAATTCGTCCGCCGCCAGCACTGTCAGGAACTGTTCGCGCAAGCGCGCGCCCAACCCGGCGCCGGACTCGGGCAAAGGTTCTTCCTGCCAGGCCTGCGCGCGAGCCAGCAGCCGTGGCAGGTCGGCGGCGGCGCGCCGGCGCAAAGGCGCGGCGCGGCGCAGATAGCGGACGATGCGCGCGGCATGGCGCAAGCGCTGCGCGGGCGTGGGCGGCGGCACGTCGATGGCGGGCTGCGGGCCGCCCAATAGCGCGTTCATGGCTTGCGGCGGCACGCCCAGCGCGTCGTAGCCGACCCATTGGATGACGGACGCGTCCAGGTAGACGCGGCCCTGGAACAGCGCCGCCAGCGGCACGCCGGGCAGGGTGGCGTAGCCGCTGAGCTCGAAGCCGCAGGTCAGCATGCGCTGGGCCATGACCCGGCCGGTGTCCCATTCCAGCGCGGACATGGCGTGGGGCAGGACCTCGCGCGTGTTGCCGCGAGACCAGTACGAGGGCTGCGAGCGCAGCGCGGGGTAGGTGTGGCGCGCCTTCGCGGTGACGGGACGCGCCTGCAGGATCCAGAACCGGTCGCCGTCCCAGGCCCATTCGATGTCGTAGCCGGCGCCCGAGTAGTCCAGCGCCCGGGCCGCATCGCGCGCAATGTCTCCCAGCGTTTCGGCCTGCGTGTCCGTGAGCACGGCCCGGGCGGCGCGGTCGGCGGGCGTGTCGGCCAGGCGGGTGCCCTGGCCGGGCAGCCCGGCCAGGCTGGACTGGCGCTTCGCGCCCAGGCGCCGCTGGGCCAAGGGCCATGCCTGGCGCAGATAATCTTCGCGAAGCCGGTATTCGTCCCCCTCGGCCTGCCCGCCGACCAGCGACTCGCCCAGCCCCCAGTTGGCATGGATGAGCATGTCGTCGTGGCGGCCCGACACGGGGTCCACGGTGAAGACGATGCCGGACGAGACGGCGGGGACCAGGGGCATGACGACCACCGCCATGCCGGCGCCGGCGTCCAGCCCCAGCCGCTCGCGGTAGGCCCGCGCCTGGGGCGTCCATAGGGAATCCCAGATCTGCCTGACCGCGTCGAGCGCCGCTTGCGCGCCGAGCACGTTCAGGCAGGACAGGTGGATGCCGGCGAACGAGGCGCCCGTGGAATCTTCTTGCGGCGCGGACGAGCGCAGCGCCAGCGGGCGTTCCAGCCAGCCGCGCTCGCGCAGTGCTTCCGTCAAGGTTCGGGCGATCGCGGGCGGCACGTCCTGCCCGGGCTCGCGGCCCTGGCTGGCCTGCGCGGAAAGCACGATGCCGTCCGGCACGGGCACGCCCAGCCGCGCCATGCGGGCCAATTGCCATCCCTTGCCGCCAGCCAGCCGGGCGCCGGCCTGGCTGGCTTCGGCCCAGTCCAGCACGGTGGCGCTCATGCCTTGTCTCCGGACGCGGCGCCGTGGAGGAAGAGGCTGATCGCCGCGTCGAACTCGGCCCTGAGGGTTGTGCCGGGCCGGTCCAGCCAGCGCAGCATTGCGCCCAGGTGGAGGAACTGCAACTGGTGGGCCAGCAATTCGGCCGCCAGGCCCGAGCGCAGTTCGCCGGTGGATTGGGCGTCGGCGATCATCGATGCGAACAGCTCGTGCAGGCCGCTGCGCGGATAGCGGCCGCCGTCGTGCGCGCCGGGTTGCAGCGTTGCCAGGCGGTAGCGCAGGTAGGGGCCCAGATAGGCGCGATGGGATTCGGACCAGTGGGCCGAGGCGTGCAGGATGCGCGCCAGCCGCTGCGCGAAGGAGGGCAGTTGCCGCAGCGCGGGCCGGAGTTCCGCGAGCGTGGCGGCGAGTTCGGCGTGGAAGCGGTGCGCGAGCAACGCTTCCTTGACCGGGAAGTGGTTGTACAGCGTGCCTTTGGCGACGTCGGCCTGGGCGGCGATCTGTTCCATCGTGACGGCGTCGTACCCGAGCGTCTCGAACAGGCGGTAGGCGGTCTGCGCCAGGTGGTCCAGCGTCTGCTGGCGTTTGCGTTCGCGGCGCCCGGCATCCGGCGCGGACGCCTCGGGCAGGGCGGAATCGGGGCGGGGCATGGCAGTCCAAATAATTAGACGATGAATAATATTATACGTCGTCTAATTATTTTGGAAGCCCTAGGCTACAGGGGCATGGGGGATCAGGCGGCGGCGGGCATCTGGCCGTGCAGCAGGTAATCCAGCAGTTCGCGCACCGAGCGCATGGCGTTGCCGAAAGGCAGCTTGGAAGCGCCGCGGAAGAAGAGGCCGCGGCTGATTTCGCCGCGCATGGCCGCCGCGAGCTTCAGGTCGATGCAGAACTGCCCGAAGCGCGAGATGCCGTCGCGCAGCCCGCATTGCGTCAGGCAGTCCATGCGCTGGCTGCAACGGCGCGCGTCGCAGCGGGTATTGGCCTGCAGCGTCTTTTCCTGGCGCAGATAGCGCGTCAGCCAGGGCGTGGGCACGGCGCGGGCGGGCAGGCCGGCCACGCTGGTGAATTCGGTGAGCTGGTCGGGGTCGGCATCGATCAGCACGCGCTTGAAGTTCTCGTGCGCATCGCCTTCCTGGGTGACGGCGAAGGCCGTTCCGACCTGCACGCCGTCGGCGCCATGGCTCAGCCAGTGGCGCACCTGCTCATGGCTGCCCACGCCGCCCGCCACGATGAGCCGCGGCGCGTCCTTGCCCAGTTGCAGCTCTTCGAAGAGCTTGTGGCAGTCGGCCAGCACGCGCTTGAAATCGAAGCGCTCGTCGTGGATGTCGTCCAGGCGCGCAGCCCCCAGGTGGCCGCCGGCATGGCCGGGGTGCTCGATCACGACCGCGTCGGCCAGCCGGCCCTTTTTCATCCATTTTTTCAGCACGGCGGCCACGCCGCGGGCTTCCGACAGGATGGGCACCAGCGCGACCTTGGGAAAGTCGGCGGTCATTTCGGGCAGGTCCAGCGGCAGGCCGGCGCCCATCACGATGGCCTGCGCGCCGCTTTCGCACGCCTGGCGCACCAGGCCGGGATGGTCGCGCACGGCCTTCATGACGTTCACGGCGACCAGGCCGCGGCCCTGCGCGGTTTCCAGGGCCGCGCGGACTTCGCGGTCCAGCGCTTCCAGGTTGGCGCTGTCTATCAGCTCGCGGTCATGGCACCGTTCGGTCTTTTCGAGCAGATCGGGGTGATGATGGCGCAAATCGACGCTGGCGATGGTGCCCACGGCGTTCTGGCTGGCGACGGCGCCGGCCAGGCGATGGGCGGATACGCCGACGCCCATGCCGCCCTGGATGATGGGCAGCAATTCGCGTCCGGCGAGGGTGAGTGATTTGAACCACGTCATATCGAGTCTTTCCTCAGGTCAAGTGGACAGAGGCTAGAGCAAGGACCCGCGCGTCGCCTTGCGCGGGATCAAGCGGCGCGGCAATGGCGGGCGGGGCGCGTGGCCCCGCCTGATGAGGCACGTTTTACGCCAGCAGTTTGACGATGGCGGGCACCGAGAGCACGGCGGTGTAGTAGCCCATGAACTGGACGCCGGTGTTGAAGCCGAACAGGCGCGACAGCAGCCCGCCGAACAGGCCCATGGTGAGGATCACGAGCAGGCCCAGGAACTGGCCTTCCCAGACGCTGATCACGATGATCAGGCCCACGAAGGTGGCGATGATGGCTTCGTGGCTGACCTTGCGCGACACGAACAGGGCGGCGCGGCGCGCGAAGTTCATGGCGAAGGGGTAGGACACCACCGCCGCCAGCAGCACCGCCAGCATGCCGTAGCCCAGGAACTCCCAATGGCTCAGCAGGTTGTGCAGGTTGTGCGTCTGGCCGGTGGCGGCGTCCACCGTGAAGCGCGGGGGCGCGTTGAACAGCGGCGCGGCCGGGCCGGCGGCCACCGGGCTCAACGGCAGGCCGAATGCGATCAGGGGAATGAGCGCCTCGGCGATGTAGGTGGCCTCGGTGACCCCATTGCGCGCGCTCAGCACGGTGGTCAGGCGGTGATAGGCGTGCTTGATGCGCGAGCCGACCAGTTCGCCCAGCACCACCGTCATGGCCACCGGGCTGAACACGAAGGTCGCGCTCGAGACCGCGGCGGTGGCCAGCGTCCAGCGCGTCTGCGTGCGGTCCATGACCTTCAGGGGATTGGGAAAATAGCCCGACCAGCCCTTGACGTCGGGCGCCAGCGAGAAGGTGCGGACCTTGTCCCTCAGCATGCGGGAGCGGCCCTGCGGCGACACCACCGTGAACAGGTCCGCGATCAGCGGCCCGATGGCGATGCCCAGGAAGTAGCTGATGCTCAGCTTTACCCCGTACTTGGCGGTCAGGCTTTGCAGCGCGATGATGACCACGACGAACGGCACCAGCAGCGCCACCGCGGCCCAGCGTCCGGCCGAGAAGTAGGCGATCAGCACCGCCGCGGCCAGGAAGATCCAGGGCGCGGACTTGGTGATGGCCGCGCCGAACGGCGCCAGCAGCACCGCGAACAGCACGGCCAGCGGGACCGCGACGAAGGCGGCGACGATCGCGCCCGACACCATCTTGCGCAGCGCGATATGAGGCACGCCGAGCTTGCGCAGCATGTTTGCGTCCTGCAGCAGCGGCGTGGCGAGGGTGTCGCCGGGGATGCCCAGCAGCGCGGTGGGCACGGCGTGGGTCATGTGCTTGGCGACGGCGCCGGCAAGGAAAAAGGTGAAGACGCCCGCGGGCGGCACGCCCAGCAGCACCACCAGCAGGGTCAGGGGCGCCAGCGTGGTGGTTTCATCGGTGCCGGACACCAGGCCGATGGCCGCGAACACGACCGCGCCCAGCAGGCCCATCGCGGCCGCCACCATGATCTGTTCGAGAAGGATAGGGTCGCTCATGCCAGGGCCTCCTTGGCTGCGGCTTGCGGGGAGGGCGCGCGCGCGGACGCTTGGGACGGTTCGGCCGCGGGTTCCGCGAACAGCTCGTACAGGTCCAGGTCCTTCAGCTCGCGCACCACCGGTTCCGGCAGGTCGGCAAGCGTGCCGAGGCCGCCGGGTTGTTCGGCCAGCTCGGCCAGCACCTCTGCGCGCCAGGCGGGGTCGTGCGTGGAGCTGTGCTCGACGACCTCGCGCTTGGGCGGGAACAGGCGCGCGCAGATGATGCCTGCCAGCACGCAGCCAGCCAGGCCGGCCAGCATGGCGTAGGCATGGGCCAGCTCGGGGGACGCCACGATGCCGCGCAGCCAGCGGCTGGCGGCATAAAAGCCCGTCACGCTGATGGCGATGCCGATGCCTATGGCCCAGGCGAGGTGGCGCAGGTCCACCGTGTCGCTCCAGACCTCCGCCAGGCGCGTGGAATGCGCCGGGGTGTTCGGGTTCATGTCTCTCTCCTCTGTGGTCGGGCGGTGCTCGGGGAATCCAGGCGCCGCCTCGGTTTTCTTGCCGCCGATCCGATTCAAAAAGCTTCCGCCCTTGGGAGAGCGGCAAGCCGCGCGGCGGTCGCGGCTTGGGTCTTCGGCTCCTTACCGGGCCGGGGCCTGGTGCGGGTTGCGCAACTCTTCCAGCAATGCCAGCGCCCGGTCGGTGCGGACGTCCCGCTCCGCGGCCATGCGCTTGGCGATGGCATCGATCTCGGCGCCGGTCGCGCCCGCAACCAATGCGATGTTGCGGGCGTGCAGCGCCATGTGGCCGCGTTGTATGCCTTCGGTGGCCAGCGCGCGCAGCGCGCCCAGGTTCTGAGCCAGGCCGACGGCCGCGGCGACTTCGCCCAGTTCCTGCGCGGAACGCACATCCATGATCTTCAGCGCCACCCGGGCCAGCGGATGGGTCTTGGTGGCGCCTCCCACCAGGCCCACGGGCATGGGCAATTCGATGGAGCCGACCAGCGCGCCCGAGGTGTCCTTCTCCCAGTGGGTGAGCGAGGTGTAGCGGCCCGAGCGGCTGGCGTAGGCGTGCGCTCCCGCTTCCACCGCGCGCCAATCGTTGCCGGTGGCGACGATGACGGGGTCGATGCCGTTCATGATGCCCTTGTTGTGCGTCGCGGCGCGGTAGGGATCGATGGCGGCGAAAGTATAGGCGTCCAGCACGCCTTCGATGATGTCGGCGCCGCTGCGCTCCTTGGTGTCCAGCGCCTGCGGCGTCAGGCGCACGCGGGCGCGCGCCAGGCGCAGGTCGGCCAGGTTGGACAGGATGCGCAGGCGCACGGACCCGCCCGCGATCTCCTCGACCAGCGGCGCCACGGCTTCGGCCATGGTGTTGACGGTGTTGGCGCCCATCGCGTCGCGCACGTCCACGATCAGGTGCATCACGATCATGGGGCCGCGCGGCGTGTCGGGGAAGACATGCACTTCGATGTCCTGGCAGCCGCCGCCCAGTTCGATCAGGACTTTGTCGCGGCCGTTGGCCAGCGCGATGATGCGCTCGCGCTCGCGCAGCAGGGCGAGCCGGGCGCCGTGCGGGTCGCTCAGGCCCAGCACCTGCACCTGCGCGCGCATCAAGGGGCGGGTGCTGGACGTTTCGAAGCCGCCGCATTCGCGCGCCAGCTTGGCCATATAGGAAGCGGCGGCGACCACCGACGGTTCCTCGACCGCCATGGGCACCAGCACGTCCCGGCCGTTCACCTGGAAGTTGCCGGCCACGCCCAGCGGCAGCTCGAACGAGCCGATGACGTTCTCGATCATGCCGTCCGCCCGGTCCAGGCCGAGCGCGCCGGGGCTGGCCAGTTGCTGGCGTTCGTCCGGGCTGAGCCCGACGGCGTCCGCAATGGCGGACAGGCGCTGGGCGGGGGTGAGGGAGCGGAAGTTGGGCAGGCGTGAATCGGCCACGATGGCGTGTCTCCATATCAGAATCAAGTGGCCTGATTCTAGGTAAACTGTACCGCTATTGAGAGGTACAGTTTGGGCAAACAGTACCATTGCACTGCACCAATTTTGATGGCCCCCAGCGGGATTTCCAGCATGGATGAAGCAAGCCTTCGGGGCAGGCCGCAACGCGCCGCCCCCATAGCCGAAAGCCTGGCCAGGCTGATCGGCCAGCAGATCGCCGACGGCGTCTACCGGGCGGGCGACAAACTGCCGTCCCTGCGCGAATTGGCGCAGCTGCACCGGTACGCGAAGAACACGGTGGTGGTGGCGTTTGAAATGCTGGTCGCGCGGGGCCTGGTGGAGCCGCGCCGCGGATCCGGTTTTTTCGTGCTGGAGACCGGCAAGGCCAGCAAGGCGGCGGACGAAGAGCCGGGCCAGCTGAGCCGGGCCATGGACATCGTGTGGCTGATGCGCGAGCAGCTGAAGACGCAGCCCGACGCGGTCGCGGTCGGCGATGGCTTTCCGCCCGTGGAATGGCTGGCCGACATGCGCATGGACCGCTACCACCAGAAGGTCGTGCGCACGGGCCTGGGGGCGTTGTTCCGCTACGGCAGCCGCTTCGGCTATGCGCCGTTGCGGGAAAGCCTGGTGCGCAAGCTGGGCGACGTGGGGATCAATGCGGCGCCGCCGCAGCTGGTGCTGACCCATGGCGCGAACGAGGCCATGGATCTGGTGATCCGCTATTTCGTGCCGCCGGGCGCCTCGGTGCTCGTGGACAACCCGGGCTACTACCCGCTGTTCGGCAAGCTGAAGCTGGCGGGGGCGCGCATGCTGGGCGTGCCGCGTTTGTCCGACGGGCCGGACGTCGCCGCGCTGGAGGCGCTGCTGCAAAAGGAAAAGCCGCGCCTGTTCTTCACCCAGGCGCTGGCGCACAACCCCACGGGTTCGGACATCTCGCCCGCCAAGGCCTACAAGGTGCTGCAACTGGCGGAGCGCCATAACCTGACGGTGGTGGAGAACGACCCGCTGGCCGATTTCAAGCCCACTTCCGCGGTGCGCCTGTCGGCGCTGGACCAGCTCGAACGCACCATCTACATCGGCAGCTTCTCCAAGTCATTCTCCGCGGCGCTGCGCGTAGGCTTCATCGCCTGCAACGCCGCGCTGGCGAGCGACCTGGCCGACCTCAAGGCGCTGGTGCACGTCAGCAGCTCCGAATACTGCGAACGCATGGTGGACGTGATGTTGCGCGAAGGGCATTACGAGCGGCACCTGGTCAGGCTGCGCCAGCGGCTGGAGGCCGCCACCGGCCAGGCGCTGCAGGTGCTGGATGCGCTGGGCGCCAAGGTGTTCACACGCCCGACCAGTTCGCTGTACCTGTGGACGGCGTTCCCGGGAGTGGACGATACGCTTGCGCTGGCCGCCGAACTCATGCCCGAGAAGATCATCATGGCGCCCGGCAGGGTATTCAACGTGGATCCGACGGCGGTATCGCCCTGGTCGCGGTGCAACGTCGGGGCCATAGGATCGCCCCGGTTCCACGCGACGTTGCAGCGGTGCCTGGCTCAGCGATAGTCGAACTCCTCGAACCATTGCTGCATCAGGGCTTCAGCCTGCGCGCTCAGGTGCCGCATCGGCGGCGAATCGGGCGAGCGGCGCGCGCCCTGCACGGCGAAGCGGCGCACGCCGCGGCGGGCGAGTTCCCGCGCTAGCGCAAGCAGCCGGGTTTCATCGAGCCAGTCCGGATGCCAGGTGATACGGCATTCGAAGTCGCGGCCGGATGACAGCAATTGCGACAGGCAGGCCTGGGCGGGGCGCTCGGAATCGCGGCGGCCGGTAATGTCGTCGTAGCCCTGGGAATCGGCCTTGATGTCCAGTCCGATCCAGTCCAGGTGGCGCAGCACGTCGGCCAGCCTCAGGGGATAGATTCCGGCGGTATGCAAGCCGACCCGGTAGCCCATGCGGCGGACGTCGCGGATCATTTGTGGCAGGCGCGGCTCGCTCAGGGGCTCGCCGCCGGAGAACACGACGGCGTCGAGCAGGCCCTTGCGGGTTTCCAGGAAGGCGCGCATTTCGCGCCAGTCGTAGCGGGCGGAGCGGGTCTGCAGTTCCGTGTTGTGGCAGTAGTGGCAGCGCCAGGGGCAGCCGGCGATGAAGACCACGGCGGCCAGTTTCCCCGGCCAGTCCACGGTGGAAAAGGGCACCAGCCCGCCCACCGCGTGGGCGTGCCGGGGCAGGGGCTGGACGACCGGCTGCGGCGGGGCAGCGTAGGCGGGCCTGGCGGCCTGCCGGCGCGCGGGCGTAGCGGCCCCCGGCCCGCGGGCCGGGGCGGGTTGCGCACCCTCAGGCGCGGCGTTCGACGAAGAAGCGGCGTTCATTGAATTCGCCTTGTTTGCCGGTGTTGAAGGAGGCGACGGGGCGGTGATAGCCCATGACGCGGGTCCAGATCTCGCAGCGCACGCGTTGGCTGTCGTCCAGCTTCGGGGCGGAAGCGGTGGCGACGTCGGGAGCGGTCAAGGTTTGCATGGAGGTTCCTTTTGAGAGGGAGCCGGGCGGATGCCCGGCGGATCGGCGCTAGGCCGGGGCGCAGCATGCCGATTGCTTGGCCAGCAGCTCGGCATCGCATTTGGGGCAGAACTCGTGGCGTCCCGCCAGGTAGCCATGGTTGGGGCAGATGGAGAACGTGGGCGTGATCGTGATGTACGGCAGCCGGAAGTTCGACAGCGCGCGGCGCACCAGCTCCTTGCATGCGCCGGCGGACGACACGGCTTCGTTCATGTACAGGTGCAGCACCGTGCCGCCGGTGTACTTGCCCTGCAGCGTTTCCTGCAGTTCCAGCGCATGGAACGGATCGTCGGTATGGCCCACCGGCAACTGGCTGGAGTTCGTGTAGTAGGGCTGCGATTCGCTGCCGGCCTGCAGGATGGCGGGGTAGCGCTTCCGGTCTTCGCGGGCGAAACGGTAGGTGGTGCCTTCCGCGGGCGTGGCTTCGAGGTTGTACAGGTGGCCTGTCTGTTCCTGGAACTCGGTCATGCGGGCGCGCACTCGGTCGAGCAGCCTGACCGCCATGGCATGGCCCGCCGCCGTGGTGATGTCTTCGGCGTCGTCCGTGAAGTTGCGGATCATCTCGTTGATGCCGTTCACGCCCAGGGTGCTGAAGTGGTTGCGCAGCGTGCCCAGGTAGCGCCGGGTGTAGGGGTACAGCCCCTGGTCGATATAGCGCTGCACTACCTTGCGCTTGGTTTCCAGCACGTCGCGGCCCAGTTCCAGCAGATGGTCCAGCTGCTGCATCAGCCTGGCTTCGTCGCCCCGGCAGGTGTAGCCCAGGCGGGCGCAGTTCACGGTGACCACGCCGACCGAGCCGGTCTGCTCGGCCGATCCGAACAGGCCGTTGCCGCGCTTGAGCAGTTCGCGCAGGTCCAGCTGCAGGCGGCAGCACATGGAACGCACCATATGCGGCTCAAGGTCGGAGTTGAGGAAATTCTGGAAGTAGGGCAGCCCGTAGCGCGCCGTCATCTCGAAGAGGCGCTCGGTATTGGGATGGTCCCAATCGAAGTCGGGCGTGATGTTGTAGGTGGGAATGGGGAAGGTGAACACGCGGCCCTTCGCGTCGCCGGCCATCATGACTTCGATGTAGGCGCGGTTGATCATGTCCATCTCGGCTTGCAGATCGCCGTAGGCGAACGGCATTTCCTCGCCGCCCACGTAGGGGATCTGCTCCTTGAGATCGGCCGGGCAGGTCCAGTCGAAAGTCAGGTTGGTGAAGGGCGTCTGCGTGCCCCAGCGGCTGGGCACGTTCAGGTTGTAGATCAGTTCCTGCATGGCCTGCTTCACGTCGGCATACGTCATGGCGTCGCGGCGGATGAAGGGCGCCATGTAGGTATCGAAGGAACTGAAGGCCTGCGCGCCGGCCCATTCGTTCTGCAGCGTGCCCAGAAAGTTGACGATCTGGCCGATGGCGGCGGACATATGGCGCGGCGGCGTGGCTTCCACTTTGCCGGGAATGCCGTTGAACCCTTCGGTCAGCAGCTGGCGCAGCGACCATCCCGCGCAGTAGCCGCTGAGCATGTCCAGGTCATGGATGTGGATGTCGCCCTCGCGGTGGGCGTGCCCGGCTTCCGGCGCGAACACGTTGGACAGCCAGTAGTTGGCGGTGACCTTGCCGGCCACGTTCAGGATCAGGCCGCCCAGGCTGTAGCCCTGGTTGGCGTTGGCGTTGACGCGCCAGTCGCGCTGCTCCAGGTATTCCTCCATGGCGCTTTCCACATCGACCAGCGTGTGGCGCAGCGAGCGCAGCCGGGCGTGTTGTTCACGGTAGACGATGTAGGCGCGCGCGGTGCGCCAGTGGCCCGCCTGGACGAGCACTTCCTCCACGCGGTTCTGGATGGTTTCCACGCCCGGGCAAGGGTTGTCCGCCAGCGAGGCGATGACGGCATCGGTCAGCGCCTGGGCGCCCGCCAGGTCCAGCTCCCCGGTGCTTTGTCCCGCCGCCGCCATGGCCTGGGCGATCTTGTCGCGGTCGAACGCCGCGACGCGGCCGTCGCGCTTGAGAATGTGCTGGATATGCATGACTGACACCATATGTAGTAGGGTGTGAAAACTCTACCACCACATATGGTGCGATCGGCGGGCGGCGAGGAGCAGATATCGGCCTCGCTTGATGCGCGTCAAATGCGCAATCGGGGCTTGTGCAAGGCCCTTTCCGGGCAGCGGCCCTAGAAACCGATGCCGATCCCGGCCAGCGATATCGCCACGGCCAGGGCCGCCGTGCGCGCCGCCGGGCGCGGCGCCCAGGAAAGCATCCCGACCCACAGCAGGGCGCCGGCGGACAGCCAGCCCAGCCACGCCACGACGCCCACGGTATTGCCCCACAGGCCGACGCAGGGCAGCAGGGCCAGCGCCAGCAAGAGCACGCCGGCTCCGCGCAGCACGCGGGTATGGCCCGAGGACGGGTCGCGGCCCCAGACCTGGTCGTAGTGCCGCGGCATGGCCAGGCTCAGGCAGGCCATGCCGGAATACGTCAGCAGCAGGGCCATGGAAATGGCGTACAGGTCGTTGGAATTCATGCCGCTGCCCTTTCGTTCGAGCGGGATTTGCGCTGGGGCTGCGCCGATGCGGGCCGTTTCCACAAACGGAGGGCCGCCCAGCCCGATAGTACGCCGAAAGCGACGGCGCTCAGTTCGACGCCCGCGCTTTCCCAGTCGCCGCGCGCGATCTGCGCGTAGGGATGGTCGCCCAAGGTGGCGAACGACAGCACCGGCAGCAGCAGGCACAGCGCGGACAGCACGGCCAGCTGCGTGATCCACGCGCGGCGCGGGCTGCACAGCCAGGCGTGCGCCAGGGCCAGCGCCCAGACCAGGAAGAAGCAGCGCAGTTCCCATGCGGCGCGGTTCTCCAGGGCGACGGGCAGAAGGCGATTGGCCCAGAAGTAGCCGATGCAGGCGACGGAGAGGCCGGCCAGCGCGGCCACGTTGAGCCCTTCGATCAGGCGGTAGACGCGCGCCGTAGCCCCGCCGAACTCGTCGCCGAGCTTGGCGCGGCGCTTGGCCATGAACAGCACGGCGCCGGTGCCCATCATGGCGGCGCCCGCCAGGCCGCAGATGAAATACAGCCATTGGATCGCAAGGCCGCCGAACTTCGCCATGTGCAGGTCGCCCATCACCTGGCGCGTCAGCGCGGGTGCGCCGCCCAGCACCTCGCCGGGCGGCCGCACGCGCAGCAGCTCGCCGCTGGCGGAAAACTCCGCCATCCCGGTGGTGGCGCTGATATTGCGGAAGGTATCGGCGTCTTCGTTCCAGCCATAGACGCCGATGCGCATGGAGCTGTCTTCCGGATTGCGGATGACGATGGCCCGCGCCGTCTGCCCGATCAGGCGTTCGCCATGCGCCACGATGGGCTCCAGCGCGGGCATCGCCTGCGCCACGCCGCTGCGCGGGAGCTTCTCCTCGCCTTCCATTTCGCCGAAATAGTGTCGGGCGGCTTCGGGGCCGGAGCCGTAGGCCGCGGCGATGGGGGCGGGCATGAGCGTGGAGCCGGAGATCACGATGCCGGTGTAGGCGATCATGAACTGGAAGGGCAGGGTGAGCACAGCCACCGCATTGTGCGCGTCCAGCCACGAGCGCTGGCCCTTGCTGGCGCGGAACGTGAAGAAGTCCTTGAAGATGCGTTTGTGCGTGACCACGCCAGAAATCAGGGCCACCAGCATCGCCATGGTGGCGAAGGCGACGATCCACAGGCCCAGGCCGGCGTCGTGCAAGGTGTAGTGGAAGTCGACGAAATGCGAGCCGCCCAGCGTGGCCCGGCCTTCCGCCTCGTGGTGGTCGTCGAGCTCGGCGCCGGTGACAGGATCCAGCTCGGCGTCGGCGTACATGCCGTTCTTGTCGAACCAGTACGCCGTCAGGCCGTTGCCGTGGTAGCGGTCGACCGGCCAGATTTCCCACATGCCGGCGCCTGCATGGTGGCGCGCCATGTAGTCCACCGCCAGGCCGAGGCGCCGCGCTCGGTCCACGGGCGCATTTTCCTGTTGCGCGGCCAGCGCTTCCGCCTCGTGGTGCTCGGGCGTCATCCAGTGCGTGATGGGTTCGGAGAAAACGGCCAGCGAGCCGGTCAGGAAGACGGCGAACAGCAGCCAGGAGAACCATAGGCCGACCCACGTGTGGAGCCATGCCATGGACAGGCGGAAACCGGATTTCAGGGCGAGCCTCTTTGTTGTGATGCCGCCGCGAGCCGGGCGGCCTGGTTTTTATTGAGAATGGTTCCAATTCTAGTCTAAATAGGGCCAGTGTGAATGGGGCGCCGGCCTTTGTACTTTCTGCACGCGGGGCCCTCAAGCCGGCCGCCGCGAGACGGTTAGGCCACAGGCGATTCGCCCTGCGATGGGGCCGGGAACGAAGGTTGCTGGGCACGCGTTCCTACCCGCAAGGCCGCCGGTTCGCGGCGGCGGTGTCGCGACATGATCCACACAAAGGAGCGCCCAATGAAACGCAAAGCCGGAAATGCCCCGCAGATCGAGGAACTGCTATATCAGGCCCTGGAGACGGAAATAGGGGGATTGAATGTGTACGAGACCGCGGTGTCCTGCGCCGTCAACGAAGACCTGAAGAAGGAATGGCTGGAATACCTGGAGGAAACCCGCACGCATCGCCGCGTGCTGCTGACCGTGTTCGAACAACTGGGCCTGGACCCGGAGCGCCAGCCGCCGGGGCGCGAAGTGGTGCGCCATATCGGCGAGTCGCTGGTCAAGGCGATGAAAATGGCGATCGCCGCGGGCGATCCGGATGCCGCCCAGTTGGTTGCGGCGGAATGCGTGGTGCTGGCCGAGACGAAGGACCATGCGAACTGGACGCTGATCGGCGTGATCGCCGACCAGCAGGGCGGCGTGGAGGCCAAGGTGCTCAAGCAGGCCTATGACGCGGTCGTCACCGACGAGGAGCACCACCTTTATCACACGAAAGGCTGGTCGCGGGAGCTGTGGATCGACGCCTTGGGTTTTCCCGCCGTGCTGCCGCCTCCCGAAGAGGTCAAGCAGGTGGAGTCCGCGATCGGCGCATCGCGCGCCGAGCAAGCCCGCGGCAAGATGCTCAGCCACTAGGAGGCCCGCCATGCCCAGCAAGAAATCCGCAGGAAAGCCTGCCTCGGCTGCCGCCGTCGAGACCGCCTACCTGAATACCGATAGCGGACCGGGGTCGGGGCCGGCGGGCGCCGCGCGGCGTCCGGCCTTGAAGCGGGCCGCGTCCGTGGACGCCACGGCCAGCGCCATTCCGCACAACGCCGGCAAGGCGGCGGAGTATGGCGAGGAAGCCGCCCGCTGTCCCTATGCCGGCACGGCGGCGCCGGCGCCGGACTCTTCCGCCGGGGCCAGCACCCTCTCCGAGGGCGAGGCGTCCGGGAAGACCAACGGCCCGGCCGCGCCGGGCGTGAATGCCGCCGACGGCCGGCTGGAGCGCGTCCGCGCGGACGCCACCGGCCAGGCCCTGACCACGAACCAGGGAGTGCGGGTCAGCGACAACCAGCACTCGCTCAAGGCGGGCGTGCGCGGACCGGCCCTGCTGAAGGACTTCGTCCTGCGCGAGAAGATCACCCACTTCGACCATGAACGCATTCCGGAGCGCATCGTGCACGCGCGGGGCTCCGCGGCGCACGGCTATTTCGAATGCCTCCGGCCGCTCACCGACCTGACCATGGCGGCGCCGTTCGCCGAGAAGGGCAAGCGCACGCCCGTCTTCGTGCGCTTCTCCACGGTGGCCGGAGAGCGGGGCTCCAAGGACACCGCGCGCGACGTCCGCGGTTTCGCCGTGAAGTTTTATACCGAAGAGGGCAATTGGGATCTGGTCGGCAACAACATGCCGGTGTTCTTCATACAGGATGCGATGAAGTTTCCGGATCTGGTGCACGCCGTGAAGCCGGAGCCCCATCACGGCATGCCGCAGGCCGCCTCCGCGCACGACACGTTCTGGGACTTCGTGTCGCTGATGCCGGAATCCACCCACATGCTCATGTGGCTCATGTCGGACCGCGCCATTCCGCGCAGTTTCAGGATGATGCAGGGTTTCGGCGTGCATACCTTCCGCTTCGTCAACGCCGCCGGCGAATCCCGGCTGGTGAAGTTCCACTGGAACCCGTTGCTGGGCACGCATTCCCAGGTGTGGGACGAGGCGGTCAAGGTTTCCGGGGCGGATCCCGACTTCCATCGGCGCGATCTTTGGGAAGCCATCGACGCGGGCAACGGCCCGCAATGGGAACTGGGCGTGCAGGTCTTCACCGAGGAAGAGGCGGAGCGGTTCAGTTTCGACGTGCTGGACGCCACCAAGATCGTGCCGGAGGAACTGGCGCCGGTGGTGCCCGTCGGCAGGCTGGTGCTGGACCGCAATCCCGACAATTTCTTCGCCGAGACGGAGCAGGTCGCGTTCTGCGCGGCTCATGTGATTCCCGGCCTGGATTTCACCAACGACCCCTTGCTGGCCGGGCGCATCCATTCCTACGTGGACACGCAGATATCGCGGCTGGGCGGCCCGAATTTCCACGAGATTCCGATCAACGCGCCGCTGGCTGCCGTGCAGAACAACCAGCGCGACGGCATGCATCGCCAGGCCATTCATCGCGGCCGGGTGGCGTACGAACCCAACTCGTTGGCGGGAGGCTGTCCGTTCCAGGCCGGCACGGACGGTTTTGTGTCCTTTCCCGAGCCGGTCGCGGGCGACGAGCTGCGCGGGCATCCGGAGAAGTTCGCCGAACACTACAACCAGGCCACGCTGTTCTATGCCAGCCAGACCGATTGGGAGCGGCGCCACATCGCCAGCGCCTTCGCCTTTGAACTGAGCAAGGTGACGGTTCCCGCAGTGCGCCGGCGCATGGTCGCGTCCTTGCGCAATGTGGCCGACGAACTGGCGCGGGACGTGGCGGACGGCTTGGGCATGGAGCTGCCGGATCCTTTACCGCGCGCCATCGCCGACCCGCCCAGGCCGGAGGTCGATGTTTCTCCCGCCTTGTCCCTGACGGCGAGGCCCGGCGACGGCAGCGTCGCGACGCGCAAGGTCGCCATCCTGGTGGCGGAGGGCGTGGACGCCAAGGCCGTGTCGGCCATTGCCGATGCGTTGATCGGCGCGGGCGTCGTCGTCAGGCTGGTGGGCCAGCGGATCGGTCCCATAGCGGCGGAGGGCGGCCGGATGCTGGACGCCGACGCGTCCCTGGACAACCAGCCGTCGGCGTTGTTCGACGGGGCGGTGGCGCCCGGAGGCGGGCCGGCCGCCGAGCGGCTGCGCGCCGATGGGCGGGTGCTGGAGTTCCTGCGCGATGCGTACCGCCACGGCAAGACGCTGATGGGCATGGGCGAAGGCAAGCAGCTGTTCGCCGCCGCCGGCATCGCGCCGGACGAGGCCGACGGCGGCCTCTTGCTGGTCGACGGGGAGCCGGGCAATAGCGCGCCCATGTTCCTGGAGGCGTTGGCCCGGCATCGCCATCCCGAACGCGAGACCAGTCCGCCCGCGGTGTAGGCCGGTTTACCCATCTGCGCATATTGACAACGCGGGCCCGCCTGCCAATACTTGCCCAGGCAAGTCGGGGCGGGCGCCGTGTGGCGCTTGCCGTCCTCAAACCAGGAGGCAGTATGCGTCGCGTATCCGCTTTGCCATGCAAGATTCACGGTTGGTTGTGGGCCAGCCTTTTTTTATGGGCGGCGAGCTTCTGTCTGGCCGGCCAGGCTCGCGCGGACACGGCCGCCGAGATCGGCCGCGACGCCCGCGCCGCGCTCGAACGGCTGTACCATCAGGAGCCCAAGACGCGGACGCTGGGAGAAAAGGCGGTTGCGGTGCTGGTCTTTCCCAGCATCCTGAAAGGCGGGCTGCTGGTCGGCGCGGAACATGGCGACGGCGCGCTGTTGCGGCGCGGCAAGGTCAGCGCCTATTACACGATATCTGCGGTGTCGTTCGGCCTGCAGGCGGGCGCTCAGAAGTTCGGCTATGCGCTCTTCTTCATGAACGAGGCGGCCCTGACCTTCCTGGGCCAGAGCGACGGCTGGTCGCTGGGATCGGGCCCGACCCTGGTCATGGTGGATGAGGGCTATGCGGCCAGCATCACCACCACGACCTTGACCCAGGACGTCTACGCCGTGCCTTTCGGCGAGCAGGGGCTGATGGCCGGCGTGGGCCTGGAAGGATCCAAGATCAGCCAGGCCGATCCCCGCTGATTCCCGGGATGCCCGGCCCGCTGGGCCGGGTGCCGGTTTCAGTCCAGCGTGATGCCGGCGCGCGTGGCCACTTCGGTAAAGGTGCGCAGCTCTTTCGCGATCTGCGCCCGGAAGGCTTGCGCGGGCAGGTAGACGGGGTCCAATGCCAGGTCCGCGACCGATCTGCGCACTTGCTGGTCTTCCATGATTTCCGACACGGCGCGGCTCAGCGTCTGCACGACCGGGGCGGGCGTGCGGGCCGGCGCGACCAGTCCGTACCAGCCGACGAAGGACACGCCGGGCATGCCGGCTTCGGCGAATGTCGGGACGTCGGGCAGTTGCGGCATGCGGCGCTCGCCCGTGACGGCCAGCGCGCGCACCTTGCCGGCGCGGGCCTGAGGCGCGGCGGACGACACCGTGTCCACGCCCAGGTCGACCTCGCCGCCGATCATGGCGGTGACCAGCTGGGCGCTGCCCTTGTAGGGCACCGGGATCATCTTCGCGCCCGCGGCCTCCGCGAACATCTCGCCGGCCAGGTGGGGCGCGGACCCGGGGCCGAAGGTGCCATACATCAGTTCGCCCTTGGCGCTGCGCTGCCGCGCCAGCGCGGCGGCTTCCTGCGCGGTGCCGGCTTCCAGGCCATTTTTCGCCAGCAGCACCACGGGCGCCATGGCGACGATGGCGATGTGTTCATAGCTGCGCTCCGGATCGTAGGGCAGGCCGGCCTTGAGCGCCGGCAGCACGGTGTAGGTCGTGCTGCCCGACAGCATCAGCGTGTAGCCGTCCGGCTGGGCGCGCGCCGCGGCCTCCGCGCCGATCACGGTGGACGCGCCCGGTCTGTTTTCCACGATGACGGCCTGGCCCAGCTTGCCCGACAGCTTGTTGGCCAGCAGGCGGGCTACCGCGTCGGTCGCCCCGCCTGGCGTGAAGGGCACGACGATCTTGATCGCCTGCTCGGGATAGGCGGCCTGCGCGGCGCCCGTGAGCGCCGCAAGAGACAGGGATAACGCCGCCGCGGCGGCACGCAATTTGACGGTCATGACGGGAGTCCGGTCAGGTTGGAAGGGATGCCGGCGCGGCCGCCTGGCGCAGGGCGGCGCCTTGATCGCCGAGGTCCCAGAACAGGCCGGCCATGATCGCCAGGCCTTCGCGCGCGACGCTGCCCAGCAGGTGCTCGTTCGGCGCGTGCTGGGCGCAGGCGGGATACGAATGCGGCACCCACAGGGTGGGCAGGCCGAGCAGGTCCGCGAAGATGTCGTTGGGCAGGGAGCCGCCCAGGTTGGGCAGCAGCGCCGGCCGCTTGCCGGTCGTGCGCTCCAGCGAGGCGGCGGCCCAGCGCACCCAGGGATTGTCGGGCGACAGGCGGGTGGCGCCCGCCTGCATTCCCACGCGAACCTCGATGCCGTCGAACCCGCCGGCCCGCAGATGTTGCCTTACATGCGTTTCCAGCGCCCGCCAGTCGGTGCCGACCACGAAGCGCAGCTGGCACCAGGCCGAGGCTTCGGGCGGAATGGCATTGACGGGCTTGGCCGGATCGCCGGCGCCGAAGGTCAGCACGTCCAGGCTGTTCCAGCCGAACACCTTTTCGGGGCCGGTCAGGCCGGGCTCGCCCCAGTGCGCGTCGATCCGGGGATCGTCCTCGCCGCCGCCCACCTCCAGGTCGGCCAGCGCGGCGGCCACTGCCTCGGGTATGGGAGGCGGGCGCAGGCCGGGCACCGCGATGCGGCCGCGCGCGTCGACCAGCGTGGCGATCGCGTGCGCCAGCACGATGGCCGGATTGGCCAGCAAGCCGCCCCAGTTGCCGGAGTGATAGCCGCGTTCGCGGGCGCGCAGCTTGAGTTCGAAGTTCACCGCGCCGCGCGAGCCCATGAAAAGCGTGGGACGCTGTGCGCCCAGGCGCGGCCCGTCGCTGGCGATGAACACATCGGCCGACAGGGCGTCGCGCTGGGCTTCGCAGAAAGCCGCCAGCCCGGGCGAACCGGCTTCTTCGCCGGTCTCGATGAGCCAGGTCGCGTTGAAACCCAGCTTGCCGCCGCGCGCGGCGATCACCTGCCGCATGGCCTCCAGGTTGATGCTGTGCTGCCCTTTGTTGTCGGCGGTGCCGCGTCCGTACCAGCGGTCTCCTTCGACGTGCAGGCGCCAGGGATCGCGGCCCGCGTCCCATTTGGCGGCGTTGCCGCGCACCACGTCGCCGTGCCCGTACATCAGCACGGTGGGCAGCCCGGGGGCTTCTTCGCGGCGCGCCAGCAGAATGGGCAGGTCCACGCCGGCCGGATTGGCATGGACCTGGCAGGAGAAACCGAGGTCCCGCAAGTGGGGAACCAGGTCTTCGTTCAGGTAGGCATGCTGCGCGGGCGCCTGTTCGGGCACCTCGCTTTCGGTCGCGTAGGCGACGCGCCGGGCCAGCGTGGCCTGTAGCGCGCCGCTATCGTAGGAATCCAGGGCGAGGAGGAGGGCTTGTTCGCGGGTCACGTCATTGCTGCATGGATGTGGGGAGGCACAAAGTTATTACGCTTCATCGCGTGCCACAATTAGATAATTGGCATTCAATCGTTGCCGTAAAGGCATGGCTAAAGGGGTTGGCATGATTTCGTTGGGCTTGAGGTATTTCCTGGAGGTGGCGCGCTGCGGCTCCATCGCCGGCGCGGCCGCCTCGCAGCACGTGGCGGCCTCTGCCGTCAGCCGCCAGATCTCCAAGCTGGAGGACGGGCTGGGCGTCGCGTTGTTCGAAAGGCAGGCGCGCGGCATGGAGCTCAGCCAGGCCGGGCTCCAGCTGGCCGCTTATGCCAACGCCGCCGCGCTGGAGGCCGAGCGCGTCACCACCGAGATCCGCCAGCGCGGCCAGCTGGGCGACGTGACGATAAGGCTGGCCTGCACCGAAGGCTTCGCCCACCGTTTCCTGCCCATGAGCATGGCCGAGTTCAAGCGGATCCGGCCGGAGGCGCGCTTCCACCTGCACGTGGAGCGGCCCGAAGAAGTCAGCCGCCAGGTGCTGGAAGGGCTGTCGCAGATGGCGCTGCGCTACACCACGGCGCAGGACGACCGGCTGAAAACCGAACTGTTGGTCCGCGCGCCGGTCTACGCCGTCATGTGCCGCGCGCATCCGCTGGCCGGCCGCCGCAGCGTCGGCATGCGCGACCTGGCCAAGGTGCCGCTGTCGGTGGGCGATCACGGCACGACGGTCAGGCAGCTGTTCGACGCGGCCTGCGCCAATGCGGGCCTGCACATCGAGCCCGCGTATGTATCGAACCATTCCGCCGCCTTCCTGCCCATGCTGCCGGGAAGCTCCATCGTGGCCCTGTCGGGATACCTGACCGTCATGGGGCAGGAAGAGGCCAGACTGGTCGCCGTGCCGTTCAGCAACCCCGAGATGCGGCAGCGGAGCATTCAGGTGCTGACGCTGCAAGGCCGCACCCTGCCGCCGCTGGCCCGGGAGTTCCTGGAGTTCATGGCGGCGAGGTTGACCATGGCGCCAAAGGCGCCGGAGGCCGGGGAGTAGGCGGCAGGCCCCGGGGGGCTACCTCGCTGCGGCGGCCCGCCAGCGCAGGCGCAGCCGCTCCAGCGCCAGATACACGATAGGCGTGGTGTAAAGCGTCAGGAACTGGCTGATCATCAGCCCTCCGACGATGGCGATGCCCAAGGGACGCCGCAATTCCGAGCCTTCGCCCATGCCGAGCACCAGGGGCAGCGCGCCCAGCAGGCCGGCCAGGTTGGTCATCATGATGGGGCGCAGGCGCAACAGGGCGGCGCGGTGGATGGCTTGCTCGGGCGTGAGCCCTTCGCGCCGCTCGAGGCCGAGCGCGAAGTCGATCATGAGGATGGCGTTCTTCATGACGATGCCCACGAGCAGGAATAGCCCGAGCAGCGCGATCAGCGTGAACTCCATGCCGGCCAGCCGCAGCGCCAGCAGCGCGCCCACGCCGGCAGAGGGCAGGGTGGACAGGATGGTGAGGGGATGCAGCGGGCTTTCGTACAGCACGCCCAGCACCAGATAGATGGCGACCAGCACGGCCAGGATCAGCCAGGGCTGGTCCTGCAGGCTTTGCTGGAAGTTGCGGGCGTCGCCGCCCAGGCGGGTCTGGATGTGGGAGGGCACCATCAGCCTGGCCATGGCGGCATCGATGGCGGCCAGGCCCTGCTCCAGCGACACTCCTTCCGCCAGCGAGAATCCGACCCACACGGCGGCGAACAGGCCGTCGTGGTAGACGCGATCGTTGACCAGGCCATATTTGTAGGTGGCGAACGCCGTCAGCGGCACGCGCTCGCCGTTCGCGGCCACGACCTGCACCCTTTCCAGCACGTCCGGATCCTCCGTGTAGCGGGGATCGAGCTCCAGCACTACGCGGTACTGGTTCATGGCGTCGTACAGCGTGGCGACCTGCCGTTGGCTGAAGGAGTTGCTGAGTACGCTGCCGATGGTGCCCATGTCCACGCCCAGCCGCTGCGCCGCGCTGCGGTCGATGTCGATCATCACCTGTTGCGTGGCGCCGTCGCCCTCGGCGTCCACATCGCGCAGCTCGGGGATCTCCTGCATGGCTTTTGAAATCTTCCGCGACCAGTCGCGCAGCGCCGGAACGTCGCTGGCCATGATGGCGAGTTCGTGGTCGCCCGAATTGCCGAAGCCGCCGGGCATGCGCAGGTCCTGGTCCACGTTCAGGAAGAACATGCCGCCCGGCACCGGCGGGGCGTTCGCGCGCAGCCAGTTGATGACCTCGGTGGACGATTCCTTGCGTTGGGAGACGGGCTTCAGGCGGATCAGGAAGAGCGAATTGCTGATGCCCAGATTGCCGCCGTTGTAGCCGATCACGTCCTGCACGGCGGGATGCTTGAGCACCAGCTGGCGGTACACCTCGATCTTGGGCTGCATGACCTGGAACGAGAAGCCGTCGTCGCCGCGCACGAAGCCCACGAGCTGCCCGGTGTCCTGCACGGGCAGGAAGCCCTTGGGCGCCTGCACATAGAGATAGACGTTCAGGCCGATTACGCCGGCCAGCAGCAACAGCGTCAGCCGGGCATGGCCCAGCACGCGCGCCAGGCTGCTGCCGTACCACGCGTGGATGCGCGCATGGAACGCCTGCATCCGCGACTTGCGGCCGCCCGCGCCTGGCGGCGGGGCCGGCTTGAGCCAGCGCGCGCAAAGGCTGGGGATGATGGCCACCGACACGGCCAGCGAAATGACGGTCGCCGCAACCAGGGTGATGGAGAACTCGCGGAACAGCCGCTCCACCAGTCCGCCCATGAACAGGATGGACACGAACACCACGCTCAGCGCCACGGTCATGGCGACCAGGGTGAAGCCGACCTCGCGCACGCCGCGCAGCGCCGCCGCGCGCGGCGACAGCCCGCGTTCGAGATGGCGCGAGATGTTCTCCAGGACGACGATGGCGTCGTCGACGACCAGGCCCGCCGCGACGATCAGCGCCATGAGCGACAGGTTGTTCAGCGAAAAGCCCCACAGGTACATGACGGCGAAGGTGGCGATCAGGCAGACCGGGATCGCCACGCTGGGTATGGCCGCCGCGCGGGCATTGCCCAGGAAGGCCCATACCACCAGGATCACCAGCGCGGTGGCCAGCCCCAGCGTGATGTGGGCTTCGCGCAAGGTCGCGTCGATGCCGGGCGAACGGTCCAGCGCGACGGTCAGGTCCACGTCGGCGGGCATGAGCAGGCGCAGGCCGGGCAGGGCCTGGTTGATGGCCTGGATGGTCTCGATGATGTTCGAGCCCGGCTGGCGGCTGATGGTCAGGACGACGGCCGGATTGCGATTGTGGAACCCGCTGCTGTAGCGGTTTTCCACGGAATCGCTCACGCGCGCCACCTGCGACAACCGGATGACGGCGCCGTCCTGGTGGCGCACGATGAGGCTGTCGTACTCGCGCGCGCTGCGCGGCTGCCCCGGCGTGCCGACCTCCCAGCGCCGCGTGGCGGAATCCAACTGCCCTTGCGGCCCCATGGGCGCGGCGTCGGCGATCGCCTGGCGCACGTCGTCCAGCGCCACGCCGTAGTGGGCCAGCGCGTTGGGATTGACCTGCACCCGCACGGCGGGCAACGAGCTGCCGCCCATCGTCACCTCGCCCACGCCGTTGATCTGCGAAATCTTCTGTGCCAATACGGTGGCGCCCAGGTCATAGAGCTGGCCCGCGGGACGGGTCGGGGAACTGAGCGCCAGGGCCATGATGGGAGCCTGCGACGGATTGACCTTGCGGTAGCTGGGGTTGCCGGGCATGCCAGCGGGCAGTTCGGCCCGGGCGGCGTTGAGGGCGGCCTGCACGTCGCGCGCCGCTTCGTTGATGTCGCGGTCCAACTCGAACTGCAACTGCACGCGGGTGGCGCCCTGGTTGCTGGAGGATGACATCGCGCTGACGCCCGCGATGCTGCCCAGCGCGCGCTCCAGCGGCGCGGCCACCGTGCTGGCCATGCTCTCGGGGCTGGCGCCCGGCAGTTCAGCGCGCACTTCGATGGTGGGGAAATCCACCTGCGGCAGCGGCGCCACGGGCAGCAGCCGCCAGGCCACGGCGCCCAGCAGCGTAAGCGCCAGCGCCAGGAAGAGGCAGGCGACGGGGCGGTGCGCCAGCGCCCGGATCATGGCGCGGGGCCTTCAGCTCCGGGCCGGGCCGCGGAGGCGCCGCGGCGTGCGCCCAGGCGGTGGAAGAACAGATAGACCGCCGGCGTGGTGAACAGCGTCAGCACCTGGCTGACCAGCAGCCCGCCCACCATGACCCAACCCAGCGGCTGGCGCAGTTCCGCGCCCGAACCGGTGGCCAGCATGAGCGGCAGCGCGCCGAACAGCGCCGCCAGCGTGGTCATCAGGATGGGGCGCAGGCGCAGCAGGGCCGCTTCGCGGATGGCGGCCTGGGGCGGCAGTCCGCGCGTGCGCTCGGCCTCCAGCGCGAAGTCCACCATCATGATGCCGTTCTTCTTCACCAGCCCGATCAGCAGGATGATGCCGATGACCGCGATCAGGTCCAGCGGGCGTCCGGTGAGCAGCAGCGCGAGCAGGGCGCCCACCGTGGCCGAGGGCAGGGTGGACAGGATGGTGACGGGATGGATGGCGCTTTCGTACAGCATGCCCAGCACCAGGTACATGGTGACGACCGCCGCCAGCATCAGCCATAGCGTGTTCGACAGGGAAGCCTGGAAGGCCGACGCCGCGCCTTGCAGCCGCAGCTCCACGCTGGCGGGCATGCCGATTTCCTGCCGGGCCGATTCGATGGCGGCGATGGCCGCGCCCAGCGAACCGCCGCGCGGCAGGTTGAACGACAGGTTCACCGCCGGAAACTGCGACAGGTGGTTGACGGCCAGGGGCACCGCGCGTTCGCTGACGGTCGCCAGCGCCGACAGCGGGATGGCCTGCCCGTCCTCGGTCTGCAGGTGGATGCGCTCGAGCGCGTCCGGGCTCAGCGCCAGTTTGCGATCCACCTCCAGCACGACGCGGTACTGGTTGGATTGCGTGAACAGCGTGGCGACCTGGCGCTGGCCGAAGGCGTTGTAGAGCGTCTGCGCCACATCGTCCATGGTCACGCCCAGGCGGGCTGCGGTGTCGCGCGAGACTTGCAGGTAGGCCTGGCGGCCGTCGCCCTGCTGGTCGGACGAGATGTCCGCCAATTCCGGCGCCTGCGCCAGCCGCCGCGTCAACGCGCTGCTCCAGCGGGAAAGCAGGGCGGCGTCCGGCGAGGTCAGGGTGAACTGGTACTGGCCCCGGCTGACGCGGTCCTCGATATTGAGTTCCTGGACGGGCTGCAGGAACAGCGAGATGCCCTGGACTTCCCGGGCGCGGGCGTCCAGCCGGGCCATGATGTCCGCCAGCGGCGCGCTGCGCTCGGCCCAGGGCTTCAGATTGACGAGCAGCCTGCCGGTATTCAGCGTGGCGTTCATGGCGTCGATGCCGATGAAGGACGACAGACTGGCGACGTCGGGATCGGCCAGCAGGCTTTGGGCCACCGCTTGCTGGCGGCGCGCCATCGCGTCGAACGAGGTGCTCTGCGACGATTGCGTCACGCCCTGCAGCGTGCCGCCGTCCTGCACCGGGAAGAAGCTCTTGGGCACGGCGAGGTACAGCAGCCCGGTGAGCGCCACGGTGGCCAGCATGGCGGCCAGCGTCAGGCGCTGGTGCCGCAAGGTGGCGTCCAGCCAGCCGGCGTAGCGGGCCTGGATCCGGTCCAGCAGGCCCGGGCGGGTATCCGCGTGGGCGGGCAGCAGCCGCGCGCACATCATGGGGGTAAGGGTGAGCGAGACCGCCAGCGAGATGAGAATGGCGACCGCGAGCGTGACGGCGAATTCGCGGAACAGCCGGCCCACCACGTCTTCCATGAAGAGCAGGGGGATCAGCACGGCGATCAGCGACAGGGTCAGGGAAACCAGCGTGAAACCGATCTGGCCGGCGCCCTTGAGCGCGGCGGACAGGGGGCTGTGGCCCTGTTCGCGATAGCGCGCGATGTTTTCCAGCATGACGATGGCGTCGTCCACGACGAAGCCCGCGCCGATGGTCAGCGCCATCAGGGTGAGATTATTGGTGGAGAAGCCCGCCAGGTGCATGACGCCGAACGTGCCGATCAGGGATAGCGGCACGGCCAGGCTGGGAATCAGCGTGGCGGGCAGGTTGCGCAGGAACAGGAAGGTGACCAGCACGACCAGCCCCACGGCGAACGCCAGTTCCCACTGCACGCCCCGCACGGACGCGCGGATGCTTTCCGTGCGGTCGGTCAGGACGCGCACCTGTACGGCGGCGGGCAGGCTGGACGTCAGCTGGGGCAGCAGCGCCTTGACCTGGTCGGCCACGGCGATCACGTTGGCGCCCGGCTGGCGCTGGATGTTCACGAGCACGGCGGGCTGTTCGTCGACCCAGGCCGCCAGGTAGCGGTCCTCGGCGCCGTCCTCCACGCTGGCGACCTGTCCCAGCCGCACGGGCGCGCCATTGCGCCAGGCCACGATCAGCTCGCGGTACTCTTCGGCGCTCTGGAGCTGATCGTTGGCGTCCATGATGACCGAGCGCACCGGCCCGTCGAAGCTGCCCTTGGGCTGGTTCGAGTTGGCCTTGCCGATGGCCTCTTGCACATCGGCCAGCTGCAGGCCGCGCGCGGCCAGCGCCATCGGATTGACCTGCACGCGCACGGCCGGCCGCTGGCCGCCCGCCAGGCTCACCATGCCCACGCCGGACAGCTGCGACAGGCGCTGCGTCATGCGCGTGTCGACCAGGTCGTAGACCTTGGGCAGGGGCAGGGACGCCGAGGTAACCGCCAGCGTCAGGATGGGCACGTCGGCGGGGTTGACCTTGCGGTACACGGGCGGGGTGGGCAGGTCCCCGGGCAGCAGCGAGCCGCTGGCGCTGATGGCGGCCTGGACTTCCTGTTCGGCCACGCCCAGCGGCACGTCCAGGGAAAACTGCAGCGTTACCACGGAAATGCCGCTGCCGCTGGTGGAAGACATCTGCTTCAGGCCGGGGATCTGCCCGAAGCGCCGCTCCAGCGGGGCCGTGACGGCGCGGGCCGTGACGCTGGGGCTGGCCCCCGGGTACTGCGTGATCACCTGGATGATGGGGTAGTCCACCTGCGGCAGCGCCGCCACCGGCAGCATGCGCCAGGCCAGGATGCCCGACAGCAGCAGGGCGATCATCAAGAAGGACGTGGCGACCGGGCGCAGGATGAAGGGGCGTGACAGGCTCATGAGTCCTGCCCGACGATGAGCACGTCCCGGCCGTCGTGCAGGCGGTCCACGCCTTCCACCACGACGAGTTCAGCGGGGGCCAGCCCCGCTTCCACTGCGATGCGGCCGGCGTTGGAGGGCCCCAGCCGCAGCACGCGGCGGCTGGCGCGCCGGTCTTCCCCGATCACGAAGACGAAAGCGCCTTCGGATCCGTACTGCACCGCGGCCGTCGGAATGGTCACGACGTTATCCTGCTGCACCACCGCCAGCCGGATATTGACGAACTGGTTCGGAAACAGCGCTTCGTCGGCGTTGTCGAACCGGGCCCGCAGCCGCACCGTGCCGCTTGCGGCCTGGATGCGGTTGTCCAGCGCTTCCAGCGTGCCTTCGGCGAGGATGCGGCGGTCATCGGCATCCCAGGCCTGCACGCGCAGGGCGGCGGCGCGCGCCTGCGCCTGGCGCAGGATGTCCAGCCGCGTTTCCGGGATGCTGAACAGCACCGAGATCGGACGGATCTGCACCAGCGTGGCCAGGCCCTCGGTGTCGTCGGCCCGGACGTGGTTGCCGGCGTCGATGCGCCGCAGCCCGATGCGTCCGTCCTGGGGCGCGACGATGCGGGTATGGCCGAGCAGCCGCCGCGCGTCGGCGACCTGCGCCTCATTCTTCATGCGCTGCGCGGAATAGGCCCGTGCCTGCGCCTCGGCGGTGTCCAACTGCTGTCCGGCGACGGCGTCCTGGCGGGCCAGCCTGCGGTAGCGCTGCAGGTCAGCGGTGGCATTGTCCAGCAGCGCCTGGGTGCGGGCCAGTTCGCCTTCCGCGGAGGCCAGCGCCGCAAGATAGGGTCGCGCGTCGATCTCGGCCAGCAGCTGGCCCTGCGCAACGGCCTGGCCTTCGGTGAAATGCAGCTTCAGCAGTTCGCCGTCGACCTGCGGGCGCAGCACGGCCCGCGCCAGCGGGGTCACGGTGCCGAGCGCGTGCAGGTCGCGCTGCAGCGGACCGACACTGGCGGCCGCCACGCTGACGGCGACGGGGATCTGGCCGTACTCGGGCGGGCGGACGCCAGCGGGGCTCTTGGGGCCGGTCAGCCAGAACGCCAGGGCGGCGAGGGCGGCCAGCGCCAATACGGCCGCCAGCAGCATCAGGCGTTTGGAATGGGAACCAGGGCCCGCGGGAAGGGGCAGGGACATCGGGACTGCCAAGCTTGGGGATTGGGGACAGCTCGGATTCTATATGAATAATAATGATTACCGTTTCTTGGTCAGTAAATTGTCAGGTCATTTCCCGCGCGCATTCCGCGATGCCGCGGCGTCAGCCGATACGCGCGCTGCCGCTGCCCGAGCAGCACCCGCCGCAGCACGGTCAGATGGGGAAATTCCACCAGCATGCCGATGACCAGGGCTGCGTGGATCAGCGGTTCGTCCGGCATCGCGGCCATGGTCAGTGCCAGCATCAAGGGCGCGTTGCGGGCGGCGATGCTCATCGTGAGCAGGGCGTGTTCCGGATAGGCGAGTCGGCCCAGCCGGCTGATGGCTTCGCCCAGCAGGTAGGTGCATGCGAAGAAAACGAACACCGCCAATAGAACCCAGGCGAAGGCGTTGCGGTGTTCGAGGATGACGGTGACGTTCGCGGCGAAGATCTCCATCGCCAGCAGCGCGATCACCCAGGGGACGGCGCGGTCCATGCGCTGCAGCAGACGGCTGAACCGCTTGCCGCCCAGCAGCCGGCGCAGGCCGTAGTGCGTCGGCACGGCCACGGCAAGGGGAACCAGGAACCAGTGCAGCAGCGTATCGCCGATGACCCCGGCCTCGACCTGTACGGATCCCTGCGCGAAAAGGCGCAGATAGGCCGGATACAGCAGGAGCTGTCCGATCATGTTGATCGGGATGAGGGCCGTGCCCAGGGCGACATTGCCGCGCGCCAGACGGGTGAAGCCAAGGAACCAGTCCGTGCAGGGCGCCATGAAGTAGATCGCCAGCCCGACCAGCAGCGAGGGATGGGCTGCCAGCACGGCGCTGGCGATGGCGTAGCCTGCGGCTGGAACGAATACGTAGGTCGCCAGCGCCGCCAGCGCCAGGAAGCGCAGGTTGCCCCAGGCGCGCACCACGGCGTCGAAGCGCACGCCGAAAAAAAGCAGCGTGACCAGGATGAGGAGGGTGGCGTTGACGTGCCCGCCCAGCAGTTCGCCCGTCGCGGGCCAGTGGTGGCCGATGGCCGCGCCCGCAACGATGCTGGCGGTCAGCAGCAAGGAAATTCCGGCCTTGCGGACGGCGTTTCCCAGGACGTTCAGCACTCGCAGCCCTCGCAGCAATCGCTGTTGCCGAATGGTCCCCAGGCGCCCGGGCCTGTTTCCAGGGCGCTGGTGTCGCGGTCCAGGCGCAGCCCGATGCTGCGGGCGATCAGGGCGTAGCGCTGGCGGAACTTGTAAATGAAGCAGTAGATGCGCTTGTCCTGGCGCACTTGCGGGCCAGCCATGAACAGCCCCGGCGCGGCCGTGGATTCATCGGACTCGGTCAGCAGGACCCGGCCATCGTCGTCCCATTCCCAGAGTTCGGCGATCTGCCGCGCGCCGCCGCCCTTGAGGAATCCGGTTCCGAGTATCGGGGCCTGCTTTTCGTCCCAGTACCGGCCGTCGCCCGCGTGGATGCGGAATCCGCCTCCCTCGTGCCGCGTCAGGCCGACGACGTCCACGCCGAACGCGATCTCCAGCCGGCCGGTGTCGACGGCTGCGTACAGCCGCTGGCGGGTGTAGGGCGAGAGCGACAGGCTGGGGTCGTGCGGAGCCTGGGGATCCCATGTCGACTTGCGGGCGAGCAGCCGCGTCGTGCGCCCGAGCCTGACCAGGTTGACGGCCGCGTCGACGCCGCTCTCGTAGCCGCCGATCACGGTGTAGCGGCCGGCCTGGAAGCGCGCCCAGTCGTCCACCTGGGCGTAGTGCGGGCACCATTGCGCGCCGGGAAAGGGCGCAAGGTCGGGGAACTGGAATTCACCCGTGGCCCAGACCAGGAACCCGGCCTGCAGCTTGCCCTTGGACGTATCGAGGATGAAGCCGCCTCCGGGCAGCGCCCCGACCGCCAGGACCTTGCAACCGGTGGTGATGGGGAGTCCATGCCCCTGGGCGATGTAGCCCAGGTACTCGGCGTACTGCGGGCCGCTGGGGTGCTCGGCGCCGGTGTGGATGGCCGGCGAACTCAATTCGTTCACGGCGTTCAGGTCGGCCAGGCCGAAGGGGTTGCTATGGAAGGACGGCGTGATGAAGCGCGCCTGCGCCGGCCAGCGCAGGAAAGATTCGCCCACGCGCCCGGCCTCGAGCACCCCGAACTTCAGCCCCGGCACCTTCTGCAGCGCCAGGGCCGCGCCGATGCCGGCTGCCCCCGCGCCGACCACGGCGACATCCAGGCGATGCATTACGCATTCCTGTTCTTGGCGCCGCCCTGGCGGGCCTTGAAGCGCGGATTCGACTTGCAGATGACGTAGATGCGGCCGCGGCGGCGCACGACCTGGCAATCGCGGTGGCGCGTCTTGGCGTCTTTGAGCGAGGAGAGGACTTTCATGGGGCTCCTTTCGGGCTAAGGGGAGAATCGACAGGAGAGGTGCATGGCGTGCGGATCCTGGCTTGTAAAAACGTGATGTTATAACGTATCAATAGCGAACTCAAGCGCCTGCGGGAGCCGCGTAAAATGCGGCTTTCCTCATTCCTGGCGCGGGCTTGCCGCGCCCTTCACAAGGAGGACGAGCTGGCTCCCTTGGAGACCGTGGCGATCGAGCTCAAGGCCAAGCTGGTCTTCTGCTTCGACCATGCCTGCAAACAAAAGGAATTGAGCAAGAAGGAACGGCAGCTCGCTTCCGAGATCGCGGCGCAGTTGGTGGAAGAGACCCTGTGCGGCCTGGAGCTGGACGGCACGCCGGGCGAATGCGACATCGATCGCCTCAAGGCCCTTTACCGCAAGCATGCCGGCAGCGATTTCGACGCGGACTTTGCCGAAGAGCGCGAGGCGCCGGCGCAAGCGCTTCCGGTCCCGCAAGAGAATGCGGACGGCGCCGCGCAGGCTTTGCTGGCCGAAGCCCGCGCGCTGGCGGGCGCGGAGCCGGAGCGCCGGGGCGCGCTGGGCGAAGACCGCTATGCGGAATACAACCGGGCGCTGGAGGCGCGCTTGGCAGGCGTGGCAGGGGAAATCGCCGCCGCCGAACGCGGCTTCAAGTCGCGCTATCAGTTCGACCCGGAGCAATCCATCGATCCTTCCGACTTGATGGAGGATCTGGAAGGCGAAATCGCCGACGTGCGCGACTACATCGGCGAACTGGAGTTCGAACTGTCGCAGTTCGTGGACATGCAGCAGGTCAAGGCCTGGCTCCAGGCCATGAAACAGCAACTGGCCGCGACCCGCCGGCGCGAAGCGCGCGGCTGAGCGCGGCGGGGGCCAGGGTTCAGGCAGCGGGACGCCGGACCGCCGGCACCACGCGCATCGCAGGCGCCGCCGCCTTGCCCGCGTCCGCCCGCGGACGGATCATCAACGGGAAGAAGCGCCACAGGTACAAGGCGAACGCCAGCGCCCAGGCGCTGGCCGACGCATGCAGCAATCCAAGCATGGCCGTGGTGGGCAGCAGGGCTGCCAGGCGCAGCAGCGCCGCCACGATCACCAGCACGTAGCTGGCGACCATGCTGCGGTCGGTCTGCAGCGGCCGGCCCAGGTGGCCCAGCGCCGTGCGCGTCACCATGCCGATAATGAGCACCGAGAAACCGGCCACGCCGATCACGTGCGCAGGCCAGGCGGTCCGCAGCACGTAGCCGCTCAATTGCGCGGCCCCGACGAGCAGGCCGATACCCAGGCCGCCGTAGCCCGCGTACAGGATCCACAGCAGCGGCACGCGGCGCACGGCCCAGGGCTTCCAGGAAATCCATTGCGCCAGCGCGATCGCGCCGGTCGCAGCCAGCGCCGCCGCGGCCACTTGCGGCCGGCCGGCCAGCAGGCAGGCGATGGCGACGACGCCCGTGCCCAATTGCCAGTGGCCGCTGCGGGTATGCGGCGGGATGTCCAGGCCCGCCACGGCGCGCTTCGCGAAGAAGGGGATGATGCGGCGGGCGATCAGCAGGGTCAGCACGGCCATGCTCAGCAGGCCCGCGTTGAAGTAGCGCATCAGCGCGAAATAGTCGCCCTGGACCGTGGCCCAGAGATAGAGCGCGTTGGTGAGGCCCAGGGCCAGCAGCAGCAGCGGAACGCCATAGTTGCGCCGGTTGCGCGTGACCGCGACGGCGCGGCCCAGCGCGGCGGCGGCCCACAGGAAGAACAGCAGGTCGGCCGCGGCGGCCGCCAGGAATGCCGGCCGTCCGGGCACGAGATACCCCGCGCGCGCCACGATCCACACCACGCACAGGGCGGCCAGGGCGTTGCCGCGCAGCGGATTCCTGCCCGTCCAGTTGGCGCCGGCCGTCAGCAGGAACCCCACCGCGATGGTGGCCACGAAGCCCCACAGCATTTCGTGCGCATGCCAGGGCATGCCGCCCAGCACGCCCGTCAGCAGGGACGGAGCATGGACCCACAGCAGCACGGACGCCAGCGCCCAGAAGCAGCCGGCCAGGTATAGCGGGCGGAAGCCCATTTCGGTGAAGGCGCGCCATTGGGGGCGGGCGCGGCGCGCGGCCGCGTCAGGTTCTTCGATGGTCAGCAGCGTGCTCATGGGGGCCTGCGAGTTTAAAAGGTGTATTTCAAATACATATTAATACGCCCAGCAGCTTGTCGCCAGCGGCGGAGGGCGCCGGCGATTGATCCAGCGCAAGCCAGAGCCAAAGACCGGGGTGACTAGTCACATCGGCATGGGGGTTCTGGTCGGCCGGCGAATGTTCGCCGGGGCGCCCTGTCCCTAGGCTAACGCCATGTGAGATGTCTTCGTGAGCAAAGCGAGAATAACCATGGCAGCAAGTCATTCCTCGGCCGGCGCGCCGATGCGGGTCCTGATATCCAGCACTTTCGCCTTCACCATCTGCTTCGCGGTGTGGATGATATTCGCCGTGCTGGGCATACCCATCAAGACGCAGCTGGGCCTGTCCGAAACCGAATTCGGCCTGTTGGCCGCCATGCCGGTGCTGACCGGCTCACTGGTGCGGGTGCCGCTGGGCATCTGGACGGACCGCTACGGCGGCCGTCCGGTGTTCTTCGTCCTGATGCTGCTCGCCGTCGTGCCCATCTGGCTGATGTCGTATGCGACGCAGTACTGGCAATTCCTGGTGCTGGCGCTGTTCGTGGGGCTGACGGGCGGCTCCTTCTCGGTCGGCACGCCCTACGTGGCGCGCTGGTTCCCGCGCAATAAGCAGGGTCTGGCCATGGGCGTGTTCGGCGCCGGCAATTCGGGCTCGGCCATCACCAAGTTCGTCGCTCCGGCGCTGATCGCGGCCGCGGGCGGCGCCTGGGTCATCGTGCCGCAGGTCTATGCCGTCGCGCTGCTGGTCACGGCGATCCTGTTCTGGCTGTTCTCGGCGTCGGATCCCTCGCACCGCGTGAAGAGCGGCGCCAGCCTGTCGGCGCAGCTGGCCATGCTCAAGGACCCGCGCGTCTGGCGCTATTGCCAGTACTACTCGGTGGTGTTCGGCGGCTATGTGGCGCTGGCGCTGTGGATGACCAAGTACTACATCGGCGAATACGGCTTCGACATGAAGCTGGCCGCGCTGCTGGCGGCGTGCTTCTCGCTGCCCGGCGGGGTGCTGCGCGCTCTGGGCGGTTGGATCTCGGACCGCTACGGCGCCTACAAGACGACCTGGTGGGTCATGTGGGTGTGCTGGGTGGCGTTCTTCATCCTCAGCTATCCGCAAACGCATTTCACCGTGTTGACGGCCGGCGGCCCGCGCAGCTTCGACATCGCCCTGGGGCCGGTCAGCTTCACCATCCTGCTGTTCATCGTGGGCATCGCGATGGCCATCGGTAAGGCGTCCGTCTTCAAGTTCATCTCGGACGAGTTCGGCGAAAACATCGGAGCCGTGTCCGGCATCGTCGGCCTGGCCGGCGGCCTGGGCGGATTCGTGCTGCCGATCATGTTCGGGCTGCTGCTGGACATCACGGGCATCCGCTCCAGCGCGTTCATGCTGCTGTACGGCACCGTCTGCGTCTCCCTGATTTTCATGCACTTCAGTTTCCGGCCGGAAAGCGCGGCCCTCGCCCGGCAGCACGCCGCCTGATCTCCCCTTATATCCTGAGAGAATCCTATGTCCACTCAAGTCCTTGCGCGCTGGGAACCGGATAATCCCGGCTTCTGGAAGCAGACCGGCGCGCGCGTCGCCAACCGCAATCTCTGGATCTCCATTCCGGCGCTGATGCTGGCGTTCAGCATCTGGATGCTGTGGAGCGTCGTGGTGGTCAACCTGGACCGCGCCGGCTTCATGCTGTCCAAGAACCAGATGTTCTGGCTGACGGCGCTGCCCGCGCTGTCGGGCGCCACGCTGCGCATCTTCTATTCCTTCCTGGTGCCCGTCTTCGGCGGGCGCAAGTGGACGGCCATCTCCACGGCGTCGCTGTTGATCCCGGCGCTGGGCATGGGCTTCGCGCTGCGCGATCCCACCACGACGTTCCCGACGCTGCTGATCCTGGCGCTGCTCTGCGGCCTGGGCGGCGGCAATTTCAGCTCCAGCATGGCCAACATCAGCTTCTTCTTCCCGAAGGAGAAGAAGGGCCTGGCTACGGGCCTGAACGCCGGCATCGGCAACCTGGGGGTGTCGCTGGTCCAGTTCGTGGTGCCCGTCGTGATTTCCGTCGGCATCTTCGGCGTGGCGGGCGGCGCGCCGCAGGTCGCGACCGTGAACGATGCGCAGCAGAACCTGTGGCTGCAGAACGCCGGCTTCATCTGGGTGATACCGATCGCGGTGGCCTCCATCGCCGCCTGGTTCGGCATGAACGACATCGCCGACGCGCGCGCGTCCTTCGCGGACCAGGCCGTCATCTTCAAGCGCAAGCACAACTGGCTGATGTGCTGGCTGTACGTGGGGACGTTCGGCTCCTTCATCGGCTTCTCGGCGGGCTTCGCCATGCTGACCAAGACGCTGTTCCCGCAGGTCGATCCCATGACCTATGCGTTCCTGGGGCCGCTGGTCGGCTCGCTGACGCGTCCCGTGGGCGGCTGGGTGTCGGACAAGCTGGGCGGCGCGCGGGTCACCCTGTTCACCTTCGCCGGCATGATCGCCGCCGTGCTGGGCGTGATGGCCTTCCTGCCCGTCGCCGGACGGGCGGGCGATTTCAACGGATTCCTGGCCATGTTCATCGTGCTGTTCGCGCTGACCGGCCTGGGCAATGGCTCCACGTTCCGCATGATCCCCGTGATCTTCCTGCGCGAACGCACGCAGGCGGCCAAGGGCAAGGACGCGGCCGCGCAGAAGCAGGCGCTGGCTGACGCCGCCAAGGAATCGGCGGCAGTGCTGGGTTTTTCGGGCGCGATCGGCGCGTATGGCGGCTTCTTCATCCCGCGCAGCTTCGGCACCTCGTTGGAGATGACGGGCAGCGTGCAGGCCGCGCTGTACTGCTTCATCGGCTTCTACGCCACCTGCCTCGTGATTACCTGGTGGTACTACGGGCGCCGCAACGCGCCGGTGCCGTGCTGAGACCAGGTACGGGCTAGGTGTCTGACACCCCTGAAACGCCCGCTCAGGCTGAAGACGGTCTCCCACGGGTGTCAGACACGGGGAATACCGGGATGTCGTGGGTGACTAGTCATTCTGCCGCGCCCGGCCTATGCCACCGGGGAATGGTCCTAGAAGTGGGCCGCGCCTAAAGTGGTTTCAACAGCATCGATCGCAGTACGCGCCGGCGGGGCCGGCGCTCTTGGAGAATAGAGAATGAGTCATTTTCTGGACCGCTTGAAGTTCATGTCGCGGGTGAAGTCCACCTTCGCGGACGGTCACGGCGAGACGGTCAACGAAGACCGCAAGTGGGAAAACGCCTACCGGGCGCGCTGGCAGCACGACAAGGTGGTGCGCTCGACCCACGGCGTGAACTGCACGGGCTCCTGCTCCTGGAAGGTGTATGTCAAGAACGGCCTGATCACCTGGGAAACCCAGCAGACCGACTATCCGCGCACGCGGCCGGACCTGCCCAACCACGAGCCCCGCGGCTGTCCGCGCGGCGCCTCTTACAGCTGGTATGTATATTCGGCGCAGCGCGTGAAGTACCCGATGATCCGCGGGCGCCTGATCGAGATGTGGCGCGAGGCCCGCAAGACGATGGACCCGATCGCCGCCTGGGAATGGATCAGCCAGGATCCGGCGCGCGCCAAGCGCTACAAATCGGTGCGCGGCCTGGGCGGCTTCGTGCGCGCCGACTGGGACACGGCGACCGAAATCATCGCCGCGGCCAATGCGTTCACGATCAAGAAATTCGGACCGGACCGCCTGATCGGCTTTTCGCCCATCCCGGCCATGTCCATGGTCAGCTATGCGGCCGGCGCGCGCTACCTGAGCCTGCTGGGCGGCGCCTGCCTGAGTTTCTACGACTGGTACTGCGACTTGCCCCCCGCAAGCCCGCAAGTCTGGGGCGAGCAGACCGACGTGCCGGAATCGGCCGACTGGTACAACTCGACGTACCTGATGGTATGGGGCTCCAACGTGCCCCAGACCCGCACCCCGGACGCGCACTTCTATACCGAAGTCCGCTACAAGGGCACCAAGACGGTGGCCGTGTCCAGCGACTTCGGCGAAATGGTGAAGTTCGGCGACATCTGGCTGGCGCCCAAGCAGGGCACCGATGCCGCGCTGGCGATGGCCATGGGCCACGTGATCCTGAAGGAATTCCACCTGTCGGGCGCTTCGGCCTACTTCCGCGACTACGTGCGCCGCTATACCGACATGCCGATGCTGGTGCAGCTGAAAGAGCGCGACGGCTTTTACGCGCCCGATCATTTCCTGCGCGCATCGCACCTGGACGGCGCGCTGGGCGAGCAGAACAATCCCGATTGGAAGACGCTGGTGCTGGACGCCAAGACCGGCGACCTGGTCGCGCCCAATGGCAGCATCGGCTTCCGCTGGGGCGAGGGGGCGGTCAATGGCGGCGAAAAGGTCGGCCGCTGGAATCTTGAATCGAAGGACGGCGGCAGTGGCCGCGAGATCGAGCCCGAGCTGACCCTGCTGGGCAGATCCGACTCCGTGGTGGGCGTCGGCTTCCCGTACTTCGGCAGCGAGCACGGCGAACTGCAAGTGCGCAACGTGCCGGCCCGCCGCATCCGCCTGGCCGACGGCTCCGAGGCCCTGGTAGCCACGGTGTATGACCTGCAGATGGCCAACTACGGCCTGGACCGCGGCCTGGGCGGCGGCAACGTCGCCAGTTCCTATGACGACGACGTTCCCTATACGCCCGCCTGGCAGGAAAAGCACACTGGCGTGCCGCGCGCGCAAGTCATCCAGGTGGCGCGCGAATTCGCGCAGAACGCCCACGACACCGAGGGCAAGTCCATGGTCATCGTCGGCGCCGGCCTGAACCACTGGTACCACATGGACATGATCTACCGCGGCATCATCAACATGCTGATGATGTGCGGCTGCGTGGGCAAGAGCGGCGGCGGCTGGGCCCACTACGTGGGCCAGGAAAAGCTGCGCCCGCAGTTCGGTTGGGCTCCGCTCGCCTTCGCGGCCGACTGGGTGCGCCCGCCGCGCCAGATGAACGGCACGTCCTTCTTCTATGCGCACACCAGCCAGTGGCGCCATGAAAAGCTGAATGTGCAGGAAGTGCTGGGCCCCACCGCCGACCGCGCCAAGTACGGCGACCTCAGCATGATCGACCTGAACGCCCGCGCCGAGCGCATGGGCTGGCTGCCGTCGGCGCCCCAATTGCGCGCCAACCCGCTGGACCTGGTCGCCGAGGCGGACGCCGCCGGCAAGGACCCGATCGCGCACGCCGTCGAAAAGCTGAAGTCGGGCGAGGTGCGCATGGCTTGCGAGAACCCGGACGATCCGGCCAACTTCCCGCGCAATATGTTCGTGTGGCGCTCCAATATCCTGGGTTCCAGCGGCAAGGGCCACGAGTACTTCCTGAAGTACCTGCTGGGCACGCAGAACGCGGTGTTCGGCGACGAGGCCCACGCGATCAAGCCGGCGGAAGTCACTTACGAGGACGCCGCCGCCGAAGGCAAGCTGGACCTGCTCACGGTGCTGGACTTCCGCATGAGCACGACCTGCCTCTACGGCGACATCGTGCTGCCCACCGCGACCTGGTACGAGAAGGACGACCTCAACACGTCGGACATGCACCCCTTCATCCACCCGCTGAGCGAGGCCGTGCAGCCGCTGTGGGAAAGCAAGACCGACTGGGAGATCTACAAGCTGCTGGCCAAGCGCTTCAGCGAGATCGGCGGCCCCTACCTGGGCAAGCGCCGCGACCTGGTGCTGACTCCCCTGATGCACGACACGCCGGGAGAACTGGGGCAGGCCTTCGAGCCGCGCGACTGGAAGCTGGGCGAATGCGACCTGGTTCCGGGCAAGACCGCTCCATCCATGACGGTGGTCGAGCGCGACTACAACGATATCTACCGCAAGTTCACCTCGGTGGGTCCCTTGCTGGACAAGCTGGGCAACGGCGGCAAGGGCATCAGCTGGAACACCGAGCATGAAGTGCATGAACTTGCCGGCATCAACGACAGCGTGACGGACGCCGGCGTGAGCCAGGGCCGTCCGCGCCTGGACACCGCGATCGACGCGGCCGAGATGATCCTGACCTTCGCGCCGGAGACCAACGGCCACGTGTCCGTCAAAGCCTGGGAAGCGCTGGGCAAGATCACGGGCCGGGACCATACCCACCTGGCGGTGGGCCGCGAGCACGACAAGATCCGCTTCCGCGACATCCAGGCGCAGCCGCGCAAGATCATCTCCGCGCCGACCTGGTCAGGCCTGGAAAGCGAAGAGGTCAGCTACAACGCCGGCTACACCAACGTGCACGAGCTGATTCCATGGCGCACGCTGACCGGCCGCCAGCAGTTCTACCAGGACCACCGCTGGATGCTGGACTTCGGCGAAGGCTTCTGCGTGTACAAGCCGGCCATCGACACCAAGACGGTTGCGCCCATGCTGGGCCGCTACCCGAACGGCGAAAGGGAACTGGTCCTGAACTGGCTGACGCCGCACCAGAAGTGGGGCATCCACAGCACGTACTCGGACAACCTGCGCATGCTGACACTGAGCCGCGGCGGTCCTCATGTGTGGATTTCTGAAGCCGAGGCCAAGCAGGCCGGGCTGGTCGACAACGACTGGGTCGAGGTGTTCAACGTGAACGGCACGCTCACCGCCCGCGTGGTGGTCAGCCAGCGCGTTCCGGTGGGCATGTGCCTGATGTACCACGCGCAGGAAAAGATCGTGAACGTGCCTGGCGCCGAAACCAGCGGCAAGCGCGGCGGTATCCATAACTCGGTCACGCGCACGGTGCTCAAGCCCACGCACATGATCGGCGGCTACGCCCAGCAGGCCTACGGCTTCAACTATTACGGCACGGTGGGCGCCAACCGCGACGAGTTCGTGGTGCTGCGCAAGATGAAGAAGGTGGACTGGCTCGAAGGTCCGCTCGTCGAAGCAACGCAACAAGAAGAGAAGCAATCATGAGGATACGCGCCCAAATCGGCATGGTGCTGAACCTGGACAAGTGCATCGGCTGCCACACTTGCTCGGTCACCTGCAAGAACGTCTGGACCAGCCGCGACGGCGTCGAGTACGCCTGGTTCAACAACGTCGAGACCAAGCCCGGCATCGGCTATCCGAAGGAATGGGAAAACCAGGAGAAGTGGAAGGGCGGCTGGAAACGCACCGCCGCCGGCAAGCTGGAACCGCGCCAGGGCGGCAAGCTGCGCATCCTGGCCAACCTGTTCGCCAACCCGAACCTGCCGCAGATCGACGACTACTACGAGCCGTTCACCTTCGACTACGAGCACCTCAAGAACGCGCCGCTGTCGCAGACCCCGCCGACGGCGCGGCCCGTGTCCGTGCTGACGGGCAAGAAGATGGACAAGATCCACTGGGGCCCTAACTGGGAAGACGACCTGGGCGGCGAATTCAGCGCGCGCAGCCGCGACGCGCTGTTCGAGGGCGTGCAGAAGGAGATGTACTCGACTTTCGAGAACACTTTCATGATGTACCTGCCGCGCCTGTGCGAGCACTGCCTGAACCCGGCCTGTGTCGCCAGCTGCCCGTCGGGTTCCATCTACAAGCGCGAGGACGACGGCATCGTGCTGGTCGACCAGGACAAGTGCCGCGGCTGGCGCATGTGCATCTCCGGCTGCCCGTACAAGAAGATCTATTACAACTGGAACAGCGGCAAGGCCGAGAAGTGCACTTTCTGCTATCCGCGCATCGAGGCCGGCCAGCCGACCGTGTGCTCGGAAACCTGCGTGGGCCGCATCCGCTATCTGGGGGTGATGCTGTATGACGCCGACCAGATCGAGGCCGCGGCGTCCACCGCCAATGAACAGGACCTGTACCAATCGCAGCTGGACCTCTTCCTGGATCCGCATTCGCCCGAGGTGATCGCGGCGGCCCGGGAGCAGGGCATCCCGGAATCCTGGCTCGAAGCCGCGCGCAAGTCGCCCGTCTACAAGATGGCGGTGCAATGGCGCGTCGCCTTCCCGCTGCATCCCGAATACCGTACCTTGCCGATGGTCTGGTACATCCCTCCGCTGTCGCCCATCCAGTCGGCCGCCGAATCGGGCCAGATGCCGCAGCGCACCGTCGGCAAGAGCGCCATGATCCCGGACGTTTCCAGCCTGCGCATCCCCGTGCGCTACTTGGCAAACCTGCTGACGGCGGGCAAGGAGGCCCCGGTGGTGCAGGCGCTGGAGCGGATGCTGGCCATGCGCGCCTACAAGCGTTCGGAATCGGTGCACGGCGAGCGCGACACGGCCTTGCTGGACCAGGTCGGGCTGTCGGAGGCCACGGTGCAGGACATGTACAAGATCATGGCCATCGCCGACTACGAAGACCGCTTCGTGGTTCCCAGCAGCCACAAGGAAGTGGTCGAGGACAGCTTCAACGAGAAGGGCAGCTGCGGCTTCACCTTCGGCAACGGCTGCTCGGGCGGCGTGTCGGAAGGCACCCTGTTCGGAAGCAAGCCCAAGGGCAGCGAGATCTTCATCGAGATGCCGAAATCCCGCAAGAAGGCCGCTTCGGTCTAGGAAAGGAGAAAACCATGAATCCGTACCGCCTGCTTTCCGCCTTGCTGTGCTACCCCGAGGCCGAGCTCCTGGACGCGCTGGGCGAGGTGGAAACCGCGCTGGGCGCCTACCCGGATGCCGAGGAGGCCCTGCAGCCCATGATGGAATACCTGGCCACCCACGACCTGATCTCGCTGCAGGAAAACTACGTGGCCACGTTCGACCGCAACCGCTCGCATTCGCTGCACCTGTTCGAGCACGTGCATGGCGAAAGCCGCGACCGCGGCCAGGCCATGGTGGATCTGCTGGACACCTACCGCCAGCACGGCTTCGAGCCGGTCGTGTCGGAGCTGCCCGACCACGTGCCGCTGTTCCTGGAGTTCCTGGGAGTCATCGAACCCGGCCAGGCCCAGGAGCTGCTGGACGACGCCATCCACGTGCTGGCGGCCATCGGCGCGCGCCTGGCCAGGAACGATAGCCCCTATGCCTGCATTTTCGCGGTGCTGCGCGCGCAGTCCCGGGTGGTTCCGCGCGAACAGACCGAGGCGCCCGTGCGCGACATGGACGAGGCGATGGAGACGTTCGGCGCCGGTCCGGACGGCGTGGAACCGCTGCTGCGGCCATTCGCGGGCGACGGCGCGCAAACCGTGCGCTTTTATCCCCGCGCGGCCCATTAATCTTCAGGACGACGCAACATGAACTCCCTGAATCAGTTCTTCTTCGGCATCTATCCCTATATCGCGCTGACGATATTCCTGCTGGGCAGCCTGGTGCGCTTCGAGCGCGAGCAATACACCTGGAAGTCGGACAGCTCGCAACTGCTGCACCGCGGCCAGCTGCGGCTGGGCAACATCCTGTTCCACGTGGGCATCCTGGGCCTCTTTTTCGGCCACCTGGCCGGGCTGCTGACGCCGGTGGTGGTCTGGGACACGCTGGGCGTGTCGCATACGCTGAAGCAGACCGTGGCCATGGTGGCGGGCGGCGTCATGGGCGGGCTGTGCCTGATCGGCCTGCTGATCCTGATCCACCGCCGCCTGAGCGACCCGCGCATCCGCGCCACCACGCGGCCGGGCGACAAGCTCCTGCTGTTGTGGATCCTGGTGACGCTGCTGCTGGGGCTGTCCACCATCGCGCTGTCGGCCGGCCACATGGATGGCGAAATGATGGTGCGCCTGATGACCTGGGCGCAGCACATCGTCACGTTCCAGGGCGACGCCGCCAGCTACGTCGCAGACGTGCCGCCGCTCTTCAAGGCGCACCTGTTCATGGGCCTGACGCTGTTCGTGATCTTCCCGTTCACCCGCCTGGTCCACGTCTGGAGCGGATTCGCCTCGGTCGGCTACCTGGGCCGGGCCTGGCAATTGGTCCGTCCGCGTTGAACCCTGCCTCTAGGAGCCGAACATGCCTGTCACCGTCAATGGCGTCGAACTGAGCGACGCGGACCTGGAACGCGAACTGCCGCTGCATGAGCAGGCCGGCAATCCCATGCGCGCAGCAGTCACGGCCCTGGTGCTGCGCCGCGTGCTGCTGGACGAAGCCAGCCGGCAGGGGATGGACGCCACGGACGAGGAGGGCGCCATCGGTGGCCTGCTGGCCCGCGAGGCGACCGCCCCGGAAGCCGATGAGGCGGCCTGCCGCCGTTTCTACCAGATGCACCCCGAGCGCTTCATGGTGGGCGAGCTGGTGGAGGCCGACCACATCCTCTTTCAGGTCACCCCCAGCGTGAACCTGGATATGTTGCGGGCGCATGCCAACGTCGTGCTGGCCGAGCTGCTGGAAGACCCGTCGCGCTTTGTCGAGGTGGCGCGCGAGCAGTCCAACTGCCCGTCGGCCGCCGTGGGCGGCAGCCTGGGCCAGCTGGGCCGGGGCGACACGGTCCCGGAATTCGAAAAGGCCGTGTTCGCGCTGCCCGCCGGCGGGCTGCTGCCGCAACTGCTGCAGACCCGCCATGGCCTGCATATCGTGCGGGTGACGCGCCGCATCGAAGGGCGCTTGCTGCCCTATGAGCACGTGGCCGGCCAGATCGCCTCCGCGCTGACCGCCATGAGCCGCGATATCGCCTGGCGGCAATACGTCAAGCTGCTCGTCGGCCGCGCGCGGATCCAGGGCATCGACCTGGAGGACGGCGAGCCCGAGCGCGTCTTCAGCGGAAGCGCCGCATGATGGAAGCGCCGGCTGCTGGACCACTGAAAGACGGCTACGGGCGCCGCATCGACTATCTGCGCGTCTCCGTCACCGACCGCTGCGACCTGCGTTGCAGCTACTGCCTGCCCAAGGATTTCAGGGGCTTCGAGACGCCCGCAAATTGGCTTAGCCACGAGGAGACGGCCCGGCTCGTGGGCCTGTTCGTGGCGCTGGGCGTCAGCAAGGTCCGGCTTACCGGAGGCGAGCCGCTGCTGCGCCGAGGCGTCGCCGGGCTGGCGGGCGCCATCGCCGCCATGCCGGGGCTGAAAGATCTGTCCGTTTCCACCAACGGCACGCAGCTGGCCCGCCACGCGCAGGACCTGCGCGCCGCGGGCGTGGACCGGTTGAACGTCAGCCTGGATACGCTCGACGCGGCCGCCTTCGGCAAGATCACCGGCCGCGATTGTCTGGAATCGGTGCTGGCCGGCCTGGCCGCGGCCAGGCGCGCGGGCTTCGCGCCCATCAAGCTCAACAGCGTCGTCCACGCGGCCACGCCGCAGGCTGAGGTGCGAAGGCTGCTGGACTACGCGCTGGCGCAGGGCTTCGTGCTGCGCCTGATCGAGCCCATGCCGATGGGCGATTGCGGCAGGAATTTCTCCCATGTCGATCTGAACGAAGTGGGCGCGCTCCTGGCGGCCCAGGCCGGCCTGGTGCCCGCGGTGGCGGGTTCGGGCGCCGGGCCCGCCCGCTACTGGACGACGGGCCGCGGAACGCCGGTGCTGGGCGTGATCACGCCCATGTCCCGTCATTTCTGCGCCAGCTGCAACCGGGTAAGGCTGGGCGTGGACGGCACGTTGTACCTGTGCCTGGGGCAGGAAGACCGGGTGCCGCTGGGCGCGCTGTTGCGCGGCGGCGCCAGCGATGCGGTGCTGACCCGCGCCATTCTGGCGGGCATCGCCGCCAAGCCGGAACGCCACGACTTCGCCGCCCGCCCGGAACGCATCGTGCGCTTCATGGCGCAGACGGGAGGCTGACATGCGCGACATCGAACGCCTCGTCGACGGCTTCCAGCGCTTCCAGCAGCAATACTACGAGGATGCGCCGTCCCTTTACCGCAGCCTGCGCGAGGGCCAGCACCCCAGCACCCTGTTGATCGGTTGCTGCGATTCCCGCGTGGACCCGGCCATGCTGCTGGGCTGCGACCCCGGCGACATCTTCACCGTGCGCAATGTGGCCAACCTGGTGCCGCCGTCCAACACGGACCGGGGCCTGCAGGGGGTACTGGCCGCGATACAGTTCGCGGTGGAACAATTGCAGGTCAGCCGGATCATCGTGCTGGGCCATGCGCATTGCGGCGGCATCCGCAAGCTGATGGACCGCGGCCTGGGGTTTTCCGCGAACAGCGGCGAGACCGACTACCTGGAGCGCTGGATGGATATCGCCGAGCCCGCCCGCCAGCGGGTGCTGCAGCAGATGCCCGACGCGTCGACGGCGGAGCGCCGCCGCGCCTGCGAGCAGGCGTCCATCCTGATTTCGCTGCGCAACCTGGAAGACCTGCCTTTCGTCAGGCGCGCGGTCCGGACGGGACGCCTGACCCTGCATGGCTGGTACTTCGACCTGGTCGCGGGCGCTTTGCTGGCATACTCGGCGCGGGCGGACGCGTTCCTTCCCATCGTATGCCCATTGTTCACGGAGCTTGCATGACCCCAGTCTTCGGTATCGCCGGCCGTTCCGGCAGCGGCAAGACAACCCTGATCGAGGCGATGCTGCCCCTGCTGGCCGAGCGCGGCCTGCGCGTCAACGTCATCAAGCACAGCCATCACGATTTCCAGATGGAGCCGCCCGGCAAGGACAGCGCGCGCTTCCGCCTGGCGGGCGCGCAGGAGGTGATGGTGTCGTCGCCGTTCCGCTACGCCATCGTCCACGAATTGCGGGAGGCGCCGGAGCCCTCGCTGGATGAGCAGCGTGCCCGCCTGTCGCCCGCCGACCTGGTGCTGGTGGAAGGATTCAAGCAGGCGGCGATCCCGCGCATCGAGGTATACCGGCCCGCCGCGGGCAAGCCGCCCCTGCATGCGGAAGACTGCAATCTGCTGGCGGTGGCCACCGACGCGCCGCTCGATATCGGGCTGCCTTGCCTGCCCCTGAACGAGCCAGCGAGGATCGTGGAGTTCATTTGCCGCACCCTGGCCTTGGGCTGAACGCCGCGGGGGGACGGAGCAGGGGTGAGGGGAAAGACTACACTGGTACCCGATCCGCCCTGCGGGCGCCGCCATTCCCCAACGCCATGAAGTCCACCGATCCCACCGCCGAGCCCGACGGCCTTCCTTCGCCGCGCCACCGCCTGTCCACGCGCATCGTCGCCAGCTCGCTGGTCGCGCTGGTGGTGGTGCTGGCCATGGTCGGCTGGACCTTGTGGCTGTCCTGGCAGCTGGAAGGCGCGGGCGCGGCCATCAACGACACCGGCAGCCTGCGCATGCGCGCCAACCGGGTCGCGGTGGAACTCATGCGGCCGCAGGCCGGCCGCGAGTTCCGCACCCGCGAGCAGATCGACGTCATGGACGACACGATCGCCCGTCTGGCGCGCGGCAATCCCGCCCGGCCGCTCTTCATCCCCAATGATGAGGCCATACAGGTCCAGTGGCGCGACGTCGCCGGATACTGGAACGAACGGATGAAACCGGCGGCCATCCAGGCCATTGCGCAACCGGACGCCGCAACCTATCTGGAGACGCTGCCGGAGTTCGTCAGCCGGGCCGACAGGCTGGTCCGCATGATCGAGCAGGACAACGCGGGCAAGACCACGTCGCTGCGCCTGTCCCAGGGCGTGCTGGCGGCCATCGCCAGCGCGGGCACGCTGGCGATGATCTACCTGCTGTACCTATGGATCATTTCCCCGGTGCTGCGCCTGCGCGACGGCCTGCAGCGCATGGCGGCGCGCGAGTTCAGCACGCGCCTGCCGGTGGAAAGCCAGGACGAATTCGGCGTGCTGGCGCGGGGCTACAACCGCATGGCGGACGAGCTGCAGGACCTGTACGCCAGCCTGGAGCAGCGGGTGGAGGAAAAGACCGCGCAGCTCGCCGCGCAGAACCGCGATATCGGCGCGCTCTACGACATGGCGGCCTTTCTCAACCTGCCCAACGAAATCGAAGCCCTGTGCGATGGTTTCCTGCGGCGCGTGATGCTGCAATTCGACGCCGAGGGCGGCAGCATCCGGGCGCTGGACCCGAACAACGAAAAACTGAACCTGATGGTGTCGGTGGGCCTGTCCGACGAGCTGGTGGAGTCCGAGCACTGCATGAAGGTGGAGGATTGCTATTGCGGCGCCGCCACGCGGCAGGACAGCGTCATCGTCATCCAGGATTTCCGCCGGTCGCCGCCCGCCAAGGACCTGAACTGCCAGCGCGAAGGCTTTGCCAGCGTGGCGGTGTTCCGCATCGTCACGCGGGACGAGGTGCTGGGCTCGTATTCGCTGCATTTCCGCCACCAGCGGCGCCTGACGCCGGCGGAGTCCCAACTGCTCGAAACGCTGGGACGGCACCTGGGCGTGGCGCTGGACAACCGGCGCCTGGGCGCCCAGGCGCGCCAGCTGGCCGTGGTGCAGGAGCGCGGGCTGGTGGCCCAGGGGCTGCACGACAGCCTGGCCCAGGCCCTCAATTTCCTCAACCTGCAATTGCAGATGCTGGACGCCGCGGTCAAGCGCGGCGACACCGAGGAAATCGAGGAAATCCTGCCCCTGTTGCGCACGGGCGTCGATGAAAGCTACCAGGATGTCCGGGAGCTGCTGACCAATTTCCGCACCAAGCTGTCGCAAGGAGATCTGCAGGCCGCCATCGAGGACACCGTGGACCGTTTCCGCCGCCAGACCGGCATCGAAACCGAGCTGCGTTTCGGCCCGGGGCAGGGGGCGCCGCTGCCTCCCGAGCAGCAGCTGCAAGTGCTGTTCATCCTGCAGGAGGCCCTGTCCAACGTGCGCAAGCACTCCGAGGCGGATCGGGTCGAGGTCACGGTCGACAATGGCCGGGACTTCAGCCTGTCGATCGCCGACAACGGCCAGGGATACGACCCCGCGGAGGTGGCCGAGCGCGGCGAATCCCACGTGGGGCTGCACATCATGCGCGAGCGGGCCGCGCGCATGCGCGCCATGATAAAACTCGAATCGCAGCCTGGCGCCGGCACGCGCGTCTCGCTGGCCCTGCCCGGCAGCGAACGCCAGGCCGCCTGACTACTTCCACATCATGCCCATCCGTATTCTTCTCGTCGACGACCACACCCTGTTCCGCTCCGGCGTGCGGCTCCTGCTGCAACGCCAGCCCGATTTCGAGGTCGTTGCGGAAGCCGGAGACGGCGTCGAGGGCTTGAAACGCGCGAAAGAGCTCAAGCCCGACGTGGTCCTGCTGGATCTGAACCTGCCCGGGCTGTCCGGGCTTGAAACGCTGCAGCTGCTGACGCAGGACCTGCCTTCCTGCGCCGTCATCATCCTGACGGTATCCGAGGAGGCCGACGAACTCGGCCAGGCGCTGCGCGACGGCGCGAGGGGCTATCTGGTCAAGAACATCGACGCGGAGGCGCTCACTGCCGCCATCCGCCGCGCGGCCGGCGGAGAGCCGGTGATCGCGGACAGCATGACCGCCAAGCTTGTGGAGCAGTTCCGCGGCCAGGCCAGCCAGTCCGGGCTGGCCGCGCAGGCGCAGGGGGCGGGCGACCGCAACCGCCTGACCGCCCGCGAGAGGCAGATCGTGCAATGGCTGGCGCGCGGCGCCAGCAACAAGGTCATCGCCCGCGAACTCGACGTGAGCGAAAGCACGGTCAAGATCCACGTGCAGAACGTGCTGAAGAAGCTCAACCTGACCAGCCGCGTGCAGGTCGCGGTGTATGCGGTGGAGCACGGGATATACACGGAAGAGTGACGGGAGGGCGTGTCTGACACATCCGGCCTAGATGGTGTCTGACACCCGTACGAGACGCTCCGCCGTGCTGAAGCAGGCCTACGGCCTCGATCGTGTCTGACACCCGTACGAGACGCCCTGCCGTGCTGAAGCAGGCCTACGGCCTCGATTGTGTCTGACACCCGTACGAGACGCCCTGCCGTGCTGAAGCAGACGTTCCCCGGGTGTCAGACACTGCGGGTCCGCCCCTCCCCGGTCATCTCGTACGGGTGTCAGACACAGCGGGTGTCGGACACTGCGGCGATGTTGATCTTCGACAAGGCCATCGCATCCCCCGGCCCCTAGACTGGCCGTCATGCAAACTCGAACCTCTCCCATGGAACTCGTGGCTCCCGCCGGCAGCCTGGCTGCGCTGAAGGCGGCGGTGGAGGCGGGCGCCGACACGGTCTACCTCGGCCTCAAGAACGCCACCAATGCCCGCAATTTCGCCGGGCTCAATTTCACCGAAGCCGATATCCGCGCCGGCGTGGAGCTGGCGCACAGCCGCAAGCGCCAGGTGCTGTTCGCCATCAACACCTTCGTGCAGGCGGGCAGGGCGCAGGAGTGGCGCGCCGCGGTGGACGCCGCCCAGGGCCTGGGAGCCGACGCGGTCATCATGGCGGATCCTGGCCTGATGGCCTACGCCAGCGACCGCTATCCCGACCTGCGCCTGCATCTGTCGGTGCAGGGCTCGGCCACCCACGCCGACGCCATCGAGCTGATGAAGGAGCAGTTCGGCATCCGTCGGGTGGTGCTGCCGCGAGTACTGACCCTGGCCGAGATCGCGCGCATCTGCGCCAACGTCAGTGTCGAAGTCGAGGTATTCGGCTTCGGCAGCCTGTGCGTCATGGCCGAGGGGCGCTGCCTGCTATCGTCCTACGCCACCGGAGATTCGCCCAACAACAAGGGTGTCTGTTCTCCCGCTCACGCCGTGCGCTGGTCGGAAGAGAACGGCCGCATGGACGCGCGCCTGAACGGCATCCTGATCGACCGCTACGAACCGGGCGAAGCTGCCGCCTATCCCACTTTGTGCAAGGGTCGCTTCGACGTGGACGGGCAAGCCGACCACGCGCTGGAGGAACCGACCAGCCTGAACGCGATCGGCCTGTTGCCGCGCCTTGCGGAGATGGGCGTGTCCGCCATCAAGATCGAGGGACGGCAGCGCAGCCCCGCCTATGTCACCCAGGTGGTGTCGACCCTGCGCGCGGCCTTGGACAGCGCGCATGCGGACGCCTCCCGCTTTTCTCCCCGCCCCGAATGGAACGCCATGCTGGCGCGCCACTCCGAGGGTTCCCAAGTCACGCAAGGCGCATTCGAACGTCCATGGAAATGAAGCCCAACGCATACCGGATTTCTGTCGGCCCTTTGCTGTACTACTGGCCGCGCCGCGATACCCTGGATTTCTATGCGGAGCTGGCCGACAGCCCCGCCGACATCCTGTACGTGGGCGAGACCGTCTGCAGCCGCCGACACGAATTGCGCGCCGAGGATTGGCTGGCGCTTGCGCGCGACCTGCGCGCCGCCGGCAAGACGGTGGTGTTGTCCGGCCGCACGCTGATCGAGACCGGCGCCGAGGCCAGCGCCTTGAAGAAGCTGTGCGAACAGCAGGATTTCATGGTCGAGGCCGGGGAAGTGGGCGCCATGCGGCATCTGGCCGGGCGTCCCTTCGTAGCCGGCCCGCACATGAACGCCTACCACGGCGGCACCCTGGAATGGCTGGCCCGGCGCGGCGCGGCCCGCTTCGTGGTTCCGCTGGAAATGGACGGCAAGACGCTGGCGCGCCTGCTGCAGGAACGCCCGGCGGGCCTGGAGGCGGAGGTCATGGTGTGGGGCCGCATGGCGCTGGCGTTTTCCGCGCGCTGCTTCACCGCGCGGCACTTTCGCCTGAAGAAGGACGAGTGCGGATTCCGCTGTATCGAACATCCGGACGGATTGGACATGCGCACTCGCGAATCGCGGGATTTCCTGGCGATCAACGGCATCCAGGTGCAGTCGGCCGCCTGTCTGGACTTGCTGTCCCGGGCGCCCGAACTGGCGTCGCTGGGCGTGGAGGTGCTGCGCGTCAGCCCGCAATCGTCGGGCACGCTGGAGGCGGTCGCCGCGCTGGATGCGGTCCGACGGAACCTTCCGGCAGCGGCCGTCGAGCCGCCCGCGGGCATCGGCCGCTGCAATGGCTACTACTACGGCAAGTCCGGCATCGAGATGCTGGAGGTGATGGCATGAGCGGCGCCTTGCAGGTGCCGGCGCTGTTCGCCAAGGTCGGCCGGCGCATTCCGTCGCCGCTGGTGTCGATGCACTGCGTGGCCGCGCTGGAACTGGCGCGCCGCTTCAAATGGCTGTTGCCGCCGCAGGAGCTGGACGGCCGCAGTTTCGCCATCACCGTCGAAGACCTAGGGCTGCGCAGTTGCTTCGCCGTGCGTGACGGCGCCTTCCGGCCCGTGTGGAACGGCGCGCCGTCAGACCTGGAACTGGGCGCAAAGCTGGCTGACCTGTTGAGCCTGATGCGCGCCGAGACCGATGCGGACACCTTGTTCTTCCAGCGCCGCCTGCGGATCTCGGGGGACACGGAGCTGGGCTTGATCGTGAAGAATTGGCTGGATGCCGCGCCGCGGCCGGCGTGGCTGCAGCGCAGCGGCGCCGCGAGCGTTTGAATACGCCGAGATACGGGTTTCCACTCATTAGTCAAAGTAATTCCGCAGATAAGAAATAAGAATTTTTCTTATGGTTGGGCGAAGGCTATAAAAGCTGGCTGATAGACCTCAACCTGCCTTAAGAGAGATAAACATGAGGGGAAATACCGCGACAGGGCACCAGCCGGTGCGCGCGTCGACCGCCGCGTTCGTCGGCACCATGATCGAGTGGTACGACTTTTACATCTACGCCACCGCCGCCGCGCTGGTGTTCGGCAAGCTGTTCTTTCCATCGGCGACGGGTTTCTACGGGACCCTGGCCGCGCTTGGCACCTTCGCCGTCGGCTTCTTCGCCCGCCCGCTGGGCGGCGTGATCTTCGGCCACATCGGCGACAAGATCGGGCGCAAGAAATCGCTGGTGATCACGCTGGTGATGATGGGCACGGTGACGGTGCTGATCGGCCTGCTGCCCACCTACGCGTCCATCGGCGTTTGGGCGCCGGTGCTGCTGATCCTGCTGCGCATCGTGCAGGGGATCGCGGTCGGCGGCGAGTGGGGCGGAGCGGTCCTGATGGCCGGCGAGCATTCGCCGGACCGGGCCAAGCGCACCTTCTTCGCGTCGTTCGCGCAGCTCGGCAGTCCCGCCGGCCTGATCCTGTCGATGCTGATGTTCAAACTGGTGACGTCCCTGGACGACGAGGCCTTCCTGGGCTGGGGGTGGCGCGTTCCCTTCCTGTTCTCGGCCGTACTGCTGGTCGTGGGCTTCGCGATCCGCCTGAGCGTGAACGAATCGCCCGACTTCCTGGCGGAAAAGCAGGCGCAGGCCCAGCGCGCCCGGCCCGCGCAGGCGCCGCTCGCGCAGGTGCTGCGCGGCGCGCCGCGGCTGCTGGCGCTGGCGGTCGGCGCCAATGTGCTGGGCATCGCCGGCTTTTACTTCACCAATACCTTCATGATCGCCTACACCACGCAGTACGCGGGCTTGAGCCGCGCGGTGATCCTGGACTGCCTGCTGGTCGTGTCCATCATGCAGTTCTTCATTACGCCGCTCGCCGCCTACATCGCAAGCCGCGTAGGCAATCTGCGCTTTCTTGGGGCGACGGCGCTGGCGTCGATCTTCACGCCCTACGTCATGTTCAACCTGGTGGACCTGGGCTCGCTCACCAGCATCACGCTGGGGGTGGGCGTGGCGGTGCTGTTCATGGGCGCCTACTACGCCGTGATCGCGGGCTATGTCAGCGACAGCTTTCCGACGGGCATCCGCTACACGGGCATCTCCCTGGCCTACCAGCTGTCGGGCGCCATTTTCGGCGGGCTGACGCCTTTGCTCGGCACGGTGCTGGCCGAGAACTTCAAAGGCCAGTGGTGGCCGCTGGCCGTGCTGTTTTCGGCGATATCGCTGCTTTCCCTGGTTTCCGTGCTGCTGTTGGGCAATGCCGGCCAGCGCACCGAGCATTTTCAATTGAAGGATCACCAAGCATGAAGGCATTTTTCCACGACGACCAGAAGCTCCATCATCCGCAGACCTATTTTTCCCGCGGCAAGATGCGCACGCCGCAGGAAGTGCCGGCGCGCCTGGACGGCCTGGTGCGCGCCGCCCGCAAGCTGGGCTTCGATGTCCAGGCGCCGGCCGATCATGGCGCGGCGGCGCTGTCGGCCGTGCACACGCTGGACTATCTGCGTTTCCTGCAAGGCGCCCACGACGACTGGATGAAGCTGCCCGGCGATTGGGGCGGCGAGGTCGTGTCAAACGTCTTCGTCAGGGAACCCAACGCCTTGCGCGGCGTGCTGGCCAAGGCGGGACGCTATCTGGCCGACGGCAGCTGCCCGGTGGGGCCGCAGACCTGGCATTCCGCCTATTGGTCTGCGCAGTGCGCCGTGGCGGGCGCGGAATGCCTGTTGGCCGGCGAACGCCAGGCCTATGCGATCTGCCGCCCGCCGGGCCATCACGCCCGGCGCGACGCCGCGGGAGGCTTCTGCTATCTGAACAACGCGGCGATCGCCGCGCAACGCCTGCGGTCCCGGTTCGCGCGCGTGGCCATCCTGGATACGGACATGCACCATGGGCAGGGCATCCAGGAAATCTTCTACGAGCGCAACGACGTGCTGTATGTGTCGATCCACGGGGATCCGGAAAATTTCTACCCGGTGGTGGCGGGTTTCGAAGACGAGCGCGGCGCGGGCGAGGGCTATGGGTACAACATCAACCTGCCCATGCCGCACGGTTCGCCGGAAGCCGTGTTCTTCGACCGCCTGGCTCAGGCGCGCCGCGCGATCGAGCTGTTCCAGCCCGACGCGCTGGTCCTGTCCCTGGGCTTCGATATCTTCGAAAAGGATCCGCAGGCCATGGTCGGCGTCACCGAGGATGGCTTCGAGCGCCTGGGCCGCGAAGTGGGCGGCATGCGCTTGCCGACCTTGATCGTGCAGGAAGGCGGCTACTATATCGAGGGTCTGGAATCCAACGCATCGCGCTTTTTCGCGGGGCTGGCCGGCGCCTGAGCGCGCGGCGGCGGCGCGGCCGGCGCGGGGTCCGACCCGCCGCTCCCTTCGACTCCGCCGCCATGCCATGCCACTGCCCGCCGCCCGCAAACCGTCACCTCTGTCATTGGCTCCCGAGCGCATGGACTGGAACCTGTTGCGCACGTTCATGTTCGTGGTGCAGGAGCGCGGGGTTGGAAGGGCGGCGCAGGCGCTGCACCTCAGCCAGCCCGCAGTCAGCCAGGCGCTGAAGCGGCTGGAGGATGCGGTGGGCGGCATGCTGCTGCACCGGCGCAATGGCGAATTCCGCCTGACGGGGCTGGGCGACGAGATCTACGCCATCGCCCGCGATATGTACGGCACGATGGCGCGCATCGAGAACGCCGCCACGCAGGACCGGGCCGAAATCGCTGGCGCCTTGCGCTTGCTGGTGATGAGCAAGGTGCAAAGTCCGGCATACGACGATTTCCTGGCGCAGTTCCACCGGCGCTATCCCAGGATCGAATTCCATGTCGACGTGCTGCCCAGCGCCGCCATCCTGGACGCGCTGGCCAAACGCGTGCCGGCGCTGGGCATATGCCTGTGCCGCAAGCCCGTCGAGGCGCTGGAGCGCCGGCTGTTCCTGCGCCACCGCTACGCGGTCGTCTGCGGACGGCATCATCCGCTGTTTTCCAGGCAGCGGGTCTGCCTGGAAGACCTGATGGACCAGAATTTCGTCTGTTTCGCCAGCGACCAGATCGGCGACACCCTGTCGCCGCTGACCATCTTTCGCGATCAGCAGGGCTTTACCGGCCGCATCGTGGGCACGTCGCCCAATATCGAGGAAATCCGGCGCATGGTGGTGGCCGGCATCGGGCTGAGCTTCTTGCCCGAACACCTGATCCGCCAGGACGTGATGAGCGGCGAGCTGCGGCGCCTGCCCCCCGCGGAATCGGTGGCCGAAATCGATGTGTTCCTGGCATGGCACAAGCAGCGCAAGCTGAGCGCCGTGGAGCTTGCGTACCTAGCCGCCTTCGAACGCTTCCTGAACCGCACGCAGCTGGAATCGCGGGCGGGATGAATGCGCGCGCCTGGCAGTCCCCAGGCAAGATGAGGACGTCCCCGGGCAGGCTGGAGGCTATGCGGCCTTATGCACGCAGCCCTGGGCGGCCGGGATTGTGGGGTATGGTTACGTGCGTCTGTCCGCCGGTGCTCATGGCAACGGCGCGGCATCGGCTGTATCCTGCGCGCTGCGAGCGCGTTCGCCGTCCAAGAACCATTCATAACGCATTTCCCTGGAGAGACACATGAGCGACCCGAAAAAGCCCTGGCGGCTTGAAACCATTGCCGTGCATGGCGGCTATCGTCCCGATCCGACCACGCGAGCCGTGGCCGTGCCCATCTACCAGACGGTGGCCTACGCGTTCGACGACACGCAGCATGGCGCCGACCTGTTCGATCTCAAGGTTCCGGGCAATATCTACACCCGCATCATGAATCCGACGACGGACGTGCTGGAGCAGCGCGTCGCGGCGCTGGAGGGCGGCGTCGCCGCGCTGGCGCTGGCCTCCGGCCAATCGGCGGTGACCTACGCGATCATGACGATCGCCGAAGCCGGCGACAACATCGTTTCCTCCAGCACGCTGTACGGCGGCACGTACAACCTGTTCGCGCACACGCTGCCGCAATACGGCATCTCCACCCGCTTCGCCAACCCCGCCGACCTGGCCTCGTTCGAGGCGCAGATCGACGAGCGCACCAAGGCCATCTTCGCGGAATCCGTCGGCAATCCGCTGGGCAACATCACCGACATCGCGGCCCTGGCCGACCTGGCGCATCGCCATGGCCTGCCGCTGATCGTGGACAACACCGTGCCGTCGCCGTACCTGCTGCGCCCCATCGAGCACGGCGCCGACATCGTGGTGCAATCGCTCACCAAATACCTGGGCGGCCACGGCACCAGCCTGGGCGGCGCCATCATCGATTCGGGCAAGTTTCCCTGGGCCGAGCACAAGGCCCGCTTCAAGCGCCTGAACGAGCCCGACATCAGCTACCACGGCGTGGTCTACACCGAGGCCTTCGGCGCGGCCGCCTATATCGGCCGGGCCCGCGTGGTGCCGCTGCGCAATACCGGCGCGGCCATCTCGCCCTTCAATGCCTTCCAGATCCTGCAAGGCATCGAGACGCTGGCGCTGCGCGTGGACCGCATCGTGGAAAACGCCGTGAAGGTGGCCAACTACCTGCGCGAGCATCCGAAGGTCGAATGGGTCAACTACGCGGGCCTGCCCGACCATCCGGACCATGCGCTGGCGCAGAAGTACCTGGGCGGCAAGGCGCCCGGCCTGTTCACGTTCGGCGTCAAGGGTGGCCGCGAGGCCGGCGCGCGCTTCCAGGACGCGCTGCAGCTTTTCACGCGCCTGGTCAATATCGGCGATGCCAAGTCGCTGGCCACGCACCCCGCATCCACCACCCACCGCCAGCTCAATCCGGAAGAACTGCAGAAGGCGGGCGTGCGGGAGGAAACGGTGCGCCTGTCCATCGGCATCGAGCACATCGATGACCTGCTGGCCGACCTGGACCAGGCGTTGGCCCAGGCGTGACGGCAGCGGGCCGCGCGATCGCGGCCCGTGCTGCGCGCGGCCTATTTGAGCCGGCTTCTGTTGCCGCCTGGGCAGATCAGCTCGCGCAGCCTGCGCTGCACGGGGTCGTGAGCGATGGGCGCGTCGCGGATGCCCGCCGTGGGGAGGGACTCCACTAGCTTGCCGGTAGCGTTCTCGCCAGCGTAATGCAGCGTCTGGTCCACGGTATAGGTGTCGGCTTCGCAGTTCAGGCTGACCGGCTGGGTCACCGAGCGATACGACTGCCCGTTGGTTTCGGAGATGCGCGTCTGGGCATAGAACCAGGCGACCGTCACGGCCATCACGGCCGGACGTTCGGATACGGGCTTGATCGAAGCGCTGTCATAGAACACGCCCGGCATGGCCTGCGGGTCCAGCGGCACCCACTCCGGGCCGCCGAACAGCATGCCGGCCGGCCCCGGGTCCCGAGGCACCACGTTCACCGCGCAGGCGTCGGCCGGCACGGGGTCTCCTTCGCGCACCGTGATGGTTACGCAAGCGCCGGGCTGGGCTGCCGGCGCGGCGCAGGCGCACGCGGCGGCCAGCGCGGCCAGTGCGAATCGGGATCTTGCGTGCCTTGCGGTCATGGGGATGTTCCGTTCGGTAAGCATCGGGCCATTGCCCGGCGCGCTCCCAGGAAGCCATGGGATGCCCTTGATCATACCGGCGGGGAGGGCGCTTGGGCGCGTCCTTTCGGCCCTAGGCTGTCAATACGTATTCCGGATAGCGCTTACAGATCTCGGCCACTTGGCTGAGTGTGCCCGACAGGTGCTCGCGCAGCACTTGCTGGGCGCGTTGCGGGTCCTGGGCGACGATGGCGTCCAGCAGGCGCTGGTGATCGTCCAGGATGCGCTCGGCCTTGCCGGCCTCCGGCAGGTGCAGGCGCCGCAGGCGGTCGAGGTGGCCGCTGTAGCGCTGTTCCAGTTCCCACAGCCTGCCCACGCCGGCGGCTTCGTGCATGTCGCGGTGGAACGCCTGGTCGGCGTCGATGAATTGCTGGTATTGGCCGCTGGCGTGGCTGGCGCGCTGCAGTTCTATGCTGGCCTGCAAGCGTTGGAACAGCGCCGGATCGGGCCGCTGCGCCAGCGTCTGCACGATCTCGAGTTCGAGGGACCTTCTCAGGAAATGCGCCTCCCGGGCGGCGGCGATATCGATCCGGCTGACCACGGTCGTGTGCTGGGGATAGATCTCGACCAGCGCTTCCTCGGCCAGCCGCATCAGGGCGTCGCGGATCGGAGTCTGGCTAAGGCCATAGGTGTCCGCCAGCGTCACGCGCGACAGTGGCGCCCCGGGGGCGAGTTCCAGGGATACGATCTGTTCGCGCAGGTGTTCGAAGACCTGCGGCGCCGCGTGGCGCGAGCGGTCCAGTCGGAGCTTGGGGCTAGGCATCGGGTAGCGCGAAGGGCAGGGCCACGGAAATGGAGATGCCCGAGTGTAGCGGGTTTTCACCTAGCTGACGCACTAATACATTAGTGTTTAAATGGCGGCATCGAATCCTGTTCAAACGCCGCACCCCATGAAACGTTCCTACGAAAGCCTGCGCAGCGCCGCCTGGATGGCCAAGGATGACCTGCGCTCATTCGGCCACCGTTCCCGCATGATGCAGATGGGCTACGGCCCGGATGACTGGGCGGGCCGCCCCATCATCGCCATCGTCAATACCTGGTCGGACCTGAATCCTTGCCACAGCCATTTCAAGCAGCGGGTCGAGGATGTGAAGCGCGGCGTGTTCCAGGCCGGAGGCTTTCCGGTGGAACTGCCCGCCATTTCGGTGTCGGAGTCCTTCGTCAAGCCGACCACGATGCTGTATCGCAACTTCCTCGCCATGGAGACGGAGGAATTGCTGCGCAGCCATCCGGTGGACGGCGCCGTCCTCATGGGCGGTTGCGACAAGACCACTCCGGGGCTGATCATGGGAGCCATCAGCGCCGGGCTGCCCTGTATCTACGTGCCTGCCGGCCCCATGCTGCGCGGCAACTGGAAGGGCAAGATCCTGGGTTCCGGCTCGGATGCCTGGAAACTCTGGGACGAACGGCGCGCCGGCAAGATCACCCAGGAACAATGGACCGAGGTGGAAGGCGGCATCGCCCGCAGCTACGGCACCTGCATGACCATGGGCACGGCCAGCACCATGACCGCCATCGCGGAGACCATAGGCATGACGCTGCCGGGAGCCTCATCCATCCCCGCGGCGGACGTCAATCACATGCGAATGTCCGCCGAATGCGGGCGGCGGGTGGTGGAGATGGTCTGGGAAGACCTGACGCCACAGCGCATCCTCAGCCTCGCCTCGTTCAAGAACGCCATCAATGTCGCCATGGCGATGGGATGCTCCACCAACGCCATCGTGCACCTGGTTGCCATGTCGCGCCGAGCGGGCTGCGCCGTCGGCCTGGACGACTTCGACGCCGCCAGCCGCAAGGTGCCCGTGATCGCCAACATCCGGCCCAGCGGCGACACCTACCTGATGGAAGACTTCTACTATGCCGGCGGGTTGCCGGCGCTGATGTCGCGGCTGCCCGGCCATCTGGATGCTTCCGCCATGACGGTTACCGGCAAGACGCTGGGAGAGAACATCGCCGGGGCGGAGGTCTACAACGACGACGTAATCCGCTCCCTGGAGACCGCCATCTACGACGAAGGGGCGCTTGCCGTGCTGCGCGGCAATATCGCCCCCGACGGCTGTGTGATCAAGCCCAGCGCCTGCGCGCCGCAGTACCTGCGGCATACCGGGCCCGCGCTGGTGTTCGACGACTATCCCAGCATGAAGGCCGCGGTGGACGACGAGAACCTGGACGTCACGCCCGACCACATCATGATCCTGCGCAATGCCGGGCCGCAGGGCGGCCCGGGCATGCCCGAATGGGGCATGCTGCCCATCCCCACCAAGCTCGTGAAGCAGGGCGTGCGCGACATGCTGCGCCTGTCCGACGCCCGCATGAGCGGCACCAGCTATGGCGCCTGCATCCTGCACGTCGCTCCCGAAAGCTATGTGGGCGGCCCGCTGGCCCTGGTGAGGACGGGCGACCTGATCACCGTGGACGTGCCGGCCCGCAGCATCCACCTGAACGTCAGCGATGAAGAGCTGGCGGCGCGCCGCGCCGCCTGGACGCCGCCGCCCAGGCGCTACGAGCGCGGCTATGGCTGGATGTACTCGCGCCACATCCTGCAGGCCAACGACGGCTGCGATTTCGACTTCCTGGAAACCGGATTCGGCGCGCCCGTGCCCGAACCCGAGATTTTCTGACGCTTTTCCTCATCCCGACATCCGGAGCCACCGTGTCCCAACTGCATCCCGAAACCCGCGCCAGGCTGGCCGGCGTCAGCACCGCCACCCTGTGCACCGCCTTGTTCAAGCGCGGCCTGCGCAACCAGTTCATCCAGGACGTGCGTCCGCTGAACGCCTCGCTGCCCAATATGGTCGGTCCGGCGTTCACCCTGAGGTACATCCCCGCGCGCGAGGACCTGAACACCATCAAGGTATTCGAAGACCGCTCGCATCCGCAGCGCGTCGCGGTCGAGACCTGCCCGGAGGGTGCGGTGCTGGTCATGGACAGCCGCAAGGATGCGCGGGCGGCGTCGGCCGGCTCCATCCTGGTCACGCGTCTGATGAAACGCGGCGTGGCTGGCGTGGTGACGGACGGGGGGTTCCGCGATTCGCCCGAAATCGCCGAGCTGGGCTTTGCCGCGTATCACCAGCGCCCCTCGGCGCCTACCAACCTTACGCTGCACCAGGCCCTGGACATCAATGCGCCCATCGGCTGCGGCGACGTGGCCGTATGGCCCGGCGACATCGTCGTGGGCGATCGCGAGGGCGTCGTGGTGATACCCGCCCACCTGGCGGACGAGATCGCCGTCGAGGCCGTGGAAATGACGGCCTTCGAGGATTTCGTGACCAGCCAGGTGCAGCAGGGCGCGTCCATCCTCGGCTTGTATCCGCCCACCGATCCGGGCACCAAGGACAAATTCGCCGCATGGCGCAAGCAACAGGGCCGTTGAGCCTTGCCGCCGGCACGGCCGGCACCCCATACCGATAACGAAAGGCAGGAGACAACCATGAACAAGCAACGACGCGGCGCGCTGGCCGCGCTGCTGGGCGCGGCCATGCTGGGCACGCTGGCATTGCCCGCGCATGCGGCCGATTGGCCGGCGCAAAAGCCTATTTCCTACGTGGTGCCGTTCACCGTCGGCGGGTCGACCGACGTGGTGGGCCGGGTGCTGGCCCAGAAACTGGCCGACCGCCTGCACCAGAACGTCATCGTGGAAAACAAGCCGGGCGCGGCCGGCGGCATCGGCGCCACCTACGTGGCCAAGGCGCCGCCCGACGGCTACACGCTGTTCGGCGGCACCATCAGCACGCACGCCATCAACGCCAGCCTGTACAAGAACCTGAAGTACGACCCGGTCAAGGACTTCGAGCCGGTGTCGCTGATCGCCTATCTGCCCAACGTGCTGCTGGTGGACCCGAACCTGGGGGTGAATTCGGTGGCCGAGCTCATCGCGCTGCTGAAGCGCGACCCGAGCAAGCGCACGTTCGCGTCCTCCGGCGCGGGCACCTCCACCCATCTTGCGGGCGAACTGTTCTCAGGCATGATCGGCGTGCCGCTCACGCACGTGCCGTACAAGGGCACGCCGCCCGCGATGGTGGACGTGTCCTCGGGCGCGGTGACCTTCATGTTCGACCAGATGACGGCTGCGCTGCCGCTGTTGCAGACGGGCAAGCTCAAGTTGCTGGCCGTCACCACCAAGGACCGCATCGCGCTGGCGCCTGACGTGCCGACAATGCAGGAAGCCGGCGTGCCGGGATTCCAGATGGCGTCCTGGCAGGCCGTGTACGCGCCCAAGGGCACGCCCAAACCCATCCTGGACAAGCTGGCGCAGGAACTCGCGCTGATCCTGAAAGAACCCGACGTGCAGGAGAAGCTCGGCAAGACGATGGGAATGGAGCTGGTGGGCAGCACGCCCGAACAACTGCGCGACCTGATGGCGGCCGAGATCCCGCGCTGGGCGGAGGTCGTGAAGAAGTCGGGCGCGACGGTCGAATAGAGGCTGGACCGGGGCGGCGTTTCGGCGCCGCGCCCGTGCTCGGAACTTATGGCTCAGGGCTTCAGATTCAGCTTGGGCACCAGCGCCTTGAACGCTTCTTCCTGGCGCGCCACGTCGGCCGCGAACTGCGGCAGATCGGCGTAGGAGGGCGTCAGGTTCTGCTTGCGCATCAGCGCCTGGAAGTCAGGGGATTGCGCCACCTGGCGGGCCGCCGCCCGCCATTTTTCCACGGCATCCGCGGGCGTGGCCTTGGGCAGCCCGATGCCGCGCCAGACGCTGAACTGAAGGTCAGCGCCTTTTTCCTTCATGGTGGGCACGGCCGGCAGATTGTCCAGACGTTTCGGGGCCATGACGGCCAGGGTACGCAGCTTGCCGGTTTCGACGTGCTGTTGCAGCTCGGCGTAGGCTACCGTGGTCGCCTGTACGTCGCCCGCCAGCAAGCCCATGATGGCCGGGGCCGAGCCCTGGTACGGAACGTGCACGAACTTCACGCCGGCTTGCTCGCCCAGCGCCGCCGCCGCCATGTGCGGCACGGTGCCGATGCCCGCGTTGGAGACTGCAACGCGCTCGGGGTTCTTCCTGGCGTCCGCGAGGAACTCCTCCACCGTTTTCCAGGGAGCGTCGGCCCGCACCGTGACCGACGACGGGTCGTCGGTGAAGCGGGCGATGGGCTGGAAGTCGCCGACCGTGGTCTTGCCGATGCCCATGAGGGGCACCACCAGCATTTCGGGAGTCATCAGCACCAACCGGTAGCCGTCGGGCTGCGCATTGGCGACATAGGACCAGCCTATGGAACCGCTGGCGCCGGGTTTGTTGATCACCACCGTGGGTTGCGCCAGCAGCGGCGGGCGCACCGCTTCGGCGATCGCGCGCGCGGTGTTGTCGCTGCCGCCGCCGGGCTGGTAGGCGACCACCAGTTCCATCGAGCGGGCTGGGTAGTCCGCGGCGTGCGCGGCGGACAGGACGGAAACTGCGGACAGGGCGCTGAAGACCAGCGCGGACAGGCGGTAGGGGCGCATGGTGGCGGCTCCGGTATCAGTAGCCCAGGGCGGAAAGATCCGCGAGCGTCTGTTTGGTGATGGCGATGGTGCGTTCGCGTTCCGCGCCGGCGAGGTCCAGACGAGGCGGCTTGACGGTTTCGGCGCTGCCGGTGATCAGGTGTTCGGCCAGCTTGATGTGCTGCACCAGCTTGACCACCGTGTCCAGGTGGAACAGCGGGGTCAGCGCGGCATAGAGCTTGCGGGCGCGGACGAAGTCGCCCTCGACAGCCAGCTTCAGCAGGTCCACCGACGCCTTGGGCACCGCGTTCGCCATGCCGGACACCCAGGCGGTTACGCCCAGCGCGGCGCTTTCGAGGATCAGGTCGTCCACGCCGCAGACCACGGCCAGCCGGTCGCCGAAGCGCGTGATCAGGTCGGTCACGCGGGTGGTGTCGTAGGATTCCTCCTTGATCGCGACGATGGTCGGCTCTTCCAGCAGCTCGGCCACCAGATCAGGCGTCAGGTCCACGTCGTAGCCGCGAGGATTGTTATAGAGCAGGATGGGCAAGGCGCTGGCGCGCGCAACGCTGCGGTAGAAGGCCACGGTCTCGCGGGCGTCGGACTTGTAGGTCAGGCCCGGGAACACCATCAGGCCATTCACCCCGATGCGGGCGGCTTCCTGCGCGAAGGCGGCAGCGCGCGCCGTGCCGGTCTCGGCCACGCCCGATACCACGGGCACGCGTCCGCGCACCGTTTCCACGGCGGTACGCAGCACCTCCAGTTTTTCTTCGGGCGAGAGCTGCGCATTTTCGCCCACCATGCCCATCATCACGACGCCGCCCACGCCGTTCTCGATCAGGCGTTCCAAGCCCTGGCGGATGGCGTCCAGGTCGAGTGAAAAATCGGATTTCAGCTTGGTCGTGACGGCGGGGAAAACGCCTTGCCATTGAATGCTCATTGCTGCAGCTCCTGATGTTTGATCCGTCCGGCCGGGCCGGCCAGATTTGGTTTTTGGATATTGGATCCAAAATTTGAGGTTTAAAAAAACGAGGCGCGGGCCTCGGGACTGCCGCCAGGCTAGCGGCGGGTTGAACTGGATCATGGATCCAATATACTCACATTAAACGGGTTGCCGGTACCGGCTGTCTCTCGGGGTTTTCCTGGGCATGGCGGCAGCGGTCTCGTCATGCCCATACCGTGCGGCGACCGCCGGACGGCACAACCAGGCAGGTTTCATGTCTCAGAATTCGTCGCTTCCCGCTACTTCCCCGTCCCGTCCCCAAGCCGGTTCCCCCGGCCGCCTCGTGCGCAAGACCGCCGTCGAGCTGGTGGTGGACGAACTGCGCGACCGCATCCTGTCCGGCGCGATCCCTCCCGGCTCTGCGCTGCGCCAGGAGCTGTTCGCGGAGGAGCTGGGCGTCAGCCGGCTGCCCGTGCGCGAGGCCATCCGGCAGCTCAGCGCGGAAGGGTTGATCGACATGATTCCCCATCGGGGCGCCTACGTATCCATGCTGTCGCGCGCCGAGGTGCAGGAGTTTTTCGACATCCGTCTGCGGCTGGAGCCATGGCTGCTACGCCTGGCCGTGCAGCAGCACAATGCCCAGGACCTGGAGCAGGCCAGCCAGGTGGTGGCGCAGATGGATACGGCCGAACCCGAGCAGTGGGGCCGCCTGAACTGGCAACTGCATGAGTTGCTGTACCGCTCGGCGCAACGGCCCGCCGCGCTGGCCATGGCGCGCGCGCTGCATGAAAAGTCCGAACGCTACTTCCGCTTCCAGATCGTCAACGCGCCTATCCGCCAGCAGGCCCATGACGAACATAGCGAACTGATCGCCCTTGCGCGGCACGGCCAGGCCGAGCAGGCCGAGGCCGCGCTGGAGCGGCACATCGCCGAAGCCGCCGACCAGATCCTCGCCATCGTCGATCATCTGCTGGATGCCTCGGCGTTGCAGGAGCTGGGGTAGGGCCTGCCGACGCCGGCTTTACACATCCAGCTCCAGCGTGCCGCAGCCGCGCGAGACGCAGACCATCATGCTGCGGCCCGCCGCGCGCTCTTCGTCGCTGAGCACATAGTCGCGGTGATCGATATTTCCGGAGAGCACGCCCGCTTCGCAACTGCGGCACAGTCCTTCGCGGCATGAGTGCGGCCAGGCGACGCCGGCGGCTTGCAGCACGTCCAGCACGGACTTGTGCGGGGGGACTTCGTGGCTGCCGCCGCTGCGGACCAGTTTGATCAGGAAGGCCTCGCCGGTATGCGCCGCGGCCTCTGCGACTGCGGCGAAACGCTCGAAATGCACGCGGGCCGCGGCGATGCCGCGCCGTTCGCACGCGGTGGCCACCGCATCCATGAGCGGCGCCGGCCCGCAGCAATAGACATGCAAGCCGGGATCTTGCCGCGCGCCAAGGTAGGCGTCCAGGTCGCAGCGGGCGCCGTGGCGTTCGCTATCGACGTGGAGGTCCACGCGCTCGCCGTAGACGGCAAGTTCGGACAGGTAGGCCGCCGCGTCGCGCTCGCGCACGCAGTACAGCAGCCGCCATGGTTCGCCGCGTCTCTCGCACGCATGGATCATGCTGAGGATGGGCGTGATGCCTATGCCTCCGGCGATGAAGACGTGGCCGGCGGCCTGCGCATGCAGCCCGAACAGTTGCCGGGGTTCGCTGACCTCCACGAGGTCTCCTTCGCGCAGTTGTTCGTGGATGTAGCGGGATCCGCCGCGCGAGTCCGGGGCCAGGCCGACGCCCAGCCGGTAGACGCTCAGTTCCGCCGGATCGCCGCACAGGGAATACTGCCTGAGCTGGCCATTTCCCAGCGCCACGTCCACGTGCGCCCCAGCTTCGAAGGCGGGCAGCATGGCGCCGTCGCGGCTGCGCAAGTGCAGGCCGAGGATGCCGCGTGCTTCGCGCGCGATCCGGCTGACGACTAGCCGCCGCATCTCAGGCCACCGCCTTCGCGGCACGGACGTCCGCTCCCGTGGCCGCCGCTTGCTGTTCTTCCTCGATGCGGCGCGCTACCACCCACCGGAACTGGGAGAGCGCGGCATCGATGGATAGCGGCACCATCTTGAAATCCGGCGCCAGCGACAGGGACCGCTGCTGCGCGGTGATGATGTCCCGGTCCTCGTCGAAGGCTTCCACCACGCTTTGGTGTATGGACGATGTGATTTCGGGTCGGTCTATGGAGAAGTTGTGCGGATGCGCGAAGAAATAATGCGTCGACGTGGCGGTTTCGGGAGTCAGGGCCTGGCAGCCGCGGAACTCGATCGCGTCTTGGCGGTTGCCTTCCTGCGCGCCGTTGCCGGCCGGGGCCATGCCGGAGTCCATCAGCAGGATGCCGGGCAGCGTGAAGTTGTAGATGTTCCAGCGATCGACCAGGCCGGGCCATTCCCGGACCTTTTTGGCGAAGGCCGGCGCCTCGGTGTTGAGCGTCCAGCGGGTGATGCGCACGCCATCGGGCAGCCGGTCGACCTTGGGCGATACCGAGGCATAGTCCTCGCTGCCGCCCAGGGTGGTCGGATGGACGAAGGGCAGGTGTGAAAAGTCGAGCAGGTTGTCGGCGATCAGCAGGTAGTTGACGTCGTAGTGGATGTACCCGTCCTGGCTGCGCCAGTCGGGGTGGTCCAGCCATTGCGTATCGGGGATCACGGCGGCGTCGGCGCGTTCCGGATCGCCCATCCAGATCCAGATCCAGCGGTGCCGCTCGACCACGGGGAAGGTCCGCACTTTGGCCTGGGGCGGAATTCGCGCCTGCGCGGGCGCTTCGACACAGGCGCCCGTTGGATCGAACTTCAGCCCGTGATACATGCAGCGCACGCAATCGCCTTCTCGCCGGCCCACCGACAAGGGCGCGCCGCGGTGGCAGCAGCGGTCCTCCAGCGCGACCAGACGGCCGGCGCTGTCGCGGTACATCAGCACCGGCACGCCGGTGATCGTGCGCGAGAACAAGCCTTCGGCGCTGACTTCCTTGTCCCAGGCGGCGACGTACCAGGTGTTTTTGACGAACATGGGTTTTCTCCTCTGTCTATTTCACGTAGCGCCAGGCGCCGTCCTTGATCTGCACCATTACCGCCGCGCGTTCGTCGTAACCGACGTGGTCGGTGGGCGACATGGTGGATACGCCCTGCGAGGTGACGGCGTCGCGGGTGGCCTCCAGCGCATCTCGCAGACCCGACCTGAACTCCGGCGTGCCAGGCTGGGCCTGGGCCAGCGTGGCCTTCAGCGCGCGCTGCAGCACGATGCCGGCGTCCCAGGCGTTGGCCGCGAACACCGACATCGAATCCTTGCCGTGGGCGGCTTCGTAGCGCTGCGTCAAGTCCATGGCGACCGCGCGTATCGGATTGGATTCGTCCAGCTGGCTGGCGACGACGACCGGCCCTACGGCGAACAGCGCGCCCTCGGCGTCCTTGCCCGCAATGCGCAGGAACTCGCGGTTGGCGATGCCGTAGGTCTGGTAGATGCGGCCGGCGTAGCCGCGCTCGCGCAGCGATTTCTGGGGCAGCGCGCCTGGCGTGCCCGATGCCGCCACGATGACCGCGTCCGGCCGGGCCGCCAGCAGCTTCAGCGTTTGCGCGGTGACGCTGGTGTCGGTCTTGACATAGCGCTCGGCGGCGACCAGCTTGATGCCGGCGCGTTCCGCCTGCGCGGAGACTTCGGCCAGCCAACTGTCTCCGTAGGCGTCGGCGAAGCCGATGTAGCCCAGCGTTTTCGCGCCCGCTGCCTTCATGTGCGAGACGGTCCTGGCCACCATCAGGTTCTCGTTCTGCACCACCTTGAACACCCAGCGCCGTTGCGCGTCCATGGGCTCGACCAGCTTGGCTCCGGCCGCGAGGCTCATCAAAGGCACCTTCTTCTCCTGTGCCACGGGCAGCAGGGTCAGCGTGGCGGGCGTGACCGAGGTGCCGAGCACCACGTCTACGTTGTGCTCGTCCACCAGCCGGCGGAAAGCGCGGGCGGCTCCGGTGGCGTCCGAGGCGTCGTCGAGAACGATGTAGCGGACCGTCTCGCCCGCGACCTCGCGCGGCAGCAGTTCGACGGCGTTCCTGGCGGGGCCGCCCAGCGATGCGGCCGGGCCGGTAAGCGACAGGATGACGCCGACGCGGACATCCGCCGAGGCGGCGCTACAGGACAGAAGAGCGCACGAAACCAGCACCGCGCGCACGGGGTGAAAGAGGGCGTTCAAGATGTTGTCTCCTTGTGGAAACGCCGATCTGCGCGGCGTTTGACAACAAGATAGAGAGCAGCAGAATATGCGTCAATGTCATGAAGCGGATTCTGGAAATGCACGTTATGCATAACGAGAAACTCGACCTGAACTTGCTCGCCGTATTCGACGGCCTGCTGCGCGAGCGCAGCGTGACGCGCGCCGCCGAGCAACTGGGCCTATCGCAAAGCGCGATGAGCCATGCCGTGAATCGGCTGCGCGCCTTCTTCGACGATCCGCTGTTCGTGAAGACCGGCCAGGGCATGCAGCCCACCCCCAAGGCCGAGAGCCTGGCGCCCACCATCCTGGCTCTGATGACGACCATAAGGGGGCAAGTGCTGTCGCAGGCGCAGTTCGACCCGGCCTCGGCCATGCGCGTGTTCACCCTCTGCATGACCGACATGGGAGAGCTGGTGTTCCTGCCGCCGCTGATCAAGCGGCTCAGGGAGCTGGCGCCGCACTGCACACTGCGCACCCGGCAGGTGCCGTTGCCGCAGGTGGAGCCTTTATTGGCTTCGGGCGAAGTGGATCTGGTGCTGGGATCGCTGCGCGCCGCTCCGCAGGGCCTGTTCCAGCAGCAGTTGTTCATGCACCGGTTCGTAACGTTGGTCAGCGTGAAGAACAAGGAGGTGGGCGAGGAGATGACGCTGGAGCAGTTCCAGCGTATGCCGCAGATCGTGGTGACCTTGGCTGGAAGGTCGTCCGAGGCCTATGACAGCGCGCTGGAAGAGCAGGGCGTGAAGCGCAACATCTTTCTGTCGACGCCTCACTTCCTGGTGGTGCCGCTATTGCTGGACCAGTATCCGGACTTGATCGCTACCGTGCCCGAGGAGCTTGGGAATGTGTTCGGCGGCTACGGCGTCGTCAAGGTGCTGGAGCCGCCGCTGCCGCTGCCGTCCTTCGCGCTGCGCCAGCATTGGCATCCGCGCTTTCACCAGGACCCCGCGATCATCTGGCTGCGCGAGCTGGTGAAAGAAACGTTCGACGGATACCCCTGGGACGCCGCGCGCAAGCGGCGCCGTGGGGCGTGAGCGGCGGCGCCCGGGTTCAGTTGATCTTGATGTTGCGTTCCTTGACCAGCGTCTTCCATTGCGCGGTTTCGCGGGCCAGGTAATCGCGCAGTTCCTCGGGCGATCCGCCGATGGACTCGGCGCCGATCGAATCGAGCGTGGCGCGCACCTTCGGGTCCGCCAAGGCCTGGCGCATGGCGCCGTTCAGCTTGGCCACGACCTCCGGCGGGGTGCCCGCCGGGGCGAAGGCGGCAAACCACGGCATCAGTTCATAGCCGGGCAGGCCGCTTTCGGCGATGGTGGGCACATTGGGCAGGGCGGCCGACCGCTTGCTGGTGGTCACGCCCAGGGCGCGCAGCTTGCCCGCCTCGATGTGCGGCTTGGCCGAGGTGATGCTGTCGAACATATAGTCGACCTGCCCGCCGAGCAGGTCGGCGATGGCCGGGCCGCTGCCCTTGTAGGGCACGTGCAGCATTTCCACGTTGGCCATGGAAAGAAACAGTTCACCCGCCAGGTGGATGGACGTGCCCACCCCCGCCGAGGCATAGGTGTAGTGGTTGGGCTGCGCCTTGGCCTTGGCGATCACGTCCTGCACGCTGGTGGCGCCGGTGCGGGCAGGATTGGTGACCAGCACGTTGGGCACCACGGCCAGCAGCGAGATGGGCGCGAAGTCCTTGATGGGGTCGTAGTTCAGGTCCGTGTACAGCGCCGGATTGACGGCCATGCCGTTGGCGACGATCAGGATGGTGTAGCCGTCGGGCTTGGCGCGGGCCACGCTGGCCGCGCCGATGTTGCCGCCCGCGCCTGCGCGGTTCTCGACAATGAAGGACGTGTTGAGTTGCTTGCCCATCGATTCGCCCAGGGTGCGGGCGATGCTGTCCATGGCGCCGCCGGGCGGGAAGGGCACGATCCATTTGACGGGGCGTTCGGGATAGCCGTCCGCCCGCGCGGCCGGGGCGCTGCCCAGGATGGCGAGGCCGGCGCAGGCCATTACCAGAGTGTTGAATGCATGACGCAAGCGCATGATGGTCTCCGTAGTGCTTGAATTATTGTGGCGCGTCGCCCAGGGCGCGCGCGATGCCGCCGGGCCTCAACGGTCCCGGCGGTAGAAGGACAGCTTGTCCTCGTCCAGCGCCAGTCCGAGGCCGGGGCCGTCGGGCAGTTCCATTTCAAAATCCGAGAATCGCGGCGGGTTGGCGACGATGTCGTCCTTCAACAGCAGCGGGCCGAACAGCTCGGTTCCCCAGGACAGGCGCGGCAGGCAGGCGAAGCCATGGGCGGAAGCGATGGAGCCCACCGAGCCTTCCAGCATGGTGCCGCCGTAGAGCGACATGCCGGCCGCGTCGCCCACGGCGGCGGTGCGCAGCATCTCGTGGATGCCGCCCGACTTGGAGATCTTCAGCGCAAGCACGTCGGCGGCGCCCAGCCGCGCGATGTCCAGCGCGTCCTCGGGGCCATTCAGCGCTTCGTCCGCCATGATGGGCACCACGAAACGGGCCGCAAGGCGGGCCATACCGGCCAGGTTGGCGCGCGGGATGGGCTGTTCGATCAGGTCCACGCCCGCCGCTTCCAGCCGGGCGATGGCGCCGGCGGCGTCGGCCTCGTTCCAGGCCTGGTTCACGTCCACGGTGACGCGGGCGCGGTCGCCCAGCGCCTGCTTGATGCGCGAGACGTGGGCCACGTCGTCCGAGACCGCGCGCCGGCCCACCTTCAACTTGAAGGTGTTATGGCGGCGGCTTTGCAGCAGCGATTCGGCTTCCTCGATGTCGCGGGCGGTGTCGCCGCTGGCCAGGGTCCAGAGCACCGGCAGGCGCGTGCGCACCGCGCCGCCCAGCAGCGTCGACACGGATACGCCCAGGCGCTTGCCCTGGGCGTCCAGCAGCGCGCTTTCCAGCGCGGATTTGGCGTAGCGGTTGCCGCGGGCCACCGACTCCAGCCGGCGCATGGCGGCGTGGATGTTGGCGGCGTCCAGGCCGATGAGGGCCGGCGCCAGGTAGGTATCGATGGCCAGCTTGATGCCTTCCGGGCTTTCCTCGCCATAGGAGAGGCCGCCGATGGTGGTGGCTTCGCCGATGCCCTCGATGCCGTCGCTGCAGCGCAGGCGCACGATCACCAGCGTCTGGCGCTGCATGACGGCCATGGCGAGCTGGTGGGCGCGGATCGTCGGCAGGTCCACCAGAATGGCTTCGACGGAGAGAATGCTTGCCTGATTCATACTTTTATAGCTGAGGTTCTACGATGGCCGCAGTATGGCTTGCATTTTCACGCCGAGTCCAAGACTATATGGGTTCCAATTAATACCTTTATAGTCTAAATAAGCCATGCAGCTCAGGCATCTGCGCTATTTCCAGGCGGTCGCGGAGGAAGGCAGCTTCACGCGCGCCGCCGCCAGGCTGCACATGGCCCAGCCGCCGCTGAGCCGCCAGATCCGGCAATTCGAGGAGGAGCTGGGCGTGCAGCTGTTCGAACGGACGACCCGGGCCCTGCGCCTCACGGACGCAGGCCGGTTCCTGCTTGAGCAATCGCGCCTGCTGACGGTGCGCCTGGAAGAAGTGCTGGAAGGCACGCGCAGGCTGGGGCAGACGCAGCGGCGATGGTTCGGCATAGGCTTCGTGCCGTCCACGCTGTACGGTTTCGTGCCCGAACTGATCCGACGGCTGCGCAGCGCCGATCCCCTGGTCGAGGTCGGCCTGGCTGAGATGACCACCTTGCCGCAGCTCGAGGCGCTGAAGGCGGGCCGCATCGACCTGGGCATCGGCCGCATCCTGCTGGACGATCCGGCGATCGAGCGGCGCGTGCTGATGACCGAGCCGCTCATGGCCGCGGTGCCCCTGAACCATCCGCTGGCGGGCCTGACGCGAGTGTCGGTCGAACGGCTGGCGCAAGAGCCCTTCGTGCTGTATCCGGCGCGGCCCCGTCCGAACTTCGCGGACCACGTGCTGGGTCTGTTCCGCGCGGCGGGGCATGCCCTGCAGGTGGTGCAGGAAGCCAATGAACTGCAGACCGCCATCGGCCTGGTTGCGGCGGGGCTGGGGGTGAGCGTGGTGCCGGCCTCGGTGCAGCGCCTGCAACGGCAGGACGTGGCGCACGTGCGCATCGACGCGGATGCCTTTGTTTCGCCCGTGATCGTCAGCTACCGCAAGGATGACGCGTCGCCGTTCCTCGCACGCGCGCTGTCGCTGGCGGCGGAGCTGGCGCGCGCGCCGGGGTAGCCGCAGGGGGATTGTTGTTGCCGGCGCAACATGGTGCGTCCGCGCGCGGGCCTACTGCCGCGCGTCGCACGCCGATACGATCGGTGCTCATCCCTGACTTCACCGCGGCACTTCGAAGGAGCTCCGCCATGCCGTCTCATGAGCTGATCGCGCAATACGGCGCGCTGGCCGTGTTCCTGAATGTGCTGGGCGCCTCGCTGGGGTTGCCGCTGCCGGTCATGCCGACGCTGGTCGCCGTCGGGGCGGGCAGCGCGGTCGCCGCGCATGACCTGTTGTCGGTATTGCCCCAGTTCGCGCTGACGCTGGGCGCCGCCGTCGGCGGCGGCCTGCTCGGGGACCTGGTCTGGTTCCAGGGAGGCAGGCGTTACGGCGGGCGCACGCTGCATGCCGTCTGCACGCTGACTCCATCGCGCGACAGCTGCATCAGCAGGACGGAGGGGTTCTTCGAGCGCTGGGGCGTGCGGCTGCTGTTCGTTGCGCGCTTCGTGCCCGGGCTGGCGCTCGTTGCGGTGCCGCTTTGCGGCGCGATGGCTGTCAGGCTGCGGACCTTCGTCTGGCACGATTGCGCGGGCGTCGCCTTGTGGGCGTCGGCGGGGCTGGCCTTGGGCGCGGCGTTTGCGCCGCAGATCAAGGCCATGTTCCTGCTGGCTTCCCGGCTGGGCTGGCCGGCGCTGGGCATCGGCTGCACGGCCCTGGCCGCATATGCGCTGTACCGCTATTGCCGGCGAGCGGTGCTGGCCAAGGCGCGCGAGCAGGCCGGCGGGGAGGGGCGCTTGCCGTTTTCAGGGTGAGGCCGCAAAATAGCGCGCGTCCCCCGACCATTTCACGCCCTGTCACGGGCGTCGCCCATGACCGACTCCACCAGTCTGTTCAACCGCCATCGCGCGCGCCTGCACGCGATCGCCTATCGCATGCTGGGCGCCGTCGCCGAGGCCGAGGACGTGGTGCAGGACACCTGGCTGCGCTGGCACGAGGCCGATCCTTCCACGCTGGACAATCCCGAGGCCTGGCTGGTGACGGTGGCTACGCGGCTTTCCATCGACCGGCTGCGCGCCGCCAAGGCGCAGCGCGAGAGCTACCTGGGCATTTGGCTGCCCGAGCCCGTGCTGATGCCCGCGCCTCCCACGCCGGAGGAAATCCACGAGTTCGCCGACGATGTGTCGGTGGCGTTTCTGTTCATGCTGGAACGGCTGTCGCCGGAAGCCCGGGCCGCTTTCCTGATGCGCGAGGTGTTCGACGAGGATTACGCGGACGTCGCGCGTACCCTAGGCAAGACCGAGGCTGCCTGTCGGCAGATGGTGCGGCGCGCAAAGCAGCAACTGCGGCAGAAGGCTCCCCGCCACGCCGTGTCTCGCGAAACCCATCATCGGCTGATGCAGGGTTTCGCCAATGCCATGCAGCACGGCGACTTCCACGGCCTGCATGCCTTGCTCAGCGACGACGCCGAGCTGATCGGCGACGGCGGCGGCAAGGTGCCCAGCTTCGCCAGCCTGATGGGCGGCAGGCGGCTGGCGCAGCTGTTCTACGCCGGCAAGCGGCGCTACGGCAACGGTCTGCGGGTGAAACTGGCGCAGGTGAACGGCGAATGGACGTTGCTGCGCTTCATCGAGGGCGAACTGGAATCGGTGCAGTCCTACGAAACCGACGGGGAGCGCATCGTCCGTGTGCTGGTGCAGCGCAATCCCGACAAGCTCGCCCGCGTGGCCACGGCTTTCGCGCCGGGCTGAACCCGGCCTGTGCCGCGCATTGGTGCCGCGCGGACAACATCATGATCCCGCCCAGGGATCTACCGGGGCGCCGCCCGGTTTCCTACCATGGACCCGTACCCACTCACCATCGAGGAAAGGCCATGTTGAAGAGAATCTGCAAGGGATTGCCCGTAGCCGCCGGACTGCTCGCTGCCTCCGTGGCGCTTGCTGCGCCGCCGCATCAGGGATCGCATGCCGGCAAGGCCGCCGATCCCATCGTCACGGAATTGATGACCAAGGACTTGCCCGACATCGCGGGCAAGGACGTGCTCATGATTACGGTGGACTATCCGCCGGGCGCGGCGGATCCTGTCCACCGCCATGACGCGGACAGTTTCATCTACGTCCTGGAAGGCAGTATCGTGATGCAACTTCGGGGCGGCAAGGAAGTGACGCTGACTCCCGGCCAGACGTTCTACGAAGGCCCGGACGACGTCCACACCGTCGGCCGCAACGCCAGCCAGACCAAACCTGCCAAGTTCCTGGTCCTGCTGATCAAGAAGCAGGGCGCGCCCGCAGTGCTGCCAGCACAGTAGGATGGGGCAGCGCGAGATCATCGACGCGCGAACGCTGCCGCCCAGCGCGCGCAACCCATGCTGAAGTGATGGACGGTTTAGCTTGACGCCGGGCGCTGTCTGCACACGGCCGCATGGGTTGCGCGCGCTGGAGGGGTGGGGTTCCTGTCCCGGATTTCTCGCGCTTTACCCATCCTGCGCCGCTTCCGTAGTGCCACCAGCACAGTAGGATGGGTGCAGCGCGAGATCACCGACACGCGAACGCTGCCGCCCAGCGCGCGCAACCCATGCCGAAGCGATGGACG
>NZ_JPYO01000046.1:96567-97246 GCF_000757485.1 Achromobacter sp. RTa
GATGCCGGGCGCTGTCTGCACATGGCCGCATGGGTTGCGCGCGCTGGAGGGGTGGGTTTCCTGCCCCGGATTTCTCGCGCTTTACCCATCCTACGCCGCTTTTGTAGTGCCGCCAGCACAGTAGGATGGGTGCAGCGCGAGATCACCGACACGCGAACGCTGCCGCTCAGCGCGCGCAACCCATGCCGAAGCGAGGGACGGTTTAGCTTGATGCCGGGCGCTGTCTGCACATGGCCGCATGGGTTGCGCGCGCTGGAGGGGGTTCCTGTCCCGGATTTCTCGCGCTTTACCCATCCTACGCCGCTTCCGTAGTGCCGCCAGCACAGTAGGATGGGTGCAGCGCGAGATCATCGACACGCGAACGCTGCCGCCCAGCGCGCGCAACCCATGCCGAAGCGATGGACGGTTTAGCTTGACGCCGGGCGCTGTCTGCACACGACCGCATGGGTTGCGCGCGCTGGAGGGGTGGGTTCCTGTCCCGGATTTCTCGCGCTTTACCCATCCTGCGCCGCTTCCGCAGTGCCGCCAGCACAGTAGGATGGGTGCAGCGCGAGATCACCGACACGCGAACGCTACCGCCCAGCGCGCGCAACCCATGCCGAAGTGATGGACGGTTTAGCTTGACGCCGGGCGCTGTCTGCACATGGCCGCATGGGTTGCGCGCGCTGGAGGGGTGGGT
>NZ_JPYO01000046.1:97256-427202 GCF_000757485.1 Achromobacter sp. RTa
TGCCGGGCGCTGTCTGCACACGGCCGCATGGGTTGCGCGCGCTGGAGGGGGGGCCTGCCCCGGATTTCTCGCGCTTTACCCATCCTGCTGCCATTTTTTTTGGGCAGGACGTCACAAAACGGGCGGCCCGCGCGTCTTAGGGGCATGGACTCCAAAAATTTCCCCGCCGACTCGATCGCGGCCGCCGCCGCTGGTCCCCATTCACCCCCGGGCGCGGGCGCCGATTCGCTGGCGGACAGTTTCGCCACCAGCTATGCCGGCGTCGTGGCCTTCATCGCCGTCGCGTCGGAGGGCAATTTCGCCAAGGCCGGAGACCGCCTGGGCATCGGCCGCTCCGCCGTGAGCCGCAGTGTGCAGAAGCTGGAAGACCAGTTGGGCGTCCGGCTCTTCGTGCGCACGACCCGAAGCACCTCGCTGACCCGCGAGGGCGAACGGTTCTACGAGAACTGCTTTCCGGGCGTCGAGCGCATCGTGCAGGCGCTGGACGATATGCGCGAGCTGCGCGAGGGGCCGCCCTCGGGCCAGTTGCGGGTGTGTTCGACGGTGGGCTTCGGGCGCAAGATCGTCGCGCCCCTGCTGAAAGGCTTCCGCGAGGCCTACCCGGACATATCCGTGGAACTCATGCTGGACGACGCGCCCACCGATTTCACGAAGGACCGCATCGATGTGTCCTTCCGCAACGGCCGGATGGAAGACAGCCAGGTGATCGCCAAGCAGTTGATCCCCATGCAGATGCTGCTGTGCGCCTCGCCTGCGTATGCCCAGGCCCACCCGCTCCCGCGGGAGATCGAAGACCTTGCCCGGCACCGCTGCGTGAATTTCCGGCTGGCGTCCGGGCGCGTATACGAGTGGGAGTTCAAGGTGGGCGGCTATATGCGCAAGTTTGCGCCGCCCGCGATGCTGGCCTTCAACGATGCCGACCTGGTCCTGCAGGCCGTGCTCGACGGAGAGGGCATCGCCCAGATGGCTGGCTACCAGATCAGCGAGCACCTGCGCGCCGGCACGCTGGTCGCGTGCCTGCCGCAGTACTCTCCCGACGACCGGGGCCATTATCTCTGCTATCTCAGCCGCCAGCACCTGCCGGGGCGCATCCGCGTATTCATCGACTACATGACCACGAAGATTCGCGCGCTGGACCTGCAAAGCCTGGAAAGCCAGCTGCTGAAGCGCTAGCAGGCAAACCGCTATTCGGTCAGCACGACCACGCTATGTATGCCTTGCCGCGCCATCTTGGAGTAGGGGCACAGCCGCTCGGTGTTGCGCACCAGTTCCTCGGCCACGGCACGGTCCAGCCCCGGAAGGCGGATCGTGATGTGGGCGGCCAGGGCGTAAAGGCCGTCCACCGGGTCGCGGCCGAACGTGATGGCCGCCTTGACCGTGGCGTCGGGAATCGCAAGGCCGGCCTTGGCGGCCAGCAGGCAGAGGGCGCCGTGGAAGCAGGCGGCGTAGCCGGCCGCGAACAGTTGCTCCGGGTTGCTGCCTCCGCCGGGGCCGCCGAGTTCGGGCGGAAGCCGCAGGTCGACCTGCAGCGCGCCGTCGTCGGAGCGGGCGATGCCCGAAGCCCGGCCATGCGCGGCTTCGCCGCCTTCCACGGTGACGGTGGCGGTATACAAGGGCTGGAATTCTTCCCCGCGGTACTTGTCCAGCAGGGTCAGGGAGGGAGGTTGCAGTTTGCTCATGAGTGTCCCGTCGGACCGGTTCCTGGGGAAATGGCGGCGGCGATCGCCGAAAGCCGCCATTTTCTCCCAGTTCGTCCTTATTTCTTTGCGTTGGCGCTGCTGAACCAGGTCTCGAAGCCGATTTCTCCTAGGCGCGGGCCGGGGCCGGGCACCAGGGTATCGTCCTCCAGCAGGGCGCCGAAGTAGCGCGCCTGCTCGTCCGCCACCACCTTGCGTCCATCGCCGGTCTTCTGCAGATAGCGTTGCACGAGGGCAGCCAGGCGCACGCGCTCGGGGCCGGCGATCTCGATAGTGCCGTTCACCGGCGGAGCGAGCGTGGCGTCCGCCATGGCCAGGGCCACGTCGTCCGAGGCGATCGGCTGCACGTAGGCGGGCGACAGGTGGATCTCATCGCCGACGGCGCCCGACTGCACGATGCCGCCCAGGAACTCGAAGAACTGCGTGCTGTGGACGATGGTGTACGGAATGGAAGCGGCCTTGATCAGCTTCTCTTGCGCGATCTTGCCGCGGAAGTAGCCGCTTTCGGCCAGGCGGTGCGTTCCCACCACCGACAGCGCCACGTGATGGCGCACGCCGGCCGCGGCTTCAGCCGCCAGCAGGTTGCGGCCGGAAGTCTCGAAGAATTCCAGCACCGCGCGGTCCTCGAACGAAGGGGAGTTGGCGACGTCGACCACGACGTCGACACCGGCCAGCGCTTCCGCCAGCCCCGCGCCCGTAATGGTGTTCACGCCCGTGGCGGGCGATGCGGCAACCGCTTCGTGGCCGCGTTCGGCCAGGATCTTGACGAGTTTGGAACCGATCAGGCCGGTTCCGCCGATGACGAGGATCTTCATGACGGTCTCCTTAATCCAGCTTGGCTTTGTCCAGGCCGTAGGCCTTGTCGGCCGAACCCGGCACGGTGCGGAAGCCCACGTTGAGGCGGTTCCAGCCATTGATGGCCATGACCGCGAAGCTCAGGTCCGATATTTCCTTCTCCGAGAATTCCGAGCGCACGCGCTCGTAGACCTCGTCGGGCACGCCCTGTTCGGGCAGGCGGGTCAGGACTTCGGTCCAGGCCAGGGCCGCGCGCTCCCGCGGCGAGAACAGCGTGGATTCGCGCCAGATGGCGATATGGTGCAGGCGCAGTTCGCGCTCGCCGTGGATCTTTGCCTGCTTGACGTGCATGTCCAGGCAGAAGCCGCAGCCATTCATTTGGGAGGCCCGGATCTCGACAAGATGCAGGATCGGCGATTCTATGGCGCCCGATTGCAGAAGCATGCCGAATTCGACGAACTTCTTGAACAGCTCGGGAGATTGCGAGAAGGCGTTGACGCGTTGGCTCATGGTGATTCCCTCGGTAGATTTGACGCCGCCCGCAAGGCGGGCCGAAGAGTAAGTTGCAGGCGTTCAGGCAACGTACAAATCGTAGGCGTCGAGGAAATCCCGCGGTAGGCGCGGCGAAGGGATCACCATGTTGCCTGTGGGGCACCAATCGCCGCCCGCCGGCCCGGGCGGGCATTTTCACATTGCGTATCGGTATTTGTTGCACGTGTTGCGCGCTCCTATCCTGTTTTCACCGACATCGATAGGGGCAGCAAATGACGACACTTGAACGCACTCGGCTGGACGTCCGGCCGCTTTCCGTCTTCACCGGCGCCGAGATCCACGGGGTGGATCTCCGGCAGCCGCTGGCGCAGGACGAGATCGACCAGATCAAGGCCGCGCTGCAGCGCTGGAAGGTCGTGTTCTTCCGCGACCAGCACATCGACCACGCGCAGCATCTGGCGTTCGCGCGGCATTTCGGGCGGCCGACGTCGGCCCATCCCTATGACGCCAACCCGCCGGAAGGCTATCCGCAGATCCGCACGATTTCGTCGACATCCAAAGTCGGCCGGCGCGGCGAGCGCTGGCACACCGACGTGACCGGCGTGGTCAATCCGCCCGCGGCCTCGATCCTGCGCGCTGGCGCGCAGGTGCCGGAGTACGGCGGGGATACCGTGTTCACCAATCTCGCCGCGGCATACCGGCACCTGTCGCCCGCCGTGCGCGCGCTTGCCGACGGATTGTGGGCGCGGCATCAGTTCGGCGGCTACAACGGCGACCTGGACAATCAGACCGTGTACGCCCAGCGCGTGCAGGCCAGTCCGCTGGTGTCGGAGCATCCGGTGGTGCGGGTGCTGCCGGAAACGGGCGAACGCGTGCTGTTCGTCAACCCGGGCTTCACGCGGCGGATCAAGGACGTAAGCGACGAGGAAAGCCGCCATCTGTTGAACCTGTTCTTCGAGGAGATCGCGCGGCCTGAGTACACGGCGCGCTTCCGCTGGCGGCCCGGCAGCATCGCCTTTTGGGACAATCGCGCCACCGCGCACCAGGGGCCGGGGGATTTCGCCTATCTGGACGCGGAGCGGGTGCTGTACCGGATCACGCTGGAAGGCGATGTGCCGGAGGGCGTCGACGGCAGGCGTTCCAGCGCCGTGCTGGGCAAGCCGTTCAGCGCCTACGGCATCGATACGGGAGCCGAGGCATGAGCATCGCGCGCAAATCCGTCGTCCGAGGCGCACTGGGACTATTGGCCGGCGTGGTGCTGGGGGCGGGCCTGCTGGGCAATTTCGCGGGGTCGGCGCCCGTGCCCGGCGAAGACGTCAACCGCTATCCGAACCGGCCGGTCAAGATCATCGTGCCGGTGTCGGCGGGCGGCAGCGCCGACAAGCTGGCGCGCACCATCGCGCAGAAGCTGGGCGAAAGATGGAACCAGAGCGTGGTGGTCGAGAACCAGCCTGGCGCCAGCAGCGCCATCGGCAACGCCGCGGTGGCCCATGCCCGCGGCGACGGCTATACCTTGCTGCTGGCCGGCGATGCGCTGTCGCTCAACGCCTTGCAGCCCGGCAAGCTTTCCTACGATCCCCTGCGCGACCTGCGAGGCGTGACCAAGGCCGTCGTCAATCCGCAGTTGCTGGTGGTGCGCCCCGGCCTGGGCGTCCGGACGTTCCAGGAGTTCGCGGAACTGGTGCGACGCCGTCCGGGCGAGATCTCGATGGCCTTGCCGGGTGGCACCGGCAGCCTCCAGCATCTTGCGGTGGAGTTGCTGAACGAGCGCCTCGGCGCCAAGACCAACCAGATTCCGTACCCCGGCGGCGGGCCCGCCACGCTGGATGTGCTGGGCGGCCACGTGGACGCCATGCTGATCACGCTTGCCGCGGCGACCGAGAACGTGCGCAGCGGCAAGCTGGTGGCGTTGGCCGTTACGACGCCATACCGCTCCAAGGCGCTGCCGGAGGTGCCCACCATCCAGGAGGCCGGATTGGCGGACTACGCGGTCGAGAGCTGGCAAGGCCTTTCCGTGCCGGCCTCCACGCCGGCCGCGATCGTCGACCGCATCCACCGCGACGTAGTGGCAGTGCTGCGCGAAACGGAAACCTCGGTGCTGTTGGAAAACCTGGGCTTCACCATCGCGGCCAGCTCGCCCGAAGCCGTGGACCAGACGGTGCGCGACGACATCGCCGCCTATCGGAAAGTGATCGTGTCGGCGGACGTGAAGCTGAAGTAGCCGCCGGACGAGGGCGGCATCGAGGGGCGCGGCGCTTGCCGCGCCCTTTGTCGTTCGCGGCGCGGGAAGGCGCGGCGGCAGCCTCATATTGATATCTGAAACGCTTCTTTGCCTTGGCGTCTTGCGGCAAGCAGCATGGAGGTCCGTTCATTGCACACGAAACAATCTCATGGTTATCCGCAAGTCACCGGGCGCGGCCCGGATCGCATTGTCCCTGGCGCTGGCCGCGGCGGCCGGCGCGGCGCACGCCGACGCGACCCTGGACAAGGTCAGGGAACGCGGCACGATCACCATCGGCGTGCTGGCCAACGGCGGCGTATTCGGTTCGCTGGATCCGGCCACGCAGCAGCTGGTGGGCTGGAACCCCGAGCTGGCGCGCGAGCTGGCCAAGGGCCTGGGGGTGAAGGCGGAACTGGTGCAGGTCCAGACCGCCACGCGCACGCAGTTCCTCATTTCGGGCAAGGTGGACCTGCTGATCGCGTCCATGGAACTGAACCCGGAGCGCGCCGAGATCCTGGGCTACGCGCCCACGCCGTTCTTCCGCGTCGGAGGCGCCGCGGCCACGCTGAAGAACAGCGGCATCGCCAAGTGGGAAGACCTGCGCGGCAAGCCGGTGTGCGTGTCGCAGGGCAGCAGCTTCGCGCGCCCCTTGTCGGCAGACTACGGCGCGCAGGTCAAGGGCTACAAGAGTTCGTCGGATTCGCTGCTGGCGTTGCGCGGCGGCCAGTGCGTGGCGGCGGTGCACGACTCCACGCTGATCCATCCCTTGCTGCGCAATAACCCGGAATGGGCGGATTACCACGCGCCCATCGCCACCGAAGTGCTGCCGGCCAATTCCGTCGTCTGGACCCGCAAGGGCGAGGCCGACACCATCGCGGCCGTGGACAAGGTGGTGCAGGACTGGCACCGCAGCGGCTGGCTGATCGTCACCGAAAAACGGCTGGGCATCGAGCCGCCGCAGCCGCTGCTCGAAGAGTTGCATGCCAAGTACAAGCAGGGCAGCTGAGCGCGCCCCGGACCCCGACGGAAGAACGCAGATGAAGCAATCAGGCATCAAGCCGGCCCTCGCGCTGGCGCTGGCCGCGGCGACGGCCCTGGCGGCCGGCGCCGCGCACGCGGACGCCACGCTGGACCGGATCAAGCAGCGCGGCCGGATCGCCATCGGGATCGATGGCGCCAGCCCGCCGTTCGGGCTGCTGGATCCGGCCACCGGCAAGGTGGGCGGCTTCCAGACCGAACTGGGCGCGGACCTCGCCCGGAGGCTGGGCGTAACGCTGGAGACCGTGCCGGTCACCGCCGCGACGCGCGTGCAGTTCCTGCAGGCGGGCAAGGTCGACCTGCTGATCGCGAACATCCAATGGACGCAGGAACGCAGCGAGATCCTCAGCTATGCGCCCACGCCCTACAACCTGGTGGGCGGCGCGGCCATGGTGTCCAAACAGAGCGGCATCAAGCGCTGGGAGGACCTGAAGGGCAAGGTGGCCTGCGTGTCCCAGGGCAGCAACTTCGCCAAGCCGCTGCACGAGACCTACGGCGCGGTGGTGAAAGGCCTGCGCAACATCCCCGAGTCGCTGCTGGCGCTGAAAGGAGGCAGTTGCGATGCGTCCGTGCACATCCAGCCGGCCCTGTACGAGACGCTGCACGGTCCGAACGGCGGGCAGTGGAACGACTTCGAACTGGCCACGGCCGACCAGCTGATCCCGTCGCCCACCGTCATTTGGACGCGGCGCGGGGAAATCGAGGCGCGCGCCTTCGTGGACGGCGCGATCCGCGACTGGCTCAAGACCGGGCTGCTGCTGCGGGAAGCGGAACGCTTCGGCGTGCCGGCCGATTACCTGAGGCAGGCCAGCGCGGCGGCGCGGGAAGGCCGCTACGAAAGCGCGCCGCCCGAGGCCGCCGCCCGGCCATGACCGAGGGCGGGGCCACCCGGCCCGCCATGCCCGCAACCGACGAATCCTCAAGGCTCATCATGACTGCATCCCTGTTCCCCGGCGTCCTGTCGCGCCGGGCCCGCGGCGCCGAACTGTCGCCCATCGCCGCCGCCGGCGCGCGCGCGGCGCGGCTGGCGGCCGAAGGCCGTTCCATCGTGACGCTGACTTCGGGCGAACCCGATTTCGATACCCCGTCGCCCATCAAGGACGCCGCCGGCGCTGCGCTTGCGCGGGGCCAGACCAAATACACGCCTACCGCGGGCACGGCGGCGCTGCGCCGCGCCGTGGCGCAAGGCTACCGCCAGCGCCATGGGCTGGACGTGGACGCGTCCAATGTCATCGTGTCCAACGGCGGCAAGCAGGTGATCTACCTGGCGCTCAACGCCACGCTGGACGAGGGCGACGAAGTGATCGTGCCGGCCCCGTACTGGCCGACCTTTCCGGACGCCGTCCGGATCAATGGCGGAACGCCGGCCGTGGTGGAGACGCGCGCCGGGGATGGGTTCAAGCTGACGCCGCGGGCGCTGCGCGAGGCGATCACGCCTCGCACGAAATGGCTGATCCTGAATTCGCCCGCCAATCCCTCGGGCGCGGTCTACGGCGACGATGAGCTGGCGGCGCTGGCCGCGGTGCTGCGCGAGGCGCCGCAGGTGCTGGCGCTGTGGGACGAGATGTACGAGGAAATATGGTTCGAGCGGCCGCCCGCTCATCTGCTGCGCGTGGCGCCGGACCTGGCCCATCGCGTGCTGGCGGTCAACGGCGTGTCCAAAGCCTATGCCATGACCGGCTGGCGGATCGGCTGGGGCACCGGGCCGCAGCCACTGATCCACGCGCTGGAAGCGGTGCAGTCTCAAGTGTCCTCGGGCCCCAGTTCGGTGGGCCAGGCGGCGGCCCTCGCGGCGCTGGAGGGCGCGGCCGACGGCTTTGTCGAAACGGCCCGCCTGGCCTATGCGCGGCGGGCGCGGCGCGTGGTGGAGGGGCTGGGCGCGATCGAGGGCCTGCGGGTGCACGCGCCGCAAGGCGCGTTCTTCGCCTGGATCGGCGTAGCGGGCCTGATCGGCGCGGCGCGGCCCGATGGGCGGCTCCTCGCGGACGATGGCGATGTGGCCTCCTGGCTGCTGGAGGCGGAGGGCGTGGCCGTGGTGCGAGGCGCGGCCTATGGCCTGTCGCCATACCTGCGGCTGTCGTTCGCGGCGTCGGACGCCGACATCGAGGCCGCCATCGCCCGCATTGGGCGCGCGGTCGCGGCACTGGCGCCGGCCGGGTCCGACGCCCGGCCGCGGGAGGAGGCCGCATGATCGAGCAGGCATTGCGCGCCTGGGCGGAATTCTTCAAGCCGCTGGGCCTGAACTACGGCTTCGTGCTCGATCCGGGCGAACTGGCCGCCTTCGGCCATGGGCTGCTCGTGACTCTGCAGCTGTGCGCCTGGACGATTCCCGTCAGCCTGCTGTTCGGCGTGCTGATCGCCGCCGGCCTCACCAGCGGCCGCGCCTGGCTGGCCCGGCCGCTGCAGGCCTTCGTGGAGGTCACGCGCAACACACCCACGCTGGTGCAGCTGTACTGCGCCTTCCTGGTGCTGAACATGCTGATCACGCAGAAGCTGGGCGGCGGCAATCCGATCACGCCGTTCGCCTGGGTGGTGATCGTGGTCGCGTTGCACAAGGGCGTGTTCCATGCCGAGGCCCTGCGCGCCGGGATCCAGGCTGTGCCGGGGGTGACGCTGGAAGCGGCGCGCTCGCTGGCGTTTTCGCGCGGCCAGATCCTGGTCCAGGTGCAGCTGCCGCTGGCGCTGCGCTTCGCGCTGCCAGCCCTGGTCAACAACCTGGTGGATCTGGTGAAGATGACCGCGATCGCCTCGGCCATCGCCGTGGGCGACGTGACCTACGAGTCCATCATGATCTGGTCGCACCGGGACAATGTGCTGGAGCTGCTGCTCCTGATCCTGCTGTATTTCGGCCTGCTGACCTGGCTGGTCAGCGTGGGCGGGCGCTGGCTGGAAGAACGTTTGAGGATGCCCGGCTATGGCCAATGATCTTGCATTGAACGCGGGGCGCGGCCAGGCCGCCCGAGGCGGGCCGTCAGCGCTGCTGCGCGACCCTTGGGTCGTTCTGCTGCTGGCGCTTGCCGCGCTGGCCCTGGCCTGGGCCGCCACCGACACCGCGCCGGCGGCCGCGAGGGCGCTGTGGCACTGGTCGCCCGCGCTGCTGCGCGGCCTGGGGGTCAATATCCAGATCAGCGTGCTGGCCATGGCGCTGGGCACGGTCGTGGGCCTGGCGGTGGGCGCTTTGTCGTTATCGCCTTTCGCGCTGCTGCGGCGGCTGACGCGGGCCTATGTGCTGCTGTTCCGCAATGCGCCCATCCTGGTGCTGGTGTACTTCACGACCTACGTATTCCCGTTCGAGCTGAGCGTGGGCGGGTGGAGCGTGCCGTTTCCGGACTGGATCAAGGTCGTGATCGGCCTGGGCCTGCCGGCCAGCGCCAACGTGGCGGAGATCTTCCGCGGGGCGATCCAGTCGATCCCGAGCGCCCAATGGGACGCCGCCCAGTCGTTGGCGTTCCGGCGCGCGCAGATCTTTCGCATGATCGTGCTGCCGCAATGCCTGCGCAGGATGCTGCCCTCGTGGATGAACCTGTACGCCAGCATCACCATGAGCACCTCGCTCGCCTCGCTGGTGGGCGTGCACGACCTGGTCGACACGGCCACCGTGGCAAGCAACACCGTGGCCCGCAGCGATTTCACCATTCTTGTGTATTTCACCCTGTTGGCGCTTTTCTTCGCCTATTGCTATCCCATCGCGCGCTGGACGCGGTATCTGGAACGACGCCATGAGCATCATTGATTTCGAGGCGCGCGCCGCCGCGGCCGCGGCGCCGCCGCCCGCGCCTCTGGTCAGCCTGCGCGACGTGCACCTGGCCTTCGGCCAGACCGAGGTGCTGAAGGGCATCGACGTCGAAGTCCGGCGCGGCCAGGCCGTGTCCATCATCGGCCCGTCGGGCTCGGGCAAGTCCACCATTCTGCGCTGCGTCACGGGCCTGCTGCGCCCACAGCGCGGAGAGATCGAGGTCGACGGCCTGCGGGTGGACGAATTGCGGACGGAAACCGAGCTGATCCGATTGCGCAGGCGGGTGGGCTTCGTGTTCCAGCAATACAACCTGTTCCCGCACCTGAGCGTGCTGCAGAACCTGGTGATCTCGCCGGTCAAGGTCGGCGGCGAGCCGCGGGCGCAGGCCGAAGCGCGGGCCCGTGAGCTGCTGGCCAAGGTGCGCATGGAGCACAAGGAAAACGCCTATCCCGGCGAACTCTCGGGCGGGCAGCAGCAGCGCGTGGCGATCGCGCGAGCGCTGGCGCTGCAGCCCGAGCTGATCCTGTTCGACGAAGTGACCTCGGCGCTGGATCCGGAGATGGTCGGCGAAGTGCTGACCGTGATCCGCGATCTGGTGCAGGACGGCCTGACCTGCATGCTGGTCACGCACGAGATGCGCTTCGCCGAAGAGGTGAGCGACACCGTGTACTTCACCGAAGCCGGGCGCATCGTCGAATCCGGCCCGCCGTCGCGGCTGTTCGGCGCGCCGGCCAGCGGGCGCACGCGCGCCTTCCTGCAACGTTCTTCCGGCGAGCCCGCGGCCCGCAAGGCGTCCGACCCCATCCAGAACTATTTGCGCATCGACCCGCTGCGTCTCGCAGTGTGAACCCTAAGGAGCCATCCATGACCCAAGAATCCGCGATTGCCGCCGAACGCCGCCAGAAGCTGCGGGCGGCCCTGTCCGATATCCAATCCTTGCTGCCGACCGCGGGCGCGGTGACGCGCGAGCACCTGGCCTCCATCACTGCCCGGCTCGAACAGCTGGCGCAGCGGCGAGATCTCTTCCCGGTATCTGACTTTCCGCCGCCGGCGGCGGGGCAGGGCGTGGGCGCTTCCACGCGCTACCGGCTGAACCCGGACGACGCGCCGGACGCGCCGGCGCTCTACCTGAACTCGATCAACCCGGGCAAGACCACCTTGCCGCACGACCACACGACCTGGGCGTGCATCGTGGCGCTGTCGGGCGAGGAACTCAACCGCGTGTACCGCCGCAGCGACGACGGTTCCCGGGCCGGTCAGGCGACGCTGGAGCAACTGCGCGAGGTAGTGGTGCGGCCGGGCCAGTCGGTCTCGTTCCTGCCGGACGACATCCACAGCATCCACGTCACGGGAGCCGCGCCCACGTTGCATTTCCATCTCTACGGCCAGCCGCTGGAAGCGCTGTCGGGCCGGATCGGCATCGACCTGGCCACGGGGGAGATCGTGAACTACAACGCCACGCAGATGAAGCCAGGCCAGGAGGTGCGCGCATGACCGCCGCCCAGGCCCGCGTCCAGACCCGGCTGGTGCACGCCGGTTTGCCCGACCTGAAGCAGGGCGCCGGTCCGGTGAACGTGCCAGTTGTGCGCACCAGCACCGTGCGCTTCGCAGACACCGCCACGCAGGCGGCCCTGGCGGGGCAACGCGCCGCCGGCGAGCGCGTGGCCACCTATGGCCGGCACGGCCTGGACACGCACCAGGCGCTGGAAGAGGCGGTGGCATCGCTGGAAGGGGGCTACCGCAGCCTACTGGCGCCCTCGGGGCTGTCGGCCATCGTGCTGGTGCTGCTGGCCACGCTGGCGCCGGGCGACCACGCGCTGGTCTCCGACGGCGTGTACTCGCCGGTGCGCAAGGTCGACCGCGCGCTCCTGCTGCGCTACGGCATCGAGGTGGAGTACTTCTCCGCCACGCGCGACGCGCTGGAACCGCTGATCCGGCCGAACACGCGGCTGCTATACCTGGAGTCGCCCAGTTCGCTGCTGTACGAGGTACTGGATCTGCCCGCGCTGGCCGCCGCGGCCCGTAGCCACGGCGTGCTGGTGGCGGCCGACAATACCTGGAGCGGCGGCCTGTACTACCAACCGCTCTCGCTCGGCGCGCATATTTCACTGCAGGCCGCGACCAAGTATCTGGCTGGGCATTCTGACGTGATGATGGGCGTGGTGACGGTGGACGGGCCGGATCTGGCCCGGCAGCTCGGCGCCACCGCGGACGCCTTGGGGCTGGCGGTCGGAGCTGACGACGCCTATCTGACCTTGCGCGGTCTGCGCACGCTGGACGTGCGGCTGGCGCGCCACCACGAGAACGCGCTGGCGGTGGCTCAATACCTCGCCGGGCAGCCGGACGTGGCGCGCGTGTATTACCCGGCGCTGGCGCAGGACCCCGGCCATGCGTTGTGGAGGCGCGACTACAGCGGCGCAAGCGGGTTGGTGTCGTTCGCCTTTCGGCATCCGGAGCCGGCCGCGGCCTCTCATTTCATCGATGCGCTGCGCTACTTCTCGATCGGCGCGTCCTGGGGCGGCTATGAGAGCCTGGCGCTGGAAGCCGCGCCCGAGCGGCTGGCGGAGCATGGCTACTGGCGCGATGGCGGCCAGGAGCGGCAATCGGTGGTGCGCTTGCACATCGGCCTTGAGAGCCCGCTCGATCTGATCGAGGACCTCGAACGCGCCTTCGGCGCGACCCGCGACGCCTTGCGCCGCAGCGCCTGAGGCATATGCAAATGAGCGCTTTTCTTTAGGGTTTCCGGCTATGTAGAAGCAACTTCATCCTCTTTGTCCCGGCATGGCCGGCGGCACTAGAATCAGCCCTGTTCCATGTAGGCGGTAGGGCATGTCTTCTCTTTCGATCGATTCGGTGCAGCTTCCCTTCCTCGCGCGTCGGCTGGACGCCATGCGCGAGTTCTATCACCTCATCGTCGGGCTGGACGAGGTTGCGTGCGCGGACGGCCGGCGGCTGCGTTTCGCGCTGGGCGAAGCGACCTTGTCGTTGTCGCCCGTGGACGAGCTGAGCCGGGCCGTCAGGCCCGACTACCTCGCGATCCGGACGCGCGCCTACGACGATATCCTCGCGCGGTTGACGCGCGCGGGCCACCATCCCGTCTGTTCGCCGCCCCAGGCCTCGCCCCGCGTCATGTACGTGAAAGACCCGTCCGGCAACCAGCTGGCCTTCATGGGCTGAGGCGCGCGATGAACTTCCAGCAATTGCGTTCCGTGCGCGAAGCCGTGCGCCAGGACTTCAACCTGACCGACGTATCCGAAAGCCTGCATACCTCGCAGCCCGGCGTGAGCCGCCAGATCCGCGAGCTGGAGGAGGAAGTGGGCGTGGACATCTTCGTGCGTTCGGGCAAGCGGCTCATCGGCCTGACCCCGCCCGGCGTACTGATCCTGCCGCTGGTCGAGCAGATCCTGCAGTGTGCCGACAACATCCGCCACGCGGGCGCGGAATACGCGGACAGCCGGACCGGCGTGCTGTCGATCGCCGCCACGCACTCGCAGGCGCGCTATGCCTTGCCACCGGTCGTCAAGGAATTCCGCCAGCGCTATCCGGACGTGGTGCTGCATCTGCACCAGGGCTCGCCCAAGCAGGTGTCGGAAATGCTGCTGGAGGGCGAGGCCGACATCGGCGTGGCCACCGAGGCCGTGGCCGACTATCCGGGGCTGGTCAACCTGCCGTGCTACCGCTGGAGCCACAGCATCATCGTGCCGGAAGGCCATGCGCTGGAACGCCAGGACGCCGTCACGCTGTCGCAGCTGTCGCGCTATCCCATCATTACCTACGGCCGCGGCTATACCGGGCGGGCGCATATCGACGAAGCCTTCGCGCGCGCGGGCATCACGCCCGACATCGTCATGACCGCGATGGACGCGGATGTGATCAAAACCTACGTGGAGCTGGAGCTGGGCGTGGGCATCGTGGCCGCCGTGGCCTGGGACGCCGAGCGCGACACGCGCCTGCGCGCCATCGACGCCCGCCACCTGTTCGAGATCAACCTGACGCGGCTGGCGATCCGCCGCGGCGCCTGGCTGCGCGGCTATGCCTATCACTTCATCGAGCTGTTCGTGCCCACCCTGACGCGCGAGGTCGTCGAACGCGAGTTGAAGGGCGCGGCCTGAGCGCGGCGCTTGCCGCATATCCATAGACGCATTTCTACGTTGTCCGGAGAGGCCGGCGGGACGTAGTCTGACCCGTTCTTCATCCAAGGAATGACGGGTCATCCCATGAACACACACTCCCCGGCGGCCGCCCCGGCCGCGAGCAAGCACACGGAGCGCGCCCAGGCCGTGCTCGACTTCATCGCCGAGGCGAAGCGGCTGGCGCCGGACCGCGCCCGCGCGACGCCGGACCAGCTGCGGCAGGTGGCAGAGCGCCTGGAGGCGCTGGGCCGCCGTCGCGACCTGTTCCCGCCGGAGGCGTTCAGCGTGGTGCCGGGCCGCCCGGCCTCCATCTACCGGCTGGCGGAGGACGTGGACGGGGGCTATGCGCTTTACCTGTCGCTTGGCGAACCGGGCAAGGCCCAGCCGCCGCACGACCACACGACCTGGGCCATCATCGCCGGCGTGGCGGGCGTGGAGCGCAATGAGGTGTATGCGCGCCGCAAGAGCGCCGATCCCGCCCGCGACATCCTGGCGCACGCGCGCCGCGTGGACGTGGGGCCGGGCCGATCGATCGTGCTCGGGCCAGAGGACGTCCATACCATCGAGCTGGTGGGCGACGAACCGGGCGCGCATCTGCATTTCTACGGCCTGGCGCTGGACCTCCTGCCGGGGCGCGTCGTATTCGAAAGCGCCCAGGGCGGCTCGTACCGCACTTTCTCGCCGCCCGCGGCGATCTTCCACGCCCGCGTTTCGCCGCAGGCCCTGCAGGACGAATTGCGCGGCGAGGCCGAGATCGCCGTGCTGGACGTGCGCGAGGCCGGCCGCTACGCGCGCCGTCATCTGCTGCATGCCGCGCCCGCGCCGCTGTGGCGCCTGGAGCTGCTGGCCGACCGCCTGGTGCCGCGTCGGGGCACCCGCATCGTGCTGGTGGACGACGACGAGACGCTGGCCCACCAGGCCGCGGCCAAGCTGGCGCGCCTGGGATGGACCGATATCGCCGTGCTCGCGGGCGGCACGGATGGCTGGGAGCGCGAAGGCCGCGAACTGTTTTCCGGCACCAACGTGCCCAGCAAGGCCTTCGGCGAAGTCATAGAACACGAGAAGCGCACACCCTGGATCGACGTGGACGAGCTGCACGAGCGCGTCTCACGCGGCGACGACATCGTTGTGGTCGACAGCCGCACGCCCGAGGAATTCCACAACTTCACGCTGCCTTTCTCGCACAGCCTGCCGGGCGCGGAGCTGGTCTACCGCATCCGCGAGCTGGCCCCGGATCCCAAGACCTTCGTCGTGGTGAACTGCGCGGGCCGCACGCGAAGCATCGTCGGCGCGCAGACGCTGATCGACGCCGGCATCCCTAACCGCGTGGCTTCGCTGCGCAACGGGACCATGGAATGGCTGCTGTCCGGCCGCGAGCTGGCCTACGGGCGGCAGGCGGCCTTGCCGGAACCGGACGCGCAGTCGCTGGCCGCCGCGCGCGAGCAGGCGCAGGGCGTGGCGCGGCGGGCCGGCATCGGCTACATCGACGCCGCCACGCTGAAGGCGTTCGAGGCCGAGCAGGACGCCCGCACGCTCTACCGGTTCGACGTGCGCACCCGGGAGGAATACGAATCCGGCCACCTGGAAGGCTGGCGCTGGGCCCCCGGCGGACAACTGGTGCAGGCCACGGACGAATACCTGGCGACGCGCCGGGCCCGCGTGGTGCTGGCGGACTGGGACGGCGTGCGCGCCCTGACCACCGGCGCCTGGCTGGCGCAGCTGGGCGCGGTCGAAGTCTATCTATACCGGCCGCCGGCGCTGGCGCCGCGCCTGACCGGGCCCGAGCCGCGCCGCGCGCTGCGGCACCGTCCCGAGGTCGGCACGCTGCGCGCCGATGCGCTGCGGGCCGCGCTGGACGCGCAGGCGGCCGAGGTGTTCGACGTTGAGTCGCGCGGCGCCTACGAGCGCGGCCACGTGCCCGGCGCGCGCTTCGCGGCGCCGGACCGCCTGGCCGAATTCCTGCCCGCCGACACGGCGCGCGCCATCGTGCTGACCTCGTCGGACGGCGTGCTGGCGGGCGCGGTGGCCGCTGAACTGGCCTGGCGGACCGGGCGGCCGGTGCGCTATCTGCTGGGCGGCACGCGCGCCTGGGCGGCGCAAGGGCTGCCGCTGGCGACCGGCGCGCAAGGCGTGCTGACCGGAGACGACGACCAGAGCATCAGCCCCTACCTGTTCGAGGATCTCGCGGCCCGCGACCAGGGTTTCCGCGAGTATCTGGACTGGGAGCTGGGGCTGGTCGCGCAGCTGGAGCGCGAGGGCAGCCAGGACATCCGCCTCATCGCCCAGGCCTAGCGCCTTATACGGGCGGCGCCGGCGTGGCGCCGCTGGAACCCAGCAGCGACGCCGCCTCCGGCCCGCCCATGCGCTCGATCAGCGCGGCCTGGTCGGCCTTGGCCTGGCGGTCCGTCGCTTCCGGGTCGCAGATGGCGTAAAGCGCCGCTTTCATGTCGGCTAGCACGGCCGCGTGGCGGGGATCGCCCGCCAGGTCGCGGCGTTCCTGCGGGTCCTCTTCGAGGTTGAAGAGTTCCGGCTGGTAGCGGACGTAGTGGTGATACTTCCAGGGCCCCTTGCGCAGCATGAAGCCGGCCGTATTGCTGCCGGCGGCGTGGTATTCGCTGAGGATCGGCCGGGAGTCGTCCCTCGGCTCCGCCGCGATGTCGAAGAGCGAGCGGCCCGGGCGCGGGCCCCGATGGGGCGCAGGGTCCACGCCGGCGGCCTGGAGAATGGTGGGGTACAGGTCCAGCAGGTCCACCGGCGTGTCACAGACGCCCGAGCGCACGTCCGGGCCGGCGACGATCATGGGAATGCCGACGCTTTCCTGGTAGAGCGTGGATTTCCCCCAGATGCCGCGCGCGCCGACATTGTCGCCATGGTCCGACGTGTACACGACGTGCGTCTCGTCGGACAGGCCCAGCGCGTCGAGTTCGCCTACGATGCGGCCCACGTTGTCGTCGAGGAAACTGCACAGGCCGTAGTAGGCGAGGAAGGCGTCGACGCGCTCGCGCTCGCTCTGGAACGTCTCTTCGCTGCGCTCGAACTCGGCGTAGGCCTGCACCCAGGGATGGCGCCGGTAGCCGTCCTTGGGATGCAGCTTGGCTTCCGGTATCTGCCGCGCCTCGTAGAGATCGAAGAACGCTTCCGGCGCGATCAAGGGGAAATGCGGCGCGACCAAGCCGACATACAGCACGAACGGCTTGCCGGCCGCGGCTGCGGACCGCAGCCAGTCCACGGCGCGCGCGGTGACTTCTCGATCGTACGCGGTGTAGGGCGATTCGCCCTTGCCGATGCGATCGCCGAGCATGCGCTTGCGCCCTCGCGACGGCAGGTAGGGGTCGCGGATGGAGGCCCACACCATGCCGTGTCCGCCCACGACGTGCATGGGGATGTGCTCGGCGTCGAACCCGGCGGGGTCTTCCTCGTTGCGGTAATGCAGCTTGCCTATGCTTTCCACCGCGATGCCCTGCGCCTGCAGCACGTGGCCCCAGCCGCGCGGATCCCCCACGTAGGGCATGGCGTTGTCCCAATGGCGGGTCTGGTGCACCCGCAGTCCGGTGGCGAAGGCCGCCCGCGCCGGCACGCAGATCGGGCTGGGCGTGTAGGCATGCGGGAAGCGCACGCCGCGCGCGGCCAGCGCGTCCAGGTGTGGGGTCTTGATGAAAGAATGCCCGGAACAACCCATGTACGCGGGGTTGTGTTCATCGGACATGATGACGACGACGTTCTTGCCTTGCATGGTCCATCCTTGCGCCAGCGCGCGGGTTGCTTTCAGGTGTCGGGCGTGTAGCCGCTGGCGCGGACTTCGTTGGCCCAGAAGGCGTCGTCCTGCCGAAGCCGGTCACGCAGGGCGGGTGAGGTCGGAGCGCCGGGCGTGAAATACAGCTGCTTCATCGTCTGGCGGAAGGCGGGGGCGCTCACGGCCGCCGCCATGGCCTCGCTCAGGGTCGCGCCGCGGGCGGGGTCGGTGCCGGCGCGCGCCAGCATCACGAAGTACTCGGCCATCGTCAGGCCGGGATAGCCCTGGGAGGCCAGCGTGGGCACGTCCGGCAGGTCGGGCGAGACCGCGCTGCCGGTGGTGGCCAGGATGCGGATCTTGCCGCTCTTGTGCATGGGAATCAGGTTGGGCAGCGTCGTCACGAGCAAGGGCAGGACGCCGCCCATGGTGTCGGTCAGGGCCAGCGAGCCGCCCTTGTAGGGAATGTGCGTCAGCGGCACCTCGGCGGCCCGGGCCAGCATGGTTCCCTGGAAATGCATGATGGTGCCCGTCCCGGGCGTGCCGTACGCGGCCAGGCGCGGATCCGATTTCGCCATGGCCAGGAATTCCTTGATGTCGCGCGCGGGGCTGGACGCTCCGACAGCGAAGCCGAAGTCCATTTCGCAGACCGTTCCCAGCGGCGCGAAGTCCCGTAGCGAGTAGCGCAGGTCGCGGTAGACGTGGGGATACAGCGTCAGGTTGGTCGAGGGCGTGAACAGCAGAGTATTGCCGTCGCTGGCGGCGGCGAGCAGGGCGTCGGTGGCGATGCGGCCGCCGGCGCCGACCTTGTTTTCCACCACGACAGGGTGGCCGGCGACGCGCAGGGCCTCGGCCAGCGCCCGGGCCGCCACGTCGGCAGCGCCGCCCGGCGCGAAGCCCACCAGCAGGCGTATCGGCGCCTGCGCGCGCGCCCGGCGCAAGGGCAAGCCCGTACAGGCGACACCCAAGGCGGTTGCGGTGGCGCCCAGCAGCCGCCTGCGTTGCATATCCATGTCTCTGTCTCCATCGTTGGCGCCCGGCGCCGCTTTTTTTCGCAAGCGTACGCGCCGACGGATACAGTAGACAAATATTATTATTCTGCGATCTATATAAAATTTTCTATATATCGTCGCGCGGCGCCGCCAGCAGCACGCCGCGCAGGATGCCGGCCTCGACCATGTCCCGCAGCACGGTTTCGATGGCCAGTTCGACCGCGGCCACGGCGCCGCCCGGCGGGCTGTCGGCCGCGCGCACGATGGATTGGGTGCGAGTGATGGCGGGCCGCACCAGTCGGCGCGCGCCCATGGGCGCATTGCCGCGCGCCAGTTCGGGGCCGGCGCTGTCGGGCAGCACCGCGAACGCCAGTCCGTCGCGCACCAGCGCGAAGCTCAGTTCGGGGTCGTTGATTTCATACTTCACGTTCAACGGGCAGTTCAGGTCCACCGCGGTGCGCTCGATCAGGCGGCGCAGGTCATGGTCGCGGTCGGGCGCCACCAGCGGCCGGGAGCCGATGGCGGAGAAGGCGATGGTCTTGCCGGGCTTGTCGAAGCGCTTTTCGTGGCCGAAGAGCGAGAACCCTTCCTCGTAAACCGGGCGGATGCGCAGTCCCGGCAGTTCGAACGCGTTGGGCATCAAGGCGATATCGACCTGGCGCGACTCCAGGGCGGTGCGCATTTCGCTCGACAAGGCCGAAGACAGCAGCAGGCGCAGATCCGGATACTCGCGCTCGATATGGCGGTACAGCGCGGCCGCCAGCACCTGGGCGAGCGAGCGCGCCAGGCAAAGGCGCACGGTTCCGCGCGGCTTGCCCGCCGGGTCCAGCACGTCGGCCTTGAGCCGGTCCAGCTGTTCCAGTATCGAGGTGGCGCGCTGCTGCAGGCGCCTGCCGTCCGCCGTCAGCGAGACGCCCTTGGGGTGTCGCTCGAACAAGGGCACGCCCAGTTCCGTTTCCAGCGCCGCCACGTGTTGGCTGAGCGCGGGCTGCGCGACCCGCAAGGCCTGGGAGGCCAGCGACAGGCTGCCGTTGCGGGCGATTTCCAGGAAGTAACGCAGTTGGCGAGGCGTCATGGCGGGCAGGCCGATCCGGCGGGGTGGGTGGAGGCCGCATCCGCGATGGCGGCCATCAGGTCATCGGCATGCACCATCAGTTCGCGAGCTTCGCACAGCATCGGGTACTGCTGCAGCACGCCCGCCCATTGCGGTGATTCCAGCAGCTGGCGCCAGACCGGTTCCAGCGCGTCGGGCGCCGGATCCTGGCCCTGCGCCAGCCGGTTGGCGTATTCCAGGCTGGCCGGCGCCGATAGCAGTTGCATGCGGCTGGCGGCGCTGAGCAGGCGCGGCAAGGTTTCGGCGGGGCCGTCGCAGAAGTACAGCACCGCCTGCGCCAGGGCGGGGCCTTCGGCGGGCACGGCACGCAGCGCCGCGCCGCGCAAGGGGAAAGCTCCTTGCCGGGTGCTGAAGACGTAGTCGGCCCGGGCGTCGGCGCCGGCGAGCAGGCGGAGCCCGCGCAGCAGGCGCGGGAAATCCGTGGCCGCGGCGTCCGCCGAGGCCTTGGCCTCCAGCAGCAGGCAGAGATCCCAGGCCGGCGCCGCGCCTGCATCAGCGGATCGCCGCAGCAGGGCGGCGTCCCATTCGCTCTTGGCGCGCGCGGGGCTGGCGGGGAAGGACGCGGGCACGCGCATTGAAGATACGGCGCGGTAGGGGGCGCCGGCCTCCGCGGCATTGAGCCCGCGGACGAGGGCTTCCAGCGCCTGCAAGGCTAGCGCCTCGACGGCGTCGCCGCGCGCCCGCGAGGCATAGCCTTGCGCAGCGGCCGTGGCGCTTCCGGAACGCGGGCCCTGTTGCTCCCATAGCGTCCGATACAGGCGGACGTCTGCGTCGCGTCCCAGCTGGTCCAGGCGCAGCAGGCGCGCGAGCGCCGGGCTGGCGGTCAGGCGTTCTAGCGCGGCGGCGGCCGCGGCGTCTTCCACCAGGGCGGGCGATTCCTGCAGCGTGCCGGCGGCCTCGGCCAGCGCCGCCCAACGCGCCTGCACCGCGGCCGTGCTCAGGAGGGCCAGGGCGTCGCGCGCCGCTCCGGGGGCCATGCGCTCCACCTTGGCCGGATGGGCGATGGCGTTGGCGGCGGCCAGGACCTCGCGGCGGTCCTGGGCGGCGCCGGCTGACAGCGAGGCGTATTCGCGCACCACGGCATTGCGGTGGCGCATCGACATGGCCTGGAACACGGGATCGCCTTCGTCGGGGCGCATGGCATCGCGGATCAGCCGCGCCAGCGCCCCAAGGAAGGCGAGCCTGACCGAGGGCGCGGGCGCGCCGCCGGCGGCCAGGCTGGCGCGGGCCTGTTCGATGCGAACGGCAAGCGCCGTCGCGGGCACTGCGTCGTCGCTGGGGAATTCGGAAAGGGCCGGCACGCGATAGCGGCGCGCAACGGCGCGCAGCGTGGCGTCCAGCAGGGGATGGGGCGGCGGCAGGGACATGGCGGACAAGCCTACCCCGATGCCGCAGGCGCCGCAATCGCGCCGGCCGCCGCCCCGGGGAGCCTTACTTGAACAGCGCGGCGTTCTCTTCCAGCACGGCGTCGGCGCATTGCGCGTCCAGATTGCCGCCGGGCGCGCCGGCCACGCCGATGGCGCCGATCACGTTGGAACCGGCCTTGATGGGCACGCCGCCGCCCAGCAGCAGGAAGCCGGGAATGTCGGTCAGGTTGGCCGCGCCCGGGTTCTTCTGGGCATTCTCCATCATGGTCAGCGTGGGGGTCTTGGCCGATACGGCCGTGAAGGCCTTGGCGCGGCTGGCTTCGATGGTGTGCGGGCCGGCGTTGTCGGCGCGGGCGAAGGCCTTGAGCAGGCCCGCGCGGTCCACGACGGAGGCGCTGACGTTGTAGCCCTTGGCCTGGCAGGCGGCGACCGTGGCGGTGGCCAGCTTCTGCGCGTCGGCCATGGAGAGGTTGCTTTCGGTCAGCACGGCCGCGTTGGCGGCGCCGGCGCAGGCGAAGAGGACGGCGGAGGCGAGGAGTTTGGGCGACATGTCTGGGTCCTTTCAGGGATCGATAACAGGAGCAGACAGATTAAGGACCGGGGCCGATCGGCGGTATTCGGTTGGCTACGCTGGGGGCTCCGTAGGGCTACGGAGGCGCCTTACGCCAGCAGCCCGGCGTATTCCCGGATCAGGCCGGCCAGCGTTTCCGCCTCGAGCTTGGCGAAGACGTTGGCCCGATAGGTCTCGACGGTGCGGGGCGACAGGTCGAACTCGCGCGCGATCTCCTTGTTGCTCAGGCCCTGTACGATCCGTTCGAGCACCTCGCGCTCGCGCCCGGACAGCTTGTCCAGGCGCGCCGAAGCCGCCTGCGTCACCGCGAGCTTTTCGCGACTGGCGATGTGCGTGCGCACCGCCGCCTGCACGGCGTCGAGGAATACGTCGTCGTCCACCGGCTTTTGCAGGAACTCCATGGCGCCGCCCTTGAAGGCGCGGCGGCACAGGTCCACGTTGGCATGGCCGGTCAGCATGACGACGGGCAGGTCGGACCGCTCCGCCAACTGGCTCAGCACGTCCAGGCCGCTGATGCCGGGCATGCGGATGTCGAGCACCACGCAGCCGATGGCCTGCGGGGTGAGTTGCGCCAGAAAGGCCTGCGGGTCGCCGAAGCCTGCGCTGCGCAGGCCCACGCTGCGCAGCAGCAGCGCCAGACCGTCGCGCACGGCGTCGTCGTCGTCGACCAGATAGACCAGCGGGGATTGTTCAAGCATGGGAGATTCCTGCGGCGGCTTGCCGGCCGCCCGAAAGGGGCAGGCTGACGGTGAAGCAGGCGCCCGTCGGGCTGAGGTTGCGCGCCGAGATGCGGCCGTCCATGGAGCCGGCCAGCGTGTCGCACAGCGCCAGCCCCAGGCCCATGCCCTGGGGGCGGGTGGTGTAGAACGGGGCGAACAGGCGCGGCAGCGCGTCCGCAGCGATGCCCGGCCCGGTGTCGCTGACGCTGAACAGGTAATTCACGCCGTCGGCGCGGCCCTCAAGGGATATCTGGCGCGGCCCGGCGGAGCCGGCCAGCGCATCGGCGGCGTTCTGCACCAGGTTGTGCAGGATCTGCTCCAGCGCCACGCGGTCGCCCAGCGGGCGCGCGCCGGGGCTGGCGTTGTGCCAGCCGAGCCGGATGCCTTGCCGGGCGAGCTCGGGCTCGCGCAGGAAGCGCAGGGACGCCACCAGCGCGTCCGGATCCAGGGCTTCGCGGCGCGCGGGAGAGCTGGGCTGCACCAGCGTTCGCATGCGGCTGATGATGTCGGCGGCGCGCTTGGCCTGCTCGGCGCTGGCCAGCAGCGCATGGCGCACGGCGGGGCGTTCGTCTTCGTCGTCCAGCAGCCGTTCGGCCGCGCGCGTCTGCGCCAGGATGGCCGTCAGGGGCTGGTTGAGCTCGTGGGCGATGCCGGCCGCCATTTCGCCCAGGGTGCTCAGGCGCGCCATGGCGCCCAGCCGCAGTTGTTCCTGCTGCCGGCGGGCCTCGGCGCGCGAGCGCTGCCAGGCCACGGCGCCGGCCACCAGCAAGGCGCTGGCCAGCGCCCAGGCCAGCCATGCCGCCCAGGGCCAGGCGTCCGGCGTCAGCTTGCGTTCGCTGCGCATCTGGAAAGGCTGGCTGGCCGCGCCCAGGGGCTTTTGCAGCGCAAGGCTCCAGCCCGGGGCGGCGTCGCCGGGCTGCTTGTTCAGCAGGCGCAGGGGTTCCGCCCCCACGGACAGCGTCAGGTTGGCGAGCCCGGGCGGGAAGTCGGCCGGCGGAATCAGTTGGCGGGCGTCCAGCAACAGGCTCCAGCCGGAGGGCGCCACCAGCCAGTAGCGGGCATCGTCCACGGGCAGGGTGACGGGGCGGCCCAGTTGGCGGGCGCGTTCGACGGCCTGGGGCAAGCCCGGCGGTTCCGCCACGCTGCCGCTCCAGGCGCCGCCCGGCAGGTGCCCCAGCCCCAGCAGCTGCGGCATCGCCGGTTGCAGGCTGGGGAACAGGCGCTCGGGAGCGGGCGGGTGGGACAGGGCGGCGAGCGTGGCCAGGACGGCTTCGTGCTGCACCGTTTTCTGGCTCAGCATGCGCTGCGCCACGCTGGTGCTTTGCAGGAAGCGTTCGTGCTGGTCCACGTATTCCTGCCGGCCGATCCAGAAGGCGCCAAGGCAGAACAGGACCAGCCAGCAAAGGAGGGCGCTTGAGCGCGGCAGGGGATTCACGCCTGAAATTATGCCTTGCGGCCCCCGCAGGGAGGAATCCGTATGGCTACGGAGGGCCGGGAATCAGGCCGCCAGCTTCTGCGGATGCGGGTCGTCTGCCTGGGAATTGGACGATACGGCGATCTGGTACAGCGCGGCGACCAGGTCCGACTGCGTCACCAGGCCGACCAGATCGCGCGACTCGTCCAGCACGGGCACGCAGTGCAGGCTATCCGACATGGGACGCGCCAGTTCGATGACGGGCAGGCCGGGCGTAGCGAAGGGCACCTCGCTGTGCATGCAGTCGGCCACCAGCAGATCCGGCACGCCGGTCGCGTCCGCGGCCACCGTCGCCAGGCGGTTACGGCGCGCCAGCACGTCGCCCTGGGCGATCATGCCCGCGTAGCGCCCCTCCGAATCCAGCACGGGCAGCGCCTGCACGCGGTGCCTGTCGAACAGGCGCACTGCGTAGTCCAGGGGGTCGTGGGCGCGCACGGTGACCACGTCGCGCGACATGATGTCCGCGCAACGCACGTCGCCGAAGCGGCGGACGCTGGCGCGCAGCTCGGCCGCCAGCACGATTTCCTCCAGGTCTTCCTTGCTGATGTCCAGCAGCTCGCCGCGCTGGTTCAGCGCCTCGTCCAGATCAACGAGGCTGAAGCCCAGCCGGGCGCTGGGAGCCAGGTCGCGGGTGTTGTGGCCGCCGGCCGTATCGGCGTGGCGCCGCGGGTAGTTGCGCTTGAGCGCGCCGTTGAAGACCACGGCGATGCACAGCAGGATGAGCGAATTCAGTGCCACGGGCCACAGGGCGAAGCCGTAGCCCAGGCTGGCGACGGGGGGGCCGCCCAGCACGGCGGTCAGCGCCACGGCGCCGCTGGGCGGATGCAGGCAACGCAGCGAAAACATGGCGCCGATGGCCAGCGCCACTGCGGCCGCCGCGGCCAAGCCGGGCACGGGGATGAATTGGGCGCAGAAGACGCCGATGAGCGCGGAGATCAGGTTGCCGGCCATGAGCGACCAGGGCTGGGCCAAGGGGCTGGCGGGCGCGGCGAACAGCAGCACGGCCGAGGCGCCCATCGGCGCGATGAACCAGGGGCTGGCACTGCCCAGCGCGTGCCGGCCTACCCATTCCGTACAGAACAGCCCGAGCAGCGCTCCCACCGCGCCTAACAGCTTTTCGCGCCCATTGACGCCCACCGGCGCTGGCGCGAACGAGCCCAGCCAGCGCTTGATTGCAACACCCAAAACGATCTCCTCGCGACTTCAATTATGTCGCGGGGCGATAATTTAGCATGTGAATGGTTGCGGTGCAGCATAAGCTTATGCCGCAAAACGCAGTCAGGAGCGAGGGGGCTCCTCGCCGATACGCGCCAGCAGCCGGGTCAGCAGGGGTCGCATGGCGCGCAACTCCTCCAGGTGCGAGGCGGAAAGGTCTTCCAGCAAGCGTTCGGCCTTGGCGGTAAGCACGACCTCGACGCGGCGGCCGTCCTCGGGATCCGGTTCGCGGCTGACAAGGTCCAGGCGCGCCAGCCTGCCGACCAGCTCGGCGGCGGTATGCGGACGGATGAGCAGGCGTTCGGCGATTTCACCCACGTACAGGCCGCGGCGGCCGGGCGCTCCCTGGCGGGTCCCCTTGATGGCCAGCAAGGCCTGGTGCTGTTGCGGCATCAGGTCCAGGCTGGCCGCGGCGCCTTCGCTGAAGACCGCGAAGCGGCGCAGCGCATAGCGGAAATCGGCCAGCAGTTCGTAGTCCGCAGGGGATAGGCTGGTAGGGGATGGGGGCTGTTTCACCCGAGCGATTCTAATATATGTCGTGATACGATATATTGATGCGCCGCAAATTCCTGCGGATTCCTTCCCCTGTTTTAAAAACATGCCACCCACTTCCTCTTCCGCCCGGGCCGCGCTGCGCCTGGGCGATTTCACTACCGACAAACGCGTGGTCCTGCTCATGGGCCTGGCCATACCCGTTGGCCTGGCCAGCGTCGTTGCCGCCTGGGTGCTGCTGCGCCTGATCGCGTTGTGCACGAACCTGGCCTATCACGGCCAGTTTTCCTTTGCCGACCAGCCCATCACGACGGGGCAGCTTGGCCCGGCGTCCGTGGCCATTCCCGTGGTCGGCTGCCTCATCATCGGCCTGATGGCGCGCTATGGATCCGAGAAGATCCGCGGCCACGGCATTCCGGAGGCCATGGAGGCCATCCTGATCGGCAAGAGCCGCATCCAGCCCAAGGTGGCGATCCTGAAGCCGGTGTCTTCCGCCGTGTCGATCGGCACGGGCGGCCCGTTCGGCGCGGAAGGCCCCATCATCATGACGGGCGGCGCGATCGGCTCGCTGCTGGCGCAGACCATCCATCTGGACGACGGCGAACGCAAGACGTTGCTGGTGGCCGGCGCCGCCGCCGGCATGACGGCCATTTTCTCCACGCCTCTGGCGGCGGTGCTGCTGGCGGTGGAGCTGCTGCTGTTCGAATGGAAGCCGCGCAGCTTTCTGCCCGTCGCGATGGCGGCGCTGGTGGCGGCCGCCGTGCGAGCCTACGTGCTTGAGGCCGGCCCCATTTTTGCGTACTCGGGCACGCTGCCGTTCACGCCCGTGCACCTGCTCGCCGCCGCGGCGGTCGGGGTGATTGCGGGCTTGGGATCGGGCGTGCTGACCTCCATGGTCTACGCGGCTGAGGACCTGTTCGAGAAACTGCCCTTGCATTGGATGTGGTGGCCGGCCTTCGGCGGCCTGGCGATCGGCATCGGCGGCCTGATCGATCCCGCCGCCCTGGGCGTGGGCTACGACAACATCCGCCACCTGCTGGCGGGCGACCTGGCGCTGCAGGCGGTGCTGCTGTTGCTGGTCGTCAAGGTCCTGATCTGGTCGATCGCGCTGGGCTCGGGCACCTCGGGCGGGGTGCTGGCTCCGCTGCTGATCTTCGGCGGCGCGCTGGGCGCCCTGGCGACCCCGCTGCTGCCGCAGGCGGATGCCGGTTTCTGGGCGCTGCTGGGCATGGCCGCCATGATGGGCGGCACCATGCGCGCGCCGCTCACCGCGACCCTGTTCGCGGTGGAGCTCACGGGAGACGTCGGCGCTCTCCTGCCTGTGCTGGCCGCCTGCGTGTTCGCGTATGGCGTCACGGTCCTGCTGCTCAAGCGTTCCATCCTGACGGAGAAGATCGCCCGGCGCGGCCACCACATCAGCCGCGAATACCGGGTCGATCCGTTCGACCTGCTGCGTGTCCAGCAAGTAATGACCACGCCCGTGGAGACCCTGCCGCAAGACTGGACGGTGGCGCGGGCCATCGAGCATTTCACGACCGCTCACCCCGTCCACACCAGCTATCCGGTGCTCGACGGCGAAGGCGCCGTGGTGGGCGAAGTGACCCGCGCCGACACGCTGGCCTGGGCGCTGGACGGCGACCAGCACGAGCGGACCCTGGCCGAAGCCTTGGAGGGGCGCGAGCTGGTCTACGGCTATCCCGAGGAATTGGCCAGCCAGATCGCCGACCGCATGGCGCTGTCTGGCGCGGGCCGCGTGCCGATCCTGGACCGCGCAAGCGGGCGGCTGGTGGGCATCGTGGGCCGCAAGGACCTGTTCCGGTCGCGGGCCCGCCGCCTGCGCGAGGAAAGCCAGCGTACGCGCTATTTCCGCAGGCCGCCGTCTTCCGGGGGCTGAGGGCCCTGTGGATTGGCGGCGCGCAGTTCCCACAGCACGTCCAGCACGTGCTGCGTGGCCCGTTCCACCTGGCCGGCGCGGTGCGCGATGCCCAGGGGGCGCCATAGCGCGGGCCGCAGCGGACGCATGGCAATGCGCGGATCGGGCTGCGGCGCCGTGGCTTCGTGCGGCAGCAACGTGGCGCCATAGCCCGCTGCCACCAGGCTCTTGATCGCGTCGTTGTAGTTCAGCTGGATGCGCGGACGCGGGTTCAGGCCCGCCGCGGCGAACCATTCGGCGGTCAGGCGCGACAGCCGGGTGCTGGCGTCGTTCAGGATCAGGGGACGCTCGGCCAGCCAGGCCGGCGCAATGCGGGCGGGCGCCCGCCAGCCGGCGGGCAAGAAGGCCATGACCGGATCGCGCCGCCAGGGCCTCAGCACAAGGCCATCCAAGGGTGGCTGGGGCAGGGCCACCAGCCCCACGTCCAGGGACCCATCGGCCAGGCGCAGCAGGGTTTCATGCGAGGTCAGCACGGCCACCTGCACGTCTATGCCGGGATGATTGCGTCCCAGCGTTTCCAATGCCTGCGGAAGCAGGTGGGCGATGGCGCCGGTGGAGGCGCCCAGCCGCACGCGCCCGGCCAGGCCCTGCACCTGGCGCTGCACGTCGTCGAGCGCCAGGTCGGCCTCGGCGAGCAGCCGGCGCGCGCGTTCCAGCAGCGTTTCGCCGATCGGCGTGGGGCGGACCTGGCCGCGCCTGCGCGTGAGCAAGGGCGCGCCGATGCGCTCCTCCAGGTCCGCCACGTGCAGGCTGACGGTGGGCGGCGCCAAGTGCAGGGCGCGGGCCGCCTCGGCGAACGAACCCAGGTCGGCGATGGCGACCAGGGTACGGAGCCGGTCCAGGCTGATTTCCCGCATGGATTCTCTCTGGGTTGTTCAGAAAAGCTGAATTGAACGGTCATGATATTCGACTTTTGCTATCTGGCGAGCGAGCAGATGATAGAGCCTGCATTTCGCACACCCCTCTGATCCCAGGAAGAGATCGCGCCATGACCCATCCTCTTGTTTTCATCGACGGCGACCAAGGCACCACGGGCCTGCAGATCCATGAACGCCTGCAAGGGCGCGCCGACTTGCGGCTGCTGACGCTGCCCGAGGCGGAGCGCAAGGACCCGCGGCGCCGCGCCGAGGCGATCAATGCCTGCGACATCGCCATCCTGTGCCTGCCCGACGAGCCGGCGCGGCAGGCCGCGGCTTCCATCGTGAATCCGGCTGTCCGCGTGATCGACGCCAGTTCGGCTCACCGCACGGACGCCGGCTGGGTGTACGGCTTTCCCGAAATGAACGCGGAGCAGGGCGGGTTGATCGCCCAGGCCCGGCGCGTGAGCAATCCCGGCTGCTATCCCACCGGCGCCATCGCCTTGCTGGGGCCGCTGGTGCGCGCCGGGCTGGTGCCGGCCGACTATCCGGTCACGGTGCACGCGGTGTCGGGCTATTCGGGCGGCGGCCGCGCCAGCGTGGAGGCCTACGAGGGACCGGGCGGGCCGCAGGGGCCGGCGTTCCAGCTCTACGGGCTGGGACTGACGCACAAGCACACCCCGGAAATCGAGCGGCACGCCGGCCTGAGCCAGCGGCCGGTCTTCGTGCCCGCGTACGGGGCTTTCCGCCAAGGCATCGTATTGACCGTGCCGCTGCAGTTGCGCCTGCTGGCGCCGGGCGTGGACGGCCAGCGGCTGCATGAGTGCCTGCACAAGCACTACGCTGGCGCGGCGCACGTGCAGGTGGTGGGCCCCGAAGACGCGGCGGCCCACACGCACCTGGATCCGCAGGCCCTGAACGGCACCAACGATTTGCGCCTGGCGGTCTACGGCAACGCGCAGCATGGCCAGGTCCTGCTGACGGCCGTGTTCGACAACCTGGGCAAGGGGGCGTCGGGCGCGGCGGTGCAGAATCTCGATCTGATGCTGGCCGCGATGGCCTGAGGCGGCCCGCGCTGCTACTTGCCGGCGCCGGGAGCCTGGATCGCTTCCAGGCGCTGGGCCAGCGAGGCCGTGGACAGTTCGCCCACCCGCAAATCGGCCAGCCGCCCCTGTGCGTCCAGGAACAGCGTGGCGGGCAGGCCGCGATTGCTCAGCACGCGCGAAGCCTCGCCGGCAGGGTCGATCAGCACATTGCGCAGCGTCGGCGCATGCTGCTGCAGGAAGCGCGCGACGTCTTCTGGCGCCTCGGCCTGGTTCAGGAACACGAAGTTCACGTCGGGCCGCGCCGCCTGCGCCTTGGCGAAGGCGGGCATTTCGCGGCGGCAGGGCGGGCACCAGCTCGCCCACAGATTGATCACCGTGGGCTTGCCTTGGAAAGCGGCCAGCGTGGCGGGCGAGCCGTCCAGTTGCCGCAGCGCCAGCGCGGCCAGTTCGGGCCGCGCCTGCGGCGCCGGGGCCAGCAAGCGGCCGCCGCCAATCCAGACGGCGCAGGCCAGCGCCAGCGCGCCAAGCAGCGCCGGCCGGGGGGCCTTGCGGCGGACCGCAGCAAGCAGCGCGTACGCCCAGGCTGCGCCCAGCCCGGCCATGCCGGCCCAGCCGCCGTCGCGCAGATCGAGGATCCGCAAAAGATCGGGCCGGTAGTGTTCGCGGTATTGCCATACGAAGGCAAGGCGCGCCACGACCAGGCCAATGATCAGGGCCCGCCAAAGCACGGAGCCGACTTCGGCGGAGCGCGTCCGGCCGAAGAGGCGCGCCGCCAGCAGCCCGGCCAGGGCGGCCGCGGCCAGCACGGCGAGTTCGGCGGGAAACACCAGCGGCCCGATGCGGATCGCCGGATTCACGGGCGCTCCATGCCGCAAGCGGCCGTCCTGGCCGCCGCGCGGCGCGTGTCGTTGGGGTCGATATCGATGTGCATGGCTGCCGCTCGTGTCGTGAATCGACCGGCAAGCCTAGCATGGCCCGGCTACAGCGCCGCCACCAGCCTCTGCATGAAGGCATCGCACGCGGCCAGTTGCGCGCGGGAGACGTATTCGTCCGGCTTGTGGGCCTGTTCGATCGAGCCGGGGCCGCACACGACTACCGGAACGTCCAAATGGCGCGTGAACAGCCCGCCCTCGGTGCCGAAGGCCACTTTGGCCTTGGCGGTGCCGGCCGGCAGCAGGGATTCCACGAAACGCACCGCGTCGCTGGCCGGGTGCGTGTCCAGTCCGGGGTAGGCGTTGATCTCCTCGATCCGAATGTCCGCGGCGGGCGCGCGGCGGCGGGCCTGCTCGCGGATATCGTCGGCAGCCTGGCGCAGGGGAGCCAGCAGAACGTCCGGGTCGTCCTGCGCCAGGTGGCGGATCTCGAAATCGACCGCGCATTCGTTGGGCACGATGTTCAGCGCGCGGCCGCCGTGGATGCAGCCCGCGTGGACCGTGGCATAGGGAACCTCGTACGCAGGATCGCGCGCGCCGCGGGTCTGCAGATCGTCTTGCAGCGCGCGCATCGCGCCGATCAGGTCGCAGGCCAGGTGGATGGCGTTCAGCGCCCGCGGCGCCAGCGCGGAATGGCCCTCCAGGCCCCGGCAGACAGCACGCAGGGCCGCCTTTCCCTTATGGCCGGTGGCGATGCGCATGGATGTGGGTTCGCCCACGATGCACAGCGCGGGCCGGCCGGGCGCCATTTCCATGACGTCCAGCAGCCGGCGCACGCCGACGCAGCCTATTTCCTCGTCGTAGGACAGCGCCAATTGCAGCGGCCGGCGCAGCGTGCGCCCGCTCGCCAGCACCATGGCGTTGACGGCGCAGGCCACGAAGCCCTTCATGTCGGCCGTGCCGCGGCCATATAGCAGGCCTTCGCGCTCCGTCAGCGCGAAAGGCGGCATGGTCCACGCCTGCCCGGCCGCGGGCACTACGTCCGTGTGCCCTGACAGCAGCACACCGGGCACGCCCTCCGGGCCGACGGATGCATACAGATTGGCGCGGGTGCCGTCGTCGCTTCGCACCAGGGTGGAAACGATGCCGTGCGCGGCCAGCAGCTCGCGCACGGCTTCGATCAGCGCCATGTTGGGCGTGAGCGTCACGGTGTCGAAGGCGACCAACCGCGCCAGCAGCGCCTCGGAGGGAGTCGGCATGTCAGTTCGGGATGACCGCGGTGACGTCGATCTCGACCAGCCATTCCGGCCGGGCCAGGGCCGACACGACGATGCCGGTGGAGACGGGGAACACCCCCTTGAGCCAGCGGCCCACGACGTTGTAGACCTCCTCGCGGTGGCGCACGTCGACCAGGTAGACGGTGAGCTTGCAGATGTGGGCGAGTTCGCTGCCGCATTCCTCCAGCAGCATGGCCACGTTGGCCATGGCCTTTTCGGTCTGAGCGGCGACGTCGCCCACGCCCACCGATTCTCGGGTTTCCAGGTCCTGGCCGATCTGGCCGCGCAGGAAGACGGTATTGCCAGCCACCACCGCCTGGCACAGGTCGTTGTCCAGCCGTTGTTCGGGATAGGTTTCGCGGGTATTGAATTTGCGGATGCGGGTGTGGGCCATGTCTGGGTCCTGGTGAGTGGAAGGCGGGGCGGTCGCCCGCCCGGGCGTCAATGGGGAAGGATTTTGGAAAGAAAGCGGCGGGCCTGCGGGCTGGCGGCGTCGCGGAAGAAGAGGTCGGTGGGGCTGTCCTCGATGATGGCCCCGTCTTCCATGAAGACCACGCGGTTCGCCACGCGGCGCGCGAAGCCCATCTCATGCGTGACGACCATCATGGTCATGCCTTCGTCGGCCAGTTCCACCATGACGTCCAGCACTTCATTGACCATCTCGGGGTCGAGCGCGGACGTCGGTTCATCGAACAGCATGGCCATCGGGTCCATCGACAGCGCGCGGGCGATGGCCACGCGCTGCTGCTGGCCGCCCGACAGCTGCCCCGGATGCTTGCCCGCATGGGCCGACAGCCCGACGCGCTCCAGCAGGGCGCCGGCCTTGCCGCGCGCGGTGTCGATATCCCTTCCCAGCACGATCTGCTGCGCCAGCGTCAGGTTGCGCAGGATGTCCAGGTGTGGGAAAAGTTCGAAGTGCTGGAACACCATGCCCACCTTGGTGCGCAGCTTGGGCAGGTCGGTGGCCGCCGTCACGGAGGCCCCGTCGATCAGGATGTCGCCGCCCTGGATCGGCTCCAGCGCATTGACGGTCTTGATGAGCGTGGACTTGCCGGAGCCCGACGGTCCGCAGACCACCACGATTTCGCCTTTGTCGACGCGGGTCGAGCATTGCTTGAGCACGTGGTGGCTGCCATAGTATTTGTCCACCCCGCGGATCTCGATGATGGGTGCGGGCGCGTTCATTTGTCGTAGTGTCCCGCGCGGATGGAAGCGCCGATCAGGTTCAGTATCAGCCGGCCGGCCGTGATGCAGGAAATCTGGTTCAGGTCTTTTTCGGGCTGGATTTCGACGATGTCCATGCCCACCACGCGGCCTTTGCGGACCAGGCCGTGGATCAGTTTGCGGGCCTGGACGAATGTGACGCCGCCCGGCGCCGGCCCGGCTACGGCCGGCATGGTGGATGGATCCATGCCGTCGGCGTCGATGGTCAGGTAGTAGTTGCCGCCGTCCGGAATGCGGGCCAGCACCGCGTCCATGCCGATTTCGTGCAGTTCGTACGCGGTGACCAGCTCGGCGCCGTAGGCGCGCGCGGCCTCTAGTTCCTCGGGACGGCCGCTGCCCTGGGCGCGCAGGCCGATCTGGACGATGCGGTCCACGTGCGCCATTTCGGAGGCGCGCCGGATCGGGCTGGACAGGCCGTCGCGCACGCCGTTGACGTCGTCGCGCCAGTCCAGGTGAGCGTCTATATGGACCAGCGTGATCGGCCCCTTCTGGTCCAGGCCGCGCAGGATGGGGGTGGTGATGCCGTGGTCGCCGCCCAGCACGATGGGCACCGCGCCGGCCGCGGCGATGCGGCGCACCGCAGCCTCGGCCCGTTCGTAGTGTTCGCCGCGGGGCTTGGACAGGTCCGGGACGATGTCGCCGCAGTCCACGAAGCGGATGTCCTCGCGGCCCTGCAGCAGCGGGCCGTCGATATCGAAATCATAGTGGCCCGGCCGGCGCACGACGCGGTCGGTGGCCTGCCGGATCGCCGTGGGCGCATTGGTCTGGTCGTTGCTGAAGTCGGCGGCCGAGTAGGGCGAACCGTAAGGCATGCCCAGGACCGCGATGTCGGCCTGGAGATTGTCCAGGTCGAGCGCGAGCGTGGAGTACAGCAGGGTCGGGTGGCCGGTGCGGGGAGGGACCGTGTAGTTGCTCATGTTCTCGTTTCCTTTAGTGGTTGAAGGGTCAGGACTGGCGAGCGGCGCGGCGCGCCAGGGTTTCGAGCCGACGCCCTGCGCCGGCCATCAGCACGCTGCACAGCCAGTAGATGAGCGCGGTCGTGCCCAATACCTCGAGGTAGGCGAAGGTGTTGGCCGTGAGCAGATTGCTCTGGTAGGTCATTTCGGGCAGGCTCATCACCGAGAAAATCGCCGAATCCTTGAACATCATGATGACCAGGCTGGTGGTGGGCGGGATGAGAAATCCGAACAGCTGGGGCACGACGATGTGCCGCTGCGTCTGCCAGTAGGTCATGCCCAGCGAGAGGGCAGCGCTGGTCTGACCGCGCGGCACGCTCTTGAGCGCGGCGCGCAGGACCTCGCAGAAGTAGCCGCCGGTGTAGAAGGCGGTGCAGCCGATGGCGACCGACATGGCCGAGGCCGGCACGCCCAGCTTGGGCAGGCCGAAGAACGACAGGTACACGAGGATCAGGTACGGAATATTCCGCACCAGCTCTACATATGCCAGCGCTACGGGCCGCAGCGGCGTGCGGGATTGCGCCGCATAGGCCGCGGCCGTGCCGATCAGGATGCCCAGCGGTATCCCGATCAGACTGACCAGGGCCGTGATCCGCAGGCCTTTGAGCAGGACGGGAACGGATTGCCCGACGAGTGAGAAATCAATGGGCATTGGGCAGCATCCTCGACACGCGGCGCTCGCACAGGCGCGAGGCGGCCGACAGGCAGAAAAGAATGATGAAGTACACGGCGGCCGTCACCGTGAACACCTGCAGCGGGAGGTCGCTTTGCAGGGTGGCGTTGCGGGCCACGGTGGCCAGTTCCGGCACGGCGATGATGGACATCAGCGACGAGGCCTTGAGCAGGATGGTGAGCTCGCTGGTCAGCGGCGGGATCGCGCGATAGAACACCTGCGGCAGCAGCACGTAGCGCCAGATCTGCCGGCGGCGCATGCCGAGCGCCCGCGCCGCCGCGACCTGGCCTGGCGACAGCGTGCCCAGCGCGCCGCGCAGGATCTCCACGATGTACGCGCTGGTGTTACAGGCCAGTGCGCCGATGCCGGCCGCCAGCGGCGACACGGATATCCCCAGCAGGGGCGGCACCACGTAGTAGGCGATCAGCATGTGGATGAGCGCCGGCGTGCCGCGTATGGCGCTGACCCACAGCATGACCAGCCCGCGCAGCGGCCCGTAGGGCGACAGGCGCGCCAGCAGCAGCGCGACGCCCAGCCCGATGCCGATGGTAAACGCGGCCACGGATGCCGCGAGGGTGATCGCCGTGCCCGAGACGACGCCGTGCAGGAACGGCGCGAGCGCGCCGTTCTGATTCAGCCATTCCAGCATGGAGGTTCCGCTCAGATGGCGCCGTCAGGCAGGTAATTGGCACGCGGCGTGTCCATGGGGGCGCCGAACCATTTCTTCTGCAGTTCCACCAGTTGGCTGCTTGCGCGCAACTCGTCGAAGGTGTCGTTGATGAACTGGCGGATTTCAAGGTCTTTCGGGTTGGCCACCCAGGCCAGCAGCTTGGGCTGGCCGATTTCGCCCGCGATGCGGAACGCGCCGGGTTGCTTGCGCATCTGTACGGCGGCGATGTTGGAGGGCATCAGCGCCACGTCCACCGTCTTGTTGGCCAGCGCGTTGGACACGTCGGGATAGGCCTGGAACAGCTTGGTGTCTGCGTAGCCCTTGCCGTTCTTTTCCTTCAACCGCTTTTCGAATTCTTCGGCGACCGGCTGGGAGGACGATCCCATCTGGGTGCCGATGACCTTGCCGGCGATGTCCATGTCCTGTTTGATGGATGCATCGTCCACCCGCACCATCAGCACGGAACGAACCACGCCGACGGGCTGGGTGAAGGCGAAGCGCCTGGCGCGCTCCGGCGTGATGCCCACGCTGGTCGCGACGAAGTCGAACTTGCGCGACATCAGGCCCGGCAGCAGGCCCTGGAACGGCAGGTTCATCTGTTCGAGCTGCACGCCGAGCTTGGCTGCCATCAGCTGCAGTACGTCGTGGCCGTAGCCGACCACCTTGCCGTTTTCGACGAATTCGAACGGCTCGTAGGCGGCCTCGGTGCCCACCGTCAGCTTTCCGCGCTTCTTGATGTCGGCCAGCGAGCCGCCCTCGGCGAATGACAGCGAGGGCAGGGCCAGGGTGGCTCCGGCGGCGAGCGTGGTTGCGACAAAACGCCTTCTGGACAGGTTCTGCATGATTTTTCCCTTGTAGTCGTCATGGTTGCCGCGCTGGGCCGGCGGATCTGCGCGAGAGCCGTTGGCGGGGTCTTCGCCCCTTGGCGCCAGTGCTGGGCAAACTGTATCTGCCGGGATGGGTTGTTAAAAATGATTTTTTTAGTGGTATGGTTTCAAAAACCGATACCTTTCAAAAAGAAACGATCTTGTCCCGTCCCGAGTTCACCGAACGCGACCTGCGCTCCTTGCGCATCTTCTGCACCGTGGCTCAGGCCAACGGCTTTGCCGCGGCGGAAAAGCAGCTGCACATGTCCAAGGCGTCCATCAGCCGGCACGTGCGCGAGGTCGAGGAAACGCTCGGCGTGCGGCTGTGCGACCGCGGGCCGTCCGGCTTCGAGCTGACCCAGGCGGGCAAGGTCGCGCTGGAGCTGGCGCGCGACGCGCTCAAATCGCTGGAACGCATCCGTCCGGAGATCGACGCGATCCGCGGCGTGCTGTCGGGAACCTTGTCGATCGGCATGGTCGAGCACGTTATTACCGACGCCGGCTGCCATCTTCCCGTGGCGCTGGCGGCCATGCGGGAAGAAGCCCCCGACGTCAAGGTCGAACTCACCGTCATGACGTTCAACGACCTGGACCAGGCATTGCGCGAACGGCGGGTCCAGGTCGCCATCCGCGGCATGTACCGGCGCGAAAGCGGCTTCAATTACCAGCGGCTGTTCATCGAGCGGCACCGCATCTTCGTCACCCGCGGCAGCGTGCGCCATGGCCGCGAGCTACCGCTGGTATACCGTTCCCATCCGTTCGTCCATGACGCCCTCGGCGCTTACGGTTTCACCCGCGGCCCCGAGGCCACCGGGCTGGAGGCCATCGCCATGCTGGTCTCCACAGGGCACTATGTCGGCCTGCTGCCCCAGCACTATGCGGATTCGGTGTCGCGCCGCCACGCCCTGACGCGCCTGCCGGGCGGGCCGGCCTACGAAAACACGATCTGCGCCATCACCGAGGTCTCGCGTCCCGCCTCCAGGGCGGTTGAACTGTTCCTGCGCCTGCTCGAACGGTTCCACCCGCCGCAATAGCGCGCGCAACCTCCCCGCCGCCCGAGGCCGGCGGGGAGGCTAAAATACCGGCTCGCGGCTTTTACCGGCCTCCCGGCTTTCTTCATTCCAGCGCCTTGGGCGCCCATAATTATGAAAAAACTGACTGCACTTCTTCTCGTGTCCGCAACTGCGATGCTCACGGCTTGCGGCCCCGGCGACAACGCGCCCACGGCCGGCGCGCAGGCGCCCGCCGCCGCCAAGAAAGTCGTCGTCGGCCTGGACGACAACTTCCCGCCCATGGGCTTCCGGGACGCGAACAACCAGATCGTCGGTTTCGATATCGACATGGCCAAGGAAGCCAGCAAGCGCCTGGGCCTGGAAGTCGAATTCAAGCCCATCGACTGGAGCGCCAAGGAAGCCGAGCTGAACGGCAAGCGCGTGGACGTGCTGTGGAACGGCCTGACCATCACCGAGGAGCGCAAGAAGAACATCAGCTTCACCTCCCCGTACATGGCCAACCACCAGATCATCATCGTGGGCAATGCGTCGCCCGTGAAGGCCAAGGCGGACCTGGCCGGCAAGGTCGTGGGCGCCCAGGACGGCAGCAGCGCCACGGATGCCATCGCCAAGGACCCGGTCGCCGCGCAGATCAAGGAAGTGAAGAAGTTCGGCGACAACGTCACGGCCCTGATGGACCTGGCCGCCGGCCGCCTGGACGCCATCGTCGTCGACGAAGTGGTGGGCCGCTACCTGATCAGCAAGCGCGCGGGTGAATACCGCGTGCTGGACGAGAACTTCGGCACGGAAGACTACGGCGTCGGCGTGCGCAAGGACGACACCGAACTGCTGGGCAAGCTGAACACCACGCTGGATTCGATGAAGCAGGACGGCACCGCCGGCCGCATCGCCACCCAGTGGTTCGGCGCCAACATCATCAAGTAAGCGGCAGGGCGCCCGCGGCCCGCCGGCCCGGGCGCCTCGCCCTGTTTTCGCAGCCCGCCGCAGCGCCACCGCGCGCCAGGCGGGCTTGCTCATGACTCCCTGTTGCCCTGGCGGCGCGAACCCACTGCATGGACTACGTACTCTCCCTATTGGGGCCATTGGCGCAAGGCGCGAAAGTCACCTTGACGCTGTTTTTCATCACGCTGGCGCTGGCGGTCCCCCTGGGGCTGGCGCTGGCGCTGGTGCGGATATCCAAATGGAAGCTGTTGAGCCGCCTGGTCAATGGCTACATCTGGCTCATGCGCGGCACGCCGCTGATGCTCCAGATGCTGTTCATCTATTTCGCGCTGCCCTTCGTGCCCGTGGTGGGGGTACGGCTGCCGGACTTTCCCGCGGCCGTGGTGGCCTTCGCGCTGAACTACGCCGCCTACTTCGCCGAGATCTTCCGCGCGGGCATCCTGTCGGTCGACCGGGGTCAGTACGAGGGCAGCAAGGTGCTGGGCATGACCTACCTGCAGACCTTGCGCCGCATCGTGCTGCCGCAGATGGTGCAGCGGGTGCTGCCGCCCATGAGCAACGAGACCATCACGCTGGTCAAGGATACTTCGCTCATCTATGTGCTGGCGCTCAATGACATCCTCCGCACGGCCCGCGGCATCGTGCAGCGCGATTTCACGACCACGCCGTTCCTGGTCGCCGCCGCCTTCTATCTCATCATGACGCTGGTTCTGACGTGGTTCTTCCAGCATATGGAAAAGCGCTATGCCAAATACGACCAGTAATCCGCCGTCGGGGCGCCCCGTCATGATCGAGGCGCGCGGCATCGTCAAGTCGTTCGGCCCCCACCGCGTGCTCGACCGCGTGTCGCTGACCCTGGGGCAGGGCGAGGTGGTGGCGGTGATCGGCCCGTCCGGCTCCGGCAAGAGCACCTTCCTGCGCTGCCTTAACCACCTGGAAACCATAGACGAAGGCAGCGTCGAGGTCGAAGGCGAAGTCATGGCGCGCGCGGTCGAGGGCGGCCGCAGCCAATATGCCAGCGACGCCGACGTGCGCCGCATCTGCCGCAAGATGGGCATGGTGTTCCAGTCGTTCAATCTGTTCCCGCACATGACGGTTCTGCAGAACGTCATCGAGGCCCCCATTACCGTCAAGGGCATGGCGCGCGCCGAGATCGTTCCCAAGGCCGAGGAGCTGTTGCGCAAGGTCGGGCTGCTGAACAAGCGCGACAACTATCCGGGGCGCCTGTCGGGCGGCCAGAAGCAGCGGGTGGCGATCGCCCGGGCGCTGGCGATGGAGCCCGACATCATGCTGTTCGACGAGCCCACCTCCGCGCTCGACCCGGAACTGACCGGCGAGGTGCTGCGCACCATGAAGCAGCTGGCCGACGAACGCATGACCATGCTGGTCGTCACCCATGAAATGGGGTTCGCGCGGGAGGTCGCGCACCGCGTGATCTTCATGGACGAAGGCCGGATCGTCGAGGAATCTCCCTCGGCTGAATTTTTCCGCGCGCCGCAGCATGCGCGCAGCCGGGAGTTCCTGGCACACATGCTCTGAGCCGGGCCGCCGGCCGACGCCCGTCCATGCCCGCCGCTGCCTCCGACAAGCCGCTGCTCCGCCTGCGCGGGCTGTACAGCCCGCGCCTGTCGCCCGTCAGCCTGGATCTCGCCGCCGGGGAATGCGCGGCCGTCATGGGTCCCTCGGGGGCCGGCAAATCCCTGTTGCTGCGGCAGGTCGCCGATCTGGATCCGGGCCACGGCGAGGCCGAACTCGCCGGCCGGCTGCGGTCCCGCATGCGCGGCTACGAATGGCGGCGCCAGGTCATGTACTGCCAGGCCGAGGCCGGCTGGTGGGAAGACCGCGTGGCGCCGCATTTCGCGGACCGCGCCAAGGCGGCCGCCATCATGGGCCGGTTGGGCCTGGCCGAGGACAAGCTGGATGCGCTGGTGAATGAACTGTCCACCGGCGAGCGACAGCGCCTGGGGCTGGTGCGCGCCCTGGCGCTGGCCCCGCGCGTGCTGCTGCTGGACGAGCCCACGGCGGCGCTGGACCAGGCGGCGACCGGGCGCGTCGAGGACGAATTGCGGCGCTACCTGAAGGACGGCGCCGCGATATTGATGGTCACCCATAGCGCGGACCAGGCCCAGCGCATGGCGCGCCGCTCCTGGCGCATGGAGCAGGGCAGGCTGGAGCCGCTATGGACGTGATCAAGCTGCAGGCGCTGGACCTGGCGGTCGCATCGCTGCTGGTGGTGCTGAGCGCGGGGATCTCCTTCGCGCTGAGGCTGAACATGCAGCGCCAGGTCCTTTGGGCGGCTGTCCGCACGGTGGTGCAGCTGCTGCTGGTGGGGCACATCCTGCGCATCGTGTTCGCGCACGCGGCCCCTTGGCTGACTGCGCTGGTCGTCGCGGTGATGATGGCCCTGGCCGCCAGGGAAGTGGCCTCGCGCCCCAAGGCCAGGCTGGCTGGCCGAGGCAATGGTTGGGTGGGCGCGATGGCGGTGGCGGGAACCACCGTGATTACCGTGCTGTTCATCCTGAATACGGCGCTGCGCCCCGATCCCTGGTACGACCCGCGCTACACGATTGCGCTGATCGGCATCGTGCTGGGCAGCGTGCTCAATGCCGCCAGCCTGGCGCTGGATGGCGTGCTGTCCGGGGTGCGGCGGGAGAAGCTCGCCATCGAGGCCCGGCTTGCATTGGGCGCGCCCGCGCGGCAGGCGTTCTCGTCGCTGCTGCGCGAGTCCGTGCGGCGCGGCATCGTGCCCAGCATCAACCAGATGTCGGCCGCCGGCATCATCACGCTTCCCGGCATCATGACCGGCCAGATCATCGCCGGCATGGACCCGATAGAGGCCGCCAAGTACCAGATCCTGCTGATGTTCCTGCTGTGCGGCGCAAGCGGCATGGCGGCGATCGGCGCGGCCTACGGCGCCATGCGCCGCCTTACCGACGACCGCGGCCGGCTCCGCCTGGACCGGCTGTTGCCGTAGGATGGGTGTAGCGCGAGAGTTCTTAAGCTAGAACACCGCCCTCCAACGCGCGAAACCCATGCTGTTGTGAAAGGCTGTTTTCCGGCCGATATCGAGCACTGTCTGCCCACGGCCGCATGGGTTGCGCGCGTTGGAAGGCAGCGTTCGCGTGTCGGTGATCTCGCGCTTTACCCATCCTACAAAAAACCGGCAGCCCGAAAGGCTGCCGGTTTTCTCATCGCAACGCTACCGTTCAGGCGATGGCCGCGAGCGCCTGGTTCAGCGTGGCGCTGGGGCGCATGGCCTCGCTGGCGCGGGCTTCGTCCGGCTGGTAGTAGCCGCCGATGTCGACCGGCTTGCCTTGGGCAGCCTTCAGTTCGGCCAGGATCTTGTCCTCGCCGTCGGCCAGGGCGCGGGCGGCGGCGGCGAACTGGGCGGCCAGCTCGCGGTCGTCGGTCTGCGCGGCCACTGCCTGGGCCCAGTACATGGCCAGGTAGTAGTGGCTGCCGCGGTTGTCCAGGCCGCCGACCTTGCGCTCGGGCGACTTGTTTTCGTCCAGGAACTTGGCGGTGGCCAGGTCCAGCGTCTTGGCCAGGACCTGGGCGCGGGCATTGTCATAGGCCTTGCCCAGGTGGTCCAGCGAGGCGGCCAGCGCCATGAACTCGCCCAGCGAGTCCCAGCGCAGGAAGCCTTCTTCCAGGAACTGCTGCACGTGCTTGGGGGCCGAGCCGCCCGCGCCGGTTTCAAACAGGCCGCCGCCAGCGACCAGCGGCACGATGGACAGCATCTTGGCGCTGGTGCCCAGTTCCATGATGGGGAACAGGTCGGTCAGGTAGTCGCGCAGCACGTTGCCGGTGACCGAGATCGTGTCCTGGCCGGCGCGGATGCGCTTGAGCGAGAACTTGGTGGCTTCGACCGGGCTCAGGATGCGCAGGTCCAGGCCGCTGGTGTCGTGGTCGTTCAGGTACTGCTTGACCTTGGCGATGACCTGCGCGTCGTGGGCGCGGTTTTCGTCCAGCCAGAACACGGCGGGCGTCTTGCTGGCGCGAGCGCGGGCGACGGCCAGCTTGACCCAATCCTGGATGGCCGCGTCCTTGGTCTGGCACATGCGCCACAGGTCGCCGGCCTCGACGGCCTGCTCCAGCAGCACCTTGCCCGAGGCGTCGGTCACGCGAACGGTGCCGGCGGCCGGGATGACGAAGGTCTTGTTGTGCGAACCGTATTCCTCGGCGGCCTGGGCCATCAGGCCCACGTTGGGCACGCTGCCCATGGTGACCGGATTGAAGGCGCCGTGGGCCTTGCAGTCTTCGATCACGGCCTGGTAGACGCCGGCGTAGCTGCGGTCGGGGATCACGGCCTTGGCGTCCTGCAGTTCGCCGGCGGCGTTCCACATCTTGCCCGAGTCGCGGATCATGGCGGGCATGGAGGCGTCGACGATCACGTCGCTGGGCACGTGCAGGTTGGTGATGCCGCGGTCGGAGTTGACCATGGCCAGCGCGGGCAGCGTCTTGTAGGCAGCGTCGATGTCGGCCGTGATGGCGGCCTGCTGGTCGGCCGGCAGGCTCTGGATCTTGGCGTACAGGTCGCCGATGCCGTTGTTGGGGTCGAAACCGGCCTGCTTCAGCGCGTCGGCGTGCTTGGCCAGCACGTCCTTGTAGAACACGGACACCACGTGGCCGAAGATGACGGGGTCGGAGACCTTCATCATGGTGGCTTTCAGGTGCACCGAGAACAGCACGCCCTTGGCGCGGGCGTCGTCCACCTGGGCCTGCAGGAAGGAGGTCAGCTTGGCGGCGGACATGACGGCGGCGTCGATGATCTCGCCAGCCTTGACCGGGGTCTTTTCCTTGAGGACGGTGGTGGAGCCGCCGGCGGCGACCAGTTCGATCTTCACGTCGCCGGCGTCGGCGATCAGCGCCGACTTCTCGGTGCCGTAGAAGTCGCCTTCGCTCATGTGCGCCACGTGCGACTTGGAGTCGGACGTCCAGGCGCCCATCTTGTGCGGGTGCTTGCGGGCGTAGTTCTTGACCGACTGCGGGGCGCGGCGGTCGGAGTTGCCTTCACGCAGGACCGGGTTCACGGCGCTGCCCTTGACCTTGTCGTAGCGGGCCTTGACGTCGCGCTCGGTGTCGTTGGCGGGGGCGTCCGGGTAGTCGGGCAGCTTGTAGCCCTGTTGCTGCAGTTCCTTGATGGCGGCCTTCAGCTGGGGCATGGAGGCGCTGATGTTGGGCAGCTTGATGATGTTGGCTTCCGGCTGGACGGCCAGGGCGCCGAGCTCGGCGAGGGCGTCGCCCAGCTTCTGGCTGTCTTCCAGGTAGTCCGGGAACACGGCGATGATGCGGCCGGCGAGGGAGATGTCGCGGGTCTCGACCGTGATGCCGGCGGGCTTGGCGAAGGCCTGGACGATGGGCAGCAGCGAACGGGTTGCGAGCGCCGGCGCTTCGTCGGTGAGGGTATAGATAATCTTCGGAGTAAGAGACATGATCCTTGAATCTGTTCGGCAGGCGCTAGGCGCAAACCCGAACATGCTATGCGGCGCGAAGCCGGTAGATGTTGTCGAGAGTGGGTTCGTCTGGGCAGGCGCGCTGGCCGCGATCGCCTGTCCAACATGGCCGGCGCCCGCCCTTTTTTGTCTGGTTGGCCGGGTGGGGGCCGGTGATACCGGCCGGCTCCTGGTCCGCCTCTAGGGAGGTGCGACTGCCACGAACCTTCCATTGTAATACCGTGCTACGCCCGACGCGCAGCAAAAGCGGAGGTTTCGGGCAGGACGGGGCCCAATATGCAGTCAAATTAAACGGGGACGCATTAATTCGAGGAATCAGGACAGGCGTGGCCGCCGCCGGAGCCGGCGGGCAAGGCCGTTTGACAAAGCGCGGCGCTTGGAGGATGCTACGCCCCATGCATTTCCGCGCCGTCCGCATTTCGCTGATTATTACCATCATTCCTGGAATGGTGGGTTAGCGCGCGACCGCATTGTCACAGCCACCCGCCCCACGAGGCGGGTTTTTTGTGGCCGCCTCTGCCGGGCAAGCACACCGAAGCAGAGAGCCAGATGCACCCAACCCCGCAAGCCCCGCACTCCACGCAAGCCCAACCGCAGGCCGCCGCCTTCCAGGACGGCAAGGCCTCGCCGATGGAATACCTGAGGCATATCCTGACCGCGCGGATCTACGACATCGCCCGCGAAACCGAGCTGGATCCCGCCCGCGGCCTGTCGGCCAGGCTGGGCAACCCGGTGTTCTTCAAGCGCGAAGACAACCAGCCGGTGTTTTCATTCAAGGTGCGGGGCGCCTACAACAAGATGCGCAATACGCCGCAGGCGGCGCTGGACCGGGGCGTGATCACGGCATCGGCCGGCAACCATGCCCAGGGCGTCGCCATTTCGGCCGCCAAGATGGGCGTGCGCGCCATCATCGTGGTGCCGCAGACCACGCCGCAGGTCAAAGTGGACGCCGTGAAGGCGCATGGCGGTCCTACCGTCACGGTGGTGCAGGCGGGCGATTCGTATAGCGACGCCTACGCCCACGCGCAGAAGCTGGCGCGGGCGCAGGACCTGACCTTCATACCCGCCTTCGACGATCCCTACGTGATCGCCGGGCAGGGCACGGTGGGCATGGAGATCCTGCGCCAGCACGCCGGTCCCCTGCATGCCGTGTTCGTGCCGATCGGCGGCGGCGGGCTGGCGGCGGGGATCGCCACGTACATCAAGGCGGTGGACCCGGGCGTCAAGGTCATCGGCGTGCAGACGGAGGATTCCTGCGCGATGTCCCTGTCCATGCAGGTGGGAGAGCGCGTCAATCTGCCCGAAGTGGGCCTGTTCTCGGACGGCACGGCCGTCAAACTGGTGGGCGAAGAGACCTTCCGCCTGTGCCGGGAGTATCTGGACGAGATCATTCTGGTGGATACGGACGCGGTCTGCGCGGCGATCAAGGACGTGTTCCTGGATACCCGCAGCGTGCTGGAACCGGCAGGCGCGCTGGCAGTGGCCGGACTGAAGAAGTACGTCCAACGCGATGGCGTGCAAGGCGTGCCCATGGTGGCGGTGACCTCGGGCGCGAACATGAACTTCGATCGCCTGCGCTTCGTGGCGGACCGCGCCGAGGTCGGCGAGGCCCGCGAGGCGGTCTTCGCCGTGACGGTGCCGGAGGAGCGCGGCAGTTTCCGCCGCTTCTGCGGCGTGATCGGCCAGCGTAGCGTGACGGAGTTCAACTACCGCATCGCCGATGCGCGGACCGCCCACATCTTCGTCAGCGTGCAGATCGCCCGGCGCGGCGACGCGGCGGAGATCATGGCCGCCTTGCAGGAGCAGGGGTTCTCGGTCGGGGACCTGACCAACAATGAGCTGTCGAAACAGCATATCCGTTACATGGTCGGCGGCCGTTCGCCGCTGGCGGGCGGCGAGCGCCTGTTCCGTTTCGAGTTCCCGGAGCGGCCGGGCGCGCTGATGAAATTCCTGGCCGCGATGGCCCCCAACTGGAACATCAGCCTGTTCCACTACCGCAACCAGGGCGCGGACTTCAGTTCGGCGCTGGTCGGCATCCAGGCGCCGGTGGCCGACAGCGCGGCGCTGGACGCGTTCCTGCGCGAGCTGGGCTACGCGCACTTCGAGGAAACCGGCAACGACGCCTACCGCCAGTTCCTGGCCTGAGCGCTCAGCCGGCCGTGCAGCCCGGTTTGCGGGGCAAGGCCGTGCCGGGCCGCAGGCTCAGCGCGGCGCGGCCGGAGGCCTGTGTCAGCTGCAGGGTGGCGGCGCGCCAGGCCGGGACCTGGTCGAAGGCCACGTCGGGCGTGGCGGTGGTTTTGGACAACGCGTCCGGCCGGTCGAACTGGATGGAAGGCAGGCCCAGGCACGTATCCTTGAAGTCCAGGCGCGCCAGTTCGCGGCCGTCGCTCATGCGCACGGCCCGGAACGCCAGCGGGGTGCTTACGAACTTGGTGATGGCGGGCACGAGCTGCCGGTAGCCATAGGCGTCCGTGACGTAGTGGGTGGGTTCGACCTCGACCGCGTCGCGGCCGGGCGGGACCGCCAGATAGGCCACGCCGTCGGCCACGTCCAGCAGCTTGCCGGGCCCGATGTTCAGCGCTTTCAGGGGCGCGTGGCGGATCATGACGGTTTCGTTCCAGGACGTGGATATCCGCGTCCAGCCCGGCAGGCGCGCGTCCTCGAAGCGGGTGACGGCAAGACGGTCGCGTTTCGGGTCGTCGGACACGGCGAGCCGGGTCACGCGCAGTTTGCCATTGGCGACCTGCAGGTGCGCGAGCGCCGTGCCCGCGCTGGAGCTGGTGAAATAGGCCAGAACGGCATCCGTCTCCAGCGCCTTGGCCGTGGACGCGCAGAAGAAGGCGCGGGCCGCGATGTCCTTGCCGCCTGGATAGAGCAGGGCGCCGACCTCCTTGCCGCAGAGCTCGGCGCCGCCATACGTGATGGTGGTGCGGCGGGAGGCCTGGCGCTGGCCGGTGTTCCAGTCGCTGCGGCTGCCGGTGACGGCGTCCACCACCAGCCCGTGATTGTCGTAGATGACCGCCGCGCCGGCGGGCGCGGCTAGCAGGCCGAGCAAAAAAGCGGCAACGCGGTTCCTCGTCATCGGCGGGCTCCCTGGCATGGCTGGAGGAATGAATATATACCCCAGGATCCCGCCGGACTTGGGCCGCCCGACAGCGCTACTGCGGTCCGAGCTTGCGGATCAGGCCGTCCAGCATGTCGAGTTCGGCGGGCAGCAGATCCGTCAGCGGCGCGCGCACCGGGCCGGCGTCGTGGCCGACCAGCTTGGCGCCCGCCTTGACGATGCTGACCGCGTAGCCGGGCACGCGGTTGCGGATTTCCAGGTAGGGCAGGAAAAAGTCATCGAGCAGCCGGTTGGTGGTGCCGTGGTCGCCCGCCGCGATGGCGCGGTAGAACTCCATCGCCGTGCGGGGCACGAAGTTGAAGACGGCCGACGAGTAGACCGGCACGCCCAGCGCCCGATAGGCGGCGGCGTAGACCTCCGCGGTGGGCAGGCCGCCCAGGTACGAGAAGCGGTCGCCCAGCTTGCGGCGGATGCGGACCATGGCCTCGATGTCTCCTACGCCGTCCTTGAAGCCGATCAGGTTGGGGCAGCGTTCGGCCAGCTGGGCCAGGCTGTCCGCCGACAGACGGGATTGCGCGCGGTTGTAGACGATGACGCCGATCCTGACCGATTTGCACACTTGCTCCACATGAGCGGCGATGCCTTGCTGCGAGGCTTCCGTCAGGTAGTGGGGCAGCAACAGGATGCCCTTGGCGCCCAGGCGTTCGGCCTCCTGGGCGTAGGCGATCGCGCTGCGCGTGGGGCCGCCCGCGCCGGCCAGGATGGGCACCTTGCCGGCGCAGGTCTGCACCGCGGTGCGGATGACGTCGGAATATTCCTGTGGCGCCAGCGAGAAGATTTCTCCGGTGCCGCCGGCGGCGAACAGGGCGGTCGCGCCGTACGGGGCGAGCCACTCCAGGCGCTGCGCATAGGTCCTGGCGTTGAAGTCGCCGTTCTGGTTGAAATCGGTCACCGGAAAGGACAGCAAGCCTTCCGAAACGATGTCCTTGAGTTCCTGCGGGGTCGTCATGTTGCGTTCATCCTTGGGCGGGCGCCGCCAGCGCCTGGCTGGCTTGCGGTCTTGGGTCAAAAGAGATCGGTCATCGTACAACATCGTTCCCCCCCAAACAAGGTGAATTCATAAGAGGGCAGTCCGGATATCAAGGGGAAACCCGGAATTTATTTTCCGATATTTTCGGCGTTATTCTCTGAGTTGTACGATAACTTGTCGGATGACCGGGATCAGCCGGCGATCCATGCCTAAGGATGCTTCATGCAGGTTGCGGAACAACGGGCGCCAGTGCTCATCAAGATCCACCCCAACGACAACGTGGCCATCGTGGCCAGCGACGGCGGCTTGCCGGCGGGCACGGTCCTGCCGGATGGCCTGCGGTTGGCGGAAGCCGTGCCGCAAGGGCACAAGGTCGCGCTCGCGGACCTCGCCGAAGGCGATGAGGTCGTGCGCTACAACGTCGTGGTCGGCTACGCCGCGCGGTTCCTGCCGCGCGGCAGCTGGGTCAATGAACGCGTCACCACGATGCCGGCGGCGCGCAGCCTGCGCGATCTGCCTGTGGGCACGCGCGCCGAGCCGCTGCCCACGCTTGAGGGCTATACCTTCCAGGGGTTCCGCAACGCCGACGGTACCGTCGGCACGCGCAACATCCTGGCCATAACCACCACGGTGCAGTGCGTGCAGGGCGTGGTCGAGCACGCGGTCGCCCGTATCCGCCGGGAGCTGTTGCCGCGCTACCCCAATGTGGACGAGGTGGTGGGGCTGGAACATACCTACGGCTGCGGCGTGGCGATCGATGCGCCCGGCGCGTCTATCCCGGTCCGCACGCTGCGCAACCTCAGCCGCAATCCGAATTTCGGCGGCACGTCCATGGTGGTCAGCCTGGGCTGCGAAAAGCTGCAGCCGGACCGTCTCCTGGCCCCCGACGCCATCCCGATCCGCCTGGGCGAAGGCATGGGCGCGGACGGCGTGGAGACCATCGTGCTGCAGGACGAGGAGCTCGTCGGTTTCGAAGCCATGGTCGAGCGCATCATGCAAACGGCCGAGCGGCATTTGCGCAAGCTCGATGCGCGCCGGCGTGAGACCTGTCCCGTTTCCGATCTGACGGTGGGCGTGCAGTGCGGCGGCAGCGACGCCTTCTCCGGCCTGACCGCCAATCCCGCGGTCGGCTTCGCGACGGATCTGCTGGTGCGCGCGGGGGGCACGGTGATGTTTTCCGAGACCACCGAGGTGCGCGACGGGATCGATCAGTTGACCGCCCGCGCGGCCACGCCGGAGGTGGCGGCGGCCCTGGTGCGGGAAATGGCCTGGTACGACGATTACCTCCAGCGAGGCCTGGCTGACCGCAGCGCCAATACCAGCCCGGGCAACAAGAAGGGCGGGCTGTCGAACATCGTGGAAAAGGCCATGGGCTCCATCGTCAAGTCGGGTTCTTCGCCCATCCACGGCGTGCTGTCTCCGGGCGACCGCCTGACGCACAAGGGCCTGATCTTCGCCGCCACGCCAGCCAGCGATTTCATCTGCGGCACGCTGCAGCTGGCCGCCGGCATGAACCTGCATGTTTTCACCACCGGCCGGGGCACGCCCTACGGGCTGGCGCAGGTGCCGGTGATCAAGGTGGCAACGCGCTCGGCCCTGGCGCGGCGCTGGCATGACCTGATGGACGTGGACGCGGGCGTCATCGCCTCCGGCCAGGCGAGCATCGAGGACGTGGGCTGGGAACTGTTCCGGCTGATGCTGGACGTGGCCAGCGGCAGGAAGCAGACCTGTGCGGAGCGGCTCAAGCTGCACAACGCGCTTGCGCTGTTCAACCCGGGTCCGGTGGCCTGACGGCCGCCGGCCGTCCCCGCGACCCGCAGAAGAGAAGACCTAGAGGAGACAGCATGAACCCGAGCAAGAGACAGTTCCTGGGCGGCGCCGCGGCGCTTTGCCTTGCGCCGTGGGTGCCTGCCTGGGGGCAGTCGCCCGACTGGCCGACGCGGCCGGTCCGCATCATCGTGCCTTATCCGCCCGGCGGCTCGTCGGACATCATCGCCCGGCTGCTCGCGCCCCGGCTGAGCGAGGCCTTGAAGCAGACGGTGGTGGTCGAGAACAAGCCCGGGGCCAATGGCAATCTTGGCGCCGGGCTGGTGGTGCAGTCCGCGCAGGAAGGCCACACGGTGCTGTTGTGCGACGTGGGCGCGCTGGCGATCAGCCCGTCCGTGTATACCAAGCTTTCCTTCGACCCATCGAAAGACCTGCGGGCGGTGGGCATGCTGGCCTATTCGCCGCATGTGCTTGCCGTGCACCCGGACGTTCCCGCGCGGACGGTGCCGGAACTGGTGGCGTTGTCGAAGAAGCAACGCGTGAACTTCGCCGTCACCGCCATCGGCAGCGCGCCGCACCTGGCCGCGGTGGCCGTGCAGCAGGCCACTGGCGCGGAGTGGGAGTACGTGCCCTACAAGGGCGGTTCGCAGGCTGTGACGGACACTATCGGCGGGCAGACCCAGGTCATCATGAACGGGCTGCTGGCCACGCTGCCCCACATCAAGGCGGGCAAGCTGCGGCCGGTCGCGATCTCCAAGCGGGAACGCATGCAGCTCGTGCCGGACATCCCGACCATCTCCGAGCAGGGCGTGGCCGGTTTCGAGTCCGGCACCTGGCAAGGGGTGATGGCGCCGGCCGCCACGACGGACCCCGTGGCCAACCGGCTGTCGGAACTGCTGGCCCAGATCGTCAGCCAGCCGGACGTGAAGGCGCAGCTGAACGAGCAGGGCGCGGAAATCGTCACGCGCAATCCCGCTGAATTGGGGCAGTTCTTCAACAGCGAACGCGCCCGTTGGGCCATGGTGGTGAAAAGCACGGACATCCGGCTGGATTGACGGGCGGGCCGGCGTGCTCCGGCTCCGTCTTCCTGGACAGGCCGTGCGCGGCGGGTGCACACTGGATCTGTCCCGCGTTCGTCCAGGCCCCGGCGCGACGCGGGCCGGCAGCCGCGGCGCCCTGGCAAGGGGCCGGGCATCCAGGGGCGGAGCATGCCATCATGAAAACCGTATGGGCGGCGGCGCTGCTGGCGGTGGCCTGTGCGCAGGCCGCCGCGCAAGGCGGCACCCCCGCCGCGCCCCGGCCCCCGTCTTCGGCCCGGGTCATTCCCGATTCCTGCGTCGGCTCCGCCTGCCCCAGGCTGATCAATCCCGGGACGGCGGCCGAGCCCTGCCTGGGTGTCGGCTGCGCCAACGCGGGCCGGCCGCCGGGCCCGCCCGCGCCGCCCTCCAGCAGCCCCAGCCGCCAGCCGGGGTGGGTGAGCCCGGCGCCATCGCGTCTGCCGCCCATGCCGGCGCCGCGGGGCCAGCCCTCGGGGCCGCTGACTCCCGCGCCTCCGCTTCCGGCGCCGCGCTGATGCCCGCAAATTGCGCTTCCGGCATAAAAACCGGAAAAAAAAGCGGAAAAAATTTCCCTTAAAAATCAGTTGTGCATTAAATTAATGCATGTATATCAATGATATATATATGTGAAAAGTGGAATAAAAACCGGAAAAATGTACGACTCTCCGCACCAGTTTTTGCCCTTGCTGCCAGCCGAACACGTGTTGGGGCCTTATCTCGAACGCGCGGCCGCGGTCGTCAACCAGGCTGCCGAACTTGGCGGGCTGGCGCATTCGAGCACTCGCGCTACGCTGCACGAGCTGCTTCGGAACATGAACTCTTACTACAGCAACAGGATCGAGGGCCAGAGTACAACTCCGAGGAATATCGACGCGGCGCTGCATGACAAGTATTCGGACCGGCCGGAAATCGCGCAATTGCAGCGCATCGCCGTCGCCCACATCGAGGCCGAAAGAGAGGTCGAACTTCAGGCAACCAAGGTTTCGCCACTGAACGCGGACTTTATCAAGATCGCTCACCACGCCCTATATAGCCGTCTTGCGCCAGCCGATCGCACGAGCAAGGACGGCCTGGTCGTGGAGCCGGAAACTCTGCGGGAAATCGATGTCGCCGTCGGCCGTCATCGGCCGCCTTCGTGGCAATCTCTCCCGAGATTCATGGAGGCGTTCACGGAGCAATACGATCGGCGGCGAGCGAACGATTCCCAACTTATTGCCATCGCTTGCGCGCACCATCGCATGGCTTGGATGCATCCGTTCGCCGATGGCAACGGGCGTGCCACGCGATTGCAGACCCACGCCGCCATGTTGCCGATTACCAGGGGCCTATGGTCGGTCAATCGAGGCCTGGCCAGGGGGGTGCGAGACTATTACGATTATCTGGCCGCGGCGGACGCGCCTCGGCAGGGAGATCTGGACGGACGGGGAAATCTCACGCAGAAGGGATTGGTCCAGTGGATCGACTACTTTCTCGGCGTATGTGAAGACCAGGTTTCTTACATGCGCGACATGCTGGCGCTAGATTCGATGAAGGCGAAGATCAATGCGTGTGTCCTCGTAGAGACAGCGAGGGGACGGCTGCGGGCGGAGGCCGCCTTGCCCATTTACCACCTTTTCGCGGCAGGCCCAGCCACGCGCGGCGAGTTCATTCAAATGACAGGCCTGAGCGAGCGTACTGGACGGTCTCTATTGTCGGCCGCATTGAAGTGCGGCCTGATCGCGTCCGACACTTCCCATGCACCGGTCCGGTTTGCCTTTTCGCTGGAATCCTTGCCCATACTGTTGCCGGCGCTGTATGGCGCGGAATAGCGCCAGCTAGCCCGCCATCCGCATATACGCCCGGTAAGGCTCCGATGACGCCATGCTCGCGAGCAACTCGCGCAGAATGCCTTGCACGATTTTCACGGCCTGGGTCAGGGGCCGGCTGGACGCGGTGGCCAGCATCAGCCGGGTCGACAGGCCCGGGTTCACGATCCTGCGGGCGACTAGCTGGCCGGACGCCAGTTCGCGCACCACGGCGGGCACGCCCAGGACGGTGTGCGCCAGCCCTTCCAGCACGATTTCCTTCATCAGCTCCAGCGCGTCCATTTCAAACGCCACGTTCAAGGGCTTGTCCTCCTGGGCCGCGGCGTGCTCCAGCGTGCGGCGCAAGCCATGGCTGCGCGTGGGGAGCGCCAGGGGCAGGCCGCGCAACTGCTCGAATTCGATCGAGGCCTGGGCCCGCGCCGCGGGCGCCAGGTTCTGCGCCGGCGACACCAGCAGCAGGTCCAGCTCGGCCAGGGGATCCACCGCCACGTGCTGGGAACGCCGCGCGTCGTGCAGCACGGCGATGTCGACGCGGGCGTTGGCCAGCCATTCGTGCACGTAGCCGCTGTAGCCGGTGACCACGTTCAACCGGATGCGCGGGTGGCGCTTCCAGACTTCCGCTACCAGCGGCATGCCGACCATGTGGCAAAGCGTCGGCGTCAGGCCCAGCGTGACCTGGCCCGAGGGCGACTTCTGCTCGTCATGGAATTCCGTCACGACTCGGGTCATCTGCGTCAGCAGGGGGCGCAGCTGATCTAGCAGTTTCTCGCCTTCGGGCGTCAGCGATACGCCGCGGCCATTGCGGTAGAGCAGGGGGCAGCCGCATTCGTCTTCCAGCTTGCGCACCTGCCGGCCCAGCGCGGACTGGGCGATGCCCAGCACCGACGCGGCCTTGGAGAAGCTGCCGGAATCGGCGACGTGGATAAGGTTCTCGATCTTGCGCAGGTCCATCGCGGTGCATCGGGCCTGCGCGAGGGCGCGCGGGGCCGGCGTTCCTTGTGTGCGTTTTCTGTATATCTGATAGGCAGAGTATGCCTACATGGCGCCCCGCCAGCCACCCTAGAATTCAGGCGAATCCCTTCCGCGCGCCCGCGCTCGCCCATCCAGTCCGGCCATTCATGACACATTCTTCCGAACCGATCACGTCCGCCCACGCCATGCTCGGGATCTTCGCCCGCAATGGCATCGACCGCGTTTTCCTCGTGCCGGGGGAAAGCTACCTGGGCGTGCTGGATGCCTTGCATGATTTCCCGGGCATCGACGTGCTGACCTGCAGGCACGAAGGCGGGGCGAGCTTCATGGCTTGCGCGGATGGCCGGCTGACCGGCAGGCCGGGCGTGGCGATGGTGTCCCGGGGGCCGGGCGCGGCCAACGCGGCCATCGGCGTGCATGCCGCGCAGCAGGACGGCGTCCCCATGATTCTGCTGATCGGACAAGTGCCCCGCAAGGACCTGCGCAAGGAGGCCTTCCAGGAGATCGACTACCAGCGCATGTTCGGCTCCATCGCCAAATGGGTCCACGAGGTGGCGGAGCCCGAAGACCTGGCCTGGGCGGCCTTGAAAGCCGTGCGGGTGGCGAGGTCCGGCACGCCCGGGCCCGTGGTGCTGGTGGTGCCGGAGGACGTGCAGCAGGCGGCGGTGCCCCCGCGGGACTGGGTGGCCGAGCTAGCCAGCCCGACCCAGCCCGCGCCCGCCACGCTTGCGCGCGTCCAGGCCTTGCTTGCAGCGGCCCGCAGGCCGCTGATCATCGCGGGCGGCGCTTTCAACGCCCCGGGCGGCCGCGACGCCTTGCGGGCCCTTGCCGAGCGGCACGGCATACCCGTGGCGGTGTCGTTCCGGCAGCACGACATCTTCCCGAACACGCATGCGCTGTATGCCGGGGACCTGGACCTGGCGACGCAGGCCGCGCAGGTGGCGGCCTTCGATTCGAGCGACCTGATCCTGGCGCTGGGTACGCGCCTGGGCGACATCACGACGCAAGGCTATACGTTTCCCGCCTATCCCAGGCCGGCGCAGACGCTGGTGCACTGCCACGCCGACGCGCATATCGTGAACCAGCATTTCACGGCGGACGTGGGCATGATTGCGGATCCGGTGGCGACGGCGCAGGCGCTGGCCGCGCTGCCGGCCACGGGAAACGGCACGGCGCGGGGCGACTGGGCGGCCTCGCTGCGGGCCATCCGCGAACGTACCGCCGCCTGGCCCAACCCGCGGGCGGACGACGGCGTGCCGTTCGTTTCCTTGGTGCGCTGCCTGGCAGAGCAGGCGCCCGCGGACGCCATGATCTGCCTGGACGCCGGCACGTTCGCCGCGCCGGTGTACCGCCATTTTCCCTTCGTCTATCCGCAACGGCTGATGGCGTCGCAGTCCGGCGCGATGGGCTACGGTACGCCGGCGGCCATCGCATCGCAGCTGCGCCATCCGGCGAGCAAAGTGGTGTGCCTGGTGGGCGACGGCGGCTTCATGATGACCGGCAACGAGATGATGGCCGCGGCCGAGCGCGGCCTGCCGATCCTGTTCATCGTATCCAACAACAATTGCTATGGATCCATCCGGCTGCACCAGGCGCGCGCCTATCCCGGGCGCTACGTGGGCACCAACCTCGCCAGCCCGGATTTCACGATGATGGCGCGCGCCTTCGGCATGCAGACCGAGCACGTCACCCGCCCGGAACAGGTCGCCGCCGCGGTGGCTAGGGGGCTGGCGTCCACCGTTCCGTACTTCCTGGAGGTCAAGACCAGCCTGGGCGCGATCCTGCCGGCCGGCGCCGACAAGGCGGCCGGCATCGACCTGCTGCGCCGCGGCGAATCGGCGCCGGCTCAGTCGCGATAGCCGGGATCCTTCCTGTCCATCAGGCGCAGCATGGCGGGCCATTCCAGTTCGCCGAAAGGCCGGCGCGTGGTGGGCTGGTACAGGTGCCAGGTCTTTTCGACGATTTCCGGGGGCGGGACGCAGAGCTCGCGGTCGGCCGACAGGGCGTCGACCTGCGCCTTGCAGGCCATCTCCAGCCAGTACAAGGTGTTGAACGCCTGCGCGATGGTCGGCCCCACGGCCAGCAGGCCGTGGTTGCGCAGGATCATTGCTTCGGACTGCCCCAGGTCCGCCACCAGGCGTTCGCGCTCGTCCAGGTCGATGGCGACGCTCTCGTAGTCGTGGTAGGGGATCTTGGCGAAGCGCATCGCCGTCTGGGTCAGCGGCAGCAGGCCGCACTTCAGCGCGGACACCGCCATGCCCGCCCGCGTGTGCGTATGGATGACGCATTGCACGTCATGGCGCGCCCCGTGCACGGCGCTGTGGATAACGTAGCCGGCGGCATTGATGCCGTACTCGTCCTGTGGATTGCTCAGCACCCGGCCGTCCAGGTCGATCTTGACCAGGCTGGACGCGGTGATTTCGTCGTACATCATTCCGTAGGGATTGATCAGGAGGTGATCATCCGAGCCGGGGATGCGGGCGGTGATGTGGTTGTAGATGAGGTCGCTCATGCCGAAATGCGCGACCAGCCGGTAGCAGGCGGCCAGCTGGATGCGGGTATCCCGTTCCTCGGGGCTCATGGCGGAAACCGTGCTCATGGTTATTGCTCTCCCATTCAGTCCGTGGCTTTGACGTTGAAGTCGCGGACCACCTTGCCCCACGACTCGTATTCCGTTTTCATCATGGCGCCGAAGGCGGCGGGCGACGGAGTGGTGCGGACCTGAGCGCCCAGGTCCGCCAGCTTGTCGCGCACCGCCGGGTCCGCCAGCACCGCATTGACTTCCGTGGCCAGCTTTTCCTGGATCCGCGGCGGGATGCCGGCCGGGGCGATCAGGCCCAGCCAGGCGCCCATATCGAAGCCGGGGAACCCCTGCTCGGCCACGGTGGGCACGTCCGGCAGGCTCGGGACCCGCTCGGGCGTGCTGACCGCCAGCGCCTTCAGCCGGCCGGCCTTCACCAGGGCCAGCGAAGACACCATGGTATCGAAGGTGGCGTAGGTCCGCCCGCCCACGATGTCCGTCTGCGCCTGGCTGCTGCCCTTGTAGGGTACGTGGATCATGCTGGCGCCGGCCTTGGCGAGCAGGACGGAGGTCACCAGGTGGCTGGTGGTGCCCACGCCGGTCGTGGCGTAGGTGTACTGATTCGGCCTGGCCTTCACCGCCGCGAGGAATTCGCTCAGGTTGTGGGCGGGATTGTCCGGGCTGACGACGAACAGGTAGGGCAGCCAGGTCAAGAGGCCGATGGGCGCGAAGTCCTTGCGCGCGTCGTAGTTGAGGTTGGGATAGACGTGAGGGTTGATGGCCTGCGGCGCGGAGGCGCCGATCATCAGCGTGTAGCCGTCAGGCTTGGCGCGCGCGCCCAGGCCCGCGGCGATGGAGCCGCCCGCGCCGGGCTTGTTCTCGACGATGAACTGCTGGCCCAGGCGCTGGGCCAGGCGGTCGCCCAGCATGCGCGCGACGGTGTCGGTCGCCGTGCCGGGCGGGAAGCCCACCAGGATGGTGACCGGCTTGGCGGGATAGGGGGCCTGCGCGCACGCCGGCCCGGCCGCCGCCCATGCCGCCCCGGCAAGCAAGGCCGCCAGCGCGGCGCGGCGCCATGAAGGACGAGCCGTCCCGGGGGCGGGTTGCCTCCCGCCTCGCGTTATCGCATTGCGCATCGTTGTCTCCAGTCATTGTTCTGATGGCGGGAGAGCGCCTGCGCCTGCCCGCAACGGGCTCCTCTCGGGTAGCCCGTCGCCGTCCACGGTCGCACAAGCCCGGGCAGCCTTCAATGATGCTGGCGGCCAAGCAGATAGCTCGAAATGGCATAGACGGCGGACGCCGGGCAGGCGTCCGCCGGAGGGATCAGGCCGTCAGGCTGATCCAGGTCGTCTTCAGGTCGCTGTACTTGTCCAGCGCGTGCAGCGATTTGTCGCGGCCGAAGCCCGATTGCTTGACGCCGCCGAAGGGCACGGTGATGTCGCCGTCGGCGTAGCAGTTGACCCAGACCAGGCCGGCGCGCAGGCGGCGCGAAAGCCGGTGGGCGCGCGACAGGTTGGCGGTCCACAGCCCGGCGCCCAGGCCGTAGACCGAGTCGTTGGCCAGCCGGACCGCATCGTCCTCGGTGGCGAAGCGCTGGGCCGCGAGCACGGGGCCGAAGATTTCCTCGCGCACCAGGCTGTTGCCCTGTTCCGCGCAGTCGAAAATGGTCGGCTCGATGTAGTAGCCGCCGGTGGCGCCCCGGGCCTGGCGGCCGCCCAGGCGCAGGCGAGCGCCTTCGGCGGCGCCCGCCTCGATGCGGGCGAGCACGCCGCGCATCTGCCGTTCGTCGACCATGGCGCCCATGGCGGTGGCGGGATCCAGCGGGTCGCCCGGCTGCAGCGCGGCGGCGTGGACGGCGACTTTCTCCATGAAAGCGTCGTAGATGCCGTCCTGGACGTAGAGCCGGGATCCGGCGATGCAGACCTCTCCCTGATTGGAGAAGATGCCCAGGGCGGCGGCCAAGGCGGCGCGGTCCAGGTCGGGGCAGTCCTCGAACACGATGTGGGGCGACTTGCCGCCGCACTCCAGCCAGACGCGCTTGAGGTTCGACTGCCCCGAATACTCCATGAAACGCTTGCCGGTGGCCGTGGAGCCGGTGAAGGCGATGCAGTCCACGTCCGGGTGCAGGCCCAGCGCCTGCCCGGCCTGCGCGCCCGTGCCGGGCACCACGCTGAAGACGCCCGCGGGAATGCCGGCTTCCTCCGCCAGCGCCGCCAGGCGGATCGCCGACAGCGAGGCCTGCTCGGCCGGCTTGAGGATGACGCTGTTGCCGGCGGCCAGCGCCGGCGCGACCTTCCAGGCGGCCATCATCAGCGGATAGTTCCAGGGCACCACGGCCGCGACCACCCCCAGCGCCTCGCGCGTGATGGTGGCCAGCGCGTCCGCGCCGGTGGGCGCGATCTCGTCGTAGATCTTGTCTATGGCCTCGGCGTACCAGGCGTAGCAGCGGGCGGTTTCTGGCACGTCGAAGGCGAGCGCATCGCGTATCGGCTTGCCCATGTCCAGCGTTTCGAGCAGGGCGAGTTCCTCGCGGTGCGCTTCGATCAGCGCCGCCAGGCGCAGCAGGCGTTCCTTGCGCTGGCGCGGGGCCAGGCCGCTCCACACGCCGGCCTCGAAGGCGCGGCGCGCGGCCAGGACCGCGCGGTCCACGTCGGCCGCGCCGCAGGCGGCCACGTCGGCCAGCTTGCGGCCGTCGATGGGGCTGGTGGACGCGAACGTGGCGCCGTCCGCCGCGTCGCAATAGGCGCCGTCGATGTAGGCGCGGCCGTTGAACGACAGGGAGGCGGCCTTGGCGCGCCAGTATGCGGTGTCTTGGGTCATGGCTATGCCTGCTTGTGGTTGGCGCGCGCCACCATGGCGTCGAGCAGCACGTTGCAGCCGGCCTCCAGGTCGGCGGGCTTGGCGTCTTCGATTTCGTTGTGGCTGACGCCGTCCTTGCACGGCACGAAAATCATGGCCGTGGGCGTGACGCTGGCCATGTAGACGGCGTCGTGGCCGGCGCCGGTGACGATGTCCATGGCGGCCAGGCCGCGGCGGGCCGCGCCGTCGCGCACCTTGCCCACCAGATCGGGATCGAAGGGCGTGGGCGCGAAGTACTGCACGTCCTTGACGTCCACTTCCACGTTGTGGCGTTTGGCGATCTCGGCGCAGGTTTCCTTCCAGCGCTGGTCCATCCGGGCGAGCGTGGCCTCGTCCTCGTGGCGCAGGTCCGCGGTGAAGCGCACCTGTCCGGGGATGACGTTGCGCGAGCCGGGATGCGCGTGGATTTCCCCGACCGTGCCGCGGCCGTGCGGCTGGTGGTCGTTGGCGATGCCGACCACCGCCTGCAGCAGGTAGCTGGCGGCGTACAGCGCGTCGCGGCGGATCGGCATCGGCGTCGGGCCGGCGTGCATTTCCATCCCCGTGACGACCACGTCGTACCAGCGCAGGCCGAGCGACCCGGTCACCACGCCGACCACTTTCTCTTCATGCTCCAGGATGGGGCCCTGTTCGATATGCGCCTCGAAGTACGCGCCCACCGGGCGTCCGCCCACGGGATCGGGCCCGGCGTAGCCGATCGCGGCCAGTTCGTCGGCCACCGACTTGCCGTCGCGGTCCGTGGCGGTAAGCGCCACTTCCAGCGGGAATTTGCCGGAGAACACGCCGGAACCCATCATCACGGGCACGAAGCGCGAGCCTTCCTCGTTGGTCCAGATCGCCACTTCCAGCGGCGCCTCGGTCTGGACGCCATGATCGTTCAGGGTGCGGATGACCTCGAGCCCGGCCAGCACGCCGTAGCAGCCGTCGAACTTGCCGCCGGTGGGCTGGGTGTCGATATGGCTGCCCGTCATGACGGGAGGCAGGTCGTTATTGCGGCCGGCGCGGCGCGCGAAGATATTGCCCACCTGGTCCACGCGCAGCGTCATGCCGGCTTCGCGCATCCAGCCCGTGACCAGATCCCGGCCCTGGCCGTCCAGCGCGGTCAGCGCCAACCGGCAGTTGCCGCCCTTGGGCGTGGCGCCGATCCGGGCCAGATCCATCAGCGACCGCCACAGCCGCTGTCCGTCGATAGAGATAGTCGTCGTCATGTCGAAAGTCCTTGCTAGTCAGTGGGCGGCGCGGGCCAGCGCCGCTTCGCGGATGCCCATCAGCGTTTCGCCCGGCGAGATGCCGTTGGCGTCGTACCGGATCTCCAGCAGCGCCGGAAGGTTCTCGCGCTGCGCGAAGGCCAGCGCCCGTTCGAAGGCCGGACCGAAGTCGGCGGTATTTTCCACGGCCTCGCCAAAGCCGCCGTAGCCGCGGATGATCTGGGTGAAATCGGGGTTTTCGAAGGACAGCGCGATGGCGCGCGCCGGGAACTCGCGTTCCTGGTGGGCGCGGATGGTGCCCCAGATGCCGTTGTTGAACACCAGCACCACCACGCCCAGGCGGTATTGCAGCGCCACGCCCAGTTCCTGCATGTTCATCTGGAAGCAGCCGTCGCCGGCGTAGCAGACCACGGTGCGCTTGCGGTCCTCGAGCTTGGCGGAGATGGCCGCGGGCAGCCCGTAGCCCATGGATCCGACCGTGGGCGTGAGGCTGGTGCCGGGGCCGGCGTAGCGGCGGTAGCGGTGCGGGTACAGGGCGTAGTTGCCAGCGCCCACCGTGATGCAGGCGTCGGCCGGGACATGGGCGTCGACATAGGCGGCGGCCTCGTCCAGGCTCATGGGCCCGGGCGAAGGCAGCGGCGCCAGGCTGTCGACGAGCTCCTGGTGGGCGGCGCGCACGGCTTGCCCGCGAGGCACGGCGTGGCCGGGCGCCAGCGTGGCGGCGGCGGCCGCGAAGCTGGCCACGTCGGCCACGATGGCCTGCGTGGGCGAGAACACGCGGCCGAGTTCGCCGGCCTCGGGATAGACGTGGATCAGTTTCTGGCGCGGCAGCGGGCTTTCGATCACCGTATAGCCTTCGGTGGTGGCCTCGCCCAGGCGGGTGCCGACCGCCAGCACCAGATCGGCGTCGAGCAGGCGCTGGCGCAACGCGGGCGTCATGGCCCAGCCCACGTGGCCGGCGGCATTGGGATGGCGCTGGTCGAAGGCCTCCAGGCGGCGCCAGGCGGTGCCGACCGGCAGCTCGAAGCGCTCGGCGAAACCGGCGATCTGGTCGATGGCGTCCTGGTTCCAACCGTTGCCGCCCAGCAGCAGGAAGGGGCGCTCGGCCGCGTCCAGCAGCTGGGTCATGCGCGCCAGGTCGGCCGCGCCCGGATGGCTGCGCACGCGGGTGTAGCGGGGCAGATCGGCCACGCTGGCGCGGCCCCACAGCGTGTCTTCCGGCAGCGCCAGCACTACGGGGCCCGGCCGGCCGCTGGTGGCCACCGCGAACGCGCGCGAAATGTACTCGGGGATGCGGTCGGTGCGGTCGATCTGCGCGACCCATTTGGCCATCTGGCCGAACATGCGGCGGTAGTCGATTTCCTGGAAGGCCTCGCGTTCCATGAAATCGTTGCCGACCTGGCCGACGAACAGGATCATCGGCGTGGAGTCCTGGAAGGCCGTGTGCACTCCGATGCTGGCGTTGGTGGCGCCGGGGCCTCGCGTCACGAAACAGATGCCGGGTTCGCCAGTCAGCTTGCCGTAGGCCTCGGCCATGTACGCCGCGCCGCTCTCCTGGCGGCAGACGACGGCCTCGATGGCGTCGGTGTGCTCGTTCAGCGCGTCGATGCAGGGCAGATAGCTTTCACCCGGGATCATGAAGATGCGGCGCGCGCCATGGATGCGCAATTGCTGCATCAGGATCTGGCCGCCGTTGCGTTCGGGGATTGCGGCTGGCGTCATTCGGTGTCTCCTTGTTGCGGGACGGCCTGCGCGCGGCGCTCGGCGGCCCATCGTTCGAATTGGTAGTGGCGCGCCAACAGGCGGCGCGCGGTGTTGTAGGTGGGCGGGTCTATGCGTTCGGCGTCGTTGCGGCCGGCGCGTTGCGCTTCGTGGCGCGACACGCAGTCGTGGGCGGCGGCGACCTCATCGGGCGCGGGCGTGAACACGGCGTGGATCATCGGCACCTGTTCGGCCACGGTGGCGCACTTGGACTTGAGGCCCAGGCGTCGCGCCCAGCGCAGGTCCGCTTCCAGCGCCGGCATGTCGCGATAGTTGAACGGGCAGTCGATGGGCAGGACGCCCGCCGCCGTGCAGTCCACCAGGAAGCGGGCCCGCAGGTGATGCAGCTCGATGCCGTCCTTGCCGCGCTCGGCGCCCAGGCTGGCCGTCAGGTCTTCCGCCGCCAGCAGGCACGCGGACACGCGCGGGCTGGCGGTGAGAATGTCGTACGCGCGATGCACGCCCAACGCGGATTCCAGCGTGGGCACGATCTCGGTGCCGCCGGCGGGCAGGCCCAGTTCGGCCTCCAGCGCGGTGATGGCCTGGTCCAGCGCCGCGATCTGCGCGGCGCTTTCGGCATGCGGAAGGAACACGGCGTCCGGCGCGCCGGGCATGACGCCGCGCAGGTCGGCCAGTCCGTCCTCGTCGAGCTTGTTGATGCGCACGGCGGCCACCACGCCCTGGGCGCGGCAGCGGGGGAACAGCGCGGCGATGCGGGCCCGGGCGGCCGGACGGTCGCCCGGCGCGGTGAATTCCTCCAGGTCGGCCACCAGGGCGTCGGCGCCGCTGGCCAGGGCGGCCGCTTGGACGTCCGCATCCATGCCGGGCACGAACATCCAGCTGCGGCGCAGGGCCGCGGGGCGCAGGGTGGGTTTAGCAGGGTTCATTGCACATGCCTCGGCAGGAAGAGCACCAGTTCAGGAACGAAAGTCAGCAGCAGCATGACCGCGGTCATGGCCAGCATCATCCAGGACAGCGGGCGCAGCGTCTGCATCATGTTGATCCCGCCGATCTTGCAGGCGGCCATCAGGTCGACCCCGACCGGCGGCGTGTTGGCGCCGATGGCCATGTTGATGGACAGCAGGATGCCGAAGTGCACAGGATCAATGTTGTAGTGCGCCAGGACCGGCATGACAACGGGCGCGACGATGATGATGACCGGGATCGCCTCCATGAAGGTGCCCAGCAGCAATAGCACCACCGTCAGCACGAGCAGCACCGCGACCCGGCTGTCGGTCCAGTCGACCAGCAGCGAGGACAGGGCCTGGGGCACCTGTTCCGCCACCAGCACCCAGGCGAACAGGCCCGACGCGCCGATGATCAGCAGGATGGAAGCGCTGCTTTCGCCGGTGGACTTGAGGTTGTCCCACAGAGACTTGAGGCTCAGCGTGCGGTACCAGAAGAAACCGATCAGCAAGGCGTAGACGATGGCGCTGGAGGCGGCCTCGGTCGCGGTGAAGATGCCGAAACGGATGCCGCCGATGATCAGCACTGGCACCATCAGCGCGGGCAGGGCGTCGACCGCGGCGGCGCGCAACTCGGGCCAGCTGAACGGCTGCCCGCCGGCCCAGTTGTGCTTGCGCGCCTGCCAGATTGCCACGCCGATCAGCGAGAGCCCCAGCAGGATGCCCGGCACGATGCCGGCCAGGAACAGCTTGCCCACCGAGGTGTCGGTAATGGTGCCGTACACGATGAGCACGATGCTGGGAGGGATGATGGTGGAGGTGGCGCCGGCGCTGCCCACCAGCGCGCAGGAGAACCCCTTGTCGTAGCCGCTGCGCGCCATGGCGGGCAACAGCAGGCTGCCGATGGCGACCACGTCGGCGACGCCCGAGCCGGACAGCGCGCCGAACATCAGGCAGGCCAGCACCGCGACGACCGCCAGCCCGCCCTTGATGTCGCCGACGATGGCGGCGCACAGGCGGACGATGCGCTGGGTCAGGCCGGCGCCGTTCATCAGCTGGGCGGCCAGGATGAAGAGCGGAATGGCCAGCAGCGTGAAGCTGTCCAGCCCCACCACGTATTGCTGCGCCGCGACCATCATGGGCGCGGAGTCGTAGACGGCCAGGTAGGCCAGGCAGGAAAGCACCAGGCCGAAAGCGATGGGCATGTCGATCAGCACCGTGACCGTGAACACGCCCATCAGGAAGAGAGCACCCGAAGACATTTTTGTCGATCCTTTACTGCTGCGGCGGGGCCGGGGAGAACATTTGCGCCAGGTGCACGACCACGGTGATCGCGCAGGCGAAGGGCAGCGCCAGGTAGACCGTGCCGGCCGACACGTCCAGCGCGGGCAGGGTCTGGTCCATCGTCAGCTCGGCCAACTGCCAGCCGGCATAGCCCAGCGTGGCCAGCCCGATGATGATGAGGGCCTGGTTGAGGCGCTCGAACGCGGCCAGGACCCGGGGATTGCGCACCATGAAGGGCAGCAGGCCCGCCATCAGGTGCGAGCGTTCGAAGCTGCAGGTGACGCCGCCGATGAAGGCGGACCAGACCAGCACCAGGCGGGGCAGCTCCTCCGCCCAGTGCGGCGTGGTGTGGGTGACGAAACGGGCGAACACCACGTAGGAGATCAGGATCGCCAGCAAGGCCACCGCCAGGGCGGCGAAGGCCTTGCTGATGCCCGACAGGATCGCGGACAGTCGGTTCAGCATTACTTGGCCTCGCGGTACTTCTGGACCAGCGCCATCAGTTCGGGGCCGTAGGTGGCCGAATAGGTCTTCCAGACCGGTTCGACGGCGGCGGCGAAGGCAGTCTTGTCCACTTCGTTGACCTGCATGCCCTTTTCCTTGAGCTGGGCGATGAACTGCTGGTCGCCGTCGCTGATCATCTTGCGCTGCGCGTCGCGCCACTTGTCGGCTGCGGCCTGCACCACCTGCCTGTCTTCGGCCGACAGGCGGTTCCAGATCGGCTTAGAGATGATCAGGTTCGCCGGTCCCCAGACGTGGCCGGTCAGGGACAGATACTTCTGCACTTCGAAAAAGGACGAGGTGTAGATGATGGACAGCGGGTTTTCCTGGGCATCGAACACCTTTTGCTGCAACGCGGAGTACAGTTCGCCGAAGGCCAGCGGAGCCGGGTTGGCGCCCAGCGCGGTGAAGGTATCCAGGCGCATCTTGTCGGGCGTGACGCGGGTCTTCAGGCCGGCCAGGTCGGCGGGCTTGGCCACCGGGCCGCGGTTGTTGGTGACGTGGCGAAAGCCGTTCTCCCACCACGAGACGATGACCAGGTTCTTCTTGTCGGCCAGCTTGGCCAGCGCGGCGCCGAGCTCGCCGTCATAGGCCTTGTAGGCCTGCGCGGAGCTGGACCAGGTGTAGGGCAGTTCCACCACGCCGAACTTCGGTTCGATCGGCTGCAGCGAACCGGAGCCGATGATGGCCGCTCCCTGGCTGCCGATCTGCAGGCCTTCGAGCATGGTCTTTTCATTGCCGAGCTGGCCGCTGGGGAACAGCACGAAGTTGACGCGGCCGGCGGTCTTTTCCTTTACTTCGGCGGCAAAGCCCTCCGCAGCCTTGTTCCAGCTGTGGTTGGGGGCCAGCACGTGCCCGAGCTTGATGTCGAGGGCATGCGCGGACAGGGGCGCCAGGCCGGCGAGTGCGAGCAGGGCGGCGGCCAGCAGGGTCTGTTTCTTTTGAGGAGCGGTGGTCATGGCGGAACTCCAGGAGCAGGGTGGGTAAGGGTTGGTTCGGATGGGCGGCAGGGTCAGTAGGACTGGGCGCGCATCGAGGCGGGCCGTCCGGGCAGGGCGATGCGGGCGCCGGTGTCGGCCAGGCCCTCGTCGCTCACGGCGAGCACCTGCATTTCGGCATCCAGGAAATTGCCGACATACAGGTAGCGGCTATCGGGACTGAAGGCCAGGCCTTCGGGCAGCGCACCGACTTCGATGGCGCCTGCGCGGGTCACGGACAGTCCGTCTATGCGCAGCAGCACGATCTGTCCGCGCGGATGGTGGAACCACTCGCTGGACGGGTTGTTCGAGCCTTGCACGATGGCCACGGCTGCATGGCGGCCGTCGGGGCTGATGGCGATGCCTTCGGGGCCGTCCTCGACCATGATGCGGTCGATCACGCGGGGCGGCGTGGCGCGCAGGTCCACCACGCTGATGGAATCCGCATGGCCGTCCGAGGCGGTCGGGCTGCCCATGTCCACCACCAGCGCCAGGGCGCCGTCGGGCGACACCACCAGGTTGAAGGGAACGAGGCCGGTCGTCATGTCCTCGGCGGGATCGTGCGTCACGCGGGGCATGCCGCCGATGTCGTCGATGCGCAGCACGGCCAGGCGGTGGGTGTCCATCTTGACCGCGTAGGCGCGGCGGCCGTCGGCGGCAAAGGACACCGCCACCACCGGCGTGCCCATATCGATTTCCCCGCAGACCTCGGCACGGCCATCGGCGATGCGCAGCACCGATACGGAGCGGCCGGCCTTGTTCGCCACCAGCGCCAGCGTGCCGGCGCGGTTGATGGACAGGCCCGAGGGCTGCAGGCCGACCTGGAGCTTCTGCTTCACCTGGGGCGGCCGGGCCACGAGGTCGATCACGTACAGATCGCGTCCGGGCTCGGGCTCCCAGCCCGCGCCGTCGGCGCGTTCCGGCCAGGCCATGGAATCGGCGACCAGGCCCAGGCGCTGGTCCGGCGTGACCGCCAGGTTGACCGGCGGGCCGAACAGCGAATTCGGCAGCGGCAGCGTGGCGATCAGTTCGGGCTCGGCCGGGTTGGCGCCCGCATCGAAAACGCACAGGCTGTCGTTGCCGGGCGCAAGAAAGCGGATCCGGCCGTCGTCCCAGGTGACCTTCTGGTCGTTGCCGACGAGCAGGAGCTGCGGGCTCGCGGTACGGTTCATGCCGCCATCTCCTGGAGCTCGGGCACGGCCAGCGTGGCGCCGATCAGTTTCTGGGTATAGGGATGGACCGGCGCGAAATACACCTGCCCGGCGGGCCCGCGCTCGACCACGCGGCCCCCTTGCAGCACCACGATCTCGTCGGCGATGTGCTGCACCACGGCCAGGTTGTGGCTGATGAAGAGATAGCCCAGGCCGCGCTCGCGCTGCAGTTCCATCAGGAGATTGAGGATCTGCGCCTGGACGGAGACGTCCAGCGCGGAGGTGGGCTCGTCGCAGATCAGCAGCTGCGGTTCCAGCATCAGGGCGCGGGCGATCGCCACCCGCTGGCGTTGGCCGCCGGACAGTTCGCGCGGGTAGCGCGCCGCGAAGGCCGGCACCAGGCCCACGGCGTCCATCATCCGGCGCACGGACGCGGCGCGCGTCGCGGCGTCGCCCATGCCGTGCACACGCAGCGGCGCAGTGAGGATTTCGTTGATGGTGCGGCGCGGGTTGAGCGAGGAATAGGGATCCTGGAACACCATCTGGATCCGCCTGGCGCGGGCGCGGGCGGGCATCGCCGCCAGCGGCCGGCCGTCCAGCAGGGCGCGGCCCTGGGACGGGGCCAGGAGGCCCAGCATCAGCTTGGCGATGGTGGACTTGCCGCTGCCGGATTCCCCCACCAGGCCGACGGTGCGGCCGGAGGGCACGAGCAGGTCGATGTCGTGCAGGATGCGGGGCGCGGGACGGCGCGAGAACAGGCTGGCGCGCCCATACTGGAAAGACAGGCCGTGCAGGCTGACGCTGGCGCTTTGGGAAGAATGTAGAGTCATGCCGAGAGGGCTCCGTGGCGCAGCGCGCCGGGTTTCACGCAGTAGCAGCGGTGGCCGCCCTCGACGCGGGCCGTGAAAGGCTGGCCGCAGCGCGGTTCGGCCGCGGGGCAGCGCTCGCGGAACGCGCAGCCGACGATGGCGGCGTCCAGCGAAGGCACGGCTCCCGCGATGGTGGGCAGCTCGGCCCGCGGCTCGGTGCGGCCGGGCTGGGGGATGCAGTTCAGCAGCATGGCCGTGTACGGATGGCTGGGGCGCTCCAGCACGGCCTGCACGCTGCCGGACTCGACGATGTCGCCGGCATACATGACGATGACGTGGTCGGCGATGCGCGCGACCAGGCCCATGTCGTGCGAGATGAACACCATGCCCAGGCCGAACTCGGCCTGGATGTCGCGCAGCAGGTCCAGCAATTCCGCCTGCACGGTCACGTCCAGCGCGGTGGTGGGTTCGTCCGCGATCAGCAGCTCCGGCCCGCACATCAGCGCCATGGCGATCATCACCCGCTGGCGCAGGCCGCCCGACAGCTCGAAGGGGTATTGCCGCATGCGTTCCTGCGGATTGACGATGCCCACGCGGCGCAGCAGGTATTCGGCGCGCTCGGCGGCCTCGCGGCGGCTGACGCGCTTGTGGCGGCGCAGCACGTCGATCAGCTGGGTGCCGATCGGGAACACCGGGTTGAGCGAGGTCATCGGATCCTGGAAGATCATGGCGATGCGGGCGCCGCGCAACTCGGCCAGCGCCGCGGGCGCCAGCCTGGCCAGATCCTGGCCGGCGAACTCCAGCGCGGCCACGCGGCGGCGGGCGGCCGCCGGCAGCAGGTCCAGCAGCGCCAGGGCGGTCAGGGATTTGCCGCAGCCCGATTCGCCCACGATGCACAGCGTCTTGCCGCGCTCCAGGCTGAAATCCACGGCGCGCACCACGTGCTTGACGTGGGTGGGCGTCTGGATGTCGATATGCAGGTCCTGGACCCGCAGCAGAGGGTGGCTGGTAGCGTTCATGGGGTCAGCCCTTTTTCATTTGGACGGCGCGCAGGGATTCGCCCACGCGGTTCACGCACAGCACCAGGACGAACAGCACGACGCTGGGGATGACGACCAGCGAAGGCTGGAACAGCATGTTTTCCTTGCCCTCGGCGATCATCAGGCCCAGCGAGGGCATCGGCGCCGGAACGCCCAGCCCCAGGAACGACAGCGAGGCCTCCAGCGTGATGGCCATGGCGGCGTCCACCGTGCCGATGATGAGCAGGTTGCCCACCAGGTTGGGCAGGATGTCGCGCCAGATGATCTGCAGATGGGTGCAGCCCTGCAGGCGCGATGCGGTGACGAACTCGGCGTTGCGCAGGCCGGCCGCCATGGTGCGCGCCACCAGGGCGTACCGTTCCCACAGCAGCAGGCCCAGCACCAGCACCACGACGGTGAGCGAGGCGCCCACCACCGACACCACGGCCAGCGCGACCAGGATGATGGGCAGGGCCAGGCGGGCGGTAATGAGGAAGGAGACGGCGCGGTCCACCGGGCCGCCGAAGTAGCCGGCGACCACGCCCAGCGTGGTGCCGATCAGCCCGCCCATCAGCGCCACGGACAGGCCGATCAGCGCCGATACGCGCACGCCGTACAGCGCGCGCGCCAGCACGTCGCGGCCGAGCTGGTCGGTGCCCAGGATGTGGTTCCAGTTGCCGTCCTCGCCCCAGACGGGCTCCTGCAGGCGCGCCAGCAGGTCCTGCGAGTATGGGTCGTGCGGGATCAGGTAGGGGCCGATCAGGCCGGCCAGAACCAGCAGCGCCAGCATGGCCAGGCCGAAGCGGCGGCCGTAGAGGGCCGCGCGCTCGCCGCGGGAGACGGGGGGCAAAGTAGAGGCGATACTGCTCATGACGACACTCGCACGCGGGGGTCGAGCCAGCCGTTGATCAGGTCGGCGACCAGGGTCAGGACGATGTAGATGAGGGCGAAGATCAGAATCAGCGCCTGCATGGTGGGAAAGTCGCCGCGCAGGATCGAGGTCCAGGCCAGCAGCCCGGCGCCATTGATGGCGAACACGGTTTCGATGACGACCGAACCGGCCAGCAGCGTGCCCATCTGGGCGGCGGCCAGAGACACCAGCGGCCGCAAGGCGTTGCGCAGCGCGTACTTGAGCACCACGCTGGGGCCGCCCAGGCCCATCGCGCGGGCGGTGCGTATGTAGTCGGTGGCCAGCACGGTTTCCATTTCCGACTTCATCAGGCGCAGCATCGCGGGCATGGCGAACAGGCCCAGCGCGACCACCGGCATGATGTAGTGCTTCCAGCTGTCGAAGCCCGAGGCCGGCAGCCACTGGTTCCGGACGCTGAAGACGATGATCAGGAGGAAGGCCAGGCAGAACGGCGGCATGGCCTGGGCGCAGGCCGACAACAGCATGGTGGCGCGGTCGGCCAGCGAACCCTTGCGCAGGCCGGCCAGCACGCCCAGCGGAATCGCCAGGAGCAGGGCGAACAGCATCGCGGCCAGGCCCAGCTTGGCGGTGGCGGGGAAATGCTGGCCCAGCAGTTCGGCCACGGGCCGGCTGAAGTAGAGGCTGTCGCCGAAATCGCCGCGCGCGACGCCCGCCAGCCAGCGGCCATACTGCAGCAGGATCGGATCATCGAAGCCATGCAGCTGCGATAGGCGCGCGGCGTCGGCCGCGCTGCCTTCGCCGGCGAGGCGCGCCGCCGGGTTGCCCGAGGCGAACACCAGCGAAAAACTGATCAGCGACACGAATACCACCAGCAGCGCGGACACCAGCAAGCGGCGGAACAGGAATGCAATCATGGGTCAACCTTTCGGTGGCCTTCTCCCCGGAGCGCGCAGGCGCCGGGGAGAAGGGCCGCGCCGGGCGGGCCGGCAAACCGGATCAGTTCCAGGCGGCCTTGTAGAAACGCGGGAATTCGTCGCCGTCGACCGAGAAGTTCAGGTCCTTGGACTGCACGGCGTTGAGCGAGTGGTTCCACAGGGGCACCCAGTAGGCCTGTTCCGCCACGATCTTCTGCGCCGCGCCGTAGTTCTTGGCGCGCAGCTCGCGGTCCACCGTGGTGTCGGCGGTTTCCAGGTACTTGATGACTTCGGGGTTGCGCGCCTGGTCGTCCGGTCCGCCGCGGAAGAAGTTACTGGTGGACAGGGCCGCGTCGGCGATGCCGTAGGAGCCCCAGTTCGACGACAGCATGGCGATCTTGCCTTCGCGCCAGTTGGTCATCGCGGTGCCGTATTGCTGTTCGACCAGGTTCAACTTGATGCCCGCCTGGGCCATCTGCGCGGCGGCGGCGTCGAGGATGGCGCGCGGCGGGGCGGAGATCACCAGGTCCAGCGTGACGCCGTTGGGGTAGCCGGCCTGGGCCAGCAGCTGTTTGGCGCGCGCCGGATCGTACTTGTAGGCCTGGACGTCGCCGGCGCAGCCGAACTGGGCCGGGTTGCAGGCCGCGTTGATGACCTTGGACGCGCCGCCCACCAGCGCGCGGCGGATGGCCTCGCGGTCGATGGCGTGGTTGATGGCCTGGCGCACTTGCTGCTTGGCCAGCGGCGACTTGCCGTCGTCGAAGCGCGGGTTCAGCGAGATGTAGCTGATGCGCATGATGCTGCTGCTCTTGACCGTGACGGAGGGCTGTTTCTCCATGCGCTTGGCCACGTCGGGCGGCACGCGCCAGATCCAGTCCAGCCCGCCGGAAAGCAGTTCGGCGTACTGGGTGTTGGCGTCGGGCAGCACCCGCACCACCAGCTTTTGCACGGCCGGCTTGGCGCCGAAGTAGTCTTCGTAGCGTTCGTACACGTAGCGGCTGCCGGGCTGGCTTTCCACCAGGCGGTACGGGCCGGTGCCGATGGGCTTGGCGCCCATGTCGGACTGGTTGGCCTCGTAGTATTTGCGCGGATAGATCGGCAGGTTTTCCGACAGCATTTCCAGCGCCAGCGGGTACGGCGTCTTCATCTTGATGCGCACCGTGTCGTCCGACACCTTCTCGGCCTTGGCGATCCACGCGACCTGATTCTGGAAGCGGGCCTTGTAGCCCTCGGACGACACGAGGTTCAGCGTGTACAGCACGTCGTCGATGGTGAGCAGCGAGCCGTCGTGGAATTTCACGTCCTTGCGGATGGGCAGTTCGATCGTCGTGTCGTCCACGAACTTGTAGCCCGTGGCGATGGCCGGGCCGAACTCGCCGGTATCCTGGTTTTTCTGCAGCAGGCCCGAGAAGACCATGCGCGCCAGCGCCAGGCCGGGGCGGTCCGATTCCTTGTAGGCGTCGAGCGTGGCCGGGGCCGCGTCGAAGGCGATATTGAGGGAGTTGTCGGCCTTGTTGGCCTGGGCGGCGTGGACGCCAAGCGCAAGTAGCGCCGCGCTCACTAGCTTTACGGTACGGGTCGGCTGCATGTTTTCACCTTGATATGTTTTAGTGGGGCACTGCGGGTGCTGCGGTACTGCGTATCGACGGGCAAGCCGCTCCCCTTGCCGCGGGCGGCGCCAGGGCGCCGGCGGTGCATGCACTGTCGCTTGGGAGAGGCGGGCGTCTGCCGCCCGGCGGGGATTAGCGGGTCATCGTGTCATCGGATCCCAACGTTGCCGAAGTCTTCCCGCAGGCGCGCCAGAATGCCGACCAGGTGGTCGTGCATGGCGTGGCGCGCGCGGATGGGATCGCGGTCGACGATGGCCGCGAGGATGCGTTCATGCTCTTGCTGGGCTTCGCTCCACACCTTGGTGGTCACGAAGTGTTCTTCCAGCCGGTGGAATACGGGGCTCAGCGTGCTCAGATGCCAGATATGGGAAATCGCGGCGGCCAGCGCGGCGTTGCCGCAGGCCGCGCCGATCGCGCTGTGGAAGGCGCGGTCGTGCTCGCTGGGCGATTCGGTCAGGGACATGCCTTCGTGCGCCGCGCGGATCGCCGCGATCTGCGCCGGCGAAGCCTTCTGCGCCGCCAGCGCCGCGCATTCGGGTTCTATCAGCAGGCGGGTTTCCAACAGGTCGAACGGCCCGATGTCCGCCCCATCGGCGGGCGCGGGCGCTTGCGGCGCTTCTTGGTAGTGGCCGTCCTCGCGCATCGCATTGACGAATACGCCGGTGCCGACCCGCACTTCCACGTAGCCCTCGATTTCCAGCGCGATCAGCGCTTCGCGCACCGACGCGCGGCTTACCTGCAGCTGTTCGGCCAGTTCGCGTTCGGCGGGCAGCCTGCCGCCCGCGGGGAAATCGCCCGCCTTGATGCGCGCGGCGATCTGGTCGGCGATCATGCGATAGAGGCGGGTGGAGGCTACGGCCTGGAGAGCGGTCATTGTTGCGTCGGTAGGGTTGGTCGGGACGTAGAGCGTAATGGGTCTGCCAGGTCTTGTCTTGCCCAGGGGCGGCGTTCCGCCACAGTGTCTGGATATCTGGTGGCCCAGTGGTCAGGCCACTGGACGAAATGTACCGGAGGTATCCCGGCTTGTGAACCGGGGCGGACGGCAATTCTTTGATTCCTAGGGAAAACCACTAGCGGGCCGGCCGCGCCAGACGCGCGCGGCCCGCACGCGGAAGGAGAGGTTCAGGCGGAGGCCAGCCCTGCGAAGAAGCGGGATGCGTTCGATTCGAGGCCTTCGATGTAGTAGCCGCCTTCCTGCACGATCAGGCTGGGCAGCTTCAGGGCGCCAACCTCCCGGCCCAGCCGCTCGAAGCCATTTTCGCTGACGGCGACCTTGGCCTGCGGGTCTTTTTCGAAGATGTCGAAACCCAGGGACAGGACCAGCGCGTCCGGCTGGAACAATTCGATGGCGCGCCGCGCCTGCTGGAGCTTTTCGAAGAACACGGATTCGGGCGAGCCGTGCGGCATGGGCAGGTTGATGTTGTAGCCGTAGCCTTCGCCCGCGCCTCGCTCGTCTTCGTAGCCGGCGACCACGGGATAGAAGTTCTGGGGGTCGCCGTGTATGGACACGTACAGCACGTCGCTGCGTTCGTAGAAGATCTCCTGGATGCCCTGGCCGTGGTGCATGTCGGTGTCCAGGATCGCCACGCGCGGAAACCGGGGGATGAGGCGCTGCGCGGCGATGGCGGCATTGTTCAGGTAGCAGAAGCCGCCCGCGGCGTCGCGCCGCGCATGGTGGCCGGGCGGGCGGCAGATGGCGTAGGCGTGGCGGTCCCCGGCCAGCAGCGCGTCGGCGCCAGCCACGGCGCATTGCGCGGACCAATAGGCGGACTGCCAGGTGCGCGGCCCCACCGGGCAGCTGCCGTCCGCCAGGTAGCGGGCGGCCTGGGCGAGCACGCCGCGCAGCGCGTTCGGTTCGCGCACGAAGACGTTGGACACGACCTCGTCGCCCCAGTCCTCGGGCAGTTTTTTCCAGTCGGCGTGCGCTTCCTGCAGGAAGCGCAGATAGTCCAGCGTATGCACGGCGGAGATCGGGCCGGCGCCTTGGTCGGGCGGCGGCTGCACATCGAAGCCCAGGCGGCGCGCGGCCTGGGCCAGCGCGTCCAGCCGGGAAGGCACTTCCTGCGGAGTGCGCATCTTGCCCCGCGAAAAATAGGTCTGCGGATGGTGCAGTTTCTGATCGTCGTGGAAGTACGCCTTCATGCTTGATGACCCTTGATCTGGAGGTGGATGCGGCGAGGCCCGGGGCGGTGCCGCGCCGGCTGCGGGACTTGCCGGGAAGTGATGACGTTATACGTCCGTATCGTCCCCAAGCAAAACGGATTTCCGCGGACGCGGTCCGGATCAGGGTAATCCCGCGAGGGCCGAGCGCCTAGCTGGCCAGCCGTGGATTGAAGGCGTCGTTCAGCGCGTCGCCCAGCAGGTTGAGCGACAGCACGGTCAGCACGATGGAGAGACCGGGAAGCGCGGCCAGGTACCAGGCGGTGCGCAGCATCTCGCGCGCGTCGCCGATCATGCTGCCCCAGGACACGGCGTTGGGATCACCCATGTTCATGAAGGAGAGCGCCGATTCGATGAGGATGGCGTTGGCTACCAGCACCGAGGTCGTGACGATCACGGGGGGCAAGGCATTGGGCAGGATTTCCAGGAAGGCGATGCGGAAATGACTGAACCCGATGCTGCGGGCGGCCTGCACGAATTCCGCCTCGCGCAGGGCGCGGAACTCGGCGCGCACCAGCCTCGCCACCACGGGCCATGAGGCCGCGCCGATGGACAGCGCAATCACCGCCACCGACGGCCGGCCGATTGCGACGATGACCACCACCAGCAGGAACGAAGGAATGGTCTGCAGCAGTTCGGTGATGCGCATCAGCACGGCGTCGGTCCAGCCGCCCGCATAGCCGGCGGCCGCGCCGACCGCGATGCCGATGGCCAGGCTCAAAAGGGCGGCGGTGACGCCCACTGTCAGCGATACCCGGGCGCCGTGCGCCAGGCCGGATGCGATGTCGCGCCCCATGGTGTCGGTGCCCAGCCAGAATTCCGGGTCCTGGCCGGGCCACAGAATGGGAGGGCCGACCATGTCCAGGGGGTCATGGGGAAAGAACCATGGCGCGGTGGCCGCGGCCAGCAGGATCAGTAGCAGCAGGATGGCGCCCATCGCCGCGGCGGGATTGGCCAGCAGGCGCCGCAACGCGCCTTGGCGGGAATGGGGCCGGCCGGCGGCGGGCAGGGAGGAGGAATTCGCATGCATGGCGTATCGGGGCGGGGGAATGGCGTCAATGGGCGCGGATGCGGGGGTCCAGCAAGGCGTGCAGCAGATCGACGAGCACGTTCGCCAGGATCACCAGAAGGGAGGACAGGATCAGGATTCCAAGCAGGACGACGTAGTCGCGGGCCATCACCGATTCGTATGCCAGGCGGCCCAGGCCGGGCCAGCTGAAAACGGTCTCGACCACTACGGCCCCGCCCAGCAGCGTGCCGAAGTTCAGTCCGGCCACCGTGGTGACGGGAATCAGCGCGTTGCGCAGGATGTGGCGCCGCGCGACCGTCCAGGGAGCGAGGCCCTTGGCCCGGGCCGTGCGCACGAAATCCTGGCGGCTGACTTCCAGCATGGAAGCCCGGGTCAGGCGCGCGAAGATGGCGACGTAGAAACCCGCCAGCGCCAGGGTCGGCAGTACCAGGTGGCGCGCCACGTCCAGCGCGTGCGTCAGGCCGGTGGCGGCGGAGCCGATGGTGGATACGCCGCCTGGCGGCAGCCAGCCCAGCTGCACCGACAGCAGGATGATGGCCATCAGGCCCAGCCAGAAGCCCGGCGTGGAATACAGCAGCAGCGCTGCCAGCGACAGCACTCGGTCGGGCCAGCGGCCCGCGAAACTGGCCATGAGCGCGCCCAGCGCGATGCCGGCCGCCAGCGCGCAGCCCAGGGCGCCGAACATCAGCAGGACCGTATTGCCGAGCCGGCTGAAGATCAGGTCCGACACCGGTAGGTTGTACCGGGGCGAGACGCCCAGGTTCAGGCGGGCCAGGTTGCCCACGTAGGCTTGCAGTTGCCGCAGCACGGGCTGGTCCAGGCCGAAATGGCTGCGCATGGCGGCCATGCTGGCCTCGGTGGCGGAGCCCGATTCGGCCGCGATCACGTCGGCGGCATCGCCCGGCACGGCCTGCAGCAGGAAGAAGCTGAGCAGGACGACGCCGATAACGGTCGGGACCGCCTGCAGGAGGGAGCGCGCGATTGTCCGCGCGGCGCGTAGCGTAGTCATGGAGGCGTTCCGCGGCGCTTTATTGCAGGTACACGTCCGCCAGATTCGACTCCACCCCGTCGGCGGTCAGCGAGTGGTCATGGACGCGTTGGTTGGCGATGGTGATGAATTCCGGCTGGTACAGATTGAGGTCCGGCACTTCGCGCGCCACGATCTGCTGGAACTCCTTGAACAGTTCGACGCGGCGCGCCGGATCGTTCTCCACCGCGGCGGCCTCCAGCAGCTCGTCCACCTTGGGATTCCGGTAATGCGTGCCATTGGAGAACGGCACGCCCTTGATGAAGTTCTTCGACCAATACAAGCGCTGCACGCCCACGGTGGGATCGAACAGATTGCTGGCGCCGTTGGTGGTGAAGGCGAAATCGCGGTCGGTATAGACCCGTTTGATGAAGGCGGACGCATCCTGTGAACGGACGGCCACCGCGATGCCCACGCGCGCCAGCGTGGTGCGCAGGTAGTCGGCCAGGCGGGCGCCGTCCGCGCCGATCGGGTTGTAGTCCAGCGGCACGCGGAAGCGCACGCCATCGGCTCCCTTCGGGTAGCCGGCCTCGTCCAGCAACGCATTCGCGCGCTTCAGGTCGTACGGGTAGGGCGAGGGCGCTGGATCGTTGTAGGCCTTCAGGCCCGGCGCGATGGGGGAATAGGCGACCTGGCCCACGCCGTAGTTCACCACCTTCAGGATCACGTTGCGATCCACCGCGTGCGCGACCGCCTGGCGGACCTTTTCATTGCCGAAATGCGGGTCGTCCAGGTTGAACTCCAGCCGCGTGACGTTGTAGGAGTAGCTGTTGCCCTTGGTCTCGAAGCGCAGCGACGGCACGGTCTTCAGGCGCGCCAGGTCGGCCAGCGGGACCGGCGTGCGGTAGCCGAGGTCGGCCGTGCCGGTCTCGAAGGCGATGGCGGCGGCGGCGGGGTCGGCCACGATGCGCACGATCAGGCGGTCGATATAAGGCTTGGGCTTGTCCCAGTAGTCCGGATGGCGTTCATAGACGATATGGCTGCCGCGCACCCATTCCTTGAACTTGTAGGGGCCGGTGCCGATCGGCGCGGACGTGGCGGGATTGGTGAGCGGGTCGGTGCCCTCGTAGATGTGCTTGGGCACGATGGGCGTTTCGGTGGCGACGAAAGCGCGGATCAGGTAGGGCGCGGGCCGGGACAGGCGCAGGACGACGGTATGGTCGTCCGGCGTTTCGATGGCGGTCACGTTGGCGAAGGTGTTGCGGCCGCGCGGATGGATGCGCTTGAGCAGGCCGATCGAATACGCCACGTCCGCCGCGGTGAAGGGCTGGCCGTCATGCCACTTCACACCCTGGCGCAGGGTAAAGGTATACACGGTGCCGTCCGGGCTGATCTGCCATGCGGTGGCCAACTGGGGTTCGGGCTTGAGGTCGTAGTCGTACTTGAGCAGGCCCTCGGTCACCTTGGCGCTCACGCTGAGGATCGGGGTGGCGACATTGCCTACGGTCACCAGGGCGGTGGGCTCGGACGGCAACAGCAGCGTCAGCGTGCCGCCGCGAACGGGTTCGGCCTGGGACGCGGGGGCAAGGGCCAGCAGTGCGCCGGCAAGGGTCAGTTGTAGAAACGAACGGCGAGGGAAGGTCATGATGGGTAATTGAGATCGATGTCGAGTGGGGCGCACGGGCATGGCCGGGGCGCGGGATCAGGGTTGGGTGGCTGTCCGGCCATATGCCTGCGTGGCCTGGGCGGGGCTGACCAATCCGTCGCGCAGGTCGAGGTCCAGGCGCGCCGGGTCGCGGGCGGCGGGATCTCCCAACCCGCCGCCCCCGGGCGTATGCACCACCAGCCGTTCGCCCGCGGGCACCAGTTGGCGGCCCTTGGCCTGCAGCGGCCGGCCTCCGGCAAGCGCCAGCTGCCCGCCAGCGCCGGCCCGGCCGCCCAGCGCGCCGCGCGCCGGATGTTTCACGCGGTCGAAGGCGGCGGCGATGATCATCGCGGCGTCCGGATCGGCGTGCCGCAGCACGATCGTCTGCCCCAGGCCGCCGCGCACCGTGCCGGCGCCGCCCGAGTCCTGGCGGTATTCCTTGCGCTCGAAGACCAGGGGGTTGGCGCTTTCCAGGATTTCGAGCGACACGTTGCGCACGCCGCTGGGATAGGACGTGGCAGACAGCCCATCCTTGCCGGGCCGCGCTCCCGTGCCGCCGGTCGAGAAGCTCGTCGCATTGAAGCGCGGACCGGCCAGCAGCGCAGCCTGTTCCTCGGGCGCCGCGCCGGCCAGCGGCTCGCCGCCGACCAGATGCAGGTTCCACAGGGACGAGGCGCCTTCGGCGGGCACCTGGTCGGGGCGCGCCTGGCGCAAGGCGCCGAAGACCGCGTCGGGCAGCAACTGCCCGATGATGTGGCGGGCGGTCACCGCCGCGGGAAAGCGCGCATTCAGGATCGAGCCCTCGGGCGCGGAAACCTCGACCAGGGAAAGCGAGCCGGCATTGTTCGGCACGTCGGCGCCGATGAGGCAGCGGATGCCGAATGAGGTGTAGGCATCGGTATACGCCTTCACCACGTTGATGCCGCGCGCCACGCTGGGCGAGCTGCCGTCGAAGTCGACGCGGATCCGCTCGGCCTCGATGGTGACGCTGGCCTGCAGCGTGATGGGAGCGTCGTAGCCGTCGATCACCAGCGTGTTGCGCCAGGTGCCCTGGGGCCATTGCGCAATGGCCTGGCGCATGGCGCGCGCCGATTGCTCGATGATGTATCCGCCCAGCGCTTGCAGGTCGGCCAGCCGGAACTCCGCCAGCAAGGACTTCAGGCGGCGCCCGCCGATATCGTTGCAGGCGACCAGGGCATACAGATCGCCTTCCACCTGCTCGGGTTCGCGCACGTTGGCGCGGATGATGGCCAGCACGCCCGGGTCCGCCTCGTGCCGGCGGAAAAAGCGCAGGATGGGCAGGAACAGCCCTTCGTGGTAGACCTCCAGCCCATCGGCGCTGCTGCCGATGCCGCCGATATCGATCACATGCAGGGTCGAGGCGAAGAGCGCAACCAGCGCGCCTTCATGGAACACGGGCGACACCATCGTCATGTCGAACAGATGGCCGGTGCCTTTCCAGGGATCGTTGGTCAACAGCACGTCGCCGTCTTGCAGCGTCTCGGGCGGGAACGCCTTCAGGAAATGCTTGACGGACTCGGCCATCGCATTGACGTGGCCCGGCGTGCCGGTGACGGCCTGCGCGATCATGCGTCCGTCCGGCAGGAAGACGCCGGCCGACAGGTCGCCGGCTTCCCGTGTCGCGGTGCCGAACGCCGAGCGGATCAGCACTTGCGCCTGCTCCTCCACCACGGACAGCAGCCGGTTCCAGGCCAGCTGGTAGCGGATGCGTTCCTGGGCGGCGGGTTGGGTTGGCGTGCTCATGATGCGATTTCCTTGTTGGTGGTGAGTTCCTGGCGCGGCGCGGACGCGCCGATGTCGTCCAGGACCAGCGAGCCGAGACGGCTGCGGCGGGCCTCGAAACCGGCGGGCACGAAGGTGGTCGTTTCGTCTTCCACCACGAGCGCCGGGCCCGTCAATGTCTGCTCCGCGTCCAGCGCGGACCGTTCGAAGCAGGGCACCTCGGTCCATGCGCCGCTTTCGAAGTCATAAAGCCTGCGCGCGCCGGCCTGGCGGGCCGCGGTGCCGGGGCCGCTGGCGATGCGGTCGGTTTCGGCGGCGCGGCGCTCGCCAGCCTGCGCGGCGACGGACCAGCTGACGGCTTCGGCGGCGACGTGAGGCAGGTTGCGGCCATAGAGCTGGGCATAGCGCTGCGCGAAGGATTCGGCCAGCCGGGCGCTGGCATTTGCGTCGAAGGGGCCTTCCGGCAGATCCACGGCGATCTCATGGCCCTGTCCGCTGTAGCGCATGAAGACCACGCGCTTGTGGCTCAGGGCCGCGCGCGGCGCGGCGCGGCGCACCACCGCGTCCACGTTCGCGGTCAATTCATCCAGCAGGGCCTGAACCGCCGCATGGTCGATGCCGGCCAGGCGCTGGTGGAAGCTGCGGACCGCCTGGTAGGCGATCGGCGCCCAGAGGAAGCCGACGGCGGAGCCCACGCCGGCCGACTCGGGAACGATGACCCGCGAGATGCCCAGCTTGCGCGCCAGTCCGGCAGCATGCAGGGGCGCGGCCCCGCCGAAGGCGATCAGCACGTGCTCGTCGGCGGATTTGCCCAGTTCCGAGGCGTGCACGCGCGCCGCGTTCGCCATGTTCTCGCTCACCACTTCGACTATCGCGTGGGCGGCCTGCGGCGCTTCCAGCCCGCTGGGCACGGCCAGATGCGCCTGTATCGCGTCCTTGGCGAGATCCGGCCGCAGGCCGACCTTGCCCACCGCGAAGCGTTCGGGCGCGATGGTGCCGAGCAGGGCGTGGGCGTCCGTCACGGTGGGCAGTTGGCCGCCGTTGCCGTAGGAGGCGGGACCGGGCGACGAGCCGGCGCTGTCGGGCCCCACCTGGATGGACCCCAGGTGATTGATGCGAGCGATGGAGCCGCCGCCCGCGCCGATCTCCACCATCTCGATCACCGGGATGCGGATGGGCAGGCCGGAGCCTTTCAGATGGCGGTGCACGCGCCCGAATTCGAAGCTGCGGCTGACCTGGGGCTCGTAGTCGTCGATGTAGCAGATCTTGGCGGTGGTGCCTCCCATGTCGAAGGACAGCGCGCGGGCGGCTCCCGTCTGCCGCGCGACGTGCTGCGCCAGGATGGCGCCGCCGGCAGGACCTGACTCGACCAGGCGCACCGGTTCCTCGATGCCGGTCTGCAGCGTGGCGATCGCGCCGCCCGAGGTCATCAGAAATGGCTCTTCGGGCAGGCCGCGAGCGCGCGCGGCATCGTTGAAGCGGCGCAGATAGCCCGATACCTGCGGCTGCACATAGGCATTGGCGCTGACGGTGGACAGGCGGGGGTACTCGCGGATCTCGGCGCACACGTCGGACGACAACGAGACCCACAACTGGGGCGCATGCTTGCGCAGCAGGTCGCGGATGCGGCGCTCGTGCTCCGGGTGGGCGTAGCTGTGCAGCAGGCAGACGGCTACGCTCTCGATTCCGGCCTCGGTCAATTCGCGCGCCAGCGCGATGACTTGCGCCTCGTCCAGGGGCGTCAGCACACGGCCCTGGGCATCGACGCGCTCGGCAATGCCGTAGCGCCAGGGGCGTGGCACGAGCGGCTCCGGCTTGTCCAGGAAAATGTCGTACTGCGCGAACCGGTCTTCCAGCCCGATCTCGACCAGGTCGCGGAAACCCGCGGTGGTCAGTAGCGCGGTGCGGGCGCCCTTGCGTTCGATGAGGGCGTTCGTGGCCAGGGTGGTGCCCAGGATCAGGAGGCTGATCTGGGGCCAGCTCGCGCCGGCCTGTCCGAGCAATTCCTGGATGCCCTGCAGAACGGCCGTTTCGGGCGTATCCGGGGTGGTGAGCAGCTTGGCGGACCAGCGGCGCTGTCCGCGTTCCAGCACGATATCGGTGAAGGTGCCGCCGACATCGACAGCGACGCGGACGGAGGGTGCGGCGTCCGGGGTAGGGGGTATGGGCATATGCGGCAACTGGAATCAGGTCGTGGAGGCCCGCGCGGCGCGGGCGGGCCAAGACCGATGATGCTAAGCAGTCGCGGCTCCGGCTTGAACGACGGATTTCGAGTTTGCATATGAGAAAAAGCGCGCGGCGCTTTCCCCCGGGAAGGTCAGCCGGGGCTGCCCGATAGCGCCAGGATCAGCGCCAGGCACAGCAGCACGCCGAACGCGGCCAGCGCATAAGGCAGCAGCGTGACATACACGCCGCGCTCCTGGCCCCGGCCATGCGCAAGCCCGGCGGCGATCGACATCCGTACCGGCGAGAAGATCCCCAGCGAGGTGCCGGAAACGTGCAGCAGCGCGGCGGCGGCGGGCACGCTCAGCCCGGCCTGCAGAGCAAGCGTAAGCTGGGACGACATGAACAGGCTGTTCGGCGCGTTGCCGCTGTTGGCCAGGATGCCGAATGCCCCGGCGAGGATGGGCGTGATCAGCACGGTCCAGTCCCGCAGGCTCGCGAACAGCCCGTCGGCGAAGGCCTGCGAGATGCCCGCGCCCGCCAGCACTTCGGCCATCATGGCGAACAGGAACACGGAATACACCGCATGGCGGCCGGTGGTCCAGGCTGCCCGCGCCTGCCTGGCCAGTACGGCGGGTTGCCGGCGCAGCGCCGCTATCGCCAGCGCGCCCGCGATCAGCCAGCTGCCCGCATGGACGAAGGGCTTCCAGCCGGGCAGGTCGGGGTAGGGGCTGTACTCGGCCAGCGCGGACAGCCCGCGATTCAGGCCCGGTAGCAGCCGTGTCGCGACCAGCCAGGCGATCATCACGATATAGGGCAGCGCGCCGCGCGCGGCGGCCAGCATCCCGCGGCGGTCGGGGCGGCGGTCGAGCAGAAAGCGCAGCACGATCAACGGGCCATAGGCCGACAGCAACGCGGTCTCCGGCCCCAGCACGGCGGTGGCGGCGGACAGCGCGGCCAGGCTAGCGGCCATCCATCCCGCTTCGCGCCAGTATTCCGGCGCTTCGGCGCGCAGGCCCGCGCGCGCGGCGGTGCGCCAGTACAGCAACATCCAGAGGGCCATCAGCAAGGCTACCGGCACCATGCTGTAGAGCGCCAGCTCCGAAGCCGGCACGCGCGCGTAGGCCGAGGCCAGCAGCGTGCCGCTGCCCATGGCGCCCCAAGGAATCAGCGTCTGGCTCAACAGCGCGAACACCATGGTCTCGCGCGGCTGCAGGTTCAGCGGCCGGATCAGCAGCACCGTTCCCAGCATGCCGACGCCAAAGCCGGTGGCCGATTCGGCGAAGGGGCCGACGAGGAAGCATGCAAAGAACAGGCGGCGGCGCCGCGCAAGCGCATTGCCCAGTTCGGCCACGCCGGGGCCCGCGCTCTTGCCGGCCGGGCCGCGGTCCTGCGCGGCCATGTGCCAGAACAGCAGGCCGCCCAGGATATAGGGCGTGATGATCCCGCCGATCCAGAGCCCGCGCGCCAGGGCCGCGCCGAGCTGGCCGCCCTCGAATGGCGCGGGCGCCGCGCCCAGCGCCACGGGCAGCGCGACCGCCAATCCCAGAATGGCGGCCGCCGTGGTATTCACGCGTCCGCTGGCGATGGCGGCGATGACGGTCAGGGCAGGCAGGGACCAAAGCAGGTAGGTCATGTAGGGGTGTCCGCGGGGCAGGGGCCGGGTTGCGCGTTGCGGGTAGCAGTGTATGACGGGGCGCAGGGCCGCGTTTCGTGGCCGAGGCCCGTGGCCGCCTGCTTATCGTTCTATTCATGAAACGGTGATTGCCAAATTGAAGTCTACCCGTAGCTTCGTTCTATTTTTATTATTTCTCCAGCCATCAGGCTCATGTTTCGGCCCGGCGCCGCCGGCTAACCACCAAGGAGAGTTCCATGTCCGCACCCGCCAACTTCAATGGCCAACGTCCCGTTATCGATCCTGCCGACGCCGTCATGCTGCTGATCGACCATCAAAGCGGCCTGTTCCAGACCGTCGGCGACATGCCGATGCCCGAGCTGCGCTCCCGCGCCGCCGCGCTGGCCTCGATGGCCACCCTGGCCAAGCTGCCGGTCATCACCACGGCTTCCGTGCCGCAGGGTCCCAACGGCCCGCTGATCCCCGAAATCCACGCCAACGCGCCGCATGCGCAATACGTCGCGCGCAAGGGCGAAATCAACGCCTGGGACAACCCCGAGTTCGTCGCCGCCGTGAAGGCGACGGGTCGCAAGACCCTCATCATCGCCGGCACGATCACCAGCGTATGCATGGCGTTCCCCGCGATCAGCGCCGTCGCCGAGGGCTACAAGGTATTCGCCGTGGTCGACGCCTCCGGCACTTACAGCAAGATGGCGCAGGAAATCACGCTGGCGCGCGTCGTGCAGGCGGGAGTGGTGCCGATGGACACGGCCGCCGTGGCGTCCGAATTGCAGAAAACCTGGAACCGCGAAGACGCGCAGCAATGGGCGGAGGTCTATACCAAGGTGTTCCCGGCGTACCAGTTGTTGATCGAAAGCTATGGCAAAGCGCAGGAAGTGGTGAAGAATAACGAAGTGCTGGATTCGCAGCGCTGATCCCGGCTCTTCGTTTCCGCCGTCCGGGCCCAGGTCCGGGCGGCGATTCCGTTTATCAGGAACCCCATGAAAACCTGCATCTACCGATTCCTGCTCGCGGCCGCCTTGGCCGGCGGCGCGGCCCAGGCCGCCGCGGCGGGCGTGGACTACCGAATCGACCCCGAACACACGGAGGTCGTGGTGACCTGGAGCCACCTGGGCTTCTCCACCCCCTCGGCGCATGCCGGCGGCATACGTGGCGTAATCCGCTACGATGCCGCCAACCTTTCCGCCTCGTCGGTGAAGCTGGACGTGCCGCTGGCGAACTTCACGTCCCATATCCCCAAACTGGACGAGATGCTGCGGGGGCCGCAGTTCTTCGAGGCCGCCAAGTATCCGGCAATCGGCTTCCAGAGCACTTCCGTCGAGGACAAAGGAGACGGGCGGCTGCTGATCCACGGCACGCTGCGGATCAAGGACCGCGAAAAGCCCATCGTGCTGGAAGCCAGGCAGAACAAGGCCGGCGTGCACCCCATGGCCCAGCGGCCGGCGATCGGCTTCGACGCGGCCACGGTGGTCAAGCGCAGCGATTTCGGCGTAGAGGCCTACGCGCCCGACGTCAGCGACGACGTCGCCCTGCGGATCACGGTGGAGGCCCTGGCCGACGCGGCGCGCTGACTGTCTTTATCCGATAGGCGGCCCGTCCGCCGGCGCCCCGCAGAACTGCAGGAAGCGGCGCAGCGGAGGCTGCCGTTCGGCGGCGCGGTGCCACGCGATGATCGTGGGCGGGTTGTGCTCCTGCAGCTCTATCGGCAGGATGACGGCCTCGCCCGTGCCGGTCAGCCGTTGCGCCGCCGCCAAAGGCAGCATGACCAGGTAATCCGTGCGGCGGATGAATTCATCGGTAAGCAGCAGGTCGCTCATCTGGATGCCGAGCGGCGGCAGTCCCAGGTCGGCTCCGAGGAACAGCGCGGTCAGCTTGTCGTGCATCATCGTGCCCGGCCGCGGCTTGCACCAGGGCTGCGCGTGCAGGTCCTTTAACGTGAGCCGGCGCCGGCCGGCCACCGGCGAGAGCCGCGCATTGGCGACGACCACCAGGGGCTGCGGCGGCATCAGCCGCAATCGGCCCAGGCCGGGAGCGATCAGATCGGGGGCGTCGTAGCACACCAGCGCATCCAGCTTGTCGTCCTGCAGCAGGTCGGCCATCGCGCGGTAGCCGCCGGCCTGCACATCGAGCGACACCGCCGGCTGCGCCTGGTTGAAGGCATGGATCAGGGGCGCCAGGCTCAGTTTTCCCATGTCGGTGGCCACGCCGATGCGCAGTTCGCCCTGGTGGCCGCTGCGCACGTCCATGACCGCCTGCGCCAGCCCGCGCGCCTGCGCCACCACGGCTTCCATCATCGGCAGGACCTGCCGGCCCATCTCCGTCGGGCGCTTGGCGTTGCCGAAGCGCTCGAACAGCTTGAATCCCAGCTGCAATTCCAGTTCGGCCAGCGTTTTCGATACGGCGGATTCGCTCACGTTCGCGGCCGCCGCGACCTCTTTGGCCGAGGGGGCGTCGCGCAGGGCCAGCGCGATCTGCAAGTGGCGCAGCTTGAGGCGGGACGCCAGCGACTCGATCGGCGGCGGCTTGAGCATTTACTCAACTCCTTCTGCAAATAATTCACTATACGGTAAATCCACTCGGCCCGATCATTACGGGAGGAACTGCGGCCATGCAGCGCTTCGCTGGACCAGAGCCGCGTGAACAGGAGACCGCCTTGCTTCATCGCCCCCGACTTCTTGCTTTCATTCTTGCCGCCGCCACGACGGCATGCCTGCAACCGAGCGCCATGGCCCAGGATGCGGCCGGCGGCGACAAGCTCGTGCGCCTGGTCGTCGGCTATGCGGCGGGCGGAGCGGCCGACGCCGTGGCCCGCGCCTATGCCGAACAATTGCAGGCGGCGGGCTACGCGAACGTCATCGTCGAGAACCGTCCCGGCGCCTCGGGCCGGGTAGGTTTCGACGCGGTGAAGCGCTCGAAGGCGGACGGTTTGACGCTGTATCTCGGCTCGTCGCCGATGTTCGTGATATTTCCGCTGACCTACAAGAAGCTGGGATACGACCCGGATCAGGACTTGCGCCCCGTCGCCCTGGTGGCGGACGTGCCGACCGCCGCGGTGACGGGCGCCGGCCAGCCTTACGGCGGCATGGCCGAGTACGTGAAATGGGCCAAGCAGGGGCGCGCCAAGGCCACGCTCGGCCTGGCAACCCAAGGCAGCCCCGGGCAGCTTGGAACGATCGAGATGGGCAGCCAAAACGGCCTGGAGGTCGTGCCCGTGCTCTATCGCGGCGCTGCGCCCATGCTGGTGGACGTCGCGGGCGGGGAAGTATCCATGGGATGGGACGCGGTCGCCAGCATGCTGCCGCTATACAACGCAGGCAAGGTAAAGTTCCTGGGCGTGGCGGGCAGCCGCCGCCTGCCCACGCTGCCCAATGTGCCGACGCTGCTGGAACAGGGCTTCCCCCAGTACCAGCATGCCGCGAGCTGGTACGGCGTGTATGCGCCCGCGGCCACGCCGGACGCCACCGTCGCGCAGCTGGAACAGGCTTTTCTCGCGGCCGGCAAGCGCCCGGCCTTGGTGGAGAAGCTGCAGGCCGGCGGCTTCCTGGTCGAACCGCAGGGGGCTCAAGCCGCCAAGCGCCGCATCGGCGTCGAGCGGGCGCACTGGGCCCCGATCGTCAAGGCCGCCGGCATTTCCTTCGACGAATAGGCGGGACGCAGACGCGATGAGCGATTCTCTTTGCGAGTTGAGCGCGGTCGAGGCCGCGCACTTGATCCGCGCCCGATCAGTTTCTCCGGTTGACCTGGTGCGCGCCGCGCTCGAACGGGCCGAACGCCTGCAGCCCGTCCTGAACTGCTTCATTACGCTGTGCGGCGAGCGGGCGATGGCCGAGGCCAGGCGCGCCGAGGCGGCGCTGATGCGCGGCGATGCCGTGGGCATGCTGCACGGGCTGCCATTTACCGTAAAGGACCTGGTCAATACCGAGGGAGTGCGCACCACTTTCGGCGCCGTGCCGTTCGGCGAGAACGTCCCGGCCGAGGACGCCGTGGCCGTCGCGCGCCTGCGGGAGCAAGGCGCCATACTGATAGGCAAGACCACGACCCCGGAGTTCGGCTCCAAGTCGATGACCGACTCGCCGCTGTTCGGACGGACCCGCAACCCGTGGAACCTGGAGCGCACCTGCGGCGGGTCGAGCGGCGGCGCGGCCGCCGCGACGGCGGCCGGCATCACCGCCTTGGCGGTGGCCACGGACGGAGGAGGATCGACCCGCATTCCCGCGGCATGCAACGGCGTGGTCGGACTCAAGCAGAGCATCGGCGCGATTCCCCACAGCCAGGCGCAGGACGCCATCGGCAACCAGACCTACGTCACTCCGACCACGCGCACCGTCGCGGACACCCGGCTGATGATGGCCGCGATGGCTGGCCCGCATTCCTGCGACCCGTGGTCGCTGGGCGCCCCCAAGGCCGACTACGCTTCCGCGGCCGCCAATCCCGATGCCTTGCGCGGCAAGCGCATACGCTACTGCGCCGCGCCGCCTGGCCGCCCCGTGGATGCCGACGTGCGCCGCCTGTTCGAGGCCGCGCTCGCTCGCCTGGAGGGATTGGGAGCGGAAATGGAAGCGTTCGACGGCGCCGGTTTCGATGTCGAACCGATCTGGCGCGTGATCAACCATACAGTCTGGCGCGCTCGCTTCCTGCCCTTGATCGCGGAGGCGCCGGACGCCTACAGCCCGACGTTTCAGCGGCAAATCGCCTCGGCCGCGCAATTCAGCGCGCAGCAGTATCAGGAAGCCATGTTTGCGCGCACCACGCTCTATCGCAAGGTCCAGGCGCTGTTCGATCAGGCGGACCTGCTGGTGATGCCGACGATGTCGCGCACCGCCTTGCCGCTGGGCGCCGATATCTTCGATTCCATCGTCATCGACGGCCGCGCGTACGACGACATCCGAGCCCATTGGTATCCCTGGACCATGCTCTTCAATCTTACCGGGCACCCCGCGATCAGCGTGCCCTGCGGGTTGGCGCAGGACGGCCTGCCCGTGGGACTGCAGCTGGTCGCCCCTTGGCATGCCGACCCGGATCTGCTGCACGCGGCGGAAGCGTTCGAGCAGGCCTGCGCGCCGCTTCCGCGGGTTCCGGTAATCGCCCAGGGCTAAGTCCGGCCCGCAAGCGCCGCGCGCCATGTCCCGCCGGCATTCCGGCGGGGACATGGCGCGCGGTTTTCGTGCCGGCAGCGCCGGCGGCGGAATCAATGCCCGCCGTAGATATTGCCGGCGATGCCGCCCGCGACGCCGCCGATGGCCGCGCCCGTCCAACCGCTGCCGCCCGCGATGGCGGCAATGCCGGCGCCCGCCGCGGCGCCGATGGCCGCGCCCGACAGGGTGCCTTGCTGCTTGGAACTCATGTTCGTGCAGCCGGCCGCAGAGACAATCGCAATGCCGAAAACAATCGATCGAATGATGTTCATGATGGACTCCTGGGCCTAAGGCGCGCGCTTCGTGCCGGGAACGACGATTTCGAACCAAAGGGTTTCAACCACGGGACGATCCAGCTTCGCGGGGTTGGCCGCATACCAGTTGTCGAGGCTTTCGCGCACGGAGTCCAGGGTTTGCGACTGGAGGCCCCTGGCGAAGCGGGGCACGAGTGTCTGCGCGTCGGTGGGGGCGTGGCGCCGCTGGTACGCCTGCTCAACTTGAAGGAGATTGGCCATGCCCAGCAGGTAGGCCTTTTTCAGGTTCGCATCGGACTCTGTCCACTGCTTGCCGGTGATGATGGGGGCTCCCTCGGAATTTGCCGCGGTGCCGGGGGCGGCGACCAGCAGCGAGAGGGCAAGGGCTGCCGGACCGAACAGGTGTTTCACTTTCATCGCATCGCTCCTCTAGGGAACAAAAGATAGAAAAACAACGTTCTGACGCCATGCGCGCGGGTTCGCTTCGAGAGGGCAAGCGACAAGCGGCATCGACAAATTTAGGCTCGAAAGCAGGCGTATGCAAGGGCTGCATGCGCGCGCCGCCGCGCCCCGCGGCCGCGATTTACCTCGTCGGAATGATTGGTGTAGAGTTTCATTAAATAAAATTGAGTTTATTAAATGAAATAAATGATCATGAGCGATTTCCCTGAAGCCACACTTGTCGACCATCTTTCCTGCCTGCGCCGGCAGCCCATCGTCCCGAGCACGCGCGAGCGGCTGGCCCAGGCTTTGCTGGACTGGTTCACGGCGGGCTGGTCCGCTAGCCAGACCCCCGCGGCGGAGCGGTACCGTCGCGTGGCCGAAGACTGCCACCCCGGCCGCGGCGCGGCGCCGGTGTTCGGCCATACGGCCATGAACGCCAACGGCGCCGCCTTCGCCAATGCCGCCATCGCGCATATCCGCGAGATCGACGACGCGCATCGCGCCGCCATGCTGCATCCGGGCGTGGTGTCCATCACGCCGGTGCTGGCCTTGGCGGCAGCCGGCGCATTGACCCAGCGCCAGGTCGCCGACGCGGTCATCGCGGGCTATGAAGTTTGCTTGCGGGTAGGCGAGGCGTTGGGAGCGGGGCATGCGGCCGGCTTTCATGCCACCGCGACGGCGGGGGGCACCGGCGCTGCAGCGGCCGCGGGCGTGGCGCTGGGCCTGCAAGCCGGGCAACTGCATCACGCGCTGGGCATCGGCGCCACGCAGGCCGCGGGCTTGTGGCAATTGGTGGACGACGGCGCACATGAAGCCAAGTCGCTGCATCCGGCCTTCGCCGTGCGCAACGGGATGGCGGCGGCCTATGCGGCGCGCGCGGGCCTGCCCGGGGCGCGCCGCTATGTTACGGGGGCACGCGGGCTGTACCGGCTGCTGGGCGGAGACGGCCCGCTGGACGCGCTGGACGGCGGCCTGGACGCGCCGGAACGGCTGAATACCGCCACCATCAAGGCCTGGCCTTGTTGCGCCCAGCTATTCACGCCGCTAGACGCGATCCGTGACCTGCTGGAGGCCCACGGCACGGCGCCGGACGAAATCGAGTCGGTGGACGTGGAGATTTTCACGCACGCGCTCAAGATCGCGGGCGTGGACTGGCCCGCCAAGCCGGCCGAAACCTGCTTTAGCCTGCGCTACGTGGCCGCGCGCCTGCTGCTGTCCGGCAAGCTGGGCATCGAGGACATGGAGGCTCCCGACCTGCAGGCGGACGAACTGCTGGCCATGGCGCGGCGCATCAAGGTGCGGACCAGCGAGGAATTCCAACGGGAATTTCCGCGGCTGCGCCCCTGCCGCGTCACGCTGGCGCTGAAGAACGGCCGCAGGCTCGAAGCGCTGAGAAAGCTGCGCCGGGGCGATCCGGAAGACCCCTACACCTGGACCGGGTTGCAGGCGCGCATGCGCGCGTTCGCGCCCATGATGGACGACGCTTCGGCCGCGGCCATCGTGGCCTGGTGCGAACGCTTTACCGACGCGGGGCAGGACGGCGAGGCCTGCGCGCCGCCGCCGGCGCTGTTCGGCCCCGCAAGGCGGTAACTGAGGCCGTGCCGCGGCCTCAGGAACAGGCCTTCGGCGTCCAGGCCGCGGGCGGGGCGGTGCGGAACCCCTGCTGCGCGAGCTCGTGGCGCGCGATCTCCACGGCCTTGCGCTGCGCGGCCTCGTTGTGGCGCGAGGCCAGGCCCAGCACCACCAGCGCGCCGACGAAGGTGTCGTCGCCGTCGAAGACCGGGACGGCCACCGACGCCATCTCGGCCACTCGCTCCGAGCGCGTCATGGCATAGCCTTTTTCATGGATGTCGCGTTCCAGCGGCGTCGAACCGCCGGTGTAGGCGCGTAGCACGTGCGCCGACGAGCCGCCGTCCTTCAGGCTGATCCGCTTGCCCACTTCCACATGATGGCGCACTTCCTTGGAGGTGTTCTCGCGGTACAGGCAGATGCGGTCGTCGCCACTGCGCACGTAGACCGCCACGGTTTCGCCGGTCTGTTCCATGACGTTGCGCAGCACCGGCTGCAGGCGCGAACCGAGGTCGAAGGTGTCGCGATACAGCATGCCCATATGCAACAGCGCCGGTCCCAGCGCGTAGGTGCTGCTGTCGTAGCGATGAATCATGCGCGCCTTGGTGAACACGCCCAGCAGGCGCAGCAGAGTGGCTTTGTCCAGGCCGGTGCGGTCGGCCAGGTCGCGCAGCGACAGGCGCAGGCTGTCCTCGCTGAAGCACTCCAGGATGGAGATGCCGCGTTCGAGCACGCCGGCGGGCGGCTTAGGGGATTTCTCGCTTGACACGGTTTCCTATGCTTCCTTATAGTTTCGATGAATAAAACATATTTTAATCAATGAAATGAAAGGCGACTACCGGACCAGGGACTTCCGCCTTCATTCACCAGGAGACCAGCATTGCGCGGATAGGGAGCAGGGCCCGGCCGCGCGATCCACAGCATTATGCCCAATCAGATCGATGCATTCCTGGCGTCCCTGGCCGCGATCGTCGGCCAGGACCATGTCTTGACGGGGGTGGCGGACACTGCCCGCTACACGGCGGACTGGCGCCGCAATTTCCCCGGCGCCGCGCTAGCGGTGGCGCGTCCGGCCGGCACGGAACAGGTGTCCCGCGTGGTGGCGCTGTGCGCACGCCATGGCGTGGCGGTGGTGCCGCAGGGCGGCAATACCGGGCTGGTCGGCGGGTCCACGCCCGACGCGTCGGGCCGCGAACTGGTGCTCAGCCTGGACCGTATGACGGCGGTGCGGCGCGTGGACGCGCTGGACAACAGCATCACGCTGGAGGCGGGCTGCACGGTCCTGGCTGCGCAGCAGGCGGCCGCCGCGGCCGGCAGGCTGTTCGCCTTGTCCCTGGCCTCGGAGGGCAGCGCCACGGTGGGCGGCGTGGTGTCCACCAACGCTGGCGGCGAGCAGGTGCTGCGCTACGGCAATACGCGCGACCTCACGCTGGGCCTGGAAGTGGTGCTGGCCGATGGCAGCGTGCTGGAACAGTTGGGCACGCTGCGCAAGGACAACACCGGCTACGACCTCAAGCAGTTATTCATCGGCGCGGAAGGGACACTGGGTGTGGTCACGGCGGCGTCGTTCAAGCTGTGCGCGCAGCCCGCCAAAGTGGTCACCGCCTGGGTCGCGGTGCCCACGCCGCAGGCGGCGGTGGACCTGCTGGCGCGCCTGACCGGCGCCGTGGGCGAGCGCGTCACCGCGTTCGAGCTTATCGGCCGCCAGACGCTGGTCCAGGTGCTGGCGCATCCGCTGGACGGCATGCGCAATCCGCTCGGCACGGATACGCCCTGGTCGGTGCTGTTCGACGTCTCGGAAACCTCGGCGCAGATGGATCCCGAGCCCGTGGTGCATGCCGTGCTGGAAGCCGCCATGGAGGCGGGCGCGGTCACGGACGCGGCGATTGCCGCTTCCGGCCGCCAGGCGCACGAACTTTGGGCGCTGCGCGAGCACGTGCCGGAGGCCCAGCGGCTGGACGGCCCGTCCATCAAACACGACATTTCCGTCGCGGTGTCGCGCGTTCCCGAATTCATCGCCGCGGCGGGCGCCGCGCTGGAGGCCTTGATGCCCGGCATCCGGATCGTGTGCTTCGGACACGTGGGCGACGGCAACCTTCATTACAACCAGAGCAAGCCGGCCGGCATGGACGATGCCGCCTTCCGGGCGCGGGAGGACGCGGTGCACGACGTGGTGCATGGCGTGGCCGCGCGCCTAGGGGGATCGATTTCCGCCGAGCACGGCATCGGCCGGCTCAAGCAGCAAGCCTTCCTGCAGTTCAAACCCGCCGTGTCCTTGGAGGTCATGCAGCGCATCAAGCATGCGCTGGACCCCCGCGGCACTTTCAACCCGGGCCGCCTGTTGCCGCGTCCCGTCCACCAGCCTTCCTAATCTTCCAGGATCCCGCCTCATGTCCGTTTCCGTTTTCGATATGCAATCGCTCCAGCACCTGTGGAGCACCGATGAGCTGCGCGCCATTTTTTCCGAGGAAAATCGCATCCAGAAATGGCTGGATTTCGAGGGGGCGCTGGCCGAGGCGCAGGCCGAGCTGGGCATCATTCCCGCCGAGGCGGCCCGCGAAATCCGCGCCCAGGCGCAGGCCGGCAACATCGACATCACCCAGATGTCGGCGGAAATCCGCCGCATCAAGCATTCGCTGGTGCCGGCGCTCAAACAATTGCAGGCACGCTGCGGCGAAGACCACGGCGAATGGCTGCACTACGGCGCCACGACCCAGGACGTGGTCGACACTGGCGTCACGCTGCAGCTCAAGGAGGTGCACGCCGTGATCCTGCGCGACGTGGCGGCCGTGGGCCAGGAGCTGGCGCGGCTGGCCCAGGCGCATCGGGACACGCCCATGGCGGGGCGCACCCACGGGGTGCAGGCCTTGCCCATCACCTTCGGCCACAAGTGCGCCGTGTGGCTGGACGAACTGTCGCGCCATCACGAGCGGCTCAAAGAGTGCGAGCCGCGCGTGCTGGTGGGCATGGTAGTGGGCGCCGTCGGCAGCCAGGCGTCGCTGGGCGAACAGGCCGAAGAGGTGGAGCGCCGCACGCTCGCCAAGCTCGGACTGGCCGCGCCGTCCATCAGTTGGGCCCCCGCGCGCGACCGCTTCACGGAATACGCGCTATTGCTGGCGATGCTGGGCGCCACCTTGTCCAAGATCGGCAACGAGCTTTTCAATATGCAGCGGAATGAATTCGCCGAGGTGGAAGAGGCGTTCTCGGCGGGCAAACTGGGCTCTTCGACCATGCCGCACAAGCGCAACCCGACTTCGGCCGAGAACCTGGCGGGCCTGTGCCGGCCGCTGCGCGCCAGCGCCGCGCTGATGCTGGAAGGCATGGTGCAGGAAGGCGAGCGCGACGGCATCGCCTGGAAGATCGAATGGAAGGCGCTGCCCGAATGCTGCCTGATCGCCGGCGCCATGCTGTTCCAGGCGAAGAACCTGCTGGCCGGGCTGCGGGTGGACGCCGAGGCCATGGCGCAGAACCTAGACCGCATGCGCGGCTATCTGCTGTCCGAACACGTGATGCTGGAGCTGTCGGAGCGCGTGGGCAAGCAGACCGCGCACGAATGGATCTACGAAGCGTCCATGCACGGCATCACCAACAAACTCGATTTCGCCCAGGCGCTGCGTCAGCACAAGGACCTGGCCAGCCTGCTGGGCGAAGACGAGATCCAGCGCCTGACCGATCCGGCGGGCTACCTGGGGCAGTGCGCCGCCTCGGTCGACCGGGTGGTGACAACGCAGCGAGCCGCCTGGCTGGGCGCCTGAGGGCGGCGGCCGGCATACGAAAAACGACAGGAGACAAACACCATGCGCATTTCTTCCCCTAGCCCTCGCGGCAGGCGCCGCGCCCTGCGCGCCGCCCTGGCCGCGGCGCTGTCCATGACGGCCCTGGCCGGCGGCGCCGCCAGCGCCGCCTATCCCGAGCGTCCCATCACGTTGGTGGTCGGTTTTCCGCCGGGCGGTGGAGGCGACCTGTATGGGCGGCTGATCGCGACGGCCATGGGCAAGACCATCGGCCAGACCGTCATCGTCGAGAACCGGCCCGGGGCCGGCGGCAACATCGCGGCCGGCCTGGTCGCCAAGGCCGCGCCGGACGGCTACACCGTGCTGCTGGCGATGAGCGGCAACCTGGCGGTGTCGCCGGCGCTCAAGCCCCAAACCCTGCCGTACAAGGTACCGGACGACTTCGCGCCGGTGGGGCTCATCCTGGAAGCGCCGCACGGCCTGTTCGTGGCGACCCAGTCGCGCTTCAAGACGGCGCAGGAAGTGATCGACGCGTCGCGACAAAAGGAACTGACCTTCGCTTCGACCGGCACCGGGGCGGCCGCCCATATCGGCATGGAAACCATCAAGGAACTGGGGCACCTGAAGCTGCTGCACGTGCCCTACAAAGGGTCCGGTCCCGCCATCACGGACATGATAGGCGGGCAGGTGGACATGTTCTTCGCCACCGCCTCGCCGCTGGTGCCGCAGGTGCAGCAAGGCCAGTTGCGCGTGCTGGCCCTGACCGGCAGCCAGCGCAGCCCCGTATTGCCGAACGTGCCGACCTTCAAGGAGCTGGGTATCAATATGACGATGACCCAGTGGTACGGGCTGGCCGCGCCGGCCGGCACGCCGCCCGAAGTATTGAAGGTGCTGTCCGACAACCTGTCGCGCGCGCTGAAGGATCCCGCCGTGCAGAACACCATCCGCAAGGACGCCGCGATGGAGCGCGACCTGCCGCTGGACCAGTTCAGGCAGTACATTGAGGAAGACATCGCCAACTACCGCAAAGCCGCCACGCCCGGCCTGCTGAAGCAAATCGGCCAGTAGCAAGTCCTTCCTTTTCCCGAAATTCCCGGAGATTTCCTCATGCTGCAGAATTGGACCGAGACGCTCGCCAACAACCGCAAGGCCGGCGAGCAACTGGGCAAGCACAACCCGCAATTGCTGACCGCGTTCCGCGCGCTGAACCAGGCGCAAGGCGCCACCGGCACGCTAGACGCCAAGACGCGCGAACTCATCGCACTGGCCGTGGCCGTCACGACGCGCTGCGACGGCTGCATCGCGGCGCATGCCGACGCCGCCCGCAAGGCCGGCGTGACCGAAGCCGAACTGAGCGAAGCGCTGGCCACCGCCATCGCGCTGAACGCCGGGGCGGCCTATGTCTACTCGCTGCGCGCGATGGACGCGCTGTCGGCCTCACAGGCTTGAAGGGAGGGCGCTCATGTACACCACCCTGATCGATGCGGAACACCTGGCCCGCGCGCTGGCAGGTCCGGGGCAGGACAGCGTGCTGGTCTTGGACTGCGGGTTCGACTTGACCGATCCCGAAGCGGGACGGCGCCAGTACGAGGCCGGCCACATTCCCGGCGCAGCCTACGTGCACCTGGACGAGACGCTCAGCGGCCCCAAGACCGGCATGAACGGACGCCATCCACTGCCGGACCGCGAGGCATTCGCGGCAGCGCTGGCGGCGCTGGGCGCCAACCGCGACACGCAGATCGTCGCCTACGACAACGCTGGCGGCATGTACGCCGCGCGCCTGTGGTGGCTGCTGCGCTGGATCGGTCACGATGCCGTGGCCGTGCTGGACGGAGGCATGGGCGCTTGGAAGGCCGCAGGCCAGCCGCTGTCCACGGAACCACCGGCGCCGCGCGCGCCCGGCGACCTTGCGGCGCGCGCCGGCCGCCAGCGCACGCTGACGTATGCCGAAATGCGCGAAGCCCTGGAGTCGGGCGGCCGTGTGGTGCTGGACGCCCGCGCGCCCGACCGCTACCGCGGCGAGAACGAAACGCTGGACAAGGTGGGCGGCCATATTCCGGGCGCGCGCAACCGGTTCTTCCGCGACAATCTGGGTGCCGACGGACGTTTCCTGTCCGCGGAGCAATTGCGCCAGGCGTTCACGGAGCGCATGGACGGCCGCGCGCCCGACGCCGTGGTCAACCAGTGCGGCTCTGGCGTCACGGCCTGCCACAATCTGCTCGCCATGGAGATCGCCGGCCTGGCCGGCGCGGCCCTGTATCCCGGCTCGTGGAGCGAATGGAGCGCCCAGCCGGGTGCGCCGGTCGCCGCGGGTCCTGACGCCTAGCAACATGAATCGCGACACCGCCATTTCCTCGCGGCCCGACACCGGCCGCAAGCCTCACAGCGCCCATTGGGGCGTGTTCTCCGCCGCCTGGAAGAACGGCGTCCTGGACGTCCGGCCGCATCCCGGCGACCCGGATCCCAACCCGCTGATCGACAACTTCACCAACGCCCTGGACCATCCGGTCCGGGTCACCGCGCCCATGGTGCGGCGCGGCTGGCTGGAACGTGGCCCGGGCCCGGACGCGCGTCGGGGACGCGACGGCTACGTGCGCATGGAATGGGAGGAAGTGCTGGACCTTCTGGCGGGCGAGCTGACGCGGGTCAAGGAGCAGCACGGGCCCGAGGCCGTGTTCGGCGGATCCTACGGCTGGTCCAGCGCGGGTCGCTTCCACCATGCGCAAAGCCAGGTGCACCGGTTTCTGAATACGGCCCTGGGCGGTTATGTGCGTTCGGTCAATAGCTACAGCGCCGGCGCCTCCGCAGTGATCCTGCCGCACATCCTGGGCAGCATGGACGACGTGGCGCGCCGCAACGTGACCTGGGACCAGATCGTCGAACATACGGACGTGGTGCTGGCGTTCGGCGGCATGGCGCTGAAGAACTCGCGCGTGGCCAGCGGTGGGATCAGCCGGCATATCGAGCGCGATTCGATGCGTCGGGCGGCGGCGCGCGGCTGCCGCTTCATCAACATCAGCCCGCTGGCCTCGGACTTTCCGGATGACGCGCAGGCCGAATGGGTGCGGGCCGTGCCCGGGACCGACGTGGCGCTGATGCTGGCGCTGGTCCACGAACTGGTCGCCAACGGCCTGCACGACCGGGCCTTCCTCAGCAAATTCTGCGAGGGCTGGAACGTCTTCGAAGACTATCTGCTGGGCCGCCGGGATGGCCAGCCCAAGACGCCGGCCTGGGCGGCGCCCCTATGCGACGTGCCCGCCGACTGGATCGCCGACACTGCCCGCAGCCTTGCCGGCAAGCGGGTGCTGATCACTGTGGCGCATTCGCTGCAACGCGCCGAACATGGGGAACAGCCGGTCTGGATGGGGGCGGTGCTGGCGGCCGCGCTGGGGCAACTGGGCCTGCCGGGCGGCGGCTATGCCTACGCGTTGGGCACGCTGGCGCACTATGGCAAGCGCAGCAACGCCGTGCCGGTAGCCTCGCTGCCGCAGGGTGTGAACGGCGTGAAGGCGTTCATCCCGGTGGCGCGGATCTCGGACATGCTGCTGCACCCCGGCGAACCCTTCGACTACAACGGCAAGCGCATGCCGTATCCACATATACGGCTGGCCTATTGGGCGGGCGGCAACCCCTTCCACCACCACCAGGACCTGGCGCGCCTGAGGCGCGCCTTCGCAACCCTGGACACCTTCGTGGTGCACGAAATCGGCTGGACCGCCACGGCCCGCCATGCGGATATCGTGCTGCCCTGCACGATGACGCTGGAGCGCGAAGACATCGGGGGCGCGCCCACAGACCCGCTGATGGTGGCGATGCACCGCCTGGCCGAGCCCAACGGACTGGCGCGCGACGACTACGACATCTTTGCCGACCTGGCGGCCCGGCTGGGCGCGCGCGAGGCCTTCACCGAAGGCCGCAGCAGCCGCGAATGGCTGCGCCACCTGTACGAGAAGACTCGCGTGGCGCTGGAGGAGTGCGGCCTGGACGCGCCGGATTTCGACGAATTCTGGACGCGGGGCGAACTGGTCCTGCCGCAGCAGGACGACGACGGCGGCATCCTGCGCGCCTTCCGCGACGATCCGGCCGGCAAACCCCTGCCCACGCCCAGCGGCAAGGTGCAGATCAGTTCGCCGGTGGTGGCCGGCTTCGGCTACGCCGACTGCCCGGGCCATCCCGCCTGGCTGCTGCCGGCGGACGCGCCCACGCCGGAACACCCCTTGTGCCTGGTCGCCAACCAACCGGCCAGCCGCCTGCACAGCCAGTTCGATTTCGGCGCGCACAGCGTGTCGCAGAAGCAGCAGGGCAGGGAAGTGTGCTCCCTGCATCCGCAAGACGCTGGCGCCCGCGATATCGTCGACGGCGACGTGGTGCGCCTCTTCAATGCGCGCGGCGCCTGCCTCGCGGTCGCGCGCCTGACCGACGGCATCCGTCCCGGCGTAGTGCAACTGCCTACGGGCGCCTGGTACGACCCGGACGACGCCGAGGCCGAGCATCCGCTTTGCGTGCACGGCAACCCCAACGTGCTGACGCGCGACGTGGGAACCTCGTCCTTGGCGCAAGGCTGCTCCGGCCAACTGACCGCGGTGCAGGTGGAGCGCTATGCAGGCCGGGCGCCGCGCGTGCGGGCGCACGAGCCTCCGGCCATCGTCGAGCGTCGGCCGTCCGGCGCAGCGTCCGGACTTTTGTAACGCCGGGTGAGCCGCGCCCGCGGCGCTCCGGCCGCGGGTTACACATACTGCCAATTTTCATTAAATAAAACAGCTTTCGCGGGGCAACTGATTTAGTTGTACACATTGCTTACGGCGGCGTCCGGCAGCATGGCGCCTCAAGACCGGCAGCGATAGAAGACAAATAAATCGGAGGAGAAGTCATGCGTACGTTCAATCGCAGGGCCGCCGCATTGCTGGCGAGCGGATTGATGGCGTTGCTGGCAGGGTGCGCCGCGCCGGGAAGCAAGAAGGAAACGATCGACATGTCCGGGCTGTCGCAGCCGGTGGAGATCGTGCGCGACCGGCACGGGGTATCGCATATCTATGCGCAGAACCAGGAAGACCTGTTCTTCGCCCAGGGCTTCAGCGCCGCGCGCGACCGGCTGTGGCAGCTGGATCTGTGGCGCCGCCAGGGCGAGGGCAAGATGGCCGAGCAGTTCGGCCCGCGCTTCGTGGAGCAGGACCGGGCGGCGCGCCTCTTCCTGTACCGGGGCGACATGCAGGCGGAATTCGCCAGCTACCACCCGCAGGGCAAGGCGATCCTGACTTCGTTCGCCGCGGGCATCAACGCCTACGTGGATTGGGTCAAGGCGCATCCCGACCAGATGCCGCCGGAATTCAAGCTGACCGGCACCCAGCCCGGCTACTGGAGCCCCGAAACCTCCCTGATCCGGATCTACGGCCTGACGCGCAACCTCACCGAGGAAGTGAGGATGGCGCAGCGGCTCGCCACGCTGGGCTTGAATACCGTCCAGGGCCTGAGCACCTTCGAGCCGCCCCTGGCCTTGCAGGTGCCGGCGGGCCTGGACGTGAAACTCGTGGACAACACGATCCTGGCCAATTACACGCTGGCGCGCAGCGGCCAGAAGTTCGTCGCCGCGGACTTCCCGCGCAGCCCGCTGGCCCAAGCGCAGAAGGAAGAGCTGGCCCGCAGCTTGTCGGCGGGCCAGCTGGCGTCGCTGGATCCGGCGTTCGACCCGATGGCGGCGCGCTACGAAAGCAATAACTGGACGATGGGCGGGCAGCATACGGCCACCGGCAAGCCGATATTGGCGGGCGACCCGCACCGTTCGATCACCATGCCGTCGCTGCGCTACATGGTGCACCTGAATGCGCCGGGCTGGAACGTGATCGGCGCCGGCGAACCCGCATTGCCCGGCGTCTCCATGGGGCACAACGACCGCATCGCCTTCGGCTTGACGATCTTCGCGTTCGGCGACGAGGAAGACCTGTACGTCTACGACACCAATCCGGCCAACGCCAACGAGTACCGTTACCGGGGCGGCTGGGAAAAGATGCGCCAGGTCGACGAATCCATTCCGGTGCGCGGCCAGACGGCGGCGGTGCGCCAGCTGAAATTCACCCGCCACGGCCCGGTGATCCATGAGGATCCGGTGCGGCACAAGGCCTATGCGCTGCGCGCCGCTTATCTGGAGTTCCCCGGGACGGCGGCCTACCTGGCCAGCCTGCGCCTGAACCAGGCCCAGGACTGGAACGAGTTCGTGGCGGGGATGGAAAAGCACTACACGCCCAGCGAGAACATGGTTTACGCCGACGTGGACGGCAATATCGGCTGGTTCGGCGGCAGCATCGCGCCGATACGGCCGCGCGCCGACTGGTCCGGCATGCTGCCCGTGCCCGGCAATGGCGATTTCGAATGGCGCGGCGTCCTGCCCGGCAATGCGCTTCCACGCGTGTACAACCCGGCCGAAGGCTACGTCGCCACCGCCAACGAATACAACCTGCCGGCGGACTTCCGCTACAAGGAAATGTCGGCGCGCACCTGGGCCGAGCCTTATCGCGTCCAGCGCATACGGGAGGTGATCGCCGATGGCAAGGGGCTCACGGTCCAGAATTCGCAGGCGTTGCAGTTCGACAATCTGTCGATTCCCGCGCGCACGCTGACGGGCTACGCCAAGTCCCTGAACTCGGCGGACCCGGCGGTGGGCCAGGCGCTGAGCCTGCTGAAGGATTGGGATTACCGCGTGGGCACGGAAAGCACGGCGGCCACCGTCTATGAGTTCTGGCTACCGGAAGTGATCAAGCGGGTTTCCGATCTTTACGTGCCGGCGGCGGGCCGCAGCGTCTTCGGCGACCTGTCCACGCGCAAAACCCTGGAGAAGCTGGCCGCGCCCGACGCCGCCTTCGGGCCGAGGCCGGAGCAGGGGCGCGACGCGCTGTTGCTGGAGGCGCTGGGCGAGGGCATGCAGAAGCTGCGGGCCAAGCTGGGTTCGGATCCGGCGCAGTGGCAGTGGGGCAAGCTGCACCACATCCAGTTCGAGCACAGCCTGGCCAGCCTGCTGCCTGCGGAAACCGCCAAGGCCTATGGCACGCCGCGCTATCCGGTGGGCGGGGACAACGACACGGTGCATCGCGCCACGTTCCGCAAGACGGACTTCCGCCAGATCAGCGGGGCGTCCTATCGCCAGGTGATCGACGTGGCCGACTGGGATAACTCGCGCGTCCAGAACGTGCCGGGGCAGTCCGCGGATCCGCGCAGCCCGTATTACCAGAACCTGCTCAAGGGCTGGGCCACTGGCGAGTACTTCCCCATGGCGTTCAGCCGGGCCAAGGTCGACAGCGAGAAGGCGGATACGCTGACGCTGCGGCCGGCCCGGAAGTAGGGGAGTTGCAACCTAAGCTGTCCGCGGGCGCGGCCGGCCTCCGCTTGCGGCCGGCCTCGTTGTCTGATTGACAAGGGTGCTTACGCACGGTTTCCGGTCGCACCCGCCCGCGCCAGTTAAGGTCTCGATAGCAGTGGGCGCCGCCAACCCGGCGGCGCGTTCGAGCCCGGAGCCGGGCGCGCGGCAGCGCGCGGGCATCCAGGCCTTGGAGATAGAAGGGACCGATGCATTCTTCGCCGTCATATCAATCCGCAGCGCATAAATCCTCATCCAACCAGCCCATGACGTGGCTGCAAGAGCGCAAGCAGTTCGTCAAGGCGCTCCTGTCCAATCCTGCCGCCATCGGCGCCGTGGCGCCATCCGGTCCGGCCCTGGCGGCGGCCATCACGGCGTCCATCCCGGCCAATGCCGGCAAAGTCCTCGAACTCGGCTGCGGCACGGGCGTCTTCACGCGGGAAATGCTGCGTAAAGGCGTCGATCCGTCGCGCCTCGTCCTGGTCGAGCAGGACGAGGTCATGAGCTCCAGCCTGCGGACGCAGTTCCCCCAGGCCGCGGTGCTCCAGGTTTCGGCGCAGGAGCTGTCGCGGCACAGCCATCCGGAGCTGGACGGCATCGGCGCGGCCATTTGCGGCCTGCCTTTGCGGAACATGAGCGGGGCGCACCACCATCGGCTGCTGACCGCCGTGTTCGACGCCATGGCCGAGGGCGGCTCGATGGAACTGTTCACCTACGGCGTGCGCTGCCCGATTTCCGCAGGCGTGCTGGATGCTTGCGGCCTGTCCGCCCGCAGAATCGGATTCGTTCCGTTCAATCTGCCGCCGGCATCGGTGTTCAGCCTGGCCAGGCGGGCATAAACGCCATTCGGCATCACTGAAACTTGGTATTTTGCGGCCCCGGACGCATCAATCCGGAACCGGCCGCCGCCCTGGGTTACTCAGCGCGCATTGGGACGAGGTTCGCGGCCGCGCGGCCATGAACCCGCCCAGGCCACGTTCCAGGGGTGATGCCAGATGGTCCAGCTATCCAGCTTTCTTTCCGCATCGGTGCAGGGCGGCCGCGTCCAGCTGGACGACACCGCGACGAACGCGCAGGGGCGCGGCATGTTCGGCCGCCTGAAGGACCGCATCGTCCAGGGTTCCGAACAGGTAAAGGAGTCCAATCACAGGGCCAACAGCGTGTTCGCCCAGGCCCTTGCCAGGGAGTACGGCTACAAGGCCGCGGCGGCCGCGGTAGACCGGGTGATAGGCAGGGACTACACCGCCACGCTCAACAAGACGAAGATCGACAAGATGATCTCCGTGGCGCAGGGGCTGTCGGGCGTGGGCAAGGCAAGGGACCAGGCGCGCAACGTGTGCCTGAACTCCTGGCCACGGGTCTCTTCGGGTTTCAATATCCAGCGCACCGGACATTCCGCCGTGGCGATCTCCAACACGATGTCGCCCAATTCGTGGAGCCATGCCAAGGAGTATGTGAGCTGGTGGCCCGCCAAGAGCGACGTCGAAGTGAGCCGCAACCGGGCGCTGGAAATGCTGCCGGGCGTGGGCGGGCATTTCGAAGCCCGGCCCGGCATGAGCGCGCCCAGCTACGATAGCGATCGCGGAGATGAAATCTCCGAAAAGACCAATCTGAATCTGCAACGCGGGCAGGCGGCTAGGGATGTCCTGAAGACCGCGGCCCGCCTGGAGCGCGCCGGCGACAAGGATCCGCTGGGCGCTACCCGGCAGGAGCACGCCGAGGAGCTGGGAGAACTGGGCTTCGATGAGGACGTGACGCTCCAAGACCTGCAGGCCGCCGCCCGGTTTTTCCCGCGCGATTCCCAGGAACTGGTGTCCGGCAGGACCTGGGGAGCAGGCGCGGAGAAAGTATTCTTCCCGCTGGCGGGGCGCAATGGAGAGCACGGCAGCGGCGGGCTCCAGCCGCGGACGACCCTGTTCGGCCTGGCTGAGCACGACATGCTGGCCGACGCCAATCAGCTCAAGGCGGACGCCGAGCAAGGCCTCATCGGCTATTCCAAACTCAGCACCACGCAGAATTGCGCGGCCGTGGCGGCGCGTTCCCTACAGGCCGGCGGCTCCAACATCTACGTGCCGTTCGAGGCCGCCTGGATCACCGAGGATCCGAACAAGACCTACGCTTACGCGCTGCAGCTGCAGGCCGCGATAGACCAACTCAACGACCAGGCCGGCAGCGTCAAGGCGCATTGCGCGGCCGCCTGGAGCAAGGCGCCCGCCGAAGCCGATGCGATCAGCATCCTGCGCGCCACGCTGCTCGTAAGAGCCGACGATCTGGACGCGTACGATCAGACCCGCCAGCAAGCCCAGGGCGTCGCTGCCGACCAGCGCATCCTGGGCCTGAGCGCCGACGTGGCGCATGCGAAGGGCAGGGTGCAGGAAATGGAGCAGGAACTGGCAGGCCTGGAGACAAAGATCGTCGCGACCCAGAAAGAGGTCAACGGCCGCTCGGAGAAAGTCAGGCTTGCCGCCGACAGCCTCGCGGCGCGAGCGGCGAGGCTGCAGCCGGACGACGCCAAGGCCGCCGCAAAGCTGAACGCGGACCGCAAGAGCCACCAAAAAGACCTGGCGGCGCTGGAACTCAGGCGCGGCGAACTGGCCACGCAGCTCGCGCTGAAGCCGCGCCTGGAGCAACGAATCCTCGCCCTCGACGAGGATCATGAAGCCCTTTCCGACCTGCTCGAAGACCGGAAGGCATTTCCCGTCGAGGCGGCGCAACTCCGGCCCGCGGGGGAGGAGGGGTACTACGCGGCGCAACGGCGGGGGCTGCAATCCTGCGTGGAAGGCCTGGCGGATCAGTTCGACGCCCACATCCAGGGCCTGGACGCCAGGCAGCAGCGTCAACTCGCGCCTCTGGGCCGCGCCGTGTCGGAGTTGCGTGACGCAGTGAACGCCGGGGGCGGCATGCAGGCCTTGCTGTCCAAGGCCAAGCCGCTAGTGGAAACCCTGCATGCGCTGACGAGCGGCGCGCCCGCCGCGGACCAAATCGCCATCCTCGCCGCCGGTTCATTGGTGGAGGCCTGCGAAATCCTGATCACGCTCGATCAGGACCGGCGCGCCTGATTCCATCCGGCCCTTCATTAAAAAGAGAGAATTCCATGCCCAGCCCATCCTGCCTTGCCTTGCTGCAGGCCTTGAGCAAGACCATCGGCCTCGACCTGGCGTTCGACGAGCGCCGCCACTGCATGCTGATGCTGGATGAAGACATCCTCATCTCCATCCGGAGCCTGGACGACGACACGCTCGGGCTTTACGGCCTGCTGTCCGAATTTCCGCAACCTTTGCCCGCGGAGGACCTGATGCAGCTGTTGTCCATGAATTTCCTGCTGATGGAACGCTGCGGCATGTCGATAGGGCTGGACCGCGCCACCGACGCGGTGCTGTTGCTGGAACGTCTGCCGGTTGCAATGGTTTCCGCCGACGACATAGGAGACCGGGTGGCCCAGTTCGCCGAGCAGGTGCGCAAGCTGATCGATTGGCTCGGCGCACGGGACGAGCCCCGGCAATCCGCCGAAGGTCGGGCGGAGCCGGAAACGTCGTTCATGCCGGCATTCGGGCAGATCGTTTGAGGCTGCATAGGATCAGTCGGGGCGACGAACCCCTTGTGCCCGCATCCGGCGGTGCAGGGTCGAGCGCGAGATTCCCAGCCAATGGGCGGCCAGCGTGACATTCCATTCAAAACGGGCCAACACCCCCGTCAGGTCTAGCTCTGAACGCGCCTCCGAATCGGCTGCCTTGCTCCCGCCGGACTGTAAGGCGGGTGGCAAGCAATCGAGTGACGCCTCATCCGAATCACAGAGCGCCAGCGCGTAGCGCGCTACATGGTGCAATTCACGAATGTTGCCCGGCCACCCGTGACGCAGCAGCGCGGCACGTGCGGCCGCCGACAGGCGAGGGCAGGGCGCGCCCGCCGAAATCGCCGCCTCCTGGAATGCATGATCGATCAACGCGTTGAGATCGTCGCGTGAGCGCAGCGGAGGCAGCCGTACGGCTGCTCCCTGGATGCGGAAGTGCAGGTCGGCGCGGAAAGTCTTGTCGCGCACCATGCCTTCGATATCGCGGAAGCTGGCCGCGATCAGGTTGAAGTCCACCTGCACGGGCTGCGACGCGCCCACGGGAACGAACTCCTTGTCGGACAGCACCTGGAGAAACCGGCTCTGCAACGCCAGCGGCATGTCGCCGATCTCGTCCAGAAAAAGCGTGCCGCCGTCCGCTTCCAGGATACGTCCGCGGGCGCCTGCCTTCGATGCGCCGGTGAAGGCGCCGGCGCGATAGCCGAACAGTTCGCTCTCGATCAGCTCCGCCGGGATCGCGGCGCAATTGATCGACACGAATGAACCCGTGCGGCGTGGCCCGGCCTCATGAAGCGCGCGTGCCAACGCCGACTTTCCCGAGCCGCTGTCTCCCTGCAGCAAAATGGGCAACCCGCGGGCATACAGCCGCTGCGCAATGCGCATCTGCTCTTGCGTGTCGGTATCGGCACCCGCGATCTGGGCTATCGTCGGCGCCGCCTTCCGGCTCGTTGGCGCCGCCGGTGTGCCGGTGGCCGACGGATAGATGGAACGCCGGCGTTCCCGATGGTCGATCTGGATACTGAGGCGCCGGCCGGCGTGCTCGATGACGGGCGAATCGCTCAGCGCAATCCGAAGCAGGGCGTCGATTTCATTCATGCCCGCTAGGCGTTCGCCAAAGATGCGCGGGTCGGCGCCAAGCATCTCGAGGGTGAAAGGCGTGGCATCCAGCACGCGCCCGGCATCGTCCAGCGCCAGACGGCCTTCGCCGGCCGGGTCGCAGAAATCTCCCGTGGCCGACAGGCGCACCAACACCCGGCCGACGTGCCGTAAATCGAAGCTGCGGTTCTCGATGCGGCGGGCCGACGCTTCCACCACGCGCCGCGCGATCTCATGCACCATACGGTTCGAAGGCTGCAATGAGGTCACGTTGAGCACGGCGGCGAGGTCGCCTCGCTCGCCAAAGATCGGGGCGACGGTGCACGACAGGCCCGACAGCCGTTGGGCGAAATGGTCTTCCATCACCACGGACACCGGCATGCGCGTCTGAATGCACAGGCCGATGCCGTTCGTGCCCTGCGAAGACTCCGAAAACATCGCGCCGGGCTGAATCAACGCCGAGCGGCACACGTCGTCCAGGGCCGGGTCCGAGCGGACGAGCATGAGCGTCCCGCCGGCGTCCGCCAACATGAGCAACTGCACATGGCTTCCAAGCTGGCCAAGCATACGGCTGAGTTCGCCGTGCGCGAGCGCCTCCAGGCTCTCGGTGGGCGCCCGGACGGCATCCAGCTCTGCCTGCGTGAGTACGTCCGGGCGGGGCACGCGATCGGGGGACAGGCCGTAGCGCTCATAACAGCGTTGCCACGAGTCGTGGATCAACGGCGCGGTGTCCATAGGGCAGGGCAGCGTCTGGGACGAGGCGAGGGCGCTCATGGCAAAACTCCGAAGAGAATTCGTCCGGATGAGTATAGAAGACGGCCCGCCAGGCACCGCCTGCCGGGCCGGGGTCAGGCAGGCCTCAACGCGCGATAGCCTTGCGTACCGCCGGCATGACTTCCGACGCCAGCCGCGACATCGTCTCCCATTCCCAGGCGCGATTTGCGCCGGCCCCATCCATGGACGCCATCAACAAGCCATGGAATGGACCGACATTCTGGCGGAAGGACAACAGTTTGTCGGTCACAGTCTGGGGCGAGCCGTAGACGACCATGCTCTCGATCAGGCTCTCCACCGTCACCGACTCGTCGGGCTGTTTCGGATCCGCCTTCATGACGGCGGTGTAGTTGGCGGATTTGAGGACACGCCAGAGGTAGTCGAAGTAGTAATAGTTGCTGCCTTCCGGATTCATCACCCGGTCGCGGGCCTCGGCGTCCGTCGGCGCAATGAGGATATTGCGGGAGACGCGCCAGTCTTCGCCAGTCGCCGGACGGTTCGCCAACTCGCAGCCTTCCTGATACTTCTGCCAATGGCTCTTGACCACATACTCGGGGCAAAAATTGGCGCTCATCGGACCGAAACCGCGTTGAGCCGCCACTTTGACGCTGCTGGAATAAGGAGACATGGCCGTCATGGTGATTTCGGGATGCGGCCGCTGATAGGGCTTGGCAATATAGCCCACGCCAAGCTCAGGGATGACCATGTCCTTGAGCGAGATCTGCCAGTGCTTCCCCTGTATGTCGTAGGGCGGATCCTGGCGCCACAGTTGCAGGATCGTGTCGATCGCCTCCATCATCCGCTCGTTCCGGTATTCCCCGTCCAGGACCTTGAACAACTCCATGTCGCTTGCAAGGCCGCCCGGCCCGATGCCGAACATGAGGCGCCCGCGGCTCAAATGATCGAACAGGGCCACTTCGGCGGCGACCACGGCCGGATGGTGGTTCGGAAGCGCAATGACGCCGGTCCCGAACTTGATGCGCTTGGTCCGATGGATCAGCGAAGCCAGAAACATGAGCGGCGCCGAGATCGGTTCCGTGGTGCAGGACATGTGTTCGCCGACCCAAAACTCGTCGAAGCCCAGTTGGTCCGCGTACACGACCTTGTCTGCGTCTTCTTCAAGCGTTTCGGCCATCGGGCGGCCGGGCGGGTGCAAGGGCATTGCGAACATGCCGAGTTTCATGGTGTATCTCCTTGTTTTGCTTTAAGTATTTGAGCGGCCAGGGGTAGCCGCCCGGGTGAAATTCAAGCGCCGAGCATCGCCAGCGGAACACTGCGCCCGCCCAGCCAGACCAGCGGGTGCTCGTCGGTTGCGGCGGGCGCGGGCAGCACCACTTCCCGAACCCGGGCGATGAAAAGCGTGTGCGTGCCGTAGGACATCGTTCGGTCGACCTCGGTGAACAGCACGGCGCGCGCGGCGGGCAGCCACGGAAGGTCCTTCCCGCCAACGTCCCGGACATCGCGCCAGTCGGACTGGGTGAAACGTTCAGCGCGCAGGTCGGAGCGGGAAAAGGCGTCCAACAGGTGAACCTGGTCTTTCGCCAGAAAATTGATGCAGAGCCGGCCGCTCATTTCCAGGACGGGATGGATGCCCGCCGTGCGGTTGACGGCAACCAGGACGGCCGGCGGATCGACGGTGATGGAGATCACCGCGGAAGCGGCCATCCCGTGCGGCGTTCCTGCCGCATCGCGGCTGGTGATCAGGGCGACCGTGGATGGCACATTGCGCATGGCCTCCTTGAGGCCAGGAATGGGCATGTTCATGAAGACTGTCTCCTTGTACGTTCCCGCTCGGTTGGCGGGATGTGTACGAATGGAGATGCAAAGACCGTGCCAGGTCGGTCCGCCTGGGGCGAACGCGGGGACGGGCGGGCGAATTGTGTGTCACGCTACACAGGATTGCGACACTGTCCGTGTCATTGCGCCATAAGCCAGGTCGGTTGTTTGTAGCCTGATCGCCTGGGCACATGAATTACGCATAATGTGTATTATGTAAAGTAAGAAATATGGCTGGATCCAGGCCACCGCCTATCTAGCGTTTGCGCGCCTTGACCTGCCGATTGTCTTCCGTCATAACTTCAACCCAGGCTAGATACGTTGCGATAAGACAATAGTCCCTGGCTTGCCCGCGCGCTATCCGAAAAGCGAAACCTCCGGGAGTTTGCAATGCCGGTCCAACCCGTCTATTTGCAGCACCTCTATTCGGGGCTTGAGCCTTTGCAGGCGTTCGACGTCGTGTACGGCGGCAGCTTCGAACATCGCCTCGTGTCGTCCAGGCCCGCGACGATGGAGCATCAGCGGCTGGTCCTGGGCGATATCCGGCTTGAAACCGGACGCTATGAGTTCCCCGTCATTGCCCACGGCACCATGCCCAAGGACGGGATCTGCATAGGATTCATGGCCGAGGGCGGCGAACTGACCCGATGCAACACGGCCGCGATAAACGCCGAAGAAATCCAGCTCTACCCTGCCGGCGTCGAACTCCTGTACCACGCAAGCGGCAACTCGCGCTGGGTCAACTTCACCGCGCCGGAAGAACGCATTCAGGAGGTAGCCATCGCGCGCACGGGCCGGCCTGTGTGGGTGCGCAGGCATGCCTTTCATTCCATACGCCTGCGGCCCGGAGGGCGGCTTCGGCTGACGGCGCTGACCAGCGATGCTTTGGGGCTTGCGCGCCGTCTCCAGGCGGATGGGGGCATGGCGGCGGAACTTGCCCGCGAGGTTTGCGAATCCTTGCTGGCGGGCTATGTCGACGCGCTCTGCGCGGCAGGCCCGACGGGCAAGACGGAAAAAATGGCGGTTGAACAGCGGCATTACCATTTGATCGCCGCGTGCGAGCGATTGGTGCTGTCGGGCGAGGCCATCGATATTGCGCTCAGTGACGTGGCCGGGCGTAGCGGCTACACCTTGCGTTCGCTTGAAATGATCTTTCGCCGCAGCGTCGGAATGTCCCCGGGGCGCTGGTTCATGACGGCGCGGCTGAACGGCGCCCTGCGCGACTTGCTGACTGCGAACCCCGAATCCACGGTTTCCGAGATTGCGATGAAATGGGGTTTTCGGCACATGTCGCGGTTCTCGGCCTATTACCGGAAAACATTCGGCGAACTGCCGAGCGCTACCCTCGCCCGCTCCGCGACCCGCCATTGACCGCGCGGGCGCGCCGCCCATCAGAAGCTCACCGCCAGTCCCACCGAGAAGCCGGACACGTTGTTGCCGAATACATAGCGTCCCACCAGGCGGGTGCGGGTAATGAACACATCGTAGGCGCTTGAATCCAGCTCCAGCCCCGCGCCCACGGAAGTCAGGCGGTCGAAGCCCAGGATCCCCTTCTGGTCGCCCAGGAATTCGGAGTGCGTCAGTTCCAGCACGTAGCGCAGGGGCCGCTGCAGCAGGATGGCGCCGGTGGGCGCGCGATAGCGGGCCCACAGATTGGCGGACTGGGCCACCGCATTGCCGCTGACCGCGGCCGAGCTGTCGAAACTTTGCAGGCGGATATCGGAATAGCGCAGTTCCACGTCCACCTCGTAGCCCGGCCGGTAGTGTTCGTAGTCCAGCATGATCGAACCGCCCAACCCGTACGCATTGAGCGAACCGCGGTCCAGGAAGTCGATATCCTTGCCGGTGCGCTGGCCCACGTACCAGCTGGCCGCGCGGAGGTCGCTCGTGACGTTGCCCAGCGCGAAGTTGAAGATGGGGCGCAGCTTGAGTTCGTCGGTCAGCTTGAAATCCCAGCCTATGCCGCCCGTGGCGGAAATGCTGTTCCATTTGGTCGGGATGCGGCGCGTTTCCGCGCCCTGCGTGGCGACGAAGGTCGGGTCGTAACGGCTGCCGGCCAGCACGCCTTCCAGATAGATCGGGACGGAATCGGAGATCGTGTCGCCGCCTCCCAGCTGCGTCATGAAGAACTCGTTCGATCCCGTGGTCGATCCGCCTCCGCTGCCGATATTCAGCGAACTGGTCGTGATGTCGGGAACGATGGAGAACGACATCAGCGCCAGCACGCCGTTGGCGCGTTTTTGCAAGTCATCCTGGCTCAGCCTCAGGCCTTGCTGCCCCCAGGCCGTCGCCGGCGCGGCGCAGGTCGCGGCCAGCGCCCAAGCGCCCGCGCGGCTGGACGCCCTCTTCCTGAACCCCACGATTCTCGTTTCCATAGGGATCTCCTAGCTGCCTCCGCCGACAGGATCGACCATGGATTGCCGTTGGGAGACCAGCAAGGCATCGCTCTGGTCGATCCGTATCGTCCCGATCCGGGGGAACTCGAAGTCTACGATGATATAGAGGGCGGTGGTCATGACGATGGCATAGACCACTTGATGCAGCAGGGTGTTGCGCTTGGACGAGGCCAGGTTCAGGCCGACCAGGCCGGCCGCGACCAGCGTCAGGAAGCCCAGAAAGACGTAGGCTGCGATGGGAGGATGCACCTTTTGCGCGACGGTCTGGGCGGAGGCAACGTCGAACATCTCGTTGACCGCTCCGACATACGATGCGGCGAAAGGCGGCACGCTGGCGCGCGCAGCCTGCATCGACGTGGTCCAGATCTCCTTTTGCAGGGCTCCGACGTGGGCGGCGATCGCATCGCGACGTTCCAGGTCCGCCACGTTGCGGTAGTAGTTGATGCGCTCATCCACATAGCGGCGGAACTGGTCGCGCAGGCGCGGCTGGATGCCCGTTTCCATCATGTCTATGCGCAGCCATGCGGTTCCGATGGCGTTGACTTCCTGGACCAGCAGGTCGCGGCGCTCCGCCATGCGCTGGGCCGCCCCGGAGAAGGTGAAGGCGACAAGCAGGCCCAGCAGCGCAAAAACCGAGCCTTCGATGACCGCGGCTCCCGAACCGCTTTTTTCGTCGGCGCCCCGCCCCAGCCATTTCCCGATCTGCATGGCGATCAGCAAGAGCACGAAGAACGCGGCGGCCAGTCCCGCAAGAAGAAGTGAATAATTCATTTCATCACCCTATATATCGTTATCGCCAATGGAATACTCTGGTCACGCTGGATCTTTTCGCCGAGCCCCGCGGCAAACCGTCATTCATCGCCAGGCGCTCCCGATCTGAAAACGGCACTGTGCCGCGGGTGAACTGGCCGTCGCCGCGCAGGCCCAGGGTCCATCGCGTGGCGACCGGCAGCCAGGTGTATCCGCGCGCGCGGTAATTCTCGAAGGACTGGTCGCTGCCCAGCCAGCTGCGCGAGAACTGCGCCTCCAGTTCGGCGTAGGTTCCGCGGTTGGGATAGAACATGTTGTCGCGGGTGTCGTAGTCCACCACCAGCCCGGCCTTGCCTATGCGCCCGGACATTTCCGCTTGCGACAGTTCGCTTGCGGTGGCGCCGGTGAACCGGGTGTTCGAACGGAAGTAGGTGTAGCGCGGGCCGATGTACCAGGGGCTGTCGGCTATCCGGGCCAGGACTTGCTGGACCAGGAACGTGCCCTTCACCTCGTAGCTGCGCCCGTGATTGAAGGCGCCGTAGTACTCGAGATTCGCGCGCCCCTGCGCCAGCGCGCCAAGATAGCGATAGCGGTCCGCGTCCCAGCTGTGGAAATGGAACAGCGCGCCGCCCCGTGTGCCGTTGTCCGTGGCCAGGGCGCCGATGCCCGTGATATTGGGCGGGGCCTTGCGCTCGCCCTTTGCCGGGCTCTGCGGATCGCCGCTGGCATCGGGCTCCGAAAAATACAGCAGCATGAGCCCGCCGCCATAGCCGACGGCGGGCTCCGTAATGATCACCGGCACCGGCAAGGCGCCCTGGTGCTTGAGCAGAAAGTCGCTGGTATCGAAATCGCCGTCGTCGCCGTCGGTGAACGAAAGCGGCTCGCCCTGCGCCGTGCCATGCGCCAACAGGCCGCTCAGTATCATGACCATGGCCATTCGTGTCATCTCGAATCGACGCTCTCGTCCGCCGGAATCGACAGGCCGGCCGCAGGCTGCGCCCGCGGGCCGGCTGCTCCGCCCTTCCCTACTTGCCCTGTTGTTTGGAGGCTTCCTCGAAGTGCTTTTCGATGGCGCGGTCCACTTCCGCCTGGACCTGGTCCACGCTGAATGAGGCGGGGCGCTGGCTTGGCGGATACTCGATGAACGTCTGCAGGAATTGCGCCGCCTTCATGGAAGCGATGAGCACCAGGTAGTCATTCTTGACCAGCCAATCGTAATATTGGTCGGAGACCACGTCGGCGCGCTCATAGGGGTCCATTCTCAGGTTGAACAGCTTGGGCACGCGCAGGCATACGAACGGATCCTTCCATACCGCGAAGCCGCCCGGGGACTGCTGCTCGCAGAAGACCGCTTTCCAGTCCCTGTATCGCATCGCGACCAGCATGCCGTCGTCGTTGAAGTAATAGAAATCTTCACGCGCGCTGTCGGGGGTCTTGCCCGTCAGGTAGTCGAGCTGGTTGTAGCCGTCCAGATGGACCTTGTAGCTCTTGTTTGCGCCGTTCGGCGTCCATCCCTTGCGCAAGCGTTCCTTGACGTCCATGTCTCCCACCGCGGCGAGCAGCGTGGGGAACCAGTCCAGGCCGGAGACTATGCCCGTCTTCACTTCACCGGCGGGAATATGGCCTGGCCAGCGGATCATGGCCGGCACCCGGTACGCCCCCTCCCAGTTGGAGTTCTTCTCGTTGCGGAATGCAGTGGTCGCCGCGTCCGGCCAGCTGAATTGATTGGGGCCGTTGTCGGTGGTGTAGATGACGATGGTGTCGTCGGCTATGCCCAGATCGTCCAGCTTCTTGAGCAGTTTGCCCACGTCCTGGTCGTGCTCCCACATGCCGTCGGCGTAATCGTTGCCGGGCATCCCGCTCTTGCCCTGGTGCTCGGGGCGGATATGGGTGAACACATGCATGCGGGTGGTGTTCATCCACAGGAAGAACGGCTTGTCGCCCTTGCCGTGCTTGTCCAGGTAATCCAGCGCCGCGCCCACCGTCTCGTCGTCGATGGTCTCCATGCGCTTGGCGGTCAGGGCCCCGGTGTCCTGGATCTTGCCGTCGGCGCTGGCCTTGATCACGCCGCGCGGCTGGTAGCTCTTGATGATGGGATCGGTGGAATTCTTGGGCCAATACGGGCGCTCCGGCTCCTCCTCGGCGTTCAGGTGGTAGAGGTTGCCGAAGAATTCGTCGAAGCCGTGCTTGGTCGGCAGGTACTCGTCGCGGTCGCCGAGGTGGTTCTTGCCGAACTGGGCCGTTACATAGCCGTGGGCCTTCAAGGCCTGCGCGATCGTGATGTCGCGGTCCTGCAGGCCGACGGGCGCGCCGGGCATGCCGACCTTCGATAGGCCGGTGCGGCGCGGGACCTGCCCGGTGATGAAGGTGGACCTGCCCGCCGTGCAGCTGTTTTCCGCGTAATAGTCGGTGAAGGTGAGCCCTTCGTTGGCGATCCGGTCGATGTTCGGCGTCCTGTAGCCGACCACGCCCTTGGTATAGGTACTGATGTTCGCCTGGCCGATATCGTCGCCGAATATGACGAGAATGTTGGGCTTTTTCCCGGGTTCCTGGCCCTTGGCCGGCGCGCCCTGGGCGTGCGCCCCGGCCGTCAGCGCCAGGCTGCCGGCGGCCATCAAGGCCGCTCCTAACCATCGTGCTGCTTTCATTGCCGCTCTCCTTGCCCGCGCGCGGGCCGCTGGGTCAACAGAAATCATCAAGGCTGGTTGAATTCGTAGATGCGCGTCCACTCCTTTTCCATATCGACGACCGTCCATCCTTTGCTGCGTGCCTCGTCCAAGGCTTTGTCCAGGCGCCCGATGCTGGAATCCCGGTCATAGGCCCATTCGCGTTTGGCGTCGGTGTGATGGACGATGCCGGCGAACCGCTTGCCCGATCCCGCCGCGGTCCACTGGAGCATCTGCAGATCGCCGTCGGAATTGCCGAACGCCAGGATCGGGCGGCGCCCGATATAGCGTTGGATCGCCACGGGTTTGCCCGGGCCGTCGTCGTTGAATTCCAGCTTGGGCTGGCGCATGAGCTGGAACGTGCCGCCCTGGGCCTGGAATTCGGTGGTGAACCCGCTGCCGATGACCTGCTCCGGCGGCACGCCGTAGGCCGCTTCCGTCCAGGGGCGCATGAACTCCGTTTCGCCGCCTGAAACGATGTAGGTCTTGAAGCCCCGGGCGCGCAGGTAATCCAGCAACTCGCGCATGGGCACGTAGGTCATGCTGGTGTAGGGCTTCCCGGTGCGCGGATGCCGCGCGGTCCGCAGCCACTCGTCCACCCGTTGCGAGAACTGCTCCACCGTCATTCCCGTATGGGTGGCGACGACGATCTCCATCAGGCCGCGTTCGCCCGATTTGGCGAGCGCGGCCTTGTCGTCCTGCAGCACCGCCTTGAACGGCTGCCGGCTGTTCCATTCGGGATGGGACGGCGCCTGGGCGCGGACCTCGTCCAGCGCGAACAGGAACTGGAAATACATGGGCTGCTCGCTCCAGAGCGTGCCGTCGTTGTCGAAGACCGCGATGCGGGCCTCGGGCGCCACGAAATCCGGGCTCCCCGGCTGCGTCACCGCATCGACGAATTCGACGATGGCGCTGCGCGAGGGCCCGTCGGCCCACGAAGGCAGGTCGGCGCGCGTCTGGGACGCAGGCGCCGCGCAGCCCGCCAGCAGGCACAATGCGCACAGCCACATCCACCCGAGCCAGCGCCGCATTGGTTCGATGTCATTGAAACGCCGCATCAGCTTCTCCCCGCGCGCGTATTGCGCTCTTGGTCGACAGGATTCAATTCAGCCGGCAAGGCCGCCGGGGCGGGCCCGCGCCGGCGCCAGGCTTTTCGCCATGCGCGGCTGCGGGCCGCGAGCGCCGCGCGCCAATCCGCATGCCCTCCCCCCTCGCCGTAAATCCGCTGCAGCGTGCTTTCCCCGAGCTGGCGGTCGGCCTCTTCCATGGGCGCCAGCGCCGCGCGCAGCGTCACCGCGCCGCTGCCGCGCCGGATCCACCGATAGAAGTTGCTCAGCACCGGCTGCGCGCCGCGCGCCTCCCGGCGCCATGCGAGCCAATAGCAGGGTTCGCTGGCCCGCCAGCGGGCCTGGCCGGCCTTTGCGGCGGCGCCCAGCACCCGAGCCAGCCGCATCCACCATGCCCATCCCAGCCATAGCGCCAATGCCGCCGCCGTCACGCCGATGACCGCAGGCGCGGCCCAGGCCGGCAGCAGCCAGCGCGCGCCATGGCGCAACTGGGCCAGGTCGTCGGCCAGCGAGAACGGCGGCGCGGCCTGGGGAGCTGCGGCTACGTCGACCCGGCGGCCGGGCAGCGTCTTGCTCTGGGGCGCGCCGCTGGGCCCGTCGGTCCAGTTCAGGGTCAGGGGCGGCAGTTCATAGCTGCCAGCCTCTTGCGCGATATAGTCGGCGCGGTCGATACGCTGGCCGCCCAGGAAGCCGCCGCGTCCATCGGTCAGCGTGACCACCTCGGGCTCTCGCGGATAGCGCTTGAAGTGCGGCACGTCCCCAAGCGGAGCCGGCGGCAGGAGCATCGCCTGCACCCCGTCGGCCCGCTGGGTCACGCTGCGAGTGATGCGGCCGCCCTGCACCATCGGATCCGGCGCCAGGGTGTACGACTGCGTCACGGACAGTTCTCCAACGACCTTGCCTGGCTGGGCCGCGCCGGTGAACTCGATGGACAAGGGCTCGCTCTCTGCCGTGACCGGGGCGCCTCCGGGCCCCAGCTGCGCGGTCACGGCCAATGCCGGTATCTGCAGCGTGCCGGCCGACTGAGCGCTCAGCAGATAGGTGTAGCGCAAACCGCTGAAGGCCTGGCCGTCCTGGCTGCCGCGCACCAGCTCGGCTTCGCCCGAAGGCGGAGTCACCAGCACGCCGGGCAGCTCCAGCGCGGGCAGCCGCGGGGGCTGCGTGAACCAGGTGGAAGTCATCACTTCCAGTTGCAGCCGGACCGTCGCGCCGGCCTGCGCCTGCGCCGGCGCCTTGGCGGTCACGCGCAGCATCGGCGCCTCTTGCGCGTGCAGCGAAGCCGCCAGCGCCATGGCGAGCAGCAGGCTCCAACGGCGGAACAGGCGCATCATGGCGGCCCTCCCGCGTCCTGCGCCGCGAACTTGCCGCGCAGAAAGCGCGCGGGCGACAGGCTGAGATTGCGCAGCCAGATATCCTCCGACGCGGCTTGCGGCGTCTGCACCTTCGCGAGCTGGCCCGCCTGGGCGGTCTTGTCGGCAACGGTGCGATCCGGCGGCTCGCCCTGGTCGCCCTGCTGTTCCTGGCTCATCGCCGCCAGCAGCCGCGTCACGATTCCGCGGTTCACGACCGCCGGCTCCCATCCCGGCTTCAGGGCCAGGGCGCGATCGTAGGCCGAGAGCGCCGCGTCGTAGCGGTGCAGCCGGACCTGCGTGTTGCCGATGTAGAAATAGGCCTCGGGGCTGGTCTGCTGCGAGAACGCCGTCAACGCGGCGGGATAATCGCCGGCCGCGTAGGCCGCCCGTCCCTTCCAGTACGGATCCTGGAAATGGTCCGCCGCCGCGCCGAAGTCGCCGCGGTCGAACGCCAGCCGCCCCTGCTGGTCGGGCGTGAAGAACGCATCGGCCAGGCCGCCGGCGTTGGCCTCGTGCGGCGCCGAGAAGGCGAATACACCCGCCACCAGGCAGGCCTGCCACGCTACGCGCCAGCCGCGCCGCAGCGCCAGCAGCGCCAGCAGGGCCAGAGGCCAGCACAGCCAGTAGCCCGCGTCTTTCCAGTGCGGCGACCCCGCCGCGGCGTCCTGCACGGATTCGAAATGCTGCTGAGCATGCAGGGCGATCCAGTCCAGGTCGTCCGGGCTGGCCGTCAGGCTGCCCAGCGGGGCGCCCGCCGCCCGTGCCAGTTCGCGCAAGGCCGGCACGTCGACGCCTCCCGGCGCCCCGCCCTTCCCCACGGCCAAGATGAGGATCTGCAGGTCGCGCGCTGCCTGGGCCCGCTCCCGCACCTTGTCCGGCGCGGGAGCTCCGTCGGTCATGAGCAGCAGCGTGCCGCCGGCGCGTTCGGCCGCCAGCACCTGCGCCGCCAGGTCGATGGCGCCGGCCGCGTCGCGGCCGTCGCGGTCGATCAGATCGGTGGACAGGGCCTGGGCGAAGAGGTCCAGCAGATCGTGGTCATCGGTGGGCGGCAGCACGAGGTGGCTGCTGCCGGCGTAGGCGATCAGGCCCGTTTTTGCGCCGGCACGGCGCGCAGCCAGGTCTCGCACGGTCTGTTTGGCGGCTTCCAGGCGCGACGGCGGCACATCGGTGGCGTCCATGGTGCGCGACAGGTCCACGGCAACCACCAGCGGCGCCACGTTGTCGAGGAAATCGGGCTCGTCCCGTTGCCAGGCCGGTCCCGCGGCGGCAACCGAGCCCAAGGCGAGCAGCAGCGCCATCAGGTCCAGCGGCCGCGGGCCTCGCGAACCCGCTGTATGGAGGGTCAGATACGGCAGCAATTGGGGCGCGATTCCGCTGTCCCGGCCAATCGCGCCGCGCTGGGCGCGGCCCGCGGCCCACAAGGCGATCGCGAGCGCGGCGCCCAGCAGGAACCAAGGCCTCAGGAAGTGGAAATCGCTCAGGTCCACGACGTCCCCTCCTTCCCGCCCTCTCTTGCCCCCAGTCGCGACCGCAGCGCCGCGATGGCGTGCCAGCATCCCAGCAAAACCAGCGCGGCCGCCAGCGGAATCCAGAAATACTCGCGGGCGGGCTGGTGGCTAAGTGTCTTCACCTCTTGCGGCGTCAGGCGATCCAGGGTCGCGTAGACCTCGTGCAGCGCGGCGAGATCGCCGGCGCGGAAGAACCGCCCGCCGGTGGCGCTTGCGATGGATTGCAGCGCGGCGAAGTCCACGCGGTCTTCGCCGCTGGCCTGGGGATCGCCAATGCCGATCGTGTGCACCACGATGCGGTGATCGGAGGCGAGCCGGGCCGCGCGCACCGGCGGCACCGCGCTGCCCGTATCGTTGCCGTCCGTCAGCAGGATCATCACCTTGTCGCGCTCCCTGGCCGCGTCCAGCATGCGGATGCCCAGCCCTATCGCGTCGCCGATCGCGGTGTTGCGTCCCGCCATGCCCACCGCGGTCTGGTCCAGCAACAGGCTCAGCGTTGCATGGTCCCGCGTCAGCGGGGCCTGAGGATAGGCGCCCGTGCCGAAGACGATCAATCCCAGCCGGTCGCTGCCGCGCTTGGCGATGAAGTCGGCCACCACCGCCTTGACGGCCTGCCAGCGTGTCGAGGGTTTGCCCTGGGCGTCGCGGAAATCGGCGCTGTCCATGGACTGCGATATGTCGACCGCCAGCAGGATGTCGCGCACCGGTTCGGTATGGGTCAACGGCGGCTCGACCCACTGCGGCCGGGCCAGCGCCAGCAGCAGCAACAGCCACACCACGACGTTCAGCCACAGTTGCCCGCGGCTGGCCTGCACGCCGGGGCGCGACGGGGACTTTCCCGTCAGCCTGGCCATGGTGTCGAAGAACGGCGTGCGCAGCGCGCTGCGCGCCTGCACATAGGGAGGCAGCCAGCGATAGACGGCCCACGCCAATGGCGCGGCGGCCAACAGCCAGGGATATTCAAGCCTCCACATGGTGCCGCTCCATCCAGTGGCGGCTGGCTGCCAGCAGCCGGCGCAGTTCCGTGGGATCCAGCGCCCGCACCGACGTATCCGGCGCATAGGCCAGCGTTTCCAGCAAACGGGCGCCATCGTCGGGCAAAGGCGGCCCGCAGCGGGCCAGCCAGGCTGTCCAGGCGTCGCCCGCCAGCGGCGCGGCGGCTCCTGAGGGCTGCGCCGCCAGCGCGGTGCGCTTGAGCAATGCCGGCAGGCTGCGCGCCGCCAGCGGATCCGAGGCGGCCGCGGCTTCGAGCAGCGCCAGTTCCGACAGCGCTTCACGCCGGTAGCGGTTCCCGTGCCAGCGGCGCCATGCGCGCGTCGCCAGCCAGCCCGCCGCGACCGCCAGCAGCAGGCCGAGCACCGCCCAGCCCCAGGTTTGCGGCCAGTAGGAGACCGGCACGGGCAAAGGCAGTTCGCGCAACTGGTCCAGGCCTGGCGGTTCGGCGCTCATTTCCGCCCTCCCGGGATCTGGCGGCCCAACTCCCGGCGCAACTGCGCCAGCTCATCCTGCACCGTATCCACGCTCAACAGCGGCACGCGGCTGCGCCGCAGCAGTTCGGCCACTTCGCGCAGCCGGCCGCTGAAGAAATCGGCCAGCGGCTGGCGTTCGCGCCGCCGTCCCACGGCGATTTCCAGATGCAGTTCGCCCTGAGTGACCACCAGGCGGCCCCGGCTGGGAATGTTCTGCGCCATGGGATCGAACACCAGCACGGCGACGACGTCGTTGTGCGCGGCCAGCAAGCGCAGGCCGCGCAGCGTATCGTCGTCGGCGCCCGAGAAATCGCTGATGATGCAGACCAGGCAATCGTGCGGCGCCTGCGCCAGGGCGGCGCGCAGCGCGGCGTTCAGGCCCTCCGGCCGAGGCTGCTCCGGCCGCTGCGCCGACAGGCCCTGGTTGGCCCGGACGACCTCGGCAAGAAAGGCCCGCACCCGGTCACGGCTGCGCAGCGGCTTGAAGCTGCGCTGGCCGTCGTCGTCGAACACAATGCCGCCGACGCGGTCGCCCGCGCGATACGCCATCCAGGCGGCGGTCGCGGCCAGCCTTGCCCCGACCGCGCATTTGAACGCGCGGACGGATCCGAAGTACATGCTCATGCGTTGATCCGCCAGCACCAGCGCAGGACGGTCGCGCTCTTCCGTATAGGCCCGCACGTAAGGCTTGCCGTAGCGCAGCGAAGCCCGCAAGTCCAGCTGCCGCAGATCATCGCCGGGCACGTAGCGGCGCAGTTCGGCGAAATCCAGCCCGCGGCCCCGCAGCCGCGAACCATGCAGGCCCGCAAGCACGCTGCCCAAGGGTTGGCGCGAGTGAAACGACAAGCCCGACACGGCGGCTTCCAGGGCCATGAGCTCGGCAAGCGGGGGATGGACGGGATGCGCTTGCATGGACGGGCCCTAGGCCGGCACCGCGACGGTATCCAGCAGCCGGTCGATCACCGCGTCCGGCGTCACGCCATCCGCCACGGCGTCGTATGACAGGTGCAGGCGGTGGCGCAGAACCGCGTGGGCCACCGCGCGCACGTCGTCAGGCGAGCTGAAGTCGGCCGCGGACAGCCAGGCATGGGCGCGCGCCGCCTTGTCCAGCGCAATCGCGCCGCGCGGGCTGGCCCCCACCTGTATCCAGCGAGCCAGTTCGCTGTCGCCCGGCTTGCGCGTCGCATTGACCAGATCGACGATGTATCGGTCCACCGCTGCCGAGACATGGATCGCCGCGACCTCGGCCCGGCACGCGAACAGCTCGTCCTGCGACAGGCGCGTGGCGGCCTCCTGCGCGCCCGCGGGCTGGCGCAGCAGCCCCAGCATCGCCACCTCGTCGTCGGCCGCCGGATAGTCCAGGCAGATCTTCATCAGGAAGCGGTCCATCTGCGCTTCCGGCAAGGGATAGGTTCCCTCCTGTTCGATCGGGTTCTGCGTGGCCAACACCATGAACAGGGAGGGCATGGCCCGCGTCGTGCCGCCGACGGTGATCTGGCGTTCTTCCATCGCTTCGAGCAGGGCCGACTGAACCTTCGCCGGCGCCCGGTTCACCTCGTCGGCCAGGATGAGATTGCCGAACAGCGGGCCGGGCTGGAACGCCACCTGATTGCGCCCGTCGGCGTCCTGCTGCAATACGTCGGCGCCGGTGATGTCGGAGGGCAGCAGGTCCGGGGTGAACTGGATGCGGCGCATCTCGGCCGCCAGATGCGCGGCCAGGGCCTTGACGGTCCGCGTCTTGGCCAGCCCGGGCAGGCTTTCCAGCAGGACGTGGCCGTCCGCCAGCAGCGCCACGATGATCTCCCTGATCACCTCCGCCTGGCCGATCACCGCCTGGGATACCGCCCATTCAAGCGCCAGAATGCCGTCCCGGTTGGCCATGCCTTTCTCCCCCTCGATCAGCTGCTCATGAAGAGCGGATATTCAATGGCTGGCGAAGCTGCCCCGAAGGGCCTGGGCCAGCGCCTGTTGTTCCGGCCTTATGACGGTCCGGGCGCCGGGATGCGGGATCGGGTGTGCAGTTTCACTTGCTCTCTCCGTCATGTGGGTCAAGCCGGGGAACATTCGGTGCAGCGGAAATCGAAACCGTTCTTTCTATCGACAGGAAAAAAATAGTGCCAACCCGGATCCCGCGCTATCCGAAAAGCGAAATCTCGATTGAATATTTTGCAGCGTCCGCAGAGGCTGGCTGCGCATGCCGTCCTGGGCTACGCGGCCGCTGTGGCCACGATTCCTCAGGGCAGACAAGCAATATGCCCAAGGGCCGGCCGCCAAGCCAGGCAGGCTCGGCTGCTAGCGGCGGTCATGCCCAAATCTAAATGGCACCCGGCCGGTATTGCAATGTTTTTATGGATTAAGTCAAAAATTTGCAGGCATTGTGGCCTGGGGCAGACAGTCCGCGCGGAACGCGCCCTGGCATGCCTAGACGCGGCCGCCCAGCCGGGGCAGCACGCGTATGTATATCAGCTCGCTCAGCAATTCCACCATGGTCTGGGCCACGATGACCGCCGGCAAGACTGGCACTGCGCCAGGGATCGCCAGGCCCAGCGGCAGCACGACCAGGGAATTGCGCGTCGCGGAACTGAACGACACGGCCCTCGCCTGCTCGGCGGGCAGCCGCCAGATACGGCCGATCGTCCAGCCGATGAGGGGCGCCAGCACCGCAAACGCCACATAGACGGGTACGACCGCCCTCACCTCGTCGACGGCCAGCCCCAGCCGCGGAGCGACGGCGGCCACCACGACGAACAGCACCAGCGCGGTCGCTGGCACGGGCAGGACGCCAAGCAGGTTCGCCGCCGCGCGCATGGCGCGGCTTCGGGCCGCGCCGGCCTGCAAGAGCGCCGCGAGGCCCAGCGGCACCGCGATGAGCCAGGTGAAGGCATGGACGAAGGGCTCCCATTGCACCAGCGCCGCGGCCTCGTCGCCGAGGAACGCGCCCAGGTACAGGGGCAGCAGGAGCATTTGCGCGGCCAGCAGTATCGGCGTCGCGGCGAGCAGCGGGCGGGCGTCGGCCCGGCCGATGTGCGCGAAGGTCACGACGTAGTCGATGCAGGGGGTCAGCAGCACCAGCAGTACGCCTATCCTCGCCAGCGGCGCATCGGGCAACCAGGGCTGCAGGCAGGCGACCAGCAGCGGGACGGCGATGAAATTCGACGCCAGCAGCGCCCCCATGAACCGGAGCTTGGCCATGGCCTGCCGCAGCTGCGTGAGCGGCACCTGCAGAAAGGTCACGAAAAGCATGAATCCGAGCAAGGGATCGATGGCGGGCGCCAGGGCCGCCGATGCCGGGACTTGCCATGCAAGGATCGCCGCGATGGCCACCGCGCCGAAGTAGACGCCGACCTGCCGCTGCTCCAGCAGGTCTCTCACGCGCGGTAACTGCATATCGGGCCGATGTGTGGTGGGGAACCGCCAATCATAGCGTTGCGCGGGCGGGCATGGTTTGCCGTGCGCGCCATGCAATTCCCGCTATTGCCCCCTGACCGAGGCCTTCCGGTAGCGGGACTCGGCGGGCGGCCCTAGCTGGCGTTGGCCGGCGTACAGCCGGACGCCACAGGCGTCTTGATCAGGAATTCCTTCAGGCTGGCCACGTTGTTCTTCTTGAAGAGGCGGTTCTTGTAGGTCACGACCGTGGCGGGCGACAACCCCAGTTCGCGCCCGACCTCCTTGGCGGTATGACCCTGCCGCAGCAGCTCCGCCACCTGGATTTCGCGTAGCGACAGCCCGCTGCGCCAGGAGGCCGCGCGCTGCGCCTCCCCTTCCCTCCTGCATAGTTGATGGTGGCGCCGCGCCAGCGCGATCAGCAGGGGCGCGCGCCCGCGCATCAGCTCGGTCACGTCCGGCGAATGCGTGCGTGAAAAGTACAGATTCAGATAGCTGATGCCTTCGCCGCGGGCGCCGATGAGTGAAATCTTGCTGGCGAACCCCGGCCGTTCGAACAGCAGGCGGCGGTACTCGCTATCGAGGATGCGGTCCGGCGACGCGGCCTGGATGACCGGATCGGGATGGTGGTCGGGCCGGCCGGCCATGTCGAGCAGCAGGCCGTAGTTGGGATCGCGCCGGTAGAACTCGTCGTCGACGAACACATTGGTGGTCCATTCGATCAGGGACTGGTTCAGCAGGCTGGCGGCCGACGAATATTGCACCGCGCCGTCGTGGCCGTAGAACACGTGCGACACGTGGTCGGCGGCCACGGTTTCGCGCAGCGCGAGGAGCAGCGCCGCGTGGAACATCGGGCCGCCCAGGTCCATGACGGCGGATTCGGCCCAGCGGTCCCGCTCTTCGGCCGCGGGCAATGGATGGTTTGTCTCTTCCATGGTCTTGTATTCCCCGCTAACGCGTGTTTTCCCGATTCTAAAGTCATCCTCCGCCGCTGCGGTGTCCTCTCTCGTGAGGACATGACGGCGCCGCGGAGCGCTTCTAGAGTGGTGCCTGCAACGAACCCCTGTGGACCCATGGAGCATTAGGGAAAACGATGAAAGAGCTTCCCATCTACCCGTACGTCAGGCCCGAGGAAATGGATCGCGAACGGCGCGATCCGCATCCGGTGGCCGTCGTGGGAGCCGGCCTGACCGGCCTGACGCTGGCCCTGGATCTGGTGCGGCGCGGAATACCGGTGCTCGTGCTGGACGACGACAACACCGTCGGCGTGCGCGGGCTGGCCTCGCGCGGCATGGTCTGGGCCCAGCGCACGCTGGACATCTTCGACCGGCTGGGCATGGCCGGCGACGTGGTCGGGAAAGGCGTGCGCTGGAACGTGGGCCGCGTGCTGTGCCGCGACATGGCGGTGGCCTCATTCACGCTGCAGGACCAGCCCGACATGCGGCACAACGGCTTCGTCAATCTGCAGCAATACTATCTGGAGTCGTTCCTGGTCGACGCGCTGATGCGCGAGCCTCTGGCCGATCTGCGCTGGCTGAACCGGGTTGCGGGCATCGAGCCCGCCGCGGACGGCCCGGCCACGCTGCGGGTAGAAACGCCGGATGGCGCCTACCGCTGCCGGGCGCAGTGGGTGGTTGCGTGCGATGGCGCGAACAGCGCCGTGCGCGGCATGCTGGGCCTCAGGCCGCGGGTGTACGACAGGACCGAGGACCGCTGGATCATCATCGACATCGTGCTGCGCGATACGGCCTGGCCCGAAGAGCGCTGGACCTGGCTGGACGCGCGCAGCAATCATGGCCGCGCGGTCTGGCGGCACAAGATGGCCGACGACACCTGGCGCCTGGATTTCCAGCTGCGTCCGGACGAGGACCCCGTCGAGGCGGCGACGGAATCGGCCATGCGCCAGCGGGTCTGGGATCTGCTGGGCGAGCCGGTGGCGTTCGACATCGCCTGGCATGGCGTGTGGGCCTACCGCCACGAGTGCCTGGACAGCCTGCGCCACGGCCGCGTGCTGTTCGCCGGAGACTCGGCGCACCTGGTCGCGCCCTTCGGCGCCCGCGGCGGCAACGGCGGCATCCAGGACGCCGACAACCTGGGCTGGAAGCTGGCGCTGCTGTTGCAGGGGCGCGCCGGCGAGTCGCTGCTGGACACCTACAGCGCCGAGCGCAAGCACGCCGCGATGGAGAACATCCGCCAGGCGCGCCGCTCCTCGCGCTTCGTCTATCCCGGAGCCGCCCGTTCGGCGGCGCTGTGGCGCGACGCCATCATCGCGCTGGCGCCGCGGCATGACGTCGCGGCCCGCATGATCAACACGGGCCGCTTGTGCATGCCGGCGGTCTATCCCCCCTCGCCGCTCGCGCGCGGCGCCCATGCCCACGTCGGCCGGGCGCTGCCCAACGTCGTGCTGCGCCAGGCCGACGGACTGACGCTGCACGGGCTGCTCGGCCCGTGGTTCACCGTCCTGGTGTTCGGCGATGCGCTGCCTCCCGGAGCACCCGTTGCACGGCGCGATTCCCTGGTGGAATGGGTGGCAGTCGGCCCGCTGTGCGATCAGCGCGGACGGGCGGCCCTGGCCCATCAGCTCGGCCTGGAGATGGACGGCGCGGCCTGGCTGCTGCGCCCCGACCAGCACGTCATGGCCGCCGGCGACGCGTGCGATTCCGAGGCGCCGCAAGAGTGGGTGGCCCAGGCGCTTTGCGGATCCCGCGCCGCCTGTACCGAATCCTTCCCGGAGGCCCGCGGCCTCTTGCCCGCAATCGGAGGCGCCAGCCATGCCGCTATCCCAGCAACAACTTGACGATTTGCTCGAACGCCTCATCGCGCTCACGGACGTGCCCGATCCGGCAGCCCAGCGCGACAGCCTGGCCCGCTTGTCCCTGCTCCTCATCGAGGCCGTGGACGACGCGGCCAGGGTGCAGGAGGCGGTGGACGAAATCCTGGCGGTCCAGCCCTGCGCGCCCGCCCTCAACATTCCATGAACCACGGAGACGGCGCCATGACGCTGAATCAATCCCTCGCATCCACGACGGCGCCCTGCCCGCCCATCCATGGCCTGCACCATTTCGCCTGGCGCTGCCGCGACGCCGAAGAGACGCGGCGCTTCTACGAAGACATCCTGGGCCTGCCGCTGGTTCATGTTGTCAAGGAGGAGCGCGTGCCTTCCACGGGAGAGCATTGCCCTTTCGTGCACCTTTTCTTCGAGTTCGCGGACCATTCGCACATCGCCTTCTTCGACCTGGGCGACAACGGCCAGAGCCAGCCCGATCCCGCCACGCCGCGCTGGGTCAACCACTTCGCCATGGAGATCCACGGCGAGGCCGAACTGGAGCGGATGCGCCGGCGGCTGCTGGACCACGGCATCGAGGTGGTGGGGCCGACCGACCACCATTTCATCCGGTCTATCTATTTTTTCGATCCCAACGGTATCCGCCTGGAACTGACCGTGCGCCTGCCCATGGACGACTACGTGGCCCGCAAGCGTTGCACTGCCCATGAGGAGCTGGCCGCCTGGACCCGCGACAAGGCCGCGGGCCTGATGCCCGGCGCCACCGGCACCTCCAGCCAGGAACGCCGCGCGGAGCATCGCCAGCATCACGCGGATTGAGCTCCGCCCCTCCTCCCATCCAGAAAAGGAACACCATGAGCAAACCCTTCGCCTCCCAGGCAGACCTGGCTGAAAAGAAGACCTCCTTCGAACGCCTGTCCGAGAACGCCTACGCCTATGTGGCCGACGGCGATCCCAACTCGGGCGTGATCATCGGCGACGACAGCGTGATGGTCATCGATGCGACAGCCACGCCGGTCATGGCCCAGGGGCTGATACGCGCCATACGCGGCGTGACCGACAAACCCATCCGCCACGTGGCCCTCACGCACTACCATGCCGTGCGGGTGCTCGGCGCTTCGGCCTTCGCCGCCGAGGGCGCGGTGAACGTTTTCGCCAGCCGGGGCACCCATGAACTCATCATGGAGCGCGGCCAGGCCGACATGGATTCGGAGATCGGCCGCTTCCCGCGGCTGTTCCAGTCCGTCGAGAGCATTCCCGGGCTGACCCGGCCCACCGTCGTGTTCGAGCGCGAGCTGACATTGTTCATGGGCAGCCTGGAAGTGCGCATGCTGTACCTGGGCGCGGGCCATACCCGGGGCGATTCCATCGTCTGGATTCCCTCTCAGGGCATCTGTTTCGCCGGCGACCTGGTGGAGTTCAACGCGGGCGTCTATACGGGCGACGCCTATCTGGCCGACTGGCCCGCCACGCTCGACGCGCTGGAGTCGCTGCAGCCGCGGCAGATGGTGCCCGGCCGCGGCCCGGCGCTAACCACGCCGGAGGCCTGCCGCGAGGCCATCGCCTACACGCGGCGCTGGGTACAGACCCTGTATGGCTGCGCCCAACGGGGCGTGGAGGAAGGCAAGGGCCTGAAGCAGGTCTACGAAGACACCCGCCGAGTGATGGACCCCGAGTTCGGGCACGTCGTCATCTACGAGCACGCCATTCCCTTCGACATCTCGCGGGCTTTCGACGAGGCCAGCGGAATCGCCGAGCCGCGCGTCTGGACCGCCCAGCGCGACCGTGAAATGTGGGCCGAGCTCACAGCCTGATTCCAGAGGCCCGCGGCGATTCTCGCCCGGGGCCGCATCCCGATACGGAGTACCTGAACATGAAACTCGCCACCCTTGCCAATGGCTCCCGCGACGGTGAACTGCTGGTTGTGAATCGCGGCCTGACCCGCATGCGCGCCGTGCCGCAAATCGCTGCGACGCTGCAGCAGGCCCTGGACGACTGGGCCCGCGCCGCCCCGCTGCTGCAGGCCGAGTACGAGGCGCTGGATGCCGGAGACGGCCCCGGCCAGCCCTTCGATCCGGCCCGCTGCGCCGCCCCCCTGCCCCGGGCGTATCAGTGGGTGGACGCCTCGGCCTACCTGAACCACGTGGACCTGACGCGGCGCGCGCGCGGCGGCGAGATGCCGCCTTCCTTCCTCACGGACCCGCTCATGTACCAGGGCGCTTCGGACGACTTCATGGGGCCGTGCGAGGACATCACCGCCGCCAGCGAGGAGCTGGGGGTGGACCTGGAGGCCGAAATCGTGGTGGTGACGGACGACGTGCCGCTGGGCGTCGGCGCGGACGCGGCATTGGGCCACGTGGCGCTGCTGGGCCTGGTCAATGACGTGACCCTGCGCAATGTGGTCTTGCCGGAGCTGGCCAAGGGCTTCGGCTTCCTGCAGGGCAAGCCCGCGTCGGCGCTGTCGCCCGTGCTGGTCACGCCCGACGAGCTTGCGCCGTATTGGCGCGGCGGCAAGCTGCATCGTTCCATGCAGGTCTGGCTCAACGGCAGGCTTATCGGCCAGCCGCAGGCCGGCGAGGAAATGCAGTTCCATTTCGGCGAGCTGATCGCGCATGCCGCCCGCACGCGCCGCCTGGGCGCGGGAACGCTGGTGGGTAGCGGCACCATCTCCAACGCCAGCGACGCCGCCGGGGTGTGCTGCCTGGTGGAGGCGCGGGTGCGCGAGAAGCTGCGCGACGGCGAAATGCGCACGCCTTTCCTCAAGCATGGCGACCGCGTGCGGATAGGAATGCGCGACGACGCGGGCCGCAGCCTGTTCGGCGATATCGACCAGGAGGTGCGGATCCCAGGCGCCCGGCCCCTGCCGCTCCCGGCCTCGGCGTCCATGCCCGAAACCGCGGCCGCCTGACCCGGAGAGCGACATGGCCGATATCCCTACCCTTACGCTGCACAGTTACTGGCGCAGTTCCGCGGCCTACCGGGTGCGGATCGCCCTGGCCCTGAAGCGCCTGCCGTACCGGCAAGTGGCCTGGCACATGGTCAAGGGCGAGCACCAGCAGCCCGCCTACCGGGCCATCGCGCCCTTCGGCCTCGTGCCCATGCTGGAAACCGATGGGCTGCGGCTGCAGCAATCGATGGCCATCATCGAGTACCTGGAAGAGCGCCATCCCGGAACGCCCCTGCTGCCGGCCGATCCCGCGGGCCGCGCGCAGGCCCGGGCCCTGGCGCAGCTGATCGCCTGCGAAGTGCATCCGCTCAATAACCTGCGCGCGCTCAAGCGGCTGCGCGCGCAGTTCGGCGCGGACGATGCGCAGGTGCAGGATTGGTACCGACACTGGTGCACGGAAGGTTTCCGCGCGTTCGAAGCGGCGCTGCCGCCAGCGCCGGCCAGCGGCTACGCGCTGGGCGCCGCGCCCACGCTGGTCGAATGCTATCTGATGCCCCAGGTCTACAACGCCCTGCGCTACGGCGTGGACCTGGCGTCCTTCGAACGGGTCCGGGCCATCGCCGACGCTTGCGCGAGGCTGCCCGCCTTCGACGAGGCCCGACCGGAAAACCAGCCCGACGCGCCGCAGAGCGCGGCGGCCTAGCGCGGGCTCGCCCCCGCGGAAAACAGAAAAAGCGGAACCCGCCGCCCCCCCCACGGAGACAGACATGCAGACAGAAATCCCCGCAGACGGCGCCGCCGTCGCGCCCGCCGGCGCATCCCGCTCGCCGGGGCCCTTGGTCAGCGCCGACGACCGCAAGGTGCTGGCGGCCACGCTGGTCGGCTCGGCCATCGAGTGGTACGACTATTTCATCTACGTCCAGGCGGCCGGCCTGGTGCTGGGCTCGCTGTTCTTCGCCCCTTTTGCCCAGGAGAATCCGGAGCTGTCGCTGATCCTGTCGTTTGCCACCGTGGGCGTGGCCTTTCTGTTCCGGCCGCTGGGCGCCATAGTCTGCGGCCACCTGGGCGACCGGTACGGGCGCAAGCGGGTGCTGGCCGCCACGCTGATTCTGATGGGCGTGTCGACGGCCCTGATCGGCGTGCTGCCGACCTATGCGCAGATCGGACTGTGGGCGCCCGTGATCCTGGTGACGCTGCGCGTGCTGCAGGGGTTCTCCGCCGGAGGCGAATGGGGCGGCGCGGCGCTCATGGCGGTCGAGCACGCACCCGTCGACCGGCGCTCGCTGTTCGGCGCCTTCCCCCAGATCGGCGTGCCGCTGGGCATGATCGTCGCGACGGGCGCGCTGTGGTGCATCACGGCCCTGGTCGGCGCGGAGGCCTTCATGGCATGGGGGTGGCGCATTTCCTTCCTGCTGTCCATCGCGCTCATCGTCGTGGGCGTTTTCATCCGCCGCGCGGTGGAAGAGTCGCCGGTCTTCCTGGAGATGCAGTCGCGGCGCAGCCATTCCTCGGCGCCGCTGGGCGCGCTGCTGCGCAAGCATCCGCGGCAGATCGTGCTGACGACGCTGATCTTCGTGGGCAACAGCACGGCAGGTTACCTGCTGGTCGGATTCTTCATCAGCTATGGCAGCCGCGCGCTGCACATGCCGGCCCAGCAGGTGTTGATGATCTGCACCGTGGCGGCGGCCTGCTGGCTGGGCACCACGCTGCTGGGGGGCTGGCTGGGAGACCGCATCGGCCGCGTGCGCACTTTCCAGCTGGGCTATGTGCTGCTGGCGCTGTGGGCCATTCCGATGTGGGGCTTCATTGAATCGGGCGACGTCGCCAAGTTCGCGTTCGCGCTGGTCGTGCTGTCGGTGCCGCTGGGCCTGACCTATGGCCCCCAGGCGGCGCTCTACGCCGAGATGTTCCCGGCCGACGTGCGCTATTCGGGCGTATCCGCCGGCTATGCGCTGGGTTCGATCCTGGGGGGCGCCTTCGCGGCCATGATCGCGCAGTCCATTATCTCGGCCACGGGCCAATCCTGGCTGGTAGGCGTCTATGTCATCGTCATGGCCGCAGTGTCCTTCGTGGCGGTAACGCTGGTCAGGGATCGGCCCGGCACGACCCTGCACGCGGAATGACGCCCGCTCTTTCCTTTACTCTTTGCCCGCGCACGCCATGAGCACCCGCATCCGCCAGAACGACCTGATCGAGTCCGTCGCCAGCGCGCTCCAGTACATCAGCTGCTACCACCCTGCCGATTACCTCTCGCACCTGGCCCGCGCCTACGAGCGGGAGGCCAGCGGGCCCGCGCGCGACGCCATGGCGCAGATCCTGCTCAGTTCGCGCATGGCCGCCACCGGCCGGCGGCCCATCTGCCAGGACACGGGCATCGTGAACGTGTTCCTGGAGGTCGGGATGGAGGTGCGCTGGACGGGCTTTACCGGCAGCCTGGAGGATGCAGTCAATGCCGGCGTCCGCCGCGCCTACCTGGATCCGGACAATCCGCTGCGGGCTTCCGTAGTGTCGGATCCGCTGTTCGGCCGCCGCAATACCGGCGACAACACTCCGGCCGTGATCAGCACGCGGATCGTGCCGGGCACCAGCGTGAAGGTCACGGTGGCGGCCAAGGGCGGTGGCTCCGAGAACAAGGCGAGGCTCGCCATTCTGAATCCGGCGGACAGCGTGGTGGATTGGGTGCTGAAGCAGGTTCCTGCAATGGGGGCCGGCTGGTGCCCGCCCGGCATGCTGGGCATAGGCGTGGGAGGCACGGCCGAGAAAGCGGTGCTGCTGGCCAAGGAAAGCCTGATGCAGCCCCTGGACATGCACGAACTGCAAGCCCGGGCGCGGCGCGGCGAAACCCTGGAGCCCGAGGATGCGCTGCGGCTCGAACTGCATGACCGCGTCAACGCATTGGGCATCGGCGCGCAGGGGCTGGGCGGCCTCACCACTGTGCTGGACGTGAAGATCAAAACCTATCCCACTCACGCCGCCGCCAAGCCGGTCGCGCTCATCCCCAATTGCGCAGCCACCCGCCATGCGAGCTTCGTGCTCGACGGCTCCGGCCCGGCGCATCTGGACCCACCATCTCTCGACCTGTGGCCGGACATGGGCCCGATGAGTGGAATGGACGCCGGGCGGCGAGTCGATCTGGACAGCCTCACTTCCGAGGAGGTCGCCTCCTGGCGCGCGGGTGAGAGGCTCTTGCTGAACGGGCGCATGCTGACCGGGCGCGACGCCGCCCATCAGCGCATCCGGGAAATGCTGGCGCGGGGCGAACCGCTGCCGGTCGCGTTCCAGGGCCGCGCGCTCTATTACGTGGGGCCGGTGGATGCTGTGCGGGACGAAGCCGTGGGCCCCGCCGGCCCCACGACCGCGACCCGGATGGACGGCTATACGGACATGATGCTGGAGCGCGCCGGTCTGTTGGTCATGATAGGCAAGGCCGAACGCGGCCCGCAGGCCGTGGCTGCGATCCAGCGCCGCCGGGCGGCCTATCTGATCGCGGTGGGCGGCGCGGCCTATCTCGTGTCCCGCGCGATCCGCCGCGCCCGCGTCCTTGCCTTCGAGGACCTGGGCATGGAGGCGATCCACGAGTTCGAGGTGGCCGACATGCCCGTGACGGTGGCCGTGGACGCCGGCGGCGGCAATCTCCATGTCTCCGGTCCCGCGCAATGGCGGCGGCAGATCCCCGTGGAGCCGGTCCGCGCCTGAAGGCGCCGCGGACCGCTTCGATCGATCGTTGCGTTCGGCTCGAGCCCGGCATGACCATCGCCGTGGACCACTGTGGAGACTCGGATGGCTGGGCATCCAGGCGGCCTGGGGAGATAATGCCAGTTCCACCTTATGCCGAAAGAGGATGCCGATGTCTCGTTGGACCTTTTACTCCGCCCCTGGTACCTGCGCGCTAGCCACGCATATCGCGCTGCATGAAGCGGGCGCCGATTTCGATCTCGTCAAGCTGGACTTCAGCGCCGGGCAGCAGCAAAGCGCCGAGTACCTGCGCATCAATCCCAAGGGCCGCGTGCCCGCGCTGAAGACTGAACACGGCGTGCTGACGGAGACGCCGGCGCTTCTGGCCTTCGTGGCGCAGAGCTTTCCCAAAGCCGGCCTGGCGCCCCAGGACGATCCCTTCGCGTTCGCGCGCATGCAGGAACTGGCGAGCTATCTGGCTTCCACCGCCCACGTGGCCCACGCGCACAAGCGGCGCGGAGCGCGCTGGGCGGACGACCCCGCCGCGCACGAGGCCATGCGCGCCAAGGTGCCGCAGGCCATGACGGCTTGCGCCGCCTACCTGGAATCGCAGATCGCCGGCCCGTGGGTGGCGGGCGATCGCTATAGCGTGGTCGATGGCTATATGTACACCATAGGCAGCTGGCTCGAGGGGGACGGCGTGGACATGGCGCAATTTCCGAAGCTCACCGCCTACATGGCGCGCATGGGCGAGCGTCCTGCGGTGCAGCGCGCGCTCGCTGAGGCCAAGGCCTAAGGCTCCTCGGGGCCGGGGCGCTCCCGGGCACGCTTCAAAGGAACCCGATCCAGCGCCCCGCCACCAGGCAGCCCAGCCACAGCAGAAGCGAGGCTCCCGCCTGCGCGCGCAAGGCGGCGCCGGCCTTGCCCTGGTCCAGGACCCGCGCCCAGGCCTGGCCGCGGCGCACGGCCCAGGCATTCAGCGCCGCGGCGGCCAACAGGCCCATCTTGACCAGAAACGCGCGGTTCCCCAGGTACTCCATCGGCTGGACGCTGAACAGCACCGCCCCCGTCAACACGGCCAAGCCCAGCCCTGCGGCGGCTGTGCGCGCCAGCACGGGCGCAAGCACTGCCAACGGGCCGGGCTTGAGCAGGCCCAGCAGGCGCAGGTCCAACGGCACGATGGAGCCGATGAGCAGCCCGATCGATCCGATGTGCGCGGCGTTCACCAGCAGGTACAGCGTGCCGGACCGCCGCAGCCAGATCGCGGGCGGCAGGGTCTCAAGCTGCTCCAGGGCGGACCGCAGCAGGTCGGGCATCTTCGCGGCTCAGGGCTTCCGGATGCGGCTGGGATAGATGTCGTAGGTCTTGCCGCCCACCTTGATCTGCACGGCTTTCATGCGCTTGTTGGCCGAATCCCGGTCCCGGTTGCCGATGGCGGTCACGGTATCGCCGGGCTTGGCCGAGCCCTCGACGAATCCCGCTTCCTTCGTCTGCGTGGGATTGCCAAGCTCGACACGCCAGGTCCCGTCATCCGTGCGAACGTCCAGCCAGGGGTGCGGCGGCGCGATCTGCACCTGTTGCACGGTGCCTTGCAAGGTCATCTGTTCGGATTCAGCCCAAGACCAGCCGTGATGCGCCATGGCTGCGGTCGGCGCGCCCGCCAGCCCGGCCAGCGCCAGCGCGGTCAGGCCCGTGTGTAGGCATAGCTTCATGTCGATGCTCCTGAGTTGAGGTGGGCTCCCTACTCCCGCGCCCGGCGCCGGCCCGGCAGGCGAATACCCAGTTTCAGTGATTCACAAGGACCCGTCCGCAATATCTAATCCTCGTCCATGAAGTCTAGTGATGAAGATTTGCGATCCGACGGGAAATGTTGACGCCGACGAACCATTGTGCCGCCCCGACCGGCCGGTCCGCAACGCCGCCAGCGGAGGCCGAGCTGCCCTTGCGCGATCTGGTGTGCCAGCACGCCAGTGGACTGTCGGGCCTGGTGGCGGCGTATGTGCAACGCACCGACCCCGGCCTGGCGCAGGCTTTCGGACAGCAGATGGAAGCCTGCCGCACGCTGGGCCCCGCGCAATTCTCATCCTGGCTGTACGGCGTAACCTTGCGCCTGCTGCGCGACTCGCTTGGCAAGGGGCTCGCGGAGCTGTCCGACTTCGCCTTGCGGTTCCTCCGCGAGGTCCCGCCGTCGCTGGCGCGGCCCATGATCACGCTTGCGCTGTCGAGCATCAGCTATGTGGCCTGCACCATCTATCTGTGCAAGCCGGCTTGCGCCGCTGCGCGCGATATCCTCCTGCCCTCGGATTGGAAGGCATGCGTGGACAGGAACCTGCAATAGTTCCGCCCCGCTCGCCCTATGCTGAGAATTTACTTTAAATAATTTTCTTTAAGTACGGTAAATAAAAACATATAAATCAATCAGTTATATTTAATTATTAATGCTGTTTCAAGCAGGAAGCTTCGATAGGGCCAGAGGCTTCCTGCATTTTTTTCGGGTAAACCCGCAGAAACTTTTCCAGGCCCGCATCGGTCGCTTAGTATTCAGGAGAATGTCAGATCCGGCCCCGAGCCGCATCTGTCTCCGCCCCCGCCGTCCACGCGAGAGTCCCGATGACACCGTTGTTGCCCAGGCGTTCGCCCATGACTTCCATCCGTTTGCTTCCAACGCAACGGACGCGCGGCAGGCGGGCGGCGCTTCATGGCCGGCACGCGGCCCGGCGCGCTTGGGGCCATCCACCATGAGCGGCGTATCGGATGCGGGGGTAACGCGCGCGCCGGCCGGCCTGTCGGTGATGGACGCAACAATGGTGCTGGTCGGCGTGGTGATCGGCATCGGCATTTTCGGTTTTCCCCCATTGGTGGCGCAGCATGTCGGCTCCGAGGCGGGCTATATCGCCCTGTGGTGCGCGGGCGGTTTCGTGATGCTGATCGGCGCGCTTTGCTACGGAGAGCTGGGCTCGGCGTACCCTGGAGCGGGCGGCGAATACCTGTACTTGACGCGCGCCTGGGGTCAGCGCGTGGGCTTGCTGTTCGCCTGGGCGCGCTGCACCGTGATCCAGACGGGCGCCATCGCGGTGGTCGCCTATATCTACGGCGATTATGCCCAGCGCCTCGCCCCCCTGGGGCCCCACGGCCCCGCGCTGCACGCCGCGATGTCCGTGGTGGCGCTGACGGCCCTGAACGTCGCGGGCACCCGCTATTCGAAGCGCCTGCAATGGACGTTCACCATGCTGACGCTGGCGGCCCTCGCGGCCGTGCTCGCCGCCAGCCTGTCGGCCACGGGAGACAATCCACTGCGTAGCGACGCGGCCACGCCGCTGGCGGGCAGTCCGGCCGGGCTCATGGGGATGGGCATGGTTTTCGTGTTGCTGACCTATGGCGGCTGGAACGAGGCCGCCTACCTGAGCGGCGAGTTGCGGGAGCCCGGCCGCAACATGAGCCGGGTGCTGCTGATCGGCACGGCGATCGTGACGGGCGCCTATGTATTGATCAATCTGGCCCTGCTCGAGATCTTCGGCCTGCAGGGCCTGCGGGACACGCCGGCGCTGGGCGCCGACGTCATGCAGCTGGCTGCGGGCCCCTACGCGGCTGCCCTCCTCAGCCTGACGATCTGCGCCACGGCGCTCAGCACCATCAACGGCACGATCATCACCGGCGCCCGCCTGTACTGCGCGCTGGGCCGGGACGTGCCCCGACTGCGGGCGCTGGCGGCCTGGAGCGACCGCAATGACACGCCGGCCGCCGCGCTGCTGGTCCAGGGCGCGATCACCCTGGCCCTGGTCGCGCTGGGCGCCTTCAGCCAGAACAGCGTGCAGACCATGGTGGCGTATACCGCCCCGGTATTCTGGATCTTCATGGCGCTGGTCGCGATGTCCGTCTGGCGTCTGCGGCGCATCGATCCCGAGCGCCCTCGGCCGTTCCGGGTGCCGCTCTACCCTCTTCCTCCCGCATTGTTGGCGCTGGCATGCGCCGGCCTGGTGTATTCGAGCTCCGTCTATGCAGGGGCCGGCGCCCTGATCGGGTTGGCCGTCCTGGCGGCGGGCCTGCCCATGCTGCGCCTGCTCAAGCCGGAGCCCGCGGGCCCCTAGCCGCGGCGTTCCCCGCCGGCCTTTCCTCCACGCAAGGAGCCTTCATCATGCAGATCGCGATTCAGTCCCAATTGCCCGGCGCCCGGCCCGCTCCACGGCGGCTGCGCCTGGCGGCGCTGGCCTCGGCGATGGCCCTGGCGCTGGCGTGCGCCTTCGAAGCCGGCGCCCAGGCCGCGCCCGCTGCGGCGCAGCCGGCCGGACAGCAGGAATACGTGCCCAATGTGGGCCAGGACGGCAAGGACGTCATCTGGGTGCCCACGCCGCAGACGCTGGTGGACAAGATGCTCGACATGGCCAAGGTCACTCCCAAGGACCGGCTGATGGATCTGGGCTCGGGCGACGGCCGCACCGTCATCACCGCCGCGCAGCGCGGCCTGACGGCGCAGGGCATCGAGTACAACCCCGACCTGGTCGAGCTGTCGCGCCGCAACGCGGAGCGCGCCGGCGTGGGCGACCGCGCCACGTTCGTGGCGGCGGACCTGTTCGCCACCGACCTCTCGAAGGCGGACGTCATCACCATGTTCCTGCTGTCCACGATCAACGAAAAACTGCGCCCCAGGCTCCTGGAGCTGGCGCCAGGCACGCGTGTGGTGTCGAACACCTTCCGCATGGGCGATTGGGAGCCGGATGCCGAAGAAACCGTGACGCAGGATTGCAGCACCTATTGCACCGCCCTGCTGTGGATCGTGCCTGCGAAGGTGCAGGGCAAATGGGACGTGGACGGACAGACGCTGCAGTTGGACCAGCACTACCAGAAGCTGTCGGGCAAGCTGGGTTCGGTCCCGATTTCCGATGCGCGCCTGAATGGCGCGGAGATCGCATTCACGGTCAATGGCGTGCGCTATACCGGGCTGGTGAACGGCAAGACCATGAGCGGCAAGGCCGCCGGCCAGGGGAAATGGTCGGCCAGGCGCGCCTAGCAGGCTTGCGCCGCCGGGAGCTCATGCAATAGCATCCGTTGCATGAGACGAGACAGCAAACTTTCCGGCGTGCTCCACGTACTGCTCCACATGGCCGAGGCCCCTGGCCCCATGACTTCGGAAGCGTTGGGCAAGGTGATGCAGACCAACCCGGTGGTGATCCGGCGCATCATGGCCGGGTTGCGCGCGCAGGGCCTGGTGCGTTCGGAGAAAGGCCATGGCGGCGGATGGACGATTTCCTGCGACTTCGCCGCCGTCACCTTGCGCGACATCTACGAGGCCCTGGGCTCGCCGGGCATTTTCGCCATGGGCAACCGCAGCGAATCGCCCGGCTGCCTGGTCGAGGCCGCTGTCAATGCCGCCTTGACCGACGCCTTCGACCAGGCGGAAGCGCTATTGCTGGAGCGCTTCGGCGAAGTCACGCTGGCCGTGCTGAGCCAGGATTTCCATGCCCGGATGCAGGCGCGTGGACCCGATTGCGGTTTGCCGGCCGCGCACGCATGAGCGGCGCCGGCCTGCCGCGCTAGCGCGGGGGGCTTGCGGGCAGGCCGCCGTGGCGCCAGGCCATCAGCGAGGCTTCCACCTGGACGACCTCTTCCGCGCTCATGCCTGCCATGTCGTAGAACCGCTGGCGCTCCCTCACCACGCCGAGCACGTGCTCGAGTATTTCCCGGGCGGCCGCTTCCGACCGCAGGCCGAAGCGCCGGTATTCGCTCAGGCAGTTCCGGAACGAGCTTTCCCGGCCAGCCTCGCCGATATGCAGGTAGTGCTTGGCCGACCCTTCCTGCGTCACCACGTCGAACAAGGGCGACAGGCGGTAGCTGTGAGCGGCCTCGTCCTTCAGGAAGCCCACGTTCTTCAGGTGATCGTCGGTGTTGTGGACGGCCACGTTCAGGACCATGCGCGCATACAGTTCCTTCAGGTCCTGCACCGGGTTGGACGACACGCGGCGCGCGACGTCGGCCAGCCTGGCGTAGGAATACGTGGCCTTGCCGCGCGGCCCGTCCAGCTCGCGCTTGCCGATCTGCACGGAGGGGCTGATGAGCGAAGCGCCGCTCAGGAAATGGCGGCGCGCAATGATCGGGGCGGCGCCCTTCCCGGCGGGCAGCAACTGGCGGTCGAAGCGATGCGTCAGCAGGACCGCCCCCAGGTGCGTTTCGGCCAGGCGGATATCCGGCACGGTCAGGCCTATGGCCTTGGCCATCTGCAGGTTGGCGTACTCGACGCGTTGCCGGTCGTACGAATCGCCCTTGCGCGGAAACTTGGCGATCCACATTTCGCCCTGGTCGTCGCGCACGATGGTCTTGGGGCGCGCGCCGCCTATATCCCAGGAGCTGCCCAGGATGTCGCGGTACAGCCCCTTGGGCTTGACGCCCTGGTCGATGTCGGTCAGGAGGCTGGCAAGCGATTCCAGCTGGCTGACTTCGGGCAGGCGATAAGTCTTGCGCATATTGGGGGTGAGCAGCCGCGCGCTGAAGAACAACGCGCCTACGCCCATGCCCCTGCCCTTGAGCAGGACTTCGTCTTCGGTCACGCGCGCCCCGGCGTTGTCCACGCGCATGACGTTACGCCCCCACGCGTCCGGGGCGGCGTCGAAGATAGCTCCCAGCCTCTCGTAGCGGCTCTCGGTGCGGAATGTCGTCCTGGAGTCGGCCAGCGGCAGGTTCAGCGGATCGAGCGCGAATGCGCGCGGGTCGTCCACGTATGACTGCACGTAGGTGAATTCGGCGAAAAAGTGGTTCTCGTCGGAGTCGTCCAGCGTCAGGATGCCCGCCAGCACGGCCTCGCCACGGATGTCGACGTAGACGAAAAGCTCGCTTTCGACCGATTTGTGCGTCTTGGTTCGCGCCATGTCCGGAGCCGGCCGCTATAGCTGGGAGGGATCGGCGCGGTGCGAGTGCAGCGCGCCCGCGCTGCCCCGGCTGGGCCTGCGCACGGCGTCGAGCCGCTTGCCCACGCCGTCCTGCTCCGGGTCTCCCAGCGCGAAAACCTGGTCCGCGTAGCCGTATTGGAGCAAGGCTTCCACGGCGAGCGCCAGCGACACGCCGCCATCGCCGCGCTCCAGGCGGGCGATGGTCGCCCGGGACACGCCCATGCGATTGGCAAGCGTGGATTCCGTTTCGGCGCGGCGCAGCCGGGCGGTGCGGATGTTGGCGCCGATCCGCGCCAGCGCTTCGGCGGCGTCGAAACTGGGTTCGATTTTTTTCTTCATGGCTCAATAATAGCGCTTTGCATCATACAATGCACTATAAATGAGTCATGAAATTTTCATAAGATGATCCATTAATGAGTCATTAATAATTCTAATGCTCTATTAATGATTCATTTCATGAGTTAAATCGTTACCGCCTGTTCGAGCCGCAAGCCGCCTCGTCCTGTATCCAGAGTCACGCGCGCGCCCAGCGGCAGGGTCAGGTTCGGGTCGCCGTGGCCGCTGGGCCAGCCGCCCAGCACAGGAATACCGCGGGCGCGGAATTGATCGAGGACCAGCGGGTACAGCATGCCCTGGGCCTGTGCGTCGTCCATCGATACGCCCAGGATGCGCGTGAAATTGCCGACCAGCACGCCCTTGACGCCGTCGAACTTGCCGGCGGCGGCCAGTTGGCTCAGCAGGCGATCCACCCTGGGCAGCGCTTCGTTGACATCTTCGATGAACAGGATCGAGTCGCGGGTGTCGATCTCGTTGGGGGAGCCGATCAGCGCGGCGATCAGCGCGAGGTTGCCCCCGACCAGCCGTCCGGTGGCCGTGCCCGGGATGAGTTCCGTCGCGGTGGCGTCCAACGGCGGCTCGATCCACGCCCCCTGCCCCACCTGCCCGCCGATCATGGCCAGCAGATGGGATTCCGTGGGCTGGCGTTTACCGGCAAGCATGTCCTGGGCCAGCATCGGGCCGTGGAAGGTAACGAAGCCCGCGTGCCGCTGCACGGCCAGATGCAGCGCCGTGATGTCGCTGTAGCCGATGAAGGGCTTGGGGTTCCGGCGCAGCAGGCCGAAGTCCAGCCTGTCCAGCAGGCGCCATGATCCGAAACCGCCCTGCAGGCACCACACGGCGCCGATGTCCGGCGCGGCGAATGCCGCATGCAGGTCGGCGAGCCGCTCGGCATCGGTGCCCGCCAGGTAGTCGTACGGGGCGTCCAGGCGGGTGCGTGAGGCAGGCATGACCTGCGCGGCGTATCCTCGCGCTTCCAGCCATTGCGCGGCAAGATCGCTGGCGTCCGGCGCGGCGGACGCGGGGGCCACGATGGCGACCCGGGCGCCCGGCCTGAGCGCCGGCACGGCCGACGCCGCCGCTCCTGCGTGGGAAGCCGGGGGCGCGGGCCGGACAGGCCCCGGCGCTTTGCGTGGGGCTACGGCGGCGGGGCTCGCGCAGCCGCCCAACACGGCGGCGGACAGGCCCAGCAGGCCGGCGTTGATCAGGAAGTTCCTGCGTCCTTCGGCAAGGCGCTGGTCCTGGCCGGCGAGCGATTCCGTCATTGTCATTCCTGTTCCTCAGAACCGTTCATAGGCAAGGCGATAACGCCATTGCCCCGCTGCCAGGCCCGCCATCGGCAGGCGCCCGATGCGGATGCGCCGCAGCGCCTGCAAGCGCAGGCCGGCGCTATCGCACACGTACTCGATGAATCCCGGATCCGGCGTCTTCAAGGCGAAGCGGAGATGGGTTTCGTTCTGCCAGCTGATTTTCATGGGCGTGGCGGCGCGGCCTTCGTAAGCCAGACCGCGCTGCAGGCGCGCCAGGTCCCCTTCCTTCAATTGGCCCGACACATGAGCCACGTATTCCTGTTCGACATGGCGGCTTTCCTCCAGCAGCTTGCGCGCCACGGGATACTCCTGCGTATACACGAGCAGCCCGCTGGCCGCGCGCTCCAGGGGCGTCACCAGCCGCAGGCCATTGAACATGCGTTTCAGATAGCGCAGGCCGGAGCGGTCGCCCGGCATCAGGTTTTCGGGCAGGATCAGGTCGCGGGCGGAACCGGCTTCGTCGCTGGCATACAGGCCGGCCGGCTTGTGCAGCAGAATGGTGACCGGACGAGCCACTTCCAGGCGCGCGCCCGGCAGCAGGCTCACGGCCTGGCCTGGGGCCACCCGGTAGCCGGGCTCTTCGACCCTTTCCCCGTCCACGGCGACCCAGCCGCCTTCTATATATCGTTCGGCGTCGCCCCGGGAGCAGGACTGTTCCGCGGCCACGCGCTTGGCCAGGCGCACGCTGTCGCTCATTGCCGCACCGCTTTGCGCGTGGGCGCCGCAGAACGTCGCGGGCCGGGGAAAGTACCGCGGGCGGGCGGGAATGGGAGCATCGTCATGAGGTATTGCCGGGTGGCCGTGCCAAAAAAGCAGATGTTACGACACCCGGCGCCATGGGCGCGCCAGCCCCTCAGGCCGCGGGAGGCGATCCGGCGCCGCCCGCCGCCTGAGAGGCTGGCGCCTGGCCCGGCGTTCCCGCCTGGGGTTCCAGCGGAATGGACGCAGGCGCAGGCGCCTCGTCGATCCAGGCCTTCAGCAGCGTCTGCGTCACGGCCAGGATCACGGGGCCGATAAATAGCCCCACGATCCCGAAAGCGAACATGCCGCCCAGCACCCCCGCCAGGATCAGCAGCAGCGACAGGTTCACGCCCCGCTTGATCAGCATGGGCCGCAGGAGATTGTCCAGCGTGGCGACCACCACCGCCCAGACCAGCAGCACCGCGGCGGCGAACTTCATTTCGTTCTGGAACAGCCAGGCGACTCCGCCCAGCATGGGCAGGAACGGGCCCAGTTGCGCCAGGCACAGCATGACCATGAGCGCGGTCAGGATGCCTGCCGCCGGCACGCCGGCAATCCACAGGCCGATGCCGCCCAGGGCCGACTGCACGACCGCCGTGACCACGATGCCCAGCGCCACCGCCCGGATCGCCAACCCGGCCAGCTTGACCGCGGACATGCCGCGCTGCCCCGACAGGCGGTTGAAGAAGCGCAGCACGAAGTCGGCCGCCACGTCTCCCTTGCTGTAGAGGATACCGGCGATCACGACGGTGATCAGCATGTGCATGACGAACACGCCGACGATGGCGGCGTGGCCGAGCAGCCAGCGCGCGGCGGTGGTGATGTAGGGTTCGAGCTTGGCCAGCAGCCCCCCGGCGCCGGCGTCCGACAGGGCCTGCCATTCATCGGCAACCCTGGGCCCGGCCAGGGGGATGTTGCGGATCCAGGAAGGAGGAGCCAGCAGCGCGTAGTCGGGCAGGCTCTTGATGGCCGCCATGATGGCGCCGCCGTGCAGCGCCAGCGTGGAGATGGCCTGGTACAGGGGCAGCACGATAACGAACAGCAGGAGGAACAGCATGACGACGGTGGCGATCCAGCGGCGTCCGCCGCAGCGTCGTTGTATCGCCAACAGCACGGGCCAGGTGGCGACGACAATGGTGGTCGCCCAGATCAGGCCCGGCAGGAATGGCCGCAGGACGTAAAGACTGCCCACCATCAGCGCGGAAAGTATGACGATGACAAGCAGGATGCGGGCAATGTCGACCGATTGACGTGGATTCACCCGCTGCTCCTGACAAGGCCCGCGGCCCTGGATGATGGCGCTTGGCGACCAGCGGGCGCCCGCCCGGGTGATACGCGCCGATGCGTTCCTGCGAATTTATCCGAAAATCGGCCGCCTAGGGAAAGCGGGGCTTGCGCGTGGCCCGCCGCTTCCACCACAGCCATATGCCGCTGATGCCCAGCGCGCCGAGCGCCACGCCCAGCAGCGCGACGGCGGCCTGCCCAAGGACTCCGCCCAGTTCGCCCGTATGCAGTGGATACAGGATGGAGTTCACTTTGGCGCCGGGATCCAGTTCGTTCCAGCGATGCCAGGCAAGCACGGCTGCGCTGCGCGGATCCAGCCACACGGTGGAGCGGCCATTGGGATGCGGATCGTCCGGCACGCGCAGGCGCACCGCCATCGGACGGTCGGCGCGCGGGGTGTAGAGAAAGTAGCCTATCGTGGCGCCGGGCTCCACCGCCAGCGCGGCGGCCGCCAGCTCGTCCAGCGGCCTTATCGGCCCCGCGCCGGGCGGCAGCGCCGGCGCAACGGCGCGCTCCTGGCCCAGGGCCGCGCTGATCCAGCCGCCTATCGGCCGCCATGCGAGGTAGGCGCCGGTCGCGATGCTGACGGCCAAAACCAGCGCGAGGATGGCGCCGCCATTGCGGTGGACGTCGAACAGCGCGCGCAGCGTGCCTTTGTCGAACGCCATGCGCAGCGAAGGCGGCCATCTGCGGGGCCACCAGACCGCCAGGCCCGAAACCAGCAAGACGGCATAGGCCAGCGCCGCCCAGGCCAGCGCCGCTCGGCCGGTCTTGTCGAGCATCAGGGAGCTGTGCAGGCTGAAGACCGTGGCGACGAGGCCTTCTCCGTCGCGGCGCCGGCCCTGCTCCCCGCCCGTGGCGGGATCCAGGAACAGGGTTCCACGCCAGGCGCCGCGCACCAGCACCTGCAGGGTCTCGCCCATCTCGCGTGGCGGCCGGAAAGTGAAGGCGGCGTCGGGCCCGAACTCCGCCGCAAGGCGATTGCGCAGCGCTTCCAGCGGCGCCGCGTCCGGCGCCGGCGCGTGGCGGGCCACAAAATAGGCGGGATGCAGCCACTGGTCGATGGGCCGCGCGGCCACCAGCAGCGCGCCGCTGAGGCCGGACAGGATCAGGATCCCGCCCAGCCCCAAGGCGACCCAGCGGTGGAAGAACAACCACAGGCGGCGCGGCATGCTGTTCGATCAGTATGCGAGGCGGGCCTGGACGTAGACCATGCGCGGCGCGCCGACCATCCGCCCGCCGTTCGTGTCGACGTTGCGCGTGTAGTAGCGGCGGTCGAAAAGATTGTTGACGCCCAGCGCCAGTTCGCTGCCTTTCCATTGCGGCAGCTTGTAGCTGAGCTGCGCATTCCATACGCTGAAGCCCGGTATGCGGCCATTGCTGGCATCGGCAGGCTCGCTCTCGGTGTTGGCCGTGTCCGAATACTGTCCGCTCTGGGCCGTGGTGTACAGATTGAATGCCCAGTTGCGCGTCGTATAGCGGCCGCCCAGCGTGCCGGTCTGGCGCGAGTAGAACGGCACGTCGTTGCCTTCGAACTCGCCGGATTTCTGGATGGCGCGCACGTAGGTGTAATTGGCGTAGAGGTTCAGGCCGGCTAGCGGGCCGGACTTGTCGAAGTCGTAGTCGATCGCAAATTCCACGCCATTGTGGGTGGTCGCGCCCAGGTTCCGGAAGACCGCGGGGTTGGTGCCCGGGATGGACAGGATCTGGTTGTCGAACTTCAGATTGAAGACCGTGAATTCGGTATGCATCTGCTCGCCCGAGTAGCGCATGCCGGCCTCCAGGGTCTTGGCCACTTCCGGATCCAGCGGGTTGGACGCCGACATCGAATTCAACTGCGTGTACTGCACGGCGCCGAACGAGGTGCTGTAGTTGGTATAGAGCGTCAGCGCGTCGCTGACGAGATAGGCGATGTTCAGCGACGGCAGGCCGCGGCTGTTGCGCACATGGAAGGCGGAGTCGTTCGCGGTGCCGTTGGGTTGCCGGTCGCTGCGTATGCGCTCGTAGCGGACGCCTGGCGTCACGCGCCAGTTGCCGTAGGCGATGCGGTCGTCCAGATAGACGGAGTGGGCCTGCGTTTCATTGTCGAAGGTCTGCGCGGCGCCCGTCCGCAGCCCCGTCAGCAGCGACTCCGAGTAGCGCTTGTCCTGTCCGGTCTCGTGGATATAGCGGTAGCCTACGGTCACGTCGTGGGTAGTCGGCCCCCACTCGATGCGCTGGGTGTAGCGCGGCTCGATGCCCAGCACCTGATTGTTGCGGGGCTGGTAGTCGTTGCGCCCGGCCGCGGCGTTGATGAGAGAACTCTTGCGGGAACTGTCGTAGTGGTAGGCGCGCACCTCGAACTCCTGCGTATCCGAGATCGAGTTCAGATAGCCGATATCGACCTGGTCGCGCTGTCCTTTCCAGTAGTCGGTGGGATGGGTGTTCTGGAAAGGGTCGTCGCGGTACTGAGCCACGGTCAGCCCGCCCGGCGTCATGGACTTGACGTCGTAATGGGCGAACTTGCCATAGATTTCGGATGAAGGAGTGAGCTCGTAGCGCCATTTCAGCGCGACGTCGTTATAGCGGTCGTGGCTGCCGTCGCGCCATTGCTCGCCGTCCATGCCCGAGTACATCAGGGCCACGCCCAGGCCGTTGTCGAACCGGGTGCCCAGGAAGCCGGTGTATTGCGTGTTGGCGCCGCCATGGCTGAAGACGTTGTAGCGCGCCGAGGCGTCCGCGGTCAGCCCTCCACGGTTCGGGATCGGACGGGTATTGAAATTGATCACGCCGCCCACGTTCTGCGGGCCATAGCGCACGGCCCCGCCGCCGCGCACCACGTCGATCGATTCGATGTTCCCCAGGCTGGTCGGCGACATCACCAGGTTGGGCTGGCCGTAGGGAGCCATGGCCATCGGAATGCCGTCGAGCAGCATCGTCGTGCGGAACGAGTTGCGCGGATTCAGGCCGCGGATCCCCACGTGCAGCCCGACCGAGCTGCCGGTGGCGCTGGTGCTGCCGCTGATCTGCACGCCCGGAACCCGGCGCAATGCGTCGGCGACGCTGGTTGCGCCGCTATCCGCGATGTCCTTGCGCTGCAGCAGCGTGCGCGCGCCTCCGAACGTCTGGACGCTGTTCGCCAGGCCCGTGCCCAGCCAATCGCCGCTGACCTGGATCGCCTCCAGGGTGCCCGACCCCGCCGGGGGAGCCGCGGCAGCGGCGGGGGCGGCTGTCGCGGCCGCGCCGCGCAGCACATAGCCCTGCCCTGGCTGGGCCACCGCCGTCAGGCCGGTGCCGCTCAACAACTGGTCCAGCCCCGCGCGTATCCCGTAGCTGCCTTGCAGCCCCTGGGTGGTCCGGCCGGCGGCATCCTCCGGACGGAACGACACGGTAATGCCGCCGGCCTTGGCGAACGCGGCCACCGCCTGGTCCAGCGGGCCCGCCGGGATGTGATAGCTGCGTACCGCGGCGGCCTGCTCGGCTGTCTGCGCCCGGGCCGGCGGAGCGGCGGCGAAAACGGCGGTCAGCGCCAGGGCCATGGCGGCCAGGCGCAATGCCTCTTGAGGCGCCCGGCGCGAGGCGGCAGCCTCGGCACGGGGTTGTAGTCGGTATCGCGGTCCCACGTTACACATCCCTTTCACATCGTCGATGGGTGGCATGCCGGACAAGGCCCGGCGAAAGGGACATGCAAACCCTGATTTAATTGCAAGCAAATGATACAAATGGGCTGCGTCGCTGCCCGGGTCAGGAGGCCCGCGCGCCCACGGTGACCCAATAGCGGGTGCGCGACGTTACCCGGACGCCCAGAGTCTCCGCCACGATGGCCAACACGGCGTCGGTATCGTCCAGCCGGAACACCCCTGACACGCGCAGGCCGGCCACGGCGGGATCGCAACGGATCACGCCCGGACGGTAGCGCGACAGCTCGTCCAGGAACGCGTCCAGGCGCAGATTGTTCGCTTCGATGATGCCTCGCGTCCAGCCGGGGGCGTTCCGGCTGGCCGGCAGGCTGGCCTTGAATGCGCTGGCGGTGAAGCTGAGGGATTCGCCCGCATTGACGATGCGGGCCGCCCCGCCGCCATGCAGGCTGACTTCGACCCGGTGTTCCTGCACGGACAGCGAGGTCATTGCTTCGCCATCATTCCACTGCCGGACCACGAAGCGGGTGCCGAGCGCCCGCATCCGGCCCTGGGGCGTTTCGATGAAGAAGGGCCTTGCCCTGCCCTGGCGGTCGGCGGCGGTGCGGACGTAGATCTCGCCGCCCCGCAAGTGCAGCAGCCGGGAGTGTTCCGAATAGAGCACGTCGAGCCCGGTATCGGTGTTCAGGTGCACGTGGCTGCCGTCGGCCAGCACCATATCGCGGCTTTCGCCCACGGCAGTGCGGTAATCCTCGCCGCCCGGCCCGGCCAGGTGGCGGTACCCCAGCCACGCGGCGGGCAGCGCCACGCCCAGCGAGGCCAATGTCCGTATCACCGCGCGCCGGTTGGTCTTCTGCTGGCGCGTGAGCAGCGGCACGCCGAGCGCCGGCGGAACGGCCCCGAACTGCTTGCTCAAGAGCTGCGCGCGCTGCCAGGCGAGCTCCCGCTCGGGGCTTGTATGGCGCCAGCGTTCGAAGGCGGCGTGGTCCTCGGGGCCTGCTTCGCCGGAGTGCAGCCGCACCAGCCAGCGGGCGGCCTCCCGGATGACGGCGGTATCGAGCGGCACGGATTCGGGGGCGGCCATGGCGCTCATTGCTCCAGCAAGGTCAGGCAGATTTCGAAGCCCTGGGCCATGTAGCGCTTCACCGTGCGATCGCTCAGCCCGGTCCTGGCGGCGATCTGCGCGTAGGACAGGCCTTCAAGCTGCGATAGCACGAATACGGTCCTGGCCTGCGGCGCCAGGCCCGCCAGGAGCCGGTCCAGCTGTTGGAGCGCCTGTTGCACGGCCAGCAGGCTTTCCGGCGACGCGCCGGCTTCAGGAGGATGTGCGGCGACCGCTTCCAGCCAGGCCCGTTCGAGCGAGCGCCGGCGCCAGTGATCGTTGAGCAGCCCCTTGGCTATTGTCGTCAGGTAGGCCCTGGGCTGCCGCAGCCCGGACACCTCGTTGGGCTTGCGCAGCACGCGCAGCATGGTGTCATGGGCCAGGTCCACCGCTTCGTCGCCCTGGTCGAGCCGCCGCCGCCACCACTGGCAAAGCCAGTCATAGTGGTCTTCACAAAGGACTTGGAGAGGGTTGGACATGCGCGGGGCGGAGGCGGATTTCGCCGTGAATGATACCAAGAATCGTTCTTAGTTTCGCATCTCCGATCCGCGCGAATTCGGGGGCGTATCCAGCGGCAGGCATGCAACTTGCCGGCGAGAAGGTTTGCCGGATCCCCGGCAGGCATCATCTTACGGAGGTACGCGATGAGGACTCTGACCACTGCTGGCATATTGCTGGCCTTCCTGCTCGCTGGCTGTTCCAGCCCCAATTCCTACAACTCCGGTTCGCCGCGCTCCGGCAGTTCCATGGGGGCCGACCCGGCCAATTACCATTCGTCGAGCTTCGGCGAGCCTAACAACGAACCCTTCCAGGGCGTATATCCGGGCCATTGAAGCCCGCCCCGTCACGGTGTGGCCTCTTCCTGGTTCGCCGCCTGGGCGCCCTGCGCGCCCTTGGCGGCGGCGCCGGCGGTCAAGGCCATCAGATGCCGGGCCAACTCGGCCAACTGGCCATCCTTCGATTTCAGCTGCGCGAGGAAATCCGCCGCCTGGGCTTCGGCGGCAGCCAGCCTTGCCTCCAGCGCGCGCTCGCGTTCCAGGGCCGCGCTCGTCGCGCTTCGGCTTGCGGCCAATTCGGATTCCTGGCGGATGCGGCTCTGGCTGGCATCGGCACGCAATGCCTGGACGCCCTCTTCTGCCCGGCGGCGCTGTTCCTGTTCCTCGGCCAGGGCCTTGCGCGCCTGCGCCAGTTGCTGCTGGCTGGCCGCCTGCGCCTCGTCCAGGCGGGCCTGCAAGCGTTTGACGGCCCCGCGCTCGCCGTCCAGTTCATTCAGCCACCGGCGTTCGTGGGCCGCGTGGCGCGCCTCCAGCGCATCCAGCGCTTGCGCATGCTGGCCGCGCGATCTTTCGGCATCGGCCTGCAAGGCCTCTGTGGCGCCGCGGGCTTGGGCAAGCTGCATCTGATGCTGCTCGAGCTGTTCGTCACGCTGCCGCAGCTGCAGTTCCGCAGCCTGCAGCCGTTCCTCGGCGGCGGCCAATTGCGAGGTGGCGACCTTGAGCGCCTCCTGAAGATCCCTTTCGCGCTGCACCAGCCCGGCCTCGCGCAATTGCAGCTGCTCTGCGCCCGCCGCCAGCCTTTCACCCTCCTGTGCCAATTCTTCCCAGCGCGCGCGATAGGCGCCGGCCTGCTCCGCCCTCGCTTCGGACAGGGCCGTTTCCCAGAAATGGGCTGCGGCCTGCGCGATCGGATCAGGCACGGACGGGGCAGCGGCGAACGCGCCCGGGTCTTTGATGCGCGCACCCAGCGAGCGGAACCAGGTTTCCAGATAGGGGCTGACGGTATTCGGCGACCCGCGCCCGATCTTCTGGCGCACACGCTCGATCGTGGGGCGCGCGCCCTCCAGCAGCAAGGCGTCGGCGGCGCCCCAGACGTCTGTTTCGGTAATTCCGGTGGCCATGGCCGTGCTCCGTCGATTTTTTCGCAACTGCGGGATAATTACTCGCGATAATGCAACCTTATCGTGAGTAATTTTCTATATCTGTTAGATATCATACAGCAGATGTATGTATATTTATAATTATTGACTGGATCCGGAATTCTCCGGCCCGCGCTACCCGAATCTCCGGAAACCCATGCCTCTTACCCTTCAAGCAACACTGCCCCTGCTGGATCCCTCGGCGCTCGACGCGCAGGCGGACGCCGCCGTGCGCGGGCTGATGCGGGAAGGCAGTTCGGCCAACACCGCCGCCAGCTACCGCGCCGCAATCCGCTACTGGACGGCCTGGTTCGAGCTGCGCTACGGGCGCCCCTTCGCCCTGCCCGTCCCGGAAGCGGCGGTCGTGCAGTTCGTGGTCGACCACGCCCAGCGTTCGACCGAGCAAGGGTTGAAATGGGAGCTGCCTCTGGCGCTGGACCGAGAGCTGGTGCGGCTGAAGGCCAAGGGCAAGCTGGGGCCTCCCAGCCTGAATACGCTGCTGCAACGCCTGTCCGTGCTGTCCAAGGCGCACGAGTTGCACGGCCATCCCAATCCCTGCCGCGCGCCCCGCGTGCGGGAGCTTCTGGCCAAGACGCGCCGCGCCTACGCCCGGCGCGGCGTGGCGCCCGCCAAGAAGGTGGCGCTCACGCGTGAACCGCTGCAGGCCCTGCTGGCGACCTGCGACGATTCCCTGCGCGGCGTGCGCGACCGCGCCCTGCTGCTGTTTGCGTGGGCCAGCGGAGGCCGGCGGCGCTCGGAGGTCGCGCGCGCCACGGTCGAGAATACCCGGCGCACGGCCGACGGCTTTCTGTTTTCCCTGGCGCACTCCAAGACCAACCAGGCCGGAGCAAACCGCGCCAACGACCAGAAGCCGATCGTCGGCATGGCGGCCCTGGCGCTCGATGCCTGGCTCAGCGCCAGCGGCATCTCTGAGGGTCCGCTGTTTCGCCGCGTGCGCCGAGGGGGCGTGGTGGGCGAACCGCTGGCCGCGGCGGCGCTGCGCGACATCGTGCAGCAGCGCTGCAGGCTGGCCGGCCTGCAAGGCGATTTCTCGGCGCACAGCCTGCGGTCGGGCTTCGTGACTGAGGCAGGCCGGCGGAATGTGCCGTTGGGCGACGCCATGGCGCTGACCGGGCACGCCAGCGTGGCTACCGTCATGGGCTATTTCCGCGCGGGGGCGGCCGCCCAGTCGCCGGCCGCCCGCCTGCTCGACGAGCCCGATACCGGCCCAAGTTAAAATTTGGCCCTGCCTTCCCTGCCCGACCCGGTCCCTTCATGCGAATCCACCTGCGCGGGCTCGTGCTTGCGCTCACCATATTCAGCGCGGTCGTTGCCACCGCCAACACGCTCTACGCGAGCTATCGCGTCCAACGCGAACAGCTCATCGCGAACACGCTGGAAGCCAATCGCGTCTATGCCGCCAAGCTTGCAGAGAGCGCCGGCGCGTTTCTCAAGACGGCCCAGCGGCAGCTGGAATACAGCGCCCGGCACCTGGCCGCCCGCTTCGACGTCCCGGAGCTGCTGGCCACCGAGGCCGTGCGCTTGCAGGAACAGACCGACAGTTTCAACTCGGTCGCGGTTATCCGCGCCGATGGAATGGTGCTTGCCGCCTCGCAAAGCCTGCGGGGCTTCGTGGGCACCCGGGTCGACAATGACGGCAGCCGCGCGGCGCTGAAAGCCCGCAAGCCCATGATCAGCAAGCCTTATGTCTCTCTTTCCGGCAACCTGCTGATCAATGTTTCCCAGCCGATTCACGGAGACAACGGCCGCTATCTGGGCTATATCGCCGGCACCATCTACCTGCGCAGCGAAGGCGCCCTCCACATGCTGCTGGGCAAGCACCATTACCAGGATGGCTCCTATCTCTATGTGGTCGACCACGAAGGCCGGCTGATCTATCACGAGGACACCGCCCGCATCGGCGAAGACGTCACGGCCAACCCGGCGGTGGCGGCCGTCATGCGGGGCCAGTCCGGCGCGCAACGCCTGGTCAATACGCGGGGCGTGGATATGCTGGCGGGATTTGCCGACGTCCCGTTGAGCGGCTGGGGCGTGGTTGCGCAGCGGCCAACCAAGGCGACGCTGGAGCCGCTGGACGACCTGATCCGGGCATTGATCGGGTACGCGGCGCCTTTCGCCCTCGCCTTCCTCCTGGCCATCTGGTGGTGCGCGCGCAAGATCTCCCAGCCGCTGTCGCAGCTTGCCACCAATGTCGAACACCAGGAAGTCGCCGTAGCGATGCAGCGGGTGCAGTCCGTGCGGGCGTGGTACTTCGAGGCCCAGCGCCTGAAGCGGGCCGTGCTGCGCAGCTTTACCAGCCTGCAGGATGAGATCGGCAAGCTGAACCAGGCCAGCATCACCGATCCTCTGACCAGCCTGCATAACCGGCGCGGCCTGCAAGCCGCGGTGGAACGGATGCAGGCCGCGGGCTCGCCGTTTGCGGTGGTTGCGCTGGATATCGACCATTTCAAGCAGATCAACGACACCTACGGCCACACGGTGGGCGACGAGGTGATACGCGGCGTGGCGCAGCTGATGCGCGATTGCTCGCGCCCGTCGGACGTGCTCTGCCGCAATGGCGGAGAGGAATTCCTGATCCTGCTTCCCGCCGCCGGCATGAAGGAAGCCGCCAACATGGCCGAGCGCCTGCGCAAGAGCCTGGAGGAGCACCGCTTGCACGGCACGGCGGGAATCACGCTCTCGGCCGGCGTGGCGCAATGGCCGTCGGCCGGCCCGGACGTGGGCGCGGCGTTCCGCGCCGCGGACGAGGCGCTCTACGCGGCCAAGCAGCAAGGACGCAACCGCGTGGTCGCGCACACGCCGTAACGGCGCGGCGGGGCCTCCGGAACTCCCCCTCGTTTCCAGGGCACCTTCGTCAGTCTTGCAGCGGCCAGAGCCCGGGCGCGATGCGCGCCCACAGGTCCGCCCCCATGGCTGCGGGCTTGCGGGTGGGCAGGCCCGCGCGGCGCTTGAGCAGACCGCCCTTGCAGGCGAACACGATGCGGTGAGCCAACGAGATATCGCTCACCTCGATGACCGATCCCGCAAAGCGCCGCTTGATGCGCCCCAGGTACCGCCGGTAATTGAAGTCCAGCGCATGGAAGTTGCCCACCATCAGCCCGTCTGTGGCCAGGGCGTCGAAGCAGTTCTGGTAGAACGCCTCGGAGGCGAGCTGTGCGGGAATGCCGCCGATATCGTAGCCGTCAAGCAATATGGCGTCGTATTCGTCCCGATGCCGCTGGATCAGGTCGGCGCCATCGCCGAGCAGCACCTTGAAGCGGGAATCGTCGGCGGGAACGTGGAAGGAATCGCGCAAGGCGATGACGTGCGGATTGATCTCGAAGACGTCTATCCGGGCCAACGGGAGATAGTGGTAGCAGAACTTGGCCAGGGAGCCCCCTCCCAGGCCGACCATGGCGATCCGGCGGGGCTCGGGATTGAGCAGCAGGAACCGCATCATGATGCGCGTGTATTCCAGGTTCAGCGCGTTGGGGTCCCTGGTCCACATGCGGCTCTGTATTTCGCCGTGCTCGAACATCAGGGACCGCGACGTCGTCGTGGCGTAGATAAAAGGCCTAACCGGTTGACGGCTCGAAGTGCTTGCAGGCATTCCAGGTACTCGCTATCAGAAAGGTCCGTGCCGGGGCCGGTCCCGGCGCGCAGGCGCATGCCGCCGTCCGGCGCGGCGCGCGGTCGGAAGCTGCGGATGACTATGGTGCGGGAAACAAAGATGGCCTCGGGCGACGCGCAAGGCGCGCGCCGCCCGAGGCCCTTGGGATGGCGCCCCGCCGGGCGCGATCAAGCCTTACGCGGTGGACCGCAAGGCTTCGGTATCTTCGGCGGAATCGGCGTCGGCCGGAGCGGAGTTGATGTCAGCGTCTTTTTTGGCCTCGGGCGCTTTCCAGTCCAGGGGCGGGACCTCGAAGCGCCACTTCTTGCCGACCAGTTGATGAGACATGAGCGTTCTCCTATTCAGGGCGCATGGCTTCCCCCGCACAAGCGCGATACGCAGGATTCAAGCGTGCCTTCGATGCGGTCCTTGGCAGGACGCGGGGGAACATACGCGCGGGCAACGCTGGGCAAAGACACTGCCGAACCCGTGGGCCCGGCTGCAGCGGGCAGCATTGTTATTGTTGATTTGCTGCCAATTGTTGTATTTTAGCATGATTTTACCTGAAATAGCCAGCGGATGCGCGCGCGGCCGCCGATTCGGCCGCAGTCTCGTCCCCGCCTCCGCCCTGCTCCGCCCGTTTTCGGGGGGCGGCCGCCGTGTGGCGCCGGCGTTTGCCGGGGATTTTGCACCTGTCGCAATCCCCCCGGATTGTGTCGCGATCGCCACTGCCGCCTGGGCCGGCGCCCCGATACACTGGCCGCGCCATCCTTCCCCGGAGACGCGCCATGACTGCGCCCCTCATCGAAGGCGGTTGTGACTGCGGCGCAGTCCGTTATCGCCTCGCCAGCCCGCCGATGTTTGTGCATTGCTGCCATTGCACGCTATGCCAGCGGCACTCGGGCACCGCATTCGCCATGAATGCGCCCGTCGAATCCGACCGCGTGACGCTGCTGCAAGGCGAGGTGGCCCGCCATCCCGCCGGCAAGAGCGCGAACGACGGGGAAACGGCGGTTATCGTGCGTTGCGCGGCCTGCGCCGGTCTCCTGTGGAGCTACCACCCCGCGTATGGAGAGTCCGTGGCGCTGGTGTACGCAGGCACGCTGGACCGCGCTGCCGACTTCCCGCCCGGCGCGCATTGCTTCGTGCGCTCCAAGCATCCCTGGTTGCGCCTTCCGGATGATGTGCCCGCGGCCGAGGAGTTCTACGACATGGACGCCTGCTGGCCCGAAGCCAGCAAGCGGCGCCTGGAAGCGGCGCTCGCGGGCGCCGCCCGCAAACCCTGGACGCCCAAGGCCTGAACCTACTCCGGCAGCCCAGGCCCGGGCCGCGCGTTCCTAGGGATTTCCCCCGTTTTCCGCAGAAATACCGGCATCCGGCGTTTCTTCCGAGCTGTCTGAAAGCTGAACGGAAGTTTGGATTTCTAGACTCCCGCATTCATTGAAAAGTCAGCTTTTGTTCAGACGCAAGTCAGGCAAAGCGGAACAACGGGAGGAAAGACAATGCAATCCAAACGCAGCGCCGTTCGGCGCGAGGCATGGGCCGCGGGCACGATGATCGTGCTGGGCCTGGGCGCCATCGCGCAGGCGTCCACGTACAGCCTGGGCACCCTGGCGCGCATGGGGCCGGGGATGTTTCCCGCGATCCTGGGTGCCCTGCTGGTGATGCTGGGCCTGGCCATCGCGCGGATGGCCGTGGCGCCTTCGGTCGCCGAAGAGGACGAGGAGGACGTGCCGCCGCCGGAATGGCGCGGCTGGGGCTGCATCATCGGCGGCCTGATGACCTTCATCCTGGTCGGCAAGTACGGCGGCCTGGTGCCCGCCACTTTTGCGCTGGTGTTCATTTCCGCGCTGGGCGACCGTCAGCACACGCTGCGCAGCGCGGCCCTGCTTGCCACGGGGGTCACGATACTGGGCGTGGCCGTGTTCTCCTGGGCGCTGCAGTTGCAGTTCCCCCTGTTCCGCTGGGGTTGAACCATGGAGATACTGAACAATCTGATGCACGGATTCTCCATCGCCTTCGCGCTGGACAACCTGATGTGGGCCGTTTTCGGCGTCTTCATGGGCAACCTGATCGGGGTGTTGCCCGGCATGGGCGTGCTGGCCGCGATATCCATCCTGCTGCCCCTGACCTACACGATGACGCCTACGGCGGCGCTGGTGATGCTGTCGGGCATCTACTACGGTTCGCAGTATGGGGGCGGCATTACGTCCATCATGCTGAACCTGCCCGGCACCGCGTCGCACGCGGTGGCCTGCCTGGACGGCAACCCGCTGGCGCGCAACGGCAAGGCGGGCTCCGCGCTGTTCATGCTGATGTTCTCGTCGTTCTGCGGCGCGTCCGTCGGCATCCTGGCGATGATCCTGTTCTCCCCCTTGCTGGTGGATGTCGCGTTCAAGTTCGGCCCGGCCGAGTACTTCTCGATGATGATGCTGGGCCTGCTGGCGGGCGCGACCCTGGCCAAGGGGTCGGCGATCAAGGGCGTGGCCATGGTCGTGGTGGGATTGCTGCTGGGCGTGGTAGGCACCGACGTCAACACGGGCACCATGCGGTTCCACTTCGGCATCCTCGAGCTGTCCGATGGCCTGCAGATCGTGGCGCTGGCCATGGGCCTGTTCGGCGTGGCGGACTTCCTCAAGAACATCAACCGCATCGGCGACGGCGGCAAGGTCACTACCGCGAAGATCAGCATGAAGTCGATGCGTCCCGAAGCCGGCGACATCAAGCAGTCGGGCGGCGCGCTGGTGCGCGGCACGGCGATCGGCGCGGCATTCGGCATCCTGCCCGGCACCGGGCCCACCATCGCCTCTTTCATCTCATACGCGACGGAGAAGAAGGTGGCGCGCGAGCCGCGCCGGTTCGGCCGCGGTGCGATCGAAGGCATCGCGGGTCCTGAGGCCGCCACCAGCGCGTCCACGCAGACCAGCTTCATTCCCACCATGAGCCTGGGGATACCCGGCGATCCGGTGATGGCGCTGATGCTGGGCGCGCTGATCATCCACGGCATCCAGCCGGGACCGCAGATGATGGTGGAGCACGCCGACATGTTCTGGGGGCTGATCGCCAGCTTCTGGGTGGGCAACGTGCTGTTGCTGCTCTTGAACCTGCCGCTGATCGGGATGTGGGTGCGCCTGCTGACCGTGCCGTTCCGCTACCTGTTTCCGGCCGCGCTGTTCTTCGTCTGCGTCGGGGTGTACAGCACGAACAACAACCTGTTCGACGTGGCCATGGTCACCGTGTTCGGCTCGGCCGGCTATGCGCTGATCCGCATGCGGTTCGAGCCCGCGCCGCTGCTGCTGGGTTTCGTGCTCGGGCCCATGGTGGAAGAGAATTTCCGCCGCGCGTTGCTCTTGTCGCGGGGCGATCTGTCGATCTTCGTGTCGCGGCCGATCAGCCTGGGGTTCATCGCGGCCTGCGTGGGGCTGGTCGCCTTGCTGGCGGTATCGGCGTTCCGGCTGCGCAAGGGGCGCGGGACGCTCAGTTCGGAGACCGCCTGATCAGGCTTCGGGATTGAACATGGGGCCGGCGGTGTGGCCGTCGATATGCCCCAGCGGCCGGCCCGGATCGAGCCGGTCGCGCACCCGCTGCTTCAGGACCTTGGCTTCGGGGAAGCCGCCGTCGCTCTTGCGGTCCCAGATCAGGTCGCCGTTGTAGGTGATCTGGAAGACGCCGCCGGTGCCCGGCTGCAGCACCACTTCGCCGAGGTCGGTCGAAAATGTCGACAGCAGCTCCTGCGCCATCCAGGCCGCGCGCAGCAGCCATTGGCACTGGGTGCAATAGAGGATGACGATGCGGGGTCGGAGGGCGGGCGCATTCATGCAGTGATTCTACCTCCGTTCATGGATAATATCGGGTTTTCCCGGGTTCCCATGAACCCCGAGCCTCCCCATGAAGTCTGCTTTAAGTCCCCGTGGCCAACGCTGGCTGATCGGCCTCCTGATGGGGCTGGTCACGCTCACGCCGATGGGCATCGACATCTACCTCCCCTCCCTTCCCGCCATGGCGGACGATTTCGGCCAGCCCGTCACCGCGCTCCAGGCCAGCATCACGCTGTTCATCTTCGCGGTCGGCGTGGGCCAGATGCTGATCGGGCCCTTGGCCGACCGCTACGGCAGGCGGCCCGTGGCGCTGGGCGGCGTGCTGGCCTATCTGCTGGGCTCGGCGCTGGGCGCGGTGGCCGGCTCGCTGGAAGTCTTCTACGCCGCGCGCGTGATCCAGGGGCTGGGCGCCTGCTCGGCCTCGCTCGTCGCCTTCGCCGCGGTGCGCGACTGCTTCAGTCCGGCCGTGGGCGCGCGCGTCTACAGCTACCTGAACGGCGCGCTGTGCACCGTGCCCGCGCTGGCGCCCATGGTGGGCGGCGCGCTGGCCGTGCATGCGGGCTGGCGCAGCACGTTCGCCTTCATGGTGGTGTTCGCGCTGGCGTTGGCGGGCCTGCTGGCGGGCCGTTTCGAGGAAACGCGGGCGGCGTCCGGCCGGCCGCAAGGCGCGCTGTACAGCCTGCGCCGCTATGCGCCCATCGTCGCCAGCGGGCGCTTCCTGTATTTCGCTGCGTTCGGCATGGCCGGCATGGCGATGATTCTCGTGTTCGTCTCCGCCGCGCCGGTGGTGCTGGTGCAGCAGCTGGGCTATTCCGAATTGGGATTCTCCGCCTGGTTCGGCGGCAATGCGGCCATCAATATCGGAGCCTTCTTTCTGGCGCCCGCCTTTATTGCGCGCTTCGGCCGCCACACGATGGTGCGGGTGGGCATGGCCGCCCTGCTGCTGGCGGCGGCCATGCATCTGGCGGCGTGGCTGTGGATGCCCTTGTCGGCCTGGGTGTTCATGCTGCCGGTCGCGGTGCTGACGGTGGGCTTTTCGCTGGCGCTGGGTTCCGGCCTGAGCCTGGCGCTGGAGCCCTTTGCCGAGCGCGCGGGCACGGCGGCCGCGGTGTATGGCTTGTTCCAGATGAGCGGATCGGCGCTTATCGCCACCATCCTGCTCGATAGCGGCATGCCGGCGCAGACCGCGATGGCCTTGATCGGCGCGGCGATCGTGGCGCCGCTGCTGTGCCTGTCCGCGGGCATGTCGCGGCGGCTGGCCGCCGGCTGACCGGGCCCGACCGGTAACGCGGCCCGACCGGTTTTCTTTCGCCGGCGCAGGCCGTAGTATCCAGGGATACCCTACCTGGAGGCGACATGAGTATCGAAGAAACGGCGGAACAGCCGATCCTGGCGCGCACGGCCGAGGGCGGCGTGGTAACGCTGCGCCTGAACCGGCCCGGTCAATTCAATGCGCTTTCCGAAGCCATGTTGGCCGCCCTGCAAGCGGAAATCGACGCGCTGGCCCGCGACGGCGAAGCGCGCTGCGTCGTGCTGGAGTCCGCGGGCCGGGCGTTCTGTGCCGGCCACGATTTGCGCGAAATGCGCAGCCAGCCCTCTCTGGACTACTACCGCGAGCTCTTCAGGAAGTGCGGCAGCGTTATGCAGGGCTTGCAGGCGCTGCCCGTGCCCGTCATCGCCAAGGTGCGCGGGATCGCCACCGCGGCAGGCTGCCAGCTCGTGGCCAGTTGCGATCTGGCCGTGGCCGCCGATACGGCGACGTTCGCGGTGTCCGGAATCAACGTGGGGCTGTTCTGCTCGACGCCCGCCGTGGCCCTGAGCCGCAATGTGTCGGCCAAGCGCGCTTTCGAAATGCTGGTGACGGCGAGATTCATCGACGCGGCCCAGGCCAAGGACTGGGGCCTCATCAACGATGCCGTTCCGGACGCGGAGCTGGACGGGCGCGTGCAGGCGCTGGCGAACGACATCCTGGCGAAGAGCCCGACGGCGATCCGCTACGGCAAGCGCATGTTCTACAAGCAGCGGCAAATGGCGCTGGCCGATGCCTACGACTACGCGGGAGACGTGATGGCCCGCAACATGATGGAGGCCGACGCCTGCGAAGGCATCGACGCCTTCCTGCAGAAGCGCCAGCCGCGCTGGCGGGCCCTAGAGCAGTCCTAGGGCCCATCCGCCCGCGGCGGCGGTCAGCACCACCCACACGGGCGACCACCTTGCGTAGACCAGCAGCGCGAACAGCAGCAGGGCCAACGCAAAGTCCGCGCGCCCGCGTATGCCGCTGATCCACACCGGGTCGTACAGCGCGGACAGCAGGATGCCCACCACGCTGGCGTTCACCCCCGCGATCATGTTGCGCACGCCGGGCCGCAGCCGCAGGCTTTCCCAGAACGGCAAGGCCGCAGTCACCAGCAACGCGCCGGGCAGGAAGATCGCGATCAGCAGCGCAAGCGCGCCCGCCCAGCCCGACACGGGGCCGGACGAGATGGCGCCCAGGAACGCGGCGAAGGAAAACAGCGGACCAGGCATGGCCTGCGCGGCGCCGTAGCCCGCCAGGAAGTCCGCATTGGACACCATGCCGCCGGCCACCGACGCGGATTCCAGCAGGGGCAGCACCACGTGGCCGCCACCGAATACCAGAGCCCCCGCGCGGTAGAAGCCGGCCAGTTGCGCAGCCAGCGGCTGGCCGCCGAGTGCAGCCCAGGCCGGCAGCGCCGCCAGCAGCAGCACGAACAGCGCCAGGGCAAGATAGCCCGCGCGGCGGGACACGCTTTGTTGTTCGGTGGCCAAGGCAGGCCGCGCCGGCACCTGGAGCGCGGCGGCTCCGATGACGGCCCCCAGCAGGATGGCGCCCAGCTGCCCCAGGGCGGTCGGCAGCGCCACGGTGATGAGCGCGGCGACGACCGCCAGCCCGGCGCGAGGCCGGTCCGGACAGAGCGACCGGCCCATGCCCCATACCGCCTGCGCGATGATGGCGACCGCCGCGACCTTCAGCCCATGGATGGCGCCGGACCCGGACAGCCAGCCGAACTGCGCCAGCCCCACGGCAAACAGCACAAGCGCGATCGCGCTGGGCAGCGTGAACGCGATCCAGGCGGCAAGCATGCCCGCCCAGCCCGCTCGCCTCAGGCCGATGGCCATGCCGACCTGGCTGCTGGCCGGTCCGGGCAGGAACTGGCATAACGCCACCAGATCGGAATAGGCGTAGTCGTCCAGCCAGCGGCGGCGCTCGACGAATTCATTGCGGAAGTAGGCCAGATGCGCAACCGGCCCCCCGAAGGACGTCAGGCCCAGGCGCAGGAAAATCAGGAACACTTCCAGACAGGAACCCCGGCCTGGCTCGACGCGGGCGGACGCCGCCGACTGGCTGGCGACATGTTCGTCATGGGGAGAAGGCAGCGGCATGGGACTTGGCTTCATCAACAGGCGGGGCATGCGAATCCAGCCCCCGCTTCAAGCTTATAGCCGGGCGGCGTGGCAGATTCAACCGTCCGGACGTCCAACATGGCCCAGGTGGAAATACCGTTCATGGCACTTCTGCTCTGGGCCAAGAGGCGGCATCCTGACGGTTCGCGGTTCTTCCCCGCAACATTGACAGCAGACAGGCAGGAACATGACTCAACGATTGAATTATTTCGACACCTCGGCCGAGATCTCCAGCAAGTACCTGGAGTTCAGCATGGCGCTCAAGAAGTCCGCGGTAGTCCGCGAAGTGGGCCAGCTGGTCGACATCCGCGCTTCCCAGATCAATGGCTGCGGCTTTTGCCTGGACATGCACGTCAAGCAGGCGAGAATCGCGGGAGAGCGCGAGCTCCGTCTCCATCACATTGCGATCTGGCGCGAGTCCACGCTCTTCTCGCCGCGCGAACGCGCCGCCCTGGCGTGGACCGAAACCGTCACCACCCTGCCCTCTGACGGTGTCTCGGACGACGCCTACCGCGCCGCGCGCGAGCATTTTTCCGAGTCCGAGCTCTCCGACCTCACGCTGCTGGTGGTCGGCATCAACGGCTGGAACCGCCTGAACGTGGCGTTCAGGACGGTACCCGGCTCGGCGGACGCGGCCTACGGCCTGGACAAGGCTGGGCTGGAATAAGCCCGCGCCGGACGTTACATCAACGCCCGGATGCGCAGCCCCAGGTCCCGGGCCTGTGTTTCCGACGCGATATTGGTGAAGCTGAGCAGCAGGCCGGACTGCCCGCCCGGCGCGGCATACCAGCGCGATAGCGCCTCCGCGAACAGCCCTTCCTTCTGCATGCGCGACGCCAGGCCGCGGTCGGTCTGCGGCCCTTGCAGCCGCGCCACCAGATGCATCCCTCCCGGCTGCGGTTCGATCCGCATGCGCGTGCCGAGCGCGGCGGCCAGGCCCGCGGCGGCGGCCTCTCGCCGCTCGGCGTAGAGCTTGCGCATGCGCTGGATGTGGCGGCCGAAATGCCCCTCGGCAATGAAGGCGCCCAGGATGGCCTGCGTCAGGCCGGGCGAACCGCCAGTCAGCCAGCAGATCCGTTCGAAGCGCGCCGCCTGCGCTTCGGGAACCACCAGGTAGGCCAGGCGCAGCCCCGGGAACAGCACTTTGCTGAACGTGCCCGCGTACAGGACCCGCCCTTGTGTATCGAGGCTCTTCAATGCGGGCAAGGGCCTGCTGACGTAGCGGTATTCGCCGTCATAGTCGTCCTCGACGATCCAGCTTCCGTTACGCTCCGCCCAGTCCAGCAGCGCCTGCCGGCGCGGCAGCGACAGCGACATGCACAGCGGGCTTTGATGGGCCGGCGTCACCACGGCGCCACGGGCGCGCGGCGCCCGTTCGATGCCCGCGCCCACGATGAGGCCGTCATGGTCCACGGGCACGGGCGCAGGCCGCAGCCTCGCCTGTTCCAGCAGGAACCGGGTGGGCGGATAGCCCGGATCTTCCATCCATACCTCGTCGCCGGGCTCGAACAGGGCCTGCAGCACCAGCCGCATGGTGTGGTTGTAGCCCGAGGTGATGAACACCTGCGAGGGCTGGCAATGGATGCCGCGCGCCACTTGCAGATAGGCGGCCGTCGCGCCGCGCAGGGCCGGCAGGCCGCCGCTGGGCGGGTAGGCAAGCTCGGGCGCCTGCAGCCCGCGCAGCTGCCTGGCCCCCAGCCGCGCCCAGAGCTTGCGGGGAAACGCATCCAGCGCGGGCAAGCCCATCTGGAAAGGCAGGATGCCCGATGAGCGCGGCCATGCGTGCTCATCGCGCACGGGCGCGGCGGGCGGCTGCGCCGCGGGAGCCGCCGCGTGCGGCTGCAGGCCGGGCGACACCACGGTGCCGGCCTGGCCTCGCGCCTGGATGTAGCCTTCGGACGCCAGCAGCGAATAGGCGACTTCCACCGTGCCGCGCGCCACGCCCAGCTCCTTGGCCAGCGCCCGGGCGGACGGGATGCGGTCGCCGGGCTTGAGCGTGCCCTGGGCGATGGCTTCCCGGAAGCGTTCGTAGACCTGCCGGTACAAGGCGTTGGCGCCGCCTGGCAGCGAGGTAGGGATCGGTTCGGAAGGCGCAATCATGGCATAGTCAGAAATTCATTTTATGGCCCTTCAAATTATGTCATGCGCTGCCTAACATGGCTTCCATGACACACGACAACGACACCGCCCTGCGCCATCTGGAAACCCCGGAAGAATGGCGCGCCTGCCTGCCGCTGATGCGCGAACTGCGTCCGCACCTGACGGAGGAAATTGATTTCATGGAACGCATCGGCCGCATGCGGCACGAACGCTACCGCCTGCTGGCCGCCATGCAGGAAGGCTGCGCCGTGGCCCTGGCTGGCTACCGCTACCAGGAGAACCTGGTCTATGGCCGCTTTCTTTATGTGGACGACCTGGTCGTCTCGCCCACGCGCCGCGGCGAACGCTGGGGCGCGCGGCTGCTGCAAGCCCTGGATGGCCTGGCGCGCGACAGCGGTTGCGCCAAGCTGGTGCTCGATACCGGCCTGGCCAACGCCCTGGCCCAACGCTTTTACTTCCGCCAAGGCCTGTTGACCAGCGCCATCCGATTCAGCAAGCAACTGGGAACCCCCGCCGCATGAGCATCCTACGCATCGTCTGCAGCCCCCGTGGCCGCGCCTCCGAAAGCTATCGCCTGTCGCAACATATCGTCGAACGCATCTCCGACGCGGCGGACGGCGCTCGGCCTATCGTGAGGGACTTCAACGCCAACGCCCTCGTCCACGTCGACCCGGATTACGCGGCTGCCTTGAGCTCGCCGCAGGATCCGCCGGACGACAGGCTGGAACGTGGCGCGTTGCGCCAGTCCGCCGAACTGATCCAGTCGTTGCGGGACGCCAGCCACATCGTCATTGCTACGCCGATGCACAACTTCACGGTGCCCTCCTCTTTGAAGGCCTGGATCGACCACGTCGTGCGGGTGCGCCATACCTTCCGCATCACGCCCGAAGGCAAGCTCGGCAATCTCGCCGATCGCCCGGTCTACGTCGCGATATCGTCCGGAGGGGAGTTCTCCGGCGACGGCGCGCAGCGCCAGCCCGACTTCCTGACCCCCTATCTGAGGCACGTGCTGGGCACCATCGGGCTACCCGACGTGACGTTCTTTTCCGTCCAGGGCACCGCTCGCGGCCCCGTGGCGCTCGAGGCCGCGCGCGCAAGGGCCGAGGCGGAAATCGCCGCGCATGCCTTCGGCGCCCGCGTCCTCGCGGCCTAGTACGGATAGGCTGTTGCATACTCACCAAGCCGGGCTCATCCATCCGGATAGGGCCATCGCGCCAAGCGAATCCGGCCATACGCGGTATGTGAACGGCGCGCATTGACACTGCCGAATGGCGGGCACTACGCTTTTCGCGGAACGCTTTCCTCCTTATGGATTGCGGCCTCTCCCAACATTCGGGCTTTCGTGCAGGAGCGCGCCATGACCTTGCATCGACCGGGCTTTTTCGTTGCCGCCGCCTTGGCGCTGTATGCATTGGCGGCGCCCCGCGCCGACGCGGCATGCAGCGACAAGCGAATTCAGGCCATGGCCAAGGACGGGCGCTCGGCGAATGCCATCGCCAAGGCCTGCGGCATGCCTGCCGCCAAGGTACGGGACGTGATCGACGGCGATGGCGGCGGCGCCGGCGAAGCGCCGCCCGCAGTGAGCCCCGGACTGGCGGAGCGCACCGAACGGGCGGAAAGGGCCGAACGGGCGGCCAAGGCGGAGCAGGCGGAGGCCGCCAGCAAGCTGCCTTCCGGCAGCGGCCTCGCGCGCTGCGACTGCCGGGGCGTCGTGCCCTATGGCGACAAAGCCCCCGAACAGCGCTGCCGCAGCGGCACGTCCATCGCCACGCCCTGCGCGGGATACTGTCCGCCGAACGGCGTGGCGCCATGGCGGCGGATATGCAGCTAAGGCCTAGCGGGCGCTGCTGGGCATGAACCACCGGTAGTACGCATTGCCGCCGTCGTCGCGCGCCACCCTGTTCATCTCCCTGGCCCAGGTCTCCCGGTCGCCCCGATAGGCCGCCAGCGAAGCGCGGTAGAAGGCGTCCAGCCGCGCCCGCTCGAGCTCGATGTCGGCGCGCAGGCTGTCCGTGGCGCCGCGCAACGGCGGTTCCGTGCGCAACGCAAGCAGCTCCGGCAGGACACGGACCAGTTCCTTCGCACGCACCCACGTGGCGTACTCGATGCCTGGACGGTCGTCGGTCACCGCCGGGACGCGGCCGGCGAAACGGGCCAGGCCGGCGCGGTCGGTCACCCAGGTCGCCAGCAAGGCTCCGGCCGAAGGGACGCCTACCGCGGCGAGCGCGGCCGCTGTATCGGGCTGCCCGTAGCGCGCCTGGATGCGCGCTGCGTCCAGCGCCAGGGGCTGCATGGATCCGACCAGCAGCATTTCATGCAGTTCGCTGGTCCATAGCTGGGCATGGGGAAACACCTCGATGAAGCTGGCCACCAACGCGCGCGTGTCCTCTTCGTTCTGCGTAGGCAGCGGCAGCCATTGCGCCACGATGCCCTGCGGCGCCAGCCTGCTTGCGGCCAGGCGATAGAAATCGCGGGAATACAGGTTGACCACGCCCGCCGCGGACGGCGGCGGCGGCTCCAGCGTGATCAGGTCCCAATGTTCCGCGCTGGCCTGGAGTTCGCGGCGTCCGTCGCGCAGGCGCTTTTCCAGCCCCGGATCCGTGGCGGCCTGGAACGTGCCCTTGAAGTGCGGGGCGGCGCGCAGGACGGCGGGCAGCAACTCCGCCACCGCCCGCTTGTCCAGCCCCGGATACTGCGACAAGGCGCCTGCGGTGATCCCGGTGCCGTACCCCACCACCAGGGCCGAGCGGGGTTCTCCGTTGTGCACGATGAGCGGCAGCAGCGCCTGCAGCCGCATATAGCGCAGCGAGGGCATGGCGTCGCCGGAATTGGATACGCCCTGGATGTACAGCCGGTGGAACCGGTTCCCATTGCCCTCGCGCTCCACGACGGCCACCGTGCCGCCGTGGCTTTCCTCGTAGAACGCCAGGCCGGCGCCACTGGCGCCGGGCAGCAGCCGGGCGAACCGGTCGGCAGGCAGGCTGACGGCGACAGCGAGCGCCACGCAGCCGACCAGGCCGGTCACCCAGCCGGTAGCCGCCCTGCCGTCCGCGCGGCCTCGCCACGCCGCCACCGCGCCGACCAGCGCTGCCAGCGCCGCCAGCACGCCGAGGGTGCGCACCAGCCCCAGCGCGGGCAACAACAGGAATCCCGTCAGCAAGGTGCCGGCGATTCCGCCCAGCGTATTGCACGCAAGCACGGCGCCGACGTCCCGGCCCACGCGCCGGTCGCCCGCGGCGATCCGCAGCACGGCCGGAAATGCCGCGCCCAGCAGCAGCGTCGGCGCCAGCACGAAGCTCGCCGCCGCGACGGCGAAGCGCGCGCACATGCCGGCAAAGCCGCTGCCCGTCCATTGGTAGACGGCCGCTTCCGCATAGGTCTGGGCCACGACCAGCCACTTGCCCAGCACGGCCACTTCGAGCACGGCGAGAAGGCCAGCGCCGGCGATCAGCCCGCCGAACACCGTCCAGGGATTGCGCGCGCGCTGCCCCCAACGGGCATATAGCGCCGCGCCGATCGCCAGCCCCGACAGATAGGTGGCCAGCACGATGGCGAACGCGAATGCGCGGGTGCTCATGAATGGCACGATCATCTGCGACCACAGCACTTCGTAGCCCAGCGCGATGCCGCCAGCCACCGCGTACAAGGCGACGGCCAGGCGGGCTTCGCCCGACAGCGGGCCGGCATCGTGGACGGCCGCGGGCGCCGCGCGGCCACTGGCCTTGCGGTCCAGCAGCCAGGCGCCTGCCGCGGCCAGCAGGTTGAACGAGGCGGCGGCCAGCGCGGCGCCCTGCACGCCGAAGCGCGGAATCAGCAGAAACGCCGGCAGCAAGGCGCCCAGGATCGCGCCGCAGGTGTTGGCGGCATATAGCGCCCCGCCCCGCCGGCTGACTCCCGCATCGTGCCGATTGACGGCTCGAAGCAGTACCGGCAGCGTGCCGCCCATCAGAAAGGAAGGAATAGCGAGCAGCAGCCCGATCAGCAGCCAGGCCGCCACGCCGCTTTGCGTTTCGACGGCCACGAACGGGGCCGCGCTGCGGGCAAGCGCCCAGGTCACCGCCACGCAGGACACGGCCGCCGCGACCTCCAGCGCGGCATAGAACCGCAGGGGCCGGCGCAGGCGGTCCGCCTGGCGTCCCAGCACCCAGCCGCCCAGGGCCAGCCCCAGGAAAAAGGCGCTGACCGCACCCGCAATCGCGCTAACCTCCACCCCCACGACCAGGGAAAGCTGCTTGATCCAGAGCACCTGGAACACCAGCGCCGCCGCGCCCGACAGGAACAACAGCGCCGCCGGCCGCGCCGTTGTCAGCGTGTCCGCCCCGTTCTCCGGCCGCGTCTCCAGGTTCTCCATTGCTGCCGTGCCCATCGCCATCGTGCCGTCTTCCTCAAGATGTCCGCGGATGGGGCGCCATGCTTCGCCAGGCGCCGCGCATCACTTCGCCTTCTGTTTCTCGAGCGCCTCGAAGTGCGCCTCGATCGACTTGTGCACGCGTTCCTGCACTTGGTCCACGCTGAAGCTGGCGGGCCGTTGGCTAGGCGGATACTTTTCGAAGGTCTCCAGGAACGCGGATGCCTTCATCGTGGCGATGGCTGTCAGGTAGGAGTTCTTGGCCAGCCAGTCGTTGTACTGGTCCGAGGTGATGTCCGCGCGTTCGTACGGATCCATGCGCAGGTTGAATATCTTCGGCACCCGCAGGCAGACGAACGGATCCTGCCAGACATTGAAGTTCCCCGGCGCCCGCTGCTCGCAGAACACCGCCTTCCAGTTGTCCCACCGCATGCCGACCAGCAGGCCGTCGTCATTGAAGTAGTAGAACTCGTCGCGCGCGCTCTTGTCCTGCTTGCCGGTCAGGTAGTGAAGCTGGTTGTAGCCGTCCAGGTGCACCTTGAACTTTGCGCCGCCGGCCTGGGGCGCCCAGCCGTCCAGCAACCGTTCCTTGACCGTGGTGTCGCCCGTGGCCGCAAGCAAGGTCGGAAACCAGTCCATGCCGGACACCATGCCGCGCTTGATCTGCCCTGCGGGAATCTTGCCCGGCCAGCGGACCAGGGCCGGAACGCGGAACGCGCCCTCCCAGTTGGAGTCCTTCTCGCTGCGGAAAGGCGTCGTCGCCGCATCGGGCCAGGTAAAGGCGTTGGGTCCGTTGTCCGTCGTGTAGACCACGATGGTGTTGTCGGCGATGCCCATGTCATCCAGCTTTTTCAGGAGCTTGCCCACGTCCTGGTCGTGTTCCCACATGCCGTCGGCGTAGTCATTGCCCGGCATGCCGCTCTTGCCGCGGCTCTCGGGCCGGATATGGGTATAGATGTGCATGCGCGTGGTATTCATCCACACGAAGAACGGCTTGTCCCCCTTGCCGTGCTTGTCGATGTAGTCGAGCGCCGCGCCCACGGTCTCGTCATCGATGGTTTCCATGCGCTTGGCGGTCAGCGCGCCGGTATCCTGCACCTTGCCGTCGGCCGTTGCCTTGATCACGCCGCGCGGCGAGAAATTCTTCACGTAGGGGTCGTTGGGATCCTTGGGCCAGTACGGCCGCTCGGGCTCCTCCTCCGCGTTCAGGTGATAAAGATTGCCGAAGAACTCGTCGAAGCCGTGACGGGTAGGCAGGTATTCGTCCTTGTCGCCCAGGTGGTTCTTGCCGAACTGGGCCGTGGCGTAACCCTGCGCCTTCAGGGCCTCGGCGATGGTGATATCGCCTTTTTGCAGGCCTACGGGCGCGCCCGGCGCGCCGACCTTGGACAGGCCTGTGCGCAGCGGAGACTGGCCCGTGATGAAGGAAGAGCGCCCCGCCGTGCAGCTGTTCTCGCCGTAATAGTCGGTGAACATGATGCCTTCCTTGGCGATCCTGTCGATATTGGGCGTTTCGTATCCAACCACGCCATGCGCGTAGGCGCTGATGTTGGCCTGGCCGATGTCGTCGCCGAATATCACCAGGATGTTCGGCTTCTTGCCCGAGTCATCCTGGCTCTGCCGGGTCTGCGACGCCTGGTTCTGGGCCTGCGCGCTGCCCAGGGCTACAAGGCCCATTGCGGCGAAAAGCGCCGCTCTTAACACCCTGCTTGCGTTCATCGCTTTTTCTCCTCGCCCTGGCGGGCAGAAAATCACTCACGTAAACGAATCGCTGTGTTTCGAATGCCCCAAATCTGCCCTATCGGCTCGCCACGCCGCTGTCGCGCGCCTGCGCCACCTTCCATTGCTGCGGCGTCATCACCGTGCGGAACCCCAGGTGCGACATGCCGTTCATCGGATCCGTGCCGCGCCGGGCGCTGGTGCGATAGCTGATGCAATAGGTATCGCTGCAAAGGAACGAGCCGCCGCGCGTCACCCGCTTGGGCGCATTGGACGGGACGACGCCGTCGTCGGGATCGTAACTGTCCGACGGTCCCGCCGGATCCGCGGGCGGCTGGCGGTACTGGGCCTGGATCTTGAACGCGTCGGCGCGATACCAGTCGGACGTCCATTGCCACACGTTGCCGGCCATGTCGTGCAAGCCATAGCCGTTGGGCGGAAAGCTGGCCACGGGCATGGTGCCGACCTGGATCTTTTCGTCCTTGACGACCGGAAACGGTTGCTGCTGCTGCGTGTCCCAGATGTTGGCCATGGCCTTGCCCTGAGGCAGCAGTTCCTCGCCCCAGGCATAGGTGGCCTGCTCCAGGCCGCCGCGGGCCGCCATTTCCCATTCCGATTCGGTGGGCAGGCGCTTGCCCGCCCACTTGGCGTAGGCCACCGCGTCTTCGTACGAAACCTGGACCACGGGGTGGTCGTCCTTGCCCGCGATGGAACTGCCGGGCCCTTGCGGATGCTTCCAGTCGGCCCCCGGCACATAGCGCCACCAACGCGAATAATCGCGCAGGGACACCTCGTTCGCCGTGCCGACGAACACCATGGCGCCCGGCACCAGCAGCCGGTCGTCCGGGCGGGGCGTGCCGGCGGGCAACTGCACCTTCAGGTCTTCCCATTTGGGCTTCTGTTCCGCCGTGGTGACGTAGCCCGTAGCCTCGACGAAACGGCGGAACTCCGCGTTCGTGACGTCGTTCACGTCGATCCAGAAGCCGCTGACGGAAACTTTGTGCGCCGGCATCTCGTTGGGCTGGGCGAGCTTGTGGCTGCTGCCCATCAGGAATTCGCGCCCGGGCACCCAGGCCATGCCTTTCGGGCCGCTCTTGCCGTCGCCCAGCACGACCTTGGCCGCCTCCGGCCCGCGCTCGGCGCCCAGGAACAGGTAGGCCGTGCTTGCGGCCGCGCCCAACGCGACCCCGCCCAGCAGGAGGGCTCCCGCCGCGCGTGCCTTATACCGTGTTTGCTTTGCCATTTCACTCACCCGATATCAGAAAACCGATTCGATGCCGCGTCGCCATTGGCGGGCGGGCCGGGGATTGCATTCAGGCCTTCAGAACACCAGCGTGGCGGTCGCCATGACCGTGCTGTTGCTGTCCAGGCGGTTCTTGCTGCTGATCGTGGGCACCCAGCGCAAGCCCAGCGACAGCGAACGCTTGTCCGCCAGTTTCCTGTCATAGGTAACGATCGGGCCCAACGCCCAATCCCTGCCCTTGAAGCCATTGAGCCGGTCGGCGGTGGGCCCCTTGTCGTTGCCCAGCTGCTGGATGGTGCCGAGGATCAGGCCCGCGCTGACGCCGTTGCTGAACATTTTGCGGCCCATCACGTCCATGCTGAAGAGCGGCGCGTTGCGGTAGTCGGTGGCGCTGTTGCGCGTATAGAACTGCACGCCCGCCACGGTGTCGATCTGGAACCCGGATTCCGGGAAGATCCTGGTGTAGGCCACCTGTGGAATGAAGGTCCAGTTGTTGAGACTGGGGTTGGCCATGTCGTTCGCGTTGTACTGCCCGGTGGGCGCCCAGATGTTGAGGCTGAGCGCCATGTGCGAGGTTTCGGAGAAGTGGTATCCCGCGATGATGGGCGAGAAATACAGGTCGAACAGATTCGACGCCGTATCGCTCTGGCTGGCGTTGCGCCCTTGCGCGCCCGTCAATGTGGACGTCACCTTGGTCCATACATAGGGCACCGTGAAGCTGGATGCGAAGTTCCAGCGGCCGGGCCCGGTGTCCCAGGTCTTGAGCACGGTAGCCAGCGTGAACGCGACCTTGGCATCGAGGCCAAGCGAGGTCTTGCCCGCGACGGGCACCTCGCGGCTGCCGCCGATGCTGCCGTCGAGATAGATCTGGGACAGGTTGACGGCCCAGATGGGCTCGGGGGAAACGATGCCTGCGTTGGGCTGCACGTTCGTGCCGGTGATCTGCCGCCCGAGCGCGCCTTCGGTGGCGCGCGCGGCGCCGGGAGCCAACGTCGCGGCAAGCACCGCGCAGGCCGCCAGTAGCGCTATCCCGAACACGCCGGTGCAGCGAGACGCCGCGGCCTCGCCGCGGCGGGTCTTTCTTTCCGGTTCAGACTTCGTGCTGCCCATGCGACGTACCTGTGTGGATAACAGAATGCAAAGACAAGCAGCCCGAACGGAACTTCAATCGGGCTGTGGAAGAGACTGATGAAAGCCGTAACACCCGTCGCAATAATCGCACAGAGTGTTGCTTTCACCAAGGGGTCAGCCCGCGGGATGAGCCTCCGCCTGGGCCGGGCTCGCGCGCACCTGGTCGATGCGCAGCCCGTCGCGGCGGGTCACTTCGAAGCGCCAGTCGCGCCAGTCGATGGCATCGCCGGCTTCGGGAATCCTGCCGCCAGCGCGCAACAGGCAGCCCGCCAGCGTGGCGTCAGGGTAGTCGTCCGCCAGTTCCGGCGCCTCCAGCAAGCGGGCGGCTTCGCCCACCTCCAGGCGTCCGCCCAGCAGCCACGATCCGTCGGACAGGCGCAAGGCCTCCGGCTGGTCCTCCTGGTGCTCGGGCAGGTCGCCCGCCACCGCGGTCAGCACGTCCATGGGGGTGACAAGGCCTTCGCATACGCCGTGCTCATCGACCACGATCAGCATGTGGTCGCGGCAGGCGCGCAATTCGTCCAGCACCTTGAGCACCGGCATGGTTTCCAGCACGTAGCGCGGCTCTCGCGCCAGCTCCACCAGGTCGATCGGACCCGGGTTCCGCAGCAGCGGCAGGACGTCCTTGAAGTGCAGCACGCCCAGCACATTGCCCGGATCGCCCGCGCACAGCGGAAGCCGCGAATGGCCGGTGCCGAACTTGCGCACGATGGCCTCCGGCGCGTCCGCCACGTCCAGCCAGGTGATGTCGCCGCGCGGCACCATGATGGACCGCAGGTCCCGGGAACCGATGGAAAGCACGCGCTCGATCATGGAGCTTTCCTCGGGAGCGAACGCCGCTTCGTCGCCGGCGCCGTCCACCAGCGCGACCACTTCGTCCACCTGCCCGCCCGCCTGGCCGGCGGGCTTGGCTCGCAACAGGCGCAACACGGCCTGCGCGGTGCGCTGCCTGCGGCCAAGCGCATGCGCGCCCTTGGCGCGGTTGCGGCGAGCCAGCTGGTTGAACAGTTCGATCAGGATCGAAAAACCGATGGCGGCATACAGGTATCCCTTGGGCACGTGGAAGCCCAGGCCTTCGGCCACCAGGCTGAAGCCGATCATCAGCAGCAAGCCCAGGCACAGGATCACCACCGTGGGGTGGCGCGCGACAAAGCCCATCAGCGGGCGGCTGGCCAGCATCATGACCGCCATCGCCACGACCACCGCGATCATCATGATGCTCAGGTCCTGCACCATGCCCACGGCGGTGATCACGGAGTCCAGCGAGAACACGGCGTCGAGCACGACGATCTGCAGGATGACCTGCCAGAACACGGCGTGCTGCGTCTTCTGGCCGCCTTCGTGGCTGGCGCTGCCTTCCACCCGTTCATGCAACTCCATCGTGCCCTTGAACAGCAGGAACAGGCCGCCCAGGATCAGGATCAGGTCCCGGCCGGAAATCTCCGCGCCCAGCAGGGTGAACAGAGGCTCGGTCAAGGTGACCACCCAGGCGATGCTCGCCAGCAAGCCCAGGCGCATGACCATGGCCAGCGTCAGGCCGATCAGCCGCGCGCGGTTGCGCTGGCCGGGCGGCAGCTTGTCCGCCAGGATGGCGATGAACACCAGGTTGTCGATGCCCAGCACAATTTCAAGCACGACCAGGGTCGCCAGGCCCAGCCAGGCGGTGGGGTCGGTCATCCAATCGAAAATCATCAAAGTTCCACGGAAGGCGTGATGGGACGCGCCAGGGCGTCGCCAGGATCATTGGGAGGGAAAGGGGATGGGCGCCGGGCGGCGGGCGCAGCGGCGCATGGGCAGGCGCGCGGCGGAGCGCGGCAACCCAGGCGCGGAGTGGCCGCAGCGGCCAGCGTGGAGTCTGTGGACAGGCGCGCGGCGCGGGCCGCGGCATTGCCGGGAGGGGGTGTCGGGCGCCGGCGCTGTGGCGGCGCCGGCCTAGGAGGTGGGTCTTCGTTCATAGATGGCGGATGGCCCAGGCTGCCGGGGCAGCGTTACGGCGGCGCATCCACCTTGCTCTCTTTCTTACTGGAACCTGAATATTACCTTAGATTGCGACGGGCTCCGGTGCGGAGGCTGTCCATCGCACGAATTCATTGGTGTTTACCCTAGGAAAGGCTATACTCGCCGCACTTTCAACCTCATAGAGATCAACGTGGACAACGACGGATGTAGTCGCAACACGACTGCAAGCGCCGCTTGACGCAGGATCCGCGGACCTGATTCCGCGCCGGTCCTGCCCAAAGCCAGGAACCGGCTCTACCAGCCCCGATGCCTTCGGCATCCCGGCCCCCAGCCCTCCCCCTACCGCTTACCGACCCGATACGCCGGCATCGCCACGCGCGTAGCCGGCCGGGCGGCGCGTGCATGTGGACCTACCACCGTGCTCCCCCGTAAGGAGACGACGATGCGCGCCCAGCAATTCCTTTCTTATCAATTCACCATCGTGAGCCTCGGCGCCACGCTGAACGCGCTGCGCAAGCAGCTGTACTACGAACTGCGGGACCTGGACCTGCGGGTGCAATCGGTACGCCTGTCGCGGGCGGAATCCGACCAGCTGGCCTGCACCATCGTCACGCTGCGATGCCCCGCGCGGCGGCGCAGGCAGCTCGGCGCGATCGCGCTGCGGCTGGGCCGCAGCCCCGGCGTGCGGCGTTTGCACTGGCAGAACGAGGCCGGATCCGCCATTGCCGTGCTGCCGGCTTGAGGCCGGTGTCATCAAGAATCCGCATGAATGTCCGAATATGGCGCGCGCAAGCCGCCCCGGCACGGAGTAGACCATGAAGAATTTCGAAAACATCCAATTCCTCACCCTGGCCAATACGGCGGTCAGCCTGTTCACCGCCTTCGTGCTGGGCTCCATCGTCGGTTTCGAACGGCAGTTCCGGCAGCGCACGGCGGGGCTGCGCACCAACGTGCTGGTCGCGGTGGGCGCCGCCATATTCGTGGACATGGCATTCAGGGTGGGAGGCGCCGACGGCGGAGCGCGCGTGATTTCCTATGTGGTATCGGGAGTGGGTTTCCTGGGCGCGGGCGCCATCATGCGCGAAGGCGGCAGCATCCGCGGCCTGAACACCGCCGCGACCTTGTGGGGATCCGCGGCCATCGGGGCCTGCGCCGGCGCGTCGCTGATGCTGGAAGCGGTGGCCGCCACGGCCTTCGTGCTCGCGGCCAATACCCTGTTGCGCCCTGTCGTCAGCTATGTCAACCGCCAGCCGGTGGACGCGCAGACGACGGAAGTCACGACGGTCATACATCTCATTGCCCACATGGAGCAGCGCCAGGCCGCCATGGCAGTGCTGGAAGAGGTGCTGGAAGCCGAGCAGCTGCCCCTGTCGGAACTGAAGATCGACCAGTTCGGCGAGAACGAAGTGGAGATCGAGGCGGCGCTCAGCGAAGCCTCGGTGGACGAGCTGGACCTGGACCGCGTGGTTGCCGGCATCGCCGCGTCGCCCGCCGTGCGTACGGCTTTCTGGGCGGCGCGCGCCGTATGAGGGCATAATAGGCGCCGACCATGCGCCGTCCATTGAACTCCCTCGCCCGCAATACCGCCGCCTTGTGGCTGGTGATGGCGTTGTTCGCGTTGAAGGCGATGGTGCCCCAAGGCTTCATGCCCGCCACGCAGCAAGGCGGCACGCTGATACAGCTGTGCTCGGCGGCGGGGCCGATCTGGGTGGCGGGGCCAGGCAAATCCAGCGATGCGCCGGACGAGCGCCACGCGGCGCAAGCCGCCAGCTGCCCGATGGGCATCGCGCTTGCGGCGGTGGCGCTGCCGCCGTCGCCGCTGCTGCAGGCCGCGGCGGCGGCCGTCATGGCGCATCCCCTGGCCGCCCGGGCGCCGCCCGCCGCGGCCCTCTCCTCCGCCTTCGGCGGGCCCCTGGGGGCCCGCGCCCCGCCTTTCCTCCCGGTATCCAGCTGAATCCGCGCCGCCTTGCGGCGGCAATCCTTGGCTTACCGAGAGTACCCATGTCTTCTATTTCCGCCAGGACGCAACGCGTTCTGAAGCGGCGCGCGGCCGCCTGGACCGCGCTCGCTTTCATGCCCGCGCTGGCCCCGGCGCATGCCCAGAATGCGCCCGTGGCCACCCTTCCCAGCATCTCCGTATCCGGCGACGCGCCGCCCCTCACCCTGCTGGAGCCGACCGGCACCGGCACCCTGCTGGGCCTGACGCCCTTCGAAACGCCGGCCAGCATCGAAATCATCAGCAATGAACAGCTGCGCGAACGCGGCGCGGTAACGGTAACCGACGCGATCACCCAGGCCGCCGGTATCAGCGCAATGCGCCATCCCGGCAACGGCGGATCGTCCCTGTCCTCGCGCGGGTTCACCGACTCCAACTCGGTCGCCCAGCTGTACGACGGGGTGCGCCAATACGGCGGGGTCGGCCAGACCTTCATCTACGATCCCTGGGCGGTGGACCGCATCGAGGTGCTGCGCGGCCCGGCGTCGGTGCTGTACGGCGAAGGCGCCATCGGCGGCGTGGTCAACGTCATTCCGAAGAAGCCTACGCGCGGCCCGATCGAAAACGAGATCCAGACGACCGTGGGCACGCACGACACCCAGCGCTTCGGCTTCGGCAGCGGCGGCGCGCTGGACGAAAAGTGGTCGTACCGGCTGGATATCAGCGGCAATCACAGCGACTCCGGCATCAGCCTGGGCGACTCGCGCGACGCCGCGGTCACCGCGGCGCTGAGGCTGGACGTGTCGCCCGAACTGAACTTCACCTTGACCCAGGCCTATGCCTGGCAGGAGCCCACGCGCTATTTTGGCACGCCGCTGATGGACGGCACGATGGACTACTCCCTGCGCAAGCAGAACTACAACGTGGCCGACAGCAAGATCATCTATCGCGACAGCCGGACCGAGCTGAAGGCGGAATGGTCGCCCAATCCGGCGACGCAGGTGCGCAGCCGCGTGTACTACATCGGCAGCGATCGCGACTACCGCGACGTGGAGAACTACGCCTGGGTGCCCGGCGACATGATCCGCCGCACGGCCTATACCGAGATCTTCCATGACCAGGAACAGGCCGGAACCATCACCGACGCAACCTTCGACGGCCATTTGCTGGGCCTGGCGAACAAGGTTGCCGTGGGTTTCGAGCTGAACCGCGCTTCGCTCAAGCACACCAACAACTCGCCTTACTCGGGCACCTCGCTGGTGGACCCGTACGACGTGGACCACGGACGCTTCATCAACGTCGCGGGCACCACGCCCCGCTATCGCAACACGGCTACCCAGTACGCCCTGTTCGCCGAAGACAGGCTGATGCTGACGCCGGCATGGTCCATCCTGGGCGGCGTGCGCTACGACCATATCGACCTGAAGCGGCGCGACCTGGTCGCGGACCAGACCGCTTTCCGCACGACGTTCACGAATGTCGGCTGGCGCGTCGGAACCGTCTACGACGTGCTGCCGACCCTGTCCGTCTATGGCCAGTACGCGCAGGCCGCCGATCCCATTGGCAGCCTCTTGCTGCTGTCTCCCGCGAACAAGGATTTCGAGCTGTCGCAAGGCAAGCAGATCGAGGTTGGCGTCAAGCAGACCTTCTGGGACGGCAAAGGCCAATGGACACTGGCGGCCTACCATATCCGCAAGAACAACCTGGTGACGCGAGACCCGAACGATCCCTCGTTGCGCATCCAGGTGGGCGAGCAATCCTCGCGCGGGCTGGAAGCGACGCTGGGCGTGGAGCTGTCGCCCGCCTGGCGGCTGGATCTGAATGCGGTGGCGCTGCGGGCGCGCTACGACGATTTCAGCGAATCGGTCAACGGCGTCAACGTGTCCCGCAACGGCAATGTGCCCACGGATGTGCCCGAACGCGTGGCGAATGCATGGATCAGCTGGAAGTTCGCGCCCCAGTGGACGGCCAGCGCGGGGCTGCGCTATGTGGGCAAGCGCTATGCGGACGCGGCGAACCGGCTGGAGATGGCGGGCTATACCACCACCAATCTGGCGCTGCTATGGGAACCGCGCCGGGACCTGAGCCTGGCCCTGCGCGCGTTCAACGTGTTCGACCGCAAGTACGCGGAAACCGCCTACTACAACCAGACCCAGTGGCTGCTGGGCGAAGGCCGCCGGGTGGAACTCAGCGCGAACTACCGCTTCTGAGGCCCGCGCGCGGATCCAGGCATCAGGCCGCCTCCCGCAATGCGGCGGCGGCCGGATCCCAGCGGCGCCCCGGCACAGCGGCAAGCAAGGCCCGGGTGTAAGGATGCGAGGGCCGGCTGAATACCTCTGCGCACGGCCCCTCCTCCACCACACGGCCGTCCTTCATGACGGCGACGTCATCGCAGACCTGCGCGGCCACGCGGAGATCGTGGGTGATGAACAGGATGGACAGGCCGAGCTGTTCGCGCAGCCGGGCCAGCAGGGCCAGCACCTGGGCCTGGACCGACACGTCCAGCGCGGACACGGGCTCATCCGCGATCAGCACTTGCGGTTGCATGGCGAGCGCCCGCGCCAGGCCGATCCGCTGGCGCTGTCCGCCCGAGAATTCGTGCGGATAGCGCCGCGCCGCGTCGGGCGAGAGGCCGACGAGCTCAAACAGTTCCCGCACGCGCGCCATCGCCTCGGCCCGCGTCGCGCCGTGCACCATGGGGCCGCGCGCGACGATCTCGCCCACGCGCTGGCGGGGGTTCAAGGAGCCGTAGGGATCCTGGAACACCATCTGCACGCGCCTGGCGTGGGCGCGCCGCGCCGCGGCTCCCCGGAACGCAAGGGGCGCGCCGGCCAGCGTGATTTCCCCCGCGTCGGGCGGCGCCAGCCCGAGCAAGGCGCGCGCAAGCGTGGATTTTCCTGATCCGCTTTCGCCGACGATGCCTAGCGTGGCGCCTTGCCGCAAGGCCAGCGTCACGCCGTCCAGCGCGCGGGCCTCGCGGCCCGGACGGCCCAGCCAGCCCCGCTTCCGGTAAATCTTGGCCAGGTCCTGCGTGGCCAGTATCGCCGGGGCGCCTGCGCGGCCAGGCCGGCTCGCCGCGCCCGCGGCAAGCGGCGGAACCGCGCCGATCAGGGCGCGCGTGTAGGGATGGCGCGGATGCTCCAGGACTTGCTGCGCCGTCCCGCTTTCCACCAGCGCGCCGCGTTGCATCACCGCGACGCGGTCGGCGATTTCGGCCACCACGCCGAAATCGTGCGTGATGAACAGCACGGCCGTGCCCTTGCGGCGCTGCAGGTCGTGGATCAGGTTTAGGATCTGCGCCTGCGTGGTTACGTCCAGCGCGGTGGTGGGTTCATCGGCGATCAGCAGCGCTGGCTCCAGCGCCAGCGCCATGGCGATCATGGCCCGTTGGCGTTGCCCTCCGGACAGTTCGTGCGGATACGCGCCCAGCGCCTGTCCGGGCTGCGGCAGGCGCACCGATTCGAGCAGTTCCAGGGAGCGGCGCCGGATCTCCGCGCGCGGCAGGCGCGTGTGGGTCCGGAACACCTCGCCGATCTGGTCGCCGATCGTGCGCAAGGGATTCAGGGCCGTCATCGGTTCCTGGAAGATCATGCCGATGCGCTTGCCGCGCAGGCGCCGCAGCGCGTCCGGCGCAAGCCGCAGCAGGTCCTGCCCTTCCCAGAGCACCTGTCCGGCGCTGGCGCGCACGCCCTCGGGCAACAGCCCCAGGATGGCGCCCGCGGCCAGGGATTTTCCCGAGCCGCTTTCGCCGACCACGCACAGGATTTCCCCGGCACGCACAGACAGCGACAGATCCTTCAAGGCGTGGGGACGATCCGCGCCTGGCGGCAGATCCACGGTGAGATTTTCGATACGCAGCAAATCGGCCATGAGCGTTCCGCAAGAAGGAAGCTGCGGATGATAGGTCCACGCGCGCGGTCCGGGAAATGCCCATTTTTCATTTGCTCATGCGCGCCGCGGCGCCGGCCCTGCCGGCCTATCGAGGGGCGGCGCGCGTTACGCACTTTTACTTTCCGGGCACGCGGCTTGCTCCGTTCGGCGGGATAGCGTCCACCGGAGCCCCCATGCCCGTTTCGCACTACATCGACGCCACCACGCTGACCGTGCTGACCGTCAACACCCACAAGGGCTTCACCAGCTTCAATCGCCGTTTCATGCTGCACGAACTGCGCGACGCCCTGCGCGCCGCGGGCCCCGACATCGTCTTCCTGCAGGAAGTGCTGGGCGAACACCAGGAGCATGCCGAGCGTCATCGGTCCTGGCCCACCCTGTCCCAGTACGAGTTCCTGGCCGACACGCTCTGGACCGATTTTGCCTATGGCCGCAACGCCGTGTACCCGGCGGGCCACCATGGCAACGCCGTCCTGTCGCGCTACCCCATCGAGCGCTACGAGAACCATGATGTCAGCGTCAACGGGCATGAGCGCCGCGGCCTGCTGCATTGCGTGCTGCGGCTGCCCTCGCTGCGCTCCCCCGTGCACGCGATCTGCGTGCACCTGGGGCTGCTGGAGCGGCACCGGGGCCGGCAGCTGGCTCGCCTGTGCGAACTGGTGGCCAACGGCGTGCCGGCCGACGAGCCACTGCTCATCGCTGGCGATTTCAACGATTGGCGGCTGCGCGCCGATGGGCTGATGCGCGATTGCGGCACATGCGAGGTCTTCACGTCCCGGCTGGGCCGGCCCGCGCGCACCTTCCCGGCGCGCTGGCCGCTGCTGCGCCTGGACCGGATCTATGTCCGCAGCGTGCGGGACTGGCAACCGGTGCCCCTGGCCTCGCGCGTCTGGTCGCGCCTGTCCGACCATGTGCCGATCTGCGCGGAGATCGCCCTATGAACCTGCGCTGGCGCGAAAACAACCGGTACACGCTGCTGGAGAACGGCACCGGCTACTTCCCCGCCGTGCTGGAAGCCATCGCGGACGCGCGCAGCGAGGTGCTGGTCGAGACCTTCATCCTCTTCGACGACGCCGTGGGCCAGGAGATCCAGCGCGCCCTGATCGCTGCCGCCCGCCGCGGCGTGAGCGTGGACCTGACGGTGGACGGCTATGGGTCCGACGAGCTGGGCGAAGCCTTCGTGGGCGCCATGGCGGAAAGCGGAATCCGCGTCCACATGTTCGATCCGCGCCCGCGTTTCCTGGGCGTGCGGACCAACGTTTTCCGGCGCATGCACCGCAAGATCGTCGCCGTGGACCGCCGCTGCGCGTTCGTGGGCGGCATCAATTTCTCGGCGGACCACCTGCCCGACTACGGCCCCGAAGCCAAGCAGGACTACGCGGTCCGGATCGAGGGGCCCTTGGCCGCGGATATCGCGGACTATGCCCGGGCCGCGCTTGTCCAGGGCCGGCCGCGGCGGCTGGGCCGCAGGCCCGCCCGCTGGGATCCCATGCCCGCGGGGGACGGCGGCGGCCGCCTTGTCGTGCGCGACAATCACGAGCACCGCACCGATATCGAACGCTATTACCGGGCGGGGGTGCGCGCGGCCCGCCACGACGTGCTGATCGCCAACGCCTACTTCTTCCCCGGCTATCAATTGCTGCACGATCTCGCCAATGCGGCGCGCCGCGGCGTGCGGGTCCGGCTGCTGCTGCAGGGCGAACCCGACGTGCTGGTCGCCCGGCTGGCGGCGTCCATGCTGTACGACTACCTTATCGACGCCGGCGTGGAGATATACGAATACTGCAAACGGCCGCTGCACGGCAAGGTCGCCTGCGCGGACGACGACTGGGCGACGATAGGCTCCAGCAACCTGGACCCGCTGAGCCTGGCGCTGAACCTGGAGGCCAACGTCGTGGCGCGCGACTCCGGGCTCAATGCCGCCCTGCGCCAGAGCCTAGACCGCCTCATCGAACAGGATTGCCGGCAGATCGAGTTGCGCCCGAATTCCACCCGCCGCCTGCGGCGCCTCTGGATCGGCGTCGTGGTGTTCCACTTCCTGCGGCGCTTTCCCGCTTGGGCCGGCAGCCTGCCCGCGCACAAGCCGCGCCTGCGGTCCCTGCCGATGACGACCGAAAGAGAGACGGCATGAGAGTGTTCCGATCCACGCTGACGCGCGCCCTGCGGCACCGCTGGCCCCGGTTGAAGCGCGTCTTGCCCGCGCTGGTGCTGATCGTGGTTGCCGGACTGCTGGTCCACTTTGGCCGCGCCGTCGATTGGCCGCAGGTCTGGATCTCGATGCGCAAGATTCCCGCCGGCACCATTGCGCTGGCCTCGGGGCTTGTCGTTGCCGGATACCTGGCCTATGGCGCCATGGACTTGCTGGCCAAGCGCTACACGCGGCATACCCTGCCCTGGCACAAGGTGCTGGGCGTGGCCATGACAAGCTATGCCCTGAACCTGAACCTCGGGGTGCTGATCGGCGGCCTGGGCGCGCGGCTGCGCCTGTATGCCCGCCTGGGCTGCCGCAAATCGGTGGCCACCCGGGTCGCGCTGTTTTCGGCCGCGTCGAACTGGATCGGCTACGGCTGGCTGGCGGGAGCTCTGTTCGCCTGGGGCGCGGTTCCGGTGCCCGAAGGCTGGGGCGGGCCGAACGTGCTGCGCCTGCCCGGCGTGGCGCTGCTGGCGCTGGCCACCGCCTACCTGGCCTTCTGCGCGCTGGCGCGCCGCCGGACCTGGACGTGGATGGGCCAGCATGCGGTCTTGCCCGGCGCCGGCATGGCGGTGGCGCAGAGCGCGGCTGCGGCATTGTCCTGGTCCTTGATGGGCGCCATCGTGTACGTGCTGCTGCAGGGCAAGGCGGACTATCCCGCGGTGCTCGGCGTTCTATTGTGCACCAGCTTCGCCGCCGTCGTGATCCGCGTGCCGGGCGGCCTGGGCACTACCGAGGCAATTTTCGTGGCTGCCCTGTCCCCGCAGATCCCCGCGCCGGAAGTGCTTGGGGCCGCGCTGGTCTACCGCGCGCTCTACGCATTCGCTCCGCTCTGCCTGGCGCTGACGGCCTTCCTGCTGATCGAACTGCGCCTGCGCCGCGGACGGCGCCAAGCACAGGCCCGCGCAGCGGCGGCCAAGCCGGCCGATCCGGGCGAACAGAACGGTTCGTCGTTCAAGGCTTTGGACTGAGCAGGTCGGACAGGGCGTTCCCCAGTTCCTTCACCGCGCCCGTCACGCCCTCCGCCGCGCCCTCCGCGCCTACGCCGATCGCGTGCGCGAACCCCTGGGCCACCTGGGCGGAAAACCCTCGCGTTACGGAGAACTTGGGATTGTCCAGATTGCCGGCCAGCACGAAATCGAAGCGCAGTACGCCGGTATTGTCCTTCAGTGCGGCCAGCACGGCCTTGCGGGGCAGCGAAAACAGGGAACCGTCGCCGCTGAACTTCAAGCCGCGCAGGGCCACGGTTCCCGACGCCCGTAGTTTGCGGTTGGCGATCGCTGTATTCATATCCAGGTCCATCGCGCCCGCGGCCAGCGAGCCGGCGCCGTTCTCGGCGAGGTACGGCGCCGCGTGGCGGATGCCCATGCCCCGCACCGCGACCTCGATGTCGGCGTCCGTGCCGCCCACGACGAGCGAACCTTGCGCGCGCACTGTCGAGCTCCTGCCTTGCGGGTCGTCGATGTTGCCGCTGAATTCCATGTCGCTGCGCGTGCCGTCGCCCGGCACGGACACGGGACGCAACCTGGCCTGGACATTGATGAAGGGAATCCGGTGAGCGGGCTTGGACACCGCCTTATCCTCGAACATCAGGCGGCCGTCGCGCAGCGCCAGATCCGCGATGCGGATGGTCTTGCCCCGGCTTGGCCGCCCTTCTCCCCGCTCGCCGGTGCGCAACGCGGCCTGCAATGCAGGCGCGATGCTCATGTCTCCATCCGCCTCGCGCACGACCGCGAAGTCGAAGCCTTCGACCAGCACGCTGGTGAACACGGTCTCATGCTGCAGCAGCGCCGACCACTCGGGGCGCAGGACGATGCGGCGCGCCCGCGCGTCGGCCTGGCCCGGCCCGCCGCTTACGACCACGTCGGTCAGCACCACCTCGGTGAACCCGACGCGGACGTCGGCCACCTGGCTGCGGGGGCCCAGCATGTTGGCGATGCGCTGTTCCGCAATGCGCACGGCTGCGAACGCCAGGACGCCAGCCACCGCCGCAAGCAGGACGAGGACCGCCAGGGCGTTGCCCCAGGGCGACCGGCCGCGCGGCGCGACTGCGTTCATGCTCATCGTGAGCTCCCGAAGTGAGAGGGCGGACCGGTCTTCCCGGCCCCGCCCTCGCGTAGCCTTGCGCCCGGCGCAACCTGTGCATCGTCCTGGATCCTTGGCGGATCATCAATGGGCAAAAAGGATGAGATGCCTCAGCGGCGCCAATGGTCGGACATCAGGCACGCGCCGGCCAGCACGCCGATCAGCACCGCGCCGGCCATGCTCTTCCAGGCGTTCTCGTGCACATAGTCGTCGGCGGCGTGCGACGCGTTCTTGGCGCGGTCCCAGGCGACGCGTTCCCAGCTCTTGGCCTGTTCGCGCGCGGCCTCCAGCTGCTGCTTGAGGCGGTCGCGGGCGGATTCGATTTCGGATCCGCCATAGCTGGCCGTGCTGCGCAGGAGCGCTTCGGTCCCGGAGATCAGTTCCCGGATCGTGCGCGCGGAACTGTCCGCCGGATGGAACATGTCGCGCAATCTTTCATGCTTGCTCATAGGTTCTCCTTGATAAAGTCCGCCTCCAGCCCTGTCCGGCGCGGATGCGCACCGCATCCGCAAGCGGCGTGCCCGCCAGCCGGTCGATGCCTGGGGTCTGTTGCGGGTCCAGCCCGGGCATGGGATTGGGCAGGCTGTCGGGCGGCCAGTGCCCGTGCCGGTCGGTCTTGCGGCCGGCCGGATCGGGCGCCGGATGCTCAGCGGGACTCTGGTCGGGCGCGGGCGGCCCCCCCTGTCCGGACTCGGACGGTTTTGGCGATGTGGGCGTTGCCATGATGGGCTCCTGAACAGTACGCAAAGCTTGGAATTGGCGGCGGACGCTGGCTCAGCCCGCCCACCATTGCTTGATCGTGGCGCGCAAGGCGGCGCCGCCCGCCGCCGCGTCTTCCTTGCGCAGCGCGCGGACGTAGGCGCCGATCTGCTTGGCCGGTATGTGCGGCGGCAAGGGGGGAATTTCGGGGTCGGTCACCATCTCCAGAACCACGGGTTTGGAGGCTGCCAAGGCGCGGTCCCAGGCGGGCCCCACCTCCTCCGGACTGTCCACCCGGATGCCTTCGAGGCCCAGCAGGCGTCCATAGTCCGCGTAGGAAAACTCGGGCAGCCATTGCGAGTCCGCGAAGCGCGGATCGCCGCCCATGACGCGCTGCTCCCAGGTCACCAGATTCAGGTCGCCGTTGTTCAGCACCATGACGATCAGCCTGGGGTCGGCCCATTCCTTCCATCGGTGCGCGATGGTGATCAGTTCGTTGATGCCCAGCATCTGCATTGCCCCATCGCCCACCAGCGCGATCACGGGCCGTTCGGGATAGGCAAGCTTGGCGGCAAGCGCGTACGGCACGCCGCAACCCATCGTGGCCAGTCCGCCCGAGAGCGAGGCCATCATGTCTTCCCGCAAATCCACGTTCCGCGCGTACCAGTTCGCGGCGGAGCCGGAATCGCAGGTCAGGATGCACCGCGGCGGAAGCCGGTTGGACAGCTCCAGGAAGGGACGCTGCGGATTGAGCGGGCGGGCTTCCACCAGCGCGCGTTCGCGCACTGTTTCGCGCCAACGCGCAACCTGCTTCTCGATGCGCTCGCGCCAGCGGCGCGCCGCCTTGTGTTCCAGCATCGGCATCAGGGCCTGCAGCGTGAGCCGGCTGTCGCCTACCAGGCCCAGCTCCACGGGGTAGCGCAAGCTGAGCTTGCGCCCGTCGCGGTCGATCTGCACCGCCCTTGCCCGCCCTTCCTCCGGCAGGAATTCGGCATACGGGAACGACGTCCCCACCATGAGCAAGGTATCGCATTCATTCATCAGGTCCCAGCTGGGCTGCGTGCCGAGCAAGCCTATGCAGCCAGTCACGTATGGCAGACCGTCGGGCACCACGGCCTTGCCCAGCAAGGCCTTGGCCACGCCGGCGCCCAGCAGTTCGGCCGCCTCGCGGACTTCGGCGCCCGCTTCCAGGGCCCCCGCGCCCACCAGCATGGCGACCCGTTCGCCCCGGTTCAGGATGTCGGCCGCGTTGCGCAAGGCGGCTTCGCCGGGCACGCCGGCGTGGGACGTCAGGCCGATGCCGGTGCGGACGGTTCCGTGTTCGCGAGGCGGCGTTTCAACCGCCGGCAAATCCTGCACATCGTTTGGAAAAATGACGCAGGCCACGCCGCGCCGCTCGATCGCGATCCGCAGGGCCCGGTCGATCATATGGCGCGCCTGCTCCGCGCTCGCGGCCATGTGCACGAAATCATGCGCCACGTCCTTGAAGAGGCTGATCAGGTCCACTTCCTGCTGGTAGTCCCCGCCCAGGGCGCTGCGGGCCTGCTGGCCCACCAGCGCCACCACCGGCTGGTGATCCAGCTTGGCGTCGTAGAGCCCGTTCAGCAGATGGATGGCGCCTGGTCCGGAGGTCGCCATGCACACGCCGACCTGTCCCGTGAATTTTGCGTGGGCGCAGGCCATGAAGGCGGCGCTTTCCTCGTGGCGGGTCTGTATGAATTCCAGCGGTTCCTCCGTCCGGCCGAACGCCCCGATCAGGCCGTTGATCCCGTCGCCGGGATAGCCGAAGACTCTTCTGACGCCCCATTGCGAGAGCCTTTCAAGAACGAAGTCCGACACAGTTTTCATACCTTTCTCCCGGAGTGGACGGCGCAAGGCCATGAACGCAGCAAGCTCCATGCCCGGGCGGCGGCGCCGATACAAAAGAAAACATGGCGGGCGGGATTTGGGCACGCTACTTGCGCCTACAAGGGCTTCGGCGGACGCGTCGCTTTTTTCTCGGCGCCCCGCAGCTCACTGGGAGCAGGCATGGCGACGACTAGAACCCTGATAGTGGCGGGCGAGGCATTTCCCCTGGCCAAAACGGGCGGCCTTGGAGATGCGATCACGGGCATGGCCAGGGCGCTGGCGCAGGCGGACATGCCTGTGGCCATTCTGCTGCCCGCCTACCGCGGCGTGCGCGCGCGGCTGCAGGAAATACGGGTCGTGGCGCCCCTGCACAATCTTCCCACCGGGGATGCCCGGCTGCTCGCGGGCCGATGCCCGCAATCCGGCCTGGATTTCCTGCTGCTCGAGAACGACGCGCTGTATGACCGCGCCGGCATCTACCTGGACGAAGCGGGCCGCGAATACGCCGACAGCGCATTGCGCTACGCGGCGCTGGCCCATGCCGCGGTGCGCGTGGCGGGCGGCCTGCCAGGCATCGTCACCCCGAACATCGTGCATGCGCACGACTGGCACGCGGGACTGGTTCCCTTGCTGATGCGCGCCTATGGCCTGCATGACACGCGCAGCGTCATGACCATCCATAACCTTGCCTTCCAGGGCCGCTTCCCCATGGAATGCGCGGCAAGCCTGGGCATACCGGAGCCCTATCGCGGCAGCGACGGCGCCGAGGCCTGGGGCCAGCTGAACTTCCTCAAGGCCGGCATCCGCTACGCGGACCGGGTCACGACGGTAAGCCATACCTATGCGCGCGAAATCATGACGCCCGCATTCGGCTGCGGCCTGGACGAGCTATTGCGCCGCCGCGCCGGGGACTTGCTGCCCATTCCAAACGGGATCGACAACATTCTGTGGAATCCCGCCAGGGATCCGCATCTGGGCGCGCTGCGCTTCTCCGTGAGCGACCTTTCCAACAAGGCGCGCTGCAAGGCCGCCCTGCAGCATGAATTCGGGCTGGCCGTGGATGCGGGCGCCACGCTGATGTCCATGGGCAGCCGCCTGACCGAGCAGAAGATGGCCGACGTGGCCGTGCAGGCCCTGCCGGAGGCCCTGGAGCGGCATCCGAACCTGCAGATCGCCATCCTGGGCCAGGGCGACCACCAGCTGGAAGACGCCTTGCGAGCGCTTGCCCAGCGCTATCCGGGACGTTGCGCCGCCCATATCGGCTATGACGAACCGGCAGCCCATCGCCTGCATGCCGGTTCCGACATCCTGCTGCACGCGAGCCGCTTCGAACCCTTCGGCCTCACGCCTTTGTACGCCATGCGCTATGGCGCGCTGCCCATCGGCTCGCGCGTCGGCGGCATGGCAGACACCATCGAGGATCCGGGGCCGCGCGCGCCGCTCTCCGCCATGGCGTCCGCCAATGGCCTGCTGTTCGACGGCGACAGCCCCGCCGCCATGGGCGAGGCGATCGCGCGCGCGGTGCATTTGCGCGAACACGCCATGCTGTGGCGCATCATGCAACGCAACGCGATGAGCGCCGACTTCGGCTGGCGGTCCGCCATCGGGCTGTACGCCAGCCTGTACCGGTCGCTGGCCGGCGCCGATTTCCGGAGCGCGGCGCCCGCGCGCGCCGATCGCGCCCTGGGCGCGGCCGCGCTCCGCGCACGTCGGCGCTCCGGCAGCGCCATGCCGGCGCCAGTGTAGGGAGGAATCCGGTGCCGACCACGACTGCCGCCGTCCCTGTACAGGCCCCCTTGCGCCTGTACCATGCCCGCGGCGGCGCGCAAAGCCCGTCTGGCTGGGCCCCGGCCGCCGCGCTGGGACCCGCTCTTTACGCCCGCCTGCGGCAACGCGGGTTCAACGCCCTGCTCCTGCCCGCGCCGTGGCTGCTGACTCCGGAAGGCGGCAGCCACGCGCCGCTGGACGCCGACACCGCCATGCTGGACGGCGCCGCCGTTCCGATCACGCAATGGTTCAAGCGCACCGCGGGGCAACTGGCCGAACATGGGCTGGCGCTGTACGTGGATGTCCTGTTTGACCGCTGCGCCCACAACGCGGTGGCGGGAACTGCCGGCCCGGGCTGGTACCAGGCTCCCCCCGAAGACCCGGCCCGCGATCCGCGGCAACCCGCGGAAGCCCGCCGCGTGCGGTACCTGCCCGCGGGGCCGCTGCCGTCCGGATTCCTCGCATCGTGGACCGAACGCCTGGAACGCTGGGCCAGCCACGGGGTTACGGGCTTCGCCTTCCACGCGCCGCAAAGCCTGGCTGGCGAGGATTGGGCGACACTCGCCACCACGTTACGGCGGCACCATCCCGGCTTGAGACTGCTGGCCTGGACTCCCGGCCTGGCGCCCGGCGCGCTTGCCGGCCTGCGCGGCGCCAGCTTCGACGGGCTGTTCTCATCGCTGCCGTGGTGGAACTTCAAGGACGAATGGCTGGCCGAGGAAGATGCGCGGCTAAGAGCGATTGGCCCCGTCATCGCCTCGCCTCCCCAATCCGGGCAGGCGTCGCCCGCCTCCGCGAGTCGCGGCCGGCGCGCTATCTGGGCCGCGGCGCTGTGCGCGGACGGTCTCATGCTGGACGAGGGCGACGAGCGGACGCTCCCGGACGTGGAGGCCGTCAACCGCTGGTTCGCCGACGCGCGCCTGAAGGGTCCTCTGCGCATGGCGGGAGGACGGGACGGCCGCTGCACGGTGTTGCTGCGCGGCACCGCCGAGGGGGCTACCGCGGCGCTCGCCCTGAATCCATCGGCCAGCGCCGGCGCCGAACTGGACTGGGACACGTTGGCGCCGATGCTGCCTGCCGCGGATATCGTTCCGCTCGCTCCTCCCGTTGGCGAAACGACTGCGGGCCACACCCTGGCGCCAGGCGATTGCGCCCTCTTCCTGCTCGAACCCACGCAACCGGTGCGCGAACCGTCGCGCCGCCATCGGGCGCGCGGGGATGGCAGCGCGAATCCGCGCATCGCCATGGAACAGGTAGGCCCCGCCGTGGATGACGGCGCCTTCGCCGTCAAGTGCATCCCCCATGAACGCATCGTGGTGCATGCCGACATCTACATGGACGGCCATGAGCAGCTGGCCGCCGAATTGCGTTGGCGCGCGGCCGACGAAATGCGCTGGCGGACCGTGCCGCTCGCGCGCGGCGAGAATGACCGCTGGGAGGCCGCATTCCGGCCTCGGCGGGTCGGCTCCCACGAATTCGTCATCAGCGCCTGGCTCGATGCGTGGCAGACCTTCCGGCACGACCTTGAACTGAAGCACCGCGCAGGCCTCGACCTGCGCCTTGAGATACAGGAAGGCCTGGAGCTGCTGCGGGCCGCCCTGGCCCGGGGCGGCGCCGCGCCGGCTGCCGATACGGCGCCGGTGCGCGACGCGCTGGACCGGCTGGACGCGCCCGATGCCGGACAGGCCGAGCCGGCGGCGGCCGAACAGGTATCCGTCCTGCTGGACGAAGATCTCGCGCGGTCCATGCGCGCCCTGGACGACCGGCCGTTCGAAACCACCAGCCCCGAGCCCTACCCGCTCTGGGTCGACCGCGCCCAGGCATGTTTCTCCAGCTGGTATGAGCTGTTTCCCCGCTCCCAAGCGCCCGAGCCGGGCCGCCACGGCACCTTCGACGATGTCATCTTGCGGCTGCCCGACGTGCGCGCAATGGGGTTCGACGTGCTCTACCTGCCGCCGATCCATCCCATCGGCCAGCGCAACCGTAAGGGCCGCAACAACAGCCTGCGCGCGGAGCCGGGCGATGTCGGCAGCCCTTACGCCATCGGCGCCGCGGAAGGCGGGCACGACGCGATCGAACCGCAACTCGGCCGCCTGGAGGACTTCCTCAGGCTGGTGGACGCGGCCAGGGAGCACGGCATGGAAATGGCGCTGGATTTCGCGATCCAGTGCTCGCCGGACCATCCCTGGCTGGCGCAGCATCCCGACTGGTTCTCCTGGCGCCCGGACGGTTCGCTGCGCTATGCCGAGAACCCGCCCAAGAAATACGAAGACATCGTCAATGTCGGGTTCTACGGCCCCGGGCCCCGGCGCGCGCGCAAGCTGGCCCTGTGGCGGGCGCTGCGCGACGTGGTGCTGTTCTGGGCCAGGCACGGCGTGCGCATCTTCCGGGTCGACAACCCTCACACCAAGCCATTGCCCTTTTGGCAGTGGCTGATCGCCGACGTCCATGCGGAGTATCCGGACGTGATCTTCCTGTCAGAAGCCTTCACCCGGCCGAAGATGATGTACCGGCTGGCCAAGGTCGGCTTCAGCCAGTCGTACACCTACTTCACCTGGCGCAACGAAAAGGCCGAACTCGCGGCCTACCTGCGAGAGGTGTCGTCGCCGCCCGTCGCGGACTTCTTCCGCCCGCACTTCTTCGTCAACACGCCCGACATCAACCCCTATTTCCTGCAGACGTCCGGGCGGCCGGGCTTTCTGATCCGCGCGGCCCTGGCGGCCCTGGGAGCCGGACTGTGGGGCATGTACAGCGGGTTCGAACTCTGTGAGTCGGCCGCGCTGCCCGGCAGGGAGGAATACCTGGATTCGGAGAAGTATGAGTTGCGCCAGCGCGACTGGCGCGGCCCGGGGAACATCCGAGCCGAGATCGCCCGCCTGAACCAGATCCGCCGCGCCAATCCGGCCCTGCAAAGCCATCGCGGCCTGACGCTCGCGGAAAGCGGCAATGACCGGGTGCTGGCCTTCTACAAGAGCACGCCCGGCCACGGCAACGTGGTGCTGGCCGCGATCAGCCTGGATCCATTCCAGCCGCAAACGGCGCGCATCGAGGCCCCGTTCTGGCTGTTCGGCCAGCCCGACGCTGGCCTGATCGCCGCCGAAGACCTGCTCGGAGAAAGCCGCGATACCTGGCAGGGCAAGAGCCGCAGCCTGACGCTGCATCCCGATCAACCCTATCGCGTGTGGCGCCTGTCGCTGCACGGATGACATCCCACTGTTTCCATGATCAGCGAAACCCAGCCTATACAGGACGACGGCCTCTGGTACAAGGATGCGGTCATCTACCAGTTGCACGTCAAGTCCTTCTTCGACTCGAACGACGACGGCGTCGGCGACCTGCCCGGCCTCCTCTCCAAGCTGGACTACATCGCCAACCTGGGCGTCAATACGATCTGGCTATTGCCCTTCTACCCGTCGCCGCGCCGCGACGACGGATACGACATCGCCGACTACCGCGGGGTACACCCGGACTACGGCACCGTGGCCGACCTGCGCAAGCTGATCCGCGCGGCGCATGCGCGCGGCCTGCGCGTCATCACCGAACTGGTGGTGAACCACACGTCGGACCAGCATCCCTGGTTCCAGCGGGCGCGCGCCGCCAAGCCGGGCTCGGCGGCGCGCAATTTCTATGTCTGGTCGGACAACGACAAGGCCTACGCCGACACCCGCATCATCTTCTGCGATACCGAGAAATCCAACTGGACCTGGGATCCCGTCGCGAACGCATATTTCTGGCACCGCTTTTACTCCCATCAGCCGGACCTGAACTACGACAATCCGCAGGTGCTGAAGGAAGTGCTGTCCGTCATGCGGTACTGGCTGGACATGGGCGTGGACGGGTTGCGCCTGGACGCGGTGCCCTATCTGGTCGAGCGGGAAGGCACCAACAACGAGAACCTCCCGGAAACGCATGCAGTGCTCAGGCGGATCCGGGAAGTGATCGACGCCGAGTATCCGCACTGCCTGCTGCTGGCCGAGGCCAACCAATGGCCCGAGGACGCGCAGGAGTATTTCGGCGCGGGCGACGAATGCCATATGTCGTTCCATTTCCCGCTGATGCCCCGCATGTACATGGCGATCGCGCAGGAAGACCGCTTCCCCATCACCGACATCATCCGGCAGACCCCGGATATTCCCGCTTCGTGCCAATGGGCGATATTCCTGCGCAACCATGACGAGTTGACGCTGGAAATGGTGACCAGCCGCGAACGCGATTACCTCTGGAACGTGTACGCGGCCGATCCGCGCGCCCGCATCAACCTCGGCATCCGCCGCCGGCTGGCGCCCTTGCTGGAGCGCGACCGCCGCCGCGTGGAACTGATGAACAGCCTGCTGCTGTCCATGCCGGGCACGCCGGTGCTCTACTACGGCGACGAGCTGGGCATGGGCGACAATGTGCACCTGGGCGACCGCGACGGCGTGCGCACGCCGATGCAATGGTCTCCGGACCGCAACGGCGGGTTTTCGCGCGCCGATCCGGAGCGGCTGCCCTTGCCCGTCCTGATGGGGCCCCTGTACGGCTACGAGGCCGTCAACGTCGAGGCGCAGCAGCGCGACCCGCATTCCCTGCTGAACTGGACCCGGCGCCTGCTGGCACAGCGCCGCCAGAGCCACGCTTTCGGGCGCGGCGCGCTGCGCTTCATCTTTGCCGGCAACCGCAAGATCCTCGCGTACCTGCGCCAATGGCAGGACACGACCATTCTTTGCGTGGCAAATCTTTCCAATGCGGCGCAGCCGGTGGAGCTGCCCCTGCAGGAGTTCGCAGGCCGGGTCCCGGTGGAGATGTTGGGCGGGACGCCGTTCCCGGCGATCGGCGAACTGCCCTATCTGCTGACGCTGCCGCCCTACGCGTTCTACTGGATGGATCTTAGCGTGGAGGCCGCTCCGCCCGACTGGCACGCCACCGCGCCGGCCCAGATGCCCGAGCTGGTCACGCTGGTGCTGCGCGCGCGCGGCGGCGCGGCGCTGACGGACGCCTCGCGCGAGACGCTGGAGCGCGAAATCCTGCCGCAGTACCTGGCGCGCCAGCGCTGGTACCCGGCAAGCGAGCCGCCCGCCCGCGCGCGACTGGCCTACGCCACGCCGTTCCCCACCGCCGAGGGTGAATACTATTGGGCCGAGGTCGAGCCCCAGGACGGCGTCAGCGGCCTGCGCGCCCAGGCGCCCTTCGTGCTGGCCTGGGACGAAAGCGCGCCCATCCAGTACGCCATTGCCCGGGTCCGCCGCGGCGCCGAGGTCGGCATGCTGGCCGATGCCTTCCTGCAGCCCGGTTTCGTGCGCGGCGTGCTCAAGGCGCTGCAGGCCGGCGCGGAACTGGACGGCCGCAGCGGCGGCAAGCCTGGAGACAAGCCCGGCGTCATCCGCTTCCTGCCGGAAACAGGGCTGGCTGCCATGGAGCTCGCCGACGAGGCTGAGTTGCAGTGGCTGACGGCCGAGCAATCGAACAGTTCGGTCATCGTCGACGGACAGGTCATCCTGAAGCTGATCCGCGCCGTGCGGGCCGGCGGTTCGCCTGAAGCCGAGATGACCCGCTATCTTACGCACGCGGGCTACGCCAATGTTCCGGCGCTGCTGGGCGAAGTGCAGCGCGTCGACGCCGACGGCGTGGTCCACACCCTGGCGATCGCGCACCGCTATGTCGCCAACGAAGGCGACGCCTGGAACTGGACGCTGGACACGCTGAAGCGGACGCTGGCCAACGCGCTGCTGGTCGGACAGGACCCGGAGGAATTCGAACAGGTGCTGCAGGGCTACGCCGCGATGGCGGCCACCATGGGCGCGCGCCTGGCGGAAATGCACGCCGCGCTGGCGCAGCCCACGGAGGACCCGGCGTTCCGTCCGCGCCGGGCGAACCAGGCGGACGCCGACGCGCGGGCCCGGCATGTGCAGCGCCTGCTCGACCGCGCCGAACACGACCTGCGCGCCCGCTTCGACCAACTGGAAGCGCCTTCCCGAGCCTGCGCGGAATGGTACTTCGAGCACCATGGCCGGCTGGCGGCCCGCGTGGCCGCCATGGCGCAGGCCGAAACAGGCGTGCTGTGCCTGCGCACGCACGGCGATTTCCACCTGGGGCAGGTGCTGGTGGCGCAGGCCGACGCCTACATCATCGATTTCGAAGGGGAACCCGCCAGCGGCCTGCGGACGCGCCGGGCATTGGCCTCGCCCTACCGGGACGTCGCGGGCATGTTGCGCTCGTTCGATTATGCGGCGGCCTCCATGTCCCGCGCAGACGCCATCGGCGGCGCGCCATCGGACGCCAATGCCGGCGCGGCCGAGTCCCCGGGCGTGACCGCCGCCGCCGCGGCCGCCGAACTGCGCGATGCGCTGCTGGCGCGTTTCCGGCTGCGCGCGGCCGAAGCCTTTCTGCAAGGCTACCGCGACGCCCGGCCCTCGATCCTGATTCCGCCCGAAGACCGGGAGGCCTCGCTGCTCGCCCTGGCCCAGCTGGAAAAGGCCGCCTACGAGGTGAGCTACGAAGCCGCGCACCGGCCGGACTGGATCTCGATCCCATTGTGCGCGCTGACCGAGCTCGCCCGCGGTCTGCTGCTGTCGGCCGCGATCGAGGCGGAGGGGAAATCGCCATGAGCCAGGAGGCACGGACCGATACCGGCGATACCGGCAGCCTTATCGATGCGGCCCAGCTGGCCGCGCTTGACGCCGGCCTCCACGGGGATCCCTTTGCCGTGCTGGGGCCGCATCATGAATGGCTGCGCGTGTATGCGCCGGGCGCGCTGGGCGTAGACGCGCTGGACCCCCAAGGCGCGCGCACGCCGCTGCGCGAGCAGGCGCCGGGCCTGTACGCCGGCCGCGTGCCGTACGCCCGCCCCGGCGACGGCGCCTCGTACCGGCTCGCCATCCGCTGGCCCGGCGCCGAACAGCTGACCGCGGACCCGTATGCCTTCGGCGCGCTGCTGGACGACGACACGCTGCGCGGCCTCGCGGATGGCTCCTGGCGCAGCGCCGAGGAGGCGCTGGGCGCGCGCCTGGCCGAGGTGGACGGCATCTCCGGGCTGCGTTGCTCGGTGTGGGCCCCCAACGCGAAGCGCGTCGCCGTGGTGGGCGATTTCAATGGCTGGGACGCGCGCCGCCACGGCATGCGGCTGCGCCACCGCGCCGGTGTGTGGGAGATATTCATTCCCGGCATCCAGCCGGGCGAGCGCTACAAATTCGCGATTACCGATGGCGCCGGCCGCCAGGAACTGAAGGCCGATCCCATGGCCCGCCGCAGTGAAGCGCCTCCCGCCACGGCATCCGTCGTGGACGACTCCACCCCCTATTCCTGGAAGGACAAGGCATGGATGCAAGAACGACGCGAACGCCACGCTCCCGCCGCCCCGATCTCGATCTACGAAGTACACGCCGGATCCTGGGCCGCGCCCGGCGAAGGCGCCTGCCTCTGGGACCAGCTGGCCGACAAACTGCCCGCCTACGCGCGCGCCATGGGCTTCAGCCATGTGGAACTCATGCCGATCATGGAGCACCCGTTCGGCGGATCCTGGGGCTACCAGCCTTTGGGCATGTTCGCGCCTACCGCCCGGTATGGGCCGCCCGCCGCCTTCGCCCGCTTCGTGGACCGCTGCCACGCCGCCGGTATCGGCGTCATCCTGGACTGGGTGCCCGCGCACTTCCCCGATGATCCGCACGGCCTGGTCCGCTTCGACGGCACCGCGCTGTACGAATACGAGGATCCGCGCGAGGGCTACCACCCCGATTGGCACACTCTGGTCTACAACCTGGGCCGCACCGAGGTGAAGGCCTTCATGATCGCCAGCGCGCTGCACTGGCTGCGCCGCTTTCACATCGACGGCTTGCGGGTGGATGCCGTGGCCTCGATGCTGTATCGCGACTACAGCCGCCAGCCGGGCCAGTGGATCCCCAACCGCTACGGAGGCCGCGAGAACCTGGAAGCCGTGCGCTTCCTGCAGGACTTGAACGGCGCCGTGCGCGAGGAATTTCCCGACGCGATCATGGTGGCCGAGGAGTCCACCGCGTGGCCGGGCGTGACGGCGCCGGTGGCCGATGGCGGGCTGGGATTCCATTACAAGTGGAACATGGGCTGGATGCACGACACGCTGCGCTACCTGGCGCACGATCCCGTGCATCGCAAACACCATCATCACGACATCACGTTCGGCATGGTGTACGCATACAGTGAACGCTTCATTCTGCCGCTCTCGCACGACGAGGTGGTGCACGGCAAAGGCTCGCTGCTGGGCAAGATGCCGGGCGACATGGCGGCCAGGCTGGCCAACCTGCGCGCCTACCTGGCTTTCATGTGGGCGCATCCCGGCAAGAAACTGCTCTTCATGGGCGGCGAGCTGGCCCAGCAGGCGGAATGGAATCACGACGCCGCGCTGGACTGGAATCTGCTCGACCATCCGGGACATCGCGGGGTGCAGCGGCTCGTCGCCGACCTGAACGGCTTGTACCGGGCCCTGCCGGCCCTGCACGCGCTGGACGCCGATCCGGCGGGGTTCGCCTGGTCCATTCTCGACGACCGGGACAATAGCGTCGTCGCATTCGTCCGCAGCGACGGACAGAGCCATCTATTGGCCGTCACGAACTTCACGCCCGTCGTCCGCCACGGCTATCGCATCGGCGTTCCGCGCGCGGGCTCCTGGGCCGAGAAACTGAACACCGACGCCACCGACTACGGCGGCAGCGGCCAGGGCAACCGCGGGCGCGCCCGCACCGCCGACGTGTCCGCGCATGGACAGCCCCAGGCCTTGTCCCTGACCCTGCCGCCCCTGGCCACTCTTTTCCTGTCGCACGAAGGCTGAACGCATATGGACCCCACCCAATTGACGCGCATCCAAAGTGGCCAGCCCTATCCCCTGGGCGCGACCAGCGATGGGCTGGGCGTGAATTTCGCCGTGTTTTCGGCGAACGCCACCCGGATCGAACTCTGCCTATTCGACGCCAGGGCCCGCAAGGAGCTGCGCCGCTTCGACCTGCCGGAATGCACCGACGAGATCTGGCACGGATACCTGCCGGACGCGCACCCGGGACTGGTCTACGGCTATCGCGCCCACGGCCCCTACGACCCGCGCAACGGCCACCGTTTCAATCCGCACAAGCTGCTGCTGGATCCGTACGCGCGGCAGCTGACGGGCCCGGTGCGCTGGAGCGACGCGCTCTTCGGCTATCGCATGAACAATGCGCGCGGCGATCTGACCTTCGACCGGCGCGACAGCGCGCCCGCCATGCCCAAGGCCATCGTGGCAGAGGAAGCGCCATTCATCTGGGACAACAGCCGGCCGCCGGCCACGCACTGGAACGACACCGTCGTCTATGAGATCCACGTGCGCGGCGCCTCTATGCTGCGGGAGGACCTGCGGCCGCCATTGCGCGGCACCTGCTCGGCCCTGGCCGACCCGCGCTTCATCGAACATCTCCAGCGCCTGGGCGTCACCACGCTGGAACTGCTGCCCGTCCACGCCTTCCTGCAAGACCGCTTCCTCACCGAACGCGGATTGCGCAACTATTGGGGCTACAGCACGCTGTCCTACTTCGCGCCCGAACCGTCTTACCTGCAGCACCATCCCAACGAACTGCGCCAGGCGATCCGCCGTCTGCATGCCGCCGGCATCGAGGTGATCCTGGACGTCGTCTACAACCACACCTGCGAAGGCAACGAACTGGGGCCCACGCTGTCGTGGCGCGGGCTCGACAACGCCAGCTACTACCGGCTGGTGCCGGGCGAGGAACGCCACTACATCAACGACACCGGCTGCGGCAACACGGTCAACCTCTCGCATCCGCGCGTGCTGCAGATGGTCACCGACTCGCTGCGCTACTGGGCCGCCTCTTATGGCGTGGACGGCTTCCGCTTCGACCTGGGCGTGACGCTGGGCCGCGAAGGCACCGGCTACGACCCCGGTTCGGGCTTCTTCGATGCCGTCCTGCAGGATCCCGTCCTGTCGCGCCTGAAGCTGATATCCGAACCCTGGGACATAGGCCCGGACGGCTACCAGCTGGGCAATCATCCGCCGGGCTTCGCGGAATGGAACGACAAGTTCCGCGACACCGTGCGCCGCTACTGGCGCGGCGACGACGGCATGCGGGGCGACATGGCGGCCCGCCTCTGCGGTTCGCGGGACCTGTTCGACCGCCGCCACCGGCGCCCCTGGGCCACGGTCAACTACGTGGCGTCGCACGATGGCTTTACGCTGGCCGACATCGTCAGCTACGACGGCAGCCACAACGAGGCCAACGGCGAAGGCGGCAACGACGGCCACGCCGAGAACTACAGCCACAACTGGGGCGAGGAAGGCCCCACGGAGGATCCGTCCATCCTGGAGACGCGGGCCCTGGCGCAGCGCGCCCTGCTCGCCTGCGTGCTGCTGTCGGACGGCACGCCCATGCTGCTTGCCGGGGACGAATTCGGGAACAGCCAGTCGGGCAACAACAATGCCTATTGCCAGGACAATGAGGTGTCCTGGCTGGACTGGACGCAGGCCCAGGGCGATGCAGGCCGCGAGCTGAGCCGTTACGCGGCGCGGCTGCTTGCCCTGCGGCGCGCCCATCCCAGCGTGCGCGCCGCCCGCTACGGCGATGCCAGCCGCGAACCCTGTCCCGGCATAGCAGCGATCTCATGGTTCGACGCCGGCGGCGCCGCGCTCGACGAGGCCGCCTGGGCCTCGGAACAGGAAAGCGTGCTGGCCCTGCGCCGCGCCGTCCTGCGCGAGGACGGCAGCGCCGACATCACCCTGCTGATGCTGAATCCCGGGCAGGAGGCGGTGGAGTTCCAGCTGCCCGGGCCGGCCGTGGCCTGGATCCGCGAGCTGGATTCCGCCACCCTGGCGCCGTCGCTTGCCCTGTCTGAGCCCGCCGTTACCGTCGCCGCGCATAGTGTGGTGCTGCTGGCCGCGGCGCAGGTGAACGGAGATACGCCATGACGCAGCCATGCTCTTTCGGCGCCACGCCGCTGGAGAGCGGCGTCACGCGGTTCTGCCTGTGGGCGCCGTCCGCCCTCGCCGGCCTGGCGCTGGAGGTCGAAGGGCATCCGCCCATCCGCCTGCGTCCCGACGCCGACGGCTACGTCCAGGCCGATGTCGATTGCCCGCCCGGCGCGCGCTACCATTACCGGCTCGACTCCGGGGCCGCCGTGCCCGACCCCGCTTCCCGCCTGCAGGATGGCGACGTGCATGGCGACAGCATCGTCGTCGCGCCGGACGCCTACCCGTGGCGCAATCCGGACTGGACCGGGCGTCCGTGGGAGGAAAGCGTGCTCTACGAAACGCACGTCGGCCTGGAAGGCGGCTTTGCCGGATTGGAGGCGCGGCTGCCCGAACTCTCGGCGCTGGGCGTCACGCTGGTCGAGCTCATGCCCATCGCCGATTTCCCCGGCCCGCGCAACTGGGGGTACGACGGCGTGCTGCCTTACGCGCCGGACACCGCCTACGGAACGCCCGATGAACTGAAACGCTTGATCGACACCGCGCACGGGCTCGGCATGGGCGTAATGCTGGACGTGGTCTACAACCATTTCGGCCCCGACGGCAACTACCTGCCAGGCTACGCCGCGCCCTTCTTCAGGCGGGACATCCGCACGCCCTGGGGCGACGCCATCGATTTCCGCCAAGCGGCCGTGAGCAAGTTCTTCAAGGACAACGCGGTGTACTGGCTGACGGAATACCGTTTCGACGGGCTCAGGCTGGATGCGGTCCACGCGATCGCCGGAGCCGAATGGCTGCACGAACTGGCCGCGGAGGTTCGCAGTCGCGTTCCCTCCGCCCGCCGCGTGCACCTCGTCGTGGAGAACGACGACAATCGCGCCAGCCTGCTGTGGGGCGACTACGACGCCCAATGGAACGACGATGCCCATCATGTGCTGCATCATCTGCTGACGGGCGAGACCCAGGGCTATTACGCCGATTACGCCGACCAGCCCGCCCAGGCGCTGGCGCGCTGCCTCGCGGAGGGCTGGCTGTACCAGGGCCAGGTTTCGCGCTACCGCGGCGGGCAGCCTCGCGGCGAGCCCAGCGGCGCACTGCCGCCCACCGCCTTCGTGCTCTTTCTGCAGAACCACGACCAAACGGGCAACCGGGCCTTGGGGGAACGCCTCGCCGCCCTGGTGGAATCCCCCGGCCGGCTCCGGGCAGCGGTCGCCCTGCAGTTGCTCGCGCCGCAGATCCCGCTGATATTCATGGGCGAAGAGCGCGGCTCGCGCGCGCCCTTCCTCTACTTCACCAGCCACGCCGACCCCGCCCTGGCCCATGCGGTGCGCGAAGGCCGCCGGCGCGAGTTTTCGCGTTTCGCGTCATTCTCGGGCGCGGGCGTGGCCTCCCGCCTGCCGGATCCCAACGACCCCGCGACCTACGAGGCCAGCCGTCCGGGCGCGGGCGAGGACGCGCAGGCGTGGATGCGGGATTACGCCGCGCTGTTGCAACTGCGCGCCCGCCTGATCGCGCCCAGGCTCGCCGGCGCGGCCAGCCTGGGCGCCTCGGCCATGGGTGGACATGCCGTCTTCGCCCGCTGGGAACTGGCCGACGGCGCGCGGTTATCCGTCTATGCGAACCTTGGGCCGCAGCGCCAGCAGGTGCCTGCTCCATTGCTGCCTGGCGCGGATCCGCGCGCCGCCCTGCTGTTCGAATCCCGGGACGGCGGCTGCGACGGCCTGGTCCGAGGCGGACTTGGCGGCGACACTACGGTGTGGCTGCTGGAGGAACCGGCATGAGCCCGGCCGGCCAGCAGGTTCCCGGCCTGTCCGAGCTGGCGGCCATGGCGGGTATCGCGGAATGCTGGATCGACGCCCGTCAACGCCCGCAACGCGTGTCCGCCGATATCTTGCGGGCATTGCTGGGCGGCCTGGGCCTGCCCGCGTCCAGCCCGCGCGACATACGCGAAAGCGGCCGCCGCCTATCCGAGGACGCCGCCCGGCTCCCGCCCCTGATGGCGGCTCGCGGCGGCACAATGCTGGCGCTGCCGGCGAGCGCCCAAGGCGCCTATCAGATCGGTTGCGAGTCCGGCCGGGTCATCGAAGGGGCCGTGACGCCTGCAACGGCGGGCGCCGGCCCGCTACTGGCCGTGCCCGAGGAACCGGGCTACCACGCGCTCTCCTTTTCGTCGGGCCAGACCGCCGTGCTCGCGGTCGCGCCGCGGCAGGCCCCCAGCCTCACCGAATTGACGGGGCAGGACAGGCCTCGGTGCTGGGGGCTGTGCGCGCAGGTCTACAGCCTGAGGCGAGGGCCGGGCTCGGACGCATTTGGTCCGGAAGACGCTTTCGGGGATTTCGGCGCGCTGCGCGAACTGGCCGTCCTGGCTGCCGCGCAAGGCGCGGACGCCCTGGCCATCAGCCCCGTGCATGCCATGTACGCCGCCGAACCCGGCCGCTGCAGCCCCTATGCGCCGTCGAGCCGGCTGTTCCTGAACACGCTTTATGCGAACCCGGCCGCGGTCCTCGGCGTCGCGGCGCTGCGGCGCGCCCAGGTCGAAGAGCCAGGCGGCGCCGAGGACGGCGCCTTGATAGACTGGCCGCGCGCCGGCATGCGCCGCCAACGCCTGCTGCGTGTCCTGCACCGCCAATTCCGGACAGTGGCCGCGGCGGACTTGCGGGAGCGCTACGCGCGCTTCTGCAGCGAGCAGGGGCAGGCCTTGCGCGATCATGCCGTGTTCGAAGCGCTGCATGCCGTTCGCGGCGGCGACGCATCGCCCTGGACGCAATGGCCAGTGCAATGGCGGGATCCGGAGTCGGCCTCGGTGCGGCGTTTCGCCCGGATGCATGCCCTCGAGGTGGACTTCCATCAATTCGCGCAGTGGCTCGCCGCCGAAAGCCTCGCCATCGCGCACGCCGCCGGCCGCGAGGCCGGAATGCGCCTGGGCCTCATTGCCGATCTGGCGGTGGGCGACAGCCCGGACGGCAGCCATGCATGGAGCCGCCAGGCGGACCTGATGCCGCGCATGGCAGTCGGCGCGCCGCCCGACATCCACAACCCCTTGGGCCAGAACTGGGGCTTGACCGCCTTCTCGCCGCGAGCGCTCGCGGCCTCCGGATACGCGGCCTTCATCGACATGCTGCGAGCGACGCTGGCGCACGCGGGCGGCGTGCGCATCGATCACATCCTGGGAATGGCGCGGCTGTGGCTGGTGCCGGAAGGCGCGCCGGCCGGTGGCGGCGCCTACCTACGCTATCCGATGGAAACGCTGCTCGCGCTGACCACCCTTGAGGCCTGGCGCCATCGGGCGCTCGTCATCGGCGAAAACCTGGGCACGGTGCCCGAGGGGTTCAACCAGGCGCTCTCCGAGCGCGGCATCCTCGGCATGAATGTGCTGTGGTTCATGCGCCAGACGCCGGACACGGCTCCACGCGAGACCGCGGATGCTCTGCCCGAGGCCCCCGCGGCCTTCGCCGCCCCGGGCGCATGGCCCGCCGAATCCGCCGCGATGACGACCACCCACGACCTGCCTACCGCCCGCGGCTGGTGGACGGGCCGCGACATCGATTGGCGCATCGGGCTCGGCCTTCTGGGGCCGGACGACACGGAGGAGGCGCTGCGGCGCGATCGCGAGACCGACCGCAAGCTGCTGTCGCAAGCCATCGGCTGCGAAACGCGCGCGCAGGATCCCGAACCGCCGCTGACGGAACTGTTGCGCTTCGTTTCGTCCACCCCGTGCCCTCTTCTGCTCGTTCCCATGGAGGACCTGACGGGCGCGCTGGACCAGCCGAACCTGCCCGGCACGATCGACACGCATCCGAACTGGCGCCAGCGCCTGCCGCTGGACAACCACGCCTGCTTCGCCGACGCGGCTTCGCGCCTGCGGCTCGACGCCTTGCGGGGCGATCGGAGGCGGCCATGAACGCGCCGCGCGCCACGGCCCGGCTGCAACTGCATGCCGGCTTCACGCTGGACGACGCGCGCGCCTGCGTGGATTACTACGCGGATCTGGGCACAAGCCATCTGTATCTTTCGCCCATTACCCGCGCGCGCGCCGGATCCACGCATGGCTACGACGTGATAGACCACGGCGCCGTCAATCCCGAGCTGGGCGGCGAGCCGGCCCTGGAACGTCTCGCGCGGGCGGCGCGTCGGCGCGGATTGGGGCTTATCGCGGACATCGTTCCCAATCACATGGCCGCCGATCCGGCCAATGCCTGGTGGCGCGACGTGCTGGCGTTGGGACAGGCCAGCGCCTATTCCCGGCATTTCGACATCGATTGGCACGCGCCCGACGCCGCGTTGCGCGGCAAGATCCTGCTGCCCGTTTTGGCGGATCCGTATGGCGATGCGCTGGCGCGCGGCGACATCCGCTTGCGCCTCGGTCCCGGCGATGGATCGTTCGAGCTCGATACGCCCGCCGGACGCTATCCCGTGGCCTCTTCGTCGATACCCCGCGGCTACGGCGGCCAGGCGCTGCTACGGCTGCACGACCCCTGCGCGCCGGATGGGCGCGAGCGCCTGCACGGCCTGCTGGAACGCCAGCACTACCGCCTGGCCTGGTGGCGCACCGCTCCCGATCAGATAAATTGGCGGCGCTTCTTCGAGATCAGTGAGCTGGTGGGCGTGCGGGTCGAGGACGACGCCGTGTTCGACGATGTCCATGCGCTGGTCTTGCGGCTGTACGCCGAGGGCATCCTGGACGGGCTGCGGATCGATCACATCGACGGGCTGGCCTCGCCGGGCGCATATCTGCGCCGCCTGGCCCAGCGCCTCGCCCAGGCGGGAGCCTGCCGGCCGGCCGCCTGCGCGCAGAAGCAAGCCTACCTGGTGGTCGAAAAGATCCTCGCGCCCGGCGAGGAGCCTGATCCGCGCTGGAGGATGGATGGCACGACTGGCTACGACTTCATGGACCAGGCCGGCGCGCTGCTGCACGCGCCAGCCGCCGAGGGCCCACTGCGCGCATTCTGGCAAGCCTTGACGGGCGATACGCGCGCGCCGCGCGCACAGCTGGAGGCGGCTCGCCGGCGCATGCTCGAGCGGCACTTCCCCTCCGAGAGGCTGGCGCTGGTGCGCAGCCTGGAACGCGTCGCCCGGCAGGATGCGCGCACCCGCGACTGGACCGCGCACGCCATCGATCGCGCTCTGTCCGCCATGCTGACGGCCTTTCCCGTCTATCGAAGCTATGCCGAGGACGGCGGCCGCGGCCGTGCCGATCGCGAGGCGTGCCGCAAGGCCATGCAACGCGCGGCGGACCTGCTGGAGGCCCGTGCCGGCAGCGCGGACGCGGCCCTGCTGGCGGAACTGGACCAATGGCTGAGCGGCGAGGCGCCACCCGGGCTGGAACCGCAAGCGCTCGCGGAACGCTCCGAGGCTCTGCGCCGCTTCCAGCAACTGACGCCGCCGTTGGCCGCCAAGGCGCTGGAAGACACGCTTCTGTACCGTTATGGGCCGCTCCTGTCGCGCAATGAAGTAGGCGCCTCGCCCGACACCTTCGCCTTGTCCCCTTCCGCCTTCCACGCGCTGGCCGAAGCGCGCGCGCGTACGCATCCGCGCGCCATGCTCGCCACGGCCACGCATGACCACAAGCGCGGCGAGGACGCGAGGGCCCGCCTGGCCGCCCTGAGCGAAATGCCCGGGCAATGGCGCGATAACGCGCTGCGCTGGATACAGGCCTTGCCCGCGGGGGACGCGCCCACGCTGGCGGACCGCTATCTGCTCATCCAGACGCTCGTGGGCGCCTGGCCCGCCGACTGGGACGCCGGTCTCGCCGCGCAGCCCGATAGCGCGCTGGCCCAATGGCTGGAGCGCGTGTCGCAATGGCAGCGCAAGGCCCTGCGGGAAGCCAAGCTGCATACCAGCTGGACGGATCCGGACCCTGCGTACGAAACCGCCGCCGATGCCCAGATCGCCTTCCTGCTTGACGACCCTGCGGGGCGCGGACTGCTGGGCGACATCGCCGCTTTCGCGTCCGAACTGGCGCCGGCGGGCATGATCAACAGCCTCACGCAAACCCTGCTGCGCAACACGCTGCCTGGCGTCCCGGACTTGTACCAAGGCACGGAACTGTGGGATTTCAGCCTGGTCGATCCCGACAACCGGCGTCCGGTCGACTATGCGCGCCGCGAGGCGCTCTTGGCCAGGGCGCGGGAAGCCTCGGCCATCGACCTGTCGGAGTCGGCCTGGCGGTCGGGCGCGGTAAAGCAGGCGCTGATCCAGCGGCTGCTTGCCGCACGCACACGCCTGCCGGCCCTGTTCGCGGAGGGGGAATGCATCGCCCTGGCGGCGCGCGGCGCGCAGGCGGAACGGGTGCTCGCCTGGCTGCGCCGGCACGATGGCCAGAACGCCTTGGTCGTCGCGCCGCACTTATGCGCGCTGAGTCTTGCCGGCTATGCGCGCGGCTGCTCCGCCGACGCGCGCAGCCTTTGGGCGGACACCGTGCTGGCCCTGCCTGCGGAGATGGCCGGCGGCGCCTGGCGCGACGCGACGGACGGCCGGCAGCTGCACCTGCTGCCGGATGGCAGCGTGCCGCTGGCCGAGATACTGCGCGAGATGCCGGTCGCGCTGTGCCTGTCCGTCGACGGCTGATCGGCCCGGGACGTCAGCGCGGCATCTTGCCCTGCTGTCCGGGCTGGCGGCCCTGTTGCTGGCGATCCTTTTCAACCTGCGAACTCTGCTGGCCGGGTTGCTGGCCCGGCTGCCGGCGTTCACCGGGTGCTTCCTGGGCCTGTTGTTTCTGGGGTTGTTTCTGCTGATCGGGCTGGTTCTGAGTGGACATTGCTAGTCTCCTGGTAAGCGGACACATTCCGCCGGACTAGCAAGAGCAACCCGCGTGCCCAAACGCGCTCCCCCACTGCCGCGGCCGCAGGAAGCCGCTGCCCCGGGAGAGATGAAGAGAGATCGGTAAAGGCCGGACCCCGCAGGTAAATCCTGCGCGGCCGCTGACGCGCTATTGCGTGGTGACGTGGCGCGCGCGGCGCGGAAGGCCGGCATCCTGCTTGACGTCCTCGTACACGTCCAGCCAGGGCGAAGCATAGGGCGCGGGCGCCGCCAGGGCATCGCCCCGGTCGCGCTGCGTGCGCAGGCGCATCATCAGCTCGTCCAATGGCATCGGCCGCCCCAGCGCGAACCCCTGCCCATAGCGGCAGCCCGCTGCGCGCAGCGCGGGGATGTCGGCCATGTTCTCCACGCCTTCGGCCACCACGCGGCGCCCGAGGCGGTTTGCCAGTTCGGCGGCGGTGCGCAGCACTTCGAACGCCACGGCGCTGCGCCGCATGCGGGTGACGAAATACTGGTCGATCTTCACTTCCGATAGCGGGATCGCCGACAGCAGTTTCAGCGACGCGTGCCCGGTGCCGAAATCATCCAGGCTTACCTCGCAGCCCGCGTTCTCCAGCTTGAGAAGCGATGCGCGCAGCACATCCAGTTCCCGGATGGGCTGGTCTTCGGTCAGTTCCACCCGCACCAGGGAGGCCGGCAGCTCCGCCGCATGGATGCGCCCCAGCAGGAAGTCCACCGAGCGTTCGTCCGACAGCGTGGAAGCGGGCGCATTGATCGCCACCGGCACGGCGATGCCGGCGCGCCGCAGGGTGAGCAGCATGTCGATCACTCGCAGGCTGACGCGTTCGAAGAGGATCTTGTCCAGGCCCAGCCGGTTGACCGCCGGGATGAACTCGCCGGGCATGATGATGCCCAGCCTGGAGTGTTGCCAACGGGCCAGCGCTTCGGCCGATACGATCCGGCCCGTCAATAGGTCCACCTGCGGCTGCAACAGCATGCGCAGGCCATCCTTCCCTGTAACCATGGCTGCGATCTCGTCGTCGCTCGCCATCGAGCTTCCGGAAGCCTCGTGATTTGACGTCATGTCGACGCTCCTTGGGCGCCTCCGGGCAAAGCCTGCGCTGTCCGGGCGCAGAAAGAGGCACATTGGACGTGAGCATTCCAGCTACAAGGATTTTTATGCGATTTCTCACATTTGTTCCAGGCAAATTTGCGTGTTTGACGCTGCAAAGTCACAGATATGTAACCACCCGTATTCATGTTTCCGCGATCGCAACGTTCCATGGCGTGGACGGGACCGTGATGAAACGCCTTGCCGCCGTGGTAGGGTTTGCTTCCCCGTTTCCCTGCCCTCCTTTCGCGTGAAGAATCTGCTTTCCCGCTGGCGCGCTACCGTGCGCAATGTCCTGTGGCTGGACGCCCTGCAAGCCGCCGCGATCAGCGCGGCGCCAGTCATCCTCGCGGTGCTGGCGCATGAGCCGCGCCTGGGTTGGACCGCCATCGCCGCCTTCTGGGCGTGCTTCGGCGATCCGGGCGGGCCGCTGCGCCAGCGCGCGGGCGCCATGCTCGCGCTCGGGCTGATCGGCGCCCTGTTTTGCTTCCTGGCCAGCGCCAGCGCCAGTCATCTTTTGTTGCTATTGCCCCTGACCTTTTTGTGTTGCACGTTCGGCGGCCTGCTGCGGGTGCTGGGCCCGGCGGCGGCCATCGTCGGCACGCTGTTGTCGGCCGGTTTCGTCGTCGCGGCGGAGCTGCCCGCGCGCACTCTCGCGGAGAGCCTGTCGTATACCCTGTTCTTCCTGGCGGGCGCGGTATGGGCGATCCTGATGACGGCCCTCGTATGGCGGCGGCGCCCCTGGAAGGACGCCACGCTTGCGGTTGCGCATTGCTACCGCGGCCTGGCGGATTTCGCCGCGGCATTGGCCCATTTGTACTCCGGCCTGGCGCCCGACGCCGGCCCGCAGGCCTGGAGCGCGGTCACGCGGCCCCATCGCGGCGCCCAGCGGGCCGCGCTGGAAGCCGCGCGGGAGCGCATCCGTGAAGTGCAGGACGCGCGCCCTTCCCGCCGCGCCCGTTCTCACCAGCTGCTGTACCTGCTGGACAGCGCGGAAGACAGCTTCATCGCGCTGGTCGCGGCCGCGGACCTGCTGGAATCCAATGCGCCGCGCTGGCTGGGCCGCAGCGCGGGCGCCCACCTTTCCCACGCGCTGCATCGCTATGCCGCGCTCTGCAATGCCATCGCCAGCACCTCGGACGTCAACGACCCCAGGCAGGCCGAGTGCCTGCGCGAGCGGCTGGCGCATTACGGCGAGGGGCTGCGCGAACTGCGCGGCAGCGCGCTGGCCCACGCGCCCGACCTGGCCGGCATGGCTCCCGTGCTGGATCGCCTGCAGCAGACCGCCCAGGCCGTCGCCCAATCGCTGTTCGATCACGGCAGCACGCCCGCGGCGCCGGCGCGCGAACGGATGGCGGAACATCCCGCCCGCGACGCCTGGCGCACGCTGCGCCAGAACCTGCGCTTCGAATCCGACGCGTTCCGCCACGCCTTGCGCGTGGGGGTCGGAGCCACCATTGCCGTTGCCCTGTCCAAGACCTTTGCCGTCAATCACGGCTACTGGATGTCCCTGACGCTGGTATTCATCCTGCAACCCTATTTCGCCACCACCTGGCAGCGCACCTTCGAGCGCGTTCTAGGCAGCGTGGCCGGAGCCATTGGCGCATCCCTGCTCGGCCTGCTGCTCGGCACGCCGCTGTCCGTCGCGCTGGCGGTGCTTCCCATCGCCCTGGGCACGTTCGCCGCGCGCACTATCCACTATGCGCTGTTCACTTTCTTCCTGACTTCCCAGTTCGTGCTGGTCACCCACATCCAGCAGCCGGAGATTTACGAGCCCACGCTGGCCGCGCTGCGTGCCTTCAACAGCGTGCTGGGAGGCATCCTGGCGCTGTTGGTGGGCTTTCTGGTCTGGCCGGAGAAGGAGCCTCGCCAACTCGCCGGAGCCCTGGCTCGCGCGCTGGAGCGCCACGCGGCCTACACGCAGGCCCTCGCCGAGCGCATAGCGGGCGACCGCGGCGCGCGGGACGTCGTGGGCCTGCGCCGGGAGGCTTGCCTGTCCGCCGACAACGCGCAGGCATCGTTGCAGCGGCTGCAGCAGAATCCGGTGCACCGGGACCGCAACGTCGATACGGCGGTGAATCTGCTGAATGCGATGCGGCGCATCACGGCGGCCGGCACCGTGCTGGAAATCCAGCCGCCCCTGCCCGCCGGCACGCCCGCGGCGGCGGCGCTGCGCGACTATGGCCGGGCACTGGCCGGCGCGCTGCATCCGCAGCCCCCCGCGCCCGGCTCCGACGCGCGCCCGCCGGGCCTCCCCGGCGCCGTGGCGCAGGCCGGGCCGGGCGTGGCCGGCCCGCTGGACCGCATCGCGCAGCAGGCGCGCCTGATACGCCAACTGCGCGAACGGGTCGAGCGCGCGCCGCTCTCGCAATAGGGCCGGAGTTTGCGCCATGTCCGGGAAACTGGCGGCGTCTTGACCGGCATCAATGGCCATTCCCCGGGAACGCGCAACGATATGGGTATCGGACGCCCAACCCTAGGAGGCCTATATGTACCGCCGTATTTCCGTCCATCTGGACCATGGATTCGACTGCAAGCGCCGCATCGACGCGGCGCTCGCCATGGCCAAGCGCCACAAGGCCGAACTGGTCGGCATCTACGCCAACGCCGCTCCGCCGCAGTACTACTACGGAGAGTCCGTGCTCATGTCCCGGGCCACCGCCGTCATGAAAGAGATCCAGACCCAAAGCCGGGACGCGGTGCAGAACGGCTTCCTGGCCTCGGCGGCGGCTTCCGACGTGCCTGCCGTGGTGCGCGCGGGGGAATCCTCGCCCAGCGCCACCGTGGCCCTGTTGGGGCGCACCAGCGACCTGATCATCGTCAGCCAGGAAAACCGCCAGGACGTCGAAGCGGCCCATGAAATCGAATTCGTGGAACAGACGCTGCTGACGGCCGGCCGGCCGGTCCTGGCGCTGCCGGCCAGCGGCGATTTCCCCGTGATCGGCGACCGCGTGCTGTGCTGCTGGGACGGCAGCCGCGAGGCCGCGCGCGCTCTGGCGGACGCCGCGCCCATTCTGCGCCTGGCCTCGCACATGATCGTGCTGACGATGGACGAAGGCGAATCCACCGGCAAGGGCGATATCCCGTTCGATGACCTCGCCAGCTACTGCGTGGCCCAGGGCATGCCCGCGCCCGAGCACGTGCGCCGCGACGTCAAGGGGGTGGGCGTGGGCAGCACCATCCTGAACGCCGCCGCCGACTACAGCGCGGACCTGCTCGTCATGGGCGCCTACGGCCACAGCAAGTTCCGCCAATGGGCGCTGGGCGGCGCCACCGCATCCATCCTGAAGAGCATGACCGTGCCGGTCATGTTCTCCCACTAGCAGAAACGCCCGGCGGACAGGCGCTAGCCCGCCGCCACCGGCGTCAGGACGGGCTTGCCGGCGAAATGCGCGGTGGCGTTATCCAGGAACAGCGCCACGGTGGCGTCCACCGCTTCCGGGGAGCGGCCCGCGCTGTGCGGAGTCAGCACCACGTTGTCCAGCCGCTTCAAGGCGGCGGGGATCTCCGGCTCGCCTTCCACCACGTCGAGGCCGGCGCCGGCCAGGCGCCCCTCCTCCAGCGCGGCGATCAGCGCCTGCGTATCGACCACGCTGCCCCGCGCGATATTGACCAGATAACCGCCGGGGCCCAGGGCTTCCAGCACCTGGGCGTCCACCAGGTGCCGCGTGCCCGCGCCGCCGGGCGTGGCCACGACCAGGAAATCCGACGCTGCGGCGAGCGCCCGCGCACTGTCGAAATAGGCATAGCCGGTTTCCGGCCGCGCGCGCCGGCTGTAATAGCCGACCTGCATGCCGAAACCGTTGGCGCCTCGCCTGGCGATCTCCAGCCCGATGGTGCCCAGCCCCAGTATCCCCAGCCGCTTGCCGGTGATCTGCGGCCCCATGAAACCGCTCCAATGGCCCTGGCGCACCCAGGCGTCCGCCTGCGGCAGGCGGCGCGCGGCGCCCAGGAGCAACGCCATCGCGTGGTCGGCCACCGCCACCGCATTGGCGCCCGGTCCGTTCGTAACCACGATGCCGCGCTCGCGCGCCGCGGCGATATCGATGTTTTCGTAGCCCACGCCCAGCGAGCACACCATTTCCAGCTTCGGCAGCGCCGCCATCTCGTCCGCGAGGAAACCGGTGGCTCCGCGAGTCAGCACGATGCGGATCTCGGCGGCGCGATCGCGGATCGCGCTGGCCCGCGACTCGGCGGTGGGGGCATAGATGGCGCGAAAGCCGCGCGCTTCGAAGGCAGGCAGGTAATCCTGCACGCTTTCTATCAGGATAAGCAGGGGTATGGTCATGTCGGGAATGCCGCGGATGGCGGCGCTGCGCAAAAAACCGGGGCATATTACGCCTCCCCTTGCGCGCACGCCACCCGCCGGCCTCCCGGGACGCGCCGGCAGGACGCCGGCCCGCGCGGATCCTGCCCCGCGCGGGCGCGGGATTGAACGGCTTGAACGTTCGGCGGGCCGCTACAGGCGCCCTGTCAGCAGCATGACGATCAGCACGATCAGCAGGATGCCCAGGATGCCGCTCGGGTAGTAGCCCCAGCCGCGGCTGTACGGCCAGGCAGGGACGGCGCCCACCAGCAGCAGGATGAGGATGATCAGCAGAATGGTCGACATGGCGACTCCTTGTCTTTATCGATTCGAGTTCTGGGATGGCGGATGGGCATCACTTCCCCGGAGGGGTGATTTCCTTGCCCGGCGGCGACAGCGGGGGCAGATCGACGTCCGGCTCGTCGGTGTCGGGATCCACGGGCAGATCGCCCGGTGGCGAGCCCGGCGGGATCGGGTCCGGCTTGGGTGGAACGTGCATGTGTATGGCGGGTTGCATGACAGCCTCCTGTGGGAATCCCATGCCACTGGAGCAAGTCCCGTTCCCGGCCGGGTCCGGGCACGCCGGATGCTGGTAGCCCCGCCGCCGCCCGAGCCTGGAGCCCCGATGCCGCTTACGCCTTCCGCCCCGTCCGAGCCGGACCTGGTCTACGTGGACGACACCCAGGCGGGATACCGCCGCACGCGGCTCAACGGCCATGCGTTCGCCTATCTGGACACGCGCGGAAAGCGCATCCGCAACGCTCGCGAAATCGCGCGCATCGATGCGCTGGCGATACCGCCGGCCTACGAACAGGTCTGGATCTGCCCTTCGCCTTACGGTCACCTGCAAGCCACGGGGCGGGATGCCCGCGGCCGCAAGCAGTACCGCTACCATCCGGGCTGGACCGCCGTGCGCGACGCGGACAAATACCAGAGCCTCGCGGCATTCGCGCGGGCGCTGCCCCGCATCCGCCGGCGGATGGAACGCGACCTGGACAGCCCCGGCCTGTCGGAGAACAAGGTGATCGCCGCGCTGGTGCGCCTGCTTGAAGCCACCCTGATCCGCATCGGGGCGCGTGAATACGCGCGCGCGAATAAGTCCTACGGGCTTACCACGCTCAAGCGCCGCCACGCCAGCGTGGCCGGCAGCCGGATCCGCTTCCGTTTCCACGGCAAAAGCGGCGTGCCCCATGACGTGACCCTGGCCGACCGGCGGGTGGCGCGCATCATCAAGCGCTGCCTGGACATTCCGGGCCAGCAACTGTTCCAGTACCAGGATGAAGAAGGCGGCAGCCACCCGGTGGACTCCGGCGCGGTCAATGCCTATTTGAGGGACGCCGGGGCGGCGGATTTCACGGCCAAGCACTACCGTACCTGGGCGGGGTCGGTGCTGGCCTACGGCGCCCTGCAGGACCGCCCTGCGAAAGACGAGAACGAGGCCCGCAAAACGGTGGTGGACGTCATCCGGCAAGTGTCGAAGCGCCTTGCGAACACGCCCGCGGTATGCCGCGCCTGCTACGTGCACCCCGCCATCCTCGAGGCTTACCTGGCCGGCCGCCTGCCTCGGCGCAAGGCCGCGCCGGCCAGTCCCCGGGGGCTGAACGCGGACGAGCGTCGCTTGCTCGCTTTCCTGCAAGACGCGCCCGAAGCCGCGGCGCGAAAAACGCCGGCCGGCCTCCCGAAGCGCGGGTCACAGAATCGATGAGCGCGCGTTCTTGGCGCGCGGCTGCGGCGCGGAGCCGTCCGCCCAGTTCGATTCCGTGCGGTTGTCGGCCGCGGCGCGCGTATCGCGCGCGGCCTCGTCAGGTGTGGAGGGGTCTGGTTTACCCGGCATGCGTGGAACGTCGACGGGGCCGCGCGGCGGCAGTATCTTAGCGTTGTCTTCCGCTTGTTTGCGCGCGCGGGCCGTCTTCGCCTGGCGGGGTGCGGATGCGGGTTTCATGGGTGTCTCCTGTGGGGTTCAATCCCTCATCCTACGGCGCCCGGCCGTCGGAGAAAACGTCCGGCGCGGCCAATTTGCAAGCGGATGTGCCCGCGCGCCCAAGGCGCGCCGTTCGCGGGGAGGCACGGCGGCTCACAAGGAGATGCAATGCGAGACCCAAATTTCGAGCAATGTGTGCAAGCCTGTTATGAATGCGCAGTGGCATGCGACGTGTGCGCCGCCATGTGCCTGGAAGACGAGCCCGCGCGCATGAGGCATTGCATCGGCCTGTGCACCGATTGCGCGGCAGTCTGCAGGCTGTGCGCGGCAATGCTGGCGCGCAACGGCGAATTCTCCACCGCGCTGTGCACTTTATGCGCGCTGGTCTGCGAATCCTGCGCGCGCGAATGCTCGGCCCACGGCGCCCGCCATTGCCAGATCTGCGCGGGCGCGTGCCTGAGCTGCACGCTGGCATGCCGCGACATGCTCGAACCGTAATTGCCCGACCAGCCGCGCGGCCGCCCGGGCCGGCCTGCGCAGGCGCATTTCCAGCCCGACCGTCAGGAGCTTTCGATGGCCACTACGAATACCCCCCTGCCCTCCGACTTCCCCGAGAACGGCCCGGACAACAGCGGCGTGCGCCGCCGCGGACGGCATCCCGAATCCTGGATCGATGAACTGGAGGCCACGCTCAACGACAAGGACGCCACGGACCTGGAGGCGCTCAGGTCCCGGCTCTCGGAACAGCTGCGGGCCACGCGGCGCAGCCTGCGCGACGCATCCGACAACGCGGGCGACCTGATGCGCGAAACCATCGACTGCACGGAGGAATACATACACGCCCGGCCGTGGCAGGCGATCGGACTCGTCGCTGGCGCGGCCTTCCTGTTCGGCGTGGTGGTGGGCCGCCAATAAAGGAAAGAAGGCGCGGCCGAAGCCGGCGGCGGCGCCCTTGCGGCCGGCCGCCGGGCACGCGCCTTGCTGCTCATTGCGTCCCCGACAACAGGAGCCGGCCATGGCGCGAACCATATGGAAAGGCGCTATCTCGTTCGGCCTCGTGCATGTGCCCATCGTCGTCCATGCGGCCACGCGGCCGCACAGGCTGGATTTCGACTGGATAGACCGGCGCGACAACGCGCCGGTCGGCTACCAGCGCATCAACAAGCGCACCGGCAAAGCCATCGCCTCGGAAGATATCGTCAAGGGCTATGAATACGAGAAAGGCGAATACGTCTACATGAATGACGAGGACTTCAAACGCGCCAACGTAGCCGCCACCCAGACAGTGGAGATCCAGGGCTTCGTCGACGCGGCTGAAGTGCCCATCTATTACTACGACACCCCTTATTACCTTGCGCCCGACCGCCGCGGCGAAAAGGGCTACGTGCTGCTGCGCGAGGTGCTGAGACGCGCAGGCAGGCTGGGCCTGGCGCGCGTCGTCCTGCACACCCGCCAGTACCTGTGCGCGCTGCTGCCTCAGGGCGAGGCGCTGATGCTCATCACCCTGCGCTACGCCGACGAAATCCTGTCCGCGGACGAGTTGGACCTGCCCGGCGGCAAAGAGGCCGCGCCCGCGGCGCGCGAACGCGACATGGCGATGCGGCTGGTGGACGATATGACCACGCCCTGGGATCCCGAGGCCTACCGCGACGACTACCGCGAAGATCTGCTGGAAGCCATCGACAAGAAGATCAAGGCCGGCAAGACCCACGTCCTGACCGAGCCGGATGAAAAGCGGCCCCGCGAATCCGCCAAGGTGATCGATCTGATGTCGCTGCTCAAGCAGAGCATCGAACAGCGCGGCTCGCGGCCCGCGAAGGCCGCGCCCGCCAAAAAGCGCGCGCCTGCCAAAAAGGCCGCGGCGCGCAAGTCCCCCGCGGGCAGCCGGCGCAAGGCGGCATAAGGAAACTCCATGAGCGAACCGCTTGCCCAATATCGCAGGAAACGCGACTTCACCGGCACCCGGGAGCCGCCAGGCAAGGCGGCCCGCGCGCGCGCCAGCGGCCCCCTGTCCTTCGTGGTCCAGCGCCACCAGGCCCGCGCGTTGCACTATGACTTCCGCCTGGAGCTCGATGGCGTGCTGGTGAGCTGGGCCGTGCCCAAGGGCCCCAGCCGCGATCCCGACGTAAAGCGCCTGGCGATCAAGGTGGAAGACCACCCCGTCGAATACGGCAAGTTCGAAGGCGATATACCCAAAGGCCATTACGGCGCGGGCCACGTGGACATCTGGGACAGCGGAACCTGGGCGCCCGACGGCGACCCCCAACGCGGGCTTGCCCGCGGCCATCTGCGCTTCACCCTGCATGGCGGCACGCTCAAAGGCGCCTGGGCGTTGCTGCGGCTGGGCAAGGAAGACAATCAATGGCTGCTGCGCAAGCTGGACGACGATGCCGTGGTGGAAGGCGATGACGCCGAAGCGGGCAACAACGCCAAGGCCGCCAAGACGACAACTACCGCCAAGAGCGGGAAGACCGTAAAGACAGTAAAGGCCGCCAAGGCGGCCAGGACGGACAAGGCCGAGGGCCGCCGCGCCCCGCTGCCGGCGGCCCTGGAACCGCAACTGGCCACTCTGGTCGACGCGCCGCCGCAAGGTCCCGGATGGTCCTATGAGGTCAAGTACGATGGCTATCGCATCCTGTGCCGTTTCCAGAAGGGGCGCGCGCGCCTCGTCAGCCGCAGCGGCAAGGACTGGACGGAGCGCATGGCCGCCCTGGCGGACGCATTGAGCGCGCTGGACCTGCCCGATGGCTGGATGGACGGCGAGGTGGTGTGCCTGGACGAGCGCGGGATTTCCGATTTCCAGCTATTGCAGAACGCGCTGGATGGCCGGACCTTGGACCTTTCCTTCATGGCGTTCGACCTGCCGTACTGGAACGGCGCCGATCTGCGCGCCCTGCCCCTGTCCGAGCGGCAATCGCGCCTGGAAGCGGTGCTGGCCGCGCTGCCGGAAGGCGGGCCCTTGCTGATGACGCAGCGCCTGGAGGTGGCCGACGGCACGGAGGGACGCGCGGCCTGGTCGGAAGCCTGCCGGCTCAGCCTGGAAGGTCTGATATGCAAGCGCCTGGATTCGCCCTATGTCGCAGGCCGCGGCACTGCCTGGCTGAAACTCAAGTGCCGTCCCAGGCAGGAGTACGTGATCGGCGGCTACACGGCCCCGGGCGGGTCTCGCAAGCATTTCGGCGCCCTGCTGGTGGGCTTGCGCAAAGGCAGGAAACTGGAATACGCGGGCCGGGTGGGCACGGGTTTCAGCGCGGCCACCCTCTCGTCGCTTCACAAGAAGCTGAGCGCGCTCGAGGCCGATGCCAGCCCCTTCGACGGGGAATTGCCGGGCCCTGGCCGCTACGGCCGCGGCGCGGGCGAGGTGCACTGGGTCAAGCCGGAACTGGTTGCCGAAATCCACTACGCCGGCCTCACGCAGGACAAGCTGCTGAGGCAGGCATCCTTCGTCGGCTTGCGCGAGGACAAGCCCGCCAGCGAAGTCAGCGGTGAAACCGCCGCCGCGCCGGCCGAGTCCGGCGCCGGGCCGGGCGACAAAGTGGGCAAGACGCGCATCACGCATCCTGGGCGCGTGATCATCCACGACCCGGACACCACCAAGCTAGAACTCGCGCGCTACTACGAAGCCGCAGGCGGCCTCATCATGCCGCACCTGCAGGGCCGGCGCATCGCGCTGCTGCGCTGCCCCGACGGCACCGACGCCACCTGCTTTTTCCAGAAACATATCACCGGCAAGTTGCCCGGCGGCCTCGAACGCGACGGCGAGCACCTGCTGATCCAGTCCATCGAAGGCGTCATCGCGCTGGTTCAGCGTGGCGTCATCGAATTCCATACCTGGGGCGCGCGGGAACCGAAGCCCGGCGAACCCGACCGCATCACGATCGACCTCGACCCCGGCCCGGACGTGCCCTGGAAGGCAGTTGCCGAGGGCGCGCAGCTGGCGCGAGGATTGATGGAAGAGATCGGCCTCGCGCCCTTTCTCAAGACCACCGGCGGAAAGGGCCTGCATCTGGTCGCGCCGATCCGCCCGACCCAGCCCTGGGACACGGTCAAGGGCCTGGCGCATGCGCTGGCGAACGAACTGGCGCGCGTCATTCCGGAACGGTTCACCTCCAACATGGCCAAAGTGCGCCGCCAGGGGCGCATCTTCGTCGACTATCTGCGCAACGGCAACGGCGCCACGGCCATCGCCGCGTATTCGGCCCGCGCTCGGGCCGGCGCTCCGGTCTCCTTGCCCGTGGGATGGGACGCGCTGGAATCGGGTCAGGATTTGCGCGGCGCCGCCTGCAACATCCGCAACGCCGTGTCGCGTGCGCGCGAGTCGGCCGATCCGTGGCGTGGCTACGAGGCCGCGCGCAAGACTGTGGGCCCGCGCATGCTGAAGAAAATGGGGCTGTAGGCCCCGCGCGTCCGGCGCGCCGGGAACGTCGTTTGCTCGTGATGGCCAGGCGCCCGTCGCGCCGCTACCCTGCCACCAGGAGATTCGCATGAGCAAACCCACGCACGACGCCACGGGCGCGCGCCCGCATCCCACACCGCCCATGCCGGCCCAGCATCTGGAAAAGCCGGGCGAGGAAGCCGACATGGCGCTCAAGCCGCAATACCAGGCGCCCGCCTACCGCGGCAGCGGCAAGCTCGAAGGCATGGCCGCCGTCGTCACGGGCGGAGATTCCGGCATCGGCCGGGCGGTCTGCGTCCTGTTCGCGCGCGAAGGCGCGGACGTGGCCGTCGTCTACCTGAACGAACATGAAGACGCGGAAGACACCCGCCGCGCCGTCGAGGAAGAAGGACGTCGCTGCGTGCTGATCCCGGGTGACGTGCAGGATCCCGCCTTCTGCGCGGACGTCGTGGAACGGACCGTGCGGGCCTTCGGAAAGCTGGACATCCTGGTGAACAATGCCGCCTATCAACAGCACACCGAATCGCTGCCCGAGATCAGCGACGAAAAGTGGGACAAGACCCTGCGCACCAACATCACGGGTTACTTCTATATGGCGCGTTCCGCCCTGCCCCACCTGAAGGCGGGTTCGTGCATCATCAACACCGGCTCGGTCACGGGCCTGCGCGGCAGCGCCAGGCTGCTGGACTATTCCTCCACCAAGGGCGCGATCCATGCCTTCACGCGCTCCCTCGCGGCCAACCTGGCCGGCCAGGGCGTGCGCGTGAACGCGGTGGCGCCCGGCCCGGTCTGGACGCCTCTGAACCCGGCGGACCAGAGCGCCGAGGCCATCCAGGAATTCGGCAAGCACACCGACCTGGGCCGCCCCGCGCAGCCGGAAGAGATTTCACCCGCATATGTATTCCTGGCCTCGCCCGCCTGCTCCAGCTATATCACCGGGATCGTCCTGCCCATCACGGGCAGCGCGGGCGACTGAAGCCTGGGCCCGCGCCGCGGGCCCAGCCGCTACTTGGCGGGCGCGATCGAGGCAGGCGCCTCGCGCGAAGCCGGAGAGACCGCCGGCGGCTCGCCCTTCACGGGCGGCATGATCTTGTCGCCGCCCTTCGGCGCAGGCCGCTGGAGCGCGCGGCTCATGGCCAGGTGTTCCGCCACCACCGGCAGCCCCCGCACGGCGAAATCCCGCACCTGGGGATCCGCGGATTGCCTGGCCGCGGTCTCGAACAGGCGATTGGCCATGACGTGCGCGTCCACCGCCGCCTTCTGAACATATACCGCGTCGAAATCCGGCCCGGTCCGGCCGCGCAATTGCTCCAGCGTGCCGCGATCCGGTTCGGCCGGCCGCTCGGGCAGCGTCACCTGCTTCTGCAGCGCCAGCGTTTTCAAGTCCCCATTCATGGCCCGATGCTGCTCCAGCATTTTTGCCGCGTAGGCCTTGATTTCACTGCTGCCGGCCCGCTGCTGCGCCAATTGCGCGGCTTCCATCTCGAACAGGCCGGCGCCGGCCGCCGCCTGCAGGAACCGCGCATCCGCCTCGTCCAGCCCTTGCGCGTAGGCGGGACACAATGCGCCCGGCGCCGCAAGCAGGAAAGCCGCTGCCAGGCCGCGCATCCAGGTGAACTTGCCCATGCTGGTCTCCTTGGCGTCCGCCGCCCGCTCCGAAGGCATCAGCCCGCCATCGACGGGGAGCCCGTCCGGCGCGGCGGCTCCAGCGGATCGAAATCTTCCCACTTCCCATTCAGCCAACGGCCGTGCGCCCGTTCGATATCCTTGCCGCCGGCCGCGCCCAGCACCGATCTCGCCAGCGCGTCGCGCTCGGGAGAAACGTGCAGAGCCAGCATCACGCCCGCCTGGCGCAGGTCCGGATGCGCATCCGGCGCGGGCGGCGCGCCCGCCTGCTTGCGGCGGCCCCGGCCGATGACCCACAGGGCGCCCGCGAGCGCGCCGAGATAGGCGCCCACGCCAGCCGCGGCGATCACCAGCAGGATGGACGCCGCCAGGCGCGCGGCGATCAGCCCGCCCAGCAGCGCGAACACCAGGCCCAGGGCCGATGCGCCGGCCACGGCACCGAAGTGCCCGCCCTTGGCGTCGGGGTCGGCGATCCGGTCGCCGCCTATCGGGAAGCGCGCGTGCTCACCCGCCGTATTGATGTAGAAGGTATGGATATCGTCTTCGGTAAATCCTTCCGCAAAAAGCCTGCGCGCCGCCTCCGCGGCTTCGTCGAAGGTGTCGAATCTGGCTGCGACGATCAAGGACATGAGGTTCTCCGGTACGGGACTGACATAACGACGACGGCAGCAATTGCCATGCCTGCGTCGGGCACGCGGCTTGCTGAGGCCTGCGCGCGGCCGGGCAGCACGGGAAACACCGGCCGCGCGCGAATTCCGCTCACCCGCAGTGGTCATTGCGAGGACACCAGCATGGATATGCCTGGCAACAATGAAGATTTTTCCGTACCCGCGGACGAAGCCTCGCCCGCCATTCCCGACGAGGCGCGCGCCTTGTCCGCCCTGGACTGGGCCGCCCTGATCGCCATCGTCGCCGCCGGGTTGAACATCGGACTGATTGCCGCCGTGGACCTGGACGTGTTCTCGACGGTGCTGCCTGCAGGATTCGTCCTGCGGGCCGTATATGGGCTGATAGGCCTGGCCGCCCTGCGCTGCGTGGTGCTGCTGTTCCGCTTCGGCGAAGGCGGGAATTAGGGGCCTACTTGCCCTCCGGGCGCTTGCCGGGGTACTGGCCCCCTTCCTCGTACTCGGCCCCCTTGTCGTTGGGCTTCTTGTCCGAGGACCGCTCGGGGTGGCGCGGCGGCTTGCCGAATCCCGGCTTGTCCGCTCCGAACTGTCCGCTGCGGTGCGCGGTCTCGGTTTCGCGCTGTGGGGAATTGGCCCGCGGCTTCGAAGAATCCTGCTCGACCTGTTGGCGTCCGGCGTCGTGTTTGGTGTCGGTGCTCATGGTATCTCCCGGCTGTTGGACAAATGGCGCGGAGCGCCGGCTGCCCGGGATGGCGCAAGCCGCGTGCCCGTCATGCCCCCGGGAATGCCGCTTGCTTCTGTCCTTCCGGGTCCGCAACCAGCCGGCCCCCTCAAAAAGGAGTCAGCCATGAATGTGTCCAAAGCCGTTTTCCCCGCTGTGGCCTTGAGCCTCTCGGCACTGGCCTTCCAGGCCCCTGCGCAGACCGCCGCCGGCGGCGCCACCGCCGTGCGCAGCAACGAGCAGATCAACGACCAGTACAAACTGGATAAGAAGCGCTGCGATGCGATGAAGGGCAACCAGAAGGACGTCTGCCAACAGGAGGCCGAGGCAACGCGCGACAAGGCCAAGGCCGACGCCAAGGCCGGCAAGGAGAAAGCCGAGGCCACGCACGACGCCGCCAAGACGCGCAATGACGCGGACTACAAGGTGGGCAAGGAAAAATGCGACGCCATGTCCGGCAACGCCAAGGACGCCTGCCTGGCGGATCTGAAGACCCGCTACGGCAAGTGAGCGCAATGCTAATCCCCGGGCGGGGATTCCGTCCGGGAACCGGCTTCGCCCGGCAATTCATAGCCCGCGGCGGCATACTCCTCGAGGCGGTTGTACAGCGTCTTGGGGCTGATGCCCAGCATCGCGGCGGTCTGCTTTTTCACGCCGTTGCAGCGTTCGAGCGTGGCGAGTATGAGCCGCCGGTCGGCCTCCGCGAGCGTCTCGCCCACCGGCACGCTCACCTGGCCGTCTCCGCCGGCGCTCGACGGCGATACCTGCGGCGCCAGCATGTCCGCCTCGAGCACGTCGCCATCGGCCATGATGAAGGCGCGCCGCACGAAGTTCTTCAGCTCGCGGACGTTGCCCGGCCAGTCGTACTGCTGGAGCACGGCGAACGCGCGCCCGGAAAAATCCTTGCTCTTGCCGGACTCCCGGTTCTGCGCCTCCAGGAAGCGCCGCGCCAGGAAGAGGATGTCCTCGCCGCGCTCCCGCAGCGGCGGAAGTTCCACCGGGAACACGCTCAGGCGGTAATAAAGGTCCTCGCGCAGTTTGCCTTCGCGCACCGCCTGCTCGGGGTTGCGGTTGGTGGCAGCAATGATGCGGATATCGCAGGAGATCTCGCGGTTGGTGCCTACCCGCATGAACTGGCCGGTCTCCAGCACGCGCAGCAGCTTCACCTGCAAGTCCAGCGGCATTTCAGTCACTTCGTCCAGGAACAGGGTGCCGCCGTCGGCCCGCTCGAAATAGCCCTTGTGCTGCCGGTCCGCGCCCGTGAAACTGCCGCGCTCGTGGCCGAACATCTCGCTTTCGATCAGGTTCGGCGAAATCGCGCCGCAATTCACTGCGATGAACGGCCGCTGCCTGCGTGGACTGAGTTCATGGATGGCGTGCGCCGCCAGTTCCTTGCCCGTGCCGCTTTCTCCGATCACGAGCGCGGTGACATTGGTGGGCGCGACGCGCTTGATCTGGCGGTAGAGCTCAAGCATGCGCGCCGACTCCCCGTACATCCTGCCGAAACGCCCGGCTTCCTCGAACGGCGCGCCCGGCAGTTCGGTGCCGGCCCGGGCCGCGATGCGCCCCAGAATATCGTTCAGGCGCTCCATGCAGATAGGCTTGACGAGATAGTCCGTGGCGCCCAGCCGCAACGCCTGCACGGCGTTGTCCATGGTGCCGTGGCCCGTCATGATGACCACTTCCGCGCTGGCGGCCGCCGCGTTCTTGAAAATGTCCATGCCGCTGCCTTCCGGCAGCCGGACATCGGTCAGGACCAGGTCCGGCGCTTGCCGTTCGAGCTGGATCAGCGCGTCCTTGACGCTGGCCGCCAAGGCCACGGAAAAGCCGCTGTCGCGGCCAATCTCGGCCAGAGTCTCCCGTATCGCGGCATCATCGTCGACGATAAGCAGATGAGGCATTCTCCGCTCCTTGTTGAACCACGATCCAGCATAGCGGCTGGCGCCTGCGGATAGGTAACTATTCGATAGTTTCCAAGAATGTTTTCGAATGCTTGCAACTCGTCGCATACGATGTCATGGACGGCTTCTACGATGCATCTAACGCGGCGGCCCGGAACCGGGCCAAGGAATCAGCATGGCAAATCGCACCATCAGTAGCGGACGCGACGCCGCATCCGCGCCCTCTTCCATCCGCATGGACGTCTCCGGCATGTCTGCCGCAATGCAAAAACTGGGTGCCCAGCTACGGCTGGCGGCGGCGACCGACGCCAGCGTCTTCATCGTGGGCGAAAGCGGGACGGGCAAGGAAGTCGTCGCCCGCGCGATCCACGAGGCGAGCGACCGCCGCGACCAGCCATTCGTGGCGGTGAATTGCGGCGCCATCAGCGGCACGCTGGCGCATGCGGAATTGTTCGGCCATGAAAAAGGCAGCTTCACCGGCGCGGTATCGCAGAATGCGGGCTATTTCGAGTACGCCAGCGGCGGCACCCTGTTCCTGGACGAAGTGACGGAGATGCCTCCGGACATGCAAGTCCACTTCCTGCGGGTCCTGGAAACCGGCACGTACCAGCGCGTCGGAGGTTCCGATCTGCTGCGCGCCAACGTACGCGTCATCTGCGCCAGCAACCGCGATCCGGCCGCGTCGGTAGCGGAAGGACGCCTGCGGCAGGACTTCCTGCACCGGCTGCTCGTCATACCGTTGCGCGTGCCGCCGTTGCGGGAGCGCGAGAACGACGCCCTGGTGCTGGCGCACCAGTTCCTGGATACCCTTAACCGCGAGCACGACACGCGCAAGACTTTCGCGCCCGGCATGCTGGAATCCATCGCCGCCCACGACTGGCCGGGCAATGTCCGCGAACTGCGCAACGCGGTGCAGCGCGCCTACATCATGGCCGATGCCGAACTCGAGCCCGGCGTGCTGGCGCGGGGGGCCGGCGGGCAACGGACGGTAATGCGCGAGGGCACGCTGACCCTGCCCATCGGCACATCGTTGGGGCGGGCCCAGCGCGAATTCATCCTGGCCACGCTGGCCCATTACGGCGGAGACAAACGCATGGCCGCCGATGCACTGGGCGTGAGCCTGAAAACGCTCTACAACCGGCTGGATTCCTACGACAAGGACGCCGAGGACCCGGCGCGCGCCTGAGCAATTCTTACCGTGCTCTTGTAAGACCGTCGCGGCGCGGCGCGCATGCCGCGTGCCCGCCCGCCGGGCCGCGGCTGGCATGATTCTTGCATGTATTCCCTGGAGTGCGCCGCCAGCCGGCGGCATCTTCCGGAGATTCGATTGGGCTACCCTACGCAAGAATTGCGCCTGCGCCAGCAGATGACGCTGGCGCCCCGCCTGCAGCAGTCCGTCAAGCTACTGCAGATGTCCGCGCTGGAATTCACTACGGCGGTGGAACACGCGCTTGCCACCAACCCGTTCCTGGAAGATGCCGACGAGCAGGATGCCGATCCGCCCGCCGCTGCGCCTTCCTCGGTCCCGCAGGCGCCTGGCCGCCAGGAGGACGCCTCGCCCGAAACTCCGGTTCCCGCTACGGATGCCGACCCTCCGCCGCCCGATGCCCCGGCCTATTCCGGCGACTATCCCACGCGCGCCTCGGGCGATGGCGGGATGGATCAGGCGCAATGGGCGTGCGCCTCGCTATCGATGCGCCAGCGCCTGTCGCAGGAACTGGGCAACTATCACTTGAAGCCGCGCGACCGCCTGCTGGCGGAATTCATCATCGATGCGCTGGACGACGACGGCTATCTGCGCACGCCGCTCACCGCCCTGTGCGATACGGCGCGCCCCGAATTCGATCCGGCGCCGGAAGAATCCGAATGGATGACGGCGCTGCACCTGGTGCAACAGCTGGATGCGCCCGGGCTGGCCGCCCGCGACCTGGCTGAGTGCCTGACGCTGCAGCTTGCGGCCGCGGCCGACGCGCAGCCGCGGATCCAGGCGCTCGCGCTGCGCATTGTGCGCGACCATCTGCAACGGCTCGCCAAGAACGATTGCGCCGGACTGCGGCGGCTGCTTGAATGTTCGGAGGACGAGCTGCGCGAGGCCTGCGCCCTGATCCGCGGCCTGGACCCGAAGCCGGGCGGGCGCTATAGCGCCGATGCGCCGGCCTACGTGATTCCCGACGTATTCGTGGACAAGTGGCACGCGCGCTGGCGGGTGCTGCCAAACCGGCATGCCATGCCCCAGGCGCGGCTGCACCAGACCTATGCCGACCTGTTCCGCCGAGCCCGGCTGGACGACCGCAGCCCGATGGCCCAGGAACTGCAGGAGGCCCGCTGGCTGGTGCGTAACGTCGAGCAACGCTACACCACCATACAGCGCGTGGCCGAGGCCATCGTCAAGCGTCAGCAGACCTTTTTCGAGTACGGCGACGTCGCCTTGCGTCCGCTGATGCTGCGCGAGGTGGCCGACGATCTGGAAATGCATGAATCCACCGTATCCCGCGCCACCGTGGGCAAGTACATGGTGACGCCGCGCGGCGTCTTCGAATTCCGCCATTTCTTTTCGCGCGAGCTGGCCACCGAATCGGGCGGCTCATGTTCCGCGGCGGCGGTGCGCGCGCTGATCAAGGAAATGGTCGACGCCGAAGATCCGGCGATGCCGCTGTCGGACGTGGCGCTGACACAGCAGCTCGCCGCCAGCGGCATTCTCCTGGCGCGCCGCACGGTGTCCAAGTATCGCGGCCAGTTGCGCGTGCCGCCCGCCGAGCTGCGAAGGCAGCACTGAGGCGCAAACAGGCCGAAGCGGCCCGGAGCGGTCAATCGGGCTCCCCGGCCGCGCCGTCCAGCATGCGCTCGACGCGTTCGCCCAGCGCGTCGAGCGAGAACGGCTTGACGATCAATTCGATGCCGAGTTCCAGGAAGTCCCGGTCGCGCGCGGCGTTGCCCGCGTAACCCGTCATGAGCAGCACCTTCAATCCTGGATAGGCCGTCCTGGCGGCGTCCGCCAACTGGCGGCCGTTCAGCCCCGGCAGGCCCACGTCCGTCACCAGCAGATCGATGTCGCGCGTGGACAGCACGAGTTCCAGGCCCGCCTCGCCATCCGGCGCCGTCAGCACCTGCAGCCCCCGTTCCGCCAGGCATTCGTGCACCATGTCACGCACATTCGCGTCGTCTTCCACCACGACGACCACGGCCTGCCGCATGGGGCCTGGAACCGGCTCTTCCGGAGGTTTCGGCCTTGGCGCGCGTTCCGGCACGCCTTCATGGCGCGACAGGAACAGCCTGACCGTCGTGCCCGCGCCCTCCGTGCTCTCCAGCGTCGCCACGCCACCGGCCTGTCTGGCGAAGCCGTAGATCATCGACAGCCCCAGGCCGGTTCCCTCCCCCAGCGGCTTCGTCGTATAGAAGGGATCGAAAGCATGGGCCAGCACGTCGGGCGCCATGCCGCAGCCTTCGTCCGAAACAGACACCTCCACGAACGGGCCCGGCGGCGCATCCGACAATTGGCGCAAAAGCGGTCCGCCACCCTGCGCGTTCCGCGCCGCGATGGTCAGCACCCCGCCTTCCGGCATGGCGTCGCGCGCGTTGATCACCAGGTTCAACATGGCGTTTTCGAACTGGTTCTTGTCGCAGCGCACGGTCCACAGGCCGGGCTCCAGATCGAATGCAAGCCGCACCCGCTCTCCCGTGTAGCGGCGGAACAGGTCCGCCATGGACTGCAGCGCCGAAGCCACGCTGAAGGGCTTCGGGTCGATCGGCTGGCGCCGCGAGAAGGTCAGCAGGCGCTGCGTCAGGTGCGCCGCCCGGTTCGCAGAGTCCATCGCGACCGAGACGAAGCGCAGGGCCTGCTCGGGCGTGCCCGACGCGAGCTTTCGCTCGATCAGGTACAGGGCGCCCGTGATGCCCTGGAGCATGTTGTTGAAGTCGTGGGCGATGCCGCCGGTCAGGCGCCCCACCGCCTCCATCTTCTGCGACTGGCGCAAGGCGTTCTCGGTTTCACGCAAGGCTTCGGCTTGCGCCTTCAGATCGGTGTCGTCACGGCCGGTCATGTACAACTGGTCCTGCGACGACGACATGCTCCACGTTATCCAGCAGTATCCGCCGTCGCGCTTGAGCAGCCTGTTCTCCAGGTGCCGCGCCGTCTGTTGCGAGCCGCCGTCTGCGGTCCGCGACCACGCCGCCAGCGTGGCCTCCCGGTCGTCCGGATGTATCAGTTCCGACAGGCCCATCGACAGGAACTGTTCCGGGCTCCAGCCCAGTATGGGCCGGACCGCCGGGTTGACGCTCACAAAGCGCCCGTCTGCATCCACCACGGCCAGCAATTCAGGGGACAGGCGCCAGATGCGGTCGCGCTCCGCGATCGCGCCTTCCACGCGTTGTTCCAGGACGCGCGCATACTGCGAGCGCTCCACGGCGGTACATATGCGCTCGGCCACCTCCTCGATGAATGCGATATCCCCGGGCCGGAGCCGGCTGCCCGCCAACGGACGCACCAGCATGGCCCCGCAGTGCCGCCCCCACCGGCGCATGGGCACCACGATCGCCCACGGACGGACATCGCCATCCGGCTCGGCCAGCAAAGGCGGCAGGTACGCGCTGCGGCCGCTGGCGAGCGCCTCCTCGTACTCGGCGCCCAGCTTGTCCAGCTCCAGCGGTTGCTGGCTTTCCGCGTCCGCGCCGGAATGCCAGCACATGGAGAGCACGGGCCTGCCGTCCTCGCTTGCCCTGTCCAGCACGGCGACCAGCCCAAGCGCGAGATGCTGGCCCAGTTCTTCGCATGCCACCTGCTCGATCGCGGCCTGCAGGTGCAGTTCGCGCATGCGGTCGCTCAGCGCCAACAGGAAATTCTTGCGGTGCTGGCCCTCCCACAGCTCGGTTTCCGCGATCTTGCGCGCCGTCACGTCGAGAAACAGCGCCATGATGCGGTCGGGCCCGTCCTTGCGCACCCGGGCCTCGAACCACGCCTCTTTGGGCGCGGGCGCCGCGAACTCGAACTGGGCCGGCTCGCTGGTCTCCACGACTCTGGCGAACGCGTCCATGAGCGGGCCCGGAACGTTGGGAATCATCTCGCGCAGGGTGTGGCCCAGCGTATCGCCTTCCTTCATGCCGGTCTGCCGCTCGAACGCCGGATTCACCTCCAGGAAGCGGAAATCGACGACGCGGCCGTCCGCGTCGCGTAAGGCCTCGCTGAGGAAGAAGGCCTCCTGCATGCCTTCGAACATGCCGCGCCAGCGCTCGCCGCTGCGCCGCAGCGCCAATTCGGTCAGGTGGCGTTCGATGGCAAGGGCCGCGCTGCGCGTCACGATCGCGATCGCATCGATGTCGTGCGCCGAGGGCGAACGGGGGGTGCCGTAGTAATTCGAGAACACTCCCAGCAGCCGGCCGTCCGGGGCCTTGATCGGCGTCGACCAGCAGGCTTTCAGGCCGTTGGCCAGCGCCAGGTCGCGCCAGCGCTCCCAGCTGGGATTCGACGCGATGTCTTCCACGTAGACCGGGCAGCCGGTATAGGCCGCGGCTCCCCAGGACGCCATGTCGGGCCCGATGGGCGCCCCGTCCACCGCCGCGTTGTAGGCCGCCGGCAGGCTGGGCGCCGCGGCGTGCCGCAAGCTCGCGCCCGCGTCGTCGACCAGGGCGATCGAAGTCCGCAGTTCCACGCTGGATTGCGCCTCGATCGCATGCAGCACATACTCCAGCACCTGCCCCAGCGGCACGCCGGCGGCAATGCGCTCCAACATGATGCGCTCGTCCTCAAGACGGGCCAGCGTGTCCGTCCAGGGATGAGCGACGCGGTCTCGCTTTTTCAGCATCTCATGCCCCTTAACACAAAGACTGTATTGCGGGGCCAGGCGCGCTGCCGAAACGCTAGGTAACGCGACGCTACGTTTCCCGCTCCAGCCGCAACGTGTTCAGGGCCTCGGGTTTGTCGACCAGCACGCATTGCTTGCCGGTGCGGGCGCAGTGATCCTTCACGCGCCAGTAGGCGCCGTGGCTGACGCATCCCGTCTGGCAGATCACCAGGTCCGCTTCCACCAGGCTGGCCTCCAGCGTATCGCCGTCCGCGCCGCCGCCGCTGTGGCCCAGGTAGCGCCCGCCTGCCATTTCGACCACTTTCCGCGTCAACGCCAGCGCCATCGCGTCCTCTCCAACGCACAGCACCGACTTGCGGCGCAGCGCAATGGCCACCGGCACCGCAGGCCGGCCGGCCGGCGACGGTGACGGGGCCGCCTTGCGCTCGCCGCTGCCGCGCCCCTGCCACGCCAGCCGTTCGCGCATCAGCGCCTGCACCCGCTCCATCAACTGCGTCACGGTGCGGGCGAGCGCCACCCGCCTGGGCAGCCCGGGAATCGAGACTTCCAGCGCCTTGTGGTCTTCGCGCGCCCAGGCCAGGGCCGTGTCGCGCACGATGAGCGCGGCGCGCAACCGCATATTCTCTTCCTCCAGATACAGGACCCGCGCGCTCTGTGCTGCGAGCAGGCGGCTGCAATGCGATTGCGCCTGCCCATAGGCGGCAAGCAGCGCGGCGTGCTCGCGCCTCAGGTCATGGGTGTCGGAGAAAGAGGAATTCATTGCGGCCCTCGGATCGGAAAGGAAAGCGGCGCGTCCCGCGCGCCTGGGCAGCCACAATAATAAATGAGACTTACTCCTGTTTTCGGATATGCCCCTACGAGCGGCATGGCACCGGGAAATCCATTACTGACCTTATCCGGTCGCTTAAATAAGATCGACAATCGGCATGCCGGCCCGCAAGCCAGGGATACCCAATGCCAAAGCCACAACCCACCGAGCTGCTTCGCGACATACACGAAACCAACCTGATGTATCTGCTGCTGTTGCAGCGCCTGGCGCGCGAAGGCAACGCCGGCGCGGCCGGCGCGCGCGCGTCGGACCAAGCCTGCCGGTGGCTGGCCGGGCAAAGCCGCCAGGAACTGGTCAAGCTCGCCCAATCGAGCGTATTGCTTGCGCGGCTGGACCTGCCACCGCGGCTTCTGCTGTCCGCCCTGAGCCAGGGGCTGGACGCTACGCTGGCCGGCAGCGCCGCCGTGCCGGCCAGCCATGAGGCTCCGGCCGGCCTGCCCCGCCTCGGTTCATGAAGCTCGGCCCACGGCGGCGGCGGCCGAAACGCGGCCGGTCTTCCAGTACAGGCCGGCGCTGATGGCCAGCGCCAGCGCCAGCAATCCGCCCGTCATCTCCGCCACGCCCGGCCAGGAGCCCGCCGTCCAGAATCGCCCGCCCAGCGCGCCCAGCACGCTCGACCCCACGTAGTAGACGAGGAGATACAGGGAGGCTGCCAGCGCCTTGTAGCCGCGCGCCATCTGCCCCACCCAGCCGCTGGCCACCGCGTGCGCCGCAAAGAAGCCGAAGGTGAACACCACGATGCCCGCGATCAGCACCGGAAGCGAATCCGACAGCGTCAGCAGCAGGCCCGCGAGCGCCAGGCCGGTAGCCGCGCAGAGCATCGCGCCGCGGCCGTGTCGGTCCGCCAGCCTGCCGAAATAGGTCGATGCGAATATCCCGACCAGATAGACCACGAAGATGAATCCGATGAACGTCTGGCTCAACGAGAACGGAGGCAGCAGCAGGCGGAAGCCCACATAGTTGTAGACCGTAACGAAGGCTCCCATCAACAGGCCTCCCAGCGCGAAGAGGCCGCAGAGCGGGCCGTTCCTCAGGTGAGCGCGCGCGCCCGCGCGCACGTCGCCCCACACGCCCGCCCATCCCCTGCCTCTTTGCGGCTTGAACCTGCGCGAAGCGGGCAGCAGCCAGACGAACAGCATGGCGGCCGCCATGCCCAGGACGCCCAGCGTGCCCAGCGCGGCGCGCCATCCGAAGTGATCCGCCACCAACCCGGTGATGACCCGCCCGGACAGCCCGCCGAAGGCGCTGCCGCTGATGTACAGGCCCATGGCGAAGCCCAGGGTTTCGGGCTCGACCTCTTCCGCCAGATACGCCATGGCGACGGCGGGCACGCCGCCCATGGCCACGCCCTGCAGCGCGCGCAACGCCAGCAGGCTGTGCCAGTCGGGCGCGACGGCGGCGATGGTGCCCAGCACGGCCGAGGCGAACAGGGACAGCGCCATGACGCGCTTGCGAGGCAGGGATTGCGAAAACAGGCCCACGAAGAAGATCGCCACCGCCAGCAGGCCCGTGCACAAGGACAGGACCAGGCTGCTTTGGGCGGGCGATACGCCGAACGCCCCGGTAAAGAGCGGCATCAGCGGCTGCACGCAGTAGAGCAGCGAAAAAGTGGAAAAGCCGGCCGCGAACAAGGCCCATTGGGCGCGGTGCAATCCAGGCGTGCCGCGGGCGAGGTAATCGGGCGATTCAGGGGTGGACGAGGTCGAAGGCGCGGCTGGCGCAGCGCTTTCAGGGTGGGAACTGACTGGAGGGGTAGACATCTGAAATCTCGAAAGGCGCCGGGCAACCGGCCCGCCTGCGCCGAAGAAGGCGTCGCAGCGGCTATGCCCGCTCATTCAAGGTAGACTTTTCTCGTCCATATGTCCAATATATGCAACTGATACCGTCCATATTTAATAACGATAAGTTCGCCTCGCCATGGAACTGCGCCACCTGCGTTACTTCACCGCTGTCGCGGAAGAACTGCATTTCACGCGCGCGGCGGCGCGGCTCGGCATCGGCCAACCTCCCTTGAGCCAACAGATCCAGCAGCTGGAGCGCGAAATCGGCACGCCCCTATTTCTGCGGCTGCCGCGCGGCATCGCGCTGACGGAGGCCGGCGCGCAGTTCCTGGAAGACGCGCGCGCCATCCTGGCAAGCGCCGACCGCGCCGTGGACACGGCCCGCCGCCTGGGACGCGGCGAACGCGGCGCGATCACCGTGGGCTTCACGGCTTCGGCCGTATTCCACCCCTATCTGCCGCGGGCCATCCGGGCCTACCGCGACCGGTACCCCGACGTGCGCGTCACGCTCACCGAAAGCAATACCATTTCCCTCTTGCGCGGCCTGCGCGCGGGCGATGTGGACGTCGCCTTCGTGCGTCCGCCCTATGGGCTGGATCCGGAGTTCGAATCCGAACGCGTGCTGGACGAACCCATGCTAGTCGCCCTGCCCCCGGGCCACCCCTTGAGCCGCAAGCGCGCCATACCGATGGCGGCGCTTGCGGACGAGGACTTCGTGCTGTATCCGCGCCCCATCGGCGCCGGTCTGTACGACGCCATCCAGTCGGCCTGCCAGCGGGCCGGCTTCCTGCCGCGCGTCATCCAGGAAGCGCCGCAGATGGCTTCGATCGTCAGCCTGGTCGCCGCCGGGGTCGGCATATCCGTGGTGCCGGCCGCCATGCGGCACATGGGCGCGCAAGGCATCGAGTACCGGCCCATCAAGGGCGACGCCCCGCACGCGCTGCTGGACATGGCCTACCGCCGCCATGACCGCTCGATCGCGGCGGGCAACGCCGTGGACATGCTGCGCGAGCTGGCCCACCCCGATTCCTGAAGCCGCGGCGCGCCCCGCCCGCTGGTATCGCCCTGTCGCGTTTGATACCTTCTGTAAACCTGCCGTCCTGGCGGCAATGTAAATTGGCGCGCTCGGCGGGCCGGGCCCTGATCCGGCCGTGCCCCAAGACTCCAACCTGCCTCAAAGGTGACCCAGTGCGACGTACCCTCCTGGCCTTGGCCATTGCGATGATTCCCGGCTTGGGCTCGGCCGCCGGCCTGGCCTCTTCCATCGGCGCCGTGACCGTATACCAGGACCGCGCCGTCGTGACGCGCGCGGCCAGCAGCGATCTGGCGGCCGGCGAACACGAGCTGGTACTGGAAAAGCTGCCCGCGTCCCTGCAGGAAAATTCCTTGCAGGTCTCCGCCAAGAGCACCGGCCAGGCGACGCTGCTGGATGTGAAGGTTCGCGACGCCTACCAGGCCGACACCCCGAACGAACGCGTCAAGCAGTTGGAAGAGCAGCTGCGCAAGCTCGAAGACCAGCAGGCTGCGCTGGACGACGAAGCCACCGTGCTGGACAACCAGCGCGAACTGGTGCTGATGATGCAGCGCGGCGCCACCGAACCGACGAAGGACGGCGCCCGCCTGACGCTGGACGAACTGAAGGCCATCCAGTCGCTGAGCGCGGACACGCTGTCCAAGACGCTCGCGGGGCTGCGGCGCGTTGCCGAACAGAAGGCCGCGCTGGACCGCGACATCGCCGCGCTCCAGAACGAAATGGGCCGGTTGCAGAATGCGCTCGACCGCCGCACCAAGACCGTCACGCTGCGTGTGAACCTGGCGCGCGCCGGCAAACTCGACCTGAACCTGTCCTACGCGGTGGCCGGCGCGCGCTGGACGCCAGCCTACGATGCGCGCCTGCGCCTGGCGGACCGCAGCGTGGACCTGGGCTATTTCGGCGTCATCCGCCAGAACACCGGCGAAGACTGGAACAACGTCAAGCTCACCCTCTCCACCGCCCGGCCCGCGCTGGGAGGCGGCGCGCCCATGCTGCGGCCCTGGATCATCGACGTGGCGGCGCCTCCTCCCCCGCCCGCTCCCCGCCCCGCCGCCGCGCCCACAGCAAAGATGCAGGCCGAAGTCGCGGCCGAACGCCGGGCGCGGCACAGCCCGGCGTTTGCGGGCGGAGCGCTCGACGCGGCCGAACCCGAGCCCGAAGCCATCGCGGTGTCGATCGCCCAGGTGCAGAACGAAGCCACCAGCGCCTCGTTCCAGATAAAGAACTCCGCCACGCTGCTGTCCGACAACGCCGCGCAGCGCGTGGCCATTACCACCGCCAAGCTGCCGGCCACGCTCCAGTACCAATCCACGCCTGCGCTGCGCGAAGCGGTCTACCTGACCGCGCAGGCCAGCAACAACACGGATTTCCCCCTGTTGGCCGGCCCGCTGAACACCTTCCTGGACGACGCCTTCGTCGCCTCCAGCAACCTGAAGGCGGTTATGCCCGGCGAGAAAGTCGAACTGGCGATGGGCGCGGACGAAGGGATTTCGATCAAGCGCCAGCTGGTGAACCGCTACACCGAGAGCACGGGTTTTTCGGGCAGCGGCAAGCGCGTGACCTATGAATACAAGATCACCGTGAAGAACAACAAGGCCACCAAGGAACAGGTGTCGTTCAAGGATCGCCTGCCCGTATCGCGCAACGAGAAGATCGTCGTCAAGCTGCTGTCCCCGGCCGACCGCGACATCAAGCGCGAAGACGACGGCAAGCTTGCCTGGGACTGGGAAATGGAGCCTGGCAAGTCTCGCGAAACCGTGCTGAAGTTCTCGGTCGAGTATCCCGGCGACATCGAGGTGTCGGGGCTTTGAGGCTCCTGGGCCGGTTTACGGGCGCTAGCGCATCTGGAAGGCTTCCTGGTGGAAGAGTTCGCGCACCGGCATGCCGCGCCGGTGCAGCCCGTCCTTGAGCGCATCGGCGAACCCCATCGGCCCGCAGAACCACACGCTGGGCCAAGGCGATCCGGGCTTGCGCTCCGCCACCAGGTCAGCGGCCGTCAACGGCCGCTGGGTATCGCTGTAACGCACGTGCAGGGTCACGTTGGGAACGCGCGCGCACAGCGCTTCGAGCCGCTCCGCGAACGGCGCGTCGCCGGCGTTGCGGGCGCAGTAGTACAGCGTGGCCACCGGCGCGCTCTCGGGCTGCGCCTGCAGCGACTCCATCCATGAAATAAAGGGCGTGACGCCGATGCCGGCGGCCACCCAGATCTGCGGCCTGCCGTCGCCGCGCTGGAAGTCGAAACAGCCATAAGGCCCCTCGATCGTCACCGGCTGGCCCACCACCAGGCTCTTCTGCAAGCGCCGCGTGTAATCGCCGAGCGCCTTGATGGAGAATTCCACCCGCCCCGTTCCATCGTCCGCGCCCGAGACCGTGAACGGGTGCGCTCCTTCGCGGCGGTCGGCGGTCAGGAAGGCGAACTGCCCGGCGCGGTGATGCCAGTTGCCTTCCACCCTGCAGGTCAGCGACAGGATGTCGCCCGACAGATGGTTGATCGCCAGCACCTGGCCCTTGTAGCGCCGGCCGCGCCCGATACTACCGGTCAGCGCCATCAGGGCGCACACGCCGCCCACGGCCGTACAGGCGGCGATCAGCCAGCCCGCGGGCTGCGTCCACCACCCTGCGGGCGTCAGCACAACGCCATGGAAGGCCACCACCAGGAAGATGACGGCGGAAATGCGGTGGACCTGCCGCCAGATGTGATACGGGAAACGCCGCCAGAGCGTCAGCAGCACCAGAGCCGCGAGGATCCACACCGCCCATTCGCCGATATCCTTGGCCGAGCCCCGGAACGCATCGAGCAAGGCGGCCGCGCGCGGCGTCTTGGCCACGGGGTCGAACATCGCCAGCAGCACCGGCTTGCCTATCTTTATCAGGTAATGCGCCGCCGCGAGCGCCGTGGCCAGGATGCCGCTCCATTTGTGCAGCCGGTACATCTGGTCCAGCCCGTCCAGCCGCGCTTCCAGCCACATCGGGCGCACCGCCAGCAGCATGATCAGCGTCATCAGCGCATAGGCGCTCAGTCCGGTCAGCAGGATGAGCTGGTCGCGCGCGGTCCAGATATTGAGCTGGGCTGGCGGCTGCGCCCAATAGGCTCCCGCCCAGGCCAGCACGGAAATCAACAGAACGGCCGCCAAGGTGCGTCGCATCGATTCATCACTCCGTCTCGAACCGGGCCTCGCTGCTCGGCGAGGCCTTCATGCATCAATGGTAGTTCCGCCGCGGCCGGCCTTTGCCCGGACGCGGCAGCCGGTTTGATCCGGGTCAAGCCCGCGGAAAAATCAAGGCGGTCCGGAATCGTTCGGCGTCAGGATACCCGATGCCGCGCTGGCCGCGGATCAGTGGCTGCGGCAGAACTCGATGAAGGCGTCGGGCTCGAGCGGCACCGAGATGCCGTAGCCTTGCGCCACGTCGCAACCCAGTTCGCGCAGCAGTTGCACGTCGCGCTCGTGCTCCACGCCTTCGGCCACCACGCGGCGGCCAAGTACCCGCCCCATTTCGATCGCGGCTGCCACCACCGCGCGCGACGCGGGCTCGCGGTGCATATGCACGATGAAATCGCGGTCTATCTTGAGCTCGGTGAACGGCATGGCCGAAAACAGCCGCATGGAAGCGATGCCCGCCCCGAAATCGTCCATCGCCAGCTCGAAACCGCGCACCCGCAGCAGGTTCAGCACCGAGGACAGGGCCAGCCAGTCGGTGACCGGCTCGTCTTCCGTCAGCTCGACCTTGACCAACCGGGCCGGCAGCCCCGCCTGGCCGACGCGCTGCTCCAGCAGCCCGGGCAGATCGCGGGTGCACAGCGTGGACGCCGAGGCGTTGATGGCGATGGGCACGGCGATGTCGTCGGCATGCATGCGCTTCAGGACCTCGATCACGCGGTCCATCACCCGGCTGAACAGCATGCGGTCCAGCCCCAGCCGGTGCGCGGCGGGCACGAAATCCGCGGCCGGAATGGCGCCGAGCTCGGGGTGATCCCAGCGCGACAGCGCCTCGGCCGCGAGCACGCGGCCCGTGGACAGGCTCATCTGCGGCTGCAGCACCACGCTCATGCCCGTGCCGGTGATCAGCGCATGGCCAAGTGCCACCTCCATGACATCGCGCCGCACGGCGTTCAACCGCGGCGATGCCGCATCGTCTTCGGCCACACTGCGCAGCGCGGTCTTGAGCGCCTGTTGCATGGCCGTGCGCGAAACCGGCTTGGACAGCGCCTGCGCGGACGGGCACCCCGCCTGCAGCGCAAGCCGCACATGCGATTGCAGCAGTTCGTCGCTGAGGCTGCTGATCCAGATGATGGGCGGCATGCTCTTCAGCCGTCCGGCGTCCACCAATCGCCGCAGTTCGTTCGGCAGGCGCGTGCCGTCGCCCTCGCCCATGACGATATCGCTGACCACCACGTCGTAGAACTGCCTTGCCAGCGCGCTGATCGCCTCAGTGCTGCTCCCCAGCCCTGCCACCCGCCGGAAACCAAGCGCCAGAAGCAGGTTCTGCAGGTAGGCGCGTTCGACGGGATGATCCTCCACCAAGAGGATCCGTCGGGTCGCGCCGGCGTCGGTCTTAGGCATCGTCTACCGTCCTAGTCATATAGGGCGGGCCCTTGCAGGCGGCCGCGGGAACACTGTAGGCACAATGCTACGGCATCCATGCGGCGCCTGTCCTTATCGCTAACGGGTTAATGCAGCAACATCGCCGATAGGCGTAGGAACCCGCGCATCAACCGGACGGAGGCAACCTGCTGTCGCTCCGCCGCCCCGCCGGTGCGATAATGCCGGTCTTTCCCGCATCTACGGCACGGAGCTTCCCTTGACCCGCATTGATGATCCCCTGCACGACCGCGAGGTCGGCGCGGCCGACTCCACCCAGGACAACACGCGCACCGACGACACCCGCATCAGCGCGGTGCGGCCCTTGATTTCGCCCGCCCTGCTGCAGGACGAGCTGCCCGTTTCCTCCGAGATCCAGACGCTGGTCGAGCAAAGCCGCTCGGAAATCGCCAACGTCCTGCACGGCCGCGACGACCGCCTGGTGCTGGTCGTCGGCCCCTGCTCCATCCACGACCATGGCCAGGCCATGGAATACGCCCGCCAGCTGCGCGCCGCCGCCGAACAGCACAAGCAGGACCTGCTGATCGTCATGCGCGTGTACTTCGAGAAGCCCCGCACCACCGTCGGCTGGAAGGGCTATATCAACGACCCGCGGCTGGACGGCAGTTTCCGCATCAACGAAGGCCTGCGCCGCGCGCGCGAACTGCTGCTGGACATCAGCGGCCTGGGCCTGCCCATCGCCACCGAATTCCTCGACCTGCTCAGCCCGCAGTACATCGCCGACCTGATCTCCTGGGGCGCCATCGGTGCGCGCACCACGGAAAGCCCCAGCCACCGCCAGCTCAGCTCCGGCCTGAGCTGTCCGCTGGGTTTCAAGAACGGCACCGACGGCGGCGTGCAGATCGCGGCCGACGCGATGGTGGCCGCCAGCGCCAAGCATGCCTTCATGGGCATGACCAAGATGGGCATGGCCGCCATCTTCGAAACCCGCGGCAACCAGGATACCCATGTCATCCTGCGCGGCGGCAAGCAAGGGCCGAACTACGACGCCGCCAGCGTCGATGCCTGCTGCGCCGCGCTGCGCAAGGCCGGCCAGCGCGAGCAGGTCATGATCGACTGCTCGCACGCCAATTCCAACAAATCCCATCTGCGGCAGGTCGACGTGGCCAACGACATCGCGGCCCAGCTCGCCCAGGGCGACACCCGCATCACCGGCGTGATGATCGAAAGCCACCTCGAGGAAGGCCGCCAGGACCTGAAGGCGGGCCAGCCGCTGCGCCATGGCGTGTCCATTACGGACGCCTGCCTGGGCTGGTCGCAAACCGCGCCGGTGCTGGATACGCTGGCCCGGGCCGTGCGCGAACGCCGCCAAAAGGCGGCATCCGCCTCTCAGGCGTAACGGTCGGCGCGGTAAGGCGCCGGATCCATGTCCGGCGCCTCTCCCGCGACCAGGCTGGCCAGCAGCCTGCCCGTCACGGGGCCCAGCGTGAAACCGTGATGCGCATGGCCGAACGCCAGCCACAGGCCGGGATGGCGCGGCGCGGGTCCGATCACGGGCCGCATGTCCGGCATGCACGGCCGGCATCCCATCCACGGCTCTTTCTCGACCGCCTCGCCCAGGGGCAGCAACTGCGCGGCCAAGGCGCGGGTGCGCTGGATCTGGATGGGCGAAGGCGGCGCGTCGCGCGATGCGAACTCCGCTCCTGTCGTCAGGCGCACGCCCAGCGTCATGGGCGTCACGACGAACCCGCTTTCGATATCGGCCACCGGATGCGACAGGCTCGCGCCGTCCTCAAGCGCGAAATGCTGGTGATAGCCCCGTTTGACCGCCATCGGCAGGCGATAGCCCAAGGGCCGCAGCACATCCGGCGACCACGGCCCAAGCGCCACGACCGCGTCGCGGGCCTCGATCGTCCCGGTATCGCCCTGCACCTTCCAACCCTTGCCTTCCTGCTTCAGGCTGCGCGCGTCGCCGAGCGCCAGCACGCCGCCACGCCGCGTGAACAAGCCGGCATAGCCTTTCGTCACCGCGCCCGGGTCCGAGACATTTACCGGATCCAGCCAGTGCACCCCGCCCGCCATGCGCGCGGACAGCGACGGCTCCGCGGCCGCCAGCGCCGCGCGGTCCAGCACACGGTAGTTCAGGCCATACGGCGCCAGGGCCTGCGCTTCGGCGACGGCCCGGGCCAGTCCGGCTTCGGTACGGATCCCATCGATCCAGCCATTGCGGCGGAACAGATGGGCGATCCCGGCGTCGTCCTTGAGCGCGTCGTGTTCGGCCACGCTGCGCTCGATCAGCGGCAGCATCGCATCGGAGGCCCGCGCCAGGCGCTGTGGCGCGGAGTGCCACCAATAGCGCAGCAGCCATGGCGCGATGCGCGGCAGGAAGCGCGGGTGATAGCTGACGTCCGGCGTGTTGTTCCTGGCGTAGCGCCACAGGCTGCGCCAGTCGCGCGGAAAGCCATAGGGAATCACGCTGGCGCGCTCGATCAGCCCGGCGTTCCCGTAGCTGGTTTCCTCGCCTGGCCCGCGCCGGTCCAGCAGCACGACCGAGCGGCCGCGCCCAAGAAGATGAAGCGCCGTGCTGACACCGACGATGCCCGCGCCCAGAACCACAACGTCTGTTTTCATGCGCGGCATTCTGCGCCCGCCGCCCCGGTTCGGCAAGCCTGCGCCCAGGCGTAGAATCCTCTGCAGCGCGGAGCCAGGTCCAAGCGCCCGCGACACAAAGGAACGCGCCATGGCCCTGCCCAACCTGCAACCCGTTACGCTCGAGGGCGAGATCGTCCGCCTGGAACCGCTGGCCGCGCGGCACGCCGAAGACCTCGCGCGGGTCGGCCTGCATCCGGAGCTCTGGCGCCTGCAGCCCGAACCCGTCGACACGGCCGAAGACATGCAGCGCTACGTGGACCGCGCCCTGGCCGGGCAACGCGCCGGCGCCTGCCTGCCCTTCGTCGTCGTCCACAAGGACAGCGGCCAGGTCATCGGCGCCACGCGCTATATGGATATCGCGCTGGCCCACAAAAGGCTGGAGATCGGCGCCACTTGGCTTACGCCTGGCAGCCAGCGCTCCGGCGCCAATACCGAAGCCAAATTCCTGCTCTTGCAGCACGCCTTTGAAACAATTGGTATCATACGTGTCGTGTTCAAAACGGAGTTGGGCAATGCGCAGTCCCGACAGGCCATTCTCCGCATCGGCGGCGTCGAGGAAGGCGTGTTTCGCAAACACCTGATCGCGCAATCGGGACGCGCCCGCGACATGGTCTACTTCGCGATCCTCGATGAAGACTGGCCCTCGGTCAAAGCGCGCCTCATGGCGCGCCTGCGCCGATCCGCCTAGCCAAACGCCCGCCAGCTGCCCTGTGCGCAGCTCCGATCAATCTCAACAGGCCCTATGGCGCCCTTCGTTCTTTTCACAGTCTGTCCGGGCCCAACCCGCCCGCTACCCGCACTTTTTTCCAGGTATGGACCGCAAACCCTACGTCCCGGCCGCCAGGCCGCGCCACACCATATTCGTCTACACGGAAGAGCAGCGAGGCAACCAGCTCGTCGAGTCGCCCGTGATCGGCATGATGTCCGACGTGTCGGGCTCGGATAAGCTCATCGTCGTGCAGGATCCGCACAGCGGCCTGAAGTTCGTCTATCGCGTCGACCACGAAAGCAGCAACCTGGATGCCGCCGCGCTCACCGAACAGGATGCTGCGCTGTTCGACGGCAAGCACTCCGTCCAGATCGACTACACCTCGTACCGCCTGGGCACCGCCGACAACGCCGTGAAATTGCTGCGGGGCAAAACCCAATGGATTCAGGACAAGGGAGCGGTGCTCTCCGTCCTGCTGCAGAATGCAGCCGCCCGCAAATCGCGTTTCTCCGCCGTGCGCATCGAGCGCGACCGCCTGCGCAAGGTGCCGCCAGGCGTTCCGGTGGAACGTCTGCCTACATAAAAGGCAGGGTATCCACAGCACGAGCGCTTATCCACAATTTCTGTGGATAAACCCGCGCCCCGCACACGGCTGATGGCCGTTCGGGCGATGCCGCACGGGCTGCTCATTTTTTGACCACCGCTATTTTCTTCCGCCGCCGGATGAGATCCTTGATCCATGACGCGGCGCCGCAACGGCGTTGGTGATATCCTCCCGCAAACGCGGGCCCCACAGCGCCCGACCGGCCCGGCGAGCGGCCCAATAAGAAGCCTGGACTGAAAGGAGCGGATAGCGTGTTTGTCCTTGGAGCGCGTGGCGCGGAACCGCTGCCGCCGGCGTCGCCGTGACGATCATCGTCGTCGACGACCACGGGGATTGGCGCGACACCATCGTCGAATACATCCGCGACCTGGGCCTGGGCAACGCCATTCTCACCGCCGGCTCCCTGGCGGAACTGGACCGTCTGCTGCTGACCGTCACCCCGGGCATCCTCGTGCTGGACGCCATGCTGCCCGACGGCGACGCGCTGACCCGCGTCTCGCACCTGCGCACCTCCTTCCCTTCCATGGGCATCATCATGCTCACGGGCCGCCTGCTGAGCGAAGACAAGGTATCGGGCCTGAGCCTGGGCGCCGACCACTACCTGACCAAGCCCGTAAACCTGGCGGAACTGGGCGCCACTCTCGTGTCGCTGTCGCGCCGCCTGCGGGTCGTGCCTGCTGGCGGCGTCGATGAGGCCCGGCCCATCGGCTGGCGTTTCGACCCCTCGCGCCGCGTCCTGCTGTCGCCCGAACAAGTCTGCGTGGACATCACCGATACCGAAAGCCGGCTGGTCGGCGCCCTGATCCAGGCGGCGCCCCTGCCGCTATCGCGCGGCCGCCTGGTCGAGGCGCTGGGCGCCAGCGCCGAAGCGTACGACATGCACCGCCTGGACGCGCATGTGCACCGCCTGCGCCGCAAGCTGCGCGCGCAGGCCGGCGGCGACATGGGCATCCGCACCGTGTACGGCGTCGGCTACGTATGCACCGTTCCCGTGCAGATCGTCGGCAACTCCAAGAATTGAGACCCGTCCCATGAATTCCCCGATACGTCCTCGCCGCTCCGTTCTCTACATGCCGGGCGCCAACGCCCGCGCGCTGGACAAGGCGCGCAGCCTGGACGCCGACGTCCTGATCCTCGATCTGGAGGATGCCGTCGCGCCCGACGCCAAGGCGCAGGCCCGCGAACAGGTCGCCGCGGCCCTGCGCGCCGGCGGCTACGGCCGCCGCGAATGCGTGGTGCGCGTCAATGCGCTGGACACGATTTGGGGCCTGGACGACATCCGGGCCATTGCCCGGGCGGGCGCCGACGCGGTGCTGCTGCCCAAGGTGCAGTCCGCGGCCGAACTCGACGCGCTCGCACAGGCGCTGGACGCGGCGGGCGCGCCCGCCGGCCTGCCCTTGTGGGCAATGGCGGAAACGCCTTTGGGGTTCCTGCGGCTGGATGCCATCGCCTCCGGCCACCCGAGGCTGGCGGCCATCGTCGTCGGCACCTCGGACCTGGTGAAGGACCTGCACGCGCGCCACACCCCGTCGCGCGAAGAAACCCTGCTGGCGCGCTCGATGGCGGTAATGGCGGCGCGGGCCCACGGCCTGGCCGTGCTGGACGGCGTGCACCTGGACCTGCACGACGACACGGGCCTGGAAGCGGCTTGCAGGCAGGGACGCGACCAGGGCTTCGATGGCAAGACGCTCATCCATCCCAAACAGATCGCGCCGGCCAACGCCGCCTTCGCTCCCACGGAAGAGGAACTCGCCGCAGCGCGCAAGCGCCTGGACGCTTGGCGGGCCGCGCAGGCCGCCGGCCTGGGCGTGGCTGTGGTCGACGGGGCGTTGGTGGAAAACCTGCACGCGCGCGAGGCGGAACGCGTGCTGGCGCTGGCCGAGGCCATCCTCCGCGCCTAGCTCGCCCGGACGGAAGGCCAGACTGCTCGCGCAGCCCGCGCCGGCATGTGCGGGCAAACACGGCGGTGACAACAGCCCCGGCAGCGGTAATATCAGCTTTCAAATGAATATTGCCGGTAACGCGCTGCCCAGGCGCGGGGCCGGCGGATCCGGGAGCGCTCGTGACGCTGATCTTGCGGCAAATGTCGATGTCATTCTGCGCGGCGGCGCTGTGGGCCGCCACGGCGGGCTTGCCGGCGCCGGCATGGGCCCAGGCGGCCAATTTCCATCCCTGCAATTCCCAGCCCTCGCTGCCGATGTGTCAGCATGGCTACGGCAAGCGCATCGCGGTCCAGCGCTGGGGCGCCCAGCCCGAACCGCTGGACCCGGACGCAGCCGCCAACGCCCCGTTGGTCACGCGCGACCCGGCCAAGGAAATCGGAAAACTCAAGTCCAGCACGATCCTGGTCCAGGACATGGACACCTCTGAAGTGCTGTTCGCGCGCAACGAAGATGCCGTTCGGCCCATCGCCTCCATCACCAAGCTCATGGCGGCGCTGACGCTGGTCAAGGCCGGCCTGCCCATGGACGAAATCATCACCATCGACGCCAGCGACACCCGCTCCGCCAGCGAGCTGCCCTCGCGCCTGACGGCCGGCACCAAACTGAGCCGCGCGGATTTGCTGCGCCTGGCGCTGGTCCCTTCCGAGAACAGCGCCGCGCAGGCCCTGGGGCGCACCTACACCGGCGGCATGGCCGCTTTCGTCGAGGCGATGAACGCCGAAGCCCGCGCGCTGGGCATGGCCGATTCCAGCTTCGCCGAACCGAGCGGCCTGTCCAACGAAAACCAGTCTTCGGCCAGGGATCTGGTCAAGCTGCTCGAGGCGATTTCCGCGCAACCGCTGATCCAGCAATACACCGGCGAGACCAGCTACCAGGCTGCCGGCCAGACCTTCCGCAACACCAACATCCTGGTCGGCCGCCCTCAATGGGACATTCTTGTGTCCAAGACCGGCACCACCCGCGAAGCCGGCGACTGCCTGGTCATGGCGGTCAAGGTCGGCCAGCGCAACCTGGCCATGGTGCTGCTCAACGCGCAGGGCACCAGCGGCTCGCGCTTCGGCGACGCGGTGCGCCTGCGGCGGGTGCTGGACAGCCGGTTCGCATCGCGGTAACCGAGCCAGCGGCGCCCGGCGCGCCCGGCCCGGTACAATAGCGCCCTTGACGCGGAACGAACGCCTTCCCGTCCGCCTGTCGCGCCGCCTGTGCGCCCCCTTCCCCACTTTTTTCACCGCGCCTGGCCGGCGGGAATCCTGCCGCGTCCCCTGTTGCACCACCCATGATCCGCTTCCAACAAGTTTCACTCGCCCGCGGCGTCAAGCCCCTGCTCGACAAAGCCGACCTGCTCCTGAACCCCGGTGACAAGATCGGCCTGATCGGCGCCAATGGCGCGGGCAAGTCCAGCCTGTTCGGGCTGTTGCGCGGCACGCTGCACGCGGACCAGGGCGACCTGGATTTTCCGGCCAACTGGCGCATGGCCCACGTGGCGCAGGAAACTCCCGCGCTGGACCGCCCCGCGATCGAGTACGCGATCGATGGCGACGTCACGCTGCGCCGCCTGGAGGCGGAATTGGCGGCGCTGGAGGCCGAACCGGAAAGCGCCGAGAACGGTCTGCGCATGGCCGACATCTATGCCGCGCTGGCCGATGCCGACGCCTACACCGTGCACTCGCGGGCCGAGCAACTGCTTACCGGGCTGGGCTTCACGCAGGCGCAGATGCACTTGCCGCTGACCAGCTTTTCCGGTGGATGGCGCATGCGCCTGAACCTGGCGCAGGCGCTGATGTGCCCGTCAGACCTGCTGCTGCTCGACGAGCCCACCAACCACCTGGACCTCGACGCCATCATCTGGCTGGAGGACTGGCTCAAGCGCTACCCAGGCACGCTCATCGTGATCTCCCACGACCGCGATTTCCTGGACGGCGTAGTCAATGTCATCGTCCATATCGACGAACGCAAGCTCAAGCGCTATTCGGGCAATTATTCCGCGTTCGAACGCCAGCGCGCCGCCCAGCTGGAACTGGCGCAGGGCATGATGGAAAAACAGATGCGCCAGCGCGCGCACCTGCAATCCTTCATCGACCGCTTCAAGGCACAGGCCAGCAAGGCGCGCCAGGCGCAAAGCCGCATCAAGGCGCTGGCCCGCATGGAGGAAGTGGCGCCATTGCGCGCAGCCGCCGAGTTTTCCTTTGAGTTCCGGGAGCCGCTGCGCGCGCCCAACCCGCTCCTGACCATGGACCGCGTCAGCGCCGGCTACCGGAACACGGACGAAGCCACGCAGGCCACGTCCGACAAGATCATCGTTTCGGGCATCAATTTTTCCTTGCAGGCCGGCCAGCGCATCGGCCTGCTGGGCATCAACGGCGCGGGCAAGTCCACGTTCATCAAGACCATCGCCGGCGAACTGGACTCGCTTGCCGGCGACACCCAGTTCAACAAGGGGCTGTCCATCGGCTACTTCGCCCAGCACCAGGTGGAGATGCTGCGCCACGACGAATCGCCGTTGTGGCACATGACCAAGGCCGCGCCGACGGTGCGTGAACAGGAACTGCGCAACTTCCTGGGCAGCTTCAATTTCAACGGCGCGATGGCCACCAGCTCCATCGCGCCGTTCTCCGGCGGCGAAAAAGCCCGGCTGGCGCTCGCCCTCATCGTCTGGCAGCGTCCCAACCTGCTGCTGCTCGACGAACCCACCAACCACCTGGACCTGGAAACGCGCGAAGCGCTGACCACCGCGCTGGCGCAGTTCGAGGGCACGCTGGTTCTGGTATCGCACGACCGCCATCTGCTGCGCGCCACGACCGACCAGTTCATCATCGTGGCGGACGGCAAGGTCAGCCCCTTCGATGGCGACCTGGACGACTACAAGGACTGGCTCTACAAGACCAAGCTGGCGGCGAAGGCCGCTTGACGCGAAGCGCGCCGCCCGGGCCGGCCGCGCCGCATCACGCCAGCGCGCTGGGATAGGGGCTGGTGTCGACGTGCTCCAGCATGCCGTAGGCCAGCCGTTCCAGCAGGCGCGCGCGGTCGGCGGCATGCGCGGGGTCGTCCCACAGGTTGCGCAGTTCATGCGGATCCCGGTTTAGATCATGGAACGTTATGCCGAGTTCGCACAGGCTCATCCCGAAGTGCCTTGGCGTGGCATGCGCGGCATGCGCAACCGTATTGCCCACGGCTACTTCGACATCAACCTGGACGTAGTGTGGGACACCGTACAAACGGCGCTGCCCGATCTGCTCGGGCAACTGCCGGCGGTGAGCCGGGACGCTGACGCTCCTCTGTCCTAAGCGCGCTGGTAACCCAAGAGCACGCTGGCCGCTTCGGCCTCGCGCCGGACCGCCTGCGCAATGGGGCCATCGGGTGAGGCGTCGAATCCCCCGGTCGCGCCCAGCGCCGTCAATGCCGCGCAGGGCCTTCCATTGTGGTTGAGCAGCGGCGCGGACACCGCGCTGATGCCCTTCAGGTTGGTATCGCGCACCGTGGCGCAACCCTGCGCCAGCACCTGCTTGCGCAGGCGTCCGATCGGATCGGCGGCGTCGAGCTGAGCGCGTAGTTCCGCCGGCGCGCGGGCCAGTTCCGCTTCGGCCAGGGCACGCACGCGCGCGTCGTCCTGCAGCGCCAGGAACACCCGTCCGGTCGCGGACCACAGCATCGACAGCACCGAGCCCATCCGCACGTTGACCGTCACCGGCAGGCCCGGCTCTTCGAAACGGACGATGGTCGGCCCCTTGTTGCCCATCACCGCGATAAAGCAGGTCACTTCCAGCCCTTCGCGCAGGCGCACCAGGCTGGGCTCGGCCAGGCGGATGGGATCGGCCTGGCGCAGCGCGGCCAGGCCCAGCAGCATGGCTTCCAGGGCCAGGTAGTACTGTTGAGTGGCGGCGTCCTGCGCCACCAGGCCCTCTTCCATCAGGCTGACCAGATAGCGGTGGACCTTGGCCGGGCTTTCGTCCACCTGCGCGGCCAGCAAGGTCAGGCTGGCGCGTCCGCCCAGCCGGCCCAGGCCCTTGAGCACGGCCATGCCGGTTTCGGCGGCCTGCACGCGCTGGCGCCGTTCGCGCGGGCGCGCCGGTTCGGACGGAGTGGGAACGGAGTTCGGATCGGAAATCGGGTTCATGTCGGCGCGAAGGATGGACTGCCTGCCGGCTGCGGGCGCAGCCCGGAGATTACCCCAATTGAAAAATTACGCAATGCGTATATGATTTACGCAATCGTAATCCGGAGCGACACCATGGGCCAGACTTCTTCCCCCGAATCCACGGCGTCCGCCAGCAACGGCGGCTGCCCCATCGACCACGCCGCCCTGGCGCGGGCCCAGGGCTGTCCCGTCAGCCCGCGCGCGGCGGAATTCGACCCCTTCGGCGACGGCTACCAGCAGGATCCGCCCGAGTACGTGCGCTGGGCGCGCGAACAGGAACCGGTGTTCTACAGCCCCAAGCTGGGCTACTGGGTCGTTACGCGCTACGACGACATCAAGGCCGTATTCCGCGACAACCACACCTTCAGCCCCTCGATCGCCCTGGAGAAAATCACCCCGACCGGCCCCGAGGCCAACGCCGTGCTGGAAAGCTACGGCTATGCCATGAACCGCACCCTCGTCAATGAAGACGAGCCGGCCCACATGCCGCGGCGGCGCGCGCTGATGGATCCATTCACGCCGGAAGCGCTCAAGCATCACGAGCCCATGGTGCGCCGGCTCACCCGCGAATACGTGGACCGCTTCATCGACGACGGCCGCGCGGACCTGGTCGACCAGATGCTGTGGGAAGTGCCATTGACGGTGGCCCTGCATTTCCTGGGCGTGCCCGAGGAAGACATGGACCGCCTGCGCGAGTATTCCATCGCGCACACCGTCAACACCTGGGGCCGGCCCAAGCCCGAGGAACAGGTGGCGGTGGCGCATGCGGTGGGCAACTTCTGGCAACTGGCCGGCAAGATCCTGGACAAGATGCGCCAGGATCCCGACGCCCCAGGGTGGATGCAGTACGGCATCCGCAAGCAGAAGGAGTATCCCGACGTCGTCACCGACTCCTACCTGCATTCGATGATGATGGCCGGCATCGTCGCGGCGCACGAGACCACGGCCAACGCCTCGGCCAACGCCATCAAGCTGCTGCTGCAGCATCCCGACGCCTGGCGCGAACTGTGCGAAGACCCGGGCCTGCTGCCCAACGCTGTGGAGGAATGCCTGCGCCATAACGGCTCGGTCGCCGCATGGCGGCGGCTTGCCACGCGCGATACCGAAATCGCCGGCGTGGCGATCCCGGCAGGCGCCAGGCTGCTGATCGTGTCGTCGTCGGCCAACCATGACGAACGCCATTTCGCGGACGCCGATTTCTTCGACATCCGCCGCGAGAATGCCAGCGACCAGCTCACCTTCGGCTATGGCGCGCACCAGTGCATGGGCAAGAACCTGGCGCGCATGGAAATGCAGATATTCCTGGAGGAGCTGACCCGGCGGCTGCCGCACCTGCGCCTGGCCGAGCAGCGCTTCACCTATGTGCCGAATACCTCGTTCCGCGGGCCCGAACATCTGTGGGTGGAATGGGACCCGTCCGAAAATCCCGAACGCCGCGATCCCGGGCTGCTTGCCGAACGCCAGCCGGTGCGCATCGGCGAACCCTCCACGCACGCCATCAGCCGCAAGCTGCTCGTCGCCTCCGTGACGCCCGCGGCCGACGGCATAGTGCGGATCCGGCTGGAATCGCCCGACGGCAAGCCCTTGCCGCGCTGGACGCCAGGCTCCCACATAGACATCGAATGCGGCGACACCGGGCTATCGCGCCAGTACTCGCTTTGCGGCGATCCCGCGGCCGCGGGGTCGCTGGAAATCGCGGTGCTGCGCGAAGCCTCCGGCCGCGGCGGCTCGGCCTGGATCCATGAGCATCTGCGGCCCGGCAGCACGCTGCGCGCGCGCGGGCCGCGCAATCATTTCAGGATGGACGAAAACGCAGCCAGCCTCGTCTTCATCGCGGGCGGCATCGGCATCACGCCCATCAGCGCCATGGCGCGCCGCGCCCGCGAACTGGGCATGGACTACCAACTGCACTACAGCGGCCGCACGCGCCGGTGCATGGCCTTGCTGGAAGAATTGACGGAGCTGCATCGCGAACGCCTGCACCTGCACATCAGCGACGAGGGCGGCCGCAACGACTTCACGAGCTTGCTGGCCAAGCCCGCGCCCGGCGCCCAGGTCTATGCCTGCGGCCCTGAACGCATGCTGGCCGCGCTGCAGCAAGCATGCGCAGGCTGGCCCGACGATTCCCTGCGCGTGGAGCATTTCCACTCTACCCTGGCCACGCTGGACCCGTCCAGGGAACACGCGTTCGAGGCGGAGCTGAAGGATTCCGGCATCGTCGTGCAGGTGCCGGCCGGCCAGACCCTGCTTGCCGCGTTGCGCGGCGCCAATATCGACGTGCAGAGCGATTGCGAGGAAGGGCTTTGCGGATCCTGCGAAGTGCGCGTGCTGGGCGGCGCCGTCGATCACCGCGACGTAGTCCTCACGCGCGCCGAACGCGAAGCCGGCAATCGCATGATGGCCTGCTGTTCCCGCGCTCAGGGCGGCCGCATCGTGCTGGAGCTGTAGCGCCGAAGGCGACCCTGGGAACCCGCCGCCCGCATGCCTGAAGTGGGGCTGAACGCGTTACAATTCATCCCCTTTATTCATCACGGCGTCCCGCAAAGGCGGGACACGTTTTTTTGTTGCCCGGCCGCCCCAAGACAAAAACGCCCCCGGGGGGGCAGCAAGCGGGCGAAGCCTGCGCCGCACGGGTTGTTTTTGCCGCCGGGCCCGCCCTTTTTCCTAGCGCTCCTAGATGCCGATCAAAGACCAACTATTTCTCGCCAGCCAGTATCTTGCGCCTCACCATCTGGTGTCGCGCCTCTTCGGATACGCCTCCGACTGCCGGGAACCCGCGGTCAAAAACTGGATGATCTCGCGCTTCGTGCGCCGCTACGGCGTGGACATGCGCGAGGCCCTGCAGGAAGATCCGTTGGCCTACGAGTGCTTCAATGATTTCTTTACCCGCGCATTGAAGGAAGGAGCCCGCCCGCTCGATGACGAGCCGGGTTCCGTGGTCTGCCCCGCGGACGGAGCCATCAGCCAGATGGGCGCCATCGAGCACGGCCGCATCTTCCAGGCCAAGGGCCACTCTTACGGCCTGGCCGACCTGCTGGGCGGCGACGCCGAGCGCGCCGCGCCCTTCCAGGGCGGCGAGTTCGCGACGGTATACCTGTCGCCCAAGGACTACCACCGCGTCCACATGCCCGTCGCCGGCACCCTGCGCGAAATGGTCCACGTTCCCGGCCGCCTGTTCTCCGTCAATCCGCTCACCGCGCGCAACGTGCCGCGCCTGTTCGCGCGCAACGAGCGCGTCGTCTGCATTTTCGACACCGAGCACGGTCCGATGGCGCTGGTGCTCGTCGGCGCGATGATCGTCGCGTCGATTGAAACCGTATGGGCGGGCCTGGTCACGCCGCACAAGCGGCGCGTCAGATCCACGCGCTACGACGACGCCGCGCGCGCGCCCATCCATCTTGCGAGAGGCGCCGAAATGGGCAGGTTCAAGCTGGGCTCGACGGCCATCGTGCTGTTCGGGCCGGGCAAGATCCGCTGGGCCGACACGCCCTCGGTGCTGGGCCCCGTGCGCATGGGCGAACTGATGGCGCTGCCTGCCTGAGGGCTGCCTGCCACGCGCTAGTTCGCCAAAAGCGAAATTGGATGTCGTGATTTATTCGCTTTATGCGAGAAACCGGCGTTGCTAGATTACGGGTTTTTGCCGGCCCGCCATGACATCCACCCTGCCCTCCGCCGCCGTTCCCAGCGCGGCTCCCGCTGCCCCGGCGCCGCCGCGCGCGCTTGCGCGCCTGCTCTCGCTGGACGATTTCGAGGCGGCCGCCCGCAAGCGCCTGCCCCGCCCCATCTTCGGCTACATCGCCGGCGCGGCCGAGGACAACCAATCCCTGCGGAGCAACCGCCAGGCCTTCGCCCGCTACGCATTCGCGCCGCGCGTGCTGGTGGACGTGTCGCGGCGCACGCAGCGCACCGAACTCTTCGGACGCCGCTACGAATCCCCCTTCGGCATCGCGCCCATGGGCATCAGCGCGCTGTCCGCCTACCGCGGCGACATCGTGCTGGCGCGGGCCGCCCGCGCTCAGGGCATTCCGGCCATACTCAGCGGCACGTCGCTGATCCCGCTCGAAGAGGTCATCCGCGAGGCGCCCGGCACCTGGTTCCAGGCCTACCTGCCCGGCGACCCGCAGCGCATCGACGCCCTGGTCGAACGCGCCCGCCGCGCAGGCTACGAAACCCTGGTTCTGACAGTGGACATCCCCGTGTCGGCGAACCGTGAAAACAATGTGCGCACGGGATTCTCGACCCCGCTCAAGCCCAGCCTGAGGCTGGCGTGGGACGGCATCACGCGGCCCCGCTGGCTGGCCGGCACGTTCCTGCGCACCTTGCTGGCCCATGGCATGCCGCATTTCGAGAACTCGTTCGCCACGCGCGGCGCGCCCATCGTATCGGCATCGGTACTGCGCGACTTCACCGCGCGCGACCATCTCAGTTGGGAGCACGTAGCGCGCATCCGCAGGCAGTGGCCCGGCGCGCTCATCATCAAGGGCATCCTGCACCCGCGCGACGCGGCCCTGGCGAGGCAGCACGGCGCCGACGGCGTCATCGTGTCCAATCATGGAGGGCGCCAGCTGGACGGCGCAATCTCGCCCTTGCGCGCGCTGCCCGGGGTCGTGGCGGAGGCCGGCGGCATGGCCGTGATGATGGACAGCGGCGTACGGCGTGGCGGCGACGTGCTCAAGGCGCTGGCGCTAGGCGCGCGCTACGTCTTCATCGGCCGCCCGTTCAATTACGCGGCGGCGGTCCGCGGCGAGGCCGGCGTCTCGCACGCCATCGGCCTGCTGCGCGCCGAGGTCGACCGCAACATGGCCATGCTGGGCATCAACGACATCCAGGAAATGAATGCGGACCTGCTCACGCGGGAAACGCTGGAGACGGACTGAAGCGGGCCCTGCCCGGCCCGGAATAGAATGGCGTTTCTCTTGACACGCGCGCCCGGGGCCCTCCCGCGGGCGCGCCTCGCGAGCCGCCTGTGTCCCTACGCCAATCCTCGTTTTTCCTGCGTTTCCTGACCCTGGGCGCGTTGGCCCACGTCTACGTGGGCGCCCGCCTGATTCCCGACGCCATGCTCGGCGGCAGGGAATCCGCCGCCGCCGTTCTCGTCCTGGTGCTGTCCTGCATCCTGATTCCGCTGGGCATGCTGGCCCGCTCGTCCCTGCACCCGCCCTGGGGCGACCGCATCGCGTGGGTCGGCTTGTTCGCGATGGGCCTGTTCTCCTCGCTGTTCGTGCTGACGGCGCTGCGCGACGCGCTGCTGCTTGCAGGCTGGCTGGCCACGCTGCCCATGGACGCCGCGCCGCCCTGGGCCCTGCTGCGCCAGACCAGCGCGTGGGCAGTCGTCGGCCTGGCGCTGGCCGGCACGCTGATCGGTTTGTACAACGCGCGGCGGCGCGCGCGCGTCGTCGACGTGGACGTTCCGATCGACGGGCTCGCTCCGGACCTGGACGGCTTCACCATCGTCCAGATCAGCGACATCCACGTCGGGCCCACCATCAAGAAGCGCTATGTGCAGGCCATCGTGGACGCCGTCAATGAACAATTGCCCGACATGATCGCGATCACCGGCGACGTGGTCGACGGCAGCGTCGACCACCTGGCGGGCCAGGCCAGCCCGCTCGGCCAGCTGCGCGCGCCCTATGGCGTTTACCTGGTCACCGGCAACCATGAATATTATTCAGGCGCCGCGGCCTGGGTGGCCGAGTTCCGCCGCATGGGCCTGCGGGTGCTGATGAACGAGCACGCCGTCATCCATCCCGCCGGCCTGCCGGTCGTCGTGGCGGGCGTGACCGACTACAGCGCTGGCGCCTTCGATCCGCAGCAGCGCAGCAACCCCGCCGCCGCGCTGTCCGGCGCGCCCGCGGACGCCAAGCCCAGGATCCTCCTGGCGCACCAGCCCCGCAGCGCGGCGGCGGCCGAGCCGCTAGGCTATACCCTGCAACTCTCCGGCCACACGCATGGCGGCCAGTTCTTCCCCTGGGGTTTCTTCGTGCGCTTCCAGCAGCCCTATACCGCAGGCCTGCACCGGCTGGGCAAAATGTGGGTGTACACCAGCCGCGGCACCGGCTATTGGGGACCGCCCAAGCGCCTGGGCGCGCCTTCGGAAATCACGCGGCTGCGCCTGCGCGCGGCGGCCCGCTGACCGGACGGCGCCGGTTCAGGCGTTGTCCGGCAGCGGGCCGCGCTCCAGGTAGCTGGTCAACGCGATATCGCTCGTGGTGTTGGTGATGCCTTCGATCTGGTGGATGCGCGCCAGCAGCAGTTCCAACGCCTGGGTGTCGCGCACCCGCACCTTCAGGAGCATCGCGCTCTTGCCGGTAATCGTGTGGATCTCTTCGACCTCGTTCAGCTCCGCCAGCCCCAGCACCTGCTGCGTGATGCTCCAGTTGTTGGTGTCCACATGGATGAAGGCCAGCAGCGGCCGGCCGATCCTGGCGCCATCCAGCCTGGCGGCGATGCCTTTGATCAATCCGTCGCGCTTGAGCCGCTTGACGCGCTCGTGCACGGCCGGGGCGGAAAGATTCAGCATCTTGCCCAATTCCGCGTAGCTGGGCGTGGCATCTGCCGCCAGCAGCGTTAACAGTTTTCGGTCGCGGTCGTCTAGGTCTGACATTGGAATTGCATTCTGCCGAACGGCATTCGAACTTTTATGGAATAAGGAAATATAGGAGTTAACCCTTATTTTATTCCAATAAAATTCCGGGATGCATAACCGTAGCACCCGTAGCACCCGCCCCCTTTCTTCCGTTCCCGCCCTGATGTTCGCCGTCAGCGTAGTCGGTTCCAACGGCCTCGCGCTCAGTCCCATCCTCAGCGATGTCGCCCGCTCGTTTTCCACGTCCGCGCTGACGATCAGCACCGCCATTTCGGCGTACGGCGCGGCGACCGCCGCCAGCGCTTTCTTCCTGGCCGCGCGCATCGACCGCATCGGGATCCGGCGCGCGCTGCTGGCCGCCATGGCCGTGCTGATCGCCGCCCTGGCCTTGTCAGCGGCCGCGCCGCACTGGATCGTGCTGACGGTGGCCCAGGCCCTGGCGGGCGCGGCCGCCGGCGTGATCCTGCCCGCGGCCTACGGATCTGCCTCCCTGGTCGCGCCGCCCGGCCAGGAAGCGCGCACGCTGGGCCGCGTCATCGCGGGCTGGTCCGTGTCACTGGTGGCCGGCGTGCCGCTGTCCGCGCTCATCTCGGACGCCGTGGGCTGGCGCGCCACCTATGCAACATTGGCGCTGTGCGCCGCAATCGCGGCGCTTGGCCTGCGCCGGCTGCCGGAGCGGCGGGCGGCTCATCCCGCCCCGCTGCGCCTGTCCCGCCTTCTTGCGCCCCTCTCGTACCGCGATGTGCCCGCGCTGCTGCTGGGCTGCCTGGCCTTTTCATCGGCGTTCTATGGCGTCTACGCCTTCCTGGCCGACCACGTGCGCGCCTTGCTGGCGCTGTCCGCCGGACAGGTGGGCTTCATCGCTTTCGCCTACGGCGCAGGCTTCCTGCTGGCAGGCATGGCCGGCGCGCCGCTGATCGAACGCGCGGGTCCGCGCCGCGCCCTGCCGCTGGCGCTGGGGGCCATCGCGCTGGTCTACGTGGGGCTGCTGCCGGCCGCGCACTCGCTGGCGGCCGTGCTCGCCCTCGCCACGCTGTGGGGAGCCGCCTCGCAATTCAGCCTGAATCTGCTGGTGCTGCTGCTCTCCCGCGCCCGTCCGGAAGAACGGGGCGCGGTGCTGGGATTGAACACCTGCACGACGTATCTGGGCGCCAGCGTCGGCACCGCGGTCGCCGGCACGATCTACACGCACGCCGGCTTCGAAACGCTGGGTCTCGTCGCGGCCGCCGCCCTTGCGGCCGCGGCCATCGGCCTGCACTGGCGCCTGAATGGCCGGCGCGCCGCCACGGGCGAAGCCGCCGCCTGAACGGCCGTCGCGCCGCGCTCAGACGCGGTATTCGACCGCGCAGTCGCGTCCGGCCCGCTTGGCCTGGTAGAGCGCGAAATCGGCGCGGCGCAGCACCTCCGACGCGTTTGAATCCCCGTCGGCAAAACGCGCGATGCCGCCGCTCACCGACAGTGCCACCGCTTCTCCGTCGATATCCACCGGGTGCTGCCGCAGGCTTGCACGCAGGCGGTCGCAGATCGCATGCGCCACGTCCACGTCCGAATCGGCGAGCAGCACCAGGAACTCTTCGCCCCCGAGGCGGCCGATCGAGTCGCCTTCGCGCAGGCAGGCGCGCAGCTGGCTGCAAAAATGCCGCAAGGCGGTGTCGCCTCCCAGATGGCCGTAGCGGTCGTTGACCTGCTTGAAGTAGTCCAGGTCCAGCATCAGCGCCGTATTCGGGCCACCTTCTCCGCCTCTGGCCGCGGCCAGCCTGTCCTCCACGCGCCTGAGGATCTCGGCGCGGTTCCAGCAGCCGGTCAGGCTGTCGATCCGCGCCAGGCGCGCCAGCGCCGCTTCGGTGCGCCGGTTGTCCGTCATGTCCATCCCGATATTGACCACCTTGCCGTCGGGCAGGCGGACGTTCGACCACAGGACCGCCAGCATCTCTCCGCCGCGCGTGCGCGGATTCCATTCGCGGAATGCGCGGTTGGGCTGCAGCCCGACGCTGTCGATGACCTGCTGCCTGACCTGCGGATCGGGATAGAACAGTTCCAGCGGGTTCCGGTATGCCTTGAGTTCGGCCTCCGACCAGCCAAAGCGCTCTTCACAGGCTTCGTTCCAGAGAATGCACTGGCCGTCGGCCCCGAACGCGTTGATCAGCACCGGCGCCTTCTGGAACAGGGCCTCATGCTGCGCCACCACGTCGCGCAGGCGCGCAAGCTCGCGCTCGCGCGCCGCCGCCCCAAGCACGGCATGCCGGGCAAACGCGGCCAACATGGCCTGGGCGCCGGCATAGGCAGACGCGTCGGCCAGGCAGCGCTTGAAGAGGAAGGCGATGTGGCCGCAAGCCGCCCCATCCATGTCGAAGATCCTATGCGCGACGCAGGCGCGCGCGTCCGCCTGCCCGAACCAGGGGTGGCTCGCAGGGATGCCGTCCAGGCATTCGAACGAAGCCGCCAGCGCCAGCCGGGTCTCCAGCTCGGCGGCGGCGCCGCCCGCATCCGCGGGCAAGCCGGCGCGGCAACTCTTGCTGGCGGTGAATTCCACGCCGCCGCCCAGGGCTTCCAGCCGCACCCAGGCATAGTCCACCCCCATGTCCTCGACCGCGCGGCAGACCAGTCTCTCGAAGAACCGAGCATCGGTCTCCGCCCCCAGGATGCCGCTGGCGGCGCCGAGGATGCGGGCGTCTTCCGGGACCTGCGCCGGAACGCTGGCCGCGCAGGTGGACGATGATCTTCGCATGCTGCAATCGGTATAGGGGCGCCAGGCCGACGGGCCAGGCGGGGCCGGCAACGCCGGAATGCCCGGCCGGGAGTCGGCGCCAGTATACGGTCCATATCCGCTGGCGACTGCCAAGAATCGTCAACGCCCGCCCGCCGGCGGCCGCGACGCCCTACCAGGGGAAATCGATCAGGTCGCCGTAAAGGGCGCGCAGCTTGGCCTTGACCTCGGGCGATTGCTGGTAAATCGCGATGAACTTCAGCAGGCGTGGATCCTGGGCGCCCTTCGGCGTGGCCACCCACCGGATCGCGTAGCGGCGCACGTTGACCGGATCCGCGTTGTCGAACGCCAGGCCGTCTTTCTCGTCGATGCCGGCCTGCTTGGCGAATGTCGTGTAGGTCACGGACGCGGTCACGTCGTCGAACGTGCGCGCCGACTGCGAACCCTCGATCTGCACGAACTTCAGCTTTTTCGGATTCGACACCACGTCCTCCAGCGTCGCCCGGTGGGCCACGCCGGGTTTCAGCTTGATGAGCCCGATGGATTCCAGCAGCAACAGGGCCCGGCCGGTGTTCACCGGATCGTTGGGCACCGCGATCGTCGCGCCGTCGGGCACGGTATCGCCCTTCTTGAGCTTCTTCGAGAACAGGCCGATCGTGGTGGAATAGCCGTAGGCGATCGGCACCAGGTCGGCGCCGCGGCGCTGGTTGAACAACTGCAGGAAAGGTTCGTGCTGGAAGAAGTTCGCATCCACGGATCCGTCCGCCACCGCGATGTTCGGCAGCACCCAATCGTTGAACTCCACCAATTGCACCTCCAGCCCTTCCTTCCTGGCCTGGGCGATCGCCAGTTCCGTGGCTGCGTTCGCCACGCTGGCGATCACGCCGATCCGCAAGGGCTTGTCCTGCGCCACCGCGCTCGTTCCGCAGGCCAGGGCCAGCGCCGCAACGGCCGCGCCGCGGGTCAGTATCGAAAACAAACGTCGCATGTGCATGAAGACCATCCAGGTAGGGAAAACGGGGCGTCGCCCGGCATAGCCGCTATTGTGCAGCAGCCCATCGCCGGCGCCGGCAAAGGCCTTTGTCACGCAATGGCAATCCCGCCGCCCGGCAAGCGGCGCTAAGATGGCATCAATACGTCCTCGGGAGACGCTCATGAGCGCCGTATTGACATCCCCGTCCGCCGCCAGCCATCGCGACCAGGTCGAAGACCAGCTGGGCGCGCACAATTACCATCCGCTGGACGTGGTGATCGCCCGCGGCAGCGGCGTCTGGCTCTACGACGTCGATGGCCGCAAGTACCTGGACTGCCTGTCCGCCTATTCGGCCGTCAACCAGGGGCACTGCCACCCCGCCATCCTGGCCGCCATGACGGAACAGGCGCAGAAGCTCACGCTGACCTCGCGCGCCTTCCGCCACGACCAGATGGCGCCGTTCTACGAAGACCTGGCCCGCCTGACGGGCGCGCACAAGATCCTGCCCATGAACAGCGGCGCGGAAGCCGTGGAAACCGCCATCAAGGCGGTGCGCAAATGGGGTTACGAAGTGCGCGGCGTGCCTGAAGGCGAGGCGGAAATCATCGTCTGCGCCAACAACTTCCATGGGCGCACCCTGGGCATCGTCGGCTTCTCGACCGACCCGGACGCCTATGGCCATTACGGCCCCTTCGCGCCTGGATTCAAGGTGGTCCCTTTCGGCGACTACGAAGCCTTCGACGCCGCCATCACGCCCAACACCGTCGCCTTCCTGGTCGAGCCCATCCAGGGCGAGGCCGGCGTCGTGCTGCCGCCCGCCGGATACTTCGCCCGTGTGCGGCGGCGCTGCACCGAACTGGGCATCACCTTGATCCTGGACGAGATCCAGACCGGCCTGGGACGCACCGGCAAGCTGTTGGCCGAGGAGCACGAAGGCATCGAAGCCGACGTCACCCTGATCGGCAAGGCGCTCTCCGGCGGGTTCTATCCCGTGTCGGCGGTGCTGTCCAACGCCGACGTGCTCGGAGTCTTCCAGCCCGGCCAGCACGGCAGCACCTTCGGCGGCAATCCGCTAGCCTGCGCCATCGCGCGCGCCGCGCTGCGCGTGCTGACCGAGGAAGGCATGATAGAAAACGCCGCGGCCATGGGCGCGTACTTCCTCGAACGCCTGCGGGCGCTGCCCGGCCCCGTGCGTGAAGTGCGCGGCCGCGGCCTGATGCTGGCCGTGGAACTGGAGCCCGGCGCGGGCGGCGCCCGCCTGTGGTGCGAACGCCTGCAGGCGCGCGGCATGCTGGTCAAGGATACCCACGGCCACACCTTGCGCCTGTCCCCGCCCCTGATCGTGACGCGCGAGCAGATCGATTGGGCCTGCGACCAGCTCGCCGCGGTACTATCCGCCCCTTGACGACGCACCTAGCCCGGAGCCCGCAACTTGCAGAACGCATCCCCCCAGCCCAAGCTCATCACCCTCATCGGCGCGCCCACCGACATCGGCGCGGGCGCCCGCGGCGCGTCCATGGGCCCCGAAGCCTTGCGCGTCGCCGACCTGGGGCCCGTCATCGAAGCCCAGGGCTTCCAGGTTACCGACCGCGGCAACCTGTACGGTCCCGCCAATCCCTGGCTGCCGCCCGTGGACGGCTACCGCCATCTGGAAGAGGTCGCGGCCTGGAATCGGGTGGTGCACAACGCCGTCTATGAAGAGCTCCGCCTGGGCCACCTGCCGATCCTGCTGGGCGGCGACCACTGCCTGGGCATCGGCTCCATCAGCGCCGTGGCCCGCCACTGCCGCGAGGCCGGCAAGAAGCTGCGGGTGCTGTGGCTGGACGCCCACGCGGACTTCAACACCCATGCCCTGACCCCCACCGGCAACATCCATGGCATGCCCGTCGCCTGCCTGTGCGGCTATGGGCCGGAACAGATCACCGGCCTGTCCGGCCAGACCCCGGACATCGAGCCGGGCTGGGTGCGGCAGATCGGCATCCGCAGCGTGGACCAGGGCGAGAAGCGCCTGGTCCACGAAGCGGGCCTTGAAGTCTTCGACATGCGCTACCTCGACGAGATGGGCATGCGCGCCACCATGGAGGCGGCGCTGTCGGGCCTGGACGCCGACACGCACCTGCACGTGAGCTTCGACGTGGACTTCCTCGATCCCGAAATCGCGCCCGGCGTCGGCACCACGGTGCCCGGCGGCCCTACCTACCGCGAAGCCCAGCTCTGCATGGAGATGATCGCCGATACGGGCCTCATGCGGTCGCTCGACGTCGTCGAGCTGAACCCCGCCTTCGACGTGCGCAACAAGACTGCGGAACTGGCCGTGGACCTCATCGAAAGCCTGTTCGGCAAATCCACCCTGATGCGGCGCGGAGCCTGAGCCAGGCCGCCGGCATGGCCGCGCCCGGCTAGCCGTCCCGCCCCTGCCGGATCCCTTCCGCCGCGGCGCTCAGCTGGCGCAAGCGTTCCTCGCGCCGTCCGCTCATGCGCGGCGTCGGGCCGGCCATGCAAAGCGCGTACCACTCCCCGCCCAGGTCCAGCGCCACGGCCAGCCCGGTCAGGTCCGCCACGCTTTCCCCCACATTCTCGGCCCAGCCTCTTTCCGCGGCGCGCTCGACCTCGGCCAGCAGAGCCTGGCGCGTAACCAGCGTGCGTTCCGTGTAGCGCGTGTATTCCGCCGAGGCCAGCACGGCCTCGCGCTCGGCCGGCGGCAGGCGCGCCAGGATGGCCTTGGCCACGGAGCTGGTATGCAAGGGCCGGCGGGTTCCCGGCCTTGCCGTGTAGTGCACGGGCTGCGTGGCCTCCACCACGTCCACATACAGCACGTCGCCATCCTGGATCTTGGCCAGCATGACCGTCTCGTCGGCCGCGTCGCGCAAGGCGACGAGTTGCGGGCGGACCTGCTCCAGCCAGGGATCGCCCGTCAGGATCTGCGCGCTAAGCGCATGCAGCTTGGCGGTTGGGTAGTAGCCGCCACGGCGGCGCACTTCGTACAGGTAGCCGCGCGCCACCAGCGTGCGCACCAGCGCCAGGCAGCTGGACATCGGCGCCCCCAGCCCCTGCGCCAGTTCGGTTAGCGGCAATGGGCGCCGCACTTGGGCAAACAGTTCGATCAGTTCCAGCGTGCGTGCGACGAGCTTCACTTCCATGACGGCCACCTGCCTCCTGGTTCCCGCGGCCCCGCAATCGGCCCGCGCCTTCCCGCGCCAACATGCCCTGGGTATTCCACTATGTTGACTTTCCCTGTATGGAAACATAAATTCTTGCACAGGAATTTTTATTCACCAACTAGAAAGAAATTTCAGCCGGATGGAGAACCGGCGGGCAGGCCAGATACACCGCGTCCAGACGAACATCGATAATTCGGCCCCAAACGGGCTGGGAGACAAGCAGATGCGTATCAAACCCCTGTTGGCGGCGCTGGCCGCCGCGCTGGCCGCCTCCGCGGCCCATGCCCAATCCGACGTGGTGCGCCTTGGCGTATCCAACGACCGCTCGGGGATCTATTCGGACCTCGGCGGGCTGGGTTCGGAAATGGCCGTCCGCATGGCCGTCGAGGATTTCGGCGGCAAAGTCGCCGGCAAGACCGTGGAAGTCATCGGCGCCGACAACCAGAACAAGGCAGACGTGGCCTCGGCCCTGGTGCGCCGCTGGTTCGACACCCAGGATCTCGTGGCCGTGGTGGACGGCGGCGCCAGTTCCGCCGGCCTGGCCGCCCAAGGCGTCGCCCGCGAGAAAGGCGGCACCGCCCTCATCAGCGGCGGTTTCGCCGGCGACTTCAGCGGCAAGCAATGCAGCAACCTGAGCACCCAATGGGCGCCCGACACCTACGCGCTGTCCAATGCCGTGGTCAAGAGCGTGGTCGAAAGCGGCGGCAAATCCTGGTACTTCATCACCACCGATTACGTCTTCGGCAAGTCGCTGGAGAGCAATGCCACGCGCTTCGTGCAGAATTCAGGCGGCACCGTGCTGGGCAGCACGCGCCACCCCCTGGGCGCGCTGGACTTCGCCTCGTTCCTGGTGCAGGCGCAATCGTCCAAGGCCAACGTCGTGGGCCTGGCCAGCGCCGGCGGCGACCTGGTCAATCTCATCAAGCAGGCGCAGGAATTCGGCCTTACAGGCGGCAAGCAGCGCATGCTGACCTTCCTCACCTTCATCAATGACGTCCAGGCGATGGGCCTGCCCGTCGCCCAGGGCCTGACGTTCCCCACCGGCTTCTATTGGGATGCCGACGAAGACACCCGCGCCTGGACTCAGCGCTGGCAGAAGAAGATGGGCGTGACCCGCGCGCCCTCGATCGTGCAGGCGCTCAGCTACGTCGCCACCACGCATTACCTGCAGGCCGCGCAGGCGGTGGGCTCGTTCGACGGCGCCGCCGTCAACCAGAAGATGCGCGAGTTGCCCATCACCACGAAATTGATCAAGAATGCGCGGGTACGCCCCGAAGACGGCCGCGTCATCATGGACCTGTATCTGGTGGAAGTGAAGAAACCCGCCGAATCCAAGTATTCCGGCGACTTCTACCGCGTCCTGTCCACGGTGCCGGGTGAAAAGGTCTTCGTGTCCCTGGCGGACAGCGAGTGCCCGAGCGTAAAGAAGTAATGCCCTGCCGGCGACGCGCCCCTTAACGCGGAGCGGCGGCCCGGCAGCAACGACACACCCAAAGGAGACAACCCATGAAGTGCTATTGCGTCGTGAACTTCCGCGAGCCCCTGCAGGAAATGAATCAGCCCACGCCCACGCCGCAAGGGTCGCAGGTGCTGCTCAAGGTCCGCGCGGCTGGCGTTTGCCACAGCGATATCCACTTGTGGGAAGGCGGCTACGACCTGGGCCAGGGCCGCACCCTGTCCCTGAAGGACCGGGGCGTCTCGCTGCCGCTGACCATGGGCCACGAAACGGTCGGCTCGATCGTGTCGGCCGGCCCCGAAGCGCAAGGGCTGGCGCCGGACCGCAACTACCTGGTGTATCCCTGGATCGGCTGCGGCAACTGCCCGTCCTGCCTTTCGGGCATGGAGAACCATTGCTCCGCCCCCGCCTGCCTGGGCGTGCACCGCGCCGGCGGCTATGCCGACCACATCCTGGTGCCGCATCCGCGCTACCTGATCGACATCGGCGAGCTGGAACCGGCGCAGATCGCGCCGTACGCCTGCTCGGGCCTCACCACCTATTCCGCGCTGAAGAAGATCGGCGCGGACATCTACCGCGAACATCCGGTCGTGATCTTCGGCGCGGGCGGCCTGGGCCTGATGTGCCTGACGCTGATCAAGGCGCTGGGCGGCGCTGGCGCCATCGTGGTCGACATCGACCCGGCCAAGCGCCAGGCGGCGCTGGAAGCCGGGGCGCTGGCCGCGATCGACGGGGCCGCCCCCGACGCCGCCCAGCAAATCATCAAGGCCGCCGGCGGCAAGCCCGCGCAGGCCGCGATCGACTTGGTGGGCGCGCCCGCCACCACCTCGCTCGCCTTCGATTTCCTGACCAAGGGCGGCAAGCTCATCATCGTGGGCCTCTTCGGCGGCGCCTCGTCCTGGCCGATCGCCCTGATTCCCATGAAGGCCCTGTCCATCATCGGCAGCTACGTGGGCAACCTGGCCGAATTGCAGGAACTGATGGAACTGGTGCGCACCGGCAAGGTGCCTCCCATCCCGGTGCACCGCTACGCGCTGGATGAAGCCGACAGCGTGCTGGCGTCGCTGCGGGCGGGCAAGGTCGTGGGCCGCGCGGTGCTGACAACCTAACCCTTCCGCGTGTCTGACACCCGTACGAGATGGCATGGGAATCCAAGCCTCTCTCCCCGGGTGTCAGACACCGGCTGACTTTGGAACAGCCTCAAGATGGCCGGTGTCAGACACCCGGGATCACCGTTGCAGCGCACAGGGCATCGCGCATGGTGTCAGACACGCGGAGTATGAGTCTCGGTGTCAGACACCCGGGATCACCGTTACGCTGTCAGACACCCGGAGTATGTAGTCTCGGATCGTAGATGAAGCGCTCCCGCCGCACGACTTCAATAAGGGCGGCGTCGGGATGCGCGGGATTGACGAGCAGGTTGAAGTCCGGCACGCCGGCACAGGCCACGATCGCGCTGGGCACCTGCAGCAGCGCCGAAACTCCCGAGGCGACCCAGGTATCGCCCACGCCCTGCGCCGCCTCGGCGAACGGGACCGCGTCCCAGAACGGGTAGTCGTCCTGCAGCTGATCCAGGGTCAGGATCTGCCTGCCGTCGTAGACCGCGCGCGGCACCGACAGCTCGATCAGGTAGCGGTTGGCCTGCTCAGAGGCCCGCGCCGCGAAATGCACCACCGTTTCCAGCACCGCCAGGGACACGCACGACGACGCATAGACCAGGGCCGTGCCCGGACTGTTGTAGCGGCCGCCCACCGCAGCCGCGCCCGCCCCGCTCAGGTCATCCGCCCGGTACTTGCCGGCCGTGGTGCCGATACGCCATAGCGAAACGTTGGCGGTCACAGGGCTGCCTTCATGCTGCGTGCCCCGGTCTTTTGCGGGCTCATGCGTAGACGCCGGCCGCAGCGCGGGCCAGCGTGTCTTCGACGATGCGGCTGCTGGCGTCCGACGTCAGCAGCGACAGCGGCTTGACGTTGCCCAGCGCGGGCACCGGCGTATTCAGCCACTGCACCGCCTCTTCCTCGCTGCCCAGCACCTGCCGGGCCACCCGGACCACCCGCGCCACGCGGGCGAGGCGGTCGGACTCGCCCAGGGGCAGCATGTGGCCTTCGCGGGTCCAGCGCGACAGAGACGCCGCCTTGACCTCGGTGATCGCCATGATCTCCGACTTGGGAACCTGAAGGTAGTCGGCGGCGTCGTCGACCATCTGCGCGGGCAAGCCGCGGCTTACGTCGCGCGCCATCTGGATCAGGGGGCTGTCCACGAGCCCGCGGAACAGCTGCTTGGGCCGCGCAGCCGAATGGCGGGGCGGCCGCTTGGCGACAGCCCCGCGCTTGGCGGGGGACTTTTCAGCGATGGCGATGGTCATGGCATTCTCCTGGAAGGCCGCGGCCCCAGGCCACGGTCATTACCAAATTGAATTCATAATATCCCATTTGGAAATTCCAAGGCAAGGCCGCAGCCGAACAGGCGGCTGCCGCCCGCCAGCGGGCATGCACCGGATTTGGGCATATCATAGGCAGCTGTAACACGATTCATCAGACTCTACGACAAGGACAGGCAATGACGGACCGGCAGCTCACGATACTCGCGGCGTTGAACCTCATGGTGGCGGTCGGCGCGGGAGCCTTCGGCGCCCACGGGCTCAAGCGCATGATCACGCCCGAGCTCCTGGCCGTCTGGCAAACTGGCGTCCTGTATCACCTGATTCACGGGCTGGGCCTGTTCGCCATCGCGCTGCTGGGAGCCCGTTACGGCTCGCCCCTGCTGTCGGCGGCCGGCGTGGTGATGTTCGTGGGCATCGTGCTGTTCTCCGGCAGCCTGTATGTGCTGTCCCTGACGGGCACGCACTGGCTGGGCGCCGTTACGCCCTTCGGCGGAGCCGCCTTCCTGGCTTCGTGGGCCATGGTGGCGCTGGCCGCCTATCGCGCCCAAGGCTAGCCCGCCCGGGGCTGGCCAGCCCCAGACCGGCCGCGTTTTTCCCATCCCTCCACACGGCGGCAGGAACCGCCGCTTTTCCAGGCTGTAGATGTCCACCTCGACCGCATTGCCCGCCACCCAGAACCAATCCGCCGCCGCAGGCATCGCCTGCGTGGTGGGCGGCATTTTCTTCCTGACGCTGAGCGACGCCAACGCCAAATGGCTGGGCTCCGCCTACAACCCGCTGCAAATCCTGTTCTTGCGCGCGCTCATCGCGCTGCCATTCGTCATGACGCTGGCATTGTGGCTGGGCGGACGCCGCGTGCTGCGGACGGCGCACCCCGGCCTGCACCTGACGCGCGGCGCCATCAACGTGGTGTCCGCCTGTTGCTTCTACCTGGGACTGCGCGCGCTGCCGCTGGCCGAGGCCACGGCCATCGCGTTCGCGGCCCCGCTGTTCGTGACCGCGCTGTCGGTATTCATCCTGAAAGAGCGCGTGGACGGCAAGCGCTGGCTGGCGGTGCTGGCGGGCTTCGCCGGCGTGCTGATCGTGGTGCGCCCCGGCACCGCCGCCTTCCAGGCGGCCACCTTGCTGCCCCTGACCACCGCCCTGCTTTATGCGGTCATGATGATCACTGCCCGCGGCATCAGCCGGGGCGAAGGCATGTTGACGACCACCTTCTACATCGTGCTGGGCCAGCTGGTGTGCAGCGCGGCCGGGTTGCCCTGGGTATGGCGCACGCCCGCCATGGAAGATCTGCCCTACTTCGGCGCCGTGGCGCTCTTCAGCACACTGGGCTTGGCGCTCATCACGCAAGGCTTCCGCATCGGCCCCGCCTCGGTGGTCGCTCCCTTCGATTACACGGGCCTGATCTGGGCCACCATCCTGGGCTGGATATTCTGGCGCGAGGCGCCCGACGCCTACGCCTATCTGGGCGCCCTGTTCATCGCCGGCAGCGGCGTGTACATCGCCGTGCGCGAAGCGCGCGCCAAGGCCAGGCCCCGCCGGCCCGCCGCGAACTGACGCGCGGCTACTCCGTGGGCGCCGGAAAATGCCGACGCAGCACGCGCGCCACGTTCGGCTCCTGCGCGGCCTCCCGCGCCACCGCGGTCAAGGCCGGGCAGACCGACTCGAACCACGCGTGCCCCGGGCGCCAGCGCGTCATCACGGTGATGTACAGATCCAGCGCCGAAAACCGCCTGCCGAGCATGTGCGGCGCGCCGGCCTGGCGCTCCAGCTCCTGCCAAAGCTCGGCCCGCCGCATGTGCACGCGCTCGCGCAGCAAGTCGGCGGGCGCGCCCGCCATCGTCCATTGCGGCGGATCGTCGCCGTACGTGAACGTGGGATAGATGGCGCCCACCAGCCGGATCAGCAGGTTCAGGAAACGCGTCCGCTCCGGCTTGTCGGCCGGCGGCGCCAGCCCGGCCTGCGGCGCCACGTCGTTCAGGTGCAGGATGATGGCCGCGCTCTCGGTCATGACCTCGCCGTCCGGCATCACCAGGGTCGGCACCTGGCCCAGCGGATTCAGCTGCAGCAGCCGGTCGCGTTCCGGACCGGGCTTCAGGTAGGGAATGTCCGTCAGCGTGTGCGGCACGTTGGCCAGCACCAGCGCCATTTCGACGATGGCGGACCCGCAGCCCGCCGACCCGATCAGCTCATATGGTTTCATGGCATTCACTCTCCGGAATCCGCTGGCGCCACCCGCAGCAGTTCGCCGGGCGAGGCGTCGGTCAACACGTACACGTAGCCGTCCGGCCCCTGCCGCACATCGCGTATGCGGCTCTTGCGGTCCACCAGCAGGCGCTCCTGCGCCACCACACGGTCGCCGTCCAGGGTCAGGCGAATCAGGTTCTGGTTGGCCAGCGCGCCGATGAATACGGAATTGCGCCACGCGGGGAAGCGGTCGGCGTCGTAGAACGCCATCCCGCTGATCGCGGGCGACTTCGGCCACCAGAACAGCGGAGCCTCCATGCCGGGCAGCGTATCGCCCTTGGCTTCGGGTATGGGCAGGCCCGAGTAGTTGATGCCGTGGGTCACCAGCGGCCAGCCGTAGTTCTTGCCCGGCCGGACGAGATTGATTTCGTCGCCGCCGCGCGGACCGTGCTCGTTTTCCCAGAGATCGCCCGACCAGGGATTCAGCGCCATGCCCTGGGGATTGCGATGCCCGTATGACCAGATTTCCGGCCGTGCGCCGGCCTGGCCCACGAAGGGATTGTCCGGCGGCACCGAGCCATCGGCCTTCAGCCGCACTACCTTGCCCTGCAGCTTGTCCAGGTCCTGCGCGGTGGGGCGCTGGTTGTTCTCGCCCAGCGAGATGTACAGATAGCCCTTGCGGTCGAACACCAGCCGCGACCCGTAGTGCAGGCCGGACGAGAGCTTTGGCTCCTGGCGGAACAGCACGCGGAAGCCCTCCAGCGCCGTGCCGTCGTCCGACAGGCGCCCGCGCCCCACGGCGGTGCCGCTCTTGGAGCCGTCGGCCTCGGCATACGACAGGTAGACATAGCGGTCGTTGGCGAAATCGGGAGAGAGCACGACGTCGAGCAGGCCGCCCTGCCCCTGCGCCGCCACCTTGGGCAGACCGCTCAGAGGCTTGGACAGGCCGCCCGCCGCGCGCAGCAGCCGCAGGCTGCCGGAACGCTCCGTGATCAGCATGCCGCCGCCAGGCAGGAAGGCCATCGACCAGGGATGGTCCAGCCCGCCAGCTACCGACGTGACGCGGGCCGCTACCGAGGGAGGCTCCGAGGCCGCGCGCGTCGGCGCGGCCAATGCCGCCGACAGGCTCAGGAACAGGAAGAAAGCGCGCGTGCTCGCGGCGGGGCTTGGCGGCATGGTCATCTCCGGCGGCAACTGGTTTGAATGCGTCGTGGCGGGCGCAGCGCATGGCCCGGCACGCCGGAAGCCCCGCGGGCGGACGCGCGGGTGGCGTACCATATCGGCCAAGGACGGGGCTCCCGTCCTTCCTCCCAGGAGACTCCATCACATGAAACTGTACTACATGCCCGGCGCGTGCTCGCTGGCCTCGCACATCGTCCTCGAATGGATCGGCAAGCCCTACGAAACGCACAAGCTCAGCCGCGACGAACTGAAAGGCCCCGAGTTCCTGAAGGTCAATCCGCTGGGCGCGGTGCCGGCGCTGTCGGACGGCGACTGGACGATCACGCAGAACGCCGCCATCCTGGAACACCTGGCCGAACAGGCCCCGCAGTCCGGGCTGATGGGCGACGGCACTGCCCGCGCGCGCGCCGAGGTGCGCCGCTGGCTCGGCTTCATCAATTCCGACGTCCACAAGACCTTCTCGATGATCTTCGGCGCGCCGCGCTTCGTGTCGGAGGAAGGCGCCCAGAAGGAATTGGCCGGCTCCGCCTCCAGGCTGCTGACCAGGCTCTTCTCGCAACTGGACGCGCAACTGGCCGGCAAGCCCTACCTCACCGGCGAGGCGCCCTCCATTGCCGATGCCTATCTGTACGTGGTGCTGCGCTGGGCCCGCGCCAAGGAAGTGGATCTGTCGGGGCAAGACAACCTGGCGGCCTTCTTCAAGCGCATGGAAGCCGACAAGGGCGTGCAGACCGCGCTGGCGGCGGAAGGCCTGTAAGCGGCAAGCCGGGCGCCCCGCGGTCCGGATCAGCCGACGCCAGCCGGAATTTCCGCCAGATCGGGCGGCGCCCCATCCTCCAGCGTCTTCTTGACGGCCGCCAGGAAGCGCCTGGCCAGCAAAGGCGGCGCGCTCAGGTTCGAGTGGGTAGCCCAGATATCCACGTACGCCGCCGGCAGTATCGGCCGCAGCACCATACGGGCGGCCTGATCGGGCGTGACGCACCAGGCGTCCACCAGCGCCGGTCCCAGCCCCTGCTGCACGAACGAGCAGGCGGTCACCGGAGAATGCACCTCCACCGCCGCCGGACAGGCGCCGCGCTCTCCGAAGAACGGCTTGAGCGCCCGCGCCAGCGGCGTATCGCCGGGATAGCCTATCCAGGCCGCCGTCGAAAAATCCTCCGGACGCACTACTTCCCTGCCCGCCAGCGGATGCGCCGCGGGCAGCGCGCAGATCACCGGCACCTGCGCCAGCCGCACCGAGGTCAGGTTGGGATGATCCGGCGGTTGCATCGAAATTCCGATGTCCGCCTGCCCCGACAGGAAATAGGCGGCCAACTCGTCGAAGGTCACGCTGCGGTAATCCACGCGCGCGTCGGCATTGCGGTTGCGGAAGCGGTCCAGCGCCATCGGGATCAGCCGCTGGCCGAAGCTGGCGCTGGCGACGATCTTCAGCATGCCGGCGCCCGATTGCGCCAGGCTGGCGGCCAGGTCGTTCACCCGCTGGATGCCGCCATACACCTGCTCCACCTCGGCATACAGCCGCCGCGCCTCGGCGGTGGGCGACAAACGGCTTTTCACTCGCTCGAACAACCGATAGCCCAGGCGGCTCTCGGTCAACGCGAGCACCCGGCTGACGGCGGGCTGCGACACATGCAGCATCCGCCCCGCGCCGCTGATCGAACCCGACATCATGATGGCCCGGAACACTTCGATCTGCCTCAGGTTCAGCGGCCGTCCGGCAGTCGGTCCCACCTCGTCCGCATAGGCGTACATATCCACTTTTCCCCGTCCCAGTCGCACCGAATCGATAACTGCCGATTATAGGTTTTCGACATTTTTCGATGACGGCCCGCCCCGGCCTCGGGTGTAACCTGCCGGCCTCTACCACAACAGAATCAGGGGAATCCATCATGCGCAACCGTATCTTCCGCGGCCTTTCTGCGCTGGCGCTTGGCGCCGCGCTGTCGGCCACCGCCGCCGCCGGCGCCTATCCCGACAAGCCCATCACCTTCGTGGTCCCGTCCGCGGCCGGCGGCTCGCCCGACGTGCTGTCGCGCCTGATCACGACCCAGCTCGCGCGCGACACCGGCGCCACCCTGGTGATCGAGAACCGTCCCGGCGCGGCCGGCAACATCGGAATCGCGCTGGTGAAGCGCGCCGCGGCGGACGGCTATACGGTGGGCTACGGCAACATCAACACGCTGGCGGTGAACCGCTCGCTGTTCAAGCGCCTGCCCTACGACGTGGACCAGGACCTGACGCCCGTCGCCCATCTGTTCGACCTGTACAACGCGCTGATCGTGCCGGCCGACTCGCCGATCAAGAGCGTGCAGGACCTGATCGACCGCGCCCGCAAGGAGCCCGGCCGCCTGTCTTACGGCGCCTCCGGCGTGGGCACCACCGGCCACATGGGCGGCGAACTCTTCAAGAGCATGGCCAAGGTCGACGTGATGTTCATTCCGTACAACGGCGGCCCTGCCGCCATCCAGGATCTGCTGGGCGGGCGCCTGGACTACCTGTTCGTGAACACCTCTGAGGCGGCGCCGCTGGTCGCCAGCGGCAAGGTGCGCGCCATCGGCGTCAGCAGCCTGAAGCGCCTGCCCATGATGCCGGACGTGCCGACGCTCGACGAGGCCGGCGTGAAAGGCTACGAAACGGTCTCGTGGGGCGGCGTGGTCGCGCCCAAGGGCACCCCCGACGACGTGGTCGCCACGTTGAACGCCGCGATCCAGAAGGCGCTGCAGGCCCCCGACGTGCGCACCGGACTGGCCACGCTGGGCGCCGAGCCGGCCGGCGGATCGCCCGCCGAGTTCAAGCATCTGATCGACCGCGAAACCGCCAAGTGGCGCCAGATCATCGAATCCGCCGGCATCGAGAAGCTCGACTGAACATGACCATGTCCCGCTTGCAGGCTGACTTCATCGTGGCCGGCGCCACGCTCATCGACGGCTCGGGCGGCCCCGCCCGCCGGGGAGACCTGGCGGTGCTGGGCGAGCGTATCGTGGCCGTGGGCGGCTTCGCCCATCCCGCCGGCGTGCCGGTGATCGACGCCCGGGGCCTGGTCCTGGCGCCCGGCTTCATCGACTCCCACACCCACGACGACGGCTACCTGCTGGCGCATCCCGACATGCTGCCCAAGGTGTCGCAGGGCATCACCACGGTCGTCACGGGCAATTGCGGGATCAGCCTCGCGCCGCTGGCGCGCACGGAGATTCCGCAGCCGCTGGACCTGCTGGGCCCGGCCGCGCTGTTCCGCTACGGCACGTTCCGCGCCTGGATGGACGCCCTGCGCCAGACGCCGGCGGCGGTCAACGTGGTGCCCCTGGTGGGCCACACCACGCTGCGCGTGGCCGTCATGCAGGACACCTCGCGCGCCGCCGACGAGCGCGAACGCGCCGCCATGCGCGAACTGCTGGCGCAGGCGCTGGACGCCGGCGCCTTCGGCGTCTCGACCGGAACGTTCTATCCGCCGGCCAGCGCCGCGCCCACGTCCGAAATCATCGACGTCTGCGCGCCGCTGCGCGGCCGCCCCGGCATCTACGCCACCCATTTGCGCGACGAGGCGGACCATATCGTCCCGGCGATGGAGGAAGCGCTGCTCATCGGCCGCGAACTGGGCTGCCGCGTCGTGTTCTCGCACCACAAGCTGGCGGGAGAGCGTAATCACGGCCGCAGCCGCGAAACGCTGGACCTCATCAGCCGCGCCGCCGCCTCGCAGCCCGTCTGCCTGGACTGCCATCCCTATCCGGCCACCTCGACGATGCTGCGGCTGGACCGGGCGCGGCTGGCCAGCCGCACGATGATCACCTGGTCCAAGGGGCATCCGGAGGCCACCGGCCGCGATTTCAGCGAAGTCATGGCCGAACTGGGGCTGGACGACGAGGCCGCCATCGCTCGCCTGGCGCCGGCCGGCGCGATCTATTTCCTGATGGATCCGGAGGACGTCAACCGCATCTTCACGCATCCGCTGACGATGGTGGGCTCCGACGGCCTGCCCTTCGATCCGCATCCGCATCCCCGCCAATGGGGCACCTTCACCAACGTGCTGCGCGCGATGGTGCGCGAACAGCAGCTGCTGTCGCTGGAGTCCGCCATCCACAAAATGACCGGCCTGGCCGCGGACCAATACGGCATCGCCGAGCGCGGCCGGCTGCGCGAGGGGTATCATGCTGACTTGGTGCTGTTCGATCCCGCCACGGTAAGCGATGTGGCCACTTTTTCAGCTCCCATTCAGGCAAGCCAGGGCATCCAGTCGGTATGGGTCAATGGCAAGCGCGTATGGGACGGGGAACGGACAGGCGCCGAACGCCCGGGCCAGGTTCTGGCGCCGGGTGCCGCATTACCTCGGAGTGAATAACGTGAATACCTATTCCCAGGGTTGTTACCTGGGTGTACTGGGCGGAATGGGCCCCATGGCCGGCGCGGCCTTCGCCCTACGCCTGGCGGCGCTGACGCCCGCCGATGTCGACCAGCAGCACATCCCCACCCTGCTGCGCAACGACCCCCGCATTCCCGACCGTTCCAGCGCCTACATGGCGGGCGGCGAGAATCCCCTGCCCCACATGGTCGAGGGCGTGCGCTTCCTCGAGCGGGCCGGCGCGCAACTCATCGCCATCCCGTGCAACACGGCCCATCTCTGGTACGACGAGATCGCCGCGTCCACGAACCTGCCTGTGCTGCACATCATCCAGGCAGTCATCGAAGACCTGCGCCGCCTGGGCCTGCCCAAGGGCCGCATCGGCCTGATGGGCACCGCCGCCACCCTCAAGCTGGGCCTGTACCAGCGGCACCTGGAAGCCCATGGCTACGAATGCATCGTGCCGGACGACGATGAGGTCGAGCGCTACTGCATGGGCTCCATCCGCGCCGTCAAGGGCAACCAGCTGGAAGAGGCTTTCGCCCCGGCCGCCGAATGCATCGCCCGCCTGCGCGCCCGCGGGGCCGACGCGGTGGTGCTGGGCTGCACGGAACTGCCGCTGGCCGTGCCGCACGCGCTGCGCCCTAGCCTGGGCGTCACGCTGACGGACTCCATCGATGCGCTGGCCCGCGCCGCAATCGCGCATTACCAGGCCGACGAGCCGCGGGAATTGATCGCCGCCTGATGGGCTGGCGAAAAAAAAAGCGCATCTTGCGATGCGCCCCAATATCCCTTCGCGGGGATAGCGGTCAACCGCCCAGGTACGCCTTGCGCACCTGGTCGTTGACCAGCAAGTTGGCGCCCGTGTCCTGCAGCACGACGCGGCCGTTCTCCAGCACGTAGCCGCGGTCGGCCACGCCCAAGGCCTTGTTCGCGTTCTGTTCCACCAGGAACACCGTCACGCCCTGCTCCCGGATCTCGCGGATGATGTCGAAGATCTGCGCGATCACCAGCGGGGCCAGGCCCAGCGTGGGCTCGTCCAGCAGCAGCAGGCGCGGACGCGTCATCAGCGCGCGGCCGATCGCAAGCATCTGCTGCTCGCCGCCCGACATCAGCCCGGCCCGCTGGCTGGCCCGCTCCTTCAGGCGCGGGAACAGGCCGTAGACGTGGTCGATGCCCGCCTCGATCTCTTCGCGCTTCGAGAAGAAGCCGCCCATCATCAGGTTCTCGGCCACCGTCAGGTCCTTGAAGACCCGCCGCCCTTCGGGCGAAATGGCGATGCCGCTACGCATGATGTGGTGCGTGTCCTTGTGGGTGATGTCCTCGCCCTCGAACGTGATCCTGCCCTCTCTTGCGCGGGGGTTGCCGCAAGCCGTCATCAGCAAGGTCGTCTTGCCGGCGCCATTGGCCCCGATCAGCGTGACGATCTCGCCCTTGTTGACGTCCACCGACACCCCGTTCAGCGCCTGGATGGCGCCGTAGTAGGTATGTATGTTTTCCAGCTTAAGCATCATTCCTCCCCGAGGTACGCCTTGATGACGCGCTCGTCGTTGCGCACCTGCTCGGGGGTGCCGGTAGTGATGGGCTTGCCGTGCTCCATGACGAGGATGCGGTCGGAAATGCCCATGATCAGGCTCATGTCGTGTTCGATCAGCAGGACCGCCACGCCGAACTCGCGCCGCAGCTGGTCGATCAGCGACTGCAGGTCGCGCTTCTCCTGGGGATTCAGGCCCGCTGCCGGCTCGTCCAGCATCAGCAGGCGCGGCTTGGTGATCATGCAGCGGGCGATCTCCAGCCGGCGCTGGTGGCCGTAGGCCAGGTTGCCCGCCTCGCGGTTGGCGAACTCCCGCAGCCCCATGAAATCCAGCCACTGGGCCGCGCGCGACAGCGCGTCGGCTTCGGACTGGCGATAGGACTTCAGCTTGAGCAGGCCCGGCAGCAGCCGCGATTCCACCTGGGTGTGCTGGGCCACCAGCAGGTTCTCCAGCACGGTCAGCTGCTTGAACAGCCGCACGTTCTGGAACGTGCGGACCAGGCCATGGCGCGCCACCTTGTGGCTGGGCAGGCCGGTGATGGCCTGGCCGTCCATGGTGATCTCGCCCGCCGTCGGCGAATAGAAGCCGCCCACGCAGTTGAACACCGTGGTCTTGCCCGCCCCGTTGGGGCCGATGATGGCGAAAACCTCGTCGGATTTGACTTCGAACGCCACGCTGTCCACGGCCAGCAGGCCGCCGAACCGCATGGTGAGCCCGGAAACTTTCAGCAATGCCTCGCTCATTTGGCCAGCTCCACGTGGGGACGCTTCATGGGCAACAACCCCTGCGGACGCCACATCATCATCAACACCATCACCAGACCGAACATCAGCATCCGGTACTCGGCGAACTCGCGGGCCACTTCCGGCAACACCGTCAGCAGCACGGCCGCGAGGATCACGCCCACTTGCGAGCCCATGCCGCCGAGCACCACGATGGCCAGGATGAGCGCGGACTCGATGAACGTGAAGGACTCGGGGTTCACCATGCCCTGGCGCGCCGCGAAGAACGCGCCGCCAAAGCCGGCGAACATGGCGCCCAGCGTGAACGCGGACAGCTTGATGCGCGTGGGGTTCAGCCCCAGCGAGCGGCACGCGATCTCGTCTTCGCGCAGGGCTTCCCAGGCGCGGCCGACCGGCATGCGGATCAGGCGCGTCGACACGAACAGCGTGACCAGCGCGAGCAGCAATGCCATCAGGTACAGATAGATCACCATGTGCTGGTTCTGGAACGTCCATCCCATGAATTCATGGAACGTCGTGCCTCCTTCCTCGCTGGCGCGGCGCGTCATTTCCATGCCGAACACCGTCGGCTTCGGAATGCCGGAGATGCCGTCGGGGCCGCCCGTCAGCGTGTTCAGGTTGATCAGCAGCAGGCGGATCATCTCGCCGAAGCCCAGCGTCACGATGGCCAGGTAATCGCCGCGCAGCCGCAACACCGGAAAGCCCAGGATGAATCCGAACAGCGCCGCCATCGCGCCCGAGAACGGCAGCGCTTCCCAGAAGCTCCAGCCGCCCCAGTGGTACAGCAAGGCGTAGGTATAGGCGCCCACGGCATAGAAGCCGACGAAGCCCAGGTCCAGCAGGCCGGCGAAGCCGACGACGATGTTCAGGCCCAGGCCGAGCATCACGTAGATCAGCACCAGCGTGGCGATGTCCACCGAACTGCGGCCGGCGAAGAATGGCCAGATCACCGCCACCGCCAGGAGCAGCAGCGCCAGCGGCTTGTGGGTCTTGACCGGCGCGGCCGGCAAGGTGGGCAGGCCCGTCTTCAGCTTCTGGAACGGCTTGGCGATCCAGGGCCGCAGCAACTGGAAGGCGAACACGATCGCGGCGGCGATGGCCACCAGCGACCAGTTCGCCTCCATGCTGGTGCGCGCGCCCTGGCGGATCAGTTGCAGGCCGAATACCGGGGTAACAATGACCGCCGTCAGCACGGCCGCCATCGTGGCGTTTTTCAGGTTGTTGTTCGACATCAGACTTTTTCCACCTCAGGTTTGCCCAACAGCCCGGTGGGACGGAACAGCAGGATCAGGATCAGCAGCGAGAACGCCACGATGTCCTTGTACTGCGAGGAGATGTAGGCGGCCGCGAAGGTTTCGGCCAGGCCCAGCAGCACGCCGCCGAGCATGGCGCCCGGGATGCTGCCGATGCCGCCAAGCACCGCCGCCGTGAACGCCTTGATGCCGGCCAGGAAGCCGATGAAGGGATTGAGCTTGCCGATGGTGATGGCGATCAGCACGCCCCCCACCGCCGCCAGGATCGCGCCCATCACGAACGTGAACGAGATCACGCGGTTGGTATCGATGCCCAGCAGGTTCGCCATGTGCATGTCCTGCGAGCAGGCGCGCGAGGCGCGGCCCATGCGGGAATACTTGATGAAGAGCGTAAGCGCGATCATCAGCGCCACCGTGACCACGATGATCATGATGCGCGAATACGGCACGGTCACTTCGAAATCGGATCCCATATGGAACTGCCAGGCGCCCGATACCAGCGAAGGCACGGCCATGTCGCGCGCGCCCTGGCCCAGGGCCACCCAGTTCTGCAGGAAGATCGACATCCCGATGGCCGAGATCAGCGCCACCAGGCGCGGACTGCCCCGGACCGGGCGGTAGGCGACGCGCTCGACGGAAAAACCGTAGATGCCGGTGACCACGATGGCCACGACCAGCATCGCCGCGATGACGAACGGGATCGGCAGCCCGCTATTGGTGCCGATGGCGGTCAGGGTGACCAGGCCGACATAGGCGCCGATCATATAGATTTCGCCGTGGGCGAAGTTGATCATACCGATGATGCCGTAGACCATTGTGTAGCCAATGGCGATCAACGCGTAGATCGCGCCCAGAGACAATCCGTTGAAGAATTGCTGGGTAAGTTGGGGTATGAGGTCGGACATTATTTCTCTTGCTCCAAATAGTTCCGGCTCCGGTAGAGAGACCCGGAGCCGGAAACCTGGGCGTATTTTATAAGGGCCTGTCACCGGCTCCTGCCGGCCGCACAGCGCTTTTGGCGCATCGCTACGCGGATTACGGCAGAACGAGGACGACAGGCCCTACACGCCGGCGAGCCGCCGGCGGGATCGCGAGTTTACAGCTGGGTCTTCTTGCCGTTCTTATCCCACTTGTAGACCGCGAATTCGAAGTTCTTCAGATCGCCCTTGGCGTCGTACTCGACCGGGCCGATGCCGGTGGAGAACTTCGTCTTGTGCATGTAGTCGGCCACCTTGGCGGGGTCCTCGCCCACCGCGTTGATGCTGTCCGCCAGGATCTGCACGGCGGCGTACGCCGGCATCTGGAAGGCGCCGTCCGGATCGCGCTTGGCGTCCTTGAAGGCCTTCACGATGCCTTCGTTGCCGGGCAGCTTGGTGAAATCGGCGGGCAGCGTGACCAGCAGCCCTTCGATGGCCGGGCCGGCGATCGCCACCAGGTCCTGGTTGGCGGTGCCTTCCGGACCCATGAACTGGACCTTCAGGCCCTGCTCGCGCGATTGGCGCAGCAGCAGGCCGAGCTCGGGGTGGTAGCCGCCGAAATAGACCAGATCCACGCCGGCCGACTTCAGCTTGGTGATGATGGCCGAGTAGTCGCTGTCGCCGACGTTGATGCCTTCGAACATCGCGACGTTCACGCCGTCCTTGGTCAGCGTGTCCTTGACCTGGGTGGCCACGCCCGAACCGTAGGTCTGCTTGTCATGCAGCACGGCGACCTTCTTGGGCTTCAGCGTCTTGGCGATGTAGTTGGCGGCGTACGGGCCCTGCTGATCGTCGCGGCCGATGGTGCGGAAGAAGAAGTGCGGCTTGATCGTGTCGGTGACCAGCGGCGACGTGGCGCCCGGAGTGATGCCGACGATGCCCTCTTCCTCGTAGACCTTGACAGCGGCCACGGTGACGCCGGAGCAGGCATGGGCCACGGCGAACTTGGCGCCGGAGTTGACCACGCGGTTGGCGGCGGGCACGGCCTGCTTGGGTTCGCAACCGTCGTCGATGAGGATGGGCTCGAGCTTCTTGCCCTTGACGCCGCCCTTCGCGTTGATGGTTTCGATGGCGGTCAGCGCGCCGGCCTGGATCTGGTCGCCGTACTGCGTATTGGGACCCGTCATGGGCTGGGGAATGCCGATTTTGATCGTGTCGGCTGCGTGCACGGCGCCGGCCAGGGCAAGCGCCCCAAGCGCGACGGCTACCGGGGTAAGACGATGCAGAAACTTCATGCGGAGTTCTCCAGCGAGGTTTTGAGCGGCTCTGTTCGACGCGGCTTATCGGGTGGGTGCCCCGTAATCCGTATCGCCCGTCGCCGGCTTCTTGGGCAAAAATACGGTGTGGGCGGTATTCTGGAAGCAAGGCGCCATACTGTCACTGCGTGTAATCCCCAATATTTTGAAGACCGCCTTTAATCGTGACGGATTGCGCCCGCAAGCCCGTGAAATCACTGGAGAATTCGCAAGTAAACCTTAAATCCACACTGGCGCGCCGCAAGGACTTGTGCTTGGAGTTTTATATATGCGGCGGTTAATACACTGTTTAAATACGCATTTAAATACAGTGCTTACGCGGGACTTACGGATAATGATTAATCGCGCGAACTGCGAGTGTCCGGCACCTGTCAGTGTCTGACACCCCTACGAGACGCCGCTCCATGCGGAAGCGCTGCCTCCCGGGTGTCAGACACAGGCACTGGTAAGTGTCTGACACCCGTACGAGATGCCGCCCCATGCGGAAGCGCTGCCTCCCGGGTGTCAGACACAGGCACTGGTAGGTGTCTGACACCCCTACGAGACGCCGCTCCACGCTGAAGCGCTGCCGCCCGGGTGTCAGACACAGGCCCTGGTAAGTGTCTGACCCCCCTACGAGACGCCGCTCCATGCTGAAGCGCTGCCTCCCGGGTGTCAGACACAAAAGCTCGTTGGTGTCAGGCGCTGAAGCCGGTGTGTGTCTGACACCCGGATACGCCCTCGCCATTCCTCGGGCGTCTCGTACGGGTGTCAGACACTGGACCATCCCATACGGGCGTCAGACACTAGGCCATCCCATATCGGTGTCAGACACTAAACCATCCCATACAAATGCCAGACACTGGCCCATCCCATCCGGGCGCCAGTCCCTCGCCCTCTGCTCAAACGCTGGCCGGCTTGGCCAGGTTCCACATCAGCGCGCGGAACGGCGCCAGCATGCTTACGTTGACGGCCAGCTTGATCGCCAGGTCGCCCATCATCCAGGTCACCCAGGGCGCGCCCGTGGCGGCGAAGGCCACGCTGAAGAACACAGCCGTGTCGAGCACCGCGCCCAGCGTGCCGGACACCAGCGGCGCGCGCCACCAGCGCTGGTCGCGCAGGCGGTCGAACACCTGGATATCCACCAGCTGCGCGCAGATATAGGCCAGGCCGGAGGCCAATGCGATGCGGGGCGAAGCCACCCACACCGATACCGCCAGGGCCGCAGCGAAGCCGAACCACGCCACGCGGCGGGCGGCGGCCGGCCCGAAACGGCGATTCAGCAGATCCGTTACCAGGAAAGCGACCGGATACGACAAGCCGCCCCAGGTCAGCCAATCGTTCAGCGGCACCTGGACCAGGATATTGGAACCCACCACCACCAGGAGCATGCACAGCACGGCGATGCCGAACTGCGCGCGGCTCATGGGCTGATAGCGTCTTGCCGCCATCATTTGCCGAACTCCTCCGCCAGCTCGCGCGAACGCCGCGCGGCGGCGGCCATGGCCTCCTCCACGATGCCGGCAAAGCCTGCCGCGCCGAACGAGTCCAGCGCGGCGGCGGTCGTGCCGCCCTTGGACGTGACCCGTTCACGCAAGGTGGAAAGCGGCTCGGAGGACTCGGCCGCCAGCCGCGTGGCGCCGGCCAGCGTGCCCAAGGCCAATTGCTTGGCCTGCTCGGCCGTCAGGCCGACCTTCCGGCCGCCGGCGACCAGCGCCTCGAGGAACAGAAAGACGTAAGCGGGGCCGCTGCCCGACAGGGCCGTAACGCCGTCCAGCGCGGCGTCCCCGTCCACCCAGACCACGCTGCCCACGCTGGAGAGCAGCTTGGCGGCAAGCTCGCGGTCGGCCTCGCCCACACCGTCCAGCGCCGCCAGGCCCGTCATGCCCGCGCCCACGAGGGCCGGCGTGTTGGGCATGCAGCGCACCAGGCGGTTGAAAGGCGCCTCGGGCGTGCCCAGCCACGAGGCCAGCGTATCGGCCCGGATACCCGCCGCCACGCTTACCACCAATGTGTCTTCCCGCAACCACTGACGCGTGGAAGCCACAACGTCTTTCATGTTCTGTGGCTTCACAGCGAAAACCCATACCCGGCACCGCGCCAGGGCCTCATCCGGGGCCGTGGCGGTGGTCATGCCGCGGGCCTGCCAGGCGGCGTGCGCATCCTGGTTAATGTCAATGACATGAATGTTGCCGGCGGCGCATACTTTGCCCGCCAGGCCCGATGCCAGGGCGGCCGCCATATTGCCGCCACCAATGAACGCAATCGAAAGTTCGTTTTTCATAGCCAGCGATTGTAAACGGTAGTCCCCGTAGGGAGAAAAAGGAAAAATGTTCGTTCGCGCCTGAAACGCGCAATTTGACAGGCGTTTAGACTGATGTGAAAGTCACGGTTTTGTCACAAACAATTCATAAGGTGTCGTGTTTTCCGCGCCCGGACACCCCGGCTGCAACACGCCCAACCTGGAGGAACCTCACTATGCGATCCCACCGTATTGCCTTAACTTTTGCCGCCATCATGGCGGCTTTCGCAGGCGCCTCCGCGCATGCCGCCACCGAGATCCAGTTCTGGCATTCGATGGAAGGCGCCCTGGGCGACCGCGTGAACGGCCTGGTCGACGAGTTCAACAAGAAAAACCCCGACTATCAGGTCAAGGCAGTTTACAAGGGCAACTACGGTGAATCCATGAACGCCGGCATCGCCGCGTTCCGCGCCGGCAACGCGCCCGACATCCTGCAGGTCTTCGAAGTGGGCACGGCCACCATGATGTACGCCAAGGGCGCCATCAAGCCGGTGCAGCAGATGTCCGAAGAAGTCGGCAATCCCATCGATCCGAAGGAATTCATCGGCGCCGTGGCCGGCTACTACTCCTCGGCCGACGGCAAGCTGGTGTCGATGCCGTTCAACAGCTCGACCGTGGTGTTCTACTACAACAAGGACGCCTTCAAGAAGGCCGGCCTGGACGCCGACAATCCTCCCAAGACCTGGGAAGAGCTGGCCGCCGCCGGCCAGAAGCTGAAGGCCGCCGGCCAGGAATGCGGCTACACCACGTCGTGGCCGTCGTGGGTCCAGCTGGAAACGTTCTCGGCCTGGCATAACGTGCCGTACGCCACCAAGGACAACGGTTTCGGCGGCCTGGACGCGCGCATCGCCATCAACACCCCGCTGCACGTGCGCCACCTGGACAACCTGGCCAAGCTGGCCAAGGACGGCATCTTCATGTACGGCGGGCGCGGCGACGAGCCGAACTCGCTGTTCATCAGCGGCAAGTGCGCGATGATCACCGGCTCGTCCGGCCTGCGCGCCAACATCGCCAAGAACGCCAAGTTCGAATTCGGCACCTCGACCCTGCCCTACTATGCCGACGTCAAGGGCGCCCCGCAGAACACCATCATCGGCGGCGCCTCGCTGTGGGTCTTCGCCAACAAGAAGCCGGAAACCTACAAGGGCGTGACCGCGTTCTTCAAGTTCCTGGCCAGCCCGGAAATCGCCGCCCGCTGGCATCAGCAGACCGGCTACGTGCCCGTCACCAAGGCCGCCTACGAGCTGACCAAGAAGGACGGCTTCTACGACAAGAACCCGGGCACCGAAGTCGGCGTCAAGCAATTGAACGTCGAGACCACCGCGCAATCCCGCGGCTTGCGCCTGGGCTTCCTGCCGCAGATCCGCGAAATCGAAGACGCTGAAATCGAACGCATCGTGTCCGGCAAGGTCGCCGCGAAGGACGGCGCCGAGAACATCGTCAAGCGCGGCAACGAGCTGCTGGAAAAATTCGAGAAAAGTGTAAAGTAACGCCCTTCCCATAACGCTGAAGAGTCCTTGTCAATCGGCATTTTCCATGCTGCGACAAGGACTTGGCATGTTCGGCGCAAGGCTTAAGGCCCTGGTTTTTTTGGGGCTTTAAGCCTATCGTATTTTGCGAATGCGGTTTCAGGCGGCGGTGATTCCAACCGCCGCTTTTCTGTACCTTGGGTTCCCCCTATGGAAAAACGCGTTGTATTCGGGCACAAGACCTTGCCCTATCTGCTGCTCCTGCCGCAGATCATCATTACCGTGGTCTTCTTCTTCCTGCCCGCCGGACAAGCCATGTGGCAGTCCATGCGCCTGGAAGACGCCTTCGGCCTGTCCTCCGAGTTCGTCGGGCTGGACAACTTCATCGACCTGTTCTCGCAACAGGCCTACCTGGATTCCTTCCGCGTCACTGCCGTCTTCTCCGTCCTGGTGGCGGTCGTCGGCCTGGGCGTGTCCCTGCTGCTGGCCGTCATGGCCGACCGCGTCATCCGCGGCGCCGGGCTCTACAAGACGCTTTTGATCTGGCCCTACGCCGTGGCGCCCGCCGTCGTCGGCGTGCTGTGGCTGTTCCTGTTCTCGCCCTCGGTCGGCATCCTGGCCGTGGCCCTGCGCCATGCCGGCGTCGACTGGAACCCGCGCCTGGACGGCAACCAGGCCATGCTGCTGGTGCTGATCGCCGCGGTATGGAAGCAGATCTCGTACAACTTCCTCTTCTTCCTGGCCGGCCTCCAGTCCATCCCGCGCTCGCTCATCGAAGCCGCCGCGATCGACGGCGCCAGCCCCTCGCGCCGGTTCTGGAGCATCGTCTTCCCGCTGCTCTCGCCCACCACGTTCTTCCTGCTGGTGGTCAACATCATCTATGCCTTCTTCGATACCTTCGCCGTCGTGGACACGACGACGCAGGGCGGTCCCGGCACCGCAACCTCGATCCTGGTCTACAAGGTGTACAGCGACGGCTTCCGCGGCCTGGATCTCGGTTCGTCCGCGGCCCAGTCGGTGGTGCTTATGTTCATTGTGATTGCCCTGACGGTCGTGCAGTTCCGCTACGTCGACCGCAAAGTGCAGTATTGATTTTGTCCGAGGCTACAAACAATGGTTGAACGCCGTCCCTGGCTGGATATTCTGGCCCACTTCATCCTGCTCTGCGGCGTGGCGATGGTGGCATTTCCGCTCTACGTCACTTTCGTCGCGTCCACCCAGACCGCGCAGGAAGTGGCGTCAGCGCCCATGTCGCTCATTCCCGGCAAGCATTTCGTCGACAACTACATGCAGGCGCTGTTCGGCGGCTCGTCCGGCGGCTCTTCGGGCGCTCCCGTGGGCCGCATGATGTACGTCAGCCTGATCATGGCGCTGGCGATCTCCATCGGCAAGATCGCCATCTCGCTGCTCTCGGCCTTCGCGGTGGTGTATTTCCGCTTCCCGGGCCGCATGTTCTTCTTCTGGATGATCTTCGTCACGCTGATGCTGCCCGTCGAAGTGCGTATCGCGCCCACCTACAAGGTGGTGGCCGACCTGGGCCTGCTCAACAGTTACGCCGGCCTGACCCTGCCGCTGATCGCCTCGGCCACGGCCACCTTCCTGTTCCGGCAGTTCTTCCTGACCGTGCCGGACGAACTGATCGAAGCCGCGCGCATCGACGGGGCCGGCCCCCTGCGCTTCTTCCGCGACGTGCTGCTGCCGCTGTCCAAGACCAGCATCGCGGCCCTGTTCGTGATCCAGTTCATCTACGGCTGGAACCAGTATCTCTGGCCGCTGCTGATCACCACGCAGGAAGACATGTATCCCGTCGTCATCGGCATCAAGCGGATGATCAGCGGCGGCGACAGCGTGACCGAATGGAACATCACCATGGCTACCGCCATGCTGGCCATGATTCCGCCGGCGCTGGTCGTCATCCTGATGCAGAAATGGTTCGTCAAGGGTCTGGTCGACACTGAGAAATGACGCCCACCCACGCTGCGCCTTAGCGCTGGCCGCCTCCCCCGAACACGACTCCGAACACGAATAACACATGGCTACTCTCAGCTTCCGCAACGTCAAGAAAACCTACGCCGGCAACGTCCCGGTCATCCATGGCATCGACATGGACGTCAAGGACGGCGAATTCATCGTCATCGTCGGCCCATCCGGCTGCGGCAAATCCACGTTGATGCGCATGGTCGCCGGGCTGGAAACCGTCACCAGCGGCGACATCCTCATCGAGGACAAGGTCGTCAACAACCTCGAGCCCGCCGAGCGCGACATCGCGATGGTGTTCCAGAACTACGCGCTCTACCCGCACATGACCGTGTTCGAGAACATGGCCTATGGCCTGAAGATCCGCAAGTTCTCCAAAGAAGAGATCAAGAAGCGCGTGGACGCGGCCGCCCAGATCCTGGAGCTCTCCCACCTGCTGGACCGCCGCCCCCGCGCGCTGTCCGGCGGCCAGCGCCAGCGCGTCGCCATGGGCCGGGCCATCGTCCGCGAGCCCAAGGTCTTCCTGTTCGACGAGCCGCTGTCGAACCTGGACGCCAAGCTGCGCGTGGCGATGCGCCTGGAAATCATGAAGCTGCACCGCCGCCTGGGCACGACCAGCCTGTACGTGACGCACGACCAGGTCGAGGCCATGACGCTGGCTCACCGCATGATCGTCATGTACCAGGGCGTGCCCGAGCAGATCGGCACCCCCATGGAGGTGTTCGAAAAGCCCGCCTCGACCTTCGTGGCCGGCTTCATCGGCTCGCCCCCCATGAACCTGATGGAAGTGAACGTGGCCGGCGACGGCACGGTCCAGAGCCTGGACGGCATCGCGCTGGACATTTCGCCGCTGGAAGTGCCCGCGCAGGTCCGCGGCCGCAAGATCATCATGGGCATGCGACCCGAACACATGCTGCTGAACACGCAGGGCGTGCCGGCGGAAGTGGAAATGGTCGAAACGCTGGGTTCCGAGCAGCTGGTCCACTGCCGCTGCGGCAAGGCGACGCTGGTCGTGCGCTGCACGACGCGCCAGCTGTCGGAATCGTCGGCCAAGGTGGGCGCCCGCGTGAACGTCGGCTCCGACGGCCGCCACCCGCTGCACTGGTTCGAGCCCGACACGGGCCGCCGCGTGCAAGGCCTGTAGGAACCCGTCCGCCCGAGGGCGGCGCAGCGCGCGCCCTCAGGCGGTTTTCCACCTGATCACGAAACGCGCGCCGCCCAGCGGGCTCTCGGAAGCCTGCACCGAGCCGTTGTGCCAGCGCGCCACGCGGCTTACGATCGCCAACCCCAGGCCCACGCCGCCCGTGCCCCGGTCGCGGCTCTCATCCAGGCGGATGAACGGCTCGAAGATCCGCCCGCGGTCCGGGGCGGGGATCCCCGGGCCATCATCGTCCACGATCAGCACATACTCCCGCGCGGCCCCGCCGATCAGGCTTACCTGGACCAGCCCGCCGGCGTGCCGGATCGCGTTCTGCAGCAGATTCAGCAATGCGCGCGTCATGTACCGCTGGTGCACGTGCACTTCGCGCAGCTGGCATAGCGCGACCTCGCAACGCACCCCCGAGGCTTCGGCCTCGAACCCTGCGTGCTGCACCACCGAGTCCAGCCAGCCGCGCGCGTCCTGTGGCTGCAGCGCGACGCCGTCGCCCGTGGGCTCCAGCCGGGCATACATCAGCAGCTCCGAGGCCATGCCGTCCAGCTCGGCCACGTCGCTTTTCATTTCCTCTACCAGGCGCTTGCGCGCCGCCGGGTCTTCTTCCCGATCGATCATGTCCAGCTCGAAAGACAGGCGCGCGATCGGGGTGCGCAACTCGTGCGAGACGGCATTGGTCAGGTCCCGCTGGTTGCCGATCAGCGCGCTGATCCGGTCGGACATCTGGTTGAACGTCTCGCCCAGATTGCGGATGCTGGAATGCCGGGACAGCCGGGCGCGCGCCTGCAGATCGCCCTGCCCCATGCGCTGCGCCGCCGTCTTCAGGGCTTCCAGGTCGCGCCAGGTGGGCAACGCCCACACCAGCATGAACGCGCACAGCAGCAGCGCCAGCGCCGAATACACGGCGGCCATCACCCAGGGCCCCACGGGCGGCTCCGGCGGCAGCCTGACTTCCAGCCATTGATCGCCCGGGCCCGGCAGCGCCGCGACGAAAGTCTGCATCTTGTCGCGCACGAAGAACGTGCCCGAAGCGATCTGGGCGCGCTCATCCTCGCTCGCGCCGTAGCTGTCGGCGGAAGCCACTTTCAGGGCCAGTCCGTAATGCGGCGCAAGCTCGTCGCGCACATACCCCTCGCGCTCGGCGGGCGCGACGCGCCCCAGCTCCTGCACCAGGCTGTGGATCTGCCCTCGCACGGCTTCGCGCGTGTAGGCGTCGCTGACCGGCTCGAAAAAATAGTTGGCGGACCTGTCCACCACTTCATTCGAGATGACGAAGCCCACCGCCAGCACCACGAACAGCCGCAGCACGAACCTAAGCATCGCCGCCCTCGTGCGCCCTGGGCGAGAACAGATAGCCCTTGCCCCACACGGTCTTGATGCGGGCGGGATCCCGCGGGTCGTCGTCCAGCTTGCGGCGCAGCTTGCTGACGCACACGTCCACGCTGCGGTCCAGCCCATTGAACTCGATGCCGCGCACCGCGTTGAGCAGGTCGTCGCGCGTCAGCACCTGGCCGGCCTGGCTGGCCAGCGCCCACAGCATTTCGAACTCCATCGTGGTCAGGTCGACCTCGGCGCCGGCGTGGAACACCGCGCGGGCGCGCCGGTCGATCGCCAGCGGGCCGAATTCCAGGCGTTCCGGCGGCTCGTCCAGCTGGCTGTGCCGCCGCAGCAGCGCGCGGACCCGCGCCAGCAGCACGCGCGGCTCGACCGGCTTGATGACGTAGTCGTCCGCGCCCGACTCCAGGCCGAGGATCTGGTCCAGGTCGTCTTCGCGCGCCGTCAGCATCAGGATGGGCGCCGAGGAAAAGGCGCGCAGGTCGCGGCAGACCTGCAGGCCGTCGCGCCCCGGCAGCATCAGGTCCAGGATGGTGATGGCGGGCTCGTGCCGGCGGAACGCCCCCACCGCCTCGTCGCCCCGGTAGGCCTGGGCGACGCTGAACCCGTGCTGCTCCAGGAACTGCGCGATCAGCCGCGACAGTTTCGGATCATCTTCGACTAACAAGGCCTTGGTCATGGGAGTCCGGACAAAAAGGATCGATGGCGCCGCATTCTACGCGCGCGCCAATGAAAAACCGGGCCGGAAGACTATCGCTTCCGGCCCGGCCTGGCGTTCAACGACGGACGGCTTGCGCCGCCGCCACGGGCCTGCAGCCCGCCTGGATTTACTTGTAGACGGTCTTGGAGCCGTCCTTGTGCCAGACGAACACGTCGAACTGGAAGTTCGTCAGGTCGCCTTGCTTGTTCCAGGACACCTTGCCGATCGGGGTATCGAAGGAATTGGCGTGTAGGTACTTGGCGACCTTGGTCGGATCGTCGGTACCCGCGCCCTTGATGCCGTCGGCAATGACCTGGGTGGCCGTGTAGGCCGTCATCTGGAAGGCGCCGCTGGCGTTGCGCTTCTTGGCTTCGAATGCCTTGACGATGTCGGCGTTGGCGGCGTTTTGGGTGAAGTCGGCCGGCAGCGTCAGCAGCATGCCTTCGACCGCGTCGCCGGCGATGGCGTTGATGTCGGGGTTGCCCGTGCCTTCCGGACCCATCCACTTGGCCTTCACGCCCTGCTCGGCGGCCTGGCGCAGCAGCAGGCCCATTTCGGGGTGGTAGCCGCCGTAGTAGACGAAGTCCACGCCCTGGCTCTTCAGCTTGGTGATGACGGCGGAATAATCGCTGTCGCCGGCGTTGATGCCTTCGAAGATCGCGACGGGCACGCCGCCCTTCTCCAGGTCATTCTTGACCGCGGTGGCGATGCCCTGGCCGTACGACTGCTTGTCGTGCAGCACGGCGGCCTTCTTGGGCTTGATCTTGTCCAGGATGAACTTGGCGGCGGCGGGGCCTTGCTGGTCGTCGCGGCCGATGGTGCGGAAGATGAACTCGTAGTTCTTGCCGTCGGTCAGGGCCGGCGACGTGGCCGACGGGGTCACCATGACCACGCCTTCATTGTTGTAGATGTCCGCGGCGGCGATGGTGGCGCCCGAGCACACGTGGCCCACGACGAAACCGATCTTGCTGTTCACGACGCGGTTGGCGGCGACCGGGCCCTGCTTGGGCTCGCAGCCGTCGTCGATGACCACGGTTTCCAGCTTCTTGCCATTGACGCCGCCAGCGGCGTTGATGCGTTCGACAGCCGTGTCGACACCCTCGCGGACCATATCGCCATACTGCGTGACCGCGCCGGTGGTGGGGCCGACGACGCCGATCTTGATGGTCTGCGCCTGCGCTCCCGCGGCAAACGCCAACCCTGCGGCGACGCCCAGCGCGGCGATGACCGGGGTCAGACGGAATACTGGCTTCATGTTGGACTCCTCTAATGATTTGTAATCGTTAGTTTGTGCACCGAGCGGACGCCGGATCGTTTCCAGGCCCAGCACGCCTGCAGGACTGCCCATTGCACGGTGGTTCGGCCCTGGTCACGCCCGGTGGCATTGCGATTGCACGGCAAGCATACACTGAAAAATAATGGTTTTCGGGCCGGTTCCGAGCTGACATCGCGGCCATTTTCTTATTGCGCCGCCGCAATCATTCACCCTCCGGCTTATACCCGGCGCCATATATGCAAAAGACGATTTATTCGTTTGCGTTACTAAGGCGGCGCGGCATCATGGCCGCCATGAGACTCCAACCGATCATCGTTCCCGGATGGAAAAACTCCGGGCCCCAACACTGGCAATCGCGCTGGGCGGCGTTGCTGCCCCATGCGCGCCGCGTCGAACAGTGCGACTGGGAGCATCCGGCGCCCGCCGAATGGCTCGCGGCGCTGGCCGCCGAAGTCAATCAGGCGCGCAGCCCGGTCCTCCTGATCGCCCACAGCCTGGGCTGCGTGATCAGTGCGTCGCTGCCGGTGCCTCTGCGCGCCAAGGTCGCGGGCGCCCTGCTGGTGGCGCCGGCCGATGTGGAACGCACCGACGCGCCAGTCTGCCTGCGTGGCTTCGCGCCCATGCCTCGCCAGCCCCTGCCATATCAAAGCGTCGTCGTGGCCAGCGACAACGACCCCTATTGCCGTCTAGAGCGCGCCCGCGCCTTCGCCGGCGACTGGGGCAGCCGCATCGTGATCCTGCCCGATGCGGGGCATATCAATGCAGACAGCGGCCTGGGCGATTGGCCCCAAGGCCTGAAACTGCTTGGAGCGCTGCGCCGCCGGGCCACCTGGCGCATCCCCACGCCCGCCAAGCGCATCCCTCCCATTCCGCTCTACGACCCGTCGTAGCGGCGGGCATCCTCCGGCCGGACCGCCCTCTTCGGGCGCCTCCGCGGTCCTTCCGCGCGGGAATCACATTCTTTAAGGCATCCCTCCGCCCGGGTATTGCACGCAATTACAGACTGATCGTGGCGTTTGCAACAATACCTCTACGGAGAATTGCCACAATTGTTAATCAGTTCCCGCATTTCTTTCAGGTTTAGTCCGCGCAAGACCCGCCGACGCGCCGCCCAGAAGCTTTTTGACTAACTTTGCGCCAGATAAGTTACAACTGATTGATATCCTAGCGACCGGGAACATCGGGGACAGGGAAATGACAGCTTTCGAGCGCTCTACACTCGGGGAAACTCAATACTGTCGCCCAAATCGGTCCAATTCGGCTGAATCCGATACATACAGTAAAATCCCCCTATATTCATCTAAATGTCACGGCGGCCGTCCCGGAGTAGTTCCCTGCCTTTTACGTATTTATAAAGCGCGGGCGGCGCCGCTCGTGTCCCGGCGAAAGATTGGCACCATAAGAAATGAGAACGCAGAGCAATATCAATGCGCCCCAGCCATGGCGCAACAGCAGCCCCGCCCGTGTCATAACCCTGGCACCGACGGGCGGACGGGATCACCCCATCATCCTGGACGAGACCGCCCACGCCTGAATCCCCGGCATGGGCTTTCCGCTCTCCCGATAGTCGTCGGCGCCCACCATTGCGGCGCGGGGGCCTCATCCGGCCCCGGAACCCGTTTCGACTCAATCGCCATTTCTTATCGCCCGCCCCTGCCTGGCGGGATCAGAAGGACTCTGCATGCGTAAGCGCGTCGCCGTCATCGGACTTTCGTTCCGGTTCCCCAGCACCACCAATGACAGCTATTGGCCGGCCCTCCTGGAAGGCCGCGACCTGGTGACCCGGGTCGAAAATGACCGCTGGTCGGCGGACGCCTACCTGCATCCCGCCAAAGATCATCCCGGCACCGCCTACACCTTCGCCGCCGGCTCCATTGGCGACGTTTCCGGATTCGATGCGGGGTTCTTCGGCATTTCTCCGCGCGAGGCCGCGCTCATGGATCCGCAGCAGCGCCTGCTGCTGGAAATGAGCTGGGAAGCCTTGGAAAACGCCGGTATTCCGGCATCCACCCTGCGCGGTTCCAACTGCGGCGTCTATATCGGCATCGCCAGCGCCGACTACGCCTATCGCCTGGCCGAAGACCTGGGCGCCGTCGATGCGTCGATGGCCACCGGCAACACCGCCAGCATCGCCGCCAACCGCCTGTCGTACTTCTTCGACCTGCGCGGCCCCAGCATCGCCATGGACACCGCTTGCTCGTCCTCGCTAGTGGCCTTTCACCAGGCCTGCCGCGCGATCCAATCCGGCGAATGCAGCCAGGCGCTGGCGGGCGGCGTCAGCCTGCACCTGCATCCCTACGGCTTCATTACGTTCACCAAGGCGTCCATGCTGTCCCCGCGCGGCCGCTGCAACGTCTTCGACGCCTCCGGCGACGGCTACGTCCGTTCCGAAGGCGGCGGCATGTTCCTGCTTAAGGACTACGACCAGGCGGTCGCCGACGGCGACAACATCCTGGCGGTGGTCGCCGGCACGGCAGTGAACACGGACGGCCGCAAGTCCGGCCTGACCGTTCCCAGCGCCGACGCGCAAGCCGCCCTGATGCGCCAGGCTTACGAGCAGGCCGGCATCTCGCCCGCCGACATCGACTACCTGGAAGCCCACGGTACCGGCACCGCCGTCGGCGACCCTATCGAGACCCGCGCCATCGGGCTGGCCCTGGCCCAGCAGCGGGGCAAGGACGCGCCGCTGCCCATCGGTTCCGTAAAGAGCAACCTCGGCCACCTGGAGGCCGCCTCGGGCGTCGCCGGGCTGGTCAAGGCGCTGTACGTGCTGCGGCACCGCGAGGTGCCCGCCACCATCGGCATCAAGACCCTCAATCCCAAGATCCAGTTCCAGGACTGGAACCTGGACGTCGTCACCCAGAACCGCAAGCTGCGGCCCGCCGGCAAGCTGGTCGTGGGCGTGAACTCGTTCGGCTTCGGCGGCGCCAACGCCCACGTGATCCTGGAAAGCCCCCCGCCGAGAAGTGCGGCCGCCGAAGGCAAGATGGCCAAGACCGCCCCGATCCCGGTCCTGGTGTCGGGCAAGTCCGTCCAGGCCCTGCGGGCCGCGGCCGGCGAAATGGCCGAAGCCCTGCGCGGCCAGCCCGCCAAGTTCCTGTACAACGCCGCCTACCACGCCGCCATGCGCCGCGATTGGCACAACGAGCGCGCCGTGGTGTTCGGCACCCAGTGCAATTCCGTCGCAGACCTGCTCCAGCAGTTCGCCGAGAGCGGCGATTCCACGTCCGGCGTGGTCGCCGGCAGCGCCCTGCCCAAGGCCAGCGGCCCGGTGCTGGTGTATTCCGGCAACGGCTCGCAATGGGCCAACATGGGGCGCCGCCTGCTGGCCGACCCGGTATTCGCCAGCGCGGTCGACGAAGTGGACTCGCTGTTCGCCCAGTACGCCGATTTCTCACTGCGCAAGGAACTGGCCGGCGAAAACGGCGACGACCGCTACGAACGCACGGAAGTCGCTCAGCCCGCCCTGTTCGCGCTGCAGGTCGGCATCACCCGCATGCTGGCGCAGCGCGGCGTCGTGCCGTCCGCGGTAATCGGCCACAGCGTGGGCGAAGTCGCCGCCGCCTGGGCATGCGGCGCGCTGTCCCTTCCGGACGCAGTCCGCGTCATCTTCCAGCGCAGCCGCCTGCAAGGTCAGACCAAGGGCCAAGGCCGCATGACGGCCGTGGGCATCAGCGGCGAAGAAGCCCTGGCGCTGATCGCCCAGCACAACCTCGGCGCGAGCGTCTGCGTCGCCGGCTTCAACAGCAGCCGCGGCGCCACCGTGGCCGGCTCGCCCGACGCGCTGGCCGTGCTGGAAGCCGAGCTGGCCGAACAATCCCTGTTCTACCGCCGCCTGGACCTGGACTACGCCTTTCACAGCCCGGCCATGGACGCCATCGAGGCCGGCATCCGCGAATCGCTGGCGGACATCCAGCCGCGCGCGGGCGACGTGCCCTTCTACTCCACCGTCACCGGCGCGCTGCTGGACGGCGCGGAACTCAACGCCGGCTACTGGTGGCGCAACGTGCGCGAAGCCGTGCGCTTCGAGCAGGCCGCGAACCAGCTGGCCGGCGAAGGCAATAACGTCTACGTCGAAATCGGCCCGCACCCGGTGCTGCGTTCCTACCTGAACGACACCCTCAAGAGCGCCGACATGCAGGGCCGCGTGCTCAGCACCGCCACGCGCGGCGGCGACGATCCGGAAAAAATCTGGAACGCCGCCGGCCAGGTCATCGTCAGCGGCGGCCACCTGGACCTGCCGTCGCTCTTCCCCTGGGTCGGCCCATTTGTCGACCTGCCGACCTATCCCTGGCAGCGCGAGCGCCACTGGCATCCGGTCACCTCGGAATCCCTGGGCCTGCTCACGCGGCGCATGGCGCATCCGCTGCTGGGCTACGCCATGCAGCAGCATGAGCACAGCTGGGAAAACCAGCTCGACACGCAATCCCACCCCGTGCTGGCCGACCACGTCGTCGGCGACGCGGTCGTCTTCCCGGGCACCGGCTTCGCCGAGATCGCGCTTGCAGCCGCGCTGCGCTGGCAAGGCGGCAGCGCCGATTGCGCCGAACTCGAAGAACTGGAAATCCATGCCCCGCTGCTGCTCAACGCCGCGCCCAGCAAAGTGCTGCGGCTGCAGCTCGACGACAGCGACGGCCGTTTCCGCATCAACGCCAAAGACACCGGCAGCACGGAACCCTGGGTCAAGCACGCCAGCGGCCGCCTGCTGCGCGAGCCCCGCCTGGCGCGCCTGACACAGCCTGAGCTGACCCTGCCCGAACGCGCGCCCGACTTCACCGGCGACAGCCACAACGCGCTGACTCGCGCCGTCGGCCTGGACTACGGCCCGGCCTTCCGCGCCGTCAAGCACGGCTGGATGGAATCCGAGACCAGCGCGCTGGCCGTGCTCCAGGCCGACGCCTGCCTGGCCGCCGACCTGGACGCCACCCACTTGCACCCGGCCCTGCTGGACTGCACCTTCCAGCTCATCATTCAATTGCTCAGGAACGACCCGGCCATGGGCCAGGGCATCGCCTACGTGCCGTCCAAGATCGGCCGCCTGAGCCTGCGCGCCAACGCCGGCCAGCCCGCCGCCGCGCGCGTGCGGCTGGAGCGCCGCGCCCCGCATTCGCTCACCGCCAGTTTCGAGCTCTACAACGCCGAAGGCGTGCAGATCGCCGCCGTCGAGCAGGCCCGCTTCCGCAGCATCCGCCTGCGCAAGGCCGCGGCCGACCACCTGAGCTTCCTGGACACGGCCGCCATCCCGCGCCCGCACGCCCCGTTCGGCCCCAATCCGGTCGACCACGAAGGCCTGCGCGCCGCGCTGGCCGAAGCCGTCGCCCAGTGCATGGCCGGCGGCGCGCATGCGCGCTACGCGGACGAAGTCGATCCGCTGCTGGAAAGCCTCTGCGACAGCTTCGCGCTCGATGCCTTGCGCGTCATCGCCCCCGACGGCCGGCTTGTGCCGCAGGCTCTGATCACCGAGCTTGGCCGCCACACCCCGGAATCCGCGCCGCTGCTGCAATACGTCATCGGCCGCCTGACGGCGGCCGGCTACGTCGAAGCGCAAGCCACGGGCATCGCACTGCCTGCCGATGACGGCGGCGAAGGCGGCGCCACCGATATCTGGAACACGCTGCTGCGCGAATACCCCGACTACGCGCAAATCGTCCACGCCGTCGGCCGCATCGGCCTGCACTTGCCCGCGCTGCTGCGTGGCGAAGCGGCCGTGGATGAGATCTGCCCTCGCGCCACCACCCCGGCCGCCATCAACCGCAGCCTGCTAGGCGCCGCCAGCGGCCAACGCCTGGGCGTCGCGCTGCGCGCCGCGCTGGAGCAGGCGCAGGCGGCCCGCCTGCCCGGCCAGCGCCTGGCAGTCATGGAAGTCGGCCAGGCCGCGCCGCTGTTCAATTTCAACTGCTGCGACGCGCTGGACTTCAACGTGGCCGACTACTGCTACGCGTCCACCGATGCCGACATGCAGGACCACGTCGGCCATCAGCAATCCGAGCGCTATCCCAACGCCCGCACCGAACGCATCGCCGAAGACGGCGACGCCGCCGTCCCGCGCTGCGACCTGGTCATCTTCCACTGCGAATTCGACACGCTGGACGCCGCCCGCAACGCGCTCAAGCATGCCCGCGCCAGCCTGCGCGCCGGCGGCGTGCTGCTGTTCTGCGGCGCCCACCCCGCCACCTGGGCGGACTTCGTCTTCGGCGGCCGCCAGCAATGGTGGCAGCCCGGCGAACAAGGCGAACAGCTTTCCACCCAGCAGCCCGCCGGCTTCTGGCGGGACGAACTGCAGGCCCTGGGCCTGCAATGCGACGATCCGCTGGAATTCACGCAATCGCTCGCGACCGGCGCCTACCTGCTGACCGCCCGGCTGGACGCCGGCCAGGCCGCCGCACCGGCGCAGGCCCCCGCCGCCGCGCCGGCCCGCTGGCTGATCCTCGGCGACAAGAACCCTGAACATGGCGCGGGTTTGGCGCAAGCCCTGGAAGCCAGCCTGAGCGCGGCCGGACACCACGTCCGCCTGGTGGCTGGCGCCGCGCCCGAGGCCTTGGACGCCCTGCTGCTGGCCGGCGACGCATCGGAGCCGGTAGCGCACGTCGTGCACCTCGACGGCCTGGCCTGGGCCGACGCTCACGAAACGCCCGACGAGCTGCTCGCCAAGCAAACGCGCCGCTGCGCGACGGCCGCGGCCGTCATCCAGGCTTGCGAACGCACGCAGGTGCCCGCCACCGTGTGGCTTGTCACCGCGGATGCCGCGCAGTACCTGCGCCAAACGCCGCAGGCCGCCGGCATGCACGCCCTGAACGATGCCTCATTGTGGGGCTACGGCCGCACGCTGGCCAACGAAGCATCGAATTTCCGCATCCGCATGGTCGACCTGCCATTGGCCCAGGCCGGCCAGATGGCCGACGCCCTGGCGCGTGAATTGACGTCCATGGACGACGAGGATGAAATCCTCCTTGCCCCGGGCGGCGAACGCTATGCGCCGCGCATGCGCATCGCCCCGCGCCCCGCCCCGGATACGGCGCGGGCCGCCGAGGCGCATGCCGTGCGCCTGGGCTTCGAATTCCCCGGCCAACTGCGCAACCTGCGCTGGGAATCCTGCCCCGCCCCGGCCCCGGCTGGCGACCAGCTGGAAGTGCGCATCGAAGCCACCGGCCTGAACTTCCGCGACGTCATGTACGCCTTGGGCCTGCTGTCCGACGAAGCGATCGAAAACGGCTTCGCCGGACCCACCCTGGGCCTCGAATTCTCCGGCACGGTCACCCGCGTCGGCCCTGACGCCTCCGGCTACAGCGTCGGCGACGCTGTCGTGGGCTTCGGCCCCGCCAGCTTTGGCGACCGCGTGCTGACCCGTCCCAGCGCCATCTCGCACATCCCCGACGGCTTCTCGTTCGAGGCCGCCGCCACCATCCCCAGCACCTTCTTCACCGTCTACTACGCGCTGCAGCACCTGGCGCGCCTGGAAGAAGGCGAGAAGATCCTGATCCACGGCGCCGCAGGCGGCGTGGGCATCGCGGCCATCCAGTTCGCCCAATGCCTGGGCGCCGAGATCTACGCCACCGCCGGCTCCGACGAAAAACGCGACCTGCTGCGCCTCCTGGGCGTGCGCCACATCTACGATTCGCGCTCGCTGTCCTACGCCGACGAGATCCTGGCCGACACCGGCGGACGCGGCGTGGACGTCGTGCTGAACTCCCTGGCCGGCGAAGCCGTCAACCGCAACCTGCGCGTGCTGAAGCCGTTTGGCCGTTTCCTGGAACTGGGCAAACGCGACTTCTACGAAAACACCCGCATCGGCCTGCGCCCGTTCCGCAACAACATCAGCTACTTCGGCATCGACGCCGACCAGTTGATGAACGAGCGCCCCGGCCTCACGCAGCGCCTGTTCGCGGAAATGATGGCCCTGTTCCGCCAGGGCGCGCTGCACCCGCTGCCCTACACCGTCTTCGACGCCAACGACATCGTCGACGCCTTCCGCTACATGCAGCAGGCGCGCCAGATCGGCAAGATCGTCGTCACCTACCGCAACGGCATCAGCGGCGTCCATCACCCCGCCTCCCAAACCGCCGGCGGCCTGGCGCTGCCGGCCGACGCCACCTATCTGGTCACCGGCGGCCTCGGCGGCTTCGGCCTGCGCACCGCGCAATGGCTGGCCGACCGCGGCGCGCGCAACCTCATCCTGATCAGCCGCAGCGGCCCCGCAAGCGAAACCGCCCAGGCGGCCATCGCGGCTTTCGAAGCCCAGGGCGTGCGCGTCCACGCGGCCGCCTGCGACGTCACCGACCGCGCAGCGCTGGCCAGCCTGCTGCAGGAAACCTCGGCCACGCTGCCGCCCCTGAAAGGCGTGGTCCACGCCGCCGTGGTCATCGACGACGGCCTAGCCCGCAGCGCCACGCCCGAACAAATCCAACGCACCCTGGCCGCCAAGGTGCTGGGCGCCCAGCACCTGCACGAACTCACGCGCGCGCTGCCCCTGGACCTGTTCGTCTTCTACTCATCGGCCACCACCCTGTTCGGCAACCCTGGGCAAAGCAACTACGTCGCCGCCAACGCCTGGCTGGAACGCCTGGCCGCGCAGCGCCGCGCCGAAGGCCTGCCCGCCACCTGCGTGCGCTGGGGCGCCATCGACGACGTCGGCTTCCTGGCCCGCAACGAAAAAATCAAGGACGCCCTCCAAAGCCGCATGGGCGGCGGCGCCCTGGCCTCGCAGGTCGCGCTGGACGCGCTGGAAGCCATGCTGGCGGCCGACGCGTCCGGGCTGGGCGTGCTGGAACTGGACTGGCGCGCGCTCAGCCGCTTCCTCCCCACCGCCGGCCTGCCCAAGTTCTCCGACATCGCCCGCCGGGCCGGCGACGCCGGCGAAGACGACGGCGGCTCGGACGACATCGCGCACCTGCTCGCCACACTGGACGACGAGGCCCTGCACGAACGCTTCACCGAAATGCTCAAGGCCGAGATCGGTGAGATCCTGCGCGTCGCGCCCGACAAGATCGAAGCCACCCGGTCGGTCTACGACATGGGCCTGGACTCGCTCATGGGCGTGGAACTGGTCGTGGCGCTGGAGAACCGCTTCGGCATCCGCCTGCCCGTCATGGCGCTGAACGAAAGCCCCACCCCCGCCAAGCTCGCCGAGAAGCTCGTTCTGCTGCTGCGCGACGAACACGACGGCGACGCCGCCGACGCCGTTACCGCCAGCGTGCAGCAGGTCGTCGCGCACCACGCCGCGGAGGTCGCCTCCAGCTCGGTCTCGGAATTCGTCGACGAGATCAAACTCAACGGCAGCCTCCCCAAGCAACGCATGATTCAGTAGACAAGAATTGAGCACCGTAAAGAAGCTGCCCGGCCTTGCCGCCGGCATCAAGGACAAACTCATCCAGCAGGCGCTGGAACGCAAACTGCGCCAGGCCGCCGCGCCCTCCAGCCAGGCGCTGGCGCGCCCCGCTGAAAAGAAAGCCGAGATCCCCGAGGAACACTACCGGTTCCACCTGCATCCCGGCTACCAGCAGTTGCGCATCATCAACGACGGCGCCAGCCGCCTGGGCATCAAAAACCCCTTCTTCAAGCTGCATGAAGGCACCGCAGGCGCCGCCACCCAGATCGGCGGCAACGGCTACATCAACTACGCCAGCTACAACTACCTGAACATGTCCGGCGACCCGGACGTGATCGCCGCGGCCAAGGCCGCCATCGATCGCTACGGCACGTCCGTCTCCGCCAGCCGCCTCGTCTCGGGCGAACGCCCCGTGCACCGCGAACTCGAAACCGAGCTCGCCTCGCTCTACGGCGTGGACGACGCCGTCACCTTCGTCAGCGGCCACGCCACCAACGTATCCACCATCGGCTACCTCTTCGGCCCGCGCGACCTGGTCCTGCACGACGAACTGATCCACAACAGCGTCCTGCAAGGCATTCAGCTATCCGGCGCCCGCCGCCTGCCCTTCCGCCACAACGACTGGGAAGCCCTGGACGCCATCCTGCAAGACCAGCGGCATCAATTCGAACGCGTGCTGATCGTGCTGGAAGGCATCTACAGCATGGACGGCGATTACCCCGACCTGCCCCGTTTCGTTGAAATCAAACAGCGCCACCGCGCCTTCCTGATGGTCGACGAAGCCCATTCCCTGGGCGTCATGGGCTCGCGCGGCTATGGCATCCGCGAACACTTCGGCATGGACGGCAAGGACGTCGATATCTGGATGGGCACGCTCAGCAAGACGCTGGCTGGCTGCGGCGGATATATCGCCGGTGAAACGGCGCTGGTGGAACATTTGAAGTTCCTGGCGCCGGGGTTCCTGTATAGCGTCGGCATGCCTCCTAGTGTGGCGGCTGCGTCGCTGGAGGCGCTGCGCAAGATGAAGAAATTGCCCGAACGCGTTGCGACGCTGCAGGCGCGGGGGAAGTTTTTTCTTGAGCAGGCGAAAGCGGCGGGGATTAATACCGGCACAAGCATGGGATTCGCCGTGGTGCCGGCGATTACGGGGAGTTCGTTGAAGGCGACGCGGCTAGCCACGGAGCTGTTCGCTCACGGCATCAATGTGCAACCGATCCTCTACCCCGCAGTACCGGAAAAATCGGCGCGGTTGCGCTTCTTCATTTCCTGCCAACACTCTGAAGAGCAATTGCTGCGCACTATTGAGTTATTGCGCACGGCAACATGATGCGCAGGCCCTTAGAGAAAATTGGAATATTCGAGCGCGAACATCGCGTACATGTGCTTTCATCATTTTCAATTTATACATTTCCATCGTCACATCGCTTACCGAATTGCCTCGATACACTGCGCTCACAGTCAATTCTGCAGGATTATGCCCACCTAGCCCCGAATCGACGTTCATTATGAAATACATGTAGTGCCTTGCAACAGATTGCCGCGGCGCAGCAACATGATTTGATCCATACTGCAAAGTTTACTGGGGACTGAACAGCCTCCGTGGCCGAACTAGTAGATCCGTAGCCATGGGCTAGCCAACCCTCTCTAATGCGTTGAATCAAGCACCCTCTTTAATTTTGGAGCCTTAGTCGTTCATGAAAGTTCTTACGGTATTCGGGACGCGCCCGGAAGCCATCAAAATGGCTCCCGTCGTCGCTGCGCTCAACACCCATGCCAACATCGAATCGCGTGTCTGCGTCACCGGCCAACATAGACACATGCTTGATCAAGTGCTGCAGCTGTTCAGCATCAAACCCGATTACGACCTAGACATCATGCGTCCCGGGCAAGATCTATATTCCGTCACGGCCCGCGTGCTGGAAGGCATGCGCGACGTGCTCCAGGATTTCCGCCCCGACTACGTCCTTGTGCACGGCGACACGACCACGACATTGGCAGCCTCGATGGCAGCGTTTTACTCCCGTATCCCGGTTGGCCACGTCGAAGCCGGCCTCCGGACTCACAACCTCTATTCGCCCTGGCCCGAAGAAGCCAACCGCCAGATCACCGGCGTGCTCGCCGCGCTGCATTTCGCGCCTACCGAACAATCCCGGCAGAATCTGCTGACCGAGAACAAGCCGGAAGCGGCAATCCTGGTGACAGGCAACACCGTTATCGACGCGCTTCTGACTGTGCAATCCAAAGTCAGGGAGAACGGACCGTTGCGCGATGCTCTGCATGCGCAATACCCGTTCCTCGCCGACGACAAACGCATGGTGCTGATTACCGGGCATCGCCGTGAAAACTTCGGCGGCGGTTTCGAAGCGATCTGCGAGGCGATCCGGCAACTGTCGCTGCGCTACCCGGAAATGCAATTCGTCTATCCCGTGCACCTCAATCCGAACGTGCGCGAGCCCGTGAATCGCCTGCTTACGGGATTGGGCAATGTGCACCTCATCGAACCCCTGGAGTACGAACCTTTCGTTTACTTCATGGGCAAGAGCTTCATCATCCTGACCGACTCTGGCGGCATTCAGGAAGAGGCGCCCTCTCTTGGCAAGCCCGTGCTTGTCATGCGCGACAACACCGAGCGCCCCGAAGCCGTTGCAGCCGGAACCGTGCGCATGGTCGGCACCGACTCGCAACGTATCGTCCAAGCGGTAAGCGACCTGACCGACAACGAAGCCTCCTACCAGAAAATGGCCTATGCCCATAACCCGTACGGCGATGGAGAAGCCTCGCCTCGCATCGTCCAGGCGCTCTTGAACCACTTTCAAACCCAGCAAAGCTCGAAATGACGCAGAACACTACTACCCCCACCGTTTCGGTCATCGGCCTCGGCTACATCGGCCTGCCCACTGCGGCAATGCTCGCCTCCCGCCAGGTCAAGGTCGTCGGCGTCGACATCAATCAGCATGCGGTCGATACAATCAACCGTGGTGCGATCCATATCGTCGAACCCGGCCTCGAGAGCATCGTGCAGTCGGTGGTCAAGGAAGGTTGGCTGCGCGCGACCACCAAGCCGGAAGCTGCGGACGCGTTTCTCATTGCCGTGCCCACCCCGTTCAAAGGCGACTACGAACCCGATCTGTCCTATATCCAAGCTGCGGTCGAAGCAATCGCCCCAGTGTTACGCCCGGGCAACGTCGTAATCCTCGAATCCACCTCCCCGGTCGGCACTACCGAACAGATGGTTCAATGGCTGTCGGAACTGCGTCACGACCTGAAATTGCCTCTGCAAGGCAGCATCGACAGCGACATTTACGTAGCCTATTGCCCGGAACGCGTGCTGCCCGGCCAGGTCGTGCGCGAATTGGTTGAAAACGACCGCATCGTCGGCGGTATCAACCCGATCTCCGCCGAGAAGGCAAAGGCCGTCTACAAGCTGTTCGTGGAAGGTCAGTTGCTCGAAACCAACGCGCGCACCGCGGAAATGTCCAAGCTCACGGAAAACGCCTTCCGCGACGTGAACATCGCCTTCGCCAATGAGCTTTCGCTGATCTGCGACAAGCTGCAGATCAATGTGTGGGAACTGATCGGCCTGGCCAACCATCATCCGCGGGTAAACATCCTGCAGCCCGGCGCGGGCGTCGGCGGCCACTGCATCGCGGTAGATCCGTGGTTCATTGTCAACAAGACCCCCGAGCAGGCGCGCCTAACCCGCACCGCCCGCGAAGTCAACGATTCCAAACCGCACTGGGTTTTCGGACAGATCGAGGCAGCAATTCACAAGGTCGAAGCCCACGGCACGCCCCGAGGCGAGGTCAAGGTCGCGCTGCTGGGCCTGGCGTTCAAACCCAATATCGACGACCTGCGTGAAAGCCCCGCCCTGCATATCGCTCAGGAAATCAGCGAAAAGGTCGATTGCGAACTCTATTACGTAGAGCCGTATATCGACGAACTGCCCAAATCGTTCAAACGCGGCGCCCTCGCACCCATGGACCAAGCACTGCGTGAAGCCGACGTGGTCGCCGTGCTGGTCAAGCATAGCCAGTTCTCGGAGATGCCCTTGACCATCAAGCAAGGCGCCCATCTGGTCGACGTCGTGGGATTGCCCTCCAAACGTTGACCCTGAATCAGGCAGGCGGCGACTAGATCAGGAACCACCCGCCTAGCCGTGACCCCGGACGCTCATCCTAGCAAGGCAAGCTAGAGAGAGTGTCCTCATTTTTTACGACGAGAGCTATGTCAGCCGTACTTACGATGCAGCAACGAGGATGGGAAGCCTACGCCGGCAAACTGGGCGTGGACGTAATGCAGAAAACGCAGAAATGCCTGGATTGGATTTGCAGCCAGGTGGAAGGCGAATACGTCCTGGATGCCGACTGCGGTCAGGCGGCCATCCTCATGTTGCTTGCGCGAGAAGGCAAGGCAGTCGTCGGACTATGCTCTCGTAGCGCCGCATTGACGCAGGCCAGCTCGTTCATCGGAGAGGAGCCCGCCCAGGTCCAACGCAACATCACACTGCAGACGGGATCGTTGCAGAGCAACCATACCCTGATCGATCGCACCTTCGACACCGTGCTGCTGCCGCAAAGCCTGATCCAGGAAGAACATCCCGGTGATCATGTCGAGCTCGCATTTCGCAAGCTGAAACCAGGCGGCAGACTGATTTCGCTCTGGCCCTTCGGCGCCCTCGCTCCGTCCGGAGCCGGTTACTACCTGCGCGAGCCAATGAAATTGCTCGCTCGCCACTTCGAAACCCTTGAGGTCCGTTTGTTCGGGGATGTGCTCGTCATCGTCGCCAACGCCCGCCTCAAGGTGCTGGAACGACTCCCCGCCCCTAATGCTTGGCCAGACAGCCTGATCCAGGAGGCGGAAAGCACCGTCACGCAGCTGCAGCAAGCCTCCAAAGGCCAGTTGCACGCAGCGCAAAGCCAGGCCCAGGAATTGCGCCATGAATTGGAACAAGCCAACGCCCAGTTGGCCGAGTTGATCCGCCTGCAGGCGGAACATGAAACCCAGGCGGCCACGCTAAAGGCGCAGCTCGATTCGATCCAGCATGCCGAACGCGACTCGGCTTCGATAGCGCAAAACGAATTGCGCCAGTTGAAGACTGCGTTAAAAGAGAGCCAGGAAGCAGCGGTCACGTCGCAACATGCCGCAGCGCACGCGCAGGCTCAAGCCCGTATCCTTGAACTGGAGAAGGTGCAGGAAATCGCAGTCTTGCGGTACGAAAAGCTGCAGCGCGAAACCGCCATGCGGGAGGCGCAGCAGGATGCCGAGCTGAAAATTGCCGAAGCCAAGGCCGAAGTATCGGGCGCAGCCGAGGCGCTCACTGCCGCGCGCCAGGAACTCGACAAGCTGCGGCAGCGCTTCCAGGACGCCGAAGCGACCTCAGCCGCCCGAGAGGAAGTTTTCGGCAAGCGGATCGAAGAGTTGCAGCAATCACTCAACGCCAAGCAGGAAGAAATCGCTGAAGGCAAGTCGCGCATCGACGAACTTGTCGCGACGGTGTCGCAACGAGAAAGCGCCATTCTGAAGCTGGATGAGGAAATCGCAGAACTGCGCGATGCGCGAGAAGCGTTGGCTGCGGAGAAGCAGCAGACCGATGCCCGCATTATTGACATCGAAACGGCCGCGCAACAGACGGCCAAAGCCCTCGAGCAAGAAAGAGAACAGGCAAAGCGCCGCATAGACACGCTCGAAGCGTCGATCGCCGAAAGCGCTGCAACACGACAGTCGATGGCACAAACGCAGGCCCAGTTGCAAGCCGACAACAAATCGATGGAATGGTCTCTGAAGACGCTGAATAACCAGTTGTCGGAAGCACGCACAACTCAGCGCAATACCCAGGCAGCGAGTGCTCAAGAGATACAGCAACTGCAGAAACAACTCGCAGAAGCGCAAAAGCGCGTTGACATGACGGCGGCTCAACTGAAAGAAGCCCAGATGAAGGGCCGAGAGTTCGTGACGCAGTTCAGGGAATCGCAGTCGCAAGAGAAGGAAGCGGTAGAAAAAATCCGCCATCTTGAGCGCCGTATCCGCAACCTGGAGCAGCAGAAGGCCCAAGCCCTGCTCCAGGTTGAGCAAACGCGCAAAACCCTCTCCTTCCAGTTGGGCTATGCTCTACTTCACGCCTTCAAGTCCTGGTCATCGTTTATCGGTCTCCCCGGCGAATTAATCCGCATACACAAAGATGGCAAGGAACGGCGCAAGCGCAAACTCTTGAAGCAAACAGGGGCATCCCATGCGTCCGCTTCTGTCAAGGCTACTCCCCGCGCAGAACCCAAAGTTGCGCCCCAAGCCTCGATCGTCACTCCTGCATCGGTAGCCGACTTCCTGCTTCAACAACAAAAGTTGAAGGTCGCAGGGATCATGGACGAATTTACCTTTCACTCTTATGCTCCAGAGTGCGAACTGCTCCAGCTTCGCCCCGAAGACTGGCGCACGCAAGTCGACGACTTTCAGCCCGATCTCGTATTTATCGAGTCCGCGTGGAAAGGCGTGGACGACAGCTGGAAGGGCATTATCAGCAACTGCACGGACGAGATCACCGGCCTGCTCGCACATTGTCGGGCTAAGGGTATTCCTTCGATCTTCTGGAACAAGGAAGACCCTGTCCATTTCAGCACCTTCATTCCGGTAGCGGGCTTAGTCGACCACGTATTCACCACAGACGTGGACTGCTTGCCCAAATACAAGGCCGCGCTTGGCCACGACCGCGTTTCCCTGCTTCCGTTTGCCGCGCAACCGAAAACGCACAACCCGATCGAAAAATTCGATCGCAAAGACGCTTTCAACTTTGCGGGCTCCTACTACCTGCGGTATCCGGAACGCCAGCGCGATTTCGCCGCCCTTATCGATACTGTCTCCTCATTGAAACCCGTAGAAATCTACGATCGGAATTACGACAAACCGCACCCGCATTACGAGTTTCCGGAAAAATACTCTTCGATGATTCTGGGCAGCTTGCCCTTTTCCGAGATCGATAAAGCCTATAAGGGATACCGCTATGGGGTGAACATGAACACCATCAAGCAATCCCAGACGATGTATGCGCGACGTGTTTTTGAATTGCTTGCCTCCAATACCGTGGTAGTAAGCAATTTTTCGCGCGGCGTACGAGTTATGTTTGGCGATTTGGTAGTATGTTCTGACGACGCGGACCAGATCCGGACCCAGCTCGAGCCGATCTGCGCTGATGAAGTCACTTACCGCAAGTTCCGACTCCAGGGATTGCGTAAGGTTATGTCGCAGCATACCTATCGACAACGCGTGCAATACATAAAGGCAAAACTCGCCGGCCAACCAGTCCAAGAGCACGTCCGCTCCGTGCTTGTCGTAGCCTACGCAAAAAATGCGGCCCAGCGCGACACGGTCATTGATGCCTTCTCCCGACAACACCACGCAGCCAAGACCCTGTATATTGTGTCCCCAACTGACGGAGCCAAGGGGGTAGACCTTCCAGGTGTACATGTCTTTTCGAGTGTTGGTGACATGACAGCTGCAGTCCTTGCGTCGCAATCCAGCTTCGAGCTGATCGGAGGCATGCACCCTCAGGCTTATTATGGTGCGCACTATCTCATGGACCTTGCGCTGGCTCGCGAATATTCCGATGCCGCGGCCTACACAAAGGCTGCCCATTATGTATTCGAAGCGGATGGCAACCTCATTCTGAAAAACGACGGCAAGCAATACCGTGCTAGCACGAACGCTGCAATAAATCGCTCGTTGTACAGAATCTCCAGCTTGAGCCCCGAACAGCTGCAGCACATTTGTGCAATGGAGGCGACTCAGGTGCCGGTCGACGCGCTTGCCATAGACGAATTCAACTATTGCGACCTGCCACCGCACACCGCTTTACCTCTCGACGCCCAGCAGCGTTGCTCCGACCTAGCCGTTCGAGATAGCGGCGCGTCATTCTATGCGGACTTGATTCCAATCGCGGAAAAAATAAAGAACACTCCAACCTCGGATCGCAATGGTGATAACACGCTGCCCAGGCTTACTGCACAGGAATTGCATGCTGTGCTCCCGGCGCCTGCTTCCAAACAAATCCAAATGAGCTTGAAGGACGGGAAACTAAATATCCGCAGCACCATGCCGCCGGACAAGTTCGCGTATTTATATGCGAAGAAGATCTTTACCCGGGACGAGCTCAATCTCGTGTTGAATAGCCACTTCGAAGTCGTGACCTCTGATTCCCAGGAGATCAGATCGGTGTTCGAATTCCAAGATCAGGCCGGCAAGAAAATTGCTCATCAGATGAATCCAATAGGCGGTGGCCACACCCTCGCAATTCCGCCGAATTGCGTCAAGATAAGGCTCGGATTCCGAATCCAAGGAAATGGAAGCGGCAACATCGAGGCCCTGGTACTAGGGTCCCACGGCGAGCCACCAGCTACGCTCGTAAGCCGCTCCCAATATCTCGTGCTAACGAAGCAGTATCCTGCATATGACGATCTGTATCGCTATGGCTTCCTGCACAGCCGCGTTCGGTCCTATCGCGAGGCAGGTCTTGACGTTGACGTATTCCGATTGACCAATCTGCAGGAAACGCCATATCGAGAGTTTGAAGGAATCGACGTAGTCAGCGGAGATCTGGAATTGCTTGACCAGACCTTGGCTAGCGGGCAGTACAAGAAGGTGCTGGTACATCTTCTCGATGAAAAGATGTGGTCTGTGCTCGAAAAGCACCTGGACAAGGTAAAGGTTGACATATGGGTGCATGGCGCAGAGATCCAGGTATGGCAACGGCGAGAATTCGAATTCGAGAGAATGTCGAAGGATGAAGTAACACGCCAGAAAAAACTGAGCGATAAACGTGTAAAGTTCTGGAAAAGAGTCCTGCAGCCACAACCCCATCCCAACGTGCACCTGATCTTCGTCTCCCAGTACTTCGCTGACGAAGTCGCTGGCGATCTGGGCGTCAAGTTGCCTGACGCATCCTATTCGATCATTCATAACTATATTGACAGCAGCATTTTTGCGTACCACAAAAAAAGTCCGTCCCAGCGACTGAAGCTATTGTCGATCAGGCCGTATGCAAGTCGAAAATATGCAAACGATCTAACTGTGAACTGCATTCTGGAATTATCCCGGCGCCCCTACTTCGCCGAACTTCAGTTCAATCTGTATGGAGATGGCGATCTGTTCGACGATGTCACCAAACCGGTTTCTCATTTCGAAAATGTTCATTTGCACAAGAGATTTTTGTCTCAACGAGAAATTGCGGAAGTCCATACCAATCACGGAATTTTCCTGACACCTACGCGTATGGACGCCCAAGGAGTATCACGCGATGAGGCGATGTCGTCCGGACTAGTGCCGATCACCAATTCAGTCGCAGCAATTCCAGAATTTGTAGATGCGGCGTGCGGATATCTGGCCCCGGCAGAGGACAGTATTGCCATGGCAAATGCCATCGAAGAAATGTATAAAAATCCGCAAATTTTTCTCGACAAATCCGAACGTGCATCCGCGAGGGTTGCTGCGCAATGCGGCTTCGACAACACTATAAAACAAGAGCTTGCAATTCTGGCCGGCACCCATCGCGGCAGGCCTGCACCTACGCAATAAAATATATGAAAATACTGCGTGCCGCTGTTTTCGGCGGCCTATATCTTGACATCGATCTACGGCGAAGCATCGAAATCCAGGCAGGAATTGCTGTTTTACCAAATGCGGCTCGATCCAGCATCCTGGTGTACGATGCCGCCTGCCGGCGGCCCAACGGGCAACAAACCATACGCGTGCCTGCCGTATCCGAAAGAGTCGACTCGATTATTCAGACAGATTTATGCGGAAATTGGTTTAAACAGATTCGCAAATACCAACCGGAGATCATTCTGTTCGATCTTACGGCGGAATGGTATAGCATCGTACAAGATTCAAACGGATTGCTATATACCACATCGCCAGAATTTCGGAAACACGTCAAGCCGCTACTGGCGGAACAGGCGCTGTCAACAGTCATCGAAGATGAAAAAGGGTGGGACCAAGCATTACGCCGCATTCGGGCAGAGCTCGCTGCTAACGATCTGCTAGATAAAATAATTCTTGTGGAGCTACGTTCAGCTGAACGTGGCGCCTCGGGTTCACCCCATTTCAATATTTACAGCACCCTGGAAAGAAAGTACGCCGTCGCCCGGCAGGTTTTTTCTGAGCAAAAATTTATCGTTCATCATATTGCTACTAATGACCTGATTGCCAACGACTCGCCAGTAAATCCTTTCGAAATTCCCGATCGGAATCGCCCTGAGTTCATAACTCTGCTGCGCACCGCCGTCACTGAGGGCAATGGATCAACGGCACCGGAGAATTCCCAGATGCCCGCGCCTCCACTGCTCCCAAAACAATCATTCGACTCATATATAGCCGGGCGCACAACCACTCAGCCGTCGCCCATCTCAATTGCGGCAGCAGAGGAGCTTATTGAGAACGGAACACTACGTATCGCCGGGTTTGCCGATTTCCATTACTCTCTTCCATTGCTTTGGAATGCCGATCCATTCCACAATCGCACATGGAAATGGTATGTACACCAGTTGGTGTTCATACCATGGCTTATTGCACATTCGAAACAAGCGCCGGAGTCTAACGCACTGAGCTTCGCTGTAAGCGCAGTGTTTTCATGGTGGGAGTTCGCCTCGGAGAATCCCGAGGCTGAAGATATATGGCACGACCATGGCACGGCATTGCGTGCACGCAATATACTCGATCTCTTGATCGCATTGAAAATCAGAACAGCTTCCAGTCAAGAGATCAGTATTGCACGTCTAGAATCGGTCCTCGCAGAACATCAAAAAAAGCTTTCGGTCACTAGCTTTTATAGCCGACATACGAATCACGGTTTCGACCAAGCATTGGTCCTGGTCGAAATATCCGTCTATTTTATTCATCGCCAAGGCCAAGATCGGCAATATTTAGATCTTGCTCTGTCCAGACTGGAAGATGAGATTTCCCATGCGTTTGCGACTGACGGAGGGCATGTAGAGAATAGCCCTGGCTATCTCGTATACGGATTGAAACAGGCATTAGAGGCTCAAAACGCAATCCGAAAACTACTCGGCTCATCGTCCGACTTCGGCATGGAACGGGAACGCTTTACTGCCGCCCTCTCCGCACTTGCCTATTCTGTTCGACCCGATGGGAAACTCCCTCACATCGGAGATACTGCTGATTTCATAGTCAAAGATTTTCTTCGACGGGACCCATCGTCGGAATATCAGAATTTTCTATATTCGATCAGCGGTGGAACCCGAGGACGAGCGCCGGAAGCTCTAAGCAAGGTGCTCCCCGTATCTGGTTGGGCTATGGTGAGAAGCGAACATTCAGACGCGACAAGTTTTCGGTCGTCAGTGCACATCGTATTCAAATGCGGTTTTCTCTCGACCTACCACCGCCATGATGATGATCTATCGTTTGTGCTGTTCGGTGCCGGTGAAGACTGGATTGTCGACGGTGGGCTCTATAAGCATGCTCCTACGGATCCATTCCGTGTTTACGCCCGATCACACAATGCTCATAGTCTTGCCAGTCCGATCCATGCCCGAGTGTCACGCAGACTTCCCCAGCCCAAGTCTGCGCCCCGCATTTTGCAGCACAATGACGATAACAAAGTATTTTCGATCACGGCCGAAACTCACATGTTCGAAGGCTTTGAATCTGTTCGATCATTGACGTACGATCGAGCCGCTGCCGAGATTGTTCTTTCTGATAGGGTTTCACCACTAACCAGCAAGGCCGCTGAATCAGTAACTCAAGCGGAGAAAGACGGCAATGGCATATATCGGCAGAGATTTATCGTTCCCACAGACAAGAAAGTTGAGCAAAATGAATCTGGCGATATATACATCTTCTCCAGAAAAACTGGAAATAGATTAATTTTATCCCAACTCAATAAAAACTGTCCCATGCAAAGGGTAATCTCTATTGGCACTGACGCTCCAACACTTGGAGCCTGGAGATCCACTGTGCCCGGAAAGATAGAGCCAGCATACGCCATTGACTTTATTTCTTTCTCACAAGAAATGCTTTCAGAAATATTGATAAGAATAGACTTTAACAAACAAAGCTAGCGCATAATTTGCATAGCAATCAAACTGGCAACGAACGCTCTCCTCCCGGGCGAGTAAAACTGCCCTTTATGCAAGCGATTTAGATGCGATGAGGCAGCGAGTTACGCGAATTTAAACGAGACAAACAAGCATGGTCAATGAGTCCTTCTCCCCCACCGCGATAGCTAAAGTTATAGAAGAGAATAGTCGGCTGCGAAGCAAGATTTCGGCTTTGGAGGCGCAATGCTATGCATTTACGACGGCCCTGGAGGCTTTGACTAGCACGCTATCACCTAACATCAATGATGATGATAGACGGCGGAGACTTTCAAATGCCGCACAAATCGCAGAAAATACTCCGGAAGATCGACGAGCAAGGCTCACGGCCTCGCTGCTTCGACAATTGGCCACCGCGTGTTCGTCGACAGATTCCGTCCCAGTGGCTATCGCTCACGCATCAACGCCGGCGACAGATGATAATACGCAACCCTATGACGCCGCGGTGAGCCCATGGCTCGAATCATTCGGGGGGTATCTGGACAGAGGAATACCTTCCTCATATAGAATTTGGCAAATGGGCCAACGCTTCCAGGCAGCAGGCAACGAGCAAGCTGCCAAACGCTGCGTTCAATTGAACTATCTCCTTCATAACTCCTCAATACCCAACACTGTAGCGATTGGAGAAAATACATCTTTTGGCTATGGTGGTATTGGAGTCGTGCTCCATGCGGCCGCTGAAATAGGGAAAGGCGTTGTAATCGGTGTCAATACAACCCTTGGGGGAAAAACAAATACGTCGAGTAGAAGTACGGACAACCCTGGTTCGCGGTACGTTCCCAAAATTGAGGACTACGTATATCTTGCTACTGGATGCAAAATATTAGGCGGTGTCCGCGTCGGAACGCTGAGCATCATAGGTGCCAACTCTGTAGTAATTAATGACATCCCCCCCTTCAGCGTCGCGGCAGGATCACCTGCGGTAGTTCGTCGTCAAATCACGCCGGAAAACTGTCTGCAATATCGGACTCATTTTCCCGCCCTGAAGCACATGACGAAGCAAGAATATATAGATCTTTTCTCGAGGAACTCACTCGGTTAACGCAGATTCAGTTTTCCTTGATTTTCGGTGACAGGCTATACGCCTGACAAGCCCAAAAATATATTATAAATAGACATGACAATCGCCCGAGTAAGTCACCCAGGATACGCTCCCATCGATCTCAAGCTTCCCATAGATTGGAGAACAAATCCGTACAAATCGACCTCGTGGCGTCATCACTTTATGAGCTTGCGCTGGGTTACCACGCGCGACAATATTTCTGCGGCGGCCGAAATCCTGCGAAACTTTTATAATTTTCACTGCGAACGCGGCATTCGCAACCCCCACTATAACGAGTTACGGGGTGACCACGCGGCGACAATACGTGTAAACCATATATTGAATTTTCGTGATAAATTTCTGGGACAAGGCAATACGGAGGCCGCAAAGTTATGCGACTTAATATTGTTTGAGGAAATTAAAAACCTACAGAACCCAGAGATGTATAGAAAAGGCCATAATCATGGCCTAATGATTGATATAACTCTATTGAAACTGGCTAAGATCAATAACAGTTATAAGTCAAACATTGATATTTCAGAAATATCCAGACGAGGCCATGAAACCTTGTTGGAGATGTTCACCGAAAACGGGATAACTCGCGAACACTCGATCTCATACCAGGAATTTAATTACCCACTCGCAGTTGAGTTTCTCGATTTATGCACAGGGCAGGACTCTCGCGTAAATCGCCAATATCGTGCGGTCCTAGAGCGTGAGACACGTAATATCTTGGCGTTCGCTTTACGAGATTGTGGCGAGTATTTCACACTTGGTGATACGTTAAAGCAGCCCGCCCTTTCAATACGCCAGGCGCACCCCGAAATTCTGATGTCTCCTGTGGAGAGTAGCCAACTTGGGAACGTTGGCAATAGACTTTATTGTCAGGATGGATTCTTTTTCTATAAAAGAAGGGCTATGGGAGAGAGCGCTCCATTCGAGAAGGATCTTCATTTTGCGGCCACATGTACATGGCACTCGGCCAACCATAAGCAAGACGATGAACTTTCTTTTTGCCTCGAGGTAGGCGGCGATCTTATTTTCGATGATCCTGGATATACTGTTTATACGCCTGAAATCGATTCCACTCTACTGCCGGCCTCGTCTCACAGCACCGTCTTTTTACCCCACTTCCCGTTCTGTAATACGCAAGAGCCGGCCTCCGGCAGTGAAATACTGCAATACTACGAAACTTCATTAGGCTTCCATCTTGAGATGGTCCATCGTAGAGTCCCGTTATACAAAATAGCACGCACTTTCAGTCTGGTTGGATCATTGCTTGAAATAATCGATTCAATAGAATCGGAACGAGACGCCGAACTTCAAGCCGAGATAGAACACAATTTTATCTTATCTCCAGGAATAACAGCTCTGATCGAGAACACGAGTGCCGTTCTGAGAAAGAACGGCAAGATCATTGCAATAGTTTCCACACACGAACAAGGTACGTGGATTGAGACGCGGCAGCATACAGTAGGAAGCGATAGATTTGAGTATATAGAAACTACGAAGCTCGCCTTTTCCTCTCCTTCGACCGAAGTTATTTTTCAAGTTCAGATATAACGTCAAAAACAGCCACTTGCTTCTATTTGCTCCAAACGATGCATCCACGTGTGATGATTGGCCACAAGTTCTGCTCCATATCGAGCACGCTCAAGGGCTTCATTGTATTGCGCCGCGGACCATTGGACGATGGCTTCCAGCTCTTGTCTCGAACTCACAATACTGCAACACTCGGAAAAATGGCGGGAAGCCGCCAATGATGGCGTCGAGACAGCAACAGCGCCTACGGCCAGAATTTCTATCAAACGACGGGAGAACATCGTCGGTGACGCTTCTATCGTATTGACGTTCAAATTGAATCTATAGCTTTTATAGAGCTGAGCCGTCAACGAGTATGGAACCTTCGGTCGCACGGTCAGACCAGGGAATACGGGATATCTATAGTGACTCGCCTTTCTCGATGAATTTCTATCATAAACGTCCAGACCAAATCTGGAAAATACTTCGAATAGCAGGTCTTGCCATTGCCGCCGCTGCGGGTGTATGTGCGCACCATAGCTTCCCACAAAGCAGCTATGGCCGATCTTTTTCGTAGCCACGCCAGCATGATGAAAGCGCGGCTGTACAGCGAACATCAGCGGTTGGATGACGCGAGCGGACGGCACATCACTTTGGTATCGAGGGATGCAATTTTCGTCCACGGTGAAAACATATTCAAACAACTTGGCGCTATCGATAAACCGATCGTAATGAACATTATCTTCTTTGTTCCAGAAGATGGCCGGGATTCCAACGTCGCGTGCCTCACTCAACATCTGGTGCAACAGATAGTTGTTCCGCTCCGCATGGCCTGGATAGCTCGCTATTTTATACTTCCAGGTCTCCTTAATACCTTGCCAAGCTGACTCAACAAACAACAGATCAGGTTTCCATTGCCGAAATATCTTTCGATAATTATTGGGGGTTAGATGCCTCACTTGGCATTCCGATTCCAGAGAGGCCTGAGTGAGGTTATCGGCAACCAAGCCGATCTTCAATGAGCCATAAGGGAGGCTCAGCTCTGTTCGCCTTTTTAGGCTGGCGAAGTAGTTTTTAATAAACAACAAAATCCACACTCTCCAATTCATATTGGGAAAATAAAGCACGCAAAGCCACTCGATTACTTAACTTGGCTGCATTTCCATATTACAATTGCAGTACGTCTTTATTCATTTTATTTAGCCAGACCTAATCCTGGCCATCTATGCCCCAACAGCCCTTCTCTCGCCTGCCAAAGTTTGATTTCATCACATGAAACACGATTTTTGTTCGAAATAGCCTAATAATTGTATTGACACACAGAATTGGCAACATCTTTTGTGAGTCAAAAGAGCCGAAAGTTAGCTCGGCATTGTACAATCGGCGCGACTCCACCGCAAACCCCAGTAATGCATACTCGCTCCCCTCTTCAAATTACTCGCTCCGTAATATTCGCCCTTGTTCTGCGCGAAATGCGAGGCAGGTTCGGGCGCGTTCGCCTTGGCGCGTTTTGGGTCGTAATGGAACCCATGGCGCATATGATCGTGCTCGGCACCATCATGAAATTGCGTACCGCTCCTACGCAAAGCTATGATTTTCTAGTTTTTCTCTTAATGGGTGTAGCACCGTTTCTGCTCTTTAAGAACATAGTCATAAAAATAATGGGGAGTGTCGACGCCAATAAGGCGTTGTTTTCGTATAAGCAGATTCAACCTGCCGACGCTTTTTTTGCACGCTGTATCGTTGAAACATGCGTGGCCACGATAGTATTCCTAATTCTCTATATGTGCCTAACCTGGTATGGATATGACACAAAAATCGAAGATCCATTCAGCTGGCTGTTTGTTCTTTTTTTAGGAATAATATTTTCATTTGCTGTTGGAATATTTTTTGCACTCATTGCAGAGGCCGCACCGGAATTGCGCAATATATTGGCATTGATATTTATGCCCCTATATCTTCTTTCAGGTGTTATTTATCCTATCAGCAAGCTTCCACACACGATCATAGATTATCTACTGTGGAACCCATACTTGCACATTATTGACCTTATACGTTATTCGACATTCAAATATTACCGGCTTTATCCAGGCATTTCGATTGAATTTGTCGTAAATTGTACGATTGTCGCCTCTTTTGCCGCATGTGCCGCATACCGGCTCCGCAAACGCCGACTAATGTCGCTTTGATAAAATGTTTGAAATACGAAACGTCACCAAATCCTATTTGACGCCACGCGGACGTCGATATGTATTTCGCGATCTATCCTTCACCGTCCCACCGGGAAGAAATATCGGTTTGATCGGACGCAATGGCTCAGGCAAATCCACCTTGATGCGCTTGCTTGGAGGTGCAGATACACCTGATCACGGTAAAATTGTGACAGATAGAAGCGTGTCCTGGCCCGTTGGTCTAACAGGCGGATTTCAGGGGAGCATGACCGGACGCGACAACGTAAAATTCGTCAGCCGAGTATATGGCGCAGTTGGCCCGCGAATGCGAGAAATCATTGCCTATGTACAGAACTTCGCAGACTTGGGAAAGTGGTTTGATGAACCGGTACGATCTTATTCGTCCGGCATGCGATCGCGTCTCGCTTTCGGCTTGAGCATGGCCTTTGATTTTGATTATTACCTGATCGACGAAGTCATGTCTGTTGGCGACTCTCAATTTCGGAAGAGGTCTACAGTAGTATTCGCCGAAAAAATGAAGAGCGCCAACATCATATTGGTCAGTCACTCAATGGAAGAAATTCGGCGACTTTGCAATCTTGTACTGTACGTCAATGATGGCACTGTACACATTTATGATGACGTAGAAGCCGGCATCGCCGCCTATCAAGCCTAGCACTTTCGGAAATATTCGTGGTGAACGTTGAAAAGCTAAAGAAGATCCCTTTATTTGTCTACATGGTCGTAATACCTTTTGCGCTTATTAGCATATATTACACTTTTTTTGCGCTGGACCGATACACGAGCACTTCAAAAGTGGTTGTTCGCCAACCACATGAAGCCGCTGGAGCCAATATTCCAAGCCTAGCATTGCTTGTGGGCAGTATTAATCCCACTTCGCGCGAGGAGACACTATTCGTACAAGACTTCATCGTGTCGGCAGACATGATGAACTATCTGCAAACAAAATTGAATTGGACTGATGCTTACTCTGGGCGCTGGACCGATCCATTATTTTATTTAAGCAAGGACGCTCCCGCGGAAGATCTGCTAAAGTTTTACCGTCGTATCGTGCAGACTCATTTCGATGAGTTCACGGGCATACTGGAGGTGGAAGTCCAGACCCCGGATCCCGCGCTCTCAAAATCCATGGTCGACGAAATTTTGAATGAAAGTGAACGATTCGTTAATGAACTTTCGCATAAAATTGCGCGCGACCATCTCGCATTTGCCGAACATGAATTGGGTAACGCTCGTCGAAACTATGTGGAAAAACGAGATATCCTCATAGCATTTCAAAGCGCCAATAAACTGTTGGACGCCAAGTCTTCCGCAGAATCTCGTGCGGCAACTTTAGCCGGCCTAGAAGATCTTTTGACCAGGGAGCGCGCCTCCTTGAAGGCTCTGCTGTCAACTCTGGATAAAACAAGCCCACAAGTCCGCCAGCAAGCCGTGAAAATTCGGGCCATCGAGCAACAATTAGCGGCTGAAAAAAAGGATCTCATCTCTGAAGTAGGCGGTGATCAGCTCAACGTCATTGCCTCCGAATATCAGAATTTGACAGTCGATGCTGGAATTGCGGAAGAAAGCTATAAACTGTCAGTCGCTGCATTAGAAAATGCAAGGATCGAGGCGTCCAAGAAGATTAGGAGTCTCGTAACCATTGTTCGGCCGTCTCTCGCCCAAAGCGCTCTATACCCAAATCGGCCTTACAACCTTTTCACGCTCTTAATCCTACTGACCTTACTCTACGGTGTAGCCCGCTTCGTTATCGCCACCATCGAAGATCACCGCGACTAAAGCTACCATCCATGAACACCTTTGTAGAATTCGTACCGTTTCTCTCTGGAATGAACTTACACCGGCGCACTAGATTATTCCGCGGAGCCGCCACACTTGCGTTGGTTTCTGCACTTTCAGGTTGCGGCATTCTCTCGGGTGCAGGACCATATCGGACTTCGATTTCGTCCGATGCTGGGTCGTCCAATCCAAATTACGACATTATCGACCTGGATGCGACCAATATCAGCCCGTATATGCGACCTCCGATCAAAGAACTCACTTCGGATGTATCCAAGGTGGGCGTTGGCAATGTGTATCTCATTCCCGGCGACGTCATTGCCCTGATGATCTCCGACAGCATGCAAGAAGGGGGCCTCTTCGCCCCGTTAAGTGCTGGTGGAACCGTATTTCCTAAGCTGCGCGTGGATGCCCAAGGCCAAATCTCACTTCCATATGCCGGGGAACTCAAAGTTTCGGGAATGACGCTCCCACAAGTAGAGCGCGCAGTGCGAAATCGCCTTAAAGGAAAAGCAGTAGATCCACAAGTACATGCGGAACTTGTTGGGGACCTTTCCGGCTCTGTGCTGGTGGCCGGGGGGGTAAAATCTCCAGGCCGCTTCACTACACTCCAGGGGCCATTGACCCTACTCGATGCTATCAACCAAGCTGGCGGGCCCGTCTTGGAGCCTCATCTTGCAAACGTAGTTGTTCGCACGGGTAGCAAAGTCTATACCTATAGTTATCAGGATTTGCTTTCCGGCAAAAATCAGCCCGTCCAGCCCCGTTCGGAGATCATTGTTGAGCGTGCGCGCCAACGTTTCGTAGCTATGGGATCCGTAAAAACCCCGGGATTGCACGACTTGCCATCCGCCAGCCCAAGCTTGCTTGAGACGTTGGGCACTGTTGGTGGGTTGGACGAAGCCAAGGCAGACCCTACAGGAGTATTCGTTTTTCGGCTTGTCGATGCCGACCCGAATAATGTTCATGCCATGGTTTTTCGCCTGAATATGCGGAATCCGGAGTCCATATTTTTGGCCAAGCAATTCCTGGTACACCCTGAAGATGCCATATATGTGACTAACGCTGCGGTGTACGAATGGCAAAAGATCATAACCCCCATTCTTCAAGCTATCCTGATCGGCCAGCGTTTTTAGACACTGAAATGAGTGGCAAAACTGCTGCCGTTCATTGGCTAGATTGGGGAATATGGTTCCAGCCGCAACTTTTCAAACGGCTGCATGTGCGCCTGCGCGTTATTTCGTTGCTATCGTCTCGTCATTCTAACCTCGCTTATATTGGCTGGGGTTTGAAGCGTAGCGGACGACGCGCCAGACGACTGGCCACGCAACGAGGGGGGGTATGTTGGTTATTGGAGGATGGCTTCCTACGTTCTATGGAAGGAGGCGGCTCACCATCGCATTCTCTCATCGTAGACGATATTGGAATCTACTACGACGCATCTCGACCCTCATTACTTGAGAATTTAGTCGAAGCTCCGTTAACCAGTGATCAATGCGAACGGGCACGTCAAATTGTCGGAAAATGGAAAGATGGCGGATTATCAAAATATAACGAAGGTAGAGACCCTGTAGTTTCCGAGTTACCACCTCGCTACGTGCTGGTCGTTGACCAGACCCTTGGGGACGCTGCAATCTCCGCAGGTAACGCGCACGAAACCGATTTTCTGAAGATGCTGGAGGATGCATTGCTTGCTCACCCGGATTGCACAGTGGTCGTGAGGATTCATCCTGACGTCGTGGCCGGGCGTAAGCGAGGACATTTTGACCTCTCCAAGCTACAACAAAACTCGCGTGTACAGGTGTCCGCCGATGGGTCGCACCCAGCTCGCTGGCTGGCACATGCCGAGGCCGTTTATACAGTTACCTCGCAACTAGGATTCGAAGCCCTGTTCTGGTCAAAACCTGTTCATGTCTATGGCATGCCGTTCTATGCAGGTTGGGGACTAACTCACGATATTCAGATTCCCCCTCATCGGCGCCGTCCGATATCATTGGAACAGTTGGTTTATGGAAGCCTCGTGCGGTATGTTCGGTATTTCGATCCCGAGTCTGGCCTGCCATGCGAGATTGAAACATTGATGGCCTGGGTCTCTTTACAACGCCAGCAGCGACAACGTTTTCCACGTCGCCTCTCAGCCTACGGGTTTTCAAAATGGAAGCGGCCTTTCGTGCGCGACTTTCTTTCGGGCTCCAACCTTCACTTCCTGTCAGAGTTGCGTGACTGTGATAGCTCCGACGATACATTGGTGACATGGGGCCATAAGCATCGCGAGGAGCTTCAAACGCGTGGTTATCTTAACCAGCCAATACTGCGCATAGAGGATGGTTTCATCCGATCAGTGGGATTGGGGGCTGATTTGATACGACCCATCTCGTGGGTAATCGACCCGGACGGAATTTACTATGATGCAAACTCCCCTTCACGATTGGAACTTATTTTACGCGAACAGGAATTTGATCAGACTATTCTCGCCAGAGCTAAAGCGCTGCGCCAAAAAATAGTCAAAACCGGGATTACAAAATACAACCTTCACGCTGGCGAAATTTGGGTAAGGCCGGATAATGCGCGCAAAGTGGTGCTTGTCGTCGGCCAAGTCGAAACCGATGCCGCAATTCGGTACGGCGCTAGTACTATCACGCGCAATATGGAGCTTCTTCAAGCAGTACGACAAGCACGGCCTGACGCTTGGTTGCTTTATAAGCCTCATCCTGACGTGAAGGCCGGCTTGCGTGAACCCGGCCAGGGCGAGCGCGACGCCGGTAGATGGTGCGATGAAATAGTTGGCGACGTGCCTATTGCGCAGTTGCTGGAGACAATCGACGAGCTTCATGTGCTAACGTCGCTCGCAGGCTTTGAAGCCTTGCTGCGGCATGTGCCGGTCGTTACCTGGGGCCTTCCCTTCTACGCAGGCTGGGGATTAACCCAAGACAATGGAATGACCGCCGACGTGCTAACAAGAAGAGGCAGATCACTTAGCCTCGACGAACTAGTAGCAGGAACATTGCTCATGTATCCGACGTATGTAAGTCGCATTACCCGCAATTTCTGTACACCCGAACGTGCCGTTGACGAGTTGCTCAACTGGCGCAAAGAACGGCGTCCCTTTTTTTTGCGTCGTTTCGTAGCGAGACTTTCTCGTAAACCATGACCCAACGTTTTCTATTTCTTCAGGGCCCCTGCTCACCTTTTTTTGATTCTCTGGGCAAGGCTCTGCGTAACGCCGGGCATACAGTTCAACGAATCAACTTCAATGCAGGCGACTCCTGGTACTGGAATGCCGGTAACGCCTTATCTTACAGATCCTCCGTTGAACATCTGGAGACCTGGTACGCAGCATTTATGGACAAGGAGGCTCCCACTGACCTTGTACTATTCGGGGATCAACGTCCTGTGCATCGACCCGCAATTCAGCTAGCCAAAAGCCGCGGCATAAATGTGCACGTCTTTGAGGAAGGCTATTTTCGGCCTTACTGGATTACGCTCGAACGAGGGGGAGTCAATGCGCACTCGCAACTCCCACGCGATCCTGCTTGGTATCGTCGTATTGGCCCTCGTATCCCCGACTATGACAACGGCACCAGCTTTGCCCCCTCCTTCTCCTCTCGGGCTTGGCATGATGTTGTCTATCACATAGCAGGCATCCGCAATCCATTAACTTACCCTGGTTACCGCACTCATTCACCAGTGCTAGCGCACGTAGAATACAGAGCCTACCTAAAACGCAGCATCAGATTGGCGCAGAGCAAGCGTCGCGATCTGGCTGCAATTCAATCGATTATCTATAATCGCGTTCCATTTTGGCTGGTTCCGCTGCAGTTGAGTAGTGATGCGCAGATCCGCCATCATTCGCCATTCGACAACATGAGGGAAATGCTAGAGACCACGATGAGTTCTTTCGCTCGAATGTGTCGGCCAGATGGACTACTGGTGATCAAGAATCACCCGCTTGATACTGGCCAAGATGATCACGCAAGAACAATCTCCGAAATTTGCAAGAGTATCGGTCTAAAATCCGATCGCGTGCTGTATCTGGAGACGGGCCCCCTACCCGCTCTGCTCAATCATGCCCGGGGCGTTGTCACTATCAACAGCACAGTCGGCGGTTCCGCGTTAGTGCATGGCCGCCCCTTAAAAGCTCTGGGTAAGGCCATTTACGATATGCCAGGCCTGACTTTCCAGGGAGAGCTGGATGCCTTCTGGCGATATGCCAAACAGCCCGACAAGCGCCTGTTCAGATGGTTCCGCAACACGGCCATCCATTGCACGCAGATCAATGGCGGTTTATATAGCGCCCCGAGCATCAAGCTTGCTGTCTCCAATGCAATACCGCGAATGATCTCCAACCTTAGCCCGCTCGACAAATTATTCATTTAAAAAATTCGAAAAAGCTAGGGTCATTCAGCACATACCGTCTTGCGCTCAGTCCGATCGGCATAGCTTGCTACGTTTTTTCCTTGTATCCGATTATCACTGAGTTCCAACTTCGACGATTCACACTCGTTGCGGGGGATTGCTCGCTCAATACAGGCCAGGACCTGCGGATTGCAGTGCCACTGAGAAATCGCGTGTATCTGTCCTTCGGGCGCTCCTTTCGAGGCTGAGCCAAAGACATTTTCCGCGATCTTATTCCGATCCGACGCATCTCTTATACGGATAGCATCGCCCGAAAAATTCTCAAACCGATTTCTCAGTATGACGTTATCTCTCGACATATTTGATATATAAATGGCATGCAACAGCGTGCTGCCATAGCTTCGAGAACCCGTCTGATTCTTCGGTAAGTTAATTATATTTTTGAATGAATTATCTTCAACTCGACCGTGGCCGACGCCTTGTAGTCGTAATGCAGCAGTGCATTGCCCTCGAGGGAGCTTTTTTCTTAGCACAGGGTCATACTTGCTTCCAATATTTTCGAAAGTATTGTGTCTAATTACGACATCCCTACCTCCCGGCTGGCGAACATCATCCGCCCATGAGCGCAAGCTTATTCCCTCGCAGTAATTGCGGATAGTAATACCGTTAAATTCTAACTTCATCGATACCGGACTACTTCCCCGCTGAGGCGCCGGAGGCTCTCCTTTGAAAAAAAAGGATTGCGCTCCCCCGCGGCCATCAAACACCACAGTTTTACCCTGTGCCAAAGGCAAGAACCGGATCCAGATCCCAGGAAACGTGCGCCACTCCACACCTTGCCCCCGATAGATGCCCGGTGCCAACAGGACGCGGATTTCGTCGTGCCCCGATGCGTTCGCTGCCACGATTTCCTGCGCCCGCGATAGAGACGCAATAGGTGCATTCATTTGGGTGCCACTAGCAGTATCGGCACCGGTTGGTGACACATAGATGTCGAGACTCTTTGCTGAAGCGTTCGCCGACACGCAGACCGTCAGCGCTAGTACTAGCGCCTCAACAAGAGAACGAGAAACATCATGATATCGAAATCGTAACAAGTGATTGGCCTCTTCATGCTGTTATCAATGTCGCCCTTTGCACTGCATGTTCGGCGCCAGCCGAGCACCCCCGATTTGCAGTTCGCAAGGAAGAGCTTCGGATCTTTGATATACACGCATCAGATTAGGCTCCACCTTCAATTTGGTGCACGATGCTACGAAATCTGTATCTATTAGTACACCTACCGCGAGCATTTTTTGGAGGATAGTTACCCTTTTCCAGGGAATTCGCGTCGTAGATACATCCACACAACGCAGATAAACGGCGGACTGTACAGCAAGGAAAGTATCCGTCTGACGGTGGCGAATGCGCTGCCTCAGTTGCTGTCGGATCGCGGGGCGCTCGAGAAGCTGTTCTAAGCGCCGTGAGCGTGCGCGGGGGCCGGGCTTCGCCGGCTTGGTGGCTGCGCGCGCTCCGGTAGTGCCGCATACCGCCCCTATTCTTCTTTTATATCCGGAATTACCGGGGAAAAGCAGGGTGTTTCTCACTAGGCTCCGCTCTCGTTTTGGTGCATGATGCTATGAAACATTCCCCCTGGAGACACCTTCTGCAAGAAGGGCTGGCGTCAATCCCAAAGATGGTAACAAGTATTACAAAGTACGCTGAGTCAATTGAAAGAGACCATTCGATCGGCCCCATGACAGATACGATCAAGCCCCCGCAGAAAATCCTGCTCGGGCCCGGGGAAACCGACTTACTGGATGCGCAGCGCCCGACCAGCGCGGGGCAACATATTTCGGTCGAATTGTCGGCCGAAAGCCGTTTGGTCGTGGAAAATCTCAGATGCACGCTGGAGGTGAGCGGCGCGGGAACTGAAGGCATACGCGCCACCGTGCGGGTCGGCGAGAATGCCGAAGTTGCCCTGCTGGGCGCCGCAGCCGGCCTGGCGGAACTCCGTCTGGAGATCGGCCCTGGCGCTTGTCTGGATCTTGCACCCTCCTGCTTTGCCGATCCGGCGGGCCCTGTCCTGCGCGTCGTGTTTGAAAGCGAAGGAAGCGGCTGCCTGGCCGCGGCATGGCACGCGTCGCACTTGACGGAAGCGCGCTTGCATGTGGCCGGCATGATGGCGGGCGACGCCCTGAACCTCGCCTATGTAAATAGCGCCGGGGGGATCCATGCCGTCACGGGACTGGGCAGCAATGCGGCGGGCCGCCTACGGCCTACCTTCACCCCGGCCATCGCCGACGCGCCATTCCCGATCGCTTTCGCCGACCTGTCGGGAGAATCTCCGATGCGCTGGGAGGAGGACGCCATTGCGCCTCCGCCCCGGCCGGCCGGATTGCTCGTTGTGAGCGGCACCGGAGAACAGGTAGTCGCGGACGATAGGCCGTTATTCTGTGGGCGCATCCCGCACGCGCTGCGCTCGCGCTTGTCGCCCGTGCGGATTGAGGCGGGCGCACTGGCCCATGGCGAACCGGCGCACCCTATCACGCTGGCCCCATGGCAGGCACTGAAAGTCCACGGTACCACGCTGTATGCCCATCAGCTCGTCAACGGACGGACGGTCACGCAAACGGATCATTGGCATTGGCTGCAATATGCCGTGCCGGTGGCGCTGGAGAAGAATCCTTCCAAACTGGCGGGCGTCCTGCTCCTGCCCGAGAACGCGCATGCCGCTGGCGGCCCGTCGGCGGCACGCTGCCGGCAGCGGTTGCTGAACGACGCGGCCCGTCAATCAGGCGCAGCCCTGGTTTCGGAACCGGCCTTGCGCCTGGAATTCAATGGTCTCGTGATACACGGCACGGCCACGTCTTCCGGTCTCCAGCGCTGGCGCTTCACTCTGCCGTCCGTGATGGAACCCTCCGCTATGCGGATCCTGTCGCGTAGCTCGGTCGCGCGCGAAACCTCAGCACTGGCATTGAATGACCGTCGCATTCTCGGCGTCGCGCTGGAATCGATTGGCGTGCTGGCAAACGGAGAACACCGCAGCATCGATGTCTGCCACCCTGCCTGGTCGGGGATGCATGCACCCACCGTCCGGCATGGGCAGACCTTGCGATGGACGAACGGCATGGCGGCGCTCCCTTACGACGTGCACAAGCTGCGTGGCGGCGAGATATTGGAGCTGCATGTGGCCGAAACGGGATACTACTGGCTCGAGAACGGCTGCCTGCCCGCAGGAGAAACGTCATGAGAATCGATGAACTGGCCAACGGAACCCAAGGCTGGGCCAGCGCTTTCGTGTCCGCCGCATTGGGCACCGCAACGGACCGTGGGCTTCCCGACCTGCTAATGTACTACCCGGTGGCGCAGGTCAATCCCTATCAGCCGCTGCTTTATTCCGCCGCGGAACGCAACGCATTGTCCGCGCTGCCGGTGTTGCGGCTGGAGTCGCTGGACGATATTGCATGGCAAGGACACGGCATCGTCCATCTGCACTGGCTGGCCGGCGTGCTGCAGAATGCCGCCACCGAAGCGGAAGCGGACGCAGCCGTCGATACCTACGCCCGGCGATTGGGTCACTGGCGCAGCAAGGGCTTGCGCATTGTCTGGACTGTACACAACGTCATGCCGCATGCCACGGTATGGCCGCAGGCCGAACGGGCGGTGCGCCAGACCACGGCGGACGCCGCCGACCTCATTCACATCATGAATCGCGACACCGAGCGGCTCACGGCATCGAGTTTCCGCATCGACCCGCGCAAGGTGGTGCACATCCCGCACCCCAGCTACGGCGATTGGTACGCCAATGTGGTTCCGCGCGCGCAGGCGAGGCAGGACCTCGGCCTAAACGCGGAGGATTTTGTCTTTCTTTGCTTTGGCGCGATCCAGCCCTACAAGGGACTGCTCGAATTGATCGATGCATATGATCTCGCGCGCCAGTCCCGGCCCGACGCCCGCTGCATGCTGCTGATCGTTGGCCAAGTGGATGACGAGGCCTATTTTTCTGCCTTACGCAAACGCGTCGAAAACCGCGCCGACATCCGGCTCGCCCCGGGGAATGTGCGCGACCAGCGGGTACAGTATTACTTCAATGCGTGCGACGTCGCCGTGGCTCCGTATCTGGAAACGCTGAACTCCGGCGTCGCTATGCTCGCGGCGACCTTTCAACGTATGGTCGTCGCACCGGCGGAAGGCGGAATGGCGGAGGTGTTCGCGGAGGATCCTTCCCTGCTCTACACGCGCACCGCCGTCAACGGCTTGGCCAATGCGCTGGAGCGCGCACTCTCGCATCGCCCGAACCGCGTCATATTCGACGGAATTCTCGCACGTCACGATCCGCGACTCATCTCGAACCAATTCTGCCAGGCGCTACGCAAAGTACTGGAAGACGGCACGGTGGAGCGTCACTCATGCTGATACTTGCCTCGACCGCGGCCCCCCCTCCGCCAGCACCACGTGCCAAGACGCTGAGGCGCCTTAGCCAAACACTTGACACTGCCGGCATGGGCTGGTTTTTCCGTGCGCGCGCGGCGGGCCCGGTAAAACAGCCGGTTCCGCGTGGCGCGGTGCTGACAATCCAGTTCTACGATGCGCAAGGCCGCATCGTAGATCATCCCGGCTCCGGACTTACGTATTCCGACTCCCTGAAGTCTCGCTTCCTTTACGTGCCTGTCGAGCCGGCACCCGGGCCCGGGATACGCACCAAGCCGCTGCTTCCCCCGCCGGACGCTGTCAGACTGGAATGCCAGCTGCAACTTTGGCAAGGGCCGCAGGACGTCCAACTGACCACAGAGCTTACGCTCGAATGCTACGAGTACACCTTGGCCGACATTGCCGGCCTCGAACGCACAAGCCCGCGCGACGCTGAGCGGGCGGCTGAGCGAGGACTCGCGCTGCATGGCAAGGAACGGCAATACCTGCTCGATATCCAGGCCTTGGCCTGGCGCATCGGCGCGCCCGCCCTGCTTGTCAAGGCATGCCAACTTCTCGAGGCCGCACCCGACGTCCGCGGCTATATGCGCAATCAATCTCGTTACGCGCTGGCTGCGCTAAGCGAGATCGAGAATGGAATCGCCGACCCCGGCCGCGCGGCGTTGCCGCATCAGGGGTTGCCGCACCGGATCGCCCACTTGGTGCCGGCCGCGGCAGGAGGCGCGTTGGCGCTCGCCCAGTCGCAGTTCGAACGCGGAATGCGTCCATTGTTGATTGTTCCGTCGGAATATTCATCGCAATCGGCTGCCACCGGCCCCTACTCAGTCAGCCAGGACGGCGGCAGCGATATTGTCGAGCTGAGCGCACTCAGTCCTGAAGCCTGCCGCGGCGTGCCGCGTCCGGACCTGCTGCGCTTCGATGTCATGCTCGGAGAACTCTGGCTACGACGTATGCGCATCGGTCTGCTGCATGCCCACGTGGGGCGCTCGGGCCACGATCTCGCCTTGCGCACCCTCGCACTGGGCAGGCGCCTGCGCCTGCCGGTGGTGATGAACTGGCATGCCTCCGGCAACCCCTACCCCGTCGCCGACGCCACATGCCCCACGCCGGATTCCGAATGGGCTGCAATCGCTTATCGGCAACAATTGCGGTGTGCGGCACGTGCCGATGCGGTGGTCGTCTCCGACTCCTGGCAGGCCTGGCTGCTGGAGAAGGCTGGCGTGCCGGGCGACCGGATATTCGTGGTTCCGCGCGTGCTCGCCATGACGCCAGCCGCAACGATCCCGCAACAGGGACGGGGGAAAAAGCCTTGGACCGCCCTGATCGACGTCCGCGGCGTTCCGCTGGCGCGCGTAACGGCGCTGGCATCCGCTTTGCCCACCGCTATCGGCCGCAAGAGCGTGCAGCTGCGGGTAGACGGCGACGCGGCCGCCTCGGACCAGATCCAGAACGCACTGCGTACTGCGGGCATGTCCGACCTCCTGGCGACGCCGGCCGCCGACCAGCCCCCCGCCGTGCTCATTCGCCTGCGTCCCGCTTCGCGCGCCGACCAACCGGAATGGCTTGCCGATCTTAACGATCTGGCCTGCTCCGACACGCTCATGCTTGCCGAGAGCACCGCAGAAAGCGAGCATCTAGTCCGCAACGCGGGACTCGGCCTCACGTTCGACCTCGGGAATCCCACCACGCTGGCGAACGCTTTCACGGCGCTATCGCCGTCTCGACCTGACGGGGGCAGGCTGCGGCGCAATCTGCGCGCGCTGGCCGCGGAGCACACGGATGCAGAGGCTCTCGCCGGCCTGCTCGATCATGCATACCATCGCGCTCTTGGCGCCTTCGGCTGAAATTTGCCTATTAGACTAGAACTACATTCTCCATCTCCTGCCGATCCATGCTGATTCCAATTGTTCTCTCCGGTGGCGCCGGCAAGCGCCTATGGCCAGTTTCCAGGCTATTGCACCCCAAGCCTTTCATTGAACTGGACGGAGAGTCTCTATTGCAAAAATCCCTCCTCCGCGCGCAACAGCTGCGCGGCGTGCGGGAAGTACTTACGGTCACGACTCGAGAACTCCATTACAAGACGCGGGACGCCTATCGCTCCGTCCGACAACCTGGCCTGACGCTCGGCTATCTGCTAGAGCCCGAAGGCCGCAACACGGCGCCGGCCGTTGCGGCCGCAGCGCTAGTTTGCGCGCAGCGGCATCCCGGCGCCGTGTTGCTGTTCCTGACCGCCGACCACCTGATCGAGGACGTGGCGGCATTCGGCGCCGCCGTCGAGAAGGCGCGCACGCTGGCGGCGACTCAGGTGGTGACCTTTGGGCTGCAGCCCGACCGTCCGGAGACAGGATATGGCTACATCCAGGCGGAGGGCAGCCGGGTCTGCCGGTTCGTCGAGAAGCCCGACCTAGCTACGGCCGAACGGTATCTGGCCGAGGGCACGTATCTGTGGAATTCCGGCATGATCTGCGTGCGCGCCGAAGTGCTGCTGGAAGAGCTGGGCCGCTACACGCCAGAACTACTGACCCAGCAGCGTCAGACGCTGGCCGCCGCCATCGTCGGGAACAGCGATGGTGATTACGAGATAGAGTTTCGTGCGGACGCCTATCAGGACGTGCAGCCGATTTCGATCGACCACGCGCTGCTCGAGAAGACATCACAGGCGGCCGTCGTGGCATGCGACCTCGGCTGGACCGACGTCGGCACCTGGTCCACGCTCGCCACGCAACTGCCGGCTGACGCCGAGGGTAACCGCGTCCGTGGCGAAGTGCTGCTGCACGGCACCCGCGACTGCTATGTCCACGCGACGGACCGTCTCGTGGCCGCGGTCGGCGTCCAGGGGCTCATCATCGTCGACACGCCCGACGCATTGTTGGTCATGGACGCCGGCCATGCCGACCTGATCGAGCAGATCATCGAACGTTTGACGGCCCAGGGCCACGCCAGCCGGCTGCAACACCGCACGGTGCATCGACCATGGGGCACGTACACGGTGCTGGAGACTGGTATCGGGTTCAAGATCAAACGGCTCTGCGTCAATCCGGGCGCATCGCTGTCCCTGCAAATGCACCATCACCGCAGCGAACACTGGATCGTCGTCGACGGCACGGCCCGCATCACCAACGGCGACCAGGTTTCGACGATCGAACGCAACCAGTCCACCTATATACCGGCGGGCACGGTGCACAAACTCGGCAATCCGACGGCCGCGCCGCTGGTGTTGATCGAGGTGCAAAGCGGCCCGTACCTGGAAGAGGACGATATCGTTCGATTCGACGAAGCGGCTCCGGCGAACACGCCCGGTCAGCGGCCGTAGCAGTGCCGTAGCCACAGGCCGGCCAGGTCCTCCAGCGCGGCGGAACTGGCGCTCGCCTCGCCGGCGCTGCGGTTATGCCACACGAGATAGGGGGTCGTGCCTTCGGGCTCGCCCAGGCTGCGGTAGACATCCGCCATGATCGGCACATGATCCCCATAGATGCAAAGCCCCGCTGCGCGGTGGTGGCCGCGTAGAAAGTCGGCGATGCGTGTAAACATGGCGTCGGCGTTGCGCAGGTGGCGCGCGTAGGCGATCAGGTCGCGGCAGGAGTCCGGCAGCGCTTCTCTCACCACTGCCGCCATATCCTCCTGCCCCACCGTTTCCCAGTGCAACGGGCCATGGTTTTCCATGGTGATCACGTGCACATAGAGCGGCCGCGTGTCGGTCCGGCGCAACATGGCGACCACTTTTTCCGCCAGGGCCCTGTCGCCCACGTACGGGCCCTGCCTGTCTTCATCGCCAAAGGCGCCAAGATCGACAAACTCGTCGAACCCCAGAATCGGCATGACGCAATTCCGGCGATAGAAGGTGGCGTGGTAAGGATGGACGCACACCGTGCGATATCCCTGGCGCTTCAGGTGCCGGACGAACGAGGGCACCGTGGCCGTCGCCATGCGCCGATAGGGGTTGTATCGATGCACGCCCAACGCTTCTTGGGTCTGGCCGCAAAGAAAGGCGAATTCGCTGCGCACGGTGTTGGCTCCCCAGGCGGGCACGCTGAGGGAACCATGCATGAGGGCCTCGCCGCGCAGGCGATCGAACCCGGCAAGCAACTCTTCTCGCAGCGACGGATAGGTTTCGCGCGCGTCGAAAAAGGATTCGCTCTGGATGGAAATCAGGTCGGGCGCTTCGCCACCCGGCTGCACGTCGGGCCAGGCGCTGCCCGAATGCTCGACCAATGCGGGGATCCTTCTTTCCGCGCGGGCATACGCATAAAGGTTGGCCAGCAGTCCGAACTGCCGTAGATCCCGATCGGCGTCGAAGGCGGGCCGCAAGGCCTTGCCGGCGGCGCATAACGCAAGGCCCGCCACCGTCATGGCAGCCAGCAGGAGCGCGAAGCCCGTTGCGCTTCCGGGCAGGGTCAGGAGGCTGGCCTCGTACCGGAATGCCGCAACACAGATCAGCGCATAGGCCGCGGCAGGCAGCACCACTGCCCACAGGCCGATAAACGGCAGATACAGCCGCGGATGCTTGATGGCGTCCAGGAAGTATTCGAAGTCGGGGTAGACGAAAGGCTCCCGCAATACGCTGCGTTTGGCATTGCTCACGACAACGATCACGAGTTCGAGCGCCAGCACGTTGCCCGCCGCGAAGTACGGACGTCTCATGAGAAGCAGCTCGGCCGCGAATGCCAGCGTCCATATGCCGACATGAACGGCCAGCGCCGCCCAAGGCCGTCCGATGACGGCTGGGCGTGGGTGCAGCAGCTGTTCCACGCAGAACGAGAGCAGCAGCCCGCCCAGGAAGGCCGGAAGCACCAACGACAGGAATACCTCAGCCACGGTATCCCAGGCGCGTCAGAATCCAGCCAGAGATCGACGGATGTACCACGGACAATAGAAAGCACCCCAGATTCAAAGGGAACGGAAAAGAGATCCTGGGCCGGTTCCTGGCCAGGCCTTTGCGGATCGCGCGGGCGGCCTTGTCCGCCGGCCAGAGAAACGGCTTGGGCCCAGGCATGTCCCTGCACATTTGCGATTCCACGTAACCCGGCATGATCACATTGACGCGTATGCCCTTGGGCCCCAGGAAGTCCCGCATGCCCTCGCCGTATGCCTTGACGGCGGCCTTGCTGGCGCTATAGCTCGGCGTATCGGGCAGGCCACGCCAGGCGGCCAGGGAACTGAGCAAGGCGATCTGCCCGAAGCCGCGCTTCTGCATGGACGCGGCACTGGCATGCGCCGTAGCAATGGCGGCTACCACATTCACGTCGAGCAGCCGTTGCATATCTGCCCACGCCTCTCCATCGGAGAGCGGACCAGTGTTGATGTTGACTCCGGCGTTGGCGATAACGAGTTCGGGCATTTCCGAATCGCCGACTTCCTCGATCCACGCTCTCAAGGCCGTGGTGTCGCGAACGTCGATTTCCTTGGTCACGACGCGCGCCCCCGCCGCCTGACATCGCTCGGCGAGATCCGCCAACAGGGCCGGACTGCGGCCGTGCAACAACAGCGTCTCGCTTCCGGCCCGGGCGTACTCCAGCGCAAGAGCTGCGCCGATTCCCCCGGTTGAACCGGTGATAAGGACGCAACGGGGAACGTCTGAGGGCCGGGCTCGATTCAATACGGGCATAAGCGGTGAGAATTACACAAAAAACGGGTAACGAAAACAAGCCGAGTGCCCCTCGCGCTGGCGGCGGGCACTCGGCTGCGAAACGCGCTACGCGGACGGCGGATTTATTGCAGCAGGCTTCGCAGCATCCAGGCGTTCTTTTCGTGCACGTCCAGGCGCTGGGTCAGCAGATCGGCGGTGGGCTGGTCGTTGGCGGCGTCGGCCTTTTCGAACGCGGCGCGGGCGGTCTTGGCGACGGATTCGTTCGCGGTCACCAGCAGGCGCACCATTTCCAGGGCTTCCGGCACCGAGTCCGGTTCGGAGATGGACGACAGTTTGCCGAATTCGCGATAGGTGCCGGGCGCGTAGTGGCCCAGGGCGCGGATACGTTCAGCGATGCTGTCCAGCGCGTTCCACTCTTCCGTGTACTGCGTCATGAACATCAGGTGCAGCGTGTTGAACATGGGCCCCGTGACGTTCCAGTGGAAATTGTGCGTCATCAGGTACAGGGTGTATGAGTCGGCAAGCAGCTTGGACAGTTCACCGGCGACGGCGGCGCGGTCCTTGTCCGAGATACCGATATTGATGCGCGGAACGCTTGAGGTCTTCTTGGGGGACTTGGCCATTGCTAGCTCCTATGGATGAAAGTGCAAGCTAAGGATACCACCGTGGCTGCCGCGAATTGAGGGGTTGCCGGAGGTTCGCGTCAACAAGGTTGGAGGGAGTTGATGGCACTCAAGGATTGACGGCGAAGGGAGGGGTTGACGCCGTCAGTGTCTGACACCCGGGCGGCAATATCGCAAGCAGTGGCAGCCTCTCGTGGGGTG
>NZ_JPYO01000046.1:427212-470538 GCF_000757485.1 Achromobacter sp. RTa
GTGGCGGCCTCTCGTGGGGTGTCAGACACTTGGCGCCAACGGGTGTCAGGCAGTTCGTGCCAAGGTTGTGTCTGACACCCGGGCGGCAATATCGCAAGCAGTGGCAGCCTCTCGTGGGGTGTCAGACACTTGGTGCCAACGGGTGTCAGGCAGTTCGTGCCAAGGTTGTGTCTGACACCCGGGCGGCAATATCGCAAGCCTTGGCGGCCTCTCGTGGGGTGTCAGACACTTGGTGCCAACGGGTGTCAGACACTAGGATGCCAGACGCTCCCGCAAATCAATCCTGTACCGCGGCGGCCTCTTCCGTCAGCATCCTGACGCCGGGCAGCTCGCAAGCGTAGACCGCTTGCGCCAAGGCCTCGATGGCGGCCAGGCGCGGGAAGCTGCGGCGCCACGCCAGGACCACGCGGCGTTCCGGCACCTGGCCTTCGAACGGCAGGTAGCGCAGCAGGCTGTTGGCGGGGGGATGTTCGGGCACGGCGGTCACGGGCAGGACGGTGACGCCGATGCCCGCCGCCACCATGTGGCGGATGGTTTCAAGCGAGGAGCCCTCGAACGTGCGCTGAATGCCGTCACTGGCGGCCGAGAAGCGCGACAGTTCGGGACAGACTTCAAGCACCTGGTCGCGGAAGCAATGGCCGCTGCCGAGCAGCAGCATGGTCTGCTGCTTCAGGTCCTGCGCGTCGATCGCCTGGCGGCGGGCCAGTTCGTGGTCGTTGGGGACGGCCACGACGAAGGGCTCGTCGTACAGCGGCTGCATCACCAGGCCGGCTTCGGGCAGCGGCAAGGCCATGATGGCGCAATCGATTTCGCCTTGGCGCAACAGCTCCACCAGGCGGACGGTGAAGTTTTCCTGCAGCAGCAGCGGCATCTGCGGCGTGCGGCCGATCTGCACGGGAACCAGCTTGGGCAGCAGGTACGGGCCGATGGTGTGGATGACGCCGACGCGCAGCGGCCCCGCCAGCGGATCGTGCCCCTGGCGCGCGATTTCCTTGATGCTGGCGCTTTCTTCCAGCACCTTCTGGGCCTGGGCCACGATGCGCTGCCCGATGGGCGTGACGCCCACTTCGGCGCCGCCGCGCTCGAACAGGGTTACGCCCAATTCGTCTTCCAGCTTGCGTATCGCGACCGAGAGCGTGGGCTGGCTGACGAAACAGGCCTCGGCCGCGCGGCCGAAGTGCCGCTCGCGCGCGACCGCGACGATGTACTTGAGTTCGGTGAGAGTCATGGTGGACTACGCCCCCGCGGGTTGCGCGCCGGCAAGATCGCCGGCGCTCGATAGATGGAAGTTCATGGCTGGCCGCATGCTCATGTGCGCAGGAAATCCTCGCGCCCGCGCATCCAGCGCGCCAGATGGGCCTCGACGGCCGCCGGATGCTCGGCGCGCAGCCAGACGGCCGCGTCGCGCGCGTCCTCGGCGATGGCGGCGTCCGTTTCCAGGTCGGCGAAGCGCAGCAGCGCCATGCCCGATTGGCGGGTGCCCAGGAATTCGCCCGGGCCGCGCTGTTCCAGGTCGCGCCGGGCGATCTCGAAGCCGTCGGAAGTTTCGAACATGGCCCGCAGGCGTTCGCGGGCCACCTGCGACAACGGCGTCTGATACAGCAACACGCAGACCGATTCGGCGGTGCCGCGCCCTACCCGCCCGCGCAGCTGGTGCAACTGGGCCAGCCCGAAACGCTCGGCGTGCTCGATCACCATGAGCGAGGCGTTCGGCACGTCGACGCCGACCTCGATGACGGTGGTGGCCACCAAAAGGTCCACTTCGCCGTCGCGGAACGCCTGCATCACGGCGGCTTTCTCGGCCTGCGGCAAGCGGCCATGCACCAATCCGATGCGCAGATCGGGCAGGTCCGCCTGCATGCCTTCATAGGTGTCTACGGCCGTCTGGAGTTCCAGCGCCTCGCTTTCCTCGACCAGCGGACAGACCCAATAGGCCTGTTGCCCGCCACGCGCGGCCTGGGCGATATGGGCAATGACTTCTTCGCGCCGCGCATCCGACACCAGCTTGGTCACGACCGGCGTGCGCCCCGGCGGCAGTTCGTCGATGACGGACACGTCCAGGTCGGCGAAGAAGGTCATGGCCAGCGTGCGGGGAATCGGCGTGGCGCTCATGTTGAGCTGGTGCGGCACGATACGGCCGCGCACGGTCTCGCCCTTGCGCGTGAGGGCCAGGCGCTGCCCCACGCCAAAGCGGTGCTGTTCATCGACGATGGACAGGCCCAGCCGGTGGAATTCGACGTGATCCTGGATCAGCGCCTGCGTGCCCACGACCAGCTGCACGCTGCCGTCGGCGGCCGCGGCGGCGGCTTCGCGACGCGCCTTGGCGCTCAGGCTGCCGCTCAGCCAGGCCACGTTCACGCCCAATGGCTGCAGCCACGAGACCAGCTTGCGGAAATGCTGTTCCGCCAGGATCTCGGTGGGCGCCATCAGCGCAACCTGGGCGCCGCCGGCGATGGCCTGCGCCGCGGCGATCGCCGCCACCACGGTCTTGCCGCTGCCGACGTCGCCTTGCAGCAGGCGATGCATGGGATATGGCTTGGCGAGGTCAGCGGAAACTTCCCGGACCACCCGCTCCTGCGCCCCCGTGAGCTTGAACGGCAACGCCTCATACAGCCTGGCGACCAGCCCGCCGGGTTCGTTGCGCACCGGCAGGGGCTCCGCCTCTTTGATCCGGCGCGCCGCCCGCGCCGCCGCCAGGGACAGCTGCTGGGCCAGCAGCTCGTCGAATTTGATGCGGCGCCAGGCGGGATGCACGCGGTCCAGCAGGGCCGCTTCGGATTCCCCCTGAGCGGGCGTGTGCAGGGCGCGGATCGCGGGTTCGAATGGAGGCAGATCGTAACGCGCGCGCGCTTCGTCGGGCAGGGTGTCGGACAGGTCCGCGCGATCCAGCGCCTGGGCGATGGCGCGGCGCAAGGTCAGCTGCGGCAGCCCTTCGGTGCTGGGATACACGGGAGTGAGCGCGGTGGGCAGCGGCGCATCCGCGTTCGTCATGCGGGGGTGGACCATTTCGCGGCCGAAAAGCCCCCCGCGGACCTCGCCGCGCGCGCGCAGGCGCTTGCCCACGCTGACCTGCTTCTGCTGGCTGGGATAGAAATTCAGCCAGCGCAATTGGAGTTCGCCGCTATCGTCCGCCAAGGTGGCAGTGAGCTGGCGCCGAGGCCGGTACAGCACCTCGGATTTGGTGATTTCGCCTTCGACCTGGGCGGCGAAGCCCGGCCTCAGCGAGCTGATGGGCACGACACGGGTTTCGTCTTCGTAGCGCAGCGGCAGGTGCAGCACGAAATCCTCGGGCAGCACCAGACCCAGGTTACGGAGCTTGCGCTCCGTATCCGTCATGGCCTTGCCGGCGCCTTTGGTGTCGGCGCCGGATCGCTTGGAAGCCGCGGCCGCGGCCGGCATGAAAGAACGAACCCCTGGTTCGAAACGTCCCGGGTACGCCCTAGAGGACCAGGATGGCCTCGACCTCGAACTGGGCGCCCTTGGGCAGGCTGGCCACGCCGATCGTGGAGCGCGCCGGGAACGGCTGGGGAATGATCTCCGCCATGATGGCGTTGGCCGCCGTGAACTTGCCGAGGTCGGTCAGGAACAGCGTCAGCTTGACGACGTTGTCCAGCGTGCCGCCCGCGGCGGTGATGACTTCCTGCATGTTGGCGAACGCCTGGCGCACCTGGGCGTCGAAATTCTCGGAAACCAGGTCGCCGGTGCCCGGCTCCAGGCCGATCTGGCCCGAAAGGTAGACAGTCTTGGTGCCGCTTGCGGCAACCGCTTGCGAGTAAGGGCCGACCGCGGCGGGCGCGGTGTCGGTGTGGATGATTTGCTTGCTCATGGGCGGAATCCTTCAGATGACGGATAGAAGCTACAACTATCGAAGTTTAATCAGCAATAGACATTTGCGAAAGTACCGGGAAGCCGTAGGACGGATGCTGGATTGCTGGGTGGGGCCGGACTGACGATTCAGGGTGTCAGACACCCTTGTGGCGGTGGTTGGCGGTGACGGGGATTGGACGGGTGTCAGACACTAGCTGTGGGCCCGCGTCAGACACTGGCTGTGGGCCGGTGCCAGACACTGGCTGTGGGCCGGTGCCAGACGGTACGTTGACGCCGCCCGGCCTGTCGATATCTCCCCGGTGTTCCCGCAGCAGGTCATACAGGGCCTGGGCGGCGACGGACAGCGTGCGGCCCTTGCGCTGCACCAGGTAGAGCGGGCGGGTCAGGGCCTTGCCGGCCAAAGGCACGATGCGCAGGTCCGGGCCGCCGAAATGGAACAGCGTCATCGCGGGCACCACCGAAATGCCCAGCCCCGCCCGCACCAGCCCGGTTGCCGTGGCCAGGTGTTCCACCTCGAACACCGGCGCCGGCGCATCCGCGCCGAACGCTTCGTCCAGATGCTTGCGCACGCTGCTGCCGCGCGCAAGCTGGATCACAGGATAGCGCAGGATATCGCGCAGCCGGACCTTGCCCGCGCCGGCCAGGGGATGGTCGGCGCGGCACACCAGGAAGTAGCGGTCCGCGTGCAGGAATTCGCTGTCCAGCTCGCTCATGTCCGGGCGCCGGGACGCCACCGCGAAGTCCACCTGCCCCCCATGCACCATGTCCAGGCAGGGATCCAGCAAGGCATCCCGCAGGTCGACCGCGATTCCAGGGTGGGCGTCGCGGAAACGGGCCAAAAGCTCCGGCAGCCAGCCCGCGGCCAATGAAGGCAAGGCCGCAAGCGCCACCCGCCCGCGCCTGCGGGCCGCATGGTCGCGCAGATCGCCCATGACGAGCTCCATGTCGGCCAGCAGCCGGCGGGCCGTGGCGTCCAGGACCCGGCCCTCGGCCGTCAGCTCCACGTGCCGGGTGTTGCGGTCGAACAGCCGCAGGCCGGCGCTGTCTTCCAGCTGCCGGATCAAGGCGCTGAAGGCGGGCTGCGTGAGATGGCAGCGCTGGGCTGCCCGGGTGAAGTGTTTCTCATCGGCCAGGGCAACGAAGGCGCGCAGTTGGCGGGCAGACAGATTCATTGGTTTTATCTATGAATTGATCCGATCTTTCTATTTTACTGATCATCTACCCGTGCCTATAGTGATTCCGGACACCTCTTCACGCACAGACCCAGGCCCCTCATGCCCCAATCCCCCCTGCTCATCGGCTGCGCCTCCGGCTTCTCCGGAGACCGCAGCGACGGCGCCGCGGCCGTGGTGCGCACGCTGGCCGCCCGCGGCGGCGGCGCGCTGATCTTCGAAACGCTGGCCGAGCGCACGCTGGCGCTGGCGCAACTGGCCCGCAACGAGGATCCGGCGCGCGGCTATGAGCCGCTGCTGGACGAATTGGTCGGGCCGGTGCTGGGCGACTGCCTGCGCCACGGCATCAGCATCGTCGGCAACTTCGGCGCAGCCAATCCTTCCGGCGCCGCCCGGCGCATTGCCGAACTCGCCCGCCAACAGGGCCTGCCCCCTCCCCGCATCGCGGTGGTCCATGGCGATGCGCTGGCCAGCGCGTCGCAACGGGACCTGCTGCGCCAGCGCCTGGGCGGCGCGCTGGACGGGCTGGACGTGGTCAGCGCCAACGCCTATCTGGGCGCGGCCGAGATCGCGCAGGCCCTGTCCGCCGGCGCCCAGATCGTGGTGGCGGGCCGCGTGGCGGACCCCTCGCTGACGCTGGGCCCTGCGCTTGCCCACTTCGGCTGGAGCCTGGACGATTGGCCCCGCCTGGGCCGGGCCACGATGGCCGGCCACATGCTGGAATGCGGCCTGCAGGTGACGGGCGGCTATTTCTGCGTGCCGGGCCTGAAGGACGTGCCGGACGTGCACGCCGCCGGCTTTCCCATCGCCGAGATCCACGAAGACGGCGAATTCGTCATCGGCAAGGCCGACGGCACCGGCGGCATGGTCGATGCGCGCACCGTCAAGGAACAGCTGCTGTATGAAGTGCATGACCCCGCGCGCTATCTGACGCCCGACGTGGTCGCGGACCTCAGCCGGGCCAGCGTGGCCGAGCTGGGCGCGGACCGCGTGGCGGTGCGCGGCGTTACGGGCCATGCGCGCCCGGACGAGCTCAAGGTCAATGTCTGCTACCGCGGAGGCTGGCTGGCGGAAGCCGAAATCTCCTATGCGGGAGTGCAGGCCGAGGCGCGCGCCCGCCTGGCGGCCGACATCGTGCGCAAGCGCGTGGACCCGGCGCTGCGCCTGCGGGCCGACCTGATCGGCGCCATCAGCATCCTTGCCGACGATGCGGGCGAGATGCGCCGCGCCCTGCCCGAAGGCCTTGCGCGCGACGTGCGGCTGCGCATCGCCACGGAACACCAGGACCGCAAGCTGGCCGAGAGCGTGCTGCGCGAAGTCAATGCGCTTTACACCTGCGGCCCGGCCGGCGGCGGCGGCGTGCGCACCGCGCTGCGGCCTCGCCTGAACATGATGTCCTGCACCCTGCCCCGCGCCGCCGTGCCCAGCGGCTGGACCTTCCTGGAGGAGGCCGCGCAATGAGCCCCCGATCGATTTCCGTTCCCCTCTACCGCCTCGGCCACAGCCGCTCCGGAGACAAGGGCGACATCTCGAATCTCAGCCTCATCGCCTGGGATCCGGAGTGCTACGAAGTGCTGGCGGCGCAAGTGACCGAGGAGCGCGTCGCGGCCTGGTTCGCCTACCGCCATCCCCGGCGCGTGACACGCTACGCGCTGCCGATGCTGCATGCGATGAACTTCGTGCTCGAGGGCGTGCTGGACGGCGGCGTCAACGACGCCCTGAACCTAGACACGCACGGCAAGAGCCTGTCCTTCAGATTGCTGGACATGACGGTGGAGGTCAGCCCCGCGCTGGCCAGCCGGCTGCCAGACATACCCGGCGACCGTCCCGCGGCCGCCTGATTTCAGTTCCCCATAAAAACACCACAGGAGACACACATGCGCATCGCTTTCAAGGGCCGCCTGGCCCTGCTGGTGGCCGCGGCCCTTCCCTTGCCGGCGCTGGCCCAGTTCCCCACGAAGCCCATCACCTTCATCGTGCCCTTCGCGGCCGGCAGCGCCACCGACCAGATCGGGCGCGCGATCGGACAAGGCGTCACCGAACAGACCGGCCAGGCCGTGGTCATCGAAAACAAGCCCGGCGCCAGCGCCATGATCGGCGCGGCCGCGGGCGCCCGCGCGGCTCCGGACGGCTACACGGTGCTGATCACCACCAACACCACGCACGCCGCCAACGAACATCTGTACAAGAGCCTCACGTACGACCCCGTCAAGGACTACGCGCCGCTGACGCTGCTGGGCAAAGGCGGCCAGATCATGGTGGTCAATCCCAATTCGCCCGCCAAGACCGTCGGTGAATTCCTGGCGCAGGCCAAGCAGCAGCCGGGCAAGCTGAGTTTCGGCAGCGGCAGCTCCAGCAGCCGCATTGCCGGGGAACTGCTGCAGCAGATGGCGAACATCCAGTTGCTGCACGTGCCGTACAAGAGCAATCCGCTGGCGATCACCGACCTGCTGGGCGGCCAGATCGACATGATGATCACCGACACCGCCACCGGCCTGCCCCAGGTCAAGTCGGGCAAGCTGCGCGCCCTGGGCGTGACCGGCCAGGCACGGTCCGCGCTGGCGCCGGACGTCCCCACCATCGCCGAATCGGGCGTGCCGGGCTACGAGATGGGTTACTGGTTTGCCGCCTACGCGCCCGCCGGCACGCCGCCCGACGTGGTCAAGCGCCTGAACGAATTGCTGGTGAAAGCCACGCAGACCGCGCCCGCCAAGCAGTTCTATACACAGACGGGCACGGACCCCGCCACCTCCACGCCCACCGAACTCGCGCAGTTCCAGCAAGCGGAATCGAAGAAATGGGGCGGCATCATTAAGAAAGCGGGCATCCAGCCCGAGTAAGCGGCGGCCCCGGGAGGCCAGGGCGCCGCTACAGCGCGTCGCTGGCCGACAGCATGGGGCTGCCGGCGATGCGCTGCGTGATGGAGCGGCAGGCCTCCAGCAGCGGCGCGACATAGGCCGAAGCGGTATCGGGCTTCTGGCGGAAACGCAGCGTGCTGACGCTGATGGCCGCCACCGGCATGCCGTTCTGTCCGTAGATGGGCGCGCCGAAGCAATGGATCCCGGCCTCGTTCTCTTCTTCGTCCGCGGCCCAGCCCCGTTCGCGCACGCGCTCCAGCTGCAGGCGCAGGTCCGCCATGTTTTTCACCGTATTGGGCGGGTGCAGCGCAAAGGGCTGCGGCAGCAGCTCCAGCGCGGCCTGCAGCCCCGCCTCGTCCAGCATGGCCAGATAGGCCTTGCCTACCGCCGTCGAGTGCATGGAGACGTTGGTGCCGATGCGTGAATTCATCTGCACCACGCTGGGGCTTTCCAGCTTCTCTATATAGACCATGTGCGGCCCGTTGGGCACGGCCAGGTGCACGGTTTCGCCGGTAACGTCGCGCAGGCGCTTCAGGTCCTCGACTGCGGCGAGGCGCATCTCGGACCGCCCCCAGCTGCGGCTGGCCAGCTGGATCAGGCGCGGGCCCAGCGTGAGCTTGCCTGTGCCGGGATGTTCGGCCAGCAGCCGCTCGGCGACCAGCGCGGCCACGGTGCGGTAGACGGTGGGCCGCGGGTAGCCGCTGACCTTGCTGAGTTCGGCCACCGTCATGGATTCGGGCGTGTCCGCCACCACCTGCAATACATGCATGAACTTCGAGAAGGCGGCTGTCCCCGCCACCTGCGCGGCGGGCGGCCTGGAAACGGACTGGGATTCTGGCATGGCGGAAAGCGTGGCGTAGTCTGACGGACTGGATAAGCGAGGCCGCGCCGCGCTGGCGGGCGACTTCGCCATTATCCCCGCAAACGCCGGCCGGCGTGCATGAAGGCCGTCAGGCCGCCAGGTAGCCGCCGTCGATCGGAAGGATCACGCCCGTCATGAAAGCGGCCGCGGGCGCGCACAGGAATGCAACGCCGTCCGCCACGTCCTCCGGCCGGCCCCAGCGCCCGAGCGGAGTGCGCTGCAGGATGGGCCCCGAACGCTGGGGGTCGTCCTGCAATGCCTGGGTCAGCGGCGTCGCGATCCATCCCGGCGCCACGGCATTGACGCGGACGCCGTCCGCGGCATAGGCCAGCGCCAGCGACTTGGTCAATTGCGCCACGCCGCCCTTGCTGGCGGCATAGGCCGGCACGAGCGAGCCGCCGAAGAAACTCAGCATGGAGGCCGTGTTCACAATGCAGCCCGCGCGCCGCGCCAGGCGGTCGCGCGCGGCGCTGCATACGCGCATGGTGCCGGTCAGGTTGACGGCCACCACCTGCTCGAACACCGCCGGGTCGTGCTCCGCCCCGCGGCGGATCACGCCGGCGCAGTTGACCACGATGTCCAGCTCGTCCAGGCCCTCGAGCAGCCGCTCGACGTCGTCCGCGCGGCTCACGTCGCCGAACCGAGCTTCGATGCCTGGGTTCAACTCATCGGCCTGCGATGGCAGGCCCGCGGCGATGGTGCGCGCCCCCAGCGAGGCGAGCCGGTTGGCGACCGCCGCGCCGATGCCCTGAGTGGCGCCGGTGACCAGCGCCGTCTTGCCTGCGAATAGATCCGCTTTGAACGTCATGCCTGCTCGCTCAGAAAGTACCGGGATAGGCGCCGCCATCGGCCAGCACGTTCTGGCCCGTGACGTACGCCGCGTGCACGCTGCACAGGAAGGCACAGATGGCGCCGAACTCTTCGGCGTTGCCGAAGCGCTTGGCGGGAATGGCGGCCTCGCGCGCAGCGCGCAGCGCGTCGACGCCCTGCCCCGCCTTGGCCGCCGAGGCCGCCAGGCTCGACGCCAGGCGGTCGGTCGCGAAAGCGCCGGGCAGCAGGTTGTTGATGGTCACCCCGCGGGCCGCGATACTGCTGCGCGCCACCCCCGCCACGAAGCCGGTCAAGCCGCTGCGCGCGCCGTTGGACAGGCCCAGGATGTCGATGGGCGATTTCACCGAGCTGGACGTGATGTTGACGATGCGCCCGAAGCCGCGCGCGGCCATGCCGTCCACCGTGGCCTTGATGAGTTCGATAGGCGTGAGCATGTTCGCCTCGACCGCGCTCAACCAGGCTTGCCGGTCCCAGTCGCGGAAGTCGCCGGGCGGCGGCCCGCCCGCGTTGGTGACCACGATGTCATAGTCGCGATGCGCCGCGAAGACCGCGTCGCGGCCCTGCGGCGTGGTGATGTCCGCGGCCACGGCTTTCACGAAGCCGCCGCTGCGTGAACGCTCCTCCAGCAGGCGCTCGCGCGCGGCCTCCAGAGCCTCGGCGCCGCGGGCGACGATCACCACGTTCACCCCTTCGCGCACCAGCGCCAGCGCGCAGCCATAGCCCAAGCCCTTGCTGGCGCCCCCAACCAGGGCGGTCCTGCCTTCGATACCCAGATCCATCTTCTGCTCCTTGTGGTGTGGCGGGCGATCTATGGACGCATGCCGAACTTTTCGATCAACCCCTTGAAGGTCGCATTATCCCGCTCCATCAGCGCGGTGAAGGTCTGCTGGTCCGCCACCACGTACCCCAGGTTCTGTTCGGCCATGAATCGCTTCAGGCTGCCTTCCGCGGCGGCCTTGCGAAAGGCGGCGCCCAGCGTGTCCAGCACGGGCTGCGGCGTGCCCTTGGGCGCGGCGATGCCGCGCCAGGTGCCGATGGACAGATCTATATTGCGTTCCTTCAGCGTGGGCACGTTCTCGAACCCCGGCACGCGTTCATCGGCCATGACCGCCAGGGGCTTGAGCTTGCCGGCCTTCACGTACTGCATGACTTCGGCGGGGCTGACGGCCACCGCGTCGATGTGGCCGCCAAGCAGGGCCAGCACCGCAGGATTGCCGCCGTTGAACGGGATGTGATTGAACCTGGCCCCCGTCTTGTCCTCCAGCGCGGCCGCGGCCAGGTGCCAGATCGAGCCGATGCCCGCATTGCCCATCTGCAGGCTTTCCGGCTTGGCGCGCGCCGCGGCCAGGAACTCCTCGATGGTGTTGTACGGAGAATCGGCGCTGACCGTGATCGCCGACGGATCGGCGTTGAGCTGGATGATGGGCGTGAATTTCTCGTAGGTCGTCTTGGTCAGGCCCAGGTGCGGGATGATCACCATGTCCGCCGTCACCAGCGCCAGCTTGTAGCCGTCGGGGCTGCTGTTGGCCACTTCCGTCAACCCGATGCCGCCGGCGGCGCCTGGCTTGTTGAGCACCACGATGGGCTGCGACAGGTGCGTGCGCGAGGCATCGCTCATGGCCCGCGCCATCGCGTCGGTGCCCCCGCCCGCGGCAAAGGGCACGACGAGCTCGATGGCCCGGCCGGGAAAGTTCTGGGCGCTGGCCGCCGGAATGGCGGCCAGCGCGGCGGCGCCGCCGATGAGCGCAGAGAGAATGCAGCGATTGAACGCGCGACGTTTCATTGTGTCTCCGGTATGGTTTTTTTGCTGCGGGTGGGTGGCGGAAACCGCTGTCGGGGCCGCTACGGCCCCCCACGGTCAGCGGATGAATTGCTTCACGTAGTCTTCGCCCAGACCGACGTCGATGAAGTGCTTGCGGCACATGTCGATCTTGGTGAAGACGTCTTCGTATCCCATGCCCTTGCCCCAGGGGTCGGTGTAGTACATGACGCCGTTCACCTGGAAATACGTGATCATTTCCTCGACGTCCGGCGGCACGTACAGCGTGTGCGTCTCGCCCGGCGGCTCGAATACATAGCTGCCTTCGATCGCTTCCCAGTCATGCTCCAGGTACCGCCAGCGGCCTTTCAGCACAAAGCCATGCACGGCCTGCGGATGGCGATGGCGGCTGAGGACACCCGACTTGCGCACCCGCAGCAGATTCGTCCAGTAGCCCTGGCTGGCGTTCAGACAGAGCGGGCGGAACCACACGTTTTCGGCCTGCGGCACCCACAGCCTTTCGTCGGCAGGCACCGCCTGCGGGATCACGATCTCGGGCGAGGCTTCCGGAGGATTCGGGTACTGGTACGGGGTCAAGGGTTCAGCGTCAGGCCGGTCGATTGGCATCTCTGTTCATCCTTCCATATTGTGGACATATTGTTTATGTTATGGACGGATTATAGGAACAGGCTTCAGGCCGGCGACAGCAGGGGCTAACCCTTAGCTGCATCACAGCATGGGAGGTTTCGCGCCCCCAAACAAAAAACCCATCGCATGGCGATGGGTTTTCGTTCGAGCGAAGCGGCGCTGCGGCTTATTTGTCCACGAACGCCCGTTCCACGACGTAGTCGCCCGGCTGGCCTACGCCCGGAGACACCGTGAAGCCGCGCTTGTCCAGCATGGCGCTGATGTCGGCCAGCATATGCGGGCTGCCGCAGATCATCGCGCGGTCGGTTTCGGGATTGATCTGGGGAATGCCGATGTCTGCGCAGAGCTTGCCGTTTTCCATCAGTTCCGTGATGCGGCCCTGGTTGCGGAACGGCTCGCGCGTGACCGTCGGGTAGTACACGAGCTTCTCGCGGACCACGTCGCCGAAGAATTCGTTGTTCGGCAGTTCCTTCTCGATGAAGTCGGCGTAGGCCAGTTCGCTGACCCAGCGCACGCCGTGCACCAGGATGACCTTCTCGAAGCGTTCGTAGACGTCCGGATCCTTGATGATGCTCATGAACGGCGCCAGGCCGGTGCCGGTGCCGAACAGGAACAGGTGCTTGCCGGGCTTCAGGTCGTCCACGACCAGGGTGCCCACGGGCTTGCGGCTGACCAGGATGGTGTCGCCTTCCTTCAGGTGCTGCAGGCGCGACGTCAGCGGGCCGTTCTGCACCTTGATGCTGAGGAATTCGAGATTTTCTTCGTAGTTCGCGCTGGCGATGCTGTAGGCCCGCAGCAGGGGCTTGCCTTCGACTTCCAGGCCGATCATCACGAAGTGGCCGTTGTGGAACCGCAAGGCCGCGTCACGCGTCGTGGTAAAGGAAAACAGGGTGTCGTTCCAGTGGTGCACGCTCAATACGCGCTCAGTGTTGAAAGCAGCCATGTTGTATGAAGTAAGGGCGAGACAGAGTCGGACGGGTCTGGTTTCCAGGCGGGGCCGGCTTCGCATCGCGAGGTCGTTCCGCACCGCAAAAAAGGCGCGGGCGGCATTAGGGTTGACCCTATTCTACAAGGTCTCGTTGATAACTGCTCTCATTATTCCGTAATACCCTTATGCCGTATTGATGGGGATCAAGGGCAAGAACCCTAGACTTACTAGTAGTTGAACGGCGCAAGGCTTCCTGTTATCGTCGCATGCCAATTTGATAATCATTTTCGTTAGCAGACCGCTTTTTAAGCAGCGGAACCCGCGCCCCGCCGCGCTTTTCCGCTGCAGCCCTAGCCGGAGCACTTCGTCATGACCAAGCGTCCCCAATTGAATTCGCTGCTGCGCGCCCTGGCGCTGGCTGGCGCCGCCGCCTTCGCCGTGCCGGCCCACGCCGCCGAGGAAGTCAGCCTGTACACGACCCGCGAGCCCAAGCTGATCCAACCCCTGCTCGACGCCTTCACGAAGGAAAGCGGCATCAAGGTCAACACGGTCTTCGTCAAGGACGGCCTGCTGGAACGCGTCAAGGCCGAAGGCGCCAAATCGCCCGCCGACGTGCTCATGACCGTGGACATCGGCAACCTGCTGGACCTGGTGGACGGCGGCGTGACCCAATCCATCAAGTCGCAGACCCTGGAGTCGGTCATCCCCGCCAACCTGCGCGGCGCCGATGGCAAGTGGTACGCCCTGTCGCTGCGCGACCGCGTGCTGTACGTGGAAAAGGACCTGAAGCTCGAAAGCTTCCGCTACGAAGACCTGGCCGACCCGAAATGGAAGGGCAAGGTCTGCATCCGCTCCGGCCAGCACCCCTACAACACCGCGCTGGTCGCCTCCATGATCGCGCATGACGGCGCGGAAGCCACCGAGAAGTGGCTACGCGGCGTCAAGGCCAACCTGGCCCGCAAGGCCGCCGGCGGCGACCGCGACGTGGCTCGCGACATCCTGGGCGGCATCTGCGACATCGGCCTGGCCAACGCTTACTACGTCGGTCACATGAAGAACGCCGAGCCCGGCACCGACGCCCGCAAGTGGGGCGACGCCATCAAGGTCATCCGCCCGACCTTCGCCAATGCCAAGAGCGGCGGCACGCACGTGAACGTCAGCGGCGCCGCCGTTGCGGCCCACGCGCCCAACAAGGCCAACGCGGTGAAGCTGCTGGACTTCCTGGTGTCCGAACCCGCCCAGGCCCTGTACGCGCAGGCCAACTACGAATACCCCGTCCGCAAGGGCGTGAAGCTCGACCCCGTGATCGCCAGCTTCGGCGAACTGAAGGTGGACCCGCTGCCCCTGACCGAGATCGCCAAGCACCGCAAGCAGGCCAGCGAACTGGTGGACAAGGTCGGTTTCGACAACTGATAAGCCCATGGGCCGCGGCGCATTGCGGCGCGGTCACGCCATGCGGCAGTGACAAACGCGCGGATGATCTTGAGATCCGCGCGCAGGGCCTGCTTCCTGCTTTCCGGGGAAGCAGGCCTTGCCATTGATGCAATCGACTTTGAAGCATGCACACAGATTCCTTGCCCCGGCCGCTGCGTCTGCGCTGGACTGAACGCGGGGCCGGCTGGCTGGCCGGCGCCGCCCTGATCGCGCTGGCCGTATTGGCGCCCGTCCTGACGCTGGGCTGGTGGGCGCTGGGCGGCGAACTCGCCCACTGGCAGCATCTTGCCAGCTACGTCCTGCCCCAGGCGCTGGCGAATACCGCCATGCTGCTGGCCGGCGTCGGGGTGCTGGTCACGCTGCTGGGCACGGGCGCGGCATGGCTCGTGACCGCCTACGACTTCCCTACCCGCCGCGTCCTGACCTGGGCGCTGCTGCTGCCCCTGGCGGTGCCCACCTACATCATCGCCTTCGCCTACCTGGACCTGCTCCATCCCATCGGCCCGATACAGACCGCCATCCGCGCGCTGCTGGGCTACGACAGCCCGCGCCAGTTCCGCCTGCCCGACCTGCGTTCGATCCATGGCGCGATCTTCGTGCTGGGCTTCGTGCTGTATCCCTATGTATACCTCAGCACCCGCGTCATGTTCATGACGCAGGCCGCCAGCCTGCTCGAGGCCGCCCGCACGCTGGGGGCCGGCCGCGTGGCGGTCTTCTTCCGCGTCGCCCTGCCCCTGGCCCGGCCCGCCATCGTGGTCGGCGTCAGCCTGGCGTTGCTGGAAACCCTGAACGACATCGGCGCTTCCGAATTCCTGGGCGTGCAGACGCTGACCGTCTCGGTCTACACCACCTGGGTCACGCGGTCTGACCTGGCGGGCGCCGCCCAGATCGCGCTCACCATGCTGGCGATCGTGATCGGGCTGATCCTGCTCGAACGCCACGGACGCAAGCGCCAGCGCTATGCCAACACGCAGCGCATGCGCCCCATGCAGGCGCGCCGCCTGCATGGCCCTGCGGCCGCCGCCGCGGCGGTGCTGGGATGGATCCCGGTGCTAGTGGGCTTCGCCGCCCCCGCGCTGTATCTCGTCGTGGAAACCTACAAGCGCCTGCATCTGGTCGGCGGCGTGTCCGACCAATTGATCAACGGCCTGAGCAATACGCTGATCGTGGCCTTCAGCGCCACGGTGGTCACCCTGCTGTGCGGGCTGATCGTGGCCTGGGCCGGGCGCACGCTGCGCGAAAGCGCCGGCTTCAATCCCGGACGCGCCTGCGCCCGCATCGCCAGCCTGGGCTATGCGGTGCCGGGAACCGTGCTGGCCATCGGCCTGCTGACGCCTTTCGTCTGGATCGACGCGGCTGTCGCCAAGGTGTTCGGCGGCACGGGCCTGTTCCTGATGGGCTCGATGGGCGCGCTGGTCTGCGCCTACGCCATCCGCTTCCTCGCGATCTCCACCGGCGCGCTGGAAGCCGGCCTGGCCCGCATACCGCCATCGCTGGAACAGGCGTCGCGCCTGCTGGGCGAAAGCTCGGCGGGCACGCTGCGCCGCGTGCACCTGCCGCTGCTGCGCCCCGCCCTCGCGGCCAGCGCGCTGCTGGTGTTCGTGGACGCCATGAAGGAACTGCCCGCCACGCTGCTGCTGCGGCCCATGAATTTCGACACCCTTGCCACCTGGCTGTACGCGGAAGCCGCCCGCGGCACATACGAAGAAGGCGCCGTGGCGGCGCTGGCCATCGTGCTGGCGGGCCTGCTGCCCGTCATCCTGCTGGCGCGGACCAATCTGAAAATGGGACATTGATCATCGTGCCCGATCTGTTAGAACTCGATCACCTTTCCCTGGCCTACGACACTCCCGCTGGCCCGAAGCCCGTGGTGCAGGACCTGACGCTGGGTTTGCCCGTGGGGCATATCGGCTGCCTGCTGGGGGAATCCGGCTGCGGCAAGACCACCGTGCTGCGCGCCATCGCCGGCTTCGAACCGGTGCGCGCGGGACGCATCCTGCTGGACGGCACTGTCATTTCCTCGCCCACCGTGCAAGTGGCGCCGGAACTGCGCCGCGTCGGCATGATGTTCCAGGACTACGCGCTATTCCCGCACCTGACTGTCGCGTTGAACGTGGCGTTCGGGCTGCGCAAGATGACGCGGGCCGACCGCGCCCGCCGCGTCGAGGAAATGCTGGAGCTGGTGGGGCTGGCGCATGCCGCAAACAGCTATCCGCACGAGATCTCCGGCGGCCAGCAACAGCGCGTCGCGCTCGCACGCGCGCTGGCGCCCTCGCCCGACCTGCTGCTGCTGGACGAGCCGTTCTCCAACCTGGACGTGGATACGCGCGAACGCCTGGCCTTTGAAGTCCGCGACATCCTCAAGACGACAGGGCACACCGCCATCCTGGTCACGCACAACCAGGCCGAAGCCTTCGCCATCGCCGACCGTATCGGCATCATGTCCAAGGGAAGCATCGCGCAATGGGACACCCCCTATAACCTGCACCATCATCCGGCGAATGCCTTCGTGCGCGACTTTATCCGGAGAGAGGCGCTGGAGGAGCGGCGTGAGCAGGCTTATGCCCGGGGGAGGTAGGTTTTGTGCTGGCGGTGGGTGTCAGACACCCGGGTGGCGGCGGTTCAGATTGAAGGTTGTCTCGTAGGGGTGTCTGACACCTGGCAGGGCTTCTCAGGTGCCAGACACCTGGCAGGTCTTCTCAGGTGCCAGACGCCTGGTACGGCTTCTCAGGTGCCAGACGCCTGGTACGGCTTCTCAAGGTGTCAGACACCCCTACGAGACGCTCAGCGCCTTACGCCAACGCTCCACGGGTGTCTGACACCAAACAACATAAGCCACCCCCGCCCTGGTATCTGCCCCCCCTCAATCCACAGCCAACTTCACCTTCTGCGACAGCGCCTTGAAGGCCTCATGCTGGCTCTTGGTCAGGCGCTCCACTTCCTGGGGAGTGGACCCGTAGGGCATGAAGCCCGCCTGCTCCAGCTTGCTCTTCACTTCCGGCAGGCCCAAGGCCCATTGGAAGGCCTCGCTTAGCGCCTTGGTCGCCTCGGGCGGCATCTTCGCCGGGCCGTAGACCGCGAACCAGGGATCCACCACCGCCGCCTCAAAGCCCAGCTCGGCCAGCGTGGGAACGTCCGGCAACGCCGGCGCGCGCTTGCTGCCGGTGACCGCCAGTGCGTGCACCTTGCCCGCCTTGATGTGCGGCAGCGACGCCGGCAGATTGTCGAACATCACGGGCAAATGCCCGCCCAGCAGATCGTTCAGCGCCTGCGCGCTGCCCTTGTACGGAATGTGCTGCATGCCCGCGCCGGTCAACTGGTCGAACATCACCCCCGCCAGGTGCATGGACGTGCCCGTGCCCGGCGTGCCGAAGGACGTGCCCGGATGCTGTTTGGCGTATGCGACCAGGTCCTTCACGCTGCCTACCTTCAGGGCCGGACCGGTCTCCAGCACCACGGTGGATGCGCCCAGCATGCTGACGCCCGTGAAATCCTTGGTGGGATCGAAAGGCATGGACGGATAGACGAACGGATTCAGCGCGTTGGTGGAGATCGCGCCAAAGCCGATCGTGTAGCCGTCCGGAGCGGCCTTCGCCACCGCGTCCATGCCGATATTGCCGCCCGCGCCGGGACGGTTTTCCACGATGACGGGCTGGCCCAGCTTTTCGGCCACTTTCTGCCCCGCAGTGCGCGCCACCAAGTCGGTGGTGCCGCCCGCCGTATAGGGAACGATGAAGGTGATGGGCTTGGCCGGATAACCGGCGGCGAGCGCCGAAGAGGCGCCCTGGATCAGCGCCAGCGCGGCCAGGCCGCGCAGCGCGTTGAGGGTGTAGCGTTGCATAGTGTCTCCATCCCGGTTTGTTGTTGGGGTCGGGAGGCGCATCATACCGCCGCGCCAGGCGTGCGCGGCGGTCTGCCAGGCTCAGGCGCGCGGCTCGGGCAAGGGGATGTACTCGGTCTCGTCGCCGGGCACGACCTGGTCGAAACGGCTGCGCTGCCAATCCTGCTTGGCCTGTTCGATCCGGTCCTTGCTGCTGGATACGAAGTTCCACCAGATGAAGCGCGGACCGTCCAGGGGCTCGCCGCCCAGCACCGCGAAGCGCGCGGCGGTCTTGGCCCGGATCTGCACGGGGCGGCCCGGGGCGAACACCACCAAGCGGCCGCTTTCGAACTCCTGCCCATCGATCTCGACGCTGCCTTGCGCCAGATAGGCCGCGCGCTCTTCGTGCTCGGCCGGCAGGACCATGGTGGCGCCCGCCTGCAATTGCATGTCGCCGTAGAACAGCGGCGACAGCGTCTTCACGCCGGAAGTCTTGCCGAAGAGCGAGCCCGCGACGACCTGGGCGCGCACGCCCTCGCCTTCGATGACCGGCTGCGCGTCCAGCCCGTAGTGCGTGAAGCCCGGATCGGTTTCCTCGTGGGTCTTGGGCAGGCCGACCCAGATCTGCAGGCCACAGAGCCGCTGCGCGGCCTGGCGGCTTTCCGGCGAAGAACGCTCGGAATGCACGATGCCGCGGCCCGCCGTCATCCAGTTGACCTCGCCGGGCAGAATGGTCTGCGTATGTCCCGCGCCATCGCGGTGCACCATCGACCCTTCGTACAGATAGGTCACCGTGGACAGGCCGATGTGGGGATGCGGGCGCACGTCTATGCCGGAGCCCGGGGCGAACTCGACGGGGCCCATGTGGTCGAGAAAGACGAAAGGACCGACCGTGCGGCGCTGCGCCGACGGGATGGCCCGCCGGACGGAAAAGCCGCCCAGGTCGCTCGTGCGCGGGACCACGACGGTTTCGATCTGGCTTTCGCCTGCTTCGGATAGGGTGGACATGGTGGAATTCTCCGGATGTAAGGGCCAAGAACCATCTTAAAGTGCGCCGGGCGGAAAAATCCGCCCGGCAAGCGCGTCACGCAAGGTCGAACACCAGCACTTCGGCGTTCTTGCCGCCCGACACTTCGACACGGCTTTCGCCCGTGACCGCGGCCGCATCGCCGGCCGAGAGCTCGGCGCCGTTCACGACCACGCTGCCCCGGGCCACGTGCACCCAGGCGCGGCGGCCAGCGGCCAGGTCCAGGGAGGCGGACTCCGCCCCATCGAACAGGCCGGCGTACAGGCGCGCGTCCTGATGGATCTTCATCGAGCCATCGACCCCATCGGCCGACACCAGGGCTTGCAGCCGGCCGCGCTTTTGCGCATCGCTGAACGCGCGCTCTTCATACTCCGGCGCGATGCCGGCAACGTCGGGCTCGATCCAGATCTGCAGCATGTGCGTTTCGGTATCGGGCGACGGATTGAACTCCGAGTGCATCACACCCCGTCCGGCGCTCATCCGCTGCACGTTGCCGGGCTGAATGGTCGAGCCGCTGCCCATGCTGTCCTTGTGGGCGATCGCGCCGTCCAGCACATAGGTGATGATCTCCATGTCGCGGTGGCCGTGTGTCCCGAAGCCGCGGCCGGCGGCGATGCGGTCGTCATTGATCACGCGCAGCGCGCCGAAACCCATGTGGGCCGGGTCGTAGTAGTTGGCGAAAGAGAAAGTGTGAAACGAATCGAGCCAGCCATGGTTGGCGTGACCCCGTTCGGCAGCGCGGCGAATCGTAAGCATTGCGGACTCCTGTTTCAATAATGTGAATGGTGGCTTGGACCTGAACGTCGCCTGCTTCCTGAGGCAACTCGCCGCACCACCGGCATGAGTGATATTGTGCGCGTGCCCGGCCCGCTGTTTGGCGCTATAGTTTGACGGAACCATTCAAATTATTTGAACGCCCATTCCCCGATGCAGCCCATCACCCCAGAACTGCTCATACTCGTTGACGCCATCGCGCGCCACGGCAGCTTCGCCAAGGCCGCCCGCGAACTGGGCAAGGTGCCCTCGGCCGTCACCTATTCCATCCGCAAGCTCGAAGACGGCCTGGACGTCCTGCTGTTCGACCGCTCCGGCCACCGCGCGCTGCTGACCCCTGCCGGCGAAACGCTGCTGCGCGACGGCCGCCACGTCTTGCAATCGCTCGACGACCTGGCCTGCCGCGTCAAACGCATCGCCACGGGCTGGGAGGTGGAGCTGCGCATCGCCGTCAGCGCGGTGCTGCCCTGGCGCCCGCTCTACGACCTCATCGAAGAGTTCCAGGCGCTGGGCAGCGCCACCACGCTGCGCTTTTCCAGCGAGGTGCTGAGCGGCAACTGGGACGCGCTGACCTCGGGGCGCGCAGACCTCGTGATAGGCGCCGGGGCGGCCGGCGAACCGACGGGCCCCTACCGCTCGCAAGCCATCGGGCAGTCGCAATTCGCGTTCTGCGTGGCCGCCCATCATCCGCTTGCGTCCCTGCCGCAGCCGCTCAGCCGGGCCGACATCACCCGCTATTGCGCGGTGGTGGTGGCCGACACGTCGCGCAATCTCGCGCCGCAGACACGCGGCATCCTGGCGGAGCAACCCACGCTGGTCATGCCGACCATGCAGGCCAAGATCGATGCCCAAGTCCGCGGACTGGGTTGCGGCTACCTGCCGCTGACGCTGGCCGCGCCCTATCTGGCACAGGGCCTGCTGACCGTATGCGAAACCGACGAAGGCATGTCCCTGACGGAACACGTCGCCTACGCCTGGCGCGCGGAGCCGCCGGGCGAGGCCTTGAAATGGTGGCTGCAAAAGCTGAAATCGCCGCGCCTCTGCGAAAGCCTGCTCGGCCTGGGCTAGGCCCGCCAGGCGCTCGGCAACGCGTGAAGTTGCGAAACCACGTCCGGTTTTCGAACGAAGCCCAGCGGTGAGACTGAACGCCTCGGCGAATCAAACAACGTTTGAAACCCGCCTGGCAAGATCGTCCTGGAGCAACTCCGCCAATCGGGTCAGGCCGTGCGTCAGGCGATTTCGGTCTATGGCTCCGCCCAATGACACGCGAAGCGCTACGGGGCTGTAGGGCCCCGTGGAAAATGACTCCGAATCCGTGACGCTCACACCTTGTTGCAGCGCCGTTTGTGCAAGCCGGTAGAAGTCGATATGACGCGGCAACTGGAGCCAGAGGTGAAGCCCGTTCGGGTCTGCCTGAATATTCCCCGGGAGGATCGATGCTGCGATCGTCTGCCGATGCCGCAGCTCACTCTTGATCTGCGCGAGCCATTGAATGGCAGCGCCCGACTCTATCCAGGTCGACGCCATTTCAGTCATCCAGGGAGCGGGCATCAAAGCCAGCGAACGCAGCGCATCGAGAACCGGACTTAAGGGCTCGCCGGAAGGCACGACCAAGTAAGCTGTGCGCAGGCCTGGCGCTATGCATTTGGACAACGTCGAGACGTAGTAGACCGGAGTCGAAGACGTGTTGGCGGCCAACGAAAACATTGTGCTCGGCGGACGCTCGGCCAACAGCCAGTAAGGATCGTCTTCAATGACTGGCAGCGCGTATTTCTCTGCAATGCGCAACAGCTCCGTGCGTCGCTCGGTGGAGAGAGTCAGCGCAGTTGGGTTCTGGATCGTCGGATTCAAGTACAGCACTGCGGGACGATGCTGTTCGCACACTCGCTCGAGGTCGGCAGGATCCATTCCGAATTCATCCGACTTCACCCCTACGGCCAAGCGCTGGAGCAAGCGCGCTGCGGCCAGGAAGCCTGGGTAAGTCAACTCATCGCAAGCAATGGCATCTCCGGTCTGGCTTCTGGCCAGAAGCAGTGCCGCGATAGCGGTTTGAGCGCCAGGGCAAACCACGATCCGCTCGATGTCCGTGCTGCCTATCATGGGCTGCAGCCATTTCGCCGCTGCCGCACGATGCCGATTGGCCCCTGCACCCACGTGATAGCTCATCAGATCCATCGAGCTTGCCGCTACCTGCGTTGCGCCACTTCCTTGTGCAAGCATGCGCGAAAACTCCGCACAGCCAAGCAACGGAGGGATGTTCATTCCCAAGTCGATCGTCCCTCCTGCTTCCGCCCCGGAATAAGCCACATAGGTCCCGCCTGCCCCCTGGGCTTCCAAAATCCCTTTCTGGCGCACTTCCGTGTAAGCGCGAGTGACGGTCGTGAGGTCGACTCCCAATGTCTGGGCTAGTTCGCGCTGCGGGGGCAGCCGGTCCCCAGGCCGAAGCACACCGTCCTCCACCGCGGTAACGATTTGCGCGGCGATTTGCTGGTACCGAGAGCCCGAGCCCGCGGTAAGGGGGCGCACCCAAGACATGTTTGCTTTTTTCAGGCGACGAGAGAGAGACATGTCTTATCTTTATGTATGGGTTCCATGCCGCTGACGCAAGTACAAAACACAAACCATACAATTCAACTTCTTGTATGGATTTTAGCGGTAAAATTTGGAAATTCGTAGGGAGTATAACGCTCGCTCTGCCCGGGTTGTGCCTGCGCGGCACCTGCTGACAGCGCTGGCCGCGCCGAGCTTGTCTGGATGCGGAGCGTCCGTGCTTTCAACCCCGGAGCGGTCTTTGCCTGGCCCGCCAGTAGTAAATGAAGCTGCTGAAGCAGCGTTTTGAGGAAATGATGGATTATTGGGTTCCTGCAGTCTTCGGTGCGTTCAAGCTCCTCGTGTTGGGCACGTGCATGTTTCTCGCCATCAAGTCCCATCACGATGGCGCAAAAAAGGAGAAGGAGGCAAAGAAGGAGGCGAAAGGGCCGCAGTGAAGGCTTCGTTGCCATCGGGGACGCCCCGATGTCACGGCGCTTCACATCCCGGTTCGTGTGCGCAATCGTTGACCCGCGCGCCTCAGGGCCCCGGCGCGGACGGCGTCAAAAGAACGGGCGGCGTCCAAAACTGGACGCCGCCCGAAGAACAATGATGCTCAAGAAAGAGGCACCTAGAGGATCACTCGTCCTCGATCCCTAATTCCCGCAACTTCCGGGTAATCGTGTTCCGCCCGATCCCCAGCCGGCTGGCCGCTTCCACGCGCCGCCCCCGGCTGGCGTCCAGCGCGCTTTGCAGCAGGATCTTTTCGAACTGCCGCGTGAGCGTGGCCATGACCGCGGGCTCGCCCCGCTCCAGCCGGTACTGCGCATCGCGTAGCAGGGAATCCTGCCAGTTGCGCGGCGAGTCCTCGTCCACGGGCTCGGGCGCCCTCAGCACGGTTCCGGCGCCGGCCGCCGGCGCAACCGGACGCGAGCCAGGGCTCGCGTGCGGCTGGTGCTCCATGGCGCGGATCTCCGGCGGCAGGTCCGCGGGCTCGACCGTCTGCCCCGGCGCCATCACGGTCAGCCAATGGCAGAAGTTCTCCAGCTGGCGCACGTTGCCCGGGAAATCGAACTTGGTCAGCACCGCCAGCGCTTCGGGCGTCAGACGCTTGACCGGCACGCCCAGGGCGCGCGCGCTGGCGCTGAGAAAGTGGCCGGCCAGCGCCGGGATGTCCTCCACGCGTTCGCGCAGCGGCGGCAGGCGCAGCCGGATCACGTTCAGGCGGTGGAAAAGGTCTTCCCGGAACAGGCCCTGTTCGACGCGCTGCTCCAGCGGCTGGTGCGTGGCCGCCACGATGCGCACGTCCACCCGCACGGGCTGGGCGCCGCCGACGCGATAGAAGCTGCCTTCCGCCAGCACGCGCAGCAGGCGCGTCTGCAATTCGATCGGCATATCGCCGATCTCGTCCAGGAACAGCGTCCCGCCGTGCGCCTCTTCGAAGCGGCCGCGGCGCAGGTTGTTGGCCCCCGTGAAGGCGCCGCGCTCGTGGCCGAACAGTTCGGCTTCGAGCAGATCGCGCGGGATGGCCGCGGCGTTCAACGCCACGAACGGGCCGCCCGCGCGCACACCGTGCCCGTGCAAGGCGCGCGCCACCAGTTCCTTGCCGGTGCCGGACTCGCCCGTGATCAGCACCGTGACCTTGGACTGCGCAAGCCGGCCGATGGCGCGGAAGACTTCCTGCATGGCGGTGGACGACGACTGCGTCATCATCCAACGCTCGTTGTTCTGCGCGGATTCGCCCTGCCCTTCAGGGCTTTCGGGCTGCGTGGACTCCTGCACGGCGCGCTGGATCAGCGCAACCGCCTCGTTCACGTCGAACGGCTTGGCCAGGTAATCGAAGGCTCCGCCCTGGAAGGCGGACACCGTGCTGTCCAGGTCCGCGAACGCGGTCATCACGATCACCGGCAGGCCGGCATGGCGCTCCTTCAACTGCCGCAGCAGCTCCAGGCCGTTGCCGCCAGGCATGCGGATATCGGACACCAGGGCGACCGGGGTTTCGCGCGATAGCGCCTCCAGCACATCGGCCGCCTGGGAAAAGCTGCGCGTGGGAATGCCGGCGCGGGCCAGCGCCTTTTCCAGGACCCAGCGGATAGCCTGGTCATCATCGACGATCCATACGGGTTTCATCAGTGTGCAGGCTCCATCGGAAGGACCAGGCGAAACTCGGTGCGCCCTGGCCGGGATTCGAATTCGATGATGCCGCCGTGCTGCTGCACGAAGTCCTGGGCCAGGCTCAGGCCCAGCCCGGTTCCGCCGGCACGGGCCGTGACCAGCGGATGGAAGATGCGGTCGCGGATATGGTCCGGCACGCCGGGGCCGTTGTCGATGATGGACAGCACCAGCGCCAGGCGATGCTGCTTGTGCGCCAGCATGACCTGCCGCGCCACGCGCGTGCGCAGGGTGACGACACCGGGTTCGGTTTGCGGCCCCTGGGGCCGCGCGACCAGTTCCTGGGCGGCGTTGCGCGCCACGTTCAGGACGGCCTGCATCAGGCGGGCGGCATCGCCCTTCAGGTCGGGCATCGACGCATCGTAGTCGCGCAGCAGCGTGACGTCGTTGCGGAACTCGGCCTGGATCAGCGCGCAAACGCGTTCGCAGATCTCGTGGATGTTCACCGGCCGCGCGTTCAGCGGCACGCGCTGCGGGCCGCTCAGGCGGTCCACCAGCGCCTGCAGGCGGTCGGCTTCGGAAATGATGACCTGGGTGTACTCGGCCAGGGCCGCGCTTGGCAGCTCGGCCTCCAGCAATTGCGCGGCGCCGCGCAAGCCGCCCAGGGGATTCTTGACTTCATGCGCCAGGTTGCGCAGCAGTTCGCGATGCGCCTCGATCTCGTCGACCAGCCGATGATTGCGGTCGGCCAGCACGCGCTGCTCGATCTCGCGCGTTTCGATCAGCACCGGCCAGCGCTGGCCCGTCAGCCCTATCGTCGTCACCGACACCTCCACGGACTCGGCTGCGCGGCGCAAGGAGGCGAGCTGCCTCACGTCCGCGTAGCGCCCGGCGGCGGCGCGGTCGATGGAGGATTGGATGTTTTCCGGACTGTCGAACAGCGTGGCGGCGGAGTGCCCGCCCAGTTGCTTGCGCGAGCGGCCGAACAGATCCTCGGCGGCGGCGTTGGCGTATTCGATATGACCGCGTTCGTTGACCAGGAAAACGGACGTGGCTAGCAGATCGAGAGCTTCTACATTCATTTTTCAACATACCCGAATGTGAGGGGAAAGCGGAACGCGACGGCGCGGGCGCCCGCCCGGCCTGAGCCAGGCGGACCGTCCGTCGAACCGCGTCCTGGAAGTGCGCGCGATGCGGGCCCTGGTTTCTGCCTACATCATCGCGCCGCCCCCAGGCACAGCCTCAATGCATCAGAGGCTGTAGTACATGTCGAATTCGACCGGGTGGGTCGTCATGCGCAGGCGGTTCACATCGCCCATCTTCAGGTCGATATAGGCCGAAAGCATGTCGTTGCTGAACACGCCGCCGCGGGTCAGGAACTCGCGGTCGTTGTCCAGGGCTTCCAGCGCCTGCTCGAGCGACGAGCACACGGTCGGGATCTTCGCGTCTTCTTCCGGCGGCAGGTCGTACAGGTTCTTGTCGGCCGGATCGCCCGGGTGGATCTTGTTCTGCACGCCGTCCAGGCCGGCCATCATCAGCGCCGAGAAAGCCAGGTACGGGTTGGCCAGGGGATCCGGGAAGCGCGCTTCGACGCGGCGGCCCTTCGGGTTGCCGACGTAGGGGATGCGGATCGAAGCCGAGCGGTTGCGGGCCGAATAGGCCAGCTTGACCGGGGCTTCGTAGTGCGGGACCAGGCGCTTGTACGAGTTGGTGCCGGGGTTGGTGATGGCATTCAGCGCGCGGGCGTGCTTGATGATGCCGCCGATGTAGTACAGCGCGAATTCCGACAGGCCGGCGTAGCCGTTGCCCGCGAACAGGTTCTGGCCGTCCTTCCAGATCGACTGGTGCACGTGCATGCCGGAACCGTTGTCGCCGACGATGGGCTTGGGCATGAACGTGGCGGTCTTGCCGTAGGCGTGGGCCACGTTGTGAATGATGTACTTGGTGATCTGCGTCCAGTCGGCGCGCTGCACCAGCGTGCTGAACTTGGTGCCGATCTCGAGCTGGCCGGCGCCGGCCACTTCATGGTGGTGCACTTCGACCGGCACGCCCATCTGCTCCATCAGCAGGCACATTTCCGAACGCATGTCCTGGAAGGAGTCGACCGGAGGCACGGGGAAGTAGCCGCCCTTCACGGCGGGACGATGGCCGGTGTTGCCGCCCTCGAAATCCAGGCCGGTGGACCAGGAGGCCTCTTCCGACTTGATCTTGACGAAGGTGCCCGACATGTCGGTGTTCCAGGTCACGCCGTCGAACACGAAGAATTCGGGTTCCGGACCGAAGTAGGCGGTGTCGCCCAGGCCGGAGGACTTCAGGTAGGCTTCGGCGCGCTTGGCCAGCGAGCGCGGGTCGCGGTCATAGCCCTTCAGGTCCGAGGGTTCGACCACGTCGCACGACAGGATCAGGGTCGGCTCTTCGCGGAACGGATCCATGTTGGCCGTCGACAGGTCGGGGATGAGCAGCATGTCGGACGCTTCGATGCCCTTCCAGCCCGGGATCGAGGAACCGTCGAAAGCCTGACCGCTTTCCAGCTTGTCTTCATCGATAGCGCTGGTGGGCACGGAAACGTGGTGCTCGCGGCCAACCGTATCGGTAAAGCGGAAATCCACGAATTTCACTTCGTTGTCGGCCATCTGTTTCAGGACGTCTTTCGGGCTTGCCATGTCATCTCCATTAGATAAAAAGGTCGAGGGCCTTGCCCGTCGACTGGCATAAATCAGGGAAGCAATATGCGTGCCAGGTTTTGCCCCTGGGATTCCCGGGGGACGGCATCAGGGTCAGGAGGAAATGTAGCACCATTATGGTGCAAAGCATGGGGCACGCATGCCCCATGCTGGTGCAATACCGCTACAGGAACATTTCCTGCAGGTCATTGAGGAATCGCCAGCCCAGGGGTGTCGCCCGCAAGCGGGTGGGATCGGCGTCCAGCAGGCCCCGTTTCGAGGCTGCCTCCAATTGGTGCGCGATAACGGCGAGCGACAAACCGGTGCGTTCGCCGAATGCCGACGAAGCCACGCCTTCCTTAAGGCGCAGCGCGTTCAGCATGAACTCGAACGGCAGCTCGCCCGGGCCGACCTGCCGGCTTTCCGCGATATGGCTGCCGTCGCGCGCCATCGCGGCCTGCATCCAGGATTCCGGGCCGCGCAGCCGGGCCTCGCGCACGATCCTGTCGTGGAAAGACAGCTTGCCGTGGGCGCCCGGCCCGATGCCCAGATAATCGCCGAACTCCCAATAATTCAGGTTGTGCCGGCAGCGCGCGCCCGGCCTGGCGTAGGCGGACACCTCGTAGCGGCCCAGTCCGGCCGCGGCCAGTTCCGCCTCGACCGCGTCCTGCATTGCCGCGCTCGTGTCGTCGTCCGGCAGGTCCTCCGGCGGGAACTTCGCAAAGACCGTGTTCGGCTCCATGGTCAGGTGATAGAGCGAAAGATGCTCCGTGCCGAAGGCCACGGCCTGCCGCAGGTCGGCCAGACAGGCGTCCAGCGTCTGCCCGGGCAAGGCGAACATCATGTCCAGGTTCACGCGCGGCACGGCGCGCTGCGCCATCTCGATGGCCGCTCTGGCCTGGGCGGCGTCATGGATGCGCCCCAGCTTCTTCAGCTGGGCGTCGTCGAAGCTCTGGATGCCCAGCGAGAACCGGGTCACCCCGCTGGCGGCGTAGTCCCGGAAACGGCCGGCCTCGGCAGTGCCCGGGTTGGCCTCCATGGTGATCTCGGCGTCGGGCCAGAGGTTCAGGTAGGCGCGCAGCATGGCCAGCAATTCGTCGAGCCCGGCCGAAGACAGCAGGCTGGGCGTGCCGCCGCCGATGAACACCGACACCACTTGCCTCCCCCAGATGGAAGGCAGCGCCTGCTCCAGATCGCTGCGCAGGGCGTCCAGGTAGGCGCGCTCGGGAATCTCGCCCCCGGGCGCGGCGTGTGAATTGAAATCGCAATACGGGCACTTGCGCACGCACCAGGGCACGTGCACATAGACCGACAACGGCGGCAGGCTGGTCAGCGCCGCGCCGGCCGGCGCCTTCGGACGCGAAGATGGCGCACCCATGTCGTTGCGGATGGGAATGATGATGGACATGCGTAATTCCTGGACCCGGCGCCGCGCGGCGCCCTCCTCAAGCCTGGTTCAGCTTGCCCAGCAGTTCGCGCAGCGCGCGGGCGCGGTGGCTGACCTGGTTCTTTTCCTCGGGATCGAGGCTGGCGGCGGTCAAGGCCAGGTCGGGCAGGTAGAAGTGCGGATCGTAGCCGAAGCCGTTGGCGCCTTCGGGCTGGTCGATGATCTCGCCATGCCACAGGCCTTCGCCGATGAGCGGCCGCGGGTCGTTTTCCGAGCGCACCAGGGCCAGCACTGCAACATACCAGGCGCTGCGGTCGCCGATGCCGGCCAGCTTGCTCACCAGTAGCGCATTGTTGGCCTGGTCGGACTTTTCGCCGCCGTGCATCTGGGCATAGCGCGCCGAATACACGCCCGGCGCGCCCTCCAGCGCGGCCACGCACAGGCCCGAATCATCCGCCAGGGCCGGCAGCCCGGTCAGGCGGCTGGCATGGCGGGCCTTGGCCAGCGCATTCTCAACGAATGTAACGTGCGGCTCTTCGGCTTCCGGCACGCCGAGCTCGCCCTGGGGGACCAGCTCTATGCCCAGGGGCGCGAACAGGGCCGAGAATTCGCGCAGCTTGCCGGCGTTGTTGGACGCCAGCACGACGCGGCGCAGGGAATCGGGAATCTTGGGGGAAGTCATGGGGCAAATTGTATAGGCGGCGGCCCTCTCGCGCCGCCGATCCGCCCAATATCCCTGCCGGCCGGAAGGGCAAAACCAATTCGTTGTTGACAGGCCCAAGGCGACGGCTGAAGATTGCGCGCCAGTCGTCGGCGCAACAACGCAGACATATTTTGTTGTCAATATGGCCAACTTGTCACTGATCGTATCTGAACGCACCGGCGATGGACCCTATTCACGCTTTGCCCAGGCAGGCCGCGGCCCGCGCGTCCTCCTCCAACCCGGACAGCGCGTCCGCGCACGTGAACCTCGCCGGCATACTGCGCAAACGGCTGCTGCGCCCGCGTTTCCAGCCGGTCGTTGACCTGTCCCACAGCCGGGTCTATGGCCACGAAAGCCTGATCCGCGGGCCGGCCGATACCGCCCTGCACTTCCCCGACGCGCTGTTCGCCGAAGCCCGGCGCCAGGGGCTGCACCCGCAGCTCGAGTTGGCCAGCTTCCGCGCCGGCGCCCAGGGCTTCCAGCGGCACGACGCCTCCGGCATGCTGTTCCTGAACCTGTCGGGCTCGGCCCTGATCCATTACTGGACGCTGTGGGGCGACGAAATGCCCCAGCGCCTGCTGAAGGATTGCGCGCTCGCGCCGTCCAGCATCATTGTCGAATTGACCGAGCAGGACCCGCTGTCCGACCACATGGAGGAAGTCGCCAGCGCATTCGCCTGCCTGCGCGAGCACGGCATGCGCGTCGCGCTGGACGACTACGGCGTGGGGAATTCCAATCTTCAGCTGTGGTCCGAGATGCAGCCGGACCTGGTCAAGATCGACCGCTATTTCTTCGACGGCATCGGCCAGGACGCACGCAAGCAGAACATGGTGCGCGCCATCCTGAAGGTGGCGCAGCACCTGGGCACCGCCATCGTGGCCGAGGGCATCGAAACCGCCGAAGACCTGGCCGTGGTGCGCGAGCTGGACATCCGCTACGCCCAGGGCTGGTTCCTGGGCCGGCCGGACGAAATGCTGCTGACCGAGCTGGCCCCGCCCCTGCGCGATTCGCTGCGCGTGCGCACGCCCGCGGCTACGCCGCAACGCGCCGTCGGCGGCACCGCCGCCAGCCTCCGCGTCGAGGCGCCGGCCGCCCTGCTGCCCGAACACACCAACGATGACGTGCACCGGCTCTTCATCGAGCACAAGGGCATGCACGCGGTGGCGGTGGTGGATGCCGACAACCGCCCGGTCGGCATCATCAACCGGCGCGACTTCCTGGAGCATTACGCGCAGCGCTATACCCGCGAGCTGTTCGGCCGCGACGCCTGCTCGACCTTCATGAACGCGGAGCCGGTGCTGGTGGACTTGAACGTGTCCATCGACCAACTGAGCCACGTGCTGATTTCCGAGGACCAGCGCTACCTGATGGACGGGCTGATCATCACCCGCGAGGGCCGCTACGACGGCCTGGCCACCGGCGAGACGTTGGTGCGCTCCGTGACGGAAATGCGCATCGAAGCCGCGCGTTACGCCAACCCGCTGACCTCGCTGCCCGGCAATATCCCCATCAGCCGGCATATCGCCACCCTGCTGGAGGACGCGGACGATTTCACGATCTGCTATGGCGACCTGAACAATTTCAAGCCGTTCAACGACGTCTATGGCTACTGGCGCGGCGACGACATGATCATGCTGACCGCCGAGGTCATCAAGCGCCACTGCGATCCGCAGCGCGATTTCGTGGGCCACGTGGGCGGAGACGATTTCGTCGTGCTGATGCGCAGTTCAGACTGGATGGACCGCGCCCGCCGCATCATCGCGGAGTTCAACGAGCGCGCCATCGACCTGTATGACGACGAAGGCCGCCGCAACGGCGGCATCGAAGCCGAGGACCGCTACGGCGTGCCGCGCTTCTTCCCGTTCGTGACGCTGGGGGTGGGCGCCCTCACCGTCACGCCCTCACTATGCGAGCGCATCCGCCCGGAGGACATCGCCTCGGCCGCCGCCCACGTCAAGCACAAGGTCAAGCATGGGAACCTGTCGCTGGTGACCGAGCGCTACGCCGGCGCCCCTTTGCCGCAGCTCGACGGCTGAGGCCTGCTCCGCGCCGCCCGGCGCGGCGATCCGGAACACCGCGACGGCCCTGCGCAGGCCCTGCGCCTGGGCTTCCAGGGCCGCGGCCGCCGCGGCGGTCTGCTCCACCATGGCGGCATTTTCCTGGGTGGAACGCTCGATGTCGGCCACCGCGTCGTTCACCGATGCGATGCCTGCGGCCTGTTCTGCGGTGGCGTTGGAGATATCGGCCACGATCTGCGTGACCCGGTCCACCGACACGACCATGTCGCGCATGGTGTCGCCCGCCAAGCCCACCTGGCGCACCCCGGCCTCCACCCGCGAGGCGGAGTCCTCGATCAGGCCCTTGATTTCCCTGGCCGCCTGCGCGCTGCGCTGGGCCAGCGAGCGCACCTCGCCCGCCACCACCGCGAAGCCCTTGCCCTGCTCGCCCGCGCGAGCCGCCTCCACCGCGGCGTTGAGCGCCAGGATATTGGTCTGGAAGGCGATGCTATCGACCACCCCCACGATCTCGCCGATCCGGCGCGCGCTGTCGGCGATGCCGCGCATGCTTTGCACCACTTCCTCGACGGCCTGTCCGCCGCGCTGCGCCAGTTGCGTGGCGCCTTGCGCCTGCCGGCTGGCCTGGTCGGCATTGCCGGCGGTCAGCTGCACCGTATGCGCCAGCTGCGTCAGGTTGGCCGCCGCTTCCTGCAGCGAGCCGGCCTGGCGGGCGGTGCGGTCCGACATGTCCGCGCCGCCGGCGGCGATCTCGCCCGAGCCGGCGTGGATTTCCTCCACCCCCTGCCGCACCGACGACACGGCGGCCGACAAGCCGGTCTGCATGCGCCGCATGGCGGAATACAGCACGCCGATCTCGTTGTCGCCACGCATGGCGATCGAGCCCGTCAGGTCGCCATCCGCGATGCGATCGAAGTGCGAGCCGGCCTCGTTCAACGGCCGCAGGATGCCGCGGCGGAACGCCAGCCGGATCAGAAGCGCCAGCACAGCCACCAGCCCCAGCACGCCGGCGGCCACCGCGATCACCCGTTCCAGGGTGAGGCTCGCGCCCGCCACCGCCGCCTGCCCCTGCTGACGCGCATACGCCTGGTACGCGTCCGCCTGCTTGACGTAGCCCGCGCCGCTGGCGGGCAGCACCTTGTCCACCAGCCGATTCACCTCGATGCCGTTCCAGCCCTTGATGGCGGCCAGCATGGGCGCCAACGTCTGGTCCGCGAAGGCGGCATACGCCGCCAGCACCCCGTCGAACAGCAGCGCGCCCTGCGCACTGGTGTCCGGGTTCGCGCGCAGGCGGGCCAGGCTGGCCGCGGCCTGCTTGAGCAGCGCGTCCGCATGGCCCAGCGACTGGTCGCGGGCTTCTTGCAGGCCGCTTTCCATCGCCGTCTTCGCATCCGTCAGCGCGGCGCGGGCCTGGAACAGCCTGCTCGTCAAGTCCGACAGGTCGCTGGCCCGCTCGATGCTGCCCCGGCCCAGCGCCTCGATATCCGCGCGGTTATCGCGCAGCACGGCAATGCCGGCCGCCGCCGCGACGGCGAACAGCACCACAAACAACGCAAGAATGGCTGACAACGCCGTTGTGACCCTGATGTTTTTCCGCATATCCGTCCGTGTGTTACCTCGCCGCCCGCGGCGGCCCTGGCCGGAATTATGGGCACCCAGTTTGGCAATTTCTTGACACAACCCCGGAGCCGGGCTGACAAACTCCCGTCATGAAACCGCGCTTTTGCGAACAGGAACCCCGTATTAACCAATTGTGAATTGGCATGGGCTGCGCCTTGCGGCACATTCAACCCTGTACCGAACCATCACCCATCCAGAAACAGCCTCATGCACAACGCCTCCCACGCCTACCAGGACATCCGCGAAGCCGTGCGCGATCTCTGCGCCCAGTTCCCCTCCGAATATTTCCGCAAGGTCGACGAAGAACGGGGCTACCCCGAAGCGTTCGTCAACGCCCTGACCGAAGCGGGCTGGCTGGCGGCCCTGATTCCGCAGGAATACGGCGGTTCGGGCCTGGGATTGACCGAAGCCTCGGTCATCATGGAGGAAATCAACCGCAGCGGCGGCAACTCCGGCGCCTGCCACGGCCAGATGTACAACATGGGCACCCTGCTGCGCCATGGCTCGGAAGCCCAGAAGCGCGAGTACCTCCCGCGCATCGCGGCCGGCGAGCTGCGCCTGCAATCCATGGGCGTCACCGAACCCACCACCGGCACCGACACCACCAAGATCAAGACCACCGCCGTCAAGCGCGGCGACCGCTACGTCATCAACGGCCAGAAGGTCTGGATTTCGCGCGTGCAGCACTCCGACCTGATGATCCTGCTTGCCCGCACCACGCCGCTGGAGCAGGTCACCCGCAAGTCGGAAGGCATGTCCATCTTCCTCGTCGACCTGCATCACGCCGTCAAGCACGGCATGACGATCCGGCCCATCCCCAACATGGTCAACCACGAGACCAACGAGCTATTCTTCGACAACCTTGAAATCCCCGAAGAGAACCTGATCGGCGAGGAAGGCAAGGGGTTCAAGTACATCCTGGACGGCCTGAACGCCGAGCGCACCCTGATCGCCGCCGAATGCATCGGCGACGGCTACTGGTTCGTGGACAAGGTCACCGCCTACGCCAAGGAACGCATGGTGTTCGGCCGCCCCATCGGCCAGAACCAGGGCGTGCAGTTCCCCATCGCCCGCGCCCATATCAACGTGGAAGCGGCCAGCCTGATGCGCTACGAGGCCTGCCGCCTCTTCGACGCCCACCAGCCTTGCGGCGCGCAAGCCAACATGGCAAAGCTGCTGGCCGCCGACGCCTCCTGGGAGGCGGCCAACGCCTGCCTGCAGTTCCACGGCGGCTTCGGCTTCGCCAACGAGTACGACGTCGAGCGCAAGTTCCGCGAAACCCGTCTCTACCAGGTCGCGCCCATTTCGACGAACCTGATCCTGTCGTACGTCGCCGAACACATCCTGGGCCTGCCCCGCTCCTTCTGATACGCCCATCCATGACCGCAGCCAAAGATACCCCGCACCTGAGCGCCGAACTGGCGGCCTTTGCCGCCAACCTGCGCTACGAAGACATTCCCGCGCCGGTCCTGCGCCGCGCCGAAGACCTGCTGCTGGACTGCCTGGCCTCGATCCTGGCCGGCGCATCCGCCCGGGCCGTCCAGGCCATCGACCGATACGCCGCGGCCATGGGCCCGGCCGACGGCGCCAGCGAAGTCCTGATCACCCGCCGCCGCACCACGCCGCTGTTCGCCGCCATGGTGAACGCGGCGGCCGCCCACGTCGTCGAGCAGGACGACGTGCACAACGGCTCCGTGTTCCACCCCGCCGCGGTCGTGTTCCCGCCCGCGCTGGCCGTGGCCCAGGCTCTGGGCCGCTCCGGCCGCGACCTGCTGGTCGCCGCCGTCGCCGGCTACGAGATCGGCATCCGCGTGGGCGAATTCCTCGGCCGCTCGCACTACAAGATTTTCCACACCACCGGCACCGCCGGCACGCTGGCCGCCGCCGTCACCACCGGCCGCCTGCTCAACCTGTCGCCGGAAGCCATGCTGAACGCGCTGGGCTCCGCTGGCACGCAGGCCGCGGGACTGTGGGAATTCCTGCGCGACGCCGCCGACTCCAAGCAGCTGCACACCGCCAAGGCCGCGGCCGACGGCATCACCGCCGCCTACCTGGCGCAGGACGGCTTCACCGGCGCGCGCCACATCCTGGAAGGCCCGCAAGGCATGGCCGCCGGTATGTCGACCGACGCCGACCCGAGCCGCCTGTGCGACCGGCTGGGCGAGCGCTGGGCGCTGATCGAAACCTCGTTCAAGTTCCATGCGTCGTGCCGCCATACCCATCCGGCAGCCGACGCGCTGCAGCAGGCGCTGCGCGACAACAACCTGACCGAGGCCGACGTCGAGCGCGTCGTCGCCCACGTGCACCAGGGCGCCATCGACGTGCTCGGCCCCGTCGTGAATCCGCAGACCGTGCACCAGTCCAAGTTCTCCATGGGCACCGTCCTGGCCCTGATCGCCCGGCAGGGACGCGCGGGCCTGGCCGAATTCGACGCAGGCCTGGACGACCCGGGCGTCGCCGCGTTCCGCGGCAAGGTCGAAATGGAGCTGGATCCGGAAGTCGACGGCGCGTATCCCCAGCGCTGGATCGGCAAGGTCACCGTCTATACGCGCGACGGCCGCAAGCTGCACAGCCGCGTGGACGAGCCCAAGGGCGACCCGGGCAATACCCTCAGCCGCCCCGAGATCGAGGACAAGACGCTCAGTCTCGGCCGCTACGCCGGCGCCGCGACCGAACAGGAACTGCGCGGCCTGATCGACGCGATCTGGGGGCTGGAAAAGACGGAAAAGGTGGGCACGCTGCTACCATCGCCTAGTGTCTGACACCCCAAGCACCGCCCTGCCAGGCTGAAGCATCGTCTCAAGGGTGTCAGACACAGAAGCATCGCCAGTGTCTGACACCCCAAGCACCGCCCTGCCAGGCTGAAGCATCGTCTCAGGGGTGTCAGACACAGAAGCATCGCCAGTGTCTGACACCCTAAGCACCGCCCTGCCAAGCTCAAGCATCGTCTCAGGGGTGTCAGACACAGAAGCATCCCTAGTGTCTGACACCCTAAGCACCGCCCTGCCAAGCTGAAGCATCGTCTCAAGGGTGTCAGACACCGAAACATCGCCTAGTGTCTGACACCCCAAGCGCCGCCCTGCCAGGCTGAAGCATCGTCTCAAGGGTGTCAGACACAGAAGCATCGCCAGTGTCTGACACCCCACGCACTGCCCTGCCAAATTGAAGCATCATCTCAAGGGTGTCAGACACAAGCCAGCGCCGCCCGCTGGGCGCGCACCAGGCCGGCAATGCCGCCTTCGGCCAGTACCAGCATCGTATCCAGCTCGGCTCGCGTGAAGGTCGCGCCTTCGCCCGTGCCCTGCACTTCCACGAAGGCGCCACCGCCTGTCATGATGACATTCACATCCGCGTCGCAAGCCGAATCTTCCTGGTAATCCAGGTCCAGCACCGCGCGCCCATCCACCAGCCCGACCGACACCGCGGCGACGGCGTCGCGGATCGGGTTGGCGGCCAGGTCTCCTCGCTTCATCAGCAAGGCCACAGCATCGGCGGCCGCGACCCAGGCGCCGGTAATGCTCGCGCAGCGCGTGCCGCCATCGGCCTGCAGTACGTCGCAATCCAGGTGCAGGGTGCGCTCGCCCAACGCCTTCATATCGAACACCGCGCGCAGGCTGCGCCCGATCAGGCGCTGGATTTCCTGCGTGCGGCCGCTTTGCTTGCCGCGCGCGGCCTCGCGGTCGCCGCGCGTGTGCGTGGCCCGCGGCAACATGCCGTATTCAGCCGTTACCCAGCCTTCCCCCTTGCCCTTCAGGAATGGGGGTACCTTTTCCAATACGCTGGCCGTGCACAGCACATGGGTATTGCCGGCCTTCACCAGCACTGAGCCTTCGGCGTAGCGCGTGAATCCGCGTTCGAGGCTGAACGGGCGCAATTCGTCGACGGCGCGGCCCGACGGACGGGCGATGGAGGGGGCGATAGTCACAGGCAGGCTCCAGACGTGGCATTGATTGGCGGCATTGTACGGGGTGGCGCCGCAGGAAACCGCCGCTTGGAGTATCCTGCCGCGATATATCCGGTTCGACGCCCTCCGCCGGCACGGCGGGCATCGGCACGACCGGCCCCGACACAAGCATCACCAGGACACCCACACCATGATTCGCAGCATGACCGCCTTCGGCAACGCCCGAGCAGACCTGGAACAAGGCACGCTGGCGCTCGAATTGCGCAGCGTCAACAGCCGGTTCCTGGATCTGTATTTCCGCCTTCCCGACGAGTTGCGCCACGTGGAAACGCCGCTGCGCGAACTGCTGACCGCGAACCTCGGACGCGGCAAGGTCGAGATACGCGTTTCCTACACCCGCAACGCCAGCACCGACCTGTCCAAGTTGGATCCCTCGTGGCTGGAAAGCCTGGCCGAACAGTTGCAGGCGGCCCGCCGCATTGTCCCCGACATCGCTCCGCCCCGGCTGGTGGAACTGTTCAACTGGCCCGGCCAGCGCGCGAACGATTCGCTGGATCCGCAAGCCTGGGGCGCGGCCTGCATGCAGGCCGCCCAGCAGGCGCTGACCCAGTTGCAGGAAGGCCGCGCGCGTGAAGGCGAACGCCTGGCCGGCATGATGCGCGAATGCGCCGACGGCGTGGCGCGCATCGTCGAAACCGTGCAGACCCACCTGCCCCAGCTGCTGGCCGACCATCGCGACAAGCTCGCGGCCAAGCTGCGCGAAAGCGTGGAATCCGCCTTCCCCGGCGGCTTCACTCATATTTCCGGCGCCGAGCTCTCGGAACGCCTGTCGCAGGAAGCCAATCTGTTTGCGCTGCGCATCGACGTGGCTGAAGAATTGTCGCGCCTGCGCTCGCACCTGGAAGAACTGCGCCACCTGCTCGCCGACGGCGGCGGCAAGCCATCCGGCAAGAAGCAGGCCGGCAGCGCGGGCAAGCGCCTGGACTTCCTGTTCCAGGAAATGAACCGCGAAGCCAACACCCTGGGCTCCAAGGCCGGCAGCATGGACGTCACCCGCGCCGCCATGGACCTGAAGCTGCTGATCGAGCAAATGCGCGAACAGGCGCAAAACATCGAATAACCTGGGCAGGCGTTCACACGCACCGTAGGATGGGTGTAGCGCGAGAGCCCGAGCAGAAGAACGCCAGTGTCGAGCGCGCGCAACCCATGCGGCCGTGAGCAAACCATCCAGCCGCAAGCAATGCCGCCATGTTCACGGCCGCATGGGTTGCGCGCGTTGGATGATGGGGTTCTTTTGTCCTGTGTCTCGCGCTGCACCCATCCTACTGGTCGGTGGCTGCGGCCGGGGCGCCGCGCAGGGCCGAATCCAGGTATTCGCTGCGGGCGCGGGCGTCCGGAAAGCTCATGTCGCGGTAGCTGACGAAGCGCGACCCGCGCGCCAGGCGGTAGCCCGCCCAGATCAGCAGGAATAGCGGGATGCCGATGTAGGTGGCCACCACCCCGCCCCAGTCGATCTTGTCCTGCAGGAACGCCTGGTAGTTCTGGCCCAGGGTGATGATCAGGCACAGCACGAAGGCGAAGATCGGGCCGAATGGGAAGAACGGCGACACATAGGGCAGATCGGCCAGGTTGTGGCCTTGCTTGAGGTAGCCGCGGCGGAAACGGTAATGGCTGATCGCGATGCCCAGCCATGCGATGAAGCCCGTCATCCCCGACGTATTGAGCAGCCAGATGTAGACGGCGTTGGGACTGAAAACGAAGGTGAAGAAGCACAGGGCCGCGACGGCCGTCGTGGCAAGCAGCGCCCACAGCGGCACCCCGCTGCGCGAAATGCGGCCGAAGATGCGGGGCGCCTTGCCTTCGCGGGCCAGGCTGTACAGCATGCGCGTGGCCGCATACATGCCCGAATTGCCCGCCGACAGCACTGAGGTCAGCACCACGGCGTTCATGACCGAGGCCGCCCCCAGCAGGCCGGCGCGCTCGAAGATCAGGGCGAACGGGCTGACGCTGATGTCCTCGACCTCGTTGCGCAGCAGGTGCGGATCGGTATAGGGAATGAGCAGGCCGATCACCAGGATCGCCATCACGTAGAACAGCAGGATGCGCCAGAACACCTGGCGCACCGCGCGCGGCAGGTTGCGGGCCGGATCCTTGGATTCGCCCGCGGCGATGCCGATCAGCTCGGTGCCCTGGAAGGAGAAGCCCACCACCATCGCCACGCCGATCAGCGCGGCGAAGCCGCCGGCGAAGGGCGCATCGCCCACCGTCCAGTTGGCCAGGCCGCCGGTTTCCCCGCCGCGAATGATGCCGAGCAGCATCATCACGCCCATGGCCACGAAACCCAGGACCGCAACCACCTTGATCAGGGCGAACCAGAATTCCGCCTCGCCGAAGCCGCGCGCCGACATTGCGTTCAGGCCGAAGGTCAGCGCCAGGAACAAGGCGCTCCAGTAGAAGCCTGGCACGTCCGGGAACCAATATGCCATGACGAGCTGCGCGGCCACCAGGTCCACCGCCACCGTCACGGCCCAGTTGTACCAATAGTTCCAGCCCAGCGCGAAACCGAAGCCGTCCTCGACATAACGGGCGCCATAGGTGGAAAAGGATCCCGACACCGGCATGGCCGCGGCGAGTTCGCCCAGGCTGGTCATCAGGAAATAGACCATGATGCCGATCAGCACGTAGCCCAGCAGCGCGCCGCCCGGACCAGCCTTGGCGATGGTCGCCCCCGAGGCCACGAACAGCCCGGTGCCGATGGACCCGCCCACCGCGATCATCGTCAGGTGCCGCGCGGACAGCGAGCGGCGCAGCTCGGACGGCCGGCCGGCCTCCGCCCCGCGCGTGCCGCCTGCGCGGCGTTCATCGTGTTCCGATGGTGCCAAAATGCATTCCTTCAGGTCATGAAGGCACGGGCGCGAGACGCGCCGGGTGCCTTGGGATTTCCAAGCAACCGGCGAGAATAGCGCAAGACGCCCCTGCAGGCGAAATGGAAGTGTCTGGGGGACGGATCGAAGGGCCGCGCCCGCGGCCCTTCCCCGCGCCTACTGGAAGGCCGTTTCCATGAAGGTGCGCAGCTTGCGCGAATGCAGCCGCTCGGGCGGCATGCCCCGCAGACGCTCCAGCGCCCGGATGCCGATTTCCAGGTGCTGGTTCACCTGGCGGCGATAGAAAGCGCTGGCCATGCCGGGCAACTTCAGCTCGCCATGCAGCGGCTTGTCGGACACGCACAGCAAGGTGCCGTAAGGCACCCGGAAACGGAAACCGTTGGCGGCGATGGTGGCGGACTCCATGTCCAGCGCGATCGCGCGGGATTGCGCAAAGCGCTCCACCAGTTCCAGGTGGTCGCGCAGTTCCCAGTTGCGGTTGTCGATGGTGGCGACCGTGCCGGTGCGCATGATGCGCTTCAGGTCCCAGCCCGACAGCCCCGCCACCTCTTCCACGGCCTGCTCCAGCGCCACCTGCACTTCGGCCAGCGCCGGCACGGGAACCCACGTGGGCAGGTCGTCGTCCAGCACGTGGTCCTCGCGCACGTAGCCGTGGGCCAGCACGTAGTCGCCCAGCCGCTGCGAATCGCGCAGGCCTGCGCAGTGGCCCAGCATCAGCCAGGCATGCGGCCGCAGCACCGCGATGTGGTCGGTGATCGTCTTGGCGTTGGACGGGCCCACGCCGATGTTCACCAGCGTGATGCCGGAATGGTCGCCGCGCACCAGATGGTATGCCGGCATCTGCGGCAGGCGGACCGCCTGGTCCTCGTCGCCGGGCCCGCTTTCTCCGCGCCGCGTGATCCGATTGCCCGGCTCCACCAGCATTTCGTAGTCTTCGTTGCCGCTGGCCATCAGGGCGCGCGCGCGGGCGCAGAACTCGTCGACGTAGAACTGGTAATTCGTGAACAGGACGAAGTTCTGGAAGTGCGCCGGCGCGGTCGAGGTGTAGTGCTGCAGCCGGTGCAGCGAATAGTCCACCCGCTGGGCCGTGAACGGCGCCAGCGGCTTGGGCTCGCCCTCCTTGCCGCGCCATGAACCATTGACGATCGCATCGTCCGTCACCGCTAGGTCCGGCACGTCGAACAGGTCGCGCAAGGGGCGCTTCAGCGCCTCCAGATGCTCGCCCTCGACGTAGGCGCCCTCGGGAAAGGCGAAATGCAGGGGGATCGGGGAGTCGGACTCGCCCACTTCCACCGCCACGCGGTGGTTCTGCAGCAGTTGGCTCACCTGTTCGATGAGGTAATCGCGGAACAGCCCCGGCTGGGTGACGGTGGTCTGGTAGACGCCCGGCTCGGCCACATGTCCGTATGAAAGCCGCGTATCGATCGGATCGTAGGTTTCCACGACGATGCGGATGGCCGGGTAGTAGGCGCGGGCGCGCTCCCGGCCGTTGTTGCCTCCCCCTTTCAGGACGTCGCGGAAGGCGGCGCGCAGGAAGGCGGTATTGCGCGCATAGATTTCGATCAGCCGATCCACCGCCGACACGGCGTCCTGGAAAGGCTCGAAGGGCATGGGGTCGGGCCGGTTCATGGAGGACAACGGGTGTACTGCGTTCATCATCGAGCTCTGCTCCGCATTCTTATGTGTGTTTCAGCGGCCGCTCGCGGCTTGCCGTGCCGAGGAGGCCGTTCCTGCCGATTATGCACGAGCCCGCGGTAGAAATAGCGTCACACTCCCCGCCGGCGCCCGCCCGCCGCGCGCCCTTCTTCTCCCGGCGGCGGCCCGTAACGTCTCCGGACAAGAATGCTGCATTGCACTACAAATGTAATGAAACTTTATTCCATTACAATGTCATGGCATTCCGGGTCCATGCGTCCTGGAATCGCCCCTTTCCGCCGGCTTGCCTCCCAGGCAAAGCCATGCCGCCCACTCCGAGTTCTGAAGTGACGTAATGACGCCGCCCACGCGAAAAGCCCGAATTGCCAATTTCCGCATTCCCGTATTCCTGTCAGCGCCCATCCTGGCCCTGACCCTCTCCTGGATCCCCGACGCCGCCCAGGCTTCGCTCCGGTCCGAAGAAGCCCGTCCGACGCTCAACGGCCTGCGCCTGGCGCAAGAGCCTACCGTCCCCACCTTGCGCGAGCGTGTCGTGCAGGCTGGCCTGGAAGCGATCGGCACCCCCTACAGTTGGGGCGGCGACGACGCCGAAGGCTTCGATTGCAGCGGCCTGGTCCTGTACGTATTCCGCGAGATCGCCGGGCTGGAACTCCCCCGCACCGCCCGCGCGCAACGCACGGCCGGCGAATCCGTCGGCAACAAGAAGGAACTGCGTCCCGGCGACCTGGTCTTCTTCGCCACGCGCGGCCGCGGCGTGACCTCGCACGTGGGCATCTACATCGGCCAGAACCGATTCGTCCATGCGCCGCGCCGCGGCACCAAGGTCCGCGTGGATGAAATGCAGAATTCCTATTGGGCCAAGCGCTATGTCGGCGCCCGGCGCTACCTGGATACGAAGCAGGGCCAGATGCTGGCCCAAGCCTCTCCGCGCTGACCGCGGAAATCGGGCGGCGCGCAGCGCGCTGGCCAAGGGGCATCGCAGCCTGCGGCAGCCCGTCATGACTGACGGGCTGCCGCAGGCTGGACGCGTTTTCAGCCGCGCCCCACGAAGGGCATATTGGTGGCCATGATGGTCATGAACTGCACGTTGGCTTCCAGCGGCAGGCGCGCCATGGCGGCAACCGCCTGCGCCACGTGGGCCACGTCCATGCGCGGCTCGACCTTAGTGCTGCCGTCCGCCTGCAGGATCCCCGCCGCCATGCGCTCGGTCATGTCGGTCGCCGCGTTGCCGATATCGATCTGGCCGCAGGCGATGTTGTAGGGCCGACAATCCAGCGAGATCGATTTGGTCAGCCCAGTCACCGCATGCTTGGTGGCGGTATAGGCGATGGAGAACGGCCTGGGCGCATGCGCGGAGATCGAACCGTTATTGATGATGCGGCCCCCGCGCGGATTCTGCGCCTTCATCACGCGGATGGCGGCCTGCGCGCACAGGAACATGCCCGTCAGGTTCGTGTCGACCACGTCGCGCCAGACCGAGACCGGCAGCTCTTCGATGGGCATCGCCGGCGCGCCGCGCCCGGCGTTGTTGAACAGCACGTCCAGGCGGCCGTACTCCCGCTGCGTGGAGTCGAAGAGCTCGCGCACGGCCTGTTCGTCGGACACGTCGGTGGGAACCACCAACGCCCTCACGCCATCCTCGCCCGCCGCCGTGCGGGTGGCTTCCAGCGGCTCGCGGCGGCGACCGGCCAGCACGACCCGATAACCTTGCGCCAGGAATTCCAGCGCCACCGCGCGGCCTATGCCGGTACCGGCGCCGGTGACCAGCGCCACGCGCGGGTATTCGATCTCGTTCGCTTGCATCGGATTCTCCTTGTTATCGATCGGCGAAATGCTACCCGAATCATTCTGGCGATGCTGCAAGCGAAGGTTCCAGCCGTGACATATGCGTAGCCTTCACACGCAAGTAAA
>NZ_JPYO01000047.1 GCF_000757485.1 Achromobacter sp. RTa
GCGGCCCGGCGGCAAAAATAGCCCCCACGCTGCGCCTTCGGCTTGCTGCCCCCCGAGGGGGCCATTTTTGCCTTGGGGCGGCCCGGCGGCAAAAATAGCCCCCACGCTGCGCCTTCGGCTTGCTGCCCCCCAAGGGGGCCGTTTTTGCCTTGGGGCGGCCCGGCGGCAAAAAGCTAATCAGCCCTTCGTGTAGCGCTCGGCGCTGCGGACGATTTCCTCGTGCGCGGCGTCCAGGCCCTTCCAGCCCTTGACCTTGACCCACTTGCCTTTTTCCAGGTCCTTGTAGTGCTCGAAGAAGTGCTGGATGCGGGCGATGTCTTCCGCCGGCAGGTCTTCGTAGGTCTTGATGTTGCGGTACGGGGGATACAGCTTTTCGATCGGCACGGCCAACAGCTTGGCGTCGCCGCCCGATTCATCGTCCATTTCCAGCACGCCGATGGCGCGGCAGCGCACGACGGCGCCGATCTGGATCGGGAACGGAGTCAGCACCAGCACGTCGGCGGGGTCGCCGTCTTCGGACAGGGTTTGCGGAATGTAGCCATAGTTGCACGGGTAGTGCATGGCGGTCAGCATGAAGCGGTCAACGAAAATCGCACCCGAATCCTTGTCGACCTCGTACTTCACCGGGTCGGCGTTCATGGGGATTTCGATGATGACGTTGAAGTCTTCCGGCAGCTTCTTGCCAGGGGAGACGCGATCGAGACTCATGATTCAACCTTGTTGTTTGTCTGAAGGAATATTCAAATCGAGCCGTCGTCCTTGAACGGCGGCTTGGTCGCCGGCACGGGCGCGGCGGCCGGCGCGGGCTTGGGCCCTGCGGGCGGGGCCGGCGCGTACGTGGGCACGGGCTCATCGAAAGCCGCCGCCGGAATCGGGGCGCTGTCGAAGTACTCGTCGATATCGGAGGTGCTGCCGCCAGCCAGCGGCGCATCCTCGGGGGCGAGCGCGCGCTCGCGCTGTTCCTTGCTGACGCGCGCGTCCGGGTCCAGCACGTAGTCGGACGCGGAGGCCGCCACGGCCGGCGGCAGCGCGGGATAATCGCCGCCGACGTCGGTGTCGCTGTCGGTATCGGACAGGCCCACCGCATAGCCGCCCTCGGCATCCACGCGATAGGGATCCGAGCCCGTGTCCGCGGCCGGCAGCGCCGCATCCGAGGCCAGCACGGGCAGCGCCATGCTGGCCGCCGTGGCGAGGCGCCAGTGGCGCACGGCGTCGGCGGGACGATCCAGGCGGTCGTACAGGCTGCCCAGCAAAGCATGCGTCTGCGCGTCGCTGCGGCGGCTGAGGGCGCGCAGCAGATAGCGCTCCGCCTGGCCCCAGAGCTGGCCGTTCAGGCACAGCATGCCCAAAGCGGTGAGCAACTCGGGATCGGTGGGACGCTGCTGCAGCCAGGTTTCGGCGCGGGCGAGCCGGCGCGACACCTGCTCGGCTTCGCAGCGGGCGTATGCCGCCACCAGCGCCGGATTGAATTTCACCGCGACCGCGGCTTCGAGCACGCGAGCCGCTTCATTGGCCTCGCCGGCAGCTTCGAAAGCCGCCGCCCCGGCCAGCGCGATCTCGGGCAAAAGGCGCTCTTCGGCCTTCAGGTCTTTCCAGATGGCGCGCCAGGTTTCGCTGCTGGCGGCGGCGCGCAGGCGCGCCGCGCCGGAGGCGTCGATCAGCTGATCGGCCTCGGTGCGCGCCAGGGCGTTGCGGCGCACGAGGCCGCGAGCCAGCGTGAAGACCTGTTCGTCATGGCGCAGCGCGGTATGTGCGCGCAGCAGCAGGCGCATGGTGTGCAGGTGGCGCGCGCCGCCGTCGGCCAGGGGCTCCAGCACCGCCAGCGCGCGTTCGGCGCGGCCTTGGTCCAGCAGCATGTCGGCGGAGACCGTGGCGGTGGCTTCGACCAGGCCAGGCTCCGTGCCCGCCTGTTCCTGTGCCATCGCCAGGAAGCGGTCGCGGCGGTCGAACTCGCCCAGGCCGTGCGCGGCGCGGGCTGCAGACAAGGCCGCCAGCACGCGGCGGTTCTGGACCTTGGTCTGCTCGAGCAGCTTGGTCAGGTCCTTTTCGGCGGTGGTATAGCGGCCTTCCAGCAGGCCGATCCAGCCGCGTTCCAGCAATTCATGGTCGCGCGCCTGGGCGCGCTTGCCGCGCCAGGCCCGCACGCGGTCGGGGATGGCCAGCAGCCAGGCCAGCAGGCGCAGGCCCACGTACAGCACGATGAAGGCGGCGACGATCAACAGGACGGCCAGCGTCAGCGACATCCCGATGCGCCACGGCCAGACCAGCAACAACACGTTGCCGGAATGCGAGCGCAGCACCACCGCAAGGGCGACGGCGACAACGGCCAGCAGCAGAGTCCAGAACCAGGTACGCATAGGCCTCAGTCCTGCTCGCTAGTCTTGAAACCCGCCGCGCGCAGCGCGGCGATGGCGTTCAGGCTGTCGGCCACGTCCGGCAGGCGCACGGCGATGTCGGTCTGGGCCAATTCGCGCGCCAGCCCCTGGGCGGCGACGGTATCCGGAGAGCGGTTGTCGAAGTACTTGGCCAACGTCGTGCCGACGTTTTCGAGCTCGCTCTTCCAGACGGCGGGCTGGCGCATCAGCATGGCCAGTTGGGCGGTCAGCAGGCGCTGACGCAGCGCGCCGCGCACGAGGTCGGCCTGTTCGGGCGACAGCAGCAGCGCCGCGGGCTCGTCCACGCGCTGGATGGTGATCAGGCCGCCCAGCTCATGCGCCAGGGCGGAGCCGGCGCGGCCGGGCCAGGAGGCCATCTCGGCGCGCCAGCGCTGCCACCAGGGCGCGTCGGCCGGCAGGCCGGCCTGCGGATCGACCTCGGGCGCCGCGGCGGCCGGACGGGCCTCGCCGGCGGGCGTGACTCCCGGGGCGGCAGCATCGGGCACCAGCAGCGGCGCTTTGCCGACCAGCGCCACGAGGCGTTCGATACGGGCCGATTGGGCGGGGATGTCCACCGTGGAAACCGCGCGCAGGCGGTCCAGGTCCCCGTTGATGGATTGCTGCAGGCTGGAGAAGCGCGGCCGATCGGCGCGCGCCAGGCGCGACTGCGCGGTCTCGAGCGCCACGATGGCGTTGGAAACGTTGCCGGCCAGGCGCAGTTGCTGGCTGGCAATGGTCAGCAGGCGCTCGACGTCGTTGGCCAGCAGTTCGTCGCTGGCGCTGTCGTTGAAGTTCTGCCAGGCCAGCTGCAATGCGTTGTACTGGCTTTGCGTCTCGCGCACGGTATCTTCGAGTTCGGCCACGCGGCCCGCCTGGGCCTGCGCCAGGGCCAGGGCTTCACGCGTGTCCTTGCGGGCCTGCGCCACGTCGGATGCCAGCGTATCGAGACGCGTCGCGACCTCGCGTCCGGCGGACACGAATTGCGTGCGCTGCTTCCACAGCGCGTAGCCCAGGCCGGCGGCCAGGAGAATGACGATGATCAGGGCAGTGACCAGCGGGCCACTGCCGCGTTTGGCCGGACGGGCCTTGACGGGATCGGCCGGGGCCGATGCGGGCGCGCTTGCGCCCGGGGCGGCCGTCGGAACGACCGGATCGGTAGCGGGAGTCTTGTCTGTCATGACGCGATTGTATTCGGTGTCGGTCCGATGCAACGAATCAAGCAGCAACAAAGGCGTGGAATATCGACTCGTCGTTGGGCAAGCAGATTTTTACCATTGCGGGGGCTCTGACGTCATGAGTGGCCGGCGGCACGCGCCGCGCCAGGGAAGGATGCGTCAGCACGAAGCTGCAGCCTTCCCACCAGGCCGCCAGGCCGGCCTCGTCCAGGCGGGCCCGGACGGCGTCCGCGCCCTCCCCGCTGGTGATCAGCCAGGTGGCGCTCAGCCCGGCCCCGGCCCATTCCCGCAGGCGGGCCAGTTGGCCCGCGTCCCAGGCGGCGGGGCGGCGCAGGTAGGCGGCGTGGCGCGTCACGGCCGCGCCATGGGCCTCGAGCTGGTCGCCCAGCCAGTCCCTGCCCTGCGTCCCGCGCACGAGCAGCACCCGCCCCGGCAGGCGGGGCAGCCCCCGCAGCACTTCCCACAAGGCCTCGGAATCGTGGCTGGGAGCGCTTTCGGGTGGATGCAGAACTGTTGTATTCGCGCCAAAACAATCCGACTCGAGCAAGGCCTGCGCGCTGGCTGGCCCCACGGTGGCGGCGATGACGCCTTCGGGCCAGGCCGCCGGGCCGTCCGCCCGGGCCCATTGGTCCAGGTATTGCCGGGCTGCATTGCCGCTGACGAATACGACCATGTCGTACTCGGCCGGCCGCGGAAGAGTCTGCGAGGCGGCCGGCAACGCCTGGATTTCCAGGGCCGGCAGAATGCAGGGCAGCCAGCCGGCGCCGCTCAGGCGGGCGGCCAGGGCCTCGTTGCGCCCCGCGGGCCGCGTGAGGATCGCGATCCGAGGCGATTCGGCGGCTGCGGACCCCATGGCCATCAATCCGGCCGGGCGTCGTCTTGCAGCAGTTCGCTGAGGATCGCTTGCGCGCCGGCGTCCAGCAGTTCCTGCGCGGCGGCTTCACCGATGGCCTGCGCATCGGCCACCGGGCCGCTGCGCACGGCGCGGACAATGCGCGCGCCATCGGGCGACGCCACCAGCGCGCGCAGCGACAAGGTGCCGGATTCGATCTCGGCATAGGCCGCCAGGGGCACCTGGCAGGACCCTCCCAGCTTGCGCGACACGGCGCGCTCGGCCGCGACACAGGACGTCGTGTCCGCGCTGGCCAGCGGGGCCAGCCAGGCGCGCATGTCGCCGCGATCGTCACGGATCTCGATGCCCAGCGCACCCTGCCCTGCGGCGGGCAGGCTGTCGGAGGGGTCGAGCCGGCCCCGGATGCGCGAGCCCAGGCCCAGGCGCTCCAGGCCGGCCGCGGCGAGCACGATGGCGTCGTACTCGCCCTTGTCCAGCTTGCCCAGGCGCGTGTCGAGGTTGCCGCGCAGCGGCTTGACGGCCAATGCCGGATAGCGCGCGCGGATCTGGGATTCGCGGCGCAGGCTGGACGTGCCGACGACCGCCCCGGCGGGCAGGTCGGCCAGCGAGCCGTAGTTGTTGGAGACAAAGGCGTCGCGCGGATCCGCGCGATCGAGAACGGCGCAGAGCTCGAACGGGGCCTGCAGATCCACCGGCACGTCCTTCAGGGAGTGGACGGCGAGATCGGCGCGCCCGTCGAGCAGCGCATTTTCGAGCTCCTTGACGAACAGCCCCTTGCCGCCCACCTTGGACAGGGTGCGGTCGAGGATCTGGTCGCCTCGGGTCGTCAGGGTGAGCAGCTCAACCGCGCACGCCGGGTACAGCGTGCGCAGCCGATCGCGCACATGCTCGGCTTGCCACAGGGCAAGCCGGCTGGCGCGGGTCGCGATGACCAGGCGTTGCGGTAGGGACACGAGGCGTCGTCAAACGAAGTTGGAGACGATGACCGTCGCGACCACCCCGAGTATGGCCAGCACGAACAGGCCTTGAAGCAGGCTCAGGCCCGATTCGGATTGCTGGGGATCGGTGGATCTACGCAGACTCATGTACTGATTCCTTGGAGGCGGTTTTGCGGCTTGCCAGCCACCGTCCAAGGACAACAACGAGCAAGGCGCCAATGATTTCTGCGCCGATTTTAACCGCAGCCGGCTGAACGCCGAATTGACGCTCGACAACAACATCGGTGACCAGCATGCCGCCGGCGATCCAGCCCAGCAGGCCCGCGCCGAAGGTAACGACCAGCGGGTAGCGATCGATGAGCTTGAGCACCAGGGTGCTGCCCCAGATGATGATGGGCACGCTGACGATGAGGCCGAAGGCGACCAGGCCGATCTGGTGGTCGGCGTGGGCGTTCTGGGCCGCGCCGGCAATGGCGATCACGTTGTCCAGGCTCATCACGAAGTCGGCGATGATGATGGTCTTGATGGCGGCGGCGATGGATGTGCCGCCCTTCACGTTGCCGTGCGCATCGTCTTCGGGAATCAGGAGCTTGACGCCGATCCACAGCAGCAGCGCGCCGCCCACGACCTTCAGGAAGGGAATCGAGAGGAGCGTCAGGGCGAAGGCGATCAGCACGACGCGCAACAGGATGGCGCCCGCGGTACCCCACAGAATGCCCTGCATGCGCTGCTTCGGCGCAAGGTTGCGACAAGCCAGTGCAATCACCACGGCGTTGTCGCCGCCGAGCAGGATATCGATGAGGATGATCTGGAATACCGCTGCCCAACTCAGCGTCTGGAAAAACTCAAGCACTATGAACCCCCGAAGAGCATTATGAGAAAAAAATGGCCGGTCCCGGTCCGGCCAGCTCGCCGCGCATGGCGCGGCGAGGTCATTCAGTACAACGTATTAGTATAATTCAGCTTTCAGTCAGCTTTCTGGCGCATCAGCAAAACTTTGCCGATTGCCAGCACCAGCACCGCGCCCAGCACGCCCGTCATCAGCGCAAAGCTGTGCTGCGTCACGCCCAGGGCGGCGTCGATACGCGCAACCGGTTCCTGCAGCGCCGGATCACCCACCAGCAGTTCGCCAGCGATGAAGCCCAGCAACGCCGCGCCCACCCAGACGATGACCGGGAAGCGCTCGATGACCTTCAGAAGCAGCGTGCTGCCGAAAATGACCAGCGGGATACTGATGGCCAAGCCTACGACCAGCAAGGTCGTGTCGCCCATCGCAGCGGCAGCGACGGCCACCACGTTGTCCAGGCTCATGACCAGGTCGGCGATCATGATCGTGCGGATCGCCGTCAGCAGGTTGCCCTGCGTCTTGCCCGCGCCATCTTCCTCGCCCTCCGGCAACAGCAGCGTGACGCCGATGTAGACCAGGAGCAGCGCGCCGATCAGCTTGAGCCACGGCAGCAACAGCAGCTTGGCGGCGACGAGCGTCAGCACGATACGCATGATGATCGCGGCGGCCGAGCCGATCACGATCGCTTTCTTCTGTTGCGCCGGGGGCAGCGAACGCGCCGCCAGCGCGATAACCACGGCGTTGTCGCCCGATAGCAGAATGTTGACCCAAATGATCTGGAGCAACGCTATCCAGAATGCCGCTGAACTAAGTTCCATGCCTCTCTTTCCTAGGTGTTGATCCCCCTAGGACAAACCAAATGAATGGGTGAAAACTAAGATGAAAACGTACTGACCGTCTTGGTGCGAGCCCGACGGCATTCTTGCTGGGTACGCGGTGGATTTTCTTTCATTATAGTTTCGTTCAGCTTTCCGTATGGTTGCCCGACCGTGACATGGACGCGGGATTTCCCTAGGATTGCGAAAAAAAATCCAAAAAAAAGCCCGCCGAAGCGGGCTTTTTCTTGCGCGAAACCAGGTTTACAGCACCGACTTGAGCAACTTGCCCATTTCGGAGGGGTTGCGCGTGGTGCGGATGCCGCAAGCTTCCATGACTTCCAGCTTGGCGTCGGCCGTGTCGGCGCCGCCGGAGATCAGCGCGCCGGCGTGGCCCATGCGCTTTCCGGGAGGAGCGGTGACGCCGGCGATGAAGCCGACCACCGGCTTCTTCATGTTGTCCTTGGCCCACTGGGCGGCGTTCACTTCGTCCGGACCGCCGATTTCGCCGATCATGATGACGGCGTCGGTATCGGGATCGTCATTGAACATCTTCAGGACGTCGACGTGCTTCAGGCCGTTGATCGGGTCGCCGCCGATGCCGACGGCGCTGGATTGGCCCAGGCCCAGCTCGGTGACTTGCGCCACGGCTTCGTACGTCAGGGTGCCCGAGCGGCTGACGATGCCGATGCGGCCCTTGCGGTGGATGTGGCCCGGCATGATGCCGATCTTGATTTCGTCCGGGGTGATCAGGCCCGGGCAGTTCGGGCCCAGCAGCAGCGTCTTGCTGCCCTTGGCCTTCATGCGGTTCTTGACTTCCAGCATGTCGCGGACGGGGATGCCTTCGGTGATGCAGATCACCAGGTCGAGTTCGGCTTCGACGGCTTCCCAGATGGCGGCGGCGGCGCCGGCGGGCGGCACGTAGATGACGGACACGGTCGCGCCGGTGTCGGCCTTGGCTTCCTTCACGGAGGCGAAGATCGGCACGCCTTCGAAGTCCTCACCGGCCTTCTTGGGGTTAACGCCGGCCACGAAGGCGGCTTTGCCATTCGCGTACTCGCGGCACATGCGGGTGTGGAACTGGCCAGTCTTGCCCGTGATGCCCTGGGTGATGACCTTGGTGTCCTTGTTGATCAGAATCGACATTTGTGAATCCTTGGATTTTCTTTGTACCGCCGGGCCGCCCCAAGGTGCAAGGCGCCCCCTTGGGGGGCAGCAAGCCGAAGGGCGCGGCGTGGGGGCATATTTACTTGACGGCGGCTACGACGCGGGTGGCGGCTTCGGCCATCGTGTCGGCGCTGATGATCGGCAGGCCCGAGTCGGCCAGCATCTTCTTGCCGAGTTCTTCGTTGGTGCCCTTCATGCGGACGACCAGCGGCACGTTCAGGTTGACGGCCTTGCAAGCCGCGATCACGCCTTCGGCGATGACGTCGCAGCGCATGATGCCGCCGAAGATGTTGACCAGGATCGCCTTCACGCCCTTGTTCTTGAGCATGATCTTGAAGGCTTCGGTGACCTTCTCGGCGGTGGCGCCGCCGCCCACGTCCAGGAAGTTGGCCGGCTCGCCGCCGAACAGCTTGATGGTGTCCATGGTGGCCATCGCCAGGCCGGCGCCGTTCACCAGGCAGCCGATGTTGCCGTCGAGCTGGATGTAGGCCAGGTCGAACTTCGAGGCTTCGATTTCAGCGGGATCTTCTTCGTCCAGGTCGCGGTAGGCAACGATTTCCGGATGACGGAACAGCGCGTTGGAGTCGAAGTTGAACTTGGCGTCCAGGGCGATGATGTTGCCCTTGCTGTCGCGGTTCAGCGGGTTGATCTCGACCAGCGAAGCGTCGGTGTCCATGTAGCACTTGTAGAGCTTCTGGAACACGTCCACGGCCTGGGCGGTGGAATCAGCGGGCAGGCCGATCGCGTTGGCGATCTTGGTGGCTTGCTCGGCCGACAGGCCGGTCAGCGGGTCGATGTATTCGGTGACGATCTTCTCGGGAGTGGAGTGGGCCACTTCCTCGATGTCCATGCCGCCTTCGCTGGAAGCGATGAAAGCGACCTTCTGGGTGGCGCGGTCGGTGACCAGCGACACGTAGTATTCCTTCTGGATGTCGGCGCCGTCTTCGATGTACAGGCGGCGGACCTTCTGGCCTTCCGGGCCGGTCTGGTGCGTGACCAGCTGCATGCCCAGGATTTCGGAGGCGAGCTTGCGCACGTCGTCCAGCGAGCGCGCCAGCTTCACGCCGCCGCCCTTGCCACGGCCACCCGCATGGATTTGTGCCTTGACGACCCAAACCGGTCCACCCAGCTTTTCAGCGGCAGCCACGGCCTCGTCGACGGAAAGAGCGGGAATCCCGCGCGGCACCGGGATGCCAAATTGCTTCAGCAGTTCCTTGCCTTGATACTCGTGGATTTTCATGTGTTACCTGTCAGGACGTATGAGTAAGAGAAGGTGAATCGGTAGACGAATCGGCCGATGCCTCAGCGCTACCCCCGGTGTACCACTTGGGATAGTGCTCAGCCACCACCGGGCCGCTGGTGCTGAGCGCATGGCAGCCGTCCAGTTGAAATGGACGCCGGTCCGGGTTGTTTTCCTGCCGCCGGCGGTTGGCCATGGTCTGTACTGCCGCGGTAGGAAGCACCTGCGACAGCTCGGTCATGTGCGTACAGCCCTCCACGTGCCCGAACCGCTCCTTGACCTGCCGGCGGAATCCCTTGAGCAGGTTCATGCCGATCAGATCAGTGTAAGCCGGCTCGATGGCCATGCATTGCGCGCCGTAGGGCGCGGCGTCATAGACGGCCTGCGCGGCCACGATCGAGAAATTCTCGTCGATGGTGATGCGCAGGTGCATATGGTGGATGGGTTGGCCGGCCTTGAACATCTCGCCGTCGCGCTTGGGGAAATCGTACGCCTTGACGTCGATCAGTTCGGCTTCCAGGTCCCAAAGCCCGTCTTCGCGCGCATACGATTGCACGCGTATGGAACGCGTATGCAGTGGTTGGCGAGGATAGTCCGGCGGGGGCAAGGGCATGCTGAGGGCCTGCGGGGCGAAGATGGCCTGCGCATGGTGCGCGGCAACAAAACCTTGAAAGTATAGCGCAGGCGGCCCTTCATCAACCGCCCGGGGCCGCGTCCGCCACGTCCGGGCACAGCGCGGCCGAGGCCCACAGGCCATCGTGGCGGACCTGGCAGGTGATCCTGGCCGCGGCCAGATGCCGCTCCCGTTCCGGGGAGTGTTCCTCCAGGCCGCGCCGGCACGCCTTCAGGCGCGCCTCCAGCGCGCTCCAGGCCCGGGCGAAGGCGTCCGGCCTCTCCGCCGGCGGGCTGGCCGCGAGTCCCGCCGCCACCTCCGGGCCGCAATACAGGCGGGCGACGTCCGCGTCGCCCGGCCAGGACTCGCCCCCTGCCAGGTCCACGCCGGGCGCGCCCAGCCGGGACAGCCCGCAAAGAATATAGGGGCCGCAATAGGAGAACGAACTTTGCCAGCGCGCGCCGGCCGGCATCCGCGGCCCCTTGGCAGACTCCGCCCACGACGCTCCCGCGCCGCGCCGGACAAGCTCCGCCGCCAGCCAGTCCCGGGCCGCCTGCCGCTGCCGCTGGCGGGCGGCGGCCAGGCGCAACAGCCACAGTTCGACGGCCGCGCCCTCCCCGCTCAGGCAAAGCGCCGGGCTCACCGTGGCGTCCACGGGGTGGCCGGACTGCCGATCCAGGCCTGTCCGGCCGGGATGGTCTCGCCCTTGAGCACCAGCGTCAGCGGCCCCAGGCGCGCGCCCGCCTCGACCCAGGTGTCGTACAGGATGGTGCTGCGCGGCCCGACATTGACCGCCTTGCCGATGCGGACCATCCCGATTTTCATGACCCGGTCCTCGAACAGATGGGTCTGGGGCCCCGACCACGCATGCAGCACCGCGTCGTCGCCGATCGATACGCAGTCGAACTCGGTGACGTCGGTGGTGTCCATGAAGACCCGCCTGCCGATCCTCGCCCCCATGCAGCGCAGGGCCAGCGGCAGCCACGGCGTCGCCCGCAGGAAATTGAAGAAGTTCGGCACGGCGATGGATTCGTACAGGCTGGTGACGGCCTCGCTCTTCCAGACGAAGGGCGTCCACATCGGCGCGGCGCGGGGCCGGTAGCGTCCGATCAAGGCCCACTTCAACCCCACCAGGAACAGAAAGGCGCCCACGCCGTACAGCACGCCGGCCAGCATCAGCTCGTCGAAGGCGGCCAGGAAGCCGTCGCGGGCGGCGATGGGGATGACCTTCATCACCGTGAGGTAGCCCGCCGCGATCACCACGGCCAGCGGCAAGATCATGCGCATGCCCTCGACCGCCCCGCGCGCGGCTTTGCGCCCCGGGCCGGGCCGGAACGTCAGATGCTCGGGAAAGCCGGCGGTCTGTTCGCGCGCGGGCAGCGAGATCGGCGGATTGCCCAGCCAGGTCTGGCCGCTGGCCATGCGGGCATTGGCCGGCGCGCGGCTCTGCACGCCGATCAGCACGTCGTCGGGCAGCGTCGAGCCGTCCGGCACGTAGGCGCCATTGCCCACGAAACTGCGATTGCCGATGACGGTGGGACGCATCGTCATCCTCCCGCGGTCGATCTCCTCGTCGCCCAGCATGACGCCGTCGGCGATGAAGCTGTCGCGGCCCAGGGTCAGCATGTCCGGCACGATGCCCATGGCCGTGGATATCTCGGTGCCGCGGCCGACCTTCGCGCCAAGCAGGCGGTACCAGGTGCCCGCGTAGATGGACGCGTACAGGCCATGCAGTACGCTGAGGCTGGACTCCTGGATCTGGTTGGTCAGCCAGCGGCGCAGGTAGATCTGCCCGTAGACGGGCCAGCGGCCGCTGGCCAGCCGCGGCAGCAGCGCCCAGCGCAGCATTGCGGAGACGACCACGGTCAGGAGCAGCAGCAAGGCGCTGGCCGGCAGCGCCAGCAGCAGATAGGCCAGGAAGGCCTGGGGCCAGGCTACGCGCGATCCCATCAGGTCCAGCCAGCGGGCGTCGATCCAGTCGATCAGCACGAAACTCGGGAAGACCGGCATGAAGAACAGGGCCGCGATCAGCGCGCCGCCCCCCGCGTAGGCCAGGCAGTCGAGCCGGCGCCAGGCCGGCCGGCGCGCCGGCCGGGCGGGCAGTTCGGACGGCCGCGCCTGCGGATCATGGCGCGCCGGCGCCCCCGTCCAGGTCTGCCCCGAAGGGACGCGCGACCCGCGGGGCAGCGACGACAGCCCCTCGAGACGGGCGCCCTGCCCCATCGTCACGTCGCCCTGCAGCACCGCATACGAACCGATATAGGTCTCGTCCGCCAGCGTGATCGGAGCCACCTCCCAGGCGCCGCCCCGCACTGCGAAATTCTCCAGGTTCACCGAGGCGCCGATGCTGACGCCGTCGCCCACCGATAGCAGGTCCGGCGCGCGGATCGAGATGCGGTTGATGGCGGCGTCGCGGCCGATCCTCGCGCCCAGCGCCCGCAGATACCAAACCTGGAGCGGCGAGCCGGCCAGCAGGTGAGCCGGCGGAATGTCCAGGATCCGATCCGCCAGCCACCATCGGTAGAACGTCCATCCGTATAGCGGATACCGGCCGGCCTTGAGCCGCCCGAGGATGGTCCACTTGCATGCGACCGCCACGCCAAAACTCAAGAGGTTGCAGGCCAGGTAGCTGGCGATGGACAAGGCCACGGCGCGCCAGACGGAATCTCCTTCGTCGCCCGTCCAATAGTGGTAGGTGAAGAACGGCGTCAACCAGATCAGCATGCGCACGCCGATCAGCAGCGGCAAGGCGGCCAGTTGCGCCAGCCCGCAGGTCCAGCGCCGCCACGTCGGCGCCTGTTCAGGCTCCGCTTCCGCCAAGGTCTCTTCGCCGGCCGAAGCCAGCGCGTCCAGCCGGGCCGCCAGCGCGCCCAGCTCCGGATGCTGGTAGAGCTCGTGCATCGTCAGCGCGGCATAGCGCGGATGCCTGCGCAGCGCCGATACCAGCCGCGCGGCCAGCAGTGAATGGCCGCCCAGGTCGCGGAAGAAATCGCTGGACAGGCGCAGGGGCTGCCCCGGGAACAGCGGGCGCAGCGCGTCGAAAAGCGCCGCCGCGCCAGGCGTGGCCGGCAGATCGTCGTCGCCGGCGAATCCCGCGGCAGGCGCTTCCAGCGGCCGTCCCTTGAGCGCCTTGCGATCGATCTTGCCCGACGTCAGGCGCGGCACCTCGGCCACCAGTTCGAAGCGGGCCGGAATCATATAGGCGGGCAGATCGGCCGCCAGCGCCGCCCGCATGGCGTGCGCATCCAGCCGGACGTCGCCTTCGGGCGCCACGAAGGCCACCAGTTGGTCGATGCCGGCGAGATCGCGCAACACCACCGCCGCCGCGCCCACGCCGGGCTGGCGGTACAGCGCCGCCTCGATCTCGCCCAGCTCGACGCGGAAGCCCCGCACCTTGACCTGGTCGTCGCTGCGGCCCAGGCACACGATCTGGCCGGACTCGTCGATGCGGGCCAGATCGCCGCTGCGGTACATCCGGGTGTCGTGCTCGCCGCCGGGCTGCGGATTGGCCAGGAATTTTTCGGCCGTCAACTCGGGCCGACCCAGGTAGCCGTCCGCCACGCCGGGGCCGGTAATGCACAGTTCGCCCACCTGCCCCTGGGGCAGCACCGAACCGTCTTCACCGCGGATCAGCATGCCATAGTTGGGCAAGGGCGAACCTATCGTCACCGGTCGATCTGCAAACAGCTCGGCCACGCTGGCCGACACGGTGGTTTCCGTGGGGCCATACGTGTTGAACAGCCGGCGCCCGGGCGTCGCCCAGCGACGCGCCAGGAATTCGGGGCAGGCTTCGCCGCCCAGGTTCACTATGCGCAGCCTGGGCACGTCATGCGCAAACAGCGCCAGCAGCGTCGGCACGGCATGCAATACCGTGACGCCCTCGCGCGCCAGCGCCAGCGGCAGGCCCTCGGGGTCCGTCGTCAGCATTTTGGGCGCGACCCACAACGCGGCGCCCGCCAGGTAGCTGATCCAGATTTCCTCGAACGACATGTCGAAGGCCACGGAGAAGCCCTGGTAGACCTTGTCGTCCTGGCGCACGCCCAGCACCTCGTTTTCGCTGCGCAGGAAATGGCAGATGCTGGCGTGGCTGATCGGCACCCCCTTGGGCTTGCCGGTGGAGCCGGATGTGTAGATCACGTAGGCGGGGTGCCCGGGCAGCAGGCCCTCGCGCGCGCGCAATGGCCCTTTCACCGGATCTGCCAGCAGCCACGGCGTCCATGTCTCCAGGCCCTCCAGGCGCACGTCGCTCCCGGCGATCAGGCCGTTGGCGCCGGCGTCCAGCAGGCAGGCTTGCATGCGATCGGGCGGAGTATCGGATTCAAACGGCAACCAGGCCGCGCCGGCCTTGGCTATCGCCGCCTGCATGACCAGCAGCTCCGCTCCGCGCGGCAGGCACAGGCCCACAACCTGCCCGGGCCTGACGCCGGCCTCGATCAGGTGATGCGCGGCCAGGTCGGCGCGCTGGCCGAGCATGTCATAGGTAAGGGTTTGATCCTGCCAATGAATGGCGATGGCGGCGGGATGCCGGCGGATCGTGGCTTCAAGAATATCGGGCAGCGTTTCGGCACGCAGCAGGTCTGCCCGATAAGGGCCGTGGAGAATCATGAGGGCGGCAACGATCCGGCGAAGGGAGAATTTTGCCTATGGACCCGCGCCGCGCCATTTCGTTCAGGCAAAAAACGAAAAAAGCCCGCATGGTGTGGGCTTGCTCCGCAAAGACGCGTTTTTTGTCTGAGGACGGCCCGGAGCCGAAGCTCCGGGCGAATCGGCTTATGCCGCCTGGCGCAGGGCGCGGGCCGCTTGCACCATGCCGATCAGCGCGGCTTCGGTTTCGGGCCAGGCGCGCGTCTTCAGGCCGCAGTCAGGATTCACCCACAGGCGCTCCTTGGGCAGGCGGGCAGCCGCCTTCTCCATCAGCCCGACCATCCAGTCCACCTCGGGCACGTTCGGCGAATGGATGTCGTACACACCCGGACCGATGTCGTTGGGGTAGCGAAAGTCCTCGAAGGCCTTGAGCAGCTCCATATTGGAGCGCGAGGTCTCGATGGTGATCACGTCCGCATCCATGGCGGCGATCGACTCGATGATGTCGTTGAACTCCGAATAGCACATGTGGGTATGGATCTGCGTTTCTTCGCGCACGCCGGCGGTGGACAGGCGGAAGCAATCCACCGCCCAGTCCAGGTACGCCTGCCAATCGGCGCGGCGCAGCGGCAGGCCTTCGCGGATGGCGGGTTCGTCGATCTGGATGACGTTGATGCCGGCGGCTTCCAGGTCCACGACTTCGTCGCGCAACGCCAGCGCCAGCTGGCGGCAGGTCTGCTCGCGCGGCTGGTCGTCGCGCACGAAGGACCACTGCAGGATGGTGACCGGGCCGGTCAGCATGCCCTTGACGGGCTTGTCCGTCAGCGACTGCGCGTACGAGGACCAACCCACGGTCATCGGGGCCGGACGGGCCACGTCGCCGAAAATGATCGGCGGTTTGACGCAGCGCGAGCCGTAGCTTTGCACCCAGCCGTTCTTGGTGAAGGCAAAGCCGGCCAGCAGCTCGCCGAAGTACTCCACCATGTCGTTGCGCTCGGGCTCGCCATGCACCAGCACGTCCAGGCCGACCTTTTCCTGGAAGCGGATGACTTCCTCGATCTCCTTGCGGATGGCGGCCTCGTAGGCCGAGTCCGTCAGGGCGCCGGCCTTCCAGTCGCGGCGCAGCGCGCGGATTTCGGCCGTCTGCGGGAAGGAACCGATGGTAGTGGTCGGATAGGCGGGCAGGCCCAGTTGCTCCTGCTGGCGGGCGATACGGCCCGCGAATGGCGCGCGGTCGCGCGACACGCCGGCGGCCGCGGCCATGCGCTGGCCGACCGCCGGATTGTGGATACGGGCGGAGGAACGGCGGGCAGCCAGCGCGGCGCGCTGCTTGGCCAGGCCATCCTGCACCGACGCGTCCGCGGCGTTTTCCAGCGCGCGGCCCAGCAAGCTCAGTTCGTCCAGTTTCTGCGCGGCGAAGGACAGCCAACCCTTGAGTTCGGCGTCCAGGTCGGTTTCGTGGGCCAGGTCCACCGGCACGTGCAACAGCGAGCACGAGGGCGCCAGCCACAGGCGTTCGCCCAGTTGCTGCTTGATGGGAGCCAGCGTGGCGATGGCGGCGTCCAGATCGGTACGCCAGATATTGCGGCCGTTGATGACGCCGGCCGACAGCACCTGGTCGCCGCGCAGTCCTGCGACCACCTCGGCCAATTGCTCCGGCGCGCGGACCAGGTCCACGTGCAGGCCCGCCACGGACAAGCCCAGCGCCGTCGGCAAGTTGTCCTTCAAGCCATCGAAATAGGTAGCGGCGAGCAGCTTGACGGGGCTGGCCGACAGCGTGGCGTAGACCTCGCGGAAAGCGTCGCGCCAGGCTTGCGGCAAGTCCAGGGCCAGGATCGGCTCGTCGATCTGCACCCACTGCACGCCCAGCTTGGCAAAACGCGCCAGCACCTCCTGGTAGACGGGCAGCAGCGCGGCCAGCAGCTTCAGCTTGCCGGCGTCGGCGGCGCCTTCGGCGAACGCGTCGCCCTTGCCCAGGTAGAGCCAGGTCAGCGGCCCGGGAATCACGGGCTTGACGGCGTGGCCCAGCGCCTGGGCTTCCTGGATCTGTTCGAACAGCGATTCGCGGGCGACGCGGAAGGTCTGGCCGGGGACCAGTTCCGGCACGATGTAGTGGTAGTTGGTGTCGAACCACTTCGTCATTTCGCAGGCCGCGGCGGGCTTGCCGGACGGCGCGCGGCCACGACCCATGCGGAACAGCGTGTCCAGCGAAACCGGTTCGCCGTCTTTCTGGCCGAAGCGCGCCGGCACGGCGCCGAGCAGCGTAGTCCATTCCAGGATCTGGTCGTACCAGGCGAAATCGCCCACCGGCACGAACTTCAAGCCGGCGCCAGCCTGCAGCTGCCAGTGCCGGGCGCGCAGTTCGCGGCCGGTTTCCTCGAGCGCCTCGGCGGTTTGCCTGCCGGCCCAATAGGCTTCGACAGCGCGCTTCAATTCACGCTGGGCGCCAATGCGGGGGAACCCCAAATTATGAATAGTAGTCATGACAACACCGCCATTAGACAAAATTTGTTCAAGTGACAGCCATTGTGCAGGCAAAGTTAAATGAATCAAAATCAATGTCTACATTCATAAAATGAGTAAATCTCATACAATATAAACTCATTACCCCGCCGGGTCGCAGCGGGCCGCCGCGTCCGCCCGCCGCAGCTTTCCATCTTCCCGTCTCCGCCCATGCTAGAAATCCGCCATCTCGAAACGCTGACCGCCATCCGCGAGGGCGGCAGCCTGCAGGAAGCCGCCGAGCGCCTCCACCTGACCCAATCCGCCCTGTCGCACCAGTTGCGCGATCTGGAAACCCGCTTGGGCACGCCCCTGCTCAATCGGCGCACCCGGCCGGCCCGCCTGACCACCGCCGGTCTGCGCGTGCTGGCGCTGGCCGACGAAGTGCTGCCGCGCATCCGTGCGACCGAACGGGAATTGCAGCGGCTGGCCGCCGGCCGCACCGGCCGCCTGCACCTGGCCATCGATTGCCACTCGTGCTTCCAATGGCTGATGCCGGCGCTGGACGCATTCCGGGCCCAATGGCCGGACGTGGCGCTGGACCTGTCGGCCGCCTTTTCGTTCGCCCCGCTGCCCGCCCTGGTGCGCGGCGACCTGGACCTTGTCATCACGTCGGACCCGCAGCCGCTGGATGCTGTCGAATACCTGCCCCTGTTCAAGTACGAACTGGTGCTGGCGGTGTCGGAATCCAACCCGCTGGCCGGCAGCAAATTCATCATGCCCGACCAGCTGGCCGACCAGACGCTCATCACCTATCCGGTGGACAAGCAGCGCCTGGATATCTTCACCGCCTTCCTGGATCCGGCCGACGTAGAGCCGGCGGCCGTCCGCAAGGCGGAACTCACCCCCATCATCGCGCAGCTGGTCGCCAGCAACCGCGGCGTGGCGGCGCTGCCGAACTGGGCGTTGACGGAATACATGAACCAGGGATGGCTGCGGCTATGCAGGCTGGGGCCGCAAGGCGTATGGCGCACCTTGTACGCCACGGTGCGCAGCGAAGACACGGACGCGTCGTACATCGACGAATTCCTGACGATCACCCGCGACGTCTGCTTCAAGACGCTGTCCGGCATCAAATCGGCGAAATAGCAAGGCCGCCATCGGCCCGCCCCCGCGCCTGCCGCGGAGAGGATCAGCCTTCGTCGCTTTCGCCCAGGATGCGGCGGATGACGTCATGCGCAAAGCCGCGGCTGGCCAGGAAGCGCGCCTGCTTGGCGTAGGCCGCGCGATCGTCCGGCCGGGCGTGGAAGCGCTTCTTCCAGACCTCCAGCGCGCGGTCGTATTCGGTGGCCCGCAACTGGTCGCGCAATTCGGCGACCTGATTGTCGTCCAGGCCATGCTGGCGCAACTCCTGGACGATACGCGCCGTGCCCTGGCGCGAAGCGCGCCGGTGGACCAGCCCCTGCGCAAAGCGTTCGTTGGACAACCAGCCTTCTTTTTCCAGGGCGTCGAGAACGGCCTCGATTTCAGACGGATCTTCGGCATGGGGAGCGAGTTTGCGCGCCAGCTCGCCGCGAGCATGCTCGCGCCGCGACAGGTAGCCCACGGCCCGCATCTTCAGCGATGGGCCGCTGCGCGCGGGCTTGCCGCCCTCCGTGCCTTCGGCGGCCTGGCGACCGCGCCCCGCCGCGCGCTCCTCCGAGCTGCGCCGCCAGCCTTCTTCCGGGCTGGCCGCAGCCTCATCGGGCTCGCGCCGGGCATCCGAAGTGCGGCGCAGGCCCTGCGGCCTGGCGACGGTTTCGAACTCGTCGTCAAGTTTGGCGCGAAGACGGTCGGCTGACGCCTGGGGCGGTTTCCAGCTCATGCGTTTCCTGCTTGCTGATGCATAACGGCAGGCCCGTACTGGCGCCTGCCGCAAATCACCGAGCCGATGGAGCTTACTCGGCGGTGTCTTCCGCCGTGGGCACGAACTCGGCGGCACGGCTGACGATGCCCTGGTTCTCGCGCACGCGGTTCTCGATCTCGATGGCCAGTTCCTTGTGCTCTTTCAGGTATTCGCGGACGTTGTCCTTGCCCTGGCCGATGCGGTTGCCGTTGTAGCTGTACCACGCGCCGGACTTGTCCACCACGTTGGCAGCCACGCCCAGATCGATGATTTCGCCTTCGCGCGAGATGCCGGCGCCGTACATGATGTCGAACTCGGCCTGCTTGAACGGAGGCGCGACCTTGTTCTTCACGACCTTGACGCGGGTTTCGTTGCCGACGACTTCGTCGCCCTTCTTGATCGAGCCGATGCGGCGGATGTCCAGGCGCACGGAAGAGTAGAACTTGAGCGCGTTGCCGCCGGTGGTGGTTTCGGGATTGCCGAACATCACGCCGATCTTCATGCGGATCTGGTTGATGAAGATGACCATGCAGTTGGTCTTCTTGATGGTGGCGGTGAGCTTGCGCAGCGCCTGGCTCATGAGGCGGGCTTGCAGGCCGGGCAGGGAATCGCCCATTTCGCCTTCGATTTCGGCCTTGGGCACCAGGGCCGCCACCGAGTCGACGACGATGAGGTCGACCGAGCCCGAGCGCACCAGCGCATCGGTGATTTCCAGCGCCTGCTCGCCCGTGTCCGGCTGCGAGATCAGCAGGTCGGCCAGGTTCACGCCCAACTTGGAGGCGTACTGCACGTCCAGGGCGTGTTCCGCGTCGACGAAGGCGCAGGTGCCGCCGAGCTTTTGCATTTCGGCCACCACCTGCAGCGTCAGCGTGGTCTTGCCCGACGATTCAGGACCGTAGATCTCGACCACGCGGCCGCGCGGCAGGCCGCCGACGCCCAGCGCGATGTCCAGCCCCAGGGAGCCCGTGGAAACCACCTGGATGTCGTGCGAGACCTCGTTGTCGCCGTAGCGCATGATCGAGCCCTTGCCGAACTGCTTTTCGATCTGCGAAAGCGCGGCGGCAAGTGCCTTGGCCTTTTCCGATGCGGCGGCCTTGGTGGTTTTGTCGTCCATGTAGAGTCCTGTCTGTAACGTATCTGGTGTCGAAGGGGATTGCGGGTCTGGCGTGCCAGATGCGGTGGCCGAATCTGGCTGGCCGAATCTGGCTGGCCGATCCGGCGAGCCGATCTGGCAGTGCTTTGGGCTACGGATCAGATTATGGCATCGGATTATACTGTACAAAAAACCAGTGTGCCAATGTTTTGCACGTATACCCTGAGTGGCAAGCCGGCCGCCATATGCCAGAATCCCAGGCGAGCCCGGCGTTTCGTCCCTCGTACCCCCGCCGGACCGCCCCAGCCATGGCGCGGGATTATTTTCTACTGTAGCCCATGCGTATCCTGATCGCCGAAGACGACAGCATCCTGGCCGACGGCCTGTCCCGTTCGTTGCGCCACAATGGCTACGCCGTGGATGCCGTGCGCGACGGGCTTGCGGCCGACTCCGCCCTGGCGGCCCAGCCGTTCGACCTGCTCATCCTGGATCTCGGCCTGCCGCAGCTGGCCGGCCTGGAGGTTCTGCGCCGGTTGCGCGCCCGCAACTCCGCCCTGCCCGTGCTCATCCTGACGGCCGCCGACAGCATCGAACAACGCGTCAAGGGCCTGGACCTGGGCGCGGACGACTACATGGCCAAGCCCTTCGCGCTGTCGGAGCTCGAAGCCCGCGTACGCGCGCTGACCCGGCGCGGCGCAGGCGGCGGCGCGACCCTGCTCAAGCACGGCCGGCTGCTGTTCGACCAGACCGGCCGGGTGGCCATGGTGGACGACCAGACGCTGGATCTGTCGGCCCGTGAAGTCAGCCTGCTCGAAATCCTCCTGACCCGCAGCGGCCGCATGGTCAGCAAGACCCAGCTCGTCGACCACCTCTGCGAGTGGGGCGAGGAAGTCAGCACCAACGCCATCGAGGTCTATGTCCACCGCCTTCGCAAGAAGCTCGAGCCCAGCGGCGTGAAGATCGTGACCGTGCGCGGCCTGGGCTACTGTCTTGAGCGGGACCAGGGTGCGGCGTACCTCGCAAGCTGAGCCCGCGCATCCGGAGTCGCTCAACCAGGAAGCACTGGATGTCATGCAAGCCGGTTCCAAGGGACCGAGCTTCGCGCCGCCCCAGCGCTCCCTGCTCGGCGAGATCCTGGACTGGATGCTCGCGCCGCTGTTCCTCCTGTGGCCGATGAGCGTCGCCATCACTTACGTGGTCGCCCAGAACATCGCCAACGTGCCCTACGACCGCGCGCTCGCCAACAATCTCCACGTGCTGACCCGGCAGGTTCACGCGCAGGATGGGCGCGCCGTGCTGAAGATGTCCGACGCGGCCCGCGACGTGCTGCACGCCGACGAGACCGACAGCGTATTCTGGCTGGCGCTGGGCAGCCGCGGCGAGTACCTGGGCGGCGACCGGGCGCTGCCCCTACCCTCCAGCGTGGGCCAGCCCCACCCCGGCGAGGTCCAGTACGAGGACGCCACGCTGCGCGGCTTTGGCATACGGCTGGCGTTCACTTGGGTCGACCTGCACCTGCCGAACACGCAGCCCGCGCTGCTGATAGCGGCCGAGACGGTCGAAAAGCGCACGCAGCTGGCCAACGACATCATCAAGGGCGTGATCATTCCGCAGTTCGTGGTGCTGCCGGTCGCCGTGCTGCTGGTGTGGTTCGGGCTGTCGCGCGGCGTCGCCCCGCTGAACGCGCTGCAGCAGCGGCTGCGCGCGCGCCGGCCCGACGATCTCTCGCCCATCGACGAGCGCGCCGCGCCGTCCGAGATCGCGCCGCTGGTGGCCGCCATGAACGATCTGCTGGACCGGCTTTCCTCCAACGTCCAGGCCCAGCGCCGCTTCGTCGCGGACGCGGCGCACCAGTTGAAGACGCCGCTGGCGGGCCTGCGCACGCAGGCGGAACTGGCCTTGCGCGACGCCAGCCCCGAGGAGATGCAGTCCAGCCTGCGCCAGCTCGTGACCGGCTCGGAACGGGCCACGCGCCTGGTGAACCAGCTGCTGCTGCTGGCCCGCGCGGAAAACCCCAGCGCCATCGGGCTGACCCGCACCGACCTCAACGCCATCGCCTACGAACAGGCCATGCACTGGGTGCCGCAAGCCCTGTCGCTCAGCACCGACCTGGGGTTCGAGGGCGCGGACGCGCCCGTGGAAATCAACGGCAACCCCTTGCTGCTTGCCGAACTTCTCAACAACCTCGTCGACAACGCGCTGCGCTACACGCCGCGGGGCGGCCACATCACGGTGCGCGTGCAGGCCTTGCGCGGGCGCGCCGTGCTTGACGTGGAGGACTCCGGCCCGGGCATCCCGCCCGAGGAGCGCGAACGCGTGTTCGACCGCTTCTACCGCGTCCTGGGCACGATGTCCGACGGCAGCGGCCTCGGCCTGGCCATCGTGCGCGAGATCGCGCAGAAGCACCAGGCCAGCGTCGAAATCCACGATCATCCCACCGCGCATTCGTCGCTGCCCGGCATGCGCGTGCGCGTGGTTTTCCCGCTCTATGCGGAATCGGCGCCCCTGCTCGACAGCTAGGGCTATCCCTAGCGCCCCCAGGGAAAGAATCATTTTGTTTCAATTTTAAGATTCGAGTAAGGATCTCGTCAGAACCTCGTCAGCCTCGCCCCCCAATGTTACGTATAGCTCTCGATGTCGGTGTCGCCGGCGGAGGGCGGTGCACGGCGGACCACCGCCGGCAACAAAAACGAGGAGACATCATGAGCACAACAACCATGGCAGGCCGCGGCCCATCCGCGGGTCCGCGCCCGATGACCAAGGATGAGCGCCGCGTCATCTTTGCGTCGTCGCTGGGCACGGTTTTCGAGTGGTACGACTTCTATCTTTATGGCTCTCTCGCAGCCATCATTGCGCAGCACTTTTTCTCGGGCGTGAACCCCACCGCGGGCTTCATCTTCGCGCTGCTGGCCTTCGCGGCAGGCTTCGCCGTCCGGCCGTTCGGCGCGCTGGTGTTCGGCCGCCTGGGCGACCTCGTCGGACGTAAGTACACCTTCCTGGTCACGATCGTGATCATGGGCCTGTCCACCTTCCTCGTCGGGGTCCTGCCCAGCTATGCCAGCATCGGCCTGGCGGCGCCGGCCATCCTGATCGGCCTGCGCCTGCTGCAAGGGCTGGCGCTGGGCGGCGAATACGGCGGAGCCGCGACCTACGTCGCGGAACATGCTCCTCACGGCCGCCGTGGTTTCTACACGTCCTGGATCCAGACCACCGCAACGCTGGGCCTGTTCCTGTCGCTGCTGGTCATCCTGGGCATCCGCACGTTCATGGGCGAAGACGACTTCAAGGCCTGGGGCTGGCGCATCCCGTTCCTGATCTCGGTCGTCCTGCTGGGCATCTCGGTGTGGATCCGCCTGCAGCTGAGCGAATCGCCGACCTTCAAGCGCATGAAGGAAGAAGGCAAGGGCTCGAAGGCGCCGATCGCCGAATCCTTCGGCCAGTGGAAGAACCTGAAGGTCGTGATCCTGGCCTTGCTGGGCCTGACCGCCGGCCAGGCCGTGGTCTGGTACACGGGCCAGTTCTACGCCCTGTTCTTCCTGACGCAGACGCTGAAGGTCGACGCGAACACCGCCAACATCATGATCGCGCTCGCGCTGTTGATCGGCACGCCGTTCTTCGTGATCTTCGGCGCGCTGTCGGACAAGATCGGCCGCAAGCCCATCATCATGGCGGGCTGCCTGATCGCCGCCGTCACCTACTTCCCGATCTTCCAGGGCCTCACGCACTTCGCCAATCCCGCGCTGGAAAAGGCCCAGGCGTCGGCGCCGGTCACCGTGATCGCGGATCCGGCCACCTGCTCGTTCCAGTTCAACCCCGTGGGCACCTCGTCGTTCACCAGCTCCTGCGACGTGGTCAAGTCCTTCATGGCCCGCAACTCGGTGAACTACAAGAACGAAGCCGCTCCGGCCGGCTCGGTCGCCAAGGTCAAGATCGGCAATGACGAGTTCGCCTCGTTCGACGGCAAGACGATGCCTGCGGCCGACTTCAAGGCCAAGGCCGCGGAACTGGACAAGGCGCTCACCACCGCGATCCGCAGCCACGGCTATCCCGCCAAGGCCGACCCGGCGCAGACCAACAACGTCATGGTCGTCGTCCTGCTGACCATCCTGGTTATCTACGTGACCATGGTGTACGGCCCGATCGCCGCCATGCTGGTGGAAATGTTCCCGACGCGCATCCGCTACACGTCGATGAGCCTTCCTTACCACATCGGCAACGGCTGGTTCGGCGGCTTCCTGCCTCCGGTGGCCTTCGCCGTGGTAGCCGCAACCGGCAATATCTATGACGGTCTGTGGTATCCGATCATCATCGCGGTCATGACCCTGGTCATCGGCACGCTGTTCGTGCGCGAAACCAAGGACGTCGACATCAACGCCTAAACCTTCCATCCCCCGCCGGACGGGACTGCTGCGCCCGCCCGGCCTTTAAAAGCTCCTTATGGAGCTTTTTTTTTGTATATGAGCCCCCACGCTGCGCGCGCTCCGCGCGCTTGCTGCCCCCCAAGGGGGCTGTCCCGCCTTGGGGCGGCCCGGCGGCGGGACGGACTGTTCTTGCGGATATCCATCACGCTGCGCGCGCTCCGCGCGCTTGCTGCCCCCCAAGGGGGCTGTCTGTACGGACCGGAGACATGGGTAACAGGTGTACGAGGACATGGGTAACAGGTTGCCGGTCCATACAGCTGTCCGCCTTGATGCAGCGGCCGAGGACGGGTTTCCTGCGAAGGGATGACGGCGCACGGATGGCGGATTCGATGTATTTCGCCGATTCAGGACCATGTCAGACCGACGACATTAGACTGGCCGCTCAGATTACGGTCTTGCGCCAGATCTGCCGACGATTGATCCCCCTGTCGGAAGATTGCAGGGCCAGTGTTCTGACACCGATACCGCGTTCCCCGCGAGCCTTTTATGACGCGGTATTGTGTGCTCCCGTACCGGCCCGGCCTTCATTGAGCCGGGCCGCTTTTTTTTCGCGGAAGCAAACGCGAAAAAGGCGACCGCAAGGCGGTCGCCTGAGGGGGGCCTGCCCGCGGCCCCGAAACCCCGGTGCAATTAGCGGCGCATGCCCACGCCGATCGCCACGACGCCCGCCACGATGGCCGCGATGCCGGCCCAGGCAGGGATGGGCACAGACTTCTCGGTTTCGGCGGTGGCCTTTACCGATCCGATCTGCAGCACGGTCTCCTCGGATTTGTAGTTGAAGCCCTTGTAGGCCAGGGCGGCGATGCCCAGCACGATCAAGATGACGCCAATGATCTTCATGTGTTTTCTCCAGTTCGACGTTGCTGCCGCGGACATTAGCGCATAGGCCGGCGGCTGTCAGTGACAGAAGGTGTCGCGCCGCGCTTCCGTATTGCAGCACTTCGGCAATAGGCTCGCGTCGTATAGAATCTCCCCTTTTGGCCGACGCTCATGTGGTTCAAGAATCTCAAGATTTATCGCCTCTCCTCGCCGTGGACGCTGATCGGCGACCAGCTTGAAGAAACGCTGGCGCGGCATGCCTACCAAGCCGGCAACAACCTGGAAATGCAAAGCCTGGGCTGGGTCCCGCCCCGCGAGAACGGCGGGCTGGCCCATGTCATCAATGGCCAGATCCTGCTCAGCCTGCGCGCTGAAAAGAAGCTCCTGCCCGGCACCGTCGTGAACCAGGTCGCCAAGGCACGCGCCCAGGAAATCGAAGAGCAGCAAGGCTACAAGCCGGGCCGCAAGCAGATGAAGGAAATCAAGGAGCGCGTCACCGACGAGCTCCTGCCGCGCGCCTTCAGCGTGTACCGCGACACCCGCGTGTGGATCGATACGCAGAACCATTGGCTCGTCGTCGATGCCGCCGCCTCGGCCAAGGCCGACGAGGTCATCGGCCTGCTGGCCAAGTGCGTCGAACCCTTCCCGCTCGAGAACCTCTACGTGGCGCAATCGCCCGCGTCGGCGATGACGGGCTGGCTGGCCGAAGACGAGGCTCCCGTCAACTTCTCCATCGACCAGGACACGGAACTGCGTTCCTCCGGAGAAAGCGGCGCGGCCATCCGCTACGTCAAGCACTCCATCGACGCCGACGACGTGCGCCGCCACATCCAGTCCGGCAAGCAGTGCACCCGCCTGGCCATGACCTGGGCCGACCGCATCTCCTTCGTGCTGACCGAAGGCCTGGACATCAAGCGCGTCGCCCCCCTGGACGTGCTGAAGGAAGGCAACGAAGGCGTGGCCTCCAACGACGACGAGAAATTCGATTCCGACATGATGCTCATGACGGGCGAACTGGCCAAGATGATGGCCGAGCTGGTCGACGCGCTGGGCGGCGAAAAGAAGGTGTAAGCGGCGGGCGCCACCGCGCCTGACAAGCAGGCCGCCCCTGACCGGGCGGCCTTTCTTTTTTTGCGTCGGGATTTTGTCAGGCCGCCATGGCGCGGTCCCGGCCTGCCTGCTTGGCCTGGTAAAGCGCCTTGTCGGCCCGATCGATCAGGTAGGCATAGTCCGGATGGCCGTCGAACGTCGCCACGCCAATACTGGCCGTGATCTGCAGCGGCCCCGCCTCCGGGATGTTGAACACATGGCGGCGGATCTCCGCGCCAAGCTTCTCGGCCGTAGCCAATGCAGCTTCCTGCGCGGCGTCCACCAGCACCACCAGGAATTCCTCGCCGCCGTAGCGGAACACAAAGTCGCTGGACCGGCATGATTGGTGCAGGACCTCGGCAAACTGGCGCAGCACCTGGTCGCCGCCAGAGTGGCCGTGCTGGTCATTGATAGCCTTGAAGTGATCGATGTCCAGCAACAGGACCGAGAACTCGCTGCGCTGGCGCCGCGCAATCGCAATCTCGCGGCCCACGACCGAGGGCAGGAAGCGCCGGTTGAGCACGTTGGTCAACGGATCGCTGCCGCTCTCGATCTCGGCCACCATGTCGAACAAGCCATTGAGCAAGTGCTTGATGCGCGCCACGAGTTCCTGCAATTCGCGCACAAGATCAGGCATTACCGCGGCCTGCCCCTGCTCCTCGCCCCGCATGAGACGAGGCAACACCACGCTATCCAGTTGCCCAACCGCGTCGGTGATCTGCTGCAGGCCCGGCGCGCTTTCGAACATCGCCCCGCCCTTGTGCTGCAGCCACAGCCCGAATTCCGATGCCGCCAACCGCGGCAGGCTTTGTCCTGGCGCACGGTAATGCAAGCCGATCAGCACCGCCTGGCTCCATTCCAGCAAGGCCGCGCGTTGCCGCTCGCGTTCGGTGGAGATGTTCTGCCCCAGGGCGAAGAGGCGGTAGGCCTCGTCGTTGCGGGCGCCGCGATTGACGTCGCGCATGAAGGCGCGGCTCATCTGCTCAACGGCCAGGTCGAACAGATTGCATACGTACTGGGTCGCCACCGATGCAGCCATGCCGTCCAGGTCGCTGGCGCGCAGGCGCAATGCGATTTCGTTCTTGAGGATGCGTGCGCCGGCCATCACCAGGTGGATGGGGATATGGACGCGGGCATGCACTTCGCCGACCTTTTTTTGCGTCGCCATCAAGACGCCGACGTCGCCCTGTTCGCGTACGCATAGCAGGCCCTTGAGCCAGCGCGTCATGCCTGCGTGCAAGCGGCTCGACACGATTTCGTGGGACAGGCGCGGGCCGGCCTCGGCGTCGGCCAGCAGCGTGGAATAGAAGGCGTCGACCAATTCAGAAAGGCTATCGCCCACCACTGCGGCTACCTGCCCGCGCGTATAGGCGTCTACGGACTGGTACACCGCTACCCAGGCCTGCTCGTTGGAGGCGCTCAGGTAGCACGCCTGGCCGGCGTGCCGTTCGGGAAGTAACGGGAGGTCGGTACTGCTTGAAGACATAGATAATCCGCCCAAAGGCCCCACGGAGTGTCCGGAAACGACACGCGACAGGAAAAGCCAGCGCGGATTATGCTTGAAAACACCAGGCCGGGACGGCCCCAACGCCTGCGCCTAGGGGTATTCGGCCCGTTCTCGGCGCCTCAATCCAGGCCGTGGAAAGTGGAATCGTCCGGCCCGACGTGCGACGGGTGCTGCCACGTCACGTCGCGCATCGAATGCTGGACCAGGCCCTCTACGCCCAGAAGCACCGCGAAAATCGCCATGCGGATGGGGATGCCGTTATCCGTCTGGCGGAAGATCGCCAGGCGCGGATCGTGGTTCAGGTCCACGCTCAGGTCGTTGGCGCCGGGGCGGCTGTCGCGCGGCAGCGGGTGCATCACGATGGTCTCGGGGCTGCAATAGGCATCGATGATTGCGCGGTTGATCTGGAAGTCCGGCGTGTAGCCCTCGTTCTCTTCATTGGCAAAGCGCTCTTTCTGCACGCGCGTCGCATAGATCACGTCCGCGCCGGCCAAGCCGTCGGCCAGCGAACTCTTCTGCTCGATCACGTTGCCGTTGCGGCTGGCCTGATCGATGATGTAGGACGGCATCTCCAGGCCCTTGGGCGACACCAGCGAGAACTTCACGTTCTTGTACAGCGCCATCAGCTTGATGAGCGAATGCACCGTGCGGCCGTACTTCAAGTCGCCGACCATGGCGATGTGGGCGCCGTCCAGCAGTTTGCCCAGGCGCGAGAACTCGGTCAGGATCGTGTACAGGTCCAGCAGGGCCTGGCTGGGGTGCTCGCCGGGGCCGTCGCCGCCGTTCACCACGGGAATATTGGTGGCGCGGGCGAATTCGGCAACAGAGCCCTGGTCGGGATGGCGGATGACCATGGCGTCGACATAGCCGCTCATGACGCGGCTGGTGTCGTAGATGGACTCGCCCTTGGCCATCGACGAAAACGTGAAGCCTGTGGTGTCGCACACCGAGCCGCCCAGGCGGCAGAATGCCGAGCCGAAGCTCACGCGGGTCCGGGTGCTCGCCTCGAAGAAAAGGTTGCCCAGCACGGCGCCTTCCAGCACGCGCGACACTTTCTGGCGGCGCGCGATGGGCTGCATCATGTCGGCCACGCGGAACAGGTCTTCGACCGACTCGCGGGTGAACTGATCCACCGACAGCAACTGATGCTTGCCTTCCACGGCAATGCGGTCACGCAAGGGGCCTTCTTGTACGCTCTGCGTATATTTTTCCAGCAAAACCCCGTTCTGCACGATTTCGCTGACGAAGCGTTGCACCACTTCCGGCATCGCCCGGAATTCCTGCGAGCCCTCGGGCAGCAGCCATGTGTCCAGTGCCCGACGCTTGACGCCGATGCGGGTGGCGAAAACGTCACGCGTCAGGTTGAGACGCCGCATGGCGTCGCGCAGGAAGGCTTGCTGGGAAATGGTCATGGCGGCCCCAAAGAGGAGGATTTATATACGCAGTGCGCATATTATTCTCAACACATACACAAGTCCAATATTTTTGCGCACATGGGTTTACCCCAGGTCAACGACTCGCATAGGCCGTCATCTGGGGAGCATCCGTAACGGCCTGCGCGGCCGCCAGCCAGCAGGCCGCACAGAAGGCCAACGCGCCGGCCAGGTAGCAAAGCACGGCCAATATCTGGGCCGGCCAGTGCGCGCGCGTCAGATGCCCGTTGTAGCCTTGGCGCAACAAACTGACCTGGGCCAGATAGGCGAACAAGACGCCCAGGCAGCTCGCCAGCAGCCCCGCAAGCAGCAGCTCCACCGGCAACTGCAGGTCCGGCGCGGCGATGTCGCCGCCCACGATGCCCAGCGAAAACCCGGTCAGGACCAGCGCGGCGCCGCCGTTGAGCCAGCCCAGGAAACGGAATGCCCCGACCAGCAATGAGAACGATACGGCGCTGGCGCGGATCTGCTGGGAGCGGGCATCCATGGATCAGCCTTCGGCGCCTTTGCGGCACACCGGCGTGGCGCTCTGGATGGACGCCTTGGCGGCCGCGATCTCGGCCGCGTCCCACTGGCCTTCGCCCAGCACCGTGACGGTCACCTTGGACGTGGAGGGGGTATCGGTCTCGGCGGAGATCAGTTCCAGCACCTTGGCGGGCTCCGTGACCTTATAGAGCTGCACCTCGTCCGGGGCGCCCTTTTCGCCCTTTACGTGGCGCCAGGCATAGGCCACGTTGTATGCGTGCTGCACCTGGACATGGCAGACGCGCACGTATTCGCCCGCGCGGCGGAAAGCCGCCTCGTAGTTGGTATTGACGCTGAAGGTTTCCTTCACGACGGCGTCGGATTCGTAGACGCCCCTGCTCGCGCAGCCGGCCAACAACCCGGCCGCGACCGCCATTCCCACCCACACAGACTTGCGCATGACACTTCCCGCTTCGAGATTCGGATTTCCGTGATTATGCCCCAGCCGAAAATGGGCCCGGGAGGCCCGCGATGCGGGCAGGCCGCCAGAACGGCGGCCTCCCGCCCACGAAAAAGCCGCGCGTGAAATGCTGGGGCATTTCACGTGCGGCCTTGAGCCCGTATCGCGGTTGACCGGGCGAGCCTGCTACTTGGTGGCGGCGCCTTCTATCTTTTCCCCGCCGCGTTGGATGTCCTTGCCAGCACCCGCAACAGTGTTGCAGCCTGCCGAAAGCGCGGCGATCGATAGCAGCATGACGAGAAAGACCTTGTTTTTCATGAACATCTCCTGTCTGGCCGAGAAAAGCGAAACCCAGCATACCGCAAAGCCCCTGACTTGGGGATCACCCTCCCGCCTCGCCTGTCGCGAAATTGCCGGCAATGGATTAGGATGCGCAAATGATCAAGAAACATGTATCGCAGAGCGCCGGATCCTCCCCTCAAGGCTGGGGTTGGGAACAGCCTCAATGCCGAGGACAGGCGGCTTTGGCCCTGTTCATCGACGATCTGCATCGAATTCTGCAGGCGCACGCCGCGGGCAAGCTTGCGGACAGCAGCACGCTGGCCGATGCGCAGCGCGACGTGAACGAGTTGCTGGCCCGATATAACGAGATCGGCGCCGCGCCGGATATTTTCCTCGGCCAGTCTGTCGAACTCAAAGAAGGCGTGGACCGCAACGGCGTTTCCCATACGGTGCCGATTTTTTCGGCGCGCCTGAAACAATCATTGGTATCGATGCTGGGCCAAGCCGGCTGAAACGCGGCCGGCCTGGCGGCAGGACCAGGAAGAGAACAGCTATAGCAGGAGACCTAAAATGAGTACGGACAATGTCGTAGAGTTTCTCCGACTGCTGTCGCTGGATGTCACCTTGGGCGCCGCCGCCCAGCACGCCGCCAGCCAGCCTGACGCCCCCCAGGCGCTGGCGCGGCTGGCCACCACGCATGGCCTGCCTTGCAGCGCGGCGGATTGGTCGTCTTTCGCCCGCGACTGCCTCGACACCACGAATCCCGCCGAGCAGGAACCCGGCGCGGACGAAGCCCCCATCTGGCAGTTGGTCCAGGACCCGGCGCACGGCACCAGCATCCCGGCCAGCGCCATCACCCAGGTGATCGGCATCATCACGCAGCCCGAAGGCGGCGCGCCGGTCGTGGGCCATGTCGTGGGCGACCTGGCGCCGCGCGCGCCCGCGGGCATGACGCGCTACTCGTCGAGCTCCTGATTGCGGGCCTGGCCCGCCAAGAGGAAATCCATCACGCCGGCGGCCGCAACCACGCCGCTCGCCATGCAGGCCGTGAGCAGGTAGCCGCCCGTCGGCGCCTCCCAATCCAGCATCTCGCCTGCGCAGAAGACGCCGGGCGCCGAACGCAGCATCAGGCCGGGCGAGAGCGCATCGAAACACACGCCGCCCGCCGTGCTGATCGCTTCATCGACCGGCCGGGGCCGCGCCAGCTTCAGCGGCAGCGCCTTGATGCGCAGACCGAGGCGGACCGGGTCGCGGAAATCTTCCGCCGTTGCGCACTCACGCAGCAGGCCCGCCTTTACGCCCTTCAACCCCAGACGGCTCTGCAGGTGGCTGGACATGGAGCGCGCGCCTCGCGGATGCGTCACCGCCGCCATCACCTTTTCCTGGGGCCAGTCCGGCAACAGATCCAGCATGGCGGTCGCCTCGCCTTCGGCCTCGATCCGGTCCCGCAAGTGCGCCGACAGCGCATAGACCAGGCTGCCTTCGATGCCTGATTCCGAAACAACGAACTCGCCCTGCCTGGCCAGCCGCTCGCCCAAGGCGGTCTCGCAGGCCATGACCACCGATTTCACGGGCTGCCCCGCATTGCGCTCGCGGAAATGATCCGACCAGTCCACGTCGAAGCCGCAATTGGCGGCGCGCAACGGTGCAACCTCGATGCCGTGCGCCAGCAGGCCCGCCATCCAGGCCCCGTCCGAGCCCAGCTTGGCCCAGCTGCCGCCGCCCAGCGCAAGGACCACCGCATCCGCCGCATATGCCCGTTCGCCCTCGGGCGTATCGAACCGCAGCGCCGCGGCATCCGGCCGCGAACCGGCCGGCCATCCCAGCCAGCGGTGCCTCATGTGCAGCCGCACGCCCCGCGCACGCAACCGGGCAAGCCAGGCCCGCAGCAGCGGCGCGGCCTTCATTTCGTCGGGAAACACGCGCCCCGACGAACCCACGAAGGTCTGGATGCCGAGCCCGCGGGCCCATTCCCGCAACCCCTCGGCATCCAGCGCCGCCAGCCACGGCGCCACCTGCGCGGCGCGAGCGCCGTAGCGGGCCAGGAAGGGGCCGGCGGGCTCGCTGTGAGTCAGGTTCAGGCCGCCTCGTCCCGCCATCAGGAATTTGCGGCCGACCGAGGGCATTGCATCGAACACGTCCACCTGCACGGCGCGCTCGCTCAATCGCTCCGCCGCCATCAGGCCAGCCGGACCGCCGCCGACGACGGCGACGCGCTTGACGGTCGGACTCATGGCGCCAGCGCCTTCAGGCCGACGGGATGGACAGGCGAAGCACGATGCATTGAAGAGAAATCGGGAGGAAATGCGGGAAGGAACGCGGACGCGTCCCGGGCAAGAATTGTCGCACAGCGCAAGGATCGGGCTTCCAGACGCAATAAACGCCCCGGAGGGCGTTTATTGAGCGATGGCGGCAAGTCCTTGTTATGGCGGGAAAAAGCCGACATGCACAAGGGCTATCCCAAGGCTTGTCCACAATCGCTGTGGGCAACTCCGCCCCGGCGGCCGGCCGCTCCCGCCCGCCAGGTTCGCTTCCTAGGCCCGGATCGCCGCCTGCATCGGCCCCGACCAGGGCTTGGCGTCGAGCTCGAAGCGCAGCTCCTGGAATTCGCCATCCACCGAAACCGAGCGCAGCAAGCCTGCATCCAGCGCCTGGCCGAGCGCGCGGCGGCACAGGGTTTCGGGATCGTCCGGCAGGGATTGGAACACGCCGTCCGGTATGCGCAGCCGCAGCAGCGCCTGGGGATCGCCGCGCTCTGCTGGGCGGCCGATATGGATATGGGCGGGATAACCGTGCGGGCACCAGATGCCCACGTGGTACTTGCCTTCAGCGCCTGTGTCGGCGACGTAGCCGGGATGATCGTATTTTGCTGTGCCCATGGACCCTCCTCGAATGCGGCAACCTAGCGCGCGTGACCCATCGTAGCGCAGGGCCGCCGCCCTGTGCGGCCACGCGCCCCCGGGAAAGCCCGGGCTGGAACAAAGGTTTGACCCAGGGCAAGCGAAAGACAGGCAAAGTAAAAAAGCCGCGACATGATCGCGGCTTTTTTCGAGGAGTGGCGCATTTCGGATGCGCCGCCCGGATGTCCGGGCACTGCTTGAAACTGGTTGCGGGGGCAGGATTTGAACCTACGACCTTCGGGTTATGAGCCCGACGAGCTGCCAGACTGCTCCACCCCGCGTCTGATGTGTGAATCATACATCATTTTGAAATCTTGTGCAGCGCACCCACGGGATTTTTTCGGGTTTCCGCCATTTTCCGGCGAAAAAAATCGCTTGCCCGCCCTAACAGGCGGTGCGCCAGGGCTGGCCGATCCAGGCAAAGCACCTCCGCTCGCCCGATGGCCGTTATGCGCGCCACGCCCCCATAGGCCAGGCCGTGCCCCTCGCCCGCATTGACGCGCACGGATACCGCGCGAGGCAGGCCGCCCGCGGCTTCCGGGCCAGTCGCCGGCTCATCGATGCGCACGCTGCCGTCGACGCAGACGACCGTGGCGCCCGCGCGCAGGACAAGCTGCTGGCTGGCCCCGGCGGCCAGCACCAGGCGGCGCGCCTGGGCATCGAGGACGAAATTCGAGTTCATGGTCACCTCCTGTCGGATAGACACAGGCTACGCGTCCCCTGCTATGCGCAACAGCCACACAAATTCTCTTTCTGTACCGATGCAGATCCTCGATTTCAGCTCTGTTATGGTGTACTTTTCCTGAATCTGTGCCTACCTGCATTCCAACGCTGGGGAGGATGATCGGCGCATGGATCCGCAACCGCTTTATCTACGCCTGGCCAACCACTACCGCCGCGCCATCCAGGCGGGCGTGCTGGCGCCAGCGCAGCGCATGCCCTCGGTGCGCACGCTGGTGCGCACCCATCACGTCAGCCTCTCCACCGCGCTGCAGGCCTGCCGTCAGCTGGAGGACGACGGGCTGATCGAAGCCCGTCCGCGTTCGGGGTATTTCGTCCTGAAACCCCGCCGCACCAGCATTCCGCCCGTGGGTGAGCCGGATATCCGCCAGACGCTGGGGGCCGCGCAGTACGTAGGCATCCACGATCGGGTATCGGACTTCGTGGCCAAGTGCGAGGCGCATCCGGTCAGCGCCAACTTCGCGCTGGCCGCGGCAGTGCCCGAGGCCTATCCGATGGAAGCGCTCAAGCAGGCGATGACGCGCGCGCTGCGCCAATCGCCCCAGGTGCTGGTCAGTTCCGTTCCCCCGCAAGGGCATCCGGAACTGCGCGCCGTGCTCGCGCGCAGGGCGCTGGCCAACGGCATCAATGCAACGCCCGACGACGTCATCGTCACGCACGGCTGTATCGAGGCCTTGAACCTGGCGCTGCGCGCCGTGGCCCGGCCCGGGGACACCATCGCCGTCGAGTCTCCCGCGTACTTCGGCCTGTTGCAGGTCCTGGAAAGCCTGGGCATGCGCGCACTGGAAATTCCCACCAGCCCTCAGCACGGCCTGTCGATCGAGGCGCTGGACCTGGCCTTCCAGACGCACGGCAACATCCGTGCCGTGGTCGTGGTGCCCAATTTCCAGAACCCGCTTGGCTGCGTCATGCCCGAAGCGGAAAAGGCCAGGCTGGTGGCGCTGTGCGAACGCCAGCAGGTGCCGCTGATCGAGGACGACACCTACGGCGCACTGACCGACGACGACACGCCGCTGCCCGCGGCCAAATCCTGGGACGCGACCGGCAATGTCATCTATTGCTCGTCCATGCACAAAACGCTGGCCCCGGGCATGCGCCTGGGCTGGCTGATCGGCGGACGCTGGAAAGCCCGCATCGCCATGCTGAAATTCGCCCAGAGCCGTCCCAACGAACCGCTCGCGCAAATAGCCGTGGCGGAATTCATGGGGTCCCGCGCCTATGACCGCCACCTGTCGCGACTGCGCCGGCACCTGAAGGCCCAGCGCGACCAGACCGCCGAAACGATCGCCGCGCACTTTCCCCAGGGCACTCGCCTGAGCATGCCTCAGGGGGGCATGCTGCTGTGGGTGGAAATGCCGGGCGGCCGCTCCGGCATGGATGTATTCGAGGCCGCCCTGCGCCAGGGCATACGGGTTGCGCCGGGCTCCATGTTCTCGAACGGCACCCGCTACGACCACTTCCTGCGTATCAGCTGCGGGCAGCGCATCTCGCCCGACATCACCCAGGCCCTGCAGACCCTGGCCCGCATCGTCGGCGAGCGGCCCAAGAAATGAACCCGGCGCTGCATCAATTCATCGTCGACTACGGCCTGTGGGCGGTGCTGGCCGGCACTTTCCTTGAAGGCGAAAGCGTGGTGGTGCTTGCTGGCTTCCTGGCGCACCAGCGCCTTCTGCACCTGCCCGACGTCATGCTGTGCGCGTTCGCGGGATCTTTCATGGCGGACCAGACGCTGTTCTACCTGGGCCGGCGTTACCGCGACCACCGCTACGTCAGGCGGGTCCGCGAGCAGCCCGCCTTCGAGAAGGCGCTCGCGCTGGTAGACCGCTATCCCCACGGCTTCATCCTGACCCTGCGCTTCCTCTACGGCCTGCGCACGGTCGGCCCCGTGGCGCTGGGCGTGTTGCGCGTATCGCCGCTGCGCTTTCTCGTGCTGAACGCCATCGCGGCCGCCATCTGGGCGGTGTGTTTCAGCGCGCTGGGCTATGCGTTCGGACAGACGATCGAATCCATGCTCGGCCGCCTGCATGGCGTCGAGACCAAGCTGGCGGTGGCGGCCGCGATCGGTGCAGCCATCGCGCTGGCCTATCACCTGTATGCCCGGCGCCGGAAGTGACCGCAGGGCGTCAGACCACCAGTTGGCCGCTCGCCCGCAGCACGTGACGGCGGCGGGCCTTGCGATACCAGCCGCCGATCAGGGGCAGCCGCGCCAGGCGGCGCAGGATGGGATGGCGCTGGTCGAAGTCGTGCCAGGCCTTGAAACCATGCCCCATGCGCTCCCAGCTCCGGCGCGCCTCGGGCGAGAGTTTGCCGGGGTCGAATGCCGCCAGCTTTGCCGCTTCCGAAACGCGCATCGCCATCGATCCGCCCCGGCATTCCATTGAATACTGATTCCGCATGGGGGCGCATATTACCCGGCTTGGACGCCTCATGACGATGTCCGCGGCGCGCTGCGGAAATGCGCGCGGGGAGCCGCCTTTGAGCGCCGTCGGCAAGCCGTTGTAATCAAAGGGATTTGCGCAGCTATGCCCGCGCTATCCCAAGGCTTGTCCACAGAAGTTGTGGGTAACTCCCCGTCTTGCCGCGCCTACTTTAGGGCCGCCGCGATCATGTCGCGCACGCTTTCGAATCCCGCCACGTACTGCGGATTCTCGGAGCGGGCCAGCAGGCTGGAGTAATTCTGCTCCAGCTGGGCTTCGATCGCCTCGCGCAAGCCGGGCGAGGCCTTCACCAAATGCAGCATCGACAGCAGGGTCGAATTCAGCGCGTCGATACGGCCGCCCTGGTGCGAAATGGTGTGCACGATGACGGCGATTTGTTCCTGGATGTCCATGGGTAAGCCTCCTGGCATTGAAAGTCGGCGCAAATCCTAGCATGGGCCCCGGCGGGGCCGGCGCTAGGCAAGCCCGGCGCGGCGCGCTAGCATGAAAGCGTAGCCGCAAGGGCGCCCGGGCGCACGCCGCCGGCCCGTTTCGCGGCGCCCGCAGCCAAACGGAGCGCGCTCATGAAGACGATCCAGAACTACGTCCCCCCGGATGCCCGGTCCCTGCGGTGCCTGCAGGACAGGCTGGGATACAGCGACGCACGCATGACGGAGCTGGCGGGCCTGGACGCCGCCACCCCGTGGTCCGGTTTTGTCGGCGGCCCCGAGCCGCGCTCGCTGGGCCGGCAACGCCTGTTCTTCGTGGCGGCCCGCCTCGCCCTGGACGAAGACGCCTGGCAGCGCGTGCTGGCCTCCATGCACGAGCTGGGCGCCCGCTTCGACTATGCGGAACCGCAGGCCGCCAGCGCCCCGCCGGCCCCGGAGCCCGCCGCGGACGAAGAGCGCAAGTTCGGCATGCTGCTGATCAGCCGCAACGGGTCTTTCCACGAAATGGAGCAGCTGCGCGAATTCGCGCATTTCGCCCATGAACTCGACGTCAGCCGCTTCGTGCATTCCGCCTTCTACGACAGCGACATCGATCTCTGCCGCTTCAGCTTCGCCGACCATGACGGCCTGGACGCCGCCAGCCGCGACCGCATCTTCGACGCGGCGCGCAAGACCATCACCCGATTCGAGTTCGATGGCCGCATCTACCAGGGCGGCATTCCGCCGGAATCGGACGGCTAGGCCGGGTTCGCGCGGACGCCGCATTGACGCAGGCCGGCCGGGCCCTGTACCGTCGGCAGTCTCGCCCCCCGCGCCCAACGCCACCGCCCAAACGCATGAACGAAAGACTCGACGCCATCGACCGGCAATTGCTCAGCCTGCTGCAAGCCAATGCGCGCGAGCCCGCCGCCATTCTGGCGCGCAAGCTCGGGCTGGCCCGCACCACCGTGGTGGCGCGCATCGCCCGGCTGGAACGCGAACACATCGTGGCCGGCTATGGCGTGCGCCTGGGACGCCTGCTGGAAGAAGCCGCGGTGCGCGCCTATTGCTTCATCAGCGTGCTGCCCAAGACGCCGGCCGCCGTGATCCGCGAGCTCGAAAAGATGCCCGAAGTGGAGGAAGTGTCGTCCGTCAGCGGACCGTACGATTACCTGATCTTCCTGCGCTGCGAAACCCATGAGCAGCTCGACGGGCTGCTGGACCGGATCGGGCTCATCGATGGCGTCAAGCAGACGCAGACCTCCATCGTCCTCAGCCGCAAGGTGGACCGCCGCAGCGCCGTGGGCGCGCCGTGAAATGATGGTGTAATGATGTCTACCGCGATTTCAGGACCCTCCATGCTTGCTCGTCTTGCCCCCGCCGCCGCCCTGCTCGCCTTGCTGGCCGCCTGTTCCAGCATGAGCGAGGTCACCCCCGTCGGCAAGGACACCTACAGCGTCACCTACAGTTCCGGCACCCAGCTGCTGACGTGGGTCGAACTCAAGAACCAGACGCTGCAACGCGCCGAACAGTACTGCCAGTCCATCGGACGCAAGCTGCAGAAACCGAAGATCACCTCCAACCATGCTACCGGCCTGGGCTCCAAGCGCGCCACGGTCACCTTCGAATGCGGCGTCATCGAGCCGCCGAAGGAAGACAAGCAGTAGCGCCATCGGCCACGGGCGGCGCCCGCGAACGGGTGTAGCATTATCGGCATCGCAACCTCGACACCAAGCATCGTGAACACCTCCCTGCCCGTGGGAATCACCATGGGCGATGCCGCAGGCATCGGCCCCGAAATCGTCGTCAAGGCATGCGCCCAGGGCCTGGGCGCGCCTTGCGTGGTGTACGGCGACGCAGGCGCTCTGCGCCGCGCCGCGGCCCAGCTGGGCGCCAGGCTGACGGTGAAGGAAATCGCCGATGTCGGCGAGGCGAGCAGCGACGCAGGGCATATCGACGTCATCGCCTGCAGCCCCGCCCTGCCCGCCCACCTGCCGCTGGGGCGGATCGATGCGGCCGCCGGACGCGCGGCCTACGACTACGTCTGCGCCGCCATCGACGACGCGCAGGCCGGCCGTATCCGCGCCATCGTCACGGCGCCTCTGAACAAGAAATCCATGCACGCCGCGGGGATCGACTACCCGGGCCACACCGAGATCCTGGCCGAGCGCTCCGCCACGCGCGACTTCGCGATGATGCTCGCCAACGACGAGTTGCGCGTGCTGCTGGTGACCATACACGTGGCGCTGGCCGACGTGATCGCGCGCATCACGCCGGAAGCCGAACTGACGGCCATGCGGCTGGCGGACAAGGCCTGCCGGCAAATGGGCATCGCGCATCCCCGGATCGCCGTGGCGGGCCTGAACCCGCATGCCGGCGAAGGCGGGAAGTTCGGACGCGAAGACATCGACATCATCGAACCCGCGATCGCCGCCGCGCGCGCGCAGGGCATCGACGCCAGCGGCCCCTGGCCCGGCGACACGATCTTCATGCGCGCCCGGCGCGGCGAGTTCGACATCGTCGTAGCTCAATATCACGACCAGGGCCTCATCCCGGTGAAGTACCTGGGGCTGGACCATGGCGTGAACGTGACCGTCGGGCTGCCCTTCGTGCGCACCAGCGTCGATCACGGCACGGCCTTCGACATCGCCGGCAAGGGTGTGGCCGATCACGCCTCGCTGGTGGCGGCGTTCGACCTCGCGCTCGCCATGACTCCCTGAACGCGGCAAGCGCCGCGTTCCCATCGATATCCCCGTCAAAGCCGCGCCTTGCGCGCGGCCGACACCTGCCTGTCAGGAAGCCGGGCCGCCCCGGGTCTACAATACGCCCCGTTTCCGGCGCCTTGCGGCGCTTTCCGTCCGTCCCCCGATCCCTCCAATGTCACGCCTTGCCCGCCTTCTTCCCGACCGCTTCACCCTCTACCTGATCTGCACCGTCGTCATCGCCAGCATCCTGCCCGCCCATGGGCAAGGCGTGGTCGTGTTCGGATGGATCACCAACATCGCGGTCGGCCTGCTGTTTTTCCTGCACGGGGCGCGGCTGTCCCGCGAAGCGATCATCGCCGGCCTGACGCACTGGAAGCTCCACCTGACGATCTTCTCGGCGACTTTCCTGATGTTTCCCGTGCTGGGCCTGGCGCTCAAGCCCGTGCTGGAACCGCTGGTCACGCCCGAACTGTACCTGGGCATCCTGTTCCTGTGCTGCCTGCCCGCCACCGTGCAATCAGCCATCGCGTTCACTTCGATGGCCCGCGGGAACGTGCCCGCCGCCGTGTGCAGCGCGTCGGCCTCCAGCCTGCTGGGCATCTTCCTGACGCCCCTGCTGGTGGGCACCGTGGTGGCCAACGCGGGCAGCGCGCCGGTGTCGTTCGACGCCGTCGTCAAGATCATGCTGCAGTTGCTGCTGCCCTTCGTGCTTGGCCAATTCGCCCGCCGCTGGATCGGCGCCTGGGTCCACAAGCGCAAGGCCATGCTGAAGTTCGTCGACCAGGGCTCCATCCTGCTGGTGGTGTACACGGCGTTCTCCGAGGCCATCAATGAAGGCCTGTGGAGCTCCACGCCCATTCCGGCACTGCTCGGGCTGGTCGTGTGCTGCGCCGTGATCCTGGCGCTGGCGCTGGGCTTGTCCGCCCTGGCCGGCAAGGCGCTGGGCTTTAACGTCGAAGACCGCATCACACTGCTGTTCTGCGGCTCGAAGAAAAGCCTGGCCAGCGGAATCCCGATGGCGCAGGTGCTGTTCGCCGGCCACGCCGTAGGCGCAATCGTGCTGCCGCTGATGCTGTTCCACCAGATCCAGCTGATGGTCTGCGGCGTGCTTGCCGCGCGCTTCGGTCAGCGGCCGGAGAGCGATGGCTAGAGGTACAAGTGTCAGACACCCACGGCGGGATGATCGAGGCTAGTGCCCGACACCCCCTTATGAAGCTAGTGTCTGACACCCAGGACGGCCGGCCTCGGGCCGCAAGGCCATCTCGTACGGGTGTCAGACACTGGCGCAGGCCGGTTTCTCCGGCCTGATGCCTGGCAGCCTCATGAAGCTAGTGTCTGACACCCGGGACGGCCGGCCTCGGGCCGCAAGGCCATCTCGTACGGGTGTCAGACACTGGCGCAGGCCGGTTTCTCCGGGCTGATGCCTGGCAGCCTCATGAAGCTAGTGTCTGACACCCGGGACGGCCGGCCTCGGGCCGCAAGGCCATCTCGTACGGGTGTCAGACACTGGCGCAGGCCGGTTTCTCCGGGCTGATGCCTGGCTGCCTCATGAAGCTAGTGTCTGACACCCAGGACGGCCGGCCTCGGGCCGCAAGGCCATCCCGTACGGGTGTCAGACACTGGCGCAGGCCGATTTCTCTAGGCTGATGCCTGGCTGCCTCGTGAAGCTAGTGTCTGTGACACCCTTACGGGAAGATCGTACGGACTGAAGGGATCCAGCCGGGTGTCAGACACTGGCGCAGGCCGATTTCTCCGGGCTGATGCCTGGCAGCCTCATGAAGCTAGTGTCTGACACCCTTACGGGAAGATCGCACGGATTGAAGGGATCCAGCCGGGCGTCAGACACTGGCGCAGGCCGATTTCTCCGGGCTGATGCCTGGCAGCCTCGTGAAGCTAGTGTCTGACACCCTTACGGGAAGATCGTACGGATTGAAGGAATCCAGCCGGGTGTCAGACACCGAGCGCTATCAATCAATACATATCCCGCGGCTGCGCGCCGGAGAAATTCAGGAAGCGCGTGCTGGACCCTTGGAAGGTCAGACGCACGGTGCCGATCGGGCCGTTACGCTGCTTGCCGATGATGATCTCGGCCGTGCCCTTGTCCGGCGAATCCGGGTTGTAGACCTCGTCGCGGTAAATGAAGAGGATCACGTCCGCGTCCTGTTCGATAGCGCCGGATTCCCGCAGGTCGCTCATCACCGGGCGCTTGTTGGGGCGCTGTTCCAGGCTGCGGTTCAACTGCGACAGCGCGATCAGCGGACAGTTCAATTCCTTGGCCAGGCCCTTGAGCGAGCGGCTGATTTCCGACACTTCGGTGGCCCGGTTCTCGCCCGAGCCATTGCCCGACATGAGCTGCAGGTAGTCGATGATGATCAGGCCGAGCTGGCCGCACTGGCGCGCCAGGCGGCGCGCGCGGGCGCGCACTTCCATGGGGCTGAGCGCGGGGGACTCGTCGATGTAGACCTGGGCATCCTGCATCAGCTGCACCGCGTGGGTCACGCGCGGCCAGTCCTCGGCGATGAGCTTGCCGGTACGCATGCGGTGCTGGTCCAGCAGGCCGACCGAGCCCAGCATACGCATGGCCAGCTGCACCGCGCCCATTTCCATCGAGAACACCGCCACGGGCAGCCCTTCCTCGATGGCCACGTGCTCGCCGATGTTCATGGAAAAAGAGGTCTTGCCCATGGACGGACGGCCGGCCACGATGATCAGGTCGCCGCCCTGCATGCCGGACGTCATCTTGTCCAGGTCGGTAAAGCCGGTAGGCACGCCCGTCACGTCGGACGTGCTTTCGCGGTGGTAGAGCTCGTCGATGCGCTCGACCACCTGCGTCAGCAGCGGCTGGATCTCCTGGAAGCCGGCGGCGCCACGCGCGCCCTCCTGGGCGATCTGGAACACCTTGGATTCGGCCTCGTCCAGCAGCTGGCGCGCTTCCTTGCCCTGCGGATTCATGGCTGCAGAGGAAATTTCGTCGGCGATCGACACCAGCTTGCGCAGCATGGCGCGTTCGCGCACGATCTCGCCGTAGCGCCGGATGTTGGCGGCCGAAGGCGTGTTGTGCGCCAGCGCGTTCAGGTATGCCAGGCCGCCGGAATCTTCGGCCTTGCCGGCGCTGACCAGCGACTCGTGGACCGTGATGACGTCGGCCGGGCGCGCCAACCCGATCAGGCGGGCGATGTGGTGCCAGATCAGCCGGTGATCGTGGCGGTAGAAGTCCTCTTCGACCAGCACGTCGGCGATTCGGTCCCAGGCCGCGTTATCGAGCAGCAGGCCGCCCAGAACCGACTGCTCCGCCTCGATGGAATGGGGAGGAACGCGCAGGTATTCGAGCTGGGGATCGGCAGGTGTATTCATGGCTTCAATAGTAACGGCTGCAGGATGTCCGCGACGCGGAAGAACCCCTGGATATCGCGTGAGGGCACGCGTCCCAGCACGACCCGCAAGGGTGCGGCGATAAAGCAGAGGAGCCGCGCCAGGCGCGTAAGGCGGGCCTTGACCTCGGGATCCGGGTTGTGCTCGAAATAAACGTCGAGCGCCAGTTTACCCAGCGTCCGGGCCGCGTCGTCGGGCAACTTCCGCAACGACGCCAGCGAGGCCAGCATCTGGAACAGATCATAGGCCTGGGCAAGCGGACGCGACAGGGTCGAACCGATATTCTCTTCGAAATCGATGCGCCACAGCTCGCCGTCCTGCAGCGTGACGTTCCTGATCTGCGCGCCGCCGTGCCACATGCCCCGGGCATGGAACGAGGCCAGATCGGCCGCGGCCGCCCGGGCCAGCCAGAGCCTCGAGGTCGTGTCTTCGTTGCGGATCAGGTCGGCCAGGTCCTCGCCCACGTACTCCAGCACGAGCAGGCCCTGCTCCTGCCACCACACCTCGGGAACGCGGCAACCGGCTTTCAGCAGCTGGCCGAGCCGTTGCGATTCGTGCGCCAGGCCATTGCGCAGCAACACGCCGGGCCGCGGGAATTCACCCAGGAAAAGCTTGCATCCCATGCCCAGGAACAGGGCGCGCGCATAGCGCATGACGTAGCTGACGCCCCGGCCGAAGCTGGGGCGGCGACGCTTGATGATGCAGCGCACGCCGTCTATGGTCACATCCCGCACCGAGGGCTCACGCGACGCGTCCACGCTGTCGAGCCAGGCTCGTAAGCCGGGAGGGGCGTTGTGATGGACGGGTGGCTGGGTCAAGGAGGCCTCTGAGGAAATGCCGCGCCCGATACAAGGCAAAAAAAAGCCGGCGCGCGGGCCGGCTTTTTTTCACTGCCGGTACCGGCTTAGGACAGTTCGCCTTCGACCAGGACCGTCACGTCGACCAGAACGTCGGCGTGCAGGGCAACCTGGATCGGGAACTCGCCGACCGACTTCAGTTGGCCGGTGGGCATGCGCACCTGGGCCTTTTCGACGGCTTCGAAACCAGCCTTGCGCAGGCCGTCGGCGACGTCGGCGTTCGTGACCGAGCCGAACAGACGGCCGTCGACGCCAGCCTTCTGAACGACCTTCAGCTGGAAGCCGGACAGGCGCTCGCCCAGGGCCTGGGCGGCGGCCAGCTTTTCAGCCTGGGCCTTTTCCAGCTCGGCGCGGCGGGCTTCGAATTCCTTCATGGCGGCGTCGGTTGCGCGACGGGCCTTCTTCTGGGGGATCAGGAAGTTGCGGGCGTAGCCATCACGCACGCGGACGACTTCGCCGAGGTTACCCAGGTTGACGACTTTTTCGAGCAGAATAACTTGCATTTCAGTGCCCCGGATTAGTTGTGGTTGTCGGTGTAAGGCAACAGGGCCAGGAAGCGCGCGCGCTTGATGGCGGTGTCCAGCTGGCGCTGGTAGATTGCCTTGGTGCCGGTCAGGCGAGCCGGGATGATCTTGCCGTTTTCTTGCACGAAGTCGCGCAGGGTGTCCAGATCCTTGTAGTCGATCTCTTCCACACCGGCTGCGGTGAAGCGGCAGAACTTACGACGCTTGAAGAGCGGGTTCTGCTGCGTGAATTTGCGTTTTTCCTTGCGTTTTCCGAAGAAAGCCATGATATGTGCCTCTTTGTTTGAGGGGACTGGGTTTTACCCGAATCGGGCCCGAATCCCCATAACCTATCCGTATTCAGAAGGCGCTCATCGCGCCACTTGCTCATTCCCTTCAGGCCACCACCGGATCGCGTCCAGCACTGCCACCGATCTTGCGCGCCTGCTGCAAATGCAGCTTGACCTTCACCGAGTCCTTGCGGGCGGGAGCCAGAAACCCCTGCACCAGCAATTCGGACCCTAACGCGGTGTTCTTCAACAGCAACGCCAGATCGCCCAACGCCACGGCCGTGATCGTCAATTCGACGCGGCGCGGAAGGCCGGCTTCAATGACTTCGGACTCGTGGGCCAGCAGCATTTCCAGCGCTGGCAGTCCGGCGGGAGTATGGCGCAAAGGCTCGCATTCGATAACGCGGGCGCTGAGTTCCAGCTTGTTCATCCTGCCAGGCACCGAGGGGACCACATGGGAAGAGCTCTGCGTGAGCCCTGCTTACTCGGCCTGAGCCGCGGTCGCTTCCGCCGAAGCCTTGCGGGCTTCTTCGCGCTCGACCGACTTCATCATGATCGAGGGAGCGGTCTGGGCCTTCTTGGTCTTGATGACCAGGTGGCGCAGCACGGCGTCGTTGTAGCGGAACGAGTGTTCCAGCTCATCCAGCGTGGCTTGGCCGCACTCGATGTTCAGGCAGACGTAGTGAGCCTTGACGAGCTTCTGGATCGGGTAGGCCAGTTGGCGGCGGCCCCAGTCTTCCAGGCGGTGAACCGAGCCGCCTTGGCCCGTGACCAGCGCTTGGTAACGCTCGACCATGGCGGGCACTTGCTCGCTTTGGTCGGGGTGAACGATAAACACCACTTCGTAGTGACGCATGAGTAAAACTCCTTGAGGATGTCTTGCTGGCCGGGCGTCCTGCATCCGCGCTTTCCATCACGGATGTTCACTGCGCATGGATGTTTTCACGCGCAAAAACGGATGACGCCGGCCCGCAAGGGGCAGCCCGCTGCCCAAAAAACCATGGGCGGTCGAGCAAGAAAGCTCTCGATTATCGCCGATCAGGCTGCTCGGCGCAAGCCACACTGCCCTGAACAATCAGGGACGGGCCATCTCGGGGCCGGCATCCGGACCCGAAGCCGCGTCGGCCGGCTCGATCTCCCGTGGCCGATTCACCACGCTGACCATCACGTAGCTGATGATCATGAGCAGGAACCAGGAGCCCAGCTTGGCGACCGACACCCACTGCCAACCTCCGGACTGGCTCGGATAGCGCCAGGCGTTGGCGAAGGTTCCGATGTTCTCGGCGAACCAGATGAACAGCGCCACCAGGATAAACCCCAGCAGGAGGGGCATGCGCCGGTAATCGCGCCAGATCCGGAAGTACACCCAGGTGCGGGCGAAAAGGACGGCGGTCAGCGCAAAAAGCAGCAGCCGGAAATCCGGGATGAAATGGTGCGCGAAGAAATTCACGTAGATCAGCGCGGACAGCAGCGCCGTGGCCGCCAGAGGCGGATGCGCCCGGAAGCGGAAGTCGAACAGGCGCCACACCCGCGCCAGGTAGCTGCCCACCGCCGCGTACATGAAGCCCGTGAACAGCGGCACGCCGCCGATGCGCAGCACGCTGGCCTCCGGGTAGATCCAGGACCCCGCCGCCGTCTTGAACAGCTCCATCCCGGTGCCCACGATGTGGAAAATCAGGATCACGCGAGCCTCGCTCCAGGTTTCCATGCGCAGCGCCAGCAGCGCCGCCTGCAAACCCAGCGCGGCCAGGGTCAGGAAATCGTAACGGGCCAGGAAGGCGTCCTTGGGATACCACCAGTGCGTGCCCAGGAGCAGCGCGCACATCAGGCCGCCGAACAGGCAGGCCCAGGCCTGCTTCACGCCGAAGCGGAAGAACTCGTAGAGCGCGACGCCGAAACGGCCGCGGCCGGCCAGATTGCTGGCCAGCCGCGATTCCCAGCCCTGCAACCGGGCGATTAGCGGCCAATCGCTGGCCGCTGGGTGGCGCATCGGAAGGCTCAGCCTTCCACGACGGCGTAGGCCGAGTGGTTGTGGATCGATTCGAAGTTCTCGGCTTCCACGCGATAGCGGGCGATGCCGGGGTGGGCGTTCAGGCGGGCCGCCACGTCGCGCACCAGGTCTTCGACGAACTTGGGATTGTCGTAGGCGCGCTCGGTGACGTACTTTTCGTCGGGACGCTTCAGCAGGCCCCAGAGCTCGCACGAGCCTTCCTCTTCGATCAGTCGGATGACGCTGTCCATGCCGATGTCGCCATTCAAGATGGCCGACACGGTGACATGCGAACGCTGGTTGTGCGCGCCGTACTCGGAGATGGCCTTGGAGCACGGACAGAGGCTGGTGACGGGCACCTGCACGATCAGCTCAAACTCGACCTCTTCGCCCTGGGCGCGGGCGATCCACTGGACTTCGTAGTCCAGGAGGCTCTGCACGCCGGAGATCGGGGCGGACTTGTTGATGAAATACGGGAACGACGCGGTGATGTCGCCGCGTTCGGCATGCAGCAGGGGCAGCATGTCGGCCGCCATGGCGCGGAACAAGGCCGGCGTCATGGGCGTGCTGCGATACTTTTCCAGCAGGGCCACGAAGCGGGACATGTGCGTCCCTTTTTCTTCGGGAGGCAAGGCCACCGTCAGCGTCCAGTTGGCCACGGTGCCCTGGGGCGAACCGTCGCCGCCTTCAATCAGCATGGGGTGGCGCACGCCACGGATGCCCACGCGCTGGATCGGGATATGCCGGGTGTCCGCCGAACTCTGGACGTCGGGCATCACAATGGCGGGGTCGATCGGAGAATTCATTTCGGCTTACCTGTCTAGGCATTCAACCGTGGATACGCACGGACCTAGGAATCTAAAAGAAGGGGGCCATTATCGCCCATACTCCGGCAATCGCCAGGGAAAACCCTTTTCTTCGTAGGTTGGCGGGGCCGGAACAGTGTGTTTCACCGGAGCGGGCCCGGGCGCCCGGCCCGCCCCGCGCGCAAACCGCTCAGCCGAGCAGGTCGGCATAGCGGGCGCGGATCGAACGCTCGATGCCAGCGGCATCCAGGCCGATGCCGGCCAGCAAGGCCGATTGCTCGCCATGATCGATGAACTCGTCAGGCAACCCCAGTTGCAGCACCGGAATCTGCACGCCGGCCGCGGCCAGCGTTTCCAGCACGGCGCTGCCCGCTCCGCCCATGACGGATGCGTCTTCCAGCGTGACCAGCGCATCGTGCCGGGAAGCCAGGTCAAGCACCAGTTCGCGGTCGATCGGCTTGACGAAGCGCATGTCGGCCACGGTGGCATCCAGCTTTTCGGCGGCGCCCAGCGCCGCCTGGACCAGCGTGCCGAAGCCAAGGATGGCGATCCGGACGCCTTCGCGGCGGACCACGCCGCGTCCGAGTTCGACGGTCTCCAGCCCGGGCGCTTCCGCCGCGCCGCAGCCGGCGCCGCGCGGATAGCGCACCGACGCCGGGCCCGGATGTTGATAACAGGTGGACAGCAGCAAGCGCGTTTCGTTTTCGTCCGACGGCGTGGCCACCACCATGTTGGGCACGCAGCGCAGGAAAGCGATGTCGTAGTTGCCGGCATGGGTGGCGCCATCCGCGCCCACGATACCGGCGCGATCCAGCGCGAAGGTGACGTCCAGGTTCTGCAGGGCAACGTCGTGGATGAACTGGTCGTAGCCGCGCTGCAGGAAAGTGGAATAGATCGCAACCACGGGCTTCTGGCCTTCGCAGGCGATGCCGGCGGCGAAGGTCACCGCATGCTGCTCGGCGATGCCCACGTCGAAATACCGCTGCGGGAAGCGCTTTTCGAACTCCACCAGCCCGCTGCCTTCGCGCATGGCGGGGGTGATGCCGACCAGGCGCTCGTCCTGCTCGGCCATGTCGCACAACCACTGGCCGAACACCTGCGTGAAGGTGCGCTTGCCCGGCGCCTTCGATTGCTGGATGCCGATCGCGGGGTCGAACTTGCCGGGGCCGTGATACAGCACCGGATCCGCCTCGGCCAGCTTGTAGCCCTGCCCTTTCCGCGTCACCACGTGCAGGAATTGCAGGCCCTGCAGCGCCTTCAGGTTCTGCAGGGTGGGCACCAGCGCGTCCAGGTCGTGCCCATCGATGGGGCCGACGTAGTTGAAGCCGAATTCCTCGAACAGCGTGGCCGGCGTGACCATGCCCTTGGCATGTTCTTCGAAGCGGCGCGCCAGTTCCAGCACCGGCGGCACGTGCTGCAATACCGCGCGGCCGACGTTCTTGGCCGCCGCGTAGAAGCGGCCCGACATCAGGCGGGCCAGATAGCGGTTCAACGCCCCCACCGGCGGCGAGATCGACATGTCGTTGTCGTTCAGGATCACCAGCAGATTGATGTTGGGCGTGACGCCCGCGTTGTTCATGGCCTCGAACGCCATGCCGGCGGACATCGCGCCGTCGCCGATGATGGCGATATGCTGCCGCTGCACGCCGGCGTTGCGCGATGCGACCGCCATGCCGAGCGCGGCCGAGATCGAGGTCGACGAGTGCGCCGTGCCGAAGGCGTCGTACTCGGATTCGCTGCGCTTCGGAAAGCCCGAGATCCCGCCCTGCTGCCGCAGCCGGGCCATGCCGGCTCGGCGCCCGGTCAGGATCTTGTGGGGGTAGGACTGATGGCCCACGTCCCAGACGATGCGGTCATGGGGCGTGTCGAATACCTGGTGCAGGGCCAGCGTGAGCTCGACGGTGCCCAGGTTGGACGACAGGTGTCCGCCCGTTTTGGATACCGATTCCAGCACGAAGCCTCGCAGCTCGTCCGCAAGCTTCTTCAGCTCGCGGCGGTCCAGGCGCTTGAGGTCTGCCGGGGATTGAATGCGGTCCAATAAATCTGTCGTCATGCTTTTATATGGTTCGTTGGCCCGGCCTGCATCCAGCCCGGGCTTGTCTCGGCTCAACGGTCTCGGAGGACGATGAAGTCCGCCAACTGGGCCAGGCGCGAGCCCGCCTCGCCCAGCGGGGCCAACGCGGTCAGCGCGTCCTCGCGCAATTCCTCGGCAAATGCCCGCGCCTCGGACAGCCCAAGGAGCGATACGTACGTAGGTTTGTTCTCCGCCGCGTCCTTGCCCGGCGTCTTGCCCAGGCTGGCGCTGTCGGCGGTCACGTCGAGAATGTCGTCCACGACCTGGAAGGCCAGGCCCATGGCCTGGGCATAGGAGTCCAGCGCCTGGCGCGCGGCAGAACTGGCGCCCGCCACGATCCCGCCCAGGGCCACGCTGCAGGCGAGCATGGCGCCCGTTTTCATGCTGTGCATGGTCTGGAGCTCGTCGCGCGACAGCGACCTGCCCACGCTGAACAGATCGATGGCCTGGCCGCCCGCCATGCCCTGGCTGCCCGCGGCGCGCGCCAGCGACTGGGTCGCCTGCACGATCAGCGCCGGCGCGATGGGCATGGAGGCCAGCAGATCGAAGGCCAGCGGCTGCAGGGCGTCGCCCGCCAGCATGGCGGTGGCTTCGTCGAATTGCACATGCGTGGTGGGCCGCCCGCGACGCAGCGTATCGTCGTCCATGCATGGCAGGTCGTCATGCACCAGGGAATATGCGTGGATCAGTTCCACCGCCGCGGCGGCGCGGTCCAGCGAGGCCTCGACGGCCAGGACGCTGCCGCTGACCGGGCAGGCCTGCCCCGCCGCATAGACCAGCGCGGCCCGCACCCGCTTGCCGCCACCGAGCACGGCGTACCGCATGGCTTCGTGCAGGCGGGCGGGTAGCGCGTCTGCAGGAGGCAGAAGATCGTCCAGGACCTCTTCGACGTGACGCACGCGTCCTTGCAGCCACTCCGGAAAGGCGAGTTGAATTTGCTTCATCAGGTTCTTATTCGTCATCCAGCGCCGTCGGATCCAGCGGGCGCAGCAAGTCGCCTTCCAGGACCTTCACCTGCTGCTCGGCCTGCGCCAGGCGATCCTGGCAGACTCGCGTGAGCGCCACGCCGCGCCGGTAGGCCGCCAGCGATTGCTCGAGCGGCAACGATCCGTCTTCCATGGCCGCGACCAGCGATTCGAGTTCGGCCAGCGCCGTTTCGAAATCCTGGGGCAAGGGACGGTCATCGACCTGCGGGTCGGCTTGTGAGGGTTTGGCCAAACGGGTCTCCGAGGACGCTAGGGGTGGATCAATCCGTGAATTGTACGAGATACCCAGGCCCAACCCCGATGGGTGGCGCGCCTCAGGCGGGCGCCCCCGCCAGCCCCGCGATCGCCGCCCGCAGCGATGGCGCCACGCGCGTCCGCAGCTCTGCCTCCGGCAGCAGGCTGGCCGGCCCTCCGCAGCTCATGACGAACACGCCCTCGCCCGTGACCGACGAGAACGGAACCGCAGCGGCGTTGATCCCCGATTGCCACTCGCCGATGGCGAAACAGCAGCCCGACTCGCGCAATTCCACGCGGGCGCGCTCGATGGCGGCCGCCTCCGGCGCGGCCTGGCCCAGGCGCGACAGCGCGTCGTCGCATGCGGAGACGGGCAGGCTGGCCAGATAGGCCCGGCCCATGGCGCTGTCCAGGCTCGCCCGGTAGCCGACCGGCAGGCGCAGGTAGAGCGCGGAGGATCCGTGGATGGCCTCCACATACGTCATGGCGTCGCCATCGAAGGCGCCCAGGGCGACCGCGCCGCCCGTGCCGCGGGCCAGTTCGGTCATGGACGCCTTGGCCAGTTCGCGCACTTCCAGGCCGGCCAGAAGGCCGAAGCCCAGCGCCAGGACCCCGTAGCCCGGCGAATACTTGCCCGTGTCCGGGTGGTAGCGCAGATAGCCCAGCTCGGTCAGGGTGAAGGTGATGCGGCTGATGGTGGGCTTGGGCAGGCCGGTCAGCCGCGCCAGGTCCAGGTTGCCGAGCGCGGTGACGCCGTGGCGGAAGCAGCGCAGCACGTCCAGCCCGCGCGCCAGCGCCGTAATGAAATCGGGCGAGTTTGCGCCCTCGCCCCCGCCGGCCGCGCGCTTGCGGCGCGCGGGCAGGCTCAGTTCGACCTTGCCGTCCGGCTTGGCGGCGGGGTGGACGATGCGCTTGGAGTCAGAAAAAGATTGCATTTCTATTCGCTTCGTTTTTATAGTTTATTTCGAATAACAAAATTAAATTCCATTTTACGGAATTTAAAGCATCCATAGGGAACTGGCAAGCACAAAGCCGGACCCGACGACCCACACCCGTACGCGACATCAAGGGGAACACATGATACGCACGAGCTTCAAACTGCTGGCCACCCTGCTCCTCAGCGCCGCGGCGCTGGGCGCCCAGGCCGACACCTATCCCTCCCGGCCGATCAAGGTCGTTTCGCCCTTCCCGGCCGGCGGCGCCACCGACGTGCTGACGCGCGTGCTGGCCGAGCGCATGGCCAAGACGCTGGGCCAGCCCATGATCGTCGAGAACAAGGCCGGCGCCGGCACCTCCATCGGGGCGGCGTTCGTCTCGCGCGAGGCGCCGGACGGCTACACCATCCTGATGGCCACCAACTCCACGCTGGTCACGAACCGCTATCTGTACAAGGAACTGCCCTATGACCCGGATGGTTTCGCCCACATCGGCATGGTGGGCGTGGGTCCCCTGGTCCTGCTGGCCAGCCCCAAGCAACCTTTCAAGAGCACCCAGGACATCGTTGCCTACGCCAAGCAGAACCCGGGCAAGCTGACTTTCGCCACTTTCGGCCCGGGCACCTCGTCCCACCTCGCCGGCGAGCTCTTCAAGAAGCGCGCCGGCATCGACATCCTGCACGTGCCCTTCAAGGGCGCGACCCAGGCGCTGCCCGCGCTCATCAGCGGCGATGTGGACCTGTTCTTCGACATGGTGGCCACCGGCATACCGCAGGCCGACGCGGGCAAGGTCAAGGTGTTCGCCATCACCAGCCCTTCGCGCCTGGCCACGCTGCCCAAGCTGGAAACGCTGTCCGAGCAGGGCTACCCCTCGTTCGACCTGACCGCCTGGTTCAGCTTCGTGGCGCCCAAGGGCACGCCCGCCCCCGTCATGGAGAAACTGCAACAGGCGCTGGCCGAAACGCTGCAGGACGAAGCGGTGAAGAAGCGCATGCTGGACATGGGCATCGATCCGCGGTCCGGCACGCCCGCCGAACTGGACAAGCAGATCAAGACCGAACAGCCGATCGTCTCGCAGTTGATCAAGCAGGCCAACATCGTCCTGCAGTAAGAGGGACGGCGTTAACAGGCCCCGTTAACAGGCCCTAACCCCTGGATACACCAGCCCCGCACTCCCGGCTGCTATGGTGAAAAAAACACCTAGCCGGGAGTCCGATGCCGTACCTGGAAGAAAGATATGCGCGCCTGGACGCGGCGCGCTGGCTGGCGGCCCTGGCCGTCGTCCTGTTGCACAGCGCCGCCGTGATCGTCAGCAACCCCGCCGCCTACGGCGGGGGAGCTTGGCTGGCCGCGAATCTCTACGATTCGGCGGCGCGCTGGTGCGTGCCTGTCTTCGTCATGGTGAGCGGCGCCCTGCTGCTGGATCCCGACAAGCCCCAAGACGCCCGTCAGTTCTACAGCCGGCGGATGGCCCGGATCTGCGCTCCTCTCGTGTTCTGGACGCTTTTCTACCTGGCGTGGCGCACCGCGCTGGACTGGTGGGACGACGGCCGCATCGATTTTTCGTTCTGGCCCCGAAAGGTCGTCCAGGGCGAGCCCTACTACCACCTTTGGTACCTGTACATGATCGTAGGGCTGTACCTGTTCGCCCCCCTCACCCGGCTGCTCTATGCCCGCAGCACTCCCCGGGCGCGCGGACTATGGGTGGTCGGCATCCTGGGAGTGGCGATCCTGGACGCCCTGTACCGCCGCGCCCTGGGCGCGCCGGCCGGCTTTTTCCTGACCTGGTTCCTTCCCTACCTGGGCTACTTCGTGGCCGGCCGCCTGATCTTCGACGGCCAGATGCGCGTGCCGCGGCCGGGCCTGATGCTGGCGGCCAGCGTGGCCGCAACCGCCCTGGGCGTCTACACGATGTCCAGCAACCGGACACTGGATACCTATTTCTATGACTATTTCAGCCTGACCGTGCCGTTCATGTCGCTGGCCGCGTTCCAATGGATCGTGTCGTCGCAACGCGTGCCGCGCCTGGCCCCGCTGGCGCCGCTGACCTTCGGCGTCTACCTGATTCACCCATTGTTCCTGGACCTGGCGCGCCGCGCCGGCGCCATGACCGGCGCGCGCAGCGATGCCTGGACCGTGCCCCTGCTGGCCGCGTCCGTCTTCACGCTATCGGCGGCAAGCAGCTGGCTGCTGCGGCGGCATCCGGCCACCCGCAGGCTCGTCTGAAAGGCCGACACGGACGGTCGGAAACCGGGTTCGCGCGCCGGCCAAAAGGCATCAGCCGCGGCTTCATGACGCGTCACGGATCTTCACGGGCGCGGGGGAAGGGCTTGGGGTACAATTCACGGCTTATTTGATCGGCCAGACACCGATTTTTCTTCGCGCCAGAACGGAATTCACCCAGCGGATTCACTTGGCGGATTTGCCCAGCGGAATTCAACCGGCATCAACCGGCTGATTCGGCCAAGCCCCCGGGCCCGGCCGGACAGCCGCACCATGCACGCTGGGCAAGGCCACCACGTAAAGCTGCCTGGCAAAAGCTCAACCGTCCTGGCTTTTTTATCCGAGCGGAGGGAATCATGACCGACATCGGTCGGATGGCACATGTAGTGCCAGCTCGCACCCAGCTACCCGTCAGCGCATATTTTGACGAAGCCCTCTTTGCCCGCGAGCAAGAACTCATTTTCAAGCAATCCTCGCAATACGTCGGCCACCAGAAATTGGTGCCCGAAACCGGGGACTGGCGTACGCTGGTCCAGGAAAACGGAGGGCGCGTGCTGGTCCGCAACCAGCAAGGCGTCGAACTCATCTCAAATGTCTGCCGCCACCGGCAGGCGTTGATGCTTGGCGGCGAGGCCGGCAATGTGGCCGGCAACTGCAACACGGCAGGCAATCTGAAGGCTACCGGCGGCAACATCGTGTGTCCGCTGCACCGTTGGACGTACAACAACCAGGGCGAGTTGTTGGGCGCGCCCCAGTTCGACACCACACCCTGCATGAACCTGCAGAAATTCCGGCTGCGCGATTGCCACGGCCTGCTGTTCGAAGGTCCGCGCGATCCGGCCTCCGACATGGCCCCGCTGTTCTCGCGTCCCGAGTTCGACTTCGGCGACTACGTGCTGGACCACGTCGAAGTGCACCAGTGCAATTACAACTGGAAGACCTTCATCGAGGTCTACCTCGAGGACTACCACGTCGGTCCGTTCCATCCCGGCCTGGGCCGCTTCGTCACGTGCGACGACCTGACCTGGGAGTTCAACGACTGGTACAGCCTGCAGCGGGTCGGCGTGCACAATGCGCTGGCGCAGCCGGGATCGGATGTCTACAGGCAGTGGCATGACCGCCTGCTGGCGTTCCGTGAAGGCGACGCGCCCGATTTCGGCGCCGTGTGGGTCACGTATTTCCCTACCCACATGATCGAGCTCTATCCGCACGTGCTGGTGCTCTCCACGCTGTACCCGAAGAGCCCGCAGGAAACGGTGAACGTGGTCGAGTTCTACTACCCCGAGGAAATCGCCGCCTTCGAGCGCGAATTCGTCGAGGCGCAACGCGCCGCGTACATGGAAACGGCCATCGAGGACGACGAGATCGCCGAACGCATGGACGCCGGCCGCAAGGCCCTGATGCAGCGCGGCGTGAACGAAACCGGCCCTTACCAATCGCCCATGGAAGACGGCATGCAGCACTTCCATGAATGGTATCGCCGCATCATGCAGGAGCAGCTCTGAAGCCCCAGGCTTCGGCGCCCCCCCTGCAAAAGCAAAAGGCCTCGCGACTGCGAGGCCTTTTTTCTGGCGGAGCAAAGCCGGATCAGCGGCCGAGCGCTCCGGCCACGGCGCGCTCGCCGATGGCCAGCCCCACCGTCATGCCCACGCCCGAGTGCATGACCGCCACCGTCGTGGCCGCGTCGACCGGCATTACCGAGAACGGCGCCGGCCCGTGGGCGCCATATACGCCCTGCCAGCGCTCCAGCACGCGCAGGCGCGCGCCCAGGGCCTGCGAAGCCAGGTCCAGCATCGCCTCATCGACCGCTTCGTCATTGAACGGCGGCGCGTCCTGCCCATAGCGATGCGAATCGCCGATGATCAGTTCGCCGTAGGGCGTGGGGCTGATCAACAAGTGGATGCCGTTTTCCAGCAACATGGGCGTGCGCGCCTGGATCACGTCGCGCAACGCCAGCGCCGACGGCAGGTCTGAAAACGCGCCATAGTGCACGCAGGACAGGCCCGTGAGCAGGGGGCGGTCCAGCGCGATGGGGTCCGTCTCGAAGGCGGCGCGCAGCATCTGCAGGCGCGTCACCTCCAGGTTCAACGGCGCGAACAGTTCGGGCATCAGGGTCAGGTAGTCATGGCCGGGGCAGACGAACACGTGCCCGGCCTGGAATTCACCGGCCGTGGTGCAGACCAGCCCGCCCTCCACGGCGCGCGCCAGCGTGCCGGTGATGAAGGCGACGCCCAGCGACTCCGCCAGGTAGCGCGTGATGGCCGGCAGCGCCTCGCGCGAATAGATCTGCAGATCGTCATGCCCTTGCAGGGCCGCGCAGTGATGCGACAGCCTGCCGCCATACAGGCGGGCGACGTCGCGGCCCGACAGCAGTTCGGCGCGATAGCCTTCCTGATGCATGCGGGTGTCCGCGAACTCCTGCAGCACATCCGCCTCGTCGGCATTGCGCGCCAGCACCAGGGCGCCGTTGGCCCGCACATGGAAACCCGCCCTGGCCGCCAGGTCCAGCCACAGCTCGCGGGCCTGCTGGGCATGCAACAGCATCATGCCGGGCGCCTGGCCCGTTACGATGACCTGGCCGAAATTGCGGATCGTGGCGCCGTGCGCCTGGCGGCTGCGCTCGATCACGGCCACGGACAGGCCGCGCTTGGCGGCCGCCCAGGCGTGCGCGATGCCGAGCATGCCCGCGCCCACCACGACTACGTCGAAATTCTTCATAGGTAGAACCCACCCCCGGAGCGCTGCGCGCCTCCCCCTTCGAGGGGGCGCCGCTACGGACCGGCAAAGCCGGATCCGTGCGGCCCCGCCAGGCCATGGCGGGAGGCGTGTCGACGCGGCGGAGAAATCAAATGTGAAACGGACTGGCCACTTGGGCAGCGCCGGCCGGGCGCCGGCTTGCCGGCTTACTTCTTCTTCGGCTCGGACTTGCCGTCGTAGCGCTTGGTCCACTCGGCGATGATGCGTTCGCGGTTCGTGGCGGCCCAGACGAAGTCGTTCTTGATCATGCGCTTGGTCAGGTCGGCCGGCAGGTTGGGATTGACCGTGGCGATAGAAGGAATCGCCAGCACTGCGAAGTTGGCCTTGTACAGCTCGTTGGCCTCGCGGCTGGCCGAGAAGTCGGCCAGCTTACGCGCGGCCTCCAGGTTTTTCGTGCCCTTCATGATGGCGGTGGCTTCCACTTCCCAGCCCAGGCCTTCCGACGGGAACACGGCTTCGACCGGCGCGCCGTCGGCCTTCAGCTTGGCGGCGCGATAGTCGAACGACACCCCGATCGGGAACTCGCCCGCGGCGGCCATGTTGCAAGGCTTGGAACCCGAGTGCGTGTACGAACCGATGTTCTCGTGCAGGGCGTCCATGTAGGCCCAGCCCTTCTCTTCACCGAAGATCTGCAGCCAGGCGCTCACGTCCAGGAAGCCGGTGCCCGAGGAAGCCGGATTGGGCATCACGATCTTGCCGGCGTAGACCGGCTTGGTCAGGTCCTCCCAGGAGGTGGGCTTGGGCAGCTTCTGCTTTTCGGCTTCGATGGTGTTGAAGCAGATGGCGGCGGCGTAGCCGTCCATGCCGACCCACGACGGCTCGGCCTTGGCATCGCGCATGTTGGCGGCGATCTGGTCCAGGCCCTTGGGGGCGTAGGGCTGCAGCATGCCTTCCTTGTCCATCAGGCCCAGCGCCGTGCCGGCCAGGCCCCAGATCACGTCGGCCTTGGGATTGCTCTTCTCGGCCAGCAGCTTGGCGGCGATGATGCCGGTGGAGTCGCGGACCCACTGGATCTTGATGTCGGGATTGGCCTTCTCGAACGCGGCCTGGTAGACCTTGATCTGGTCGGCTTCGAGCGCGGTGTAGACGGTCAGGGTGGTCTCGGCGGAGGCGGCGCCCATCACGCCCGTCAGGGCGGCGGCCAGTGCAAGCAGCTTGTAGCGATTCATGAGGATACTCCGTGGGTAAGCGGAAAAAAGGCTGAAAAGGGCCCCCGGGGCCGGCCTGGGCCGGTCCCGCATGCAAAGGGGGATGTCAGTGGGCGGTTAAGGGCGCTGGCCTGCGGACAAGCGGGATTCGACGTCGGCGATCACGGCGGGCAGGTCGGCAACGGTGTCGATCAGGTAGTGCGGCGCGGCGGGCGATAGCTCGGCGCTGGCACGCGAGCGCGCCTCCTGGCGGCCCGCCTCGTCCAGGCTCAGGTATTCGTCCAGCGTCAGGCCGGCGGCATTGCCGGACAGCAGCAGGCCCACCGTCCACATGCCGGCGCGGCGCCCTTCCTCGATGCCCGGCGCGGTGTCGTCGACCTTGATGCAGGCGGCCACGTCCGACAGGCCCAGCTCCACGACGTTCTTCAGGGCCATCGCGGGCGCGGGACGGGCGCGCGGCACGTCGTCGCTGGCGACGATGCAATCGGGTTCCAGGCCCTCCGTGGCGGCGCGTTCGATCACGCGGCGCATGACGCTGTCCGGATAGCCGGAGCAGGAGCCGATCTTCAGGCCGCGCTGGCGCAGCGCGCGCAGCAGCTCGGCCGCGCCCGGTATCGCCGCCGAATACTGGGCGACCTTCTCCAGCTGCATCGGCAGGAAGCGCTCATAGATCGCGGTCACGTCGTCATCGGTGGGCAGCCGGCCGAACTGGGCCTGGTACTGGCTGGCGATGGCCGCCTGGTCGCACAGCGTGCGGATGTGGTCCCACTTGCCCATGCCCATGGGGCCGCGGGCCTGCGCCAGCGACACGTCCATGCCGAACTGCGCGAATGCGTCGACGAACACTTTGGTGGGCGCAAAGGAACCGAAATCGACCAGCGTTCCGGCCCAATCGAAGATCACCGCTTCCAAGCGGACGGGCAAAGGCGAAACAGTCATGAGGTCATCCTTCAAGAAAATAGTCGGTCATTGCGCGGAGGGGCGGCGCCAGGCCTGGCTGCGCGCCACCAGGGCGCGGCTTGCCAAGTGCAGGACCAGCGCCGCAGCGGCCGAACTGGCCATGATCACGGTGCACATCGCCGCCGCGGGGCCGATGAATCCGGCATCGTCCATGTTCAGCACCGCGACCGCGGCCAGCACCGTGGACGGGCTGTAGAGGAACACCACGGCGGACACCGTCGTCATGGCGGAAACGAACAGATAGCGGGCGACGTCGAGCGCGGCTGGCAGGCACATCGGCAGGGTCACGCGCAGGAACGTGGTCAGGCGCGGCACCTTCAGCGACGCGGAAGCCGCTTCGAACTCGGGATCCAGCGCGTTGAGCGCCGTGGAGGCCGTCAGGTGCGCGCTGGTGTAGAAGTGGATGACCGTGCAGAGGACCAGCAGCGGCATGGTTCCGTACAGCACGTTCAGCGGGTTCATCGGGCTGTTGAAGAAGAAGATGTAGCCCAGGCCGAGCACCAGGCCTGGAACGGCCATGGGCATCAGCGCCAGCATGCCGAGCAGGCCGCGCAGGCCGCGCGCCGGAGCGCTGCGGGCAGGCACTTTCTCCATCATCCACGCGCCGGTGAAAACCACGGCGGTGCCCACCAGGGCGGTGCAGAATGCCAGTTCCAGGCTGTTGCGCCAGGCCAGCCAGCCACCGCCGTCCATATTGTCGAAATCGTAGGACCGCAGCGACATGGACAGGTTGTAGGGCCACATCTTCACGAACGAAGCCCACACCGCCACGCCGATGATCAGCAGCAGGAATGCGGCCAGCAGGCCCGCCAGCGCCAGGAACGCGGCGTCGCGGCGGCGGTTGACGCCCGCGGCGTAGGGCTGGGCCCGGCCGCTCATCTGGGCGCCCTGCCGGGCGCGCAGCCGCCGGTCCAGCGCGAAGGTCAGGATGGCGGGCACGAGCAGGAGAATGCCGATGGCCGCGCCCTTGGGAAAGTTCTGCTGTCCGACCACGGCCTTGTAAGCCTCCATCGCCAGCACGTTGTAATCGCCGCCCACGACCTTGGGCACGCCGAAGTCCGTCACCGTCAGCGTGAACACCACGCAGCAGGCGGAGAACACCGCGTAGCGGGTGCCGGGCAGGGTCACGGTCATGAACGTGCGCAAAGGGCCCGCGCCCATGGCGCGCGCTGCGTCGTAGAGGCGGCCGTCGGCCAGGGCCAGGCCCGTCAGCAGGATCATGAGCGCGTGCGGGAAGGTATAGAACGCCTCGCCCACGACGATGCCCCAGAAGCCGTAGATGGTTGCGCCGCCGGTCAGCCCCTTGAGCAGCCCCTGGTTGCCCAGCAGGTAGACCAGGGCGATGCCCGGCAGCAGCGACGGGGCGAGCAGCGGCAGCAAGGCGACGGTGCGAAGAAGCCCCTTGCCCGGCAGGCGCGTGCGCGTCAGGCCATAGGCGAAGGCGTAGGCGCAGGGCACCACCAGCAATGTCGTCACGATGCCCACCGCCAGGCTGCGCCCGACCATGCCCAGGAAACCATCGCCGCCGATGATGCCGGCGACCACCGACAGGCCGGCCCAATCGCCGTTGCCGTCGGTCACGGACTTGGCCAGGATCGCCATGAGCGGCAGCGCCAGGAACACCAGCAGGCACAAGGCCAGAGCGCCCTGCCCGCCCGCGAGGCCGGCGGCGCCGATCCAGGCGGGCAAGGGGCGCCGGCCCAGCGCTGGCGCAGTGGCCGCGGCCGGAGCGGGCGCATTGGATGCATGGATCATGGCGGGGTCAAGCGTAGGCGCGTATCGCATGGCGCGGCAGCTCCACCCAGCAGCGGCTGGCGGCGTGAGGGCCCAGCAGGGCGTCTCCGATTTCGGGGGATACGATGGAATGCACCGTGGCGCCGGGCACGCCCTCCAGGCGCAGGGCCAGGCGGTAGCCCCGGCCCAGGAACACGCCGTCCAGCACGTCGGCCAGCATGGCGTTCGGCTGTTCCAGCCGCGCGGTGCTGACGCGCACGGCCTCGGGCCGCACGAAGAGCCTGCCGCTGCGGGCGTCCAGCGCCTCGTCCACGGCCAGCTCCTGGCGGCCCACGCGCGCGCGGTGGGCGTCCACGCGCTCGAACGGCAGCCAGTTCGCCTCGCCCACGAAATCGGCGATGAAAGCCGAACCGGGCTGGCGGTAGAGCTCCCTGGGGGTGCCGTACTGTTCGATGACGCCGCCGTTCATGACGGCGATGCGGTCGGCCATCACCATGGCCTCTTCCTGGTCGTGCGTCACCATCAGCGTGGTGATGGACAGGCGCTTTTGCAGCGCGCGCAGCTCGATGCGCAGGTGCTCGCGCACCCGGGCGTCCAGGGCGGACATGGGCTCGTCCAGCAACAGCAGGGACGGCGAAGGCGCCAGCGCGCGGGCCAGGGCCACGCGCTGCTGCTGCCCGCCGGAGATCTGACCCGGGTACTTTCCGGCCGCGCCCGCCAGCCCCACCAGCGTCAGCATTTCCTCGACGCGGCTGGCGACGTGGCTGCGATGGGCGCGCTTGCCGCTCAGCCCGTAGGCCACGTTCTGGGCCACGGTCAGGTTGGGAAACAAGGCGTATGACTGGAACAGGATGCCGTAGTCGCGCGCTTGCGGCTCGGCATGCGAAATATCGCGGCCGGACAGCACGATCGTGCCGCTGTCCTGCCGCTCGAGCCCGGCGATGGCGCGCAGCAAGGTGGTCTTGCCGCAGCCCGAGGGACCCAGCAGGCAGACCAGCTCTCCGGCCCGGATATCCAGCGAGACGTCCGACAGCGCGGTGTGGCTGCCGAACCGCTTCACGAGATGCCTGACGGAGAGAAATGCGTTGTCGCGTTCGGCCATGGGGCCTCCGGTTTGGGAACGCACGCAGTATGGAAGACGCGTATTGAGTGTTTATGACACTTCGCGCAAATGCAGTAATAAAAACATCAAATTATTTTGGTGTACTGGCGGTCTTGCGCATTGCGTCCATTTGCCGACCCCGAACACCGTGCTTGTCGCCGAACTCAAATCCTTCTATGCCGTGGCCCGCTGCGGCACCGTTACCAAGGCCGCCGCCCAGTTGGGCGTCAGCCAGCCCACGGTGACGGGGCAGTTGCGCCAGCTGGAGTCACGCTATGGAGTAGAGCTGTTCCACCGGCAAGGCCGCGGCATGCGGCTGTCGGACGCGGGCCAGAGCCTGATGCCCATGGTGGAAAAGCTGGTTCAGCAGGAAACCGAGATCGACTTCCGGCTACGCGACGCCAGCGACCTGCGCGAGGGCAACCTGCGGATCGGCGCCACCGGCCCCTACTACATCATGGATACGGTGCGCAGCTACAACCAGCGCTACCCGGGCATCGACCTGACCCTCGCCATCGGCAATTCGCAGAGCATGCTGCAGGCCCTGCACGATTACCGCATCGAGATTGCCACCTCGTCCTTTCTGATGGATGACAAGCACCTGTACCGGCGGATGATCGCGGCCGACCCCATCCGCGTGGTGACCCACCGCGACCACCCGCTGGCCCGCCGCGGCCAGGTGCGCCTGGCCGATCTGGCGGAACACGCCCTGCTCCTGCGCGAGCCCGGCTCCATGACGCGGCAACTCACGGAAGACGCCCTGCAGTCGGCCGGCGTCGCGGTGCCGCGCACGCTGGAAATCGGCAGCCGGGAATCCATCCGCCAGGCCATCCTGTGCGGACTGGGGATCAGCCTGATCCCCTCGCGTGAAATCCCGTCGCACCCCGACCTGGCGGCCCTGGACATACAGGGCGCCGACATCGTGATGCACGAATACCTGTATTGCCTGCGCGAGCGCCAGCCGGTGCAGCTGATCGCGCGCTTTCTGGAGATGGCGCCGTCCGCGGACTGACCACGAGCAGCCCCAGCCCGCCACCTCCCCTTTGCGGCCACCCTGGAGACGACCATGGCCTTGACCCTGCAAGATATCGAACAGATTTTCCTGGAGCGCGGACACCGCTCGTACCACGGCGAGTCCGTCAGCCATCTGCGGCACGCGTTGCAGACGGCGGCGCTTGCCGAGCGCAATGGCGCCGGCCCCCACCTGATCACCGCATGCCTGCTGCACGACCTGGGCCATCTCATCGCCGACCGGCCGGGCACGCCGACCCTGCGCGGCATCGACGACAAGCACCAGTACTTCGTGCTGCCCTTCCTGCGCGGCCTGTTCAGCCCGGCAGTGCTGAACCCGATCCGGCTGCATGTGGAGGCCAAGCGCTACCTCTGCTATGTGGAACCGCAATATGAAGCGTCGCTGTCGGAGGATTCGAAGCGCAGCCTGGCGCTGCAAGGGGGGAGTTTCGATGCGGGCCAGGCGGTGGATTTTGCGAGCATGCCGGGCGCGCCGGACGCGATACGGCTGAGGCGCTGGGACGACATGGCCAAGGTGCCCGGGCTGGCGACTCCGTCCCTGGATCACTTCCTCGAAATCGCCGAAAGCGTCTCGGGGCGGGTCAAGCTGGCCGCCATCTGGTAGGGCTGGCGGGAAATCCGTGCGTCCTGGCGGCCCGGACGGCCGCCAGCGTCGCCGCCAGCAGCATCAGCAAGACCGGCACGAACGCGGCCACGCCCACGCGTTCGAGCAGCGCGCCGCCGACGCCCCCGCCCGCGGCGATGGCGGTGTTCCACGCCGTGACCAGCATGGACTGCGCCACGTCCGCGGCATCGCCCGCCGTCTTGGCCAGCGCGGTCTGGAACAAGGTCGGCGAGCCGCCGAACGCCACGCCCCAGGCGCCCACCGCCAGATAAAGCAAGGCCGGCACCCCGCCCGCGATGCCCAGCACCAGTGCGGCCAGGCCAAACAGCGCGATGCAGGCCAGGGTCAGCGTCCGCAGATGGCGGTCGATCAGCGTCCCGACCACCCAGATGCCGAACAGCGAACTCAGCCCGAAGACCAACAGCACCAGTTCGGTGCGTCCGGCCATCCCCACCGAAGCCAGGAACGGCGCGATGTAGATGTACAGAATGTTGTGCGCCAGCACGAATGCCAGCACCGCGAACAGCACCGGACGCACGCCCGGCAGCAGGAACACCCGGCGCAGCGACAGCTGCCGACCCCGCCCCTGTCCGGCATAGTCCGGCACCCGCAGGCGCACCCAGACCATCAGGACCAAGGCCAGCCCGCTCATGATGCCGAAACCGATGCGCCAACCCCACAACGCGCCCAGGAAGGTCCCGGCCGGCACGCCCAGCGACAGCGCCAGCGGCGCGCCCACCATCGCCACCGCGATCGCGCGGCCTTGTTGGTGCGGGGGCACCATCCGCGCGGCGTAGCCGGCCAGCAGCGCCCACAGCAGCCCCGCCGACACGCCGGCCAGGAAGCGCGCGGCCATGGTCAGCACATAGCTGGATGACAAAGCCGTCACCGTATTGGCGAGCACGAATCCGGCGATCGCCGCCAGCAGCAGCGGACGCCGCCGTATCCCCCGGGTCGCGGCGACCAGGGGAATCGCCGCCACCAGCGAGCCGATCGCATAGATCGTGACCGTCTGGCCGATGCGGGCCTGGGATACGGCCAGGCCCTGCGCCATCTGCGGCAGCAGCCCAGCCGGCAGCGCCTCGGTCAGGATGGTGATGAAGCCCGCCATGGCCAACGCCAGCAAGGCGCCCAATGGCAGGCGCTCCCGATCGGCAGAGGGAGGATGCGCGGGCGACGAGCCCTGGCGCGAGGAAGACGTGGAATTTTTCATGCTGGACATCTCGGTTGAATCTGGAGAGCCCAGACGATAGAAGCCCCGCAATTAAAGAAAAAGTAGGCTACATTTCCTTCTTATGCGGACCAAAATGTCCGTAATCAAGGGAAATGATGGACAGCCTGAATGGCTTTGTCGTGTTCGTGCAGGTGGCCGAAACCCGCAGCTTCGTCGCCGCCGGCCGGCTGCTGGGCGTGTCGGCGTCCGCCATCGGCAAGAGCGTGGCGCGGCTGGAAGAAAAACTGGGCGTGCGCCTGTTCCACCGCAGCACGCGCAGCGTGACGCTGACGGCCGAAGGCGCGCTGTTCCTGGAACGCAGCCGCCGCATTCTGGCCGAGATCGAGGCGGCCGAACTGGAACTGTCGCAAGCGGCAGGCGCGCCGCGCGGACGCTTGCGCGTCAGCCTGCCTCTGGTCAGCGGGCTGGTGCTGCCGGTGCTGGGCGAGTTCATGCGCGAGTATCCCGACATCGAACTCGACCTGGACTTCTCCGACCGACTGGTCGACGTCATCGAGGAAGGCTTCGACGCCGTGGTGCGCACGGGCGCACCAGCCGATTCCCGGCTGTCGGCCCGCCGCCTGGGTTCCTTCCAGATCCTGCTGGTCGCCTCGCCCGCCTACCTGGCAAGCCGGGGCACTCCCAGGACGCCGGCCGATCTGCTGCAGCACAGTTGCCTGCACTACCGCTTTCCCAGCAGTGGCAAGCTGCAGACCTGGGCGCTACGGCAAGCGGCGGACCAGCCGGAACTGCAGTTGCCCGTGTCGATGATCTGCAACAACATCGAAACGCGCACCTGCTTCGCGCTGCAAGGGCTGGGGATCGCCTACCTGCCGGACTTCGCCATCCGCGAATCCTTGGCGGACGGCAGCCTGGTTCCGGTCCTGCCGGGGCAGGTGGAGCGCAGCAACGTTTTCCACATACTGTGGCCCGCCAGCAAGCATCCGTCGCCCAAGGTACGGGCGCTGGTGGACTTTCTGGGTTCGAGAGTGTTCCCGGACGGCAAGGCATCCGGGCCTGCGGGCCGATCCGCGCGGTAGGAAGCTCCGCCGGGCTATCCCACCATGCCCCATGCGCCAGCAAGAAAAACGGGGCGCTGCGCCCCGTTTTCTTCACGCCCTACGCGCCCTTGGCCACCGGACGGGACGAATCGCTGCACCACTCGCTCCACGACCCCGGATACAGGCTCGAACCGGACAGGCCCGCGATCTCCATGGACAGCAGATTGTGGCAGGCCGTGATGCCCGAACCGCACTGATGCACGATGGACGCGGGATCGCGGCCGTCCAGCAGGCTGGCGAATTCGGCGCGCAGCTGTTCGGCCGGCTTGAAGCGGCCGTCGGCCTGGAGATTCTCGCCGTTGGGACGGTTCAGCGCGCCCGGGATGTGGCCGGCAACGGGGTCCATGGGCTCGACCTCGCCGCGGTAGCGGTTGGCCGCGCGCGCGTCGATCACGGTAAACGACGGGCGCGCGATGTTGTCCAGCACGGCCTGGGCGTCCACCGAACCGGCCAGCGAGGGGCCCGGCTCGGCCGGCTGGCCCGCGCGCACGGCGGCAGCGGCTTCGGTCGTGGTGGGCAGGCCGGCGGCGGTCCAGGCCTGCCAGCCGCCGTCCAGCACGGCCGCCTGGCCGTGCCCCAGCCAGCGCAGCATCCACCACAAGTGCGCAGCGTACATGCCGCCGCTGGCGTCGTAGGCCACCACCAGGGTCCGGGGCGTCACGCCGTGGGCGGCCATGAGCGCGCCGAACTCGGCGCGGGACGGCAATGGATGACGGCCATTCTTGCCGGTGCGGGCCGCGGACAGCTCGGTTTCGTGGTCCAGGTAGCGGGCGCCGGGGATGTGGCCGGCCTCATAGGCCTGCCGGCCCGCCGCGTGATTGGTCAGATCGTGGCGCACATCGAACACGCGGACATCGGGCGAGTCCAGACGCTCGGCCAGGCGGGCCGCGGAAATCAGTGTCATCGTCATTCGGTGTGCTCCTGTATGAAATGAGGGCGGCCGCGGGTCAGGCCGCCTTGGGGTCGCGCATGGTGCGCCACACCGACAGCAGGCCCGCGAAAATGATCAGGCCCATGCCAGCCCAGGCCAGGGCGTCGAGATGGTCGCCCCACAGGCCCATGCCCAACAAGGCCGCGAAAATGATGGTGCTGTATTGCAGGGCCGCCGTCAGCAGCGCGGAGCCCATGCCGAACGCCCGCGTCATGGCCAGTTGGCCGAACAGGCCTGCCACCCCCACGCCCACCAGCGAAAGATAGCCCGTCCAGTCGGCCTGGCCCCAGCCCTCGAAAGCCAGCCCGGCAAGGCTGGACACGCACACGGCCACGGAAAAGAACAGCACGGTGCGCCATTCGGGCTCGCCGATGCGGCCCAGCTGGCGGATCTGCATCATGGCGATGGCCGACATGGCGCCCGCCCCCATGCCCAGCAGCGCGGCCAACCATTGGTCGTCGTTGATGCTGGGCCGCAATACCGCGATCACGCCCAGGAAACCCAATGCCACCGCCACGATGCGCACCGGGTCGCGCTGCGCGCCGCCCCAGCCCAGCATCCAACAGGCGATGAAGAGCGGCGCCGTGTAGTTCAGGCTGGTGGCCGTGGCCAGGGGCAGGTGGGAAATGGCGAAAAAGCCCAGCCACATCGAGGTGACGCCGGACAGGTTGCGCCACAGGTGCAACCGCCAGCTGGTCGGGATGATGGACTGGCGGCCGGCACGGGCCCAGATCAGCAGCAGGATGACCGAAGGCAGGCCGCGGAAAAGCACCACTTGCGGCAACGACGCGCCATGCTCGGTACCGAGCTTCACGAACGATCCCATGATGGCGAACATGGCGGACGCCAATAACATCCAGAGAGCCTGCATGGGGGGATCTGCGCTAAGGGAAAGTGAGAGGAAATAGGGGAAAGCGATACTATACTCTCCGTCACCGGAGCGGTGCCGCCGGCTCGGGGAACTGGCGGGCCGCCGCCATGTCGAATTTTGGCAATTCCCGCTCGCAGAGGAACAAAACAACATGAAACGCATCATCCTTTTCGTCATCACCAACCTGGCCGTCATGCTTGTGCTGTCGGCCACGCTGCGCATCCTGGGCGTAGACCGCTACATCACCGCCAACGGTCTGAACCTCAACGCCCTGCTGATCTTCTCGCTGGTGGTGGGCTTCACCGGCGCCATCATCTCGCTGCTGATCAGCAAGCCGATGGCCAAATGGAGCACGGGCGCGCAGGTGCTCGACCCGAACTCACCCCGCAACCAGCGCGAGGCCTGGCTGGTCGACACCGTGCACCAGCTCGCCGACCGCGCCGGCATCGGCCGCCCGGAAGTCGCCATCTATGAAGGCGCCCCCAACGCCTTCGCTACCGGCGCGTTCAAGAACGACTCGCTGGTCGCCGTGTCCACCGGGCTGCTGGAAAGCATGAGCGAAGAGGAAGTCGCCGCGGTGCTGGCCCATGAAGTGGCGCACATCGCCAATGGCGACATGGTCACGCTGACCCTGATCCAGGGTGTGGTGAACACCTTCGTCGTGTTCCTGGCCCGGGTGGTCGGCTACTTCATCGATCGCGCGGTATTCAAGAACGAGCGCGGCGTGGGCGCCGGCTACTACATCACGGTGCTGGTCTGTGAAATCATCTTCGGCGTCCTGGCCTCGATCATCGTCGCCTGGTTCTCGCGCCAGCGCGAATACCGCGCCGACGCAGGCTCGGCCCACCTGATGGGCGCCCGCGAACCCATGATCCGCGCCCTCGCCCGCCTGGGCGGCCTGGAACCCGGCGACCTGCCCAAGTCCTTCGAAGCCTCGGGCATCACCGGCAAGGGCGGCATCGCCGCGATGTTCGCCTCGCACCCCCCGATTCCGGCCCGCATCGCCGCGCTGCAAAACGCCCGCATGATCTGACGGGCGCCTGCCGAACGGTAAAAAGCCCCTTGAGCGCTGCTCAAGGGGCTTTTTACATCTTCAGGCCGCCCCAAGGCGGCGCAGTCCCCTTGAAGGGCAGCAAGCGCACAGCGTGCGCGCAGCGTGGGGGCCCGCGCCGCCGCCAGGCCGCCCTAAGGCGGCGCTGCCCCCTTGGGGGGCAGCAAGCGCGCAAAGCGCGCGCAGCGTGGGGGCCCTACCTCAGCACTCGACGATGTTCACCGCAAGGCCGCCGCGCGCCGTTTCCTTGTACTTCGTCTTCATGTCGGCGCCGGTTTCGCGCATGGTCTTGATGACGGAGTCCAGCGATACATAGTGCTGGCCATCGCCGCGCAGCGCCATGCGCGCCGCGTTCACGGCCTTGATGGACGCCATGGCGTTGCGCTCGATACAGGGAATCTGCACCAGGCCGCCCACGGGATCGCAGGTGAGGCCCAGGTTGTGCTCCATGCCGATCTCGGCCGCATTCTCGACCTGCTCCACCGTACCGCCCAGGGCCGCGGCCAGGCCGCCCGCCGCCATCGAACACGCGACGCCGACCTCGCCCTGGCAGCCGACCTCGGCGCCTGAAAGCGATGCGTTGTACTTGTACAGCAGCCCCACGGCCGCCGCCGTCAACAGGAAATCCCGCACGCCGTCGCGGTTGGATCCCGGCACGAAACGGTCGTAATAGTGCAGCACGGCGGGGATGATGCCCGCCGCGCCGTTGGTCGGCGCCGTGACCACGCGGCCGCCGGCGGCGTTCTCCTCGTTGACCGCCATGGCGTACAGATTGACCCAATCCATGACCGACAGGGGATCCGACAGCGTGCGCTCGGCGCGCTGCGTCAGGTTGCGGTAGAGCTCGGGCGCACGGCGGCGCACGCGCAGGGGGCCGGGCAGTTCGCCGTCAGCTTCGGGGTAATTGATGCCGCAGCCTCGCGATACGCATTCCTGCATCACCTGCCAGATGCGGTCCAGGCCGGCATGCACCTCGGCCTCGTCCCGCCAGGTGAGTTCGTTCCTCATCATCAGTTGGGCCACCGACAGGCCACTTTCGCGGCACATGGACAGCAGCTCCCGGCCCATCCTGAACGGATAGGGCAATTGGTCATGCGCCGCGATGACCTGGCTGTTCGACGCACCGGCCGTCACGACGAAGCCGCCGCCCACCGACAGGTAGCGGGACTCGCGCAGCGGCTCGCCCTCGGCGTCAAACGCGTGAAACTTCATGCCGTTAGGATGCTCCGCCATGGCTTCGCGGCGGTAGAACATCATGTGTTCCTTTTCCACGAAGGGGACAGGGTAGCGCCCCAGCAGCGGCAATTGGCGGCTGGCCCGCACCGACGCGATCATCCCGGAAATGGCGGCGGGATCCACGGTGTCGGGGGCTTCGCCCATCAGGCCCAGCAGCACGCCCTTGTCGGTGCCGTGGCCCTTGCCCGTGGCGCCCAGCGACCCGTAGAGCTCGGCGCGCACGGAAGCCACGCGCGGCATGAGGCCGTCGCGCTCCAGTCCCTGGGCGAACAACAGGGCCGCCCGCATGGGCCCCACCGTATGGGAGCTAGACGGGCCTATGCCTATCTTGAACAGGTCGAATACGGAAACCGCCACGCAAAACTCCAGTACATCTGACGAATGGTCAGGCAATGATACGCGCTGCCCATGACGCGCGCAGCAAAGCCCTGGCGGGCGTATGCTGTATTGCGGGGACAGGTTCCCCAGCCCTGTCCCCGCATGCGATCATTACAGAATTATTTCTTGTCATAAAAAGAATGGAAACACCCCAGGATGTCCGGACTTATCACGCTGCTTGACTTCGCCGGCTACGTCGCCCTCCTGCTTTGGGGCGTGCACATGGTCCAAACGGGCGTGCAACGCGCCTTCGGGGCCGCGCTCGGCGCGGCGCTGGGCCGGGCGCTGGGCACCCGCTTGCGGGCCTTCGCCGCCGGCCTGGGCATCACCGCCGCCTTGCAGAGCAGCACCGCCACGGGCCTGATGATCACCGGCTTCGCGGCCGGCGGGGTCGTCAGCCTGGTGCCGGCGCTGTCCGCCATGCTGGGCGCCAACGTGGGCACCACGCTCATCGTCCAGCTGCTGTCGTTCGACCTGACCTCGCTCGCCCCCATCCTGATCCTGGCGGGAGTCTGGATGTTCCGCCGCTATCCGCCGGGACGCACTCGCGACCTGGGCCGGGTATTCATCGGCCTGGGCCTCCTGTTGCTGTCCCTGCACCAGCTGGTCGAACTGTTCCAGCCCTTCCAGACCGCGCCGATGCTGGGCATGATCCTGGAGGCGCTGTCGACCCAGCCGGTCGCCGCCGTGCTGCTGTCGGCCGCCTTCACGTGGGCGGCGCACTCCAGCGTGGCCGTGGTCGTGCTGGTGATGTCGCTGGCCACCCACCACATGGTGGCGCCGCACGTGGCGTTCGCGCTGGTGCTGGGCGCCAACCTGGGCACCGCCATCAACCCCATGATCGAAGGCGTCACCGGAGACGACCCCGCCGCGCGCCGCCTGCCGCTGGGCAACCTGCTTACCCGGGTGATCGGCGTGCTGGCCGGACTGATCCTGCTGCCCTACCTGCAACCGCTGATGAGCGACCTGGCAAACGACCCCGCCCGCGCGGTAGCCAACTTCCACACGCTGTTCAACGCCGTCATCGCCCTGGTGTTCCTGCCGCTGCTGACACCCTACGCCGCCCTGCTCACCCGCTGGCTGCCCAAGCGCGCCGATCCGAACGATCCTTCCCGCCCCCAGTACCTGGACGAATGGGCCCACGACGTGCCCGCCGTCGCCCTGGGCAACGCCGCGCGTGAAGGCCTGCGCATGGCCGACATGCTGCAGACCCTGCTGCTATACGCCCGCGCGGGCTTCAAGCGCGACAACCGCCACCGCATGGTGCAGGCGCGCCAGCTGGACAGCGCCCTGGACAAGCTGGAAAACGCCATTACGACCTACCTGGCCACGCTGGACCAGGAAAACATGACGCGCGAGGATCTGCAGCGCCTGGACGACATCCTGGCCTTCATCAGCAACGTCGGCCATGCGGGCGACATCGCCCACCACGGCCTGCTCAGCCACGTCGCCAAGCTGCGCAAACAGGGCTGGACCTTCTCGCCGGAACAGCGCGCGAACCTGGATGAAACGCTGGGCCAGCTCATCGCCAACCAGCGCACGGCCGCCGCCCTGTTCGTCAACGACGACCTGCGCCAGGCTCGCTCTCTGGCGGGCGAAAAGGCGCGCTTCCGCACGATAGAAACCACCGCCGCGGACACGCATCTGCAAAAAATCAAGGCCGGCGAGGTCGACGCGGCCGAAGTGGGCGCGCTCTACCTGGACATCCTGCGCGACATGAAGGGCATCAACTCGCACCTGGTGGGCGCCGCGGCCTATCCCCTGCTCGCCCGCCACGGCGAGCTGCTGCCCAGCCGCCTGCGCGAAGCGGGAAATTGAAGAGAGCCCCCACGCTGCGCGCGCTTTGCGCGCTTGCTGCCCCCCAAGGGGGCTGCGCCGCCTTAGGGCGGCCTGGCGGCGGCGCCGGCCCCCACGCTGCGCGCGCTTTGCGAGCTTGCTGCCCCCCAACGGGGCTGCGCCGCCTTAGGGCGGCCTGGCGGCGGCGCCGGCCCCCACGCTGCGCGCGCTTTGCGCGCTTGCTGCCCCCCAACGGGGCTGCGCCACCTTAGGGCGGCCTGGCGGCGGCGCGGGCCCCCACGCTGCGCGCGCTTTGCGAGCTTGCTGCCCCCAAAGGAGCTGTGCCCGCTTTAGGGCTCCCCGCCAGCGGCGCGGGTCCCGACGCTGCCCTCCGAGAGTAGTGTCTGACACCCGTACGAGATGCTCATCCAGGCTGGAAGCGGTGTTCCCGGGTGTCAGACACCCGCCCCGCACGAGACACCTGCACTACAGATAGCGCTTGAACCAGTCCAGCATGCGCTGCCAGCCGTCCTTTGCCGCCTCGGCCTTGTAGCTGGGCCGGTAGTCCGCCAGGAAGGCGTGGTCAGCATCGGGGTACACCACGAATTCCGAGCGCTTGGCGTTGTCGTTGCCTGCGGCCAGCTTGGCCTTCATGGTTTCGACGTCGGCCAGCGGGATGCTGGCGTCCTTGGCGCCGTACAGGCCCAGGACCGGAGCGTGCAGCTCGTTCACCACGTCGAAAGCCACGCGCTTGATCAGAGGGCCATGGCCCACGCTGAGCTTGCCGTACCAGGCCACGGCGGCCTTCACGTCCGGATTGCGCGCCGCGTACATCCAGGTCAGGCGCCCGCCCCAGCAGAAACCCGTCACCGCCACGCGCTTGGCGTCCCCGCCGTGCTGGGCGGCCCAGGCCACGCTGGCGTCCAGGTCGGCGTAGACCTGCTCGTCCGGTACCTTGCTGACCAGTTCCGAGATGAGCTTGGGGATATCGGTGTAGGCCGAGGCGTCGCCCTGGCGCTCGTACAGGTTCGCGGCCACGGCCAGGTAGCCCGCCTTGGCCACGCGGCGGCACAAATCCTTGATGTGCTCGTGCACGCCGAAGATCTCCTGCACCACCAGCACGATGGGCAGGTCACGCTTGCCTTCGGGCGCGGCGTAGTAGGCGTCGATCGATCCGTCGGCCACGGGCAGCCTGAAATCCCCGTGGACCAGTCCCTGGGTGTCCGTATGGATCACGGTGGGAGCGACATTGCCGGCTGCGGCGGAAAAACTCATGGAGAACTCCTGTGTTGGGTCGACAAGGCCGGATATCCAAGATCGTCCTAGTGCCGGTGGACATGCTCCGAGTGAGGCGCCTCCACGCCCGCTTCGGCGCCATGGTCGTGCCCATGGTGCATCAGCGTCGTCACACTGTAGATCAGCGCCACGCCCACCCCGACCAGCAGCAACTGCGGGACGGCGTCGGACAGGGATACCCGCTCGTGCATCTGCGGCATCAGGTCGGCCACCGAGATATAGAGGAAGCTGCTCGCGGCAACCACCAGAATATACGGAACCCAACCCTGCGCCTGCTGCAGCACGAAGTACCCTATTATGCCGCCCACGGCTGAACACAAGCTGGTGAACAGGATCAGGGCGAAGGCGCGGCGGCGCGCCAGTCCCGCGTTGAGCAGCACGACGAAATCGCCAAGCTTGTGCGGCACTTCGTGGATGATGATGGACGCGGCCGTCAGCACGCCGAGCAGCGGGTCCGTCAGGAAAGCCGCGGCCACCAGGACGCCGTCGCACAGGTTGTGCAGCGAGCTGCCGATCAGGATCAGCACGCCGCCGCGGCCCGCTTCGTGGCGGTCGTGCCCCTTGTGGTGGTGATGGCCGTCGCCCTCGTGATGGTGGCTGTGCCGTAGCAGCGCGATCTTCTCCAGCACGAAGAAGCCGATCAAGGACGCCAGCATCAAGCCGAAGAGCACATGGGCGTCGGCCACGCCGGTCTCGAATGCTTCCGGCAAGAGATGCAGCAGGGCTACCGACAGCAGCACCCCCACCGAAAGGCTCACCATGTGGTGCAGGTATTGCGCGAAGACCTTGTAGGCCAGCCAGCTGGCGACAAGCACCGCGATGAGCCCGCCTGTGACGGTGGCGAGCAGGACCCAGAGCAGCAACATTTTGGGGGACGTATTTATAGGCGGGGGAAGCGCAACATTATATTGTTGCAATCCCAAAAGCGGAAATGGGCCGCCCCAGGGGCGGCCCATCGATCGGCCAGCGCGGAGGCCTGCCCTAGTGGGCCTGCTCCCAGTTCTTGCCTACGCCCACTTCGGCGACGAGCGGCACGCGCAGGGTGGCCACGTCGCACATCAGGCCGGGCAGCGTGGCCTTGACCAGCTCCAGTTCGGCGTCCGGCGCTTCCAGCACCAGTTCGTCGTGCACCTGCATGATCATGCGCGTCTGGAGCTTTTCGGCGTCCAGCCAGTTTTGAACCGCAACCATGGCCATCTTGATCAGGTCGGCCGCGGTGCCCTGCATGGGCGCATTGATGGCCGCGCGCTCGGCCGCCTGGCGGCGCGGACCTGACCCGCCCCGAATTTCCGGCAATTGCAGCCGGCGGCCGAAGACGGTTTCCACATAGCCTTGCTCGCGTGCGCGCCGGCGGGTGTCGTCCATGTACATCGCCACGCCCGGATAACGGGCGAAATACCGGTCGATGTAGGCTTGCGCGGCGTCGCGCGTAATACCCAGGTTGGACGCCAGGCCGAACACCCCCATGCCGTAGATCAGGCCGAAGTTGATGGCCTTGGCCGCGCGGCGCTGCTCCGCGGATACATCCGCCAGCGCCACGCCGAACACCTCCGACGCCGTGGCGCGGTGGATGTCCTCGCCCGCGGCAAAGGCGCGCTGCAGGTTGGCGTCGTCCGAGACGTGCGCCATGATGCGCAGCTCGATCTGCGAATAGTCGGCCGACAGCAACATGCCCTGCTCGGCCACGAACGCCTCGCGCACGCGGCGCCCGGCCTCGGTGCGCACCGGGATGTTCTGCAGATTGGGATCGGACGAGGCCAGGCGCCCCGTGATCACGGCGGCCTGCGAATAGTGCGTGTGCACGCGCCCCGTATCCGGATTGATCATGCGCGGCAGCTTGTCCGTGTAGGTGGACTTCAGCTTGGATAGGCCGCGGTACTCCAGCAGGACCTGCGGCAACGGGTAATCCTGGGCAAGCTTGCTCAGCACTTCCTCGTCGGTGGAGGGCGCGCCGCTGGCGGTCTTGCGCACCACCGGCAACTCCATGCGGCCGAACAGGATCTCGCCCAGCTGCTTGGGGGAATTCAGGTTGAACGGCTGTCCCGCCAGGGCGTACGCCTTCTGTTCGAGCTGGAGCATCTCCTGGCCCAGCTTGTGGCTCTGCCGCCCCAGCTCGGCGGCATCCACCTTGACGCCGTTGCGCTCGATCGTGGTCAGCACCGCCGACACCTGCATTTCCAGCAGATAGATGCGGTTCAGCCCCTGGTCGGCCGCCACCATCGGACGCAGCACCTGGTGCAATTGCAGGGTGAAATCCGCATCCTCGGCGGCATAGTGGCCGGCCTTGTCGACCGCCACCTCGTCGAAGCCGATCTGCTTGGCGCCCTTGCCGCACAGGTCCTCGTAGGACACGCCGCTACGGCCGAGATAGCGCTGGGCCAGATCGTTCAGGCCCACGCCACGGTGCGACTCCAGCACATAAGCCTGCAGCATGGTGTCCTCGGCCACGCCGGACAGCCGGATGCCTTCGTTGGCGAACACGTGCGTATCGTACTTGGCGTGGTGCAGCAGCTTGGCGCGCGTAGCATCCTCCAGCCACGGCTTCAGCCGCGCCAGCACCTCGTCCTTGGGCAATTGGGCCGCGCCATCCGGGCCGCGGTGGGCAACCGGGATGTAGCACGCCACGCCAGGAGCCACCGCCAGCGACATGCCCACCAGGCGGGCCTGCATTTCGTCCAGCGACGTGGTCTCGGTGTCCAGCGCTACCAGCGACGCTCCTTCCAGCCGTTCCATCCAGGCGTCGAAAGCAGCCCAATCCGAAAGGATCTGGTAGTCCAGCTCCGTGGGCGCGGCGGGCGCGTCGTGAGCGATGCGCGCGTCTCCCGCGGGCACGCGTTCGACGTCGCCGGTCAGCTCGCGCAGCCAGGTGCGGAAGCCGTAGCGTTCGTAGATTTCGGTCAGTGCGGCGTCGTCGCGCGGACGGGGCGTCAGGTCGTCGACGCCATCGACGTGGCCAGCCAGGTCGCAATCGCATTTCACGGTCAACAGCTGGCGCGTGAGGGGGAACTTGGGAATGGCGTCGCGCAGATTGTTGCCTGCGACGCCCTTGATCCCGTCCGCACCTTCGACCAGCTTTTCGATGGAGCCGAATTCCGTAATCCATTTGGCGGCCGTCTTCGGGCCCACCTTGGTCACGCCAGGGACGTTGTCCACCGTATCGCCCACCAGCATCAGGTAATCGACGATGCGGTCGGGCGGAACGCCGAACTTGTTCACCACGCCGGGCTCATCCAGCACTTCCCCGCTCATGGTATTGACCAGGGTGACATGGCTGTTCACCAACTGCGCCAGGTCCTTGTCGCCGGTGGACACGATGGTGTGCACGTCGTGCTCGGCGGCCCGCTTGGCCAGAGTGCCGATCACGTCGTCGGCTTCGACCCCCTCGATGGCCAGCACCGGCCAGCCCAGCGCACGCACCGCGCGATGGATGGGCTCGATCTGCGACGCCAGGTCTTCCGGCATGGGAGGACGATGGGACTTGTACTCAGGGTAGATATCGTCCCGGAACGTCTTGCCGCGGGCATCGAAAATACATGCGGCATACTCTGCCTTATGATCAGATACAAGCTTGCGCAGCATATTCACCACGCCGTAGAGCGCACCCGTGGGTTCGCCTTGCGCGTTGCGCAAATCAGGCATAGCGTGGAAAGCGCGGTACAAGTAACTTGAACCGTCGACCAGTAATAAGGTTTTTTTCATGGTTACAAAGGCAGATATGGCAATAGCCGCGGAAACACCCGCCAACAAACAAATTCCGCTGATTATGTCAGAGATACGGACGGCGGCAGAAAAGCTCGCGAACATCGGGCCTGCGGTCAGTGTCTTCGGAAGTGCGCGAGTCAGCCGTAATTCCCCTCACTACGAAACCACCATCGCGATCTCGGCCGCCCTGGCCGAAGCCGGATTCGCGGTAATCGCCGGTGGCGGTCCCGGCATCATGGAGGCAGCCAACAAGGGCGCGTTCGAAGCAGGCGGCACCAGCATCGGGCTGAACATCAGCCTGCCGCACGAAGCCCACAACAACGAATACCAGACCATCAGCCTTTCTTTCGAGTACTTTTTCTCCCGCAAGGCTACGTTTTTCATGCACAGCTTCGCCTATGTGGCGATGCCTGGCGGTTTCGGCACCCTGGATGAACTCTTCGAAGCGTTGACGCTCATCCAGACCGGCAAGGTCCCGCCCGCCCCTATCGTACTGGTGGGCAGCGAATACTGGTACGGCCTGGTCGATTGGCTGGGCAGTCAGGTGCTGGCCAATGGCATGATCGGCGCGCACGACCTGGATCTTTTCATCATCGAGGACGATCCGGTCAAGGTGGTGCGCAAGGTGGTGGAATTCCACACCAAGGTCAATTCCGACGCGCAATACGCGCCGTCCCTGCCGGCCTGAACCGGACACCGGCCATCCCCAGGGATGGCCGCGTCGACCCTCGCATGAACCAGGACGGCGCAGGGCAGTGTCTGCCGCCGGGGAGCGCCCGACGCCCCTACCAGATGCACGTTCTGGGAGATGCAGTGTCTGACACCCATACGAGATGCCCGTCACGCTGAAACCAGCGCTCCTGGGTGTCTGACACCCGGGAAGCATCGGTTTCAACCCGGAAGCACGTCTCGTACGGGTGTCAGACACTTGCGCGAGCCAGCGCGTGACCTGGTGTCTGACACCCGGGAAGCATCGGTTTCAACCCGGAAGCGCGCCTCGTACGGGTGTCAGGCACTTGCGCAAGCCAGCGCGTGACCTGGTGTCTGACACCCGTACGAGATGCCCGTCACGCTGAAGCCAGTTCTCCTGGGTGTCTGACACCCGGGAAGCATCGGTTTCAACCTGGAAGCGCGTCTCGTACGGGTGTCAGACACTTGCGCGTGCCAGCGCGTGACCTGGTGTCTGACACCCGTACGAGATGCCCGTCACGCTGAAGCCAGTTCGCCTGGGTGTCTGACACCCGGGAAGCATCGATTTCAGCCCGGGAGGGCCGCTCGTACGGGTGTCAGACACTTGCGCAAGCCATAACGCGACTGACACCCATACGGAAGATCCGCCTCGCTTCCCTACCCTTTTCGCATGAACGACGGCAGCACATCCTCAGGGATAGGGCAGACATAAGGCTGTCCGCGCCGGGTTTCCATCAGTTCGGCCTTGGCGCGCGCCAGGTCCTGCGGGCGGGAATAGAGATCGGCGGCGGTTGCCGCGATGATCTTGGCCGCGTGCACCATGCCCTTGTGCGCCATGGACATCTTTCCCTGCGCCACCATCTGCCAGGAATGGAAAGGCGTGCCGTAGGCGTAGCACGCGCCCCAGCATTGCGCGGTAGGCGTGACCCAGCTCACGTCGCCGACATCGGTGGATCCGTAGGTGATCTCGATCTTGCCCGGCTGGTAGGGCGCCACGCCCTGGAACAGCGGCGTGGGATTGCGCAGCACCGCGCCCAGGTTCTTGCCGGCGTTGTCGATGTCGTCCTCGGAGATCGCATCCCACATGCGGCGCGCGGACTGCTGCTCGCCTTCCGTGTAGGCGGGTCCTTGCAGCGCCTGCATGTTGGCGTACATGATCTCGTTGAGCACCCCATTGGGGATGTAGTTCGAGCACGCCTTGTCGAAGACGATCTCCAGTTCGCATCCCGTCATCAGCGCCGCGCCGCGCGCCACGTTCTGCACGCGCCCGTACAGTTCGGCCGCCTGGGAATTGATGGGCGCGCGCACCAGGTACAGCACTTCCGCCCGCGCCTGCACCACATTGGGCGAAATCCCGCCGCTATTGGTCACGGCGTAGTGCACCCGGGCATCCGGCACCATGTGCTCGCGCAGGTAGTTCACGCCCACGTTCATCAGCTCGACCGCGTCCAGCGCGCTGCGGCCCAGGTGCGGCGAGTTCGCCGCATGCGCGGCGATGCCGCGGAAGCGGAAATAGGCCTGGATGTTGGCCAGCGAGGACTGGTGGAATATCCCCGTGTGCGAAGCCGGATGCCAGGTCAGCGCCGCGTCCAGATCGTCGAACAGGCCCGCCCGCGCCATGAAGGTCTTGCCCGATCCGCCCTCTTCCGCCGGACAGCCGTAGAAACGGATGGTGCCGGGCAGCCCGTTGGCCTCCAGGAATTCCTTCACCGCCACCGCAGCGAAATGCGCGGCCGTGCCCAGCAAATGATGGCCGCAGCCGTGGCCGTTGCCGCTGGGCGTTTCCGGCGAGGGCATGCAGGCGTACGCCCCGCTTTCCTGGCTCAGCCCGGACAGCGCGTCGTACTCGCCCAGGATGCCGATCACCGGGCCGCCGTTGCCGGCCTCGGCCACGAATGCGGTGGGAATGCCGGCGGCGTCCCGCGTAATGCGGAAGCCCGCCTCTTCCAGCATCGCGATGTGCAGTTCGGCGGACTTGTGCTCGTCGTAGCGCAATTCCGCCAGGCTCCAGATGCGGTCGCTCAGATCCGCGTAACGCTCGCTGCGCGCGTCGATGAACGGCGCGAGTTTGTCGATGGCACCCATGGTTTCTCCTGTGGCTGGTGTCGTGTGAGCCGGCTGCCGCGGGCGAGGGCCCTGCTGCGCCGCCAGGAGCCGGACCTCCAATAAAAAGCCCCGCTGCACCCGCCTTGCGGGTTTGCTGCCCCCAAGGGGCGTTTTTGTCTTGGGGAGGCCCGGCGGGAAAAGCCCTGCCTACTCGTCTAGCTTGATTCCGGCAGTTTCAATGATTTTCCGGTTGGCGGCCAGCGTCCGCGCAATGCGTTCGGCGAAGGCCTGCTGCGTGCCCGCGTCGGGCTGCGCGCCCAGGGTGGCCAGGCGCTGCACCAGCGCGGGATCGGCCAACGCGCGGCCCACGGCCAGGTTCAAGCGCTGCACGGCGGCGTCGGGCGTCCCTGCGGGCGCGACCAATCCGAACCAGGTCTGGCCCAAGGCGTTCAACTGCGGGTAGCCCAGCTCCGCCAAGGTGGGCAGCTCCGGCATGTCCGGCAGCCGCGCGGGCGCAGACACGGCGATCGCGCGCAGCTTGCCGGCCTTGATCAGCGATTGCGCCGAGGCGTACTGGTCCTGCTGCACCTGCACTTCCCCGCCCACCGCCGCCGTCAGCGCCGGCCCCATGCCGCGGTACGGCACGTGCAGCACGTCCACCTTCAGATCGGCGTTCATGGCCGCCAGGTTCAGGTGCCCCAGCGAACCCACTCCCGGCGAACCGTAGGAATACTTGCCCGGGTGCGCCCGCAGTTCGGCCAGGAACTGCGCGAAATCCTGCGCGGGGAATGCGGGGTTCACCATCCACACCACGGGGACCGTCGCCACCGAGGCCACCGGCGTCAGTTGCGTCGCCGGATCGACCCGCTTGGTGCCGTACAGCAGCGGGTTGACGGCCATTGTGCTGACCGTCGCCATGCCCAGCGTATAGCCGTCCGCTTCGGCTCGCGCCACGGCTTCCGTTCCGATGAGGCCGCCGGCGCCGGCGCGGTTTTCCACCACTACGCTTTGGCCCAGCTCCTTGCGCAGACCGTCCGCCACCGCGCGGGCCAGCACGTCCGTGGATCCGCCCGGCGCGAAGGGCACGATGAGGCGTACCGGCTGGGACGGGTACATCCCCTCGGCGGCGGCCAGGGAACACGCGCCAATGGTTACGGCGCAGACAAGGATATGCAGCAGGCGGTACTTCATGAACGGGCCACTCCTTGGGGAAGGAAGCTTTGAAAGGAATCGCTGCATTGTGGCGAGGGCATATCCTTATTTCAAATACATTAATGCGTAGATATATTCATATTTTGAATATCTAGAATCGCCCTCATGGACGTCGCTCCAGCCACTCTCCTGGCCCGCCTGCTCGCCAAAGGCCGCCTGCGCCACCTCCAGCTGCTCGCCGGCATCGCCGAACTCGGCAGCATCCAGCAGGCCGCCGGCCACATCGGCATGAGCCAGCCCGCGGCCACGCATGCGCTCGCCGACATCGAAGAGCTGCTGGGCGTGCGCCTGTTCGAGCGCCACGCGCGCGGCATGCGGCCCACGCACAGCGGCCAGCTCATGGCGGAATGCGCGCAGGGCATGCTGACGACCCTGCGGGCCTCCACCGACTCCGTCGCCGCCCTGCGCCGAGGCGCCACCGGCTATCTGCGTGTGGGCGCCATTCCGGCGGCCAGCGGCGGCCTGCTGGCCGAGCGCCTGCCGGCCTACATGACGGCACGCCCGGAACTGCAGGTCGAAATCGTGGAAGGCAGCCGCGAGCAACTGCTGCCGCAGGCAGCCAACGGCAGCCTGGACATGCTGCTGTGCCGGCAGCCGGACGCAGTCCCCACGGGCCTGCAATTCGTGCCGTTGCAGCAGGACGAGGCCGTGATCGTCGCCGCGCCGGGCCATCCCTTGCTGAAAGTCGGCGACGCGCCCACGCCAGCGGAAGTCGCTCGCCAGCTCTGGATCGAACCGCGCCCCGAACTGGCCATCCATGCGGTATTCAAGGCATTCTTCGAACACGCCGGCGTCGTTCCGCGCCTGTGCAGGCTGGCCAGCGCCGCCCCGCCCATGCCGCTTCTGATCGCCGTCATGCAGGCCCAGCAGGCCCTGGCGATGGCGCCGCTGACCCTGGCCAACTGGTACATCCAGCGCGGGCACTTCCAGCGCCTGTCCATCGCCTCGCCGGGCTCGTTCCAGCCGATAGGCGCGGTCGTCCGCGACCGCGGCCCCGGCCGGGACTTCCTGGAGTGGCTGAGCCGCTAGGGCTCATCCAGGCCTGGCCGCGAACTCAAAAAAAACCGCCTCCCCATGAGGAGGCGGTCTTGTTGCCGCGCATAAAAGGGGCGATCGCCCCTCTCATCAAACGGCGGCTTCGCGAGCCGCGCGCTTGCGCTCGTTTTCGAGCAGGTAGCGCTTGCGCAGACGGATCGACTTGGGCGTGATTTCCACCAGTTCGTCGTCGTCGATGAACTCGACTGCGTACTCAAGCGACATCTGGATCGGCGGAACCAGGCGCACGGCTTCGTCGGTGCCCGAGGCGCGCACGTTGGTCAGCTGCTTGCCCTTGATGGGGTTCACGACCAGGTCGTTGTCGCGGCTGTGGATGCCGATGATCATGCCTTCGTACAGCGCGTCGCCCGGGCTGACGAACATGCGGCCGCGATCCTGCAGCTTCCACAGCGCGTAGGCCACGGCGTCGCCATGGTCCTGGCTGATCAGCACGCCGTTGCGGCGCTCGCCGATCGAGCCTTCCTTGATGGGCGCGTATTCGTGGAAGATGTGGCTCATCAGGCCGGTGCCGCGCGTCAGCGTCAGGAATTCGTTCTGGAAACCGATCAGGCCGCGGGCCGGAATCAGGTATTCCAGGCGGGTGCGGCCGCGGCCGTCCGGCTGCATGTCCTGCAGATCGCCCTTGCGGCGGCCCAGCTCTTCCATCACGCCGCCCTGGTGGGCGTCTTCGACGTCGATGGTCAGGGACTCGAACGGCTCGCACTTCACGCCGTCGATCTCCTTGAACACCACGCGCGGGCGCGACACGGCCAGCTCATAGCCTTCACGGCGCATCGTTTCCAGCAGAATCGTCAGGTGCAGTTCACCGCGGCCCGACACTTCGAACACCGTGTCGTCGCCCGTGTCGCGCACGCGCAGCGCCACGTTGGACTTCAGTTCGCGGTCCAGGCGGTCGCGCAGCTGGCGGCTGGTCACGAACTTGCCTTCGCGGCCGGCCAGCGGCGAGGTGTTCACCATGAAGTTCATGGTCAGGGTGGGCTCGTCGATGCGCAGCATCGGCAGCGCTTCCTGCGTCACCGGATCCATCACCGTGCAGCCGATGCCCAGTTCCTCGATACCGTTGACCAGCACGATGTCGCCGGCTTCGGCCTCATCCACCACCACGCGCTCCAGCCCATGGAACTTCAGCACCTGGTTGATGCGACCGCGGCCGCCCTGGCCCTCGGGACCGAACTTGTAGGCCACTTCCATGCCGGGGCGCATGCGGCCGCGGTTGATGCGGCCCACGCCGATCTTGCCGACGTAGCTGTTGTAGTCCAGCGAGATGATCTGCATCTGCAGCGGACCGTTGGGATCGTCGTCGCGCTGCGGCACATGCTCGAGAATGGCTTCGAACAGGGGGCGCATGTCGCCCTCGCGCACGTCCGGGTTCAGACCGGCGTAGCCCGACAGGCCCGAGGCGTACACCACAGGGAAGTCCAGCTGCTCATCGGTGGCGCCCAGCTTGTCGAACAGGTCGAACGTGGCGTTGATGACGAAATCGGTGCGGGCGCCCGGGCGGTCCACCTTGTTGACCACGACGATGGGCTTCAGGCCCAGGGCCAGCGCCTTGCGGGTCACGAAGATGGTCTGGGGCATGGGGCCTTCGACCGCGTCCACCAGCAGCAGCACGCCGTCCACCATGGACAGCACGCGTTCGACTTCGCCGCCGAAGTCCGCGTGTCCCGGGGTGTCGATGATGTTGATGTGCGTGCCTTGGTATTCAACGGCACAGTTCTTGGCCAGGATGGTGATCCCGCGCTCTTTTTCCAGGTCGTTCGAGTCCATGACCCGTTCGGTCAGCGCCTGGTTTTCGCGGAAGGTGCCGGATTGGCGCAGCAGCTGGTCGACCAGGGTCGTTTTACCGTGGTCGACGTGGGCGATGATGGCGACGTTGCGCAGGGCGCGAGTCATAGCTAGTCCTTTAAGGTCAGGTGGCGGGCAGCAAGCCCGCCGGCAATTCGTTCAATGCAAGCAATGCCTGCTTGGGGTCTGGCATGGCCTGCAAGGCTTCCAGCGCAACGGCGCGTTCCAGAGAGAAGGGCCCGACGTGCGTGCGCCGCAGCGCCGTCAGGTGGGCGTAACAGCCCAGCACGCGCCCGATGTCCTGGGCCAGAGTGCGGATGTATGTGCCTTTACTGCATGCCACATCGATCTCTGCCTGCGTTCCGCTCAGGGATAGCAGTTCGATGCGGTAAATCGTGACCTGGCGCGGCGGCCGCTCCAGCTCGATGCCGGCGCGCGCGTACTCGTACAAGGGCTTGCCATCGCGCTTGAGCGCCGAATACATGGGCGGAATCTGTTCGATCGTGCCCGAGAAACGTGACAGCGCTTCGCGCAGCGCCTGCTCGTCCACGGCGAAGCCGGGCTCGGCGGTGGACACCACGTTGCCTGTCAGGTCGCCGGAGTCGGTTTCCGACCCAAATTGCAGCGTAGCGCGATATGCCTTGTCGGCGTTGAGCATCGCGCCGGAAATTTTAGTTGCCTTGCCCATGCAGCACACCAGCAGGCCGGTGGCGAAGGGGTCCAGAGTGCCCGTATGGCCGGCTTTCGCCGCATCCATGGCACGTTTGGCGCGCTGCAGCGCGTGGTTGCTCGACAAACCCACGGGTTTGTCGAGCAACAGCACACCGTCGAGCGTAAGCCCGCGTCGTTTAGCCATCGTCGGAATCCGGTAGTAAAGCAGTGACGACAGCCCGATCAGGACTGGTCTTCAGGTTCGTCGGGCACGCCCGAGTGCGGGCCGGGCCGGTTTGCGCGGTCGATCAGGATCGACATTTCGATGCCACGGGCAATCTGCTCGTCGTGGATGAAACGCAAAGTGGGGACAGTGTGAATGTGCAACAGCTTGTAGAGCTGCGAGTGCAGCCAGCCGGCCTTCTCGTTCAGCAAGGTGGTCGCGGCTTCGGGCTCGGCGCCCAAAACCGTGAAATACACCTTCGCGTGCGCGTAGTCGGTCGACAGTTCCACACCAGAGAGCGTGATCAATCCAGCGCGGGTCGTGTCGATCTCGCGCTGGATGATCCCGGCCAGATCCTTCTGGATCTGGTCGGCCAGCCGCAGATTGCGGCCGGGAATGGCTTTGGACTTGTGACGGCTCATTAGAAATAATGCCTCGCGACGCCTTACAGCGTACGCGCGATTTCCTTGATTTCAAAGACTTCCAGCTGGTCGCCCACCTGGATGTCGTTGTTGCCGCGCAGCGTAAGGCCGCAGTCGAAGCCCGACTTGACTTCCTTGACGTCGTCCTTGAAGCGGCGCAGCGAATCGAGCTGGCCGGTCCAGTGGACCACGTTGTTGCGCAGCAGGCGGACCTGCGAGTCGCGACGCACCAGGCCGTCGAGCACCATGCAGCCGGCGATATTGCCGATGCGCGAAATGCTGTAGACCTCGCGGATCTCGACCAGGCCGATGACCTCTTCCTTCTTCTCGGGCGCCAGCATGCCCGACATGGCCGCCTTCACCTCGTCCACGGCGTCGTAGATGATGTTGTAGTAGCGCACATCGATGCCGTTGGTCTCGGCAAGCTTCTTGGCGCTGGCTTCGGCGCGGACGTTGAAGCCGATCACCACGGCGTTCGACGCGATGGCCAGGTTGATGTCGCTTTCCGAGATGCCGCCCACGGCGGCGTGCACGACCTGCACCCGCACTTCGTCGGTCGACAGCTTGGTCAGCGACTGCACCAGCGCTTCCTGCGAACCCTGGACGTCCGTCTTCACGATCAGCGCCAGGGTCTGCGTGCCTTCGCCCAGGTTGTCGAACATGGACTCGAGCTTGGCGGCCTGCTGGCGGGCCAGCTTGACGTCGCGGAACTTGCCCTGGCGGAACAGCGCGATCTCGCGTGCCTTGCGCTCGTCGGACAGAACCATCAGTTCGTCGCCAGCGGCCGGCACTTCGGTCAGGCCCTGGATCTCGACGGGGATGGACGGGCCGGCTTCCTGGATGGGCTTGCCGTTCTCGTCCAGCATGGCGCGCACGCGGCCGAAGCTTGCGCCGGCCAGCACCACGTCACCGCGATGCAGGGTGCCGCTTTGCACCAGGATGGTCGCGACCGGGCCGCGGCCCTTGTCGAGGCGGGCTTCGATCACCAGGCCCTTGGCGGGCGCATCGACCGGCGCCTTCAATTCCAGCACTTCGGCTTGCAGCAGCACGTTCTCGAGCAGGTCGTCGATGCCCTCGCCGGTCTTGGCCGATACCGACACGAACGGCACGTCGCCGCCGTATTCTTCCGGCACCACTTCCTCGGCGACCAGTTCCTGCTTGACGCGGTCGGGGTTGGCGGTGGGTTTGTCGATCTTGGTCATGGCCACGACCATCGGAACGCCGGCGGCCTTCGCGTGGTGGATGGCTTCGCGCGTCTGCGGCATCACACCGTCGTCGGCCGCGCAGACCAGGATGACGATGTCGGTGGCCTTGGCGCCGCGGGCACGCATGGCGGTGAACGCCTCGTGGCCCGGGGTATCCAGGAACGTGACCATGCCGCGCTCGGTCTGGACGTGGTAGGCGCCGATGTGCTGCGTAATGCCGCCGGCTTCGCCCGCGGCGACCTTGGCGCGGCGGATGTAGTCCAGCAGCGAAGTCTTGCCGTGGTCGACGTGGCCCATGACGGTAACGACCGGGGCGCGCGGCAGCATTTCTGCCTCGGTGCCGGCGGCCGATTCGTCCAGGAAGGCTTCCGGATCGTCCAGCTTGGCGGCGATGGCGACGTGGCCCAGTTCCTCGACCACGATCATGGCCGTTTCCTGGTCCAGGACCTGGTTGATGGTGACCATCTGGCCCAGCTTCATCAATTGCTTGATGACTTCGGCCGCCTTGACGGACATCTTGTGGGCCAGGTCGGCCACGCTGATGGTTTCCGGCACGTGGACTTCACGCGCGATGAATTCCTGCGGCGCCGGCTCGTTGCGGCGATCGTTCTGCTGGTTGCGGCCGCCTCGGCCGCCACCCTTGCCGCCCTTGCCGCCGGCACGCCAGCCGTCGCGGCTGGCCGGAGCGGCTGCCTTGTCCGCGGGCTTCTTGCGCGAAGCGTCGTCGGACCAGGTCGAAGCGACTTCGGCCGTCTTGATGGTCTTCTTGTTGCCGGGAGCGGCGGGCTTGGCGTCCTTCTTGGCGCCAGGAGCGCCGGGCTTGCCGGCCGGCTTGTGCAGCGTGCCCGAGATCGGCGCGGCGGCGGGCGCCTCCGGCTCGGGAGCGCGCAGCACCTTGCGCGGGCGATTCAGCATCTCGCGCAGGGCGGCGGCTTCGGCCTCGGCGGCACGGCGGGCTTCATCGCGAGCGGCCGTCGACGAGGCGGAGGCCGCCAGCGGCGGCGCCGCGCGGCGATTGTCGGCGCGGTTGCCCACCTTGGCGGCAGGCTGAGCGGCCGATTGGGGCGCGGCGGCCTTGACGGGTTCGGACTTCGCGGCAGGCTGCTCGGCCTGGGCGGCAGGCGCGGCGGCCTGGGAGGAAGTTGGTTCGGACTTATTGGCTAGCACAACGGGTTCCGGCTTGGCTTCTTCAGCCTTGGGCTCGGTGGATTCGGTCTTGACTTCGGGCTTGGCCTCTTGGGCCACGGGTTCGGCAGGAGCAGGCGCCGGCGTCGGTTCGGGTTCAGGCTGGGCCTGGACCTCGGCGGGTTTCGCCTCGACGGGGGCGGGCACTTCGGCCGCGACGGATTCAACAGGCGCGGGCGCTTCTACCGGCGCGGGCGCTTCTACAGCAGCGGGCTCTTCCGCCTTGGCGGGGGCGGGAGCCTCCGCCTGGACGGCGGGCGCGGCCTCGCGAGGTTCGGCCACGGCAGGAGCCTCGGGGGCAGCCGGCGCGGACACCTGCTGCGCCTCTTCGACGGAGGCTTCATCTTCGGCGCGCGCGGACGCGGCCTGTTCCAGGGCGATTTCGGAGGGATCACGCTTGACGAACACGCGCTTCTTGCGCACTTCGACCTGGATCGTGCGCGAGCGGCCGGTGGCATCGGCCTGCCGGATCTCGGACGTCTGGCGACGCGTCAGGGTGATCTTCTTGCCTTCGGTTGCGCCGTGGGCGCGGCGCAGCGATTCGAGCAATTTCGCCTTGTCGCTGTCGGTGACGGCATCGTCCACCGATTTGAGGTCAACGCCGGCCGAGCGCAGCTGATCCAGCAGCACATTGGCAGGCATTTTCAGCTCGGTAGCGAACTGGGCGACGGTGTTACTCGACATTAGGCTCTCTCTTCCCTATATGCAGCTATTACAAACAACGTGAACTTGCGGAAAGGATGGACGCATCCATCCGCCGCAGACCCGTGTCCTTGGTTATTCTTCGTCGAACCAATGGGCGCGGGCACGCATGATGAGGTCGCTGGCGTCCTGCTCGGTCAAGCCGGCGATCTCCGCCAGTTCGTCCGTCGCCAATTCGGCCAGATCGTCACGCGTATGCACTTGGCGCTCGGCCAGCTTGGCGGCCAGTTCCGGCGTCATGCCTTCGAGTTCAAGCAAATCCTGTGCGGTCTCAAGGCGCTCTTCCTGGGCGATCGCCTCGGTCAGCAGCGCATTGCGGGCACGGGCGCGCAACTCATTGATGGTATCTTCGTCAAACGCTTCGATTTCCAGCAATTCCTGCATGGGAACGTAGGCGATTTCCTCGATACCGGTAAAACCTTCATCGATCAGGATGTCGGCGACTTCCTCGTCGACGTCCAGCTTGCTCATGAACGTGGCGCGCAGGCCCGAACGCTCGACTTCCTGGCGGTTCAGGCTTTCTTCCGGCGTCATGATGTTGATCTGCCAGCCGGTCAGCTCGGAAGCCAGGCGGACGTTCTGACCCTTGGCGCCGATGGCCTTGGGCAGGTTTTCCTCGTCCACAACGACGTCCATCGCGTGCTTGTCTTCGTCGACGACGATGGACTCGACGTTGGCCGGCGCCAGGGCGCCGATGACGAATTGCGCCGGGTCTTCCGACCACAGCACGATGTCGACCTGCTCGCCGCCCAGCTCGTTGCGCACTGCGGTCACGCGCGAACCGCGCATGCCCACGCACGTGCCGATCGGATCGATACGCTTATCGTATGCCACCACGGCGATCTTCGCACGCACGCCGGCGTCGCGGGCAGCCGCCTTGATCTCGAGCAGGCCCTGCTCGATCTCGGGAACTTCGTTCTCGAACAGCTGGCGGATGAACTCGGGCGAGGTGCGCGACAGGATCACCTGCTGGCCGCGCGCGGCGTGGTCGACACGCAACACAAAGGCGCGGACGCGGTCGGCCACCCGGAGGTTTTCCTTCGGGATCATCTCGGAGCGCGGCAGACGCGCTTCGATCTTGCCGGTTTCGATGATGGCGTCGCCCTTGTCCATGCGCTTGATCGTGCCGGACACGATGGTTTCGCCACGTTCCAGGAAATCGTTCAGCACCTGCTCGCGTTCCGCGTCGCGGATCTTCTGCAGAATGGCCTGCTTGGCCGCCTGCGCGCCGATGCGGCCGAACTCGATGGGTTCGAGCGGCTCTTCGATGTATTCGCCTTCCTGGATGCCAGGGACGATTTCCTGCGCGTCCGACAGCATTTCCTGCTTGTCGGGTTCTTGCAGGCCCGCCTCGTCGGGCACGACCAGCCAGCGGCGGAAGCCTTCGTGATCGCCCGTATCCCTATCGATGGCGACACGGATGTCCGCATCATCTTTGAAGCGCTTTTTCATCGCCGAGGCCAGAGCGCTTTCCAGCGCGCCGAACACGACGTCGCGCGTGACGTTCTTTTCACGCGCCAAGGCATCGACCAACAGAAGAATTTCGCGACTCATCGCTTTTTGCCCTTGAAATCCAGAACGGGATCCAGTTTTGCACGTTCGATATCCTCGACCGTGAAATTCAACACCTGGACTTCGTTCTTTTTTGCCTCAAATTCGAGACCGAACACGGTCTTTTGCATCCCAGCAGCCGCGTCGGAGGCTGCGGCGCCCTCTTCGGGCACGGTCAACGTGCCGGAAAAGACCTTGCGTCCGTCCAATGCCTCGCGCAGCTTGATTTCGATGCGCTCGCCTGCGAAACGGCGAAAGTCGGCCTCGTTGCGCAGCGGGCGGTCCACGCCCGGCGAACCGACTTCCAGCCGCTTGTAGTCGATGTTCTCGACTTCAAACACCCGCGACAACTGGCGGGATACCTGCTCACAGTCTTCGATGCGCACACCGCCGACCCGATCGATCGTGACGCGCAAAAGGCCCAGGGCGGCACGCTCGACGTCGACGAGTTCGACGTCCATGCCGGCCAGAGCCTCTTTGGTCAATGCGAATAAATCAGCCATATACTCAAAAAAAATGGGCTGCACGCCCAGCCCACCGTATTGCACAGAGCCCAGCCGCCACCCTACTGCACGTAAGGAGCAATGCTGGGCAGTGCCCTATATTGCGACCTAAATTTTGGCCTGCGCCGCAACGGCCCATCAATCGGGCCGCCCCCGGAAATCCTGAACCACGCTGGGCGGCCTGAGGCAACCATCGGGCTAGGCAAAGACGCGAAAGCCATGAAAACCATTGATTTTACCAGATAAACTGGAAAAACGCCTGATTCGTCACGGGCTTACGTTTATGTGGGACATATCGGACCCGGCGGCGCGGCCAGCGCGCCGCTTTGCCCCGGTCAACGCCCCCGGTGGCTGCGTCCGCCCATCACGCCAAGCCGCGACTCGTGCGCGGAAGCGCCGCGAGGCTGCCAGTCATCGCCGCGCGGCGACGCACTGCGCGGCGCGCGCGGCTTGCCGCCGGCGCCCGGGCCCTTGTTGCCGCCGGAACGCGCGCCCTCGGCCTTGTTTCCGCCACGGCCGCCCGCCGCCGCCGGCTTGCCGCCGCGGCCCGCATTGCCGCCTCGAGCGCCCGCCGGCTTGCCGCCGCCGGACTTTCCACCCCCGGCGGCCTTGCGGCCGGCGCCGGCCGGCGCCTCGGCCACATTGCCGGACGCCACGTTGCCCGCGGGGCCGTTCGCCGAGGCGGAGCGCGGCCCGCGTCCCTTGCCGCCAGACTTACCGCCGGGCTTGCCTCCCGGCTTGCCGCCCGCCGGCTGCGCCCGCCCGCCCGCGGACTTGCCGCCCTTGCGGTTGCCGCCCTCGCCGGACAGCGGGTGGCCATTGGCATAGCCGCCCGCAAACATCAGGCCGGTGCCGAAGGGATCGGAGGGACAAGCCTGCGCCTGGCCGGCGCTGCCCTGGCGGCCGCCTTGCAGCTTGCCGCGGCGGCCGATGCGAGCGCCGTTCATGCCATTGCGGTCCATCGTGCCGAAGCCCGGCGGCAAGGCGCTGTCATGGGATTGGGGTTGCTTGGAACGGCGGCGGTTGCCGCCGGACTCGTCATCTTCGCGCAACAGCCCCAACTGGACCATCAGCGCGCTGACCAGGGAGGGATCCAGCTCGTCCCAGCGGCCGCGGCGCAACGTGCGCGGCAGGACGATGTCGCCGAAACGCGTGCGGATCAGGCGGCTGACGGTGACGCCCACCGCTTCGAACATGCGGCGGACTTCGCGGTTGCGGCCTTCCTGGAGGGTGACGCGGTACCAGCGGTTGCTGCCGTCGCCGCCCAGGTAATCCAGGGAACCGAATGCGGCCATGCCGTCGTCCAGCTGGATGCCGTCGACCAGCGACTGGCGTTGCGCCTCATCCATCTCGCCCAGCACGCGGACCGCGTACTCGCGTTCCGTGCCGTACCGCGGATGCATGATGCGGTTGGCCATGTCGCCGGAAGTCGTGAAGATCAGCAAGCCTTCGGTATTCAGGTCCAGGCGGCCGACCGACAGCCACTTCCCGGTGCGCAGCTTGGGCAGGCGGGCGAAGACGCTCGCCCGGCCGCCAGGGTCGTCGTGGCTGACGATTTCGCCGGCGGGCTTGTGGTACAGGATGACGCGCGGAGGCTTCTTGGTGTTCGTCCGCACGATCGGCTTGCCGTTGACGCGGACCTGGTCGTTGGGCGCGACGCGCTGGCCGATGTGCGCCGGCTCGCCGTTGACCGACACGCGGCCCGCAACGATCAGCTCTTCCATTTCTCGGCGCGACCCGATGCCAGCATCGGCCAGCACCTTGTGCAGCTTGGGCATGACCGCCTCGCTGTTCAGATACTTGCCCAGCCGCTGCTCCATGCGGTCGGCGGTATCCAGGTACGACAAGGCCTGCTCGGCTTCCTGCTCGGTGCCTCGGGAATCCGGGGACTCGACCGGGGCGGCGGCTTCCGCCGCTGCGGGCTGGACATCGCCAGCGGGCGCCTGCTCGGCCGAGGCGTCGCCGCGGCGGCGGCGAAAAGGCGTCCTCAGCTTGCGGCCGCGCCCACGCGCACCGGCCTCGCCTTCGGCCGCCGGCTCGCGCGCGGCGGAGGATTCCGGCTGGCCGCTCGTAGCGGCGTCATCCGAACGGGGATTGTCGTCCTGCACTGTTGTATTCGTTGTCACTGGGACAGCTCCGAATTTCAAACTTGGGGAGGCCTGCCGGGGGCAGGCTCGTCATCATCGGGGGACGCCGACTCTCGGTCGGCCTCGGGCCGCTCAAGGCCTGCCTCGTCCGATTCCGGGGAGGCGGCATCCGGGCCAGGCCGAACAGGATCGGCAAGACCGGATGCGGGCTCATGCCCGGCAGCGGCAGGCGCCGCGGTATCGGTCTCGTCAATCGGGTCGGTCGGTTCCGCGTGTTTTGCGTTCTCGACGCTTTCCTTTGCAGCACCGGCCTCAGGGGCATCGGCGGCCATATCGGAAATGTCGCTGCCGGCCTCGCCGTCGGGAAAACCGGGCGCGGCTGGCGTATCGGACAAGCCTTCGGCTTGCTCCCGGACGGTGGATTCGTCGGCGGGATCCGCGCCTTCTTCTGTGCGCGAAAGCCGGAATTCTACGCTATCGACCGGGTCTATGGGTATATCCTGTTCCGAAACAGACAATTCCGCAACTGGAATAGCCGCTGCGGGCGCATCATCCGCGGCGGTTTCCTCGGCGGAACCGCCGCTCTCGCCGCCAGCCTCGGCATCGCTCCGGACCTCGGCATCGCCCCGAGCCTCGGCATCATCTCCGGCGCCGGCAACGGCTTCGCCTTCAGCAGCAACAGCCCCGCCTTCGCCCCCCGCCTCTTCCTCGGCATCGCCCGCAGATTCGCCCATCACCTGCTGCACTTCGCCCAGATCCAGGCCGGCAAGCGCCGCGGCGGCCTGCGCGGACTCCAGCGCGGGCAGCTCGTCCAGGGCGCGCAGCCCCAGGTCATCGAGAAACTGCCGCGTCGTGCCGAACAGCGCGGGACGTCCGGGAGCATCGCGATGGCCGATGACCTCGATCCAGCCGCGGTCCTCCAGGGCTTTCACGATCTGCGAAGACACGGTCACCCCGCGGATGTCTTCGATATCGCCCCGCGTGACCGGCTGGCGCCACGCCACGATGGCCAGCGTTTCCATGACGGCGCGGGAATACTTGGGCGGTTTTTCCGGATTGAGCCGTTCGAGATAGCGCTGCATGCGCGGACGGCTCTGGAAGCGCCATCCGGTCGCCAATTGCACCAGCTCCAGGCCGCCATCCGCCCAGTTGTTCTGAAGCGTCTCCAGCAGCGCGCGCAGCGCGCTATTGTCGAATAGTTCATCGTCCCCGAATAGCTTGCGCATTTCGGACAGTTGCATCGGCTGCGCCGCGCATAAAAGCGCGGTTTCGAGCACGACTATTGCCTCGCTATCGTTCATCGACATTCAAATTCAAAAGGGCTAACTTGCGCTAGGTTGAAAATAAGGCTACTATTCATTTCTCAGACGCGGGGTGGAGCAGTCTGGCAGCTCGTCGGGCTCATAACCCGAAGGTCGTAGGTTCAAATCCTGCCCCCGCAACCAAATTGATCGAGGCCTGGCGAATTCGCCGGGCCTTTTTCATTTGCGGCGCGCCAATCGCGCGGCGCTTCGCCCCGCCAAGGCCTGCGCCAAAACCCGCGCGCCCCGCCGCCTGGCGAACGGCCTCAATGGCGAGCCAGCAACAGACAGCGTTGGTTTGCGAAGTTCTCACTGGATTCCTGTGTGTACCGCCACCCGCTTCGGCCATGCGCCGAAACGGCCGCGCCAATCGGACTTGGGCGGAATGCCTGCCGCGACCCTGCGCGGCAAACACCTTAAGCAATTTCTGGAAAAGCTGGCATAAATCGCCAACAAGCCAGCGGAGCACGCCAGCAACCCGGCACCGCCTTCCGCGGCAACGATATCAAGGACCTGAATCGCCAGGCATCGAACGCCACGGCGCGGCGGACGATCCGCCACAATCCGGAAGCCCGATGCGCCTCCCCTCGTGCACCCGGAAACCGGTTCCGCGATGCCGCGGCTCTTCCCCGAGCCGAAACTACGATTCTTAGATATTTTCCAAGACCACATGACGGCGGGCATCCGCCTGCCGCACAACGGCTTTCCGGTACAAGCCCCGGCCAACCGCGCCGGGCCCCGCTCAAGCCGTCGCCAAATTATACCGTCAACTACCCTGCCCTCAAGCGCCGGCCTTCCGCAAAGGCGCCCCGGCGGCTACGCCGCGGGCTTGTCCCAGGGCGTGGATTCCAGCCGTTCGACCAGAAAATCCAGCATCGAACGCAAAATCAGCGGCATCTGGCGGCGCGACGCGTAAATGCCGTAGATGCCCAGTTCCTGGGGCTTGCAGTGCGTCAGGATGGCCCGCAGCCGGCCGGCCGCCACGTACTCGGAGGCATAGTAGGTCGGCAGCATCGCAATACCCGCTCCCTCCAGCGCGGCGCGCGTCAGCACCGACACTTCGTTCGCGCTGATGTTGCCGCTTACCGGCACGTCCACGGGCACGCCATCGCGCTCGAAACGCCACAGGCTCTTGCCGAAGTAGGAATGGGTCAGGCAATTGCGCAAGGAAAGGTCCTCGATCCGCGCAGGCGTCCCCTCGCGCTCCAGATACTCCGGCGACGCGCAGACGACCGAACGGCAAACTGCCAGTTTGCGGGCGATCAGATTGGGATCCAGGTCATTGGTAATGCGCACGGCCAGGTCGACGCGCTCTTCAACCAGATTGACGGCCCGGTCGACGAGCATCAGGTCCACCGAGGCGCCCGGATGCAGCTTCACGTAATCGGTAATGGCGCTGGCCAGATGACGGGAACCGAAGGACATGCTGGTGGTGATGCGCAGGAGGCCGCGCGGCGTATCGTCGGGCGTGGCGACCGCGCCGCGCAAGTCCCCCACCATGTCCAGCATCTGCCGGCAGCGTGGCAGCGTTTCGGCGCCCGCCGGGGTCAGGCTCAGGCGGCGCGTCGTGCGGTGCAACAGGCGCACGCCGACCCACTGCTCCATTTCCGCCAGGTAGCGCGACACCATGGCGCGCGACATATCCAGATGCACCGCCGCCGCCGACAGACTACCCCTGTCGGCGACCTCGACGAACACCTGCATGGCTTTCAGACGATCCATGATTGTCTCGATTTTTGCATCAGACCGATCGGTTATACCGTATTTCCGTGCAACACCGACATCAGAAATCGAAGGCAGGCGGACCCAGGGCCGCCACCCGGCGCCGTCAGGCCGCCCGCTGCCCCAACGCCTCGCTGACGGCGTCCCGGAGCTCGCCGCCGTCCTGGCCGCGCAGAATGCACACAAGCCGCGACGCGTGGTCATCGTCCGGCCATTGGGCCAGCTGCCGGATCGGATAGAGCTCGCCATGCACCCCGTGCACCTCGCACGGCAAAACCTCGCCCTCGAAGCACACCAACCCCTTCATCCGGAGCAAGGCCGGCCCGAAACGCTCCTGGATCCGTGATACCCCGGCAAGAAAGGCCGGCCGGCTGATGGGCACGTCCAGGACCAGCGAAAAACTGGCCGCCTGGTGCGCATGCCCGGCCGGCGGCCGCGCCGAAAAAGGGCGCAGCCAATTCGCCAGCGCGACGCCGTCGCGCCCGGCGTGCGCGGCCGGCCCGCCTCGCAGCACATCAACGAGGGGCTCGTCGGGTCGCTGCACGCAACGTTGCGCGCCCGGATTGACTGCCACGACAGCCTGCTCGACACGGCGCAGCTGCTCGGCATGCACCAGGTCCGATTTGCTGAATACCACGGCATCGGCCAGGGCAAGCTGCCGCGACGCTTCCGGCTGCCCCGCCAGTTGATCCACGCCATGGCGCGCATCCACGAGCACGATCGCTCCCCGGTAGTCGTAGCGTTCGGACAGGAAGCGGTCATGCTTGAGCGTGAACAGGATGGGCGCGGGATCCGCCAGCCCGCTGGTCTCGATAAGCACGCGGCGAAACGGCTTGATCCGGCGGCTGACGGCCTGCATGAAGAGGTCGCGCAAGGTATCGACCACGGCGCCGCTGACCACGCAGCACAGGCATCCGCCCTCGACCAGGACGACGTTGTCTCGCGCCTGCCGGACCAGGTGATGGTCGACGCCCACTTCGCCGTATTCGTTGACGATCACGACCGCGTCGGAATAGGCCGGGTCGCGCAGCAGGCGATTGAGAAGCGTCGTCTTGCCGCTGCCCAGAAAGCCGGAAATCACCGTGACGCCGATGCGCTTGTCGTTTTCCATATGAACCATCCGATGACCCTGCCCACCCCGGCGCGCCGCCCAAGCAACCGCCCTGCAGCCAAGTTACGGGCTGCGGCGAAAACCAAAAGGGCCATTCACTTGCGTGAATGGCCCTGAATTCTTTGGCTCCCCGAGCTGGGCTCGAACCAGCGACCTGCGGATTAACAGTCCGTCGCTCTACCGACTGAGCTATCGGGGAACTGCTAAGAACGAAATTATGAACGAAATTTTCGGCTTATGCAAGTCCACACTTTTTTCGCAACTTTTCCCCTGCCTGTTTCACATCGGCAAAAAACTCTGATATGATTTCGGTCTTTCCAGATCAGCCCCCATAAACAAGGGCAAGCGATCCGGAGAAAGCACTAAGAAAGATTTTTGCTTTCCTGTTTCGGCGTCGCCCGGAACTCAATGGAACCCAAGCAAATGGTCTTGCCGGCATAGCTCAGTTGGTAGAGCAGCGCATTCGTAATGCGAAGGTCGTAGGTTCGACTCCTATTGCCGGCACCAGAATTCAAAAAGCAGCCCACCCGGGCTGCTTTTTTCATTTCCGAGTGCACTACCTGCGGCGCGCTACCTGAGCCCCCCTTCCCAGGGAACTCCCGCCCGCCAGCACGCGTCCAACTTACCGGACCATCCTGCGGACACCGCCATGCGCATTCTCCTTGTCGAAGACGACATCATGATCGGCGAAAGCGTGCTGGACTGCCTGCGCGCGGAGCACTATGCCGTCGACTGGGTCAAGGACGGCAATGCCGCGGAACTCGCGCTGCGCACCGACGCCTACGACCTGATCCTGCTGGACCTGGGCCTGCCCAGGCGCGACGGCCTTGCGCTGCTGCGCGACCTGCGCTCGCGCAAGGACCGCACGCCGGTGCTGATCGCCACCGCCCGCGACGCGGTCAGCGACCGGATCGCCGGGCTGGACGCCGGTGCGGACGACTACATCGTCAAGCCCTACGACGTGGACGAATTGCTGGCCCGCATGCGCGCGCTGATCCGCCGCAGCGCGGGCCGCGCCGAACCGGTGTTCGAGCACGAAGGCATCACCATCGATCCGCAATCCCATGCCGCCATGGTGGATGGCGCCCCCGTGGCGCTGACTGCCCGCGAGTGGGCAGTGCTCGAACCCCTGATCGCGCGCCCGGGCATGATCTTCTCGCGCGCCCAGCTGGAAGAAAAACTGTATAGCTGGAAGGACAGCATCAGCAGCAACGCGGTTGAGGTTTATATTCATGGCCTGCGCAAGAAATTGGGTCCCAACCTGATCCAGAACGTCAGAGGCGTCGGCTATGTCATCCCCAAAACATGAGCATTCCGCTTAGCTATTCGCTGAGGGCCCGGCTGCTTTTCTTCCTGCTGGCCGCGATCGTGGTCGGCGCGCTGGTGCAAGGCGCGATCGCCTATCGCAGCACGCTGGCGCAGGCCGACGATATCTTCGATTCACTGCTGCAACGCACCGCCCTGTCGCTGGGCACCGGCGACGGACTGCTCAGCGCGGGGCCTCGGCATGCGCGCGGCGCGGGCTCGCCCATGGCCGACGACCTCATCATCCAGATCTGGACGCCGGACGGCGTGCGCGTCTTCAATTCGCGTTCGCGCCGCCCCCTGCCCGACCAGATCATCCTGGGATTCTCCGACGCAAGAATGGAGGGCAGCACCTACCGCGTGTACTCGCTGGCCACGCCCTTCCAGGTCATCCAGGTCGCGCAGGACATGGAGGTGCGCAAAAACATGGCGCGCGCGCTGGCGCTGCGCACCGTCGCCCCCATCGCGGCCGCGGCGCCGCTGCTGATGCTGATCATCTGGTGCGTGGTCAGCTGGTCGCTGCGGCCCGTGAAACGGGCGCGCGCGCAAGTGGCGGCGCGGCAGCCGGAGGACCTGTCGCCCGTCAGCGTGCAAGGGCTGCCCGACGAAATCCGGCCGCTGGTCCAGGAGCTGAACCTGCTGCTCGAGCGCATGCGGGGCGCCTTCGCGCAGCAAAAGCAATTCGTGGGCGACGCCGCGCATGAACTGCGGTCTCCGCTGGCGGCGCTGCGCCTGCAGTCGCAGGCCTTGCAGCGCGCGAGCGACGCCGACGCGCGCCGGGTGGCCGAGCAGCGCCTGACGGCCGGCATCGACCGCGCCACGCGGCTGGTGGAGCAGCTGCTATCCATGGCGCGCCATGAAAACACGGCCGGGCACGCGCCCGCCGAGTCGGTGGACCTGGCGGACGTGCTGCGCCAGGCCCTGTCCGAAACGCTGCCCCAGGCCAACGCGAAATCGATCACGGTGGACCTGGACGGCGCCCAGCAGGCCTGGGTGCAGGGCCATCGGGACGCGCTTGCCCTGCTTGCCCGCAACCTGCTGGACAACGCGATCAAATACACGCCCGCCGGCAAGCGCATCCGCCTGCGCCTGGAGCAGGCTCCCGGGCAGGCCACGCTGCTGGTCGATGACGAAGGCCCCGGCATCGCGCCGGAAGAGCGCGAACGCGTGTTCGACCGCTTCTACCGCATCGAGGGCAATGGCGAGCACGGCAGCGGACTGGGGCTTGCCATCGCGCGCGCCATCGCCGACCGGCACGGAGCGACGATCGAGCTGCAAGACGCGCCGTCCGGCCAGGGCCTGCGTGTGAAGGTGGTTTTCCCGGCTTAAGACTCCCCTAAGTGTCAGGCCCGAAGATAGCGCCATGTCCTTCAACATGAACGCAGGAGCCGACATGAAGACCTCCCAAATGAAGCCCTCGCGCCTGGTGATGGCGCTGCTGGCAGCAGGCGCCATAGGCGGCGCCGGCGCGACCGCCGTCATCGGCGGCGTTTCGATGGCGGCCACCGCGCCGGCCGCCTCCTCTTTCCAGGCGATCAATCCGTCCAGCCCGCCCAACTTCGCGCAGATCACGCGCGACTACGGCCCGGCCGTGGTGAATATCAGCGTCAGCGGCACCCGCAAGGTGTCCGCCGAAGACATGGACCCGTTCGCCCAGTTCTTCGGCCAGTTCCCCGGCGGACGCGGCCAGATGCCCTCCCGCGAAGTGCCCATGCGCGGCGAAGGCTCCGGCTTCATTGTCAGCAGCGACGGCATCATCCTGACCAATGCGCACGTGGTGCAGGACGCCAAGGAAGTCACCGTCAAGCTGACGGACCGCCGCGAATACAAGGCCAAGGTGCTGGGTTCGGACCCGCAGACGGACGTCGCCGTCATCAAGATCGACGCCAAGAACCTGCCCGTGGTCAAGGTGGGCGACGTCAACCAGTTGCAGGTGGGCGAATGGGTGCTGGCCATCGGCTCGCCCTATGGCCTCGAGAATACGGCCACGGCGGGCATCGTCAGCGCCAAGGGCCGCTCGCTGCCCGACGACACCTCGGTCCCCTTCATCCAGACGGACGTGGCGGTCAACCCCGGAAACTCCGGCGGTCCGCTGTTCAACGACCGCGGCGAAGTCGTGGGCATCAATTCGCAGATCTACAGCCGCACGGGCGGGTTCCAGGGCCTGTCCTTCTCGATCCCGATCGACGTGGCCTACAAGGTCAAGGACCAGATCCTGGAACATGGCAAGGTGCGCCACGCCAGGCTGGGCGTGACAGTGCAGGAAGTGAACCAGGACCTGGCCGACTCCTTCAAGCTGGATTCCCCCACGGGAGCGCTCGTGTCCAGCGTCGAAAAGGGCAGCGCCGCCGCCAAGGCCGGGCTGCAGCCGGGCGACGTGGTCCGGCAGATCGACGGCAAGACCATCGTGTCGTCGGGCGACCTGGCTTCCACCATCACGCTGGCCTCGCCCGGCGAGAAGATCAAGCTGGACATCTGGCGCAACGGCGCGCACAAGGAACTGGTCGCCACCCTGGGCGGCGTCCCCGCGGACAAGACGCAAGCGTCGGCGGGAGACCAGGAAGTGCAGCGCGGCCAGCTGGGCCTGGCGCTGCGGCCGCTGAGCCCGCAGGAGCAGCAGGCGGCGGGCGCCGAAGGCCTGTTGATCGAACGGTCCATCGGACCGGCCGCCAAGGCCGGCATCGAAGCCGGCGACGTGCTGCTGTCCCTGAACGGGGTGCCCGTGCACAACGTCGGGCAGGTCAAGGAGGCGCTGTCCAAGGCCGGCAAGACGGTTGCCCTGCTGGTGCAGCGCGGCGAAGACAAGATCTTCGTGCCGGTGCAGATCGGCTGAAGCCGGACAGCCCTCCTTCCGGGGGCTGGCGTTATTCCGCGTCGGGCTGCTTGCCCGGCGCGGCCGCATCGAAGGCGGGCAGCTCGCGGCAGGCCGCGTCGATGCGCACGATATTGGGCATGGCCGACAGATCGCAGCCGAAACGCTGCGCGTTGGCCACCTGGGGCACCAGGCACACGTCGGCGAGCGTCGGCGCATCCCCGTGGCAGAAACGGCCGGTGGCGCCGGAGTTCGCCAGCTGCGTCTCCAGGGCTTCCAGGCCCTGGTGCACCCAGTGCTGGTACCAGGCGGTCTTGGCGTCTTCGTCCACGCCCAGGGTGTGCTTCAGATACTTGAGCACGCGCAGATTGTTCAGCGGATGGGTATCGCAGGCGATGCCCAGGGCCAGGTCCCGCACGCGCGCGCGGCCGATCGCGTCGGCCGGCAGCAACGGCGTCTGCGGATGCGTTTCTTCCAGGTACTCGATGATGGCCAGCGACTGCCCGATGACGGCGTCGCCGTCGACCAGCGTCGGCACCAGGCCGGTCGGATTCATCTTGCGATACTCGGCCGACAACTGCTGCCCGCCGTCCTTCAGCAGGTGCACCGGCACGTACTCGTAGGGCAGGCCCTTCAGGTTGAGGGCGATGCGCACCCGGTACGCGGCCGAGCTGCGGAAGTAGCTGTACAACTGCATGAAGTCTCCTTGATGTTCTGATCCGGGGCCGCCCGCGGCGGCGCCCGCGCCTATTCCAGCGATTCCGTTTGCGCCGACTTGCGCGACAGGCCCTTGGGCAGCGGGAACGCCACGTTCTCCTCCAGGCCCGGCATGGTGCGCACCGACACCGCGCCCAGCTCCTTGACGCGATCGATCACCTGCTGCACCAGAATCTCGGGCGCCGAGGCGCCCGCCGTCACGCCGATGCGCTTGCGGCCGACCAGCCAGGCCGGATCGATGGACTGCGCGCCGTCGATCAGGAAAGACGCCACGCCCTTGCGTTCGGCCACCTCGCGCAGGCGGTTCGAGTTGGAGCTGTTGGGGCTGCCGACCACCAGCACCAGATCGCAATCCGGCGCCATCACCTTGACCGCGTCCTGGCGGTTCTGGGTGGCGTAGCAGATATCGCTCTTCTTGGGCTCGACGATGCTGGGGAAGCGCGCCTTGAGGGCCTGGGACACTGCCGCTGCGTCATCCACGGACAGGGTGGTCTGCGTGACGTAGGCGAGGTTCTCCGGATCGGCCACCTGCAGGCCGGCGACGTCTTCCACCGTCTCGACCAGGTACATGCCGCCCTGGGCCTGGCCCAGCGTGCCTTCGACCTCGGGATGGCCCTTGTGGCCGATCATGACGATCTCGCGCCCCGCCGCCCTCATGCGCGCGACTTCGATATGGACTTTCGTGACCAGCGGACACGTGGCGTCGAACACCTGCAGGCCTCGCGCCTCGGCCTCGGCCCGCACCGCCTTGGACACGCCATGGGCCGAAAACACCACGATGGAACCCGAAGGCGCATCGTCCAGCTCGTCGATGAAAACGGCGCCTTTGGCGCGCAGGTCGTCCACCACGTAACGGTTGTGGACGATCTCGTGGCGCACGTAGATCGGCGCGCCGTGCAATTCAAGCGCGCGCTCGACGATATCGATGGCGCGATCCACGCCCGCGCAGAAGCCGCGCGGCTGCGCCAGCAGGACTTCGGCGTCGGAAGCGGTTACAGCCTGGCTCATCAGAGCACCCCCAGGAGCGCCACGTCGACCCGCAGGCTGATGCCCGCGAGCGGGTGGTTGAAATCGAACAGCGCCGATTCCTCGTTGATTTCCTTCAGAACGCCCGAATAGCGTCCGCCATTGGGCGCGGCGAATTCCACCAGGTCGCCCGGTTCGAACGTGGCGTCGGCGCCGGCGTGCTCGGCGAGCATCGCGCGCGTGACGCGTTGGATGAGTTCCGGATTGCGCTCGCCATAGGCGTCGGCGGGCGCCACGGTAACGCTGAAGCGCTCGCCTTCGGCGCGGCCGATCAGCGCCGCTTCCAGGCCGGGCGCCCACTGGCCGCTGCCCATCTGCAGCGTGCCGGGACGGCCGTCGAAGGTGTCGGCGAACACTGAATCCTTGCCTGGGCCGGAGGCCAGCGTAATCCGGTAGTGCAGCGTCAGGTAGGAATCCGGACGGACCAAAACGTTCACTTCATTAGAGGCGGTGCTCAAGATCTGCCACCGTATAGGCAATTGAATGAACCTTGATTTTAGAGCTTCTTATGAAATTGTCCGTCCGGCTGCCAAAACACGAGCGTCCCCGGGAGCGGCTGCTGCGTCACGGCGCCGCCGCGCTCCAGGACGCGGAGCTGCTCGCCGTCACCCTGCGCACGGGCATTCCCGGCCTGCACGTAGTGGAATTATGTAACCGGCTGCTCAGGCAGTTCGGCGGCCTGCGGGGCCTGCTGGGGGCCGCGCCCGAAGAACTGATGGCGGTTCCCGGCCTGGGAGCCGCCAAGGCCTGCATGCTTGCCGCACTGCTGGAGCTGGCCCGCCGCGCCATCGAAGAGGAACTGCCCCAGGTCAGCAGCCTGGACCACCCCTGGCAGGTAAAACAATATTGCAAAGTCGCGCTGGGCCACCGCCGGGTGGAGCACTGCATCGCCCTCTACCTGGACAACCAGCTGCGGCTGATCGCCACCGGCGAACTGGCGCGCGGCACGCTGTCGCAAGCCTCGGTCTATCCCCGCGAAGTCGTGCGCGAGGCCCTGCGCCACCATGCGGCCGCCCTCATCATCGCCCACAACCACCCCTCGGGCGTGGCCGAGCCCAGCGCCGCCGACCACAGCTTTACCCAGCACCTGAAGAAAGCGTTGGCCCTGGTGGACATCAAGCTCGTGGACCATCTGGTGGTCGCCGGCGGCACCGTGGTGTCCATGGCGGAACGGGGCACCCTGTAGGCACTGCGCCACGCGCCGGAATTCGTTAGACTACCGCCCGTTATTGCTTTAGGCTTAACCTAATTCCAGCATTGCGCTCCCCTTTTTCCGCCCGACATTTCCGCCCGACATGAAGCGCCTGTGGGATATTTCCCCGCCCGTCTCCGCTGCTTCGCCTGTCTTTCCAGGCGACACGCCGTACCGCCAGCAATGGAAATGGTCGCTCGAGCCCGGCTGTCCGGTAAACGTCAGCGAAATCACGCTGTCGCCGCATATCGGGGCGCATGCCGATGCCCCCCTGCACTACCAGAATGGCGCCGCCGCCATCGGGTCCGTCGCGCTGGAGCCCTTCCTGGGCCCTTGCCGCGTCATCCACGCCATCGACTGCGGCCCGCTCATCACCGTCGACCACCTGGCCCATGCCGCCCTGAACCTGCCGCCCCGCGTGCTGGTCCGCACGGCCAAGCATGCCGCGCAAGACTGGTGGACCGACGATTTTTCCGCCTACGCCCCCCAGACCATCGAGTGGCTCGCCGAACGCGGCGTCATGCTGATCGGGCTGGATACGGCCAGCATCGACCCCGCCTCCAGCAAGACCCTGGACAGCCACCACACGATCTTGCGGCACGATATGCGGGTACTGGAAAACCTGGTGCTCGATGCCGTGCCGGAAGGCGATTACGAGTTGATCGCGCTGCCGTTGGCGCTGGTCCAGGCGGATGCCAGCCCGGTCCGCGCAGTCCTGCGCGAACTGTAGGCTGGTCCGACGGCCTTCGGGCGGCGCAATGCGATCTTCCCGCCGCCCCATTCTGGAAGCACCACAATGAGACATCATCTAGCCCCTCGCGCGGCACTGGCTTGCGCCCGCGTCCATGCGCCCTGCTGGCGCGCGCTGCCCGCATCGGCGCGCCGTGCCGCCCCGCCCTGCCAAGGAGGCCGCGCATGAGCCAGACCGAACGCCCCGAAGACATCGTCCGCGAGGAAAAGGCGCAGCTGGATTTCACGCGCGACATGACCTACGGCGACTACCTGCACCTGGACGCCCTGCTGGGCGCGCAGCATCCGCTGTCGCCCGAGCACAACGAAATGCTTTTCATCATCCAGCACCAGACGAGCGAGCTCTGGATGAAGCTGATGCTGCATGAATTGCGCGGCGCCATCGACAACGTGGCGGCCGACCGCCTCCAGCCCGCCTTCAAGATGCTGGCCCGGGTCAGCAAAATCATGGAGCAGTTGGTGCACGCCTGGGACGTGCTGGCGACCATGACGCCACCCGAGTATTCCGCGTTGCGCCCCTATCTTGCGCGTTCCAGCGGATTCCAGAGCTACCAGTACCGCCAGATCGAATTCCTGCTTGGCAACAAGAACGCAGCCATGCTCAAGCCGCACGGGCACCGGGCGGACCTGCTGGCCCAGGTGCAGAGCGCCTACGAGGCGCCCTCCCTGTACGATGAAGCGCTGCGGCTGCTGGCGCGCCAGGGCCTGGACGTGCCCGCGGACCATCTCCAGCGGGACTGGACCCAGCCCTATCAATCCTCGGAAGGGGTCGAGGCGGCCTGGCTGACCGTTTACCGGCAGCCCGAGCGCTATTGGGACCTTTATCAGCTGGGCGAAAAGCTGACGGACCTGGAAGACGCGTTCCGGCTGTGGCGATTCCGCCACGTCACGACGGTGGAACGGGTCATCGGCTTCAAGCGCGGCACGGGGGGCACCTCCGGCGTCGCCTACCTGCGCCGCATGCTGGAAGTGGTGCTGTTCCCCGAAATCTGGAAGCTGCGCACCGATCTCTAAGGAATGCGCGCCTTATGACCCCAATTTCGACGGGCATCGTCCGGGCGCTACCCGTCGGTTTTCCATGGTCCGCAAAAAATTCCCGTGCTAGAATTCAGGGTTACTTTTTGGATACGTGGCTAGCGCCGATGTTGGATGCTTGGCGTCCTGGCTGGCGACCCTAACAACCGAGGAAGGCTCGAAAGAGCCCTAGGAAAGCACCATGAAAGAAGGCATTCACCCCGAATACCGCGAAGTCGTCTTCGCCGACCTGCAAACGGGCAACAAGTTCATCACCCGTTCGACCGTGCAAACGCGCGAAACGATCGATCTGGACGGCAAGACGTACCCGCTCTTCAAGTGCGACGTGACCTCCGAATCGCACCCGTTCTACACGGGCGCCCAGACGCGTATCGTCGAAACCGGCCGCGTGGAAAAGTTCCGCGCCCGCTTCGCCCGTACCGCTGGCACGGTCAAGTCCGCTTCCTGATCCTGTCGCTCCCGCAGGAGCCACAGCAAAAAGGCAGCCTTCGGGCTGCTTTTTTTTCCTCCCTAGCTGCCTATTCCTGTGCTGGGGGTTAGCGCAACCCGACCACTCGGTTACATTAACGCCCGTGTCCCCACTATCCTTTTCCACGCCGGCCCGGCTGACGTCCGTGGCCACCGCGAAACTGCCCCGGCTGATACTCCTGGGCCTGTTGCTGGCCTATATCGTGGCCGGCCTGTTCATGCGCGACCCGTGGAAAACGGACGATGCGGTCGGATTGGCGACCATGATCACGGCGATCCGCGAGGGCGGCATCACCTGGCTGCTGCCGCAGGTCGGCTTGCTGGCCCATGCCGAGGAAGGCCCGCTGATCACCTGGGTGGGCGCATTCTGCATCTGGCTGTTCGGCCCGATCATCGGCGACATCCCCGCCGGCCGCCTGCCCAATCTGCTGTGGTTCGCGATCACCACCACCAGCGTCTGGTACGGCACCTATCTGCTGGGCCGCCGCGCCGAAGCCCAGCCCCTGGCCCTGCCCTTCGGCGGCGAACCCGAGCCGCGCGACTACGGCCGCATGTTGGCGGATGCCGCGCTGCTCCTGCTGCTCGCCACCGTCGGCATCCTGCAGCGCACCCATGAAACCACCGTCGTACCCGCCATCATGGCGTGGCAGGCGCTGGCCTTCTATTCGCTCGCCCGCAGCGTGGACCGTCCCTTCACGGGCTGCACCACCCTGGGCATCGCCCTGGCCGCCAGCTTCCTGACCCGCGGCTGGGTGGGCGCGATCCCCATCATGGCCGGCTCGCTGCTTGCCTTCTACCCGCGCACCCAGCTGTGGCGGTGCCGCCGCTGGCTGCCCTGGGCGGCGCTGGTCACCGTCGTCCTGATCTTGGCCTGGTGGATCCCCGCCAGCCACGGCAGCGAATACTGGATCCGCAACTGGAAGACCTGGAACCTGTCGTCCTTCGCCTTGCCGTCCTGGCACGACATGGGGCGCACGCTGCGCGATCTCCCCTGGTATCTGTGGCCGACCTGGCCGCTCGCCCTGCTGGCCATCTGGCGCTGGCGCTCCTGGATCTACGCGCCACACATCTGGCTGCCCCTGACCCTGCTCGCCTGCTCCACGCTGGTGCTGTTCGGCCTGGAAGAGGCCACTGACGCCGAGTACGTGCTGCTGGCCGCCCCCTGCGCCGTGCTGGCCGCCTTTTCCCTGCCGACGCTGCGCCGCGGCGTGGTCAACACGCTGGACTGGTTCGCCGTCATGTGCTTTTCGCTGACCGCGGCCACCGTCTGGCTCGGCTGGGTGGCCCTGCACTTCCACTGGCCCGCGCAGATTTCGCGCAACATCGCCCGCCAGACCACGGGCTACGAGCCGGTCATTTCCTGGGTCGCTTTCGCCCTGGCCGTGGTGTTCACGCTGGCCTGGATCGCGCTGGTCGTGTGGCGGCTGCGCGTGAAACCGCAAGCGCTATGGCGCGGCACCGTGCTGTCGGCCGGCGGGCTGACCGTGACCTGGATCCTGCTCGTGCTGCTGTGGCAGCCGGCGGTCGACTATGCGCGCAGCTACCGCACCGTATCAGGGCAACTGGCCCAGGCCCTGGAGCAGAACATCCGTCCGGGCGAATGCGTGCGCGGCCTGAGCCTGGGCAGCGGCCAGCGCGCCTCATTCCTGATCTTCAATAACCTGACGTTCACGTTCGACGCGAAGTGCACTCTGATCCTGCAGCAGACCAGCAACCAGAGCCTGCGCGACAACACCGCCGCCTATAGCGAAGGCGCCGACGTGCTGTGGCAAGGTGGCCGGCGAGCGGACCGGCAGGAAGTATTCCGCCTGCTTCGCATCGGTTCGAACCGATGACGCCGGCGTCCCCCGCGCCGATGACCTTCGGCGCCACCCTGCGAGGCATAGCCAAGCAGGCCTGGCCGGTGCTGGTCAGCCAATGGGCCGGCATTTCCTTCGGCGTGCTGGATACCGCCATGACGGGCCATTCCAGCGCCAACGACCTGGCCGCCATGGCCTTGTCCGCCTCCATCTACATCACCATCTTCGTTGGGCTGATGGGGGTGGTGCATGCCCTGATCCCCATCCTGGCCCAGCACTTCGGCGCGGGCCAGAATCTCGAAGTGGGACGCAGCTGGGGCCAGGGCGTCTGGCTGGCCCTCGGCCTGTCCGTCGTGGGCGCGGCCCTGATGCTGTTCCCCGACATGTGGCTATCGCTGTCGGGCGAAGTCGACCCGGCGGTGCGCGCGCGCGTCGGCTCCTATCTGCAGGCCCTGGTGCTGGCCCTGCCCGCCGCGCTAGTGTTCCGCACCATCTACGCGCTGGGCACCTCGGTATCGCGTCCCAAGCTGGTCATGGCGATCAACCTGACGGCCATCGGCTTCAAGGCCTTTTTCAACTGGGTGCTCATCTACGGCAAGCTGGGCCTGCCGGCCATGGGCGCCACCGGCGCCGGCCTCGCGACCGCCATGGTTTCGTGGATCAGCCTAGGGCTGGGGTTGTGGGTCATCACGCACGACCGCTACTACCGGCGCTTCAAGCTGCGGGTAGGCAGGCCCGACTGGAAGACGCTGAAGGAACTGCTGCGCCTGGGCATCCCCATGGGTGGCTCGTACCTGGTGGAGGTCTCGGCCTTCACGTTCATGGCCCTGCTGGTGGCGCGCGAAGGCACTTTCGTGACCGGCGGCCACCAGATCATGTCGAACCTGGCCGCGCTTTGCTACATGATGCCCATGGCGCTGGGCGTGGCCACGGCAGCCCTGACCGCGCAGGCCATCGGCGCCGGCAACCTGGACCACGCGCACCGCACCGGCATGGCCGGCCTGGCGCTCGGCATCCTGGGCGCCCTGCTGACGGCCGCGGTGCTGCTTATCGGTCGACCGCTCATCCTGGCGGCCTATACCGACAACCCCGGCGTGGCGGCTGTGGCGACCACGCTGCTGGCCGTGCTGCCGCTGTTCCACCTCTTCGATTCGATGCAATGCATCAACTCCTACCTGCTGCGCGCCTACAAGGTGGCGGTGGTGCCCCTGCTGCTGCAGGTGGTGGCCCTGGCGGGCGTGGGCCTGATCGGCGGCTGGTGGTTCGGCTTCGGTCCCGGCCAGGGCGGCTTGGACGGCGTGCGTGCCATCCTCGTACCCGGCTCGCCCCAGGGCGCCGGCAGCATGTGGCTGATGGCCATGGTCGGCCTGGCGCTGTCGGCCGCCCTGCTGCATTTCTGGTATCGGCGCATCGTGCGGGGCGCCGCCGGGGGCTAGGTTTTTTGGGGGTGTCAGACACCCCGGGGGCGTCGGCGTACGATGAAAGGGCGTCTCGTACGGGTGTCAGACACAAATCTGCAAGTGTCTGACACCCGTACGAGACGCCCTTTCACATTAAAGCAAACCTCCCCGGGTGTCTGACACCCCCACGCGGCATGGGGGGGCGCATCCACAGCCTCCGCAAGAATGGCCGGCCCGCCGCCGGGCCGCCCCAAGGCGGGCCAGCCCCCTTGGGGGGCAGCAACGCGCGTAGCGTGCGCGGCATGGGGGGCGCATCCACAGCCTCCGCAAGAATGGCCGGCCCGCCGCCGGGCCGCCCCAAGGCGGGCCAGCCCCCTTGGGGGGCAGCAATGCGCGTAGCGTGCGCGGCATAGGGGGAGCATCCACAGCCTCCGCAAGAATGGCCGGCCCGCCGCCGGGCCGCCCCAAGGCGGGCCAGCCCCCTTGGGGGGCAGCAATGCGCGTAGCGTGCGCGGCATGGGGGGAGCATCCACTGCCTCCGCAAGAATGGCCGGCCCGCCGCCGGGCCGCCCCAAGGCGGGCCAGTGTACAGACCGGGGACATAGGTAACAGGTGTACGGGAACATGGGTAACAGGTTGATCAGCTTACTTCATGGCCTTCAGATCCACTTGTCCGAGGCAGTGATGGCAGAAGAGGATGTCGAAGGAGCCATCCTCGTCTCGCCTCGGTCTGAAGGCGACGTATTGACCCCGTAATCCGGCGGATAGACGCAACTGTCGCCCTTGTAGGTCGACCCACCCTCCGTACTGGACCTTGCGCACCAACGTGTCCGCGGCGTAAACGATGGGCGGCAGAACCCGTGGCATCGAGCGTACGCTTGGCCGATAACGTTGCGCGGGCGTTTGCATGTCTAGCGCCTGGTGTGGGCGCTCGTGGTTGTAGATTCGACGCCACGGATCGAACTGGCGCTGGGCATCGTCCAGATCTCGGAAGCGCCGAGTACCGAGGACCTCAGCCTTGAAGGTGCGATGGAAGCGCTCGTCCTTACCGTTACTCTGCGGATGTGCGGGCCTGCTATGCGTCAGCTCGATGCCAAGCCGTATGAACCAGACAGCCAACCGCGTCAACGCATCCATGCCTGAGGCGGCCCAAGGCGTGCCGTTATCGGTGTTGATGCGCCTGGGCAGGCCGTAGCGGGAGAACGCTTGCAGTAGCGCGGCCTGCACTGGCTCGAAGCGTTCGGCAGCCATGGCCTGCAGAACGATGTTGTAACGCGAGTGGTCGTCGATGACCGTCAGCGGATGGCAACGCTGACGGTCCGTGGCGAAGTGACCCTTGAAGTCCATCTGCCACAGGTCGTTGGGGGCTTCGTGCTCGAACCGATGCCAGGCCCTGCCTGAGCCGGGCGGGGTATCTGCCAAACATCCATGGCGACGCAGCACCTCCGTGACGGTGCTGGGTGCGAGCCTTACCCCTTGATCGCGTAGCAGCACATGGGCGATCTTGCGCCCGCCCCAGGCCGGATGATGTTGCCTGACCTCAAGGACCTGAGCCTCAAGCGCCTCGGCTGTACGCCCCGGTGTGTGCCGAGGGCGCCTCGATAGCGGTTCAAGCCCGGCTGGCCCGTGCTGTTCATGCCGGCCAAGCCACTTATATCCAGTCTTACGACTGATGCCGAAACGCCGGCACAGCTCGCTCATGTTGGCGTTAGCCTGCCCGGCCAACGCCACAAACTCGGTCTTCTGATCGTTCACGGTAACTGGACTCCAAGGCATGGAACTCTCCCGGGCACCTAACCCGGAAAAGTGTCACCTATGTCCTCGTACACCTGTTACCCATGTCCCCGGTCCATACACCGTTTTTGCCTTGGGGCGGCCCGGCGGCAAAAATAGCCCCCACGCTGCGCCTT
>NZ_JPYO01000048.1:0-276 GCF_000757485.1 Achromobacter sp. RTa
CTGGGCGAGGACGTCGAGGTGACCAACCCGGAATACGACGAGCGTTTCCACCAGTACTGGACGACGTACTGGGAACTGATGTGCCGCCGCGGCATCACCAAGGAAATGGCGCGGGTGGAGATGCGCCGCCGCCTGACCCTGATCGGCGCGATGATGGTGCACCTGGGCGACGCCGACGGCATGGTCTGCGGCACGGTGGGCGCGTACCACGACCACCTGCGCTTCGTGGACGAGGTGATCGGCCGCCGTCCGGGGCACAACGTGTACGCGGCCATG
>NZ_JPYO01000048.1:634-800 GCF_000757485.1 Achromobacter sp. RTa
GCTGGTGCGCCAGGCCGCGCCGGAACTGGAGATCGACGGCGAGATGCACGGCGACTGCGCGCTGGACGAAGCGCTGCGCACGCGCATCCTGCCGTCGTCTTCACTCAAGGGAGAGGCCAACCTGCTGGTGTGCCCGAACGTGGATTCCGGCAATATCGCCTACAAC
>NZ_JPYO01000048.1:810-1051 GCF_000757485.1 Achromobacter sp. RTa
ATCAATATGGCGGCGATGACGGTGCTGGACGCCAACCGGGTCGAAACCCAGGCCTGATCCGGCGGTAGAGCAAAGCGCAATTGGGGCGGGAGCAAGCACGCAAAGCGTGCGCGACATGGGAGGCGCATCGACAGCCTCCGCAAGAATGGCCGGCCCGTCGCCGGGCCGCCCCAAGGCGGGCCAGCCCTATTGGGGCGGGAGCAAGCACGCAAAGCGTGCGCGACATGGGAGGCGCATCGAC